>OZ242320.1:0-5747750 GCA_965208125.1 Candidatus Latescibacterota bacterium
AAAGGGCGGGGGACTGTTGGCCCTGGGGGGCAATGCCGCTTTTGGTGATGGATATGCGCACTCGGCACTGGCCGATGTTTTGCCCGTGCAGTTTTTGGAATCGTCAGACACATTTCAAGAACGCGCTTTTGCCCTTTCGTTTCCCGATTCTCGCCACCCCATCTTGCGCGTATCTGACGATCCATTAGGCGACCGCGATGCCTGGGAGGCATTGCCGCCACTTCTGTCTTATAATCGCGTGGGAGCTGCTGTTTCCAACGCAACTGTGTTAGCGCATCATCCCATAGAGCGCGTCGATGGCAAACCGATGCCCATACTGGCAATTCGCCGCGTAGGTGCGGGAAAAACCGCGACAGTAGCCTATCAAACATTTTGGCGTCATGGGCTGATGATGTGGGGCGACGGCAAAACCGATGCTGTGGCACGCGCATTTTGGAAAAATATGGTGCGCTGGCTGGTCACGCGCGACGAGGTCTCACGCCTAAAAATCATGACTGAAAAGCCCACATATCGAAGCGGTGAGGCAGTCGCGGTGCATGCAAGCGTTTTTGACCGTCTATTGCAGCCGCGTCCAGGCGCGCGGGTTCTCGCGCGAGTCGGCGACAGCTCGAGTGTAAGAGAAGTTCTCCTGCGTGATTTGGGCGGTGGACGGTATGCCGGCAATTTGGGGCGTTTTCCACAAGGCGATTATGAACTTCAGGTACAGGCCCGAGCCGATGATGGTGATCTGGGCACGGGTATGGGGCGTTTTACTGTGGGAAGATACAGCCTGGAATACGAAACCGTGCGCATGCGCGCCGAACTGCTCGGCGATATTGCTACGCGCAGTGGTGGACAATATGTGAGACCGGGTGATCTGAAGACCGCGCTCGATTCGCTTATTCTGGCTCCTGAGCCTGTTATCACCCACCACCGATTCAGGTTGTGGGGGCAGGAGTGGCCGATATTTGTACTGGTGGGGCTGCTGGTACTTGAATGGACTATTCGACGAAGATTGGGGATGATATAATGGGTAGAATACAGAATTTAATAAACAAAATGTACTCAGTAATTCTCGCATTGTTTTGTTGTACGGCCATGCTGACCGTGGAAGTTTCTGCACAGGTGGTAATCAACGAAGTGATGGCACGACCCGTCGGTGGATCAGAGTGGGTAGAACTTTACAACCGCTCGTCAGACGCAGTTCATCTATCCGGGTGGACGCTATCCGATTTGCGAACAACGGGACAATTTAAAGCAGGCGCAGTCATTGGTGGCAGAGGATATGTGGTCGTCGCAGAAGACGCAGATGCTATTAGCCTGCAATTTCCCGACCTCAATGTTCCCATCTTGTCGCTTACCCGCTGGCCCCGGCTAAATAATGGGGGCGATAGCCTCATTTTGCGCGATGCGACGGCAACACTTATCGATAGCATCTTGTATCCAGCACAAGAGGCTTCTATAAGTCTGGAACGCATTGATCTCACTGTAGCGGGCGATCCGGACAACTGGCTCGACAGCCAGGATCCGCGGGGTGCGACCCCTGGGGCTGCAAATAGCGTTCAGTTTAACGACAACATAGCAGAGTTATCTGTGGCGGTTGACCCCAATCCCTTTGTCGATCAAGTTGCCATTACATATCGGGTGCCCTCCCCAAGACTTCACGCAAATTTGTGGGTATTTGACCGCATGGGCAGACGCGTGGCATCCTTACTTAAAAGTGTTGAAAGTGGCAGTCAGCGCGTTGTAAATTGGGATGGGAGCAACGATAATGGACATATTTTAAAGCCCGGTATTTATGTTATCTACCTGGAAGTCGGCACGCCAGAAGGCAAATTATTCCGCGCTCGAAAGCCTGTGGTGCTGGCAAGAGGAATAAGTCAATAAAACCGATGTCCCCACATCGGATATATTCTCCCCTTTGATGCTGTGAGGAATAGATATGGAACAGTCATCGAAGGCATTACCCGAGACACAAAAAGATCGGCTCGCATTACCCTTTCAAATTTTAGGTGTGTGCTTGATTGCTATCGCACTATTGATGGCTTTGAGCTTGCTATCGCACTCGCCAGAAGATCCGCCTAATTCGACGCGCCCCAACGAGTTGGCACAAAATCTGGTCGGGTGGCTCGGCGCACACGTCTCCTACCACTTGCTATTTAGCGTGGGCTATGGTGCTTACGCATTGATAGTTTTGGTAATTGTGTGGGGATGGAACCACCTCAGGATGTCGAGCGTCAGATCACTTGTGATGTACAGTGTCATCCTGTTTTCACTAATGGTGATCTACTGTGGCGCGACAGGCGTACTTTTTTGGGAGAGGCCCACAATGGCCTGGAAATTGGGAGGTTGGCTGGGCTTTATGCTATCGTCTTCCCTGCTGGTACCCTATTTAGGTACTGTGGGTTCTTATATTTCTTTGGCAACGCTATTTGTGATATTGTTGATGGTTGCCACCGATATTCCGTTTAACCGAATTCCCGAATGGACTTTTTTAAAAAAGCGCGCGAAAAAATCCGACAATAACGGGACATCGTCCGAAGTGGTACGAATTGAGGACACCAATCAAATCGAGGATATTGATCAAAAAAAAAATATAACTGAAGAAGAGATTGTTGACGACCCCATTTTAGATGAATGGGAAAAGAACGAATTGGCCGAGGTATCCAAACCCGATATCGCTGAAGACATCGATGAACTTTTGGAGAAGCACACCCCAAAAAAAGAGACTGCTACTGACTCCATTTCAGATGTGGCTCAAGTTGATTCAGAGGAAAACCAATTGGTTGAGGAGCCTACATCCGAGGTCGCCGATGACGATTCAGAAAATCACGAAAAAAAAGACGCGGTTAGTGATGACCCCATTCCAGGTGTGGCACGAGTAGGGCGAGAAGAAGACGAATTGCCTGAGGTGGAATTTGAAATAGTAGATGAAACGCCTGAGCCAGAACCTGAACCCGTTCCGTCAAAACCCAAAAAGAAAAAGAAAATTGTGCGCAAGCGATCTTCGACATATCTGCTACCCAATTTGAAGCTACTGGAAGATCCCCCTCCGGGTGATGGGGTTATAGACCGCGAAACCCTGTTTAAAGGGGCGAAGGTATTGGAGCAAAGCCTGAGCAATTTTGGCGTTCAAGGCAAAGTAGTACAGGTCAACCCTGGGCCTGTTATTACGACATACGAAGTTGTACCTCCCCCAGGCGTGAAAGTCAGTAAAATTGTCGGCCTTGCAGACGATCTCGCCCTCGTGATGAAAGCGCAGAGTATTCGCATTCAGGCTCCCATTCCCGGAAAGGCTGCGGTCGGCATTGAAGTGCCCAATCCAGAACCTTATACGGTCTTTTTAAAAGAAATTCTGGAATCGCGCGCATTTGAGCAGTCCGATTCAAAATTGATGCTCGGGTTCGGCAAAACAGCTTCGGGCGCCCCCTATTGTGCCGATCTGGCAAAAATGCCGCATTTGTTAATTGCCGGCGCGACCGGAGCTGGTAAATCGGGGTGTATCAATGCGTTGATCTCCAGTATTTTGTTCCGCTGCACGCCAGAAGAAGTGCGTTTTATTATGATAGATCCCAAAATGCTGGAATTGTCAATATACAACGATATTCCACATCTCTTAGCCCCTGTTGTCGTCGATCCCAAAATGGCGTCGGGTGCGCTCAAGTGGGCGGTGTCAGAGATGGAGAACCGATATCGCACGATGGCGCAGTTTACAGCGCGCAATATTACTGATTTTAATGCCAAGATGGCGCGGCTGCGAGAGGAAGCACCCACCGAGGAAGACCGCGACGAGATTCCCGATGCCTTGCCCTATATTGTCGTGGTGATTGATGAATTGGCCGATTTGATGATGACTGCACCGAGCGATATTGAAAACTCGCTGGCGCGATTGGCACAAATGGCCCGCGCTGTGGGCATCCATCTCATTATTGCAACCCAGCGTCCTTCGGTAAATGTGATTACTGGTA
Organism: Candidatus Latescibacterota bacterium; assembly: GCA_965208125.1. GTDB lineage: Bacteria > Latescibacterota > UBA2968 > UBA2968 > UBA2968 > VXRD01. The sequence goes on from OZ242320.1 coordinate 3,948, forward strand.
CAATCAAAGCCAATTTCCCAACGCGTATTGCATTTCGCGTGGCATCCAAAGTCGATTCGCGCACGATTATTGACGCCAATGGGGGTGAAAAACTTCTGGGGCGAGGTGATATGCTATTCTTGCCCCCAGGGCAACCCGAACCCATTCGCCTTCACGGGGCGTGGATCGATACCGAAGAAACCGAACAATTAGTGGCCTGGGTGCGCGATCAGGGCGTCGAACTCGATAGCGTTGAATTTGAGGGCGAAAATAGCGATCTTTCTGTTGCAGATAACGAGCGCGATGCCCGGTTTGATGAGGCATTGCGATTGGTGGTTATCCATCAACAGGGTTCCGCATCACTCCTGCAGCGCCGGATGAAGGTGGGATACTCGCGGGCTGCCCGCCTTGTTGACGAACTCGAAGCCGCCGGTATTGTTGGTCCGCCCAATGGTTCGAGCAAGGGACGCGAAGTCCTCGTTGACGAAGATTATTTAGAAGAACTCAAGGAGTTAGATGTATGATGCGTGAAAAGTACCATAGGCGCAACCTGCATACGTTTCTCGTTATTCTCAGTATTTTATTTTGCACGAGAACTGTGCAGGCCGATACGCGCGGATCAGAGGTCGTTGCGAAATTGCAAAAAAAGTTTGCGGATCTCGAGACGCTTTCCGCTCAATTTGTCAAGCAACACTACTGGCGCGTGATGGACCAGCATCAAGAAGTCAAAGGCAAGTTGCTGGTTCAGCGCCCCGATCAGTTTCGAATGGATTCGGATATACAGGTGGTGGTGAGCGATGGCAAAACCGTGTGGCATTACGCGCCCGCCAATGCCCAGGTGCTGGTGAGCGACTACACCGCGATGGAAAATGATCGAAACTATGAGAAATTGTTATTTGATCTGATTTTTTGGGGCGGGTACGACAAAAATTATGTGCCCGTTTATGTGGGTGAAGAAAAGATACATCGCAAAACGTGTTACGCGGTTGATCTATTGGCAAAAAAAGAAGATACGTATATCCATAAAATTCGCCTATGGATAGACAAACGCCTCTATCTGGTGCGGCAGGTAGAATATCGAAATATCCACGAAGATGTGACAACATTTGTGTTGTCGGACTTGAAGGTCAACAAAAAAGCCAAGCCCGATCAATTTACATTTCACGTACCCAGTGGAGTGGAATTGATCGATTTGCGTTGATTATAACTGAAAGGAACAAATAATGGCTGTGGAAATTCAGGTGCGTGAAGTACAAGACGCGCTATTCGATTATAGCACGCGCGTAGATAAACTCGGGAGGTATCTTTGACCTCGATCAAAGAAGGATCAAAATTGCCGAATTTGAAAAACTAATGGAAGCACCAGATTTCTGGAATGATCGCGAAAATGCACAACAAATTATCGATGCCTGTAATGCGGAGAAATACTGGGTTGAAAGTTGGGAAAATTTAAACGCACAAGCGGACGATCTGGACGTACTTTTTCAATTGGCCTGCGAAGAAGGCGATGCAGAATCTCTATCGGAAGTCGCCGCCGAATTGCCCGATGTTGGCGCAGCTTTAGACGCACTTGAATTACAGCACATGTTGGGCGCTCGAGAAGATCGCAATGATGCGATCTTGACCATTCATCCGGGTGCTGGGGGTACCGAAGCAGCAGACTGGGCGCAAATGTTAATGCGTATGTACACGCGATGGGCCGAGCGGCGCGGGTTTCAAACCAATGTCCTGGACACGCTTCCCGGTGAAACGGCCGGGATTAAGAGTGCGACAATTGAAGTGAAGGGCGATTATGCTTTCGGCTATCTCAAGTCCGAATCTGGTGTACATAGACTGGTGCGAATTTCTCCTTATGATTCCAACAATCGCCGCCACACATCATTTGCATCCGTTTTTGTCTATCCCGACGCCGAAGGCGATATCGAGGTGGAGATCAATCCCAATGATTTGAAAATAGATACCTATCGCGCTGGGGGTGCAGGCGGACAACATGTGAACAAAACCGATTCAGCGGTGCGTATTACCCACGAACCCACGGGGATTGTGGTGCAATGCCAGAACGAGCGTTCTCAGTACAAGAACCGCAATACGGCCCTGAAAATTCTCAAAGCGCGATTGTATCAACACCTGCGAGAAGAAGAAGATAAAAAACGCGCCGAACTCGAAAGCACAAAAAAACGCATTGAATGGGGCAGTCAAATCCGCAATTACGTTTTCCAGCCCTATCAGATGGTGAAAGACGCGCGGACGGGCTTTGAGACATCGGATGTTTCAGGGGTTATAGACGGCGATCTCGACCCATTTATCCGCGCATATTTACTATCGTCGCACTAAGTTTTAAGTAGTAATCCCAAGCGGGCAACGCGCTTGACTTGAATATGCATATTGGTTATAGTTTAATGATCTTTACAACGTTTAATCTTATAGGTATTAGAGGGGTTGGGAGGCTCCAATCTTGACTCGGGTTGTGGGACAAACGCCAGAATCTCAATTAATCGAACAGCGCCTGCAAAAACTCGATGCCATTCGGGATTTGGGCATTGAGCCTTATCCGTATCGCTTTGAGCCCACGCATCATTCTGTAGATATTGTCGCGTCTTTTGATGCGCTGAACGCATCGGGCGACGAGGTGCGAGTTGCCGGTCGATTGATTGTTACGCGAGGTCATGGCAAAGCGGCCTTTGCCGATTTGCGGGATGCCGTGGGTCGCCTTCAAATTTATGTGCGGCTCGACAATGTTGGCGATGATGCTTTCGCGCTGTGGAAGTTGCTGGATATCGGCGACTTTATCGGCGTATCTGGCCCAGTTTTCAAGACGCGCACAGGTCAAATATCCGTTCAGGTTCAAACGCTCGCATTGTTGACCAAAGCCATTCGGCCGCTACCTGTTCCGAAAGAAGAAATACGCGATGGCGAGCGCGTTGTACACGATCAATTTAGCGACAAAGAACTGCGATATCGCCGTCGTTACCTGGACCTGGCACTCAATCCCGATGTGCAGGCGGTGTTTCGCAAGCGTAGCGCGGTCGTATCTGCGATTCGCGAATTTTTAGATTCACGCGGTTTTCTCGAAGTCGAAACACCGGTGTTGCAGCCGCTCTACGGCGGGGCTTCGGCCCGTCCTTTTGTGACGCATCACAACGTGCTGGACATGCCGCTGTACCTGCGGATATCCGATGAATTATATCTCAAGCGTTTGATCGTGGGTGGGCTTGAGCGGGTGTATGAAATCGGCAAAAATTTTCGCAATGAAGGCATTGATCGGACTCATAACCCCGAGTTTTCGATGCTCGAATTGTATCAGGCCTACGCCGATTATTCAGATATGATGGCAATAGCCGAGGCACTCTACGCCTTTGTGGCCGAAAAGGTAAATGGCGCAACAACACTCGAATATCAGGGTCGAGAAATTGATCTTACCCCCCCCTGGCCGCGCATTCCCATGCTCGACGCCATAGAGAAATACGGCGGTATTGATGTGGCGAGCTCTTCAGATGCCGAGTTGCGTACTGCGTGCACGCGTTTTGATTCCGATATCGAACCGAATACAGAACGCGGCTTGTTGATCAATGCGTTGTTCGAGGCGTGTGTCGAGCCTGAATTGATTCAACCGACCTTTATTACCGACTATCCCATTGCGGTGTCTCCCCTGGCCAAACGCCATCGGACCGAAAAAGACCTCACCGAGCGGTTTGAATTTTTTATCAATGGTTGGGAAGCGGGCAATGCGTTTTCCGAACTGAACGATCCGATTGATCAGCGGCAACGGTTTGCGCATCAAAAAACCTTGCGCGACCAGGGCGACGATGAGGCCCAGATTCTCGATGAAGATTTTTTGATGGCCCTGGAACACGGGATGCCACCGACGGGTGGGTTGGGTATTGGTGTCGATCGGATGGTGATGTTGCTCGCAGATGTGCCTTCGATTCGAGACGCAATTCTGTTTCCGCACATGCGTCCTAAAGAGGGCCTTGACGACCATGGATGAGTTGCTTCGCGCAACAGGTATTTGCAAGCACTATGTCATGGGGGATACCCATATCGAGGTACTCAAAGGGGTTGACCTCGGGGTTGTTCGCGGCGAAATTGTAGCAGTGGTTGGTGCTTCTGGTGTTGGAAAAAGTACTTTGTTGCACATTATGGGCGGGTTAGACCATCCGGTTTCAGGGACGGTTGTCATCGATGGCGTCGATATATTTGCCCTTTCAGATACTGATCGCGCCAAATTTCGCAACCGTCAGATTGGGTTTGTTTTTCAGTTTCATCACTTGTTGCGCGATTTTACTGCGCTTGAAAACGTGATGATGCCCCTGATGATTGCTGGTGATTCGCACGATGAAGCGCGAGCACCTGCGCAAAAACTACTCTGTGATGTCGGTCTGGAACAGCGGCTTGCACATTTGCCTTCCGAACTTTCTGGCGGAGAAGCACAGCGCGTTGCTGTTGCACGGGCATTGGTAACGCAACCCGCTGTTGTTTTGGCCGACGAACCTTCTGGCAATCTCGATGTGGCGCGCAGTGCAGAGCTTCACGCACTAATTTGGGAACTTGCCAGAACCCGACACCAAACGTGCATTATTGTAACACACGATCAGCATTTGGCTGCTCGCGCTGATCGGGTGGTCGAGATGGAAGACGGTCGTCTCGTTGCTTAAATAACAAAGCGTGTGAAACAGTGTTGAGTTTTCTTTTATAAACTGTTATAATGGGAATCAATATCACGCTTCGCCAGATTTCTCGTTAGGCGAGAGGAGTATTCGATGAATAGTATGTTTTCAGACCAGGTAAAGCAGGTCATGCAACTCGCTCGCGAAGAGGCAGCGCGCCTGGGACACAATTACATTGGTACCGAGCATTTGCTGCTGGGCATCATACGCGGGGGCAAAAGTACGGCCGTCCAGGTATTGACAAATCTGAATTTAAATCTCGAAAGTATCAAGCAATCCATCGACGATTTTGTCGCTTCTTCTGGCAGTTCAATGACGATGGGTGAAGTGCCTTTTACGCCCCGCGCAAAGCAAATTCTCGAAATCGCTGCCAATGAAGCCAAAGAAATGAAAAGCCGAGTCGTGAGAACCAGCCATCTGCTGTTGGCACTATTGAAAGATAAAGACGGGGTTGCCGCACAGATCCTGGTCACATTCGGCGTAGATCACAGAACCGCCAAGGAGGAGGTGATTGCCGTTTTGCAGGGAAAATCTTCGTCGAGTAGGCGCGAAAAAAGAAAAAGCAAAACGCCTTTCCTCGATCATTTCGGACGCGATTTAACCGATCTGGCGCGGCAGGGCAAATTGGATCCGACTATTGGTCGCGATCGCGAAATCGAACGGGTGTCACAGGTGCTGGCCAGACGCAAAAAGAACAACCCGGTGCTGGTAGGCGAACCCGGTGTGGGTAAAACTCAGATCATTGAAGGACTGGCACAGCGCATTGTGGAACGGCGAGTCCCACAAATTTTGCTGGACAAACGCGTGGTCACGCTCGATATGGGTGGCATTGTCGCCGGCACAAAATATCGAGGACAGTTTGAAGAGCGTCTGAAAGCCGTGATGAATGAACTTCAACAAAGCCAGAATGTGATCATTTTTATCGATGAGTTGCACACCATTGTCGGTGCCGGCAGTGCCGAGGGTACACTCGATGCTTCCAATATGTTTAAGCCCTCTCTCTCCCGCGGCGAATTGCAGTGCATTGGTGCAACGACCTTAGACGAATATCGAAAATATATTGAAAAGGATGGCGCACTTGAGCGGCGGTTTCAGACGATTGTGGTCGATGCGCCTTCAGTGGATGAAACCATTGAAATCCTCAAGGGACTAAAAGACAGTTATGAAACACATCACAAAGTGTCTTTTTTACCCGAAGCTATCGAAGCAGCAGCGCAAATGGCCGACCGCTATATAAGTGATCGCCACTTGCCCGACAAGGCCATTGATGTGATCGATGAAACGGGAGCGCGGGTGCGATTGTCCCGTCTCAATCCCCCCGAAGAGATCAAAGAAATCGAGATGGCTATTGGCGAGATTACGAGGAAAAAAGATAAAGCTGCCGAAAATCAGCAATTTGAAGAGGCGGCCAGCTTGCGCGACCGCGAGCGAGAACTCAAAAGCGAACTCGAAAATATGCGCCAGGCGTGGGAAGTACAGGTAACAGATGATGTGGTAGATGTGACAGAAGAACACATTGCCGAAGTAATTTCGAGCATGACGGGCATTCCCGTGTTTCGGCTGGCACAGGCCGAGTCCGAAAGACTGATCAACATGGCGTCCGAGTTGCAAAAGCGCGTGATCGGTCAAGAAGAAGCTGTTTCTACGGTGTGTCGCTCCATTCGGCGCACGCGCGCAGGTCTCAAAGACCCCAATCGCCCAATCGGCACGTTTTTGTTTTTGGGTCCCACGGGTATTGGCAAAACGTATTTGGCGCAAGCGCTGGCGCAGTATCTGTTTGACGATGAAGACGCGCTCGTAACCGTAGATATGTCGGAATATATGGAAAAATTTGCGGTATCTCGGCTCGTGGGTGCACCACCTGGTTATGTGGGATACGATGAGGGCGGACAGCTAACGGAGAAAGTGCGCCGGCGTCCCTATTCGGTGGTTTTGCTCGATGAAATTGAAAAAGCTCATCCCGATGTGTTCAATATCCTCTTGCAGGTATTGGATGAAGGGCGTTTGACAGATAGCTTTGGGCGCAAGGTAAATTTCAAAAATACCATTTTGATTATGACATCCAATCTGGGAACCAAAGATCTGCAAAATGCAGGTGGCTTGGGATTTGGCCGTTCAGACAAAAAATCAATTCGCGAAAAAATGGAAGAGCGCATCAACGAAGAGGTCAAAAAAACATTTAATCCCGAGTTTATCAACCGCCTGGATGAAACGGTGATTTTCAATCCACTGGATCGAAAGGAAATTATTCAGATCGTCGATATCGAGCTTGAAAAAATTCTCACTCGCGTTGCAGAACGCGATATTGAAGTACGCCTCACACAAGGAGCCAAGAGTTTGATCGCCGAGAAGGGCTATGATCCGACTTATGGCGCGCGGCATCTGCGGCGCACCATTCAAAAGATGATTGAAGATCCCCTGGCCGAAGAGATCATTACAGGCCATTTTGCGGATGGCTGCAAAGTTCGGGTGAGCAAAAAAGGCGATACGCTCAGCTTTGAGGGAGATTCTACCACTAAAGAAGAACCGAAAGATACGCCCGAAGTCCAGATAAGTAAAAAAAACAATACTCTCAACTTCGCCGATGAGAGCGAAGCAAGTGATCTCAGTAAGAAAGTAGAAGACCAGGACAAATCGGGGGATCCTGTCGGCGAAGAGGAAGTGGTAAACAAGGACAAAGCATGATCGTGAAGGTGCGGTCAATACCCAAACGGCCCGGGCAGTAGTCCGGGCTGTTTGTCGTACAGTCGGAACATTTTTCTCTGTTGGGCGTTTGAGGCTTACAAAGTCCCAATAATCTGTTTTAGATAGGTATTTCGCAACATGAAAAGAGTTTGTACATACAGTTTTATGGTCCTCATTGTACTATTGAGCGGGCGCACGGACGCACAAGAAGGTCCGGTGATTCAGGAGATCCGCATTCGAGGCAATGATTGGGTCGAGATTTCTTTTATCGAATCTCAAAGTGGCTTATTCAAAGGGCAGAATCTGGCAGAAGGCGAAGCCGCGCGGGTGATTCGCAATCTTTATAAAAGCGGTCTGTTTTTCGACATTAAAATCTCGATAGATACAGTGCCAGGGGGTGTGGCTGTTATTGTTGATTTGAAAGCCGTGCCGCGTTTGGGTGAGGTGATTTTTAAGGGCAATCGCGCAATAAAGGATAAGACGCTAAAGCGCGAATTAAAATTAACTGAAGGCCAGTTAATAAAGCACCGGGAAAAAAAGAGAGCAGTCAACAAGCTGGTCGCGCTCTATCTGGAAAAAGGCTATTTGCTCGCCTCAGTGGATGTACAAGAAGAGGCGGTTGATAAAGATGGGCGATTGCCACTGACCTTTGAAATTCACGAGGGCGAAAAGGTCAATTTGAAAAAGATCCGTTTTCACGGCAATACGGCATTGACCGGGAAGCAACTGCGCAAGCAAATGAAAGAGACCAAACAAGACGGCTGGTGGTTTGGGGGAGGTAAATACAGCGAGGAGACTTATACCGACGATAAAGAATTGGTCCTGGCCTTTTACCGGCAAAAAGGATATCGAGAAGCGGCAATTGTATCCGATAGCTTGTCCTATGGCCCTATGAAAAAAAATATGTATCTCGATATCACTATCGAAGAAGGGCCGCTTTATCGCTTTGGCGCAGTGAGTTGGTCGGGCAATGAGAAAATCACAGATGCCGGTTTTTCTCACTTTATTGTGGTGGATTCAGGCGCAGTTTACAACGAAGAGCGCGTCTTAAAATCGCGAGAGCAATTGCAAAATGCCTATATGGACATCGGACATATTGGTGCACAGATTTTTCCGCAACAAAAACCCATTGAAGGTCACGTCGTCAATGTGCATTTTGACGTCGTCGAAAAAGACCCGTGGACAATTCGCAAAATTTTGATTACGGGCAATACCAAAACCAAAGACCGCGTGATTCGACGCGAATTGCGCGTGCGACCAGGTGATACGTTTAGCCGCGCACTTTTGGAACGCAGCGTGCGCGAAGTCATGCAACTCAACTTTTTCACCAATGTGTTGCCCGAGCCTATTGCCGTAGAAGAAACATCTGAGATCGATCTCGAGTTCACCATAGAAGAAAAGTCAACGGGTACGGCGTCTATTGGAGCGGGATATAGCGAACGCGACAAGCTCATTGGCACCATTGGATTGCAAATTCCCAATTTTAGAGGCAATGGACAACAACTCGATTTTCAGTGGGAGTTTGGATCGCGCCGCGAAACCTTTAGCATTGGATTTACCGAACCGTGGTTCCGCAACACCCCCACGAGTATATCGGCATCGCTGTTCCGAAGCACCATACGACTGGCAACTTATGGTGTAGCAGACTTCGACCAGCGCACAGAAGGCGGTGCATTTCGCCTCGGACGCAGACTGCGCTGGCCAGATTATTCGCGCATTTCTGGAGGATATCGCATCGAGAAGGTTGCTTTTATCAATTTTTCCGACAGTACAGATGTAAACAATCCCTTTTACCAGGACAATATAACCAGCAGCATCAGCGCGAACTTGACCCGCGACAGCCGCGATTTGCCGATTTTTCCCACATCTGGAGGCGTAATTTCCTATTCTCCCGCATTGGCTGGCGGATTTTTGGGCGGTAATAGAGATTTTCACAAGCACGATATTGTCACGAGTTTTTACTTTCCCATATTCTGGCGATTGGCCTTAAATGTGCGGTCACAATTGGGCTTTGTCGCCAGCTATGGCACCGAGCGTGTCCCGTATCAGGAATTGTATCTGCCGGGCGGTGTTGACATTTTTGAAGGCACCATGTTGCGCGGTTATCCCGACCGCTCAATTGGTCCTCGTAATATTGGGGGGGAGCCAACTGGGGGTGTCGCGCAGTTGTTGTTTAACGCGGAGATCAGCATTCCCATTGTGCCCAATCAGTTTTACGGTCTCATTTTTGCCGATGCGGGTAATGCCTGGAACAATCTGGATCGGATCAGCCTGACGGATATGCGTCGATCAGCCGGTTTTGGCATTCGGATTGTAGCACCTGTAGTAGGTATTATGGGATTTGATTTTGCATGGGGATTTGACCGTCGGCGTGTCGATGGTCAGTCCGTACAGATGATGACGCATTTCCAATTCGGTCCGCAATTTTATTAGCGGTCAGACTCCTCCTGTACCCATGGATGGCAAGGGAGGGCCAAAAGCACTATTCACGGAGGGAATTTTTAATGACACGCTGTCGCTTACTTTATGTCGCGCTATCTCTGGCACTAACTGGTATAGCCAGTACTGCTGGCGCGGAGCTAAAGCTGGGGTATATTGATTCGCAGAAAATTTTGGATCAGTACAAACCCTATCAAGATGCTTTGAGAGAATATAGCCGTTACGAAGATGAACTCCAGCGCGAGATCAGCACCATGCAAAACGATCTCGCCAAGATGCAAGATACCTACGAACGCCAATCCCTGCTTTTGAGTGACAAACGCAAACAAGAAGAGCAACAGGCCATTTTGAAAAAACAGCAGGAACTGCAGCGGTTTGTGCAAGATGCCACCTCTCCGCAAGGCCGTCTCGCGCGCAAAACCGCGGAATTGTCCGAACCCATTATTCAAACCGTGAATGCGATTATCAAACAAGTGGCAGAGGACGAAGGCTTTGATTTTGTGCTCAATTCGACTGCGCTGGCCTATGCGAAAGAGACACACGATTTGACCGATAAGGTCCTCGAAGCACTTGCCAAAGATCTCGAGGCCAAAGCGAAAACCGAGGGACCATAGTACATTATCATATATATTTTTTCTATTGAAAGTCTCTGATTTACCCCGCGGGGTGACCAGAGACTTTTTAATGTGGACATTACATTGGAGGATGCCGTGACTCTGGATATTAGAGATATTGAAAAAATTCTTCCGCATCGTTACCCTTTTCTTCTCGTTGATCGCGTAACTGAGTTGGTACCTGGCGAGCGGCTGGTCGCGTACAAAAATGTGTCAGCTAATGAGCCGTTTTTCCAGGGACATTTTCCCGGCAATCCCGTGATGCCGGGCGTACTCATTATCGAAGCGCTGGCTCAGGCCGCTGCAATTTTGATGAGTGATGGGCAGGAAAGCGACTTGATCCCATTGTTTATGGGCATTGACAAAGCGCGTTTCCGAAGGCAAGTTGTGCCCGGTGATCAACTCCTGCTAAAAGTCGAAGTAGGCCAAAAACGCCGCAATGTGTGCAAAGGGATTGGCGAAGCCACAGTGGATGGCGAAATCGCCGCACAGGCAGAATTGATGGCGATGTTTGCAAAACGCGAGGATTTGTAGCACCTGTCCTCGTTCTAAAAAAACTCGGCCCCAATCTAAAAGCCGAGTTTTTTATTTTATAAAGGTTTTCAGCGGAAAATACCCGCACGTCTCTCATTTTTTTCTTTCCAAAACTTCCCATTCCTCAAATAAGCGATCCATTCTATTTTGGATCTCCTCCTTTTCTTGCGCCAGTTCTTTCAGGCGATGCCAGTCGGTGGCGAGGTCTTCTCGCGCCATTTCTTCGGCCAGCTGACCGGCCTGGTCTTCGAGTGCTGCTATCGCTTCTTCTATTTCGGCCAAGCGGCGTTCCCGTCTTTGCTGTTGCCGCATTGCGCGCTTGCGATTTTTATAGTCGGTTTGCGTTTTGGGTGCATTCTGTACGGTCGGTATTTCTACACTCTGCATCTGACGCTGGTAAGTATCGTAATTACCGTCTATGAGTTGCCACTTTCCATTGCCAAGCACGATCAGGCGATTGACCAGACGATTGAGAAAATATCGGTCGTGTGAAACCGCGATCACAGTCCCCTCAAAAGCCTCAAGCGCGCTTTCGAGCACATGGCGGGAGGCGATATCCAGATGGTTGGTGGGTTCGTCGAGCACCAGCAGATTGAGGGGTGAACGAATGAGCTTGGCCAGGGCAACGCGACTTTGTTCTCCTCCACTGAGCGAACCCGTCTCGCGCTCCACATCGTCTCCAGAAAAGAGAAAAGCACCCAGAAAGTTTCTAATCTCAACTTCTGGAACATTGGGCGTAAGTGACCATATCTCTTCGAGAACGCTCAAATTGGGATTCAGGTCCTGACGGGTTTGCGCGTAATATCCAATCTCGAGACCTTTGCCAGGAATAACGCGCCCCGCGTCCGGTGCGAGTTGTTCCATAAAAATTTTCAAAAGTACGGATTTGCCCGAACCATTGGGACCTATAACGCCAAGGCGCTCGCCCCACCACAACGTGAGATTGAGACCGGCAAACAGAGGGCAATTTGGATAGGCTTTGGTAAGATTTTCAACCTGTAAAACGCGATCTCCCCCCCGTGTGGTAGCGTTAAATTTGAGCGCGATATCGCGTTGTTGCACAACGCGTTCAACGCGGTCGAGTTTTTCAAGTGCCCTGCGTCGGCTCTGCGCCTGCTTGGTCTTTTGTCCGGCGATATTTCGGCGGATATACTCTTCGGTGCGCTCAATATGCGCTTGCTGCGCTCGATAGGCTTTTTGCTGCTGCGCCCGGCGTTGTTCTTTTTCCTCAATGTAGAAGGAATAGCTACCCGAATACTGTTCGACCACGCCGCGTTCCAGATCCACAATTTTGGTCACAGTTCGCTCGAGAAAAGTGCGGTCATGAGAAATGATGACAAAGGCTTTGGCATAATCCGCAAGAAAGGACTCGAGCCACTCTATAGCCTGTAGATCGAGATGATTGGTAGGTTCGTCCAGAAGCAACAAATCGGGTTCTGTTGCGAGCAATTGGCCAAGAGCCAGACGATTTTTCTGCCCGCCACTGAGCACTTGCGTTGGCAATTTCAGATCGGTTTCGCAAAAACCGAGACCGAAGAGAATGGCTTTAGCACGGGCTTCTGTCGCATACCCTCCCATGTGCTCATACTGGTCGCGGAAATGCCCGTAATCATTGAGCACTGCATCGGAATTTTCACCCTCAGCCATGGTTTTTTCCAAATCCTGAAGGCGGTGTTGCAGAGCCAGAATATCGGCAAAAGCATCAAGTGCCGCGTCCATAACTGTACATTTTGGATCGAATGTGGGTTCCTGTGTCAGAAATCCAATATTGAGATCGCGCTGCCTGTACAGTTGCCCTCGATCGGGCAGGCTTTCTTCGGTTATGAGCCGAAGCAATGTGGTTTTGCCACACCCGTTGGGACCGACAAGCCCGATGCGATCACCTGGATCAATTTGCCAATGAATACCAGTGAGCACATCGTACGCGCCGAAAGATTTCCAGATATCTTCGAGTTGAATAATCACTTTTTATCGCCTCTCGCACCATTAAGCACCTGGCGCAGATCTTCCGCAGATTGCCGAGCGGCGTCTGCAAAATCGATACCACTGGAAGCGTAGAGGATGCTGCGCGACGAGTTGACGAGAATACCGCTGCCTTTTCTGTTCAGACCATTTTGGACAACTGCATTAGTCTGACCCCCTTGCGTCCCCACACCGGGCAAAAGGATGGGGAGGTCAGTGGCAATCGCGCGAATGGTTTTTAAGTCGTTGGGATGTGTTGCACCCACAACGAGACCACAGGGTCCTATTTCCGACCATTTCACAGCTTTTTGTGCGAGCACCTCATACAGCACGCCCTGATCTGTGTTGAGGCGCAAAATATCAGCCGACCCGGGATTGGATGTGAGGCACAGAAGGAAAGCACAGCCGTTTTGATAAGCTAAAAAGGGAGCAAGAGCATCTGCTCCCATCAGAGGGTTGACAGTCACGGCATCAACGCCGAGTTGGCAGTATGCCATGTATGCATAGTGTTCTGCTGTATTGCCAATGTCACCAGCTTTAAAATCGAGGATAATTGGCATATCGTTGGGAATAGCATGGATCGCGCCTTGAAGTGTCTCCCAACCCGCTATACCCTGCGCGCCAAAAAATGCAAAATTGGGTTTATACGCACATGCAATATCCCGCGTGGCAGCTATAATTTCCTTGAGAAAAGCGAGTGTGGAATTGGATTTTCCTTTGAGAGGTTCGGGCAGTTTTGCCGGATCGGGATCAAGCCCCACACACACAAAACTATCGTTGCGTTGTACCGTATCACTGTATTTCTCTAAAAAAGACATTCAGTATCTCCATTAAGCAAATGGCGGACCCCTTATGGGAATCCGCCGTTTTTGAAACAAGCGGGCCTGTAAGCCGAGTTCTGTCGTCTGGTATCCCAAACGGATGGTCATTTATCTGGGACGCCGGTTACCCGACGCCTCTTGCGGCCTACCCGAGCGTAATAGCGAGACGGGCCATCTCTTCGCTCCTATTCGGCCTTGCTCCAAATGGGGTTTACCGTGCCGCGCTCGTCACCGAGTCGCGCGGTGGGCTCTTACCCCACCGTTTCACCCTTGCCCGCAACGCGAAAAATCGCGCCCGTTGGCGGTCTGTTCTCTGTGGCACTTTCCATCGGGTCGCCCCGCCTGGGCGTTACCCAGCATTTTGCCCTGTGGAGCTCGGACTTTCCTCATCCCAAAAGGGACGCGACCACCCAGCCCACTTGTAATATTTTTATTTTTTAGACGTATCGGCACTGTCTTTTGTTGCAATGCCCTGATTTGCCAATCGGTCGGCTTCTTTATTCTGCTCTCGGCGCACATGTTGGATCTGAAAGCAGTCAAAAGTGCTACTCTGCATTTGGGCAGTCTGATAAAGCGGCAAAAGTCCCTCGCTTTTGACTTTGTAAGTCCCATTCATCTGGCGAACCACGAGTTCGCTATCGGAAAAAACCGTCACCCGGTTGGCTTTGAACTCTGCGGCTATTTCAAGGCCCTTGATCAGCGCGCTATACTCTGCGACATTGTTGGTCGTACAGCCAATATATTCACAATATTCTTTGAGAACTTCTCCGTCTGCTTCAATGCGAATGCCAATACCAGCATGCCCGGGATTGCCCCTGGATGCCCCATCGATAAATAGGGTCAATTCGGTCAAACCGCAGCCTCTTCGTCACTCCACACCAGAAGGCGACCACAACTTTCGCAGCGCATGATGCTATCGGCGCGTCTGACTTCCACCAGGCGTTGAGGGGATAATTGGCGGTAACAGCCGCCGCAGGACCCTTTGCGAACTGGCACAATAGCAATACCGCCTTTGACAACTTTGCGAATGCTATTGTATATGCTTAAAGGGCGGCGTTCCACCCCGGGTTCGATGGCTGACCGCTTCTTTTTCCAGGCACCAACATCTTTTTCTACAGAATTGAGTTTGACCGTTAATTCGTCAATGCGTTTTTGCCGATCTTCTTCAATTTCCCGGTAGTAATTTTCGTCTTCGCGGAGTTTTTCCACAATTTTTTCAACTGTATCGATACTTTCCAAAATGGCGGTTTCGTGTTGGTCCTTGCGGTCGTGGAGAGTCGCAATTTCGATTTGCAAGGCATCGTATTCTTTGTTGGTCTTTACCTCATAAAGCCGATCTTGATGTTTCTTCAGGTCTTCTTCAATTGCGCTGAGTTCTCTTTCAAGTGCCCGGCGATCTTTTTCCAGTTCTTCACTGCGCTGTTGTTGGGCGTCGAGTTGATCGCGTGCATCTTGCAGTTCTGTTTTAAGACTGTTGATTTCTTTGGGATAATCGGTTTGAGATTGGTGCAACGCGTTGATTTCTTTATCGATTTCTTGAAGTTTCAGCAAATTAACCAAACTCTCTCTCATACGCTGGTCTCCTTGTGAAGCGTAAAAAGAAAAGGTGCTACCCTGAGCAGGTGCACCTTTCTATGGCCGTCTTTACTACAACTTGAACCTCTTGATCAGAGGCATTGTAATGGTGGGCGATACTGGATTTGAACCAGTGACCTCCGGTATGTGAAACCGGCACTCTAACCAACTGAGCTAATCGCCCAATTTTGTAATAATACCGCACAGAACGACCGACCTATTTTTGATAGTTACAGGAAGTTTTGCAACGCAATTTAATTAACAAAAGATAGTTTGGGATGTCAAGCCCGATATGTTATTAGAACAACCTTTACCCGCATTTACGCCGTGTCCTCTAACTGCACAGTATCGGGCCGCTGACCTATTGACGGTGGAGCCATTAAGCGAACCTGTTGTGCCGTCAAATTTTCATAATCATCGACATTGTAATACGTATTTGCCCACGATGAATGCCCGGGGCTGTATTTATAGAGAAATGCGCGTCGCTCGTGATCGGCCGTCCACGGCATAGTTCCATGTACCAGCGCCTCTGTAAAAATCAACGCATCCCCCGCGTTCACTTCGGGCTGCACCACATAGTGAGGTACTCGTTCATACTCCCGCACATCCTGTGGAATGCTGTTCAAAAAATTGGTCTTGTGCGTGCCGGGAATACAACAAAACCCACCATCGCCTCTGCGTGCAGGCATCGTAAAAAAGGTCACCACCGTCAACCCGGTTCGAATAACACCATCGCGGTATTTGTACCAATGATCGCCCTCGCGCCCATTATCGCCCCCGTGCAATCGCCCTCGCTGCCCACCTTTTTGCATAAAAATGCTGTAATCGTGATCAATTCGCACCTTTGCCCCCAAAAATTCCAGCAGATAAGGCATAATCTTCGGGTGATCCAACAACCTCTGAAAAGGTATCCCCCACGTTGAGGGCCGCCCCACATTGCGATACCCGCCATTGCCATCTACCGCCTTCATCTTCTCATCGACAATTGCATTCAATTCATCGACTTCTCCCTCTGAAAGCACATTCTCAATGACAATATAGCCATCTAAATCAAATACGAACTTATCTTCAATATCCACTGATAACTGCATGCTTTACTCCTTTGAATACAAACCATTCGAATTTTAAAAAAGATAATAGTCTCAATAACCCGCGTCAAAAGCATTTGAAACTGCGTTAGTCGATAATTCAATACCTTCTTTATACAGTGTACTTTGTTCCTTGCCTATGTCGATAAACTGAAGTATTTTTCAAAATACTGAATGAATTAAATAAAAAACAAAAGGAGCATTGATGCAGAAGGATTATTCTGAAGTCAAAGGTCAACTGCGCAGTCAAGAGTGGTTCAACAACCCTCACAACATGGGCATGACGGCCGTCTATGTCGAACGCTACATGAACTACGGCTGGACGCGCGAAGAACTCCAATCGGGCAAACCCGTTATTGGCATTGCACAAACGGGGGGCGACCTCACCCCCTGCAATCGCATTCACGTCGAATTGGTCGATCGCGTCAAAGCAGGTATTCGCGACAACGGCGGCATACCCTTTGAATTTCCCGTACACCCCATTGCCGAACAGGGCAAACGGCCCACGGCTGCCCTCGACCGCAACCTCGCCTACCTCGGGCTGGTCGAAATTCTGCACGGCTATCCCATCGACGGCGTCGTCCTCACCACCGGATGCGACAAAACCACACCCGCCTGCATCATGGCCGCCTGCACCATGAACCTGCCCGCCATCGTACTCTCTGGCGGCCCTATGCTCGATGGGCACTGGCGCGGTCGGCTGGCTGGATCGGGCACAGTTGTCTGGGAAGCCCGCGAACGCTATGCGGCTGGTGAAATCGACTACGATGGCTTCATGGATATCGTCACATCATCCTCGCCCAGCGTGGGTCACTGCAACACAATGGGAACCGCCCTATCCATGAACGCATTGGCCGAAGCACTTGGACTATCGCTTCCCGGATGTGCGGCCATCCCCGCCCCCTATCGCGCCCGCAAGCAAATGGCCTATCGCACGGGCTTGCGCATCGTCGATATGGTCAAAGAGGATCTCACCCCGGACAAGGTCCTCACACCAGAAGCCTTCCAAAACGCCATTGTCGTCAACTCTGCGCTCGGCGGTTCGACCAATGCGCCGGTTCATATCACCGCCATAGCGCGACACATTGGGCTGGAACTGCCGGCAAAAGACTGGCAAACCCATGGTCACCACATACCCCTGCTCGTCAACTGTCAGCCCGCAGGCGAATACCTCGGCGAAGCCTTTTACCGAGCCGGCGGCGTACCCGCCGTCATGGCTGAACTCGTCAAAGCCGACAAACTCCACCTCCACTGCCAGACCGTCACAGGCAAAACCACAGGCGAAAATCTCAAAGGCATCGCCATAGAAGACGAGCGCGTCATCAAACCTTATGATCAACCCTTAAAAGAAAACGCTGGATTCATCGTACTCAGCGGCAACCTCTTTGAAGCGGGCTTGCTCAAAACCTCTGTCATAGGTGACGACTTTAGCAAAAAATATCTCCAGCGCGAAGGCGACGAAAACGCCTGGGAAGGCACGGCTGTAGTCTTCGACGGTCCCGAAGATTATCACCACCGCATCAACGATCCCGATTTGCCCATCGACGAAAATTCCCTGCTCTTCGTGCGCTATTGCGGTCCCGTGGGATATCCTGGCTCAGCCGAAGTCGTCAACATGCTCCCGCCCGATCGCCTCGTGCAGGCTGGCATTTCCGAACTGCCCTGCATCGGTGATGGGCGTCAAAGCGGCACCTCTGCCAGCCCGTCCATACTCAACGCCTCGCCCGAGGCCACAGTGGGCGGTGGCCTTGCCTTTCTCAAAACGGGCGATCGCGTGCGCATCGACCTCAACATATGCACGGCCAATGTCCTCGTCAGCGATCGGGAACTCGCTCAGCGCAGAAAAGACTGGAAACAACCCGACCTGGTCCACCAGACGCCCTGGCAGGAAATCTATCGCCAAAATGTGGGACAACTCGCCGATGGCGCGTGTATGGAACTGGCAGTCAAATACCAGAATGTACGCGACAATACCCCGCGTCATTCGCATTAAATCTTTACCTCGTGATCTTTCCAACACCCGAAGAATACACCGTCCTCTTTCTATCGCTTAAAGTGGGCCTACTCTGCGTGATAATCAGCTTGCCCTTTGCCGTATTGTTGGGCTGGGTGCTGGCACGCAATAACTTTCGCGGCAAGCTCATCCTCGACGGTTTGTGTCACTTGCCTCTTGTGTTGCCACCTGTAGTTGTCGGGTATCTGCTCCTCCTCCTGTTGGGTCGCCGGGGCTTTCTGGGTCAAATTTTGAGCGACTGGTTTGGATTGCAAATCGCATTTACCTGGCGAGGTGCTGTATTAGCCGCTGCTGTAGTGGGTTTTCCACTCATGTTAAGAGCCGTTCGCCTCGCCATCGAAAGTGTTGACCCCCGCCTCGAGCGTGTTGCCCGCACCCTGGGTGCCAATCCGCTCCGCGCCTTTTTTTCCATAACGCTGCGCCTGGCCACCCCGGGCGTGCTCGTTGGCTCCCTCCTCGCATTTGCCCGAAGCCTTGGCGAATTTGGTGCCACCATCACCTTTGTCTCCAATATTGCTGGCGAAACCCGCACACTCCCACTCGCCATTTTCACGTATATCAACCAGCCCGACGGCGAAGCCGCCGCCGCACGCCTCGTCTTACTCTCCATCATCCTATCTTTGGGCGCGCTCATCGCCAGTGAGGCCATCGCCCGCAAAATGAAAAATTAGACACCATGCTCACCCTTTGCTTACACAGGCAACTCGCCGAATTTACCCTTGAAATCGCGGTGACGTGCGCCTATCCCGTCACCGCGATATTTGGACCTTCGGGCTCTGGTAAAACCACCCTCCTGAACCTCATAAGCGGGTTGATGCGACCAGATAGCGGTCAAATCAGCATTGACGACACCATTCTATTTCACGCTGAAAAAGGCATTGACCTGCCACCGGAAAAGCGGCGCATCGGCCATGTATTTCAAGACGATTTGCTTTTTCCACACCTGACCGTGCGCCAGAATCTCCTGTACGGGTATCAATTTCTCGCGCCATCAGAACGCAAATTTCATCCCGACACCATTATCGATCTGCTCGAATTAAACACCCTTCTCGATCGCCTCCCAAATCTACTCTCTGGCGGTGAACGCCAACGCGTCGCTCTGGGGCGAGCCATCCTGACTTCTCCCAGACTGCTCATCATGGATGAACCCCTGACCGCGCTCGATCAAGAGCTCAAAGACCGCATCATGCCCTATCTGCGCCACATTCGCACGGATCTGGGCATCCCCATGCTCTACGTCAGCCACGCAATTGGCGAAATTCTGCAACTCACCGGACAAGTCATTGTGCTCAACCGCGGACAAGTACTCGCGCATGGAGACTTCTTTTCTATCGCTCACCAGCCCAAAATTCTGCCCCTGCTCAAAGCGCATGGTTTTGAAAATGTCCTGCCCGTTGAAGTCATCGCATCCAATCGCGTGCAATACAACAATCAAATCCTCCATATCCCCCCCTGTGACCGCAAATCGGGCACACAGATCTTTATAGGCATCCGGGCAAACGACATCATTTTGTCCCGACAGCGACCTGCGGGTTTAAGCATTCGCAACGCCCTCTCCGGACGAATTCTCGACATCGTTGAAACACATGGCCGACGCCTCGTGTATATAGACGTGGGCAAACGCCTCGCTGCTGAAGTCACCCCCGAAGCAATAGAGGAATTGGCTTTAAAAATTGGCGATTCCGTAATTTGCCTGATTAAAACACACGCCATTCGCATAGGTCCAGATGTCTCTTGAGACCTTCGCGACCTCCATTTTCAAAAAAAATTAAAATTTCTGAAACCCATTCACAACCTGCACTGTCTATTTATGTGACATTGGATAAATTTTTTTATCACCTTATTGTTTCAAAGTGCATCCAAAGGGATGTAACAGTGAAGATGAAAGTTGCAAAAAATTCCGATTTCTTCCTTGACGTAATGAAGTTCTCTAACTATCTTTTTGAAGCTGAGCATTATTGTTGCAATCCACTAACCTCAAATAGGGAATCCATCGTGTATATTCGCAAACCCGCACCACAGGGCTGAGTTTCCTGGAACGACATCCAGGGTAACACCTTTACACAAGAGATTTTCGTGTTCAATCTCGCCATTGTTGCCTTTAACAGTCCTATCCAGGATAGCTCGCAATTTGATTGCACGCGCTCTTATTGCGCCTGGGGAGGACTATATGGCTTGTTGAATGCATCAAAAAGACACTGCCATCCTCTCCGGATGGCTTTTTTAATGGCCACAGCGCAAAACGAGACGCGGTGGCCCTTTTTCATGGAAGGAGGTATTATGATTATTTGACAAACGATTGGTAAACAAATATCTGGCTATTACATTTCTCCCCCTTCATCAGAGAAAGGAGATCTGATATGATGTCAGTACAAACAGAAAGGCCCTCACGCGAGTCTTTGGCGGGACGACGTGAGGACCCCAGATCACACCGACAAGTACATGCGGTGTTTCGCATAATTTAGGACAAATTTCCGATAACTGCAAATGGAATCACAAACTTGTGGAGAAATTAGATGCAAACATGGAAGGATGTATTTCGCAGAAAAGAGGAATTGCAAAATCTGAAAAACATCGGATTCTGCTTTCTGATTGTCGCTGCCCTCATCACGGGTTCTTATGCCCTGACGGGGTTGCGCGACATTTTTCAGGTCTCGCTTGCGGAGCCTACCGAATGGGAAGTCACCGCAATACCTGACGATATTGACGAGTAACCGACCATCCGCAGAGCGATTGATAACCATTCACCAGAGGGAGGATCCTAACTATGGAGTACGCAGAAGAGCGAGATCTGGTGCGTCGCACGTTAAATGGCGATGCCGGGGCTTTTAACAACCTCTACAAACGCCATCACGCCCGGATTCTCGCCACACTGATTGGACGAACCAGAAATCGACACGATGCTGAAGATTTGATGCAAGTGACTTTCTTGCGCGCCTATCGCGGTTTGCACGGATTCCGCGGGGAGGCCGCATTTTCAACATGGCTGATGCAAATTGCCCTGAATGTGTGTACCACGCACATGCGATCCAAACAAGCCCGTCGATCGTGGCAGCAAACCATTGAAGATCCGCAACTCGGTTATAGAGATATCTGGGAGCCAGCCAATACAGAGCATCCCGACGATGCACTGTCTCGAAAAGAATGCCGCGAAATGCTCGAAGAAAGCATAGAAGAACTGCCGCAGCGATATCGCCATGCCGTGCGATTGCGCTATATGCAGGATCGATCTTATGCAGAAATTGCCAGAGAACTCGGCGTGCCGATGGGCACTCTGAAAACCTGGCTTCATCGCGCGCGACACCAGTTGCAAGAATCTCTTAACAACACGGAACTTGCGGCAATGTAAAACGTCTTACAACGTGTTAGCGCAATAGCTGTCAAATTTTAACATTCAAAGGAGAAATTCATTTTATGCACTGCGACATTTGCGGGCGCGAAAACGCGTACATCCACAAAATCAACCGCATGTATGGCAAGGGAGAACACACCGTCACCATTCGCAATATTCCCCTCGCGATATGTTCGATCTGTGATGAACGCTATTTTGCGCCCGGCATACACGACAACGCCGAACAACTGAGTCCAGCACTTCACAAACACTCAGAATCGACCTGTCTCGCGTAAACAAGCAGCTTTAAAAAAAGCCGCCGGTACATCTATCGGCGGCTTTTTTGTGTTCATTTTCGGACACTACTGTATCAAAATCGGACACTTGCCCATGTAATTAAATTTTGACGAGGCCAGTTATTTTTTAATTTACACCAGTATTCAAATTTTTTTTATTAAATTAAGCGTTTTATTTTCAACAGGTTAAAAAATTTAAAAGAAATATAGTCTAAAAAATTTGCTTGAATTATCGATCTCCCAAAAAGTTTGGCACGATTTTTGTTGTATTCAAATGCAAAATCAATTTCCGTCTGGTCATACTCGCGGTGACGCAAAATGTTGAACAGATATTGCAACCGCGCCATTTTAACACTCTGAGGACATCATGCACTGCGACATTTGCGGCCGTGAAAATGCGTACATCCACAAAATCGACCGTACGTATGGCAAGGGAAAACACACCATTACCATTCGCAATATTTCCCTTGCGATATGTTCGACCTGTGATAAACGCTATTTTGCGTCCCCCATACCCGACAACGCTGAGCAACTGAGCCCAGTGCTACACACTGAGGCCAAATATTCAGAAGCGATGTATCTCGTCTAAAGACGCGCAACAAAAGGTTGTCGATAGCATCTATCGGTGGCTTTAAGGAGTCCAATTTTTAAAGGAGGTCCCATGCTCAAAAATTACCTGACCATAGCCCTGCGAAATCTGGTGCGCTACAAAATATACACCGCGATCAATGCCCTCGGCCTGGCAACGGGCATTGCATTTTGCCTCCTCACATTTCTCTATGTGCGGCACGAATGGACTTATGACCAGTTTCACGAAAAAGCCGACCGCATTTTCCGGCTCGGAATGTCTGGCGGAATGTTTGGCGGAAGAGACAATGCCATACAGGTCCGACTATCGGATCAAATTGGCCCCCTCATGCGAGAGAACATCCCGCAATTTGCTCATGTTGTGCGAATCTATAAAGGTCCGGAAACTATCTCTCACGGCAATAATACCTTTGAAGTAAATTCTCTATTTACCGACGAAGACTTTTTTCAATTATTCACGTTTCCGCTCATTCACGGCGATCCCAAAACCGTGCTCGCAAATCCCAACAGTATTGTCTTAACTCAAAGTGCGGCGAAAAAATATTTCGGACAAAACGATGTGGTGAGACAAGAAATCAGCATCCGCGACAAAATCTGGAACGAGGAAGAGAAAACTTTTGTCATCGCGGGTATCGCACAGGATCCCCCTGAAAATTCCAGCATTCAGTTCGATCTGATTTTTTCTCAGGCAAGCCGTCCTCCTTCTAAAAATAAAATAACGTCATTTATCATGACGCCAGATGGCAAAACCGAACGCGAAGAAATTACCCCGCCCGTCTTTATGAGGGGAAGAAATGTCACCTATATACAGCTCATTGATAACGTGCAATTGGCAGACATAACTCCTGTCCTGAATGCATTTGTTGAAGCAAATAAAACTTCCAGTGGCAATTTCAACTCTAAACGCAAGACCCCGGATTTGACCTTGCACTTGCAGCCCATTGCGGATATCCATTTTGATCGCGAAATAACAAATGGACTTTCAGCACCGAGTAACCCCGCATATTCCTACATCCTCGCGGGCATTGCCCTCTCCGTATTGCTGGTGGCGTGCATCAATTTTACGAACCTCTCCATTGCGCGGTCTGCGACCCGAGCGCGAGAGGTAGGTGTGCGAAAAGTGGTCGGAGCAATGCGTTTTCAACTGATGAAACAATTTTTGGGCGAGTCTTTGCTGCTCACGGGTGTGGGAATGCTGTTGGGACTTGCACTAACAGAGTTTTTTCTTTCGACCTTCAATACTTTGACACAGGTGAATTTAACACTGGATTATCGGCCTTCCCTATCCGGCGTGCTCTTTGGCGTGTCGCTCTTATTGATTATTAGTCTGATCTCGGGCATCTATCCGGCACTCGTGTTATCGGGTTTTGATCCCATTGCCGCTTTGAAGAACCGATTCAATATCGGCGGTAAGTCCTGGTCTGGTCGCGTCCTGATCGTTGGTCAGTTCGTCGTTGCGATTTTATTTTTGATTGCCACCCTTGTAATGTCTCAGCAGCTAACATTTTTAAAAGAAAAGAATCTGGGTTTAAATGAGTCACAGGTCGTTTTGATAAAAACACAAAATCTGTACACATCATCTCTTCCGCAGCAACGCTCTTTGATATCGCAACAACTGAAAATCTTCAAGCAAGAACTCAAACGGCACACCCAGATCGTAAACGTGACGCAATCGCGTTTGTTTTCCAAACTGACAACCGACTCAAAAATAAACAAAGACAATATTACATTGCCCAATGGGGAAGAAATAAAAAGAGCAGACATTTACGTAGATTACGACTTTTTTGACACACTGGACATCAATCTACTGGCGGGACGCAACTTTTCGCCAGATTTTGGCACAGATGCAACACAGGCTGTTCTGGTCAATAAAACATTTGTCGAACGCGCGCAATTAGAACAACCCTTGAACACGACCTTGCCCATGAGACAAATGAGGGGCTATTTTGCGCCGGGAGATAGCTTGCCAAAATTCCAGCCAATAAAAGACCCCAAAATTATCGGTATCGTAGATGATTTTCACTTACAGTCACTGCATTATGCCCTGCCTCCTGTGGTAATATTTTTAGATGCAGCCAGCTATGCTGCCGATTTCCTTGTACGCATTCGCCCAGAACGCATGCCCGAAACAATCGCCTTTATGGCTGAAAAGTGGCAGACCATTGCGGGCGATGCATCGTTTGATTACGTCTTTCTCGACGAAAATTTTGACCGCCTCTACCGCGAGGAAGAACGCTGGGGCACCATTGTCCAATACGCCTCCTTCTTCGCGCTCTTTGTCGCCTGCCTCGGAGTTCTGGGTCTCACATCCCTCGCCATTACCCGACGCACCAAAGAAATCGGCATCCGCAAAGTACTCGGCGCATCGAATCATCACATCGTTGCCTTATTGTCCCGAGAATTTGTAGTGCTCATTCTCATCGCCAACCTGATCGCCTGGCCCATCGCCCATTACGGCGTCGAGCACTGGTTGCGGGACTTTGCCTACCGCATCGATGCAGGTATGGGTCTCTTTCTACTCGGCGGATTGCTCGTCTTTGTAACGGCCTTGCTCACCATTGGCGTTCAAGCCCTGAAAGCCGCACAGCGCAATCCCGTCCACGCCCTGCGATATGAGTGAGATTGATTTTCCCATTTGACAGGAAAGGACAAATCGTGAATATTTGAACAAGAGTAAAAAGAAACAGTCGTTGATCAGGAGACTCAAATGGCTCGCATAGATATTCCCCGAATCGCGTATCCCCATATCGAACGGAATCCAGATATCCTCTCAGGCGAACCCATTATACGAGGAACACGCATTGGCGTACGACACATTGCAGAATGGGATCGCCGTGGATACAGTGTGGATGAAATTATCGCACAATACCCTCACTTGACCCATGCACAGGTTCAAGATGCCCTGTCTTATGCTTTTGATCACAAGTCTGAAATTGATCAACTCATCCAGGCAAATACAGAAGACACTGTTCGGTCAAAATATCAAGATAGTGCATGGATGCCATAACCTATTGATTTTTATTTTTTAAAAAAGTTTAATTGTTTTCCATTAAACTGAAAAATTTTCCTTGACACCTGTTCTTTTGTTTAGTATTTTTGTGCATAGAACTTTGAGACATAATCCTTCGACAGGAGGTAATCATGGCAAGCATTGAGATTCAGACCGAACAGGATATTGGGGAAATTTTATTGTCGGATTTGAGTCGAGATTTGCTTAAAGTTGCTGATCGCATTCAGGCCGAGATGCCGCATGTGCCTTTTGATGCCATTCGCCCCGAAGCCCTGGCGCGCGTCGAAGCCGCCGAGCAAGCCGTCGATACTCTTGCACAAGATTTGTGCAAGGGGCAAGGGGAACTCACTGAATGGCACGGTGCCCTGACGAATTACGAATCAGCCTGGTTCCAGGTTATTGAGTCTTTAGGCGTTCGCAATAATTAAATCGCAAACTATATATTCACGTTTATTTTCGGCAATAAATAACCCGTTGTGTTGCCGATTTCCACGAAAGCAAAGGAGAGATAGCAATGTCCCAGCGAGATATGAAGGCGAATAACTCAAATATGAAGGCGAGTGAGCGGTGTACAACTGCGCCAGCAGTTCAACCTGTTGACCATATCAAGAAGCAGATTGCAGAATCCGAGGGTTTCCCCATCGAGAAAATCGATGAGTTTGTGGTGTTCATCCAGAATGATCCCTACATCACGTCTGCCGGTTTGCAGTACAAAATGTTGCAAACCTATAAGGCTGGCAAATTCGCCGTACAGGCTGTAATGCCTACCAAAGAAGAATACGCTCTATTGCGGCGAATGATGGGATTAAAAGATGAGGAACCGCTGGTGGTAATGCGCGGTGAAGTGTGGGTCGATGGGCTTGCGCGCCCTTTTGTCGATTACGGTACCACAACGCCCAAAAATCTCAAAGGATTTGTGCGGTTTTCAGATTATCCACTCGAAATGGCGACGCGACGCGCCACCAATCGGGCGATGCGTTTGGCTACCGCAACGGGGATGTGTTCTGTCGATGAACTTCAAGTAGCCACAGACGCCGCACAGACTAACGGCGATGTTGAATCGGTGTACAACACCGCCACGCAAAGTCAGATTGATCTGATCAAAAATCTGGGACGCAGTCCACGGCTAACCGAGCGAGAACGCGGGCGATTGAAAACCCAGATTGAAGGCGGATTGGACAAGCGTCAGGCATCCGAATTGATCCAAAAAATAAAAACGAGGTTAGACGCCCGGCGCAAAGCCGATGCACAACCTATTGCGGCTTGATTTTGAGCCGGTTGTCGCGCGCATTCTTTCGTCAGGGGAGAGGGGAAGGATTTAGCGTACAACCGGCACAACAAAAAAGCGGGAGCTCTTTGAGAGCCCCGCTTTTTTGTTTTTTGTGGCGAATAGTGCCCTCTTGTGCTTTCGTTTCCTTTTGCGTATCATGGGACGAATTTGCAGACGATCAAAAATGCGATAAAAGGCGTGTTGTTATGAAATCGATAATACTGGGAATTTTGTGCGTTGCGCTAACTGCAACAGATGGTCTGGCAAAAGATGCTTCGCCAGAGGCCATTGCCGCGGCGGAGAGAGCATATCAAGAAGGGATGAAACACTTTGAGGCAGAAAACCTGGACGCGGCGATTGTATCTTTTCAATCCGCAATTGCCCAGCACGAAAAGTACGCACCTGCCTATGTGGGACTGGGGCATGTCTATTTGAAACAGGGCGATTTGGCCGAAGCGGAAAAGGCGTTTAAGACCGCGGTTATAAAAAACAAGAAATACGCGCCGGCTTACAACGGATTAGGCCTGGTCTATAGCCGTAAAAAGAAAGAACTGCGTCGGGCAATTGCGTATTTTCGAGATGCAAATCGGGCAGATAAAAAGTATTCGGAAGCGCAATACAACCTGGCGCAAACCCTGGAAGCTTATGGCAGCAGTGAGACCCTCAAAGCCTATCGCAATGTCTTGAAGATCGATCCCAAACACCCCAATGCAAACTATCGCATAGGAATATTACTCGATAAAGATGGAGAACGCGAAAAAGCCGTGCAAGCGTATCGCGATCAGCTACAAGCAAAACCGGATCACCACGGCGCACGCTTGAATCTGGGCATCAATCTGAAATTGCTCGGACAATTGCGAGAGGCACTCCAGCACCTGCTCGAAGCTGCAACAGTTATCAACGATTTTCAACGTCGCGCCGTATTGGAATTGGCGCAGGTATTTCAAAGGGCAAAGGCATTTGAGCAGTCCGCGCGATTATTTGAGTCATATATCAAACAGTTATCCGAAAAAGAGCAAGAAACGTATTGCGATCTAAATCTCGTCGCATCGGGTCCCATTATCGAGGAATATAACGATGCCGAGACACTTCCAGAAAAAAAGCGCGTTTTTAGAACATTCTGGTCGCGCTTAGATCCCGCTCCCGTCACCGAGGCCAATGAACGGTTGTTGGAACACTATCGCCGTGTCGCTTATGCCCGTGAATTCTTTGGGACACATCGATTTCCCTGGGACGCGCGCGGCGAAGCCTATATCCGCTATGGTGCGCCCGACCATGTAAGCAATTCGGGCAATATTCAACTGGAGCGAACCAAAAAGTTGGTTGCCGTAAAAGAGCGGCTCATCCAAAAAGCAGGGCCAGCTGTGGACCGGTTGCTCAGGGAGCGGGCCGACGCGGTCGCAACGGGCATGGTGGGTATGCGAGAGCAATTGCGTCGCGGTGAGCAATCTGGCTCCAGCCCACGCATTGAACAATTTGTCCCCGACGCGCCTGGCGATCAACATGATCCCAACGCGCCCGTCAACCGATTGCAAGTGACCAGTGGAACCGTTTTGGGATGGCCGGTATATCCAGTGGACGGGATATGGGAATATTGGATCTATGCCGATGTTGGCAATGGGATAGAGGTCGTGTTTGAACAACGCGTAAATCAAGGGGCGTGGGATTATGCCGATGTACCGCTTGGTGTAGGGCGAATTGCGCGGATATGGCAGGACATGCATCCCGAAATCGTCTTGAAACGGGTTGCAGCTATTACGCCGATAACATACCGCCCCGATTTTGCAACCGGTGCATTGGATTTTTATCTCGCCTCATCCGCTTTTCGGGGGAAAGAGGGTCTGACCACGCTCGAAATTTATTACGGTATTCCAACCGCGCAATTGCACTTTGCGCCCGGGCAAGATGGCGCGCGAATCGCACAATTAGACCGCGGCATTGTGGTTTACAATCAAGCGGGCGATCCCGTCTATCGCACGAGCCAGGAAATGGTGCTGGGCGCGCCGGGTGAAGCCGATCTGTCGCCTGGCGCATATATGCCAGAAATGGACCGCTTATTTTTGACACCGGGCAATTATCGCATTTCCGTGCAGGTCTTGGATCGACAATCCAGAAAGTCACAGGTTTATCAGATCAACCGCGTCGTACCCGAATACGATATAGATGACGAGTTAAAGATCAGCGATGTGGAACTTGCCGCCACCATTGATATGGCCGACAAGAGCCGGTTCCAAAAGGGTAATATCGCAGTAATTCCCATGGCCTCAAAAGCCTATTTGCCCACACAACCCGTATTTATCTATTTTGAAATTTACAACTTAAAACGCAATCCCTTCGGCCAGACCAAATACCGCGTATCTTATGTCGTGCGATCGCGCGATCAAAAAACCATCGGCGCGCGAATTTTGGGTGGCGTGGGCAAAATGCTCGGACAAAAGAGCGAGCAGGGCGTTATTTCAATCGAATACGAGCAGGTGGGAACAGAGATGCAAGAACCGGGATATATTGAATTGGATATGTCGCGCTCTGAACCGGGCGAAAAAATCGTAGAAATCGCGGTTGTAGATGAAACAACAGGCCAAACAGCAACCGCGACAGCGACATTTGTCACTCAATAGCACAGGAGCAAATTCAATGCGTATTTTTGACGTTGAAACCATGCGCGCCCACGCGCGTGAGATTTTTGACACAGCGGTCAAAGCTGTTGATGCCGAACAGTGCGTGCGGCACTTTGTATCGCTGGATGGCGATATTTTGCGCGTGGGCGATCAAAATTATGATTTAAGTGTTTACCGCCGCATTCTGGTCGTGGGCACGGGCAAAGCCTCGCCGCAAATGGGCGTAGCTCTGGAAGATATATTGGGCGATCGCATCTCTGATGGATCTATGAATACAAAATACGACCATGCATTGCCCTTAGAACATATCGACATAGTGGAATGCGGCCATCCCGTGCCCGATGAATCGGGAGTTGACGGCGTCGGCCGCATGGTGCGTCTGCTGGAAGAAGCGGATGAAAATACGCTGGTGATCTGTTTGATTTCCGGTGGTGGCTCGGCACTTGCACCCGCACCTGCTGACGGATTGACGCTTGCAGACAAGCAAGAAACGACGAGCCTGTTGTTGGCCTGCGGTGCAAATATTGTAGAACTCAATGCCATCCGCAAACATCTGTCGCGCTTAAAAGGTGGGGGTTTAGCGCGTGCGGCGTTTCCCGCAACAGTTGTCGCACTGATGTTGTCAGATGTGATTGGCGATCCCATGGATGTCATCGCATCTGGCCCCACAGTGCCGGATACCGCGACATTTAAAACGTGTATGGATATTCTGGACAAATACGAATTGGTCGATAAAATACCCGAAAGCGTTCGGCTGCGACTAAAAGCCGGTTTAGCCGGAGATATTGAAGATACGCCCAAGCCCGGCGATGCGGCACTCTCCAAAGTTCAGAATCTCGTGGTCGGCAGCAATGGTCTGGCCGTAGCTGCGGCAAATAACAAAGCAATGGAATTGGGATATAATACGCTGGTATTATCTACGCGCATTGAGGGCGAAGCGAGAGAAGTCGCTTATGTATATGCGGGTATTGCCAAAGAAATTGTGACATCTGGACAGCCCATTGCGGCACCGGCTTGCGTGATTGCCGGCGGAGAAACAACGGTGCTGGTGCGCGGAGATGGCAAGGGCGGGCGCAATCAAGAAATTCCGCTATCGGGCGCAATTCAGTTAGCCGGATGGGATAATGTCGTACTATTTAGCGGAGGCACCGATGGCACCGATGGACCAACCGATGCCGCGGGCGCCGTAGCCGATGGACAAACCATAGCGCGAGCAGAAGCACTGGGACTTTCCGCAATCGCGCATCTTAAAAACAATGATGCCTACCACTTTTTTAAGCCACTGGACGATCTGATCATCACCGGAGCAACCGGAACCAATGTGGCAGATGTCGCGCTGGTAATGGTCGGGAATGCATAATTTGACGCATATGAATGTTCACAGGAAATACATCCAATGTCCAATCCCACCGAACCCATCCTCAACGAAGTCGAAGTCGATTATTTTCGGCGCCACGGGTATATCATACGCACCGATTTACTCACCGATGAGGAGCGCGACGAATTTATCGCCCTATTCGACCGCGACCGCGAGCAATTCAAATTTCGCTGGCATCCCTATGGCTACCACCAGCAGGCCAATTACGACACACTCGTCACCACACCCGAATTTGACCGCGTGATTCGTCACCCAAAAATCCTCGCCGCAATCGAACAACTCATGGGTGGTCCGGTTTGCTTTGGCGAAATCGGTGCGCGTTACATGCTTCCTTACGATGGCAAACTGCATCGCAGTTGGCATCGAGACCGCCCACACTGGGACGAGCATCCATTTCGAATGGACTATATCCAACTCATGCTCTATCTCACAGACGTCGGTGCCGACACCCACTGCTTTTCACTCTCTCCCGAATCGGTTTACGAGCCCACGCTCGAAGACAAAGAAGCGCAACTCAAACGCGGTGGCATCGCCGATATTCACGGCCCCGCAGGCACGGTCTGTCTCTTCAATGTCGCGGCGCTACACACAGCCACCACGCGACCGACGAAATGCGACCGCAAAACCCTGCAAATATACTACGGACACCGCGACCGCAAATACCTGGCCAATGACTCCGTCATCCCTCCCATCTTCTGGCGCGACCACAAAGACCCCGAAGTGCGCGCCTTTTACGGCAACCTCAACGAAGTCTCCAATATTTACAACAAAGCATTTGGAATCCGATCATGATCTTCCGAATTCCCCACTAACCATGGCTGCAACATCTCCCCAACAAGAATCTCAAGCTATTCCCTCGCGCATCACAGGGCGCTCCGTGCTCTTTGGCGCACTCACCGCCATTGCCCTCAATGTGTACACAGACCATGCCGGGTTGGTGATGGGATCGTCATCCCTGGTCAAATCGCAATATCCAATGGCCATGTTGCTGCCCTTTGTACTCTGGTTATTTGCCAATATCGGTCTCAAAACCTTCTTACCCAAAGCAGCACTTTCGGGCACCGAACTGCTGGTCATCTACAGCATGTCCTGGATTGCAGGCGTTATTCCCCTCGAAGGTTGGGCGGCTTATTGGACGAGCACAATGGCCGTGCCCACCTATTATGCGTCACCTGAAAATCGCTGGACCGAAATTATCTTTGACATCTTGCCCTGGTGGACCCTGCCAGACGTATCGCCTGCGGTTATTCGTCCCTTCTACGATGGATTGCCTCCCTATGGTTCCATCCCCTGGGCGGGCTGGTTGCAACCCCTATTCTGGTGGACCGCCATCTCATTAGCTGTTTTTGCAGCGGGATTGTGCTTGTGTATTCTCTTCCAACGCCAGTGGGAAAACCACGAGCGACTCGCCTTTCCGCTCGCGCAATTTGCCGTAGAACTCACATCTGGTTTTGATCAACCCGGACGCGTCCCCGACATATTTCGCAACAAAATTTTCTGGGCGGGTTTTTTCACTGTTTTTGGCGTCTTCGCGTGGAATATCTTCGGTTATTTCGCCACGGGCTTGCCGCGCATCACCATTTATGCCGGGTACCTGAGCAAACAAATCGACCTCGCCCGCGACTTTCCGCCCATTTACCTCCGCATCTTGCCCCCGGTAGTCGGTCTCACCTACTTTTGCAATCTCGACATCCTCTTCAGTTTTTGGGTTTTGCGCCTCGTCGCCATAGTCAAACTCGGCATTATGGACCGCACGGGTTTCACCCTGGGTCTGGCCAACCAGCAGGCAAAATCATCCGAAATCATCAATCTCGAAAGCCACGGCGCCCTTGTTTTATTGGCACTCTGGTCTGTTTGGGCCGCTCGGGGGCATTTGTCTCGCGTCTGGCAAGCTGTCGTAGAAGGCCGACAGTCTGTTCATAACGACGGTGTTATATCCTACCGCATGGCATTTATCGGCTTTGTTCTGGCAACCACCTTCATCATCGGCTGGATGAGTGCAATGGGCATGTCCATACCCATTGCACTCTTGCAAACCGCGCTACTCTATACGGCATATTTCACCGTCGCCAAATTCACGGCCGCCAGTGGTTTTCCCCATCTCCTACCCGTGTACGGCAAAGGCGGTGGCATGGTCTATACCTTTACTGGCACTGCCAACTTGACCCCCTCGGATTTTGTGGGTACTGAATTTGTCAACTCCAGCGCCTTCTTTGGCAACACTCGCATTCCCGCATGGCCCGCGCTACCCCACCACCTGAAATTGCACGGCGCAACGCCAAACGCCCGCATTGCCCGTATCGCCGCGCTCGCCTTCACCGCGGGCTTGCTCGCATCCTTCATCTTTATTATTTATTTGGCCTATGCCCACGGAGGGCAAAATCTGCACACAGCCCCATTTTCCGGCCGATCAAACTCGGCCTCGGTCCGCCTCTACAGCAACATGACCAACCACATACTCAACGAACAAAAAACCGTTTTTGATCCATATAAAATGGCCGTATGGTTCATCGGTATCTTTGAAGCGCTCGTGCTCATTGGCTTGCGAAGCCGCCTGCCCTGGTGGCCCTTGCACCCGATTGGCCTCGCCTTTCAAAATACCTCTGGTCCGAGAATCTACAGCTTCTCCATTTTTCTCACCTGGGCGGCCAAATCACTTTTCCTGCGTATCGGCGGCATTGCCCTGTACCGCCGCGCAGCACCTTATTTTATTGGCCTGCCAGTGGGCTATGTCACCGGCGTCATCGTTTCGTCTATTGTCGATCTCATCTGGTTCCCAACAGGTGGGCACTGGACACATGGATGGTAATTGGGAATAAAAATTAAGGGTTAGGTAGATTGACCGCTGATTAAGAAAGGTTCCTCATGTCCAAACAAAAACACATTCTCATCACAGGTGGTGCGGGCTTTGTCGCTGGCATGTTGCGTCAGCACTGGGGCGCGACCTATCGCCTTCGGCTTGCAGATGTGAACCAGATAGAAAATCTTGCAGATCACGAAGAATTTGTCCGGATGGATATAACCAATCTCGACGAATTTCAAGCTGCTTGCCGGGACATTCATACCGTTATCCATCTCGCAGCCGACCGCAGTCCGCGTGCCGACTTTTACGAAACCTTGCTCGACCTCAACATTATCGGCGCATACAACGCCTTTCACTCTGCACATCTGTGTGGTTGCAAACGCATTGTTTTTGCCAGTTCGGTCAATGCTGTTTTGGGCTACCCGGGCGATTCCTCCATCGAATGGGATGTGCCCGTATTTCCCACCAATGTCTATGGTGCCACCAAATGCTGGGGCGAAGCCCTTGCGCGGGTATATTCCGAAACCCATGGACTATCCTGCATCTGTGTGCGCCTGGGCGGGCCGAGATGGAATACCGATGAAATTTACGATTCAGACAAAACCAGCATGCTCATCAGCCCCAGAGATACCGCGCAACTTTTTCAAAAATGCGTGGAAGCAGATACCGACTTTGCCATTGTACATGGCGTATCTGATCACAAAAAATCCTATCTCGGAATTGATAGGACCAGGGAAGTATTGGGCTACGCCCCACAAGACGGCACAGCAAAAAGGCCGTAAACAGAAAGGATGCCCATGGGAAAGGGAAAATTCTCATCGACAAAAACATATCACGATCTGCCCTGTGCACATCGTCAGGGATACCACGATGGTCACTGTCGCTTTATTCACGGATACAACCGCGAGATCACGTTTTATTTTACCTGCAACGAACTCGACGAAAACCACTTTGTCGTCGATTTTAGCAAGCTCAAAAAGCTCAAAGCCTGGTTGGAACACATGTTTGACCACACCATGCTCATCAACGAAAATGATCCCGAACGCGAATTTTTTGAAGAAATGCACCGCCGGGGGCTGATCGATCTGCGAATTATGCCTAACTCTGGCATGGAAGCGTCATCAAAATATGTCTTTGATTATGCCGACAAACTCGTGCGCGACATGACCCAAAACCGATGCTGGGTCTATAAAGTTGAAACCCGCGAAAACATGAAAAACTCAGGCATATACGAACTTGTAGATGGCTGAACCGCGCACCTTTTTCTATCTACTGCACAAAATACTGCACATATTTTTTCTAATAACACAATAAATTATTTATAAACAATAGTTTATTGTGTTATTTTTTTCTTGACTTATGAACAAATGTTCACTATATTTTTCTTCGTCATAACTGAGGTCATTTCACAGAAACAGACAGATCTTTCGCACAGAGTATAGGACCTCAGAACGCCATAAGGAGGAAACATGATTCCCGAAATGAACCAACACCGCACCCCCACCCAGCAACCCCTTCGCAAAGCACCAGGGCAAGGTGCAGATCGAGTCTATACCTCACCCCCTGTAGGTGATGAACCCTCTCTGGCCTATTACTACAAGGAGATTGAACGACATCCACTGCTCACGCCAGACGAAGAAAAAGCCCTGACAGAGCAAATTGCCCTGGGCAACCTGCCAGGTGCGAGTGCGAGTGCTCGGCAGGCAGGAGAGCAGGCCCGAGAAAAGCTCATCACCAGCAACCTGCGCTTTGTTATTCACATTGCCAAAAATTTTAAGAATCAAGGGCTTCCCCTGGCCGACCTCATCAATGAAGGCAACATGGGTTTAATGACTGCCGCCCGCAAATTCAAACCCGAAAAAGGTTACAAATTCATCACTTACGCAGTCTGGTGGATACGGCAGAACATCCTCAAAGCCCTCGAAGTTCAAACCCGATCCATCCGGATTCCCGGCAATGTTGTCAACGACCTCAACAAACTGCGGAAAGTCGAAGCTGAAATGACTCAACACCTCGACCGGCATCCCGATGCCGATGAACTCGCCCGAGAAACCGATCTACCTTTAAAAAAAGTCACACACACCCTCGAATCGGCCTATAACACCATATCGCTGGATACCCCAATGTACGATGAAGTCACAAACTCAGCGCCACGGGCTGTCACCCTGCAAGAAACTCTATCGGATCCCCAAATATTGTCTCCAGAAGACGCCTATATCCAAAACACTATGCACAATGATATACACAACGCGCTCGGTGCCTTGCCAGATCGCGATCGGCAAATTCTACATCTCTATTACGGTTTCAGCGACCCGACAGAACGCGCCGAAGTCAGTAGTTCAAAACCCGCAACCTATCAACAAATAGGTAACAAACTGGGGGTAAGTAGAGAGCGAGTGCGCCAACTCAAAGAAGAGGCACTCAATCGGCTGCGGCATCCTACCCACAGTAAGCGACTTGCCACCTATTGTAGTTAAAGTGAGGAATATTACCCTGCGTGCTCCTAAAACACAGCCAAAAAATCAGAGCGTCGGCGCGATTTGCCGACGCTCTTTTGTATTTATACTTGCGTCTAAAGCCAAAACCTTGCTATTTACAATATTCAAACGATATTTTCGATAAATTGTACACCGCTTATTAGCTCACAATGTGAATTAACTATGAAAATCCTCATCATCTCCACACTCGGTGCACTCATCCTACTCGGCGCAGGTGTGTACATTGTTTTTCAACTTTCAGAGCGCGACCAAATTGAAGGCAAATCCTTCTTTCGCCTTGAAAGTCGCTGGCTTTACGGCTTTTTGAGCTATGCATCTGTCATTGTCATCACTTTCCTGGTCCTGATTTTGCAAACCTCGCTCACGCGCCAGGAGCAAACCCTTGAAAATACCCAGGCGCGATTCCAGCAAGAACTCACGGCTTTTCGCGAGCGACTCGGCGACCAAACCGACCGTCTCATGTCCCAAATTAATGAAAAAGCTATCCTCACCGGATCTGAAGTCGAGGTACGCGGCAAGCTATCCAATGAAATCGCCCATCATCAACGCACCCGCACAGAACTTGCCGCTACACGCGAACAATTGCGCCTCACACAAAGTGACTTAAATCGGGAAATTCTCGCACACCACGCCTATCTGGACAGCCTCAACACCGAAAAATCGCTTCACGCATCAACCCAAAATCGACTCAAGCGTGAGGAAACACAACACGCCAAAAGCCGCGAGACACTGCGAACTACTCGACAGCAACTCGACCGCGCCAACGAGAGACTCAATGTACAAAATCGCCAGATTAAAGCACTGAGAAGCGACCTCAAAAACGCGCAGGACAACGCCAACAATGCGCGCCAGATGACCAGTCGCCTCTTACAGCAATCCGGTGACCATCAGCGGGCACTCATAACCCTTCAGGCCACCGTCGATTCTCTCTTTCTAAAAGAATTTAAACGCCCCCGAGTTCCTTCAGACAAATAGAATAGGAGAAAACGCACCGTGAAACTCAAAATCCTCCTTCCCATCATTGTCCTGATCATCGGCATGGTAGGTGCTTTTGCACTTGTCAAAAGCCGGGAAGTCGTCCAGCCCAAACCAACGGAAGTACCCCCGCCGCTCGTGCGCGTTCAATCCGTTCATACCACAGACTTTCAACTCGTTATTCCAGCGCAAGGCACAGTTGCCCCGCGCACGCAGACCACACTTATCTCACAAGTATCAGGCCAAATCATTGAAGTATCACCAGTATTTGCCAACGGGGGATTTTTTGAAAAAGGCGATGTCCTGCTCACCATTGATCCACGCGATTACGAAGTCGCTGTAGCACAGGCACAGGTTCAGGTCGCACAGGCCAAATTGCGATTGGCACGCGAAGAAGAAGAAGCCGCAATTGCCCGCGACGAATGGAAACGCCTGGGCAATGGAGATCCAACCGATCTCGTCTTGCGCAAACCACAAATTGACGAAGCCCGTGCGACCATAGCCGCTGCCGAAGGCGCACTGATGCGCGCCAATCTCAACCTCGAACGCACGCAAATTAGAGCACCTTATCCCGGACGCGTTCGCACCAAAAATGCCGATATCGGGCAATACGTCAACCCCGGTTCACCGCTCGGTCATATTTACGCAATTGACTATGCCGAAGTGCGCCTGCCCGTGCCCGATGAGCAACTCGCTTACCTGGACCTGCCGTTCTCCTTCCGCAATAATCCCCATGATAATTCAGGCCCCGATGTGCGCTTCCACGCCACATTTGCCGGACAGAAACACACCTATATGGGACGCATTGTGCGCGTTGAAGGCGAAATTGACACGCGCTCTGGCATGATCGCGCTCGTCGGGCGCGTGGATAACCCATACCGCCAGCGCGATAGCAACACGCCGCCATTAGCTGTGGGTCTGTTTGTCACTGCAGAAATCCTGGGCCAGCGCGCGGAAAACGTCGTGATCATCCCGCGCGCTGCACTGCGCGGCAAAAATCGCGTCCTCGTGGTCACGGGCAATCGCCTCTATTATCGAACCATCGACATCTTGCGCGCCGACGCAGAAAAAGTCGTTGTTAAAAGCGGTCTAAAATCGGGAGATCAACTCTGCGTATCGCCAATCGATACTGTCGTAGATGGCATGCGCGTGCGCACCGTACGCACTGGAGGAACACAATGAAAAATGCCATTGAATGGTTTGCCCGAAACAGCGTGGCGGCCAATCTGTTGATGGTGTTGATCCTGGGAGGTGGCATTTTTCTCACATCCAGTATTCGCATGGAAGTCTTCCCAGAATTTTCACAGGACATGATCAATATCTCTATGATCTATCGAGGCGCTGCTCCCGAAGAAGTCGAAGAAGCCATCTGCATACGCATCGAAGAAGCTGTGCTGGGTCTCGACGGCATTGAGCGCATCACCTCCACGGCATCGGAGAACAGCGGTGTTGTCAACATTGAACTCGAGTCGGGTGCTGATATGCGCAAATTGCTCGACGATGTCAAAGCTCGCGTAGATGCCATCACCACGTTTCCAGTGGAAACGGAAAAACCCATCATTCGAGAAATCACCAACCGCCGCCAGGTCATCAACGTTGCTATCTCGGGACCGACAGATGAAAAAACCCTCAAAACAATTGGCGAGCAAGTCAGAGACGACATTGCAACCATTCCCGGCATCACACAGGTAGATCTCGTCAGCACACGTCCTTACGAAATCGCCATCGAAGTCTCGGAAAATGACCTGAGGCGTTACGACCTCACCTTTAATGAAATTGCCATGGCCGTGAGGCGTTTCTCACTTGATCTGCCCGGCGGCGCCATTCGAACAAAGGGCGGCGAAATCCTGTTGCGCACCAAAGGGCAGGCATATCGTGGCAAAGAATTTGAATCGCTCGTCTTGCGCTCTCGCCCTGATGGCACGCATCTTCGCCTGGGCGATGTCGCCACAGTCATCGACGGGTTTGCCGAAACAGACCAATCTGCTCAATTTGATGCAGAACCCACCGTGACGGTCAAGGTTTATCGCGTAGGCGATCAAAATGCTCTGGACATTACCGAAAAAGTCAAAGCCTATATCAATAATACACAACAGCGCATGCCCGATGGCATCAAACTCACCGTCTGGGCAGACTTTTCTCGCATCTTAAATGACCGCCTGGAACTCATGCTGCACAATGGTCAACTGGGTTTTATCCTCGTCTTTATCGCGCTGACGATGTTTCTCCGATTGCGCCTCGCCTTCTGGGTTGCTCTGGGCATTCCCATCTCATTTCTCGGCGCAATCGGCCTGATGCCCTTCTTCGACATCTCCATCAACATGATCTCCCTTTTTGCATTTATCGTGGTGCTCGGCATCGTTGTGGATGATGCGGTCATTGTAGGAGAAAACATCTATCGCCATTACCAAATGGGCAAACGCGGTTTGCGTGCAGCCATTGACGGCGCGCAAGAAGTATATGTTCCCGTCATTTTTGCTATCCTCACATCTATTGCCGCCTTCTCACCCCTGCTCACCGTTGAAGGCAGCATGGGAAAAATCATGAGACTCATTCCCATGATTGTCATCCTCACCCTTATCTTTTCACTCATCGAATCGCTCTTTATTTTACCAGCGCATCTCGCACACGCCAAAATAGATTCAAAAAAAGACAGCGATCCCCCGCGCAAACGCGCTATTGTCACTCTGTGGCAACGCGTTCAAAATGGCGTGGCCGATGGTTTGCTCATTGCTGTTGACCGCTATTATCGTCCCTTTCTCGAATGGGCACTTCAATGGCGGTATCTGACCCTCGCAGGGGGTGTTGCCACGCTCTTTCTCACCGTGGGCCTCGTTGGCGGCGGATGGATCAAGTTCGTCTTTTTTCCCAACGTCGAATCCGATAATATCGTAGCTATGCTCACCATGCCCCAGGGCACACCTGCCGAGGTCACTGAAAAAGCAGTGCGCCGCCTGGAGGCGTCAGCGCAGCAACTCCAACGGGAAATAGAAGGCGAGAAATCAGGTGGGGTATTTCGCCATGTTTTCGCATCTGTGGGCGAACAGCCCTATCGCGCAGCACAAGGTCCGCCCACCGGGAATGCCGCCTCATTTTCATCGGCACATCTGGGCGAAGTCTATATTGAACTCGTGCCTTCGGAAAATCGCGACATCAGCAGTGAGGAAATTGCCAACCGCTGGCGCGAACTCACCGGCGCTATTCCCGACGCGGTCGAACTGACCTACTCATCCTCGCTATTTTCATCTGGCGAAGCCATCAATATCCAGTTCTCAGGTCCCGATTACGGCGAATTGCGCGAAGTCGCCGAAAAATTCAAAAGCGCATTAAATGACTATCCCGGTGTCTTTGACATCGCCGATTCATTTCGCCCGGGGAAAGAGGAAGTAAAACTCTCTCTCACCCGACAGGCCGAAACCCTGGGCATCACATTGTCTGACCTCGCACGCCAGGTCAGACAGGCATTTTACGGCGAAGAAGCGCAACGCATTCAGCGTGGTCGCGACGACATCCGCGTGATGGTGCGCTATCCCGAATCAGAGCGGCGGTCCCTGGGTAACCTCGAAGACATGCGCATTCGCACGCCCAGCGGTGGCGAAGTGCCCTTTTCAATCGCCGCCAGAGCAGAACCCGGTCGGGGCTACGCATCCATCCGGCGCGCCGACCGCCAGAGAGTTATCAACGTTACTTCCGATGTCGATATAAGCATCGCCAATGCAAACGAGATCATCGCCGAATGCACCCGCACTGTCTTGCCTCAAATACTGGCAGACCACCCCCGCGTGCGCTACGATTTTGAAGGCCAGCAAAGAGAACAGGATGAAATGCTACAGGGACTGGCCCAAAGCTTCGTTATCGCCTTACTGGTCATTTATATTTTGCTCGCCATTCCCTTCAAATCTTATGTCCAACCCCTCATTGTGATGGGAGCCATCCCATTTGGAATCGTCGGCGCGGTCTGGGGGCATGTCGCTCTCGGATTTAATCTCTCTATTCTCTCCGTATTTGGCATCGTTGCACTTACAGGTATCGTCGTCAATGACAGTCTGGTCATGGTCGATTTTATCAACAAACAACGCGAGAAAGGCCATGCACTTTCCGACGCCCTCCGCGAAGCCGGTGCTGTGCGTTTCCGTCCCATACTCTTGACCTCGGTCACGACATTTCTCGGCCTCACGCCCCTGCTATTAGAAAAAAGCCTTCAGGCGCAATTCCTGGTTCCCATGGCCATATCCCTCGGTTTTGGCGTTCTCTTTGCAACCGTCATCACCCTCTTGCTCGTTCCCATCAGCTACAATATACTCGAAGACATCATCAATGCCTTTTACCGCCTTATCGGGCGCGAACGCGGCGCATTCCGCGCAGACCTGAATCGCGCAGCGGATTAATCGTGTTGTCCCAATTCAAAATTTCCCTCACTATTGACAAGCTATTTCAATGCGTGTACATTGCGCTCACGGCTTATAACGCACACCTGTATGCCTCAAATTTGAAAGGATAACCAATGGCTCCCAACATCATCTTTATCCTCACCGATGATCAAGGTCCCTGGGCTGCCGGATGTTATGGCAATCCAGAAATTCGCACCCCCAATCTCGACCGCATTGCCGCCACGGGTATTCGCTTCGACAATTTTTTTGTCACCATCCCCGTGTGCTCGCCCAGCCGCGCCTCTTTTCTCACTGGTCGCATCCCCTCACAGCACGGCGTACACGATTGGATCCGCGAAGGCAACACCGGTCCCGATGCGGCTTCTTATCTCCAGGACGAAATCTGCTATACCGATATCCTATCCGAACACGGCTGGACATGTGGGTTATCGGGCAAATGGCACCTGGGCAATAGCACCTTGCCGCAGCACGGTTTCTCGCACTGGTTTGCCCACGAAAAAGGCGGTGGTCCCTACAACGACGCCACACTGGTACGCAACGGCGAACTCGTCACCGTGCCGGGTTATGTGACCACCGCCATCACAGACGACGCCCTCGCATTTATCGACAATCACGCCGATGATGACAATCCCTTTTATCTCAGCGTTCACTACACAGCGCCCCACAGCCCATGGACTGGACACCCCCAGGATATTGTCGATTCCTACGACGACTGCCCATTCGAATCCTGTCCACAAGAAGATCCGCATCCCTGGGCGGGTGGCTTGAGCAATAATTTGGGCAACCGCGAAAGTCTCAAAGGCTATTTTGCCGCCGTCACCGCAATGGATTATGACGTGGGACGCATCCTCGATAAAATTGAGGACAAAGGAATTCGCGACAACACCCTCGTTGTCTTCACCTCTGACAATGGTTTTTCCTGCGGTCATCACGGTTTTTGGGGCAAGGGCAATGGCACGCGTCCCTTAAATATGTATGAAAACTCTATCAAAGTGCCTTTCTTGGCCAGCCATCCCGGCGTCATCCCCGAAGGCAGCGTGCAGCCCGCAATGGCTTCGGGATACGATTTTATGCCCACCCTCCTCGACTATCTCAACTTGCCCTTACCAGAAGACCGCAACTACCCCGGTCGATCCTTCCTCGTCGCGCTTAAAGGCGAAGAAGATC
This sequence comes from Candidatus Latescibacterota bacterium, assembly GCA_965208125.1. GTDB lineage: Bacteria > Latescibacterota > UBA2968 > UBA2968 > UBA2968 > VXRD01. The sequence continues at coordinate 46,651 of OZ242320.1, forward strand.
CCGGTCGCGACAATGTCGTTATCTACGACGAATACGGCACAACGCGCATGATCCGCACGGCAGAATGGAAATACGTACATCGCTATCCCGATGGCCCCAATGAACTCTATGACCTGCAAAACGATCCCGACGAGCGCGACAACCTCGTTGACGACAACGCACAGGCCAACCGCATCAAAACGATGAAAACGCAGATGGAAACGTGGTTTGCAACCTACAGCGTCCCCGACAAAGACGGGCGCGATTACACAGTCAGCGGCGCAGGACAACTCCGACCCGTCGGCCGAAATTGGGAAGACGACCGCAAACCCTTTGCGTAAAGAGCAGTCAGTTTTTTATCAAAGGAGGTACTGGTGAAAACGGGTGTGTGCAGTTACTGTTTCAATTCGATGCTGACCGAGGGTAAGATCTCTTTGATGGAGGCGATCGAATTCGTAGGAAAGGAGACTGCGGCCGACTGCTTCGAACCCTACTCCCCATACTGGAGTCCTGATCGAGACGTCCAAGAACAGGCGCGCGAGGCCCGGAAACTGATGGACCGGGTGGGCCTGCAGGCCTCGTGCCATGCCCTGGCGACCGATTTCGCCGTCTATAACGAAGGCGAAAATCGCGCCTGCCTGGACTGGTGTGAGAAGATGCTCCAGGTCGCCGTGATCCTCGGAGCCGATACGGTTCGAGTCGATCCCCGCACCGCCCCACCTCCCGGCAGATCCCGCGACGATATCGATCCCGAAGATGCCCTCGCCCGCGTTGCCCAAAGCATGCAGACCGTCGCCGATATCGCTATCGAAAAAGGCTTGAAAGTCGGCGTTGAAAACCACGGGCTGCTGCTCGGACGCACGTCGCAGACCGCGTGCATCGTCGAGCGGGTCAATCGCCCCAACTTCGGTGTGAACCTCGACTTCACCAATTTCCGCACGGTCTTCGGAGAAGACCACATTGAGGCGACCCGGCTTCTCGCCAGACATGTCGTCCACATTCACGCCAAGGACTTCCACATTCGGCAGGATCCCCAACCTGGGGAGGAGTGGCGCGAAATCCCCTCGGGCGAATACGTCAAGCGCGCGGTCGGCGGCGAGGGGAACTCGGGTTGGGCCGAGATCTTTCGCATCCTCAAAGATGTGGGCTACAAGGGCACTATCTCCCTTGAGGTCTCAGATCCAGCGGACATTCGGGGCAGTGTCGCCAAAGGGGCGACCAATTTGAAGCGTATCATCTCGGAGGTGGAGCAGTTGTAATCAGGACGTGGATGGTCCCTTACAAGCGGCATAAGACACTGGAGGACGGATATGAATGACAAATTAGCTCTCTACGGCGGGGAAAAAACGCGCACAACTCCCTTCCCTTCGCGCACGCCATTTGGAAAAAAAGAAGAAGAATTGTTGTTGGACGCCGTGCGCAGTCAAAATCTGTTTGGCAAGAGCGGCACCTATGTCAAAGATTTCGAAAAGCAATTTGCCGAATTTTACGGAATGGGATATGCACAAAGTTCAACGAGCGGCACGGCGGCCATTCATCTGGCAGTGGGCGTTGTCGATCCCGAACCGGGGGACGAAATCATCACCGCACCCATTACCGATCCGGGCAGCGTAATGCCCATTTTGATTCAAAATGCCGTGCCCGTATTTGCCGACGTCGATCCCCTGACAATGAACATGACACCCAAATCGATTGAAGAAAATATTACAGACCGAACGCGTGCAATCATCCTCGTACACTTGTTTGGACGCCCCTGCAATGTCGAAGAAGTGGTAAAAATTGCGGAAAAATACCATATTACGCTGATTGAAGATTGCAGCCAATGTCACGCCACCAAATACAAAGGTCGCTATGTGGGAACTTTCGGGCATATGGGTTGTTTTAGCTTGCAACAGTCCAAACACATGACCACGGGCGATGGCGGGATGACAGTCACGCATGACGAAGAAACCTATATTCGCCTCAAGTTGTTCTCCGATAAAGGATGGGATTATCAATATATGGGCGAACGCGATCACGCTTTTGTCGCACCCAACTATCGCATGACCGAGATGCAGGGCGCGGTTGGCCTCGCGCAATTGGAAAAAGTGCGCGGCGTGGTCGAGAGACGGCACGAATTGGGCGCATTGCTGTGTGAACTGATAGCCGATGCACCGGGAATAACGCCCGTTCCACCCGAGAGAGACCGCGAGGTTTCATGGTGGAATTTTGTTTTTCACGTCACGGGTCACGATCCCGATGAATTTTGCAAAGCCGTACGCGCCGAAGGCGTATCCATGGGGGCGCATTATATCAAAGATCCAATTTTTATGCGCGGAAATTACCTGACCGAAAAACGCACTTATGGAAACAGCGGATTCCCCTTTCACCACGGCGTAACAAGCCGCGAATATAACTATGGCCCAGAACTCGTTCCCGGTGCAGTACAGGCATTGGGTACAGTCGTCGTATGGGGATTGCACGAGCACCTGGACGAAAAAGATATCCGCGATACCGCTGCAGCAATCAACAAAGTTGCAAACGGCCTGGGCAGATAGACGAAAAAAGGAATTCAAATGCACCAGTCTTGTACACGGTGGTATTACATCAGAGAAATTGTTGTACTCTGTATCTTGACTCTTTCTGCTTGTGGGAGCACACCGCCGCCGGACATCACAGGACCGGGAGAACCCGGTGCAGATCCAATACCGGGAGGCCCTGGACGGATCGCATATATAAAACAAAACTTGCAAACGGGCAGTTTTCATCTCCATATCGTAGATCCCGACGGTAGAAATCCCATCAATCTCAATCCCACAGACGATCTGGCCGCATATTCCGGGCAATCGTGGTCGCCCGACGGCACACAACTCGCCTTTACCTCAAATCGCAGCGGCAATGCCATTTACAACATTTTTCTCATGAATTCCGACGGGAGCAATATCCGCAGTGTGGTTGAAAATTCGACAAACGAATTCGCATCTTCCTGGTCACCCGATGGGCAGAAAATTCTCTTTCAGACCTGGCGCAGCGATGAAACAGCCTGGGATATTTATGTGGTCAACATTGACGGTTCTGGCGAAAAGGTGCTGATCAATACGGATATGGAAGAGCAACTTCCCGTCTGGTCGCCCGATGGCACCCAATTTGCCTATCAGGCCGGGCATCGCGGTCAGGGAATCGACATCTATGTCGCCAATGCCGATGGTACAGACGCGATGCGTTTGACAGATGGCAATGGCACCTTGCACGCTGCACCTGCATGGTCGCCCGATGGTACACAGATAGCGTTTGAATCCAACCGCCATCAACCCCTGCCAACGGGCACGCGAACGCCCCTGGCGCAGTACGAGATTTATGTAATGAATCGAGACGGATCAAACATGCGTCGCCTCACGTCTTCTCAACCACTTGAAGCAGTACGCTATCCAACCTGGTCGCCGGATGGGAAGCAAATTGCATTTGAATTTCACACTTATGCAACAGAGCTAATCTCGGGATTTTCGACCATTAAGGTCATGAATGCAGATGGATCCAATTTGTACTCCATTCCCAATCTTCTCATTGGCGCGCGCTTCCCGCGCTGGGCACCTGTGCCGTAAACACACATCCATGCCGTGCAACCGCCTGAAAGTCTCGGATTTCATCTGAGACTTTTTTATTTGACTTCGCCGTTTTTGTCCAATTAATTGTTCGCAGTTGGGTATATGATATTGCGAACCACTTTTCAGGAGGCGTGTATGAGACGGCCAACAGATGCTGAACGACAGGAGTGGGAAGACAACGGCGTGTTGTTTTTAGAAAATGCAATTAGGGGAGAAGACCTCTCACGGTTGCAGGCCATGTTTGATCGGTGTGCCGCCGAAGCCAGACGCGAATGGTTGGAGGGAATTGCAAAAGGCACGCGCCCCGCTGCCCATTTTGATATACCAAAGCCACTGGAAAAAGACGATGTATTTATCGACCTCATCGATTATCCGGGCTGGTACGGATTTTTGATGGATTTTGCCGATGAAGATCTGATACTGCTCGCGCCACAAGTGCGAACCCTGCCGGTATCACCCATCAGTTATGTGGGCTGGCATCCGGATGTACCGCATACGACACCGCTCCATATGAAGGTACAGATTTATATCGAGGATGTCCCGGTTGACGGAGGTGCATTTGGGTACGTGCCGGGCAGCCATAAACCCGATGTCGGGCCTTGTCCCGTGGTTCGTCCACTCGATTCAATGCCAGGGCACAAAGTGTATCCAGGCAAAGCGGGCGATGCGGTATTATTCAATTCTTATGGGTGGCATACATCGATGGTCAACCGCACGTTAAAGCCGCGCAAGTCGATTATCCTCATTTACGAAAAGTGGAGTAAGGACCGCATATCGACCAAACATTTTGCATCGATAGCACACGAATGCACAACGCCAGACCGCAGGCGGTTGTTCAGCCTGGATGAGAGATGATAGTATGCCAATTATTGACTCGCACCTGCATGTATTTGAAAAACTGTCTGATGATTTTCCCCGTGAGGTAAATGACCAGTGTCCAGCAGACAGGGCAGAAACAGCAGAAAAATTGCTAGAGGTCATGGCAGCCAATGGGGTTGATCAGGCGATATTGACGCAGATTGGCGGTACACAATTACTGCACCACCGGTATTTGCAGCATTGTTTGAAGACCTATCCCAATCACTTCCGGGGAATTGGCTTGATTCCTCGGGATGAATGGGACGCACCGGAAGACCACATGGACCGGTTGGCTGAGAATGGGGATATTATCGGATTTCGAATTAACGAAATTGGCGGGCCTGTCGATCCCCTCTCCCATATGGATGTACGGACATTTACTTCGTATCGCATCTGGAAACACGCAGCGAAAAAAAACTACGTGATGTGGCTGTATATTCGGGCAAAAGACGCGCACCAAGTCGCCTTTATGGTTCGGGAATTTCCCGAAATTCGCGCTGTGTTTAACCATCTGATGATCTGTCCGGGCGAGGGAATGTTTTCGTGGGATGACGAAGGGCGCCCGCACATCAATACCCCTATACCGCCAATGACGCGCTACTCGATGCTGGGCTTGCACGAATACCCCAATATCTGCGTACATCTATCGGGGCAATATGCGTTTAGCCAGGAGGCCTGGCCCTATCGCGATCTGGAGAGTTGGCACAAAACACTGCTTTCTAAATTCGGCGCAGACAAATTGATGTGGGCGACGGATTTTCCATGGATTTTGGAAGATCCAGGGTATGATAAGCTGGTACGGGTAATCGATGAATTACTACCGGATTTGAGCGCGCAGCAAAAAGCAAAAATTATGGGAGGAACGGCAAAACGGGTTTTGGGCTTTCCCGACCTGGCGGATTAACCCTTTTGAAATTGACCTTGTATTGTTCGAGTGCCTCAAGCGCCTTGTTATCGGGATGGGGTATATATCGCGGGACTTCCCAAAAGACGCGACAGCTTCTACCCTCTGGCCCTGTTTTTGCACCAGACTTCCCTTCAAGTAGTACAGCCGCGCCAGGGTTTTCTTTATTAATGCCTCGTATTTGAGCGTCTCTGCCCTATCTAACGAGACCTGTTCCCAATGCGAGCTATTCCCATTCTCTATAAGTATGGCGGCCATAAAAATTGATCATAGGATCTTGATGCGACCGCCAGACCATCCACGCGATTCATTGCGTACCGTCCTCCTTTTTTTTTGCTCGCCCGTCTGCCACCTCGCGAAACGTCCAGAGGGAATTGATGAAATAGTTGAACAACGTGGCCGGGGCGATCGCGCACCCCTGCAAAATGATCGATTGCACCGCAGGAAAAAGGAAGGAAAGCAAGACAAATGTGCCATAACTCAGCATGAGCGTCACCAGCGAAACGAGGTTGTACTTCATCCCCCGAACGCGCTTTTTTCCCGCCAGTGCGCGATCGCGGAAAGTCCAGTAGTTATTGAGCAAAAAATTTGAGATAATCGACAACTCAATTGCAACTGGCGATGCCAGCAACTTATGCACACCGAGATTGAGCAGAAGCTGAAACGAACCGAGATTGACAAATACCCCCGATAAACCCGTGAGGGCAAATTTGATAAATGTCCGGGACATACATTTTCCGATAAATTGAATTTTCAACTGGTCAAAGTAACAACGCACCTTCGAGAAATCAAGCGCGAAACCCCAAAAATATTCTCTCGCATTTAACAGAATGCACAGATAACTTAATACGGTTGGCCCGATAGTGAAACGAATCGCTAAAATTTTGCTCCTCTCTATATTGTTGTTTATTGCACTGTGTGTTGTGCTATCCATCTGGAGGAAACCGATGCCCGATCATCCTTTCATCAAAAAAAACGCGGGTGTTGAAGTGATTGCACACCGGGGGGGATGGCGATTGTGGCCCGAAAATACGCTATATGCTTTCCAACACGCGGTAGATCTCGGCGTGGATATGCTGGAAATGGATATTCGCAGTACAAAAGACGGCCATATCGTGGTCTTTCACGATGAGACCGTGACGCGCACAACCAATGGTAACGCGTGTGTAAATGATCTGACACTTGCAGAATTGAAACAATTAGATGCGGGATACAAATGGTCGGCTGACAAAGGCGCTACTTTTCCCTTTCGCGGAAAAGGAATAGTAGCGCCAACGCTGGATGAAGTCTTCGCGTCTTTTCCGCACATGCGAATGACCATTGAAATCAAACAGAAAGAGCCGGATATTGTCACGGCATTTGGCAACCTGATTCGCCACCACGGGATGCAACACCGCGTGCTGGTCGCGTGTTTTGACACCGGAACATTGAAGCGTTTTCGCAAGCAATTTCCCGAAGTTGCGACATCGCCGGGCATGACGGAAGGAATGATTTTCTATGCCCTGTGCTGGTTGCATTTGGGCGCGATTTATCAGCCCAATGTCGAAGTATTGCAGTTTCCACTAAAAATGGGACCGATAAACGGCAGCCATCCGCGCCTTTTATCTGGAGCGCGCAAAAACAATATACAGGTGCAAATATGGACTGTAGATGACGAATCGAAAATGCGAATGCTGATTGAAAAAGGGGTAGATGGCATCATCACCCGCCGGCCTGACCGCATGTTAAAAATACTCGGACGAGAATAGACCTTTCACAAACGGAATAAATACTATGTCTGAACAAATCAATTTGCTTTTTATATTAACAGACGACCAGGGATATTGGGCGATGGGATGTGCGGGCAATTCGGAAATTCGCACACCCAATCTGGATCGATTGGCCACAACGGGATTGCGCTTTGAGAATTTCTTTTGCGCATCGCCAGTCTGCTCACCGGCTCGAGCTTCCATCTTAACGGGCCGCATTCCATCACAACACGGCGTACAGGATTTCTTGCGGGCGGGCAATTCAAATATCTACGGCTCAGATGATCGGGCTATCGAATATCTATCCGGGCAAACAGCATATACCGATATCCTATCTGAGCGGGGCTATACCTGTGGTTTAAGTGGCAAATGGCATCTGGGCTATTCGGAAAAACCGCAGAAAAATTTTGCGTTTTGGGATGTTCACGCAAGTGGCGCAGGACCGTATTACAATGCTCCTATGATTCGCGATGGCAAAGCGTATCAAACATCGGATTATGTGAGCGATCTAATTACAGATAATGCATTGGATTTTTTGGAAGCCCAAAAGGGTACAGATCAACCATTTTGCTTGAATGTCCACTACACAGCGCCTCACGCGCCCTGGGGACGCGAACACCATCCGCCGAAGTTATTCGAAGATTATTATCAAAACTGTCCTTTTGAATCAACACCTGACGAACCCATGCATCCCCAGCAGTTGTCAAAGACAGGGTCGTCGGGTTCTCTGGGATTTACGGAAGAAGAGCGCCGAGAAACACTCAGCGGCTATTTTACCGCAATGACCGCGATGGACGCCAACGTGGGCAGGTTGCTGGATTGGCTGGAAGCCAATGGGTTGCGAGAAAATACACTCATCGCATTTACAAGCGACAATGGAATGAACATGGGACATCACGGGATTTACGGCAAAGGCAATGGGACATTCCCGCCAAATATGTTCGACACCTCGGTGAAAGTCCCCATGCTCTTCTCGCATCCAGGTCGCATTCCCGAAGGCGAGGTTATTTCTTCACTGCACAGCCATTACGACATCATGCCGACCTTGCTGGACTATCTCAACGTAGAAAACCCCGACTCCAATTCCCTTCCCGGGCGCAGCTTTTCCGCATTGCTCGAAGGACGTGCTTTAAGTGGCGATGACCGGGTGGTTGTATATGACGAATACGGTCCCACGCGAATGATCCGCACCGTGGAATGGAAATACGTCCATCGCTATCCCTATGGTCCCCATGAACTTTACGACCTGATAAACGACCCGGATGAACGACAAAATCTGATCGCAGAACAAAAACACCAGCCCATTCGGGAATCGCTACAGGCCGATCTGGATGCGTGGTTTGTGCGCTATGCCGATCCCGAACGAGATGGCTCGCGCGAAGCCGTGATGGGCAGAGGGCAGTTGGACATTGTTGGACCTGCTGCAAAGGGGCGGAAGCGGTTTGGCGATGATGTCGTTTTTGAGCGCGATAACAAACGGAGATCTTGACAATGGCCGATCTACTTAATGAACGCATTGTACGCATTGAAAAAGTCATGTTAAAAAGTCCACGACCCCGCTTTGTGGGCGTAAATTCCAAAGGTGGTCCCATAGGCGATATGGTTACAGATCACGTCGTTCGCATCCATACAGATAGCGAAGCCGTTGGCGTTGGCTGGTCGCGCATAAACCACAAACAGGCCGAACAATTCTTGGGAAAACAATTGAATGAACTCTTCGCATTGCCCCACGGATGTTTGGAAGCGGGCGAAAGCATTGACTTACCGCTGTGGGACCTGGTGGCAAAACTCTCGGATCAGCCATTATACAAACTGCTGGGTGCCCACGGCTCCCGGCAAGTGGAACTCTACGACGGATCGGTTTATATCGACGACCTCGAAGCGACTGATGACGAAGCAGTGGCTATTTTTCAGGAAGAAGTAAAAACCGGCCAGGAACACGGATTCAAAAATTTTAAAATAAAAATTGGACGCGGGGCAAAGTGGATGCCGATTATGAAAGGCCTGGAACGGGATGTACTGGTCATTCAAACAATTCGAGAGGCAGCGGGACCAGACGCCAAAATTCTCGTTGATGCCAACAATGGCACAACGCTGAATATTGCCCAGGAAATTCTCAAACGGTGTGAATCCGCAAGGATCTACTGGTTTGAAGAAGCCTTCCACGAGGAACGGGGATTCAACGAACCTTTTAAGGCATTTATTCAAGCATCGGGTTATGATACTTATGTCGCAGATGGCGAATCAGGACCTCCTCCGCCTAATTTTTTTGACATGGTAGAACGTGGCTGGATTGATATAGTACAACACGATTTCCGCGCCAGAGGATTGACCTGGTGGAAAGCGACAGCGGACATGATCGCGCCCTGGGGAGCGCAATGTGCCCCGCATTGCTGGGGCAGTATTATTGAGCGATATGCACACGCACATTTTGCCGCTTCGATTCCAAATTTCTGCCTATTAGAAGCAGCCCCGGCAGATACGCAGGGTGTAGTACTCGACGGTTGGGAATTTCGAGACGGTCACCTCATCGTACCAGATACGCCGGGAACGGGGTTTGACCTCGCGCCTGACACTATCGCACGGGGAACACGCGAAGAAGGCGGGTTTTGTATTTCTGTTTAAAAAGGATAAAATCGTGAATAACACAGCTACCCCTCAGGACGTCGGTCTGTCTGCCGATCAACTCGAACGAGCCTTTGGCCTGCTCACAGCCGCTACAGAAGCCGGGCAAATTGGTGCGGCCTCGCTGACAGTTGCGCGGCACGGCAAGGAAGTCTTCGCCCGGGGATGTGGGCAACAGCACCCTCGCACAGGCCAGCCAATCGATGCGGACTCGATATTTCTCCTCGCCTCAATCACCAAGCCGGTCACGGCCTGCGCGCTGATGATCCTCGTAGATCGGGGTCTGATCTCACTCAACGACCCGGCCATCGATTATCTACCCGAATACACCGGCGGCGACCGTCCCGCCGTCAAAGTGCGCCACTTGCTCTCGCACATATCCGGCATGCCCGACATGCTGCCCGAAAATACCAGCTTGCGACAGGCGCATACACCCGTAGCTGGCTTCGTCGAGCGTGCACTTCAAACACCTCTACTCTACAAGCCAGGGACCGATTTTTGCTACCAGAGCATGGGCATCCTGCTCGCAGCCGAAATTGTCGAACGGGTCAGTGGACAGCGATTGCGCGACTTCGAGCGTGAGGAAATTTTCGCGCCACTGGGAATGGCCCGAAGCGCATTGGGGATGGGCGATTGGACACTTGAAGATGTGGTGTGGTGCGGAACGGACGCCGAAGAGGACGAAGAACAACAGAGCTGGGGATGGAATTCCCCGTATTGGCGCGACTTTGGGGCACCGTGGGGCGGCATGCACAGCACCGGACGCGATCTGGCGATCCTCTTGCAAACCATGCTCAACGGCGGCACTTATGGCGATCGGCGCATCTTCAGCCGCGCCGCAGTCGCGACAATGACACGCGATCAAAACGGGGCTCTCAATGCGCCCTGGGGAATCGGTTGGGGCGTATCCGGAGCGCGGGTGTGGGGCTTTTGGGGCGACCTGGTATCGCAGCGAACCTTCGGACACACCGGAGCGACCGGCACAGTAGCCTGGGCAGACGCCGAACGTCAACTCAGTTGCGTCGTGCTCACCAATCAGATGGTCGCCGAAGGAAGCCTTCTGCGACGGGTTTCCAATGCAGTCGCAGCAGCAGTAGAAGAATAGTTTCAGCCATACACTAAGGAGACATTATGAATACCGCAGCAAAAACGCGACAGACCAGACGCGACCGCGAGCGCATTGCATGGTGGGAAGAAGCGCGATTTGGCATGTTCATTCACTGGGGCGTGTATGCGATTCCCGCGGGCAACTGGAAAGGCAAAGCCATTGAAGGCATTGGAGAATGGATTATGCGTCGAGCAGAAATTCCCGCCGCGGAATACGAACAACTCGCCTCACAATTTAATCCAATAAAATTCGACGCCGATGCGGTTGCCAAACTCGCGCGGGATGCAGGTATGAAATACCTCGTTATCACCGCCAAACACCACGACGGCTTTGCCATGTATGACTCCCCGTGCAGCGACTACGACATCGTCGATGCCACGCCTTATGGCAAAGATATTATGGCAGACCTATCCAAAGCCTGCCAAAAATACGGCATTCGCCTCTGCTTCTACTATTCTCAAGATCAGGACTGGCACGACCCCAACGCCTCTGGAAATAACTGGGATTTTGATCCCGCGACCAAAGACTTCGCCTATTATCTCAAAAACAAAGCCAAACCCCAGGTGCGCGAATTGCTCACGCAATACGGGCCTATCGGCCTGATATGGTTCGACACCCCCGTCTCTATTTCCCTGGAACAGAGCCAATCGCTCTCCCGTCTCGTCCACGGCTTGCAACCCGACTGTCTCGTAAGCGGTCGCGTGGGCAATGGCGTGGGGGACTACGGCAGCCTGGGCGACAACCAGATCCCCACCGGTCGCCTCGAAGGCTACTGGGAAACACCCGCCACCCTCAACGATACCTGGGGCTATAAAACCGATGACCACAACTGGAAAAGCGTAAAAACACTGCTTCACCTTCTCGTTGAACTCACCAGCAAAGGCGTCAACTACCTGCTCAACATCGGACCGCGCGCCGACGGCAGCGTCCCAATGCCCAGTATCAATCGCCTTCGCGCCATTGGCGAATGGATGAAAACCAACGGCGAAGCGATCTACGGCACCAAAGCCACGCCATACCCCTATGAATTTCCCTGGGGTGGCATCACGCAAAAAGGCAACCACCTCTACTTGCTCTTTACCACATGGCCCGGCGAGGATTTCACCCTCCTGGGCCTGCGCAACCATGTTACAAAAGCGACCTTACTCGCCGACAAAAACGCGCACATCGATGTCTCTCAAACCCGCGACAGCGACTGCGATATCTTAACATTGCGCCTGCCCGAATGCCCCGATCCAAATGTCTCGGTCATCGCCCTCGAACTCGATGGCGCACCCGATGTCGATCAAACCGCTCTCCAGCAAACCGATGGCTCTATCACCATGATCGCCAGCATGGCGAACTTGCACACGCCCGAATCGGGAACGCAAATCCGCATTGGCGAAAGCGGCATTATCGAAGACTGGTTTGACACATCCAACTGGATCGATTGCTATTTCAAAGTATTCAAACCCGGCACCTTTGAAGTCCGCGTTCACACCAGCGCGCTTCGCCGCGCCCGAGAATGGACAGGCGGCCACGAAGTGCGCGTTGACATTGCGGGCAACACATTCCGAAAAACCATCGCACCCGACGCCTGGAGCGACAGCCCCAAAGCGCAGTATTTCCCCGAAGCCGCGACCATTATCGGCCAGGTCCAACTCGACGAACCCGGCCTTTACACCATCGAAGTCCGCGCAGAATCTATCAACGAAAAATCCCAGGCTGGATTGTCTATATCCGCTATTTCCTTGACGCGCCAATAGACGAATAGGAGGAAACTATGCCACTGGAAGTATGTGCCCTATCACCCGAAAAGATGGAATTGCGGGAATACGAGATACCAGAAGTTGGAAAAGGACAGATGAAAGTACAGAGCCTGTACGCTGCTGCCAAGCACGGAACCGAATTATCGGGCATAAAAGGTGACAGCGCAAAACGCGGACCTTATGATCCGGAACTCCAGGTATTCCCAAACACGGGCAAAGGACGGTCGTCCCGGACTGGCAATATGTTTATAGGCACTGTAATTGGCGAAGGCGTGGATGGGTTCGCAGAAGGCGACGTGGTACTGAGCTACGGGCCATTTCGAGAAGTTCATGTCATCTCGACAGAACGGTGCTGGAAAGTACCAGAGGGGTTTTCGTGGAAGTCTGCGGTCTGTTTGGACCCGGCGGATTTTGCCATGTGTGCGATCAGGGATGGACAGGTGAGAGTCGGAGACGCAGTAGCCGTATTTGGGATGGGAGCCATCGGACTGATGGTCGTACAAATCGCCAAACTATCCGGGGCATACCCAATCATCGCGGTCGATCCATTGGAAAACCGCCAAAAAGTGGCTCAAATCTGCGGCGCCGACCTGATCCTCGACCCCACAACCTGTGATGCAGGCGTAGAAATCAAAAAAGCAACCGAAAACCGGGGGGTAGATGTAGCGATTGACTACAGCGCCAATGTACACGCCCTGCAAGCAGCCATACGCGGCGTGGCATTTGGCGGCAATGTAGTGGCTGGCGCTGCGCCAGCACCCTATGGTCCCGGGCTGGATCTTGGCGCAGAAGCGCATTACAACCGCCCCAATCTCATCTTTTCGCGGTCCTGCAGCGACCCCAACCGGGAATATCCCCGATGGGACGAAAAACGCGTTTACGCCACCTGCTGGCGACTGCTCACCGAGGGAAAACTGACGGGCGAATCCATTGTAACGCCCGTAGTAGCTTTTGAAGACCTGGTCGCAGAATATCCAAAAATCACCAGCAACCCCGAGCAAAATATCAAATTGGGGGCTTATTTTAAATAGCTCCCAGGCTTTTTTTGCCATCTCATAAGCGGACTTAGAGCAGATATGCTATGCGCTGTTCGAGGATTTTGACCAGCCAAGATAGAACCCAATACAAAACAGCCACCCGTGATAGGTGGCTGTTTTCTTTATACGTATTTGTGAATTGAACCACTATTCGCCAACAGGCCCTGTCGCCCACTGTCCGCGTCTCGTTCTCTGGAATAGCGAAGGTTGTATGCCTTTACCCAAGGCATACTTACCTCGGATCAGCTAAGTATTAAAGCCGGTATTCTCATCCGCCATTGGATCAATTTCCGAGCAGACCAATGAATGTCTCCCTATCAATTTCGACATCTTTTCTAATTTTGGACATAAGGCCAACGCCGATTGTTTCACCGCGATGAATAGGCACGACCGTGCCTCGCCCATCTGGGTGCTTCATAATCACATGGCTCCCCCGTTGTGTCACAACCTCGAAACCGACTTTCCTCAGAGATCGGACTACATGGGCACCTGTTACCCTTGGCATTCTGGTCATACGGATATTCTTTGAACGCCGACCAGTTCAAGTGGACTCTGAGCGTCTTCACCCTCAACCTCAAGCCAGAGTGCAATCGCCTCCTCCATCCGTTGAAGCAACTGGTCAATTGACTTGCCCTGAGTATGACAACCTGGAAGAGCAGGAACACTCCCGACGTAATACCCATCTTCATCCTTTTCTATTACAATAGTGTATTCAGTGCTCATTGCATTCTCCCATATTCAGGACTCCTTCTCGCCTCTCGCCTTTCCTTCGTGCCCTTTTACATCCTTAGTGGATTTTCTCTCTCACCTATTCAACACCCGCACATCCCCTTGCCGAATGGTTATACCCTGGGTATCAAAATAATTCAACAGCGGCACGGCAAATTTGCGCGTGGTGCCAATCAGACTGCGAAAAGTCGATACATCGATCTCCCCATTTTCTTTTAAATAATCGACCAATTGCCGCGTCACCTCTTCCATCACCTCCGGGTGAAAGAGCAACGTATCCTCCAGGCGCACCAGACCGCCCATAGCCTGCATCGCCGACACCACATCCCGCACAGATCTGGCATTGACCTGAATCGCATCGGGCAACGTCTTTAAGTCCTCAGGCGTTGTCCCCCCACCTTTTAATACGCGCGCAATCGCATCGCGAATTTCCTCTTGTTCGGGCGTCAATGCAATTTTGTAATCGCGCAACCCAATCAGCGCATGATCGCTTTTTAAGATACCTTCACGAATGAGATGTTCAACACCCTGTGCAAACAAATCGTCCGAAGGTGTACCCTTCACCAATGCGCGAAGCTCCTCGCGACGCGCACCTGGTCGGAGGGGATGCGCCTCGTGAAAAACCCGCATCGCATCGACAATCCCGTCCAACAATTCCCGCCAGCACATCGCGTGAACATACATCGCTTTACCCGCCTGCACATAAGAAACCACATCACTCGAATTTACAAGCGCCATTAGCTGACTCTCAATCTCGCCCGCAGACACCGCCATCTCAGATGCGAGTTGTAGCGCGGTTCGCGGTTGCAACCGCGCGGCCTTTAAGCGCGTCAACAAAACTTGTGTGGGATCATCCTGCTCCAATTCCCGCAGTGCGTCATTGACATCGTCCCGAAAACGCCGATGCTTCACGGGTTGCGGATCCAGCACCACACCACCGCCCAGCGTTTGCACCGGTGAATACCGCCTGATCACAAACCGATCTCCCCGCGCGGCAACGCCCGGTTCCTCCAGGCGCAACTGCACCAGTTGCGACTCACCCGGCAACAAAGTCTCACCCTCAAGCAACACCACGCGGGCCAACACCTCTCGCGGCCCCATAAGCAAATGAACGCGCGTGCGATTTGTCACATGTGCGGGTGCATCGGGTAGCATGTGCAAACGTGCATCAATCATATACGTCGTCTCAAAATACCCCGGTTGCGCCAGAAGATCGCCCCGCGACACCTCATCAACTTCGACCCCGCTTATATTAATAGCCGCACGCGCCCCCACCTGTGCCACATCCACATCCCGCCCATGCGTTTGCACGCCACGCACCCGCACACTTTTGCCCGACGGCAACAGCGACAATGCGTCTCGCACGCGCACATCCCCTGAAATCACAGTACCCGTCACCACAGTTCCAAATCCCTGCACGGAAAAAGCGCGATCAACGGGCAACCGAAAAATACCCTGATCTGGCCGCGCTTCAACCCTTGCGACCCCCGTCTCAACCGCTGTGCGCAACGCATCAATCCCCTCACCCGTGATCGACGATACGGGCACAATCGGTGCATCCTCCAAAAATGTATCTGCAAACACCTCCCGCAATTCCTCTTCCACCAACTCCAGCCACTCTTCTTCCACCAGATCGACTTTTGTCAACACCACAATGCCGCGGGGCACACCCAAAAGATTCAAAATACCCAGATGCTCACGCGTCTGCGGCATCACGCCATCGTCGGCAGCCACCACAAAAAGTGCCAGATCAACCGTGCACACACCCGTCACCATATTCTTGACAAACCGCTCGTGCCCGGGCACATCGATAATGGTCACATTGTCTTTCCAATACGCAAAACCAATATCAATAGTCACGCCACGGTCTCGCTCCTCGGGCAAGGTATCGGTCTCAATACCCGTCAATGCCTTGACCAGCGCCGTCTTGCCGTGATCAATATGCCCGGCCGTTCCAATAATCACATGCGCCATCAGCCCTGTACTCCTATTTTCATCGCATCGCCCACAATACTCACTTCGTCATCTCTTATCGTGCGCAAATCCAGAAATAACTGGTCATCGCGCACATAGCAAATAACGGGCGGATCATAGCAGCGCAACTTATTAGAAAGAGATAAAATATCGCCACCAGCTATTGCGACCGCAATGCTCGGGATATTTTCCAAAGGTAACGCACCACTACCGGTTTGTGCCTGGGAATTGACCAGTTCGCACGTAAAACCCCCGAGTTCACCCATCATCCGCAACAACCGCCGACCACGTCTTTCAAGCATTTCCACAGACTCTGTCAACATGCCGAGTGTGGGATGTTCGCGCGCCAATGCCTCTGGATTCAAAAACAGCTTCAACGTCGCTTCCAGCGCAGCATACGTCAGCTTCCCACAACGCAACGCACGCATCAAGGGATTTTTGCGAATTTGTTCTACCACATTTTGTTTGCCCACAATAATCCCACACTGCGGCCCACCGAGAACCTTGTCACCGCTAAACATCACCACATCTGCCCCGGCAGAAATACTGTCGGATACCAGCGGCTCATAAGGCAATCCATAATCCCGCAAATTAACCAGCACACCACCGCCCAAATCGTGCGCTACAGGCACGCCGCGTTTTCGTCCCAACACCACCATATCTTCCAGTGCAACTTCCGCGGTAAACCCCATCACCTTGTAATTGCTCGGATGCACCGCCAGCATCACCCCCGTATTTTCCGTCAAAGCATTTTCGTAATCGCTCAAATGAGTGCGATTGGTCGTACCCACCTCGACGAGTTGCGCCCCACTGCGCGCCATAATATCGGGAATGCGGAACGATCCCCCAATTTCGACCAGTTGCCCGCGCGACACAATCGCCTCTTTGCCGCCGGCCAGTGTGTTTAACGTCAACAAAACAGCCGCTGCATTGTTATTTGCAATCGCAGCGGCTTCGGCACCGGTCAACTCACACAGCAATTTTTCCACAAGCGTCGTACGCGACCCGCGCTGTCCAGTCTCCAGGTCCAATTCCAGATTGCTATACGAACCAGCAATATCGGCAATATGTTTCACAGCAACATCGGGCAGTGGTGCGCGTCCCAAATTGGTGTGCAGAATAACCCCGGTCGCGTTCACAACACGCCTGAGATTTGGCGCAAGCCGGTCAGCCAATTGGCTCTGCACATCTCCAACAATCCATTCGGTCAACGCCTCACGCGATGCCCCCACCACCTCGCCATCGCGCATCATCCTTCGCACGCGGTCTATCGCCTGCCGAATCATATCGGTCAAAACAGATGTCCCACACCTCTCTGACAGCACCTGTATTGCACGATCATTGAGCACCCGATCCACACCGGGAATAATTGAATAATCTATAATTTTTTTTAAATTACCATCCATATTTCACTGCCCTACGGCACAATCTTAAACACTATCTCTTGCTTCACATCGCGGTCCGCCAGCAAATCCGTCACTTTGACGCGGACCTCTTGACCGCCCGGCTCGGCGTCTTTCAAATCCAATTCGACATACGCCATATCCTCTGTGGTATCACCCGATTGCTCATAAGAAATCACCACTTCCCGGCGCTTCTCTTGCAAGCGCAACATACGGCCCAACCCGCGCAGCGCGCGAATCGGCGCTAATCCTTTTTCCTGAGCGCGAAAAGAATAATCCACGCGATATCTCGTCCGCCCAAATTCATTGCGTTTCAAATTGTACACTTCAAAATAGACAAATGCATTTTGATCCGGGCGAAACGCCTTTGATGCCATTGGAATAATTTTTAATCCGCGTTTCTGAAACGGACCTTGCTCTTCACTTGGTCCAACAAAAAATGCAAGGGCAATATCGCTCATCAGAAGATCATCGCGCTGCGAAAAATCTGCTACGGCCAGTGATTGCTGATACACCTGCGATTTCCCCGACACCACATCGCGGACCTG
Organism: Candidatus Latescibacterota bacterium; assembly: GCA_965208125.1. Taxonomy (GTDB): domain Bacteria; phylum Latescibacterota; class UBA2968; order UBA2968; family UBA2968; genus VXRD01. The sequence goes on from OZ242320.1 coordinate 64,896, forward strand.
AAAAGAAAGATAGTGCAGCCCCGCTTCAACCTCGAAAGCGAGCACGCCCGGAATAAACGCCCCATCCAACACTTGCTGGTCTGAAGGCGCCTGAAAAGTCAATTGGTCCTGTACGCGATAGACCTCTGTCCACAGGCTATCAAACATCGCAAGACCGCGGTCCAGCATCACCCGATCGGTATTGTCATCAACGGGCAACCGCGCCATTTCCGCAGCCGGCAATCCATAGTAGATCTCCAGCCGCGTTGCGCCATCTTCACCGCGAAATCCAGCGGGAAAATAATAAAAATCAACGGGAAGCTCGGCAATATCTGCATCGTAAACAGAGGGCTGATGCGCTGCCACTTGCCGCAAAACCACCTCGCTTTGATACGCCAGTAAATCCGTTGTTAGTGACAGACTCAAACCCTCGGGCATCGGTGCAAAGTCATACCTGTTCCCCTTGCCTCGGCGCACAAAATCGAACTCTGTACCCCCCTCCAGATCCGCATATACCCAATACTCCCACCACGACATTGCTGGCACGGGAAAAATGGGTTGCCCTGGTCTGATCCTCAGAGCAATGCGTCTGCGATTCACGTAATTTTGCCGCGCATCCTGTATCTCTCGATCTATTTCATTTTGAATATCGCCCGACTTGCTCGTGTGATCGGGTTTGCCAAACCGCACATAAACCTCGCCCCGATCATCCCACGGGAACTGTCCCTGACCGTAATATCGGCGCGCATACGCCACACGTCGATAATGCTCAATAAGCCGCTCATTGGCCTTTGTCAACGGCGAGGGATCCAGGCGTCGCCAAAAGCGACCAATCAACTCAGCACGTTTTTTTCTATCTGCATCCCGGTAAATTTCCAGATCTTCGGGTAATGCCACCTGCGCCAAATCGCGATAGAGCACCTGCTCTTCTTCTGACAATTCTTTGATATATTCTTCAAACAGCGCCTGCGCCTGCGCATAGTCTCGAACGGACTGTGCCCGAACCGCCTGTACCAACAGCGGATTGTCAAAATCGCCCTCCTGCGCCCAAAGCGTTGTGCTCAACACACACACCATCAGAAAACCCGTCAATATCGCATGCATAACAACCACCTTGTGAAATGTAGGTATGCCTTATAAATCAAATCTACCCGATAATCCCCCGACTCGCAAAGAAAATTTCTCCTCATTTATTGACAAGCAACACGCCTGCATGTATCTTTTTCACCTATTTTTAGAAAAATCAACGCGCTCTCGCAAAACTTTTACAATCCTGCTAACCTCGCATTTGTGATACGGGTTCCAATTTAATTTTTCAGAAGGAGTTCTCCATGGCAGTTGCTGTTCAAAGTGGCATTGACAAAATCGCAGACTACCTCGGCAATGACGCCGACGACTTACTCGATTATGAAGCACTGATCGACAAAAATTTTCTCACACTGCCGGGTCCCGACTTTATCGACCGGGTCTTTGCAGACTCCGACCGCACCATTCCCGTACTCAATAACCTGCAACGCCTCTACGGTGCGGGGCGGCTCTCGGGCACCGGGTATATTTCCATTCTCCCAATTGATCAGGGCATCGAACACTCCGGCGGCGCCTCCTTTGCTCCCAACCCCATCTACTTTGACCCCGAAAACATCGTCAAACTCGCCATTGAAGGGGGTTGTAATGCCGTGGCAACCACACTGGGCGTACTCGGGATGGTCGCCCGCCAATACGCCCATAAAATCCCCTTTATCCTCAAATTTAACCACAATCAACTGCTCACGTATCCATCCCAATACGACCAGGTCATCTTTGGACAAGTCGAACAAGCCTGGGAAATGGGATGCGCAGGCGTAGGAGCCACCATTTATTTTGGCTCGCCCGAATCCAACCGGCAAATCGTCGAAATCAGCGAAGCATTTGCCCGCGCACACGAACTGGGGCTCTTTACCGTACTGTGGTGCTATTTGCGCAACTCGGCATTTGCGACCGACAACATCGACTACCACGAAGCCGCGGACCTCACGGGACAGGCCAACCACCTCGGTGTCACCATTGGCGCAGACATCATCAAACAAAAATTGCCGACCAACAACAACGGTTATATAGCCCTGAATTTTGGACGCACCCACGACAAAGTCTATACCGAACTCTCGTCTGATCACCCCATTGACCTGTGCCGCTATCAGGTCGTCAATTGTTACATGGGCAAAGCCGGACTGATCAATTCCGGAGGCGCATCCTCAGGTGCCAGCGATTACGCCGAAGCCGTGCGAACCGCTGTGATCAACAAACGCGCCGGAGGCACCGGCCTCATCTCTGGGCGCAAGGCATTTCAACGCCCCATGCACGAAGGCATTCAATTGCTCAACGACATACAAGACGTCTATCTCTGCCCCGACGTGACCATCGCCTGATTCGCACACATAAAAAAAGCGGAGCTTTCGATCTATCGAAGGCTCCGCTTTTTGTTTTATCTTCTCGGGCTCTCATTCAACCAACTTTTCACCGTCGAAAATCATTTTATCCTTTTCGTAAATCGCGCCCGTTTCTTCATCCAACTCGTACTTCATCAACTGCCCCATAGACATGTGGTTAAACACCTCTTTGGGATCGCCGTATTTTTCCAGCAATTTCTCAATTGGACCTTCAAACTCATAGGTCCGGCGTTTGGGCCGTTCGCGCGCTCTGCGCTCTGACTCTTCCTTGCTCAAAATGGGCAATCGCTCGGCAGTGGGACCTAATCTGCTCGCGTATTCCTGTCGCCTGCGGTACTGATCGTGCCGCTTTTCAACCTCATCTTTGGCCTCTTCTCGCTCCCTGGCGCTGAGCAGATCTTCTGCCCGTTCTGACCACTTTTCCCGCTCGCGCTCACGCACATCATCGCGGCCCACTTTTCGCATAATATCTCGCAGTGAATCACTCATCTCTCAAACCCTCCAAAGCCAGATAAATTTAAGACTATCGAGTGACTCAAAAATAACGCACCACATCCCGCTTGTCAAAAGGAAATTCTTATTTTTTAAAACGTCAAGGTTGACGCAGGTCCTCTTTACATACATATTGCAGTCATGCACACCCTGCGAAAGGAAATATATGTCCAATCTGGAACGACTGATCAACATCATGGCGCGCTTGAGGGGACCTTCGGGCTGCCCGTGGGACAAAGAGCAAACGCACCAGAGCCTGAAACCCTACCTCATTGAAGAAGCCTATGAACTCCTCGAGGCGATTGACGACAATGACAATAGCGAAATCAAAGAAGAACTGGGAGATCTTTTGTTGCAAGTCGTCTTCCACGCGCAAATTGCCAGCGAAGAAAACCGATTTACCATAGACGATGTGGCCGAAGCCATCGCCGACAAACTCATCCGTCGTCATCCGCATGTTTTTGGCGACACACAAGCCGATACACCCGAAGAAGTAATCAAAAATTGGGAAGCCATCAAAGCCGAAGAAAAACCCGACAAAAAAGCCTCTCTACTCGACGGCGCACCGCAACATCTGCCGGCATTATTGAGAGCGCGCAGACTTCAGGAAAAAGCCGCGCGAGTGGGATTTGAATGGGAACACATAGCCGATGTGGCTCAAAAAGTGTGGGAAGAAACAGAAGAATTGATGCACGCACGAGAAAGCGGCGCAACAGAAAAGATCCGGGAAGAATTTGGAGACTTGCTATTTGCCCTGGTCAATCTCGCTCGATTTCTCAAAATATGCCCCGAAGAAGCACTCATACAAACCAACAGAAAATTTCAATCGCGCTTTCAGTACATCGAAACCGAACTGTGCAAGCAGGGCAAAACACCTGATGACGCTACGCTTGAAGAAATGGACGCGCTTTGGGAAGCAGCAAAAAAAGAGAATCAGCCCCAAAAATCGTAGTGTGCAGACAATTCTAAAACCGGAATGGGAGCAGATTCCCAATCGTCAATCCAGCAAATAATACTATCACAGGCCATATAATCGAGATTTTCGCGCTCGAAATCACTGCTGCGCAACACAGCATGCGCTCGAACCGGCAATTCATTACTCGACAGAATATAATTGGGAAATGCCTCCTGGGATTTGAGCACCTCAAATCCCAACTTGTCGTAAACCCGAATAAACAACTCGCGGACATTGGTCGCATTTCGCACAGCCGGATACGTCAAAAGTGGTTCTCGACTGACAGGCGCCAGTTGTTTTCCAATGACATCAAGCGTACTCTGGGGAACCGTAATCGGTTTCGCTTTTTTGCGCTCCAATTCAGCTTCGACCCGCTTGAGCGTCAATTCGGCTACCTCTTTGGAGTCGCTAATCGACTTCCGCACGCGCTTGCCCTCTTCATCGTAGTACCCGATCCACCATTTCTTTCCCCGCTGAAAAAGCCACGCCATAGTGTGCCCCCGCCGCAAAACGCCAGTGTGTCTTACATCATAGCCACAAAAAACGAGAAAACCAATTTTCCATCAATGCTACACAATATATTGTATATTGATCTAAAAATAAAGCACAATATATAGACCAAAAAGAACAAAATGTGGCTATTAGCCACAAAATATCCATCAAATAATAATCTAAGCCACACTTTTACGCAACAAAAAAGGCGGGCCTTTCGAGCCTGCCTTTTTTTAGTTTTGCCACAGTTAAATTTTCTCTTTTGATATATGTCATATTTGACATATATTCCTTTTATGAGTCTTTCTGACAAATCTCTGGTATGGCTTCACGGACAAATCAAGACACCCCCATTTTCTCCAGCGGCGAGAATCGAAGCGGGTTTCCTTCTTCGTAATCTTCAAGCCGGTGAATTACTTTCAATGCCTCAAGCCAGACCAATGCCCTCTATTGGAAGGCATTGTTACGAATTGAGAATTCGAGATCAAAATGAGACCTGGCGAATCATCTATCGCATTGATTCGGATGCCATCGTCATAGCAGAAGTTTTTAAAAAAAGGACTCGTCAGACGCCCAAAAGAATCATTGATATTTGTAAGAGACGGCTACAACACTACGATTCGATAGGATGACCCATGAACACAAAAAAGAAAAAACTTCTCGAGGCTGCCGGATGGCGTGTGGGTTCAACAGACGATTTCCTGAACCTGACCGCCGAAGAAGCCGCCTATATTGACCTCAAAATCACGTTGAGCAAGAAAGTGCGTCAATGCCGTGAGCGAGAAAATTTGACCCAAACACAACTGGCCGAATGTCTCAAATCCAGTCAATCTCGCGTTGCCAAAATCGAAGCGGGCGATCCCTCTGTTTCTGTAGATCTATTAGTTCGATCCCTCTTCGCGCTTGGGGTCACCAAATCCGATCTCGCCAAAATGCTCGTATCGCAATAGACTGGTCGCCCAGGGCCGATTCACTGGCATGATGGCCCCCGTATAGGCCCCGTAATGATTCTATACGGCAAGCTGCGTCAATCACAGGCTTGAAACCCAAGCCCTAAAACTCTCCACCGAAGCGGGGTAACTCCACTTAGGCCCCGAGCAAGACTTTGCTATCGACAACTGTCTTTCTATCTACGAGGACCACGAGGGGTATTTGTGGTTTGGCGGCGGCACTGGCCTGTTCCGCTACGATGGACAAAAAATAGAAAAAACGGAAATAGCGACAGGCTTAGGCGAAAAGAGTATCAGCACAATTACCCAGGACGCACAGGGACAATTCCTTTTTGGTCATTGGGAAAGCGGCACGCCAATAAATAGAGAAGATTTTCTTATCAGTCCATTAAAGCTCATTTACCAGCAAGGAGAGCAGTTCCAAACCATTTTTGTGGAGAAAGAAAAAAAAGATGCTTTTAGTCACATTAGTCGCATCGGTACTGTGATTGTCGGACGCACGGGCGAGGTCTGGTTCCATCTGGCCTACCATAATTTCTCCGACACCGACAAGGGCTTCGCGCGCTGGCATCCCAAAGATGGGCTCAAATTTTATGGACTTGAAGATGGGCTGATAGACGATAGGGTCACCGATCTTTTGGAAGACCATCAGGGAAACCTGTGGATCGCTACTCAGAGTGGTCTGGCTTGCTTTGATGGTAGCAACTTTCAGGCCTTCACGATTGAAGATGGCTTGCCGAACAATCGCATCCGTTGTCTGTTCGAGGATTCGCGAGGACACCTCTGGCTCGGTACAGACGGGGGTGTGGTTCACTACGATGGTCAGCATTTCCAAACGATCAAGTCACCGTACATAGGACTGGTTTGCAAGATACTCGAAGATCGCGATGGAAATTTCTGGTTTGGCACTGCGCTGGGTTCTATCATACGCTACCGTCAGCGGCAAACGCCGCCACAGATTCGCCTGCTTCGGGTGATTGCCGATAAGGTCTATGAGAACTCGAAGGAAGTCATTGTATCCACGGCAGGACAGCAGGTGATTTTCGAGTACAAAGGCATGAGTTTTTCCACCCATCCCCGCGACATGCTCTATGTTTACTGCCTGAAGGGACACGATTCTGACTGGCAGCCTGCGGCGCGAAAGATGAGGGCACATTATCGAAACCTACCACCTGGAGACTACACCTTTCAGGTCAGAGCGATAGATCACGACCTCAATGATTCGGAGGTAGCGCAGGTGCGACTCTCGTTAGAGCCTGACCCACGTATCGAAGCATTTACGGACGTAATCAACCGTCGTGGAAGCCAAAAGTTTATTGGTCACAGCGCGGCACTGCGCCAGTTTCAAATCAACCTTGAAAAAATTGCATCTACCAATATAACCGTGTTGATTCTGGGCGAAACGGGTGTGGGCAAGGGACTGGCAACACGGGCGCTACATGCGCTGAGTACCCATAGCGAGGGGCCTTTTATAGAGGTCAGTTGCGGCGCACTGCCCGAGGCATTGATCGATAGCGAACTTTTTGGTCACGAGAGAGGGGCGTTTACCACTGCAGTTTCCCACAGATTGGGCAGGGTGGAACTGGCGAAGGGTGGCACACTCTTTTTAGATGAGATTGGCGATATGGCTCTTGAAACGCAGGTCAAGCTGTTGCGCTTGCTGGAAGAGGGCACATTTGAGCGCGTTGGGAGCAGCGAGACACTGACGGCGCAGACGCGCATTGTGGCAGCGACCAATCGCGACTTAAAGGAGATGGTCAGCACAGGTGATTTTCGCGAGGATCTCTATTACCGTCTCAATGCCTTTCTGATGTATTTGCCACCGCTGCGCGAGCGCAAAGAGGATATACCGGAGTTGGCCGAGTATTTCAAGGATCGCCTATCAGCACATATAGGCAAGCAAATAGACCCCTTGGCACCAGAAATTATCGAAGTATTGCAAGCCTACGATTGGCCTGGGAACGTGCGTGAATTAGAGCATACCATACAGCGGGCAGTCATCTTGTGTCCTGATTCTCAAATCGGAGTGGAGGATCTGGGACTGTATGGTTCCCGAATCAACGATAGGGAGCAACGGGCCTTATCCGCTTCTCAAGACCGCCCAATAGTGCCCTTGAATGAATTTGAACGCCGCTACATCCTCGACGTGCTCAAAACCACTAAATATCAGATAAAGGGTCCTGAAGGCGCGGCGACATTGCTGGGAGTACCGCCTTCTACCCTGTATGGAAAAATGAAAAAACTGGGCATCAAAAATCGAAAATCAAAGTAGATTATATATTATCGCGAATCTTTTCCCAAACAGTCGCCGCGGCGTGGACATCTTGAATCGCCAGACCGCTCGAATACGCAATACATCCCTGTCCGCGCAAATGTTCTAAATGTCCCAATGCTGCATGCCCGATATTTAATATCTCATCCCCCTCGCCTTTTACCCAGCGGGGCGTCTCATCTCTCTGGCACAACGCGAGAAACTCGCCCGACTTCAACACCTGCTCGCCGTGATCGGGCACCACAAATCGCCGCGTCAACAATCCCGGATCCAATTGCGTGGAACGCCCATCGCCTCCAATCACAGAAATATGCACATGGCTTTTCACATCGAATAAAATCGGCTCAGGCGTCGGCACAGAAGTAAAAATGGCATCTGCCCCATCAATACAGGTCTCAATATCCGCGACCACTTCCAGGTCACAGGCAATATCCTCTCCAACATCTGCTGCATACGCCGCACGCCTCTCTGCTGTCCTGCTCGTTACGCGTATGGTCTCTGGCGCCAGAGCCACATCGATACACCTGCCCATTGCCTGTGCAATGCGCCCCGTCCCCAGAATCGCCGCCGTGCGTACAGGCGACTTCGCCAAATACTTCGCGCCCAACGCGCCCGCCGCACCCGTACGCATATTGGTAATACGCTCGGCATCAAACGCAATACGGTCGCCCCTCCGCACATCCTCCAACTCGATCACAGCAGTTCTCGAACCCAACCTCCCCATCTTGACATCCGAACGCTCTTCGATAACCTTTTGCCCAGTAAATCTCCCCTTCCACCAGCCCGGCATCACCAGACGAAAAAGATCCATCTCACCCTCGCGCGAAACTTCCTCTTTGCGCAGCGGACTGACCATTTTTCCAAGACCATAAAGCCGAAACGCCTCGTCGCAACTCTCGACAAAATCCCGCGTTGTCATCACCGAAGCGATTTGCTCATCTGAAATATACTGTCTCATGTATTATCTCCTGATTCGTCTATCCATTGACATTTGTTTTGGGGCGATCTATTTTAGGGATACAGGGATACAATATAATCAACTAAACTGGATGAGGTAACGAGTGAGATTACTTGCACTCAAAACAGCCTCTCTAATTTTACTTCTTGGGGAGATTTTCATGGCACAACCAACTCATGCCGATCGCCCAATGTACACTATTTATCGCGCAGGCACACCAATTGTAATTGACGGGCGCCTGAATGAACCCGCATGGGTGGCAGCCCCAGACGTGGGAGCCTTTGTATTTCCGTGGTACGAATCGGGCAAAAAAGAACAAACCGTAGCCAAAATGCTGTGGGACGACAATAACTTATACGTCTCGTACATCTGTGAAGATGCACATATTTGGGCAGAACACACCGCGCGCGATTCCGACGTATGGAAAGACGATACCGTAGAAGTATTCACAGCACCCAATCCCGATCAGCCCCAGGCTTATTTTAATATTGAAATGAACGTACTCGGCATCTTTCTCGACCAGTTTCATCCACAAGGTCCCGACGCACCCGTACCCGGCGAGTGGAACGGCGAAGGCATTCAGGTCAAAACGCAAATCGTCGGCACATTGAACGATGACAGCGACGAAGATGACTACTGGATATTGGAAGCCGCCATACCCTTTGCAAATTTTGCACACATCGCCGTACATACCCCCCCCAAAATCGGTGATATCTGGCACTTAAACCTAAATCGCCTGGGCGGAAAAACCAATGAACAATTCAGCCAGTGGTCGGGCAGCCGCACGCCGGAGCCGCAATTTCATTCACCAGATGATTTTGGGCGGGTAGTATTCTCGGATAAAGCGAGTCCATTCTGGCGATAATCGCAAAAGGAGAAAAACATGTCACAGACATTGCCATTGCTCGAAGTCAGTGGTTCACCAACTGAGCGAGGTCAGGCGCATGGTGAGACATTTAAGGAACTAATCCGGGACCTTGTCACCGTCAATTTTGAGGATATGGTTCATGGAACACAGGGCTATCTGACAAAAGAGCGCGTATATGAAATTGTATCCACTTACGCGGGCCCCAACCGCGACTATGCACCCCATCTCTTTGAAGAGATGGAAGGGATCGCCGAGGCAGCGGATGTACCAGTAGAAGACCTGCTCGCATTAAACGGCTTTTTAGAATTGCACGACTATTATTCCGATGCGTTTATGGTATCGGGTTGCACATCGTTCATGGTTCCGGGAGACACATCGGGCGAAGGCGCATTGATCGCGCAAAATTACGACCTCTCGTCAATCTATGCAGCGGCAGCAATCTTGATCAAAGTCAAAAACGAACACGCACCCGACGCGCTCTTTTACACATCTGCCGGGATGCTGGGCTGTGCCGGAGTAAACGATGCGGGCATTGGCGTCGTCATCAACAACCTCGTCCCATCAGACGCATCGGGCGGCGTGCTGTATCCCTTCATCATTCGGCGTATCCTGGAATCTGTGCGAATCGGAGATGCCATAGATGCAGTGATAGCAAAACCGAGAGCATCGGGTATGAATTACGTAATATGCGATGAAAATGGCGAAATATACGACCTTGAAACCACGGCGAGAGAATACGAAGTCATCTGCCCCTTCGATGGCCCCATGGCCCATTCAAATCACTATCTAACAGACCGGCTCAAACCTTTTGAGCGGCGTCAATGGGATCAACGCGGTCAAAGCATCTTGCGCTGGGGACGTGCGACCAGATTATTAAAATCTTGCGACAAACGCAATGCAGACGCCCTGAAAAATATGCTATCAGACCGCGTAAATACCCCCGTGGGAATATGCCGCCACAACGAAATTCACAATGGCGAAGCCTGCGGTCAGACCATTGCCGGCATCGTACTCGATCCCCCGGGGCGAAAAGCGTGGTTCACCAGAGGACCGACCGGTGAAAACGAGTGGGTTGAATATCGTCTAAACTAAAAAAAATCCGCATTCCTGTTAAGACCGTTGCGGGAGGTCATCCTCCTGAAACGGTCTTTTTTCTTGAATAATATACAAATGTGCAGTATATTTTTTAGAATATTGAAGCGAACGGGAGGCGGAAGACATGCCATCATTGCACATTGACGAGACCAGTGTAAGGTCGGTACTCGTGCCTCAAAATTCACCCGGCGAACCCATAACTGAATACACACTCAACCCCTATTCTGGCTGTGGCATGGGATGTGCCTATTGCTATGTGATGAAGTTCCCATTCGCTTACGAATATCCCAAAGCATGGGGTGAGTGGGTACAGCCAAAGATGAACGCGCCTTTTTTATTGGGCAAGGCGCGTGCCAAAATTTACGGGCGCAAAATTTTCATGGGATCAGCGACCGACCCCTATCAATACATCGAACGGAAATATCGATTGAGCCGACGCTGTTTAAAAGTGCTGGTGGATTGCAATCTGAAGGCTCTAACCGTGCATACGCGCAGCCATCTGATTTTGGATGACCTGGATTTATTGACACAATTTGGCAGTCGATTGCGGGTGGGATTTTCCGTGCCGACAAATGACGATCGGGTTCGCAAACGCACAGAGCCGAAAGCGCCGAAAATCGGCGTGCGTCTCAAAGCAATGAAGCGATTGCGCGAAGCTGGCATTCACGTCACCGCATCGCTCGCGCCAGTACTGTACTGTCAACCGCGCCAATTTGCCGAACAAATAGCCGAAGCAGCCGACGGGGTATATTTTGGCAAGATGGATTATACGGACAGGACTGGAATAGCTTCCATGCCAAGAGCGCGACGCTATTTTAACAGTCTTACATATCGAGAATTGATTGCAGAACTCAAAGCGGAATTGATCAATGTAGGGATGTTGAAAAGCGAAAAGTGATTTACCCTCATCCCCCTTCACTCGCTGCGGTGATAAATCGCCTCTCTCTTTGACTTTTGAGCACCTGCTGTTCAATCTCTTCTGGATCGCCCCAAATTTCCAATAACCGCTCGCGCAGGGCATCGCGTATCTCTCGGTGTTGTACAGACTCTGACAGATCGTTAAACTCATTCGGATCTTCTGCAATATTGAACAATTCGAGCGGATCTCCCGGGCTCATATTGAGTTTATACTCGCCCTTTTTGAGCATACCCACAGGGTGGATAACACCGTGCGCGAGGTATTCGCAAAAGGCTTCGTCCTTCCACGTCTCAGCCTCACCATTGATCAGCGGCAAGAGGCTATCGCCGTCAAGAGGCGCAATATCCATCGAAGCGCCAGTAGCTTCAATTATGGTAGCGACGAGATCAACGAGTGAAACATTTTGCGCCACGCGCAACCCCCCTGGAATATGCCCGGGCCAGACAATCTGAAGAGGCACGCGGGAAGACGCTTCATACATATTTGATTTGCGCCACATGCCGTGCTCGCCATTCATTTCCCCGTGATCTGAGGTATGCACGATAATCGTATTCTCAAGCTGGCCAGTTTCTTCGAGCGCATCAATGAGTCGGCCTATTTTTTCGTCCAAATACGTGATAAGTCCGTAATAACCCGAGCGTCCCCTGCGAACGAGTTCTTCGGGAAAGTCGGTCATACCAAACATCAGGCGCAGGCGTTTGTAAACCGGGTGCATATTTTCCAGATGGCCTTCGGGGATTTCGGGCATATCAATTTGATCCCGCGGATACATGTCCCAGAACCGCCGCGGAACCACAAGCGGAAAATGGGGTGCAATAAACCCCACATTGATACACCAGGGCTGTCCTTTGCGAGCGGGATCTTTGATATACGCGAGAGCAGCCTCTTCAACCTGATCATCAACCTGTATCTCAGTCGTTGTACCTGGCCCCGCTTGTGCAATACCCCCCCAGGGCCTCTTGGCTTCAACAACCCCTGCATCCCAATTGCCCTCGCCACGCGGAACACCGTTTTTTGTCCACAATTCCGCATGCAAATCGCGCGCGAGTTGTGTGCGAAAACCGTGCAATTGATCAAGGCCACAAAAGTGCTGCTTGCCCGATATCACAACATCGTAACCGACATTTCGCAAGCGATGCGCCCACGTAACCGTATCCGACGCCATGGGAAAACCATTGTCATAAGTACCGATGCGATTGATATAACGCCCCGTCATAAATGACATGCGCGACGGACCGCAAATCGGCGAATTACAATAGGCATTATCAAACGTAACCCCCATCTCAGCCAGACGATCCATATTCGGCGACTGCACCAGTGAATGCCCGTGAATACTGCTGTATTGAGGGGCATGCTCATCAGACATAATAATCAGAATATTGGGCTTATCAGACATAGAAACTCCTGTTCTTCACGCCGAAATCACATCCGTAGATTCACCGGCTTGATCGGCAAGCGCGGTGTCAAAAATATTTTCAAGTGTACATTGCGGTTCATATCCGATGAGCGTGCGCGCCTTACTATTGTCAGACCAATAGACCCACTGCATAGGGACCTCAACCGCGAAAAGGGGAACACCCGTTATATCCGCGAGATACTCTGCAACCTCGGGAAAAGCGAGCGGCCGATAAATCGGCGCATTAAACGCTTCACCCACTGCAGCGGGATGGTCCAGCGCGCAAATACACGCCCGCGCAGTATCGCGTGCATCAGAAGGCGACCACATCCACGGACGCCCCTCGCGATCGGTGACAGCACATGGTTGATCGGGACGCTCGGCGCGGTCGAGCATATCCCGTGCAATAGCCGCGCCATCCAGATGATAAATACCACTTTCTGGATTATTCACGGCATCGCGGATGCGTCCTGCAACAAACTGAACATTCCAACGTCCAAGCACTTCTTTTCCCGCAAACATGCCAGAAGGACGAATAATGGACAATTGAAGATCGTGTCCATTCATATAGCCTTCTGCCATCGCTTCGTTGATATATTTCAGCGTGCTATAAAGCCCACGCGGGCGTTTGGGATGGATTTCATTCACCGGCTGATAACAGGGCGGAATATGCTGATTGCCCATCGGATAAACCGCGTCGGTACTGACATGGACAAACCGGTGGAGTTTATCGGCCAACGGCGCTGCCGCTTCAAAAATATTGTACGTACCCGTAACATTGATCTCGTAAAACGTCTGATTATTCATACCGTGCGGTGGACCCAGAATATTTGCCGTATGAACAACCGCATCTATCCCATCCACAATACTGCGACACAACGCCGCATCTCTGAGATCGCCCTCAACCTTTTCAACATCAAACGGATCAAGCTTAAATTTCTTGGGATCATCGGGAAGAATCAGCGCGCGAACATCATCCCCACGCTCAACCAACTGCTTGACGACATTCGCGCCCAAACGCCCCGTAGCACCCGTAACAAGAATTTTGCTCATAGTTGCCTCTTCTATACTTTAGACAAGCGATGTACAACTTCAAATCGCTCGGACTCAGTCGGCTGTGACCAGAGATCACTTGCGCCACTCATAACGGCTTCCCGCTCGGGGCTGGCGCGCCAGCCCTCGTAGATCTCTTCATTCTCCCAAATAACGAGCGTCGTAATCTTAGTCTCGTCGGCGAGAGCGTGAAGCGTCTGACGGCTAACAAATCCGGGAGCCTGACTCTGGGCAATACCATTGCGATTCAAAAGATCGCGAGCCTCATCAACACAATCATCTTTAGCCCAGTGATGCGTAAGTACGCCGATCATGGAAACCTCCATTGATCAGGATAAACTTCTATCGGATCGTGGCATTCGCGGCAGGGATGCCGCTCCTACGGCTTAATTTTCACACTTCATACTTCACACTTCTCCCCCGACTCCTGCGACTTCTCGAGCGCCTCGAGTACGGCAACAGGCGTAAGCATTGAACTATCAGTTTCATCTGTTTCACCCGTACTGAACATGTAACAAAAATCGAGAACACCTGTAAGATACGTATTCTCATCGTATCCGATCACGCGATCGGTGCGTCCCTTTTCCCCAATCACAGAAACGTGAAAACCCACACGGCCTTCGCCAATGAGATTCATCGTTGAAATCGCGCCACTTGCAGAATAAAGCGTCGCAGTGTGATTTTGTTGCCCGCGATTGAGCTGTACCTGTGTAATATCCTGATCGAGCAAGCGCACGACCATATCGACCTGATGAATACCATAAAAAAAGACACCGCCGTATTCAGAATCAATATCGCAAGGCCCCGTCGAAACAACTGAAATAATGCGCCCGAGTTCTCGAACATCTTCTTGCAACTGCGCGAAAGATGCCTGCTTGGGCAAAACCGAAAAAGAACACACAGGCACATTGAGTTCACGCGCTCGAGCCAGAAACTCTTTACCTTCGTCGAGACGATAACAAAACGGCTTATCGACAAAAAGTGGAATTTTAGCCTCCAGCAATGGACGTACCGCAGGCAGGTGATATTTGGGATGGCGATGATCCACAATAGCCGCGTCAACCTGTCCGATCAGATCTTCGGGGTCTTCCACAATATTGGGAATCAGCCCTCGATCCTGTGCATCTTGTGCATCGCCCGATGTCTCTCCCCAAACATGGGTAACACTAAAACCGGGCACGAGTCTATCAATATTAATCGTCTTTGCAATCGCCACCGTATGGCTATTCTCCGCCCCAATAATGCCAATAGTGGGCATAGTATCGCTCCTTTCGGTTGTCAGTTATCAGCCTGTTTTTTCTCAACTCCACAGCCTGTCATTCACCTGTTCATCATTCCACGCATCTGTCGGTTCAAAATAGCCCGGCAAATCGGGATTGATATGTTCTTTAATCGCTTCCTCATTCAAATCAACGCCGAGCCCGGGCGTATCGGGCACCTGAATATAACCATTCTGAACAATGGGATTGGGTGAGCCAGTAACGAGTGTATTCCACGGCGGATAATCAACGGCGTGGCATTCCAGAACCAGAAAATTATTTGTCGCAGCCGCGCAATGCACACTCGCCATCGTCGCAACCGGCGTCGCCGCCATGTGCAGAGCCATCGCAATACCGTGTTCCTCCGCGTAATCCCCAATCCGCTTAGTTTCGAGAATCCCCCCCGACGTAGCGAGATCTGGGTGAATAATCGAAACGGCTTTATTATCGATCAGTGGCTTGAAATGTTCCAGAAGATAAATATCTTCACCCGTGCAAACCGGAGTCGCCGTTGCGTTCTTGAGGCGCACCCATTGATCGGTCAGTTGCCATGGAATCATATCTTCCAGCCAGGCGAGATTAAACTGCTCGAGTGCGCGTGCAAGACGAATACACGACTCCACATTGATATGCCCAAAGTGATCCGCAGCCAGAGGAATCTCATACCCCACAATATCGCGCACGACCTCCACATACTGAACGAGAACATCGATCCCCTTATCGGTAAACTGAATACCCGTAAAAGGATGCATAACCTGCGTAGTTTCCAGCATGCCCGCGGGGGAAGACACCGTACCCGGAATATCTTTGAGCAAACGCACACCAATATCCATCTTCAAAAAAGTAAAACCACTTTCCATGCGCGCCTTCAAGCGATTGCCCATCTCTTCGGGATCCGGCGTTGTATGAGTATCGCAATAAATGCGGATCTGATCGCGGAATTTCCCACCTGCGAGTTGATAACAGGGCACGCCATAAGCCTTACCCGCCAGATCCATCAACGCCATCTCCACACCGCACACACCGCCCCCCTGCCGCGCATGCCATCCGAACTGTTTAATCTTGCGAAACAGCTTATCCACATTACAGGGATTTTCACCCAAAAGCTGACGTTTCAGTTGCAAAGCGTAAATATGACTGGCCCCATCGCGCACCTCTCCCAAACCGTAGATACCCTGATTGGTATCCAGGCGAATGAGCGTAGAACGCATAGGCACACCGGAAATATTGACAACGCGCATATCGGTAATTCTGAGATCTGATGGGGATGAATGGGTATTCATAAAATTCTCCTCTGCCTCTTCCATCACGGCCGCATAGGCGACCCATCTGGTGCCCGCGTTTGCGTCCACTTAATAATCTCATCTTCGGGCGGATATTTTGCAGCAAGATCTTCGTCTATATCAATGCCCAGACCGGGATTATCATTGGGATACATATAGCCCTCGCGTACCTCGGGCAAACCGGGAAACATATCATAGACGAGATCGTTGAAACGGCACCACTCCTGAATACCGAAATTGGGTGCCCACAGGTCAAGGTGCAAATTTGCCGCATGACCAACAGGTGATGTATCGCCAGGCCCATGCCACGCCGTTCGCACATTGTACATATTGGCATAAGCAGCGACATTGCGCGCAGGGGTAATCCCCCCCATCTGGCTGACGTGCATGCGAATAAAATCGATAAGCCGATCCTGAATGAGAGGCATCCACTCGTGCGGATGATTAAACAGTTCGCCCATCGCCAGGGGCGTGGCGCACTGCGTCCGCATGTGGTGAAAATACGCATTGTCTTCCGGCGCGAGAGCATCTTCCAAAAAGAAAAGCTTAAAAGGCTCCACATCTTTGGCAAACTGGATGGCGTCAATCGGGCGCAAACGCTCGTGAATATCGTGCAAAAGCTCAATCTCAGGCCCGACCTCCGCACGCACATGCTCAATCATATCGCACATGCGGCGGCAATATTCTCGCGGATGATAATAAGCACCATCGGGCGAGCCATCGGGTTTTTGAATACTCTCCGACTGACCCCCGTACCCACCCATCTGCACGCGGATGTGGCGATAGCCCTGTGCCATATAATGACGCACGCTATCCACCACTTCGTATTTATCGCGCCCATTGGCATGTGCATACGTATCTGCCGCCTCTCGACACTTCCCACCCAGAAGTTGATACACGGGCATACCCGCGCGTTTGCCCTTAATATCCCACAGTGCCTGATCCACCCCCGATATGGCATTATTGAGCACAGGACCGTTGCGCCAGTACCCATTGACCATGCTCATCTGCCAGATTTCCTCAATGCGATCCACATCGCGCCCCAGGACAAAAGGCTTGAGATGTTTTTCAATAGCCGTACGCACCGCGTGAAACCGCTGCGTAAATGTCGCACAACCCAACCCGTAAAGACCGGGTTCTGACGTAATAATTTTGACAATAACGAGCCGCGAACCCGCAGGCTGCGTCACAATAGTTTTAACATCTTGAATGGTTATAATCTCTGACATGCCAGCTCCGTTTAAAAAACTCTGTCTCAGAATAAGTTAAAAAATAAAAGGCTATGGTTTACACCAAAGCCTTTTGTGTATTTGAGAATCCCCCAACCTCAACAGATACGGCATCAAACCGCTCATCGCCTGGGCGGTAGGATAGCAATTCTAAGCCAATAGGCTGCCCGCTCGTTTCATCTTTAATGATGATAATGCCATCGCCGATTTCTGTACACAGTTGATTTTTGCGAGGTGACTGCCAGTAGATCGTCAGCAATTCGGCCTCAGCCTCATAGAATACTTTAACCTGCGCCATATACGCGCCTCCCTTCTTTGATTGCATCCGTTCTGTAAGCCGTAATGATAAATCCTTCTCCATTTAGACGGCGTACAACAACGACCACCCAATATTTTTCTTTCGCGCCATAAAATAGCAAAATGTTTTCATCTCTACTACTTTCGCGCACTTCAATAGGATCTCTCAATGTATTTTTTATTTCATCAATTCTACCCTCAATATCGGGATGTTTTAAGACAATTTTTTGCCAATATCCACGATTTGTGCGAACCGTAAATCCCAGTGGTGTTAAAATATTAAAAAAAAGTTCATTCATGCAAATATAACGGGTTAGAGGAATGGTGTCAGCCGATAATGAGGCGGTGTTCGATAGCCATCCCTATAGCTCCTTGGGCAACGCGAGATTAAAGCGCCGCGCGGCTTCGCGGAGTTTTTCCGCCGTACCCACCGGAATGGGAATACCTTCGACAGAGCGTTCGGCAAGAGTGCGATTTTCGGGCTCGCCGGGCATGAGAATATCGTCAAAGCCATCTGCTCTGGGCAGTGCTTTGAGTTCATCTATCAAATTATCGACATGGTCTTTGTAATCATCCAGATCAACAAAAAAGGAAATATCAATCGCAGCGACAATACCGTTTTGCTTTTTCAAACTCTCGCCCCCACGCAATACGGGAACGAGCAGAGGATTATCGACCATCAAACTGGACAAACACTGAAAAATAAGGGCAAGACCCGATCCCTTGGGACCACCCGTCGGCCGCAGAATAACCCCTTTACGCGCATCCGTCGTCGGATTGCCCGCGGCATCGAGCGCCCAGTCTTCGCCCAGCGGCACGCCCTTATCCTGCGCGAGCTGAAGTTTGCCACCCGCTGCCACACTGGTCGCCATATCGAGACTGATGGGATCGCGTTTATTCGCCGGAACCGCAACAGCTATCGGGCTATTGTGTACGCCCGCTGCCTTCGCGCCAAAAGGAGCCATATTGGGCGGGCTACAAACAATAGCAATACCCGCAAAGCCCTCCTGTGCCGCCATCAAAGAATAATAAGCCATCGCACCCTGATGCGTGACATCGCTGAGCAACACCCATCCGATACCCACATTTTTGGCCTTCTCAATGGCTTTTTTCATCGCAGGAACAGTCGCCACAGGTCCAAGAGCGCGGTCGCACGCAATGTGGGCAACCGCTGGCGACTCTTTGACGACGCGGATATGGGGCCGAGGATTCATCGCGCCTGTCTCAATATTGTTGAGATACGTGATGACGCGCAAAACCCCGTGAGAATCAACCCCTCGTAGATTCGCCCAAATAAGCACTTCTGCTTCTATGGCGGCATCTTGGGGCGGCATACCCGCATTTTCAAAAACGGATTGGATAAACGGTTCGAGATGTTCTGCGCGAATGCGAATGTCCGACATGGCAATCCTTTCAGTTATCAGTTGTCAGTTATCAGTTGTCAGTCCCAACCACCCAACCCCGGTGAGGCGGTGCGGGGTAACTGATCACTGACTACTGGCTACTGACTACTGAGAAACCTTGACTTTGAAATTTTTTTCCGCTATGCTGTCTGACAAATTAGTTTCGCGTTTTTGAAGCGTCAAGATAATAAATCCCAACGGCAAAAAAGAAAAACAACTTCTGGAGGGCCTACTTATGAAACAGTGCTTTGAACATTATCGGACATTGCGAAAAGAGATGGATGCGTGGTTAGATCAAAGCCGCCGGATGGACCCGCCGAGCAGGCATGGCGGAGGCGAAGATGAAGCGAACTATTCGCTGGCCTGGTTCCCCCACTATCTCATCACCGGAAATGACGGGGTGAGAGAGCACTTTGAACACCTGCGCGATATGCTTGCTGGATGGGTAGAACGGGACTGCCTGCACGGTTATGAACCCGAAGCCGAAGCCCATCACGGAACCGAACCTTTTCTGCTCTTTTTGCCGCGTTACCTCGGATTATTTCCTGAAGACGAAAAAGCAAACGCACTCCTACAAGACGCAGCCGAACACATCGGCAACTGGGTCGAAGGCATTCCCGAATGGTTTGACTGGGAGCGCAACCGGTTTTACGGATATTATATTGGCACCCGCACAGTAGGACGAGACGACGGCTACGACGCCGAAATTGCCGAGCACTTCCGCTTTGTCCACATTGCCCTTGCCGCACATAGAATGACGGGACAAGACCGGTACCTGGACTGGGCATTGCAATACGGCAGACGTCGGGCAGAAATGATTGTCGCCATACCAGATGGCCCCTTGCCCATTGCCTGGGATGCAAACGGACAACCGAGATTTGGCAAGCAGGCGACTGGACAACAAAAAAAGGCGGCACAAGCCGGGCATCACGTCCCTGGCGATCCGCTCATCGGAGTCGAAGTACTGCTGGCTTCCGGCGTCACATACGCCCTGGGCGATCTGTTCGAAGCATCGGGCGACGCTGTATTCCACCAGGCGGCGCGGCGAATTGCAGAACCGATGATCAACGAATTGCTGGACCCATATTCGGACCCCGGTGCAGCGGCGATCTCCTATTTTAGACGACAATTCTCCGATTCCTCCCTGGACGAGGCGATCCAGGTACAAATCGCGCGTTTTCCCGACATGCAAGAAGGTGAATTGGCCATGGTCTTTCCACAGGCGCGTCGCCGCGATTGGCCCGGCGTGGGCAAGCGCAACGACATGACGTATTGGGGAATATGGAATGGCGATGGCTCCGTAACACCCACAACAGAACCGAGCACTGCGGCACTAACACTGGCATATCAGGTGACGGGTGATGAGCACTATGCCGAGCGCGCATTAAAGCAAGCAGCAGACAAGCTAATGATGGCGCGTCGGGTGCTGCGCGGTGGCAGAGAACACGCCGATATGGGTAGTGCCGTCTGTTCGACAGCGGCTGGACACGGGCGCAACTGGGGCATTGGACCCGTAACCGGATGTTACGGCCCATTGCTTTTGGGCACGCGAGAAGTAAAAAGCAAAGTAATGCCAACAGTCGAAGTAAAACACGCCAATGGCGAGCACGGTGTTCCCCAACAAATCCTTCCGCTTGTGATCCATTCCGGAACAGATGTAGATGGCGTAATGTTTTACAATGGCGGCGACTCAGACATCTCATTCTCGTGGCGATTTGAAGACAACGGATGGCAGATTCTCACAGTAGAAACGGACGAAGTTGTCAATGCGGAATTGACAGGAGTAATGGCATGAAATATCGCACACTGGGAGAAACCGGCCTCGAAGTATCGGAAATCGGATTGGGTGCCTTTCCCATCTCAGGAAAACAACAGCGAGCAGATGGAAGCATTGAAGTGTGGTCGGGCACAAGCGATGCGGAATCCATCGCCCTGATCCATCGCTGTGAAGAACTCGGTGTGAACTTAATCGATTCTGCGGAAGGCTATGGCGACGGACACAGTGAAGAACTCGTCGGACAAGCACTACAGGGGCGGCGAGACAAATGGATCATTGCGACCAAAGTGCAGCCAAACCGGGACATTGACCAGAACGATGAGCAATCAGTACACAACCGGATTGTCGAAGCATGCGAAAACAGCTTGAAACGCATGCAAACGGATTTTATCGACATTTATCAACTACACGCGATCCCGCACGAATGGGCCATGCCCGCCGTCATGCAAACCCTCGAAAAATTGCAACGGGAAGGCAAAATCAGATGGTACGGTATCTCGACCAACAACCGCGAAGCCATCGACAAACTGCGGACATTGGGACCCATCCATATTTTGCAGATCGGATACAATTTATTGGAACGCAGTGCCGACGAATTATTGCACTGGTCAAAAGAACAAAAAATAGGCACACTCATCCGCGTACCCCTTGCAAAAGGCCAATTGACCGGAAAATACTTTGGGCAGAATGCCGAGAAAATACCGCAAAACGATTTGCGGTACGAGCGGTTTCAGCGCCCCGAGGTGCAAGAGGGATTAAAAAAATTGCCCGAACTTCTATTTTTGCAAACAGAACAACGAACCATGGCACAGGCATCTCTGCGATTTGTCTTAGATCACCCCGGCGTTTCATGTGTCATCGCCGGCGCAAAAAATCGACAACAAGTTGACGACAACACAGCGGCATCAGACATGCCACCGCTCACACACGAAGAGCTACACCGCGCCCTGCCCATCGCAGATGCAATTGGCACAGCGGGATGGATTGGGTGAATCAGGAGGATTATCATGAAAATCACAGCATTAAAAACATTCGTCGTTCCCACAACGGGCAATTTTTTCGTCAAAGTCGAAACAGACGAAGGTATTTACGGATTGGGAGAAGCGGGATTAAAGCGCCGCGGAACCGCGATTGCCGAAGTGATCCGCTCGTTTTCCCCAGACGTTATCGGGCAAGACCCCTTTCGGATTGAGCACCTGTGGCAGATCATGTTTCGCGGCGGATTTTTTCCGGGCGGCGTGGTACAGTCATCGGCAGTAAGCGCTGTTGACATCGCGCTCTGGGATATCAAAGGCAAAGCCCTGGGCGTACCCGTCTATGAACTATTGGGCGGAAGAACCCGCGACAAAGTGGCGTGTTATCCGCATATTGGCGAACGGGACAATATCGACCGACTGGTCGCAAATTGTAAACAACGACAGGAAGAAGGCTGGAAATTTGTCCGATGGGGCCTGAGCGACCCCACAGACCCCAATGTATTTGAACCTTCGCGCGCCGTGCGTCACGGCATTGAACAGGTAAAAGCCGTGCGCGAAGCCTGTGGCGATGAAATAGAAATCTGCGTCGATGTACACACGCGACTGGACCCCGCCTGGGTCATTGCATATTGCAAAGGCGTGGAACCCTATCGCCCATTTTTTATCGAAGACCCATTGCGAAGTGAAAGCACACAGAGCCTGCGCCTCGTGCGACAAAATACGCATCTGCCTTTAGCCATTGGCGAACAATTCGATAGCAAGTGGAAATTCCAGCAAGTAATCGAAGAAGATTTAATGGACTATTGCCGCGTCGATCTCTGCATTGCAGGCGGTTTGACCGAAGCTAAAAAAATCGCGGGCTGGTGCGAGACACATTATATTCACCTGGCCCCCCACAATCCACTGGGACCCGTATCAACAGCCGCCTGTTTGCACCTGTGTCTATCGTCTTCTCTCGTCGGCGTACAGGAATTGCCCAGACCTCCCATGACCACCTTGACAGACGTATTCCCCAAACAAATGCCCTACGCAAACGGCCATCTGCTCGTACCCGAAGGACCGGGATTGGGCATTGAATTAAATGAAGACGCAATTGCAGACATGGCCCCTCCCGAACCATCTACGGGCGCGGGATTCCGCCGCGCAGATGGCTCGTACACAAATTGGTAAAAAAGGAGCATTAAAAATGCGGAAACAGCAATACCTCGGCCTACTCGCACTGATCGCTTTCATCCTCCTGCAGCCGGCCGTGGCAATCGCCCAAACCTCATTCCAATTTCAATACGGCAAACTCACAAACCCGTTTTCCGGTGCCTCGGAATACACCTCTATCCTAACCGTACAACAGGCAGCGCAGTGGCGATATGGCGACAGTTTCTTTTTTATCGACTTCCTGGAAGATGGCGTTCCGGACGGCTTCAACGACAAAAGTATCTACGGAGAATGGTATCCGACCCTCAGCATTGGCAAACTGACAAACACAGAGATCAGCATCGGTCCCATCAGAGATATTTCCGTAATCGCTGGATTCAATGCCGACTCCGATGCCAATGTTCTCAAATACCTGCCCGGAGTGCGGGCTTCGTGGAACGTACCGGGCTTCTTCTTTGTCAACACCGACCTGACCGCCCTGATCGACGCCAGCAGCGGCACAGCGCACGGCGGTGCGCCCACAACGAGCAACAGCTTTTTATTTGACATCAATTGGGGTACCGCTTTTGGAACTGGTGGTCAGTCCTTCGGTTTCTTCGGCCATGCAGAATACGTCGGTTCTCAGACCAACGAATTTGGCAGCGAAGTCAAAAGCTGGCTCCTCGTGCAGCCACAACTCACCTATGACTTGAGCAAGGCGATAAACGGCGAGGGCAACACGCTCTTTGTCGGCATAGAATACCAGTACTGGTGGAACAAACTCGGCACCACCACGACCGAAAATGTCGTGCAATTATTAGTCGTGTGGCAACTCTGATTTCTTTCAAAAAAGAAAAGGAATTTCACCATGAAAGTACGAATCGGCATCATCGGATGTGCGCGAATACTAAACGCCCATTTGCGCGGCTATAAAATCCTCCAGGAAAACGATTTTGGCGATCTCTTTCATATCACAGCTTTGTGCGCGCGCAAAGAAGAAGACGCCCATCGCTTCCGAAAACGAGGCGAGGGACCCGGTCCCCGCCCCGCACCTGTGGATGCACCTGGGGACCCACTCAATGCGCCGCATTCATTTATCAGTGACCTGCATCCCGATAGCGATGCAGAAGTGTACACCGACTACAACGAAATGTTGGAAAAGGGCAAAATCGACGCAGTGATCATCTTGACCGGACACGACAACCACCACAGCATCGCCATAGACGCCATGAGAGCAGGGAAACACGTCTCGGTCGAAAAACCAATGGCAATTTCAGTCAAAGCGGCCCAGCGAATGTGTGAAGTCGCCGACGAAACCGGACAAATCTTGAGCATTGACGAAAATGTGAACTTCAATCCCTCTACCTGGGCCAGCCAATGGGCCATAGAAAAGGGCCTCATTGGCGATGTACAAATGCTCTATCGCGGCGTCATCGGATTTCGCAATTCGCGTCCAGACCTCGTGGCCGCGCGAACGCCCTGGCGTCAGAGCAAATTGGGCGCAGGTGGAGGCGTTGCCATCGACCTGGGCGTCCACCTTTTTAACGGCGTCCGCACAATTTGTGGCCCCATAAAATCGGTACAAGCCCTGTGGCGAACACTCGAGCCCGTGCGCGTCTTGATGGCCGACGATGATAGCGCCGTAGTCGATCAAATCGAAAATCAAGTAGATGATGCTTTTTTTGCCAACTTTGAATTTGAAAACGGCGGCATCGGACACATGGCTGTATCGAGAAGTGCGCGGGGAACACAGGTCGGCGTACCGGGCGGCACGAATATTTGGGGCAGCAAAGGGGCGATTTCAGACGGACAATTATTTGGCGAAGACGGCACATCGGAAAATGTGGAAGACCGATTTCAACGAGAAGCCGACCCCTCGCATCTGGACGAGATCATGCCGCGCGGAATCACCGATGCATTTGCGCTTGAGAACCTGAACTGGTTGCAAGCCATCGCAAACGGCAAACCCGTCCAGATGAGCGGAGAAGAAGGCACCATCGACCTGGCATTGAGCTATGCGATTCTCGAATCTGGCTTGCTCGGACACGCCGTCACCTTAGACGAAATGTTAAAAGGCGAAGTGGATGAGTATCAAAAAGAAATCAACGATTATTACGGATTATAACCCTGGAGCACGCGATGAAAATCTCACCAGCACACCAACAACAATTAGACGAACAGGGCTATGTGATCATCCCCCATGTACTTTCTGAATCCGAGATAGCACACTATCGGGCACTATTGCTGGACCTTGCCAAACAAGAGCGCGGAGACGGCTCGGGCCGGGTACATACCAGTGGCAGGGGCCAGCATGTGCGGTGGCTGGTGAACAAGGGAAAACCATTTGAAAAGCTGGTGGCGCATCCCAAAGTCGTGCCCTATTTTGAATATATGCTCGGCGAAGATTATACCCTCAGCACACTCACATCAAACGTGATTTACCCGGGCGCCGAAGACAATGCATTTCACGTCGATAATGCACTGGGCAAAATGCCAGAGCCGTTGCCCTCATTCCCCATGTTTGTCAACACCCTGTGGCTTCTGAACGACTTTACCCCGGAAAACGGAGGCACGCGCTTTGTGCCCGGCAGCCATCGGTTCTTAAAAAAACCCCCGCCAAAAGACCATCCACACGCCCTATGCCATCCCAACGAAATGAGACTCTCAGCCCCAAAAGGCTCGGTATTCTTGTTCAACGGCGCAATATGGCACGCTACAGGAGCCAACCGCACAGATGACGCCCGCGTGTGCCTGATCTGCTTCTGCTGCCGATCATTTCTAAAGCCCATGTTCGATTTTGTACACTATCTCAAACCCGAAGTGGTGGATCGAGCCACACCGGAAATGAAGCGCATCTACGGATTTAATTCTCAACCCCAGCCGCCGGATGTGCGCGATTAAACTGATCTCACAGGATTACGCATCAATCGCGCCCCCGATTCGCTATTGAGTCGGGGATACTTTTGGCTACTTCAACAAAAGAGGCAAAAGATGAAAATTACCGATGTCAAAGCGACAACATTGAAGGGCTACAAAGATTGGAACTACGTAAAAGTAGAAACCGACGCCGGCATATCGGGCGTGGGGGAAGCGCATCCGGGCGAAGGCATAACCGATGCCGTGACAAAGTGCTTGCGCCCCATGCTCATCGGGCAAAATCCCCTGAATGTCGAGCCGCTCTACACGCGGATGCTCGACCGCTCCACCGGGCAATCTACTGCCGGGATACTCCTCGGCGCAATCGGCGGCGTGGAAACAGCACTCTGGGATGTTGCGGGCAAAGCCATTGGCGTGCCAATCTATCAACTACTCGGCGGAAAGTATCGGGACCGACTGCGGATGTACGCCGATGTGGGCAGGGGGCGAAATCGACAAAACACCCCCGAGACATGGGCCGAACGCGCCAAAGAGGGCGTGGCAGATGGATTTCAGTCCATCAAATTCGACATCGACGGATCGGCAAACGAATTGCAACACGACCCCGTGGATCGCGGGTTATCACTCGCCGAATTGGACAAAATGGAAGCCATGGTATCCGCAGTCCGCGACGCCGTCGGATACGACATCGACCTGTGCATCGATTGCCACGGAAAATACAATGTGCGCGATGTGCTCTTACTCGCCCAGCGTCTGGAAAAATTCAACCTGATGTTCCTCGAAGACCCCGTACCCCCGGAAAATATCGACGCCATGGGCAAAGTAACGGCTTCGACATCCATACCGATCTGCACGGGCGAATGGGTCCACCGCAGAGACGGATTTCGCGGGCTAATCGAGAATCAAGCGTGCGACATGCTACACATCGATATCTCGGCAACCGGAGGCATGCTGGAAGGCAAAAAAATCGCCGATCTGGCAGACCTGTACTACATGCCCGCCGCATTCCACAACATCGTATCGCCGTTGGGCATGGTGGCATCCGCACATGTAGGCGCAGCCGTGCGAAACCTCCACACTCTGGAACTACCCTACCACGCAGACCAGATAGAATGGCGATGGGACCTCGTAATCAGCGACGAGCCATTAATCCAAGATGGACAATTTGTCCTCCCGGAAAAACCGGGCCTCGGCGTCGAATTTAACGAGGATTTGGCGCGCACGCATGTGAAAGAAGGATATGATTTCTTTGATTAGTCGTTGACAAGGGATGGTAGATTTCTATATTGATGCGGCTTTTGAGAAAAATTTTAGATGTACATAAAAAAGGAGACATCTATGGAACTCAACATCGGCATGATCGGATATTCATTCATGGGCAAAGCGCACAGCAATGGATTCCGCCAACTGCCCGCATTCTTTCCCGAACTCGGTGTGAAACCCGTATTAAAAGTAATCTGTGGACGCAACTCCGACGCCGTAAAAGATGCGGCTGAGACATACCAATGGGAAGAATACGAAACCGACTGGGAAAAAGTCGTCGTTCGAGACGACATCGACGTCATCGACATCTGCACACCCGGCGATCAGCACCTGCCCATGGCACTGGCAGCATTGAAAGCCGGCAAACACGTCATCTGTGAAAAACCCCTCACAAACACCCTTGCAGAAGCCAGAGAATTATTGGCCGTGGCTGAAAACACCGACAAAAAAACCATGGTTGCATTCAACTACCGCCGCGTACCCGCGGTGGCATTGGCTCGGCAATTGATCGCCGAAGGGCGGATTGGGGAAATTTATCACTGGCGCGCCGTGTACTTGCAAGACTGGATCATCGACCCCGACTTCCCACTCGTCTGGCGATTGGAAAAAGACAAAGCAGGTTCGGGACCGCACGGCGATCTGAACGCGCATATCATCGATCTCGCCCTGCATCTCGTAGGCGACATCGACAGCGTAGTCGGCGCAGATACCACCTTCATCAAAGAACGCCCCCTACTCGAAGCCGTTGACGCGGGCCTGGGCGCGCAAGGCGGCGAACAAATGGGCCAGGTGACCGTTGACGACGCCACCATGTTTTTGGCCCGGTTCCAAAACGGCGCACTCGGCACATTTGAAGCCACGCGATTTGCCGCCGGGCGGCGCAACTACAACCATTTTGAAATCAACGGAAGCAAAGGCAGTATCGCATTCAACCTGCAAAAAATGAACGAATTGCAATTCTATTCGCGCGACGACGAAGATCATATCCAGGGCTTCCGAGAAATTATCGTCGGTGAAGGCAGCCAACCCTTTATGGGCGCGTGGTGGCCGCCGGGACACATTATTGGCTGGGAACACACATTCACGCATGAATTCAGGGATTTCTTTGAAGCGATTGCACAGGATGGAACCTTTTCCCCCGACTTTGCCGAAGGCACAAAGGTACAGGCCGTCCTGGAAGCCGTAGTCGATTCGGCAGCTACAAAAACCTGGCAAGACGTGCCAAAAATTTGAGTTAAAACAGGAGTGAAAAATGGCAAGACCAGTTACGTTATTCACCGGACAGTGGGCGGACTTGACACTGGAAGTCATGTTGCAAAAAGCCAGAGATTTTGGCTATGACGGCGTGGAACTCGCCTGTTGGGGCGACCACATGGACGTGCGTGAAGCCGCATCGAATGACGGCTATGTGCGCGAAAAAAAAGAATTACTCGAACAATACGGCATGCAGTGCTTTGCCATTAGCAATCACCTGGCAGGGCAGGCAGTATGCGACAACATCGACGAACGGCACGAGGCGATTTTGCCGCCCCATGTGTGGGGCGATGGCGATCCCGAAGGCGTGCGACAACGCGCCGCCGAAGAAATGATAGCAACAGCCGAAGCCGCAAAAGCCATGGGCCTGACCGTGGTCAATGGCTTTACCGGATCCTCAATCTGGCACCTGTTGTATTCTTTCCCCCCCGTGTCACCCGATCAGATTGACGCGGGATTTAGCGACTTTGCCGATCGCTGGAACCCGATTCTGGATGTCTTCCAAAAGAACGACGTGCGATTCGCACTCGAAGTGCATCCAACGGAAATTGCGTTTGATATTGCTTCATCTGCCCGGGCATTAGAGGCACTGGAGAACCGACCGGAATTTGGCTTCAATTACGACCCCAGCCATCTGGTCTATCAAAATGTGGATTATGTCGGCTTTATCCGCGAGTTTAGCGACCGGATCTATCACGTCCACATGAAAGACTCTTACCTGTCGCTCACCCCCAAACGAGCGGGTATATTTGGCGGACATACTAATTTTGGCGACCCGGACCGCAGTTGGGATTTCCGCTCAGTGGGTCGCGGCAGCGTGGATTTCGAAGAAATCATTCGCGCATTAAACGACATTGGCTACGATGGACCGCTCTCAGTCGAGTGGGAAGATTCCGGTATGGACCGCGAACACGGCGCGACCGAATCCTGCGCCTTTGTCAATGAGATCGACTTTGAACCCTCAGAAGTGGCATTTGACGCGGCGTTTGAAGAATAGCTTTCAGCAATCAACTTTCAGCGGTCAGCCCTCCCATCCACCACCCAAACAGGGCGGAATAGTGAGGGCTGACATTTTTTTGGGGAACACAATGGCACGCTATCTATTTCTCGCAATATTGATGCTAATAACCGCTTGCGGACAACAGACCGGACGCACGGTCGTCTTTGGGCGCGGCGGCGATTCCGTGGGACTGGATCCCGCACTGGAGACAGACGGCGAATCGTTTAAAGTATGCGATAATATTTACGAAACACTCGTCGCATTTGTGCCCGAACGCACTGACCTCGCACCCGGATTAGCGACTTCCTGGCAAGCGTCAGAAGATGGATTGACCTGGACATTTCAGTTGCGCGAAAACGTCGTCTTTCACGACGGCACGCCCTTTAATGCCGATGCCGTCGTCTTTTCACTCGCGCGGCAATTCAAACCCGACCACCCTTTCAACAAAGTAGAAGGCGCGTATCAATATTGGGCAGGCATGTCCATGAGCGACATCGTACAAGATGTCCGCAAAATAGACGACATGACCGTATCCATTGACCTGAAACGCCCTAACGCACCCTTCCTCGCAAATCTGACAATGAATTTTTGCGCCATCGTCAGCCCCGTTGCCGTCGAAAAATGGGGAGCTGATTTTGCGCGGCACCCGGTGGGCACGGGGCCATTTCGCTTTGTCGAATGGATTAAAGATGACCGCGTGGTATTAGAACGCAACCCCGATTATTGGGGACCAGCCCCAAAAATTGATCGCCTGATTTTTAGAAGCATTCCCGAAAACTCCGTCCGACTAATCGCGCTAACCCAGGGATCTATCGACGGCATGGACAACCTCGTACCAGACTTCTTACCGACAATTGAATCAGACGAAAACCTCGCCTTGCTGTCCCAGCCGGGGATGAACGTGGGCTATCTGGCGATGAACATGGACAAAGAACCATTCCAGAACCTCAATGTGCGGCGCGCCATAAACCACGCAATCAACAAACAAGCCCTGATCGACAACCTGTACCAGGGCCTGGCCATTCCAGCGGTCAATCCCATTCCGCCGACGGTCTGGAGTTATCGGCAAGAAACACCCGGCTATGAATACGACCCGGAAAAAGCCCGAACACTCCTATCCGACGCGGGATTTCCAAACGGATTCAAAACCACCCTCTGGGCCATGCCCGTACCGCGTCCCTATATGCCACAACCCCAAAAAATCGCCCAGGCAATCCAGGCCGATTTACAAACAGTTGGCATCGAAGCTGAAATCGTCTCTTATGAATGGGGGACATATCTGGACAAAGTCCAGCGCGGGCAGCACGATATGGCATTGCTGGGCTGGACCGGAGACAACGGCGACCCCGACAACTTCCTCTATATTCTGCTGGACAAAAGCGCGACCCAAATGCCAGCCAATAATATTGCATTTTATCGCAGTGACCCGTTGCACGACGTATTGGTGGCCGCTCAAAAAGAATCCGACAAAGCAAAACGCACGGCCCTGTATCAAAAAGCACAAGAAATCGTCTTTCACGACGCCCCCTGGGTTCCCCTGGTCCACGCAACCCAAACAGCGGCATTCCGCACCCGCGTCAAAGGCTTTAAGCTACACCCCACAGGGAGCAAATGGTTTCACGATGTGATGATTGAAGAGTAAGCGATCAGTGTATCGGACATCTTTTTTAGGGCATAGAAAATCACACAGAAGCCTAACGGCCTCTCCAAACCGTTGGGCTTTTCCTATTAGAGCCACAATGGAACAGGTCAAAAGATTTCATTTTAAAAATTGCCTATCAGTGTGGATTTGCGTCTTTATCGACTTTTAGCAGAGTGTGCAAGGCAAAAATAAAACCACATATTAAAAAAATGGAAACCGGGACAAATTCTGAACGTTAGGACAAAGGTTTGGCATTGACTTTGCGAACGTTTGTGTAAACTTTTTTATATCTATCTGAAAAAAGTATCATTCAAGCAAATTAAAGTATCTCAGATTGATGCCAACACGCGCTATTGATTAAAAAAAGGCCCAAGCAACCCGTTAGGCAAATCTGTTCACACTATTGTGTGATTGCAGTCCTTAAATGAAAAGAGAAACCAATGCGTAACCTGATTTTGTTCACACTATCCACACTCGCGTTTTTGATACATCCGCTATTTCTTCCAGCGCAAAATAGCTTTTCTTTTTCGATAGATGTGAACACTGCGGCGGGTGATCAAGCGGTCACATCTGTTAATGTGTCCCCGGACTTTGATGGCGATGGTATGGTTGGCTTCTCTGACTTTTTAGCGCTTGCAGGTCAGTTCGGATCACGTCAGGGCGATGGGAGATATGAAGCAAAGTATGATCTGGACAGCGACGGCGCAATTGGATTTTCCGATTTTCTGATCTTCACTGCCAGCTTTGGCAAAGAGGTATCTTCCCCAAACGTTGGCATTCCAGATGCTAACCTGCGCGCAGTCATTGCGGACAATCTCGGCAAAGCGAGCGATGCGCCAATCACGCAGGCAGAGATGGCGACCTTAACTCGCCTCGAAGCACCGAACGAGAATATTCGCGATCTAACCGGGCTTGAGTTTGCAATTAACCTGACAGAGTTGAACTTTGGTGCAGGGGATATAGTGAACAGCAACGAAATATCCAACCTTTCGCCACTATCTAATTTGACCAGTCTGGAACGGCTGTTTCTTGGCAGCAGCAGCATATCGAATGTGACGCCGCTATCTAATTTGACCAGCTTAAAATTGTTGTATCTTTCCTACAACAACATATCTGATGTGGCACCGCTATCCAACTTGACCAGTCTGGAACGGCTGTATCTCGTCAGCAACAGCATATCGGATGTGACGCCGCTATCTAACTTAACCAACCTGAGATCGCTGACTCTTTCCGGTAACAGCATATCTGATGTGACGCCACTATCCAACTTGACCAGTCTGGAAGTGCTGAGTCTTTCCAGCAACAGCATATCGAATGTGACGCCACTATCTAACTTAACCAGTCTGGAAGCGCTGTTTCTTGACAACAACAGCATATCAAATGTGACACCGCTGTCTAATTTGACCAGCCTGGAAGAGCTGGATCTTTCCAACAACAGCATATCAGACCTCGCGCCGCTGGTGGCAAACACGGGATTGGGTAGTGGAGATGAGGTGGTGGTGGAGAACAACCCCTTGAGTGCCACATCAATCAACACACACATCCCAGCCCTTCAGAGCAGAGGGGGTAGTGTACGCTACTCCCGTAGTGGCGGTGGTGGCAGTACAACGAATGTTGCTATTCCAGATGCGAATCTACGTGTTGTTATCGAGGGTAGTCTCAGTAAGGCGAGCGGTGAGCCAATCACTCAGACAGAGATGGCGAGCTTAACTCACCTTGCGGCCCCAAACAAGAATATTCGCGATCTGACCGGGCTTGAGTTTGCAATTAACCTGATAACGTTAGACCTTGGTGATGCGGAAGTAGGAGGGCTGATGGTAAACAGCAACGAGATATCCAACCTGTCGCCGCTATCTAACTTGACCAGGCTAAGAGTACTGAATCTTTCCGACAACAGTATATCGGATGTGACGCCACTATCTAACTTGACCAGCCTGAGAGAGCTGTTTCTTGGCAGCAACAGTATATCGGATGTGACGCCACTATCTAACTTGACCAGCCTGAGAGAGCTGTTTCTTTACAGCAACAGCATATCGGATGTGACGCCACTATCTAACTTGACCAGCTTGGAAGAGCTGTCTCTTCCAGGCAACAGCATATCTGATGTGGCACCGATATCTAACTTGACCAGCCTGAGAAAGCTGTTTCTTGGCAGCAACAGTATATTGGATGTGGCACCGATATCTAATTTGACCAGCCTGGAAGGGCTGTCTCTTGAAAACAACAGCATATCGAATGTAACGCCACTATCTAATTTGACCAATCTAAGAACCCTGAGTCTTTCCAGCAACGGCATATCGGACGTGACGCCGCTATCTAATTTGACCAGCCTGGAAGAGCTGTTTCTTTACAGCAACAGCATATCGAATGTAACGCCACTATCTAATTTGACCCGTCTGGTAACGCTGGGGCTTTCCGACAACAACATATCGGACGTGACGCCACTATCTAATTTGACCCGTCTGGAATGGCTGGAGCTTTCCGATAACAGCATCTCAGACCTCGCGCCGCTGGTAGCAAACACGGGATTGGGTAGTGGAGATGAGGTTAATGTGAGTAACAACCCCTTGAGTACCACATCAATCAACACACACATTCCAGCCCTTCAGAGCAGAGGGGTTAGTGTACTCTACTCCCGTAGCAGTGGCGGTGGTGGGGGTGGTGGCAGTACAACGGACGTTTTCATTCCGGATGTAAGCCTGTATTGGGTCATTGCAAACAGTCTCGGCAAGGCATTCGGTGCGCCAATCACGCAGGCAGAGATGGCGACCTTAACTCGCCTTGATGCCTCGAACCTGGATATTCGCGATCTGACCGGACTTGAGTTTGCAATTAACCTGACAGAGTTGGTCCTCGGTGGAAACGAAGGGGGATTGTGGGAAGTGAACATCAATGAGCTATTCAACAACTTTTCGCTATTCTTGACCAATATAATAGAACAAACGATTAACTTTTCCTTCTACCTTTCCGGCAACAGCATATCGGATGTGACGCCACTATCTAACTTGACCAATCTAAGAGCCCTGGATCTTTCCTACAACAGCATATCGAATGTGGTACCGCTATCTAACTTGACCAATCTAAGAGCCCTGGATCTTTCCGGCAACGGCATATCGGATGTGACGCCGCTATCTAACTTGACCAATCTAAGAGCCCTGAGTCTTTCCGGCAACGGCATATCGAATGTGACGCCACTTGTGACGCTTCTATCTAACTTGACCAATCTGGAAGTGCTGGATCTTTCCGGCAACGGCATATCGAATGTGACGCCGCTTGTGACACCCCTATCTAACTTGACCAGGCTAAGGACCCTGAATCTTTCCTACAACGGCATATCGAATATGTCTGCACTGTCAGGATTAACCAGTCTGGAATGGCTGGGGCTTTCCGGCAACAGCATATCGGATATGACACCCCTATCTAACTTGACCAATCTAAGAGCCCTGTCTTTTTCCGACAACAGCATATCGAATCTGACGCCGCTTGTGACGCTTCTATCTAACTTGAATAACCTGATATTTTTGGATCTTTCCGGCACAAGCATATCGGATGTGACGCCGATATCTAACTTGACCAATCTAAGAACTCTGACTCTTAACGACAACAGCATATCGGATGTGACGCCACTATCCAACTTGACCAATCTAAGATGGCTGGGTCTTTACGACAACAGCATATCGAATGTGACGCCGATATCTAACTTGACCCGTCTGCAATTGCTGCTTCTTGACAACAACAGCATATCGGATGTGACGCCACTATCCAACTTGACCAATCTAAGATGGCTGGGTCTTTACGACAACAGCATATCGAATGTGACACCGATATCTAACTTGACCCGTCTGGAAGTGCTGGAACTTTCCGACAACAGCATATCAAATGTGACACCGATATCTAACTTAATCAACCTGAAATTGCTGGAACTTTCCGACAACAGCATATCGAATGTGACGCCGATATCTAACTTAATCAACCTGACAGGGTTGGAACTTGACAGTAACAGCATCTCAGACCTCGCGCCGCTGGTGGCAAACGCGGGATTGGGTGAAGGAGATTGGGTTGATGTGAGTAACAACCCCTTAAATGCCACATCAATCAACATACACATTCCAGCCCTTCAGAGCAGAGGGGTCGAGGTAGATTTTAGCGCATCGAAGCCCACGATGAAAAACAAAGAACTGAGGATGCCCCTCCGGATGATAGGACCGTTGGGGATAAAAAAATGGAAGGTGGGCGATAATTTGAGAAAAGGTCGCTTGAATAATTTTTGACACTTCGTTTTTCACACCACCGAGAAATCACTTTGTGGTCAGAAATAAAAACGGCAGTGGGCAATAACACCCACCGCCGTTTC
Source organism: Candidatus Latescibacterota bacterium (assembly GCA_965208125.1). GTDB lineage: Bacteria > Latescibacterota > UBA2968 > UBA2968 > UBA2968 > VXRD01. The sequence continues at coordinate 100,497 of OZ242320.1, forward strand.
TTTTTTGCGTGCATGCCCAATTGAGTTTGTTGGAAGTCTTGCGCGAAGATTATGGTATTTATTTCATAGCGACTGTTGCTCTGATCTCCAAAATCCTGTATCATAACTTCTGTGAAACTTGTACACTGTCCGACAGAATTTTATCCTGATCCAGAGAATTGACATCATGTCAGATACCACAACACAGTTGCATCCCGATCCCAAAGCCTGCGCTGTCGCCCGTGCGGTCTGCGACGTGGTCCATCCCAACACCGTCATCCTGTTCGGTTCCCGCGCCAGGGGCGACTTTACGCCCGATTCCGATATTGACCTGCTCATCATCACGGACTCCCGGCAGATAGACCGGCAGGAATACATGCGCACGAGTGAGGCGGCTCGCCGCAAAGTCCAGGAAGTTTACGGCCACTCCATGGGCGTTGACCTCGTCCACCTGAGCGAGGACGTTTTCCACGACGGTCGCCGTGCCCGAAACCATGTCGCAGGGCAGGCTGTCCGCGATGGCGTCAATATACATGGCGCAAAAGTAATCTATGACAACCCGGAACCGACCAACTGGCCCGACATACGACAGCGAATCATCAATGCCGAACGAGAACTCCGCGTTCTGGAAGACCTGGTAGAGGCAAATTCGGCACCGGAGGCCATCGGCTTCCACGCCCAACAGGCCCTTGAAAACGCGCTAAAAGGCTGGATTTCGGCACTCGATACCGACTACAAAAACACCCACGACCTATCCGACCTGGCCGCCATCATCCGAACCCATCCCGAAGAGAACGACACTCCCGCCGGTGAAAAGCTGACCTGGCTGACCGACTATGCCGTAAAATATCGCTATCACGGCACAGAGGTCAGCGTGGAAGATCGCTTCGAGTTGCTCGCTGCGGTGACCGAGACCGTAGAGACCATCATCGCCCGCATTCGGACGCTGAGCAAAATGGCTGAGTAAACGACCTCTTCGCGTCCGAACGGTCAGTCACCACAAGGGCGACATGTTCCCAAGTCGTTCTATGCCAATGAAATATGGTACGCAATACGGTTTGTTGACACCCTTTTGGATTTGGACTATATTGCTTGAAAGATCACTCTATTTTTTTCAAATGCGACCTTATGGCACGCGAACATAACAGATTCCACGATTTGTAAAGGAAGAAATAATAATAATTTAAATCCAGACCGGAGTTTCATAATATCAAAAAAATTGTGTGACTGAAGTCTTAAATGAAAAGAAAAACCTATGCGTAACCTGATTTTGTTCACACTATCCACACTCGCGTTTTTGATACATCCGTTGTCTCTTCCAGCGCAAAATAGCTTTTCTTTTTCCATAGGGGAGAACACTGCGGCGGGTGATCAAGCGGTCACATCTGTTAATGTGTCCCCGGACTTTGATGGCGATGGTATAGTTGGCTTCTCTGACTTTTTGGCGTTTGCAGGTCAGTTCGGATCACGTCAGGGCGATGGGAGATATGAAGCAAAGTATGATCTGGACAGCGACGGCGCAATTGGATTTTCCGATTTTCTGATCTTCACTGCCAGCTTTGGCAAAGAGGTATCTCCCCCTGATGGTGCAACGCAGGTTGCCATCCCTGATACAAATCTGCGTGTGGTCATTGCGGACAGTCTCGGCAAGGCGAGCGATGCACCAATCACGCAGGCAGAGATGGCGACCTTAACTCGCCTTGCTGCCTCGAACAAGAATATTCGCGATCTAACCGGGCTTGAGTTTGCAACCAATCTGACAGCGTTGGATCTCGGTGGAGCGTTTGTGGGAGGGGAGTGGGTAAACAGTAACGAGATATCCAACCTTTCGCCACTATCTAATTTGACCAGTCTGGAAACGCTGGTTCTTGAAAACAACAGTATATCGGATGTGACGCCACTATCTAACATGACCAGGCTAATACGGCTGGATCTTTCCAGCAACAACATATCGAATGTGACGCCACTATCTAACTTGACCAGCTTGGAATGGCTGTGGCTTAACAACAACAGCATATCGAATCTGACCGGGCTTGAGTTTGCAACTAATCTGACAGTGTTGGATCTCGGTGGAGCGTATGTGGGAGGGGAGTGGGTAAACAGTAACGAGATATCCAACCTTTCGCCACTATCTAATTTGACCAGTTTGGAACGGCTGTATCTTGACAACAACAGCATATCGGATGTGACGCCACTATCTAACCTGATCAGGCTAATACGGCTATATCTTGATAGCAACAACATATCGAATGTGACGCCACTATCTAACATGACCAGTTTGGAACGGCTGGTTCTTGGCAACAACAGCATATCGAATGTGACACCACTATCTAACTTGACCAGCTTGGAATGGCTGGGTCTTGACAGCAACAGCATATCGAATGTGACACCACTATCTAACTTGACCAGCTTGGAATGGCTGGGTCTTGGCAACAACAGCATATCGAATGTGACACCACTATCTAACATGACCAGTTTGGAGCGGCTGTGGCTTAACAACAACAGCATCTCAGACCTCGCGCCGCTGGTGGCAAACACGGGATTGGGTAGTGGAGATAAGGTTGATGTGAGCAACAACCCCTTGAGTGCCACATCAATCAACATACACATTCCAGCCCTTGAGAGCAGAGGGGTTGAGGTAGATTTTAGAGCATCGAAGCCCACGGTGAAAAACAAAGAACTGAGGATGCCCTTCCGGATGATAGAACCGTTTGGGATGAAAAAATGGAAGGTGGACGATAATTTGAGAAAAGGCCGCTTGAATAATTTTTGATACCTCGGTTTTCGCACCACCGAGAAATCATTTTGTAGTCGAAAATAAAAAACGGCGATAGGCATAACACCCACCGCCGTTTCTTTTTGTACGGTTCCACTGACACGTCAAGCGCCTTCTGTGAATGGATATTGCGCTTAGGCTAAATTTGTCGGATATTGCCTGGGTATTCATTACGACAACTCTTTTTAAAACCACTATCCATGCACATCTACATCCTCAAAAGATTACTGGCACTGATCCCCACCCTATTTGGCATCACAGTGCTGGTTTTTTTTATGGTACACCTCGTACCGGGAGACCCGGCACAGATCATGCTGGGCGAACGGGCAAGTGCAGAAAGTCTGGCTGCTTTGAGGCGCGACCTGGGCCTGGACCAGCCATTACATGTGCAATTTGGACGCTATTTATCCGATCTGCTACAAGGCGACCTGGGGCGATCAATTAAATCGCACGAACGCGTATCCGTCGAACTAATGGCACGTTTTCCCGCCACCATGGAACTCACCTTCGCGAGCATGGTATTCGCCTGCATACTCGGCATTGGTGCAGGTGTAGCATCCGCGGTTCGACGCGGCACCTGGTGGGATTATATCGGCATGACTGCATCGCTGGCAGGGGTCTCAGTGCCCATCTTTTGGTTGGGATTACTGCTCATCCTCGCCCTTGCAGTCTCCCTACCGTTATTCCCCGTCTCCGGAAGGCTCAGCTCCCACGTATTTATACCCACACTAACTGGATTTTATCTCATAGACAGCTTAATCGCAGGTGATCTACCGAGTTTTGGCGACGCACTCTGGCATTTAATCTTGCCGGGCATAACCCTGGGCACCGTGCCCGCCGCTGTTATCGCGCGCATGACCCGGTCGAGCTTGCTGGAAGTCTTGCGCGAAGATTATGTGCGCACCGCCTGGGCAAAAGGCTTGTCTGAACGGGTCGTCATATTGCGCCATGCACTGAAAAACGCATTCATCCCCGTCTTAACCGTAATCAGCTTACAATTCGGTTATCTATTGGGCGGCGCTGTCTTGACCGAAAGTATCTTTGCCTGGCCCGGGGTCGGGCGCTGGTTGCTCCTCTCGGTTTACGCACGCGACTTTCGAGCCATTCAAGGGGGCGTACTAATCGTCGCTACAACCTTCGTCCTCATCAACCTGATCGCAGATCTATTATACGCCTGGCTGGACCCACGGATCAAATACAACAAAGAGTAAACAACGTAATGTCACACATTCAAGACACCTTACAAACGCCACCGCAAACCACTGCGCTATTGATCTGGCAGCGATTGCGAAAAAACCGTCTCTCCATTGTCGGAAGTATATTGATCGGCGGCTTTTTGCTCTTGGCATTCGCAGCGCCATTAATCGCCCCTGCTGATCCAATGGCGCAGGCACTCTACAATCGCCTATCGCCTCCAACACTCGACCACCCGTTTGGCACAGATGATTTTGGCCGAGACATATTGAGCCGCGTCATCTATGGCGCGCGGATCTCTCTGCGCGTCGGGGTATTCGCTGTATTGATCGCCCTTATACTGGGCACCTGTATTGGGGTCGTCGCGGGCTATTGGGGGGGATGGATAGATCAGATATTGATGCGTCTGATGGATCTGCTGCTCGCCTTTCCGAGCATATTGCTCGCAATCGGCATCGTGGCTATTTTGGGACCCGGCCTGGAAAATGCGATGTTGGCCGTCGGCATTGTGGCTATGCCGCAATATGCGCGTCTGATTCGCGCGTCCGTCTTGACCGTGCGAGAAACCGATTATGTCATGGCCGCACGCGCCCTGGGAGCATCGGATTGGCGCATACTATGCGTAGCCGTCTTGCCCAATTGTCTCGCCCCATTGATTGTCCAGGCGACATTGGGATTGGCAACCGCAATCCTCGACGCTGCAGGACTGAGCTTTCTCGGCCTGGGCGCGCAACCCCCCACCCCCGAATGGGGGGCGATGTTGAGCCAGGGACGCGAACTGATAGTGCGCGCACCCTGGGTACTCACCTTTCCAGGTGGAGCGATCTTTTTTACAGTACTGGCATTTAATCTGGTCGGCGATGGTCTGCGAGACGCGCTGGACCCAAAGGCTTAATTCAATTTTTCCATCGGACCGAGAGCGACAAGCGCGGGATCCTCATCGAGAGGATATTTTTCGAGATAATCGGCAATGCGCTCTGGCGTAACGGCATCGATCTCCGCGCGTTCTTCCTCGAGCGTTTTGAGTGGCGTGCTGGTACTCAGACTACCCACAATTTGAGAAAAGCGAGAAAGACCGTTTTCCCCACTACAAATAATACCCGTAGCCTGCTTGGTCTTGGCGCGCTGGAGCGCATCGTTATCAATCCCATTTTTTAAATCCGCCATTTCGCGCCGCACAATATCGAGAACCTGAGACACATTTTGTGGATCCACGGACAGATAAACATAAAAAAGTCCCGCATCGCTAAAATTGATATACTCTGCCGAAGCCTCATCAGCCAGACCCTGTTGAATAACAGACCAGTAGAGCCGGCTATTGGTCGATGCCCCCAAATAAACAGAAAGCAAATCCGCAGTAGCGGCATGGTCATCGGAAGACGGGGGCGCGGGAAGCGCGAGCGCGATATGTTCGCGCGCCACACCATCGCGTTGTACAACGCGATTTGAAGCGTGAAAAGTTGGGATAGATTGCTCTCGACCATTATCAGACACCTGCCAGCCTCCGCAATGTGCCTCAACAGCGCGAATAATCTCATCGCGCTCAAACGCACCTGTAATGACAAATGTGAGATTATTGGGACCATAACGCCGCTGGTGATATTCCGCCATCAAATCGCGGGTAATAGACTTCACCGTATCCTCTGTCCCCAGCACACTTTGTCCCAGTGGATGATTGCCGAAAGCCTCTTGAATGAGATCGTCAATAATGAGCGCGTCGGGCTGATCGTGATACATCGCAATCTCTTCGAGAATGACCTTCTTCTCCATATCAAACTCGTCCGATGGCAAATTGGCGCGCATCATATCGCTGAGAATTTCGATAGAATCCGTTGCCCGATCACTTTGCACCCAGTGAAAATAAGCCGTACCCTCCCACCATGTGTAGGCATTCCACATAGCGCCCAGATCATCGACATCAAGCGAAAGTTGCCGCCAGTCGCGCTTGGGCGTCCCCTTGAAACACATGTGTTCGAGAAAATGTGAAATCCCCAAAAGGTCTGGGGCTTCGTCGCGCGATCCCGTCTGGGCAAAAAAGCCCAGCGCAGCCGAACGAATGCGAGGAATCGTTTCAAAAACAAGCGTGAGGCCATTATCGAGGGTATGCGTGGAAAAGGGTGAAGACATAAATTGCTCCTGTGAAAACTGAATGATCCTCTCGCCTCTTAACCCCCCAGTGGTTGAGGTCCTAAAACCAGTAATGTACCAGGTGTTGAGGGAAAAGTCTCAATATATTGCGGAATCTGATCGAGAGTAACGGCATCAATACCCGCGGCGATTTCGTCAATCGTCCGCACGCGGCCCTCGAGAAATAAGTCTTCGATGATACCACCAGCGCGGCCCTCGGGCAAATCGCCAATGGTAAAAAGGCGCCCCTTGAGCACTGTCTTGGCCCGAATGAGTTCTTCGGCAGTGACATCGCGGCGCAATCGCGCAAGCTCCGATTGACAGACATCCAGGGTCTCCTGGGCGCGGTCAGCAGTCGTACCTGCATAAACCGCCATCAGACCACCACCGCGGTATGCCTGATAAAAAGCCGACACACTATAGGCCAGGCCGCGTTTTTCGCGGACCTCTGTAAATAATCGGCTCGATCCACCGCCGGAAAGGATGGCGATGGCAAGTTGCCCCGCGTAATAGAGATCGTGGCCTCGAGGAACACCGCAAGAGAGCAGACAAATATGGGCTTGCTCTGATGGCTTTTCGTGATGTACACTGCGGTCAGCAACAGAAATAGAATGAAAATCTCCACTGTCTGGTGCTTCGCCTGCCCATCCGCCAAAAACATCGCCAACAGTCTCAACTACAGTTCCCGCATCCAGACCGCCTGCAACCCCAATAAGTAAATGGGCTGGCCTGCAATGTGCATCCCAATGGCGGCGAACGCCCGCAGGTGTAATAGCCGACACTGTATCGGGTTCTCCAAGGGGAATCCTGCCCATCGGCGAGCCAAGCCCCGCCTTATAGGCCATATACATGGCTTGTTGTATGGGGTTGTCCTCCATCCGTTTGAGTTCCTCAAGAGTGAGGATCTTGGCGATCTCGACCTGATCACTGGGAAAAGATGCACTGCGAAAAAGTTCGGCATAAAGTTCAAGTGCGGATTTGAATTTGTCGGGCAGGACTTGTGCGAGAAAAGAGGTGTATTCGACGGAAGTCGAGGAACTGCGCCTTATCCCCAGACCGTCAAAAGCGTCGAATATGGCGCGTGCGTCGTGTCTGGGCGTACCCTTAAAAAGGACATCTTCAGCAATATGCGTAATACCCAATCTATCGTTGGGATCGTCTTTCGCGCCAAAAGCAAAACGAAATGAAACAACCAGCGATTGCGCGCCGGGCATGGGTTCGACAACCGCGCGAATGCCGTTGTCGAGGGTATAAATTTGTGGCTCGGACATTGTGGTCCTCAGATAAAATTATAGGGGCAATGCTTCTGTGACCAATGCAGGGCGATATCTCTACACTCGCCCAATTGGTTTTTCTCATATAATAACATGAATATATATTGTCAATAGATTATTGTGACGAATGCGATTTATTCTTTTCAGGAGGTCATCATCTTCATGAACGTCAAAGTCGAAAATTTGCGTGCGTTATGCCAGTCTATCTTGATCGATCGCGGACTCGACGCGGCTGACGCACATATTGTGACAGATATCTTGATCGAAGCCGAATTGCGGGGACGCCCAACCCATGGGATGATCCGCTTGCCCGGCATTGCCGAGCGCGCATCTCAAGGAACTCAATCCCCCATGGTCATAGAAAAAGATGCACTGGCTTATGCCCTTATTGATGGACGGGATAATCTGGGCTATCTGGTAGCACATCGATGTGCAGGCGCCGCGATTGATAAAGCCAAACAAAGTGGGGTAGGCGTTGTGGGTGCGCGCGACACGAGCCACAGTGGGATGCTGGGATATTACGCCTCGATGATAGCCAATGCGGAACTGGTCGGACTGGTTATGTGCAACACAGGCCCGCGCATTGTCCCCTGGGGCGGTCAACAGCCCATACTTGGGACAAATCCCATCGCAGCGGGATTTCCCGCGGCAGAAGGCCAGGTGCTGGTCGATTTTTCGTGCGCGGCAATTACCAATGGCGAAATATTGATGGCACTCAAAGACGGCAAAGAGATCCCCCCAGGACGCGCATTGGGGCCAGATGGCAAGCCGACAACCGATCCCGAGCAAGCGCGCGCAGGTGGGGCATTGCCCTTTGGCGAACACAAAGGATACGCTTTGAGTGTAATGATTCAACTCTTTTCTGGCGTCTTGCTCAATGCTGCACCCGTACCTGAAATGGGAAAAAATTACGGAATTTTCATGCTGGCCATTGATCCCTCAATTTTTTTGGGGATGGACATCTTTCAATCGGGCGTTAGCGAAGTCATCTACACCATTAAAAACTCAATGCCCGCAGATGGTGTAACCGAAATTTTGATCCCGGGCGAGCGCGCCTTTAGAGAACGCGAAATGCGGATACAGTCGGGCGTGGATATCGACGATGAATTAATGGAAGAACTCCAGCAATTGGCATAGGAATTGTACCCTCTCTCCTCTTAACTCTTTACCCTTGACAGTCCGAATGAGGTTGGCTACCTTTCCGTTCCGCAAGGGTAGAGGCGCGAGCGATCATCAGTATGCGGCACAAGAGGCGAAACGGAGTATTGCTCCACTGTGCCGTCAAAAAGGGATCGTTCGCCGAAGTCCTGGCCTGTTTCGCCGCAGAGCAGGGCTGGTTTAGTGGATAATATCTGCTGAACTGTCACGGGAAAAGTTTCCGTGGAGAGCTCTCTTGTTCGCGAGATTTTCTGCTGCGTTTAGCGTCTGGCGATGCCCTTGAGAAGCCGGCGCTTTTTTTGTCGCACAGTGCAGAAACTGGAGGTTTTTATGTTAAAAGGATGTCATACGGCCTTAATCACACCCCTGACGGCCAACCAGGCTCTGGACCAGGACGGTCTGGAAAAACTGGTGGCATTTCAGATTTCTGAAGGGATTGATGGCCTTTTGGCCTGCGGCACGACAGCTGAGAGTCCAACCTTGAGCAGTGATGAACAAAGCTTGATTACGCGCGTAGTGTGCAGCCAGGCCAGAGAGCAGTGCCGCGCCATTGGGGGGGCAGGCAGCAACTCGACGGCAAAAACCTTAAAAGCAGCTGAATACGCAGCGCAAGTAGGTGCGGACTCCATCCTGCTCGTCGATCCCTATTACAACGGACCGAGTTCTCTGGAAATTCGCAAAGAATACGTCGAACCCGTGGCCCGTGCATTTCCCGAACTGGACATGATCCCCTATGTCATACCCGGTCGGTCCGGCACGAAATTGCTCCCAGAAGACCTCGGCATCTTGTATTCCGAATACAAGAATGTGAACACCGTGAAAGAGGCCACAGGCGATCTGGACAATATGGCACGCACCCGCGAATGTTGTGGTGATGCGTTTTCGATCATGTCCGGAGACGACGACAAAACATTTGACATGATGACCAGCGATCAGATTGACGCCGCGGGCGTAATCAGCGTAATATCCAATGTGGCACCCGGTCCTGTGACAAAAATGGTACACGCCCTCCAAAGCGGAGACATGGACGAAGCAGATCGCCTGCACGCCGCACTGAAACCCTTATTTGGCATGGTCGGCGTTGTATCCGAAGAACAAACACCTTATGGCGTGACAGAAGTCAAGGCGCGCAATCCATTGCCGGTAAAAACATTGATGAATATTTTGGGCATGCCAGCCGGGCCGTGTCGCCAGCCATTGGGAAAAATGAATCGCACTGGACTGGATATCGTACTGGGCATTGCCCGCGAAGTACAGGCCAATAACCCAGAGGTATTCGCGCCCGTAGCATCATTCTTTGGTACAGATGTGGCGCAACGCCTGAACGATGATTCGGTACTGGAAGGACTGGCATATTGAAGAAGTTTGAAGTTAGAAGTGTGAAGTTAGAAAGGGTGCTTCACACTTCATCCTTCACACTTCACACTTTTTCTGGAGCAATTATGATTAAGGTGGGTATTTGTGGTATTGCCGGGCGGATGGGACAGCGAATTTCTCATCTGACCCTCGAAGCCGAAGGACTGGATTTGGGCGGTGGAGTCGAGTTTCCAGGTCATCCCGTAATTGGAAAAGACATTGGCGAAGTTATAGGCGTTCCTCCCAAAGGTATATCAGTAGTAGATACGGTCGAAGCAATGACGGACAATGTCGATGTAATCACGGCATTCACAGCGCCCCCTGACCCGACAGTTGTCGCAGCAGAAATAGCTGGACGCGCTGGCGTGCCGATGGTCATTGGCACAACGGGATTGTCACCCGATCAGGTAGAGACCATGACACATGCCTTGAAAAATGTGGCCTGTGTATTCGCGCCCAATTTCAGCGTAGGTGTAACAGTATTAGTGCAACTCGTCGAAGAAGCCGCGCGCATTTTGGGCGGCGATTACGACGCAGAAATCGTCGAAGCGCACCATCGATTTAAAACCGATGCGCCATCGGGAACGGCTTATGCACTGGCCGAAGCCGCAGCAAGGGGATTGGACCGCAACTTGCAAGAGGTGGGTGTATATGGTCGCTATGGCGATACGGGCGCGCGGACACGCGAAGAAATCGGCGTACACGCCATTCGCGCCGGCGATATCGTCGGCGAACACACGGTCATGTTCGGAGGCATTGGAGAAACCATCGAACTCGCCCATCGCGCACAAAGTCGCGATACATTTGCCTCCGGCGTGATTCGGGCCATTCCCTTTGCCGTTGAAGCCGATCCGGGGATGTACGACATGCGCGATGTATTGGGGTTGAGATGAGAAAGGTAAGACATAAAACGAAGATGTAAAACGCAAAAGAGGAGGAAATTCATGAATGTTGATGTGCATGCGGCATTTGATGCCGGACAAACCCTTGCTGTGGCAGACCGGATTTTAATTTCACCGCAAGCGGGTTCTTTGCAGAGCCGCGTAGATGAACTCTTAGATGCAATTGAGAATAGCGGGGCCTCTGGCGATTTGATTTGCAAAACATTGATACAGTTGGGGATGAATTTTGTCGGGCGCGATGCCGAGATTGTTGGATATGGCACTGAGGAAATAGACACAGCACTCGACAGTGTATTGGACGCCCTCGACAATCTGGGAGGCGATCACGCAACAGGTGTTGTGAATAGCTTTTTGGCCGACATGAAATCTGTGAACCTATCCGATAGTCTCTCTGGATTATTGGCCGAGCGAATTGAGTCAAATCTGGACGCAGACAATCCCGCGCGGTCATTTCTGGAATTGCTCAAGACCAATATGCGCGGCGGTGTGTATTGGCAGATGATCGGTGAAAATGTCTGTAAATTTGGCAATGACTTTGCGCGCGGTCTGGAATACTTGCGGCACTACGGCTTTTGTCAGGTCTCGACAAACCCGGTATTGGCTGCCAAAGCATTTGACGAAGACCCCTCGCTGGATGATGAACTCAAAGCCGAGATCTCCAGGCACGACGAGTGGAAAGCCCATCCCGAAAAATATGCCGATGACATTGTAATGGCTGCCACACTCATTGCGCTGTGGCCCAATCTTTCAATCTTTCGACCTCTGGCGATGCACACGGGCCTGAAAGACTACATGGTGAGTTTTCAACTCAATCCCAATATCGCAGATCAGGCCGATGCCAGCATCGAAGATGCGCGCAACGCATATCGCATTGCCGATGACTATTTGAAAGGCTATGACAAATTATTGGGCGTCGGGGATATAACCCTGGATCCCAATATCGTATTCAAGGTCGGCGGTGGACACGAAGCAGCGCGAAAAATCACGACCGTGCTCAACAGCGAAGGCATTGGCACAAATAACACAGTCGTTTACACAGTGGCACAGGAAGTGCAACTCGTCATCGATGCCTTCGAAGGCAAAGCCAGAGCGGCACAGGCCGGCAAGCAAGTGGTGAGAACTTATGAAACGAATATGGGTGGACGGTTTGTAAGCCATTTGCGCGAGGTAGAAGCCGAAAAGCTATTCGGCGCATTATCAGAAGACCGCGCCAGTGAATTGCTCGCCGAACTCGCTTCAGACCTGGAAGTCGATATACCCGAAGGAACATTGGCCGAACAAGTGGTAGAAATATGTTCTTATGCTCACTTGAAGTCTCTGGATCATCCCGTAATCTTAAAAGTTGCCGAAGCAGCCGGTCAGTCTTCAGAAGCAATTGTGCAACTCGAAGCCGATCTTAAAAAAGCGGGGACGGTCATTGCGCGGCGCGTACATTGGATTTTCTACGCGCCTGAAAATCGGCCCAAATGGGTTGCCTACTTATCAGACACCTACGGTTTGTCAGAAGATCAGGCACAGTGGATTTTGGCTTCAATGGACGTATTGCCCGCGTCCAAGCGCGTCCCCGATGACACGCTTCACGCACTGGGCGCAAACATGTGCCATACAGAATTTCCCAACCATCAACGCGCCGTTCAACTCGTGTCAGAAGCACCCGATTTTGACCTGGCCGAACTCAGGGGATCAATCGGCCATGAATACGAACCAGGCGTGACACAGCGACTTTACGAATTACCCGATTTTCAGAAGGGCTACGATCTGACGCCCTCTCTAAAGGATTTTCTCGAGAACGAGGTTCAAATTGATCTGAGCGGCTGGCAAACGCGGGGCATGGAACCCGGCGACTGGCCCGAATTTGGATCGGTTCAAAAAACCACCACTGAGTTTAAAGCCGCGTATGACGCATTTTTGGTGCGATGCGTTGAACTGGCCAAAGAAGTTGCTGGATAAGCGGTTCACAATGCAGATATCAGCGGGGGTGAGGCTGTTACTCAGAATACGCATCACTTATCCCCGCTTTTCATCTGCGCGTTTAAAATAGCTCCCCTTCCCTCTCGATTCTCGATGCGTACAAAATACGATTCTTCGTGTCCTTCTGCCGAGAGCACCATCACATCCCGCATATTTTCGCCGCTCTCATCCCCCTGTTGCTCCAATCGCCATATCATCACATATTCTGTTCCCGGGTCGCGTTGCCAGGGCACCAGAGGATCTACATCGACCAGCTTTCGAGGTTCTGCCCCACTAAAGTCCACACCTGTAGAAGTATGCACGGTAAACTTGATCTGCCCATTGCGCATATCGTAAACCACCTGCCCTTTTTCCACAAAATTTCTCTGGATATGGGGCTCCTGCACCGTCAGGGAATACGTACTGTCGCTGAGCACGAGAATTGTAATTTCTCGCTCCAGATCATCTTCTCCACGTATCCCGGTCTCGCTCCCGGCATACATGAACCACGCGCCCATTGGCGTATCCAATTTTTGTCGTGTCGCAATTTGCTCTTTCTTTTTTTCCTCCCCAACACATCCTGCAATCAGACACAATAATACTACCCCCAATATCTGTTTCATAAACCCTCCATATATAAAAGCGGCCCAAACAAAAATTTGGACCGCTCGCCTGTTTCCCTTGTGATGTACACTACCCTCCAAATGCTTCTCTAACGCGCTCAAAAAAACCTTTTCCACCCTCTGGCGGCTGTATGTTTTCCAATTTGGCAAGCCTGGCAAATAACTCCTCTTCCTCCCGGCTCAATTTTGCCGGCGTCCAGACCGCTACGCGCACGAGTTGATCGCCCGTGCGATATCCATCCAATTCGGGAATGCCCTTACCGCGCAATCTAAAAATCCGCCCCGATTGTGTACCAGCAGGGATCTTCATACTCACGCGACCAGTCAGGGTCGGCACTTCTATATCTGCTCCCAGAGCTGCCTGACTAAAACTGATGGGCAAATCGTACACAATATCGTTACCGTGTCTTTCAAAATAGTCGTGTTCTTCTTCTTCAACAAAGACCATACAATCGCCTGCTGGTCCGCCATTTGGCCCGGCATTGCCCTGCCCTCGCAGAGGAATATAATTGCCTTCGGAAATACCCGCCGGGATATTGACCGAAATATCTTTTTGCTTCTTCACTCGCCCCTGCCCCTGACAACTATCACATCGCTCGCGCACCACATTGCCATTGCCATTGCACTGTGGACAGGTGGTGACATTGACAAACTGTCCAAACAGGGAGCGCGTGGCCTGCCGAATCTGCCCTACACCACCACACATATCGCATGTTATGGGGGAACTCCCTGGCTTTGCACCATCACCTCCGCACGTATCACAGGACTCCAACCGCGACAGCCGAATGGTTTTTTGAGCACCCTCGGCTATCTCCTCTAACGTCAGACTGATCGAAATCCTCAAATCTTCGCCGCGATTTGACCGCCGTTGGCTGCGCCGACCAAACAAATCGCCAAAGATACCACCGCCGAAGATCTCATCCAGATTCGAAAAAATATCTTGAAAATCACCAGCGTGCGAAAAGTCCGACCACTGAAACCCACCACCCCGAAACGTCCCGCTGACGCCTTCGTGTCCAAAGCGGTCATACGCCTGTCGCTTTTGTGCATCCATCAGCACTTCATAAGCTTCGGCACCTTCTTTGAACATTTCCTCTGCTTGTGGATTATCCTTATTGCGATCCGGGTGATATTTCAGTGCGTGCTTGCGATAAGCTTTCTTAATCTCATCTTCCGAAGCTCCGCGATCCACCCCCAATATCTCGTAATAATCTCTTTTGGCCATTGACCTTTCCCATCAACAAACATGTAAAAAGAGCCGCTCATTTGCGACCCTGTTCATAGTTTATCTGCCTCCGCGTCCTCTTCCGGGGCCTCCGGTGCGGGTTTGCCCTGACTTACCACCACTTTCGCCGGGCGCAGCACCTTATCGCCCAGGCTATATCCTTTTTCAATCTCATCCGAAACAATACCGGCATCGTGGACTTCTGATGGCATCTGCATCAATGCTTCATGCACAGTCGGATCAAATGGTTTGCCAACCGTCTCAATTTCTTTCAGATTGCGATTGTAGAGCACGCGCGGAAATTGCTCCATAATCATTTTTATGCCTTCTTGAAATCCCTCTGACTCCGTATCCCCATTTTCGCTGTGTGCCAATGCGCGGCCAACCCCATCTAAAATGGGCAATAAATCGCGAATTACATCTTCGCTGGCAGATTGCACAAGGATCTCAAATTCTCGCGCCCTGCGCTTTTTGTAATTCTCAAACTCAGCGGCAAGACGCATCCATCGATCCTTGTACATTTCGGCTTCTTCGCGGGCCAAAAATAACGGAGTAGCCTCTATCTTCTCCTTTGGCTCCTCCGATTGACCGGTCTCCTCATCAATCTCATCTGATTGATCGGCCTCATCATTAATCTCATCTTTCACCACCTCTACCTCCGCATCCTCCATCACCTCATCTTCCACCACCTCTGCATCTACATCTTCCAAGACTTCTTCTTTCTGTGCTTTCTTCTGTGCCATAAGTTCTCAATAACTCCTTTACCTGCGATCCAGCATCTCTTCTGTTAGATTTGCCATATACTGCACCAGGGGAACGAGCCGCCCATAAGGCAATCGCGTTGGCCCAATAATCCCGATAACACCCGACACATTGCCCACCGAATACGTAGAAGTCAGCAAACTGCAATCCTTGAGCTCGGGAGATTCGTGTTCATCTCCAATCGTGATGGAAATACCCGCATCTCGCGCGCGGTCACTCAACAAATGCGCTACGTATTCACGAGCTTCCAACATGCCAATCAGACCGGCCAGACGTTCACTGGAAAAGTCGGGCTGACCAAAAAAGTTGCGCGTACCATCCATATGCAGATCGGCACTGCTCGGAAATCTGAATAAATGATCAGCACTATTGGCAAGCAAATGCAACAGCTTAGGAGACCCGGACGATGCGGACGCAAGCCGTTCTTTGACGGACGCCATAATCTCGCCTATAGTAAGCCCAGAAAGCCGCTGGTTGACCACCCGCCGCGTTTCTTCCAACTCGTTTTCTTCAATTTCTGAGTCGATTTCGACGACCATAGTCTTGACCAGCCCAGACCGAATAGTCATCACCATCAGCAGTTTGGATTCACTCAACTTGAGCATTTCTAAACGCTCAAAAATGCCCTGGGTGAACTGTGGGCCAAGTGCAATACCCAGATTGTGCGATACATCGGCCAAAACTTTGGACACTTGCACCAATAAATCGTCGGCGTTGCCCTCTCGCAAACGCTCGACACTATCCCGAATAGACCGTTGTGCAGCCTCGGCGAGTTCCTCCCGATTCATCAGCATATCGACATAGTACCGATACCCCTTATCGCTTGGCACCCTCCCAGCCGAAGTGTGAGGCTGGTACAAATAGCCTTTTTCTTCGAGATCGGCCATCGAGTTTCGAATGGTCGCCGCGCTGAGCCCCAAATCCATCTTGGAAATTGTGCGCGACCCCACCGGCTCACCTGTGGTGACATAAGTGCCAATCAAAATGTCGAGAATTGCTTTTTCCCGAGGTGTCAGTTCGGTCATAGCATGTCCCTTTCCGTCTGGATGAAAGGGGAAAAAACGACCTATCCGCGTTGATACGTTAGTTATGATATAGGAAGAGGTAGCGATTGTCAAGCCCCATCAAAAAACGGGTTGGCCGACTTACCGGACCAACCCGTTCCCAATCTCAAACATGCTTATTTTTTAATTGCCACTCACCGGCTTGCCAAAAGCACTGGCAAAGATCAAAAAGTCTGAAAATGCGACCGTACCATCCCCGTCTAAATCAGCCGCAGCATTGTATCCCGGTCCTCCCTCACTCGTGCCAAAAGCAGCGGCAAAAAGCAAGAAATCGGAGAAATCGACATCTCCATCACTATCCAGATCAGCACTGCGCGTCTGAGACGGCGCCTGGCGTATCACGATTAACGCTTGAATTGCGGTCTCGGAAATAGGGAATCCGAGTAAGGAAACGGTATTACCAGGCATCAAGTCGGTAATGGGAAAAATAAGTTGGACGAGATCATCAACATTGCCAGAAAAGAATATTGCGATAATATCCTCAACATTCTTCTGGTCAAGGGTAATCATCAGAGCCTGTGATACATCCACTCTTACCTGTTGACCATTGCGTTGAATGAAAAACGAATTGTTTTCAGCATCTACACTCTGAACACTGACCTCTCGAATATCAACGGGTTCCGGCTCAGCAATTTCTTCCAGCATGACTTGTAAACCGGTTGCGCTGGCACCATTGACAACCTGAATCAGCGTCGCGGGATCGACGTCACCCGTGAAGGGATTGATGCCCACAAAAGCACCTAACTGGCCCATGTTTCCCTGTGCATCCACCACATCTTGATTCAAAGCCAGTATAAGTATATAAGACCCATTCGGCACATGTTTTAACTCAAATGCCAGTTGTTCATTGAGATTGGCAACGCGAACAATAGCACCTTCAAATGGATCTTCGTCATTGCCAGTGATAAGTGCTGGATTTATCAGCACCGCTACACCAGGACTATCACTCAGCGAAAAACCTTCGGGCAAAATACTTATGCCGGAAACCACAGCATCTGGCAGTTCCACTGTGCCCCAAAAATACTGTTGAACCTCGGCAATAGGAGCCATATCTGAACGGCCAATAAGCATCTGATAGGTCGCGCCTTCGGGCAAATTAACAGTACCCGTCAATTTTGTGCGATCTTCGCTGGCAGCCAAATCTGGAGCCGTTGCAATCGCTTCAATTAACCCAATGGGATAGGAAACAAAATCCAGCCCAATATCCACACCTGCCGCGTCAACGGTTACAATAGGCATGTTAAACGCAATCTCAAACTGCTGCATCCCACTCGGCACGGGCGGATTCTTCACGTCTTCCTGGAGTGTCACACCGCCAATCACAAACGAAGTCACAGCGGGCGTAGCTGGCTGTTGTGGTACAAAACTATTGGAATCACCAGGATTTGTCACCTGAATGCTTGGATCTATTGTACCATCGCCATCCGGATCACCCAATTCTTGACCATTGGACACGCCATCGCCATCTGAATCGAGCATTGCGAGCATGGCATTCCATTGAACGTTACCACTACGACCTGACTGCGTCAGGTAATTGTTGTTGATATCCCTTCCAAAAGGTGTGAGTGGTCCACCTCCACCAGGATCCACATGGCACGAAGCACATCCCAGCGCACTGCCATTGGGTAGCTGACTTACGCGGAAAGGACGGGCATCTGCCTGTCCCCATCCAATAAAGACAAGGACCATTACTGATAGCAGTCTGTGAGAATTCAACCGCGACATAAACAATCCTCCTGAAGAGGGTGAATTAGAGACAACACGACGTTGCATCTCATCTCCGGAAAATGTAGATCATGTCCCATTGAAAGGCAACTGCTTTTTCAGTAAAAAAAATTGTCTTGCAACTTGTAGAGAAATGTATATAATTAGACCTTGTTTTTTTCGTATTCTTCTATAATTGAATCTTGTTTTTCGGGTATCATCGCCCGACAGTGTAACACATATTTAATACATGAGAAATCACGCGGAAACAAACACCATCTATATTCCGTGCCGATGTTTCGGGTCGGCAAAACTGTCGATCCTTTCATTTATCAATACCAGGCCACATTTCTCACCATGAAAGGAGCAAAATATGGCCCAAACGCCACAAGATGTTCTTGCAATGATCGCAGATCAGGGCATTAGAGTTGTCGATTTTCGCTTTACCGATTTTCCCGGACATTGGCAGCATTTTACTGTCATGGCCTCCGAGATCGAAGAAGAAACCTTTGAAGACGGACTCGGCTTTGACGGATCCAGTATTCGCGGCTGGCAGGCCATCAACGAATCGGACATGCTCGTCATACCCGATCCCGCCACAGCGTTGATCGATCCCTTCCTCGAAGAACCCACCCTCGTAATGATCTGTAATATTGCCGATCCCATCACCAAAAGCGGCTATTCGCGCGACCCGCGTTCGGTCGCTCAAAAAGCCGAAGCTTATATGCAATCCACGGGCATTGGCGATACGGCATTTTTCGGTCCAGAAGCCGAATTTTTTGTTTTTGACGATGTGCGCTTTGGCGAAGGGTCAAACCACGCCTTTCACAGCGTAGATTCAGTTGAAGGCTACTGGAATTCGGGCAGAGATGAAGGTCCCAACCTCGGTTACAAACCCCGCCACAAAGAAGGCTATTTCCCCGTGCCGCCCCACGACACGCTGCAAAATATACGTACCGAAATGGTGCTGACCATGGAAGAGGTCGGCATTGACATTGAAGTTCACCACCACGAAGTATCAACCGGTGGTCAGGGCGAAATCGACATTCGGTTCTGCCCGATGGTCACATGCGCCGACAGAATGACCTGGTACAAATACATCGTCAAAAACGTGGCACACAAACACGGCAAAACCGCCACCTTTATGCCCAAACCGCTTTTTGAAGACAATGGCACGGGCATGCACACGCACCAGAGCATCTGGAAAGGCGATGAGCCTCTCTTTGCCGGGTCGGGATACGCGGGCCTGAGCGAAATGGCACTGCACTATATCGGCGGCATTCTCAAACACGCCGATGCGTTGATCGCATTGACCAACCCGACCACCAACTCGTTTAAGCGTCTGGTACCCGGGTATGAAGCCCCGGTCAATCTGGCCTATTCGCAGCGCAATCGCAGTGCTGCAATACGCCTCCCGATGTATTCTCAAAGTCCCAAAGCCAAGCGCGTCGAATTTCGGTGTCCGGACCCGAGTGCCAATCCCTATCTGGCTTTCGCGGCCATGTTAATGGCTGGCCTGGACGGCATTCAAAACAAAATTCATCCAGGGGATCCGCTCGACAAAAACCTCTACGACCTCGAACCCGAAGAAGCCGCATCCATCCCGCAGACACCGGGTTCACTGTCCGATGCCCTCGATGCATTGGCGGCGGATCACGACTTCCTGCTCAAGGGTGATGTCTTTACCGAAGACGTGATCGAAACGTGGATCGAATACAAGCGCGAAAACGAAGTTGACGCCATCAACCAGCGTCCTCATCCACACGAATTCGCACTTTATTTCGATGTGTAATATTGTAAGCCGTTTTTAGAGGCACAAAAAAGCAGGTGGTTATATTCCGACCACCTGCTTTTTTTGTCCAGTCTCTCTCAATCCCTCAACTTCGTCTTCTCATCCCACCTCACCAAATCCAGATATTTTTGTGAAAAGCCAATCGCATCCCGAACATCGGCACCGCGCATGTCGGCATTATCAAACTGGGCTTTGAAGAGATCGGTTTTTTGCATGTGGGCGCGTTGGAGATTGGCCTGGCGCAAATCTACTTTGACGAGATCGGCCTCCTGGAGCCTGGCACTTTGCAGATTGGCTCCCCTCAAATTGGCATCGGTCAAATCCGATTTTCTGATATCGGCTGTACGCAAGATAGCATTTTCGAAATCCACTTTGACCAATATAGCCTCTGACAAATTGGCCTTGTAGAAATTCGCATTTTTGCATCTGGCTCCGCGCAAATTGCACCCTGCCAATTTTGCCTCCTCAAAATTTGCGTCTTCCATATTTGCACCGCTGAGATCAGCCAATTCCAAATCCGCCGGCGAGACCTGTGCGCCTTTCATATTCGCTCCTGTAAGGATCGCATTCTGCAAGAACGCCCCACTTAAATCAACCTCTTCGAGATTTGCATCGCGCAAATTGGCCTGTAAAAGACGCGCGCGCTGTAAGTTCGCACCCGATAAATTGGCACCCCGTAACTGCGCGCCACTGAGAATGGCTTCGCGCATATCGGCATGTTGTAATGCGGCATTTTGCAATTCCGCTCGGTTTAAATTTGCACCGACCAGATCAGCGCGTACTCCCTCTGTCCCGTTGGACGCTATCCAGGCTTGATGTCGTGCAAGGATCTCGCGCATCTGTGCAGGTGAAAGAGTTATGGGCATGTGATTTCTCCCTTCGCTAAATTCTGATAATTTCGTTTTCGGTTATGATCAAATCCATCTTCACATCGTGTGGCTCGGCAGGCACGCGATCTATAATCTGAAAACTATAAGATAAGCCGATTCGAACTGCTTCAGTCCGTGCCAGAAATCGGTCATAATATCCACCCCCCGATCCAATCCGATGCCCAAAGCGATCAAAAGCAATGCCCGGAATGAGAATCACGTCAATGGTATGAGGCAACAGCACCTTTTGGGAATCTGGAACCGGTTCGCGCAAACCATAATGCACAGGTCGCAGTTCACTCAGTCCCAAAATCGCTTGAAAATCCATATCTCCATCTTCCCGCGTAACAGGTACTCCCACCTGTTTGCCACTTCCAATTGCTTTTTGGATCACTATTCTCGTATCCACCTCATTTTTTATTGACACATAACAGGCAATACGCCGTGCAAGCTGGTATGCTGGCATATCGATTAGCTGGCGATAAATACGCAAACTCTTCTCGCGAACAACTCGTTCGGACATTTGGATACGCTCGGTGTGAAGGCTACGTTTTAGATCTGGCTTTGTCATAATAAGTTTCTCGCTTCTCGCTTGACTTTAATAAATTAAACCGTTAAAATTTCACAACATTTTTTATTATATTTATCGACATTTAGGCGGACAAGTTGAATTTTCATCGTTAATAATATGAAAGACACACACATAAACGGCTCTCGCGACTGTACTCAGCTTCAAGATAGACTAAAAGCGCGAGGCAACCTGCCGTCGCATATTGCGATAATTATGGATGGCAATGGGCGGTGGGCGCAACAGCGAGATTTGCGCCGCACAGATGGGCATCGGTCTGCCCGCGAAACCGTGCGCGATATTGTGCGTGCATGTGGCGAACTCGAAATAGATATTCTCACTCTGTTCACCTTTGGCACAGACAATTGGCGTCGTCCCTGGTCAGAAGTATTGTCACTGATGCAATTGTTGCGTGACTGTTCACACGAAGAACTCAATGAATTGCAGGAAAACAACGTGCGTCTCATCGCAACCGGCGATACGGAGCGGCTGGTAAAGCACTCGCGTAAAGCACTTAGAAATGCCATTCGCGAAACGGCTAACAATACGGGGCTTACGCTTAATCTCGCGTTGAGCTACGACGGTAAGAGCGATATCCTTCAAGCCGTACAAAGCATCGCTGTCGATATCGCACAGGGACGTATTTCACCAGATGCAATTGATGCCGATTTATTTTCCCAACACCTTTATACGGGTAACTTGCCCGATCCCGATTTATTGATTCGCACCAGCGGTGAAGTTCGCTTGAGCAATTTTATGCTCTGGCAGTGCGCTTATACCGAGTTCTGGTTTACAGATGTACTGTGGCCTGATTTTAAGCGCGAGCACCTCTACGAAGCCATCCGCAGTTATCAAAATCGAGAACGGCGGTTTGGCAAAACAGGACTTCAATTACGCGATGAAACGCTCGCAAGTAAAACCAATGGGTCTTCGGAGGACTTGTGGCAAAGTCCAATCTAATTCAGCGCGTGTTGGCGGCCGCAGTTTTTGGTCCAGTTTTGGTGGTACTATTCTGGTTGGGTGACTATTGGCTATTTGTGATGTGGTGCGGCGTGGTCTCTGTAGGAACCTGGGAATTTTATCGCATGCTATCTCAGAAAGGGCTGTACCCCTGGACGGGATTTGGCATTGTTATATCTCTCTCCTGGTGTGTTGTAGCATTTGTTATTGGGCCAAATGTTTTCGCATTTTTTTTTCTCGTATTATTGCTATTAATGTTTAGCGTAGCCCTGTTTCGAGACACCACAGGCTATCGCCTGCTCAACGCAGGAGGCACGCTTTTAGGTGTACTTTACGTCGGTTTTTTGGGCAGTTTTGTTCTCATAGTGAGAAACTCATTGCCCTTTGGTGCGTCAGAACAGGGGCAAGTTGCTGTTCTCATCTTACTGGGGATTTGGGCCAATGATACAATGGCCTATTTTTTTGGACGGTGGTTTGGCCGATGGCACCCCTTTCCTTCCATAAGCGCGGCAAAGACCGAAGCCGGATTCATCGGAGGTCTTCTATCCGCACTTTTGGTCATAGGACTTGGCGCGCAGATACTTGAATTATTTAATATAACCCAAAGCCTCATACTCGGCCTTCTCATTGGCATCGGGGCATCTTTGGGAGATCTCGTTGAATCCATGATCAAACGCGATATGGACGTCAAAGATACGTCGGAACTGATCCCTGGACACGGTGGTGTGCTGGATCGCTTTGACAGTGCTTTTTTTGTTTTCCCACTTATTTATCTTTATTTACAATTTTTATGATAAAACGCGTTGCCCTTCTCGGATCCACAGGATCTATTGGCACAAACACGCTGCGTGTTCTGAATAGCCTACCCGACCGATTTGAACTGGTGAGTTTATGTGCCGGACGCAATGCCGAGTTGCTGTGTGAACAAGCCGAGCACTGGCGCCCTGAGCGCGTTTGTATTGCCCAGGGGGCAAAAGAGGTGCAGGCGCGTCTTGCCCCACTGGGCATTGAAGTGCTCGAAGGCAGCGCGGGCTTGCAGGACCTGTCTGTCGATCCCGATACCGACCTGATCATTAACGGCCTGGCAGCAGGCGTGGGGCTTCGACCTACGCTATCTGCTGTGCGCGCGGGCAAAGATGTGGCAATTGCCAATAAAGAGACACTGGTTGTCGCAGGGCATCTGGTAACTGCATGGGCCAAACAGACCGGCGCCACATTATTGCCGATCGATAGTGAGACAACGCCGCTGTGGCAATCGTTGCAAGAGACGAACCGAGACGAGGTCAAACGCATTTTACTGCCCGCCTCGGGCGGTCCTTTTTTTAATTATACGCAAAAGCAAATGGCGAGTGTTTCGCGCGACCAGGCACTCAATCATCCCACCTGGCAGATGGGACCCAAAATTACGATTGACTCCGCCACATTGATGAATAAAGGCTTTGAAGTAATCGAAGCGCAATGGTTTCTCGATTTGCCGGTCTCGAAAATCGATGTGATTATTCATCGGCAGTCCATTGTGCATTGTCTTATCGAATACGTGGATGGCGGCATGATGGCGCACCTGAGTACCCCCGATATGCAGTTGCCCATTCATCAGGCTCTGGTGCATCCTGAAAAGCTACCCACACAGGTTGAACGCCTGGACCTGACACAGGTCGGCACATTGAGTTTTTTTCAGCCCGATACCAACCGATTTCCCTGTCTTCAATTGGCATATCAGGCCGTAGAACAGGGCGGAACTGCACCCGCTGTACTCAACGCTGCCAATGAAGTCGCCGTGTATGCTTTTCTCGATGGCCGCATCGGATTTCTCGATATCCCTCGTGTAATTGCACAAACCCTTGATGAACACGAGGCATCTGAAGATACCCTCGAGGCGATCTTTGACGCAGACCGCTGGGGGCGAGTCCGTGCAAATGAGCTGATTTGTTCACTTGAATCATAGAAACGAGGTTTCCCGTGATCGTCGATCTTCTCTACTTCTTATTTGTCTTAGGCGTACTGGTTTTTGTTCACGAACTCGGGCATTTTGTAGTGGCCAAAAAATCGGGCATCCGGGTTGAAACCTTTTCACTTGGCTTTCCACCCAAAGCGATAGGCGTGAAAATTGGCGAGACCGAATACTGCCTTTCGTGGTTGCCATTGGGCGGCTATGTGAAGATGGCCGGCATGGAAGATTTTGGTCACGAAGAGCGCAAGGGTAAGCCATGGGAAGTTCAGGCGAAGCCGCGCTGGATACAAATGGCGGTGCTCATCGCTGGTCCGGCAATGAACTTTTTTCTGGGCTTTTTGCTATTGCTCATTCTGCGCTTGGCGGCGGGTGAATACGCATTTTTGGACGATTCACGCGTGGGTGAAGTTAAGACAGACTCGCCCTTCTATACAGCAGGGCTAAGGCCAGGAGACCGCATTTTAACCGTTGGAAATACGGCGGTAAATGACTGGGAAGAAATGGAAGATGCATTTCTCCTTCAGGCCGGTGACGTCGTGCCCGTTGAAATTGAACGAATACCCGCCTACCGATCAGACATGACCGAGCGATTGATGATTTCTGTCGATTTGACCTCGCTTCCCCGCGAAGGTCTGGGACTGGGATATTATATGACCACAGAAGTTGGAGCCGTGATGCCCGGAATGCCAGCCGCGGAAATTGGCCTGCAATCAGGCGATGTGATCACATCGGTCAATGGTGTCCCGGTGACGATGTGGTGGGAGATGAGTCGCGAGATATCTGCGAAACCCGGTGTGGAAATCTCATTGACCTGGCAGCGCAATGGCGAAGAGATAACGGCGCAGATTATTCCCGCTTCTCAAACTTTTAATGGCGAGACCGTAGGGCGCATTGGAATTGATTGGGCTTCCAAACGCAATCCCATTCCCTTTTTTAAGGCCGTGCGCCGCAGTGCAACAGAAACCATCAATTTGTCAACAGCCATTTTTGGATTTGTCAAACGCCTGGTCATAGGACAAGAATCCAGCAAGAATTTGGCTGGACCTGTTGGGATTTTCCATCTGGTGGGCCAAAGTGCTGAGCACGGTTTCTCCTCTCTGCTGTGGTTTATGGCCATGCTCAGCATTAACCTGGGCGTGCTCAACCTGTTGCCCATTCCCATGCTCGATGGCGGCCATCTCACCATTCTTGCGATTGAAAGCATTATACGCCGGGATTTATCTGCGCGACACAAAGCCTGGCTCCAACAAGCCGGATTTGCATTTTTGCTCTTCCTGATTATTTACGTAACCTTCAACGATATCGGGCGCATTTCCGGATGGTTTGGAAACTAAAGCTCTCCGCCACCTATTAGATAAAATCCCCCGCATTTTTTGTGGGGGATTTTTTATTTGCAACCAGTTCCCAACCTCTCACGTTTTACGTCTCACTTCTCACCTTTCTTTTCCGTCTTTTGAAATGCCTTCATCTCACGCTCTGCAGCTTCTCCTAATCGCTGTTGAATTAGGGCAATGAGCGCATCCCATTTTTCGGGGTGATCCCGGCGGTCTTTGAGAAATTTCTCTATATCGGCTTGTGTAATGCCATGGCGTTTAAACAGCTCTTCTCGTTCCACCAGCAGCGAATCGGGCGCGTGTACATAACGGCGGTGAAGTTCCACCGCATCTGCAAATAGCTCGACAAATTTCTCATCCGATAGCTCTGGCGATGCAGCGGTCGCACAGCCAACCGCACTGAGCAAGAGACACCAGAGAAGCAGTTTTTTCATAACAGAGTCCCAGGGGAAGAATCTCACAGCGGCCCTTTTACAATTCTCTCAAAAACGTCACAATGACGCATATATATAAATAACTTATTTTTTCTATATAAAACAATTGACTTTTGAAACACGAATTACTAATTTAACCCAGGTGGCATATTGTGGTGGATTGTGGTGGATCTTATTTTTTTATATATCACTTTGTAAAATAACAATTTATCTCTGTCAGGCTTCTCAGATGTCCGATAATTGTCCAGAGTTTTATGGCGACTTTGAAAATATCCCCATCGATACCAAGGGTCGCTTAATTGTTCCTGCAGCATTTCGGAACGCGTTGCCCAATGGCGTAAGCTCAATTATTGTCACGCAGTGGTTTGATGGCTGTTTGGCCGCGTTTGATCCCGATGGATGGCGGCGGATCATTGATCAACTCCGCAACATGGGACATTCGCAAGTCCAATCAAGACAATTAGTTAGAGCAATGGCAGGACGCGCATCTGAGGTGAAACTCGACCGCCAGGGGCGTGCATTGATTCCTCGAAAGCGTCTGGATTCAGTCGGTATTACAGATCGCGCAACGCTGGCAGGCGCCGTTGATTGTATTGAAATTTGGGATCCCGATAAGTATAACGAAGCTCAAAATGCCGTTAATATGGAAGAGATAGCAGAAGGATTAGAACGATAGGAAATATTCTAAAATAAGGAATAAATATTCAGAATAAATATTCGAATATACGACAACAAAACTAAAAACAATAAGTTATGCATCGAAAAGCTCCAGAGTATCACATTCCGATCTTGGGGCTATATGTGTCAAAATGTCTCATAACCGATCCCAATGGAATTTATGTGGATGCGACTTTGGGTGGAGGTGGACACGCTGAAATAATGCTCAAACATCTGGGACCTGATGGCAAATTGATCGGTATAGACCGCGACCCCAAAGCTATTGAAGTCGCGTCAAAACGCCTGATCCCGTTTAAAGATCGCGTGTATACTGTGCAAACACCGTTTTGGAACCTCCGACATATTTTGGCTGAACAGGGCCTCGCGACAATCACGGGCATTTTATTCGATCTGGGTCTTTCATCTCACCAGATTGACAATGCTGACCGGGGATTCAGTTTTCAGCAACGCGGTATACTTGATATGCGTATGGGCCCCGATGCAAAATGCACGGCCCACGAGGTGGTCAATTCGTATTCGCAGGAAGATTTGACTCGCATCATCAAAACTTATGGCGAAGAACGCGCCGCAGCCCGCATTGCCCGCGCAATCTGTGAAAACAGACCTCTTAATTATACGGACGACCTGGCCGATGTAATTGCGCGGTACAGCTATGGACCTCGAAAACAAAAAACGCTTGCGCGGGTATTTCAGGCGCTTCGCATTGAAGTGAACGATGAATTGGCACATCTTGAAGACGCGCTCCAAACAGCTATTGATCTGCTCAAACCCGGTGGGCGCATTGGCGTTTTGTCTTATCATTCGCTGGAACACCGCGCTGTCAAACGGGTGTTTGAACTCGGCACGCGCGATTGTATTGGGCTTGTTGATCTGCCCATATGTGCCTGTGATCGCCTGCCCGTATTGACCTTGCCGGGAAAGCGGACCATTCGACCAAATCGGGCGGAAATCGCCCAAAATCCACGGGCACGCAGCGCAACACTTCGCGTGGCGCAACGCCTCGGTGTTTCCGCTCAGCCCTGGTTATGCCATCAAGGATCTCTGTCGTGACTTCAGAACCGCGCCCGCCCTGGGGGATTTATCGCTCTGGTTTTTTATCGGTCATTCTCCTCGTTGCGGGATTGCTAATTTATATGTGGGGACATGTACAAACCCAGAGTCAGGGGCGTGAAATTGATCGCCTGCGTGCAGAGAAAAAAAACCTTTTGCACCAGCAAGAGCGCCTCCTGGCACGCACAGCGAGTTTGAAGCAGAGCAATCGCATCCGCGATATTGCCGTTCGAGAATTGGGCATGGTGTTTCCAAGTGATCCACCGAAAAATTTGTATTTGAGTCGATAATGAATATTCGCTTAAGAATAATCGCGCTTTTCGGTATGGGATTCGCGCTACTTTTGGCGTTTCGGCTGGTTTCTCTACAAGTCTGGTCAGTGGAGACATACGCAGATCAGGCGCGCAGTCAGCATGTCAAGAAGCGGGTTTTACTGGCAGAAAGAGGGCGCATTTTTGACCGACGCGGCCGGGTGCTGGCGACAAGTCTCGAATCCCAATCGTTCTTTCTCAATCAAATATCCGATCGAGATAGCCTGCGTGCGCTCGCCGTTCGGTTTTCTCGACAATCTGGGCACGATGAGGCAGCGCTTCTCGAAAAGGTAGATCGCTCGCGCTCCTTCGTGTGGCTGGCTCGTCAGGTCATCGATGCACCTACTGGATTGCCAGAAGGTATCGGGCGCATTGTCGAGATGCGACGCAATTATCCCATGGGGACTCTGGCGGGTCAGGTATTGGGATATACCGATACCGATGGTTTGGGAATTGAAGGCATTGAACGCGCTTTTGATCCAATCTTGAGGGGCGAACCAGGTGAGTTATCCGCACGCGTTGACGCGAGAGGTCAAATGCTCAGCACACTCGGCGCAGTTCGGCAGATGCCAAAAAATGGCGATGATATCACCCTCACCATCGATGCCGATTATCAGGCCATTGCAGAAGAAGAGTTGCTAAAAGGCATGCAGAAATTCAATGCTAAAAGCGGCATTGCCATCGTGATGGAACCTCATACAGGCGAAATTTTAGCACTGGCAAACGCGCCCTTTTACGATCCAAATGATTTTTCAAAATCAGAACTCTGGATACGGCGCAATCGGGCAGTGACCGATCAGTTCGAGCCGGGATCGACCTTTAAGGTTGTGGCATTTGCCGCCGCGTTCGAAGCCGGTTTGGTTGAGCCGGAAGATAAAATTTTCTGTGAAAATGGCAGAATGCGTATCGCTGGTGGCAAAATACTTCGAGACTCACATCCCAGTGGC
Organism: Candidatus Latescibacterota bacterium; assembly: GCA_965208125.1. Taxonomy (GTDB): domain Bacteria; phylum Latescibacterota; class UBA2968; order UBA2968; family UBA2968; genus VXRD01. The sequence continues at coordinate 129,485 of OZ242320.1, forward strand.
TGGCTGACCGTGCGAGAGGTGATGGAAGAATCGAGCAATATTGGCACGGCTAAAATTGCTCGTAAAGTGAAAAAAGGTCCCTTATATCGCCAGATGCGCTTATTTGGCTTTGGCGCCAAAACAGGCGTGGATTTGCCGGGCGAAGTCGGCGGTCAACTTCGCCATCCAGATAAATGGTCGGCACGATCATTGGAAACCCTTTCCATTGGGCAAGAGATCGCAGTGACCACCCTCCAGGTCGCCGCTGCTTATAGCGCGATTGCCAATGGGGGACGATTGATGACGCCGCGTATTTTCTTAAGAGCTTCTCGCAAAGATTCCACAACCGTCGAAGGATCGCGCAGACCAATTCGGCGGGTAATATCGCCCGAAACAGCGCGCACTCTTACCAGTTTCCTCGAAGGCGTTGTCAGTCACGGCACCGGTAAAAATGCACGCATAGACGGTTTCCGTGTTGCGGGAAAAACCGGAACAGCGCAACAAGTGAAAGAAGGACAACGCGGATACGATCCCAATCGCTATATTCCATCTTTTGTGGGTTTTTTGCCCGTCGAACGCCCCGAACTGTTGTGCCTGGTGGCCATAGATAGTCCTGAAAAGGTGCACTGGGCAAGTCTGGTTGCCGCGCCTGTGTTTAAACGTATTGTACAGCGAATTTTGAGTCTAAGGCAAACCCCTCTGCGCCACAGCGCCCCCCTGCTCGATGAACAGCCGCCTCCGCCTCCACGTGCCGATATTCATCTGGTGGGCCTTTCGCGGAAAGCTGCAACTGATGCTCTGAATCGTCTGGGAATGACCTATCAAATTGCAGGCGAAGGAGATCGCGTTGTTGGACAGCATATTGACATCGAGGAAAATAATGTCTCGTTGTTTTTGGCTTCTGCGCCAATCACGCCTCCCGATCACCGCACAGAGGCCAAAGGTTCAGACTCGCTTTACATGCCCGATGTGCGCGGAGCACCCGTGCGGCAGGCTGTTGCCCAATTGACACAGTTGGGGTTTCAGATCAAAATTTCGGGTAGTGGACGGGTGATCGCACAATCGCCCGAACCGGGTGTGGCCGTAAAACCGGGAACAGTATGCACGGTCGAATGCAAACGAGAAAGTTGAGATATGCGTCTGCAAGAATTGCTATCCGGCGTGCCAGATATCGTGAGGACGCGCGGAAATAATCCCGATATTGGCGGTATTGCAACCCATTCAGGACACGTCAAAGAAGGCGATATATTTGTCGCGCTCAGTGGCGATGGCGACATTGCAGATCGACATCCATTTATTTTTCAGGCGATTCGGGCAGGTGCTCGAGCTGTTGTTGCCGAACGCGATGTTGGCGTGGAAAATACGGCTTTTGTTCAAACGGCCAACACGCACCGCGCACTTGCACACATTGCCCATCGCTTTTACAACAAGCCGAGTAAGCAGTTGAAAATGATCGGTGTTACGGGCACCAATGGCAAAACCTCGACTGTTTATCTCATTCGCGCGATGCTCGATGCGGCTGGTTTTGCACCGGGTTTGATTGGAACTATTGAGCACGACCTCGGCACAACACGCGAAGTATCGCACAATTCTACGCCGCAGGGCCACGACTTACACCGCATGTTTCGCGCTATGGTCGATGCGGGATGTCGGTCAGCCGCGATGGAAGTGACCTCACACGGTCTGGCACAAAACCGCGTGTTGGGCATTGATTACGAAGTTGCGGTATTTACCAACCTGACACGCGATCATCTGGATTACCACAACACGCCTGACGCCTATTTGGCTGCCAAGGCACGGCTCTTTGACAATCTCAGATCGGATGCTTATGCAGTCGTCAATACAGACGACGCGGCATCGAAAATATTGATGCAAAAATGTTCGGCGCACTTTTTGGGCTATGGATGCTCGGAAGATGCGGCAGTGCGCATTTTAGAAGGTAGCACTTCACAGGACGGTACGCGACTTTGCTTGCAAACACCGCATGGACAGATGGACCTGGAACTGGCACTGCGGGGCGATTTTCAGTTGTATAATGCCACAGCGGCAGTCACTGCTGGCCTCGCATTGGAGATCGAACCTGACATCATCGCAGATGCTTTGCGCGAAATTCGGATTCCAGGTCGTTTTGAAGGCATTGATTGCGGACAAGATTTTGGGGTATTTGTCGATTATGCACACGCCCCAGATGGACTAAAAAATGTGCTTCAAACCGCACGCGCATTTGCTCGTGGGCAATTGATTTGCGTATTTGGTTGCGGCGGAGACCGAGATAAGGGCAAGCGACCTGTGATGGGCGACCTGTCCGCAAAGTTGGCCGATCTATCTGTGGTGACATCAGATAATCCACGCACCGAAGATCCCGATGCCATCATTGCCGATATTTTGCCCGGCCTGGGCGATGCCCCGCACATCGTTGAACCCAATCGCCAGCGGGCAATTGAAAAAGCCATTGCAAAAGCGAGGGCAGGCGACCTCGTGCTCATTGCGGGTAAGGGGCACGAAAATTATCAGGAAATCAATGGGATAAAAACCCCTTTTGACGATCGGGAAGTTGCACGGGAAATACTCAAGTGCAAAGTGGGGTAATGGGTTATATGGAAGGATTAACACTATCAGATGTAATTGAATCGACCCGTGGTCACTGGATTGGACAGAATGATCCTTCCTCTATTGTGCCAACAGGGGTCAGTATTGATACAAGGACGCTCAAACCAGGCGAAATTTTCTTTGCATTGTCCGGCGAAAAGGTCGATGGTCACCAATTTTTGGACGCTGCATTTGCCAGAGGGGCCTGTGCTGCAGTAGTCACGAAGTCTGGTGCTCGGGAATCGCGGCAATCAGAACTGTTGATCGTCGTCGATGCTCCCGATTTGGCCCTGGGCGATCTGGCGCGGTCTTATCGCAGGCGTTTCGATATTCCCGTTATTGGTATTACGGGTAGCAGCGGCAAAACCACGACTAAAGATATGGTCGCCGCTGTTTTGAGCACGCGGTATCGGGTTTTGGCGACAAAGGGAAATCTCAATAATAGACTGGGGGTACCGCTCACCTTATTCAACCTGTCGGCACATTGCGATGTCGCAGTTATTGAAATGGGCATTAGCGAACGCGGTGAGATGCGCTATCTGTGCGAAATTGTGCAACCAACCATCGGCATGATAACCAATATCGGACCAGCACATCTCGAGTTTTTCGGCTCTGTGGAGGGTGTGGCAAAAGCCAAAGGGGAACTTCTGGAATATCTAGACGAGTCTTCTATGACTATCTTGAATCTCGATGACCTGTTTTTGTCCAAGGAGATAGCAAAAGTTAAGGGGAGACTCCTGGGCATTGGCATCGAACGGATATGTCAATTTCGTGGGGAGGGACTCAAACTAGATCAGAAGGGCTTTGGTCATTTCTCTCTACAGGGCCATTCTTTTCACCTATCAATTCCGGGCAAGCACAATGTGTATAACGCGCTGATGGCCGCAACGGCAGGTTGGGCACTCAATGTGCCTCTACAAGATGCGGCACAAGCACTTGAAAATTTCACGCTGACCAAACTGAGAAGTCAGGTACTGGAATACAATGGGATTCGTATGATCAACGACACTTACAACGCCAATCCCGCATCAATGCGGGCAGCGCTTGAGACCTTATCGCAAATCGAGGTGGATGGTCGGAGGATCGCAGTAGTGGGTGATATGCGCGAATTAGGAGCAATTACCCACGACGCACACCGGGCATTGGGGCACGATGTGGGCAATCGGCAAATTGACGCACTCTTCGCTTTGGGCGACCTGGCAGAGGTGGTCGTTGAAGGGGCGCGCGAAGCAGGTATAGATCAGGCGTGGGCCTATGCAGATCAGGATGTGTTAACCGGAGCATTGCAGGCTTATTTGAGACCTGGAGACTTGATGCTCATCAAGGGATCACGCGGCATTGCAATGGAAAGAATAGTTACAGCACTGGGATTTGAAATGTAGGACGAGTCAGCTATCGGCCATTAGCTCTCAGCCCACCCTTCCACCATCCCGGCTTAGATAGATAGGCTGACAGATCGCTGACTGCTGATGGTTTTTACATTATGACACTGACAAATGAACAAAGAGATGATCGAACCTGGATTTTGCTGCTACTCATTGTGGTTATGCTGGTGGGCTTTGGCACAGTAATAATGTATAGTGCCAGTTCTGGATTGGCGCAACTGCGATTTGACAACGGCAATTTTTTTCTCAACCGCTGGGCTATTCGCATGGCCATCAGTTTGGTTGTGATGGTTCTGCTGATTCACATAGACTATCGCGTCTGGCGCAAACAGGCGCGTTTGATGCTGGTGATAGCTTTTGGTTTTTTGCTCGTGGTGCTCATCCTCAAGCTACTTGGCATTGGCGGAGTGCGAGGTGCGTATCGCTGGATACCGTTGCCGGGGGGGCAATTTCAACCCGCTGATATGATGCGCGTAGTTCTGGTACTTTACCTGGCCGATTCCCTGACACGCCGCCAGGATGTAATTGAAAATTTCAAATCGGGCTTTTTACCGCATGCCGTGGTAATCGGTACGGCAATGGTGATGATCTTGATACAACCCGATTTGGGGACGGCGGTGGCGATTGGGCTAACCTGTGCATTGATGCTCTTTCTGGGCGGTGTGCGATTGCGACACCTCATGGCGACAGGCGCAGGTCTTTTGCCCGTTCTGTATGTGATTGTTTTTGTTTTTGGGTATCGCCGCGAGCGCGTGATGACATTTATATTTCCCAGCGACGATGTGCAAAATACGGGCTATCACCTCGCGCAATCCCTTCTCGCCCTAGGCAGTGGTGGATTTTGGGGCACGGGCCTGGGACAGGGCCAGCAAAAATATTTCTTTTTGCCCGAGCCTCATACCGATTTTGTATTTAGCATTGTGGGCGAAGAGCTCGGTTTGTGGGGCACCATGCTCGTTTTAATTTTGTTTTTCATTTTTGGGAGGTGCGGATTTCGCATTGCCCGCACAGCCCCCGACACCTTTGGTTTTTTGCTCGCTTCTGGCATTACCATTACGATTCTAACTTATGCTCTAATCAACATGGGTGTGGCTACCGGATTGCTGCCTATCACGGGACTTCCCCTTCCCTTTATCAGCTATGGTGGTTCATCCTTAATGTTTACACTCTCCGCGACAGGTGTACTCATTGGCATTGGGCGGGCGAGTACTCGAAACAAAACCCGTCACTCACCTGCTGCATCGCAAACCATTCCCCGGCGCGCGATGTACAGACGACATCATCTCATCACTCCCCGACGTTGAACGATTTCAAAATGGTCTCATTCGACGCTGGAACCCGGGTGCATTTTATCGGCATTGGCGGCATAAGCATGAGCGCGCTGGCCGAATTGCTCGCCGCACGAGGATGCCTCATTTCGGGTTCTGACCGGCAGGATTCTCCGCTCATTCGGCGTTTGGTCCAACTCGGCATTCCCGTGCGAATTGGACATGCACGCGATGCCATTTCTGGAGCCGACTGCGTCGTTTATACATCGGCGACGGATTCTGAGAATCCCGAAAGAAAAGCCGCGCGTGAAAAAGGCATTCCCCTGTTGCGCCGTGCAGAATTGCTCGGTCAACTTGTGAATCCACATCCCGCGATATGCGTGGCGGGTACGCACGGCAAGACCACCACAACAGCAATGATCTCGACCATGCTCATCACCGCAAACCATGACCCAACAGCTCTTGTAGGTGGTGTGATTTCTGGCTGGGAAACCGCGTTGCACATTGGTAATGGCGCGCTTTGGGTGGTAGAAGCCGACGAATACGATCGCTCTTTTTTGACATTAAAACCCAAAATTGCCGTAGTGACGGCACTGGAAGCCGATCACCTCGACTGCTATGAAGATATGAACGACATTCGCGCGACTTTTGAACAATTTGTCAATACCCTGCCCGACGATGGCTGTGCTGTGTTGTGTGCCGACTCCCCCGAGATACGCAGGCTCAATCTCGATGGGCGATATAAAAAAATAACCTGTGGCTTGACAGGCGGCGATATTCGCGCAACGAATATTGAACAAGACGGTTTTGGGGTGGCCTTTGACGTATTTGAAAAAAATAGACGGTTGGGGCGCACACGTCTTAAAGTGCCGGGCAAACACAATGTGACCAATGCCCTATCAGCACTTGGGGTTGGCGTGTATGTCGGCCTCAATTGGGTAGAAATTTGCAGTGGTATGGAAGCATTTCGAGGTGTTCATCGCCGGTTTGAAATACTCGGCAAAGCACAGGGTATCGCGGTGGTTGATGATTACGCCCATCACCCCACAGAAATTGCCGCCACACTTCAGGCTGCACGGGCGGGATGGTCTGGCCGTCTTGTGGTCGCTTTTCAACCACATTTGTACACCCGCACGCGAGATTTTGCGCCCGATTTTGCCCAGGTGTTACAACGGGCCGATCGCGTTTGGATCACCGATATTTACCCCGCGCGAGAAGACCCCATTGCGGGTGTTGATGGAAAGTGGCTTGCCGATCAGATTCCCGGCGCAAATTACGCACCTGCGTTAAATGATCTAAAATCGGCATTGTTAAACGACTTGCACGCTGACGACCTGCTACTGGTTATGGGTGCTGGAGATATTGAAACAATTGCCCGCGATATTTACCAAATCCTTAGAGAAATATAAGGCAATGTACGATGCACGACGCGATTTGCTCGCGAGAAAAATTCAACGCCAATGCCGGGGCAAGCTCAAACGCGATGAACCCCTTGCCAAACACACAACATTTGGGTTGGGCGGCGCAGCAGACCTCTTTTTTTCACCAGCCGATCTCGGTGATCTGGCCATTGCTGTACCCCTGATCAAAGACGCTGGGCTTCCAATTTTTCCACTGGGCGGAGGAACAAATACGCTCGTGCGCGACAGCGGATTCCGCGGGCTGGTCATTTCACTTACAACGGGCGCGCGACGCATTGAGATTGGGGATGACGAAGGTGTCATACAGGCAGGTGCGAGCACTCAGGTGGTATCTCGGCAATGCCAGCGGGCAGGCAAAACAGGATTGGAATTTGGATGCGGAATTCCCGGCACCATCGGCGGCGCAATATGGGGCAATGCCGGTGCCTGGGGCGGCGAAATGATGGATTGTGTAAACTGGTTGCGCGGTATTGATCTCAGAACGAGTCGAGAAATTTACCTCGAGCAATCCGACATTTCTTTTGGATATCGACACACTGACTTGCCCGATGATCTGCTCATTGTCGAAGCTGGATTTCGATTTGCAGAAGGCGATCCCAAAACCATTGCCGCCGAGATGGATCGCATGTTAGCAGAGCGCAAGAGCACGCAACCGCTGTCAAACCGCAGTTCAGGGTGTATTTTTAAGAATCCACCAGGGCATTCTGCGGGAGCACTCATCGACAGTGCCGGATGCAAAGGAATGGCGATAGGAGCAGTGAAAGTCTCAGATGTACACGCCAATTTTATGGTCAACCTCGGCGGGCATTCCACCGAAGATGTACTCGCGCTGATCGCACGGGTTCAAAAGCGCGTTTTTCAGGTTCACAAAATTGAATTGGAGACAGAAGTAGGAATATTAGGTGAATAATGATCTTTTCCCAGGAGGATTTTATGTCGGAATACAAACCAATCTACATATCTCACAGGTCTAAAAATATACCGGACGCGGTGAACATGACCCTGGAAACAATCCCTACAACGCAGAAGCACCCGCGAAAGCTTGCGCGCTGGGTAATTGTTATGACGCTGATGAGCCTGCTGGTTGTGGGCATCCAAAATGCCTATTCATCTCTGGCAGATTCAGATTTCTTTCTCATGACACATATCCGAGTCCACGGCAACTCCATGATGTCTGAAGCTGAGATCGTGACTCTTGCACAATTGCAGGTGGGCACAAATCTTTTTGCCTGTGATATAACTTCTGCAACGGAACGCGTGGCACAACACCCCGTGGTCAAAAAAGTGTTGCTACATAGAGAACCGCCGGAAACACTGGTCATTAGCATCGAGGAACGCCACCCTGTTGGGCTGTTGAACACGCCCAACGGTTTGATGGGGCTGGATGAGTCCGGCAAAATTTTTCCCCTGCCACCTGCTGCGCAGGTGGATTTGCCCATTCTGACAGGTGTTGATTTACAAAGGGATAAGGATGGCGCCTGGGCAATTGCTCTGGCGGAATTTGTGACGGAATTGCAAATCCACACGCCGGCGTTTTGGCGCGAAATCTCAGAAATTTGCACAGACAATCCCCATTCTGCTACGGTTTATCTGGTGGCCGATGATCTGGCCCTCAAAATGCGTTTTGAAAACCCCGAAAAGCAGATTGGGAATTTCCGGGCCTACACCCAGGCCTCATCTGGACTTGGCACAGACCTCGCGTATATTGACCTGCGCTATCGGGATCAAGTAATCGTGGGAAGGCGGTAGTAGTTCATTAGTGAAAGGGACCCACACGATGGATCGGATTGTTGGACTCGATATTGGCTCCACCAAGATCTGTGTTGTTGTAGCTGAAGTAGACGACGATGGCACGCTCAAAATCACGGGATTGGGCAATAGCCCCTCCCAGGGCCTCAAGCGAGGTGTGGTGATCAATGTGGAAAAGACCGTGCAATCTATCCGCACAGCTATAGAAGAAGCTCAGGAAATGTCGGGCACACGCATCGGTGCTGTTTATGCGGGCATTGCTGGCGATCATATTCGCAGCGTGAATACGCGGGCAGTTGTGGCCGTATCGGGACCGGACAATGAGATTACGGCCAATGATGAAGAACGCGCGATTGAAGCGGCTAAAGCAGTATCTATTCCCATGGATAGGGAAATTGTTCACGTGCTACCGCAGTCTTTTGTAGTTGACGATCAGCCCGGTATTAAAGATCCCATTGGCATGTCGGGCGTGAGACTCGAAGTCGATGTACACATTGTAACCGGCGCTGTGACTTCAGCACAAAATATCTGTAAAAGTATCCGACGCGCAGGTGTAGAAGTGGTGGATCTGGTACTTGAACCCATTGCTTCGAGTTACGCGGTATTGACACCTGACGAAGAGGAAATGGGCGTAGCATTGGTCGATGTAGGGGGTGGCACGACCGACCTCGCGGTGTTCTACGACGGTGCTATTCGCCATACAGCCGTTGTGGGATTGGGGGGAACAAATGTGACAAACGATATGGCTATTGGTTTGCGAACGCCCTGGAAACAAGCCGAAGCCATGAAACGAGAAAACGGCTGTGCATTACAGTCACTGGTCAGGCCCAACGATATGGTCGATGTGCTGGGTGTTGCCGGACGACCTTCAAGCAAGGTCTCTCGGACGAAAATGGCCGCGATTATTGAGGCGCGTATGGAAGAAATTTTTGGACATATAAATCAGGAGATTCGCCGCACCGAGTATGCCGACCTGCTGGGGGCAGGCATCGTGCTCACAGGTGGAGGTTCAATGCTCCAGGGCTGTGTTGAACTGGCCAAAGAAATTTTTGACTTGCCCGTGACTATTGGCAAACCCCGAGGGATAACGGGGCGGGCCAATGCCGTGAGCGAACCGCTCTATGCCACCGCTGTTGGACTGGTGCAATTTGGTCTGTTTCACCAAAATGGCAATTTTATATCCGATGACGGCGTTTTTCACAATTCAATTTTTGGTCGTATGAAAAACTGGATTCGGGATTTTTTTTAAGGAGCTTCAATCTCCACTAAATTTGTGTCTAATCGTTAATAGTCAATCAATTTCTAATGTATTTAAACAGGGGGTTCTCATGGTTACTTTTTCGATTGTTGACGCCGATAGCCAGGCCAAAATCCGAGTCGTAGGTGTCGGAGGGTCAGGTGGCAATGCAATCAATCGCATGATTGAGTCGGGGTTGCAGGGCGTTGAATTTATTGCCATAAATACCGACGAACAAGATCTCGAACTTTCACAGGCGCCTCATTGTATTCAAATTGGGCGCGATGTGACAAAAGGGTTGGGCGCGGGTGCCAATCCCGAAATTGGCGCAGAGGCCATTGAAGAAAATCGCGACGATGTCGCCGAAGCATTGGCTGGATCCGATATGGTTTTTGTAACTGCTGGTATGGGGGGCGGCACGGGCACGGGTGCAGCACCTACCGTCGCCGAAATTGCCCGCGACGCAGGTGCGCTCACTGTGGGCATTGTGAGCCTGCCTTTCAGAATGGAAGGCATGCCGCGCATGCGCAATGCTCAAGCGGGTATTGATTCCTTGAAAAGATCTTCGGATACGGTGATAATTATTCCCAATCAGCGGCTTTTAGAAATCAGTTCAGAAGATACAACACTGACAGAGGCGTTTCTCATTGCCGATGATATTTTGTTGCAGGCCACGCGGGGGATTTCCGATTTGATCACCATACCCGGCGAGGTGAATCTCGACTTTAATGACGTGCGTACGGTAATGCAAGCCGGTGGCGATGCGCTGATGGGTACAGCCGAGGCTTCGGGCGAAGACCGGGCGATTACAGCAGCTGAAAAAGCATTGAATAGCCCATTGCTCGACAATGTGTCTGTTGCAGGTGCTCAGGGAGTGCTGGTGAATATTTCGGCCAGCAGTGAACTGAAGCTGTTTGAAATGGATAAAGCTGTGAATCTCATTACCGATGCCGTGGGCCACGAAGCCAATATTATATGGGGTACGGTACTCGATGATAACCTCGGGGACGAAATGCGCGTCACAGTTATTGCCACGGGCTTTAATACTGGCTCTCCGCCGAAGCCAAATGCAAACATTTCTTACTCGAAATTCACACCTGAACCTCCTGTTAGCACAGATATCCCAGCCTTTATACGCAAAATTGAATCTGAGGATACTGAGCCCATAGCTACAGAGGAAGAAGTCGAGGAAAAATCCGAGAAAACATTAGAGAAAACATTAGAGGAAAAATCCGAGAAAAAATCCAAAATCGACACCATATCCCTAAACGATCTGCAATACCCCACATTTCTTCGCAGACAAAGGCAACAAGAAGGGTGAAATAAGACGTGAGACGTAAGACGCAAGACGACGTAAGCCCCCCCTTGCGTCTTATCCTCCCCCAAAAACAGGCATATATCTACGCAATTTCTGCCGTCTTTCTGTGGTCAACGGCGGCCACGGCATTTAAGCTGTCTCTACGCGTTTTAGATCCTATTCAACTTTTGTTCTACGCTGTACTTGCGTCGTCCATTGTTCTGGGCCTAATTATAGTGGTTCAGGGCAAATGGTCGGCAGTTTTTTTGTGTACACGACGGCAGTATTTGCAATCCCTTGGATTGGGGTTGCTCAATCCATGTGCCTACTATCTGGTGTTGCTGCGCGCTTATGACCTGCTGCCCGCGCAGGAAGCGCAACCTCTGAATTATACCTGGGCAATAGCACTGGCACTGTTGTCCATTCCCCTTTTGAAACAGAAATTGACTTTGTGGGATGTGATTGGCGGGATGGTGAGTTATGCGGGAGTATTTGTGATTTCTACTCGGGGCGATATAATGGGATTTCGTTTTTCCAATCCCCTGGGAGTGGGACTGGCCCTTTTCAGCAGCTTTTTGTGGGCGCTGTACTGGATTTTTAACAAACGGGATACGCGAGACCCGATTGTGGGAATGTTTTTGAATTTTGTTTTTGCATTGCCTTTTGTGCTAACAATCTGCATCGTATTTTCAGATATGCGGGTCAATATACAGGGGTTGTGTGGCGCTATTTATGTTGGATTATTTGAAATGGGCATCACATTTGTCCTGTGGTTATCTGCTATGAAGCTGACTGATCACACCGCGCGAATCGGGAACTTAATTTTTTTATCCCCATTTTTATCTCTCGTCTTTATCCACTTTTTGGTGGGAGAAGAAATATTTCCCTCCACTTATGTCGGGTTGACGTTGATCATCGCGGGCTTAGTTGTACAGCAAAGAAAAGCCCAGGGCATTACCTGAACCACTTTACACACTACACATTTGACATTAGTTTAATCCGATTCTATAACGATTGCTCAAGGAGGGTTTATGTCTGAACGTCCGAATATCCTGATTTTGCACAGTGACGAACACAGTTTTCGTTTTTTGTCGGCACGCAGCCGTGAGCGGGGTGGTGAACCCTGTCACACGCCCACATTGGACGGTTTGATCGCACAAGGCGTCAATTTTGACGCGGCCTATTGTCAGATGCCTCTGTGTACACCAAGCCGTATATCAATGCTGACAGGGCGACACGCACATCGGTGTGGCGCCTGGACCAATGGGTCAATTTTAGATCCCGATTTGCCAACTTTTGGCAGTCATTTTCAAGCCAATGGGTATGAAACAGCGGTCGTAGGCAAAACGCATTTGGGCGGATCTTTGCAACACGCCGGATTTGGCGTGCGGCCCTACGGCGACTTCGGTGGTCCCTGTTCCCATCAGCCCGACCCATTGCACAAAACAGGAGATGGTTTGCGGACGCGCACAGTCGATGCGGGAATCAGCGAAGTACCCGAATCGCTCTTACAAGAAAATATGATCGCGCGCGAGTCGCTCGCGTGGCTGCGCGAACATCGCCATGCCAATCCCGATAAGCCGTGGCTGGTCTATACATCATTTAGCCGCCCGCACTTCCCACTAACCGCGCCGAAGCGATTTTTCGACCGTTATTATCCCGAAGGGGTAACGCCCCCCTGGGTGCGCCGTACCGGCGATAGTGCCGACCATCCGATGACTGTGGGCGCAATCAAGGGATTTCGTACCGAAGAGATTGCCGAAGATGAAATGATGAAAGCGCGCGCAGCTTATTTTGCAGCAGTCGATTTTTTGGACGAAATTTTGGGCGATTTTCTCGCCTTACTCGACCGCGATGGATTTTTGGATAACACAGTCATTGTATATACATCCGATCACGGAGAACTGGTGGGCGAACACGGAATATGGTGGAAAAATACCTGGCACGAAGCCGCCGCCCATGTACCTTTTATCTTTTCCCTTCCCGAACACCGCAACGGTAGCTTGGACGCGCGAGAAATACGCACGCCCGTAAGCCTCGCCGATCTCTTTCCCACACTTTGTGGATTGGCGGATCTAAATTGTCCAGAAGGGGTAGATGGTGTGGATTTGACGGATGTATTAAAAAGAGAAACGAGTTCCGCGCTCAATAACCGCACAGGCGTGATTACCGAATCGCCAAATCCGCGTTGGGGCAAGGGCACAGAGTTTCGGATGATACGTTCCAGACAGTACAAGTATATCGCATTTCGAGATTGTGAAGACCTCGCCTTTGATATGGAAACCGATCCCGATGAACAACGCAATTTGTTGAAAGATGATCCCGACAATGCCGACTTAAACGCATTGCGAGAAGCGGTACTGGATGGATTTGACTTTGCCGAAGTAGAAGCCCTGCGCGAAAAACAAACCGCTGAATTGCGCGCCAAATATCCAGCGCGAGTAAAAATGCAAACCCCCAATCAAATTCTGCGAGGCGACGGCAAATTGGTCGAAGTCGATACGCCTCTATACGCCCCCAAAGTGATCAGCGATGATCTCGCACGAGACTTTGACGATTATCCCGGTCAGTAGAGCAGATAGGATCAAAAAAACCAGACACTGCATTGTGTCTGGTTTTTTTATTTTTTTACTCCATAACAAGCTCAGATTGAGATTGCCAGAGCACGGTAACCTGCTCGGTAATTGCGCGAATGAGAGATTCCCCAGCGCGTGATTTGAGGTAGGCAAAATTGAGATCGCAAAAGAAAGATTCTGTTTGCCTTATGGCAATTCGGTCAGACTTTTCTGCAAGGCATCTTTCAATAACCGACAGGCCAATACCTCCCTTGATCAATTCCAATCGGGTAGCATCGTCGCTAATAGACATGACCTTATTACACGTAAGTCCGCGTTCGGCAAACATATTGTCTGCGATAGCTTGAAACGGACAGTAATAAGGATCGCATATCCAGGGCAGAGATGCCAGAGCCTCCCAGGTCACACTTTCAATCTGATCAGCCCAATACGCGGGACCAGCAATAACGAGTTCGGTCGTCAATAAGCCGTACGTTTCAACTGCATCAGATATGGGATCGCCATAAATGTAGCCAACATCTAAAGTGCGATCTTCCAGTGCTTCTGTAATGCGTTGGGTAACTGAAGAAATAAATTCAAATGTAATATGTGGATATTTTGCATTTGTATTTTTAACAAGCGTTGAAATTTGAAGCCATTCGGGAGGCATATTAATTCCAAATCGCACACATCCTGAAGGCTGGTCGCAAAATGCCCGGGCGCTAAGTGTAAAATCCTCTACAGTACAAAGTGCATTTTCAGCTTTTTGTTTGAGAAATTTGCCAGCCCGGGTAAGGTGCATACCCCTCGGTGTGCGAATAAACAATTCGACATTGAGTTCTTCCTCAAGTGCTTTAATATGTGCACTGACCGAGGAAGGTGAGATGAACAATTTTTGTGCGGCACGGGTGAGGTTTTGCTCGCTGGCAACCGCGATAAATGTGCGTAAATGATAAAGTTCCATTTGTGTTCAGAATTTCTGAATGAAGGATTTGGAAAGTGGAAATAGCCGAAAAAATGGATTTTAATTACAATATACAAATAACACGATGTGCGCTTTTTAAATTTTTTTACACCTTTCCTGGAGGTTGCAATGACAGCTTTTTCCCGCGTTTGTGAAACACCACCTGCTTCGCCTGATAAGATACAAGAATACTTCTCATATAAGTTGCGATGTGAGACCGACCCGTTTGATGTGAATGCAGATCTGGAAAATGGAATCGATAGTTTTGAGTTTATTGATGTTCGCGATAAAGAAGCCTATCTCAACGGTCACGCTGCTGGCGCTATCCACATCGATCACAATGATATGACCGAGACGCGAATGGCCGAGTTTCCTAAAGACCAATTGCTCGTGGTGTACTGCTGGGGACCGGGGTGTAACGGCGCGACAAAAGCCGCTGTAAAATTGAGTGCCCTGGGATTTTCCGTAAAAGAAATGATCGGTGGTATTACTTATTGGAAAGAGGAGGGATATCCAATCGTATCAGGTGTTTAAGACCTGAGCTTGTGTAAGCAAATGATCAAAGATGCGATCGAAGACTGTATTGGGCATTTTTTCGGGATGAAATTGCACACCGATAATGCGACCATCTGGCGTTTCGATACCCTCTATGACTCGATCTTCACTGCGGGCACTTATATTGAGTTCTCCGCCAATCGTCTCGAGTCCTTGCAGGTGAAAGCTATTGGTCGTACATTCGGTCTCGCCCAGAATAGACGAGAGATGGGAATTGGGATCGAGCGAGACCGCGTGATAAACGGGATCTTCGGTGCGCCCGGGTGAATGCGGATCGACATCGCATTGTATTTGAATATCGGCATAGATCGTGCCGCCAAATTGAGCATTGATAAATTGCATGCCATAGCAGATGCCCAAAACGGGCATCTGTTTTTTTTGCGCGTAATCAAAAGCGCGAATATCATTTTCATAGCGCGTGGGCACAACCTCGGGCAAGTCTTTGGGCAACTTGCCAACCAGACCTTGCGTAATACCGGGACCGCCAGTAATAATCAGGCCATTGAGCAGGGCAAACAACGGTGCGAGAGTTTCCTGTTCCTCTGTCATAGGCAGAATAATAGGACAACCACCCGCGCGCTCCACGGCAATCACATACTCGTGATTTAGCGATTGCTGTTTACTCTTTGAAAGAAAGCTGGTCGTAATACCGATTATCGGACGTGACATTTTGAAAATTGAATAGAATTGGCAACGTTTTTTGCTTGATGAATACACAAATATGTGACATCATGAAATGAAGAACAAGGTTAAAATATTGCAGAGCAAACAGATTATCAAAAACCTGAACAGGAGGCGGAAATGAACGCTGGAGACAGAGCGGCTGTTGAAGACGCCTGGAAGAACGGCGTAGGCGTCTTGCACAACTTGCTCTCACAAGATGAACTGGATGCAATCCGCCGGGAGTTAGAACAAGCGTACCTGGATCTGGATATGGGACCGGGAGAGCCCGGCAGCCGGGACAGTCTGCGAAATGAATCGCTGTTAAATTATCCGGCCCTGAGCAGCTTATTTTCTCATCCTCGCATTCTGGGAATAGTCTCGGCAATTTTGGATGAGCCGCGGCCTTTTCTCTTGCAAATGAAAACCAACCGATACACGCCAGAACACAAAGGCGTGGGACGGCATTCAGACGGCAGCCCAACGGAACTCGCCACGCCCTTTCAGTGGCTGTCAACAATGATTTATCTGGACGATATCGACGTCAATTCCGGAGCGTTGACCCACGTGCCGGGCACGCATCTGTACCATTTTGCATCTGCGTGCGACCCGGGCCGCGTACTGCCCACAAAAGCAGATATTCAGGCGGGTCATTACATCCCAATCGAACTGAAAGCGGGCAGTGTCGTCTTTCGCGTACCAGAGGTCTGGCACGGCGTAGTGCCCATCCATCGGTTGCGGCGATATATCACCGGTTTGTACACCTCTCGCAAAAAGGGAAATACGCCGATCAAAGAGCGGATACAGGGGGTCCGGAAAAGCCGCAAGCAAATCCCGGAGACATCCATACCCAAACACGTTAGAGAATACTGGCAGTATTGATCAGTGGATCAATCCAAAAAGCGATCCAGCACATTCTTTGTAATCGCCGAAATCGACTCATCCACCGGAAGAGAACTGGGATAATTGATCGATCCCACCGAAAACACCTCTCCCCCGCTCTCGGTGCGGTGATATACGATCTCCGCGCCCCCTTCATCGGGGTTTAAGCCTTTGGCCAGCAGTTGTGCGTTTTTTGGCGAACTCTCTGTCATCTTATCCGTTTCGTGTCCAGATGCACCGCCCGGACACCGCATATGCAGACACTTCTCTCCAAAAATATCTCCCGTCTCCAGGCCAGTCCCTTCAAAGAAATCGTGCGATCCATCCATCACCCGATAAGGCGCGCCAGTCATAATACCCGTCTCCGAACAGGTTACACCCAGCAGTTTCGCCTCTGACTCGTGAAACAAATGGAATCGACTCTCCAATCCCAACTTCTGTAGATGGCTAAACCCTCCGCCTTTATCTCCATTTCGCACCACCATCGTATATTCATCTGTAAACACCACCTCGCAATTCAGACCATTTCCTCCCAGATACATCAGCTTGCCGCCCCGCTCAAACACCCAGGACTTCAACTTGTAATACATATCCGCAGACCAATACTCCGGATGCGTGCTGATGATCAATACCCGGTAATCGTCCAAATTCAATACCCCGGAATGGAACTGCGTCTCCGCATAAAAATCGTACCCATATCCCTCCCGCTCCAGCCATCCCAGCAACCGCCACTCTGCCGGGGCCACATGGCAGTTGGACCGCCCCTCAATCGGATCGGTAATCTGCTCCTCCTCTGCAATAAAATTGATCGGCTCAGGCCGGTCGAACGACAGCGATGCATATTCCTTTGAAGTAAAAAGCAAATGTCTGGGGTCCGTATATCTCTTGAGATCCATTCGCGCATTCACGGTGGGCCTGGGCGGAAATTTCTCCGCGAGGATATAATTGCTGCGCCCCCCAAAATTATTATACGCATTCCAGTTTATATTTGACGCCAGCACTGCAACATCGGCACTCGGCTTTGCAGGTGCGACAATCCACGGAAACGGAAAAAACACACCTGATTCCGTCTTGGCGTGCAGATAATACAATCCCGACCGCTCGGGTGCCGTTATATATTGCTTGTGTGTCGGGCTGGTATAACCCTGTGCATTCCATTGAATGCCGGTCTGCGTATAATCCCCATCCGGCGTAATTTGCATCGTCGCCCGGGGACCGTGTTCATCGTACCATCCAATTGGACGCACCAACTCTTTCTGCCACCCATACCGCCACAGCGACAGCTTGTACGCCTCCACCGCGTGTACCCTGAACTCTGAAGGCTGTCCAGACTGTACCCACTTTGGCCACATATATCCCAGCAACCCATCGGTCAACAGCCGGAACTGATAGGGAGCCTTAGTCGGTATCTCAAGCGGTACTGTTTTGAAGCCATAACCCGGCTTGTAAAGTGTCACCCTATACTTGCCGGAAGGCAAATCCGCATAAACCGCTCCAGTCGCCCGCGAACGCGCCTCAAATGACCCCGCCTCGCCTTCAAACTCCAGCAGCACCTCTGGCACTGCCACATATCGTTCATCGCTCACATATCCAATCAGCATATTGTTCCCTTTTTACGCCAGAATGGTCAGACTTCGATCTTCGAGCGGTAATTCCATCTTCTCTCCACCGCGACGATGCGATTCTCGCAACGCAATGGCAATTTCCAGCGCTTCTCGTCCAAACTCTCCCGGACAAAGCGGCTCTGTGCCCTCATTTAGATTCTCGACAAGTCCTTCAATAGCGGCCTGTTGTGAACTGCGAGGTCTTTTGGGATTGGGAAATTGTCGTCGAATCGGTTCTCTGGTCTCGTGATGCCTGGTCCACATCTCAAAATCTGCGTGTTCATTCCGGGCACTTATCCATCCATCGCTTCCCACAAAGTCAATATTCAACCATCCTCCGGTACTCAGAAATCCGCGGATGCCATTCTCGTATCGAATCATCCCTGTTCCTGAAAGATCGCTGTCGCCGCGGGCCTCTTCATCACTATTCATATTCCCAAATACCCACCTGGCAGGTGCCCCGGCAAAAAGACGAAACAGAGCCAGCGTATGGCTGTGACCGCGTGAGAGCCGCCAGCCATAATTGCAGACCATCGAAGAGAAATTCCCAATCATGCCGCTTCGGATTGAATTTAGACATGCGTGGAACCACGGACTCCAATTTTTGTGACAGGCAATAGCGAGCATAACCCCATTCTTCCGACACACATCGATCATCGCGTCTGCTTCCGCCAGACTACGGCATATCGGTTTGGTTGCATAAATCGCCTTAACACCTGCCTCCGCCACCCCTGTGACGACCTCTGCGCGTTCCTCTGCCCGTGTCGTCACACTGACGATATCTGGCTTCTCTTTGGCGATCATCTTGCGGTAATCGGTATAAAGTGCCGTTACGCCCCATCGACTTTTGAAATCGTCCAGTTGCTCCACGTAAAGATCCGAAGCTGCAATCAGATCAATCCCCTTCGCTTCGATCATCGCGGGCGCGTGTGCCCAGGGATATCGAAACTGGGGCCTATTTACGTGCTCATCATCAATAGTACTGCCGATCCGCCCACATCCAATAACAGCCCCCCGATAAGATCCCATGTTGTGCTCCTTCCATCACGTCAATCCCCCACGCGCTCAAAATAGAAAAACCGCCCATCGTACGTCCCTAAAAACAAGCCGTCTCCCCACACACAGGGAGGTGCTGTAATTGGTGACCCGAACGCCGCACGCCCCCGGCATTCGCCGGAAGCGGCATCCAAAGCGTACAAACACCCATCACACCCGCTGATTAGAAGACAGTCATCAAAATTGACTGGCGCAGCTAAAATGCTCCGCACGCCTCTGCGATAGGGAACCATATCCAGCAGATCGCCTCCCGTCTGAAACCCCCAAAGTAGCGCTCCGGAATTGAAATCAAAACAGAGGGCATCTCCCTCCGGTGTGGTGGCGTAGATCCGTCCATCCCGCACGAGCAGTCCGGTCGGATAACTGGACTGGAGGATCGGCTTGTCCCACACAACCTCCCCCGAAATTGTCCGTAACGCGGTTAAATGCGACGAGTCTCCCCCACTTACCAGCAGGTTTTCGGACACAATCGGCGTTGGATATGGATACTCAACCCCTATCTGCTGTTCCCACACCACATCCCCGCTTTGCCGGTCCAATGCCATCAGCCCCCGCCGCGGCACGAGCAGGAAAAGCAGGTCCTCATAAACCTGGGGACTTGCGTAACACGCCCAGTTATCGCTGTCTTCAACAGGTACATACCATTGTTGCTCTCCCGTCTTTAGATCAAAAGCCGCGTAACCGGCCTTCGCCCCTGCGTACAACGTCCCCTCTGCAATAACCGGAGACGTGTAAACCCAGCGGTCGGGATACCCGGGCAGATTCGCACGCCACAGCAGGCGGCCCGACGACGCCTCCAGCGCATGCACCCGCCCGGTAACTGACACAGCCGCGCAGATGCCATCATCTACAGCCACACTGTTCTTCACCGTCGCATCCGTGCGTGCATGCCACGCTAGATCCCCACTACTCACCTCAATACAACAGATCCCGTTACGTGCGGGATAACCCTCGTCCCGCAGGCTCAACAGCATCTGATCTCCCGCCTGCACGGGTGCTGCCCGGTGCAATCCCCCCGGAAGTTGTTGCTCCCAGCGCAGGCGCAGCCCCATCTCCTCAAACGCAATCTCCACCGGCGCATCCTCGGAAGGTAGCGAGACACCAGTGGGTTTGTGCGCGCAGAGTTCCACTTCCACCCCCTCTTCTCCGAACCGCGCGACGCGGTAGCCCCTCGGCGATGTATCGATCCCGCCAAAACAGAACGCCGGAGTTGCGGCCACAACCATTTCTTTGTAAGAGAACACCTTGCTGGAATGCCAGTGTCCGTGCAACACCAGGCGGACATTATACCGACTCAACGCCTCCAGAAATGAAACCGGCGGAGGCGTGTGAACCACCACCACGACCTCCCGGTCCGCAGGCTGTAGTGCCAAATCCGCCCAGAACCACACCTCCTTTCGCTCCTGGTCTGCAAGCGAAAAAAACGACTGCTCATTGGGATAAAACGCAAAATGGCGTCCCCCCCAATCAAAGCTATAATACGAGGGACCGAGCACCGCTTCGAAATTCCGGGTAAACGTATTGTCCGCTGAGCCCCCCTCGTGGCGCTCCTCGTTTCCGTCGTGCCCGCCGAACAGCGGGAAAACCGGCGTTGAAACCGTCTCCTGTGCCTCTCGAAAACGGGACAACTCGGCAAGCTCCCCCCTATTCGTGAGATCTCCGCTCACCACAATCAGATCCGGATCGGCTTCCCGGACAAGTCGCTGTAGTGCCTCGGCGAGAACCTCTCCGGACGTCAGCATATCCCCTTCCGCCACAACGTGTGTATCGGTAATCTGCACAAGCGCAAACTGCCGCATAGCCCGCTCAGGTGCAGACTCAAGTCCAAAATCCACCCCATCTTGCGCGCCCATCCAGTTCTGTGTAGGTGAGTAGAACCCCGACGTCGCCCGAAAACCGTCGGGAACGGTCACAAATACGAACCGGTGCGCCTCCAGTTCCACCACAAGCGCGTACCGGCCCTCCTCATCCGTCTGCACAATCTGCTCCCCATTGGAGACCAAAACACCGCCCAGACCGCGTCCAGATAGTTCATCCATCACCCTGCCTCGAACTTCAATCGTCATAGCGCACCTCTTTGTTGTCAGTTATAAGCAAAATACAATATTCACACCCTGAGGCAAAACAAACAATGATTGCCTGCCATATAAAGATTGTGCATAATAGAATCAGAATCCAATATGTAACCCCTACAAAGGAAGGAAAATGAGTGAAAGACCTAATATTCTGTGGTTATCCTTAGAAGACACAAGCCCGAGGTTTGGGTGTTATGGCGATAAAGTGGCGCGCACGCCAAATCTCGACAAACTGGCATCCGAGGGATGCCGGTATCCCAATGCATTTTCAACGGCAGGCGTATGCGCGCCGAGTCGCTCGGCAATTATTACGGGCATGTATCAAACGGCAATAGGCTCGCAGCACATGCGCACGCGCCACACCAATGCACATGCGCCGCAAATGCCCACGCCCTATGACGCAGTGCCACCGCATTATGTGAAATGTTTTCCAGAATATTTGCGGATGGCCGGATATTACTGCACGAACAACACAAAAACCGACTATCAATTTACCCCGCCAATTACGGCATGGGATGAATTGAGCGCACAAGCCCACTGGCGCAACCGCCCCGATGGCGCGCCCTTTTTTGCGGTATTTAATCGCACCGTAACGCACGAAAGCGGCATGTGGCCCGAGAAACGCCCAGAAGTAGAAACCGATCCAGATTCGGTCACACTACCGCCTTATATCCCCAACACACCCAAAGCGCGGCTGGCATTGGCGCGGCATTACGACAACATCGCCGACAACGATGCGTGGGTTGGTGAAATGTTGCAACAATTGGAAGACGATGGACTGGCAGACAACACAGTTGTATTCATCTGGAGCGACCACGGCGAAGGTCTCCCCCGGGCCAAGCGCTGGCCCTATGATGCGGGCATTCGCATACCCTGCATCGTGCGTTGGCCGGGCGAATTGGAACCCGGCAGCGTCAATGATCGATTGGTCAGCATGATCGACCTTGGCCCGACCGTATTATCACTCGCCGGTGTACAAATCCCAGCCCATATCCAAGGCCAACCCTTTGTTGGACCACAGGAAAAAGACCGGGATTACATATTTGCAACGCGGGATCGATACGATGAATCTTATGACATGATGCGCGCCGTGCGGGATACGCGATTCAAATACATTCGAAACTACATGACAGAAAACCCGTATTTATTGTGGATCCCCTATCGCAATCGCCACCCGGCATTGCAGGAAATGTGGCGGCTCCATCTCGCAGGTGAGTTAGAAGGCGTGCAAAATGTGATGTTTCAAAAACGCCCCGTAGAAGAATTATACGACACGGAAAACGATCCATTTGAAGTCAATAATCTCGCTGACGATTCCGCACACGCCGAAACATTGAACCGCTTGCGCGGGGCACTGGACGACTGGCGCGAAAAATACGATGTATGGGGCGATGTGCCCGAAGATCAGATGGTATTTCGCATGTGGCAGGGCACAGAGCAACCGCAAACCGAATTGCCGGTTTTTGTGCCGATATGCGAAGAAAGCCCTGGGCGAGAAGCCGCGCCCGAAGGCGGAACCTTCAAGGGACCGATAATCGTACAATTTTACTGTGGCACACAGGGCGCGTCAATGGCGTATCAACTCGCAGGCGATGAACACTGGCGATTGTACACCGATCCCATTCCTCTGCCAAAAGGCGAGACCACAATTCGCGCCAAAGCCATTCGAATAGGATACAAAGAGAGTGAGGAAGTGGAAGCGACTTTTGTAGTAACCTGACCGCGAAAGGAAGGGCTTAGTGGCAGAAGAAAAACATGATACAGGAGGTACATAGTGCGCAGGATGCAAATATTGACTAACAGCATTTCAGCACATGCTTTACTGCTCTTATTGGTCGGTGTGGCGGTGATCTCTACATCGCATGCACAAGA
Organism: Candidatus Latescibacterota bacterium; assembly: GCA_965208125.1. Taxonomy (GTDB): domain Bacteria; phylum Latescibacterota; class UBA2968; order UBA2968; family UBA2968; genus VXRD01. The sequence continues at coordinate 152,633 of OZ242320.1, forward strand.
CCTCATGGAGCGATTGCGAGAACGTATGGTAAGGACACAGATTGAAAACCGAGGAATTAAAGCCCCCGCTGTCCTGGAAGCGATGCGAAAAGTGGAACGCCACCGATTTGTACCCGAATCTTATGCTTCACGGGCATACGGTGATTATCCATTGCCCATCGGCGAGGGGCAGACCATTTCTCAACCATATATTGTCGCACTTATGACCGAAGTGCTGAATTTGAAGAAGTCGGATAAAGTGCTGGAAATCGGAACGGGATCGGGGTATCAGGCGGCGATTCTGGGCGAGTTGTGTGACAGCATCTACACCATAGAGATTGTAGAAGTTCTGGGCAAGCGCGCAGCAAACTTGCTCAACACATTGGGATATGAGAACATCGAAGTGAAAGTTGGCGATGGGTACAAAGGATGGCCAGAACACGCGCCTTTTGATGCGATTATCGTGACGTGTTCACCAACGCAAATTCCCCAACCCCTTCAAGATCAACTCGCCGAAGGTGGGCGCATGGTCATCCCGGTTGGAAGACGCGATGCACAAGAACTCGTACTATTGACCAAGCAGGAAGGCAAATTGCAACAGCAACACATTATACCTGTCAGATTCGTGCCAATGGTGGATTCCACCGGAGCGACGTATTAGACGAATAGACGAATAGACGAACCCTGCCCCGCCACCAAATTGCTTTCGTTGATTCGTTGATTCGCGTTTTTTATCTGTCAATCCACTTATACGTAGCCTTTGAATTCTTCCAGAAGAACTTCTCCATCGCCTCCGGTCCCTTTTGCTCAATATAATGGGTGACAATATTGAGCACAGTCTCGTAGGGTGCTGCGCGTTCACACACGAGCCAATTGCTGCCATAGACCAGGCGGTCTTCACCAAAAGCATGCCATAACACATCGAGCGTAGGCACATAATAAGCCGGATCATCGGGGGCGGGTTGTTGGGCTGCGCGTTCAACCATACCAGATACCTTGCAATATACATTTGGGTATTTTGCTATGATTTGAATCCCCTGAACCCACTCGGGATCGGGTGCTTCACCCGTTACCTCAACATGCGCCACATGGTCGATAACCATGCGCAGACTGGGGATTTGCTCGGCAATAACAGCATTGATGGGCAACTGTTTGCCATTGGTCATCAAATCGAGTTGCAAATCGCGGTCAGCCAATTTTTGGAGTTGTGGCATAAGAGCGTCTTGATCTTCCAAACTACCCCGCTGAAGCCCCAGACGAATCCCGCGATAGAGTGGATTGGCTGAAAAGCGGTCGAGATTCTTCTCAAAATCTTCCGTTTTGGGATCCAGGCTACCCACAAACCCGACAATACAGAGATTATCTACTGCGAGATCCAGAATCCACTGATTGTCTTCAACCAGCTTGCTGGCCTCAACCACAACCGTCCCGGTCACACCCATCTTTTCAGTGCGTTCAACAAAGTGCTGCGGCAAAATGGGGCGATAGAGCAACTCATTATCTTCGGGCGGCCAGGGAACGCCGCCGGGTCGGGTCGTATCGTAAAAATGAACATGCGTATCAATGATCATGGACATATCCTTTCCGATCAAGATTATTTAATACCCGCCATTTTTCTCAGCACTTCGACAATAGCGGAATTATCCTGCTCTGCAAGGCCGAGCGCAACGCCCGTGCGCAAAAGTTGGGCGTGAAGCCCTGTTACGGGCAACGGCGTTTCCGTGCGTGCGCCGAGGTCGAGGATGAGTTCCACATCTTTTAAATGCTGGTCCAGTGCGGCCTGAGTGGTAAAATCTCCGGTGATCATCTTTTCGCCTTTAATATCCATCACACGAGAATACGCGCCACCCATCTTAAAAACATCGAGCAAAACATCGATATCTACCCCTGTTTTTTGTGCGAGAACAAGCCCCTCGGCCAATACGAGACGGTTGAGACCGAGCACGAGATTGACAATGAGTTTGGCTTCTGCACCCTTGCCCGCAGGACCCATGTGAAAGGTCATAAGCGAAAAGGCTTCAAAAATATCCGTACACAGTTCAAAAACGGGTAAAGTGCCACCGACCATCACGAGAACATCTGCTTCGCGCACTTGCTTGCTGGATCCGAGAATAGTAGCATCGAGAAAGCGGATACTTCTGCTTTCAAGGCGTTTGGCAAGCGCAGTTGACATCTGCGGATCGGCTGTGGTCGTATCCACAATAATTGCGCCGGGAGATGCCGCAGACAAAATGCCCCTCGCACCTGTAACCACATCGTTGACAACATAAGAGTCGGGAAGCGAAAGAACGATGCGACGCGCTTTATCGGCGACATCGGCAGGAGATTTGCAGGGCGTAAAACCGTCGCCTTCATGTGCTTTTATTCTTTCGGGATCAATATCATACCCTGCAATTTCTAAACCTTTGTCGCGAAAACGTTCCACAAGTGCGGACCCGACGAGTCCAAGTCCGATAAGACCGAGCATAGGACCTCCTGTAAAAAAATAAAATATAATGAGCCGTATCGCGTACGGCTTAAGAATAGGTCAAATCTTAAAACAGACAGAACCAGTTCTTCAAAAATACTGTACAATCGGATTCTTGCCAAATGAGAAAATAGTGTTGAATCCCTGCGGGCATTGTTTATCTTAAGACCATAACAATATGCCCGAAAACACTCACAACAGGAGCTATAAATGAGTCTGGAACCCATTCAAACACCGGATATAGAACGCCCACCAAAAGCATTGATCGACGCGTTATCACATATTGGCAGCGCCACAGCCAGTGGAGAATTATTCAAGCTGGGCATTCGCAATGCCCAAATTTTAGGTCCCCTTCCCCGAACACCGGGCAAATCAATTTGTGGCCCGGCACTAACGCTACAATTTGTGCCCAAACGAGAAGATCTGCATTCATCGGGAGAATACCAGGGGCCAGAAAGACAATTGCATCGTCATGTGCTATATCACACACAACCGGGCGATGTGGTCGTAGTCGATGCTCGAGGCGACATGAACAGTGGTGTTTTTGGTGAGATGATGCTAACCTATTTTTCCGGTCAGGGGGGACAGGGTGCGATTGTCGATGGCTGTATTCGCGATTTTCCCCACGCCAGGGAATTAAACCTCGGCTTATGGCTTAAAGGAACAACGCCCAATTTTCACGCGCAAACCAATATTTTCCCCCACGCCGTGAATGTCCCCATAGCGTGTGGTGACACACTTGTAATGCCCGGCGATATTATTATTGCTGACGACGACGGCGCCGTGGTAGTGCCAATTAAACTCGCGCCTGAATTGGCAGAAAAAGCGACCGAACACGCCGAATGGGAAGTCTTCAGCCGAATGAAACTCGCCGAAGGCGGCGACCTGCGGAAATATTATCCACTCACAGATGAAGCGCGTGTTGAATATGAAGCGTGGCAAAAGGAACAGGGTGAGACGTAAGACGAACGGTCAGACAGTGTGAGGCTTTACGTCTGCGCGTGTCTGGCCGCGCCTAAAATCCCCGCGTCATCGCCCAGTTCAGCAGGGACAATCTGCACGTGTTCTTTTACCCCAACAGTACCGCGATCCCAAAAAGTTCGCATCGCCGATTCAAAAATCCAATCGCCCGCCTGCGCCAATCCACCCGTTAGCGCAACGCGATCCACATTTAATACATTCACCAGACTCACCAGCCCCACGCCGAGGAAAAATCCCGTCTCCTCAAACATCTGCATCGCAAAATCATCACCCGCCTCGGCCGCTTGAAAAATAACCTGTGTGGTCAAACCCTCTGCTTTCAGCGACGTCTCCGGCTTTTCCCCTTCAAGTCTTTCCAGCGTGCGGCGCACCATGGCCGTAGCCGATGCATACATCTCCAAACATCCAAAATTGCCACACGGACAGCGCGGCCCATTGTGATCAACTGTAATATGCCCCACCTCGGCCGCATTGCCATTAAACCCGTGCATAACCTTCCCCTCGCTGATCCATCCACCGCCAACCCCTGTACCCAGGGTCACGCATAAAAAGTGATCAACACCTCGACCAGCCCCCAGCCATTGCTCGCCATAAGCCGCCAAATTTGCATCATTATCCACCACCACGTCCAGACCGAGCAATGCCTCCAGGCGATCCTTTAATCGCACACCGTGCATACACTGCAAATTCTCGGGCGATATAATCACACCTTCAAATGGATCTAATGGACCGGGCGCACCAACTCCTACACCCTGTACTTCTGCCAGTGAAATCCCGCCATCCTGCGCAGCCGCACGCGCACATTCGGCAATGCCATTTATCACACCTTCGGCACCCAGGTGCAATCGCGTCGGTCCCCGCGCCCTACCTACAATCTCCCCAGACTTTGTCACAAGCCCCGCACGCGTATTGGTGCCCCCTAAATCTATGCCAATCGTCAAACTCATTTTTCCGCTCGCGCCTGCGCCACGGCATCTACAAACGATCTTGCCGTTGCCGTCAAAGATGCCCAGTCTTTATTATCCACAGCCGCCTTATCGACCATCGCACTGCCAGCCCCCACAGCCACCGCGCCATTTTTGATAAACTCGGGTGTTGTATTGGCATCCACCCCACCCGTGGGCATGAGCTTCACCTGTGGCAAAGGACCCAGAATATCCTTAAAATAAGATGGTCCCCCCATACCGGCGGGAAACACCTTGACCACATCGGCTCCTGCTTGCCACGCCGTCAAAATTTCTGTAGGCGTAAACCCGGCGGGCATCACGGCCTTGCCATACCGCTTGCTCATCTCGATCACCGCCGTATTCAAAATGGGACTCACCACATATTCTGCGCCGGATAGAATTGCTGCCCGCGCCGTCTCTGGATCGAGCACAGACCCCACCCCAATAATCGTATCTTCCATCTTTACCGACGCTTCTTCAATCACCTTCAGTGCCCCCGGCACCGTCATCGTCACCTCAATCGCCACCACACCGCCTTCGCGCAACGCTTTTGACACATCCATCAACTGCGACGGATTATCTGCCCGCAACACGGCAACCACACCGCAGTCAATAATGCGATCTACAGTACTGGACATTTTTCCTCCCCGAAAAATTAAACCTCTCTCCAAAATAGAGAGAGGCGTTATGTTATTAGCGCATTCATCTCAGACTCTATCGTCTAATCCGCGCGCTCTCACCCTTCATTGCACTCTCGGCTTCTGATCGCGTAGCCCAGTTCACATCCCCCGGGAACGTATGTGCCAGCGCCGAATAAGCCCCTGCGAAATCCACGATATCCTGCGCGGGATTGCCCTCGAGCACCCCAGCAATAATACCCGCTGAAAAATTATCGCCACCCCCCACGCGATCCACCATCTCCAAATCTTCGTAAATACGCGACAAATAAAACTCACTGCCATCGTAAAGCAGTGTGCGCCAGTCATTTAGCAACCCTGTCTTCGCAACGCGCAGGGTTGTACCCACAAGCGCCACATTGGGATATTGCGATATGGCCTTCCGCGCGACATCTTTATAGCTCTCCGGATCGAGCGCATCGTAATCGCCCGATGTGCCTTCGGCTTTAAGCCCCATCGTCTTTTCAAAATCCTCTTCATTGCCGATGAGCACCTGCACGTGCGGAATACACTTTGCAATCGTCTCCTGTGCCTGTTCTGCACTCCACAATTTAGATCTGAAATTGAGATCAAAACTCGTTGTCACATCTGCATCGCGGGCTGCTATCAGCGCTTCTACTGTAGCCTCTGCCGCGCCTTCCGACAACGCGGGCGTAATCCCACTGACGTGAAACCACTTGCTCCCTTCAAAAATAGATGCCCAATCCACCATTCCGGGTTTGATATTCATAATCGCGGTATGGCCCCTATCATACGTCACAGCACTCGCACGCGGGCCCACACCTACTTCCATATGATAAAATCCATTGCGCTCAAGCCCTACACCATCAAAATCCGTCCACAAAATATTGGACATATCCACCCCGTGCTCGCGCCCCTTGTTGCGAATAATCCAACCCGTCCAATTATCGACCAACCGGGATACCCACGCTGCCTTCAATCCCAAATGCGCGCACCCAACCGCGACATTGTATTCTCCTCCACCGATCTCGACATCGAGTTTACTCGCATTCTCCAATCGGCGGTATTCTGGCGAAGACAGTCGAATCATCGCCTCGCCAAAAGTAACGACATCGTACATATAGTCCTCCCAAAAAAAGCAAGTGAGAAGGTAGAAGGAAGAAGTGAGAAATCCCATCCCAACTGCCCAAAGGCTGGTGCATCTTCCTACTTCACAGTGAACTGGTCTGGGAAACGACCAGTTGTACATCGTTCCCTACTTCACACTTCTATTCATCCGATCCGCCCAAAAAACCCGCCATCCACAACAGACGCAACAACTCCAAAATCGCCACCAGTGCTGATGCGACATACGTCAGCGCAGCAGCATTCAAAACCTTCCGCGAAGCGGGTATCTCCTCAGACGTCAAATATCCGCCATCGGCCAGAATCTGAATAGCCCGACTACTCGCATTAAACTCAACCGGCAGAGTAACAATACTAAAAACCACAGCCGCCGAAAAGAACACAATACCTAAAAAAACGAGTTCAAAACTGGCAAAAATAAACCCGGCAATTAGAAAAATCCACGCCGCCTTTGATCCCAAATTAGCCACCGGAACCAGACTCGTCCGAAGAGACAAGGGCACATAGCCCTGCGCGTGTTGAAACGCATGCCCGGCTTCGTGAGCAGCCACGCCAATCGCGGCTAAGGAGCGATTCCCGTACACACTTTCAGACAGGCGCAACATGCGATCTCTCGGATCGTAGTGATCTGTCAAATGCCCCTGCACAGGCTCTACGCCCACGGGCAAACCGCCGCGGCGCAAAATATCGCGCGCAACCTGATCCGCAGTCGCACCGCTTCGCGCAACAAATTCATCGTATTTGCGAAACGTGCGCTTCACCTTGAATTGCGCCCACAGCGTAATAGCTATTCCCACAAACATCACCATCAAACCTTCCAGCATGACATTTCCTCCTGAAACAGTTGTCAGTTATCAGTTATCGGTTGTCAGCCTTCGCGTCTCTACCAAATCTCTCCCGGACCTCAATGCGATATCCCCGCACAAAATCAGCACCGGACATGCGCTTTTTACCTGCCGGTTGCACCTCGTCCAGCGCGAGAACCCCTTCACCCGTCCCCACAATAAGTCCGCGCTTGCCATCTGCACCAATCACAGTACCCGCTTCTCCCATCCCCGTCTCAACCGTTGCCCGGTGAATCTTCAGTAATTTGCCGCGCCAGAGTGTAAACGCCCCCGGAAAAGAATTGGTTCCCCGAATGAGATTGCGAATATCCCCTGCACCTTTTGACCAATCAATCTCGCCATCTTCTTTCTCTAATTTTGGAGCGCGACTCACCCCTTTATCCATCTGCGGTACGGGAATAACAGAACCATCGGCCATGCCATCAATAGCCCGAATGAGCAACTCAGCGCCCTTCACCTTCAACCGCTCATACAGTTCGCCCGCCGTCTCATCGTCCCCAATCGCCACCTTTTGTTGAATTAAAATATCGCCAGCATCCACGCGCGGCGACAGTTGAAAAATGGTCACACCCGTCTCAGTCTCACCATTGATAATAGCCCATTGAATAGGCGCTGCCCCACGGTATTTGGGCAATCGGGAGGGATGGACATTCACAGAACCCAATTTGGGAATCGCCAGTAAAGAACGCGGCAAAATTAGAAAAGCCACCACTGCAAATAAATCCGGTTCCAGAGCCTGCAACTGCGCGTGAAAATTCTCATCTCTGAGAGACTCGGGCTGCAAAACCGGCACATCCAATCCCAGCGACGCAACCGCAGCCTTCACATCGGTTGGTTGCATCTGCTGACCCCGACCACGTGGCCTGTCTGGCCGCGTTACCACGCCCACAAGATCATGATCGCTTTGAGCCACGCCCACAAGCGACGGCACTGCAAAATCGGGCGTGCCCATAAACACCACCCTCATCGCCAAATTTCACCTTTCTACTATTTCTTCGCCTTGCGCTCATCTACTCTCGAAATAGACCCCCGCGACACCTCAATCTGCACCTCTTTGGCGACCTGCAAAACCAAAATGCCCTCTTGCTCCTTAATCCCCGTAATGGTCCCATGCATCCCACCCGAAGTCACAACGCGGTCGCCTTTTTTTAATTCGTCAATCAATCTTTGATGGTCTTTTTGTTTTCTTTGTTGCGGGCGAATAATCAAAAGATACAGAATCACAAACATCAAAATGAACGGAAACATCGTCACCAGCATACTGGGAGCCTCGGCACCTTCTGGCCCGGGTTGTCCACCGCCAAAGGCAAAGACTTTACCTGTAAACAACAAAACACCAAACACCCCTAAAAGAAGTCCAACCCCCCACTTTTTGAATATCGTCACCACGCGCTCACTCTTGAATTTCTCCATCTTCATTTCCTCTGTAAAAGTTTAAGAAGGTCCTCTGCCATTGTGCAAATTCACCCTCGATAATTGCCTTGCGCATCTGCCGCATCAAATTTAAATAAAAATGCACATTGTGAACTGTAGATAATCGCAACCCCAACATCTCTCGCGTGTGATGCAAATGGCGAATGTACGCCCGCGTGTAATTTCGACACGTATAACACGCACATCCCGAATCGAGCGGCTCAAACTCCCGGGCATGACGCGCCGCGCGAATGGATAATTTCCCGCGTTGTGTAAACACCATCCCATTGCGCGCATTGCGCGTTGGCATCACGCAATCAAACATATCAATACCGCGCATCACGCCCTGAATCAAATCTTCGGGCGTCCCACTGCCCATCATATAATGAGGACGGTCTGCGGGCAAAATAGATACCACAGTCGAAATCGCTTCCCAGGTATCTTCTTTTGGCTCGCCCACACACGTACCCCCTATCGCGTAACCCGGAAAATTGAGCGAGACTGTTTCCTCGGTAAAACGCTCGCGCAAATCGCGGTACGTACTCCCCTGCACAATACCAAACAAAGCCTGCGCGTGTCCCGCCAAACTCTTTCGCCCATATCCCTCATAAGCATCCAAACACTGCTTTGCCCAGCGCACCGTGCGCTCGCCTGCTGCCTGTGCGTAATCCCGCGAACTGGGGTAGGGCGTACACTCATCAAACATCATCGCAATATCTGCGCCGAGCACATGCTCTATCTCAATCACCTTCTCTGGCGTAAACAGATGCGTTGATCCATCAATATGCGACTGAAACACCACCCCTTCTTCGGTAATTTTATTCAAATCGGCCAAACTATGCACCTGAAATCCGCCGCTATCCGTCAAAATCGCCCGATCCCAGTTCATAAATCTGTGCAAACCACCTGCCTCAGCCATCAGATCCATACCCGGCCGCAAATAAAGATGGTATGTATTGCCCAAAATAATACGCGCATCTAAATCTCGCAACTCTTGCTGCGAAAGTGTCTTCACCGTGCCCAGTGTACCCACCGGCATAAAAACTGGGGTTTCCACAATCCCATGCGGCGTGTGGAGAACCCCTGCACGCGCTTGTGTTCCGGCATCGTTGGCAATCACCTCAAACCGGAAACCATCAACATCAATAACACACCTCCAAAAACGATAGAAACAATCGCAAAAAAGAAACGCGGTCAATATAACATCCCATCTCTTATGCGTCAAGGAACAGAAGTGTGAACTGCTTCTTCAGCCAGCACAAATACAAACCCCTGTTCTGCCAACTCGGGTAACATGCGTTGCAATGCATATAGTGTATTGGGTTTTGCATGCCCAATGCCAATCGCCGTACCTTCATGCCGTGCCTGTGCAGCGAGCCTGTACAGTCGCTTGACTACCGTCTCTTCGTCTTCATCGATATCCAAAAACAGCGCATTGCGGCCACTTGGAATACCCATATCCCGTGCAATTGCATAAGCCACCGATTCGGGTGACGTGACACTATCTAAAAAAAAGAAATTCCACTTTTCCACAACGCCTAACACCACTTTCATCGCTGCAAAATTTTGTGTTAATCGAGACCCCATGTGATTGTTCATCCCTTTTGCATAGGGTACGGATGCGAGGGCTTTTTGGGTCAACTCCGCGATCTTTTCCGGCGCGTAATCCAAAAAAATTGCATTGGGACCTGGATCGCGCGCTGGATAGTCTATCGGCTCCATAGGCAAATGAACCATCACGCCGTGATTTTTTTCAATCGCCTGCTGCGCTATCCAGACCGTATGCTTCTCGCCGGGAAAAATCGAAAACGTAATCGGCTGTGGCAACTTACAAAAAGACAGAATCAAATCCTGTTCTTGATATCCAAAATCATCGATCACAATGGCAATGCGACCCGCGATCCGCTCGAGTTCTTTAATCTGCTCAAGCCTGAACAAATTGGTCTGCTTATCATTCAACCCCACGCGAAGCAGCAACTCATTGCCCTGTCGGTCTTCGCTACCTTCAATTACCGTCCCACCCAATTCATGCGCCAGATGGGTCAAAGACAGATTGCAAACAGCCAGCGGCAGGGCATCGGGCACTTTCGCCTGCACTTCCCAACGCAAATGGGGATCCTCGTCTTTGGACAAACGCACCTCCACAATCACTTCAGGAGGAACGCCCAGCCCGACCAACACATCTTTTGCCTGCACGACCATCGTATCGGCAAATGCGACAATATCTTCTGGACCGGCTTTCCATCTGGTCGTCTCTTCGACGGGAAGTGCATATTCGACCGGCTGTGGTCGCCAAAAATACGATCGCAGTCGCCAAAAATACGACTGAGGTAACCAAAAATAGGCGGCCAATCCACCGACGATCAGAATTATTATAACACAGGGCACAACCCATAACCGAAGAGATCGCCGCTTGCGAGCCATTTCCAATGGTCTTTTTTCGGATAAACGTTTCGCCATTTTACAGACTCAGTAAATCTGAACTGGATCGGGAATAAAACACAATACAAAAATAGCCAGCGACGCGTACCCAAGCCAACGCCGGGTGAGGTCCAGTTCAACATCGGGATTTGCAAGTGGCGGATGATGCCGTCCCACAAGCGCAGCCAACCCCAACCACACCAGCCAACCGATCCAGCGGGAATCATACCAGGCCCTAAACATAGATTGTGCATCCCACCAGTGGTAAGGCGGTGCCAATAACCACATCAATGCCAATCCCACCATTGTCGCCCGAGAAATTAACCGGTGTTTCTCACCAAAAATTGCATAGACAATATGCCCGCCATCAAATTGTCCCATCGGCAACAAATTCAACACCGTCACAAACAACCCCAACCAGCCCGCAAAAGCCACCGGATGCAGCATCACATCATAACCCTCGGGCAGATCACCGATAACCCTCATACCCAACCACCCCGACAGCAGAGAATCACCCAGAGTAAGTGCACCTTCCGGTATATCTCGCACCTCAATTACTTCCGACATGTGCAGACCGGCACTCCACGCAATCACAGACATCACAAATCCGGCAATAGGTCCAGATGCACCAATATCGATAAGTGCCCGACGGTTCGGAATTTGAGATCGCAACTTGATCACTGCGCCCAGAGTGCCAATAAACGATGGAAAGGGAATAAAATAGGGCAATGAAGCGCGCACGCCCCAGCGGCGCGAAGTCACATAATGCCCCATCTCGTGTATGCCCAGGATGATCAGCAACGTAGCAGAAAACGGCAAGCCATAGACCAGATAACGCGGATCAATCAAAATGCTCCAATCATCAATCGCGGGCATAGAGGTCAATTGCGGCGACATGAACATACCCGCCACCGTCGTCGTGTACGCAGTTGCCAAAAACAGCCCAACATGCAATCTCAAATTCTCCTGTATCCTGGGCACAGTCATCTGCGTGGAAAAATACCGATTACCATTCAAATCGTCTGACACAAACGCTCCTTATCCTTTTCATCTCTCACCTTATCCCCACTGCAAAGCGATGCGAATCGCCCAACCCATGCGATGCGGGCACAAAAGCGTAATCTACCCGCCAGTTGCGGCGCTTAATACCCATTCCAAAAGACAACAGGCGCGTATCGTGCCCGGTTTGAATTCCACCGCGCAAAAACAACTTGCCCATCACCCCGTATTCCAAACCGAAATTTGCACCTCTGTTGCCCGCTACTGGCAGGCGAAGATCAGCCGTTGCTATCCAGGTGCGCCAGAACCACGACGCCCCCATGCGAAATACCCGGGGCAAAGGGGTGCGCTCCTGGTCTAACTGCGCCATCCGTCCCAAATTTCGATACGACGCCCCCAGCATCAAGTTCTCAGACAGGCGATACAATACGCCCCCATCCGCGCTCATCCCCGACGCGCTCTCTGGCCCAATATTTTCATGCAATGCCCGAACCGAAAACCCCACATAAAATCGCTGCCCTATCTTCTGCGCATAAGACAGACCCACATTGAGATCATAAACGCTAAACGTGCCCGCAGGCGTCGCAGTTGGTTCTCGCCGCGCTTCCAATCCCCCAGCCCCATAAACGCCCAAACTCAGCGCAAGACCGCGTCTATCATTACCATAAGCCCAGCCGCCATACCCCTGCTTTATCCCCTGAAATGATCGGTGGTGCGCCAAAATAAAATGTTTGCCCTGCATAGCTGCCACACCTGCCGGATTCCAAAACGCCGCAGTCTGCTCACCTACCACAGCGGTCTGCGCCTCACCCATCGCAGCAGCACGCGCACCAACCCCCTCGCGCAGCAACACAAAACCGGCCTTGCGCGCCGAAGTACTGGCCTCAGCAGAAAACAGACAACATATCGCAACAAAAATACCGCAAACAATGCGCTTCACAAAAACCTCCTGCATACAAATGCTCCAAAACCCAATGCATTTTACAAGATTAAGCAAACGGACAAAATGTGTCAACCGCCCATTAGTAAAATGGACCATCCCAAGCGCGTAATTGACAGGACCTTATTTCCTAATTACATTGTGCAGACCCTCATAGCAATTCTCATTGGAGTCATCATGGCACAAGCAGAAATTGGCGACCGCGTCCTGATTTATTACAAGGGAGTCCTGGAAGACGGAACCATAGCTGAAGGCACACCAGAGAACGAACCATTTGAATTTACAGTGGGAGACGAATCTGTAAAAGACATATTCACGCGCCTTGTACACGGCATTGAAGAAGGCGATTCTCGCACGGTGATCCTATCCCCAGAAGAAGCGTTTGGCCCCTATAATCCCGACTTTGTAATCGAAGTCGCGCGATCAAAATTTCCTCCCGATGCACTTCTCGAAAAGGGAATGCGTATGGAAGTACAGTCCGACCCCAATGGTACATCCGTCGAAGTATCTGTCAAAGAAATAACATCTCAAACCGTGACATTAGACGGCAACCATCCCTTTGCGGGTGAAGAAATTACTATGACGATTCAATTGTTAGAGATCATAGTATAGCTATATGAACACAAGGAGATAACCCGTACAAACTCCAATAAAAAAGAGAAGAAATCATCGCCGAAACAAAAAAATCCGATGGCTCAACGTATTATCAAGGCAATGGAAAAACCGCCGTATGTCACGCATGAGGACATCGAATCACTTTTACAAGTGATCAAAGAAGCAAAGCAACCAACAGATTTTGAGTCTCCCTCTGAACTATCTTCAAAAACCAGGTGACTACTCCCAACGATAGAGCAGTTGGGCTTCTTGGTGGTCAAACCACCTGACGTTGTAGCCCCAACGTCAATATGTTTATCGCGGCATTGTGGTCTCTGTCCGTCTTATAGCCACACGCCTTGCAATGATGCACACGATCTGAGAGTGTCTTTTTCTCTCTATGTCCGCATGCAGAGCAATCTTGTGACGTATAGTCAGGCTTGACGGCTTTGAATCCAATACCAGCTTCTTCCGCTTTGTATTTGAGACAGTGCCGAAACAGGGACCACGCTACGTCTGATATTGATTTAGCCAATCGTCTGTTCTTTTGCATCTCTTTAACGTCCAATTTCTCGACGGCTATGAATCCGTGACGATTGACCATTTTTCTTGATTCTTGGTGTGCAAAGTTATGTCGTTTATTACGGATACGCTCATGCACTCTACCAATGACCTTACGACGCTTTTCTCTTGTGGGATCGGTCTTGGAGCTTTTTTTTACCGCGTCCCATTTACGCTGTGCTTTGGCAAGAGATTTCTCTTCTTTCCTAAAGAATCTCTGATTCTCTATTTTCTCGCCGTCACTGGTCACAGCAAAGGAATTGAGACCCACGTCAATGCCAATAGCAGAGCCAGCGTCTTTTTTTTCAGGTGTATCGCCAATATCGCAAGAGATAGATACAAACCATTTGCCTGTTGCTGTGCGTGTGATTGTGCAAGACTTAGGGATACCCTCAAGTGGCCTGTGCTGAACAATGCGAATGCAACCAATACTGCCCAATCGCAAGCCCTTGTCGTCTAATCGACATCCATTGGAAAACTGAGGATACGTGATAGAATCATAGCGATTCTCATTCTTGTATCTGGGAAAGCCCGCTTTCTCGCCTGTCTTTGACTTCTGTTTGAGACGCTGAAAGAATCCTTTGAATGCAAGATCAACCCGTACCGCGACCTGTTGCAACACCTGACTATACACTTGCTTGAAAGCAACGTGCTGCTGTTTCAGCATGGGCAATGCCGCCTGTTGCTCATAGCACGACAGACTTTCTTTATTCTTTTCCCATGCTTGTATTCTCGCACAGAGTAGTTGATTATAGAGAATACGACATTCGTCAATATGCGCCAGCAAGATTTGTTCTTGCTTTTTGGTCGGACGCAATCTGTATTTGAACGACTTAACCATAATAAAAATATATAGTTATGTGCTGTTTGTGTCAAGTGAAATATGGAATAAACCTTGTTGATGAAGTGCTGGCGCACTTGTACACCGCTCCACCGCCCACATTGCCTTGTGCAATGTGCCACCGTGCTAAAGCACCACACTATAAATTCGTAAGCCCTTCGCCATGCGACCCAACGCTAAAGCTGTTGGGCCTTACGGGCTATTAGGTAAAAAACATGTGGCATCAATTGGGAATCATCGCGCTTGGTATCGCGCTATTTGCATGTAGGCCCGATGTTCAATTGGTAAAAGATGGACACGAAGAATATTATGTGTATTGGGATGACGGTCACAATCGGTATCTCAGACATGGGTTGTATCAGTCATTTTACGAAAGTGGTCGCCAGCGTTCGGCTGGCAAATACGAACGAGACATAAAAGTGGGCGTTTGGACACACTGGTATGAAAACGGACAAAAACAAGGTGAAATGGACTGGGTAGATGGCAAGCCCGAAGGCGTAGTGACAGAATGGTACAAAAACGGACAGCAAAAAAATACGGGAACTTGGGAAAATGGTGGGCGACATGGTCTCTCGACCTGGTGGTATGAAAACGGACAAAAGCAGAAGGAAGTGAACTATATAGAGGGAGAACCCGACGGAATCTGGACATATTGGGACTCGACGGGTGTCATAACAAAAAAGCAGTATTGGGATCGCGGTGCATTTTTGCGGGTTGAGGAATCGCATTAACCCGCGCTGAAAGGATCAAAAATGGCAGACAAAACCCTGTATTTATTAGACGGCATGGCACTGGTCTATCGTGGACATTTTGCAATGATACGCAATCCGAGGATGACGTCGAAAGGGCTGAACACCTCGACGTTATTCGTTTTTGCCAATACACTATTAGATATTTTGGGCAACACAAAACCCTCACATTTGGCCGTAGTCTTCGACACGCCAGAGCCGACATTTCGGGACGAGATATACAAAGAATACAAGGCACAACGAGAAAAAATGCCCGAAGACATAAGTGGCGCGCTGCCCTACATCGACCAAATGTGTGAAGCGTTCAACGTGCCCGTCATCCGCAAACCGGGCTATGAAGCCGACGACGTAATCGGCACACTGGCAAAAGAGGCTGAAAAGTCCGGGTTTACAACATATATGGTAACCCCCGATAAAGACTACGCACAACTCGTCTCAAACAAGACATTCATCAGCAAACCCGGACGCACGGGCGATGGCGCTGAGATCCTGGGCGTTCCAGAGGTACTGGAACAATGGGAAATTGAGCGTGTGGATCAAGTCATCGACATGCTGGGGCTGATGGGCGATTCGAGTGATAATGTGCCGGGCGTGCCGGGCATAGGGCCAAAAACCGCACAAAAATTGATCGCCCAGTACGACAGTGTGGAGGGATTACTCAATCACGTCGATGAATTGAAAGGCAAACAAAAAGAAAATGTGGAGACATATCGGGAACAGGCATTGTTATCAAAAGAATTGGTCACCATTCACCTCAATGTACCATTGGACTTTGGATTGGATGACCTCGCGGTAAAAAAACGAGACGAACAAAAATTGAAAACCCTGTTTGCAGAATTGGAATTCAGCACTCTGGGCAAACGGCTATTTGGAAGTGATTTTAATATAGATCAGCAACAGATCTCACTCTTCGGCGATGAGACAGTACTGGCGGACGTACCAAAACACAAAACCATTGCGGATGTCGAACACGAGTATCACCTGGTAGATACGCCGGCAAAGCGCACAGCATTAATCGAAAAATTGGCACAGCAAAAGACGTTTTGTTTTGATACAGAAACAACGGGGCTAAACCCGAAAACATGTGAATTGCTCGGTCTCGCGTTTTCATTTCAACTGCACACGGGATATTATGTGCCAATGCCAGAAGACCCGGATGAAAACAGGGCGGTATTGGAAGAATTCCGCAGAATTCTCGAAAATCCGGACATCGAGAAAATTGGACACAATCTCAAATTTGACCTCGCCGTATTATTGTGGCAAGGGATCAGGGTTCAAGGACCTGTTTTTGATACCATGCTCGCCGCTTATGTAACTGCACCTGAAATGCGTCGCGGCATGGATTCTCTATCACTGTCATTATTGGGTTATGAACCCATTAAAATTGAGTCTTTAATCGGCGAAAAAGAAAAAGGCAAAGAACAAAAAACCCTGCGCGAAGTCCCCCTGGACAAAGTAGCAGAATACGCAGCCGAAGATGCGGACATCACCTTGCAACTCGCCGAAGTTCTACGTCCCAAAATCAAAGAAATGGGGCAAACGCGCGTATTCAAAGACATAGAATGCCCGCTGGTATCTGTACTGGCACAAATGGAATACGAAGGCATTCGCATGGAAGCATCTGTAATCGAGGCACTTTCGGAAGACCTACAGGATGAATTAGTCGCCATCCGACAGCGCATTTACGACCTGGCCGGTGAAACATTTAATTTAAACTCACCCAAGCAATTGGGCGATATCCTATTTGAAAAATTAAAACTCGACCCCAATGCGCGGCGCACAGCCAAGACAAAGCAATATCAGACAAGCGAATCAATTTTGCAGCGGTTGGCTTATAAACACGAAATAGTAGAACAAATTTTGGAATATCGAACATATTCGAAACTGAAATCCACCTATCTGGATATGTTGCCGGGTGCGGTATTTAAGTGTACCGGGCACATCCACACGCACTACGAGCAAGCCGTCACGGCCACCGGGCGGTTGCAATCGCACGGACCGAATCTGCAAAATATTCCCATTCGCACGGAAAAGGGACGCGAAATTCGCAAAGCCTTTGTGCCTCGCAATGAAAATTACACGCTCTTGTCAGCAGACTATTCGCAAATTGAATTGCGCGTAGCGGCTGAACTCAGTCGCGATGATGAGATGCACCGAGCATTTCGAGAAGGCCTGGATATCCACGCGGCAACAGCAATGAAAATTTACGGATTGGATGAACGCGATGTAACCGACGACATGCGCCGGCAGGCAAAAACCGTAAACTTTGGCATTATTTATGGAATCTCGGCCTTTGGCCTGGCGCAACGCCTGAATATTCCGCGCTTTGAAGCCGGTAATTTAATCGAGCAATATTTTGAACAATTTCCCGGCGCAAAAAAGTACATGGATGACACCATTAATTTCGCGCGAGAACACGGGTATGTGGAAACCATGACGGGACGCAGGCGATATTTGCGGGACATCCACTCGCGCAATGCCACCACGCGCAAAAGTGCCGAGCGCAACGCAATCAACTCGCGGATTCAGGGTTCAGCGGCCGACATGATTAAAATTGCGATGCGCCGCGTCCAGGATGCTTTATTTGAACGGGACTTAAAAACGCGCATGCTGCTACAAGTACACGACGAACTCGTCTTTGACATGCACAAAGACGAAGCCGATACCGTGATGCCCCTAATCGAAGACGCTATGAAAAATGCCCTGCCAATGTCCGTGCCAATCGTAGTGGAAATGGGCATGGGAAATACCTGGCTGGAAGCGCATTGAAAGATGGAAAACACATGTTCAACTGGCTCAAAAAACTATTTGCCCCTCCTGTCGAACGCCTGCCGCAACTCGAAATGTTTCGCGATCACCTCAACAACCTGCCCGAAATTCAGCACATTACCGGCTATGCCACACGCACCTATCGTTCGGGTGACGAAGCCGCCTGGTGTCGCATCATGGAAGGCAATGTGGGCAGCAACTGGACAACGGAGAAATGCCGAGCGCAATTGATCAACGATTCCCGCTTCCAGGCAGAGAACCTCTTTTTCATCACCCACAACGACGACCCCATAGCCAGCGCATGTGCCTGGAAAACACCCGGTCAATCGCCGGAAACGGGTGAAGTTCACATGGTCGCCGCGCACACAGACCACCGAGGCAAAGGACTCGGGCATTTGCTCAACGCCCTCGTCCTCCATCGCTTAAAAGACCTGGGCTATCAAAAAGCACATCTCAAAACCGATGACTGGCGCCTACCGGCCATCAAAACCTACCTCGACGCGGGCTTTCAGCCCCTCAACACCCACGAAAGCCACCCCGAACGATGGGAAGCCATCTACGCCCAGCTCAAAATAAAAAGATAGCAGTCAGCGATCAGCGGTCAGCAGTCAGCAAAACAAGCGATTAGCTGATGGCTGAAAGCTGATAGCTCTTACCCCATCAACGCATTATACCCCATCCCCATCACCTCCTTGACGTGCTCCAGCGTGCGCTGTCCTTCAATACGCGCTCTCGAACCACCCAAATTCAAAATATCGCGCACCAGATCGGGCTGTTCTTCAAAACCCTTGCGGCGTACCCGAAACGACGTCATAATTTTACACTGACCATCCGTACCCTTCAAGCGCGTGCCATAAACGCCATCGGGAATGGGAAACACCTCGCCGTAAATCCGATTAAATCGCGCAGCCACTTCCTGCGCCAGTTCAATATGGGGTCTTTGATCTGGCCCCACCGGCACATATCGCGGACGAAAAAGCAAAATATCCGCCGCCTGAGACACCGGATATCCCACAAACCCATAAGGCACCCGGTTCCCCAACCCCATCTTACCCATCTCCTCCTTAACTGTCGGATTCCGCAACAAACGCGGCAACGTCACCAAATTGGAAAAAATCATGGTTAACTCTGCCAGTTGCGGCACCTGTGATTGCAAAAAACAAACGCTTTTTTTGGGATCAAATCCCGCCGCCAGATAATCCAGCACCATTTCTCTGACGTGATGCTCCAGATCCTCTGTCCGATCCCGATGCGTCGTCAGCGCCTGATAATCGGCAATCATAAAAAAACACTGAAACTCATCCTGCATCTCAAACCGATTCTTCAATGACCCGACATAATGTCCCAAATACATTTTACCCGTCGGACGATCACCTGTTAAAACAATTGTGCGACTCATCTCTGTTCCTTTCTTGAGCGATTAAAATCCATAGTTTCCAAAAAAAACGCGCCACCTTCCGGTAGCGCGCGGTGCAAATAAATAAAAATTGCCAGATATCCGGTGGTGGACATACATCTCCCATCGCGCCTGTCCACCACCAGCGTCCGCCAATATTAAACAGCTCTGTCATCGCACTCAAAAACATCGCATAATATCCATAAAAAAAACCGCCGTCAAAAGCCGACGGCGGTCAATTCAGAATTTTCAAATAAATACAATCCGTCAGCAAACCCACACAACGGCACGCCACCAGCCACGGACGGTTTCAGACACACGGGGAGCCAGCACCCTATCGGGCGTCGCATCAGTCAAAATGTGATCGTGCATAGTCATAACAAACTCCCGTGAAATATCGCCGAAAAAATAACGACTTCAACAACTCGTGTCAAGCCGTTTGATTTTCTTTAGCTCACGAACCGGAACGAATAGAGCTTCACTGACCGCATCACGACGCGAAGCCGCAGCGGTCCTCGATCCGTGGGGATCCGACGGCCGGCCCCCTGCCACGACACGCCTGTCTTGATTGCATTGGCGACAATCGTCTCGCACGTCTTCAGCGTGTAGCCTTCCAGGGGACGCCCCTCCTCGTCCTGCAGCTCGACCAGCAGCCAGCCGCTCCCGCCACAATCTACATTCAGCTCGAGCGCCTGACCGTCGAATGCCAGCGGCGGAGTCACAAACTCTCCGCCAGAAAGAGACGCATCCGCCGAGACAAAACCGTCCCGCCTCAGGATCGCCCGGAACAGCCCGGTATTCCAACCGTCGCGCACCTCATCATTGTGCCGACTTCCCCGGCCCGAATAATAGATCCACATCTCGGTCTCGGTAAGCACGGGCCAGACATTGGCCATCACCATACCACCCGATGGCCCTCCATCCAGCCCCCGGCGGATGAACGGCTCCCGGTCTCCCTGATGCGACCATATGATCCCGTCACGGCTCGTGAGGAGCCGGACGTCCATCGTGGCTGGAAAATCGGACGCTTCCCAGTGGTAGTAAGCAGCGGGCATCATGAAATACGCATCATCTGCCTCGGGATGCTTGTAAACTGCGTTCGTGTAGTAATCGACCTGCGGCCTGTCCATCGACCGGGGAGGCAGAGGAGCTTCCAGGTCCAGCGCATCCCCTTCCAGGACGACCAGCGTGGGCTGTGACCAGGTCTTAAAGTCGGGCGACGTGATCCGACCAACGGATCGGTACCGCTTTCCGAGCTTCATTTCCGCCGCCTCGTCCCGTCGCTGGGTCTCGTGCACCCGCGTATAGCCTACGTAGAGGTCCAGGCTGTCATCCCAGAAGAAAACATTCTGAGTATCGCACATCTGGTCGGGCGGATTCGGCTGGCCCTCATCATACGTCCAATGGATCCCGTCGGGTGAATGCATGGCCCAAAGCCCTGGCAGAACACCGGCCTCAATCTCATCATCCCTGGGATAGTACTTCGACCAGAGCCGGTAGCGCGAATCAGCGGGCGCGCGTTCGTCTATATAGACCGTCGCGCCCTGCATACTCTGACGCTCATCCAGCGGGGCGACGATGTTGTTGGCGGTGCTACCCTGGAACGTGACGAGGTGCATCTCCGGCTTCTGCCAGGAGACCCCGTCTTCGGACTCCGCATAGCAGAGACGAACCGCCCCTTCCTGCGGACCTCCCGATTTCATCTGTGCGCCGTACCAGAGCCGGAAGTGCCGCTCCCCTTCCCGGATCACCGTGTTGTACGCCCCAATCCCGAGCTTCTCCCACGGCTTGTCCGCCCGGAGCACTGGCTCGGGGGACTGCAAAGGCGGATTCATACGGAGATTGACACCAGAGACTCGATCAAAGAAGCGCGCGTCAATGAAAAGCTGTTTCCGGCTCCCAACCTGGACTGCAGCGGCCATGAGATACCCCTTCCTGTTGTCGATGCCAACTACAAAAAGTTTACCTGATCCATCCTGTACATCCCTACACACACGCAAGAGCGGCCAACAGGGCTTTGATATACCCGACTGAGTAGGCGAGCGCGTGGGTATTGCCAGCAGGCCCATCCCCTTCAAGCGTCGGATAGTGATCGGGATTCAGACAGCCGTCGTAACCCACCCGCTTCAACTCGCGCAAGATCTTGAACATGTTCATATCCCCATCGTCGAGCAGGACCTCTTCGAACGCACCGGCGGTTGCAAAGCTCGCACGCACGTTTCGAAAGTGAACCTCGAAGAGACGTCCCTTTCGCCCGTAGTTGTGAATCTCGTCCAGGACGAGTGGAAGTCCTCCGGCCTCCGCGCGTGTCCCACAACAGTAGAGGTAACCGACACACGGGTTCGGAAAGGCATCGATCACCCGGTGGAATCCCAGCCCGCCGAAGAGCGCATCCTGCGTCGGCGGGTCGGAGGGATGCATCATCAGTCTGACGCCTGTGGCTTCCGCGACGGGCACGAGCCGTTCGTAAGCCGCACAGACGCGCCCCCACCGCTGCTCTCGCACTGCTATGGCCGGTGGCTCATCCCCCTCTGCGAGTGACAGACTGTCCCCTCGAGCCAGGTAACCACCGCGGTGCGATGCCCGATAGTGTCCAATCATCCAGGGATCCGTGGAATAGTCGAAGTGCACCCGTCCAAGAGGATAGCCTGCTTCGCCAAGGACCCGGACGGACTCACACGCGATGTCGAGTTCCTCCTCAGCACCATCCTCTTCGTCCATGAACCGCTTCGATAGACCGGGCAAACTGATGCGATTCACCTGCAGACCCCAAGAATGAACCCGTTTCTTCATTTTTAGTGCCTCGTCCAGATCGAAGACGCCACGGTCATCGGTCGGCAATGGCAGGGCATCGACGCAATCGACGCCCAACTGGGTCAGCTGGCGCAACGTCGCATCGGACGGGTCTTGACACCAGGCAGCTACTTTGATCATGGGGAACCTCCAGGAAAAGAAGATGAACCAGGAACAGCGAGGAAAAAACGAATGTGGATGAAGCGCTACCCTCCTTCTGGATGGCGGCCGCCGAGCAATTGAAGCAGGCGATCGCTGGCAGACACCCGCGCATCTTCGGGAATGGGCACCCGGTTCATCCACCCGAACCGCCGGAACGCCCAGTCAACCGCGTACTGCGACTGCATCAGGTACCGCGTGCGATCGGACCTGTTCGGCGCCCCCCGGTGCCAGCACTGCGGATCCTGCACATAGATGTCTCCTGCCTTGCAGAAAACGGATACGGGACCTTGCCCCTCGAACTCTGGATTCTCCTGGCTGTTCGGATCCTTGCCCGAAAGGTGACTTCCGGGGACGTACTGTGTGGGCCCATGTTCGATCCGCTCGATATCGCTCAGCGCCATTTGCACGGTAATCCAGAGCACTGGCGGCCGAATCCAGGGATCGTGACGGGGCACGCCCTCCGGGACGGGGAAGTGGACCGCACCATCCACGTGCCACCTTTCAATCGCCACGCCGGACTGGTTTCGCAGTACGTTTTGTCCACAGAACCGGCAATTGGGTCCGACAATCGCCTCGGCAAGGCTCAGGATCGGTTCCCGAAGAAGCATCTCCCTGAAGATCCCGTCCAGCGCGATCGTGTTCCGCAGGATAAACGGTTGATCCCCCTCGCCGTGCATTTGCACGTAGCGGCGGTCATGCAAGCCGAGGTCTTCCTCTTCCGCAAGCAGAGGATCGTCGAGAAGCGCATCCGTTCGGTCTCGCAGCGCCTGCATTTCACCTGCTTCGAGCACGCCGGGGATATGCACAAAACCGTCCCTGTGGAAACGGTTGATGATCTCCCGGGTGGTCTCTTCTCCGAAAGGCTCGCCGGATTGGATCGGACTCGACAATGGAATCCTCCTTAAGATGGTCCAGAAGGACGTTAGAACACCCCTCTAATGTATCATCAAAAAAATAGCGACTCCAAAAACTCACGTCAAGCCGTTTGATCTTCTTTTTTCTCTACTACGCGCTCCCCATAAGACAACTCGCACGTCCCCGTATCGCACGCCACGCGACCCGAAAGGTGTCGATATCGCGCAATCAGCGCGTATCCCGCCCGAAAAACGAGATGCAAAACCGGCACGCGGTACAACCAGGCAAACAGATGGAAAGGCGGCAGCCTGCGATAGATTTGATACACGGCATCCGCACCTACAAAAATATCCTCTTTGCCCACCACCAGGCGCATACCCGTATTAAAATCCGACGACGCCAGCTTTGGAAAATGGTCTTCAATCCCCTGCGTCTGCCTGGGCAAATAATCAAACTGACTGCGTTTGTCTTTCTTTTTCATACGGCGAACGCTCCAGATACAAAAACGACATTCGCCATCATATACAACAATCGGTTTTTCCATCACGCCTCCGCGAAAAAACCTAACTCCTCGGATAAAACACATCCACCAGAGTCTCCACATCATCCCAAGCGCAATTGAATCGCTCTTCAAAACTGCGATGGATATTGCGCTCAACCTCTGTCTCGTCGGGCAGCGGGAACACAATCGTCTCTCGATCGGCCTCTATTGACGCATTCACCGCCAGACTCATCTCCTGATCCAACCGACCCATCGCAGCACCGTAATCCGGCTCGCGATCTTCTCGAACGGCATTGGCGATACTCAACAACTCATCCGTCACGGCCACTTGCCCTTCACTCAGCGCATAGTTTGCAAATGGATTCTCCCACGCAATCGCACCGCCGGACAACTCATAGCGAATCTCGCGCAACACATTTACCCCATTTACCCTTTCCGTCACGCGCACGGGTTCATAAGCCACGCCCTGTGCCCCTGTCTCCAATTCATCTTTTGGCACAACATACACATTGCCATCCACAATGCTACCCGCTGTCCCGTCAATCTCATCCATACCAGCTTGCTTGCGCCCGAGTGAACGCGCGTGAATCACATTGGAATACACCATAAGTGCAGCCACATCATTGTCGAATTCTAAAAAACTCAAACTCCATCTTTCCAACTCGTGATGCCGTTTCATGCGATCTATATGTGGAATCACGGGCGTTGTATGGCTCAACCCAATCACCTGCCTGGGATTGCCACCGGCCAACACGCGCAACAAACTCATCCCGTGATACCCGCCCTCGTGACATATCCGATAGATCCGTCCAATCTCTCCGATAACATCCGATACGAGCACCTGCTTCTTCAATCGCTCAATCGGCGCGCGATAATAATTCTCGGCCACCTCCAGATAAACGCCCGCATCTCGCGCCGCTCGAATCATCAAATCCGCTGCCGGTCGAGTCATAGCAATAGGCGTCTCCACAACCTGATGCACACCAGCTTGCGCCAAAAAACAGCAAATCGCATGGTGCGCCACGCCTGGCACCACCACATCGGCAACATCGATATCTTCATTATCGACCAGGTCGCGCACACTCGTATAAGCCCTTACCCCGTGTTCTGCTGCCAAACCCTGGGCTGTTTCCTCATCCTTATCGCAAATGGCGACAAAGTCAAAAACATCTGCCAACTGCACAATCACAGGCAAATGCGCCCCTGCACCGCGCCGCCCGGCGCCCACAAGTGCAATTTTGAGACGAGCCATAACATCCCTCCAATAAAGTTTGTTTTCGCCATTCTGCCAATGATCTCACATCAATCTGCTTGCGGAATTTTTATCTTAACCTATCTTGGCGATAAATCAAACAATAATCAACACAAAAGAGGAGTAACCCATGTCGCAAAATAAAACCATAGGAGGTGGGGGCTTTCACCACGTTGCAATTCGCGCCCACGACTTTGAAGCATCCGTACAATTTTATACCGAAGCTCTGGGATTTCAAAAAAAAATCGCCTGGGGCGAAAGCAAAAGACGCGCCATCATGCTCGACACTGGAGATGGAAATTACCTCGAAATTTTCGCCAATGGAACAGATGAACCCAAACCGGAAGGGTCCATCATCCACTTTGCACTGCGCACCAGCGATTGCGACGCCGCTATCGAACGCGCTAGAGCGGCCGGCGCCCAAATTACCGTAGAACCCAAAGACGTCGAAATCCCCAGCGAACCCCACAAAACCCCTGTACGCATCGCCTTTTGCAAAGGCCCCGATGACGAAATCATCGAATTTTTTCAAAACGAATTGACGTGATCAACTTACATCTGCCGGGGAAAAGGAAAAATCATGAACAAAATTATACCTGTTTTGTGTCTGATATTCGCAATCATCGCATGCGGTGACGACAACCCCGCCGATTCGGGACAACCTGTCGTCAATCAAACATTTGATCTGTCGAGTGGATCAATTGAAGACTTTCGCTTTACCGTTGACACCGACATACAGCTAAACGTCATCCTCCAGGGAGAATTTAGCGTTGAGAACGGCACGGTTCAGATGGCCGTTATGAGCGAATTCCAGTATCAAAACTGGTTAGAAGGGGGAACGCCCCTCGTACTTTACAGCCCGGGCGAAACATCTGGAGAAACCTTTCGCTTATCCATTGATGAGAGTGACACCTACTACATTGTTTTTCGCAACGCAGGTGCAAATACCGTAACGATCAAAGCCGAAATTTTTCTGCTCAGTACCGCCGAGCAAGACATTTAGACTACCCGGAAAAATTCCTGCCCGTGCTTATCAGATATGCGTCACTGAAACGCATTTCTATCCCAATTTTCCGATTGACGAAACAAGAAGAACCAGTTATAATTATTCCTCTTCATTATCAATCACAGTTAAACGAGGTATTTATGAACATCCCCAGGCATGACGTGCTCTTAGTAGGTGGAGGGGGTGCGGGCCTGCGTGCTGCAATCGCCGCATCTGAAACATATCAAGACGCAGATATTGGCGTAGTCTCCAAAGTCTATCCCATGCGAAGTCATACCGTCTCTGCCGAAGGCGGCACGGCAGCGGTCATGCGAGAAGACGACAACCTGGACCTGCATGCTTATGACACCATCAAGGGCAGCGACTTTCTCTGCGATCAGGATGTCGTAGAAGCCTTTGTCAAAGAAGCCGTTGATGAAGTCATCCAATTAGAACATTGGGGGTGTCCCTGGAGCCGAGACGAAGACGGTCGCGTAAGCGTCCGCGCATTTGGTGGCATGAGTGTTAAACGCACGCTCTATGCGGCCGACAAAACCGGTTTCCACATGTTGCACGCCCTCTTTCAAACATCTCTCAAATACGACGCCATTACCCGATACGACGAATGGTTCGTCACCTCTTTACTCGTCGAAGATGGCAGGGTATGCGGCGTCACCGCTCTCAACATCCGATCCGGCAACATTCACGCCATTGGCGCAAAATCCGTCATTATATGCACGGGTGGCGCGGGCAAAATTTTTCCATTTACCACCAATGCCGCCATCAAAAACGGCGATGGAATGGCTCTTGCCTATCGCATTGGCTGTCCACTAAAAGACCTCGAATTTGTACAATATCATCCCACGGGCTTGCCCGGCACCGGCATCTTAATGACCGAAGCTTCTCGGGGCGAAGGCGGTCACCTCGTCAACAGCCAAGGCGAACGCTACCTCAGCGAATACGTCCCCGGCAAAATGGAACTCGGTCCGCGCGACATCTTATCTCGCTCCTTTATTCACGAACAGCGCAAGGGCAACGTCTTTGAAGGTCCTGATGGCAGCTACGTTCACCTCGACCTTCGGCACCTGGGTGAAAAAATCATTGACGAAAGACTGCCCTTCGTACGCGAACTTACCCGCAATTACGTCGGCATTGATCCGGTTCACGAACCCATTCCCGTGCGCCCAGTTGTCCACTACTGCATGGGCGGCGTACATACCGACATTGATGGTGCAACACCCATCCCCGGTCTTTATGCTGCAGGTGAGGCGGCTTGTGTTAGCCTCAATGGAGCCAATCGCCTGGGATCCAACTCACTGAGCGAATGCCTCGTCTTCGGCGCGCGCGCAGGCCTGGTAGCCGCGCAACACGCCGCCGATACCGACTTTGCAGATTCGACCTCAATGGCCAAAATGGCGCAAGACGAGCAAAAACGCATTGAAACCCAATTCTTTGGCAATAACGGCAAAGAGCGCGTGGCCAATATCCGCGATGATCTCCGCAAAACTATGGAAGAAGGCGCGGGCATTTTCCGAACCGAAGACGCGCTCAAAGCCACGTGTGACACCATTCGCACCCTCAAAGAACGCTATAAAAATATCGGCATAGACGACCACTCGCGCGTCTTCAATACCGATCTCATCAACGCCCTCGAACTGGGTTACATGCTCGACGTCGCCGAAGGACTCGCACACTCGGCCCTCTTGCGGCGCGAATCTCGAGGCTCTCACGCGCGATCAGACTATGAAGAGCGCGACGACGAAAACTTCCTCAAACACTCTCTGGCCTATCAAACCGATGGCGACCCCCGCATCGAGTACCTGCCCGTAACACTCACGCGCTGGGAACCCGAAGAACGAACCTATTAAAGGAAAATTTATGAGCGATCTCAGAACCATAAAAATCACGGTATTGCGCTATCGTCCCGAAGAAGAGGATGCGCCAACCGAACAGACTTACGAAGTTGAATTTCGCGACGACTGGGTCGTTCTCGACGCGCTCAACCACATCAAAGACCACATCGACGGCACGCTCTCATTCCGCTGGTCTTGTCGCATGGGTGTGTGCGGTAGTTGCGGCATGATGGTCAACGGCGAACCCAAACTCACCTGTGCCGCGATGTTGCGCGACTATTATCCCAACGAAGTGCGCGTGGAACCCCTGGTCAACTTCCCCATAGTGCGCGATCTCGTTACCGACATGACCGACTTTATGGACAAACTCAAAGCGGTCAAACCCTGGATCATTCGAGAAGAAGAAAAACCCGTATCCGAAGGAGAATACCTCCAGACGCCGGATCAGCTCAAAGATTACAAGCAATTCAGCCAGTGCATCAACTGCATGCTCTGTTATGCGGCCTGTCCGGTCTATGGCCTCGAACACGACTTCGTCGGTCCGGCCGCAATTGCCCTGGGCCATCGCTACAACCTCGATTCCCGAGATGAAGGCAATCAACAGCGTCAACACGTCATTGCCAGCAAAGAAGGCATCTGGGAATGCACGTATGTCGGTGAATGCTCCGTCGTTTGTCCCAAACACGTCGATCCCGCAGAAGCCATTCAACAGACCAAAGTGGCAACCACAACCAACCGCTTGAAATCGCTTGTCATGCCCTGGGGAAATAAAACATGATGCTCGATTCCGAAACGACCCAAACCTATACGCGCCCCATATCCAAAGCCTGGTGGCTACGCGACCGCGGACATTTTAATCGCAGATATTTCATGTTCTTGCTCCGCGAACTCACAAGCGTATTCGTCGCCCTGTACGTCGTGCTCTTTATCTACGAAATTTTTCTATTAACAAAAGGGCCAGACGCACACGCAGCCTTCCGCGAATCTCTGAGTTCAGGTCCCTGGATCGCATTTCACATCATCGCCCTGATCTTCGCTCTGTACCACAGTTGGACCTGGCTGGGACTAACGACCAAAATGCAGGCGGCGGGACGTGGCCTCGTAAAAATTGGCACAAAGACCCTGCCACCCATCTTTATTGCACTGGGGTCTTACGGCGCCTGGATAGTTGCAACAATCGTCATCGCCTACCTGTTCATAACTCTTTAGACCGAGGATATCCCTGTGAATTACAAAGAACACAAAAGCGAACCCTTCTGGTGGGGCATGTTCTCGCAAGGCGGTGTTATTGCCGCACTCCTCATACCCATCCACATTTTCCTGGGCGGCATCGCCGTACATTTGGGACTTATAGACGCCGAACTCATGTCACATGAACGCTTGACCGAACTGCTCCAAAATCCGTTAGTCAAAGTCTATCTCTGTGTCCTGCTCATCTTCCCACTCTACCACGCGGCTCACCGAATCCGCTTCACCCTCGCTGAAATTGGATTGCACAGCCTCGCCAAAATCCTGCCCTTTCTCTGTTATGGCGGCGCATTGGCAGGCACAGCGGTAGTACTCTACATCTTGTGGGTATTGCTCTAAGCCATCTCAACCATAAAAAAATAAAAAGCTCGGATGATGCTGAAGAAGTTCATCCGAGCTTGTGTTTTTGCGGCAAAAAACCAATTTCTATTTTGTCTTCTTTATCCTTCTAACCTTCCTGACCTTTCTAATGATCCCACCTTGCTCATCACAATCTAATAGAGACTCCAATCGCCCCGCAACGCGCTCTCCCATCTCGATCATCCCGTGATCCCCTGGATGAATCAGATCCACCGTCAACCCACCGATATTGCTCAACATTTCTGTTCCCTCAATCAAATGTGCATTTTCATGGGGACAACCATCCACCGCATCTCGCAATGCTTGCCTGAAAGCCGCCGTCCTTTCGCGCTCTTCGGCATCGCCACAAAATTCTCTAAAATGCGGATAAATCGTAATACACCCCACGGGCCGGTCGGGATTTACACCTGCAACTGCATTTACCATATACGTCACGCGCTCGGAAAATTCCGACAGAGAAAATCCCGCACCCATCATATTGACCGACAAAGCC
This sequence comes from Candidatus Latescibacterota bacterium, assembly GCA_965208125.1. Lineage (GTDB taxonomy): Bacteria > Latescibacterota > UBA2968 > UBA2968 > UBA2968 > VXRD01. The sequence continues at coordinate 182,801 of OZ242320.1, forward strand.
AGCGTCGCCACATCCCAATCGTCGCGCGCGGCAATATAATCTGCCAATTCGCGCTCGCAATAAGCCGATCCCCCCACGCCCAAATTGATCAAATCCGCTCCCAAACGCCACGCCACCTGACTCACATAGGTCAAATGCATAGCCGTAGCCGACGCCCCGTGTGTAATCGACGTGCCATAACTCAAATACCGCCGCTTTGGCAATTCATCAACCTTGGGAGGGCGAAGTCCTTCGCCCTCAATACTGTGATAGTGCAAACTGGTATTTCTCAGGACTAACCGCCACACATTGTGCGAAAAAGGCAAATCCCGCACCGCCTCAGATTCAATCGTCTTCAATCTCGCGGGATAAGTCAATTCCAGCGTCCTTGGCTCTTTCCCAATTTGAAAACGCTCTTTCTCTTGAAAAGGGCCAAAAAACGGAATCACTTCAGCCGATCCGCCCGGGCTGGACAGCGTCACATTGACCTTATTGCCCGCGCTCACAAAGCGGATCTCCGACCCCGCCGGACTCAGCATGCGTTCCTGGGCACCCGCATTCAAACACAACCGCACATCTTCGGGCACGCGCTGCACCCGAAGGCCATCTCTCCCCTCAACTTCTCGCAATTCAGCTACATTGTGAAATTCGACATTGTCGTGAATCATAAAAAACCTCCTGTTTACGCAGCCTGAGGAACCAGAACAGCTCCATCGGCTGTTGTAGCCCGGAAAGCAAACGCCCAGCCGCCGTGATTGGAGCCCCGGTCGTTACTGAGCTTGAGCACGATGGAATTGGCACCTGCCCGAAGCGTCACCGGAATGTTCTGGGCTCGAAAGGCGTAGTGGTGACCCAAATCGAAAACCTCATCATTTACGCGCAGAATCAAAGCGTCATCCCAGGCCACACGCAGATTTGCCGTCATATCTGCAGGTGCATGTAAGACGCAGCGGGCAAGCGCTGCGCCCACATTGGTATTGCCCACACCCGGACCCCAAGGCCGAAACACATGGTTAAAATCGACAAAGCCGTGGTGAGCGGCGCGTCTGACCCAACGCGCTACGTCCCGTCCCCGTTGTCGTGAGCCAGCGGTTAACCAGGCCGACTCTTCACCGTGCAAACCATCAAACGTCGCTTCTATCTGAAAGGCCGTCTCCGGGGGCAAGGTCGTTTCCATCGCTTGACCATTGTGATTGGCGAAAGGGCCGCATAGCCACCATTCGCCGCTGGCTGGCAGCGGCAGATCATGGGTCCCGCGCGGCAGCTCGACACCTGGCAACAGTTGCGACCAATCGGGCACGGCGAAGAACGGTCGCACGGCGTCCTGCTGGTACCAATAGACGGTAGAGCAGATATCGTTCGCCATACAGCCGAAGCGCATGTGAATCGATTGCTGGAAGGGGAGTGAGTCCTTTTCGAAGAAGCGGTAGCCCACCAACCGTTGCGCTGGCCGCGCCTGTCCCACATCCTCATGCACATAGTAAGGCATTGCGGCGTAGTGATGGGTTTCGGGTGGATGCAAGGCTCCCCCGTAGCCAGCCCCAAAGGTATCCTCACCCCCAATACCGCGCAAAAAGGCCGGGTGTTCGCCCTCTCCATCGATGTAGATATTTTCAGCCCCGCCGTGGCTCCAGCGATCGACATCATCGAGCAAACGCACGCCGTACACAAAGCCCAACAACTCTCCCGGCCCGTCGGCATCCAGCATCAGGAAATCTTCACCGTAGCGCTGGGTCGGCATCTCTCGCCGCCAGCGGGCGCAGAAACGTCGCCTCTCATTCAGCGTCTGATTGGGGTAGCGGTGCCAATCCACCTGCAGGTAGGCGCGGTTCTCTTCAGGTCCGGCTTCAAACTCAACCCGTGCGGATCGGGCGAAGGGCATCTGGAAGTAGCAGTTATAGCCAATCCAGGCCTTGACCGATAGGAAGTGGGTGTCTATCGGATACCAGCCCTGACCATGCATAACGCCAAAAAAGTCACCGACAGGCGCCTCAACATAGGGGATTGGCTCATCATCAAAATAGATGCGAATAAGCACTTTGCGGCTGGTCATGGGTATGCGCTCTGGCCGCGACAGTACGACCCAAAGGTGCTGAATACAGCCTGGCCCATCGAGTTCGGCATAGACGGCTTTTTGGTTGGCCGGCAAAGGTCCGTTCATACTGACGCGATCGGGGATACCAACTTCAGGGAGTTGTAAATCCATAGCAGGCTCCATACTTGTTTATGCCCTTGCACTTTGCGTTAATACACCCATGCCTCACCCGAAGATAGATCTCGTCCAAGCGTCCATGTTTTCTCAAAAGCCTCAACAGTCAATTCAACGCGGTCATCCCCAGCGCGAAATACATCGGACAATTCTGCTGCAACGCCGGGAACATCTGTTCCGCGATAGGGCACAACCACAGTCAAAAACGCCGTGGGTGCCTGCTCATTCAGCGCAAAACGAAATGCTTTGCGCGGCAGGCGAGAACCATAAGTCCAGGCAAACCATCCCTCTTCTTCTGCCATAGATGCCCTGCAATTTGTCGCCGCCTGAACCAGCACATTAGCATCGTCAAATCGCGTAAAAGCGCGTCTTTCCCCCTCGTCAAACACCACATCGCCCGGCGCAAATTGGAAATGCAAATCAAGTTGCCCAGGAACATTGCCAATCGCCTCGTCCAAAAACGCGAAAAACTGTCGCTTGACAAACCACACCGAACGGCGGTGCACCAACCCGGGATACGCCCCATTCTCCACCACCAGAACATCGCTATCAGCCCCTTCTGACACCCACAACAAATGCCGCCCATCATCGGACGTATCACCGCCATCCAACGTCAGAGTCTGATGCACTGTCGTCTGCCGGTGCCACGCGCGGCCTTCTGCATCGTGACCATAAGTGTAAAAACCCGTATCGTTCATCAACCAGCGCCCATAAGCGTACAATTCAAACGTACCATTATCCGGTTGATCGTGGCTCGAAATAGCGGGCGGAGAACAATGCAGCGCCATGTGAATCTGATCGGGTCCCCAATCATCGCGCATCACATACAAACCAGCCTCTTGAAATGCACGGCTCTTTTGCTCGGGCAAAAATTCGCGATCCAGAGTCGCACGCGCAACGTATTTGGGATCACCTATCAATTCTGTAGCCTCGACAAGTGCATCGTACAGTCCCCACTTTGAGCGATCATCCGTCTCTTTTAACGCACGCGACCCATCCCCAAACATCGGCGCACCCAAATCGGGCGACGCAATCCAAAAAATATAGTCGTGCATCAACCGCACGCGCTCGCGAAACGCCTCTGAAATCTCAATATCGAAGGTATCCATGCGTCCAAAAATCTCCACAGCATCCCGCAACACCCCCGTATGATACCCAAAAGACCACTCTCGCTGAACGCCATCTGTTGTTGTCTGCGCCAAAAAATTCTCTTCAACCCGTTCCAGTGCCAATTCCATCCATTCACGCGATTCCGCAAACTCGCAGAACGTATAGGCAATATTGATAAATCCCCGTTGTTCAAACACCGCCTTATTGTGAATCAGCCCCATCGGAATCAGCTTTGTCTTAACCTGATGATCGTACAAACTTGCCAGCAACAGACCGAGAAACTCGGGCGTAAATGCCTCGGCATGAATCAAACTGCGAAATGCCGAACAGATATTCGTCGCCCGAATACCCGTCTGAATATCCAGCCAGACAAACCCCTTCCAGTACGTATAAACGGAATGGGTTTTGGTGTGATTTTCCAGCGGATGTTTTGAAATCCAATCGGTCGTCATCTCCACAAATGTCTGGGCGTATTTCTCATCGCGCGTTGCAGCATAAGCCCGTGCGAGCGGTGCAGCCCAATAAAAACGGTACACGGCCGCAACCCATTCAATATCGCCGCGGGGATCCCATTCCCAGTCAAAATCATCGCTATAACGCGCCTCTTCATAAGGTCCCCACTGAATAATGCGCTGACAAATTTTGTCGGCAGTTGTAAAATCCCCTTCCCCAGACGCCTCACCCAGTGGATATTTCTCCCGATAATAATCGCGCAATGCTGTAAGTGCGCCACTGCGACCCCCAGCATCCGCAGCCCGCTTTGCCGCCTCTAAACCCGTCAGATCTAATTTTTCCAAAATTCGTCCAGGATCAAACGACTCCAAAGGCATCTCGTGATCAATTTGATCCGCCCCTTTGGGGTACTCCACTACTGAACTCATAGCCATGCCCTCCAATTATTGAACTCGCCATCTTATTTTTCGCTTCTAAACATCAACTTTATCACCACACTCTGAAGAGGTTCCAATCTCATCGACACACCTTCATCCGTCAACGCGATGCGACCAGAATCCGATTCATCAAAAAATTGGTATGTATCGTACGCGGGAACCCGGTCTATACGCAATAGCAAAACATCTGGCAAGAGATGAATTGGACAGACAACTTCCCTGGCAAAACGCGCATCCAGATTGTGCGCCACGAGCAATCCCGAATGCCGGGTATAGCGCGTATAGGCAAAAACTCGGTCTTCAGAATCAATATTGCGATGAAAATAAACATGCCCGGTTTGCAACTCAGACCGCTGGCTCACAAACTTGTGCAAAGCCTCATAAGCGGCAACAAGCTGTGAATGTGGTTCTCGCTCTACCCACTCGGGATGCAACACTGTGGATGCTTCAAAATCAGTACGCGCCTCCTCACCCCATTCTGAACCCCACTCTAAAGCATACGCCAAATTCACATAATGCGCCGTACCCGCCGTCGCATTGATCAGCGAACACTGGATATTGCGCAGCAGTGCCAACGGCCGGGATTGATAGCGATCTCGCCAGATTTTCGTTGCACGCAGGCTATCGTGATTCTCAAAATAAGCCATCGCCACAGTGCGAGGGGCAAATGTGCCAGACGTGCGCTCTAAAAAATCGGCATACTGATTTCCGTATTCCGCATCCCGATGAAAATCCACCAGCAATGCGTAAATCATATCCACCGGAATATCCACTGCCTCACTTAACTCGCACAGAGTTTCGCCCAAAACGAGCGCATCGGGTTTAACCGCATTGATGCGGTTTTTAATCTGCTTCAAAAATGGCCGATCCACAGTCTGGCTCGCGTCAATACGCACCCCATCCAGATCACAGGTACGCATCCAAAAAGGCGCGATTCCCGACAGATAATTTTGCAAGGGCCTGTTAAAAGGCAAGTCGAGCAGCGCCACATCCGAATAAACCAGCCATGCAATCTGATGAACTTTGGGGTGCCCATGCTCATCCATCACATACCAGTCGGGATATTGTTCAATCAACGGACAATCGCGGCTGGTCTGCATCAACACCAGATCGAAAATCACCTGCTTGCCCAGCGCGTGTGCCCGCCGCGCTATCGCGCGCAATTCCGCACGCCCAATCAACTGCATCAGCGTATCGCGCCCGACCCAATCAATCAGTTCTTTGAATGTGCGAAAATTGTTAAAATCATCGACCTTACGCAACCTCGACAACTGCCGCTCGTGCAATAACGTCTGCAAATCCAAATCGACAATCAGCCCATCCGACACCAGCGAAAGAAAATCCACCTCTTCTGGCAGCGTGACCAGAGCTGGATCGATCCGATAAAAATCCCGCACGGCATAAACACTGCCCAACGCGCCTTTTCGCACATCCTGTCCCGTGTGCAAATCTCCAAAACCAGGTTCAAAAAAAGGGAGCAAATACACCACATCTGTCTGCATCTCCTCAATCCGCGACGTCACATCGCAAAATGTTCCACTCACAAATTGACCATCTGCATCCAGACGCGCGCCAACTTTTCGAACACAGACTTCGGTAATTGAAAAACAACGGCGTACCTGTTCGGGACTAATTGTGATTACCCCATCTCGATTCAGCGCAATATCATTAACCGAAATCCACGCCTTTGAAGCATCAGATACCGCCTTATCATCAGCCGAAAACTCGACCGTATAGTGAAAAACACCCGTCTGATCGATCTGAATCACATCCGATTCAAATACCAGATTATTCCCCGAAAGAACGGGCTGACCTCCCCCATCTACAATCATACGCATAGAAACATAAAAACCTGCCCCCGTGCGAAACTCACCCCGCTCATCTACAAAGCCGCGATCATTCACATCGGTCCACAAACGCGCTTCCACATCGCCTGTGTGGCAGGTAGCCAAATCGATATCCGCAACAAATAGCTCAGTTCGAACACGCGCTTCTACTGCACTATCAGGCACCAAAAATGCCCGAGCCATCACTGAATCATATCGAATACCATCCAGCTCAATAGTCAGATTACCGGCCCAGACATCCGCATTGTCATACGCCTGCACAGCATATCGCTCGTGCAATTTGTATTTAAACTCCAAACGCTTATCCACATGGCCTCCGTGTAAAACAACTGCGTTCTCGCATCCCGGACAATATACGAAAGTCAGAGAGGTAAATCTCAATAAACTGAGGGCTGGGGACTGGGGATTAGGGCTGACTGCTGATAGCTGATAGCTTGGCGGCAGGGCTGGGGGGTTCTCACTTCTCACTTCTCTCTTCTTTTGTAATACGCATTTAACAGATAAGAAACGGTAAAGAAATATACGCCTAATATATTCAACCGTCAGTTTACGCCACCCCAACTACCTCAGGGAGGAATTCAGTATGAAACTCATCACAGCAGTCATCCAGCCCCACAAGCTGGACGATGTGCGCGCAGCACTCGGCGACATCGGCATCCAGGGCATGACCGTCACTGAAGCACGCGGTTTTGGACGCCAAAAAGGGCACCGAGAAGTCTATCGCGGTGCCGAATACGTCGTCGATTTTCTGCCCAAAGTCAAGCTGGAGATCGCCATCAATGAAGACGTAGTTGACCGCGCCATTGATGCGATAGAGAATGCTGCCAAAACGGGCAACGTAGGTGATGGAAAGATATTCGTTGCGGATTTGGGACAAGCTGTTCGCATTCGAACAGGCGAAACCGGGCCCGATGCGCTGTAACACAATCATATATCAGGAGAATACAATGATTAAACGCCATAACATCTTTACCCTGCTCATCGGCCTGGCATTGTTGCTGGTCTTACCCAACATCGCGCTTGCCGACGGACACGAACCCAACTCAGGCGACACAGCCTGGATGCTTACCTCAACCGCCCTGGTGCTATTTATGACCATTCCCGGCCTCGCCCTTTTTTACGGCGGCCTCGTACGCACCAAAAATGTCTTGTCTGTTCTCATGCAGTGTTTCGCCCTCACCGCCATCATGACCCTGGTCTGGGTCATCATCGGCTATAGTCTCGCCTTTAACACCGATGGCATGGAAGCCGGCGTGACCAACATAAATTCCTTTGTCGGTGGTTTAGGCACCATGTTCTTATCCGGTGTGACCGCCAGCAGCCTGTCTGGCACCATTCCCGAAACAGTTTTCATCACCTTCCAGATGACCTTTGCCATTATCACCCCGGCCCTCATCGTCGGTGCTTTTGCCGAACGCATGAAATTCTCGGCCATGATTGTGTTCTCGATCCTCTGGTCCATCGTCGTTTACGCACCAATATGCCACATGGCCTGGAGTGGTGACGGTTCTTTCTTTGGCGATATGGGCGTGCTCGACTTTGCAGGCGGCACGGTTGTACACATCAACGCGGGTATCGCAGCACTTGTCGCGTGTATTGTCATCGGCAAACGTCAGGGCTATCCCGATACACTTATGGCTCCTCACAGCCTTACAATCACCGTTATAGGCGCATCCATGCTGTGGGTCGGCTGGTTCGGCTTTAATGCCGGAAGTGCCGTCGCTGCCGATGGAGCCGCAGGCATGGCCATGCTCGTCACACAGGTCGCCACCGCATCGGCAACACTGGGCTGGATAGCCGCCGAATGGATCAAACTCGGCAAACCCAGTATTCTGGGTGCAGTCACAGGTGCTGTTGCTGGTCTCGTCGCCATCACCCCTGCTTCGGGTAGCGTAGGACCGATGGGCGCGATAGTCGTTGGCCTGGCCTCTGGCGTCCTCTGCTTCTGGGCCGCCACCAGCCTCAAACGCGCATTGGGTTATGACGACTCCCTCGATGCTTTCGGTGTTCACGGCATAGGCGGTATTGTAGGTGCGCTCCTTACGGGTATCTTTGCCGCTGAAGGTCTCGGTGGCCAGGGACTCAGTGCCGATTCTATCGGCGGACAATTCGTCGTACAGCTCATCGGCGTCGTCTTCACCATTGTCTATTGCGGTGTCTTATCCTTCATCTTGCTCAAAATCGTCGATGCTATTATTGGCCTGCGCGTCTCACAAGACGAAGAAACCGAAGGACTCGATATCTCACTCCACGACGAACGAGGCTACAATTATTAAAACTGTCAGCCAAACCAAAAGAGCGGGCACTATGTGTCCGCTCTTTTTTGTTTATAAACCCAGACAAAAAAGATTTTAAGGACAATCTTTGTTCTTGACAACAATTGCTAATGCCATATTCTATAGGCGCAATTTCTACAGGCACAATATCGTCTAATAGGAGAAAAAAATGTATAAGGGTTTAATACTTGTCGCACTCATTGGACTCTTTTTCGCAGGTCAAGTCTCTGCTACTTCTCATACAGATCCTGACTTTAACGACGATGGAATCGTCAATGAATTGGACTTAAGGCTCCTTATTTCCAATTGGGGAACGCGAGCAGGTGGACCAAATTGGGATGCGAAGATCGATCTGAATAGTGATGGAATCGTCGATGAATTGGACTTAAGGCTCCTTATTTCCAATTGGGGCAAGACATTTCCAGTGCCACTGAGCGAGCGCGAGGTATTGGTGGCACTATACAATGCGACGGATGGTGCCAATTGGACAAATAACACCAATTGGCTCACGAACAACGACATTTCCACCTGGCATGGCGTCAGCGTTTCTAACGGTTCGGTTACAGGCCTGGTGCTTGCAGGTAATCAGTTAAGCGGTATGATCCCCACAGAATTGGGTAGCTTGACCAACCTTGAGGAACTGAATCTTAGCTTCAATCCGTTGAGTGGCGAAATTCCAGCAGCACTGGGCAACCTGTCCAACCTTAAGCAGTTGTGGCTTGTAGGTCATCCTTTAGGTAATCCTGTTAATCAGTTAAGCGGTGCGCTTCCATCAGAATTGGGCAATCTGGCCAATCTTGAAGTCCTGATTCTTAACAATAATCAGTTAAGCGGTGCGCTTCCTCAGAGCCTGACCAGACTGACAAAGCTAATGAATTTTTCCTTTGGGGACAACGCGGGCCTATGTGCGCCACTCGATGCGGCATTTCAGGCGTGGCTAAAGGGCATTGCAGACACCGATGGCCCGCATTGCTCGAATTAGGATTCGCTCGTACAGATTACAAAAGCCATCATTGGCAAACCCTTTCCCCAGGCGCACATCTCCACGATGTGCGCTTTTTTTTCTTTGTATTTCAAAAATCGAGTTTTATAATACACGACCTCGGAAATGGATCGAAAGGCGATCCCGACCAACCGGGTACAACTCATAAGGAGGAAATACGTATGAAACTCATCACAGCAGTCATCCAGCCCCACAAGCTGGACGATGTGCGCGCAGCACTCGGCGACATCGGCATCCAGGGCATGACCGTTACCGAAGCACGCGGTTTTGGACGCCAAAGAGGACACCGAGAAGTCTATCGCGGTGCCGAATACATCGTCGATTTTCTGCCCAAAGCCAAGCTGGAGATCGCCGTCAATGACGATGAAGTTGGCCGCGCCATTGATGCGATAGAGCATGCGGCCAAAACCGGCAACGTAGGTGATGGGAAAATTTTTGTCACAGATCTGGGACAAGCTGTTCGCATTCGAACGGGCGAAACCGGACCCGACGCACTTTAGAACCACAAAATTTTGGAGGAAACACAAATATGAAACGCCACTCTTACATCTTAGCAACTCTCCTGCTCATCTTAGGACTCCCAGACCTCGCGCTTGCCGATGGACACGAACTCAACGGCAGTGACACAGCCTGGCTACTCACCTCAACTGCCCTGGTGCTATTTATGACCATCCCCGGCCTCGCCCTCTTTTACGGCGGCCTCGTACGCGCCAAAAATGTACTCTCCGTCCTCATGCAGTGTTTTGCACTCACCGCAATATTGAGCGTCGTCTGGGTCATCATCGGCTATAGCCTTGCCTTTAACACCAATGGCATGACAGCAGGTACCACTAATTTCAACTCCTTTATCGGTGGTCTGGGCACTGCGTTCTTGTCCGGTGTGACAGCCGATAGCCTCTCCGGTACAATTCCGGAAACTGTCTTCATCACCTTTCAAATGACCTTCTTCATCATCACACCTGCGCTCATTGTCGGGGCTTTTGCCGAACGCATGAAATTTTCAGCCGTACTCCTGTTCTCTGTACTCTGGGGCATTTTTGTTTACGCGCCCATCTGCCACATGACATGGGGTGGTGATGGTTCCTTCTTTGGCGACATGGGCGTGCTCGACTTTGCAGGTGGACTTGTTGTACACATCAACGCGGGTATCGCAGCACTCGTCGCGTGTATTGTCATTGGCAAACGCCAGGGCTATCCCGACGCACAAATTTTGCCTCACAGCCTCAGCCTTACGGTCGTTGGCGCATCCATGCTGTGGGTCGGTTGGTTCGGCTTTAATGCCGGAAGTGCTGTCGCAGCCGACGGAGCCGCAGGCATGGCCATGCTCGTCACGCAGATATCTGCCGCAGTCGCCACCTCCACCTGGATGTTTATCGAATGGATCAAAAACGGCAAACCCAGTATCCTGGGTGCGGTCACAGGCACCATTGCCGGATTGGGCGCCATTACACCGGCGTCGGGCAGCGTAGGTCCCCTGGGTGCTATTGTCATCGGCCTTGCTGCCGGCGCTATTTGCTTTTGGGCATCCACCACACTCAAACGCAAATTGGGCTACGACGACTCCCTCGACGTCTTTGGCGTTCACGGCGTGGGCGGCATTATTGGCACTCTGCTATGTGGTATTTTTGTCGCCAAAAGCTTAGGTGGTCAGGGATTGGCCGAAGGCATGACCATGGGCAGCCAATTCACCGCGCAACTGATAGCGGTCATTATCACCATCGTCTATTGCGGCGTGGTATCCTTCATCCTGCTCAAAATCGTTGACGCTGCCGTTGGCTTGCGCGTCTCGCAAGAAGAAGAAACCGGAGGACTCGATATTGCCCTCCACGACGAGCGCGGCTACAATTACTAATATTCGCTTGACAAAGCGGACAAGAAAAAAAGCGGGCACATTGTACCCGCTTTTTTTCTTGTTGCAATTATTTTCCAGACACCTTTATTTCTCACCGACAACCGTCGTAATACACCACAGAAAGGAACAAAGATGAAAATTGTTTTACACCCCCCTGTCGATGAATACCTTTGTCAACAAGTGCGAGACACGGCTCCCAACGCCGAAGTTGTCATGGCAGATAATCACAATGTTATTGAGGCTGTTGCAGATGCCGAAATTATATTTGGAAATTTTTCGCCTGAAATTGTCAGTGCAGCCCCCAATCTCAAATGGATTCAATCCACCAGTGCTGGCATGGACAAAGCCCTGATCCCCGAAGTCGCCAACAGCGACATCACAATATGCAATGCCAGCGGCGTCCATGCCGTTCAGGTCGCCGAACACGCCTGGGCACTCACCACTGCCCTCACCCGCGGGCTACACGTTTCTTTTCGCCATCAACTCGACCATGCCTGGACGCGCCCACCACTCGCCGACTTATTGGAAGCCACCATTCTCATCGTCGGATTTGGCGGCATTGGCCAATACTACGCACAACTCGCCCAGGGCTATGACGCGCGTCTGATTGCGCTGGATATCCAGGGCGGCGACAAACCCGATTACGTCGAAGCGATCTGGGACATGGACCGTCTGGATGAAGGTCTGCAAATAGCCGATGTCGTATTTATCGCCGTGCCGTACACACCCGAAACCGAAAAACTCATCAATGCCCACACCCTGAGCCTGATGAAAAATACCGCCTTTCTGGTCAACACCGCACGCGGTCCCATCGTCGATGAAGCCGCTTTGGCCGAGGGCCTCAAAAACGGCGAAATCGCCGGCGCTGGCCTGGACGTATTTGAAAAAGAGCCCCTATCTCCCGACAGCCCGCTCTGGGACATGGAAAATGTCATTATCACGCCACACGCTGCTGGTGGGTCACCCAATCGGCACAACCGAACCATTGGATTCTTCTGCCAAAACCTGAAACGCTATCAGGCTGGCGAGCCGCTCTTTAACGAAGTTGACAAATCCCTCGGATATCCAAAACGGGAACGGCGCGTCAAATGAAAAAACCCAATATCATCGTCATTCTCGTAGATGACATGGGCTATTCGGATATCGGTTCTTATGGTGGCGAGATTCGGACGCCCAACCTGGATCGCCTATCGGCAAATGGCCTGCGATTCACGCAAAGTTACAACTCTGCCCGCTGTTGTCCTTCGCGGGCTTCTCTGCTCACAGGGCTTTATTCCCATCAGGCTGGAATCGCCAATTTTACGGGACCTGATCGAACCGCCGAATTGGGGCCAGCCTATTTGGGCAGACTAAACAACAACTGCGTGACATTAGCAGAAGTCCTCAAAACCGTGGGCTACAGCACATATGGTGTTGGAAAATGGCACGTTGGCGATCAAGTTAACCCCACAGACCGGGGATTTGACGAATACTACGGATTCATCAAAGGCCACAGCGCCCCGCAATGGGATCCGTCTTACTATCATCGCTATCCCGAATCTCGAACACCCGAACTTTCTTTTGCCGACGATGCATTCTACGCAACAGAAGCATTCAATGATTACGCCGTAGAATTTATCGATCAAGCGCAACAAAAAGACAATCCCTGGCTCCTGTACTTCGCTCACTCGGCTCCGCATTTTCCCTTACATGCCCCGGCGGAAACCCGCGATTCATATCTCGATATTTACCGCCGAGGTTGGGATGTATTGCGCCGTGAACGCTACGCGCGCCAGCAAGAATCCGGCCTGGCAACGGAGAACTGGCAATTCACACCGCGCTCACTTGTCCCCATTGAAGAAAATGATGCCATCGCAAATGGGTATAGCGGCAAACAGAATCCCGCGTGGGAGGATCTCCCCCAGAACCGCAGGGAGGACCTCGCCTACCGCATGGCGGTCTTTGCGGCCATGATCGAGCATATCGATCGCGGCATTGGCAGAATTATTGATCGTCTGGAAGAAACAAGAGAACTGGACAACACACTCATTCTATTTACAAGCGACAACGGCGCGTGTTACGAATGGGGACCTTTTGGATTTGACGAACGCAGCAGATTGGGCGTCACCCATCTCCACACGGGCGAGGAACTCAAAAAAATTGGTGGACCGGACACCTATCACTCCGTGGGCAGCGCGTGGTCGTGCCTGAGCAATACCCCGTTGCACATGTACAAACACTACAACCACGAAGGCGGAAATTGCAGCCCATTTATCGCCCATTGGCCCGAAGGGATTGTGCAACCCGACCGCTGGGTTCGCACCCCCATGCATCTGTTTGACATCATGCCGACTATATGCGAAATTACCGGAGCCGAATATCCCAAAACGCACAATAGAGAACGCATTCACCCGCAAGAAGGGACGAGCCTCGTACCCCTATTCAACGCACAAAACCTGCCCGAACGCAGCCTGTGCTTCGATCACTTTGAAGCCAGTGCCATACGCAGGGGAAAATGGAAATTGCTGAAGGGCAATACCCGATATCCCAACAAAGATTGGGAACTCTACGACATGGAAAAAGACCGCTGTGAAACCAGCGATCTATCAGCAGAACATCCCGAATTGGTAAAATTGCTCGAGCGAGAATGGACCGAATGGGCCGTGCGGGTTAAGGTACATCCCTACCATCAAGAAGTGGCAAAATGAGCATCTTCCATCACCTCACTTTTTCAACAAACGGCCACATAAGATCGCTGTAGAAGCGGTGACCTGCGGCACCGTAGTGGTGTTCGACATGATCGGGCACACCAGCGACCTCGTAGAGACGCGCGATACCTTTGACCGCGCGATCAACTTCGGGCACAGGGAATAGCGTATCCTGTTTCCCATTGACAATACAGAGATGGCGCGGGGCAATAAGACCCGTAACATCCCAGATCTCGCCAAAGCGCAAAATGCCGGGCACCGCATTGCAATCGCAATGGTGAATCAAACCGCTGGTGCCCACAAGCGTACAAAAAGAGCAACTCGGCACGGCAATAGTAATGCGGGGATCAACCGCGGCGGCATAACAGGTAATCACCCCACCGCCCGAGTTGCCCATAACCAGAATCGTAGAAGTATCAATTTCGGGAATATCCTGTGCCCAGTCAATAAGACGCATCACATCCCACACGCGCTCACCTGTCGCAGTGCGCCCGGCGAGCAAAGCGTGCATAAACTGGCTGCGGCAATCGCGGTTGCCGTGGCGCTTGTTAATATCGGGAATAGCCGTAGTACTCGTACCGCGGGCAGCGGGCGCAATAGCAGCAAACCCGCGCTTGACCGCCTGAACAGCAACATCGCGGTCTTCGGCCTCGATCTTCTTGCGGTGACCGTCATCGCGCGCTTTGCCAATATACGTATCCATGCCATATTTGTCGTGCCCGTGTGGCAAAACAGCGAGCGGAAAAGGACCATCTCCCCTGGGTTTGAGATACCAGAACGGCAAACCAAAACGCGGTTCGGTAGTGATAACACCGGGTTGCAACGTATAATCGCCCATATCTTGCGCTGCACCGAGTTGCACCTGAATCGTGTGATTGCCCAGAGACGCACCAATACTTTCAAGACCCAGCATGTGCTGAAGCACCGGGCGCGCCTCATCTTGCCATTGCAGAAAAGATTCGCGATCAGTTGCTCGACACGCGACATAGCGCAATTCGTCGGTATAAAGATAGTCGAGATAAGTGCGAACAGCACCGCTGTGTTCGGGATGTTCCATATTGAATACCTTTCAAGGAAAAAAAATGGCAGATACACTGCGAGAAGTACTGGATTTTGCAACAGATGCCGCCTGGCAAGCTGGGCGGATCACGCTGCAGTATTTTCAGACCGGCGTCGAAGTAGAGGAAAAGGCGGACGAGTCACCTGTAACAGCCGCGGACAGGGGAGCCGAGACAAAATTGCGGGAATTGATTGAAGCGCGTTTTCCCAACGACGGCATTGTGGGAGAAGAGCACGGAAACAAAAAAGGAACAACCGGTCGGCAGTGGATTTTAGACCCCATCGACGGCACAAAATCATTCATACAGGGCGTCCCCCTCTACGGGGTAATGGTCGGCGTAGAAATAGAAGGTGAACCTGCTGTTGGCGTGGTTAATTTTCCGGCGTTGAATGAGATGATCTGCGCTGCTAAGGGATTGGGGTGTACGTGGAATGGCCGCCCCGCGCGGGTGTCTGATGTACCGAATATTCAGAACGCAACCGTGATTTTGACCGATTTCGTAAATGGGCATAAGCGAGGTGAAGCCATTGACCGGATCTGCTCACGCGCCAAACTCGTGCGCGGCTGGGGCGATTGTTATGGTCACATGCTCGTCGCAACCGGGCGTGCAGAAGTCATGCTCGATCCCATTATGAGCGTATGGGATTGCGCCGCCCTCGCGCCCATCCTGAAAGAAGCGGGCGGCACATTCACGACGTGGAGCGGCGAGGCAACGATTTGGGGCAACGAGGCCGTAAGTACAAACGGGGCATTATTTGAAGAAGTAATGCAATTGATAAAAGGATGATTTACCCCGCAAATATCGAGCGATTTGATATGCCGCAGATATAATCTTCGCGCATGAATCCGGGAACAAATTGGGCGGTTCGGCCAGAAGGCGCGACACCTGTATAATAGCCCGAGAATTGTTCATTGAAAGTAGTCAAACGATCGCGCGACGCCTCACTACTCTCCGCAGCCACAATGTACGCATTGTTAAAAACCCCATTTTCTTTCAACCCCGCCGCGCCACCTGCTGCCACGATATGCCCATCAATCGTATTGAGAATAGCGTCTGCATCATCGCCGCCAACACCGCTCACGAGCACCTCGGATATCCCCTGTCGCCGGATGGCCGTCCAGGTACTGAAACCATCTACAATCTCCCCCGAGCGATCAATAGCGACATCACCAGTAACACAGCGCGGTTGGGGTTCAACAATACCATCAAGATTGGGAATGCGCGAAACCGGATAAATTCTACCGGCGGGGCGGTTGTCGCCAAAATAATCGGCAATCACTTCGCGCACGGTTTCAATACGCGTCCAGGTTGCCGAAGGATCGTCGTCAATCGCCACGAGCACCTCGAGATGCGCGGTTTGCGTCTTGAAATCCACATTGTCAGCCGCGAGCTTTTTTTCGTACTGTTCTACGAGCACAAATTCCATCTCTTGTTTGAGATCATCGCCGAGTGTCGTAACAGTATTGCCCTCAGCATCGGTGTGCATCACCGACGCACCACTGGGCTGGTGATCGGTCCACGCACCGTATTCGATCTTCCCATGGCCAAAGGAAATATCCTCCCCCTTAACAGCTTTAATTTCCACCTCAAAAAGCGCTACTGGATCTGGAAACCCTTCTCCATGGGTAAAACGCGCCATGCGATTGGATTTGAGTTCGCAACCCGTCACAGCATCAATCATAGGGCCATATACAGCATTAAACACATCTCGATATGCCTCACAGTCGTCACGGCTATCAGATGGCGTCGTCCACAAAACATCGGTTTTGTACACATCGCCCCAGTTCGCGCCCGCGCGTGCAAGGCCCAAACTCAGGTTCTCAATGGTACCAAACCACTCTGACCCGAGTTCATTGGGATACTGCGTACCCACATTG
The DNA here is from genome assembly GCA_965208125.1 of Candidatus Latescibacterota bacterium. Lineage (GTDB taxonomy): Bacteria > Latescibacterota > UBA2968 > UBA2968 > UBA2968 > VXRD01. The sequence goes on from OZ242320.1 coordinate 199,592, forward strand.
CCGCTGGGTTCTACGAGACGCACGACCTGACCGTCGTCATAAGTCATAACAACTTCGGCTGTGCTACAAAAAATGGGAATGGGCTTGTGACGGATAATATTGACGCTTGCCATAGTGAAAAATCCTTTGTGTTGGGGTTACCAGAAATTCGGTTTTCTAAAAGATAGAGCCTGAAATACGCAATGTCAATGCGCGGGGATGATCAGCTACCTTTGGATTGAAAAAACGCCCGCGCGTCGGCGAGAGATTCGCGGTTGCCAATATCGAGAACACCGCCTTCAATATCGTAAGCATAAACGGTTTCGCATGTGTGCAACCACTCCAAAAAATGCCCGGGCGCATCGGGATTGCCTCCATTGGCGATATATTCTTTAAAACGGGGCAGTATCGACGCCGGATAAATATAAACCGGCGATGCCGACCACTCGGAAATGGGCCTATCGGGTTTTTCAATAAATTGTACAACCCGATTATCTTCGTCTAATAGAACATTGCCCCGGCGCTTGCGATCATCGTAGTCAGAATTGTGGCGCACGGCAATATGGGAGACGGGATTGGATTTAAATATATTGACCAATTTTTGAAGAGAAAACAGCAGAATATTATCAGCAGCGAGAATGAGAACATCATCGGTAATATCGCGTGCTTCAATAGCAAACTGGATATCGCCCACAGCCCCCAAACGATTGTCATTAGAGGTCGTACCATCGTCGAGTATCTCAGTCTCCACCCCGGTCTTTATCGCTCTATTTGCACGCGCCCAATCGGCAAAGTGCCCGTAAAATCGGCGATTGGTCACCACATAAGTACCATCGATGTCTGAAATATTTTTAAGCTGATTAACGAGATGATCGAGAATAGTCCTGCCCCCCACTTTGAGCAGAGGCTTGGGAAAGTTTTGGGTAAGAGGATACAGCCGCGTGGCATATCCCGCCGCGAGAATAATAGCTTTCACAGAATCCTGGCTCCATTGTCGGGTTGACAAATAAAAACCGGGGCATTTTTTGATAAATCGGGATATTTGACGCAATAAGCCGATTGAATCTGTTCAATCGCCGCACTGGATTTTTGGGGATTGACCAGTGCAACACAACAACCCCGAAAACCGGCGCCGCTAAATCTGGCGCCGTAAACCCCATCGGTTTCAATGAGAATATGGTAGAGATCAATGAGAGGTTCGCTACCACATTCGTAATTATCAATAGAACTGCGGCCCGATTCGGCGATCAGCCCGCCAAAAGTCTTAAGGTCGCCTGCGCGCCAGGCATCAATACCCATAAGCACGCGCTCAGATTCCGTAAAAAAGTGTCTGGCGCGTTTGGCAAGGGCACCGTTCAACAAGTGTTTGTGTATTTCGTATTCTTCAAAGGCAATATTGCCGAGCAGTGGTTCTCGATCGGAACGCCCCACGGCATCGAGCAATATCCGCGCTGCGCGGGCGCATTCATCTACCCGCGTGTTATACCCCGTCGAAACCAGCGCCTCGCGCAAGCCCGATTGGGCAATCAGAATATCAAAATCTGGCATCGCGTTGGACCGGGGAATCAATTCGTGCGTGGCCGACGCGCAATCGATCACTGTGAGAAAGCCCTCTTGCGATAACAGGATCGCCGATTGATCCAGAATGCCATTTTTGAGACCGAGGTAGCCATTTTCAATCGACTGATCGAGCCGAATATTATCTGCGGGCGATAGGGACATATCGTTGGCATATTCATAAGCGAGCAAATACGCCACGCCAATAGCCGCTGATGAACTCAAACCCCCTTCGTTCATCCTGCCCGCTGTAAGTCCCGTAATCCCGCGTGTGAGTTTATGGCCCTCTTGCTGCAATGCGCGCACTGCGCCGCGCGGGAAATTGCCCCAATCCCCATCTATTTTATTGGGTACATCGCCCAGTGCAAACGAAACTTCGCCCTCAAAAGTAAGACTCTGGAGATGCGTATTTCCATCGCCCGATGGCGCGAAAGCGAGGTACACAGCCTGATCAATAGCCATAGCCGTAACCTGCCCGAGCTGGTGATCAATATGCGCGCCGAGCGGACATATCCGATAAGGCGATCGCACAACGCGCACATCGGCAGGCGCAACACCAAATCGGCGATTCATTTCTGTTTTGAGTAGATCTATCATGAGTAGTCAGGTGTTAGCAGTCAGCGACCAACAACGTTACCAAAAAAGGAGAACAACCGCAATGCCACAAATCAAAATAGGCAAAGGTATTGGCGATATTTCGGAGCAAACACTGCGATTTTATCGGCAAATTGGGGTCGATGCGGTAGTGATGCCAACGCGATGGCGCACAGAACCGGGAACTGGCGAACGCAAACTGGTACCGCCGACGCAGATGGGACCAAAAGGCGCGCAGGGAGGGATATGGGATGAGCGGGAATTACAACGCATCAAAGCGAGAATCGAATTGTATGACCTGACCCCTCTAATCGCGGGATTGGGTATTTCAGGACGCGTATTAATGGGACAACCGGGCAGAGAGGACGATCTGAAAATTATAAAAGCCAATATCGAAATCGCAGGGCGGCTGGGACTTCGGGCATTGAACTACAGTTTCACAGCCCTCAGAGCCTCAGAAGGATATGCGGCGCAGCGAGGTGCGGGACGCGGCGGCGCAGATCTGCGAGATTTTGACAACGAGCGGATATCCCATCTCCCACCGCTCAATTCAATCGGTCGAATTGGGATGATTGAAATGTGGGATAATCTGACCTATTTTTTGGAAAACGCGATTCCAACGGCGGAAAAAGCGGGTGTACAATTGGCCGCACATCCCAATGATCCACCGGTTCCAGAATATCGCGGCGTTGCCCAACCCCTGGGCGATATTGAGGGCATGCAACGGCTGATCGAAGTGATAGACAGCCCATCAAATTGCATTTTTTACGACACGGGCGTAATGACGGAAAAAGGCGCAGATGCCGTCGAAATGATTCGCTATTTTGGATGGCGGAATCGCATTGGAACTGTACATTTCCGAAATGTGAAAGTGGAAATACCTCGATTTAAGTATATCGAGACCTTTCACGATGACGGCGAATGCGATATGTTTGCCTGCATTCAGGCATTTCAAGAGGTTGGTTACAACGGAATGATTGATCCCGACCACACGCCGGGCATCCTGGGCGATACGCCAGATACGCGCATTGGCTGGGCGTATGCTATTGGTCAAATGGTGGCAATGCGAAATGCCGTAGAAAAAAACAAATAAAAAAGCCCCAACGCTTTTCCGCGTTGGGGCTGCATGTGATATTGTGTGTCAGAAATTGAGAACGCCATAAACCAGAGTAATCGCAAAAATCACGCCTATAATTCCCATGGCAACTTTGAATTGTAAGCTGATTCTATCCTCTTCCCGGTCGCGCAAGTCGTTGAAAGTCTGCATGGCTCTCCTCCTTTAAGTATGCGGACGGATATGTTCTATATAAATAATACTAATTTTTTCTATTAAGTCAATAGACAAAATACGACTCTTGACAATTCTTACAGATAAATCTATCGTTTGCAGTAGCTTTTGTATGAATATCATAACTCGGAGAGAAATACCAATGAAGTGGGTGGTCGTGATAGTAGCACTCGTAATTGTGGGAGCGCTGGGCGTTGCCTACCATCTGAAGACCAATTTTCCCAAAGTAGATCCGCCTTATAATATTCGCGTATCGGGAACGCCCGAACAGATCGCACGAGGACGTTATTTAGCCAATCACGTCACGGTATGTCTCGAATGCCATTCAACGCGAGATTGGGCGCATTATTCTGCGCCACCGCTGCCGGGCACCGAGGGCAAAGGCGGCGAAGTATTTCCCGAAACAGCAGGATTTCCAGGCACCTTGATCGCACCCAATATCACACCGGCAGCTTTGGGAGATTGGACAGATGGCGAAATCATTCGAGCTTTTACCAGCGGCGTAAATAAAAACGGCGATCCGCTTTTTCCACTGATGCCCTATCGCGCATATCGAAATCTCATGCCAGCAGATATTGACGCCATTGTCGCTTATGTGCGTACCCTATCTCCCATTGACCATATCCCGCCGCGATCCAAATTGAATTTTCCCATGAACCTGATAGTACGCACAATGCCAGAACCCTATAAACTCCCCAAATCGGTTGATCCCTCAGACCCCGTTGCTTATGGCGAGTATTTGGCGACCATTGCCGGATGTGCCACTTGCCATACGCCTCATGATCAAAAACTGAGGGAGCCTGTTGAAGACATGCAATTCGCCGGAGGATTTCAATTCCAATTGCCCAGTGGCAAAACTGTACAATCGGCCAATATTACACCCGACATAGAAACGGGAATTGGACATTGGAAAAAAGAGTACTTCATCGGACGTTTCAGGCAATTTGCCGGGGAAAACGCAAAGCACATTCTATTGCAGGATGGCATGAACAGCGTGATGCCCTGGACAATGTACGCGGGCATGACAGACGAAGACCTCGGCGTCATCTACGACTATCTGCAAACCGTCGCGCCAATCCGAAATGCCGTTGAACGGTTTGCAGAACAGTAGAGAGGAAAATATGGAATCGGGTTCCGGAGCATTTAATTTTGGTCGCGTCAAGGTATGGTATCATTGCCCTCAAGACCGTCTTACCGACCTGCCGGTAGTATTTGTCCTGCACGGAGCCTCGCGCAATGCCAGCACCTATCGCGACACCTGGGCCAGCCATGCCGATACGCACAGATTTTTGTTATTGGCCCCGGAATTTTCACAGGAGAATTACCCCGATGAAAGGACATTTAACCTCGGCAATGTATTTGCCGAAGATGGAAGGCGAAATACCATAGCCGATTGGTCCTTTCAAGTCATTGAAGGCATTTTTGACCACGTCAAAAAACGAGTGGGACTCCGAGCATCGTCCTACGGATTTTATGGGCATTCGGCGGGCAGCCAATTTGTACACCGATTTTTGTACTTCATGCCTCAGTCACATGCATATATCTTTGTAGCGGCCAACGCCGGATGGTACACTATGCCCACATTCAAACAGACCTATCCCTATGGACTGGCCGGATCGGGTCTGACTGTCGCGAATTTGAAACGGTCGCTAAACCAGCAGGTTGTAGTACTCCTGGGTACTGATGATATAGATGTGAACCATCCCAAATTGAGACGCACGCCGCAGGCGATGATGCAGGGCGCGCACCGCTTTGAGCGCGGCCACACATTTTTTGAAACGGCAAAACGCGAAGCCGAAGCGCTCAACGTGCCATTTAACTGGCAGTTGGACACAGTACCCAACGTGGGACACAACAATGCGGGAATGGCAAAAGTGGGCATTGCGTATTTGGTGTGAGCGTAGGGACAACCCCCTGTGGTTGTCCTTGTTCTAACGGGCGGGCACAGGGGCGCCGCCCCTACCTTCTTACGTCTCACCTCTTACTGCTTGTTTTGCTAACCATAAATAAAGAATGGCCGCGATCATTCATCGCGGCCATTTATGTACTACAAGGCATGGAACCTCCTATGTCAGCCGATCGGATGAGAGGTCCTTCCACCCGACCGCTGGATACAGATTGGTGGCATAGTAACCTCCTCTTGTGAGTGTTGCGGCCCGTCACGCCCACTCGCGGTCCGATGAACTCTCTATGCCCTGTGTGTTTGCGCGAAGGTCTAAGGAACGGTATCCAAGTCGGGTTACCGAATGGGGCAACGAGTCCGACGAAAAAAAGACCAGATATAAAACACACGGGCGAGAACCCTTTCGAGCGGAATGCCGCCTGACGATTCATATCGCCTGTTATTTTGGAATATAACCCGATAAATTGTGGGATGTCAAGACCTAATTTGAAATTTTTTTATAGGTATCTTTAGATAAAATTATATACTATATATCAGTGCCCAATCCACACTAATCATTTCCGCTATAGAACAGGAGAACGCAGATATGGGATATGGCAAACGAGAAGATCCGAAACTGTTTAAGGACGAGCAAATTCGTCAATATATCGCAGACGGATACGTGGTTTTTAAGCCAGATGTGCCCGATGACCTGCACGAGACAGTTCGGCAAAAACTGCAATTTATGGTCGATGAAGAATTCAATTACGGCAACAACGTACTGCCTCGCGTCCCCGAGATGGATCGCATCTTAAACAGCCCAGAAGTGCGGGGTGCGCTCATCAGCGTACTAGGCCCGGGCTACATCGAACACCCGCATCGGTTTTGTCACTACATCTCGCCCAACGCAACACACAGAACACTCGCTCAAAATTGTCATCAAGATTCTTACACCCCTCTGGGACGCCCGCGCCAGCACTACCCGCGCTTTGCGCGCATCATGTACTATCCACAGGATTCACCCGTTGAAATCGGTCCCACACACGCGATTCCCGGCACGCAGTATCACAGGCGATTGACAGATGGAGACCGCCAGAACGCCATACCAATAGCCGGTAAAGCTGGCACAGTATCAATCACGCACTTTGATATAGGACACGCCGCAGGCATCAACACACTTCGCCAGCCCCGGCATATGATCAAATTCATTTACGTACGCGCGGAAGAACCGATCACCCCCTCGTGGGATTGTCGGGATCACATCTGGCGAAATCCCGAAACATATAAAACACCGCATGATCTGCACCTAATCTGGTCGCATATATGGGATTGGCTCTGTGGCAAAAAGGATCGATACGAAAGTTTTCACGCATCAGACCCCGCAACTTATGGATTGGAAGACCTGCATCACGACAACCTGGACAAACAACTCGCTGCCATGCACTCAATAGCCGCAACAAAAAATGTCGATGCAATTCCAGCGCTGATTCGCAAACTCAATACCGACGACCAGTGGACGCGCCTCGCGGCTGTATATACTCTCGGCGCAATAGGTCAACCCGCAGTACAGCCTCTGATAGAAGCACTCTTAGACGCCGCTATGCATCAAGACGAGGACCCCGTACCCACATCGTGGAATGAAGGCGCCATATCGATGGAAGATGCTGCCCATGCGCTTGTTGCCATAGGCACACCTTCACTGGATCCTCTAATTGGACTACTGGACAACCCGAGCGAATGGGCACGCATCAACGCGGCCTTCGCGCTCGGCGAAATGGATTCTCTGGCGACACAAGCCGTACCTGCACTCACGCGCTGTCTTGACGATGCCTCTCACTGCGTTGTGCGCACAGCCACAGATGCACTGGGCAGCATTCGGCAAAACAGCGAAGAATTTATACCCGTAATCGAGCGGCTACTCAAAGTAGGACGTCCCGAATGGCAAATACCCGACCGACGCGACTGGACGCCCTATGATCAGGTCCGCGTCAACGCCGCAATGGTATTTACACGCCTGGGCAAAGACGTCGCAAGTGCCGAAGCTCTCCTACTCGACACATTATCCGACCCCAACGGTCATGTCGCAGCATTTGCTCTGGAAGCATTGCGACGGATAGGCACGCCCTCGGCAATAGATGGCGTCATGGAATATCTGATGACGCGGCGGTGGGATGAAAGCATAGAGAAAGGAAGACTGTTTTGAATACACGACACCTGATTTCAACGCAGGGATCAGACCGCGGAACCGGATATAACATGAGCGGGAAACTGATTCGGCGCGATGGCAAATTATTCATCGGATGGTTGGATGCCCCGCCAGAAGAAGGCACACAGGCGAGGATCATGATAGGCGTTTGTGACGAAATATCTGGAGAGATGCACCGGGCATTTCAAATTGGCGAAGGCATTGACAACCACTGTGGACCCGCCCTGGTACTGGACGGCAACGGGCGATTGCACGCCCTCGTCGGAGCGCATCACGGACCGTTTTTTTATCGATGGTCAGACAATCCGGAAGACCCGAATACCTGGAGTGAGCCAGAGGCATTGGGCGCATTGAGCACATATCCCAGTTTCGCAGTGGATCAGGAGGGAACACTGCACCTGGCGCATCGCGAGAGCGGGAACAGATGGGCCATGTGGTACCGGCGAAAAAAAGCCAATCAGAGTTGGGAACCACCGCGTGTAATAGCCGTCAGCCCGGTCGCGGGATACAATCATTTTATGCAATCCTTAACCACAGGACCAGACGGAACCCCGCATCTAATATTCCAATTTCACTTTGCGGAATCTGGTAGTGCAGCAGATTGTCGGGGACGTGCAGCAGTACATGTGTATTCAGAAGACGGCGGCGATACGTGGTACAACGAAGGCGTGCGCTTTGACGACCCATTGACAATGGAAACAATGCGAGCCATTTGTCACGACCCGCAGGGCGGAGATGGTCAGCACAGCGTGCGCGTGGGCAATCACGTCGTAGATGCAAACAATCAACCGTGGTTCTTCTGCTCATATCCCGGGTATCAAAGCGGCGTATTGTGGCATCGCAGCGATGGGGGATGGGAACCTGTGGATTTATCCCCAGTCCTCAATGGCTTAAACATGGAAGGTGGACGCGCGACATCGCTATCCCGAGATCACAAAGGCAGATTGCACTTTGCATTTGCAACACATCCACACAAAAAGCGATGTGAATGGTTCAGCCCCGAACTGGAATTATTTTATGCAATACTCGACGAAAAAGGCGAGTTGGTCTCCTTAGACCAACTAACGGAAACCGACAACGCGGCAGCGAACTGGTTACCCGCACTGGAGCAATGGGACTGGATGCGCCCCCATCAAAAGTTCAATAATGGTCACTGGATGATGTACACACGTGGCTTGAATGCTGGCGGCATTGGCGGCGACAACAAAAGCGCATTGAAGACAGAAATTTATTTAACCCGATGAATTTAGCGAATCCTCCCTGCTGAACCTCCAATAACAAAAAAAAGTTGACATCTGAGATCATTTACTCTATTTTCTTTAGTAACTCTAAAAAACAGAGAACTCTAAAATCCATTAAAGGAGGAATCAAATGCAATCCACGCAAAAATTTGAAGAGGACGTAGCCTTTGTCCGCGAGGCTGTTGAAAAGCGCGATCGGAGGCAATACAACTCCATTGCCATAGTCGTGCTCTGGGCCATCATCCTTACCGCCGGTTATATAGTCAACGATTTTCGTCCCGAAGTGAGCCACCTCTATTGGCCCATCGCGACCTCCGTCGGATTCCTGATCAGCATCTGGGTCGGCGTGCGGGCAAAGCGGGTGGAAGGCGTCGCAAAACGCAGCGAAGGGGCTAAGCACACCCTGCATTGGGGCAGTTTGTTTTTTACGATTGCCGCTATTGTGTTCATTGCACTGCGACACGGCCTGGATGGCTGGGTGATGGGCCAGTTCATCACTCTAATCTCTGGTGTCACCTGGTACCTGGGCGGTCTGCACCTGGACCGTCGCTTTCTTTTGCCCGGCATCGTATGCATCGTGAGTGCCCCTGCTGTTGACTATCTCGCTCCCTACCCCTGGACCATGGCCGGCCTGGCCATCGCCGCCAGCCTGATCATCAGTGCCTTATGGATGAAACCTCATGAAAAAAGCACCGTCTAACACCTCCGATAGTCTTGCCCAACTGGACAAACTGCTGGAACACCGGTCTCGGCTCGGCGCCTGCGTGCTCCTCGCCGACACCGACGCCATGACCTTTACCAGTTTGAAACAACTGCTAAAAGAAACCGACGGCAACATGGGCGCGCACCTGCGAAAACTGGAAGACATGGGCTATGTCGATATTGACAAGCTATTCGAAAACCGAAAACCCGTCACCTGGTACAGCCTTACGGAAAAAGGCCGCAGGTCTTTAACCACACACTTAAAAGCCCTGCAAACCGTAATCCGCAGTGCCGGCATCGACTGATAGGCGTACAAACATGAAACATCTCCCCACATCCACAACGCAATGGGCAATGGTCCTCCTCCTTCTGTCTTTCGCTATGCCCGCCCTTGCACAGAATCACGCCTTTATTCAGGGCCAGGTACTCGACGAAACAGATCGCCCAGTAGCCTATGTCAACGTACAAATCACTGGCACGCTCGACGGCGCAATCACCGATCGCGACGGCCGCTTTGCCTTCTCCACACAGCACATGGGCAAATACAAATTGCACGCATCCTTCATCGGCTATGAACCCGCTCAACAAACCCTGCATCTAACGCCAGGCGATACCACAACAGTTCGCCTCATCCTGCGCCTCGCCCTCATCGAACTCGACGAGACCACTGTCACGGCAAGCACCTATACCACTGGGGAAGACGAAACCGTAACCCTCTCCCCCCTGGACGTCGTGACAACACCCGGCGCTTCTGCCGATATATTCCGCGCATTCAAAACCTTCCCCGGTGTCGCAACCGTCGATGACGGCGCTGGCCTCTTTGTGCGCGGAGGCGACGTGAGCGAAACCGTCATATTGCTCGGACAAGCCACAGTGGTGCATCCCTACAAATACGAATCGCCCACAGGCGGTGTCTTCGGCACCATCTCTCCCTTTATGGTACAGGGCACGGTCTTCTCCACTGGCGGATTTCCCGCGCGCTATGGCAACGCGCTTTCCGCCGTCCTGTCCATGGAAACCCAGAACATGCCCGCGCAAAAAAGCTACACGCTCAATCTGGGCCTCGCCGCTGGCTCTCTCGGCCTCGACCTGCCCCTTGTGTCCGACAAATTGGGCGTACGCTTCACCGGCAACCTCAGCTTTACTGATCTTCTGTTTCGCGTCAACCGCCACAGCAGCGCATTCACCACCACACCGCGCGGGCACGATGGCAACCTCAATCTGATCTACCAGTACTCGCCGACCGGCCGCCTCAAATTCTTCAGCTTCAACGCGAGCGACCGCCTGGGCGTACGCGTCATAGAACCATCCTTTGACGGCATTTACAAAGGCAGTTCCAACAGCGCGTTGCACAACCTCGAGTGGACAGACGTATTTGCCCATTGGATCATGGAAACCAGCGCCTCGCTCAACCACCACACGGCGCGAAAACAACTGGGCAACCTTGATTTCTCACCCCGCGACCTGACCCTCAAACTTCGCACAGATATAGAACGCGCCCTCACCTCATCTGCCTTCTTGCGCCTCGGCGGTGAAATCGAACACACGAACAACCGACTCAAAGGTAGCATACCCCAGGGCGATATATTCGATCCCCAGGCAGAGATCTTTGAACTCGATACATCCTACGGTGCCAGACGTGTGGGTACCTACTTTGAAATCGACATTGAACCTGCCCGCCGCATCGCGGTCAATCTCGGTACGCGTGCCGATCACCACAACCTGGGCGACCAGTTTTCCATAGACCCGCGCGTATCTGCGCGCTACCAGATCACCAAACACACAGACGCACGTCTCGCCTGGGGTATCTATCACCAATTCCCCGACCCATCCAAATACAACGCCACCAGCGGCAATCCCAATATAGGACCTCAACGCGCACAACACAGGATCATCGGCCTGCACCACGAACGCGACCAATTCATGGTGCGGCTGGAGGCATACCACAAACCCTATTACAACCTCGTACTGGATCATCCCGACCTGAACCTCTCCAATGACGGCAAAGGCCGAGCCTCTGGCTTAGACCTCTTCCTCAAACGCGGCGATTTTCTCAGCACGCGCTTCAGCGGATGGATGGCCTACAGCCTCCTGAAATCGCGCCGCTTGCAGGTGCGCCACATCGGATCAGAGATGCACTACGAAGAAGCCCCATCGCCTTATGACATCACGCACAACCTGACACTCGTCACAAAAATGCGGCTCATAGACGACCTCAGCGGCGGCCTGACCGTAAAGTATGCCACGGGTCGTCCCATCACCCCAATCGTGGGCGCAATTCCCGTAGCAGATCAGAACTACTACCTGCCTATCGAAGGGCGCGTCGGCTCAGAACGGCTGCCTTCCTTTCGCCGGGTGGATGGACAACTGAGCTATTTACTGCCCTTTGGCGCAAATCACCAGATCATCTTCTATTTGGCGATCAACAATTTGTTCAACCGCGCCAATGTGCTCGACTACGACTACTCTATAGACTACAGCCAACGCCAGCCCCGCACCACCACCTTTCGCCGATCCATTTATTTCGGAGCCACCGTTACCTTAAACCCATAGACTCAGGAGAACAGCCATGCAATACATTTTACTCGCATTCATCGCCTCCCTCATCATCTTCACCAAACTCGGATGTGCGGTTGCGCGGCAATCAACCTATGAGCAAAATTCCGGTCCGCCGACTGTCAAATCTGACGAACCCGCACAACCCGCCGCCGCTCTCCTCACCAGCGGCAAAAATATCCTTCAACAGGGTATAAACGAGAACAATCTCGACGCAATGTACGCCGCCCGGGCGACATTCGAACGCGCTCTGGCTGATAAAAATCTATCGGCATGGAGCCATTACTACATCGCCCTCACCGACTACCGCATCGCCAACTATCTCTTAGCCCAGGGCAAAAAGAACAAAGACCGGGCCTCTAAGCACCTCAAAGAAGCGGCAGAGCATCTGGAAGAAGCCACGCGGGAAGACATCACTCGTGAAGATGCCAAAACGATTGCTGCCGAAGTCTATGCACTGCTCTCAAGCGTGTACGGGCGACAAATCAGCCTGAGTGGAATCAAAGGCATGTTCCTGGGACCTAAATCAGGCAATCTCCTAAAAAAAGCCGAGCAACTCGCACCCGACAATCCGCGTGTGGTCCTGAGCGCGGCCATCAGTGCTTTTAATACGCCCAAAATGTGGGGCGGGAGCAAAGAACGGGCACTGGAAGGATTCCAACGCGCCGCATATCTCTTTTCTCGAGAAAAACCGATCAATCCCATCCATCCCGTCTGGGGACATAGCGAAACTTATGCCTGGCTGGGTATCGCGTATATGGACCGCGATGAGAAGGATTCAGCGCGAGAGGCATTTGAAAAAGCGCTCGAAATTGATCCAGATAATGGCTGGGTCAAATACGATCTGTTGCCGAAGGTGACAGAATAGCATAAGCAGCGCATTGATAAAAAACGACCGCGACCCGAAGTATCTCGCGGTCTTTCTTTTTTATAAATCGGTTGACAGCATCTTCAATCGCCTATTACATTTGATCTCTCCCAAACAAAAATAGCAAAAACTCAACTCACAAAGGAACGCACATGTCCAACGACAACATCATTCGCGTCGCTATCGGTGGTCAGGGTCGCAGTGGATACAACATCCATGCCAAACAATTGAACCAGATGCCCGACAAATTCAAAATTGTAGCCGTAGCCGACCAATTGCCCGAGCGCAGGCGCGATGCCCGCGAACAATTTGGGGCCGAAGCTTATGAAGACTGGCAAGACATGATCAAAGCAGGTGGATTTGACCTCTTTGTCAATGCCCTGCACCAGCCTCTGCACCCCGTCGCCAGCATTGCCGCTCTCCAGGCGGGTAGCCATGTCGTATGCGAAAAACCCACCTGCAAAACCGTGGCGCAATTCGACGACATCGTTCAGACAGCCAGAGACAACAACCGCGTCTTTGCCCCTTTTCAGAACAACCGGTTACAACCCTACTTTGACAAAATCCAGGAAATCATCAACTCGGGCGTGTTGGGCAAAATTGTGTACATCCGATCCTCCTGGGGCGGTTTTTCGCGGCGCTGGGACTGGCAAACCCGTCAGGAAAACTGGGGCGGTGGCCTGCTCAATACAGGACCTCATCCCGTTGATCAAGCCCTCTGCCTCTTTGGCTTTGACCGCACCCCCAGCGTCTTTGCCCGCATGGACTGCAACAACCCCTTTGAAGGCGATGCCGACGATCACTGCACCGTCACATTGTACGACCCCGAACGGCAGGCACCCCAAATCGACATCGTCGTGAGCAACTACCTGCATTATCCGCAAAACGACACCTACACCATTAACGGCACCTATGGCGGTCTCGCAGGGGGATCATCAGCACTCAAATGGCGTTATTTTGACCCCGAAAAAGCCCCCAAACACGACATGTGGACCTGGTCGGTAAACCGACAGTACACCCGCGAAGAACTCGACTGGATCGAAGAAACGTGGACACTCGAAGAAGAGAAGAAAAACAACAACTCTCCCTCCGTCTCACTCGAAAGCGGTCCCGAACGCTTCTACAACAACATCTACGACGCACTCAAAAACAACGGCGAACTCCTCATCACACCCGTGCAAGTACGCACACAAATCGCTGTGATAGAAGAATCCCATCGTCAAAACCCACTCCCCAAAAAATAAAGTACAACAAAGGAAAACCCCATGAGCATCCCCATCTTAGACACCCATCAGCATCTCATCTACCTGGGCAAATACCCCTATTCGTGGACCGATGACCTCGCGCCACTCAAAGGCAATGCCTTCCACATCGAAGACTATTTGACCCTCACAAAAGGCAGCGGCATCACGCGCACCATTTTCATGGAAGCCTCGCCCGATGACCCTCACTGGCGGGACGAAACGCAATTTGTTTATGAACTATCCGAACAACCCAATGCCATAATCGAAGGCGTCATCGCCAACTGCCGTCCCGAATCCCCCTCTGGATTTGAAGCCTATATCGAATCTGTCCAGCACCCCAAACTCGTCGGCTTCCGCCGCATCCTGCACACCATGCCCGACGACCTCTCCCAATCGGATCACTTTGCAACAAACATCCGCCTGCTCGAAAAATACAACCTCACCTTCGACCTCTGCTTCCGCACCGACCAGCTACCCATCGCCCGCAACCTCGCGCAAAAATGTCCAGACGTCCAATTCATCCTCGACCACTGCGGCGTACCGGATATTGCAAACAACGAGACAGACCCATGGCGCGACCACATCGCGCAAATAGCCGCCCTCCCAAATGTCGCATGCAAAATCTCGGGCGTCCTCGCCTATTGCGCCGAAGGAAATGTCACCACCGAAGCGGTACGCCCTTATGTCGAACACTGCATCGCCAGCTTCGGCTGGAATCGCGTGGTCTGGGGCAGCGACTGGCCCGTTTGCAACACGCGGTCCGATATCCAGACCTGGGTCCAAATATCGCGCGAAATCGTCGCCAACGCCGACGTAGCGGATCAGGAAAAACTCTTTCATAAGAACGCGGAACGCATCTATCTTAAAAAATAAGAACGGTCCCTCATAGAGAGAGACCGTCTAATCGCGAAACGTCTCAATTCTGTCTCTAACTCTCCTCTCCCCCATCTGTGCGATCTTGCTCAACCTGCTGAGCAGCGGACATCCCGTCCTTTTTACCCATATTATAGGCGCGATATGATGCGGGTATCACCATCGCAGCCATAATCCCTGCCACAACAGCAGGCGAGATATTGATATCCATAATAAGCCGCAGTACGACTATAGCCGCCAGACCAGATGCGATATATCCGATTCCCACTCCAATAGCCTTATACATAATTCCTCCTATTTCTCGGTTGTGCGATCTTGCTCAACCTTTTGCGCAGCGGATGCCCTGTCCTTTTTACCCATATTATAGGCGTGATATGATGCGTTTATCACCATCGCAGCCATAACTCCTGTCATAACAGCAGGCGATGTATCGATTCTCAAAATAAATTCAGCTATGGCTATAGCCGCAAAACCAGTTGCGACATGACCGATTCCTACCAAGATAGGCTTAAACATAATCCCCCTCTTTAACCAACACGCGCACTCAATCCCCCGTCAACCGGAAGCAAAACACCCGTAATATACTTCGCCTCATCCGAAGCGAGAAATACTGCAGCGGAGGCCACATCCCACGCCGACCCCATCTTTTGTTCGAGAGGCACCTGTGCAGCGCGCTCCTGGCGAAGCGCATCCCGGTTGACACCCTGATCTTGCACGCGGGATTCAATCGCCATCGGCGTATCCATCAAACCGGGCAAAATCGCATTCACGCGCACGCCATAAGGCGCGTTTTCAAGCGCGAGATTCTGCGTAAGCGCATTGATCCCCGCCTTGGCGATTTTGTACGCAAGCGTCCTGGGGCGAAAACACACAGCCGCCGTAGAAGAAATATTGATAATAACGCCATTTCTCTGCGTGCGCATAACGGGAAGCACATATTTACAGGTCAGGAACAACCCCTTGAGATTAATATCTATAAGTCGCTGCCAGTCTTCGCCACTCAGATCAACAGAACCACCGTCTCCCCTCAGCGTACCGACATTATTGTGCAAAATATCGATACGCCCATAGCGCTGGACACAGGTCTCGGCAATAGCTCGACAATCATCTTCAATCGTAATATCCGCGCCGAGCACCGATGCACACCCCTTCTCCTGTGCAATCATCCGCGCAGTCTCTTCAGCAGACGCGGCATCCTTATCCACCAGAAGCACCTGCGCGCCCGCTCTGGCAAAGCGAATAGCCGTCGCCCGCCCATTGCCAATGGTCTCGCCCGCCGACTGTCCTGCCCCAACGACAATCGCTATTTTATCTTTAAGCTGCATATTCTCTTTGCATATTGATATCAGAGTCATTCATTCGCAACCGACTCCCGGTTTTGCATCGCCACAAAATGGCGTTCCACCCGGCCTGTCGCCAGCATCGTACCGATGAGCAGTAACCATAGAACAAAGGCCGGCCCACTGAAATGATGCATACCGATCACTGCGTCTGTCCATATAAATTGCATGGCGATGCCGATAACCGCCGATGCGGGTGCGATATATCTGAGTTGACCGCCGACTTTCCACTGGTACCGCGCCGCGAGGATAAGCGCCAACCCAGCCGCCGAGAAACCGATTTTGCCGGTAAACCATCGAAGGTATTCGGTCGTCTCTGCCGTGGTGGTCACCTCTGGTGCAATGGCAACAAGCGCGATTGCACACGCCCCGGAAATAATCGTAAAAAGTCCAGACACAGCGAACAGCGCTGGCACCAGAGGCGTACCCAGTCGCTCCTTAATAATCCATGTTCTCGACAAAAACCACGCGCCTGTAACCAGCGCAACCCCCGAGAGCAGCCTGCCAGCACCTCCCGTAGCGTAAAGGCCACCACTCTCTGAGATCGCGACGAGCGATTCAGCAAACGTGGGCTGATCCGCATCGGCAGCGACTCTTCCGATAACGGCAACACCTGTAGCGAGTGCAGTCAATATCAGAGACAGCCCACCTTTGCGAGCGCTGGAATCCAGTGGCCGATCTGCTATCGCCTCGGCTGAAGTTGATGGATGCGATGATTCTTTCATGACTACTCCCAACGCTAAAACTCTCTGCGAGTGGGCTTCTTGGCGATCAATCCGCCTGACGTTGTAGCCCCAACGTCAATATGTTTATCGCAGCATTATGATCTCTGTCCGTCTTATAGCCACACGCCTTGCAATGATGCACACGATCTGAGAGTGTCTTTTTCTCTCTATGTCCGCAGGCTGAGCAATCTTGTGACGTATAGTCAGGATCAACGGCTTTGAATCCAATACCAGCTTCTTCCGCTTTGTATTCGAGACAGTGCCGAAACAGGGACCACGCTACGTCTGATATTGATTTAGCCAATCGTCTGTTCTTTTGCATCTCTTTAACGTCTAATTTCTCTACGGCTATGAATCCGTGACGATTGACCATTTTTCTTGATTCTTGATGAGCAAAGTTATGTCGCTTATTACGGATACGCTCATGCACTCTACCAATGACTTTACGACGCTTTTCTCTTGTGGGATCGGTCTTAGGTCTTTTTTTCACTTTGTCCCATTTGCTCTGTGCTTTGGCAAGGTTCTTTTCCTCTTTGCGAAAGAATCTCTGATTCTCTATTTTTTCGCCGTCACTGGTTACAGCAAAGGACGTAAGACCCACGTCAATGCCAACAGCAGAGTTAGTGTTTGGTTTCTTATCTTTTTCGCCAATATCGCAAGAGATAGATACAAACCATTTGCCAGTAGCTGTGCGCGTGATTGTGCAAGACTTAGGGATACCCTCAAGTGACCTGTGCTGGACAATGCGAATGCAACCAATACTGCCCAATCGCAAGCCCTTGTCGTCCAAACGGCATCCATTGGCAAACTGAGGATAGGTGATAGAATCATAGCGATTCTCATTCTTGTATCTGGGAAAGCCCGCTTTCTCGCCTGTCTTTGACTTCTCTTTGAGACGCCGAAAGAATCCTTTGAATGCTAAATCCACCCTTGCCGATACTTGTTGCAACACTTGACTATATACGTGCTTGAAAGCGGCGTGTTGTTGTTTTAACAATGGTATTGTTTTGGTCTGGTCATATTGCGAGAGAGACTGATTCTCATTTTTCCATGCTTGTATTCTGGCACAGAGTAGTTGATTATACAGAATACGACATTCGTCAATATGCGCCAGCAAGATTTGTTCTTGCTTTTTGGTCGGACGCAATCTGTATTTTAATGACTTAACCATAATAAAAATATACATTTATGTGCTGTTTGTGTCAAGTTGAAAATAGAATAAATCTTGTTGATTTACCGCCACCGATAGTCCCTTGAGGACTATCCCCAAGCTAAAGCCACCCCGCAAATTCGTAAGCCCTTCGCCATGCGACCCAACGCTAAAGCTGTTGGGTTTTACGGGCTTTTCGGATAATGCTTGCACGATAACTATCTGTAATTAGCCAGCGATGCCCCCTCCCGCGCACGCATGCACAACATCCGACTCCATATTGACAAAAGTATTTTCCTCAATCATCGTTCCGCGCGCTTCGCGCTCGATCGCAATCCCCACCTTTTGCTTCTCTCCCCCCGAATCCTCAATCCGATTATCTCGAATCTCCACATCGTACGTCGTACCTCGAATCTCAATCCCATACCCATTCTCGGCAAAACCATTATCGCGGATTACACACGAACGAATCGCATTTCTGTGCGCCCCTCGAAACTCGGATAAAGGCGTCCGAAACAAAATGCCCACCTTGTGATTACCCGTAATCTCGCAATTGACAATGAGGTTATCCGTATCTCTGTGCCCAATTGAAATACCAAAATCCCGATTGTCCAAACACGCGCAATCCTCGGCGATGCCATCCGACACACCCCAACAAAAGAAAATGCCCTGACTATTACTCGTTGACCGACACATACGAAACCGCGGCCGCTGCGATCCACTTCCCGGATGAAATCCCAGATTGGCATTGTTCTCCGACACACAATTTTCAAAAACAAAATCATCGCAAACCTGAAAACTGAACCCATCGCCATTGTAATTGCGCGCCGTCACATTCCGAAAGGTATAGCGGTGGCAACGCTGTAAAAACACCGCACCCGAATAATTCCCATTGATCTCTTCATTCTCCTCTTTATTCCCATCCAGAACGATATTCTCAACAGTCACATCGCAAACCCCTTCTTCCGCCGTCAAAATGGGGAAAATCGTCGCCAGCGTAGCCTGTTCATCCAGCCACATATTTTTATACACCCGCTTACTAAGCGAAATCACCGCCCCCTCAATCGCCGTCACAGTATCTTTCACCACCGTCATCCCGGACTTGCCATAAGACCGCAACATCACCCCGCATCCCACACCAAATCCACACGCATCCTCCACCTCGACCCGCGCCTCATACCAATCGGAATCCCGCACCAGAGGAGTCACAACCCCCTCGTCCTTCTTCAACACCGTCGCACTACCCGCCCCGCGCACAGTCAAATTTGGATGCAGATAAAGCGCGTTACGCATCGTATATACCCCCGACAAAATCTGCAAAACACCACCGCCCAAACGGTGCAAATAATCCGCACCAGCCTGCAAAACCCGATCATCGCTCCCCTGCAAATCCCCCTCGCCCTGCCCCACCGTCAACACCATCTCCCGCCGCTCTGTCATAGGCCGATTAGCAGAAAAATCCAACATATCAACGCTCCTCAAATTCATAAGTTATCTCGTACTTGAAACCAAAGATAATAATGGATTGCCATGCATCCAAAGACAAAAAAATACCCGGCGAGAACCGGGTATTTTATCCATGATGGATACTGAAAGCGCATGCCCTAATCGCTATAACTGAGGCCATAACCATACGGGAAAAGCGGCTGGTAGGGTTGTTCGCCCCTATTTACATTTTCATCTTCAGACTTTGGCCAGGAAAAAGACAACTTGCCCTGAAAATCGCAATCGCCAAAAAGAACATCGGCGACCCCCTGCCCTTCTGAACCGGGCAACCATGCCGCCACAAAAGCAGACGCCGCTTTTAATTCTCTGTTAATAACCAGAGGGCGTCCCGACACCAAAACAGCAACCACGGGAATCCCTTTTGACCCGATATCCTCAATCGTCTGCAAATCCTCCGGATGCAACTCTGCCAATTCCAGACTCTCTCCGTAGGCATCCTGCAATTTCATCAGACCCCTTATCTGGGATCCCACTTCTATTACAACATCATCTCCGCTTCGAATATCGCCCAAACCTTCGGCATAGGGCTTCTCGCCAATCGCGACAACGGCAACATCATACGCGCCAGCATCGACATTTGCGCCCCCCGTATGCAACACGGCCTGAGGTGCCACATTAGCTATCCCCTCCCAAATCGAGGTACCACCTTCGATCAAATCATTGCCACACACGCCCTGCCATCTGACCGTCCAACCACCGCACTGATACCCGCGATTATGGGCACTCTTGCCAGCGACCAGAATTCGCGCATCCCTGTCCAGCGGCAGCAAACCATCGGTGTTCTTGAGCAACACCAGAGATTTTCGCACCGCATCGCGTGCAACCTCCCTGTGCTCCTGTGAGCCAAAATACCCGTGACCTGCCCAGTAACTCTGTGAGGGCTTCGGCCTGTCAAATAAACCATAAGCAGATTTAACCGACAAAATCCGCCGTACCGCATCGTCAATCCTATCTATCGAAACGGTTTTTCGCTCAACGTGTCGCCTGAGATGACCGATAAATTTTCTCCACGTCTCTGGAAGCATAAACATATCAATGCCGGCATTCACCGATAGCGCGACCGCATCCCCATAATCGGGTGCCAGTTGGTTTATACCCTCCCAATCGGAAACGATAAATCCCCGAAATCCCATCTCGCCCTTCAGAAGATGCGTGAGCAGATACTCGTGCCCGTGGCACTTATCCCCATTCCAACAATTGTAGGACGCCATGATAGTGAGCACACCCGCTTCAATAGCCGGGTAATAAGGCGCAATATGGATACTTTCCAACTCGGCTTTTGTCACTTCGGTATTTCCCTGATCAATCCCGTATATGGTCCCCCCGTCGCCCACCCAGTGTTTGGCACACGCAATCACACTATCTTCACAGAGATCACCCTGCAAGGCACCGACGAATCTGCTGGCATACGAAACAACAATCTCGGGATCTTCCGAATAGCTCTCGTAGCAACGCCCCCAGCGATTATCGCGTGCCACCGCCAGACTCGGCGCAAAAACCCATTGTACACCGCACGCGAGCACCTCACGCATAGTGACCTGTGCAATACGCGCCATAAGATCGGGATCATTGGCACATCCCAGGCCGATATTATGCGGAAATACGGTCGCACCCATCACGTTATTGTTGCCATGCACGGCATCTATGCCGTAAAGAATGGGAATCCCCAGCGGTGCGTCAAGGGATGCATCCCAATAGGCATCGATCATAGCGAGCCAATCTTCCGGACGATTATCGCCCGGAGATGAACCGCCACCGCTCAAAACCGAACCTATATGATGGGCTTTGACCTCATCGGGCCTGATCGTATTGCGCTCTGCCTGAACCATCTGACCAATTTTCTGATCCAGACTCATCTCTGCAATCAGCGCTTCGACTCTCTCTACGTCAACTATTAGCTCACGCATCACGCATCTCCAACTGCCACACTGCCGCGCCTGCGCTCGAGTTCCTCGCGCACCTGATGGGCTTTTTCTTCAGTGAGCGTATATGTCGCAATCGCCCAAATCGCAATACCAGAGAAGATCATGGGAACGACAACATCAAAAAACCTCAGCAGAAAGAGGGTGTCCTCGGACTGGGCCTCTCCTAAAGCCACATCAAATCCAGTCAAATTGAGCAGAGGGCCGCCTACCGCCAATGCCATGGACTGGCCGAGTTTCACCATCCACCAATATACCGATCCAAATATTCCCTCCCTGCGCTCATTGGTCTCCAACTCGTCAAGGTCGCAAACATCCGCGACCATGGACGGCATCAAGGTGAACAACCCACCCAGGCCAAAGGCAATCAATGGCATAGGCAATACCACCAACAAGGGAATATCGGGATTGTAGCAAAACCACTTTAGCCCATACCCAATAATAGAAATACCCGTGGAAAGAAAAAATGCCCGCCGCTTGCCGATCTTCGTACCCACCCAGGTGATGAGAATGACTACCAAAAATGCGGATACGGTCGCTGTCGTGCCCGCATAAGCAAGATACTCCGATCCTATCTTTTGATCGCCGCCAGAAACGTAATAGATAATCACATAGGCCTGAAAAGAAGCGATCATGATAAAGCCATTGAACACGAGAAATGTCGCCGCGCAGAGCTTGAGAAAAGGACGGAATTTCAGCGTGGTGGCAAACCCCTTAAAGAAGCTGATCATGCTTCGCTTAAATTCCGCGAGAAAGGGCTTCTTTTCTTTTGGCGTTGCATCATCGGCTTCCTTAAATCGCTCCTTGAGAAAAATTGCGGGCAAGATGCCAATGACAATTGTCGCAACCCCAATGGCGATGCCCAATCCCGCAGCCCCATCGACCATATCATCGAATATCTCGTACTGCATAATCCACAAAAACCACGGCGACAGCAAATAGGCGAGTTGACCGATAAAATTTTGCACCCCCATCAGGCGCGTGCGCTCGTGATAATCCGGCGTCAACTCATAGCCGAGAGCCACCCACGGCGTTGCAAAAACCGTATAGGCGAGAAAAAAGAGGATTGAACCGGCGAGAAAAAAATAAAAATAGAACATCTCGCTCTGGCCTCTCGGCAACTGCCACAGCAACGCGAAAATAAGCCCCGCAGCAATCGCGCCGCAAAAGATATAAGGCCGCCGCCGTCCCCATTTCGACCGCGTATTATCGGAGAGATACCCCATCAGCGGATCGGTAATCGCATCGGTCACACGCGGCAAAGCCCCCAGCAAACCCACGAGCGCGGGATTCATCCCCAAGCCGAGGTTCAACACGATCACCATGCCACCAATCGCGCCAGCAAGCAAATTATTGACAAATGCACCCACCCCATAAATTAACTTTTGACCAAATGAAATTCGATCTTCTGGCGCGGTTTCGTAATGCACTGTATCGTTCATAAGAATCCTTTGTGACTGCTTCGCAGAGATAATTTTTGCTATTTACCCTCATCGGTGAAATAGACATTATCGAGAAGCATTACATCCCCCGCGCTGCCGCCTGGTCCCGTCAGATTAAAAGGCGAAGAAACCGCTGACAGATTCAAACCATCCCCAGCAAAGTCAGCCAGTGGAATCACCAGCGTGTGCCACATCCCGTCATTGACATATCCATATGCACTCGCCTTGACAATATGGCGGTCATTATTCGCACCCGTCATCCCAATCTCAATATTTGTAAACGTCGTCGATTTCAAGCTGATGTATAACGAGCCAAATGCACTCAGATCCCGCGTGCTATCCCAATGAATCCCAAACCCCCACCAGGCATTACCTCCGTGAACAATCCCATCTGAAATCGCACCTTCGAGACGATCTTCCGAAGCCTCTAACGCCACAGTATTTTCATACAGATAAAGGTGCGTGTTCTCACCGTTAATCTCAACGCTATCAGACCTACCACCTTCGTAAAAACGACCAACGCTGAGCCGCTTTTCGCCCGCCTGAAATAGATCGACCATTGGATCACCGCTCGGGACACCAACCCCGGCATTTTCAGTAGTGAAATAGACATTGTCCAGGAGTGCATAATCTCCCGCATTACCACCGGGACCCGTCAGATTCAAAGGAGAAGAAACCGCTGACAGAATCAAACCGTCCTTGACAAAATCCGCCAGTGGAATCGCCAGCGTGTGCCACATCCCGTCGTTGACATATCCATATGCACTCGCCTTGACAATGTGACGATCATTATTCGCACCCGTCATACCGATCTCGATATCGGCAAAAGTCGTCGATTGAAAACTGATATACATCGTGCCCCACGCACTCAGATCCCGAGTGTCATTCCAATGCACCCCCATCCCCCACCAGGTGCCCCCACCATGCACGAGGCGATCTGAGCTG
Organism: Candidatus Latescibacterota bacterium; assembly: GCA_965208125.1. Classification (GTDB taxonomy): domain Bacteria; phylum Latescibacterota; class UBA2968; order UBA2968; family UBA2968; genus VXRD01. The sequence continues at coordinate 223,612 of OZ242320.1, forward strand.
AGACCTTCAATGCGATCATTGGAAATCTCTATTGCCACAGTATTTTCATACAGATAGAGATGCGTATTCTCCTGGTTAATCTCAATATTTTCAGAACTTCCACCTTCGTAAAAACCGCCAATACTGAGCCGCTGTTCGCCCTCCTGATAGGGGTATGGACCGGGCAGCGGCGGACCAATAGCTGCCGCTTCATTCGCCTCTACATTCTCCGTAGTAAAATAAACATTGTCCAGGAGTGCATAATCTCCCGCATTGCCACCAGGTCCCGTCAGATTCAAAGGGGAAGAAACCGCTGATAGATTCAGACCATCCCGGATAAAATCAGCCAGTGGAATCGCCAGTGTGTGCCACTTCCCATCGCTGACATATCCATACGCACTCGCCAGAACAACGTGGCGGTCATTTTCCGCACCCGTCATACCGATCTCGATATCGGCAAAAGTCGTCGATTGAAAGCTAATATACATCGTGCCCCACGCGCTCAAATCCCGAGGGCTATCCCAATGCACCCCCATCCCCCACCAGGCACCTCCTGCATGCACGAGACGATCCGCCTCAAGTCCTTCGAGACGGTCGCCCGAAAAACTCAGAGCCACGGTATTTTCATACAGATAGAGATGCGTATTCTCCTGATTGATCTCAATATTTTCAGAACTTCCACCTTCGTAAAAGCCACCAATACTCAGCCGCTGTTCGCCCTCTACGTATGGATCGGGACCAACAATGGGGCTTAAACCGGAATCGAACGGCACCTGGTCTTCGTAGTTGGGATCGCTAATTCCCGACCGACATCCGGCCAGAACCATTAGGAGCAACAAGCCTGTAATCGTCCTTATGTTCATTGTCTCACCGCTTTCAAATTGCCGTCGGGTCCCTGCACCAGAACCCAGCCGCCAGTGGGCGTGCCACCGAGTTCAATAATCCCATTGAACGCCGATGTCACCAATTCAAAAAAGGTCTTGCCCTCCGAGTCATAACTAGCTGCATCGGGGAAATTGTCGAGTACTGATTGGTACGCGCCAATAGCCATCTCGCGCACCGTGTCCAAATCTTCTGGCCTCGCCTTGCCCTGTGACCATATCTGATGCAGACTCACGGCAACATAATACTGGTGTTCGCCCGAGGGCTGTTTGACCAGCCAGGTTGCCCAACTGTAAAAGGCAGCCACATGATTGCCGCTGTTGTGAATATCCCACTTGGTCGTCTCACCTGAAGATGCGCGGGCAAACGGATTGTTGGGATCGTCGAGAACCGCTTTGCTCGGATGGATACCCGCTTCTTTGTCGAACACCACAAACGGCGCATCGCTAAATGAACTGCCATAGACAAAATCGCCCGGCTCCGAACACGCACTCAGGATGAGAAGCACCAGCAGACCAGTGATATTTTGTACTAATTTCATATCATCCCTCACAGGCCAACGTTGACGTAAATACCAATCTCCAACTCTCGACCACGCTTATTCGAGTTTCTGGGATCGGATACGAACTCTGAAGAATTTTCGTCGAGTGTGCGAAACTGTGCACGCACGCCAAACCGCGTTCCAAGCCCTTCCAGACCAGCCGGTGCCAGACCATAGGAGGCATCCAGGTACCACTGTATTGGATAGGTCAAATTAAAATCGCGATGGAAGTCATAAGGCCCCCAATCGTCAAAGTGCAGTTTTGTTCTGGCGTGAAAAGTCCGCCACCACATACTCATATCAATGCCATAACGCCTGATCAGACGCGAGTCTTCACCGCGCGATTGCCCTTCACCTGCCAAAAACGTGGTTACCACTCGCGTATCGCGACTCGGGTTGTGGACCGTGTGTAGCTTGACTTCCCATACATCCTCTGCCGGCGGTGCAGTGCCAAAAGCGGCGATACTCCCATCTCCGAGCGTGAACGTATTCGCATCGCGCTGTTCGGGCTGATGGCGATACCAGATGTCCAGGGCAGCTACAAAACCGGCGTCTTCCTTAATATCGCGATCCCATGTGTGGAACCACGTGCCGGGTGTGGGATCATATACGATGAGTAGTTCTCCAGCAATGGTCTCGCGGTTATCGCCCACCACAAAGGGATCGTCAATAATGCTACGCGGGCGCACAGCCGGATAATAAATCCCCGTAATGCGATTGTAAAAATCGTCAATTTTGGGATTGGCTGGTATGATGGGTTTCTGATACAGAAATTGTGGCGCAATCTCAAAAAGCCCGGCCCTCGTGGAAAACCCGGTTGAAAGCGCCCAGTGATTGCCCCGCCCACTCTCCTTAATTGACCAACCAGTCAAAAGGGTCGCGTAATTATAGCCTCCATCCGCAACAGGTCCCATCAAACTGCCCTGAGCATACCAGCGCATAGGTGCACCGTTATAAATAATACGCGCCCTGCCACCAAACGTATCGCCCAGGCGGACCTCGTCGTCAATGATCGCATATCCAGAATCCAGATAACTGCTTCCATCGGTCTTTTCAACCCATGTGAACGGATCACCGACTTTGGGCGACCCCGAGAAGATCCCGCCAAATTCGAGCGTAAAAGATCCGGTATCGTAGCCAAAGTAGAACGACGACCGCCGGTTCAATGGTTCGGGAACCGCAAAACTCGTCTGCGCGCCAGACGCCTCAACAATATCTTCGTGGTGAATGAGGGCATAACGCCATTTGCCAGAGGTGCGGTAATACTTGACGAGCACAGCGGCATTTGCGCCCCACCACAACTCGGGACCGATAGCCACTTTCAGGCCATTCATTTCTCCTTTGCCGGTAAACTCAAAACCGATGGGCGCTTGCCCGTTGTAAATATCGAGATTGGAACCGTAATTGGCTTCGGGATAAAAACCGAAAAAATCGCCCTCATACCCCCAGTGGAAGTGACCCGTACGGAAAAATCCACTGAGCGTAAATCCGGGCTGTTCGATGGTAAGATCGGCGGCATAGATAGCAAAGCGATCATTAACTTTTCGCGCTTCGCGCGAAGGTGCTTCCCCCGGTTCGGGCACAACGACCTCTAAAGCTCGCGTTTCGTAAAAAATATTGTCGAGCCGGTTCTGCGCCACAGCACCCACGCCGTGCAAAGACAATCGCGCACTCAGGCCTGCCCCCGGATTGATCTCAAAATCCGTCCAGAACGACTCGGTGTGCCCAAACAGTTGTTTTTCACCGCGCTCTGTCTGTGCATTGCCACTGCTCACACTCGACTCATACCGCATGCGGATATCACTCACGCGAACAACGCCCAGCCGCTCGACTTCGGACAGCGCGCGCCCCGTAGCATAATGATGGATGTGGTCGGCTATGCGAATGCCACCAAAGTGCTGTGCGATGCGCTCAGGCGTTGTCGGCGGCGCATAAGGGTCAAGCGCAAATGCCTCTCGCAAAACATAGTAGGCCGTTCTCGGTGTTACCGTGGCAAATTTGTTTTCATCGGGCCAATTTTTAGCGGTAATCCCCCACCACTCTTCATTCATATTGTTGCGCCCCTCCACATAGTCGTGTGGATAGGCCGCCGTAACCCAACTCGCATTGGTATCGTGAACATCGAGGTTTTCTTCCTGACGGAATTTCCACCAACCGTCGGACCACTGAAAAATAAAACCACCGATAGACGTACCGGCCTTACCCTTGCCATACGACTGCTCGTAAATTTCTCGCCACTGTCCGAGGAGATACCAGGCCTGAGATACGTCATCTTCTTTCTCAAGACGCGCATCGTAAGCATCGGCCCCAAACTCTGTGTAGATAAAGGGAACATTGAGTTCCTTGTGAACGCGCTCAAAAAGGTCCCCGCTCGATACACCGCGATAAACATTGCCCCCCATCGCGTCAATATCTTTGCAGGTCCGGGCGATAATATCGAGGTATTGAATATCGCCATTGGCAAGCGCAACAGGGCGTTTGTCATCGAGATTTTTGACCAGAGTTGCAGCCTCGCCCATGAGAGAATAAAGGTGTTCGGCACGCGGGTCGGGAGCACCTTCGGGCAAATCCTGAATCTCAAAACCCGTCCACGCCAACCCGTAGTTATTCTCGTTGCCGAGCAAATAGATGAGCACGCCCCGCGTATCCACATAACGCTCAACTGTCGCGCGCAAATCGTCCAGAATAGCCTTGCGCGTAGCCGGATCGCTGTAGTCGGTATTGGGCACAAAAACCCCATTGATTTCAAAGCCATAGCGTCCCATCAAGTGATTGACAGCAGACATGATGCCGTATTTTTCATAGATATATTCTACCCAGCGCGGCGGAATATCTGAGAACAAACGAATAGCATTGACGCCCATATCGCGCATCATCGCCATCTCGTTATCCAGCACTTGCATAATGAACGCATCGGACTGATCCCACAGCGAGTAGCTATAGTTTTCGCCGATGGGGATATAGCCCCAGTTCATACCAAATACCATAAAATCTTTGCCATCAACCTGGAGTTTCCAGCCGCGGTCATCGTGAAAAACGACCACTTCGTTTGGTTGTGCCCACACAACCTCGAACGAAGAGACACTCACGAGCAATAGCACAGTCAAAAGATATCGGTTCATCATATTGAAAACCTGTATAAAGAGTTGGAATTCAAGCGCCGGATTGGTTTTTTTCATAGCAAAAGCTATGCAACATGCGTGCCACATAAATTGTTTCAAGCAATATATATCCATAAAGTATTATTTTTATTACATATAATTTATAGAACTAATAAAAAAAGCCAAGCTGTGTTTTTGCCGAAAGGACCATATATGACCCCCAAAACAACCAGAATGGCTCTTATATTATTTATTAACAGACATTTATAATTAAAGGGTCATATTTAACCCTAAAAGACCAAATGTGACCCTCACTGAGGACGTCTAATACCCAGCTTTCTCATTTTGCCATACAGAGTAGAAGACGGTAGTTTCAGCAGAGCCGCTGCCCCCCTGGCCCCCTTTATCTGCCAGTTGGTGACTTTGAGCACTTCGAGGATATAGCGGCGTTCAAATTCATCCCAGGGCATGATTTCGCGGTCTTGATCTAACTTGTGATCGGAAGCTGCGCCTTCGATTCGGGAACCATACAGTCCCAGATCACCCACTTCGATTTGAGAACTGTGGCACGCAATTACAGCACGCTGCATAGTATGCTCCAATTCCCGCACATTCCCAGGCCAATGATAGTTTTGCAACACCTCTATGACCTCAGAATCCAGGCGATCAATTTGCTTGCCTATATGTGCCACCAGGCGACTCTTAAAAAACTCGGCCAGGTCCGGTATGTCCTCCTTGCGCTCGCGCAGAGGCGGCAAATAGATCGGAAAAGCATTGAGGCGATAATAGAGATCTTCGCGGAAATCACCCTTGCTGACCATCTCCTTCAGATCGCGATTCGTCGCTGCCACGATCCGCGTCTGCGCCGTCAGTATCTCGCTGCCCCCAACGCGCTCAAACGTCCCCTCTTCCAGCAAGCGCAGCAACCTGGCCTGCGTTTCCAGAGCCATATCGCCAATCTCATCTAAAAAGAGCGTACCGTCCCTGGCCAGTTCCACCCTACCCAGCCTGCGAGAAACTGCGCTGGTAAACGCCCCTTTCTCGTGACCAAACATTTCACTATCGATCAGCGATTCAGGCAACGCACCACAGTTGACCTGTATAAAAGGCCCATCGCTATAGACACTCAGCCCGTGTAGTGCCCGCGCTGCCAGTCCCTTACCCACACCCGTCTCGCCTGCAATTAGCACCGTCAGATCGGCGGAGGCCACCTCTATGAGTTTGATTTGAAACTCGCGCAGAGCCGCGCTATGACCGATAAACTCATTGCTCCCTTGACTATTGAGTACAGCAGTCAGTTCTTTAATACGTGGATCAGGCTCGACCGAGATTTGTACCCGCGCCATCTGCGAGTAATTGAGATCGCGATCTACAGCCCGGACTTGAAAGGTGTAATCTCCCGGTGGTAAGTCTCGATAATAGACCCGCATCTCTCGGGTCGCGGGCTGCCAGTCGTGATCGTAGCCCTTCAAGCGGTAAATATAGAGCATATCGCTGGGATGGGTCGAAAAACTCAGACCCTTATACTCGAAAATCACCTGCTGATCCGTCGTAGATACGATGGCTTCTTCCAGGTTCTCATAGACCTGATCAACTACAACTTGAATCAGGCGAACTATAGGCGGAATTTGCCGCAGGCGGTAGCGTACTATAGATCCCTCGGCAGTGCCAAACCAGAAGGTTCCGTCGCGATCTTCGAGTATCTGAAGAACGGGTCCTATATGTGGTGACTTGATGGTCTGGAAAAGTAGCCCATCGTAGTGAACCACACCTCCATCCGTGCCGAGCCAGAGGTGTCCACGCGAATCCTCGAACAAGCAACGGATGCGGTTGCTCGGCAAACCGTCTTCAGTGGTAAAGTTGCGAAAAACAATACCATCAAAGCAACTGAGCCCCCTCTGAGTGGCGATCCACAGGTTGCCAGCGCGGTCTTCCAACAGGTCGGCAACCCGGTTATCTAACAACCCATCCGAAACAGTATAAAGAGAAATCCCATCTTCTGGATGCCACCGTCCAATGCCCTTGCCACTACCGAAGGGGTTGTGGGTACCCACACTAAACCAGAACTCTCGGTTGCGTCTGACGATCAAGGTACCGATGTGGTTAAATGGATCTTCTTTTTCTTCCTCCTCAAAAACAAGTTGAAACTGTCCACCTCGGTGGTAAACGATTTGCAGTGGACTGGCAAAAAGCTCTTCTCTTTTTTTAGTCGTGCCATTTTCCCAATGCCCCAGAATCAGCTGTCCCTCCTGATCCTCGGCGATTGCGCTGACCCCCACCTCGCCAAAACCCTCGGTGGAGTGAAAGCCCTGCCCGTCATAGCGGAACAGGCCATTGCCGCCGCCAAACCACACATCACCATCGCGGTCTTCGTAAATGGCGAAACAACTGTTGAGATCGAGACCCTGTGCGGCTCCGACAAACTCAAAGTGCTCGCCACTAAAGCGCGCGAGACTTTTGATTGTGAGGCTCAGGAATGGAGAGGAAAATCCGATCCATATATCCCCTCGTCGATCCTGCAACATCTGCGAGATTTCGCTATCGCCTTCGGGAGAATCTTTTCCAGGGTCGAAAAGACCGATACTATATGCATCGTAGAGTACTACACCACCGCCCCATGTGGCGAACCAAAACTGATACTCGCGGTCCTGGAACACGGCATTGACAATGGGATAGGGCAAACCATCAGCAGGAGTGAAACTGCCAAATTCATCGGGATTCTGATAGAGCACGCCTTCCGAAGTGCAGAACCACATCCGCCCTTCGCGGTCACACTGAATTTTGCGCAGGTTACCACCGAGGTCCACGGGAACACGATGGAAAGTGCCATCGGCATAGCGCCAGAGTCCGTCCCGCTGCCCGTACCGACCAATCCACACATAGCCTGTACTATCTCGCCCCACCGCGTAGTTACTCTGGTCCAGAGGAAAACCCTCTTCCTCGTCGTAGCGGTGGAACGATTCACCATCAAAGCGGATGAGGTAGTCAAAACCAAACCACAGGTGGCCTTCCATATCCTGGGTAATGCCCCAACACTGATTGGTCCACTGAGGAGAAGGCGGCTGCTCGTAGTGCCGGAGATAGAGCGGAATCAAATCGCAGAAAGCAGTGCCATCGTAATACCCCAGGGTATTCGTGCCACCGCACCATATACGCCCCTCACGATCTTCGTAGATGAACTGTGCAGATCGGCCTGCGATCCCCTCGTCCTCCAAATGGTGGAAATTTGCTCCATCATACCAGCAAACGCCACTCATTGTACCGAACCACAATCGCCCTTGACTATCCTTGTGGATGGCAAAAACTCGATCGCCGCAAAGACCATCCTGTCGGGTAAATGTCTGAAACGCATCCCCGTCAAATCGGCTGACACCATTGTCCCAGGTAGCGAACCAGAGATACCCCTCGCTGTCTTCTACAATGTGTTCGGTGCGCACCCCAGCCAAGCCATTGGCAAGGGAATACGTCCGCCAGGTACCCGTGCGGTCGAGTGGCTTAATCATGGGACTGAGACCTTATACACTTTCAAATTCGCATATTCTCCAATCAAAGGCGCCATTTGTCGGAAACCGATCTTGCCACTCCCCAGCAAAGGCCCATACGTCTGACCATCATCAACCCAGTGAAAAATCTTCAAATCGCGAATATAAAAAACAACCTCAGCACCGCATTTGATCAGCGTAATCGGGTATGGCGGTCTGGCATCGACAACTGAAGGCAGGGGATCCGCCCCCTGGCAGACCATGTGAAAACCATAGCTCTTGCGCAAATTGCAAACCTGAAAAGCGCGTTCTTTGAGTGCTTTCCGCCGAAAATAAGACACATGCAACGCATTGATATCGCTGCTGTGATACTGCTTGTATTCGCCAGCCCGAGGCGCCAATGACGAATCAAATATATCTTCACCGCCTCGTCCCAGTGCAGAAAAAAACAGAATGCACAACCCCGGCTCGCGCACCGGCCAAAAATCCCACGTTACGGCAATATCCGCTGGAAAATCTTCAGAACACCAAAAAACAAAATTTGCTGCCTGTCCCTCCCCGGGATCGCGGCGATTCTCCATTCGCATGCGACCATTTGGAAAGGTCACTTCGGCATCTCCCTCCATCCGAAATCCTTCAATATCTGATGCGGAAGACAGCGGATTGTCGTAAAGCAATTCGCCAAATTCAAAATTATCCATAACACCTCTCCTGATGCGTTGACGTATCGGATTCTTCGCCGCATGAACAGCCTGCCTCAAAAACAGCGGCGCACTGCCAAAAGATACTGAAAACAACGCCATCTTGCTGCATTTTATAAATGCCCTGCGCGTCCATTCCATCATTTTAGTCTCCTGTTTCACTTTGGAAGCGGGATCTTGCGAAGCGATTCCCATTCTGTACGCAGCGTATTTAGCCAGACAGGAAGCTTTCCAAGCCGCAACGCGAGTTGAGCCTCAAAAAGAGATTCCGGCTCAACCGGGCTGCCGTTTGATTCCAGAACCTCAAGCGCACTTTCATTGAAAGTGGCGGGATTGCCGTGAAATCCCACAATAATCGGATGCAAAAATCGGAGATACCCCTGCCAAAAATCGTAGCGCGTATCATCCCCTCCGTGGTTGAAATTCCAAAACACAAGACGCCTGAGATGGTGTGGCTGAACACCTGTACCGCTGCTGCCATATAGCCTGCCATTACTCACGCGATCGTACAAATTGGCATAGCTCGGTTTGGTCTTATGGATATCGAGCGACTGTCTGGAACCCATGTCAAAGCGATAGACCACATTGCCGGTCGTGCTATGGCTCATGCCCACGCCATGGAGTTGGTTTGCAAGGTCTTCGGACAGCCCCACCCATATCCCGTAACTGCCCTGACTCTTAATCGCATAATGCCCAACGCCCTTGCCATTGGCCTCTGCTGCGGCAATGGCTGCCTGTATAGCACGCTGATCAGATAGGTCATCATTGGGGATTGCACCATACTTTGTGACATCGAAAATGGGATGCGCGACATCGGGAACTGGCTCGTTGGAGTAGTGATATCCCGCGTAGGAAAAATCGGGTAAGATAGATTCTGTCCCCTTCTCCTTGGCCTTCACAAACTGTTGATAGGTAGTTGAGATGCGTGGCGTTCCCACTGGAATGGCAACATCTCGGTCTCCTTCTGAACCATCCATCAGAGATGGAATCAACAGCAAGATAACTGCAAAGATCCAAACACAGGCGAAACGCCTGCGATGTAGCAACTCGGGCATATTGTACTCCTCCCGTAGATAAAATCAGCCATCAATCTAAGTCCAGGACAATGGCTCGCTGGAACATCTAATCCCGTATCCACAAAATACTATACTCCATTGTATAGTGTCAGCAAAAAACAAAAAGCTCTGGCAAAACACCAGAGCTTTTCTGTTCCATTTGGAGAGCCACTGTTTTTCCACTTACCGATCTGCCAAATCCCTCTGCAAAAATCAGAAAGTCGTTGAACCCCACTGTGCCATTGCTATCCAGATCGTATTTTGTGTCAAAACCCGTATCACCCTCCGACAGCCCAAAGTGGCTGACAAATAGCAAAAAATCCGTGCTCCCAACCATATTATCCCCATCAAAATCCAGGCTTGCAAGACTGGCACCTGTCCCGATTAGTTTCACTTCCACGCTTTTGCCATCCTGACACGTAAACGCCACAACCGTCTGATCTGATTGAACCGTTGCGACCGCGAGATCATACATGTCATCCAAACGCCATTTTCCTCGCAACGTCACATCCACTGTGCGGGGCATACTCGACTGATTTACAATCAACGTGCCATCTTGCCGGTGCGGATCCTGAATGGTCCAACTCCACCCAAAATCCGGATCCGCAACCGAAAGCAATAATCCATCCTCCACTTCGCGGGTCATCGCCAAAATCGGCAAAGACACAGATACAATCTGACCTTTATTGGGACTTGCATTCGTGTTAAACAGCGCGTAACCCGTGGTTTTCAAATCCCGATGATGTACGATGTGTGCCATATGATTTTGCTGCCAGACCTCATATTCGGGTGCATTGGCAAATGCGTGTACCTTGTCGGACGAGCTTTGCACCAGCACAGCATATTCATACTTTTTTGCCTGAGGCGCACTACCGTGATCCAGATACGCCAATTCAAAAGTTCCTGTACCACCGCTATCCCTGCCAAAATCTCCAGGGGTTTGCACCTGACGACGCACCCGCAAGTCGCCTCCATCTGGAATCACATAGCCATTACCCGAGGCGTCCATCACCCATGCGGTCTGCCCCGTTGTCCCCGAAAATGTATAGGGAATCGCCAGCACGCCTGTCCCATTGACCCATGTGGAGCGGTCCTCAGATATAGCTACTTGAAATAATGGCGTCACAGTTCTATGTCCACTATCATCATTCTTAATACCCGATCCCAGGCAAACCAGTACATCGTCAAAACAAAACACCGTCTTAAACGCTCGAAAACTCGTATTGTATTCTGTATCGTGCAACTTCAGCGCAAACACGCCGTTTTGTCCTTCTATGTTCACCCCACCCACAAAAGTCTCATCCGAAAAATTGCGATCACGTGTCCTGTTGTTAAGCTCCGCATGACTCAGGCGAATCACCGTCGTACCCGGCCACATGCTCCAGTCCCATCCATCCCGAACAATCCCACTCGCCTCCCGGCCAACCGGATCGCCACTGGCGTAAATTAGCACCGAGCCATAGCTCAAATAACGACCGAGCGAATTTTCACTACCCGACGATTCAAAATCCCACACGTACTTGCTCCACCCTTTCATACTCACCATCCATTCATTGCGCCGATGAATAGACAACGCGCCATAAGGCAATGTCCAGTGCCCAGATGGCGCTGCCTCGGGTGCGTGTCCTGCCTCTGCAAAATCCACTATCATTTGCATCGCACCCGGCGTGTGCAAATACATGATCCCTGCAGATGCCTGTTCGAACAGACCTTCTCGCAATAACTGCGATTGAGGTTTCCAAAGCTGCATAAACGCGCCAGCCAGTTCTGCATCCACCGAGGGATAGCTCAAAGCCACATACATATATGCCGGCAAATTTGCGTCGTTTACCGTTGTATTATTTGGAAACCGACCACCGATGGCTGGCGAAATATCATACGTATTCGCCATAGCCCTGAACGTCAACAGCGCCTGCTTCAAATTATCGCGCTTATCATCGGCAACTGCAAAGACCGTATCGTGCAACAAATACACCAGCACAGAAGCCACATGAAAAGCATTTGGTGCATACGCATTGGCATAGATGCCCCGATGGTGAAACCCCACAAAATCCGGCTTAATCGTATCCAGCCACCCGGGCGCAATATCCAGCGCATTATTCAACCAGGCGACATAGCGGCGCATAGTAACGACCTTTTCAGGCGTATCGTCCATCATCAAAATGCACAACAACCGATACATCGCCACCGAACGCAAAAAATCCGCATTCGCGCCCAGCACCTCGGGATCCTCATACAACTCACCAAACATACTGTGCCATTTCAGGGTCGCCAATTCCCGCGCCAACGCCCCTTTGCTCTCCAAAGCATCCCGCATCAAATACACGGCATGGGAATACCCCGCAAGGCGCAAAAATTGGTGATGCAGCGAGCCTATACCACTACCGTCTGCCCATCCCTGATCATAGAGATAATCAAAAATATCCAGCACTTGATTTTTGGTATTGTTGTCACCATTCAACCGATAATCCAGCACCAGACGCAACAAGACCCTTGAGAAAACATTCTGATAGGGGGGAGTGTATGGTGATCGTTCAGCAAAGAGTGGGACTCCCAAAATTCGGTTATTCTCACGTCGAATATTATAATCTGGCAGATTGCGCCGCCCGAACCGGAAAAGCTTCTCCAACTCACTGATCCGAATTTGAACGGGCTGTCGCTGGTCATTTTTCACATTGTCGCCCAAAACCCAGGTTTCATATCTCTGGACAATCGTCTCAAAAGCCTCTTTTTCTTCTTCGGTGATCTGCGAAGGTAGCAGATCTTGCAGTGTATTTAGACTCCATCTGTATTCGCGATTTCTCTCGCCACTTGTATTTACACCTCCATTCACAAATGGAACCTGGGCATCAGCTGATCGCCTCGAGTCAATTGTTTCTACAAGTTCCATCAGATCCAGATAGACAGTGCCACTATTCGGCGCAATGACTTCAAATGCTGTCACGCGTCCATTTTGTGGACCTGCATAAGCATCATTGATCGCATCTTCTTGTAGATCAATCCACATCACCCGCCAACCCGTGAAATTCAAGCCAAAATGAAATTGATAACGCGGATTATTTGTCACCAGTTCAGATTTCGTTCCAAACGCAAAAGTCAGTTTCTCACTGAGTGCCATTTCATTATAAACCCACGCCCGAAATCCCTTCAGTGCCTTGTCGCGTCCCGGCGAGGGATCTGTAAATAAAAGACGTCCGTTATTCTGCCAGATCCATTTCAGAGATTGCACTCCCGACTTGTAATGATCCGTCGAAAGCGATATCTCGCTGTTAGCATCTGTTTGATAGTCTGGCGACATTTCCTCAAAATTGTAGCACCAGGGCGTATCTTGCGCCATCGCCATATTGACGCTGCCGAGCACACAGCCTGCAAAAATCATGATCCATCGCTGTAAGTTCATTATATGCTCCTGTTATTTTGCCTACTGGCTCTATTGCCCGAACAGGATGAGCGAAGTACCCACGGCAATCTGGATGCCAACGTAGTTCATCGGTAATGAAGGTGCTGTTCCCAGACTGACGGTGGTCGATGTTGTCCCGCTCTGCGTCACCGTTATGGGTTCGCTTTGGATATTGCCCTTTGAAATTGTGACTTCTGTGATCGCATTGCCATTCTCATCGGTCAGTGTACCATCTGTTGCCGATAGCTCAACAGTCATATCAAACGGCGCACCCTGGGCAACCTTGACCACAACTGTGGCGGGACCTTGTGCGGTCAAATCCGTATTGTCTGTACGTTCCAAGATTAGCGTAAGACTAAAGGGCGCACCCGTATTGCCAGACACATCCAGATGACTCAGGCTGGACAAACCGAAGAATATACTGTCGGGCAGCGCGCTCAACGTATTTCCATTCAGACTCAAAGTCTCCAAATTGGCCAAACCGGAAAACACGCCAGAGGGCAGTGTACTCACTGAATTACTGTCGAGACTCACAAATCTCAAATTCGATAGACCATTGAACACATCCGCAGGTAGTGCGGTCAATTCATTGTCGTAAAGGCTCACAAATCTCAAATTCGACAGACCGGAAAACACACCTGATGGGAGTGAGGTCAAGTCATTGTCGTAAAAATTCAGAATTCTCAGATTGGGCAGGTCAGAGAAATCACTCGCCAGTAAAGTGGTGATACTCCGACTACGGAAATCCAAAGAATCTACAATCCCGACCAGGTGCTCCTCTGTGACATGGGCGCAGTTGTTAATCCCGTCTATCACAGACAGGATAGCCGTTTGTACCTGTGAAGTCCTGCTGCAAATCCCTATGGGGATCGTCAAAGTAAAGCTCGTCTGTACCTGACTGCCTTTGCCGTCATCGGCTGTTACTATAATCGTAAAGGGCGAACCATCGGTATTGGACGGTGTACCGCTGAACGTGCGCGAGGACGAAGTAAAAGTCAGCCACGCTGGCTGCCCGCTGCTCGTGTAGGTAAGGACATCGCTATCGGCATCGCTAAACGCATCTGCGGGAAAGGTGTACGTAAACGCGTTGCCCGATAATGCAATCTGATCAGTAAGTCCTTTATCGACCACAGGTGCCGTATTTTTCACCCTCACATCGATCTCCTGCGTGGCGCTGTTAGTCTGATCACTTGCAGTCACTGTCACCGTTGCACTTCCTGCACTCACCGGCGTTATCATAACTTCAGAACCCGTTACACTCACCGACGCTATACCGGGCATATTTGAAGTCGCACTGTAGCTTAAAATGTCGCCATCCACATCCGAAAAACTGTCTTTCACATCCACAACTACGGCACCGCCCCCCACATCCAGAGTCTGTGCGGCAATTGCTCCCACGACTTCAGGTTCTGTCTTTCCGAACAAGACAAGCGGTGTGCCAGAAACTATGCGGATACCCTCATATCCTCCTGGGACTTCAGGTGCCTCGTCTATGTGGATCCTGGTCGGTGATGTCCCGCTCTGTGTCACCGTTATAGATTCACTCTGGATATTGCCCTTTGAAATTGTCGCCTCAGTTATCGCACTGCCATTCCCATTGGTCAGTGTACCGTCTATTGCCGATAGCTCAACAGTCATATCAAACGGCGCACCCTGAGCAATACTGACCACAACAGTGGCGGGTCCCTGTACTGTCAAGTCCGCATTGTCTATGCGTTTCAATTCCAGCGTGAGGGTGAAGGGCGCACCCGTATTGCCGGATACGTCCAGCTTTCTCAAACTGGACAGACCGTAGAACATGCTATCGGGAAGCACGCTCAACAAGTTACCGGTCAGATTCAGGATTTGCAGACTGGATAAGTCAAAAAAAGCACTATCGGGCAATGCGCTCAATGTGTTGCCGCTGAGATTCAGAGTTTGCAGACTGGATAAGCCGGAAAACGCACGATCAGGGAGCGTGCCCAATTCGTTGCCGTCAAGACTCAGGAACCTCAAACTGGAAAGATCCGAAAATGCATCATCGGGTAGCGCGGCACTCAACAGATTACTGTTCAGACTCAGCGTTTGCAGACTGGACAGACCACTGAACACACCTATCGGAAGATTGGTCAGACGGTTATTGTCAAGGTTCAGCGTTTGCAGACTGGACAGATCACTGAACACACCCATTGGAAGATTGGTCAGTCGATTATCGTAAAGACTCAGCGTCTGCAGACTGGACAGATCACTGAACACACCCATTGGAAGATTGGTCAGCCGATTATCGTAAAGACTCAGCGTCTGCAGACTGGACAGGTCAGCGAATAGGTTAGCGTCCAGATTATTCAACCTGTTACCATCAAGATTCAGGGTTTGCAGGCTGGACAAGCCAGTGAACACATTAGTGGGCAGTATTCTAAATTTATTTCTATAAAGACTCAAAGTTTGCAGGCTGGACAAATCAGTGAACACGTCAGCAGGCAGTGTTCTCAAATCATTCTCGTAAAGCCACAAGTTTTGAAGATTAGACAGACCAGTGAAATCATTTGCCAGCAGGGCAGTGATATTCTGATTGCTAAGATCCAAAATCTCCGTGATCCCCGTCAGGTGCATGTTTGTGACCAGAGCACAGTCGGTAATCCCAGCTATCGCAGACAATATCTCGGTTTGAACAGCCGCTGTGCGGGTACATATCTCTGGCGCGATTTCGGTCATCCCTACTACAGTATCTGACCACCCACTTGTCCCTTCGTCATTCTCTGCTCTGACCTGTACATCGTAGCTTGTATCTTGACTTAGGCTGCTAATCGTATATTCAAGAGCACCATCACCACTCTCCCACGCATCCTCTGCCACCGTCCAGTTGGCATCATCTGTCTCATCATCACTGGTCAGAATATGACGCACATCATAAGCACTGATCGCTGGTCCCGTGTTCGTAGGCGCTTCCCATTCCACGGTCAGACTGTTAAAGGTCGAAGATGCCACTGTCGGGGCATCAGGCACACCGGGAGCCTCTCCATCCACATCAGTCAGGGTCACCGTGAGCGTATCCCTCGCTGTCAAAGCTCGACCACCCATGCCGCTTGTCGCAGACACGAACACGATATATTCATTATTGCCCGCTGCATTGGCTGGGTCGGTAACCGCCACATCAGCAGGTGCCTCATAGTTGGGGGCTACCTTGAACGTCAACACACCGGTAGATCCTCCAATGGAGAACTGTGACCCATCTGCACCAGACTCAATGCCATAACGCTCGATATCATCCCCCATATCATCATCCGTCGCACTCACAGTCACAAGGTCTGATGTGCTGTTCTCTGCCACTGTGATCGGTGAGATAGGTGCAATCACGGGAGCCACATTGGAAGAGATTTTGATATCGTCCAATCGGAAAATCGTATCTCCGAAGTCCTCCGTTGTGGTGAATATGATTCCGTCTACATCTTCCCAGGTGGCATTGCTCCGCCCTAATCTGCTCAGGGGAATACTCACCTGGTGCCACTGACTGTCCCATGAAGTTATGCCTATATTCTCCTCATTGACGCGGTATCCCCTGTTCGAATCCATGTCGAAGCGGACTCTGAACTCGGTTCCTGGGGTATCGCCCCATACCCAGAATTCAAAGACATAGTCGTCAGCCAGGAGGGACAAGTCGAAATTCGGGGTAAAATCGAACCTCACAATATCGCCCTTTTTCGCTCCTGACCAGTAAATGCTTTTGTTCCCCACGACCGCCTCTGTATCATCGTCGAACGTGAGCCATCCCCTGCTATAGAGTTTGCCGGAAATACCCTCTCCGAGGCTATTGAGGCCATCGGTATATATCTCAAAGCCAGCCTGCTTAGACACGGTCACCCATTCAAGCTGAGGGGAGACGTTCAGCCCGAGTGCCTCGACTATCGAGATATCGAGATTGTAGTCGAAGTGATCATCACCCTCATTTTCAAATATTTTGAAACCTCCTACGCCGTATTCCCAGAGCGTCCAGGCAATATTGTTGTCTTCCATATAAGTTCGCGCTTCTCGAATCCAGGCCGCGCGGTCATCTGGGGGGGCATATGGCCCATAGACGCCAAACTCGCCGCACCACACAGGCACGTTGCGATCCTCAGCAAAATCGACAGCGTTCTTGAGCCCATTCTGCAATTTCTCTAACGTCCCCTTCGTGTGATAATCTTCAAGAATTTCGGGCACGGGGTCCGGCATGCGGCTGGCATCATACGGCCAGGGCACGCCCCTGAGATCCTTAAATCTGTCTATCCAGCCAGCCCCTTGGTGCGTAAACTCTCCAGGATTGTAGATATGAAATGTGTAGATAAGGTTATCGTCTGTATATTCCGGCAGCGTTCTGAGGGCGCCCGAATGGAATTTGCCACCTGTGACCACGATGGTGTGTGTGTTATCATGGGCGCGAATGGTGTCGATAACTGCCTGCTGAATCGGATTCCAAATACTGGGTTGGATGTTTGGCTCGTTGAAGACTTCGTACAACACCAGCTTAGAGCGATTTTTATAGCGCTCGGCGATCTGAGGCCAGACCTGGACGAGATATTCCCTGGTATCACTCCGATTATTTTGGTCTGTTTCTTCCGCGGCTAGTTTATGGTTGGTGTGATTGTCGAGGATAATGTAGAGGCCGAGTTCCTCTGCCCAATCGACTATCTGGTCGAGATAGGTGAAAAAGAGAGGGTCTATGATGTGTGAGGGTTCCCCACTGGTCAGAGGAACAAAGGGCAGTCGCACAACGTCGCATCCAAGGGTCTTAACGTTCACAAACGTCTGCCGATCATAGGTTATGAAAGGATGCGTCCTGGGACGCTGCATAAACACAGTGAGATTTACGCCGCGACTAAAAGGAGGGAGTCGCCGCTTCGGAGTGGCGGTCGCCTGGTTGGAGACGAGGCTGTTGCCCACGACATTCACAGCGCGGACCTCGAAGGTATATTCCGTGTCGAAGGTCAGATCCCCTACGGTGTAGGTCGTGGCCGTGCCCCCAGTGGTCGTCCAGTTCGGATCCCACGTTGTACCATCATCGTCGCTGGCGCGGTATTCGTAGCGCGTGATGGGTGAGCCTCCCTCGTCCGCAGGCGCGATCCAAGACAGTGTTACCAAAAAGCCAGAAGTGGCAATCAGGTCTGTGGGTGCGCCCGGGACGGTGACCAGTGTTGTCCCACTTACTGAGTCTGACCAATCACTTATGCCTTCATCACTTTCTGCTCGCACCTGCACTTCATAGCTTGTATTTGGACTTAAACTACCAATCGTGTAGGTAAGATCACCATCATCTGTCTCCCACGCATCAGTCGCCACTGTCCAGTTGGCATCTACTTTATCAGGCGCACTACTAAGAATATGACGCACATCATACGCACTAATCGCAGGTCCTGTGTTCGTTGGGACTTCCCAACTCACCTTCAAGCTGTTGAAGGTCGTGGCTGCTATGGTTGGCGCATCAGGCTTGCCAGGAGGCTCGGCCTCATCACCCACCATCACTTTAAGTGTATCCCCTGCTGTCAATGCACGGGCATTCTCACCACTGGTTACTTCTACGAACACGATATATTCATTGTTGTTGGCTGCATTGGATGGATCAGTCACTGCCACATCCTTAGGCTCCTCATAGTTGGGTGCCACCTTGAACGTCAACACACCTGTTTGGTCATCAATCTCAAACTGTGATCCATCGGCACCTTCAACAATGCTATAACCCTCTATGTCATCATCGCTATCTGCATCTGTCGCACTCACGGTCACAATGTCTGTAGTGCTATTCTCATTGATTGAGAACGCCGATGTACTCGTGATTACTGGCGCAACATTGGCTTCAGTCATCCCCACCCCAGAGGATGACCAACCACCTGTGCCCTCATCACTTCCTGCTCGCACTTGAATATCATAGCTTGTGTTCTGCTCCAGACTGCCAATCGTATATTCAAGGTCATCACCATTATTACTCGTCCACACTTCCTCAACCACTGTCCACTTGCTATCATCCTCCTTATCTGTGGCACTGACACTACTGAGAATGTAGCGTACATCATACGCACTAATCGCAGGTCCTGTGTTCGCAGGGGCTGTCCATTCTACTATCAGACTATTAAATGTTACTTCTGCTATCGTCGGGGTAGCAGGCTTGCCCGGTACTTCAGTCACATCACTCACGGTGATTGTTAGTGTGTCCCTTGCTGTCAACGCGCGCGCACCTGTACCGCCTGTTGCTGTGACATACACGATGTATTCATTGTTACTTGCATCATTAGCCGGATCACTAACTGCCACATCTTTAGGATCTTCATAGTTAGGGGATGCCTTGAATGTCAACACACCGGTAGATGCACCAATAGAGAACAGTTCCCCATCAGCACCAGAGGCTATCCCATAACTTTCAATGTCATCACCTTCATCTGCATCAGTCGCACTGACTGTGACAAGGGCACCCGTGCTATTCTCTGCCATGCTGATCGGCGAGATAGTAGCAATCACTGGGGTCACATTCGCACTTGTTGTCCCACTCACCGAAGAAGACCAGTCACTCGTGCCTTCGTCACTTTCTGCACGCACCTGTATATCATAGCTCGTATTCTGGCTCAAGCCGCCTATCAGATATTCGAGATTGCCATCACCACTCTTCCAGGCCTCTTCCTTCACGGTCCAGTTGGCATCATCTGTCTCATCCTCACTTGTCAGAATATGACGCACATCATAAGCACTGATCGCTGGTCCCGTGTTCGTAGGCGCTTCCCATTCCACGGTCAGACTGTTAAAGGTCGAGGATGCCACTGTCGGGGCATCAGGCACACCAGGTGCTTCGTTCACATCACTCACTGTCACGGTCAGTGTATCTCTTACCATTAACTCACGATCACCTGTCCCGCTCTTCACTTCCACCACCACGATATACTCATTGTTGCTTGCTGCATTGGATGGATCAGCCACCGCTACATCCTTAGGATCCTCATAGTTTGGAGCCGCTTTGAACGTCAATACACCACTTTGTTCAGTAAGCGCAAACTGCTCTCCATCTGCTGCATCAACAATCTCATACCCTGTAATACTATCATCGTCATCGGCATCACTCGCAGTGACTGTGACCAGTGCCCCCGTGCTGTTCTCTGCCACACTGATTGGAGAAATAGTGGCGATGACTGGCGCCACATTCGCTCTTGTTGTCCCACTCACCGAAGAAGACCAGTCACTGGTGCCTTCATCACTTTCTGCTCTAACCTGTATATCATAACCTGTATCCTGACTCAGGTTACCAACCGGATATTCAAGCGCATCATCACCAGTCTCCCACGCATCCTCTACCTCTGTCCAGTTGGCGTCATCTGTCTCATCCTCACTTGTCAGAATATGACGCACATCATAAGCACTGATCGTTGGTCCCATGTTCGTTGGGGCTACCCATTCTATCTTTAAGCTGTTAAATGTTGCTTGTGCTATCGTCGGTGCAGCAGGTGTGCCAGGAACCTCTGTCTCATCGGTCACCGTCACTGTAATCGTATCTCTACTCGTTAGTGCGCGGGCATCCTCTCCACCTGTCGTAGTCACGATTACAATGTATTCATTGTTGTTCGCTGCATTGTCATTAGCAGAATCATTCGCATCCGTAAATGTCACATCCTTTGGATCTTCATAATTCGGCGCTGTCTTGAATGTCAACACACCCGTAGATGCTCCAATGGAGAACTGTGCGCCATCTGCATCATCAACAATCCCATACCTCTCAATGTCATCATCCTCATCTGCATCTGTCGCACTGACCGTGATAACATCTGCTGTACTGTTCTCACTGACTGAAATCGCCGATATACTCGCGAAGACTGGTGCAACATTGGCTTCAGTCATCCCCACCCCAGAGGATGACCAACCACCTATGCCCTCATCACTTCCTGCTCGCACTTGAATATCATAGCTTGTGTTCTGCTCCAGACTGCCAATCGTATATTCAAGGTCATCACCATTATTACTCGTCCACACTGCCTCAACCACTGTCCACTTGTCATCTGCCTTATCTGATGCATTGGTCAGAATGTAGCGGATATCATACGCACTTATATCAGGACCTGTGTTATCAGGCGCACTCCATTGCACCTTTAAGCTATTCACTGTTGCCTCTGCCACTGTTGGTGCATCAGGCGCTCCAGGGGCTTCTTTCACATCCTCCACAGTCACCGTAATCGTATCTCTACCTGTCAACTCACGAGCACCTGTCCCACTCTTCACCTCCACCACCACGATGTATTCATTATTCTCCCCTGCATTGTTATTCGTCGAATTGGATACATCCTTAAACGCTACATCGGCAGGTGCCTCATAGTTGGGAGCCATCTTGAAACTCAACACACCCGTCTGATCATTGAGATCAAACTGTGCTCCATCTGCACCTTCAACAATGTGATACCCTGTGATGTTGTCATCTGCATTGGCATCTGTCGCTGTGACCGTGACAATGTCCGTTGTACTGTTCTCATTGAATGTAACCGCAGACACACTTGTGAACACGGGTGGTGTATTATGGCCGGTATTAGCTCGAATCGCTGGAGACCAATTACTTTTTCCGCCCTCAAAGACGGTTCTAACTTGAAACTCATAAGTCGTCGACCTCTCCAGGCCGACGACTGTATAAGACATATCAGATCTGGTAAAATTGACGGGTATAATGGTATTATAGTCCTCATCAACCTTTCTATATCGGATCTCATAGCCAATAATAACATAATCATTCGCAGGTGGCGCTCTCCAGGTGATCTCAACAAAAACAGTCCCAATTGGTTTCACTCTTGCGAAGATAGGTTTATCCGGCGTGAGTGGATGTATAATATTTATAGTAACTTCAGCAGTAGCAACACCACCATTACTGTCATCTACAACGATGGTGAACGTGTAAACCTCTTTATTGAACACCGCACCTGCTTTCGTCTTAATATGACCGAACCAATTGACCGTAAAATTGGAAGCATCATCACCCATTAAAGAATAACTCAACTTGTCATCATTGGGATCATAGGCTCTTACAGGCGGATCAATTTCCAGTATGATAGACGGGTCTAAAGTAGATGGATCTAAAGTAAAAGAGAGAACAACAGAATTTTTTGGAAACACCGGTGGCATATCCATATTTGTCACCGGCTCAACAGAGATATGAAAATAGGACATATAATACTCCTCGCCATCAATCACATCTATTTCTATCCTGAAAACGCCCGCCTTCTCTGGGATTCCGACGACCGTCATCATGGTCTTACCCGTCGAAGAATCATAGTGAAAGTTGACCATACGTATGCCGCGTGGAAAATTTGCAATACCTATCTGATCATAATGTGGCGTGCCACCAGATACAGTAACAAGGACATCTGGCATGGCAGTACCGAATGCGAATTTCAACGTATCAGACACTGTTAAAATTCTTCCCGACTCTTTTACTGCTATTTCTATTTGAACAGAAGACACATCGTCAACGCCATCTGTTTGTTGACTTTTTGCTAACTCTTGCCCAGATGCGATATTTTCATCTACCAAAAACTTCACAGGATGCGTCGGGGGAGAGGCTAATGTATGGTTCACCACTTTGCCATAGTTGTTCGCAAAGATTAGAAAATCAGCAATATCAACTATACCATTGCCATCAATGTCGTATTTCGCATCGTATTTTTCATCCTCATCCCGGGTCCCAAAGTGGTTAACAAATGCTCGAAAGTCAGGTGAATCGACAACCCCATTTCCATTAAAATCTAAAGAAGTTACCATCGCAGTTTGCAATTCTACATTTAGTATTTCACTGTCAACCTGTCCATTCCTGCCAGGTTCAGCACGCACCAACCGAATCAAAAAAAGAGGCCATGAGAAAATCAGCAGAGTGATGAATATGAGTGCAAAAATCAAGGCAGGTACTGAACACCTGTTAAGCAGCTTTGGCATATTACATCTCCTCAAGATAGATATCATTCTATCTGAAGTGATGCAATATGTGTGCCAACATGACTTTCTCTAAATTATTTTATACATAAAGTATTATTCTTAAATAATATATAATTATTTTATAAATAGAGAAGCCAGACGGAATTTTACATTATCAGACGGTATATCGTCTAATGATATAATCAGACTGGCCCTTATATTATTTATTAATATATATTTAAAAGAAAGTTTATTTATCGCCTAAAGGTCGTTAAATAGCCCCTATGCGAGACGTTTGATGCCCAATTTTTTCATTTTGCTGTATAAAGTAGAAGGCGGTAATCCCAGCAGAATCGCCGCCCCCTCTACTCCCTTTATTTTCCAGTTGGTGGCTTCAAGCACTTTGAGGATATAGCGACGTTCAAATTCTTCCAAAGGTACAATTTCGCGTCCTTGGGGATCTGGTAAGATAACCCTTATAAGTTCGAGATCCTCTTCTTTGATTCGAGAACCTTCGCACATGATTACAGCCCGCTGGATGGTATGCTTCAATTCTCGCACATTTCCAGGCCAATGATAGACTTGCAACGCATCTATCACCTCTGGTGTTAGGGAACTGATTTCCTTACCCAAATGCGCCGCCATGCGATCCTTGAAAAACTCGGCTAACTCTGGTATATCCTCTTTGCGCTCCCGAAGAGGCGGCAAATAGAGCGGAAAAACATAAATGCGGTAATAGAGATCCTCACGGAAATCACCTGCGCGGACCATCTCCTCAAGGTTGTGATTGGTCGCGGTCACAATGCGCGTCTGCGCCCTCAGCGTCTGGTTTCCTCCAACGCGCTCAAACGTGTCCTCTTCCAGCAATCGCAACAACTTGGCCTGTGTTTCCAGAGCCATGTCGCCAATTTCATCTAAAAAAAGTGTGCCGCCTTTGGCCAGTTCCACCTTGCCCAGCCTGCGGGAAACTGCGCTGGTAAAGGCTCCCTTCTCGTGACCAAAGAGTTCACTATCGATCAACGTATGGGACAGGGCACCGCAGTTGACCTGTATAAAAGGGCCATCGCTATTTGAACTCAGCGCGTGTAGTGCCAATGCAGCCAACCCCTTACCCACACCTGTTTCGCCCAGGATCAGCACCGTCATATTGGTGGATGCAATCTTTCTGAGTTTGACTTGAAACTGTTGCAAAGCCTCGCTTTGACCGACAAACTCATTGTCATCCCCATCAGTACTTTTGAACGAATTAGACTGCACACTTGCCCCCTCTGTATTCTTTGCTCTTACCTGCTCATCGTCTTCCATAGATCTATCTTTTGAAACTCTGGCTTATGACACTTAAAACACTGCTGAGCCAAAATGATATATGTCCTGATAATTATTACAAATTTGCTTTTCAGAACTGCAAGATACGTGCCAACGTAAATTGTGCTAAATCATTATATGCATAAAGTATTATTTTTATTTGAGATAAAAATTTAAAAACAAAAAAGAGCCAGACCGATTTTTATGCCATTAGACGATATATAGTCCAATGATATAATCAGACTGGCTCGTAATTTTAGGTAATTTTACTTATTATCAAAACTTTACGACAAATGGATTAAATATAGTCCCTGGACTATATTTAATCTTTATTATAGACATTTTTTACATGTCTTTTAAGACGGCATATCTAAAAATAATCAAACTAATCCTTACAAACCAGGACGTTCAATACCCAACTTTTTCATTTTGCTGTACAGAGTAGAAGGCGGTAATCCCAGCAGAATCGCCGCACCCTTTGCTCCTTTTACCCGCCAGTTGGTGTCTTGAAGCACTTCAATGAGGTATCGGCGTTCAAATTCCTCCAAAGGCACGACTTTGGGATCTTGAGAAACTGGCGACGCATTATCTTCTATATGAGAACCATATAGTCCGAGATCTCGCACATCAATTTGAGAACCGCGGCACACGATAACCGCTCGTTGTATGATATGCTCCAGTTCCCGCACATTTCCTGGCCAATAGTAGGTTTGCAATCCCTCTATAACATCTGGCGTCAAGGCACCGACTTGCTTTCCCAGATGTGTAGCTATGCGAGTCTTGAAAAATTCGGCCAGACGCGGTATATCCTCCTTGCGCTCGCGCAGGGGGGGGAGAATAATTGGAAAAACCTGGAAACGATAATACAGATCCTCGCGGAAAGTACCTGCACTGACCATCTCCTGCAGGTCGCGATTGGTCGCTGCCACAATCCGCGCCTGCACCCTCAGTATCTCGTTACCCCCAACGCGCTCAAAAGTACGCTCTTCCAGCAAACGCAACATCCTGGTCTGCGTTTTCGGAGCCATATCACCAATCTCATCCAAAAAGAGCGTGCCGCCCTTAGCCAATTCCACCTTGCCCAGCTTGCGAGACACTGCGCTGGTAAACGCCCCCTTCTCATGACCAAAAAGTTCACTATCGATCAGCGTTTCAGGCAATGCACCGCAGTTGACCTGTATAAAAGGACCATCGCAATGGGGACTCAGCGCGTGTAGCACCCGCGCAGCCAATCCCTTACCCACACCTGTCTCGCCCAGAATCAGCACAGTTATATCAGTAGATGCCACCTCCATGAGTTTGATTTGAAACTGGTGCATAGCTTTGCTCTGCCCGATAAACTCTTTGCCAACACCATCTGTGCTGTTGAGCGCGGAGGTCAGCGCGCTGATGCGCGGATCCCTCTCTACGGAGAGTTGCACCTGCGTCATCTCTGAGTAATTGAGGTCGCGATCTACAGCCCTGACCTGAAAGGTATAGTCTCCCGGTGGCAGGTCCCGATAATAGACCCGCATCTCTCGGATCGCTGGCTGCCAGTCGTGGTCATAGCCCTTCAAACGATAGACATAGAGCATGTCGCGGGGATGAGTGGAAAAACTCAGGCCTTTATACTCGAAAATCACACTCTGCTCTGTCGTAGATAGGACTCTTTCCTCTAAGTTCTCATAGACCTTATCCGCGACGACCTGGAGCAGGCGAACCGCGGGGGGCGTCTGTCGTGGGCGGTAGCGTATTATGGCCTCCCCGGCAGTGCCGAACCAGAAATTTCCGTCGTGATCTTCAAGTATTTGAAGAACCGATCCTATATGCGGTGACTTGATGGTCTGAAAAAGCTGACCATCGTAGTGAGCTACCCCCCCGTCCATGCCGAGCCAGAGATGTCCTCGCGAATCCTCAAATAAGCAATGGATGCGGTTGCACGGCAAGCCATCTTCGGTGGTAAAGTTGCGAAAAACAACACCATCAAAGCAACTGAGACCTCTTTGAGTGGCGATCCACAAATTGCCGTGTCGGTCTTCTAATAAGTCGGTAATCCGGTTATCTAACAACCCATCTGCAACAGTATAAAAAGAAATACCGTCTTCTATGTGCCACCGCCCGATACCCTTGCCACTGTCGAAGGGATTGTAGGTGCTCACACTAAACCAGAATTCACGGTCGCGCCTGGCGACCAGAGCACTAATATAGTTGAATTGCTCTTCTTTCTTCTCAAAAACGGTTTGGGACTGCCCATCCCGGTAGTAAACGATCTGCAGTGGTCTGGCAAACATCTCTTCTGTTTTTTTTCTAAGACCATTTTCCCACTGTCCAAAAATAAGTTGCCCATCCCGGCCCTCGGCGATTGCGCTGACACCCACTTCACCAGTACCTACGGCAATGTCCATTTTTTGAAAGGCCTGCCCATCGTAGCGGAACAGACCGTTATCCCCTCCAAACCACAGGTGTCCATCGCGGTCCTCGTAGATGGCGGAACAACTATTGAGATCAAGACCCTGTTTTGCTCCAACAAATTCAAAGTGCTCGCCATCAAAGCGCGCCAGGCTTTTGGTTGCGGGGCCCAGAAAAGGCTCGGAAAATCCGAGCCATATATCTCCCTGTCGATCCTGCAACATCCGTGATATTCTACTATCATCTTCGGGAAAATTCGCACCAAAATCGAAAATACTGATACCATGCGCATCGTATAGTCCTAAACCGCCGCCCCATGTGGCGAACCAGAACTGATACTCGCGATCCTGAAATACGGCGTTGACAACGGGATGGGGCAGACCATCGACAAGGGTAAACCTGCCGAATCCATCACCATTCCAGTAGAGGACCCCTGTCGAGGTACAGAACCACATCCGACCTTCGCGGTCACACTGAATTTTGCGTAACTCACCACCCAAATTCACCTCAACAGACTGAAAGGTGCCATCGGCATAGCACCACAGTCCATCTCTGCGCTGCGATCGACCAATCCACACCTTGCCAGTATGATCCTTGCCCACAGTATAGCTACTCTGGTCTGGGGGAAAACCCTCCTCCTCTTCGTAGCGGTGAAAGGATGCGCCATCAAAGCGGATGAGATAATTAAATCCAAACCACAGGTGACCTTCCGCATCCTGGGTAATACCCCAACACTGGTTAGACCACCCAGGAGAAGGCGGCTCCTGGTAGTGCTGTAGATAGAGTGGAATCAGGTCGTGGAAAGCTGTACCATCGTAATATCCC
This sequence comes from Candidatus Latescibacterota bacterium, assembly GCA_965208125.1. Classification (GTDB taxonomy): domain Bacteria; phylum Latescibacterota; class UBA2968; order UBA2968; family UBA2968; genus VXRD01. Next base: position 251,156 of record OZ242320.1, read on the forward strand.
AGGGTACTGATACCGCCAAACCATATACGGCCCTTATTATCTTCGTAGATGAATAACACGGACCGACCTGCGATCCCATCGTCCTCCAAATGATGGAAAACCACTCCATCGTACCAGCAGACCCCATTCATAGTACCGAACCATAGCCGATCCTGACTATCCAAATGGATGGCAAAAACTCGATCGCTACACAAACCATCCTGTTCGGTAAACGTCTCGAACTTGTCCCCATCAAAGCGGCTGACACCACTATCCCAGGTAGCAATCCAGAGACACCCCTCGCTATCTTCGGCGATATGTTCGGTACGCACCCCAGCCAGACCATTGGCAAGAGAATAAGCCCGCCAGATGCCCTTTCTGTCGAGTGACTCAATCATGGTTAAGAAACCTCATGATATGGGTGAAAAAAACTCTACTCCTCCCTCAAAATATCATGCTACATCCCAGCCAATCTTCTTTTGAATCAGTAATTCTAATTACTTTTGACGCTTTACCGCTTCAATAGTTCGGATCCTTAAAGAAAATATCAATTCTGTTTGAAAAGACGCAATATGCGTGCCAACGTGAATCTCTTGAGGTGATTCTAATCATAAAAGATTATTTTTAATCAAGATATAATTTTTTTTATAAATAAAAAACCAGACTGTACTATATCTTCATGGACGATAGGTCGTCCATGAAGAGTCAATCTGGCTTCTTTAAATCCTAACTATATGTAGAGTTTTTCAATAAAAGTCTTTATATCGTCTAAAAGATTATATATCGCCCTTATTAAAAAATATTTCTGACTCGTTTACGCAACGCCCAGCCGGGATATTTATCCGGGTCGATAAACACTTGTCCCAGATAGAGAGACCTTCTGGGATCGCGCGTCGCCTCCATCTCTTCGAGAGCAGGGCGCGCTTCATTATTCATATCCATCGTCATATCTCCTTTGCCACACAGGCAACCGCTTCAATTGTCGCATCAATCACATCATCTGTATGCGCTGTCGATAAAAACCACGCCCCTCGCTCCAGCGCGCGCACGCCTTTGTAATGAAGTGCTTCCGTAAATTTGATATACCGCTCGCGATCCGCTTGAAGCGAACTGCGATAATCAGTAACTGGAGAATCGACGCCAAAACCAACGTGAAAAATCTGCGAAAAACCAGCAACCCGCGCTTGAATATCGGCCTCTTTCAGTGCGCGCGCAATACCTTCTATAAGCCGATTGCCCCGCGCATTGAGCACGCCAAACGTCTCTTTTTTGCCCAACTCGGTCAGCGTAGCAATCACTGCGGCCATAGAAGCGGGTTGAGCATTATAAGTACCTCCGTGCATCACACCCGCGCCAAGCATATCCATCAAATCGCCCCGCCCGGCCAAACACGAAACCGGAAACCCATTGGCTATCGCCTTGCCAAACGTCGCCAGATCGGGCGTCACCCCAAAGTATTGCTGCGCGCCGCCAGGTGCCACGCGAAACCCTGTAATCACCTCGTCAAAAATGAGCACCGTTCCCGTATCGGTACACACTTCCCGAACACCTTCCAAATAGCCCTCAGCGGGAAAAATTGTGCTGGTATTGCACATCGCAGGCTCCATAATAACAGCTGCGACATCCCCGCGTTTCAGGCGCGCACTCAGAAGCTCCAGATTATTCCAGGGAAGCACCTCAGTATGCTGCCCCACCAACAGGTCTTGCCCTGCACTGGCGGGAATGGGAACGGGCACATCAGCCGGACCATACTGATCGGGTGGAGGCGCGACAGACCACAGCACATTGTCAAACCACCCGTGATAATGTCCCTCAAATTTGATCACATACAACCGCTCCGTAGCCGCGCGTGCCAGACGCAAAGCCGCTTGCACCACTTCGCTACCCGTGCAGTTAAACCGCACCCGCTCCGCGCATGGCACCATATCGCAAACCATCCTGGCTGCCTCTTGCTCAATCTCTGTCTGCCCGGCAAAGAGAATGCCCGACTCGAGCTGTTTCCGAACAGCAGATAGCACGGGTTCCGGATTGTGCCCGAGAATCATCGGCCCCATGCCCAGATAATAATCGATCAAACGATTGCCATCCACATCGTAGAGATACGGCCCTTCGCCCCGTTCAAAAACCAGAGGCGTGGGAACCATCCCCAGTCGAAAATTGCTGTTCACACCACCCGGTAAATAGCGCGAGGCTTCGGCAATCAGACGTCTGGATTTTTCAAAAGATTTCATGTAATTCCCAAATTTTTATAGCGATCAACTCATCCTGTTTATCCTTCAATCCTGAAACCCCTGATCGCTTTCATCCTGTTCATCCTTCAATCCTGAAAATCCTGATCCGAGTTCCATAGATCGCACACGCGAGGAAACATCTTCAAGAAGGGCGCGGTTGGTGGCGATAAGATCGGCGACAATACCGGTGAGAAACATCTGAAATCCGGCGAGCAAGAGGATAGCGGCGAGTATAAGCGATTGAATGTGGAGTGCGCCTTCGTCGGTAAAAAAGAAAAAATAGAGAAATCGGAGACCGATTAACGTGCCAAAAGCGAACACAACAGCACCAAAAGCTGAAAAAATGCGGAGTGCCTTGTAGCGTGCGTAAGTCCGCAGACTAATCATGCCCGACTTAAAAACAAATACACCTGGATTTTTGAAAAGACGCGATTCGCGCGTTTTGGGATTCGTGCGAATGGGCACAGTTTCAACAGCGAGACGGTCTTGACCCGCTTGCACAACATGCTCGGCGGTGTGATCAAAATCCGTAAACATCGACAGATGCAGGACCGCATCTCTTGAAAAGGCGCGAAAACCACTGGCGACATCGGGCACCTCAATATGGGCGAGGCGACTGATGACGCGACTGCCCAAACGCTGTAGCCATCGCTTAAAAAAAGAAAAGTGGCCGATACCACTTGTTTGTCGATCTCCAATCACGATATGAGCGCGCTTTTCGAGAATGGGCTGAACGAGCGCCGCTATATCGGGACCGTAGTACTGGTTATCCCCATCGGTATTGACAATAATATCGGCACCGAGTTTGAGGCAAGTGTCAAAACCCGCTTTGAATGCATGCCCCAGACCGCGATTTTTGGGGAATCTGATAATATGATCCACACCGAGGTCGCGCGCGACCTCTGACGTGCGATCCGTAGAACCATCATCAATGACCAGAATCTCAACTTTATCAATACCGGGAACTTCGCGCGGAATATCGTTAACAGTAGCGGGCAGGGTTTCTTCTTCGTTGAGGCAGGGGATTTGGACAATCAGTTTCATTTTTAATCGCCAAAAATAGCAGCTGAGGCGGCTTCGGCCTTTTCCATTTTTTCTTCATCGGATAAATCGCCCATCGCTTTGTAAAAAATTTCATCGTAATCGCGCGTTTTGATAACCACGGGCATAGGGACCGCATGCCCAAATACGAGGGCTTGCTGCTTGGAATCGAGACTGGCCAGAACACTTCGCAAACCACTGGCATTGGAAACACCTGTGAGTACCCCCTGGATGTCTTTTTCATCATTGAGCAAAGCCGTGATTTTTGTGCCGAGTTGTGAAAGCACTTCTTCGTCAATACCCGAGGGACGCTGGTCAACCACGAGAAGCGAAACGTAGTATTTACGCATTTCTCTGGCAATCGTACCAAAAATGGTTTGCCTTGCAGTCGCGGGATTGAGAAACTTGTGGGCTTCTTCAATGGTGATAACCAGGTGTCGCGGCTGATCTTCGGGATTTTGCGAGGCGTAAAACTTTTCGCTTTTTGTGACGTACTGTTCGTGAATGCGGCGAGAGAGAATATTCGCCACGAGCAAATACGCGAGCATGCCGGTCTGCCGACCAAATTCGAGTACAATGTGAATACCTCGATCGATGTAGTCCATCATCGTATCGACAGCATCGGCACCATTCAGACTATTGACCAAAAAGGGAAAGTTTTCAAGGCGTTTGAGTTTGCGATGCAGCGCAGAAAGCGAACTTTTATTTGCGCCAATATCCTCGGCAAATTGCTCGACATCGGGACCATCAATAGAAAGCAATTGGCGCAGCCAGCGGTCTTTGTACATCGCGTAAACCAGATAGGCAGACTCAGAGGCCGTGGGATTGAGTTGCAGTTCGTCTTGCAACGCGATAACATCTTCAACCGCAACTTGATCGTAAGTAATGTACACCTCGTGATCGGGTTGAATACCGCGCTGACGAGACGATTCGGGATCGAGAGAAAACAGAGCGACCCGATTCCCAAAAAGCTGCTTGAGACCCTTGACAAAGCTATTTCCCTGTCCGCCCTCTTTCATAGCGCGAAAACCGTATTCGTTGTGCATATCAAAAATGAGATTGACGGCTTTCTTGTTTTTAATCAGACCGCACAAGACCAGACGCGTGAGAAAGGACTTACCCGTACCCGTTTTGCCAAAAATACCGTTACTGCGTTCGACAAAGCGATTGAGATTGATACACACCGGCGTATCCATATCCAGCGGTGTGCCCATATTGAAAAACCGGTCGTCTTTTTCCTCGCTGCCGAAAACGCGCGATACATCCTCTTCTTCAGCTTCAACAACTTTGGAAAAATGACTGGGAATAGTTTTCACCGGACGCGGTTCATCGACTATTTCTTCGCCCTGTTCCAGCATAAGCATGGGGCGCAGTGCAACGGTGACATAGGTACTGGACCCATTGAGAACGCTGTGCAACAACTGATCGCCCTCGCGCGGCGGATAAAGCAAAATCTCGGGATTAGTGGCATCCAAACTCAGGTCGGTAATCATGGAGAAAAATTGATTTTTATAGCCCTCAATAACCACAAATTTGCCGGCTTTGACGTCTTCCACACTGCGATCGGGGTTGAGCTTCATCTCAACGCCCTCGGTCAAAGACCCCTGCGTGACAACGCCGATTTCGCCGCCATCCTGAATATTGGGCGAACCGTTTAGATTATTCCAGAGATCGTTCATAAAAGATAGCTTTCATCCGTTCTTACACTCTTCAAACTTATTGCGAAATCCGCCGCATAATAGAACTCAGGCGGTCGTAGTCGTCGCGGATAAGGCGACACAGGTCTTTGCCGATACTCACCAGATAGGGCATATCCGAAGCACGGGCTGCCCATGCATTTCTCACCGAGGCGATGATCAGATCGTCGGCGGGCAGGCGGTTGCCACATAAAATGCTGCGGAGAAAATCCCCGCTATTGGTCAGAGCTTTAATTTCCGATTCGGTACAGGGAAAAACAAAGCTGTGAATCCCGGGCGGTTGCGGGGGCAGGACCTGTTGCGGACCGCGGTCGTCGCCATAGCCAATAATAACGGCTTCAAATTCAGTTTTGAGAAGTTCAAAAATTTGCGGTTGCTCTTCGCGCAATTCTTGCTCGGTAAGCCCATACGCCGTGGCGCGTCGGTTGGGTTCAATAGAGTGCGTACACACATTGAAAACCAGACCATATACAGGCAATGCGCCAAGCGTCTTAACAAAGGAACCAAATGGCGGCGCGCCATTTAGCTCCCGGCTTTCAGAAGTAAATTGCGAAGTAGAGCTTTCGACAATTTCGCCAATATATTCAGTGCTGATATCAATAGAAGAAAGAGCCATAAAAAAACCTCTCTATACTGCCGCAGCTATTTTTTTAAGTTGTTTGAGCGACTGTTCAGTTTTGATATTATTTTTTACAAAAGCGTCTTTTAAGAACTTAAAAAATATATCGCGGTCGGCCCCGCGCACAATGGCGCGTTCGTGGGATTCCGATAAGACGACGGGATATCCGCGCCCCTTATCGATCTGATCGACAACCGTGGCGTGTACGAGATCGAGCAACTCGCGGTCTTTGGCAACCCATTCGGGAATTTCGACGCGTCCAATTTCCCAACCCGTGTGTACGTAAAAAAAGCAGATGCGGTGGGGACCGTAGTCCTCGAGGATTTTAGACGCGCTGCGATAAACACCACTGCGCTCGCCGCGTTTGAGTCTGCGGGCATACAGCATATCGTCGGTAACGCCGGCAATGGGTTCACAGGGAATGGGCGCAGGCGGTTCGGAATCCCCATCAAAATCGAGAAGATGCTGCGCTTCGGCTGCTTTCCACGGACACTTGTCGCAGTTGGGAGGCTGTTCGGGACAAAGGCCCACGCGCAAGGCATTGAGCACATCGGCACTGCCGGGATCTGAAATATACCCGACAATGGGAACGCGGAGTTCGCGCAGACGCTCCAAACCAGCGAGTGTGGTCTGAAGAGTTTCGCGGCGAAAATCGTAGGGTTTGCCTTCGAGCATCCACAAAATCAGGGTGCCATCGGTCAGCCCAACACAGGTTCGGCCCTCTGCGTGCGCCAGAGCAGAGAGGGTAACTACCTTTTCGAGTTCCATAGCATTGCGTCGCACGCCAACGACTTCTCGAGTGATTGGACTGCGCTTGCCCGCCCATTCCTGATAGAGGTCGTCTTCATCGTAAAAAAGCGTTGGTTCGCTGTTTAACACCGGACGTTCTCCCGTGCCGTAATGAATGACGACATAGCCAATATTGATCAAAAAACAATTGGCGACTTCGTGCCGATCGGGAAAAATCTGGGATCCATCGGCGGCAATAACGGTGAGTTCTTTTGGACGGTCGGGTTTTGGACACGCCTCGGTAATCGGCCCGCCGAGTTGGGCAACCAGCCAGGAAGTGCGGCTACGCGCAATTTTAACACTTAGGGTTTCCCAAGCATCTTCCCAGCGGTCCATTTCGGAACACGCGAGATCAATGCGAGCAAAAAAGTCGTCTTGCAGACTACTGGCATCAACCGCCATCTGGTCAATCTGGCGTTTGAGCAAACCGTAATCGAGCATAAGAGACTCCAGGGAACGAATCACACAATTGATTCATAAAAAAATTGCCGACCACCGCCGGGAACGCTGCCATCGCGCACGCGGCACACGAGACCCATTTTTTGAAGGGCATTGAGCCGATTGCATGCGATATTAATATTTTTATGCAGTGCGTGGGCAAACTCAGAAGACGTGCCTTTTTTTCGAATCAACACAACGTCAAGGGCTTCTCGAATGGGCGTTTTGAGCACACCAAGCACATGAATATCGCCTTCGTCATCTTTGAAAAGCGCGGCCAGGTCGCGCAATTTGAGCACGGCCTCAAAGGTCTCGCGCACAGAATCATTGGCATTCTGGATAAAGGTAAAGCGATTGCCAAGCTCCCCACTGCCAATACGCATGAGGAGTTTGCAGAGCAACTCGTCGGCACAGGAGATATCGATAAACGAGACATTGGCAAAATCGAGAGGTGTAACCGCATCGTCATCGGCTGTTTGCATAAATGCCATAAGCTGATTGAGAAGGACTTCACCTCGATCACGCCCACTCAGAATGCCCGTAGGCGTCTCAAAAACGAAAGGGGGGGTTTGTTCAAGCATGCTCATCGTCCCTTAAAATTCGGTTAAAATTCTATTTGTGGGGATTGGGGGAACGATGGGGAAGATATTACTTAATTGAATTCAGTTAAGTTATCGGAACTTAGGTGTTCTGAAATCATATGTCAAGTATTTTTTTGAGATTTGGTGCAGTGCTTGCAAATACAGTGCGTGTGAGATATATTTCTTTATGTCATAATTAAACACGCGAAAACACATGGGTTTGCCTCTGACCCTCATAAAGGCTTGAATGTGAATCCTCCGGCATCCAAAGATCAAATGCCCATTTGGCGCGACGATGGCGCAATATTGCAAGTCAATGAAATTTTCTATTCCATAGAAGGCGAGGGCCTGCGCGTGGGACAACCCACAACATTTGTCAGGCTCGCGCGTTGTAATTTGCGCTGCTTTTTTTGCGATACGGAATTTGATTCTTTTGAGGAAATGACCATTGCTCAAATTGTCGATGAGGTCATGCATCATCCTGCAAAGTGGGTGTGTTTGACCGGAGGAGAGCCACTGGGGCAAAATATCACGCCACTGTGCAGGAAACTCGTCAGCGCGGGTTTTCGGTTGCACATCGAGACAAATGGAACGATTGATCCAGATCCAATTTTATGCGACCTGATTGAACACTGGACCGTATCGCCCAAACGACAAAAAATTGCCGATGGTCTCACGCATATCACCGAACTCAAATACGTGGTGGGCAAAGCGTTTTGCGAAACTATAGTCGATGAAAACCGTGCAAAACATATTTATTTACAGCCCGAATCGAGCAAACCCCAATACATTCATAAGGCATTGGAAATTTTGTCGCGACATCCCAACTGGCGGTTGTCGTGTCGCATTCACAAAATGTTGCACTTGCCATAGGGAGACAGGTACATGATTAAACTGGGTATGATCGGATGTGGTGGCATGGGGGGTGCCCACATGCGGCGGTTTCACACACTGAGTGATCGGGTCACATTGGCCGCTGCTGTCGATGTTGTGCCAGAACGCGCAGAAGCGGTCGCCCAGCAATTTCCGGGAGCCTGTGTAGCAACAGATTATCGCGAGATTTTAGACTCGGTAGATGCCGTATTGCTCGCCCTACCCCACCATTTGCACTTTTCCGTAGGACAGGCATGCCTCAATGCTGGCGTTCATGTCTTGCTCGAAAAACCCATGGCAAATTACGAAGTCGCCTGCAAAGAACTGATTGAGGCATCTGAAACCTCGGGCAAAGTGCTGATGATTGCGTATTGCATGCGCTTTCATCCAATTGTACAGCATTTGAAAACACTGCTGGATGAAGGCGCGTACGGCGATGTATTTCAAGTGTCGATCTGGACCGAGCAACTCACCCGGTATCCTCCCGATCACTGGGCATCGAGCAAAGAGCGATTGGGCGGAGGGCAGTTGTTTAGTCACGGCTGTCATTATATCGATTTGTTGCTCTGGTTTTTGGGGCGCCCCGTGCGGGGCATGCACATGGGCACAAATTTTGGTACGCCGTGGATGGAACGAGAAGGCACGAGTAATGTGACGATGGAATTTGAAGATGGCCGACTGGGATATCACTTTGGCACCTGGGGTGCGCGGGGCACCCGGTTGCGATACTCGATCCACGCGCATTGCACAGAAGGTTTGCTCGATGCCAATCTCTCAGGTGGCAAACTCGTGCATATCATGCGCGGTCAAGAGAAAATTTTGTTCGAAACAGAGCCAGGCAAACATACGGAAAATGAGATGGCCCATTTTCTCGATTGCATTGAAACCGGACAAACACCACTGACAGACGGCAGAAGCAGCTTGCAGGGATTGCGCGTGATCTGGCGGCTATATGAAGCTGAACAAGCAGGGCATATTGCAGATTTGACGGGTTTGGGTTTAGATGACGTCTAATAAGTTTCGAAAATTCAATGAATTGAGGTAGTGATACTATCTCCACAATTGGGTAATTTCCGCTTGACACTCCGATACTCTTATTATAGATTTATCAGACTTTGGCAGGTTTCTATCTTTTAATCTCATTGCTGAGGGATATCTGCGGGCGAAACTGCTCACCGAACGGTACCACGATTTCACATTTCGCGCCGGCAATTCCCGAGCGCGCTTTTTTATGTCCAAAAACCATTTCATAACTATTACGCTTCCCGACGGTTCAACCAAAGAAATTGAGCGCAGCACAACTGTGCTACAAGTGGCCGAATCCATCGGTGCAGGCCTTGCCCGCGCAGCATTAGCCGGGCGAGTTGATGGTCGAGCTGTGGATCTGAGTTACCCGATTACTTCAGATGCTGCGGTTGAGATTTTGACTTTTTCTGACGATGGAGGCAAAGAGGTTTACTGGCACAGCACCGCACATGTGATGGCACAAGCCGTGCAGGATTTGTTTCCCGATGCCAAAGTAACCATTGGTCCGCCCATTGAAAATGGATTCTACTACGATTTTGATGTCGATCGGCCGTTTACACCCGATGAACTAAAAAAAATTGAAGCGCGAATGCTGGAAATTGTCAAAGAAGACCAGCCCTTTTCTCGCGAGGAAGTCTCGCGCGATGAGGCTTCTGCGCGTTTTCAAAATTTGGGTGAATCCTACAAAATCGAGCTTTTAGATGCCATTGCGCCCGATGAGACCGTGAGCATCTACAAAAATGCCAGGTGGTTTGATCTGTGTCGGGGACCACACCTGCCGTCAACAGGGCGCATTAAGGCCATCAAGTTATTAAACGCATCCGGGGCTTATTGGCGGGGCGATGAAAACAACAAAATGCTGCAACGCATCTACGGTATCTCATTTCCCGGCAAAAAAGAATTGCAGGCATATCTCGACAAACTCGAAGAAGCCAAACGCCGAGATCACCGCACTTTGGGCGTGCAGTTAGACCTGTATTCGATAAATGAAAATGTAGGTCCCGGCCTGGTGCTCTGGCATCCTAAGGGAATGCGCATTCGGCACGAAATTGAATCATTCTGGCACAGTGCTCATTTCGATGGCGGATATGAACTCGTTGGCTCCCCTCATATTGGACGATCTACCCTGTGGAACACAAGCGGACATCTGGATTTTTTTCGCGAAAATATGTACGCGCCGATGGATATCGACGGACAGGAATATTTCGCCAAACCCATGAATTGTCCATTTCACAGCATGATTTACAAAAGTCGTCGTCGAAGTTATCGCGAGTTGCCATTGCGTTGGGCAGAAATGGGAACGGTTTACCGGTATGAACCGGCGGGAGTACTGCACGGGCTTTTGCGAGCGCGCGGATTTACACAGGATGACGCGCATATCTTTTGCCGCCCAGACCAGGTCGAAAGTGAAATTAAACAGACCATAGATTTTACGCTATTTATTCTGCGGTCATTTGGTCTCGAAGATTTTAAGATCGATATTTCCACACGACCCGAAAAAGCCGTAGGTGACCCTCGCGACTGGGATATGGCGACAAATGCCTTGAAAGCCGCGATAGATGCACAGGGCTTACAATATGGCATTGACGAAGGCGGCGGCGCATTTTACGGACCCAAAATTGACGTGCAAATTAGAGATGCACTGGGGCGTGAATGGCAGTGTTCGACAATTCAGTTTGACTTCAACCTGCCCGAGCGATTCGATCTGACTTTTGCCGGTCAAGATGGCAAGATGCACCGCCCCTATATGGTACATCGCGCGCTTTTGGGGTCAATGGAACGGTTCTTTGGCACACTCATCGAGCATTATGCCGGCAATTTCCCCGTATGGTTGGCCCCCGTACAGGCTGTTATTTTACCTGTATCGGATCGTTTCATCGACTATGCACAGCAAGTTGCCAGATTGCTTCGAAATGATCAGGTTCGCGTTGAAGTAGATGATCAGGATGCCAAATTGGGCTACAAAATTCGAGAGGCAGAAGTTCAAAAAGTACCCTATATGCTTATTGTTGGCGCACGAGAAGTTGAGAATGGCACGGTGTCGGTTCGCCGTCATGGACAGGGGGACCTGGGTGCACTAAGCCTGGAAAATTTAATCGCGCGCATTCAGCAAGAGGTCGAATCCAAACAGTTTTCATAACGCACCATGCGTTTGTGAGATTCATATATCCAACCTGGAGGTGATCGCAATCAATAGAGGCTCAAGAAGTCGAGATACCAGACGAGAAATCGGGCCACGCGTGAATCGGCAGATTCGCATTCCACAAGTTCGCTTGATCGGTGAATCGGGTGCTCAAGTTGGCATTGTAGAAACGAGCAAAGCCCTGACAATGGCTCAGGGAGCCGGACTTGATCTGGTCGAAGTCGCGCCAAATGCACGCCCACCTGTTTGCCGGATTATGGATTACGGTAAATACCGGTATGAGCGAGGGAAAAAAGCCAGAAAAAATCGTCAGAGTGCCTCGCAATTAAAAGAAATTCGGATGCGTGTTCGTATCAGCGATCACGATTATCAATTTAAGCTCAGACATGCTGAGAGATTTTTGACCCAGCGCCATAAAGTGCGGATTGTTATTGAGTTTTATGGACGAGAAAATGCACATCGCGATATGGGCCGCGACTTATTGCAGCGCATTGAAGACGATTTGCAACATATTGGACAGATCGAAACTCATCCCCGAGACGAAGGGCGAAAGCTCGTGATGATTGTCGCTCCTAAATCTCAGTCGTAGTCCGCTTCAACTGATCTGTGAGGTTGTCCTCAAAGGAGTTTATCGTGCCTAAAATGAAAACTCATAGTGGTGCCAAAAAGCGTTTCAAAAAGCGCAGTTCTGGCAAAATCAGACGTCGCCAGGCCACCGCAGCGCACAATTTGATTAAAAAGACGAGCAAGCGCAAACGAAGCCTCCGTATGTCGGCTCATGTTCACGACTCTGACCAAAGCCGCGTCAATCGCCTGCTGGCGTCTTGACAGGGGTTGGTGATCACTGTTCATTGGAGATTAAAATGCCGAGAGTAACCAACAGTCCTGCATCGAGACGCAGGCGAAAAAAAATTCTAAAACAAGCCAAAGGCTATCGGGGAGGGCGTAGCAAACTGCTTCGCACAGCCAGCAATGCCGTGGATCGCGCATTGCAATACGCCTATCGCGATCGCAGACAAAAGAAAAGAAACTTTAGAGCATTGTGGATTGCGCGAATCAACGCCGCGGCCAGACAACACGGATTGACCTACAGCCGATTTATGGCGGGTTTAAAGCGCGATGGTATCGATATCAACCGCAAAGTATTGGCTAATTTAGCCGTAACCGACGCCAATGCATTTGCCGCATTGGCCGAAAGGGTTAAGCAAAACGCCTGAGTATCTCATTGATTCCAAAAAGCGAAATCCGGCACAGTGTGGATTTCGCTTTTTGCATGAGGGTCAAATCCTCTTGGGGTGAGCTTGACTTTCGGGTAAGATGATGTTAAATTGCCTTTATATTCAACAGCTTTCGATTTTTTTTAAGGAGCAGACATGGATATTAACCCCTGGACAGTGAGAAATGCGAAAGAAGAAGAGGAAGCAGAAGAAGTCGATGGTAACGCCGAGACTGTCGCTGAAGAATTAGAAGAAGTTAAAGATAACGCTGAGACTGTGGAAGACGCCGAAGAAGTAGAGGAAGTTGGAGAAGAAGTAGATCTAACGGATATTAACGCTGGGGCAGTAGCGGAGGGAGTGGATCGGCTCGTTGAGGCAATCAACAGCGCCGTTGCAACCATCGAAGATTTGCGTCGTGAAAATGCCGAATTGAAGCAACAGAATCAGGCATTGCAGTCAGATATATCGCGCCTTGAAGAAGAGCAAGTGGCTCTGTGTGGCGAGCGGGACCGATTGCAAGCCATTTACAACGACAATGTGCTTCTGATAGACAATAAGGCGGAAATCCTGAATAAGGTCGAGGCAATGTTGCAGCGCCTCAATTCCTTAAACCCCGAAAAAAATGAGTGATGTCTGTTTTGTCCGACGTGCGCGTTCAGATATTTGGCTCAGAATATCGCATTGCCAGTGAAACTGATCCAGAACACATTCGCAAGGTGGCGAGTTATATCGATCAGAAAATGCGAGAAATAGCCAGTGCCCTTGCACTCCGTACCAGATCAAAAGTAGCTGTATTGACGGCTGTGAATTTGGCTGATGAGCTTTTTAAGATAGAGGAAGAAGGTCGCCGAATAGATCGGATTACACGCGAAAAAGCCGATCAACTCGCAGACTCGGTCAACCTTTAGCTCACGATCGGAAGCGAGTAAATCGCACAATGCGAGTGTGAGACAAGCTATCTCACGGGATTGTGAAACCCCGCCGCGTTTGTCCTTAAAGGTGAGCACAAGCGCAGTGGGGATTTCTTTTACAATGGAGAAAGTCATGGAAATCGTATCTGTGATTGCGCTATCTACCGGGCTGTTGGTGCTGGGATTTGTTGTGGGATGGATGATCAGCAGTAAAATTGCTCACAAGAAATTTTATCGCACCGAAGCCTCAATCGAACAAATTTTGGAAGATGCTCGAAGAGATGCAGAAACGGAAAAACGCACCGCGCTTTTAGAAGCTAAGGATCAGATTTATCACGAACGCGTACAGGCCGAAAAAGCGCTGGAAGACCGCAACAATGAAGTGGCACACAAAGAAGAAGAATTAGATCGCATGTCGAGCGAGTTGAATCGACGTGCAGATCTGCTCAACCACAAAGCCGGACAAATGGAAGAACTGGAACAAAAATTGGTACAACAGCAGGACGAACTATCCGTAAAAGAACTGGAATTGGAAGCGATTTTAGAAGCTCAAAATACGCGATTAGAGCGTATTGCGGCCCTGACGCGCCATCAGGCCAAACGCGAATTGATGGAAAATTTGGAGGCCGAAGCCCAGCGCGAAGTCGCCTGGCGCTTAAAAGAAATTCGGGAAGACGCACAAGCGCGGGCCAATGATGAAGCGAGAGAAATTATCGCAAGCGCGGTTCAGAGACTGGCAGTCGATTATACGGTAGAATCAACGGTAACAGTTGTCGAGTTGCCAGCCGATGAAATGAAAGGTCGAATAATCGGGCGCGAAGGGCGCAATATTCGATCTTTTGAGATGTGTACTGGCGTAGATGTGATTGTTGACGATACCCCCAAAGCCGTGGTGCTGTCCGGGTTTGATCCCATCCGACGCGCAATTGCCAAGACAGCCTTGGAGGACCTTGTGATGGATGGACGCATTCATCCGGGCCGAATCGAAGAAGTGGTTAAAAAATCGCGAGAAAATATGCACGAATTGATTCGACAAGCGGGTGAAGAGGCCATCTTTGACATGGGAGTGCCCGGCCTGCACGACCGCCTGATTGAATGTCTTGGGCGATTAAAATTCCAGACGAGCTATGGACAAAATATGTTAAATCACAGCAAAGAGGTAGCTTTTTTAGCCGGAATGATGGCCACCCATTTGGGGCTGGATGCACAACTTGCCAAACGCGCTGGCCTACTGCACGATATCGGCCAGGGAATTAGCCACGAATTTGAAGGCACGCCCGGCCAAAATGGCGCTGATATGGCAAAAAAATACGGTGAAGATGACGAGGTAATCAACGCGATTGAAGCCCACCACGGCGAGGCGGACCCGATCTCGCCAATTGCAGTGCTGGTCGATGCCGCAGATACCATTTCGAGAGTTCGTCCGGGCGCGAGGCGCGAAGTGCTGGAAAACTATGTGCGCCGATTGGAACATCTGGAGCAAACCGCTCGAGAAATAGAGGGAGTAGATGCGGTTTACGCTATTCAAGCTGGTCAGGAGATTCGGGTAGTCGCCAACTATGGATTAGTCAGCGATGAAGACACCGAGCGACTATCTGCACAAATTGCCGAACGGCTGGAAAAAACGATGACGTATCCGGGGCATATAAAAGTGACCGTGATTCGCGAGGTGCGCGCCGTTAATTTTGCGCGATAAAAATAGCGAATGAAAATTTTATTTGTAGGCGATGTTTATGGCAAGCCCGGGCGACGGGCCGCCGCACATTTGATTCCTCAACTGATCGCACAGCACGCCATTGATTTTTGCGTTGTCAATGGCGAAAATTCTGCTGGCGGTTTTGGTATTACCGCAAAAATCGGACAAAAATTTCACGCTTACGGTGCCGATGTAATTACCATGGGCGATCACGTCTGGGATCAAAAAGATTCGGTTGACTATATTCAAACAGGCGACCGGATTTTACGTGCAGCCAATTTTCCCAAAGAAGTTGGAGGTATTGGTGCAGCGGTTTTTTCAGCGCGCAATGGAGCATCGGTTGCAGTGCTCAGTCTGCTTGGGCGAACATATATGAAAATGGCACTGGACTGTCCCTTTAGAACGGGGCAATGCGCCGTGGAGCAACTGCAAAAGAAAACGCCCATTATTCTCATCGACTTCCACGCCGAAGCGACCTCAGAAAAAATTGCTTTGGGACACTATATGGACGGCAAAGTCAGCGCAGTTTTGGGCACGCATACCCATGTTCAAACAGCCGATAATGAAATTTTGCCCGGCGGAACCGCGTATATGACAGATGTCGGCATGACAGGGCCTCACGATTCGGTTATTGGCGCGAAAAAAGACCCTGCGATTCACCGATTTATAAACCAGATGCCCGTGCGCTTTGAGCCAGCCACAGGCGACATAAAACTCTGCGGTGCGCTCATCGATGTAGATGAACGGTCTGGACGCGCACGACACATCGAGCGGTTGTGTCTCAATTTAGAGGAGGGATAAGGTGGAACATCCGCTTTCCGTATCGGACGTCACGCAGGCGGTCAAGCATACCCTTGAAATGCAATTTCCGCCCATGTGGGTCGTCGGTGAGTTAACCTCCTTTTCCCAGCCTGCATCCGGACACCGGTATTTCACGCTCTCAGACCCGCACAGCCAATTGCGATGTGTGATGTGGCGCTCGCGTCCCATAACCGGATTTCGTCCCACAGCGGGAATGGCTGTGTTAGCCCAGGGGCAGTTGACGGTATATGAACGGCGGGGCGAATATCAGTTTAACGTGTCACAACTATTTCCCGCAGGGGTGGGACAACAGCTAATCGCCTATGAAAAACTGAAAAAAAAATTATCAGAAGAGGGCCTTTTTGATGAAGATCGAAAACGACCTCTGCCCAAATACCCGGAGGCCATTGGGGTTGTAACTTCGCAGACGGGCGCAGCTTTTCAAGATATTTTGGATGTGTTAAAACGGCGATTTCCCGCTGTTCGCATTGTTTTGCGTCCCGTGCTGGTACAGGGATTGGACGCGCCAGAAGATATTGCACAAGGCATTGCCGATTTCAATGACTTTGGCAAAGTAGATGTACTGATTGTTGGACGCGGCGGCGGCTCGGCTGAGGATTTGGCTGCATTTAACGACGAGGAAGTCGTGCGGGCAATTGCGGATTCTGAGATTCCAGTTATTTCAGCCGTAGGACACGAGATCGACATCTCCCTATCTGATCTGACCGCTGACGTACGCGCACCAACCCCTTCTGCTGCCGCAGAAATTGCCGTACGCGATGTTTTAGAAGTGCGGGAACAAGTCGGGCGGCTCACACTTCGCACACGGGAGGCCATGCAGCGGTTGTTAGACAATAGTGAAGACCTGCTCAAAGCGCACGAAGGCAGTTATGGCATGCGGCGATTGTCCGACTTGATATTTCAGAACGCGCAACACGTCGATGAATTACACCGCGATTTATACGCGCTCATGCGGCGGCTATTTGAAAGTCGATTAGCCGACTATCACCGTATGACCAGCAAATTGGGATCGCTCAGTCCTCTATCAGTGCTCGAGCGGGGATTTGGCCTCGTACAACGCAAAGACGGTTCGGTCGTATCTGATGCAGGGATTTTGACACCCCGTGAACATCTACACATTCGGTTTGCAAAAGGCGAGGCAACCTGTAGGGTAGAAAAAATAAAAAGGTAAAATCCAATGCCAAAAAATAAAACAGAAGAACCCACATTTGAAACAGCTTTGAAGCAATTGGAGACGGCTGTGGATCGTTTGGAAGAAGGTGCACTGCCCTTGTCAGAGGCACTAAAAGTGTTTGAAGAAGGTCTAAAAGCATCCAATCAATGCCGCAGTTTATTAGAAGATGCGCGGCAACAGGTTGAAGTGCTGGTACGCGATAGCGATGGTGAATTTGAACTGGTATCTATAGATTCCAACGGCGAAGGGTTTGCAGACGAATGAAGTCCATCGGTTTGTTTTCGAACCCGACCCAACCGGGCATGGGCGTTGCAGTCGATCAATTGGCCCAACGCATCCATCAAAGAGGCATTGGGGTACTGATCGCCGATAACTTGCGGCAAATTTGCACATCTGATTCCAAATGGTTTTGTCCGGTCGATCAGTTGCCCACACGCGCAGACATCATTGTAGCGATGGGCGGCGATGGCACCTTGTTGCGCGCAGCCGATGTGGTCTATCCGCACAGCACGCCGATTTTGGGCGTGAACCTGGGGCGGTTGGGGTTTTTGTCGGGCGCGGAGCCCCGCGAATTGGACGATGGGCTGGATCGGTTATTATGTGGCGATTACACCGTTGAAGAGCGCATTGCTCTGCACGCCAAAACCCACACGCAAAAAGCGTTTGCGCTCAATGAGGTCGTAATTGAACGCAGTGTCAAAGCGCGTCTGGTACAGGTTGTAATGCTGGTTGAAGGTCGGTCCGTAAGTTCCTTTCACGGCAATGGATTAATTCTGGCAACGCCGACGGGCTCCACGGGTTACAGCCTGTCTTCGGGCGGCCCAATTGTTCATCCAAATTTATCCGTGCTCGTCGCCACGCCTATATGCCCGCATTCACTATCTTTGCGCCCAATGGTAATGCCGGGCGACCAGTCGGTAACGGTTAAAGTAATAGCTGATCAGTCTGATGAAATCATGTTATCCACAGATGGACGCACGGTATGTTCGCTTTCGGCTGAAGAACCCGTTACAGTACAACGGGCCTCCGAACCCGTGCGCTTTATCAATATTCAGGGATTGACTTTTTACGATCTGTTGCAGCGCAAATTAGACTGGAGTCTGGATCGGCGAGACGAGTAAAGGAGTTGCGCCTTGTTGTCTCAATTGCATGTGATAAATTACGCCCTGATCGACGACATGGAAGTCGAGTTTGGTAAAGGGTTAAATATCATTACGGGTGAAACTGGCGCGGGTAAGTCCATCCTGGTCGGGGCATTGGGCCTAATACTGGGTATGCGAGCGAGCCCTGATGTGATCCGCACAGGCGAAAAAAAATGTACGGTAGAAGCCATTTTTGAACTCTATCTTCAACACCCGGCGCTCAAACTCCTGAATGACATGGGCATTGAGACAGAAGATGGTGAGCTGATTTTGCGGCGAGATGTACTATTAGAAGGGCGCAGTCGGTGCTACGCCAATGGCCTGTCCATCCCCGTGCGTACACTGAGAGAACTGGGCCGCGAGCTGGTCGATTTGCACGGTCAACACGACCATCAATCGCTTCTGAACACCGATCAGCATCTGGACTTTTTGGACGGCTTTGGCGGCTTGCACGCAGCACGCGCACAGGTCGAAAAATCATATCATCAAGTGGTACAATTACAAAATCGGCTGATTGAAAAAACCGCCGTTGCCCAGCGCCAGCGAGAAAGGCGCGAACTGTTGGACTTTCAGATCAAAGAAATTCAGGCGGCAAAACCAGATCCCGGCGAAGACGAACGCCTACAACGCGAACAGTCCGTGCTTTTGCATGCGGAACGACTACTCGAGATCGCCTATCAGATCGAACAGGTGCTTTATGAAGGTGAACAATCCGTGGCCGATCAACTCGGCGAAGGCGCGCACCTCCTGAATGAAGCCGCACAAATGGACAGCAGTTTGGAGCCGATAGCCGAAGAACTCAATGGTCTGAGGTACGGTGCAGAGGAACTGGCCCGCGCCTTTGGCGATTATGCCAATCGCGTAGAACACAATCCCCAACGCCTATCAGAAGTAACAGAGCGATTAGAAACGCTGAACGCGCTGAAAAAAAAATACGGCGGCGATCTGGAAAGTGTGCTATCCTATGAAAAGAAAGCCCACAAAGAATTGGAATTGACCGACGAACTCGAAGCATCTATAAAAAAAATTCAGATTAAAATTGACGATGCAATACAGACATTCACACATTGTTGTGAGAAATTGTCAAAAGGAAGACACAAAGCCGCTGGCAAATTGTCAAAAGCGATATGCCGCGCATTGCGCGAACTGGGCATGCCCGATGTGCAATTTGACGTCCAATTGGATCGGCGGCCAGATCCCGAAGGCCTGATTGAATGCGATGGTCAGCGATTTGAAGCGGGACCACAAGGCATAGAGCGCGGCGAATTTTTTATTTCGACCAACCCGGGCGAAGCCATCCGCCCGCTGGTAAAAGTAGCGTCCGGCGGTGAAATCTCGCGTATTATGCTGGCGATGAAAACCGTGCTGGCGCATACCGATTCAGTACAGGTGTTAATCTTTGACGAAATCGACATCGGAATTTCTGGACGCATTGCAGAGGTTGTAGGCAGGAAATTGCGCGACCTGTCAGAAACGTATCAAACCATTTCAATTACTCATTTGCCACAAATTGCAAAAATGGCTGATCGGCATTTTTCAGTCAGAAAAGAAGTGGTTGATCAGCGTGCAGTAACTCGCGTAATTCCGCTAAATGAAGAGACACGCGCTGGCGAACTCGCATTGATGATGGGCGGCGAAGAGATTTCAGAACTGACCATGCAACACGCCCGCGAGATGCTGGCTGAAAAGCCGTAGAACAATATAAGGAGCATAGTGTGAGACCGATAATTCCCGACAATCTCCGAGACATCGAGGAAAAAGTAAACCTGGGGCAACGACTCTCTGCCGAAGACGGCATGCGGCTTTACGAGACTTCCGACCTCAATGCCGTGGGATATTTGGCCAATATCTCGCGCGAACGCATGTGTGGCAATGTCGCGTGGTACGTCCGAAATCAGCACATCAACTATACCAACGTCTGCAACAAACTGTGCCGATTTTGCTCCTTTTATGTAAAGCCAAAAGACGAGCGAGGTTATGTATTATCTCCCGAAGATATACAAAAGCGCGTATTGGAATACATCGACCTGCCCATTTCTGAAATTCACATGGTCGCGGGCATCAATCCCAAACTGCCCTATTCGTACTATCTCGACATCGTGCGCGCGGTTAAAGACGTACGTCCCGATGTCGCGGTAAAAGCATTTACCGCAATTGAATGGGTGCAGATTGCGCGTATTGCAAAAAAGCCATTGAAAGATGTCATGCTCGAATTAAAAGCAGCCGGCGTATCGTCCATTCCCGGCGGGGGTGCAGAAGTATTTAGCGATCGCGTACAGGAAGATTTATTCTGGACCAAAGCGGATTCCGAAGAATGGCTCGAAGTGGCGCGCACAGCGCATGAAGTTGGCCTACCTACCAATGCGACAATGCTGTATGGGCATATTGAAAACCCAAAAGAACGCATCGATCATCTCGTGCGATTGCGCGAATTGCAGGACGAGACCGGTGGTTTTTTGACGTATATCCCCCTGTCATTTCATCCCGAACGCACAGAATTAGAGCATCTGCCTGGACCGACAGGCATCGCGGATTTAAGAGAAATTGCCGTGGGGCGATTGATGCTGGACAATTTCTTCCACATCAAAACGTTCTGGATTATGAATACCATTGAAATCTCACAGGTAGCTTTGTGGTACGGTGCAGACGATATCGACGGCACGATTCAGGAATACGAAATTACGCGCCGTTCATATTCAGAGACGCGACAGGTGCTCACGCGCAAGCAACTGGTCGAGCGCGTTATAGAGTCCGGACGCGATCCTGTCGAGCGGGACAACCTGTACAATATCTTATCAACCGAGCGAGAAATTTTAGAAGAAACACCTATAGGAATTCCAGGTGAAATACCCGTAATTTCGTGAACTTCTCCTCTCTCCCAGGATTCGAATGGAAAACGACATGATCGACGACATTATTGAAAAAGTATATAACGACGAGCGCATATCCACAGATGACGCCATGCGCCTGTTTGCACATCCCAATGTAACCGAATTGGGCTTATTGGCCGATGTGGTGCGGCGGCGCAAATGGCCCAAAGACACGGTAACTTATAATATCGGGCGAAATATCAATTACACGAATGTATGCTGGGTAAGGTGTGATTTTTGTGCATTTTATCGCCCGCCGGGATCCGACGAAGGCTATACATTGCCCAGAGAACAGATCTTCGAAAAAATTGACGAACTCATTGCCGTGGGTGGCGACGTGCCAAAAGGCAGCGAAATTTTGATGCAAGGGGGCCTGAACCCAAAACTGCGCGTAGATTATTACGAAGACCTCTTTTCCTCAATACGCAATCGCTACCCACAAATCCATCAGCACTGTTTGTCAGCCACAGAAATTATTTATATCGCGCATATCTCGCGTATGTCACTCGAAAATTGCATTAGCCGATTGCGCGATGCCGGACTGGATTCCATCCCGGGTGCTGGCGCGGAAATTTTGTCGGACGAGGTGCGCGACATCATCGGCTTTCGCAAAGACCGCGTCCACGAATGGCTTGCGGTGCATCGCATTGCACACGAATTGGACATGCACACATCGGCGACCATGATGTATGGACATGTCGAAACCATTGCACAGCGAATAGAACATCTGGAACACATTCGCAATTTGCAGGACGAGACGGACGGATTCACCGCATTTATCGCGTGGAATTTTCAGCCCGATTACACCGCCCTTGCTAACGACCAGGGGCGATGGAATGGCATAAAAGCCACCGGATTTGACTATTTGCGAACCATCGCCATTGCGCGCCTGTTTTTGGACAACATCAAAAGTTTTCAAGCATCGTGGGTAACGCAGGGAGCCAAAGTCGCACAGGTCAGCTTAAAATACGGCGTGAACGACTTTGGCAGCACAATGATGGAAGAAAACGTAGTCAGTGCAGCGGGCACGAGCCATACGGATACCATGACACTTCAAGAGATGCAACGGCTCATTCGGGATGCGGGATACGAGCCTGTAAGGCGAAATACGCGGTACGAGATTTTGAATTAGGGGTACGTAGCAATGCGTGTACGTTTGGGCGTGGTGTCATATTTAAACTCGCGGCCACTGGTTGAAGTGCTGCGCACGGGTGTGATCGACCGCGATTTTGAACTGATCTACGGTGTGCCCTCGCGATGCGCCGAACGGCTGCACATGGGCGAAACCGATGTGGCATTGATCCCCGCTGTAGAAATTGGACGCGGACGTGATGCCTATCGGATTGTGCCCAATATCGGCATTATTTCAAACGGGCCTGTTGGCAGCGTATTTATCGTGCTAAACAAAAAACCCGAAGAAATTCAAACACTGGCTCTGGATCGCGGATCGCGCACATCAGTCGTGCTGGCGCAGATCGTACTGGCGCGGCAATTTGGCTGCCAGCCAGAAGTGTTTTTTCATCCCCCAGATATAGACGCAATGCTCAAACGCGCCGATGCCGCCCTGTTGATAGGCGATCCCGCGCTGGCATTGTCCCGCAAACGCTATCGAATCCTGGACCTGGGCGAAATTTGGACGCAGATGACAGGGTTGCCTTTTGTCTATGCCTGCTGGACCGGACGCCCCGATGCATTGGCGCCATATCACATTGACAAACTGATCGAGGCCAAGGAAAAAAGCAAGTCGCTTATCCCCAGCATCGCAAAGGACTATGCCGCTGAAACCCGCACCCTATCGCCCGCATTTTATGCTGAATATCTAACCAGAAATATCCTCTACGATTTGGGCGATACCGAACTGGAAGGCTTGAAGCGATTCTATGCTTATGGTGTAGAACTCGGATTGATGGACGCAGTGCCAGATATCCGCTTCTATGTTTAAATTTGAAAAAAATCGGCGATAGGCCGGTTTTTTTTATCGAAAACTGGAGAACTTGTAATGCCCGAAAAAAACAAACCAATTCGCGTGGGCGTCGTCGGCGTGGGACGCGGGCGATCATTTATGCGGGCGGCAACACCGACGGGAATGGAACTCGTTGCAATTTGCGATACATGGGAAGAGCGACTAAGACCCGAAGGCAAAGCACTCGGGGTATCGACTTATGTAGATTACCAGGCATTTTTGGAACACGATATGGATGCCGTGGTACTCGCCAATTATTTTCACGAACACGCGCCCTTTGCCGTCGAAGCACTGAACGCCGGGAAACACGTCATGAGCGAAACCGCTGCTTGCCATACATTGGGCGAAGGCGTCGCACTTGCGCGGGCGGTAGAGCGCAGTGGCAAAATTTATATGTTTGCCGAAAATTATCCCTATACGGCGTACAATCAGGAAATGAGACGGCTCTACCAAAAAGGACACGTAGGAGAATTTAAATACGGAGAAGGCGAATACGTACATCCCGACCCGCCAGAAGTGAAATTGGGGCGCAGTTGTGGGCGCAATCACTGGCGCAACTGGATTCCCTCGACCTATTATTGCACGCATTCGATTGCCCCCGTAATGTACATCACAGATACGCGCCCCGTAAAAGTAAACGGATTTGTCATCCCCTACGATTTTGGCGACATGACCAAAACCCTGCACATGAACCGCGCGGATACAGCAGGCGTGATCATCTGTCGGATGGACAATGACGCCGTCATGAAATCCCTGCACGGCGCATTGCGCGGACACGGCAACTACGTCAGAATCCACGGCAACAAGGGCGTGATGGAAAACTGTCGCAACGGCGATAAATATCGGCTACGCGTGTGGAGAGAACCGTGGGAAAAGCAAAAAGGAGAACCGGTAGAAACCGTTTACAGACCGGACTTCCCCGTGCATCACGACCGCGCAACACAGGCCGGGCATGGCGGCGGCGATTTCTTCACGAGCTACCATTTCGCCGAAGCGATTCGCACGGGCGAGCAACCCTACCTCAATGTGTATCGCGGCATCGACATGAGTATTGCGGGCATTCAAGCGTGGCGATCAGCACTCAGCGATTCGGCACCGATGGAAGTGCCCGATTTTCGCGAAGAATCCATAAGAAAAAAACACGAGAGTGATGATTGGTCGCCCGATCCCACGCGCAAAAAACCGGGACAACCACCGAGCAGTATTCTGGGAGAAATCGAACCGTCCGATGGCGCTAAAGCACTGGCAAAAAAAGTCTGGGCGAGCCGAGGATACTTTGGAGAATGAGGATCTGACCATGATTGAAATAGCACAAGTGGTACTGGCGATTTACGGCATATTGTTAATTGTGGGGGGCGTCGTAGGAAAGATGAAATCCGGGAGTTCTGCCTCCTTATTCGCAGGCGCAATCTGCGGTATTGCTGCACTCGTTGGATACTGGCAAAGCCTGAGCGATCCCGCCGTCGGATTTTTGACTGGCGGATTGGTCGGATTATTGCTCACCGGCATTTTTATGAGCCGATTTGTCCGCACACGAAAATTTATGCCCGCGGGATTGGTACTCCTGCTCAGTCTTCTGGTGGGTATTTTGACAATGATGGCGAGACAGGAATACCTGCTCAATCAAGATAAACCAGTGGAAGAACTGACAAAAAAGGGCCAGGAACAATGTCCCTGGCCCAACGTCTGAAGGGTCACAGCCTGAAAATCAGGCGTTCACCTCCGAGTTAAAATGTTTCACATTAACCTCCTTTCGATATGCGCAACTCCGCTTCCGGAAGGCGTTTTGCGCGGTGAATGCCAATATATTAGCAAACCGTACCAACCTGTTGGCCCGGTCACATAAACACCGGAATGGATGCAGTTTTTCAGAAACGCAGTGTACTTTTATCGCGTCTTTTCCAACCAAAAACGCCTGAGCTATAATGCCCAGGCGTTTTTTAATTTGTAATGGCAATGCCGTGTTTGCGGCAGAGTTTGCGAAGTTTTTTCACAGCACCGCCTATGGATTTTCCGTTTCTCGTAATGCCGAACAAGTGCTGGCTGACCACCCTGCGCGAAATACCCATAATCTCGGAGATTTCCCGCTGGGTTTTGCCGTATTTGAAATACAAAACAGCAGCTTCAAATTGTCTTTGCGTAAGCGATTGATTTAAGAGCGTATCGATCTGTGGGATGAGACGCCCAACCCGATCTTCATATTTATAGCGCAAATTCTGGTCTTCGGGCGACTCGTACCACAGGCCAACGTCATCCGGCATCATTTCCAGGTCTGATTGATCTAATTGAACTTCCCAAAAATCAGGATTGTACATATGTCCGTTCGTCTCCTCCAGGGAATGAATATGTCGGGCGAAAAACCACCACACATACCAGACCCGCGGCTCCGGAGGGACGATAAAACTGCGACGGACAGATAGTGAATGACCGAAGCAGCTACCTCACCGGAGGCGAACCGGGTATGTTATTTGTCGTAAATGCGAAAATTAAAGCCTCCATGTTGCCTCCTTTCAAATAGACATACATAAACGATCACCCGCAACACTACGGGAATCTCACTGCATTGTCAAGACATACCTCTTCGCCCTTACACCGGCATGGATGCACTTTTGGGCGCTCTATCAAAAAGATTTTTTCTTTCTCAATTCATCCCACCAATCCATAAGCGCGCGAATGTGTTTTTCATAGCCGCGATCTGTGGGTTGATAATAGATACGATCTTTCAAATTATCGGGAAAATACACCTGATCAATATAGCCATCCGGATCATCATGAGCATATTGATACCCTTTGCCGTAATCGAGATCTTTCATAAGCTTTGTCGGCGCATTGCGAATATGCAGGGGCACGGGCAGATTGGGATGTTTCTCCACATCGGAAAGCGCGTTATTATACGCGGCATAAACGGCATTGCTCTTAGGGGCTGTAGCGAGATAAACCGTCGCCTGAGCAATGGCCAAATCGCCCTCGGGACTGCCCAGAAAATCGTACGCCTCGCGGGCATTGAGCGCAACTTGCAAAGCGCGCGGATCGGCAGTACCCACATCTTCAGAAGCAAAGCGAATCATACGCCTCAAAATATAATGCGGGTGCTCCCCCGACGCCATCATACGCGCGAGCCAATACAGTGAAGCATGTGGATCGCTGCCGCGGAGACTCTTGTGAAAAGCCGAAATGATATTGTAGTGCTCTTCCCCTGTCTTATCGTAAAGATGAGCCTTGCGACCGAGAATTTCCCGCACCATTTCGGGCGTAGGATCGCAACCCGTAGCCTCAACAGCCGCAGCAACCGTTTCGAGCGCGTTGAGAGACCGGCGTGCATCTCCTTCTGCGGTCTCTGCAATGAGATCCAAAGCCTGGTCATCAATCTGCAAATCGGGAAACCCGTGTTCCGAATCGGCAATTGCGCGATCCAGCACCTGGCGAATATGGGACGTATCGAGCAAATTGAGCACAAAAACGCGCGTGCGTGAAAGCAGGGCTGAATTGACCTCAAAAGAGGGATTCTCAGTAGTAGCACCAATAAGCGTAATAACACCATTTTCCACATGGGGCAAAAAAGCATCTTGCTGCGCCTTGTTAAAACGGTGAATCTCATCCACAAAAAAGATGGTACGCCTGCCCAAACGCCGCTCTTCTCGCGCCCGCGCAATAATCTCTCGCGCCTCTTTGATCCCCGCAGTAACCGCGCTAAAAGACACAAACCGACTCTGTGTCGTACCCGCAATAACCCGAGCCAGCGTTGTCTTGCCCGAACCCGGTGGACCCCAGAAAATCATGGACGGCAAGCGGTCGCTCTCGATAAGCACGCGAAGGGGCGCACCCGGCCCAACGAGGTGATCCTGCCCCACAATATCGTCCAGCACCTGGGGACGCAGGCGTTCGGCCAGAGGCGCGTCTTCCATCTCCTGCTCTGCTTGCGACACGGGTTTTAAAAAAAGGTCTTCATTCATTGGTCATTAGCTTTCAGCAGTCAGCAATCAGCCCCAGTCTCCAGTCTCCAGCCCCGCCCTTCGTCAAAATATACTCAGATTCCCATACTTTCGCCAATACTGGCAAAAGTGCTTGCATACTAATGTGAAATTTCTACTTGTATAAAAGCGCGATCTTTATAAAATTATGCATTTGGACATACGTCAATCTGCTTATGCCAGTTGTTTCTATATTTTTTCGCAAACGTTTGTTTTTAACTTATTTGGAGGAAATCAATGATTGATCAGGACCAATATTGCCAATTTTGTCTCTCCACGCTCAGTATCGCCAGTTTTCTGAGCCTTCTGCTCTTGATTTCTCCCTTGTCCCTTTTTTCGCAGGATAGTAACCCGCCTTCTTCGGACGCCACGTTGAGCGCCCTTTCTCTCAGCAACGTCAACTTCCGCACGTTTGCTCCGGGAACCACTCAATACACTACGAATGTGATGGGAGTGACGGAGACAACCGTTTCACCGACGGTCAATCATTCAAGTGCCAGTTACGTGATCGAACTGAACGGCGCAGTCGATTCAGATGGGGTCATCCCTCTTGCCGTAGGGAGCAACGTCATCACTGTCGAAGTCACTGCCGAGGATGAGGAGTCCAAGCAGACCTATACCGTAACCGTCACCCGCGTCCTCTCCACCAATGCCAGCCTCCGCAACCTGAGCCTGAGCAGCGTCGACTTCGGCACTTTCATCTGGTACACCACCCAATATAGCGCACGAGTCTCCAACGTCGTGACACAGACTACGGTTACGCCTACGTTACTCCACTCTGTGGCGAGCTACGTAATAAAACTGAACGGCGCGGTCGATTCTGATGGGGTAATCCCACTTGCAGTGGGAAGCAACGTCATCACCGTAGAGGTCACCGCCGAAGACGGGAGCACGACGCGGACCTACACGGTCACAGTCATACGAGAAGTAGTGACAGGCGAACTGGCCACCGACGATCCGCCGGTGAACTTCCGTGTCACAGGCTTCTCCGACACCTCGGCCGGCGTGGCATGGAAAGTGCCTCGAAATCGAGGCATCACAAACTATGTGTTGGAGAGATATGACCACAACGGCACTGAGTTTGTATGGAGTGATGAAATCAGTGACACGACCAGCGGCGGGGCTAGTTGGGCCTGGTCCGCTATCAAATTGACACCAGATACACAATACAAGTACGTGCTTTACCTCAGAGATGATCAGAACACCACCGTGATAGAGGCGACCGTTACGGTACGCACTCTGAAAACAGGGGGCAGTAGCACGGTCTCGAACGACGCTACGTTGAGCGGTCTAACCCTGAGCGGCATCGACTTTGGATCGTTCAGGTCCAGTTCCACATATTACACGGCCACCGCCGGCCACAGCGTGACGCAGACGACGGTAACGGCATCGACGAACCATTCGGGGGCGAGCTATGAGGTTCAGCTTGGCGGTGCGGTTGACGACGACGGGGTGATCCCTCTTGCGGTGGGAAGCAACAGGATTGGCGTGAAGGTGACTGCGGAGGACGGCGTTACGACCAAGATTTACACCATCATCGCCACTCGCGAGGGACAGTCTTCGCGCGAGGGACAGTCTTCGAAGGACGCCACGTTGAGTGCCCTTTCTCTCAGCAACGTCAACTTCCGCACGTTTGCTCCGGGAACCACTCAATACACTACGAGTGTGATGGGCGTGACGGAGACAACCGTTTCACCGACGGTCAATCATTCAAGTGCCAGTTACGTGATCGAACTGAACGGCGCAGTCGATTCAGATGGGGTCATCCCTCTTGCCGTAGGGAGCAACGTCATCACTGTCGAAGTCACTGCCGAGGATGAGGAGTCCAAGCAGACCTATACCGTAACCGTCACCCGCGTCCTCTCCACCAATGCCAGCCTCCGCCTCTTGAGCCTGAGCGGCATCGACTTCGGCACTTTCATCTGGTACACCACCCAATATAGCGCACGAGTTTCCAATGCCGTAACGCAGACTACGGTTACTCCAACGTTACTCCACTCTGTGGCAAGCTACGCAATAAAACTGAACGGCGCAGTCGATTCAGATGGGGTTATCTCTCTTGCCGTAGGAAGCAACGCCATCACCGTAGAGGTCACCGCCGAAGACGGGAGCACGACACGGACCTACACGGTCACAGTCATACGAGAAGTAGTGACAGGCGAACTGGCCACCGACGATCCGCCGGTGAACTTCCGTGTCACAGGCTTCTCCGACACCTCGGCCGGCGTGGCATGGGAAGTGCCTCGCAACCGGAGCATCACCAACTATGTGTTGGAGAGATATGACCACAACGGCACTGAGTTTGTATGGAGTGATGAAACCAGTGACACGACCAGCGGCGGGGCTAGTTGGGCCAATTCCGCTATCAAATTGACACCAGATACACAATACAAGTACGTGCTTTACCTCCGAGATGATCAGAACACCATCGTGATAGAGAAGACCGTTACGGTACGCACGCTGACAACAGGGGGCAGTAGTACGGTCTCGAACGACGCTACGTTGAGCGGTCTAACCCTGAGCGGCATCGACTTTGGATCGTTCAGGTCCAGTTCCACATATTACACGGCCACGGCCAGCCACAGCGTGACGCAGACGACGGTAACGGCATCGACGAACCATTCGGGGGCGAGCTATGAGGTTCAGCTTGGCGGCGCGGTTGACGACGACGGAGTTATCCCGCTTGCGGTGGGAAGCAACAGGATCGGCGTGAAGGTGACTGCGGAGGACGGGGTCACGACTAAGATTTACACTGTCATCGTCACCAGGGCCCTTTCCAATTTTTCACAGGACAGTAGTCCGTCTGCTTCGGATTTTAATGGCGATGGGATCGTCGATGAATTGGACTTAAGACTTCTTATCTCCAATTGGGGAACGCGAGCAGGTGGACCAAATTGGGATGCGAAGTTCGATCTAAACAGTGATAGGATCGTCAATGAATTGGACTTAAGACTTCTTATCTCCAATTGGGGCAAGGGGTGATGAGAAGTATGATGCGAAATACGATCTGGACGGTACAGGCCGTGTCCAACCCCTGACCAACACAGAGTTGGCGCCCAACCATCGACTCGGTGACGCCGGGTGGCGGCTCTTTTACCGTTGCCTGGACCGCTCCCGCAAACTATCTAATATCAGTTAAAAAAAACGCCTGAGCTATAACACTCAGGCGTTTTTTTGTTGTGACGGCAATACCGTGTTTGCGGCAGAGTTTGCGAAGTTTTTTCACAGCACCGTCCACGGATTCGTCAATACTGGCAAAAGTGCTTGTGAACGCATCTATATTCGCTATTTTGAAGCCTATTCTCCCATCCCAATCATGAAAGGATCTTATGATAGAAAAACACGACATGACAGAGGAACAAATTCGCAGATATTACGGCTGGGCAGAAATCGACCCAGACCGGGCGATTATAGCCGGTGAAACGGGCACATGGCGCATTGTATATCACGTGGGCAAATACGGAATAGACGATGGCGGCGTAATCAAAATCGCCTGGCGCGACGTAAGCGACTGGCAGCGACCGCAGTTTGACGACCCCTCTGCGCCTGCTTATGCATCGGTCTCGACCACGGGACCGGCGACCTTAAAAGCTGTATTCGACAGACAGCGCTATATTCGACCGTGGCGATATTGCGTGACCATCGATGTATTCGACGACTCGCTGTCCGAAGGCGACATCGTCACACTAATATTGGGTGATACATCCGGCGGAAGTGCGGGCAGCCGTGCCCAAACCTTTTGCAAAGATGCATTTGAATTTCGGGTATCGGTTGACTGGTGCGGCACATGGGTATATACAGAAGTACCATCCCCCAAAGTACCAATTGCGAGCGGTGCGCCCAATAAACTCATCGTACTGGGACCTTCTGAAATAACACCGGGAGAAACCACCTGGATCGGAATAAAAGCCGAAGATGTGTGGGGCAATCCATGCGCGGAATACAGAAGCACAATAAAAATCGACGCAGATGGCCTGAACGGATTACCCAAAACACTTGTATTTCAACCAGAGTACCGCGGTGTCAGGCGATTTGAAAATGTGACAGCCCCTGCAACAGGCATTTATCGCGTAAGAGCCGGGGACGAAAACAATGGCTTTGAAGCAGAGTGCAATCCACTAATATGCATTGAAACGCGCAAAGACGCGCAACCCTTTTGGGGGGATCTACACGGACAAAGCGAAGAAACAGTGGGAACCAATCCCGTATCGTCATACTTTCGCTTTGCGCGAGAAAAGGCGTGGATGGATTTTGCGGGACATCAGGGAAATGACTTTCAAATTACAGAAGCAATCTGGAATGAAATCAAACACCAGGCCAACACACAAAATACTGCGGGCAAATTCGTCGCCTTTGTCGGTTGGGAATGGTCGGGCAACACGCCTTCGGGCGGCGATCACAACGTCTATTATCCCGGCGACGATGGACCATTACACCGCTCCAGCCATGTCCTCATCGAAGACAAATCAGATATAGAAACAGATTGCCAGCACATAACCGACCTCTACGGCGCACTCAGGGGAAAAGACGCGCTACTAATCCCCCATGTGGGCGGGCGCTATGCCAACCTGACCTGGCACGATCCAAACCTGGAAACCGTAATCGAGGTTTTATCCGAATGGGGCGAATTTGAATGGTTCTTAAAAGAAGCCCTTGAAAAAGGCTATCGCATCGGATTCACCTGTGGCAGTGACGACCACAAAGGCCGCCCGGGCGCCGCGCATCCGGGCAGTGGCGCATTCGGCATTTACGGTGGCATCACCTGCGTATATGCAAAAGAATTGACGCGAGAAAGCATCTGGGAAGCGATAAAAACAAGGCGATGTTACGGCACCAGTGGACAGCGCACCCTCGTAGATGTCACCGTAGGCGGACAGCCCATGGGATCGGACCTCGCAACGAACACACCACCAGAAATCGCCGTCAGTGTTTGGGGCACAGCGTCAATAGAAAAAGTGGATATCTTCAGAGGCACGGAAATCATCTACACACATCCCCAAACCATTCCCCGACAACAAACAGACATACGCATTGCGTGGTCCGGACAGCGCATCCGGGCGCGCAACCGACTCGTGCGCTGGGATGGCGAAGTAACAATAGACAAAGGGCGAATCACAGACGCCAGAGGCTTTGCCTTTGACTCGGCATCCGAAGGTATTCAATCTGTCAGCGACCAATCAGTAACCTGGACATCGGTAACAACCGGCGATGCAGACGGCATCATATTAACCCTGGACGCCCCGCCCGATGCAACAATCAAATTTGGAACACCCGTCTTGTCGCAAGCGTTAAAACTAACAGAAATCGCACAAGGACCAGTTGTAATCAACGCCGGTGGAATTGATATGCAGGTCGTATTTGAACAAATGCCCACAGGCATTGGACGTGACATCGAATTTACGCATACCGAAAACCAGTTACATCCCGGCTGTCATCCCTATTGGGTGCGCGTAACGCAAATTGATGGCGGAAAAGCGTGGGTAAGTCCGGTGTATGTGAAGTGTGAAAAGGAGATATAAATGAACGAATATGCAGTCACATTCACCGAACGCGAAACCGCAAAATTGCTACCCGTTGAAATCGATACAGACGCGATCGGTGCAAACGAAGTCGCGGGTCATACCCTTGCAACCCTCATCAGCGCGGGCACGGAATTGAACAGCGGGTATCTCGGCGACAATTTTCCCAGACAGTCGGGATACGCCGCGGCATTCAAAGTTGAAAAAGTGGGGAAAAATGTCGCGGGCATTTCACCGGGCGACCTCGTCTTCTGCCCGGGCAATCACGCCTCCTATCAGCGAAAACCAGCCTCGCAGGTGATTCGCCTGCCCGACAACCTCACGCCAGAAACAGCTGTATTTGCCCGCATGATGGGTGTCTCAATGACCACTCTCACAACCACCTCGGCGCGGCCACCCGCCAAAATTCTCATCACTGGACTCGGACTCGTTGGCCATCTCGCAGCCAAAAATTTTCAAGCCTGCGGATACGAAGTCTATGCCTGTGACCCGGTCGCATCGCGGCGGCAAATTGCCTCAGAAACGGGGATTCACAATGTGCTGGATGCCGTGCCATCAGAAAATACCGACCTATCGGGCCAATTCCAACTCGCCATCGAATGCTCGGGACACGAACAAGCCCTGCTCGATGCAGCAGGCGCCGTGAGAAAACGCGCCGAAGTCGTTTGCATTGCCTCCCCCTGGCGTCGATACACGGACCTGCTCATACACGACTTGCACCGCCTCATCTTCTTTAACTATGTCACCATTCGCAGCGGCTGGGAATGGGAACTGCCGCGCCAGCCAGAAGACTTTCGCACCAACAGCGTCTTTGAAAACTTTGCCGGTGCCC
The DNA here is from genome assembly GCA_965208125.1 of Candidatus Latescibacterota bacterium. Lineage (GTDB taxonomy): Bacteria > Latescibacterota > UBA2968 > UBA2968 > UBA2968 > VXRD01. Next base: position 284,690 of record OZ242320.1, read on the forward strand.
TCAAATGGTTGGCTGAGGGCCGCGTCAACGTCGATGGCATCTACACAAAGTACGATCCCGAAAGGTGCCAGCAAGCATACCGTGACCTTTTGCACAAAAAAACCGAACGCCTCGCAGTCGTCTTCGACTGGACGACTTGAGATCCGCAGTTAGACACAACCTTAAAAATAAGGAGATGACAACCGAATAAACTCCGAGTTTGTGTTTCACAGTTTCACTCTTAGAGCCGGGGAACCATAAAAGCCGGGGGAACTCTTATAAGGAGGGTTGTCATGTCGAGATGTATTCGCAGTATAGTCGCCGTCTCACTCGCCGCAGGCGTGCTGTTGAGCTGTGGTAGCGAGCGCGTGACCCAGTCGCAGGTAGCAAACGAACAGGTCGGACAGCCATTGACTAAATTGGCCGCAGCCGGGCACATGGCTCAGGCTGTAGTAATGGCTACGTTGCGACAGGATGACGCGCCCGTAAGCGGTGTCACAGTCGAACTTTCGCGCTCTATTGCGGGACAGGCCCCGGATTACGCATGGTCTGGGATCACCGATGACAATGGTCGGGCACGAGTGGAGATTATGTCGCACAGCGTGACGGGTTATTACCAGGCACGCGCCATGAAGGATGGAAACACAATCGGTTCCTGGTCGAGCATACCAATTAACGGAGGCTATAAAGTAATGCTCGACTTACCCGTTGGTGGAAAATCACAAGTGATGGGTTCATCAGCAATAGACGCACCGGCACCACCAACCCAATTTACCGTGCGTATTGAGAATATTTCCCCCCCCGTATTTGCTTATATAGCGAGTGGGACTTTTGCCGTGCCGTCGGGCGCAGACAGCCCCGGTCCACTCCCGCCGGGCCAGTCTTATGGGTTTTCGTTTGAAGCACCGCCGGGAGCCCAATTGTCCTTTGCCACGATGTTTGTGCAATCCAACGACCTGTTCTATGCCCCCGATGAAGACGGCATCGCGCTTTGGGATGATGCGGGCAATCGCATCTCGGGCGATGTGACGGATCAGGTGATGTTGTGGGATTCGGGCACAGAAGTGAATCAACCCATCGGCACGGGGGCAGATCAGGCACCGCGTCAAAGTGGTGCAAACACAGGCGCGGCTGATGAAGATAATACCGTGCGCATCGCCCTGGGCGACGACATTCCCGCGGTTGACAGCGTCATTCGCGTAACAATCACGCCGTCAGAAGATTCTGCTACTGGTTTTGACGTGCAGATTGAGAATGTGTGGAGCGGAGAGCCGCCACAACTCCTGGCCCCGGGTGTATTTGTTGTACATATAGGTTCTGCATTTCTGTTTTCATCGGGTTTCCCCGATACGGGCGAGGGCCTCGAAGCACTCGCAGAAGACGGCGACCCCAGTGGGCTGGCAGAGACTGTGAGGGCAAACACAGGTGTGGTTGGGATACTCGCACCGGGCGTATTTGCCTTACATCAGGAGGCTGGCGCATTGTTCACATCGGGTTCACCTGATCGGGGCGAGGGCCTCGAAGCACTCGCAGAAGATGGAAACCCCAGTGGGCTGGCTGGCGCACTGGCAGAAAATAATCGCGTATCAGCCAGCGGCGTATTTGCCGTACCCGAAGGTGGAGATGAGCCCGGGCCTTTGCTCCCTGGCGGTGCGTATGTCTTTAGCTTCAGCGCATCAGCGGGTGACCGCCTGTCCTTTGCCACGATGTTTGTCCATTCCAACGACCTGTTCTATGCCCCCGACGAGGAAGGCACTCCTCTCTTTGGAGAGGACGGATCGGCAATGATGGGCGATATCACATCAATGATCCAGTTGTGGTATGCCGGCACAGAGATCAACCAACCCCTCGGTGTTGGCCTCGACCAGGCACCGCGTCAGTCTGGTCCCAACACGGGCGCACCAGACCCGGACAACACCGTGCGCCTTGCCACGGGTGACCACATCCCCGCGGTTGACAGCATAATCCGCGTGACGATCACGCCGGGCAATTAACCGGGATCATGCAGCAACCATATCAAAGGGCGAGTCTTCTGGCTCGCCCTTTTTTCATGTATCAGATATGCATACGCAACATGGGACGGCTGAATGAGACGGGCATGTACTCCCCAGTTTTGTGGCGTTTTGTACCGGGAATCATAAAATGGATGGCAAAAGCCCGACGCTGGCGGTCTGTGTGATTGGGCGGTGTGTAGTGCAGGGTTTGGCAATGGTGAAACATCACACCACCGGCGGGCAACTCGATAATTTCGGCTCTGGATATCTCCACCTGATCTTCTATATCAAACAACGCATCGGTTTGAGATGAACGCTCATGAGTAAATGGCCGCAGATGAGAGCCGGGAATAACGTGCATAGCCCCGTTTTCGACATCGGCATCGTCCAGAGTGAGCCAGCATGAGACGAGATTCGCTGGCATACATTGCCAGTACCCATTGTCTTGATGCCAGAAAACCGCATCTCCATTATGTGCGGGTTTGAAAAGCGCCTGATCGTGGAAAAGTTGAATATTGGGACCGATGAGCGACTCGGCAACATCGAGTATGGGATCGTAGTAGATCAGTTCCCGATAGTGCAGATTGCGCTCACACATTTGCATAATTTGCAACATTTGTGTGGGCGCCTCGTTTTTTTCACTGAGATCGTCGGTATTGCTAATGGCGAGATTGCGAAAGCGATTATTCTTGCGCGCGGCTTCAAATTCGCGGTCGTATTCCCGGCGCAATATCTCAATATGTTCATCTTCGAGAAGTTTGCCAATCGAGATATAGCCATTCTGAAAAAAAAATTCGACTTGCTCCGGAGTTAATGCAGACATTGTGTGCTCCTGTAATTAACTCAACAATTCCTCTGTATAAGCAAACAGCGCAGGCGTCCCTCCCGTATGCACCATCACCACCGTCTCATCTTTGCCAATCTCCCCGCGGTTTACCATATCGATCAAACCCGCCAGTGTCTTGCCCGTATAAATCGGCTCCAATAAAATCCCCTCTGTTCGCGCCAATAGCCGTATCGCGTCATTGCCCTCGGGTGAACAATATCCATATCCCTGCTCGCCGACGTACCGATCCACATTTTCAATCACAGATTCATCAAACGCGACATCCACATCCAGAATCTCCGCCATTTTTCTCAATACACCCAGAAATGCGTCTTTGAGATCATAAGACCACAAAATGGGCCTCACGCCCACAATCCGCACATCCAGACCCAGAACGGTCTTCCCAAAAATCAAACCCGGCTGTGTACAACTGCCCGAACACACAACAACAGTTGTAGGCGTTTCACCTATCGCATCGAACTGATCCATCATCTCGACCATACACAGCGCGTAACCCATTGCGCCAAACGGACGATTGGCCGGTTGCATCACCACAAAGGGTTTGCGCCCTTCGCGCTCAAATTTTTCGATCAGTGCCTGCTTGGCATCGTCCAACAACTCCTGCGTTTCAACATCGATCAGATCGACATAAGCACCCAATAAATTATCCAATAGCAAATTGCCCTGCGTACTGCCGCTCTTGTGATCCTTCACCAGAACCAGCGCACAATCCACCCCCAACTTTGCCGCTGCCGCCGCCAACTGCCGGCTGTGATTGGACTGAGACCCCGCCCCACCGATAAGCACATCCGCACCGCGAACCAGACCCTGCGCGATCGTAAACTCCAACTGCCGCGTCTTATTGCCACCAAATGCCAGACCCGTACAATCATCGCGTTTAATATAAATCTTTGGACCGCCAACCGCTTCAGTCAACCGCTCGCAAAACTCAAGCGGCGTGGGCAAATGCCCCAGCGACACACGCGGCACCTTGCCAATGCGTGCTCTCAGTTCGTCACGGGAAATAACAGCCATTGTCTAAACCTCCTCAGTCAGAATCAGGATGTGCAGGATGGAAGGATGAACAGGATAAAATCAAATACAACCGCCGATAAACACAGATGGAAAATCAAGTGTAGGGGCGGTGCCCCTGTGCCCGCCCGTCATGTGTATATCAGCACAAATGCAAACGCATGGAAAGGAATATACACGCATGAAGCAAGCGAAAATGCCATTGACATTTCTCAAGATAGCGAATTATTTGTTAAGGGCAGTGCATACGGGGTTTACATCACAAAAACCATCAATACAAAGCCATGAGGCTCCCCATGAAAATACTCATCACCGGCATCACAGGGCGCATCGGCGGCAACCTGGCGGCGCAGCTCGTTGAACAGGGGCATCAGGTACGCGGGCTTGTATGGCCCAAAGATCCGCGCATAGAAAAATTTGAGGGCATCGACCTCGAACTCATCGAAGGCAGCCTCACCGAATACGAAGACGTGGAAAAAGTCACTGACGGCGTCGATATAATCTATCACCTCGGCGCGGCCTTTCAGGGGGGCGGACCATTTAAGGACAACGACTACTTTGAAATCAACCTGCGCGGCACCTTCCACATGCTCAAAGCCGCAACCCAACAGGACAACCTCAAACAATTCATCTTTGCGAGCACAGACGCGCTCTACGCCAAATATCCCCCTGAAGGAATGGACAAACCCATCCGGGAAGACGAAATGCCCAGAGAACCGCGCGGTTGGTACGCCCTATCCAAATCCGTCGGTGAAGAAATGTGCTACGGATACTGGCGCGCCCACCAACTCCCCATCACCATCTTGCGCTTTTGCCTGGTCGTCGGAGCGGGCGAAATCCTCGACTTCCGCCAATTTTACCTGAGCAAACTCAAAGGACTTCCCGAACTCAAAGCACTGTGGCGCGGCGAAGAACGCCTCCTCCTCCTCAAAGACATGAAAGGCCGCTCCTACAAAAAACACATCGCCGACGTGCGCGACATCACGCACGGCTGTATCTGTGCCTTAAACAAAACACAAGCCGCCGGACACGCCATTCAACTCGGGGGACCGCGTCCATTCACATGGGCCGAAGCCATCCCGTATTTATCCCAACGCCTGAACATCCCCTATCAGGAAGCCATTTTACATGGCGCGCCCACACATTACGAATACGACCTGACCAAAGCGCGCGACCTGATCGGCTTTAACCCGCAATACGACATCATCCGCATGATCGAAGACGCCATTGCCTATCGAGAGGGAAAAACCATCAACGTCTTGCCCACGGAATAGGATCAGGATGGCAGAAGGAAACACATGGCTCAACCCAACATACTCATGATCATCTCAGACCAGATGACGCCATTTCTCACGGGCGCTTATGGCCATCCCGTCGTCCAAACACCTGCACTAAACGCGCTGGCAAAAAACGGCATTCGCTTTGATGCGGCCTATACCCCCTTCCCGCTCTGTTCACCTGCACGCGCCTGCTTCATGACGGGAAACAACGCCGCAAAAATTGGCGCGTATGACAACGGTGCTGAACTCAGCTCGGACATCCCCACATTTGCCCACCACCTCACCCGCGCCGGATATGACACCGTCCTATCTGGCAAAATGCACTTCATAGGTGCGGATCAACTCCACGGCTTCAGACGCCGCCTCACCACAGACATCTACCCGGAAGATTTCCGGTGGGTCAAACCCGAATGGATACACATCAAAGAAACCAGAGGAGAAAATTATCAGGCCGTCATGGAACAGCGGGGCAGGTATAACGCCGCAAATTACGACGGACACAAGCTCCAAATCGACACCTGGCACGGACCTCTCAGCTACGACGAAGAAACGCACTTTCGATCACTGGAATACCTCCACGCCGTCGGCGCACAAAAAAATCCCAAACCCTTCCTCCTGTGCGCCTCTTACCACCATCCCCACGAACCCTTTTGGCCGCCCCAATCCTATTGGGACATGTACGAAAATGCAGACATCGAAATCCCTGCCTTGCCAGACAACCTGGACGACACATACTCCATGATGGACAACTGGCTCAACGCCTATCACGGCACGCGCAAACACGACCTGCGCGACCCGGACGCACTCTACAAACTCCGCCGAGCCTATTACGGACTCGTCACATACATGGACGACAAAGTCGGAGAACTCCTCGCCTCACTCAAAGAAAATGGCCTGGACGACAACACCATTGTAATCTTCTTTTCCGATCACGGCGACATGCTCTGCGAAAAAGAAATGGTTCAGAAACGAACCTTCTACGACTGGTCCAGCCGCGTACCCTTCTTTATCCGCTTTCCAGACCATTACAAAGCCGGCAGCACAATCGACCAGCCCGTCTCGCTCATTGACCTGTTGCCCACCTTATGCGACATGGCGGGTGCAGAAGACCACTACCCCTGCGATGGCATCAGTCTGATGCCCCTCATTGAAGGCGCGGAAACAGAAAACCGAGAAATTTTTGTTGAAGCCCACGAAGCAGTCGGCACTCCCTGCGTCATGATTCGCAAAAACAATTATAAATACAACCACATCCACGGACACGAACCACAGCTTTTTGACCTCGACGCTGACCCGGGCGAATGGAATAATCTCAGCGGTCAGCCAGACCATGCAAAAATCGAAACCTATCTTCGCACGCGCATCCTCGACAACTATGACCTCGACGCCATAGCCGAAGCCAATTTAGACAGCCTGTATCGCAGACAACTCATCCACGAGGCAATGCAAGCCAACGGCACATCCTGGGCGTACAATCCGAGCTTTGACCCGACCAAAAACGCACAGGCACAGTATCTTCCATAACGAACAGGAGCTACCAATGTCCAACAACACACCATTCATCGTCGATAAAAACCTCGGCGTCAACATGACCGTCGAACCAGAAGACCTCACGCAAACCAACGCCGATGGAGAAGCCGTCATCGCGCCGACACAAGAGGAAAAATACCTCTTTGATGCGCGCGGTTGGTTGCTCTTCCCCGGCGTCCTATCCGATGACGACATACGCGACATGCGCGAATTTGCACTACAGGTCAAACACGACCCGCAATCGCTGCCCGAACACGAACAGTCCTACCTGGCTGGTCCCTTGCAAAAACTCGCCGACCACCCCATAGTCGTCGGCTTTATGAACGAATTTGTCGCACATCCCCATCTCGCCAGCCCCGATGGCTATGGCTTTCGCATGGAGGCATCCGGTATCCGATTCCGCTCGACGCGCACCGGCGAAGTCGGAGGCTTTCGACCGCACAATGGCAACGGCCTGTTTCGCTTTGCAATCGACTCGCACCATTATCAGTGCATCCCCGGCAAAGCGTATAGCGGTCTAACCCGCGTAGTCTGGGAACTTGCCCCCGTACAAAAAGGCAAAGGCGGAACACTGGTGGTCAGCGGCAGCCACAAAGCAGTTTATGCCGCGCCAGAATCCATCCACGACCCAAACTCGCCCATCTGGGACACCTACGAATGCCCGGCTGGCTCACTGCTCTTCTTCACCGAAGCCATCACCCACAGCGCCACGCCCTGGACAGATGAAACAACCGACCGCGTTGCCATCTTCAACCTCTACAACACCATCGGCGCCAAATGGAGCAACTGGCATCCACACCCGGACCTGCTCGCCTCCATGCCACCCAAACGCCAGAGCCTGTTTCGAGACGTGCGCTGCGCAGCCAATCGCATTGGCGGCAACGGACGCTATCACGGCGGAAATCTCAAGGACATAAAGACGTGAGACGTAAAACGTAAAACGCGAGACAAAGCAACCAGCCTTTGGGTGGTGATGGGTGGATTTCTCACTTCTCACCTCTTACTTCTTACTTTCTTTCGGAGTTTTATATGCCAAACCTATCTAATCGCCCCAACATCCTCTTCTTCTTCCCCGACCAACTTCGCTTTGATTGGATCGGCAGCAATCCCGACATAGCGGTACGCACGCCCAATCTGGATCGCCTGCAAAAAAACGGGGCGACATTCTCCAAAGCCGTCTGCCCCGCACCCGTATGCGCGCCCAGTCGCGCCTGTGTTGCAGCCGGCACAGAATACGACAACTGTCCCGTCAAAGGAAACAGCGACGACTATCCCACAGACCGCGCCACTGTTTACAGCATGCTCCGCGACAGCGGGTACCACACACTGGGGTGTGGCAAATTCGACCTCAACAAAGGCACCTGCACATCCAACCTGCCGGCCTGGGGACTGGATGGCAAACACCATTTGAACGAATGGGGATTCTCGGATGGCATCAACAACGAAGGCAAAATAGACGGCGCCAACAGCGGGCGCGAAAAACCGCAAGGACCCTATTTGCAATACCTCGAAGAGCGCGGCCTGCGCCAGATACACCTCAACGACTTTGCCAACCGCAAAGGCCAGAGAAGCACCTTTCCCACGCCACTGCCCGATGACGCCTATTGCGACAACTGGATCGGGCAAAATGGCCGGGACCTCATCCAATCAGTTCCCGAGGGCAAACCCTGGTTCATACAGGTCAATTTCAACGGGCCTCACCTGCCCCTGGACATCACGGAAAGCATGGCAAAACTCTACGAAAACGTCGATTTTCCGCAGCCGAATCGCAACGACCAGCTCACGCCTGATGAACTCCTCAGAGCCAGGCGAAATTACTCCGCCATGGTCGAAAACATTGACCATCAGGTCGGCCTCTACTTAGACCTGCTCGAAGAACGGGGCGAATTGGACAATACCCTCATCGTCTTTTCCTCGGATCACGGTGAAATGCTCGGCGACCACAATTCCTGGGGCAAGGGCAAACCCCTGCACCCCTCGGCCAGCGTGCCCCTTGTCATCTCGGGACCCGGTGTACAACAGGACATAACCCATGACCTGCCCACAACCAACCTGGACCTCACCGCCACCTTCCTCGACTATGCAGGCCTGGACATCCCCGACGACATGGACAGCCGATCCTTCCGCAACCTCCTCGAAGGCAATACCAGCACGCATCGGGACATCGTCCTATCCGGCCTGGGCAACTGGCGCATGGCTTATGATGGCCGCTACAAATACATCGAAGGATTTGGCGACACACCCATGCTCTTTGACCTCGACACCGATCCCCTCGAAAACAACAACATCATCGACGACTCCGACGTCTCATCGCATATTGCCCGGTTGAAAGCAGAGTTGATATAATGAACAACCATCGTCCCAACATCCTCTTCTTCTGTTCTGACCAGCACCAGACCGCTGCATCGGGGTGTTATGGTCACGCAGAAGCACAAACCCCAAATATCGACCGCATCGCCGCATCTGGCATCCGCTTTAACAGAGCCTACTGCCAGTCTCCCGTCTGTGTACCCGCACGCGGATCAATCATCACCGCACAATACCCCCACACCCACGGCGCGCGCATTTTACAAGACGCACTATCCCCCGACACGCGCACCATTGCCCATCACTTTGCCGAACACGGCTATCAAACCGGGGCAATAGGCAAAATGCACTTTGTGGATGAAACGCAAAAACACGGATTTGACTACCGCCTGGAAATGGGAGACTTCAGAAAAACACTCACAGATGAAGAATGGCGGGAACTGCGTCGAGACCAGGGCGGTGGAGGTGGCACATCGGGACGACCATCCAAATTATCAGCGCGGTATTTTCAAGACACGTATTACGCCGACGAAACCGTGCGGTATTTGCGCGAAAAAAGGGACCCCGATAAACCCTTTATCCTCTGGTCATCCTACTTCATGCCGCACACGCCCCTCGTCCCCATGCAACAATACTTCGACCTCTACAATCCCGAAACCCTCACCCTGCCCCAACGCAGCGACAACGCGCTGGAAACCGGCTTTGAAGGCCACCTCATGCGCGCAAAACAGCGGGGATGGTACGCACAAACAGACGAAGAACTCGGCCGCGCACTCGCAGGATACTACGGCAACATCAGCCAGATGGATGCGTGCATCGGCAAAGTACTCGACACACTCTACGACCTCAGCCTCGATCAGAACACCATCATCGTCTATACCTCTGATCACGGAGAAATGGCCGGCGCACATCGCATGTGGACCAAACACAACATGTATGAACAATCGGTCTGCGTGCCGCTCATCATCCGCCTGCCAGGAGACACCCACGCCAACACCTCGCACAGCCACCTCGTCGAACATGTGGATATCTACCCCACACTCGCCGAATTGTGCAACCTGCCCATTCCCCAAAATATCCACGGGCGTAGCTTTGCCCCCTTATTTGACAACCGAACCTACCAGCCGCGCGAATACGTTTACTCCGAATACGATTTTTGTCACGGCGTCTTCACCCGAGACAATCGGTATGTGGGCAAACCGCCAATCCTCATGATTCGCACGGACCGCTGGAAACTCAATTATCTGAGCTGGGCACGCTCTGAACTCTTTGATCTGGAGAACGACCCGAATGAATTTCGCAACGTCATTGACGACCCCGCAAATGTTAGTATCGCGCGCGAACTCACCGACATTGCGAAACGGATGTATGAAAACTGACCGCACCGGAATAACCAACCAATGCTATAAGGAGCACATCATGCCTGCCTTTCAAACACCTGACGGCACAAAAGTCAGAATGAGCGGAAAAGAACTCGTATTTGGGGAAACCATCTTCTCGCCAAGGGAATCCAACGACATCCTCGCAGACACGGAAGCACTGAGACAGCGAATGGAAGAAGACGGGTATCTCATCATTCGCAACTTCCACAACCGCGAAGACATCATGAAAGCCCGAAAAGAAATTGTCGATCACATGGAAAGTCAGGGCCTGCTCGCCGAAGGATCGACACTGGAAGACGCCATCATCGGCGATAGAAAACGCTCCATGCGCTTCAAAGACAGCCTGGTCAAAACCTGGCCCGGCTTTCTCAATATTGTCGATGGCAAAAACACAATGGACTTCTTCGGCCGCTTTTTGGGCGGACCCGCGCTCTCGCTCGATCACAAATGGCTGCGCGCCATCAGAACGGGAGGCAATGCGGGAATGCACTGCGACATTGTATATATGGGCGCGGGCACCAAAAGCCTCTATACCATGTGGACAGCCCTGGGCGATATCTCCCTCGACATGGGACCGCTCGCCCTCTGCCTGGGATCGCACAAACTCGAACATCTCCGCAATACCTACGGCGCATCGGATGCACACGACGACTTGATCCAGGGCGCGTTCTCCAACGACCCCTACGATGTCATAGAAACCCTCGGCACCAAATGGGCCGCCACGCCATTTCAAGCCGGTGATGTCGTCATCTTCGGCATGTACTTCATGCACGCCTCTCTCGAAAACACCACCAACCGCTTTCGCATCAGCAGCGACACGCGCTACCAACTCGCCACAGAAGCCACGGACCAGCGACACATGGGCAAAGACCCCGACGTAATACCCAAAGCAGATCTGTCCGAACGCAAGTCCATCGAAGAATACCGCGTGGAATGGGGATTGGCGAAGGAGACCTCTTGAAATGTCAGGCATCACACAGCACAAACCCGACAAAGCTTATGAAGGATACACACTCTTTTCAGAAACCTTTGCGGAACCAAACTGGGAAGTCGGCAAAGAAGCCGTGGTGTACCTCATCGACATGAACGGAGAACCCGCCCACACCTGGCACCTCACGCAACACACCGTCCAGTCCCACTGCCGATTGCTGCCCAACGGCCATCTACTGGTACCCACCCACGACCGCTCGGGCGTCACGCAGTGCAGCAACGTCGGCATTTTTGAATACGATCCCGACAGCACACTCGTCTGGCGCGTGCGCTGTCGCACCGACCACGACTATCAGGTGCGCGACAACGGCAATCTGCTCATCCACACGCTCAACGAAACCATGTCCCCACCACTGGGACCTGAACTCAAGCGCCACCCGTATATGATTGAAATTACGCGAGACAAAGAACTGGTCTGGGAGTGGAAAGGCGAAGAGCATCTACAAGACCTCGAAGCCTGTCTCTCTCCCGAAGCATGGCAACACGTTCTGGACCGCGCCGCCGGACGCTTTGCATTTGACTGGGCACACAACAACACGCTCCAGCTCATTCCGCCTCATAAAAACGAGAATGACGCGCGCTTCAAACCCGGCAACATCTTCTTCTCCTACCGCAGCAACGACGTCATCGGCGTGATTGACTACGACACCGGCGACATTGTCTGGGCATGGGGACCCGGCATCATCGACGGGCAGCACAAACCCCACATACTCGCAAACGGCAATGTACTGATCTTCGACAACGGCACCCTGCGCGGATATTCTCGCGTAATTGAACTCAATCCCCTCACCGAAACCATCGAATGGGAATACGTCGCAGATCCCAAAGAAGCGTTCTTCAGCGCGGCGATTTCCGGTGCCCAGCGCCTGCCCAATGGCAACACCCTGATATGCGAAGGCGGCAAGACCCGACTTTTTGAAGTCACGCCAGATGGGGAAATCGTCTGGGAATTTATCAATCCTTATCGCCACGAAAATGGCCGCCCCGTCATCTATCGCTGCTTGAGATATTCACCTGAATACGTAGCCCCTCTTCTATCTTGAAAGGAGTTTTTATACCTATGTCTTCTCCCAACGTAGTCTTTGTAATTACCGATGATCAGGGCTATGGCGACCTTGGATGCCACGGCAATGACATCATCCAGACGCCCAACCTCGACGAGCTTTATACCGAAAGCGTGCGATTTACCAATTACCACGTCGGTCCCACCTGCGCGCCCACCCGGGCGGGCATCATGACGGGACGCTATTGCAACTGCACAGGCGTATGGCACACCATTGCTGGACGCTCGCTATTGCGCAAAGACGAAACCACCATCGCCGACTTCTTCAAAGCAGCGGGATATCGCACCGGCATGTTTGGCAAATGGCATCTGGGCGACAACTATCCATTTCACCCGCACAACCGGGGCTTTGACACGGTCGTTTACCACGGCGGCGGCGGCGTACACCAGACCCCTGACTACTGGGGCAATACCTATTTCAACGACACGTACTTCCGCAACGGCGTACCTGAAAAATTCAGAGGCTACTGCACGGACATCTGGTTTGACGAAGCCAAAAAATTCATCGAAGACTGCGGCGACACGCCCTTCTTCTGCTACATCCCCACCAACGCACCGCACGGCCCCTTCAACATAGCCGATCACTACCGCGAACTCTACAACGGCGACGGCTTGCCCGGTCAGCGCGACCGCTTTTACGGCATGATCACCAACATCGACGAAAACGTCGGCCTCATGCGCGACTTTCTTCGCGACAAAGGGTTAGAAGAAAACACCATCTTCATTTTCATGACCGACAACGGCACCGCCAATGGCTGCACCCTCGACGGCAATGGCTATGTCACAGATGGTTTCAACGATGGCATGCGCGGGAAAAAAGGCTCGGAATACGAAGGCGGACATCGCGTCCCCTTCTTCTTTCACTGGCCCGCAGGCGGATACACCAGCGGACGCGACATCGACACCCTCATTGCCAACATCGACTTCTTGCCCACCCTGTGCGACCTCTGTGACGTCCCCATCTCCGACGAAGCCCGCGAACGCATCAACGGTACCAGCGTGAAACCCCTCCTCGGAGGCACGGACAACTGGAACGAACGCACAATCGTCACGGACTCTCAGCGCGTGGAAAACCCCATCAAATGGCGCAAATGCGCGACTATGACACAGCGTTGGCGACTCATCAACGGCGAAGAACTCTACGACATGGACACCGACCGCGGACAACGCCACAATGTCGCCGAGCAACATCCCGATATCGTCGCCGAACTGCGCCAGCACTACGAAGACTGGTGGACACTTGTATCCGAACGCTTTGGCGAAGACGTACCCATCATCGTCGGCTCTGAAAGCGAACCCGTCTCTGTGATTACAACCCACGACTGGCACAACGAAAACAGCGAATCGGCCTGGAATCAGGGTGCGATCCGCCGCGGGACGGAATGCAATGGTCGCTGGGCAATCGACGTAGCCGAAGCAGGTGATTACACCTTTGAATTGCGCCGATGGCCCCGCGAAGAAGACCGCGCCATCACCGAGGGCATCCCCGGCAAACTCACGCCCTATTACGGCGGCAACGCAATTTCCGTCAGCACCGCCCGCATCAAAGTCGCGGGAGAAGAACAATCCCAATCCATCGGTCCCGAAGACAAAGGCATCGCCTTCACCTACACCCTCCAGGCTGGTGAAACGAGCCTCGAAACCGAACTCACCGATGGGAATGGCATTTCACTGGGGGCGTATTACGTGTATGTGGAAAGGGTAGGGTAGAAAGTGTGAAGTAGGAAGTAGGAAGTAGGAAGTAGGAAGTGTGAAGTAGGAAGTAGGAAGAAGCACCAGCTTTAGAGTGGTTGGGGTGGTGTTTTCTCACTTCTTACTTCTTACTTATGGGCGGCTGGGAGGTTGGGAGAGCTTCACCCATAAGAGAAACACAATGGGCAAAAGATTGTTACTCATCTTCGCGCTTTTTTTCGCGAGTGTCCCTTCCTGGAGTGCGGAATCTCAGCCTGATTCCCTCTCATCGGACCACCGCGTGCGCGGTGCGGTCTTGCGGTCTATCGCGCTACCGGGGTGGGGACAATTTTACAATGGCAAGCGCGTAAAAGGCAGTATAATTGCGACCGCAGAAGTAGCTTCGGCTATCGCCTGGGTAGTGCGTCGCAAACAGATCAAAGATCGGGGAACTCAGGAGAGAAACCTGTACATCTTCTCAACTATCGGGATTGTACTCTACAGCGTGGGAGATGCTTATGTGGATGCCCATCTCAGCCGGGTAGATTGGGCGGAAGTGGAGGCAGGTATCGATGAAAATGGCACGGCAAAATTTCGACTAAAATTTAAGTTTTAATGGTGTTTCAGATGTACCGAATATTCTTCCCCAGAGTCGCCACCATCTCGCCGCTTGATACCATCGGCAGCAAATTCTCCGACCAGAAAATCGACTCCTCTGGCGCGCGCAATGTCTCGAGCACATTGCCAAACGGATCGGTAATATCTGCAACGGGATCACCCTTTTGCAAATGATCGTAATGCTGCGCGTGAAACTCTATAAACCCACCCCGATTGGCCAACACCGTCAAAAACCCATCCACCACCACTTGCTTTTTGGGTATAAACGGCTCCCCCGGTATAACCCCGTAATACTTCAACACATTCTCGACACCCGTAATACCCTTCTGAATGCTCTCACTATCCCAGCCCATGCATCCACCCAATTCGGGATCAATCGTCGGAATCCCCTCATCGGGAGCAGAACGCGCGAGTTGACCTTCGGGACCGCGCTGATCGAGAATATAGCCAATACCAAACACCTGAGCCATCTCCATACACACGCGGTGAATGCGCTTGCGCCGATCCACCCGCACGCGCACCTCGTCAATCATCGGCCGGCGCCCCCCCTGGTGCAAATCAATACAATAATCGGACTGCATCACCGCATTGTGAAATAACCGATAGGCAATGCGCTCGCTCGACGTGCCATCTTTGCGCCCGGGAAAACACCGATTCATCTTTTTTTCATCAACCGGACTAAATGCCTGATGCGCGTGAAACGCGTGGAAATTGACAATCAACACCGCGATAACCCGCCCATTCATCACCGTCGGATCCAGCCGCTTCAACACCTGTCGAATCACGCTGATGCCATTTAACTCATCCCCATCGCTAATCGCCTGCAAATAAATCGTCGGTCCTTCTTCAGCACCATTGATCAGGGATACCGGAACGCGCGCAGGCGACCCATCCTGCATCTCAGCCACCTTCAGATAGCCATCCGTGCGCTGCCCAGACTCAGCCCGAAGATGTTCAACGCGAAGCAATTCACCCATAATAATTATCACTCCTCAAAAAAGCCAAATACCTCTCAATTCTCAGTGTTAAAAAAACGAGTGAATCCATGTGCTGTCAACTGAAAAGAGCCGATCCATTTCCGGACCGGCTCTTTCACTGATCACCTCAATAATAGACCCTCTCTACCCCTCATCATAATCGGTCAATGGACGGATCCAGATATTGCGATAACGCACGGGATCGCCGTGATCTTGCAGCATCAACGGCCCGGTAGGCCCGTGCGGCGTATCGTAATTCGACACATTCCTGTGCCCGGTCGGTCCCATAGCCTCTTTGCGATTGTGCAGCACAACACCGTTCAAAAACACCGTCAAATAAGCGGGCTTCACCAGCGTATCGCCATCGTATTCCGGTGTTTCAAAAACAATATCATAAGCCTGCCACTCACCCGGTGGACGCGTCGCATTCACCAGCGGCGAATACTGACTGTAAATCGCACCCGTCGTACCATCAGAATACGTCGGATTGTCATATCCATCCAGCACCTGCACCTCGTATTTCCCGATCAAAAACACACCGCTATTTCCCCGCCCCTGACTGCTGCCGCGCACTTCTGACGGACAGGCAAACTCTATGTGCAACTGCGCGCTCCCAAACTCATCTTTTGTCTGGATATTCCCCGTACGGGGATTCACCTCTACATACCCATTCTCCACCGTCCATGTCGGATCTCCACCATCGCGACTCTGCCAACTGGACAAATCTGTACCATCAAATAGCACCACGGCATCCGATGGCGCATCACCTGCACTGGCACCTGGCGTCACCACGCGCGGTGCTGGACGATTCTTATCGTGAACGCGCCACGGTTGATTGGGCAACATCGGCGTATCGTCATACCCCACAGGCGTGTGTTTTTCTGCTGCCATTTTGTTTCCTTTCTAAAATGAAGTGGATATTTTATTGTGAAACCATGATTATAAAAATAAAAGACCGTGTCAAGCCCGCAATACACAATACCTCAGTAGTAAATCCCACTGATATCCCACCCAAAGACAGACACATCTACCCATCCGTTGTTGCCCTCCCCTCCTGCATTGATCTCAACACCCTCGCACGCCAGCAACGCCCGCTGATTATCCACATGCGGCGTCAAATACCCTTTTGAATCCAGAATGCGATGCAAGGGAAACGCCTGTCCTGTCACGCGCTTCATATAGGTGGGCAACACGCGGTAATACGAATGCGACACCCCCAGAACATCCACAATCTGCTTATACGTCATCACCCTCCCAAAGGGAATCTGTTTTACAACCCACAAAAATCGATCAGAGGTGCGATCGGGCACGGGATCATAACACCTGGACAAAACCCTGACCGGATCGCCTTCACAAACGACACCACCCGTCAGCACCACAGCCAAAAATCCTCGCCGATTCTCCAACAACTGGATCGGTTTGACGCCCAACGTCCCGATATACTTGCACACCTCACAATGATACGTCAGCCGAACTGTGGCAGAATCCCCAATTTGCAACACCGAACCCGACAGCAAATCGTCCAGCGACAACCCGGCGACAACGACATTCTCTCGCAAATCACCCGGCTGCAATTTGAACTCGTGCAGAGTCTCCAGAGCAACCAAGAGCACCTGCCGCGGACCAACGCCGTCTGCATTTGCATCGCCTTCAATGCCAAAACGAGCGCGCAGCAAAAATTTACCATCGCGCGGTCTGGACAAAGGCAGTCCCTTCTCTAACTTTGTGAATAGGGAAATGACGCGCCCCTGTGTATCCATCTGCACACTTTCCATTACTCCGACATCCATCCACCTGCGACCCGGGCCAATTCTTCCATCACGGGTTCATCGGTATTTCGCCGCTTCAAAATTTTAAATCCGTGATCCGCGGTATCCACCACGTGAAGCGTCGCATTTTTCAGATTATTCACCTCCGGCTGCAACAGTTCTAAACTCGCCATCCTATCCCGCTGACCCGATAAAAACAACATCGGCACGCGTACATCCTTCAAATGCTCGGCGCGCTCTGTATTAGGCTTGCTCGAATACAGCGGAAAAGCGAAAAACACAATACCCTTCAACCCGTCAACAGGTTCTTCGGCACAAGCCATCGAAACCATCCGCCCGCTCATCGAATGTCCACCGGCAAAAACTGGCAATCCGCGCGCCTGCTTCATCCCCATCTCTATAGCCGCACGCACCGTTGCCAACCGCACCTTCTCCCCATCCATGCCACCACCGCCCCTCTCGGAATAGGGATAATTAAAGCGCAAAGTCGCAATCCCCACATCGTTCAACGCATCGCTCAGTTCCCGCATAAAAAGATGCCGCATATTCGTACCCGACCCGTGACCCAATACCAATAGTGCCTTTGCCCCGCGCGGTCGTGCGTACAAAGCCGACACCTCCCCCTTTTCCTCAGTCGCAATAAATTTCAACTCTCTGGGTTCAACAGCCATTTATGTCTCCTCTTCTAACCAGGTAATATGAGATTCCCGCGGCGTAGCGCAAAGTGGGCCGCCACGATCATCCGTCAACTTTAGCTTTACAACAATGGGATCACCCGACTCAACTGCCCGATTAACCTGCGCCCAATCGAGATGCCCCAGACGAATTTTGAGCCGCCGAAACATCTCAAAATCACCCGAATCTCGCACCACCCCCCAAGAAAGATAAAAAAAGCGATCCGCGGGCCTGCCCTGTGCATAAGGACCCAAAAAATTGGGTGAACCATCGGGTTTCTCACCAACCCTGAACTCGGGATAAAATACGACCTCACGGCGATCTGCTGGAACCTGCTCAACAACCTCTTTATCACGCTGTATGCCGAGATAAACGGGTTCCTTAACCTCAGGATCATGACCGTACGGATCTTCAAAACGCGTACCGGGCAATTCGGTACAAATTACTTTCAGTTTCAGTTGTTCGTCTTTCATGCACCACCTCTTTTCAGAACTTGCACCAAATGATATAACGAAGTATAGTATAGAAATACCATTTACGCCGCCCAATTCTTTGAACATCGCGAAAGGAGACGCATGCAACCCAACATCATCTTGATCAACTGCGACGACCTCGGCTATGGTGACCTCGGCAGTTACGGCTCTAAAATCAACAAAACGCCAGCACTCGACAAAATGGCTGCGGAAGGCATCAAATTCACCGACTTCTACATGGCATCTCCCGTGTGTTCGCCCTCGCGAGGGGCCATGCTCACGGGCTGTTATCCTCCCCGCATTGGCTTTGGCTCTTTTGATGGACGTTGGGTCCTCTTTCCCGGTCAGGGTGTGGGATTAAATTCCAGCGAAATCACCATCGCCAAACTCCTCAAAGACAAAGGCTACGCCACCAAAATAGTCGGCAAATGGCACTGCGGAGACCAGCCAGAATTTCTACCCACCCGTCACGGATTCGACAGCTACTACGGCATCCCCTATAGCAACGACATGGGGATACAAAAAGAAGACGACAAAAATCCACCCCTGCCCTTATTGCGCGACGAAGAAGTCATCCAGGCACAACCCGACCAGCGCGGCATCACCGAACGCTACGTCGAAGAATGCGTCCGTTTCATGCGCGACAACAAAGACCAGTCCTTCTTCCTCTACCTCGCCCACATGCACGTCCACCTGCCCCACTATCCCCCCGAAGCCTTTGTCCGTGAATCGCAAAACGGCGTGTATGGCGCAGCAGTCGCCTGCATTGACTGGGCAGCAGCCGTCATCTTTGACGAACTCAAAACCCTGGGACTCGACGACGACACCCTCGTCATCTTCACCAGCGACAACGGCTCTCGCGCCCGCGACGAAGGCGGCAGCAACAGCCCTTTGCGCGCCACCAAAGGCACCACCTGGGAAGGCGGTCAGCGCGTACCATGCCTCATGCGATGGCCCGGCAAAATTCCCGCAGGCGAAGTATGCAGCGAACTGACATTATCCATGGACTTTTACCCCACGCTTGCAGCCCTCGGCGGTGCAGAAGTACCCACCGACCGCATCATCGACGGCAAAGACATCCGCCCGTTCATGTTCGCAGAAAAAGGCGCGACATCGCAACACGAATCCTTCTTTTACTACAAACGCAACAGCATCGAAGCCGTGCGGAGCGGCAAATGGAAACTCCACATCCGCAAAGACGACCAAGAAATCCGGGAACTCTACGACCTCGAAGCCGACATCGGAGAAACCAATGACATCAGTGATCAACACCCCGATATCGTGCGGGATCTCAGAGCGCAAATTGACACCTGTCGCAAAGACCTCGGAGACGATGCCGCAGGCATCACAGGCGAAAACATCCGCCCCGCTGGCCGCGTTGAAAATCCCGATACCCTCACGCATCTCGACCGCGATCACCCCTATATGATCGCCATTTACGATCTAAAAGAACGGGGGTAACATGGCCCTTACACCCGAACAAGTCGCCGAGTTCAAAACATTGGGATATGTCCTCGTACCCAATCTAATCGATCCATCGATGTTGGACAATTGGCGTGCACAAATTCGCGCCCAATACGGTGATCTCTCTGACCCCGTTCAACAAAACGCTGCAGGACCGCGCCAACAACACCGCGAAGACATCACCATATTGCGAAGCTTTCGCTTTTCGCCAGAAGAAACACAACTCGTCAACCAGCCCAAAGTCAAAGCCATAGTCAATCACATGGGGGGCGATGGACAATTTTGCGGTGAAGACGGCAACCTGCGTCTGCTCTTGCCCGAACCCAAAAGCGAATGGTGCTTGCCAGAGCGCGGGCACATCGACGGTTATCTCGGCAAGCGGCGGGGGGCCTCTTTTCTCCTCGGATTGGCGACCTATATCTACGATGTGGAACCGCGCGGCGGAGGCACCGTCTTCTGGCCGCGTAGCCATATCAAATCATGGGAATTTCTTCGCAAACATCCCGATCACCTCAGTTGCAGCTTTAAGGACCACCCCGAATATCTCGACATGGTCAAAGATATTCAACCTGTTGAACTGCATGCAAAAGCGGGCGACGTCATCTTCTGGCACTGCAACATCCTGCACGAAACCTCTCAAAACACCAGCAACAACATCCGCTATGGCCTTTTCGCCCGCCTGCCCCACAAAGACCAGGAGACATTCCGAGACGAAATACCCGATGTCCTCTGGAAACGCTGGCGGATTTAACAAAAAGGAGATTCGACATGTCAAAAATCACCATCTATCACAACCCCAACTGAAGCAAATCCAATGGCGCAATGGATATATTGCGCGCTGGCAACGTCGAGTTCGACGTCATTGAATACTTAAAAACACCACTGAGCGAACAGGACTTGAGAAAATTTTTCGCACTCCTGCCTGGTGAACCCAAAGACATGATTCACCCCAGTTCCTTTGAAAAACTGGGACGCGACATAGATGACTACAATACCCCCGATGCACTCGTCGGCTTACTTTTGGAACATCCCGAAGTCATGAATCGCCCCGTGTGCATTCGCGGAGACCGTGCAGTCATTGCCCGTCCCTCAGAAGCCGTACATGAACTTATAGATTAAAGAAACAGCCGCCGAGACCTCAACCTCGGCGGCTATTTCTTTTTCGATTTAATTAACTCACGCACCCTCCACCGCTTTTCTAAGCTCATCGCCATTGCTTCGCCACCACGAATGCAGAACTGAGATATCCACCCCGATATTAAAATGTCGCACACCCATATCGAGATATTCCTTTGCCTCATCGGGCGACATAATCTCTGCGCGGGGGTGAACACCCATACTCAGCGCAGTCTTAAACACCTCATTCCTCGCATCTGCCACTGCGGGATCACCGCGCTGCCCCGCCTTGCCGACACTCATCGAATAATCTGAAGGTCCCCATTGCACCATATCCACGCCTGGAACCGAAAGAATTGCCTCCAGATTCTCCACCGCCTCCTTCTTTTCGATCATCAAAACCACAACCGTCTCTCGCATCGCCTTCACATACTCCGGTCCACCGCCATATCCCATATACGTATTGCGCCGCGTGTACACACTGTACAGACCACCATCTTCCGGCGTATCTGGAAGCGTAACGCGCACACATTCTTTCGCATCTTCTTCTGTGCGACAATCCGTAAACAAAATACTCCCAAAACCAGACCCGATCGCCCGCTGCGACAAATAGTACTGATGGCTACGATCAATTTTGAACATCATACCCATATTGTACAACTCGGCTGCGCGGCACAAATTGTCGAGGTCGTAGAGATCAAACGTACCGTATTCGCCAACGTATTCGACATAGTCGTAAAGCCCTGTATGTCCAATCGCCTCAACAATCGCCGGCCAACTCGAATGAATGCGCGTACCAATAGTGGGTTCGCCCGCATCCAATTTTTCTCTAATTCTGTTGGGTTTCAAAATAAACTCCTTTGTGAGTGGTTAATCACCCAAACAACGACTTAAAAACTCGCTTTGTCTTCTCCAGCACATCTTCGGGTAATACTTCTCCATCTGAAATTTTCACATTATCAGCGAGATGCTCCACATTCGTCGATCCTACAATAGCAGTACACACATCTTCGTGAGAAAGCGTAAACCTCAACGCAAATTCAATCAGCGGCATATCGCCCGCCAATTCCCGCAACGGCATCTGCTGTGCCCGATCCCATGGATCGCCCATATACGAACCGTCTGGCCGCTCGGATTTGAGATACACCCCATTGGCAATCGGACGCTTGATAATCGTCCCCATATCCCGGTCGCGCAAAGTCGGCATCAAATTTTCAGCAGACTCCTGGAACAACACATTGTACGTAAACTCCTGCGTATCTAACGCCCACTTCTGCGCTGCCTCAGCCGCTGCCGATCCATCAGCCGATACACCGACAAACTTCGTCCATCCCCTATCCTTAGCCTCCAACAGCGCGTCAAACGCCGCATCCCAATCGTCTGATTCTCCCGGCAGCCCGTGAAATTGCACAATATCGATCACATCCATCTTCAGCCTGGATCGACTCGTATCAATCGTCCTCAAAATGCCCTCGGGCGAATAATCCTTTACAATCTCGCGCTTGCCGCCATTGATCACCTGATAATCGCCGCACTTTGTCGCCAAAACAAAATCGTCCTGCCGATGGGCGATAAACTTCCCGATCCGCTCTTCGCTATCGCCATACATCGCAGCCGTATCGATAAACGCGATACCCAAATCGAGCACCGTGTTCAGCACCGCTTCGACCTGCGATTCCGGCAGCGATGGATTCCCAATCTGCGCCGCGCCAAAACCGATCTCCGAAACTTGCAAACCCGTCTTTCCCAGCATCCGAAATTTCATCTCAATACTCTCACTTTACCTTCACGCATTCCGATATTTGCACAAGTCACCCAAATGTCGTATATAATACAACCAAAATCCACCAAAACCACCAAAAAATCTCAACGGATATAGACTCGCTTGAGGAGAATTGATATGGACCTTGGATTGGAAGGAAAAGTTGCGGTTATTACAGGCGGCAGCGAGGGAATCGGCAGGGGAATCGCATTGCGGTTCCTGGAAGAGGGAGCGAAGGTCGCGATTTGTGCGCGACGCGATGATGTCTTGCAGCAGGCAGCGGAGGAACTCCGTGCATTGACCGATGGTGATGTCCTTGCTGTCCCTGCTGACGTGACCAAACCGGAAACACTAACGAGCTTCATCAACAGAACGGTCCAGCATTTCGGACGGATTGACATCCTGGTCAACAACGCGGGCCGGTCTGCCGCGAGCGCCTTCGATGATCTGGACGACGATGATTGGCATGCCGATTTAGATCTGAAACTGATGGGAGCTGTGCGTTGTGTGCGTCTGGTCATTCCTCAGATGAAACTCGTCGGAGGAGGACGGATTATCAACGTCACGCATCCGGGGGGCAAACAGCCTGGCGCAGCTTCTTATCCAACCTCCGTGAGCCGCGCAGCGGGAATAGCGATGACCAAAGCGCTATCCAAGGAACTATTGCCTTACAACATCCTCGTAAACACCGTGTGCTTGACCTCTATCAAGAGCGCGCAGGGAGAACGCGCCTGGAAAGCGGAAGGTTCCCCCGGCACTTTAGAGGACTATTGGATTGAGCAGGCTGAGGAGCATCCACTGGGACGTTTAGGTGAACCCTCTGATGCTGGCGCGCTCGTCGCCTTCCTCGCTTCGGAATGCGCTTCTTTCATCACCGGCACGGCGATTAACCTCGATGGCGGATTGTCCAACGTCGTATAGCAATAGTGAGGGAAGATAAATGACACAACGCCCAAACATCCTCTTCTGCATTGCCGACGATCAATCCTGGCCCCACGCCAGTGCTTATGGCTGTCCCTGGGTCAACACCCCGGCATTTGACCGCATCGCACGCGAAGGCATCCTCTTCAACAACGCCTTCACACCCAATGCCAAATGCGCCCCATCCAGAGCCGCCATCCTCACTGGTCGCTATTCCTGGCAACTTCAAGAAGCCTGCAACCACCTCTGCTTTTTCCCATCGGACTACGTCACCTATCCCGAACTTTTCAAAGACGCCGGATACGCCACGGGATTCACCGGCAAAGGCTGGGGACCGGGCGAACCGGGCACATATCCAGATGGCTCACCACGCAAACTCGTCGGTCCCGAACACAACGACCTCAAACTCAATCCCCCCACAAAAAGCATTGCCAATATAGACTACGCCGCCAATTTCGCTGCTTTTCTCAATGCCAAACCCGACGACCAGCCCTTCTGCTTCTGGTATGGCGGCAAAGAACCCCACCGCGGCTACGAATACGGCTCTGGCGTGCGCCTCGGGGGAAAATCCCTCTCTGACATCGACGAAGTACCCTCCTGCTGGCCGGCAACCGAAGACGTCAAAAACGACATGCTCGACTACGCCTTTGAAATCGAATGGTTCGACAAACACCTGGGCCAAATCCTCGACATCCTCGAAGAACGCGGCGAACTCGACAACACCCTCATCATGGTCACCTCAGACAATGGCATGCCCTTTCCGCGCATGAAAGGCCAACTCTACGAAATAGCGTACCACATGCCACTGGCCGCCATGTGGAAAAACGCGATCGAACCGGGCCGAATAGTTGACGACCTCGTCAATTTCGTTGACTTTGCCCCCACCTTCCTCGAAGCCGCGGGCATTGACATCCATTCCCAAATCACCGGCAAAAGCCTCATGCCCATCTTCAAATCCAGCAAATCGGGCATCATCGACCCGGAGCGCACCGTCCTCATCTCGGGCAAAGAACGCCACGACATCTGCCGTCCCGGCACCGTGGGCTATCCCATCCGCGGCATCCGCGACCACCGCCACCTCTACCTGCGAAATTTTGAACCCGACCGCTGGCCGGCTGGCAACCCCGAAGTCTATTACCGCAACATCGATGACTCACCCACCAAAACGCGCGTCGTCGAAGAAAAAGAACAGGGCAATGAGACCTACTGGCAACTCTGCATGGGCAAACGCCCCAAAGAAGAACTCTACGATATCCAGGCCGATCCCCACTGCATCACCAACCTCGCCGAAAGCACCGACCACCAGACCATCAAAAACGCACTCTGGCAAAAACTTCGCAAAACCCTCAAACAACACGGCGACCCCCGCATGGAAGGTCGCGGCCACATCTTTGACGAATACCCCGTCACCAACCCAGAACAAGAGCAAAGAGTCAAAGAACGGTTCCGCATCGCCAGAGAAACGGGTACTTTCTTTAAAAGCAATTAACGTAACCGCATATCCTACAACGGCTGCCCCTGAAAACAGTCTCCCTACAAATCACATATCGCAAGGGCAAACCATTTGCTGCCTATATTTCTCTCTCTCATTGGTGTGGACAGAAAAGTGTACGCACCGAAGCGGTAACAGAAGACCTGCTCATAGACTATGCTCAAGACGGTACACCGCTTGGAATTGAGATCGTCTCACCCGAAATCGTGAGTATAGATTAGATACAGAGCGTCTTTGATCGTCTGGGACTTGGCAGACCGGATCCCGTAGAGTTGGAGCCGCTCAATGCAGCGTAACTGTGCCTGCGGACACATTAATCCAAACGTTTGAATATGCCTTCTTAAAATTTTTCTCGGAGCTACGATGACTTTTTTCTTTTTACAGAAACTTATGGACTCTATCGCAATGCGCCTGCTGAAAGTATTGATAAGTATTCTCATGGCCATGATGATGCAGTCCTGCAAAATAGAAATGCCGTCGCTGGTGGAGATAATCGCATCATACAAAGTAGGTCTTGATATATACGACAACTTTAAATCCACGGAAAGTGCGTACAGCTTCAGAAACAGTGAGGCACTTAAAGCAAAAACAGGATTCAAAGATACCCTGATTATCGGTGATAATCAAGACAATGTGCATGGAATGTCCATGGAAGCCATTATGAAAAGCGCAGACATCCCTGAAAAAAACATGGTGTTTTTCAAAGAGTTTGGCAAAACCCGACCCAGTAGCAGTAATCTAGGATTAGCAATGCTCACTTCAGATGAATGGACGGCGTTACGAAGAAAAACAAAAGTAGTGCACGTACCTTACACGCTGCCGCTCTATGCGAATAATGATGCGTCAAAAATAGCGGCAAACGAAATGCTATTCATTGTAGCAGCGGGCAATTGGCTAGGTGACCTTGATATATATAACATTAACCATGTGATATGGCACAGCGATGATCCCGGACTAGATCGTCTGTACAAAAGAAACTATAGAAACATTTTGAATGTATACAGCACCGGCAAAGCCATAGCGGCAACAAGCGCGCTAGTGACAGAAACAGGGAAGATAGAACCGCGCAGAGGAGTGGTGCGGTGCGGGGATATCAAAGAGGCGTGTTTTGTCACGCTGCCGGGGCAAACCACATCAAGTGCCTCAGCGCGTCTCGCAGCAATGTCTTTCTACCTCTCACAATTTTGGGAAACACCGGAAGAAGTGGTGGAGGTATTGAAAGAATGCGCGATTGATATAGGGGAACCCGGAGTTGACAGAATGTACGGGAATGGAGCAGTCAATTTGTTGTGCCCCAGAGTCTTGAAAAAAGAAATTGAAGTGGTTTCAGAATATCTGGGAGACACAGGAAAGAGAGGAGAAAGAGCAGAGGGAGGAGAAATTGAAGGAAGGTGGAAAGCGAACAATACAATGCTGCAAGTCCGTATACCTCCTGCGCTCAAAAAAACGCTGCAGGCGAAGTGCTCAGGAAAAACAACGGGCACAATAAAATTTAAAGAAGGAAACGTTACGGCGAACTTTACGACAGAAGCAGTCGTGCGCGTTGTGTTTTTGGTGACAGAGCCAATAGAGGCAAAAGCTAAAGACACGGTGCGGACCGAAGGAACAGCTGCGGCAGTGAGTAATGTTCTCAGCATACAGTCTGAAACGGAATCACTGCGCTACACCTACACCGCAACAGAGGATTCCCTGCATCTGGTTAAGTCATTAACGTTAAACGAAGTTCTGGCGCTGTTGCCGAATCCTTTGGGGAGCATGGTGGATATGGCATCACCTGATTTCTTTAAAGATGATCCCATACAGATACGAATGAGTTTTGCGAAAGAAAAACCGATTCTTCTCGGTGACTTCAATGAAGACGGAACGGTTGATGCCGCTGATTTTCTGTTGTTTGTGGAAGCGTTCGGATCCTCTCGAGGAGACATACATTTTGAAGAACGCATGGATATTGTTCCAGACGGAATAATTAACATCGCGGACCTTCTGCTCTTTTTTGAAAACTTCGGAAAAACAAGTGATTCGTAAAAGTTTTCTTCCTTTCTTTTTTTCAAACCCCCGCTCGCTGAGCGGGGGTTTTTCTTTGTGTGATAGGGCACATCGCCAACTTTCAGAGCGGACACAAAGATACATATTTTTCACAATATCCCATCGGTCAGGGATCAAAACGTACACCTTTGTATCCCAACCCGTTCTTTATCCTGTGTGCGATCCTTAAATTCAAGTGGTGATCAAGCGCACAATACAGCGTATTAAAAGCACAATGAGAGATTTGGCCTGTTGCCAGCACAATTTGTGGTTCAATTCGGTGAGGTTGGCTTGATATTTGCTGAGGGTCTAAGCAAAAATAACAGCCACCCATCAGACCCGGGCAACTGAAAAAAATAAAAAAATGGAGGTGTACACCATGGCGACCATGGCGACAGAAGTCTATCGGGCATTTCGAAAAGCGGGCGTAAGCGAATATATAGCGACAGCAGCGGCTTCGGTGATCCCCTACAAAGGTGATATAGCAGACCTGGTGACAAAGCAAGACTTGTCAGACGTGCAGATTGAGGTCGCGGAACTGCGTGCAGAGTTGAAGCGGGACGCAGCAAAGTTGCGTGCAGAGGTAAAACAAGACAGGGCAGAGTTGAAGCAAGATATAGCGGAAATAAGTGGTGAAGTGGCGGAACTAAAGGGCAAAGTGGCAAAGTTGTATGCAGAGATAAAACAAGACAGGGCAGAGTTGAAGTCTGGGTTGAGAGTCTTAAAAGTTGTTTATGCACCTATCCTGATATCCCTTTTGGTAGCACTTATCGGAATGGTCGCTAAGTTGGCTCTCTTTGCCAATTGAAGTTCAACATCAAGGTGGATAACAAGAAAGGAGATTATATGTCATTGAAATGCAAAATAGGTATTCTTTTTTTGGCCTGCCACTTCTCTATCCTGGCCTGCAATGGTACACCTACATCACCTCCTGATAGTGATTCCGAAGTGGTTCTGACCAGCCTGTATTGGGAAATCGCTGGCGGTATCACCGAAGGTGCCAAGCTCAGGATTAAAGTGGGTCAGCAGGCGAAAATGGTGGCTGTATTCAATGCCCGTCCATCAGGATCGTTTATATTTAACGTTTACGAGACAGATCGGTTAGGTAATCAACTTGTAACAGACACCACAGTTCCTCGTCATTCAAGTCTTTCAGAGATCGTATCGGCATCTAATACCAACGTTGAACAAGACAGAGATAGATATAAACTATCGGTATCGTGGACAGCAGTCTTTCAGGTTGGACGAGAGACCCGCACGCCTGATTTGGCAGAATATTATTTTATCGTTGAGCAAGATGGACAGGTACTTGGGAACATGTTAGAGAATGCCAATAAACTTACTGAGAATAAGTTGGCTCCTTTGCTTGAGGTAGAATCTTCGACGACAGTTATCAGGCGTAGCGACAAAAAAGACTGCATCGTAGAAGTGTTGTTCAACCTAAACTCGGGTTTAGCTGATATGCGGACTCGTCATGACTATAATGATTATGGGAATTGCCCTCCTGTGTTCAATTGTGATAAAATGACTGGCACCGAAGGCTATCGAGGTGGTCATGCAGGATGGGATGTTAGAACATTTTACGAGCAAGATAAAAAATTGAGAAACGCAACATTTTATTCTTTAACTGCCGGGATCGTTGTGAATGTAAGTGATTTGAACACCATCGCTATTTATGATTCTGATAATGACAAAACAACAGTGTATCTTCATGCTTCAGAGGTAGATCGAAGTATTAAAATAAAAGCAAATTCCACGCCGCAAGGCTTTGTTCATACAGGTGATCTTTTGGGAAAACAAGGAGAAAAAGGCTTTGCTACGGCTCCCCATGTACATATCGAAGTCAGAGAGGGAATGACAAGGTTGGGATCGCTTGGTGCTGGTGCCACCGATAGTGCTACGACAGCGCACGCAAGCATAGATCCGATTGATTATCTCTATAAAGTAGTGCAGGTAGCGAAAGGCGGTGAGAGGTGAGGCGTAAGAAGTGAGTACGCCATCCAACTCACCAGTCCCCAGCCTCCCCCCCCCCATACAGTCCATTGACTTTTTGCTGTGATGGCATATCTTCTTCACAAGAAGCCGCCCCCTCTATCCAGAGAGAAACAAGAGGTCTGTCCTGGCCGAAACACCCGAATCTTAAGCGGCCACAGCCTCGGATAATATCTATTAGGACATTGCTTATCTGTGCGAAGACCTACAAGACCTGCGCCTGCTGACAAAATACAGGGGAAACCATGACCAAACGCAGACTGCCCATCGGCATTCAGACCTTTCGCAAAATTCGGGAGGAGAACTGCTACTATGTCGATAAGACCGCCTATATCCAGAAGCTGCTCGACGAGGGCACGCACTACTTTTTATCGCGCCCACGTCGCTTTGGCAAGAGCCTGTTTCTGGACACGGTGAAGGAACTGTTTGAGGGCAATGAACCGCTGTTCGAGGGGCTGGACATCCACGGCCACTGGGACTGGTCTGTTCGCTATCCCGTCCTGCGCCTCGACTTTGGCAGGGGCAATTTCAAAGAGGCGGGCTATCTGCAGGCGAATGTGATGGAACAACTTGCAGCTATAGAACGTCGAGCGAAAATCGTCTCCGAGTACACCACTGCCCCCGGACGCTTCGCGTCTATTATGGAAATCCTTCACGAAAAAGCAGGACAACGCGTTGTCGTTCTTGTTGACGAATACGACAAGCCGATTCTGGATGCTCTGGAAGAACCGGAGATCGCGCGCGACAACCGCGACTTTCTGCGTGGTCTGTATTCGACGATCAAGTCCAATGATGCCCATATCAAATTCACATTCCTCACGGGCGTCAGCAAATTCTCCAAAGTCAGCCTGTTCTCTGGTCTCAACAATCTTACAGACATCACCATTGATCCACAATATTCCGCCATCTGCGGCTACACCGAGGAGGACCTCGACACCGTATTCGCGCCAGAACTGCCGGATCTGGATCGGGATGAGATCCGCGACTGGTACAATGGCTATAGCTGGCGGGGACAGGAGAAGGTCTATAACCCCTTCGACATCCTCTTGTTGTTCAGAAGGCAGAGCTTCGAAGCCTACTGGTTCGAGACCGGCACGCCTACATTTCTGATCGAGACACTACTATCGCGCGGGGTCGGTGCGCTGGCTCTGGACAACATGCTGGGCAGTGATGATTTGCTGTCGGCTTTTGATGTTGACCACATCGCCACCGAAGCCCTGCTGTTCCAGACCGGCTATCTCACGATTATCCAAACCGAACCGCGCGGTGGCGAGATGTACTATCGGCTATCCTATCCGAATCGGGAAGTGCGTCAGAGCTTGAACAGAAGCCTGCTAAATCACCTGACTGGCGATCCCTCACAGCGCACGGAGCATCGCGCCCGTCTGTATGACTTGCTGCTGGTCAATGACTTTGTTGGCCTGGAAAGCCTGTTCAAGGCGTTCTTTGCCAGCATTCCCTACCAGTGGCACACAAACAATGAAATAGCGAACTACGAAGGCTACTACGCCAGCGTCTTCTACTCCTACTTCGCATCGGTGGGATTGGACATCGTGGTGGAAGACAGTGGCAGCGATGGGCGTCTGGACATGGCGGTTCGTTTCAACGACAATGTGTATCTGTTCGAGTTCAAGGTTGTAGAATTGGCACCGGAAGGGGCTGCAATGGCGCAATTGAAGGCAAAGGGATATGCGGATAAATATCGGGGTCTGGATCAACCGATCCACCTGATCGGTGTAGAGTTCAGCAAGGACACCCGCAATATCACGGCCTTTGAGGTCATATCAGCGTGAGAAATTAGGAAGTCAAAACCTCAGGAACACCTGCTTTCAACCTGCCGGACCAAACCGGGCTTCGGATTGAAGAAGCACTGAGCATTTACGTTGAGGATATTGTCCTGAGTGCTGGACAGGAGGGCATATAAGGAGCAGGCAATGCGCTTGTTGAAAGTGTTAGCGATTATCCTCACGGCAATGGTGACGCAGTCCTGCAAAATCACCATGCCGTCGCTAGTGAAATTAATTAGCAGTTACGATGCAAGAGTTGTTGAACCAAGAGAAAACCCTTACCGTTTCAACGAAAGTGAAGCGATCAAAATGCAAACCGGATTCAAGGATACTTTGGTCATTGGTGACGACCTTGAAACATTTCACGGGGTGGATATGCGAAACATAATGACTATAGCAGGAATACCTGAAAAAAACATAGTATTTTTTGAAATGTTCGCAGGTTTTCGACTCGGGCATAACACAGGATTAAACATGTTCGTATCAGATGAATGGACATGGTTACGTGAAGCAGCCAGAGTAGCGCACCTACCGCTGTTAGGTCCATTTACCGGACATGAAAGTCACTCATTAGTGGCTGGTATCACCAATGTACTCTTTGTCACAGCTGCCGGCAATATGAGAACATATTGGCATGGTGACCGTGATTTGTACAATAGCAATCATGTTGGATGGAGCAGTAGTGATCCTGAAATGAGACAAGTGAGAAAAGAAGCATACCAAGGTCTGTTGGATGTCCACAGAACCGACAGGGTCATAGCGGCAACCAGTGCAAGAATAACAGATTCAGGAGATGTACATCCCAACGAAGGAGTGGTAAAATGCGGAGACATTAAAGAGTCGTGTTACACGATGACACCGCACAGCAACACCTCAAGTGCCTCAGCCAGGCTCTCTGCCATAGCCTTCTACCTCTCACAGTTCTGGGAGACACCGGAAGAGGTAGTAGACGTGTTAAATGAATGTGTCATAGATGTCGGAGAACCGGGTGTTGATAGAGAATACGGAAGAGGGGTAGTAAATCTTCTATGTCCTCGGGTGTTGAAAAAGGAAATTGAGGTAGTTGCAGAACATCTGAAAGAGACGGAAGGCAGGATACTGACACAAGGAGAGAATAGTACCGGTACATGGATAGCAGAGAAGACAGCACTGCAGGTACGATTACCGAAAGCATTACAAAGAACCTTGCAGGCACAATATACCGGTGAAGTAACTGGTACGGTGGAATTCAAAGAAAATACGGTGACTACAGACTTCACGGCAAAAGCAGATGTTAACGTAACATTTCTTTTGCCCATTGAAGTAAAAGCGGAAGATTCGGTGCAAATTGAAGGAGAGTACACCGCTGAGACAAACAGACTTAATATACGAAAAAACAACACGGTTGTAGCGGAGTATACCTACACAGCAACGGAAGACTCTCTGCACATAGTGAAGTCTCTTTCACTCAACGATGTGCTCAGACTGCTGCCGGGAGTTGTCGGAGATCTGGCAAAAAAAGATACACGACAGATCCTTGAGAATGACCCGATACAGATCAGAATGAGTTTTGCAAAAGTAACAGTGTCAAGTATTCCGGAGAATCTCAGAGAGACAGACGTAACAGATAACACAATCACACTGCAGTGGGATGAACCGGAAGAAATCGGAAGCTCACCGATTAGTGCATATAGGATCACCAGATACACTGATGCATCCTGTACTGATATCAGTGAAGTCAAAGAAACAGCGGAACAAAAGATACAATTCACTGATCTCAGAGCAAACACGGAGTATTACTTCAGCGCAGAAGCGAAAAATAATGTCGGCTGGAGTAAAAAAAGTGATTGCCTGAAAGTAAAAACTGATCCAATTCCTGGTGATTTTGACGGCAACAACATCGTTGATCTCGCTGACTTCCTTCTGTTCGCCACGGTATTCGGCACAACAGAAACCGATGCAGCTTTTAACGAACAGATGGATCTTGTGCCGGACGGTATGATCAACATCGCAGACTTCTTAGTCTTTGCCGAAAACTTCGGCAAAACTCGTGATTCGTAAAAGAATCATTCCTCCTTTCTTTTTTTAACCCCAAACCCCCGCTCAGTATATGAACGGGGGTTATATTTAAATTTCCTTTAATACAATACTTCGGACAGTCTTTTAAAAAAGGATAAACAAAAAAGTGCCGTTCACGCAGAAGGGCATGGAAGGCTTCCAAATAAACTGCGTAATCGGTTGTACTCTGCACTCACCCTATCAATATCCAATCCCACGCAGATACTCACGGTTGGACTTTGCCGCTTCTGCCGGGGGTTTGGGCGGATACGGGCGGTCGAGCTCTACGGACACCCACCCATCGTAGCCCACTTCTTCCAACTTCTCCAGCGCTGCCCGTGCGTCAAACCCCATATTTCCCGCGCCGAGTTCTGCAAATCGCGCTTCCTCATTAAACTGCCCCGTGCGGTGATTCCATGACGCGGGGTCATTGGCATGCACATCCTTCAAATGCACATGTCCAATCCGATCTCGCAACACATCGCGTTCAAAAACCTGCATCGGATCGCTACCCGCCGCCAGCATGTGCCCCGTATCGTAGAGCAACCACAAATCGGGCGCTGCCGTCATCAATCTCTCGGCATCCTCAACCGTCTCGATCAACGTCCGCATATGCGCGTGGTGAAAACCCTTCACATCGTGCGCCTTGCAATATGCCAGCACATCATCGAGCGAACGAGCCGCATTTTCAACATCTTCATCACTCGGATCATCGCCTCCCCACATCGCGCGACGACACGACGGCACCTCTGCCGCATCATTGCCCAACGCGATATTGTACCGAACCCGATCAAGCGAACTCGGTCCCCCCACATTGACCAGATGCAAACCATTCTTCCTCGCGAGATTGGCTTTAGCAACCAGATCATCGCCACTGTCGATCTTCAACCCCTCCACCCCATCCCATCCTGCCTCAGCCACTTCTGCCAGCACCTTCTCGGGATTTTCGTGCTGCTCGCCCCGAAACTGAATCAAATGACAAGCCAGTCTAAATTTGCCCATATCTAAGAGTCCTTTCTGTAAGCGGGCGACCACAAGGGTCGCCCCTACAATTAAATACTTCACACTTCATCCACCGTCCGATGCGCGAAAGCATTCCACACACCAGCCAAATCGTGAACGGCCTTAAACATCGGATAAAGCGCGTCCCACATCGCATCTCGCGCTTTGAATGCGGCTTCCCTATCTCCCTCTGCGAATGCCTTCTTAAAAGCCTCAACCTGCTCGCGCTGCGTCTCTGCTGTCTGTTCCACACGCGCGACAAAATCCTCCACAGACTGCAAATGTTCATCGGCTCTCGCATCTGCATCAGCGCTCAAATCCGGCGTCTGATCATAAGAAGAAGTGTTCGCAAACCGCGGCGGCTCCTTCTCCCCCTCTGCCGTCCAATACGTATGCGTCGGCAAAATATGTGGCGTCACCGACAAATACATAATCACCTCGTCATCGCCCACATTGCGCACCGTATGCGCCTCATCTGTCAGTGCAATACACATCTGACCGGGGCCCAACACCTCCTTGTGTCCTTCGATATCAAACTCTGCCTGCCCTTGCAAAATCAGAAAAATCTCGTGCCCCAAATCGTGTGTATGGCTCTGATTGAACTGCCCCACCTCCATCTTCAAAAACCGCGAACGAATCTGGGGTGTCACCAGCATATTGGTAATATCTTTGCGATAGTCAAAAACTTGAAATGGCATAACGCCCTCCTCATTAGATCGCGGATTAAAAAAACCAAATGATTCTTGCTTCAACATCCCAAACACAGCATATTACGCGATGCGCGGGCGACCACAGGGGGTCGCCCCTACAATCTCACCAACTGAAAGAAATGCATGAGCCTGCCCAATCCCGCGCCACAGCCTGACCCCGCGTCACACATCACCACCCGCGCCATCATCGTTGGCCTGATCCTCACCCTTGTCATCTGCTATTTTGCCACAGACACCACCTATCGCCTTCGCGCATCCCGCGTATCTCTCGGCCACATGCCCATGTCATTGTGGCTGCCATTTCTCCTCATCTTCTTGATCAATCCCCTGCTCAAAAAAATCCGGGAAAATTGGATGCTTCGTCCGCATGAATTGGGCCTCATCCTCTGTATGGGATTTATAGGCAGCGTTTTTCCCACCAAAAACGTCGCCGGGCGCCTGATCGCCGTACTCGCCAGCCCCTATTACAAAGCCACGCCGGAAAACCGATGGGCGGAATTTACCCACGAACACATCCAACCCTGGGCTGTACCCAGCAATCGCGCGGGAGACATCACCAATTTGTGGGAAGGATTGCCAGCGCATCTCTCCACGCCCTATCACGTCTGGGCCGTGCCGCTCTTCTGGTGGTTCACATTTTTCTTCGCGCTATTCATCGCCTGTTTGTGCATCACCGTCATCTTGCGCAAACAATGGGTCGAACACGAACGCATCACCTTTCCCCTCGCGCAATTGCCCATCCTGATGATCCGCGATACAGCATCGGGACAAATCGGATTTTTAAAAAACAAATTATTCTGGACGGGATTTGGCATCGGCGCATTCATCTTATCCTGGAATATCCTGCCCCTCTTCTGGCACAATCTCCCAATCATACCCATTGGTCCCACCTACCGCACCGCCATCTCATTTGGGCACGACTTTCCCCCGCTACAAATCAAATTCAACTTTGTCATGGCGGCCTTTGGATATCTCACCAACCTCGAAGTCCTGCTCTCCATCTGGCTATTCCACATCCTCTCGCTCATCGAAATCGGCGCATTAAACCGCTTTGGCATCACAGTGGGCAGAGACTTTGGCAGTGGCCTATTGCTACAGCAAGTCGGCGGCTTCATCGCATTTGCCCTGTTTGGCCTCTTCATGGCGCGGCAGCACATTGGAACCGTCATCCGCGCACTCTGGCAACCCGATGCCCAGGACAAAACCGAACTCCTGTCTTACCGCACCGCAGTAATCGGCCTGATCACCTCGCTCATTTATGCCAGTGCATGGATGTACGCGCTGGGCATTTCCCTATTGGGCATAGCAGTACAACTCGGCCTGCTCTTGATCTACTTCATTGGCCTGGCCAAAATCGTCGCAGAAACCGGCCTGGTATATGTCGAAACCCCACTGCGAACCCAGGAACTAGCCGCTGCCGCGCTCGGCACAAACGTACAAACCCCCGACCACGTCGGCATGGCCTTAGCAGCCAACAGCGTGGAAAGCCACCGCGAATACATCCTCCCATCGCTCACTCACACCGCCAAAATCCACGACGTATTTCGCTGGCCGCGCAATCGCATGGTCGCGGCCCTAATGCTCGCCTTTATCATCGGCTTTGCCGTCTCAATTATCTATACCCTCAACCTCTGTTACGGCGCGACCGGCGCCGCCAACATCCGCCACGTCTTTGTATTCGGCGGATACAGCCAGCGCATGTTTGACCGCGTCGTCTCCTGGGCATCGGAACCGACCTCTTTTGGCCGCGTTGAATGGCAATTCCTGACTGCTGGCGCACTCGGCACCCTGTTTTTGAGCCTCATGCGCCTGCGCTTTGCGTGGTGGCCCCTCCATCCCGTGGGATTTACAGTGGGATATGTCTATCCCGTCAGAGTCACCGCCTTCACCGTCTTTCTCATATGGGCATTCAAATCCATTGTATTGCGCATCGGCGGCATTCGGCTCTACCGCAATCTACAACCCTTCTTCATCGGCCTCTTAATCGGCTACACCCTCGGTGTCGGCCTTTCCACATTCGTAGATCACATCTACTTCCCCGGCAACGGCCACATGGTACATTCGTGGTAAGTTAAAAGGGTCGCCATCGCGCGATGACAACCCCTTTCAATTCAAGACGGTTCTCGCAGAGCCTGTTCCCGGACAGTATTTACATACGGATGCCCCGTCTCCTCCAACCAGCTCAAAATGCGGTCTCGCATCAATGCGGCCTGCGCGCGATCTCGATACGCCAGATTGTGTTCCTCATGGGGATCAGCCGCCAGATTGTAAAGCTCGTCCAAATCGCGCACGTCACCGCTCAGAGGCTTCCAATTCAGCACAAACTTCCACGATCCCTGCCTGATCATCACACCGCGATTCATCAAATCCGTAAAAATCTCTTCCCGCGCAACATCGCGCTCGCCCCGCAAAATACCGCCTATACTCTCACCATCCACCCCCTCGGGAATATCCACACCCGCCAGATCCAGCAGCGTGGGCATCACATCCACACTGCTATTCAAAGAAGTATTCACAGACCCCGCCTCAATTCGCTCGGGCCACCGCACCAAACACGGCACCTTCATCAACGTATCATACCCACAATACGTCAACTTATACACCATGCCAAACTGCCCCACCATATCGCCGTGATCCGACACAAACATCACAATCGTATTCTCCGCCTGCCCATTGGCATCCAGCGCATTGAGCACCCGCTCAACTTGTGCGTCGATATAACTCACATACCCCCAATAACGCCGAACATAATCTCGCACTTCATCTCTCGACCAGACATCGCGCACATAAGTACGGGCATTATCCCATTGAAAACGCGGCTTATCCTCCAATGGCGCATCGTAATTATCGGGCAGGGCTACATCGTCCAAATCGTACATAGAATCCCAGGGTTCAGGCGGGCAAACGGGCAAATGCGGTCCGTAAAAAGACAGCACCGCACAAAATGGATTATCCCGATTGGCATTGAGAAACGACACCATCTCATCGGCAAAAAAGTGCGCCATGTGGTGATTCTCCCCCAACAAACTCACACTGTGCTCCCGGTCCGGGGCACTCGGCGCTGCCTGATGATTGCCCACGCGAGGCGCATTTTTAACCTCATCGGGCAAATCAGTCGTCTGCAAATACGCTTTGAAATGCCTCCAGCCTCCAATCCAGTGATCAAATCCACTGCGAGATTCATCCTCGCCCGTACCGCCCTCCACCTGTACAAACTCAAAATCGCGCGCACTATCTACCCGTTTTTGCACCCAGCAATCGTCAAACGGACCGCGTCCTGAAAGCCCGCGATACATATTTCCCCCCAAATGCCACTTGCCAACCCACGCGGTTTGATAGCCCGCATCGCGAAATGTATTGCCAATTGACGGCAACCCGTCATCCAGTTCCACATTATTGGTCACCACCCCGTGGTTGTGCGTATAGCGCCCGGTCAAATACGTCGCCCGAGACGGCGTACACGGAAACGCCGCAATATAAAAATTGTCAAACCGCATGCCCTCGCGTGCCAGGCGGTCTTGTGCGGGTGTTTGAACAACCGAATTGCCATAACAACCGATAGTCGATACCGGTTGCTGATCCGTCATAATCAAAAGCACATTTGGACGATCACCGGACATTGTATAATCCCCTCCTCCTACCCCAAAAACTTCAGGCAAACGGGCATAGGCACTTCCGCGACATGCCCTGTCTCTGTCAATTTCCCGGTCTCGCGGTCGATGGCAAAAGAAACAATCGTATCGCTGCTTTGATTCTCCGCCAGCAAGAAATTGCCATCGGGCGAAAGCGCGATATTGCGCGGCGTTTCTCCACCAGTGGAGTGAATATCGACCGGCGTCAAATGACCGCTGGACTCATCAACAGCAAAAATAGCGACACTATCGTGCCCGCGATTTGACCCATACACAAACTTGCCATCGGATGAAACGTGAACATCCGCCGTATGGCTCGTATCTGAAAAATCGCCTGGCAACGTGGCGATGGATTGCAACTCGGTCAACGCGCCCGTCTCTGCATCATAGGCGTAAGCATTGACAGTATTACCGATTTCATTGATCAGATAAGCGTATTGTCCCCCCGGGTGAAAAGCAAAATGGCGCGGTCCCTCACCCGGCGCAACAGATACCGATGGCGGATCATTAGCAAGGAGTTTGCCGTTCTCGAGATCGAGCTCAAAAATCAACACCTTGTCCAAACCGAGATCGGCAACATAAACCCGTTTGTTATCCGGCGAAATATTCGCAGAATGGGCGTGGGGACCCTGCTGCCGTTGCGGATTGACACTACTGCCCTCGTGCTGAATAAAATCCGACGCTTCGCCCAACGCACCATCTTCCCCAATAGGCAAAATACAGGTGCTACCCCCACCGTAATTTGCCACCACAGCATAGCGACCCGTCGCATCGATATTCAAATGACAGGGACCAGTGCCTACTGTCGATTGACGGTTGATAAACGCGAGATCTGCGGCTTCTGCATCAATAGCATAAGTGCTAATCGCCCCCGCGCTCTCGCCATTGTATTCACTGATCTCATTGACCGCATAGAGAAACCGCCCATTGGGATGAATGGCGAGAAATGTCGGATTCTCACTCTCGATGCTATTCGCCGGGACGAGTTCACCGGTCTCGGTATTGAATCGGTGAACGTAAATACCCTTGCTCCCAGTGCGGGTATAGGTACCGATAAAAGCGATGATATTGCTCATAGAAAATCTCCTTTAGTGACTCAAAATATCGACGACCATATCGCCAAAATCACTGGTCGAAAGAACATTCTTCGGATCGGTTATTTCTGAGGCGAGTTCAGAAGTGGCATATCCTCTCTCGAGAATATCGAACATAGCGTTCCACAAAGCATCGGACTCCTCTTTGAGACCCAGACATTTATCCAGCAAAAATGCAATACTGCCAATCATCGAATAGGGATTGGCGATATTTTGACCCGCGATATCGGGTGCCGAACCGTGCGCCGGTTCCACATAGCCCTTTTCTGGCCCCATACACGCCGAAGGCATCAAACCGAGAGAACCGAGCAAACCACCCGCCTGATCGGTCAAAATATCGCCCTGCATATTTTCCAAAAGCATAACCCCATTGAATTGCGTGGGATCTCTGACGAGTTGAAAAGCTGCGTTATCGACGATAATCGACACGTATTCGACATCGTCGTATTCTTTTGCCATATCTTCGATAATCGCATCCCAAAGCCGGGATGTCGCCAGCACATTCGATTTGTGAACATGGGTCATCCTGGTGCCGAGACGTCGGGCTTCGTCAAACGCAACCGTTCCAATAGCGCGCACCTGCTCTTCGGTATAAACACAATCGTCACGCGCGTATTTCATACCCGTAGCAGTACCTTCTTCTTTCTCCCCAAAATAAATACCACCCACCAGTTCCCGAATCATGAGAATATCAATACCCTCTCCAACGACGCTATCGCGCAGGGGAGAAAATGACGCGAGGGACTTCGGCAGCCTGACCGGACGATAATTGGCATACGTATTGAAACGCTTTCGCAAAGGCAGAATAGCACCGAGTTCCGGACGCAACTCCTGGGGAATTTTCTTCGTCTCTTCAATGGAAAGCCCCACTGGACCTTTGATAATCGCGTCTGCCCGATCACACAGGGCTTTTGTCTCATCGGGAAACGGACTGCCCTCGTCAAAATACGACGCCGCACCAAAAGGCGCGTATTCCAGCACAAACTCGTGATCGAACTTCTTTTCAATCGTGCGAAGAGCTTTAATCCCTTCGCGC
The DNA here is from genome assembly GCA_965208125.1 of Candidatus Latescibacterota bacterium. Classification (GTDB taxonomy): domain Bacteria; phylum Latescibacterota; class UBA2968; order UBA2968; family UBA2968; genus VXRD01. Next base: position 325,326 of record OZ242320.1, read on the forward strand.
ATAATCTCTGGCCCAATGCCATCGCCTTCAAGCACGGCGAGGGTTTTTTTCATAATAAACCTTTCTGTTTAATAATTAAAAATTGGTGGTCTTCACCCTTCTCACTTCACAGGCCGCTTCTCTATCTAAAATAAACGTACAATCCGAATGTGTCTGTAAAAAACTCGCAGGGCAGGCCGGATGTGGGACACCCTGAACAGCGCGGGCAATCGCTTTCGCCTTATCCTTACCTGTCGCCAAAAGAAGAATCCGCCTCGCCTCACAAATCGTGGCAATCCCCGCAGTGAGCGCTTGTTTGGGCACATCTTCAACATGCTCGAAAAAGCGACTATTCGCCGCAATCGTACTCTCGGTCAAATCGACCAGACGGGTGCGAGAATCGGGCGCACTACCTGGCTCGTTGAAAGCAATATGTCCATTGCGACCAATGCCGAGCAACCACAAATCCACACCGCCACACGCCCGTATCCTGTTCTCAAAAGCCTCGCACTCGAGATCGGCATCCACTGCCATGCCATTGGGTACATGCGTATTCCACACTTGAATATCGGTACCCGCAAAAAACGTGTGATTCATAAAATGGCGATAACTCTGCGGGTGCGTACCATCAAGCCCCCAGTACTCATCGAGATTAAAAGTAGTCAAACGCGAAAAACTCAGACCCTCCCGATTCATCCGCACGAGTTCGGCATACGTTCTCACCGGCGTTGACCCCGTTGCCAAACCCAGCACTGCATCTGGCTTCTGGCGAATAAACGCGGCAATTTCCGATGCAGCGGCGCGGGCCACATCGTCGGGCGTATCGCAAATTTTCACTTGAATAGGCATAGAATCAGAAATCACGCTCGGCGCAGCACCTGGCCGGGCAACGCACCTGTGGGTTCCCCATTGGCAATGACGGACTGGCCATTGACAAAAACGTGCGAAATACCGACTGGCGGCAGCGTGGGATTTTCAAAAGTAGATCTCGCAGCCACCGTATCGGGATCAAAAATAACGAGATCCGCGGCTTTGCCCACAGCGAGTTCGCCCCGATCGGGGATATTGAAACGCTGTGCGGGAAAACCGCTCATCTTGTAGATCGCTTCCTCAAAAGTCAACAACTCGCGCTCGCGCACAAAATGACCCAGCACGCGCGCAAAACACCCAAAACCCCGCGGATGCGGATGCGGAATATTAAAAATACCATCACTGGCAATCATCATACGCGGATGAATAGCTGTGCGCGTCACAGTCTGCTCAGCGACTTCGGGATCAACCTGCCACGGAAAAATAACAGCATGATCTTCGCGCTCCCGAAGCATCAGATCGTAGGCAAAATCTTCGACAGATATATTTGCCTGCGCCGCGAGATCGCACAGGCGTTCTCCCGTGTATTTGCCCGAGCCAGTGTAACCCACGATTTGATCGCCGCGCCCGAGCCAGGTCTTGAGTTCGACGACGGACTCGGCGCGAATCCCCGGGTCTTCAAGACGCGCATTGACCTCATCCGGGCTACCGACCTGAAATTTCATAGGCAACATCATGTACAAATGCGTCATCCCGGCTGGATAGAGATAAGACTCAAAAGTCAGATCGATATCTTCGCGCTCGATTCTCTCCAGCAAATCGGCATTCTCGTCGTTGACCCGCTCGTGCGAGATGTGAACCGGGATATTTGCAGCGCGGAAAAGAGCGATCGTCTCTTCCCATGCGGCAACGCGCCCAATCGTGTGATAGCGCACATGAGCCGCGTAAATACCCCCGTATTCCGCTGCGACTTTGCAAAGCGCAACAAGCTCCCGAAAATCCGCATTGGCACTCGGCTGATAATCGAGACCCAGATTGAGCGCGCCGGCCCCCGCCTCCATCCATTGGCGCGTGAGATCCGACATCTGTGCAATCTCATCATCTGTTGCCGATCGCGCATCCCACCCACATGCAGACAGGCGAACCGCACAATGGGGGACTTGCGGATACACATTTGCCGCGCTGTTATTGGGAAAGAGACACAGATAATCCTCAGGCGTTTGCCAGCCAATCGGAATATCGACCTCGCCAACGGAAAAGCGCGTATATGTCCACAATTCGCGCGTGCGCTCGGGCGACAGCCCCGTCCACCCAAACCCATCGGGCGTCAGAAGTTGCGTGGTAATACCCTGCTGCACTTCCGCATAGCGATGAACACCCGTGAGAAGCGCAATTTCCGAATGAACATGCACATCGATAAAACCGGGACAGACAATATGTCCCGTCGCATCAATAACCGTATCGGCCTCTGCCTGAGACAAATCGCCAATGGCCTCAATGCGATCTCTGCAAATGCCAACATCCGTCTGAAAACCGGGCGTTCGCCCTGTACCGTCAATTACTGTGCCATTGCAAATGAGCAGATCAAAAACCATTTTCTACCACCTGTTGAGTTTGTGGCCATTGCCCGGGAAAAAAAGCGCATCTACAACAACGCCCAATGCAATACCGGCAATTTGACCAGCGAGCATCCCCAGAAACAAAGGCGCAATTTTGCGATAGTATTCAAGACCGCCAAATTTGAGCACGAGCGTTTTGATCGCCCAGCTAAAGAAAATAGAAAAAAAGCTACTCCGCAAGACACCCGACGATGAAATCGTGAACCCAATCGGATGAATTGGAAAATGGGGAAAGCGATAGCGAATATAGAGCAAAATACCTGTAAAAACGGCACCAATACCCAAAAAACGCACGCGATTCCAGTCCGTACTCATCGTCCCTGCGTGTACGCGGTTGGCGGTATAAGTCCACGAACCCACGGCACCGTCACCAGACCCATTAAAACTAACCACCCCAAAATTATAGCTGCCAATACCGTAATAGCCCTGATATAGGGTAAAAGCAATAACAGTGGTCGCGCCGATCAAGGCACCAGCTGCAATCGCGGGAACAAAAGCGCGGCGGCGTTCGGCGGGCACAACCGCGGCCAGACGCGGGACATGTGCAAGCGTTGTAATCGCAAATGTCTTGGCATCGCAAAAAAATGTATAAGTCAACCCCAGGGCAACAGCACTCGGCGCCCCCATACCCGCAATACCCAGCACATGCCAGGTAAATGCCTGAGCGGTAATAGGACCGCGTAAAAAAACCAGACCGCTTTCGGCAATAATATGCGAAAGACCGAGATAGAGAATCAGCGTAGCACCCCAAAAGGTGAGTAAAGTAAGGGCATTCATACCCGATTGCACGAGAAAAAAGATCGTGTACACACTACACAAGATCAAAATAATAAATGCCGTGCGATAGGACAAAAGTTCTCCCGCATCATCTATTTGTGCATTGCGAGACCAGACTTTGCGCCATACATTGCGCAAATGTGCGCGCGCCATCCACAGCCTCCATAGAACGAGAATAATAAAACCGCCAAAACTCTGCCACCCAATCGCCGGGGCCATAGAACACCACATATCGGAACCGCCAAAATCCAATCCAAAACGATTAAAAATACCAACCTGAAGAATGGCGAGCAGGTGAAAAAACCAGATGCTGTACAACACATCTGATTTCGTGAAATAGGCAAATGCAATAGTCATCGGCTGAAAGAGAAACCACAGTGGAGGAAAACCGCGTCCGATGGGGATATTGATCTGCCTCATAACATCCAGACGGGGCAAAGCCGTAATGAACCATGAAGCGACATTCCAGCAAAAAACGCCAAAAATGAGTGCAAATCCAATCTGAAAAAAGCGCGAGCGAACAAGGTTGGCAAACGCATCTTTTGAATCATCCGTACCAGTCAGTTCGAGAAGTGCCGTGGCAATGGGAAAAGAGAGCCGTTCGTGCTCCATCCATTGTTTGCGTAAAAGAATAACCACACAGAAATTGGCGAGAAATACAGCACCCAGAAAAAGGACCCAGCCGGGAAAAAGTGCGATCCACGCATCCCAGGGAAAAGGGGCGCCGGGCGGTAGCCCTTCGTAAAACCCCGTAGCCGCAGCGCGGTCTGTCAGCACATTCCACTCGGTAAAATGTGGCCACAGCCTTTCATCCCACATATTCTGCGTTGAAGCAAAATAAATAGGCGCAGTAACAACACCGAGAAAATAACCCGAAAGCCACTCGCCTTGCATATTGGCAGCCACCATGCCAATGCTACATATCGCGATAAGTTCAAAGAATGAGAGACCCCTGAACCTGCGCGAAAAAAAATGGTTGAAAGCAAGCAACGCCAAAAAGGGAATGAGAAAAGCCACAGACAAATGGGCAAAATCCGCGCGAGAAGAACGCAGAATCAGGCTACTATACGCAGGCCAAAAATTCACCCAAACAGATAGGCAAAGGCCGATAATGATCGCGCGAATGGTCATGGGGCACCGAAATATGAAAAACAAAAAAAATGGGCGTCTATGATAACACCGAGAACCGTCTCGGTCAAGCTACGTACTATTATTATTCCCGTTCCGACATCTTGACATGGGAGAAATGGCGACTTATCATGAGCGTCCCATCATTCATAGAGTATTACACATAGCCGAGGCTTATTTATGCGACAGAATATTTCGGGCATCCTGGAAGAAATGACCATTGACGATGTGCGATTACTCGCGCCCAATGTGGCGGTCATCCCCATAGGCTCCACCGAACCGCACGGACCTGCATTGCCCTATGGAACGGACAACTTTCAGGTCGAATACGTCGCTTATGGAAGCACGCGCAAAGCCAATGAATTGGGTGGGCGCGTCCTGTGTTTGCCCACACAGCGGGTGAGCTTAAACAACAACTTCCGCGCTTTCCCATTCGCGTGCCGCATGCAAGTCCCCACATTTATGACTCTATTGAAAGACCTCGTGGCAATGTGCCGCGCGGAAAATGTACACCGCATAGTATTCATCAATGGTCACGGCGGCAACCCCGACGCCATCCGCGCAACACAGCGCGATTTAGCCGCGCAAGACGGACTCTTCACATGCTTGATCAGCACGGGATCCTGTGCATCGGAAGACGCAAAAGCCATATGGGAAAATCGCAGCGATCACGCAGGCGAAGAAGAAACCTCCCAAATCCTGTTCTTGCGCCCCGAACTCGTTCGCGAAAATCTGATAGCCAACAACCCTCCCCAATATCCCAAATTGAAAACACTACGGGAATTTAGCATAGACTTTGTGCGCCCCTGGCATTTGTATTTGCCCACATCCGCTGGCGGAGATGCGCGAAAAGCCTCAGCGCAAAAAGGTGAGACCGTCTTAAACTCAGCCATAGAAGGAACCGGTCAATTCCTATCTGAACTATCACAGGCAGAGGACTCAGAGACGTTTCCTTATTGAAAGGACTACAGCATGATCACCTACGACACACTCGGCGTAAAACCATTTATCAATGCGAGTGGCACCATTACCACACTGGGCGGCAGCTTAATGCCAGATGAAGTGCTGGAAGCGATGTGCATAGCGGGAGGATCATTTGTCGATTTGAATGACCTGCTCGTAAAAGCAGGCGAATATCTGGCAGACCGCATTGGCGTACCTGCGGCCTTTATCTCTTGTGGCGCAGCCAGCGGTGTACAATTGTCCGCTGCGGCGTGTTTAACGGGACCTGACATAGCAAAAGCGCGCCAATTGCCGCATACACAGGGATGGCAAAACGAATTTGTAATCAGCCTGGTCGATAGCCATACGTACATCCATCAGGGCATTGAAGTCTGTGGAGGCAAACTCGTACGAGTAGGCAGCAAACAGGCGGTAACCAGCGAAGATCTCATTGGCGGAATCGGCGAAAAAACAGCGGCTGTGGTGCATTTTTTGGGCAAACAGAGCAAAGAACAGCTCGCAGAAATCATCGCAGGCGCCCAAAAAAAAGGCGTGCCCGTCATGGTAGATGCGGCTGCGCAGTTACCTCCCCGTTCAAACTTAACCGAATTCGTCGAAATGGGTGCAAGCCTGGTGACATTCAGCGGAGGCAAAGGATTGTGCGGACCTCAAAACAGCGGTCTGGTCGTGGGAAAAGCGGATTATGTAGAAGCCGTGCGGATCAACGCGAGTCCACATTCGGCAATTGGACGCGGCATGAAAGTCGGCAAAGAAGAAATCCTGGGATTAATCGCGGCTGTAGATCTATTTTTGAGCCGAAGCGATGATGAAGACCGCCAGCGCTGGCACGGACAAGCTCGCATAGTGGTAGATGCAGTCAAAAACATCGCAAACGCCTATGTGATGACCGAAGGACAGGACGCCGCGCCCGAATTCGCGCCCCGCGCATACATAGACCTGCCGGAAGAACAGCGCGATGCCGTAATCCACGCATTGAAAGAGGGCGATCCGTCAATTGTCGTGCGGCGAAGTCCCAGAGGTATTTTGATCGACCCCATGACCATGCAAATGGGTGAAGAAGCCATAGTCGCAGAAAAATTGCTGGAGGTATTGACATGATCGACGCGCATTTACACCTCACGCACAACGGCAGATCGGTTGAAGAAACCATCACACATATCGAAGCCATCGGCGCGGAAAAAGCCGTAATGCTACCCATTGAAGATGGCGACGACGAATTTGGCTGGATGACCGAAGACATAGTAAAGGCGCATCGGGATTATCCGGACACCATCATACCCTTCTGCCATGTAGATGTCACGCGGAAAGACGCCGTACCCGAACTGGAAAAACGCGCCGCCAGCGGCATATTTAAGGGCTATGGCGAACAAAAACAGCACCTGCGATTGGACGATCCGCGATTGGAAAAAGTACTGGCAGTCTGCAATGAATTGAACTGGCCCGTAACCTGGCATTTTCAAGAAGGCGAGCGGGGATATAACCAGGGAATTGAACACCTCGAAGTACTACTAAAAAAATTTCCCAATATTAAGTTCATCGGCCATGCCCAATCGTGGTGGGCGCATATCAGCGCCGACGTACCCGCTCCCGAAGAGACCCTGTATCCCAAGGGCGCGGTCAAACCCGGCGGCTTAATAGATCGGCTATTGGCAGACTACCCCAATATGTTTGCCGATTTATCCGCGGGTTCGGGTCTGGGCGGACTGATGCGAGACGAGGACTTTACCGCGGGATTCCTGGCGCGGCATGGCAAAAAATTGATGTTTGCCACGGACTGCCCGTGCAGAGATGGCAAAGGTGCGAGCCTCTCCCGCGGCGCGTGTTTCGCGCAATTGAGCCTGCCATTCCTCAAACGCATGCTCGCCCCCGACGCACTGGAGTATATCTTGCACAACAATGCAGTGATGATTTTAAATCTGTGAAGACTATCATACAGGGGCGTGGTTTGAAAAAAGTTTATGTATTGTTGACAATGGACTGCGAGACGGCCAGATTCGACGTGACCCCCCATGCCAGGCGAATGTCGGGTAGTGGCCCTGCGGATTATCGGGAGAGTGAACGATCGATCTATTTTTACGTTGAGACAGCAAAGGCTTATGGGTTTCCGGTCACGCTTTTTGCGCACCCGGAGGTAGCCCTTGAGAACGCAGATCTGCTTCAAACGCTGCAGGATCAGGGCGCGTGTTTGGGGCTGCATTTGCATCCATACAAGCTCAGAGGGGGGAGATACAAATACGATCTGGGCGCGTATTCTCCACGTACACAGCGCGAGATTATTCAAGAGGCAATGCAGGTATGGACGTCTGCGCTGGGCAAGGCCCCCAGTTATTTCAGGGCTGGTTATTTTTCGGCCAATGATTGCACATTCGGCGTGCTGCGCGAACTGGGATTTGTGGGTGGCAGTCTTTCAAATCCAGGGCGGGTTTTGCCCGCGCACTGCAGTGTTTGGGCCGGTGCAGAACCCTATCCCCACCGGGCGCATCTGGGATTTCGTTTGATTCGAGGAAATAGCGACTTTATCAATGTACCGGTATCCGCAGCATTTGGCAGACCGGTTGCACAGGGCCATGCGGGCGAGCAGGGTTATGAGTGGTCCTATATCCCGCACACATACGACCACAGGGCGATTATTCGGGATGTACTGAATCGTTTCCGGACCGAAGGTCCCCTGTTTGGCACCCTTGTGACGGACAGCCATAATGATCAGGATTATTCCGACCCCGGACATCCCGCAAGGCAGAACCTGGAATTGATACTCAGAACGATTGGGGATTTCTGCGAGCAAATGGAGATGATCCCCGTGGGGATTACGCTCGATGCCCTGTGTGAGCTTGTTCTGACGGATGGAGACGCGTAGTATGCTATTGAACAGGAGAAACCCGTGCGAATCGATTCTCACGTACACGTATGGACAATGGGGGCACCGCCGTTTACCCATAACGATGGCATGACCACGCAACGGCCCGATTATCCAGGGCTGGTGGAAAATCTCATCAAGTACATGGATCTCAATAAAATCGACCGCACCGTGCTGATCCAGTGCATGTATCACGGATATGACAATCGCTATATGTGCGATTGTTTGAGGCGATTTCCAGATCGCCTGCACGGGGTGGCGCTGATCGATCCTCTGGAACCCGACGCGCCCGAAACACTGGCGAGTCTGCACCGGGATCACGGGGTGCAGGGGATGCGATTGTATCCGATTAAAGACCGGGATGCGTCGTGGTTGTCAGGCCCTGAGCAGCATGCGCTTTGGGAGACGGCACAAAGGCTGAGCGTGCCATTTACATGGTTTGGACGCTGCCATCAGATTCCACTGCTGGAGCCGATGTTGCAGCAATTCCCCGAGGTAAATGTAATAGTAGATCATCTGGGCGAGCCGATCCTGTCCGAAGGACTGAACGGCAGTTTCGGGATCTTGCTGGCAGCGGCAAAATATCCCAATCTTTTTGTTAAAGCGACCCGGATTGATGGGATTTCCGAGCAACCCTGGCCACACGAAGATGTGTATCCCTATGTCAGAGCCGTGTACGAGGCTTTTGGGCCTGAACAGATGCTGGGGTGCACGGGATTTCCGGAAAATCCGCAGCGCGGAGAGGCAGTTGGTTTTCGCGTGCTTGAAGAGATGGACTTTCTGTCAGATGAGGACAGAGCATGGATTTTGGGCAAGACAGCCGATACACTCTACGACACATAGGGAAAAGACCGACATGAAAAGCGCGTACAAACCTGGGGATATCGAAAACGCCCGGCAAAATCTATCTCGCTATGGTTGGGCACAGGAAATCGTGAATGGCTGGGCGCAAAGCGTTGCATTTGCCATGCAACAAGATCGAGCGTTTTTCGACACAATGATCTCCGAATTGACCCCCGGCACGCATTATGGTCAAAACTGTCCGAACTGCGTGGGCAAGCAATCGCTAATGGGCGGCGGACTCTTTGACTGGCACATTGACAGCCCGGATGAAATTACTTGTTGCGCCTGTGGCGCGGTTTATCCCAACGCACAGTACCCGGAGACCGGCGTACTGGTATGCCCGCGGATGGGTCAGCAGTTTACCTATTATGAAACGCCTGAAGAAGTGGCCGATCCCGAAAATTGCGCAAAACACGCGCTCAAATGGCTGGGAGACCGCCCCACAATGACGAGTTTTAGCGGTCATATTCGAGATCGCAAAGCAGGCTGGGCGCGAAGTCAGGCATCGACACTCGCCAAGCTGTACGCAGTAACTGGTGACATTGGATACGCGGAACGCGCGGTGTGGATCCTCGACCGGATCGCCCGGGTATTCCCGAATTATCTCTACCATTCCTACGACGGAAGTATTGCGGACTGGTCACCTGCGGAGGTAGCGGCCAACATGGGCAAAGAAGAGGCTGAGGGTGGCCCTCGCGGAGGGCGCTTTCCAAAAGATGCGATCTGCCACGCCTACGGTTTGCACCAATTTGAGGACTACTCGACACTAAATAACGGATTCTGGGGCGCGGGCCGCATGAACGTCCACGGAAAGGGAAGCGATGCCGGAGCGCTATATGTACTGACCGTTGCCTACGACCTGATCCGCGATGCAGAATACGCACCTGGCCGCCGATTGCTGGACGGAGATACGGAGCGACGGATAACTGAGGACCTGATTCTGGCCGGATGTACGGACATGATGCACTGGAACTCTCTAAGCAACAAGGGCACAGCGGTTTTTGTATTAAGCGCTGCGGTGGGAATGCTTCTGGATCACCCGCAGAAAGTGCGGCACGCGCTGGATGGCTTCAATCGGATGCTGGCGGATCGGTATCATCACGATGGTTTTTACTCGGAATCGCCATCCTATTCGGCTCACAATCTTTTCAACGTGCATGAACTGGCCGACTTGCTACACGGATATAGCGATCCCCCCGGTTATCAGCCAGAAAAAGGCGAGCGAATCGAGCAGTTAGACATGTTTTCAAGCGGGCGTTACCCTCTCTCCCTGCTATCTCTGACAAAAATGCTCGCACCCGGCAACCGCATGCCAGTGATTGGCGATACGCAGTACGATACCGAAGCGAACCTCCTTTCCGCTGAAATCCTCGCCGCTCGCCTCGGCGGCGCGTACGCCGGCTTGCTGGAACTTATTCAAGGAGCACCTTTATCCAAAAAAGGCGGAGAATACGCGCTGTGGTACCGCCCTTATGACCTGCAATCAGAGGCGGCGACTCTACCCTTGCATTCCGAGTGGTTCCCCGGCTGGCATGTGGGCGTCTTGCGCGGCGGCCGAGATGACACCGCGCTTTATTTAAACGGCAATGAGCACCAGTGGACCCTGCAAACCAGTCACCGGCAGCAAGATATCTTGAGCCTGAGCTATTACGCTTATGAGGAGGAACTCGCCTCGGACCGCGGTTACTTTTCCGGCAGTAGCCAGCAACTACCTGACGGGCGCAGCGGGCAGGTTTGGGTAAAAAGCAGTCTATCGCACAATCTGGTAGTAGTCGATGAGGAAGAGCAGAATAACACGGCTTGCGGTTCCAACCTGGAATTATTTGGCACATCACCCGGTATTGAAGTCGTACAGGCCTCGGGCGTGAATGTGTACCCCCAGTGCGAAGAATATCGACGCACCTGCGCGATGGTGACAACGCCGGAAGGACAAACCTATAGTGTGGACCTCTTCAGGGTCAAAGGCGGACGGATCCATCAATACAATTTCCACTGCAATGGCTCACCAATGGGCATAAACCCGACAACGCCATCGCCACAGGCAGTAGCTCTGGGAGACGCCTGGGATATGTGGCTCGAAAATCCACGGGCAATCGCACCCCAAGAACCGACCACATTTACATGGCAATTTCGGGATGTGAATCTGGACCTGATGTTGTTAAATGTACCAAACCGCATTATTCTCGCAGATGCGCCGGGCTGGCGGGTTGGAACACCTGAGGAATTGGAAAAACCATCGATCAGACAAATTCTGGCGGAAAACTCGACCAGAGATGACAATGACACACTTACAAGCCAGTACGCCGCTGTAATTGCGCCCTACAAAACCGGAAATACCCCACTACTTAGCGCGCGATTGCTCGCCGATGATCCAGACGCCGGTGTTCTCGCAATTGAAGTGAAACTATCGGACCGCACCGATTATATTATCTCAACAAAAGACCAACAAGAGCGACAATTTGGCCCCGTGACCGCTGCCGCGCAATTTGCGTTTGTATCGGTAAATGATCAAGGCATACAGGGCTATTTGCTGAACGGCACAGTATTGTCGTGTGGAGATCTGCAAATTTCACTAACAGAAGCGAGTACCACTCTAAAGGTACAGTCGGTGGAGGAAAGTGTATTTCATCTCACAGAACTGTTGCAAAACCCACAAACAGTCGTCGGCTCTTATTTACTGGCCGGAGAGTCACCTCAGACGGGTTTTGAAATTGCATCGGCCACAGAAAACGCGATTACCGTGCGGGACTATCCCGCGATTACTTGCGACAAAGTCAGAATCTTAAATTCCGCCTGGGCGCATGTCGCGTCTTACAAATAGGGAGGGATTCACATGCAAATCTTCGATCGATATTCAGATCTCCTGCATCAGATTGAACAGAAAGGCTATCCATCCCAGGTACTCGGACATACGCCGGATGGATCGCCTCTGGTATGTATCAGAACTGGGGGGGATAAAACACCGGCTATTTTTATCAGCGCGGGCAGCCATTCGACAGAACAGGCCGGGGTCGGAGCGGCAATGGGACTTCTGGACGCGCTCGACACAGAACACCAGGTCTATGTAATCCCCACCCGTGATCCAATGGGAATGAACGGATACGCGTACGCGCTGGGCTTGAGCCTCGACGAAGAGCCGGAATTAAACTCCGTAGAGGATGTCGAGAAAATTCTGCGGGCACACGGCGAGATCCTCTACGAAGAGGATGAAACAGTCGTCGCAATTATAGGCGAATACGGGTATTCGACTGAGGGAATTTTTGGAAAATTCGAGGTGGGAGTCGATTTTCTAAAACCGCTCTTCGGCCGGCGCATTTTCTTTCCATCGAGTGCCGAAGGCATTGAAGGCACTGCCATCTGCCAGAGAGCCTATACGTTAATTGTCAGTCCAGAGGGCGAAATATTGCACATCAATCGCTTTCACGACACGGCCTGGTCGCCCGTGGAACCGCGTTGCACGCGCAATTTGATGGCTGAAATTCAACCCGGACTAACACTGGACCTGCACGAATACGGAGGAGATGGCTTCTGGTTCTCTGCTCGTCACCAGCGCAATGCAGATAATGAAATGTGGGAAAAGCGGATGGCAAATGCTATAATTCGAGCAGTTGCTGATTCCGGAGCCAAACTTGCGCCAGAAGGTTATTCGCCCGGATCGTTTTTTGAGACAGGAGAACGCGGCGTATTCTGGTTGATAGCCCAGGAGCGAGGAGAAGGCCTGAATCTGGCCGATTACGGAGCGCATCAATACGGTCCGTCGTTCACAATTGAGACGGGAATGACCATGCAGGGCGGTTATCAGGAGCGTGTGCAAACATCTATGCTGGCAGCGCAAATCGCGATTTCGATTTTTGAAGAACGCTGGCATTAAATAAGGCGTTTACATGCTCATGCAGAAGATCACGATTCCGCGATTAATGAACGGAGCGCTTTATTCACAGAATTGGAATCGGGGAAATGTTGTTTTACATCTGGATCTAACATAACAGATCCATCTTCCTCTGTGAAACAGCGGGTTTCTATTGAGCCATCCTCTTTTCTTATTTTAACCGTATGTCCTTCACGGTAAGCCTTAAAATGTTTTCCCCGAACTCCGTCAGAGAAATCGTATTCTGATCGCATGTTCTTATCTTTATTGGCCTTCATAATTGCGTCGCTCCCTTCGGGTAGCTTCTCTACTGCTGATGAGACGAATTCGTGAGCCTCTTTCTGTATAGGATACAACCAAGAATCTTCCTTTTGATGAAAGTCCCAAATCAATATACCGGTCTTCATTTATCGAATGATCTGGATCATAAACTGTGATAGCAAAAGGATCGTTAAAAATTGTTTTTGCTTCTTCGAAACTGACACCGTGTTTACTCTCATTCTCCCTGGATTTATTCTCATCCCATTCAAATATCAGTGACAATGGTCATCTCCATTTTGCTTGATTTGTTACATCTGTAGCATTTCAATAATAGCCAAATTTCACGCGTACTACAAGAGAAGAAATTTGAAGGATACATAATGGACAATATCTTCACATGCATACCGCAATCTCTGGAAAATGAATTTTTTGAAGTCTTGCTAACGGATAAAAGCCTGAAAATAGAGCGTATTGTTTCACGCGGACACCGCTCACCTGCTTCGGGCTGGTACGACCAGGAGCAAAACGAATGGGTGATGGTCGTACGCGGCAAAGCAATCATCTCGTATAAAGACGGCTCGTCAGTCCACCTCAAAACAGGAGATCATATTCATATACCCGCCCACACCGAGCACCGAGTGGCGTGGACGGATCCCGACAATGATACAATTTGGTTGGCCGTGCATTACCCGTGAAGGGAACGCGTTATGAATTTAATCCAAAAAATCGCGCTGTGTACATTTGTCGCGCTTATCGCGTGTGGTGGTAATAAACCCACAGAACCAGAAAATGGAGATAATCCCACAGATAGCGGTCTGGATGCACACCGCTTTGATATTACGGAAAACCAGACCAGCGATTTCGGTATGAATGCACCTGGTGGACGCGGGGGCAGAATCATTCGGGTGACAAATCTGTTGGCGAGTGGACAGGGATCACTGGAGGCGGCGCTATCTGCATCGGGACCGCGTATTGTGGTATTCGAAGTGGGTGGGGTAATTGACCTGAACAAAACGCGGTTGAACATTCGCGAACCGTTTGTAACTGTGGCTGGACAAACCGCGCCGAGCCCGGGCATTACGATTATTCGCGGTGCCATTTTCATTCAAACACACGATGTAATTTTACAACATATTCGCGTGCGACCAGGAGATGCAGGGGAACCCAAAAGAAGTGGATGGGAGCCAGATGGCATCTCCACAGCGGGTGCTGATGCTTACAATGTGTTGATCGACCACTGTTCGATTTCATGGGCAGTAGATGAAAACTTGAGCGCGTCTGGTCCAAACACCGAGGGACCGGGTGCGACTTCTCGGCGCATCGCATTTGTCAATTGCATTATCGCCGAATGCCTGAATGATGCATCGCACAGCAAAGGCCCGCACTCCATGGGATCGCTGATTCACGACTTCTGCCGAGAAATCGCCATCATCGGCAATTTGTATGCCCACAATGCAAATCGCAACCCGTATTTCAAGGCATTTACAACCGGGGTGATCGTGAACAATTTGATCTACAACCCGGGATCCCGAGCGATTCAACTGAGTTTTTCAGATGCCGAATTTAGCGATACCAATATTACTCCGCAAAACGCGCGCGTGAGTGTAGTGGGCAATGTAATGATTCACGGTGACAATACGCGGTCAGGACTGGCACTGGTGTCCTCAAAGGGCGATGCATATCTCGAGGATAATATCGCGCTGGATAGAACAGGGGCTAATGTGCCTTTGACTTCGGGCAATATCCGCATTTTGAATGAAAAACCAATCTGGGGCAACATCACACCATTGCCCGCATCTGCGGTAGTGGAACATGTGGTGGCAAGCGCGGGTGCGCGTCCGAAAGACCGCGATGAAATTGATCAGCGTATTATACGCGAGTTTCTCGAACGCAAAGGCAGGATGATAGATAGCCAGCAGGAGGTGGACGGATATCCCCAGATAAATATGGTCAGACGGCCGCTGGATATTCCCTCGGATGTGGATGCGTGGTTGGCGCAACTCGCGGCAGAACTTGAAGGAAATTAACCGTTAAAAAAAAAGGGGCGGAGAACACAAATGCAAAAACGAACACTTGGACGTACCGGGCACCAGAGCACTGTAGCGACCTTTGGCGCATTCTCGGTTGGATATGTGGATCAGGATGAAGCAGACCGCGCCATACAACTCGTCCTTGACCACGGCGTAAACCACATCGACATCGCGCCGAGCTACGGACACGCGATGGAACGCGTAGCCCCGTGGATGCCCGACATACGGGACAGTGTATTCCTCGGCGCAAAAACAAATTGTCGCACGCGCGACGAAGCGTGGCGGGATGTGGAACAAATGATGAAGCGACTAAACGTCGAAAACTTCGACCTGTTCCAACTCCATTCAGTCGGCACCATCCCCGAACTGGACAAAGCCACCGCATCGGGCGGCGCACTCGATACCCTGATAGAAATGCGCGAACAGGCTCTAACCAGATGGCTGGGCATCACCGGGCATGGACCGCAGGTACCGAGTACCATCCTGGAAAGCCTGAGCCGCTTCGACTTCGACACCGTCATGTTCCCCCTGAACCCGGCAAGCATGCGAGACGCGAATTATCGCCGGGACGCCAAAGCACTACTCGCCGAGGCAAATGCGCGCGACATCGGCATCCAAACAATCAAAATGATCGCACGCGGCGGCTGGGGTACAAATTCAAAAGACTGCAACACCTGGTACGACCCACACCGGGAACAAAAAGCCATAGACCGGTCCCTGTGGTGGGTCCTGTCCCAGCCTGTACACACCGCCCCTACCTGCGGCGAAATCAGCCTGTTGCCAAAAGTCCTCAACTCAGCCGAACGATTCGTCCCCCTCACCCCTGACGAACAGGTCGCCGCCATCGCCGCACAGCGACCACCCCAGCCACTTCCAGCGCTGGCGATTCCCGAAGAGTGAACCACCCCCATAACCTCTTGCCAGACACGCAAAACTTTGGCATCATGCAAAAAAAAGCGTTGGACTCTGGGCTTTTTTCCTTCTATGGGCCAAGCCAGATCTGACAAACAACCATCCTTAAATCGAAAAGGAGTTTATCCATGCTCAAGCAAATAGTCGGTGCAATTCTACTTATTGTAGGAGTAGCAGTTGCCATCCACACCGTAGTAGAACCGCTCTATCACGCCTCCAGTGACGGGCAGCCATACAGTCCGTTTTGGGACATCTTGAATCTGTTGATGATACTATCAATTATACTGGGCCTGATATTCGGATACATCCGCAAGAAAGGCGTCGATAGCGGCGACGCGATTACCCGCGAATACCTCGCCGCCAACATCCAGTTCTACGGCCTATTATTCGTCGGCATCCTGTTTTTTTGGAACTATTTCAATCTTCACAGTGAAGCATTTACCGCAATAGGCGAAGAAACCGTATCCCTCGTGTGGATACTCATCGACGCCAGTCTCCCGCTACTTTTAGGCGCAACGGGCCTGTCTCTGCTACGCAGCAACGACGAGTAAAGTGGCGCAGCTATTATTCATAGCTGGTGGAGGTGCTCTGGGAGCCTTATTGCGCTATGGCATGTCCATGAGCATACACATCCTGTTCGGACGCGGCTTTCCCTATGGCACGCTCACGGTCAACGTCACCGGATCAATCCTCATGGGACTCCTTTACGTATGCCTATCTGAATATATGGATATGCCCTGGCGCGATGGCTTGCTAATAGGTCTCCTGGGGGCGTTCACCACTTTTTCGACCTTTTCCATCGAAACCCTGCACCTCCTCGAAACGAGCCACCCTGTACTCGCATTGCTGAACATCCTCTTAAGTGTCACCCTCTGCATCGCGGGGTGCTGGATCGGCATTGTAATCGGACGGGTACTATAAAGGGGTTCATCATACTAAAAAAATGAAATCTGAAAGAACACTCTGACCAATGGCGTGTATAAACAGCACAGACAGAAGACAGTTACAGACACCACACAAAGGAGAATTTCATGGTCAAACGCATCATCGCCATTGGCATCATCTTTTTCTGCATCGCAGTAGGCTGGATTATTCTGAGTGCCACCGTCCACATACGCACAGAGGAACAGGACGACAAGCTCAAAAATGCTGTGGGGCAACTCTGGGGCACAGCGCAGACCCAGCGAGCTCCGCAAATCTACTGGCTGGAGCGCGTCACCCATATCGAAACTATCGACGGCGAGTCTGTCTCACGCACAGTAGATGAAAAACACTTCCTGAATCTCAAAGCCAGTCGCATTGAAGTTGACCTGTCTCTGGATCACCGGCGCAAAGGCTTGCTGTGGTATTCCACCTATCAGGTGCAATTCACAGCCTCGTACACCATGATCAACCCCACCGACCAGAACCGGCACCTGTCCTTTGACCTGGAACTGCCCGCACCTAACGCAGTGTACGACAACTTCACCTTAACCGTTGACGGCCAATCCATTGCCGAACTCCCAATCCGCAACGGCCATTTAATCCAACCCATCGATCTATCACCTGGGCAGGAACTCTCCATTGATCTGTCCTATCATTCCCAGGGCCTGGACCAATGGCGGTACAGTTTTGGGGACCACGTCAATCAGGTATCGGACTTTGAACTGGTGATGCACACGGACTTCGCCGCCATTGACTTTCCCCAGGATAGCATGTCTCCCACCTCGAGGACCCGCAATGGCGACACCTGGACCCTGACGTGGAAATACAACCATCTCCTCACCGGTATTGACCTGGGCATGATCCTTCCAGCCCGTCTCAATCCCGGACCCTGGGTCGGCAAAGTCGTTGCCGCCGCCCCCATCTCCCTCTTTCTTTTTTTCTTTTTGCTCTTTATCTTTTCCATTGTGCGCGGCCTCGACCTGCACCCGATGCACTATTTCTTCATCGGTGCCGCCTTCTTCAGTTTTCATTTGCTACTGGCTTATCTGGTTGACCACCTGATCATCCACTACGCATTTGTCCTATCTTCGGCGGTCTCCATTGCCCTCGTCATCTCGTACATGAGGCTGGTCCTGGGCACGCGCCTGGCATTTGTCGAAATTGGCCTGGGGCAATTTGTCTATCTCGTACTCTTTTCCTACACCTTTTTCTTTCCCGGCTATACCGGACTGGCCGTCACCCTCTTGTGCATTGCGACCCTGTTCGCTGTCATGCAATTCACCGGCCGCATCGACTGGAACGCGGTATTTAATAAGGAATCATCTCGATGAGTATATCAGTAGAGAAAATCGATCTCAACGTTTTGAACATGCATACGCGATTCCCGTTTAAATACGGAATAGCATCGCTCGTGGCATTGCCCCATTTATTTGTGCGGGCGCGGGTCAAAGTCGATGGAAAAACAGAAATTGGATTGGCCGCAGAGGGATTGCCGCCAAAGTGGTTCACCAAAAATCCAGACGCGCCATTTGAGTCCGATCTCGATGAAATGCTCACCGTTATCCAAAATGCCTGTGATATCGCCCTGCACAGCGATGCAGAAAATTCGGTATTTGATCTCTGGCAGACCATTTATGCCAAACAGCGCGCGTGGGCAAAAACAACGGCCTATCCGCCGCTCTTATGGTCATTCGGCGTCAGCATGGTCGAACGCGCAGTAATCGACGCCTTTTGTCGGGCAAAAGGCGTGACATTTGCACAAGCTGCAAAAGAAAATGCATTGGGCATTCGCCTTGCAGACATCCACAGCGAATTGCACGGCAATGAACCCGGCGACCTCTTGCCACACGCGGCGCGGCGATCAATCACCGTGCGGCACACCGTGGGCCTCGCCGATCCATTGACCGATGAAGACATCGCGGACGAAGATCGCGTAGATGATGGCCTGCCGCAGTCATTGGCCGCAAATATCGAAGCCTATCAGTTGACACACCTGAAAATTAAACTGTGCGGCGATGCAGAACAGGACCTTGCTCGTCTTCGGCAAATCGCGGGCCTGATGCCCGATCAATGCGCCTTCACACTCGATGGCAACGAACAATACACAGAGGTCGAACCCTTTAGAAAACTCTGGAACACCATCCAGGGCGATACCGTGCTCTCGTCTTTTATGGAAGGACTGATCTTTGTCGAACAACCACTCCATCGCGACATGGCCCTCAGTGCAACCGTCAAAGCCGTACTAACAGATTGGACCGATCGCCCCCCGATGATCATCGACGAATCGGACGGCGCGCTCGACAGTGCAACGCAGGCATTGGACTGCGGCTACGTGGGCACGAGCCATAAAAATTGTAAAGGCATTTTCAAGGGCATTGCCAATGCGTGCTTAATAGCTCATCGCCAACAACGCGACCCCTCGGGAACATATATCTTAAGCAGTGAAGACCTCGCCAATGTCGGCCCCGTGGCTCTGTTGCAGGACCTCGCGGTACTCGCTGTATTGGGCGTAGATCACTCAGAGCGCAACGGACATCACTATTTTGCGGGATTGCACATGTATCCCGAAACCATCCAAAAACAAGTACTCGCGCATCACAGCACCCTTTATCGCCAACACGCGCGGGGTTTTCCGATCCTAAATGTACGCGAAGGCTCGCTCAACGTAGAAAGCGTAGTCGAAGCACCTTTTGGTTATGGCTTTGAACTGGACACCCTTCAATTTACCCCCCTCGCGCACTGGACTATAGATGAACTCGCCTGAGAGTTAAAACAATGACCATAAACTGGCACCACATCGAAAAAGAAGTAACGAATTTCTTACAGCACCTGATTCGGTGTAACACGACCAATCCCCCGGGCAATGAAATCCTGTGTGCAAATTATATTGCCGATGTATTGAAGCGCGAGGGCATTGACCCCACGATCACAGAATCAGAACCCGGGCGCGGAAATGTCACGGCGCGCTTAAAAGGTGGAAATGAGCCCGCACTCATGCTATTAGGACACACCGATGTCGTCGCCGTAGAACCCGATAAATGGTCTCGTGACCCCTTTGGTGGGGAATTGTACAACGGCTATATCTGGGGGCGCGGCGCACTGGACATGAAAAACATGGTCGCGGCAGAACTCATGGTCTTCTTACTCTTAAAACGGCAGGGTGTGACCCTGAACCGCGACGTAATCTATGCAGCAACCGCAGATGAAGAGGCCGGCAGAGGAAACCACGGCATTGGTTGGCTCATCGACCACCATCCCGAGCAAGTCGATGCAAAACACGTATTGACAGAAGGCGGAGGCGGTGATTTTTATGTAAATGGAAAACACTTTTATACGTGCCAAACGGGACAAAAGGGCATTTTTCGCTTTCGACTAAAAGCAAAAGGACGCCCAGGACACGGCTCCCGTCCACACCGCGATAATGCAGTCGTCAAACTCAGCCGTGCCATTGCTGCTTTGGGACAGGCAAAACTTCCAATGCACCCCTCTAAAACACTGCGCGCATTCTTAGAAGGCATTGCAGCGACACAGGACGATGAGACCGCACAACAGTTGCGCCGCGTACTCGATGAGACAGACAGCGAGAACGCATTGCAAAAATTGCCCCTCGCGCCAGATATGATTGCCTCACTGCGCGCTCTATTGCACAATACGATTTCGCCGACGATTTTGGAAGCGGGCAGTAAAATCAATGTCATACCCGCCGAAGCAACTGCGAGGATCGATGGCCGGCTCGCGCCCGGTCAGACCGACAAGAGCTTTGAAGCCGAAATCCGATCCTCGATTGGCGACGAGGTTGAGCTTATTGTGGACCAGTATAGCCCACCTTTAGAAGCCAGTACAGATTCGCCCCTATATGAAACCATCGTCCAGATAATGGCAGAACGCGATCCAGACGCCACCGTAATTCCCGCGCTGATGACCGGAGGCACAGACGCCAAGCATATTTGCCCGCGCTGGCCCCATGTACAGGTTTACGGATTTATGCCCCACCGACAAGCGCGGGAAGAAAAAGAAATGAATCTGATACACGGTCATAACGAACGCATCTCAGTCGAAAATCTCGTCTTTGCAACGCGCATTTTATACGATATTGTAATGCGATTTTGCCAATCCTCACCGGGAGATAACGCGTGAAAATTCTGGTGACAGATTATGCCTGGGCAAATCTGGACGTAGAAAAAAGTGTCCTGGATGAAATCGGTGCCGAACTCATTCCCGCACCCGATGGCGAAGAAGAAACACTTGTCCAATTGGCGCAAGGGTGCTGTGGCATCATGACTTGCTGGGCGCAAACAACGCGCGCGGTTATCGCATCTGCATTGCCCGATTTACAAGTAATCGTGCGATACGGCGTGGGATTGGACAATATCGATGTGGCGTATGCAACAGAACGAGGTATTCCCGTAGCCAATGTACCCGATTATTGTTTTATCGACGTAGCCGAGCAAACCATGGCCCTGCTATTGGGGCTTTCGCACAAAGTCGCGCAATTTGACCGGCTAATTCGCAACGGCACCTGGGATATACAGTCTGGCTTGCCCCTGCGGCGTTTAACCGGACAGGTACTCGGCTTGATCGGATTTGGGCAAATCGCGCGCGAGGTCGTTCCCCGCGCACGGGCTTTTGGGCTGCACGTATTGGCCTACTCGCGGTCTTTGACACCGGAACAAGCGCGCGCCTGTGGCGTCGAATTCGCAGATCTGGACACCCTGCTTCGCACATCGGATTTCGTATCGCTTCACTGCCCATCTACCGATGAAACGCGAGACCTGATCAATGCCGATAATCTCGCAAAAATGAAGCCGACAGCGTGTTTGATCAACACATCGCGGGGCGATATTGTCGATGAAGCAGCACTGCTCGGGGCACTGAAAAATAACACCATTGCGGGTGCTGCCCTCGACGTGCGATGCCAGGAACCGCCTGAAACAGGAGATCGTTTAATCCACACAGATCAGGTAATTCACAGCCCGCATTCGGCTTTTTATTCGGAAGAATCGATCATTGAATTGCAAAAAAAAGCCGCCTGGGAAGCGCGGCGAGTCCTGACGGGAAAAGCACCTGTGCATCTGGTCAATTCGGAATACGAGAAACAGTAACCAAAGGAGTATCAGTGTGAGCAAACCAAAAGTCGGTATTGTCATTCGGAAATCGCTCAGAGAAAGAATTTTGAGTGATCGAGAATTGGAGACATTGGAAAGTTTTGCAGAAGTGACCATAAACGATGAAGACCGCGATATCGTAGGTGAAGAAGCGGCTGAATTTCTAAAGGACATGGACGGGGCGATGACGAGTTGGAACTCGGGAGATTTGACACCTGCGATTCTGGAAGACGTGCCAACGCTAAAAATTTGGGCTTATGGCGCGGGCACTGTAAAGGGAAAAATCTGCGATGAAGCATGGGAAAAAGATATTGTGGTGACAAGTGCCGCACCCGCGATAGCCGATGATGTCGCGGAAATGACCATGGGATTCATGACCATGGGATTGCGCCGGGTATTTTCCCATTCGCGCGCCATGCGAGAAGGCGAAAAAAAACCGGACAAGACCGAATCCCGCTCTCTATATCGGCGCATAGTCGGCGTCATCAGCGCCAGTCAGGTCGGGCAGCGCGTAATGCGGTTGTTGCGGCCTTATGAAACGCGCACATTGCTCTACGACCCTTTTGTAACGCCAGAACGCGCACGCGAGGAATTTGGCGCAGAACTCGCGGATCTGGAGACAATAGCGCGCGAGGCAGAAGTCGTAACCGTTCACGCACCCAAATTGGACGCGACGTATCACCTCTGGAATGAGACGCATTTCAAACTCATGCGCGACGACTGCGTATTTATCAACACATCGCGCGGTGCAAATATCGACGAAGCCGCGCTGATCGCAGAATTGCAAAAAGGGCGATTCTCCGCCTTCTTAGACGTAACCGATCCCGAACCGCCTGCTATGGACAGCCCACTGCGCCGTTTGCCCAACGTGGTCTTAACACCGCATTGTGCCGGGCTGCAATCCTATCGCATCGGCGCACTGGTAGTCGAAGAATTGCGCCGATTTTTTGCAAACGAAGACCAACTGTTTCAAGTCAAACGAGAAATGCTGGATCGGCTGGCATAGGAAGGATATAATGCAAAAACGCGTAGATTATTTATCGTGGGATGAGTATTTTATGGGTGTGGCCTTGCTATCGGCGCACCGCAGCAAAGACCCCAATACACAGGTAGGCGCATGTATTATCAATGAAAAAAAGAAAATCGTGGGCATTGGATACAACGGATTGCCCATTGGATGTTCAGACGATGAGTTTCCCTGGAGCAGAGAAGGCGATTATCTCGATACAAAATATCCCTATATCTGCCATGCAGAATTAAATGCAATTTTGAACAAAATCAGCGCAGACTTGCATGAATGCACACTTTACGTCACCTTATTTCCGTGCAATGAATGTGCAAAAGTAATTATTCAGTCGGGCATTCGCGAAGTGATCTATCTGGCGAATAAATATCCAGAGTCCGATTCTGTAAAAGCCACTTGCCGCATGTTTGACAGTGTGGGTATTCGCTATCGCGTTCTAAAAGAACATCGAGAGCGCGTTGTCCTTGATTTCAGGGTTTGAGGCAGTCATGGCATCTCCAGTACTTCAAGATAGCATGGGCACTAAGGCATTGCCAGGCGCGACCGATTTGAAACGCGCACTCGTCGATATTTTATATCGCAGGCAGTTTGGTGCATTGCTAATTTTTGGCATTGATCCCCTCAATCGGGCACCCGGGGACAATATGGGACAGGTGCTTAAAGTGCTAAATTCCATTGTTATTTCCGCCCCCGAAAGCTTTCACATTGCAAAGAACAAAATCGCCGTGCTTTTTGATGCCGATGATGCATGTGTGCATGAAATCCCATCATCTCTGCCTGCCGTGATTGCCGAGCAAACAGGACACCGCGTATCTTGCGGTGGTATTAAAATCTCGAGCGAAGATTATGGCCTGCATCCCCAAATGTCCGAGATGATTTTCTCCACTGCCCAATGCGTACTCGCCCGGGCGCAACAACACACAATCCCGCATGTAGTCTGGTTGACCGAGAAATCCGCAGAGGATATATTATATCTAACAGATATTTCCCTGAACTTTTTTCGAGAAATTGCGCGTATCAACGCCGCGCGAGTGCAAAGAATGACATTGGAATCGCGCACAGATTTTTTGACTGGTCTTTACAATCGGCGCGGTTTTGAAGCAGTATTTACACGTATGGTGCGACGCGCAATGCGCAATGGAAAGCCCCTCGCGCTCTACTACATAGATTCCGATTCGCTCAAAGCGATTAACGACAGCAAAGGGCACGATGCGGGCGACCGATTTATTGTAGATTTGGCGCAAGTATTGAACGACATGCTGCGCGGATCGGATTTGTTATCGCGGTGGGCGGGAGATGAATTTGCTGCGGTGGTTGAAAATACGTCGCGAGCGCGTGCTTATGCGATAGCTCGCCGTTTGAACCGGGCCGTTGATGAACGCACAGAAGGCACGATATCCATTGGGGTTTATCACGGCGTACCCAAATCAATGGAAGACGCGTTCAGAAAAGCAGATACTGCCCTTTACCGCGTAAAAAACCGCGGGAAAAATGATATTGAATTAGCCGATCCGGTTTAGAAACCCGGAATAGGTTTGCGTCGTCGTATTAAAAGCCGACAGGTTGACATTGCAATTTTGGGTCATAAGCCCGTACCCATCCGTAGGGGCGGGTTTCCTAACCCGCCCACTCACATTGCGTATTTTTAAGGAGAAGTACGATGCCAAAAAAGAAACGCTATGGAATGAATAAATACCAGAAAAGAGCAAAGAAAGTAGGCGAACTTCGGTTGCGGCGGGAAGATATTCCCCATTATCTCGCACTGGCAGAGAGCGACGATCCAGCAGACCGACACGAAGCCGCCGCCAACTTGTGTCCGTGCCATGTTCGGCATCCCGTTCCCGAAATACAGACCGCGCTATTCAAGCTCATGGAAGACCCCGATCCAAACGTGCGCGCCCGCGCCTGGCACACGCTGGAAGATGGTGGAGTACCCGACGACCCGAGAATGGATGAAATTTTTGAACGCACCCGTCAAAATGAAACCGATAAGACAGTCCTGAACTTTATGCGACAGGTGCAAAACGAAAATTACGCGCACAAAGAACGCACCATGCTCAGAGTCGCAGTTCAATCGGAATACGATCAGACTGGCCGATGCGATTTTTGTGGAACAACCGGCAGGGTAAAAACAGATTTTGACACCGAAATACCCGATGGCGGGCAGATGCGCTTTGCATTGGTATGCGAAGACTGTGGATAAGATGTGAAATGTGAAAGGGGTTTTTTTATGCTAGAAAGACAACCAGAGATTGAGTATCCGTGTTCATGGAATTTTAAGATCATTGGCCGCGAAGAAGAACACATGCGTCGGGCGATTGCCGAAATTGTGGGCGATAGCGATTATACCCTGACCTTTTCAAATCAGAGCAGGCATGGGAAGTATCGCAGCTTAAACCTCGATATGGTCGTCCTCGACGAATCCCACCGCCTCAATATCTATGAGGCACTCAGGCATCATCGCAGTATTCAAATTGTGCTTTGAATCCGCCATTCCTTCCTATTTTACCTTGACAATCCACGCCATTTCTTGCACTATTTACGGCTTGCGATCTTGCTTATTACGGCACTATCGGGGTGTACTTTGGGCAGACTCCAGAATTTTGGATGAACGCTCAGAAAACGTATGAACTATCAGGTGCCGAGGCGAGTTAGTCAGTGACCGATTGCCTTGGGGTATCCAATATCCAAGCGATATTATACTCTTACGATATTTGGTGAATGGTAGTTTGCCCTTAACGCCATCTATAGGGAGAACGAAATGGGCGCATCGAGAATAACCATAACGCTGGATGAAGGGTTGCTCAAACGCCTTGACCATCTCGTGCAGGCGGTACCTTATTCAAGTCGTAGCCGGGCGATTCAAGAGGCAGTTGAGGACAAGCTCAGACAGGCGAACAGGGATGACTTTGAAAGGGAACTCGTCAAGTTAGATCCGCAATTTGAGCAGGAGATGGCCGATGAAGGGTTATGCGAGGATGTGCGGGAATGGCCCGAATACTGAGAGGCGATATTGTTTGGCTCGATCGTATAGTTGACGGCCTTAACCAATTAATCACGGCGCAATGATGAAAAAGTCCCCGTCTTTTAGGGTTTCCTATGTACAATTTTAACTTTAGTGTGCAGAATATTGAAGATGGTCAGGGCCTGGGCATCGCGCTGACCGGAATGATCATTGTATTCAGCGTTTTGACATTGATCAGCGTATTTATTGTATTATTGCCCAAAATATTGGCTGTTGTTGCAAAAAAATTTCCCGAATCTGCGGGCCATCATGGTGTACCCGTACAGGCTGAAGACGATAGCACTGCACTGGCCGCAATCGGTTATGTCATGCACATGAGGCGCACGGGTAAAACCTGACGCGACTGATCACAAGATTTTTCAGGTAACGAATGGATATATTTTACGACTTTTTACATACAACTGGATTTGCCAACTTGAGTTGGGGCAATGTCATTATGATCGCAATCGGCATTGTGTTTATCCACCTGGCGATCACCAGAGATTACGAACCCCTGTTGTTGCTGCCAATTGGTTTTGGCATGATCGTGGGAAACATCCCCGCTATTCCGAGCATGGCCCTCGGCGTTTACGACGAGGGCAGTGTATTGCGCTATATTTACTTTGGGGTGACATCGGGCCTGTTTCCGCCGCTGATTTTTCTGGGAATTGGCGCAATGACCGATTTTTCGACACTCCTATCCAATCCCAAACTGGTACTATTAGGCGCAGCGGCGCAAATGGGCATATTCCTGACCTTGATCGGTGCGCTCTATCTGGGATTTTCACCATCTGAATCTGGAGCCATCGGAATCATTGGCGGTGCTGATGGACCCACGGCGATTTTCTTATCGGCCAAGTTAGCGCCTCATCTTTTGGGCGCAATCGCCATCGCCGCGTATTCGTACATGGCACTCGTTCCGGTAATTCAGCCGCCGGTTATGAAGCTATTGACCTCCAGACGCGAGCGCCTGATTCGCATGCCCGAACCGCGCAAACCATCCAAGCGGGAACGCATCATTTTTCCGATCGCTGGCTTCTTGATTGCAACCTTAATAGCACCGGGCGCATTGACCCTGCTGGGCATGTTGTTCTTCGGCAACTTGCTAAAAGAAAGCATGGTCACAGACCGATTGGCAGAGTCCGCACGCACGGCAATGGTCGATATCGTGACAATCCTGCTCGGTTTCTCTGTGGGCGCCAGCACAGAGGCCCAGACATTCTTGACCTCTGATTCGCTTTTGATTTTTGGCCTGGGCGCGCTATCTTTTGCAGTGGCTACAGCCAGTGGTGTCCTGTTTGCGAAGTTGATGAACGTGTTGACAAAAGAAAAAATCAATCCCCTCGTAGGTGCCGCAGGCGTATCGGCAGTACCCGATTCTGCGCGCGTCGTGCAGATGGTGGGCCAACAAGAAGACGCACATAATTTCTTATTAATGCACGCTATGGCACCCAATGTGGCTGGCGTGATCGGCTCAGCCGTTGCTGCGGGGATCTTGTGGTCGGTACTGGTTCAGTAGGCTCTGTATTTGGCGAAGGATTTTAATTATGGCAAAGAAAAAAGTAATATTTATGAATACAGCATTTCGCGATGGCTTCCAGTCCGTTTATGGCGCGCGCGTGTTCACGCCCGACTTTTTACCTGCGATAGAAGCCGCACGCGAAGCGGGAATTGATTATTATGAAGCCGGTGGCGGGGCGCGCTTTCAATCCCTGTACTTTTATTGCAACGAAGATGCGTTTGCAATGACCGATGCCTTCCGAGAAACTGCAGGACCAGAGGCCAATTTACAGACCCTGGCGCGCGGCGTGAATGTAGTCGGATTGGAATCGCAGTCGAGCGACATCATCAAGCTGCACGCCGAATTGTTCAAAAAACACGGCATCACGACCATTCGCAATTTTGACGCCCTCAACGACGTCAACAATTTGATCTACAGCGGGCAATGCATCGCAGAAGCGGGATTGCACCACCAGGTATGCGTGACATTGATGGAATTGCCCCCCGGCTGCACTGGCGCACACGACGCGGATTTTTATGAACAAACACTTCGCGAAATTTTAGATGCCGATATTCCATATCACTCGGTGTGTTTCAAAGATGCCTCGGGCACGGCAGTGCCTGCAAAAGTATATGAAACCATTAGACGGGCGCGCCAACTGCTGCCCGACGGTACATTTATTCACTTTCACACCCATGAAACGGCCGGAATCAGCGTACAGGCCAATCTGGCTGCACTGGAAGCGGGAGCCGATGCCATTGACCTGTCGCTGGCACCGTGTTCAGGGGGCACCTGCCAGCCCGATATCCTGGTCATGTGGCACGCGCTTCGCGGCACAAATTACGACCTGGATATCGATATAGAGAAAGTCCGCGACGCCGAGGAAGTGTTTAAAGAATGCATGGCGGATTACTTTTTGCCACCAGAAGCCACGGCAGTTGAACCCATGATCCCTTGGAGCCCAATGCCGGGCGGCGCGCTCACGGCCAATACGCAGATGTTGCGCGACAATGGCATCATGGACAAATATCCCGACATGATCAAAGCCATGGGCGACGTAGTCGCACGAGGTGGTTTTGGCACATCTGTCACACCCGTATCGCAATTCTATTTTCAACAGGCATTTAACAACGTGATGTTTGGCCCGTGGGAAAGAATCGCCGAACCTTATGGGCAGATGGTACTCGGCTATTTTGGCAAAACCCCTGTGCCACCCGACCCCGATGTTGTGAAAATCGCGTCAAATCAGTTGGGACTTGAACCCACAGACCAGCCGCCTCTGGAACGCAATGATGCCGATTCCGAAAAGGGAAGAGAAGCCGCGAAGAAACTGTTGGACGCCGAGGGAATTGAGGCGACAGATGAGCACGTCTTTATCGTAGCGACATGCGGCGATAAGGGAATGGATTTTTTAAAGGGCGATGCCGAAATTGGCGTGCGGAAAATCGAAAAGCAGGATGACGCACCCGTACCAGTTGCCGACGGCGCAGCAGAATATAAGCTACAGATCAATGGCAAATCTGTGCGCGTACAAATTGACGGCAATATCGCCACCGTAAATGGCACAGCTTATACAGTGGATATAGAAGATACGGTATCTACACAGGCATCAACACCCGCCAATGCCGAATCCGTAAGCGCGCAAATGCCCGGAAAAGTCATTCGGATTTTAAAACACGCAGGGGATCAAGTCCAGGCGGGCGAAGCGATCCTCATTCTGGAAGCCATGAAAATGGAAGTCCAGATCACCTCTCCAAATGCGGGCACAGTCGTCGAAATGCCCGTCAATGTAGGCGATCAAGTATCCAATGGTCAGACGCTTGCGATGGTGGAATAAAAAGAAGTATGAAGTGTGAAGTCCGCCCCCAGCCCTAATTCTTAATTTTTAATTCTCAAACCGCCGCGACATCGCCTGCCCAAATCTCACTCACCCGACCGTCTGACCCGCGCAACAAAAGCTGGCCGCAGTCGCCAAATCCCGCGAGAACGCCCGTTTTCACATCATCGCCTTCGCCAACCGAGACCTCCTCACCGAGATAAACACAGCGATTCTCCCATGCTATGCGGAGAGTTGAAAAACCCTCGCTTTCCCAGCGATCAATCCACGGAGCAGTGGATGAGAGCACTTGTTCGAGCACTTGTTCGAGACCGTATTCGCGTCCCGTCTCAAGACGCATAGAAGTGACGGGACGGTCAATAAGAGCCGCGGTCGTCGCATCCATGTTCACGTTGAGACCAATACCAACGACAATTGCCGTGCCATCGGGCTGTTTTTGGTCGCTGCGCTCGAGAAGCATACCGCAAATTTTGGCGCGATCAATCAAAACATCGTTGGGCCACTTGGTGCGCGTACTTATGCCATAAGTTTTCAGCGCGTCGGATACGCCCAGAGCAATGGCAATGGGAAGAGAGGTCAGTTGGGAAAACGCGGCTCTTGTAATGAGAAGAAAGGAAAACGTCAGATTCTCATTGGCCTGCGCGATCCATTGACGCTGATAACGTCCCCGCCCAGCGGTTTGCTCCCGTGCAGCGATGACAAAGCCAGAGGAAAGCCTCTCACCTTTTGAGAGACGCTGAAGAAGGTGCGTATTGGTCGAAGCGATTTGATCGTGCCATTCGGGCTGTAGAAAATTCATATAATAAAACCTGATATCGTATGCTCAAGTCTATCTCATAGGACAGAACCCGTATATCTCCTCACCACCGTATCTTGACAACAGAATGGAAATACCACATACTTCACAAGGGCAGACGTAGAGGCGAATCTGTGAGTCTGCCCTCTTTCTTGAACATTCTAACAACAGGAGCCTGCTCATGAAAACTATTTTATTCGCGCTGGTATTGAGTTTGTTGGTTGTCGCAATGCCATTGGCAGATCAGCCCAATTACAAAGGGCATGCGATTTCGATGTATGGCGACTTGAAATACGGACCTGACTTCAAGCATTTTGAGTACGCCAACCCCAATGCGCCCAAGGGCGGTACCGTGAAAATGAGTGCCAGTGGCACCTATGATTCCATGAATCAATTCATCCTAAAAGGTGTGTGGGCTTATGGATTGGGGTTGATCTACGATTCATTGACAGAGCGCTCACTGGATGAGCCTTTCTCCGAATACGGTTTGCTCGCAGAGTCGATAGAAGTGCCTCCTGATCGTTCATGGGCACTCTTCACATTGCGCTCTGACGCGCGATGGCACGACGGCAAACCCATTACCTCGGAAGATGTCGTTTTTACTTTTCAAACGATTCAAACCAAAGGTAGCCCCAGATATCGCAATTATTATGCAGATATCAAACAGGTTGAAAAGGTAGGCGAGCACCAGATAAAATTCACATTTGGAGGAAAGGACAATCGGGAATTGCCCCTTATTGTCGGGCAAATGGCGATCTTGCCCAAACACTATTGGGAAGGCAAAAATTTTGAAGAAACAACACTGGAACCGCCCCTCGGCAGCGGACCTTACAAAATTGAATCATACGATCCCGGGCGTTCGATCACATATCGGCGCGTCGAAAATTATTGGGGCGCGAATTTGCCCTTGAACAAAGGACGTTATAATCCAGACGTCATTCACTACGATTATTACAAAGACAGGACCGTAGCAACCGAAGCACAAAAAGGCGGCGAATTTGATTTTACCTTGCAAAACACCTCCAAATCGTGGGCAACCGCGTACGATATTCCGGCTGTAGCCGAAGGCAGATTGATAAAGGAATTAATCCCGCACGAAAATGGCACCGGGATGCAGGGATTCTGGTTTAACACGCGACGCAGCAAATTTGCCGATCCCAAGGTGCGGCACGCACTGGCTCATGCATTTGATTTTGAGTGGACCAATACCAATCTTTTTTACGGGCAATACGCGCGTTCAACGAGTTATTTTTCCAACACAGAACTCGCCTCGTCGGGACTGCCCCAGGGGCGGGAACTCGAAATATTAGAAGCATTTCGCGGACAGATACCCGAGGAAGTATTTACCACAGAATACAAACCACCCAC
This sequence comes from Candidatus Latescibacterota bacterium, assembly GCA_965208125.1. Taxonomy (GTDB): domain Bacteria; phylum Latescibacterota; class UBA2968; order UBA2968; family UBA2968; genus VXRD01. The sequence goes on from OZ242320.1 coordinate 356,932, forward strand.
AACAGATGGATCGGGTAACATCCGCCAGAACTTGCGCGTCGGCGCGCGGATGTTGAAAGCAGCCGGTTGGTCCATAAAAGAAGGGAAACTCATCAACGATGCATCGGGCGAGACAATGATAATTGAATTTTTAATCAACAACTCGCCTGCCTGGGAGCGCATTGTAGGACCGTACATTCAAAACCTGGAGCGACTCGGCGTGGAAGCGACAATTAAAATTGTAGATACATCGCAATATCAAAATCGCATTCAAGAATACGATTTTGATGCTATTGTAAGCCTCAGGGCACAGTCGTTAAGCCCCGGCAACGAACAGCGCTATTACTGGACATCGGCGTCTGCGGATGAATCAGGCACGAGAAATTATGCGGGCATTAAAGACCCCGTCGTAGATGCGCTGGTAGATCAGTTGATCAACGCACCCGATAGAAAAACCCTGGTGGCGACCACCCGAGCACTGGATCGCGTCCTCCTGTGGGGTCACTACGTAGTGCCGCACTGGCATATTCGCGCACACCGCGTGGTATATTGGAACAAATTTGGCAAACCCGATATTTCGCCCAAATACCTGCCGCAACCCGGGCAATATTTCCCCAATACGTGGTGGGTTGATGCTGCAAAAGAAGAGGCCTTAAAGAAAAATTAGGTGTCATGGGATCCTATATTTTAAGACGCTTTTTGCTATTCTTCCCAACGCTACTCGGCGTCATGGTGATCAATTTTCTGATCATTCAAGCCGCGCCTGGCGGACCTGTTGAGCAAGCCATTGCACAGATACAGGGCCACGATGTGGATGCGTCTGCTCGCGTGGGCGGCGATGGCGGCGAACTATCCTCATCTCAAATCCAGCGACAGCGCAGTGAGGGATCGACGAGCAAATACCGCGGCGCGCAAGGGCTTGACCCCGAACTGATCGCGGAATTGGAGCGAATGTATGGCTTTGACAAACCGGCTCATGAACGCTTCTATCAGATGATGGTGCGCTATTTGCAATTCGACTTTGGCGAGAGCTTTTATCGCGATCAAACCGTCGTCGATATTGTCCTGGACAAAATGCCCGTATCCATTTCCCTCGGCTTGTGGACGACATTACTCGTTTACCTGATCTCGATTCCACTGGGCGTAACCAAAGCCGTACGCGACGGATCCAAATTTGATATATGGACCTCGGGCGTAATCGTCATAGGCAATGCCGTGCCGGGATTTATGTTTGCGATCTTCTTAATCGTATTATTTGCAGGTGGCAGTTATTTCGACCTTTTTCCACTGCGGGGACTGACCTCCCCCGAATGGGACCAGTTTGGCCTATTTCACAAAATCACCGATTATTTCTGGCACCTCGCACTGCCCATCGCCTCCATGGTAATTGGTGGATTTGCCGGGTTGACCCTCTTGACAAAAAATTCCTTTTTGGACGAAATCAACAAACAATACGTCATGACGGCACGGGCAAAGGGATTGGAAGAGCGTCACGTATTGTACGGACACGTTTTTCGCAATGCGATGCTCATTGTGATCGCGGGGTTCCCGAGCGCATTTGTCAATATCTTGTTCACGGGTTCACTACTGACCGAGATTATCTTTTCGCTCGATGGCCTGGGCCTCCTGGGCTATGAAGCCACAGTCAACCGCGATTACCCGATCATGTTTGCCACGCTTTACTTTTTTACCTTGCTGGGATTGGTGATGCAATTGGTAAGTGACTTGACTTATACACTGGTAGATCCGAGGATTGATTTTGAAAGCAGAGAAGTATAGCACTCGCACCGAGCGCGAAGATCGATTTTTGGGTTTTCAGATTTCGAGCCTCACGCGCCGACGCCTGGACAATTTTAAGGCAAATCGACGCGGCTATTATAGCCTGTGGATTTTTCTCGTCCTGTTCGGATTGAGCTTGCCAGCAGAATTTATCGCCAATGACAAACCCCTTTTAATTCGGCACAAGGGGGTGTTTTATTTTCCGGTATTAAAAGCCTACCCCGAAACAACTTTTGGCGGCGACTTTGAAACCGAAGCCGAGTACCGCGATCCGTTTGTAAAAGAATTAATTAAACAAGACGGATGGATCATCTGGCCTCTGGTGCCGTTTCGATACGATACAATCAACTACGAACTCAAACATCCTGCACCTGCACCGCCTTCTATACAAAACTATCTGGGCACCGATGATCAGGCACGCGATGTAACCGCGCGATTAATCTACGGATTTCGGTTGTCGGTCTTATTTGCCCTCGCGCTCACGGCATTCAGTTCTGTAGTAGGCATTGCAGCCGGCGCAGTACAGGGTTATTTGGGAGGGTGGGTCGATCTCATTTTTCAAAGATTTATCGAAATTTGGGGCGGGTTGCCCACCTTGTTTATCCTCATTATTATCGCCAGCATTATTGAGCCAACTTTCTGGACGCTCTTGATCATCATGCTGCTATTCTCCTGGATGCGTCTCGTCGGCGTCGTACGGGCTGAATTTTTGCGAGCGCGCAATTTTGATTTTGTACGCGCCGCACGCGCTCTGGGTGTCAATGACTTGACAATTATGTGGCGGCACGTTTTGCCCAATGCCATGGTGGCAACACTGACCTTTTTGCCCTTTGTACTGGTGGGGGCTGTAACCGTATTGACCTCGCTGGACTTTCTCGGCTTTGGTCTTCCACCACCTTCTCCCTCTCTGGGAGAATTGCTCAATCAGGGCAAGCGCAATTTGCAGGCCCCCTGGCTGGGCCTATCCGGATTTTTTATTCTGGCAATTATGTTATCACTACTCGTATTTATCGGCGAGGCCGTGCGCGATGCATTTGATGTCCGCAAGACCCTGTCGCAAACGGAGGGCAAGAGCGCGTGAGCTTGCTATACGTTCAAAATTTGGGCGTGCATTTTCAACTCGAAGACCAGGTCGTCGAAGCTGTGCGCGGCATATCGTTTCACATTGAAAAAGGAGAAACCGTCGCGCTGGTAGGCGAATCGGGTTCGGGCAAATCCGTCTCGGCACTTTCCGTAATGCAATTGCTCCCCTATCCACGCGCCTCGCATCCACACGGCAGCGTACAATTTGACGGAGAGGAAATGCTGGGCGCGCCGCAAGAGCGACTGCAACAACTGCGCGGCGACCGCATTGCGATGATTTTTCAGGAGCCGATGACCTCGCTGAATCCGCTGCATACAATAGAGAAACAGATCGGCGAAACCCTGATGTTGCACCGCAAAATGACGCGAGAGCAAGCGCGTGAACACACGATAGACTTATTGCAAAAAGTACACTTGCCCGACCCCGAAACGCGCCTCAAATCCTATCCCCACCAGCTATCGGGTGGTCAGCGACAGCGCGTGATGATTGCCATGGCCCTGGCCAATGAGCCGGATTTGCTCATTGCCGATGAGCCTACAACTGCGCTGGATGTGACAATTCAGGCACAAATTTTGAAATTGCTCAAATCGCTTCAAGACGAATTTGGCATGGCGATTTTGCTCATCACACACGACCTGACAATCGTGCGACATGTAGCGGATCGCGTCTATGTAATGACACAGGGAAAAATTGTAGAAGAAGGAGACACCGCACGCATCTTCGAGCAGCCGCAACACATCTATACACAAAAACTTCTGAATGCACAGCCAAAGGGAACAGCAACCGCGCTGAATGGACCGGCACCCATCGTGGTCGCGGCGGATAATCTAAAAGTGTGGTTCCCCATTCAGCGGGGATTGTTGCGGCGAACCATCGGGCATATAAAAGCCGTAGATGGCATTTCAGTAACAATTCGCGCCGGGCATACCGTCGGCGTTGTCGGCGAGTCCGGATCAGGCAAAACAACATTGGGATTGGCATTGTTGCGATTGCTGAGCAGTCAGGGACCGATTGAGTTTAACGGACAGGGCATTCAGAACCTGCCGAGCAAAGTACTGCGCCCCTTGAGACGAGAGATGCAAATTGTTTTTCAAGACCCCTTTGGATCCTTAAGTCCGCGCCTATCGGTCTTTCACATTATAGCCGAGGGATTGCGGGTTCACAACATGGGAGACAGCGATCACAAACGCCGAGACCTCGTAGCAGAAATAATGGATGAAGTAGGGCTTGAACCCGAAATGATGGACCGGTTTCCACACGAGTTCTCCGGCGGCCAACGGCAGCGCATTGCCATTGCGCGCGCCATGGTATTGCGCCCTCAATTTGTGGTCCTGGACGAACCCACAAGTGCGCTGGACATGACCGTACAGTCGCAAATTATCGACTTACTTCGGCGCTTGCAAAAAGACCACGACCTGGCCTATTTATTTATCAGCCACGACTTGCGGGTCGTGCGCGCACTCGCCAATGAACTCGTCGTAATGAAGGACGGCGTCGTTGTAGAACACGGCGCAACAGAAACCATATTTGCAAATCCACAAACGGATTACACGCGAGAACTGATTACAGCGGCATTTGATATCGATGTTGTCGAAGGGGAATCCAATGAATCAACTCGTTAATCAAAACGGTCAAATTATTCCGCTCACTACACTAACAGAGTGGAAAGAAAAGCGCGCGAAAATACTCCGAGCAGCGCAGGAAATCATGGGTCTTTTGCCCGGAGATGAAAAGCGATGTCCCCTCGCCGTGGATCTGGTAGAAGAAGTGGATTGCGGGACGTATATAAGGCGGATGATCACTTACGCCGCTGAACCCGGCGACCGCGCACGGGCGTATCTGCTAATCCCAAAACGGGCTCTGGACGGGCGAGCGTGTCCAGCCGTCTTGTGCCCGCACCCAACGCATGCGACATTGGGATACAAAACCGTCGTGGGACTGGGCGACCGCCCCAACCGGGCTTATGCCAGCGAATTGGCCGAGCGAGGCTTTGTCACCATAGCACCGTCCTATCCCATGCTCGCGGAATATTGGCCCGATGTATTTGGTCTGGGCTATGAAAGTGGAACTATGAAGGCGATATGGGACAATATCCGGGCGATCGATCTGCTGGAAACACTGCCGTATGTAACGCGGGGACCCGTCGGGGCAATCGGACATTCTCTGGGCGGACACAATTCGGTCTATACCGCTGTTTTTGAGCCGCGCATCGGCGTTGTGATATCCAGTTGTGGACTGGATTCTTACATAGACTACAAAGACGGAAATCTCGCTGGATGGACGCAGGATCGGTACATGCCCAAATTGAAAAATTACGTCCATCGCCTGTGGGATATTCCCTTCGATTTTCACGACTTAATCGCGGCTCTGGCACCCCGACCCTGTTTTATTGCCGCGCCTTTGCGCGATAGCAATTTCAAATGGCAAAGTGTAGATGCCATTGTCAACGCAGCCGCTCGCGTGTATGAACTTTATGGAGCAACAGAAAATCTAATCGTCGAACACCCCGATTGCGAGCACGATTTTCCCAACGCCATGCGCGAACAGGCGTATCAATTATTTGAAAAACACCTTTGATGACTCGAGAGCCCCCATGCAAAGCAAAGTCGCTGTCCTCCGCACATCGCCACGTACAGTTTTTGAAGACTATCACTGTCTGCTCAATCTGGCAGATTACCAGAATGTGATTGCCAGAGAAGTGGAAACCGCGCTCAAGATCAACATTTCATGGCACTTCTTTTTCCCCGGATGTTCCACAACACCCTGGCAACTCGACGGTGTTATCCGCGCCATGAAACGAGATGGCTACGATCCCGATCTCATTCACGGCTGCCATAACCGAACCGTGGTCATCGACGCGCGTTTGGGCGAAAAAGAAAACAAACACCTCCCCGTCATCGAAGCGCACGACTTGAGAAATATACATCTCTACGAAGGCGAAGAATGGATCAACGTACGCGACGCAGTCGGAGACCTCACCGCAAAATTTCTCTGTCTGAACGAAGTCTATCCCAAAGGCTTTCATATTCCCAAACGCTTTCTCGGTGAAAACATCATCCATTTCCCCACCGTCAAAACTCACGTCTTTACCACCACCACTGGCGCCATGAAAAATGCCTTTGGCGGCCTGCTCAACGAGCGTCGTCACTGGACGCATCCCGTCATTCACGAAACCCTCGTCGATCTGCTCATGATACAAAAGAAAATTCACCGCGGTGTCTTCGCAGTCATGGACGGCACCTTTGCAGGCGATGGCCCCGGTCCGCGTTGTATGATCCCCCACACCAAAAACGTCATCCTCGCCAGTGCCGACCAGGTCGCCATTGACGCAGTCGCCGCCAAAATGATGGGCTTTGATCCGCTTTCAATCAAATACATCCGCATGGCACACGATCTGGGCCTGGGATGCGGAGATCCATCCCAAATCGAAATTGCGGGTGATCTATGCGCCGCAGAAGAAAATTGGGACTTTGTCGGTCCGTACAAAAAAATGACCTTTGCTTCTAAAATGCAGCACAAGATCTACTGGGGGAGCCTCAAAAAACCCATCGAATGGTCGCTCAAAACCATCCTCGCACCCTGGGCTTATATAGCTTCAGTGCTCTACCACGACAGTTTCTGGTATCCTCTCCACGCGAAAAATAAAATGCAAGATGTGCTAAACAGCGACTGGGGCCGCCTGTTCCGCAACTGGGAACACCTCACCCCCAACGCGCAAGGCTTCCCCGATGTGGGCGACACCTCTTCCAAACTGAAAAAAACGAACCTGCAAGCCTTATGGGATTCGCTCGGCATCTTGCGCGATTGCATTGTCGAAGCCCCCGAATTCCTCCACTCGCGCAAAAAAGAAAACACCCTGCACACCCATGACCGAAATCATTAACCGTTTATTCCGCGACAAACTGCCAGAACAGCGCATTGCAAAAATCGAATCGCTCTCCGAAACTCGGGCGCACACAGTCTGGAAAGTCACGACTGACCGCTCGGTATTTGCTGTAAAACATCACCTCTTTGCATCGCTCACGCGCGGCAAACCATACCACTTGCTCGCCGTTGAACAAAAAGTCACAAACCATCTCCTCGCCAGCGGCGTCTCTGTCCCCCGCATAATCGCAACCGACCACGACATGGTCATCTACGAATGGTGCGGCAATCACACCCTCGACGACATCTGCCAGACCACTGATCCCAGCCCATTCGCACCCACCGTCATCAACACCCTCTTCGCGCTTGAAAAAGCGTTTTACAAACACAGATCCAAATTCATCCCGCACATCGCGCCCGGATGCAGCGCAGATGACTTGCGAGAACAGTGGCACAACACCACCCAATCACTCACAGAAACGCTTCCCCATCTCGTAACGCGCGACTCCAATGCCCCAGATCTTCTATCGATCTGGCAAACCCTCATAAACGAACTTATCCAGGTACCGCCAGTAATCGGTCCCACCGACTACAACGCCCGCAATATCGCATGTCCAAATCCAGAAACGGCAACTATTCTCGAACTCGCCAAAATAGGCTATGACTGGCCTGCACGCCGCCTGGTACAATACACGACATCGCTCGGCGCGCACAATCCTCGCGGTCGCGTTATTGGCCTTCTCACCCCATCGCTTGTGCGACACTATGCGCGTTTTGTATCAAAATTGTACTCAACTCCAGCCGAGACCATCCTTCTGCGCCTCAATGCGCATCACCTTATCTATCACCTGTCCGCAGCCCATATATGCTTGACAACGCCACACTGGCAAAATATCAAAACCCGTCTGGCACAACACAAAAACCAGATAGCCTATCCCCTCTCCAATCACCCCCTGATAAACAAATTCCGCGCATATTTTAAAAAATAAAGGCGATCCCATTTCCTGGACCGCCTTTCCTACCCATTACACAATGCCCTGCCCTTACGCGATATTTATCACCCGCTCAAAAATCGCTCGCGTCTGTGCCATATCGTTCTTCAAAACATCTTCAAACACCTCAGCCGAATCAAATCCCATCGCCCGGGCCAAAGCTGTCAACGCCCGATCTTCGGCAGGCAAGTGGGTGCGTGCCTGCTCGTCCTGGCGCCTGATCACTTTTTCAACAGTACGCAAAAACACAAATGCTTGCTGAAGGCGTTGTGCATCTCCTGCCTCCAAAAACCCACCTTCTACCAATCTTCTCAGTGCCTCAAGTGTATTGGCACTGCGTAGCTCTGGATGATCTTTGGCGAACTTCAACTGCAAAATTTGTGCAATAAACTCGATATCTACAATCCCCCCCGCATCTGTTTTGATACTCAACACTTTACGGGATCTTTGCCCATCTTTGCGCTCCATCTTCTTGCGAATATCCAGCATAGTAGCAACTTCTTCATCTGAAAACCCGGTACCCACAATAAAAGGCTCAAACAAATTCAGCAACTTTTCTCCCAGAACCGCATCGCCAGCGACGACCCGGCTGCGAGACAATGCCAGGCGCTCCCACGTTGACGCGCGCGTCTCCAAATAGCGACTATAAGATTCCAGAGACAGTGCCAAAAGCCCGCTCGCCCCCTCGGGACGCAACCGAGGATCCACTGGATAGAGCTTCCCCTGCGGGGTATTCTGCTCCAGCATCGCGATCATCTGCTGTGCCAGATCGATAAAAAATTGCAAATTCCCCTGCGGCCTCGCGCCATCTGTTTCGCCATCTTCGCTATATACAAATACGATATCCAGATCCGAACCAAAGCTCAATTCGCCCCCACCCATCTTGCCCAGACCCAGCACCACAAACCCGACCTCCTCGCCATTGCGATTGCGCGGCACCCCGCGCTTTTCAACCAATCGCGCATAAACCACCTCGTAAACCACCTGCACAACCACATCAGCCAACATCGTCAGGGTCTCAAATGTTTCAAACGTATCGGTCAAGCCCACGAGATCGCGCGTCCCAAAGCGCAGCAACTCCCGATTTTTTACGGCATTTAACCCTCCTGCCAATTCGGGAGTATCGCCATACCGCTCAACTTGTGCGTGCAACTGTTCTTGCAAAGCGTCCATACCCGGACTGAGATGCAAAACCTCTGCTTCCGGATCCAGATACAAAACCTCTGGGCGAACCAGCCAATCGAGCAATCCGGGATTGCGCCTTATCACCTGCACCAGAAATTGGCTGCCAACACACAGGGATAGCATCAGTTGGCGAAATCCTTCATGAGTTGCCAAAATTCGAAAAAACATATCGCCTGCGCCATAAGCAGACACCAGACTCTCCAGATTGCTCAACCCCTGATCCGGATCGGCTGACTCCTGAAGAGCTTGCATCAATGCCGGTGCCAATTCTGTAAAGCTCTGACGCGCCCGTGTGCCCCGAATCCGCGGCACATGCCCAAAAGCCAGATAAATGAGATTGCGATGCGCCTCGTCCGGCCGATCAAACCCAATCTCTTCTAACAATCCGCCGGCCTCTGCATCGCCTATTTCCATATTTACCAGCGCACCTATAGAACGCCCCTCGCTTTCTCGCGCCTCCGTAAAGACCTGGGCATACACCTCCTGCACAGCCTTCAAATGGACATCCAGTATTTTGCCATACGCCTCAGCAGATTCCATATCCAGCGTGCGCGCCAATATGCGCTGTTCATCCTCCCCTTCGGGCAGCGAATAATCACTCCGGTTGTGCATCATCTGCAATCGGTGTTCCAAACGCCTGAAAAATATGTAAGCATCTCTTAGCTGATCGGCTTCCTTACCCGACAGCGCAGATACCCGCTGCAACTGTCGGATAGCCTCGAGCGTGTTGTCCGACCGCGCATTCTCGTGTATGCGCCCCACCAGCAATTGCAAACACTGCACAATAAATTCGATATCCCGGATACCACCCGAGCGCAACTTCAAATGCGTTTCGCGCTGCCCTTTGCTTCCAATCTGATCTTCTATACGCGCCTTAACGCGGTTGATCTCCGTTGCCGGGCTGGTGTCAAAATAGCGCGGATAAACAAAGGGCTGTACCATCTTCAAAAATCGCTGTCCCAGAGCTTCAGACCCGGCACAACAACGGGCTTTAATCAGCATCTGCCGCTCCCACAACTCGCCCCGCCGCATATAGTAGCCCTCATATCCAGAAAGAGGCATCACGAGTGCGCCAGCCGCGCCATCGGGACGCAGGCGCATATCCATGCGATACAAAAATCCCTCGGGCGTCACCTCTGTTGCCGCACGCACAATTTGCTCACACAATCGGGTGAAAAATTCCTGATTGGTCACAGACCGTTCACCATCTGTATTGCCCTCGGCGCTATAGACAAACATCAAATCGATATCCGAACTAAAATTGAGCTCCATACCGCCCAACTTGCCCAACCCAAAAATAGCAAACTCCACGGACTGTCCATCGCCATTTCGCGGCAGGCCATAACGCGCTTGCAGGTCGGGCAACAAAATATCAATCAGCTTTTGCAAACACACATCTGCCAAAATAGACAAATCAGCCGCAACATATTGAATGGCGCGCCCACCGGCCAGATCGCCCACGCCAATATGCAACAACTCACGTCGCGCACTTCGCCGAACAGCATTGAGCTTATCTTCGCGCGTATCCACAGCCTCGACGGCCCGACCAAAAGACGCCAGCAATTGTTCTTTATCACACGATTGCTCAAAGTGGTCGGGAGCATCTGACAACCAGTCAAAAATATCGGGGTCGCGCACCAGCATATCAGCCATAAAAGGACTACCGCCCAAAACGCACAACAACATGCGACACAACTCGGGAGACTCTTTGAGCGTGTGCAAAAACGACGCGCGACTGGCCTGCACGATGCGCACAAAATTATGCAGTGCCATATCGGGGTCGGGCGCATCGACCAACGCCTGAAAAAAATCATCGGGAAGTTGACCATCAGCCTCTGAGCCAGCCAACTCTTCGAGATTGTGCAACGCGCGTTCAACATCTCGAAATCCCGCCCGTACAAGCGCTTCTTTTGCGCCGGGTGTATCAAAATCAAAAATGTCCATAATGAACCTCAGACCATAAGAAAGTTAGAAGTAAGAAGTAAGAAGTGAGAAGGCCCCGCCCAGTCTCCAAAAGGCTGGTACTGCATTTCACACTTCACACTTCCTACTTCACACTTCACAGCGCCGCTTCTCCTGTCTCCCGCGTGCGAATGCGGATCGCTTGTTCAACAGTACTCACAAAAATCTTCCCATCGCCAACTTCACCTGTGCTGGCGGTCTCCAAGATAGCTTCAATCGCATTTTCCAACTCGTCGTCAGCGACCACCAGTTCAATTTTGAGTTTCGGCAAAAAATCCACATGATATTCGCTACCTCTGTAAAACTCCCGATGCCCTCGCTGGCGGCCAAACCCCCGGTATTCGCCAACCGACATCCCCACCAATCCCAATTCCGTAAGTGCTTCCTTTACTTCATCTAACTTAAACGGCTTGATAAATGCCTCAATTTTTTTCATTACAACCTCCTGGATCGCGGATTACGTGGATTACGCGGATGGCGCGGATGCAATACAATATATTCCGACAATCACATCTGTTCAAATGCGTTGTTGACACCCTGAAAAAAAATCTATATCCTGTGCCTATTCAAAAATCATCACCAATACGCGAAAAAGGAAACGCTATGCCTGTAACGAGACTATCGGAAACCACAGCCGAAGAATTTCCCTGGGGCACCCTCAACTGGCTCATGGGCCAGGCCATTAATCCCGATGCCAAACAGACTTTTGGCATGGCCGTCATTCAACCCGGCCAGCAGAATCCACCGCATTACCATCCCAATTGTGAAGAAATCCTCTACGTCGTCTCAGGAACATGCGAACACACGTACGGCGACGACAGCTATCAGCTCAAACCGGGCGATAGCATCCGGGTTCCCGCTGGCGTGATCCATCACGCCATCAACAACGGCGATGAGCCGCTACGCGCAATCATCTCCTTTTCATCGGGCGACCGTCAAACCGTATTTCTCGAATAGGCAAACAATGACTATTCGAGCCATCATCTTCGACATGGACGGTACACTCACAGAATCTTACATCAACTGGCCGGATCTGCGATCAAAAATCAATTGCCCACCCGAAAAAACCATCATCCAACACATCGACAGTTTGCCGACAAAACAACGCAAACAGGCCAATGATATTCTTCTCGAAAAAGAATGGGAAGCAGCACAACACGCCGCCATTCGCGCTGGTGCAACAGAACTCATCGACGCACTACGAGCGCGCAAGTACAAACTCGGCCTGGTCACCAACAACCACGGTGCCGCCATGCACCGTGTGATCAACCGACTCAACCGCGCCTTTGACATCGCCCTCAGCCGAGACGACGGTCCCATAAAACCCAGCCCCTACCTCATCCACAAAACACTCCAGGCCCTCGACACTTCCCCAAACGAAGCCATAAGCATCGGCGACAGCCGCTACGATCTCATGGCCTCTACCGCCGCCCGCGTGCGCTGTATTCACTTCACCGGTGGCGCATCCGACCTCGCGCACGATCTCCAGGTCGCGTCACTATATGCGATCATACCGCTCCTGGATCGGCTTTAGCAGACACCAACCTTTCTACGCACATTCGGATACGCGCCAGAGCCTTTTCGATATTTTCCACAGAATTCGCGTAAGAAAACCGCAAATACCCCTCGCCATATTCCCCAAAGTCCGACCCCGCCAGACACGCTACGTGTCCCTCATTCAAAATCACATCCGCAATTTCTGCAGATGATCTGCCCAATCCAGTGATATTTGGAAACGCGTAAAAAGCACCCTCGGGCATCGGGCATGTAATCCCCTCAATCGCATTCAAACCCTCAACAATAATCGCACGCCGTTTGCGAAACGCAGCCATCATATCCCCAACTGCATCCTGTGGACCCTTCAATGCAGCCACAGCCGCCATTTGCGTAAACGCAGCCGTACACGAATTGCTATTGACCATCAGCCGGTCAAAATGCGGGACGAGATCCATCGGCATCACGCCATAGCCAATGCGCCAGCCCGTCATCGCATACGTCTTGGAAAACCCATCGAGAATAATCAACAAATCGGCAATACCCTCACACGCCGAAATGCTGTGAAACGCATCGCCATAGACCATCCGGGAATAAATCTCATCGGACAACACGGGAATCTGATGCTCGACCGCCACCTCGGCAATCGCCTTCAAATCGCCTTCTGGAATCACGCCACCCGTGGGATTTTGCGGTGAATTTAGAATAATCAGCTTTGTGCGTTCCGTCACCAGATCGCGCAACTGATCCGCATCCAGGCTAAACCCGCGATCCTCCGTCAGAGGCACAGGCACGGGTTGAGCACCCGCAAAGCGAATCACCGACTCGTAAATCGGAAAACCCGGATTCGGATAAATCACCTCATCGCCCTGCTCTGCCAATGCGAGAATAGAATAAAACATAATCGGCTTGGCACCGGGCGTCACCACCACCTGATCGGGATGCACGTCAATCTGTCGCTTTGTCGAAATCTCTTCGGCTATTGCCTCGCGCAACTCGGGCAATCCCACGGGCGGACCGTAATGCGTAAACCCATCTGACAGCGCTCTTTGTCCCGCCTCGACAATATGTGCGGGCGTATCAAAATCCGGCTCGCCAATTTCCAGATGCACCACATCGTGCCCCATCGCTTCCAGAGCACGCGCCTTTACCAGCACCTCAAAAGCAGACTCCGTACCCAAAAGCGACATGCGATTTGCAATATTCATCATCTCACCTCACGCCTTATTTGATAACAATTGCGTGTGCAACTTCGGGACCGTGAACCCCCAGCGTCAGCCGCATCTCAATATCTGCGGTTCGGCTCGGTCCAGAAATAAAAGTCGCCGTTGCATTTTCGGGATGATCCAGATAAAACTGGCGCAACGGCTCAGCCGCATCCCTCAAATTCTCCAGCAGCGTACTCGCCTTAAAAATACCGATATGTACTCGGGGCAACGTCGAAACGAGACGCACGGCATCATCCAGAGCAAACTCGACGAGACTTCCCGACTCAGCCACCGCAAAAACCGCCCAGGACACCCCCGCCTCGGCAGCATCAATCGCGTGGGGCAATTCAGCACTGTCAAAAGGCGGCACGTGCACATCAATCCCCGCATCCACACACGCACGTTCAACAGCATCGTCTAACCCATCGGGCAACTCGGCAAACACAACCCGCTTACAACCCACCTCCCTGAGCACATTGACCACAATAGGCGCAACTGCATCAGCACCCTCAGCCACATGTGCGACACCGGACAAAGACGCGTACTTTTTGACAAAAGCATCAATCAATTCATCACTCATAATCCACCTATCAATAGAAGTTTGAAAGACATTCAAAGTAATGCGAAACACTGTTTGACGCAAGTACACATACGGAGTACACCACTACTTTACCCTTTACCCTTTGCACGCTGCACTTTATCTTATCCCCATTCCGCACGCACTATCCATTGTTCACTGGAAACTACCATGCACTCTCCAATACGCATCGCACAAATCGGCCTTGGGCCACTCGGCCAGATGCTCACCCCTTATCTGGTAAAACGATCGGGCATTGAAATCGTCAGTGCCGTTGACATTGACCCATCCAAAACAGGTCAGGACCTGGGCGAAGTTAGCCAATGTGACCAACCCCTCGGCATAGCCATCACCGATGATCTCGACAGGGGATTGGCCAACGCAGACCTCGCCGTAGTGACAACCGTATCAGAACTCCAGCGCATCGCCCCCACCTTAAAAGCAATTATCGACCGGGGCGTCAACATCGTTTCAACCTGCGAAGAACTGTCTTATCCCTGGACAAAACAACCCGAATTATCCGCAACCATCGACACCTGGGCAAAAGAACGCGATGTCTCAGTCCTCGGAACCGGCATCAACCCCGGCTTTCTCATGGACTTCTTGCCCACAGCGGCCACGGGCGTGTGTCACACCGTGCAATCCATACGCATAGAACGCATCCAGGACGCCTCCGCGCGCCGTCTCCCCTTTCAGCAAAAAATAGGTGCTGGCCTCACCGTCGAAGAATTCCAGAGCCTCGTCGCCCAACAAAAAATCCGACATGTCGGCCTCACCGAATCCATGCACATGATCGCGGCGCGATTGGGATGGCAACTCGACCACACCGAAGACATCGTAGAACCCGTCCTCGCAAAACCGGGACATTGTGCAGGCGTACTACAAACGGGGCGGGGATACCACAACGGGCGGGAAGTCCTCACCCTCATCTTCAAAGCCGCAGTCGGACAACTGATACACAACGGCGACTCAATCGAATCTCAGGAGCGCATCCAGATCAATGGCACGCCTGCTTATGACCTCATCATACCCGGCGGCATCAACGGCGACATCGCCACCTGTGCGGTCATCGCCAATGCCATCCCAATAGTCGCATCTGCCGCACCCGGACTGCGCACCATGATCGACATCCCCCCACTCTCCTGCGCCCAGGAAATCCCCGAGGGATAAATGCCACCTGCTCTAAGCGATTTTGACCTGCACCTGCACAGCGAAGGCAATCACCACCACATCTACGACTGCCTCGGCGCACACCCCACAGAAAAAGGCGTGCGTTTTGCCGTATGGGCACCCAATGCCCAGCGCGTAAGCGTGGTTGGCGACTTCAACGCCTGGAATGGATGCCAGCACCCCATGCAAAACAGAGGCAGCACGGGTGTATGGGAACTATTCATCCCCGACCTGACGCCCGGCATCCTCTACAAATACGAAATCAAAACCCAAAACGGCGATATCTTTACCAAAAGCGACCCCTATGCCTTCTGCATCGAACATCGCCCGCGCACAGCCTCTGTCGTGTACCAGCCCGACGACGCCCTGTGGTCCGATGCCGATTGGCTGCAAACCCGCCAGACAAGAGACCCATACACAGAACCAATCGCCATATACGAAGTACACCCCGGATCCTGGCGGCGCAATCCACACGAAGGCAACCGACCACTCACCTATCGCGAACTCGCGAATGAACTCGTCGAATACGTCCTCGAAATGGGCTACACCCACATCGAACTCCTCCCCATCATGGAACACCCCTTAGACGAATCCTGGGGATATCAGATCACGGGCTATTACGCGCCAACCAGCCGTTTTGGCACGCCAGATGATTTCAAATACCTCGTCAACCATTGCCACACCCATGGCATAGGCGTCATCCTCGACTGGGTACCCGCACACTTCCCAACAGACGCACATGGACTCGCACAATTCGATGGCTCGGCCCTGTACGAACACGCCGATCCCCGGCAAGGGACACACCCCGATTGGGACACCTTAATTTTCAATTACGGACGCAATGAAGTGCGAAACTTTCTGATCGCCAATGCCCTCTTCTGGATCGAAAAATACCACATCGACGGCTTGCGCGTCGATGCAGTCGCATCCATGCTCTACCTCGATTATTCGCGCAAAGAAGGCGAATGGATCCCCAACCAATATGGCGGCAGGGAAAATTTAGACGCCATCGCCTTTATGCATCAGCTCAATACCCTGATCCACGAAAAGTTCCCGGGCGTCTTGATGATCGCCGAAGAATCGACCTCCTGGCCCGGCGTCTCCCGCCCCGTTTATCTGGGCGGCCTCGGCTTTGGATTCAAATGGAACATGGGCTGGATGAACGACACCCTATCCTACATCTCCAAAGAACCGATCCACCGCAAATACCACCACGACAACCTCACCTTTGGCCTCGTCTATGCCTTCCACGAAAACTTTATCCTCGTACTCTCCCACGACGAAGTCGTCCACGGCAAACGCGCCCTCATAGACAAAATGCCCGGCGACCGCTGGCAAAAATTTGCCAATCTGCGCGTCTTTTACGCTTTTCAATACGCCCATCCCGGCAAAAAGTTGCTCTTTATGGGCGGCGAACTCGGACAGTGGCAAGAGTGGAACTCACAGGAAAGCGTACACTGGCACCTGCTCGCAGAACCCGACCACGCGGGCCTGAAGCGCTTTGTAAGAGACCTCAACACCCTCTACCGGGGAGAACCCGCACTCTACGAACAAGATTTTGACCCCGAAGGCTTTGAATGGATCTCGCTCCACGACGCCTCAAACAGCGTCCTATCCTTCCTGCGCCGCGCGCGCTCACACAATGCCCCTTTGATCTTTGCCTGCAACTTTACCCCCGTCCCAAGAGAAAACTACCGCATAGGCGTACCCACACCCGGCACCTATCGCGAACTCATCAACAGCGATTCCGAACGCTATGGCGGCAGCAACATGGGCAATCTCGGCACCGTCCACACCGAACCCATTGCAAGTCACGGCCATCCGCAATCTCTGCAAATCACCCTCCCTCCACTCGCCGCTGTCATATTCAAACCCGGGTAAAATGCAAAAAATTGGGACTTGATCTTTGAAGGTCAAGTCCCAAACGTTTTATATCGCCCTGTTTTTTATTCACTGCGCAGGGAATCCACAGGATTGGCACCCGCAGTTCTGACAGCCTGCCACCCCACCGTCACCAGAGCAATGATCAGCGTCAGCACCCCACTTAATAGGAAAAACCCGATACTCAGATCAATGCGATAGGCGAAATTGTGCAGCCAGCCGCTCATCGCATAATAGGCGACTGGCCAGGCCAGGAGATTTGCCAGAACAACGGGCTTTACAAAATCCTTTGTAAACAGCAGCACAATATTCGCGACTGATGCCCCCAGCACCTTCCGAATCCCGACCTCTTTTGTGCGCTGTTCCGCTATATAAGAGGCCAAACCAAACAGACCGAGACAGGCGATACAAATAGCCAGCGCTGTCAGACCTCCAAGCATCTTGCCGCGCTGTTCATCTGCGCGATACTGGCGTTCAAAATAATCATCCAAAAATGCGTACTCAAATGGAGAATACGGAACATAGGTCTCCCACTTCTCTTTCAAAAAACTCAGCGCATCCGAACTCCGATTTGGACGAACTCTTACCAAAAGATAATTACCGCCACTCGGCGAAATATGCAAAAACATCGGTTCAATCTGCTGATAAAGAGATTGAACGTGAAAATCCTTCACTACGCCTATGACAGTACGAGGTCGGCTCTCCCGAAATATCAGCACCAATTCCTTACCAATAGCCTCCTTGGGCGAACCCCAGCCAAAATGCACAACCGCTGTTTCGTTTACAACAACAGCTTCAGCCTCGTCAGTTGTGAAATCTTTTGAAAAATCCCTTCCTTCAATTATCTCAATTCCAAGAGTTTTTATAAAATCGTGATCGACTGCATAACCCGGCACTTGCATTTCACCCTGGACGCCTTCCGGATGCACCGACCGTCTGATAAGAGGAAACCCCGTTGATCGAGTTGGCACAGGTACACGAGATGATAGCGTGCAACCCAGGAGATCGGGACTCTGTAAAAAGTCAGCCTTGATCGCCTCGTATTTTGCACGGAGATCTCGCTGTCTGCTGAAAAGCGGCATAGAAATAACGTTCGCCCTTTCAAACCCCAGATCCTTGTCTTTCACATACGCCATTTGCGAATAAATAACGCTCGTGCCTGTGATCAGCGCGATTGAGATAGCAAATTGGATAACCACGAGCAGTTGTCTGATGCGCGAAGTCTGCAAACCCGCCTGCCGAACCCCCTTTAACACCGTTACAGGTTGAAATGTAGAGAGAAAAAACGCCGGATAACTTCCCGCGACAATACCCGTAACAAGCGCGACACCAGCCAAACCCAGTATCGCAGAGATACTGGTGTATTCAACGACCAATTGTTGACCGATCAAACGATTAAAAAGCGGCAATGAAAGTTCGACAAGGGAAACCGCAAACAAAAGCGCAATAAATGCCAACAGTGCAGATTCACCTATAAATTGCCGGATCAATTGCAGGCGGTAAGCTCCTACAACCTTTCTTATACCCACCTCCTTCGCACGCGCGGCAGAGCGCGCCGTCGAAAGATTCATAAAATTGATACAGGCGATCAAGAGCACGAAGCAGGCGAGTGCGGAAAAGATATAGACGTGAACAATATCGCTATTCGGCTCGATCTCATGACTTAAATGCGAGTAAAGGTGGATTCTCGTAATAGGCTGTAAGAAGAATCTCATACCCATTCCACGCTCTGACAGCACCTCCCCCATGTATTTTTTCACAAACGCGGGAAATTTATCCTCAAGCTCCTGGGACGAATATCCCTTCGGAAGAACCACATAGGTGTAAAGCAACGGATTTGACAGCCAATTCTTCAGAATAGCACTTGTCGCGCCTCTCTCATGTAAACTCGCATACGAAGCCAAAATATCGAATCTAAAATGAGAATTGCGCGGAATTTCCCGTATAATCCCCGTCACTGTATAATGGTTTTGCAAGACAGGCGTTACAAATGTGAGAACCTGACCCATAGGATCTTTTGTACCGAAATACTTGCGTGCCGCTCTCTCGGTAAGCACGACAGAATAGGGTGACTGAAGCGCCGTATGTCGGTCTCCCTTGATTAAGGAAAAATCAAAAACCTCCAAAACCGATGCATCTCCAAAAAGGATAGACTCTTGAAAGCGGTTATTCTCATGAAAGATCACAGATGATCCACGCACGAATCTGGCGGCCTGGACAGCCTCGGGAAATTCGGCGCGCAAAGCCGGAGCCAATGGAGGTGGGGAAGTCGCTGTTGGCATAATCTGTCCATCTGTGGCTATTCGCTCCTGTGCAACCCTGTAAATCCGATCTGCTTTTTCATGATACGTATCATAACTGAGTTCAAAGCGGACAAAACTCAAAATCAAGACACAAGTCGCTATACCAATCGCCAGTCCTACTATATTGACAAATGAATACACTTTTTGCCGAAACAGACTGCGCAAAGCGACGGTCAGATAATTTCTTAACATGGCCTCCCCTTTTTAAAATTGAATCAGCCTCCTCAACATAGACTTAGACAAAATGTTTTTTCTAAGGTTTCTAAAAAATCTTCACATCCAGACCAATCTCGGGCAGCAAATCCAACTTTTTTATTGCAAAGTCCTTGTGTACGCAACATCAGTGTTTTATAATGTGCTTCATCAAACAAGACCCCAATCTAACCGCACAAAAACAAAAGAGGCCGCGATGAACAACACCGCCACAATACACACCCGTGCCTGGGCGGGTGATGAAGCCCTCATCCTCACCTTTCCCGAAGGCTGGACAGTCGAAACCTTTGGTCCACAGGAATGCCCTCAAGTCACCGCAGAGCAGATCCAAACCGCCTTTGACAACCCCATCGGCACACTGCGGATATCCGAACTCGCCAAAGGGAAAAACAGCGCCGCAATCATCGTAGATGACCTGAGCCGTCCCACACCCGCTGCCGAACTCATCCCCTATGTCCTCAAAGAACTCGACACAGCCGGCATACCAAAAAATCAAATCCGCTTTGTCGTAGGCGGGGGATCTCACCGCCCAATCGACGCGGAAGAAATCGACAAAAAAGTAGGCGCTGATATCGCCCGCACCTATGAAGTCACAAACCACAACTTCATGGGCGGCGACCTCCGCGCCCTGGGCAGCCTGGACAGCGGCCTCCCCATTTACATCGACAGAATTGTCGCGGATGCCGACCTCAAGCTCTGCGTTGGCGGCATCTATCCCCACGGCAACGTGGGATTTGGCGGCGGCGCCAAGCTCATCTTGCCAGGTGTATCGGGCTTTGCCACCATGTTCTACTTTCACACCTTTTACGCAAATCGGGGACACGCCAATATTGAACGACAGGGCGACGAACCCGACCATCGAGACGCCGCCGAAGCAGTCGCAAAAGTCCTGGGCCTCGATGCCGTCGTCAATGTGACACTCAACCGCAAACGCCAGATCACCGGTGTATTTGTGGGCGACTTCATCCAGGCGCAGCGCACCGGTGCCCAATTCGCACGAAAAACCTACGCAACCCAGACCCCGGAAACAGAGCCTGACCTCGTCATAGCCAACGCCTATCCGCTTGACTACGACCCCGTACAAACCGCAAAAGCACTCTGGCCGCTTCGGCTCTTCAAAAACGCCTACAAAGTCGCCATCAATCCCGCCACCGATGGAATCTGTCACCACGGACTATACGACGAAATAGACTACGCGCGGTTTTGCAAACAGCAATCCGAACAGCCCCAGCAAGAACTCCCCAAACCCAAAATCGAAGGACCGCACCAGACCCTGATGTGGTCTGAAAATTTTCCAGTTGACGAATTTTACAAACGCAATCCCGACGGCGTTCTCTTCCGCGATTGGGACACACTCCTCAACCAACTCATCGAAAAATTGCCCGATAATGCCCGCGTCGCCGTATTTCCAAATGCAGCCATTCAAGTTTCTGCAAAATAATGGCCTGAAAAAGCGGAATTTTACTTTCACTCACGCGCCTATCATGCTATATTGGGCGCCGATGCAATTATGAGAAAAAACACGCAAGAGAACGGGGAGACGTAGGGACTGGGGGAGATCCTTGCCAATCCCTTGTTCTCTTGCGTTATTATATTGGAGGACGCTATGCTGACACAAGAACAAATCGACTTCTACCGCGAAAATGGGTATCTCAAATGCGAAGCGCTCTTTACCCCTGAAGAAACCGCTGAACTCGGCTCGGAAATGGTGCGCATCATCGAAAACTGGGGCAACGAAACCATTGGTTGGCGGGGACCGTGGCGCGACCGATACCTGCCCGAAGACGAACGCCTCAACACCAAAGCGGTCTTCATGCACAATCCCCAATTCTACTCCGCAGCCTGGGGACGCGCCATCTTCAACGAACGACTCGTCGGCTGTGTAGAAGATCTGATCTGCGACACCGTTCAGTGGCACCACACCGTACTCCATGCCAAACCGCCAGAACTCGGCACACCTTTTCCCATGCACCAGGACTATCCCTTTTATCCGCACGACGGCCCCGATTTTGTCGATTGCTTGCTTCACCTCGACGACACCCCAATAGAAAGCGGGTGCTTGCGCGTGGTGCCCGGCAGCCACAAAAAGGGTCCGCTCGTTCACGTCCTGGGCCCAGACACCTCTCCTCATCTGCCGCCGGACGATTACCACCCCGACAAAATCGACTCCATCTTGATCCCGGCAAAAGCCGGAGACGTCATCTTCTTTAGCTATCAGATCATTCACTGGTCCGACTGCAACCGCACCGACGAATGGCGAAAATCCGTACGCTTCGGCTACCACAGCACCCAGATGCAACCCGTGGGCCGCGCAGAAGACGACCCCTACCGCATCGATCCCAACAACATTTTGGAACGCAAAGACAGCACCATTGTGTCCGGCTTTAGAATGAACGAAGCAAATTAAAGTATGAACAAACCCAACATCATCATCGTACTCGCCGACGACATGGGCTATGGCGACTCCAGTGCGTACGGAGGCTGGATCGATACGCCCGCAATGGAACAAATGGCCCACGAAGGGCTTAAATTCACCGACTTTCACTCCAGCGGTGCGGTTTGCAGCCCCACGCGCGCCGGACTACTCACCGGACGCTATCAACAGCGCGCAGGCGTGCCCAAAGTAATCGGCGCCAATCCCCAAAGTGCCGACCACTATGTGGGATTGTACCCCTCTGAAATCACCTTTCCCAAACTGCTCAAAAAAGCCGGCTACACCTCTGCCATATTTGGCAAATGGCACCTCGGTTACGACAAAAAATTCAATCCCCTGCACCACGACTTTGATCGCTTTCGCGGATATGTAAGCGGCAACATCGACTACATCTCGCACTACGACCGCATGGAAGTGTACGACTGGTGGGAGGGCCTCGAACACATCGAAGAAGAAGGCTATACCACACACCTCATCACCCAGCATTCCGTGCAATTCATCAAAGATCACAAAGACACGCCCTTTTGCCTCTACGTTGCACACGAAGCCGTACACACCCCATTGCAGGGACCTGATGATCCCGCCATTCGCGGTCCGGAAAAAGCCGACTTTCATCCCGACGATCCCCGGGAAACCTATTGCCAGATGATGAAAGCCATGGACGACAGCCTGGCCAAAATCATGGGCACAGTCCGAGAACTCGGCATTGAGGAAAACACCCTCGTCTTCTTCTTTTCCGACAACGGCGGCACCCGTCAAAATCCCGAATCCAACGCTCCGTTGCGCGGGAACAAGGGCACAGTATGGGAAGGCGGCCACCGCGTCCCCGCCATTGCATGGTGGCCCGGAACAATAGCCCCCAACAGCATCACCGACCAACTCGCCATCAGCATCGACCTCTTTCCCACCATGTGCGACCTCGCAGGAACATCTGCGCCCGCCAATCACTTTGACGGCATCAGCCTCAAATCCACCCTCCTGAGCGAGGGCGAACCCGGTGCCCGACAATTGTTCTGGAATGGCCTTGCCATGCGCGACGACAAGTACAAACTCGTAATCGACAAAGACACGCCACATCTATTCGACCTATCTCAGGACATATCGGAAAGCAACGACCTCGCATCGCAACAACTCGACCGCGTCCAGCAAATGTGCCAGGCAATCGATGCCTGGAAACGCGACGTAGCCGATGGCGCAACACCGCAAAAAGATACATTCTGATAGAGGAGATTTATGCTTGGACTACATCTGCTGGACTTTGCCACGCTCGCCATCTATTTAATCGGCATCATGATTGCCGGCCTATGGGTCGCCCGAAAAATCAAAAATACGGGCGACTATTTTATGGGTGGGCGCAGCTTTGGCAAAGCATTTATGATCATGCACGCCTTTGGCACCGGCACCCACACCGATCAGGCCGTAACCGTTGCAGGCGCCTCCTACAAATTGGGCATGGCGGGAATATGGTATCAATGGCTCTACTTATTCGCCACTCCCTTCTACTGGCTCATCGCGCCAATATGGCGAAGACTGCGCTATCTCACCATCGCGGATTTCTTTGAAGACCGATTCAGCAACTCGCTCGGTTACTTCTACGCCCTCTATGGCCTGCTCTACTTTGCCATACAAATAGGCATCATGCTTCTGGGCACCGGCAAAACAGCCAGCGCCATGACCGGCGGCGCGATTTCACCCGAAATCGCCATCGGTGTTATGACCGTCCTCTTCCTCTCCTACGGCCTCTTAGGCGGCCTGCCCGCGGCTATCATCACCGACTTTATTCAGGGCATCTTCATCATCGTCCTCTCTTTTCTCCTCGTCCCCTTTGTCATCGACGGCGTCGGCGGTTTCACTGGCCTTCACCAGCAAGTACCCATTGAAAAATTCAGCCTCGAAGCACCCGGCGATCCCCCGGCCGGATACGACCGCATCACGCCCTTCTTCATCGTCATGGTCGTCATCAATGCCCTCGTCGGCATCATTGCCCAACCCCACCACATGGAAATTGGCGGCGCGGGCAAAACCGAACGCGAAGCCCGCGTGGGCTTCACATACGGCAACATGATCAAACGCCTCTGCACCGTAGCCTGGGCATTTACCGGCGTAGCCTGCATTGCCCTTTATCCCAACATCGACGACCCCGAACACGCTTTTGGGCTCGCCTCGCGCGACCTCCTGCCCATCGGTCTCATCGGCATCATGCTCGCCTCGATGATCGCCGCGGTCATGTCCACCTGCGACTCATTCATGGTCGATGGCGCCGCCCTCTTTGTCGAAAACTTTTACAAACCCCTCTTCAAGCCCGAAGCCGACGACAAACACTACCTCACCACAGGCCGCATCGTCGCCCTCATACTCGTCATATTCGGTATTATCATCGCGCTCTACTTCACCTCTGTCGTCGCAATTATCCGCCTCTCCTGGTCGCTCGTGGCATTCTTCGGGATTGCCTTTTGGGGAGGAATTCTCTGGCGCAGGTGCAATGCGCCCGGAGCCTGGGCGGGCCTGATCGTCTCGGCATTATTATTCGCCATATCTGGTCAAACAATCATCAATTTGGAAAGCCTGGGCATCTACATCGGTGGCCTCGACTGGGAATTGCCCTATCGCTACGTACTCTACATCGCTGGTGGCTTTGCCGCACTCATCATCGTAAGCAAACTCACCAAGCCGCAAGACAAAGAGCGACTCGACCGCTTTTACACCTTGCTCCACACACCTGTGGGACAAGAGCACAAATTGCGTGAAGCTGGCATAAAAGTCGTTATGGAGTAAGGAATCGTCATGCGTCTCAGAGCCATATTGCTTATCGCCGCGCTCTACACGAGTATAGGGCACTCCCCTCAAGCTGCGGACCTTGCGCTGCATCTAAAAACTGACCAGACGCAAACCCTTCCCAAAAGCCTCTATGGCTTCAACACAAACATGATGAGCGGTGACTACGGTTATCTCGACTCCAACTTCGTCGCGCTCACAAAAGACCTGCAACCCCAGATACTGCGTTTTCCCGGAGGCACAATCGGCAATTTTTACCACTGGAAAATAGCTGGATTTATCCAGAGCGAAATGAGTTCAACCAGCAACGAGCAACTCAACAGACGAAACAGAGGCAATTTTGTCAGACTGAGAAAAAGGAGAAATGGAAGACTCGCATTTGACGACTTCATGCAGATGTGCAACGCGCTAAAAATAACGCCCATCGTAGTCGTCAACCTGTGGACGGGGAGCCCGGAAGAAAGTGCTGGATGGGTCCAATACGCAAAAAACAAAGGATATGAAATCGCGCATTGGGAACTCGGCAACGAGCATTATCTGCCGTGGTACGCGGAAAAATACCCCTCTGCCGAAACCTATATCGCGCAAGCCAAAAAACATGCAGAGGCAATGAAAGCCGTTGACCCAACCATAAAAGTCTCGGTTTGTGCAAGCCCGGTAGCCTTCCACAAAAACGGCTTTGAAAAAAACGTGGATCAACGCAAATGGGATAGTGCATTGGCGGCAGCGGATCAATTTTACGACGCCTATACCGTTCACGTCTATGCTTATCGAACCGCTCGAAAAAAAGAAATTGAGGAATATCGGGGCTATCTCTTTGGTTGGATCCACTGCGATTTCGATGACGCCATGGACTATTATGAAAAACTATTCCCCAACGTGGAAATGTGGATAACAGAGTGGAATATCGCCAACCCCGCAAACCGGGTCGCCAACACACAACTCCACGCCATGTACACGGGCGATTTCTTCTTAAAAATGCTCACATACCCGCGCATTACCCATGCAAATTTTCACGTCATTGCTGGCCCCGGCAAAGGATTCCCCGCATTCTCCCCAATCACCCCCCCATCGCCGAGAACCAATTGGAAATACGGAGGTGAACCAGAGGCAGATTTTGGAAAAACAATCCGGCGCGCCACCTACTACCCCCTTCAGTTAATCGGAGAAGCATTCGCGGAATCGGACACAAAATTCTCCCTCTCCATCCAAAATCCACCCATCCTCAATGGACAACTCGAATACGAGGGAAAACAAATACCGGGCGTTCAAGCACAGGCAGTCGGAAATGCCTCGCACCTTTTTGTACTCATCAGCAACCGCACAGCAGACGACCTATCGCCGAGCCTCGCCATCGACGGCAAAAAATATGAAGGCACGCTCACATATCGCTACGTAGCCCATGAAAGACTCAATGCATCAAATGGCGGCAATGCGGAAATGGAAGGCGCGGGCAAAATAGAAGTCGCAATCCGCGAATGGTCTGGTGCTTGCAATAATCTCTTGATTCCCAAAAACAGTTTTGGCATTTTAGTGTTATCGCTCAAATAACTCCCGAGGAGGCTATTATGTTTGGCCTTGAAATTCGCAAACCATCCAAAGAAACAGTCATAGGATTCATCGTCACCTGGATCTGTGTGATCGGCATTATCTTTCTCACACTCGCCCTCGTCCGCATCGGTGCATAAAGGACTTATCCCATGATCCGAAAATACCGCCCTGAAGACCTCGAAGCTCTCAAAGAAATCACCGTTATCTGCTTTGATGGGGTATCGATTGACCAGAACATCGAAAAAAACTTCGGTCAATTTGCCGACACAGATTGGAAAACACGCAAAGCCAAACACATAGACGCGGACGTCGCAGCCAATGCCGACGGCATCTTCGTTTGGGAAGACAACGGCAAAGTCGCGGCCTACATCACCACGCGCATCGACCATGAAAGCAAAATAGGCGGCATACCCAACCTCGCCGTCTTGCCCGAATACCAGGGCAAAGGAATCGGCAAAGCATTGATGACAGCCGCCTTTGACTATTTTGAAGAACAGGAAATGGCCGTGGCCAAAATCGAAACCCTCGACCAGAATCCCGTTGGACAGAACTTTTATCCGCGCTCGGGCTTTACCGCAGTCGCCCGACAAATCCACTACGCAATGCCCATGAAAGATCGGAAAGTATAGTTATTTACTCACCCCTCCACACCGTCGGAAAGTGTTCCCCCCGCAAAATTTCGCCATCTTCCACGGTCACAAATTCTTTCATCACGTGATTGCCGCTCGCATCGTAATACGTATCCTGCGTCATATAGTGAATCGCAATCGCACGACGGGGTCGCTTGCTGCGATTATCGTGCGAACCGTGCCAGGTCAGTGCGTGGTGATAATGCACCTCGCCCTTTTTTACCGGTCGGCGCACCACCGATATGGACTGACCTTCAAACTCTGATGGCATAGCACCAAAGTCCTTTACCTCCCTTACAAACGCAATCTGATTGCCCCACTTGTGCGAACCCGGCACCATACTCATACACCCATTCTCTACATCCACATCGTCCAACGCCACCCACGCGCTCACCTCTGTCATCGGCCGAATAATCGGCCACAGCGGCGCGTCCTGATGCCATCCGGTCGTCCCCCCAATTTCAGCGGGCTTGTACTGAATCTGATCGTGCCAGATACGCAACTCCGTCGCCCCGGTCAACTGCGCCATTTCCTCCACAATCTTCTCTGAATACATCAAATTCTTAAACGACTCACTCGCTTCCCAAATATTCACAATCTGCCAGACCGGCGCCGAATCATTACCGCCCAAATTGCGCAACAAAACCGGCTGCGACACATCATCGCGGTCTTTATTCTCAATCACCCGGTACAATTCCTCGCGCAACACCTCGACCTGCGCGTCGTCCAGCACCGGACCCCCATTCAAAAACCCATTCTCGTGAAACTCCGCCACTTGCTCTTCTGTCAGCATAGATTAGTCTCCTGAAAAAACATCCTTCACACTACGCCCCGCCGGTGGGTGCGGGCGACCACAGGGGGTCGCCCCTACATTTCATACTTCATACTTCACACTAAATTCCCCTCCGCCCGGCTATTCCTTCCCACAACAGCAACAGCCGCCTCCATCCCCACACACAAATTGCTACCGATCAAATTATAGTCGCTCTCACCACTCTCCTCAATACCCTTCAACTGCGTCGGCTTTTCCTGATCATCCGCACACCGATTGCCCTGCACAATCGAATGTGTCAAATCCTGCACGCGGATACCGGGATATTTTCCCTTCTCCGCCCGGGAATTGCTCAGCAACAAATTCCCCGTAATCACCTGCTCATCCCCTCTATTGGCATCTATCCCGCACATCCCATTGTACGAACACACATTATTACTCACAATATTGTGGTGATCCCCGCCATTTGCCACACCGCCAATCCCGTGTTGTCCATTTTCGGAAAACACGCTATCGCTACACACCGAATGATGTACCCGCGCGCAAAAATAATACCCATCGCCCCCATTTCCCTTCCCGATATTGTGCGACCACACACTGCGCGCCAAACCCGTTCCGGGATGAAATCCATGCCCGCGACACTCGTGAGCCTGACAATGCGCCACCTGGGCATCGCAACCGCGCTGAATCCCAAACCCATCGCTGGGCCATCCAAACACCGAACAATTCAGAACGCGCACGCGCTCACACCCCACAATATGCATTGCCGAATACGTAAAATCCCACCAATCACCCTCGTAATCCTCGGGTCCCTTAATCGTCAAATCCCGTATCTCAACATCCGTCTCACCTTCTGACCATATACAGGGAAACAGATTCACCACCCGGGCATTGTCATTCGCCAACAACCGCCGATTAAACGGCACACTCATCCACACGCGATTGCCCACAACCCGCTCAACCTCCCCGTGCGTACCCCACCATCCCCTGTGCTTATCGTCGCAAACCCCAATCCCCTCACCCACGCGAAAAGGCGGACTGGTCTTACAGGTCAACACCCGACCACCTTTGCGAATATCCTTTGACAGATAAGCCACCTGCAAAGGCCGAATCTTCAACACCGTCGCCGGCCCATCGCCGACCAGACTCACCCGACTGGGTACGTACAGCGTCTTGCGCAAAAGATACGTACCCGAAGGGACACGCACCCTACCCCCGCTCTCTGGCAAAGATGCAACCGCATCCTCCAGACCACATGTCATCGACTCCCGATCAAAAAAATCCGCTGCATTCACCTCATCTCGCGGCGCATCGGGCAATGGAATTTCTCTCACTGGCATAGCAGGCATGACATCCTCCTCCTGATTCTTTCAAGCACTCTCCAAAAACACCGTCACCCCCATATCGGCGTATTTCTCGCGCGTATCCGGCGTGCGGTTGCGATGACAGACCGCCACGCCAGTCCCTTCCAAAGACCTGCACAAATACGCGATCGTATCATCTACAGACTTCAACCAGTGTTGCGGATGTGCCTTAATGCTCATAGACAAATCCGTCGGACCCATCGACAAACAATCCACACCCGCCTTCGCGAGCAAATGCCCGCGCGTTGCGGCCTCTACCGACTCAATTTGCAACCACAAAACCCCAAAACTATTCCACCAATCGGCGTACTCCTCCGTGGTTTTATCTTCCGTGCCTCGCCGATGTCCCCCGCCAAAACTGCGCCCTCCGGCCGGCGGATAATAAAAATAGTGCAACGCATCATCAACCGTCTCTTCCAACTCAGTCTGCGGAATCTCGATCCCACACGGTCCCAAATCGAGATAATTGCCAATCAAATAGGCATTGCGCGTGTGTTTAATCCGAAACTGCACGAACACATCGCGCTCGGCAGCCATATCGCAAAACGCCGCAATGCGCTCTTCGCTCAATGGCGTATGCTGGCTGTCAATAGACACGAAATCGTAATCATCTCCATCCATAATCTGATCGAATCGATCCGGCGGTGTATTCGGTGCCATAGACACGCCAATAATGTGTTCACCATTGCGGTATTTCTGCTTGAGTCCAATTGCGTTTTCAAACATGAACGTCTCCTTTAACTGTGATTGCTCTTCTCCCATTCTCGAAGTTTATCTGCATTTTCGCGCACCTTGACAAATGCGCGCGACATATCCCGCATCCGCGTTTCAGAAGTCAGCAAAGCCCTCTGGCTTATCGACAGCCGCTCCTTGCAATACTGCTCGACCTTTGGCAGGTGCAACGAGCGATAATCCTGCGCCGTATCTGTCCACGCAAAAGGCGTATAATCACGCGCTTTCCAATCCTCTTGAAAAACCGGATGTTTGTAAACCGGCGTCTCGTATCCCGTACTCACTGGCACCCCTTCAGCGCGTATTGCCCTGACAAATGCATCGCGAGAAACGCCTTCAAACGCTTCGGATAAATACCGCGCACCATACACATGCCAGTTGACCCGGGTTGCATCTTCCAACCGGTGAATCGGCTCAATACCCTCAACCTCCGACAACGTACGCGTCAACATCGCCCCATTTTGTTCGCGGATCTCCGTATGCTCGGGAATGCGCTTCAACTGGCACAACAAAACCGCAGCGACAAACTCCGTCATCCGGTGGTTGCCACCCCATTGTCGAGATTCCTCCGTACGACCATACCGCGACCGCCCGACATTGACCGCACAGCCAATCGCATCGGCAATTGCCTCGTCATTGGTCAGGGCAATGCCCCCATCTCCACCCGTCATATTTTTGCTCTGCTGAAAAGAAAACCCCGAAGCCAGTCCCCAACTCCCCAGCCCGCGATCTCGATAAGTCGATCCCCACCCGTGCGCCGCATCTTCTAAAATCGCGAGATTATGACGCTCGGCAATATCCAATAACCGCTGGAGATCACACGCCAACCCACCAAAATGCACCGGCATAATCCCCTTCGTTCGATCTGTAATAAGGCTCTCGACCTCCGCCACATCGAGATTATTGGTATCCGGGTCTATATCGCAAAAAACAACCGTAGCACCTGCTTTTAGAATCCCCGAACACGTACCGATAAATGTATAGGCACTCGTAATCACTTCATCGCCTACGCCAATACCCGCACCGCGACAAATCATCTCCAGAGCCACAGTGCCGCCCGTACACGCGACCCCGTATTTCGCATCTTGAAATGCCGCAAATGTCTCTTCAAACTCCTGGCACTTCGAGGAATTATACCACGCCCGACTCTCCAGCACCTCAATAAGCGCATCTCTT
The DNA here is from genome assembly GCA_965208125.1 of Candidatus Latescibacterota bacterium. Classification (GTDB taxonomy): domain Bacteria; phylum Latescibacterota; class UBA2968; order UBA2968; family UBA2968; genus VXRD01. The sequence continues at coordinate 388,056 of OZ242320.1, forward strand.
TCGGCCACATCGTACATCGGCCATAAAATATCATCCTTTTCTTTTACCTCACGCTCGCCACCCAACAGCGCTAACTCTGCCATATTTCCCTCCTTGATCAATCCCTCTGCAAACATTCGACCAGCAGGTCCAATGCTTCGCGGGCGAACACTTCCATATTCTCTCCCCGATTCTCGCTACCCGTTGCGATAGCAATCGCCCGCTCGGTATCTGGCCCCACAACGCCGATACACGTATGGCCGGGCGGATCGCCGTACCGATTTCCCGTCGGACCAGCCGCGCCTGTCTCGCCGATACCCCAGTCAGCCCCCAAACGTTCGCGCGCAGCGCGAGCCAGATGCAGGGCATGCGTCTTTGTCGCAGCCCTCGCCTCGCCCATTGCCGCATCGGAAACAGCCATCAATATTTGCTTTGAGTCACCCGTATAACACACCCCACCTCCCCTGAAATAAGCCGAAGCCCCCGGCACAGCCAAAAGTGCAGCAGAAATGATACCACCCGCCGACGACTCGGCCACCGCCACAGTCTGCCCCTTTTCTTTTAGCAATGCACCAACATCTGTGGCCATTGTCTTAAAATCCGCCATATTAGACCTCTAAATTGTTTGGTATTTATTCGTCTTCTTTTGATCTTCTATCCCCTACCGGAGCCTCAACGCGAACCGTTACAATATCCGCATCGTGATATTGCTGGTGGCGCACAGACGACGTGAAATGCTGAAGCAAACGCAGCGAGATTTCATGCTCGACCGGCATCTCGTCTGTATGTTCTCTGAGATAGGCCATGCGATCCTCAATATTTTCCTCACCAGTCGAAGCGATAAACTCGAGTTCCGCGCCATTGCTTCCATCGCTGCGCACAATTAGAAGCAGGCGTTTTCCCGCTTGTTCGCCCTCCCCTTGCTGAATGAGAATCAGAAGGGTTTCCTCCGCAGATAGACATAAACGATTCGTCATCTCGGCATCCCACCCCCTGCGCGAGGCAAACTTTTCGAGGAAGGCCGTGATTTCTGGCAAAGCCTCGACAGTGAGCGCCGTCTCAATGCGCTGCCGGCGCGGTGCTGTCAACTCCATAAACAGCGTCAGAAAAATCGCCGTGAGACCGCCAGCTGTCATCCCATTGCCGAGTAGCGCCCCCCACCACTCTCCGAGATATTCCGCAAAAATGGCCTGATCCTGAAACCCCACACCAATCCAGAATGCGACGCCCGCGATCATCGCCTTGCGATAATCTACCCCATCCTGGACGATAATCCGCATACCCACAACAAAGAGAAGTGCCAGCAGCACCGTCACATAGGCTCCGACCACGGGATTGGGGATTGCCAGCAGTAGTGCCGATACCTTGGGAATAAAGGACGCCACCACAAATACGATGCCAATACACACGCCGACGCCGCGCGCGGCAACGCCGGTGAGTTCTGTGATTGAAACACTTGACGAGTAGGTCGTGTTTGGAACTGTCCCCGCAATACCAGAAAGCAAGTTGCCCACGCCATCTGCGGTAACTGCGCCCTGCACCGCTCGAAAATCGGGCGCGCGAGGCGTACGCCACGAAACCTTCTGGATCGCGATAGAATCCCCTATTGTTTCGATAGCACCGACCAGGGTCACAAATATAAAGGCGGGAAGAAGCGACCAGAAAACAGGACCAAAGCTGAGGTCAAAACCCGGCCAGCCACCACCTGCGGGAAAACCAATCCATGGAGCATCGATAACGCGCTGGATGTCGTACAGCCCAAAAAACGAAGCGACAATACACCCCACGACAATCCCTATAATCGGCACCCAAAGACGCCACATACCCGAAACCCGCAGCGCGAGCACGACCACGACGAACAGGGTTACAATAGTACATGTGGGCGCGGCAGCCGAGGGCGTTCCTTCGGGCACATCCGCCAACATATCAAATACGATCGGCATAACGGTCACCGCGATCAACATGATCACCGTTCCCGCCACGGTTGGCGTAATGATTCGCCGCAGTAACGAGAGCCGCGTCGAGAGCGCGAATTGGAACAACGACGAAATGATGACCAGGGTTGCGAGCATCGCCGGACCGCCCTGGGCAAGTGCCGTCACGCAAACCGCGATAAAAGCACCAGAAGTGCCCATAAGAAGGATGTAGCCTGCACCAATGCGTCCAACGCGCACAGCCTGCATCACTGTGGTCAACCCACTGACCAAAAGCGCGGCAAAAACCGCCCACGACAAATAAGGCTCGCCCCCGCCCGCGGCCCTCACCACGATGACAGGCGTAATTACAATGCCCGCAATACAGAGCATGGCAGCCTGAAACCCGAGTGCGAAAGTAATGGTATTGGGGGGCCGCTCATTGGGTTCGTAAAGCACACTCTGGTCGCGGCGGTCAGTCTCAGATTGCATCGGTCAAATCCTTTCCTTAATGTGTTGCCAGCAACTCATCGCCATAAGCAAATAGCGCAGGTGTCCCACCCGTATGCACAAACACAACCGTTTGATCTCTGCGATACCATCCCTCGCGGATATGCTCAATCATTGCACCATAAGTTTTGCCCGCATAAACGGGATCGAGCAACAACCCTTCGGTTTGCGCGGCCAATAATACGGCTTCGTGCGCTCCGGGCGTCAATACGCCATAAGCTGGCCCCGCGTATTTGCCATAACTCTCAAATTCATCTGCCGTAAAATTCAGATCCAAATTCAAAATTTTGCACACCTCATTCGCAACCTCGGCGAGTTGTACATTCTTTTTTTCATCGTCCTGTGGACTCGGACTTATGCCAATAATCCGCACATCAACACCCAGTGCTTTTGCACCAACGACAAGTCCGGTATGCGTATGCACGCCCGCACACACATAGATTGCATCGGGTATCACATCCATTGCCTGCATCTGCTCCCACAATTCCAAAAATCCATCCACATAAGACACGCTGCGATAATAATACCCATCCGAACTCGTGTTATAGATCCTGTGTCCATCGGCCTTTAATTTTTCAATGACGGCTACCTTCTCCTGCTCGCTCTCAATCAAATGCACCTCTGCGCCAAACAGATGCGTGAGCAACAAATTGCCATTCACGGGATCTGCATGGTCATCCTTGCGCCCCACCATCACCGCCTTCAGACCCAGTCTGGCCGCAACCGCTGCGGTCAACCGCGATTGATTCGACTGCGATGCTGCGCCGTGAAGCAACACATCATACCCCTCATCCACAGCGGGTGCGACGGAATATTCAAACTCGCGCACCTTATTCCCCCCAAACGCCAACCCCGTCTGATCCTCGCGCTTAACCAGAATGCGCGGCCCCCCCAACTTTTCTGCCAACCTCGGACAATCCATCAACGGCGTGGGCAAATCGGCAAGCGACAATCGGCTGCACGTTCCCAACGCCTCTCGAACCTCTCGAATAGAATAGCTCAAAGGTATTGCTCCTCTTTCTAATTATCTATCTCCACCGCCTGAAGCAGCGCTTTGATAAAACCAAATTGAAAAGCAAATGCCTGCTCGAAATGCCCTTGTGCAGTGTGGCCGGGCGCGTGATCGGGAACAATCATGTGCGGATAGCCCACTTCCTTGAGCGCTTTCATCAGCACAAACATATTCATATCGCCCTCATCGGGATAAACTTCCTGAAACTTATTACGCCCACCCGTTATATTGCGGAAGTGGATGAGGTGAATTTTTTTTCTCTCCCCAAAATAGCGAATAATATCGGCCACTTCATTGCGCGGATCCACAACGCTCTCGGCCATGCAACCGAGGCAGAGATTGAGACCGTGGTAAGGACTTGGGCAAATATCTATAAAACTCTTGAACCCATCGTATCCACCCAGCACGCGATCAACACCTTTGTAACCCGGCGGCAACCAGGGATCGCACGGGTGACAGGCCATACGCACTTTGCATTCGGTGGCAACGGGAATAACGCGCTCCAAAAAGAAAGTAATATTTTCCCAGTTCTGTTCCGCTGTAACCGGTTCATCATACCGCGACGTATCCGCATCGGCCTTAGACAAATCCCACGTGGAATAGCGCACATCCCCTCGCCCGAGCGGAACGCTTTCCGTACGTTGATTTTCCATTTCGCAAAGAAAATACTTCAGCGCGGGAATACCTGCATCTGCGGCAGTGCGCACCATATCGCAGGCAATCTCGATTTCTTTTTCACCATCCTTCATATTCCCGCGCATAAATTCGGGCACAAAACTGCCATCGACATTCAGATGTTGCACAGGCAATGCCACCATTTCCACGGTAATGCCGTGTTTGGCAGCTTTTTCTTTTTTTTCTACAATCTCTTCCACTGTCCAGCCGCGACTGGGGTCTGGCGTAATTTCTCTGGCATCGTTGAGCGCCATATTTGTAACACCACACCGCGCGAGAAATTCGAGATGCTCATCCGACGTAGAAAAACGCTGTGTACCAATATGCATGCGCGGATTTTCTGGATCCCATTCTGCACCTGCGTACATTTCGGCTGCCATGGTAATTCTCCTGTAATTTTTAATGAACTGCTACGCAGTTGACCACAATTCATCATGATAATGCAAGAGTTTCTGGATAGCAACATGATTGGGGATTGTGGAGGGTATAAAATTGTGGTATCTTCTCACCTCCTCAAGCCCACCCCTATAAACAGGAACTTGTTATGCAAGTCGAAATCAACAAACACGCCTTAGATCGCGTACCGATATCGATCATTTTTGATGACTCTACTGTACTGGTAAATTTGAACTATTTTTTTATGAAAGACCGCCAGGCTGTAGATGGAACGGATTATCGCTGGGAAGATGTACCCGTGGTACATCCGGAATCGTTCACGCGCGAATTTGCCGAATTCTGTCTGGAACACGACGTGAAAGGCAAATTCAGCGTGGTACCGTGCCCTGCCGCGATTGGGCGAGTAGATCACGGACTCCCCCTGTTCTCCAAAGCGCAACAAGAAAGCTGGTTGGCGATGTGTCGGGAACTGATTATGCCCAACTACGACATCACGCCGGAAATGATCACACACACCTTCGTGGTAGATCTGGAAACATTGCAACCTGTTGATCCAAATTTATGGGAACAATGGGGATGGAACAATTTGCCAACCGACGAAGAAGAGCGGGTAACAAATTATATCGCGCTGGCGTGTGAGATCTTGCACAATGTGGGATTGACACCTGCAGGCGTCACAAGCCCGGGAGGATTTGGCAATCCAATAGACTTTTATGCAAAATGTGCGGAAAACGCCGTGCGCAGGGTAACGGGCACCCCGACACCGTATCTATTTAAGCGCGTATCGTCCAGCGGTCCGGTAGATTGTCCGGTATGGTATCCCAAACCCGAACGCGGCGAAGCAATGGGTGAAGTGATCGCAGCAACGGGTGATCGCACGGGATCGTGGACTGGATATGGCGAAGTGGATGTAGATTATTACATCACATCGGATCTTCAGGGTGGGCGTTTGCCCGAAGTCATCGACGCGGGCGACCCTGCCGTGATGATCAGCCATTGGCAGGGATTTTACGGGATTCACAACGAGGACCGCCGCGGGTTTCGGGCATTTCAGACCATTGTGCGGCGGCTCAAAGAACGCGACCCCAATGGCGAGAAATCGCAATGGCGTAAATGCAGTGAAATTACCAACTATGCCATCGCGCGCGAGATGGCTGATATAAAGGTAGAAGAACAAATAATAACACTCAATTTACCCGTACAGGTGCCCGAATTCACATTGCGATTGCGCGAAATAACAGTTGCAGGCGTAAAAATAAACGGCAAACCCCTGACACCCGCGCTGACGAAAGCGGCCTTTCGAGATGGCACATATTATCGAGATGGCGATGTAACACTGGTAGCCTTTACGCCCGAAGGCCGAAATGTCAGAGTTGAAATAGCATAACAGGAAAAACAAAAGAATGACAAAAGCAAAACTCAAACGAGAAATCGGCTTACTCGGCGTCTATGCCATAGCAACGGGCACGACCTTGAGCGCGGGATTCTTTTTATTGCCGGGTCTGGCTGCTGAACAGGCGGGTGCTGCCATTGTGCTGGCCTATATCGTCGCCGCTACGCCACTCGTACCCGCGATGTTCAGCATTATTGAACTGGCAACCGCCATGCCCCGTGCGGGTGGCGTGTATTATTTTTTAGACCGGTCACTCGGACCCTGGATGGGCACGCTTGGAGGCATTGGCACCTGGCTGGCACTCGTATTAAAAGTATCATTCGCACTCGTGGGCATGGGAGCGTACATCGCGCTTTATGTACCCGAGTTGCCAATGACCCCCGTAGCCGTCGCAATTGCGGTTGGACTGGGCATACTGAATCTATTGGGCGCACAGAAAAGCGGTGGATTTCAGATGGCATTGGTGCTGGGTTTGTTGACGATCCTGGGGATATTTATCGGAGGAGGCGTACCTAATATTGAACAGGCGCGATTGGCCGCCATATTCGAGGCAGATACCCAGACGGTTTTATCCACGGCTGGCCTGGTCTATATCAGTTATGTCGGCGTAACAACCGTAGCGAGTTTATCAGAAGAAGTAAAACATCCCGAGCGCAATTTGCCTCTGGGCGTCATCTTCTCATTGATTACAGCGGTTCTGGTCTATGCATTGGGCACAGGCGTCATGGTCGGTGTATTGCCACTCGATCAACTGGTAGGTGATTTAACACCCGCCGCCTCAGCGGCCAAAGCCGTATTTGGCAATTGGGGAGCGCTTGTCATCTCTCTGGCAGCCCTCCTCGCCTTTACATCGGTCGCCAATGCGGGAATGCTTTCGGCTTCTCGCTTTCCTCTGGCAATGAGCCGAGACCACATGATGCCGAGACTTTTTCAGCATTTGAATGCAAGAGGCGCACCTGTCCAAGGGGTATTGGTGACCATGGGCGTAATTGTTTTAATCCTCATCTTTCTCGACCCAACCAAAATTGCCAAATTGGCCAGTGCGTTTCAATTATTGATGTTCGCGCTGGTATGCCTGGCCGTAATTGTCATGCGCGAAAGCGGATTGGCTTCCTACGACTCGGGATATCATTCACCGCTATATCCGTGGATGCAGTTATTCGGCATAGTAGCTTCGTGTACGTTAATCATTGAAATGGGCTGGTTATCGTCTCTATTCTCCCTGGGTCTGATCCTGCTGGGAACAATCTGGTATTTCAAATTTGCCCGAGACAAGGTCAACCGCGACGGCGCGATTTACCACATGTTTGAACGCTGGGGACAAAAGCGACACACCGGATTGGATGTCGAACTGCGGGGAATTCTAAAAGAAAAGGGATTGCGCGACGAAGATCCTTTCGAAGAGATCGCGGCGCGAAGTCTGGTCATCGATCTGGATCGTCCGGCTGAATTTGAGGACATAGTTCGACAGGTATCGAAATGGTTATCGGGTCGCGTACCACACACCGTAGATGAAATCGAGAAACAATTGCTGGACCGCACGCATATTGGATCGACACCCGTGACGCACGGCGTGGGATTGCCACATCTGCGAATTGATGGGATTGAACACTGCGAAATGGTCATCGTGCGATCACTGCCGGGCATTCACATCCAGTTTACAGATCCACTGACCGGTCACGAGGTAGAAACGCAGCTAACCGCGCTCTTTTTCTTATTCAGCCCAGAGCACGACCCCTCACAGCACTTGCGCATTCTGGCACAAATTGCGCGACGTGCAGACGATGAAAACTTCTTGCGCGAATGGCACTCTGCCAGCGATGAAGTCGAGTTAAAAGAAGTCCTGTTGCGCGACGAAGCCTTTTTATTATTGACATTGCGCCGCGATCGCGCAACCGCCGACCTCATTGGCCGCGCCCTGATCGAGACAGATTTTCCAGAAGGCTGTCTCGTGGCGATGTTGCGCCGCAGCGGGCGCATGGTAATTCCCCGCGGCAATACCGTACTGCAAGAAAATGATCGATTGACAATTTTGGGAAATAATAAAGGATTGCGCAACCTCGAAGCGCGATATAGACGAATAGACGAATAGACGAATAGACGAACCCCGCCCTACCACCCAAAATCACTACGAGCTTCGATTCGTAGATTCGTTGACGAACTGCCGGCGCAGTTGTACACCATTCCGCCCGATCACCCGTAGAGACGGCCAACGGTCTCGGGATGTTTGCGAGCATCGCGCATGAGGCGATTGCCCCAGGTTGTGGGATATTTGCCCGTGACACATCCCAGACACAGGGTATCTGTTTCGCACCCAATGCTGGAACCCAGATCGGGAACATCGAGGTATCTCAGGCTATCGACATCGAGATCGATAGCCATTTTTTTTAGCGTTTGTGCGCTGGGCAGACCGCGGTATCGCACAGGGACATGTTCGGGAGCAAAAAGTTCGTCCAGGGTGGACATATCAATACCGTAAAAACACGGCGCAACAATGGGCGGACAGGCCACGCGCACATGTACCTCGGTCGCGCCGCCGATATCGCGCACCTGATGGGCAAGGGTGCGAAGCGTGAGGGAGCGCACGATAGAATCTTCCACGAGGAAAACGCGTTTACCCGATAAAACAGAAGCCAATGACGTGTACTTGCTTTTAGCACTCTGCGAGCGGGTGGTTTTGGGCTGGATAAAAGTGCGCCCCACATAGCGATTGCGGATCACGCCTTCCATACAGGGCATATTCAAGTGATGAGCATAGGCATCGGCCGCGGCTTTAGCCGTATCGGGAACGGGCACAACCACACATGAATCGTCGATTTTCTGGTTTTCTTTCTCGGCCAAAATACGACCGGCCTCAGCGCGAGAAGTATAAACGCTGAGGCCGTCAATTTCACTGGCAACATTGGAAAAATAAACCCATTCAAAAAAGCAACGAGCTGTTTTTTTCGGTTCCGTATAGCACGCAACGCGCAGGTCGCCATTTTCGACAATCACCATTTCGCCGGGTTTGAGCCATTTGATATCGCTAAAACCGAGATTAGAAAGAGCAGTTGATTCATTGGCTGCGGCAAAGAGACGGCCTTTCACCCCCCAGCACATGGGATGCAAACCGAGCGGATCGCGCGAGACGAACATGCGCCCCGAGGCGTCGAGAAATGCGATATTATAAGCACCGTCAAAATCGCGAGAAAGCGAACGCATCACATCGGCCAGATCGGGTGGATTTTCACCCTTCAACCGATACGCCAGAGTATGCATGATAATTTCGGTATCGATATTGAGGGTAAAATGATACCCCTGCTTGGACAACAGGCGTTCGCGCAACAGCGTGTAATTGGCCAGATTGCCATTAAAAGCCAGACTAAACCATTTCCAAATACGCCCGTGCTGTCGTTCAAAGGGCTGTGCGTAGCGCACATCGTCTTCACCACTCGTGGCATAGCGCGTGTGTCCAATCGCAGCAATCCCCGCATATTGGTTGATAATAGACTGGAATTTGCCTGGATGCGACATGCGGAAGGCTTCGGTAACGCCGCCCAGATCTTTAAAAGTGCGCAAAAGTTGATCGCGGTTGGGGTGATAAGAGCAATACCCCGCAGCGAGTTGCCCCCTGTTTTGAAGGTCGAGCAACATACCCGGCATAAGTGATGCAACATTTTCAAAGCCTGTACCGCAGTGATTCGATGCGGTATCATCGGCATTGCCGTTTTCCCTGAGCCAGTAGAGGGCTGCCACGCCGCATTCGTGACCAATATCTTCGCTCATAAAAATCTCCTATCCCAATGCCTGATTCTGCATATAATGAATCCCCGCAACGATTTCCTCGCGCGTCACATCATCTCGCGGCACAATTTTTCCAATCCGCTCCGGCAATACAAAGCGGATGACACCGTCCCGCGCTTTCTTATCGCTTGCCATTCGCTCCAACACCTCATCGACCTTCAAATCGGGCACGCCTTTGGGGATACCCAGGCGGGCAATAAGTGCATTTTGCCGCTCAAATGCCTCCCGCGGCCACATCCCCTTTTGCACCGCGATATACCCTGCGGCCAGCATTCCCAAACACACCGCCTCGCCGTGTTTGTAATAATCATAATGCGTCACTACTTCCAGCGCGTGTCCCACCGTATGGCCGTAATTCAAAATTTCGCGCAAGCCCTTCTCGGTTTCATCGGCAGCCACAACACCCGCCTTGATGCGACACTGTTGGGCGACGAGCCAATTGATCTGATCCGCAGGCAGGCTTAAATTTGCCGCGCCCTCAATACAATCTTCCAAAAACGCCACCAGACCGGGATCGCGTATGATCCCGTGCTTAATCACCTCTGCCATACCCGCCCGCACTTCGCGTTTGGGTAAAGTATCAAGTGTAGCCGTATCGATCAACACCAACTTTGGCTGGTGAAAAGCACCGATCATGTTCTTTCCCAAAACGTGATCCACGGCTGTTTTGCCCCCCACACTGGCATCGACCTGTGCTTCCAGCGTCGTGGGCACCTGCACAAAATCAATCCCCCTCAAATACGTCGCAGCGACAAAACCTCCCATATCGCCGACCACACCACCGCCCAATGTCACAACACAGGATTTCCTATCCAATCCCGCCGCGATCAAATCGCCATATATCTGCGAGGCCGTCTCAAGCGTCTTGTATTGCTCCCCATCGGGCACAGTTACGACCACAACCTTCACACCGGCGCGCGCGAGACTCTGCTGAACCGCATCGAGATAGAGCGCGGCAACCGTCGGATTGGTCACAATCGCCGCTGTTTCTCCCAACCCGCGTTCCGCATACAAATCCCCCAAATCGCGCAAACAATCGCGACCAATTAAAATATCGTAACTTCGATCACCTAAATCAACCGTCACCGTTTCCATCACACCTTCCTTGGCTACGGAAATATCCTGTAAATATCTCTTCGATGAGCAATACGTTGGCATATAATCACCCTGTTTTCCCGTTCAACCGCGATCCCTATACGATAATTGCCAATGCGGATCTTATATTTGTCTCGGTATCCCTTCATGCTTTCGATATATCCTAATTGAAAGGGGTTAGTTGAAGAAAGTTGATGAAATACAATGGCTTCTGCTCGTTTTTGAATATGTTCGGGAAGGCGTGCCAGTTCCCTCAAAAATCTCTCCGTATAATCAACTCTCCAGTTCATTTTTCAGTGACCGATAGTGTTGGTATGCTTCTTCTCCTGTGAGACAAGGCTCATCTTGGACTTCATCCATCAGGCGTGAGAGACCGTAATTTTCAATGATCTCTTCGATGCGCTCAAATTCCGCAAGCGGAATCTGCACAGCGATTGGATTTTGGTTTTCATCGAGAACGTAATTTTTGTGTATTTCCAACATTTTTACCTCCTCATTGTTCATCCCTGTTTATCAGTGGTTCTAAAAACACTCTGTAATTCAATCAATGCTGTCTCTGCTGTATCTTCGGGCGTGTGATCATTTGTCGAGGTTGCAAACGCATCTGCACGCGCATAAAAACGCTCTCGCTCTGCCATCATCACCTCAATTTTGTTTTTCAAACTCTCATCATCCAGCCTGGCCAGCAAGGGCCTTTCATCGCGCTTGCGGCTGACCCGTTCAAAAATCGTATCGACAGAAGCGCGAAAACAAATACAAACGCCTGTCTTGCGAATAACCGCCCAATTTCGCTCCTGCGTAATAGCACCACCGCCGAGAGAAACGACCACATTGCTCATCTTCGATGCCACGACAACTGCCTGGTGTTCCAACTGGCGAAATGCGGTCTCACCGTCTTGTTCAAAAATCTCGGGAATAGTTTTCCCAGCAGCATCGACCAGCAATTCATCTGTATCGACAAAGGTCCGCTTCAACCACCCGGCCAAAATGCGCCCGACTCTGGTTTTCCCAGTAGCCATAAAACCGGTGAGGAATATGGGTTTATCAGGTAGATCAAACACAGCACTCTTCCACTATACGGTATCACATCTGTTCTGGCGTTTTCATCCCCAGCAAAGTTAGGCCCGATGCCAGCACCGTCTTAATCGCATAAACCAGTGCAACGCGGGCAGCCGTCAAATCCGCTTGTTCAGAAATAACCTGATGGGCATTGTAAAACCGATTGGCGACCGTACACAATTCAATCATAAGCGTTGTCACGACAGAGGGTTCGTATTCGTCTGCAGCTTTTTGAATCTGCCCTGGAAATCGCGCAAGACACTTGACGACCTCAATGGCTTCTGGCTCATTTAACAACGCGAAGTCGATATCCCTCGGCGGCAAAGTACCGTCATAACGCCGCAACACACTGCAATATCGCGCGTGGGTATATTGCAAATATGGACCGGTTTCGCCGTTGAAATTTAAAACCTCGTCCCAATCAAACACAATATCGCGCGTCCGTTTGGAATCCAGATCCGCAAAAATAATCGCACCAATGCCCACATCTCGTGCAATCTGATCACTATTGGGCAAATCGGGATTCTTATCGGCAATAATTTTTTGCGTCAACTCAATCGCGCGATTCAGCACATCTTCCAAAAAAACCACATTGCCCCTGCGCGTTGAGGCTCCAGTGCCATCTTTGAATCGCAGCCGCCCAAATTGCACATGCGCGCATTTTTCTCGCCAGTCGTATTCCATCAATTCCAACACCTGAAACAACTGGCGAAAATACAGCGATTGCGCCACATCCACCACATAGAGCAATTTTTCAAAACGATATGTTTCCCACCGATACTCCAGCGCAGCCAAATCGCGCGTACCGTATAATGTCGCATCGTCGCTACGCAATGCGATCAAAGGCGGCATATCCCATTTTTCCAAATCCACAATGGTCGCGCCCTCACTCTCAGTCAGCAACCCCTTTGCCTGCAATCGATCCAATGTCGCGGGCATCTTATCCTGATAAAAACTCTCTCCGGCAATCGACTCAAACCCAATGCCCAGCATATCGTAAACGCGATCAAACTCCTTAAAACTCACATCCACGCACACCTGCCACATCCGCACGGCTTCTTCATCGCCGTCTTCGAGGCGGCGAAACCAATCGCGGGCTTCTTGTTCGAGTTCGGGATTGTCTTCGATCTCCTCGTTAATGCGAACATAGAGTTCCAGCAACTTCTGAATGGTAATATCCGCCGTCAATTCGCCCTCACCCCAGTAATTCCACGCCAGAATCAATTTCGCAAACTGGGATCCCCAATCGCCCAGATGATTCACCCCAACCACTTCGTAGCCCAACGCCCGATAAATATTTCGCAAGGCATTGCCAATCACCGTTGACCGCAGATGGTGAATGCCAAATGGCTTGGCAATGTTGGGATGCGAAAAATCGATCACAACCGTCTTCCCAACACCACGATCTCCGCGCCCGTAATCCGTACCCTGTTCGAGAATCGCCGAGAGTGTTTCGCCAACCAAATTGGTCTTCGGCACAAAAAAATTGAGATACGGACCTGCGGGACGCACCTCTGAAATTCTATCACCCGTCGCAATTTGTGTACATAGCTCTTCGGCAATAAGATGGGGTGCTTTGCGAAAAATTTTGGCCAATGCAAAACACGGCAAAGCGTAATCACCCATCTCGGATTTTGGTGGCGTTTCGATCAGCGCCCTCACATCGCCACAAGACATCTCTATTGCTTTTGACACCTGCAATACAATTTCTTCGATAAAAGGATTGACCATAAAAGACTACCTCTCCTCCTGTTCCCTATTTCAAAATATCCAAATCCAAAATTTTCTGTACATCGGCCTTCACTTGCGCGGGCACGCGAAACCGATAGCTCTTGCGTTGAGAAATGAGTTCCAAATCGCGCTCTGTGCGCCACACATATCTCGAAAAACGCTGCCAGGGCATGTAGCGCATACCCATCAGCAATCCGCGCGTGCTCATGGTCACGCGAATAGTAGCATACGCGATATAAAAAAACTCGAGAGAAAGCAAAAAGCCGAACAATTGCGGCACGAATCCCACACCATCTGAGATCGCAGCCCCTCGAAACAGCACAATCCCTCCCGTCACAATCAAAAGCACATCCCATCGCTTTTGCAAAAAAACCACCACAGGCTCCTGCGCATTGGACACATGACGCCGCAATCGCCAATAGGCCACAATAGACGCGCCCAATAAAACGGGAGCGAGAATCAACACAATTTGTATAAGTGTCAAAGACATGTTACGTTTTCGACGCCAGATAAATGGTTGCAATCCCAAAGCTCAACCGAACCGCCTGTATATCGACAAATCCTGCTTCAAATAACCAATCACAAAAATCATCACCTTCGGGAAAACGCATCACAGATTCGTACAAATAGCGGTAGGCATTCGGATCGCGGGAGACCATGTGTCCAATACGAGGCAAAATACGTTGAAAATAAAAATTGTAAAGGCCGCGGAACACAGGGATTCGCGGCCTTGAAAACTCCAGCACAGCCACACGCCCACCCACCTTGAGCACGCGGCACATCTCGCTCAGGGCCGTTTCCAATTCGGCCACATTGCGAATGCCAAATCCGATTGTCACGCCGTCAAATGTCTCCTCACCAAAGGGGAGACTCTCCCCATCGCCACACAAAAACGCGACCGGATTTGCTCGCGATGCATTTTTTTTTGCGCCCTCGCGCAACATCGGCATTGAAGGATCGACACCGATCACCTGAATATTGCCAGCGCGCTTGCCGCATTCAAACCCCAAATCGCCCGTACCCGTAGCCAGGTCTAAAATGCGCCAGTTTGGCCCGGGTCGCAATCGGTCAACAGTCTTTTTTCGCCAAACAATATCAACGCCCATGCTCAACAGGTGGTTGAGCAAATCGTATCTGCGGGCAATTCCGTCGAACATCTGACGCACAAAAGCGCGCTTGGCTTCTGGTTCGAGCAACACATCGCGCGCGATACCCGCAGGATTTTTAGGGCTATGCCTGTGTTCACCTCTCATTTTTTGTGCCGACCCGTTTGACAACGACATCTTTCATCACATCAGTCGGTGGCTCAACACCCGTCCAGATCGCAAAAGAACGCGCGCCTTGAAAAACCAGCATATCCAGTCCACCAAAAGCCGGTGCGCCAACCGACTGAAACGCGCGCATCAACTGCGTTTCCAGCGGATTGAACACCGTATCATAGAGCACCAAATCCGGATGGACAGCGCGTGCATCGGCAAGGGGTGAGGCATTGACCTCGGGATACATCCCCAGCGAAGTGGTATTCACAACCACGCCCGCATCGACAAACGCCCTGCACTGCGCATCGGCATCCAGCGCGCCCACATTCATTTTTGTACCTGTTATTTTTTCCATATCCAGCGCCAGCGCCTCTGCGCGCTTAACCGTGCGATTCAAAATTGTCACCCGCTGCACCTCGTCTTGCGTCCCCAGCGCATACGCCACAGCGCGGGCCGCTCCACCTGCGCCGAGCACCACACAATGCGCGGGAAATGTCTCAACCCCCGCAATATCGCGCAATGCCCTCAAGACGCCATAGACATCCGTATTGTATCCGACCAACTCATCTTCTTCGCGCGAAATAGTATTAACCGCCCCCACGGCCAGCGCTTCGGCTGAAATGCGGTCCATGTGTTCCATCACCGCCAGCTTGTGCGGAATAGTTACATTTAACCCGCGAATATTCAACCCGCGCAACCCCTTCATCGCCTCGCCCACGCGGTCGGGCAACACGTGAAAAGCCACATAACAATAATCCACATCTAATGCGGCGATCGCGGCATTGTGCATATCGGGAGAAAACGAATGAGCCACCGGGTCGCCAATAACGCCCAGCACCTGACTTGTTGCGCGAATACTCATCAAGACCTTCGATTGCCATCCAGCAAATCATTCACAAACTCATCAGCGATATCAAAACTCTCTCTCCACGAGCAACCATACGTATAGCGTATAAATGCCACACCGCCCAGGATCATCAAAATCGCAAAGAGCGCGAGCTTAAAAAGTATCTTCATATCTTCACCTCTTTTGGTTGAACAACAGTAGATAAACAGGCAAATAACCCGGCGAAATCGCGGCACATATCGCCCGTATTTGACACCTTCGTTTCGCCTTCGGCTGCCAATCCCGCAAGTGCAAAAGTCAATCCCGTATGGGCATCACCGCCGGCATCGACCTCTATTCCCTCAAGACGCACAGGCCCCTGCACAACCAGGCCATCGGGCATTTCGCCTACCTTAGCCCCCATTTGACGCAAATTTTGGATTGTCAATGATAGGCGATCGATCTCTCCCTGACGCAACCCCTCTCCATCCCGAATAACCATTTCACCTGCTGCCTGTGTGCCCAACACAGCGAGAAATGGCACTTCACGAATAAATAGATCCGTCTGCTCACCCCCGATGCGCGTGCGCCGCAATTCAGACCCCTGGACTTTAACCGTACGCGTCACTTTTGCCTTTGATCGCGTCACCTGAATATCCAATTGTGCATTCAACCGCCGCAACAAATCCAATGCGCGGCGGGTCTTCCAATCATCGCCCACGCAGTGAAGAGTCAAATCCGACTGCGATAACATCGCCGCAGCACCGAGCAAATACAGCGTAGTCTCGGCATCCCCCGGAACATCGCACTCCCCAATAAGCCCACGCGCTTCTTTTACCTCATACATTTTTTATCCCTCTAACGCAACCGCACTTGGTAACCCGCATCTCGCAAAATATCGATAGACCGCTCGGCTTCCTCCTGCTGCCCAAATCCCATCCGAATCGTTCCTCCTTCGCCTTCGCGCACCTTTAGCACTTCAATATCCTCAATATTAATTCCTTCGGCAGATAGCCGCGAGGCAACATCGGCAATCACACCGGGTTTGTCCTCCACCACCAGCAAAATTTCGTGAAGCGGGTGCAAAAATCCCTTGGAATCTCTGGGAATCTCTCCGCGAATGCGATTCGCATAGTCAAAATCTTCCGATAACGCTTCCCGATCCACCTTATCTCGTATCGCCACAAGCGCGTCGAGATATGCATCGATCATCTCTCGAATAGGACCGGCATTCGTCTGACAAATATCTCGCCACATCGCAAACGGACTGGAGGCAATACGCGTCAAATCGCGGAACCCACCCGCTGCCATTTGCAGGGGAAGACCATCGGCCTCATTGAGCCTGCCCACCAATCCCACGAGTGTGGTAGCCATCATCTGCGGCAAATGGCTCACCGTCGCAGCGACCCGATCATGGGTCTCGGCCTCCATACGCATAGAACGCGCACCAATGCATTGCACCAGTACTGCAAGCGCATCCACAATTTGATCGGGAACACCGCTTGCGGGCGTAAGCACATAAAGCGCGTTTTCAAACAAAAAGGGATCGGCTGCGCCCACGCCGCTCTTTTCCGACCCCGCCATGGGATGCCCGCCCACAAAATGCACATCTTCACGCGCGACCCGTTCCGCACATGCGACAATCGCGCCCTTGGTGCTACCCACATCTGTGATAATACAACCCGGCGAGGCCGCTTGCACAACTGTGGGCAACTGCTCCAGAATACGCACAATGGGCGAACACAAAAATACCAGATCTGACCGCTTTACGCCATTGTCCATTGCGTCGTATTCATAGCCACTGTCGATCACACCGAGCGCACGGGCCTCTCGCAGGGTCTCCGCGCGGCTAATACCAATAATCTCGCGCCCAATACCCAGTCGTTTAAACGCCAGCCCCAGTGACCCACCAATCAACCCCACACCCACAATGGCAATCGCGGCATCTCTAAACGGAGGATCATTCATACAAATAACCTACCCTACATAAACCGGGACACGGATTCGTCACGATTTGCTTTTGGGATAGAAACACCGTCCTCCCGGTAACACTCTTTCATCAACTCCCATGCTGCTTTCAATTCAACTAACGCCTCGTCAGGCGTCTGTCCAAAAGCCGAGACATTGGGAAGTTCCACGAAATGGGCGAGATAATCGCCATCTTCATCCAGAAACATCTTAACTGTGAATCCATCGAAGTCGTCCTGATTATTATTTTTCATTTTTTGTCTCCCAATGATATTGTCTCAAAAATTGTCGAACCTGATAGCCCTTGGACATGGTACGATTGGGTTGGACTACGAGTCGGTACCCGTCGGGAGAGTACCAAACACGATGGCTTCCTCGCTGGCGGCGTTGCGTCCATCCGCATTGACGCAGGAGTCTTTCAAACTCCCTGAATTGCAAACCATTAGGATTTCGCTGAGCTTTGTCGAGCAAGGCTTCTCTTTGATCCATGCTGTCATTCTATTGAGTCCGCTTTTGGATAAACTTATGCTATAGTTGTTTCTTGCCTCTAAACCAAATCCGCCAGATCTTTCACAAACACTTCCGTGTCTTCCCACCCCAGGCACGGGTCAGTGATGGATTTCCCGAATATCCCTTCTTCGGGTTTTTGCGCGCCCTCCTCCAGATAACTCTCCACCATCAACCCGCGCACCACATTGTGAAGAAGCGGGGAATGGCGGCGGCTGCGCATCACCTCAAGACCAATGCGTGGCTGTTCGGAAAAAGTTTTATCTGAATTATTGTGATTGGTATCCACGATAATCGTCGGATTGCCCAACTTGCGCGCCAGGTATTGCTCGGCAACATGCATCAAATCTTCGTAGTGATAATTGGGAATACTCCGCCCATTATACGACACCCCGCGCAACACCGCATGCGTCAACGAATTACCCGACGTACTGACTTCCCATCCATTGTGAAAAAACACATGCGGCATTTGCGCTGCATAAATGGCATTGAACATCACATCCAGATCGCCACCCGTCGGGTTTTTCATGCCCGCAGGCACATCGACACCGCTAATGGTCAAGCGATGATTCTGATTTTCAACAGACCGCGCCCCCACGGCAATATAACTCAGCAAATCCTCCACATAGGGCAAATTCGAAGGATAGAGCATCTCATCGGCAGCCGTCAAATGCGACTCGCGGAAAGCGCGAATCTGCATCTGCCGAATCGTCTTAATCCCAACAACCATATCGGGCATACCTTTGGGATCGGGCTGATGGGCCATGCCCTTATACCCTTCGCCAGTCGTGCGCGGCTTATTGGTATAAATCCGCGGCACGAGCACCAGCTTGTCCATCACCTGCTCTTGAAGCTGCGCCAGGCGATTCACATATTCACACACCGCATCGACATTGTGAGCCGAGCAAGGACCAATAACCAACAAAAACTTATCGCTCTTGCGCTCAAAAATAGCCCGAATCTCGGCATCGCGTTCATCCTTCTTAGCCTTCAAATCATCGGGCAGTGGCAAAACATCCTGGATTTCTTCTGCACTGGGAATGGGCTGAATCCGTTTGAAACTCATAATAGTACCTTTTTTAAGACTCTGAATCTAAGTGATCTTCTTCCAACCGCAATGACTCATCGATAATCTGCCTAAAAATGCGTTGCGCTGCTTCGTGACTCAAAGGACCGCCATTCAATTCGCGAATGCGGTTGAGAATCAGAGTTTCTCGTTCAGGGACATGAAAGGGCAAACCCTCGGCACGCTTAATTTTTCCCACAGACAGGGCACACCGGGCACGCTCATTGAGCAACTCGAGAATCTGATCATCTAAGGCATCAATTTTCTCGCGCCAGAAATCCAGATCCTTCTCCATAACCTACACACCCTCTCCTAAAGGGCCGATCAAAGACCCGACAAAAGCACCCACCTTTGCAACCAGATCGGCATCGTGTTGGTACTCGCCAACGCGACGCACAATCGCGCTACCAACCACAACCGCATCGGCATATCGCGCAATGTCCGACACATGCTCGGGCGTTGAAATACCAAACCCAACGGCAATGGGCATATCTGTGTACTGGCATATCGCAGACACCTTGCTTTGAATTTCATCAGCCAGAGAATCGCGCTCTCCCGTCACTCCTGTGCGCGACACATAATAGACGAAACCCCTCGTATGCGACGCAATCAGCTTCATCCGATCATCGCGCGTAGTCGGTGTCACGAGAAAAATCGTATCCAGCCCATGCACATCCATCTGCGCCTTGTAATCGCTGCCCTCTTCCGGAGGCAGATCCAGCATCAGAACACCATCCACCCCCACATCTGCAGCGCGTTTTACAAAGCGCTCCACACCGTAGCGATGAATCGGATTGTAATACGTAAACAACACAATGGGGATTTCGGTCTCATCCCGCACATCTGCAACCATAGACAACACGCCCTCGAGCGTTGCACCAGCGGCCAAAGCGCGTTGTGACGCCTCCTGAATCACGGGGCCATCAGCCAGAGGGTCTGAAAAGGGAACACCCAATTCCAGGACATCCACACCTCGCCGATCCAATTCCAACACCACCTGATGCGTGGTATTTAAATCCGGATCACCCGCCGTAATATATGCGACAAAGCCCGTCCTGCCCGCTTTTCTCAAGTCTTCAAATCGCCGTCCAATCCGCGTCATCTCACTCCTTCTATAAACCGCGCCGCCTGTTGCACATCTTTATCTCCGCGTCCCGATAAATTGACAACCACAATCTGATCTCGACTCATCTCCGGAGCCAGCTTGCAAACATGGGCAATAGCGTGTGAACTCTCCAAAGCGGGAATAATCCCTTCGGTATGACTGAGCAACTCAAAAGCACTGAGCGCTTCCTCATCCGTCGCATACGTATAAGCCGTACGAGACATATCCCGCAAATAGCAATGCTCTGGCCCCACGCCCGAATAATCGAGACCAGCCGACACCGAATGTGTCAATGCGATTTGCCCATCATCATCTTGCAACACATAAATGCGCGCACCGTGCAAAACCCCCAAATCGCCGCCATTAAACCGCGCGGCATGCTCGCCAGACTCAATACCGTGCCCGCCAGCCTCCACGCCGATCATCTGCACATCGGCATCATCCAAAAAAGCGTGAAACAACCCGATAGAATTGCTTCCCCCGCCCACACATGCGACGAGCACATCGGGCAATCGGCCTTCTCTCTCCAAAATTTGAGCACGGGCTTCAACGCCAATAACCCGCTGAAAATCGCGCACAATCATCGGATACGGATGCGGTCCCAAAACCGAACCAAAAATGTAAAACGTATCCTCCACATTGGTCACCCAGTCGCGAATAGCCTCATTAATCGCATCCTTAAGGGTTTTACTACCCGAATGGACACCCGTAACTTTCGCTCCCAAAAGCCGCATGCGAAACACATTGAGCGCTTGCCGTTCCATATCTTCAACACCCATGTAAATTTCGCATTTGAGACCGAACATCGCAGCCACAGTTGCCGTTGCCACGCCGTGTTGCCCGGCACCAGTCTCGGCAATAATCCGCGTTTTGCCCATTCGGTTGGCGAGCAAAATCTGCCCCATGGCGTGATTGATTTTATGCGCTCCCGTATGGGCGAGGTCTTCGCGCTTGAAATAAATTTTAGGCCCGCCGAGTTCTTCTGTCAACCGCTCCGCAAAATAAAGCGGCGTGGGCCGCCCGACATAATCGCGCAAATATTGATCCAGTTCAGCCCAAAAATCGGGATCCCGCTTTGCCTCCTGATAAGCCGCCTCCAGGTCTTGCAACAGCGCCATAAGCGTCTCGGGCACATACTGCCCACCATAAGGCCCAAAATGCCCGCGCGCATCGGGCAAATCACTCGCGTTTACAGCCATATTGTATATCCCCTTAAATATCACCAACCACGCGGTCATAAAATGCCAGATACTGATCGCAGTCATCACCATCGAGCAATGCCATTGCCTCGCGGGGATGCTGGTTGTGCTGGCCCGTGATGTTATAGGGCACCAGAGGTCCCCACGTCATTTCGCTGCGCAACTTGACAAAATGATCTTCCAGCAACTTATAGACGGGACGGATCTTAAACTTGGGATTCCGCAAAAAACCGAGCAATAATTCCATGGGACAATTGCCCGCACCGCGCCCCAATCCATCCACTGTAGCGTCAATCCGATTGGCCCCTAAAATAATGGCCTCAATAGTATTGGCAAATGCCAGTTGCTGATTATTGTGCGCGTGAATACCCACCTCTTTGCCCGAGCCTTTGGTCGCTTCCATGTATTTTCGCACGAGCATATCGACCTGCTCGCGATACAGCGCACCGAAACTATCTACAACGCAAATCGTGCCCACAGGGGTTTCCATCAGCACCTCTAACGCCTGATCAATCTCGACATCTTGCACCGTCGAAATCGCCATAATATTACAACTCGTTTCATACCCCTTCTCGTGGGCATCGAGCAACATTTCGACAGTCTCGGGAATCTGCTCGACATAACACGCCACGCGCACCATATCGACCACGCTCTCGCTGGCTGGCAGAATATCTTCGGCCCAATCGCTTTTGCCCGCATCGGCCATAATTGCGAGTTTCATCCCTGTCGCTTCGGGATCGTGATCCCCAGTAATTTTGCGAATATCCTCTTCATCGCTGTGGCGAAACGCACCAAAATCTCTTTTGGGGAACATCTCCTTGGAGTTTCGGTACCCAATTTCCATATAGTCAACACCCGCCGCGACACAGGTTTCATACACGGCCTTCACAAAATCATCATCAAAATGATGATCATTCATCAAACCGCCATCGCGGATCGTACAATCGAGGACCTTGAGTTCCGGGCGGTAAGTAATCCAGGGGGCTTTCATAAAGAAAATCCTTTCTTAATTTGAGAAATCGACAAAATGATCATACCTCATTGACTGTGAACAATGTAAATATGACTGGAATAGTTCATATTCCGATTGGCCTTGAGATTTGAAATAAAACCTGTGACAAAAGCTTTGATGAGCGCTATGGAACCGTGCTTCCCCTTGTTTTTGTATTTCTCGCTGAGGAGAGACACGTAAAAAGCGTCCAGTTTCATAGGTATCTTTTCCCGAATCACAAATCTCTGGTTGGACAACAGCCTTTGTAAAGTCGAGTGAGAAAAATGCCAGAAGTGTCTGGGAACATCATAACCTGCCCAGTATTTGCCATAATATTGTGCATCAAAAGATTCGAAATTGGGCACAGCGATAAAAATCAGCCCATCATCAGCGAGTAATAACTTCAGATCAGCGAGCAACTTATTGGGATCCGGTACATGTTCCAGCACATGCCACAGTGTGATCACATCCAACTTTTTGTGCTCTATATCCTCTAACTTTTCTCTAACCAAGCGTCTTCCTGGCCCCAATAACTGGTTGGCTCTATCTCTCGCCAGGGCAGATGGTTCCATCCCCAGAACCTCCCATCCGCGCTTATCCATATAGGCGAGAAATTCTCCGGATCCACAACCATAATCGAGTAATCTTCCCTCTTTTTTTTTTCTTGCGATAAGCCGATATTTCCATCGGAGAGTACGTGTTCTCACTCCTAAATAGATGAAATCCAGGATGCTTTGAGTTTTTCCTGTATGGGATATGTAATCGGGTGATTCATAAAAGTTGTGAATGCATTTCGCATCTGGCCGTGGATTGGTAAAATGAAAATTACAAAGAACACACTTTTGTATGTCAAAATGCTCATGGCTATAAGTATAGTCTTCACAGGTCAGAACATTCTCAAATTCCTTTCCCTTGCATACAGGGCAGATTTTTAACAGTTCCTGCTGCAATCCTTTCATCACGCCGACCACCTGACCAGAAAGTAGCGGCGTTTACCGCGGCGCATCACCAGGTATTTACCAGCCAGTCTTTCAGAAGGCTCTAAAATATAGCCCATATCTGTACACCGTTGCCCATTGATATAAATGGCACCGGTCCTGATATCTTCGCGGGCTTGTCGCCTGGACGATGAAATCCGCGCATCCACGAGCAAATCTATCAAACCCACTTCATCAGCACCATTGAGCGCGTAAGATGGCACATCGCTAAACCCTTCCGCAATCTCCTGTTCATTCAAATCCCGCAAATTGCCGTAAAACAGCGCCTCGGAAATATGCACGGCGCGGGCCTTTGCGGCTGCACCGTGGATAAAAGTTGTCACCTCTTCGGCCAACACGCGCTGCGCCTCGCGCTTCTCGGGCCTCGCCTGCACTTCTCGTTCCAATTCCTCTATGCGTTCACGGCTCAAAAAAGTGAATAACTTCAAAAATTTCACCACATCGCGATCTGCTGCATTCACCCAAAACTGATAAAACTGATAGGGCGATGTCCTTTCGGGATCGAGCCATAATGTTCCCGTCTCAGTCTTGCCAAACTTTGTCCCATCCGATTTTTCCAGCAACGGGAAAGTCAACCCATACACAGTCTTATTGAGCATGCGCCGACACAACTCTATGCCCGCCGTAATATTGCCCCACTGATCGCTACCCCCGATCTGAAGCTCACAGCCATACTCCCGGTTCAACTCCATAAAGTCATACGCCTGCAAAACCATATAACTAAATTCAGTAAAAGAAATCCCGGTTGAAAGACGCGACGACACCGACTCTTTGCCCAGCATATATCCCATTGAAAAGTGTTTGCCCACATCGCGCAAAAATTCAATCGTACGCAACTCTGAAAGCCAGGTATAATTGCTCACCATCAGTGCCGAATTGTGCACAGCCTCAAAATCCAGATACTTTTCCAATTGCGCGCGCTGGCGCTCGGTATATGCCTGCACCACCTCCAGTGAATTCAACTGTCGCTCTTCTGCTTTCCCACTCGGATCGCCAATCAATCCCGTGCCACCACCCACGAGTGCAATGGGCTTGTGCCCCGCATCTTGAAAACGACGCAATCCCATAATAGGAACCAGACTGCCCGCATGCAGACTATCGGCAGTGGGATCAAATCCACAATACAATGTCATCTGTCCCTCTGCCAAACGCCTGCGGAGCCTATCCTCATCTGTCATCTGAAAAATATAGCCACGAAATGCCAAATCGTCTAATACATCCACGTTTTTATCTCCATATTCATATCACGCCTTTACGCGCGCCAAAAAATCCTTCACTTTTTTGTGATCCTTCTTCCCCGGCTCGGCTTCTACGCCACTACTCGTATCCACCGCATACGGACCAACTCGCTCAATCGCCTCCCGAATATTATCCGGATTTAGCCCACCGGCAAGAATAATGCGCCCATACTCTTTTGCCTCCACCGCCTTTGTCCAGTCAAATATCTCCCCTGTACCGCCGTAAGAACCCGCTTTCTCTGTATCCAATAAGAAAGTATTGACCAGATATGATAGCAGAGTCTGCACATTGAAATCGCGTCCCACGCGAAGCGCGCGAATCACCGGAACCGCATGCCCCAGACACGCTTCGGGCGGCTCATCCCCGTGCAATTGAATCGCCCGCAGCCCCGCCAACTTCACGGCTATATCAATCTCTCGCTCCGATGCATTTACAAACACCCCTACAGGAGTCACAAATGGCGGCAAATCAAAAATAATTTCTCCGGCTTTCTCGGGTGCGATATAGCGAAGACTCTTCTCGTAAAAATTAAATCCCAGAGCATCCGCGCCATTATCAACCGCGCACAGCGCATCATCCCGATTTGTAACACCGCAAATTTTAGCTCGCACCATACCCCATCAACTCCTTCAACTTGGCGGCAATATCCGATTCTCGCATCAAACTCTCGCCCACCAGCACGGCATCTGCGCCCGCATCTCGAAGCGCGACAACATCCTCGCGCGTATAAATACCGCTTTCACTCACCTTCAAAACCTCATCGGGTATGTGATCGATCAATCCATAAGTCGTATCCAGAGACGTATCAAAAGTTTTCAAATTCCGATTGTTAATCCCAACAATCTCTGCCCCAACATCGAGCGCTACCATCAGTTCTTCTCTCTCGTGCACCTCCACCACCGCATCCAGCCCCAATGCCCGACTCGTCGCTATAAATAAGGACAATTCTTCAGGCGTTAAAATCGACACAATCAACAACACAGCCGATGCCCCAATCGCACGCGCCTCGTAAATCTGATAGGGATCAATCGTGAAATCCTTTCGCAAAATGGGCCGATCTACAACTGTTGAAATCTGAGTCAAATAATCTGCCGACCCCTGAAAAAATTTCTCATCCGTCAATACCGAAAGCGCCGAAGCCCCATTTTTCACATAAACCTTCGCAATATCCACCGCGTCAAAATCCCCTCGGATCACGCCCTTAGATGGCGAAGCCTTTTTGACCTCGGCGATCACAGCAATATCGTCCCCATCTATCAGCCCATCAAAAAACGAAGGCGGTTCTGGCACATCTTCTGCCAATCGCGCCATCTCTTCAAACGGCGTCTGCGCCATACACCTGGCGAGAAATTCGCGTTTATACGCCACAATTTTATCGAGAATATTGCCGGCCATAAAGTCCCACCATCCTCAGACAGTGCTAAAGCCACGACCGCGGATCGGGAACGGACACCCATCCATTTTCGCGCACCGCCTGCAATCCCGCAATACCCGGCAGTGTCATATCCAGCGCCTGCATCAAATCTATCGGCGATCGCAATCCATTCGCAATCGCCTGCACAAAATCCAAAACAATGAGCATACTCGTTTTGCCGTGCCCTGCACCGAGTGCGTCCGAAAACTGGGACAACTCGGGATGGCAACATACTTCTCGCGTTACCTGCTCTTTATTCCCCACCGAATAATAACACACCGTTCGGGCTTCGCGAAATCGCCCCGTCTCTAAAGAACCCTCATCGCCATAAAAACTCAAAAAATGGCTCATCCCATGCACATTCTGAAACGAATTTGTCAACCTGAACACCGCGCCTTCTTCCGTTCGAAACAAAGCCGTCTGCACCCAATCTGCTTCATACCCCTCTAAAAATTCATCCCGCCCTGAAGCTGAAACAGCCATGACCTCAACCAGACGATCACCCGTCATATTCAAATACGGCGACGTCCCATGTGTCGGATAAAGAAGGGGTTGCAAACTATTCCGCCAGGTAGAACGCCCATCGGGATGTCGTCTCAACGCTTTTAGACCGTGAATATACTCGGCTTCAGCATAGTAAATACGCCCCAATTTCCGCGCTTCATAAAGCGACCTGGCACGCACCACACTGGGTTCATAGACCCAATTCTCAGCCATCATATAAATGCGGTCACTTTTTGAAACAACCTCAACCAATGCCTTTGCCTCATCCATAGTCAACGCAGCGGGCACAGCACACAAAACGTGCTTACCGGCCCGAATCGCTCGAATCACATGTTCTGCATGAAGTGGCGCGGGCGTAAAAATAGCCACCGCATCAATCCGTTCATCAGCGACAAAATCATCAAAAGCCGCATAACAAGCATCGACACCCAACTGATCTTTCGCCTCGTCCTGTCTCTCTTGTTGGATATCACAAATAGCGACCAACTCAGTTCCAGCATACGCATCAAACACCCGCGCCCAGGACATGCCAAATCGCAAACCAGCAACACCTACTGAGAGAGCCATTTTACCTCACTCCAATCATTCTCGACTCGCCGCGACCAAACCCTCCAACTTCTCCAACGCCTTGCCCGAATCAATCACTTCAGCCGCGACCTGCACGCCTTCGTTCAAATCACGCGCCTTATCGCCCGCCACAATTGCCGCCGCCGCATTCAACAAAACAATATCGCGCCGAGGCCCTTCTTCGCCATTCAGAATCGACCGCGTAATCTCCGCATTATAATCGGCATCCCCGCCTTTTAGCGCGTCGGCTGGAGCCTGAGCCAGCCCAAAGTCCCCAGGTACTACATCATACGTCGAAACCGATCCATTTTTTAATTCACTCACCCTCGTCGGCCCCGTCAGCGTCATCTCATCTAAACCATCCGAACCGTGAACCACAAACGTCCGCTCCGCTCCCAGAGTCCCCAAAACACTCGCGAGTGTCTCAGTCAATGCCGCGCTGTACACGCCGATCACCTGCCGCTTTGCGCCAGCCGGATTGGTCAGCGGCCCCAGCGCATTGAAAATGGTCCGCGCACCAATTTCCCGACGCGGCCCAATCGCGTATTTCATCGCCCCGTGTAACGAAATAGCAAACAAAAACCCAATCCCCACATCGTCCAGACACCTGCTCACCGTCTCGGGCGACGCCTCAATATTCACACCCAATGCACTCAGCACATCCGCGCTACCGCTTTGACTCGTCGCCGCGCGATTGCCGTGTTTGGCCACACACAAACCCGCCCCAGCCGCGACAAATGCCGCCGTCGTCGAAATATTAAACGTGCCCGAATGATCGCCCCCCGTGCCACAAGTATCGACAATCACATCGTGCTTTGTCACAATAGGCGTTGCCTTCTCGCGCATCACAGACGCGGCCCCGGCAATCTCATCAACACTCTCCCCCTTCACGCGCAACGCAATCAAAAGCGCGCCGATCTGCGCATCTGTCGCCTCGCCCGACATAATCTGATTCATCGCATCTGTCATCTCACCCCGGCTCAAATCTTCGCCTTCGATCACTTTTGCAATCGCCTCTTGTATGTTCATACTCATCTCCTCGGTCAAAAAAATTTGAGGATAAGCTCACGCATTGAGAAAATTTTGCAGCAAATTCTTACCTTCACCCGTCAAAATCGATTCTGGGTGAAACTGCACGCCATCTACAGCCATATCTCGATGGCGCAAGCCCATAATCACGCCATCATCGGTCTCTGCCATAATTTCCAGACAATCGGGAAGGCTGTCTCTCTCCACTATCAAAGAGTGATAGCGCGTGGCAATAAACGGCTCAGGTAATCCCTGAAAAATAGACTCTCCGCTATGATGAATCTCCGACACCTTCCCGTGCATAATCGTCGGCGCGCCCACAATTTTCCCACCAAACGCCTGTCCAATAGATTGATGTCCCAAACAAACCCCTAAAATTGGAATTTTTCCTGCAAAATGCTGTACCAGAGCCACGGAAATCCCCGCTTCGTTTGGCGTGCACGGCCCCGGAGAAATCACGATCTTCTCGGGCGCAATATCCGCAATCTCTTCGAGGGAGATCTGATCATTGCGATATACCACCAGATCCGCACCCAGTTCGCCGAGATATTGAACGAGGTTATAAGTAAAAGAATCGTAATTATCAATGACGAGAATCACAACAACTCTCCTCCCTCAGCCATTTCTACCGCCCGAAACAATGCTCGTGCTTTGTTCACGGTCTCCTGATATTCGTATTCAGGCTCGGAATCGAACACCACGCCACCCCCTGCCTGCACATACGCTTTGCCATCCTTAATCACCATCGTGCGAATGGCAATGCACGTATCCATATTGCCCGCAAAATCGATATAACCCACCGCACCGGCATAAGGCCCGCGGCGCGTTGGCTCCATCTCGTCGATAATCTCCATCGCTCGAATCTTCGGTGCGCCCGACACTGTACCAGCCGGATAACAGGCAAAAAGCGCATCCAGCGCATCGACACCCTCGTGCAATTCGCCGCGCACATTCGAAACGATATGCATCACATGTGAATAGCGTTCAATCGTCATCTGCTCGGTCACGCGCACCGTATCAAACTTTGAGACGCGCCCCACATCATTGCGCCCCAAATCCACCAGCATAATATGCTCGGCGCATTCTTTTTCATCGGCCAACAACTCCTGTGACAGTACCTGATCCTCTGCCTCTGTTTTGCCGCGCCACCGCGTCCCTGCAATGGGGCGCACCTGCACCACGCCATCCTCTACCCTGACGAGCAACTCGGGCGACGCGCCCACGAGTTGATGATCTTTTAAATCGACGTGAAACATATAAGGCGACGGATTCACTGTCCGCAACGCCCGATAAATATCCAGCGCATCCACCGTCACATCCATTGCAAAGCGCTGTGAAGGCACCACCTGAAAAATATCACCTGCCACGATGTATTCCCTACAATGCGCCACCACATCCATATACGCTTCTTTGCTCGTATTTGAAGTCACCTCGCACGAACTCGTTCCAGGCTTCAGGGATGCATCCACCGGTTGCGCCAGTGTCTCGATAAGTGCATCGATCCGCTTGACTGCATCTGCGTAATTTGCCTCCAGATCGCCCTCTGTATGCACATTGGCCATCACATGCACTTTGTGCGTCACATTGTCAAACGCCAGCACCGAATCGTAAAAGGAAAAAAATATATCGTCAAAATCGAGATCGTCTTCAACTGTCTCGGGAATGCGCTCAATCAAACGCACGGCATCGTAGCTCACATAGCCTACAGCACCACCTGTAAATCGAGGAAACCCCTCCACATGTTGCGAATGATATTTTTTTAACAACCCCCGCAATACCTCAATAGGCTCCCCTTCAAATATTCGCAGTTCACCCGTCGTCGCATGTTCAACAAAAATTTTTGTTCCGCGCGAACGAAAAACCAAAAACGGATCCACGCCCAAAAACGAATACCGCCCAATTTGCTCGCCGCCCACCACGCTTTCAAACAAAAACGCATGAGACGACTTTGCGCGAATTTTCAAATAGGCCGAAACGGGCGTCTCTGTATCCGCGAGAATTTCTCTTGAAATGGGAACGAGACCACAGCCTTTGCTCAACTTCTCGACAGTTTTGAGATCGGGTTGAATCACTGGAAAATCCTTAAAAAAAATAAAAAGGTCGTGAGCAGTTTGCCCACGACCTCGTACTTTTATTCTCTTACATCACACTTAAAACGCAGGACAAACCACACTCTTGGACGGGCGGCGATAATAATAATATCGGCCGTCAAATCGACGCCAAAAATACCAGAAGTAGGATGTCAAAACGTTCATTTTAGAGTCCAATTTTCAGTTAAAACAGACACAACGTTATTAGACAAGTTCTTCAGCCGGGATAGTTCTTAAAAGGGTTTTCATCACTTTTTTTGCATTAAAGATATCAACCAGATAAACCTGATCGTCTTTAAATTCAACAGTAAAACCATCGCCTTCGATCACCTGATCAGATACACCTCGCATATCTCGCCGAAAAAAAAGAATATTTCCGGTTTCAGGATCGATCTTTTTTTCAAAGAGTTCAGGTCTAAAATTTAAATCCATCTTTTTGTCTTCTGTCGGTTGTCAATAGTTTTTTGATCTGTTCGATAAATTGTAATAAGATTTTTATTGTCCGGATCAATGACAAGAACGAATAGTATGCCCGTAATGCGAATGATTTTGATATCGGTGCTTTGAGTTTTGTCGTAGAAGGTGTGTATTGAACTGCTTTTTGTTACAGCATCTGGATCAATTTCATAAAGTTTAAGTTTATCGAGAGCGTGTTGAGTAAAATTCATTATCGAATGCGCCAAAGATAACAAATTCTAAAACAAATTGTCAAGAAGGAAGTTTATTCATGACCGTCAATCGTGCCCACCTCAATTTTCAACTCATCGCGGTCAATAATGCGATCTACACGGCCATCGCGCACCCACACCACGCGGTCGGATACCGACAGCATCTTGTGATCGTGCGTCGCTGAAATCACGGTCACGCCCGACTCCTCGTTCATCTGGCGCAACAGTTCAATAATCTCCCGCCCCGTATTCAAATCGAGATTCCCAGTAGGTTCGTCAGCCAGAATGATCGCTGGATCGTTGGCAAAAGCCCGCGCAACAGCCACGCGCTGCTGCTGACCACCTGAAAGCTCAAAAGGCTTGTGCATCACGCGTTCGCCCAGACCGACCTGTGTCAACAATTCTACACCCTTGTCGCGTGCCTCGTCGCTCGTCAGCCCGGCAAACACCATCGGCAGGGTCACATTCTCAAGCGCCGTCATCACCGGAATCAAATTATATGATTGAAAAATATAACCGATCTTCCGACAGCGCAACCATGCGAGTTCATAAGCGTCGAGTTGGGCCACATCGACATCGTCGATGTAAACTTTGCCCTCGGTCGGTTTGTCCAATCCCCCCACCATATTAAATAGAGTACTCTTCCCCGACCCAGAAGGTCCCATGATAGACAGATATTCGCCCTGCGTTACCTCCAGATCCACACCTTTGAGCGCGTGAATCTGCTCTTCGCCCATTATATACACCTTTTTCACATCCTGCGTGCGTACAACTGTTGCCTCTTCGGCCTCTGCATTTGTTTCTGTTTTCTCTTCGGCAGCCATAAAACACCTCACAATCGGTTTGTCATTTAAACTTCCAACGACATCGCATCGACCGGCTCCATCTTGGCAGCGCGATAGGCCGGCAAAATACCGCCAATCAGCGACAAAACAGAACCAATAACAATAGCTTTAATACCATCTTCAAGAATTTGAGCCAGAGGAAGGTGATCGAAAATCACCGTACCAAAACTCGACATATTGAGCAATGCAGTCAGCAAAAACCCAATGACCACGCCAATGACCGTGCCTGCAGTACCCATAAACGTCGATTCGAGAATAAACAGCTTAATAATAAATCCGTCCAATGCGCCCATACACTTCATGGTGCCAATCTCGCGGAACCGCTCGGTAACAGACATCAGCATAGCATTGGCAATACCCACCAAACACACGAGCAGTGACAACACCACCAGCCATGCATCCTTTGACCGTTGCTGCATTGCGGCGGCACTGTCGGGATCAATTTCAACGCCCTTTTGCTGCAAGATCAAGTTAATCTTGGGATCGCTGGCAGCCATCAAACCGTCAATAATGGCATTGCCTGCCCAAATCGACATTAAAAAAGCGATAGCAAGCACAATGCCACTCACCGTAATCAAAGACCGACCAAATCGGATCTTAACGCTATTAAAGCTGATCTCAACAGCTTTGGAAAGCGGAAGAGATATCTGGGTATTGAGTTCGTGCTGCTCTGCCATAAACGCCTCCAGTAACAAAAAAATTGCACAAATCAATGCTCAACATAAAAGCCAATTGCCCCTCTGTCAAGCCAAAATACCAGACTTATTTATTTTTGGCGTTGGTCTTTTTTCTCAAAAAATAGAATGTCAACAATTGCTTGAGAAACAAATAGTACTCAGTCCAGTTCAATTTGCTGCTGCTGTGTTGCCGGTTGCGAAACACGAAGGGCACCTCCATAAAAGACTTATATTGCCCCTTGACCAGAATCTCCAGCAAAATTTTATACCCCGGCGAAGTCAATACCAGGTCTTTAATGACGCGCCGATGCAAGAAAAAATAGCCCGCCAGTGGGTCTTGTACACCGGTTAATTGCCGGGCGAGAAATACCCCCAATTGAGAAATAATCCTGCGGTACCAGGCCCATTGTTCGACGTGGCTCTCCGAATCAAATCGGCTGCCAATAGCCAGATCGTGATTTCGCAACCCGTAAATGAGTTGAGGCAAAACAATGGGGTCGTGGCTCAAATCGGCATCCATCACCCCCAAAAGATCTCGCTCTGCCCGCTCAAAACCGGCCATCACAGCACTGCCCAACCCCAATTTACCGGCGCGGTGAATCACCTGCACTGGATACCGACCCACGAGTGATTCGGCCACCTCACCCGTACCATCGGGAGAATTGTCATCAACCACAATCAATTCGAGGTCGATGTCGGAATAGTCTTTCAGGACATCGAATATTTCTTCGACCAGCAAGGAAATATTCTCGCGCTCGTTATAGGTGGGCGTAATCAGAGAAATGCGGAGTGTACTATCAGACATAGGTATTGGCGATCTTTTGGAAAACGCCCTTTAATTGCCCCAAATTATGCTCAAAAGAGGCAGGCGCAATATCACATAATGTCCTGGCAAGTTCTATTGTCAACCCGGCTCGCAGCGGACGCTGTGCGGCCCGCCCAAATTCTGCAGACGTTACGGCAGACACCAGCGAAAGGTCAAGCCCCATAACCACACAAACCCGCTCGACCATTTCAAAGCGCGTCAAAAAATCTGTCCCACCAAAATGCACCACACCGCGAAAGTCCGTGCGACACAATTTTAATATAAATGCGGCGAGTTCATCGACAAAAGTCGGATTCGTCCACTCGTCTGTCACCACGCGAATCGCCTCGCGGCCCGCCAGCGATGAAATGGCCCAGGTCACAAAATTGGGCCGACAAGACGGGCGAAAACCGTACAACACCGCCGTTCGTACCACAATGCCGGGACAATGTGCATTCAACAGAATAACTTCGCTTTCTAACTTGGTCTGTCCATACACGTTCACCGGATGTGCTTCATCGCCCTCGGCATAAGGTCCCTTCTCTCCATCAAACACATAATTGGTCGATAAGTTCACCAGACCACATCCAATCCGTTCACACGCTTGAACCAAATTGCGCGTTCCATCGACGTGTATCGCACGTGCAAGCGCGGGATTTCGCTCACATCCATCAACGCTTGTCATAGCTGCTGAATTGATCACCCACCTCGGGCGCACCTGCGCTACCACCTCGTGAACCAAATCGGGCCGTGTCAAATCTACGACGAGATGTCCCTTTTGACCGCTACGCGACGCAGGTACTCGCTCCCAATCATCGCAGGATGCATCGCAAAGCGCGTGCCCTAAAAAGCCCGATGCGCCGACAATGAGCAATCGATTATTAGCCATTAGTTTTCGCTTTCCCGCACAAATAATGCCAATCCGCGATTCAGCGCACCAGCATATCCAATACGATCTATATTGGGTCCAATCAGAGCCGTCAAAATTGTCTCTGCCCGATCTCGATAATGCGGCTTTTTCGTATGCACAAAAAGCCGCATTAAAACCTGCGCCGCCACACCATTTCCCGAAGGCAACCACCGATCAATAGCGGGCGAGAGCGCCTCATCGGTCTCGGGGATTCGGTCTCTCAAAGCGCCCGAAGAATCGGCAAAAGCTGTCATAACCCGATCGGCATGCGCCCGCGCAAATAACAAATCTGCCCGGCGTTCTTGCACCTCAAACAAATCGAGGGCAGCGCGAATGATTAAAACTTGATCCAGCAAAAAATGGGGTGTTATCAGAGATCCCGCGTGGGCAAACAGGCTATCTTCCTGCACAAAGCGCGTCTTAACCGCTTCAAAAATTCGCCGCCCAGCATCTAAAAAACGCGCCTCGCGAGTTTCGAGAAACGCCGCGCACAAGCCCGAAACTGCCAGTGCATTCCAGCCCGAATAAACCTCTGCATCCCGCAATATATTTCCCGCCTGATCTCGAAAACCCGTCAGCCCGGCCCCCAGTAAAACATCTCCAGATAAGGCAAACTGTTCGAGCACTGCATCAGCCAGATCGCGGGACAAATTTACCTGTGCAAATGCCCGCAATAATTGAGCATTGACCGCCATGTGTTTTTCTGCATCAATCACAGGCCCGCGATCTGTTAATACCCCCAACACATAAACGCCATCTGTATCGCGTCGTGCGCTGTGTGCAAAATTGATCAAAGGCGAATCAATACCCGCTTCTGCAAGTGCGAGAAGACCTTCCGGACCTGGATCAAAACCGCTTTTTACCACCGATTTCAAACTATCGCGCACGCGGTGCAAAAGCGCTGTGCTGGGATTGATACGAGGGCGCGGATTTTTCTTTTTATCGCGTACTGCTCGCCGCTTCAACTCTGCCCGCTGCACCTCGAGCCTGACGAGTCTATCGGGGTTATCGTACAAAATTTGCACCCACCGCAACAGGTCTGTCATATCCTCGGGATCGAGATAGGTGCTACCCGTAATCCACTGTCCATCGGGCGTTAAAAAAGAGAGAGATGGAATCCCGCCCAGACCAAAACGCTCAAACAAATCGGGCCGTTGATCGGCATCAACCCATATTGGCAGAGTGTAACGGGCAATCGCCCGCGCAATTTCTGAATCTTCAAAACACCGCGCTACCAGATCGCGGCACCAAACCGACCGTTGCGTGTACAAAAACAATAAAATGGGGCGCCCGAGTATTCGGGCAGAATCTCTTTGGCTCCATGTTCGCCAGCTTATTCTTCCACCATCCAACGCCGTTACATCTAATTTTGTCGCCTCATCTCCCCCGACACATGCTAAAAACCCCAACACGAGCGCGATCCAGATATTTTGCCGCATAACGACCTGCGTGTGACCAGTATTGATAATGTTTCTAAAAAATGTGGAACTCGCTGCTTGGGAAAACGTATAAACCGTTCAAAAAAGGCTTGACACATGGGAAGGATTTGCTGAAGTTTTAAAATACTTCAGAAACGGGACAAAGCCTATTGAGACGCGAATTTTTCTATTGGAATAGCTTCGTCGATCAACATAATGGGAATCGCGTCCTGAATGGGATATAAAAAGACGTGATCTTCGCGCACCAGGCCCCCATCAATTGGCTGTGCAATTTTTTGCCCGCCCCGGTTTTTAACCTCGCCTTTTGCAATCGCGCGGTTGATGGTGTCAATCAGCGGTTGATCGGCCAATTTCACGGGCGTTTTGTTCTCTGGACAGGCCAAAATATCGAGTAGGTCTTGATCAATCACAGTTCTTCCCTTTCATCAATCAAAAATTCGTGACCTGAAAATAGGCAACACGCGAGTCTCAAACAAGCGGTTTTTTTGATCTTATCTCACCATTAATCAGGGAATTTGTCTATCGCATCACCGCTAAAGCGCTGTTTTTTCTCAGTAAAATCCCATCGGTCACTTGTCCGATATCCGAGATGTGTCTGCTTTAGCGCGCGATGTTAGAATGCCCCCCGGTTGGCGGCGCGTTCACACGCGCTCACGGCCGGGTTTTTTATATCTTGCAGGCTCTCCGGTCAATTCTATAAAGGAGAATCCCCATGAAACACCGCCTTCTCGCCCTTTTCACGCTTGGTATTGGCCTGCTCAGCACCCCAGCTTATGCAACGCCAGAAAGCCAGGCCGCAGCCACTTTTTTGTTGTTCGCACCATCGGCTCGTGCAGCGGGCATGGGCAATGCGTATGTCGCTATTGCCGATGACGCAAATGCCACGTATTACAATCCCGCCGCACTGGCCTCATTACAAATTCACAGTCTCAGTACCACCCTGTACAAACCCGTTCCCCGACTGGCCGGCGACATCTTTTCGTCATTCGGCGCTTATACACACCCCTTTAGTGGCATTGGCAATCTGGGATATAGCCTCATTTATAGTTCTTTGGGTGAACAAGTACGCACAGATGAAGAGGGAAACACCTTAGGTACGTTTAAGAGTTACGGCATGGCCCTGGGTGTATCTTATGGCACGCATCTCTTCAAAAATCTGGCACTGGGCATCACGGCTAAGTTTATCCATGAAAACCTCTCCGACGCAGGTGCGGGTATTGAGCAAGGCAAAGGTACAGCGACTTCTTTTGCCGGAGATATAGGCCTCATGTGGGCAGCCACAGATCGGCTTAGCTTCGGCAGCGTGTTGCGCAATGTTGGCCCAAACATGACCTTTATCGATGCTGACCAGGCAGATCCACTGCCGCAAAATTTCGTTTTGGGCATCGCATACAAAGTGATCAAAAACAACTCGTCTTCCCTGATGCTCACCGCAGATATTTACAAACCCCTCGCCTCTGATAATTTCTTTTCCTTTATTTCGGGCTGGAACGACGACGCCTTTGGCTGGAAGCCCAATCCGGGCGGCAACGGTTTTACAGAATTTGACGATATGGATTACCGCGTAGGTGCCGAATGGATGTACCAGCTTTCTGAAGATTCGGCTTTTGCCCTGCGCAGTGGCTACTCCTATGACAAAGATGGTAAACGCAACTTTCCCACCTTTGGACTTGGTTTGAAATACAACTGGGCAAATTTCGATATCTCGTATTTTGTGCCAACTGAAGATACACCTGCCAGCAATACATTCCGCTTCACGGGTGGATTTATATTTTAATTTTTCAAGGTTCAGAAACTGACTCCTCTTGCATCAGTTGAAATACAATGCTAAATCTCTTGAGATACAATGCCAAACCTCGCCTTCTCGCGCTCGGTACCGCCAGTTTGCTGAACCTCACACTCTTAATTTCGTCTCTTTTCTCTCAAAATAGCAGCCCCCCTTCTTCGGATTTTAATGGCAATGGTGTTGTCGATTTCCCCGACTTTTTACTCTTTGCCAGCGCATTCGGATCTCAAGCCGGTCAAGAGCGGTACGATGCGAAATACGATCTGGATGGCAATGGCGAGATTGCATTTGACGATTTTCTGCTCTTTGTCGATAGCTTTAGCAAAGCGACACCACCACAGCCACCACCTCCCAGCGATCCACGCCTGACGCGGATTGAACTACCTGAAGGATTCCACATTCGCATATACGCCGAAGGGGTAACGGGTGCCCGCTCAATGAGCCTCAGTCCAGACGGCACCCTGTTTGTCGGCACTCGCCCCCACGGCCGCGTGTACGCGCTACGCGACGAAGACGGCGACCACAAAGCAGAGCGGGTCATTATCCTCGCCCGCGGCCTGAACAACCCCAACGGCGTCGCCTTCAAGAACGGCGACCTGTACGTAGCCGAAATCAACCGCATCCTGCGCTATACCAATATCGAATCACAACTCGACAATCCACCACAGCCGGACATCGTCAACGACGCTTTCCCCACGAATCGATCACACGGCTGGAAGTTCATCCGATTTGGACCCGACGATTTACTGTACGTACCCGTCGGCGCGCCGTGCAACATCTGCAATCGCGGCGATCCTTATGCCTCAATCGGAAGATTGGACACCAATGGCAACTTCAGCATCATAGCGCGGGGCATTCGCAACACCGTCGGCTTCGATTGGCACCCGGAAACGGGCGAACTGTGGTTCACGGACAATGGAAGAGACAGGATGGGCGACGATGTACCACCGGACGAACTGAACAGAATAACCGTCAATGGACAGCACTTCGGCTATCCCTACTGCCACGGCACCAACATCGCCGATCCTGAATTCGGCGATCAGCGTAGCTGCGGCGAGTTTGTCGCGCCGGTCCAGAATCTCGGTCCGCACGTAGCGGCTCTGGGAATGCGCTTCTACACTGGCGACATGTTTCCAGAGGAATACCACAACCAGATCTTCATCGCCGAACACGGATCCTGGAATCGCAGCAGCAAGATCGGTTATCGCGTCACCCTGGTGCGCCTGAATGGCAACGAGGCGGTCAGCTACGAACCGTTCGCAGAAGGCTGGCTACAGGGTGAATCGAACTGGGGCAGGCCAGTCGATGTACTCGTCATGCCCGACGGTTCCCTATTGGTATCGGACGACTACGCCGGTCTGATCTATCGCATCAGCTATTCAAATTGATCTCGCATTATGAAACCGAATACACGCTTGATGATAAACTATATGCACAAATCGCGTAGGGGCAGGTTTCAAACCTGCCCCTACATAATCATTTGCCCCTACATTTACGCTATTCTCCTGTGTCTTGTAGCCCTTTTAGTACAGCCCATTATGGCTTACGACACCTATCGCGTTTTGGCCGTGCGCGTCTCTTTTCCCCCCGAAGACCCCGACAACGAAACCACCAGTGGAAACGGCACGTTCAATCTCAGTACAGTCGAAAGTCCCGATCGCATATACCCCTTTGACGCGCCTCCCCATGACCGCGCTTATTTTGAAGCCCACCTGCAGGCACTTTCCAATTATTACCGCGACATATCCCGAGGTCAACTGACCATAGAATACGATGTCTATCCACAAGACCTCACCGCGAGTTACGTCCTCGACACACCCTTGATCGAATACGGCAATGGACGCACGAGGCGCGAAATAAATGAGCGCGTCACGAGGCTTTTTCGGGATGGTATTCGCGCCGCAGACGATGCAGATGGCGCAAATATAGTTTTCTCAAAATACCGCGCCTTTGCAGTATTTCACGCAGGACTCGGTGGAGAAGCAGGTCAAAAACTCAACGACATACCCTCGGCCTTTATTTTTCAACGCGACCTCATTGAACTCGCCGACGGCGCAATTTCCGTCAACAATGGTGCTTTTCAGGTCACATCGGGCATGCTATTGCCCGAAGCCATCAGCACAAACGGTCAGGGTGGTCTCAATGGTACTATCGCCCGATTTTTTGCCTCGCAACTCGGCTTGCCTGGTCTTTCGGACTTTGAAAACGATCTGCCCGCAATTGGCGACTGGAGTTTGATGGACACGGGTGCCAACAATCAAATTGACGCCACGCGCCTGGAACTCCAACCTCTCATAAACGACCCCGCCAGCACAACCCTGATCGGATTCTTGCCCAGTGGCATGATCGCCTGGTGCCGCATGCAACTCGGCTGGCTCAAACCACTCGTGATTACCCACAACGACACCGTAGAAATCGCTGCATCCAGCATCACGTCCGATCTTCCGCAGGCTATTCGCGTGCCCATCAGCGCCACAGAATATTTTTTAATCGAAAACCGCTACTCGCGCTTCAATATTGAAAATCGCATTCCGCAAATCGAATTTTCCACCCCTCATAATGTCTGGCTTTCCACAGACGACTACGATGCATTCATACCAAGCTCAGGCATTCTCATCTACCACATTGACGACACCGTCATTCGAGCCAGCGACGCAGAAAAACACATTAATAGCCACCCCGATTACAAAATTGCACCTGCCCAATATCGTCGCGGCATTGCCCTCGAAGAAGCCGATGGCCTGCAAGACATCGGCAATGTATCGGCCAGCCGCGTCATTCAGGGCGGTATCATCTCATTAAGC
This sequence comes from Candidatus Latescibacterota bacterium, assembly GCA_965208125.1. GTDB lineage: Bacteria > Latescibacterota > UBA2968 > UBA2968 > UBA2968 > VXRD01. Next base: position 428,298 of record OZ242320.1, read on the forward strand.
AGTATCGAAGGCGTACCAGAAGACGCCTTTTACGCAGGCAACAACGCCGTATTTGGTCCCAATACCTCGCCGAACACCCGCAGCAATTTGGGCTATGAAAGCGGCATAACCATCGAAATCCTCAGTCCACCCGGCGAAGTAATGAAAATTGCTATTCGTTTTGACAATCGGATAGATAACTGGCCGATTACAAACTTGCATCCCACACGAGGAGCACCCCGCGTCATCGACCTCGACGGAGATAGAAGCAAAGAAATCCTTCACAGTTCTGGCGCGTGGAAAATCGCGGGTACACTGCACAGCACGGACGAGGCATTTGCCACAACCCCTGCTATTGGCGACCTGAAAGAACCTGGATTCATCTATCATCGCGGAGAAACAACCCGAACGCACTGGCGTCCCAGTGGTACAGTCCACGAAACCGTCGATATCAATCCCCCTCCATTTTTCTCTTCCACACCCGTCATTGCAAAATTTCCCACAACACATGTCGATATCTGGGGATGGAGCGATGGGAAAATCGAATGGGGCAATTTTCTATCTGAAACCGCGGGCGGCATCGCCCTGGACGACGCCATTCAATCACTCGCCGTGGGCAATATCGACGGCGACTCGGACAATGAACTCATCGCCATTACCAGCAGTGCTCAGATCCACCTCATTCACGGAACCAACCAGTCCAATCCACTTGCCACATTCGCATCTCCCATCATCGGCGGCCCGACAACAGGCGACCTCGACCGCGATGGCGATGACGACATTGCGGTCGTCTCAACAGACGGCATCCTCTCCATCCTCGACGCCAACGGCCTCGCCTTTGCGAGCGACCCCGTGCCCGGTGGCGCGCATTCACCCCCTGTTGTCGCTGACCTCGATCGGGACGGATTTGTCGAAGTCCTCTTCGGCGGCAACGGCAAACTCTGGCTTTATCGCTTCAACGCCATCTTGCAAACCGAAGGCGCGCACGCCTTTCCGATAAAAGACGATGCTGGTCCCATCGAAGCGCCGCCCATTCTCGCCGACATCAATAACGACGCATCCCCCGATATTTTTGCAGGTACACGCGGTGGCCTTCTCTACGGCCTGACCGCCGAAGGACATCCTCTACCGGGATTTCCCCTATTAGTGCCCGGCCCCATTCTCTCATCACCACTTATCGACGACCTTGACAACGACGGCACCCTGGAACTCATTATCTATACCGCCGACGGCAGCGCGCAACTCTTCCACCTGGAAACAATTGACCCATCTTATACCGGCAACAAAATTATCTGGGGACAACTCGGCGGCGGACCGGGCAACGCGGGCAAATTGCTCCAACAGCCAGGCGAAATCACAACCCCAACAGAAACCTCGCTTTTACCTGCGGCGCGAGCATATCTCTACCCCAACCCGATCCGCAATGGCGACAGGGCGCGCATTCGCTTTTTTTTATTAGAACCCGCCGAAGTTAGTATGACCATTTACAATCCCCTCGGTGAAAGAGTCGCCGACCTCACTCACAACAATCCCAGGCCCAACACCGACAACGAAATCGCCTGGGATGTATCCGATTACGCCAGCGGCCTCTATATCTGTCGCCTGCAAGCCAGCAACAGCACGCGCACAGAGGTGCGATTTATCAAAGCCGCGGTAATTAAATAAACACTATGTCTCGCAAACTCACACAAACGATCCTCATCCTCCTGACCCTGAGTACACAGGCCCTCGCGCAATTTGACGCCAATCACCCCGAACTGAACTGGCGCGTCATTGAAACCGAGCACTTCAAAGTCTATTACCATCAGGGGCTGGAAAAACTGGCGCCACATGCTGCCCAAATCGCCGAAGACGCGTACAGCCCGATCGCGTCCTTTTACAATTTTGAACCCGATAGCAAAGTCCGCATCATTCTCAAAGACACCGAAGACTATGCCAATGGCGCGGCGTATTACTACCACAACACCATCGAAATTTGGGTCTCCAACCTCGACTTTGCACTGCGCGGCAGTACAGATTGGCTCCCAAACGTGATAACGCACGAATTGACGCACATCATCGCGCTCCAAATCGCCCGCAAATCCTCGCGGCGTATCCCCGCCATCTTCGTCAACTACCTGCAATATCAGGGCGAAGGCAAACGCGACGACATCCTCGCCGGCTATCCCAATGTCCTGGCCGCTTACGCCATTCCCGCTACCATCATCCCGCCCTGGTTTGCCGAAGGTACGGCGCAATACATGGCACCGGGCGCACAACACGACCGCTGGGACTCGCACCGCGATATGATTTTGCGCCAGGCCACGCGCAGTGGAAGCTTACTCACCCGCGACGAAATGTCCGTCTTTGGTGCCAAAACGGGTCTTGGATTTGAAAAAGTATATGACCACGGCTATTCGCTCACCCTCTTTATTGTCGATACCTTTGGGCGCGACAAACTTCCCGAATTGTATCGGCAGATGAAAGTATGGTGGCGCACGGATTTTGGCAGTGCAATCCTCTCAACTCTGGGCATCTCTGCAAGCGAATTGCACGAGCGCTGGGTCGCATCGCTCGAAAAACGCTATGCGGCTCAAATCGCACAGATCGAAACCCGTCCCGCACAGGGCGACCTCATCCGCGAAGACGGCTACCTCAATCTGCACCCTCGCTGGTCGCCCGATGGCACAAAACTCGCCTACCTTTCCAATAAAGGGCGTGATTATGGGCGCACGAGTTTGATGGTCTATACCCTCGCCGACAGCAGCGTAGAAATCGCCGCTCCCAGCGCGGTTACGGCCTTTGACTGGTCAACCGATGGCAAGCAACTCCTCTACGCACGCCACAGCCAGCCCAATAAATATGGCGGGCGGCAATGGGACCTCTACACCATGGATCCCAAAGCCGCGAAATCGAACCTGTTTCAAAATGTCAAAACCGCCATTGGCCTCGCGCGTGCCACCTTCCCCGGCGAAACGCGCCTCAGCACTGGCTTGCGCAGCATTCACCCGGCCTATTCGCCAGACAGAAAGCAAATTGCGTTTGTCAAAAATGGCGGGGGCAGCACCAACCTCTGCATCCTCGACATCGCGGCAGGCACTATTCGCTACCTCACATCCTTCGACGATGGCTCACAAGTTGCCACCCCGCGCTGGTCGCCCGATGGATCGCAAATCGCATTCTCGCTTTACCAGAGCGGCACCTCGCGAGACATTGCCACCATTCCCGCAACAGGTGGAAACTACACAGTGCGCGTTGCCTCACGCGAAACCGACCGCGACCCGTGCTGGACACCCGATGGATCATCCCTCGTATTTGCCTCTGATCACGACGGCATCTTCAACCTCTATCGCGCCAATCTATCCAGCGGCGCAATAGACCGCCTCACCCGCGTGTACGGCGGTGCATTTCAACCCCACGTTCATCCAGACGGCCACCGCATCGCCTATGCCCACTACGGCAAAAACGCCTACGAAATTCGCGTTATTTCTCAGCCATTAAATGAGTCCGTAGAGACCAACATCTTTCGGATCGAACCCTTCGCCCCCACACCGCCTAAACCCGCAATAACGAGCCGCCCATACAAAAATGAATTTGCAACCACCACCATACTTCCGCGTCTGGCAATCGACAGCGGCAAACTCAAACTCGGCGCCATAGCGGGATCCGACGACGTCTTGCGAAAGCAAACCTTTTTTATCAGTGGCCTGCTTGCCCACGATCTGGATATGGACCTCTATGCGCTTTACGAATACCGCAAAAAACGTCCCACCTTTTTTCTTGAAGCCTATCGTCTATCGCGCCACGTTGAAGAAGATATAATCAGCCGCGATGAAGACTTTCGCATCTACAACCGCACCTTTGCGCTCACGGGCATTGAAATAGGCGGCAAATACACCATGAGACGTGGCGGTACGATCGACGCTCGACTCGTGTACAATCGCACGGGCGCAGTTCTGGACCAGGCGCGATTTAACGGCCTCAATCGCGACATAGTGGCCGCCACAACCCTCAACGGATTTGACCTCGCTCTCACCTATCGCCTCAATGCCATAGGTCGATCCCGCGACTCGGAAATCAATCCCCGATCAGGACGTCGTCTCGCGCTGCGTTACGACCGCTATTTCAACTGGTTCATCAGCGGCTTTGAGGAAAATACCTCGCTAATCGTCGAAACCTACGACCGCTATTTCTACAACCAACTATCCCTCGACTGGAACGAATTTATCCCGGTTGCCCCCGGACGCAGTGCTCTGAGTTTCCGCTTTTTTGGCGGCGTGATCGACAGCGAAGTTGACGACACCTTTGACTTCTTCCTCGGGGGCTTGCCCGGCATGAAAGGATATACGTTTTACAGCCTGGAAGGCCGCCGCGCCCTGATGTTGCGGTCGGCTTATCGCTTTCCCTTATGGTCGCGCATCAATCGGCAAACCGGTCCAATCTACTCCGACCAACTCTACGGCGCTTTCTTTGCCGGCATTGCCCGCGCCTGGGATGGCACACCCGACGACGCGATACTCAAACGAGGCTGGAAGCGCGAACTGGGTACGCAATTGCGCTACGACGCCACCTCGTTTTATCTTTTTCCCACACGCGCCAGCCTCGACGTAGCCTATGGTTTCGACCATGTGCCTTTGCAACGGGCTGGCGATCCACTTGGACGAAGTGGCTTGAAGATTTATTTTACGTTATTATTTGGATTTGTTACGGATGTTGGAAAGAACATGAACTGACCGCTCACAAAGGAATTCCCATGAGAAAATTCACACTCTGCACGCTTGTTTTCGCGCTCATGTGCGGACAGGCCGCGGCAGAAAAATCGCCTAAAACGGCCTTCTTTCTCTCACTACTTGTACCTGGTCTGGGTGAATTATATGCCGGAGCCAAAATGCGCGCAGTCGGGTTTATGGGTGCAGAAGCCCTCACATGGACCGCTTATGTATCATGGCGGGGCAAAGGCAATGACATTAAAGAAGAATTTCGAGCGTATGCCGATCGGCATTGGCGGGAAGCGCAGTACAGCGCCTGGCGAGAATGGAACAAAACTCAGCCCGAGCCATATCACGAAACCCACGCCCTGCCCTCCAAAAGCGAAGACACACAACAGTATTACGAACTCATTGGCAAATATCATCAATTTGTCTATGGCTGGGACGATGTGACAGCTAACTTTTCCACCGACAATAAAAACGTGCCATCGTCACGCAGGCAGGACTATGAAACCCGTCGCAACGACAGCAACAAATACCTCAAACGCGCATCTGTTGTCACAGGCCTGGCCGTACTCAATCACATTGCCAGTGCCATACACGCCTCAGTCTATACGCGCACGCTCCAAAAAAAGACCGGTCCGAGCTTGTGGATCGACATCACGCCGGTCGATAACCATGGGCGGTCCATGGTTGAATTGAAAACGAGATTTTAGCATCATGAAAACATCATCCCAAATCCTGATCGCATTCTCAATCGCCTGTTTCCTCGCTCCGTCTGCCGCATTTGCACAAGAAGCGAAATCACCTAAAAAAGCCGCCTTTTTATCCGTTCTCTTACCCGGCCTGGGCGAGCGATATGCGGGCGGGCGAAAATCCGCGAAATTTTTCCTATTTACCGAAGGCATGTTCTGGACGGGATTATTTGCATTTCAAAAACTCAACACCACGCGAGAAAACACCTTCCGCGCCTATGCCGCGGCGCGCGCTGGCGCAACCACCGTCAAAAAACCCAACTCTCATTACGACCGCCTATCCAGTTACAACAGCATCTACGACTACAACGCCCGATTGCTATATGTCGAAGGCACATCGGCCAACCCACTGCCAGAAACACCTGAAAACTTTTGGGAGTGGGACACACCGTCTTCCCGCGAACACTTTCGGGAACTGCGAAGCAAAGCCACCTGGGCGCGCACGCGTGGCTTTCTCTTTGTGGGCGCACTCATCTTCAACCGATTTGCCAGTGCGTTAAATGCCGCCAACATCGCCGCCAAAACCCGTCCCATTGCTACTGTTTCCCCCAATACCTCTGGGAACTTACAGGTGCGACTCTCAGTCCGGTTCTGACAATGTCTCCGCCAACAACGCCCAAACGCGATTTGCGTTATATTCTTATTTTTTTTTCCTGCTGCATTGCGCTTTTTTGCATCACAGCGCACGCCCAACCCATCCCCCAGAGCGGAACCCACCTGATCCCACGCAATACCACACCTTATCACCCTGCAACCAAAATATCCTCCTCCACACCTTTCCGCGTTGGCGATACGCTCACGCTACCCGCATACAGTTTTCAACTCGTTGGCGGCGGAAAATACCACACCACAACAACCTGTCGCTATGTGGGCGACCACTGTTACATTTTTGTAGAAGACGACATGTGGAACACCCCGCGCGTAACACAAGCGGGCATTGAATCCCTCGCACACGCATTTGATAAATCCACCGCACGTCATCCTGACCGCGGCATTTACGAAACTGTCACCGCCCTCTTTGGTGATCCCCCGGATGTCGATGCCGATCCTCGCATACTCATCCTCGTACTCGACGTGCTCGACAGTCCAATCACAGGCATCACATTTATCGGTTATATCGATACCGACAACGAATCCCCGCCCGTCTCGCGCGAAATCATTTATATCGACGCTCGGCCCCTCGACATTAACAGCAACCTCGCACGCGCCACACTCGCCCACGAATTTCAGCACCTGATCCACTGGAAAGCGGATCACGACGAAGCCAAATGGCTCGACGAAGGGTGCTCAGAATACGCCGAACTCGCCTGTGGATACAGAGATACTACAGCAGCAGCGACCGAAAATTTTCTCTCGCTCGCGGCCAATACAGATCTCACTTATTGGGAAGATCAGTTTTTTGATTTTGACCAAGCATATCTCTACATGACGTACTTCGCACAGCGCTATGGCGACAGCGCACTCCGCAAACTCGTCGCAGACCCGGACAGCAGCATAGCGAGCATCGACAATATTCTCCAAGCGCTCAACGTGCCCGAACGCTTCGATCACCTCTTTGGGCAATGGGCCGCGGCCATGTACCTCGACGGCGAGGGCGACCTCGGCTATCGAGCTATTGACCTGCACCCGGTAAAACGCGAAATCCTCACCATCCCGACCAATAATCTCACGCGACGCGCCACGCGCTGGGGCATAGACTATCTCGATCTGGGCGAAACACCCGACCTCGCCTTCACAATTCAATCCACAGGTGACAACGACCTCCTCGTCACACTCATTGCCGGAGGGAATCAGCCCTTTGCCGCACCGATCCCCATTTCAGCCTCACAGAGCAAACGCATACACACATCGGGCAATGCCATCAGAAGCCTCGCCATCACCTCCACATCTGGCACAACAATCGGTTACGCCCTCTCTGTATCTGAACTTGCGTCCGGCCCCGCAGCCGCAGACTTTGACGGCGACGGAGAAATCGGCTTCTCGGACTTCCTCGCCTTTGTCTCGAGCTTTGGCAAAACCGCGGGCGATGTTGGCTTCGACCCCACTTTTGACCTCGACGGCGACCTGAGCGTTACCTTCTCGGACTTTCTCATTTTTGTCCAAAACTTCGGCACAGACTTTTAGCCTAAAAAAACGAAAGGGACTCCCATGCCAATCACTACCCTTATTCACTCAGGCAAAATTATCGACGGCACTGGCAACCCCTATTTCTACGGCGATATCGCTCTACAAAACGGCAAGATCTCCACCATCGAACCCCCGGGATCCATCCCCCGCGATGGCATCGGCGAAATCGTCGATGCATCCGGTCACATCGTCTGCCCCGGCTTCATCGACATACAGAGCCACTCCATTGTCCCACTCATGCGCGATGGTCGATGCCTCTCCAAAATCACCCAGGGCATCACCACCGAAATCATGGGTGAAGCGTGGACACCAGCACCTGTTGGCTCCAATACCCTCTCGCGATCTCTACCCAAAAACTGGCGGGCGCGGGCGCGGAACTGGCATCGCTTCGGCAACTGGCTCGACGCCATGATCGAAGCCGGCGTCTCACCCAACGTCGGCTCCTTCCTGGGCGCAGGCACCCTTCGCTCGCTGGCAATGGGCATGCGGATGGGTGAGCCAACTCCCGATGAAATGAAAACCATGCACCGCGTCATGGCCGAATCCATGGAAGACGGCGCCTTCGGTCCTTCCTATGCCCTCATCTACCCACCGGACACATATACCAGCACGGATGAAATCGTCGAAATCTGTAAGACAGTGGCGAAATTCGGCGGCATCTACATCACCCACATCCGGTCCGAAGCCGACAGACTTCTCGAAGCCCTGGACGAAGCCATCGAAATCGGACAGCGCGCCAACCTCCCGGTCGAAGTCTATCACCTCAAAGCTGTCCCCGAGCACAACTACCCCAAGATGCACCAGGTCATTGAGCGCATAAATCAGGTACGCACCGAGGGCCTCGACATCACCGCCGATATGTATCCCTACACCGCCAGCGGCACCGGCCTATCTACTGTCCTGCCCACCTGGGTAGCTGCAGACGGCAAATTCTTCGACAACCTGCGCGACCCCGACATCCGCGCGAAAATCGTCTCCGAAGTCAGAAACCGCCAGGGCGAGATACCCCGTCGCCCCGACCGAATCGCTCCGGTCGGATTTAAAAAACCCGAAAATCAGCAGTACATCGGCAAGCGCCTCTCTGAGATTGCCGAGATGCGCGGCCAAGACTGGGTAGAAGCCACCATCGACCTCCTGCTATCGGAAAACCAGCGCATCTTTACCATCTACCACACCATATCCGAAGACAATGTCCGTCTCCAACTCCAGCTTCCCTGGATCAAAGTCTCCACAGACGCAGGCGGCGTCGATCCAGAACGGGTGGCTGCTGAGGGACCGCTCCATCCCCGGTCGTACGGCACCTATCCCCGTGTCCTCGGCCGCTATGTCCGCGACGAAAAACTCATGCCACTCGAAGAAGCCATCCGCAAAATGACCTCCTCGGTCGCCAACCGCCTCTCACTGTGGGACCGCGGACGACTCCAGCCCGGCTGCTGGGCCGATGTCGTCGTCTTTGACCCCGACACCGTCGCCGACCGCTCGACATTCGACGACACCCATCAACTCTCTATCGGCATCCGCGACGTCTTCGTCAACGGCATCCGCGTCCTCGAAAATGGCGAACACACGGGCGCAACCCCTGGAATGTTCGTCAAGGGTCCGGGTGCGCAAGCAGGATCATAGCTCACTTAACCCTTGAGAGAAAACTAATGACCGAAACTAAAAATACAGATCTGTTACAGCGCAATTTCATCGACATGCTCAAGGCGACGGGTAGATTGTACCCTACGAGACAATCGTGCTCGCCGTCAGAGCTAAGAAAATCTTCTAATTCTTCGGTGCGAAGTACTGGAATCTTCATTTCTGTTACATCCATATTCAAATTGAAGTATTCTTCCACGGTCATCCACCATTTTATATACTCGCACTGAAAAGACTCATGTGGTCAATGGGTGAGGCCACGTATTCGCTCGCCCTTGAAGTGGCTGCACATATTTATGATCATTGGATAAGGGATTGAGATGGGGAGACTTGCTGTTTTGTTGGCAATTATTCTATTCGCGGGCGGATCCGTGCATGCACAAGTTCCGCCCATTTTTACGCCCGGAACAGAACTTCACGATATTTATTGTCGCGCATGTGCCCATTTTTTTCCTGAGACTCTGCCTGCTGACAGCGAGTTTCGGCTGGATAGAGCTATCTGTGGGACATCGGCAATAAGAGGTCTGACTGCGAATTGGGATCGTTTGCCTCCCGCTGCAAAGGAGGCATTTGCGTTTCTTCAGCAGCGTCCTATTCTGAGTCATTCAATTCTGTCTTCAGGGGGGCATTTCAAGATTCACTACAATACGACGGGGACGCACGCCGTTGCTCCAACAGACGCAGATGGCAATGGCGTTCCGGATTATGTCGATGAGGCTGCGCGGGTTTTTGAGTCGGTTTGGGATTTGGAGATCAATCAATTGGGGTACAATCCCCCTCCATCTGATGGCGATGGTGTTTACGACATTTATATCAAAAATCTTGCCATTCAGTCGGTTTATGGTTTTACATATCCGATTGCATATCCGGAATCGAGAACGTCGAGTTATATGGAAATTGACAATAATTTTACGGATAATATTTATCCTGTAAATTCACGTGGATTCAACGGATTGCGCGTGACGGCTGCCCACGAGTTTTTTCACGCGATTCAATTTGGGTATTATGCCGATTTTGGTGCCGCCTGGTGGCAAGAGCTCACGGCGACCTGGATGGAGGATGTGGCCTATCCCGACGTAAATGATTTTTACCAATACATGAGTTGTGCGAGCAACCATTCGTGTTTTTACGACGATCCCGAAGCCTCATTGGATACAAGCCCTTTGACCAGTCCTCATCCTTTCGGTGCTTCGATTTTTGCCCATCACTTGGAGCAGGTTTACGGGGTGGATGAGATTAAAAGCGTTTGGGAGTTGCTCAAAAGACGCGATCCGAGCACATATAGTTTGTCGCTTATTGATGATGGGATGCCCCTGAGCGGATTTGCCCAGGTGATGCCGCGGTTTGCCGCGTGGAATTATTTAACTGATATGCGTGCGCGTCCCGGGTATTATGTTGAGGCGCACGATTTGCCTTCGATAAAGCATGCCAATATATTCCTCGGCACGGGGAGCTCTTTTGAAGGGTCTGAAACGGTAGATCATTTGGGGACGACATACTTGCGCGTGGCAACTTTGAATATCGCTGGCGGACTTCGGGGGGTGTTTTCACTGGACGACCAGGGACAGTGGAAGTTGCTGGTTATGCTGATTTCTCCGTCAGGTGTTGAGCTATTGTACCCGCGGGGGACAACGGTGGTTATTCCCAGAGCCAATCGTTTTGACGAGGTTGTATTTATCGTGATGGAGACATCGCTTTCGGGAGAAAGACGGCGTGTGGATTACACGCTATCAACTGGCGGAAGTATGGCGACAGATCTCGTGTGCGATGTCGATGGCGATGGGCGCGTTGCATTTTCCGATTTTCTACGCTTTGGGAATGGTTTTAAGCTTTTGCACACGGATGATAAGTACGATCCAAAATTGGATTTCAATGGTGATGGTCCTGTTGATTTTCTGGATTTTCTCATTTTTGTTTCCCATTTTGGTGAATCGCGTTAAGCGGAGTAACTCCATGCTTGACGCACAGCATGTTTGATTCACGGATCTGTCGCCCAAAAATTGAATCAGTTTGCAGGCTAATTTGCGCTATGCCACAGCCTTTATACCGGTTCTACCATTGGGGCGTATTTCATTTATTTTTAGCCTAAAATGACACGGACGCAGACAGACCAAAACCTATGTAATCACACCGCGCTTGCGAAGCACATCATCCACCTCATCATCGCCCGTTGTTTTGTCGGCAAAGTTGAACTCCGATCCCGCATTGAGCAGCAACTCAATCACCCCAGCGTAATCGGCATCTGGAACGGGATGATTTGCCAAAAAGTACATCGTTGAACCAAGAGCTGTACCACCAAAGTCATTTTTCAGCTCAACAGAAGCTCCGCACCCCAGAAGCATCTCGACCGCATCTCTGCGGCCGCGTTGTGATGCCAGCATCAACCCCGTATTATTTGCCCCGCCTTTTACATCGATATCCACACCGCGTTTGAGAAGACATTTCGCCACCTCAGTGTGGCCATACTTGCAAGCAGACCAGAATACCTCTTCCAACTCCCTGCGGGATATATCTCCCTCATCAATGAATCTCTCGACCAATTCAAGCTCCCCCAAACCAGCGGCGACTTCGACATTCATGATCTTTGCACCGCATTCAAGAAGAGCCTGAACCGACTCGGGATACTCAGAACTAAGCGCGAGCCTTAGTGGTTCACCATCTCCCTTTAACCCATCTACCCTCGCTCCCGAATTGACGAATACACTCACAAGCTCAGCGGCGACACCCGATTTATGTGGGTGAAAACTGGTCACCAGTGAAACAAGAGGTGTAGTCCCCGATCCTCCATCCAGAAACGTAGCATCTATCTCAGCACCAGCATCAATAAGCACATTTGCAACATCGACTGCGTTAGTCGGTGTCCTCTGCCGTTCATCTTCCACGCCATTTGCCGCCACATAGTGAATCAACATCGCCCTATGCGCTCTGGAGGACCGCATGCGAATCAAATCAGGCTCTCTTTTGAGCAGTAGTTTAAGCGTCTCCGTATCACCGGAAATCACGGCATCAACTGCTTCCTCAAATTTCTCAGTCATCTTTCACACCCCCTCATCCCTCACCACTTCCCCATCGAGCAGATGCACAATGCGTTTGCTATAGCCCGCCCACTTTTCCGAATGCGTCACCTGCACAATCGTTGTCCCTTCCTCGTGCAACCCGGTGAACAAATCCATCACATGTTCGCCCTGCGTCGAATTTAAATTCCCCGTGGGTTCATCTGCCAGAATCACACGCGGCTTGATCACCACGGCGCGCGCAACGCCCACGCGCTGTTGTTCGCCGCCAGACAACTGGTGGGGAAACAAATCCTTCTTTTCCACCAGATCAAACTCATTCAGCATCGCATTCACCATCTCCTCGCGTTCATCGTTCTTCACCTTCTTGTATAACAAAGGCGTCTCGATATTTCCGTACACGGTCAACTCGTCAATCAAATGATAGCTCTGAAACACAAAACCGATATTGTTCTTGTGACAATCCGACCGCTCGCGCTCGCGCATCTTATGCACGGCATCGCCATCAAACAAATATTCCCCTCTATTCGACGAGTCCAGCATCCCCATAATGTGCAACAACGTAGATTTGCCCGAACCGGAAGGCCCCATAATAGATACAAACTCCCCGGACGCGACCTCCAGATCAATCCCCTGCAACACAACCGTCCGAATAAAACGCGACGAATACCACTTTTGAATGCCCGACATCTGAATCATCTCACACCTCCTTTATAAACTAATTTTGAACGACGGATCAAATTGTAACTCCCATCCTATGCAATATCCGTGCCAAAATATTTATCTCATTATTTTTCAATCTTTTATCACAAAACAGCTAAATCGCACTGCGATACAAGTGTCCGATATTGATACACAGGTGTCCGAAAATGAACACTTAAAACCAACTATACCTTCACCTTCAACGCACCCGGAACAACCTCAATCTTTGCGGGAACTTCACACATCGGTTCTCCATCCGCAAAAATCCACAGGGGATCATCGGATTCAATCTGCAAAGTTCTCGTCTGCACAATACGCACAGCAGAATGACCAACATGTGCGCCGGAATACGCGCGCAAAAACATCCGCAGAACCGTCCAGCGCGAAACATCTGCCACAATGCACACATCCAGCACCCCATCATCAACAATGGCATCAGGTACAATTTTGACCCCACTCCCATAAAAAGGCGCATTCGCCGTTGCCGCCAGCAAAATACGCCCTTCAAAAACACCAAAATCTCCTCTCAGACGCACAAAAGGAGACCGATATCCAGATAGCGTTCGCAAAACCGCCAGACAATAGGACGCAGTCCCACCCAATCTCGAAGGTCGAGACCGCGCCCTTTGCGCCACCACGGTATCGAAACCCAAACTCGCAACAGTCGCAAAAAATCGGTCACCCACTTTCCCCAGATCAATCGCGCGCTTCACCCCATGCACCAGCGTATTGACCCCATTCTTCACATCTCTGGACAAACCCAATGCCCGCGCCAGATCATTCCCCCGACCACAGGGCACAACCCCCAAAACCGCGTCTGAATTTGCAAGCCCATTGACCACCTCATGCACTGTCCCATCCCCCCCACACGCAGCCACCTGTCGTGCCCCACGCGCCAACGCTTCCCGCGCTAACCGCTCGCAATCGCCCGGTGCTTCAGACATCATCAAATCGGTATCTACACCGCGCTCGCGCAACAAATCCGCAACCCGCTCACCTGTGCGCCTTGCACGACCGCGTCCCGAAACGGGATTCGCAATAATTGTCCAGTGATTTGACATAAGATTAAAAAGAAAACTCACCTCGCATTGAGATGAGTAGAGTCGAATCCGAAGCAGGCGGGAACGATTCTATTGAGCTTAGGGGGTAACTTAGGGGGTGACTTAAGGGGTAGCTTGGATGGTAACTTGGATGGTAATTGCCAACCGGGCATCCGCCTCAGATCGCACTTCTGGGTTTGGATGCAGGTCAGAAGACGTCACATTCTCTCCGTTAAATCCCGAACCTCTGTTTCAATCTTTGAATCCGATTAAAAGATTCGCAAATGCGATCTTCTTCGACAACGCCATCTGCTACCGCCTGCACAATGGCATTTTTAACATCGTACACCTGATCAATATTGTATTCCCCAATCTGGTTGGCGAGCAAAATCATATCAACACCTGCTTTTACGGCTTCAACAACCGCCTCTGTCAACCCATACGCCTCGACAATCGCCCCCATTTGCATATCGTCAGAAATAACGACCCCATCAAAACCCAGCTCATTCCTCAGCAGTTTCGTCATAATATCATGCGACAAAGTTGCCGGTCTTCCGCTCTTATCGAGCTTCCAATTCACAATATGCGCGGTAAGAATCGGATCATCATAGCCTTTCTGGATAAATTTTTGATACGGCAAAAGCTCTTTCGCACGTCGGTATGTCTGTGTGACATCGGTAACACCCAGATGCGTATCGCCCGCCGCGCTTCCATGTCCTGGAAAATGTTTCAGCGCCGGTATCACCTGCTGTTCTCGATGCGCCTTAATAAACGCATTTGCATGTGCCACCACAGTCCTCGGGACATCGCTAAATGACCGTTCTATCGCGCCAACAGCCGGACTTTGGGGATCTATATTCACATCGACAACCGGAGCAAAATTCCAGTTAATCCCCATATCTTTCAATTCGCACGCAAGTGCTTCTGCTACTTTTTTCGTCTTACCCGGAGACTGTCTGCCGAGTTCTTGAGCAGAAGGCACAGAAACCGAAAATCCATACTCCTCTTTTAGCCGATTGACATACCCACCTTCTACATCAACAGCGATAAAATAGGGCGCTATGTCCTGAAGCACCGAGGTCAAAGCGCGCAGTTGCCGCGGAGACGTAATATTCCGCACCATCTCACCTTTGCTCGGCAAATCATAATCAAAAAGCACAACCCCACCGGGTTGAATATCCCGCAATAGCGCAGCAATATCCCCATATAGAACATCACCGCGAAAACCGATCATCAACATCTGTCCCACGGCTTCCTCTATGGAAGTTCCAAGATCATCGGGCGTCACGCCATATCTCCCAAACCCTGATCCTTCATCTTCCTCCTCACCAGCCACTCGACAATTTTGGGATGAATCAATTGCAACCATGGCAATGCGCGGTGGTGCCAGGGAAGCACCAATTCGCGCTTCTGTTTTCGCATAGCCTTCAAAATTGCCACACAACAATATTTAAGAGAAAGCGCCTCTTCATTGTGCCGCTGTGAGGAATCGCCCAGTGCTTCACCATCTTTCCCAAAAGCGTGTTGTCTCAGATTCGTCCCCTGAAGCCAATGCGGCAAGACCGTCAAAATATGTACGTCTTCCACTTCCAGACGCAGAGCGTTCAAAAAACCCAGCACCGCGTGCTTTGACGCGCCATATCCCGTGTGCAAAGGCACGCCAAATTTGCTCTGCAAAGATGCAATGGCCACGATCAGGCCCTTCGAAACTTTTAAATGTGGCAATGCCGCATGCACGCAATAAACCAGACCGAGATAATTGGTCTCCATCAGCTTGCGAAACACCTCCAAATCTTCCACCTCATCAAACCTCGCCCACATACTGATCCCGGCATTGGCAATCAAATAATCTATGCAACCAAATTCTACAATCGTCGCCTCAACCAATTGCTCGCAATTTTCGATCTGTGTAACATCCCCCACCACTGTCACCACCTGCGCCCCCAACCGCCGACACGCCTCAGCCGTCTCGCCCAGCTTTTCCTCTCGCCGTGCAAACAATGTTAGGTGTGCGCCCTGTTTCGCCAGTTCCAGAGCCAACGCAGCCCCAAGCCCCGAAGACGCGCCTGTAATAATCACTACCTTATCCCTAAACATCGCGCCATTCAAAATCAATAATTCCTTTCCATTCTCAATCCGCAAACGCCCCATTGCCAATGGCGAAGATATTATTTGGATCCATCGCCTTTTTCATCTGCCGCAACACTGCAATGCTATTTTCGCTTTGAATCTGAGGCAAAAATCCACTGCGGAGTTTGCCCACGCCGTGATGGTGCGACAAAGACCCGCCGTAGTCTAAAATTTCCTGCCGCAACTGGCGCTCAATCGCGTGATAAACGCCAACCGAATCCTCAAGCCCCTGCGCGCAAAAACCCATTGTAAAATAAATGCACACGCCCGTGTGATAGGTCTGCGTCACGCGATAGGCCAGAAAGGGCTTGCCCGGCACGCCGTATTCTTCACACAAAACAACCAACTTCTTTTCCACCGCACCAATAACATCGTGAATATTAGTCCACGGCACAGAAGTCTCAAATGTCTCACCCAAAATGTGAAACTGAGTAAAAAAATCGCGAATATACGCAATACCAAACGTCAACATATATCCCCGCTCGCCACGGCGCGCACCGCCCGAAATACCGCCGTACTTCTTCGCCAAACGGAAAATCGTCTTTTCCTGCTGCCGGACCTCGTCTTTTGTGCCCTCCATCACAATCGTACACGCCACCAACTGATTCGGATCAAAACCCTTGACCTTGACCAAAAAAAATTGCTGAATATCCTGCTGGAACTTCTTGAATCCTTTAGCCTCGGGCTTCAGCGCCTGTCCAAGATGAAATTCCGTATTGTTCACCAGCCGAATACTCGCCGGAATTTGTCCCGTCTGTCGAAGTGCCTTTAAGTAACCCACACCCCGTTCAAATGACGGAAACACCAACGAACCAAACGCCTGTGCTTCGGGCTGTTTGTGAATCTTTATCGTCGCCCGGGTAATAATCCCCAAATTGCCCTCACTTCCAAACAAAAACGACCGGGGCTGCACACCCGTCGAATTGCGCGGCGTCGCATGGTGTGTCTCCACCTCCCCCGTTGGCGTCACCAGCGTGGCCTCTATCACAATATCCTCAATATTGCCATACCGGTTCTTTTTCATACCACTGGCATTGGTCGCAATCCATCCCCCCAGAGTTGAAAACTCCAGACTATCTGGATCGTGTCCCGACGTGTATCCCAGCTCATTCAGCGCAATCTCCAATTGCTTACCCGAAATACCCGCTTGCACACACGCCTGAAAATTCTCTTCATCCACCTGCACAATGCGACTCATGCGGCGCATATCCACCGACGCGACCATCCGCGTCTCTGAAATAGGAACAGCGAGCGCACCGCTCACATTCGTCCCGCCGCCATAGGGCACCAGCACCACATTGTGGTCATTTGCAAGCTGAATAATAGCCTGAATATCCGCGTCTTCCTCTGGGAACAACACCACATCCACCAGGCGTTTGGGCGGCCGATGGTACAAAATTTGATACACCTCATCCACACTCAACTGTCCGTGGCTATGCACCAGACGCGCTATGTCCTCCTGAGAAACCCCATCTTCGTTGAGCGCATCGCGCACCGCCCTTAAAAATTCGTCATTTGCCACGGGTGTGGGCAAATCGCGGTGCTCGATCTCTTGCCCCATATCTTCGGGACGGATCGGCACATTGAGCACCTCTTCGACAAAAGGCAAAAAATACGGCATCCGATAGCCACACAGCGGATACCGCGTTCCCGTCACCTGCACAGTCCTGTCATCGTCAAACTCAAACCGCGTATCCTTATATCCCCACTTGTGTGCAAACCGCTCGCCTTCTGCTCCCTCAGAAAAACGGTCTTTGCTGGCAAAAGCGCGACGCCCCCGAACGAGCAAAAATACCATCACCAATAAAATTGCAACTATCATCAGTTCATTCATTTCGTACCTCACGTTTTCAAGACTCTTCCGGATTCAACAACGTCGCAATATGCACCGCTTGAAACAGCGCGGCAGCCTCGGACTGAATCCGCAGCGACCGTCTTTTGGGCAACAGGGTCGTCTCTCCCAGCATAGGCGGCGAGACCCACACATCGACCTGCCCCGGGTTGATATTGATATTGCCTTTTGGACATTTGGGCCACAGCGCGTGAAGCCCGCGGTAGGCAATCGGTACAATCACCACATCCTGGGGCAATTGTGCAAACACTCCGTGTTGAAGCGGAAATTGTTGAAGCGCAAAAGCCGCGGTCGTCGCCATCGGATAAATAACGCCCGGTCGCTCTGTCAATGCCTGTGCCACGCGCTGTGTCGTATGGCCCGCAGCATGGGACCGCTCGAGCATCACATAGCCATCGACATTTTCCAAAATCTGATCAAAGACCTCCGACGTCATCCCAAACTGCGTGATCTGTTTCGACCCAATTTTGATACCCGAACGCGCCAGCCCCGTACGCGCCAGAATTACACAAGGTTCGGGTCTTTCCCACCCCATCGCATCCAAAAATTTCCGAGACTGCAAAACCCTGTACAAAACGGGATGATCAAACAAACTCTGATGCGTTGGCAAAAAAATAAGACGCCGATCTTCCGTATCGGCTCCCAAATCTCGTACAATGGCTTCAAAATGGGGATCGATATAAATATCAACGCGAATATCAAAAATATCCAGCGTGCGACGCCCCCAATCGAGCCAGGTGCGCCATCCAGCTTCGCGGCGACGAATGGGATCGGCTTCTCTTTCCAACAATTTCTTCTTTTTTCGTCCCACCTTGAGTGAAGTCCCCATCCACCTGACAAAACGCATTCCTCGCTGCAATTTCGAAAATTCCCCTCGACGCCCGACATCGGAATATTCCAAAAATCGTCCCCGCGCCGTATCTGCGAGCAAAGCGGGAATTTCCACACGCGAAACACTTTGCCCAATGCTATCAATTTGCGCGTTCACATCGCATATCAGCTTAACCGACAAATCAATCATATCTCGCGTCAAATAACTATACTCCTGCCCATACCAGTACAACCGGGGACGCAGCCTGGTGGGATCTTCCTGATGCGCGTGCAAAAATTCAATCAACAATGCCTTGATGTGCAACACATCATCATCTATCCCATTCAGTTCCACATCGTCGCGCAACTGAGCTAAAGCCACCTCTGCATCCACAATAACCTTCCACACCGACACGCCAAACCAGCCAAAATTTGTCAAATAATTATACCGCGTTGACAGCAGCCCTCCCGCAGCAATCAAATCGAGCGTGCGCTGTGCCACATCTTGCAACAAATCGCGCAAAGTGCCCACAATCTGCGCGCCATCTCGTTCACAACTGTACTCCTCGGCCCAGTGTGCACCCTCATCTGCCTCCACATTGCTAAGAACCTCTGCAACGGCGCGGGCATGCGACATCGGCACCTGTGTAATATGCACCTGAGCCAGAGCCTCTTCAACGGCTTCGGGCGCGTGCAACTCCGCCTGTGCCAGAGCCTTCAAATACAGAGATTGATATAACTTTAAAAAATCTTTCGCATCCCCGCGTCCGCGCTCGACAAATTGTCGCCGAAGTTGCAAATAAATTCGGCTGCCCGTGTGATATTGCGGAAGCAACTCCGCAAAAGGACGATACGCCTCGTCCAAACGCTCATTGCGAACCTCAGGCAGGCCTTGAAAAATCGCATCCACAAGCTGAGCGCGAAATTGTAGTGCCTCCATATCCATTGCCCCGCTCTGACTTTTGGGCCAGACCAGCGCATCTGGATCGAACTCGTCAAAATAGCCATCGTGACGCACGGCTTCGAGCATAAGCTGAACCGATTGGTCATAAACAGCCAACATCTGCTCCAGATCGTCGAGCAGTGTTTCGTGCAATGGACGAGTATCCGATTTATTGCGTGGGGTCATAAGAGAAACCTAAACACCCGTCTTGAGCACATGGCGTTGCAAGCCGGGAATGTGAATATCCTTTACGTAAACGGGCCAATCTATGCGCGAAATATCACAATTAAAAATCTCTTTATCTTCTGCATCCATACTGTCAAACAACTGATTCATATTGTCGTTTTGAAACACGCAATCCAGAGAAATATAAGAACCGTAAATATCGGTAAGCGACAGCGTATTTTCCAAAGTGGCATTCAAAATCGACAAATGGCGTTTGTGCTTTGAAACATCAACCAGCGGCACCAAATTCAGTGCTCGTTGCAAAATTTTGAGTGGCAACTGATACTTATAGCGCAACTTTCGACGAAATTGTGACAGCGTCGGATAGGTCCACCGCGTTACCGCAATGGGGTTGCCATTGCGATCGTGCATTGGATTGTTCACAAAATACTCGTACACATACTGAACGACCTCACCCACCGTGACCGGATTTTTTGCACTTGTTGTCACATGATAAACCTTCAAATCGGCATTTGCACGGATGGAAGGCAAAACACCGATAATCACATTGATAATAATATCCACGGGAATAACGTCTAAAACCGCTTCTGGACGCGCAGGAAAATCATTCAAACGCCCCTTGCCGTAGTGTACGATAAGTGGATCGGCCACTTTTAGTCCCTCCAGCCATCCCGGTTCTGGATCGGACAAACTGCTCTCAATAATAGAAGGGCGTACGATCACGGTTGGCAAATCACCCCGAATCTTGGCAACCATCTGCTCACCCATGGCCTTGGTAAAAGAATAACTGTCGTGCCAGCCCAACTCTCGTCCGCGCTTTATGCCCCGTGCCACCATCCGTTCCCGCACCCAACGCTGGCGCAAAGCCTCCAACTGGTGTTCCCGCCGATGCGCTGTAACGCGCTTGCCCCGATCCTGCCGGTCCAGCAACCGCGTAAATTCCGCAAAGCGCTCGGGGCTTCGCGACGCCGCCTCTACTTCGTGGCTATACGCCAGAATAGCTTCAACTTCCGAATCCAGACTATAATCGGGCGCGCGACCATTTTCCATCTGTTGTGCCACCGTTTGATCGGGTACGGGCGCGTCTTCAGAAATGATCCTCTTTTGTCGTCCATTGACATAAGCCGTCGAAACATGCACCAGCACAGCATCTCGACACGCTTTGGCAAATTCGACAACGCGCTTGGCTCCAAGTGTATTTTGCGCCAGAGCCAGATCCAGTGGTGCATCAAAAACCACATTGGCCGCGCTGTTAATCACAACATCGACTTCACGGGTCAACCGCGCATATGTCTCCTCGTCCATGCCGAGGTGGTCTTGTGTCAAATCGCTCGGCACTGCAATGACCTTTTCGCGCATCACAGCGTCAAAACGATTCCCGAGTTCTGCGCGCAATCGCGCAAAAGCACTGGATTGCAAAATCTCCCTTTGCAGTCGGTCTTCGGCACTAATGGGCTTGCCCCCTCCCCGACTTTGAGGCCGCACCATGAGATAAATGCGCCCAATATCTGGCGCTTGGCAAAGGATTTTTCCCACCAATCCCTTGGCCAAAAAACCGGTTGCACCCGTAATAAAAAGAACTTTGTGGTTCAAAAATGGAATGACAACACTCATAAAAAGACCCCGGCGTCCAAAAAATTAAACCGCAACAGCGCGAAAAAGTACCTTCTCAAAGTGCTCTAATTAAAGACGTACATTGGACTTGTGTCAACCTCTTTCTCGCGCAGTTTACAAGCGCAAATCCTTATCAAAAATGGGGTTGACAAAAAAAAGCTCAACTCCTATCTTGTCCACCTTTGAGCCGATATGAGCCTATTTTTTATACGGATTTTATGCATGGAACGCACTTTGCTCATCGTCAAACCCGACGCTGTTGCACAAAATGTAATCGGTGAAATTATTCGCCGTCTCGAAAAAAAAAGCTTTCGAATTGTAAATCTTGAAATGGTTCGCCTCACGCGCAAACAGGCTGCCGAGTTTTATGCAGTACATTGCCAACGGCCTTTTTACAACGACCTGCTCGATTTTATGACCTCCGGTCCCTGTGTACCCATGGCACTCGAGCGAGACAACGCCGTCGCATTTTTGCGCGAAGTCATTGGCAGCACCAATCCCGAAGAAGCCGCAGAAGGAACCATTCGCAAAGACTTTGCAACCGATATTCAAAACAATGCCGTACACGCCTCAGATTCACTGGAAAATGCAGCCAAAGAAGTGACTTTCTTTTTTGGTTAAAAGCATTCATCTACCTTATGAAAATCGACCTGAGAGATATACAGGAAGGCGAGACCGAACTTTCGTTTGAAGAAACGCCTGCCGACCTGCACATTACCGGAGAAGACACCCCATTTGCAGGTGCCATAAACACCCGTCTCGTCGTGTACAAATTTGGCGACTCGCTCTCTGCCAAAGGGCAAACCACCTGTCTGGTGCGCCCCGAATGCGCGCGGTGCCTGGAAACCATCGAATTTCCCATCGCCATCTCATACACATTCGTTTTTCAAAAAGGTCGTCCCGACCAGATGAACGATGACGATGACGAAACGCTAATCTGGCTCAATGAAGAACCCGGCGAAATAGACCTGGGCAATGACGTGAAAGATTATATTTTGCTCGAACTACCCATGATTCCAACATGCGCTGCATCGCCTTCTGGCCCTTGTGAACGCTATGAGCAAGACCCCCAGGAATTGCTGGAATACACGCGTGAAAAGAGCCACGACCCGCGTTGGGATGCTCTCCGCGCACTAAAAGAAAACGCACAGTAAACAGAGCAACTATTAAAAAGGAATACCACCATGGCCAACCCCAAACGAAAAAGTTCAAATTCCCGCACAGGTAAACGCCGTGCCAATTGGAAGCTGCGTCAACCCACTTTTAACGAATGTCCCAACTGTGGGCAGCAAAAAATACCCCATCGGGTCTGTGGAAATTGCGGTTATTACAATGGGCGCGAAGTGGTTGAAACCGATGGCTTTTAATTTGGGTCTAAAGTTGCGCAGACTTTGAGGAGCAGAGAATTATCATGTATCCCCTTGCAGCCACCATCACCGGGGTTGGGCACTATGTCCCAGAACAAAAGTTGACCAATACCGACCTCGAAAAAATAGTCGATACATCCGACGAGTGGATCACATCCCGCACCGGCATCAAAGAACGTCGCATTCTCGACGAGGGATTGGGCACGTCTTTTATGGCTCTAAAATCTCTGGAAGCCATTCTGCACAGCAAAGGACTCGATGCCAGAGATATCGACCTGATCATCGTTGCAACCATCACGCCCGACATGTTATTTCCATCAACGGCCTGTCTGGTACAGGACCAAATTGGTGCCACAAATGCCTGGGCTTTTGATCTGGCAGCAGCCTGTAGCGGTTTTTTATATGCTCTGATGGTGGGGGGGCAATTTATTGAAACGGGCGCACACAAACGCGTAGTCGTCATTGGAGCCGACAAAATGAGCAGCATTACAGACTACACCGACCGCGACACCTGTGTGCTCTTTGGCGATGGCGCAGGCGCCGTTTTACTCGAACCCGGCGAACCCGGTTTGGGGCTTAAAGACTTTATCCTCTATTCTGATGGCAGCGGCGTAAAACATCTGCGACAACCCGCTGGCGGCAGTGTGCTTCCGGCCTCTCGTAAAACCGTTGAAAAAAAAATGCACTATATTTATCAAGATGGCCGCGAAGTTTTCAAATTTGCAGTCCCCAAAATGGCCGAAGTTTCCGCTCAAATTCTCGAACGCAACGGCCTGGTCGGCAAAGACATCGCGCTTTTTGTACCGCACCAGGCCAACAAACGCATCATTGACGCATGTGTCAAACGCACAGATATACCCGAAGATCGCGTTGTGGTCAATATCGACCGCTATGCCAACACCTCTGCTGCCACCATTCCCATCGGCCTGTCTGAAGCAGTCGAACAGGGCCGCCTCAGCCGCGGTGACAATGTGCTGTTCGCCAGTGCCGGTGCGGGATATACCTGGGGCAGCACCCTGCTAACCTGGGCTTATTAAATGACAAAAAAAGCTTTCCTATTTCCAGGGCAAGGCTCCCAATTCGTTGGCATGGGATACGACCTGTACAGGACCGCACCGGAAGCACACAAAATTTTTGATCTTGCCGACGACTTGCTCGACATAGACATCAAATCATTCTGCTTCAACGGTCCTGCTGAGTCACTCAAACAAACCGCAGTCACACAACCGGCAATTTTTGCCCACAGCATTGCCGCCCTCGAAATACTCAAAACCCGGGGACTGCATCCCGACCTCGTGGCAGGACACAGCGTCGGAGAACTCGCCGCGCTCGTTGCGGCAGGTGTTATGCGCGTCGAAGATGGCTTTCGGGTCGTCAGCGTTCGCGGACATGCCATGCAAGTCGCGGGAAAAATTCGGCCAGGTACCATGGCTGCTGTGCTCGGTCTCAACGACGACGTGATGGTTCGGCTTTGCAACGACCTCAGCTCTTCGGGTCATGTCACAACAGCCAATTTCAATTGTCCGGGGCAAGTGGTCCTGTCTGGCGAGGAAAACGCCGTTGAAGAAGCACTCGAAAAAGTCAAAGCACTGGGAGCCAAACGCGCTGTGCTCTTGCCCGTAGGCGGCGCATTTCACTCAGCCTTGATGCAACCAGCCCTAACAGCACTGACCGACATACTCGACGATGTGCCATTTGTGCGGGCGCAAATCCCCGTGATCCCCAATGTCACGGCTGAACCCACACGCGATCCAGACTTGCTCAAAGACCTGTTAATCGAGCAAGTTATTTCGCCTGTTCGCTGGACCGAATCCATGCAACGGCTCATAGCAGAAGGCATGACTGAAGCACTCGAAGTGGGGCCAGGCAATGTGCTCAAGGGCCTCATGCGCCGAATTGACCGAAACATTTCAGTCCGCGAAGCCGGCACATTAGAAGCCATTGAACAACTTTAGAACATTCAACCGACAATTATCTCATGAACCGACTCACAGATAAAACAGCTCTTATAACAGGCGGATCTCGCGGCATTGGCGAGGCCATTGCCCTGCGCCTTGCGCGCGAAGGAGCCAACATCGCCTTATGTGCCAGTCAAAGCACGGAAGCTGCAGAAGCCGTGGCCGAAAAAATCCGCGCACAAGGCAGAGAGGCTATTGTACGACAAACCGATGTATCCAACGCCGAATCCGTTGAAGCCCTTGTAAAGACCGTCCTCGACATCTGGGGCAAAATTGATATACTCGTCAACAATGCAGGTATCGCCCGCGACAATTTGCTGATGCGTATGAAAGAAGATGATTGGGATGCTGTTCTTGACGTCAATCTCAAAGGTGCGTACCATTGTATCAAAGCCGTCACCCGTCCCATGATGAAGGCGCGAACCGGTCGCATCATCAACGTCTCATCGGTCGTGGGGCTCACGGGCAATGCCGGGCAGATCAATTACGCCGCATCCAAATCGGGCCTGATTGGCCTGACCAAATCGGTAGCCAGAGAATTGGCCAGCCGCAATATTACTGCCAACGCCATTGCGCCCGGATTTATTCCGACTGACATGACCGCTAAACTCAACGCCAAAATACAAGAACAGTTGATCGCACAGATTCCACTGGGCAAGCTCGGCAGTCCCGACGATGTTGCCGCAGCCGCAGCCTTTCTCGCCTCTGACGACGCTACT
Source organism: Candidatus Latescibacterota bacterium (assembly GCA_965208125.1). Taxonomy (GTDB): domain Bacteria; phylum Latescibacterota; class UBA2968; order UBA2968; family UBA2968; genus VXRD01. The sequence goes on from OZ242320.1 coordinate 453,823, forward strand.
TATATTACTGGACAGGTTCTCGTTGTCGATGGCGGAATGGTGATGTAAATAATCACTACACACTACACACGGAGGGCTTCACAATGACCGATGATATTCAACAAAAAGTTACCGACCTGATCGTTGACCAACTCGGAGTTGATGCCGATAGCGTCAATGCCGACGCCCATTTTATTGACGATCTGGGCGCAGACTCGCTCGACACAGTCGAACTGGTCATGGCTTTCGAAGAAGAATTTGACATGGAAATCTCCGATGAAGACGCCGAAAAGCTCGAAACAGTTGGCGATGCCATCGCATACTTAGACGAACGTTTGGATTAATTCGGGAACTGGAAGCTGGAGATAGGTTCTCATCCCATTAATGGATGTAGGAACAAATCTCCAGCCTTCAGGAGGTCATTCTTTGAACAAACAACGCAGAGTGGTCATCACCGGCATGGGCACACTTGCCCCCAATGGCAATACCACAAAAAGCTATTGGGAAGCATTGTGCAATGGACAAACAGGCGTTGGCCCCATAACAAAATTTGACGCCTCTGATTTCCGCGTGCAATTTGCAGCCGAAATCAAAAACTTTGAACCAGAACACTTTGGTATTGATCGTCGCAGCCAGCGGCGCATGGATCTCTTTACCCAATACGCCATTGCATCATCTGTTCAAGCCGTAGAAAATGCAGGTCTCGATATCAGTAATGAACAGCCCGAACGCATCGGAGTTGTATTTGGCTCGGGCATTGGCGGCATCCAAACCTTTGAGGATCAGCACGAAGCCTATCGCAAAGATGGTCCACGACGCATCAGTCCGCTTTTTGTGCCCATGATGATTCCCGACATGTCCGCAGGTCAAGTATCCATCCACCTCGGTGCCAAAGGACCCAACTATACCACCGTCACAGCTTGCGCCTCGGCAGCCCATGCCATTGGCAATGCAGCCCGCGAAATTTGGGACGACGAAGCCGATGTCATGATCACAGGGGGGGCAGAAGCCGCCATTACCCCAATGTCAGTCGGTGGATTTGCCGCGGCGCGAACGCTTTCAACCCGCAACGACGCCCCAACGCAAGCCAGCCGTCCCTTCGATGCAGACCGAGATGGATTTGTAATTGGAGAAGGTGCTGGCGGGCTTGTTCTGGAAGAACTCGAACGCGCAACACAACGGGGTGCCACTATCTATGCCGAAGTTGTAGGGACTGGCTACACTGGCGATGCCTATCACATTACCGGTATGGCACCTGGCGGCGAGGGGGGTGCCCGCGCTATGTGCCGCGCCATGCGACAAGCGCAGATCAATCCCGGAGACGTGGCTTATATCAACGCACACGGCACATCAACACCTGTGGGCGATCCGGCAGAAACAGCCGCCATCAAATCCGTATTTGGCGACTATGCCAAAAAGCTCGCCGTCAGTTCGACAAAATCCATGACCGGACATCTTTTGGGGGCTTCGGGTGCGATTGAAACCATCGCAGCAACCCTATCAATTCACCACAATGTGGTACCGCCCACGATCAACTACGAAACACCCGATCCAGAATGCGACCTCGATTACGTGCCCAATGAAGCGCGGGAAATACCCGTTGAAATCGCCATCAGTAATTCCTTTGGCTTTGGTGGCCACAACGCAGTACTCATCCTGCGTAAGTTTCGCAACTAACGAGACCATACATGCTACGTGAATTGAAAGGGGGCGGTTTTATCCGGCTCGGAACTGTCTTACAAACGATCAGACGCTGGTCCGCAGGCAGCAGAGTGCGTTCCCAGGAAGAACTCCAACACAAACTCGGTTACACCTTTTCCAATACCGCTTTACTCGAACAAGCCCTTAAACACCGGTCTCATGTTTACGTCACTCAGGAAGGCAGCATTGCTTCCAACGAACGCCTGGAATTTTTGGGCGATGCCGTGCTCGATCTCATTGTGACAGAACATCTCTACAATCGGTTCAAAAATAAAAGAGAAGGCGAACTCACACAGATCAAATCTCTACTCGTCAGCAAGGTGGTCCTGGCCGAAAAAGGCCGCAAAATCCAACTTGGAGAATATCTCTATTTGAGCAAAGAAGAAATCTCATCTGGCGGGCGCCAACGCACCTCGATTATCGGCGATGCTTTTGAAGCGCTCTTAGGTGCGATTTACCTCGATGGCGGGCTTGAAGCTGCCCGCTCATTTGTCGAACGCACAATTCTAACCGATGTTGAAGAAATCCTCGCCGACGGCAACTATCTCAACTTCAAAAGCCTGCTTCTCGAACACACACAAAGTACGGGACAGGGCCATCCGCGATATCAGCCCATATCCGAAGAAGGCCCAGATCACCGAAAAATTTTCTTTATTGAAGTAACCCTTCAGGGCGATCGATTGGGCGAAGGACAGGGGCGCAGTAAAAAAGAAGCCCAACAGATGGCCGCAAAAGACGCGCTCAGACACCTGGGCCTACACTAACCGTGACACAATGCGATCCCTTCACATGGCGTTTCCTGAATACCCAACACGGAAACGCCTTTTTTAATATGGCAGTCGATGAAGCTCTCGTGCGCTCGATAGGTGCTCGGCCTGCATTTCGCGTTTACGGGTGGCAACCGCCCGCGGTCTCCTTTGGATATGCACAGCGCATCAGCCGCGAAGTCGATGCCCAAAAAGTTCGCAAGCGCGGTATCGACATTGTCCGTCGGCCCACCGGTGGTCGCGCCGTCTTGCACTGGAACGAACTGACCTACAGCGTTATCTGCCCTGCCGACAATCCCGTTATGGGGGGCAATATCAACGAAGCCTATCGCAGAATCAGCGAGGGCCTTTTGGCGGGTATTCGCGCTCTCGGTATTGATGCGACCTTTGAATCCCGCCGCCAGACGCAACCCTCACCGCGCGGCAAAGAACTCACCTCGCCCTGTTTTACCAGCACAGCGCAATACGAAGTCAAATTCAAGGGACGCAAACTCATCGGTAGCGCGCAACAGCGCATCGGCACAATGCTCTTGCAGCACGGGTCTCTCCTACTCGGCCCAGAGCACAAACAAATCGTCGATCTTCTGCCCATCGACAAACCCGGCCTGAAAAAGCGTTTTGCACGCGACCTCGACCGCCACACCACCTCGCTCTCTGAAGCCCTTGCATCCCCCATCGATTTTGATACAGTGGCTACCGCCATCCGACAAGGCATTCAAAAGACCTTTAACATCCAACTTGTTGAAGCCACACTCAGCAAAACCGAAATCGCCGAAACCCAACGCCTCATCAACGAGAAATACGCAACGCATGAATGGAATGACAAGTATTGAATCTTCAAAGATCTGGACCTCACATCCCTTGCGCGAAGAGCCTTTGGCAAAATCTGTTTTACTCGTACTCATCATCCTGGGCGTCGCGGCTATTGTCGGTGTGAGCTTTCAAAGCATCACCTTCGCCTTTCTTGCACTCGTATTGCTCACCGCGGCGATGTCCCGTTATTTTTTTATAACGCACTATGCTATTGACACTCACGGTTTTACCATTTCACATATCGGTATGCACAGGCAGTATTTGTGGACAAATTTTCGCCGCGCCGCAATCCATCCCGACGGCGTCTTCTTAAGTCCTTTTGCCAAACCGCATCGTCTCGACACATTTCGCGGTCAATTCCTGCGCTCGAAAAATCCCTCAGAGATCTACCATGTCGTCCAAAGACACATCAATATTGATCCGGCTTAAGAATTACTGCGCCCATGCCTTTGCCGTCTCCCCACCCGAAAGTGCCATCACCGAAGAAGACGAAATTCTCGCCGAAAAAGCCGCCGCCTTCATCGTGAGACGCAAACTCACAGCGCCAGCCATTATGTTACTTGAAACCGGGCGACCCTTTAACTATATTGGCAGCCAACTTTTGACTTTTTTATCGCCCTTCGTATCTATCATCTTTTCCTCAACAGCTGAGTTTGATCGCTTCACGCGCTTTCTGGAAAAACGGGAAAGCATTCCCTGCCTCATTCGTCACATTGAAACCCTGGAAAACAAAAACCATGGATAAACTCGACGTTATCATCGCTACCGACTGCGGCAGCACCACGACCAAAGCCATCCTCATAGAAAAAAAGGGCGATGTCTATCGCCAGACCTATCGGGGCGAAGCACCTACCACAGTTGAAGCCCCCTACGAAGACGTCACGCGCGGCGTGCTCAACGCCATTCAAGAAGTCGAAGAACTCTCCGGCAGACAAATTCTCGACGGCGAAACCATCATCACACCCGCACGGGATAATCGCGGAGTTGACATCTACATTTCTACCAGCAGTGCAGGCGGCGGCCTGCAAATGATGGTCGGCGGCGTCATTCAGGCCATGACCGGCGAAAGCGCGCAGCGCTGCGCCCTCGGCGCAGGCGCAATCGTCATGGACATTCTCGCATCCAACGACGGGCGGCAGCCCCACGAAAAAATCGAACGCATACGCCAGTTGCGCCCCGATATGGTGCTCCTTTCGGGAGGCACAGATGGCGGCACCATTTCGCACGTTGTCGAACTGGCCGAATTTATTTCGGCAGCCGACCCCAAACCGCGATTTGGATCGGGATACCAACTGCCCGTTATTTACGCCGGAAACAAAGATGCCGCGCAGGAAATTGAACGTACCCTGGGCGACAAAACAGCCCTCACCGTCACGGAAAACATCCGCCCCACGCTCGAAGAAGAAAACCTCGGACCTGCCCGCCATGTGATCCACGACCTCTTTCTCGAACACGTCATGGCGCAAGCACCTGGCTACCGGAAACTCATCTCATGGACAGGCGCGCCCATCATGCCCACGCCCGGCGCAGTTGGCCTCATGATGCAAACCGCATCCAAACAACAAAATATCAATGTCGTGGGCGTTGACATAGGCGGTGCCACCACCGACGTATTCAGCGTCTTTGACGATATCTTCAACCGCACGGTATCTGCCAATCTCGGCATGTCCTACAGCGTATCCAACGTACTCGCCGAAGCGGGCCTCGACGATGTCATGCGCTGGGTACCTTTCAAAATCGACGAAGCAGACCTGCGCGACCGCATCAAAAACAAAATGATCCGCCCCACCACAATTCCACAAATGCTCGAAGAACTTCAGGTCGAACAGGCCATTGCCCGCGAAGCCCTGCGCCTGGCCTTTGTCCAGCACCGCGCATTGGCCGTGGGTCTCAAAGGCGTACAGGCCGAGCGTACCCTATCCGATGTATTCGACCAATCCGCAGGCGGCGAAAGCCTCATCAAAATGCGCGACCTCGATCTCCTCGTAGGAAGCGGCGGCGTTCTATCTCACGCCCCGCGTCGAATGCAAACAGCCGCCATGCTCATCGACGCCTTCCAGCCCGAAGGCATCACGCGTCTCGCCGTTGACAGCATCTTTATGATGCCACACCTCGGCGTACTCTCATCGGTCAACGAAATCGCTGCCACTCAGGTTTTTGAACGCGACTGCCTCATCTACCTCGGCACCTGCATTGCACCCATCGCCCAAGGCAAAATAGGCGCATCCTGTGCACAATACGAAATCGACCTTCCCGGCGGAACCCAATCGGGCACACTCAACATCGGCGATCTTCTACACTTCTCCCTCGAAGCCGATCGAGAAGCACACCTCACCTTGCACCCCGAGCGCAACACAGACGCAGGTGCCGGATCGGGCCGAGAACTGAACATCACAGTCAAGGGGGGTACCGCCGGGCTAATCCTCGACGGACGCGGTCGCCCCATTGTATTTGCCGAAAATCAATCCGAACGCGCCGATCAAATAAGCCGGTGGAGCGAGACCCTCGACCTCTATCCCCGGTAAGAGAAAGGCCCTGATTTAATTTATTTTTCTTGTAAAGTACCCCTCGCATTGTATATTCCGTTATCCTTAACCCCAGGTATTACCCTATGGCACACGCATACACACCCGGTCTTCGCGTTACCCCACAGACCCTTCTTCAACGCCAGCGCCAACTCCCCCTCAAAGGTGAGGTCGTCGTATCACAAGGCGATAGCGTAACGCGCGATCAAGTCGTTGCACGCACGCACCTGCCCGGCAACGTCACCACCCTCAACCTGGTCAACATCTTGAGTTGCACGCCAGAAGAACTGCCCAATTACCTGCTCAAACGCGAAGGCGACCCCGTCGAAGCCGACGAACCCATTGCCGAAACCCGCCCCTTCATCAAATGGTTCAAAACCACCGTTAAAGCACCTATTAGTGGCACCCTCGAAAGCATCTCCAAAATCACCGGACAGGTCATCTTTCGCGCGCCCCCCCGCCCCGTTCAGGTACAGGCATACATAGATGGCAACGTGACCGAAATCCTGCCCGAAGAAGGCGTCATTGTCGAAACCACAGGTGCATTTGTACAGGGCATCTTTGGCATAGGCGGTGAAACCTGGGGACCTCTGCACGTCATCTCCGAAGAGCCAGATCAAATTTTAACCCCCGACCAAATCGACGACTCGTGCGCGGGTAAAATCGCCGTAGGCGGCAACCTTCTCACACTCGACGTAATTGACAAAGCGCGGGAAAGCGGCGCCGTTGGCATCATTGGGGGCGGCATCCGCGACGCCGATTTGCGCGACCTGCTCGGTTACGACCTCGGCGTAGCTATCACCGGCACCGAGAATATTGGCCTCACCGTCATCGTCACCGAAGGCTTTGGCCCCATTGCAATGGCGCACAAAACCTTTGACATACTGAGCGAAAACAACGGCAAAGAAGCCTCTATCTCGGGTGCCACCCAGATTCGCGCCGGGGTTTTGCGTCCCGAAATCATCATCCCGGAATCCAGCAGCCACGAACAAACCGAAGAATCCGATCATCCGGGCCTCATCGAAGGGGCACTCTTGCGCGTGATTCGCGCACCCTATTTTGGTCAGGTAGGCAAAGTCACGGCACTACCACCCGAATTGCAAACAGTCGAATCCGAAACCCATGTGCGCGTACTCGAAGTAGAATTTGACAATGGCGACCGCGCCACTGTCCCGCGCGCCAACGTCGAACTCATCCAAGAGTAAACGACTCCATCGGGAGATTGCGTATGAGATATTTTTTAACTTGCATCACACTCGTGCTCTGCGCGGCACAGGTATATGCACAACAACCCACCGGTGTCAAAGCCGAAGACACCCCCAACGACTCGGGAGGCAGCATCACCGTCATCTGGGATTACCCAGAACCCCTCGAGGGAGTCGAACAAATCACATACACAATTTCAGTCGGCGAATCTGAAAATGGGCCTTTTCATGGCGCCAAGTACAATGCAGCTAACCTGCAATCCACCGATCCGGGCACTTTTGGGCATGGCGAAGAAACATTCCACAAGTTTTTTGCCAGAATCTCCGAATATGTTGATCCCGCCGACTCATCTAAAAGAATCGCCATTGAAAATAGTAAAACTTATTACGTACAGGTCATCGCCCACCTCCCTTCTGGCGAATCATTTCCCTCGGCAATCGCAAGCGCAGAAGCGTATGAAAATCTCTTCAACCGGACCAAAACCAACAACTTCGTTATCGGCACGATCTTCTCTCTCATCATTTTAGGCGGCATTCTCCTCGCCCAAAAACGCGAACTCTTCATTCGGCGCATCGCTGGCCTCGAAGCCCTTGACGAAGCCCTCGGTCGCGCCACGGAAATGGGTAAACCCGTACTCTTTGTACATGGGTTGCATGACATGGACAGTGTTTCCACTATTGCGGCAATCAATGTTCTCTCCCGCGTTGCCCACCGTACAGCCGAATTTAATACCGAATTGCGCGTTGCCAATCGCTACTCAGTTGTCATGGCTGTGAGTCAAGAGGTTGTCAAAGAATCCTATCTCAATGCAGGCCGTCCCGACGCATATTCCGACGACATGGTCTTTCTGGCAGCTACAGAACAATTCAGCTATGCCGCAGCCCTTGACGGCATGATGGTGCGCGACAGACCAGCCACCAATATCATGATGGGATCCTTCTATGCCGAATCGCTCTTGCTGGCAGAAACAGGTGCTTCAATCAATGCTATTCAGATCGCGGGCACTGACTCCTACACCCAACTGCCCTTTTTCATCACTACCTGCGACTATACGCTCATGGGCGAAGAACTCTATGCGGCGAGTGCGTATCTCGCCCGAGAACCCAAACTGTTGGGCAGCCTTAAAGGGCAGGACATCGGCAAAGCAGTGCTCTTGATAGCCATGATTTTGGGTACACTTCTGGCGAGTTTTGAAATTCAAACACTCACGCATATTTTTACCGCATATTAAGCAGGGGATTCTTTTATGCTTTTTTTACGACGTACATTGCCGCTGATCATCGCCTTTGTTCTGGGTATGATTGGTATTCTCGTTTACTACATTCCACACAGCGGCGCCCAAAATCTTGAGCAGGACTTGACAACCTGGAATCGAATTATCGCGGCCTTCGCTCTGGTGTTGGGAATCTACAGTCTGATGCGCTTGCACTGGAGTCGTGTTCAGCGGCAACAAGCCGGATGGGGATATAGTTTCCTCGTATTTGTGGGCTTTGTGCTTATGTCCATCTTCGCAATCTACAACAATGGACAAGGTCCTTTCACCTCCCAGGTACTTGATTCGGGTCCTTTTGACTGGATGTTTAAGTATGTACAGGTACCAGCCGATGCCACCATGTTCTCTATTCTCGCGTTTTTCATCGCATCTGCTGCCTATCGCACCTTTCGCGCACGCACGCCAGAAGCGGCAATCCTGCTCGTATCGGCTATTATCGTGATGATCGGCCGCGTGCCCATTGGCGCATCAATTTACCAGGAGCTTCCCCAAATTGCCCAATGGATGATGGATGTGCCCAATCTGGCAGCCAAGCGCGGCATTTTGCTCGGCGTCAGCCTTGGTGCTGTCGCCACGGCATTACGCATCATTTTTGGCATCGAACGCTCTTATCTCGGCGGAGGTGAATAATGATAATGAAAGAATTTTTGCTCAATATCGACCGCCGTATCATCTTTGTCTTTGTCGCGCTTGGTATCATCATTCCCTCGTTGGCTGCCATACGCCTGCCTATCCACATCACGGAAGATGTCAAAGCGATTTACGACACGATCGAAGAAGTGGCAGCAAAAAACGGCACCATTCTCATCTCCTTTGACTACGGACCCGGATCCATGCCCGAAGTACAGCCCATGGCCATTGCAGTTTTGCGCCACTGTTTCAAGCGCAACGTCAAAGTAGTTGGGATGTCACACTGGGTAGATGCTGTTGGTCTTGCACAAGAAGCATTTGATACCACATCAAAAGAATTTGGTGCACAATACGGTGAAGATTATACGTATCTGGGTTATAAAACGGGCTTCGGTTCTCTGGTCATCAACATGGGCAACGACTTTCACAATGCATTCCAAAAAGATCTGCAAGGTAGCGATACGACCGAATTACCTGTCACCAAAAACATAAAGGGATTGGCGGACTTCGACTATGTGATCTGTCTGGCAGCGGGCAACACACCAGATGGTGTCTGGATACCCTATGGACAAGAACGCTACAAATTTAAATTTGGCATTGGCTGTACCGCTGTTATGGCACCCGATCAATATCCATATCTGCAATCGGGCCAAATGAACGGCATGATGGGCGGATTGGCCGGTGCCGCCGAATACGAGACTCTGATTGAAACATCGGGCAAAGCCACCGCGGGTATGGGTGCCCAATCCGTTGTACATCTCATCATCATCGCCTTCATCATCCTGGGCAATGTGATGTACTTCCTCTATGGACGACAGAGAGGAGGTGCCCAGTGAGTCGCGATCATATAATTTTTATCACTTTTTTAGTCGTCTTTGCCGCCATCAATATCTACCTCTTTGGCTGGGACAGACTCTCCGCGGATTGGACCGGCTTTGGTATATTTATCGCGGCTGGCATCACCCTATCGCTTTACAGTTTTCTCTATAAGGACAACCCTCTCTTCAAATTTGCCGAAAATCTCTACGTGGGTGTGGCAGCCGCATACTCCCTCACCCAAATTTGGTACACCGTGCTTTGGGCCGATGTGGTGAATCCCCTCTATGAACTTAGCAGCGAAAGCATGGGCAATTTGTGGCTCATCGTGCCCACATTGCTTGGCCTCTTCATGCTCACCCAACTCTCCTCGGCAACATTCAGTTGGCTCAGTCGTATCGCATTCGCATTTGTAGTCGGTCTGGGAGCGGGATTAACCATCCCACGTACTATTGCGGCCAATTTGCTGGCACAAATGGAACCGACCATGCAACCTATAGCAGCCTCATGGGAAGGATTAAATCTGCTCATTATTCTTGTCGGCGTCGTTACAGTACTCGTGTATTTCTTCTACTCTGTCGAACACACCGGTCCCGTGGGCGTGGCGTCCAAAATTGGTATCTGGTTTCTCATGATTTCATTTGGCGCATCATTTGGCTACACCATCATGGCGCGTCTCTCACTGCTGATTGGGCGCGTCGGGTTCTTGCTCGAAGACTGGCTCGTGCTCGAATTGCCTCTATTTTGATTTGAGGAGAAGTGCGTGTTCATTCGCTCATTTCAAAAAAACGGGAACGTTCAAACCCTTATAGAAGTCCAAAGAAACATTACATGCCCAATTCCGTGCTGACAGTTGACAACCTCCAAACGCATTTTCATACAGACAGCGGAACAGCGAGGGCGGTAGATGGCGTATCATTCACACTCAACAAGGGCGAAACGTATGGCCTTGTTGGTGAATCGGGGTGCGGAAAAAGTGTCACTTCGCTGTCAATCATGCGATTGGTACCTCATCCTGGCCGCATTGAAAGTGGGCATATTTTTTTTCAGGACCGTGACCTGGTATCCCTTTCGGATACCGAAATGCGCGACATACGCGGCAATGACATTGCCATGATCTTTCAGGAACCCATGACCAGCCTCAACCCGGTTTACACCTGTGGGTTCCAGATTGACGAAGCCGTGAGGCGGCATCAGGGATTAGAAAAAACCGAAGCGCGAAAAAAAACAGTTGAAATGCTCCACCTCGTGGGCCTGCCCGATCCCGAACAACGCGCAAACGAATACCCGCACCAGTTATCTGGCGGACAACGCCAGCGCGTAATGATCGCCATGGCCCTCTCGTGCAACCCCAAAGTGCTAATTGCGGACGAACCCACAACAGCACTCGATGTCACTATTCAGGCGCAAATCCTGGACCTGTTGCGCGACTTGCAGCAACAACTCGGTATGGCCGTCCTGCTCATCACACACGATTTAGGAGTTATTGCCGAAGCCGCCGATCAGGTCGCGGTCATGTACGCAGGCAAAATTGTAGAAATCGGTCCGGCAGACGCGATCTTTCACAACCCCAGGCATCCCTACACGCAGGGATTACTCGCATCAGTACCCCGTCTGGATATCGCGAACAAGCGCCTCAGAACCATTCCGGGCACGGTGCCCGAAGCCACGCAATTCCCATCGGGATGTCGATTTGCAGATCGATGTGAAAAGGTCGATTCAATTTGCAGGGAAACCACACCGCAACTGCAAACAATTGACAGCGGTCACCAGACCGCGTGTTGGATGGCATAAAGGCGAGAAATAGTGCTTCTTCAAGTTCAAAATCTAAAAAAATACTACCCCATTTCTCAGGGACTTTGGGGGCGCAACGCCGGACATGTCAAAGCAGTAGATGACGTGAGCTTCAATATCTCTCCCGGCGAAACCCTCGGCCTGGTCGGAGAATCGGGATGCGGAAAAACCACGACAGGACGCGCCATTTTACGCCTTATCGATGCGACATCAGGCACCGTGCGATTCAAAAATACTGACATTCTCTCCCTGGGGAAAAAACAACTTCGAACACTGCGCCGGCACATGCAAATCATCTTTCAGGACCCTTATGGATCGCTAAACCCCCGCCTCACCATCGGCGGCATCCTCTCGGAACCCCTGAAAATCCACGGCGACAAAACAAAAGATCGAGTCGCCGACCTGCTCAACACCGTGGGCTTATCTCCCGACGTCGCGCGCCGATATCCACATGAATTTTCCGGCGGACAGCGACAGCGCATTGGCATTGCCCGCGCATTGGCCGTAAAACCGCAATTCATTGTCGCAGACGAACCCGTATCTGCACTCGACGTATCGATTCAGGCACAAATCGTAAACTTGCTCCAGGATTTACAGACTCAGTTTGGTCTCGCCTATCTCTTTATCGCACACGACTTGAGCGTGGTCAAACACATCTCCAACCGCGTGGCAGTCATGTATCTGGGCAAAATTGTCGAACTGGCCGAAAGCCAGGAACTCTACGACAATCCGCAGCATCCCTATACGCGCGCATTGCTCTCATCAATCCCCATACCCGATCCGCGCGTCAGGGGATCGCGCACCAGTTTAACAGGCGATGTGCCCAGCCCGGTCAACGTACCTTCGGGCTGTGCATTTCATCCGCGCTGTCCCGAAGCAACGGCGGACTGCGCCCACCGCAACCCCGAACTCTTAGACATTGAACCCGGCCACAGCGTGGCCTGTATCTTGCGACACAATTAAGGCGTAGAACCCGTGTGCCCCACCCACCATTTCAAGGAGTCATAAGTGAAGGTCTTAAGAACATTAACGTTGCTGTGTCTCACCGGTCTCATATCCCACACCGCCCAGGCACAGCCCCCCTCTTTAGGTCCCGCCAAAGCCATTGGGGTTGACCTTGCCAATACCCCGTTGAACCGTCCGTCGCCCGACCAAAAAAGCTACACTTATTGGAAACCCGAAACAGCCGACGGCTTCTTCCCATCGCTTTTGGGACTGCGGACGGCTGGCGCTCAAATGATTCGCACCAGATATTTCAACATCTACTTCTCTACAGCCGAAAAAACTGCCCGGCAAATTGCCGACTTCTGCGATGAGGTTCTATCGAATCTCATGCGCCATTATCCCACCTTTGTCGATCGCATTGCGCCCATCCACGTCGTCGTTGACGATCAGGCGGATTATTTGGGCAATGCCTTTGCCGTGTACAGCGCCAATTACATCCACTTTTGGACCAACCCCATCGACTGGGAAATCCGCGGTACCAGTGACTGGGTACGCAATGTTTTTGTCCACGAACTCGCCCACATCGTAACCCTGAAAGCCGCCTATAAGGGCCTGCCATTCCAAATTGGCATAGTCAACGCCTCTCGCGCCAATGAAAATCCCGATTTTAGCTTCACGCTTGGCTTGTACCACCTCGCCATGAATTCGGGTTTTGCCGAAGGCATCTCGCAATACGAAGCCACCGAATATGGCGACGATCGCTGGGACACACACCGCGATATGCTCCTGCGCATGGCTGCGCTCGAAAATGATCTGCTTTCCCTGCCCAGCATGGGGCAACTCGGCGGCAAAGGCAATTTCCACGGTGAAATGGTCTATAATCAGGGATTTGCCATGCTCAACTACATCGGCGAACGCTTTAGTCCCACTGTCGTCAGACAGATCTTTGAACACAGGCCCATTATCAACTTCAACTCCTCGCTGAAAAAAGCCACTGGCGTATCGGCCAAACAACTCTACCGCGACTGGAAAGCGCATATTGTAGAACAATACGGCACCGTTCAAAGCGACATCCAGGAAGCCGGCGAACGCGAGGGCGAATTGGTCGTCGATAGAGGCAGTTTGGACTATCATCCCGTCTATTCTCCGCAAGGCGATAAGCTGGGCTTTATCTCCAACGACGACAGCGACTATTTCATCACCGAACTCAAAGTGATGGACCTGGCAACAAATAAAGTCACAAAAATATCCGACCGCGTCGATAACCGCTTTGTCTGGACCGCCAGCGGCGACAGCCTGATGTACATCAAAGCCGTAGGCGCGCGTTGGGACATCTTCACCTATGACATCAAAACGAAAAAAGAAACCCGCGTCACCGTAGGTCTGCGCGGCAAAGACCCCACTCTCTCACCCGATGGCAAACAAATCGCCTTTGTAACCATGAGGGATGGCACGGCGAATATCGGTCTTGTAAACACCGACGGCACCGATGTGCGATATCTCACACACAACAACGACGCCACACAGTATTTTGGCCCGAAATGGTCGCCCGACGGCAAACACCTGCTCTTCAGCGTATTCCGCACGGGCGAAGACCGCGACATTGCCATCATAGACGTGAATGCAACAACCTGGGAAAAGAAAAAAGGCAGGCGCTCACTGGAAAAAAAAGAAGTTGACACACAACTCGACAGCCTCCAGCAGGCAAAAGCCGACAGCCTCAAGGCGTTTCCCGACAGCCTCGCCTATGCCAACAATGCCAACTTCAAAGCCATTGTACACTCCACAGCCGACGAACGCGATCCCATATGGCTACCCGATGGCAGTGGATTTATCTTCAGTTCAGACCGCACGGGCATCTTCAATCTCTACACCCACGACATGGCGACCGGCGAACAAAAGCAACTGACCAATGTTGTGGGCGGCGCGTTTTTGCCCACTATCTCTCCCGACGCAAAAGACGTGATCTACGCGGGGTATCACGCGGCAAACTACAACCTCTATCGCATCCCCCTGTCCGAGGCCGTCGCCGTTGATCCCCCCGAGGGTATTGCGCGAGACTATGCTGAAATTTACACCGGCAAATCCATCACCGACCTTCACGACATCGGGCGGTATTCCACGCGCCTCATCTCTTACGGAATCACACCCATCGCATTGCTGGGTCCCACATTTATCGGCAACCGATTTGGCCTGGATCAAATCAGCGCGGGTGTTCAATGGGCCTGGGGCGATCTGCTCGGCAGCGACGTTTTTGTAACCACCGCCCTGATCGGCAAAAACTTCAGACGACAACAAGACTTCAACTCGGAATTCGCCTTCTACTACCAGAACAGCCTCACCCCCATTCTATCTGAACAAAGCACCTATGTCCCCCGCATCTTCTTTGGAGGCAGCAGGCAAACCATCAACAGCATCGTGGATTTGGGCACCGTCCAAACCGTTCGCGATACACTCAGCGGCACAATGATCACCACAAATGACGAAGGACAACAGGTCCTGATCCCCAATGTCACGCAGCACTTAGACCTCACGGTTACGGAAGAAGACGATTTTAAGGATGTATTCTCCGATTTTACGGTGGGCGCCGAAATGGGGGTAGGCCGCGGACACTATTTTAGCCTGGCCTATGGCTACCGCAAGTACTCCGAAAACTTGCACGCCGTTCAGGTCCTCCACGACAGCTCTCGCGTCTTTCAGACCAATTTGAGTACTGGTGCTGTTGAAGACATCACCGACCAGCTCCCCGGACCGGGCTATGCATCGCAGGAAACTGTTCTCGACGATTTTCTCTACAAAGAACTCGACTTCTTCAAAAGTAACGAATGGATGGGTGGTTGGAGCTACATCACCCTCAAACCCGCAACCGACCTCTACATCAACCCATCGGGCGGTCGCGCATTGTCCTTCCGCTACCGGCGCATCAATGCAACCGTGATAGATACACTGGCCCGTACGCCAGATGTGAACGAAGATTTTGTCCCGGATCCAATCGGCGAAGACCTGTCACCTGCATTTTTCCGAGGCGATAAAGTCAACGTGGGTTTCAACGAATACATCGCCTCCTTCAATGAATTTATCCCGCTCGTCGGCCGCTCTACACTTGCCCTCCAGGTCTTTGGAGCCTACAAAGACAGCTATGTCAAAGAAGTACAACAAGAAGGCGGCACATTCGAAGGCGTATTCTATTACCCCCTGCGCTATTATCTCGGTGGTCTGGGCACCTTGCGCGGCTATCCATATTTCACAATCGCAGGCGGCAAAGCCCTCTTTGGTCGCACCACGCTGACCCTGCCGATCTTTAAGCGCGTTGGCGCGGAACTGCCGCCTCTCTTTTTTGACAAAATTTACGCCTCGCTCTTCTTTGAATTTGGCGGCGTATCCAATGCCGCCAGCCTCGGCGATATTTTCGACGTAAATGAAGAAGTACACAGTGGGCGATGGGACAAATTCAAAAACTCTTTCCTATTTGACTACGGCGCCGAAATCCGATTCCAGATATTTTCACATTACCGCTTACCCATGTTCGGCTATTTCATCGTCGCCCGTCCCACCAAACTCGAAGTCCCATCCCGCAACAACCCCGATATCATCGAAGAGGTCAGTGGGACGCGATTCTATTTTGGCCTGTCATTGTAAAGCCATTTCACGCAATCAAGTGCTCCGCTTATGTTATAAGCTGGAGCACTTTTTGCTGTTTTAACGCTTATGTCTCCACTCATCTACGCGATGCGTCCGAGCGAATGGGTCAAAAATGTCTTTGTATTGGCCGCCCTCGTTTTTACCAAACGCATTTTTGAACCCGATGATCTCCTGCAAGGCGGTCTGGCCTTTGTCTGTTTTTGCCTCATATCTGGCGCAGCATACCTTTTTAACGACATCCGAGACAGGGAAAACGACCGCCAGCATCCCCTGAAACGCCATCGCCCGATTGCCTCGGGTGCGTTGCGTATCTCCGTCGCTGCCACCGCCGCTATCCTCCTCTTCTCGATCGCCCTGACCGGGGGATTTTACGTGTATCCCCATTTTGGCATCGTCATCCTGATCTATGCGGTACTGAACATCGCCTATACGCTGTACCTCAAACACATCGTCATCCTTGATGTCATGATCATCGCCGCGGGATTTCTTCTGCGCGCCATCGGCGGTGCGGTGGCGATTCAGGTCGCCATTTCCTCCTGGTTCATCCTCTGCACCATGCTGCTGGCACTATTTCTCGGCTTTGCCAAGCGCCGGCATGAACTCGCCCTGCTCGAAGGAGATGCCAGCACCCACCGCCGCATCCTCGCAGAATATTCCCCACAATTTCTCGACCAGATAATCGCCATCGTCACAGCCGGTGCACTGGTATCCTACGCGCTTTACACCATGTCGCCCGAAGTCATTGAAAAACTCGGCACCAAATACCTCAACCTCACCATCCCCTTTGTGATCTACGGTATGCTACGCTACCTCTATCTCATCTACAAAAAAGACGGGGGCGGCAATCCCACCTCCACCGTATTGGGCGATTACCCTCTTCTAATCGTCTGCGCCCTGTGGTTGCTAACTCTATGTGTGGTGCTCTACATTTGATGGCGCTTAAAAAGTCGGGAAAAGGATTTCCCTCCTACACAACTAAAGGACGCGGTTGGAGCGGCGTCCTTGCCGCGACCTCCTACGCGACGATGTAACCGTTGTGAAAAAACTTAGTATTTTGTATTTTGAACTTCCTGACAGTTTCTAATTCCTCACACAAGGAGTTCCCGAATGGCAGAGCGACCAAATATTTTGCTGATTATGAACGACGATATGGGCTATTCTGATATTGGATGTTACGGAGGTGAAATCCACACGCCAAATTTAGATCAACTTGCTGCCAATGGGTTGCGACTCACCCAATTTTACAACACAGCGCGGTGCTGCCCTACGCGGGCGTCGTTGCTCACGGGATTGCACCCCCATCAAGCCAGTGTGGGACACATGATGGATGACCGGGAATACGAAGGGTACCGGGGTGATCTGAATTTTAAAAGCGTAACCATTGCCGAAGTACTCAAAACAGTGGGATATGCGACCTATATGAGCGGCAAATGGCATATCACGCGGCATACAGATGCGGACGGTCCTAAACACAGTTGGCCCTGTCAGCGCGGATTTGATCGCTTTTTTGGCATCATTACCGGTGCCGCCAATTATTGGAAGCCACAAACACTCACGCGAGACAACGAGCAAATTACAGTGGATGAATTTCCAGAGGATTTCTTTTTAACCGATGCCATCAGCGATCAGGCGGCAGATTATATCCGCGAACACGCACAGGCAAACGGAGATCAGCCATTCTTTTTATACACCGCATATACCGCACCCCATTGGCCCCTGCACGCGCACGATGAAGATATTGCAAAATACAAAGATCGTTTTGCCGCGGGATGGGATCAACTGCGCGAAGAGCGTTTGGCGCGCATGCGCGAAATGGGCATCTTAAAACCCGAATGGGGGTTGAGCGACCGCGACCCCTCTCAAGTGCCCTGGGAAGAAGCCGACCACAAGGCATGGCAGCAACGGCGCATGGAAGTTTATGCCGCCCAGGTTGACCGCATGGATCAGGGCATTGGACGCATCGTCCAATCCCTCGAAGAGACCGGACAACTGGACAATACCCTGATCGTATTTCTGGCCGACAATGGGGGGTGTGCCGAAGAACTGGGAGGTGGCATGCGACGCAGTGCCATTGCGCCGGCCACCACGCGCAATGGTCGCTCAGTCCAACGCGGCAACGATCCAGACATAATGCCAGGAGATGAAACCACGTACCAGAGCTACGGCGTACCCTGGGCTAACGTATCCAACACGCCATTTCGCCTGTACAAACACTGGGTTCACGAAGGCGGCATTGCAACCCCCTTTATAGTACACTGGCCCGCTCGCGTAACAGACGGCGGCGCATTGCGCGAGCAACCCGGCCAGCTTACCGATGTCATGGCAACCTGCCTCGACATAGCGGGCACCGAATATCCCGAAACTTATAATGGACACGAGATTTTACCACTCGAAGGCACCTCGCTAACGCCGATCTTTGACAATCGGGACAACGGCAAAGAATATCTGATCTGGGAACACGAAGGCAATGGCGCAGTTCGCAAAGGCAAGTGGAAACTGGTCAAGCGTTACCCGGGCGATTGGGAGCTATACGATATTGAAGCCGACAGATCGGAACTCGACGATCTGGCAAATGAAAATCCCGATGTAGTAGCCGAACTCGCGGCAATTTACGACGCATGGGCAGAGCGGTGCGGGATAGAACCCTGGGATAATATCCTCGCAAAGCGCGGGTAAGAAAAAAGGAAAACACCATGACACCAACAGATATCACAGATGAAATGCTGGCAATATACCGGCGCGATGGCGTCATAAAAATCCCGCAGATCATCTCACCGGATGAAGTGGCAAAATTTCGTCAGGCATCACTGGATATACTGGAAGCAATGCCAAAAGATCCAAACCGTCCATTTAACCAAAAAGTGAATGTATGGCGAGATGACGAAGTATTGCGAAATTTGACACAACACCCGAATGTCGGCGCAGTCGCAGAAAAAATTGCGGGTGTGCGATTGCGAATCTGGCACGATCACATTCTGGCAAAAATGCCAGAACTCGAAGTACCAACGGCATTCCATCAAGACCTGGTGAAATGGCCTTATGATCGCAATTCCAATGCTCTATCGGCGTGGATCGCGCTACAGGATACCCCCGTAGAAATGGGATGCATGTCATTTGTGCAGGGATCGCACGAAATGAAAGACGTACCGGACATGGCGACAAATAACCAGGAAGGGTGGCGGGAATTCGCACCGGAAATCGCGTGGCGTACCCGGGTAACGCACCCGCTTCAGGCGGGAGATTGTACATTTCATCACGGAATGACATTTCACACCGCGGGACCGAATCAAACCGATGATTGGCGGGTGGGATACGTGATAATTTTCGTCGATGCAGCAGCAAAATACACCGGCAAAAAACATGTGGTCACAGATCCCCTGAGACTGGCACCCGATACATTGCCGCCAGATGATCATTTTCCACCCGTAGTGAAATTTTATGGAGATTAAAAAATGAGCACCCCCAACATAATTTTAATGATGTGCGACGACCTGGGATATGGCGATGTGGGATTTAACGGAAATGAGATAATCAAAACCCCGAATTTGGACCGGCTGGCGAGCAATGGAATCCGGTTCACGCGATTTTATGCGGGGGGACCTGTATGTTCCCCAACGCGGGGAACGTGTTTAACCGGGCGGCATTATTTTCGATATGGCGTAACACATGCTAATCGCGGACACTTGCCCACACAGGAAATAACACTGGCGCGAATGTCGAAATCCTTCGGCTATGCGACCGGACACTTTGGCAAATGGCATCTGGGAACGCTGGACCCGAATTATTCGGGCAAATCCAATCGCAATCCAGCGCGCAATTACGCCCCACCCTGGGAGCGAGATTACGATGCGTCTTTTGCCACAGAGTATGCAGTTCCCACCTGGGATCCAACAATAGATATTAACAACAGAACCGGAAAGCGTCTGGATCGCCCCTGGGCCTCGCCATATTACGAAAATGGAAAACTGGCAACGGAAAATCTGGAAGGATGCGACTCCCGGGTCTTGATGGATCGCGCAATTCCATTTATCGAACAAGCTGTTGAAAATGGCGAGCAGTTCTTTACGACAATCTGGTTTCACGCGCCCCATAGCCCGGTCGTTGCCGGACCGGAATATCGCGCAATGTACGCCGAATACAGCGAAGATGAACAGCACTATTACGGCTGCATTACCGCCATAGACGATCAGGTGGGGCGGTTATATCACGCATTGGAAGCATGGGGCGTAGCCGACAACACCATGATCTGGTTCTGTTCGGACAACGGTCCCGAAGGCCGCACGGGTCAAAGTGGTCGCCACCGGGGATCAACAGGCGGCTTGCGCGGGCGCAAACGGTCTCTATTTGACGGCGGCGTAGGCGTACCCGCGCTATTGCATTGGCCGGGTCATGCAGAACCCGGACGCGTGGTAGAAATGCCGTGCAGCACACTGGATTACTTCCCCACAATCGCCGAAGTCATGGGATATGAAATGCCCGACAATCGCCCCATTGACGGCATCAGTCTGATACCGACAATTGAAGGAAATATGACAGAACGCCCCACTCCCATTCCGTATCGGTTCAACAGTCCTAAAAACGCAATGTTTGGCGCCCCGACCATCTCAATGATCGACAACCGATATAAATGCCTGACCAATTTATCGAGCGACGGCAGTGAAGATCTGTGTTTTGACATGATTGAAGACCGCGTAGAAACGACCAATTTGGCGAACGAGCAACGCGAGCGAATGGGGCAAACCCGAGAGACACTGCGCCAATGGCTCCGCTCATGCGAAGCCAGCCACAACGGTGGCGATTACGACGAAGCTTATGAACCCGTCGCGCCATTTGAAGAAATCACCGGAGATTGGCCTGGAAGAAGAAATAGAAATTAGAGGTACCGAATGGCAACTCGATTTGGCGATGAACGCGATTGGTTTTTGGAAAAGCGATTTGGGATGTTCGTCCACTGGGGAATTTACGCAATCCCCGGATGGCACGAACAGCACCAGTGGCGCGGACGCATGCCCGCAAATGAATACGTGAAATTAGCCGAGCAGTGGAATCCCACAAACTTCAATCCCGACGCATGGTTAGATCTCGCAGAAGAAGCCGGGATGCAATACATCATCGTCACAACCAAACACCACGATGGATTCTGCTTGTGGGACACATCACATACGGCATTCAACACAATAAATACGCCGTACGGAAAAGACCTGATGGCAATGCTCGCCGATACGTGTCACAAACGCAACTTCCCCCTGGGCTTCTATTATTCAATTGCCGACTGGCACCACCCCAATTACCCCAATCAGGGACGACATCACGAATTGCCCCAACCCAAGCCTGGAGATGATCCCGACTTGGTGAAATACCTCGAATTTCTGAAGGCGCAGGTGTGGGAATTGTGTACCCATTACGGAAAACTACACGCATTCTGGTGGGATATGAATGTAGATGAACACTTCGACCCATCCATCAACGCGATGATTCGGTCGCTACAACCCGCGGCAGTAATCAACAACCGGGGATTTGACCCCGGTGATTTTGGCACGCCCGAGCGCGATTACGAGCAAGGCATAGATACCCAGCAGTCATTTGATCGACTGACCGAAGCGTGTCAATCCGTGGGAATCGAAAGCTGGGGCTATCGGGTAGATGAGGATTATTATACGGATCGCCATTTGATACGGAGCATTGATCGGTATCTCGCGCGCGACGCAAACTACTTACTCAACGTAGGCCCCAAGCCCGACGGAACGATTCCAGACGCATCCAAACGCATCTTGAAACGCATAGGAAAATGGTATCGTGCAGTAGAAGAAGCGGTCAAAGACGTAGAACCCGCGTCGCACCTGACGCGCAATCGCGATATACTATTGACGCGCCGGAACAATGTGATCTACGTACACCTCATAAACGACCCGCGCACAAGCGGCGTAAAACTCGATCCCATTGCCGTTGCACCAGAGAAAGCAACTTTATTAAACACAGGTGGAACCGTAGATTTCACAGTGGATCTGGTACCGACCAATCACATAGAACACAAACCCTATTTGCGATTGCAAAACCTGCCAGTAAACGAACTGACCAACACCGTAATAGTAGTAAAACTCGAATTTGACGAAACACCTGAATAAAGATAGCTGGAGAAAATCATGTTTGGAGAAATCCGAAATAAAAACGGTGAAAAACTGGATTATGCTTTTCACAGTGGAAATCCCGAAAGCAAACACATCATCGTCCTGGGCCATGGCGTAACTGGCAACAAAGACAGGCCATTTCTGGTCGCGCTGGCACATGCACTGGAAGCCGAGAGAATCAACGTCCTGCGTATCTCTTTTGCTGGCAATGGAGACTCAGAAGGTCGGTTTGAAGATGCGACCATAACAAAAGAAGTAGATGACCTGGGTTCAGTCCTGGATGCCCTAAATGGACATACAATCTGTTATGCCGGACACAGCATGGGAGGTGCCGTAGGCGTATTGCGGGCGAGCACAGATGCGCGCATTCAACAACTCATCTCGTTGGCGGGCATGGTAGATACAAAGGGATTTGCACAGCGCGAATTTGGAGATGTTACCCCCGATGAAGGCAACATGTGGGATGACCCGGATTGCCCGCTATCCAGCGCATATATGGACGACCTGACAGCGATTGACACCGTCGTAGATCGCGCATCTCAAATCTCGATCCCGTGGTTGCTCGTACACGGCACAGAAGACGATGTAGTGCCCATTGAAGACTCCCAGACAATATTCGAGCAAGCCAACGAACCAAAAGAACTGATCGTGCTAAACGGTGCAGATCACGTATTCAGCGATGACGCAACACCCGCCATGATACAGGCCGTTATAGATTGGATTGCAAAACAGGAGTAATAATGTCTTCTAAAACATACCGAGCCGCGGTAATCGGCCTGGGAATGATCGGTGGAGCAGATCAAGTCTCAGGAGATGTATTGGGTCAGCGCGTGGACAGTATGGACGGCACGCATACTTTTGCGTATCAAAACCATCCGAGCATCGATCTCGTGGCCGGTGCAAGCCGCGACCAGGGGCGACGCGAGCGCTTTGAAGCGCGCACGGGTGCTATAACTTATGAAAGCTGGCGTGAAATGATCGCCAACGAAACACTCGATATCGTCAGCATAGCGACCTACACCCCTACCCACGCGGAAATTGCCATAGCCTGTGCCGAATACGGCATACCCGTCATCTACTGCGAAAAACCCGCGGCAACCACGGTGGTAGATGCCCAGCGCATGCTCGAAGCGCAAAAAGGCGGATTACTGGTTTTCAACCATCAGCGCAGATTTGATCCCAATTACCGCCGACTCAGCGCGCTAATTGCCGAAGGAAAACTGGGCACGCTTATTTCCGCTACTCTCCAATGGCCGACGGGGCGATTGGGCAATGTGGGGACCCATGCAATCGACGCCCTCTTAATGCTCACCGGGCATCGCGTCCAATCAGTCTCCGCAACGCTTGATCTGGCTGGAAAGCCAGATTGTCGCGGCGATGAATTTCGCGATCCCGGAGGATGGGGCGTCATGCGTATGAACGATGGACTAATGGTTACAGTGAGCGCACCCGATTATTCCACCGCACCGCCGCGCACGGAAATTAACGGACATAAGGGACGAGTAATTATTGAGGCAAAAGGCATCACACTTGAATACTGGACTGGGGAAACAGAACAGTGGCCGCCCCATAAGGATAGCGATTCGGGAATGGACCGCGCCGTATCGGAAATCGTCGCCTATCTGGATGATCGCGTCCCCTTTTCTTATAACCCCGAAGAAGCCGTTCATACACTCGAAGCCATTGTCGCCTTCCATGCTTCTCATAACAAAAACGCAGCCTATGTTGATCTTCCCTTATCGGGCAGCGACCGCGAGATAGTTGTGTTAAGTGGATGAAAGGAATCTATGCCGACCATTGGAACACCGCTTTCACCAACCGCAAATAGAGTGCTCATGTGTGGCTCTGGCGAATTGGGAAAAGAAGTTGTCATTGAACTCCAGCGCTATGGCGTTGAAGTAATCGCCGTAGATCGCTATGCCAATGCGCCCGCGATGCAAGTAGCGCATCGGTCGCATGTCATTACCATGCTGGATGGAGTTGCCCTGCGCGAAGTCATAGAAAAAGAACAGCCCGACTTAATTGTGCCCGAAATTGAAGCAATCGCCACAGACACACTCGTCGAATTGGAAAGCGAAGGATTCACAGTAATCCCAACAGCCAGAGCGGCCCGACTGACAATGAACCGCGAGGGCATTCGCAGATTAGCTGCCGAAGAACTGGGCCTAAAGACCTCGCCTTACCGATTTGCGTCGAATTTAGAAGAATACCGCGCAGCAGTTCGTGAAATCGGCGTACCGTGTGTCATAAAACCAACCATGAGTTCATCGGGCAAAGGACAAAGCACCGTAAAAAACATGGCAGACGCCGAAAAATCGTGGACCTATGCACAGGAAGGTGCGCGTGGAGGCGCAGATGCGGTCATCGTGGAGGGCTTTGTGGATTTTGACTATGAAATTACGCTATTGACCCTGCGCTATGAAGGAGGCACGAGTTTTTGCGCGCCAATAGGACATCGACAGGTAGATGGCGACTATCGCGAATCGTGGCAGCCACAGCCAATGAGCGAGGCCGCACTTGAAGGCGCACAACGAATTGGCAAAGCAATTACCGACGCACTGGGCGGCCGAGGGATATTTGGCGTAGAGCTATTTGTAAAAGGCGACGACATCTACTTCAGCGAAGTATCACCCCGCCCACATGACACGGGCATGGTAACCATGATCTCGCAAGACCTCTCTGAATTTGCCCTGCATGCGCGGGCAATCCTGGGATTACCAGTACCAAACATCAAACACCACGGCCCATCTGCTTCGCATGTAATCCTGGTAGAAGGACATTCGCAACAGGTGCAATTCGGCAACCTGAGCGCAGCACTCGCCGAACCCGACACAGAAATCCGCTTATTTGGCAAACCCGAAGTACAGGGAGAACGGCGAATGGGAGTCGTACTTGCAAGGGGCGCAACACTGCAAGAAGCGCGCGAAAAGGCGAAAGCGGGAGCAAAGGCGGTCAGTATCTCGCTCTGAGAGACTCTTCTGGTTTGTAATGTATAAAACTGTCGTGCTTATTGCGCGGCAGTTTTTATTTATGATAAAATCAGCCGGGCAACAGCCTCTTCATTAAGCTTAATACCCAAACCGGGTTTGTCACTCAGAGTAACATGCCCATTTTCAAGCAACAAAGGCTCTGTAAGAAGTCCATTACCAAAAGGACCGCGCGCAAAACCACTGGGACATTCAGAAATAAAGCAATTGGGAGTCGCTGCGCCGACATGCAGACCCGCCATGAGATGAATAGGCGTGCTGGTACTCACATGAGACGCCCATGACACGCCAAACACATCGGCTAATTGTGCGATACGCAGCGTCTCAGAAATACCCCCAGCCCGGCAAACATCGGGAAGAATGAGATCGCATTCCTCGTTCAGCAACCGATCTCGCACAACATAGCGGTTGCAGTCTGTCTCCCCAACAGCGATTCGAACAGAAGTCGATTGGGTTAGCTGCCGATACCCCTGATGATCTTCGGGCACCAGAGCATCTTCGAACCATTCTACATTGCCGAGATCCTCGAGCAACCGGACAAAACGAAGAGCATCCTTAATATCGAACCCGCCGTGCGCATCAACGAGCAACTTGCCGCGGTCTCCCACAGCCCGGGACATCTCGCTGACAACGTGCATTTGCTCGTCTATCGTCCCTCGTCCACAGGACGTCTTCACCACAGAAAAACCTTCGTCCAGAACCCTTTCAATCCCCTCGCAACGAGATTCAATAGTCTGACCCGGCGTACCCGATGAATACACGGGAATTTGCAAACGGTAGGGACCGCCAAGCAACCGCCAGATCGGCTCATTGTAGTACTTCCCGCGTATATCCCAAAGCGCGATATCGATCCCCGCAATCGCCTCCAGCGTAAACCCCTGCGTATGGGAGCGCAGGCGCATCGTCGAAAACATGCGCTCCCACAAAACGTCGATTGAACGCGGATCCTCCCCGATAAGGACAGGACACAACAAATCTTCTACAATAGTTTTGACAACGCGAGGCGCAGCCGGGGCGTGGGCTTCGCCAATGCCCTCAATACCGTTATCTGTACGCACGCGAATAAGCGCTGTCGATCGCCCCGAAGGATAGACACAGAGATGTCGCGTATCGGCTCTGCCGGGAAAGGTCTGTGTGGATTGGGGCGCGACTTGCGGAAATTTTAATCCTGCGGTATCTTCATATCGCGTCGCACCCTGTTGGTGAACGGTAGAGAGAATATCGCAGGTAATATCGGTAATTTTCATTTTTGCCTCTTAGGATGTTTTGTGAAGAAAAACGGACAGATATGAAAATAGAGTGAAAACTCACTATTGGCAAATTTCTGTCCACACTGTGAAAGAGGATTAGATGAATGCTATTGAAGCCCATATTGACCGAGCCACTATCCAGGCCATAACGCGACTGATTGTCGAACGCTTTGATCCGGAGCAGATCATTCTCTTCGGAAGCCATGCACGCGGAGAGGCTAACGAGCACAGTGATCTGGACCTGCTGGTCGTGATGCATACAAATGTAGGACGACGCCAGCATGGCAATCCTATTCGTCGGGCAATTGCCGAGCATTTCGTGTTGCCCGTCGATGTAATTATTCGCTCTCCTGAGGTCTTAGCCGAACAGCGCAACAATCCATATTCCCTGATACACAAGGTGCTGGAAGAAGGAGAAGTGGTGTATGAACGACAAGTCGCC
Organism: Candidatus Latescibacterota bacterium; assembly: GCA_965208125.1. Lineage (GTDB taxonomy): Bacteria > Latescibacterota > UBA2968 > UBA2968 > UBA2968 > VXRD01. Next base: position 480,721 of record OZ242320.1, read on the forward strand.
TGAACGGGATTGGTTTGAGAAGGCGGATCAAGATAAAAAATCTGAAGAAAAGGAGACCGCAAACATGAAACACTTATTAAATGACGAAGCAATATTGCATTTCATAGCGCGGGGATATTGCGTAATCAAAACAAATGTCGCGCCGCATATCCACGCACAAATACTGACAGATGCAAAAAAAGCCATGGCAGAGGGAAACCCGGGCAATGACATATTGCACGCCGCACCGGGCTTGCGCGAAATTTTTGATGACGAAGCAATGGTCGGCGCGCTATCGAGCCTCCTCGGCGATTCTTATGTCATGCACTGCCACAGACATTGCCATCGCAATACCGCGGGTACAGAAGGCCGAAATTTTCACCAGGATGGTTCAACGCGTCGCTTCGCCGGCTGGAGCCGACCGTGGCGGCGTCACCATCGCCCCCGAACTGTAATGGCAATTTGTTATCCGCACCAGACGCCGATTGAAATGGGACCCACTGGCGTGATTCCCGGAACGCAATATTACAGTGCGAAACCAAAAAATGAGTTCGATTACGAATTCCCATTTGCAGTTGTCGATCCCGGCGATGTATTGCTCGTACATTTTGATCTATGGCATCGCGTATCCAGCAACACAAGCGACCGCGATCGGTACATGATGAAATTTTTGTTCAAACGCACAGAAGAGCCAACAGCGCCGAATTGGCATGCCGCATCGGATTTTGATCCCGATTTCGACACCCTTGTCAACCGGATAAAACCCGACCATCCGTCCGACGTCTTATTGCGCTATCCTCTCGTATGGGAATTTATGTGGCGCTGGATGCGCGGTGAACCCCTACCCGAATGGGGTGATGACGCACCCGTCTCTGTTGATGACATGATGCACAACCTGAACAGCGATGATCCAGGTGTCGTACTAAACGCGACATACTCCCTGGGACGATTGGGCAAACGTGCAGTACCCACATTGATGGACGTATTGCTGGGACCAGATGAAGCACTTCGAGAACAAGTACCCGCGGCACTATCAGCTGCAGGCAGGTACGCGGTAGATCCACTCGTCCGTGCATTGGCACATTCGGATGACTGGGTGCGCGCAACAGCTGCAGATACCCTGGGCGACATTGGCTTACCAGCCCTCGACGCGCTACCCGCTATTCGCAACGCACTCTCAGATCCCGACGACTGGGTACGCCACAATGCCACGCGCGCATTGACCATCTGGAGCAAAGCTGCTAAAATCACCCGCGATGACTTGCTCACAGCCCTAAAAGACGCCGAGCCTTTTGTCGGCTTCAACGCGCTAACAGCTCTGGAACACATGGACAGCGTTGACGATGCACAGGTACTGCCATTGTTAAAAACAATGCAAAACCATGAACACTCGCGACTGCGCTATCAAGTGAACGAAATGCTACAACGCGTAGCCTGACCGAATGTTAAAAATATGTTACAAGTATTGACTTTTGCGTCGAATACTTATAATGTTGCCCGTGCTTGAGTCGCATTTCCACAATTTAACACTCTGTGAGGAAGAACTACAATGTCAGACAAAAAACGGGTTTACTTTCAAGTGGAAGCACCCAGAGCGGGTGATGTTGTTGTATCGGGCGATTTTAACAACTGGGAACAACGGTCTCTGAAACCGAATAAAAAGGGACAATGGACAACCTGGACAACCCTAACACCTGGGCGGTATGAATATCGGTATCAGATCGACGGTGAATGGCGCAATGACCCCGCAGCACCTGTTGTGCCCAATGAATTTGGCTCGGAGAACAATGTTGTGGTCGTAGGTTAAAACCCACTCAAAATTCCAACACAAAATCGCCTGTCCGGGACAATGGACAGGCGATTTTTGCGTTTTTTAGCACTTTCATATATTTTCTCGTATGCGTATTTTGCACGACCATCAAACATTGAGGAAGTATAATGTCTTCCAAACGCGAACAGTTAATTCAAGACGGATTCTGCGTATTTAAAAATGTGCTCACTCCCGAGATGGTTGCGCGCACAAACGCAGTGTCCAATCGCCTGTTAGACGCGCAAGACGCCGAGTATTTTGAGGAACAAAAATCGACGGGCAGTTTGATCAGCATTTACAATGACGACTTTTTTGCCGAACTGGTCACCTGGACCAAGGCACTCAATGCTCTGAGAGAAATGGGCTTTGATCACCCCACCTTTTCATCAGGCTATATAATCAGCAAACCCCCGCATAGCCCACCCCTGTTCTGGCATCAGGACTGGTGGGGATGGAATGATCCCATTAGCTACGAGCCCCTGCCACAGCAGGTATTTTTGATGTATTATCTCGTAGATACCTCGCGTGAAAACGGGTGTTTGAGATTAATCAAAGGCTCACATTTGAAACGACATCCCCTGCACGACATAACCCCCGAAGCACATACCGAAGATCTGCGACGCGTATCCGACCCAGACCATCCGGCCTATCAGTCGTATCCCGACGAGCGCGATGTTCCCGTGCGTGCTGGCGATCTGGTCATTGGCGATTCGCGGCTATTGCACAGCGCACACGCCAACAAAACGGACCAGCGGCGGACAGTCATCACACTGTGGTACCACCCGATATACAACGAACTACCCGACGGCATGCGCGCCCGTCTGGCGAACCGGCACCCCATACCAGATCACTGGTCTGAAGACGCGGCGCAAAAAATTGCGCCCTTAATGCCCATTTACAAAGGCGAATGCGAAGAACTCGAATGGAATCGCATTCCTGGACCTGCACTGGTGTAATGGGTTACATCTATATTTGTGATAATTTGGAAGGGGTAGTTAGTAACCAATGGTGCAGTAGGCAATCTCAATAATTATGCAAATAATTGAGGGGTGTACATAATTCCTACTGTTGTGGTCCAGCGGAGTATATAGCTTTTTTGCCTATATTGCTCTTTTGCCTTCGGCGACTTCATTTTTTTGCGCGCCCAAAAAAATGAAGCAAAAAAAGGGCGCCCCTGCGGGGGGCTTGCACAGCGCAAACTGCTCAGGTGGATAAATGCCCTGTGGTGGCCTTCAAAGTTGGATGCAAACAAGAAGGACGGCAGTTAACGGAAAAGCGCGCTGTGCATAATGGCTTTGATTAATAGTGGTTTATGGGAGATGTTTTGTAATGCCTTATCTGAAGCACTGCGTAACATCAATCAGATATATAAAAAATGTATAGATGTGGAGATTTGTATGAGTGATGGAACCCGGCTGGAAGATGTGAAGCGGTTTTATGAGATTCTTGGAAAGTTGGAGCGTAGGGTAGGAGAACGTAGAATTCTCGCGGAATGTTCGCGTAGTTCGGGTTGGCCCACTCGGGGAGTATATTTCTTTATGGAGAATGGCGAAGATCGATCTGAGAGTGGCGATGGTTTGAGAATTGTGAGAGTTGGGACACATTCCGTTAAAACGGGAGGTTCTAAGACATCATTGTGGAATAGGTTGAGCCAGCACAAAGGGTCAACCTCCGGATTAGGCAACCACCGTGGATCAATATTTCGTGCTCTTGTAGGGCGTGCTTTAATAAACAAAGATAGTATAAAGTGCGAAACGTGGGAGAGCAAGACGACGCCTTCTCCACGAGGTGTTGAACAGTGTGTAGAGATACGTGTGAGCGAAACGATTGGCCGGATGCCTTTCTTGTGGTGAGAGGTAGATGATAATGATAAGTCGAAAGGGGCAAATTTACGAAACTACATTGAGAGCAATGCAATTGCTTTACTCAGCAATTTCTGTACAAATAAGTTGAAAATTGATGCTCCATCGTCTGGATGGCTTGGTTATCACTGCACGGATACAAAAGGTAATTTGAATCAAAAGGTTAGAGAATCGGGGCTTTGGAATCAGAAGCTCGTTGATTCTGATAGATACTACCCGGGGTTTCTAGATAAGTTAGAGGAGCTTGTGGAACAGATGGAGGCAGTACGATGAAGGTGATGAAGGTTGTGATTTCATGTGCGGGGTCTAAGGCGGACAATGCTGGCTACATGAAGACTAAGGATGAAAAATGTGTGAACTTTGTGGGGAATCCCGCCAAGGTGATGTCACGGGAGCCAGGATTTTGCTACGCTCGGCCGGATGGTGAGGCGGGAGATAGCAAAACTTGGCGGGATAAGCTGATTGCATATAATGAGTCTTGTGTGGAAGCAAATCCTCTTGGACTACTTCCGGCTTACAAACTTTACACGCCTAACAAGCCATACAAAGATATATATACTCAACTGGTAGAGGTATTTGGTATAGATAATGTGTACATCCTCTCGGCGGGTTGGGGATTGATACAGGCATCCTTTCTGACACCGGAGTACGATATTACTTTCAATGGATCTGCCGATGCTTATAAGCAACGAAATTACAAACAGGACTGCTACAATGACTTCAACCATCTGGAAAGTGCTATTGATGAGGATTTGTTGTTTTTGGGCGGACAGGGTTACCTGCCATTGTTCTGTGATCGGACTCGGCATTACCAGGGACGGCGAGTCAGTTACTACAATTCAGCAAAAAAGCCGAAGTGTGATGATGTTAAGTTGGTTCATTACGAACCAACGGGGAATCCACGTACATGGGTCTATGAGTGCGCGACGAAAGTTATAGAGTGTTACAAGTCTGATCCCTATGGGTTTGATCCGCGAAAGATAAAAGGATAAATTGCGTTCTATATGACCAAACCAAAACTATATGAAGAAGTGGCACTGACCCGCAACATACCGGCAGAAAACTTAAAACAAGGTGATGTTGCTGTCGTAGTCGAGTACGTGCCACATCCTGCAGGTGGAGAAGAAGGTGCAATTTTAGAGATCTTTAATGCCATTGGCGAATCTGTAGCCGTGGTCACAGTGCCCATCTCCGCGATTAAATCGCTACGTGCTGATCAAGTGTTGATGGTACGGGAGGTGGCTCCTGCAAGATCGTAAAAACCACAAAGTGAAAACAATATGAAAATCGCCGCTCTCATATCCGGTGGTGTCGATAGTTCCGTGGCTTTGAACATATTAAAAAATGAAAGCCACGACGTGACGGCATTTTACTTAAAAGTATGGCTCGAAGACGAACTCGCTTTCTTAGGGGAATGTCCCTGGGAAACCGACCTGAAATTTGTCCGGGCCGTATGCGATCAACTCGATGTCCCGCTACAAGTGATCTCCCTACAATCTGAATACCTCGAACGCGTCGTATCTTATGCACTCGACGAATTGCGCGATGGACGCACACCCAGTCCAGATATATTTTGCAATCAGCGAATCAAATTCGGCGCATTCTTTGACCACATAGACAGCAGCTATGAAAAAGTGGCAACCGGGCATTACGCACAACTCGCACAGAGCAACGGAACTTATCATCTAAAACGCGCACCCGACCCCATCAAAGATCAGACCTACTTCTTATCCGGCATGTATCAATCGCAGGTCGCGCAGGCATTATTTCCCATTGGAAACATGATGAAAAGCGAAGTGCGCCAACTCGCGCGAGATTTTGACCTGCCAAATCAAGCGCGAAAAGACAGCCAGGGAATATGTTTCCTGGGCAAAATCAGATATCCAGACTTTATCGCATTTCATTTGGGCGAAAAAAAAGGCGATATTATCGACAGAGAAACCGGACAAATCCTGGGACCCCATCGGGGATACTATTATTACACAATTGGCCAGCGGCATGGCCTGGGATTGGGCGGAGGCCCCTGGTACGTCGTACAAAAAGATATCGAGCGCAACATCATCTATGTATCTCACGCCACGAAGCACAAGAACACATCGCGGAACCAATTTATCGCTACAAATCCCAATTGGATAGCAGAACCACCTGGCAAAACCGCCCTGCAATTGAAACTGCGCCACGGCCCAGAATTGATCAACTGTGAAATCGAAGCAATGAATAACAACCAATTATCCGTAACCATAGCAGAAAAAGATTCCGGCATAGCACCCGGACAATTCGCCGTATTTTACGACGGCGACCTCTGCCTCGGTAGCGCGGTAATTGACCACTAAAAAAGAGAGAGCACAATGAGCATTGAACAAGCGCGTGCCGCCGTTGAATCCGGCGATGTACATACCCTGAAAAGACTGATAGCAGAAGATCCGCAACTGGCCAATAAAACCACAGCGGACAATCCCCGCACACTTTTACATACACTCTGCGATTATCCCGCGCACAGACCCAGATGCCGCGAATCCGCAGAAATTTTGATACGCTCAGACGCAGATGTCAATGCGCGGGCAAAATTCGAAGGAAAAACCGACCCCGGCGAAACACCTCTGCATTGGGCGGCCAGCAGCGACGATGCGGAAATGATAGAAGTGCTGCTCGACAGTGGTGCGGAAATCGACATCGATGGCGGGGTCATTGCAAACGGCACACCGCTCTGGGAAGCCGTAATATTCGGCATGCAAAATGCAGCGGCAAAACTGATCCAGCGCGGGGCGACCTGCAACCTGATGATCGCTGCTGGCGTGGGGCGACTCGATCTCGTTGAGAAATTTTTCGATAAGGAAGGCAATATAACGGATCGGGCGGGCGATCTGCCCGGATGGTCGGAACCCCGACCTGCGCGAGCTTGTATCGACAGTGCCTTCGGAATGGCATGCCGCAATGGGCACCTCGAAACCGCCAGATGGTTGCTGGGCAAAAAACCGGAGATCAACCGCAAAAATCCCGTTGGCGAAACGCCTCTGGATCAAGCCATGGACAGAAAACACATCGAAGTTGCGAACTGGTTGATGACAATTGGCGCGAAACGATCCGCGAACTTATAATGCCACCGCATTAAAGGGAAACTCAACATGAACAAAGTAGGACTGGTTCAGCATCCCGATTTTCAAAAACACGACACCGGAGGCGCACATCCCGAGCGCCCCGAGCGCTTACAAACGCTACATGCCCATCTGGATGCAACGGGACTGACAAAAGATCTCATAACACTAGAACCCGGACACGTCGATACATCCTGGTTGGAAAAAGCACACACGCCCGAGCACATTGCAAACGTAAAAGCACGATGTACACAGGGCATCACGTACATGGACGATTTTGACACCAGAATCTGTCCACTATCTTTTGACATAGCCCGCCTCGCTGTTGGCGCGACATTTGAAGCGATTGACGCAGTTATGGACGCGCGTGTACACACGGCTTTTTGTGCCGTACGTCCCCCCGGGCACCACGCCGAACGCAATCACGCAATGGGATTTTGTCTATTTAGCAACGCGGTCATAGCCGCGCGATATATACAAGAAACATATTCCCTAAGACGCGTGGCAATTGTAGATTGGGACGTGCATCACGGCAATGGCACACAGCACATATTGGAAACCGATCCCTCGGTATTCTTCTTTAGCATCCACCAATACCCCCATTATCCCGGCACGGGACGGGCCGACGAAACCGGCATTGGCGCAGGAGAAGGATTCACACTAAATGCACCCGTGCCCGCAGGCAGCGATGACGCAATGTATTTGCGCATATTCGACGACGTATTTTTGCCCGCCATGCACGCATTTAAACCACAATTTGTCATTATCTCCGCTGGATTTGACGCGCATCGGTCCGACCCCTTATCGGCCACTCAAGTAACGGAATCCGGTTTTGCCGAAATGACAAAGCGCGTGATAGCTATCGCACAAGATCACGCAGAAGGACGGCTGATTTCCCTCCTGGAAGGTGGATATGATCTGGGCGGCCTCTCGCGCAGCGTAGAATCCCACATAAAGGAACTAATGAATGGGTAATACAAAAAAAATTGTAGCATTTCAAGGTGAACCCGGTGCATTTAGCGAAATGGCCGCGCGTTCGTACTTTGGCAAAGACGTCCAGGTCGTACCACAACGCAATTTCTCCGCCCTGTTTGCCGCCGTCGAACACGAAGAATGTACGCACGGCATGGTACCCATTGAAAACTCATTGATAGGTAGCATTCACGAAAACTACGACCACCTGTCAGCCCACCATTTACAGATCGTCGGCGAACTCAAGTTGCGCATCGTACACAATCTAATTGTAAACCCCGGAGTAAAATTAGAAGACATCCGCCATATCTATTCCCAGGCACCTGCACTGGCCCAGTGTACGCAATTCACAGCATCTCTGTCACGCGCCGAAACAATTATGACCTCCGATACCGCAGGAGCCGTAAAAGCTTTGAAAACATCGGGTGCACGCGATGCCGCTGCAATAGCGAGTGCCCAGGCAGCCTGGGATTACGATCTGGAAATTTTGCAGGCAGGCATTGAAGACGACCATCAGAATTACACGCGATTTTTGGTCGTCACATCCGAGGCTATAGCACCTGAAAATCCAGACATCGAAATACCCGCAAAGACGTCTATCGTATTCGCCATGAAAAATGTGCCCGGCGCATTATTTAAAAGCTTGAGCGTATTTGCATTGCGCGACCTCAACCTGCTCAAAATTGAATCTCGCCCCCTTGCGGGCAAACCCTGGGAATACGCCTTCTCGCTCGACTTTGAGGGCCATATCCATCAAGAACCCTGCGCCCGCGCCATTGAACACCTGCGCGAAATCGCCACCTTTGTAAAAATTCTCGGTTCTTATCGGCAAGGGGACATGGTCGAAGGCAAAGTTTGGAAAGACGAAAAACGCAAGACGTAAAACATGAGACGTGGAAGGCATCCTCTCTCACCTCTTACGTCTCACCTCTCACCTTCTTTTAAGGACTTTACATGGCAAGCCAAAGATACGAAAATCTGTATGCACAAATAGAAACCGCACTGCGAGAAAAACCAAAACGCACGCAGCTCTACAACGCAGTCAAACGGGCGCGGGATGCCCGACGCACTGCAATTGATATTTTGCCGCAAGGAGAGGCATTTCGCAAAGAAGTGCGCGACATCAAAGTGCGATGCCTGCACAAGCTGGACGACCTGGTCGATCAATTTGCCGAGAAAGTCGAATCGCGCGGAGCAAAGGTCTTTCTCGCAAAAGACGGTGCTGCTGCGATTGACTACATCTTAAAACTATCAGCAGAGAAAAACGCCGAGACCGTGGCAAAATCAAAATCGCTAACAAGCGAAGAAATCGAAGTCAACCACCCGCTGGAAAACGCCGGTCTGGAAGTAATTGAAACCGACCTCGGCGAGCTTATTATCCAAAAAGTCCACGAAAAACCATTCCATCTGGTATTTCCCGCTGTCCATAAAACCGCAGTTGAAGTAGCAGAAATATTTAAAAAAGAAACAGGTGAGGACGTACCCGACGATGTAGATGCCATTATGAAAATCGTGCGCAAATACCTGCGACCGATTTTTCTCAACGCCGACATCGGCATGACAGGCGCAAATGTAGGCGTTGCTGAATCGGGCACAATCCTGATCGAAACCAACGAAGGCAATGCCCGTCTGGTATCGAGCATTCCCGATGTACACATCTGCATTATGGGACGCGAAAAAGTAGTGGAAACAGTAGAAGACGCATTGCAAATGATGCTGGCACATCCGGTCAGCGCTGTCGGCCAACACACGACAACCTATGTAACGTGGATGAGTGGCAGATCGCCTCTGGGCGAGGGCGAGGGACGCGCACCGAGGGAATCGCATATCATCATCCTGGACAATGGCCGTACCAGAATGCAAGAAGACCCCCTGTTTTCAGACGCGCTCAACTGCATCCGCTGCGGCGCCTGTATGAATATCTGTCCAACTTATGGCGTAGTCGGCGGCCATGCATTTGGATACATATACCCCGGACCGATCGGCATACCGTGGACGGCTGAAGTTCACGGTGTAGATAAGGCGGGCGACTTCGCACCACTGTGTATTTCGTGTGGCTTGTGCAAAGAAATATGCCCCGCAGAAATCGACATCCCAATGATGATAGCCGGGGTAAAAGACCGCGACAGCGAAGCCAATCCCCATCCGCGCGTCAACAAAATGCTGATGGCCGCAGAAAAAGCCGCAAAAATGAGCAGTTTGACAGCACCCATATCCAATTGGATGATGGACAATGGACTGGTGCGATGGGCAATGGAAAAAGTGATGGGCATTGATCGACGCCGTCAGCTACCCAAATTCAGCCGAAAAACACTCGTAAAACGCTTCGCAAAACGCGGGCCATCTCCCGTATCGAACCCCATTCGCAAAGTGGCCTTTTTCACAGACCTGTTTGCCAATTACAACGACCCCGACCTGGGAATGGCGGCAATTGAACGCCTGGAAGCACTCGGTTGCGAAGTCATCATCCCCCCGCAAAAAAGCAGCGGATACCCCTACATCGGCTACGGCGACCTGAAAAATGCGAAAAAAATTGCACGCGAAAACGTGGACCTCCTCCTCCCCTATATACAGCAGGGCTATGAGGTCGTTGCAACAGAACCCACGGCAACGTACTGCCTGAAAATTTCATACCCCAAATTGCTCGATAAAGCAGATGATGCCGTATCTGTCGCCGAACACACGTATGAGTTTTTTGAGTTCCTATCCCTGCTCGAAAACGATATTTCAGATGAAGAGCAACATGCCCTGCGTGGACGCGCATTTGGATTCCACATCCCCTGCCACCAGCGTCCTCTGGGTGCGGGTGAACACGCAATGGCATTCTTGCGCCAGCGCGGTGCAGACGTCGCCCTCATCGAAACAGGCACCTGCTGTGGCATGGCGGGAACATTTGGCCTGAAAGCCGGACCCCTCGGCTACGAACTCGCACAGGCTGTTGGAGAACCACTCTTCGAAGGCTTCCGCGAATCCAATGTAGAAGCCATCGTAACAGAAAGCAGCGTGTGCGCCATCCACCTCTCAGAAGGAACCGAACTCGAAGTCTGGCATCCCTTAAACCTGCTTCGTCTCCTGGAGTAGAGCACATCCTATCCTGAAATTGAAGACAGTTTCAAAAAAACTTGCATCTCCAACACAAGTGTATTATATTAGTAATACAGTAATTCACCTATTGAGAGAATTGCCCTATGTTGATCTCAATTGACCACCACAATGGCATACCCGTTTTTCGCCAGATCATCGACCAGGTGAAATTCCACGTAGTCAGCGGGCTACTCGCGCCGGGAGACGAACTGCCCTCGACCCGCGCATTATCGGGGCAACTGGGACTCAACCCAATGACAGTGAGCAAAGCGTATAGCCTGTTGGAAGCAGAGGGATTGGTCGAGCGGCGGCGCGGACGACCGTTAACCGTAAAACCCTTACGAGATCAGATCGTACACGCCGAAAAACTGGAACAACTCAAACCACAACTCACACAATTGGCAACAATGGTTCGGCAGTTGGGGGTTGATCGGGCGGAAGTCGTAGATCTTTTCCACTCCATCTTAGATACCCTGGAGGAAGACAATGATGGCACATGACCAGACATCTGTATTTGAAGCCACATCACTGACCAAAAAATTCGGTGACACCACAGCGCTCAACTCCGTAACGCTCTCTCTTGGCGCACATCGCGTAATTGGATTGATCGGACGCAATGGCGGAGGCAAAACCACCTTGATCCAGCACATGATCGGCCTGTATTTACCCACAGAGGGAACGTGTCAAACACTGGGCCGCGCGTGCGATCAGCTGGGAGCAAACGAACTTTCGCGCATTGGTGTGGTACATCAAGAAAATCGATTTTTCGAATGGATGACTGTCAAACAACATCTGCGCTACGTATCCTCATTTTACGAGATATGGGACCGCGATCTGGAAGCGCATCTGTTGCGCGAACTCGAATTGGAAACATCCGCACGCGTGGGCAACCTGTCTTCGGGGAACATGCAAAAATTGGGAATCATACTGGCAGTATGTCATCATCCCGAGCTATTGATCTTAGATGAGCCGGTCAGTGGCCTGGACCCCATTGCCCGGGAGACATTGTTGAAATTTCTAATGACACTCCTGGCTGAAGACGAAAACACAATCGTGATCTCCTCCCACATTCTGCGAGACATCGAAAAAATAGTAGATTGGGTCGTATGCCTCGACGAAGGGACAATCAAAGCCGACAAATCGCTGGACGATCTGCACCAGACATACGCAAAGTGGACAGTCACAGGAAACAATCTGCCCCAGCAATTTTCTGAACCTTATATCCTATCGCAAACAGTGAACGGAGTACAGGCACAATTGATCGTCAATCAAGCACTGGGCAATGTAGATCAATTCAAGCGGACTTATCATGCTAATATCACCAGTCAGTCCCTGAATCTCGACCAGCTATTTCCCATCCTGATTCGGGAGGGCGCATAATGGGTATTCTTCCATTTTTCACATTTTGGCGAAGCCCCGTTTACATTATCATCGCCTTGTGTGTCGGCTGGTTTCTCTTCCAAAACTTGGTGTCTTCCCATGCACATCGGTTCTCTGTATTCTTTTTATTTTTGTTTTTTGAACTTTACGGTGGGATTATCGGCAGTATTGTAGGAGAGAACCAGCACCGGAGGCTCACATGGACCCTGCCGCATTTTCGCAAGCGTCTGATGATCTGGTCGATAATTATCGGACTATTTTCCGTTGTGGTGTGGACGATTATACTGGCTTATGCCCCCCTCAATGCGTCCTGGTCAACAATTTTACTGGTCAATTTGGGCTTTTATTGTTTGGGATTTGCCCTTTTCGGGGGTTGGAGTTTAGATACTAATCGCCCCGGGTTGATTTACAAGTGCCGGATCCTCATCGTGTTACCGGTGCTGGCATTAACCTATTTGTGGCAAGAGGTACTCGCTTTTGGAGAGCAACAAAAGTTGGGTTTGGCTCTCATCGCATTCGCCATCGCAATTGGAGCTCATTATTTCGCCTTTAATCAGACGACTTTTCGCAGTAAGCCATTTTCTTTTTGGGTTGGATCATTCTACTCGGGTTTTGATCCTCGAACTCGGGAGTTTTGGCAACAGAATGCAATGAAGATGCGAAAGGCGAGTACCAGGGTATGGCATCTCGATCACATCGGTACAGGCATCTTCAACTGGCTACGTGCGGGCCAGTATGAAAATTTTGATCTGGGTGGGTGGAAATGGCCTATTTCCGCGTTTAGCGCAGCATTGGCAATGGTATTCTTTTTTCTCGGCATGACGACGAAGTTATTCGGATTATTGGGTCAGTCTCCTTACGATTTTGAGACCGTCTCGAAAATGATTTATCACCTGATCTTTTATTTTCACCAGTTGGACTCCAACATCATCGGGGGTATATTCGGTGCAGTGTTTTTCGGCATTTGTATGTATCTTTTTATTTCTCCTATTTCACTGAAATGGGGGTATGTCTATCCGCTTTCTCGCACCCAGCGGATGTGGATTCGGTATAGCAGTTTGCTGGTACAAAATATTTCTTTTTTTGTAGCATCTATTCTGGTATTGAGTGTTCTGGGCATCTTGGCGGGTATAAAGGTCGGGTTTGCGTCTGAAGGAGATATATCTTTGGAAATATTCTGTGTCCTTGGGTGGTGGGTCGTTCTTTTCCCGATATTGCAGTGGTTGCAAGTCAAATATGACCTGTATGAATTTCAAAGAACGCGGCGACATACATGGGGGATGGCTGTCCTGATCTTGGGCATAATTTTGGCTTTTGGATTCACTGGTTTTACCAGCCTGATGCGTGTCTGGTATCCCGATTTGATGCTGACCTATGAAGTGCCGATCCTTTTTCTCTCTTTTATTCTTTTACAATGGTTCCTATTGTCTCGGCTCAAACGGTATTATGCCACACAGGATCTGATTTAGATTAAGTAGATTGATAAATCAATTGGGTGGTATAGTGATTGCGATGCGCTCAACTCGAATCTCGCAGGACAAAAAGCATGATTTTTGTATAATTATGCATATATGCATTTGTTTTCTCATAGATTTTTAATTTTTTATACACGTTAATAGCATTTAATAACTTGCAGCGTGCCGCCAGGGTTACGACAATAAGAGACACGAAGTATTGGCGTACCCATTCTTTTGCACACGTATGTATTCCTATACCTGCGAAAATAACGTGTATGTTTGAAAACGGAACGATTCTCGACAAAAGATACCAAATCCAGACACATCTGGGAACCGGGGGCATGGGCGAAGTCTATCGGGTGTTGGACCTGGAGCAAAGCCAGGAGTGCGCGCTCAAAATTTTGAATACCATGGTGGATCAGAAGGCTGTGCATCGCCGCTTCCACAGAGAATTTCAAGTGTTGAACAGATTCCAGCACCCGCGTCTGGTCCGCACATACACCTGGGGCTTTGCCGAAGATCGCCCCTATTTTACAATGGACTATTTGCCTGGCAAGACATTGGAAAAAATAATCGCCGATCATGCACATTCAGGGCAATTCCGAGCGTCTCACTTTTTTGCTCTGATACAACAACTTGCCGAGGGATTGGCTTATATCCACGCGCAGGGTGCAGTGCATCGCGATCTCAAGCCATCCAATATCATGGTTTTGGAAACAGAAGAGGGGCTTGAGACTACGATCCTGGATATGGGACTGGCGAAACTCAGGCATCTGCACAGTGCCTCCATTACGCAGACCGGAACAGCCATTGGCACGGCAGAATATATGTCGCCAGAGCAGGGTAAGGGTCTTTGGGTGGATCATCGATCAGACCTGTATTCATTGGGCGTGATCTTATACGAGATGCTCACGGGCGCACCGCCCTTTTCCGGACAAAATCCCATATCTATTATTATGAAGCATATTCGAGAGTCACCCCCACCAATAGGTGAAACCCATATCGCGATTCCCGAACAGACAAAACAAATCGTGCTGAAGTTGCTGGCAAAGGAGCTTGTTGATCGCTATCAGTCGGCAGAGGAACTCCTGCGTGCCTTACCATCGGGGGTTGTGCTACCCGATGACGAGCAACGCGATGTACATAGAAAAGTGATGCGGCCGCAATTTGTCGGGCGCGAATCTGAAATGAAGACATTGCGCGCGATGTTGCAAGATGTACAGGCTGGCGAGCAACGCGTGGTTCTAATCTCCGGTGAGTCCGGTGTGGGAAAAACGAGACTAATTGAGGAACTATTGGGCGACGCTTTGATCCATGATTTTCTGTGTTTGAAAGGTGCGAGCCAGGAAGAAGGTGGACAAATATACGGTGCGTTGATCAGTGCTTTTCAAGAGACGGTGGATTCGGTGGCAGAGCTACCCGACCCTGCAGAATCGGACAAATTTTCTGTTATGGAACGCTGGTTGCAGTTATTAAAGCGCCTGCGGCACAAACAGCCCATTGTGTTGTGTTTGGAAGATATTCAATGGCTCGATGAATTGACCCTGGAATTTTTACAGTATGTGTTGCGCGATCCAGAACCCTGTCCGTTTTTGTTATGTCTGACTTGCCGATGGTCTAACCTGGAGCCGCTTGCAGAGGAAATTGAGAATTTTATACACAGCAATGAATTTGCTGGTGCTACTCATATTCAGTTGGAAAATCTACCGCGAGAAGAGGCGGGGTATTTAGCGGCGTCGATGTTGGGGGAGCGATCTGTACCGCCGGATACCTTGCAAACCCTGTTCAGAGAAACGGGTGGGCAACCCCTGTTTGTCGTGGAGGCGGTGAGGACACTGGTGCAGGCCGATGTGGTTCGGCAGAATGTGTCCGGCGATTGGCAGTGGGGAGAATTTCCCGAAACATTATTATCCGATGATATTTCAGAGGTTTTGTACAGGCGCATAACTACTCTGCCTGATGTGCAACAGCGGGTGCTGGAATATTCGTGTGTTTTTCTGAGTGATTTTTCTTTTGAATTATTAGCTTCGGTTTGGCGTGGTGATGAGTTGGAGTTGTTAGATGTACTGGACGACTTGATTGCAGGAGAGCTTTTGACAGCTTGTGGAGAAGGCGAAGATCAATATCGATTTTCACAGGGTTTGTATCAGCAGGCAATTTATGACCGCCTGCAAGATGTGCGGCGGCGTCTGTTACATCGAGAAATTGGCAATGCTTTGGAAGAGACGGAAGATGCGGAAGAATTGGCGGAAGAATTGGCGGATCATTTTGCGGCGGCAGAAGGACGAGATAAGGCTGTGAAATATGCGCGTATGGCAGGCAAAAAAGCATTGGAACAACACGCTTATCGCCAGGCAATGAGAAAGTTCGAGGCTGTGCGGAACTGGACAGCGGATGACACCTTTGATTCACCTGCAAATGCCATCGACTTTTTGTGTGATTATGCAGATGCGTTGCGCAATTGTAGTCAGCACAATTGCGCACTGGAACTTTTAGACGAGGCAAAAGCATTATTGCCCGTTGATAATAAAGATTTAAAGGCGCGTATTTTGAACGACCAGGGTGAAATTCAAAGCGTACTGCAACATGGGGAAATAGCAGAAAAATATATGCTGGAGGCATTGCAACTTTATCGTGAACTCGGTGATTTTGAGGGTGAAATTCAGGCGTTGGGTAGTTTGGCTTATTTGTGTGATGTGTCTGAACGACACAAAGATGCTATTGCATATATGCGTCGGGAAATAGAGAAACGTAGTATGTTGGGAGACCCGCAAAATGAGGCTTTTATACAAGGACGAGAAAGTCAGGCGGCATTGGTCGAGTTTCGATTTGAGACAGCTAAGGGGCATTTGGAGACTGCTACAAAGGCCTTTCAGCAACCTGGACTTGAACACCAACGCATTTGGGTACTCAATTTACTTCCAAGAGTTTATTTTTATCTGGGTGATTTCAATCGTGCAGAAGCCGTTTGCAACGAAGCAATTAGTGAATGGCAGAAGCGAGGCGTTGTGTACTGGGAAGCGATGAATTTTCTCTATCTGGGAGAATTGGCTCTGGAACAAGGTAATTTTGTCGAGGCTCTGGAATACGCCGAGACCTCATCAGAACGATTTTTGCAAACACCGAGAAGAGATTATGTCTATAGCGCTTATGCGATTGCAGCAACGGCTGCTGCGAGAATGGGAGATACAGAAGCAGCACTTGAATGGGCAGAAAAAGCCAGTGAAGGAGTGCAGCAAGCATCGGGTATGTACACGGGCATATTGCCCCTGGTGCATTGTGGTATTGGTGTTGCTTTGGCTCAAGCAGGGCGGATAACCGAGGCTGAAGAGGCTTTTGAGCAGTCTATTGAATGCCGTAGAGAATCCAAAGGCGACCACTGGGCGCGTGCATTGCTGATGGCTGGGGAGTTTTATCTCCAACGCGATGATATGACCAGAGCTACAGCACATCTCGAAGCGGCAAAACAGGCATTTAGAGAAATGGAAATGTCTTATTTTCTGGAGAAAACACAGGTGTTATTAAATCAATTTGATGGATCTTCTCGAGGCGGAGATGATGCCCCAACCCGTAGCTCTGAGATTTCAGTCGAGACGTTGTCTGTTGATCGCTTGCGCTTCCTCTACGATGTGAGCAGGGAATTGACAACAGAACGCGATGTCAGAGTGTTATTGGACCGGATTTTGGGTAATTTGTTGGCTGTTTATCCAGCAGAGCGCGTGCTTGTTGCGCTAAAAAATGATACACCAAAAGGCTTTATGGTTGATGCTGTGCGCCACTACAATTTAGAGGTAGATGATATAGAAGCACTGAGCCAGGGTATTATTCGCCAAGTTATTGAGACAAATGAACCCGTTTTGAGCTTTGATGCCCAGACAGACGAAAGATTCAATCGGTACCAAAGCGTAATAGATTACCACATTCGGTCTGTATTGTGCGTGCCCGTATTCCATCTTAACGAAGGTGTGATGGGTGCGCTGTATGTGGATCATCGCGGCATGGGCAACGCATTTTCTGAAGCCGATCAGACGTTTTTGCAGGCATTTGCTAATCTGGTAGGCGTGGCACTGGTCAATGCGAGGATGTACGAACAATTGGAAGAGAAAGCACAATATTTGCAACAACAGGTCGAAAGGCGATATCAGCTTGACGACCTGATCGGACAAAGTGATGCCATGCAGAGGGTTTACCAGCTTATCGAACGCGCTGCAAAGAGTGATATTCCCGTGCTTATTCAAGGTGAAACAGGTACGGGCAAGGGATTGGCTGCGCGTGCCATACACTACAATAGTGCATGCAAAAACCAGCGATTTTTGTCGCAAAATTGTGCTGCTCTTTCACCAGAGTTGTTGCAGAGTGAGTTGTTTGGGTACAAAAAAGGTGCGTTTACCGGGGCGACTGAAGATCACATGGGGATTTTTGAGGCTGCCAATGGCGGTACGGTTTTTCTGGATGAAATCGCCGATGCCCCGCCACAGTTGCAAAAGAGTTTGTTGCGGGTGTTGCAAGAGGGTGAGATTCGGCGTGTGGGAGAAACAGAGGATCGCACAGTGGATGTACGCATTATTGCAGCGACCAATCGGGACTTAAAAAAAGAAGTAGAACAAGGGAGGTTTCGCGAAGATTTGTATTATCGGTTGCACGGGATTCAGATCGATATGCCACCTTTGCGAGAACGCATGGAAGATGTGCCGTTATTGGCCGAACATCTGCTCATCCGAACAAAAGAAGATGCAAACAAGTCGGTTGGGAGGCTGACAGTGGGGGCAATCAGGGCGCTCACAAGTTATGACTGGCCGGGCAATGTGCGCGAGTTGGAAAATAAGGTTCGACTTGCGGTCGCATTGTCGGAAGAAGGTAGTGAAATCACGTCCGATTTGTTTTCAGAAGCTGTCGGGCACGCACTGTCAGATACTCCTGTTGAATACCAGGAGCGTTTACAAGATCGTGTTCGGGAATATGAGAAACGATTGATTATGGATGCGCTC
Organism: Candidatus Latescibacterota bacterium; assembly: GCA_965208125.1. Taxonomy (GTDB): domain Bacteria; phylum Latescibacterota; class UBA2968; order UBA2968; family UBA2968; genus VXRD01. The sequence goes on from OZ242320.1 coordinate 499,348, forward strand.
GAGAAATGCGTGGGCAATATTACACATACAGCTGAAGAATTGGGCATGACGCGCGCGGGTTTACAAAAAAAGATCAATCGTTTGGGGTTGAGATAGACGTTGAACAGGTGCATCCAACTGTATGCAGTAGTGCATCCGACTGTATGCACCTGTCTATCCTTATATAATTCAGACAGTTATGTTGATTTTCTTTAAATAAGCGATTTATAGGTGCATCCAACTGTATGCACTTACACCAGAATCTCGCAGATTTAGCACAAATCATTCTCAAATTTTATCTCTTTGTTTTTCAAGCACTTGAGCACATTCAAGTGCTTTTTTTTATTCTGAGACGATTTTTGGCACGGATCTTGCACTATAAAGAGGGCAAACCGTTATGGCACAGGATTTTTCCATTAAAGGAGGATAACATGGCAACACGACGCAAGTTGAATTTGATCAATGGAACGATAGATCAAGAAGGTAGCATCCTCAGGTATCAAGCTACGAACAGTTTCGAAGTAGGTGCCTGTCCCCCTGGTAGGGTGGTTGTTCCGACTCTGCCCTTTCCCGATGATGACGATAGAGACGAATTTGATCCGGCTGAGTGAATTATCTCTATTCTGAGGAGTACCTGGCATGCTGTGTATTCAAAAATGCGACATACATCTTTTTCAAACTGAAGAGCACAAACAGCCGATTGTCTATCAGGTTGAGACCGGTCTGTTTTTTAAACTGGATACTCTTTTCCAGTCAATTTTAGAGTGCTGCGAGGGGTTGTCTGCTTCGCAGGTTATTCAGATGCTGGCTGATCAATACGAGGCAGAAGAGATTGTCGAGGCTATCGAGGAACTGGCTCAGGTGGGTTTGATTTCGGATGGTGCTCTACCTGTGGTAGCCAATGTGCCGACAACAGAAGGGGTGGCAGCCTGTGGGGTTTCGCAGACAGATCGGTTGCAGGTGTCGTTGCACGTTTCGCATACGTGCAATATCCAATGTGCGTATTGCTTTGCTCACGGTGGGGATTACGGCGGTAAGGCTATGCTGATGCAACCAGAGGTTGCTGAGCAAGCGACACGCTGGATTGTCACCGAGGCTCAGGTGTTCGGGCGGTGCCAGATTGATTTTTTTGGCGGGGAGCCGCTCTTGAATTTTCCGCTGCTGCGCGAGTTGGTACCGTCTGCCAAATCCCTGGGCGCGCGATTGGGTGTGCAGGTTGGTTTTGGCATTGTGACCAATGGCACGTTGTTGACCGACGAGATGAAGCAGTTTTTGATTGATGAAAAGTTTCAGATTAAAGTCAGCCTGGATGGGGGACGTAAAACACAGGATCGCATTCGCAAGTTTCACAATGGTTCTGGAACTTATGATGTCGTGGCAAAGAATGTACAGAAACTGACTGCTGAGGTACCTGAGCGCGTGTATTTGCAGGCTGTTATGACAGCGTATGATATGGATGAGGATCAGATTGCCGATGCGTTGCGTTCTCTGGGTACTGAAAACGCGCTCATCGATCCGGCTGTCGTTTCACCGGATGCGCCCTATGCGATTCGAGAAGAACACATACCTGTTTTGAAGCAACAAATTTACAAGCGAAGCCGGCGTGCGCTCAAAGCCATTTTGAATGGTGAAGAGTGTGAAGAGTTTGATCCGCGGATTCAAAAATTGCTGACACGCAAAAAATCCTGTCACGGGTGCCTGGGTGGCAAGCAGTATTTGGCGATTGCAGCAGACGGATCGATTTATTTTTGTTCGAGTTTGGCCGACGCGCCCGAGTTTAAGATGGGTGATGTGTTTGCGGGTATTGATCGCGAAAAGCAGCAGCATTTTGACGCGCAGTTCAATGTGAATAATCGTCCTGAGTGCAAGACATGCTGGGCGCGCAACTTGTGTGGTGGCGGATGTCTTTGGGATGCGCGGACGACAACGGGTGATCCGATGTATCCAAACCCAGTTTCCTGTGAACAGACGCGCTATCGCTATGAGTTGGCGATGGAGATGTGTATGGAAATTGCAGAAGCAGATGCGTCTTTGTTGCCGCGACGATATGATCTGGAAGTGGCATCTGAAGCAGACAAGTAAATTTTCATAGCATTTGCAAAACTATCCTTAAGCTTACAAACTTAAGGATAGTTTTTTTTTCTGAAAAATCCGTATATTCTAATACCATTTGATATTGAGATTAGTAGAGGTGAACCATGTTAAGATCAAATGTTGAATGGAAAAAAAAATATACAAGTACAGTTAAAATATCTATAGGCTTACTTTGTCTTGCGTCGTTCATTGCCTGTGGTGCTTCGAAAAGTATTGATTCTGATGTTCTATTTTTCGGTGATATACCACCATTGTCGTCAATGGATCATTTGGCAATCATCGGAGGCGCAACAAACAAATCAATTGTTGTTGTTGATATTGCAAATAAGAAACAAGCAGGTACAATCACTTTCGAAAAAATTATTCAAGGATGTGCTATCTCACCCCAGGATAGAAGCATCTGGTTGACATTTACTTTTTGGAGTAATCAGAAAGGGATATTTAAGCTCAATTTTGACAGCAAACCCGAGATTGTAAACCTTATTCCGGATTTACAAGGCAACTTGCATTTCAACCATGATGGACGAAGACTTTATGTCACGCCAGGTTCTGAAAAGCTTTACATTATTGACACACAATCCAATCAATTAGTGGAGACAGTTTCTACCATTACCGGAAATCACGGAGAAGGTTGGGCATTTTTTAACGCCAGTGAAGCACAAAATGGACTGATTGCTTTAACGGGTATGCCTCTGCGATTTGAAGCTGTAAATGAAGGATTCAACGTTTATTCTGATTATACAAAAACCTTTCTCTTTTTACTTGATGAAAAACGAACTGTTATACCGCTTGAGTTTGTTGGGGGATTTTCGACTCCCCCGATTTTTTCATTTGATAACAGATTAATAAGCACACTCAGTAAAGAAGAAAAATCAGTCTCAATTTATGATCTTGATTCTAAAAAAATGAACAGTATTCCTATTGGTGGAGATGTTGTGACATTCGGTGGATACGATAACGACAATGACATTTTCTATGTTTTATCAAGAAATTTTGATCGAGAATACGGAATTTTAGAAGGCATCACCACCCTGATATTATTGGACATAAGATCCAAAAGCATCATTGATACGCGCACCATAGCCGGTAATTATTGGAACGGTGTGTATGATAGAGTATCTCAGACCATCCTATTGGTAGGGCCACATACTGAGGATGTGCGTGAAATACATAATAGAACAATTCCTATTTCCAGTTTAACGATTTATGATCCGCATCAAGACCAAATTGTTGATCATATTTCAATTGATGGAGGAACATCCCTGGGAGCTGAGATTTTCTTGGCCCCCTAACTTAAAAGTTGGGAAGTTCCTTCGTAGATAAGAGAAATAGCCCACACCTCCATTTCGGGGAATCTGGCCAATTCGGCCGGACTGCGACCAGCGCGCACAAGCTCGACGATTTGGCGCTTCAACTCGAGTGGATAAGGGGACGTGTTGGTGGCATAGTGGGTCTCCTTTCTAACTACTGATAAAGGTACTCACCGAAACGGATCAAGTCCAGGGTAACTACTGTTTGCTGAGTTTTGATATTAATCTATTTATCTCTTTTGCCATTTGATCCACAGATTCTTGAGGCCGCTTGATCGGAATTGGAATAATGCCATTACGAATTTCTGAGACTATAATCGGTACTCCAACCAGCTTTTCATCTATGATTATACCAATACGCTTTTTGAGATAGGTGCGGCTTATGGTCCGGAATTTTTCACTTCCTTCTGGATTACAGTGCAATAATAGAGTTGTATAAGGACTCGGGTTAGATGTTTGTGTAATGGTTGCACGTTTAATATCAGAAAGGCCCAAAAGAACCTCAGGCTTAAGTGCGGATTGCTTACCCGAATCTATCAATTCCATGACAGATGAACTGTCGCTTCTATTGGTATCGATAAGTCGTACCTGAATATATGTTTTATCTATAGTCTGTTCTTTACCTTGAGCAGGATTTAGTGCACCAAACAAAGCTGACAGAATGCTCAGACCGAAAAGTCTTAGAATATGCATTTGTGCCCCCATTCTTTTTCCTTAAGTTCCGGAATCAATCTGGTCAAAGACTTGATGGCGTTTCGATTTTAGCTGATTCAAAGTCAATACCATCTTGGTTAGAATTTACGCCTCTTCAAATTAGTTCTCTTCCTCCCGATGAGGAAGTAGAAATTTTTTTGATGACATGGGACGTGAAGTCGGTAGCAGTCACTGTTAAGGATGATTTTTTGACATTGGGGACACAGGTTCCATATGGTCAGGCTTGGAAGATGGCGGGAGTGGTGCCTCACATGTCCATCTGCTTGTAAAACAAATTGGACATGCAATGACTCTTCACTTCCCGAAGACGCAAATTCCTTTTGTGACAGATCGGAGTTTATTGTTATTTTTATGAGTAGATCGCCTTATGATGAAAAAAGAAAGGAATTGTTGTGAAACGAATATTTTTGGTGTTCTTTTGCCTATCTTTGGGGTTGGTTGGTTCTTTACCTGCTATTCAGAAAATGCAGATTACAGAACCTTCTCAACTACCAGAAGATCGTATGCTTCCCGACATTCCCTGGCCTCAAAGTTTGATACAGAAAATAGAAGGCCTTCATGTGGAACTTGTCGGATATCTAAAATCAGAAAATCATGAGATGTACGTATCAAGGATGGAAGAATTTTTAAATGAGGAGATTCATGATACGGAGTCTCTATTGGTACTAAACTATACAATAGGGCAAATGTGCCGGTTTGTAGCTTATGAGAAATCGGATGCTGATGTACGCCGTAGATGGTACCAAAAGGCGGTTGGATTCAACAAGACTGCGATTGAACTTGCACGCACGGATTCTTCCAAATTCAAACCCTATCTGGTCAGATGCTACTTTGGTCTTGCTGAGTGCTATGATGGGTTAGAAGAAAAAAATCTTGCTCTGGACATGTATCAGCGTTTGGTTGGTTTCAAGGGGGTTGGACACGGAAAATTGAAGGATGACCTTGCTTCAGGTGGCATTGGCAATGTTGTTCGCCTATGGAGAGACTTACAGCGCGATCCTGTCGAGTTGCGTAAATATCTAAGAAATATAGCGACATCGAATATGGACAACGAAATAGGTTTCGTAGCACTTCAAAAATTGGTTGACTTCGATTTATTAGAAGGAAATTTGCAGATTGCAAGAACTACTCTGAATGAACTGAAGATGCGTTATGGTGATATTCAAAAATTAGGCGGCCAGATGCCTTCACTTCAAATTAAAGGACTTGAAGATCAATTTAATATTGCGGAAAAATCTAAACATAAAGAACCTGGTCATAAGCATTGAGGAAAATCCAATTCTAAGCCTCTTTGAGTGACCGCTTGAAAGTGAGAAATGCATAAAATTTCAGACTTCAAAATGTCGGAACAGCTTAGTCTGGACACAGGCTGGAGCATTGGTGAGAGAGCGTTTGAGAGAATAGAAACTTTGCTTCGTCAGATGTCTCCAGTAGAAAAAATTCTCGAATTTGGAAGTGGTCCGAGTTCTATCCGTCTGGCGATGGCGTTTTCTGAAGCCGAGGTTCTGTCTATAGAAGGCGACTGGCGGAATTATTTAGAGACCACGAGTCTGATGCGAGCATTATGGGATAAGCGCAATCTCTCGATCAAATATCGTCCAATTACACTTGAATCTTATGGAGACGCGGAATTTTTGACTTATGAAGATGGGATGTTTTGGGAGGAAGAGTTGGATTGCGTGATTATTGATGGTCCACCTGTCTATACCTTGCGAGGTCGAGAGGCGTGTCTCTACCAGGTTTATGATCAGATCAAGACTGGTGGTCTGGTTATTCTGGATGATTTCAGAAGGCGATTTGAGAAGCAAATTGTCAAGAACTGGCTGTCCGTCTATCCCGATAGTTTTACAGTGGCGATTATCCGCGAAGACCACCATCTGGCCGTGCTGCACAAGATCAAATCCGTGACACCGTGTTGGGATGCGCCTTGTAGGCTTTCGGATGTTCAAACTGTCAGTAAAACTCGCGCTCGAATTGCAAAGGCATTATCGCATGTTGATGATGTATATTTGAGAACGTTGATCAAAGCTACTAACAGTGAAACAGATTTGATTGGCCTGTTCAATACCCTTCGCAACATCCATGGAGTGACGCCTGAGCATATCCAGGCGTTCGCGGACCGAACTACACTCCCACCGGAAACTCAAAAAAGAAAACAGAATGCCTGTTATATGACAATCGTCAATGAGTTTTTCCAGAACGGTTAAATGAAGACGAAGCGCGCTAACAGGCAGGGATAGTCAAACTATCTGCGTTCAGGCTCAAAAGTGATTGTCCCGAATTGAAATCTTTTCAAAATTGGCTGTAGATCATTTACTTGCTTAAAAACGGCATCCAAATGGGGAGCGCTCTATTAGATGCCGTTTGTTTTGCTTTTTTGGGTGGGCGACAGATTGTTAGTAATGGGAGAAATATATCAATCAAAAAAATCCGGCCTCAATAAATGGCCGCTCATTGGACAGCATTCCTCACTCTTAGACGTGCAAAAGCGCGCGTACCGCGTGGCAAATAGCGAATTGCCCGTCAACATCAGTGGAGAAACTGGCACGGGCAAGGAATTGCTCGCCCGTTATGTTCACGGCATTAGCCACCGCAACAGGGGACCATTTGTAACCGTTGACTGCGGCATACTCTCTTCTGAAATGGCGCGCAGCGAGTTATTTGGACATGTTCGAGGTGCTTTTACCGGCGCCAGCGAAACGCGCACTGGACTGGTTGAATCTGCCCGAGGCGGTACGTTATTCCTCGATGAAGTAGGCGAATTGCCAGCCAATCTTCAGTTACAATTGCTCCGCCTGGTACAGGAACAGGAATTTCGCCGCGTAGGCGAAGCATCCATGCGCCGGTCCGATGTGCGCCTGATCACTGCGACACACTGCAACTTGCGAAAAATGGTGCGAAAAGGGACTTTCCGAGAAGATCTCTATTACCGCTTAACTGTCGTCCCTCTGCATTTGCCACCCCTGCGAAAGCGGATGAGCGATTTGCCACTTCTGGTCACGCATTTTTGCCAGGAAATGAAAGGATACACCCGCGCATTTTCCCCCGAAGTGATTCAAAAGATGTCGCGTTATGCATGGCCGGGCAATGTTCGGGAACTACAACACGAAGTCGCCCGATTAATGGTCATGGCCGAAGGTAAAATTATCCGCGTATCCGATTTGCGCCCTCGCATTCGAGGATCCAAAGCAGAGGTCGATGTATTTGACCTCCCGTTTAAGGAAGCCAGACAACTGGCGAACAGCCAGTTTATGCGAGAGTATCTTCACAGAGCTTTGCAGCGAACACAGGGCAATGTAACCCAGGCAGCGCAACAATGCGGGATTGGCCGACAGTATTTCCAATTGCGTATGTCTGAATACGGGCTAAAGTCGGCATCTTACAAACAAAAATAATACCTCGCGGTGTACTAAAAAACGTCAATGGAAAAACCCATTGACGTTTTTCCTTGCAGGACGTTTCTTGAGCTTATCTCAACTCTTCACAAGGACCTGTCATGCAATACATCGCCGACATACACCTGCACTCGCGTTTTGCCCGCGCAACCAGCAAAGCCCTGAACCCCGAAAACCTGTATCGATGGAGCCTCATCAAAGGTCTAACCGTGGTCGGCACCGGAGATTTTACCCATCCCGTATGGTATGAAGAACTGCGCGACCAACTCGAACCCGCCGAAGAAGGGCTATATCAATTGCGATCAGACCTCAGACGAGGTATCGACGCCGAATTGCCGCCAGCCTGCCGCGGACAAATGCGATTTGTGCTCTCCGTCGAAATCAGTCTCATATACAAAAAAAACGACAAAACCAGAAAAATTCATCACGTCGTCCTGATGCCAAATTTTGATGCTGCAGCGCGCTTGAATGCCCGACTCGGCGCAATAGGCAATCTAAAATCAGATGGACGCCCCATCCTGGGCCTGGACAGCCGGGACCTGGTGGAAATTTGTCTGGAAACGTGTGACGAAGTACTCTTTATACCCGCGCACATCTGGACCCCTCACTTCGCGGTCCTGGGCGCGAGTTCTGGATTCGACACCCTCGAAGAATGTTTTGAAGACATGCTCCCCCATATCTTCGCCGTAGAAACTGGCCTGTCTTCCGATCCACCCATGAACTGGCGCCTATCCATGCTGGACAACTACGCAATCGTCTCCAATTCAGACGCCCATTCCCCACAAAAGCTCGCCCGCGAAGCCACCTGCTTTAACACCGAATTATCCTTCCGCGGAATGTATGACGCATTAAAAGACCGCGACCCAGCGCGATTTACAGGCACCCTGGAATTCTATCCCGAAGAAGGCAAATATCACTTTGACGGACATCGAAAATGCGATATATGCTGGAAACCCGTACAAACCCTCAACGCAAACGAAATCTGCCCAGTATGTAACCGCAAATTGACCGTCGGCGTACTCCACCGCGTTGAAAAACTCGCAGACCGCGCAGAAGGCGACCGCCCCGAAGTGGCAATGCCCTTTGAAAATCTGATCCCACTGCCGGAAATCATCGGCTCGGTCCTCCAGGTAGGCCCCACCAGCAAGCGCGTACAAACCGTGTACGAACAAATGCTATCAACACACGGGGCAGAATTGAAAATCCTGCGCGAACTGTCCATCGAAAAAATCGCCCAAACAGGAGACCCCCTCATCGCCGAAGGCATTCGACGCATGCGCAAAGGAGAAGTTCACATTGCGCCGGGATACGACGGCGTGTACGGAAAAATTCAAGTCTTCTCCGACGAAGACCGCGCACGCCTGAGCGGGCAGGAATCGCTATTTCACATACCAGCCGCGGAGCCTGCAAAGGAGGCAGAAGAGAACCCGAGCCAAGACAAGAGCACAGAAACCGCGATAGTCAAAGATTCTCCCCTCACACGTCCCACTTCACACTTCACACTCCTCAACCCACACCAGCAAGCAGCCGTAACCATGGAAAAAGGTCCCGTCATCGTAACAGCGGGACCCGGCACCGGAAAAACTCGGGTCCTCACCCATCGCGTCATCGACCTGATCCAGAACCGCGGCGTATCGCCCGCTTCTATAATAGCCGTAACATTCACCAACCGCGCCGCGACTGAAATGTGGGAACGCATCGTATCACTATCCTCAGGAGGCGAAGAACTGGTACCCATGCGCGTAGGCACATTCCATCGGTTGGCATTAGACCTCCTGCGGGAATACGCCCCCGAACGGCTGGGCGCAATAGCCGACCGAGGAGAAGCCCGTACTGTATTGCAAGAAGCAATCGCCGACATCGATACCGAAATATCGGTCGATGACGCACGCTCCCAGATCTCCCTATTCAAAGCTGAGGGACGGGAAATACCCGTCACCGACACTGAACTCCAAACCATTTACACAAATTATCAAAATCGCCTGACTGCTTATGGCCTGATGGACTTTGACGACATCTTGCTCATCCTCCACGACGTACTCGGCAGCGACATTTTGCGGACAGTGCAAGCGCGTTTTTCCCATATACTCGTCGATGAATTTCAGGACATCAATGCCGTACAATACGCACTGATTCAAAAATTGGCCGGAGATGGGTCGGGCCTCTTTGTCATCGGCGACCCCGATCAAGCCATCTACGGTTTTCGGGGCGCGAGCGCGGAATATTTTGCACAATTAAAAACGGACTTTCCCGGAACAAACGAAGTCATCCTACAGCACACATTTCGCTCCACCCCTCAGATCATCTCCGCAGCATCCAGCCTGCTCCGCGGAAGATCTTATGTCCCCGTACGAGAAAACGGTCCAAACCTGAGCGCTTTATCCACACCCGGCGAAACCAGTGAAGGCATTGCCATCGTAGAAGAAATCTCCCGAATGGTCGGCGGCGCAGACTTATTGCAAGCCAACGAAGAAGGCAAACGCAGTCTGGACGACTTCGCCGTCTTATTCCGCACCGGACGCCAGGCAGACGCCCTGGAAACGTGCTTCTTACAGGCCGGGATCCCCTACCGCGTCGTCGGGCAAAAAAGCTATCTGGACGCGGCTTCGGTACAACACGCCCTATCGTTTTTTAAATGCGTCCTGAGGGATGACATTTCCAGCACCCCATCCACCAGAGATATAACCGACCTCCTCTCCATCCCCGCATTTGACCCCGGCAGAGAAGCGCGCGCATCAATACGCCGGCAAATTCAAGACAACGCACTATCAGACACTGTACAGGAAAAATTAAACGCCGCGCTGGAAGCCGTAAATCGCTTCCGCAATGAAACATCCCACCTATCGCCTTCAGAACGCATAGCGAAGTGGACAGACGAATTTGCGACATCAGACGACATAGACATCGAGCGATTGAGCCTATTGGCTCAAGGCGTGGATACCATCGCGGAGCTATTGGACATCATCACCCTGGGACAGGATGGCGACTTTGTGCGTCGTGGAAAGATAGCGCGTCCCGAAGCCGTCACACTCATGACCTTGCATGCGTCTAAGGGCCTGGAATTTCCCGTGGTATTTATCTGTGGGGTTGAGGAAGGATTGATACCGCACGCCGATGCGGATATCGAAGAAGAGAAACGACTATTGTTTGTCGGCATAACCCGCGGACAAGACGAAGTAATTTTGACACGCGCCCGAAGCCGCAGACGCTTTGGCGAACGCATCGCACCCGAAATATCGCGCTTTGTAGCCGACATACCCGAAGAAGTGATCGAATTTGTAGATTTGCGAACCGAAAGACGCAAGCCCGCCGAACAATTATCCCTATTTTAAAACATCGAGCATCTCGTGTACCGCATCGTGAATGCGGTCTTCTGTATCTTCAACGAAGGGACCCGTGCGTTTCCAGTGTTGCTGGTTGAACCAGACCTCGTAACCCCCTTCTGGGATCTGCCGTTTGACGGGAATATAACCCACAATATCATTTGTATAAGCCACCACCAGAAGATTCTCAAAATAAGGCACCAGTTCTCTTTTCAAACGCAACCCGTGCTCCACATTCATCTCTGCGGCAAGCCCGACTATTGCCAGCGCATCGCCAAAACGCACGGTCTGGATCTCAAACGGAAATCTGGTCGCAACCGGAATATTGTTTTCAACGCTCTCGAACAAATGTCGCGCCCATGCCCGTACATAGTCCGAACCGGCGTCCAGGCTGGCCTTGACCAGATCCATATCAATGGGCTCGGTCTCTATATTGAGCACCGTCTGAGCAATAGAAATCGGACCGCTGATGTGCCGCAGGTCTTGCGAAGCGAGCACCCGGGTAACGGACTCACCCAATTCGACGCCAATATCCCGGATCTCATCAACCTCTCGCTGAACAAAAACTTTTGACATCGGATCGACGGGCTTCGTCTTCTGATCTCCGGCACAGCCCTGCAAAAAACAAGTCTCGACATCGGAATACACCGCTTCAATATGATCACAAGCGAAACACACGTAATCCCCCCCAATAAGTGTCCCACTGCGGCTGGTAGGGTGACAGGCATAGCTGAAAATAACACACCGCAACTCGCCTTCGAGAGATTCCACCGCAATAACCGGAACATCGTGGTCGTGAGGTGCTTCCAAAGAGGGCACCCACGCCACACCGCCCTTTCCATCTGGCTTTCGACGGGACCTCGCGATATCGCAACGCCCCGTACCAAAACGAAGGCGCGCGGGAGACCGATCTTCCCAGGCTATTTTTGCACAGCGCGCGACATTCTCAAAAAGATCCTTGAGATAATCGTCATCCAGTTCCCCGTGCCGCTCCCTGTCCATCTCCCGGATACAGGGACCGCAATGGGTATGCGAACCATTGAGAATAATATGTGCCGGATCAATACCCGTGGCCGCGTTAATTCTGCGTCTCACCTCTTCGGTGCGTTCGTAAAAACCCAGAATCTCTGCACCGACGATAAGCAGCGGTGTCTCACCGTCGTCTATCGCAACAGCCGTAGCCTTCAAAGGGTGATAAACCGCAGTAGAAGGCTCTTGCCGCGCCGCGAACCCGGCCAGATAAATCCCCACGGGCGGGGTAATATCGACCGTGCCGACGCCGACTTGATAGGTATTATTGGATGATGACATAACACATATTCCTTATAAGAACCGCGTGATCTGATAGACATCAATATCCGTCGCGAGATCTTTTTCCAAAACCAGATCCGCAATGAGTTTGCCACTATAGGGACCGAGTTGCAAACCCGTAGGACCGTGCCCGGTAGCGAGATAAATATTTCGAATACTGGGCACATGCCCCAACACCGGCAAATGGTCCTCCGTGTAAGGACGCAACCCAACCCGAATCTCCCGAACCTCAGCCTGCCCCAGACCGGGCGCAACCCGCAGGGCCTCTGCGAGAACCTCGAGCATCCCTACAGCAGTAGTACGAGCTTCAAAACCGGATCCCGTCTCCCGCGTCGCCCCCACAACCACGCGGCCATCCGGCCAGGGAACCATATAGTGACCCCGCACCGCACTGATAATGGGCCAGGACGACGTATTCGTATCGCCCAGACCCAGATGAATAATCTGACCGCGCTGAGGCTCGACCGGAATATGAACGCCAAGCTGATCTCCAAACGCCTGCGACCAGGCCCCACCCGCAATAATAACCTTACCGGCAGAGATCTTTTCTCCATCTGTAATAACACCCGTAACCGCATCATCCTGGATACATAGCTGATCAACCCCAGCGTGTTTAACCACAAGCCCCTTCGCTTCGGCAGCCCTATGCAGTGCAGCCGCCAGAAGCCGACCATCCACGCGGGCGGCATCGCGGTAGAAAATCGCACCGCGCACATCTCCCAGAGCGGGAAAGCGTCTGCGCGCCTCATCCGAAGAAATCTCGTACAAATCTTCCTCAGCCGGTTCACCGCGTTGATCCCGGCGGTTAAAAATATGCTGTCGCGCAAGAGCAAAAGACTCTATCTCGTCATAAGAAACAGCGACAAGCATCATCCCACAAGTTGCAAACCCCGTCTCCCCATCCTGCTCCGCCTGCAAATTATCCACCAATTGTGGATAATATACGGAAGCAAACGCGGCAAGACGCAACCAGGGATCTGGATCGCGGGTATTGGTAGCAGGCGAAAGAATACCCGCACCAGCATCCGTAGCGCGGCCAGCATCTCTCCGGTCAACGAGCAGAGTCTTCGCGCCGTCGCACACCAGATGATACGCAGCAGAAATCCCGACAACACCGCCGCCGATAACAATAGCGTCATAAGTCATTTTTTCATCTCTTTCCGTATTATCCCCTCAGACCCCATATCTCAGCCGCCGTCCCGCCCAGAATGCGTTCTATATCCCCATCCGTCAGAAAGGGCAACCCCTCGCGAATAAGACGCAGTTCATCAGCAAGCGTGGGCCACTTGTGCCTGACCCGGTGATACCCGGGGTAACCAGTCCCCCAGACCGTACGCCGAGCAGTAAAAACCGCCAGCGCCGCCTCAATATACGGATGCACATCTTCGTACGGATAAACTTTTTGCGAACGTCCAGCCACATCCGAAAGTTTAAAAAACACATTGTCAAAACGCGCCAGATCCAGAACAGGCTGATATTTAGCAAGCGGACGATCTATTTGCGGGTACCCCATATGGTCCAGGATAAGAACAGTATCCGGACACCGCCGCGCAATGGCAGCGACCTGATCCGCGTGTTCGGGCCGCAAATGAAACTGAATAACAGCATCGAGCGCCGCGATCTCTTCCCACATCGGACCGTTCTGCTCCGTAAGCAGAATCTTCTCATCGGGATAGTACATCGGATGCAACCGGAACCCAACCAGACCGCGCTCCCGGATCCAGTAGCGCACCTGCTCGGCATTATCGGGATCCTGGGGATCAACAAGACCATGCCCGACAAACCGATCCGGATACCGAACCACAGAATCCGCGATATAACCGTTATCCCACGTGGACCAACTCGTCTGCACGAGCACCGTCCAATCCACCCCTTCGGCATCCATATCAGCCAAAAGTTCTTCAGCAGTACCCGGCTCATCCGGATAGCTATTCCACGTCGGCGCAGTGGGACCAACCGGATACTTATCCGAAATTTCCCAGATGTGAACGTGCGTATCTACAATCATAAAGAAGTCCTATAAGAAGCAAAAGCCCGATAGAATCGGGCTTATTCATATAATTTGCGGGATGTGCATAATTCCATATAACCGCGTCACGCACCCAACGCTTGCTCAAACGCCTCAAGGCTGGACACCTGAACCGCCGAGCGAAGCAACTGCTTGAGACGTTGCAAATCCGTAATGGTCGTAAGGTGAGCAGATAGGTGTTCTGATTCGTGTAGATCAAATCGAATCTCCAACACCGTGATAATATTTTTTATGGCGTAGCCTCTTTCCCTTTGCTCTCTGCCTTGTTGGATGAGTTGTTTTACAAAGGATGACTCAAAGACGAGGTCCATGAGATCCTCCTCTACGAGTACTTTACAAATGGTTTCAGCGTCGTACAACCTCCCGCAGAAGAATGCTCTAATTGCGAAAAAGTCAGCCTTAGTTGACCGATCCATACAAGTGGTTTCAGCCCTGTTCTTCGATCCGCTCAAGATCTCCTTACACGCGAGATAATCAGCCTTAGCTGACCGATTCGTATGGACGTGACGCGGTGTTTTCGCGTCAGGCATTGTAACCCTCCTTAATCTGCTTCATCTAATATTTGCTGAAATGCCTCGAGGCTGGACACCTGAACTGCCGAGCGAAGCAACTGCTTGAGATGGTACAAATCTGTGACGGCCGCTATGCGAGCAGATAGGGGATCTGTTTCAGGTAGATCGAATCGAATTTCCAGCACCTCGATGATATCGGCAATAGCGCGGTCTCTCTCCCCGCGCTCAATGCCTTGCTTCATAATGTATTGTGCAGACAATGATTCGCGCATAATGGCATCCATAAGACCCTCCTGTAATAGAATACGATTGATAAGTGTCGGATCATACGCTAACCCACTCAATATCATCAACCTGCCTAAAAAGTCAACCTTTATTGATTCATCCACCCGCAAAGTATTCGCGGCGTCAACACAGTGACGCAGCCACGCCTCTGAATCTATGCCAACAGGACGCTTCATCAACGATGCAAATGGAAACAAGCCCGAAGGTCCGCCATCGAGAATGTCCTGTCCGTCTATTTCACTGAGCCGAATCACTGTGTATTTGATCACAACGGGATGGCCGGACATTTTATGAACAAAGTGCCCCGGATCGCGCCGACCTGCATTGCGCCGCAAGTAGATCACACTGGAATAAATCGGCAGGTCGTGCTGCTCAATCGCACGTATCATATAGCCCGCCATGCGCAGCGGCATAGACGGATCGTCAGCCGTTTGAAACTCCGTATGGATCAACGCCTCCTCACCTGCGATAAGGACGCGGATGAGGCTGTCCATGTGTCGTGTTTCAACGGTGTTTTGCTCTGTGTCGAGGATGTCGAGGACTTCTACATCGTCCTGTCCGAATGTGAGGCGGATGAAGTCTTTGGGGTAGGTTTGGATGAGGTCTTTAGAGATGGTGTCATATTCGGCCATGTGAGATGCCTCGCGTCTGATGGGTGAATTTGATCAGACACAAAGCAAATATCAAGCCAACATCACAGAAATTGAGCGATAAATTGTGTGGACAGAAACTCAAGTACCCTCATCAGGCTTTTAATATGCTGTATTACGCCCCTAACTTGAATGTACGGATCGCCTTTGGAGGCACATATAAACGGAACGCACTGGGATACAAAAGTGTACGTTTTGATCCATGAATGATGAGGTATCGTGAAAGATTTTTACATTTTAAAAAGTAGTGGTCTGCTGTGAATCAGTCTCCAGCATTGTACTTAATGGCTTTTTAGGATTGGCTGATGGCATAAACAAAAGCCCGATGGATAACCAGTCCACCGGGCTTTTTCATTTTTTTATAAATCTCACTCATAAGTCCACCCGCAGTGAAATCCTTGCTGCTCTGCAATCGACATAAGAGGCTCCAGGGTTCTTCGATAGGCAAATCTCAATTTTTCAAAATTCAGAGTGTCCTCGGGTTTATCAATATGCAGATCTGTAATATAAGGCCCCACATCCTTTTCCCATTTGTTATTGCTAAAAATGTCCCGGGTAATAGACAGCGCGTCGCACTGGGTTTTAGCCAAGCAGTCAATGTAGATTTCTGATGGAAGACGATCACTTTTTGAACTATTTGCCTGGGGATCAACGGGAATGAGATTCCACAACTGATTGTGCGCCACAAATTTCCAAGGCAAAAAGTGATCCAATGCATAATCGCTATGTACCTCTTTTCCGGTGTAAATACATTGGATATTCGTTTTGTTAATAACAGTTTTCCAAAACTTTCGCTGTGTATTAAGAGGCTCCCTCCGATCAGGAGGAAACAATTTTTGCGTCACAGCAGGAATATTGGGGTTGCGCCGCTGCATATAATCTGCCCAGTGCCACAGTGCCCAGCCCTCAAGAATTGTTAGATGTTGCTCTAAATAAGCAATCCAGTCTGGATGCAAAAAAATACATTTTCGAGTACCGTCAAAACGGAAGAGAGGGCGTCGTTTCTGAAAATGTTCAGCAGCAAGTTCGACAATTTTCTGATCTACCTTTTTTCTCAACAAACTGGTTTCTTCGAGAAAAAACGGACGCAAAATTCGATAGGGGACATAGCGCATCAATTTGAAATCCAGCATTTCACCATAAAAGGCAAGGTGTTTTCGCAAATCATTGCGCCCCGTTTTAGACAGCAAATTTTTATCATTATCAAAATTTGGAATCCGTCCCAAAACGGAAGGAATTTTATCCTGAATACCAAATGACAGTTTAAAAAAGACGTGCGGGTACCAGGCAGTAACCAGCATCTCAATCTCTATATCTCTCAGTGAAATGCCGTCATCAATCTCGAAATCTCTATCCTTTAGCAGAGTCAATAGAGAAAGAAAAAATAGATACTTGTACGAATTGGTCGTATTCCTGAACAATCCACTGAGTGCTGCAATATTAAGTTGATCTGAATGTGGTAATTGCTGAGTCATAAAGGTTCAATCCGATTGGCGAACTGGTGAATCTCCTCCGCCTCACCAGAGATAAAGAGAATTTGTCGCCCGCGATACCGATGCCCGGCAGGCACTAATCAATATACTCAAGGGGTTGAGATTCCACAAGTTGACAGACAGATCCACACAACAAAAGCCCAATGGATAACTGGACCCACCGGGCTTTTTTTATTTTCCTTATCTCAATCTATTCATGCCGCAACGCTTCCACCGGATTGGACAGCGCCGCACGAAGGGCGTGGAAACTCACAGTAAACAACGCAATCGCCAAGGCAACCGCGCCACTCAACACAAATATCCACCACGAAAGATCCGTGCGATAGGCAAAACCCTCCAGCCAACTTCGCATGGCAAAATACGCAACCGGCCATGCAAACAGATTTGCAATCAAAACCATAATTGCAAATGTCCTGGAAATCAGCATCACAATATTTGACACACTCGCACCCAAAACCTTTCGCACCCCAATCTCTTTCACGCGCTGCTCAACCGTAAATGCCGCAAGGCCAAACAGACCCATACACGCGAGCAAAATCGCCATCCCCGAAGAGAGCAATGTCAGCGCCTGCGCCCGTTGTTCTGCAGAGTACATATATTCAAACTGCTGGTCCCACATCATATATTCAAAAGGCTGATCTGCGGGAGCGAATCGCTTCCAGGTCTTTTTAAAAAAAGCGAGTGTCTCTTCCATCCCCTCGGCTTTGACGCGCACGCCCAAACTGTAAAATTGCTGGTGCCGAAGCGTCAGCGCAACAGGACCAATTTCTTCTTGCAACGGACCGTAGTGAAAGTCCCGCACAACGCCAATCACCGTCCCCTTCCGATTTCTCTCCCGATCAACCCACTCAAAAGACTTGCCAATAGGATCATCCCAGCCGAGCCGCGCAACAGCCGTTTCATTGATAATAAACGCTTTTGACGTATCTGTGGGAAATGCAATCGGATCAAATTTGCGTCCTTCTACCAGCCCAATTTGAAACACATCGAGATAATCTTCATCGACCTCCAGAAGCGGCATGCGCCAGTCTGTGTCCTCGTGTCCCTCTGCTCGAATCGTTCGAATAATACCCCCACTCCATCCAACCCGCCAGCGATAAGCCGTTGCTTCAAGCGCGTTCGGATGGGCGAGGAATGCCTCTTTCACCGTAGCATAACGGGCGGCGAGCTTTTGCTCCGGATCCAATTTTGTTTCCTGATCGAGAACAAATATGGGCATGAGCACCATCTGCTCCATATTAAAACCCAGATGCTTATTTTTAATATAATCGAGTTGCCGATAGATCACCCCCGTACTCGCGAGCAGAGTAATTGAAATTGCAAACTGCGCCACCACCAATCCTCTTCGAATCCACTGCCCCCGAGAACCCGCGCGAAACGCCCCCTTTAGTGTCTCTGTGGGTTCATACGCCGAAAGAAAAAATGCGGGATAAACACCGGCCAACAGCCCGACGAATACGGCAATACCAATCAGGGCCATTGTGAGCAACGGATCACTCGACAAATTCAACTCGAGTTGCTTAAAGAAAAAGGCGTTAAACTCGGGGAGCACGAGTTCGACGGCACTAAGCGCGAGCACAAGCGCGACCAATGCCGTGAGAACAGACTCACCCAAAAACTGACCCATAAGTTGTGAGCGATACGCCCCCGACACCTTTCGCAAACCCACCTCGTGCGCCCTGCGAGCCGATTGTGCCGTCGTCAAATTAGTAAAATTGATACATCCAATCGCAAGCACCAGAACTGCAATAGCACCAAACTGATAAACGCGGTCAATATCGCCGTACCAATCCAGATCATAGTCCTTCCTCGAATAGAGATAAATGCGATTGAGAGGCTGGAGATGATACGCATTTGTACGCGCAATCTCTGCCCCCATATAGCGATTCATAAATTCGGGAAGCTTCGCGGACAGCGCCTTTGGGTCAGCTCCTTCTCGCAGCAAAACATACGTATTGACCGGACGCCAGCCATCGGTAGGTATCCAATCTTCCCAGAGATATTTCGCGCCTTCGGACGAAAAACTGCCTATTCCGATATAATCGATATAATCGGTTTCTCCGTAGCGGCTGAGTGTAGAGTTGCGGGGCACATCTTTTATTATAGCAGTGATGGTGCGCTCGCCTCCGTGATGCTTGCTTTCAGAGGTGATGGTCTTGCCAATCGGGTCTTCGTCTCCAAATAACCGCTTTGCCGCCGATTCCGTTATGGCAATCGCATTGGGATTGGGAAAAGCGGTCTCGAGACTGCCGCGCACAAATGGAAAATCGAAAATTTCAAACATCTCGGGATCGGCAATACAGATACTCAGTGGAAATTCTTTTTCTCTCAGGCTTACGTCTATGAAATCAATCCATACGCGCACGGCTTTTTCCACCTCGGGAAAATCTCGCTCAAGTGCCCCTGCCAGCGCGCCCGACGTATCGGGCAAATAATTCGATTGTCCCCCAGCCTTAGTCTCCCGCATCACGCGATAAATCCGATCTCCTTTTGCATGCCAACTGTCAAAACTCAACTCGTCCTGAATATAGAGCACGATCAAAATGCACGTCCCCAGACCAATGGCAAGCCCCAGAATATTGATAGCGCTAAAGGTCTTTTGCCGCTTGAGATTTCTCAGTGCGATAATCAGGTAATTTCTAAACACGATAATCCTCCCCGTTACAAGTAGAACGAATTAAAAACTATTAACCCATTAGACACACCTGGTAAATAATGGGGTGGAAAGTTTTTCACCCAAAATGAAGCAATTTCTGTGCCAAAATCCTCTTCTCTATGTTTTACAAGGAGTTATAAAAATTAGTGCCATGGGCACAGTTCAATAAGTGTCCGATTTTGATACAGTAGTGTCCGAAAATGAACACCTGAAATAAAAACAGGCACATTGTTTTGATTGCAATGTGCCTGCTGTATTATCCGTTTTAAACCACACAACATTCAAATCACCAACATCTTCACCTCGTGTTTCTTAGCGAAATATACGTCATTTCCCATCACAGGACCGGGGATTTGGAAAGCGTCTTCTTCCTCGTACAGAAGCGTAATAGCGCGGTGGGCTGGATCGAACGCATAAAAAGACCCCGTCGTAAAACCGTATATCTTCCCATCTGGTCCATTCTGAAGCCCCAGATCCAGCGGACGATCATCTAAGGGAATCGCATAGAGAAACGCCCGCGAAACAGGATCAAACGCAAACAGAACAGGACCTTCATCGCCCAGAGCAGTCCCGTACAGTAAACCATTCTCACCGACAACAAGCGCATTAATCGCTGAAATGTGCCTATCGAGCGTACCCTCCCACGCCTTCTCCTCCCGTTCATAATCCCACAAAAACAACACCGCCTGTGAAACCCGCGGACGGGTACCGGATCCGCCGTTAATCGTCGTCCCCACCGCGAGCAAATCCTGGCGAGACAGCCATGCCAGCGACCAGCAACTCGCCTCCCCGGCGATATCGCGGTAAGACCCAAACTGCTCCGTACCCGGATCGAACCACGACAGCGGACCACCCCACAAACCGTAATCCGGAACAGACGCGATCCACACCCGCCCCATCGGACCCGTCACCAGCGCACGGGGACGATAGGACACCTCATCTACACGCCCCAAATCGCGCGGATTGCTATCAGCCGCCACCCCAAAACGATACGCACGCGAAGGATCATACACCGACAGCCTCGCACCGGGATAAGAACAAATATAGAGCTTCCCGTCCAAATTCCCCATCGAATACGCCTCACCAGTCGCCGTTGAACAAACCCCCAGATCCATCATCTCGCCCGAAGAAGGCACAAAGCGGAACAAATGCAATGGCAAAATACTCGACCCGTATATATTGTCATCCGGACCGCGGTGCATCAAAAACAACTCGCTCCCCGCCGATTTGTATGAAATAGGCAATCGCCTCGTCGCGCCCGTCCTGGGATGCGTAATCCCAACCACGCGGTACATCTGCGTATCCCGATCAGCAAAATCAACAACCGCGCCATCGGACATCGTCGGCAACGGCGCAGGCTCGGGAAGCGACGCCACCCGAACCGCCTCAAACCCTTCCAGACGAAAATTGCCCTCGGACGACGCGATATAAAGCACCCCATCGGACGCCCGCATCAACACCGACGCCCCACCATCCTCCTTTGTCACAACCGATCCTACCGCCTTCCGAACACCCGTCCTCGGGTCCAGCACCACCACATGGGGCCGCGTCATCTTAATCTCGCATGCAATCGTCCCATCGGGCG
Source organism: Candidatus Latescibacterota bacterium (assembly GCA_965208125.1). Taxonomy (GTDB): domain Bacteria; phylum Latescibacterota; class UBA2968; order UBA2968; family UBA2968; genus VXRD01. The sequence goes on from OZ242320.1 coordinate 520,684, forward strand.
CACACATCGGATAACAATACATATCCGTCTCATCCATCCGTCCATACCGCACAAACACACCCGTCCTCGGATCGTAACTCGTCAACCCCGCCGAACCGTAACACCCGATCCACAGCACCCCCTGGGCATCCTCATCAATACGACATGGAAACGTATCATCCGGCAAATTAATCGCCCCCAAATTATCCAACCGCCCCGTCTTTGCATCATAACAAAACAAATACCCTGCGTACGCCGCCCCAATATAAATCACACCACTTCGACTCAGCAGCGTCGCCGTCGGATAATGCGCCGAAGGCAGCGTCGCCGTCACCTGATCCGTATCACCCATAACCGGATCTATCTTCACCACCATAAAACCATCTGCCTGCTGGCCCATCACAGCCACCAGACAATCGCGACCCTCTGCATCCAGCGTCGGGAAAATACGCACCCAATTCACACTGCGAATCGGCACGCCAAGAGTATGGACAGAAGACACGACACACCCCCAAAAAATATGGGATGACCCGTTATTGGATCATCCCAAAGAAATCAAAACTGATATTCCCGCTTAGTCTTTTTAGGTTGACTGGGAGTCGGCAAAGACTGCGGATTCGAAGTATGTATGTGACACGGGCGTTTGGGTTCAGTACCCGGCTTAAACACCTCCGTATAGCGCTTAGAACAATAAATAGACGCCACTTCATAAGTATCGCCACAAACCTCCACCTCTGGAATATCCTCCGGCAACACAAAATCTTCAACCGGCAACTGAAGTACCGTGTGCGCGCGCCACATAAACTCCGCCCAAATCGGCAACGCCACAGCCGCGCCCGTCATTCGTCTGCCCATCGACACCTTGGAATCAAACCCCACCCACACCCCACACACAATCTGCGGCGTAAACCCGATAAACCACGCATCGGCATACTCCTGCGTTGTCCCCGTCTTTCCCGCGGCGGGACGACGAAATCCATAAGCCGTGCGCGCACTCCGCCCCGTACCCGTCAAAACCGCGTAATTTTCACCCGCCCGCATATCCAGAATCGACTGCATCAGATTCACAGTCACAGCCGCAGTCTCCTCGCTCAACACAACCTGTTCGCGTCCCTGTATATTCTCCTCGAGCACATTGCCATTCTTATCCTCAATCTTCAAAATCGACATCGGCGTCACGCGAATACCCTTATTCGCCAGCGTCCCATAAGCCGACGCCAATTCCAACAACTCGACCTCACTCGTCCCCATCCCCAAAGATAAAACCGGTTGAATCTGCGAATCAATCCCCATCTTCATCGCGTAATCCACCGCCGTCTTCGGTCCCACTGCTTGCAACACCTGAGTCGTCACCACATTGCGAGAACCGGCAAGCCCCTCGCGCATCGTCATCCACCCCAAAAATTTTCGGTCGTAATTCTCCGGCTGCCAATACGTCCCGTCATACATCTTAATCGACACAGCTGTATCGGGTAACCGCCACGTCGGCGTATGGCCCTCATCAACCGCAGCCGTATAAATAAAAGGCTTAAAAGAAGACCCCGGCTGACGCATAGCCTGCGTTGCGCGATTGAACTTACTCTCTTCAAAATTGCGCCCGCCCACCATCGCCAGAATATGTCCCGTATGCGGATCCAGCGCCACCAGCGCCCCCTGCAACACCAGATTGGCCAGCGTATCCTCATGCGTCTTAATCTTCGCAAAAAATGCCGCCCCCGGGGGATCGCGCTTCCAATTGTCAGCCACGCGATCTTTCAGCCGCCCCATCAAATTGCTCGACACCACATCTTCCGCGACCTCTTGCAACCGACTATCCAGCGTCGTAGTAACAGTCGCGCCATCGTAAAGCACACTCAGCCCATAGGTATGCTCCAAATACTTGCGGATATCCTCTGTAAAATAAGGCGCTTCTCCCGTCTCCTCGCGATTCTCCTTCAAAACAATCGGACGCTGAGCAATCGAATCGTATTCCGCCGCCGTAATCCTACCCGACGCCCGCAAATTGTACAACACCACATTATTGCGCCTATCCAGCGAGCGCTCGGGATGATAAATCGGCGAATAGGGCGTCGGCCCCTTCAAAAGCCCGACCAACAACGCACCCTCCTCCAGCGTCAAACGCTCCACATCCTTCCCAAAAAAACGACGCGTAGCAGTCTGAATACCATAAGCACTATTGCCAAAATACATCTGATTAAAATACATCGTAATAATTTCGCGCTTGGTATAGGTGCGCTCCAAAAGCACGGCAGTCATCTGCTCCTGAATTTTGCGCTTCCACGTTGGATCCAGCGTCAAAAAAATATTGCGCGCCAGTTGTTGTGTCAGCGTACTCGCACCGTGTCCCTTTAAGGTACCCGACGTATAAACATTGCGGAACACCACGCGGATAATATCGGGAACACTCACACCCCAATGCCCCCAAAAACGCTGATCTTCCGTGACAATCAGAGCGTCAATCACAGCGCTCGGCAATTGCTCAAACGCAATGGGATCGCGCCTCTGCACCCAGAACTTCTTCAACTCCACCCCATCTCGAGAAAAAATATTAGTCGTCTGCGCGGGATCCACATCCTCTAACTTATCAAAAGACGGCAAGCCATCTTTGTACCCATAAATCACCGCAACAGCAATGCCCAAATACCCCACCACACAAATCGCACAATAGATCGCCATACGGGAAAGATGGGGCCTTATCCCGTAGATTATCTGATCGATATAGGGTCTTATCTTATCTATCTTGATCATCCTGATCTATTCCGGATAAAGCCACGGTACGCGGCTGATGAGATAATCGCGCTGTTCCTCCATCATCACCTCAATCACAGCAGGACCTTCCAAACCCAGCGTATCCGCAAAAACCGCTTCAAAACGATCGGGATCATCCACGCGGATACCCCTTGCACCCAGTGATCGCGCCAGATCTGCAAGACGAGGCGTCTTCATATCCGTATCGATCACCCGACCATCAAAAGCCTTTGCCTGCGCGCCGCGAATCGCCGAAAGACTGCCATCATTGGAAACAACCGAAATCGTCCCAATACCGTGTTCGGCCGCAGTAGCGAGTTCACTCGCCGTCATCTGAAACCCGCCATCGCCACAAAACGCGACAACCTCCTGATCTGGACACGCGAGCTTCGCGCCAATAGCAGCGGGAACAGCAAACCCCAGCGTAACCGAATGACTGGGATAGAGAAACGTACGCGGAATAGTAATCGGATACTCGTCAAACGCGCGATACCCAATAGACGTAACATCCACCACAATAATCGTATCCTCTGGAAGCGAACTGCGCGTAACGCCCATAATCGGCACCGGCGCGCGATTGGACGCGGCCTCGGCCCGCGTGCGATCAATAAAATCGTCCCAGTCAGCCGCATAACCAGCCGCCACATCGGCGAGTTGGGGAATCGATTGCGCCAGATCACCCGAAGCACCCACCTCAATCGGATACTCGCGCCCAAGCTCTCGCGGATCGGGATCGAGTTGAACCTTGCGATCCGGCAGCGGAAGCGACCAGCTCCGCGTATCGATCTGCGTAAAGCGACAGCCAATCGCCAGCAGCAAATCCGCCCTACCGAGAATGGCCTTACCCGCCTGCGCCGAACAATGCCCCACAGTCAGGGGATGACCATCTGGCATAACCCCCTTCCCCAAACGGGAATAAACAACTGGAATATTGAGCCCCTCTGCGAGAGAACGGAGCGCATCGGTAGCATTGGCGTGAATAACCGCACTACCCGCCAGAATAACTGGACGCTTCGCCGTGCGCAGCACCGCAGCCACGCGATCAATATCCACACTATCGGGACAAAGGCAATCCCCCTCAACCACAGGTGGAATATCCGCCATACCCTCCTCTGCGGCCACATCGGTCGGTATTTCAATAACTGCAGGACCGGGACGCGGGGCACGCAGTGCCTTGAACGCACCCACAACAGCATCGGGAATTTCAGCAACAGACCTGGGACGCGCAAAAAAGTGCGTAATCGACTTAAAAAAAGTCTCCTGATCCAGACCGTGAAAACACTTGGCGCGATCCCGCCCGTCAAAAGCAACCTCTGTCCCCCCGGTAATCAACAGCACGGGAACGCAATCCGTATGGGCATCTACCAGACCCGTAGAGGCATTTGTCGAACCGGGACCCGGAACAGTAAGCGCGACACCAACGCGCCCAGACGCGCGCGCATACCCATTCGCAATCAGCGTCGCGCCCTGTTCGTGGCGGATGAGCAGATGGCGAATACCACCAGCGCGCAGCACCGCGTCGTAAAGATGAATATTCTGATTGCCGGGCATACCCGTAAGCGTATCAACGCCCTGCGCTTTCAGACTCTGGATAAGTACATCAGCACCGGTCATAAAAAATTCCTTTCAACGCACAAAAAGATCGAAATATTCTGCAGCAGTCTTACCCCAGGTAAACTCAGAACGCACATAATTGCGGGCTTCGCGTTCTATTTCCTCGCGCTCTGATGCAGACAACTGGAAAAATGCGTGAATCTGATCGACAAACGCCTGGTAATCATTTGGCGGAATCAGATACCCCCCCTTGCTAACACTCTCCGTAAGAGCATCCACAGCAAAAGCGACAACGGGCGTAGCATCGTACATACATTCGAGAGGAGCGATACCAAATCCCTCCACATCGTTGGGATAGGGCACATTGGGCATAATAAACAAATCGGCTTCGCGCCTGACAAAACCCAATTCTTCATCGCTAAGATAAAGCAGCAACACCCGATCTTGAAGACCATTTTCTTCCCAAATCTCGCGAATGCGCTCGGCATCTGGGCCAGAACCGCTAACGATCAATTTGATATCTCGATCGAGCAAAGGCACGCCGCATTCCAAAAATTTGGCCACGCCTTTTCGGGGCACTTGCCTGCCGAAATTTAGAAGAATTTTGTCCCGTCCAAATTGAATACCGTGTTTGTCCTCAAATCGCGCCTTGAGTGTCTCGCGCCGTACTTCGGGAATATTCGGCGGATCGATCCCGTTATAGACAATATCAATCTTTTCAGCAGACACGCCCCCCTGAATAGTAATCGCCCTGGTAATTTGACTAACGACAGCCACCCTGTCGCAAAACGAAACACCACAACGCATCATGCGGCTAAATATCGGATTGGAATACGTCATTTCCAATCCGTGAATCGTCACCACAAAACGCATGCGCGTAAACAGCCTTAGAAATGGCGCAATAGAACAAATCACACCATCGCTAAAATAAATTGCATCCACCCGCCTGAAAATAATAGAAAAAAAAGAAATAAAAAACGCATAAGGCACAAACCAGATAAGATGCAAAAGCGAGTCTCTACCCAATGCGACCAGTCTTACCGAACACATCTCAACCAAGCGGTAATAGAGATTATAACAAAACGTCTCCACACCACCCACACTGGGCGGATAGCGGCGCGCGAGAAAAAGGATGCGGAAATTATTTGAAGAAGACATAACTATGCAAGATCCCCCTGCTCGTTGCGCTGGACGAGTTCTCGTTCTGCCCGCTCGCGGTCCGCAGTGTTTTCAAGCGGAAAAACAGTCGCGCCGGGACAGGGTTTGGGATACAAAAAGCGACTGGCACCGGCCTGCTTCATCGCCTCGACAACGGGTTTTGTGTCACACGCAAGCGCGATAATCGTGCCGCCACCCCCTGCGCCAGCGAGCTTCGCGCCCAGTGCGCCACCATCCAATGCAGCCTGAATCAGCCGCTCATTTTCCGGACCCGATCCCCCCAGATCGCGCTGAATCTCGTGGTTCTCAATCATAAGCGCGCCCAGATGCGCCCAATCTTTGGCGAGAATCGCGCGTTTGCCCATACGCGCCAGATGGGCAATCCGCAAATAACAACGCCTGACCTCTCTATCGCCCTCCAACCAGCGCTCTCGAATCGGCAGATGAACAGTACCCGACGAACGCTGGACACCCGTATGCCCCAACACAAAAGGATAATCCTCGACATATTCGTGGAGCGGTTCAACAGTCGCATAAGGTTCATCGCCAAATGCGCGGTAAAACTGCTTGCCATTAAAATCCATATAATTCAAACCGCCAAACATGCACATATACGCATCTTGATACCCGCATAAAGCCATATAGTTCAATTCAATATGTCGCGCCATCTCAGCGCAAAAAAAAGGATGCTCGTCGCGTCCTATAAATGCAAAAATCGCATTGAGAATAGACACACTCATAGCCGACGAACTGGAAAGCCCGGCGGCAAAGGGCACATTGCACGCCCAGCGCAGAGAAAATTTCGCACTGCCGAGATCCAAAAAATGGACAATAGCCCTGGCCACATCAAAATAGCCGCCATCCGGATACAGATCTTCGGGGCGATGCACTTCAAAGCGCTGCCCGGCAACCTCAAAACTGAGCACATCGGCAGGCTCAATCAGAACCGCGGCGCGTTCTCGCGTCGAACACGAAATAACACTGCCGCCGTACATATCGGTGGGATTTCCAATAATGCCACAGCGCCCCGGGGCAGTGGAAAGAAACGCAGAGGTCATTAGAATTGTCTCAGGCGCTTTTGCAGGTACTGGCGGATAAGGTACCCATAGCGCTGATCAAAGAGAGTAAAATCGATGAAAGATTTAAAATACGATTCAAAATCGCCGATATCATAGCGCAATTCTTCGGGATACAACTTGATACAGCGAACAGTATGTCCCATTTTGATAAGCGTCGAAATCGCATCTGTCAGCTCGAGCTTGCCCCTGTAACTGGGAGATGTGCGTTTGAGAGCGGTAAAAATTTCGGGATTAAAAATATAACGCGCGGCCACGCCGAGATTGCTCGGTGCATTTTCCGGGGCGGGCTTCTCCACAATATGTGCGATTTCAAAATCGTCTTCAGACTCACCGTTCACAGGCTCGACAATACCATAATGGTTTTCTTCGCCCTGAGGCACTTCGACAACCGCAATAGTACAACTGGACCCATTTTCTCGGTGCGATTTGATCATCCGCCGCACGAGACCCGCATGATTGCCCGACTTGATAATCGTATCGCCAAACGCAACCACAAAAGGCTCACCTGCAACAAAATCTTCAGCCCTGCTAATGGCATCCCCTATACCCCCGGGCGTAATATGCCCGGTGGGAATAATTTGTCGCGTATAAAAAAATTTAACCCCTTCTCTTTCGTAATCAAGCTCATCAAGTGTGTGATCGCTCTCCGAGAGATAATTCTGCAATTCCGGATCTCGGTCAAAGTGATCTTCTATCGTGCGCTTGTCCTTTCCCGTCACAAAAAGTATCTTCTTTAACCCTTGCTCAACCACCTCTTCAACCACATACTGAACCACGGGTTTTCGCCCCACGGGCAACATCTCCTTGGGCTGAGACTTGGTGGCGGGCAACAGACTCGTGCCCAATCCAGCAACCGGAATAACGACTTTTTCAATCTCCATAGCGCGATGTTCCTCCAAATGCCAAACGCTTGACAGAGTGCAATTTGTCCTTTAGAATATCAGTAAAAAATAACAGGAGAAACTTGTAGAACGCAAGGTAAAAGAACTTCATCATGTTAAACAAACAAATAACAGACTCTCGCGCGTGGACTTCTGAGACAATTGATGCGCCTTCTGACTGGTATTACACCTTATCCGAACGCTATTTATCTGCTCTCGATAGCGGAGTGCAAAAACATGCGGGCGCAATCTCTGATCTACGCGTTCCCGACACCATCGCCTGTGCATCGTGTCTCCAGCCCGTTCTGGACGCATTGCACACCGGACGCGGATTTGCCATCATCGAGCACTTGCCTGTCGAACATTACACGCTGGACGAAGCGCGAGCCGCATATTGGATGATCGGGCAATGTTTGGGCGTACCCTTTGAACAAAATATTGAAGGCACACTACTCTACGATGTGCGGGACACCGGGCGAGATGTAAAAACGGGCGCGCGTTTTTCTGTAACCAATGCAGAAAGTTCTTTTCACACAGATGGCGCATTCGGAACACAAGTACCCGAAATAGTCGGCCTGTTATGTATCAAAACCGCGCGGTCGGGTGGGCGCAGTCAACTGATCAGTGCCTGTGCAGTACACAATATATTACACCGACAAGCGCCCGATGTTCTAAACACACTTTACTCATCTTTCTATTTTGATCGACGGGGGCAATTTCTCCAGAGCGAAGCACCTGTAAAAAAAACCCCTGTGTTTTCCTGGGATAAACAAACACTAATGATGCGCTACCTGCATTATTATATCCAGGAGGGACATCGAGAAGCAGGAGTGCCACTCACATCGGAACAAAAGCGCGCACTACAAGCCATTGAAGACATATTAAAGCGTCCCGAAATGTGCGTGGAATTTGATCTCGCACCCGGACAAATGCTATTTACCAACAACAACTGGATCCTGCACAATCGAACGGCATTTGAAGACCATTCAGACCCGGACCAAAGACGGCATTACGTGCGCCTTTGGTTGATGCAAAAGGACAATGTAGATGGCTGCATTGAGAACCGCGATTGAAGACCGCAAAAGCCGGTGGCAGCTCAGCCTGTTGTTGGGCGAGCAGGCTGTCAGTGGTCTCGGTGTGGTAAAAAAACACATGCAGATCGATTCTGCTGTTGTGAAAATGGGTGGCATTGCTGGTGTATGGACGGATATCAATCATCGCCGGAAAGGATATGCCAGTCAGGCCATGTGGGAATCAATTGCATTGATGGAGCACCAGGGCTGCGACATGAGCATTTTGTTTGGTATTGACGATTTTTACCATCGATATGGGTATGCCGTGGTATTTGCCAATCAGTCTATGTGGTTGAAAACATCGCAATTATTGTCGCTGAACGGCCCTTTGAAAGCGCGGAGAGGGCGCAGGGCTGATCACGAGGCAATGCGCCGATTGTACAGAAATTACAATGCCGCGCGCTCAGGCATGGACGCACGTCAAAAGAACTGGAAGCCGAGATGGTATATGCCAGGCCTGGGCAAAGATACGGTTCGCCGTGCGGGAAAATTTCTGGTGGTGTATGACGCTCGGGACCGGGTGCGTGGATATGCAGTTTACGACATACAAGCGGGGCGCACTGTGGTAGCAGAAGTGTGCGGCAAGGACCGCGAAGCACTTGCCTCTGTTGGGAAAACCATCGCAAGACGAGCAAAACGTGCAGGCGCTGAAGAAGTACTCTTTCATCTGCCTTGCGATGATCCATTTATCTCGCTATGCATACCCCTGGGATGTGCGTGTTTGATCGCGTATCCGTTTAATCAAAGCGCAATGGGACGCATTATCCATCTGAATCGTCTGATGAAAAAATTGCTGCCCGTATTCCAAAAACGATGGGCGCACTCGGAATTGAATTGGACAGGTGAATTTGCCATTGATACGGACGTTGGGCGCGTGGGCTTCGAGATTTCCGGGTCGGATATTGTCATGGCCGATGTTGGTGGCCGCGCCCAGGTGTCAATGTCTCAAATGACGTTGACACAACTGGTAATGGGGTATCGACAGGTAGTAGATATTGCTTATAATGAGAAAATAAAAATATCCAGACAACTGCTACCCGTGCTGGATATCCTATTTCCCAAAGGCAATCCGTATATGTGGTGGACAGATCGATTTTAGATAAGAAAGGAGAGAGCAATGTCAACCTTCACAGTCGGCTTACTGAGTCCCGGCGATATGGGCCATGTCGTTGGACAGGTGGCGATTGCCAATGGCGCCCGGGTAATAACCTGCCTGAATGGCCGCAGCGAGCGCACGCGCAAACTCGCAGAAATAGCGGGAATCGAAGACGTGCCCACATATTCCGACCTCGTGCGCGAAGCTTCACTCGTAATATGCATTCTCGTCCCCGCAGCATCAGAATCGGTAGCCGCTCGCGTGGCTGACGCCCTGAAAGAAACGAATGAACAGATTGTATATACCGATTGCAATGCAATAGCCCCGGCAACCACTGTGCGCATTGGCAAAACAATTGAAAACGCGGACAGTGTATTTGTCGATGCGGGTATTATCGGCGGACCGCCGCGCCAGCCTGGGGGTACGCGGTTTTACTGTTCTGGCCCAGACACATCGGTCTTTGAAAAACTGAACGATTACGGGCTGGACGTGCGAAAAGTAGGCGATGAAATCGGACAGGCGTCGGGATTGAAAATGTGCTATGCCGCGCAGACCAAAGGAACGACCGCGCTGCAAACAGAATTGCTCATCGCCGCGCGGCGCATGGGCCTGTACGAAGGATTGATCGCAGAGTGGGAAATGAGTCAGCAAGACCGGTTGGCGGGCATGGAGCGGGGCTTGCCGGGAATGCCGACCAAAGCAAAGCGGTGGATAGGCGAAATGGAAGAAATCGCCAAAACCTTCGGCGATTTGGGACTCACGCCCAAAATATACGAAGGCGCTGCAGACATGTACCGACTCGTCAGCGAAACACCACTGGCAGACGAAGCACCTGAAACGCGAGACAGGAGCCGAACACTCGCGCAGGTCATCGATATTTTGTCTGAGGAATAAAAAAGTAAATAGATCTAAAGACTATTCCACTCTTGAGCAGAAATACCGCGTTCGAGCTTGTCTTCGACCTGAGCGAGCAATTTTCGCAATTGAGGAACAGAATAATCGTCGTTGCGGGGAATGACCTGCTTGTGAGATCCGAGACGCATCACAAAATGACGCGTACCCGGTTCGGGAGGATCGAAACCGAGCACTCGAAGTTTTCGGACAAACTCTCTGCGTTTACACGGAAACCACCTATTCATTGGATTACTACTGCCTGCGCATTAAGGTCAACACCATTAATAACAGGCAGTTCATCACCATGACGCAACGCAGAAAGAATCCAATCATGAAGTGCTGCCTTGAGTTCCTGACGGCATTCTTCAAGTGTCTGTCCAAAAGCAATCGTCCCTGGACATTTGGGAATCTCTCCAAAGAATGAGTTATCATCCAACTCTTCATAGATGGCGTATGTTAATGCCGCATTGATGTAATCCTGAACCATCCTCATCTCCTTTGAAGTGTTTGGTAAGTTTACGCGATTTGTGAAGTGATAGCAAGGAATATCCCGTCTTCTATCAAATGTAGAAGGGGATTTTATTTTTTATTTATTTTTTATAAACATATGCCCAATGGTAAATTGACTTTTCGATTGTGACAAGCTATATTACGCGTTTTAAAAAATAGTGGGTAAATTTAAACCGGGAGATGTAAGTGAAAGCAGCACAAATCGTCGCACCCAGACGCATTGTGGTCGTCGAAACAGACGAACCACAACTCCTGGGCGCCGGGCAAGTAAAAATTCAACTCGAAAGGGCGTGTCTTTGCGGTTCAGACGTGCCATTATGGGATTACGATCACAACGAACTGGCAGAAAGGGCGCGGCTCAATCCGCGCAAAGCAAAACGCGCACCATTTGTCGATTACGTCAACGGAGACCCGTATCCCCTGCGCGTCGGCCTCTCAATTCACGAATGCCTGGGCACAGTCGTTGAATCGACATCTGACCAATTTCAAACCGGCGATTTTGTCCTTGCATTACCCGACGCACAAAGAGGACTATGCGAATATATCTGCGCCCCCGATAGCCGAACCATTCCCCTGCCAAAAGGCGCAGTACCCGACGAGCAAATTCTGATGACCCAACCCCTGGGCACAGTCGTATGGGCGTGTCAAAAACTCGGCAACATCGTCAATAGCGATGTGGTAATTGTCGGACAAGGCCCTATGGGATTGATGTTCACGCGCATGCTGGCCAATCTGGGTGCGCGAAGAGTAATTGGACTCGACAAATTGGACTACCGCTTACACACCGCAAAAAAAATGCACGCAACCCATACCGTCAACGTCGATCAAGACGATCCCGTGGAAGCCATCCGCGAGATCACAAACGGCAAAATGGCGGACCTGGTAGTCGAAGCAGTCGGTCATCAGACAAAAACGCTCAATTCGTGCATGAAACTCGTGCGCCATATGGGCACACTGCTGTGCTTTGGCGTACCCGACGATGCGTATTACCCATTTGCATATCCCGAATTTTTCAGATTAAATCTCAACCTGATCTCCACAGTCGGTCCCAATGTGGTGCCCAACTTTTCTCTTGCCCGAGATCTGATCGCACAAGGACGTGTTGACATGGCACCTCTGGTAACGCATGTGTTGCCCTTTGAAGATATTCAGTACGGGTATGAGTTATTTACCGATCGCCGCGATGGGGCCATTAAAGTGGTTATCGATTACAATTCGCTGTGAACCTGACCAGCGGAACAACTTTGACAAACACAAAAGGGGGTTTTTACTTGTGGCAGCAATGTTTGAATACGGCGCAGTAGTTGGACAACCCGAATCCGATTCTGCCGCTGTAAGCATATTGAGAAAGGGTGGTAATGCCGTCGATGCCGCTGTTACAGCAGCATTTCTCGCCTGTGTTCTATCACCTAAATCGTGCGGAATTGGAGGTTATGGCGGCGCGATGACCGCCTATATTGGCGACGAAGTCGTCTGTGTTGACTTTAATACAGTCGCACCCAAAGAGGCCCATGACAGGATGTTTCGCGTAACGCGTTCCGATGGGCGATTTGGTTCTGCTGTCAGCGGTTATGCGAATTCAATCGGTTATAAGGCCATCTCAGTTCCCGGTGTACTGGCAGGTCTTGGACTGGCCCTGGAAAAATTCGGCAAAATGCCACTATCCGAAGTACTCGCACCTGCTATTCGCGCCTGTGAACGCGGGTTTCGGGTATCTGCAAATTACGCTACGGGCGTTGCTCGAAGCGAAGCGCGCATTCGCGAGTTTCCAGAAACAACCCGCTTATTGATGATCAGTGGCGAAGTGCCCAAAGGCGGAGACCGTGCACAAAACCCCTATTTGGGCAGAATGCTCAGTCAGGTTGCAGAAAAAGGCGTGCGTGAATTTTATGAGGGACGCATCGCAGAGCGCATTGTCAAACATATTCAGGATAACGGTGGCATTTTAACCCGAGATGATCTGGCAAATTACGAAGCCCAGGTCGTTAACCCTGTACAAACGGCTTGTATGGAATACGATGTGTACAGCTCGCCCCTTTGTAGTGCCGGATTGAGCCTGGCGCAAATGTGTGCCATTGCCGACGAAGCCGAATTAGATCTCTACGAGCGGGACTCCGCCCGGTTGGCCCATGGCATGGTCGAAATTATTCGCGCAGCCTGGATGGACCGATACCGGCATTTTGGCGATCCAAAGCAAATGCCGGTAGATACAGACATGCTGATGTCGGATATCAATATCGGTGCAAATGCCAAAGAAATTGCCACTTATATTGCCGAAGGAAAACGCGGACAATCGCTACTACGACCGTTTTACACGGGTGGTACGACGCATATTTGCACAATAGACGCGCAAAGCAATATGGTCGCCCTGACCCTCACACACGGACCGGGCTATGGCTCTCTTGTAACAATTCCCCGCATGGGCTTGTTGATGAATGCGGGCATGTCGCGGTTTGACCCCGGTTCGGGCTTAAAAAACTCAATTGCCCCCGGCAAATCACCGATCATGAACATGACCCCAACCATTGTATTGCAAGATGGCGAACCCGTCCTGACTGTGGGTGCGTCCGGCGGTACGCGTATCCCCTCGTCTGTCTTTCAGGTTTTAGCGCGAAGGCTGGTACTCGACGAAGATCCCGAATGGTCAATCGCAGCCCCTCGGGTGCACTCAGAGGGCAATGAATGGGTAAGCATAGAAGAAGAATTCGGCGAGGCCGCACCAGATTATCTGAGTTCAGTCGGATATAAAATTAACAAAAAGGGCGCGGCTGCCGCCAGTGTCCGAATGATTGAGATCGTTGAAGAGGGATTGCTGGCCATGTACGATCCGCGCATGAAGGCGCGAGAAAAAGGGTATTAAATGTAGGTGGCGGTTTGAAACCGCCACCTACCCTCACGTCTTACTTCTTACGTCTCACCTTTTTAGCTGGAGATAAATCACATGGAAAGATATCCTTTTGGCAGCGGGCGTCCCGATCCGTCATCGTTTCCCAAGCGGGAATTGGCCGAAGCCGCCATGCGTATCTTGCCCGAGATGGGCAATGAACTGGCACTTTATCCCGGCACATTGGGATATCAACCGATGCGACAGGTCCTGGCTGACCGCTTGTTGCGACGCGAAGGGATCGCCCCTCCCGTAGAAGAAATCGCATTGACCAATGGCTCAATGCAGCCCGTGACCTTAATGGCGCAGATGTTTATCGATCAACCCGGCGACGGCGTCATCATGGAGGAATTTTGCTATTCCGGCACAATTGGCGCATATAACAAAGAAGGCGCAGAATTGGTGGGCATTCCCGTAGATGAGCACGGCATGCGCATGGACGCGCTGTCCGACGAATTAAAAAAACGGGGCGCCAATGGAAAACTGCCCAAATTCATTTATGTACTCGCAACATTTCAAAATCCCACAGGTGCGATTATGCCCCTCGAACGGCGAAAAGAACTGTTGCAAATAGCCGCACAGTACGAGATCCCCGTCGTCGAAGACCACTGTTATGCAGACACGGTGTACGAAGACGATTATTACGTACCTTCCCTCTATACCCTCCCAGCAGAAGTGCCCGTAGTACATATTGAATCCCTCTCCAAAATTTTGGGTCCAGGTGTGCGCCTGGGGTGCTTTTTTACCAAACAACCCCTCCTCGGCAAAATTTTACAAATTCGTCGAGATGGCGGCACGAGTTCGCTCGCCGCAGCCATTGTGTACGAATACTTCCGCGAGCACCTGTGGACCCATGTCAATAACATCAACGCAATCGTAAAAGAAAAGCGCGACTTGATGTTTGAAATGCTGGGACAATCTCCCGACGCTTTTGAATGGTTCAGCCGTCCCAAAGGCGGATTATTTATCTGGGTCAAATTGCCCGATGCCACCGATGTGATCGAATGCGAACAAATCGCCGAATCCCGCGGAATCGACTACGCCACCGGCAAGGCATTTCACGTACACCACGACGACGTCCCCTACCTGCGCCTCGCATTTGGCTACGCATCACTCGCACAAATCCGAGAAGGCATACCCAAGCTGGCAGAATGCGTCATGGCAACGCAGAAGTAAAAAACAGGAGTTCTATGTGAGCGCACCACCAATCCCAGAGCGTCCACCCATCCCGGGTGTCAGACACATCGTCGCAATTGCCAGTGGCAAAGGCGGTGTGGGCAAAACGACAACCGCGTCAAATCTGGCTGTGGCAATGGCACAGTCGGGACACGCGGTGGGATTGATGGATGCGGATATTTACGGACCCAATGTACCGATCATGATGGGCAGCAAAGCGCAGCCCCAGATGACACCGGAACAAAAAATTGAACCCCTTGAGCTGTACGGTGTAAAAATGGTATCTCTGGGATTAATCGCAGGCGATGGTGTGCCCATTATCTGGCGCGGACCAATGCTGGCCAAAATGGTGACCCAATTCGTGCGCGACGTGGCCTGGGCACCGCTCGATTGTCTGGTCATCGACTTGCCCCCGGGCACCGGCGATGTGCAACTGACCCTGACCCAATCGACCCCTTTGGATGGCGCTGTCATCGTAACGACACCACCTCTGGTCGCCCTGGAAGATGTGCGGCGCGGCGTCGAAATGTTTCACACCGTTGAAGTACCCGTACTCGGTGTAATTGAAAACATGAGCACTTATATATGCAGCAAGTGCGGCACAGAAACACCGATCTTTGGTCAGGGAGGTGGCGAACGCACAGCAAAAGCCTATCGCGTGCCGTTTTTGGGCGCGATACCCCTGCATCTGCAGGTACAAATGGGAAGTGACACAGGAGAGCCGATTGTAGCCTCTGATCCCGACTCGCCTCTGGCAAAGATATACCGCGGCATCGCCGATAGCATCTGGCAATCGCTGGAGATGTGAAAACTGCATCCACAATCGCGTATCGCAAAAAGGCGATCATTATGCGGGTGTTTTTTAATTTCTCTCTTGAAAACTATACATTCGTTCAGTATATTTAATAATGTTTTCCGAAACCAGTCTTCCCACTGGTGCGTCAAAGGTCTTGTAGAATTCAGGCATATTCCAACCTGTGAGGATAAATGATGTTGCAGCGTATATCGGTTATACTCGGAATTCTAATTCTTCTCTGGGCGTTTTCGGGGTGCAGTGAAGAAGCCACTGCTGACAAGGCATCTTCTGATAGCACGGCAAAGACCAGTTCTGCCAAAGCTGATTCTGCCAAAACTGATTCTGCCAAAGTTGCCGCAAGGAAGCAGCGCACCAAACAACCGAATCCAAAGGCCAAAAAGCAACCAAATCCCAGGCGCCAAAATCAAAAACCGAGAGTCGCCGAAGGGGTACCCGTAAAAGTATCTGTCGTGGGAACGGGCAAAATCTCCCAGCACGTGCTCTATAGCTCCGCAGTAGAAGCCGAAGAAACCATCGATATTTACGCGCGAGGCTCCGGATTGGTGCGGCGCGTACTGGTCGAAGAAGGAGAGCGTGTGCGCGAGGGCCAGGTGCTGATCGAACTGGTTGACGACGAATTAAAGCTCAACGAAGCCGAGGCAAAATTGGCGTATCAGAAGCTGGAAAGTCAGCTCAAACGAAAAGAAGAGTTATTTAACCGACAACTCCTGGCAAAAGAAGAATACGAAGACCTCAAAATCAATGTTGAACAGAGCAAAATTCGGTGGGAACGCGCCCGATTATCCCTCGATTACGCGCGCGTGCGTGCGCCGGTAAGCGGAGTCATATCAAGACGCTCGGTCAAGCTGGGCGACCGCATTGGTGCCAGCACAAAGCTCTACGAAATGGTCAACTTGAGTCGCTTGATCGCGTATGTACACGTGCCGGGACAGGGCATGCACAATTTGGCGGTTGGACAGCCTGCACTCATAACAACAGATTTCTTACCCGGTACAAAATTTGAAGGAAAAATATTGCGTATCAGTCCAGTGGTCGATCCCAATACAGGTACATTTAAAGTAACTCTGGAACTGAAATCAAAGAATCGGCTGCTGCGACCAGGCATGTTTGTCAATGCACACATCGTCACAGCGACCCACCCCCATGCTGTCCTCGTACCCAAGCGAGCTGTGGTGTACGACGACGGCATGCCGCATGTATTTGTCGTATCGGACAGCACAGTCAATAAAGTGCGCTTTGAAATGGGTTTTGACGACACCGAATTTGTCGAGGCGCTCGCGGGCGTAAAAAAAGGCGATCAGATAGTCGTGGTGGGACAAAACGGTTTGAAGGATAAAGCCAAAGTGCGAATCATCGAAGGTGAAGGTTTGCGCATTCCCGCGAAGCCCGACTCAACTGAGGAACAAGCAGAGAAGACGTGATGAGGTATCTTGTGTTTACCCGTCGTGATGTGAAAATAGCGAATCGCAGACTTAATATGTGGGCGGTTCGCTGATTTTTTTTATGCGGAGCGATACATGCAGAACAATGTGGAATCGGAAGCTCGGGACAATGTAAAACGGAACTTTTCTCACACATTTGAGATTACGACCCGGCGGCCCGTAGCGATTTTTATGGTGGTCCTGGCCGTTGCCGTATTTGGCTATGTGTCTTATCAGCAACTGCCGCTAAATATGATGCCCGACATTTCATATCCAACGCTAACAGTGCGTACCGAATATCCCGATACCGCGCCCGAGGAAGTTGAAAATTTGATCTCAAGGCCAATTGAACAGCGCCTGGGGGTCGTGAGCAACCTCGTAAGCATTACATCGATTTCCAGACCTGGCCTGTCCGATGTGATTTTGGAATTTGGCTGGGATACCGATATGAATGACGCCGTGCAAACAGTGCGCGAAAACCTCGACCGTCTCAATTTGCCGCGCGGTGTCAATCGCCCGTTGATCTTGCGCTACGACCCCACGCAAGATCCGATAATGCGCGTGGGGATTTACGGCAACGAGAATATGTATGCGCTGCGCTATATTGCCGAAGAAGAAATCAAGCAAGAACTGGAGGCACTCAAAGGCGTAGCCGCAGCGCGTGTGAAAGGCGGACTCGAAGAAGAGATTCGGGTTGAAATCAGCGAACGGCAATTGGCGCTGATGGGCCTCAATATCAACACCATCAACCGGCGGTTACAAGAGGAAAATGTCAACCTGGCTGGCGGCAGCTTGTTGGATGGACAGACACAGTACCTCGTGCGTACGCTAAATGAATTTCGCACCATTGACGAAATTGCCAATCTGGTAGTAGGCGACCGCAACAATATTGAAATTCGGGTAAAGGATGTGGGGCGGGTTTATCGCACGCACAAAGAGCGGGAGATCATCACGCGGGTCAATGGTGTAGAAAGTGTAGAAATCGAAATTTTTAAGGAAGCCGACGCCAATATCGTGGCGACAGCACAGCGCGTGCGCGACCGCCTGTTTGGTACACCCGAACAATTGGAATACATAGAAAAACTCAAAGCGGGTGAAATTGAAGAAGCCAAAGCCAATGACCGGCGGGAACAGGTGCGACAATTTGTACAGCTAAAAGAGATGACGAGTTTTATCGCCTTTACATTGCCCGAAGGCGTGGCTATGGAACTGCTGTCCGATCAATCCACATTTATTGAATCATCGGTCAATGAGGTCAAGCAAACCGCGCTGATAGGCGGGTTATTGGCGATACTGGTCCTGTACATATTCCTTCGCAATCCATCTCACACGGCTATTGTGGGACTCGCCATCCCAATTTCAATTGTGGCGACATTTGCCCCTATGAACATTTTTGGCGTATCCCTGAATATCATGTCTCTGGGCGGGTTGGCACTCGGTATTGGAATGCTGGTTGACAATGCCATTGTCGTATTGGAAAGCATTTTTCGATGTCGCGAAGAAGGCGACGATATGATTTCAGCCACCATCCGGGGGACCGGAGAAGTCGGCGGGGCGGTTTTTGCATCCACGCTGACAACTGTGGCGGTATTTTTTCCCATTGTATTTGTCGAAGGCGTGGCCGGACAGATTTTTGGCGATATGGCACTAACCGTTGTGTTTTCACTCCTGGCGTCTCTGGGCGTCGCACTATTTTTCATTCCCATGCTGGCTTCTCGGCAAGTGCATTTGTCACGCGGTGATAGCGAAGAACAGGGCGGGCGTCTGATGCAGTCTGAAGTATTGCAGTTGCGTTCGGTCACGTGGTTCCTCGAGGGCATGGGCCTGAAAAAAAGAGGCGAAAACGCACTTAAATATCACGCCATGAATTCTCGCACGCTGTTGATGCGCGTACCAACCGGCTTTGCCTACTTGTTAGGCGAATACGTCATTCGCACATTGTGGCTTGCAAGTGTAATCGCTATCGTAGCACTCAAAGCCGTATTTACCGTATTGGCGGTTCTTCTATACCCCATTATCTATCCCGGATGGGGATTTTATTGTTGGCTCGGTTCTGGACCATTATGGCGTCGGGAAATAAATCGCCTGTGGAGATCTTTGTGCGCCTGGACTGAGGAGCGCGACCTGTTTGGCAAAGCATGGGTGCGGATAATATGGGACGATTTGCTGGCATTTGTGACACCTCAAAATTTGGGACGCGACCTGAGTGTGCAAACGAAATGGACAGGCAGGACATTGAAGCGTCTGTTCGGCTGGGTTTGGAAACGCGCGGTCTGGAAGCGCGTCCTGGCAATCGCGCCCGTGCTCCTGGCCGCGATAGGTCTTTTGTTGCTATTTGTTCTCGGCGCAGTTTATTTTCTTCTTCGATTCCTGATCTTTACCACACTCATCCTGGTCGGCAAAATATTGATTTTAACGCTCATGTTTGTGTTTTTAACCGGATTGGTTGCATTGCTGGTGGTCGCTCTTGTCTTGTTGCCCCTCCTCGCGCCAGTGCTATTTTTGTTTGAGCGCGGTTTTGCAGCCATTCGACGCGCTTACACGCCTTTTATCCGCTGGGCTTTGCACAACAGACTGAGCATTATAGCGGGTGCTGTGGTACCTTTTGCAATATGCTGGATGGTCTTGTTGCCCCGATTGGGCAATGAATTGATCCCGCAGGTACATCAGGGCGAATTTAATGTGGATATTGGTTTACCCGTGGGCACGCCGCTTGAAATGACCGACGAAACCCTGAAACTCATCGAATCGCGGGTGATGGATGCATATGATGTGGGCGCGGTTTCTTCGACAATCGGTGTGGATAAAACCGACATCGCATCGTCTGATCAAGGCGAGCACACCGGGGTTGTTTCTGTAGTACTGGAGGATATCGAAACAGAAGGACGAGAAAATGTACTGGCGAGTTGGGGACAGGACCTGCTGACATTGCCCATACGTATTTGGGGCGGCATTAGAGGGGAAAGCGTTTTGGCACAGCGCGAAGACGCATTGATGACTGATTTGCGAAACAGGCTCTCGGATTTGCCGCAGGTAAAAGCCGATTTTTCACGCCCCGCACTATTTAGTTTTAAGACGCCTATAGAGGTGGAAATCCGCGGTTATGATTTGCCAACACTGACCCAATTGGGGCGTGAAGCCGAGCGGGTGATGAGCGAAATTCCCGGACTTTACGACGTGAAATCGAGCCTTCAGCGCGGTAACCCTGAAGTGCAAATCGTCTATAAGCGCGACTTATTGGCCAAATACAACTTAAATGTGCGTCAGGTCGCCTCGCTGGTGCGCGAAAAAGTACAGGGCAATGTGGTAACGCGATTTCGGGAAGCCGACCGGCGTATTGATGTGCTGGTACGCGTAGATGAAGCCGACCGCGCCGGAGTAACTGAGTTGCGTCGGCTGGTGGTGAACCCGGGGCGACAGCAAGTGCCCATTCGCCTATCTGCGGTGGCCGACATCGAAGTACACGAAGGGCCCAGTGAAATTCGGCGTATAGATCAACAGCGCGCGGTTCTGATTTCAGCCAATGTGAGCGGTATAGACCTGGGAACGATGACCGCTATGATTCAGCAAGCATTGGAAACAATGGAAGTTCCCCAGGATGTATCAATGGTCATTGGCGGGCAAAACAAGGAAATGGAGACATCTTTGAACAGTTTGACCTTTGCATTGGGTCTCGCAATTTTTCTCGTGTACATCGTAATGGCCTCGCAATTTGAATCATTTCTCCATCCATTCGTAATTATGTTTAGCATTCCCCTGGCACTGATTGGCGTAATTGTCATTTTGTTCCTCACCGGTATATCCCTTTCCGTAGTGGTCTTTTTGGGCGTTATCATGCTGGCGGGCATTGTCGTAAACAATGCCATCGTACTCGTAGATTATATCAACCACCTGCGGCGCAGTGGAATGTCTAAATTGGAAGCAATTGTCCAGGCTGGCGAAGTGCGGTTGCGCCCCATCTTGATGACCACATCGACAACTGTGCTGGGATTATTGCCCATGGCACTCGGCCTGGGCGATGGCGCAGAAATCCGCACGCCAATGGCGATCACCGTCGTGGCCGGACTAATCAGTTCCACACTTTTGACACTGGTAATTATACCAACCGTATATTCTCTAATGGATCGCAGCCAGTAGGGACAGACGCCTGTGCCCACCCGCAGTTATCAGTCCCCATCCCTGCTGTACTCCCCGATTTTTTTCCAATTGACTTTTGGCAACTTTCCATTTTCTTAAACACTTGAAATTTTTTTGTGGTAAGGCAAGCAAAAACTCGGTAACTTTTTGGGCGTTTTTTCGTCTAACCCTTGTAACAACGATAGTCACCTCATTTGTAGCAATATGGAGATTTGAATGATGCGTTTTAGATATATCGCAATATTGGCAATTGTCTTTGCCCATGTGAATACAAGTGCCCAGGAAGAGCGACGGGAAATGCGCCTGACGCTAAATGAGTGTGTGGAGATCGCGCTGACGAGCAGTGCCCAAATTGAGCAATTTAAGTACACGGTTGCGATTGCTGAGACCCAGGTAGATAATGCGCGAAATAATTTTTTCCCGACTAATTCTACGATGACCTGGGGGCTCAATCGAAGTGTTCAGGGACCGCGTGAAGGACAAGTTCTGGATCAGACGACCGGTACGCTGGTGCAGTTATTGGGGGAAGATCGAATTGGTGGTGGGCAGAACTTCAGAATTGGTGGACTGTCAATGCCCATTTATGACGGTCAGATTATCTCCCAGCTATCGAGCGCGAAAAACAGTCTGATGCAAACGCAAATGCAACAAGCTGGCACTCGTCAAACGATCATTTTTCAAACCAAACAGCGCTACTTTCTATTGTTACAAGCCATTAAATTATTGGAAGTCCAGCAAGAGCGCGTACGAGTATCTGAAGAAAGCCTGCGCAGGGCAGAGACATTGTATGAGATTGGGTCCGCGGCAATTTTACAGGTGACGAATGCAAGATCGAATCTGGCGGGTTTGCGCGCAACCCTGATTCAGCGAGAAAATGCCGTGAGCATCGCTCAGTCAAACCTGGCATTTACAATGGGCCTGGGCACAGATGTAGATATTATTCCATCAGAAGAAGAGTTTGAACTTCTGACTCCGAAATATTCTTTTTCTGATGCACTATCTATCGCACTTGCAGAACACCCCGACATTTTGGGTACCAAGTACAGTATGCTGGCATCCCGAGACACTTATAATGCGACGAGAAAGAGTTTGTACCATCCCAGAATAACGATGAGCACGGGTGCTTATAGCTGGAGCATTGGTAAGGATGAGGAATTTGGCGGTATAGAAGACATATTCCTCAAGAACTATAACTATAGTTTTAGTATCGGCGTGACTATGCCCCTATTTAACTTCAATACGAGCATCAACCTGAAACGTCAAAAGCTACAGTATTTGCGCAGCCAGGAACAGTTAGACCAGGCCAAACGACAAAAAGCATTGGACCTTCGACTGCGCTATCTCAACCTGGAGCGCTTTCGGAGATTGATCGAAGCAAATGAAGTGGCAGTACAAGCGGCTGAAGAAAATTTTAAGCTGGAAGAAGAGCGATATAATTTTGGCGGGGGAACTTTTCTGGAACGATTGACCGCTCAACGCGATTTGTTTGATGCGCGCAATAATCTCGTGCAGTCAAAATACAACTATCTGATTGAAATGGCGAATTTGGAAAACGAAGTCGGCACACCTGTTGTCGGAAATCCTGAATAATACGGAGGCGAGTTTATGGGTATGTTTTATCGAACTGGTGTGGGATTGGTTGCGGCTGCTCTGATCTTGAGCATGGCTGTACCTGCCCAGGCTGTGGGTAAAGACTTTTTGATGCGATCAAAATTTCACAGCGCGCTGATGTTTGGCCTGGGTGGCGTTCTGGTTAAGCAAGCAGTCGATGCAAAAAAAGAGGCCAATGATGCTTATGATCTTTACAAACAAGCCGGTACCTCTGCATTAGCACGAGAATTTTACGATAATTCCAAGCGCCATGACACCCGCGCCGCGGTATTGGGCGTTGCCGGTGGCGCAGCGATTCTTTTTTCCGTGCATCTGTTTCTAAAAGAAGACGAGAGTGGTTTACCGCCTCCGAAGATGGATCGAGGCATCGTGAACATCAAGGGCGTAGCATTAGATATAAAAGGCGATGTGTTTCAGAGAAAGATGCAGGTACAGTTAAAAAAAGGATTTTGAAGAAACAAAACAAAAAAAGGGTCAATGCTCGCGTGAGTGTTGACCCTTTTTTGCATGGTATTAGTGGAGGGCGTTTGACATGCCGTCGGGTAAGACACATACGCGGATTGATCTTTTTTTGCTGATAATCATCATCGGCATAGGGGCCTGTTTTTGGGGATCCCTCGTCGAATATTTCGGACGCGATGAAATGGTCGAATACGGAACTGTTTTTGTGATTGCCTATTTATTTGGCACGTTTTTATTATCGCCCGATCTGGACTTAAAGGCCAGTGATCCATTGAAGAACTGGGGGATTTTGCGTTTGCTGTGGCGGCCTTATTCCCATATTTTTAAACACAGAGGACTTTCTCATACGCCGATTGTGGGCACCCTGACCCGGGTGCTTTATATTTTCATAGTTGTGTACGCACTCGCAGCTATAGCCAACGCATTCTTTGATCTGGGTTGGAAAATGTCGTTTAACGACTTGAAGGACATGAATTTCAAAATCGTAATATGGGCACTTGCGGGGTTGTGTTTGCCCGATCTTTTTCACATTTTGGCCGATCACACACTTAAAAACGCCCGTTGACTTCTGGTTTAGTGCCCCTTATATTGCACATCCGCTGTGCTCAAAGCATTGGGAGACAGGTTGAACTGGCAACGCAAAAATTTTTCAGTGCTGGTCATTCCAGACGATGGTTCAAGGACCCTGAAGTTTAAGCTCAGTTATCACATGCTATTGGGGATAGGTCTGGGATCGGCCTTTGCGCTGTGTATGGTATTTATCGGTCTGTTTTTTTTATGGGAAGCCCTATATTGGAAACGCACCGCACAAATGCTTGAACAGGACAATGAGCGCCTGTACGCCGATGTTACTCGCGTGGATGAATTGGCGCAAGTGGTAACGCGCATGAAGGTCGGAGAGCAAACACTGCGTTCTATATTGGCCAGTCACACCGGCTTGTCGCCAACACCCGTTGAAGCACGGTACCTTGAAGGTGACTATGCAGTTGCAACGCTATTGGTGCAAAACAAGCCGCGTGGTGG
This sequence comes from Candidatus Latescibacterota bacterium, assembly GCA_965208125.1. Classification (GTDB taxonomy): domain Bacteria; phylum Latescibacterota; class UBA2968; order UBA2968; family UBA2968; genus VXRD01. Next base: position 545,187 of record OZ242320.1, read on the forward strand.
TCTGGATATGCACTGGGTTCCCGCAATCTGGCCTGTATCCCCTTCTGTTGGATGGGTGGCACGCGAGTTTGAAGCGAGTGACAATTGCGTCAGCGTGCTATCTCCGACGGGCATATTCAAAAATCGCCATTCGGGGATTGATATCGCAGCCAGTGAAGGGACGCCTGTGCAGGCCACAGCCGATGGACAGGTGACATTTGCAGATTTCGATCCCGAGTTCGGATATATGGTGGTTATTGATCACGGTGGCATTTATACAACGCGATATGGTCACAATCGCACACTGCTGGTCAAAGAAGGAGAGTATGTTGGACAAGGGCAATACGTTGCACTGGTGGGTACCTCAACGCAAAGCCGTGAGCCTCATTTACACTATGAAGTTATCGAAGGGGGACGGGCATGCAATCCGCGCGATTTCTTACCTCGAAAATAGCGAAGTTTAACAAACAGAACCACGTAGAAGCCATCAATACGATTGTAGGCGAGAAATCGGTTGTGGAAGGGTATTTTGAGATCGCCGATAGCATTCGCGTAGATGGAACTTTTCGCGGGAAAATTACGTCTTCTGGTTCACTGATCGTCAGTGCTCAGGGAGAGATAGATGCCGATTTGATCCGGGTAAAAGATGCGGTTGTTGACGGATGCGTCAAAGGGCCTCTGGATGCCTCGCACTCAGTAAGGCTTGGCCCCAGTGCTGAAGTTGATGGCGACATTACAACTCAGGTACTGATAGTCGAAAAGGGTGCTGTATTGCGCGGGACCTGTACTGTAGCACCCAATTCTGTAGATATAGAAAAGCAGGAAGATAACAAAGAGAAGCAGGAAGAGGTCGATATAGAAAAGCAAGAAGACGAAGACAGGGATATAAAAAAGCAAGAGGAGGTCGAGCAGGTAGCAGATTGATCGACACTGCGATAAACAAAAAACGCGCGTTTATGACGCGCGTTTTTTTATTGCCTATTCCCAGATGGCTGACCCGCTGATACTAAATCGTATTCAGCACAGGCTTTGATAACGACCATTGGGCAAAAGACGCTGTGCATTGTGTTGGCTGAGCTTAACCTCCATTAAAACATCGTTGCCCTTGTAGTCCGTGTGCAAAACTTCGCCAATTCGGTAGAGTTCTGACAGGAGCTTGCCCTCGCGTTGCGGAATCTGCACCCTGAGCGTCAGACGGTCACCCTCAAGATAGTTGTAGATCGCCCACCTCAAATCTTCGAGTCCCTCGCCCGTTTCAGCGGAAAGCCAGACAGCATCGGGATATGTCGCTATCAGATATTCGCGTCGGGTCTGATCTTCTAACAGATCATTTTTGTTAAACACCATCATCGTCGGCCTGTTGGCTACGTCGAGTTCGCCAAGCACCTCAATCACCGTGGCGATATGTTCTTCACAAGCTGGATGGCTGACATCAACAACGTGAAGCAAAAGATCGGCTTCAATTGCTTCTTCGAGGGTACTGTGAAAAGAAGCGATCAGATGGTGGGGCAGCTTTTTGATAAAACCAACAGTATCGGACAACAGAATATCGCGGTTATAACCAAGAGAGACGCGCCGCGTAGTGGAATCGAGGGTGGCAAAGAGCCGATCCTCAATCAAGACATTGGCGCCGGAAAGGGCACGCATAAGCGTAGATTTGCCCGCATTGGTATAGCCGACAAGTGCTGTGCGAAAAATATCGGTGCGTTGTTTGCGGGCAACCGCGCGTTGTCTGGCAATGCGGTCAAGTGCTTGCTTGAGGACGGTAATGCGGCGATTGGTCGCACGTCGATCCACCTCGAGCTGCGTTTCACCTGGACCGCGCGTACCCACCCCCCCAGTGCTACCAGTACCGCCGGCCTGCCGCGAAAGATGGGTCCATTGACGGGTCAATCTGGGCAACATATAGATGAGTTGGGCCAACTCGACCTGTGTTTGCGCCTCTCGGGTTCTGGCGCGGCTGGCAAAAATATCCAGAATAAGTCGGCTGCGATCGATAATTTTAACTTCAAGCAGAGTTTCGAGATTGCGGGTTTGTGCCGGCGAGAGGTCTTCGTCAAAAATAACGACCTGGGCATTGCATTCTGTGACCTGTTCGACGAGTTCTTCTGCCTTGCCGCGACCAATCAGGTACGCAGAGTCTCTCTGCCGGCGTTCCTGAAGCACCTGCACTGCAACATCAACACCCGCCGTATCCGCCAAAAGCCCGAGTTCATCAAGCGTGTCCTGTGCTTCGTCCAGTGAAATGCCGGGCAGCGCAAGCCCGACGAGTATGCCCCGCTCAAGCGCGTGTTCTTTTGTGAGATCGTACATAGTAGTGTTTAAGTAAGTGTGATAATGTTATTGTAACTCTCATGCATCCATCTGCGTGGATGCACTGTGAGATAGCCCATCTAACGTCTTAGAAGCTGTCTTAAAATTCGGTCTTATAATAGACGCAATCTCTTCCGCCCGTTCCCATGATACGGTCACCTTCTGCTTCAAACCCCCATCTTTTGGCTGTAAGGCAGCGATATGCGGAGGTCCACTCCCCCAGTTGCTCGACTTTCGCCGAGGTACAACATGCATGTGAAAATGCGGCACCTCCTGCAAACTGGCCACGCCATTATTCTGATAGACCGTAATCCCATCCGGGTTGAAAGTTTTAACAAGCGCTTCCGCTGCTATACGGACCGTCTTCATAATTTCGCCAGCCTCATCATCCGTCAAATCCAATATCGTCGGCGCATGGCGGCGAGGAACAACGAGAAGCTGACCGATTTCAAACTGCCTGGGATTGAGCAACGCAAGCGTCTTTTCAGTCGCATGGATAACATGCCTTTTTTCACCGCGTCCGGCAACTATTTCACAAAATGGACAGGGATCCCACGTCGGCATCTCAAATGAGGCAACAGTATCACTCATCTTTCATCCTCATCTCGTCCGCTTTGATTCAGTCTCCCCCAGTGCTTTTGTCGCACCAATGGCATCCAGCCAAACCGATTGTAGAACCTTCCCGCGCCTGCTTCTTCGTCCTCCCGTGCAACGGAAAGCACCACCCTGTCGCACTTAGCCAGCCGCAACCATTCAACAGCGTGACGGACAACCCACGAACCGACTCTCTGATTTCGCATAGATTTGATCGTCTCAACCTCCGAAAGCTCCGCCCATCCTGTCAATGCGGGCAACAGACCGCCTTCGGTGAGATCTGAAATACACTCACACTGCCCAACGTTTCGTCCATCGAGCCGAGCGACAAATCGCGTACCGAATCTCCCCACATCGCGATGAATCGTCATACCTTTTACTGGCGGCTTACCAGGAGCAGAGATACCAGTCAGCGTGCCACCATAGACGGATTCGTCAACATCCTCATTCGATGAATAACCAAATTGCTCCATCAGACCGATTATGTGTGGCCAAACATCCGGCACTCCTAAGCAAATTGGAACCGATAGACCATTCCCCCAGATCTTCTCGTCCTTGACCTGCCAGGCATCCATTTGGCACCGGCACTCCTTCAGAACTGCCGCCCCAGCTTCACGCTCTCCTGGACGGAACAAAAACCAGGCAATATCTCCAACACCCTTCCAGCGCGTGTCATCGCCGTATCGGAGGAGATGCGCCGCCGCGCAAACGCGATCGTTGACGATTCCAACAATGGACTTTCTTTCAACAACCCAGGGATCAACAATAGCCTCCTTCGGATTCCTCTTCAGGTGCTCCCAAAAGTAATCTGGCGTCAAGCTCCACCCGGGTATCACGGTACTGAGATGACTATTCACAAGATCCATGACCTGGGGCAGATGAAAACGATCAAGAGGTGCTATTTGTACCATGCGTAATCCCAAAACGTTTTATGTATTATGAGGGCTATGGAAGTCTAACAAAGCATCTATGTACGCACCAGCGGATTTACGCAAGCGTTCAAACCGCTCTTTGGAAATAGGCCCCTGATCTTCTTTGACACACAAATCTGATATAATGCGAATACCGACATATTTGATCTCGTTAATCGCACAAACATCCACAATAGCCGCTGACTCCCAATTCACAGCTATGGCACCACTCTCTACGGCGATTCTATCTCGCACCTCGCGGTCATAGATATCCATATCTCCGCAAATCACGGAAGATTTCCTGACCGTAGCGCCCGAATTATTTTTTGATAGACACATTGCGAACCTGTCTATCGAAGCGGAAGAGGCATCGAAGAGGCATCCTCTCCATTCATCTTGCTCGCTCTGAATCTCTGGCCTATTTGGTACATCGTGCTCAGAAACACCAGTGATTACGACAATGTCTCCAATACGTAAAAAATCTACCAGACCACCCGCAAATCCAAACTCGAAAAATGTATCTACCTTATACTTGTCTATGATCATCTGACACATCGAAGCCGCTCGCACCTTGCCCATCCCCGACTGCATTATGACCCACTTCTCATCTCCATCGCACCATGCAAACTGCAACCTGCCATTCCAGTCAACCGAATCGCTCGCATCATGTCCCAGAACATCGAGAAGCGCCCGCGTCTCATCTGCGTAAGCTGTCATAACGCACAGCTTTGAACTCATAGATATATCTCCATTTCATCGCAATAATTTCTCAAAAGAAACAATAGTCATTCTCTCGTTAATCTCTCGAGTGCCTCCAGTTCTCCTATATCCCATTTTCTCATAAAAATAACAGTTGCCTTCCTCTTGCAGAATCGTCTCAAGCTCCCAGCACTCCGCATCAACAACGCCCTCAACAAGTGCCAGAGCATCCTGGCCATACCCCTTCCCCTGATGCTCTGGAATAATAAACATGGGACTAACTCTCGCTCGTCTCACCTCATCATCGTAGATAATTCTGATCGCTCCGATTTGCACACCATCGAGCATAATAAAGTAGTAAGTGGTATGGGGCTGCTTTAATCTGTCGATAACCCGTTCAACATCTTCATTGGCCGGATTCGTATCGTAATCCCGATACTTATGGAGCAGTGGCAAAAATGACGCAACCTGAAGTCGGTGAATAGCTGCGGCATCTCTAATAGATGCTTTCTTTAAACTGATTCGCATAAGTTCACCTATTTTTCCGCGCCTCCCATTCATCACGCAATAAACCACACCATACCATGTTTTTAAATTCGCCTCTTAGATAGATATCCTGGCGCAGGACACCTTCACGGACCATTCCGAGCTTCTCCATTACCCGGAGAGAACCGACATTTCTCTCATCGGCTGCAGCGCGAATGCGATTCAAATCTGGATAGGCTGAAAACGATTCGTCGATAACAGCACCCGCGGCTTCCGTAGTCAGTCCTTTTCCCCAAAAGCGTCGGGCAATGCTATAGCCCATTTCGCCAACGCGATTATCAAAATCAAATCCAATATTAATCCCACCAATAACAGAACCAGCGTGTTCAATCGCCCAGGATATGCGTGTTTTGCGATCCTGCAACAGTTGACCTGCCACAAATTTTTCGGCATCTGCTCTCGTGTAGGGTTGGGGAACCGGGAGAAAGCGCGCCCATTCCGGATCGGATGCGTATGACAGAACATCCTCAACATCCACAAGGCTAAACACCCTGAGTATCAATCGGTCTGTTTTAATAAGTTCCGACAGCATTTTCATATCTCTCTTTTTCTTCAGAGCACATCCTCATTTAACCACCTGAGAAAACTCTCGTCATTGGTGTATTGATAGGCAAAACCACCACAACCTCTGAACAACTCAGGCTCCTTGCTGCCATCTTCGATTAAGAGACTATTTCCATAGTGAATATCATCCCCCAGAGCTTCAAATGCAATGGGCCAGAGTGCGCGCTTGTCGATTTCTCCGTAATCGGAAGAATTGATAATCACATCAAATTTCTCGTCCAATCCATGCTCTGGAACAACGACATCTGAAAAAACATCCATATTGGCAGTTACAATCGCTGTTCGTCTCCCTTGACTTCTCTGCGTCAGTGCGAAATTCAAAACTACCTCATTAAAGTCAAGATCCTTGCATCCCAACTCCATAGTTTCCAAAACCGCAGAAATATCCATATTTGCGTGATCGGAGACAATGGCCGCAATATCTCTAAGACTCAAGGCATTCGTCATCCACATCCTGCAGATATGCCGATTGGCGAACACATGCTCTTGAATAATATCATGCCACTCGGGACATTCTGGCGGGGATACCTTGAAATAGAGATCCGAAGACAACGTAAAACCGAAATCGAAAACAATGCACTTGAACTTGCTCAGATCACCGACCTTCATTTCTCACAGCCTTTTGACTGAACTCCTGGGATAGCCTCGAAATAGTGAAGGCATCACTCTACAAATAGGGATTCAATAGCTCTGACAACACCAGGTACGTACTGCTCAAAGCCGTAATTCAGAGCAAAGAAGACAACAAAAAAGAGCTTTCGCTTTGACTCATAATCCACCCTCGTCCAGAAGTTCTCCCCCAACGGCAATTGGTAGTGTTCAACCATATCCTCGGCAAACTGCTTCCCGAACCTGCGGTAAAATATTGCGAAATCAGCAGCCGGATCGCTGAGACTCAAATCGCCGAAATCAATCACCCCAACAATCTTCGAGTGTGCCTCATCAATCAGGACATTGTTGGTACCAAAATCCGAATGAGCAATGACGTTCTGATATGTGGCAGACGCGACTTTTGGTATTGCTCGTTGGAAGTAGTCTTCGGCTTTCTCCCGAGTATGGCCTCGCAGGAGCGGAGACACGGCAGGCCATAATTCCCGCCAAAAATCTTTACCCCCAAATGGAGCAACCTTGATATGCTGGTGTTCGAATGCAACGGCGTGAAGGCAAGACAGAAAATTACCCAAAGCTTCTGCCGTGGATTTTCTCTCCTTCTGATCGAGATTCTGAAATATCGCCTCAGAAAACTTGACCCCCTCTATCTTTTCATAAGCTATGTAGTTGTTACCCGAGTACTGTATTTCCGGGATCTGTAAAGGTGAGTCTTTCTGGAAAAGGGGTAGAAAAGCCTGTTCAACAGCAAGCTGAGTATTTGATAGATCTCGAACAAAACGGAATATCCACTTCGCATTTACTTCCAAAACCACATTCGTCCAGCCTTCATCCAACTGAATAATGGATTCTACAGGCTCAGTTAGCGCATTCCGAACAATTGATTCGTACGTCTGCATGCGATTTAGCTGAAATACGCGTAATCCCCAAGTCCTTCAGGCTTGGGATGTAACGCGCTAAAATTTCTGGGGCGGTGCTTTAGCCTGGGGCATATCGCGAATATGCGATATGGGTGGTGAATCAACCAGACTATTCGAATAATTCTACATGACAATATGCTATGTATTTGTTAGATTTAACCTATACAACCTAACACAAGGGGTTGATCGTGAAGTTGAAAAGTCCTGACATGAAATATCACACCTCGCACAGTGCAGTTTTCAGTTGCCATTATCATGTTGTCTGGTGTACCAAATATCGACGCCAAGTGCTGTCTGTTGACATGCAAACCCGACTGAAAGACTTATTGCTTGAGAAGCAGTGCGAATATGGCTATGAAGTGCAAGGTTGTGAAATCTTGTCTGATCATGTTCATTTGCTTCTTTCTGTTACGCCGTCAAAGCCAGTGAGTAGTGTTGTAGGCAGGCTCAAAAGCTATACGGCTCATATTCTGCGGTCTGAATATCCAGAACTTAAAAGCAGATTGCCGTCTTTGTGGACGCGGAGTAAGTTTGTAGCAACCGCTGGCGAAGTGACGCTTGGAGTTCTGAAACGCTACGTTGAAAATCAAAAGGGCGTATAGTGGACTATATAACTTACAAATTCAAGCTGTATTCGGCGTGTGACCGAAATCGGTATCTGCACTATGAGATAGACGCCTTTGCTGGCGTGTATAACCACTTCATTGCTTTGATTAAGCGATACTATCAGCGATACAGCAAGTATCCGAACAAGTATGCACTGAAGAGGCATCTGACAAAACTAAAAAAAACTAAGCGATTTGGTCATTGGAGTGCGCTACCGTCTCAGGCATTGCAAGATGTGGTATTTCGCATAGATTTTGGCTACCAGAAGTTCTTTGCCAGAGACAACAAGCGACCGCCCACTTTCAGATCACGCTTCCGGTATCAGTCCTATACCCTGACGCAAGCAGGATACAAATTCCTTGAGCGTAACAAAGTGCGTATCGGCAAGCGTATATTTCGCTATCACAAAAGCAGAAACTTCGATGTAGAAAGTATCAAGACGGTCACAATCAAGCGTGACCGTGTAGGCGACTTGTGGCTATGTGTTGTTGCAAAGGCTGAAGGTATCAAGTCATTCATTGTCAAGAACGGTAAAACCGCAGGCTTTGACTTCGGCTTGAAAACCTACCTGACGGCCTCAGACGCCACACGAACACAATCGCCTTTGTTCTTTTCTCGCAACGCCAGACAGGCCAAAAAAGCCAACCGCAATCTGTCACGTAAGCAGAAGAGTAGCAACAACCGTCATAGAGCAAGAGTGAACCTTGCCAGAGTGCATCGGCGCGTAGCGAATCAGCGCAGGGACTATCACTGGCAACTTGCCCATCAACTGTGCAAAGACTATGATGTAATGTGCTTTGAAACGCTGAACATCAAAGCCATGCAACAGTTGTGGGGCAAAAAGATTAACGATCTGGGATTCTCGAACTTCTTGGTCACCCTCAAATATGTCGCACAAAAGACAGGCAAAACAGTTCGGCAAATTGACCAGTGGCTACCCACGTCTAAGACTTGCTCCGCATGTGGCACTGTCAAAGAAAATCTTGAATTGCGAGAAAGAACATTTCATTGTTGCGAATGTGGTCTTGAAATAGATAGAGATCTCAACGCAGCGATAAACATTCACAGGTGGGGGCGTCCGCCTATGGCGGAGGCAGCGTAAGACCAGACTTGCATAGCTGGCTACTGCCGTTGATACCACAATCCCTGCTGAAGCAAAGAGAATCCCAATGCTTCAGCTTTGGGAGTATGTCAATCTCTCCACTTATCGCGCGGATGGGCCCGGAAGTTGAATTCTCCTCTATTGAGCGTCTCATCAAATTGAACAAGAGCCTTGATTACCTTTTTGCGGGCATCTGCCATAAACGGATTCAGCAATTGCGTCTCTCTGTATGTGGAAGGCGAGTTCGTTTTCAGGTGTTCAATCAATTGCAGGAGAAACCTGCCTGCTCCAGATGGCAACTTCTCGCGCTCTTCCTCCGGTAGATAGAGTTCAAGAGCCATCCCAATAAAATGCGCCATACCAGGACCTGTTCTGCGATCTTCATCTTCTGCAGTCCTGGGAATCAGCTTACAACCCATACGCTTCAGGCATGCTGATATCTCGGGATCCGCTTTTCCAAATAGGGATATATTGCCTGGACCAAGATGCGATAGTCCAAACCTCTCTCGATTCAATATTGATAGTTCCTTATCTGCAGCAAGTCGTGCTGTGCAACAATCAATCACAACGCAATCAGATTTGGCATGCTCATTGATCTTCGGAACCCATTTGCCAAGTGCCCAAACGGGAATAGCCAGAAAAATAACATCTGCCCCGGAAAGACTTTCAGTATTGTTGCTTGACTGCCGCACTCCAACATCGACCAGTTCAGAGCTTATATCGCGACTCGAAATAACCTCGACCTGAAATCGATCCGCGAATGCATTTACTGCCTGCTTTCCCATTCTGCCGAAACCGATTATGCAAAGTCTCTTACTTGCCATTACAAATGATGTCCTTTATGTGAACTTTTGCTATTCATATCGCCTGCTCAATCCAGTTGGGAAGATGCAAAACCAGATCATTCATTATCCTCTCTGTATTTTCTACATAAATCTGCACATTGCCTTCATAAGCCTCGCCGCCTTCAGCCCCCACCAAATCTGTAACCCCGCGTAAAATGAGACATCTGACCTTATTTCGGTTTGCTACCCAGGCAATTGCGCCCGACTCCCAATCCCCTGCTACTGCACCATATTTGGACTTCAAAACCGAAATATCTTCTGCCACCAGATCGCGGTCTGCTGATACCAGAACAGTTCTCAACACGGGATGGGGATATGGCTCACTTAACCACGAAAGATCAATCTCAGTTGTATAATCTCTGATCGCTTCCTCGGCATCCAACATCTGCTCGACAATATCATAGACAACCGTACACTCAACCAGCACAATCGTATCCTTCTCAACCCCGCTTTCAAATCCACCGCAAGTCCCCAAATTCACCACGAGATTTGGAGACCATCGATCAATAGCATATTGTGCTGATGCAGCCGCCGAAATCTTACCCCATCCTCCGTGAAAAAATAGAACTGACTGTTGCCCACCTTTAATGTCAAGGTGCGTCTCAAACCATTGTCCATAAGGAGATACTTGTAGGTCAGCATCGGGAAAAATTCTCCCGATAGAATCCCATTCAATATTGGCTGAAATGATCACAACAACAAACATAGACTAAACTCTTGGGATAGCCTCGAAATAGTGAAGGCATCACTCTACAAATAGGGATTCAATTTTCAGTCTCCAACTTGATTCCATACATTGGCTGCATACATTAAGCCTATTTCGGGACTACGAAGATTTACTAATATTGTGACAACTTTAGCGGCAAAATGGTTTCTATATTGAAAAATATATCTACGATACAGGAACCAAAAATGGCGTGGGCTGGTTTACCCAGCTACGCCATGCAGGTGCTCTACATCGGAAACCGCCGCACTCAGGAAATCAGGCGTCCTGGGATGTAGAAGGCGGCCACAGTCCCAGAAAAACCTTATCCCCCGGAGACTCGCGACAATTGACAGTATCTTCTCCTCTACAGGTGATAACTCCATAAGGGGCTTTTCAATGACGGTCTCGTAGGAACATCGAAAAGCATCAACATACCCGGGTTCGAAATGCTCTGAACCCGGCTTGACCACATATTCCCCTTCAGCTTGCCGCAGGTCATGGGCTGCCGTCCCCCATCCGGCCGATTGGAAGTCATGGACATTTGAAATACGCAGTGAGTTGCCGTTCTCCACAAGCACGTTGTGGAGTCCTGCTTCTCCCCACAGGAATACGTTATCGCCATGCACCCTGACTTCGGGCACCGGGTCCGTGGCGACCAATAGCCTGCCCCAGAGTTCCGGCAGGGTTGCCGCCATGGAGGAAACCAATACCTCGTCTCCAAACATTGCTTCCTGGATTGTCTCTTCCCATGACGCAAGATCTCTCTCCGTCTGAGATTGAAGTTCGTCTGGACACTGTTGGCTGTGAATATGTGCCACTATTTGTCCCAGTAGTGCGCCCAACTGCAACCGCTGTGCTCGAGATGCGTCCAGGTAGTAACTGAGTCCCGACTTCCCCAACTCGCATGGGATCAAAAGACATTCTGATTCTCCATCGCCATCGTACACCAGAGATTCAGACACCGGAACACCGGCGACGCCGCGCAATGCCTTTGTGGCGACGAACTCGGTTTTCAAACTGAAACCGAGGGATTGGCGAAACTGTATCTTCAAGATCACCCGTCCGTGGACGCGAGTCTCCACCAGAAAAATCTGGTTTGTGAAATTAGTCTCCAGACGCCTGATCGACCGGGACGAGCTGAAACCATGTTTCTCGAAAAGCGCATCGATCTGTGCGCGGGTTACATCCGGCTTATCGCGGAATAGAGCACGGATATCCTTCATGCTGGCGAGTCTTGTTACCATGCGGTGCTGTCTCCGCGGGATATTCTGACTGATTTGTTATGCAGACAGCCCAAGGAAGTGCTATAAATGTGAGTCACGCGCTCGTATCAGATTATCTACTCCGTATTTCCCCGAACCGATAACCACAAACATCCCTGTAATAACCAGGTACAGAAATGCCATCTCCTTTGTGCTAAATGGATCTGCTGCATGTTGAAAGAACGCGGCCACCAACATGGTAAACCATATAAAAAATGCCCCTGGCCGCGTGAGTAAACCCAGTGCCAACAGTAGCCCGCCGCCAAACTCCGAAAAGGCTGCCATCCAGGCAAAAAACTCGGGAACAGGAAACCCCAGATCTCCCGTAATGGTCACAAACCGCTCGGAAGGTGGGATCTTCCCCAATCCATGTCCCAATGCCATACTCAACCCTACAAACACCCTGAGAATCGCCAACCCGACATTTGCCGGGATCGACTCAATAACCGATCCACCAAATAAAAGTCGCTTAATCATATTCAACCTCCTAATTAAGGTTCACCGCCCTTTTCTCAGAGAGTTCAATACCGTATTTCCACTCCTGAGCATTACATACCCACTATTCAATCATTTTTCAGAGTTCGCAATAGAATTTTTGAGATCCTCATTTTCCAGGTCTTCAAGAGAATGAAGGTCAATCGGTATGAGAATCCCGTTTGCGATCCCAACTTTGAGATCAAGACTTAACCTCATATCACCCCTTGAGATATTGATTGAACCAGTTGAACACGCTTTCGTAATGATCCCTGGTATTCTCAGCCGACCAATTAGCAGGAACATGGCCCTCGCGTTGATATTCTCGCATTTCCACTCGTTTGCCAAGTCGCCTGAGACCGAGGAATGTCTCCCGTGCATTCACCGATCCAGGTACATCTTTGGTTCCGCATATAACCAACACCGGCGCTTCGACCTGGTCGAAAGCAAAGATCGGCGAGTTCTCAATATACGCATCTCGTTTCTCCCAGAGACTGCCACCATTTCGCGCTTGCTTCCCCTCGCACCACCCTATTCTTGCTACATCTATAAGATAGGTACTGGTCATGTTGATTCCGAACGGCGCATTGGCAACCGCAGCGCGAAAAGCCCGTGTTTGCGTAACCAATGCCATCACACCATAAGCACCATAGCTGTGACCCCAAATACCGATTCGATTTTTGTCGGCAAAACCCATTTCTATGGCACGATTAACAGCAGGTAGTGTTACACCCACAATCTGCTCAATTGGATTATTGTCCTCCATAATCGAATCTGGATATAGTGCAGCATAACCGGCACTGGTGAGTAACCGCGCTTCCGAAGCATACCTATCGCGCCTTGAAAAATGACTCCCAGGATAGATAGTGACAACCATGGGGAGCTGGTCTCCCGCCCGAGTGTCTCTGGGAAGAAAAAGAGCCGCCTTCTGTACACGACCATTCGCGTCCTTAAACTCTATAACTTTGCGCACCGGTTGTTCCACATCCTGTCGCCAGGGATTGGTCTTAAGTAGTGTAGTGGACTCTCCACCGTCGAGAGGGTATGCATGTACCGCCTCTCTGCCGCGAGCAAAAACGAAATGTTTGGATGCTATTAGAGTGAACTCATCAGGACTTGAAAGTGGCGCAGGACAAACCGTAGTTGTCTCGCCGGAAACAGAGTGAATGCGGACGATATATTTCAAGTTATCGCGTTTGTCAATTGCGTGGGCAAGAATATTGCCCTGATCGTCAGTACGAAGAACTGAATCACCGTACCGTTGCGCAATCACATTTATCCTCATCTGAGTTGAATCCTTTAACAGCCGACGAATCTTACCGTCCTCAATAGAAAGATGATACAAACATCCTTTTTGGAGCCAAATCAGGCGCGTACCATCCTCGGTCCACCAGGGTATTTGAAAGTTACCCAGAGACGAAGTGAATTCTGCTACCCTTATAGGCCCAGTTGATCCGTCCGCCGGTGCGAAGTAGAGATGTTGAGGGTCACCCCACTTTCCACCGGTGACATAGGCAATTGTCTGACAATCGGGGGACCACGAGAAACGACAGGCATAACTGTTGACCGGTACTTCCCGAGCGATCACATAAGACTCGCGACCATCAAGTGGGACAACAGTCACATCGGCAATAGTGTGGGGGCGATCCACCGGGTATGCAATTTGATTGAGAAGTGCGACAGCTTGCCCATCAGGAGCCATAGCCATACGCTGGGTATTGAATGTGTGACCAGACGCTAACTCTGTTACAATGCCTGAGCTTATCTCCACAACACCGACACACTTATCAGTATCGGACAATTCAAAGACTGATCTATGCTGGTCTGATGCGGGCTGTTCCGGAGTGTATGATTGCACAATGATGTCAGGAGATTTTTTAGAAACACGGGCATTCGGAATCAAAGGCACGATGATGCGGTGACCGTCAGGAGTCCATTGAGGAATGGTGCGCCACACGCGGATCACGGCGTTGGATACGAGGAATACTTCGCGCGTCTGTCTGTTCCACAATCCAACACAGGCATGAGCATCTTGTGTCACGACACAGGCGGCAAGTATTTGTCCGTCTGGAGACCATTGGCCTGCCCAACTCATTCGCAGATCAGAAAACGGCTCTATGGACTCACCTGTTTCAACATCTATAAGGACAATGTATGCGCCGTTCACTTCACCATAATTGGCATCGTCAGGCACGCGACGCTTCCCCCGGCTGAGTGTTACAGCAAGCAATCCGCCATCAGGCGAAAGATCCCACGGACAACGACTGGTAAACTGATTGACATTCAATAAGTCATCAACAGTGAATGCTCGCGACATATTTATCTCTCCTGGGGCTTACTGCTGTTGAGCTTCTGTTAAAAAACGTCTGCTGTTCAAATTGCGACTATGCCACAGCATCTCTGAATATCCCCGCTGTGGTCGATATAACCTCATCCCAAAGCCTGCGCCCCAACTCGGCACTCGCTCTGGTCGCATCACCAATGACACCAGTATCTGAGTATTTTGAGAAATCGAGATGCGGATCATTCCAATCCACTTCTCTTGAACTGGACGAAGGGATGTTCTCAAGTCTAACCGTAGCCGGGCGTCTATACATGGCAATCGAAGTCGTGAAACTATCGGCATGACCACCTGGAACGCTGGGATCAGATACCCGGCACCAAATGTCGTGATATGGCAAGGATGGAAGACAAGCCTTGCATCTTAGATGGAACTTCGCGTTGAATCTATTCACCGCCTCCTGAAGTCGATGCTCACCGCAGCCGCGCCAGACAACAACAGTCCCAAAGCCCTGTTCTGCCAGCGATTCAAGGACGAAATAGACATACGCTTCATGAACAACGTGCGGGATGTTGACATATCCCGAGCCAAAGCCCCGATGTTCGGGCGTGGGGCCAAACGGTATGGCTGGCAAAACCAGAGCACGCACATCGTGATAACGTGCCGCCTGCTGTGCAGCCTCCAGAGCAACGGCTTCCGCAAACCATGTGTCGAAATCTACTGGCAAATGTGGACCCTGTTGCTCTGTGCATCCTGTGGGTACAATCGCCAGGCACCCAGCTTCTATAAGGTCCTTGATTTCTAAGTACGTATAATCAGTGAATTTATGAGAGTTCATTTTTTAGAGTTTTGATAGTCCTGAATGCTCCCCGTAGCGAGTTGTGCGGAGGCGCAAGCGCGACACAACGAAAACCGCTGTGTTACACAATGTGCAACACAGCGTACTGGCCATGGACAGCGTAATTCCATCTCATTGGATATTCAGTGGAAATAGACTGCCGATCAAGCGGCTGTGGTCTGTCTAATTTCCCAACCGGGAAAAACGAGAACAGCCGGATGGCACTGCAACGCCCGAGCGAGTACCTTGGCGCGCTCAACTCCAAGCTGGATGCGGTTATTTTCGATGGCTGAAATAGTTGATTGGGGAATGCCTGTGCGTCTGGCAAGCTCGTTTTGACTAAACTCCTGAAGTTCGCGGATAATACGGACGGACTCACCTACGGATACCTCAATCTGCTTCCTGGCACGACGGTAATTTTTCATTTTACTGTCTCCGATAATCATGAGCGGTTAGACTTACAACCTGCACGAGAACTCTGCTGGCTTCGGTTTTGTATATGACGCGGTAGTGGAGACCAAGCCGAGATGACCTGTGTCCTTGCCATTTTCCTCTCAGTGCTTCGTCATGAAATCCTTTGATAAGCCTCAAACCTTGAGGACCTGATATCATAACGATATCTTTCCATTTTTCGTAACGCTTGAGAATTTCCTGGGGCATAGATTTTATCTGCTTGCCCACCCTTCGATGCTCGAGAATAGTCCACATACCATATAATATATAGATTATTTATGGTATGTCAATTCGCTCCTACCAATCGTTGTAGATCGCATTAACCCACTATTAGGTGATACAAATATTTTTTACATCTTTCCTTCGTTGATCAAATCGATCGCAGAAGGTCCTGTTTGCACCTTGTAATATGTCCTTGCCCTGTCCGCGAAGTAATCCTTAATGCGCTCGACCTGCTTGGGGGACGTGTTGCTCGGGATACGATCTAAATGAAAATACTCAATCTGATCCGCCTCATCGGTAAGCTGGATTGTACCCCCTGTAACCTGGCAGAAAAATGACAACACGACCTCATTTTTATCTGGTTTACTATACACCCCACTGAGATGGACGGGCACAGCTTTCAAACCCGTTTCTTCTTCTATCTCTCGCACCAGAGCAGCCCACGGACTCTCGCCTGCCTCAACGCCCCCACCGGGCAAATTCCACAAATCGAAGTCGCGTCGGTGGCACAGCAAGACGCGGTCTTTATCATCGGTAATAATTCCAAAAACGCCGATTGTAAACACAATCAAATTTCCTTTTTGATATATCGAACATATCCCAACTCGGCTTCGGAGATACCCAATCCATCCAGTTCACCTATTGGGACAAATGTCGCTTCCTCTTCATAGTCATCGGCGCACATTAAACCTGGCACATATTTGGAAGCGCAGGCAGTGTAAACGATTTGAAAAAAGTGAGGATATGGGAACTGGAATCCAGGCGACTTCGGCTTGAGATGTTTCAGATGGATGAACCCCAGACGTGAGATAGATTCAATCGTCCAGCCTGTCTCCTCTGCAACTTCGCGGCGAAGTGTTTGTTCGAAAGTCTCGCCCTCTTCGCGACGACCACCCGGCAAAATGTGGTTGCCCTTGCGATTCCTGAGTCCCAGAACAGAATCATGCTGAAAAACGAGACATCGAACAGAAGTTACAAACTCCTCTGGCGGCTGTTCATCGGAACAAAAATAACGCACGCGCAAAGGCATCGTCCCATCTGCCCACAGAGCTTCTGTCTCGTGAAAAGGAGTCTTACCCTTCAAAAATATCTGTAAGTCTTCGTTATGATTCAATTCTATCCATACCTTTAAAATCGAGATACAAACGACTGGATTGAATACCCGTGTTATTTTGATACTTTCCACTTTTGTAGGTCTCGAAATCGCCATCCAGCGTATGGTAGTAAATCTGGCAGATTTCCACATTTGGATAGATCCGGATGGGTCGAATACAGAACATTTCCAAAGTCCAGTAGCCCGCGAAGCCCACATCGCCAAAACCTGCGGTTATGTGTACAAACAGCCCCAATCTGCCCACAGATGACCGCCCCTCAAGCATGGGAACATAATTATTCGTTCTGGTAAATTCAACTGTCCTGCCAAGATAGAGCGTTTGGGGTTGCATCTCGTACCCATCATCCGGAATCTGAATAGATCGCGTGCGATTTTTCTTCTTCATATCGAGAACGCCATCCTCATATATCATGAGTTCATTGGCGAGTGAAAGATTATAGCTATTGGGGTTGAGCCTGGCGGGATCAAACGGTTGAATAATAATGTCTTTTCCCATTCGCTCGTGAATCATTTTTCCCGATAAAATCATAACGCGCTCCCCGACTATTCTACTTCAGGTAAATCTCTATACATGATATGCATATAATCTGTAAACCCATGTTTTCTCCAGAATGAATATCCAACGGTATTCATAGAAGCCACTCGCAGTTCAACTCTGTCTATTCTCAGAGATCGAAACCAATTCAACATCTCTTTTAGCATCAACTCTCCAATTCCTTTTCTCCTGTGTTCAGAAGAAACAGCCAAATCTTGAATAGTGCCACAGATTTGCTTGATGAATACGGGAGGATATTTGTCAATCTTTGCTGTTCCGTAGCCCAATACCTTTGTATTCTCAACCGCTATAACCACGAGAGCATCCTCTGCCGAGATCAGTCTTGCCAGATTCTCACCCATGCTTTCTTCTGCACCCTCAGACAGAGTATATCTGGAATCAAACGGGACATGAAAATCCATGAGTTCTTTCCAGATCTCCAGTATAGCGGGTATATCAGATTTGTGAGCAGTAACAACTTCCATTTTCATCCTCTCCAATATACGATGCGTCATTGACCACCTGACTATATACTGCTGTTTTTGAAACCTCCGAAATTACGAAATCGAGAAAATCTATAGCCTCCTGTCTCGCGTCCAATTCAATACCGTATTTCCACGCCAGAGCTCTGCCTACCAAATCACGCCACCTTTCTCCATAATCCTCCCGCACCCATGACGCAGCCATCTTCTTCGAGCCAACAACGGAGCAAATCACAGTATGCAGTATTCGACACAGATTCAGAATGAAATACGCTTCATGGTGGCTATCCCTAAACCACTCCGGAGTGAATTTTTTCGGTGCCCATTCCTGAAACAAATCTCGAACGCAGGCATTTCGCACATCCTCAACATCAACCGGAGACAATAACTTCTTAAAACTCGGACCAAATAGCGCGATGGAATGGCTATAAAGAAAATATTTGTTGATTATCCATTCATTCCCATAAGGTGCCTCTTCATAAAGAGTACAATCACCACCCCAGTACCACGGTCGAGGCTCCGTTGGAGGCATAACACATGGGAGCATATCAACAGGCGTATAAGAACACTCTAACCGCCGCGCCCATTTCTCGAATTTTTCTTCTATCTCTCTGTGTAAACGTCCAATTGAATCGAGTTCACTTCGAGAAACAGGTCGATGCACAATCACTGTAATATCAATATCACTGCTATGGTAGTTAAACGCCCCATGGGACAACGAGCCGGTCAGATATATCCCGAGTACATTTTCTCCGAGAGCAGGAAAAACGCTTTTAACGAAAAAATCTATAATCTCGTTCACATCGGGATATTTCGTAAGATTGCTTGCAGTCATCGTCCTATCGTACGGAGAAATTACTTGAATCATTCGGAACAGTTGATTGTTTCCATCTATACTATAACTTGCGCTTCATGAACACCGCAACTTCACCATCGACATCACTATTGGTATAATAGGACAGATCGACACCATCGACTTCAAAACCTACGCTGTGATAGAAATCAATGGCTGGCACATTGGTATTTTGAGTCTCACAAACCAAAATTCTCAGCCCTTCAGCTTTGGCGGCTTCCGCTATCTTCTCCATCAATTGCCTGCCAACACCCTTTCTCCTGTATGACTCGTCAACTCCAAATTCCCTGATCCATAGGCTCCTATTCCACTCTATTTCTTCCGAAATTGCGATACCCACAAGTTGTTCAGCATCGTAGGCTCCCAGCGACAGACCACAATTGACAAGTTTGCTGTAGATCCTGAAATCCTCTTTTGAGAACGACCAGTGTTTCACATAGGGTTCATCCAATTTTTGACGCTTAAAAATAAAACAGAACTCATCAGCGGTCTCAGTCTTAGACACCTGGTACCTATCATTTGAAACATACCCATCCATTATATATAGATCCTCGCGCCGTAGCTGCTCCAATTTTCTGATTTCGACCATGTATCTCTTTCACCGGATATTCATAAGTTTATTTTTATCTATTCTCTTCCAGCCAACCGACCGCGAAATCCACAACATCTCGTTGTGGCATGATCTGGCAACGCGCGAGACCAACCTTGCCGTGACGCACCACTTTCCCTGCATCTGACCGCAAAAAATCCTCACCGATGCGATCAAAATCCGAACTATCCAGCTCAACATCTTCAAAGGTAGCCCATGTTCTTGAACCCGACTCAGAGATCGGTGCGCCCTCTTGCACAATGCGCCTGGTAGAAAAACTCGCCCGATATTCCGCAAGGTGCATAGACGTATTATTTCCGTGACCCACACCGAGAAGAAGGACAAAACCGTGCAAATCGTAGATTCTCGCAAGCGGTGAATGCTCGCCCATGCCAAAAGACAGTGAATGATCATCCACGACATACGATGCTTGAGGTCCACAGGCACAAAATGAGTCCAGCGGATGTGAACTACGCAGAACCCCTCTCTGCTTGCGGAACGTCTCCGCAATAATACCCATAGCACGAGTTGGCGTAAGTGCCGGATCGTAAGCCGGCATAGTCTCGCGTATCACCGACCACCACGACCTGGGAACAGGGGGACTCTCCCACTTGCTCGGCTCACTCAGACCAGATGAGTGCGCGGGCATCACAAGCGTTCCAGTAGATCCCAGAACTTTCTGAAGCGCAATAACAACCGCCACGGCTCCTCCACACACCCATCCCATCGCACTCAAAGACGAATGCACCAACACGACCATCCCCGGTCTAACGCCAAGCGCGCGAAGATCTGTCTGCAACGATTCAATCGTAGCGGGCATTTCTGTTTTTTCAACAACCTTGTCTTCACTCATTATTTTTTCCCACTGCACCACCTATTTCGCTGCAATCACGACCATCTCCACAAGTGTATCTCCCTCCAATTTGACCTCCACACAGGCGCGCTGGGGCCAATTGTCGGCACCAATCCAAGCGTCCCAAACCGCATTGAGGACGGGTTTCTTTGACATATCTGTGATATAGATCGTGACGGAAAGAAGACAAGACTTATCGGTTCCAGCCTCGGCGAGATTCGCATCCAACTGTTCGAGCGCCTGTTGAGTCTGACCCTTGAGATCTGTGGACACATCCGGTGCGGTGACAACTGTATAGACGATGCCATTGTGTTCAACGGACTTACTGCGACCAAATGCCTTTCCCGGATAGCGGTTGATGGCCATAAATGCTCCAATGGATAGCGGTTTTACAACATAAATTTTACTGATCTTGTGACAATTCTATCCACAAGATAGTTTCTGTGATGCACACGATAAGTTTTTTGGGAAGGACCAGGATGACTGGCGATAACGGTCTGCGGATTGCCGAACCTGACCGAAAGATAAGAGAAAGGTTGAGTGGGCTGAGTAAGGAAAGGATTGGGAATGGGTGTATTACATCTCCTTCTGGTGTGTAAGACCAGTCTCTTTCTCGTTTTTATTTTCGGCAAATGATAAAGTGTTCCATCCACAAATGCCAGATATAATCTACAGATCGAAAACCCGCCTCTTTTAGCCATTCAACCTGAAAAGAAAAACGAGATATCCGATCTCTCTCAGGACTGTCTTCATCTACCTGCTCAATAATCTCACGCACCCGATTCGCCTCTTCAATATCAATCCCAGCTTCTTCGAACCTCTCTCCTCGGCGGAAATTGAGCCGCCTTCGCCCCAACTTATAAACCTCGTCGTCAAAGCGCGTGGACATGGCATCGATCAAAAAGAACCAACCACCTGTCTCAAGCACATCGTAAATCTGCCTGAATATGCGGGCCTTATTCTCATCTGTAAGATGATGGATAGTCGAAAACGATGCAACAAACTGAAAAGATCCCAAACCTTCTGGCAGCCCCTCATTGAGATCTTTCTGAAGAAACGCTACGCGATCTGAATGCGTGCCCATCTTCCGAGCCGCAAATCTCATCATCTCATCTGAAAAATCGATAGCCACACACGTTGCTTTTGGATATTTCATCAAAACACAATTGAGAAATATACCCGTTCCGCATCCCAAATCGAGCATCCGAAATTCAGTCTGGTCATCAAACGGAATAAAATCCAGAGCCAGACTGTGATAAAATTCAAACATCTCAATCCGAATCGGCTGCAGGCGATCATAATCCTCAGCACGCGTTGAGAATTGAATACTTTGAGATTTCTGGATCTTTTGATTATCCATTTTTATCTCAAACCCCTGGGAGCCAACTCCCCGATAGAACTCTCCAACCCATCCTCCGTATCCTCCTGAACCCGTTTCACAGACTCTGGCAGCGGTGTGTCGAATTGGTAGCCCGGATCAATCTCCTGCTTCTGCCAGGTCTCATACATCTCTCGCCACGCGCCCAAAAGCGTGCGCGGCTCTGGCATATCATCGGCGACCTCCCGGTATAACTTCTTGAGGTTATAGCACGGGACACCGGCATACATGTGATGCTCCAGATGCCAGTTC
Source organism: Candidatus Latescibacterota bacterium (assembly GCA_965208125.1). Lineage (GTDB taxonomy): Bacteria > Latescibacterota > UBA2968 > UBA2968 > UBA2968 > VXRD01. The sequence goes on from OZ242320.1 coordinate 567,167, forward strand.
ATCCGCCAATAGAGAAACTCCGCGAGTGGATTGAGCGTCATCGAACGCACGCATTTGCGAAAATCGGGGTCATTATCGCGCAGACCGCAGTGCTGTGGCAGACCGACAAAATAGACCCCCCAATTCCCGATAAACGGAAAAAAGGTGACGAGAAGCGGCAGCATCCATAAATCCGTGGCGATAGAAACCGCCACCACCGATCCGTGAAAGAGAAGCAGCAGACGCGACCACCACACCGACTTGCGTTTCTCATCCGGCTGGTCCGCGTGCAAAGCCTGCAACCATTCGCGACTTGGACTCTCCGTGGAACCGATGATACCAAGCGCCGACTTAATCGTCAAAAAAATCGTCGAAATCACCCCACCCTTGCCAAAGGTGCGTCCCGGTTGCGTAAAAATATTCACCGTAAACATCTGTAACAAAAAGGTCGGATCAACCGATGGTTTGAGCGGCAGCAATACCTCTCGGTCCCCCTCCGGATGCAGCGTATAGCGGTGGTGATAGGTATGGCTGGTGGCATAGTCGAACGGGTCCCACCAGCTCAAGAGACTAAACAAATACTTGAAAACCTTATTTAGCCACTTTGTGCGAAACACAGTACCGTGACCAAGCTCATGCGGAGCCACGCCCGAAAAAAAACTCCCGACTGTCCCGTGGGCGAAAAGCGCCACTGCAAATCCGAGCCAGTACTGTTGTGACCAGAACAGATATGTCAAAGCACCCGTACCCAAAAATAACGCGAAGTGCCCCCCAGCCTGAAACCATCCCTGCAAATCGCTCCGTTTTGAAAGCGCGCGAAGTTTGGCGTGGTCAATAGGACATCTATACCACTCCACCCGAAGACTTTTTCGCACATCAGCAAGTGGTTGATAGTTCGCGTCCATATCTTTTTCCTTCTTTATTGATAACATCCAGAGCCTCTTTCACCTCACACCACGGAACCTCATGGGGCAACCTATCCAACAGAACGGCTCTGGCCGCACAAACCCCAGCAGCCTGTCCCATTGCCACGGCATTTCCAGTCACCCGATAGCTCGAATGCGCTATAAAATCACCACTAATACAACGCCCTGCCATCAGCAAGCCATCGACATCCCGCGCGATCAGCGCCCTGAGTGGGATATCATAGGGCTGTGACCGATGCGGCTTGGCCTCCACGATCTTTGTTTTTTTCGGATCAGTCGAATGCACATCAATCCCCATCGTAACCCGACAGACCGCATCCTCGAACCGCGCACCCCGCAGAAGATCCTCCCCCGTCATCTCATACCGTCCGTGAATCCGCCGTCCCTCCCGAACACCAATCTGCGCGCCCGTTGACACCACGCGCATATCCGACCATACACCGCCGTGCGCCCGCAAAGCAGCCACCTGTGTATGAATCTCTCGACGCGCGCGGATCGTCGCCTCTGTAATCGCATTGGCATCGTCGCATTTCACGCCGTACTGATGATTCGCCATAAGCGCGAACAAATTATCCCTGATCCGAAATAACGTCGGATGACCATACGAAGGCGAAACACCGATCTCCTCCATCAGCGCGAACAGCCGCTGCTTCGGCTCTGCCATAGACCCGCCCACATAGGGTTCGATCCGATCGAACTGCAACCCCGTAATCAACGCCATCAGACTCATCGGCTGGACATCGCCTGTCTCCGGATGACCGACATCAAACCCACACCCGCAAAGTGCCCCCAGATCACCGTCACCAGTCGCATCGACAAAAGCCTTCGCATGCCATGCTTCTCGACCGCTCTTGGACTCCGTAATCACGACCGAAAGCCTGTTCTCGCTATCCCGCGCTGCGCCAACCACGCGCGTCAACAGCCGAATATCAACACCTGCCTCAACACACATCTCGTCGAGAAGCAACTTCATCTCTTCGACATCATACGCGTAGTTCTTTCCTTCAGGCGCGCGAAGCCTGCGCGCATCCCGCGCATCGAGCCGAGACGTAATCTCCGCCATAATCCCGGGCTTGTCCGCCGAATCGATAATCCAACTCAACGCACCCGTCGTCCACACACCTCCCAGGCTACCGTGCAACTCGATCAGCCGCGTCCTGGCACCCTGCCGTGCACACGCAATCGCAGCGGCAATACCAGCCGGACCCCCGCCACAAACGACCACATCCACATCTTCCACAATCGGAATGTCTCTTTTTTGTTCTCTATGGGTCAACACGCCTACCTCCCGTTCAACTACAATACCTCTCCAGCCACGACAACATCCTATCGAGATATTCCACGTGCAGTGCTGGATGACCGCTCCTTCTAAACCCGTGTGACGACTTTGGAAAGCGCACAAATTCCACCGTCTTGCCCTGTCGCTTCAACGCGACAAAAAACTGCTCGGCCTGCTCGATTGGACAGCGATAGTCCTCCTCCCCGTGCATCAGCAACACCGGCGTCTGAACCTCAGACGCATACGTCAACGGCGACCGCTCCACAAGAGCTTCCACATTCTCCAGAACCGAACCCTGCCACTGATTCTCCCCAAACGACACCCCGATATCCGACGTACCGTACATACTGTGCAAATTGATACACGGAGCACCGACCACTGCCGCCTTGAACCGGTGGTCGTGACCGACAATCCAGCTACTCATAAAACCGCCATAGCTATAGCCGTGAACCCCCAACCGATCCGCATCCACATAGGACCGCTCGCACAGCAGATCAACCCCTGCCATCAGATCCAGAAAATCTTCCCCGCCCCAATCCCCCAGCACCGCCTTCAGAAACTCCGGTCCATAAGACGACGACCCCCTCGGATTCACAGCCAGCACAATATAGCCCGCACCCGCCAGAATTTGATGCGTAACATCGTACGAATCCGAGAAACGGCCATTTGGTCCCCCGTGAATATCCAGCACCAGTGGATATGACCTCGCCTCGTCGAAATCCTGGGGAAACAGCACCCGTGCCTCAATCGTCTCCCCACCTCGCTCGAACACCAACTTCTCCACGCGCGCACCGGGATGCGCCTCCAAAAACCCGGCATTCACAGCCGTCACCGCGCGTTGACGCTTCGCACCCACATCCATCACCACCACATCGCCCGGACAAACAGGCGAGGACATCACCATCGCGACATGCCCGCCCGTGCGGTCAACCGACAAACCCGTACAAACCTGACCACTCCCATCCAGGACTTCAATCTCCAGGGAAGGATCATCGGGATTCACCCGACACAAAAACGACTCACCCGCCCTATCACCAATAAACAATATCCCATCCCTCGGCGTCCAGCACCGCGGCGCAAGAGGTTGCACAACTGTATAAACATCACCCGCCAGGCACACCGGCGACTCGTCTTCCTCCAGCACAAACAGCCACGACTGCCTCGAATCCCACACATCCCCATCATGCGATCCCGCAACCACCAGCCGTTTCCCATCCGGCGACCATGCCACGGACTCCGCGCGGCTCAACCCCTGCGACCAGCACTGCGACCTCCCACCCATCTTTTCCATCACATGCACCTCTGAACCCCGCATAAAATCGCGCCCCTCGACGCAATCTGTCACAAAAGCAATGCGGCTCCCATCGGGTGACCAGACCGGCGCCCCCTGGTCCCCTTCCCCATCCGTAATCTGCGTCGCTTCGCCCGTTACGACATCCACCAGAAACAACTGCGAAAATGCATCGCCTCGCCAGCCACCCTCGTCATCGCGATACCGCACGCGACGGGCGACCTGCGTCCTCGGCACCTTCTCCTCGCCTTCTTCCACGCGATCTGGATCCACACGCGACACAACGATAAACTCTGAACCATCGGGCGACCACGCCATATCCTTCGCGCCATCGGGAAGCGCCGTCACCTGCCTCGCATCCCCACCATCAACCGGCATTACCCAAACCTGCTTTTTATCATCCTCACCCGAACGCAAAAAAGCCAGAGACTTCCCATCAGCCGAAAGTCTGGGCGCTGTATCTCCTTTTCCCACATCGACAGCATTCCCACCTGCAAGCGACTGCATCGCGATCTGCGACTCCCGCTTCATCATCTTCCTGTTGATCTCCTGCCGCACGAAAACCACAGCCGACCCATCCGCTGCGATCTCCACTGCGGATACTTCGATCAAATCGTACGTATGCTCGGGTTTAATTGGCGACATATCTATCTCCCACGCGACGTATAAACGCGACCGCCTTTAACAACCGCAACCGGCACCAGATTCCGCCGACCCGTCCGAACTTCTCCGCGCGAATCCTCAAGACGAAACGCTCCTTCTCGCAACTCAAACACCACAGCGTCCCCAAACGCCCCTTTCGCCAGCGTCCCCACCTCGCCCTTCATCCCAATCACCTCGGCAGGCACAGACGTCACGCGCGAGATCGCCTCTTCCATCGGCAGACCCAGATGCAAAAACTTTGTCACCACAGATGCGAGATCGTAAACAGGACCGTTTACATTGTAAATATGCAGATCCGATGAAATCGTAGTCGGCAGAACATCCTGCGACATTGCCGCCTCGACAATCCCCCACGAAAAAGATCCCGCCCCGTGTCCCACATCAAACACAACGCCTCGCTCAATCGCGTCCAGAACCGAATCGCGGATGCGACCTTCGCCATCGAGAATCCCACACGGAAAGTCGTGAAAACAATGCGTCAAAATATCTCCGCCCTTCATCACACCTAAAATATCGTCAATCGAATCGCACCACGCGTCCTGCGGATGCACCATAATCGGCAATCCAGCCGCATCTGCCGCCTCTCTCGCTCTGTGCAAAGGCAACATCCCGGACCGCTCGCTGACAATACTATTCCTCGTCAATCGAACCTTCACCCCGAGAACAATATCGCGGTGCTGTTCAATCATGCGGCAAGCCTTATCCACATCCGCGTATTCGGGAATCTCGAACTCGCCGATCTCGGCAGTCAGCATACCCTGCGACGAAATATTCATCTGCGCCAAAATCCGCGTCTCGCTCACATCGATCACATACTTCCGGAACCCCGGAAAAATATCTGCACCCGCAGATCCCGCATCGACCACAGTCGTCGCGCCTCGTGCAAGACATGTGGGATCAGGCTCAATACCGAAATGGCTAACACCGGCAAACACATGGACGTGAATATCGATCAACCCCGGCGTCACCACACAACCCGCCGCGTCAATCACCTCGCGGGCATCGCCCGTATCCAGATCTTCCCCAACAGCAGCAACCATGCCCCCCACAAACGCCACATCCCGCACGCCACTGAGGTCTTCCGCCGGATCGACCAGCATCCCGCCCTTGATGAGCAAATCGTACTTCATACCAAACTCCCTTCTTGTAAACTCCTTCACTCACCCGGCGTGTACGCGCGGCATGATCAGGCGGCGGTTGCGCGCCAGGGGCAACCCCGCAAAAGCGCAGCGGTTATTCCACTGATCTATAGCCGCGGCACTTTTGTATTCGTTAATAATGGCGTGACGGCCCCGCTGGGTATAGTTGTGCCCGGCCCGGTGTACCACCAGCACGTGAATAATCGCCACATCTCCGGGTTGCGCGCTCAAAACGACCGGACGTTCGGGAGCGATCAAATCATCTGCAATCGTATGGCCCTTATAGGTCGGAAACTCGCCCTCTCGATGGGAACCGGGCACCACCTCAGTAGCCCCGGCCTCAAAATCAGTGGGATCGAGATACGTGATGGCCGCAGCCAGATCTGGAATCGTGTGACGCTCATACGGCCAATCCTGATGCCAGCTCTGCGCGCAGAAAAAACCGGGTGGTTTATTGCGGATCTTCCCATTGTGAAAATCCAGATCAGGCCCCAAAAGATCGACCATAACCGAAACAATGCGCGGCTCGGTAAACTGATCGAACCAGTAGTCATCGGCCAGCGTCTGGTCCATCATACCCACCACATTCTTCGGATTAAAAGGATCGGGCTGATACCCCTCGGGCACCTCCATAAAACTGTAGCGCATATTTTGGGGGCGCCCTTCGGTGCGGATGACCAGATCGTGGAAACGGCCGCGCATCTCCTTCATTTCTCGGGAATTGTAAAAACCCTTCAGAAAAAGGAATCCATCGTCGTCAAAAGCGCGCTTCTGCTCTGGCGTCAGAATCAACAAATCGGACATGACATAATCCTCCTACAGAATAAGCAAAGCCAACGTGATGAACAGGTGTTTCGTCAATGAGGATGGGTTAGTCCATGGAGAAAGGGCAGCAACAAGGCAATAGCAACGCTCACACCCAGACCGAAAGTAATCTTTGCGAAATCGGAAAGCACCAGCCGCGCCACATCTCGGCGGCGGCGGTGCCTCCCATTCCAGACGAGGGCGATCTCGCGCCCTGCCAGCAGACCGACAAAAACCCAGGTCGTGCTCATCGGGAGCTTGCTAACTTCCTTAAACAGGAATAGCACAATGCCGTAAATCAAATCTACAAAAGTCGCCGAACGGATATCAGTAGTATTCGTCTTCGTCAACACCACCTTCTGGATCGCACCGCCATGCGTGTAAAAGATAATGGCTTGCATAGCCAACATAACGACGATGGATGCTATGAACCACTCCACAGCGATGTCTGGCGTGCGAGTAATCGGGTCGCGCGGCAGGAAAACATAGATATTGGCCAGATCCTGAATCAGCCACTGGCTCCAGAGAAAACCAGTTGAACACCACTGCGCCACCACCCACCAGGGACTTTTCGGCCCCTCCGTTTGCCTGAAACGGGACTCTAACCCCCGCGTAACCAGCCTGTAAATAAAGATGGCGGCCACGAATGCCGTCGCATATCCAGCCAACGACTTGATCAGCATACTCGGCAATGCCTTTGGTGCAAACACCGTCAGAGTCAGGAATGTGGTACTGACTGGAATACCCCCGCGGGTCAGCAAAAGCAGTACAAAAGGCGGGATGCAGTAAACCCAGGTAAAATGGTCTGGCACTTCAATCGCCGTAAGCCTCCCGTACGAGACATCGCCGTCATAAACCACCCACCCATACACGAGGACCACAGTCAGAATGCCGCCGCCAAAGAGCCACAGCACCCACCACGGACGGTGAGAATTGGAACTGAGAAACGTCCCCAGCGTCTGAATTGCGTCGTTGCCAACAATGGAATACGCGCCGAGCAAAAAGCCGACGACCATTAAAATCTCCAGACTCATAAATCCCCTCCCTATAAAGATGTGTCAAATGTCCATTACCTGAGTCATGGCAGACATTCAACGAACGGTTGCGATGATAATGAGATCACGCAATCGAAAAATCAAACCTGACATGCGACTGATCGGGTGCAGCGGTAAATGTGACGATCGCTGTAGTACCTGTAATCTCAACTACTCGCTGTGTGATATCCGTCTCAATCCCAATCTCGAGACCATCCAGACGCCACACATCCTCTTCAAACACAGCAACATTTGGTGAAAAAATCTCAAACACAAACTCCCGCGGATGTCCAGCCTCTGTCTGCTGTTCACCTCTAATCTCAGCCTCAATCGACAGACGGCCCGATTCCGCCTTTGCCGCAATCTGTCCAATATGCCGTAGCGCGAGCCAACCGGTTTCGCTATCTGACATGCGCCAGTGGATCGTCGCCGGATGATATTGGAAGCTCCGACCAGAATAGCCACCCGAATCCTCTGCACCGATCATGTAATGCTCATCCAGCCACGCGGTTGCAACGCGCTCATCCGTAATCCGTTTCTCAATACTTCGCGGATTCTCAAATGCCAAAAAAGCAGCAGCGATCTCTGGCGGCGTATCGACCCCGAGGATCGCAAGACAAGGTCCATAATTGAACTCTGCGTTAATCTCCTCTCCCCCCGGAAACGGCGTCACCTCACGGCCAAATGCGAGCCAGATATGCAAACTCGTAAGCGCAGTATAGTGCTTCATATCCATCCCATAGCTGCGCGAAAAAGGCCCGCAGAGATTGCCCAATCCCGCGTGGTAATAGCGCGCAATATCCCGCCAGAGTTCTGCCTCCATATACGCGCCCAATTCGTGGAGCGCACTCTTCTTCAAATAGCGTCGCCAGAAACCGAGTGCGTAGAGATTCACACCGTAGTAGGTCGGTGAATTGTACTCCTCAAAAGCATTATTCTGCGCGAACAAACGATAGACCTCACCGCCAAATTCCTCACCGTATAAAACCATCTCATCGTTTCCGATCCGCTCCCCAACCCATACGCACATCGCAGCCTTCATCAAAGCGATATTCGAATACGTCGGCGGACAGCGATCCGGTGGTTCGCCCACAACAGCCATCTCCAAAGACCGGATCATGCGATCAATCAATCGCTGGGGCAACCGATCCTCATACTCCTCGAGCGCAGTCGCAAACCCAAGCCCGATAAACTGTCGCCAGTTCGGATCGTAAGCTCGCCACATCACGGCATCACCCTCTGACGGATGCGGCTCGCCCACATAGCGATAAAAAGTACCGTGGTATGGCGTCCCCGGCTCATCGAACTGATTATCGATAATCGCATCAATCGTGCGACCTGCCTGTTCAACATCGTCACCCTGATTGCGCAGAAGAAGCCCCACCGCGAACCAGACCGAGTTCCGAACCATCAAAACCGCATCATTCCGGCGATGAGACCACAACAACGCGCTATCGGGGTCCCAGAACCCCTCTGACCACTCGAGCGACTCGGTTGCGAGATGTCTCGCATAAGGCGACAGATCGGATAAAGAAATTCCTTCAGACATTGTGTGTTTCCATGTTCCAATTGGCGTTCTTCATAATATACGCTTTCATTGCAAATCGCTTACCGAAAAAATTCCGTTAAAAAATGGGCTATGCCCCCTCCTTGTGTTGCCGCAACGCTTCGGCAATACGTGTAAAGCGCGTATCCTCGGGAAACTGTGCAAGCCATTCCATCAACGTCTTATTATCCTCTGTAAACTCCGCAGCGGGATCGGCGCCACTTTCCAAAAGCAACTCTACCGTATCGAGATGCCCGTGCCCGCCAGCGCAATACAACACCGTATGCCCGCGATCATTTGCTACATTGACATCTGCACCATGCGCGATCAACAAACGCACAATCTCCGTATCGCCATTGCGCGCCGCATGATGCACAGGCTGATCTCCGCGCCCATCTGTCGCCGTCGCCAGATGGGGATGCCTGTTGAGCAACGCCTGCACCCGCGCTACATCTGCGAGAAAGACAGCCCCCAGGAACTGCCGAGACAAATCATCAGTCGGACGAACATGGGGATCCAGAGCACCGTATTGAATAAGCAACGAAACAATATTTTTATTATTCGGAACCTCACCAGCGTAGTGCAACACATAGCCATCATGAGCAGCCAGATCAGCACCCGCCTCAATCAGCAGTCGCACGATATCCTCGTGTCGCCAAAGTCCCGCATGAAAAACTGGCCGCCATTCGTATTCATCATCCGCGTCAACAACAGCGGGATCGGCTGCGATCATTTTCCGCACAGCGTCGATATCCCCACGCCTGCATGCATCGTGAATTGTCAATGTGTCACTCATCATTAACCCTCAATTATTTTGTTAAAAGCGTCTTCGAGCAATAACAGAATGAAAACAAATACCGTCTCGGGGTTCTAATCTGCGATAGTACTCCAACCTGAATGACTTTTGCAAAACTTTGAGAAGTGTCTCCGTCCTTCTCAAAGAAAAAAACCGCTTCGGCTCATAAGTATCTCGCTCCAAAACACCCTCAAAATCCTCGCCTCCCCACACGCCAACATACATCAACCCATCCTCCACGAGCCGAGCCGCAATCAAATCAAAAACCTCATCTATATCTGCCTGCGGAATATGCAACAGACAATTCATAGAATACACCGCATCAAAAGTCTCGCTCATCTGATCGAGATTATAACAATCCAGAACGCGAGCGGAAATACCCTTCTCTCTCGCCAGCTTTACCATCGTCGGCGCGTTGTCAACCGCAACAACCTCGAACCCTTGCTCCTGAAAGAATTTCGCATCGTGGCCGGGACCGCATCCCAATTCGAGAATAGAACTTCGCTGCTCGTTTCTCAAACACTGCAAAAACGCGCTTCGCTCTCGCACCTTAAACTCATCAGTAGAACTATGCTCCCTCTCCAGCGCATATCTTTCATACGAGGCAATCAGACTATTGGTGAACTTCATGAAAGCCTCCTCAAAATGGATTGGCAGATGGGAACAGCTTGATTTTCAGCCACAGCCTCCTTATTATGCCTCGCAACATCCACAAAACCAAAGACATTTTTTGTAGATAGGGCAAAGAACTTTATGACAACAGATCAAATCAGAGCGCGTCTTGAAAGCGACAAAATTCAAAAAATTAAACTCGCTGGCTTCGACATCGACGGCGTTATGCGCGGCAAATACATATCGCTCGACAAATTCTTTTCTGCCATCGAAAAGGGCCTGGGCTTCTGCGATGTGACATTTGGCTGGGATATGATCGATCAACTCTACGAACAACCCACCGTCACGGGCTGGCATACCGGATACCCGGACCTCCTCGCCAAAATCGACCTCAGCACCTATCGCGTGATACCCTGGGAACAAAATACCGCGTTATTTTTACTCGACTTTTACGAAAACAAAAATCAGCCACTTGCGGTATCCCCGCGCCAACTGCTCCAAACAGTCGTACGCAAAGCAAATGACATGGGATTCCAGCCATACATGTCCGCAGAATACGAATACTTCATCTTTCGGGAAACGCCCCACTCTCTTGAGGACAAAGGGTATGAAAATATGACGCCACTCTCGCCTGGATGGTTTGGCTACAGCGTGCTGCGTGCATCTGCGGCTTCAGAACTTGTTCACGCAATAATCGATGGAATGGGAGCGTATAGCGTTGAACTGGAAGGCATACACACCGAAACAGGACCCGGCGTATATGAAACCGCGATTCGGTACGACACGGCATGTAACGCCGCAGACAAAGCCGCGCTATTCAAAACTGGCGTCAAAGAGATACTATCCAGACACGGACTCGTCGCAACCTTTATGGCGAGGTGGAGCCCAGATTACCCCGGCTGCAGCGGGCACCTGCACCAGAGCTTGTGGAATTTAGAGGAAGACACAAATTTATTCGCCGATGAATCAGATCCACAGGGCATATCTCAAATAATGAAACACTATATCGCCGGACAAATCGCTACAATGCCCCAAATGATGGCACTGATATGCCCGACCATCAACGCCTACAAGCGGACAGTCCCCGGTGCCTGGGCGCCGACCAACGCCTCCTGGGGCATTGAAAATCGAACCACATCTCTCCGCGCGATTCCCGGTACATCTCCTGAATCCACGCGCACCGAATATCGACTGGCTGGCGCCGACGCCAATCCCCATATCTCGATGGCGGCCAGCCTCGCCGCCGGGCTATACGGCATAGAGCATCAACTCGACCCCGGCGAGCCGTACAACGGAAATGCCTACGAAGCCCCCGAAGAACGGTTTGCACCTTTGCCAAAATCACTTGAAGAAGCGACAGACCGGTTAAAAAATAGCGAAATTATCCGCGCCTGTCTCGGCGACGCATTTGTAGATCACTTCGCAATCACCCGCGAACACGAAATTGCGGAATATCGACGCGCCATAACGGATTGGGAACTCAAGCGATACTTTGAGATCATCTGAACGCCTCCACAATATAGTTCCCCACCCGCAGGGCATTTGCCGCAATTGTCAAACTCGGATTGACGCCGCCAGATGTGGGAAACACGCTCCCATCCGTCACAAACAAATTGTCAATTCCTCGAAATCGACAGTTTTCATCCAGCACACTCGTCTCTTCATCATCGCCCATACGCACTGACCCCACACCATGAGAAAAAGTATCAATGCGATACGTATGAAAAAAAAGCGCGCCTGACGCGCGCAAAATGTCTTTAGCCTTCTCCACCAGATAATCGCGGCGTTCGCAATCTCGCGCTGTGTACTGATGTATGACCTGTGCACGGCTGATTCCATAAACATCCTTCTCATCTGCCAGCACCACGCGATTCTCAAACTGCGGTTCATCCTCTGCAACACACAACAGATTCTGCAAAAAGCCAGCAGCCATTGCCGTCAGGTTTTTAAGTCCAAAAGGCGCGTGGTGTTTCAGTGCTATAGGCGACGGCGTGTAAATATCCTGGATCACCCCAACGGCGCGACCGTCCTGCCCTCGACAATCTTCGTAAAAATCCGAAAAACACACCTGCTTGTGAAACACCTGTTCGGGATTCGTGCGAAATGGAAACACCCCCGCCACAACAGCATTGCAATGCCGCATCAAAAAACGCCCAATCAAATCGCCCTGCGGAAACGAATGCAACTCTGACCGCAACAAAATAGCCGGACTTTGCAGCGCCCCCGCAGCGACAACAGCAACAGACGCGGGCACATCAAACGCCTTTTTTGTACGCCGATCCACACACGCCACAGTGCGCACGCGCCCCCGTTTGCAAATAACACGCGCGACCTGCACCCCCGTCAAAATCTCAGCCCCTGCATCTTGTGCCAATTTGAGCAACGTCATAGTCAGATCATTTTTAGCCTCAATTTGACACGGAAAACCATCGCAGGTCAAACATCGAATACACACGGTTCGCGCTCGATCCGAAAAATTGATCGCCAGTGGCATGCGAAAAGGCCGATATCCCAATGTACATCCAGCATCCCAAATGCGTTGTGCGGGGCGGGACAGTTCAATAGGCGGATACAAAAAGTCGCCCGTCCGCGGCGGCTCACACGGATCGACACCCACCTCTCCATGCACTTCCAAAAAGCGCTCGACACAATCGTAATGCGGAGCCAGATCCCCATACAAAATCGGCCACGCGACCAGATCTTCTTCGCGCAGCCTCAGCGATGCCCCACCGTAAAACACAGACATCCCACCAACCACTTCATTCTCGACCACATCTGAAAAATCGCGGTCCTCATATTGCCTGACGCGAATCGGTGATGGTCCTTGATAGCGTTTCTCAACCAGCACAGAACGGGGGTCCCAATCCTCTGCATCGCGCCTTGCCCAATCGCCCCGCTCCAACAGTAAAACCTTCATACCCGCCGCAGCCAACACATAAGCGCAGGCACTACCTCCAAATCCCGTACCGATAATAACAGCGTCGTAATCGTTAAAATTCATTAAACCTCAAAAACATACAAAACAATTAATCCAACAATAATAACCAGCGCCCCGTAGTGGAATTTTTCTCGGTTATCAATACATCGCTGAATTCGCGGCAAATCGGGGCGAAATTTGCCCGACATCGTGCGCTGAATATAAGTCTTGTAATACTCCACAACAAAACGCTCCAACCCACCATTCATATACACCAGAAATCCCAACGATATGGGATGCAGGGGATCATTTAAAAAATAGAACAGCGGCGAGCAAATCGCCAGCACCAGGCCCGACCGCTGAAATTTCAAAATTTTAAACCCCTCAAACGGCGCGTCTTTATACGCCCCGCCAAGCGACACCAGCAGACCTGTTACATAAGCAGTCAGAAGAAATACCCAGAACATCGTCACAGGCGCGGGAATCAACAATACGGCAAAAACGCCCAGCACCAGCACGGTACCAACCGCATAACGCAACAAATCGCTCGCCACATATCGACCGAAAAACGTAATGCGGGAAGGCACAAAATACTTATCCTGATCTTCCGTGCGAAAAAACCCCTTATAAAGCTCGGCCAAAAACCGTTCCAACCCCATAATCAGAAAAAAAATCTGAACCCATCCCAACGCAGAAAAACTCGCCTTAAAAATCGGGGCAAAATACAACACCGCAAAAATCACAACATGAAAATAAACACTCCTCGGAAACGTCCTGGCCTTAAAATCCTCGTAAGGCGAATCCTTAAACGCCCCCCACAGGGAAGTATAAAGTCCAGATACAATACTCACGCCCAGACCAATATAGAAATTCATAGCTATAATTCCGATTCGTCTAATGCCTTCACTTCACCTTTTTTTCGCACCCGATCTCCTTCAAGCACTTCCAAAATAGCTGGCAGCACCAGCACGGCGGCCACAAAACAGGTCAACAACCCAATCAGTGCCAGACGCCCAATTGAGTTCAGGCCGGGATGCGTCGCCATCATCAATCCAAAAAAGCCGATCATCGTCGTCAACATAGAAATGAACATCGCCCCACCTGTGCTCCTGATCACCACCGGCATGGAACCGGGACCCTCCTCTCGATATCGGTGATAGAGATGCACCCCATTGTCAATCCCCATACCAATAATAGTGGGCAACGCGACCATATTGTAGAAATTGAGCTTCAAATCCTGCAAATACAGCGAACCACACATCCACACAGTGCCACAGGTAAGGGGAAAAATCACCAGCAAAGCAGAGCGCAAACTGCGAAAATCAGCCAGCACAATGAGAAACACAACCGCCACTGTCAGCGAAATCGCACGCGGACTATCGCGCAGCATCAACTGCAACATATCGGCAAAAATGATATTGGAACTCGACGAATAAAACACCTTGCCCGATGCGGTTTGAATCTCGTGTGAATCTTCGGCAAATGCAATGGCATTTTTTCCATCGCGCAACTGCACACTCGGCAAAATTTGTGCGAAATACGCCTGACTGCCATCAATAGTCTCAAATTTTCTCAATAAATTCTCGGGCAAATCCTCAACCGAAAGTCTTTTGACATCCAACAAACCGCGCAGAGAATCGAGCTGTGCCTTTTGCTCTCCCCTGATCAACTTCGCGCCCTCGCCATCGGCCAGCGCGCGAATTTCCCCAATAATATCCAGCTTCTCGTCCTGACCGCGCAACTCTGTCCAGAGCGTTTTGACTTTGTCAATCGTCGGCGTTGGATCATCTTCGGCTATCTTCTTTTCCAATGCATCCACAATCTCATCGAGTTCCGCTTTGCTATCCGCCAGCACAATACCATAAGACTGCGATTCACTGCCATATTTCGGAATCGTCGCCATCTTTTGTTTTACTTTCACCGATGCGGGCAAATTGGAACGCAAATTGGTGAAATCGTATTCAAAATCGATATCGGGCAAATGGATGCCCAGGTATATCGTGAGGATCAGCGCGCTGGCAATCACCAGCTTTGGATATGGAAAATGTCCCCGGCCACCGCCCCAATTATGCCCCCACACATGCCGCATGCGAATCCACATGAACCTTTGATCCGCCAGCACCAGCACAGCGGGCAATACGGTCGTCATCGAGACCAGCGACATCAAAATACCCGTACCCACAATAAAACCAAATTCCGTAAAACCCCTGAAATCTGTCAACGTCAGAGAAAAGAACGCAATAGATGTGGTTATCGCCGCCGTCAAAATAGCCTGTCCAGTCTGACTCAGCATCGTCTCTATGGACATTCGCACATCCGTCTTGTCCATGCGAACTTCGAGATATCGCGCAAACATGTGAATGCCAAAATCGATTCCCAGCCCAAACAAAATCACAAACAAGAAAGCCGTCATGGTATTCAAATTGCCGATAACCCAATAAGTAATCGCAAACGCCCAGATCAGGCCCATCGCCAGCGGAATAGCCACAAAAAAAGCCGCCAACGGCTGGCGAAAATAAAACGTCAAAAGTGCGACAATACCCATGATACCAAATATCAACGTCGAGCGGACATCGCTTAAAATGGTATCGTATTCATCAATCTTGTTCTTAAACGGTCCTCCGTATTCAATCAACATCTGTGGGTGATACGCGCGCGGATTCACCTTCTTGACAGCCTGCTGAATCACTCGCTGCATATCTTTGGCAAAACCGATATTGCTCACCGTACCCGCTGCCATTGCCTCCAGTGCCAGGATGGTGCGGTCGGGATTGGTATAATACGTCTCGTCCCCATTATCCGCCGTGCGATACTTCGACTCAATATCCGAAAAATCGAGCACGGCTTCTTCTTCATCAAGAGAAATATACAACGGCGACAGCTTCAACTTTTCCTGGATGATATAATCATCTATACGCGTGAGAACCTCATCTAAATCATCCGTTTCCATAAACAACAGCGCGTTCTTGCGATAAAATTCCGCATCTCGCTTGTAATCGACAAAGTTGATGTACGTCTCGTAGTTCTCGTCCTGTAATTCACGTGCCAGATCCTCTGCAAAACGCCTGTTTGCCTCAAACTCAGGACTCTGGACCAAAACCACCAGACTGCCCACACCGCCCACGCGCTGTTTGATCTCATTGAGCGTCTTCACACTCTGATAATTTTCCGGGATCAGGGCAATGAGATCCGTCTCGAGCTTCCGTCCAAGCCTGTACACAAAAATACTACAAAAAGCCGTCAACAAAATCGACACCACAAGAATACCTCTGTAGTGCCGATAAGTCCACCCCGCCAAAAAACGAAGCCCCACTTCAACCAATGAGTGCCACCTTTCTAATCCGACGTATCTTCACTTAGTTTTTCTTTTAATTTATCCATCAAGCCCGTAAAAGAAGACCTGCGAATCTCCCGGCGAAACTGCGATCGGTTGCTGCGCGCAACACTCAACTCATCGATGACCATATCGTAAATCAACCACTTCCCATCAACGAGATGCAATTTATAGTCAATCGTACTCGACTCGCGCCTGTAATACACCACCGTCTTGACAACAGCCTGTGTGCTGTCAACCTCAACGCCCGTATAATCGATCTTTTCCGCTTTAGTATATAACGCGGGATCGGCATAATTTTTCTCGATCAACTGCCTGTTCACAGCCACAAAATCAGCCCGCTCTTCTTCTGTTCGCGCTGTCCAATCTCGACCGAGGGACTCCCGGCTAAATGTTTCAAAATCGAACAACTCACCCACGATAGCTTTAAGCGCAGCGCGCTCTTCAGCCGTATCACCGCCGGTTTCTGAACGCACAATATCCTGAATCGCCCGATCGCGGCTCTTCACCATCTCGAGCAGCGCATCGCCCTGATTAGACGCGCTCGCCACACCCATCAAAACGAGCATCAGAAACGCAGGCCAGAGCAACAAAATCATAATATATCGCCTATTAATATCAACAACTTGTTTGCAGACAGAATTTTCATCCATTTTAATATTTTTTTCCTCCAAAGTCAAGCCAGCGACAGCCTGTCTTAAAAAAAGAGAACTTGAGTATTAACAAAAAGAAAGAATAGTCTATCGCGCAACAAAATTCTCTAATGATTTTGAAAAAAATACCGCGTACAAACAAACTTCTGTTGAAGTTATACACCCCCCAACAGAAGTTTATCCCAATCCAGATAGGATTTGCATCAATCTGCTTTCTCTCCCACATCCACATTCAAAGCACCGCGCGCGCGAAGCATCTGTCCGCCAAAGCCAAAAATACCCGCCGTCAACAGGGCAGAACCAATCACGAGGAACCAGTACATACCCTCAATGCTATTGGCGACAGCCAGCGTGCAAAAGAAAGCGGCAAAAAAATCGCGGCGACTCACAAATTTGAGCGACATACAAAAGCGGTGAAACCACCCGCGTTCACTCTCGGGAACATCGCTCGAAAACGCCATATTAAAACTCACAATACTGCCGGACCCCACCAATTTCATATACAGAAAAATCAGCAATACCCCCAACACATCGAGAAAAACCATCACACCGCCCAGCAGGGGATAAAATGCCTCACCCGTATATTCGTACATCCCGGCGAGCACCGCGGTAAAAAACACGAGATAGGACATATTATCCGCCAGCGTATCGACCCACTCACCCAGGCGAGAACCCATAAATTTTAATTTCGCAATCTCGCCATCACACCCATCTACAATAGACGCAAACTGAAACAACAGCCCGCCCAGTGCCAGATGCAAATAACTCGTACTCCCCTTAAAAACCAGCCATGCCGACAGAAAACTCAACAACATCGTCGCAATCGACAACTGGTTTGGCGTTATGGGCGTATGCACGAGCAGGCGAGAAATGCGCGTGGAAATTTTGCGATTGAAATAGCGCGAAACAAAACCATCGGTCGGCTTGCCGAGTCTGCGAAACATCTCCTGCTCCGCGTGGACATGTGCCTCGGGCGTATCCACATCGAGCCAAAACGCGCCATCGATATCCGCAGTCCGCATACTGCCTCTCTCAGCCAGAACGCGAATCCCTCCCGACAATGACCCCTCGCCCTCTGCAATAGACTGCTCGAGCGCGCCAAACAAAAACGGACTGCACAGAAAAATTCCCGTATCCACCGCATTGAAATCGGCCAACTCTTTCCCAATTTTGACCACGCGACGGTTCACTGTCATAACCTTCGTAGCATCTTCCATATCAAAAATGCCATCGAGACCTGTATCGACACACAGCACAGCTTCATCCTGCCCAACCGGCATACGACGCAATTTGACCAGTATCTCGGGATCAAACAGATGATCGGACATCAAAAGAATAAACGGCTCATCGACATATTCTCTGGCACTCAATACCGACACCCCATTGCCGCGCGCCCATTCCTTATTTTCAACCCAGTCAATCGCCGCATCCGAAAGCTGTGGATCATCGGCAAGCGCGTGCATAATCTCGTGGCACCGATATCCAACCACAACCACAAACTCCGAAATGCCCGCGCGCATAGCCGACAAAATCGTGCGCTTGAGCAATGGCACACCGGCCAGGGGCACGAGAGGCTTGGGCAAATCCGCCCCATAACCTCTCAACCGACTACCCATACCAGCGGCAATAATTACAGCTTTATTCACCATAACTTCTACAACCTTTCGCAATATCCCGAGCAATTTACAACAGACTGCGCCCGACAGCCCGTTGCAATCTCACCCAGGATCGGTTAAAATTGAATACTGCTTCGTAATATTTGGCGCGAATAACACCGTACTCTTTTGCGGCATCAATCATATCCGATGCCTCTTCAAGCCCGGCATTAAACCCATCGCGAACCGATATAAACCACCGGCGGGTCGCCCGCCGCGCCACGCTGGCAGCCGCCATATTTTTCTGTGCCTCGATCAACTCGCGGTAAATCTTCTCAATTTCAATTGCCACGCCCTTCTCGGCCAGTTGCTTTTGATACAACAACTTCTGATATTCCAAACTCGCTTTCCGCGCCTTCGCCGACGTAAGCCCAAACGACAGCGACTGCCGAACACCTATCACCGCCCCCGCCTGCAAAATATTGAAATCATCTCTGGCAAAAGGACTTAGTTGATCGTCGCGATTCGGTGCGTAGCCATACTTAAATTGGCCCGCAATAAATATCTGGGGATACTGCTCGCCTTTTGCCACCTGCATTAGAGATTCACGCACCTGCACAGCAGCCTGCAACTGCTGCATATCCTCGCGCGCTCCCGCGCGTTTGAGATAAAATTCAAGCGGTTCAATCTCCACATCAACCGGTGTTAAAGGACCAGCAAGAATTAGCGAATCCCCTTCGCTCAATCCCAAAAGCAGGCGCAGGGCAGACTCGGCAAGCGCTTTTGTTTTCGCTGCCTCATGTACTTTTTCACGCACATCAAAGGCAAACCGATCAATGCGGTTCAGATCCGCATACGTAAAATCGCCTTCCTCTGCCTCCAGCTTCTCCGACACAAAATCGCGCGCCGTTTGAAAATCACTTTGCGCCTCCAATGCCAATGCCCACAAATCCTGCGTCAGTTGCAACCCAAAATACACCTCGGCAACCTGAAGTTCCAGATCGCCTCTCGCTTTTCGCAGACCCGCCTGTTGAGCCGTCACCCCTGCCATAGCTGCTGCTTTGGCCCCGGACAAATAGCCAAATGTGAACAGAGGTTGCACAACCGTGGCTTCCGTACGCGTAAAAATACTCAAATGACTCAGCATGGTCTCACCGACAAGCGCGTCACCGCGCGCCTCGGGCGAGGGACCAATAACAGATCGCAGTTCAAACTGCGGCAAAAAGCGGATGGCATTGGCCTGGTCTAATTGCGCCCGCGCAATATCGACATCAACCACTGCTGCACGCACGCCGGGATGCACGCGCATGGCCTGTGCAATACTCGCGGACAAATCATACGTTTCGGCGCGAAGAGAATGCACACAAATAAAAATCCCCAAATAGGACACACATAGCTTGAACATGTGTGAAAAAAAACCACACCTGTTGCGATTTAACAACACAACCCCCTGGACTCCAGCGAAAAATTCAGAATCATAAAAATCTATATCTATATTAAACAAATACTTAAAAAGACCATCCAAACAGTCACAAAATATTGTCCCCTATATAAGCGAAATCCGTGCCATCGTAAAATATATGAAAAAACCGGACAAAAGTCCGGGTTAGCTATACTAACGTTTTAATCCGAGAGGAGTTCCCTTCCACATATTCATCGCCGCACCGCCATCAAAACAAATCCAAAAGACACCCAGAAAATTTTCCGGATGCGCCGGATCAAGGCAACGCCCAATCCCAATTCGGGTGTCAACCCCAACAATTGAAAAAGAAACACATGCCCACTCTCAAAAACGCCAACACCAGATGGAATAAAGAAAAACGCCGTGTTTATAATCAACGACAGGGACGTGAGTAAAAAAGCGGTCAAAAAAGATTGTGGCTGCCCCAACAAGCTGAGAATCGCATACACTTCAAAAGTTCCCAAAACCCAACTCAGCATGTGCAGTGCCATACACACCCAGAACCCCAGACGATTCTGCTTGTAAAATGCCGCAATCGTCCGATCAACTTCTTCAAACTTCTCGCGCCTCGACTCCAAAACAGAGAGACGCAACTTCTTTAAAACATCCAGCAACCATATAGACGCCCGTTGGCGCTGAGACACATACGCTGCCACAATTCCAATCGTACCTAACACCAGGGCAGCCCCCAATCCAATCTGCACCTCTACTGAAAGTGGAAACATGCCCACGGCCAACCCCGTACCAATCAGCGCAAAGACCAGACCGCTCACCAATTCAACCGTCTTATTGATCACCAGAGAAGGTACGCCCCGCGTCACAGAAACCCGATCGCGCAACATATACGCTTTGGCCACCTCACCGCCCACATGAGAAGCCGGTGTGACATTACCAATAGCTTCTCCCGACAACTTTGTGCAAAAAAGTGACCAAAAATGCGGACGATCGCCATCAAAACACATCGCCCATGCCCACGTATTGCTCACATGCCAGCCCAATGCAATGAGCAAAACAGGCACATAGCCCCACCCCATCTGCCGCACCTGCGTCCAGGCGGCGATAATCCCAACCTCGTAAATCAACACCGCCAGCAGCGTTAACCCAATTCCCCAGAACATCACCTTGCGCGCAGTTTTCATTCACCATCTATCCCAAAAGAAACGGCGACCAAAATGCGCCGCCGTTTGCCAAAAAATATCTTCTAACACACCGTCAATTAACCCGCATAATCACGTGATAGCCCAGAGGGGTTTTGACAACTCCACTGACTTCATTGGGTTTGAGCTTCATGACCGCGGCTTCAAAATCCGGGTGCAAATCGCCCTTGGAAAAAAACCCCGTACTTCCGCCATTTTCTTTTGAAGGATCAATAGAATAACTCCTCGCCAAAGTGGCAAAATCTTCTCCT
Organism: Candidatus Latescibacterota bacterium; assembly: GCA_965208125.1. Classification (GTDB taxonomy): domain Bacteria; phylum Latescibacterota; class UBA2968; order UBA2968; family UBA2968; genus VXRD01. The sequence goes on from OZ242320.1 coordinate 588,605, forward strand.
GCTTTGAGCTTATTCAAAATTTCCTGAGCCTCAATCTCCGTCTTCACCAGAATATGCCGTACCCGCATCTTGCCCGCCTGAATCGACTTAATAATATCCAGATTGCCCTGTGCATCGCGCAACGTACTGGCATCCTTGCTCTCGGCCATTGCCGTTTCATACGCTCTTCGCGCCTTGTCAAAATCTCCCCGAGCCGAATAAATAAATCCCAAATTATTGTGAACTTCAGCATCTTTGGGATCAATCGCCAATGCCTTCTCGTAAATCACACCCGCAGAATCAACCTTCTCTTCGCCCAAATACAGCAATGCCAACCGCTTATAGGGCGCAATCCACTTGGGAGCACGCGAGATACAGGTCAACAGCTCGGCCTTGCCTTGTGCGATATCGCCCTTGGCCACATAGACTTCTGCCAGCCGGAATCGCACCAAATTGCCATCGGGCGCGCGTTCCAAAATGCCCAGCATCTCGCCAATACTGGCATCAAAATTACCCCTGGCCGCGTACAACTGCGCAAGAGCATCGCGCACCTCGAGATCATCCGGAGCGAGATCGCGCACCTTTTCCCACGCTGCCTGTGCGATATCTAAAGAATCCACTTCTGCACTCATAAAACCGAGCGCGCGATACACAGATGGATCTTCTGGCGCAGCTTCAACAGCCTGTCGATATGCCGAAAAAGCCTTCTGTGTCATACCCAGCGCGTGAAAAACCCCACCCCGGTTGACCATCAACATCACATTGTCCGAATTGGCAGCAAGACCGCGATCCATAACGGCAATTGCATTGAGTGTATCGCCCACTGCAATATGGATCAGTGCCAGAGATTGATACGCCTCGATAAAATCGGGACGGCGTTTGAGTGCCGCTTCAAAATCGGCAATAGCTTCTCTGGGCTTGCCCAGATCGCTATTGAGAGATGCGCGCTCTGCCAGAAGCAAAGCGGGTTCATCGCTTTGCCCAATACCCTGATCCAGAGCAGAAAGAGCCTGAGAAATTTTGCCCTGTCGAACGAGCACCAGCGCCAGATCGCGATATCCGCGAACAGAACCCGGTTTTATCTCCACCACCTTTTGAAAAGCAGCCTCCGCAGCGTCCAATTGCCCGGCCTCAGCGTAAAGCGTCCCCAAAAAACCATGCGCTGCCACACTATCGGCATGTGCCTCGACAAAAGCGCGCGCCACCTCGAGGGCATCGTCAATTTTGCCGTCGCTGTAATGCGCCTCAATCTCTTTCAAAAAATCCCGCGCATCCACAACTGGAGCCTGAAAAAATATCATACCCCATACAAAACACAGCATCCACCGTTTCAAAACTCAACCTCCATCCTTGACAATATCAATGCAACACAATATAATCACATCTCACCTATGAAAACTCTAAAACAAAACGCCGTACCACTCATAGCCTTTCTAATCGCGGGAAGCACAGCGATACTCGCCTACGACCACTTGTCCTATGTAATTCCCTATGTGGTCTTTAAGTATCCCATCGCCATTGTCGTACTCTACGCATTTTTTCAACTCATCGCATTTGCAGAGCGTCGCCGCAGCGCCCAACTCGACGAAGTGGGCTTGCTTCGACCCCTGCGCGACGGCGCATTCCTCGTATGCCTGCACGCACACCTGCGCGACCTCGGCATAGACCTGAACCTTTTATCGTCGGCATCCAGCATGCACCTCGCCCTGTTGTCCTGGGCAGTCGCCCTCATCGGATATTATGCCCTTGAGCAACCCGGGGGACTACCTGGTCGCACAATCAATATCCTGTCCCCTTCTGCCACGCGCATCGCAGTCTGCCGCGGACTCATCCTCTCGGGACTGCTTGGGGTGATCGGCACATTTGCGGCAATCGCACAACCCCTCTGGCTCGGCCTCCCCCTGCTTCTGGTATTCATTCGCGCCTATCTGCGGTCCGGAGACGGATCGTGAACGTACAGAACGAACGCCTCAACACCCGTGCCGCCCTGCTCAACCTCTTGACAGCAATCCTCTGGGGCGGCAATTCCGTATCCATCAAAATGGGGCTATCTGGTATTCCGCCGCTTTGTCTGGCCGGCATGCGTTTTTTGCTCGGCGGCCTCGTCGTCTATATTTGGACGCGCCCCCTGAAAATCGACCTGAAACTCAAATCCAACGAAAGACGAGGCATTATCGGCCTCATTTTTCTTTTTCTCGCGCAGATCTACCTGCTCAATGCGGGAACCGATTACACCCTCGCCAGCCGCTCGACCATCTTTATCTCGGCCTATCCCTTCTTCACAGCCTCATTTGCACACATCTTTATACCGGGCGACAAAATCAGCACGCGCAAAATGACCGGCATGGTATTGTCTTTTCTCGGCGTAGTGCTCATCTTTGCCGAAAGCCTATCGCTTGGCGAACTTCAACATCTTTTGGGCGACATCCTCGTACTCGCAAGTGCCGCTCTGCTCGGTGCTCGCCAGGTTTACCTCAAACGTCTCGTCCAGAACATACACCCCGGAAAAGTCTTGATCTGGCAATCCGCCCCCAGCGTACCCATCTTTTTTTTACTCAGTGCACTATTTGAAGCACAAGCCATTCAACTCGATATCCGCGTCCTGAGTGCCGTTCTCTATCAGGGGCTCGTCGTCGCAGGATTTTGCTTTATCCTCCTGACCAGCCTTCTAAAACGCTATTCGGCCAGTCGCCTCTCTGTATTTGGATTCATCACCCCAATTGTCGGCGTCGTCGTCAGCAACCTCCTCCTCGGCGACCCCATCTCACCCATCCTCATCCTCAGCCTCGCACTCGTGGGCATCGGCATCACCATTGTCAATACATCACAATGAGCAAAACGCACAGCCTATCAATTTATGCGGTCTCATTATGCGCCGCAAGAAAAAACTGGTTTCAGAACCCAATGTACGCACTTTACTCAAGCCGAATATCAGGCAACTCAAAATCATCGCCCGTATCTTCAATCCACTGTGCGAGGCGCTCGTGGCACCGCTCCTTCTCCTTCTGAAACGCCCTATTATAAACGTAATTCGCCTGTTCGTAGGGATCATCCGCCGTATTGAAAAGCAACCAATCATTACCCGGCGTACAGGCGTATTTCCACCCATCTCGCATCACCACAGCCCGCCACGCCTTATTCACAGTGTGCGAATGCATCTTTCGGGGAATCTGCTGTAAATACGCCGAATCGGGTTCTGCATTTCTATTGGGCTTGCCTTTGAACTCGGCAGCATTGCTGGAAATACAGTACCCAGAATAATCGTGTCCGACCATATCCTCGGGAACGGGAATACCGCAAAGACCCAGCGTAGTAGGTGCAATATCGACGTGATTGATCACCGCATCAGTAGATCCCGTATTCATATTAGCACCTCCTCCTACCTTGCCGATAATAAACGGGATGCGGACCGACTCTTCCCACGGCGATGATTTGCCGGTCTGCGCGTGGCTCCACAGCATATCGCCGTGATCGGAAAAGAAAATCACATAAGTCTCCCGATCAACACCCATATCTTTGAGAGCCATGCGAATCCGTCCCACATTGTAATCCAGATTTTCCACCATCGCGTAATAACCCGCATGATCCAGGACTGCCCGCTCGCGGATCCGGGGAACAACCGGCACATTGCGCCGAAGCTGAATATCCGATGGATGAATCCGAGGCACACCGCGATCTGGATTGGTAGGCGGCACAAAGGGACTGTGGGGCGGCTGCACCGAAAGCACGGCAAAAAACGGCTGATAGTCTTCTTCACTACCCACATGATCCGCGAGATGGTCTAAAAACAAGGACGTCAGGCTATCCGTTTCGTACCCGTCCAAACGCTGGGGTGTTTCGCCCTCCGAACCATAAACATAGCACTCGTTCTGATTATTATTGTTCTCATACCCCATCCAGTACTGAAAATTCCCCCTGCGCTCGGGAGGAATACAGTTCTCCCGAGCATTGGACCCGTCCAAATGCCACTTGCCGACATAAGCCGTGTGATACCCCGCATCATTAAAAGGTATAGCAACAGTCGGAATCGCCGGATCCAGTGGAGACGGCGTCTGCGTCACGCCATTCTGATGCGGATAAGTACCCGTCATTAGCGCACCGCGAAAAGGCGAGCACCACGGCGCACCGGAAACCGCACAGTCAAAACGCATACCCTCCCGCGCGAGATTGTCGATATTCGGCGTAAACACATTGGGATCACCCCGATAGCTCAATGCGTGTGCGCGATGTTGATCCCCAAAAACCCAGATCACATTCGGTTTGCGTTCAGGACGAAACGAAAATTTTTCACTCATCGTAAAAACCTCTCTAATGCTCATGCCCGTGATCGTGCAGGGGCGTATGATCGTGATAAATACCGTGCTTGTGCATCTGCTGGTGCAAGCGATTGTGCGCGGCCTCCAGCGTAGCGCGCATCTGTTTCAAACGCCTCGCCTCGGGTCTTGGTGCGAGCGTATCCAGATAGGCAATTGCCCCTTCGATTTGTTCCAAAACCGTCGTAGCATCCGCCTGTGAAAAAATGGGCCTATCCTCTACAACCACCTGTACAGCACTCGTGTGTGCGGCAATCTCCCCGTGCCGTCCCTTATAACTCCCGCGCACCCGCAGTGCAATCCACGTCGAATCCTCCACCCGTACCTCCGCACTCCCCGACGCCGACAGGCTCTTATCCACATTCACCTGCTCATGCGTCAACCCGCCCACAACGATCTCGACCTGATCAATCGGCAAACGCACCGACGCCACCTCCCACGTCACATTGACCGTCCCACCAGAGGAGGGTAACGCCACCCGTGAACCGGGAGCCTTCCCCTCCACCTGAATCTCTGCAAGCGGTCCCACCGTCACAAACGTATGACCCGCTTTTGTCGCCGCCATCCAGTTCTCATAGCTAAACTCGCGATCTCCCAAATGCGTATAAGTCCGCACCCCGCCGAGTTGCGACGCAGCCGCCATCTTATCTGACCCACCCACAACCGGAATGTGGTATCCCAAATTCAAATAGCGGTACCAATCGGCAATCCCATAGGGATTGATCTGTGCATTGTGCGGATTAAACGTCATCATCTCCATCGCGTGGATCAGCCCCAGCACAATATCTGCAGCGCGTTCACACTGCGGATTTGGGCCGTGCGGCATCACCACCAGTCCCCCCTGATCAATGCACTGCTGTGCCCACTCCGCCATCGTGACTTCCTGCGCGTCGCCCAGCGCGGATTCCGACGGTCCGCCCGAACACAGCGGGTGAATCATAAGCCCCGAGTACCCCAGCAGCGAAATATGCCCGAGCACCTGCATGCGATTCTCTGTACCAACGCGCACGAGAAACTCCCCATCACCTCCAAAATCCCGCGCACCAAAAGTCGTCTTCCCATCAAAATCCGACACATTGCTGAACATTTCACCCCACTGGCTCGCCAGCAAATTCACCACATTCACGCCCTCGCCCTCGCCTTCCAGAAGCGCCGTTTGCGGACTCAAAAAATGCACATGCGTATCGGCAGTCACCCACCCCTTTTCCCGCCAATTGAGCACGCGATCAATCTCAAACGTAACAACATCCGTATCAGAGCCAACCGTAAACTTCTCGCGGATTGGCACAATCTCATATCCCTTCTGGATATCGACATACACATCGCCCAGAGGCAGGTCTGCCACGCATTCTCCCGGAATATAACAATACTGATTCAAACCATTGACGTGCTCGCCGTAATTATCCTCAAACCAGTGCGGATTCACCTTGCGGTGATACCCTTTCGGAGGCAAATACTCCCCGGTCTCGCCGTGCATGTGCAACCGCACAGCAACCGGCGTCTCTGTTCCTCTCTCCACCACGCGAATTGTGACCGGGCGATGTGCGGGCCGCACCTCGACAATCTGCTTTGCATCTGCCAGATCGTAAACCTGCGCCTCTCCATCTCCCTCCACCCCCACGTAGAGCTTCCCCTGCGGGTGTGCGATATACTCGACAACCACCGCAGAAGAAGACCGCTCGGGCTGCACATCCACCTCCGCGCTCAACCAGCGTTCCACATCGTAATCCAGCACAGCCCGCGCCGACATCACCACGCCCAGATCGATATTTATATCTTCAAGCTCGCCATTTCTGTTCAACTGCGCGCCCTCGGGCAATTCCAACTTCAATTTTTGGCGCACACCCGGTCGCAGCGGATGATCTGCGACCCGTGTATGCGTGATCCCCAGCACCAGTGACCGCTCGTTCTTGGGAACCAATGTCAGATGCCCAATAGGCTTTTCCGGATAGGGATTGGGCAACGCATAAGCCCACATCTTTATGCGCCCGCCATCTCGCCCTGAACTGTGCCGCGTCTCTGCGCGACCATAAGCCGATGCAGGACGGTGCCCCAAACCGTGTTCGTCCGTCGCACCCATCACAACACCGGGTTTGGCCGCAGGCATCGCTGCAAACGCACTTGCCCCCCACCCAATACTGGACTGTTGAATCGCAAACCGGCGCAAAATACGCGTCGCCTCGGACTCTCCATCTGCATATTCCAGCACGTAATCCGACACGTGATCGCCGAGTTCATTGCCATCCATAGCAAAATCGGCCAACCCCTCCTGATAATTACTCACGCGATTTTCAACTACGTGTAAAAACACCACATAGCTCGCCTTCACACCGTCCATATCAACGCGCACAGCATCGCCATCGAGCAATATACCGTTCGGTTCGCCTGGCGCACCCAGATCAAAAGGCATACCCAGAATGGACTGCCCACCATACATCGCGCCCAAATCCTCGCCACCAAACCCATCCAATTGCACGCGATCCACATTGTAATTTTCCGCCAGAGAAACAGGCGTAAAATGTTCAGATAGGGGAATATTCATAATACACCTCATTTATAAAAAATACCGTTCCTTCTTCACCATCACCTCAAACTCCTCTCTCGCCTTCTGCACCTCTTCCACCGTCGAAACCTCGGCAACCGGCACATCCCACCAGCTCTCGTAGCCCGACACGCGCACATCGCGATCGACCTCCACCGCAATCACCGTCGTGCGATCTATAGTTCGCGCCTCTTCAATCGCTCTCATCAGCCCTTCTTTGCCTTCGGGCCGCAACACATAAGCCCCCAAACTCTCGGCATTTGTCGCCAAATCGGTCGGCACATTCTCGCCATCCAACTGCCCGGTCTGCTCATCGCGCATCCTGTACTCTGTCCCAAACTCCTGCGCGCCCACAGCATCCGACAATCCCCCAATACTCGCAAAACCGTGATTATCCAGCAGCACAATATTCAGTTTAATCCCCTCCTGCACTGCCGTCGCTATCTCCTGCGCCATCATCAAATACGAACCATCCCCAACCATCACATACACCTCCCGAGAGGGATCGGCCATCTTAATACCCAACCCCCCGGCAATCTCGTATCCCATGCACGAATATCCATACTCGAGGTGGTATCCCTTGGGATTGCGCGTTCGCCACAACTTGTGGAGATCGCCCGGCATACTGCCCGCCGCACAAATCATGACATCCTCCGGTGCCGAACCTTCATTCACCGCGCCAATCACTTCCCCCTGACTCAAAATGGGCCGATGACCCAAATTGTAAATGCGATCCACCTCATCTGCCCACGCCTCCCGAAATGCGGCAACCCGCTGTGTCAAATCCCCCGACACGCGATACCCCTGCACCGCTTCTGTCAATTCTTCCAACACTATCCGCGCATCGCCCACCAGCGGCAATGCCCCGTGTTTGGCCGCGTCAAATTCCGCCACATTAATCGCGATAAATTTCACATCCGGATTTTGAAACGCCGTCTTTGAAGCCGTCGTAAAATCGCTCAACCGCGTACCAATAGCGATCACCAGATCCGCTTCCCGCGCGACAATATTCGCCCCCGGTGTACCCGTCACACCCACCGCACCCAAATTATTGGCGTGGTCGTAATTAAGCGACCCCTTGCCCGCCTGTGTCTCGCCCACTGGAATACCCGTCTGCTCGACAAATGCCGACAGCGCGTCTGTTGCCTCGCTGTACAACACTCCCCCGCCCGCAATCACCACAGGTTGCACACTCTCCTGAATCCACGCCGCAGCTTTTGACACCAGATCGCGATCCGGCCGGTTGCGCGGCACCACCCACACTCGTCTTTCAAACAACGCTTCGGGATAATCAAACGCCTCTGTCTGCGTATCCTGCGGACAACACAGCGTCACAGCACCCGTCTCAACAGGCGAAGTCAAAACCCGCATCGCCTCGGGCAATGCCAAAATCGCCTGATCTGCCCGATTCAACCGATCCCAGTACCGCGACACCGGCTTAAAACAATCATTCACAGAAATATCCTGCGACGCATTGGACTCCAACTGCTGCAATACAGGCGCCACATTTCGCCGCGCAAAAATATCACCCGGCAGCAGCAACACCGGCAAACGATTAATCGTCGCCGTCGCCGCGCCCGTCACCATATTCGTCGCCCCCGGTCCAATCGACGTCGTACACGCCAGTGTACCCAACCGATTCTTCATCTTGGCATAAGCCGCAGCCGTATGCACCATCGCCTGTTCATTGCGCGTCTGGTAATACCGAAACTCATCGCGATACTCATGCAGCGCCTGGCCGATCCCGGCCACATTCCCATGCCCAAAAATACCCGACATCCCCGCAAAAAAGGGCTGTTCAACCCCATCGCGCGAAACGTACTGCGCCCTCAAAAACTGAACAATCGCCTGTGCCATTGTCAATCGTCGCGTCTTTGCCATATTATCCCTCGTGTTGAGATATTCACACCAATACATCCGGCCGGTCGTGTACGCCTGGACGCGCCAAAATCCGCTTCTGCTGCTCAGTCAGCCCCTCATAAACCGAATTATCGTACCCCTTTGGCGCGGAAATCAAATGTCCCGGACCGTATTTGTAAAGCAACACCCTGCGCTCGTGATCTGCCCGCCACGGCAATGTACCGTGCACCAGAGCCTCCGTAAAAAAAATCGCATCCCCCGCCTTTGCCTCGGGCTGCACAACATAGTGCGGAACCCGCTCAAACCGCTGCACATCGCGCGGCAAATCCATCCTGAAATTGCTCTTGTGACTGCCCCGAACACAGGCAAAACCCCCATCCCCTGCATCGGCGTCTGACAATACATATGTCAACACCGACAAACCACACTGCATCACGCCATCTCGATATCTGTAATAATGGTGAAACAAATTCGGCTGCCCGCCGTGCAAACTACCTCGCCTCCCATTCTTCATCATAAAAATGGCATAATCGTGATCCAGACGGAACTTTGGCCCCAGCAAGTCAACGAGATAAGGCAACACGTTGGGATGATCGATTAAATCCCGACACGCCACATCCCAATCCACAATACTCGGCGCGCGGCGCACACCTCTGGCATTGCCAAATTCATCATCTGCCTCCACATCCCCGTAATCCCTGGGAAACTCTCTATCCGCCACTGCATTGAGCACATCCAATTCCTCGCGGCTCAACACATCTTTAATCACCAGATAACCGTCGAGATCAAACATAAACTTTTCTTCTGGGGTCATATCGCATACTCCTATCGATAGGGCAATGGCCTGGGATCGAGCCATTCTACAATTCGGTCTTTAATCGCCCATGCAAAAAAGAAATTTCCGCGCGGCGTGTGATGCCCAATATAATACGGTTCCAAAAACGCCTGCACATCCCCCCGATATGTCGCGTACTCCTCCCGAAAAGCATCGCGCAAATCGATCACAGGCACATCCTTTGTCGCCAACCAATCCAAAAACGTCTGGTCAAAAAGCGGCTCACCTTCTAATGCCCGAGCTATATTACTCGAACCAAATGACAAAATCACCAGCAACTTTTTCCCATTGGCCTTCGTAAATGCCTCTGCCTTTTCAATCACAAACCGCGTCGCAAACAAAGCCGCCTCGGTATGCAAGCTATAGACCTCGGCATCCGATCCCGCATTCTCGAGTTCTCCCCCCATACCTTGCGCCATAGCCGACGCATCTTCCGCACTGCCTCTCCGCGCCATAACCGCATGTAAAATCGGATCATCGCCAAAAGTCTCCCACACCCAATCCGCATCGCAAAGCCGATAGAGTTCCTCGGGCGTCTTACACAAATTCTCGCGCTCTTCCACAGTACTACTTTCCAGATTCACGCGCAAATGCGGCAGCGTAAACCGACCCTGTCGTCCCATGCGAATGGACCGCCACGCATCCAAATTGCGAAAGTGATCGTCGTCCCACACATTCAAAATCACGTACTCGGCGGGATACTCCCGCTCCACAATCAACATTCGGCGATACGCCTGATACACACTGTGCCCACCAATGCCGTAATTGCGAATAGGCTCCAGCAAATGCGCGGCCAAATACTCCTGCCATGTCTCCCCATTGCTCACCTGATCGCAATGCGTAAAACTATTCCCATACGTATGAATGCGACAGGGGCGATCCGCATAATTGACCACCTGCCGCGCACCGTCTTTCTCATAAGCGTAAAACCCGCGCGAATCATCCACACCACCCCCGCGAAACCCATCGCAAACCACCCACCCGATCTCTGGATCAAACGCCGACTGTGCATTATTGCACATAATCCGCGCCAACTCCGCTGGCACATCTGCCTTTGCAGGCGTCACAAAATGATCCACCATCTCGCGCGTTGGCATAATCGACTCCAAATATTCGCGCCCTGTCATCTTGTGTTCCTCATATCTCATCGCCTTTCATCTGTGTGCATCTGCGTAAAACGCTCAAATTACTCGCGTTTTTTCTACGGATCATCTCGCTTCCTGATCAACCGGGCCGGTGTCCCTCCAACCACCGAATACGGTTCCACATCGCGCGTTACAACCGCGCCTGCGCCCACAATACTATGCGCGCCAATGCGCACCAATTCTGGATGTCGGATATCGACCAGCGGATCAAAGTGAACCGACTCTCCAATCGCCTTAAATACCGATCTGTCTATCTCAAACATAAGTGTTCCCCTCCACACACAGATTAATCAATTACAGGACGTGATGCAATGGTATTTGCCCCTGCACAAAGCCGAGTGAAATTTACCGCTGTTTTCTTTTTAAAAGTTCTTTATACCATGTGCTGTTGCCGGATAATCTCTGTTGTCTAAGGAAGGTCGCCTACCTATATTTCGGCATTGACGCGCCTCCATATCACAGTAATTACACGAGGTTTTTATGAAACAAGTTTTTCTGGTGTTTTTGTTTTTAGCGCCTGCAACTCTGTCTGCCGCTGTGCTCAGCGGCCAGGTGCGCGATGAGAAAACCGGGGAATCTCTGTTCGGCGCAAATGTTTATTTGGAAACACACGCGGGGGGAACAGCCACAGACCTCGATGGAAATTTTGCGATTCCCAATGTCAGCGAGGGTAGCCACACGCTCGTTATCAGCTTTGTGGGCTATAAGGAATATCGCGATACCATTACAGTAAAAGAGGGGATGGGTGCGTTGGTTGTGGCACTAACGCCCGAAGCCATGCAGTTTGAAGAGGTCGTTGTGAGCGCGCCGCGCGCCAAATTGCGCGAAACGCCCATTGCGTTCTCCGATGTGCCAAAAACCGATATAGATCGCAAACTCGGCTCTCGCAGCCTGCCGATGCTTTTGAACGATACGCCGGGCGTTTATGCGACCGAGCAAGGCGGTGGCGATGGCGATTCGCGCATCAATGTGCGGGGATTTGACCAGCGCAATATCGCCGTCATGGTCAATGGCGTGCCAGTCAATAACATGGAAACCGGGTGGGTCTATTGGGTTGACTGGGATGTTCTCAGCGATGTGACGTCCTCCATACAGGTGCAGCGCGGATTGGGCGCCTCAAATTTGGCGATAGCCTCGGTGGGGGGCACGCTGAATATTATTACCGATGCCGCCCGTCAACAGCGCGGGTTTAAGATCAAACAGGAAGCTGCGACCAGTGCCTATTACAAAACCACGGTCAATTTTTCATCGGGCTTACTCAATGAAAAAACCGCGATGAGCATGGGCATTTCACGCAAAGTTGGCAATGGCATACCCGATCAAACGTGGACAGAAGGGTGGGCGTATTTCGGAGCATTGAGCTTTTTGGCCTCTGAAACACACAAATTCGAGTTGTTTGTCGTGGGTACGCCGCAACGCCACGGGCACCGCCTGTTCAAGCAACCCATTGGCACTTTTGATGCCGATTACGCGCAGTCTCTGGGCGCTGGCGTAACAGATGCGAAAAATTACGGGATCAATTACAATCCCAACTGGGGATATTCGCCGTTTTCATCTTATCGGGAATTTTTTAACGGCAAGGTGCGAGACGCACGCGACAATGCGACCATTATGGAACGCGAGAACTACTATCACAAAACGCAAGCCAATTTGAACTGGTATTGGATACCCAACGATCGGTTTGTTTTGTCCAATGTCTTTTATTGGGCGCGCGGCAAGGGCGGAGGTCTGGGGCGCCTGGGCGTCAATCCGGGAACCAGGGCAGACGGCAGCATCGACTGGCAGCACGCAGTAGATGAGTTGAACACGGAACCCGCATCACGAGCCAATCCCAACCTGGTGCTTGCAGGCGAGGTCGGAGCCCATGAGATTGCGGCAAAGACCATTATGCGAAACACGGGCAGCCTGCAATACTATTACGGATATTTGGGCACGGGCGAATACGCGCTAACGCCTGCCTATAAGCTCGCCTTTGGCATTGATTTGCGCGGCTATGAGGGGCAGCACTGGCGCGAAGTGCGAAATTTGATAGGGGCAGATTATTACGTTTTTACAGGAGACAGCAATGCCGCGACTTCTGTGAAACGCCTTGGAGACAGGATCGCATATCACACCGATGGTCTGACGCGCTGGGGAGGCGGATTTGTTCAAATCGAAAGGCAGGTGAACGACTTTACGGCATTTTTGAGCACATCGGCATCCATAACAGCTTATAAACGCATCGACTATTTCCGCGCCAGGGTCAATGGGGAATGGGATCAGACAGATTGGAAAAGCTTTGGAGGCTATACGCTCAAGGCGGGGGGCAATTACAATATGACCCCTACGGTCAATGTGTATGCCAATATGGGCTGGCTTTCAACAGCCCCCAAATTTGGATCGGTTTATCACTACGACAACAGCCTCTACGATCCCACATTCAATGAAAAAGTGGCGTCTTTTGAGTTAGGCGCAGGCTATCTCAAACGCGGAGTGATAACCGGAAACGCAAACTTCTATTACACCAAATGGATCGATCGCTCGTGGCCCAAGAGCGTTTACAGCGCAAAGCTCGACCAGAACTTTCGGTTTTTGCTCAGCGGCATTGACGCGCGGCACACAGGCATAGAGTTCGACTTCAAGGCGCGCCCCCATCCCAAGTTGGAGGTGCGCAGCCTGGTCTCACTCGGCAACTGGGAATGGCTCAACGATGCGCGCGCCACATTTTTTCCCGAAGAAGACCCATTGGTTGCAGACGCGTTTCAAGTCTATGCCAATGGATTGAAGGTAGGCGACTCGGCGCAAAAAACCCTTGCGCTGAGCAGTACGGTATTTCCCATGCGCGGACTTTACACCACGCTGAGTTTGAGGCGATTTATGGATCACTACGCCAAATTCGATCCCGCCAATCGAACAGATCCCGATGACCGCCAGCAATCGTGGAAAGTGCCAAATTACAATTTGGCTGACCTCCACGCAGGTTACATCCTGCCCGGCAATACATTTGGCAATGGCAAAGTAAAACTGCAATTGCACATCTTCAATTTGTTCAACGCGCGCTATATTTCCGATGCAGACGATGGCGACAACCACGACGCCTCAACCGCGCTCGTCTTCCTCGGTCTGCTCCGCCGCTGGAATATTTCGTTATCCTACGATTATTAATGATCCAGATGCTCATCAAGAGCAGCACTCAACCGCTGAAAGACCTGGGGAAATTCAGCGGCAACATCATCCCTCTCATTGCGTTGCAGATCGAACAGCAACTGGGGACGCTCGCGCTGAAGTCGCTCCGTCTCATCGGACGGCACATGCATCGGTTCGAAGACATTGCCCCCGATGCGCTTTGCCGGATCATAGCCGCGAACCAGCTTGAAATGCCCGTCGAAGACCATGCGCCAGGCACTCAGGCCAGAAAATACCATGTCTCGATGCCTGCGTGCGCGGGCACCGAGATAATCGACGAGAGAACGGCTGTCGAGATCACCGCCGGGTGTCAGGCCAGCCCACTCGAGGAAACTGGCGGTCAGGTCCAGTGTCGTCATCGGAGCGTCGTCGCGTCCGAAAGCCCTCACGCCCGGACCAGCGATCACCAGCGGAACTCCCACCGAGGCCTGCAGGGGCGACAACTTCTGCCACTGGTCGTAATCGCCGAGCATCTCGCCGTGGTCGCTGGTGAAGACAATGACCGTGTTGTCGAGATCACTCCTCGCACGCACACGCGCGACAAGACGCCCGAGACAAGAATCGAGATGTTCGACAGTAGCCGCCCAGTTGCGACGTACCTCCTGGTGCGTCTCGGGCGCGATATCCTCGGTATTAAACACGGGAAGAGGAAACTCCACGGACGGCTCGCGGTACCATCGGTGCATTGACTCTGTGATATCCCACGGATGATGGGGATTCTGCAGATTCACCTCCAAATACCACGGCCTGTCGTCGGGCGCCCGATCCAGAAGGGTGAGCGCATTATTGGTGATCCAGGTATCGAAATACGCATCGTCGGGAAGTGTCGTCGGGAAGGTAGCCGTCCACACACCCTCCCGGCTTCGGCGCACGTAATCGGCAATGTGCTCCTCTGCCAGGCCGCGCGCGTGCAAAAACGCCATGTACGCATCCTGAGGCACCATCTCATTGTTGCGCATCAAAATGGTCGCCTGATTCAGCCCAGCATTGAAAATGGCGTCGGAAAATCCCCATGCCTCCACGCCCTGGCCCCCATCCACACCACAGAGGAATCTGGCCGGATTCCCCGATTGGTTATTGCCCACATGGTGTTTGCCGGCGCCCATAACGTGGTATCCTGCCTCGTCGCGCAAGCGCAGATGGTACTTGAACATATTATCGGGCGCATCAGTGCTATTGCCCCAAACGCGCGTGCGATCGTATTCCTGCCCAGCCACCAGGCAGGCGCGCGACGGGGCGCAAACGGGCGACGGACAGATTGCGTTGGCAAGCCAGACACCGCGCTCGGCGAGTTGCCGCAGATGCGGCGTGCGCACCGGAATGTCGGGATTCATTTCGACCCACTCTGGCCTCTGCTGATCCGTTTGGACAAAAAGTATGTTGGGACGTTTGTCTGGCATGCGCGTTCACCATTTCTTTTTAAAATAACGCTTCTCTACCAAACGTTTCAATATGAAACCGAATGGCAGATTTTACATCCGCCAATGCCTCTTCATAAGTATCTCCCTGCCCAACGACTACCCCCTTCAATCCGAGCGGATATCCCACATAACCATCGGCATATCTCTCAACGATAATTCTAAAATTTTTCATCATGTTTTATCTCCTATCCCCACCAACACTTCCCGCAACCGTCTCGCGACGATCACATCCTCCCCCTGCTCCATCATATAGGGCATCACTTCCACGCCGTTTTCATGCGTAAACATTTCAATGCGCGGATCGCCATCTGACAACTGTTGCTGGACCTCCTCTGGCGCAATCGGCAAAATCGCCTGATCCCAGTGAACCTCCAGAATCGGCGCCACATTAGACCGCCCGGGGTCTCGCACCCGTCTCGTCACCGACGGCAAATCCGCAACTGCATCGCCAATCACCTGCAACCATCGCTCCCACTCTGCCCACTCGGCATCGTGATCCCGCTGCACCCACTTCTCCACCGCCGCCAGCAGCCCCATCACCTCCTCCTTACCCGCCTTCATCGCCCGCCCCAGCGAATGATGCGGCGCGCCATTGGCAAACGCCGCCTGCAAAATATCCTTGCGCCCCAGCACCAACCCCGACGACTGGGGACCCCGCAAACACTTGCCCCCACTATAAGCCACAACATCTGCACCCGCTTGCAAATACGCATTGGGCACATCTGGTCGCTCTGCCGCGGCATCCACAAATACCGGCACACCCTTGCGATGGCAAATCGCCACCACATCTTCAAGCGGAATATCGCTATGATCCGTTTGATCCCCAAAAAACGCAAACATCGCCGTACGATCATCAATCGCTAAAGAAAGCGCGTCGTGATCCTCCACCTCCACCATCTCCACCCCCGCCGCCCGAATCGCATGCGTATAAATATGCAAATGCCCCGGCTGGTACAACACCCGATTCTTCATCCCCGTCGTATCGGGCAATTGCCTGATCTTATTCGGATCATCCCCTGCCACACACGCCGACGTCACCTGCGTCAGCGCCGCCGCGCACCCATTTGTCACCAACCCCCACTCGCACTGCATCAACTCGGCGATACGCGCCCCCACCGCATCCATCAACTCATCCAAATGCACATACGCCTTCGCCGCCTCCATCATCGCCTCGCACACCTCGGGCAACATCAGCGAACCGCTAATAATCGTATATGTCCCGCGACAGTTAATCAGCGGCCGCACACCAATTGAACGATAAGTAGGAATAGCCATAGTCGCCCTCCACATCAGGCAAAATAGCGCGTGTACAAAATATAAACCGCCAGACCAATCATCAGCAAAAAACAGAACCACAACAGCAGATCCGTCTTCAAAGACGGTTTCAGACGCTGATCGAGATGTCTATAGCGCAAATACAGCGTCCCCCCGGCAATCAGAGGAAACTTAATCGCCCCAAACAAATGCCCGATAGTCAGCATCCAAACCGGATTTTGAAAAAAGAAATACGCCAGAGAAGTCACCAGAGGGGAAACCACCGCCCAAATGCGCAAAATGCGAACCCGGGTCTTGTAATCATTGCGCTCAATCAAACCCATCACAGACATCCCATCCGCAAAAATGCGTACCCCACCCCCCAGACCGGATATCGCTGTCGAATAAAGCACAAAAAAAGCACCCACCATAAATAACCAGAACGCCCATTCCCCAAGCGTCTGCGTGTACATATTGGAAAGCACGGGAATCGTCTCCAGGCCATCGGGTTGTTTATTGAGCCGATACAACACCCCCGCGCCCAGCATATAAAACGGAATCGTCGCACAGGTCAGCAACCCCAGCGTCAAAAGCACATCGGTTTGCATCACCCGAATCCATCCCCTCGCGCGCTGAACCCAGGCAGCGGACTGATCTGCCGGTCCCGAAAAACGCGCATAGCCCTTTTCCACACACCAATACGTATAAGCCATCTGTTCGCCCGAACCCACCCCGGTTCCCCCATACATCGCCAGCGCGGCCAACAGCGCAAAAACCGGAAAACCAAACGTCAGCCCACCGCGCACCTCTTCCCAGGTAATCGCATATTCGGTCAATTGTAGCAAAATAGCGCAGGCGACCGTAATAAACGTAAACATAACCACCAGAACCGTCATCAGCTTTTCGAGAAACCGATACGTCCCGGTCAGAATAATCACAGACGCTGTAACAGCCAGAATAACCGTCCACCATTCCGACCCAAGAGAAGGCAGAGCCATGTGAATCGCCTGACCAGCCCCCCCGTAAATACCACCGCTGATCAACTGCCCGGGAATAATCCAGATCAACCAAAAATAGATATACCACGACACCTTCCGCCCGTTAAACGCGGGCAACTTTCCGGGCAATCGGTTAAAAGCGTGCAAAAAAGGTTCGCCAGAAGCAACCGAAAAACGCGCGAGTTCTGCCTGAACAATATTCTTACTCCAGCAACTCACCAGCACAAACCAGAGCATTGAAAATCCAACAATAGAACCCAAATTCGTCGTCAAAATAATCTCACCAGAACCCACCACAGACCCCACCAGGATCAGCCCTGGACCGAGAAACTTCAGCGTACCGCGAAGTCCTTGTGGGGGTTCCTGAACCGCCCGTGGATCCAGCGCATAGAGATCTGGATTTTCATCTTCTCCCAATGGTTGTACAGTTTTGGATTCTTCTGGCATATACCCTCCCTTTGAATTAGCTTATCCTGCAAAAACAAAAAGCCACCCGGTATGCACAGCGCATTTTCAGGCAGTCCCATGCCATTGGCACTACTGACGTTGTGCTGCGCGTATGACTCGCGGGTGGTTATTTACGTGTCGATTTGAGTATTTAACGGCGGCGACGCGATCTACTGCGTCCACCGCGGCCGGGACGCCTGCTCCCGCCTCCTTGCGTGCTCGGAGGAGGTGGCCCACCTGTTCCGGAATCGCGGAATGTAATGCGCCCCCGGTTCAGGTCATAAGGAGAGGTCTCAATCGTGACGGTATCGCCTACAACAATGCGAATATTAAAACGGCGCATTTTGCCCGACGTATAACCGAGAATCTGATGACCTCCCTCAATCTCAACTTTGTATTGCCCATCGGGCAAAATATCGACAATCGTTCCTTCCAGTACAACTTTTTCTTCTTTTGCCATAAAACCTCCAACTATGGGATGGATAAACTCGCCGTTCTTCCTTACACCATTTGGGATGCATAGCTAAAAATAAAGCCAGCCTTTCAATAAGATATGAGAGAAAATTTATATCGACAAGTATTTTTGACACGCGACCAATTTCCAAATTTTACACCCGAACGCACAACTCAAAAAATGCGATAGCTCAGAGCAAAAAGAAGACTCTGCCTGAATGGTGACCCTTCTTCTTTGGAAATTTGCTCAATAGCCGTCAAGCTAATTTTATTTTCAATAAAAAATGTGAAACTGATATTTGAAAAATGTCTAAACCTCGCATCTTGATCGCGTTTTTTGTTAATGTGCAGTGTATTGGAACTCACAAAGGCAATTCTGTTGGTAATTTCGTAGATAAAATCGACATTCTGCCGGATATTATACTCTCGCCTGAAATAGTCTCTCTTGAATGGCGTATCCAATTTGAAATCTGTATTGACCTGTACCTGCCAACTGATAGGTCGCGAATACCGCATATTAAGAGCCAGAGCAGGAGGAGGACGTTCTATGTCTTTATCCCTGGTCTGTAATTGATACTGAACCCCCGCATTGACATCCCAACCAAAAAACCGGTCGCTGATCTGCTCCTGTGTAAGTACCTCGCGCATGCGAAAGAGGCCAACAGGACCAATATTACCACCCCCGGTCACAAGGCCGGTTTTGTCAATTTCACTGCTCATATCTTCGTACCAGTAGTGCAGATAGGTACGATCGCCGTGGATATTGCGGTACTCATCTTCTTTTTCGATAATTTGCCCAAGTGTGATCATTGTGTCTTTGGGCAGAAAATCGCTAATAACGCCTTCTTCGAACAAAAAGTCTTCGATACGCACGGCTTTGCGCAGGGCAGTAGCATTGATAAACCGACCATATCCAAGGCCTAAAATGACATCGCTCTGCGGACGATCAAAGCCCTTACGCATCAAAGCATCTGGACTGACAAAATAGAAAAACTTATGGGTTTCCCGAAAATACTTTTGAACCTGTATATCGAGATTCATTTCATAAGTACCCGTACGCTCAGAATCTTCAAATGAAAATTGGCGAAAATATGAGGCCGAACTGAGCGCATCGATAAAATATGCAAACGGCAGAGAACTGTAGAATTTTCTGTACACAAGGCCAACTCTGCCCTCTTCGTGTATGACTTCTTTGCCCTCGGTCGTCAAATTAAAACTCAACGCATCAATGCGTAGATTATCCACCTGGCTCACCGGCACTTTGTAGTCGGTGACCGAAACATTTTGCGCCTCTGCCGATGCTGTAATCAGCAGCATTGCAAGCGTACAGCAGGCAAGTGCCTTTAATAGATATTGTGCATTCATGAGTAGCCTCCGCGATAAGCTATTTGTCAGTCCAGCAGGTTGTCCCCAGGATGAACGAGCCTGACATCCGTTCTTCATTCTGTATTCTCCGGATCCTTTTCAACTGTGGGCCTTGAAATAATAAAGGTAATATCATCGTAATCCGCTGCGACAACCGTCCCCGTATTATTTGAATCGGTAAGCAACCCCAAATAATCAACCGGACGGGGATCACCACCGAACAGCCGCCGATAGTCTTGGTATGCATTCACTTCTTCCCAAACCCATTTTTTTGCATCTTTTGCACCGTTGCGCAAGACAATAATATATTGGACCCCAATCCTCCCCTTCTTAATGACCGTCCCTTTGGGCAGTGTCTCGCTCCAGATGTATTTGAGCGTTTTGGTACGGCCAAAGACCAGACGCACCGCAGCAGCACTGTCATTTTTGTCGTCGTCGGTTTCATCGGATCCCTCGGGCAAATCGTGTACTCGCCAGCGCCAGCGCAATTTTTGGAACAAACGCAAACTTGCTTTGATTTCTCTGCCTCGATATGTGACCTTTGCTTCTCTCCCAAAATTTACGGCACCGCCTTTTGTTTTCGCGCTCAGATAATGGTTATTGTTTTCCTGTAAGATTCGATAGTAAACATCTTCTTTTTTTGCTTTGCTATATCGCCAACCCGATACCCCCACCCAAATCTTGTCGGGATAAGAATTCAAAAATTGAGGATAATCAAAGGCCTCAAGCACCTGCGTGGAATCTCCCGCAGGCGTGATCCAGTGGGATGGGGGCTGTGAGGGATCTGTTATCTCAAGTATAGTCGAGGGATCGAGACCTGACCTGGAAGGATCGGCCATTGCAGGATCAGTCGAGAGCAGTGAGTCAACGACCGTAGAATCAACAGATACAGAGACAACCGGTTGGACGACCGTAGAATCGGGACCGGCAGCAAAGCATATGCTGTACCTGACAATCACAAATACCACGAGCACGCACAACCTGAGAGCCATGTTTATCAAGTATATGCTGATAAAGTCAGTATGGGAACGCAATCCCATCATCCAACCCCGCCGTTACCAATAAAATATCGACTTTTGTAAAGTTGATTTTCCGCATTGCTGGTGACAGCCGATAGAAATCCAGAACGGGCTGCGGCTGCACCCCAGTTACCATATTTGTCAATGGCGATATAAGCCATCTGATAGGGACGCGCAGAGGGAACGCGCGCAATGAGTTGTTGTACAACAGCTTCGCAGGCTTGCTGCGGAGATTTGCCTTGCCGCATGTGTTCAACAACAGCAAACGACCCGCAAGTGCGAGTGATTTCCTCACCGCGACCAGTGGCCGCGGCAGCACCTGCGTCATTATCCGCATAAAGTCCCGAACCAATAAGCGGTGAATCGCCGACGCGACCGGGCAACTTAAACGCCGCACCGCTTGTAGTACAGGCCGCCGCGAGATTTCCGTGCTGGTCAAGGGCGATCATGCCAATAGTATCGTGGACATCTGCGGGAGGACCTGTTCGCTCTCTTTTCCACTTTTCCCAGGCTTCTCGCCCCTGCTCAGTAAGCATATTGCATTCTCCAAAGCCCTGTGTGCGAGCAAATTTCAGGGCGCCATTGCCCACGAGCAAAACGTGATCGGTTTTCTCCATCACGCGTCGCGCCACAGCAGTGGGAGTGGCAATTTTTTTAAGTCCTGCCACCGCACCATAACCGAGGGTGCGCCCGTCAACAACCGCGGCATCGACTTCGACCGCCCCCTCGGCATTGGGATATCCGCCGAACCCAACGCTCTTGACCGCAGGATCGCGTTCCGCCACTTCGACACCCCGCACAACAGCATCGAGCGCAGAGCCACCGCTTTTCAAAATTTTCCAGGCGGGCTGATTAGAAGACAAACCAAACCGCCATGTGGATACAACAATGTGGGACATCGCCTTCTTTCTATTTGAGAATTTTTTACCTATTCTCCCATCGCCCGATAAATCGCATTTCGCGTCCCCTCGAGATCAAAGCACTCGTACTGGTTGTCGTACATCACACGCGACGCAATGTGCATGGCCTGTGATTCGGTTAGATATCCCTCTCCTACTTCGGCCTCGAGCGTTTTGTCAAGCCAGAAACGGGTTTGAAATGCGTAAGCAGCGGCACTGGTGGGCCAGCGCGTATCGCCGCCAAAGACAAAGAGCTTATTGATGGGAGCACCGTGAATAAATCGGCGGACAAAATCGCTTGAAGCGTAGGGATTGATAGACCATGCCCAGCACAGATCTGCCCAGACATTTTTGTAGTGCTTGGTCAGCGCGATGAGTTCATCGCTGTAGGGATAGGCAATGTGCATAAGCACAAAGCGGGCGTCGAGATACCTGGCCAAAAGCGCGCAGAGATTGCCAGCTTTAATGCGGTCAACGGGCATGCGATTGTTACCGGCGTAATAGCCCGTATGGATTTTGAAAGGCAAATTGTGTTCAATAGTCAATTCCACACCCCGTGCCCAGCACCAATCGCCAAGACACAATCGCATGGACTCGGAAACATTGTTATTCGATCTAAGCGTCGCGTAAAGCGCGCGTTCAACATCGCCGCGGGCGCGCGCTTGCCAATTGAGGGTACGATTGTACGCATGTTGGGCTTTAACCGCAATAGCACAGGGCGCGTGCTTTTCAAATATCGCCTCCATCGCCTTCTGCAGAGAATCGAGATCAACAACAGTAATACCAGTATCTTTGGCAATGGCTTCCTGATCTATCTGCCCACTGCAAAAACCCGCCCACGAGAGATCGTAAAGAAAAAAGTCTGGTCCCGATTCGTCGGGGTCACAGGGCCAGGAAGAATCATCGGTTTGAATATGATCGAGATTGGCGACTTCGCGCAGCAAATTGTAGCGACCGCCGGAAGTACGCAATTCGGTCAGTTTTTCCTGTGCGGGCGCGAGCACATCGGGTGTGAATTCATCAAAACCATACACATCGGTGACAATGCGCCGCACAGCCTCGCCATAACCCGTGTATTGCGTGGCCTCCCACGCTGCGCGCACACCTTCAAAACGCCCGGCGAGATCGGGATCTGAGGCATCCGTGAGACGACGCAGAGCTTCGGGAGATGCACCAGCCGTAATGAGATCCGCAGGCACATAATTGCCAAAGAGATCCTGTAATACATCGGGACCGTCATCAATCCAATCAGGCTCTCGACGAAGATGTTCGTGCGTATCGCACAGCGCGGTTTGTTTGATATGTTCAGATAAGTTGGTAGTCATGTGTTTATTCCTTTCATCATCTCGCAACTTTCAACCAATATCCCCCATCTACACTCAACACCGTCCCCGTAATATAGTCGGCAGCATCAGAACAGAGAAACGCGGCGGCATTGGCAATATCTTCCGGCGTCCCCAGGCGCTTCCAGGGCAGCGCAGTAGCAGCCTCTCGGATTTGTTCTTCGGTTGCATATTGACGCTCGCCGGGCGTATCGATATACCCGGGCGTAATCACATTGGAGCGAATGCGATGATCGGTAAGCTCGTTGGCAATAGTCGCCGACATCTGATTGATCCCCGCCTTCGCCGCATTATAGGGCAACGAGGTCGGAAAGGGGATATCGGACAAAACAGAACTGATAAAGAGAATTGCCCCCCCATCGCCCTGTTTGACCATCTGGCGAGCACCGGCCTGAGCCATGTGGAAAGCACCCCAAAAAGTGACATCAAGCGTGCGCCGCGCACCATCCAATTCCAGATCGAGAAAAGGTTCGCGTTTGCTGTAATACGCATTGGAAACCACAATATCCAGACGACCAAATTCCTCAACCGCAGCGGCGACCATCGCATCCACCGCATCGCGGTCAGAGACATCTGCGCCATAGACAAGCGCGTCAGATCCCACATCGCGAATCTCAGCGGCAACGTCCTCTGCCTCTTCGGGATGCGTGCGATAATTGACCGCAACCTTTGCGCCCGACCGTCCCATCCGAAGGGCAATACCGCGTCCAATACCGCGCGACGCGCCAGAAATAAGCGCGACCTTTCCGTCCAAATTGATATTCATAGAGAACTCCTTATTCAAATCACTCCGAGGACAGACCAGTACCCGGCCACTGATCGTCGCTGGAAGTAATATCCACAGTGATACCATCGGGATCCTCTACTTTGAACGCGCCCTCCTCGAGCTTATCCGGAGCCAAGGGCTCTTTACCGCCCAGACCATCGGAAAAAATCTCGTAACCCATATCCGTCAAACGCCGCGCCGCAGCTTCCAGATCGGGAACCCGAATACCAATATGCAAATAATCCAGCATCCCGCTGACGTGCTCCGGACGGGAAGGCCCATTGTGCTGAAAAATGCGAAAATTGTGATAGCCATCGGTCAGATCAAAAGATTGCCCTCGATCCTGAACCAGGCTCAAACCCAGGCCATCTCGCCAGAAGCGGATGGTCTCATCGATATCTGTGGCGCGCACGCCAATATGAACAAGTGTAGTACCCATAATGGTATTCCTCCTGTTAAAGTATAATCTGTGCATCTTGGGCGAGGCAAGCCTCGCCCCTACCCCTGTATGGTTCTTCGCCTTTGCCTTTCTCCTTTCCATCTGCGTTCAGGCTCAAATTACTCGCCTTCATTCTGCGGATTATTTTTCACCACTAATCCCACAATTGCTGCATTTCCGCACTCGATTCGAGCAACTCTTCCAGCGTCCCCACGCCCTCGATACGACCATCTTTGAGAACGACAATTTGATCTGCGCGGCGAAGCGCGGGACGGCGGTGAGAAACCACGAGACAGGTAGCACGACGGTGTTCAAAAACGCGCCGCCAGAGAATGCGCTCGGTTTCCACATCCAGCGCAGAAGATAAATCGTCAAAAACCAGAAGTTCGGGATCGCGAATAAACATGCGGGCGGCAGCAGTGCGCTGAATTTGTCCGCCGGAAAGTTTGACACCGCGCGGCCCAACAATCGTATCCAGACTGTTTTCAAGAGTAGAAATATCGGTCTCCAAAACGCCATTGTAAAGCGCGTGTTCGAGTGCTTGTGGATCATCGGGCAATCCCAGGAGAATATTATCGCGCAGAGACTCGCTGAAAAGACGCGGGATTTGTGGCGTATAAGCACAGCGCGGAGGCGTAAAAAAAGTTTTGGGATCCGCGACCTTCTCACCATTCCAGTAAATATCCCCATCCGCAATCGGAAGAACACCGAGAAGCGCGCGGATAAGCGTGGTCTTGCCCGATCCGATTTGCCCCGTAATAACCGTAAACGATCCAGCGGGAATGACGAGATCAATATTGTAAATCCCATTTGTAGATTTGGGATAAATATAAGTCATATTGCGAATGGTGAGTGCGTTGAGCTTGTCCGATTCCACACGGGATGGCAAACGCAGTGCGTCGGGTTCTCGATTGAGATAAACATCCGTGTGCTGAGAGATGCGTTCTCGGGGCATATCTTCAATAGTATAAGCCATCCGAAAATAAGAAACTTCGGCACGCTTGTGATTGGTGAGAAGGGTCCCAAGCAGGGAACCGCTTCGGGCAACCTGACCGACATAAGTGGCAAAAAGTGCCATATCGCCAACTGTAAACGCGCCCGATTTCATTTTTTCTGCCACGAGAATCAGAATAACGCCCGTGGCAATATGCCCCAGATTGAAATTTATCGAACTTAAAATTTGAGTGAAGAGATTATCGATAAGAGTAGATACGCGGCGCGCATCATTGAGTTGCCGAAAGCGATCAATCACATGGGCTTGCGTGGTGGCGACTTTTACAGCGAGAATAGATTGAAACATCTCATTGATAAAATTGGTAGATCGCTCTGTTGCAACCCGCTGCGCAGTGCGATATTTGTGAATATAGTTGCGGGCAAAATCCACCACAATAACCACGCATATCGCCGGTATAATCGTAATAAAAGTGATATAGGGATCAATTCTCGACATATAAAAAATAGCGAGTGCTGCAAATACGAGATTGCCCCACATGTGGATATATCGATTGAGGTATTGAATAATGCCCAACACATCGTCGCGGAATCGGTTGGTCACCTCGCCAGAGGCGGTAGAAATATTTCCCGGATCTCGAACTTCGAGAATAGCAGTCATAAGATTTTTCCGCAACAGTGTCTCAATAGCATACCACCAGCGCGGCCATGCAAAAGCCGAACCGAGAAGGGCGATGCGGTTGCCAATCTCAACGGCGACAAAAAGCGCGACAAGCGACCAGGCAGTGAACCCCGCCTCGGCCTGACCGGTGAGCGCGTCAAAAAAACCCTTCATAATAACGCCCGCGAGAAAAGGCGCAACATCGTCGATACCGCGAAAAAATATCGTAGTCAAAAAAAGTCCGGGACGAAACTTGAGCAATCGCCATGTCGTTTGGCCCATCGTCATGCGATAAGTTCCTCCAGCCCCGTATTGTGCAAGCGTGAAAACTGCGAATTTGGATCCGCAACGAGATCTGTGCGAAGGCCAAATTCACCCACCTGTCCATCATCGAGAATGAGAATATTATCCACGCGCTCTACGGTCTCAAGGCGATGCGCGATAATAATACCCGTGCGACTTTGCAACAGGCGTTCCACCGCAAAATTGATATTCTGCTCGGTTGCGGGATCGAGCCGCGATGAAGGCTCGTCCAGAATGACCAGACCGGGATCTTTGAGGAAAACGCGGGCAAAGGCGAGCAACTGGGCTTCGCCAGCCGAGAGACTGCCCGAGACGAGTTCGGTATCCAAACCATCGGGCAATGATGCATACCATGCACCAAGGCCGAGTTCATCGAGTATAGCGACGATTTTTTTATCCGAAACATCGGGTCGAAAAAGGGTGAGATTGTCGCGTACGCTGGCATTGAAAAGTTGCACATCCTGCGTAACGAGACCGACGTGCTGCCGCAAATCGTCGAGCAAAATATCCCGGATATTTTGATCACCAACTCGAATTTGTCCGCGCTGAATATCGTAAAAGCGAAAAAGCAAGCGGGTAATCGTGGTCTTGCCACTGCCCGTGCGCCCCAACAAGCCGAGGGTTTTGCCCGGATCGAGAGAAAAGGAAATATTCCGCAGAACGGGATCGCCGGGATTGTACGCAAAATGGACATTGTCAAACGCAATGCCCAAAGGTATTACCTCGAGATTGCCAGAAGGAGCAGCTAATTTTTCATTCCCATCCCGAATGCGGGTCTGGATGCGGTGGAGTTCTTCAATGCGTTTAAGCCCGGCAGTGGCACGTTGCAAATCGTTGATTTGCTGGCTAATTTGAAAAAGCGGTTCCCGCAACATCGACGTATAGTGAAAAATGAGAAAAACCGCGCCAATTGTAAATGTACCCTCCCGATAAAGCCAGATACCCATGCCCATAGCAAGCGCATAACCGAGCGCGAACATAATGCCGGTAATCGCACGCAATCCTTCACTCATAATTTCGGATTTCTTCACGCGGGCAAAAACGCCGTTATTGACCCCGTAAAACCGATTCACAGTGTAGTCGCCTGCGCCATTTGTGCGGATGTCTTCAAGGCCGAGCAATCGCTCTTCGATAAAACCGTAAAGACGCGCATAACTTTCGCGTTCAGCCGTATAAATGGGCACAGCAATATTGCGCGTGAGATTAAAAACAATAAAAGCGAGAATCGAAAAAGCCGTCAGCGCTGCGCCCACGCGCCAATCTTCGCGAAAGACGAGAATGAGGACGCCCAAAAGAAAAAATGAGCTTCCAATAACATGGATGACAAATTGCGAAAAAAAATTAGAAAGTGCCGTTGTATCGCCGTCAACGCGCTCGATCATCTCGCCCGGAGTACGCTCGTGGTGAAAGCCCATATCGAGGTTGAGACAGTGGTGCGCAAGCGTATTCCGCATCTGATTCGTCGCGCGCCAGCCCACATCTTGCCCCAAATAAGAACTCACAATTTGCACGCCCTGGCGAATAATCCCAATGGCGAGAAAAGCGATACCCGCCCATATCAGATTTTGTACGGCACCATCTGCCTGCGCCGTATCGATAAAATATCGAACGATTTGGGGATTGAGCAGATTGAGACCAATACCGGTGAACATGAAAACGCCGAGAAAAACAACGCGCTTCCAATGGGGGCGAAGATAGTGTATCAGGAGGGTGGCATAATGCCTGAGAGGGACGCGTTCCAAGAGGATTCCCGAAGTGGGTGAAAAAAAATGGACATCCAAATCGCTCAAAGTTCTTGAAAATTAAGAGGTCGCATGTTAATTTCCAAATGAAATTTAATCACTAACACTGTAATCCAATAACGTATTTACACATTGAAGCTTGTCTTTGAGTGATTTGAAGGATATATTTTACCGTAAATGAAACTGCCGAATAGGGAAAAAGCGCATATACCTCGAGAGAAAATCCTTGATTATCTCCTTTCACCAACTCATCGGGACGGAAAACCTAAGCATGATTTTTTTATTCGGTTTGGATTTACACGGGAACGCTGGGAACAGTTAGCAAATGTTTTGATCCAACATGCACAATTTCATGATGTCCAGGCATTTTTTGAAACCCCTTTTGGTTATCGATATATTATCGAAGGCGTGATTATGTGTCCCGATGGTCGCCAGCCTGTAATTTTAAGTGTTTGGTTTATCGATGCAAGTGGCAATGCACCTCGATTGGTGACTGCATATCCAGCTTGATAAGTGTATTTTGAGGGAGCTATGAAAACCATACAAGAACACGATCAAATTATTTTAATGCGTAATTTGAAAGAATTTGGCCTTTGCCTGGGCGATATAGGAACTGTTGTACTTGTACATCAAGCAGGTCGAGGTTATGAGGTAGAATTTCTTACATTGGATGGAAAAACCATTGGCGTCACAACATTGATGGCTGATGAGATACGTCCAACTGGTAGCCGAGAAGTCGCTCACGCACGGTTGCTGAATACTTAAACTCTCTTGATGATTCTACCCCGAATGCCTCCCAAACTCATCTCCCTTCTAAGAAATACTGGCCTCGACATCCATTGGGAAAAATCTGTCGCAACATTCCCCGGCAACCTCTTCTTTCTTAAGCCCGAAGCCATCCGCGAAAATGGCGCCTGGGCAAATCTTCCGCCCAACGCCATAGACTTCGCAATCCGCGCCGCTAAACAAATCGCCGCCGATCCCGACCTCGCGCACATGGTCTGGCATGCCCATCGCCTCCTCTTCATCGACAAAAGCACCCAGAACTCGGCAACCCGCGACTGGCCCCTCCTCGCCCCCGTACTCGGCAATTACGGCGGTGCCTTTTATCTCCTCATCGCGCTCTCGGGCATACCACAACTCCGCACCTACCACCAATCGCGCGACATACCCGAACACATCACCCGATTGACCTGCCGCGACACGTACGTCTGGGCGCAGCAATACCACGACATCGGCGTCTTCAAAAACGATCGTTTCTTCCACCCGGGTGCCCCCGGCGCGTGGGGATTGTGCACGCGCATCTTGCCCTGGCTGCTCGGCCATCTCAACGGCGACCTCTATCGCGTAGGACGCCTGCAATACAAAACTGGACCCTTTCGCCAGAAAATGCGCGCGTACCGCCATCGCACCTCTACACATCTGTGTCTCCTGTGCGAATCCGGATTGGAATTTCGCACCGACGGCAACTTCAACGGCGCGGGCGAACGGGAAGACCCACAAGCCTGGACATCTGAACTCACCGAAACCTCGACCCATATCATCGGCAATCCCATACACCCCAACGGCCACGCACAACGCCAGCCGGTCGGCCTCCCTCGCGCTCACTGGAATTGCGTCCTCACTGGAGGCGATCCCATCCTCGAAATTCACATCCCCGAAGACGGACCAATGGCATTTGAAAATTGCGGCGACTCCCTCCGTCAGGTCGCCAAATTCTTCCCCAAACACTTCCCCGACCGTCCCTTCAAAGCGATCTGTTGCACATCCTGGTTCCTCGACCCCACGTACCAGAACTTACTCTCCAAAAATTCCAACATCGCTCGCTTCCAGCGCGAATGTTATCTCTTCCCACTCAACTCGCGCAGCAAATACAGCAGCCTCGATCGCATCTTCGGTCCCTATGTCCACGACCTCTCCACAGCCCCGCGCGACAGCAGCATGAGAGCCGCGGTACTCGATCACATCGAAAACGGCGGCTGTCTCATCAGCGGAGGCTGCCTCCTCTGGACAGACCACCTCGACAAATGGGGCACCCAATTCTACCTCCATCAATCTCCCAGTCCCCAAAGTTGACATCTTCTCAAACACATATTACCTTTCGCCTCACAAATAACACCCTCGCCACTCGTATCCCCGTGTCTTTGTGTCTTTGTGTGAGACATTTATCCAATCCCATATCTTTTGCCCATGTCCAACACCCCCGACATCGCCGTTCAAAATCTCCGAAAAACTTATGAAGTGCCCCAGCGAGAACCCGGATTGGGCGCAGCGATCAAAAGCCTTGTCTCGCGCACCACACGCGACGTCGAAGCTGTAAAAAATATCTCCTTTGACGTTGCCCCAGGCGAAATCGTCGGATTCTTGGGACCCAATGGCGCCGGCAAAACCACCACCCTCAAAATGCTCTCCGGCTTGCTCCACCCCACAGCCGGCGAAATCTCAGTCATTGGACACACCCCTTATGCGCGCCACAAAAATTTCCTCAACCGCATCACCCTCGTCATGGGCCAGCGCAACCAGCTCATGTGGGACATCCCCGTAGCCGATTCTTTTGAACGCAACCGCGCAATCTACCGCATTTCTCACGGCGAATACAACAAAACCCTCGACGAACTCAGCGCCTTACTCGACCTGAGCGATCTGCTTTCCAAACCCGTGCGCAATCTCTCATTGGGCGAACGAATGAAATGCGAAATCGCCGCAGCCCTGCTCCACCGCCCAAAGATTCTCTTCCTCGACGAACCCACCATTGGCCTCGACGTCACCATGCAGCGCCGCATCCGCGCCTTCCTGGGCGAATACAACCGCCGCCACAGCGCCACCGTATTGCTCACCTCGCATTACATGGCCGATGTCGAAGCCCTGTGCAAGCGCGTCATTGTCATTCACCACGGCGAATTGCTCTTTGATGGTGATTTAAATGCCCTTATCGAACGCTTTTCACCTCACAAAACCATAGTAGTTGATCTCGAAACCGAACGCGCCGACCTCTCTTCCTACGGCGAAGTCGTCACCGCCGAGGGCAACAGCGTAACCCTGCGCGTACCAAAAGCAAAAACCGCCGATGTCACCGGAAAATTGCTCGCCAATCTGCCCATCATCGACCTCACAGTTGAAGATCCACCCATAGAGGAAGCCATCGAACAGGTGTTTTCAAATTGAAACATTATACCACCATCTACTGGGCCTTTTTCAAGACCTCATTGCTCGAACAATTTCAATATCGCGCCGCCATGGCGATATGGATGATCGGTCGCATACTCGAACCCATCATCTACCTCACCGTATGGACGACAGTCGCCCACGCACGCGGAGGCAGCGTGGGATCCTATTCACCTGCCGACTTTGCCGCTTATTACATCGTCCTCATGCTCGTCAACCAATTCACCTTTTCCTGGATCATGCACATATACGACTTTCGCATTCGCCAGGGCGAACTCTCCAACTTCTTGCTCAAACCCATACACCCCATACACGCCGACATTGCCGAGAATATCGCGTACAAAGTCATGACCGCCATCATCATTTTTCCCACGGCAATATTGCTCTTCCTTCTCTTTGACCCCAATCTCGCCTTTCACATACAGATATTCGCCGTCTTTTTACTCGCATTGGGCATAGCGTTCCTCATGCGATTCTTCATCGAGTGGACCCTCGCCCTCGTCGCCTTTTGGACCACGCGCAACGAAGCTATTAATCAGATGTACTTCACACTCGGCCTATTTCTCTCCGGACGCATCGCACCCATCGACCTGCTGCCGGGAGCCATCCAGACCCTTGCCGACGCGCTCCCCTTTCGCTGGGCGGTTGCATTTCCCGTCGAACTCATGCTCGGTCGCCTTTCGCAAGAACAAATTTGGAACGGATTCACCATGCAAGCCGTTTGGCTGCTCGCGGGTTTTCTGTTAATCCAACTCACCTGGCGGTTGGGAGTAAAAAAATACTCGGCAGTTGGATCATAGGTACTTAGTCCATGTACTACTTAAAACTGATATGGACCTTCTTCCGCATTGGCCTGCTCAACGAAATGGCCTATCGCGTGAACTTCTACGTCCAACTCCTGCAATCCCTCCTCAGCCTGGGCACAGCCATCGCGGGTCTGGCAATCGTATTTTCACACACCGATACCCTCGGCGGATGGCAGGCCGTTGATATCCTCGCACTACTCGGCGTATTTATGTTTGTAGGTGGCGTGATAGGCATGGTCATATCTCCGAGCATGAGCCAGCTCATGGACGATGTGCTACGAGGCCTATTCGACTACACCCTCACCAAACCGTGCGACGCGCAATTCCTCGCCAGTATCTCGCAAATCCGCGTATGGCGGCTCACCGATATTCTACTCGGCGCGGGCGTGCTCATCGCCGCGCTGATCTATCGGGGACTCGATATTGGTCCGCGGGAAGCACTCGCCTTCGCCTTTGTTCTCTGTACCGGGGGCAGCATCATCTACAGCTTCTGGCTCATGCTCGCCACCCTCACCTTCTGGTTCTTGCGTATCGAAAACATCCTCCACATCTTCCAGAGCATGTACGAAGCCGGCCGCTGGCCCATTGGCATCTACCCCCACTGGCTGCGCTATATCCTCACATTCCTCGTACCCGTAGCATTTGCCATCACAGTACCCGCGGAAGCACTCTCAGGTCGCCTGACACCCGAAAGCATGATCACATCTGGCCTGCTGTGTATCTTTCTCATCGCATTCTCGCGCTGGTTCTGGAAACGCGGCCTAAAAAACTACTCCGGCGCATCGGCATAATAGTCATGCCCGTTTGACTTTCCAGATTCTATCGGCTATTTTACCCCTGCTTTCAACACCAGACAATACATATAAGGAGTTACAGAATGGCCTACCAACTTCCCGAACTCGCCGAACCCGAAGCACCTGAAAAGAACGAAGTCGTACTCATTGCCAACGGCGACCTGCGCTTATCTGCCAACCAGATGTGCTGGCCCGCACAAGAAGCAATGGAAAAAACCATCATAGCCGCAATCCAACGCGAAGGATGGAAAGTCCGCCGCGGACATCCCTACAAACAAGACGAAGAACACGGCTTTATCGGATCGCAAAAAGAGGGCATGGCCGTCTTCAAAAATATTCATCCCGACGCCCCCCTCATCGTAGCCGAAGCCGTCTGGCAATACAGCCACCACGTACTTCACGGACTGATCTCACACCGAGGCCCCATCCTCACCCTTGCCAACTGGTCTGGACAGTGGCCCGGCCTCGTCGGCATGCTCAACCTCAACGGCTCCCTCACCAAAGCCGGAGTTGAATACAGCACCCTTTGGAGCCTGGACTTTACCGACGACTTCTTCAAACGCGGCCTGCGCGAATGGCTCTCCAGCGGCAGCGTCACCCACGACACCTCCCATGTACGCGACGCCAACACCTTCCGCCTCTCCGAAGCCGAGGCTCAACTCGGACAGGCGCTGGCAGAACAACTCCAGAGCGAAAAAGCCATTATGGGCGTCTTTGACGAAGGCTGCATGGGCATGTTCAACGCCATCATCCCCGACCACTTGCTCAATCCCACAGGCGTCTTCAAAGAACGCCTCTCGCAATCTGCTCTCTGGGCAGAAATGCAAACCGTCACAGATGCAGAAGCCAGGGCTATTCGCGCCTGGCTCGAGGGCAAGGGCCTCACCTTTGTCACCGGCACAAACGCAACTGATGAACTCACCGACGACCAGATCGCAATGCAATGCAAAATGTACATTGCCGCCGTACGCATAGCCGATGATTTTGGTTGTGCCACCATTGGCATTCAATACCAACAGGGCCTCAAAGACCTGTGCCCGGCATCTGATCTGGTCGAAGGCATTCTCAACAACGCAGATCGTCCCCCGGTCAAAGCGCGTGCCAATGGTCAGATCCTCTACGAAGGCGAGGCACTCCCGCATTTCAACGAAGTCGATGAATGCGCCGGCCTCGACGGCCTGATCACCAACCGCATCTGGAAAGCACTGGGGCAGCCACCCGAAAACACCTTGCACGACCTGCGCTGGGGCGAACACTACCGGGGAAATGGCATTGACGACTACGTATGGGTCTTCCTCATCTCTGGCGGCGCGCCTCCTGCACATTATATCGACGGGTACAAAGGCACCTCTTCCGAACGCCAGCCCAGCATGTATTTCCCCCTCGGCGGCGGCACCTGCAAAGGCGTGAGCAAACCCGGCGAAATCGTCTGGAGCCGCATCTTCGTCCAAAATGACGAACTGCACATGGACATTGGCCGCGGTGGCGTCGTAGAACTCCCACAACCAGAAACCGACCACCGCTGGCGTGCCACCACGCCGCAGTGGCCCATTATGCACGCCGTCACCTACGGCATCTCCCGCGACCAGATGATGGCGCGCCACAAAGCCAACCACATCCAGGTCGCCTATGCCCAATCAGCACAGGCCGCCAACAACGCGCTGGCTGTAAAAATCGCCATGATGCAAGCATTGGGCGTCAAAGTTCATCTGTGTGGCACAAATAACGGATTGGTGGATTAAAATGAACCGTGTTCGTATTGGCGTTATCGGCGTGGGCAATATCGCCCGCAACTACCACTTACCCCCTGTACACGCACTCCCAAATGCCGAACTCGTCGCCGTTGCAGACCTCGACGAATCGCTCAGATTAAGAGCACAGAAACAGTTCGGCTTTCGCGATGCGTACACCGATTACCGTCGCATTTTAGACCGCGACGACATTCACGCCATCATGCTCCTCACCCGCGTGAATACACGCACCGAAATCATTCCCGCAGCCCTCGAAGCGGGCAAACACGTCTTCACGCAAAAGCCCTTTGCACTGACAAATGAAGACGCCGAGTTTCTCGCCCAGGTAGCCAAACGCACGGGCAATCGCCTCGTCTGCAGCTTCATGCATCGCTACTTTCCACATACCCAGGGGGCGCGTCAAATCCTGCAGGAGGGCAAAATTGGCCGCCTTGAAATGGTGCGCCATCGCAACTGCATCGGCAGTCACTACGACAACGCCGTCCGCTTGTGGGGCGGCGTCCTCGACATTGGTACACACGGCATAGACGTCATCCGGTATCTCACCGAACAAGACGTCGTCAAAGTTCAGGCCATGATGGAACCCTATCTCACCAATGCAAACCTGCCGATAGACCCCACCATCAACCGCCCCAATGAAACCGTGGCCATCATGAATTTTGAAATGTCTGGCGGCACCCTCGTCACCTTTGAAATGCACTGGACCCAACGCGGTGGCGCAGGAGCCTATTATGCCGAACACTACGGCGATGAAGGCTCGGTGTTCATCAAACATCCCGTTGCGCCAGCACCCCTCATTTACACCCAGGGCCGCAAAGGCGACTGGATCCAACCCGACCTCGAACAACACCCCAAAGGTCACCTGCACCACAAAATCTTCATAGACGACATCCTCAACAACACCTGTGAAAGTGCCTCCCCCGAAGACGCCGTGGCCACCGTAAAAATTATCAATGCTGCTTATGAGGCAGCACAAACCGGAAAAACAATCACCATAGACTAAAAAAAGGACATAGTACCATGAGAATCGCGCTCGTCATCCGCCCATTCACAAATGAAAATCTTCAAACCGCGCTTCAAATGGGCGTGGAAGATGTTGTAACAGTCTTACCCAATGCTGGTCCCATCTGGGATTATCTCGCCATCTTGCGCCACAAAAAACGCATTGAAGACCAGGGCTTGCGCTGGTCTGTTGTCGAATCTGTTCCCATCTCAGACAACATCAAACTGGGCCTTGAAGACCGCGACAGTGAAATCGACAACTACTGCCAGACCATCCGCAACCTCGGCGCAGCGGGCATTCCCGTAATGTGTTACAACTGGATGACCGTCTTTAACTGGATGCGCACCTCGATGACCACCCGCACGCGCGGCAATGCCCTGACCAGTACCTACGATCACAGCGACATGGAAGACGCGCCCCCCATCACCGACTACGGCGACATCACCGAAGAACGCCTCTGGGAAAACCTCGAATACTTTCTCAAAAGAGTTATACCCGTTGCCGAAGAAGCCGGCGTCAAACAGGGCCTGCACCCCGACGACCCCCCGCTCTCGCCCATTCGCGGCGTTGCCCGCATCATCACCAACCCCGAAGCCTATGACCGCGTCATCTCTTTTATCCCCAGCGAATACAATGGCCTTACCTATTGCCAGGGCAACTTCAAAGCCATGGGTGCCGACATTCCAGCCACCATACACCACTTCAAAGACCACATCCACTTCGCCCACTTCCGAGACCTTCACGGCCAGGTACCCACCTTCTCCGAATCCTTTCACGACGACGGCGACACCGACATGGCAGAAGCCATTCGCGCGTACAAAGCAATCGGATTTAAGGGCGTCGTTCGCCCCGACCACACGCCCACCTTTGCGATAGACGAGGAGGATACAGGAGGCTACAACTTCCTCGGACGGCTCTACGCTGTCGGTTACATGCGCGGGCTTATACATGGGACAGACTAAAAATCTACAATAAAAAAAGGCTGCGATCTTACGACCGCAGCCTTTGGTGTATCTGGTGGGAAGCTTCTTAGAAGCCAATGCCAACAGAGACGCGAATGGGATATTCATCAAGTGCCTCGGCCTTTGAATACGAAACATCCACACCCACACTCTGATCGCCCAACTTCTGGCGCAAGCCAGCACCCACACTCCACGATTCGGAGTCATAACCGGTCTTGTAACCAGCACGCAACGCCAGCATGCTCTGAACCCATGCTTCTGCACCAAAGTGGTAATGATTGACCCCATCGGTGAAAAACATCTGTTCGACAGCCAACGTGAGCGACAGTGGATCGCCCAGATTGCCATAGACTTCTGCTGCTCCCGACAAATTGAACACCATCGGGAAACGCGCTTTCTGACCAATCACGTCCTTGTCGTTACCCAGGTTGCGAAACGACATACCCAGACGCGTGGAATAGAAACCCGTGTAAAAGAGCGTGCCAAAATCCATGTCAACTGCGGAATAGGACTGCAAATCCAGGTCTTCTTGAATCCAGCGCAGATTGCCGCCCACACTCAATTTATCGGTCACTTGCTTGGCAACGGTCAGCCCTGCGGCCATGTTGCCCGCTGTGGCCATGCGCCCCGTGCCACCCGGTTGAGACGACGTGGTCTCTTCAAATTCATCTGTGGTAAAATACGCAAAGTTGACTGCAAAGGTCGCCATATTCGTCTTGGCACCAATGGCAAACGTCCCCATTGAGGACCCCACAATCCACTTCAGATAAGAGGCTGTCAGCGCGTAGCGCTCGATCTGCGTTGCGCCAGCCGGGTTGTAAAACACAGCCGACAGATCATTGCCTACTGACGAATACGCATCGCCCATAGCCGCTGAACGCGCATTGCCCGTCAGCTTCAAGAAACCATAAGACGTCGTGGAAACACGAGCATACCTGATTAGATCCGTTTCAGGTGGAACGCGCTCCCTATCCACGGGAAAAGGCCCTAATGATGCCTGAGTCGGCCGCTCTTCCTGAGCCTGTGCATACATCGGCAGAGCAAGCGCAACAGCCAGACCCAAGAGCAGTACTTTCTTCAACATTGTCTTTCTCCTTTGTTATGTCTGACGCTTCGCGCCTTACTTAATGATCAGGAATGTGCCGGTCTGCGTCTTGCCTTCTGAACCCGGCATCAGAGAGGTGACCTTCCAGAAGTAAATACCCGGGAACATAGCCTCACCAAAGTTGGAGGGGCGGTTCTCGGCAAGCTGGATATACGTCACTTCACCCTTCAAAGGATCCTGGTTGTAGAATGTCCAGATCCGCTGACCTGTCACGTCGTAAAGGTCGATCTGGCAGCGACCCGGCAGATTCGTAAACCGCATATTCTGCTGACGGTTATACGTATGCAAATCGCTATCCACCTTAAACGGATTGGGAACCACGCGAACCTGTTCTTCGAGGCGATCAAACACCGCCGCACCCGGAACAACGGGAACAATGCCCGTGCGAGAACCATACACAGAACCCAGAGAGGTGCTCTGCGAGGCTTCCAGGGCATCCACGCTGCCCAAGCCATTCCAATCACCGTGACCAGAGTCATACATACGCACGCTATACCAGTTGGGAAAACCTGCATTGGTGCCGTTATCGTCAAACAGATACGTGCCCTGAATTTCAGGACCAGCAGCAGGATCGATAGAACCATGCACACCGGGATGGACGAACTGATTGGTCGTCAGCGGAATACCCACTGGCCAGGAACCGCTCTTAACCGTTGTCCACGTACGAGAAGGTTCATACGAGACACCCGTGGGCAAATTGCCCGAACGCGCATCCTCGAAAGAAAACTCGGTTACATACTCCCACTCGCCCTGATATTCTACAGACGAGCGATAGATGCGATATCCGCGCAAGTCCTGTGCCTCGGCGCCAGAATAATCTGGATCCATTGCTTCTTCGCCAAAGGAACTCCACCGAATCTGCGTCTTACCCTGAAGGTTGGAATCCCAGGCCACCTTGGTATTGGGCGGCTGGTTGGGAAGATCATAACCCCAGTTGTAAAATTGAATGGCATTTTCAAAGTGATCGAACAGCACATCTTCACCCAGGGGAATCTCGGGCTGGCGATCTGCCAACTTCGTAGGCTCAGACCCCCTGCCACCGTAGTGATTCATCCAGCCCATGTTGAAGGGCTGCGCATATTTTTTGTAATCGGAATACTTGGCGTGATCAGCCGCCAGACCCGCTACATACGCGATCACCACTTTGGCCTTCTCACCCGGTGCCAGCGTGTAAGGACCATAAGAAACCAGCGTTGAGTAATGCCCAGGCGCTTCATTCTCAGGCGTATAACCGCCATTGGCTATCGCGTCGTAAATCTGGGCATTGCCCGTAACGTCTGGAGAGGGATATTCAAAGTCATTCTTACCGCGATAGGCGTGGAAGAGCACCGAAGCGGGCTGCTGCATGCTCTCATCGTGCCCCGTGGCCGGATTGTCGTGTGGTGCCACATACATCTCATTATCCACGCCGCCATAACGCATAAACGGCGGGAAGGCATCCACAGTGCCCAGGCCAAAATACTGACCGTGCTGAATCATCCCTTCGCGCACCCAGGTCTGCTCGCGGGTATAGCGCTCGCGGGCGATAGCATAGCGATAGGGATCGCCCAGATCATTGATCAGATTGGAAATATGATCGGAATCCCCATCGTGGTAATACGTCATAAAATGACCGTCATTGGCAAGATCGACACCGCGCTGCAAACCAGCAGACCTGCCCAGGGCAGAGGTGTAATCCGCACGGCTGACGCCGTTGAGATAATTGGCTGCCAATGTGTTGCGATAATAATCATCGCGCGTGTAGTCGCGCGGACGATTCCACGACGTTGATCGCCAGCCAGAAGCCTGGCCCGCGTGGAAACGGTTGGCAAAGGTAATATACACACCTTCAACCGTCGCACCCGAATTGTTCACCACTTCGTTGTCAACGACAAAATACTCATCGTGGGCTGTATGCGCCGAAGAAAACCACTTGCGCGTCCATTCCAGACCCGTCGCGGTAGAAGCACCTTCTTGAATACCGATCATCTCGGGAAAATCATCTTCGGACAGCGACTCTACCCACGAAGGCGCACTGTACTGTGGAAGATCTCCAGAACTGATGCGCTGGGCAAAAGACTCAGGGTTATTATACCTTCCAAAACGGAAGTTCCAGACCACAACAGCCCTATTCGTCCCGGGCGATGCCGGTGCAACGCCGTGCGCTTCGGGCCACCAGTTGGTTATGCGGTCGGCAACTGTTGAGCCCGCGATATTGGATGCATCGCGACCACCATCCTGGCGAATCGCCATTGCCCAGCCGCCGTTTTCTACAACGCCGACATAGGCTTCGGGCATCTTCGTCATATCGTGGGGACGACCAATCAGGTCGGAAGACGTAATACGCGGACCTGCATACGTACCGTGGGGGTTGCCTCCCGTATTGGAAAGCACCCAGAAGCCTTCACCACCTGTATTCGACTTGGCATTCCAGCCTTCGCGCTCAGAACCACCCGAATACACTTTGATATTGCGGCCCTGAGGATACGAAAACGAAGACTGTGCCAACTTTGTCTCGTTATCTTTCTTTCCCGTCATTCCCGGGTTGTGGAGCGTGTGCCCGATCTGACCTCGGGACATCGAGATTCTGGCATTGCCGGGCCACTGAGCCTGAGCCTGTGTGACCAGCCCCGCCAGGCACATGCCAACTCCGGCGAAAAACCCGGAAGCGTAAAACCATAGCTTTTTGGACATGGAAACTGCTCCTCTATGGAGTGATTGATGACATCTTTACTACTTGCGATCTACTACTACTTGTACTACTTGCGATCTACTGCGTTTCCCCGGCGACTTCAAGCGAAAATATTGACCATCCCCCCTTTCTGCGTGAAGCCGGTAGTGTGCAGGCGCCCCTGCACACTACTCAGGATTCTTTTAATCTATATTATAACATAAACTAACACCTGGAACAAGAAGTTCCAACTTTTTTAGAAGGGCGCGAAAAACCGCACCCTTCCGCGATCTACCACTTAATGCGCAAGCTGAATCTCAACTCGCGTGGAGAGTCCCAATAATTGAGAATATCGTTGTTTTCTGGAGACGCTAAATTCAACGCAACAATATCGGGATTGGTGGGTTCTAATGCCAAGATGCCATATTGTTGATAGCGATCCGTATTGAAATCAATCGGCAACGTACTCTCATTCTCAGGTCTAACCGAGCGGGTGTCCTGCTGGTTAAACAGATTATAGACCTCAGCTGCCAGAGTCATATTCACACCCGACGTATTGCCAAATACCTTCTCGGCATTGAGATCTGCACGCGTGTGAATTGGACCATATCTGAAGCCCTGAATACCACCCGTGCTATACGTAAACCGGGAACCCGTGTACAGGCGATACACCAGATTGGCGCGAACATTGCCTAAAGCTCTGCCATCAAAAGGACCGTAGTTCGATGGCGTGGCAAACAAGAACGTAATCGAACCAAAGCTGCGGCGGTCGGCGGTCAGCGGGGTGCGCTCGCCAGATTCCTGGTTGTGCGCCACCGCCAGCGTGCCTTCGCCACTACCCGGATTGCCGGGATGGTTGCCAGCGCGTTCCCAGTATTCCCTGTCTGCGTCGTCGTAATGGCCCAGACTTGTCTTGGGTTCATCGGCAATAAACTGCGCGCCCTCTGACGAATAGTGAGAATACCACGGAATCCACGACCACGCACCACCGGTGCCTGTGAAATTCACGATTCTGGTATGTTGAGTCCGCAAATAAAGATTCGCCTGGTGACCATACTGGATGATGTAGTGATCCTCTGGCAATCCTTCACGACGCGCTTTTTCCCGCAATGACACGGGGCTCTCGACACCGGTCGTGGGATCGACATCCCAGGTGTTCCAGTAGTAACCACTGGCCACAAACTGAGAGTCGGGCCATACATCTCTGCGGTGCGCGCTGTTGCGCCCTTGATCGCCCCACTGCAGGTTGTAGCCCACATTGAACGAGAACATATTGGAAAACTTCTTGCGCAAATTGATCTCAAAACCGCGAACATCGCGCCAGTTACCCGGCCCATGGCCTTGAACACCCGTCACATACTGGTGACCGGCTGGATCAATCCACTGTTGTGAGGCATTTCTGATCTCATTGCCCGACGCCTTGTAATAGGTCGTCAGACCGAGCACATAATCGCCCACGAAGTTCCAGTCTAAGCCCACCTCAAAAGAAGTGGTTTCTTCGGGCGGCAAATACGGAGTTCCATGTTCTGAACCCGAGTCATTGTATTCGTTGTACTGTTCGCCGGGGTCAATTATACCATTGCCATTCAGATCCCTATCCACAGCCTCATTAGACGTGAACTCGTTCTGGAACATTTGGTCGAATTGCGGGCGCTGCACAAACCGACCGTAGAAAAAGCGTATGAGGCTCTTTTCCGTAATCGGGTGCGACACGCCAACGCGGGGCTGGAACGCCTTAATCGAAGGTCCCTTGGTTGTGGGAATATAGACGGAACGCGTCATGCCATTCCAGGGTGCCTTAGCACCGTACCATGCATCGGTATCTTTGATATAGGTGTTCGGGAAGAAAATCTCGCCCCTTATGCCCGCATTCACGATCATCCCTTCAAACTCGATCTTGTCCTGAACATAAACGCCAAAATCGAGGGGATTGAGACCTACATTTTCCCCATTCGGCCAGAATGCCGTATCTTCATAGTTCTTGGAGAACCAGCGGACACGGCGATGCGTGGGACCAGTGGACCATCTTAGCTGATACCAGTTGTCGTAGCGAATTACTTCCACGCCGGCTTTCACAAAGTTTTGCTTGTTCACCTGGCTGGAAAGGTCCGCCTTAAAGCTCAACCGCTTGTATTCAAAAATACTCCAGTCGGTCGTTTCGCGATAAATCGTGTAGTATCCTGCCGCGTCCTTTGTGCTCGAAGACGTCAGATTTTCACCTACCACATAGTGAGGATTCAAGCCCATTGTGTCGCGCGTAGAAGTCGAATAGCCCAGATTCACCTCGTAAAAGGTCTTGGGAGACAGGGAATGCGTCACTGCTGCGTATAACAACGCATCTGTATCGCGGTATTGACCACTGGGATTTACAACGTGCAAAAAGATGTTTTTGCCAAAGTCGCGCAAATTCAACCGACCGCCTTCATCTGGATTGGTAAAGCGGTTTTCAGCGCGATTATAAATCCCGCCCACGCGCAACTTCAAGTTGGGAGATGCGGCAAACGTGAGCTTTGCCGTATTGCGCGTATTCGGGGGGGTCGTCAAATTGGCATCCAAAAGTGCCGACGGCAGTCTGCGCCAATCTGTACTGGCAAAAAATGTCAGGTCCCGACTCAGTGGACCCGCAATATTGGCACTAATGCGATGTCCCATTTTGCCCGTGTAGTCCAGACGCTTATGCGCCTGCACCACATCGTTGGCACCATCGCCATTCAGGTCAGCGGGAATCTCGACCTGCTCTGCAACCCAGTCGGGATTATCCCACTTGTTGTTGCCACGGTGCATGGGCGAATCGTACACATTGGCACCCCAGTGCTTCTGCCCTGCAGGCGTGAACTGATAGTCCAGCATACCACTGTATGCTGCGCCACCATCGCGCGTCACCATGGAAACCACACCACCCTGGGCATTGCCATACTCGGCGTTGTAACCACCCGTAATCACCTGAAGTTCCTGAACCGCACTCTTGTTCACGTTTCGCCCAATGCCCAGGCGAGAACCACTGTGGTCGGTCGTCGAAATGCGAACGCCATCCACTATGTATGCCACATGGTCGCGGTCGCCGCCGCGGATCATGATCTCATTACCATCGGCATCGATTGAAACACCAGCCTGAAGCTCGATGAACTCACCCATGTCGCGCACGATGGGCACGGCAT
Organism: Candidatus Latescibacterota bacterium; assembly: GCA_965208125.1. Taxonomy (GTDB): domain Bacteria; phylum Latescibacterota; class UBA2968; order UBA2968; family UBA2968; genus VXRD01. The sequence goes on from OZ242320.1 coordinate 631,899, forward strand.
CGAGCTCTTCGGAACTCATAATATACTTACTCGTCGTCTTATCTGGCTCAACGGGCGGACGCTCGGCAATAACCGTGATTTCACCCAATTCCAGAGCTGCCTCTCGAATCTGGAAATCAACCGTCGTCGTCAAGTCAGTTTGAACCCTGATGTCGGTCTGACGCTGGGCATCATAACCCACTAATGAGGCCGTCATCGAATACGTGCCGGGATCGACGAGCAAAATGACAAAAAACCCATCGGTATCGGTGACAGCGCCGCGCTGTGTGCCATCAATGACAACATTGGCACCTGGCACGACCTCACCAGTCTGCGCGTCCCGCACTGTTCCCTGCAATTTTCCCGTTGTTGCGGCATAAGAAGTACCTGCGCCAACGAGCAAAGACAGTGCAACTATTGAGAATGTCTTCAATAACTTATGCATCAACTTTTACCTCCTTTAGTCCCAAAAATAAAACTTGAACCCGGCACTCAGATCAAACATCTGAAGCGGGAAAGCCTTGTTCAGGCCCCACGCATCGTAAGGGCGGAGTTCGCCGAGAATAAAATGATACCGCGCACGCACATCCAGCGCAATCGTCTGCGTCAAATGCGCTTCCAACCCCAATCCCAAAACTGCGGTCACGGCTGTACGCGTATCTTCCTGGCGGTCCATCACCACCTGGGGCAATATATCGCCCTGAGCATCCACATGCGTCGCATCTATACCGCTGGCATCGGTCGGGCTCTGCCCCGGCCACACGATATTTTCCGCTACGGTCTTGTGATCGTACAAACCGCCACCCGCAACGATATAGGGCGAAAAACTCCCCTCATCCATTGAGCGCTCCGCATTGAAAAACCACAACCCGGACATCAACACGCTATTAAAGCGATTCGTATATGCACTATTCGGGTTGATATCTTTGCTGCTGTATTGCTTGGCTGTCAAAGCCTTGGGGGACCAGGTAAATTCACCGTTCTCCAGGACGCCACCATCCATATTGGCGTGGTGATACTCGGCTTCAATAGTCAGACGAGAGCTACTCACGCGACTGGCAGTAATCCCCCATTTGTTTACGCCACCGCCAAATCGATCACCAAAGGTGAACACGGGATTCGTATAGCTGACGAAACCGCCCAAACCCCATTTGCCGGCAACCTGAGCCGAAGACATGCTTGCCGAAGCCAAAACACCTGCGACGACAAAACCTAAAACTTTAAACCATCTCAAAGTGCTACCTCCTTTCGCAAACTGCGAAAAATGAACGACTTAACAACTTTACTATATGCAACGCAAAACAAATCTATCTCTATTCATCACCTCCTTTTGTTTGTTATCAAATCTGAAACATACAATACAAAAATAGCCATCAAGACATAACAGATTGAAACTTTGTTTCAAAAATATTTCCAAAAATTCAACTTAATGTAAAAAAAATATATATGATATGCAACTCATTTTTTTAGTAGTTAGCGACCACTTACATTTTTCTCTAACCGCAACCTCTTTGCCTCTGTGCGGATCTTATCCATCTCCATCTTCATCCGCACAATGCCCTCCCAATGCGTATAATCTGGCGAATGGTGATACGCCGCCTTAAATGTAGTCGCGTGATAAAACTTGAACAACCTGAAAAACGCCTGCTCAATCTCCGATGTATTTTCGTACAACTGCTGCCCACCCAGTTCAAAAGCGTGTCCAACCACTGGATTGGCCGGACGGTCTTCGGGCATGGGATCCAGCGCGTTTTCATCGTACAATGCCTTAATCACCGCATAAGACTCCGCAACCAGCGCGTCTGCCTCGCGCTTAATCGCATCTGCGCGCTCCAGACTCTCGCGAGAAAATCGATTGGAATGGCACGGCGCACACACCTGCAACATCGCATTTCGATTCGCTTCAAACTCCTCTTTGGTCAAACGTTTCATCGCCAGATGCGGCAAAAAATCCTCCTCGAGCACTGCCCCCGTAAACACCGCACCCAACCCGATATTTGCCACATGCCCGTGATCGCCATTGGGCATGTGGCACGTCACGCAACTCGGCGACTTCTCGGCATCTCTATCCGCATAATACAAAACCCCGTGAATACTCGTCTTATACGCCTCCATCACCGGATGGTCCGGACCGCCGTGACAAACGGCACACGCCTCTGGCTCTCGCGCAAGCGCCGCGCTAAATTCATGACTCGGATGACAGGTGTTGCACCCCCCCACGCTGCCATCGGCAAACCGCGCGCCAATGCTGTGGCACCCCATACACCCCTCTTCTTGCATCGCGCGCGACTGCGCCAAAAAACGCGCATCCGACAACGCGGCCAATTCCGCATCGGCATGTCCGCTCTCTGCAAATGCCTCGACCTCTTCTGCGTGGCATTTACCACACATACCAGCCGATACCTGTCCCCGAACAGCAAAAACCGTCTCGTGGTTTTCACCGTGACAATCCGCACACCCCACATTGGCTCGAAAATGGGCACTCTCGCGCCACTGTTTATCCATGCCCGGATCGATATTCCGATGGCACCCTTCGCACGACTGGTCACTCTGAATACGCAACAAAAAACCCGGATGTGCAACAAACTGAACCGCCTCCTCCGGCTGCAACACGTAAAACACACCCCAGACGCAACCCAGAGCCAGCACACCAACGCCAACAATTTTCATCCAGAGCTTCACAATTCACGCCCCCCCAATCCTCGCAACAAATCGCGCGCCTGCACATTGCCCGGCTCGCGCGCAATCACACGCCGCAAAACCGCAATCGCACTATCTCGCTGCCCGCTTATGGCATAAGCCTGTCCCATAAAAAACTCCAACCCCTGCGCTTCTGGCTCCAGCACCCACGCCTGCCGATACACAGACAGCGCACCTTCTAAATCGCCGCGCTCCTGTAAAACCGTACCCAACACCGTAAGCGCGGGCACATAAAAAGGATCGACAATCAATGCATCCAGCAGGTGGGATTCCGCTGCCTCCAAATCGCCCAGATCAGCGCGAATAAGCCCCTGCATCGCATACACATCAGCGCGATTGGCATGATATTTTTTCGCAACCTCAAAATGCGGCAACGCATCTGCGAGCGCGCCCTGCACATAGACGCGGTGCCCAGCGGCAAAAGCCGAATCCGACTTTGCAATCATCACATCCCGCGCCCGCCCGCTCAACCCAAATAATCCCGTACCCGCATCCTCCATTTCCAACGCCCTGCGGTATGCCGCGCGTGCCAATGCCCAATCGCCCGACAGCGCGTGTACAGTCCCTTTTTCCACCCAATCGCCTATCGGCATCTCATCCCAGTCATAATCATCTCGCACCTCGCCATCCCCAGCCGAAAACGCCAACAACGCGAGTTGTCGAATCGCCGGTTTGTATCCCGGCGCAACCGCAAGTGCGCGGCGATAGGCTTCAATAGCACCTGCGCGATCCCCACTGCCCCATCGCGCATTGCCCACAGCAGTATGCAAAACGGGCGAACCATCGCGCACATCGTCAAAAGTGGCATCTGCATAGCGCCCGTGGTGCAATAGCAATGCACCTGTGCGCAACCGGGAAATCAAATCGCTCTTTCCATTCAGCAACTCCCTCATCACCTCAAAACGCTTCTGTTTTCCCTCCAATCGCGCCAGATCTGTCGCGGTCTCCGGATGCCGGGGGTCTAACTTTGCCACAATCTCAAATTCTCGCCTCGCATCTTCAAAAAATCCCTGTGCCTCATACACCTGTCCCAAACTCTCGTGAAAGCCCGGATCGTCGCCCTGCACGCCATACACCACATCGCGATGCTCCTCAAGCGCCTTGCGAAACGCATCGCCCACGGCAGAACCATCTGGCAAATAGCCAATATCCATCAGCGCGAACGGCGCTTGCACCCGCACAATACGCGCCGAATCGGACAACGCATCCAAAAGCGCGGGCAAACCGCGCACATCGCCCAAACGCCCCAGCGAAATCGCCGCTTTCATCCGCACCATCGCATGTGAATCACCCATCGCCTCAACCAGCGCTGGCACCGCACGCGCATCCCCCAAACCGCCCAGCAAAGACGCAGCCGTTGCGCGCCACACCGCACTCTCGCGCCCATCGTTTACCAGCTTCATCAGCGACGTTGCACCACCGCCCTTTTGCCCATCGGCAATCGCCGTTGTACGCGCCACAATCTCGTCCTGATAATCGCCATACCACTGCTTTGCCCACGACGAAGCCCACTGCGGGGACTTATCGCCGTGACACTGATTGCACGCATTGGGCACGCCATTGACCACCGTATTTTCCGGCGCAGGAGACGCAATGCGGTGATCCGTCAGATTTTCCCCCGTCACATAGTGATACGGCATGTGACATTGCACGCATTGATTGCCCACACTGCCCGCGCGGTGATGCCCATGCGCGACCGGATCGGCTGCGATATCACCATGACACGTCTCGCACAGCTCCACGCCATTTCGATCCGCCACCAGATCGACATCGCGCGCTGTTCCGTGCGCATCGTGACACGTCGTACACGTCAACTCGCCCTGGATATAACACGCACTCATCAAATGCAATGCCGCGGGATACAAATAAACTCGGGGCTGTCCATCGGGATAGAAGATCGCCGCGTCATCTGGCAACACAAGAGAATAATAATCGTAAAAATTCTCCCCCGGCAAATACCCGGTTGCCACAATCTCCTTGGCAGCATGGCACTGTGCACACACCTCAACAGACCGCTCCTTATCCAGCGTCCGCAATGCCAACAAATGCAGTGGTGCACCGACCTGCCCGCGCGTCTCATCGTGTTTGCCCGACGGCCCATGGCACGCCTCGCAATCAATACTCAGACTCCCCACAGTTGTGCGATAAGTATGGGTAGGCACATCGTAATGCTTTTGCACCCGGCTGGCATGGCAATCAAAACAGTGAAAATTCCAGGTGCGCCCCGCATTCGTCCAATAATAATAATCTTCTCTCGCCAGAGGCCGCGACTGTTCCACCACACCTCCTTCTTGTGCATCGACCCAATCATTTGTCGCACCATCGTGATACAGGGGCAACACCTGCCATCGCCCATCGGGAAAAGCCGTCAAATAAGCCTGATGCTGTCGCTTGCCAATCGCGTAATCCACGCGATATGTCCCCACTCGCCCATCCTCATCCTCAGTCTCCATATAATACGCACCACCCCTGCGCAACATACGCGAACGCACCCCGCCATACACATGGGACACATTGTCAAAATCGCCCACAATCGTCGAATCACCCGGCACAGTCATAGCGACACTGTGCAAACTCTGTCGCCACTCGGCATACTTATCGGTATGGCAGATCGCGCACCGTTCCAACCCCGTAAACCCCGGCTCAGAAGCACGCACCAAATTCGGCACCTCGCGTTCTCGACTGCACGACGCGAATACCAGAATCATCCATAAAATGTGAAATTTTCCGCACCGCATAACATGTCCTGTTAATGCGCTAATTAAAATATACAAACCGTCATCCCTACAAGAGCAACGGCCACCAATGCGATGACAATAGCAGTGTCGCGACTAACGCGCCTGAACCTCTCCCCTCGCACACCGAAACCCAATGTGGGCAAATATTTCATAGGTATCAAAATCGTCGCGCGACATAGCCTGTTCTTCCATAATTAAAACCGTACTCCGCACAAATACGCGGATACTGGGTTGTGGTGAAAACCAGCTCCCGCCGCGCAACGTGCGATCTGGCCCATCTTCCATACCTGAATTTTGCAAATTCACCGGATTGTGCCTGGGACTATTTGCGTAATACGTATGCTGATATTCATCCCGCGTCCACTCCCACACATTACCCGCCATATCCATCGCGCCATAAGGACTTGCACCATCCGGATAGCTACCCACAGGCATGGGACCCGAAATAGAATTGAAATTGCACAGCGATGTATTCGCAGGCTCATTGCCCCAGGGGAACACGCGCCCATCCGTGCCTGCAGCGGCCAACTCCCATTGCGCTTCGCTCGGCAATTGCAAACCCGCCCACTGACAATAATCCCGCGCCTGAGACCACAAAACTCCCACCGCTGGCTGACTGGGTTGGTCAAATCCCTCTACTCGAAAGTACTGCGGAGGTTCACTTCCCGTGGCCTCCACATAAGCCAAATACTGCGCATTGGTCACCTCGTATTTATCGATATAAAATGCGTCGAGCATCACCTCGTGTGGCGGGCGCTCATTGGTAGGGCCATCGCTCGAACCCATCGTAAAGGTGCTGACCGGAACAAAAACTTGCACATGCTCTGTGCCCGCAGGCGTGGTCACAACAGATTCTTCAATCACATATTCTGGATCCGTCACTTTGCCACAAGCCATGGTCAATACAAGTCCCAAAACGCCGAATCGATAAATCGTTTTTGGTATCATGACGTACCCCATCATGTCCAAACAATATAATTGCCCGAATCCACCATAATGCGATGCACATACGTCTCGATCATCGCGTGGTTCCGCTCGTATTCTGAAGTCTTTAAACTGAAAGGCCGCAACACTGGAATTTGCATCTCTGGATCTGTCCAATCTTGCACATAGACCGAAGAATTCATGCCGCTCAACACCACCTGAATATCGGTTATCAAATCATCCGTAAAATGATTGGGCAAATCCCACAGCGCAATCTCGGCATTAAAAATCTGCAAATCAGATACAAACCGCGTCTTGTGACTCTGAACAGTCTCATTAAACGCCCGCTGCAACGCCACGCGCCCATCCAAATGCGTACACGTACGCACCAGAGGTCCCAAATCTTTGGGACACACCACCGCGTGAACCGTCGTCACCTTCTCATTCTCCCCCGGCACGGCCACAGCCAGCATCTTCTCTGCGACGCGAGGAGCAAAATCCGTCAAATTTGGATCGATAAATTGCCGGTGTTCCAATCCGGGCCAGTAAAAATGCCTCCCCACATCCAGATGCTCGTGCATCTCCAACAAACCGTGAAACACGCACTCCAGCACAGTATTGCCCGCCGAAACGCCATTTGCCGAATCATTCAAATGCGGCACATCCGACGCCTTCATATCGGTCGGCACGAGTTCGACATCAGAAGTCAACTCATAAATCGGAGTCTCTCGCCCGCTCGCCAGCGCGTCAAAAAACGAAATGCGCTCGACCGCCTCTGCCATTGCCCCTGCCAGCACCTGCTGTTTGGAAAGCCCTTTGCCCATCGTGCGAAGCGCAATACCCTCCATCAGCGGCCCTTCGTATTTGCGAAACAGCGCCGACTGCACGTAATCCGTATAACAATCGGCAATCCACACCGTATTGTAAAACCGCCGCGCGCGCGTTTGAAATCGGCACTTTTTGGACAGCGCCTCCCCAAACCGCACAATGGTCTCCTCAAACGGAACCGTGCGATCGGCAATAACGATATGATGCGACTCACTCATTGCGCCCGTGCCCGATTCATATCTTCAACCGCCTCGGCAAATCGTCCCATTTGCCGAAACGTCTCCGCGCGAAGTTCTCGCGCCCATCCATTTTCGGGATCGAGATCCAACGCCCGCGTAAAATCTGAAACCGCTGCCTCAAACTGCCCCAGCATCCGTCGGGACTCCCCGCGATTTGCCCAAACCCACGCGTCTCCGCCATCCAGCATCACCGCCCGATCAAAATCGACCAGCGACGCCTCGGGATCATTTTCCATCCGCAACGCAACGCCTCGCCCCATAAGCGCCCACAAATGATCGGGAAAAATCTCCAGCGCCTGTGTAAAATCGCGTATTGCTTCGGCACTTCGCCCCAATTGCCGCAACATATCACCCCGCGCGGCCAACAAATCCGGGTCGTCAGGTACGATAACGAGTGCGCGGTCAAAATCCAAAAGCGCGGCCTCCAATTGATCGCACTCTCGCAGCACCTCGCCCCGTCCGATCAACGCGCCCAGATGATCGGGCATCGCCTTCAGCGCCTCCCCAAACATCTCCATCGCGGCCTCAGCCTCACCAGCCTGTCGATAGACCTCCGCCCGTCCGGCAAACGCATCTGGATGCCCATTGCCCACAGCAATCGCCCGGTCAAAATCGCTCGCCGCCGCATCGCACTGCCCCAACTGCAACAACACGTGCCCGCGGCTGATCAGCGCGCCGAAATAATCTGCATCCAACGCCAAAACCCGATTGAGATCCCCCAATGCCTCTTCAAACCGCCCCATCTCGCGCAGAGTCTCCCCCCGGCTGGCAAGTGCCTGCGTATTTTCCGGATCGAGCGCAACAGCCTTTCCAAAGCTATCTATCGCCGCATCAAACTGCCCCATCAACCCGCAGGCAATCGCGCGATTGCTCCACACCCAGGGATCATCTGGAGCCAGAGCGATTGCGCGGTCAAAATCTGCAACAGCCGCATCAAATCTCCCCAATTGCCCATAAGTAATCCCGCGCTGAACAAACACAACGGGATCGCAATCTCGGATCGCAACAGCCGCATCAAAATCCGCAACAGCCGCTTTCAGATCGCCGCCATCGCGGTGCGCAATAGCGCGCTGAACCACAGCGTCAAAGTCATTTATAGATAGAGACATAGAAGAAAATAATGGGAACCACAAAACACCCGAAACGTCTCCACAATGTAGATAAACCAAACCCCAAAATCAAGCGCAAACCCCGTGACATTTTGCACGCGATTTAGTATATTACAGCGGTGAGAGGTAAGCGGTAAGAGGTAAGATGACCGCCCTACCCCTCTCACGTCTCACTTCTCACCGCCTCTTAACGTCTCACCTTATGGAGGAACACCATGAAACATTTGCAAATGCGTATTTTCTCTCTCGCCCTATTTCTGTGCTTATGCACAACAGCTTTTGCCCAACCTGGAGTGGGTGAAAAAGTAGGTGAATTTCAACTCCAGGCCACCGATGGCAGGTTTTACGGCGTCAATCATTCGAACAACACGGTATCCGTCCTCTTTTTTGTCGGCTACAACTGAGGGACTTGCATAGGGGCGGGTCCCGCCTTTGAACAAAATATCCACCAGCGCAACAAAGACAAAACCGGCGTACAGATCCTCACACTGGACAGATATGACGGCAACCGCGCACAGGCAACATCCTATCTGACACAATCCAGCGTCACAACACCGCTGCTCACAAGTGCCTCTGGCGTCTCCAGGAACCTCGGCACCCGAAACGAAGATATCCTCGTCGTTGACCAGGAAGGCATCTTGCGCCTCAGGACCACTGCAATCGCCAGTGGCTCTCATGATCTGATCAACGCACAAATCGACGCTCTTCTCAACAAAACGCCCGTTATCACCCTGTTCCCGCGAGAGCTTTACTTCGGCACAACCCTTGAAGTGGGGCAATCCAAAACTATAGAATTTAAGATCGAAAATACTGGTGCAGGTCCCCTCGAAATCACCGGATACACGGCTCCTACAGGCATCACAATGGAGCCATCCTCACTGACCATAGCCCCCGGCGAAAGCAAAACCGTACAAATCACCCTGACACCAACACAGGCCGGGACATTCTCGGGTAAAATCACCCTAAAACACGGCGAACAAAGTGTTGGCACCCTGGAAATCCCCTTTGCCAACCTCACCATCGAAGCGCCCCAACTCCCGGTCATTTCACTGGTTCAGGAAAATTTGAGCCTGGATGAAATCGAAGTGGGTAAAGACTTCACAACAACATTCGCCATCACAAATACTGGTACAGGTCCGCTCACCATCACAGACATCCAATCCAACATCGCGGGCATTGCATTTTCAGAAACCCAATTAACAGTGCCACCCGGCCAATCTCAGAATATCACAGTGACTTTCAATCCGCCAGCCGAAGGTCCCATCACCGGCACCATCGACATAATCTCAGACGACCCGGAAAAAGCCTCAATCAGCCTGACCATCACCGGCTCGGCCATCTTCATCCCCGCTGATCCACGCACCGACTTCGACGGTTCGCGCACCATTGACTTCTCGGACTTCCTCTTGTTCGTAAGTGCCTTTGGCACGGCCAATACGACCTTCGATCTCGACGGATCCGGCACTGTTGACTTCCCCGATTTTCTCATCTTTGTCGCAAACTTTGGGAAAACAATCAATTCCTGAAAAACGGGCGGGTTTAAAACCCGCCCCTACATCATTATATATAACCTCCTGCGAGATCATCGGTGTTAATCCGTGTTGCTTTCCATGTCCCACCGCCAAACACTCATCAACGCATTCAAACGCATCCTCGAAATAGCGGATCACAACCATCTCTATTTGCCCTTTCAACGCGACAGCAAATTGCGGGCAGAACACTTTCCCGGCGCAGGGTCTAAAATCGGGCGAAAAAAACTCATCGACGCATATCTCTGTGAATTTGGCGGCACCAACCCCGATGAAAAATTGCTCCAACACGCCACCTATCCCTGGATTCACGGGTACGACGCCAGCCTCACGCATATTCTCGACGACCTTCGCAAGCATCAAAAGAAAGCACCCGAAGAACTTTCTCTTGACCGAAAGCGCGAACTCGAAAAAAAATTTACCCGCACGGGTGCCGAAGAAATCTCTGCCTTCTGGAGCGTATATGCCGCCGCCAGCCACAGCTATCGCAAAAGCGTCATAGAAATGCTCGCCCGCGTCGCCCCCCCCGAAGCAGCCCCTCCGACCATACAGCCCACAACGCGCGATTCCTCTCAAATCGAACCCGCCACACAGTCGGGATATGCCTTGATGGGCGCGCTTATCTTCTTTGTCCCTACCCTTATATTTACTATAATACAATACTGGCGACTTCCACACGAAAGCCACTATATCGCTCTATCAATCGCCGGATTTTTTGGGATAGTCACACTCATCTTCCTCATCGACTACTTGCGTAAACGCAACACCTGATCACAATGAAACGCCCTCTCGTCATCGCACTCTTTCTCGCCCTCCCACTTCGCCTCTGGGCAAATCCCCTCCAAACAGGTGCTGAAGAGGTTCCATTCAGTATCGGCGACACCCTCAATGATTTCGCCCTTGCCGACCTCAATGGCTCGCCCGTTACCCTCAGTGATTTATCTCAGAACCGCGCACTCGTCATCATCTTCAGTTCCGTCGTCTGCCCTGCCTCGCTGAAATACGACATACACCGCACACAACTTCACGAACAATATGCCCCCAAAGGCGTACACTTGATCTCTGTAAATGCCAACTTTAACGAAACGGACAGAGACATCAAAGAACACTACGCCCAGAACCCCGTACCCTTCGATGTCCTGCGCGACCCGCACAATAAACTCGCCGATCACCTCGGCGCGACCCACACCCCCCATGCCTTTCTCTTTGACGCCCAGCGCCGCCTGCGCTACAAGGGCGAAATCGACAACGGCTGGGGCATCCCCGAAGACACGACCTCGCGCGGTTTATGGGATGCCCTCGATGCACTGCTCGCCAACCGCGAAATTGTCAACACCAACCTGCCCAGTTTTGGCTGTGAAATCAGACGCATGCCCCGGCCAACAACTGTCGCGAACACCTCTATCCCAACATTTTATCGCGACATCCTGCCCCTGCTCCAAAACCGCTGTCAGAACTGTCATCGCCCCGGCGGCATCGGGCGCGTACCCTTTTTCGACTACACAGAAGTACTCGCCTGGGCCTATCAGATGCGCGACTCCATCGAAGCCCGCATCATGCCGCCCTGGAAAGCACGCCCCGAATACGGCGACTTCAAAAATTCCCGCAGACTCACAAATACCGAAATTCACACCTTCGCGCAATGGGTCAACAACGGCATGCCAGAGGGCAATCCCTCCAACCAACCCCAACCCATTGCATTTTCCAAAAGCTGGACCCTGGGCACACCCGACCTGACCCTCGAACCCGAAGCACCCTATCCACTCGAAGCTGTAGGGCGCGATGAATACCGCTGCTTTGTCTTGCCCACAAAACAGGACACGAGCAACTACGTATCGGCCATTGAAGTCCTGCCCGGAGAACGCGAAGTCGTCCACCACGTCAGCGTGTACATCGACATCTCTGGCAAAGCGAGCCTGCAACAGGAAAATTCGCCCTCGCCGGGATACCCATGCTTTGGCGGCATTGGCGTGCCCATCTACGAATCTCTGGGCGGTTGGGCACCCGGCAACACCCCCTTTGTCCTTCCAGATGGCACGGGCCGCGATTTACCGCCCAACAGCGACATCATCCTTCAGATCCACTATCACAAAATTGGTCGCGCCGTAAAAGATCATTCTCGACTGGGCATCTACTTTGCCAAAAAACCCGTACAAAAACAGCTCAGAGAAGAAGTCATCAACAGCCGCTTGCTCTTCATTCCACCCAACATCAAACGACACAGAGTAACCGGAGCACTCACCATCACCCGCGACCAGCACCTGCTCGGCATCTTGCCCCACATGCACCTGCTCGGCACAGAAATGAAAATAACCGCAACCTATCCCGACGGCACGCAACAACCCTTAATATGGGTCAAACCCTGGGACTTTAACTGGCAAGAAACCTACGTGTACAAAATACCCATCGCACTCCCGCGCGGCACACGCATCGCGCTCGAAGCCTTTTACGACAACTCTGCCGACAATCCCCGAAATCCCAACAATCCCCCCAGGCTGGTGCGCTGGGGCGAAAAATCAACCGACGAAATGTGTACTGCATTTCTCTATGTCACGCACGATGATGAAAACTTAACAACAGGTAAGAGGTGACATGAAAAAACTCCTCAAACTCAGCATCCTCATCACCCTGATCCACGCGCCCATCCACGCCCAATGGAATATCGCCGTATTGCCACATGAAAACACATTGGGCGACCCGCAGTGGAATTGGCTCTCCGCAGCCATTGTCGAAGGATATATCAACGCCTATTACCATGTGCCCAAAATACATGCTGTTGACGAAGAATATCTGCGCCACAAACTCGGAGACACGCCAGTAAGCTCCTCTGACCTTGCACAAAAATTGAACATCCACCTGATTTTAAGTGGGCGTTACGACATTGTGGGGTCCCGCATCCAAATCGAAACCGACATGCTTCAGGCAACCACAGGCGAAGTCATCGAAACCTTTGCGGGTCAGGCATCCATCTCTACTCCGCTCGACGCCATATTGCCCGTACTCTACGCCATTGCAAATCAGTTAAACGTGACCCTGACACCCCATGAAAAAACCCGCCTGCAAATCCCCATGTTTCACGATCCACAAGCTCTTCACATCGCAACCGAAAGCATGGTGGCACTGTATCGGGCGCTGCGACAATCTCCCATTGACGACGCTCTGCTTACACAGGCTGAAGGCGGTCTAAAACGCGCCGTACAACACGATGTCAAAAGTGCGATGCCCCACTACTATCTCGGCCGCATACACGAAACGCGCAACAAAATAACAGAAGCGGAAAACGCCTATCGCAACGCCCTCAAAATCGACTTTGAACACGTTGCCGCGCGCTATCGCCTTGCCCTGATCCTCAAAAAACGCGGACACACAGAAGAAGCCATGAGCGAACTCGAACAGGCCATCCAGCAGTCGCCCTTAAACCCCGATATTCAGACAGCCCTATCCAGCATGTTTTTTAATCAATACGCCCAAACCTTTGAAACCATCACCACCCAACTGCGCCAGGCCATCCAGGCCAACCCAAATGATCCCATTGCCTGTTATGAACTCGCCAATGCTTATAACGAACTCGACCGCATCGACGAAGCCACAAATTATTACCATCAAGCCCTACAACGCGATTCCACACTCGCCGATGCACATTTCAAACTCGGCCTCATTGCACACCGCAAAGGGGAACACGAAAAAGCCATTGACCACCTTCAAAAAGCCGCAGCGCACAACACCCAATTCACCCGCGTCCATTTCCGCCTCGGCACCATCTTCCACCTTATCGAGCACTACGACGCGGCAATCAAAGCCTTTTCAAAAGCTATCGAAGTCGAACCCAATTACGTCATCCCGCGCTATCACCTCGGCCTGAGCTATCTCGCAAACGCGCAGCCAGACAGCGCTTATGAAGCCTTCCAGAAATACGCCGAACTCACCTCAGACGACCACCGCCCGTATTTCCAAATGGCCGAGATCGCCCGGCAAAAAGGCGAACATGAACGCGCAATAGACGGGTATATACGCGCAATCGCCATCAGCCCTGTTCACGTACCCTCACACCTCCGCCTGGGCTATCTCCATGCCGAACAACAACGCTTTGACCTCGCTGTCCAGCAATTGCAAACTGTACTGCGCCTACAACCCGATCACCCGGAGGCCGAGAAAATCCTCGCCGACATCCAGAAATGGACACCATGAACCTGCTCAAAAAATGTGGTGCCGAATTTATCGGCGCATTTGCCATCGTCTTTGGCGGATGTGGTGCCGTCGCCATCAACCAGCTATCCGAAGGCGCCATCACCCATGTGGGCATTGCAACATCCTTTGGCCTCATCGTCATGACAATGGTTTACGCCACCGGGCACATCTCGGGCGCGCACTTCAATCCCGCCGTCACCACCGCCTTTGCCTGCACCCGTCACTTTCCCAAACGCGAAATCCTGCCCTACATCGCAGCCCAATGCCTCGGAGCCATCGCCGCCAGCGGCATTCACCTGTGGTCTCTTACGCCCATCTTAAAATCAAAACACCCACAGCAGACCCTCAACCTGGGTGTCACACAACCGATGGACAATCTTTTTACCACAGCTTTTATCTGGGAATTCTTACTCACCTTCTTCTTAATGCTCGTCATCATGGCCGTTGCCACAGACTATCGCGCCACGGGTCAAGCCGCCGGCCTGGCCATCGGCGGCACCATCTGGTTTGAAGCTATGTTTGCCGGTCCGCTATGCGGAGCCTCCATGAATCCAGCGCGCAGCCTTGGCCCCGCTCTGGCCGCTGGTGATTGGACCCATTTTCCCGCTTACGTATTCGGCCCCATTCTCGGCGCAACTGCAGGCGCGTTTTTTTACGAATTCATCCGCTGCCATTCCGAACCCGGCACCGATGTCAAAGGTTGTTGTTAAAAGCGGTTAGCACAAACTAAGCAGCATCTAAATGCTTGTAATTCTCAATTTTTAATTTTTAATTTCTAATTCTATGAACCGCGTACTCATCCTCTGCACGGGCAACTCCTGCCGCAGCCAGATGGCGCAAGGACTATTTAGCCATCTGAGCAATGGCACTTACGACGCCTATAGCGCAGGTGTCAGCCCTACAACAGTCAATCCACTCGCCATTCTCGCCATGCGTGAAATCGGCATCGACATATCCCACCACACATCCGACAGCATCGAACAATATCTCAATCGAAACTTTGATCTCGTCATCACCGTTTGCGACAACGCAAACGAAAATTGTCCGATCTTCCCGGGCGCCAAAAACACGCGACACTGGCCCTTTGAAGACCCCGCTGATGCCAAAGGTACAGAAGAAGAACGAATGCGCGTATTCCGCAAAGTGCGCGACAAAATACGCGACAAAATCGCAAACTTCCTCCACATAAAAAAAGCCTCGAGATAACTCGAGGCTTAAAAAAATTTCTGTGTCGGGGTATTATTTACCATCATTTAAAATAGATACCGATTATACCGCCGATAATCACAGACAAGAGTCCCAATTGCCAATATAATAATTTATCTATACGGTTTGTCGTATTATCTATACGAGTTGATATGGCACGCATATCTTGTCTATACTCGGCCTGATCTTTAACCATTTGCTCTACGATGCCTTCAAGCCGCCCAATGTGCCTATCCGTATCTTGTGATCGGTCTGTAACAGCCATATCTTGTTCCTCTCGCGTTAGTCTATCCAAAAATATAGCATAAATACCTCTTGATCCAAAGGCAATTTTTTGTTATCCCGCTACGCCCATACCACACGCGGCCCATCCACATAATCCAAAAAGCGATTCGCAATATCGGCCTGCGCCGTATCCCCCGTATGCACAATCACGCGCCAGCGAAACGTCATAGATGCGCCCTCGGGCAAATGGTGGTCGGGCTTGAACATCCAGCAATTGGGCGCAAACAAACCATAACCGCGCACATGCCATGTGGTTGGATATCGGAAATTCTGCGGATGATCAAAAATGGCAAACCCCGCCACCTCATCGCCCACCGGACCGTAGTAATCCATCCAGTGTGAAGGCAGCGACCAGCACCCCGTCTCATCCGTCGCGCCATAGGCATTGCGCATCTCCCCATCGGCATTGGCATTCATCGACGGATTCACGCGAATACACAAAAATCCCCCCTCTTTCGTATCCCCAATCGTCACAGCACCGTGCGAAGCCTTGAGCGTCAGCGCAACATCCAGAACCGCTGCATCTCGACCCGAATCGTACAACCGATACGAACGACTATCGCTCATCAGCGCGCGATTGCCCTCATACCACGTATTTTTAGAAGCGATCACCAGGGACAATGCATTGTGCGAAATAGAAATATCATCCTGTGCCGTGCGCCCATATCCCGGTTGGTTGGGCCGCTCGTTCCAGCAATCCACCCCATTTATAGCCCCCTGCATCAGAGTCAAACCCCGCTGCCAGGGATGTTCACCCTCCCCCCATGCCGCCATTGGCTCGCGCAACATATTGGTCCCATTCGGCGTCAAAATCGGATTGATAACTGGCTTGGGATAATCCGTCGTATGGTGAAACGTCATAAATGGCGACCCCGACAGAGAAACACTGAGCGCACCATCGGCATCGTGAGACGAAATCCCCGCAGCCGCATCTGCACTATCCAATGCCAACACCTCAAAATTCGCTTCCTCTCCCCCGTCCAGCGCGGGCAGAATGACGTGATACACAGGCGCAGACGGATCGCGTTCGGCAATCAGCACCTCACCTCTACCCTTCAACTGCAATAACGGAGCCTCACATCCCTCTGGAGCAGAAAAGCTCGCCAGATGCGCCGGACGAGAACGCGGAATTGAAAGCGTCAATTTCATATGTCAAAACTCCTCCACAATAATGAAAAAAATGATCCGACCATTGAAAAAAATGACCAAAAAATGACCAAAATCAGGCACTATCGCTCAGTTGTGCAAACACCGTGCCAGACTACGGGTTTAACTCTAACTTGCTCTGTAAATTCTCCACTATATCTTCCCAATCCATCAGCAGGGGATGGTATTCATCGGCGGCCCACAATTCGGACTGCGTGCGATAATTTGGACTGAGCGGATGTCCCGACTGTCCACCTGCCGCCGTCGCCATACTCTGCGCCGGATTGCTCATATCCACCACCATCCGATAGGTCGAAAGCGAACCTACTTTAAACAGACTACCAAAATTATACCCCGTCGCGCGTACAGTACCCGTACTCCCCGACGACTCAAAAGGCCCCACATCAAACATCTCTGACAACGCCCCGCCATCACTCAGCGGATGCCGAAAAGTTACAGTGTGCAAACGCCCCCAGCGCCACTGTGATTTGCGCGGACCCACGCGTCGGCGCAACCAATCCAGCGCATCGCCCAATGCCGCATGCACCTCCCCATCCAGATCCCAATCGCCCGGCGTCCACTCCGACGCCTGGCCCATCAACACCTGCCGCGCCACACTACCACCTCGACCTACCACCAATTGAGCCACATGCTCGGGAAACCGAACTCGCACCACCCGCCGCACCCAGTGCTCCCAAAAAGTCGTAAACACCGTCGCCGCAATCGAATCAACCGAATACGCGCCATCCCATTCGTGTAACAACTCACCCAGATCGCGCAAGCGTTTATTTCCCGCTCTCAGTGCAATCTCTGCGACAACTGGCGCCAGATCTTCTCCCCGCCCATGAACAACATCGGCATGAATAGCACCCGTACTCTCCTGCGTATGCGTCTCCAACTCCTCAATACGCGCCCTAATCCGCCGAAACCGATATCCCTCCGACCACGAACCCAGCGACAGATAAGGACCGCGACCACCCCACGGTGGATTATTTGCCGTCGCCACCCAATTGCGCTCGGGATCCACCAGATGCGGCAACTCATCAAAAGCATGCGGCGCGCCCCATTCGCAATCCGGATCATTGGCTTTGCGGAACCCAAAATCTCCCACCTTGCGCGTTGGCACATGCCCAACCACATGATATCCAAGCCGTCCATTGGAATCGGCAAACACAAAATTCAAAATGGGCATCGGCCATTTGGCGAGCGCATCCAGAACCTGCGCGACATTTTTTGACCGCATCAGCCCCAGCATCGCCTCAAACCCCGTTGTCGCCTCAGACCCTATCCAGCGCATAGACAATTGCTCTCCATCACCTGCAGCAGGCACAAACTCATTGACAACCGGGCCGCGACGGGATCGGCGAATC
Source organism: Candidatus Latescibacterota bacterium (assembly GCA_965208125.1). Lineage (GTDB taxonomy): Bacteria > Latescibacterota > UBA2968 > UBA2968 > UBA2968 > VXRD01. The sequence continues at coordinate 650,140 of OZ242320.1, forward strand.
ACCAGTACATCCGCTGCGGCATCGCGCACGGGAATCGCCTGCTCCTCCACCTCAAACGGACGCCATGCATCGCCATCCCGGTACAAATTCTCATCCTCCGCCGACACATCTTCGACGTATAAATCGCGCACCGAAGCCGAGTGATTGGTCACACCCCAGGCCGTATCGCGCGTATGCCCCAGATAAATACCCGGCGTCCCCAAAAAAAACGCGCCCACAGCATCCATACCCGGCGCGCGCACCTGAGCCTGGTACCATTGCCTGCACAAACTCACATCATTGTGCGGATCAGTTGCCAGAACGGGTTTGCCATTCGCCGTTCGCTCTCCCCCAATCACCCAATTATTGCTGCCAATCCCCGTATCGTATCCCCCCACACCGGCCGGTTCATCAGACGGAACAATGGTCTCTTCTGAAGCCTCTGTAGTCAAAAACAAATCGAACAAATCGGGAGGCAAATGGCGTTTGGCCGCCTCATTCACCGCAACCGCACTCAGTCGCCCCGTCAGCATCCACCACCGCCATTTCCATATCGCAATCGAATCCACCACCGTCCACGGCGCGGGATCGTAATCCAGCAAATCGAACTCAACACAACGCCGATCACCCATCGCTTCCATCCACGCATTGATACCACCGCCCAGCGACTGCAACACCATCTTCACCTCATCCGACATCGCCGAAGCCGCCCCCTGTGCCGCACGCGTCAAACCAATCGTACGATGCAAGCGATCCTGCGCCAGACAATCCGCTCCCAAAATCTCCGACAATTGCCCATGTGCCAACCGCCGCATATAATCCATCTGCCACAGCCGATCCTGCGCCATCGCATATCCCAGCGCAGTAAAACAATCCGCCAGCGAAGCCGCCTCGATATGCGCCACGCCCCACCGGTCGCGCAACACCGTCACCGATTGATCAACCGGTGCTTTTACCGTCTCCTGTGTCCCGGGCAATTTCTGGCGCAAAAACCGCCGCTGAAAATCCAGAAAGGCCCTGCGCGAAATATCCAATTGATCGGCTGCCTCATCAACAGTTATATCGCCCCGCATCGCCTGCATCAAAACAGTTTTTCGGTCTGCCATAGTCCCCTCCAATACCTCAATCTCACCGTTCACAATAAGGATTGGAATTCGGATCGTACCACGCGAACAATCGCGCCAGCAAATCCGCACGAATAGCTGCAAAATCTCGATTGTCAATCAAATTGATACACTCGCCTGGATCATTTTCCAAATCGTATAATTCATGCCGCGAACCACCATCATTATAAACGCACTTAAACCGTTCGTCCCGCACCATATATTGGGGTATAGAAGAGCGCAACCCATGCTCGGAAAACGCGGCATCGGGACCTGGCGTGTCGGGATCGCGCACGATACTGGCAAAACTCTTCGCATCCATTGTATCGCGAGCACCATCAAAATCCACCAGCGTCGTCCGCTCTGGTGCCGACAACCCACACAACTCCGAAAGCGTGGGATATAGCCCAAAATATTCGGTCAACGCAGAAGCTATCCGACCCTCTGGAAAACGAGACGGACAACTCACGATCAAAGGCACCTTCACCGCAGGCTCAAACATACAAAACTTCTGATACAACCCGTGCTCACCGCCCATCTCGCCGTGATCCGAAGTATATACCACAATCGTATCTTCCACCAGCCCCAACTCCTCCAGCCCATCCAGCACGCGCCCGATACAATAATCGACAAAAGATAGATTGCCCATATACCCCGCCTTATGCGCCCGAAGACGCTTTTCACCCATACCCTGCGTCCTATCAATGCGTTGTTGTATATGCCTCGGATACTGCGAACTATCCCCCACCTCCACCAGATCTACCGATCCCGGCGGAAACTGCTCTGCCCATTCGCGAGGCGGGTAAAAAGGCGGATGGGGCTTCATAAAACTCGCCACCAGAAAAAACGGCTGATCGCGATATTCGCGCATAAACTTCACAGACTCGCGCGCCACAAACATATCCAGATGATCCTCGGCATCGAGCGGCGAAGCCGTACTCGAAAAATCCCACTGCGCCACATTGCCCGCCCATGGACTTGCGCCATCCCACAGCACCGACACATCGGGAAACCCACTACCCGTATCAAAAACCGAATTGAAAAACCCCTCGCCTATCGCGTGATTGGCAATCTCATTCGCATAATGCCCGACCTTTGGCCCCAAATACATCAACCAATCGTTAATCGACAAATACGACGCAAAACCGTGGTTATGTGCATCGTTAAAATGCATCTTGCCGATCAAACTCGTCAAATATCCGTGATCGGCAAAATGATGTGCCACCGTGCGATAGCGCCAATCCAGCCGATCATTATTATTAATAGCCCCCGTATTATGTGCGTACAAACCCGTCAACAACGACATACGCGAAGCCGTACACACCGGATAGGGACAATAGGCATTCTCAAACCGCACCCCACGCGCAGCCACGCGATCTATCATCGGCGTAGGCACCGTATTATTCCCGGCACACGTCATCCAATCCGCGCGGTGCTGATCGGTCATCAAAATGAGAACATTGGGGCGATTGCTATAATCCAAGATATGACCTCCTAACTCAAAAGAACCTATTCCTCAGGCATCTCAACCGGCAAATCCAGCCGGTCACCCCACTCTTTCCACGATCCAATATAATTTCGGACCTTTTCATAACCCAGCAACCGCAATGCCAGGTACGTTTGGGAAGAGCGGTACCCGCCCTGTCAGTAAGGCACAATTTCCTTATCGGGCGAAATACCCACAGCCTCGTACATCGCCCGCAATTCATCCGCTGGCTTAAACGCCCCCGTCTCATCCAGATTATTCACATACTCAACATGCACAGCACCTGGAATAGCCCCCCCGCGCGCCGCACGCACATTGCGCCCGAAATACTCATCGTCACCCCGCGTATCCAGAGGCACAACATCCTCGCGCCCCAAAAGACCATTTAAAACATCCGCCCCCATGTGACGCCCCGGCACCGCAGATATGACAAACTCCGCGGGCGCTGCCTCCTCACAATCCGTAGTCAATCCATAACCCATGGCCGTCCAGGCATTGCATCCCCCGTCCAGCACGCGCACATCGGGATGACCCAAATATTCACAAATCCAAAAACCGCGCGACGCGCGCACCCCGGAATCATCCTCGTACCAGACCACCGTCTTATCCGTACCAATACCCCGATTGCCGAACAAATAACCGAGCATCCACATAAACGCATCAAAAGCCTGTTCGCGGGTATCGTTCAAACTGATCGCGTAAAGATCCAGATGAAGCGCACCCGGAATATGCCCGGCAACATAAGCATGTGTCGGCCGCGTATCCACAATACAAACATCGGCAGCCCTCTCATACAAATCCCGCGGCGAAATCAACAACTCGGGATTCACATACCCTTTATCGCTCATAATCACCTCCTTGCAATTTTCAAAACCCGAACCAAAAACCAACTCATGTGTTCTATCACTTGACAATATCCCCTACCAATATCCATATTAAACGCCTAAACACCAGGAGACACTATATGAAAGGCATCTTACTCGCAGGAGGGGCTGGCACCCGCCTCTATCCCATCACGCGCGTGGTCAGCAAACAACTCCAGCCCGTTTACGACAAACCCATGATCTACTATCCCCTCTCCGTCCTCATGCTGGCCGGCATCCGCGATATTTTGATCATCTCCACCCCCCACGACCTGCCCCTCTACAGGCGTTTATTCGACGACGGCTCCTATCTCGGCCTCAACATCACATACGCCGAACAACCGCGCCCCGAAGGCGTTGCCCAGTCATTTGTGATCGGAAGCGATTTTATAGGCACCGACCCCGTCTGTTTAATCTTCGGCGACAACATCTTCTACGGCCATGGACTCGGCGCAATATTAGATCGAGCCGGAAAACTCACCAAAGGCGGTCTCATCTTCGGATATGCAGTAACCGACCCCGAACGATATGGCGTCATCGAATTTGACAGCGAAGGCCGTATCATTGGCATAGAAGAAAAACCCGAACACCCCAAATCGCGCTACGCCGTACCCGGCCTCTATTTTTACGACAATCAGGTCGTTGACATCGCCAAAAACCTCACGCCTTCAGCGCGCGGAGAATACGAAATCACCGATGTAAACGGAGAATACCTCAAACGCAAGCAACTCGAAGTCGAACTCCTCGGCCGCGGGTATTGCTGGCTCGACACCGGCACATTTGAATCGCTTCACCAGGCATCGGGATTTGTCCAGGCAATTCAAGAACGCCAGGGCCTCAAAATTGCGTGCATCGAAGAAATCGCCTATCGCCGAGGATACATCGACGCTGCACAACTCGAACAACTCGCACAAACAATGGCGCAAAACAGCTACGGCCAATTCCTATTATCAGTCCTGAACGAATAGACGAACCCTACCACCACCCAACGGGCGGGCACAGGGGCACCGCCCCTACATTACTATCGGATGCATCGCGTGCCAATCGGTAGCCTGTTCATAGGCTCGTGCAACAGCGAGAATCGTCGCCTCATCGTACAAATTGCCCAAAAAAGTCAACCCTCTCGGCGTACCCTCGGCAAACCCACAGGGCAAAATCACCGCGGGATGGCCCGTCAAATTTGTCACAGCCAAACTCGTCCTTCCACCGCGCGGCACCAGCACCGCATCCCAGTCTTGCATCACCTGCGCCACATCGCGCATCAACAGAGCACGCAAACGCTGCGCCCGCAAATACTCCACAGCCGTCACCGTGCGCGCCGCCCGAAAAGTATTGGGCCACGAACTCTTATCCGACTCCGTCATCACATCCAGTTCTCCGCACAGGGTTGCATCGTCAAACATCGCGGCAGCCTCAACCCGCAGCACCATCGCAATCGCATCCGTCGGATAATCCGGCAACGCAACCGGTTGTAAATCAGCGCCCAAACCGCGCATCTCGTCCAGCGCAGCGGCATAAATACCAGTGGGATCTTCCCCATCTGCCTCCTTCCGAAACTCAGACACCAGATATCCAATCCGCAACCCGGATAAATCCACATCGGGACACCAGTTAAACGGCGCATCCACCACCGAACGATCCTTTCCATCCGGTCCACAAATCGCGTGAAACACCGCAGCACAATCCTCTACACTTCGGCACATAGGCCCCAATTTATCCATTGTCCAGCTCAGAGCCATCGCCCCGTAACGACTCACCCGCCCATAAGTCGGGCGCAACCCAACCACACCGCATGTGTGACTGGGCGAAACAATAGAACCTTGCGTTTCTGACCCGATACTGAACCCCACCAATCCCGCCGCGGTTGCCGCGCCAGACCCGGCTGACGACCCACTCGATCCCGTCTCGGTATCCCACGGATTGCGCGTCATCCCCTCAAACCACGTCGGCCCCGACGCCAGCGCGCCCAGTGACAACTTGGCAACCAGCACAGCACCCGCCTGTCTCAATTTTTTCACCACACTCGCATCCTCATCCGGCACTCGATCTCTAAACGGCGTAGCCCCCCACGTCGTGCGAATACCCTTTGTACTCAACAAATCTTTCGCACCCCAGGGAATACCGTGCAACGGACCTCTATAATCTCCCCTTGCAATCTCCGCCTCAGCGGCTTTTGCCTGTTCCATCGCCAGATCTTCTGTCAGCGTAACCACACACTTCAACTTCTCCCCATAACGCGCAAGGCGATCCAGATACAACCGCGTCAATTCAACCGGTGAAATCTCCCTCTGCGCAATCAAACGCGCAAGAGAACTCGCCGGCAAAAAAGCCAGCTCATCATCGTCATCTGGCCGCGCAATATTGGCGTCACTCAGCACAAACGGCTGCTGCTCGCCCTCGGGCACATCCCCCGGCGCAAACACCAGAGGTGGCTCCACATCATATCCCACCGACACATTGCGCAAAGCAGCATATTGCCGCCCCTGCCTTTCAATTTGCCCCCGTACCTTTTGCCATTGCGCCCTGGAAAATGGCAACCGGGCAACATCTGCCAAACCCGACACTGCGCGATCCACCAGTGCATTCTCGCGCTCGGCAACCCCATCTAAAAACACATGTCGAATTTCCGTATCGATATCCGGGCTGCATCCCTCACCTATCTCACCGTGCGTGTACAAAAGCTGGGGGACTCCGATCTTGTTCGCGGGCGTAGCACAACGCTCCAAACTCGGCAACCAATCCGACACTGTCTCATCCTCCGGCGAAACCCGGTACGCCCGCCAGGTCTCCCCCACATCCCGCGAAGTGAACAACACAATAGCATTTGTCGGATCGGCCCAATCTCCGCCGCGCTTACACACCACACCCGCCGCGTACAGCACCCCATCCTTTGACACACTCAACACACACCGATCTGACATCGCACACCGCCCAAAAACTTTCTCAGCCAAAGGCAAAAAAGACTTCCGCTTCCACTTCCCCTTTTTCCAGCGATACAAAAACGTCTCCTCAAACTCGCCCTCTCGCCGGTTCAACGTAAAAAGCACCACATCGCCCGCACAGGCCACCACATTGCCAATACGAACATCGAACCCATCGCTGTATTCAATCACACACGGAGAATCCGGCGTCACGGGCAAGTCGAGCCTCTCCCCCGCCACAGTCTCCCAGGTCTCACCCCAATCGCGCGACCGCATAATGCCAAACCCGCGGCCCTTTGTATCCCCCGGATTATCCTCATTGCTCCGCGCCAGATGAAAAGACAAATACAGCACATCTCCTTCAATATGGATACAATTCTCAAGATGCACATAAGCCGGCGGTCCCTGAGGATCAACCAACTTCACCGGCACTGTCCAATCTCCATCCACAGACCGCTTCTGATAAAACAGACCCCAGGGCCGTTCGCGCTCATACGCCCCCCGATAACACGCATGCAACACATCGCGCGCATCGCACACCAGACTGGGATAAGTCGCATTCACACCGCCAAACGGGGGAAACAGTCTCCACTTAGACGCATCATTGGGACGCACACTCACCGCGTGTTGCATCGGATTGTGATGCGGACCAAACGCGAGATAGAGATACCCCTTCGAATCCATTGTCATTGCCGCGCCCGCGTGATTGTCATCGCCATCTGCCACAAAAACTGGATCGCTCCACGTTTTCGCCTCGTGACAATATGTAGCCACATACGTCTTGTGAATCTGATCCAGCCACACCACATGCGTCTTGCCCTCATGCGTAATAATTTTATTGCTCATCCCATAAGCCGTGCCGCGCGTCGAGCCAGTCTTTGACAAAACAGTGTATTCCATAACACAACCCTCGGTATTGTTGCGTTCTTTCTCACGACCTGCTATAATAGACATCATCAACTTCACACGAAAGGAAGAATATGTCCAATCTCAAAAACAAAGTAGCCCTGATAACCGGTGCCGGTGGCGAACACGGAATCGGATGTGCAATAGCGTTGCGTTTTGCGCGAGAAGGCGCCGATATCGTTATCTGTGATATAGATTCAAATGCCCGCGGCGACTGGGCTGGATTGCCCGCGGTTGCCGAAGAAATCGAAGCAATGGGACGGAGGGTTCTCGCAACAGAAGTCGATGTAACCAGCGCAGAGCAAGTCGAACAAATGATACAAGCCGCACTCGCGCACTTTGACAAAATCGACATCCTCGTCAACAACGCGGGTGCCCCCGCTGGACCGGACCGCGTACCCGTTGCCGAATTAGAAGAAGACGTCTTCGACCACGTTCATCGCGTAAACGTCAAAGGCACCTTCTTGTGTTCCCGCGCCGTTGTCCGCCACCTCATCGAGCGGAACAACGGAGGCAAAATCATCAACATCTCATCAACTTCGGGACTGCGCGGAATCGCCAGATTCGCGGCCTATTGCTCCTCAAAATTTGCCGTCATCGGATTCACCCAAAGCCTCGCCCATGAAATGGGCCCCTACGGCATCCAGGTCAATGCAATTTGCCCCGGCCTGATTGAAACCGAACGCCTGCACGGCATAGCCAGCGGATTAAAACCCAGAGGAACATCGATCAAAGACTTTAGAGCGCAAATGGTCGAACGCTCCTCTCAGAACAATCCACTCGGACGCATTGGACAGCCAGAAGATGTTGCAAACGTAGCTGCATTTTTGGCCTCTCCCGATGGCGATTACATGACCGGACAGGCAATCAGCATATCGGGCGGAGCGGCCATGGTGCATTAATACAAAATGCGTTGATCGCTCAAATCCTTGCCACCAACCGCGCGCGTAAGCGACCCGCCCAAATACTCGACAACCTCCAGATCGGCCAGCGCATTGACAATATTATACATCGTGGGCAAATCTTCCCAACGCGCGCGGTTCCACGCAATACACCCATCGCCGACCAGATGTTCCTCAACCTTTCGGTGCCCTCCCTTCGCAGGCGTAATAACCGGATAGGCAATATCCTCCTTACCCCATACGCCCGTCCGCGGCATATATTTGTAGTGAAGTGTCCCATCGACTTTCGTGCCACCGCCTTTTGCTGGCGTCGGATTTTCAGACGGCGACCTCAGATTAGTCACCGAAATATCCAGAAAATTGAACCCCAACCAACCCGCAACAGCTTGCGCTTCACTGCTCGTAATACGCGGCTCGGGCATCTCGCAATAGATCTTCGAAAACCCGAGTTCTTCGCGTCCCGTGATAATCGGATCACAGAGATTCTCCCACAACACGGAAAGAAAAGGCCCGCGAACATGGTCTCTCGCCCCCTTAAACACCGCCGGAAAAGAAACACCCAGAATATTGTAACCGCGCCCTGCCAGCCATTCAATTTCCTTCATATAATTGGCATACACCGACACAACAGGCTCCCCGCCGAGTTCAAAACACTCGGGCAAAAGCGCCTTGAGTTGCTCCGCATTTGAAAGAAACGACACCGAAATCGAAGTATTCTTCGGATTATCCACACATTCAAATTTGCGACCATCTGGCCCCTGGCGAGGACCCATAAGCGGGCCAAAATGCGTGGGCATGCGATACATCTTGTCGGGTTGAAATTTATAAGCCATAACAACTCCTTTTTTAAGTTTTCACCTACTCTTCCTGCAAATTATCATACATAGACAGCGGCGACCCTGCGAACAGCCCTGCATCCACGGGCAAAACCACGCCCGAAATCCAGCGCGACTCATCGCTGCCCAAAAACACGGCTGCCCAGGCAATATCCCATGCATTTCCCTCTGTACCCAGCGGCGCAATTTTGCGGCGGCGCTCTCGCGACTCCTGGGGAATATTGCCGACAAAAGTCGTGTGAAGATGCCCGGGCGCAATACTATTCACGCGCACATTTTCGCGCCCGTGGTGAACCGCAGCCAGCCGCGTCAGCGTAATAATCCCCCCCTTGGTAATCCCGTAGGGAACATTGCGCGAATTGCCAGCGCGCATACCGTCAATAGACGAAATATTAATAACAGAACCGCCGCCGGAAGCCGCCATCTCGGGAATCGCGTACTTACACAAAAAAACCATACTCTTAAGCCCCACATCCATCACGCGATGCCAGTTCTCTTCTTCGACTTCTGTCACCCTCCCAGGCCCGTGAATACCCACATTATTAAACAGAATATCCAACTTCCCATAGTGTTCAACTGCCGCATCCACAATCGCCTGACACTGATCCGTCCTGGAAACATCGGCCAAAACGACCTCTGCCTCTCCACCCTCTGCCCGAATCTCCGCCCGGGTCCTCTCCGCATTTTCCCCGTCAATATCCGCCAGAATGACTCTCGCACCTTCGCGGGCAAAAAGCACCGCAGTCGCACTCCCTACACCTCGTAATTCCCGATCTTCAACCTCGCGCATACCCGCACCCGTAACAATAGCGACCTTATCTTTCAAACGATCCATAAAAACGCCCCTCATCTCCTCAAATTTACCCACTGTTGGTATTTACCGTGATCAAAGCGATCGCGCAGTGGACCGATATGCGTCTCAATCAGATCCTGGCGAATCGACTCAAGCCCCACATCTTCCACCAGATTATTCATCTCATCCGGGTCAGCCTCCACATCATACAATTCAACAGACCTCTCCGAAACCGATTCCACCCCGAGCTTATAGCGCCCGTCAAAAACCATCGTATGTCCCAAAACCTCGCTAATAACAGCGCCCTTCCCCCTCTGCGCCCTCTCTGCATCCGCACCCCCTTGAACCTGTGAAATAAGGGACTGCCCATCGGTCTGCAAAGGTTCGGCATTGGCAATATCAACAATAGACGCCGCCACATCAATCACATCGGTCAACGCCCTGGTTTGCCAAGCCCGCGTACCTCCCGGCGGACGCACAATCAGGGGAACGCGAACAGACGCATCGTAAAAAACGATCTTATTATACAACATATGATCGCCCAGCATCTCGCCGTGATCCGAATTGTAAATCACCCATGTATTATCCGCCAGACCAGTCTCCTCAAGCGCATCGAGCATCTCGCCAATATAGTGATCAATAAGCGTAATCTTCGCAAAATAATTCACCATCATGATTTGCTTTTGCTCAACCGTCATACCCGACAAATTCTTGCTCCTCTGCATACGTCGAACATTCAGCGGAACGGGATCGCCCGGCGCATCCATAATACCCGCCGGCATATCCCCGGGATCGTACATATCCCGGTACTCCTGCGGAGAATCAAACGGATCGTGGGGACCGGGACAAAGAACCTGCAAATAAAAAGGCTTATCGCCCTTGTAATCGCGAATCCAGTTCGCCGCAGTGCGCCCCGTATAACTATCTAAATGCGCCTCAGTAGGCAATGGACAGGGAGGTTCCTCCCAGGGCTTGAGCGTCCCTCTTTGCCAGGGAATGCGATAATCATTAATAAATTTTCGATGCGTCTCCAACAGCCCCATCTCATCGAGATAATCGGTATAAGGCGAACTGTGTCTCCCCGAAGCAATCGGACCGTGAAGCTCGTGCGGATCGTCAAACCCCCACGCATTGAGCACATCGACGCGATCTCTGCTATGCGAAGCCGGCACCCCGCCGTGAAGATAGAGATGTGACTTCCCAATCAGAGCCGTATGATAACCCGCATCGCGCACCTGACGCACATGGCTGGGACCTTCACAATCGGCATCCTGATCATTTGCCCACAGCCCGTGTTCGCGGGGATACAGACCGCTCATCATAGATGCGCGAGACGGCATACACAATGGACAATTGGTATAGCACTGCGTATAAGTGACACTCTCAGACGCGAGGCGATCCAGATTCGGCGTCTTAACCGCCGGATGCCCAACGCACCCCATCGCATCGCCGCGATGCTGATCGGAAAAGATATAGAGAATATTGGGTTGATCAGCCATAAACTCTCCTTATCTCGGAATCGCGACCCTGCGCCCTCTCGACATCAGCGCCGCCTCATAAACCTTCATAACAGACAGTGCGAACTCCAGGGACCCGACCTCTGCCGTCCTATCTTCCAGAACACAATCGCAGAAATAGCGCATCTCATCGTAAAAGCCCTGCGTAAAAAGCGCCTTATTCTCAAGGGTCCCCAGCGTATCCTGGGGTTCCCATGAGATCGCACCAGAATCCAGACCCGTGGGAATATAACTTCTCGTACTTGAATAATTAAAAGGAATACCGCGTTCCAGAGTCACGCGAAGATCTTTATCAATCGCCACATGCTGCTGCCCCCAAAATGCATACCGCTCGCATCCGCGACGCGCGGAAACCAGATTAAAAGACCCCACGACACCACTCGCAAATTCGAGAATACACACACCAGTGCCGTGATCGCTCCTGTGCATAGTCACAGCCGAAACATCTCCCCCAACAGCGAGCAGCAGCGAAAGCGGATGACAGCCATTCTTCAGCCAGTTGGGCGCTTCGCGCGCTCTGAGCACCTGCTCCCCATCCTCGGGAATGGTCATCGGATACTCTGCGGAAAGTCCCCTGAGCGGACCGCAATCCTCTGTCCCCATCAACTCAATCACCTTCCGAGTCGCCGGCATAAATGCCTTCTTAAAACCCACAACGACCACGCGATCCCCACGGTGGCGCATCATAGTTTCCACTTCAGAAGCCAGCGTAGCAGGCGGCTTCTCCATCCACACATGCAGCCCGGAATCCAGCGCCTCGCACGCCAGTTCTGGATGTGCTTCTGGAGACACACAGATAAACACGCAATCCAGATCTTCACCCGCGTACATATCCGCAGTGCTGGCATAGCAAGCATCCACCCCGTATTCCTCTGCTGTCGCCTTCGCGAGATCCAGCCTCAAATCGCAAAAAGCCTTAAGCCTCACCGGAAGATAATGCATCGCAGGCAGGATATTCCTGTAGCAATGTGACCCGATGCCAACAACGCCGACATTCAGCCGGCTTTCAAACTCTCTCTGATAACTCATAGCTGCTATCTGGCAAAACTGGAGCGCAATTTAATACCCCATCTGCCATCCTCATACGTAAGAACATAAAGAGAATCGTGAGCCGCAATCACCGAACCGTCTTCGCGGTAGCGGGTAAATTGCGTATCGACGTGAATTTTCTCGTCCGAGCAATGGACAATCTCGCGCCGGGTCCACACACTGTAGTGCCAACCGATATTGCCCAACCCAGTCCTCACACGCGCGATAAATGCATCGTCCATATCCGCATCTTCCCATCGGTGCATAATTCCCGAAGCCAGGCGAAAGTGTGGAAAATGCATCGTCGCTTTCCACGCCTGGAGATCCAGCGCATTAAAACCGGCCATCCACGCATCCAGCACGGGAATCGCCCGTTCTCTCGCCAGTGCAACTGCTTCTTCTGATGGCATAAGCCCTCCTCCTAACCATGCGGCAAATAATATTCATGTAGCTGCTCCTTCGCCACGCCCTTTGCGATCAGACCGTCAACAAAGTCGTCATCATACCCCAATTCCCCGAGAATCTCCCTCGTATGCGCACCCTGTTTGGGACACGCGTAGAGCAATTGAACAGGCGCATTCTTCAAACGCACATAAGCGGGTGGCGCGAGATCGACAGCACTGCCAACCGGGTGATCCGTAAAGCGAACAATAGAAATGGAGCGCCCATCGTCCCATGTGTCCAACAGATCGTCACACACCTCGTGCAAAAACATCTCGCGAATATCCTCAAGCGAATCAATGCGGTGCCCGGCCAGCCCCACCTCGTTAAAAACCTTAACCCAATAGGCCACATCGCGTTTTTTGATCTCACCCTCTAAAAATTCACCAGCATCTTCATCGGGTGTATTCTCCAACCCCGCAATACATCTCAACTTACCCATCTCATGCTCCAATCCACCCAGGAAAACCCAGCCATCCCGCGCGCGATACATGCGGTGAAGCGCGTGTTCACCAACAGCATCCTGTCCCGCTGGCTCATCGCCCGAGCACCCGGCTTCGCAAGCATACATAAAAGGCGCCTGAACGAGTTGCCCCCCCTGCGCGAGCGAAGTCGTCACAAAATCACCACCATCGGGAACACCACTGCGCCTGCGCTTGAGCAACGCCAGCACCGCGCCATAAGTTGCCGAATATCCCGTAATATAATCGATACACGACGCCCAACCGTGCAACACCGGTCTATTCCCCTCACCGCCATAGCGCATTTGTATGCCAGTCGATCCCTGAAGCAGGGGATCAAAACCCGGTCGATTCATCCACGGACCTGGACGCGGACCATTAAACGCCGTCAAATTGAGATACACAATATCGGGTTTGCACCTCTTAACAGCATCGTAATCAATACCCAAACTTTGCGCAACCCCGGGCCGGAAATTGTGAACAATAATATCGGCTGTTTCAACCAGCTTCATAAAAGCCGCCCTGCCAGCTTCGTCTTTCAAATTCAAAATCACACTGCGCTTGCCGGGACTGACCTCCAGAGGAAACCAACTGGAAATACGCGGACCAAAATAAGGCTCCGGCGGATCGATCTTAATAACCTCCGCGCCGTATTCCGCCAGCGTGCGCGCACTGGCTGGCCCGGCGAGCACATTGGATAAATCCAGAACGCGGATACCCTCCAGAATGGGTTTCCCGAGCGATGCCGCAATATCCCCATTCGGTTTGGGTTCAACATCTCCCACAAACGGTCCTGACGGCCTGGGAATCGCGCATTCATCCGGCGTCTTGGCAAGCCACGTCTGCACGCCGAGTTGCCGCATCGGACCGTACTCGGGATCGTCAACCACAACCGTCAAAGCCGCTTCCTCAGTCTCGGATTTGTGCAACCACGCCTGTGCCGTGCGCTGAATCGTACACGGCACGCCAGCAGCGGTCAAAACATCGACCCAGTGTTGTGCGGGTTCACTCGCCAGCACACTTTCAATTTTTTCGCGCGCTTTGAGATTCCATTCTCTGGACAAATGGGATGAATCGGGAATATTATTCGTCAGATGGAGATTCTCATACACGGGCACATCGACCATCCCCTCCGCGATCAAATCATCGTACACCTCCAGCGCTTTAACCAGTGACCGACTATTTCGAGAATGCCCAGCCGCAATAATATAAAGCCATTGCCCATCTCCCGCGCGAAACGTACCACTAAAAGGCGACCCCGCACTACTGCGTTGTTTCTGACGACCAGCATTAGACGGCGTGCCATATCGCGCGGGCTTATCCGCCACATCCAGCATAATAACCGCCATAGCAGACATCGCCGCACCAACCAGCGAAACCTCAATCACATCGCCGCGCCCGCTCTCTTCGCGCGCATAAAGCGCAAGCGTAACAGCGATAGCACCGTGAATCGCCCCATAAGTCGAACCCAATGGCATCGGCGTATAAACAGGCGGCAGATCCGGTCTTCTACTTTGAAGATCTGTATATTGACCTATAGCCGCGCTGATAATACCTTCAAATGCGCGAATGGACGCTCTTTCATCCGTCGAGGCAAAACCCGGCAAAGAGAGATAAACCAACCCTGGATTCAGCGCAGTCATCTCTTCTGCCCCCAAACCCAATCGCTGCATAACGCCCGGGCGAAAATTTTCAATAACCACATCCGCCGAACGGATTAACTTCACCGCAGTCGCGAGATCATCCGCATTTTTCAAATCGAGGGTAATGCGCTGTTTGCCCCGATTAAAAACGCCATTTGCCGGCGTATCGTAATCCGGTTTGCCCGGCCGATCCACCTTAATCACCTCGGCACCTTGATCTGCGAGTAACATCCCCGTCAAAGGCCCGGCAATATAATGACCGAAATCAACGACGCGGATCCCGGTCAATGGCGCTTGTCTATCGCGTTCTGGATTCATCAACTATCTCCTTTTGAAATTCTATTATGATCTACCATAATAATACTTTTATATTGCGGTAGTTAGCCAAAAGAGTCGTGGAGGAACAAAATGTCCAAAAACAAATCACTCGAACAACGAGTCGCTGAAATTTTAGAGGCCTACGACCAGCAGGGCATCCACCGAACAGGAACAACAGGAGATACGAAAAACGCACACTATTTGGCCGAACGAATAAAAGCAACCGGCCAAAAACCTCTATTGACAAAATTTCGGCATTTGCGCGTTGACCCAATACAGTCTGAGCTTCAAATCGGCAATCACACAATTCAAGGCATACCTTTTTTTGACGGCACATTTACAGACAAAAATGGCGTAAGAGGGCGGATGGGTAGTCCAGAAAACAACGCACCCATAGCAGTGGGACACCACCTGACCAATCGGGGATGGGACAAACCCCAACTTGCCCATGCGCGGAGGCGGGACAAAATCAAAGCCATGGTCGCGATATGCAAACGAACCCACCCCGATGACGTCCGCGGATTGACACCAACCAATGCAGAGAATTTTACAGCACCTTTTGGACCGCCCGTATTACAGGTGCCCGACAGTGCCGAAGAGCGCATCGCAGAAGCCATATCTGCTAAAAAAGAAGCGCGCGTAATTACCCAGGTAGCGCGCACAGAAGTCCAGGCACTGAATGTTGAAACGCGAATACAGGGCAAAAATTCATCCCTGCCTCCGCTCGCAGTCATCACGCCGCGAAGCGGCTGGTGGCAATGTGTATCGGAACGCGGAGGCGGAATAGCCTGTTGGCTCGAAATGATTCGCGCCCTCTCTGAAAATCAGCCGCAACGAGACGTGTGGTTCGTTGCAAGCACGGGACACGAATTGGGACACCTGGGATTGGATTTCTTCCTCTCGCACCACCGTCCATTGATCAAAGCGGCGCACGTCTGGATTCATCTGGGCGCGAATTTTGCGGCAACAAATTGTCCCATAAGACTTCAAGCATCGCGCGAGGAATTGGCGCAATTGGCCCATCGTGCCATTGCGGAGACCTGCGTTTCTGCAATAGACTTTACACCTGTTGGCACGCGCCCTGGCGGTGAAGCGCGAAATATCTACGACAGAGGCGGGCAATATATTTCCATCACAGGTCGCAATCGCCTCTTCCATCATCCCGCTGACCGCTGGCCCAGTGCAATTGATCTGCAAAAAATTGTAAGCATCACCCATGCCTTGACCGAACTGACAGTACAACTGGCCAACTCAGATGATCTTATGTAGCGACGCGTTTTTGCACCAACATCAGAACAAGTAAAATAGCTCCGCCAATCGCGTGACCGACCAGATTCCAATTCTCGGCATTGTCGAAAACCTGCACGATCTTCAAAAAAGAAACGATTTCCTGAAAAGGCCAAAGCAACAGCACCGCTGCCACCAGGAACAAGACGCGGTATAATACACTCAGCGACACCATGTGAAATCCCTCAGAAGCCGCAGCAAAACACAGCAGACCGAGAAGAGCGGCAATCGCAGTCTCAATAACGCGCCAGGTCTCTCCTTCAAAAAGAATGGGCGTATAGCAAAAAAGCAGGGGAATAAAATAAATACCCTTGGCAATGCGCCACGACTGAAAACCCGTACGAAGCGGATTTGCCCCCGCAATACCCGCAGCGGAATACGCAGCCAGACAAACCGGCGGCGTGACATTGGCATCCTGTGAATACCAGAAAATCAGCAAATGCGCCGCAATCAGACTCACCCCCAGACTGGTCAGCGCAGGCGCAGCCAGCACTGCCAGCACGATATAAGAAGCCGTCACCGGCAAGCCCATGCCCAGAATCAGAGACGCAACGGCAATAAGCACAACAGTAATAAGCACACTGCTTCCGGCAATCGTCGAAATGAGCAAAGAAAATTTGATCCCAACGCCAACCATCAGCACCACACCCACAATAATACCAGCGCACAGCAGAATAATACCAGTGGTAACCATATTGTGAGCACCCAGCGCAAGTGCATCGACAATATCGCGGATATTCATGCGCGTATTCTTATTCAACCAACTCGCAACAACAATACTCGCGGTTCCCGTTGCCGCGGCAAACGTGGGTGTAAAACCGTAGATCAGCGTGCCCACGAGCACCCCAATGGGAATCGCAAAATGCCAGCCTTCTCGGATCGTATCGCGGATATTTGGGAGTTCCGAAGCAGGCAAGGGCGCAATCCCTCTTTTTCGCGCGCGAAAATGAATAAAAAATGTAACACTCAAAAAATAGATCAGCGCGGGAATAAAAGACACAGCGACAATAGTCAGATAGGGGATTTGCGTCCACTGACTCATAATAAACGCGCCCGCACCCATAATCGGTGGCATGAGTTGGCCTCCCGTGGATGCCGCCGCCTCAACTGCGCCTGAAAAAGTAGGCGAAAAACCCGTGCGCTTCATCATCGGAATCGTAAGCGAACCCGACCCCACCGTATTCGCCACAGCACTCCCCGAAATTGAGCCGAGCATACCACTGGCAAAAACCGCCATCTTTGCCGGTCCGCCCACTGTGCGTCCCAGCAGCGCGAGCGCCAGACGAATCATAAAATCGCCCGCACCCGAACGCAGGAGAAACGCGCCAAAAAGCACAAAAAGCGCGACAAAAGTAGATGAAATAGTCGCAATCGTTCCAAAAATACCATCGGGCGCGAAGTACATGCGGTATAGCAAACGCGGAAATGACACACCGGGAAACGCCCATATACCCGAAAGATATTGCCCCCAAAAAAGCGCGTAAGTGAGAAATACAAGCGCGAGCAGCGGAATAAAAAAACCCGTCGTGCGGCGGGTAATCTCGAGCAAAAGGAGAATCGCGATACCCGCAAAAATGAGATCAGCCGTATTCGGCACCTCATTGCGGGCGTGCAGCGCATCCTCAAAAAACACGAGATAAAGAGCGACAACGAGAGAGAGAATGGCGAAAAAATAATCGAGAATCAGCGTGCGCGAGGCATAGCGCGTAGAGACGGGATAAAGCAGATATCCCAAAAAAAGAATGAAGGCATAATGAGCGGCATTGCGCTGCAATTCGGGCAAAACGCCCAGCGTATTGCTCCACAGATGAAACAGAGACAGGCAGACCCCCACAACAACGACGAGCACCTGATGCCTGCCAGTAAGCACGCGATGAGGCGTACTCACTTCGCCGCCCTGTTCAAATTCGGAATTCAAACCTATTCCCCTATCAAAGACGGCGAAATATCGATACCCTTCTCGCGATAATAGCGCGCGGCACCCGGATGCAGGGGAACAACCAGGCCCATCGTCGCTTTCTCGAGAGACATTGCGAGCGTGGCCTTGTGGATATTTTGAATCTCCTCTAAATTCTCATAAATAGTTTTTGTGATCTCATACACCACATCCTCGGGCAAATCTGCTCTACACGCCAAAAAATTGGGTTGTGCAATCGTCTCAATCGCTTCGGACTGCCCGGGATACGTATTGGCCGGAATAATATAACGCGTCCACATGGGAAACGCATTTTGGATCGCCGCGAGATGATCATCGCTAAAAGCAAGCACAGAAACCCCGTCCGCACCGATCTGGGCAAAAGCCTGCGTCACAGCAGCCACGGGCGGACCAGCCGAAAGCGTCGCCCCTGCGATACGGCCGTCAATCATAGCCTGAGCAGACGGACTATAGCCCAAATACTCAGACGTAAAATCCTCATCCGGAGAAATATTAAGCGCTGCGAGAATAGTTCGAGTCGCGCCTTCTGTACCACTGCCGCGTTTGCCAATAACGTATTTGCGGCCGAGTTTTCTCAAGTCCTCAACAGTACCTGTTTTGGCATCAGACGCCCGAAGTAGAAAATGCTCGACATTCTCCCATAGCAGGGTAATAGATCGGAGTTCTCCAACCGCTTGCCCCTGATAAGTCCCTTCTCCGCGATAAGCCATCGCACCGTACAAACCCAGCAAAATCGCCAGATGTGCCTCTCGATTGACCAGCATCTGAATATTCTCGGCCGACCCTGCAGAATTGATAGCTGCTACCACAATTTTGGGCTGTAGCTTCTGTGTAATCGTCGTACTCAGCGCTACACCCACCGGATAATACGTGCCTCCGGGCGTGGCTGTTGCAATAATCAAACTTTGCGTCTGCATACCCTCCTGCGGTGTCCCACAAGACATAAAGAAGAAAAAGGTGAGAAGCAACCACAGATGAACACGGATAAACACAGATGAAAGGGAAGGATGCAAAAAGGAAGATATACGCGACATAAAAAACCTCATATCAAAAAAGTGAACAGATATTTATTAGCCTAATTATACCTGCCCACCTATATGCGTCAAGAGAAAACACCTTTGCGCCTTGACAACCCCTGTTGCGATTTCTATACTTCCCCTGAGGAGTAGTTCTATGGATAACACGCGCACAACTCTCTTTTGCACACTCGTATCCGTCTTGCTCTTGTCTGGCTGTGCCGAGTATCGGGCGTATCGCCATTTAGACCGCGCTATTGCTCTCGAAGCCAATCGGGATTACGAAACCGCGCTCGCGATATTTCAGGCTGCTGTGGATATATGCCCTGAAGACGCGGTTTTGCGGCGGTGGTTGGGCAGGGCATATTTGAGGCGCAACCAATACGACGCAGCGCGAGCCGAGTTCGAAACGGCGCTCGGATTGGCACCTGATTATATGCGCTTGTACCGAGACCTCGCAATCGTCAATGAAGCCCTACAAAAGCCAGAAGTCGCTATCGCGTGGTTGGAAAAAGCCGTATCACAGGTACCCGAGCATCGGGAATCTTACCGCGACCTCGTCAGTCTCTATCTGTCTCACGATCGGTTGAGCGAAGCGCAATCCCTTTTGGAAACAGTTGTCGAACAGTGGCCAAAAACGATGTGGGCACATTTTCAACTGGGCGGTCTCTATATGGTATTAAAATGGCCCGAGCGCGCCGAAGAAGCTTATGTGCAGATACTGAACATCGAGCCAAAAAACGACAATGAAGCAGAAATACGAGCACGCACGCACGGCGAATTGGGCAATGTCTATTACGAGCGCAAAAACTATGAGCGCGCCGAGGAATTTTACAAAAAAGCACTGGAACTCAATCCCCTTGACGACAGCAGCCTGAACAATCTCGCCTGGATATACGCCATTCAGGGAATTCACCTGCGCGAAGGCATTCGCCTATCGCGGAGGTCTTTGCGCCTGCGCCCACACACCCCTTCCTACCTGGACACACTGGCCGAACTACATTACCAGATGGGCAATACCGAACGCGCCATTTTCATTATTCGCCAGGCCATTGCATTGGATCCGGATAACCCGGAGATGCGCGCCCATCTACATCGGCAACTCGCCAAATTTATTTCCGGCGGACGGGGGAAGGTATAATGAATTAAAAATTGAGGAGCGGTGTAAAACTGGTCGCAGCCCAGACCAGTTCATTAAAAATTAAAAATCGGGAAGCAAGGCGGGCTAACCACTGACTACTGACTACTGGATACTGACTTATGACATTTCAAGACCCCGAATGGGGAAACCTGACACCGCCCGGCAATAGGCAAGAAAATTTGCCAGATATTCTCGCTCGGCTCGCACTATTTGATACATTGACCCGGCAGGAATTGCACACTATCGAACGCATTATGCATCGCAGGCGATTTGTCACGGGCGAAATGATCCCAACACCGCGATCGGGCTTGTTTATCGTCGTGTCCGGCGTCGTACACGTCGTTCAACGTCGCTCCAATGGCGAACAGACCATACTCGACACCTTGAGAGAAGGCGAATTGATGGGCGAAATCGTGCCATTGGGTGATACACAGCAGACGACCTCTATTCTCTCAGCCGAACAAAGTGTTCTGGTCGGATTCTTCCGCTCTGATTTGGTCGATTTGCTACACACGCACCCCAGGATGGGATTCAAAATTCTCTGCCGTTTGTCACAAATTATGTCCCACCGCCTGCAACAGGCGATAGGCGACCTGCGTAAAATACGCATGACACTGAACAAAATAGAAAAAACATAACAACCACCAACACCAGAGGAGGAAGTTGGGATATGACGAAGATTGAGGCGGTTCACGCCCGTGAAATATTGGATTCAAGAGGAAATCCAACTGTCGAAGCTGATGTGCGCCTGAGTTCTGGCATTATCGGCCGCGCGGCCGTACCCTCGGGAGCTTCAACAGGCGTACACGAAGCTGTGGAAATGCGCGATGGACAAACGCGCTATTTGGGCAAGGGCGTGAAAAAAGCCGTCCAAAATGTCAATGACAAAATTGCCAAAGCCGTTGTTGGGCTGGATCCATCGGACCAGATAAAAATCGATCAAATCATGCGCGATGTCGATGGCACACCCAACAAAGGCGCAATCGGCGCAAACGGCATCCTGGGTGTTTCTCTCGCGGCGGCCAAAGCCGCTGCTGTAGCTTATGACATGCCCCTCTATCGCTATATCGGTGGAGCTTCAGCGTGTCAATTACCCGTGCCAATGATGAATATTTTGAACGGTGGCGCGCATGCCGACAGCAGTGTTGATCTCCAGGAATTTATGGTCATGCCCGCAAGCGCTGAAAATTTTGCAGAAGGCCTACGAACAGGTGCCGAAATTTTTCACGCATTGCGCGACGTACTCAAAAAAGCAGGTTATAGCACGGGCGTAGGCGATGAAGGTGGATTTGCGCCGAGTTTGGGTTCCAATGACGAAGCACTCGACGTCATTGCCGAGGCAATCAAAAATGCCGGCTATGTACTGGGCGACGATATATTGCTGGCGCTGGATCCCGCATCGAGTGAATTTTACGACGGCGAGCACTACGTATTCAAAAAATCGGACGGATCCAAACGGTCTTCGGCAGAAATGACCGCATTTTGGAAAGACTGGACGAGCCGGTATCCCATTGTATCCATCGAAGACGGTTTGGACGAAGACGATTGGGCTGGATGGGCCGCGCTAACAGCCGAATTGGGCGATCGCGTTCAACTGGTTGGCGATGATCTATTTGTCACCAACACAACGCGCTTAAAACGCGGAATCTCAGAAAAAGTGGGCAATTCCATACTCATCAAAGTCAATCAAATCGGAACCCTGACCGAAACATTGGAAGCCATTGAAACGGCCAAACGCGCGGGATATACAGCCGTCATCTCGCATCGCTCGGGCGAAACCGAAGACACAACCATAGCCGATATTGCCGTGGGAACCAATGCCGGTCAAATCAAAACCGGATCGGCATCGCGTTCAGACCGCATTGCAAAGTACAATCAATTGCTGCGCATCGAAGAAGAACTGGGCGATGCCGCTGTCTATCCCGGGCGAAACGCATTTTACAATATCGACATCTCTTAAAGGCACAAAAAGTGAGTAACTCTCTCCTACAAATCGCATCGCCAATTTTACCCGAAGAGACCCGCACGCGCCTGAACGCAGTGTACGCACAGGTCCCCGCTGTATCGTGTGCAGGTTGCGATGCACCGGGAAGCTGTTGCGAACTAACAGATGCCGAATACGACGACGATTTTGCAACCATGTATCCGCTTTACGCCGTCGAATACGTCAACATCATAGATTATGTGCGCTCGCACTTTGATCCCAATAAACAGCGAGAACTGCTGAACACAGTCGAAGAACGCCCGCGCCGTTGTCCGTTCTTGACATCCGAAGGCGGCTGCTCAATCCATCCGGCGCGTCCCCTGACCTGTCGCACCTACGGTATTTTGAACCAGGTATCACAGGTCAACGCCACCGCTGAATCCGCACGCGACCAGGTACCCTGGCAGTGGATATCTTCCTTCTTATCCACAGAGCGATACACAGTATGTCCAAAAACCAGATTACAAGAAACCGACAAAGTCAATGCACACATGAAGGCGATGGTATCCCTGGAATACGAGCGCGAATTGATCTATCTGTCGGACACACTGAACTGGTTGGACGCAGACCGTCGAGAACTATTCCAAAAAATAACAAAAAAAACCCACCCCACGCGGTGGACATGGGGTGGATTTAACGCACTCGCCCAAAAACCATTAAAATGGGTAAAACGCCACTTTGCGAATTTTTGGAAAGCATCTTTTTTAGGGGAGTAAAGGGGATCGTTTAGACCGTGAAGTGCAAGTTTATACGAGTTGATACACCTCGTCGTTTGCCCTGATCCCCATTCTTAATTTTTAATTTTTAATTCCTAATACCCCTTCTCCTTATCCACCACATTCTGCAGCGCCTCACCCCTCACATACCTGTGCAAATTATCCACAAACCGCACCATAGCGCGCCTCCGAATATGCTGTGAAGACCCCGCACTATGCGATGTCAAAATCACATTGGGCTCGGTCCACAGCGGACTATCTTCCGGACATGGTTCCGTATAAGTCACATCCAGCCCAATACCCGCCAGTTTGCCCGACCGTAGCGCCGCGACCATAGCCTCCTCATCCACCACCTTTCCCCGACTCACATTGACGAGCAAACTACCCTCCATCAACCGATCAAACATCTCACCAGACAGCATCTTATGCGTTTCCGCCGTACTGGGACAACACACCATAACCACATTGGACTGCGACATAAGTTCGGGTAAATAATCCATCTTCTCCAACCGATCCACAGAAGCCGGACACGCCATATCCTCTGGATCGACCGCAATAACCCGAAACTCAAACGCCTTTGCGCGGTCTGCAATCGCCCGTCCAATGCCGCCCAAACCAATAATACCCATCGTCATCCCCGCCAGTTCCAAACACGGCACGCGCTCCCAGTGCTTGCGCTTCATAAACTCCAACTGCGTGTGAATCTGCCGCGTCAACGCCAGCAAAAGCGCAAACGCATGTTCCGCAATTTGCGGACCGAACAACCCCCCCGCATTGGTCAAAACCATATCGCTATTCTTAAATTTTTCATACAAATGTCCTTCGGCCCCCGCATGAGGCTGCTGAACCCACTTCAACGCATCTGCGTGATCAAAATCGGATTCGGCAAGCCGCCCAAAAAGCACTTCCACACCCGACAAATAATCGGCTTGCTTTTCTCCCTCTGGCAAAAAAATCACCTCAACCTCAGAAGGCGCATCTTTTAACAACGCCTCAACATCTTCTGAATACCGACTGCCAATCAACGTGCGAACCATGCTCATATCTCCTTTTGGTCTCATGAATAACTAAATCAGCCTCTGGTCTTTCTCATGGTACAAAAAGAAAACGCCACCGCAAAGTATTTCCGATGGCGTTTTTCGACGATATCCATTTTTACAGATACCGTTTGATGAGATCGGCAATATCCCCATACCCTTTTTTCTCTGCCCAGGCGAGTGGCGTTGCCCAATCAGCACCCGCCAGTGTGGGATCGGCACCGCGCTCGAGATAGAGACGCGCGAGATCGTATTTTCCCCATCGCACAGCCCAGCCAAGCGGTGAAGATTGCAAAAGCTCATCAATCACATCGAGATCTGCACCATAATCGAGGAGAATAGTGGCAAAGGCAACGCGCTCAGCTTCGGTCATAATCACCTCTCCCCACACAACACCGCACGCCGCCATGTGATGGGCGAGGCGATACCCGAAACGCCCGACCAGATTGGGATTGACGCCATGATCGAGAATCATGCGAAAAATCTCGGGATAGACCGTGCGATCAAAATCTCGGAATTTGCGATGAGGGTGGGTGCGCCACAGGCGCACAGGTTGCTCCAGCAAGCCAAACCAGCGACCGTCATCGGGATCCCACTCGAGTTGACGCAGACACATCCCCACAATATTTGGATCGCCCCCACAACCCGCAGCCCACAAAAGCCTCTCCGCAAGCGAAGAATCATTGTGAAGCGCAACAGCAGCGGCAGACGTCTCGCCTTCAAGCCCAGCAGTGATATGATCCAAAACCCCACCGTATCTAAACAGCAAACCCTTCATCTTATCGTCGCGATTATTATACGCAGCCGCTATGGGATTGCCACTCGCGTAAATACTCGCATTGGGATCGGCGCCGCGCGCGAGCAGAAGCTCGGCAATCTCATACTGCGAGTGACCCGCCGCATGAGCCAGCGGTTGGCCCCATGAATAGGGTTTGGTCTCATAGTGATGCAGTTGATATTTGTCATCGGGATCGAGACCCAAATCCAGCAGCATACGCACCATATCGAGATTGTCATTTTGCACAGCGATCGGTAAAAGACCGTCTCGCTCGCTATCATTGGACTGAAAGCGTTCGGGATGTTGTCTCTTATAATCTTGAACAAAACCAAGATCCCCAAGCGCGACAGCAGACTCAAGCGATTGTTCGCATCCGGCCTGAAGCAGAATACCCGCACAAATCAAACACCCCTCATTGAGCGGCCTGTTGCGACCGCGAATATTGTGAACAGCGCCGTCGAGAGGCGATTGCCCCTCGGGCGTGAGATGGGTGATATCCGCACCGCGCTTGAGCAGATATTGAACAAGCTCATAATTTCCAAGAGATGCACCAGTGTGAATCACACTACCGCCATTGCGATGGCAGGCGTTGATCAAATCGGGATTCTTATAGAGAATTTCCACGGTCTCCATCATCCGCCCCTCATGAATAGCCTCAAAAAGCGCGTCATTCTCCTCTGTAATAGTAATATTCTCGCAAGCCGCGAGTTTGCGTTTCTCGTCTTCCTCTCGCAAAATCTGAACAATATCATCCATACCGCGTTCATCCGCCATGGTAAGCGCGTCCGTAGCATCGCGATGGGGATAAATACCCGACGTGTGATCTGCACCCGACTCCATAAGAACGCGCACCGCATCCGCGTGCTGATTCATAACCGCGTAGTGAATGGCGAGGTGTTCGTCATTCTCGGCCATGTGCACATTGACCAGATCGGGTTGCACATCGAGAATCTGACGAATTTTGGCGACATCGCCCTCACTTGCCGCTTCGCATAAATCGGCGACCTGATAAGTTCCATTTGTATCCATGTCGGTTCCTTTCCCGAATGTCATTACACAACATCTCCAGGTTTTCTATAATAAAAATTATAGTGAACATTTGTATATCTGTCAAGGGAAGTTCTGCATCACTGATTGTGCGGAAAAATTCTCTAATCCAACTTTTTTTCTCTATTCACATCGCAATATATCAACGGGATTAGTACGCGCTGTTTTCCAGGCGAGGCATCCTGCTGTCAAAACAGCAATAAAAAGCAGAACCGCTATACTCAAAAGAAACGGCCAAACCGCGAGATCAATCTGATAGGCAAAATTTTGCAACCAATCCCGCATCAAAAAATATCCAACCGGACACGCAATCGTGCTGGCGAAGAGAGCTAGCCTGGCAAAGTCCTGGCTAATCAAAACCACGAGATGGGATGCCGAAGCACCCAGCACCTTGCGAATACCAATTTCGCGGGTACGCTGTTCAGCGGCAAAAGCCGCCAGACCCGCCAGACCCAGACAGGCCAGCACAATGGCGACAATTGCAGACCGCGTAAAAATGTGCCCCTGGCGTTGTTCTCGTCGATATTTGGAATCGATATAATCGTCAATAAAAAAGTATTCAAAAGGCCGCGTCGGGATAAAATGCGACCAGGTCTCTTCAACAAAAGCCAGCGTCTCCCGAATACGGTCGGGTTTAATCTTGAGATGCAAGTATTTCAAATCCGCACCCGCCGCAGATAAAACCACAGGACCCAGAGGCTCTCTGAGAGAACGCACGTGAAAATCTCCCATCACGCCAATAACCTGAGCGGGTTTCTCCCCAATCATAAGCGTATGTCCCAAAGGATTCGACCAACCGAACCGCTTTACAGCAGTCTCGTTTATCACCACTTGCATCGCACCCGCGTTCTCTGTCACCTGCTCCGCATAAGACTGCGAAAAATTTCGACCCGCAAGTATCGGAATATTATAACAGGAGAGAAAATCCTCATTCGCCCGAAAAACGCGCACTTCAACTTCGCGGTCAGGCATTTCAACATCCGACGCAAAACGCCGACTCGGCCAACTGTGTCCGGGCAGGTCCAGACTCGTACCCGCTATGATAATATCGGGATGCTGAAGAAACCGCTGTTTGACCGCATTATACTGACCATTTAAGTGGATTTGCTCCGCATCGGGACCAAAAATTTTCACCACGACAATCTGATCGCGATCAAAACCCAGGTATTTGCCGCGGACCAGATCCATTTGCTGATAGACCACGAGCGTAGATGCAATGAGAATAGCAGACACGGCAAATTGCACCACCACAAGACCTTTCCGTAGCCAGAGATCTCTCGGAAACCTGTTGCGCAGCCCCTTCAGCGCATCAACGGGCTGCTGCGCCGAAAGATAAAAGGCGGGATAACTCCCCGAAACAAGGGCGGTAACCAGCGCAATGCCCCCAATCCACAAAACATGATCAGAAATATTGAAGACAAGCGGTTGGCCCATCAGGCCTGAAAATTGGGACAAAAGCAACACCGTCAATCCAAAAGATACGGGCAACGCAACCCCGGTAAACAACACAGACTCGCACAAAAACTGACCCATAATATGCTGCCTGCGCGCCCCCACAACCTTCCGCAGACCAATTTCGCGGGCGCGAATAGCTGACCGCGCAGTAGCCAGATTCATAAAATTGATACAGGCGATGAGCAAAATACCCAGCCCCAGAACAGACAGGGGATAGAGATCGCGGACATCTCGATACGGCATCCCCGAATCACCCGTAAAACCCTCCAGATCAATCCTGGAATACAGATGGATGCGCGGCAGAGCCTGGAGATGGTAAGTCGCCTCCGATTCAGAGGGAAAGTGAGTAGCAAGTGCGCGCTCGAGAGCCGCAACATCGGCATCGGGACGCAAACGCACGTAAATCGGCGCAGCGCGTATAGCCCAGTTATCGGACGCAAAAAAAGTCACACTATCAAACTCCAACCGCGTATTGGTCGGGCGATCTTTCATCACAGCAACAACCGAAAACACCAGCTGATAGGTCTCGCGCTGCACTTCAACGGTGCGACCAATGGGGTCAGCATTTCCGTAGAGCTTATTGGCGACGCTCTGCGTTAAAACAATGGACGCATCTCGGCGTTTGAGCGCGGTCGCATCCCCCCGAATAATATCCAGACCAAAGAAATCCACAACATCTCCATCAACTGGACAAAGGCGCTGTTGAAACAATCGGTCCTCCGCGCGAAACCAGGACGTGATGCGGCGAAACTGAACAACAGCCTCGACCTCGGGATATTCATCGCGCAAATGCACGGCAATCTCTGACGGAAGTGCGCCGCGCCATTCGACTTGTCCGCGCGCATTTACATCCCTCTTCATAATTCGATAGACCCGATCAGCATGGGGTCGAAAGGCGTCATAACTCATCTCATAGCGGATAGAAAGCATAATGAGCACAGCACACGTCAATCCAATGGCGAGACTGCTCAGACTAATAAACGCATAAAACTTGTGACGCATCGCGTTGCGAATCGCAACTGTCAGAAAATTGTAGAACATGGAAACTCAGGGAAAACGACCAGCGTGTTGATAAACGCGGGCTCCGTGTGCCATAAGCATCTCATTCTCTTCTGGCGCAGGTGCCCGCCAATCATCCAACAGTGAAAAATCGTGCTCAAGCTCCGCCCGGTCATTGGGCGCTGCAATCGCAATGGCAACAGAGGGATAGGCCAGCGCAAAGCGGTACCACTCTCTTGCAGGTGGCGGTATAAAATCGGGTGGATCATCCGGAGTAGGCTTCATCAAAGCACCCCATCGCAGACAGGTATAAACAACCACCGGAATACTGATCGGATCGGTCAGAGGGAACACATCCTCCTCCGCCCCCCGGTGGGCGGCATTGTACCGGAGCATAAGCATATCCAGAGGACGGGACCCAACCTGTTCAGGCGCTCGGAGGTCGCCCACCGCAATGCGCGCGGCCATATTGCGCTGGTGGCTGGTAAGACCGAGAAAGCGCACCTTACCCTGCTCTTGGGCGCGAGCCATAGCTTCATAAGCGCCCCCTTCAGACGCGACCTCGCACCATTCACCCTCGCTCTCCACATAGTAAAAAGTCACAACATCTATATAGTCCGTATTCAGCTCACACAACGCATCTTCAAGCTCCCGTTCAGCATCTGAAGCAGTACGAGACTTGAGTTGCCATGCCAGTACAATCTCCTCCCGCTCCGCACCCATACCCGCAACCGCGCTACTCAAACCATCGGGACGCCCGCACCAATTGAGATAATTGACACCGCGCTCAACCGCATAATAGACATCGGCAGGGGACAAATGCGTATTGCCCCTCGTCGCCAGACCCAGGCGACAAAGAGGTGGGGTATTCTGGTCAAATTGAAAGATACGTCGCATGTATTTCTCCTGAGATTGTTTAACGTAAAAATACTGAACACAGGTATAGTTTAATTTTGGTAAATGTCAAGGACAAACACATAGATTTTAACGATGTATTGACATCAAGTGTAAGTTGGCTATCATGTCTGAATCTGACGAAATTCTTATGAACAGGAAACATATTGACAAAACACAATCCCTATGAAGCATTTCACATCAGGGAATTTCGGTTATACGCGCTGGGCTGGTTTGCCGCACTGGTCGGCACACAAATTCAGAGTGCAGCCATAGGATGGGAAATGTATGCCCGCACCGGGCAAGCACTCGCGCTCGGCCTCGTGGGCCTGGCAATCGCATTGCCCACAATGATCCTCGCACTCCCCGCGGGTTATCTCGCCGACCGCTTTAACCGACGCACAGTCATGATGTTGAGCTTGACCGGCACGACATTAACCTCTCTGGGCCTTGCCGCAGTATCGTGGAAACAGGGACCAATTGCCCTGATGTACGCCCTGCTCGTCGTCGATGCCGCAATAACCGTACTCGGTGCACCAGCACGGCGGGCAATCGTACCCCAACTGGTACCGCGCGGAATGTTCCCCAATGCCGTGGCCTGGAGCATGAGCTTGATGCAAATGGCATGGGTAGTGGGACCCATGATCGGAGGCGTGATCGCAGCAGTTTACGTACCTGCAGCGTACCTTGCAAGTGCCGGATGTACAGGGTGGTTTTTGCTGATATTGTCCCGATTGCGCGTACCGCCCGTAGAACGCGATAAAAACGCAGTGAGGGTCTCACCGCTGCAAAATCTGATGGGCGGACTGGTATTTTTAAAAAACAACCGCTTGTTATTGTCGCTCATGGCACTGGACATGTTCGCCGTGCTATTGGGTGGCGCCGTATATTTATTGCCAATTTACGCACAGGACATATTGAAGGTAGGATCCGAGGGATTCGGAATTTTGCGCTCAGCACCCGCGGTGGGTGCCCTGATAATGGCACTCACACTGGCACACTTGCCGCCAATGAAAAAAGCCGGCAGAAATTTGCTCCTCACCGTAGCCGGATTTGGCGTGGCAACCATAGTATTTGGAATATCGGAAAACTTCTGGTTATCATTTGCGATGCTCGTATTGACCGGGGCATTTGACAACGTGAGCATGGTCATTCGTCACACACTCGTACAGTTAATCACGCCCGATGCAATGCGCGGCAGGGTATCCGCTGTAAACGGAGTATTTGTGAGCGCGTCAAATGAACTGGGTGGCCTCGAATCTGGAGGCGTGGCGGAATTGTATGGACCTGTATTCTCAGTCGTAAGCGGCGGCATCGGAACGCTATTAGTCACAGGCATAACAGCAATAGCTTCCCCGAGCTTGAGAAAAGTAGGCGCACTGGATGAAGTGGAAGAGGGATAATACAGCGATCAGACCTGGGACCACAACCCGTGATTTAGCTTCGCTTAATAATAACGTAACTGATATCATCATCGGGTGCATTGAACGCGGCGAGGTCTTCTTGGATAGCGTGGAAAATTTCTTTGGCGGCCAGATCTCTGATCTCGTGAAGTTTTTGTTCGAGATAATGCGGCGCGTAAAACTCGCCATTTCGGTGATGCTCAACCAGACCATCGGTAAAAAGAATAAGAATATCGCCCGTGCCCATTAAATCCCATTCGTTAAGTTCGTATTCTTCCTTAAAACCGAGCACACTCTCATTGATATTGCGATCAATATCGCGTCCCGAGGGAAGTGTACCAATGGGCGGAGAGGCAATCATCCGATCTTCGGACACATCGACAATACCTTTGTACTTGCGCGAATACACCAGCGGCATGGGATGTCCCGCCGACAGAAACTGGAAATGCCCTTCCTGAGATATCTCCCCGTAAATCATCGTAATAAATTTGCTGAGACTCGACGAATTGTAAAACCGCGTATTGAGATTTTCAAACAACTTGGCCGTGATATTGCCGTAATAATCCATCTCGTAAATCGCACCCATCAAAAAAGCCTGATGGAGCATCGCCGCGAGAAGCGCGTCCGTAATCTGATGCCCTGAAACATCGGCCACTGCCACACCGGCCTTAAAGCGACATTCCTCCAGCTTTTTGACAACATCACCCTGCCCGCGGTTGCGAGCTTTTTCTATACGAGCATCGAGATCATAGCGCTTCTTAAAATCGACATAGACAATATGATCGCCACCTACAATGCCATTGAGCGGAATGGTCTCGCCGTAAATATCAACACCATCAAGCGCGGGTATTTCCCCCGGCAATGGTTTGACGTAGCGGGCAATATCCTGAAAATTAGCCAACTCCCCCATAAGCATCTTCATGGAGTCATTCACTTGCTGGATACCCGTTTCACCTATCTCATCAAAAGCCATTCATCCTCCTAAAAAATCTCGAGCCAAACACAACTCTTGAAAAGTAACCATTTGTCAGCCTCAAATCAAGTCAGGCAATTCTCATCCGACAAAATCTTGTATGAAGACATAAACGGCACATAAAAAGAAGCAAACGCTTTGGGACCCGAACCATCAAAAAGCACAGTATCGCCAACGAGATCTTTGACAATGCGCTTGCCACTGCGGCTACCACCCGGTCGCATGGATTTCATCATGCGCTCGGCCTGTTCCAAAAAGCGTTTATCGCCCGAATGCTCATAAGCATGACACAGCGCTTCCATCTCTCGGGGACCGCCTGCACGCCGCTGGAGACTGGGCAATTCCTTGTAAAAAAAACGCCCATCGGGCATCACACAATGATCGAGCAAATCGCCCATCTCTGCCACAATAAGTGGCGGAATGCGACCGTCTCCCGTCGCGGTATAATACCGATGCAACGCATTGATCGCTATAGAAATCATAAAAGGAACGCGCACCAGCGTATGCGCGGTATAAGGCGCGAGAAAAGCCCCCCATTTTTCCTTCCACGCAATAAATTGCTCGGCAATACTGCGACACGCATCGAGGTATTTTTCTTCCCTTGTCTCGATGTACACAGCAATCAAACCGCGCATCGCCCAGCCAGTCTCGCGGGCTTGCTGCCCCCCGGCGCGAGAAAATTTGGGCGAATCGAGATGGCGGATCATATTATCCGCAATAGAAATAGCCTTTTCGCGAGCCTCCCGTTTACCGGTCATGTGATAATAATCCAGCAGCCCCTCGGTCCACTCGTGCGAAGGCGTTACACTACCTGTCACATGCCCCGCCGTGTGAATGGGTTGCCCACCCATCTTGAGTGGATCGTCGCTGTAATGGCAAAAATCCACATCAATCCAGTGTTGTGCAGCCACACACGCGGCATCTCTAAACCGGCGCTCACCCGTCTTCGCATAGAGCAAAAACATCGCATGTGGAAAATCGTATTCATTATTGGTCCACACCAATTCCCCTTTGCCGCGCCCCTGCTGCGTGTACCCGTGATCCGGACCATCGCCCCAGTGCATCATCCCAAGCCCCTGATTGCGCCCATCGGCCATATTGATAATACTGGCTTCAATATCCCAATTTTTATTCGTGGGAAAAAGATTCTCCCAAACATTGGCTTCGCGATACCACGACTCGGGCAAAATACCGATATCCGGATATTGAAATTGGAGCGATTGTACAACAACATCATCCAGAGACACGGCAGAAGTGTGAAAATAAAATTGCATGCGATGGGTCTTAGCCACGCCCTGCAAAATCTTGACGGGATCCTGACTCGCGGGATAAATATCCAGATCAATGCCATCTTCGCCGACTGCAATCCCTTTGGGAAAATTTTGATGCGCTTGAAAAGGCGTAATACAAACGCCTTTTTCAGCATCGCACCAGTCCGCCCAGAAATCCCCGTAAAACG
This sequence comes from Candidatus Latescibacterota bacterium, assembly GCA_965208125.1. GTDB lineage: Bacteria > Latescibacterota > UBA2968 > UBA2968 > UBA2968 > VXRD01. The sequence continues at coordinate 683,463 of OZ242320.1, forward strand.
TATCAAGCACGTGTTCAACAGACTGAAAAACAATCGTCTCAGCATCCAGAAGACGCGCATTTGCACCCTCTGTTATGGTAGTTTGATAATAACCCTCTCCAGTAGCGCATCGCACATCGCCCGCACCCGATGCGGCGAACTTCAGCGCAATTTCTGCCACATCAACGCTCGCTGCCTTCTCCCGATTGATAAACTGATAATCCAGACGAATAAAAGGTTTTCCCGCCCATGCCTCAATGAGAACGCGCATATCGAACAACGTGCCCGCATCGCCAACGTGTTTGCCCGCACATTCGACAAGACTCCGCACGGGACCTGACTCCAGAATAGTAATGGTATCAATATTGGCGAGATACGATCCACCTTCTGCACCAGCTATACCAAAAGAAGAATTTGCACCAAACCACTCAATACCATTTACGCGAATCGCCTTAAAAAGATCTGTCTCAAGCCCTACATCAACAGAAAGAACACCCGTATCAATGGTATAGAAATCTCCCCCTTGTGTCACTGTGGTCCTCTCATCGGAATCAGGCGTAGAAATACTGCCATCAGTGGCAAAAGTGAGATCGTGTGCGCGATTGCCGGGAAGATCAGCCAGAAAATGCGCCATAAGCCACTTAATTGACCCATCGTCCCAGCGCGCTGTAACATCGGTCTGAACCGCTATATCTGTTCCATCATTACAAATACCAAATTGCCCAGAGTCGGTGAGCCGTCCCTGGGCAAATGGAATACCGAGCGAAACGGGTTCGCCAATGCGGTCGTACATCGAAAGTTTGTCAAAATGAATTGTAGCCATAATTTCCTCCCGCAAATTTCTCGATCATCAGATCGATAGCCTACAACCTCTTACACGTCACACTTCTCTATACAGATATTCGAACCTCAGCATCTACCGGCAGTGCTTCAACAACGAGTAGGGCCAGAGCATCACTGGCGTCGGGATGAGTGAGAATAGCGTCTGCGGAACTGGGTGCAGGAATCTCATCTCCATCCTCGGCAAGGCCATCCAGATGGAGCGCAAGAGCTTCGGCGGCCATTTCCCGGGTCTCCTCAATCGTGCGCCCGGCGGTGACGCAACCGGGCAGATCGGGAAAATAGACGCAGTAATCGCTGTCAGGTTCTTTTTCAACCAAACCTATGTACGTTCGACTATCCATAGCTCATATCTTGTAAATACACAAATGAATATATTTTAAAGCGCCACCTCATGCAACAACGCGATAAACTTGACAACTTGACGGAGTATAGTTTTATCTTATATTATCGCCACGCAGTTGGATTTTGAAGTCTCTATCTCCTCCACAATCCAATAGAAAGGATTACACTATGTCATTGCAGTTAGGCGATGTTGCCCCCGACTTTACAGCAGAAACAACAGAAGGCACCATCAATTTTCACGAATGGTTGGGTGATGGCTGGGGCATTCTGTTCTCCCATCCCGCCGACTTTACGCCAGTATGCACCACCGAATTGGGCGCCATGGCAAATATCAAAGACGAATTTGATAAGCGTGGCGTCAAAGTTTTAGCCATCAGCGTTGATCCCCTCGAATCCCATGAAGGCTGGATTAGCGACATCAACGAAACGCAAAATGCAACCGTCAATTATCCCATGATCGCCGACCCAGACCGCCAGGTAGCCGATCTCTACGAGATGATCCATCCCAATGCAGATAACACGCTAACCGTGCGATCGGTATTTGTAATTGGACCCGACAAGACCATCAAACTGATGCTCACCTACCCCGCATCTACGGGTCGAAACTTCGACGAAATCCTGCGCGTAGTCGATTCTCTGCAACTCACAGCCAAGCACAGTTTGGCCACACCAGTGAACTGGCGACCCGGCGAAGACGTGATCATTTCACCCACGGTTACAGACGAAGAAGCCGCCGAGCGCTTCCCCGGATATACCGCGGTAAAACCCTATTTGCGCGTCATACAGCAACCCGCCGAGTAAACGACCATCCGCAAAAAGCAAAAGGTCTGTGACAAATGTCACAGACCTTTTTTATTTTTTTTACCAATCTACTCATGCCGCAACGCTTCCACCGGATTAGACAGCGCCGCGCGAAGGGCGTGGAAACTCACAGTAAACAACGCAATCGCCAGGGCAACCACACCACTCAACACAAATATCCACCACGAAAGATCCGTGCGATAGGCAAAACTTTCCAACCAACTTTGCATGACAAAATAGACAACCGGCCATGCAAACAGATTCGCAATCAGAACCATAATGGCAAATGTCCTGGAAATTAAAAGCACAATATTTGACACACTCGCACCCAACACCTTTCGCACCCCAATCTCTTTCACGCGCTGCTCAACCGTAAATGCCGCAAGGCCAAAAAGACCCATACACGCGAGCAAAATCGCCATCCCCGAAGAGAGCAATGTCAGCGCCTGCGCCCGTTGCTCTGCAGAGTACATATATTCAAACTGCTGATCCCACATCATATATTCAAAAGGCTGATCTGCAGGAACGAATTGCTTCCATGTCTCTTCAAAAAAAGCGAGCGTCTCTTCCATCCCCTCGGCTTTGACGCGCACGCCCAGATTGTAAAATTGCTGGTGCCGAATCGTCAGCACAATGGGACCAATTTCATCTCGCAACGAACTGAAGTGAAAGTCCTGCACAACGCCAATCACCGTCCCCTTTCGATTTCTCACCCGATCAATCCACTCAAAAGATTTGCCAATAGGATCATCCCAACCGAGCCGAGCCACCGCCGTTTCATTAATAATAAAAGCTCTCGACGTATCTGTGGGAAATGCAATTGGATCAAATTTGCGCCCTTCTACCAGCCCAATTTGAAACACATCGAGAAAATCTTCATCGACCTCCAGAAGGGGCATGCGCCAGTCTGTACCCTCGTGTCCTTCTGCCCGAAGGGTCCGGATAATACCCCCACCCCATCCAAGCCCCCAGCGATAAGCCGTCACCTCAAGCACATTCGGATGGGCGCGAAAAGCCTCTTTCACCGTAGCATAACGGGCGGCGAGCTTTTGTCCCGGGTCCGATTTTGTCTCCTGATCGAGAACAAATATGGGTATGAGCACCATCTGCTCCATATTAAAACCCAGATTCTTGTTTCTGATATAATCGAGTTGCTGATAGATCACCCCCGTACTCGCAAGCAGAATAATTGAAATTGCAAACTGCACCACCACCAGCCCCTTGCGAATCCACTGCCCCCGAGAACCCGCGCGAAACGCCCCCTTTAGCGTCTCCGCAGGTTCATACGCCGAAAGAAAAAATGCGGGATAAACGCCAGCCAACAGCCCGACGAATATAGCTATACCAATCAAAGGGATTACAAGCAACGGATCGCTCGACAAATTCAACTCGATCTGCATGAAGAAAAAGGTGTTAAACTCGGGAAGCACGAATTTAACGGCAACAAGCGCGAGCACAAGCGCGACCAGTGCTGTGAGAACAGACTCACCCAAAAACTGACCCATCAGTTGTGAACGATACGCTCCCGACACCTTTCGCAAACCCACCTCGTGCGCCCTGCGAGCCGATTGCGCCGTGGTCAAATTTGTAAAATTGATACATCCAATTGCAAGGACCAGAACCGCAATAGCCCCAAATTGATAGACGCGGTCAATATCGCCGAACCACTCCAGATCATAGTCCTTCCTCGAATAGAGATAAATGCGATTGAGAGGCTGGAGATGATACGCATTTGTGCGCGCAATCTCTGCCCCCATATAGCGATCGATAAATTCAGGTAATTTTGCAGACAGTGCCTTTGGATCCGCCCCTTCTCGCAGCAGAAAATACGTATTGACGGGACGCCAACCGTCAGTTGGTATCCAATCTTCCCAGGCGTATTTCGCGCCTGGGGACGTAAATCCACCTGTTGAAACATAATCGAATTGCAGTGTAGAATTGTGAGGCACATCTTTTAATACCGCTGTGATGGTGCGTTCGCCTCCGTGATGATTGCTCTCAGCGGTGATGGTCTTCCCAATCGGATCTTCGTCTCCAAACAACACCTTTGCCGCTGATTCCGTTATCGCGATCGCATTGGGATTGGGAAATGCGGTTTCGAGATTGCCGCGCACAAAGGGAAAATCGAAAATTTCAAACATCTCTGGATCGGCAACACAGACACTCATATCAAACTTCTTTTCGCCCAAATGCACATCTAAGAACACTAACATCACGCGCACGGCTTTTTCCACCTCGGGAAAGTCCCGCTCAAGTGCCCGCGCCAGCGCGCCCGACGTATATGGCAAATAATCCGACTGCCCCCCGGCTCTGGTCTCCCGGATAACCTGGTAGATCCGATCTCCTTTTGCATGCCAACTGTCAACACTCAACTCATCCTGAATATAGAGCACGATCAAAATGCACGTACCCAGACCAATGGCAAGCCCCAGAATATTAATCGCACTAAAAGTCTTTTGCCGATTGAGATTTCTCAGTGCGATAACCAGATAATTTTTAAACACAACAACCCGCCTCCGTTATAAATAAAACTAAATTCATCACGTACGAGTGTAGCTACGATCTTCAGAACCGTCAAGGTTTAGAGCATATAATTTCCCATTAAAAACCATCACCCATTGGACACACCTTGACCGCAGAGGGTTTCTCTTTAAACACATAATACATTATATTGAGTGATATTCCCCGCTCTCCCATACATCCTCTGCCTGATCGAGATATGAAGACCTTTACTCGCACAACCCTCTATCTCATCATCCTCTCTACCTTCTTACCCGGATGCAAAGACAAACCCACCGCACCGCCGGAAGAACCAGAGGCGCCGCCCCCCGTTGTATCCCAGACGCAAACAGGTATCCAGATTACAACCCATGTGGGCACGACGCACACCCTCATCTTAATACCCGAAGGCCCATTCGAAATGGGCGCCAACAACGGCATCCGCAACGAAGGACCAGAACACACCGTACACCTCAAAGCCTATTACATAGACCACACAGAAGTCACCAATGCCCAATGGAACCCCTACGCCATCGCAGAACGCCAACTGCCCAACTTCGACCCGCCCGAACATCCCGTTGTCAACATCAACTGGTTTCAAGCCGGCGAATACTGCGAATGGCTCGGCGGACGCCTGCCCACCGAAGCCGAATGGGAAAAAGCAGCGCGCGGAACAGACGGGCGCATCTATCCCTGGGGCGCTGCCCCGGACCCCAACCGCGCCAACTACCTCAACAGCGGCGACCCCTTTGACAATGGCACAGCACCTGTTGCATATTATCGGGAAGGCAATAGAGACGGGCGCAGCCCTTATGGCGTATTGGACATGGCTGGCAATGTTTGGGAGTGGACACAAGACGAATACGACAGCGCGTACTATCAACGCAGCCCACGCGACAACCCCGTCAATTACGAACTCAGAACCCACTTCTTACACCTCGAACGCGTCGTGCGCGGTGGATCCTGGTTCAGCACGGCCTTCCTGGTACGCACAACCGCACGCGACGCCCGAACATCCAACATCCAAACCGATACTCTGGGATTTCGGTGCGTGGTGGATCGGTAATTTTAAATAGATATTGGCGTTACGCATACTTGGGTGATATAAACCATCATTTTTCCTTTTATGCCTTCGGCGACTTCATTTTTTTGCGCGCCCAAAAAAATGAAGCAAAAAAAGGGCGCCCCTGCGGGGGGCTGGCACAGCGCAAACCGTTTCTGTGGTAATACGACATGCTGTGGCCTGCACAGTTGGGATATCATCAAGATGTCCACTGCGAATCGGACTCACGCGCTGTGCACAATGGCTTTGATTGATGGCGTTTTTTGAAGGTGCGTTTTGTAATGCTTTATCTGAAGTACTGCGTAACATCAGTTATAAATACAAAGGACACGCATTCATATCGAGTGCATGTCCTTTGTACTTTTCGACAAAGATCAAAGGCCGAGGATTTTGAGAAGCCTTTTCAGTTCACTTTTTAACCAATCTTTGGAATACCACCGAGCACCCCCGCCCGGTATTTGGGATAGAGACGCGTATCGCGGCGGAGACCCTGCACATCTTGTGCTCCATGCACACGAGTCGCGCCACTGCTATCCTTCTCTACAATAAAAATCTCCTCCTTTTCCAGATTGTCGAGCAAGCCAACATTGTGAGAGGAGACAAAAAGCTGTGCGCCTGAAGGATTGACCTCTTGAGAGCGGAACCAGCTAAGAATTTCTCCGGCAATATCCACATGGAGATCGCCATCTATCTCGTCGAGGACAACAGGAACGCCATGGCGGAGCGCGAGACCGATCTGAGGCAACAGATGGAACAGGCGTTTCGTCCCACTGGATTCAAAACGCAGGGGGATCCGCGTATCAAGCCCATGATGGTCAAAGAACACTTCCTTTTCCCCAGATTGCTCAGAAATCGTTATATCCTGAATCCCCAAATCACTGGATCGGATATGATTTCTAATCCAGGATCTCATATCGGGAACACTCTCGAATATATCCACCACCGTTTGGGTTGGAGGTGCCCATCTCTCATGAAACATGATATTGGATGTGAAAAAAAAAGGTTCCATCCAGTCTGCAATACGCATTGCCAAGGACACATTGAGCAGGGCGAGCGTGGCGATCACCGATGTGTCTGCCCTAACCGCCTAGAGGCGATCATCTTTGGGCTTAAGACCAAATTCTTTAGAAATGTATATAGGTTTTCCCGGGGCACCGCGCTCGAATTTTCGTCGAGATAGCAATATAATAGTCAAAAAATAGAGGGGCAATCAGGGCTCCGCTCTTGTGGCCTGATTGCCCCTTTTCGTGTATAAAACTACTATGCCTTTTTTTATTGTATCGATAGAAACAAATTTCATCGCATAAATCCACGTAATTAATTATACTACTTCTCAATCACATCAGCGGGTTTTGGTATGTCTGAGGAGACAATCTCATGACATCAGACATAAATTACGCAAGCTGGCCTCGGCATGTGGCGCGTCACATCGACGTGGGCGCTCAGAAGCAACTCTTTCTGGACGACGGGTTTCTGGTAGAACGCGCTGAAGGGATTCGCTATGTCATGCACCAGCCAGTAAAACACCCGCACAACCCGCTGCTCGTGCCCGACATGCCCTATGAATTGCAGGTACAACTCTACGGCTCCGTCCTGTGGGATAAAGAAGACCAAACCTACAAAATGTGGTACACAAATCGCACCTTCAAATACGGCAAAGACAGCGCGGTACTGATGGCCTATGCCACCTCTGAAGACGGACTCAAATGGACAAAACCCACCCTCAACATCCTGCCCCATGAAGGATCCGCAAAAAATAACCTCCTGCTGGATCCCGGACCCGGCGGCAGTGGCGGCGTATGCGTTTTAAAAACCCCTGATGAGCGGAACCCCAACAAAAAATACAAAATGCTCTACAAAACCATCGAAGAAGGCGGCGGACTAAAAGTCGCATTCTCCCCAGACGGCATCCACTGGACAAAACACCCCAAAACCGTCTTACCCGGCGTCTTCGACACATTCAACGTCGCAATACAGGACAACGACAAATACGTCGCGTACGTACGCATAAACCAGAGACCGCGAAAGCGACACCGCGCATTGGGACGCATCGAATCCGCAGACTTTATCCACTGGACCACACCCACAATCGTCCTGAAACCAGATGAACACGACCCCGAAGACACAGATATCTACACATCCGCTGCATTTAAGTACCCACAAGCGGACTATGCCTATATTATGATGCCCAGCCTTTTTGATTGGCGAACCGGAAAACTCCAGGTACAATTGGCCACGAGTCGGGACAATGCAAATTGGAATCGAGCGGGGAACCGCGAGATCTTCATCCCATTGGGAAAACCAAACAGTTATGAATCGGAAGAAATCATGGTCGGCGCGCCATCAGTCGTAAAAGATCAGATCTACATCTACTACCACGGCAGCAACCGGCCACACTGGAACGGAATGGGACGTCCATTTGAAGAAAAAAGCGGCATTGGTCTGGCAACACTGCGCCTGGATGGCTTCATCTCGATTGACGCAGGCGAAAAACCGAGCGGTGGCACAATAACAACCGTACCCATACAATTCTCGGGCACCCACCTGGAAATAAACGCAGATGCAACCTGGGGGGAAATACGCGTCGAAATTTTAAACGACGAAAATGAAGTAATCGAAGGATTTGATCGCCTATCGTGCCAACCCGTAATCGGCGACTCCGTGCGCCATCGCGTCTCCTGGTCGGGCGGCGATGTACGCACCCTGATCGGAACAACCGTGAAACTGCGATTTCATATCCTCTGCGCCCGGCTCTACGCCTTTCAATTCAGCACAAAACACCCCTGACCTAAGGAGACCCCATGCCTTCACACTTTGTATTTGTCACAGACAGCCATCACCACGCCGCTGCCGAAAAAGACTTCGGCGCGCCCAAAATGCTGACGCGCAGCCACGAAATACACCGTGCAATGGTACCCGCCATCAACGCCTGCAAAGCGGACTTCATCGTACACGGCGGCGACGTGGTCTGCGGCGGCGGGGCATTTGAAATGCCCTTTGATATTTATTTGCAAACCATAGACGAAGCCAAAAACGCGTTTGACGGCCTTCACGCGCCCACATACTACGTCCCGGGCAATCACGATTGCGATGCCCAGGAAGGAAGTTTTGAGGCTTTTGCCAGACAATTTCCAATCCCCGAAACCCTGGACATCGTCGAAGCCGCACCGCGCCTGCGCTTGGCGCTCGCCAACGTATATCCCATCAGCCCACTGGAAGACAGTTTGGGCACATGGACAGAAGCACACGACCGCATCTTGCGCGAAGCCGCCGCAAAAGCTCATAATGACCGTTGCGCGCTCATCCTGTTCATTCACCCCTGGGTCTTCCCCCAATACGAAGCACAGGCCGATTTCGTACCGAGTGGCGTTGTCACCAACGCCGAGCAACTCATGGAAGCCGTAAAAGATCTGCCCGCTGTCATAGCCATCTTCACCGGACACAGACACATCAACCGCATCCGCATGTATCGCGACTTCCTCATCGTTGACACCGCCTGCCTGATTGGTTTCCCATTGGGATTCCGCGAAATCTGGCTCACAGAAGACGGCTATTTCAAAACGCGCTTCCGCACACTGGACCTGCCCGACCTGATGCAGGCTTCCTTTGACCGCTCCCCCGTAAAAACAAATCAAATGTGGCAAGGCGAAGTCCACGATCGCGACACAGAAATCTTAATCCCGCGACTAAAAGCACTCTGGGAATAAACTATCGCCCCTGAAAATCCGGCTTGCGCTTCTCCATAAATGCCGCGCGGCCCTCTTTGTAATCCTCACTCGCAAAACAGGCATCGATAATCCGCTGGCACAAATCGAGATCGCGCTCATCCGCATCTTTGCCAATCTCTGCAATAATCTGCTTGGTTGCCCTGATCGTAAGCGGCGCATTGCCCGCAATAGTCTCTGCATAATCATCCACATAAGCGTCTAACTCATCCCGCGACAAAACCCGGTTAATCAGGCCCATGTGATACGCCTCAGAAGCATTAAACCGGCGCGCCGTAAACAAAATCTCGCACGCATTGGCAGGACCCACCAGACCCACAAGTGGTTTGAGCGCACCGTACCCATACCCCAGACCCAGCTTCGCAGCGGGAATGGCAAAAGACGAATCATCGGACGCAATCCGCAAATCGCAACACAGCGCAGTAGCAAGCCCCCCGCCAATACAATACCCCGCAATTTTGGCAATCGTGGGCTTGAGCACCTGCGCGAGCTTCTCATAAGCGCGTCCCATAGTCGCATTATACACCTCCACCGCATCTGCCGTCCCGCGTTGCGCTTCAAACTGCGAAATATCCGCCCCCGCAGAAAACGCCCTGCCGCCCGCGCCCGAAAGCACAATAACGCGAACAGCATCATCCGATTCAAAATCGTCAATCGCCCGCGCCATACCCTGCCACATCTCATAAGAAATGGCATTGTGTTTCTCCGGCTGATTCAGGCGAATATGTCCAACACCGCCATCTTTTTGCACAATAATTTTATCCGTCATTGAATCCCTCACAGAGAACATCAAACGACATTCTCCTCTTTCATAGTCGCAATTTCATCTTCCGAAAACCCAAACTCGCGCAAAATCTCATCCGTATGCTCACCCCGTTCGGGCGACGCCCTGTAGGGCAAGTCTGACGCATTACTCAAATTAGTTGCATTCCTCACCACCTCATAATCCCCCATAACGCTGTGATTCACTGAACGCGACATTTTCAAGTGCATAACCTGCGGATCGGACCACATCTCATCCATCTTATAAATCGGCCCACACGGCACACCCGCTTCATTCAGCGCATCAATCCAATAGGCACTATCTCGCCCTACAAAATACTTTTGCAAATGCTCGTTTAGCGCATCCCGATTTGTCAACCGCACTCCGCCATTAATAAACCTCTCATCCCTGTACAAATCTCCAGCACCCAGCACATCGCACAAACGCTGCCACATAAGCTCCCCGCTACAGGCAATATTGATATACCCATCGCGGGTCTGAAACACCCCCGTCGGAATACTCGTAGGATGATTATTACCCGCCTGCTCGGGCACCTCATTTGCAATCAACCATCGCGCCGCCTGAAAATCCAGCATCGCAATCTGAGCTTCCAGCAATGACGTATGCACCCACTGACCCTCCCCGGTCTCCTCGCGCTGAAGCAAAGCAGTGAGAATACCAATAGCGGTGTACAAACCCGAAGCGAGATCTGCAATCGGCACCCCAACGCGCACCGGCCCCTGCCCCGGCAAACCCGTAATCCACATTAACCCCCCCATACCCTGTGCAATCTGATCAAAACCCGGGCGCAATCTATACGGCCCCTCCTGCCCAAATCCCGAAATACTCGCGTACACAATACCCGAATTCTCTCTCTTACACCTCTCATACCCAATGTCAAGGCGATCTTTCACATCGGGCCTAAAATTCTCCACCACCACATCCGCGCGCTTAACCATGCGGAAAAACGCCTCGCGCCCCGCATCGGCTTTGAGATTCAAAGTCATCCCGCGTTTGTTTCTGTGCAAATTCTGAAAATCCGGCCCGTGACGCGGTCCCCCCATGGTCTTCGCCTCGTCAATATTCTCAGGCGGCTCAATTTTAATAATATTCGCCCCCCAATCCGCAAGCTGACGCACAGCAGTGGGACCCGCACGCACGCGGGTCAAATCGAGCACAGTAAAACGGGCGAGAGGTGCATGTCCATTTTTCATAACACAAGTAACTCCTCAATAACTTACGCTTTGCACACCCGGCGGCATCTTAGGCGGCAGAGGTTGAACAATCTTACGTCGTTCAGGCGTCAACCGCGCAATCAACTCGGGCGAAGGCTGATAGCCATATCGGTCATTGCCCCAGTGCGGACCATAGCGAATAATAGCAACGCGTCGTTCCCCCGTGCGCGTGCGCTCTGACGAACCGTGCGCCATACAATCCACAAAAAAAATCGCATCACCCGCGTCGAGCTGAATCTGAACAGCCGCCTCAACGCGATCCAGCGAATGCCCACTACCCGTACCCTCGGGATCCTCAAACGCGGGATGAAGCAAATTGGACTTATGCGAACCGGGAATCGCCATCGTCGCCCCATCGCCATCCCCAATATCGTTAAGCGCCAGCAAAATATTGATCTGCCCACACCGAAACTGATTGTTGTGAAAGCGAAACTGCGTGCGGATGCGCCGCTTGTGCGCGCCCGAATGAATGCGCGTCGCACCGCCCCGAGACCGAATATCAATAAATGACTCATCTATAAAAAGACCGTCATCCCCACCGACAAAGCGCCCCATGTGATGAACCCACGATGGATGGTCAATCAAGCGTTCAAAAGGTTCACCCATCTCAAAAATATTGTGCAAATGTCGTGGCCCCCCGCTCCGATGAACCCACCCCCGCCATCCATCGGGTTCGAGATCGTCATACGTATCGATAATCTCATTGAGTTCGACGAGATGTTCGGCATCCACGGCATTTTTCAGCACAATATAGCCGCGCAAATCAAAAAGATATTCCTCCATTTCAGTCGGTCGCATCATTCTCCCCTAAGAATATTGCACAACTCCGATAAACTGCTAATCTCATAATCAGGCTCCGGAATATCGTCCCGCCGCACCGCCCCATCCCGGTTGAGCCATGCAATGGAAATACCAGCCCGCCTTGCACCCACAATATCGTCCTCCTGAGAATCGCCGACATACAGAGTCTGATCGGGATCGGCACCGAGAGCCTCAAACGCAGAAAAGAAAATATCGGGATTCGGCTTATAACACCGCGCGGACTCCGAACTAACCACAACCGGAAAACTCAGATCATTAGCACGCAAAGCAGACGTGAGATGCCCGTGATCCGCATTGGAAATCACACCAATTTTCACATCGGGCAAAGCATCAATAGCCGGTTTCACATCGCAAAACAAGGGCGTGCGACCAAAAGCGTCAAAAAGATCTGCCGTATAAGACTCGGGATTCGCCCGCACACTCAAATCGGCAAACGTCTTCTCCAGACCAATAATATGCGCGTCCCAAAACGTGATAAAATCCCCCTCTCTCAACAGGGGGAAAAAGTAGCGATCCCAGTGATCGAGAAACGCCTCCTTACTCATATCGATCTGCAAATCATCGACAATAATCTGACACGTCTCATACAGCGCATCAAAAGCCTTATCAAAAAGCGTCCCATACCCATCAAAAAAAATCGTCCCGTACATTACCGATAATCCTCCGCATCCCCCTCGGGTTCAAAACCGAGCACATCGCGCGCATGCGTCATATCTCGATAGCTGTATTTATTATTCGAAACCACATAAAAAATATCAAACTTGAGATCATCAGACACCTCAATACACGACTCGACCATGCCAGCAATCGTACTTTGACTGCACCACACAGAATAACCGCGCGTACCATTGGGCTGATCCTCTGCATTCACCGCACCAATGCGAAGACAAATAACAGACAGATCCGTACTATCGGCATAATGCCGCGCCAAAGCCTCGCCCCAGACCTTTGTACACCCGTAAATCCCGCGCGGGCGCGTAGGCGTCTGGTGGGAAAATTTATCCCAACTCTCGGGCACCTCATCGTATCGCCCCGACACAATCGCACCATACGGCGAATCGTTCTCCCAACCCGCTGTCACCGACCCGCTACTGGCAAAAATAACGCGCTTGACCCCGGCGCGGAGCGCCGCTTCAAAAACATTATAAGTCCCCACGATATTATGCGCGACAAACCCCTCAAAATCGCTTCTAATCGCAGCAGCCAGATGCACAACCGTATCAATCCCCTCAAACGCCGGGCAAATCGCATCAAAATCCGAAATATCAGCCCGACGACAATCCACGTCAGCCACATCGCGGCGATTGAGCGCGCGAAGCTCATACTTCCCCTCGAGTTGCTCGCGAACAGCCCCGCCAATAAGCCCACTCATGCCCGTAATAAGAATTTTTTTCATGTGTTATCTCCCTGAATGTTTCACCTCTCTATAAAATCACATCAGCGGGCGACCACAGGGGGTCGCCCCTACAAACACGACAATATCATCGTAGGGGAAGGCCCCTGTACCGTCCCCAGTAGTCAGCCCTTGTAGCATCCTCAATGAGGATACATTGAGAATCGGAATTTATCAAGACCGATTTTGCTTGTGGTTCTCTCTTCTTATGCCCGAAGACAAATCCATTGAACCACCAATGAGACCCTAATAAAAAAAGCCCAACGGTTTGGAAGAGGCCGTTGGGCTTCACCTAAAAGATAAGGACCGATCACACCCTTAGCTGCTTTTCAATTACAGACGCCTGAGTAACTGGTCATAGTCCGCATGCGATCCTATCCAATGAAAAAACATCATCAAGTGGCACCATATCACCCGCAGCAACTTCCCTTCTTACTCCTTTAGCCAAACGATCCCACTCCTCATCAGTTGTGGCCTCAAAACGTTCTGTCCAGGCCTGATCATCTTTCAGATCAGCTATAATACGTGCGGCAATGGCATCCCGTTGGTCTTGCGGCAGTTTTTGAATCTCTGCGACTACCTGTTCAAGTAAATCAGCCATTTCTGTGACTCCCTGCATAAATGCTCTGCTGACTTAAAATATAACTTCAAATAACAATATTAACCAGATAGATTTCTTGTCAGCGACTATAAAGTGCAGGTAGTTATGGGGATTAGGATTATGTATTTTTGAGACTTATATCCCCATGACCACCTGAAATAAGCCCGTTGATCGGCTGTGATTAACGGGCTTGTTGTGTTATACTTGAGATGGCCAAGTTAGAATGAGATATGCGCGCCGAGCCAAAGGGTCATGCAGCGAGGACCGGATGGTTAAGCCGATTACTGGCAAATCGCAGACAGGCGCGGATGTCCTCAGGCTTAAGATCTGGATGTTCAGATATAATTTGTTCACGAGTCAAGTCATGAGCGAGCAGATCCAGCACATCCGTGACGCGAATCCGCATACCCCGAATACAGGGTCGTCCCCCGCACTGATTGGGATTGACCGTGATACGATCTGTTAGAGTAGCCATAGCTGTCCTTTCTTCCACAAAATAGCTCCCTGTATGAAATGCTCTGATTATAGGACTATTTTTTAGCTGAGACCCTCAACTAACTCCCGCTGGCGATTTTCTCAGACATTACGGCCCTGTTGGCTTGCCCAGTCGCCGTTGTTCCGCTTCCCATTGGAGCGCAGCCTCTTGAGTGGTGCGAAAACCGACCTGAAAAATGTGGCCCCTGTCCCAACCGGGTTTTCGCTGGTGCTCGGCCTCGCGGCGATCAAGATCTCTGGTGATGCCCGTGTGGACAATGCGATTGCCCAACTTAAAGTGGTATTTGTAAACGGTTCTGCTGGTTGCCATGTTGTTAAACCTCCACAATAAATTCCTCGCTTAAAATGATACAGTATTCCACGAATTTTTCACAGTCTAACAATGCGCGAGTCGCTTGTTGTCCCCTTCTTCCTCTTCGTCTTCCTCGAACAGTGATTGTTCCTTTATAGTAATCTGCCTTCCAGGTGCCCTCAAGAGTGCTTTCTTCATCATCGGGATCGTAAGAAAGAATTTCTACAGCGTGGATGATAGCGTTACACGCAGTGCGAAAATTCAGATCACCATAGCCTCTATGTGGAAAATTATTACAGTATTGTCCACATATCTGTGCCCCTATAGCGTGGTTTTTGATATCAAGCAACTGGCGAGTCGCTATAGCTATCCATATCAATAGCCTATTGACTTCGTTGTCATGGTTAATTTCGGACAAATTTCTGAAATTCGCATTCATCGCAACTTTTTCGTCTGCCAACAACAAGGTAAGCAGTTGGTAAAGGTCACGACGATAGGAAGGAATGTTTATGATAGGGGATTCGTCTTGGACCATTCTCTACTTCTCTATCAGGATGATTGACAATTATAGAATACTGGGGCTATTCAAAGCGTTTCGCTTATACAACCATTTTTCTTTATTAGAGCAGCAAAGGGATTAGTTCAGGTCGATTTCATCTGCGGCGGCGTAACCTTCCCTTGTGACTTCAAACATTTCGAAAAGGGAATTATCCCTTTCGCAATTCTTTGATGCGGAATCTACGTCTTCTCGACGGCATCAGTCCGTTCCTCTATTTTTTTCGGATTATGAAGATTTGCAAATAATCATCCTGGCGAGATGCGAGGGATACCTCCCATCCGCCCCTGCAAATAACTTTTCCGAATATCCTTGTCATAACGAACATCTTTGTACTCGCTAAAAGAAAACAGACTCGACACACCAGCCTCATCCCTTTCCGCCGCCCACATTTCGTCCCGACGCAACAACTGCTGATCCATCAGCATAACATTATGGGTCGTCAGCAGCAATTGCATCCGAGTCTCCTCAGAACAACTATCCAGATATAGCTCAAGCAATTGGCGAATCAGCAGGGGATGCAGACTGCGTTCAATGTCATCAATAATATAAACTCTCTGCGACACTTGTGCTGAAAGCTCGAGAAAGGCGGGCAGTAGATCGATAACTCGTTGCGAACCATCCGATTCCTGATAAATCTCAAATCTGGCCTCTGTACCATCCGATTTTGGGTGGAAAGTGACCGGTCTTTTTGCGATTAACTCTCCATCCTTGCGAGTAACCACGATGCGATTGGTCTGCGGTTCCATCAGCAACCGAACAGCCATGCCTTCTTTGACCTCTTCCTGAAGCTCTGTCTTTAATGGCTCGGGAATCGATATATTTTCTAATGGAATTTCTTCACTGCCAAGATGGGAAATTCCGGTATCGAGCCGTGGCAACATCTCGTTCATAGCCGCGTAAAGTGGATGTCCCTCATCGAGAAATATCTCGAAAAGATCAAACCGCGAGTCGGGTGCCACCAGTACAAGCGTATTCTCAAACCAGTCATAGACCGGCCTGAAATAGTCGATATTTTGGGATACGGAGTTGGTCAAGAAAAGCTGATTGTCCCGGGTTCCCCTGAAAACGAATGGGAAGAAATCGTCTTTGGAGAGCGATTTGTCAAAGCTGAGTTCGCCGTCTCGTCGATCATAGAGCACTTTTTCACTCGTACTCGTTATCTTCACCAGTCTTTCTTCCCGCACCACCTTTTGGGTCACTGCAAAGCTAAAATCGTAGATGGTCTCATCAATCAGCAACTCAAAAGCAAAGCGCGAAGGCTTACTGCTCCCCTCGGCCTCCAACCGAAATGTCTCAATTGGAATCAGGCTATCGGGTCTGGTACCTTTAATAACCAGCGTCTTGGCAAAATTTAGAGCCTTAAAAAAATTCGTCTTGCCCGATGCATTGCCGCCATAAATCGCCGCAATCGGAAGAACTCGCGTTTGGTACTTGCCGAGCTTTGGGACGCGTTCTCCATGCTGACGCTCTCGGCTGGCAACCATCGAAAAGGTGGTTGGGTCGCGGAAAGACATCCAGTTTTCTACTGAGAAACTGATTATCATCTCACCACCTCCTAATGTGGTATTTTCGGTTTATATCATCTTAAATTTAGAGAATTTTAGCCATAAATCAAGGTAGATAGAGAAAAAATCTCTTTAAATACTTTTTTTACTAATGATCATCGGGTTGCAACCACAGAAACAGGTACAAAAAACAGGGCGACCACAAGGGTCGCCCCTACTGTCGCGGCAGGGATGCCGCTCCTACGATTTAATTTTCCCACTTCCAACTTCTCCCTTCACACTTCTAACCCCACACCAAACGCCCTCTCAAATTCCTCCCAGAGATCGAGATCGACATCGGCAGTGGAATCGGAGAGCACCTCGTCGAGTTCGCGGGGAGAAGCCGGTCCCACAAGAAGCATGCCATTGCCATTTAAAGGTGCCGCCAGACAAAATTGCAGGGCGAATCGGCGAATACTAATGCCCCGCGCATTGCACCACTCCCACATCGCAACAGCGCGCTCTGCCTGTCCTGGATAGCGGCGACCAGACAACTCGGCATCGGGTCTGGGACCAGCCAGCAGGCCCATCCCCTGCACACTCGCCAGAATAAGACCCACATCGTGCTCAAGCGCGAGAGGAATCGTCGTCTCCGCAGCTGTCTGACTCAGCAGCGTATAATCGAGAAACGTAATCACAATATCGCAAACCCCCGTCTCAATCGCGTAGCGGTGAAAATCGTGCGAACGACAGCCAATACCCGTATATCCAATCAACCCCTCGTCTCTCATCTTCAAAAGCTCATCCGAAGCAAATCCCGGTGAATAAACCTCTTCTATATCCCTCGGATCGTGGATAAGCAACGCATCGATATAATCCGTCTTGAGCTGTCTCAGACTATTTTCAACCGTCCACCGGATCGACTTCGCCGAAAAATCGTGCCGCCGATCCCGATGGGTACCCGCCTTAGTCTGCAAATAAACCTTCTCCCGGTACCCCCCTTGAAGCGCGAGACCCACACGCCGCTCGCTCTCGCCCCCGCCATAAGCAGCAGACGTATCGATAAAATTAATCCCCCGATCAATCGCCTCCCGCACAGTCGCGATCCCCTCGTCATCAGAGACCCGCTGCGGACTGCCGAGAAAAGCACAGCCAAGACCAATCGCTTTGGGTTTAAGTTCCGTGCGACCAAGACGTCGCGTTTCGAGTTCTGGCATAGCATCTCCTTATTTATTTTCGTTCACTTCTCACATAACGCGCCAGCAAGCTCAGATTCCGAATAAACGTGCGGCACGAAAGAACCTCAGCATCAAGGCGCTCGCGTCTATTCTCTGGATTCCTCAACGACCCCTGCTCGACCCAGCGCCCCCGGTCATCAAGCGCATCGATAACTTCTTTCACGCGATCATCACCGGGGCTGGTAACGCGTCCGCGCTCAGACAGAATCTTCTCCCGCCCCTCTGTCCTGATGCGATTGTACAGGGCCTCAGCCCTCTCAACCCGATTCCCACTCACCTTAAACGCATAATGCGTGGGCAGATCTGAATCGTCATACGTAAGCACATAATCGCGGGTAAAAAACAGCGGGCGATTGGTTTGGAGCTCGTAGAACCGCGCCAGGCGACCATTGGGCAGAAGCGAGCGCTTGGCCCAATCCAGCGCGCTGGGAATCGGATCCAAAAAGCGTTCCTCCCCAGTCGCCAAATACAAATCCAAAAGCACTTGCAAAACCCCAAAACTCTCGCCACCCGTAACAGCAGGCGGCTCAAAACGACGCGCCCAGGTCGGCTCCATATCCAAATTGTACTGCTGCGCCCACGCTGGCTGTGGCTCGGGCATCTGCGCCAGAATAATAAAATCGCCACCCCGTTTCGCCGCATCGAGATAGCGGTCATCCCCATAAATATCGTATGCCTCAACCATCGTCTCGATCACATCGGCAATCGCATTATCGTTAAACGTATAATACTCCAAATACCGCGTATTGGGATAGGTCCGCGACCACGTTTTGGGATAACGCGCCTTCTTCACCGGAAATTTTTCCGGATCTGGAAAAACCTCAAACCGCTGCGGCCATGCCCCATTCGGATACTGAGCTTTAATCAGAGCATTAAGACCAAATAGCACCGCCGCATGAACCTCCCCATCCTCAAAATTTTGTACCTTATCGACCCGCATCAACAACTGCAACGCACTCTGCGTATTATTGTCGTCGAGCGTCGTGCGATTGCGGCGGTCCCCCGTATCAACGTCACCCCGTTCGACATCCCGCCGAAAGTGCCAGCGCTTACTTCCCTCCGCATCAAAATCAATCCGATAATCCCAACCCCCAGAAGCGAGTTGCCCCCAAACAAGCGCGCGCGCCGCCTCAACAGCACCATTGAGAAACAGCGTATCGCCCGTAGCCTCATACGCCTCCAAAAACGCCATACCCACAGCAGGCGTACCCGGCGGCTGCACCCAGATTGTCAAAGGCGACGCCGTACCCTCGCCCTCGCGCATAGAAAAATCGGTCTTATACCGCCACAAATAACCGCCATGAGTCGCAACATCGGTGCGAAAATAGCGAGTCGCCACAACCATGGCATCAATCGCAGCCCGATGAAGACTTTCATCAGCACTGAGCGGCGCACTAACCATCATGAGCAAAACAAAAAATCTTTTCATCTCGAACTCTTAAAAGAAGCGCGGGCGGGCACAGGGGCACCGCCCCTACAAACACTGGATCGCGGCTTTAATCATGCCGCGATGACAATAGCATGAACCTGCATATCAGATACAACACCAGCCACCAACCGCTGCAAGCTATCCCATTCATCCCCAGCGGTCAACCGCAAAATGCCCACATCAGTTGCGCTTTTAATCTTTAACATGTAAATTTGAGACACAATGGACATCCTCTACCTCGACAATCACCTGCTGGTCGTACGCAAACCCGCCGGCATGCTCGTACAGGGCAACCACACTCGCGACGAAAACTTGTTGGACATGGGCAAAGCCTATCTCAAAGTCAAATTCAACAAACCCGGCAACGTATTTCTCGGACTCGTACACCGACTGGACCGTCCTGTATCTGGCGTAGTCGTCTTTGCGCGCACATCGACATCAGCGCGCCGCTTATCGCAACAATTTCGAGAGCGAACCGTTGAAAAACGCTATATCGCTCTCGTCCACGGCAAAACCCCCAAAAGTGGCCGTCTTATAAACCACATCGCGCGTCGGCAAACAAAAAGCCGCATCGTAAACGCCCCTCGCGGACAACGCGCAGAACTCACCTACGAACGACTGGCATACCACAAAGGCATATCCTCAGTCCGCGTGGACCTCGCCACCGGACGCCATCATCAAATACGCGTACAATTCGCAGACATAGGCCACCCCGTATTGGGCGATTTTAAATACGGATCGCGCAAACCATTTCCCAACCGCACCATCGCCCTCCACGCACAAAGCCTGACCATAATACACCCGACAAAAAAGGAACGCATGACCTTTGAAACCCGCCCAGAAACATTTTGGCCCAAATCTTTCACATAGCTTTAGAGCACACCCCACTCATGACCGAACAAATAACATATCGCAACCGCAAAACGGGCGAAATGATCTCCGAATCGCTCATATTGCCCCGCGTTCAATACGCTGTTGCGCGATCTCGCGTCGCAATATTTGTTTATAACATCCTCCTGAACACATACCCATTTTGCTGGCTACTCGGCAAATGGATGGACCTATCGGGATCGCGAAAAAAAATCCAGGCATTTATACAAAAATACGACATTAACCTGAACGAAATCGAATTGCCCCTGGACCAATACAAAAATCTAAACGCCTTTTTCTCCCGCAAACTCAGACCCGACGCACGCCCCTTTATCGCCGACCCCCGCATCTTCTGTTCACCCGCCGATGGAAAAGTACTCGCATATCCCAAACTGAATGCACAAACCCATTTACCCATCAAAGGGTCCCATGTCGATATTGTACACCTCCTATCATCAAAAGAATCCGCAATCCCTTACAGGAATGGTGCTGCGCTCGTCATCCGATTGGCCCCGGCAGACTACCACCGCTACCACTTTCCCGTTGCTGGCATCGCAACTGCATCTGCTAAAATCTCTGGACGCTATTATCTCGTCAACCCCATTGCCCTCGACGTAAAACCCGACTTATTTGCCCACAACAAACGCGAAGTGACATACCTCGAAACCGAACACTTTGGCCGCATCATGATCATGGAAGTAGCGGGCTGGGGCGTGGGTCGCATCGTCCAAACCTACCAGCCGGGCAATGTAGAGCGGGGACAGGAAAAGGGCTATTTTCAATTTGGAGGATCTACCCTGGTACTCCTGTTCGAGCCTGGACGCATTGTCTTTGACAACGACCTGACCCGTGACACACAAACAGGCATCGAAGTCCAGGTCCTCACAGGATCACAACTCGGCGTACAGGCCATATCCAAAAATTAAACCATAAAACCAAGAATACACTATGCCAACAATCAACCTCATCACCCTGGGCTGCCCCAAAAACACCGTCGATTCCGAGCGCATGCACCACCTTCTCAAGCTCAACGGTTACCACCTCTCGGACGACGCTGAAGACGCCGACATCATCGTCGTCAACACCTGCGGATTCATCGAACCAGCCAAAGAAGAATCAATAGCAACAGTAATGGACGCCGCCGAATACAAAAAAAACGGACGCTGTCGCGGCGTCATCGTCACGGGCTGCCTGGCCGAGCGGTACCGAACAGAATTGGAAACCGAACTCGTCGAAGCAGACATGATCGTAGGCCTTGCTGGCGAACGCGAAATCGTCGCACACTGTGATAGTCTCCTGGGCACATCGCGCATACACACCATCCGAGATGCAGAGGCGCGCCATCTACTCACCCCAAAACACTGGGCGTACTTGCGAATCTCGGACGGATGCGACAGAACATGTGCATTTTGTGCCATCCCGAGCTTCCGCGGAAAAAACAAAAGTACAAACCTGGATCGCCTCATCGCCGAAGCCTATCGCATGGTCGGCAACGGCGTGCGCGAAATCGCCCTCATCGCCCAGGACACCATGCGATATGGCGCAGACCTGTACGGCAAACCCCGGCTGATGGACTTACTAAAAGAACTCATCCAAATCGAGAAACTCGACTGGGTGCGGATGTTATACGCATATCCAACCGGTTGGCGCAATGAGCTAATCGACCTGTTGGCAACCGAAGAAAAATTGTGCGCCTACATCGACCTGCCCATCCAGCACGCATCAGACCCCATACTAAAAACCATGAACCGGGGCACCACAAAAGCGGGCATTCGAAAACTCATCCACACCTTGCGCGAACGCATCCCAAACTTGACCATCCGATCGTCAATCATCACCGGATTTCCCGGCGAACGCGATGAACACTTTGCAGAACTCATGGACTTTGTCGATGAAATGCAATTCAACCGCCTCGTAGGATTCACCTATTCGCACGAAGAAGGCACGCAAGCGGGCACATTGGAAGACGATGTCCCCGAAGACATCAAACGCGAACGGTTGAACGACCTCATGGCATTGCAGGCGCAAATATCGGGCGAATTAAACGCCGCACATGTGGGACGCACCTTCAAAGTACTCGTAGATGAGGTTTCAGACGACCCGGCATATCACTACGTCGGCCGCACGCGAATGGACGCCCCGGAAATCGACGGCGCCGTATTCTTCACAGGTCCTGCAAATATCGGCGACTTCGTCGAAGTAGAAATCACCGACGCAACCGAACACGATCTCATCGGACACGTCGTCAAAACCAATGCCCTATTGGAAATCGCGCCCATTAAAGCATCCGCAGATGGACGCAGATAGACACAGATAAAAGGAGAAAAGCACCTTCAGGAGATAGAACGATGTTCGACAGCAGAGAACAGATTATAGACCAACTTCGCGCTGGGGAAGATGGGTACGCCGAGTTCAAGGAAGTGCGCTTTGGGGCACATGGCGTAATCTCACCCAATACCGAAGATATGGCCGCAGAGTTGGTTGCATTGGCAAATGCGGCAGGTGGTGTAATATTCCTTGGTATCGACGATTCGGGCACCGTGCGTGGGATACCAACGGCGCGTATTAATGCTGTCGAACAGTGGGTTATTAATATCGCAACGCACAACTGCGACCCGCCGATTCGGCCGATCTTGCGCAAGGTATTGCTTCCTGATGTGGACGGAGGCGATCAAAGCGTACTTCTGGCCGAAGTTCCGCGCGGACTCTACGTCCACCGGACATCGGGCGGGCGTTATTATATGCGGATCGGCTCCACAAAACGCGACCTCACACCATCGGAACTCGCACGGCTATTCCAGCAGCGGGGTCGCGAGTACGTATTTGACGAGCAGCCTGTGCTCACCGCCACAGTTGACGACCTCAGCCGCAATCGGCTCGAAGCGTTTTTCGGACGCTCGCCAACGATTCCCTATCTCGACTTGCTACGCAACACCCGGGTGATCTTCCAGGATGAGAACGGCGTAGATCATCCGACCATAGCTGGCCTGCTTGTCTTTGCCAATGAACCGACCGAATTCCTCCCCTCCGGGTCCATTGAGGCCGCGTGCTATGAGGGAACCCAACTATCGTCCGATGAGTTGGTGCATGCCGAACGCCTCGCTGGCCCCGTATCCGACCAAATCGACGCCGGAATCGCTTTCGTCGCCAGCCATCGCCCGCACCGCGGTGCTGACACGCCGTACGACCTCGATGTTGTTGACGAAGCTATTGTCAATGCTGTCGCCCACCGCGACTACGCCATTGCCGGCTCGAAAATCCGCCTATTTCTGTTCGCCGACCGGCTGGAACTATACAGCCCGGGCAAGTTGCCCAACACCATCACGCTCGACGACATGCCTTACCGCACATTCACGCGCAACCAATTGTTGGTCAATTTCCTATCGCGGATCCGCAGCAAGCGCACCGGACAGGTATTCCTCGAATCTCGCGGCGAAGGCGTGCGGAAAATCCTGGAAGATGGCGAAGCGCACTCGGGCCGTCGTCCAGAGTACGAACTATTCGGCGACGAACTTCGACTGACACTGTGGGCGAAGGAAGGATTGACCGCTAATCGCTAACAGGAGAAATCATGACCATCATCGCTGCAATGGACAAAAACCGCGTCATTGGCCGGGACAACAAAATGCCCTGGTACATCTCTGAAGAATCCAGGCACTTTCGGCGCACCACCACTGGACACGTCCTCCTCGTAGGGCGCAAGACCTATGAATCTTGGGGTGGCAAACCCCTGCCGGACCGCCTGCATGTAATCGTGAGCCGAACCATGCCCGACACAAAAGGCATAGATGTATGCAGATCGCTCGAAGAAGCCATCGAAAAAGCCAGGTCCTATGGCCGCGAAGTATTCATCTGTGGAGGCGGCGAAATTTATCGCGCCACACTATCAAAAGCCGACCGGATGATCCTATCGTATATCGACGCAGAATACGCAGGCGATGAATACTTCCCCAAATTTGACGAAGATGAATGGATCATCTCAAAAAAAGAGACACACGATCAATTCACAGTTGTATATTATGAACGCAAGAGTTAGATAGGCTACGCTTCTCGCCTTTATGCTCCCCCATCAAATATTGACATGTGAAGAGGGGGTATTTCTGTATGCACACATATCTCGACCAACTACAACACGTCCTGGACCACGGCGTAAAAAAGGGCGACCGCACGGGTGTGGGCACAATCTCGTGTTTTGGCCTGCATGCGCGCTATGCAATGGCAGACGGATTTCCCGCAGTAACCACCAAGCGACTGGTGTGGAAATCGATGCTATCGGAACTCCTGTGGTTTATATCCGGATCCGACAACATCTATGACTTAAAAACCTATTTGAAAAGCAATCGGCTATGGGATGGCAATTATGAGGACTATTTGAACCGCCTGGGGATAGACAAAAACGACGGCAGCATGGGACGTATTTACGGTGTACAGTGGCGGCGATGGAAAGGCGCCAACGGAAAAGTGGTCGATCAACTTCAAAATGCGATTGAATTGATCCGAGAAAACCCCGAATCCCGGCGCATCATGGTCGATGCCTGGAACGCAGCCGAAACAGGCACTCGAGACGTGGCCCTGCCCCCGTGTCACAACTTCTTCCAATTTTACGTCGCAGAAGGCAAACTATCCTTACAAATGTATCAACGATCCTGCGATATGTTCTTAGGCGTACCACTCAACATCGCGTCCTATTCCGTATTATTGCACATGGTCGCAAAAATTACGGGCCTCGTACCCCATGAATTTATCCACGTCCTGGGCGACGCGCACATCTACTTAAACCATCTCGACGCAGTAAAAGAACAACTATCTCGCAAGCCATATCCCCTGCCTAAATTGCGGATAAAAAACCGCGGACAAACTGAAATCGACCATTTTGAAATGGTCGATTTTGAACTCATCAATTATCAGCACCACGACACTATACGCGCGGAAATGGCGGTTTGAAAGCAGGTAAAACGACCACCCATCATTCTCTTTTATCGCGTATTGCGCGGATCATCTGCCACAAGATACATCCAATGCCGACCAAAATAAAAACGGACGTGAGAATCAGGAAAATCTGGAATCCTAAAGGCAGGTTTTCAAATGGAATGATCGGATACATAATGGGTAAACCAGTTATTATCACTTTTGCCGAGTGTCGTCTAAATAGGACGCGAATATCGTGAACACATTACTCTTAATCTGTGCTGAAAGTAAAGTACAAGTTTCTCGCCAATTTATCAACACGGCAACCGACGTCAAAATCGCCGATCAGGTAGTAGCCACTTCTTTTGATAAATTGGAAGAAAGCGTGCGTACCGCTGAAGGAATCGATCAAATTCTCATCTTCCCCGCACTGATCGCCCTGCCCGATGCAATGCGCGAAAACCTGTTACAACGCATCGCATCTCTCCAAAATGAAAATCCACAAACACGCATCCTCCTCACCAACCCATTGGGCGGCGACCCCCGCTTATTCGACATGATCCAGGACCGCATGGCAGCCGCGCTGAAAAGCACGCAAAACACACCCATATTGACAATAGAAACACCGAATACCTCTCGAACCCTCGACTTTGAAAATTTCGCCACACTACCAAACCAGATTGCAGATATAAGTACGCTCATCCCCGACCGCCAGGGACAGGGCGTTTGGGTACGCGAAGTATTGGACGAAACAGTCAATGCCGACGCAATCTTTTACGCAGACGCCGACCGTTTTTCCGCCACCGTCGATCTCGCCCTCGTTCGGGAACAAGGATTATTAATCTACGGACTGGAAGGACAACCCCTGCCTGCCAGCTATGGCGGACCCCTACGACTGATCATACCCGGACACGACGACCGCTGTGCAAATGTAAAAGGCGTAGCGCGAGTCGAAATCGTATTGAGATAAAAGAGTTGCACAAAAGTTAAAAACCAGAAAACTTCAACACCTGAAAGGCATAACATATATGAATAGGTTAAATTTTGGCGTCGTGGTCAAAAAATGGCGGTTTAAGGTATTGAGAAACTGCGTTCTACTTATGATGACAGTCATAACATTGGGACAAGCAGACGCGGGATTGCTACCAGAAACCCCTACGCCTCAAGGTGGCGACATCGTCGGCTCCTGGATAGCCGAGAAGATCGAGCTGAACGCTTATGTCCCGGCCGCACTCGTGCAGATTGTATCTCCTGTTACCGTTGAAGGCGAGATCAACGGCACACTGATTTTTGATTCAGACGGCAGTGTTCAAGCGAACTACACAATAGAGGCCAATGTCTCTGCGGTATTATTTGCTCCGATTTCGGTGCCTGTACACGATATGAGCCAATACACAGGCAATTACATGGTCATGTCCGATACCCATGCACTCACCATAACGCGCGAAAATGAGGACCCACTCAATTATACGTACACAGCTACGGAGGATTTACTGCATATTATACGCCCGCTTCTTTTAGAAGAATTATTGGCGTCAGTACCCGAAACTTTAAGACCCGCGGTTATAAGCGCACTTTCTCAGTACGTACCACCAGATGATCCTATCAAGATCGTGATCTCTTTTGCGAAAGTTCCTGCCGACTTTGATGGCGATGGACAGGTCGGAATCCCAGACTTTTTGCTTTTTGTTAAAGTGTTTGGAACCCAAAGCGGACAGGAAAACTTCGATCCAAAATTTGACCTCGACAGCGATGGAACCATTGGCATTTCCGACTTCCTCATCTTTATGGATTCTTTTGGCAAAACGGTCAATGGATAGTTATATTTCAATCAACACCAACGCCCGTCACGCACACCATTTTTTAGGAAAAAACACACCATGCCATTGACACAAGATCAGATCAATCAATATCGCGATCGGGGAGTCTTGATTGCGGAAAATGTATTGGATGACGCGGCCTTTGAACCGATTGAACACGCGTATGACGTATTGATCAATCAAAAGGCGCAAGAGCTATTGGAAGAAGGGGCGATCTCATCCGTACATGCAGACAAATCATTTAGCCATCGCCTGGCTGCAATAGCCCAGGAATTAGACGACGAGGGATATGACGCGCTGCGCAGTTTTGCGGGTGGATTCGACATCATGCGCGCGCGCGTCAAACCGATGTTCGACATCTTCTTCAATCAACAATTATTATCCGCAGTCGAAAGCCTCATAGGACCAGAAATAACCCTGAGCCCCATTCAGCATTTCCGCCCCTACTTACCCGCGCGAGAAACACAACCCGGACAGGTACCCTGGCATCAGGACCAGGGCGTAACAAAAGAAGAAGCAGACATCTCGGAAATCATAACCTGCTGGATACCACTCGTAGATGTCACCCCAGAACGCGGGTGCTTGCAGGTACTGCCCGGCGTGGTACCCATGGGACTGCTCGAACACCAGCGCGAAGGCGGCACCATGATCAAACCCATGTACATGCCAGAAATCGAACCTGTAAACTGCATCATGAAACGCGGCGACGTACTCATGATGAGTGCGTACACCCCGCACAGAGGACAACCAAACCACTCCAATCTGGTGCGCTGGAGCATGGACCTGCGATTTCAAAAAACCGGTACACCCACGGGACGTCCATTCTGGCCCGAATTTATCGTCCAGAGCAAAGAAAATCCCGCATCTGTACAAAACAGCTTTGACGAATGGTGTACGCGGTGGATAACGGACATGCGGGAGAGCAAGGGAACCCATCTGCATCGGGTATGACGCAACCCCTTATTCAAACGGAATATCATCCGCATTAAAAACCTGCGTGCGTTTCATCATGCGGCGTTCCGATGGGGGAAAGGGTTCGCGGCGATGCATCGTAGGGCGGTTATCCCACATCACAAGATCGCCAACCTGCCAGACGTGGGTCCATAAAAATTCGGGACGGGCCGCGTGCTCAAAAAGCATCTTGAGAAGCGCGTCGCTCTCATCGGCGGGCATATCGAGAATATATTTGGTCAGATGGGGACCGGCATAAAGCGACTTGCGCCCGGTTTCTGGATGGGTGCGCACGACCGGATGGTCAACGCGCTCGGGTGGATTTTGTTCCTCAACATAATGGCGATGCACGGCTCGCAATCCCGTGAGCCGTTTTTTCATATCTTCATCTAACGCTTCATACGCGGCATAACAATTGCACCACTGGGTATTGCCCCCAGTACTGGGAATCTCAAGCGCATAGAGAACAGAAATAGTACCAGGCCTCTTGAGATATGACAAATCGGAGTGAAAGCTAACCTCCCCATCGCCCAGAGCACCGATAGGCTGGCCGTTCTCCTCGATATTGGAAACAATAAAAATCTCTTTGTGTTCGCGGTCGAGCTGTTTGCGAACGTGTTCGACTGCACGGCCAAAATAATTGGTAAAACGAATCTGATCTTCCTCGCTTAAATCCTGATCGCGAAAATACACCACACAGTAATCGAGCAATGCCTGACGAATGGCCCGGACGGTATCATATTCGAGTGCCTGCGAAAGATCAAGCCCCCGAATTTCAGCGCCCAGTGCGCCGCCAGAAGGTATAACTTGCATAGTTCGTACCACCTCACCTATCGGGCCATTTATACGCGACCTTTGCATTCTTCCAAAAATACTTCTCCAGCACCGCATCACCCTTTTGAGAAAAATAATCATACACAAGGCGTTGCGCCTCGGCAGGCGTGCGCTTGCTGCGTTCGAGAACCGGCCAATCACTGCCGTAAATCACGCGATCTTCACCAAAAAGCTGCCAGAGCGCGTCGAGCAAATAGACATAAAAATCGGGATCTGTGGGCGCTGGAATAACCTGACAGCGCAAATCCATTAGACCCGACACCTTGCAAAAAATATTGGGCTGTTCCGCGGCTTTTTGCATAAGCTCCAAATGCTCGGGCGCGATGGGATTGCCATCTGCCGGAATATTGCCGCAGTGATTGATCACAATGCGAAGATCGGGCAATCGACGCGCGATTTCGATAACCGCCTCATTGATCCCCGAATCGAGTTCGAGATCGTGTTCGACGAGCTTTTCAAAAGCACCCGCCATCTCGCCCAAATCTTCTCGCTCCCAGGGATGGGTACGCGGGCGAATACCCAAAAAGAGTGGATTGGGAGATAGGCGGTTGAGATGATCGCCAAAATCCTCAGCGCGCGGATCGAGATTGCCAACCAGCCCCACGATAAACGGATCATCCTCGATCACATCGAGCACCCATTGGTTGTCTTCAACCCATGTACTCGCCTCGACAATAATAGCCCCCGTAACACCTTCAGACGCGACCAGTGCTCTGTAGTCTTCGGGCATAACGCGGCGATAAATCTCGTCATCGGGTTCGGGAAAGGGCACCCCCTCTGGACGAGTGGGATCGTAAATATGGATATGCGTATCGATAATCATTCATGACTCCTCTATAGTACAACTTCTTCTATGTCCATATGCTCGCGCAATCGCCCGAGCGCGCGGTCTTTGAGCTGGCGTACGCGCTCGCGGCTAATGTGAAAACGCTTGCCCACCTGCTCCAGCGATTCCGCGTTATCGACATCCAGGCCAAAATAACGATTGATAATCTCAGCTTCGCGCTCGGGCAAATCGGCCAGACCCTTGTGCAAAAGATCGCGCAATCGGCTGGCATGCACATCCTCATCTGGTTGGGGTGCATCATCGGGAACAACATCGGCAAACCGACGGTCCCCATCTTCATATACTGGTCCGTCGAGCGAAACAGATGCGCGGCTCGTTTGCAGCGCCTTATGAACCCTCCGAGTTGAAAAATCAGTCTCTGAAGCCAACTCGTCAATCGTGGGAACGCGACCGTATTCTTGTGAAAGTGCGGCAGACACTTTATTGAGCACATCGCGATCATCTATCTGATTGACCGGAAACGCGACCGGATGCGTCTGGCGATTAATAGCAGAGAGAATAGCCTGGCGAATCCACCACACCGCATAAGTGATAAATTTGTACCCGCGCTCTGGATCATAGGTTTGAGTAGCGCGTATAAGGCCCATATTGCCCTCGGCGATGAGATCGGAAAGGGGCAACCCACGCCCCGTGTATTCGCCAGCCACGCGCACAACAAAGCGCAAATTGGCTTTAATGAGGTGATCCAGCGCCTTTTGATCGCCCTTGTGCGCGGCATTTATAGCCTTGACTTCGTCCTCTCGGGAAAGAGGGGTGTATTTGCGAATATCACGCAAATAAAGATCTGTAAGCTGGCCCTGAGCCTGCGAAGGAGAATCGCTTCCAGTTAAGGGCTCAACTGATTTTTTTAATTCTTTTTTCATAGCTTTAATTCCAGTGTCTCGGCAGTTGATGTAGAGTGAAAAAATGGTACGGACTGACACGTCGGTTGGTTGAGCGTTTGACACGCTGGACAGAGACGCTCTTCAACTCTGAGATCACAGGGCAAACACGCGCAGATACTGGCTATGGTTTGGGTCAGCGTTTTGCGTATATGCTTGTAGTGTTCAATCTGTTCTTCAACTTCTTTAAGACGTTCATTGAGATCTTCGAGAATATCATGCGCAAGTTCACCTGCAGTTTTGTTTTGCTCTCGTTTGTCAATAATGATCTTGATATGTTCGAGATCAAATTCCATCTCTTTGAGACTCAAAATCATGCGCAACCGCGTCAGTTGCTCGTGGGAATAACATCGAAAACCACCGCTACTTCGACATTCGGGATATATCAGACCCATCTCTTCGTAATAGCGCACTGTGCGGGTAGTCGTACCGGCTTCTTTTGCCAATTTCCCAATATGCATCAAACCATCATCGCATTTTGACACAACAAATCACCTCGTTTTTATGGGTAAATAGACAAACTTTGACGTAACGTTAAAGTTGGGCGTAAAAATATACCCCAACACAACATCAATGTCAACGAAAAACTTTGACGTAACGTTAAGGTTTGGCAATCAACGATCTCAATGGTGGAACAAACGCACCCCGGTCATAACCAGAAGCATACCGTATTCATCACAGGCTGCGATAACATCGTCGTCGCGCACTGAACCTCCGGTTTCAACCACGTATTTGACGCCCGTACGAGCGGCGCGATCAATATTATCTCGAAAGGGAATAAACGCATCGGAACTGAGCACAATATCGTCCATCTGTCCAATCCAATCTCGCCTCGCGTCCTCGCTTAAAATCAGAGGCACTGTCTCGAAACAACCTTCCCAAACCCGACGTTCCTCATCGGTCATATTGCCGCGCAAATAAGCTTCAATAGCATTGATCTTTTCAGGGCGCTTCAGACCTCTTCTAAATTTGAAATTGAGAATATCTGGATGCTGGCGCAAATACCACGCTTCGGCTTTACCCGCGGCAATCTCCGTACACGCCAGACGATTTTGCTGCCCAGCACCATTGCCGATAACCTGTCCATCAAAGGCAAAACACATCGAATTGGATTGCGTGTACTTCAGAACAATAGTCGCCAGGAGCATATCGCGCTGTGCCTCGGCAGAAACCTCTTTATTCTCTGTTACAATATTCATTAAAATATCTGTATTAATGGCTTTGGTATTGCGCGTCTGTTCCAGAACAACGCCGAAAACATCGCGAGTCTCCGGACCAGCAGGTGCGTATGATTCATCCATCTGGAGAATGGGATAACTACCACCTTTTTTCCTTTTTAGAATATCGAACGCCTCCGGTTGATACCCCGGAGCAATAATGCCATCGGACACTTCGCGGCTGAGCAAACGCGCAGTCGATTGATCCACCTCATCGCTCAAAGCTACCCAATCGCCAAAAGAAGAAAGCCTATCCGCACCCCGAGCGCGGGCATAAGCCGTAGCCAGAGGCGAAAGATTGAGATCATCGACAAAATACGCCCTTTGCAGCGCGTCGGAAATGGGAACAGCAACAGCTGCACCAGCAGGGCTTAAGTGTTTAAAAGATGCCGCCGCCGGCAGATTGAGCACCTCTTTGAGCGCACGCACGAGTTGCCATGAATTGAGCGCATCGAGCAGGTTGATATAACCCGGCGCGCCATTGAGCACCGTGAAGGGCAGTTTGCCGCTGGGAGAATACGCACGCGCATCAGATTGATGCGGGTTGCAACCATAGCGCAGAGACAGTCCATCTTGAGACATAAGACAATCCTTTTGGAAAAACTAAAAAAAGCCCAATCCTCTAACGGATTGAGCCCAGGCGATCGACCCCTTGAATTTTAGCTCTAACGCTCCCCTCCGGTTATTTCCGGATATTCGCCAGTTGCGTCAGATACTATTGGTAAAATCAATATAACGGGGAGCTGCATATATGTCAACAGCCATCAACTCGGCCCTCTGTCAACACCCGATACAATTTCCGTAGCACCTGTTTCCGTAGTCACAAAACAGAGCAATTGCTCGGGATTAGCCAGGTCGAAAACAACGGGCGAATGCGTAGTGGACAAAATTTGGGCACGCGCTCTATCCTCGTGCTGTGCTACAGCACTGAATGCTTTGAAAACCGCTTCTACGGCGCCAGAATGGAGACCGTTTTCCGGGACTTCGAGCAAACATATCCCATCGCCATCGGGCGAATAAGCCAGCAATGTTAGAGCCAGCAATCGCAGGGTCCCATCGGACAACATCCACGACGGTGTTTCGAGATCATTGTGGTGCTTGACCACCAGATAGCAGTGTTGATCTTCGGGACGCACAACTGTGGAAACAGCCGATAAACCCGGCAAAACAGTGCACAAAAGCTCCAGCCAGGCCGCATGCTTGCTCGGCTCATTCTCTTTCAGTGCAGCAACCACCCAGGGCAGATTGGCGCCATTGGACAACAGAGTTTGCGGTTGCCCCGGCGGACTGGGGCGGCGAATGCATTCTCCATTGAGATCGAATTTGCGAATACTGTTTGAAAGCGTGTGTTTGAGCCATGTAGCGACGGGAAAACGCGCTTCATCCTCGGGCAAATTGCCCAGTGCCGAACGCTTCGCACCGAGCTTGAAAGAAGGATCCCACCCCGCACCGAATTCATCGTAAAATTTATCATTGCCACCGGGCACTTTATTGACAATGGTCTTGACGCCGCGCAGCCTGGGCGTCGCCAGAGTTTGCGGTATGGGACTCTCTACGGCAAAAAGCGATTCTTGAACAGCGCGATCATCTCGCTGAATATCTGTGAGCAAAAGCACCCGCTCGGACAGAATCCCGACTTCACCATTTTCTTCGGTCACGCCAATGGCGACTTCGTATCGACATCGCGAAAAATCACGATCTGAAAACAGATTGGATTCAGGCGCAGGCACGGACAATTCAACAGCGATTTCAAACCGATCTGCAAAACCGTGCCAGGTCAGATCGCGCAAATCATTCGCCCGGTTGTAAATAGCAGTATTGAGACCATCGCGCACAAAATCCCCGAGAAACGCAATCGCGTCGAGAAAGGTCGTCTTACCGCTGCCATTGGCACCAACCAGCATGTGAAAAGGCGCGAGATCCTGTTCGATATGACGCAAACACTGATAATAAAGGGTTTCAAGACGCTGGATCATGTGGAACTCCTATATTAAGTTAGAAGCATATTACATGACAGAAAGAGAGGCGTCAAGAGCAAATGCAATCCAAAAAAACAGTCTTGATCACCGGCGCAACAGACGGAATTGGCCGGGCACTTGCAAAAATCTATCGGAAACGCGGATATCGGTTAGTACTGGTGGGCAGACGCACACTGGACACACTCAATGATCCGTTGTACACCAAAGCCACATATTGTCGTACAGACCTATCGCAGAACGATTGTACAAATCGGGTATGCGAATTTCTGAACGCGCAAAAAATTGACGCCATAGACCTGGCGATTCAAAATGCTGGCACCGGATATTTTGGATCCATCGCAGAACAAAGCGCGGAAAGCATTCGAGAAATCACAGCAGTCAACCTGATGGCCCCCTTGCGCTTGACACACGCCCTGATGCCATACCTGAAAAAAACCAATGGAAAACTCGTACTCATCGGCTCAATCGCACATGCCTTCCCCTGTCCCGATTACGCCGTGTACGCAGCGAGCAAAGAAGCCCTCAACACCCTGGGACGCAATTTGCAAATCGAGAGCGACATAAATGTACAGATCATTCACCCGGGTGCGACACGGACGGGCTTGCATCGAAAAATTGGCATGGACAACGAAAAGACAAAGGGATTTCCGTCCGCAGAAAAGATCGCCCGAAAAATCACACAGGCGATAGATAGACGGCGTTTTGTCGCGACAATTGGATGGGGAAATGCATGGGCGCGATTTTTGGGACGCTATTGCGAAGGCATCATCAACGCCATGGTGCGAGCGACGTGAAACACGCGGTCATTACAGGCGCGGCGCATGGAATCGGCAAAGCACTTGCCCATCGCTTTGCACAGGCGGGATATACCATAACGGGCGTGGATATAGATGCCGCGGGCGCAGTGAAAGTCCAACGAGAATTGGATGCGCGATTTGTCATTGCAGACCTGCGTTCTGAAGCAGGCACCGCACGAGTACTCCCCGAATTACTCCAGAAAAAACCAATTGACGTATTGATCCACAACGCGGGCATCAACGCCGTGGGGCGATTTTCCGACATAAGCATAGAAAATCACGAACACGTAATCGCCGTAAACTTCTACGCACCGATGCGACTCACAGCGTCATTGCTAAAAGCCGACCTGATAGCAAAAGGCGCGTCCATAGTCTTCATCTCCTCCCTTTCCCACTACACCAGCTATCCGGGTGCTGCAACTTATGCGGCAACCAAAAGCGGATTGGCCTCCTACGCACGAAGTTTATCCATCGCTCTCGCGCCGCAGAATATTCACGTCATGACAGTCTTTCCCGGTCCAACGCGCACAGCCCATGCGCAGCGACACAGCCCGCACAACACACGCGAAGAAAAACGCATGCCACCCGAAAAATTGGCGCACCACATCTTTCGAGGAATAAAAAAGAAAAAGCACCTGATCGTACCAGGTGCTACCAATCGCATGCTCGCCCTCCTGGGCAAATGGTGCCCGCCCCTGATGGCGTATGCGATGCGTAAGGCGATTTTAGAAAAATTGTGATCTTATGCCTCCGAATCCATAAACTCCCGCACGTATTCGCCTTTGGGCGTCAACACAGTGGTGACATCAATCACATTGGGTACTTGATCCATAATATTCTCACGGACCTGTTTAACGATATCATGCCCTTCTGATATCGTGATATCCGGCTCGACTTCCGCTGTTAATTCAACATACAGAGCACTCCCCATGGTCCGTATGCGGATATTGTGGGTAAATGTAATGGCTTCTACCTTCTCCGCCATCTCTTCAATCAGGGCAATCACCTTTAACGAAGGCGCGAAATCAATCAACTCTTTAACCGCGGAACTCCCAACCTCCCAGGCACTGTGCAGGATCAGGCTCGCAATCACGATAGTAGTAATCTGATTGATCAAACTGAAGGTAGGAAAATAAGATGAGACAAAAATGCTCAGAAGAACGGCAAACGCACTGGCAGAATCGGCTCGATGATGCCATGCTTTCGCAATCAGCATGGGGCTGTTCAGACCTATGCCCTTTCGCCGAGTAATGCGAAAAAGTATTTCCTTGGCAATTATTGAAATAATGATGACCACACTGACGAGGAACAAATGACTTGAGAAATCTGCATCATGGCCTACGGAATGCTCGTGACCATGAGCCTCTTTTGTAGCAGGTGTTTCCACGGGATGCTCATGACTGTGCGCCTCTATTGTATCAGGCGTTGTGGGATGCTCGTGACCGTGGGCCTCCTTTGCATCAGGTACTTCTGCTTTTTCCACAATATTTACGGAAATCCCATGCCCATGGCCATGCCCATGACCGTGATAGCCAAAAGTACTCAGGATCAGTTCTATACTCACAAACGCGAGGAGAAAAGCTGCAAAAAGCGACAGGAGAGTTTCGATCCGACGGCGGCCGTAATGGAATCTCAAATCCTCACGCTTTTTCTCAGACTGCGATCCCATCAGCACAGCGACCCAGGCGACGACATCGGATACAATATCCGATAGCGAGTGGACCCCTGCAGCAATCAATGGAAGGTATCCGGTAAAATTGCCAAGACCAATTTTTACGACACCCAGTATGCCGTTCGTGATCCCACTTGCAGTGATAAGGGTTGTCGCTTCCTTAAGTCTGATTTTTTCACTGTGATCTACATGTGCGTGCATAACACTTTCTCGAATTAACAGTTATAGATTTTTTCACCCTACCTCTATTCACTCTTTTTTCCCACAAAAAAAGGACCTAGCGATTCGACATAAAGCGCGGTTTGCTGGGTTTTTCTCATATCCTGCACAACGCGAGAAAGCGGATAGAGTTCTGCACCGATCAGGCCAATCACAAAATCGTTGTCATCGGCATCCAAACCGTAACTCGCCAAGCGAATATCGTGCGCGTAATCTTCGCGTCCATAAGCGCGTCCGATAGAAGCGTGCTCCATCAAAATTTTGCGCTGTTCCCTGTGATCGAGACGAGCAAAAGCCCCATTGCGACGCAGCGGGTACCAGATCGCCCAGGGCCATTCGGAATTGAGCACATTATCGCGTGGTCGGTCAATAAGGGCGTATTCGAGATCTGGCTCGTAACCCGTGGCATACGTTCGCCCGAGCATGGTCAGTTCAGGGCGACGTGTACAGGCAGAGAATGGATCGCTACTGAGCAGCGCGCGAATATCTGTCACAAACAAATCCGGCGATTCCGTCAAAAAAACAATGCCAATGCCATAGGGATCTTGCACATCGAGATAGAGCGCGGCATCGAGACCGCTTTGATCGAGCACCTCAGATACAGCATCGACATCCCTGACATCAGTAAAAACCTGCAACTGCATGTAAAGCCGCCGATCACTCGTTTGCGGTTTCCCATCAACAGGCGCGCCGTGTTCGAGAATATCGAGTTTTTCTTTCGATTCAGTGGGATGATGCACGTCTTCAGGCCTCCAGTTATGTGTTCTACTGCAAAACTCTTTTCATCTTCAACGCGAAAAGATATGACTTGACCCTAAAAAGAGCAAGTCCCAGATCAGGCTACTGATCTGAGACTTGGAGTTAGGATAACAGACCAATAAAATTAAAAAAACGACAACTTGTAATGCGCTTTAACACTCCGCCCTGTCTCGGGCATCACGGATCGAATGCGCGAGAGATGATTGCGGTATTCCGTATCCAAAAGGTTGTCCAAAGAGAGAATAATACTATGGCGGGTATGGTCGGTGTTAATGTCGCGCTGGGCATAGACACTGAAAACAGCATAGCCATCCGTAGGATCTTCGAATATATCCACGCGCTCCTGTCCTGCGACAAATTCCGCAGTCCCACCAACCGTAAGATAAGGATGCTGATATGTCGCACTGCCCACAAACTTGAGCGGTGGCATCTCGGGCAAGGGCAACTGCTCATCCCGGTTCTCTCCACGCACATAACTGCCGTTCAATTCCAGATCCAAACGCGTATTCAAACGCCACCCCAGATGCATCTCCAGACCCAAAAATCGCGCGGCAACACCATCGGCAGCGTAAATCGGCAGCAGTTGGGCAAAATTGATCTCTCCGGTATTGCGCGGGGCAATATAGGTATCAAACTCGTTCCAATATCCGCTCAAAACAAAATCGACACCCGGTTGCAAATAATGAAAAAAGACCTCGAAGCCCAGACTCGTCTCTGCTTCCAGATCAACATTACCCACCTCAAAAGTGTACGCAGCCAGATGCGGTCCATCGTTGTAAAGCTCTTCAATCGTGGGCACGCGCTGAGACCGGCTGAAATTGAAACCTCCAGTCAGCCGATCAGTAATGTTCACAAGCGGACTAATTGCTGCGGACCAGGCATGAAAGGTGCGATCTACACCGAGATCTGCAATGCTCTTTGTTCTTGGACGCGGATCAAAGTCGGCATACGTATAACGCGCAGAAGCCTGAAATTCGATGTGTCGATAGCTAAACTCGTGATAAAAACTAAGGTAAGCGTTTTGCTCTCGCGTGGGCGGCGTAAAAACAAACGC
Organism: Candidatus Latescibacterota bacterium; assembly: GCA_965208125.1. Lineage (GTDB taxonomy): Bacteria > Latescibacterota > UBA2968 > UBA2968 > UBA2968 > VXRD01. The sequence continues at coordinate 721,834 of OZ242320.1, forward strand.
CCCCAATTTGAGATGGTGGTGGCCAAAGCCCAGGGACAGAACGGTATTTCGCGTCTGACCCTGTGTGTTCATAAGCAATTTGAGATCACCGCGGTAGTCGTGGAACAAAAACTCGGACCCAATATTACCGCTGGATTCGTACTCGAAGTGGTGATAGTAAGTCCTGGTAAAATCCACCTCTACACTACTGAACACCTGACGATCAAAATGGTATGCCGCCTTGCCATCAAATACCCGACGCTCAATATCCAGATCCACGCCATTGGGATGCCCGCCAATAAATCCGCCGGGAATGCCGTATTGGGTCAAAAACTGATCAAAAGAAGCCCCGATATATCCCCGGTCAGTCGGATATGACAGACCGAGCGTATGCGTACGCGTTTCAATCGGTGTATTGGCGAGCCTGCCAATAGGCGTTTGCACATCCCGGGTATTGCGGTACGTAGTCTCGGCATACAGCGCAAGCGGACCCACGGGCACTGTAATCCCAGCGGCAGAGAGATACCCTCGATTGACCGTCTCGCCATAAGCACCAACACTGCCAGAAACGCGCTGCGGATGGTCTTCCGGAATCTTCTGTTTCACGACATTGATAACCCCACCAATAGCCGATGCCGTGTGAAGCAGGATGCGCGGTCCCCGAATAATTTCGAGGCGTTCTGAATTAAAAGGCTCAAGCGTAACCGCGTGATCAGCAGAAGTAGCGGATAAATCGCGGGTCTCCATACCATCTATATTGATCTGCACGCGATCGCCACTGAGACCGCGTATAACTGGTCGAGCAGGTGCAGGTCCCATGCTGCGGATGGCGACGCCGATTTCGTTTTTCATCGTCTCTGCAAGCGTGAGGCTGTACCTCTTCTGAAGTTCATCTCCAGAAAGCACGCCAGTCGCTTCGTACAATTCTTCAAAGCGCGTCTCCGCATTTTTTTCTACCACCTCAATGGTATCCGTAACAATTTCCCGGGCGACCATTTCGATGTACAGAACGGGCAATTTCTCATCCGAAACCCTTATTTCCCGACTCACCAATCCATACCCGACACGAAAAAAAGACAGGCGATGAACGCCCTCCGGCAGATGAAAGATAAAACGGCCCCGATCATCGGTTGTCGTGCCCTCTGCGCCATCATTGACTTTGATATCAACATCGCCGATTGCACGTTGGGTTTTGCGATCAAAAACATATCCCTCGAGCAATCGCGTCTCTTGAGATGCGCCGATCGCAAAAAAAAAGAACACAACAACCAAAAAAGAAGTCGTGAATCTCAAAACGAATCTCCAACAGAGAAAAAGCCCCCACCCTGTGTCTGAAAGACCGGATGAGGGCAAAGCAGTTACTACTCTCCGACATGCACCGGAATGGGAATGGTGCGAAAATCCACATGATCGCCATGCGTGACCTGGAGTTCAATCGTAGTTTCGCCTACCTTGAGACCCCGCAGGTGAAAATCAAACTTGCCGACATCGCCAGGATCCTGAACAACTTCCAAAACCGTGGGATCGGCAATCGCCCATGTAAATCTGAAATCCGGATCATCTGGCGGGTCAATCTCGTCGCCATGGTCATCCAGAAAACGGATGCTCCAGTGTGGCGTTTCCTCATTGAGGGGGGCGTCGAGATGATCTTTCCGACCACCGCTGGCATCAATCTGCCCTTGATAATAGCGGAAAAAACGATTGCCCGAATCTATGATAACCAGACCCTCGGGTTCGAAATGCTCTTCCTGGTGAGACATAGGATCATCACTACCACAACCAATCACAAACAAAGTCAGAACTGCCACAGCAGCAAAAATGCGTTGAAACGAGTTTCTTACAAAAAACATGATAGTCTCCTGAATGGTAAAACCTGTACAGGACGCACGGGTAGAGAACACATAGAGGGAGAGACTCTGCCCGCGCTCGCAAAAAAGACGTAAAAATATAAAAAATAATGCAAATTTCAGTATTAAGATATTCAGTATTCAGGAAACTACTGGAGGGGATCGGCCCTGAGGCGAAAGGAAAAACTGGTGGGATAAAAATGTGAGATGCGGCAGAATAGCAAAACAACAGGCATATAATACACCAAAAACGACTATCGCACTGATAAGACCACTAAAGCTATAAACCCAATGGCAAACGAGGCAATGGATGTCATGTTCAACATGGTCAACCGCATGCCCAAAGGCAAAGACAAACGCGCCGATGAACAATATGGCGATCAGCCTTTTAACGAGTGGGTGTCTGAGGTAGAGATTCATTTTTAATACTATATAGGTCATCTCGAGCAAACATTTTCTGCTACAAGTGGCGTTGATCTTTTTCGCCTCTTAAGTTCAAAGATAGAGCTTGACCCCAAAAAGAGCAAGCCCCAGATCAGCAGACTGAACTGGGGCGTAGTGAAGTGTCAGCATATCTGACCGCTAAATTAAAAGAAAAACATCTTGTAATGCACTTTAACACTCCGCCCTGTTTCGGGCATCACGGATCGAATGCGCGAAAGATGATTGCGGTATTCCGTATCCAAAAGGTTATCAACAGAGAGAATAATACTATGGCGGGTATGATTGGTGTTAATATCGCGCTGGGCATACACACCGAAAACAGCATAGCCATCCGTAGGCTCTTCGAATATATCCACCCGCTCTTGTCCTGCGACAAATTCCGCAGTCCCGCCAACCGTAAGATAGGGATGCTGATATGTCGTACTGCCCACAAACTTGAGCGGTGGCATCTCGGGCAAGGGCAACTGCTCATCCCGGTTCTCTCCACGCACATAACTGCCGTTCAATTCCAGATCCAAACGCGTATTCAAACGCCACCCCAGATACATCTCCAGACCCAAAAACCGAGCGGCAACACCATCGGCAGCGTAAATCGGCAGCAGTTGGGCAAAATTGATCTCTCCGGTATTGCGCGGGGCAATATAGGTATCAAACTCGTTCCAATATCCGCTCAAAACGAAATCGACGCCCGGTTGCAAATAGTGAAAAAAAACTTCGAAGCCCAGGCTCGTCTCGGCCCCGAGATCGACATTGCCCACCTCAAAAGTGTACGCAGCCAGATGCGGTCCATCGTTGTAAAGCTCTTCAATAGTAGGCTCCCGCTGGGATCGGCTGAAATTAAAACCGCCAGTTAGCTGATCGGTAATGTTCACAAGCGGACTAATTGCCGCAGACCAGGCGTGAAAGGTGCGACCTACATCGAGAGCCGCAATACTCCTTGTCGTCGGACGCGGATCAAAATCGGCATACGTATAACGCGCAGAAGCCTGAAATTCGATATCGCGATAAATAAATTCGTGGTAGAGACCTAATGAAGCGCATTGCTCTCGCGTGGGCGGCGTAAAAACAAAACCCCCCAATTTGAGGTTATGATGGCCAAAGCCGAGGGACAGAACGGTATTTCGCGTCTGACCCTGCGTGTTCATAAGCAATTTGAGATCACCGCGGTAGTCGTGGAACAAAAACTCGGACCCAATACTGCCGCTGGACTCGTACTCGAAGTGGTGATAGAAGGTCCTGGTAAAATCCATTTCTACACTACTGAACACCTGGTGATCAAAATGGAAGGCCGCCCTGCCATCAAATATCCGACGATCAATATCCAGATCTACGCCATTGGGATGCCCGCCAATAAATCCACCGGGAATGCCGTATTGGGTATCGAACTGATCAAACGAGGCACCGATATACCCCCGGTCAGTCGGGTATGACAGACCGAGCGTATGTGTGCGCGTATCAATAGGTGTATTGACAAGCCTGCCAATGGGCGTTTGCACATCCCGGGTATTGCGGTACGTAGTCTCGGCATACAGCGCAAGCGGACCCACAGGCACTGTAATCCCAGCGGCAGAGAGATACCCTCGATTGACCGTCTCGCCATAAGCACCAACACTGCCAGAAACGCGCTGCGGATGGTCTTCCGGTATCTTCTGTTTGACGACATTGATAACCCCACCAATAGCCGATGCCGTGTGAAGCAGGATGCGCGGTCCCCGAATAATTTCGAGGCGTTCTGAATTAAAAGGCTCAAGCGTAACCGCGTGATCAGCAGAAGTAGCGGATAAATCTCGAGTCTCCATACCATCTATATTAATCTGCACGCGGTCGCCACTGAGGCCACGTATAACTGGTCGAGCAGGTGCAGGCCCCATGCTGCGGATGGCGACGCCGATTTCGTTTTTCATCGTCTCTGCAAGCGTGAGACTGTACTTCTTCTGAAGTTCATCTCCAGAAAGCACGCCAGTCGCTTCGTACAATTCTTCAAAGCGCGTCTCTGCACTTTGGGCGACCACCTCAATGGTATCCGCAACAATTTCCCGGGCAACCATTTCGATGTACAAAATGGGCAATTTCTCATCCGAAACCCTTATTTCCCGACTCACCAATCCATACCCGACACGAAAAAAAGACAGGCGATAAACACCCTCCGGCAGACGCAAGATAAAACGGCCCCGATCATCGGTTGTTGTACCCACCGCGTCATCATCGAGTATGATATCGACATTGTCAATTGTGCGTTGGGTCTTGTGATCAAAAACATATCCCTCGAGCAAACGCATTTCACTCGATGCGTTGATCGCGGAAAAGCAGACCACAAAAACGAGAATGAAGGCTGTAAATCTCAAAACATACCTCCTATAAAAAGCCCTCACCCTGTGTCTGAAAGACCGGGTGAGGGCAAAGCAGTTACTACTCTCCGACATGCACGGGAATGGGAATCGTGCGAAAATCCACATGATCGCCATGCGTGACCTGGAGTTCAATCGTAGTTTCGCCTACCTTGAGACCGCGCAGGTGAAAATCAAACTTGCCGACATCGCCAGGATCCTGAACAACTTCCAAAACCGTGGGATCGGCAATCGCCCATGTAAATCTGAAATCCGGATCATCTGGCGGGTCAATCTCGTCGCCATGGTCATCCAGAAAACGGATGCTCCAGTGTGGCGTTTCCTCATTGAGGGGGGCGTCGAGATGATCTTTCCGACCACCGCTGGCATCAATCTGCCCTTGATAATAGCGGAAAAAACGATTGCCCGAATCTATGATAACCAGACCCTCGGGTTCGAAATGCTCTTCCTGATGAGACGTGGGATCGTCACTACCACAACCGATCACAAAGAAAGTCAGAACTGCCATAGCAGCAAAGTTGCGTTGAAAAGATTTTCTACTAAAAAACATGATATAGTCTCCTGAATGGTAAAACCTGTACAGTACGCACGGGTAGAGAACACGCAGAGGAAGCCCCTCTTATGCCCGCACAAAAAGGCACAAAAATACAGAAAAATAATGCAAACTTTAGTATTGAGATATTCAGTATTCAGAAGACTACTGGAGGGGATCGACTCTGAGGTGAAAGGGAAAACTGGTGGGATAAAAATGTGGGATGCGGCAGAGCCAAAAAATAACAGGCGTATAATACACCAAAAACGACTATGGCACTGATAAGACCACTAAAACTATAAACCCAATGGCAAACGAAGCAATGGGTGTCATGTTCACCATGTTCACCATGGTCAACCGCATGCCCAAAGGCAAGGGCAAACGCGCCGACGAGCAATATGACGATCAGCGTTTTAACGAGCGGGGGTCTGAGGTAGAGATTCATTTTTAATACTATATGGGGCTACCACGAGCAAAAATAGTTGTCTATCAGTGCGTCTATTTGTCCCCTGCGGAATGCGCTCGCAATTGTCTAATCGATTGCAATCGCAAAAGTAGCTTTTCGAGATTTGATTTTAGCTCTTTTTGGATCTCGACCATTTGCTCGGGCGTCACCTGTAGATCTTCTTTTTCGTGATGGTGATCATGGCCGTGATCATGGCCGTGATCATGGCCGTGATCATGGGCCTCTGCCGAGTCATCTCCCGGCACTTCAACCACATTTTTTTCCCACAATTCAAAGTCTTTTTCGATAACCTGAAGACTATCGCGTATTTCCACAGCATGATGTGAAAGTGACTTTAGACTATCCAGTTGATTCTCAAATTGCTTTTCAATTTCCATCATCGCCTTGTGAATATCCGCCGCCTGTTGCAAGTGGTGTGCATCTTCTTTATTTTCTCCCTGGCAAGAAACAAAGAACGCAAACACTATAACACTTATCACTTTGAGCCGCATTGGATTTTGTTTCTCCATATTTTACGTCTCCTTTCACATGTTTATCCTATTTTTCACAATCATCTTTGCGACATAAATGATGATTCCGAATATGGCCTGAGATCAAAAATCCCGACCCTAAAACGGTCCCCACCCGTTCCCCTATTTCCCCAAAAAGATCATGGCCAACCATAACCATTACGACGAGGAGGGACAGCCCGAAGATACCGAAACCAATGACAAATTGATCTTTATGACGGCGACACCCCAATCCAAGAGCAAGAATGCTGGTGGGCAGAATCAGCCACATCAAAAGCGCATGAAAATGTTCATCGCCAACAAATGTAGTTGCCAACAACGGAAACGCAATAAGTGCAACAGGCAACGTCAAACAATGGATCGCACACATTGTTGAAAGAACAATGGCGATTTTGTCACCTGCGGTTTGATAGCTCAAACGCGCCATTTATTATCTCCTTTTTATTCATAATAACTACACACTTAATATGTATCACCAGGATTGTTTTTCATATCGCGCTTATCCACCACCTCGGCTTTGCTGATGCGAAAAAAGAGTTCGGAAGGATCTTTTTGCAACAATTCCAGGCGACCTGTAATAGTAACGGGATAATAAGTAAAATCAATCGGTTTGCTCGGGTGAATATCTACCAGAGACTCAGGCCCACCCCCGCCTACACAAAATGAACATCCCCCAAGTGAATACGGGGTCAAAACAAAACGCGCCTGTTTTTTTTGAGCCGATAGCGGAATCATAAACCCGACAAGCTCGACGTATTTGCCATTCATTTTTTTTAACGTATCGGAAAAAATGGGTATAAAGGTCGGCGCATAAGGATCATAACTCACCGTCGCAAGGGTTTCCCAAAGCGACCCCTTCATCATCTGGGGCAGTGGAGACGCCTGAAGCTCTGGGCGATGGTCTGTTGACGAGGGCGGTGTCTCACTGCCAGTATCTATTCTCAAAACCACAGCAAATAACAAAATAAACATTACCGTGCGTTGTATATACATCACGATACCTCCACCAGTGTTTGTGCAACATCTGTCCGATAGACCTGAAGCGCGGGTATAAGAGCCGATACACTACCCAACACAAGCGCCAGACCAATGAGCCAGAATTCATCGGATAAAATAATCCATCCCGTCAAATTTATATGCTGTGCCTCGCGCACCCATGCGCCAATCACTTCCGTGCTGGCATGCCCAAGCACAAAGCCCAATCCCGTGCCCATAAATGTAAGCAAAATCCCCTCCAAAAGCACCTGAACAAAAAGTTTACCGCGACTTGCCCCCAAAGCACGCATCATAGCCAGATCGTATCGCCGATCTTTCATCGCATTATAAAGTGCCACAAAAATGCTCAACGCCGCTGCAAACACCAGAACCCCACCAAAAACCCGCACCACCTCCAACCCAACACCGAGCAATGCAAAAAGGCGCGTTGTCTCAAATGCGGGGGACGCAGCCTGAAATTTGGTCTCTTTATTAACATACCTCGGAAATGACACGGCTGCAATAGGTGAACGATAGCGAATCAACAAACCCGTAACTTCGCGCTCGGCATCGGCTTCACTGTCCATCGGCAAACCCAGAACATCGCGTGCGCGGTTCTCATCGGCCTGGCTCTCCAGGTGGTGATCCAGTCCATCGCCCTCTTCTTCATGCGGTTCGTGAACCAGCCAGACCGTTTCCACAGCAGTCAGTAACAGACGGTCAATAATCGAACCCGTTGGTTGCAAAACACCCACCACGCGAAACGGTTGCGATTCGTGTTGTTCAGAAGCCGTTTCTGCGGTCAAACCATGCGAACTAATAACCTCATCGCCCAGTGCAAGACCTGTCTCTCTGGCAACCTGCGCGCCTACAACCACCTGGTATGGTCCATCCCAAAAAGTACCATCAACCAACTCCGCCCGGTAGTGTTTGGCGTATGCGGATGTCGTTCCCACAATGCGATATCCCCGATAATTATCCCCCAACGCCAGAGGTATCACCTGTGCAACTGCTCTGTTTTTTGCCAGTTCACGCGCCTCTAAAAGCGGAATATTTCCCGTTGGCACGTCAACGTGAAATATACTGGATAAAATCAATTGCAGGGGACTGCCCTTAGCACCCACAACGACATCAATATTTTGAACATTGCGGTGCAAATTCTCTTCAAATTGTTCGCCAAAAAGCAACAAAACAACGACAATACCCGTTCCAAGCCCCAACAATATCATATTGAGCAATGTATTCAACTTGCGCCGATAAATATAGGCCAGACTAATTTTGAAGAGATTCATGCGGGCAATCCCACCTGTTCATCGAGCGCAATACAATGGTCAAAATTATCGGTAATACGATGATCATGTGAGGCCACCACCAGAGTAGCCTGAACCTCTTGCGCCGATGACGTGAGCAAATCCAACACCTGTTTGCTGCGCGCGTCATCCAATCCAGATGTCGGTTCATCGGCCAACAGCAATTGGGGGCGGTTAACAACAGCCCGAGCGATTGCCACGCGCTGTTGTTGACCAAAACTCAGTTCCGATGGATAAGCATGTTCGCGACCTGCGAGACCGAGAGCCGCAAGCACCTGTTGAACACGCGCTTTGTCCTGCTGTACACCGGCCATATAATGCGCCATAAGCAAATTTTCCAGCACCGTAAAAACCGGGAACAGGTGAAATTGTTGAAAAACAATGCCAATGCGTTGCCCGCGAAATTGATCACGAGCGGTTTCTGTCAGTGCATAAATATCCTGTTTGGCAATATGCACACTGCCCTGTGAGGGCTTTAACAAACCAGCTATAATATGCAAAAGCGTCGTCTTCCCGCTTCCCGATGGCCCGTGCAACAGCCATTTTTCATCGGGCTGAGCCTCAATATATTCTGGCAAGTCCAATACAAGACGACCGCCATAAACATGCCCAACGTGTTTAAGTGCAAACATGAGATAGTACTCAAAAAATGCGATGTGTGACTTCAAAATGTGCCGTCAAAATCGAGCGGATGAGGCAGTTTCGGTCATGCGGGCTCCTCGGTCATGATAAGCTCCGGAAACGGGTTCCGGAACCCTGCCCAGGTCTTGCTGTTAGCGGAGGCGAGGCGCTCGTCGAGCAGGCACGCGTCGAGGCGAGCGCGCATCGACGCCTCGTGCATCTGCTGGCCGATGAAGACGAGTTGCTGCGCGCGATCGCCGAAGCGAGGATGCCAGTCCGGATGCTGGTCAGGGCGCTGACCCTCGGGGTGCCCCCAGTGTTCGCGAGGCACGGCCGCCCACCACATCCCGACGGGGTTCACATTGATGACGCCGCCGGCTTGAGACCACTCGTAGAGGATCCGATGGTCAGCGGCGACCCAGAAGAAGCCCTTCGAGCGGAGCACGCCGCGCCAGTTCTCGTCGTCGTGCAGAAGCGCCCACAGCTTCTCGGCGTCGAAGGGCTGCGACGTCCGATAGGTGAAGCTCGAAATCCCGTACTCCTCGGTCTCCGGCGTGTGCTCACCCTGAAGCTCTCGAATCCAGCCGGCGGAGTGCGCCGCCTTCTCGTAGTCGAACAGGCCCGTGTCGAGCACGCATTCGAGCGGGACCTGTCCGTGCGTCGCCATGAGGACCTTCGCGCCGGGGTTGAACGCTTTCACGATGGCCTCGACCTCGAGAGCCTGATCGTCGCTCACGAGATCGAGCTTGTTCAGCACGATGACGTCGGCGAACTCGATCTGGTCGATGAGCAGGTCGGTCACCGTCCGGTGATCTTCTTCGCCCAGCGACTCACCGCGGTCTTGGAGCGCCTCGGAGGCGTTGTAGTCCCGCAGGAAGCGCGCCGCGTCCACGACTGTGACCATTGTATCGAGGCGCGAAACCTGACCCAGGCTCACACCGTTCTCGTCCTCGAAGGTGAAGGTCTGCGCGACGGGAATGGGCTCCGAGATCCCCGTGGACTCGATGAGCAGGTAGTCGAAGCGTCCCTCCTGCGCGAGCCGTGAGACCTCGGCGAGCAGGTCGTCTCGCAGCGTGCAGCAGATGCAGCCGTTCGACATCTCGATCAGCTTCTCCTCGGTCCGCGAGAGTTCCGCACCGCCGCGCTCAACGAGCGTCGCGTCGATGTTGACCTCGCTCATATCGTTGACGATGACCGCGACGCGCATGCCCTCGCGGTTGTTGAGCACGTTGTTGAGTAGAGTGGTCTTACCTGCGCCGAGAAAGCCGGACAGGACAGTAACGGGAAGTCTCTCTGACAGGGGCACTTTAGTTTCCTCTCTTAAAGGGTGATGACATACAACAGCGAATCGTTCAAACCGGTGGCGATTCAGTTTGCGGTCGTGCTTCACCTGTTGCCCACTCGCCAAACCGTTGCGCCGCCCTGAGCGTCGAGCGCAGCAAGCCCGCGTCCATCTGGTCGCCAGTACAAGGCGCTGACAACATCTGCCATAAGCGCAACTCCTATCGGATTGCCTTGTCCATCGCGCCTAAGTGACCACACAACTACGCCGCCATCCCGAGCTCCCGAGGCCAAGCGCATCCCGCGGCGAGCGAAGGCGAGCGTTGTAACAGTTTGAACATGAAGTTCTAGAGCGCCGGGCCGCGTGCCTTCGGGACCACTTCCCCAGAAGCTCCAGACCGTCACCGCCTCGCCTCCGCCGGTGGCCAAAAGGGTGCCAGTGTCATCGAAGGCCAAGGCCGACGGCTTGGCAGGATATCCTGACATCATCGAGTCCTGCTCCGTGGAGCGACGCCAGAAATGCACCGAGTTGTCCTGGCTGCCGCAGGCCACGATATCCCCGTCCGGGCTCAGTACCATCGACACCAGGGAGCCCCTCCACTCCAGCTTCTGGCGAAGTTCTCCAGTAGATGCGTCGAAGAACGTCACCCGACCGTAACAGGCCGTCGCCAGCTCCCCTGCGCTGGACCAGGCAATCGCGCTGACGGTGCTGGGATGATCATCAGATCGCCAGACTTCTCCGCCGTCCACACCATACGCGCAAACCTGCCGGGAGCAGGAGGCCGCCAGCCATTGGCCGTCCGGCGACCACGCCACGTTCTCCACCCAATCGCTGCCGACATCGATAGCCTGTTTTACCTGACCTTCGGCGACACCCCAGATAAGGACTCGTCCGTCCTGGCCAGCCGTAGCGAACGCGGTTCCGCTCGGGTGGATCGCCATCGCGAGCACACCGCCATCATGAGCTCCCTGCCGGGCCCAGGCACTTGCGCCGGACTTGCCGTCGAACGCGTAGATGCCACCCGCGGCGTCACTGACCACCAGCGCCTCACCGCGGAGGGTCCAGCCCCCGGCGATGGCGTAGTCGCCGACCGCCGCAGACCAGCCCCGGCGAAGAACACCCTTTGAGCTGACGACATTCAAATCAGACATGCCTCGAATCCCTGCCGCATGCTCTGCTCATCGAGGTTGCGGCCGATGAAGACGAGCTGATTGCGCCGGGGCGCGTCTCCCCATGGACGCTCCGGCTGGCCGTCAAAGAGCATGTGAACCCCCTGGAAGACGAAGCGAGACGACTCACCCGCGAGGCTGATGAAGCCCTTCATTCGGAAGATGTCCACCCCGCGCTCACGAAGCAGTTCGCCAAGCCAGATGTCGAGCCTTTCGGAATCTACGTCGCCGTCCATCTCAATCGCGATCGAGCCGACCTCGTCGTCGTGCTCGTGCTGTGCGACCCAGGTACGCTCGACCTCTTGCTTGATTGTCGCTCCTTCCGCGTTCGTCAGTTGGAGATCAAACTCCTCCGCGGTGTGCTGGGCGTATAGGCCAACCCGCACCTGCGTATCGACCTCCAAGAAGAACGACTTGCGCCCTGCGGAATCGAGTTGGAGATTCACATGCTTTCCGACAGGAATATCTTCCCCCGGGCGAATGAGCTCCGCAGGTTCGGCGTACCGCCGCACACTCCACTCCGCGCCCTCACGAAGGGCAGCGTCATCCGTGCCCTGGTCGGGCACGACGACGAGCGACATCGTCGGATCAGGTCCATCGGCGAGGCTGAGTTCGTAGCGGCCGATATCGAGCGAATAGACGCCAGTCCATTCGAACGGATACTCCGGCTCGAGGAAGGCGGGACGACGCTCGAGCACCTGGTCCAGATCGAAGGCACCGAGGTTGAGTACCGTGTCCAGGGAGACGTTCGCTCGCTCGCTACGCACGACTTGCGCCATTCGGTTCATGTCCTGGATCCGAGCCTCGAGCCTGTCGAGCACCTCGCTATTGACGAGGTCCGTCTTGTTAAGAACAAGGACGTCAGCGAACGCGATCTGTTCCGTGCTCTCATCGCTTCGTCCGAGCTGCTGCTCGATGTGGGCTGCATCGACGAGCGTGACGATCCCGTCAAGCGCGAACTCCGCGCGAATCTCGTCGTCCATGAAAAAGGTTTGAGCGACCGGACCGGGATCGGCGAGCCCCGTGGTCTCAACCAACACGTAGTCAAACTTGTCTCGGCGCTTCATGAGGTTGCCGAGCACGCGAATCAGGTCTCCGCGCACCGTGCAGCAGATGCAGCCGTTCGACATTTCGAAGATCTCCTCGTCAGCATTTATGACGAGCTCATGATCGATGCCGACCTCCCCGTATTCGTTCTCGATCACGGCAATGCGCTTGCCGTGCTCCTCACTCAAGATCCGGTTGAGCAGAGTCGTCTTGCCAGAGCCGAGGAAGCCGGTGAGGATGGAAACAGGTACTTTTCGCGGTGTGTTCATCTAGTTCTCCTGGAGCAGAGGTACGAGTATTGGAATTTGGACGTCGAATCCCCACGCCGTGCAGACCCGGACCAGATCCTTGGCGTCAACGGCGTCCATGGATTTGTGTAGCTTGTGAAGCTGTGGCACATCGGGCCGAAGCAGGCCGATCACGGTTTCGACGGGCGCGCAGCCTTCTGCTAGATGCATCAGCGCCCTTCCCGGCATGGCAATCGAGGCAAAAACAGGAACAGGAGGGGAGCGATCAGACAGTGGACCGTGCAGGGCGACGCGACGATCCCCAATTGATTCCACCGCTCCTGGGCGACCGTCATGCCGCATTGCCACACGCATCACAGGTTCCGAGCAACACCACCTCATGTCCCGTCATCTGAAACCCGTCTGGAACCAGGGAATCGAGGCCCTCGACACAACCGAAGAGGTCGAACGCGTGGTCGCAGGTCGAACAAAGAAAGTGATGGTGATGCTCGCGGTCCTTGGGCTCGTACCGAACGCCGCGGCCCAACACCTCGACCGACTCCAGCGTGCCTTCCTCAACACCCCTTTGGAGCGCGCGGTATACCGTGGCGAGACCGATACTCTCTCCGCTTCCGCTCAGGCGGCTCCACAGTTCCCTGGCGGATAGGGGGCCGTCCGCTTCGCTAAGGGCTCGCAAGACGGTTAGCTGCTGTTTCGCTCTCTGCTGTTGATTCGCTCTTTGCATGAAGAAATGATAATCAATTCTCACATTACTGTCAAGACTTAATGGGTGACTACTCCCAACGCTAAAGCTGTTGGGTTTTACGGGCTTTTCGGATAAAACCGTACACAACGGGTGCATCAACGGACGGCAGATGGTTGAGAAAACAGATCAAACGCAGAAAGGACGATCAAAAAATCGGCGGGGAACTGCATTGAGGTGAGAGGAAAAACTGGTGGAAAAATCGGTATCAAGGGTTACAGTGACGAGTGACACAACAAACTTCCGATTTCAAAGAATTTGAAATAGCGCATGATTTTTGAGAGCACGATCAAATGTGAGTGTTTTATTACATCCAGCTTGTTTGCTTTTATGACCAAGTAGATAATCCGAAAAATCTCCTTTATTTTTTTTATAATCGGCCAGTGCTTTCTCCATCAGTGCTTTATTGTCAAAAGCGAATTGACGTGTTTGAAGTATTTTTCTAAGTGTGTCTGAAATCGTTGACCTGTCATAATTATATGCCGTTTCCAGAACCCAAACCAGTTCGCACATGCCCATGGATGTGATGAAAAAGGAGACGTTATCTGTCTCAATTTCGCGTGCTGCGATTCTCGATTGTTCAGGATCATCTTGCGTAAGATAACGAACGAGTACATTGGTATCCAAGCCCATCATTGATTTTTACTACCTCGCAAACGAATAGCCCGTTTCATATCCTCAATAGAGACCGGCTTAGAGGGGGGGGGCAAAATACCTTTCAAATCTCGGACATCTCGCAGATTCGATTTTATAACCACATCTCCATTGTTTTGAATAACAATATTCAATCGGTCTCCTGGATGGAGGTGTAGATACTCCAGTACTTCTTTGGGCAAAAGCAGGTGACCATCTTCTTTGAGCATTGTTTCAGCCATAGTGAACCTCCTTCGTTTCTGCTGCAAAATTTGCTTTTCTTTCATCATTTCGGCAAGCGTGAGACTGTATTTCTTCTGAGAAGAAAATTTAAGGGACTGACCTTAGAAAGTCAATCAATGTTCATATTAGGGAACCCGACCGCCCTTCACGATGTCTAATACCGTAAATCGTTACCGCGCCCTACAAAAAGGAGCGACCCAATGCACACCAGATGGTTTTTCCCCTTCGCTCTGTTCCTTACTGCCTGTATAGGCCCGTTAGACCCGAACAATTCCGAATACATTGAAATCAGGGAAATAACCATCGGTCCTGCCCTGGCCAGATGCTACGGCGTGGGCGAACAGACCTGCATGATCGTTGACGGCTCATTGTTCTACGACGGCATAGAGGGCTTCAACTTTGAAGCGGGCTACAACTATCGTCTGCGGATCGGCAAATACGACCCCTATGATGGAAAGGAACCGCCGCAGGATGCCAGCCAATACAGTTATCGCCTGCTGGAACAAATAGAAAAAACCCGCGCGCCATCCACTCCGACAACCATATCTGTGGGACCAACGCGGGTAAAATGCACGCAAATCGACGACTTTTGCCTGCTGATTAACGGTGCGCCCTACAACGACATCATCACCCACTTCGATTACGAAGCCGGGTATCACTATACCCTCAATGCAAACCAGTACAGCGACGGGCGATACGTCTTGACTGAAATAGTCTCAAAAACTGAATTAACGGGCACAGAAGAAGAAATAACCGTAGGACCCCACAGAACCCCATGCGGCGCCGTGTACTGCAACGTCGTCAACGGCGAAGCCTTCCTCAGTGAAATCGTGAACTTCCAGCCCCGGCACAACTACAGCTATCGCCTGCGAGTCGAACGATTCGACATGTTTTCCAGTAGCACAACCCCGCCGTCATCCAACATCCCGACCTACGGCTATCGCTGGCTGGAAACACTTGAGCAGAGCATCAATAATTGATCCGCATCTGAGAAGTCTTCTGAGAACTATTAGATCATATCAGTGAATTTGTGGTTATAACTTTCTACAGGATATTTCTTCAAGAAAAGAGCCCCAGAATTGCGTTTGTCATTGCGGCATGATTTTGAGCCGCAACCCATTGGGAAGTTGTAATCTAAACTAATTCCCTAACTGGACTCCGCTTTTGACTGTTTACGCAACTCATCAATCTGCTGGCGGTCCTCACGTTCCTGGTCAGGTGTGTAGCTGGACCATAGCTGGCTATATATCTCCGCGACATAATCCTCTAACTCTGGGGACAGCTTTCGTTTGCTATCTACCAAGGCGAGTAGTTTTAATACCAAGATTTTATCAGCACGGTCACGCTGTCTCAGCGGAAACGCGCTGATCGCTATTGCAGTCTGCTCAGCCTCATCAATCGCGTCTAACAAGAGCCATAGCTGGCCCCAAAAACGCAGTGCTTCAAGGTTGAATTGCCCTCCATCACCAAAACGATCCGAGGCGATGTGGATGATTTCAGGAATGATCATCTCGTCGTAGTGTGTATCTATCTCACCTTCGCGAGTGCTCTTAAGCTTTCGCTGGTCAATCAGAGCCCATAAGGCACAAGGTCCGACTCCCGAATCGCGTGCTTGATCCAGCAACCATGCGCCACTCGGATCGCCAAACTCAGCGGCATAGCGGGCCGCACGTTCTTCTACGATCGAGGCTTCGGTGCGGATAGATAGGTACTGTCCAGCGAAATGGGAGTGCCTCCACAGAGTCTCGGCGAGAGTGCGAACCGCGACAGGATCAATTGTACGTCCGAGTTCTTTTAGCACTGGAATCGCGTGGAACGCGACCAAAAACCAGTGTTGCACGGCTCGGTCAGCGGTAATGAAAGCTTTGTAATTCTCCTCAGCATCCCACACACTCAGCGACAATCCCCGACACTGAGCCGAGGCCCAACTCGGTAGATCAAGTTCCTCGCAAGACATGGCAAGAGCCGTGCCAAGGCCATTGATCCACTCGCGGTGGTGCCATTCACTCCAGTGCAAGAACAAATGGTTGCGTTCCAACTCCTCAGCAATGTGCTGATCGTGCAACTCGAGAGTTATTCGAGCGATCTCAGCGGCTCGCGCAGGCTCCAAATCGCGGATCTCCCAGGCAACATCCGCCAAGTGGCGGAGCCAAGTCGTTCTCCGGGTCAGGCGTAGGCCAGCGCGAAGTTCAACAAGCAGATCGTCGGACCAAGACTGGCGAACGAGGCGTGCGAGCAGTTCTGTGCCTGCCCTTTCAAGCTGCTCAATTCGGAGCGGCTTCTCCTGGCCGCCACCGTAGTGTAGCCCATAGGAGGCATGGCTGAGCAGTTCGCCGATCCATCGTGCGCACACCAGTGGATTGAACGCAGATAGACGGTCAACTAAGCCTGTGAGGAGGCCTGCTGCTGCAATATTTAGGCCGTCGTCATCCCGCGGAATGCGGAGTTCCGTACTCCAATAGTGTTGATTTTGGTCTGAGCCCAAACGACTGGCGACCCGTAGATCGTCATCCAACTTGTTGACGGTGTTCAGCGTATGGTTGATCGCCAGCGCAATCAAGGCATCGCATGAATCCTCGGTGATCCACTCCAAAGTCTTGCGGTAGTCCACTTTTAGGGCTACGGCGACCATGTGGTCAGCCGCCCGCGCCTGCACTACTGGATGATCCAGCATCTCAATCAGGGATTCGAATAGCTCGGACCGCAATTCGACCACAAGTTCGATCAGATTGTCTACCGCACGATATAGTCCCCAATTGACTAAGTCGAAGTCATTGTCGAAATTCCGGAAGATCTCCAGCATCCCCTTGGACTCCATTTCTTTTTTTTTGATCTTGGCTTTGAAAAAATCTTGCGCTGCAAAGCCGGTATAGCGGGAGGGTTCAAGAACCTCGTCTTGTTCACAGCGCTCCTTTAGCATAGCAAGTGCGGCCTCGACAAACGAGTCAATCTCCTCAGAAGACCAGCAAGAACGAATGATGCGTGCAGCCAAGTCGGCATCAATCGAGCCGATGGCCCAGATTGCGGTTTCCGAGCGAGCCGCCTTGATTTCCTCTAAGATCAGGCCTGCAACCGGCTCACTCATATCAGACTTGAGCCATCGTTGATCTTCATGAGAATCGAACCACCCTCGGATTTCCGTGATGGCTCGATTCTGCTCGGTGCGGGAATTAATATGCTTTCGGATAATCGGCTCAATCAGTTCGTAAGTTGACCGGCCTGTTAGAGGCGATTCACCAGAGCCGAAGATCCGCCAGATAATGGCTTTTGCTTCGGCAGATAGAGAGATATTGGGTATGCTGTTGTTGGACATTAGCGAATTTCCCGAACAAGAAGGCGTGTGGTGGTGCCCCCAACGGTCATTGCCCATAGCGACTTCGCTTCGGCGCGATAGATGCCATAGGGAAGACCAGCAAATGTAACTCCATCTTTGGGCCAGCCGTTGAGGGAGTGGGTGATGATAATCTCGCGTCTAGGTGTTATGAGATAACGATCGTGAAATCCAGGCGTGCCATCGTGCTTACGGAACGCCCGAACACTGACATGAGCCGTCAGGTGGTTAGGGTAACTCGACCACCATGGTGACACATTGTTGTTATCCTTTTGTGTGCATAGGATACGCAAAGGACGGCCAGTAGTGGCAGCAAACATATCGAGGTATAGCTGTGTGCCTCTATTTCCCTTCAAACGGCCCATGAAATAGGGATCGGCTAAGTAGATCGGTTCCGTACGATCAGCATCTTGGCGCAGAAGATTAATGAAGTACTGGATTGCCTTATTGAGTTCGTCGGGGCCGAAGCGTGCAAAATTGCCTTCTCTGCGTACGGCAGCCTCTCGTTCGTGAACCCGACGATCAAGCCATAGTCGCCGGATCCCTTTGTCGAGTTCGGCGCTATCTCGGTCGGACTGAACGTTGATTGTGGAGACCGTAGATGGATTGACACTGTGGGTGAAATGGCTTTTGCGTTCACGGAGATGTAGCGTTGGGCCAGACTCGATCTCCATGGAGACGGCGACTGCCATGACAAGAAGTACCTCCATCAAGTCAACACACTGTCCGTCACTAGTTCGGTAGATCTCAAAGCCAATATGATCTACATCCGAGGCGAGTTCGATCACGGTCTCGCCCAGCATAACCGAAACTTCTCGCCGAAGCACCTCGTCACCACTGTGGCTGGCCCAGACTGTGGCACGATAGGCCCCGGGCAGCAGTTCGTCCCCGTCCACCTGGAACCTAAGCGTTCGGTCATGACGCGCTACCAGATTGCAGGTAATCGCATCTTCTGCACCCGCAATCATGAGATTTCCGATCCGATCCGGGCGACGGTCGAGTGGGAAGCCCAGATGTGCGAGTTGAGGTAGCGCGTTGCCCTGGAACGATCCGATTACCTCGAGCCAGCGTTTGTGAGGCTCCGTCTTGAAACTCCAGTACTCGATAATCTCTGCACTGTATTTTGTGAACGGGCTACGCATTGAGGCATCAGAGAGCGGGCGATCATCTCGATAGGCCCAATGTAGGCGGGGATTGGGTTCCAAGCTGTAGTGAACTTCAAGGCCATCTATCTCCAACGTTCCTGAATTCAAGATGTGATCAACCAATGCCTGACAGCACTCAAACGATGTATCGAACGTAAATAGCCGAAGTTCATGGCCAAGATCTTCGTTAGACCAGGTCTCATCCGGTTCGTTAGCCCAAGGCCCCAGCGCATCTTTCCGTCGGTGGCGTATGAGCGTGAACAGGTTGCAGGGCTGTGCGCCCGGATTCTGCCATGCTAGTACCGTCATCCGAGCGGTTCGATCCTTCATGTCCTCTTTTGTCACCGAGGCGCGAGTCGGTGAAACGAAGGAAAGCCCGCGTTCACGCGCCCAACGCACCGCTTCGTCGAGTGCTACAGACACATTGCGCCCGTTCCTTTGCACAGTCAGGTGCTCCCGGTGGATATGCTGGCGAACGTAAGTCTCGCTCTTATCCACGGCCTGGGCTAACTCTGCAATAGTAAAATTCATAGTGGTTACCTCAGTATCTATGTGGTCGCTTTAGTAATTGTAACATATTGTAAATTACAAATGTAACTTACGCACGTCAAGTATTTTTTTCATCAGTTGCACCTGTAACTTGCTCATCTGGTCCGATCTCCTCAATATGGAAAGTCCTAACAGGTCATCAGTCATCTCTACCTCAATACCGAATGGCGGTCTGTAGGATGCTGTTTTATTTCCCTCTCTACCGCTGTTGATCAGATGCAATCAGGCGTTGCTGATAGTGAAGAAAATAGCAGTTTCTGTACTGGCCGGTGTGGCTTTCATAAAACAAAAGGGGCGTCGGAGATACTCTCTCCGACGCCCGGAACACTCGCCCATCTAAGCCAAAAACCACAATGACCTCGATCCGCTACACCTATACGGGTAGCCGTCCCACTCGGTCAGACAAACCGTCAATCTGGTTCACAACACGCTCCAGTGCCTCAATTTCCTTCTGCTCTACCTCTCCCCAGAGCTTCAGGTTTCTGTCCAACAACGCCCATTTGAGAGCATGAGAACCGTTCCATATAAACCCAATCCACGCCGCGTAGTTCAGATTAAGGATATCCTTGGTGATGTACACCTTGGCTCCATTCACCGATGCCATTGTTCCATAAGCCATAGCGAGCATCATCCTGAAACGGGGATTCATCTTCAGGGGCATCGTATCCATCAGAGCTTCCCCCAGCGACGCGCCAGCGCACTTCACCTGTTTGACAGCGTAGAAGACGCGCATCATCACCTCCATAATCAACACGGGAATACTGGTTACGACAAACTGACGAAAGTCGTACCCCTTGACGTACATATACTCGATCTGTTTGCCCAGATCGGAATCTCCCACTGGGAGGCTGTCAAACATGCGAAGGAAACCCATTAAGGGAGCGGGTAGCCCCATGCCCCTATTGCCTTTTGCAGAGGGGGCATTAACATCGGACAGAAGATGTCCGAACAGGCGACCAAGCAGTTGGAACAAGCTGCCACCCACAGGTTCCTTTGTAGTCTGGTAGATATTGAGTCCACCGTTCTCAATTACCGTGCATGTGCCGCGCTGCATATCCAAAACGCCGAATAGAAACCCAAGAATGGGATCGTGAGATAACGACCGCAACCGATGGTTCATGGGATTCAATGTACCCGGCAGTGCCCCCAGTAGCTGAGCCACAGTGCTGGAGTCTGCACCGCCAATAGTGTTCAGCCTACCGAGTTCCTTGCTAATATCGGGCGGTAACAGGCTGTTGAATGCCTGCTGTACCCACTTGTTGAACACGCCATCCACCTCCTTAGTCCATTCGGTGGTCGGCTTAGCAGGAGCCTTCACGAACAGCAGGTCAAGCATCGCTGCGAACAGGCCGCATCCCCCAGCAATGGCATAATCCCACCCATCAAGGGCGTAGCGGGCGTTGAAGTCCTTAATATAGGCAGCTATCCGCTTATCCACGATCTTCCAATCGCCTGCAGTCAGGATATCGTCCAGTTTGGCATCCTCCGGATACGCCGCCTCTGCCTCATTGTATATGGTTTCCGAGTCAACGGCCGGGAGTGACCTGTGCTCGCTCATCGCGTCAAGATGCGCCTGCTTTCTCTCCACAAAACCCGACGATGACTTGTCAACATCGCCCAGTTTCGACAGTTGTCTTTTGATAGAGTGAATGTCCCTATTGATCTCGTCATGTGCTTCCTCAATGGTTTCAGACCGCTGTTGCAGATGTCTGATGGCCTTAATAGTCCGTTGTTCGTCCTTGCTGGTCATGACAATACCTTCTATGGCTTTTGATGTTTAAATTGGTCAATGTAAGCCTTGATTTCTGCCAATTCGTCGCGGAAATACTCAGCATTCGCAATAAGCCGTTCTTGGATTTTGTAGAGTTTCTCAATAGCTCTGTCCAATGCCGCCGCCAGTTTCGCACTCCTCCGCTTCTTGACGATGGCATAGCCACCAACCCCCAAGATAGCCACCGGCAATGTCAGGACACCTATTCCGGCTAGCATTCCGGCACCGAAACCTGCCGCTGCCAACCCGGAGGTGATACCGGCGGCCGATAGGCCCGCCACAGATCCTCCGAAATAGAGGGCAGTGAAAGATGCAGAACCACCCAGCGCAATGCCCACTACTGCTCCAGCCGCATCGGCTGCCTTTGGTTCGTCGCGACGGAGTTCATCAATCGTCTCCTTCATATCTTCGTGTGCTTCGTCCTTCATCCGCTGGATCTCTGCGGGGCTAAGTTCTCTTCCCATGATTATCTCCTATCTTTGCGCCAGAAATATCTTCTACTACTTTTGGCGTTTAAGTTCATCAATGTAAGCCTTGATCTCAGCCAGTTCCTCACGGAAGTGCTCGGCGTTCGCAATAAGCCGTTCTTGGATTTTGTAGAGTTTCTCAATGGCTCTGCCCAGTGCCGCCGTCAGTTTCGCTTTCCTCTCCGTGTCCATCCGCTTCTTAGCTATGGCATAGCCAGCAACCCCCAATGGCCCTGTCAGGAGAGCCACGCCTGCCGCAGCTACCACATCAACCACCTCTGGGAAGTCGCGTTGGACTTCATCAAATGCTTCCTTTATTTCTTTCTGTGCTTCGTTCTTCATCCGCTGGATCTCTGCGAGGCTAAACTCGCTTTTCATGATTATCTCCTTTCTTTGAGGAGAGTCTTTGTTTGTCAAGGTGCAGGAGGAGTTGCGTTTGAGGTCAAACCCCATGTGGATTGCAGCTCAAAACCATGCCGCAATGACAGGTGCAATTCTGTAGTGCCTCTCTCAGAGAAATATAATGTAGAAAGCCATATACTTCAATCTCATTAACTGATGTTACGCAAAAACCACTGCAACAGCCACCTGGTCAAGCGATACATATCTTTCACATAACCGCTCATTCATCGCTCAAAATATACACTTTTTCCGCCGACATTTGTGCTCCTCCACCTCCGCTTCAACAAACATTCCACAAATTCAAGTTGTGAATAAGACCGCAATACTACATATTGAAAGCATAATGAGGTGCCTGAGTTTCTTAAAAGCCCCTTTTATCGCTCAATTCTGTGATAATTGGCCTGATATTTGCTTGAGTTCTGACTGTTGCGTTTGTCCAAAATACGACCAACCCTCAGACCAGGCATCTCACATGGCAGAATTTGATACGATTTCTAAACACCTCATTCAGAAATATCCCGACGACTTTGCCGGATTCACTCTCGGACGCGAGGATGTTGAAGTTCTTGCAGTCATTGACACAGAGCAATACACTGTTGAAGCACGCCAGACCGATAGCCTGATTCGCGTACGTATGGATGACGAGGAGGTATTGGTCCACAACGAGTTTCAAACGACTGACAGCACCAATCCTCCTATGCCACGCCGCATGGCGGGCTATATCGGACGCGCGATTGAGCATCACGGTCTGCCGATCTATTCCAATGTCATCTACCTGCGTCCCAATGCTGGGCAGCACGATACCGGGTACTATGTCCAGGAGCATCTCGACTACGAAATCACGATTCGGTATCGCGTGATCAGACTGATTGAGATAGAAGGCGAGCACGTTCTGGAATCGGGGCAATCGGGTCTGATTCCCTTCACACCGTTGATGAAGTCCCCTGAAGGGATGGCCTCGGATGCGTGGTTGCATCAGTGTATTCACACGGCTCGAACGCACCCCATCGCTCGGTCATATAGGGCGGATTATCTGGCTGGCATGGTCGCCTTGAGCGAATTGGTATATGAGTCTGAAACGATTTCTGGTATTATTTTCAAGGAGGGTATCATGGATCTGATCCGCGAATCATCACTTTTTCAATCCCTTACTCAACAAAGCAGAGAGGAAGCCAGAGAGCAGGGCCTGGAGGAGGGCATTGAGCAGGGGGTCATGCAACGTGCCATCGAAGATATTCTCGAAGTGTTAGAGGTTCGATTTGACCTGAGCGAAGCGCACCCCCTATCCACACGTATTACCGCCATCGACGATTTGCAACGCCTCAAGCAATTGCACCGTGCGGCAATACAGGTGCCCAATCTCGAGGCATTTCAGCGTGTGCTATATGCGTGATATGATTTCCATAAGCCTGACGAGATATTGGGACACTGCGTAACATCAGTCAGTAATATGAACTACGAAAACGCCTGACTCAAATTCTTTCGATGTAAAATGAACCAGATTACAATCGGCGCGCCAATCAGGGACGTCACTGCATTCAGCGGCAAAACAAATTGACTACCCGGCAAATGGGCGATCAGATCGGATAGCAGTGCCAGCGTCGCCCCCAGGCAAGTGACCGCAGGCATAAGCACGCGGTGATCCGACGTATGCAACAGACTGCGACAAAGATGCGGCACAGCCAGACCCAAAAACGCAATCGGACCGCAAAAAGCAGTCGTTGCGCCCGCCAGAATCGACGCACTAACCAAAATCCACAAGCGAATGTGCTTGACATTCAAACCCATACTGCGCGCATAATTTTCCCCCAGCAAAAGCGCATTGAGCGGCTTAATACACAAAAACGCCAGCAAAAGCCCCAGAAAAATTGCACATATAAGCACAGGCATCTGTCGCCAGGTCACACTGCCAAAACTGCCAAAAGTCCACAAAATGTACGACTGTATCTGTTCGGGAACGCTAAAATAAATCAAAATACTGACAAAAGCTCCGGTCGCATACCCGAACATCAGCCCCAAAATCAGCAACGTCATCACACTCTGCACACTGCGAGACACCAGCAACACACAACCCAACACAGCGGCTGCACCCATAATAGCCGCAACCGCCAAACCCAAATCGCCCAGAAAACCCAACCCCGCGATAAGCGCACTACCAACCGCCCCCACCGTCAGCACCACAATAGCAACGCCGAGACTCGCGCCGGCACTGATACCCAGCACAAAAGGATCCGCCAGTGGATTTCGGAAAAGCGTTTGCATCTGCAACCCACTCACAGAAAGCGCCGCGCCCGCCAGCACAGCCGTAATCGCCTTTGGCAGCCGAATCGAATGAACAATAATCGCCCATGCAGGAGAAGACACTTCTCCACCCGTAAGAATGCCAAACAAGGCCGCCAATGGAATCTGAACTGACCCCAGCGACAAACTCAAGCCGAACGCGATCAGAAGCAGCAGAAATAACCCCGGTATAATAACCGGGTACCGCGATCTCCCCTGCGCTTCATCTTTGTATTGAGCCTCCATCCCGATCATTCTCTCATCCCCTTAGTCCCGCAATCAAATCGCAAATAGAATCGTATTCCCGAACCACGCCATCGCGCTCAACACACCAGGTCCCGCCCTCCCCAATATCGACACGCCACTCATCCCCCGTATCTCCCACTTGAAACCCGGCCCTCTCCAGCGCGCGCCTGGTCCAATAAGCGCGCCGTCCTTCCCCAGACACAGCAACTGAAGCGTGACCGCGTTGGGCATTGAGCTTAAACGCACCCGTATCCGCGTCAAAACGCACGCCATCACTCTGAAACGCGCCTTCAAAAGCGCCATTGAGAATTAAATCCTCAGGCGCGCCGGTCTGCAACGCACCCTCAAACGGCAAAAGATAGATGCGATCTGCACAGCGCAGTGCCAGATCCAAATCGTGCGTTGAAAGCAAAATCGCCTTACCCGTAGAATGTGCCAGATCCTGCAACAAAGCCATAATCTCAGCGCGACGAGGCAAATCGAGAAAAGCCGTAGGCTCATCCAGAATCATAAGATCGGGCTGCTGAGCCAGCGCGCGTGCAATCATAACCTTTTGACGCTCACCATCGCTGAGTTCAGCCACATTGCGATACGCCAGATCCTCAGCGCGAGCTGCCCGAATAGCCCAGGAAACAACCCGCTCATCTTCCTCTGTAAAGCGCCCGATCCAATCCGTATGGGGATATCGCCCCAGACCGACCAGATCGCGCACTGCCATAATACCAACACCAATGCGATCCGTAAGCACCACGCTGATCACCTGGGCAACTTCTGTCGCAGACATATCCACGATATCTCGACCCATAAGATAAACCTGCCCATCGAGCGGCGGCTGCATCCCCACAAGCGTACGAATAAGCGTGGATTTCCCCGCGCCATTGGGACCCAGCAAACACACAAACTCACCGCGATGGAGCGACACATCCATATCGCGCGCCACAACGCGAGGCGGACGACGACCGTATTTATAACCCACAGCGAGATTTTGTGTTTTGAGAATCGCCATTTTCCATCCGAATAAATAAAAAACGGGTCGCGCCTTTTCTTCTATATTCACGAAACCCGTCTCTTTTTTTTGATTATTCCACTACTATTTTGCCAGCAACATCTTGCGCGTGACCACATCTGCCCCTGCTTGCAAGCGATACACATACATACCCGTACTCACCTGATGCCCAGCAGCATCACGCCCATCCCACACGACTGTATAATTTCCCACGGGCTGGAACTGCTGAACCAGCAACCGAATTTCCTGCCCCAATATATTGTAGATCGCCAATCGCACATTCACTGCATCGCCCAAAGAATAGCGAATAGTCGTCGCTGGATTAAACGGATTTGGATGGTTCTGCCTCAATGAAGCTGCAAAAGGATTGATAAAGCGCACATCACCATTCAAATCAATCTCATAAGTCACACGACTTCCGGGCACTATTGGAATACTGGACCACCTCGCAATGGTCGCACCATCTGCCGAACGCACGCGCGCCTGATACATGCCATTCACACTCCTCTGGTCATCCGCCATCACCCTCACCACAGCACGCCCCATCTCATCTGTCGTATTATGCCACGCATAATTGGGCACGCGACCGGCAATCGAGCGAGAAACCTCCACCATCAAACCGCTCACATCGCCATCACCTACAACCTGTACATCCACCAGACCGGCACCCTCGAACGCCGTATCGGACTCCAGATAAATACCAGCACCCACGATAAAAACCCGACCAAATATGTTAAGCGGGATCACATAGCTCTGCTTGGGCGATTGGGTATCTTCATCTCCTTCTACCGCTGGATTGTCCCAATAATACTTGACAAAACCGCCGCCCGCTGTAGCTGCCGCGATGATCTCCTGCACAATTTTGACCCCATTGACATCTTCGACATCAATCATATTTTGCCCATAGGAACTCGGGTCAGCAGTGCCGTGAAAGATCAACACACCGCTGGTATCTATCACAAAAATGTAGATCGAACCATGCTTGAAATCCTCCCCCTCGGTCCTGATTGCAGCCTGGACGGTTGCCAGGTAGGGATAACCCTTTTCCTCAATAATGGGAACGAGAACTCTCAAGCCCTCTACAAAAGCCTTCAGAGTTTCCCGATCCACCACATCACGGGCTGTTACCTCCAGAATATCAAAGATATTTGGCTCAACATCAACGCCGGACAGATCCATATAAAAGCCGGCAGCTACGATAAACTCTATACCGCGTATGGTAACCGGGACAGCGTAAGTCAGCTTGGGCGAATCGGCATCTCCTTCCACTGCCGGATCATCCCAATAATACGCGACAAAACCGCCTCCTCCGGCGGCTGCGGCGAGCATCTCCTGGACAATTTTAACGCCTTTGGCATCTTCGAGATCAAGTACGTTTTTATCCTCAAATGTCACATCGCCCCCGTGAAATTGCACGAGACCCTCGGAAGTCAATACGACGAGGTACATCGAACCGGCCTTCCAATCCCCCTCGTTCCTGAACACCTCCACTAATCTTGAGACCTCAGCAAAATTAGCAGCACTCTCTAAGGAATCCTTTGCCCCTTCTACAAAAGCTTTCAGAGTTTCTCGGTCCACCACCTCACTCGCCGTTACCTTCATATCCTGAGCAATGGTGGGACGCACGACAAAAAAGAGACTGGCCAGCCCTAAAATGATTATCAAATATTTCACGATAGTCTCCCGTAATCAGTTCACTGGATTGCTACAGAACAAAAATAGGGGTGTGACCTCAGAAAGTCAACGAATGCGAACGCGATAGGAACACATATAAAACCGCCAGACCTGTCGCGAGTAAACAGGTAACAATCACAAAAACACACATACGGCGCATATCCCCGGGTTGACCACCTTCGGGATCATCCGCATCGCCCAACCAGAGATCTGTAATCTGCGTCCCACCCTGCCAAACAGGACCGACCAATCGCCTCTGCAAAGCACCTGCGGCTGTAGCCTCGCTCCACCCGGAATTTGGCCCCGGAACAAGCGCGTGTTGCCGCCACCCGATAAGCAGTGCCTTGCGGCTGGAACATCCGGGCATAAAAAACGCCACCAGCACCATCCCCAAATACGCCAAACGCGCGGGAATAAAATTGAGCACATCGTCCAGCCGCGCCCCACACCAGCCAAAATATCGGTATTGCGGCGTCTTAAACCCCACCATGGAATCCATCGTACTGACCACCTTAAAAAGTACAACACCCGGCAATCCCAGTATAGCGTACCAAAAAACGGGCGACACAAACCCATCCACAGCATTCTCGCTCAAACTCTCCATACCCGCACGCCGGCAAGCCGCAAAATCCATCACCTCGGTATCGCGCCCCACAAGCATAGACGCGGCCTCTCGCGCACGCGCCAGATCAGCAGCGCGATCAATCGCCAACCCGTGCTTGCACAAATCTTTGAGTGCAAGCATAGAGTACAAAACAAAAACCTGAAAAATCCACCCCACCCCAGATTGGACATAATGCAACACACAAGCCAATGCACAGACAACCCCCACCCAAAACGCAGACAGCAATAAAAACAGCAAACACCCCCCCGCATAACCATTCAAACGCAGCCCGCGAAGCATCCGCTCAAAAAAAGACAGCGTCGCACCCATCAAACGAATGGGATGCAACGCATAAACCGGATCGCCAAAAAGACCATCTAAAACGACCGCGCAAAGGAGCAAAGCTGGATCCGGAGCAAGTATTGTCACGTCCATTTTAAACGCCACCCAAGCGCAAATGCATCGTAAACGACCTCCAAAAATGCGTTTTCATCCACGCGCAACTGCTCGTAACACGACAACCAGACATCTGGCCTCGCCGCCAGCGAAGTCGCCAATATCGCTGCCTGCTGTCGCAACACCGGATCTGCCATTGCATGTGAAAGCGTCCCATACCGCACGCGATCCCAAACCGCTGCAAACCCATACACCGCCGCCGAAACACGCGGTTCGTAAACAACAGACTTGAAATTTTTCTTCAACAATGCAAAATCATCTGCTTTGAGCCGCTTCTCCATCGCCTGCAAAAAACGATCCTCTCTAAACCCAAAACGCTTCAACGCATGAAAAACGCTACGCGTATGCGACGCCTCCAAACCGTTTTGCCATCGCAGCGCCTCCAGCGTAGCCCTGCGCACAGATTTGCCGATCAACTCGCCCAATTTTGCGTGATGTCCCGCATTGGTCTTGGGCACCCGTGTCTTATCCAAAGGCGCGGCAATACAGTACTGATCTGTCCCCGTACCCGTTGCGAGATCCTGAGAATACCGACTCGAAATAGCGAGATCTCGAAGCGCGGCAGACTTCCCCTCGGTCATCGTCACCACTGACCGCGCCATCGCCCCTGGCGTAAGCGGCCAATTGATAAACACCATCGCATTGATCGTACCCTCATAGAGATGGCGCCACCCCGCATCCTCTTCGTGCCAACTCGCCCCATCGCCTGCACACCCCGCATTGCCCTCAACACCTGCGGTAACAACCGCACACACGCGCAACTCGGCATGCGTATCCACAACGCAAGCCGCATAATTCATATTCGCAGCCGTACCCATCAGCGCAACCGCGTCCGGCGGCAAGCCGCGTTCTCCGCATACATGGCGATGATACCCCACCTCACCCAGTTGCTTAATCAACTCAAAACGCGCATCGTGCCCATTGCCCTCACAACTCTGGTGATTCACCAGATATCGGATATTATCGTACAAACCACCGCGATATGCCGACGTACTCAGCACCTGATGCGGCACCAGCAATTCCGCGGTCAAAAAACGCCCATCGCGCTTCAAATCGTAATATTCATGCTGATCGATAAACTCACCCATCTCAAAAATCAATCCCGGGTTGAGCAACAATACCCTGATCGCTAAACGGATGCTTAATTTCGCGCATCTCGGTCACCATATCGGCAAAATTTATCAACGCGTCTGGCGCATCGCGTCCCGTAATAATCACATGCAACATCTCCGGCTTATGCTCTCGCAACCAACCCACCACCTCTGTTGCATCCAACCAGCCAAAAGCCATCAAATACGTAAACTCATCCAGAATAAACAGATCGTAATCGCCACTTGTAATCCGCTCCTGCGCCACTTCCCAACCGCGCAATGCCCGAGCCTGTGTCTCATCGATATCCTTGCTCGTCCAAGTCCACCCATCGCCCGTACCGATCCAATCGATCTCCATGCGCCTGGCCGCACGAATCTCGCCAAAATTGGCATTCTCGTGCTTCAAAAACTGAATCACGCCCACGCGCATCTTGCGCCCCCATGCGCGGGTCATCACCCCAAGGGCAGCCGTAGTCTTACCCTTGCCATCTCCGGTATTAACCATCACCAGACCCTTTTTTACATGCCGCTTGCGTTCTGTCTCTTTTCTCGCACTCATAGAAACCTCTCTAACGCAAATGAAGACTTTATTCATTCCCCTTCAAATTCCAAAACAAAAATTAGAAAATCGGGAAAATCAACCGAACCATTGCCATTCAAATCGAACATAGCATCACTCGCTGATTTCCCAAACGCGGAAGCAAAAGCTAAAAAATCGCTAAAATCAACCACACAATCGCCATTAAAATCAGCCACACTGCCCACAAACGCAATAGTCGAAGGTGGCAATCCCGTATTGATCGGACCAGCCACAAGCTGATCCGTCTTCACATCATAGACCTTCACACCAGCAGATGTCGGATCGACAAAACTCCCTCGATCCAAAACATACAACCGTCCCCCAAATACCCCCAGACCTGGGACAAATCCGCCTGAAAGACCACTCAAACCCGACGATACAGACTGCATCCCCAAACCGAACCGTTTGACCACATTGACAAAACTCGCATCTAACACAACGACATACCCCTCGTCATCCGAAATCATCGCCAGAGAACTCAGATTGCCCCCAAAAGCCATCTCACCAAGCACAACACCTTCACTCCTCAAATTTGCCAGATCAATCACCTCAATCCCGCCATCCGTTAAATCATCAAACGTATTGACCGCACTCAAAAACCACTTATCCCCTCGCTGCACCGCACCCGCGGGATTCTTACTCGCCATCACAATCCCCTGCACACCCGCTGTATTTGCATCCACATCCACCACCTGATCTGTCATCACATCGACAACCGCAATCACTGAAAAATCCGTTGGCACAAACCCATTATCTCGATCCAGCCGTTGACACGCGGCAAACAAATAATTGTCGTACAACGCGAGCTGAGATACTTCGGGCAAACCATCTGTATCTGCAAAACCCGATAAATCCACTGCGCCTAATGAATCCCCCGTAACCGGATTTACAATCAGCAAATGCGTGCGCTCATACCGAGAAATATACGCTTTCTCCGTACTGACAAAAGCCATATCGTGTGGATTTGAACCATTGCCCGTCGAATACTGCGTCAAAGGCATCTTTAGATCACCGCGATTCAAAACAATCACATTATCCTGTCCCAGGCGATTGATAACATACACCTTATCCCGATACGTCCGCACCACTGCATCCGAGTGAATAGTCAGATGATCGTTTGTTGCCGTATTTGTGCTGAGATCCAGACTCGTAAAACTACCACTGCTATAATCCGTCGTCGTAATAACCGCTTGATTTGCCAGTGCATCTGTTGCAAAAAACAGAACGACTAAAAACCATCTCATTACATCCTCCTCCAGTGTTAAAAAGAACCTCTCATTTCCTTAATCCGCATTCACACTCACAAAAACCGCGCGTCCCGGCAGCGGATAACCCCAGATATCGGCGATTTGTGCTCCGGTTAAATTCTTCACCTCCAATCCAATGTGAAATCGCAGCCCCGTATCCACCTTCACACCTGCATTGTGAACATGCCGTGATAATAGCGGACGTCGATTCGCCTGATCGAGAAAATTGCCATCTTCAAACGCATAATCGTAAAACGCAGTACAGCGTCCCAGACGCATTGTCGCGCGAACAAACAGCGCGTGTGGCGAGCGATTGGGCAAAATATTGCCCGTCAAATGGGGGATATTGGACTTATCAGTAGCCTTTTGATACGTGTAATTACCCGACAAATCGACCCGAGAACCAAAGCGTCTCTGCGCGGTCATTTCGAACCCATACACGCGCGCTTTGCCAATATTAACCGGACGCGACGTAGCCTGTGACGTGTGAACAAACTGGATCAAATCCTCATAGCGATGGTCAAAAAACGCGCCTTCCAAAGTGGTCGTCCCATCTGCATAACGCAGACCCGCATCCCAGGTCAAACCATATTCTGGCCTGAGATTGACATTGCCGACCACACCGCCGCGATCGCCAAAAAGCTCGTAAAAAGAAGGCACGCGAAACACACGCCCCGCATTGGCCTTAAACATCAGATGGGATGCCAGATCAAAACGCACCCCCGAACGCAGACTGGTAAGACTGCGCGTATTGGCCGAATCGGGCGCGAGCGGCGAAAAATTAAAAGGACTCGCACCGGTAAACGAACTGTATATCCGCCGTTGCTCCGCGCCAAAAGACCAGATACCGATCTCACCCGGCAGTGAAATATCCACACCCATGCGTGCGGAAAAAACCCACCGCTGACTATCAAACAAATTGGCAACAGACCGAATGCGCGTCGTGGGGAAATAAGTCTCCTTGTGCAACCCAATCGCAGCGGCGATATCACAGCGCGAAAACAAAACCGTTTGCAAACGACCCAACCACCCATAAGTGCGCGTGAGATAATCATTATCCTGGCGGCCAATCCCGATTTCGCCATCCAGATCGCGGAACCGCTCTTTGACATGCGTGACATAAAGCGATTGGCGCATATTTATACCCCGCAAAAGAACGCGATCTTCATAAGCGACTTCCGTCATCGTCTGAAAAGCATCCAAATGTGCATTTTGCGACTGATTATTGCCAATACCGGGCATACCCTGATATTTCCAGTACACAGTCTCGTGGACGGATAAAATTCTATCCTCTCCAAAAGCGCGACGCCATTTGCCCAGCAGATTAAAAGAGCGATGATCGTTATTCTGACGCCTGCTCCAAACATCGTCACTGTCATTGTATTCAGTCCCATTATCATCGAGAAATCCAAAATCGTTATCGCTATGTGCATAATCAGCCACAATGAGAAACTCCGACTGTCCAAACCCACCCGCGAACACACCACTCAGCAGCCGCGTATCAAAAGCACCCCACGATCCTCGAATCCCATGAAACCATCGTCTCTGCGTCCGTCGCGTACGCACATGCACCGTACCACCCAGACCATTGCCGCCAGCACCTGCACCGCGATACACCTCAATCTGCCCGACGTGAGCCAAAGGCAAATTGCTGAGATCTACCCCACCACCAAAAGCGGTATTGAGCAAAACGCCATCGAGATAGACCTCAACCTGATCGGCTGATGAACCGCGCAACGAAAGCGTGCTAAAAGCACCCAACCCACCGAGACGTTTGACGTGTACACCCGTGGCCTCAGCCAATACATCGGGCAACGTCGTCTCCCTACCCTCAAAACTTTCGCGCGTAATAACCGTCGCATACGCCGGATTCCTGTGAATATCACTCGCCCCTATTGGATCGGCAATCACCGAGAACTCATCGAGCGGAAGCGTCCTCGGCGACAGCGCAATAAAAACCTCCGTCGTCTCTATCACGCGAACCGTGCGTCGCACCTCATTGTAAGCCACATGTGTCAGGGCAATCGTATAAGAACCGGGCATCAAATCGGCAAAAGCAAAGCGTCCATCCCCATCCGTTTGCGTCACAAAATCCGTATTGAGAATGCGAACACGCACACTCGCGATGGGCGTTCGGGTCTCCGCATCGGTAACGCGACCAACAATCTCCGCTCCCCAAAGCGGCGCATTCGCGTAGAGAATTAAAAAAATTAAAAAACGCATCGTTTTCATAAGCTATGGATCGAGCTTTCTATAATACTTGAGTTGATGATCCAACAACAAATCGGGATATAGAATTTTAATAATATCAGCCAACACAACATCTGGCTCAATAAGCCCCGTCTCCCAATAATCATTGCCCCCATGCGCGTTGAGCCTTGCATTGGCATTGAAAACATTCCCGGTCTCAAACGCCGTGAATTTTTTGTACCGCTCGTCCTCGGCGACAACATCGTCTCGAGAGTACCACTCATTTCTCATCGTAATCCAGCAATCCGCATCGTGTGCCTTTTCGTAAACCGTTTCAAAATCGAGCGCCAAACTCTGTTGTGAATCATCATCTGCCCACAGATAATTTGCACCCGCATCCCTCAGCAACTGTGCGGGATAGGTTTTGCCCCCAGACATAAACCAGGTCCCGCGCCAGAGAGACCCCACAAAAACAGTGGGACGCTTATCCACCGGCAAATTCTGCGTCAGTGCTCTGTGCGCCTCATACCTCGCAACAATGCTATCAAATTGAGCCGATGCCAGTTCTTCTTTTTTAAAAAAAGCACCCACAAACTTGATCCACTCCACGCGCCCCAGCAACGAAGGCTCCGCATAAGCAGCATTCACCACAACGGGCACACCCGCTTCTTGAAGCGCGACAAGAGCATTATCCTGTGATTGCACGTCTGTCATAACGAGATCGGGTTGAAGCACTAAAATTTTTTCCAAATCAATAGCTCTATCTCGCCCAACTTCTGTCAACTTACCCGCTGCAAAGCGCTGGTTGACAGCCTCTGAACTGACGTATTTGATATTATCAATTCCAACCAGGCTATGCACCTCACCGAGTTTTTCGATATGTGGCAAATGCGTCGTAGATGTCGCAATCACAGTCCGCACGGGAATTTCTATTCTCGGAACGCCTTCATAGCCCTCGGGCGACTCGTGTCCGCGCTGCACCAGGACATACTGAACCTTTTCCCGATCTCCACCCCCGGGCGCGAGCACTGTTACAACCCTGTAATCATCGAAATAATCAACGCGAAAACCCTGTGCGTATTGCAAAGACAATTGTGCCTGAACAGGTATGGTCCAAACCCCGATACAACATATCATCCATATTTTTAACACAACGCCTACACCTCCTGCTTTTAGCTAAAAAAAATCCCCGACTTCCTTGCGGAAATCAGGGACATATCGATACGCGACAAAACCACATACAAAGCGCACGCATTATCTCACCTCTTTCCCAATCCACGAGGAAATCAACAAGGTCTGAGATTCAGGCAGGTTTTCTGGCTTCTGGGTCTCGTGCCTCTTGCGCCTTCCCGGTTTTTACCAGTGGCATAATGCGAGAAACATCCCCAGTTACAGCGGCGGGACCGCAACGGAATTTCACCGTTTTCCCTATACTGCAACCTGAATCCGAGAGTATAAATTTAATTTTTTACTATAACGTAACTTCCTCCACTGAAAGACCGCGATCTTTGAGATACGGTAAAAGACCTTTTTTATTCACCGTTCGCAGTGCGCGGGCAGAAAGTTTGATACGCACAAAGCGCCCCAGTTCGGGAACGTAAATGCGCTTGCTCTTCAAATTGGGTTTCTGCACCCGCTTGACTCTTCGTTTGGAGTGGGACACATGATTGCCACTCAGCGGTCCCCTACCCGTAATACTACAACGTCTGGCCATGGAAAAATCCTCTTATATTTATCGCTATCTATCTTCCCGATAAAGCACATGCTTCCGCAGTATGGGATCGAACTTCTTCAATTCGAGACGATCGGGATGATTCTGTCGATTTTTTTCCGTGTGATAATGGTGCGAACTCTCTGTACTTTTCATTTTAATGAGAATGCGGCTGCCCTGTCGCTTAGCCATAGCGTACCTCCAGTATCTTTGTATTATACCGCCAACACGCGGCAGGCAAGAAATTGGAATATACAGTGTTACCACTATAACATCAAGAATTTTGTATTACACAGCCAAATTCCGATTGGCAAAAACAGGTCCTATTCGCTATCATAGAGTCTGTGTTCCCAAACCCCCACCAAAGGAGAGAACAATGGCCGAAGAAACGATCTTTAGCAAAATTATTCGACGCGAAATCAACGCAGACATCGTTTATCAAGACGACCTGGTAACCGCTTTTAGAGACATTAATCCCCAGGCACCCACCCACGTATTGATCGTGCCGAATAAATTGATCCCAACAATCAATGACATAACAAAAGAAGACGAACCCGCACTCGGACGCATGATAACCGTCGCGGCAAAAATCGCAGCAGAAGAGGGCATTTCAGAAAACGGGTATCGCCTCATCATCAACTGCAACCGCGACGGAGGCCAGGAAGTGTATCACATCCACCTGCATCTGATCGGCGGACGACCTCTGGGCAGGATGTTGGCGAGATAAACGATCATTGATCAGAGGGTGGGGGAACCGGATCGTACCCACCTTTGGCAAACGGACGACAGCGCAAAATACGTCGTATCACAAGAGAAAGAGCATACGCGAAGGAATGCTGGCGAAAAGCCTCAAGCGCGTAATGCGAACATGTGGGATGATAGCGGCAAGGACTGGGCGCAATGGCAAAAAAGCGCATCAGAGGCGACAGCACATATTGATAACCCTTGATAAGCACACACGCGGTGGTGGAAAACATTCTATCGACAATTTTTATAGGATTGACCATTTTGCATTTTGAGGTATATTAGGCCGAACTTTTTTAAATTTCCGCCACGGAGAACTGAATGAACCTACCAGACATACAAAACTCACATGACAAACGCGGCATTGAAATCGACCAGGTCGGTGTTTCCAATGTGCGCTATCCATTGACCTTGCCGCTGCGCGATAACGGCGAATTTCACACAGTGGCCAATCTATCCATGACCGTGAGCTTGCCCCACCATCAAAAAGGCACCCACATGTCGCGGTTTATGATTGCACTGAACGAGCAACACAAGCACTTTACACCTGATAGCGTACACATCGTACTTGAAGAAATGCTCGAATTATTGGAAGCCGAAGAAGCGTTTCTCAGCATGGCATTTCCCATTTTTTTAACGCGCAAAGCACCTATCACGGGCATTGAAGGCATGCTGGACTACAACTGTGAATTCAGAGCAATGTTGACAAATGAAGGCCTGCAAGACAAGCTAATCGGCGTGCGCGCCAACGTGGCAAGCCTCTGCCCGTGTAGCAAAGAAATCAGCGACTACGGCGCGCACAATCAACGTTCCGAAATCACAATGGATGTGCGGCCTTATGAGGATGAATTTATCTGGTTTGAAGATTTGATCGACATTGGCGAATACCATGCGTCGTGTCAACTCTATCCCATTTTGAAAAGAACAGATGAAAAATACGTAACCGAGCGCGCATATAACAACCCCAAATTTGTCGAAGACATCGTACGCGATGTGGCGACAGACTTACTGGCAATGATGGACGAAGAGCGCATCGCGTGGTTTTACGTATCGAGCAACAATTACGAAAGCATCCACAACCACGATGCTTATGCCAAAATTGAGCGCGGCGTGCGCGGTCCGTTATTGACGCACCGCAAAGAAGCGGAAAATGCGCTGATGGTCTAAAAAATTATTAAATTTTCAACAAAAAAAGGGCCTGTGAGTTTTCCTCATAGGCCCTTTTTATTATTCATCACCCTATGCCGCTGTGGCAAGCGCGAGTTCGTGAATGCGCTTGACCATAGAAGCAAAGCCATTGGCGCGATTGATACTGAGGTGTTTGGCGAGATCGAGCTTTTGAAAAATGCTGCGAATATCAGCCGTGAGAATTTCCCGAGCGGTCTTGCCCGAATACAGCGACAACAAAATAGCGACCAACCCCTTGACGATCTGCGCATCGCTATCTGCGCGAAATTCGATCACAGGGGGATCGCCATCTCGAACATCGGTCACGAGCCACACCTGGCTTACACATCCCCGCACCAGATTGTCATCAACCTTGTATTCCTCATCAAAAGGCGGCAACTTGCGACCGAGTTCAATAATATACCGGTAGCGATCTTCCCAATCCGTGAGGACATCAAAATTTTGCATAATGCGATCAATCGTAATATCCATAAAAAATCTCACCTTACCACCCGCGCAATATCGCGCGCAAAATAGGTCAGAATAAGATCTGCACCCGCGCGTTTAATACTCACCAGAACCTCGTCTCGCACCCGGACTTCATCCAGCCAGCCATTTGCGAAAGCAGCTTTGAGCATCGCAAACTCGCCGCTGACATTGTACGCGGCAACCGGCACGCCAAACTCTGTTTTCACCCGGTAAATAATATCCAGATAGGGCAATGCGGGCTTGATCATAACGATATCTGCGCCCTCCTCAATATCCAGAGCCACCTCGCGCATGGCCTCATCGCCATTTGCCGGATCCATCTGATAGGATCGGCGATCGCCAAATTGCGGCGCAGACTCTGCCGCTTCTCGAAATGGACCGTAAAAACCCGAGCAGTATTTGGCCGAATATGCCATAATAGGTATATGGTCAAACCCCTGGGCATCCAGAGCAGAGCGAATAGCCCCAACGCGGCCATCCATCATATCCGAAGGCGCAACCATATCTGCGCCCGCGCGAACATGGGAAAGGGATTCCTCGACGAGAAGATCAACCGTTTCATCATTATCCACATCGTTATCCACAATCACACCACAATGCCCGTGATCCGTATATTCGCACAAACACACATCCGTAATCACATAGAGATCCGGCGTATGTTCTTTAATCGCAGATATAGCACGCTGAATAATACCATCATCGCAATAAGCCCCACTGCCCCGCGCATCTTTGTGATCGGGAATCCCAAAAAGAATCACCGCAGGAATACCCAGATCGGCAATTTCTCTACACGCCTCAACCGCGATATCTATCGACATCTGATGGTTGCCCGGCATAGACCCGATTTCTTTCTTCACACCTCTGCCCGGGCACACAAACAGGGGCATAATCAAATCGTCAACGCGCACGTGATTTTCGCGCACCATTCGGCGCGTCGTCTCACTCTGGCGCAAACGGCGCATACGGGTAATCGGAAAAGTCATAAAAGTCTTTCTCTCACGCCAACTGCTTTATAGCAACCGTACCTTCCGGCGCAGTGCGAACCTCATAGCCCGCATCAATGAGCTCTTGTCGCAGACGATCGGCAGTATCGTAATCTCTGGACGCGCGAGCCTCATCAATCTGTTTGCAAATCGCCTCGCCGGTATCTGTCTCATCCGATGACTCAGTCTCGACATCGGCAATCCCCAGCACACTATTGATCTTGTCAAACACATCCAGCGCTTCGGACGGGTCATCTACCTCTTGCCCCATCCAGTTATGCACCACAGCAAGCGCTGCACTGATATTGAGATCACTGGACAGAGCACTGAGAAAATCGGCAACAACGGGATGATCATTGCCGACCTCCGTCGCACTGCCATTCGCCGCCTGAGCAAGTCCCTGTCCAAACTCTTGAAATCTTCGCACGGCATTGGCCGAATCACGAACGCCCTTTTGCGTAAAATTCGTCTGCGTGCGATAATGCGTCTTGATGAGTTCGTAACGCAAAACTGAAGGATGAACGGGACGCCCGGTCACCTCGCCTTCCAGCACATCGCGCACCGTAAAAAAATTGCCCTTACTCTTGGACATCTTCTCGCCTTCAACCATTAAATAGCGCGGGTGAATCCAGTATCTGGCAAAATGCGAATGCCCCGTCGCACAACACGACTGGGCAATCTCGCATTCGTGGTGCGGAAAAATATTATCCTCGCCCCCCGTGTGAATATCGATAACCTCGCGCCGCAGCATCTTCATCGCCATAGCCGAACACTCGATATGCCAACCCGGATACCCTTCACCCCACGGAGAGGGCCATTTCATGATGTGAGACGGATCGGGTTTCCACAAAAAGAAATCAGCGGGATTGCGCTTAATCGCCTGGTGTTCCTCAAGCACGCGCCCACCCGAACCCGCGACAAGTTGATCGAGATCATTGCCCGACAAACGACCGTACTCGGGAAAAGATTCAACACTAAAATAAACCACACCATCATCGGCAACATAAGCGTGACCCTTATCCAACAGCTTCTGGATCATCACCTGTATGGCATCGATATGTTCCGTGGGACGCGGCATATTGCGCGGATAGTCGTGCGCCACTTTAATCCCCAGCAAACGCGCATCTTCGACAAATGCATCCGTGAAATATTGCGCCACTTCAAACGGATCATCGGGATTGGAAACCGCATCATCGGGCAACATGCCCAACTTCTTTTCCTCCTTGAGCTTGCGCGCAGCGACCGCGATTTTGTCCTCGCCAGTCGCATCGGCCACATCGTCGTCCGTCATATGCCCCACATCGGTAATATTCATCACATGGGTAACATTATAACCGGCCAAATCGAGAAAGCGACGGAGCATATCGGAAAACAAAAAAGACTTAAAATTGCCGATATGGGCAAAATCGTACACCGTTGGACCACAGGAATACATCGCCACATTCGGAGGATCGAGCGGCTCAAAAATTTCTTCGCGATTCGTCAGCGTATTGTAAAATCGAATATCCATAATCGAGTTTAAAAATAAACCGAGGTCATAATTTTGTCAATGCTGAGGCCTTTTTCGGCGCAGATGGATGAGATAAATCCCTGTAACCGCGAGACCAATACTAACCCATTGATGTACCGTAAGCCCCATAAAAACTTCGGGCGTGAGACGCACAAACTCGACAAAAAAGCGGGCAACAGCCATCAAAACGAGATAAAGGCCAAAAATCCTACCGGGTCTGAGACGATCGCGCAGAGCCAACAGAATCCCGAAAATACAAACCATCTGAATCATCTCGTAAATCGGCGTCGGATGCACAAAATCAAGCGTGGGCACAAGACCATTGGGATAAGCCATGCCCCAGGGCAAATCCGTGGGAATCCCATAGCATCCATCGCCCGAAAGCTCACATCCCCCCCGCCCAAAAAAGTACCCCACTACAAGAGCCGGTGCAATCGCATCCACAGCGGGCCAATCGAGCGCATTATAGCGGCGAAGCCAAAGGAGCACAGTCGCAGCCCCACCCAAAAGTCCGCCATACCAGGCCCAACCCACAGAAGAAAAAATCGTACCAAAAGGATCGGCCACAAAAGCGTGGGGATACTCAAAAACGTGAAAAATTTTACTCCCCACAATACCGCCAATCACAGCGACAAATGCAATGCGATCTGACAGCGAAGGGTCAAGACCCCGACGCCGAAACTCGCGTTTGAGCACCCACGACGCACAAATCAAACCAACCGCGAGCATCACGCCATAAACGCCGATGCGAATCGGCCCGTATTCAAAGAGAATTGGAGACATAGTATTTGTCAGACCGCCTTCTTCTCGAGCAAAAACAAAAACTCCCGGTTCGGTTCCTCGGCATCCCTCAACCATTCATTCGTCCACTTCATCCCCGCCATCACATTCTTCTTATAATTGAGCGCGACCACATCCACTATCTCACCATTGCGCCGCATCACATCGTTCAACCCCCTGGCAGTCGCCCGCCCGCCAGAACTGTACGACAGAATAATCCATCGCGCCCGCGTCGCCGCGATCAAATTCTCAATCGCCTCAACCGCGATAAAGCGCCCCTCATCACTGCGCCGAAACGCCTCAAAAACAGACGCCGCCACAGTATCCGACGTATCCCTGCGGCGATTGGCCTTCCCGAAAAGAGCCGGTTTATCGGCGCAAATCACACTCGTCCACAAATGGTAATACGAAGCGTACCGCACCCGCGACGGTGGCATCTTCTCGTTATTCGATCCATAAGGGGGATCGAAATACGCCAGATCAACGGATATATCGGGAACGAGATCAAAAATATCCCTTTGGAATACCCGATGTTCCCCCGATGAACAAAAAATATTCGGCGCCTTCAGCACGAGCTTCTTATAAGAGCGAGGCGACCAGTCTTTCAGATAAGAAACAAAATGCCCCAAACTGCTATCCACGCGATCCAGTGCCAAAATCAGACTCGTAAGCGCCACAGCCTCATCAACCGGATCGAGCTTCAGCGCGTCGATCTCCCCTCGAATCGCATCCAACTTGCGGGTATTGTGAATCTGCCACGGCTTCTTGCGCCCATCCCGCTGTATCGCACATCCGTCATTGGCATAGCCCCCATAGTGCTCCGTGAACCACCCATCCACAGGCGAAAGCGCATTGAGATGATCGATAAGCGGCTGATAATTCTCTCGCCTCTTCTTATTCAGCAAATAGCAAGTCCCAAACACCTTCGACCACACCGCAACATCATTGCAAACAACCGTATAACCCAGCCTCGCGAGCGCCTGCGACACCCTCGTCGTCCCCGAAAACCCATCCAACACCGTCCTTGCATCAACCTTCTTAACCAATTGCAAAATATGCGGAAGAAGTTTCAACTTTGACCCCGCGTATTTGATCCCCTCTGTGTAGGGCACATCGCAAGTGACTCGCATCATGCTTTATCCCCACAAAATTTATCTGGACAATTGACGAACCACAGTCGCGATTTCTTCGGCGGTATGAGACGGGCGAAAAAAGAAACGCAAATCGCCGTTCTGGTCAACGAGATAGGTATAGAGGGAATGGTCGATAAGATACCCCGCCGCGGAATTCCGCTCCCCGATCTCATAATGGGCGGCATAGCGTTTGACCACCGCATCAATACTATCCTGCACCCCGGTAAGACCAATGGCTGGCACGTCAAAATGCGACAAATAAGACTTGAGCATTTGCGGGGAATCGCGCCCGGGATCAACACTGACAAAAAGCGTCCTGAGATCGCGTGCATCCTCGCCTAAAATCGTATAAGCACTCGCAAGCCGCGCCATCGTTTGAGGACATGCATCAGGACAACTCGCATAGCCAAAAAAGAGAAGAAACGGACGCTGTTGATCTGCCAAATGGAAAGAATTACCATCGTGGTCAACAAGCGTCAAATCGCCGCCAAAAGGATAAGGATCGGCAGAAAGGGTGAGATCGGGATCGGACTGCGGCACGCGCTCAAGCGGTTTACAAGCCATAAATAGCAACAGCAAAGTGCAAAGTACAAAGTGCAAAAAACCTCTCCAGTTCCCCCTTATCTCTTGCCATTTATCTGCGCCCATCTGCGCCCATCTGCGGATCGTATTCATCTGCGCCCTTCATTTCGAAAAGAAACAACAGGTGCCCGAAGCGTCTCCACATGACCATTTGCAAAAGTAAGCGTAAGCGCGAGAGAATCGCCCACAGCCAAATCGCGTCTGAGACCAATAAGCATAAGATGGTTACCCCCGGGTTGTAAAGTCGCTGAACCATCTTCTGGAATCGGCAAACGGTCAATTTTTTTCATCCGCATAATATTGCCATCAATCGTCATAACGTGAATCTCGGCCACCTCAGCCGCAGGCGTAGAAGCGGAAACGAGCGCGGTTGCGGCACCGCGATTGTGAATAGCCAAATAAGCCGCAGTCATAGACTGTGGCGGAATATTCTGCCGCACCCAGGCGTTTTTAATGGACACAGAAGAAATATCCCGATCACTGCATCCCATCCCCAATAGAATGAGGGGAAAGAAAAATATCCCGCCCTTTATGAGAAATCGCAATCTCATTTCTGCAACGAAACAATAAAAATGGAAATAATCCTGCGTTCTTCTTCCGGGATTTGGGGATAGCCGGGCATACCCATGCCCCGTTCATTGAGCGCGCCTTTGAGGATCGTACGCGAAACAGCCTCAACCGAACGCCCGTATTTATAAACTTTGGGATCGTGAAAATCGCGTGGCCTTGGATTGAGAGTACGCGCGATCTGACCATTGCCATGGCCATTGCGACCATGGCAAACCGCGCACCCGTATTTTGTGTACAGAGCCTTTCCCCTTTCTATATCTGCCGCGGCAAACTGCGGTCTCTGAGGGGGTTCGGCTTTCTGTTCTGGTGAATTCTGGCAAGCCATCAAAATGACGCAGACAGTTGCGAGAAAGAGGCGAAACATAATGTCTCCCGATATAGTTGAGCGGCTGATGTACGTCAGGCCGGGCCGATAAGTCATACCACATCCAAAAGCCCCGCAAGAGAGACGGACTCTTCTACTCCCGCCTCACTGCGACATTCGCGAATAGTCCATTCGGTGCCCCCGAATTCGCGGTCACGATCTCCGGAAACCGATCACCGTTCAGATCGCCGACAGCCAATCCGTACGTCGAGCAGTCCGCGCACCCAAAGCGAAACTCGTCGAACTCCGGGATCTCGCCGCCCCGGTTGAAGTACACCGCATTCTGCGCGCCCACGTTCGCCACGATAATATCCAGATCGCCGTCGAGATCCACGTCCGCCAGGCGGACCGCGTAACTCCGGTCGTCGGACCCGAACGGCAGGCTGCGCTCGAACCCTTCCGCCCCGTCGCCGAAGTACACTGCATTCGCCTCGCCGATGTTCGCCGACACGATATCCGGGTGGCCGTCGCCATCTACATCACCCACCGCCACGCCACGGGTCTCGTCACTGCCGGTTCCGTACCGGCTCACCCGCTCGAAGCTGCCTGCGTCGTTCCAGTGAACTGTGTTCGCGCCTCGGTTACGG
This sequence comes from Candidatus Latescibacterota bacterium, assembly GCA_965208125.1. GTDB lineage: Bacteria > Latescibacterota > UBA2968 > UBA2968 > UBA2968 > VXRD01. The sequence continues at coordinate 765,888 of OZ242320.1, forward strand.
TTGGCGAGCACAAGGTCCGGATCTCCGTCACCATCGAGGTCCGCAGCGGCGACATTGATCGTGGAGTCATCCCCGGTTCCGAACGGCGTTCCCTCGCCGAAGACCCCTGAACCATCTCCATGGAAGATAAAGTTCTGGCGCCCCCGGTTCACAACCAGGATATCGGTGTGTCCGTCGGCGTCCAGATCGGCCAACGTCAGGCTCCGCGTCGAACTCGGCGTGCCGAAGGTGGCCCCGGCCTTGAAGCGGCCCGCGCCATCGTTCAGAAAGACGAGGTTCCGCGTGCGGTCGTTCCCCACCGCGACATCCAGGTCGCCATCGCCGTCGAAATCGGCCAGCGGGACGGCATACGTGCTGGCCTCTTCATCCCCCAACCGCCGCGCGAGGGTGAAGGCGGCTCGCCCATCATTGAAGTAGATCCGGTTCTGCTCGGGCCAGTGGCGACCGTTGGCGACAACCACATCCAGTGTCCCGTCGCCGTTGACATCGCCCAGACTCAGCGAGGCCGTCAGTTCTCTGCCCGCGCCCAACGACCTGCGTGGCCGGAATGTCCGCTGAGAGGGTTCGGCTTTCTGCTCTGGCGGATTCTGGCAAGCCATCAAAATGACGCAGACAGCCGCGAGAAAGAGACGAAACATAATGTCTCCCGATATAGTTGGCATGAATATACCCAAAACGCGGAACTTGAAAAAGCGATCAGTCGCCTCTGCGATTGGCCTGCGATTGTGGCGTGAGGTCAAACCACGTCTCGTGGCCCTGAAAAAAGCGATCGAGTTCATCGACCATAAGTTTGAAAAAGTGGGGATAATCATCGCCCGTATGGCCCGAAAAATGCGGACTTAAAAACACATTGGGAAGGTGAATAATCTCACTATCGGGGGGAATAGGTTCCGGATCAAAAACCTCGAGACCCGCGGTAATATCACCTCGCTTGAGGCGTTCGATCAGAGCATTGGAATCGACAATCGCGCCACGCGAAACATTGACAAAGGCCGACCCGGGTCGGATGAGATCGAGTTCGCGTTTCCCAATCATACCTCTGGTGCGCGGTGTAAGCGGGGCAACACAGACAATAACATCGCATTCCGCAAAAATCTTATCCATCGAAGTCTGCGTAAAACCGACAATCTCGGCAATATCGCGGGACAAATACGGATCATAAACCCAGATATCCGTATTAAAAGGACACAAAAAAGAAATGAGACGGCGGCCCATATGCCCACACCCAATAAAACCGACGCGCTTGCCGGTCAACATACCGCGCATGTCGCGATTTTTAGCGCCAATGGTATCGCCAGCGATAATGCGGCGAAAAGCCGCCCCCGCATTGCGCAACGCGATCAGGATAAGCGCGAGCGCCCATTCGGCAACCGGATAAGACGACCCCTGAGTCGTATCAACCGTGCGGATACCCCGTTCCCAGGCGGCATCGAGATCTATCCGCGCGGCAAAGCGATCGCCTTCCAATTCGCCAACCAGCTTCAAATTTGGCGCATTATCCATCACCTCAGCATCAATCGTGGGGCACCCAGAGCACACGACAACAGCATCCGCATCCCCTATACAATCAACTAAACCCGCAATAGTTCCGGGATCGCGAGGAGCTTCATAAATATTGCCACCCTCGCACTCAAACCAATCCCATGTGGCAAAGGTCTCGAGGCGGGCGAGTTCCTCCGGCGGAAAATAGCTATCGCGGATGCGCTTATTAGACGCGAGAAGGACTTTTGGCATAACTAACCTCTTTTCGAATTGGATATTTTCTCATCTTCTCACTTCAACCCCTCACCCGGTATCCACTGTATCTCTATCGGCTCTGCCTCGCCATCATACGCGATTCTGAGCGGCTCCATCAGTGCCTGCAACTCTATAGACGATGACACAGCATCACTGTTATTACCTTCTGCCCGAGCGACCGTGGCCTGCGTGCGCTCGGGCAAAGCGACAAAGTCCGGATAGTACCACATCGTGAGCACAGTCCTGCGCTCATCTGTCTGATTCGCATGCGAAGCGTGTAACAGACTGCCATAACCCATCACGAGATCGCCGGCTTTAACGGGAACATCGATCTCGTCATCCACCCGAGAAAACCCCGGATCGTCCGGATTGGCAAATGTTCTGAGTTCATCTGTATGGCTCGGAGAAATCTCGTCGTGTAAGGCATGGCGCTTGAGATGCGACCCCGGGACCACGCGCAAACACCCGTTTTGCGGCATCGTATCGGTCAAATAATACATCAAAAAACACTGAATGGGCTGCGTCGTATAGCTCACTGGATCATCCCAAAAACGACCATCTTCATGCCAGAACAGGGGTGGACTATGCGGCGGCTTGCTGATAATGCGTCCATGTCCAAACTTCGGTTCATCAAACCCGAGCTGTTTCAACGCATTGAGCGCATTGGGATGGGCGATGAGTTCAGCCATCACCGGATACTGATACGCCATAGCCCAATCGATCATGACCATACTCCCGGTCGTGCGATGCATCTCAAAATGTTCCAGCTCCTGTTCGGAGAGCACATCATCGCTAAAGCGCTGCAATTGATCCACCAGGACAGAATCGAGAATATTCTCAAACACAAAGAACCCATCGCGGGCAAATTGTTCTCGTTTTGTAAACAAGGCAAACCTCCTGCTAAATCCCGGGCAATGGAACGCTATCATCTGTCCGTATCTGCCATTGACGAATACGCTCAGTCAGGTCTCTAATACGATCTCTGCATTTGGGATCGTCGAAATAATTGATAGTTTCACATGGATCGGTATTGAGATCATATAGTTCACACTGATCGTGCGCGCTGAGATTGAGTTTCCAGCGGTCGGCGGAAATAACAGATCGCCAGGGCGTACTCATAGCGGGATTGACCTCAGCCTCACCGGGACGCGGATGTCCATCGCTGCGGTTCCACTGAATAAAAACATCATTCTCCGACAATGTCGCATCGCCATCCAGCACGGACACGCGGCTCTCGCCTTGCAGATGACCGGGAATAGATTCACCCATCAAATCCAGAAGCGTAGGCACGAGATCAATATGTGAAATATTCCCCCCAATCATACGCTGCTGTCTGGACAGCCAGGGCACATGAATGAGAAGCGGCACCTTGACAGACTCCTCGTACAAAACAGTCTTGCCCAAAATGCCGTGATCACCCACCATCTCGCCGTGATCGCTGGTAAACACAATAATCGTATTATCCGCCTGCCCACTCTCCTCAAGCGCAGCGAGAATCTTGCCAACAGAGCGATCAATCAACGTGACATTGCCATAATAGCGCGCGCGAACAGCACGCCAGCCCTCATCTGTGCGAAGATCGTAACCGTATTCTTCAGACTCCATATAATAAGCGGACAAAACGCGATTGAGAAGAGACGCATTAGCTGGCGGCTTCTGGCGAAACGCGGGACCAACGGGAAGTCCTGAAGGATCGTAATAATCGTTTAATGGACCAGTATGCGGTGGATGCGGCTCCAGATAGGAAACGGCGAGCACAAAAGGATCATCGCCACATGCGCGTATAAATTCGGCAGCGCGGTCGCCCTGGAAAGACGCCTTGGTAAACGGTTCATCCATACTCGCTTCAACATGGCGGGAAAAAACGTGCTGACCTTCGGATTCGGAATTGGGTTCAAAACCATTTTCCACGAGAAAGTGATGGTAGTCACTGCGGTATGCATGGCGTTCAGAACTCGAAAAAAAGCGACGATACGAATCCTCGGTACCAACCCATTCGGAAAAACCGTGCTGCGGAAAAATTTCATCGCCAAGATGCCACTTGCCATTATAACAACAGCGATAATCTGAAGACACCATCTCCGCAATGGTTTGCACATCTCGAGGCAATGGCACATTGCACGCTGGCACGCGCGCGGTATGCGGGTAGAGACCACACAACATCGTGGCACGCGAGGGACTACACACGGGCTGGCTGACATAGGCATTCTCAAAGACAAAACTCTTATCCGCAAGCGCATTGAGATATGGCGTATCAATATGATCATTGCCATAACACCGCATCGTATCCGCGCGCTGTTGATCGGTAAAAATAAATAACAAATTCGGTTTTCTAAGAAATGAGTTCATCATCAAACCTCCAGCAATCAGCGGTCAGCACTCAGCCCGCTCTACTCCCAATTCTCAATTTTTAATTTTTAATTCGTCAACCGCCACTGCGACCTGGGAATCACAACAGCGAGAACAGCGAGAACGATACACCCCGCAATGGCAAAGACCGCGCAGTGCAAAAGCGTATGCGACAGCGCAACATCTGGACCTTCTGAAACACCGGCGAGAAGAGCAAGACAAAGAGAAAATGACAAACGCCCAATCAGACTCTGGATCGAAAGATACGTCGCGCGATGGTGTTGTTGCAAACGCGGAACGGTCGCCGCATTGAGAGGCGCAATCATAAGCGCGCGCGGCACAGATCGGAAAGCCAACAAAAGCGCAACAACAGGATGAAAAAAGACCCCCATCATTGCAATGAGAACAACCTGCACCCCTGCACTGAGCATAAGAGCTGACCGGGTGCCGAAATGATCGCGCAGGCGAATACTCTGTTTTGCAAACCACGCGGCAATACCCATCGTCAGCGCCGTGTGTAAACCCGTAAGCAACGGGGTGGAAGCCTGGGCACCGAGCAACTGGATATAGGGTTGATAAAATTCATAGGGAATATGGTTGATAACCGTCATAAAAACGGAAAACAACATCAACCACCCGAGCACGGGTTGGCCGAGATAAGCGAGACAGGCGCGAATCTGCGAAAAAAATCCCGAAGTCTGTCCTCCAGAAGCAGCATTGGACTCCCGGTCGGGTTCGGCAAATAACAAAACCAGCACAAAAGCCACACACGCCGTTAAAAAAGAAAAACCATAAGCGACGCGCAAAGCATAGATGGATCCTAATCCCCCCAGAAGCGCGGCACCTGCTGAAGCAATAAAAACATTCCGCGTAATGCGCGCTTCGCGCTGGGGATAGGCGTCTTCTCGCCCCAAACATTTGAGCAGATCGTAGTGAAACGACGTATCCGTGCCAGATCGAAAGGCCATACTTGCAGCCAGCCCAATTTGCGCCAGCGCAAAAACGCCAAAAGACCCACCTGAAAAAAACAGAGCATACGCAAAGATCGCTGAAACGGCAGAGATCAGAAGGGTCAGACGACGACCCAGGGTATCGGATAAATACCCGGAGGGCACTTCGAGAATAACAACGGCGGCATAATAAATAGCTTCGAGACGCAGCACCTGCTCAATGGGCATGTGCTGGTTAAAATAGAGAAAAAAGACGGGCAACCAGAAATACGCCTGCGTTAAGGGGGCATAAATCGGATACAATCTAACGCTGCGGGTGAGTCCAGAATGTGACATCGTCAATTGTCAAAAGCCATCCGCTCTGCGGATGATCGTTTACTCATGCCTGAAACTGACCATAGCGCGGTTCACCGTTCTGAACGTTTGGAAGGCCGAAGCCAGAGACGTAACCATAAGAATGCTCTCGATTCTTCTGGTAATACCCACCAGACGCAAATCGCCACCTGCTGCCTTAACAGTCGCCAGAGATGCGGTGAGAACCCCGAGCATCGCACTGCCAAACCATCTGACAGCAGAAAAATCGACAATCACGCGATTGGTGCCACTTGCAACGAGTTGTTTGATGTGGTCGTGAAACGGCATAACATCAGGACCGTCCATCAGTTCACCTGTAAGGGTAATAATCGCGATATCGTCCTTGATTTCTTCCCTTAGATTCATAGCTACTTCCTTTGTTGAATGAGATTGGATATTCTTTGAATGCGATAACATAAGCCTCTTGCACCGATTTTACAACTATTTCTTAATCTACAAAAGGGACTGGCATGGAATTTGCAAGAGGAAAATATAACAAAAAACGGGACACCTGAATCTGGTCCCGTTTTTTGCTTTTTAAGTCATCGGATCTCGTTTGAGCAAAGGCAGGGAATTGGGTGTGACGAGCACACCTCCATTTTCATAGGATTCAATCGCCGCCCACGTGTATTCGAGGGCAGCGAGCGCATCGTGACCCGAAGCGCGGAGTTCTTCTCTGGGCACACCGTTGGTGACATCCTCGAGAAAAGCGTGGATGCGATTGGGAAAAGTGGAGCCAAAGTCAGTAATCCCCGTATCATCGACAATGGGATCGGGTGCGGCACCGTGCGACATATTCTCCGGCATAGGTGCTGTGCCAGGCGCGGGCCAAAAAGTGATTTTTTCAACGCAATTTTCAATACAAAAAGTCCCGCGCGTACCCGCCACTTCGACACTCCACCAGCCGCCCAGACCAAAAGTGACATCGCCGCGCTGGCTCAGCAAATAACCCATCGCGCCGCTTTCAAAACGCACGTGAATGCTGTTGAGAGAAATCATGAGATCGCCCGCTTGCTTGCGAAAACTGGGGCGGTCAAAAAATGCCTGCACATGCGTGATATTGCCGCAAAAATCGCGCATCACGCTGAAAGGATGTGTGAGAAAAGCCTTGACGTGAAAATAGGGATGTCCCCACGATTTAGGTCCTTTGCTCGGCTTATAAGTCGCTTCGCCGCCTGCAAAACCCATCTTGTGAATACAGTAAATCTGTTCGCCCACTTTGCCTTCTGCGATATATTCCCGCGCCTTGTCCGCAGGTTGAGAAAAATAATGGTTGAGATTGCAGCCGAGGTACAGATTTTGTTCTGCGGCATAAGCGACCATATCGCGGGCTTCATCAATATCGTTGGACAGGGGTTTTTCACACAAAACGTGCTTGCCAGCGGCGAGAACCTCCATCGTCGGTTCATAGTGCCAACTGCCATTCTCATTTCCCCCAGTAGTAACATCGACAATATCCAGGTCTTCATTCTCCAACATATCTTTGAGACTATAATAAGCCCTGACCCCGTGTCTTTCCGCAGCCTTATCCGCGGACTCTTTGACAACATCACACACCGCAACGAGATCTGCAAGATCGTCTTCTGCATGACAGCCTGCATGCCGATTGCCAACACCACCCATACCAACAACGCCAACTTTAAGTGCCATAAAACTATCTCCAAAAAGAGGTGAAAAAACCAAACGCGAATCGCGTAATCTAAATCTAAAGTATCCCGCACTCAAACCGCTTGAGCACCTCGCCCAGACCAGCCAGCGGCACAACCTCACCATCTCGTCGAGATTGCCGGTCTGCACCCCCATAGACGACCACTTTACCGGAAATTTGCGGCAACACCTTTGCAATTCGGTTGAGCGCGTTAAAATAATCAGAGGCAATTGTAGCACCGGACTTGATCTCAATAGCACAAAGACCATTGCCATTCTCATACAGAAGATCGCACTCCAACCCCCGGGCGTCTCGAAAAAAAGACAAATTGGACCGGTAGCCTCGATTGAAACGGTGCTTGAGAGTCTCCACCACAACTGCATTTTCAAACAGCGCCCCGCGGAGCGGATGGGTGGCAATCTGCCCGGCATGCTCAATGCCTATAAGATAGCTCGCCAACCCGACATCGTAGAAGTACAGCTTGGGAGACTTGACCAGCCGCTTGCGAATATTGGCGTAAAACGGCGGAAGTTGAAAAACCACATAGCTCGCTTCCAGGACCGTTAGCCAGTGTCGCGCCGTAGTGTGAGAAACGCCAGCGTCTGCACCCAGAGCCGAGAGATTGGCCAGTTGCCCCACGCGCCCGGCACACAAGCGAATGAAACGACGAAAACTGGAAAGATTGCGAATCTCCCCAATCTGGCGCACATCGCGCTCGACGTAAGTCTCGAAATAGTCGCCAAGAGCTTGACGCGGTTCCAGTTTCTGATCGTGAATGCGGGGATAAAAACCAGAGTACAGGATATCATCTACGCTTTCGCTCGCGCCGGATCCTCGGCGTTCTGCAAGTGAGAAAGGCAACAGGCGAAGCAGTGCTGTGCGCCCTGCCAGGGACTGGTTAATGGCATCGGAGAGCCTGAACTGCTCGCTGCCCGTGAGTACGAAAAGGCTATTTCTGCGCTGTTCATCGGCAAGTACCTGCAAATAGGACAAAAGCTCTGGCACGCGCTGGATTTCGTCCAAAATGGCACCCTCGCCGATATGAGAGAGAAAGCCTCTGGGATCGGACTCGGCAAATTCCCGCTGATCGGGTGCTTCCAGGTTGACATACTTCAGATGCGGAAAAGCTACGCGACAAAGGGTGGTCTTGCCGGACTGCCGCGGTCCAGTCACAGTGACAAACGGATATTTTTCGAAAAGTTCGACCAGACAGGGTGTAATCTCGCGCTTAATCATAGCACCTAAAATAACCGAAGATGTAACAATATGCAACTTAAACTTTCAAATTTACCCCACTTTCTCTATGCCGCGCTGGCCTTGCTCCGAATCTCCGTCAGATGAAAAGGTGTTGCCGCCCTTCCACCCCCGGGCAGGCCAAGGGGCAATCTCACATCCAGCAAAAAGGGGCGTTCCTCGCCCTCCACCACATCCAGTCCCCGCGCAATAGCACCATCCAGATCCGATTCTTCATCGACCTGCACCCCCTCCACACCAAACCCCTCTGCAATTTTCACCGGATCAATCCCATCCAGAACCACGCCCGGGTATTCTCCCGTCTCCTTCATCACACCGCCCGCCCGCTCAAAATTGGTCGCCACAATCCCATAAGACCGATTATTTGGAATCACAAAAAGCACTGGAATCTGGTGGTGGGCAGCCGTCCAAAGCCCGGAATCGGCATAATACATTGACCCATCGCCTACCAGCCCAACCACGGGCTTGTGCGGCACCGCCAGTTTCAACCCAATCGTACCACCAATCCCATAACCCTCCGATCCCCCAGCCGCCCGGATATAGGCATTGCGCCCCGCGCCATACGCATCTCCTCGACTATCTATTGGCAGGGCGTATTGCTCGACCATCATCAAACCACCACCCAACCTCTCCAGCCCCCGATCGATTGCATCTACCAGCACATAGGGTCTCACTTGCCCGGCCTCCTGCGCCACGCGCTTTGCCGCCGCTTTTCGCTTTGCGTGAAGAGAAGCAGCGTGCATCTCGGCGCGGGCGAGACGCTCGGCAAAAGACACCTGAGACGAAGCGCGCTCAATACATTCAAGCGTCCTGAACTCATCTGCTAAAATCGCGAGATCCAGCCCCGGAAGATTCGTAAAATTCTCGACATCTGGCCCAATCCCAATCAGGCGTTGCGCACCCGACAACACATTAAAATCCTGGGGTTTCCCGCGACCATTGTGGCGCACGCCAATGCACACAATCAGATCGGGTGACACCTCGGCAACAGCCTCTGCGATCCGCCCACAGTGCAAGCTGTGGCTTCGCGGAGTCCTGCGCATCTCGGTCCATGTACCCGCAATCGGACATCCATACTGCTCTGCCAGCGCCGTAATTCGCGCCTCTGCCCCACTCTTCCAAATACCGTCCCCAACATAAAACAGCGGACGCTGGGCATCGGACAGCGCGCGAATAACGGCTTCGACATCCTCATCTGCCGGATAACCCGCCCGCACCGACTGAATCTCCCCCTCAATAATCTCTGTACTCACCATATCATTTCCGAGCAACCGATCGTAAACAGCGAGATGAACCGGACCGACCGGCGGTGTTTTGGCAACGCGCAGCGCGCGCTCAATCGCCTGGGGCAAGCCATCCGATTCAATCACCGTCCAGCTCGCCTTGGTAAAAGGCTCCGCAATCGAAGTTGGACCCACATTATGCGTCAAATCCAGACCCACCCGGTCTCCATAACTCCCCGTATCTCCCGCAAACGTGAGCACCACCACGGGCAGGCTTCCACTCCAAACATTGATCAACTGCCCCAAACACTGCGCCAACCCAGCACCCAGATGGACGACCATCACAGCCGGATCGAGATTCCCCTGCGTATATCCCCCCGCCATCGCAGCCACACTACCCTCGTGAAGTGCCAGAATACCGTTAACATTGGGATTTATGTGGAGCGCGTCAAAAAAAAGAGCCTCCCGAGAGCCAGAGTTGTTAAACACATACTGCACACCCAGCGCGGCGAGTTGCTCGACAATAATTTGGGATGGGGTTGCGGTAACTGATCTCTTTTTCATAACCCCTCACCTCCTTGGCTATTTGTCCTGAAAAAAAACCATCGTGAAGTATGATAACCCGTCGCCCAGAACAGCACAAGCAATACCAGAACAGGTGTAATTTCCTTTGTCGCGCTCGGGAGGCACTTTATATTGCTGCGGCAAAACCAATTATATCTTCAGAGTTTTATTAACAGGAGACCACAATGAAAATCACAGATATCAAAATGACAGTTGTAAAACAACGCCTGGAAAAACCATTCTGGAACTCGATTGTCACCACGCGCTCCAAGTCTCGCGCCAGATTGGAAATCTATACAAATGAGGGCCTCACAGGCATGACCATGTGTTCGGGATCTGTGCGGACAAAACTGAACACCTTAAAAGAAAAATTGATCGGTGAAGACCCCATGCGAATCGCGTACTTATGGGAAAAACTATTCATGGGCGGCACGCGCAAACCCATAGCCAAAGGCGAATACATCAACGCCATCAGCGCAGCCGACAATGCCCTCTGGGACTTAAAGGGCAAAGCACTCAGTCAACCCGTGTGGAAATTGCTCGGCGGCGTACAAAACAAACTGTGGGCCTATGCCGCGGGTGGATATTACGAAGAAGGCAAGGGCATACCAGAACTCTGCGAGGAAATGACAACCTATGTAAGCCAGGGATTTCAAGCGGTAAAAATGAAAGTGGGATGGCCCGGCGTCACATTGAAAGAAGACGCAGAACGAGTCCGCGCCGTACGCAAAGCCATAGGCGACGACATCGCCCTGATGATCGACGCGAACAATGCCTGGGACGCGCATACCGCAATTCGATTCGGACGCATGATCGAACCCTATGACCCCTACTGGTATGAAGAACCCGTGCGCCCGGATGATCTCGAAGGCTCTGCACTCGTCGCCGAGGCACTGGACTATCCCGTTGCCAGTGGAGAAAACGAAGCCACGCGCTGGGGATTTCGCGACCTGATCGAACGCGGCGGTGTACGCATCGTCCAGGCCGACCCAAACAACTGCGGCGGAATCAGCGAATGGATGAAAATTGCGGCCATAGCCAGCGCCCATCACCTGCAAATGGCCCCGCATGGACAGGGAGCCCTGGGTTGCGTCTTAGTCGCCGCGGTAGATAATGGACTGGTAGTGGAAAATTACCTGCGAAACTTCAGCACAGATATGGTAGGCGATTTAGAATTTAAAGACGGGCATGTCATTATGAACGACGCACCCGGTCTCGGCATCGAATGGAATGAAGACCTGATCGAAAAGTATGGAGAAAAGTATTAAAGGATGTTCAACCTGCAATCACTGCCCGCAGGTGGGCAACCGCCAGCCGGATCACCTCAGTATCGTCGCACGCATTCAAATCCTTGCCTTCAAAGACCACCGAGACAACCCCGTTGAAGTCCACATCCTTCAGGATCTGAATAATCCGCGGATAATCCAGCCACGTCTCCTCCCCCGTATCGATCTTGTAAAACTTGGCCCGAACATGGGACGTATATGGTGCTGTCTGTTCCATAAACGCGTAGATATCCACCTCCGGATCCGGCACCCCCTGGTTCCGCGCGGGCGATCCGACCCACTGTCCGGTATCCATAATAAGCGTAAAATTTTCCCGGTCTGTCTGTTCCAGAATCCGCAGCACATCTTCCCCCGTAGAAGGATGGTTCTGTAGCCCTACAGCAATCCCCTTCTCTGCGGCATAATCGGCCGCTTCCCGAAAACACCGGATTTCCCGCCTCTGCGCTTCGGCATCTTCCAGCGGAGGCCCGCAAAACAGCCGGATCATAGGCGCACCTATAAACGCCGCCGTATCCACATCTGCTCTGACCTGAGCCAGTTTCTCAGCCAGATCCGCATCGGACCCCACAAAATGCCCACCCGAAGCCAGGTACCCGATTGACAGCCCATATTGGAGACACTGCATCTTCACCTCGAGCAAGTACGCCGGCTGCTTCGACTGGAATCCGCGTCCGCTGTGGAAATCGATCACATCCAGCTTCAATTGGTACGCCAGTTGGATATAGCTCTCCACACTCTCCAGGCGGGGCGGATCATCCTTCCCGAACATCGAAGCGTAAACACCCACTTTCATAGCAAACCTCTCAATTCAGACGTGATCGGATTCGCGCCGAAACAATTGCAGGAGCACGTCATTCGGCCCATTGAAAAAGCTCAACCGGATGTCGGCTCCTTCGGCATCGAAAGGCTCCACGGCAATGTCCACGCCCTTGTCCTCGAGTTCCCGGGCGCTGTCGTCAACACTGTCAACCTTAAAGGATATGTGGTGAAAGCCCACTTCTGCGTCCATGGTCTTTTGGGGCATCAGTTCCAGAATGATATCTCCGGCCTGCAAAAAGACGAAATCCTCGTCATCCTCGTTGTGAAAGCGGTCAATTTCCACCAGGCCCAGAGTCCGGGTATAAAATCGCACGGCGCCTTCGATATCGTCGCTGACCAGGGCAATTTTGTGGATATTGTCGATCATGTCCTTCTCCTGTCGTTAGGATCGAAAAACCCTCAATCTTATTTTAACCACACATGCTGCTTCAAACATTCCACACCCGCTCGAACAAATTCATCCAATTCCCTCCCAACAGCCTGGTGATATCCTCGGCGCTGTACCCGCGATTGACGAGTGCCTCTGCCAGATTGGGAAACTCCGCCGGGCTATCAATCCCCTTCGGTTGAAAACTCAGTTCGGTGTATGGCACCGAGCCATCGGCAAAAGTCGAGGGAAACTTCGTACCTTGCTGCGAACCGATATAATGCCAGAACTCGAGCGGCTGATCGTGCGTGGAATCCGTCCCAATAGCCACGTGATCAATGCCGACCCGCTCCACCATATCATCAATAGCATCGACAAAATCCTCGACAGTCGAATCGAATCCTTTGGGAAGAAAATGGGCATAAGACGTGGCACCTACAACGCCCCCCTTTTCGGCCAGAAGCTTGAGCGCATCTTCCTCCTTATTCCGCGGATGATTGCAAAAACTGCGCGCATTGGCATGGGTAATGGCGACCGGCTGCTCGGACATCTCAATAGCGTCCATCGTCGTTTTCGGACCGACATGCGACAGATCAATAACAATACCGAGCCGGTTCATTTCGCGCACCGCATCCACGCCAAAATTGCTCAGGCCACCATCGGTTCGCTCCCAGCAGCCACTACCCAGCAAATTGGTCTCGTGATAGGTCAGTTGAATCACCCGAACACCGAGGGCGAGAAATAGTCCCAGGCGATCCAACTCGTTTTCTATGGGCGAAGCATTCTGAAAACTGAGAATAATTCCGGTCTTCCCCTGCTCTTTGGCAGCATAAATATCAGCCGTCTCTTTCACCTGCAAAATGTCATCGCGCTCGCGAAAGCGCCGCATCCACACCGATAGATGCGCCATCGTCTGCAAAAAATTTTCCCACGTAGCCACCGTGGCATTGATCGCGGTGATATTGCCGGCTCGCAAACGCCTGAACACCGCATCGCTCTCCCAGTTGCTAATACTCAGGCCATCTATCACAATCGCCTCGTCGTAGATCTTCCTCGCATCCGTACTCATCTTCCTGCTCCTCTATCAATAATCTGACACCGCCCCATCCCGGAGCCTCGCATTCGGCCACTCGAATGGACGCGCTGGACTCTTACCCACTTCGATAGCGCGCGCTTCATTGACCTCAACGCCCAGTCCGGGTCCCTCGGGCAAAGAAACATAACCTTCGTCATCCATTTCCCAGGTCTTAATCGCCACATCTTCGGGAAGCACACCCGCGTACCCCTCGTGAATCAAAAACATCGGCACCGACGCCGCCACATGCAAGCTCGCCGTCAAACCCAGGTGAGACATCGTACAATGCGGTGCAATAGGGACAAAATGCGCTTCGGCGAGCGTAGCCACCTTCTTCATCTGGGTAATCCCCCCACCGTGACCGCAATCCGGCTGAAGCACGTCAATCACCTGCGCCTCCAAAATCTCCCGCACCTCCCAGATCGTGCGATCCCGCTCACCAGTCGCAAGGGGCACCGGCACCATCTCGCGAACCTTCTTCATATTCTCTATATTCCCCGGCACCCACGCCTCTTCCAAAAACAGCAAATCATCGGACTTCAAATAGCCCGCAAACTGCCTGACCAGAGGTGGTGGCAAACAGCTATGCGCATCGAACATCACGGCACCGTCGTGTCCCACCTTCTCCCTCGCATCTTTAATCTTCTGAACAATTGCCTCAATCTCGGCAGGCGTACCCGCAAAATACTGGGCACCACCCGGCCCGGTCTTAATCGCCTTTGGACTTGGATACATCCATATCTTATCCCGACACGGACCGCCCAACAGGCGATACACTGGAACCCCGTGCAGCTTGCCACAGATATCCCACAGCGCCATATCAATCGCGGAAATCGTATGAACCATCAAACCGCCGTTGCGGATATTGCGATGTGCGCGGAACATCCGCTGCCAGAGGTGCTCCGTACGCGTGGGATTCTCTCCAATAATCAACTCGGAAAGCGACTCTGCAAGCGCGCAAGTTACCCTTGTCTCCATATTATTGATCTCACCCCAACCCGTAATCCCGGCATTCGTCTCGACCTTGACATATCCCTTCACGCCAATCGGTATCGCAGTCAACCCCGTAACGCGAATACTCGATGCTCTGTCTTCATGATCATTGCTCATACAGTCCTCCAGCGGATAGAAGTGTAACGCGCATACTGGTCGAACAGCTTGACCAAACAGAGTGTAATTTAGCGTTTGATAAAAAATATGGTATCTTTATTTTACCATGCCAACGACACGCGAGTAGAAAGCATCAAACTTTATCCCGAGAAACAGTAAAATGACCTGTGCAACACTGTCAGCAAAAACGCGCCAACAACCACCCGACTGGGCCATGCGCCAGCGCCAACTAATAGCGGTAATGGACCGCGCTGCCCACCCTTTTGTCGAACACAGCACCCGCCCGGACGGCACTCTAATCCAGCGCACGGTATGGACGAGCATGGACGGCACGGACAACGGCTATGAAGCCTTCCTCTCCTTCCCCCTCTTCTACCTGCTGGGCGGCGGCGAGCACATCCATCGGATCGCCCGCAAAGAGTGGGACGCCATCACCTATCAATACGCCAACTACGGCACAGTAGATCGGGAATTCGTCACAGGCTTCGACTGGTTCCACCACTCCGAGAGCTATACCTACATCTACTATCTGGCCATGGCCGATCCCGAGAACCACATCGACCGCACCCGCGCCCTGCGCTACGCCGCCATGTACACTGGCGAAGATCCGCTGGCACCCAACTGGGATGCACAGCACTGCATGATCCGCTCGCCCCTCAACGGCAGCAAAGGACCGCGCTTTGTAACCACCCAGATCGATTGGGACTACCACCGCCCCATTCTCTCCGGGTACCTCGCTCCGTATGAAGACATAGAGGGCGCTGACAGTTCTGACCCACTTTTCAAAGTCGATTGGACCGACGACCGGGTCTTCGCCCGGGTACTCGACCAGATCAATCAACGCATGACCCGCGGCGACGTGCCCCTCAATCTGAGTGCCACCAGCCTGATTACCAACGCGTACCTCTACACGGGCGAAGACAAGTACCGGCAGTGGGTGCTGGATTATTTGCGAGCCTGGGAGGCGCGCTGCGCCGCCAATGATGGCATCATGCCCGACAATATCGGTCCCAACGGCATCATCGGCGAGTTAATGGATGGCAAGTGGTGGGGCGGGTACTACGGCTGGCGCTGGCCGCATGGGGCGCGCAATATTGTCGAGCCAGCCCTCGTAGCTGGCAGTTGCGCCCTGCTCATGACCGGCGACATGTCGCATCTGAACCTGGCCCGCTCACAACTCGATATGCTCTGGGAAAACCGACGCGAGGAGAACGGTCAGATCCAGGTGCCGGCACGGCACGGCGACCGCGGCTGGTTCGACTTCCGCCCGCCCGATCCCCATTTGTACATCCACCTGTATTACCTGAGCCAGAGCGCCGAGGATCTGGCCCGTCTCGACGAGATCTTCCCGGAACGCGAGGGATTTGCGGGCTTGCCACCCGACTGGGGCGCGGCCAAGGCCGGTATCTGCCCCCCAAAAGCCTGGTTCGCCTTTACCGAAGGCAAAAATCCCGACTACCTCGACCAGGCCTTCGACTCGACCTACTCCAGCATCTGCCGCAGCCTGGAGCGTTTGGAAAGCGATGACAGCGACCCGGAAACGCGCGAATGCTACCACTTCCAGAAACTCAATCCAGTGCTGCCCGAAGCCCTCATTCAAATGGCCATGGGCACGCCAGCAGCCATGTACAACGGCGGCATGCTACAGGCCCACTTGCGCTATTTTGACCCGCAACGCCACCGCCCGGGACTGCCCGAACACGTCGCGGCACTGGTTGATCGGGTCAGCGCCGACCAGATCAGTGTATCGCTGGTGAATACCGATCCGGTGGAGAGCCGAGCCGTATTGCTCCAGGCCGGTTCCTTTGGCGAGCACTGCTTTACCCAGGCCCGCCTCGAAAACCGTGAAGACGCTGACCAGTCCGTCGAGGTAAACGGCAAATATCTTCGGGTACATCTGGGTCCAGGTGCTCAGGCACGCCTGCACCTGGGACTGAAGCGCTTTGCCTTCCAGCCCTCCTATGCTCTCCCGCCTGTTACATGTCTTCTTTGAAGGAAACAGCATGAGTCGATTGTACTACAGTGAAGAAGGGCGAGTGATGCCGTCTCTCTGCGAGGAATTAACGATCTTTCGGCGGGCGCGCAAAACGCTCATCTTGCCCACGACGAACGCGCCGGGAATAGTTTATATACTCGCCCGACCCTATCCGGAAAACAACGCGCCCTTGCGGGTGTCAGTAAATGGTGCGGAAGTTGCCGCGCTAAAACCGACCCGACGCGGCGCATATTCATGGTATGAATTCTCAGTGGAAAAACTGAAGGAAGGCGAGAACATCTTTGAACTGTGGACCGACCACACTGCAATGGCCGGCTGGTCGCTCGCAATGGAAGCGGGACATCCCGCGCCGGATAGCGCCATAAGCGATGATGGCGGACAGACCTGGCGCAGCGAGCGAATGGGATACTTGAACGCGGTTCTGGGTGAATACGTCATTCGAGTCAGACTGACCGAGGGAGAAGATCCCCCACCGCCCCCTATGACATGGGAAAACGCGGATGCACCCAGATTTGAATCCCTGAGGCAAATGCTACCTCCTGCTGCACGCGATGAAGGACCGTTAATCAAACGGGTACGCGCACTATCGGCCTGGCTGGCATCCAGTTGGGAACACACCAGTTCGGCAAGAGCAGAACAGTACGCGCCGTGGGATGCAGAAACCCTGTTGGCCTGGGCTCCGGGACAGATTGGACACAATGGAAAACGGCCAGTGGCAATGTGTGTACACTATGCAGCGGCATTTGTGAGTTGCGCGCAAGCTATCGGCATTCCAGCCCGATGCGCGGTCTTGACAGAAGCGGTGAACAGCTTCAATGGACATTTTGTAGCAGAAGTCTGGTTCGATCACCTGGGCAAGTGGGTAGTGGTAGATCCGAATACGGACGCGCTATTTTTAAAAAACGGGATACCGATGTCAATGGATGAGATACAGGCCGCGGGGAAGAATCTAAAAACACATGTCGAATACGGACAGGGTACAGAATTCCAGCGCACCTTTCCGCACATCGTGGAATTTATGCGGGAAAATCTGGAAAAGGGAGTTTGTTTTCAACACCGGAGCGTCTGGTTCCGGAGCGACCTCCTGGGACACCCCGAGTTTTCACCACCAGCGCACGGATCGCTGAGCTATTGCGAAACCGGCCTGGTGTGGGAACAGCGAGACAGGCAATCGGGATTCGGAATGTTTCCCCATTTTGGCAATGAGGACTATTTCAACACAGCACCTGTCAGGTAGAGTCCGGAGCGATCACATTGGGCCGACTGCCAACCGCCGGAGCGCCCATAATCCGTCGTTGCTGTGGCGTAGGATCGAAATAGTTCGCCGGGTCGTAGGACGCCTGATGATTGGCCATGTGTCCCGGATTGTATTTGTAGAGAAAGGCACGCCGTTCGTGGGTACTGCGCCAACCCTTCGTTCCGTGGGTCAAAGCCTCGGTAAAAATAACCGCATCGCCCGCATCCACCTCGGGCTGTACCACATAGTGCGGCACCCTCTTCAGTGTGCGCACATCCTCAGGCAGATTCTGGGAAAAATTGCCCTTGTGGCTACCCGGAATACACACAAACCCGCCATCTCCCGCCCCGGCTGGAGCCAGCATAAAAGTCACCACAGTTAGACCCGTCCGCACCTGCCCATCCAGATAGTGAAAATATCGATGCGTCCCCAACTCTGGCAGACCGTGTAGATTCCCGCTGGCGCTACCAGTATTCATAAACATGGCGTAATCGTGATCAATGCGGAATTTGGGACCGAGAAACTCCGCCAGAACCGGCACAATTCTCGGGTGATCAAGCAGCCGCTGGCAGGCTGGATCCCACCGGGAGACATAGCGAACATTGCGAATGCCGCGGCGCCCCTTGGAATCATTGCCGTCCGAGTAGTCCCTGGGATACACCCGATCCGAGACCTCGTTCAGTTCATCCACCTCCTGCTGCGTCAGCACGCCGCGGAGCACCAGATAGCCCTGCAAATCGAACAAGTATCTCTCTTCGTCAGTCATACAATCTCCCTCATTTATACTTCGCCCGGTGTTCCGGCAGCGAACCATCGTCCTCTGGCTCGAACCCTATCAACTCCCGCGCATTGGACAAATCCCACTTCTCCTCACCACCCCGGGACACCCCGTAGAAAATCTCAAACTTCAAATCCTCTGCCTCAATACACCGCCAGGTCATCTGAGCGATATCCCGAGGGCTGAACCAGCGGGACAGCCCCGGCTCATAATCCCGCCCCGGTTCATTCAGCCCATTGAAATTGGCGATCCGCAAACAGAACACCCGGATCCCGTACTGATCGGCATAAAACCGTCCCAGAGCCTCTCCAAACGCCTTGCCAGCGCCATAGATCCCGTCCGGACGCACGGGTTTGTCCGGCTCAGAACGAATGCCCTCCTTCTCGTTCATACCAGTCACATGATTCGTACTCGCATAGACCACCGTTGGCACCCGATTAATCCGCGCTGCCTCGTAGATATTGTACGTCCCCTTCATATCCACATCAAACGTCACCTGTGCCCTCTGTGCATTCGGCATCCCCTGCCAGGTTCTAAAAAGAGCCAAATGGGCAATTGCATCCACCCCGGCGGCGGCCTCCACCATAGCCTCAAAATTGGAAATATCCGAAACCACCACCTCGTCCTTCTCATCCACATCGTCCGGAATCTGAGAGTGAAACATCAACCGAAAATCGTACCGGTGTCGCAGATGTTTTCGCAGCGCCGTCCCAATCTTGCCCGCTGCCCCCGTAATCAACAACTTCTTGCGTTCTGCCATATCGAATAATCCTTCTCAAATTAGTATTAAAAACCAGTATCGCCCTCATCTCCAAAAGTCGTGAAACCAGGAGTCTAAATCAAGCAGAAACCAAATCGGAAGCGATCATTTTTTGATTGCCCCGGGGGTTACATCCCACTTTCTTGTTCCCGGGACTTCTTCCTCGAAAGGTGATCACCGTGAACATACAAAAACATCCCGACCACGCAAAAGTACAGGCTCAATACGTGGCCTACCTGCGGGAAAAACTCGCAAAACTCCCCGAAAAGCGGATCAGCGACGCCTTTCCCCGCACCCGGGAAGAATGGAAAACCCACACCGACAAACTGCATCCCATCCTCCGCACAATCTTCGACTTCCCCGAAACCAGCGGACCCCTCTGCCCCCGCACAGTCGGGAAAATCGAAAGAGACGACTTCACCATCGAAAAAATCATCTACGACGCCGAACCGGGATCCTCTGTACCCGCCCACCTCTTCCTGCCAAAAGGCGTAACCTTTCCGGTCCCGGCCCTCATCTTTCCCAGCGGACACGGAGGGAGTAAAAGCGCGTTCTACAACCACTACGCGGGCCAGATCTACGCCAAAGCGGGCATCATCTGCCTGATCCCCGACCCTGTCGGCGAAGAAGAACGGGACGAAGAAAACCGCCCGGGAATACGCGGTCACCGTCTGGACTTTAGAATCGACCGGTGCTTTGAAGTGGGCCGATCAGTCATCGGCAAAATGACCTACGACATCATCCGCGGCATCGACTACCTCTGCATCCGTCCCGAAGTAGATACCGATCGAATCGGCTGTGTGGGCCACTCGCTCGGCTGCACCATCACCATGAACGTCCTCTGCACCGACGACCGCCTGGCCCTCAGCCTGCCCGCCTCCTGGGTAACCCATTTCGACTACATCGTGGGCGACCTGAGCTGCGAATGGCGTCCCTATCGCCTCAAGCACCATGTCGATATGCCGGAACAAATCGCAATGGGTGCCCCCCGGTGCGCCACGCTCATCCTCGCCGGAGAATGGGACTATCCTCCCCATGCGTATCGTGGGCTACTGGAAACCTGCCGACAAGTGCAACAAGTCTATGACATTTGCGACGCTGCAGACCGGTTCGATGTCCACATCACCCCAAAGGGCGGCCACCGGCCCTACTTCCTCAACAAACCCGCCTTCGCCTGGGTGGAAAAACACCTGGGCATGCCGAAATTCGACGCAGAAGCAATACAACGCCTGCCAGAAGTCTATCTGGGAGACTGGACAGACGCCCACGGAATCAATATCGAATCGGGCTATAAGAGCCACAAGCACTACGCAGGAACCGCGGTCATCGATCTAAATGTGGCACCAGTACCGACCGACGAACTCACCTGCTTGCCTCCGCGAGGCTATGAAGCACCGGAGTTCGCGATGCGGGGATGGGTGGCATCCATCTTGAAAGAATTACCGCCCAAACTGGACATACCTCAAAGACTGGAAGACTGGAAACGCGTGCGAATAGCTCTCCAGGACACAGTGGCAAAAATCCTCGCAGTACCCGAAAACAGACCGAGCCTCTCACCCGAAACCATCCGAACCTTCGAGGAAAATGAATTCACTGGAGAAGAAATTCGCTACGGCGCCCTCGGCCTCTCATCCTTTCTATTGATGCCAAAGGATGCATCAAAAAATACAGCCCTCTATCTCCACCAGAGCCGTACCAAACAGGGCGCCCTGCAAACAGGTGAAGTACGGCACCTGATAGCTTCTGGCACAACCGTCCTCGCACTGGATTGTGTCGGCATGGACGACAGCGGGATGCTGCTGGGAGAACCATCGACAACAGCCAACGTACAGCATGTCATCGAAGCATTGGACCTCCTGAAACAGCGAGGCATTCAGCGTGCAGCCTGCTATGGATACGTCGATGACATCGCCCTGTACGCGGCGATCCTGGACGACCGAATATCCGAAATCATCCTCGGCTCCAGAGGGGGAATTGAGCCGCACCACCAGCAGCGCTACCGACAGGAAGGCGTCGTACCCTACATCTCCCGACATATCGGGCGACCCGGACTCCTCTCACTGTTCGCCCCCCGACCACTCACCGTAAAAATAGAAGAAAAAGAATTGGATCAGGTACAGAAAGTCTATAGCCTGTACAGCGCAGAAAACAGACTCAGAATTGTGGAATGAGAACGCACGCCTTCTACTACGCGGAAAAATTGGCCCAATTCTCTCCAACACGCGAAGTATCCGTTCGACCACAAAAAACAAACAACCGATACTCACTCGCGGTCGTCTCTCCCTGTGCCAGCGTCCAGGGACCAGCAATACAGCGGCTGGGCACAATGCCGAGTTGCCCATCAACGCGCCAGGGATTGGGGTATTCGGGATTGGTGGGATGATCCATCATCGCAATGCCTGCCCAGTCAGGGCGTCCTTCGATGGGAATGGAGACAGAAACCCATTGTGCGCGTTGTCCTTCAGCGTCGCGGTTGGTCTGACCCTCACTGTTGATGGCCTCGCCACCGAGGTCTCTTTTGTAAGGCATACGAAGAAAGAGACCGCCGTAGGCGTATTCTCCAAAGGTAAGATCAATTGATGCGGTGAGGGACCATGTGATATCGATATCGTACGTATCGCCCTGATCGTTGAAAGTCCAGGCCTGTATTTCGGTGAGCATAGGCGCACCGTTGGGATCTCGCCATTCGCTGGTAACAGTCCAGGTGGCGGTGTTGTTATGCACACCTGCGTTGCTGATCGGTCCGGGGTGAAAGGTCCCGTCCAGATCTTTGCGCCGTTCCTGTAATCCCTCTGTCCAGAACCCAACCCCGTTGACTTCGTTGAGACCCACATAAAGACCATGCTGCCAGGGATGGTGCGAGGGGGTGTCCTCGGTGAGAATACCATTGCCGTCGGGTGCCACAATAGGATGAATATAGGCGCGGGTATCGGCTTTGGCGAGTTGAACAAGAATGGGATCTTTTTGTCCGCTGCGGAATATTTCAACGCGATCTGGTATTGCCCTTTGTTTGAGTTCAGTCATTATTCTCCTCGGTTTGATGGATAGCATAGGTGTTGGAAAACGCGCGCTTCTATGGCCTTTCGGGCAGATCAATACCTGCAAACCCCGCCAATTGCGCGACCATGCGATAGGTCAGCCCCCACAGCACGGGGCGATTGACACCGAGCAAATCAATAGCCGGCATATTGTGCCAACCTTCGAGATTGAGCGTTTGCCACCGCGCGGAATCGACGAAATGTGCAAAAGGCGTCCAGAAAACATCGCGCACCTCGTCGTTGGGCGCAACCTCAACGCCTTCAAAAATCGCATAAACAAAACAGGCGACCTGGATGGGTAGCGTCGCGCCCGCGACATCGTCCAGACGGCCGAGGTGCTGCGCATTGCTCAGATCGAGACCGAGTTCCTCGCGCGTCTCGCGCTCAGCCGTGTATTTGAGATCGGGATCATCGGGTTCGGCTGTGCCACCGGGAAAGGCAATATGCCCCGACCATGGATCTGTCGGATGCGCGGCACGCTCGATAAAAAGAAGATAGAGATCATCCCGTCGCGGATGAAAAACCGCAGCAACAGCCGCTTGCGTCTTATTCGTCTCCGAACGAATACTGGGTTGATACGCCGATAGGGCTGTCGCAATCCTTTGAAAGATATTCATAAGTTCCGCACCCACCGTCACGTCAACTCACTCATCCGAAACAACGCGCGAAGTTCAATACCCTCTTTGGCGAGATTCTCTGTGCCACCGGACTCGCGGTCAATTACACATATCGCCTGTGAAACGCGCGCGCCCAGATTGCGAAGATCCCGAGTGGAAAGAACAACTTGCCCGCCAGAAGTGACCACATCTTCAACAACCAGCAGATTCTTGCCAGATATATCAACACCTTCGGCAAGTTTACAAGTACCATAAGTTTTGGCTTCTTTGCGCACAAAACATGTGGGCAACCCAGACAACTGGGAAAGCATAGTCGCAATGGGCACGCCACCGAGTTCGAGACCTGCGAGAACATCTGTATTGTCGGGAATCAAAGGCTGGAGATGCGCGGCGAGTTCGCAGAGAAGTTCGGGACGGGTTTCAAACTGATACTTATCGAAATACTCTGTCGCAATTGCGCCTGAACGAAGCGTAAATTGTCCGGTCAAATGAGAAGTCTGATAAATGCGATGAGCGAGTTCAGATCGGGTCATCGTGTGGAATCTCCATGTCTAAAAATACTTGTGCTTGTTCGCGGCTTACCGAAGGAAATCCATCTAAGAAATCTTCGAGGCTGTCGCCTGCTTTGAGATGGTCAACCAGTGACTTTATGGGTACGCGCGTACCCTTAAAAACAGGTGTGCCCCCAAGAATCTTTTTATTGCAGGTGATAATGTGATCGCATTTCATTTTTTGCCTCCTCAATTTCTTTTATTAAAATATTACGGCTCTATCAACTTATAGAACTCTATCGCCCCATTGACAATGCGGTTGATAACCGCACTCTTGGTCGTATGTCGATTTTCATCATAATGTGAAATAACCGTTGCCCCGCTATAATCCCTCGTCGCTGCAATTTCATCGCGAATCGCCATCGGTGTCAACTCCTTCGCCCGAAGCATCGCCAGAGCCACCAATCTCAGGGCATCGTATCCCAGCGCACCGCCCCCGTCTGGCGCGACGCCAAACATCGCCGTGTACGCATCAATAAAACGATGGGCGTCTTCACTCAAATCGCCCGGTGTGACTTTGGACGAGAAAAACGTACTGAAAAAACTCCCTTCGAGAATCTCACCACTCGTGGCAACCAAATCAGCGTTATCCCAACTATCGCCACCGAGAAGAATCCCCGTAATGCCGAGCGCCTTTGCCTGTTGAACCACCAGTGGAATCTCGGATGAGAAACCCGGCAGAAAAAACACATCCGGTGCCGACTCCGCAACCGGGGTCAATTGCGCGGTAAAATCGGTATCCCCCTGCATGTAAAACTGCGCGTGTACAACCTCGCCCCCATAAGCAGTAAAATTGTCAACAAAAGTTTGCGCCAATCCCTCCGAATACAGAGATCCCTTGCGCGCGAGAACAGCCGCGGTCTTTGCTCCCAAATCCTCGATAGCAAACTGCGCCATCACTTCGCCCTGAAAATCGTCTGTAAAAGCCGCCATAAACACAAAATCACCCGCAGCAGTAACCGTTGGATTGGTCGCCGTAGTAGTCACCATCGGTATCCCATGGCTTTGTGCGACCGATCCGGCAGCCACCGCAAAAATCGAGCGATTGGGACCCGCAATTGCCGACACCCCCTCTCTGGTAATCAATTCCTCGGCTATCTCTGCGGCGTGTTCGGGATCTCTTATATCTCCCCGCGACACAATTTCGATGGGCATACCGCGCACACCGCCCATCTCGTTCAATTGCATCGCCGCCAATTCAGCACCTCTCAGTGTATTGCTACGCGTTGGCGCAGTGTACATAAAACCGATCTTGACCGTAAGCAACGCCGAATGCGCGACACGCACCCTTCCACCTATGGGCAAATCGAGCACCACCTCATGCCCGCCATTGATCGGAATACTCGACCATGAACCGATCTCTCGCCCATCTATTGATGCACGCGCCTGATAATAACCCATCGCATCATCCGATGTAATCTCCACACGCGCCCGACCATTCTCATCCGTCACCCCCGACCACTGATAATCTGCCGCCTGTCCTGCAACAGAACGCGAAAATTCCACCTTCGCCCAACTCACAGGTGCGCCGTCTCGAAGCACAGTCGCCACTACCACAGCCTGCGACGCACTCGTCTGCACAGCCAATTTACTCAGCGGACGTCCAACCTGCTCTTCTCCATCTACCATCTGCGACTGCATCACCTGCTCGCCGCCACAGCCCCACACCAACCCTATCGCAAACACACAAAAAAAACCTCGCAACACAACAACCTCCTCATACCCCTATGTCTCAAGCCGTGCCCACGCAGTCACATGCGGTGGCAAGAGAAGCGGGCGTTTCGACATCCTGATCTCTTCCCGAATCCGATCTGATAGTGTATCCACATCGACCTCTTCAGCAGTCGCAATTCCAAACTCCTCCATAAGCGGGACCAGGCTGCGAAAGGCGTTGGCAATAAAATCGTACCCAGCCCACGATTCTGCGCCCCCCAATGGCGCTACAAAATGCAAAACAGGCGCAGGTAAACCGGCATCCAAAAAAGTACCGTGAAGATCCATGCCCATTTCAGTATGCGCCCCTGAATGTTGAAACACTGCTATTCCCCATTCAACCAGCTTGTTCATAAGCGGCGTATCTGAACGAGAAATCGATACATAAGGCGTAAAATCCACCTCCTGAAAAGCGACAATACCCCCCGGGCGCAAGTGCCTTGTGAGCTCTTTCAAAGCATCTGCGGGATCAGACATATACATAAGCACAAGGCGCCCAACCACCGCATCGAATTCACCCTCCGTATCCAGAGTTCGGGCATCTCCCGCTATGAACTGGATATTTTCAAAACCCAGTTCTCTCACCCGCGCCTGGGCTGTCTCGAGAATCGCCGCATTGACATCCACACCCACGACTTCCCCCTCTGCACCGACCAACTCAGCAGCCGCCATTGCAACATCTCCGGCGCCGCTCCCCACATCGAGAACCCGCATCCCGCTAACCAGACCTGCCTCCTGAAAAAAACGCAGTGTCACAGCCTCGTAAAGTTGTGACTGCTGAATCAAACGCTCCGTCTCTCCTTCACTGCGCCCCATCGTATATCTCGGATCGCTACTCGACTCACTCATGGTACTTTCTCCTTTTGTGATATTCTCTTTGTGACATCCTCTGAATTTCAAAAAAATTACAACTTTGAGCAAATAAAAAACACCGTGACAGCCACCCAATAATTAGTTACTTTTTAGACAAATATAAGGAGAAATGCACATGTCATCTCGACTATTTTTCGTTCTTTGTCTCTCTCTCAGCATCCCCATTTCGGCCTTTGCCCAACTCAACATTAAAGGCACAGTCAGCGACGAGCGAGGCGAGGGCCTGCCCAATGCCAATATCATTGTCATCGGCACAACAACCGGCACGAACACCGATACCCAGGGCAATTTCGCGCTATATTTGTCAGAGCCAGAAGCGGAAACCACCATTGAAGCGCGTTTTGTGGGCTACAAATCCGCCAGACAAACCATTCGCCAAAACAGCGGCCTTGCGGAAGTCTCTTTTCAACTCGCCGTAGATGTCTTGCAATTCGATGAAATCGTCGTCACAGGCCTTTCCGTTGCAGCCAGCAAAAAACAACTGGGAAATGCCATTTCCACCCTGACCGATCGCCAATTGGAATCAACCGGTGCCACATCCCTCGACAAAGCGCTGACCGGTAAATTAGCCGGTGCGCTCATCCAGCAAAACTCGGGCAATCCCGGCGGCGGCGTAACCATCCGTCTGCGCGGAACCGGTACCGTCCTGGGCGATGCCGACCCCCTTTATGTGGTAGATGGCGTCATTGTGAACAACGACTCGCCAGAACTCATCCGACTCGGCGGCGGATCGCAAAACCGCCTCATCGATCTCAACCCAAACGACATAGAACGCATTGAAATCGTAAAAGGCGCAGCAGCAGCAGCCCTTTACGGATCGCGTGCAAACAACGGCGTCGTGCAAATATTTACAAAACGCGGCGCACAGGGCAAACCCCGCATAAACTATACCTATGGTCTCACAACGTCAAAAATACGCAAAACACTGCCAGTAAATCGAGCAACCGTTGACAATAGGGGAAATAAAAATCCCGACGGCTCCGATGTCCAGCGCTTTGACCATCAGGACTTCATCTTTAGACGCGCCGCGGGAATGGAGCACTATGCGTCGATTTCGGGAGGATCTGGCAATACCCGTTATTTTGCCTCCGGGTCCTATCTCGCCGATCAAGGCGTGGTTGAAAACACATTGTTCCGGCGGATCAGTGCCCGAACGCGCATCGACCAGAATTTGTCGAACTGGTTGGCCTTATCTGTGGGAGGAAATTTCGTATTTAGCAAAAGCAATGACATCCCCAACGGCGGACTAAATTCAAACTACGGCTCGATGACGGGTTTTATTTTTGGCCCCAACACCTATAATCTCACGCCCGACCCCGAAACCGGTACTTATCCGGACGACGGCATTCTCGCCAATCCCCTCGAAGTCATCGATCGATACGATTTCACACAAGAAATCACGCGCTATATTGGAAATGCACAGTTAAATGCAACCCCGCTATCTGGACTGAGCATCGACTATACCCTGGGCATTGATACCTACGATCAAACGGCCATCGCATTTATTCCTACCGGTACCTCTGCGCCGGGCCTGGCAAATGGCTTTTCTCGAAGAGCCGTATTCGATTTTCTGCAACTCAACAATGACCTCAACATCAGATACCAGCGGGACATATTTCCCAACGTGCAATCAACCACGCGCATCGGCGGAACCCTGCAATACGAAAAAGGAGAAAACTTCAGCGCAGAAGGCAGAAATCTGAGTCCCGTTGCAGAAGTCGTATCGAGCGGTGCAAACGTCGTCGCAGGCGAAACCAGAAGCAAAAGGGTCATTTATGGCGGATTTATCCAGCAAACCTTTGGAATCGCCAACCGTCTTTTTGTCACGGCTGCTGCCCGCATCGACGCCTCCTCGGTCTATGACGCGGATAATCGCTGGCAATTTTATCCAAAAGCGAGTGCCTCCTATCTCATTTCAGATACGGGCTTCTGGCAAAATAGCGCACTTCAAAACATCTTTTCAGACTTCAAATTGCGAGCCTCCATAGGCACTTCAGGGGGGCAAACAGCTATTGGGCCGTATGACCGCCTGACCAATTACAATGCATCCTCTTATGACGGCAACCCCGGTCTGGTGCCCAGCACACAACTCGGCGGAACAATCAAACCCGAAAGACAGCGGGAAATTGAAGTGGGTGCAGATTTTAGTCTCCTGTCCAATCGCCTGGGTATAGAACTGACCTATTACGATCAGCGCATCGACGACCTGTTGCTATTCCGCACATTATCCCCCTCCACAGGTCATTCGCGTGCCCTGCAAAATGTCGGCACCATGGACAATACCGGGTTGGAACTCCTCGTGCGCGCGATTCCGCTTGCACGCCCCAATCTCCGCTGGGAATCGACCTTCACGTATTCGACCAACAAAAACAAAGTCGATGGCATTGAGGGCGGGCGATTGATTATTCCAAATTCGTTTTCCCAGGTCTCGGCCATCAACGGCGAACCCCTCGGAGTTTTCTTCAGCACGGCTTTTGAACGCGATGCCCAGGGCAATATCGCAAACGACGAAAACAATCTCCCGATACAAGCGGCTGATCGCAAAATTATTGGGGATCCCAACCCGGACTTTACCGCTTCATGGATCAATCAGATCGCCCTGGGACAAAACTGGTCATTTCGCATGCAATGGGACGCCATCATAGGTGGCGATGTGTTCAATTTTACCAGACGCCTGGCCGCATTGAGCGCATTCGGCGTTTTAACAGACTACGAACGCGAATTAAACGGCGAACTTCCCTCTGGCTATAATGCGCGGGTCTTCCGAATTTTTGAACAATGGATTGAAGACGGATCCTTTGTGAAATTGCGCGAACTATCTGCATCTTATCGCTGGCAGCCCCAATTTTTGGGATTGAGCAGCATTCAATTGAGCCTGATTGGTCGCAATTTGCTTTCCATAGACGATTACAGCGGTTACGATCCGGAAACCAATATCGCCGGACAGCGCACCGCAGTCCGCGGATTTGACTTCGTAGAAGTGCCCATCCCGCGCAGTATTGCATTTCGTATAAGTTTGAACTACTAAGGGAAAAAATATGAAATCGAGTCGCCTGTATATTCTCCCGGCATTGCTGCTCTTTGTCACACAAGGTTGCGATTTAAACATAACAAATCCAAATCAGGCAGTGGAAGAGCGCGTTTTAACCACCAGTGACGGCATTATCGCACTCGCCATTGGCATGCAACGAGATTACGCGAGTCAGAATGTCGATTCATACATTCGTCATCCGGCAATTACAAGCCGCGAATTTGCGGCAAACACGACATTTGCCAACCTCATACAATTAGAGGATGGCCTCAACGCTTTGTCTGGCGCGAACAGCGGTGTCAGCGCGATCTGGTTCGAATCATATCGCGTCATCGGAATAGCCAACGACCTGATCGAAAACGCGCCCAATGTGCAACTTTCAGAAGGTACGCGTAGCGGCATCATTGCACTATCTCAACTTTACAAAGCGATGTGCCTGGGATTCGTCGCACAGGCTTTTGAACAGGCACCAACAGATGTACAGACCGATGGACAAGCTCCTTTTCAGCCGCGGTCTGAGGTATTTGCCGAAGCGATTCGGTTGCTGGACAACGCGCTCCAAACCATCTCAGCCACGCCACCATCTACTCAATTCAACGCGGATATCCTGGGACAGGGATTCGATCTCTTAAATACGATTCACGCTTATCGGGCACGCTATAACCTGTTCGCGGGAAATTATCCAGCCGCACTTGCAGCCGCCAATACCGTCGATCCCTCGGCAACTTCTGTCTATACTTATGGCGCCGACAATCAGAACCCCATCTACAACCAGGTTTTTGTTGCGGATGATTATGCGCCAAGAGATAATTTCGGAACGCTGGTCACAGACAGCAACGATGCGAGACTTGCATTTTATCTCATGCCAAATGACCGCCTGAGCAATCCCAACGCCTTGCCGATTGAAACGCTATCCGGCTTTTGGAACACCGCCACATCGTCCATCCCGGCATATTTGCCCGGCGAAATGGCTCTGACAAGAGCAGAGGCAAACGCAATGATGGGAGATATCACAGGTGCAATCGCCGAAATAGACGCCATCCGCACAAAAACACCCGATCGTGATCCCTTTGGCATTGGGGCATCGCTACCACCCTACAGCGGTCCACAAACCATCGAGGCCGTGACAGAAGAAATCTTTCGGCAGCGCAGAGCGGAATTATTCCTGAACGGTACTGGATTGGAAGACAGCAGGCGTCTCGGTCAACCCGGTCCCTCATCTGACCCCTTTGAGCGAAATCGAAATTTCTATCCCTATGCCGACCAGGAGCGGTTAAACAACCCCAATACGCCTTCCGATCCAGCGAATTAGACCCTTCCTATAAAAAAAGCAGAGAGCCGTGCAAAATAGCACAGCTCTCTGCTTGGGAGAAATTTTTTATTATTTTAATCCGCCGCCTGCACCGGGTCATCCCCCCATCGCTCTGACCTCTGGAAACTCACTGTGGCAATCCGCTTCAATGACCCGCGCAAATCATCCAGCAAAACGTAAAACAGCGGAATCACAAACAGCGTCAGCGCCGTTGACACAATCAGCCCACCCATCATCGTAATCCCCAGCGGCGCATAGGGCATCCCCATCATCGTACTGCTGCCAATCGCCATGGGAAACAACCCGAACACCGTCGTGCAGGTCGTCATCAATATAGGACGAAAGCGATTGTGACCCGCCGCCATAATTGCCGCCGTGCGATCCATACCCGCCTGGCGCAACCGATTGATCATATCGATCAGCACAATCGCATTGTTGACCACCACCCCAATCAGCACAATCGCCCCCACATTCGACATAAAATCCATCGTCGTACCCGTCAACCACAACCCCCAATACACCCCCAAAAACGAAAATGGAATCGAAAAAATCACCGCAAAAGGCAAAATAACCGACTCAAACAACACGCCCATCAACAAAAACACAAACACGATCGCCATAATCACGGCAAATGTCATCGCCTGGCTTTCCCGGCTGTATTGCGAATGCCGCTCGCCCTTGTTCCACTCATAACCCCTCGGCAGCGTGAACCCCTCCATCACCCGATCAACCTCCTGATACAACCCTTCCATATCATCCTTGGTCGTATAAACGCGCACGCGCAACCGATTGCGACCATTATGCCTGAAAATATGTCCTGGACCTTTGGCCACTTCAAAAGTTGCAAAACTCGACAAAGGCAGCTTTTCACCCGAATCGGTCACAAACATAAAATTCTTCAACTGCACCAGCGACTGCCGGTCGGATTCATCCAGAATCAACTGCACATCCACCTCGTGATCATCCGTCTGAAACCGCGGCAAAGTCGCACCGCGCAGTTGATATGCCAGCGTGCGGCTGATCCGCTCTGCCGGAATACCGTGCTTTTTGGCCTGAGCGCGGTTCACGCGAATGCGAATCTCGTCTTTGCCAAACTCCAGATCGCTTTGCAAACTCGTCACTGATGGAATCTGCTGCAACCGCCGCTCCACTTCCCCCAGCATATCTTCTAATTTTTCAAAATCAGGACCGTATAAATACACGCCCACATAGGGATCTCGTCCGCCCGAATTTCTGGATTCTACAGCAACTCGAAATCCCACATAGCGCGGCACCTCCTTATTCAACTCGTCAATAATCTCTTGTCGCGTCATCCACCGCTCAATGGGAAAACCGATCAAATTGCCTGCCCAGCGATACACAGCATACCACCACTCTTGATGGGGATCTTCCTCGAGATTCATTCGCAAATTGATATACCCACGCCGAAAATACGTCATAACATTTCTGATTTTATACCTATCCCGCCGCTCATTCACATAAACTTCCAGATCGCTCGCAATTTTATCCATCTCTTCCAGGGAAAAATTTTTGGGGCCATACATGCGAATGGTCACGCGATTCGAAGAAAAACGCATCTGATCGGTCTTCTTCACGTTCTGATATGGAAAATAAATCGTAGCAAACAAAACCAGCACCACGAGAAACGCATCCCGCCGATGGTGAATAACCCAGTTCAAACCGCGCCGATAAATGCGGCGGACAAAAGCGATGGATTTTGGATCTGATCTCACCACCACATCGCCAAACCGCTGTGCAGCCAGAGGAATAAACAACAGCGCCACAAACAGAGAAGCCACCAGCGCAAACACCACGGGCATCCCAATTTTTGACAGCAAAAACTTCATATCAAAGCTGTCATTCATCAGCATCATCGGCAAAAACACCACCACAGTGGTCAAAGTCGCCATCGTAATCGCCAGCCCCACCTCGCTGGCTCCGTAGATAGATGCACCGCGCGGCTCTTTACCCTCTGCCCGCAAGCGATAAATATTCTCCACAATCACAATCGCATTATCCACCACCATGCCCACCCCCACCATCAACCCCATCATCGTCAACAAATTGAGCGACCACCCCATAAAATAGAGCACGGTAATCGTCATCATCACACACAGCGGAATGGACAGCGTAATCAGTGCCGTCATACGCAGAGCACGCAGAAAAAACAGCAACACCAGCGCCGCAAACAACCCGCCCCAAAGTCCCGTGACTTTCAAATTATCCATCGAATCTTCTATCAGCTTGCCCTCGCTGTAAAACAGGCGAAACACCGCAGGCGTATTGGCCTCAATCTCCTCCATTTTCATCACAATACGCTTGCACAAATCGACGATATTCTCACCCGACTCCTTATACACATCCAGACCCAAATTGCGCTGCCCATCCACGCGCCATACCCGGTCTCGAGGCGGCGCAGCATACACCACATCTGCCACATCCTTCAGACGCACCTGCACATTGCTATAACGGCCCTGAACAACAATACCCTCAATCTCCTTCAGGCTTTGATAATGCGCCAGAGATCGCACGTAAAACCGCTTACCCCCCTCCTGCACCTGACCGCCAGACAAAGAAAAATTGTCCTGCTGCAACGACGCCACAAGCTCGTGGGTTTCAATACCGTGCGTCCGCAACCGCTCTTGATCCACCAAAATCAAAACCTCCTTGTTCTCAAACCCCCACACGCTGGTCTTTGCTACACCATCAACCCGCTCAATCGGATCGAGAACATGGGTTTGAACCCATTGCTCCTTATCGACAATATCCTCTGGAATAGACAGCCCGGTCCAGATCACCTCGGAATCGGTTTCCTGATTCCACGAATACACCTTGATCTGATCGCGCACTTCCTCGGGCAAATCGAGCCTGGCGTGCTCGAGCCGATCTGCCACCCGAACATACGCCTCTCGCATATCCGTGCCCCGGTGAAATTTCAACTCAACTCCTGCCCACGGATCGCCGGCAAAAGCGTAAATATCGCTCAGTTCTCTCACCGTACGCATATGCCGTTCCATCGGCAGCGCAATGGTATTAAACCGCTCTTGAACCGACGCATTTTCTGTGGCCACATCCACCCAAAACCGATTCCAGTCATTGCCCGACGCCCATGCCTGAATGGGAATGCGCCAATAAGCCACCAGCCCAATCACCATCAACCCCACCAAACACATCGTCACAGTCACCGGCCGCGTCACCGAAATCCTGGGCAAAAGCGATGTTCTCTTCTCATTCTTCTCAGCCATTTATATCCTCCGAATGGTATCCCATCTCTCCCCGTATAACAGCACTACGGGGCAGGCTCTTTCACCTATATAGACACACCCCAGAACCATCCGGTTTTCTTTTGGACAAAAAAAAATCCGCAAAGCGGATTGTAGAATTCCTAAATAATTTTTAATGTCCTGTACCTCAGATCACAAACCTCACCGCGAATAATCAAGCCTGGCCAGGAGCATCGGCAAAGACCGAAGTTCTCGTTTCAGAGGATCCAGAACATAGCCCAGGGCTTCAAGAGTAACAACACCCAGAAGATTGCTATCGCCGGGTTCACCAAAAATAACAGGTGCTGCACCCCGGTGTTCTTTGTAGCGAAACAGCGCATCGCCCAAATCGCGTTCAATTTGATCGCCATTTGCCAGCGTAAAAGTTCGACGAGAATGCGGTCGAATGCCCAATGCCTCAAGAACAGATCGCTGAACCACAGAATAGACAGCACCTGAGTCAATCAAAAAATGCTCGGTCTGAAAATCTTCTGAACGAGCGGGATTGGCGATATCAATGTCGAGAAATACGAGTCCCATGCTTTCAATAATAGGAAGGAAAATGTCAGGTGTTATTTGATCAGCAGCCCGGCGACGGCACAGATCGCAATAACGGCAGCAATGACACAAGAAATTTGCCAATTGCGCGTGTTGCCAAACTCTTGCTTTGCAGATTGTATTTCTTGTTTTAGTTCATCCCGTAAGTCCCGAAACCCCGCATCCATTCTACTGTTGACGTCGTCGATCTTGTCAAACAAGCGGTTTATAGCTTGTGTCAATTCGCTTTTGGTATTGTCAACATCGGTTTGCATACGTTCAACGCGCTTGCCAAATTGGTCAAATTGCCCCTTGAGTTCTGCTTGTTCTTTTTCAACTGCTTCAATCGCCATTTTTATCCTCTTGAACGAGTTTAAACTTAAGCACTTCTAAGGCGTGACCTCTTCGACTATCTGATCGCCTCTTCGCAAAAACTACCCGATAAAGGTTACATTGTCCAGCGATATTTTGCTTATTGCACTCGCTTGCCATCCGCCATTTCCTAGTGAACTGGTCTGGACTGCGACCAGTTGTACACCGTTCCACACTTCCTACTTCTCTACGGCATCCCTCTTCGCCCACCGCCATCCATATAAATCGAACTGCCAAACACATAAGAACACGCCTCAGACGCCAAAAAAGCAACGACATTGGCGATCTCTTCAGGCTCAGCCATACGCCCGGCGGGCAACTCTGCGCCCAGGTCTTTGAGCACCGCCTCGACATCTCGCCCCTCGCGGTCTGCCCGCGCCCTTTGTTGCGAACGTGCGCGGGGCGTATTGGTCAACCCCGGGCAAACCGCATTCACCAGAACACCATCGCCAGACACCGCATCGGACAGCGCGCGCGTCATATTCAAAATGATCGCATTTGCCGCCCCCGTCGGAATATTGCCCCGCGTAGGACTCGTACCCGCGCCACCCGCGACATTGACAATACGCCCCCATCCACTTTCTCGCATCAACGGAATCACCAACTGCGTCATCCGCAAATAACTATAGCTCTTCAACGCCAACGCCTCGCTAATCTGCGCCACATCCAAATCCAAAATATCGTCATTGCGCGCAGCACCCACATTATTGACCAGCACATCCACACCCCCAAACGCGCCTATAGCCTCATTCACCACCACCTCACAATTCTCCTCCAGCGTCAAATCAACCGCAACCGCATGCCCTTCCCCGCCCGCTGCATTAATCTCGACAACCACCGCATCCAACGTCTCCTGCGTACGCGCCGCAATACACACACGCGCCCCTTCCCGCGCCAATGCCAGCGCGCAACAACGCCCAATCCCCTGACTGCCACCCGTAACAACCGCCCGCTTACCTTTCAATCCCAAATCCATTTACTCACTCCGTTTATGCAATTTCCTTTCTAATCCCATCCCACTCCCGCCAGATATCCATAAACACATCCTTGCCATTCTCCCCGATATCGACATGCCTCGCCCTGAAAATCACGGCATATCGAATATCTGGACACGCATTAATCGCCGCCGTATGAATAATCTGATGATGCGCCAGAATGAGATCGCCAGGCTCACCGGTCAACTGCACCGGACCTTCGGGCACCGTCACATCGGGCATATAATTCAACAAAATCTCATGCCCTTTTTCCCGAAAAACATCCTCCATCACATGGTGTGACTTTGGCCAAACCGTAAAATTGCCGCAATACGGCGCGGGCACATCATCCAGATAAACCACGGCAAAAGCCGTAAAATCCCGACTATAACCGCTCTCTTCAACTGTCCCCCTCAAAAAATCGCGCGCCTTTGCAATCCCATCCAGATGCCCACCCGTTCGCAATGGCGGACCCGCAGTCGCGAGTTGGGGATCCCGTTGTGGCGTCCCAACCGGCGCGGGAAAATTCAGCTTTATAGCACCGTGGCCCTGGCGTTGCAAATTCCCCTTACCCAAAGCCGATTCGAGCAATGAAAACACCGGCGTCTCGTTAAACATATCCGTAATCACCGGCATCGCGCGAATATCCCCAAAAGAACGCCTGTCGCCCTTCCCAATCTCCGCATTAATTGCCTGCCGTGCCGCCTCCACCATCACCCCTGGCACAGCACCCTCAATTTTCAAAAATCCTTCGCTGTAAAATTCCAACTTCTGAGACTTTGTCAATTCCATCACACTCTCCTCACGGTGACCACAGACCCCAATCTTCCGTCTTCTTCCATCGGGTCTGACACCCTTTACACGAACAAAAATACCGCATCATCCAGCGTGGGCGCCCGCCCACATTTGCCGTGCCATTGTGTCCAAATAAATACGTAAAAAACAACACATCCCCACGTTTAGGCGTCAACTCAATCGGATCGCCCAACTCCAGCCCGGGAATATCCCGGTTCAGATGAAACAGATATTTGTACTTTTCTCGATCCGACTCTGCCAATGCGAGAATCTTGCGATGCGAACCGGGAAAAATCGCCGTCCCACCCCCCTTGTGTTTCACATCGCTCAAAAATACCAGACTCGCAATGCGATAAGGACCGGGAAACGTCTCGTGCATGTGTTCTTTGGGAATGCCATCAACGTGCGCCCTGGGCAAAGACCACTCCCCATTGACCGGAACTTTATTTTGCGTGTGAACCGCTTCAGGTGGATGCACCTCCTCTTCGCCGACCAACTCAGCCGTCGCCTTCAAATAGTGCGGCGTTGCACAGGCCATCAAATCCCGATCACGAAGACCGTTGAACACCGACAATCCCCGCGCAGCCTGAAAACCAGCAACACCTTCGGGTTCTCGATGCCAGGTCTCTGGATCACCCGGCGCCATACCCATAATCCGCCACATTGCAGCTTCTGCCCGTTCTGCCACATCCTCGGGAATCAAACCCGACGCCAGAAGATACCCATCTCTTTCGTATTGCGCGCGTTGCGCTTCCGTTAAAACTCCCATAGGATTCCTCCATTAGCCATTCAATTCCACGACGTCAAACCCAACAACTTCTCACCCAATTCCGTCAACTTCGCCGGCTTCTGCGTCTTGTGTTCCCAATCCCTCGGATCACCCGGCCAGCGGGGCGTGGGTCTGCACGCTCGCCATGCCTGAATGCGCTCTTCCCGCTCTGCCTCTCCCCGACCCTCTGCTGGCGACATCGTAATATACTGCGCCAGACGGGGCCTATCCGAGCGATTGTGCCCATTGCCGTGTGCCAGCAACCGATGCCAGATCAAAAGATCGCCCGCCCTGCCCGGAATCGACTTCACTTCCAGATCATCCAGATTGGGTCGCCGGGGATCGCGATCCTCTGGCTGTGTCTTGACCCACTCCTCAAAAATATTATTAAACCCCGGCACACACTGAAACCCGCCCTGATCCTCTGAAGTATCCGTCAAATACAACACCCCCTGCACCCCAAAAGGCACTTTGGGCACAGACGTATCCGTATCCCAGTGAATCATGCCCTCATTTTGCCAATCGGGTTTATCCGCCCGCGAAGGCGGCTTCATATTCGCGCGATCCAGGGACACCCACAACTTCTCCGTACCCCAAATTTCGGAAAACGCCTGATGCAAGCGGGGATACTGCCGGTTATCCCACAACGCCTGATGCTGGTAAATCTCCACCATCCCCGATGCCGCAATCATCGAACACGGATTCCCGCGCGTATAGGGTTTGTACTTGTACCAATCCTCTGGATTATCGCGATCCATATCCAAAAATGTCCAGACCGCATCCACCATCGCATCCAAATTCTCCTGCGGCACCGCATTGTGTACCACCACATACCCATTCTCACGCCAAAAATCCCAATCCTTCTCGCTCAAAACTGGCATCTTTGTTCTCCTTTTCTCTAAAAATATATCCGAATAGGTATAACGCCTTCCAGCTCTTCTTTTTTATCTGCGTTCAGGCTCAAATTATTCGCCTTCATTCTGCGGATCGCCTTCTCACTTCAGTCCCCGCAGTCTTCTCCGCCACCTTAATCGACGCTGTCTGATCTTCATCACCCAACCCCATCCCCATCGCGATGGTCTGAATCTGATACGCAGCCGCGCCCATCAAATTTGTCGCACCCAGTGAAGCGGCCATCTGCGCAGCCAACCCGAGATCCTTGTGCGACAACCGCAATTTAAAATAGGGTTCAAAATTTCGCGCCAGTGCGCGGCGCTTAAAACTCCCCTGCAAATGCGACGAATTTGCAGCCGTATTCGACATCACATTCCACAACACACCCACATCCAACCCCGCAGCAGCACCCATCGCAAAAGCCTCACCCAACAGCGTAGCAACCGAACACGACACCAGATTATTGACCAGCTTAGTCGTCACACCCATGCCCAACTCGCCACAATAAAACTGCTCGTCGCCTAACGTATCCAGCACATCTTGCACAGACGCCACCACATCGGCATCGCCGCCAATCATCAGCGTCAATCCCCCCCGCGCCGCGTCTGCCGGACCCTTGCCCACAGGCACATCCAGCATATACCCGCCCTTTTCCGCTATAACCCTGCCAACCCTGCGCGTCGTATCCGGATCAATCGAACTCATATCGATATAAACCTGCCCCACCGACAACCCGGAAACAATACCATCCGGTCCCAAAGCGACTTGCTCAACAGCTTGCGGCGTCGGCAGCGAAGAAATAACAACCTCCGACTGCTCGGCAACCGCCCGGGGCGTATTCACCCCCGTTGCCCCCTTCTCCTGCAAAACCTGCACCGCTTCATCGCGCAAATCGTGAACCGCGACATCATAACCACTCGCAACCAGATGACTCGCCATCCCACCACCCATCATCCCCAGCCCCACATATCCCAATTTTCGTTTCACCATCTCACCTCTTCAAATGCTAAATGTTAATCAACACTCGGATCCGGATGAATTGGATCAACCCAATACACCTTCTCCGGCTCTTCAACAACCGGAATATCCAGATTCACCACCACAGGCTCCTGATCGCTGCGCACCAGCACGCACTCCAGAGGCTCATCCACACTGGCATTGATCTCCTGATGCGGCACGTAGGGTGGCACATAAATAAAATCACCCGGACCCGCCTCTGCCACATACTCCAACTGATCGCCCCATCTCATGCGCGCCCTGCCGCTCACCACATAAATCACACTCTCCAGCGCCCCGTGGTGATGCGCCCCCGTCTTTGCATTCGGATGAATCTCAACCGTACCCGCCCACAACTTCTCAGCTCCCGCACTCGCCCGATTAATCGCCGCTGCCCGCGTCATCCCCGGTGTCTGAGGCGTATTAAAATCCAACTGATCACCTGTCACCACCCGCACCCCCTGATTTCGCCAATCCTTATTTTCTAACATAACACCTCCATCCAGAGCGCCTATCCAATCGCCTCTCGCTCGCGCCAGCGATACATCCGCAAAGCCGGATCATTGGTCTCCACCATCCACTGCTGCAACCGCGCCTTCAATCGCGCCACATCATCGGCATAATCGGGATCATCAATCACATTATTCATCTCATGGGGATCGTTCTTCAGATCGTACAACTCGTCCTGCCCCGTCAAATTACACCCGTATTTCAAATCCCCCATACGCAGCATCTTCATCGACGTAGCCACATTGCCCAAACCCAAAAACTCCGTCACCACAGCATCGCGCCAACCCGTCGCCTCGCCGCGAACAAGCGGCAACAGCGACGCACCGTGAATCGCATCCCCATCATAATGTCCACCTGCCAGATCCAAAATCGTGGGATACATATCCGCCAGCGAAGCAAACTCCGCAACGCGCGCTCCCGCATGTGAACCATCCGGCAACCGAATAATCATCGGAACATGATGCGTCTCTTCAAAATGATGCCACCCCTTATCCAGCAACCCCCCGTGACTGCCCAGCGTCTCGCCGTGGTCCGCCGTAAAAATCAGCACCGTATTGTCCAATTCTCCACTCGCCTTCAAATAATCGTACAGCCGACCAATCTGACTGTCGATCATCGACACCCGCGCATAATAATAGCGCACCGCCATCGCCCAATCTTCCCACGTCAAATTTTCCTTATCCCAGTGAATCTTCAAATGATGCGGACCGGGAATCTCCCGCGAAGGCCACTCGTAATTTCCCCACGGCGGAATCTCCACATCCCGATACCAGTCCAGAAACTCACCCGTCGCGTGATACGGCCCGTGCGGACCCCAGAAATTCAAACTGATAAAATACGGCAGCTCGCGCTCTCGAAACGACCTGCTCATCTCAATCACATTATCCACCAGATACGCCGGCACCGTCGCCTCCGTTGGCACAGTCAACTCACCCACTCCTTTGCGGACCATTGTAGTCGCCTCTGCCCAGGGCTTCACGCCCGGCTCATAACCCTTTGCCCGCGCCCATGCCTGATAATCCGAATAACTCGAACCAGCCCCGCCGTGCCCGGCAAAATCCTGCCCTTCATACCCGATACGCGAAGGCGAAGATGGCCTATTCGACCCCTGAAATGTCTGTGTCTTCTCAGAGCCGAGATGCCACTTCCCCGTATATCCCGTCCCATAACCCGCCGCTTGCAAACGCCGCGACAACAGTTCGGGCCGATCCTCCAACTCGTGAACACTACACCCCACCTCGTGGATATTTGACGTAATGCCGTGGGTATGCGGATACACGCCCGTTTGCAGCGTACCCCGCGCCGGACTACACACCGGATAAACCGTATAAGCATTCTCAAACAACACGCCCTCTGCTGCAAGGCGATCGATATTCGGCGTACGGCACGGCGTCTCACCATAAGCACTCACGCCCGACAGGCGATGTTGGTCAGTTAAAATAAAAATAATATTAGGTCTATCTGCCATTTAATCCCTCCCAATATTCCCACATATCATCTGGTGTTTCAAACTGCAACTCATTCCAATTCTTCCACTTAAACCGCGTAAACAACCCCATGCGGATATTGCGACTGCAATTCTTACTCGCGCTGTGAACCATCAAACCGTGCCAGAAAACCACCGTCCCCGCGGGACCAGTAATCTCCATCGGATCGGGCAAATCAATAATCGTCCCCATGTGAATCTGATTGGGCGGCTCATCGGGATCTAAAAACTGGCGATTCACACTCAACAAAGAATGCGACTTAAAATAATCCGCCATCTTCTCATGCGTACCGGGCCACACGCAAAATCCCCCTGAGCGGGGCTTGATATCACAGAGATACACAGTCGCAGCAATCGTAAAACCCGCCACCGTCAAATCTTTTTGCCCATAGCCATCTACATGCCCACCCGAAGGCTTTGACCACTTATCCGTACCCGTGGGATAGCGGAACAACGGCGTCGGCTCAGCCCACTCGGTCAACCGCCCTTTGCCCGCCATCTCTTCGGCCATATCAAACACACCGTAATCATACACAATCGACCTGTGCAACGTCGGAGTCTTGCTCTCAGGCTTCTTCGGCTCGGCATTCACCCACGTCTTCGGATCGTGGCGGTCTGCCCAAACACCATGCCAGAGGCCATCCACGGCGCGTTCCATCAAATCCTCGGGCAAAACATCCCGCTTAACGAGATACCCATTATCTTTAAAAAACTGTTTCTCATCATGAGTAAGCAACCCCATGATACACTCCCTTTATACAAAACGCTTGCCAATGATATCAGATTCTGCTATCATCTAAACAATGAACCGACGACACCAGAACACCTTAAACGACATCTTCAGAACGCCCGTCCCTTCCACATTGGAATGGCGGCGTATCGAAGCCCTTTTCAAAGCACTTGGAGCCAGAACTATTGAAGGCAGAGGTTCGCGCGTGAGATTTGAACTGAACCGCGTTATCGCTACTTTTCGCCCTCATCCCCAGAAAGAGGCGAAGCCATATCAAGTGCGTGATGCCAGACACTTTCTACAACAAGCGGGAATAACACCATGAACACTATGACATATAAAGGATATGCCGCTCGCATTGAATACAGCGATGAAGACCATTGCTTTATTGGTCACATAGCGGGCATCAACGACATCGTAGGGTTTCACGGCGATTCAGTTGCACAACTGCGTACCGCATTTGAAGAAGCAGTGGAAGATTATCTCGAAACCTGCGAAAAATTAAATCGTCCTCCACAAAAGCCCTATTCTGGCAATTTGATGTTGCGCCTTCCCCCAGAAGTTCACGCAGCGATTGCCACAGCTGCTGAAGTCAGTGGCAAAAGCATCAATCAATGGACAACCGATACACTCGCTGATATCCTGCAGACACACTAACACTAAGCCGCCACGGCTTTCTCACCCAGATGCTCCTCAATCCACGCCTTCAAAGGCACATCCTCGGGTTTGGGCGACGTATATCCAAAACCACCCGAAGGACTCGCACCCAACAACTGCCTGCGAATGGGATCGCTCCGCTCCATAAAATGATCCACCGTCATATTGTCGCGGGGCCTCAACCAGCGATAGCTATAGCCGTAAAACAGCGTACGCCTGGGCGAATCCCAATAATTTGTACTGCTCGAATGCCAGATACGCCGATCAAAAACAACCGCACTACCTTTCGGCACACACACTTGCATGCCGCCCTCGGGCATTTCCGAGCGACTTTCGCCCGGAAACACATTGCCCAGATGCGAACCGGGAACCACAACAAAATTCCCGCGACCAGGCTCTGAAGCATCCGTCAAAAAGAACGCCACCTTCAGCGAAATCCTCGGGCGCGGATTCGTCTCAATATCGAGATTGAGGCGACCGCTATCCTGGTGAAATCCAAGCCCCGGTCCATCTTTATCAAGCGACTTTTCCGGACCAACAGGAGGCGTCACAATCATATGAGAATGATACAGCTGAATATTCCAATTCAGCAACCCCCATACCTTTGGAAAAGTCTTATACCAATCGAGCAACTCCAAAAACAAATCGTCCTGACCGATAAAATCCAGCATATTGGACCGCTGATCCGGCCCAATGCCCTCTCGCTCTCGATGCGCGCCATCCACGCGATCTACAACCGGCACCAACTCATCCACCAGATCCTCTGGCAACACGCTCTCGAGAATAAAAAATCCATCGCGTTCAAACTTCAACCGCTCCTCTTCGGTCACGCAATAATCCAGACATCTCGCGTCCATAACAACACGCCTCCTTAACTCCGTGTGAGTGGAAAACCCTCTCCCGATTCCATCACCAGAATACTACACCTGCGCATCAACTCATACAACCTCCTTTTCAAGCTCTGCCAAACGCGCCTTCTGCTCCACCAGCATGCGCTCTCGCTCGCGGCGGAACTCCGTATAATACCGCTCTCGCTTGCCCGTAATGCGGTAATCCAATCGCTCGACACCCAGCGCCCTCAACACCACTCTCTCCACCAGTGAAAAATCATCGGGATCCTCGCGGTTAAAATTCATAGGCTCTTTAAATGCAACCGGAGGATTCGTAATAAACCGAGGACGCCCCGAAGGATTTGGCGCAGCAGAATGCAACATATACGGATGAATCAGATACACATCGCCCGCATTACCCGTCGCCTCGACAAACTCCTCACATCCCTCAATCATCTTCCCAAACGAACCCGTCGGTTCCAGCCCCTCGGGATGATCGTACAAAAACCGCGCAACTTTTGGAATCGAATCCGGCGCAAGATACGTACCGCCGCTATTGGGCAACACATCATCCCAAACCACCACCGTCAACAAACCCTGCTCTGGGCTATCCAGAAAATGCCGAAAAAAATTGCCATCCTTGTGCCATCCCCTGTGCTTTGCCGACGGAACATAGGGATCATCGGCATCTTTGTGAAAATTGATAATAAACCCATCCCCCCACGAAGGCTCACCCTCGATGCGCTCTGCCCCGCCCATCACATCGCATATCCCATCCCATGCCTTTGGCGCGAG
Organism: Candidatus Latescibacterota bacterium; assembly: GCA_965208125.1. Lineage (GTDB taxonomy): Bacteria > Latescibacterota > UBA2968 > UBA2968 > UBA2968 > VXRD01. Next base: position 810,138 of record OZ242320.1, read on the forward strand.
ATCGGCAACTGCCCGCCGGTTCATCGACGGCATGTGAATGCGATCCTCCACCCAGGTCGTGGGATCATCCCTGTCATACCCCAACCGCAGATATGCCAGATCGAGCCAATCCTGAATCTCCGCCTTCTCAAAACACCCCTCTATCTTCACATATCCCTTCTCCACAAAATGCGCTGCCTGCGCGTCTGTCAATACCTTGAATGTCACATCAACCTCCTGTGCAAATGGGCGGGTTGGGAAACCCGCCCCTACTGAACCTTCAGATGCTTAAAAAAGAACGCCAGCATCGCCTGATTCACATTCCCCGGCGGTGGCGATCCCATCTTCGGCAAATACATCTCCACCTCAACACCCACTTCATCGCACCGTTCTTTGATCGCAATTGCATGTTTGGGATGATGAACATAATGACCGCGATTTTGGGGCACCCCACCCCTTTGACTACAAAACAAAAACACAGGAGGGTCATCTTTTGTAATCAACCCGCGCATATCCACATCCGCCCGAATCTGTTTGCCCTTTTCGGTCTCAGTTTCATCAAACGTAGCCAGGCCGTAAAACGAGACATTCCTGGAATAAAAATTCTCAGCAGGCAAACCGAGCACAGACTCCCATTGTAAAAAATCATAGGAAAACTGACCATTGAGAAACCCCGCCGCCACAATGCGCGAAGACTGGCGAAGCACGGGATCTTCACTATCGGGATCGGCCAGATCATCGTGAAAAGCCAGCCAAATCGAAGTCCCCGCACCGGCAGATCCGCCATAAGAAGCGATGCGTTTGGGATCGACGTGCCACGCTTCGGCATTGTATCTGATAAACTGCACCGCACGCGCCGCATCGCGCAAAATATCCTGTATGGGCGCAGTATTTTTAAACCTGTAATGAATCGCCGCAAATGAAACGCCCTTTTCCAAACAAGTCTCAACAACCACATTGCCGCGAACACGCCTTTTATTACCACTGGCAAACCCACCCCCGTGAATAAAAATCAAAACAGGTGCTGGTACATCCGACTCTGCCCTCCAAAAATCCAGCACATTGCGCTCATAAGGTCCATACGCCACATTCTCAAGCGTGGGCGGCGTCCCTTTTCTCTCAGCCTCCTGAGCATATACACCTGTTGCCCCGATTAAAATGAAGCATAAAATCCATCTCCCAACGCGCATTGCTTCCTCCTGTTCTTAAACCTCAACCGTCCATGGAACCTGCTCCAGCGTCACCCCGTGTTCCTCTGCCCAATCAGTGAGCGGATACGTATTTGCCCTCGCGCTCAAGTTGGGATTATCACTCAACGGCACATCCAGAAGTTGCTTCTCAGTATCGCTCAAATCTGCGATCACGTCATCATCTAAATTCTCCAAATAAAAACCATTCCGAATCCACTTATAACTGTACCCAAAAATAACCACCCTGGACGTGCGACCGCTCAAATTTGGCGACTTCGTGTGAAAAATGCGATTCTCAAAAAACAGCGCATCGCCCGCCTTACACACCGGCTGCACCACCTCGGGCGGATCGACTTCTCCCCTCGGAATACCCAGCGGTTCATTGAGCACATGGCTTCTCCTCGCAAACCGCGTAATCCCCGAATCCGGTCCCGGGAAATCCGTCAAACAATAACACACCTTAATCCCCACACGCGGCTGATACGCATGCCCGACCTCCTGCGTAATCCCAATATCCCGATGCCAGCTACGCATCGGCTCCGTCGTCTCGGCATCCTCTGGGTCCTTGTAAATAATCGCCGTATTCTGCAAATGAATATCTGGACTCAAAAGCTGAATCACCAGAGGCACCGTCCCCGAATGCGCAATCAAAGAGCGAAATACAGGCTCCTCCACAATCCCATCTCGAAACTGCTTGTACGCCCTTCCCCTATCATCATAAGACGCCATCATCGCATCACACGCCTCCGTCAACCGCACAATTTCCTCAGCCCCCAGAACATCCTCCACCACCAGATACCCTTCCGCATGAAAAAAATCCCGCTGTTCATCGCTCAATTTCACAAAATCCATGACAATCCTCCTTCATACTACGCCTCGCCGATGGGTACGGGCGACCACAAGGGATCGCCCCTACAACATCTGCGGATCACACTTCCCAATATTCCCACATATCATCCGGCGTCTCAAACTGCAACAGATCCCAATTTTTTGTACTCATGCGACTCACCAGTGCCATCCGTATCTGATCGCTACAATTCGACGTACCGCTGTGAACCATATACCCGTGCCATATACACGCAGTACCTGCTCGCCCGACCAACTCAACAGGTTCATTCAGATCAAAAATGCGGCCCATATCGCGCTCGACAATGCCGCCGGGATGATGCATATTGAGACCCAGCAGGGAATGCGACTTGAAAAATTCTGCCACCGTCTTATGACTACCGGGCCACAGTGTAAAACCGCCGCCACGCGGCACCACATCACTGAGATAAACCGTCACACCAATCGTAAACCCCACGGTTGCACGCTCGCTCTTGTTATAACCATCCAGATGTGGCAACTTGATCGCCCACTCATCACTGCCACTGGGATACACCAGAATAGTCGAAGGATCTGCATCATCACTCAAATCGCCAGCCAGTTCCCTGCACATCGCAAACAAATCCGTTTCGTAAAGCGTCGCGCGAATCGCCGGATGATCCCAACAATCTGGACTCCGCGGCCCGGCATCTATCCAGGTCTGTGGATCATCGCGATCTGCCTCAATATAAGTCCAAAGTGTATCGACCGCCCGTTGAATTTGCCCCTCACTCAACATATTGTGTCGAATGAGATAGCCATTTTCTTTAAAAAAAGTTTTATCTTTAGCTGTTAAAAGTGACATACCAACCCCTTACGGAGACTCACAATGACCAGACAACCCAACATCCTCTTTTCTATGTGCGACGACCAGCGACACGACTGCATGGGATGTGCAGGACATCCCTTCATCGACACACCTGCTATGGACCGCCTCGCCCGTGAAGGCATCCGCTTTGCCAATGGCTTCACCGCCATACCCCTTTGCGCGCCCAGCCGAGCCAGCCATCTTTCCGGTGTTTATGCTCACACCCACCGGGCAGCGCACAACCGCGCGCCGATACGCCCCGACCTCGCAACCTGGCCCGAACAATTACAAAAAGCGGGATATCGCACGGGCTTCTTTGGAAAAATACACTACGGAACCGAAGGCATTGACCTGCCCGGCGGCGATCCCAAACCCGGATTTGAGCGCTGGGTCAGCTTTCGCGGTCAGGGTGACTATGAAAACCCCATCTTTATCATCGACGGAGAACAAGTCAAACACCAGGGATACAACACCGACCTCCTCGCCGATTACGTCGAACAATTTCTCGACCAAAACGACGACCGCCCCTGGGCAATCTGCCTGTGGTACAAAGCCCCTCATGGCCCCTTCACCCCACCGCCGCGTCATGCCCATGCCTATTCCGACGACGAACTACCCAAACCCAACGCCCTGGGCGCATCTCGCGACGGCAAAGCCAGAACCCTTCGCGACCGTCCTTACAACTTCGAAGACAACGAACGCTACGACACCTTTATGCGCAACTACGTACGCACTGTGCGCGGTGTAGATGATGCCCTGAGCCGGATACTCGACAAAATCGACGCCATTGGACAAACCAACAACACACTCGTCGTACACACCAGCGACCACGGCTACTTCCACGGCGAATTTGGCCTCGGCGACAAACGCTGGATGTATGACCCATCCATTCGCGTGCCCTATCTCATGCGATATCCCGACCTCATCGCCAACCCCGGGCGCGTAGAACACACCGACGTAATCAGCCTCGACATCCCGGCAACCATCATGGACGTATCCGGCCTGGGCGTACCCCACCACTACCACGGCCACTCCCTGCGGCCACTTCTGACCGACGAAGGAGAATTACCTCGAGAAGACCTCTTCTTCGAATACTTCGAAGACCCGCCTTATCCGTATTTTCCAACAATGGTCTGCTTGAGAACCCAAACCGAAAAACTCATCCACTACATCCGCGAAGGCGAAGGCGACGAATATTACGACCTCGTCAACGACCCCCACGAATACACCAACGCCATCGCCGATCCCGCTTATGCCCATCGCGTGGCCGACATGCAAAAACGGCTTTCAGACGCCCAGGAACGCTTCGAATTCACCGTTCCAGACCTGTCGGGCCAGTAGGCGGGTTTAAAACCCGCCCCTACAGAAAAGGAACACACATGGCAAAACAACCCAACCTCTTACTAATCACAACAGACACCCAGCGCTGTGACACCCTCAACTGCATGGGCAGTCCATTCGCACATTCACCCCATACAGATCGCCTCGCAGCCGAAGGCGTCATGTTCACACAGGGACACACGCCCTCACCCGTATGCAACCCCTCGCGCAGCAGCCTCATCACCGGCCTGCACACCCCCATACACGGCGTATGGGAAAACGGCATGACCCGCCTCACCCACTTCCCAACCCTGCCCGACCTCCTCAAAGAACAGGGATACACCAACATCATGGTCGGCAAACAACACTTTGGACAAACCCCCGACACTTTTGACATCATCATCGGCCAGGACGACTACAGAAAATACATCCCAAAGTATGGATTCACACCCCAGGACTGCCACAAACAACCCACACCCGTACCCGAAGAACACTTCCTCGACACTTTTTTCGCCAAACAAACCATCGAACAAATCGATCAGGTCGTCAAGAGCGATTCGGGTCCCTTTTTCGCCTTCTGCTCATTCCCGGCACCACATCCACCCGAATGTCCACCGGGCGACTGGCTCACCTTTTACGACAACTGCGACAACCTGCCCGACCTCAATTACACCCACCGCGAAGAACAAAATCAGCCCGCACACACCAAACGCCTGCTCGGCATCAAACCCGAAAACGAATGCCATCCGGGCGAAGACCCAAACACCATCAAATACTGGCGAGAAGCCATTGGCCGCATCTACGACCCGCAATACCGCGACACCATCATGGAACTCCGCAAAATCTATTATGCGTATGCCGCGTACTGCGATGCCCTGCTCGGTCGCATCCTGGACTACCTCGACCAGAATAACCTCCGGGAAAACACCCTGATCATCTTCACATCCGATCACGGGCAACAATTCTTCGACCACGGCTTTAACGACAAACACAACTTCTACGACGAATCCTGGCGCGTCCCCTTTATCATGAGCATGCCAGGCACCCTTCCGCAAGGAGAAACGCGAGACTTCGCCATCTGGAACGACATCACCACCACCCTCCTCGCGGCTGCCGGCACCGAATGCCCCTCCATGCAGGGATTCGACCTCTTCACCCCACTCGCCAGAGGCGAACAATCCCCCCGTCGCTGTGCCGTTGCCACCCTCTACAAATCCTGCGCCGTCGCCACAAAACGCTGGAAACTCGATTACTTTTTTGAAGAAGATGAAGGCCGTCTATTTGACCGCATCAACGACCCCCAGGAACAAAACGACCTCTACCACCATCCGGACCATCTCGAAATCCGCAACGAACTGCGCCACGCCCTCTTATCCTGGCGCAGCGACATCGCCGACCTCAAAACAGTACTGGAAGGCACAACCAAAAACAGAGGACCAAACGCCCGGGAATACACCATCGTAGCCCCTCGCATAGCCCCACACACCCATAAAATGCGCGGTACCGATGCCGAACAGCGCCTGAATGAAAAATGTGAACGGATAGACGAGATGAGGTAAACCAAACGCAAAAGACTCGAGTGCCCGCCTTCGGCACCCGAGTCTTTTCACTTAAAACCAGCGCATCGATCTACCGGTATTGAAACTCCGGCGATCCGATCAACATACTCACCACCTGTATATCTTTGCGCCTGGCATCTGCGGGAATCATCTCTTTGACCTCTGATGCAATAGCACTGGTATCCTGTGCCGGCAACAGCAACTTGCTATACATCGCCAATGCCTCTTCAGTCGTTGGCGTATGCTCGCTCTGCCTGGGCAACTGCTTCAGTACAACCCCCCCAATCCTGCCCATCGCCAGACGCACGCCAAAATTCAATCGCGCAATCAGCGTACCCGAATTTGCCCACGACTCGGCATAATCCGGAAAACCCGTGGGCGGCTCATAACCATACAGCGGCTCGCCCATGCGGTAAAACCAGCCCATCAGCGGCTGTGGATTCCGTACATCGGCTTCCAATGCGCGAAGAGAACTCACCACCAATTCTAACGGCGATTTCATCTTGCTGCGCTTCTTCGCCTCTGCCCAAAACTCTCGAGACTGCGCCAGCGTAGCCATCACAGCAGCGATATCCCCATCCGTCTTACTAAATGTCTTCGCCATCCGCTTGACCAGTGCCTCGGGCGGACTGTCGTTCACAAACCGACGCGCCAGCTTCGTAGAAATAAAATGTGCGGTTGAAGGGTGTTTGGTCAGCATATCCAGAACGCGCTCGCCCTCTTCTATGCCACCACCTGCAGGGAACTTCTCACCCAACACCACCTTGGCCTTTTTATCGTGCCAGGCATTGCGGAACAAAAATTCACCCTGGCGAACGAGATTCTTATTGCCATTGGCAATTGCCCTATCGGTATTCTTGCGCCCATTGCCATAAGGCATCGCAGTCCACCCCGTCAACACCCGCGCAACCTCTGTAACATCACGCTGCGTGTATCCACCATCCACACCCAGGGTATGCAACTCCATCAACTCACGGGCATAATTCTCATTCAAACCGTACTTGCGTCTTGGAGGCGTCTTCGGCTTCGCAACAGGCTTCGGCGGAGCCTTCGCCATCTCGCCACCCATCATACCGCCATCCATACCGCCATCCATACCCATCTCACCCGATGCCATATCCTTCTTTGGCTCAGGCCTGGGTTGATTCTGCTGCTGTGGCGTCGCCATACGCGACTGTGCATTATCCAGATAGTGCAACATCGCCGGATGCTTTGCCGTCGCGCCCAAAATCACGCGGAACTTGCCCAGCACATTGGGACGAATTGCATCGCGCTCATAGGTAAGCACGCGACTGCGCGCGCCCCCGTCGCGCGTGGTCACATTGAAATGATTGAACCAGAAATCCGTCAACACTTCGGCGAGCTGGTTCTCGCTATACACCGCCCGCATCAGCTTCTGACTCCGAAGCTCCTGATTAAAAAGCGCGCCATAGGGACGCAACCCGTGCTTCTCGCGATACGCTTTCATCTTTTCCCGCATCTCTTTGAGAGGCGTCGTCGCCGGGTCCATCACCCCTTCTCTTTTCATCTGATTGCGAAGTTGACCATCTGGCATATAGATCTCGGCTATTTGTAACTGCGTCATTTTCAACGCCGGATACGCTTCCAATCGCCTGTCCAACTCAGCATCCGGCAAATTGCCAGCCAACTGCTGAGCCAGCCACTTCTCTGGACCCATCTTTGCCACTTTTTCCACTTCACCGGGCCGCGCACCAAAGGCAAAACGCTCTAAGAGATACGCCGCTGCCTGCTCCTTACTCAGCCCCTCTTTTTTGTAGGGCAATTTCAACCCGGCATCCGCCGAAGTGCCTGCAAGCAAGGCACCACAGCACAAAACAATAAGTGAAAAACGAAATATCATTGCAAACCTCCTTAAAAAAATTTAAAAATATCCCCCTGGATATCCCATCCACCAGTTTATCGGTATTGAAACTCCGGCGACCCCAGCAGCATGCTGACCACCTGAACCTCTTTGCGTTTGGCATTATCTGGAATCGTCTCTTTCACCTCTGACGCAATAGCACTCGTATCCTGCGCTGGCAACAGCAACTTGCTATACCTCGCCAGTGCCTCATCCGTTGTCAGACCAGCGCTATCCCGGGACAAGCGCTTCAATTCAATCCCTCTAATTTTGCCCGCAGCCAGATGAACGCCGAAATTCATTCGCGCAATCAGCGTACCCGCATTCGCCCACGACTCGGCATAATCCGGATAACCCGTAGGCGGCACATAACCATACAGCGGCTCACCCATGCGGTTAAACCAGCCCATCATCGGCTGTGGATTCTTCACATCGGCTTCCAACGCGCGAAGAGAACTCACCACCAGCTCAAATGGCGACTTCATCTTGCTGCGCTTCTTTGCCTCTGCCCAAAATTCCCTGGACTGTGCCAACGTAGCCACCACAGAAGCGATATCTCCATCCGTCTTGCTAAATGTCTTCGCCATCCGCTTGACCAGCGCCTCGGGAGGGCTATCGTTTATAAACCGACGCGCCAACTTCGTAGAAATAAAACGCGCGGTCGAAGGGTGTTCGGACAGCATATCCAGAACGCGCTCGCCCTCTTCCATGCCACCACCTGCCGGGAACTTCTCACCCAACACCACTTTGGCATTTCTGTCGTGCCAGTCTCTGCGGAACACAAATTCGCCCTCGCGAATGAGTTTTTTACTTCCTTTTGCGATTTGCTTCTCGAGATTTTTCCGCGCATTTTTATAAGGCATCGCAGCCCAACCTGTCAACACGCGCGCGACCTCGGTAACATCTCGCTGCGTGTATCCACCATCCACACCCAGCGTGTGCAACTCCATCAACTCGCGGGCGTAATTCTCATTCAAACCGTACTTGCGTCTGCGTTGTGGAGGGGGCTGCGCCATAGCCTCACCGCCCATCATACCACCATCCATACCCATCTCGTCCGATGCCACCTTCTGCCTGGGTTGATTTCGCTCCGATGGCGGTGCCATACGCGACTGTGTATTGTCCAGATAATACAACATCGCCGGATGCTTCGCCGTCGCACCCAAAATCACGCGGAACTTGCCCAGCACATTGGGACGAATTGCATCGCGCTCATAAGAGAGCACATAACCGCGCGCCCCACCATCGCGCGTGGTCACATTGAAATGATTAAACCAGAAATCCGTCATCACCTCAGTGAGCTGGTTCTCGCTATACACCGCCCGCATCACTTTCTGGCTCTGAATTTCATGATTAAAAAGCGCGTTGTAAGAACGCAACCCGTGCTCCTTGCGATACGCCCTTATCTTCTGAAACATCTCTTTGCGATCCATCTTTGCGGGATCAACCGCGCCCTGTTTCTCCAGTATTCGGCGAATCCGCCCACTCTGCACATAAGTTTCAGACATTTCAAACTGCGTCATTTTCAACGCCGGATACGCTTCCAGGCGTTTGTCCAACTCAGCATCCGACAAATTGCCAGCCAACTGTTGAGCCAGCCACTTCTCGGGACCCATCTGCGCCACCTTTTCCACTTCACCTGGCCGCGCACCAAAGGCAAAACGCTCTAAGAGATACGCTGCAGCCTGCTCTTTGCTCAACCCCTCTGCCTTGTAGGGCAGTTGCAAATCGGCATTTGCCGGAGCCACCGCAAGCAGCGCACCACAGCACAAAACAACGAGTGAAAAACGCAATATCATTGGCAAACCTCCACAAAAAAACTCGAGTGCCATACTTCGACACTCGAGTTTTTTCTTGCAGCGGTGTAAACTGCACACGCGCAACACAACGTGTCAGTACAGCAGTTCAAATGAGTGGTCAATAATGACTTTACACCATCACCTTAAACCGCTCACCTTCCCAACCGGGAACATCGCGATATCGTGGGAACGATCGATATTCAGATGCTTACCAGCCACATCGGCAAACACAGAACGGAAATCCGTCGTCACGGGCAAATCGCGCCGATCTTCGAGCGCATCTTTCACCAGCTTCTCTGGCACATTCCCGTGGATCTTTCCGCCAGCCACGTTATTCCCCAGCACAAACAAACACGACCCGCGGCCGTGATCCGTACCCAGAGAACCATTCTGATGCACTGTGCGACCAAATTCCGTCATCGTCATCAGCACAACATCGTCCTGATACGTACCCAAATCCGTCCAGAATGCCGCGATAGACTTGGACATCTCATCTGCCCTGCGCTGGAAAGAACCAGTCGTTGTGCCCTGCTGAACATGGGTATCCCAACCGCCAGTCTCGGTAAAGGCAACCTCAAGCCCCACATCCGACTTGATCAGCAACGCGATCTGTTGCAGCCTGCGACCCAATGCCGTATTGGGATATTCCGCACCTTCGGCGGGCTTGTAATTATGCACGCCGATCTTTTCCAACAACTCAATCGCATCAAAACTCTCCCGGCTCACCCTCTGAACCAGGCGTTTGGCACTCCGCGCATACATCGCCTCAAACCCTTCCTCCACCTGTTCGGCCCCCTGCGGATTATTCGGCATCTGAATGCCAAAGGAACGCAGATCATCCACTGCAATCGAAGGCTCCTTCCCGTAAAATGCGCGCGGCAACGCTCTGGTCAATGCCACAGACCGGAAGGGCGTACCCTCGTGACCGAGCAAACCCACTGCCCGATTGAGCCAACCCGTCCGCGTACCTTTCACACCAGGCGTCCCATTTTCCATGTAATCCTGGGCGTCAAAGTGCGACCGCGTCTTATTCGGCGAGCCTACGCCGTGGACAATAGCCAGGCGACCTTCTTTGTACAGCGGTGCCAGATCCACAAAAGAGGGATGCAATGCAAAACGACCATCCAGATCCGTCAGCTTGTTGTTCGGATCGGTCAGGTGCATAAACAAATTGGGGCGCGCCTCGGCGAGTGCCGGATCGTTAAACGGCGTCACCGCCATCAAACCATCCATAGCCCCGCGCTGGAAAATCGTCACCAGCACTTTGCGACGGCTATGTGCCAGCGGATTATTCGCAGCATCAGCCGCGCGGCTCAAGAACAGCGGCGTACCGCCAAACGAGGCAGAAAACAATGCCAATCCGCTGCCCTTCATAAATGCTCTTCGAGTCCATTCCATAACGCTATCTCCTTTCCGAGTTTATCGGTATTGAAATTCCGGCGACCCCAGCAACATACTGATCACCTGAACGTCTTTGCGTTCGGCATCTGCGGGAATCGTCTGTTTAACCTCTGACGCAATAGCACTGGTATCCTGTGCTGGCAACAGCAACTTGCTATACATCGCCAGTGCCTCTTCCGTTGTCAGACCAGCACTCTCCTCAGGCAATTGCTTCAATTCAATCCCTCTGATTCTGCCCATAGCCAGATGGATACCAAAATTCATTCGCGCAATCAGCGTACCCGAATTTGCCCACGACTCGGCATAATCCGGAAAACCCGTAGGTGGCAAATAACCATACAGCGGCTCGCCCATGCGATCAAACCAGCGCATTATCGGCTGTGGATTCTTCACATCGGCTTCCAGCGCGCGAAGAGAACTCACCACCACTTCTAACGGCGACTTCATCTTGCTGCGCTTCTTCGCCTCTGCCCAAAACACGCGGGACTGCGCCAACGTAGCCACCACAGCAGCGATATCCCCATCGGTTTTGGTAAAGGTTTCCGCCATCTCATCAATCAGATCATCCGACGGTGCATCGTTTACAAAACGACGCGCCAACTTGGTCGAAATAAAACGCGCAGTTGAGGGATGACTGGTCAGCATATCCAGAACGCGCTCGCCCTCTTCCAGACCACCACCTGCAGGGAACTTCTCACCCAACACCACCTTGGCCTTGTCGTCGTGCCACGATTTGCGGAACACAAATTCGCCCTGAAGAATGTTATTTTGATTCCCATTGGCCATTTGTTTTTTGATATTTTCGCGTCCCCTTCCATAAGGTGCCGCAGCCCATCCGGTCAACACACGCGCGACCTCGGTAACATCCTGCTGCGTGTATCCACCATCCACACCCAGCGTGTGCAACTCCATCAACTCGCGGGCATAATTCTCATTCAAACCGTACTTGCGCCTGCGTTGTGGAGGAGGAGTCTGCGCCTTTGCGGGAGCCTTCTCAGGAGCTTTTGCCATCTCACCACCCATATCGCCATCCATCCCACCATCCATACCCATCTCACCCGATGCCACTTCCTTCTTTGGCTCGGGCTTTGCCTGCTCCCTCTCCGATGGCGGCGCCATACGCGACTGTGCATTATCCAGATAATACAACATCGCCGGATGCTTCGCCGTCGCACCCAAAATCACGCGGAACTTGCCCAACACATTGGGGCGAATCGCATCGCGCTCATAGGAAAGTGTGCGACTGCGCGCCCCACCATCGCGCGTAGTCACATTAAAGTGATTGAACCAGAAATCCGTCATCACCTCAGTGAGCTGATTCTCGCTATACACAGCCCGCATCAGCTTCTGCCCCTTCAGTTCCTGATTGGACAGCATGCCATAAGGACGCAACCCGTGCTCTTTGCGATACGCGTTTATCTTTTCATTCATCTCTTTGCGAGGCGTCTTCGCGGGATCAATCAACCCCGCTTTCGCCACCATTCTGCGAATCCGCCCATTCTGCACATAAACTGCGGCCATCTCTTCCTGGGTCATTTTCAGTGCGGGAAATGCTTCCAATCGTTTCTCCAACGCCGCATCTGGCAAATTGCCCTTCAACTGCTGAGCCAGCCACTTCTCTGGACCCATCTTCGCCACTTTTTCCACTTCACCTGGACGCGCACCAAAGGCAAAACGCTCCAGAAGATACGCTGCAGCCTGCTCCTTACTCAGCCCCTCTGCCTTGTAGGGCAGTTGCAAATCGGCATTTGCCGGAGCCACCGCAAGCAACGCACCGCAGCACAAAACAGCGAGTGCAACGCGCAATATCATAGCAACCCTCCTTAGAAGCTGTCTTAAAACCCCCAGCGGCCTCAGCACGGCTGCAAAAGCGTCGGCCTGCGTTGGTCAAACCCACCCGTATCTTGATGATATGGGTGGGTCCTCCCGCCTTGTCCGACACTTTTTCGCTCGCCCTGAGAACTCACCGGGATTTTTAAAACACCTTCTTAAAAAATTCCCCAAAGGGAATGGCATCTGTGAATATTTACAATAAAATATATCACAATACCTAATGGATCAATACAATTATACAATTTTATACAATAATTATACAACTTTATACAATTCTTCTCAGAACAAATCTGCCGGAACGGGCCTGACAATAATCGAGTCAACCCCAAAGCCTTCCAACTGCTGGGGATTCAGCGGGGCTTGCCTGTACTGCAGGATATAAGACGAGCCGCCCTGTGTCAGGTTCACGGTCAAAATATCGCCCTCTTTGCTGAAATCCACATCGGAGGCCGTCACATAAGTCAGATTCACGCCATCTGGCGCACCGCCTCGCAACGTGCCATTGAGCACGGGCACGCCGTTCTCAATCACATACCCCGCACGCCTGTTGAAGAACCGGGATTCATCGGCATGCGTGGAAAACTCAAGCGGCCTGGCAAACGTGATTTCCACCAAACCGTGTTCTATGACCGGGCCATTCTCGATGAGGGGATCCTCCACGCCAGCGGCTGGCACATGGCCAGATGGCGCGCGGTGGCGAGGGCTACGACGCTCCAGAACAGGTATCCACTGGATATCCAGTGAAGCTGGAATGCTCGGGAAGGGGTCTTCGGAATCCATCCATGTGCCATTGAGATGAGAATCTTGCAAAAACCATGTGCCGGAATACGGCATGTCATGGGTCTCCAGTTCTGCAACCACATCAGCTGGGGGGGCATAAGTGGCATAGCGTATGCCCTGACCGTCCTGCACCCACATAATCATCTGATGAGGGCGAGGGTCTTCATAGGGCCAGGGGCTATTAAAATAAACAGCCGTTCGGAGATTGCGGTTTTCAAACGAGCGGTTGTCTGGGCTCTGAGCATTTGGGATAGCAATGCGAACGCGCCCATTACCCAGCACTGTCACACGGCTATCTTCCTCGGCTCCGGGCAACACGCGTACCAGAGTATTGGGTTGGTTCAATGCCTGAGATGTATTCGGCGGTGCCGGGCTTGTATAATTGCCCACACGATTGGACAATTCACCGATCATCGGCAACCTGGGACCGATCAGCCAAATATAAAACGCACCGAGTGACAGTCTATTACGCTCGTGGTTATTGTGATTATATTCAATGCGAAGCTGGTCGCGCGTGCCATTTACTGAACGCATATAATGCCGCACGGTCTTCTCATACGTCACAGACGCCATTGGCGGTGCTGCAAGCGGTGGATTGTACACAAATACCACCGTGCCATAATCCGATGCAGCCGCCGTAAAAATGATATGCCGGGGCGTGCCCTGAGGCGGATCGGCGACATCTATGGCACTGCCCCCATTCGTCCCGGAAATCAGCCGATAGCTGCCGCGCCACTCCTCGGTAGGCTCAACCGGGATATCCCGGGTACATCCCGTCGCGCCCACCACGCCAATCAGACAAATCAATAAAAACTTACGCATCTTTTGATTCCTCCTGTCGGAAGGTAACGGGCGACCACAAGGGTCGCCCCTACCGCCTTAGAACGTTCCCGAAAGCGTCAAACGCAGCGGTCGCTCTTTAATCACACCGCCGATATCGCTATACGAAACATCCACACTTATCTTGCGCTCTTCGCTCACATTGAGATTCAAACCCGCTCCCACGCTCCAGGTCTCCACATCGTACCTGAACTTATAACCAGCGCGGAGTGCCAGCAGATTTTGTATCCACAACTCGCCACCAATGTGATCGCGCTCTCCGTAATCGCGGAAAAACACATGCTCATAAGCACCCGTCAGATAAAGCGGATCGCCCTGCTTGCCAATCAACTCCATCGCAGCGGCCAGATTGTAGAAAAACGGCAGGCGATAATCCTCGGTCAGCACTTCCTTATTGCCGCCCAGATTGCTGATGGTCATGCCCACGCGCAGACTCTTGAAACCCGTGTAAAAGATCGTGCCGATATCAAATGTCGTGGAACTCACATTGATGATATGAAGCTGGGACCGCACATAGCGCAGGCGAAAACCCATCGAAAACTTATCGGTCAGTTGCTTGGCAAAAGACGCCGCAACCGAAAAATCACCCAGCTTGATATTGCGCCCCGTGCCATCGGGTTGCATGGGCGTGGTCTCTTCCACATCGGGATATGTAAACGTGCGAAAAGAGACACCCACAACGCCTATGGGAATGCGATAGGCAAAACCCGCAGCCCCCATCCTGGTGCCCACCAGCCACTCGTTATAAGAGGCCAGATATGCCATATTGTCGATATGCACCAGCCCGGCTGCATTCTGGAATATCGAGTGAATATCTCGCGATGTGCCCACATTGGCATCGGCCATGCCCGCCAGGCGCGCAGATGCCGAAATTTTCAAAAGCGCGAAGCCACTGCGCGCAATGCGGTTACCCTTATCGCCTTCCGAGCGAAAATGCCCTTCCGCAGCTATGGGTTCCAGATCATCAAAGCCTGCCACATCCTGAGCCATGGCACTTTGAGGGCTGAGAAAAAGCGCGATAGCCGCTATCCAGATCAAATGTTTCATAATTTGCTCCTCAATAATGACCAATGATCAATTGACAATCACAAACAGACCCTTCTGGATCTGACCCTCACTCGAGGGATGGTGCGACTCAATCGCCCAGATATACGTGCCGGCATTGAGACGACCGCGCGTATTGGCATTCAAGCCCACCGTGTGCGTATCCCACTCGATTTCGCCGCGCGCCACCGGGTTGCCCCTCTGGGGATCAAGCGTATCAAAAGTCTGACGCCACGCCAGATCGCCCGTCAGCGTGTAGATATACAGCGTACACCGGCTCGGCACATTGACCCAGCGGATGCGAGGCGCGCCATAACTGTGCTCATCCCTGCCCTGTACCCAGGGGTTGGGCACCACCCTGATCGGCAGCGACATGGTTTCGTTTTCATGGTTGAGCAAGGCAGAAGTTAGCCGAGGCACAAGGCCATCGGCGGGGTGCCGATACTGATTGCGCTCATCCGAATGCCCGGTTTCCAATCCCTGCTCATCAAAAGCGCGTATTGAATAGTGATAAATAAAACCGATATCGGGTTCTGGATCGATAAACCTGTAGGTACCCCAGCGGAAGGGACCATCGACCTCGGCTTCGGCGGGATCTTCCTGGCCTTCTGCCCAGGGTTGATTGTCAAAAGAAGCCCCTGGAGGCGCATCTGGGGGCAACTGCCGCTCGCCTTCGGGTCCCACTGCCTTGGGAATCGTCGCCAGCAATTTCCACGGTCCAGCCCGCATAAAATCAGAGCGATAAACCCGATAACCCAGCACATCGGGACGCCCCAGATCCGGATCGATCGCCGTATCGGCAATGCCAGACCAGTCCAGTTCGAGATCGCCTTGCAGGTTTGTAAACCCATTCACCTTCACATCGGGCGGTTGGTTAAGCCCGTCAAAACCCAGGTCATACAGCCTTTGCGCCTCATTGCCATGCGCATAAATCGCTTCCAGACCCAGTTCCAATTCGGGAATCAGGCTCTGCTGCTGCCAGTTCCACTCGTAAGGACGCGCGTACCCGCTGGTATCCATGCGATACTTTGCAGAATTGGACCCCATACCCCCTACATAAGCGATCACCACTTTGGCCTTGTCGCCGGGACCCAGGATATAAGGACCATAAACCTGTGCATCGATCCACGCACCCAATTCTTCATTGTCGTGGTATTGCACCATGCGATCTGTATCATTTTCCCCGAGCACGCCAGCAGCATCGCTGTAGATGTCGAACAATTGATTCTCGCCGTGCGTACCGCCATGCGGATCATCGCCCAGTGCCGAAGAATACATGCGCCACCTGAACACAGCGTGCGGCTGTGGTCCCTGAGGCAGTACATAACCGCCTTTTCTATCCAGTGCATTGAACGGATGATCGGCTGTACCCGTCGCAATCGGCATCATCCCGATATACTGCGGAGAAAGCAAGGTGCCATCTATAATATTAGATGTTGACACGTATTGATGCTGTGCGCGAGACCGGGTATAAGGCTCTCCGTAGTCATCCCACAATCGGGCAACCGCATCGCCATCATAGATATACGTCAGGTGCATTGGCGAGCCCTTGTAGTTGTAGGCATAGTCCGGATGTTCGTAATTGTCCGCCTGTGTATAGCGCCAGTAATCGTCTTGCGTGGAGGGTTGCACAAAATTCCACGCATTCGAATTCGAACCGCCAGCAGGCACCCAGTCAGCACCTGTCTTGCTGGCGATAAACCCGTTCTTGACCACAATATAGACTTCGTCGAGTTGTTTGGGATACCCGGGATCAGTACTGCCATCGCCATCTGTATCGCCATTATTCCAGAACTCCATCTCCGTGATCAAAAAGTCATCGTAATCACCCGTGGTCATAATCGACGACTGCTTGCCATTGGGAGCAGGCACGGGGATCATCACGTCATTATCCGTACCCGGCGTGGAATACGCATGCACCATCCGCTTCACCGTAATACCCGAAGCCTGTGACCAGCCCGTCACCAGCAGATTCTCGCCGAACAACTCGGGCGACAAACGCGGATCATTGGTCGCGACGCCATTCGACCGCATCTGATTCAACCCCGCGCGCACCCTTCTGTAGGACGACTCCAGCATCTGCTTGAACCCCTCTTTGTTCAATGGATAAAACCCGTACCCCCAGTTGTAATAATCTATTGGCTCCACTTTGTCGGGACCAGGTGGAAAACCGCGTTGCCCCAAACCACCATAAGTACCGACAGCATACTGGTATTCCACAGGTTCGCCATTCACAAAATTGTGCGTGATTCTCATATTTCTCATGCGGGGCCAGTAAAGCGCGGCATTTTGTCCGTAATTGAACAGATTAAATGGACGACCGCCAGCCCGCCAAACAGACCGCCAAATCGATGCAATGCTTTCGACATTGTTGCGCGGATTGTGCTGGACCGGGAAAATATCTGCGGATGGCTGACGGGGACCTCCCTGAGATACATATTTGCGCCCATCATTTGTGCGCGCCATCACCCACACGCCATTGCCACGCGAACAATCCTGTCGATTAAATCGATTCACAATACCCGATCGATAGGTCGAAGTCCACCGGCCGGGATAAGCCATGCCGACTTCGGGACCAAAGATGTTGCCACCATCCAGCGAATGCCCCAGGGTGCCATTGTTGCGCATCGACAACCAGAGTTTCGAGCGATTGGTCGTGCGGCGGCGCGTGCGCTGCTGCGCCTCGGCATCGATTATTGTCCACAACTCCGATGCACCCCACAGCACCACAAAGGCGAGCAACACCCGCGTAAATCTCTTAAATATCCGTTGCATAAGCTAACTCCTTATTAAATAGCGGTCAGCAATCGGCTTTTCCGCCGTACGGGCAGGTTTGAAACCTGCCCGTACGTTGACCGCTGAAAGCTGAGCTTTAGAATCTCATCCGCAAACCAAAGTGAAACTCGCGAGGTGTATCCTGGAACCGCAGAAAATCACCCACATCGCCGTATTCGATATATTCGGGATTGTCCGGCAATGGCGTGTAAATCACACCCCATTCCACGTATTCAGACCCCACTTCCACCAGCTGATTATCCACGCGATACCAGATATGCGGGTCTTTCTGGTTGAAGAGATTAAAGGCTTCGAAGAAAGCCGTCACGCTCGCGCGCCTGTTAAACTTAAAGGTCTTCTCAAAGTTGAGATCTGTGCGCGTGTGGATCGGGCCATTGTAGAAGCCTTCGCCGCCTCTTTCTGGCGGAGAATAGAAAAACCTGCGCCCCGTGAACAGGCGATACACCGTATTCAGGCGCAAATTTTCAAACGGATGAAAACCCACAAACCGCGGACCAAACTTGCTGGGCGACGTAAACATAAAGGTCACCGTGCCAAAGTTGGTTCGGTTCAGGTTGGCGGGCCGAAATTCCTGAGACTGGTTGTTGCGCTGCAACCAGGTCGAGGCGCCTTTGCCATCCCAGTTGAGCAGGCTGTTTTCCGGGTCCAGCGACCAGTTATTGCGCCCAACAGCATCTTCGATCAGTTCGAGTTGGTTGCGCGTGTTGTTGCCAAAAGCATTTCCACGTGAAAAGCGCGTAATACCATCCATGGGCCGCGGGAACTCTTCGCCCGTATCGCTGCCATTGACAATACCGGGACCATAAACACCTTCTTCGGTAAGAAAATCACCGTCGCCATTGGAATCGTGTGTCCACTCATACCAGTAATGCGACAGATAATTGCCAGCATTGTCGATATAGCCGGCATAATTGCCGAAGTTCGACGGATTCTTGGTCGCCAACCTGTCTGGATTGACATAGTGATGGCCGCGAACACCCGAGTTGCCATTTTCAACCCACTGCACATTGTAGGCAATCGTAAACGCCGTCATGTAGTTGAATTTCTTTTTAACAGACAACTCAAAGCCGCGCGTGTCGCGGTTATTCGTCTGACCCGATGCATTCACCGACCTTTGATGCTGCAAACCCTGAGATTGGTGGCGATAGCTACCACCACTGCGGCGGTTGATCTGTTGCTTGTAATACGCCGTTATACCCGCCGTGTAATCCGTGATGAAGTTCCAGTCTGCACCCACTTCAAAACTCGTGGTCACCAGCGGCACAATCTTCGGCCATCCCCACTGTCCCGCATCCACGACATCCAGTGTATTGTACAATTCAGATTCGTCAATCCGCCCATTCTGGTTCAAATCCAGAAATTCCTCTTCGGTGCGGTAGCTGTGCGAGAAAATCCACCAGAATTGCTCAATCTGTTCAAACTTGCCAAAGGTGAAGTGCATCGCGCTGCTCTCCGTAATCGGATGCGACACACCCACACGCGGCGACAGCACATGGATTGCTCCCGGACGATGGGTCGGGATATTCTCGATCTTTGTCGGATCGTGATACTTGTACAGAGAAAGAAAATATTCCGATTGCGGCATCTCGGTATTCGGACTCCAGCGCAAACCGCGCAAGCCCACATTCACCACAATCCCCTCAAACTCCATCTTATCTTGGAAATACACGGCGTATTGACGCGGCACCACGCCGACCTGGGGATTGTTGAACTGGCTGTAATACCTCTCGATCAAACCTCTGAAGTCGTTTTTATTGCGAGAGAAACCCCAGTTGTCGTAGAACAAAAAGTCAATACCCGTTTTGATGAAGTGCCCTTTGGTCACCTGGCTGGAATAATCGACCTTGAGCTGATAGCGGTCGCGCTCTGAATTTGTCCAGTTCACCACCGGGCGGCCAATGTAAAACCAGCCAGAGTCATTGCCAATACCCGGCTCGACATAGGGCTGATCTGTATTGAAGGGCAGTTCCGTATTCACCTCAGATGTACGAGAATACGAGAACCGGATTTCGTAAAACGTGCGCGCCGACAGCGTGTGCGTCAAAGACGCGTAATTCATAAAATCGCGCGTGCGCAACTTGCCCGCCCCCGAGTATTCGGCAGGCACAAAGAGGTTGCGACCAGAAGAGTTCATATTCTTGCGCGAACCCTGTTCAATGCGCCGAATAACGCCTGCATTGTACCGAGAACGCTGATTGAATATAGACCCATAGTTAAATCTGATGTTATTACCCGGGCGATACGTCAACTTTAAGTTCGTGCGGTTGTTAGGCAGTGATACCGCCGTGGGCGCGGGCAAAGCCGAGGGATTGCGATTTACCGAAGACGTCAACGTGAAGCCCAGCTTTCTCATAATCGGACCACCCAGCATTGCTTCGCCGCGACCGCCCCACACGCCCGTGTAATCCTGGCGTACGTGAACCTTGCGCTGAACATCGTCGGTGGCAAACTGAGAATCGGTTATCTCGCCCGTCTGATTGTCGTGACCCAGAATACCGTCGGGACCCGGGTACCACGCCTGCAAATTCTCCCACTCGGGATTGCCCCACTGCATCCTGCCGCGATGCACGGGTGCTTCATACACATTTGCTCCCCAGTGCTTTTGTCCGGGAGGCGTAATGCGATATTCACCTCTACCCGTGTACCTCTGACCACCTTCTTTGGTCACCACGGAAACGACAGAACCCGCATTGCCGTACTCCGCATTCATCCCGCCGCTCAACACCGTCAGTTCTTGTACGGCACTCGTGTTCACGCCCTGAAACCGCGTAAATCCGGCACGCGCATCGTTATTCACCACGCGCACCCCATCAACCATATACGCCGTCTCCCAGAAGTTGCCACCGCGAACACTCTCCTCTTCGTCGGGGGTCACGCCCGCTTGCAACTCCACAAAGTCCGACATTTCTCGGACGATCGGCAGTGACTCGATCTCTTCTGCCGTAATAACGGATTTACTCTCCGTCTTGTCGTGCTCCACTGGCGGACGCTCTGCAACCACGATCATCTCGCCCAATTGGAGCGCTTCTTCCTGCATCTCGAAGTTCACCGTCGTGGTATGGTCAACATTGACGATCACACCCTGGCGAATAGACTTTGAATACCCCATCATCACCGTTTCAACATCATAGGTTCCCGGCGGAATATTAATGATGAAGTATTCGCCCTCCTCGTCGGTGATCCCGGCGCGTTTCACGCCATCGATATCGATCACCACATTGGCACCGGGCAGCGGATCACCTGTAATCTCAGTGACTCGTCCACTGATTTTACCCGTTGTGGCCGCTTCTGCCAATCCGGTGCTGATCACCAGAGCGACCAGCAGACCCAGACAACACAATAATCGCTTGCTCATTTACGACCCTCCATAAAAAATGGTGAGTGGGATAGTCCAGTTCCCCCATACTGGAGAACTGAATCTCTATTTACTCGAAATAATATTTAAAACTCACACCAGCATCCACTGTCCCGATCGGAAACGCCTTGTTCATTCCCCAGGCGGTCAATGGATTGATCTCGCCAAAAATGAGATTGTAGCGCACGCGAAAATCAAGCCCATACGAAGAACCCAGCGATCCCTCAAAACCCGCACTTATGGGAATTGTCCACGCTGTCCGCGTATCCTCTGTGGGCACCAACCCGTGCAATAACACCTGACCATTGTCAATTATGCCGATGTTATCCCTCTGAGCTTCGGTCAGATTCTTGGTATCCAGAGAGGAATTCGGATTGCCCGGATACACCAGCGATATCTGCACGCCGCCGCGATCCACCTCTTCTGGAATATCGCGATTGATCGGGGCAATCAAGCCACGCACTTTGTGGCTATAATCGTAAAAACCAAGGCCCAAACCCAGATAAGGCGACCACTTGCGGTCGGACATGGTCTCGGCATTTTCCCTGAAAAACCACAGCCAGTTTGAAGCCACGCTATTCCAGATCATCTCTGAATCGGCTTCGGGACTTGGGACCTGCCGATCTTTGTATTCGAACGTGCGCCCGGGAAGATTGGAATTGCGAAACTTCGAGTAGTGATACTCCACCTCTGTGGTCAAACGCGGAGAAATCACATAACTCACATTCAAGCCGAACTTCAAATCACCAGCATACCAGCCGCTCAAAGGACCTGTTGGCTGGTGATAGTTCACCAATCCGCCAATAGCCCACAGATCTGCATCGCGGGCGTCTGCGGAAGATACAGCAAATAAGAAAACCCCGGCGTACAAAGCTAAAAATCTTTTCAAAAGTGCCTCCTTGGGTTTGGGGTGAGCAAAAAAGAGGGGATAGTATAATGCCTAATAATTGGCAAGACAAGCGTTTTTTAAAGCACACAACAAGGTTAATCAAGCTTCAAAAAAAGCATTCAAAACCATGGCAAAAATCGAGAATCTTTTGAGTCTTTTTGTACGGAATTACATATATTTCATTTTAAAACAATAATTTATGGAAATTACAAATTCCAAAAACTTATGAAATATAACGCGAAAAATAAGATTCTCTAAATCGTCATATTAAACGTAAACAAATAGAAATAAAAGAGTTAAAACAACCTTGTCAACGAAAAGTTTGTTAAAGTTTGTAACAGGGCAATTATTTTTAATTTATAGGACTTACATATTCAAAATTCGATCGATCTCTGCCGCATTCAATTTTCTTTCAAAACGCGGACCGTATTTGGCGACAACGCGCGAGGAAACATAAGTCGCGAGCCTCGCGGCCTGAGCCGCGTCATACCCCCGGGTCACAGCAAACAAATACGCCCCGGCAAACGAATCGCCCGCGCCATTGGTATCCACAGCATCTACCACAAAACCCGGCGCATGCAACGCATCACCACCGTCGCAAACCCGGGCACCGTCAGCACCATACGTCACAACCAAACCACCTACGCGATGGCGCAACGCACCAAAAACCTCTTCTGTTGTCTCGGCACCGGTAAATATCCTGCCCTCATCCTCATTGCAAAACAGCATATCCACACCTGCATCGACCAATGCTGTCATCCTATCCTTAAAAGCAGCCACAATAGACGGATCGCTCAGGGTAAGCGCGACCTTTGTCCCGCGCTCCTGCGCCACCTTTTGCGCCACCTGTGCCGCTTCGAAGCCATCGTCTGCCGCAATCAAATAACCCTCGATATAAATATACTGGCTATCGGCAATCACAGCATCCTCAACCTGCGCCACACCAAACGTACTCGTAATCCCCAAAAATGTATTCATCGTGCGATCCGCATCCTCCGTAATCATCACCAGACACTTGCCCGTAACCCCTTCCCCGCGATGTGACGGATTGCACGCCACCCCCGCAGCACTGAGATCGCGAAGATAAAACGCGCCATCTGCATCCTCAGCCACCTTACATCCGTAATAGCCCTGTCCACCACAATTGGCCAACGCGATCATCGTATTGGCTGCCGAACCGCCCGACGAGCGCGCCATCTCCTTCCCGCCCAAAGCATCGATCAACGCGCGCTGGCGATCTCCGTCAATCAGCGTCATCACACCCTTGTCAATCCCCATCGCCTGAAAAAATGACGGATCAACCTGAAACTGAATATCCACCAGCGCATTGCCCAGCCCATACACATCGTATTGACGCATGACTTCTCCTCTCTCAATGTAATACCCACCTCAATCAAAAATTAAAATTAAAAACTGATATTACGCAATACTCAAGTACAGAGCGGCACAATTCACATTCATGGATGCAATCTGTTGGGGGTGCGGGACAAAAAGGTCGTCTCGCGCACAGAGGGCAAGTCGAGCATAACCATGAGCAAACGCGACAGGCCAAAACCAAATCCCCCGTGCGGAGGACATCCGTACTTAAAAAAATCGAGATAAAACTGGATAACCTCTAAATCCAGCCCCTTCTCTCTCGCCTGCGCCCTCAGGACATCGGGACGGTGTTCGCGTTGCGCGCCTGTGGTAATTTCCACACCACGATAGAGAAGGTCAAAACTCCTGGTCAAATCAGGATATTCTGGATGACGCATGTGGTAAAATGGCCGCACAGACACCGGGTAATCTATCACAAAAACATAATCGCATCCCCGGGTTTTGCGGATATATTCACCTATCAGACGCTCGCCCTTTGGATCGAGATCGCCTTCCCGCTCTGGCGCGTGGCCCTGTTCAGACAACACTGCCAATGCTTCGGCCATCGTAATCCGCGGAAAAGGCAACGCTGGCACCGCGAGTTCAACACCGTAATTTTCGGCAATAGCGTCACCGTGTCTTTCTCGCACTGTATAAATGACATGTTGTAGCCATTGTTCTTCAAATGCCATCACATCCTCGTGACTATCAATCCATGCGATCTCGACATCCACACTCGTAAACTCTGTCGTATGGCGCGAAGTAAATGAGGGATCGGCGCGAAAAACGGGTGCAATCTCAAACACGCGATCAAAACCTGACGCCATCGCCATCTGTTTGTAAAACTGAGGCGATTGCGCCAGATAAGCTGTGGAATTGAAATACGGCAGCGCAAACAATTCAGCTCCCGATTCACTGGCTGTGCCCATCAGTTTGGGAGAGTGTATCTCGATAAAATGATTCCGCATCCAGTACTCGCGCATCGCCATTTCAACAGTGGTCTGTATCTCAAAAATCAACCGATTGCGCGGAACGCGAAGATCGAGATGCCGCCAATCCAGCCGATGGTCAATACCCGATGCATTTTCGGAAAACGGATCCAGAGGCAACGGCGATTCAGCTGCATTGACAACACTCAGTTCTGCAAGCTGAATCTCAACACCACCCAGGCGAACACCTGTATTTTCGACAACGCGTCCGCTTATGCATATCGCCGATTCTCGCGTAAGAGCAGAAACCCGCTCTGCCAACGCCCCTGTCTTTTCTTGAACGACCTGTACACTTCCCGTGCGATTTCTCAAAATGAGAAACTGAACATACTTCTGATCGCGCAGGGCATGCACCCATCCGTGAAGCGTAACGGTTTGGCCGATATATTTGGACAGTTCAGATATTGCTATGTATTTCATGACAAACTCCTTTTTGAATTTCAGGCACAAAAAAAGCCCGTTGTCGCATTTTTTCGACAACGGGCACTTTACTCTACGATACTGGCACAAGACGACCTATGCCGGTCCAGCCCGTCGCCGGATCGGATTATTGTCGTCATTATTATTGCCAGAGAACTGAGCGATTTGGAAATAGTGTATATGCATGGGATTTATCCAGTTTTCCTCCCGCCAAAAACAGCGAGTTCAAAAAGCTTAAAATAACAATCTACATCTGAAAAACCAATGTCTCTGAGCCATTCGCATTGGTCTTCAACAGACGCGAGAATATTCGCCTGTTTGTCATCGCGATAATAATAAGCCCGCGCGATTTCATCGCGAGAAGCGTTTGGATCTCGCCGCGTGACAGAATCGTAAAGCGCGTCAATAAAGCGATCGGCAAAACGCGACTCAACCCACTTCGACGGAGAGCGGACATGCTCGACATTGACAAACACCCCATTGGGAGAAAGCAGATCAAAAATTTCGCCATAAACCTCGCGCTTGCGTTCATCGCTCTGGTGATGAATTGAAAAACCCGACACAATCGCATCATAAGGTGCGTCATCTGCAACCAGACTGAGCCAATCGGACGTCGCATAATCGCCAATAACAAAACGATGCTGTGACGCCGTTTCCCCAAACCGTTTCCGCGCAGCCTCGATCATAGCCTCAGAAAAATCCACAAACACGCCGCGTGCATCCGGGTGGTGCTCAATAACCGCAGCGCCGAGTATGCCATCCCCACAACCCAGATCCAGCACAGTATTGACCCTGTGATCATCCGCATTGATCACCCGGCACATAACGGCAATCTGCTCATCGGACAGCGGAATTGCCTGCCGAATATTTTTCAAATATTTCTGCGCCAGATCCCGCGCCTGCCAGGCAGTGTCTTTGCGTTTGTCCATGATTTCAATACCCCACTGCCAGACCGTCCTTGCGGGGATCGGAAGCCGCGCAATAGCCATCGTCCAGTTTATAAATGAGCTGCCCCCCGCCATATCCAATAGCCGGTGGAATTTGGATATCGTGTCCTCGAGCGCGAAGATCGTCCAGCACACCGGCATCCACCCTGGGTTCAATCCCCACACCCAAACCCCCAAAAACCTGCCATCGGGGCGCATCACACGCAGCCTGTGGATTCTGACCATAAGCAAAAATCCGAATCATCATCTGCGCGTGACCTTGCGGCTGCATATGCCCGCCCATAACGCCGAAAGACATCACCGGTTGGCCCTCCCGGGTCGCAAACGCCGGAATAATCGTATGATATGGTCGCTTGTCCCCATCCACGCGATTGGGATGGCCCTCCGTCAAAACAAACCCCGCACCCCGGTTCTGCATGCTAATACCCGTATCCGGAATCACAATACCAGATCCAAAACCCATATAATTGGACTGAATAAACGAAACCATCATCCCATCTTCATCCGCCGCCGTGAGATAAACCGTATCCCCACGCGGCATGCCAAAAGCGGGCATCCCCGCCCTTTTCAAATCAATCAACCTCGCGCGCTGAGCCAGATAATCCGGATCGAGCAACTGCGCGTACTCAACATCCCGCGTACCCGGATCAGACACGTACCTGTGCGTATCCGCATACGCCAACTTCATCGCCTCAATCTGAAGATGTAAACTATCTGCCGAATCAACAGCATACCCGGACAAATCCCAATTCTCCAGTATCCCCAGCGCAATCAGCGCCGCAATACCCTGACCATTCGGCGGAATTTCGTGCAGCGCATAACCCCCAAAATCCATCGTCATCGTATCCACCCAATCTGCCCGATGCGCTGCCAGATCTTCTTCTCTCATCGCACCACCAGTGCGCCTTGCATGCGCCGCGATCTTCTCCGCCAGATCACCCGAATAAAAAGCCTCTCCTCTTGTCTCCGCAATGCGCTCAAGCGTACGCGCCTGCGCTTCACACACAAATTTCTCACCAATTTTCGGCGCGCGCCCCCCCGGTGCAAAAGTCGCCATCCAATCGGGCATATCGCCGTAATTATGCACAGCCTGTGCCCAGCTATGTCCCGTAATAGGCGAAACCGCAAAACCATCGCGGGCATAGTGAATCGCGGGTTCAAACAACGCCTCGAACGGCAACACGCCAAACCGATCTGAAAGCGCGGCCCACGCCGAAACACAGCCGGGTACAGTCACGGCATCCCAACCCCTCTGGGGCATCACAGCGTGCCCTGTAAATAAATCGGGCGACCACGCCTTTGGGGAACGCCCCGATGCATTGAGACCGTGTATTTGCTCACCATCCCACAAAATGCAAAACGCATCGCTACCTATACCATTCATATTGGGTTCAACAACAGTCAGCGCCATAGCTGTCGCCAGAGCCGCATCTGCGGCATTGCCACCTTTGAGCAACATCCGCAACCCCGCCTGAGCGGCCAGCGGTTGAGAAGTCGCAACCACATTGCGCGCCATAACGGGCATGCGTTGGGAAGAATACGGAAAAGACCAGGACAATTCGGGCATAGATCTACATCTCCTATATCAGTTCAAAGTAATTTCTTTTTTAATATCATTCATCAAATCATCGCCATCAACAGATGCGCGTAGCGGCTCTGTAAAATTGAGCCGATAACCATTGGGATCTATCACAATAACCTCTCGCGCATTCCACGGGCGATCGTGCGGACCGGAAACCTGGACATTGCCATCGCGTCGCACCCGTTCGGCAATCGCATCAACCGACTCGCGCAACACCGTAAAATTGAGTGTAACACCCGCGCCCCGAGAGCTTGAAATCAAAACATTTGGCCCCTCCTCCATCAGAATCAAATCCGCATGGGGTGCCCACCGCAAATGCGACATAATCGGATCGCCATTCGCACCCGGCATCTGTGAAATTAGAGAAAAACCGAGCGTATCGCAATACCACCGCGTAGATATATTGAGATCGTGAACCATCAGAGTTGTATAGGACGGCATCTGGTAGTCGAAATCGGATTCCACCTTGCATGTCCTTTCTCCCCGAAGGGATAGATAGCCACCAACAAAAAAACCCGCCGAAGCATCTTCAGCGGGTTCGTTTTTTCAAGACTATTATGTACTTTACGTCTATCGTCTCATTTTGAACCCGCCAATAATATTTTTGTCATTACCCGTGAAAACCGCGAGATTAATGCCACTTTCCGGGCACACATGGCCAGTGGTACGGACAAATGACATCTGCACGGATGCACTGATAGCGCAGTTATCCATCATCTGCTGGGTATTATTCTGGTGGGTTACAAAAATCATATTACTCTCACTATATCTGCGAAATAGAACTGAACGGTGCAGAAGATATATCGGGGACACAGTAAAGTCAAGCGGGTTTTTCGCGCTAAGGTCGCTTGCGATGAAAAATGAGATCTGCAAACGCGCCCGTCACCTTACTACCCGTATTATCCGAGTCAGACATGAGATACACACGCACAACCTCTGCGGGTTCTTCATCGGGATAAAAGCGCTTGAAATCCCTGTAAAAATTGCGCGACTCTCCAACCCACTGATTCACATTTTGATCTCCGCTCTCTGCCACAATGCGGTACCACTTATATTTGACAATTCCCAGCGCAACAGACGTCACCTGTGTCAGCGAAGTCTCTTCGGGTATGGTGCGCGTCCAGAGATAGGCAATCTCCCGCAACTTCCCCCTATTATTGAGAACAGAAATACCGATCTTAGCTGCAAAATCATCGCCTGATTTCTGAATCTTGCCTTTGTGATCCGCCGTACCACTATCATCAATCGTATTGCTGACCCGCCAGCGCCACGAAACATAGGGATACTCAGTTGCAGATATGAGATCATACTGCCCCTGAGCCTGTTTGCGAACATCCTTCCCAAATCCTCTGGGTGGTCGGTCACAGCGCCTGACCCAATCCTGACTGCGATCAACAGCCAACGCCGTGCCATTCTTTGTCGGCACCTGCCAGAAAAGCGCAGCCGCATGATCGCTGCGAATCGCAAACACCCCATCTCGATGTTGCCCCGTAACATTCTCGCCGCAATCGTCCCAATCGCGTCGCAGCCAATCGCTCCCCATATCCACGGCAACGCGATCCTGCGCTTGCACAACACCTAAAAAAATAAAAAAGCCTATCATAAAAATAATAATGCGAATCATATCTACCTTTTGTTGAAATATTGAAAACTAATTAAAACCGCTCTTCGAATGTGAATCAAATTCACACCTGTTGTGGAAACACCACAAATAAGCGCGGTTTTCACCGGGATTTTATCCATTATACGCACAAATGCAAATTTTATACCAAAAAAAAGCGCGACGGGAAAAAACCGCCGCGCTTATGAGTTTAAATGTAAAGTAGGGGCGAGGCATGCCTCGCCCCTACAATCCGGATGACTTCGTTATGCCGCGATGCACTACA
Organism: Candidatus Latescibacterota bacterium; assembly: GCA_965208125.1. Lineage (GTDB taxonomy): Bacteria > Latescibacterota > UBA2968 > UBA2968 > UBA2968 > VXRD01. The sequence continues at coordinate 839,636 of OZ242320.1, forward strand.
TCTCTGATGACTCTTCACTGTGGTGTTCGGACTTCTCTTGCGTCTCGGACTTTTCCTGAGCCTCAGATTCCTTTTTCATCTGATCGCGATCTCCACCTCGGCGACCACGAAACCAGCCGCGACCTCTAAACCGGGGACCATCATCATCTCTGAAACCCGGACCACCGCGACCCCTGAACCCAGGACTGCCACGCCCTCTGAAACCCGGACCACTGCGGCCTCTGAAACCGGGTCCCCCACGCCCGCGAAACTCCAGGCGTCCACCTCCTCGTCTCTCACCGAGCTTCTCCTTTTGTTCAGCGGTCAGCAAATTTTTAATATCCATACTATGCTGAATTTCGCGCGCCATAATTTTCCCCTGCGCCGCCGTCACAGCATCGACCTTAGCCTGAATATCCGAAGCCGATGGATTTTCTTCATTGCGAATCGCGCCCAAATCAATCCGCGCCTTTTGGTGTACCGCGCGCAAATCGACCATCGCCTTTTGATGGGCAGAACGGAGACTGTTCATTTTCTCTTTCTGCTCATCTGTCAACTCCAGCGCCGCCATACCACCGCGCATACCGCGGCGTTTGCCCCTTTGGGCGTCTGCATGTTTCACAAAAGCGACACTTCCAATAACGCCAATCACAAAAACACCGATAATTGCATAGATAATTTTGCGTTTCATGATACCTGCTCCTTATAGTTAAACAGCAGTTTCCCTGCATGCTGTCTGTTTGTGGTAAAAATCAACAACCCTCGGCTGTGCTCAGGCCGGCATCTGTTCACAGCGCGAAAGTCGCGAGTTATGGTCCTCGGCGGGGACCGGGTGGACGGTCTCCCGGGGGACCTCGTCGGCCGCCACCTCGGCCGCGGAATCCTTGACGTCTATTTTTTTCCTCAAATTTTGCAAACTGCTCAGGCGTGAGAATCGTCTTCAACTTCTCGCGCAATTTTTGCACCTGCGACCGCATATCTTCGCCAATTTGTCGGCGCATCGTATCAATCTCGCGCCGATACTCCTGAAATGCAGCCCGCACAGCGCTTTTTTGTTCATCCGACAAAGCGAGATCATCGCTCAAACGCTCAATCATGCGATTGTAGTCATAAGGCCGTCCGCGCACCCCAGGTGAGCCGGGTGAGCGCAAAAACTTGCGCTCGACAATAGTACCACACACCAGCCCAAGGGCAAAAATGCCCAAAAATAAAAGAACGGCCTGTGTGCGAGGAGAAAAAGAAAACATGATAGTCCTTTTGTGGTCGTTTACTCGGGATAGATAATCAGGCTATCGGCTTGCACCTCCGACAGCACCATCTCGGTTTGCGAATCAAAATAATCCGACACCGTATTTGCCTCGGTATCTCCATTATCTATCAGCACCATAAAAATAACAGCAGCGGCAGCGGCCAAAGGCACGAGACGTTTGCCCGCCCATACCAGGCTATTCCAGAGACTCTCTTCCCGAATCTGTGTCTGAACCCCATCCCACAACCCCGGCGAAGGCGCCATAGGACGCTGACTCAGACGTCTCTGTACATGGCGAAGCAAATCGTACTCAGCGCGAAACTCAGCATCTTCTGCTATCCGCGCTTCAATTTCGCGCACATGCTCCGCAGACAAATTACCGTCAACATAGAGCAACAATTTATCGTGGTCAGTCATATATTTTCCCCTTGCCATTCGCGGTAAAGCGGCAAAAGCAAATCGCGTAAACGCGCCCGTGCCCGCGAAAGCCTCGATTTAACAGTGCCGACAGAAACATCTAAAACATCGGCAATCTCTTCTTGAGAAAAACCCTCTATATCTTTCATAATCACCACCGCGCGATGCTCGGGCGACAGGTAATCGAGCACCTTCTGAATCTCCTCGCGCAAACCAATGCGCTCAATATCATTTTGCGGTTCATCCGTACCCAAAAACCGATCCAGTGCCATATCGCTCGCCTCTTGCATCCTCTCTATCGAAACACTATCGGGCCGCCGTTGCTCGCGCTGGGCAAACGTGAGACAAACATTGGTAGTAATGCGATACAAATACGTGTAAAAACTCGACCGCCCTTCAAACCTTCCCAGTGCTTTATACACTCTGACAAACGCCTCTTGCGCCGCATCCCTTGCCGCTTCCGGATCGCCGAGAATCGAACACGCCAGACCGTAAATTCGGTCTTCATAACGTTCAACCAACTGGCGGAAAGCCTGCACATCGCCCTTTTGGCATTGACGAATCAGATCTCGTTCATCAAAATCAGCCATGTTATATCTTTCCTCTGATTCGCCTATTCTATCCGTTTCGCAGGATTAGACCACCAGACCAGCACTCGCGTTCCCTATAAAACAAAAAAATGGACATCGCATTCAGGGATGTCCAGGGTTGGAGGGATCGAGATGGGCGACCACGAGGGTCGCCCCTACATTATGATTTTCCATCTGCGTCCATCTGCGGATCGCCTTTGGGGACAGTTGGGCTAACTACTCCGTAATAATATCGGCAAACGTCATACCCGAGGGAATCATGGGCAGCACATGCTCTTGATACGGCACAACCACATCGAGCAAATAGGGACCATTGGAAGAAATCATGCGATCAATAGCCGGCACGAGATCCTCCTTGCGTATCGCCCGTTCGGCAGGCACGCGAAAACCCTTTGCTATCGCCACATAATCGGGAAAAATCGCGTGACTCGGCGGAATATTCATATCTTCGTGCGCCTGCGCCGCTTCCGGATCCCCAATAAACGTATGCCCGCGATTGCTCTTGTAAAAGCGATCCTCCCACTGCACCACCATACCCAGATGCTGATTGTTGAGAATCATAGTCTTAACGGGAATTTTCTCTGCATAAAGCGTCGCCAACTCCTGTACATTCATCGCAAAACTGCCATCGCCATCAATATCAATAACCAGCGCATCGGGAAACGCCAACTGCGCCCCCAGCGCAGCGGGCAAACCAAAACCCATCGCCCCCAGACCGCCCGACGTGAGCCAACGGCGCGGCTCATCAAAAGGATAAAATTGCGCCGCCCACATCTGGTGCTGCCCCACCCCTGTGGATATAATGGCCTTCCCGTCCGTCATCTTATAGAGCATCTCAATCGCATATTGGGGCAAAATGACATCTTCCACATCCTTGTAATTGAAAGGATATTTCTCCCGCCACGTTTCAATCTCATCACACCAGGCCTGATAATCGCCCGGCACAACAACACTATTTAGCTCTTGCAGGGCATATTTAATATCGCTCACAATCGGCAAATGGGCGACCTTGTTTTTATTGATCTCAGAAGGATCGATATCGATATGCACAATGCGACCGTGTTTGCAAAACTCCTCGAGCTTGCCCGTCACCCGATCATCAAAACGCACCCCAAATGCCAGCAACAAATCGGCGTGATTGATGGCGTAATTGGCATAAACCGACCCGTGCATCCCCAGCATTTGCAAAGACTGTGGATCTGTTTGCGGGAAAACACCCAACCCCATCAGCGTCTGCGCCACGGGAATGCGTGTCTTTCGGGCAAACTCGCGAAGCTCTTCCGCCGCATCTGCAGTCACAATCCCTCCGCCGGCATAAATAAGCGGGCGTTTGGATTCTAAAATCGCCTGCGCAACCTCTTGAATTTGCGCGCGGCTGGCGTGCAAATGGCTGGGGGTATAGCTGCGAATAGCCACCGTCTCGGGAAAATCGGGCACACAAACACTTTGCTGCACATTTTTGGGGATATCGACCAGCACAGGACCGGGCCGCCCAGAAGAGGCAATGTAAAACGCCTCTTTGACAACGCGGGGAATATCTTCAATGCGGTCCACGAGATAATTGTGCTTCGTAATCTGCCGCGTAACCTCAATAATCGGAGTCTCTTGAAAAGCATCGCGACCAATAACAGCAGTGGGGACCTGACCCGTGATGGCAACAAGCGGCACAGAGTCCATTTTGGCATCGGCCAGCCCCGTGACCAGATTGGTAGCACCCGGTCCAGACGTTGCCATACACACCCCGACTTTGCCCGAGGCTTTGGCATATCCTTCAGCCGCAAAAATTTCGCCCTGTTCGTGCCGGCACAACACAACCTGGATATTGGAACGCGTGAGGGACTGGTGCATTTCCATGCTGGCCCCTCCGGGATAGCCAAAGAGAACTTCGACCCCCTCGCGGATGAGACATTCAACCAGAATATCGGCACCCCTCATTTCGCCAGAGGTGGAGCCAGATGTCGGAGTCTGGGGTTTGCTCGCCATTGCAAAAATCTCCTTTATTAAACAAAAAAACCGTCATTGCATTGTAGCGATGACGGGACAAGATTTTCTTTATGCAATCCCACCATCACATAGGTACAAGTACTACAACACGGCCTACAACAGCCGTTGTAATTGCAATGTGGGATGTGGTAATCGGATGTGTCATAACTTTAGCTCTCTTTTTCAATTAGAAAGAGAAGATACAGGCTTAGTCCAGTTCTGTCAAGAAAACTCGCTTCTTACACCTCTCTACTATCCTTCTCACCCATCATATTAATCCGATCTCGAAGCTCAGCAGCGCGTTCAAACTCCTCGTTGTCAATCGCTTCCAGCAATTCTTTCTTAAGACGCTCAGATTTTGTGAGCGGGCGCTGTTGCTCAAGCTCGTTGAGCAATTCATTCAGAGACTCAACGGAGCGTTTCTTTTCAATATCAAATTCTTCTGCTTCTACTTCTTCCAGATTTTCGATCTTGTCGAGCACATCTCGAATAATTCGTATGCCCTCCGCAAAATTGTTCTTTTGCGATTCAATCATCACGCGCGCAATCGCGTGGATTCGCAAAACATAAGGCCACCATTTTTCGAGATTGAGGCGATCGTTTTCCGCAGCAGCGTATTGGTTGACAAAACGAAACAGCCTCATGTTGCGCTCTGTATCTCGAAGAACGCGGTCATAGTCTCGTATTTGAAGTAAAAAAACATACCGCTCGTAGAGCAGTCGGCTTTCATCAAAGAGTTCACGACAGTGCGCCTTTTTCAGTGAAAAACCATCGGATGTACCGTGTTCTTCAATGAAATGATGAAGCCTATCGGTAAAATGATCCAGAACAAACGCGCTATTGCGTGGTCTGCGCCCATCGGGACGCCCGTCGAGTTCCATCTGTAGAATACCTTGAAATGGACCCTGATCTATGCGTACTTGAATTTTTTCAACGCCTTTGGACGAGAAAATTTTGCGAATACTATTTTTGGGATCATAGGGCCAGTGCTTCAGCAAAGGGCCAATATCTTCGGTCATGGCGAATTCCCCTGATATGTGGGAGAGACATCCCTTGAACTGCTAATACCCGAACCTATCGCGCTATAGGTTTCAATCTAATTGCATTTGCTCCCAGACGCAAGTATCATGTGAAGTGTAAAGTGTAAAGTGTGAAGTGTGAAGACCACCCAACACCACCCCTGGGCGGGTGCTGCTTTTCACGTCTCACGTTTTACGTCTCACTGCCTTTAATGTTTCACCAAAAAAAGGAAAAACAAATGGGAACAGAAAAAATCACAGGATCAATCGCTGAATTTTTCAAATTTAACGCGCAAAACACAAATTGGCGCACAGAAATAACAGGTGGGGTGACGACATTTGTGACAATGGCTTATATCGTAGCCGTAAACCCGGGCATCATGTCTGACGCATTGGGCGTGGATTTATTTCCCGAACTGTTATTTGCAACGTGTGTTTCTGCGGCCATCGCAACAATACTTATGGGACTTCTGGCAAATTATCCCTTTGCCCTGGCGCCGGGCATGGGCCTCAATGCGTTTTTTACCTACACAATTGTACTGGGCATGGGCGTACATTGGAAATTGGCTCTGGGCGTGGTCCTCGCTTCCGGACTCCTATTTTTATTATTAACCGTATTGCGGGTACGCGAAGCCATTATCACAGCAGTACCCCAACCTCTCAAGCTCGCCGCCGCCGCGGGTATTGGACTATTCATTGCATTCATCGGATTTAAGAATGCGGGTTTTATTGTCGATGATCAGGCCACATTGGTCAGCCTTGGCAATGTGTACTCAGGACCTGTTGGATTGGCGCTGGTAGGACTCTTGGGCACGGCCATCATGCTGGCGCGCGGCATCCGCGGTGCGATTTTACTCGGCGTAATCGGCGTCACCTTATTATCCATGATCATCGGACTTACGCCCTGGCCAACAGGCGTCATAAGCCTGCCTGTCTGGCCCACCCATCTCTTTGGAGAAGCCATCTATCATTTGCCCCTCGCATTTCACACCGCAGTAATAGAACTCGTCTTTGCCTTTCTCTTTGTCGATCTATTTGATACCATGGGCACGCTGGTGGGATTATCCGAACGCGTGGGATTCCTGGACAAGCGAGGGCAATTGCCACGCGCCAACAAAGCACTGCTATCAGACTCTATTGGAACCGTATGCGGCAGTGTATTGGGCACATCAACCGTGACCACCTATATCGAAAGCGCCGCTGGCATATCTTCGGGCGCGCGCACGGGCTTTGCCAGCCTGGTAACCGGCGGACTATTCATCTGCGCCTTATTTCTCACACCTCTGGTACAGGCCATACCATCCTTTGCCACAGCGCCCGCGCTCATTGTCGTAGGCGTCATGATGATGGCCCCGGCTGCGCGTATTGTCTGGGATGATATGTCGGATGCTGTACCCGCTTTTTTAACGCTAATTGCCATACCCCTGACATTCAGCATTGCCGACGGGCTGGCATTCGGATTTATCGCCTATCCCATAATCAAACGATTGAGCAAAAAAGGCTCTGAAGTACATCCGCTCATAGATGTACTGGCCATCATATTTATTCTCAAATATGTCTTTATGGCGTGAGAGGCGTGGTCCTGATCGCTGCTTTTGTTCGTGACATTTGTATTTTTTTTTTCTATTATCTTTCAAATAACTATAAGAAAATATTTTAAGGAGGCGTTATGCGCACATTGTGTATCATTTTTCTCGTACTGTGGAGTACTTGCTCAGTCATAGCTCAGGATATGGGTAGCTTGACTGGAAAAGTGGAAGATGAGACGGGAGAAGCATTATTCGCGGCCAATATCACAGTCAAAGGACCGGCCATTGAGGGCGTAAGGGGCGCAATCACCAACGACCAGGGCAACTATCGCATCGACCGCTTGCCGCCGGGGACTTACGAAATCACCATCAGTTATATCGGCTATGAAACCATCGCCGCAACCGGCGTAGAAATCCGCGCTGGCGAAAGTATAACGCGAGACTTTACGCTGACCGCTGTCGTCCTCATCGGTCAGCAAGTCGTCGTATCGGCATCGCGCAAACAGGAAAAAGCCCTGGACGCACCCGCTTCAATAGCAACGATCGAAGCATCTGAAATCAGAGATCGGGGCGTCTTGTCACCGACTGAGCATATCAAGACCCTGCCCGGTGTTGACTTTTCCAAAACGGGCATCTCACAAAGCAACGTGGTGGTTCGCGGATTCAACAATGTATTTTCTGGCGCACTGCTCACACTCGTTGACAATCGCATTGCCCGCGTCCCTTCCCTGCGTTTCAATGCCTTTGATATGATCCCCGTTACCGGTGACGACATTGAGCGTATTGAAGTGGTATTAGGACCCGGATCTGCGCTTTACGGTCCCAACACCTCCAGTGGCGTCATGCACATTATCACCCGCTCGCCATTTGGATCGGAAGGCAATACAATTTCCATATCTGGCGGGCAGCGCAGTGTGAGAAAATTATCACTGCGCCACGCCAGCAGCCTCAACGACAAGATCGGGATCAAAATTTCGGTTGGGCACAGTTCAGCCCATGACTGGGAGTACATCGATCCTCTGGAAGTGGAATCACGCGGTTTTAATCCACGCGATTACAACGCAAAAAAGACATTGGGAGAACTGAGACTCGATTTTCGACCAACAGATGACCTGACAATCATAGGATCAACGGGTTATACAAAAACAAGCGGTATTGAATTGACGGGTTTGGGCGCGGGTCAGGCAAAAGACTGGACCTATAATTTTTATCAAGGCCGCCTGCTCTATCGCGAGTGGTTTGCACAGGTCTTCTTCAACGCCAGTGATGCAGGTCAAACGAGAATGATCGCAGCCGACGACCCAATTGTAGATAATTCATATTTGATGGTTCTGCAATTGCAACACAATGCCAATTTGGGACAGAAACAACACTTTGCTTATGGTGCTGATGTACTGCGAACCCGACCCAAGACAGGGGGCACAATAAATGGCATGCATGAAGACATTGATAACATCGATGAATACGGGGTCTATTTGCAAAGTGAAACCAGCCTGAGTGATCAAATCGAGCTGGTATTGGCCGGGCGCATAGACAAGCACAGCCATGTTGAAGATCCATTTTTCTCACCCCGCGCAGCGCTGGTCATTAAACCCAGGCCACTCAACACCCTGCGATTGACGTATAACCGCGCATTTAGCACGCCTTCGACCACCAACTTATTTTTGGACCGGATCGGCCTCCCCGATCCCTTTGGGTTCGGGGCATTGCAACCGGCATTGGGATTTAGTCCAGCAATTGACGTTCGCGCACAGGGCACCGCCGGTACCGGATTCACATTTCGCAGAGACGACAATGGCCTACCCATGTATCGGACCTCCTTTGCGCCCATAGCGGGCTTGTCAAAAGATCACTACTTCTCTCTGCACGATCCGCAAGGTACCAATTTGATGTGGGGCGCTGCCAGATCAATAATAATGAGTATCCTTTTGGCGGAACTGGAACCTCTCGCAACAGGGCTTTTCGTAGATCGGCTTGGGCTACCACAAGATCAAGCGGCTGCGGTAGCCGCACAACTGGTTGCAGACTTCCCCGGGATTATCCCAGAACAACTGCCGGGCTTGCAAAATACGGCCGGCACACTGAATACGGCAACGGCGAGTTTTGATCCCGAGCCCAGCCTCGCCAATGCAGTGGCAGACATAAACAAAATCGAATCGACCATCTCAGAAACCTTTGAAGTGGGATACAAAGGCGTCATCAATAACAAACTCATTCTCGCAGCCGATGCCTACCTGAGCAGAAAAAGAAATTTCACCAGCCCGTTGCGGATTGTAACACCCAGTGTGTTTCTCGCAGCCGGTCCCTTGAGCGAAGCTCTGGAAAACGGAATTACCGAGAACTTGAGAGACCCCGCCAATGCAAGTCTCGCAATTGCCATCGGCCTTTTAGATCAACTCAACCTGCCGGATTTGGGCCTGGTTGGCAATGGCAATGGCACGGGCATAGATGAATTGACGCAGTTATTTGTATCCAACGCCGCGGGAATTCCCTTTGGTACCATGTCTGCCGAACAGGCATCAGACCCCACTGCAGTCATGGTCGCATATCGCAATTTCGGTCGCATAACGCTCTACGGTGCCGACCTGTCGTTTGCGTATTATCCAAACGAAATGTGGACTTTTACCGGCAATTACTCCTATGTCAGCGATGATTGGTTCCCCAATTTAGACAACATCGGCGACATTGCCCTCAATGCCCCCCGGCACAAATTTAACATCGGAGTCGATTGCCAACTGCCCAATATGCCACTCACCATTCGCGGAAAATTGAGCTATCGCGGTAGTTTTCCAATGCAATCGGGTGTATATGTAGGCGATGTAGATGCTTACACTGTTTTGGACCTGAATGCCGCATATCAGTTGCCACTCTCAAATGACCGCTTCAAGATCACCTGGAATGTGGAAGCCAGCAACGTGTTAAACCAGGAATATCGATCATTTATCGGTGCGCCATTTATTGGACGCCTGGTCTTAACGGGCCTGAATATTCGATTCTAAAGCTGCCCCTCTCCCATCTTAAAAAACTCCAGATCATTGCGATAAGGAGGATTTGATGCGCTTATTATATATCCTTGCTTTCGTACTGTGGAATGCTTACTCGGTCATAGCTCAGGATTTCGGCGGCTTGACTGGAAAAGTGAAAACAGAGGACGGAGTAATTTTATTCGGTGCCAATATCATAGTCAAAGGACCGGCCATTGAAGGCACCCGGGGTGCAATCACCAATGACCAGGGAAACTATCGCATCGACCGCTTGCCGCCGGGCATTTACGAAATCACCATCAGTCATATCGGCTATGAAACGGTGGTTGTATCGAATGTAGAAATCCGCGCTGGCGCAAGTATGACGCGAGATTTCAAATTGACCGCCGTAGTCCTCATTGGTCAACAGGTCGTGGTATCGGCATCGCGCAAACAGGAGAAAGCCCTGGACGCGCCTGCCTCAATTGCAACAGTCGAAGCGTCTGAAATCAGAAATCGAGAAGTCTTGACAATGAGTGAATATGTCAAGACTCTGCCCGGCGTTGACTATGCTCAAACAGGCATATCGCAAGGCAGCATGGTCGTTCGCGGATTCAACAAGGTATTTTCTGGCGCATTGCTCACACTCGTTGACAACCGCATTGCCCGCATCCCTTCCCTGCGCCTCAATGCCTATGATTTGATCCCCCTTACCAGTGACGACATTGAGCGCATCGAAATCGTTCTGGGACCCGGATCCGCACTTTACGGTCCCAACAGTGCCAATGGCGTGATGCACATTATCACCCGCTCGCCATTTGGATCGGAAGGCAATACAATTTCCATATCTGGCGGGCAGCGCAGTGTGAGAAAATTATCGCTGCGACACGCCAGCAGCCTCAACGACAAGATCGGGATCAAAATTTCGGGTGGATATGTTGCAACCCATGACTGGGAATATGTCGATCCCCTGGAAGTGGAATCGCGCGGTTTTAATCCACGCGATTATAGCACAGAAAGGACAAGTGGAGAGTTCAGGCTCGACTTTCGACCAACAGATGACCTGACACTGATAGGATCGGCAGGCTATTCAAAAATGAGCGGCCTTCAACAGACGGATTTGGGTGCGGGCCAGGCAAAAGACTGGACCTATAATTTTTATCAAGGCCGTCTGCTCTATCGCGGGTGGTTTGCACAAATCTTCTACAACACCAGTAATGCGGGCGACACGGAACTGATCACAGCCGGCGACCCAATTGTAGATAATTCACATTTGATGGTCTTGCAATTGCAACACAATGCCAGTTTGGGCAAAAAACAACACTTCGCTTATGGTGCCGATGTACTGCTCACCCGACCCAAAACACAGGGCACAGTACACGGCATGCATGAAGACAATGACGACATCGATGAATACGGGATCTACCTGCAAAGCGAAACCAACCTGAGCGATCAAATCGATCTGATAATGGCCGGGCGTATCGACAAACACAGCCATATCGAAGATCTGTTTTTCTCACCCCGCGCAGCACTGATCATTAAACCCAGCCCGTTCAACACCCTGCGATTGACATATAACCGAGCATTTAGCACGCCCTCAACCCCAGACTTATTTGTAGATCGAATCGGCGTCCCCGACGTCTTTATGCTGGGGACAAGTTTCAGCCCGATATTGGAATTTAGTCCAGCAATTGACCTTCGCGCACAGGGCACTGCCGGTACCGGATTCACATTTCGCAGAGACGACAATGGGCTACCCATGTTTCGGACGCCCTTCGCGCCTATAGCGGACCTGTCAAAAGATCACTACTTCTCTCTGCACGATCCCCAGGCCACCAATTTGATGTGGCGTGCTGCCAGAGAGGCAATACTGAACGGCTTTCTATCTGAACTGGAACCTCTTGCAACAGAGCTTATCGCAGGCGGGCTTGGGCTACCACCAGATCAAGCCGTTGCGCTGGTCGAAAAACTCGTCGAGATCTTTCCCGGAACTATCCCAGAGCAACTGCCGGGCTTGCAAAATACGGCTGCGATACTGAATGCAGAAACGCAGGGTTTCGATCCCATACCCGACCTCGCCAATGCAGTGACAGACATAGAAAAACTCGGACCAACCATCACAGAAACCTTTGAATTGGGATACAAAGGCGTCATCAAAAACAAACTGATCCTGGCAGCCGATGTTTATCAAACCAGAATCAAAAATTTTGTCAGCCCGTTGCGGATTGAAACGCCCAACGTATTTCTCGCACCCGGTCCCTTAAGCGAAGCCCTGACAGACGCGCTTACCGAGAACCTGAAAGATCCTGCCAATGCAAGCCTCGCAATTGCCCTTATTTTTTTAGATCAGCTCAACGAGCCAGAGTTGGGGTTGGTTGGCAATGGCAATGGAACAGGCGTGGATGAATTGACGCAGTTATTCGTAGCCAACGCCGCGCTGATCCCCTTTGGTACGATAGTACCCGAACAGGCAGCAGACCCCAATGCGGTGATCGTCGCACCTCGCAATTTTGGCAACATAACGCTCTACGGTGCTGACCTATCGCTTGCGTATTATCCAAACGAAATATGGGCTTTTACCGGCAATTATTCCTACGTCAGCAAGGATATGTTTCGCAATTTAGACAACATCGGCGACATAGCCCTCAATGCTCCCAGACACAAATTTAATATCGGTATCGATTGCCAATTGCCCAATATACCGCTCACGATCCGGGGAAAATTTCGCTACCGCGATGGCTTTCCAATGCAATCGGGTATATATGTCGGCAATGTAGATGCTCATACTGTTTTGGATTTGAATTTGACCTATCAGTTGCCACTTTCAAATGATCGCTTCAGCACCTCCTTAAATTTGAATGCCAGCAATTTGCTAAACCAGGAATACCGATCATTTGTCGGTTCGCCCTGGATCGGACGCCTGATTACAAGCAGCTTGCATGTTCGGTTCTAATACTTCTCTGTTTTCATCTCTATAAAAAAAATCCGAATCATTGCGATTCGGATTTTTTTATTCTTCGAGATTTACCCAGGCGGCTGATAGGGCCGGGATTCTGGATCGCGTTCGGGAAGCCCCAAACTATCCCAAAAAATTGTGTGATCAAATGGCGTGAGGCGAAAATCCGGAATGGGAACTGGCGCACCGCCCAACTCGGCGGATTTATTTGCCAGAATCCCCGGCAGACAGTATTCAATGGCGCGATACACATCAATCGGCGATGGCTTGCCAGCGAGAATAGACTGTGTAAAATGTCGGGCGAGTTTTAAGTCTGCACCGCCGTGACCTGCAGAAGTATCATCGCCATGTGCGCCAAGGCCAACAGGCAAAACCTCCCAACCACTGCGATGATCCGCCCCTCGAGAAAAGCGACGAGCGTGTTTTTCATAGCTAAACCATTCGGCACCGCCCTCAACGCCAAAAATGCGATAGCGATGTTCAGAAGGCCGGGCCGTATTGAGCGTAACCATAATTTTAATAAGCGCGCCCTTTGCTGTTTCGAACACCGCGATCTGACCGTCGGAACGCAGAGGCGCGTCAGCACTTCGGAACGGCGCGCTGCGACAAGAAACAGAAACACAGCGATCGTCAATCACTTCGAGCAATGGCCCCAGGTCATGCGTCAGATATTGAATAGGAGGTTGATCGGCACGCCAGATCGGCATTGTATCGGTATAACCGGCTGCCCGCGCTCGCGTCGGCGTATGCCGCGAACTATCCGGGCGCAAAAGCGTGGCCGGCAAATGGTGAATATATTCGCCTTCGGCAATGGAAATAGGGCCAAATCGATCTTCGACAACCCACTTGCGGAAATAGCGAAAAAAATCCCAATAACAGGTATTTTCTCCCAGCATATAGGTTTTGCCCGTATATTCAACAGTCTGGCGCAAATTCATACACTCTTCTTGCGTATAAGCCCCCGGCACTTCCGAAAGCACATGACACCCCGCGCGCATCGCCTCACACCCGTGTTTCACCTGTAATTTCCCATTCGTAGCAACCACAATAGCATCGGGGTTGAGATCGAGCAAATCGTCAAACTCGGGCAAAATCGGAGCCGTTGCACCAACCGATGTCAGGTGTTGCTCGGCGCGTTCTCTCAAACGCGGAAAGCGGTCACAAGCACCAATAACCTCAGCCTCTTCCAGAGCGAGAAAATTTCTGAAATGCGTAAAACCGCGACCGAGGCCCAGAATACCAACTTTGAGCTTATCCATAGTTAAACCCCTCAATATGCGAATCAACGAATCAACGAACCCTGCCCATCCTCCCCAAACCAGTATTTATCTCCATTCGTCTATTCGTCTATTCGTCCAGCAGACACAATGCGGATATCAATCTCAAATGCACTGACGGGATAATTTATACCCCAAGTTTCGAGAACGCCGGGATGCACTTCGCCAATAAGCCCGTAAACGCGCTCGCCTATGCGGATCTCACCACTGCGCCCGGGCAAAAATGTGGGATGATCAATCGGCGCAATAGTATATTCAAAATTAAAATAATAGGATAACACCTCGAGAAAGCTCTGAATACCGGACAAATTGGCTTCGTCACTCGCTTCGAGCGCGCAAAGATGAATATCTGTGCGCGTACCGTAATTTTCCCCCAGATCGAGCACCCCCACTTCCCCCACCTCAAAAATCCGATGTGGGTACAGCGCGCGACGGCTTGTGGCTTCGGTCTTCAGCAAACCGGGCAACAACGACCCTCGAATCGCGCTGTAATTTTCGGACATGGGATTTGAAATCGAAATAATCTTTGCATCCGGATTATTCATATCCACAGTCTGTTCTTTTTGAGAACAGAGAATTGGCAAAAAGACCTCTTGAAATCCGCTCCCAACCATGAGATTGCGAAATCGGTCTGCGAGATCCTCTTCTGGCGCTGCTTTGCCAACCGTAAAATCCCGGGGCATCTCGGGTTCAAAAGCCTCGTACCCCACGCCGATCACAACATCTTCCACAACATCTACGGAATGTAAAATATCGTCGCGATACGGTGCTGGACGCACGCTGATACGCTCGTCCTGTACATCGATATCCCGATAACCCATAGCGCTGAGCGCAGTCTGAATCTGCCCCATCGAAATATGTGCCCCAACCACCTTGTAAATCTCATCTAAATCCACCTGCACAGGCTCGGTCAAATCATAGGGACACGTCACATCTCGTCCTCTCGGCGTCTGATATGGATAGCGCACAGTTACGGGATAAATGCGGCCACCCCGGTCAGCCATATTGACCGCCATAATCGCCATAGACAATAAAATAGCATCGAGTTCAGGCCCCGTCGCTTCGCAAAATAAAAACGCATCCCCCACTTCAACGCGCCCCAGACTCTGGCTATTAATCACAGGAGGCATAGAAAGAACCTCGCCGCGCGAATCTCGGATCAGGGGAAACTTATCCTTCCCCTCGAGGAGATGTGCATACGTTCTGCCCGTGGGATGATCGGACAAAATCTGTCGCAAAGACATCTCATCCTCAAACTCCAGAGGAACAAAAGCAGTTTTATCGGGATCAACCGCATCGTATCGCACCGGATACACAATATCTGATGCATCGTAAATCCCAATCGCAACAACACTGCGACCGCGACCATATCCATCGGAGAGTTTTTCCTGCGCCTCGATAAGCGCGTCAAGTGCTGCCTCGTCAATCGCAATACCCTCACACGCAAAAGCGGCAATATAAGGACGGATATTTTGCAACCCGGGATCGACAATAACCTCCCGTTCTTCCGATACACCAGACGCATCAAAAAAAGAATAGTCCGGCTGAACATTCTCCCGATGGCTTTTGAGCAACCGCGCAAGCCCCTCTGCCGACCAGAGATCGGGGCGGTTGGTATCTTTGAGCTGAATGCGAAGCGTATCGCCCTCTTCCGCATCGATCTCGGCCTTGGCAGTTTCAAGCGCAGCACTCAAACTCTCCGAAGAATAAACCTGCCCTGCGAGACGTTCAAAATCGGGTTTATTAACTGTAATCGTTGGCATTTTTACTCCTACCGCGTATTCCTGACCAGATCCAAATCCGTACTGAACAAATCGCGTATATCGTTAATACCCAGCGCGACCATCGCCATTCGATCAACCCCCAGACCCCAGGCAATCACTGGAACATCCACACCCAGCGGTCGTGTAAGCTCAGGACGAAAAAGACCCGCGCCCCCAAGCTCGATCCAGCCCAGAACGGGATGCTTCGCCTGAAGTTCTACCGAAGGCTCGGTAAAAGGAAAATAATCGGGCACATAGCGCACATCTTCGGCCTGCGCGATCTCAAGCGCGAACAACTTGAGCAAACCGAGCAAACTGCGAAAATTTATCTCCTCGCCCAAAACAATACCCTCAGCCTGAAAAAAATCCGCTGCATGCGTGGCATCCACATCATCCGGGCGAAAGCAACGCGCAAGCGCGAAATACTTACCCGGCACATTTAGCTCTGAAGCCAGCGTACGCGCCGAAAGCGCGGTACCCTGACTCCGCAAAATAAGGCGGCGCGACTGTTCGGAATTGAACTCATAACGCCACCCGCGCGAACCTGTCTCGCCCCCATGATGATGCGCCTCAGCCACCCTGGAAAAATAGGGTTCTTCAGCCTCTCGGGATCGCGTCGGCTCCGTCAAATAATAAACATCGTGAATATTGCGCGCCGCGTGGAACTGCGGCATAAAAAGCGCATCCATATTCCAGAACTCGGTCTCCACCAGCGAACCTCTCATCTCTTCAAAACCGAGCGCCATCAATCGACGCCGCACATTATCGAGATACGCCCGATAGGGATGGTGCTTTCCAATAAGCACACGCGGCGGCTTAATCGACAGATCATATCGGCGAAAAGACGCGCCCTGCCATGTGCCCTTCTGAATCATTTCCGGCGTAAGACGAGAAATCTCATCACCCGTAAGATTGGCTTTGACAACCTCCACAAGCACGCGCCGTCCTTCTTCCGTAAGACAATAAACCCGCTCTATACGCTCGTCCAAACGAACAGGTCCCCTGCTCCCACCGCGTTTGCGGGCATTGGCTTCAATATATTGGACAATATCACCGGGAAAATCATCAATCTCAATTCCAGTATCGGAAAATTTGTGAAAAAATTCTGGCATCAGTCGATCAACAAAAAAAGAAGCCCGATCTGTATCGACAATAACAATAGCCCCCTTATCCAGATCGATAACCCCATCCTTTTTCAAACCGCCAAACGCACTGCCCCAGGCACCTCTGTCAAACCGCTCGTCGGCTTGCAAGTCCTGGATCCCGACGCGCTCTGCGCTCGCCCGGGCCAAAAGTGCGGTCTCTGGCGTCGCGCCCTTTGAGGCAAAATCCCGTCCCACTTCCGTAAGCGAAACAGTTACTTGCGTATTTTCCCCGGTAACTTCCAGCAAATGCTTGGAAATCAGCCACTCAACCGCGCGCCGAACCTGTCCTTCGCCGAGATCCGCACCACTTTGAAGCTGTGCATCGGACTGCTCGGCACTGGCATTATTCTCATATACACGCAAAATGCGAATTTCGAGGGCATGTAAAGAAGCGAGATCAATCAAAAGAAACTCCTTATGCAGCGATCAACACTCTACTGACTGTCGGGACGGCACAGGGGCCGTCCCCTACGATGCTATTGTTAATCCAATTTGTAGGGGCGACCCCCTGTGGTCGCCCATTAACAACAAAAAAGCCCCTTCGTCATCATAGGGACGAAAGAGCTTTTCGCGGTACCACCCTATTTGCGCTAAAAAGCACCACTCAATAGATGGCCATCACCATCCTGTCCATTGTCGGCGGACCCACCGGCTCGGCTTAATAGGAAACTATCTTTCCATTCGGCTTTGCAGCTCGGGAGGGAACTTCGCCTGTGCATCCTGCAGATGTGCTTTCAGCCCAGGACACATCCTCTCTGTGCAGTTGGGAACAGGTTACTTTTCTCCGTCATTGCTTTGGAGAGAAAACATAGAAATTTGCACTACAAGTGTCAAGCCGAAAGTCGCAAACCTATCCGCCAACCGATTTGCCAAAGACACTCACAAGCAGAAGAAAATCGGGAAAGTCAACAGCACCGTTCCCATTGATATCGTATTGGGCCTGGGACGATCCAAAGGCACTCACAAACAGGAGAAAATCAGTAAATTCGACTACGCCATTGCCGTCAAAATCCGATTTGGCCTCCACAGAAAGCGGCTGGACAACGCCAGAAATCGTCAGCGTATGCTTTGCGCGATCCGGATCATTACTCGAAATGGTGATAAGCCCCGAAAATGTGCCTTCCATGGGTTTGGGAAACGCAATCATAACCGTCGCCGAACTATCCGGAGGCAACGTAAACATCACAGGATCAAATGTCAAACCCGACACATCGCTCTCAATACCCGTAATCTCCAACGGCGCAGTACCCGTATTCGTAATCGTAAAAGTCTGCTGGGCCGTCTTTTCGGCATCAATAGTACCGAAATCAATTGCGGATTCTCCCACAACCAGCACCGGCGCAGGTGCCGCCTGCACAATCACAGACACAGATAATGTCTGGGTTGCACGATCCGGATCATTACTCGAAATGGTGATAAGCCCCGAAAACGTACCCTCCACAGAACTCGGAAACGTCACTGTCACTGTGCGCGAACTATCCGGAGATAGTGTAAACATCACAGGATCAAACGTCAGACCCGACACATCGCTCTCGATACCCGTAATCTCAAGGGGAGCCGTACCCGTATTCGTCACCGTAATCGTCTGCTGAACCGGTTGAGCAAACGCAACTGTGCCAAAGTCAATTGCTGTTTGCTGAACAGTGATAGCCGGAACAGGTCGCGGTTGAACAATCACAGAAATTGACAGCGTATGCTTTGCGCGATCCGGATCATTACTCGAAATAGTGATATTGCCTGAAAACGTGCCCTCCACAGAACTCGGAAACGTCACTGTCACCGTCTGTGAACCATTAGGTTCCAGCGTGAACATCGTATTATCAAACGTCAAACCCGACACATCACTCTCAATACCCGTAATCTCAAGGGAGGCCGTGCCCATATTCGTAATTGTAATCGTCTGCTGAACCGGTTGAGCAAACGCAACTGTACCAAAATCAATTGACGTTTCCTGAACACTAATCGCTGGCACAGGTGCCGCCTGTACGATCACAGACACAGATAATGTCTGCTTTGCGCGATCCGGATCATTACTCGAAATGGTGATAAGCCCCGAAAACGTACCCTCCACAGAACTCGGAAACGTCACTGTCACTGTGCGCGAACTATCCGGAGATAGTGTAAACATCGCAGGATCAAAGGTTAGACCCGACACATCGCTCTCAATACCTGTAATCTCCAAATCCGCGGTACCTGTATTTGTAATCGTAATCGTCTGCTGAACCTGTTGCTCAAACGCAACAGTGCCGAAATTAACTTCCTCTTGTGGCACAGAGATCGCCGGAACAGGGGGCGGTTGAACGATCACAGAAATTTTCAGCCTATGCTTCGCTTGATCCGGATCATTACTCGAAATAGTGATATTACCTGAAAACGTGCCCTCCACAGAACTCGGAAATGTCACCGTCACCATCTGTGAACCATTAGGTGCCAGCGTGAACGTTGTAGTATCAAACGTCAGCCCCGACACATCGCTCTCTATACCTGTTATCTCTAAATCCGCGGTACCCGTATTTGTAATCGTAATCGTCTGCTGAACCGATTGGGCAAATGCAACAGTACCAAAGTCAATTTTCGTTTCCTGAACACTGATCGCTGGCACAGGTCGTGGCTGAACGATCACAGAAATTTTCAGCCTATGCTTCGCTTGATCCGGATCATTGCTCGAAATAGTGATAAACCCCGAAAACGTGCCCTCCACAGAACTCGGAAATGTAATCGTAACTGTCTGTGAACCATTAGGTGCCAGCGTGAATATCGTCGTATCAAACGTCAGCCCCGACACATCGCTCTCTATACCCGTAATCTCAAGAGGCGCTGTTCCAGTATTCGTGATCGTAATCGTCTCTTGAACCGGTTGGGCAAACGCAACAGTACCAAAGTCAATCGCTGTTTGTTGTACCGAGATCGCTGGCACAGGTGCCGCCTGCACAATCACAGAAATCGATAGCGTATGCCTTGCGCGATCCGGATCATTGCTCAAAATATTGATACTACCCGAAAACGTACCCTCTGTCGAATTCGGAAACGTCACTGTAACCGTGCGTGATCCATTGGGTTCCAGCGTGAACATCGTAGTATCAAATGTCAATCCCGACACATCGCTCTCAATACCCGTTATCTCCAACGAAGCTGTGCCCGTATTTGTAATCGTAATCGTCTCTTGAATCGGTTGACCTACCTCAACAGTACCGAAATCAACTGCCGTTTGTTGCACACTGATCGCAGGCACAGGAGGCGGCTGCACAATCACAGACACGGATAATGTCTGTGTTGCACGTTCCAGATCGTTACTCGAAATAGTGATATTCCCTGAAAACGTGCCTTCCGTCGAACTCGGAAACGTCACCGTCACCGTGCGCGAACCGCCAGGTTCCAGTGTGAACGTAGAAGGTTCAAACGTCAATCCCGACACATCGCTCTCAATACCCGTTATCTCAAGAGGCGCTGTTCCCGTATTTTGGACTGTGAAAGTCGCTTGAACCGATTGTGCAAACGCAACAGTACCGAAATCAATCACTGTTTCCTGAATAGAGATCGCTGGCACAGGTCGCGGTTGGACAATACCAGAAACGGATAAGGTCTGTGTTCCACGTTCCAGATCGTTACTCAAAATAGTGATATTTCCCGAAAACGTACCCTCTGTCGAACTCGGAAACGTCACCGTCACCGTCCGCGAACTATTGGGTTCCAATGTAAACATCGTAGTATCAAACGTCAGACCAGACACATCGCTCTCTATACCTGTAATCTCCAACGTTGCAGTACCCGTATTCGTAATCGTAATCGTATCCTGAACCGGTTGGGCAAACGCAACAGTACCAAAATCAATCGCCGTTTGCTGAACACTGATCGCTGGCACAGGTCGCGGTTGAACGATCACGAACACAGATAATATCTGGGTTCCACTCTTCGGATCATTACTCGAAATAGTGATATTACCTGAAAACGTGCCCTCCGTCGAACTCGGAAATGTCACCGTCACCATCTGTGAACCATTAGGTGCCAGTGTAAACATCGTAGCATCAAACGTCAGCCCCGACACATCACTCTCTATACCTGTAATCTCAAGAGGCGCTGTTCCAGTATTCCTGATCGTAATCGTATCCTGAACCGGTTGTGCAAACTCAACAGTACCAAAATCAATTGCAGTCTCCCGCACAGAGATCGCAGGCACAGGTTTCGGTTGAACGGTCACAGAAACAGATAATGTCTGTGTTCCGCGTTCCAGATCATTACTCGAAATAGTGATATTGCCTGAAAACGTGCCCTCCGTCGAACTCGGAAACGTCACTGTCACCGTCTGTGAACCATTAGGTGCCAGCGTGAATATCGTATTATCAAACGTCAGGCCCGACACATCACTCTCTATACCCGTAATCTCAAGAGGCGCTGTTCCAGTATTCCTGATCGTAATCGTCTGTTGAACTGGTTGTGCAAATGCAACTGTACCAAAATCAATCGCCGTTTGCCGCACAGAGATCGCTGGTGCAGGCGGCGGTTGGACGATTACATAAACGGATACAGGGTACTCCGCATGATCTGGATCATTACTCAAAATATTAATAAGTCCTGAAAATGTACCTTCTGTCGAACTCGGAAATGTCACTGTCACCGTGCGCGATCCATTGGGTTCCAATGTGAACATCGTAGTATCAAATGTCAAACCCGACACATCGCTCTCTATACCTGTAATCTCAAGAGGACCTGTACCCATGTTCGTAATCGTAATCGTTTGTTCACCCGTTTGACCTGCCTCAATAGTACCAAAATTAACTCCTTCTTGTGGCACAGAGATCGCCGGTACAGGGGGCGGTTGAACGGTCACGGACACAGATAATGTCTGTGTTCCGCGTTCCAGATCATTACTCGAAATAGTGATATTACCTGAAAACGTGCCCTCCGTCGAACTCGGAAACGTCACCGTCACCATCTGTGAACCGCCAGGTTCCAGCGTGAACATCGTAGTATCAAATGTCAAACCCGACACATCGCTCTCAATACCTGTTATCTCCAAATCCGCGGTACCTGTATTTGTAATCGTAATCGTCCGCTGAACCTGTTGTGCAAACTCAACAGTGCCGAAATCAACTGCTGTTTGCGGTACCGAGATCGCTGGCGCAGGGGGCGGTTGGACTATGACAGACACGGATAATGTGCTTGTTGCACTATTTGGGTCATTACTCGAAATCGTGATATTACCCGAAAACGTGCCCTCTGTTGAACTCGGAAACGTCACTGTCACTGTCTGTGAACCGTTGGGAGCCAGTGTGAACGTCGTAGTATCAAACGTCAAACCCGATACATCACTCTCAATACCTGTAATCTCCAAATCCGCAGTACCCGTATTCGTAATCGTAATCGTCTCCTGACCTGTTTGACCCGTGTCAATAGTACCGAAATCAACTCTCTCCTGCACTGAAATCGCTGGTGCAGGTGATGGTATTTGCGCCAACAGTTCATCAACCTTGGCTTCCGCAGTAGAAATGACGTTTGAAATAAAGCCTCCGGACCATTCTACATTCCCATCAGTACCAACCACAACGAGGCGATCATACGTGGTCGTAGCATCACTCCTACTCGCACTTAGAAGCATGGGAAAAGTGATGCCTCCATTCGCGCGAAAACCCTCAACTTGAGCACGACTACCATTCCAGAGATCGAGACCGAGCATGGCAACATTGGGGTTATCGTTATACTTTTGCCATAATGTTTCGAGCGACCTACCTGCCGCTCTACAGGTCGGTCAGCCATACCCGATGACTGCAAGTATGAGCACCTGGCCGCGATAGTCAGAAGCACTATATGTACTGCCGTCGAGGCCCGTTAAAGAAAAATTAACCGTTTGTGCAAAAGCAGACCCAGCGAGCAAGAACAGCATCATTGGGATAGATAAAAGATATTTGCGCATGGTATTTATCCTCATATATTGGTTAAGTTAAGGATCGGGAAAAGGATTTCCCTCCTACGGGTCCCTCAATAATGTATTACCTGTACTAAAAGTATCAACGCTTCAATTTAACAGAAGTTTCTCCACAGGTCAATTCACAAGGAGCGAGCGATGGGCATCCTCACCGAACAAAAAAAAGCGTTCTTTGACACCTTTGGGTTTCTCGCATTTCCGGGATTATTGTCAGATTGCATCGACGAAATTATCGAAGCATTTGAAACAATATGGACACAACGGGGAGGTGGACACAACGGGCAACCGCACGACGGCAAACGCCGATCGTGTATCGTGCCATTTATCGACCAGCACGAACGCCTGTGCGCCCTCTTAGATGATCCGCGGATAAAAGAAATCCTGATCGGATTACTGGGTGAAAATTTCAATTACATGGGATCAGACGGAAATTATTATGCCGGAGACACGCAATGGCATTCGGATGGCTGGGGCAAGGAAATTCGATTTGTAAAAATTGCCCTGTACCTGGATCACTTAACGCGCGACACGGGTTGTTTGCGCGTCATTCCGGGAAGTCACCATCTCAAAGATCAATATGCAAATAATGTCGAAAACACCGTCCGAAATTCTCAGGAGCAATGGGATATTCACGGATCAGATGTCCCTGCACTACCACTGGAAACCAATCCGGGCGACGTCGTCCTATTCAACCACAACTTAAAACACGCAGCCTTTGGCGGCAGTCCACGTCGGCGCATGTTCACCATCAACTGCAGCGAACGCTTCCCCGAAGACGAAGAACACATTGAACTGTTAAAAACACAGATTGCCGCACGCGCGCGGTTCTGGAACGATCGCGCTTACGGAAAAATCATGGTCGCAACCGCTGGACCCGAACGACAAAAACATCTATCGCAAATCATGGCGCACGACGATCACCTCGCCGAACTCTCCGCACGCGCAAGAGAAGAAATGCCCGAGCCATCGCGTGGATAACTCGCGATAGCCAGCCTATCAAAACCAGAAAGCCCTGTAACGCAGGGCTTTTTTTATTTAGGAATTCGCTCTTCGGAGTCACATATATATAGCGGGCGGAAAACAACCAATCAACAATCGTCTATCCGGAGTTACAATGAGCAAACGCGATGCAGAGCAAATTCAAAAAGTATTGGCTGGCGACCAGGCTGCTTACGAACCGCTGGTCAATGCGTATCAAGGGCGCATCTTTGCCTTTGTAGCTGGTCGAATCCGCAACTTTTCCGCAACTGAAGACATCGTCCAAAATGCGTTTGTGGAGGCATACATGCACCTCAAGTCTCTAAAATCGCCCGAAAAATTCTCAGGTTGGCTGCGGGGAATAGCACTCAATTTGTCAAACAAATGGCTTCAACAAAAGCGTCCAGTCGTCTCAATCGACGACACATCGCGGGATATAACGCCTGAAGCATCGGAAGTTCCATTGCCGGACTTACCCGACGAAGCACTGGAAAAAACCGAAACAAAAGAAGTCGTTATAGCCGCCGTTGATGCATTGCCAGACATTTATCGAGAATCAGTACTGCTCCACTACATGGAAGGCATGACCTATCCCGAAATCGCCGCATTTCTCGACATCCCCGAAAGCACAGTAACCGGTCGCCTTCAGGTTGCGCGCAATCGCTTGCGCGACGAATTGATGCCGCTGGTAGAAGACACACTCCGCGAAAAACGTCCGACACCTCAACTGACGCGCAAAATAATAGCCGCATTACCCCCGCTATGGTACGCAGTACCAACGCAGGCGAGCCTGCTCGCCAAACTGAAAGGAACAGGCATGATAAAAATAATGGGTATCATCGGTGCAGGAATCGCGGGAACGGGATTGTACTTTGGTGGGATTTCGGCAGTCTTGAATTTAGAACAAGAAAACACCGAGCCATCTCAGGTACCCCAAATACAACTCGAATTGGAAAACCCCGCTCAAAATGAGCAGTCCGTTCCTGAGAAAACTGACGAGACAGAGGCCGTAGAATCTTTTTTACAAAAGGTCCAATCCGATTCCAATACAAGTGGCGACCCACAAACAGAAAAACTGGACTTCAGAATGGAAAGTACGCCACAAGATTCACTGGTAAAAATTGTGTACTGGCTTCCGAAAACGATTTATTCAGACTCCGTCTTTGTAGAACTCAATTGCTATAATGTTCAGGGCCTGATAGTAGCCAGGCCGGTGAATAAAATGCACAATCCCGGTTCTTATACTGTCTTCTTGTCTAAACAGGGACTTCCCGACGGAACATACTTCGTGCAATTAAAAGCAAACCGATCACCAAAAAATGCCCAGGTGAGGAAATTGAATCTAATTTGGACAGATAGAAAGTGAGGCTCAACATGTATTTCAACAAGTGCAAACTGGTAGCAAGTCTGGCGATATGTCTAATTGCATATTCCCCGTGTCTTGCACAACAGCCAACCCATTCTAAAGAAGAAATGAAGCGGTTTCGCCAATTTGCGTCCGGATACCTCCCCAAGACCCCAGATCAGTATTGGGAGGGCATTCTGGGACTGGAGCAACTGCTTGCAGATTATCCCAATACCTTTTTGAAAGGCGACATCTCCATCACCCTGTTGACTTATTACCAACAGGTCACCGATGATCCACATCTGTTGATAGAACTATGCGACAAAATGCTCGCATTGCGAATGCACACCAATGGCGCTTATGAAACGGCTGCTCGGGCACTCGTAGATAAGAAAGTTCGGTCTGATAAAACGCTTCTATATGCACAAAACGCATTAAAAGAAGCATTGCAGAACCAGGAAAAATGGGAAAATTACGGTAAAAGAGAACTAATCTGCCGGGATCTATTGGCGCGTGCTCATCAACTCTTTGGACAACACGACCGTGCTGTCGGAGAAATAAAGACCGCGATTCGCGGTTGGCAAACCCGAGAAGATTTAGGCGACCTGGAACTGGCATCTCGGCAGGCGTCAGTAGATAGAGCAAAGACCCACTTACTTCGGATTTATATCGACCAAAAAGCCTGGAAAACGGCTTATGAACTCGCCTCAGAATTATTGCTAACCTCAGTCATACGCCAGGATATAGCAGAACTGTGGAGCCAGGCTTATGTTGGCAAATTCGGTTCAGGTGCAGGGATGAGCAAAGCCTATGCTTCCTTAAAATCCGAGCGGAAGAAAAAAATCATCCAAAGCGTCGAAAAAGAACGCATTTTACGCTCAGCACCGGCCTTTGAAGTCCAAAAGCTGGACGGTGAAAAAATCACTTCAGAGGACTTAAAAGGCAAAGCTGTGGTACTAACGTTTTGGGCGGGATGGTGCAGCCCGTGCATTGAAGAACTGCCCTATCTCCAAAACCTCAAAGCGCAATTTCTCAAGCAAAATGTCGAATTTTTAGCGGTAAATATCGACCAGGATGGCTCAATGCGCCGGGATATGGTCGCCAGCTTTCGGTACCAGAGCGCACCGCTCTTAACCTTTGCACTGGGCGATCTGGAAATGCGAAAAGCGTTTGGCTCCGCCGAGATTCCCTATACATGTATCATCGATCAGAACGGACAGATTCGATATGAACGCAAAGGATTAGGTGCAGATTTCAGCGTGGCAATGGCGCATCAATTGGAGTGGATCATCGGAATGAACGAAGCACAGTGAGCGCTATAGATAATACTCAATACAAAGGGACGCGAAACAATTCGCGTCCCTTTTGTTTTTTAATTGCCAAAATTACTGCGAGAGAATCTCATCAATCTCTTCCATCTCCTCATCACTGAGATCCCAACCAACCGTCGCGGCATTTGCCGTGACTTGCTCGGGCGTAGTAGCTCCCGCAATCACAGAGCACACACGGGGATTGGCGAGAAGCCATGCAAAAGCCAGATCGAGAATCGTGTGATCGCGTTCTCGTGCAAATTCTCCCAGCGCTTCCAGAATATCAAAATTCTTATCCGTAAACATACCGCGGTCACCCTCTGCCAAACGCGTACCCTCGGGTGCTGGTTTATCTCGACGATATTTACCCGTAAGAAAACCACTTGCAAGGGGAAAATAGGGCAAAATGCCGATATTGTAATGCTTGCAAAACGGCACAAGCTCAGCTTCAACCTCGCGGTCCAGCATACTATAGCGGGGTTGCACAGTCGAAAACGCAACCAAATTCTTCGCACGCGAAGTCCAGATCGCCTCACAGACCTCCCACGCCATAAAATTGGAACAACCGATATAGCGCACCTTGCCCTGAGCAACGAGATAGTCAAGCGCGTGCAAAGTCTCCTCAATAGGCGTATTGGCGTCTGTCTGATGAATCTGATACAAATCGATATAATCCGTACTGAGACGTCTGAGACTCTCCTCAACCTCTTTGAGAATATGATAACGCGAATTGCCGCGCATATTCGGTCCATCCCCCATACTCATCGACACCTTGGTCGCCAGAATGAACGCATCGCGCTTGCCCTTAATCGCCCGGCCAATATAGGACTCCGACAGCGAATCCCCGTACATATTAGCCGTATCGATCAACGTAATACCTTCATCCAGCGCCCGATCCATAACACGCGCCGTAGCTCTGGCGTCGAGACGCCAGCCGAAATTATTGGTCCCCAACCCAATAGCCGAAACCTGAAGCCCTGAATTGCCGAGTTGCCGATATTCCATTTTCAAACTCCTTGTCAAAAAATATCACCCCGATACAACTGCTGCAAAAATTCTGCAACGGGCAAAACATCCACACCATCAAAATAATAGCTCCGCTTGCCCGTATAAACCCCCACCATGCGATCAACGCAAATCTGTGGAGATTGACTCATATCGCGCATCTGGCGTTCCCAGCGTCTATCCCACCGGTCAGACAGCTTAACTTCGAGACACACCACATGCGCCCGAGAAGATACTGTTCGCTTCCGCGTTTCAATAATAAAATCGATTTCCCCTCCTGTAGCTGTGCGATAAAATGCAATAGGACGGTGTTTTTCTCGCGTGTGATTGTACACGCGCAACTCGTGATAAATCAACGTCTCTAACGCCGTTCCCAACCAGACGCGGTCAAGCGGATCATCGAGCAACCCCGCTGCTGCACGCGCAACACCCGGATCAAACCAGTAGAATTTGGGCCGGGTCTGCTCTCGAACTTTAATATTCGGGCGATAAGCCAAAAGCTTGTGCCCCAAAAGCGTATCTTCCAGAATCGAAAAATAGATATCGATACTGCTGCGAGAAACCGCTGCGTCTCGCGCGAGACTTTGCGCGTTAACCTGTTGGGCATTAATCTGACCAGCAATGCTTAAAAATCGGAGAAAAGGAGGCAGATTGCGCACAACCCCCTCTTCTTTAATCTCTTCTCTAATATAGGTATTAACATAAGCATCGAGAATATCGCGGGCATACTTGCGGTCTAATTGCACCGTGGGCAACAAACCGTATTGCAGTGAAAAGTCGAGATCAAAAAGCGCACCGAGTTCTGCACTACTAAACGATTCCATATGGCGAGTAATTGCACGACCAGCAAGCAAATTAGTACCGCCCCCTCGCAACTTGCGCGCAGAAGAACCGCAAAGCACGAACCGCCATTGTTTATTTTCAATCAACCGATGAACCTCATCCAGCAAAGCGGGAATCTTTTGAACTTCATCCAGAACAACCCAAGTCTGCTCTGGACGATTGCCGATCAAAGCCTCGAGATGATGGGGCGACTGAGAGAGCGTGAGATAAAGTGAAGAATCGAGCAAATCGAGATAAATCGCACCGGGCAAAACCTGGCGCAAATAGGTACTCTTACCTGTTGAGCGCGGTCCAAAAAGAAAAAACGAGCGATCTGGTAATGCCAGAAGGCGTTTTAATAAAGTATTTTCCATATTGCAAATTTACAAGATTATTGGAAAAAAACAACGTAAATTTACAAAACTATTGTAAATTTGCAATACCACAGAGACAAATGACCACCCGTAGAGACAAATTTGTATGTGAAATCAAAAAGAATAAGATGCAGAGAGGGACAAAGGCGTGTGGGAGCGGTTGAATTTGAGGCGGTCCAATGGAATAGATTGCCAGGTCTCATAGCTGGCAAGTTTGCCAATAATACTGCCAATACCGGCACCGACCCCAGAAATAACAACAGTTTTGGGGCTTAGAACAATATTGGCAAGCGCTGACCATCCTGTCTCATTACTTCTGTTCAAATCGGACGAGGAAAAAATGACACCAATACAAAAACCCGTAACCAGACCGGCTTTGAATCCCTTCCCGATATGGGATGTCTTGCTCAAATTAATCGACAATTGATCGAGTTCCGAAGCCGTCAGGATTTTATACTCATCGCGCTTATGCGTATCTGCCAAAACGATCAAAGAATCGCTCACACTCGCAATAATACCCGAAAATCGGCTATCTGCTGCTTCCGCAATGCCAATAACGGCTTGGTGCCCGGGTATGACGCCGGTCCGGGTCAAAAATTGACGCGCCTGGGGATTGAACTGCACGGCAATTTTTTTCGTCTTCTTTACGCGCAAATGATCAATAGACTGGTAGATAATACGGCGTCTATAGGGCAATTGGTCTGTGATAATTGTAACCGCATACCCCTGTGTGCGATTGATATAGCCTCGAAACCGACTTTTTTGTGCGCCAACAAAATACGCACCCTCGACATACGTCCCGATATCGAGTTTTTGTATTTTCTCTTTTGCATCACTCGCATAACTCTGCGTACAAAGCTGTCCCAGCAGAAATATCAGAAGTATCAAACAGATCTTAAAAGCGGGAAAAAAAAAGAAAGACAAGATAGGCAATCCGTGAATGGAAAATATTACGTTTTGTCTTTGGATGGAATATAGCGATTGGCAAGCTCGACATAATCCTCGCGAATCGGCGAAAAAATATCGAGAGCGACACAGGGACCATCTACTGCCTCAGCCCGGTGTGGCACATGGGCGGGAATGAGAAAGGCCTCGCCGGATTCAACCGTGCGAGTCTCCCCATCAATAGTGAACTTCATCCTCCCCTCAAGCATCATCCCCCCCTGCTCATGGGGATGGCTGTGCATCGGCACGACAGCACCCGCATCAAATTCAACGCGAGAAAGCATCAAATTCTCCCCATAAGGCGTCCGAATGCGCACGCCAGGCGCGACTTCGTTAGCAGGATATTTATCCCAATCAATAAACGACATCTTGTTCAGCTTTCGAAAAGTGACCAACAGGAATATTTTCTGTCCTCTCAGGAGACTGCACGCGCCTCTGCGTCAATCGCGCCAAAAAGTTGCCGCGTCATCAAACGGGCTGCACTGGCGTGCATGCGCTGCCCCACAGCGGCGATTGGCCCGCCGATTTGCACATCGCCCTCAAATGAAATCCGCGTATTCTCGCCTTCAGGGGCGAGTTCCACAATACCCTCCCCCTTGACAAATCCCGTCGTACCCTTGATATCGACCACCATCGTATAGCGCTCGGGCGGTTGAATATCTGAAAGCGTGACACTACCCGTGTATTTGCCGCGAACGGGACCAATCCCCGCTGAAACGGCCATGTCATAAACCCCATCTTCCCTGTGTTCCAGCTTATCGCAACCGGGCATACAACGAGCGAGCACCTCCGGATCAATAAGCAATTCAAAAGCGCGCTCAACCGGCGCGCCAACAGTGTGTGTACCCGTGAGTTTCAAAACGCCTCCTGAAAAAATACAGCCCCCTCCCCGAAAGAGAAGGGGGCCTGCTACAATCAAGCTGCGCGTTCAATTGCCTCGCTCAATGCCCGTTGTGCAAACACACGAGCCAAATGGGCGCGGTAATCGCCAGACGCGTGGTGATCTTCCTGAAATTCCTCTACACCATCAGTCGCATGGGCTGCCGCATCGGCAACAGCGTCAATACCCTGCCCCACAAGCGCGTCTTCGACCGCATGTGCGCGATATGCAGCAGGTGCAACGCCGGTAACACCTACAGCTACAGAAGCGCAATTGCCTACGTCATCCAGCGTCACCTGAGCCGCAACGCCTGCAAGGGCAAAACCGGACGCAGATTGTCGCATCTTGACATACGCACCACCCGAATTCTCGGGTGGAGTGGCAATGCGAATACCAGTAAGGACCTCGCCGGGTTGCAAATCTGTAATAAAGAGATCCACAAAAAAATCTGACGCAGCAACCGAGCGTTCACCATCTGGCCCAGCAATATCGAATTGTGCATCGAGAGCGAGCATAGTCGCCGGCCAATCTGCAGCCGGATCGGCATGGGCAATACTCCCACCCACAGTGCCCCGATTCCGCACCTGCGCATCGCCAATTTCCGCTGCAGTCTCGGGCAAAAGTGAACATTTCGAAGGCAACAAGCGATGGCTTTCCACAGCATAATGCGTGGCCAGAGCACCAATGGTAATGGTCTCATTGCCCGCCGTCACTCTTTTTAAGCCAGCAACGCCGCCCAGGTCAATAACGACCGAAGGCGCGGCAAGACGCAATTTCATAGACGGAATCAGACTGTGACCGCCCGCCAGTACTTTGGCATCGTCGCCGAACTCCTGCACCAGCCGCATCGCGCTTCTCAGAGTTTTGGGTGCGTGATAATCAAAGGGGGTCATTGTTTATGTCTCCTGCATGAGTTTCCAGAGTTTTTCAGGACGCAAAGGCAGATCGATATGTCGCACACCAAAAGGGTTTAGCGCGTCAATCACCGCATTGGCTATCGCGGGTGTAGAACCAATCGTACCCGCTTCGCCCACACCTTTGACACCCATCGGATTGACGGGCGAAGGCGTAACCGTATTCGCCAATTCAAAGCGCGGGAAATTGTGCGCTTTGGGCAAGGCATAATCCATAAATGAACCGGTGATCATCTGCCCGCTTTCGTCGTAAATGGCTTCCTCGTAAAGGGCTTGTCCCACCCCCTGTGCAATACCGCCGTGTACCTGACCTTCAACAATCAGCGGATTGATAATATTCCCGCAATCGTCAACGGCGATATAACGCTGTATCTCAACCTCACCTGTATCCGCATCAACCTCGACCACGGCGATGTGCGTGCCAAAGGGATAGGTAAAGTTAGGCGGCTCAAAAAAGTGCGACTCAGCCAAACCGGGATCTGTGCCCTCGGGCAGTTCCACACCCACATGAGCTACCATCGCGATTTCGCCCAAAGTGAGACCCGACTCGGGCGCACCCTGAACGCAGTATTTGCCGTCTTCAATCACAATATCCTGCGGATTGCTCTCCAGCAGATGCGCGGCAATATTGACCACTTTATCTTTCACCTTGCCCATCGCATGCACCATCGCTGTACCACCCACAGCCGTCGCGCGACTGCCAAATGTACCAATACCGTATTGTACCGCATCCGTATCGCCGTGGATAATGCGAACATCGTCAATATCAACGCCCAATCCATCGGCAATAAGCTGGGCAAAAGTGGTCTCCTGTCCCTGTCCGTGAGGCGATACACCCGTGAGCACAGTAACCTTACCCGTGGGATCTACGCGCACAGTACTGCTTTCCCAACCACCCGCGGGCATCGCAGCAGAAGGACCCAT
Source organism: Candidatus Latescibacterota bacterium (assembly GCA_965208125.1). Classification (GTDB taxonomy): domain Bacteria; phylum Latescibacterota; class UBA2968; order UBA2968; family UBA2968; genus VXRD01. The sequence goes on from OZ242320.1 coordinate 871,926, forward strand.
TCCGCAAATCTCCACATAAGTGGAAAATCCAATCCCGAGGTATCGTCCCTCTTCGCGCAAATTGGCCTGTTGCTCGCGCAAAGCCTCGTAATCGGCGATCTTGAGCGCCTTGTCGAGCGCAGCCGTATAATCGCCACTATCATAAGCCAGAGCAGTCCCCGTTTCAAAGGGAAAAGCATCTTTACCGATAAAGTTTTTGCGTCGCACCTCCAGAGGATCCAGATCCAGATCGTGCGCCACCACATCGATCATGCGCTCGATGAGATACGTGGCCTCGGGACGTCCCGCACCCCGATAGGCATCCGTGGCCATCTTATTCGTAAAAGCGGCTGTGAGATTCATCTGCACATTTTTAAAAGTGTAAGAACCGCACAACATCAATCCCGTAAGCGTGGGAATGGCCGGCGTGAGCAACTGATAATACGCTCCCACATCCGCCGTAACCGTATATTTGAGGCCGAGGATCGTACCGTCGTCTTTCACCGCAAGATCGACATCTCCGGTCTGGTCGCGTCCGTGAATCGTATGCACAAAGTTTTCACGCCGTCCCTCAATCCACTTCACGGGCTGCCCGAGATATTTCGCCATATGCCCGAGCAGAGCCTCTTCGGCGTACACATTGAGCTTACAACCAAAGCCACCACCCACTTCGGGCGCGATAACGCGCACATGATTTTCGGCCATACCCAGCATAACGGATATTTGCGTGCGCAAAAGATGGGGAATTTGCGTAGATGACCATAAATTGAGCTGATCTTTACCGGGCAGATATTGGGCAACCACGCCGCGCGTCTCCATCGGATTGGGAACCAGGCGCTGATGGTCAATCCGCTGGCTAACGACATGATCGGCTTCGGCAAAAGCCGCATCCACATCGCCCCCGGCAATACTCCAGGTAAAAGCCATATTATCGTCCCAATCTTCGTGAATAACAGGCGCGCCATCGGCAAAAGCAGCCTCAACCGAATTGATGGCATCGAGAGGTTCATAATCGACTTCAATCAAATCCAATGCATCCTGGGCGATATACGCATCGGTCGCTGCAACAGCGGCGATGGGTTCGCCGACAAAACGCACCTTTCCCGTAGCAAGCACGGGATGGTGGGGCACCTTAATACCGGGGAACCCCTCGGGATCTGTAGCCGCACAGGGAATTCCACCAATGACATCTTTGACATCATCGCCAGTGACAACAGACTTGACGCCGGATAAATTTTGAGCCGCATCGGTATTAATACCATTGATGCGCGCATGGGCATAAGGGCTTCGCAAAATCGCGACATGCAACAAATTGGGCAGCTTGATGTCATCGACATAATGTGCAAGGCCCTGAATCAATCGGGGGTCTTCTCGGCGCTTAATACGGGCGCCAACAGATTTGCTAACAGGCATGGGGCGCCTCCTATCTGGTCATTTTTTTCGATGCGTACTGAACCGCATCAACAATGTGTTGATACCCTGTACAGCGGCACAAATTGCCTTCTATACCGCGTCGAATATCGGCTTCACTGGGTTTGGGATTGCGTTCTAAAAGCTGGTGCGCGGCAATAATCATGCCCGGGGTGCAAAAACCGCACTGCAATCCGTGACATTCCCAGAAGCCCTCCTGAATAGGGTGCAATTCACCATTTTGGGCAAAGCCCTCAATGGTAGTAATTTCAGCACCATCGGCTTGCACTGCCAGAATCGTACACGATTTGACAGCATCTCCATTGAGCATCACACTGCACGCGCCACAAAGGCTGGTCTCACAGCCCACATGCGTGCCAGTAAGCCCGACGACATCGCGCAAAAAATGCACGAGCAACATCCGCGGTTCCACATCGTGGCTTTGATGCTCCCCGTTCACAGTGACTTCAATTTTCACGCAAGCCTCCTTTGAAAAGGGGGGGAAGAAAAATAAACTTACACTCTATCGCAAGATATGGCGCATGAGAACGCCATGCAAATAGTTTCTCTTGTGTGCCAGATTACTTTAATTTTTCAAGTGCTTTGCGGGCAGATTCTTGTTTCGAATTCCACTTAAGGGCAGTTTGAAACGCTTCGCGAGCTTCTTGAATTTTGTTTTGATGGAGATAAATTTGCCCTATCAGGTTATATGCGTCACCTCTTGATCGTTTTGAACCTGATGGTATAATTTGCAAACATGCTTTCAGGTATTCAAGACCGCGATCAAGTCTGTCTCCGGATTCTGCTGATATGCGTCCTAAAGCGTATAACGCTCTCCATTGACGTCCTTGAAATAGTACTATCTCTTTAAATGATGAAACAGTTGTATCGCGCCTTACCGATAGAGAATCGGTCATCATTTTGAGACGCTGTTCCGCAGCGCGATATGCCCGGTCATATTGTTTGAGTTCTCGAAAATATGTGCTGAGAGTGTTTAAGGCACGACTGGAAAAAGGGTATTGTTGCACATAAGAATCGAGCAGATCAACAGCTTCTTCACGGCGTTCTGTTCGACTGAGATACCCACTAAGCTGTAAAACGGGCAAGTCATTGGATGGGTCTTTTTCTAACGCAGTTCTCAACTCCTGTTCGGCTTTGTCCCCTTCATCCTTTCTGCGATAAATTTGAGCTTGTGCTAAATGCCCTCTGATGGGATCGCGCATCTTAATCTGATCGGCCTGATTTTGGGCTTCTTTTTTTTCACCTCCCAAAATACCCGGTGCATTGAGGTGATATCCCATCAAGTAAAACCGTGCCTGAATGTGGTCTGGGTCTAAAGCAATAGCTTTTTCAGCAGCTTTTCTTGCATTGCGGGCGTGTCCAGGTTTTCTGAAAATGCTGGCTTTGATTGCTTTTTGACCATACATTTGCGCCAGCCAATAATAATAATCGGCACTTTGGGGACTGAATTTAGTAGCTTTCTCAAAATGGTCAAAAGCATCATCTATTCTGCCATCCCAAAATGCTAATCGACCCAGAAGAAAATGTATCTGGTCTTTATCCGACGATGTTTTTAAGAGCGTTTGTAAATGCGCCTCTGCTTCCTCATAGTGCCCGGCAATAAATACATCGAACACCTGGCGCAACGACGCATCGGCCTGTCCCATCAAGAGTAGAATCCACAGAGCCAGAATTAAATATCTCAAACGCATTATTTTTAACCCCTTTCGTATTTATGAATGATGAACTGTAGGAGCGGCATCCCTGCCGCGATCAAGGTCGGGAGGCGATGTACAACTGGTCATTAGACCAGTTCAAAAGATTTCCCTCCTACTTCCCATTATACAACAGGAGAACCCCATGAAAACACTTTACTACGTCGCCGACCCCATGTGTTCCTGGTGCTGGGGATTTCAACCAGTATTGGAAAAAGTAAAAGAAGCAGTCCCCGAAGAATTGTCACCCGTATATATCATGGGTGGATTGGCGCGCGACACCGATGACCCCATGCCCGATGTGATGCGGGCGCATATCCAGCGCGCATGGCGCGAAGTCGCAGCCATAACAGGTGCGAATTTTAACTGGGACTTTTGGGGAAAATGCAAACCGCGACGATGCACCTATCCATCTTGCAGGGCATTTTATGCGGCTCAAAATCAGGGAGCGGGAACTGAGATGTTCGACGCGATTCAACGCGCCTATTATCAGGAAGCGCGCAACCCCTCAGATGTAGAAGTCCTCGTTGCATTGGCGGGTGAAATCGGATTAGACACACAGCAATTTGCTCAAGATCTGGCATCACCCGAAATAGAACAACAGATGCAAGATGGATTTAACATCAGACGGTCGATGAATGCCAATCAATTTCCAAGTCTCGTCATAAGAAACAACGCATCCGTAACCTTTATCACCCGAGGGTATAACGATGCGGAAACCGTATTGGCCTACCTGCACGCAGCACTAAAATAAAAAATCCGCTATAGACCCTCTCGCATCTTGCTTAGCGGATTGGACGAACTTAAAGCTAACCTATTCCCAGAGCCTGCGGACATCGAGTTCAAAATTGGGCAAGAGAGGATCGCCAGAAATGGTTTCCGGATCGGACAGACAAACGACCTCTTCACCTGGACGATAGACATAAACATTTCGCTCTCTCGGATCGATAAGCCAGCCGAGTTGCGCGCCATTATCGATATATTCCTGCATCTTATCTTTTATCGTCTCAAGGCGATCCGTACGAGAGAGCAGTTCGACGACGAAATCAGGACAAATTGGGGCAAACTCCTCCTGCTCGTCTTCTGAAAGTATCTCCCACCGCTCTTTTCGAATCCACGCCAGATCGGGAGCACGCACAGCGCCATTGGGAAGGGTAAAACCCGCGGACGAATCAAAGCCCAAACCCGTTTCGTCAGATTGCATCCAACTATAAAACTGACCGATAAGTCCAAAGTTGCGCTGTCCAGATTTGCTCCCCGTTGGTGGCATAATAATTATATCTCCATCGCAATTAAGTTCCATTCTCAAATCGGGATTGGCCTGGCAAAATTCAAAAAACTCATGCCTGTCCATGTGCAATACAGACCCGAAATGAAGCGTAAGAGCATCCTGATCTGTTTGTAATGCAACCGCACTCATGGAAAATCCTCCAAATGCAAAAATCGAGAGGGCCTTTTCTATTTATTCTAAAAAATACTCACAATCAAAATTTTGTGCAACTCGATAAGCGGGTATTTCTCGTACATTCACAGCACAGCGAACATCGCCTTGACATCCATAAGAAGTTTTGAAATATTAAAGCCCAATATATCTGCAACCAAAATGGGAAGGAGAGCGCAGAAATGGCCGACCAGAACATACCGACACAAGATCAACAAAACGAATTGTTATTCATGCAACTGGTCATGATGTTTCAGGGCATGGCATTGCAAAACCTGGGCAAAGTGATGAACCCGATGACCAACCAGATCGAGCGCAACCTGGAACAGGCCAAAAACATGATTGACATCCTGGGCATGCTGGACGAAAAAACAAAAGGCAACTTAAACGACAACGAGCAAAGATTAATGGAACACGTATTATTTGAACTGCGAATGAATTATGTAGATGAACTCAAAAAGGACGAATCCGCAGACGAGCAGACAGACGAGCAAGCAGAAGATAATAGCACAGAAGAGGACGCGGAGGAAAAAAATTGAGCGCATCAAAAAAGTGGTCGGCTTGTTGCTTACTGCTCATCATGTATCTACCCTTGAGCTGTGCTTATTATTCCACCTCAGCCACGGGCAGTGGTGGCATTCGCTCCGTCGCTGTACCTCTACTCGACAACGAAAGCCTCGAAGCCGGTATTCACCAGGCACTAACAGACAGCTTAATTCAGGGATTTGTCTCTGATGCGGCCTTGCGCGTAGTCGAAGAAGATCAGGCCGATGCCATATTGCAGGGCACGGTCCTCGAAATCAAAGAAGAACCCTTTACATATAGCGGTCAGGCGAGTGCCGAACAATATCAAATCTCCGTCTATGTAAAAATGGCTTTCTACGACACGCGGGAAAAACAAACACTCTGGGAAATTGATCGCATGCGCGGTTACGGCATCTACGACGCGGCAAGCCAACGCGACCTCGCCCGTACACAAGGCATCGGCGACGCGCTGCGCATGCTCTCCAAAGACGTAGTAGATCGCACCCAGGTAGGAGGATGGTAACGTATGCCAGAAGACAATGTCGTGGTCGATGACTTCATGCAATTGATCGGCGGAACGCCACTAATTCGCTTAAACAACCTGGCGACATCCGACATGGCCGAAGTCGTCGTCAAAATGGAATCACTAAATCCAGCTCGCACCGTAAAAGATCGCATTGCCCTCTCCATGATCGAAGCCGCAGAACGCGACGGACACTTAAAACCGGGCATGACCATCGTCGAGCCAACCAGTGGCAACACCGGCATTGGTCTGGCAATGGTCGCAACCGCGCGGGGTTATCGCCTGATATTAACCATGCCCGACTCCATGAGCCGGGAGCGACGCGACCTGCTCGAAAGTTACGGTGCTGAATTGATATTAACACCGGGCGACCTCGACATGCCCGGCGCTGTCGCAGAAGCCGAACGAATCGTAAATGAATCACCCGAAACAACCTTTATGCCACAGCAATTCAACAACCCGGCCAACCCGGAAATACACCGCCAAACCACAGCCCGGGAAATATTAGAAGCCGTTGACGGCCACCTCGACGCCTTTGTCGCAGGCGTAGGCACGGGAGGAACCATCACAGGCGTGGGTGAAGTCTTAAAAGCCGAATTAGACCACATACGCGTGATCGCGGTTGAACCCACCAAATCCGCGGTCCTATCGGGCGGAGATCCAGGACTGCACGGCATCCAGGGCATAGGTGCTGGATTCGTACCCTCAGTACTCAACCGCGATATTTTTGACGCACTAATATGCGTGCGCGATGAAGACGCCATCAAAACGGCTCGGAAACTCGGTCGCGAGGAAGGCATCCTCGCTGGCATATCAGCCGGAGCAAATGTATTCGCCGCCCTGCAAATTGCCCGCGACCTGGGCCCGGGAAAGCGAGTCGCAACGATAATCTGCGACTCGGGCGAGCGGTACTTCAGCGTACCTGAATTCCTACAAGCGTAGTTGACCCCACTTACAAACGGAGACCCTCATGAGCAATATCCCCAATTATTTAAAAAATTACGCCGACCTCTACGCCGATAACCCGCGTGCTGCCGCACTCCAGTGGTTCCGCGAAGCGCGTTACGGTCTGTTCTTACACTACGGACTCTACTCTTTAATAGGGCGACACGAATGGGTGCAATTGCGAGAACTCATTCCCGTAGCCGAATATGAAAACCTCATCAACGACTTCACCGCTGAAAACTTCGATGCCGAGCGCATTGCACAATTTGCCGTTGACTGCGGGATGAAATACATCAACATCACCACGCGGCATCACGACTCATTCTGCCTATTCGACACCGCCGAAACGGATTTCAACAGCACCAATGCCCCGGCGGGCCGTGATCTAATCAAAGAACTGGCCGAAGCGTGTGATCGCCACGCCCTGGGATTGTGTTTGTACTACTCCCATGGACGGGATTGGAAACATCCGCATGCCCCCAACAACGACGAATGGGGGGGACAGGCAAGACCCAAATACGACCCGCCCGAACAGAGCTATGCCACTGGCTCCGCGCACAACTTGCAAATCTATCTCGACTTTATGCAAGCGCAAATCACAGAACTACTCACAAATTACGGACCCGTAGCCGCAATCTGGCTGGATGGAATTGGCGTTCTCAACAACGGCGACAGATCGAAATTTAAGTGCCAGGAACTCTACGACTATATCCACAGCGTACAACCACAGGTACTGGTCTCCTACAAACAGGGCTTGCTGGGCACCGAAGACTTTCAGGCACCTGAACATCAAGCCGTAGAACAGGCGAACAAGCCCATGGAAATTTGCACCACAATGTGTTCAGGACCAGGTGGAAAAGGCGTATCCTGGGGCTATCTCGCCGAAGGGGGCCACCACAAAAATGAGGAAGAAGTTTGGACGGCACTGACAGCAGCGCGGAAAAGCAGTTGCAATCTATTGTTAAATACCGGTCCCTTGCCCGATGGATCACTCGATGAAAAAGATGTGCCAGTACTGCTCGCAGTGGGCGAACGCATCCGAAAAGAGGGATTCCCTGGAGAAGGAACCTGATCTATCGTGTCAATTCGCGCTACCGACATACAGGAGCCCCAACCCCTGAAGCAACGATCACCCTGGTGGGCAATTGCACTGGCCGTATTGATCACCGTATCAATCAACGCAATCATCCCCTATACCCATCATTACATGCACACCATATCACTGGTCGAAGGCATGATACCGATGGGTATTTTTATGCCATTTCTGGTACTGATCTTTATCGTAAATCCCGTATTACGCGCTCTGGGATATGCATTACAACCCTGGGAATTGATCTTCATTTTTGCGGTAGGCTACGTGAGCATGTCCATCAATGAACTGCTCGGGCGCGTACTGGCAACCTATGCTGTAATGCACTACATGGCAACGCCGGAAAACCTCTGGGAAGAATATGTCTTTGGTCTCGTCCAACCCTATCTCGTAGTCGAAGATGCCAAAGATCAATTGGCCTGGTTTTACGAGGGCTTGCCGCGCAACGCAATCATCCCCTGGGCAATCTGGATACGCCCCACATTCTGGTGGCTGAGCTTTATCGCCGCGCTCGGCCTGGGATCAGTCGCACTGGCGACAATCCTGCGCCGGCAATGGGTCGAGCAAGAGCGGTTGCCATTTCCCTTTGCACAAGTCGCCGAAGAACTCGCCGAAACAGCGGGGCCAAAGGGATTTCCCGAATACATGAAACAGCCGTTATTCTGGGCTGGCTTTTCCATTCCCGCAGTTATCGTCCTCTGGTACATCATCGGCTACTTCGATCCCAGCTTCCCCGTAATTACCGTGGGGATTCAGAATCACACGATCTCACTGGGACGGTACGTGCCCTACCTGCACGGGCGGCTCAACTTTTTAATTATCGGGTTTGCGTACTTTACCGATCTACAGGTCTTATTTTCGATCTGGGTATTCTGGGTACTCACCTGGCTTCAAATAGGGATGACCAATAGGCTGGGTCTGGCAGAGGGACTGGGAGAATTTGCCGGCACGCGGCAGCAAGCACTGGGGGGATTTATCGTATTTTGTCTGTGGGGATTGTGGATTGCGAGGCACCATCTCAAAGCAGTATTTCAACAGGCATTTCATCAAATAAAAAATATAGACGACCAGAACGAATTGATGTCTTACCGCACTGCAGTCGCCACATTTCTCGCCTGTGCGCTATTTGCCATGTTCTGGTTATTCAAGGGAGGGATGACACCGTTTTGGGCAGTATTGGTCACGATATTCTGGTTTGTTTTTTACACCGGATTTGCCAAAATCGTAGCAATGACCGGACTCGTATTCCTGGAATCGCCCAGCAGTCTGGGCACTGGCATAATGGGATTCGCACCGCCCGATTCACTGTCGCCAAACACAATTGCCATGCGGCAACAAGTGGGCAGCATGTATCAAAATGGCAAAAGCTTCACCATGCCCGCGGCTGCCCATGCCGCGCGGTTGAGTATCGGCCTGGGCAATCGAGCGCGTGTATTGGGCTTAACCATCGCATTTGCATTTGTATTTTCCCTCATTGCCGCCGCCGCATCGACAATTTATCTGGGCTATACTGACGGTGCATTTAATTTTGGCTCGTACATGTTCCGGGTTGCCGCACCGCGTTATTACGACGGCATTGTATCGTCCATCCGCGACATTGGCAAAGAGACCCACTACGGTCTTCGGATGGCATTTACCGCATTTGGCGCGCTGACAATGGGCATCTTAACCCTCTGCCAATACCGATTCACCTGGTGGCCTCTCCATCCTATCGGTTTTACAGTCGTAACCTTTTATTCGGCGCGCACCGCCATTTTATCCGTATTTCTCACCTGGCTAATTAAATTTATTATATTCCGCCTGGGAGGAATCGCGCTATATCGCAGGGCAAAACCCTTTTTCATCGGCATAATCGTGGGATACACCCTATCGCTCATAGTGAGCATGGGCGTCGATCTCATCTGGTTCCCCGGGCAAGGGCACAATCTATATTGGGGAGACTAAACTTCAAACACCTGCGACACCCAATCGGACAATCGGGTATTGAGCGGTTTTAACATCACGAGTGCATCTTCGCGGGGGTGTGTATAATACGCTTTTCTAATCGCCAGAGTCTCAAACCCCATCTTCTTATAGAGATCAATGGCAGCACAATTGGACATACGCACTTCCAGAGACACCACGCGCGCCCTTGTCTCCAACAGATCAAATACAGCTTTTAGCGTTCTTCTACCCAACCCCATCTTTTGAAAATCAGGTGCAATAGCAAAATTCACCAGATGAAACTCCCGATCAATCAAAAAACCCACAACATAGCCCACAATCTCGCACTCGACCATAACCACCCGGCAAAAACCGTTTTCGCGACTGCGCGCAAACTCAAAATCACGCCGTTTCCAGGGAGAGGAAAAAACAGCCCTTTCAATCTTTATAACCCGGTCGAAATGCGAAGGGACCATCTCCACCAGCACGGGTGTCATCGAATTATCCATCACCACTCAACCGCGCTTCTCGCACGCGCTCTGCTTGTGTTCGCCGCAAATAAAAAGGCTCTGCCGTCTCCGCATCATCCACCTCTCCCCGTTCGCAACGCACCTGCCCCAGCAGCGCAACAGCCCCAGCAGTGGGACGACCCAGAGTGGCAAAATACACATCTCGTCCCAACGCATCGACAATAACATCGCGATAAGCCTGGGCGCCATCTCCCACTACAGTCACGGGACGCGGCAGACGCGTAACCCAATTGGAAACCGCATCTGCGCGATCGGGCATTCTCGAAATCGGGTCCCCTGCAACGAGATCATATACCCCCGCATACACATCGCCTCGCCGAGCATCCAGCATCGGACAAACGGGCACCCCCTCTACCCCCGTCCCAAAAGCCATTGCCGCAAGGGTTGACACGCACACAAACACAAGATCCGCACCGCGACACAACCCCTTTGCCAGACCCATACCGATACGCAACCCCGTAAACGAACCGGGACCAGCAGCCACAGCCACGCCATCCAGATCGCCAACACTTAAACCCGCTTCCCGCAACACCATTTCAACCATCGGCTGCAACCGTTCCGAATGATGTGAACCCATTTCCAAAGTGTATTCCACAATCACGCGGGCATCGCATGATAGAGCCACACTGCACACCGCTGTTGAAGTCTCAATACCCAAAAATTTTGTCACCTTACAATACCTCAAAACAACGTACTTTGTGGCTCTTCTTCAGGCGGTGTTTTCCCCAAATGCAAATATGCCCGCGCCGTTGCCTGACGCCCCCGATGCGTGCGCACCAGGAACCCCTCCTGAATCAGATAGGGTTCATACACTTCCTCCAGCGTATCTGTCTCTTCACTCAGCGCAGCACCCAGATTATTCAAACCAACGGGACCCCCGTCGAATTTATCGATCAGCGTTTCCAACAATCGGCGATCCATTTCATCCAACCCCTTTGCATCCACCCCCAACAATGCCAGTGCCTTAACCGCAACTTCTTCTGTAATCACCCCATCGGCGCGCGCCTGTGCATAATCGCGAGACCGCGACAACTGACGCCCGGCAATGCGCGCTGTTCCCCGCGACCTGTGGGCAATCACATGTGCGGCATCCTCTTCAATCTCAATGCCCAAAATACGCGCAGCCCTCATCACAATGGCCTGCAACTCTTTGGGAGCGTAAAAATCCAGCCGCTCCAGCAAACCAAAGCGCGTTCGCATCGGCGCTGTGAGCAATCCCATTCGCGTTGTTGCGCCCACCATAGTAAAAGGTTCAAGCGGAATTTGATACGACCTGGCACTCGGTCCGCTATCGATCATAATATCCAGCGTAAAATCCTCCATTGCCGAATACAAATGTTCTTCTACCACCCGATTCATGCGATGAATCTCGTCGATAAACAGCACATCGCGCTCATTCAAATTCGTCAAAATCCCCGCCAGATCAGCTGGGCGTTCAAGCACCGGTCCCGATGTCACATGAATTTCGACCCCAAGCTCGTGCGCTATCACATAAGCCATCGTCGTTTTGCCCAGACCGGGAGGCCCGTGCAACAAAATGTGATCCATAGCCTCATTGCGATGACGCGCAGCCTCCACAGCAATACGCAAATTCGTCTTCGCCTTTTCTTGCCCGACCATATCGTCAAATCGAATCGGACGAATCCGTTGATCGCGCTCAAAATCGTCGCCATCCTGAAACTCGGGATCGGTAAATCGTTCATCCATAAAATAGCCTTATGACCGCTAAATACTCCTCAACGCTCGCTTAATCACTTCCTCAATCGGCGCATCGTCGCCCATCTCCTGCAAAACAGTCGCAACAACTTTGCGCGCCTGCACTGGATTCGCGCCCAAACCAGATAGGGCAGCAGCGGCTTCGTCTAATACATCGGGATCTGCATGCCCCACGGCATCGGAAGTAAAATCTTCTGGCGCAATATCGCCAATCTTGTCCTTCATCTCCAGCACCAGACGCTGCGCGAGTTTTTGACCAATGCCTTTAATGCGCGTCAGCCCCCGAGCATCTTCTGCGGCAACCAACCGCCTGAAATCGGCAATGGGAATACCCGACAAAATTTTCAATGCCATCGGTGGACCAATACCCGAAACCGCGATCAGGCGCTCAAACAAATCGCGCTCGGCCACTGAAGCAAATCCGTAAAGCGTCATCGCGTCTTCCCGTACATGCAAATGCGTGAGAATTTTTACGCGCCCATCCTCAACCAAAAGCGATTCATAGCTCGACAGTGAAATATTGACGTGATACCCCACGCCCTGAACATCGACAATAACATGGGTCGGGTGTTTTTCGATCAGTAGCCCTTGTAGAAACGCAATCATTGTATCATCTTCCCCTTCGATTCAAACGCCGCCGCGACTTCGCACTCACGCCGATCTCCTTGAGTTTCTCATCAAAACGACTCTGCTCTCTACCACCCTGTTTCAACGCCTCAATCTTCTCTGCCAGTTTATTTTGCCGTACCCCAGATCCCTGCACAGCGACCTTCTGATGCGCGTGGCACAGGGCAATCGCCACGGCATCTGTCGCATCAAATCCCTGATCCACTGCTTCTTTCCCAAGCAATCGCTGGATCATAAACTGCACCTGTTCTTTGGACGCACCCCCCCGGCCCACAACAGCTCTTTTCACTTCGCGGGGCGAGTACTCAAAAATGGGCAAATCGGAATTGGCCAGCGCCGTCACAATAGCCCCTCGCGCCTGACATAACTTAATCAGCGATTGTGTATTGACACCGTAAAAAACAGATTCAAGCGCGACTTCATGCGGGCCTGCATCTGCGACCAGCGCGAGCAAGTGATCGTAGATATAGAGCAAGCGCCGGGGGAAAGACAATTTATTACCGGGTCGAATACAGCCGCATTGCAGCAACCGATTTTTCCGATTCTGGTGCTCAACCAGACCAAAACCAGTCACCACACTACCCGGATCAATACCCAGAATGATCACGCGGACCACCTTTTGAAGTGTGGAATGGTGTACAACTGGTCGCAGTCCAGACCAGTTCACGATGAAGTGTGAAGTGCGAAGGGGGAGGGGAAAATCAAGCTGTCAGGGCTGATAGTTCACTATCGTCAATCTCAAAATTGGCATATACCCGCTGCACATCGTCATTGTCTTCGAGCATTTCCATCAAGGTTAACAATTGCTGCGCGGTTTTGCCTTCAACGGGCACAGTACTTTGCGGAACGCGCGTCAATTCAGCGCGTTCAATCTCAATGCCCGCACCTTCAACCGCCTTGCGAACGCTTTCAAAATCGGGCAGGGATGCATAAACTTCATAGACATTCTCTTCTTCTGCAATATCCTCGGCACCGGCATCCAACACCACCAGCATTATCTCTTCCTCTTCCACACCCTCTTTGGGCACCGAAATCAGCCCCTTTTGCTCAAACACCCATGCCACGGCGCCGCTTTCGGCCATACTGCCGTTGTATTTGCTAAACAAATGCCGCACTTCGGACACCGTGCGATTGCGATTATCTGTCAGAGTTTCAATAAACATGGCCACACCGCCCGGCCCGTACCCCTCGTAAATCGCACCTTCATAAGACTCGCCTTCAAGCTCTCCCGTACCCTTTTTAATCGCGCGATCAATATTGACCATGGGCATATTTTCCGCCTTCGCACTCAGAACAGCCGCACGCAGACGAGGGTTATTCGCTTCATCGCCGCCACCCTCGCGGGCAGCCACAGTAATCTCTCGAATCAATTTGGTAAACGCCTTGCCTCGAGCCGCATCCTGACGGCTCTTGCGATGCTTGATATTTGCCCATTTAGAATGTCCAGCCATTCTGCCATACTCCTTTATTTACAGGTCTCCTATTACCTTGATCCAAATGTAGTCAGAAGCCCGCAGTTGTGCAATAGGAAATACGCTATTTACGACGCGCGAATCTGCAACATATCCATAAATTCCCACACGGGCATCGTATCCAAATCCGAACTTTCAAACACAGCTAAAATATCTCGCACCTGCTGTGCCTCAAACCGCGTCGTCATATTTTCCACAAACTTTTCCACCAGCAAGGGCGTGGCCTCCTGCCGCCTTCTTCGATGCCCAATGGGATATTCAACCGTCACGGACTCTGTGGCCGATCCATCTTCGAAAAACACCTGCACAGTATTGGCAATTGACCGCTTGTGCGGGTCGTGATAATTCCGCGTAAACCGCGCGTTTTCCGTCACCACCATCTTTTCTCTCAACACATCAATACGCGCGTCCTCAGCGCGCTCCTCTTCATAGTCATCTGCGGTCAAATCGCCAAAAATCAGCCCTATCGCCACCATATATTGCAAGCAGTGGTCCCGATCTGCGGGATTGTACAGCGGACCGGTCTTATCGATAATTTTAATAGCCGCTTCGTGGGTCTCAATCGCCACCCGCTCGACTGCATCCAAACGCGGCGCCACCTCATCGTGCAATGCAAACGCAGCTTCTACCGCTGTCTGTGCGTGAAATTCGGCGGGAAAAGACACCTTGAACAACACATTTTCCATCACATAAGAGCCATACAAACGTTGGAACTGAAACCGATCGCCATTCCACAAGCGGTCGTAAAAACCCCACACGGGTGCAGATAGAGCCGTTGGATATCCCATCTCACCGCGCCTTGTCTGCAATGCCAAAAATACACCGCGTGCTGTCGCATCTCCCGCCGCCCAACTCTTGCGCGAACCCGTATTGGGCGCATGCCGATAGGTTCGCAAAGGCCCCAAATCACACCACACCTGCGACAAGGCATTGACCACCTGCGCCTCATCACAGCCCAACAACCCAGCAGAGACCGCTGCACTCGCCAACTTCACCAAAATCACATGATCCAGTCCCCGGGCATTAAAACTGTTTTCCAGCGCCATCACGCCCTGAATCTCGTGCGCCTTGATCATCGCCACGAGCATATCCCGCATCACCAGCCCTTCTCTCCCCTGTGCCCATTGCGTGCGCGACATCCAGTCCGCCACCCCGAGAATTGCACCCAGATTATCCGAAGGATGGCCCCACTCTGCCGCCAACCACGTATCGTTAAAATCCAGCCAGCGCACCAGTGTCCCAATATTAAACGCGGCAGTCACCGGATCGAGTTCGCAATCAGTACCCGGCACCCGCGCACCGTGCGGCACAATTGTTCCCGGCACCACGGGACCGAGCATCTTCGTACACTCAGAAAACCGCAATGCCAGCACCGCACACCCCAAACTATCCATCAGACACAAACGAGCCGTCTGAAAAGCCTCTGCGGAGTTCACCTCACAATTCAGCACGTACTGTGCAATAGTCACCAGCTCTCTATCCGGTGTCCGATCATCCATGGCAGTCCTCAAACCATTAACCCCTGTCTTCTATCGGCATATAATCTCGCGCCTCTACCCCCGTGTATTCTGCCAGAGGCCGAATCAGCCTGTTATCCGCCCGCTGCTCCACCACATGAGCAGCCCAACCGCTACAACGACTGAGCACAAATACAGGTGTGAAAAGCGCCGTCTCGATACCAGCCATATGATACGCTGTTGCCGAATAAAAATCCAGATTTGGAAACAATTTTTTTTCATCCCACATAACCCGCTCAATCACTTCAGAAATCTCGTACAGACGCATATCGCCCATTGCTTCACTCACCTGACGCGCCCAATCTTTAATAATCGCATTGCGCGGATCTCGCACGCGGTAAACCCCGTGCCCAAACCCCATAATCAATTCTCTGCGCGCCAGCATCTCTCGCACACCTGTTGCCGCGTCTTCGGAGGTCTCGAACTGCTCGATCAATTCCATTGCCCGCTCGTTCGCGCCCCCGTGCAAAGGCCCGCTCAAAGTGCCAATTGCCCCGGTAATACATCCATAAAAATCGGCAAGCGTAGAAGCGCATACTCTCGCCGTGAATGTCGAGGCATTAAACTCGTGCTCGGCATACAAAATCAACGACGCATCCATCAGCCGACATTCCAACTCCGAAGGCACCTCCTCTTTGAGCATATGCAAAATATAAGTCGCGTGCTCATCCACATCCACATCCAAAACATCAGTCCCTATATGCCAGACCCCCAGCATAGAGGGCAACGCTCCTAAAAGCCTTACAGCCACAGCCTCACCATCTGCCAAATCTCGCTCTGGCTCGGCAATGCCAAGCGCCGATACACCGGTTCGCAAAACATCCATCGGATGTGCATCTGAAGGCAGCGAACTCAGAATCCGCACAACCAGATCTGGCAACTGCCGGTGCGCCCGCAACTGCGTTTTCAATGCATCCAATTCCCTTTGAGTAGGCAGTGTATCCCACAACAGCAAATGCACAATTTCCTCAAAACAGGCATATTGTGCCAGGTCTTCAATAGCATAGCCCCGATAGTGCAAACCGTGACCTTCCGCCCCCACAGTACAAATCGACGTACTACCAGCCTTAACACCTCTCAAGCCTGTCGTCTGTTTGCTCACAATATCCTCCTATCATGTCGGTCAAAAAAAGGTCGTGAGCATTTTCACTCACGACCTTTTCTCGCAAAATCTCCTCAGGTGATTCACGCGCCATAAATTCGATTAACCTGCGCCTCATACCTGTAATAATCCAGCAATTCGTAAAGTTCTTCCCGCGTCTGCATCTCGTTTATCAACGTCCCCTGTGCGCCCTGTGTCCGCAGCGTTTTATACGCCCGATAAGCAACTGCATTCATCATTCTAAACGCCGTGAGAGGATACAGCACCATGGCGACACCCGCACCTCTCATCTCGTCCAGATCAAACAGAGGCGTTTGCCCAAACTCGGTGAGATTCGCCAGCACGGGTACAGAGAGATTATGGGCAAAGCTGTGGAAATCCTCCAGTGAACACAAGCTCTCTGCAAAAATCGCATCCGCACCGGCAGCAATGTATTCCTGGGCGCGATTGAGTCCGCACGCCAGACCTTCATTGGCTACGGAATCCGTTCGCGCCATAATCACAAACTCTCTGTCTGACCGCGCATCAACTGCTGCCTTGATTCGGTCGCACATCTCATCGGCAGGTACCACCTGCTTTCCGGGGCGATGTCCACAGCGTTTTTGCAATACCTGGTCTTCAATATGAACAGCGGCAACGCCAATTTTTTCCAGCGTCTTTACCGCGCGACCAATCGAAAAAGAAGTGCCACCGAACCCGGTATCGATGTCAACCAGCAGCGGCAAATCCACCACATCTGTAATCCGCCGGGCATCCTCGACCACATTATCCAGCGTTGTAATACCCAAATCGGGCAAACCATAAGAAGCAGCAGCCACGCCCGAACCGGAAAGATAAAGCGCGCGAAATCCCGCTTGTTTTGCCATCAGCGCAGATACGGCATTGATGGTACCCACAATTTGCAAGGGTCGTTCGGCATCCAGTGCCGCCCTGAACCTGCGCCCGGCTGACATCACCATCTCCTCACGCTTCTACCAACTCGCGATCGTGTTCGGACTCCTCAATAACCTTTTGCGTCACATCGTGAGGAGCAGACTCATAGTGGGAAAACGCCATGGTATAATCGCCTGTGCCCTGCGTCATAGAACGAAGAGAAGTCGAATACTTATAAAGATCGGCCAGCGGAACTTCGGCGTGAATAACCTGGAAATTACCTTCGGGATCCATGCCTTGAATACGCCCGCGTCGCCCATTGAGATCCGCCATCACATCTCCCATATAGGAATCGGGAACAACGACGCGAACCTTATAGATGGGTTCTAACAAAATGGGTCTGGCATCCATAAATGCATTTTGAAATGCGAAAGAACCGGCCAGCTTAAAAGCCATATCAGAAGAGTCAACCGGATGGAAAGACCCATCGTAAACCGTGACCTGTGTATCGACAACGGGATATCCGGCGAGCACACCGCGTTGCATGCATTCCACAACACCTTTTTCAACAGCCGGAATAAATTTTCCGGGAATCGCACCGCCTACAACCTCGTCTATAAATTCGAAACCATCACCGCGCTGCCTGGGCGCAATGCGCAAATAAGCTTCGCCATATTGACCGCGCCCACCGCTTTGTTTTCTGTGCCGATACTGAGCTTCTGCACGCGAAAGAATGGTCTCGCGGTACGGTATTCTCGGTTCGGCCACTTCTATATCCACGCCAAACTTGCTCTTCAACTTGTCAAACACAACCGTCAAGTGCAACTCGCCCTGTCCCTGCGCAATAATCTGACGCAATTCCGAGTCATACCCGGCGACAAAGCTCGGATCTTCTTCGTGAATGCTTTGCAATCCCGCGCTAATTTTGTCTTCGTCGCCTCGTGATTTGGGTTCTACGGCCACGCGAATCAAAGGGTGTGGAAATTCGACCGGCTGAATTTGCAAGCGCGTGTTTCTGCTGCAAAGGGTATTGCCCGTATGCGTGTCCTTTAGCTTGATCAACGCGCCAATATCACCTGCGCCCACAACGTCCATATCCTCGCGCTTTCCGCCACTCATCGAATAAATTTGACCGATGCGCTCACTGGCTCGGCGATTGGGATTAAATACATCGTCACCAGATTGGACACTGCCGGAATACACGCGCAAAAATGACAGATCACCTACAGACTCGGAAATCGTTTTGAACACCACGGCAGCCAGAGGATCACCATCGCTTACAGTAAGTGCTACTTCTTCTTCGGATCCTTCTTTATAGGCTGTGGGAATTGGCAAGTCGAGCGGACCGGGTGCGAATGCAGAAAGAAAATCGAGCAATAAATCAACACCGATATTTTTGTTGGCGGCACTCACAAAAATGGGAAACAAAGTGCGATTGACCATCCCAATTTTTAATCCTTGTGCGATCTCTTCGTCTGTCAATTCCCCTTCTTCTAAATAGCGCTCAATCAGATCATCATCGCTTTCTGCCGCCCCTTCAACCACCTGTTCCCTCAAGTCCTCAGCCTGGTCTTGCCATTCCTCGGGAATCTCTGAAGCCTCGGCTTTGCCATCGGTATAGGTTACCAATTTCATCTGCAAAATATCGATGATCTGATTAAACCCCTCGCCGACATTGACCGGAATCTGAAAGGGAACAGCCCCATTTCCAAAATGCTCCTGGATTGCCGCAAGCGCACCATCGCAATCGGCAAATTCCCGATTGACGTGATTGATTAAAAACACAGTTGCGCGATTAAATTCATCGGCAAAACCAAACGCCTTATCTGTTCCAATCTCTACACCACTGGACGCATTGACCAGCGTAAGGGCAATATCAGATGCCCAAATCGCAGCTTTGGCATCGCCAATAAAGTCGGCATAACCCGGAGCATCCAAAATATTCATTTTGGTACCCTTCCAATCGCAGTGCAACATGGATGTACTGATAGAGATTTGGCGCTCAATCTCCGCATCGGTATAATCCGACATCGTATTTCCTTCATCGACTACCCCGAGTCGATTGGTCGCACCAGCAGAAAACACCATGGCTTCGGCAACGGACGTCTTGCCCGTGCCGCCGTGACCCGAGAGGGCGATGTTCCTGATATTTTCAGGTGTATATCTATTCACAGTAACCTCCTTAATACCTATTAAATACTCGTTTTGAAATTCGAAAAATAAGGCGCGTATAATTGCAAAACAAACGGGTTTTGTCAAGCACTCTTTTGATCTTGTATAACACAAAAAAAGCCCGGATTTTTATGTCCGAGCTTTTTTTAATCCTGGCAACGACCTACTCTCCCACAAGGTCTCCCAAGCAGTACCATCGGCGCTGGAGGACTTAACTTCTCTGTTCGGAATGGGAAGAGGTGTTTCCCCTCCGCTATAGCCACCAGGAAAAATTTAATTGAATGTGAATTGAGCATCAAACAACCAAACAAAGCACAGAAGCGATCTGCTGAAAAATGTTAAAAAGGTCAAGCCGCACGGCTGATTAGTATCACTCGGCTGAACGCATTGCTGCGCTTACACCTGTGACCTATCGACCTTGTAGTCTACAAGGAGCCTTTAGGTGGGTTATCCCACGGGATATCTTATCTTGGAGTGGGCTTCGCACTTAGATGCTTTCAGCGCTTATCCCTTCCGAACATAGCTACCCAGCAATGCCCCTGGCGAGACAACTGGTACACTAGAGGTTCGTCCATCCCGGTCCTCTCGTACTAGGGACAGCTCTCCTCAAATATCCTACGCCCACGACAGATAGGGACCGAACTGTCTCACGACGTTCTAAACCCAGCTCGCGTACCACTTTAATTGGCGAACAGCCAAACCCTTGGGACCTTGTCCAGCCCCAGGATGTGATGAGCCGACATCGAGGTGCCAAACCTCCCCGTCGCTATGTACGCTTGGGGGAGATAAGCCTGTTATCCCCAGAGTACCTTTTATCCGTTGATCTCCGGCGCTTCCACATGCAACCGTCGGGTCACTAAGCCCTGCTTTCGCATCTGCTCGACCTGTATGTCTTGCAGTTAAGCTCCCTTGTGCCTTTACACTCTTCGCGCGATTACCAACCGCGCTGAGGGAACCTTTGGGCGCCTCCGTTATCTTTTGGGAGGCGGCCGCCCCAGCCAAACTTCCCACCTGGCAGTGTTCCCAATCCTGATTCAAGGATCGAGGTTAGAATTCCAACGCAATAAGGGTGGTATTTCAAGGGCGACTCCACGAGAACTGACGTTCCCGCTTCACAGTCTCCCACCTATCCTGCACATACTGAGTCGAAACCCAGTACCAGGCTGGAGTAAAGGTTCATGGGGTCTTTCCGTCCCGTCGCGGGTATCCGGCATCTTCACCGGAACTACAATTTCGCCGAGTCCCCTGTTGAGACAGCGCCCAAGTCGTTACACCATTCGTGCAGGTCGGTTTTTAGCCGACAAGGAATTTCGCTACCTTAGGACCGTTATAGTTACGGCCGCCGTTTACCAGAGCTTCGATTCAAAGCTTCGTCCGAAGACTAACCTCTCCTCTTGACCTACTGGCACCGGGCAGGTGTCAGTCCCTATACGTCGTCTTGCGACTTAGCAGAGACCTGTGTTTTTAGTAAACAGTCGCCCAGGCCGTTTCTCTGCGACCCCCTTCAGCTCCCGGAGCAAGTCCGTTCACCTACTTGGAGGCACTCCTTCTCCCGAAGTTACGGAGCCATTTTGCCTAGTTCCTTAACAGGGGTTCTCTCGCGCACCTTAGGATTCTCTCCCCGTCTACCTGTGTCGGTTTGCGGTACGGACACCCGAGAGACTCACATAGAGGTTTTTCTCGGCAGCATGATTAAGACCAGTTGGCTTGCCCGAAGGCTCGTTTCCCCATCACCTCTCAGGGTTATGACCACCCGTATTTTCCCTGGTGATCCCCCTACAGGCTTAGACCCGCATTTCCAGTCGCGGGCTGATCGTCACTTCTGCGTCACCCCATAGTTCAAACGCCTCTAAGGTGGTACAGGAATTTTGACCTGTTTCCCATCGCCTACGCCCTTCGGCCTCGGCTTAGGGTCCGACTAACCCTGGGCGGACGAACCTTCCCCAGGAAACCTTAGACTTTCGGTGAACAGGATTCTCACCTGTTTTATCGCTACTCATGCCGGCATGATTGCTTCCACGTCGTCCAGCAGACTTCACAGTCTGCCTTCGGCCTACAGTGGAATACTCCTCTACCGCTCCAACAAAAGTTGAAGCCCACAGCTTCGGTGACAGGCTTTAGTCCCGATCATTATCGGCGCAGGTTCACTTGACCAGTGAGCTGTTACGCACTCTTTAAATGAATGGCTGCTTCTAAGCCAACATCCTGGCTGTCTACGCACTCCCACATCCTTTGTCACTTAGCCTGTACTTAGGGACCTTAGCTGGTGGTCTGGGTTGTTTCCCTCTCGCACATGAAGCTTATCCCCCATGCGCTGACTCCCTTGAAACAAGTGTGCGGCATTCGGAGTTTGGTTAGGGTTGGTAAGCGGTGAAGCCCCCGAGCCTATCCAGTGCTCTACCTCCGCCACTCTATAACAAGAGGCTAGCCCTAAAGCTATTTCGAGGAGAACCAGCTATCTCCAGGTTTGATTGGCCTTTCACCCCTACCCACAGCTCATCCCCCAATTTTTCAACATTGGTGGGTTCGGACCTCCACGTGAGGTTAATCACGCTTCATCCTGGCCATGGGTAGATCACCTGGCTTCGGGTCTACCCCGAGCTACTAAATCGTCCTATTCAGACTCGCTTTCGCTACGGCTTCCCTACAAAGTAGGTTAACCTTGCAACTCAGGAGTAACTCACCGGCTCATTATGCAAAAGGCACGCCGTCAGACTCTCCGAGATCCGAAAATCTCGGTTTGTCCTCCGACCGCTTGTAGGCAAACGGTTTCAGGTTCTATTTCACTCTCCATTCAGGAGTACTTTTCACCTTTCCCTCACGGTACTAGTTCACTATCGGTCACAGAGGAGTATTTAGCCTTGGAAGGTGGTCCTCCCAGATTCCTACAGGATTTCACGTGTCCCGCAGTACTCGGGAATGAGATCACAGGAGTCTGCAATGTTTCGCCTACAGGGCTTTCACCTTCTGCGGCCAGACTTTCCAGAACTGTTTGGCTACATTGCAGATTTGTAACTCCCTGACAGATCTGCATCTCTATCAGACCTCACCCCACAACCCCGGCCGCACAACACATGCAGGTTTTAACATGCGAACCGGTTTGGGCTATTTCCCTTTCGCTCGCCACTACTAAGGAAATCGCTGTTGCTTTCTATTCCAGGGGTTACTTAGATGTTTCAGTTCACCCCGTTTGCCCCACCCGAGCTATATATTCACCCGGGGGTGATGCGGCATGACCCGCATCGGGTTGCCCCATTCGGAAATCCTCGGATCAAAGGTTGTTTGCACCTCCCCGAGGCTTATCGCAGCTTACCACGTCCTTCATCGCCTCTCTGTACCAAGGCATCCACCGTATGCCCTTATTAGCTTGACCAAAACAGGTTTTCAGCAGATCACTACTGTGCTCTGCAAAGAATCCATACTTCAGTTTGGCAAATTGTGTATACCCAATTCATATTCAATTGTCAAAGAGCAGTTACAAATTCTGTTAAAATACAACTTTGGTGGAGATAACCGGGATCGAACCGGTGACCTCCGGCTTGCAAAGCCGGCGCTCTCCCGTCTGAGCTATATCCCCAAATATTTTAATTATTTTGGTGGGCCTAAGTGGAGTTGAACCACTGACCTCGCGCTTATCAGGCGCGCGCTCTAACCAACTGAGCTATAGGCCCGCCTTAAAAAGCCGGGAAAAATCCCGGCTTTAAAAACCAAATAACGTGCACATGCCAAACCTGGTATTGACCTTAGGAGTAGATGTAAGCGCCTGTAGCCTTACATCGCGTCTCCCTAGAAAGGAGGTGATCCAGCCGCACCTTCCGATACGGCTACCTTGTTACGACTTAGTGCCAATTACCGGACCTACCTTCGGCAGTGCCCTCCCGAGGGTTGGACTACTGACTTCGAGTATTCCCGGCTTTCATCACTTGACGGGCGGTGTGTACAAGACCCGGGAACGTATTCACCGTGGCATGCTGATCCACGATTACTAGCGATTCCGCGTTCATGGAGTCGAGTTGCAGACTCCAATCCCAACTGAGACCGGTTTTTTGGGATTAGCTCCACCTCGCGGTATTGCAGCCCTTTGTACCGGCCATTGTAGCACGTTTCCAGCCCCGGGCGTAAGGGCCATGAGGACTTGACGTCATCCCCACCTTCCTCCTACTTAACATAGGCAGTCTCCCTAGAGTTCCCACCATGACGTGCTGGCAACTAAGGATAGGGGTTGCGCTCGTTGCGGGACTGAACCCAACATCTCACGACACGAGCTGACGACAGCCATGCAGCACCTGTATACCAGTCCGAAGAAAACCCTATCTCTAGGGCTGTCCGGTATATGTCAAACCCGGGTAAGGTTCTTCGCGTTGCATCGAATTGAGGAACATGCTCCACCGCTTGTGCGGGTCCCCGTCAATTCCTTTGAGTTTCAGCCTTGCGACCGTACTCCCCAGGCGGGGTACTTAATGCGTTAGCTGCGGCACTGGAGGGGTCAATACCTCCAACACCTAGTACCCATCGTTTACAGCTAGGACTACCGGGGTATCTAATCCCGTTCGCTCCCCTAGCTTTCGCGCCTCAGCGTCAGTATCAGGCCAGAGAGCCGCCTTCGCCACCGGTGTTCTCCCAGATATCTACGCATTTCACCGCTACACCTGAGATTCCGCTCTCCTCTCCTGTACTCAAGACCGATAGTTTCGACTGCAAGTTGTTGGTTGAGCCGACAGATTTCACAGAAGACTTATCGGTCCGCCTGCACGCCCTTTACGCCCAGTAAATCCGAACAACGCTTGCCCCCTTCGTATTACCGCGGCTGCTGGCACGAAGTTAGCCGGGGCTTCCTCTGAAGGTACCGTCAAACAGGAAAAGTTATTTCCTGCATTCTTCCCTTCTGACAGGAGTTTACACCCCTAAGGGCTTCATCCTCCACGTGGCGTCGCTGCGTCAGGCTTTCGCCCATTGCGCAAATTTCTAGACTGCTGGCCCCCGTAGGGGACTGGACCTTTCTCAGTTCCAGTGTGGCCGTTCACCCTCTCAGGCCGGCTATCCATCGTTGCCTTGGTGAGCCGTTACCTCACCAACAAGCTAATGGACCGCGGGTCCATCTTCAAGCGAGACAACCGAAGCTGCCCCTTTAACAACTGTCTCCATGCGGAGCCGCTGCATTATGCGGTATTAGCCCCTCGTTAGAGGGGTTGTTCCCCACTCAAAGGTAGGTTACCCACGTGTTACTCACCCGTTCGCCACTTTACTCGCACCCCGAAGGGTACTTTCTCGTTCGACTTGCATGACTAAGACACGCCACCAGCGTTAGTTCTGAGCCAGGATCAAACTCTCCGTGAAAAAAATGAGAGAGCCCATATTATGGGCTTTTTTTGCAAATTACTGAAATTCTCAAGAAACCTTGAGAACCTACCAAGCTTTTGAATAACACATGCACGTTATTTGATTTTCAAAGAACAAAATAGGCACTTTTGACTTACGAAGTGCCGGTAAGGGGTAAATCTATCAAATCGACTTTCGCAAGTCAAGCAAAATTCTGCACCATTTTGGGTGTAGAGCGCGAAATATATAAAATAGAACCTCGAATGTCAAATCTTTTTAGAAAAACTCCCCTCTCACACGACCTTCTTCAACATCTGCTTCGCCATCAAACTGCCTCAAATAGCGCACTGCCCGCTCCATATCTTTTTTTACCCAGGCGTCGGGTTCAGATGCCATAGCGCGTTCAAGTGCTGAAATAGCTTCAGGCTCTTCAATTTGCATCAATGTCCATGCGACAATCTGGCGCACATCCCGGTCTTTATCTCCAAGCATTCGGATCAGATCGCGCAATGCCTCCTTCGCCCGCAACATACCCAATGCCCAGGCGGCCTTTGTGCGCACAGATGTGACAGTGTCGCGCAAAGCAGCGCGCAAATGGGGAACAGCTTCAAAAACACGCTGTGCACCCAAAAAAGCAGCCGCATCAACGCGCTGATCAACTGAACCCGATCGCAATTGCCGAAGATAATCGCCGTGTGGAGAGCTACAGCCACATAAGAAAAGCAAAAGTACCGGCAGTATTTTTTTTAATTTATACATGCTTTTAGAGCTTCGTAATTTGCCTTTATAGTCTTGTCAATATCCGCATCAGAATGAGCCAGAGAGACAAACGCAGCCTCAAACTGCGACGGAGCCAGATAAACACCGCGATTGAGCATCTCTCGAAAATACCGGGCGAACAAATCCTGATCACACGCATTGGCAGCATCAAATGACGTCACAGGTACTTCCGTAAAAAACAAGGTCATAATCGAACCCATCCGATTGGTTTGATATTTCAATCCCAGAGCTTTTAAGTTTTCCAGAATACCCGTCTCCAGAGCCTGCGCTTTTGCCTCCAATGCGTCGTAAACACCCGGTTCCTGCAATCGTCGGAGTGTCTCGTATCCCGCTGTCATCGCCAGGGGATTGCCCGACAATGTGCCGGCCTGCGACACCATTTTTCCCAGAGGCGAAATATCTGACATAATTTCTCGCCTGCCGCCAAAAGCACCAACGGGCAGCCCACCGCCAATAATCTTTCCCAAAGTCGTCAAGTCGGGCGTCACCCCATAAAGCTCCTGCGCACCACCACAACTAACGCGAAACCCGGTGATGACCTCATCAAAAATCAACACAATATCCATTTCTGCCGTTATATCTCGCAAGCCTTGCAAAAAACCCGACACTGGCGGAATCACCCCCATATTGCCCGCCACAGGCTCAACAATAACAGCAGCGATTTCATCCCTATTTTCCACAACGGCTTTTTCAACAGCTTCCAGATCATTAAAAGGCACAGTAATCGAATCCGCTGCAGTTCCAGGTGTAACTCCCGGACTGCTCGGCGCGCCCATCGTGAGTGCTGAAGACCCCGCCTGAATCAGAAAACTATCGGCATGCCCGTGCCAGCATCCCTCAAATTTGACAATTTTGTTTCGCCCCGTGTGTCCGCGAGCCAGCCGAATAGCCGACATCGTGGCTTCGGTACCCGAATTTACCATCCGCACCATTTCCACGCTCGGCACCATTTCAGTGACCAATTGGGCCATCTTCACTTCGATTTCAGTTGGCGCGCCAAAACTCGTACCCCCAACAGCCGCTGCATTGACAGCCGCGACAATTTCCGGATGTGCATGGCCCAAAATAAGCGGTCCCCAGGACCCCACAAAATCGATATAAGATGCCCCATCGGCATCGACAATTCGCGCCCCCTCACCTTTCACAATAAAGAGCGGATCACCACCTACGGGACCAAATGCTCTTGCGGGACTGTTCACACCGCCGGGAATCACCTGTTTTGCTGCGTCAAATAGCGCTTTTGAACGCGTACTCAAATTACACCTCCGTGAGAAGACAAATGGAATTTCAAGACAACATCTTAATTACACCTCTCACTGTCAAGCTAATTCATCCACTTGCAAAACACGACCACAATCCGTATATTATTTGCACAGCGGCAGTAGCTCAATTGGACAGAGCATCTGGCTTCGGACCAGAGGGTTGGGGGTTCGAGTCCTCTCTGCCGCACTTTATTTTTCAGGCACTTAATTTTAAGTGCCTGAATTTTTTATCATCACACCTATGAGCGATACAATCACCATCAGAGGTGCGCGTCAGCACAACCTCAAAAATATCGATCTGGACATCCCGCGCAACTGCCTCGTCGTCATCACCGGACCCTCAGGGTCGGGCAAATCGTCCCTGGCCTTCGACACGATCTACGCCGAAGGACAACGCCGTTATGTGGAATCGCTATCCGCTTATGCGCGGCAATTTCTCGATCTCATGGACAAACCCGATGCCGACAGCATAGAAGGTCTCTCGCCTGCTGTGGCAATCCAACAACGCGGCATCCCTCGCACACCGCGATCAACAGTCGGCACCATAACCGAAGTCTATGACTACTTGCGTCTCTTATTCGCCAGAATAGGCACACCCCATTGTCCGATATGCAGCCAGCCCATTGTGCGCCAGAGCGTCGCGCAAATTGTCGATCGCGTACTCGCACTGCCCGAAGGACAACGCCTTCAGATCCTCGCGCCCCTGATCCGAAATACCAGAGGCTCCCACCTGAGTATTTTCAGCCAGTTGCGCAAGGAAGGCTATCTCAGGGTGCGCGTCAATGGCGAAGTTCTATCACTCGATAGCGACATCAACCTCAATAAAAATACAGCGCACAACATCGAAGCCGTCATCGACCGCCTCATTGTGCGCGAAAACATGGCCGCGCGCCTCGCAGACTCACTCGAAACAGCCCTCGACCTTGCCAACGGCACAGCCACACTCGACATTATCGACCAGGAGGAATGGACATTTTCCACGCGCTTTGCCTGCACAGAAGGCCACTTTGAAATCGAAGAAATAGAACCCCGTCTCTTCACATTCAACAGCCCGCATGGCGCTTGCCCCACTTGCAGCGGTATGGGCACTGTTTTTGAAGTCGATCCCGACCTCGTCGTACCCGATCCGTCAAAATCCATCCTCGAAGGCGCGATTGCCCCCTGGGGCATTCCCAAGGGCAAACGCCAGGCAGACCAACTTCAACGCCTATCGCGCAACCTCTCATTCGATCCCTCAGCGCCCTTTTCTAAACTTTCCAAAACCGTTCAAAGAGCAATCCTCAGAGGAAAAGCCGGCGTCATACCCGACCTCCAGCACCAATACAAAACGGCTACATCCGACGAAGCGCGGGAAAAAATCGAGCGTTTTATGCGCGGGCAAACCTGCTCCGACTGCCAGGGCGCGTGCCTGCGCCCAGAAGCCCTTGCCGTCACAATTGCCAATTGTACAATTGCCGACATCGCCAGCAGGCCCATTAAAAAAATCAGGCAATTCTTCCAAACGCTCGACCTCAAAAACAACGCGGCCGAGATCGCTGCCCCCCTCACACGCGAAATTGAAAACCGCCTCGCATTTCTCACGGATGTCGGCGTGGGGTATCTCGCGCTCAACCGCAGAGCCGCAACGCTTTCGGGAGGCGAATTTCAGCGCATTCGCCTCGCCACACAAATCGGAACCCGCCTCGTCGGCGTTCTCTACGTACTCGACGAACCCAGCATTGGCCTGCACCCCCGCGACAATCGCAAACTCATCGACACCTTCTGCAACCTGCGCGATCTGGGCAACTCGGTCATCGTGGTCGAACACGACCGCGAAGCCATGCAAATGGCCGATCACCTCATCGACTTAGGCCCGGGCGCGGGCGAAAGTGGCGGCAAAATTATCTCACAGGGACCGCCAGAAACCGTAATCGCAGACGAAAATTCTCTCACCGGCAGTTATCTCTCCGGTCGAAAAACCATTCCCCTCCCCCCCGACATCCGACAGCCTCGCGGGCATCTCTCAATCAAGGGCGCCAGCGGACACAACTTGCAAAATGTCAATATCGATATTCCACTGGGCGTCTTTGTATGCGTCACCGGCGTATCCGGGTCGGGCAAAAGCTCACTCATCAACCACACCCTGTATCCCGCGCTCGCCCACCAACTCCACCGCGCCGGCACAGAACCATTGCCCTACAAATCTATCGAAGGCATTGAACAAATCGACAAAGTCATTCGCATAGACCAATCCCCAATCGGGCGCACCCCCCGATCAAATGCCGCCACATACACGGGCCTCTTCACAGGAATACGCGAACTCTACGCCCAATTGCCCGAATCCAGAGTGCGCGGTTACGGCGCCGGGCGCTTCAGCTTCAACATCAAAGGCGGGCGCTGCGAAGCCTGCCTGGGCGATGGCGTGCGCCGCATCGAAATGCACTTCCTCCCCGACGTATTCGTCACCTGCGACGTATGCGGTGGCAGCCGATACAACAGAGAAACCCTCGAAATCCGGTACAAAGGCAGTTCAATAGCCGACGTCTTAAACCTCACAGTAAATCGTGCCCGCACCTTCTTCCGCAACATCCCGGCGGCACAGCGACAACTCAAATCACTCGCCGACGTGGGCCTGGGTTATTTGCGCCTCGGCCAGCCCGCCACATCGCTTTCCGGCGGTGAGGCACAGCGCGTCAAACTCGCAACCGAACTGGCGCGAACCGCCACGGGCAAAACGCTTTACCTCCTCGACGAACCCACCACGGGCTTGCACTTTGACGACATTCGCGTCCTCATCGAAGTCCTTGACCGCCTCGTTGACCGAGGCAACACCGTTCTCGTCATAGAGCACAACCTCGACGTCGTCAAACGCGCAGACTGGATCATCGACCTCGGGCCCGACGCAGGTGAAAACGGCGGCAACATTGTCGCCACCGGCACGCCAGAAACCATCGCCCAAACTTCATCTTCTCACACGGGTCGGTTCCTCAAAGAAATTTTAACCCCATAAAAAAAAGCGCCCCATCACTTACTGGAACGCTTTCTCCTATAGATTTCCCACCACCTATTTCCGCTCATCGTACTGCCGCCTGTAATACTCTCGATAATTCTCGCTATCTCGAATTTTTCGCCACCAGTCTTCATTGCCCAAATACCACTCAACCGTCAGGCGCAATGACTCTTCAAAATTGTACTTTGGCTTCCATCCCAGCGCCATAATTTTTGACGCATTCAAAGAATACCGCATATCGTGCCCGGGCCGGTCAGCCACATGCTCCATCAAATCTCTGGGCTTCTCCAAATACTCCAGAATCTTTTCCGCAACAGAAAGGCCATCCGCCTCATTCTCACCCCCCACATTATACGCCTCGCCCTGCGCGCCCTTGTGCAGCACCAGATCAATCGCCTCGCAGTGATCCGTCACATACAGATGATCGCGAATCGCCGTCCCCGCGCCATACACCGGCAATGCAATATCGTCCATCGCATTGGTAATGTAAATGGGCACGCGCTTCTCGGGATATTGAAACCCGCCAATATTATTGGACGCGCGCGTAATCACCACGGGCAAATTGTATGTAATGGCAAACGCCTGCGCCATAAGGTCTCCAGACGCCTTTGCCACCGCATAGGGATTGCGCGGTGCAATCGGTGCATCTTCCGTCCACGGATCTTCGTCCGCCTCCAAAGACCCATACACCTCATCAGTACTCACCTGCAAAAATCGCTCAACACCGCAATCTCGCGCCGCGGCCAGCAGCGTGTACACACCCAGCGCATTGGACTTCATAAACTCCTCGGCACCCATAATGCTCCGATCCACATGGCTCTCCGCAGCAAAATTCACTACCAGATCAACCCGCTGCATCAAATCATTGACCAATCCGGCATCGCAAATATCACCCCGCACAAATTCGTACCGGGAACTGTCCGCAACATCCAGCAGATTGTCCAGATTGCCCGCGTACGTCAGCTTGTCCAAATTGATAACGCGATAATCGCGATACGCATTGAGAACATATCGCACAAAATGGCTGCCGATAAACCCGGCACCGCCTGTAATGAGCATTGTCTTCAAATTCTTCTCCGTTCACCTGAATGAGGGGTGTGCATAATTCATTTGTTGTGATAAAACTACGTATAAAGTTTTTTTCATGCCTTCGGCGACTTTATTTTTTTGCGCGCCCAAAAAAATAAAGGAAAAAAAGGGCGCCCCTGCGGGGGGCTTGCACAGCGCAAAACGTTTGTGGAGATTGTACGTCAGAAGGTGGCCTGCACAGTTGGAATGCCATCAAGATGTCCACTGCGAGACGGACTCGCGCGCTGTGCGTGATGGCTTTAACTGATGGTTTTGGGGATGGTTCTTTTATGATGGCTTATTTTGAGTACACCGCCTTTGTGTCCTCTCGAACGCCCTCCAGTAAGTCTGCGGCAAGATAGTAATCCTCCACATCCTCAAGACCGCGTTTGATAATCTCTCTAAGAAAGAAATCCTTGCTGCGCCCTGTTCGCGCCACGAGGGAATCAATTCGTTTCTCAGCTTCGGAAGCCAGTTGAATAGTACTCGCCATATTGCCATCTCCTCTAAACATCTCAAAATAGACACGATACCGATCTGGTATCGCCATCATTTCATACACGTCTTCCTGCAGTTGGTTCAATATAAACTAACTCAAGTTGTGACGTAAACGATTACAAAATTTCCATGACATTCTTTTAATATGGGAAGCAAGCAATCACCCTCTCAAGAAACGATTGTGTTGATGGATAGCTGGTATATCATTAACACTACCCTTTAGTATGCAATAACTATGCCAATTTGGATTTCTATAACTAATTTTATTCATAAAAGATTATTTCTAATAAAGATATAGTTTTTTTATTCTAAAAAAGCCAACCTGCATTTTAGGATCTTTTTCACCATATACGGTGAAAAAAAACGATATATGGTCACAGGTGTATTTTGGCTTATAGTCTTTCTGCTTTATACCACACAACTTGAGTTAAACATTACCAATTTTTTCTATCAACTGCTGTCGTACATCCTTCCCATCGACGTTCATCTCAGCGATGATAAACAGCCCTTTACCATCACTCGTCCGCTCCCAAAGGGCACCAATAGTCCGCTTCTCGGCGGTATCGGCTCCTTCAGCAATATGTGCACCCTTGTATTCGACGATAAAAAGACGTTCATCCTCCAACTGTGCGACAAAGTCCGGGTAGAATTTATCCGTCGCAGTCGGCAGAAAAAACGACTCCGAATGACGCGCTACATTGCGAATCCAGTACTTCACTCCTGCCAGACTGTCGATGATCTGAGCACACTGCGCTTCCTCACCATCTTCGGCACTATCAAAAGCGGGCACGCGATCCGGACCTAAAAAATGCTTGCGCGGCTTCCAGCGCCCGCGATAGTATCGTTGATCCTGGTACATCCCATCCTTGAAAGTGAAGGCAGCATCGAATGAAACAGAGGCTTTAGACCCGGGCGCAAAGAGATATCGCTGATATACACTTTCCCGTTCCTCTCGACGAATGTCATTGATCTTATTCTCAATTTTGTTGGCAAGCAGAAATTTGCAACGCATCAGCGCAGAGATGGACATGCCGCGTGCCTTGAGCAAATGATCGACCAGTTCGCGTAGCCATTTGAGCAGTTCGCTCTGGTGAATATCTACCTGTCGCACCTGCCGGTCGAGCCACAGGACAAGTGCCTCTGGCGTCCACCCTTCCGCGGCAATATCCAGAATCAATTGCTCATCTTCACTGGCAAACTGATAGGTGACGCGCTTGCCTTCAATGTCAATCTCAAAACTGCGGGCCGTCTCTCGGATCGTGAACTCATCTTCGTCCATCTTCGGGGAATAATTGAGCAGCGACCAATCGTGGTATTCCATAAAAATGTCCGTATCGGCAAATTCCAGCGTGCCCTGGATAACCGACATCAGACGCGGAATCTCGAATTTCTCCCCTTGTTCAGCAGGCGATACTTGATCCTTGACCTCGTTGCGATATTTCGCAACAGCATCGGCAAAATCTTTTCTCTGCGGTTCGGGCAAAGTTTCACAAATCGTCTTCTCATCGTCCTGACTGATCCAGCCCGTAACCGCGATCTCAACCTCTCCTTCAGTTGTTTCGCGCACCAGCAGTCCATCTTGCCCTACCCCTTCAAGCTTGGACAAAACTTCTGGCGTCGCCGGGATCTTGTATCTTAATACCGGCTCTGACTTCTGGCGCGGGCCAAACAAATCACCCTGATCGTCGAACGCACGCTGAACTGGCTCAATATTATCGAGGGCCTCATCTTCCTCAAAGCCCATACCCACCAATTTATCAGTAAGCCCTCGCGCAGCCTCTCCAAAGGATGGTTCAGATAGGAATGCATACGCTTTGTTTAGATCGGCAACCCCACGCCGTTTGGCATAAGGCATCCGAAGCACGCGACCGAGAAGTTGCTCCACATCTTTCGCACTTTGAATGCGCGACACAGAGCAGAAAACATAAGCAAATGAGCAGTCCCACCCCTCTTTCAGCGCCTCAACCGTAATGATGTATTCGATAGGACAAGAGCGGTCAAACAGATCAATACCATCGAGTTCGCGCTGGTTACCAGTGGCAATGGCGATCTTGTCTTCCGGAATCTGTTCCACTTCCATCAAATGATCTTTCAGTGCTGCGACCGTCACCTCCTGATTTCGTGGCTGCGCCTGAAACAACACAATGGGACGGATATAGTCGGCATCGTCGCTCGCAGTCTCTGCAAGAGAAGCACAAGCGGCAATAGCACCGTTCACCGCATTTTGCCATGTATCGTGCTCGGAAAGCATAATAGGCAACTTGATCATCTCTTCGCGCTTCAACTCCTGCGCCGTAACACTGTGCAAAATATTTGACCTGCGCCGCGGCGTAGCCGTGAACTCGACAATCGCGCACGGCTTCACCCGCGCCTGCATCTCCCGGGTCAAGCCTGTAACCGCGTTGTGCGCCTCATCCACAATCATCAGTGGGCGGTGGATATGGAGCAAGTTGGCAAAAGAAAACTTGACGCCACCCTGTTCCAGTTTCTCCAGCCCTGGGGCATTGTCCAGGACATTGGAGAAATGCGGCTCCATCTCCTCATTGTGTGCATAAACCTTGCGTCCCTCAGTACTCCTCACCCTCAGCGTTTGAATCGTACCGACCACAATGCAGCAATGATCGCGGATATCGTGCGGTCGGATATGCGTGAAATCCGCAATATCGAACACCCGCACCCGACCATCAAAAGCCTCGTCCAACACCTGTCGATACGCATGGCGAGCAGTCTTCAATGCCTCAACCGTTTGCTGGCGAATGGTATTCGTCGGCACCAGCCAGAGCACCACAGGATAATCCTTCTCAATCCATGCATTACGGGCGACAGATACGGCATGTGCAGCGAGAATCGTCTTACCCCCACCCGTGGGCAGGCGCAAACAAACATAGGGCACATCAAACAATTCTTTTAACGGCACATAAGCACCAGCATAGCCCCCAAGCCGCATTGCCTGCTCTGGCTCTTGCGTGATCGCCTCGTACGCATTCTTTGGCCCAGCCATCCGCGCCTCCTCAAAGAAGCGACGCAGAATAGACAGCGTATCGGTCTGGTATTGCTTTAAGTTCATAACACGTCTGCTCGATAATGGTTCGGATATTCTTTGATTTGTCACAAATTACATCTGAAAAAGCACAGGTGAAACTCAAGCGTTTATACCACGAATAATCATTGAAATCGTCTATAGGCTTGGGTCGGGAACGATTAGTTCGAGATGCCACAGCTTATATGCAACTGTGGGACCGCCTTGATTGCTTCCTGCGGGATCCTCATTCAGTTCACTCCGAATACGTTCTTGTATCTTGGGCCATAGCGCGGACTGAGAAATATTGGAATCTTGCTGGATGTATTCCAATGCCAGAATCGCATAGGCCCCATTCTTTGAGTAGTCCTCCCTTATATCTCTTAACCCTGGATTCTGAAAGCGTCCAAAGCCTTTAATTCTTCCCAATAAATACAGGGTCTCTGCGCCTTTCTTAGGACAGGGTTTGCTTCCGCTTAATTCGCTTTTGCCTCCGAGCTCAAAATATGTTTTTAGCCACGCACAGTTCCATTTAGCTCCCCTTTCCACTTTCTTGATAGTACCCAGCACCCAGTCTTTCAAGCTGATATTACAGAAGCGGTCCAGATCGTTGGCTCGAGTCATAATGTTTCTCCTTTTTTCAATACTGTTTGCTTTTTACTCGCACGATGATCACCTCTTACATCCGAGCCTTCACATCATAAGGCGTCTGCTTAAAAATAATGCCCTCGCGCTCAAGTGTCTGCGGCATCAAACGCGACTGCTCGCCATAAACCGTCAACGGACCATCTGCGTCTGGATGTACTTTGGCGATTTCCTCGCGAATATGCGCCAATGTCGCCCGGGTCAAAACATTGCCACCACCCGGTCGCTTATCTCCAAGAATACCGTTATACAACAACGCATAGGCACGCCCATCGTGCAAACCGAGAAACGGCGAATCGCCCTTCCCCTTCCACGGATGCCCAGTCTCGCTAAAATAGACATGCGCGGCCAACACGGAAAATCCAATATCTGACCGAATCTGCCCATCCTCATCGAACACAGGCGGTCCGAGACGATAGAAGCGAAACCCACCACCGCCCTGCCAATTGACACGCTTTGAAATACCACCCTGCTCACCCTCAATCACCTTCCTCAGACGCGGGACACAGTGACTGACCGCGTGCTCACCCATCTCAATGCCAATATACCGCCGCCCCATCTTATGAGCCACCGCCGCTGTAGTGCCAGAACCGAGGAAGGAATCAAGAACAAGATCGCCGGGGTTGGTAGCGATGTGAAGGATGCGTTGAATGAGGCGTTCGGGTTTGGCAGTTGAAAAAGGTGTTTCTCCGGGAAACAGCTTAATGATTTCGTTTTTTGCCTCTCCATTGGTGCCAACTTCTTGGTAAACCCAAAGCGTTGATGGAACGAGTCCCTGTTGAACTTCTGATAAGAATTTCTTTACTCGAGGCACATTATTGCCTTTGGCTCCAAACCATATGCGGTTGTCATTGATCATTTCTACAAAGCGATCTTCTATATACAACCAACAGCGCCCTGGAGGGGGATTAACTATACGTCCCGATGGGGTTGTCACAGGGAAAAACTGCTCCTTCCTGCGCCCTTTTTCAGCTTTTGCGTGAGCAGGAAGGGAAGCCCAAGGACCTCTTGGATCGTTATCTGGATTTGTAAATCTCTCAAGCTGACTCTTTGATGCTGGAAGAACATTCCGTATTTCCTTCCAGACTTCCCGGTTCCGTGCGAAGAGAATTATATGATCATGTACGGCCGATACATCCGTTCGATTTTCTCGTGTATGAGTCTTTTGCCAAAATACATTAGCCACGAAATTCTTTCGCCCGAACACCTCATCCATAATGACTTTCAGATAGTGCGCTTCATTGTCATCAATCGACACCCAAATTGACCCATCCTCCGATAGCAGTTCGCGTAAGAGTTCAAGGCGCGGCCACATCATCGCCAGCCACTTGCTGTGTTCGAGGTTATCGTCGTAGTGCTCAAAAGCCGAGCGCGTGTTATACGGCGGATCAATGTAAATGCACTTCACCTGACCGGCATAGAACGGCAGCAATGCCTTGAGCCCGTCAAGATTATCGCCCTGAATGAGCATATTGCCGGCATCCGCATCACCAGTGGAAAATTCGGCGTCTTCCTCCAGCAAGCGACACGGCACGCGAGTGGCGGCGCGTATATCTTCATCTCGTGTTAGCCAGTGCAGGATGGGCATGGGGTATTATGTGGGTTTGGGGTTATTGTTTTTGCGATAGAGGTGGGATTACCTGTTTTAGTTCTACTAAATGAAGAGACGGTAGTCATATGATGTGGCTCCAAAGCGCTGCAATAGTGAGCCAATACGGGCAATCTCGTTAGAAGAGTGAAGAGTCGCAGGAGCTTTTGTATAAAGATCAAAAGTATTCCAATTCATCTTCGACAAACCGAGAATTTCTTCGCAGATTTGCTTAAGGTCAGTTTGTCCCACATGCCGACGAATGGTCAGAGGAGCAGGAATGCGCCGTTTGCCCTGAAAATACTTTAATCTCGGATTAACGGCTGTTGTCGCTCCGTGAACCCAAAGCAAGGCCGTATAATCGTCCAATTGTACAGCCGTTCCACGCCGCACAGGATAATTGTCCTCGTCAATCTTTCCGTAGCGATCCGTTTGGGAGGCCACGTACCTTAGAGCATTGTCAATCTGGATTTCTAACATGTCGATCTGTCCAACATTACCCAAACCGTCCAAAAGACCTTCGCGTTCTTCCCTTCTAAAGGGGGTCCGCTTATGTAGCACCACGCGATTGGGGAGCTTTGAATGCGCCTCATAAAAAAGCTCTCGGATGGTCTCACCTACACGCCTTGCATCGTCTTTAGACATGAACGGATTACGTCCGCGCATAATCGGATTTTCGACTTTGCTGAGGCGATATTGCAAACCTTCGCCACGCGCACTGTAAATGTGGCTGCATCCCAAAATCACATGCTGATGCGGTGAGGCAGTTCTGTCAATGCTAAAGCCAAGCCCGACGAAGGCTGTGTCATCACTCAGATTGTCGAGCACCCAAGGAGTCCGCATGCTTTTGACATACAAGGCAAGGGAAAGCCACCACCAGACACGGCACTGTTGCCTGCCAGACAAAGTATCCTGATTGAGAAATTGGGTGGCTACCCCGCGCTGGACGCAAAAAGCCTTAACAAAATCATGTACATCGAAACGTTCATCCTCATCGCTGTATCCACGTAATTGACTCCAGCGGTCTGGAAAAAAGATCAAGACTACTTGGGGTGCATACGACGATTGAAGGGTTTGAATGCTGTCGTTGATTAGCCTTGCGACCTCAACCGCTCCTCGTCGAGGGTGTGTTTCTCGTGGCTCAGGACAAGTGACCCATCCCGCAGTACCAGGGGTTGGTATGTCCAAAGGCAGTCCATATGCTTGTTGAAAACTTGGATATTCAATCAGATAATCCTGTTCATTTTGCGCCGGTCTGTGACGCCCGTGTGCTTGAGCAAGGTATGCATGGAGCTTGCTCGTTTCTATATGTGGGCATATAACGCCAAGCCGTACCGAAGGAGCAAGCCCCCTTTGCGTCAGAGCAAAATCATAAGGTCTGTTATTAACCACACCTTTTATTGGATGTATGTCTTTTATTTGTCCGGAAGCACTACGATTGGAAAACACAAGTGGAGGTTCGGGAAGTTCTACACCTTGATGTTTGAGGAGAGGCCGCATACTCTGGGAAATTGTTAAAGAAGAGCCACCCGCACGGCTAATTTTAGCGAAAATTGGAGAACGATAAACCTTGAATTTGAAGGTTGAACCGTAGTTTGTGGGGTATTCAAAAAGATTTTGTCCTCTATTGGGAAATAACTTGTTACGCCATTCGTTGATAGCCTGATTAAAGGGCCCATTGTGTTGCCAGCCAAGGATATCAAGCTTAATCGAGTTAGCGATTTGATGCGGTACTTGTTCTCCATTCGTATCCAGTACTTTGATAGACGGTTTCAAAACCAGATATTGCCTATTTCCTATCCGACGTATAAACAGGAGCATAGACTGATAGGCAATACATTTTATTCCACCTTGCTGGATCGTTTTAACGGACCGTGAAAGCCACAATTCTCTACGACCATCCGTTTTGATGCCAGCCGCATCGGCTATGGCACTAACCAATGCTTCACGCGTCAACGAAACTATTGCACCATCCTCATATCGAAATTCCTCCGGCTCCACTGGCGTTCGTTGGATATCGCCTTTGATGTTGTCGTCAAATATTTCCCGCATGTCATCAATCAGGCCGATGGCAAGTACCTTGCCTCTCAGAGGAACGGCAACGACGTGATGATTGCATGTTTGTTCCCGTAGCCAAGACCAAACCCTCTCTTTCGGCCACACTTTCATATCAAATTGAAACACTTCCGTCGGGCAGTCAATCTCAAATGCATTGCTTTTAATGAGAGTGCTTATTTGCTGTGCAGCGATCCGAAATGGTTTCCTATCGAGTAAATCTCGGGAAGCCATTTGGGAGAGGTCATTCTGAGCCGCCTGGCGTGCCTCGCTGTCAAGACAATGCAAAGCCAAACGTGTCATCAAATCGTCAAAACCTTGTGCGGGCACATAAAAAGCTTGTCGCTTATTTGCTCTTGCATGCCGAACTAAATCGGCGATGTGTTCTGGTATCTCGCCATCTCCATACCCACACCAGTAAAGAGTACCCAACCCTTGTCCAGTGTAGGCAGTTTTAAACACTTCCATAACTGACTGATCGCGTCCGCTGTATCCAATCACTATCATAGGAGTATTGCGGAGTTCTCTAATAAGAGCCTCTCGGAGCTCTGTCTCTTGTGTTTGCAACTCTTCCTGTGTGTTCTTCAGAGAATCATAGCGATAATCTCCGTGCAAAGAAACGCAGACCAGTTCCCCTTTAGATGGAATCCGATGCAAACGATCTTGACAATCGATACCAACTTCGATTGTCGTAAGATTGAAATCAGCAGCAGTTCTTGTAGCAAATCCGTCGAAATTGGTTGTCCAGACGGACCGCATTATGTCACCTTGAGCCAAATGTGACAGCAAACGATAGCCCACATGCGGCTTAGCAGAACGTATTCTATCTTGAAAATACGCTCGGCGGTTCTCCATAATCGGATAGCAATGTTCGATATAAAATTCATATTCGTCGGTACTGCCAGCCGATGGAAATCTGCCCTGCTGGTCCAGCCATTCTTGAATACGACTCTGGACACTGGGAAGGGATAGTTCAGAAAATTGCTCTTCAAGGCCTGGATTATTGGTTGCAAAAATGCTTCTCTTCCACTCCCATATACATTTTTCGGCAGAGGGAATACCAGAACTAACAGAAGCACCTGCGCCAAGGAAAAGTGCGTGCTGCGTATCCCGGTTCACACCAACTGAACGAATGAAAGCATCAAGTGGGAGGATTATATCTTCCTGTTTTTTAGCGATATTGGGTGTCATAATGATTAAATCCGTTCGTAAAGGTTGCTGCTCCTTTAGCCGTTCCGGTCAAGGGCATAGATGGTCAAAACGCGGTATAGTTGCCGAACAACATAAGCGATCCGAAGTCTCAGCCACAAAGGACAAGAGATTTGAGGGAATTTTCAGCCATATCAATAAGCGGGTTGTACACGCAATACGTCTGTTGGGTCGCTTTGGTGGAGTTGTTCACTATAAGCTGTCTTGCGGCGTTGCCAGGTTTCGTAAATGCCTTTCCACCGACTGAAATCCGTTCGGGTCTCGTCAAAATCGTCGTAATGCGGTAATTTTCCCGCCATTAAAAAATCGTAAAAATCCTGATTGAGAATCCCGTATTTTTCTTCGTAAAGCGTGAGCCGCCGTTCAAGCTGCTTCATCTCAAGGACGAGTTCGTAAAGCTCCATTGTAGTTCTCCTTTTTGGACAGAGAGTAGGGCAATAACAAACTTATGTCAACATACTTGAATGAAACACGACTACAGAATCGGCATTAGCTATCCTCCTCCGGTACTTCTGACATAGCTTCTTTGTATTCATTAATCCATGTTTCGACGTCTTTTTTGGAATAAGTTCTGGTATCAGCACCGCTGTCTGTCGGCAATTGATTGTTTGGGAGCCGGTCAATGTGCGGTTCCAGTTTCTCTCGCAACTCATTTGCTTTTTCATCAGACAAGCCTTCTACAAAGGAGTCCACATTCTCCCTACTTAATCCGCCCTCAAAAAGCATACCTGATATATCACTTTCTCTGTCTATTGACTCCGTCAGGCGCTTTGCAAATCTGGATGGCTTGAGGAAATTCCTCCAAGCTTCGGCTCCCCATAGCTGTAACTCGCCACGAAAATCCTCTGGCAAGTACTGCGCGCCAACAACCCCTTGTAGGTGCGTCATCCACAGAATAGCTTCTTGCAGGTGCGCCCCGCAAAGAATAGCTCCCTGCAGCCCTGTGTCTTTCATATTAGCGCATTGCAAATTAGCAAAATAAAGTATAGCCCCTTGTAATCGCGCCCCAGAAAGATCAGCCTTTTGCAAATACGCCCTATAAAAAATAGCTCCCTGCGAGTACGCCCATTTAAGAATAACTTCTTGCAAGCGTGCTTCGATAAGCGTAGCCCCTTGCAGACATGCCTTGCTAAGATTAGCCTCTTGTAGATACGCCTTGTCAAGATGAACTCCTTGTAGGCGTGCCTCACGAAGATCAGCCTTTTGCAAATACGCCCCAGTCAGAACGGCCCCTTGTAAATGCGCTTCCGTAAGCGTAACCCCTTGCAAATGCACCCTTGTCAGGATGGCCTTTTCTAAACGCGCTCCCCATAGATCTGCACCATTCAGCCAACTTCCTTGCAAGTTGATGTCGCAACCTTTGAAAACCTCGTGTTCCTGCACGAACAGCAATCTCAACAGGCTTTGTATTTCTTCTGAGGGTTTGGACTCATGCGCTTTCCGATACTCATTTTCGCTAGTCGTCTGGCGGATATGGAGGCAGAGCATGTCCAATACCGTCTGGGACAACTCTTTGGAGTCTTTAGCCAGATGAAAGAGTTCGTAGGCTCCGCCCCAACGCACGGATTCTTTTTCATTCCCCAGGTGTTCAATAGCGTTTTTTAGACGTTCCTGCCGTAGTCCTTGCTCGGTATGTGAAGCGGTATCTTCCATCGCCTTGGCGCGTCTATGAGAAGCCAGAGCTTGCAGGGCGACCAGTATGCCGCCCAAACCGATTCCCAAAAATTTCAGGACCTCGTATTTTCGATTTTCACCTACAGATAAACCAAAACGTTTGAAAATACACTCGAGATTTTCAGAGTACAGGACAACCATAAAAACTATCGCCAAAACAATTAACAGTGCGACAAGAACAACCTGAAAGATCAAAAGAGGATTTTCTTTGATTTTAGAAACGAGATTCATCGCGGATTTTTCGAACAAAGAATTAAGGATGTTCGGAGAAATCGAACATCCTTTAATGGTTAACCAGAAGCAATTCAAGTTGATTATGGAACTTTACGCAACCGGTTTCTCAAGGATACGTTTGGGAGGCAGTGACACAATGGTATGACCACATGTTTTCTCTTTTTTGCGAAGATCTTCGCAGATCGCGTGGGTGTCTCTTATCATTCTAATTTCTTCGATAATAGGATCCCTCATGCTGCGTCTCCATCTCCTCCTTTGGCTTCTTTAGAATTAAAAAATTTTGTTATATTCACGACAGGCGGCTTCCAGCGATTCTGGCGCGGGGGTTCGCAAATTCCCCTCTGTACACATCTGCTCAAGCACATCAACATGTCTTCGACATTCCCGCTCTCGTCTAAGCTTGGGATATTCGTCCGTCTCGTTCACCTGCTTACCATCCAGATAGGCAAGCCAGGTTTCGATATTGCGCCTGGGAACAAAGATGGCGACTTTATCGCTGTCTTTACGCAACGGAAGACCTTTTTCATTACAAGCATCATCCAATTGTTTCATCCGCTCCTTGATGCTGTCATTATCACCATCAATCATCACCACGAGAATACCATTGCGTCTGCGAATGGCGTCCAGATATACTGGATAATTATCTCGAACAAATTGCTCGCCAGCACCTGCGCCGGGCCTCGGCCTCGACACAGTATATATCCTCCGATTGCGTTTTTTGAGAAATCTTCGGATAAAAGCTTCGTGCTGTTTATCTTCGCAAAGGACGGTAATTGGGGGACGATTCACGGCGCGAGTCCCTGAGCGTAGAGTTCAGAAATTTTTAACATCGTATCGTTTTTGACGTCCAGGATACGCGTATGGCTCTCCGGATCACGCCCCAGCCAAACCGCCTTATCGCTGAGAAAATCAATTGCTTCGGGATGGTGCGAAATCAATATGCTCTGCGGCAGATTGTCGCCACAGCCATCCTCCAACTCGGCAAACCAAGGTTGCAGTTCCGGAAGAGTGACATAATTATCCGGTTCATCAAAAAACAAAGTGCGTTCAGCATCATCGGCAAAGAGTAGCAAATAAAGCACAATCAAAGCACGCTGACCATCTGAAAGCTGGTCAAACCGATATATAGACCTCGATCCTACATCTGCCGAGAAAAACTCCGCTTGCAACTCTCTGTAATCACTGCCTTTCTGAACAAGTCTCAAATCTACGAAGCTCGGCAGAACATCGCTTAGCTTATCCATCGCATCAAATATTTGGCGAGGATTTTCTTGTAGGCGTCCCTGATACCACGACGCAAAATTTTCTCCCCCACTACTGAGCATATCGACGTCAAAATCCGAACCGCTTCTCATACGTTTTGGCTCCAAAGAGAGCGTTACAAAGCGGCGAACTTGATCCCGGAATAGACACAACCGGGTATAGTCTGTTCGTTCGGCCACTGGTGCCAGTCCCGATTGCATCCAATCAAAAGAATATCTTGGCCCCTCGCTGTGATCGTCGCGATAAAGTTGTACGTTACCTTCTTCAAAAACAAAGAGCGGCCTATCATCAAACAGAAGCTCTTCGCGCATCACACGCGCAAATCGTATTTCCGGTTTGTGCTCAATCACAAGACGATAAAGACATCGCCCACCAGAGATGTCGATCTCCAATTCGAAGCGTTGCTCGGGCTTTGTGCTCCAATGAGTGAGATCAGTAGAGGGAAACAATTCGCCGACACGTGCATCGCCGCGAATAAAATCGCGCAGTTTTCCCGCAACTTCAAATATAGCCGACTTACCGCATCCATTTGGTCCGAGGAGCAACGTCAATTCCTCGAAACGAATCTCAAAGTTGGTCAGACATTTATAGTTGTCAATGTAAAGACGTTTGAGCATGGCAATTTAATCCCATAAAATCCACGGGCACGGAAGGCGGAAAAACGAAAATATAAAACCTGAAGGCATGTATCTCGCGTCATACCTAAAATAAAGAATGGCATACTTCCATGCAAGGGGTCGTTCCGTATAGTGCTAAATCAATCGGCGTTGGGCTTTCCTGTCTCATTCAGAAAGCCTCAATTCGCCAGATCCAGAATCGTCTCATCCTCAATATTCAACAGACGGCCCACTTCGAGCAGTCGGCCCTGTGAAATCTCCCCGCGCCACCACGCTTCCAGAGCCAGCCAAAGAACCTGCCAATCCAACTCGTGGTCCAAATGCGCTTCGGCATCCTCTACATCGGCATAAGCTCTCACAGCACGCAAATAGCGGTTAGCCTCTTCCGTCTGATCGAGAAGCGTTTCAGTTTGCTCGGCACCCAGAAGATTCAAACCGCGCAACCGCCAAATCGCCGCCGCATAGCTCACCCCAAAGTGCCGGGCCAAAAGCGCCACATCCACATAGGTTATATGCTGCGAACGCGCTGGACTGCGCAACGCACCTTGAAAACCCTCTCCCGTAACGGCATCCATTGCCGCTTCCTCGCGCCGAGCACTTCTTCCTTTACCCAAACTGTGCAGAAAATCTCGCACCCCCTCTTCGGGCATCAAGAAGGCTGCTGCAAAAGCATTCGCCCGCTGCTCAGTCCTCGTCTTAGCATTATGAGCACTCGTAACAGTAGCCGCCTCATCGCGGTCCATAAGCGCGTGACCGTGTTCATGAGCAAATGAAAACTGCCGACGCACCGGTGCCTGATTGAGATTAGCCAGAACCGCCATACCAAAATCGGGACTACTCAAAAAAAGACCCGAAATTTTATCGGGCAACGGCAAAGCCGCCGTCCAGATATTCTGGCGAGCCAGAGTCTCAGGCACATTAACGGGCGCATTGCCCAAATCGAGACGCCGACGCTCCTGCTCTGCCACAAGCTGGCCCTGAGCAATCGCCTGTCCCACCGACCGAGGGGGCGGAAGTTCATAACTGGGCAAAGAGACATCTGTCCCGCGACCCGTCAGCCGTCGAAGCGAAGCGCCTTCTCTCAGCAAACGCAAACAACGCCGAGCTTGCTCCTGAACAACCTCGCTCTGCAAACCTGGCTCCGCGCGAAAAAGCGCGACCACCG
Organism: Candidatus Latescibacterota bacterium; assembly: GCA_965208125.1. Taxonomy (GTDB): domain Bacteria; phylum Latescibacterota; class UBA2968; order UBA2968; family UBA2968; genus VXRD01. The sequence goes on from OZ242320.1 coordinate 916,871, forward strand.
GATCTTCCTGTTTGAGCGGACTATCCGGATTAACAAACCACTCTACCGAACGCCCGTACAAATCCGCAAGACGGGTCAGCTCAAGCGTAGAAACCTGCCGCTGGCCGGATTCCATAAGACTAATCGCAGACCGCTGTAAACTCAGGACTGTACCTGCGGCTTCTTGAGTAATATGTCGGCTTTCGCGTGCAAATCGCAATCGTTGTCCGATCTCTTCGGAAGTAATGATCATGACGCACCTCTGAATATTGGGAATATCATTAATAACCGTCTATCCAATATCAATTTAGATAATCGCACTATACTTGTCAATAATAGAAAATAATTGTTTTGATTATCGCACTATCCCAAAAACGCATTCTTGACATAATAGGCTTTTAAGGACTATATTTCCGAACACTGGACTGGGGTTTATTCCTGGTCGGCAGTTGGTCCTGGAATCTCTCGGGACCTTTCGCTTTTTCGAGGTGTATTATGAAAAACCCAATTCCATCCCCAATGCTCAGTGAAGAACAGATCGAAGCATTCTTCGAAATAGGGTTCGTCATCGTACCAGACGTCTTTACGCCGACTGAAATCGAAGAAATGCGAGCCGGATTTGACCGTCTGCAAAAAATGGCCTATGCGCTATCGGAACCCGGGATCCACAACGGCTCTGATTTTGCCATAGAAAGAACGGAATCGGGACAGGTCATCATTCACCGCATCTCCTGGTGTGGGGCAGCCGAACCCGTATTGCTCGCTTATGGTAAAGACCACCGCCTCCTCGGCATGGCGAGTCAGTTACTGGGCAGCAACGAAATGAACCAGCTAATCAACCAGGCCCACTTCAAAATACCCGGCGACAACGTGGCATTTCCGTGGCATCAGGACAGCGAACATCGCGGATATGGAAAACCCTGGTGGAAGGACGTCAACGGACGCGGCAGCTTCGTCCAGCAAGCCATCGCCATTGACGATGTAACCGAAGAAAGTGGACCTTTGAAATTCATCCCCGGAAGTTGCAAATTGGGGCATCTGGGTCTGCTGAGTCGCAGCGAAGAAGAATACCCGGCACTATTCAATCCCGACGACGCTGTTACGGGAATCATGAAAGCTGGCAGCGTAGCCCTGTTCAACCCTTATGTCATTCACGGCAGCGAACCGAACCGCTCGCAGAAACCGCGGCGTATTTTCATAAACGGCTATGCTTACCCGGGCGCCAACTCGAGAACCTATCCTGGAAAGGGTGCTGGCAGACTCTTGAAGATCACAGATTAACGACCAAAACCTTCTGGATCGCGGCTAACACCCTGCCGCGATGACACACGGGACGGCACGGGGGCCGTCCCCTACAACACCCTGCCGCGATGACGGCACTGTTGATAGGGTTGACAGACGCCTAAGGTCGATCCATTGCTGAATTGAAAGACCTCTCCGCCTGCCTTACAATCCCCTTTAGCATACGCTTGAAAATGAGACAGTGAATGGGATAAAGGCCATACCAATAAAGCAAACCACCGAGCCCCAGAGGATCGAAAATAGCCGTCTGTGTTATCAGACTACCCCCCGCCACGGGCTGGACCTCAAACTGGAGCCATGCCCGACCGGGCACCTTCATCTCTGCCTGCAAACGCAAAAGGCGATGTTCTTCAAAAGCCTCAACGCGCCAGAAATCCAGCGGATCCCCCGGCCGTACATCAACCGGGTGTCGTCGCCCTCGCCGCATACCCACCCCACCCAGCAGCAAATCGACAAAACCCCGCAAATACCAGATCCATGTCGCAAAATACCAGCCCTGATCCCCCCCAATGCGCTGAACAGGATCAAAAGCTCGGGCGGGTTTCACATTCGCAAAAGCCTGCTGGCGGTCAACAATCCGCGAACCAAAACGCCTTCCACCCCACAAAGGCTCCTCACCACTTGAAGACACCGCATCGCTCCAGCGAGTCTGAGCCATCTCCCGGTCCTCCTCCTCAAGCGCACGAACCATCGCCTGATGCACATTTAGAGGACGGACGGGAAAACGCTCGCGCGTACCATCATCCCGAACAATCGTCTCATTCCGCAAACTATCGATAAGCTTCTTACCCACCCGCGCATAAAGAGGCGTCACCAGCCCCAACCACAAACTGGAAAGGCGAGGACTCAAAAAAGGAACCGGAAGCATAAGACGCCGCACGCCGATCTGGCGGGCATATTCCCGCATCAACCCGCCATAAGACACCTGTTCCGGACCCCCAATCTCAAAAATCGCACTCCCTTCCTCCTCCACATCCAGACCCCGGATCAAATAAGCGATCACATCCGCAATCGCAATCGGCTGGGTTGGCGTGCGGACCCAGCTCGGCGTAATCATAATCGGCAACTTATTGACCAGACTGCGCACCATCTCAAAAGACAGCGAACCCGAACCAATAATAATAGAAGCCCGAAACTCCAGCGTTGCAGGTCCCTCAGAAGTTAGAATAGCCCCCACCTCCCGGCGACTCTCCAAATGGGAAGAAAGCTGGCGATCCCCAACCAGCCCCCCCAAATAAATAATGCGCCGAACCCCTTGCTGCAGCGCGACGCGAGCAAAATTTTGTGCCCCAATGCGGTCCTGCGTCTCAAAATTGGCTCTGGACCCCATAGAATGCACCAGATAGTACGCCGTATCTACCCCCTCCAGAGCAACGCTCAGCGAATCCCGATCCAGCACATCCCCCGCGACAATTTCGGTATCGGAACAAAACCGACCCATCAGATACTGGGGATTGCGAGCCAGACACCGCACGCGCTCCCCTCGTTCTTCAAGTTCCGGAACCAGCCGCCCACCAACATACCCACTGGCTCCCGTCACCAGCACAAGCCCGTCTTTTTCCTTATCCTGATACATTGCCTGCCTAATGCATATCTATGGACAGCACATAACTGATCAGAGTCACCAAAAGCCACGTCGCCACCAGCACAACCCCAAAAGGGCGCTTCATCGCGTCACCCGACACAAAAATGCCACACCGAAAAACAACGAGAATAAACAGCATAGCCGGGAACAAAAATTGGAAAAACTGACCATCGGCTTGCAAGCCACCTGGTGTTGCCGCGGCCGAGACACCGGCGACAAAGAGAACATTGAGAATATCTGCGCCGATAATATTGCCAACAGCCAACTCGCCATGCCCGCGTCTAACAGCGGTAATCGCCGTCACGAGTTCTGGGAGCGACGTGCCAAACGCGACCAGTGTAGCCGAAATAATATGCTTTGGCACGCCAATTCTCTCTGCCAAAATACTCACACTGGGAATGAGAATTTGAGCTGAAATAACAATAACCGCAATCGCCAGGATCAACTTGACGAGCACGAGGCCCGCGTTACTCTCCTCCGCACCTGTTGCATCTTCCCGCTCAGCATCCGACGTGGTCGCAGCCCATCGGATCGACTGCCAAATATAGAGCACCAAAAGTAGGACAAAAGCGAACCCCGCAAACTGCGGCAAAACCCCACCCTGACCAAACAATTTCGCGGGAGAAGCCCACGGAAAACAGGCGAGCACCAGAAGAATACCAGCACCCACCTGCACATTTGACAACCGCGACGCCAACTGGCGATTGAGAGGTAAAGGCGCGATCAAAGAAGCCAGGCCGATAATAAGGCCTGTATCGCAAATAATCGAACCGACGGCATTCCCAAGAGCAAGCCCCGGCTTCCCCTGAATCGCCGAAAACACGGACACCGCTGCTTCCGGCGTCGTCGTGCCAATACTCACAATCGTCGCACCGATAACCGCTTTCCCCAGCCCCCAGCGCACCGAAAGCGTCACAGCCTCATCGACGAGCCAATCCGCACCTTTGCCGAGCGTGTACAGCGTCACCGCAATAATCACAAGCAAGAACGGACTGGTCAATCCCATCACAAGCTCTTCAATCCACTTTTCCATCGCTACCTTTCCAAATTAAATCACAAAAATATCACTCGGACGGTCTTGCTCCGCCACACTCAGGGGAAAAGACCGAATACCCTGCCCCTGCAACATATCCGCGCATGTCTCTCGCGCCAGATCTGGCCGATTATTTTTCTGACTCAAATGCGCCAGAACCGCCTGCTGCAACCCCTCTCTCGCCAGATCGCACAACGCCTCGGCCGCCCCATCATTTGACAAATGACCGTGTGTACTATTGATCCTCTGCTTCAAAACCCACGGATAAGGCCCATCCATCAGCAATTGATAATCGTAATTCGTCTCAATAATCACCAGATCGGCCCGGCGCATATACTGATAAACCAGCTGCGTCACCGTACCCATATCTGTTGCAATCGTCACATTAGAATGACCATCTGTCACGGAAAAATTCACGGGATCAGCGGCATCGTGAGGCAACTGGAACGCCTGAAAAGACAGATCGCCAATTGAAAAAGCCTCATCATTTTCAAACACTCGAATCCTCTCACTCCCTCGAAAAATCTTCTTCGACGCATTCAACGTGCCCTCGGTCATCCAAACCGGCAGTCCATATCGCCGCGCCAACACACCCACTCCCTTAATGTGATCGGAATGCTCGTGACTCACCACAATAGCCTGCAAACCCGCCGGATTGACCCCAATATTCTGCAGACGCTCCTCGATCTTCTTACCCGTCAAACCCGCATCGATAAGCACACTTGAAGAACCATTTTGAACACAAATCGAATTGCCACCACTGCCACTTGCCAACAAACAAATCTTCACTGGTAACTCCCCTATTCACTACTCATTCACAATCCGCGCCACCCAAATACTAATCTCGTACAAAACGATGAGCGGCATCGCCATCAAAAGCTGAGACAAGGGATCGGGAGGGGTCAAAATGGCTGCCAGTATAAACCCGAGCAAAAGCGCATAACGCCGTCCCTTTCGCATCCGATCGCGTGTTGCAATCCCCATCTTAGCCAGAAAAAACGTCAACACAGGCAACTCAAACACCAGGCCAAAAGCCACCAGAAGGCGCAGCACAAAACCGATATACTCCCCAATATCAAACTGCGGCTTCACAATCGTATCTTCAGCCATACCAACAAAAAACTTCATCGCCAGTGGGATAACCAGCCAGTACGCCAAAATAGCACCAATCAAAAAACACACAGTAGCCGAACCAATGACAAACGTCACAAACCGCCGCTCGCTGGCAAACAGACCGGGCGCGACAAACATCCAGATCTGAAAAATCAAAAACGGCAGCGCCAGAATCCCCCCGCCCACCAGCGCGATCTGCAGCTTGACCATAAACATGCCCATCGGTCTTAAAGTCTGCAATATCAGTTCATCTTCCAGTTCGCGGGTAGGATGGAGCAGCACAGCCAAAATCTCATTGACAAAAATTCCGCAAAAAATCGCGCCTATAATAATCGCGGCCAAACCCTTCAAAATGCGCCACCGCAACTCCTCCAGATGATCGAGAAAAGGCATCGGCTTGCCTTCATCGGGCAGATCTTCTTCATCGCGGTCTGGCATAATTGCCGGCACCGTACCCTCAGGCGGTGCAACATCCTCCTCCACCTCTCGCGGTCTCCGAATAGCAGACACCGCCAGCCCCATCAGCGCGATCACGCCGCACAACTGAGAAAACAAATCGCCAAACCGCATATAAAGCGTCTGCTCATTGCGCGGTGCAATAGTCCCAGCCACAACAGCCTCGTGAAACAAACCCGTCTTTTGCTCTTGCCGTCCATAAGGGTCGATAAACATCGACACACCCGTATTGGCACAGCGCACCACCCAACGCCTGTTTTCAACAGCCCTGAATGTTGCAATATCCGCGTGTTGATACGGCGCTGACGTGCGCCCATACCACCCATCATTCGTAATCACCACCAAAAACTCGGCACCCCGAACCATCATATCGCGCGCAAGCCAGGGAAACACCGAATCAAAACAAATCATCCCGGAAAACTTTCCACCCGGCACCTCAAAAACCGTAAGCACCGTCCCACTCTCAAAATCGCCGCTGATATACCCCCCACCGCTCCACTGAAAATCGCGCAAAAATCCGAGCAACCTGGGAAAAGGCGCCCGCTCTCCAAACGGCACCACCTTCACCTTGTCGTAATGCGGCAAATCGCCCCCGCCCGGCTCAAACAAAAAAGAAGAATTGTAAAGACGATCTCGCTCTGCGGCCTCGAAGCGATTCGCTCCCATATACAGATAAATACCCAGCGAATCGACCAGCGCCTGCACCCGCGCCTGATACGCCTGATGCGATGCGCCTTCACTTTTCAAACGCGCGGGCAAAGCCGCCTCTGACCACACAACCAATCGCGCCCCCGTCTCTGCGGCCTGAATCGTCAAAGGCTCCAACTTGTTAAAATTGTGATCAAAACCCCAGTACGACTTCTCAACAGGCGGCACATTTTGCTGCACAATAGCGACCTTCAAATCGCCCTCGGCAACCGGCTCTGCCATACGCCACAAACCAAATCCCGCTGGCAGTGCAAAAGCCAGAATCAGAACACCAACCATCAAACCGCGCCGCGCACTTTCCACTGCCTTAAACGCAATCAGATTAACCACCACCACCCAGAACGACACTCCGTAAACCCCGGTCGCTTCTGCAACTTGAATCAAAGGCAAATAATCCACCTGGGTATGCCCGAGCAACATCCACGGAAAACCCATATCGCCCAGCGTATTGAAATATTCAAATCCCACCCACAAAAAAGGCACCATCCACAAACCCAGCCTGCCAACGCGCGCCATTGCAAACGACCACAACCACACAAACAGCCCCCGAAAAAGCGACATATACAAAATTGCCCCCGCCATACCCGGGGGAGTAATCCACGCAATCCAATAAACACTCGCACCGTAAAAAACCACACCCTGCAAAAAACCCGCGCCAAAAGCCACGCGTCCACGCAGATTTTCGACAACGGGAATCAGGGGCAACAAACTGATACAGGCCAAAAAACCGAGAGGCAAAGGGGGAAATGCCGCTGCCATAAGCAGTCCCGACAAAATCGGATACCCCAGCGCCAATTTCCAACCCCAGGCATTGTCCTGCGTCGTATTATCCGTCATCTTCCTCTTTTAACCCCATCAATTCATAAACCATTCACAGCAAGAAGCACAAACAAAAATCCCTGTTGCAAAAAACACAAAGACTATGCAATATACTTGTGGGTCAAATCCCTGTCAATTGTCGTCCCAAAAAACAAACCCGGTCTATAACCCATGCTACCCGACCTCAATACAGAACTCCAGGCATTGCGCGAACAAAACCTCTACCGCTCGGTGCGAAGTGTGGAAACCAGCCAGGAACCCCGCATCCGCATCAAAGGGCGGGAACTCATCCTCTTCTGCTCAAACAACTATCTGGGCCTCGCCAACCATCCCGTCCTCAAAGGTGCAGCCATCGAAGCCCTCAACACCTATGGAAGCAGCACCGTAGCATCGGCACTCATCTCGGGATATATGCCCCCGCATGCCGACCTCGAAAGCAGTATGGCGCAATTCCTCGGCACAGAATCCGCCATCGCATTTCCCACAGGCTATACAGCCAACCTCGGCGTTATACCCGCCCTCATCAACCGCGACGACATCATTTTTAGCGACCAGTTAAACCACCGCAGCATCATCGACGCCTGTCGCCTTTCCCGCGCACAAATCGCCATCTACAACCACGGCGACATCGCCCACCTCGAAACCCAGCTCAAAACCTCGTCCGCCCATCGCCGTCGCCTCATCGTCACCGATGGCGTCTTCTCAATGGACGGAGACATCGCCCCCCTACCCGAACTCGTCTCTCTCGCCGAACAACACAACGCCATCCTCATGGTCGATGATGCCCATGCAACCGGCGTTCTCGGCCCCAATGGCCGCGGCACCTTCGAACACTACGGCCTCTCTCCCAACACCATCGACATCCTCATGACCTCGGGCAGCAAAGCCCTCGGCGCATCCGGTGGTTTCATCTGTGGCAGCCGCGACCTCATCGACCTCATCCGCAACCGCTCCGCAGCGTACATCTACACCACTGCCATGCCGCCCGACGCCTGTGCATCTACCACCGCGGCACTCGACCTCATCCAGCGCGATACCAGCTTGCGCCAACGCCTGTGGCACAACACAACAACCATCAGCCAGCATCTTCAAACCCTCGGATTCGACCTCGCCCAATCCCAAACCCACATCATACCCATACGCGTTGGCGACGCCCAGAAAACCGTAGAAATATCCGAACACCTATACAACCGCGGCATCTACCTCTACGGCATACGCCCTCCCACCGTACCCGAGGGCCAAAGCCGTCTGCGCCTCTCCGTCATGGCAACCCATACCGACGACGACATCGCACAATTATTAGACGCCCTGACCGAGGTGCGACACAGTTTTTTTGGAGACCACCATGTCCAACCCCCTCGACCACATCCGAATCGTCCTGGTTGAACCCAAAGAACCCGGCAACATCGGCGCTGTAGCTCGCGCGATGAAAAACACGGGCTTATCGCACCTCTACCTCGTCAATCCCCCCGACCACACCAGCGGCGAAGCCCGCGCAATGGCGCACGGATCGGGCGACATCCTCTACGGTGCCACCGTCGTATCCTCACTCTCTGAAGCACTCGCAGACGTATCACTTGCCGTGGGCACATCCCATCGCAAACGCCGCGAATTCGACATCGTACATCCGCCCCAAACCGCGACAGACAAACTGTTATCCCTCCCCAATAACCACAAAGGAGCAATCGTCTTTGGCCGGGAAGAAAACGGACTGACCAACAACGAAATCCAACTGTGTCAGCTAATCTCCCGCATCCCCTCAGCCGTGCGCTACCCCTCCCTCAATCTGTCGCAAGCCACCCTCATCTACGGCTACGAACTCTTTCGCGCAACCCATTCCGAAATCCCCTACAAACCATCAGAAGTCGATCTGGCTACGCACCGCGAACTCGAATCCATGTACGACCACATCCAAACCGCACTCGACAAACTCGGCTTTGTCTCCCGACATCGCCCTCAAACCTTCATCCGATCCATCCGCCGAATCTTCAGCCGCATCGACATGGAACACCGCGACGTAGCAACCATCCACCGCGTCTTCCGCCAGGTCGATCGCTTCATCGCGCGCCACGGTCTCAATCCCATCCCACCGCCCAATCAAAAAACAGAGTAACCGCGCGCTACGACAGTCACCCCCCAAACCCCAGCGTCTCCAAAAGCGACAGACTCAAACTCTCCATTGCCGGCACTGTACCCACACCACCCAAAGACGACAGAGATGCCCAGGTCTCATACCCGCCCTCCTGTGTCAATGCCTCATCTGTACACACATAACCGATATACCCATTCGCCAGACTCACCATCATCAACGGCGAAGCCGACGTCTGCGCCTTGATCCGAAGGCCAGTCTCCACAAAAATCTCCCCCGGCAACGCCAGAATCGCCGCATCGCCCAATCGGATCGCCTGCACAGGTGCCGTCATCTGTTCGGGCAACGCCGCCAACCGCTGGCACTGCCTGGCATACACACCTACCCGATCCTTCCGCACCGGTTGCCCCACCACCCAGCTAAATGGACCCTCCTCGTAATCGTATCCACCTGCGAGAATCTGTTCGGCAATATCGAGATCCGTCTCTGTAATCACTTTTCTCGAAAATTCCAGCGTCCCCGTCATAGCCTCCAATACCAGTTCCTCATCCAAATCCATCAACTGAATCTCTGTCAAAACATGCCCTGCCAGAACATTTGCCATCCGCCGCGCTCTGGGGTGCCCTCGATCCCGCCAAATCCGCTCGCCACTATAATCGTTATTATTAATTTGTCCAGATGCTGCATTCCACAAAATCGGCACGCAGTTCCCACCCAGATAATGCCGCAACAAATTGAAAAATTGACCAAAATAATCCGCCGACACCTCCCCGACACTGCCCGTTCCCACATAGTGCAGTGAAAAACTCGCCACCACTGAAATCGGCGTACCGTCCAACCCCTCCACATACATCATCGCCAATTCCGGATCGATCTCTCCCATTGGCCGCACGAGATCCGGATTATTCAAACCCGGATTCATCCGCACCGTCCCATCCTTCATCAGCCAGCGCCGATAAAACGAAATACGATCCTCCATCACACTGGCAAACCCCGCCCGGGCAGGCTGCATTCTCTTAATAGCCAACGCCACGGCATCGGCCACTTTTAGCGGAAGCCATGTCGTATAACCCTCATCTTCACCCGTACCCAGAAGATTGCTCACCCCTGCCCCTGAATGCGTATGTGTCGCATTCACCATCACGCACTCAGGAGATATCCCACACCGTTCTTGAATGCGAGCCTTCACGGCATTCGCAATCGCTTCTGGCACCGCAATCAAATCGCAGGTCACCATCGCAATCCTGACATCACCATTGTCGATCACCAGTGCCTTGGCCAGAAGCTCATCGTGAACATCCTCTCCGTATCGCGGATGAAAACTTCCCGGCATCGTAACCCCCAGCCAGGGTGTAATATTGGACGTAGCAGCCCCTGCTTGCAATTTCATAACGCTCCTCCCGTGTTTAGATTTTACATCTTTTTTATTATATAATGGAAACAGGGCGTTTTGTCGAATAAAGCTCAATGCGGTTGACAGTAGTTCAGGGAACGCTTATTCTTTCAAGAACAGGAGGTGGTCTCGTGGCTGAATTGACAGAACGCCCGGTGATTGGAATAACCGTGGGCGATCCTGCGGGAATTGGACCAGAGGTTGTGATCAAGGCACTGCGTGAACCGGCACTTTATAACAATGTAAAGCCTCTGGTCTTTGCCGACCGATCAGTTTTGGAGCAAACGGTAAACATGCTAAGTGTGGATATGGATCTGCACGCCGTAAACAATCCGCGCAACGGACATTATGAAGCCGGGTGTATCGACTTTATTGACATTGAGAGCTTGTCTGAGCCGATTGCCTATAGTCAGATCTCTGCCGAAGGTGGTCGGGCGGGATATCAATATCTGGACCGGGCAATTGACGCGGCTCTTTCAGGTACCATAGTCGGCCTGGCCACAGCACCACTGAACAAAGAATCATTACAGGCTGCAAAGCTACCTTATATCGACCACACAGCGATGCTCAATGCGCGAGCGGCGTTGCGAGTGCCGATGACGCTATTTTTGGTAAAAAATTTGAAAATCTTCTTTCTCACCCGACACATTTCCTTTCGGGAAATTCCAGATGCGATTACAAAAGCGGGAATTCTGGAAGCATTGCCACTGTGCGACCTGTATTTGCGGCAACTGGGAACTGAAACACCGACCATCGCTGTGGCCGGCTTGAATCCACACGGAGGAGAGCAGGGTCTGTTCGGACGAGAGGAAATCGAAGTCATCAGCCCCGCTGTAAAAGAAGCGCAAAAACGCGGATGGCGAGTACAGGGACCGATACCAGCGGACTCGGTATTTCATCTGGCACTGGAAGGGCGTTACGATGGGGTATTATCGCTCTACCACGATCAGGGGCATATAGCATCCAAAACACTGGATTTTCACGGAACAGTGAGCCTGACAATGGGACTGAAGTTTTTGCGCACATCAGTAGATCACGGAACGGCCTTTGACATTGCCGGACAGGGAATAGCGTCAGAACGGGGCATGGTAGAAGCAATTCGCGCGGCCGGACAATACGCGGTGCCGGTACGCGAGCGACTGGAAATGAGTGTATAAGATGCCGTCAAACTACACCATTGCAAAAGAACTGAAGCGAGTGGCGGATTACCGTGAAATATGCGGTGAGGATCCAGCAGATTATCTCAATGCCGCCTGGATGGTCCAGTCGTTTTCACGCGGCAGGCTGGACGAGTTATACCCGGTTGAAGGCAGGGAGCTACTGGAACGCACAAACGAGTTTAGCGACGAGGTGATAGACACAATCGTCGAAATCATTGAAGGCAAAGAGATCCACGCGTTGCAAGAGCGGCAGGGCGTTCCTTTGACCGTGCTGGAATTGATCGAGATTCGGGGGATCGGTGGCAAAATGGCCAGGCACCTTTTTAGCGAACTGGGCGTGGTTGATTTGCAGGGCTTGCGGGCTGTTGTCGTGAACGGACAAATCAGCCAGATAAAGGGCTTCAGGACAAAGACCATAGAAAAAATCACCGCTTTTCTGGACGAAAAAGGGGTGTAGATTTATTTGTCTGGGGATATATACTTTATTATATATAATAAGTCACACATCTTAAAATCCCACCTCTCCCTACGAGGACTGCGCTATGGCGATCAAAAAAGAAGACTATTTGGGAATTGAAAATTACAAAGTAGTAGGCACGCGACCGATAAGGCACGATGGAACCGATAAAGTAACGGGCCGCGCGGTGTATGGACCAGACTTTCATCTGACCGGATCGCTATACGGCAAAACACTGCGAAGTCCTCATGGCCACGCGCGGATCAAATCCATCGACACCAGCAAAGCCGAAGCACTCCCCGGAGTAAAAGCCATCGTACTCGGCAAAGACCTCGTTCAAAATTACGAAGACAAAGTCTCCGACCTCGGTGAGGGATCGGTCGATCTGCGATTCTTAATTGCCAATGTACTCGCCGGAGACAAAGTCCTCTACGACGGACACGCCATCGCAGCCGTAGCAGCCACCTCTGCACACATCGCAGAAGAGGCATTAAACCTGATCGACGTAGAATACGAAATACTCGAACCCGTACTCGAAGTCCGCCGCGCAATGGAAGACGATGCACCGTTATTGCACGACGACTTAAAAATGAAATCCCTCGGCGAAGAAACGGACCAGGCGAGCAACATCGCAAATCACTTCCAGCACAAACAGGGAGATATAGAAAAGGGATTTGAAGAAGCGGACATAGTCATAGAGCGGGAATTTGCGACCGGAACAGTACATCAGGGATACATCGAACCGCACAACGTAACCGCGCACTGGAGCGAAAACGGAAAGCTCACAATATGGTGCAGTACACAGGGACCATTTGAAGTGCGCGGCCAGGTCGCCGATGTACTCGGCCTCGAAGTGGGCGACATACGCGTCATCCCGCAGGAAATTGGGGGCGGATTTGGCGGAAAATTCCGCGTCTATGAAGAACCGACCGCAGCCCTATTGGCGCAAAAAACCGGAAAACCCGTCAAAATGGTCATGTCCCGCACAGAAGTATTAAAAGCCACCGGACCAACGCCCGCATCCTACATCAAAGTCAAAATGGGCGCAACGCGGGACGGCATGCTAACCGCGGCACAAGCCTACATGGCCTATGAAGCCGGAGCCTATCCCGGCTCTGCCGTAGGCGCTGGTGCGGGATGTATCTTCTCGCCCTACAGCATCCCAAACTCCCTCATCGACGGCTACGACGTCGTCGTAAACAAACCCCAATCGTCCGCCTACCGCGCGCCCGGCGCGACCAATGCGGCATTTGCATCTGAAACAGTAATAGACGAAATATGTGAGCAGATCGGAATAGACCCGCTCGAATTTCGACTGAAAAACGCGTCCAAAGAAGGCACGCGACGGGCAGACGGACCGGTCTTCTTGCGCATCGGTCAAGAAGAAGTCGTCAAAGCTGCCATGGCGCATCCGCACTACAGCGCGCCCCTTGAAGGACCGAATCGGGGACGCGGCGTCGCCGCCGGATTCTGGTTCAACGGCGGAGGCACATCAACAGTGGTCGCCAGCGTAAACCCGGACGGCACAGTAGCACTCGTCGAAGGCTCGCCCGATATTGGAGGGACGCGCACCTCAGTAGCCATACAATTCGCCGAAGTTCTGAATCTACCCATCGAAGACATCAAACCAAATGTCGCAGACACCGACGCAATCGGACAAACCGATGGAACGGGTGGAAGCCGCGTAACATTCGCAACCGGCTGGGCGAGCTATGAAGCCGCTCAAGATGTCAAGCGCCAGATGATAGAACGGGCGGCGACATTATGGGAAATATCAAAAGACGACATAGTCTTTGAAGACGGAACCTTCCGCTCCAAATCGGACGCATCCAAATCGATGACATTCAAAGAACTCGCCGGCAAAGTCAATCGCGCAGGCGGTCCGGTCGTAGGACGCGCTGCCATAAGTGGCAAGCAAGCCGGCCCGGCATTCGCGCTATTAATCGTAGATGTCGAAGTAGATCCAGACACGGGCAAAGTGGATATCTTGCGGGCGACCATTGTACAGGACGCGGGCAAAGCCATTTATCCCGGCTATGTAGAAGGGCAGATGCAGGGCGGCGTGGTACAGGGAATCGGATGGGCATTGAACGAGGAATTTGTGTACAACGACCAGGGCGTAATGGTCAACGCCTCCTTCCTGGATTATCGGATGCCCACAACACTCGACATGCCGATGATAGAAACCGTCATCGTAGAAGTGCCCAACCCGGGTCATCCATACGGGGTACGCGGTGTGGGCGAAGTGCCAATTGTCCCGCCGCCAGCCGCAGTTGCCAATGCGATCTATCGCGCTGTTGGCATACGGCTAAATGAGTTGCCCATGTCCCCATCGCGAGTCCTGAAAGCACTCTGGGAATCAGATGGTAGCCATGGTCAGGCAGCGGATTGATCAGATAGGAAAACACAATGGACTGGTTCTCCCAATACGGATTTCTCGGTGCTCTGCTTCTCTCGGGCATCGTTCTCGGTGCAATCCCCGTCGTACTGCCCTTAATCATATCCCCTCGTGCGCGCGGTCGCAAAAGCCGCGAGACCTACGAATGCGGCATGGACACAATCGGCAGTGCCTGGGTGCGCTTCGACATCGCTTATTATCTATTTGCACTCATCTTTGTCGCGTTTGAAGTCGATGTACTGTATATTCTTCCCATCGCCGTAATCTACGATTCAGGCACCTACGTCTGGCGCGACTTCATCGAACTCACAATCTTCGTCGGCATTCTTTTTCTCGCCATCGTGTACGCCTGGAGCAAAGGCGTTTTGCACTGGAGAAGTCGATAATGGAACAAATAGAACTCCCTCTCGTGAAAAGCGATCCCAAAGACATTGAAGAACTGCGCGAAGAGGTCGGCCCACTGGTACACATGGACCTGCTGGAAAACCTGCTCAATCACGCCCGGTCCCGATCCCTGTGGCCCCTCACATTCGGCCTGGCCTGTTGCGCCATCGAAATGATGGCCGCAGGCGCAGCGCGCTTTGACCTCGACCGCATTGGCGCAGGCGTATTTCGTCCCAGTGCGCGACAAGCCGATGTCATGATCCTCGCAGGCACAATCTCCCGCAAAATGGCACCAGCCATCAAAACGCTCTGGGATCAGATGCCCTCGCCCAAGTGGGCCATAGCCATGGGCGGTTGCACCATTGACGGCGGTCCCTTTAAATATCCCGGGCAATATGCCATTGTCGAAGGCGCTGACAAAATTGTACCAGTTGATGTGTACGTACCGGGTTGCCCTCCGCGCCCCGAAGCCCTCTTTGCGGCACTGTTCAAACTCGAAGAAAAAATCAGAGCCGGAAAGAAATTCAAGAAATGATCGCCGACAAACTCTCTACGCTCGTGCTCAACGCGACCGAGGTCGAATACAATGCGCGTGGCTTTCAGGTACAATACACCGCTTCAGCCGACACGCTCCCTCAGATCGCAGATACCTTCCTATCCGAAAATTTTCACCTCGAAATGATAACCTGTCAGGATCGACGTGAAGACGACAAAACTTTTCGCCTGATCTATCAGTTTAACCAATACGGCGCTCCCCAACGGCATATCATCCACACCGACATAGTACCCGATGCAACAGCACCCAGTATTGCCACAATTTTTCCCGCTGCCGACTGGTACGAACGCGAAATTTTCGACATGTATGGCGTCACCTTTGACGGCCACCCCGATTTGAAACGCATCTTAATGGAAGAAGACTATTTTGGTCATCCCCTGCTCAAAGACTTCGTCGATCCCCCCAATCCCTATCGCAGCGAGGACGATGCGTCATGAATCGATTTGAGGTCGAACAAGATCCTAAAAGTCGAGATACCTATTATCTCAACATGGGGCCTCAGCATCCCTCTACACACGGCGTCATGCGGATCAAATTACACCTGGATGGCGAACGCATAATTTCGGCAGAACCCATCATCGGATATGGGCATCGCGCACACGAAAAAATGGCCGAAAACCGCGACTACATCCAGTTTTTGCCCAACCCGAGCCGCGTGGATTATCTCGGCGGGATGATCTACAACGTGGGCTACTGCCAGGCCGTAGAGCGCGCAATGGACATCGAAGTGCCAGAACGCGCCGAATACATCCGCATCATCTGCAATGAACTCAACCGCATCTCCAGCCACCTGCTCTGGTTGGGCACCTTTTTGATGGATCTGGGCGCATTTACCCCATTTCTTTACGCCTTTGACGACCGCGAAAAAATCCTCGACATCCTCGACCGCATCACAGGATCGCGCCTCACCTATTGTTACGCGCGATTTGGCGGCGTCATTCTCGACATCGACGATGTATTCCTCGACAACGTCTCCAACTTTTGCACCTACTTTGTCGAACGCTTAAAAGAATACGAAAAACTCGTCATCGGCAACGTCATCTTCCGCGAACGCACCATCGGCGTCGGTATCTTCGCCCCCGACCTCGTTCAAAAATACGCCATAACAGGTCCCTGTCTGCGCGCCATGGGCCATGAACACGATGTTCGCAAAGACGAACCCTATGGCATCTACGACCGCTTTGACTTTGACGTACCCACGCAAACAGAAGGCGACTGTTTTGCCCGCACACTCGTCCGCATGGAAGAAATGCGCCAGAGCATTCGCATCATCGAACAAGCTGTAAGCGACCTGCCCGACGGTCTCTTTCTCGCAGCCCGGGTGCCCAGACGCATCCGCCCGCCCGAAGGCGATTACTACTTCTGTGTCGAATCACCTCGAGGCAACTTCGGCATGTACATCGCAAGCGATGGCAGCGACATCCCCTTTCGCCTCAAATTGCGAACCCCATCGTTTTCACACATCTCGACCATGCCCGCCGTCATGACCGGCACCATGCTCGCCGATGCTGTAGCTATTCTGGGCAGCATCGACATTGTCGTTCCCGAAATAGACAGATAACGCACTTATGAAAACAGACGTCATCCAACTCTTTGAAAACCCCTATCTCGCACTCGGTGTAACCATTGCCGTCATCATGGCCTATTTGAGCGTCAACGCCATCATGTTGATCTGGCTCGAACGCAAACTCAGCGCGCGCATACAGCGCCGCATTGGCCCGCAACGCGGACCCTTTGGCCTGATGCAGCAAATTTTTGACATGGGCAAATTGCTCAGCAAAGAACTCCTCACCCCCGAACACGCCAACAAACTGCTCTATGTCATCGCGCCCATCCTGGTCTTTGCACCCGTGGTCGCCCTCTCGTCTCTCTTTCCCATTACGAGCACCTACATATTCCACGACTTCAACATCGCCATTGTCCTGATCCTCGCCATCAGCGGCATCAACGTAATCGGCATATTCTTAGCGGGCTGGGGATCCAATAACAAATACGCCCTGCTCGGCGCAGTGCGCTCAGTCGCGCAAAATATCTCCTACGAAATCCCCCTCATCCTATCGGTCATCCCCGTAGTCATGATAACCCGCACCATGTCGCTCTACGACATCACCCTCGCACAGGAAACCTATCCCTTTATACTGGTACAACCCATTGCCCTGATCATCTTTATCATATCAGCCACAGCCGAAACCAACCGCGCCCCCTTTGACATCCCCGAAGCAGAATCCGAACTCGTCGCCGGATTCCACACCGAATATTCCGGCATGCGCTTCGGACTGTTCTTCTTTGCCGAATACTCCAACATGATCTTTGCATGCGCATTGGCAACCGTGCTCTTCCTGGGGGGATGGCGCGGACCTCTCTTGCCAGACGCCGTATGGTTCTTCATCAAAGTCTATGCACTCATCGTCCTCATGATGTGGTTCCGCTGGACTTTTCCGCGGCTCCGTTTTGACCAACTCATGAAATTCGCCTGGGTGGTACTCGTCCCCCTCTCGCTGATCAACCTGCTAATCACAACACTGGTCTTGAAAATCGTGTAAAAGCTTTCAGCAGTCAGCGGTCAGCAAAACAAGCGGTTAGCTGATCGCTACTTCATCAGTAGTTACCTTCAGAAGGAAATACACATGGGACTTATTAAGGAAGTCATCGACGGCACCAAAACGCTCCTGACCGGCATGAAAGTCACACTGGACAACTTTCGCAAACCGCCCGTCACCTCCCAATACCCCATGGAAAAAATCGAGATGACGGAAGCGTTCCGCAATGTCATTGTCCTCATCGAAAAAGAAGACATCGGCTCGCACGACTGCATCGACTGCAAACTCTGTGAGCGCGTGTGTCCCTCCTTCTGCATTTACCTCGACGGGGAACGCCCTGAAGGGTTAAGGCGCAAACGCTCGACCAAATTCGAAGTCGATTTCGCCCTGTGCAGCGACTGCGGACTGTGCTTAGACGTATGCCCCACAGACACCCTGGGATACAGCAAAGTCCACGACGAAGCCGGATACAACCGCAGCGACTTTCTCTACGACTTACTCGAACCCTGGGCAGACAAAGAAGAAGCCGCGCGCGAACGCCTGAAAGAAATCGAAGCCGAACAAGCAGCAGAACGCGCAAGAAAAGCCGCAGCAAGAAAAGCTAAAAAGGTAAGAAGGAAGAAGTGAAATCCACGAAGGGCACGAAGGGACACGAAGGGATAGAATGTAGGGGCGATCCCTTGTGGTCGCCCTTGTTTAAGATACAAGAAGTGTGAAGTAATTCGGAGAACAACAATGCTCGAACAGACTGCCATCTACACATTTGTAGCCCTCGTCCTCATCGGTGGGGGCCTCGCGGCATTCTCTCGCCAGATACTCTATGCCATCATCGGCCTGGGCATCAGTCTCTTAGGGCTGGCGGGACTATTTCTCAACCTCGGCAGTCCATTTGTCGCGGCAATGCAAGTACTCATCTACATCGGCGGCATAACCGTCGCCATTGTATTTGCCATGATGCTCTCGATAGCCATGTCCATTCGCCCGCCCGATCCCGACAACCGAAAACTCGGCTTCGCCATTGCCTGTGCCGTCATATTTTTTGGCGCAGTCGCCCATCTAATCCGCGGCGCGCAATTCCAACAAATCGCGCCCCAGACATCTGAAAAAGCCTGGTCTGTGGGTGCATTGGGCCATGCACTGCTCACGCATTACAACGTCGTCTTTGAAGCCCTCTCCCTCGTTTTGCTCCTGGCCATCATCGGTGCCATCTTGATAGCTCGCAAGGCTTTGCCAAAGGAAAATTCGTGACCCTCGAATCCTATCTTCTGGTGGGCGCAGCCCTGTTTTCACTTGGTTTGATCGGCGCATTATCCCATCGCAACCTCATAGCCCTGCTCATCGGCATCGAACTCATGATGAACGCCGCCAGCCTAAACCTCATGGCCTTTAACCGGTTTGTCGTCACCGATCCAACGACCGGCCAGGTCTTCGTCCTCATCATCATTGGGCTGGCAGCCGCCGAAGTCGCCATCTTTTTATCGATCATCCTGCGCATCTATCGGGCGTATCACGAGATAGATGCGGAAAAACTCACCAAACTGAGCGGTTGATGGACACTCTCTCACTCATACTCTTAACCACAATCTCCCCTCTGGCGTGTTTTATCATTGCCATCATCTTTCTCGTACAACAACCCCGAATAGCTCAGGGATTGGTCCTATGCGGCAGCGCCGTATCCCTCTTGAGTGCCATTGGCCTTCTCGTACAGGGACCCGTTGAACCCCTGCGATTTTTGTGGTTTCAAAGCGGTGCAATACAACTCCAATTCGGCTTCATCCTCGATGGTCCAAGCCTCATGTTTGGCGTCGTCGTCGCCTTCATCACCGCCTGCATCATGCTCTATTCAGTAGGCTACATGGCGCATGACCCGGGCAAAACGCGCTATTTCGCAATGCTCAGCTTCTTTGCCTGGTCCATGCTCAGCTTTGTCTATGCTGTCGATCTCTTGCAATCTTTCATCTTTTGGGAACTCGTTGGCCTGTCTTCGTTCTTCCTCATCGGTTTCTGGTTTGAAAAACCCGAAGCGGCTGGCGCAGCGCGCAAAGCCTTTCTCATGACCCGCGTGGGCGACGTTGGCCTCTTCATCGGCATTCTGCTCATCCTCCAACTCGTTTCAAACTTCGATATCCCCACACTCTTAGACCCTCAAACTGGCCTCTCAACACAGATATCGCCCAACCTGCTCAACGCAATCACACTACTCATCTTCATCGGCATCATGGGCAAAAGCGCGCAATTCCCATTGCACACCTGGCTGCCCGACGCCATGGAAGGCCCCACACCGGTCAGCGCCCTATTGCACTCTGCCACCATGGTCGCCGCGGGCGTCTTTCTCATGATCCGCCTACATCCGCTCTTTATGGCGGCACAAGACACAGCACTCATCGTCCTGAGCATCGCCACCTTCACCGCAATTCTCGCATCAACCATTGCAATGGTCGATACCGACATCAAAAAAGTACTCGCCTACTCGTCCATCAGCCAGCTCGGCTTCATGCTCATGGCACTCGCTGCTGGCAGCCTCTTCGCAGGTGTATTTCACCTGATCACCCACGCCTTTTTCAAAGCCCTGCTCTTCCTCTGCTCGGGCATTTACATTCACGCCTATCACACCAATAGCATGGCCGAAATTGGCCGCAGTGGAGGCCGCCGCCTCAAAGCTACAACCCTTGGCCTCCTCATCGGTGGTGCTGCCCTATCGGGCGTTCCCCCACTGGCGGGATTCTGGAGCAAAGAAGAAATTTTTGCCCAACTCGGTCACAATGGCTTTAACATCTACATGGCCGGTGCATTTCTCGCGGCATTTCTCACGGCCTATTACACATTCCGCATGATTTTCCTCATCACAAAACCCGATCACGCACCAGCCACCGACCACAGCCATCCCGAACCTATGAACATGAGAGCACCCGTCTTGCTCCTCGCCCTGGGCGCAATAGTACTCGGCTTTTTCGGCTCCAACATCGCTCAGGGCCTGGGCCTCATGCCACAACACCACAGCGTCCTGTTGATGATCCCCACCGTAGGCGTCGTCATCCTCGGCATTCTGATCGCCTATCTCGACTATGGACGCGACAATGCGCCGCGCACGGGATTCATCAGCAAAATCGCGCCACTCAATACCCTGTTCACAAACAAATGGTACATCGACGAAGTCTATCGCGTCACCATCGTCGCCATCACACACGCACTATCTCGCATCTTGCACTGGATAGAAAACCACGTCCTCGACGGAAACTACGACCGCTTTGGCCTCGGCATCTTGCGCACAGGCGCGAAATCAACCCGCGTACAGGGCGGCTGGATGCAACTCTATCTGGGCTGGGCGATCATCTTATTGGCCGTAGTCGCGCTTTATCTGGGATTGCAATAAAAAATGCCTCTTCTCTCATCCATACTTCTCACCCCCGTCATCACCCTCATCATCCTTTTGCTCATGCCCCAAAAAGCCGTGCGGGGCATTCGGCTGATCTGCGCCCTCAGTGGCCTGTTGACCTGTGTGCTGAGTTTGCAACTCTGGATAAGCTATGATCCCACAATCGGCGGTATTCAATTTGAAGAAATAATCCCCTGGGTCGCAGTCATTGGCATCTCCTATCATCTCGGCGTTGACGGATTTGGCGTCATCCTCGTCATGCTCAACGCCATAGTCTATTTCACCGGGGTGCTCACCATGTGGGACCTCGAAGACCGCGTAAAAGAATATTTCGCCTTCATGGTACTCCTCGTCATCGGCGTCTTCGGCGTCTTCATGTCGCTGGACCTCTTCTTCTTCTTCTTCTTTTACGAAATCGCCGTCGTCCCCATGTATCCCCTCATCCTGATATGGGGCAGCGGCAACAGAGCTTATGCTGGCATGAAACTCATGCTCTTCCTCCTCGCCGGTAGCGCACTCCTCTTTCCCGGCCTACTCGCCATCTATCACCACGCGGGCCTCAACACCTTTGACATCATTGCCCTATCCGCACACACATTCGATCCCCAATTCCAAATATTTGTCTATCCCTTCATCTACATTGGCTTTGGCGTCTTAGCCGGCCTGTTTCCGTTCCACGGATGGTCGCCCACAGGCCACGTTGCCGCGCCATCTGCTGTTTCCATGCTACACGCGGGCGTCCTGATGAAACTCGGCGCATTTGGCATACTCACAGTCGGCATCCGCCTGCTGCCCGAAGGCGCTGCGTACTGGGCACCGACCTTTGTGGTATTGGCCGTCATAGGAATCATCTACGGTGCTTATGTCGCCATGCGGCAGACCGACTTCAAATTTGTCATCGGCTTTTCATCTGTATCTCACATGGGCATTGTCCTCCTCGGCCTCAACCTCGCAATCCTCGGCCAGGTCGTTGCAACCGACGCCCTCAACGGCGCAGTCTTCCAGATGTTTGCCCACGGCATCATGACCGCCCTATTTTTCAGCACCGCGGGATATATCTACGACAAATCCCACTCCAAAACCATTGGCGACTTTGGCGGTCTTGGCAAGCAGATGCCCCGCGCAGTCTCCATCTTTATCGTCGCGGGCCTGTGTGGCGCCGGGTTGCCTGGCCTAGCGAGCTTTTGGGCTGAATTACTCGTCTTTCTCGCCGCTTTGAAAACATACCCCATCGCCGGCATCATCGTCATCCTCGGTCTCGTACTCACCGCAGTTTACATTTTGCGCGTCTTCAACCTGGCCTTTTTTGGCGCACCAAATCCGAAATGGGAAAATCTGAAAGCACAGGACATGTCTGGCCTGCACCTGATACCGCGCGCCATACTAATCGCCGTACTCGTAATCTTCGGCTTTGTACCCCGCCTCATGCTCGACCTGATCAACAGCACGACAATAGCTTTCTTGGGTAATTTCTAACATGGAAAACGCTATCCTCTTCGCACCAGAACTTATTTGCCTGATCATGGGCCTCGTGCTCTTTTTTGCCACAGTGCTCAACTGGTCCTATCGCACCACCCGGGGCATTGCCATAGCATCCGGCATAGCCATGATCGCCGCCTGTCTCTGGACCCTACCCCTTGAAGGCGAACCCTTCTTCCCTGGCATATACGCGGTTGACTTCTTTTCTCAACTGATCAAAACAGCACTCGCTGTCGGATTCTTATTTGTCGTCATCGCCAGCGCCAACCCCCTCACAGTTGACCGCAATGGTTGGCTCGAAGTCCCCCTCTTCTTCATCTTTTCCACACTCGGCATGATGATGATGGTCAGCGCGACCGAACTCCTCACCCTCTATGTCGCTATGGAACTGGCCGCCTATCCCGTCTATATCGTCGTTGCCCTTCACCGCAATTCGGACATCGGTGGGGAAAGCGCCGCCAAATACATGGTACAGGGCATGGCAGCCTCGGCCATCTCGCTCTACGGCATGAGCTTTCTCTTCGGCACATTTGGCTCCACCTACTTCTCTGCCATCAGCATCCCACACGCCGCCGCGCAACCCATCTTCTACCTGGGCCTATTGCTCACACTCGCTGGCTTCTTCTTCAAACTCGGCGCATTCCCCTTCCACTTTTGGGCACCCGACACCTATGAAACCGCGCCCCATCCCATCATCACATTCATCGCCACTGTTTCCAAAATCGCCGCCATAGGCATCCTCTGCCGCCTGTTATCCCTCGCCATGCCCGGTGGCTGGGAATCGGGCCACGCCCAAACCGCGCTCATGTGGGCAAGCGTCATCGCAATGAGCCTGGGCAACCTGGCCGCACTCGCACAAAAAGACCTCAAACGCCTGCTCGGATATTCCACAGTCGCCCACGCCGGTTACGTACTCCTCGCCCTGCAAACCTTCGCCGAATGGGGTCTTACTGCTGCCCTATTTTACGCCATTGGCTACTTTGCCATGTCTTTTGCGTGCTTCCTCGTCATCTGTGAAATCGGTCGCAGCGAAGACCGCATCACCATCGAATCCGTATCTGGCCTTTACAAACGCGCCCCCTTCTTCTCCTTCACCTTGCTCATCGGCCTGTTTGGCCTCATAGGCCTCCCCCCCACAGTGGGTTTTGTCGGCAAATGGTTCCTCTTCTCCGCCGCCCTCCAGCGCGGACAATTCTATCTCGTCCTCGTCGCAGCCATCAACGCCGCGGTCGCCCTGTATTATTATCTCCTCATCATCCGCCAACTCTACTGGGTAGAACCCGCCACACAGAACACCATCAAACCCACGCCCCTCATCGCCGTCACCGCAATGGCGACCATCACCCTCGTAATCGCAATGGGCACGCTCCCCGGTCCCTTCTGGGACATGGCTGCACGCGCCGTCCGCGCGCTAATCAGTTGATGTTTTAAGAAAAATATTCACCAAAATTAAATTTGTCTTATATTCTGTTACGCAATCATTCAACTAAAAGGAGATATGGCAATGGAAACGATTGCTAAAAATAAAAACGCCACTGCTAAACAGGATCAACCAAAAGGAGATATAGCAATGGACGCTGACACCACAAATAACAACACTGAACAGAGCCAACGGATAACAACCCTTGAGACAAATTTGGAATTTATCAAAGAACAGCTTTCAGATGTGAAACAGGACTTAAAAGACCTCAAGCAAGGGCAAGAAAATATTGAAGCGCGGCTCAACACCCGGATTGACGATTTGATAAAGTGGTATGTCCCCACAACGGTTGTTGCTCTATTGGCTTTTGCTGCTATCATGAAATATCTGTAAAATGGAATCATAGACATTAACCAAAAAAAGAACCCGCAACCACCGAACGATTGCGGGTTCTTTTTTGTTCGTGCAAATTCTCTTTCGCACACCCGATGATTTTGTCATCAGTCAAAATCAGGGCGCCGGTCTATACGGAAATGACGAATGATGCACATTGATACGCAACTTGCCATTCTCGTCCTTAAAATAGCCAAATGTGAACTCCACTTTGGCTTCTTTTTCGGTATTCGCGTCTGTAAAATAGTAATTACCCATGGCAATGGCCGAGTCGCCGTTAATAATAATATCAGCGTTCTCAAATCGGACTTTGCTCCACGGCTGGATAGCAAAACCGCGATCTTCAGGTACAATACCAGTCACAAAATAAGATATAGCCTCTTCTTTTGTTAAACGAAATTGCTTTTCTGACGCCTTCGTAGGCTTAAATAGAACCTCGCCTTCATCATAACCATATAACGTATTGACGGTCTCTTCGGCCAGTGCCTTATAGTCCTTCTTTTGCGTATAAGCCTCACCGATAGCGACAATTGCTTCGCCCCAAATTTTTTGGGCCTCCATAACCTCTCTCTCAACAATACCATTATCTTTCATGACATCCTCTGCATATCCCGTCGCCACAACCACCAGCGTTGCCAATATTGCCAATTGAATCTTCATTTTTTAACCCTCCTCCTATTTAAGCAATCGTATCCGACTGCATCGCATTATTCCTTCTCTTGTATTTCATACATACATAAAAAATTTCTCTTTGTGTGTCAAATCAATTTTATGCTTTAATCTTTCTGATAAACAGTCTTTTTTTGGCAAAAAAAACCGTTTTGTGTATCTTCTGTCTCTGTTGCAATGCCCCTACTCATCTTTACGAAAAATTAAGGAATTTTCATGCTCGGAAAATTAATCGACAAATTAAAAAAGGGACTGACCAAAACCCGCGAAGGCATGGTACAAAAAATCCGCGAAGTCATTCGGCGGCGTCCTGAAATTGACGAAGAAACCCTTGAAGAAATTGAAGAAATTCTCATTGAAGCCGACGTTGGTGTAGAACCCACCCTGCGCATAATTGACCAACTGCGCGAACGCTTCGAAACCGGCAAACCCATTGAAAACCCGGAAACCGCAGTCCAGGAATTTCTCGAAGAAGAAATCCGCAAAATCCTCCTGCCTTCAGATACCGCGCCATCTGTTGCAATCACAGCCAAACCCCACGTCATCCTCGTCGTAGGCGTCAACGGCGTGGGCAAAACCACCACCATTGGCAAAATGGCTCACAAACTCAGCCGCGAAGGCAAAAAAGTACTCTTTGCCGCCGGAGACACATTTCGGGCAGCAGCCATTGACCAACTCGGCATCTGGGCCAACCGCACGGGATCTGACATCGTGCAACACCAACCGGGCGCAGACGCAGCATCCGTGGCATTCGACGCCATTCAAGCCGCCAGAGCACGCGACATCGACGTCGTACTCATCGACACAGCGGGCCGTCTGCACACCAAAATCAACCTCATGGAAGAAGTCAAAAAAATCCGCCGCGTCGTCGCCAAAGCCATGCCCGGTGCCCCCCATGAAACCCTGCTCGTACTCGACGCCACCACCGGACAAAATGCCATCATACAGGCAAAACAATTTCACAACACGGTCGAACTCACAGGCCTCGTCCTGGCAAAACTCGACGGCACAGCCAAAGGGGGTGTGGTCATCGCCATTGCCGACGAACTCGACCTGCCCGTGCGCTATGTTGGCCTGGGAGAAGACATCGAAGACCTTGACGACTTTGACCCCGAAACCTTTGTCCAGGCTCTATTTGAGTAATTGACGCCAATGCAAAATCGGGTATATTTTTTTCATGCCTATCCAACTGCCCATATATCTCGACAACAACGCCACCACTCCTGTAGATGAACGGGTACTCAACGCGATGTTGCCCTATCTCAAAGATCGCTTTGGCAATGCCGCCAGCCGCACACACGCCTTTGGGTGGCATGCCGAAGATGCTGTTGATCTGGCGCGTGAACAAATAGCCAGCCTCATCAACGCACAGCCCAAAGACATCGTCTTCACCAGTGGCGCCACAGAATCCGACAACCTCGCCATCAAAGGCGTGGTAGCCGCAGCCACCAACGCGCACATCATCACGCAAGCCACTGAACACCACGCCGTCCTCGACTCTTGCCGCGCGCTGGAACGCGATGGCGTCTCAGTCACAATCTTGCCCGTAGATTCACACGGTATTACCGACCCATCAGACATTGCAAACGCCATCACAGACAACACCGCACTCGTCTCCATCATGGCGGCCAACAACGAAATCGGCACCTGCCAGGCCATTGAAGAAATCGGAACGATTTGCCATGAAAAAAACATCTACTTTCACACAGATGCTGCACAGGCCATTGGCAAATACCCGCTTGACGTCGAAGCCATGCACATCGACCTGCTCTCCATCTCCGCCCACAAACTCTATGGACCCAAAGGCGCGGGCGCGCTCTATGTGCGCAGCCGTCCGCGCGTTCGCCTCGTCGGCCAAATAGACGGCGGGGGCCATGAAAAGGGCATGCGCTCTGGCACCCTCAATGTACCGGGCATTGTAGGCATGGGAGAAGCCTGCGCACTTGCACAAAAACACATCGAAACCGAAGCAAAACACAGCCAAAAATTGCGCCATCGCCTGCAAAAACACCTCTTCAACGCGCTGCCCCAAATACAACTCAACGGCCATCCCGAACAACGCCTTTCGGGCAACCTCAACATCAGCTTTGCCGGCGTGGATGGCGAAAGCCTGCTCATGAGCTTACAAGACGTAGCCCTCTCATCCGGCTCGGCGTGTACATCCGCCTCTCTCGAACCATCCTATGTACTCAAAGCCATCGGCGTCAGCAATGACATGGCACAGTGCAGCATACGCTTTGGCATTGGCCGATTCAACACCAAAGCAGAAATTGACTATGTTGCAGAGCGCGTAATTCAAGAAGTCAATCGCCTTCGCGAAATCTCGCCGAACTATTAAATTCATCCCCGGAGCCACCATGCCAACACCAGACCGACCCCAACGCCCCGAAATCTTACCCGAAGTCAAAAACATCGTCGCAGTATCCAGCTGCAAAGGCGGCGTGGGAAAAACAACAGTTAGCGTAAACCTCGCGGTCTCACTCGCTAAACAGGGCGCAACGGTTGGCTTGCTCGACGCGGATATTTACGGACCCAACGTACCGATTATGATGGGCAGCACAGCGCAACCCAGGTCAATAGGCCAAAAAATACTACCCCTTGAAAATCACAATGTCAAATTCATGTCCCTCGGCCTCATCGCCGGAGAAAATGCCCCCATTATATGGCGCGGTCCCATCGTGGGCAGAATGATTCAGCAATTCATGGTTGACGTAATATGGGGCGCACTCGACTACCTCGTCGTCGATCTACCCCCCGGCACGGGCGATGCACAACTCACCCTTGCCCAAACCGTGCCACTCAGCGGTGCGGTCATTGTCACAACCCCACAAAATGTCGCGTTGGAAGACGTACATCGCGGCATAGAAATGTTTCACAAAGTCGAAGTCCCCATCCTCGGCGTTGTCGAAAACATGAGCTATTTCCTGTGCCCGTGTTGCGGAGACCGCACGCCCCTCTTCGGCGAAGGCGGAGGCCAACACATCGCCGATGCTTATGGCCTACCCCTGCTCGGACAAATCCCCATCCAGCCCAATATCCGCGAAGGTGGCGACATGGGTGCGCCCATTGCAACAGGTGAAAACAATGCTTTCCCCGAAATCGCCCGACGCATTGCCGACGCACTGGCAGAAAGGGAAAGCGACCTGCCCGAAATCACAATCGTCTAACTTTTCGGGCTTGCGGATAGAAAAAAATACCTTACATTAAATTCCACCAAAATAACTATTCGAAACCAAACACCAACCCGAAAGGCACGCCATGAGTGCAACTTATGAAATGCTCGTCGGACAGGCAGAAGCCAGCACCACGGGACTCTCTCCAGAACGCGCACAGGAGAAAATCCATGCAAATGGCACGCTGCTCATAGACGTGCGCGAACGCGAAAATTATATCGAAGGATATATCCCCAGCGCAGAAAACGTGCCGCGTGGCTTTCTCGAACTCCGCATAGAAAGCATGGACAACGACCGCGACCGCGCAATCATAGTCTATGGTGCACGGGGCCAGGGCGCATTAGCCGCACAGGCACTTCAAGACATGGGCTATTCCGACGTCGCATATATCCAGGGCGACATCGATTCCTGGAAAAACGCCGGTCTCGCCATTGACCGCGACCGCGCGCTCGACAAAGCCGAAGTACAGCGCTACTCCCGTCACCTCCTCATCCCCGAAGTGGGAGAACGCGGGCAGGGCAAACTCCTCGACGCCAGAGTACTGCTCATCGGCGCAGGCGGATTGGGCAGCCCAACCGGACTTTATCTTGCCGCGACTGGCATTGGGACACTCGGAATCGTCGATGCCGACATCGTCGATGTTACCAACTTGCAACGCCAGATACTACACGGCACATCTGACCTGGGTCGTCTCAAAGCCATCTCGGCTTACGAAACACTCAAAGAAATCAACCCCGGCTGTGATGTTGTGCCACACACCGACTATCTCACATCTGACAACATCATGGACATCCTCCCCGAATACGATATCATCGTCAACGGATGCGACAACTTCCCAACGCGCTATCTCGTCAACGATGCGTGTGTCTTCCTCAAAAAACCCATCGTGGATGGCAGCATCTTCCGCTTTGAAGGTCAGGTCACGGTGTACACATGCGACGGTGAGGGGCCTTGCTACCGCTGCCTCTATCCTGCGCCACCACCGGCAGACCTGGCACCATCGTGAGACGAAGCAGGCGTGCTGGGTGTTCTGCCCGGCACAGTTGGCCTCGTGCAGGCCACAGAAGTTGTCAAACTCATACTCGGTCAGGGGGATCCACTCATCGGTCGCTTACTGATGTACGACGCCCTGCAAATGAACTTCAACACATTCAAAATTCGCCGCGATAAAAATTGCCCTGTATGCGGCGACAACCCAACCATCACCGAACTCATGGACTATCAGGCATTCTGCGCCATGGATCACAGCGACGCAGCGGATTAAGCACCGCACCGCAAAAACACAAAGGGGTGAAACCACCAATCGGTTTCACCCCTTTTTATTTTTTTTCTTCGTAAATTCACCTCTGATAATGCGCCCTATCTTTATCCTCCACAATACTATCATCCACAGGCACCTCATGGCGATCTGCCCATTCGCCAATTTGCTCGTCAATCGTATCGGGTATCTCAATGCCGTGTACGAGGCGGTGTCTGCGGTTGCGATACTCAAAATCCCCCGGAACCAGAACTTCATCTACCCCATCGGCGGGTTCGGTCGTCTTCATCGCATCTAAAAATGCGCGAATACTCTGTTGATAGCCGTCCAAATCTGTAAACGCACTGATATCAATAACCTGCATAAACGCGCCCCCAGAACGCCGGCCCTCCCTTTGGGCTCCCGAAAGCTGCCCCATCAAACAGACCATCAGCGAAAGCGCGTAGCCCTTGTGCTCTCCAAAAGCACGCAAAAATCCGCCATCGTAAAAATCAAGGGGATTGGTTGAAGGCTTATTATTCTTATCCACAATAAAGGTATCGGGAATCGACGCATTCTTGCTTCGCGCGACCTGGAGCTTGCCCTCGGCGACCATAGAAGTGGCAAAATCGATTACAAAAGGTGCCTCATCGCCAGTGGGAACGCCCACCGCAATGGGATTGGTACCCAGACTTCCCTTCTTCCCTCCAAAAGGCAAAACTTTCAGAGTATTGGGCGAACCCCCACCAACCATGCAAATACCGATAAAACCCCCGCGCGCGGCAATCTCGACATATTCTCCCAGACGCCCAATATGGG
Source organism: Candidatus Latescibacterota bacterium (assembly GCA_965208125.1). Taxonomy (GTDB): domain Bacteria; phylum Latescibacterota; class UBA2968; order UBA2968; family UBA2968; genus VXRD01. The sequence goes on from OZ242320.1 coordinate 947,409, forward strand.
CAACCCGCGTGAACGAAACCGAACAAATTTCAGAAGTTCGCGCTTTTTCCATCGCCTGATGGACTGCGCGATACGCTGTAAGATGTCCCAGTCCCCCGTTGCCATCCAGAACCAGTGTCGTAGCCGATTCCCGCACCGTAGTGGGTTCAGCCGCCGGATTCATCCCCCCCTCGGAGATATTAGTGAGATACAAAGGGATGCGGAGAACGCCGTGAGAATCGTGACCGGCGAGATTGGCATTGACCAGAATCTTCGCGACAATATCTGCAATATCAGGTGTCGCACCAGATGCTTCGAACAAACATCTCGTAAGCGCGTGAAGATGTGCGGGTTGATACGTGTGCATTTGCATAAAAAATCTCCTAAAGCCCTGCGGCGAAAAACTCTTCAAACACCTCATCGGAAACCGTTGCACACGCCGCGCGCACATTGGCTTCGAGTTGCGCCTTATTCAGGCTACCGAGTGGATTGCCGTGGATGCGAGACTCTCGGATAGAAAATTGCAAAGTCAGTTCGAGCAAGTTATACCCGCGTTCCTCGCACCACAGACGCATATTCTCGGCACGCTCGTGATCTTCTCGCCAGCGATCGCGGGGCACAAAATTTTCCACCGGCACACCCGTGAGATAACCGCGCATAATTGACCAGCCATTCATCACGCCCAGATCGCGCGCAGCAGCAGCGGGCAAAATATCTTCGCTAATAGTTTGCTGCAAAAGATTGTGATCCCCAAAACACAGGAAACAATCCGTGCGCCCCGATTCTATCTGCGCCAGATGAAAATCGTGGGGCCGCATTCCGTATCCAATAAAATTGACCCAACCCCGCTCTCGCGCTTTTTCCAATCCCTCCAGCGTACCACCCGAAGTCAGCGTAGCCTCAATACTCCACGGATCGTGAATAAAGAGCACATCGAAATAATCAATCCCCAAAATCTCGATCTGGTCTTCTATATCGGCAAGCGCGTGCTCGGTTGAATAATCGGGATCTCCATCTCCATACCCCCCCCACTTCGCGGCACTGTGACAGCAAACGCGCCCGCTAATAATGATCTCATCGCGCTCGACAACGCCCTGTTTAATCGCAAGACCGAGTTTTCGAAGCGAATCGCCATAACACCGCGCACAATCGAAGTGATTGACGCCAATATCCACCGCAAACCGAATGAGATCTGCGGCTTCATCATCGGTAACAGGACCAAAATTGTTGCCAAACCCCTGCGTACCAAAGGGAATAACGGGAATAGAAAGTTCTGTTTTGCCCCAGCGCCGACGCGGGACTTGAAGAGTGGCTTTTTCAATCATGTCAAAGGGTCTCCATCATCCAGTGCATATTCCTTCAACGTATCCAAATCGACAAACTCGAGCGTAGAAATATGCGTACCCGAAAGATAAACGGGAGGTGCAAAACCCGCATTGAGTGCTTCAACCCAGCGCTGGACACACAAACACCAGCGATCACCCGGCACAAGACCGGGAAAGCGCAATTCGGGCACAGGCGTACTCAGGTCATTGCCCGCAGACTGGGAAAACGCCAAAAATTCTTCCGTCATCTCCGCACAGAGAATATGCAACCCCAGATCGCCCGGACCCGTGCGACAACATCCATCTCGAAAAAAACCCGTCATAGGATCGGTACAACAATCCTCGAGTTCCTCGCCCAAAACATTTTTACCGCGATTCATTTTCACTCCAGCGTTTAATTTGTATAAGGCACAGTACCGCTCTCATTCACCGTATATCCCCATTGCCGAATATAGTCTGCACCGGGCAGAAATTCATCGCCTTGTGCATCGAGGCGGTGCTGGAGCCAGGCATCCAACTCGCTGCACAAATCCGCGCATTCGGGATCATCAACGAGATTATTCAACTGAAAGGGATCGGCATCGTTATCATAGAGCAACCACGGCCCATCGAGCGAGCGAACATACGTGTATTGCCCCGTCCGCAAGCCGCGATATTCGCGCGCGCCCCTATCGCGCGTCCACTGCCCAAAAGGCTGCGGACATTGTAAAAGCGCGGCACCATCAGATGGATTCTCACCTCCCATAAGATAATCCGAAAAATCCAAACCCTCAACCGTATCGGGAACATCGATCCCGCAAAGCCCCAAAAGCGTGGGCATAATGTCCGGTATATCAATAGGATCATGGACCTCCCGTCCCTCCAACCCAAATTGCGCCGGCCATCGCAACAAAAACGGAATGCGAATAGACTCCTCCCACGGCTGTTGCTTTTTCGCACTCCCCTGTGAACCGAGCATATCGCCGTGATCCGAAAAAAAGAGCAAAAGCGTATCGTCGGCTATACCCTTATCGTCCAGCGTCTGGAGCAAATCGCCCATACAATCGTCCAGCGCCGTGCAATGGGCATAATAGCCCGCAATCCATTCTCGGGCATTTGCTTCGGATTCTGGTGGCACATTCTCGCGCAGCGGCACATCCTCGGGGCGATACATCGCGCGGTATTTCTCGGGCGCAGTCTCATAAGGCGCGTGCGGTGGTCCCCATGAAAGCACCAACAAAAAGGGATTCTCCGAGTCGTGATTCTGGATGTATTCTTGCACATCGCGCGTCTGTGCAATCGCGTCGTATCCCTCCCATGTGAGCTTCTCATCGGAATCATTCGCATAATAAAAAGACCCATTGTAATTGTGCGTACACTCCAGCACCTTCCAATAATCAAACCCCTGCCGATTTTCGGGAGGAATATAATTGGATCGCCCATTTGCATTCACATGCCATTTGCCCACATAAGCGGTATCGTATCCCGCATTCTTAAAAGCCTGTGCCAGACTAACAGCCCTATCGCTTAAATGAACATCATTGACAAAAACGCCATGCGTGAGCGGATATTGACCCGTCAGCAGAGACGCCCGCGCCGGGCAACAAACCGAACAACCCGAAACCGCGTGTGTCGCATTGATACTTTGAGACGCGAGACGGTCGATATTAGGCGTTTGCACACACGTATTGCCGGCATAACCAAATGCCTGAGCGCGCCACTGATCGCCAAAAATGAGAATGACATTACTGGCCATAAAAAATCCTTTGCATTAAAATGTAATCCCATAAAAAACTGAAACTATATTATAAACCAACACGCCCCTTGTCAATGTATCTGACAAGAGGCAAAGATGATGCGTTATCCGCCACACCCTCAAAACCGCACAAACCCAACACTCACAAAAAACCCCGGTGCATCCAAACGCTTTGAAAAATCCAAACGGAATAAATTAAATAGCCCGTTAATCGACACACCCAATTCGTGGTGAAAACCGTCTGTATATTGCGGCGCGTAATCCAATAACGCGCGATCTCCAAACCACGTGCGCCCGTGCCCGCCGTGAACAATCAAACCAATATTGCGCTCCGCAGCCCACCGCCAGCCGATTAACTCAAACGGAACAGTGCGAAAATTGTGCTCCCAGAACACCCCCAGCACCTTCTCACCCTCATAAGGGCGCTCTACTCGCGTTCGAAATCCCCCGAATATCGAAACCCTGCTCAATAGCACCCCTAAATCCAAAATCTCAAAACGTTGCCTGGGCAGTGTCCCCAAAAACGCGCTACCAACAACGCGCACATCGAGCACATTGGGCAACAAACGCCGCTTAAACATCGTCTCAATCCGCCAATCCAACAGCATCCGAACCTGTGTAAAATCAAAATCACTACCAAATCCCGACCGGCTGTGTTCAACCTCCAATGCGATTTTTCGTTTCCCAAAAATGAGTGCGGGTCCCGAATTTTTACCCTCGATATCCGCACGCAAAAACACAGAACGCAAATTGCCCGGATCAATGCCTGGATTGGGCCGTTGCACATCAATATCCCCACCCAAATGCCAATCCGTCGTCTTCTCCACCGAACTGTGTTGCGCGACATTAATCCCACCGCTCAACCGCACACCCGACCTTCGCGGACGACCAAACCGATAGCCCGCAGTGCCCTTTACACTCTCGCGCCAGAAAAAATCAAAATAATCTTCTAAACCTCTAATCTGCCGCAAACTGACCTCGTATCGGCTATACAGTCTCGACCGATGGCGTGTATCTGTTCCGCGAAATCCCTCGAGCGAAACAAAACCCCTGTTGCTCGCCCCCCAGCGCACCGTCGCCTTGCCATTCAAAGACCACCTTTCCAAACCAAAATTATATGCGCCTCCACCTGCAAAAGCCACTCGGCTTCGACTTGATCCCGAAGAAATTTTTGAACCCAGATGCCCACCATCCACGCGATTGAACCATATATCGGGATCAACTCGAAACGGCAACTTGCGCCCCTTCTCACCGTCCTTCTTTTCTTTTTCTTCATCCTCCTTCACAAAACGCGCCAAAAACCCCTTCGGCTCATACGCTTTATCCAGCGTCATCGTGCTGTCAATGCGCGCATAAGCCTCTTGCTCGATATCATCCAACGGCACGGCGAGTGCTGTTTGAACCAACAAACTATCCTGTTCCACACGCACAGAATCCACCACCACAATGCGATCCTGTTCATAAAGCGAATCGGGCAACGCGACATTCACCTCATACCCCGTCAACCGAGAAACGCGCTGTCTCTCAAAAGGCGGAAATTTTAAACCAACCATCCCAATTTCAATATTTATATCCGACTGATATCCCACCGGCAAATAGTAATCACCGCCGAAATTGCTAAACTGCTGGCGCATAGTAATGGTAAATTCGCGAACAGGCGGAGGAAACAAAAACGCCCGATTTGGCGTCAATTCCACCTCCACGAGCGCGTACACACTATCGAGCACAGCTACGCGACCATTAAAAGCCGTCTTGAGGCTGTGTTTGGGTTTCACGTCAATATCGTAAATAATGCGATCATCCATTTTGCGGCGGCCTGTGAGCACAAAATCATAGTGATCCAGTGCATCGGGATGCGTAACACCGATCAAACGATGACCGACAAGTACTGTCTCATCATCGTACAAATTCACACCTGCAGCCGCAGGCAAAGCAAAATCCAAATCCAAATTCTCTGTCTCGCGTTTATCCTTAACGACCTCCCGCCATCCCTTTTTTTTATCCCAAAAACCATCAGACAAGCTCTCGACAATCGCGACAATCTCGGTATCCTTGTGCAAAACAAACCGCGAATAAGCCTCGACGCGAAACGTCTCCAGACTATCCCACCACGTTTGCTTCTGCGCGATGACCTTACGCATAATATTCGGGCCCATATCCTCAGCCGTCACCACGAGCGTCTCCAGCTCAATTGGCACTGGCTCCAGGGCAAAATCGCGCACATCGGCTGCGTCCTCCGTCACCTGGTATTGCTGCGACCGATAGCCGATATAGCGCACCTCCACCACCGCGGGAAGAGAGCGCAAAGACAGCACATACTTCCCCTCGGTATTTGAAATCGTACCATCATAAGCCCCAAGAACATGCACCGTCGCAGCGGGAAGCGGCTCTCCTGTTGACGCATCGGTCACAGTGCCCTGAATCACCTTTGCCTGCGCCTGAGTAGTGAAGAAAAGAAAGGCAAATAGCCAGACCCATCGTGTTGTCATAATCTTTTTTACCATCTCGCGCTTCAAACTCTCATATTTCCGCGCGTTTTTCATACATCACAAGCCCAATGATCATAAAGATGACACCCATCAAAATTGTAAAAAAATAAATATCTACACTCGTTTTCAAAAAAATGGTACTTTCACTATAAGCAAAAGGAAGTATCGGCATCAGTAAACTTTTAAAAACACTCAGACCTTGAAGTATAAAAAAACCAAAAGATAAAAATAAAATAAAAGAAGCAACCGCAGCCAATCGCCGATACCGCTTAACTGAAAACTTCACTCCTTCCGTACCTGTTACAATACCAAAAATAAACATCATATAAGTCGCAAGCTCCAAACTCGCTACCAGAACAAAATCAAAAAACAGCATACGCTCTACTCCAAATATAACTCTATATATAAACTTAGACTCTGCCTCTCCCAACAAGTCGGCAACATGCGCTATCGACAAATACACACTGCCAATAACAATCCCACCACCCACAAAGCCTACACTCGCAACCGCAGCGATCTTTGCCAAAATCACCGTATATTGCGACAACGGCAGTGCAAACATCTGATAATGCGTTTCTGATCGCCATTCGGAATTGAAGGCGTGCGCCAGCAAAAAGGGCAGACTCAGAACGAGGATAGTTTTTGTCAGACTGATGGGCAACGTAACGGTTATCAGAAATTTGATGATCGTCCCCATCTGTTCTTGTGCAACAAGCTGTTCTTGCGAAACATTTGCCACCTTCATAAGCCCATACGCATTTATCCCAGCAACCAAAAGGAGCAAAAACAAAAAAAGCATTTTATTTGCTTTGAGTTCTTTCATATACAGCGTAAAAAATGATTTCATGTCACGATTCCAGATAAAGAGTATTCGACCGTCATTACACAATTTGGATTTTATATTTCCGCGCGTTTTTCATACATCACAAGCCCAGTGATCATGAATATAATACCCGTAAGAATGGTATAGACAAAAGGTGCCACATCTGTATTACCAAAAGGAGGCATCGCAATTTGTCCTAAGAATTCAAACGCCCTCTCCCCTTGCAGGAAAAGCCAGCCATATAAAAATACGGATACCAGACAAAAAGCAATCGCAGTCAATCCCCGATACCGCTTAACCGAAAACTTCACTCCCTCCATCCCGGTCACAAGACCGAGAATGAAAACCATATACGTCACAAGAATCAAGCCAGTCACCAGAGTAAAATGGGCAAATGACATCAACTCTATTACGCCATCTACAAACTCGGCCTTACGCACCATCCATAAATACAGACTACAAATTACAATCCCACTACCTACAATGCCTACACTCGTGATCGCAGCGATCTTTGCCAAAATCACCGTATATTGCGACAACGGCAGTGCAAACATCTGATAATGCGTTTCGGATCGCCACTCGGAATTGAAGACCTGCGCCAGCAAAAAGGGCAGACTCAGAACGAGAGTAAAAACAGCCAGCATTGGCCAGAAATAGCTGAAACTCGGCCAAAGAATAAAAGGAAGATTATCGCCGGACTCGATCACATCCTTAAAATGCCAAACATATTCTACCTGCATAATCCCATAAGCATTCATCCCCGCAATTAAAAGCAGCACAAATAAAAAAAGGATTTTATGCGCTTTGAGTTCCTTCACATATAATGCAAAAAATTGTTTCATATCACGATCCCAGATAAAGGATGTTGGAAAACTGGATCGCGGCTAAAAGCCTGCCGCGATGACAATCGCAAGATCAATATGCACAGTCTTTTTTATCATGCAGTAGTTCATCCACTATTTGAGTAATTGTATTGCCATCTCTATAACCGGATCTCTCTCCATAACACTATCTGAAGGTGAGACCGCAACGTGAATATCTGGAGGAATACCAACGTCTTCATACAGAACATTGTCAGCCGAAGACCACTTTCCCGTGGAGACTCTATATTCCCAACCATTGGGCAATTTCTTACGGGTAGGACTCCCCTGGCCTCCAAATGTCGTGTCCCCTACTGTCCTGACATAAGGGAATCGCTTCATCGCCAATACGAAATATTCTCCAGAACTTATTACTTGTCTATCTGTGAGTACAATAATGGATTTGGTAAATTGTTTGTCTCCAGCAGGCTTGACATATTTTTTTGTAATACGACCAAAATCTGAATGTCCAGACCCATCGCGCCTTTGTACAAGAGCGGACACTCTCTTCTGGTCTGCAAAGCGTCCCACTATTGCATCCACGTTGCGGCTACTTCCTCCGTTATTGCCTCTTACATCCACAATTAAACCCTTATGATGAAAAAATTCGTTCACAATAGGGTCTATCGCCTCTACCCAGGCGCTGCCATTCCTGATGCTAAAAGACGCGATGTGTAAATAGCCTATCGCATCAGAAATTTGACCAGAAGTAAAAAAATTATCCCCTGTGGTTTGAAATCCAGCGTTCAAGTATTTACTCTTTACAAAATCCAAATTTAGAGTTCCTTCAGGTCGTCTATTTGCAGAATTGAAATTCTCGAACGGCATGGTTAGAGTAACATGAACATCATCTAAATGAGTTAGCATTGAAGATAAAATAGCAAAAAGCTCAGAATTATCTGTCTGGTCAGTAACCTGCGGCGCGTATATGTCATATAGAGCCTGCCAATTGACATTTTTGGACTCAAAAAAAACATAATAGTGGTCAAATTCGTTCCATAAAATTTGGAAATTTTTCTCAGGATCAGCGTCAACCTGGGTTTCGTTAAGCAACATAGGCAAGATGTGTTGGGCTTGATCATAGTCTTGCTCGGCTGCCTTGCGAACCCACTTTACAGCCTCCTCTCGGTCCCGCTCTACACCCCAGCCTTTGTAATACATATGGCCAAGAAAGTACTGCGCTCTGTCTAATCCTTGCCCGGCTGCCTTGTGAACCCACTTCACAGCCTCCTCTTCATCTTGTCCCACGGTCTTAACTTTGTAATGCAGTTCACCGAGGTAAAACTGGGCTTTGGCATGACCTTGCTCGGCTGCCTTGAGAAGCCATTTTTCTGCCTCTTCTCCATCTTGATCTACACCCTGACCTTTGTAATACATATAGCCAAGAAGGTACTGGGCTTTGACATCTCCTTGTTCGGCAGCTTTGCGAAGCCACTTCACGGTCGCCGCTCCATCTTGACCTACGCCCCTGCCTTTATAATACATATAACCGAGAAGGTACTGGGCTTCAGCATGTCCTTGCTCAGCGAGCGGTCGCAATTCTTTGAGTGCCGTCGCGTAGTCACCCCGGTTATATGCCTTCCTACCATCCTGGTAATCCCCCCACGCCAACGATGGCGCAATGAACAGACATAGCGACAGAATGAAAAGCAAGCGTCGGAGTTCGGTTTTTCGTCCATTATCAGTCATCGCAGAACCCCTCTGTTTTGGGTCTGGGATTTTGCAAGATGTACGACGGGTTGTTGCATAATTCGGAATTTATATTTCCGCGCGTCTTTCATACATCACAAGCCCAATGATCATAAAGATGATACCCGTAAGAATGGTATAGACAAACGGCGCCCACGCTATTTGTCCAGAAGGCGTAGGAAGGATTGAGATTTGCCCTAAAAAATCTAACGCCATCTTCCCTTGCTGAAAAAATCGGATGTATAAAAACACGGCAAGTGCAAAAAAAGCGACCGCAGCCAATCCCCGATACCGTTTAACCGAAAACTTTATCCCTTCCATCCCGGTCACAAGTCCGAGAATGAAAACCATATATGTCACAAGCCCTAAACCACACATAAAAACAAAATCCCAAAATAAGGTAACCTCCATCCCATCAAATGAAAGAATTTGACCTGGCAGGTTGGCCAAAATCAGTAAATACAGGCTCCCAATAACAATCCCACCACCTACAAAGCCGATACTCGCGACCACAGCGACCTTTGCCAGAATCACCGTGTATTGTGATACCGGCAACGCAAACATCTGATAATGCGTTTCTGATTTCCACTCAGAATTGAAGGCGTGCGCCAACAAAAAGGGCAGACTGAGAAGAACGAGAAAAATTGCTATCGTCGTCCAAATAAATATCTGTTTGAATGCCTCTTCGAAATCCAAACCATCTTCTATTCGGATAAGCCCATACGCATTCAACCCCGCGATCAAAAGCAACAAAAATAGAAAAAGGGTTTTATTTGCCTTAAGTTCTTTCAAATACAGCGCAAAAAATGGTTTCATGTCATACTCCTTGAAAGCAGGGGACATGCCGCGAATGACGGGCGGCACGGGGGCACCGCCCCTACATTGATGTAGGGACGTAGAGACACCGCCCTCTTACATTGCCACCATCTCAAACATCTCTGAAAGCGATTCCCCGCGTTCCTCACGCAGCGCATCTGCATTGCCGGAAAGGGCGATCTCGCCCTCTTTCATAAACATCACATCTTCGATAAACTCGCCCACTTCGTGGACCAGATGCGTCGAAATCAAAATCGTCTGCTCGCCAAAGCGAAACTCGCTAAACAACGCTTCCACAATGCGTTTGCGCGACGGGGGATCAATACCGGATAGTGGCTCATCCATCAAAACCAGATCACTCGGCCAAGAAAACGCACACACCACCTTCAGCCGTCCCTGTTGCCCCCGCGAAAGCGCACCCACCTTCTTATCCTCATCCAGCCCCATAAAACTCAGCAACTCGCGCGACTTATCCATATCCCACATCGGATAAAAACGCGCCAGAAACTCCACCTGCTCCATCACCTTCATCCAATCGTAAAACGGATTGATCTCAGCCAAATAAGCCACATGCTGTCGGGTCTTCACACTCACCTCTTGCCCCATCACCTCGGCGGAACCCCGCGACGGACGGGTCAAACCAGCCAGAATGCGAAACAGCGTACTCTTCCCGCTGCCATTTTCGCCCAACACACCTTGCACGCGCCCGCGCTCAACCTGAAAAGAAACACCGCGCAGCGCCCACGCGCCTGGATATCGTTTCCAAACATCTTGAACATCGATCATCATGTCAAATCCTCCTCTATAGCGCGCAACAAATCGGCAATTTGCTCGCTGGAAAGATCCAATTCTCCAACCTCTGCAACAAACCGCGCAACAGCACTCTGTGCCAACGCCCGTTTCTCAGCCTCAATCTTCTTACCATCCTCCGTAACGAACGAACCCTGCCCGCGCCGCGTAAAAACAAACCCCTCTCGCTCAAGCTCTGCATAAGCCCGCGCCATCGTATTGGGATTCACGCCCATTTCTTTCGCCATATCCCGCACCGAAGGCAACTTTGACCCCGGCGAATAAACCCCGCGCACCGAACGCTTTTTGATCTCGCCGATAATTTGCAGATAAATAGGTGCATTCGGATCAAACTCATGAGGTGGCATACAAATGCCTCCTGACTCTTTGTACGATCATAAACCGGATATCATATTTCCGCGCGTTTTTCATATACCACAAGCCCAATAATCATAAAGATGACACCCATCAGAATGGTATAGACGAAAGGTGCCAAATCAATTGGAGGAAGATGATCGAACACTGAAATTTCTCCTAAAAAGTCCAATGCCTGCTCGCCCTGTCGGAAAAGACGACCATATACAAATACGGCAAAAATAAAAAAAACAACCGCTGTCAATCCCCGATATCGCTTAACCGCGAACTTCACCCCCTCCATACCAGTCACAAGACCGAGAATGAAAACCATATACGTCACGAGCACCAAAGCAGCCAGAAAAAACAAGCTAAGAGCATAGGTCCTTATCGCGACCTCTGGTTCTCCAATGGACATCATTGCTGCGTCCGAGGACGTAGCCTCACGTACTATCCATAAAAACAGACCGATAGTCACAATTATGCCGCCTACAATGCCCTTACTCGCAATCGCGGCAACTTTTGCCATAATCACCGTGTATTGTGATACCGGTAGCGCGAACATTTGATAATGCGTTTCTGATCGCCACTCGGCATTAAAGGCGTGCGCCAGCAAAAAGGGCAGACTGAGAACGAGAGTAAAAGCAGCTATAATTGGCCAAGGAAGATCAATATTAACGAAGCGTTTGCCGATCTCAAAATCCAAGTTATCTCCTGCTCTAATCAGCCCATAAGCACTCATCCCTACAATCAAAAGAAGCAAAAACAGAAAAAGTGCTCTATTCGCTTTGAGTTCCTTTACATACAGGGCAAAAAATGGTTTCATGTCGTACTCCTTTGGAACTGGTGAGGCGTTAAAGCCACCCACGACGGAAGAAACACGGTTACCCCATTCGCCAGCCGCACGGGCTTCGGATTACCCGAACTACCGTAGGACTTCTCGCCCATCAGCGTGCATTGCAGCGCTTGCTTCATCATCAACAAAAACGCCTCGCAACTGCTCATATTCACCGTTGAGGTAAGGTGTTATCTCTCGTAAGTGCTGTAAATACTGGTCAATACGGTTTTCGTCACCATCACCATCATCATCACCTTATTGGCTGTTTTCAGTCTTCCGGATGGGTGCGGTTTGTCGAACCGAAAGCGGATAGGCTGTGTTTTCTTCCACATCAACCAGTGCCACCCCACAGATTTCTAAGCCCTTTTCTGTTTTGCTATGGCAGCCATTGAAAAAGTAGTCTAAGCCATAAGTCTTGTTCCCGGATTTGGGGATAAAAGAGGCATCTAAGGCCAGGATACGTGCAGATGCTTGATCTTGGTCTTGATCTTGGTCTTGATCTATACAGTCATTGATGATGGCGCGATTTTTAAAAAAATGTCCGAAGTATTGCCTGAAAAGAGGCTGATTTGCGCGATTTTTGTCACGATATGTCTCATTTTGATTTCTCCTTTCGTCCAGGGGCCTCTACATCAATCACTGGCATCATTCACAACCAAAAACTCTATCTCTCGCTGTTCTTTCCGAATTTGTAGCCCGAGTTGTTCTTTCAGAGCCGCGAGCACGGAATTGGGATCGTCTTTGTCATAGGTGATTTCCCAGTCGTATTTTCCCTCTATTCCAGTGCCATCCTCTACGACACGTTCTAAAGCATGTTCCAATGACTGCGCCAGCCTGCTGATTTCACCGTTCATTGTCTTTATCTTGCCACGTCCACTTCTTGTCATAGATCCCCCTGAACCCATTACTGAGGGCTTCAACTTTTCTGCGCTGTCTTCTCCAGCCGTGAGTACGAAAACTTCAACAGATTTCTTCTGGTTGGAAACGCGCAACTGTAACGATGCTGTCAACGCTTGTTGAAATAGCAATTCGAACTGATTGGTCGGCAGTCTGACTGAAATCTCGTACCGCGACTCTAAAAGTGCTTTTGGACCTATAATCCGCGTTGTGGGAACACCATAAGCCATGCTCAAAATCTGGTGCAATGTATTGCTCTCTGCTTCCCGTTGTTTGTATCCTTTTGAAATTTTGCTTGAACTACGGCCACCTTCTTTTTCTGTAGGTGCAATCGAGATTTTGAAGATGGGATCGGTGCCTTCGTTTTCGACAGTTTTCGGTTTTGGCAATTTGGGACGCTCTATTTTTTCTCCCTTGCTGACTTTTTTGATCATGTCAGATGATAGCCCCACTGGGTGAAGCGATGTGGCGATGATGCCTTTTGGGTCGATCAAAAATGTCCGTGGGATTCCCCTGACACCATAAGCTTCGAAAGCCGACCGATCCGTGTCCAGTCCAATCCACGATTTCATTTCTTGTCGTTTCAGAAATGGCGCAATTACGTCTTCATCTTCATCTGTTATTGAGATAAACTGCACTTGCTTATCGTGAAATTCCTCGCTTAACTGGTTCAGATGCGGAATTTCTGCCACACAGGGAGCGCACCATGTTGCCCAAAATTCCAGGACGACAACCTTGCCCTTTAATGCGGATAAGCTCTTTTCTCCTTCTGGTGCTTGCAGGTATTTTTCAATGTCCAATTCTGGCGCAGTCTGTCCAATCAGGCTCTGCTCTCCCATAACCAACACTTCTTTGGCCTTCTCAACGGTGCTTTCCTGCGCTATGACACTTGTAGCAAATATCTGAACAATGATTGCGATTTTTAGTAGATGAGCGTTATACATTGAGATTTCTCCTTTTAATATGGCTGGTTTACAGGTACGCGCTTGACGGGCAAATTTTGCAGTGCGCGGTTGAGCAGGTCCCGAAAACGCTTTGTTCGTGAGCCAGCGCGTCTGGGGGAGATGTTGTGTCTGCTATGGGGCTTAAAAAAAGGTGAGAAGTGAAACGTAAGACGTTAAAGTCACCCCTTCTTACGTCTTATATCTTAAAACGGGCGAGGCATGCCTCGCCCCCATCTTACTTCTCACCGCCTTTCAACAATTCAAGGGCTGCGTTGATCAACGGGTCATGATCCCCTGGCTCGTCGGGAAATTCGACGTGAACATCGGGTGATATACCCTTACCCTCAAACGGCTCTCCATCGGGCGTCAAAGCTACCCAAGAAGGAAGAAACACAGTCACCCCATTCGCCAGGAAAATGGGCTTTGGATTGCCCGAACAACCGTAGGACTTCTCGCCCATCAGCGTGCATTGCGGTGCCTGCTTCATCATCAACAAAAACGCCTCGCAACTGCTCATATTGACCGGTCCTATCAAAATGACCGTGCGTCCTCGAAACCCGGGCCGAATCGGCTCCAGCGTTCGCTTCTTGATCCTGGAAAAACCAGAAGGACTGGAGGTGTCGCGATTGAGATGGCCGGCATATACCACAGACCGCTCGACAAATCGACCGGCGATCTTTTTCGCCAACCGCTCGTCTCCCCCGCTGTTGAATCGAATATCCAGAATCAGGGTATCATCGGGCGACAGTTCGTCGATCCATTTTGCGGCGGCTTCGATATCCCGGGCAGCCTTTGGTGACCAACTTCCAATCATCAGATACGCCGGTCCCTCCGGAAACCTCCCGGTAGCCACCACACGATTGACGAATTGAAACTGAGGTACTGTTTGTTTCAGCAACTCTCGATCCACGTTGGGGCGAACACTGCGCTGAAAACCAGCTAATCGATCACCATCCACATTGACCTTGATATGAGCGTCGCGGGCGACCTTTAGGAGTTGTCCAGCAAGAATGGCAAACCGGCCGGACGTCTTCGCATCGATCAACTGCGCCTCGAACTCGGCAAACCTGGCATCCCAATCCACACCCCGCAGATCGCGATAGGAATACTTCTCCTCAATGGCCGACCTCAACTGCTCCAACGATTTCCGATTCTTTTCTGGATCCGGGGGTTTCACATCGCCTGATAGAGCAGTCCAGAAAAAGAGAGGGTAGGGAACTGCGGGAAGCCCGTTGGTTCCTCGAAAACCCTGATAGAGTTCCGAGTTAATACCCAGACTGTATTCACGGCCCGGTTTGAGTTTCACAGGAAGAACAATAGTCGTCTCAGAAATCCACCGGGGCTTTCCGGCAACCCCTGGGAACATAGATTTGCTCCCCACAGTCGTAAACGACATGCCGCGCCCCATGGGCTGGTCAAAGGTGACGCGCAATTCCGTAGTAGTAGCATCCACCGACTGCGCGCCATTCTCCGGCACAGTCCGCACCACACGAGGCGGTTCCTCAGCACCTGCGGTCACACATCCGATAAACAAACAGAAGCCCAACAGTGTTCGACGCGCTGTTGCGAATATCCCGAAACCAGAGCGGCAGGACTTAAAATATTGAGATGTCATTTGACCCTCCAATCGAATGAAAAATCATCAGTGTCTTAGTGTTCTACCTAAATAATACACTCAAACAATTCTCCTGTCAAGCAGAAAAATAAAAAAATCCTCAAAACCCGAAGGCTCTAAGGATTTAAACATCGATATAGTGTATCGTGCGAGAGAGTCGGGAAAAGGATTTTCCTCCTACTTCAACATCTGGATCGCGGCTAAAACCATGCCGCGATGACACCTGGGAGCCTGCCCCGTAATGATTCTATACGGGAACCGTCCCCTACAACATCATAGCCTGCCCCTACATAGTTTAAGCAGGAGCCACTATGACAGCCAAATTATATCATTGCCCCTGCCACATCCTGGCCCGGGTCATGAAAACTGAGTGATCCTGTCGCCACTCTCCATAGCCGATGCGCTGGTCATCCGTCAGATAATTGATCTTATCATCAATACAGGCAGCCAAATCCGCATCCTCTACAGAAAGCGTAAAACCGCCATACTCAACTGCAGCATCCAGCGCAGTCACCACAAACGCACCACCCGAAGCCTGAACCGCATCGCGGTTGCCGATCTCTCCTCGCGCCAGGGCATCTACCCTACCAGACGCAAGCGCACCGAGTAATTCCTCTTCCCCCAGATAAACCACCTGCGGCATCGTATCTACAGCCGGGAAAATACGCTGCCTGCCCTCGAGGTTCGGCGACGCGCCAGCAGCAGTAATAAAATAATCTGCACTGCCATCGGCGACCACCGTATCCATTTGCGTTGCAACGCGCACACCCGCCGCCAAAACCCCATCGGCATTGACCAGACCAGTCAACATCAGCAAACGCGCCTCCCCCGTCGTACTCGCCAGCACCCCCACGCGCACCTCGCTCGTCAAATCATCGTGGCTCGCCCAGCGCGCCCCATCTTCGGCACGCACCAGAAGCGACTGCCGAAACGCAATATGTCCCGAAGTAAAAGTCACCACCTGATTGCCCATCTCACCGCGGGTTCGAGAATCCAGAATCGTAATACCACCGCCGACAACATCGTATTCCGCACCAGCCGACAGCAGCCAGATATTGGGCCATATATCAATACCCCGCCGGGAAAACGACAGCCCCGCACCATCCATCTCTTCCAGCGCCGTCAACAAATCCGCCTCATACCCCACATGCGTATTAAATCCAGTGGAATTCGGATCGGGATCTGCACTGGAACTAACCGGCGCAAAAAAAGCGAAAAAACCGACATTGAGCACCCGATCCGCGCAAGCCGACGACGGAGACATCCTCATCACACTCGCCCTCTCCCCAACGGGCAAATTGACCACCACCTCATCGCCAGCATTAATCGGAATACTCGACCATACCCCAATCACGCGCCCATCCTGCGATACACGCGCCTGATAATAACCCGTCGTATCGCCCGCAATCTCCAACCTGGCCCGACCATCTTCATCCGTCATCCCCGACCACGCGTAATCTGCCACCTGCCCTGCGATAGAACGCGCAAACTCTACCATAGCACCACTTATGGGCGCATCATCCTGTCGCACAGAAGCCACCACCACAGCCTCCGACGCACTGTTTTCCACCGCCAACTTACTCAGCGGCTGCCCAACTTGCTCATCCACCTCCATCATCACGCGCTCGCCACCACAGTGCCACATCAGTCCTGCGACAAGGACCAGCACAACCACACCGCTAAACCCTCTCAACATAACACTCACCCTCATATTAATAGTCTTCAGGCTATTGCATCGTGGCATAAGTCATACACCATACAGACAGGAACAGCAAAACCTTCTGGATTGCGGCTAAAACCATGCCGCAATGACAATCGCAAGTTAAATTGATATGACCAGTTTCTTTTGCCGAGAAGCAGTAGTCTCTTTTGCCGCGATGAACTACACTTACTCATCTCTCTTGTGCTTCATCCTTTGATAGCGCGTCACCTGATTCTTATTCTTCACAAACGCAACCACAACAAGCACCACAAATACACCAATAGCCAACAGACTTCCCACCTCTTTTTTTGGATGATCCATCCACCACGCCAGAGCAATCACCGCCCCAACGGATATGCCAGCCATTACAATCTCGCGTATCATTTGCTCGCTCCTTCAAAAATGTAATACCTTTCAAATACTCAACATCGCGCATCAATTCGCCGCATAAAAATACACCATCGACAAATTGCAGTCCACATAAAAAGACTGACATAGACAGGAACAAGTAACACTATCATTTATATAATTTTATGTGTATCTTAAAAACTCTTCTAACTTCACACTTCTAACTTCACACTTCACATGCTCTTAACCATCACAACCACATACAACCCCGCAACTGACGTGGGCTATCTGCTGCACAAACATCCCGGACGCGCGCAGACCTTTGACCTCTCGTTTGGTCGCGCACATGTATTTTATCCCGAAGCCACAGATGAAAAATGCACGGCTGCCCTGTTGCTCGACCTCGACACCATTGGCCTCAAACGCCGTCGCCAAAACACCTTTGCACTTCGCGATTACGTCACTGACCGACCCTATGTCGCCTCCTCGTTCACCAGCGTAGCCATCGCCCGCGTATTTGGCAGCGCGCTCAAAGGCCAGTGCGCCGACCGACCAGACCTCGTTACCCGGCCCATCCCCCTGCGTGCAGAAATCCACGTTCTCCCTTGTCGCGGAGGCGATCAACTGCTCAACGACCTGTTTCAACCATTGGGATATAAAGTCACAGCCAAACCGCACCGCCTCGACGAACAATTCTCAGAATGGGGGCACAGCCCGTATTACACCGTCGCACTCGAAGCAAACATCCCGCTAAAAGACCTGCTCACCCATCTCTACGTCCTCATCCCCGTACTCGATGACGACAAACACTACTTCGTCAGCCAGTCAGAAATCGACACCCTGATGCGCCGCGGCGAAGGCTGGTTATCAGACCACCCCAAACGCGACCTCATCATAGACCGATACCTCAGACACCAGCGCATCCTCACCCAGGAAGCCTATCGCCTTATGGATGAACAACCCTTAGAGCGCAATATCAAAGACAACGAACTCGTCGTCGAAAACAACCTCAGGCTGAACCAGCAACGGCACAATGCCGTACTCAAAGAACTCGAAATCAGCGGCGCACAACGCGTACTCGACCTCGGCTGCGGTGAAGGTCACTTCACACAAGTCTTGTCAGAACGCCCCCAATTTACCAAAATTCTCGGCATGGAAGTTTCACACTATGCCTTGAGCCGCGCCCAAAAACGTCTCGACCAGCCCATACAACGCAACCGCATCGAACTCATTCACGGATCGCTATTCTACCGCGACACGCGCCTCGACGGCTATGACGCCGCAGTGCTCCTGGAAGTTATTGAACACCTCGACCCATCGCGATTGCCCGTCTTCGAACGCGTCGTATTCGAATATGCCCATCCCAACACCGTCATCATCACCACCCCAAATGCCGACTTCAACACACTTTGGGAATCTCTCCCTGCCGGACAATTTCGCCATCCAGATCACCGCTTTGAATGGTCGCACAAACAATTTCAACACTGGACACAAAGCATAGAAAAAAAATTCAACTACAGTACAACAATCAAACCCATCGGTCCCGTGGATCCCGAAGCAGGTCCACCAACGCAAATGGCCGTATTAAACCAAAAATAAACCATGAACATCACAATCCCCGAAATCGCACTCGTCGTCCTCATCGGCGTATCTGGCTCTGGCAAATCCACATTCGCCAGAACCCACTTCAAACCGACCGAAGTCCTGTCCTCCGACTACTTCCGCGGACTCATCAGCGACGACGAAACCGATCAGACCATCACAAAAGAGGCATTTGAAACCCTCCACTACGTGGCCGCCAAACGCCTCGCCAATTACAAACTCACCGTTATCGACGCCACCAGCGTACAGGAAAGCGCCCGCAAACCTCTCGTCGCATTGGCCAAACAACATCACGTCTTCCCCATCGCCATAGTTCTCGACATACCCGAAGACCTCTGCCGCGAACGCAACAAACATCGCCCAGACCGCAACTTTGAACATCGCGTTATCGCGCAACAACGCCACCAACTCCGCCGCTCGTTCAAACGCCTCAAACGCGAAGGATTTCGCCGCATCTACACCCTGCGCTCAGAAGACGAGGTCCAGCGCGTGTGCGTCACACGAGAAAAAGTTTGGCCCAACCGCCGCGACGAACGCGGCCCCTTTGACATCATCGGCGATGTACACGGCTGTTACGACGAACTTCTCGCGCTACTCGACAAACTCGGCTACGACATTCAGCCCGACCACATAACACCACCGCCGGGACGCAAAGCCATCTTCCTCGGCGACCTCGTAGATCGCGGTCCCCAAACACCCCAGGTACTCGACCTCGTCATGCAAATGGTCGATTCCGACACCGCCCTCTGCATCCCCGGCAACCACGACACGCGCCTCGTTCGCGCGCTGCAGGGCAAAAAAGTCAGACCCACTTATGGCCTTTCCGAAACCCTCGAACAACTCGAATCATATCCCACTGAAGACCGCAAACGCTATGCAAAATTCCTCGACAGCCTCGTCAGCCACTACATACTCGACAATGGCAACCTCATCGTTGCACACGCCGGAATGAAAGAAGAACTGGCCGGACGCACCTCGGGCACCGTGCGCGCCTTCGCACTATATGGCGAAACCACGGGCGAAACCGACGAATTTGGCCTGCCCATCCGCATCAACTGGGCGGCGCGATACCGCGGCAAAGCCACCGTCGTCTATGGACACACCCCCGTGGCCAATCCCGAATGGCTCAACAACACCATCAACATCGACACGGGCTGCGCCTATGGCGGCGCACTCACAGCCCTGCGCTATCCCGAAAAAGAATGCATTTCCGTACCCGCGCTCAAAATATATAGCAAACCCGCGCGCCCACTTGCCTCTCAGACCACGCGCTCCGCACAGCAAACGCACGACGACATGCTCGACATCGATGACGTCAGCGGCAAACGCGCCGTAGATACCTTTCTCATCCCACGCATCACCATCCGCGAAGAACACGCCACAGCCGCACTCGAAATCATGAGCCGCTATGCCATCGACCCCAAATGGCTGATCTACCTGCCGCCGACCATGGCCCCATCAAAACCCAGTTCGCGTCCCAATATCCTCGAATATCCCGACGAAGCTTATGCCTACTACCGGGAAAACGACATCACCAGGGTCATAGCTGAAGAAAAACACATGGGATCTCGTGCCATCGTCATCCTGTGCAAAAATGACGATATTGCCCGCACGCGTTTCGGTCTATCCGAACCCGCACCCGGCGCGTGTTATACCCGAACGGGCCGTTCCTTCTTTGACGATACAACCCTCGAAGCCGCATTCCTCACACGCCTCCAAAACGCCGTCTCCAAAGCCGACCTCTGGAAAAGCCTCAACACCACCTGGATAGCCCTCGACTGCGAACTCATGCCCTGGTCTGCTCGCGCACAACAACTATTGCAGGAACAATATGCGGCTGTCGGTGCATCTGCACGCGCATCTCTCAACGCCACCCTCGCGGCCCTCAAAGCCACCGCTGCCAACAACATCGACGTCTCCGACTGGCTCGCCAAATACAAAGACCGCTCACAGCGCATTGACCGATACATTCACGCGTACCGCGCCTATTGCTGGCCCGTTCACAATCTCACAGACCTCAAACTCGCGCCCTTTCACATCCTCGCCACCGAAGGAAGCGTTCACCACAATCAGCCACACACCTATCACATGGAAACCCTCTCAAAACTGTGTGCAGCCGATCCCGAACTCTTCCACACCACATCATACCGCGTCGTCGATCTCAACGACGCGCAAAGTTGTGCCAGCACCACTGCCTGGTGGAAAGAAAAAACAGCACAAGGAAGCGAAGGCATGGTCGTCAAACCCATAAATTTCATTGCGCGGAACAAAAAAGGCAGGCTGATTCAGCCCGCCATCAAATGCCGAGGCCGCGAATACCTCCGCATCATCTACGGTCCCGAATACACCACCCCCGAAAATCTCAAAAAATTGCGCTGGCGCAATGTCAAGACCAAGCAATCCCTCGCCCTGCGCGAATTTGCTCTGGGTCTCGAAGCCCTCAGTCGCTTCGTTCAAAACGAGCCCCTGCGCCGCATCCACGAATGCGTCTTCGGCGTCCTCGCGCTCGAAACAGAACCTGTGGATCCGCGGCTGTAGTTAAAAAGGAGTGTTGCAAATGTTATTACAAAAAAGATTCTTATTTATTCTCGCCCTTGCATTACTGGCCTTTGTGAGTCAAGCCTCTGCTGGCCCCAATGCAAATGTGACACTATCGCTTGATCTCATTCCCGATGGCGGAGCGGGCAACCAGACAGATGATGGCATTACTTCAGGCACGGTCTCTGGACAGGGCACAAAAATTGCCGTTGAAATCTTCGCAAAAGGTGTAACCACACCTCTCGCCGGGGTGATAGTCATATTCGACTTTGATCCTGCTATTTTGACTTTTGACAAAGCCGAGAACAGTGCGTTTCAATTTGCTGTTCCAGAACCGGATAAAACTGGCATAAACTTCGTCACAAATCCCCCTATCACCTTGCTGGAATCCGGTTTTCTGACACGCGCTGAGTTTACCACCGCAGTGGATGTAACGGATAAGGCATTTACCCTTGGCATTAAAATAGTTTCACTTGCTCAAAGCGTGGCAGTGATCGACACAATCACGACGACAAATGCCATATCGTTTAACGAGCCTGTAATCGGCGAATTTGAAGGCATGCAACTCCACCTCGACACACAAATTGAAACGCCCGCTGCACAGAACAACAAGCTGTTCATCCCCAAACAAACAGCTGGCGATACGATACAAATTCAACTCTTTGTTCCAACGGCTGCAGGCAAACAAACTTATGGTTACGAAATAGAACTCGACCTGCCGGGCAAGACATTTTCCGACTACATCGGCAGCATATCGGGCACGAGTTTTACAGACACACCCCTGCGCCAAACACCGGATCGCCCTGTCCTGTCCGCACTGCTCATCTCTACTTCTGCTGTGCCGGACAATGGTTATCTCGGTCAAATTGACCTGCAAGTGACCAACACCCTTGACGCGGAGACAACCCTCATTGTCAAAACCGCTTTAATGGCCGATCTCAATAGGCAACAGAGCTCATTGGATGTATCCAACGCCGTGATCACTGTTACTATCATTACCCTTATAGGCGATTTCGATGGCGACCTCGACGTTGACTTTGCCGATTTTCTCGCCTTTACCAGCGTTTTTGGATTATCATCATCAGATGCCAATTACGATGCGCGTATGGATATGAACGACGATGGTGTTATCAACTTTGCCGATTTTCTCATCTTTGTTAGCGTCTTTGGGACCACATACTCATAGATGAAACCAGATTTTTTTTAACCGTCGAGCCACCGCTCACTTTCAAAAAAGGATGTCTCATGCCAGATCGTCCCAATATCCTCTTCATCATCACCGACCAGCAATACGCCGGGGCCATGTCCTGTGCGGGCAACCCCGATGTACACACCCCCAATATGGACAGCCTCGCCGAAACCGGTGTGCGATTCACCCGCGCCTATTGCACGCATCCCCTGTGCGGTCCTCAGCGCGCCAGCTATATGACGGGCCTCTATCCCCATCAAAACGGCGCCACGAGCAACGGCACACCGATCAAAGCCGAATACAAAGGCCAAACCCTCAGCAACTTTCTCAAAAACGCGGGCTACGATTGCGCCCTCTCGGGCAAATGGCACGTCCCCGGCACCACGCCAGAAGAAAGCGGCCTCGAAGTCATCTGCGGCAACCGCGACAACGAAGTGCCCCTCCGCGCCATCGAATTTATGAAACGCGACCGCGACAACCCCTTCTTCCTCATCGCGTCATTCCTCAACCCCCACGACATCTGCCAGGTCGCCCGCAGTCAGCCGCTCCCGCAAGGACCCGTGCCAGAACCCGCAACCATAGAAGAATGCCCGAACCTGCCCGCGAACTTCGCCATCCCGCCCTATTCACCCGACATCCTGCAAATGCTGCGACAGGCCAACCGCCGCGTCTATCCCACCATCGAATATACCGAAGACGACTGGCGACGCCTCCGCTTCCTCTATTACCGCCTGTGTGAAAAAGTCGATGCCGAAATCGGCGTCCTCCTCAACGGCTTGCGCGACCTGGACCTTGAAGAAGATACGTACATCGTCTTCACCTCAGATCACGGCGACGGACACGGCGCACACAACTGGAATCAAAAAACCAGCCTCTACGAAGAAGTCATCAACATCCCATTCATCATCAGCCACACAGGCGTCACGCAACCCGGCGGCGTCAACGACACGCATCTCGTCTCCCTCGGCCTCGACCTCCTGCCCACATTGTGCGATATCGGCAGTGCGAGCACTCCCGATGGCCTCGACGGATTGAGCCTGCGGTCTCTCGCGGAAGGCAACACATCCGGCGAATGGCGCGACGATCTCGTCGTCGAAACCATCATCGACCTCGGTTCTGGCCCAGGCGGCAGTGGTGCTTCGCGCGCCGTCCTCACCGATCGCTACAAATACAGCGCCTTTCCCATGGGCCGCCACCGCGAACAACTCATCGACCTCCAGAACGACCCCGGCGAAATGGTCAACCTCGCTGTCAACGCGCGCTTCAAAAATGAACTCGACGACCATCGCCGCCGCCTGCGCGACTGGTGCGAAAAAACAAATGATAGGTCTTTTACAGGTGTATAGTTTTATCGCTTAAATCTTTACCTTAACAGGAGTTCCAAAATGGCCGAGAACCTGCTCAAAAACAAACTCTCCAATGGCGGTGTTGCCATCGGACCTTTCGTCAACCTCAGCTCTGGCGCGCTCATCGAAATCGCGGCATATAGCGGATTTGACTTTGTCATCCTCGACACCGAACACGGGCCACTCGACATACCCACCTGCGAAGACCTCTGCCGCGTTGCACACGGCGTCGATATCACGCCCATTGTCAGAGTGCGAGAAAATGACCCCGCACAGATCCTGCGCGCCCTCGACATAGGCGCTGGCGGCGTACAGGTACCGCAAATCTGCAACAAAGCCGATGCCGAAGCCGTCGTGCGAGCAGCCAAATATTCACCGCTGGGCATGCGGGGTGTCTCGCCCTATACCCGAGCAGCCCGTTATTTTGCAGATGGTGGCGCCATCTTTGAACGCCTCAATGCCTCATCGATGATACTCATCCATATCGAAGGCGTGGAAGGTCTTGAAAACCTCGAAGAAATCATCTCCGTTCCAGGTCTCGACGTCATCTTCCTGGGACCTTATGACCTCTCGCAATCTCTCGGCATACCCGGCCAGGTCAACGACCCGCGCGTAGTTGACCGAATGCGCGAAGCCGCAAACTTAATCAACGACGCCGGACTCACCGTCGGCACATTTGCCGACTCTCCCGAAGCCGCCAACCGCTGGATCGACGCGGGCGTGGGCTACATCTCGCTCTCCGTTGACACGGGCATCTACCTCTACGGCTGCCGCCACATCCTTCGAGAAATCCGAACCTGATCCATCATCGCAAAAAAAGAGAAAGGAGATACCGCCTGGTATCTCCTTATTTTCCATCATAAGCTCTCGGGGGTATCGTGAGTGCTGATGGCTTTATTTGCCTGCACAATAATTTATAAAAAAAACAGTCAAGGGGAGACCTTGCTCCCGCGGTCCAATAGGTCAGACCTCTCGACTGTGCTGACAATTTTACTCAAAATCTATGTTCAATTCCCGTTTTCCAACGGGACGGGCTTTGGAAAATCGCTTAACCCTTGATGTAGGTCATAAAACTGAGGATAATAACCGCGACTGCAATGAGCAGAGACAACCATTTTATGGTTTGCCCTTCCACGCGATTGATATCGCTTTTTAAATTGGTCTCCACGCGGTTAATATCGTTTTTTAAGGTACTTTCCAAGCGATTAAAGCCCGCGTTCATCTGGCTAATCAGTTGCTCAAAACGGTTGATCGTCTGATCTTCTATACGGTTAATATCTTTTGTGTTCTGTTCGGTCTGGTCGTCAAGCCCAACCCCATTTTTTTCAATATTAATTAACCGCTGGTCTTGTTCGGCCACTTTCTTTTCAAGCCGTGCTATCTTCTCGGAATCTGTCATGACAATTCATCTTCTAATTAGACGCCTCATTTACGACAAATTGGTTCGATGCCGATGAATCGGCTGCTACTCTCTGAGTAGAAAGACCAAGGTAATCCAGAGCGTACTTGTAGCGGGGGCGTGACGATTTCTTCAACATAGGCAAAATATCTCTCTTTTTAAATGCCCAATAAATTTTCTCTGTCACCTTTTTATCTTCGTCCTGTGCCCGAACAACACTTTGTAGAATGAACAGCAAAGCATCCAGATTCTGGTCTTCGTCATAAGTCTCCAGGGCGACATCAATATACTCATCTGCATACCTGGAATCTTTGAGTTTTGGCATCAGATAATCTTCAAAGGGAATAGCGGCTTTCATAAAACACGCTCCTTATCCAATGCCTTATTAAATCGGTGCTTGCAGTGCCTGGTTAGGCCATTTAAGTCGTTCTTCGGCATTCTCAATCGGCCAATTCACGATATCTATCCCCTCGCCTTTAGCCCAGGTCAACTCACGTTTGACCCATTCTGAACGCCGAGAATTTGGCGAATCAAAAAGAAGTACGCTCGAAGATTTGCGAAGAGCCTGACGAATTTGATCATCCATAGGTGTATCCAGATTGAGATGCTCGGAATCAATCCACACATCGCGACCCATACCTGCCAACTGCTTTGTCACGTCATGGACAACTTCGGCGTCACGCCAGGAGTAACAGATAAATATCATGCGTCACCATCTTCCGTTTGCTGATGCTTGTGAACCAAGTAGTGACCATCTCCCTCTTCTGGGGATTTTATATAGCAGAGTGCCGAAAAGATCATAAAAGAAAAGGGCTACTTCCATATTGGGAGTAGCCCTTCGGCTCTATGCGGGTAAAAGGATTTACGGATCATTATCGCTTAGCCATCCACGTTTTCTATCTGCAATACACGCGGCAAGCGATATGATTAAAATAATTTGATCTTCCGTAAAATCTGAGTCCAGTAGTCTTTGTTTGAAAGAGTGAGAGCCTACGTGAACATCTGGAGAACCGAATGTCTCAAGGGTTTTTATAATGTCTTCAACTTGTTCTCGATTCATTTTTTTCTTACCTCTCTTTTTCTATATAGCCGCTTAAACCTTTCTTTGTTTTGTTCGGTTTCTATTCGCCTTATGTCTTCTTCTACGGAACGAAATAAAGACTTGACTCCTACTTCCGTCACCTTCATCTTTAATTTCATATTCTACCTTTCCGTGGAGGATGGTGAATATCTGGCCCGGTAGCTCCTTACTACCGGGCTTTCTTTATGGGCAAATATATGAGAAGGGATGTGCCTTGTCAATCCCCAATAAGTGCCGAAAAGACTGGATGAAGTGGAGTTACCCCGTTTTAGATTACATCCTCTTTAGAAAGTTTATGTAGGTCCTGGAGTTACCCCGCTTGGGGGGTCCTGGTTAAATATGACAGAGTCCATACAGCGCATCTTGAAACGGCGAGGACTGGACGGACACTATCCCCAAACACCTGATCAAATCATCGACTGGTTGGAAGCCACTGCTGCGGGATGGAATGTGCATCCAACGCCTTTCGAATGGGGTGGTAAAAGAGCAAAACGACGACAGCGTAGCAGAAACAGACGCTATGCCATAGGCGGATCAAGGGCCTTCACCAGATCACCTTTGAGACGGTCTAAATCTGCACTATACCAATGGCAACGTGCATACCAAATGACCCACTAGAAATAACGGCAATAACCAGGACCTACCAGGGCCAATCTTTCCAAAACCCTCTTTTCCCGTTTTTAGGCTTTTCATCACTCATAATGCAATCTCCTTCTCACGCTTTCCAGCACTCATCAACAAAAATGGCTTCACTGTCTTCACCCTTTTTATTTTGCAAAATGCGTGCCTAAAATCGTTTTGAAAGTAAAAAAAGCACTTGAAGACGATCAAGTGGTTGAAAAACAAAGAGATAAATTTCAAAAATTATTGATGTTGCAAATGCGGCATTTATTTATAGGTACATACTACTGTATGCACCTATAAATGCCCAACCAAACAAAATATATATAAATACCTGATTCATATAAAGATAAACATAGTGCATCCCACAGGATACACTGCATACGGCAGGATGCATCTACGCAATGGCTATATCAAACCCATTGGACACCATCACCCATCACATAATGCCAGCAGACGCAACCCCTCGCTTATCCTCGCCCGTCTGTCCTCTTTCTGTATTCCCTACGATTTTATCACATTCTAAACACGCCCTTCCCGTTTTCACATTTTCTATCACTCCCAACTACGGATAACTCGCCGTTGCCTTTCCATCTGCGTCTTATCTGCGTCCATCTGCGGATAACTTATAACACAATCTCCGCATCTGAATCCCCAGCGGCGAGGGCGTTCATCCATGCGAGGCAAAGATCGCGGGAAAGGTAGCGGTCATAATCAGTAGTTTCCTGACGCTCGACAATGGGGAAGGTGGAATAAATGTAGCGAATGTCGTCTCGGTCAGTGATACCGTAAAGGTGAAAGAAAAGAGCGTCCAATTTGGCGCGGATGTGGAGGCGACGATTTTCGTCCCATTGGAAGGGTGGACCTTCGTAGCCGAGATCGCGGGCAAAGGGAGTCAGGTCGTGAGCAGTGTAGGTGAGTTCGAGGACAGCATCGCGGACAATTTCGGCGGCGATTTTGGAGCCGAAGCGGGTGGACTCGTATTGGTCGGGCGGGACGACGGGGAGTTGTTCGATGATGTACCAATTGAGATGCTGGCCTTGAACCTTCTGACGGGCGACATAATCGAAGGGAATCGCGTTCAAGTTTGCCAGAAGGAGTGATACAGCCATTGCGTATGCGTCGGGATTCTCTAATGGGAGCAACACAGGGAACGTATTACCAACGCCTGATTGCGGTATGATTGAGGCAATGACTGTTCGAACATTGGTAGGAGCCGTTACGTCTTTCCAACCAATCCACCATTCGCAATCCTCAGTCGGAATCTGAGAGCGAGCCACCCAAAACTGCGGATCGGGCAGCCAATCCACATTCTCATGTTGATCCAGTGTCGCCGGTACGGGCTGTGCAGGGCGATGTCGGTTCTCTAAGTTGACAACAATGTTGGCGGCTCGGTGGTCATAAGCTTGCACCATCTTGCCCTCGTAAAGTGGGATCCACTCTCCGCTCGGACTGTTGAAGCGATTGCCTCCAAGGGGATATGCGCCTTCCTCATCTTCCAACTCCTCTCGCGTGCGGAACAGGTGCGAGTCATTGGTCATGTGAAACATCGTTGCGTATCTCACCGGCCAGGCCTTGGCTTCATCTCCAGAAGAACGATCCATCAGCACGGGCAGGCAGCGATAAATCGCGGTCGTCAGTTCCGCGTCTCTGCGAGAGCGAAAAATGGGTGCAGTGCCAGTGTTGGGATTAACGCTGGCAAAATCCTCTGCCGTTAGAGAGAAGCAGCTATTCACGTCTTCCAATTCCGAAACATCCTGAATAAAGAACGCGCAACGGGCAGGATCATCCGTTGGCGATGGACTCGCCACAAACGCGCAGAACTTGAAACGGCTATCCACATCTGGAAAAAATGGTGGCGCAGTGTAGCGCGTGCGGCGATTCTCAAAATCGTACAACGCCCGCAACCGCCCCTCTGTCGCTACTGAGCGGAAAAACGGCGCGGCGGTCTTGTCAGAGGCAATGCCCGAAGGTGTCAGCAAGCCTACCACACCATCCTCTTTCACCAGTGCCATTGCCCGCTCCACAAACAGCGAATACAGGTTAATATCGCCACGCGCCAAGAAGGGATAATCGCCCCATTTGCGCGCTACGCGAGCCGCAGACTTAGCGCGTTCATCTGCGCGTTCAAACTCAACGAATAGCGGATCGCCGGACTTCTGCAACGCCCCAATCATCCGCTTGCGATCTGCCGCACGTTGGGCACTGGCAATTTCGGGCTGTCGCGCCGCAAACCACTCCACCTGTTGCAACTTCACCCTATCCCACGGCGGATTGCCGATCACCGCGTCAAAGCCGCCACGCGGTGTAGCAGATCGCCAATCTTGCCAAATGCCGGGAAACGCCACCTGCCAGTTCAGAAAGCCCTCTTGATCAATCTGTTCTCGTGCTTCAGCCAGCAATTCCACAAACCGCTCTGCCCCCGGCACATCCATCCTCACCTCAACCGTTCCCGCCGCAACCTCCACGGGATTGCCGAACCGGCTGTCAAAAAAAGCGCGCAGGGCAATCTTATCCTCCTTCCTCCGCACATCCGACCAATCGAACGCGTGAATCAGCGACAAAAACGCATCTAATGGCTGTGTACCCGCCTGCATATCTGCAAACAATTCCGCAGACCGCCCGGCCTCCTCAATCTCCGCATCGGTCAATTCCTCAATCAACTGCATCGCCTGTGCAGCCCCCGTTGCCCGCTGTATTGGCTCATTCAAAAACAGGGGACTACCCTCTTCCATAGCCTTATCTATACCCTGACTGACCCAGCACCCAAACAAACTATCGCCACACCGCAGATGATGATCCAAAAAACTCAGCGGCGCGCCCGCAGTGAATGAGTGCAGCCACAGCGACACCTTAGCCAATTCCACTGCCATCGGATTCTTATCTACCCCATAAACGCATCGTTTGAGCACCATACGTCGCACAATATGCCGGTCATCGAGTTGCGCCACATCTATAGCCCACTCGCGCTGTTCGGCATTTTTCAAGATCGTCTGGCGAATAGCATCAATGCGCTCAGTCAGCGGCGAAACATAGCCCGTGCTATCTACTTCGGCCATTGCAGCAATCACATGGTCGGAAAGGTAATCCACCAAACTGACTAAAAAGTGACCCGATCCCATTGCCGGATCGCAAATTTTCAGATCAAGCAATTTCTCTGCTGGATCGACTTGCGCGAGAGCCTTCCGCTTAAATCCCTCGCTCACCTTACTGTGTGTAATTTCGTCAACCTGTTTGGCAAAAGCATCCATACGTGTCTGCACCAATGGCTCAACCGTCTCCTTGAGAATCAGGCGCACAAGGGCATCCGGCGTGTAGTAACTCCCCGACCCCTTCCGCGCAAACACATTCGGACGCACTAAAATCTCGCCCTCTTCGCGCACGACCTCGTGTTCGAGCAACCGCTCGTAAATCGACCCGAGTTGTTCAACGCTCAGGTCGCGGTAATTGATATACCGTCCATTCTCAAATG
The DNA here is from genome assembly GCA_965208125.1 of Candidatus Latescibacterota bacterium. Classification (GTDB taxonomy): domain Bacteria; phylum Latescibacterota; class UBA2968; order UBA2968; family UBA2968; genus VXRD01. Next base: position 977,860 of record OZ242320.1, read on the forward strand.
AAAGCGCATCAATAACATCGGCCACCACCTGATCGCCCAGCTTAATCTGGGCCAAAAGGGGTGTAATTTTACGATCAAACAGACCGCCGTTATACGGTGGCAGACCAATGGAGGAATCCCCCTCATCAATAGCACGGCAAAGATCATCAATAGCCGAATAATAGCGTGCAGCAGTCTCGGAGAACACATCATCTCGTGCTTTCCGTCCCCCAATGTCATCGCGTACCCGGCGCAAACAGTAATCATCATAACGATCATCGCGCACCGGCAGCAGGTTGCGATCCTCTGCATACAAAATAAAAAGCAGGCGATAGAGCAATATCAGGGCTGCATCGCGCACATCCGACAAGGACACATCCGGCGCAACAGCAGCAATAGCACGAGCCAAATCGGGAAAAACCCGAGAAAAGACCACCCCGGATAGGCTATTCGCCACGCGCTCCTGATAGAACCGCCCCTCGTCAAGCACGCGCTGGTGAAAAGTACGCGCATCCTCCGCATCGGGCAGAAACGCATCTCGCCCGAAAAACAGCGCGAACAACTTCAAACAATAGCGTCGATCATCCTCGGAGAACGCACTGCCATCAAAACCGAGTACCGCCGCGAGATCTATCTCAAAAAACTGCTCGGAAACAGACCGCGCCCCCTGATAATAAAGCCGCCACTGCGCGCCATTTGTGAGTATGCCCCATCGCAACTTGCCCTCAGTCAAATCATCCACCCGACGCAAATAGCGAAGCATCTGTGTCGAAGGCGCCGTTACCTGCTGGGTAGAACGGCGATCAAGTGGCAACCTCCACCGCTTGGACTCCACAATTGCCAGCCCCCACTCGTAGCGTCTCCATTCCTCGGCAAAACCATTGGCACGCGCCTTGCGTGCATCGTCCTCAAACAAAAGGCCGTCAGGCACATCATCACGACCCTGAGGCGTCAAATTTTGTTGCCGCAGGTATGCTTTCCATCCGAGTTGGTTGAGGATAGGCCAGATCAAATCATCTTCAGTCTGGCTTTCATTGGGGTTCTGATCTATTGGGAAGGCATTGAAGATATTTTGAAGTTCGGTCTCAAATACCGCCTCTTCATCCCATCTCTGCCATTCGACCATCTCCTGGACAGCATCTATGAGAAAATCGCTCGTGAACAGACCTCCCTGTAACACGCGCCCAATATTCATAGAATGATTTACATTCACATCAATCACTCCCACCTGTGAAATAGCTCTTGGTACCCTTAGCTTGCACCGCATCACCGATTCGGTTCAAAGCGTGGACATAAGCCGCCGTACGCTGAGAAATACCCTGTGTCTGGGCAATATCCCAAACGCGCTCTGTCTCCTCGATCATCTTCTGTTTCAGCCGCTGATTGACCTCATCCAGAGTCCAGTACAGACCCTGGCGATTCTGCACCCACTCAAAATAACTCACAGTCACACCGCCAGCATTGACCAGAATATCGGGAAACACCACCACATCCCGCCCACGCAAAATCTCGTCCGCCTCCGGAGTAGTTGGACCATTTGCCAGTTCGTACACCGCCCGCGCCTTAATATCGCGGGCATTCGACGCTGTAATCTGGTTCTCCAGCGCCGCAGGAGCCAGAATATCGACATCGAGCGCGAGCAATTCCTCGTTGGTAATCGTCTCGTGATCGACCGCATTGCACACACTGCCCTCGCAATAAACAGCCTTAAGCGCGCGAGTCGAATCCTTGAACTGCCGCACACTGGGAACATCAAGACCCTCTCGCCGATATATCCCACCCCTCGAATCGCTCACCGCCACCACCTTGTAACCGGCGTTAAAAAGCAACTCGGCAATAATAGCTCCGGCATTGCCAAAACCCTGCACTGCCACAGTCGTCGTAGCGGGCGAGCCACTCAACCCAAGCCTGGGCAAAGTCGCTTCCATCGTAAAAAAGGCACCCATAGCAGTTGCCTTGTCCCTGCCGAGACTCCCCCCCATAGTCAAAGGCTTACCAGTAATCACCGCCGGCGCAATCTGCCGCTTGATAATGCTATACTGATCCACCATCCAGCCCATAATCATCTCATTGGTATAAACATCTGGCGCTGGAATATCGACATCCGGACCAATGAAATCGGCCACCGCATCGATATACCCCCGACTGAGCCGTTCCAGTTCAAAAGGAGACAGCGACTTGGGATCAACCGTTATGCCGCCTTTTCCCCCACCGAAAGGCAAATTGGCCACCGCACATTTGAAAGTCATCCAAAAAGCCAGAGACTGCACCTCGTCAATAGACACATCTGGATGAAAGCGAATACCCCCTTTGGTGGGACCTCGCGTATCGTCGTAGCGCACCCGGTAGCCCGGAAAGATACGCAACTCGCCGTTATCCATCCGCACCGGGATAGAAACTTTCAAACTCGACCTGGGCAATTTGAGCCGCTCAATAGCCTCCTCAGAAATAGAAGCATAAGCAAGAGCTTCATCGAGACGTTGGCTGGCATCGCTGAACAATGACTGGGACATCGTACATCCTCCCCAAAGAGAAAGCCGTCAGGGATATATCCTGACGGCCATGAAATCATCAATAAATTTCAAAGTCACTCATCGTCATCTGTAGAAATGGGCAAATCTTCGCGCTTCAAAACGCGGCGGGGCCGGCTACGCTGTTGGGGTGTGCGCTCGAGCCGTTCCTGAACCTGCACCGTATAACGCGCCGTGGGCATAGCCTCGAGCCGCATGGGATGAATGGGTTCACCGGATTCTTCGCAGAATCCATAAGTTCGATTCTCAATTTTTTGCAAGGCATTGTCAATCTCGGCCAATTCGATCCGCTCGTGGTTGCCCAGCGTCGTCATCAACTCCAGCGACGACGCATTGCCCGCCGCATCGAGCGGATCGGCGGCGACATCGCTTCTAATTTCATCGAGATCCTCATCTTGACTGAGCACTTGCTTGAGCAACTCGCGCTTGCGCTCAGTCAAAATCTTTTTATAAAACGCGAGCTGTTCATCACTCAAAGGTTCATGCTTTGTCATTACCTATTGGTCCTCTTTTTGTTTCCCAGAAATCTGCTCCCCATAAATTTGTCCGCAATTATATGTCAGAGGTAAAATAATGTCAAGTCTTGCAAAACAAGAAATAAATCGCGTCTCCAGATATCCTATCCCCCAAGCCCAGCCAAAAAATCCTCTACAGAAAGTGCATTGAGCACACCATCAGCCGTCAGACCACCCTTTCTGGCAATCCCCAACCCAAAGCACATATCTTTCAGCCCCTCCACACTGTGGGCATCTGTATTAATCGGGACTTGCACGCCCTTCTCCCGCGCATAAGATAAAAATCGCCAATCCAACTCCAAACGCGCGGGATTGGCATTGATCTCAATTGCCGTACGCGCCTCAGCCGCGGCATCAATCACAGCCTTCATATTGAGCGGATACCCCTCGCGAGACAATAACAAACGGCCTGATGGATGCCCCAAAATATCGACATGGGGATTCTGAACAGCGCGAACCAACCGATTCGTAGCCTCTTGTTCAGTCATTGAAAACTTCGAATGCACAGACGCAACCACCAGATCGAACTCAGACAAAAATTCATCGTCAAAATCCAACCCTCCATCGCTCACAATATCCACCTCAATACCCTTCAACACCCGAATACCTTCCATCGCATCATTGACCCGATCAATCTCATCCCACTGCAACCGAACGCGATCTTCATTCAGCCCATTGGCATAAGCCGCGGCCTTGCTGTGATCGCAAATACCGATATACGTATAACCCAGCGCCTTTGCCGCCCGCGCCATGTCCTCCACGCTATGCCTTCCATCGCTATACGTCGTGTGTACATGAAGCGTACCCTTCAGATCGGATTGCGCGACCAACTCGGGCAGTGGCGCTTGTGCAGCGCATTCAATCTCATCTCGTCCCTCCCGCAACTCGGGCGGAATATAATGCAAACCCAACGCGCTAAACAACGCTTTCTCATCGGCACAAATCGCGTTTTCATCCCCCTTGAACAACCCGTATTCATTGAGCTTCATACCCCGGTCTTTTGCCCGCTGTCGCATCGCGGTATTGTGTTCTTTGCTCCCCGTAAAATGGTGCAATGCATAGGGAAACGCCTCATCTGCCACAATCCTCAAATCCGCGCGCATGCCCGAATCCAACACAACACTCACCTTTGTCTCACCCTGTCCCGTAACCTCCGCCACGCCGGGATACGCGACAAAAGCCCCGGCAAGTGCGCCCCCGTCTTTCGCGCTCGCAACAATATCCACATCCTTGCTCGTCTCCATACATCGCCGCACACTGCCCGCCACCTTCAGACGCATCACCCCCGGTTGATCCGACAGATAAGCCCGCAAAGCCTCTGCTTCATCCCGCGCCGTACGGCTCAAAAATCGCCCGCGGTGTTGCTGCAAATAAGACACCCCTCGCAAAATACTCTCAGCGGTCTTCTTCCCGAACCCACGCAATTTTTCTACCTCACCCGCCTCGCATGCCTTTGCCAGCGCATCCACATCGGCAATACCCAATTGCTCGTAAATAGACCGCACCCGTTTCGCCCCCAAACCGGGCACCTCAATCATCTCCAACAACCCTTCGGGCAACGCGGAACGCAAATCGCCCAGACCCGGCAACTGCCCCGTATCAATAAGGATTGCGATATTCTCCGCCATCTTCGCGCCAATACCGCGCACAGATTCCAATTCACCGCGCGCGCTCAAATCCGAAGCGGACTCTTGCAACAACTCAATCTGCCGCGCTGCATTGACATAAGACCGAATGCGAAATTCATTATCGCCATTCAATTCCATCAGCGTAGTCATCTCTTCCAATGCCGCGGCAATATCTTTATTATCCATTCAAAACCACCGGGAAATGTAGTGGACATTTGGCAATCTACATGGTTATTTTACCTTCAATCGCCTGCGTCAAAGTTTGGAGAATATAGATACAGAATGGAGCTAAGTCAATGAACCAAACCACAAAAATCGCCATCGTCGGACTGGGGCGCATCGGCTGGCGATTTCACTTTCAGCAAGCCCTCTCATCCGACCAATTTGAACTCACCGCCGTTGTCGATCCCCTGCCCGAACGCTTATCCGAAGCACGCGCAGCAGCGGGTTGTGAAACCCACACCGATTTTGAATCTCTCTGGTCCGGCCCATCGCCCGACGTGGTCGCCATTGCCACGCCGACCACATTGCACGAAGACATGACCATTCGCGCCCTCAATGAAGGTTGTCACGTCATCCTCGAAAAACCCATGACCACCTCCCTCGCCTCGGCAGATCGCATGATCGCCCAGGCCGAAAAGAACAACCGCCGCATCTTTCTCTATCAACCCCATCGCCTCACACCCGAAACGCAAACCGCGCGAGAAATTATTCAAAGCGGCATGCTGGGACCCATCTACGCCATACACCGGGGCGTATATCGCTATGTGCGCCGAAACGACTGGCAGAGCTTGCGGAAAAACGGCGGCGGCATGCTCAACAACTACGGCGCGCATTACCTCGACCAACTCATCTATCTCTCGGACGACTCGGCAATCACAGAAGTCGATTGCAAACGCTGGGCAATTGCCACCCGGGGGGATGCCGACGACGTAGTCAAAGCCTGGGTAAAAAAAGACTCTGGACAACTCTTAGACGTGCATATCAATCAGGCCACTGCTCACATCATGCCCCTCTGGCATATCTGTGGAAAATACGGCACAGCCATCCGCGACGACAACGTATTCAAAGTACGATACTACGACCCCGCAGAAGCACCCCCGCTAAACGTCGTCGAAGGCGCGGCACCCGAACGCAGCTACGACAATAAGGACCGATTGCCCTGGCGTGAAGAAGATATCCCGATCACCCGGGACAAACAGCGCGACTTCTACGCCAACATCTACGACGTAATCGTCAACAACGCCACGCCCTATATACGCATAGAAGAATCGCGCGAACTCATGCGCGTCATGGACTTATGCCGCCAAAGTGCCAAATTCTGATCAGGATGTGCCGGATTAAAGGATATACAGGATAAAATCCGTAGATCGAACCAACGATACAATCAAACTATCAGGAGACACGATGAAACTTTCACTCACCTCTGTCATGCTTCCCCGATGGGATTTGGAAACCACATTCAAAAAATTGGAAAAACACGGTTACGAAGGCATTGAACTCCGCTGCCGATACAATCCCGAAGACCCCAATGCCGAATTGTTCTATTGGGGACGCCACCTCACGGATGTCAGCCCAGACAATATCCTGGACAAGGCAGCGCAGATACGCGACCTCTCAAACCAAACCGGCGTGCGCGTTTGCACCCTCGCATCCAATTTCACTTATGATAAGATCGAAATCATCGAAAAAATATTCAAAGGCGCGCGTGCAATCGACTCCGATAACCCACCCCTCATTCGCGTTGGTGCCCAGAGCCACGACCGCCAGGCGCCCTATATTCCCCAATTCCTCAAAGCGCGCGCGAGTTTTGCCGACCTGGTCGAAATGGCGCGCGATTACGGCGTCAAAATCATCTATGAAATTCACGTTGGCACCATCGCTGTGAGCGCATCTCGCACCATCGCCCTCTTAGAAAACCTCGATCCCAATCACATCGGTGCCATCTGGGATGTGCCCAACATGATCCGCGTGGGACTTGAAGACAGCAAAATGGGCCTCGAACTACTCGGCCCGTATCTCGCCCATGTACACATCGGCAATGCCACACCTGTGCAAACCGAGCGCGACGAGACCGGAAGCATGCAATGGGAATGGAATTTTAGCGACCTGCGAGAAGGCATGGCAGATATTCCCCAAATTATCCAGGACCTCAAAGACGTCGGATATCGGGGTTATATCTCACTTGAAGAATTTGGTCCCGGCGATGACGAAGAAAAAATCAGTTCCCAGGGCAACTATTTGAAATCCCTCATCAATTAACAAGGAGCACACTATGGTCCCCCTCATCAGCAGTCTCGTCTATGGCCCGCTCGGCGCGTGTCAATTGCCCCGCACATGGTGGAAAGTACTCACGCGCAACGCCGGTATTTTAGACGACGAATACCCCGACATGACGGATAATGGCCTCGACCCCCGTGTACTGCGCGCATTGAATCTGGATATCGAAACCACATTGGCCTACTTGCGCGAAAACATGCCCTCATACCTCGAATTTGAAGCGTGGATACTCGAACAGAGAGGCGACGACTTCTGGGGCTTTGAACAGCAAGACGCCATCGTCCGATGGAACGCGTTTATCCGCGCACGGCGACACCGCGGGGAAAAAATCGAAGAAACGTACACAGACACGGGTCTGCCGCAGGATGCGGGCATTGATTCTGCAACCGTACTCAACTGCCTTCAGGATTTGCAGTTATTTTACAAGCGCGACCTGTCCGAACTCAGCGGAAACATCGTCCCACTCGTCGCCACAATCGACTACGGACCCCTCGGCGTACGCCAGTTGCCCCGCACCTGGTACAAAATCCTCCTCAAAGCAAAAGGCCTGCTACACCCCGACTATCCCGACATGACAGAGAGCGGCCTGGACCCCCGCGTACTGCACGCATTAAATCTGGACATCGACGCCACATTAAACCACATCCGCACAAACCTGCCGTCCTATCTCGAATTTGAAGGCTGGGTACTCGAACAGTGCGGCGGTCAAATTCCCGTACAAGCCGTTGGCGAATGGAACGACTACTTGTGCAATCGCATCCACAACGACGCCAAACGCGCAGAAATCCGCGCAACCGTGGGATGTGGCGACATATCCTCAGCCGTCGTACTCAACCACATCGAAGACTGGCATCTGGCACACCAGTGGCTCTTAAGTGCCGTGTGAAAAGGAGAGAAGACAATGTCTATCGAACTCGGCGAATTGTCCAATGGCGTGGCACTCACACAGGTGACCACAGACACGCATGACAAATCCAACATCTACTGCGAACTGCCCTACTGCTCTGCTGACTCGCGCGTCTTTATCTATGAGCAGAAAAATTCAGACACCGCGCCCAACACCACCGAATACGTCGCCTGCGAATTTGGCACATGGGAAACCGAAGTCATCGGTCGCGGTCTGGGCGGACCTGGCATGACCCACAGCGGCATCTTCTTTTATCGGCGCATTGTCCCTAACAAATGTCAGGAACTCGTACGCGTTGACCTTCGCACGGGCAAACAGCGCGTCATCCATGAATTTCCCGAAGACCTTCAAACGCGCGGCCTGGGCACCCTATCCCCCGATGAACGCTATTACGCTTATGGCGTCACCATCAGCTATCACCCCAAAATGTTTGGCATTGAACTCGTCGATCTCGAAAAGGGAACGCGAGAAATCATCAACACCGACCCCGACATCTGCAATCCCCACACGCAATTTGAACCCACAGAAGGCAAACAAATTATGGTTCAACACAACCGGGGCTGCGAATTTAAACCCGATGGCACCCGCGTCAAACTCGTCGGAGACGAAGGCGCCACCGAATACCTCGTCGATATACCCGACGGCAAAGTCACGCGCCTTCAGGTCGGCCCACCCCATACGCCGGGCATCACCGGGCACGAAGCCTGGATCGCGGGTGCGAATGAAATCCTCCTATCCGTCCGCGCCGAAGGCGAGTACGCACCCGACAAAGGCAACCTCGTCAAAGTATCGGCAAACAAACCCGCGGAGCGCGTCGGCACGCCGGGCTATCGCTTCAACCACGTCGGCACCTCCCCGTGTGGTCAATACTTCTTCTGCGACGACTGGCAGGGTGCCAGCAAACTCGTCGTCGGCAATATCCAAACCGGCAAAACCGCAGTCGTATGCGAAGCCCATACATCCATGAGCACCGCGCAAAACACACACGGGCATCCCTATCTCTCGCCCGACCTCAAATGGCTCGTCTTCAACTCCGACCGCTCGGGTCATCCCCAGATCCACGTCGCATCCGTGCCGTCTGATCTTATCGCACAGTTGAATTAAAAAACCACAACCCAAAGGAGAACGCATGAGCGAAAGACCCAATATCCTATTTATCATGACCGATGATCATGCATCGCATGCCATGAGTTGTTATAACAGTCGGATTAACGAAACGCCCAACCTGGACCGCATCGCAGAAGGTGGTATGCGCTTTAACAACTGCTTTTGCACCAACTCAATATGTGCGCCGAGTCGGGCGGTAATCTTAACCGGAACGTACAATCACATCAACGGCGTAACCACATTGCGCACGAACCTGGACGGGCGACAGGTCACATTTCCCAAACTCCTGCAAGCCGCGGGATATCAAACTGCAATGGTAGGTAAATGGCATCTCGGACACGGCGGGCACAATGACCCTACCGGATTTGACTACTGGAATGTACTCCCCGGCCAGGGCGCGTATCACAACCCCATGATGTACGACATGGGCAAAGAAGTACACTACGAAGGATACACCACAGACATCATAACCGACCTCGCACTCGACTGGTTAAAAGACCGCGACAAAAACAGACCATTCATGCTCATGTATCACCACAAAGCACCTCATCGCCCCTGGGAGCCGGACGACAAACACGCGGACATGTACGAAGACATCGACATCCCGGAACCCGAAACCCTGTGGGACGACTACAGCAACCGCGCCACAGCCGCATCGCAGGCTGAAATGCGCGTCAACCGGGACCTGAATCCCCGCGACCTGAAACAGCCCGTACCCGAAGGCTTGACCCCCGAAGAAGACATGAGATGGAAATACCAGCGCTACATCAAAGACTACCTGCGCTGCGTGGCATCCGTCGATGACAATGTCGGCCGCGTACTGGACTATCTGGACGAAGAAGACCTGACGGACAACACCATCGTCGTCTATACATCTGACCAGGGCTTTTACCTGGGCGACCACGGCTGGTACGACAAACGCTTTATGTACGAAGAATCCCTCCGCATGCCATTCCTCATCCGGTACTCCAAAGAAATCAAACCCGGCAGTGTATGCGACGACATGATCCTCAACGTAGATTTCGCATCCACATTCCTGGACTATGCCGGCATAAACATCCCCAGCCATTTTCAAGGACACAGCATGCGCCCCCTGTTAAATGGCGACCGCCCCGCCTACTGGCGCGCCTCAATGTATTACCGCTATTGGATGCACCTCAACGGACACAACATCTACGCGCACTACGGCGTCAGAACGCATCGGCACAAACTCATCTACTATTACGCCGACGGATGTGGGCAGGAAGGCGCCTCGGACGACGCCAGAGAACCAGAATGGGAATTATTTGACCTGGACAAAGACCCGTATGAACTGAACAGCGTCTATCACAATCCAGAATACGCAGAAATAGTCGCCGAACTAAAAGACGAACTCCACCGCTTGCAAGATGAAGTGGGAGATGAGCGGTATGAAAAAGACGTGTAAGAGGAGCGTTTAATGCCTAATGTCGTATTCATCATGACCGACAACCAGGGGGCATGGACCCTGGGCTGTTATGGCAATCCGGATATCCGAACCCCCAACATCGATAGACTTGCAAATGAGGGAATTCGGTTTTCAAACGCCTACTGCGTAAACTCGGTCTGCTCGCCCAGCCGCGCCACATTTATGACCGGACTGATCCCCTCCCAGCACGGCGTACACTGTTACCTCGGCGGAGAAAAGCCAGACGCACAGATGGGACCAGACGCGTACTGCACCATTCGGGAATTTACAAACCTCCCCCGCGTCATGGCAGACGCGGGCTATGTATGCGGACTGAGCGGAAAATGGCATCTGGGAGACAGCCTGCGGCCCCAGGAGGGATTTTCATACTGGTTTACCCGGCCAAAGGGACACACCACCACATTTTACGACGACGAATGGATCTGGCAGAACCGGGTTTATACAGAACCGCGATACACAACCGAAGCCATAACAGAACACGCCCTGAAATTCCTGCAACAAAACCACCACCAGCCGTTCTTTCTCTATGTCGCGTACAACGGTCCCTACGGCCTGGGAAAAAGCATGTTGGAAACACATCTCAACCGACATACCGAATACTACGCGGACAAAGAACTGCTGAGCTTCCCCAGAGAGCCAGTGCATCCGTGGTTACGCAGCAACCGGGACATGATCAACAACCCGGTAAGCATTCGCGGATATGCCGCAGCGGTAAGCGGAGTAGATGATGGGGTAGGCGAAATAACAAACGCCTTAAAAGAATACGGCCTGGAAGAAGACACCCTGGTAATTTTCACAGCAGATCAGGGCTGGTGCGGCGGACACCACGGAATGTGGGGCATGGGAGACCACTCCCGACCCCTGCATACATTTGAAGAAACCATCCACATCCCGCTGATATTCCACCAGCCCGGACGGATACCGGCGGGCGGGATATTTGAAGGGCGAACATGCAACTACGATTTTTTCCCATCCGTACTGGACCATCTGGAATTGCGGGATCGAATTGCCGACAACCCCAATCTCCCGGGCGTGAGTTATGCCCCAGCACTTATAGGAGAGGAAATAGCATGGAATAATGAGATATTCCACGAATTTGAAAACACACGCCTGGTGCGAAATGACCGCTGGAAATACACCTGGCGCCATCCAGATGGCCCGGATGAACTATACGACATGCTGGCAGACCCAGAAGAACGCAACAACCTGGCAAATAATTCCCACGCAAAAGTCATTAACGAATATCGCAACCGCATCCAGAACTTCTTTAACCAGTATGCAGACCCTCAGTACGATCTGTGGCGCGGCGGGCACTCCAAAGCGGGGCGAATAAGATAACGGGACCGCCTACGCCTCCCAAATCAGTGCCAGCGCGCCCGTATAGCTATGAACAAAATTGCGCCCGGCCACAGGTGCCAGTTCTGAATTGCCAAAAAAGCCAGCCATCGGAAAAGCGCCCAGATGTTTTCGAATCACCAGAACATCGTGATCGGGCTGTCCGTAAAGCCCAAATCCGCGTCCCCTACAGTTAAAATACAAACCACATGTATTGGACGGACGCCCGACAGACTGCCGCAACTCCTGCATCACCTTCACCATATCTTCATGCCCTGCCTGGGGCGTGCGCCGATTAAATTGAATAGTCTGCCCCACAGACACCTGTTCATTAACCGCAATCGCTCCCGACTGCTCGTCGATATGCGTCAAACTGCGAATTAAAAAATCGCCTCGCCTCCGTTCAATTGCGTATTCATCCATCGCCAGACCCACGAAAATATTGTAGCGCAAATCAGCCTTTTCCTCTGCCGAAAGCGTATTGAGCGCCTCCTTTAGCGCATCCACAGCCGGAACAAATGCGATCTGCTGAATCACATTGCCCTCGGCTCTGGTAATCGCATAAGCCTGTCCAAACGGTTGGCAACCTTGTGCCACCCCCGTAGCCACCTTTACCCCGGACAACAACGCCCCCACCACCCCGTGTTCACCAATCCACCGACCACACCATTGCAATGTCTGCGGCGACGCCGATCCCCACGGATTGCCCGATGCGACGCCCCCCACAATGGGCACATCGCCAGCCATCTCGGCAATCTGTTCCAGACAAGTCGCCGGATTGGAATAAATCCCACACATAAGCACCAGCAACGCATCCTCTGTTCCCTGGGCTGCCACGCGCTCGCCAATCATAACCCCCGCATCTGTCCCCTCTGCCACAAGAGGTGACACCTCGAGATGATCTCCGCCCAAAACCAGCACCGCCACCCCAGGCTCGCGATCATTTTCTCGGGCATCTGTCAAAACCCCCATGCCACTACATCCAAACACAGCCTCTGTCTCCACCCGATCGATAACAACATCCACCATAGCAGCCGCATCGCCCATGTGGTGATAGGTCAAAAAAAGAAACGCGGCATCAACAGCAACATCGCCCAGCCCCTTCATAGCTTCTGACAAAGCGACCTCAACAGCGTACATGCCTTCGGCTTCATTTGAATGTCCAGCCCCGGATCGCAGCATATCTTCTCCACAGCAATAACAAATTTCAAAAAATAGTGTCATGCAATATAGAGGCAAAAAACCGCAGATCAAACAATTTCCGAACTGACCTTTTTGAGCAGATGTATTGGATTTGCTCTCTATGCTATATTACTATAACAATACTTGCCACACCCATGTAAATACCTTATATTAAATTGCTGTAAAATTATACCCCTAAATCCCTCTAAAATCACCCCAAGAGCCTTCCCAATGAATCTGAATTACAGCCTCCACAACGACACAGTAAAACACGTTGATCTCTCCTTTTACGTCGAAGTACAAAAAGACAATCCCGTTGATCAGGTCATCGCAAAAATGCAGAATAGTCAGCGCAAATGCGCGCTGGTAATGGATCAGGACAAACTAATCGGCATCTTTACAGCACACGATATTGCCCGCCGCGTAATCGACCAATCCGAAGTAATCAACGAGCCTATAGAAACGATCATGACCCCCGATCCGCTCACCCTGCAATCGGATACCACACTAATCGAAGCCATCCGATTTATGAGCGACAAACCCCACCGCTACATGCCCGTTGTAGATGCAGAAGGGCGCGTATTGGGCACACTGACACACTATGCTATCATCAAATACATGAGCGATCATTTCCCAGAAGAAATCTACAACTTACCGCCAACACCCGACCACTTTGCCAGCGCTCGGGCTGGTGCCTAAAATATTCAGGAGGATTTATGGCCGAAATAGACATTGAAGAAACGGCCGAATCGGCGCTTTTCGAACTATCCGAAATCGAATCAATTGCCATTCGCTTTGCAGGTGATTCCGGTGACGGCAGTCAGCTCATCGGCAAAGAATTTGCCAACACCTCGGCAATAGTCGGCAATGACATCAGCACTCTGCCGGACTTTCCCGCTGAAATCCGCGCGCCCGCTGGCACATTGCCCGGCGTTAGCGGGTTTCAAATCCACATATCCAGCGAAGAAATATATACGCCCGGCGATGAACCCCAGGTCCTCGTGGCGATGAACCCGGCAGCACTCAAAGCCAATATCAACGACCTTCCAAACGGCGGCATCGTCATTGCCAACACAGACAACTTCACGCGCAACAACCTGCGCAAAGCCGGATACGACGGCGATCCCCTCGAAGGCAATGATCTCTCCAATTACCGCGTGGTTAAAGTTCCCCTCACAACGCTGCACAAAGAAGCTGTCGCACACGTTGAGGGCCTGAGCAATCGCCAAATTGACATGATGAAAAACTTCTTCGCTCTGGGCCTGTCCTACTGGATTTTTGACCGCCCGATTGAGCCGACCATTCGCATGCTCGAAAAGAAATTTCAGGGCAAAGACGAAATCATCGACGGCAATGTGAGCACCCTGAAAGCCGGCTACAACTTTGGTGAAACAGTCGAAGAATTTCAGGTTCAGTACCAGGTTAAAAAAGCCGTCGTCGCACCGGGCACTTATCGCGCTGTCACGGGTACACAAGCCACGGCAATAGGCATGGTTACTGCGGCTCACAAAGCGGGCAAAACCCTCTTTTACGGCAGCTATCCCATCACGCCGGCCAGCGCGGTACTCGAAGAATTGGCCGCATTGAAAAATTTTGACGTGCGAACCTTTCAAGCAGAAGATGAAATTTCCGCATTGGGCTCAGTCATTGGCGCTGCTTTCGGCGGCGCGTTTGCCGCCACGGGCACCAGTGGCCCCGGCATCGCACTGAAAAGCGAAGCCATGAACCTCGCTCTGATGATGGAATTGCCCCTCGTTATCTGCGATTTTCAGCGCGGCGGTCCCAGCACCGGCATGCCCACCAAAACAGAACAATCGGATCTGCTCCAATGCATGTTTGGTCGCAATGGCGACAGTCCCATCCCCATTGTCTCACCGGCCACGCCCTCAGACTGCTTTGACATGGTCATCGAAGCGTTTCGCATCGCCGTTGAAACCATGAGTCCGGTCATTTTCCTCTCCGATGGATACCTCAACACCAGCGCTGAGCCGTGGAAAATTCCCGATCCGGATGATATTCCGACCATACAGACCGAGCACAGGACCGATCCCGAAGACTTCTTGCCCTATCTGCGCGATCCAAAAACTCTATCTCGTCCCTGGGTATTGCCGGGCACACCGGGCCTTGAACACAGACTGGGTGGACTGGGCAAAGAAGACGGTACAGGCAATGTATCCTACGACCCGGATGACAACCAGCACATGGCGAACATACGCGCCGAACGCCTGGCGCGCATCGCCGACCGCATTCCACTCCAGCACGTCATGGGTCCCAAATCGGGCGATCTGCTCGTCCTGGGCTGGGGATGTACTTATGGTGCGATCCGCTCGGGAGTGCGCCGAATGCGACAGCAGGGCTATTCGGTAGCCGCGGCACATCTGCGCTACCTCAACCCATTCCCCAAAAATCTGGGCGCGATACTATCGAGTTACAAAACTATACTCGTGCCCGAACTCAACATGGGACAGCTGTCTTTGCTGCTCCAGGCCAAATATCCCACACAGGTCATCGTCCCCTTCAATAAAGTTCAGGGATTGCCCTTCAAAATTTCAGAAATCTCCGACAAAATTGCCGAAATACTGGGCGTTCCAAAGAGCGCATCGTTATAGAGGAATCCAAACATGGCAGACGCTATTGAAACACTGACGCGAAAAGACTTCGTATCCGACCAGGAAGTGCGCTGGTGCCCCGGTTGTGGTGATTACGCCATCCTTGCACAGATGCAGCGCGTGTTGCCCGAAATGGGCATTGCGCGGGAAGATATGGTCTTTATATCGGGCATCGGTTGCTCCAGCCGCTTCCCCTATTACATGAACACGTACGGTCTGCACACCATTCACGGTCGTGCGGCAACCGTGGCGACTGGCCTCAAAGTGGCCAATCCCGACCTCCACGTATGGGTAATCACCGGCGATGGCGACAGCCTATCCATAGGCGGCAATCACCTGTTGCATGTGCTGCGTCGCAACGTCGATCTCAACATCATACTCTTCAACAATGCGATCTACGGCCTCACCAAAGGACAATATTCGCCCACATCGCCACCGGGCACGCGCACCTATTCGTCGCCCATGGGCTCTGTGGAACAGGACTTCAATGCCATCTCCGTTGCCCTGGCAGCCGAAGCCACCTTTGTCGCCCGCAGTGTTGACCGCAACACCAAGCACATGGCCGAGATCCTCAAACGCGCCACCGAACATCGCGGCACGTCCTTTGTCGAAATTTACCAGAACTGCAACATCTACAACGACGGTGCCTGGTTTTTTGCCACCGAAGCAGATGTCAAAGACGACCAGACCGTCATTCTGGAACACGGCCAACCCATCATTTTTGGCAAAGACCGCGACAAAGGCATCCGCGTCAATGGACTCGCGCCCGAAGTCGTAACTCTGGGTAATGGCGTATCGGAAAGCGACTTGCTCACACACGACGAAACCCTGGACAATCCAGCCCATGCGTATTTGCTCAGCCGCCTCACACATCCGGAATATCCCGTACCATTCGGCGTATTTCGCTGTGTCGAACGTCCAATTTACGAAGAGCAAATCATCGCACAGGGCCGCCAGGCGGTTGAAGAACGCGGCGCAGGCGATCTCAATGCACTGTATCACGCGACAGACACCTGGATTGTTCCCGAAGGTCCCGACGCCGAAACCGTGCAAGAAGTCCACGAAGAATTGCCCACATCGAATATCATTCCCGATATCGAACAAGAAGACCCCATGGCACCGCGCACCGCGCTTCAGCAACTGCTCTACGACCCCATCTCATCCCTCGACCTGCCAGCACCCGAATGCGTATCCGCCGATACCTCGGTAGCCGATGCCGTCGAGACCATGCGCAGCAAAAATCTGGGTTGTTTGCTGGTCGTTGACAAACAGGGCTTGTTGCGCGGCATATTCGCACAGGGCGATCTCTTTGAAAAAGTTGCCGGGCGCGATATAGACCTGACAAAAATAACGGTCGATAGCCTGATGACCAAAGACCCCACTGCATTGAAAACATCTGATCCCATCGGTCACCTCCTGCACCTGATGTCTCTGCACGGCTTCCGTCACATACCTATTGTAGATCCCGATGGGCGTCCCGTGGGCCTGGCATCCTTTAAAGTCATGCTCAAGTTCACCGGCGGCCTCTTCTCAGACGACATATCGCCCAACTAACGCGCGTCAACATCACAGCGCAAAAAGAGTCCGCAAGCACCTCGCGGACTCTTTTTTATTGGAGAAAAAATGAACGATGGAATCATCGGCTCGGGCGGTATGGCGAATCAAAATAAAAGAGGAAAGCCTGCCTTGAGCACCGCTGCCGAACGCGACTATCTGTTGGGAACAAATGACGAGGAACTGCGCCGTCTGCAAGCACAACACAATACATGGCAAGCCGAAACCACAGACCTGTGGGATCGCGTCGGCTTTCGCGCTGGGCAAACGATTCTCGACCTCGGTTGTGGCCCGGGATTTACGAGTTTAGAACTGGGCGAGCACGTGGGCACGGGTGGGCGCGTTCTCGCCGTAGATGGATCAAAGAAATTCGCGGACTTTCTCCGACACCGCGCTGCATCAGCCGGTATGACGCAAATCGAGGTCGTCGTAGCGGATGTCCGCACCCTTGACCTGCCAGCCGCTTCTATAGACGCTGCGTTCGCCCGTTGGCTACTCTGCTTCATAAAAGAGCCAAAAAAGGTGATTGAGCAGGTAGCCTGCACGCTTAAAAGGGGCGGGCACCTGCTCGTTATGGATTACTGCGCCTATGGGGCATTTGTCGCCCAGGTCCAATATCCCCACTTGCGGCGCGTACTGCAGGCGGTACACAGGAGCTTCGGCGATGGGCTCGAAATCGGCGATAAGCTACCCCAACTCATGGAACGTTGTGGCCTGGCGGTCGTGGAGGTCGTTCCTATCGGCGGCATTGCCCGCCCGGGCAACCGCATCTGGTGCTGGATAGAAGATTTCTTGCGCATGTATTTACCCGAACTCGTGGCACGCGGCGCATTGCGCGAAGAAGATTGCGCGGCGCATTGGGAAGAATGGCAAACAAATGCCCGCGACCCACAAGCCACTATTTCATCGCCATCAATGACCGGCGTAATTGGCGTCAAGGTCTAAGTTTGGAGGAAAAATGAACGACATTCGCATTGGCATCATCGGCTCAGGCGGTATGGCGAGTCGCCATGCCCAGAGCTTTTCCCGAACAGACGGCTTTGAACTCATTGTCATTGCTGCGCGAAACATAGAAACCGGGCCAGCACTCGCCAACAAGCACGGTATAGATTACTTGCCGACCTATCGGGACATACTCAAACGCGACGACATCGACGCCATCGCAATATGCACCTACAACAATACCCACAGTGAAATCGCCCTTGCCGCGCTCGATGCAAACAAACACGTTTTTACCGAATATCCCGCGGCGCGCAATATCGATGAAGCGCGACAACTACTTTCCAGAATCGACCAATCATCTCGCGTCCTCCGCGTGGGCCACAACGAAGTACTCTCGCCATCTCACCGGGCACTCAAACGACAAACAGCCCAAACGGGAAATCTCATAACCGCACTATTCACCCGCCTCACCCCGGGCCGAGGTCAACGCCCTGAAATCCTCTTTAATATTTCCATATCGGGTCCACCAGCCCTCTTTTTTGTCTATAATATCTATCCACTCGTCGATTGTTTTGGTCCCGCCACCTGGGTTGAAGCCGCTGCCCACTATGAAAATCTGCGCGATGACAGCACCTACGATAGCTTTGCAAATTCCGTCACAGTCGGTTTTGAAAACGGCGGTATTGGGCAATGGAACTGGACCGGTGGCATCGAAATCTCCCATGCCGAAGAATATCGCCACATCGTCATGACAGACGGGACGCTCGTCAACAGAGGCGATGGCTGGCACTTATCGATAAAATCAGGCGAACGCGACCTGCCCGCAGCCGAACCAACGGACATCACAATCCAAACCCAATTCCTCAACGACATCCACAATGGCAACTGGCAAACCGACGCCCGCACAGCCATCAACGCCGCGCTGATCGGTCTCGCAGCCGAACGATCAATTGAGGAAAACCGCCGGATAACCCTCTCAGAACTTCTGTAAAAGCACAGAATATGCGTGACAGTCTGCGTTGTTTCGCGTATCATGAAGGTCAAAGTATCTTCTCTCATAACTTTAAAAAATCATGACCCAAACCATTTCCTTAAGCGACCTGGACTTCCAGTCCAAAGACATCGACCTTCAACGCGCTGCCGAGACATTCAAAACGCATGGCGCGATAGTCGTGCGGGGACTGCTCCGCGAATACATCGACGCGCTTCACCGCGACATCGAAGCCACGGCAAGGCAATCTCTCGCTCTCCTCGATCAAGCCACCGCAATCCCCGAAGGATGGCGCACGCCCAACAACACCCTCTTTATACCCGCGCCGGAAAATTACGAACGCGACCGACAAATCATGGTCCTGGGCATCAACTACCACACCAGCGCCACCTTCTTTCGCTCGGCATTTCACCCGCCCACCCTCGACATAGTAGAAGCCATCCTCGGCCTCAACATCGAACTCTACGGCAACGGGCAATGCCTCTACAAAGAACCCGTCGGAGGCCATCCCAAACACCTGCACCAGGACTCGGCGTATTTTGAACACCGATACGAAGGACCCGTTGGCATCCTCACCTACGTCGTACCCACCGACCTCAACAACGGCGCCCTCCACGTCGTCCCCGGCTCTCACAAACTCGGGCAACTCGACCACATAGACACCTTCTCGCACCTGGGACTCGCAGACCGCGAATGGCCCTGGGAGCGCGCCCTCCCAATACCCGGTCAACCCGGCGACGCCATCTTCTTCCACGTCAAAACCGTTCACGGCTCCAAACAAAACCACTCAGACAAACCCCGCCCCGTCTTCATACACCGCTACCGCAGAGCCGATGACTACGTCGTCATACGCGGCACCACCACAAAAAACCGCGCAGAATCGTCAAAGCGTCCTGTAGAAGAAAAAAAAGAAAATGGATTCATGGTACGCGGTTTTCGTCCATATTAAAAAAGCGTGGGACATAATCCCACGCTTTTAATTTTCACCATCTGAACTTCCCTAAACCTGCGCCTCCACCATCACCTCAATAGCTGTCAGATGCGCTGCAACGCGCACATCCATCGGCTGTGCTGTCGGGCTTTCTGACGTCACCAGATGACTCGTATGCCCTCGCTGATACAAAGCAATGGGAATACCCTCCCCGTACTTCCGCCTCGACACCTCCATATTGGGATGAATCACCCCATTGACCGCAACATCACCAACTATCAGATAAGCGGGGATAGGGGCGCAGCGGCTCTGCTGAGATTACCGCCTTCTACCCTGTATGGCAAAATGAGAAAACTGGGCATCAAAATTCCTTAAGTTGTGTATCATATATTCTTAATATCGGCAATCGCCATATATGGTTAAATATCACCATATAAAGTTACCAAGAATATAAAATTTCAGACTGATTTTTATATATCCTTTTTTAACTACTTAAATATAAATAATACTTTATGAGTAAAATCATCTTGTGACAAATTCATATTGGCACGGATATTGCATGATTAGATCACATTTGCGAAGAAGAATATGTGCCCCAAAATTTGAACCGTTTTGAGGCTAATTTCCGCTGAGAATCAGCCGTGATATTTCTCAGCAAAAACAGCAGGAGGCCCTGTCGGATTGGTAGTCAGCCTGTGGCCTTCTGCCGCAACATACAGAGCGAGAATGGTCCAACAAACCATAACCTACTCTTTTTTAAAGAGGTAATTCGTCGTAATCGGCTTTCAAACACCGCGCAACAACTTCTCCAGAAACATATATGCTGAGATTTGCTGAAGAAATACTGCTGCTGCTTCACAACGAAGATCGAGGCGATTTCGCGTCCGGTCTTGCGCCGCATGCATTGAACATCGTCCTCGCTGGTGCCGTATTGATGGATTTGGCCCTTGAAAACCGCATCGATACCGATCTCGATCATCTCTTTTTGGCTGATGCCACGCCTCTTGAAGACGACCTGCTTGATCCCACCCTTGCCGACATCGCGCGCGATACGGACACACGAGACGCCAACTATTGGCTCGCACAAACGACCAAACGGGGCGACGAAATCCGCGATAAAGCACTTGCGCGACTGATCAACCGGGGCATCCTGGAAGCCGAATCCGAAGGGATCTTCTTCCTTTCGCACCTGGTATCGCACTGCCGCCACTATCCAACCATTGATGGACAACCAGTAGAAGAAGTCCGGTTACGCATTATGCGCGTACTGTTCACCGATGAAATTCCGGACCCACGCGACATCGTCATTATCTGTCTGGCGGATGCCTGCGGCGTTTTCAAGAATATTTTATCCCAGTCAGAACTATCGGAGGTACAAGAACGGATCGAACTGATTCGAAAAATGGACCTGATCGGCCAATCGGTTACCAGAGCGATTCGCAAGCATGAGCCTCCTACCCCTGTCCCTACTCCACGCAAGGAGATACCGCAGGCACCGGGGTTGCCGCTTATTGGCAACACCATCGGCATGAAGCGCGATTTGCGCTCGCTTCTCGTCAAACAATACCGAAACTTAGGGCCGATTTTTCGCATCAAGGCATTCAATCGCCGCTTCATCGCCCTCGTAGGTCCCGAGGCGAATACCTTCGTAAAGCGAGGGGGTAAGTACTTTCGCACGCTTGAAAACTGGGTGGATTACAACAAAGCTGGGGGCGTCGGACGCAACATAATCAGCATGGATGGCCCCGAACATATTCGCATGCGCAAAGAACTGGCGGATGTGTACACCCACCGCCTCATTGAAGGCCGCGTGGCAGACGTTGTCCGCGTTCTTCAACAAGATATCGCCGGATGGCCCCAGGACAAGCCGCTACCGGGCTTATACACCTGGCAGCGCATCGTCTTAAATCAGATCGGTGTGCTGGCCCTCAGCATGCCTGTACACGACTACTTAGACGACATTATGGTTTATTTTCACAGCAAGATGAAAACGTATATCATGCGGCAGCAACCCAGGCTGATGTTATATCGGCCACGCGTCCGGCGTGCCTTCAAGCGGATGGAAGAACTGACTCAGCGCATTCTGGCTGATCACGAACCAGAAAAACGCCGCAACAAGCCACCGGATACCATTGACCATTTGCTGGAACTGCACCGCAGGGATCCGCAATTTCTTCCCGAGACCGATTTAGAGGTAATAGGTCCTCTCACGGCCGGTCTCGATACCGTGGCAAATACCTGTGCCTTCATATTCTACGAACTGTTGAAGCGACCCGATCTGCGCGAGCAGGTAATTGCTGAAGCAGACGCCCTCTTTGACCAGGGTATGCCTGAGGTGAGCGACCTGCGTCAACTCGATGTCCTGCACCGCACGGCAATGGAAACCTTGCGCCTCTATCCCCTTGCACCGGTAATGTCATTGCGCACGGTAGCCAACTCATTTGAATTTGAGGGCTACAAGGTCTCTGCTGGCGAGACCCTTCTTATTGGATTCACAATACCGCACCTGATGTCAGAATATTTCCCCAATCCGGAGCGCTTCGATATCGACCGCTACACCGCAGAACGCGCTGAGCACCGCCAGCACGGGGTCTATGCCCCCTTCGGTTTAGGAGCGCATCGGTGTCTGGGTAGCAATCTCGCCGAGGCGTTCATTGCGCTCAACATGGCGGCCATCTTCCGCGAGGCCGATTTGGTTCTCGATCCGCCCGATTGCGAATTAAAGACCAAACAGACCTATTCCCTTCTACCCTACTTCAAGTTCCGCCTGGTGCGTCGGCACCGATAGCAAAATGGAGCGTCAAAATACCTGCTAAGAAACCACAGTCCAGGAATGTAGATCACCCCAACACGCCCGCACCGCTGCGCGTTTGGGCGAGGCTCCTCTGGGGTCAGGACGGGGTGAGGGTCGCGCCCCAGCACCGGGGACGAGTGAGGCGAATTCTCCTTGGCTCGGCCCTGATGGTACCGCTACGCTTGATCGAAAAGATGCGCTACGGGCGCGCCGTGGCTCGGACTAAGATCGCGCATCCACCGATCTTTATCATCGGCCATGCCCGCTCGGGCACGACGCACTTGCACTATCTCCTGACGCGCGATCCGCAGTTCGCAATCGTCTCGATATTCCAAGCCGCCGTCCCGACATTCTTTCTGATCGGTCGCGGTTGGATCAAGCGTTTCATGGCCAAGCAGCTCGGGTCGAAACGCCCGCAGGATGATGTCAAAATAACTATGGACATGCCGAACGAGGAAGAATTTGCGATTGCCAATTCCTCTGAGCTATCCTTTGTTCACTTCCTTACATTCCCATCCAAGACGATGGAGTACCTTGAAAAATATGTCTTCATGAGGGGGCTAACCGATCAGCAACTGGCACGCTGGGATGCCGTCATCACGGACATCATTAAAAAAGCCACATTTGCGGGCGGCGGAAAGCAGTTGGTACTCAAAAGCCCCACCAACACCGGCCGAATCCCCCACATCCTGCGCCTTTTCCCCAATGCGAAGTTCGTTCATATCGCAAGAAATCCATGCGATGTCTATTACTCGACAAACCATACATTCAGAAAGATGTTTGAGTTGTTCCTGCTGGAGGAGCATCCAGGCGATGTTGCGGATTTCGTCATCACCAAGTACAAGGCTCTAATGGAACAATACCTGAAAGACAGAGCTTTGATCCCGGAAGGCAATCTGGCGGAAGTGAAGTACGAGGACCTCGTAGCTGATCCGTTGGGCGAACTGGAACGCATCTACGCGGCCCTCGGATTGTCCGGTTGGGAAAGCGGAGGGAAGCAAGCGGTCGTCGAGTACCTGAGCACGCTTTCGGACTACCAAAAAAATACATTCGAGCCGGACCCTGACGCTATGGAGCGCATCTCACAAGCCTGGCGGTTTGCTTTCGAAGAATGGAATTATGAACTACCAGTAAAGCTATAGACCGACCTCAATCTATGTGCCAGTTTTAGATGAAATCCCTCGCATTAGCCTCCACCATCACCTCAACCGCTGCCAAATGCGCTGCAACGCGCACATCCATCGGCTGTGCTGTCGGGCTTTCTGACGTCACCAGATGCCCTGTATGGCCTCGCTGATACAAAGCGATCGGTATGCCCTCCCCGTACTTCCGCCTCGACACCTCCATATTGGGATGAATCACCCCATTGACTGCAACCTCGCCCTCAATCTCAGCCTCTTTATTAATCGGACACACCTGTGCCACCCGCGTCACCATCTTCCGTCCCAGAGATTCTCTGTCCCCAAACATCTCGTACAAATAAAACCCCGCACTCTCCCAATCCTCGTGCAAATCGATCACACCTGCAAAAACTCGTCCTTCTACAAAACCCTTCAAAATCTCAATCTCGGGCACATCATCGCGCAAAAACGCCCAATTCACATCCACCTCCTGTGCATTGAGCCGCGCATTGTGAACATAGCTCCACGGGCACAAACACGGAATAACTTCAAAACGCACCCGATCAGCCCAGCGATCCCACTCCCTCTCTAAAAAAGCCAGCGCGGCCTCTATGCCAGCCGGTTCATCGCCGTGCGTCCCCCCATTGATATACACAACAGGCGCGTCTCCCTTGCCAGCAGACACGCGCAAAACCGGCAACCCTTCAACCACCCCCAACTCATACACATCAACACCAGACACTGCTTCCACACGCTTGACAACAGCATCGTAATCCCGTTGAACCATCACATATCCCGAAGCGCGTCAATCACCCGCACGTGAATCTCCCGGGCACTCACCACCACCCCGCGATTGTCTTCCATCTGAGCAGCAGACACAAAATCCAGCGGCCTGCCAAACATATCGCTCACCTGTCCACCGGCTTCCTCAACAATCAGAGCACCCGCAGCGTGATCCCAGATATTCTCGCGATAATCCGGATATTCTGGCGACGGCAGCCTCAAATACAACGCCGCATCGCCGCGTGCCACCGCGCCGTATTTCACCTGACTATCCATCCTGAGCGACGGCGAAACAATCCCAACCGCACGAGCCACCGCTTGCTGTGCATCGAAATCACAGTGTGACGACTCCACGCTCTCTGCAAACCGCCATGCAGGGTCATCAATGCGAACATCAACACCATCCCCACCTGCAAGAGACATCGCTCGTGTACCCTCTCCCCTAACAGCCACAAATAACACCCCACAATCACCGTCCACCTGATCCATATCCACCGGCAGAGCCGGACACGCCAGCGCAGCAACCTTCACCTCCCCGCAATCGACGAGCGCCAGCGCCACCGCGTATTGATCCCCGCGCAAAAAACCCTTTGTCCCATCGATGGGATCGAGCGTCCAGAAACGCTCTGCAACATCCCCATTACCCGCATCAATCCAGTCACAAACCGTATTCTCATCCGCCCGTGCATACGCCCGAACAAACTCACACACAGTCTTCCGCATCGCCGTTTGCCCGGCATCCCGAAGCGCCGATGCATCTTCCTCCGCCACAATCGGATCCCCGGGAAAAACCGACTTTAACTGTCGGCACACAAGCGCCTGCGAGCCAAAATCCGCAACCGTCACCGGACTGCGATCCTCCTTCTCCATCGCCCCAACAAGTGATTTTCGCACATCCACACAAAGCCGCGCAGCCTCGCGCACAGCCTCAACAGCGACCTCCCGTTCCCGATCATATCCCATAAACACCCCTATTTCTTTTGCGCACCAAAATGATCCATCTCGCCGCGATCAATCCAACCCGGCAATCTAATCTTCTCCGACATCTTCCACGCCGTCAAATAAAGCGAAACCGTAAAACCCGCAGCCCGCTTTGCATGCTTCTCGGCAAAAGCGCGCACCGCAGGCTCATTCTTCCAATCCACATCATTTGGAATGAGATACTGCTCCATTGCCAGCGCGGCCTCAACCTCACCAAAACTCTCGTGCATCTGCGCCACAATACCCGCCATCAAACTATCCACAGGCGCGGCAGTCAAACCCTCGGCAATCGCCTCAGGTTCCAGATCCAAATTTTGAAGCAACCCATCAATCTTCTCGTGAATGCGCGTCATCGACGACTTGCCATCCACAACGCGACCATTCCAGTGAATCGTCAAATTCAGAGGTTGACAAATCTCCTGAGCAAAATGCGCCACATACCCGGCGTATATCAGACACTTATTTTGAACAAACGGACTCTCGGGCCACTTGCGAAACTCTGCAAAAGCCAGAGCGAGTTGCTCGGTATATTCCGCTGTTACGTAAGGCAGTAAACCCACCTGCTCAGGCTTCTTCCCCGACTCTGCACAGCGCCTGCCAAACTCGTACCGCGACGCGGGCAAATTCCCCACGTCAAACAGCTCCATATTAAAATAATGAACCGGATGCCCGGCCCGCTCCAGATGAAGCGTACCGCGATTTTTCGCAACATCTGGATCAACAGCCGCATGAGCCACCATACCCGCACCAGCCCTGAGAAAAGCAGGCGCATCTGCTGGAAGCGCCTGAACAGCCGCCCGCGTCAAAATGCCATGCCCTCGCGGCCACCAGCCCCAGGCGGACGATCCGAATACAAATAGTGCCAATAATACCATACCCAATCGACGCATCGATAATCTCCTTTCTTTTCTACTTCCCGTCCCAAACCTCTCGCTTCACATAATCTGCAATCTCCAAACGCTCGGACAATCGCCAGGCAGTCAAATAAAGCCGAGCAGTAAACCGCGTTGCAGCGCGGGCGCGATCTTTTGCAAAAGCGATCACCTCGGCATTTGGGACCCAATTCTCCTCATCATATCTGGGAATATTCGGCCCCATTTCATAAACCCGATCAACCAGTGCAAACCCCTCCTCAAACTCCCGCATAATCTCAGACATCACATCATCAAAAGGCGTCACATCCTGATCGCGCGACAAATCCTCGGGTTTCATCTTCAAAAACTGCACCAACCCATCCACCTTCTGGTGAATACCCCTCTGCAACTTTTCTCCCCCCTCCACCACGCGCCCATCGTAGTGAATCGTCAAATGCAAAGGCTGGCACATATCCTCGGCATAATGCGCGAGAAAACCCGCATAAATCAGGCACTTACTCTGAATATGCGGATTATCGGGCCACTTGCGAAACTCTGCAAAAGCCACCGCCAGCCGCTCAGTCCACTCATTCACCGCATAGGGAACAAACCCCATCTTCTCGGGCGACACCCCATGCTCATAACACAACTTGACAAACGCGTATCGACTCGCGGGCAGCGTCTCCACATCGAGCATCTCGCGATCCAAAAAATGCTCGGGATACTCTGCCCCTCGCACCTGCGGCGTACCCCGATTCTTGCCCATATCGGGATCAATACTCAAATGCGCCACCGTCTTTGCCCCCTGCCTGAAAAACGCGGGAACCTCATCGGGCAAAGCCGCCACAGCGGACAAAGTCAGAATATGATGCCCCTCCAGAAACCAGCCTCGAGCAGGAGAACACAACCCTGCTAAAAGCAAAACAGAAACAGCAAATCGTTTGATCATCACACCTCCTGGGGTAGTGTCAGCAGTCACACATAAAGACAGCGGAGAAACTCAGAAAGTTTCTCCGCTATCAAAAATGGCGGGAATGTGTGGGAATCGAACCCACCAAGCGTGGGGTTAGCACGCAACAACGGGTTTGAAGCCCGCGGGGGACACCAGTTCCCCATCCACTCCCAATCACGCGCGTACCTCAATTTCACCGGGATGTTCTGCAACCACCTCGCCAATATCTCGAGCCATCACACCGCGCTCAATGAGTGCCCCAAGAAAAGCATCAGCCACATCGGGCGCAAGTGCAATCAGCAGGCCACCAGAAGTCTGCGGATCAAAAAACAAACGCCTCAAAGACTCGTCAACATCTTCGGCAAACCGCACCGCATGCCCTCGCGCCGCCCGATTGCGCCGCAAACCACCGCCCTCACGCCCCTCTGCAATCTGCAAAGCCAGATCGAAACGCGGCACATCAAGAGCACGTATGCAAAACCCAACGCCACTCGCCTCAGCCATCTCCAACCCATGCCCCAGCAACCCAAACCCGGTAATATCCGTACATCCACCCGCATTATATGCAACCATCTCCTCGGCTGCGACGCGATTCAACTGCACCATAGAATCCACCGCAACCTGCAAAGCATCTTCATCGATCTCGTCATTTTGATACGCATCCGACATCAAACCCGTACCCAGCGGCTTGGTCAGAATGAGACGATCACCCACCCGCGCACCCGCATTGGTCTTCACATCGTCTGGATGCACAACCCCCGTCACAGACAACCCGAACTTGGGCTCCACATCCTCCACAGAATGTCCACCCACCAGAACTGCGCCGGACTCCGCCACCTTCTCCTGTCCCCCTCTTAAAACCTCGGCAATCACCTCTGGATCGACATCATCACTCGGAAACCCGCAAATATTCAGCGCAGTAATCGGGCGCCCTCCCATCGCATACACATCGCTCAGCGAATTGGCTGCCGCAATCTGCCCATACGCATGCGGATCATCGACAATAGGCGTAAAAAAATCCACCGTCTGAATAAGCGCCACATCCTCAGAAATCCGAAACACACCGGCATCATCAGCCGTATTCATCCCCACCATCAAATCGGGATGCGCCACAGGCGGCAACTTTTTCAAAATCACATCCAGCACCGCTGGATCGAGTTTCGATGCTCAACCACCGCAACTGACGAGCTGAGTCAATCTTCTACCGCGATACTTCATTTTTTCAACTCCTCATCTTCTCTCGCCATCTGTTCCTTTTGCCAGCGATAATCGACCTTGCCATCGTAAAACATCCCGGGGTTCTCTATCGCCCACAACTGCTTTCGGATTAACCAATTCTTGGGATCCAGAACATACGCGCGCTTTAACTCAGCAATAGCATCTTCGCGCTTGCCCTGTTTCAGCAACACAATAGCGCGCTGAAATTTCGCATCGGCCTCCTGCTCATCCGCAGTCAGCACGCGGGGTTTCGCACCCTTATCCCCATCGCGCCATGCGCCGGGAATAGCCCCCGTTGTTATCCATTCACCCAGTTCTTCGCGCAGCGTCTCATTGTCAATATTAACGCTACCAACACTGCGGACAAGTCGCCCTTCTTCATCCACAAAAATCCCAACCGGCACGAATTTGACATTATACGCTTTCCCAATCGCGTTATGCTGATCCAGCAATGCGCGATATGTACCACCGGCCTTTTCAACCCAGGGTCTGGCAACCTCGGCACCCTGGGCATCCTGGGCAATAACCACCACCTCAACCTGTTCACCATACTCCTGATAAAACGCTTGCCATCCAGGCAACTGAGCGCGGCACCCTCACCAGGAAGCCCACATAAAAAACGCCGTTTTCTTACCGAGAAAATCACTCGAAGAAATCAGTTCCCCAGAGTATAAATCCGGCAGTATAAACGCAGGCGGCACATGCCCAATGCTCAGGCCAACATCATTCAGTCCAGGCTCCAAAGTCTTCACAGATTCCTCCCCTGACAGGGTATGAGCCGACCCATTTATCAACAAGAGCAACACAAATACTATTTTTTTCATCTCGTATCCAATCTAACAGAATTTGAACAATGTGCAACACACAAGCTCGTTTTCATCTCGTATCCGGACCCGTGAATACAAACCGCCCGGCAATCATCTCACCGAGCGGCTCGAAATGCAACAAGTATTGTATTCCACTAACCGTACAGATGCGCCACATAATCGCCATACCCATTGTACATTCGGGTCGGCACGCGATCCATCGTCCCGATCAACCGCTCCGTTGCCTGAGACCAGCGCGGATGTGGCACATTGGGATTTACATTAGACCAAAAATCGTACTCTGAAGGAGCCACCTTGTTCCAGAACGTCGGCGGTTGCCGTTTCGTGAACTCGATCTTTACAATGGACTTAATACTCTTATACCCGTATTTCCACGGCGTCACCAACCGAATGGGTGCCCCGTGCTGTTTGGGCAACGCATGACCGTAAATACCCGTCGTGAGCAACGTCAGTTCATTCGTCGCCTCTTCCATAGTCAGCCCCTCAAAATAAGGCCACGGATACCAGGACTGCGTCTTCATGCCCGGTGCCTGATCCGGACGATTGAACGTCACCATCCGCACGTACTTTGCCGACGACTTGGGCTGCACATAATCGATCAACGCCTTCATCGGAAACCCCGTCCACGGCACCGTCATCGCCCATGCCTCCACGCACCGAAACCGATACACGCGCTCTTCCAGTGCGAACCGCTTGAGCAAATCATCCAGGTCATACGTCCCGGCCTTCTCCACATAACCCGAAATCTCGATCTCCCAGGGACGCACCTCAAACTTATCCGTCAACTCGTGGACCTTGCCCTTATTCGTAGTAAACTCGTAAAAATTATTGTATCGTGCGGCGACCTTCTCCCGCGTCAATTCCCGCTCAACCGTGTACGCTTCATTCCGCTTTGCCGGATACAAACCCGGCAGCGATGGGGGAACTTCCACCTCAAACTCATCTTCTGCTGTCGCGCAGCCCGCGCCAATCACCGCACTCGCGCCCGCAACACCTATAGCCTGCATAAAGCGCCGCCGATTCAGGTAAATATGTTCGGGCGTAACCTCGCCTTCGGGCAACTGCCAGCCTTTGGGAATATGGATAAAAGCCATCGCATGCCTCCAATTTTTTTTAACGGAGAATTACCGCTGATCCATCGCCACATAATCGCGCTTATCTGCCCCGGTATAAATCTGGCGCGGGCGGGCGATCTTCTGTTCACTATCCCCCAGCATCTCTTTCCACTGCGCCAGCCAACCGCACGACCGTCCCACCGCAAATAACACCGTCATCATCCGCGTGGGCAATCCAATCGCCTGATAAATAATACCCGAATAAAAATCCACATTGGGATACAACTGACGCGAAATAAAATACTCCTCCTGCAGGGCAATCCGCTCCAACTCCAGCGCAATATCAATCAGGGGATTTTTACCCGTCACCTCAAACACACTATACGCGGTCTCTTTGACAATCGCCGCCCTGGGATCGTAATTCTTGTAAACCCGATGCCCAAACCCCTGCAACACCACCTCTTTATTTTCTACCCGCTCGATATAAGCCGGCACCTTATCCACCGAGCCGATCTCATTGAGCATATTGAGCACGGCTTCATTCGCGCCCCCGTGTGCCGGACCGTAAAGCGCCGCTGCTGCACCGGCCATAGATGAATACGGATCTGCCCCTCCACTGGCAATACCCCGCATGATACTGGTAGATAAATTCTGACCGTGATCGGCGTGCAAAATGAGCAGCACTTCCAGCGCGCGCTCGAGCACCGGATCAGCCCGATACGCCTCCCCCTCCGTGCCAAACAACATATTCAAAAAATTGCCGTAAAACCCCAACCCGGGATCTGACGACACATAAGGCAGACCCGCACTGCGGCGATGCACCGCAGCACCTATGGTCGCAACATTGCCGATCAGACGACAAATATGACGAATCTGTGCCTCTTCGGTTCCAAAATCTCCCTCATCGTCGTAAAAAACCGACAGCCCCCCCAGCGCACCCACCAGCATACCCATCGTATGAGACCCTTTGGGAAAACCATCGATAAAAGACAAAATATCGTCTGAAATCACCGTTTGAGAATTTACCTGCTCGGAAAATCCATCCAATTGATCGCGGCTGGGCAACTCGCCATAAACCAGTAAATAAGCCACTTCGAGATACGAAGACCCCGCCACCAACTGCTCAATGGGATACCCGCGATAGCGCAAAATCCCCTTCGCCCCATCGATATACGTAACCGCACTGCTGCAAGACGCCGTATTGACATACGACGGGTCGTATCCCAAAAGGCCAAAATCATTATCCGAACCCTTGATTTGGTTCAAATCTGCCGAACGCACATGGGCACCGTCCTCAGAATACGTGCCATAAGTAATAGGTAAATCATACGTTTCATCTGTCCGATTATCAATAACTTTAAGTGAATCCTTGCTCATCACAAGCCCCTTTCTCATAATCCACCCATTTGGAGGAGAATTGTTCTGCTATTACGCTATAACCTGATAAACTCTACGCGAACTGCTCTGATCTGCGGGATCAAACTGCACAGAAACCGCATCAAAAACGCGCCGCAGTGCCCGTTCATAAGACGCCCCACCCGCACAAATCGCAAGAGTCCCACCCGCCCGAAGTCGCATTTGCAACACACGCAACATCGACAAACTATAAGCCTGGCGATTCTCTGCTCGCGCCACCTGATCTGGCCCAACATCAATATGCATCGCAATACCGTGATAATTGCGCGGAGAACCCTGCACATAAGAACAAAAATCGCCCACAACAAGCTCGACCCGTGCGTCATTCAGCAAATCGGCATTGGTCAAAAAGGTGCGATTCCATTCCACAATTTGCGGCTCAATTTCCACCACACAAACGGACTGCACAGCCCTGTGCTTCAGCACCTGCCGCAGCGTCACGCCCAATCCAAGCCCACCAATCAACACATCGGCATATCTCTGACCTGGAGAAATCCCAGCCAGCGCGAGATCGGCAAGAGCGATCTCCAAATCGGAACTGCTACTCGCAATCGCACACCCATTTATAGAAAGCACATGATGCATCTGCTCGTCAACCGTCACCGCTTCAAGCCGAAAATTTCCATTTTGTGTCTGGACCGATGCCACATGACCTGACGTACTATCGCTCTGCATTCATCGCGCCTTTTTTACTAAAAATCCAGTCTGGGCCAGTATTACAATATAACGGAGATTCCAAAATTTTCAAACACATTTGGTCGGAAAACGGGATCATTACCCACTTGATTTTTCAAACGCGAATCCCTTTATTGACGCACCGTCCAACAGGAATACATTTATGAGTCAACACATCGGCAACATTGAAATCATAGCAACACACATCCCTCGGGGACATTACCGTTCAGTACTCTTTGATTTTGACGGCACATTGTCGCTCATTCGCCAGGGCTGGCGTGAAATCATGATCCCCATGATGGTCGAAGTGCTCTCCGAACTCAACACCGGCGAAACCGAAGCGGAACATCGCGTTCTGGTCACCGAATTTATCGACCGCCTCACCGGCAAACAAACCATCTACCAGATGATTCAACTCTGTGAAGAAATCCAAAAACGCGGTGGCACACCAGACGATCCGCTCGCCTACAAACAGCGTTTTCACGACCTGCTCAACGCCCACATAGCCCATCGCATTCGCGGCCTCGAAACCGGCGAAATGGACCCCGGCAACCTCATGCTACCCCATACCCGCGCACTGCTCGACAATCTATCCAACCGCGGCCTGATGCTTTATTTAGCCAGCGGCACCGACCTCGTCTTTGTCCGCCGCGAAGTCGAATTACTCGGCCTTACAGCCTACTTTGAAGACCGCGTCTTTGGCGCTCTGGATCAGCACGAAAACTTTTCCAAAGCCATGGTCATTCAAAACATGCTCAAAACCCACGCCATAGACGGCTCTGAACTCCTCGGATTTGGCGATGGATACGTCGAAATCGAAAACGTAAAAGACGTGGGCGGCACCGCTGTCGGTGTCGCATCAGACGAAGTCAAACGCGAAGGCATTAATGCCTGGAAGCGAAACCGCCTCATCGAAGTCGGTGCAGATATCATCATCCCGGAATACCGCGACCAAGAAACCCTCATCGCATATTTGTGTGACTAACCACCCCAAAGGAGTTACCATGAAAATTACCAAACTCGAAACCTTTCTCGTCAAACCGCGCTGGCTCTTTCTAAAAATGCACACAGACGAGGGCCTCGTTGGCCTTGGTGAACCTATCCTCGAAGGACGCGCCCGTACCTGCGCTCAAGCCGTAGCAGAACTCGAACCCTATCTCATCGGCAAAGACCCCCGTCGCGTGGTCCATCACTGGCAGGCCATGTATCGCCATGCATTTTATCGCGGCGGACCCATACTCACCAGCGCCCTATCCGGTGTCGAACAAGCACTTTGGGACCTCGCCGGAAAAGCCGCAAACATGCCCGTCTATGAAATGCTCGGCGGCCCCCTGCGCGACCGCATCAAAATGTACAAAGGCACGGGAGGAGGCGGCACACCCGAACAGGCTGCTGCCGCAGTAAAAGAACGCAAAAAACAGGGATTTATCGCCATAAAGACCGGTCCAGCCAAAATTCGCCCGGCGCGCATCGTCGAAACCCCGGCCTTCATCGATCACGCCGTTGAAACATTTGCCGCCATGCGCGAAGCGGGCGGGCCTGACTTTGACATCGCCATCGACTTTCACGGCGCCATATCACCGCAAACCGCTGCCATACTCATCAAAGCTCTCGAACCCTACCAGCCGATGTTTGTCGAAGAACCCATCCAGTGTCAAGACATAGAAGGCATGGCAGAACTCGCGCGCAAAACCCACTTACCCATCGCAACAGGCGAACGCATCTTCACCAAATGGGGCTTCCGCGAACTCCTCGAAAAACGCGCCTGTTCCATCATACAGCCCGACCTGTCACACGCTGGTGGCATCTTCGAGACCCGCCTGATCGCGGGCATGGCCGAATCCTATTACGCAGCCGTTGCCCCACACTGTCCACTCGGTCCCATCTCCCTGGCCGCCTGCATCCAGCTCGACGCCAGCATCCCCAACTTCCTCGCACAAGAACACACCATGTTTGGCGAAGACTACCTCAAAGAACCGTTCCAATTCAAAGACGGCTACGTCGAATTGCCCAAAGGTCCCGGCCTTGGCATTGAACTGGACGACGACAAAATGGAAGACAAAATAGGCCACGACTGGACCAATCAAAGATCCCTTCATCCCGACGATGGATCGGTCGTCGATTGGTAAAACAGCTTCTCAAGGAGACCGCATGTCACAACTCACCGGAAAAATCGCACTCGTCACCGGCAGTGGACGGGGTATTGGTCGCGCCATAGCCATCGCCTTTGCCACAGAAGGAGCCGACCTCATACTCGCCGCACGCACGACCGAACAACTCGATGCCGTTGCCGAAGAAATTCGCGCCCTCGGTCGCAATGTCCTGTCCGTACCCACCGATGTCACCGATCGCGAGAGCGTAGATGCATTGGCAGAAAAAGTCCGCGGAGAATTTGATCGTCTGGACATCCTCGTCAACAACGCGGGCGGCGGCATAGAGCGCAACAGCATCCTCGACAGCAATCCCGACATCTGGATCAAAGACGTCACGGTAAACTGCATCAGCGCCTACCTCGTCTCGCACGCCCTGCTACCCCTCATGATCAAATCTGGCGGTGGCAGAGTTATCAACGTGGGATCGGGCATGGGCCATCGCCCCAGAGCGGGCAATTCTGCGTATAACGTCGGCAAAGCCGGTATGTGGATGTTCACTCAATGCCTGGCCGAAGAAGTCTGGGAAAACAACATCACAGTCAACGAACTCATCCCCGGCCCGGTAGCCACACATCTTACCGGAGATCGCATGAGAGTGGGCGGTCCACCGCCATTTGCACCCAGCGAAGTCGTCAAAGCACCCGAAGATGTCGTCCCTCTCGCCCTCTTCTTAGCCACCCAACCCGATGGGGGACCGACCGCTCAAACCTTCAGCCTGACCCGTCGCCCGATTTAACCCCATCCCAAAAGGAATAACTATGTCAAAAAAAATAATCGCCTACGGCATGGACGGCTTTATCACCCCCATGATGAAATACTTTGCCGACGAAGGCGTCATCCCAACTTTCAAACGTCTGCTCGACGAGGGCGCAGTCAACGAAACCTTTCCCTCCTTCCCGGTCTGGACACCCACCAACTGGGCAACCCTCTCCACTGGCGCGCACACCGGCACCCACAGCGTCACGCGCTGGCGCGTTGAAGTAGGTCCTGGCGAACGCATCAACTCTTTTCACGGCCGCGCCAACAATGCCCAGCGTCTGTGGAACGCCCTCGAGCGCGAAGGACTCAAAGGCGTTGCCCTGCACTATCCGGCAGCGCATCCATCAGGCGTGGAAAAAGGGTATGTAATCGATGGATTTGGTCATCCCGGACACGCCAGCACCGACTATGAAATCGCCGCAGCACAGGCTTATACCACCGCCGAACACGTCGAAGAAATCGTACAAATGGACCACGACGGCACAGCCGTGCGCCGGAGACAGCGAAGCATAGAACCCATCCCAGCACTATCGCCCGCAGATGGCTGGACCAATCTCCCGCAAAGTGCTACCCCGCCTCTCGCTTCTACCATTGAAATCCACGCGCGCCTCGGCGGCGACATCAACCGCTTTCACCTGCTCGTCTTCGCCAGTGCCAACAGCGGATACGACACCCTGCGCGTCTGCCGATCTCAAAATGGCAACGACCACATCGCCGAAGCCAGCACGGGATCGTGGAGCAACTGGGCCATCGAACCCTTCCGCATCGAAAGTCGCGAACAACGCGCCTCTGTGCGCTTCAAACTCCTCGAACTCGAACCCGATGGCTCCCATCTCAAGCTCTACCGCTCTCAGATCACATATAGCGACGGCTTCACATATCCAGATGACCTCGCCGACGAACTCATCCAGCGATTTGGCCCCTATCAAGAACACGCCTCAATGACCCCCTACACCTCTGGCATGACCGACTTTGACACCGCCCTTGAAGAATGCGAATATCAGGGCCTCTGGTTTGCCGACGTCGCCAATTATATGCTCCACAAAAAAGATGCCAGTTTCTTCATCTGTCACTGGCACCTCTACGACTACATCAACCACATCCACCTCGACGGCGTCGATCCCGTTTGCCCGGCTTACGACCCCGACAAAGCCGACGACATCATGCACCTCTTCCGCAAAGCCTACATCGTTGGCGACAAAATTTTAAAACGCATGTGGGACGCCGCCGATGACACCACCTATGTCGGCGTGCTTTCCGATCACGGCGCATCGCCGGATGTGCGCATCGCCAATATCCGAAAATTCCTGCACGACACAGGATTCACCGTCCTGAAAGAAGACGCCAGCGACAGCGTCGAGCGCGATGAAGTCCTCGAAAGAGAAATCGACTTTGAAAAAACCCGCGCCTACCTCAAAGACGACAAGGGATTCGACATCTGGATCAACGCCGAACCCGGTCCCAAATTCGACGAAATCGAACGCGATGTCCTCCTCGCCCTTCGCACCTGGGTCGATGAAGACATCGGTCGCAATGTAGTTGCCATCGCCCTGCCCAGACGCGACGCGTACATACTCGGGCAATGGGGCGACCAGTGCGGCGACGTCATCTTCGCCTGGGATCACGGATTCGTCAGCGGGTACTACGGCCAGTGGAAAGGCATTGTGGGCGGCGGCTGCGTAGGCGCACCCGAAGTCTTCGGCGCACACCACGGCGGCTTTATCCCCACGCGCAGCGATATCTCATCGAGCTTCGGTTCTTTCTTTCTATCGGGTCCCGGCATCAAAAAAGGCTACGAACGCCCCACCGACAAACTCGGCTACATCCACGCCGCAGACGTCGTCCCCACGCTTTGCCACATCTTCGGCATTGCGCCACCGGACCAGAGTCAGGGCGCGGTTGCCTACGACATTCTCGAAGGGCATGAAATGGTGCGGGAACGGCCTGAATAAATAAAACATGACACAACAATTTGCCCTCTGCACCAATAACGAGGGATATGAAGCGTCTCTCAAAGTGAGTAAGATATGATGAATGCACAACATGCGGCGTTTACGCCAGCACAGGGGTATGTGGGGATCATTGTTCTTATCGCCTACCTGACGATTACATCCTGTACCGCCACGAAGGGCGCAACCGAGGCTGAGTTCAGCTTCACTTTTCAAAGCGATGCCGAAGGCTGGACGGCCGGATTTGCCGATCTTCCCGCCGACTTCGATCCATCAATCTACGAACTCGATTCCGGTTATCGCCCTCTGCCACCAGGTCTTGAAGGCAATGGTCTCTACATCCAGGGACATAATCGCAGCGACGACCTCTTCATGTTTTTCAAGAGGCGAATTGACGGGCTTAAGGCAGATGCGACCTACGCGGTATTCGCCTCCCTCGACCTGGCGACCAATGTTCCGTCCAACACCTTTGGCATCGGTGGCTCTCCCGGCGAGAGCGTGTACGTAAAAGCGGGCGCATCTACCGTTGAACCCGTAGCAGAGGGAGACAACCTCAGACTGAACATCGACAAGGGAAACCAGTCCAACGGCGGCACGTCAATGGTCGTTATCGGAAACGTCGCTCATCCCGAGGTTGTCGGCGAAGAGTTCCGGCTCAAGTCTCTTGACAACGCCGACAATCCAGTGAACGTCACGACTGACAGCAAGGGTGGGCTCTGGCTGATCGTCGGTACCGACTCCGGCTTTGAGGGACTGAGCACTTTCTACTACGCCCGCATTGCCTACACACTCAAAATAGTGGAATCCCCTAACTCAGGGGCTTCACTTCTCGGGCCGAGTAATCGGAGTTTGGATTAGGTTTGCGCGAGCACTCAATATTCATTTGTTGTGGTGAAACGACCCGTAAAGTTTTTTAAAAATTTTTCTTTTCATGCCTTCGGCGACTTCATTTTTTGGCGCGCCAAAAAATGAAGCAAAAAAAGGGCGCCCCTGCGGGGGGCTTGCACAGCGCAAATCGTTTCTATAGTACAACATCAGACGATGGCCTTCAAAGTTTAGTGCAAAATGGACATTAGGTGCGAATCGGACTCACGCGCTGTGCGAGATGGCTTGAGCCGATAAAAATGCTGACGGCTTATTCTTTTGATTTATGCACACCTCTAAAAAAAGAATGATATGTTTGATATTCACAACCTTATGGCGAACCTATCCCAACACCGCCCGATATTCCATTCAGAAACGGATTTTCAATTACACTGGAAGGATTACTCATCTCTTAAGTGGAGGATGCCCTTCTTCCCCGACCAGTCACCTTCCGATAGTTGGGAATATCATCCAATTGATTACTCACGATTCCGGTACCTCGCAGTCTCGGTTAAACCAAGTCCATGATGAAAACAGAGGGTGCTTTCTGTAGGCATAAAGAACTCCAGAACACATTAGACAGAAAAGGGTTTACGAGGTCGAATCTCAAGCTCTTAATACTCCACCAAAGCGGGGTAAATCCAGAGAATCCCAATGCTTCAGCTTTGGGAGTACGTCAAATCACGGTTTTTGAAAGCTAATAGCGATAGATGTTGACACGAGTCCGGCAGAATGCGATACTTTCCACGCATTGCACCAAAAGCAAACTGGAAAGGAGTACAAGATGATAGAAGGATATCGATTACATCTTCAGATCAGGCGAGTAGAAAACGGCCAACACCTCGCTACCTCTGACGATTTTCCCGGTCTCGTGGCACAAGGAAGAACCGTGTCTGAAGCGATTGAAATTGCTCAAGACGTGGCAAGGAAACTAATTGAATCCTATCGGGAACATGGCGACATTCTGCCAAAGGGTTTGCAGGCCATCAATACAGAGAGCGTTGAATTGGACGTTCTCGTAGGTGTGTGATGGGTCGGCTGGCAGGTTTTACATATCGACAAGTGACCCGCAAATTGCGGCGTTTGGGATTCGAGTTTGATCGGCAAGCACGGGGAAGTCACGAGATCTGGTGGAACCCTGATACGCGATATCGGACCACTATTCCCAATCATCCTGGAGACTTACCAGAAGGAACTTTATCCGCAGTTTTGAAGCAAGCGGGTATAACCGTGGAAGAATTCCTTAGAGCTTAGGATATTGAAAAACGATTTAATGAACTTCATGTTCAGGATCAGAAAGCGAGCAAGGAAGTTCAGATTCCCGTAGAATATTTTTTGGACCTTCACCAGGCCTAACATCCGTCCCTAAATGAAGCGTATCCTGCGTTGTAAGATGCTTCGCATAGGGATTCTTGACGGATTTCGAGAAGTCGTATTCTTTTCTCATAACATATACCTCACACACAGCCTCATTGTGCTACTGGGCTATAATTTATCATATTCTTCCGGCTCTACATCCGGCACATTTGCCAAAACAGCTTCAAACTTCTGGCGGCTACCTCGCTTAGCACGCTCTTTTAGATACTCAACCGTCGCCAAAGCCGACATCTTCTCCGCCACTGCCAGAGTGATAAACTGGTTCATAGAAATCCCCTCCGCCTCCGCCATCTGCTTGATCCGCTTATGCAGTGAGTCGGGCAATCGAATGCTCAATGTACGCATGACAAAGTTCCTATTCTTAATTTATACATAATACCAAACATCTTGGCAATAGGCAGAACTCACTCCTCACCCAATGAGAGAAACGAAGCAGCCTTACCACATCACCGACAACAGCGAAACCCGATCCCTTTGCCTTGCCATATGGGACTGAGTCTGCCGCGCTCTTGCACCCGCACGGCTGGCGCGCCATTTACCCAACCACCACCGCGCATCACGCGCAAGCTCCCACTCTCTGGTCCCTGGGGATTTTCCCGCGGACTATTGCGATAATAATCCACGCGATACCAATCCGACACCCACTCCCACACATTACCCGACAAATCCGACACCTCAAAAGGACTCATACCATTGGGAAAACTACCCACAGTCGTTGGCTTGCCCACATGCCCATTAAAATTCAACCGCGTCGGATCGGGATACTCATTGCCCCAGGGATAAATACGTCCATCGCCACCCGCGGCCTTTTCCCACTCCGCCTCGGAACACAACCGCTTGCCTGCCCACGCGCAAAAATCCTGTGCATCAAACCAGGTCACACCAACAACTGGTTGCCGCGCGGCATTAAACCCCACAGAATCCGCACAAGCCGAAGGATCGCGTCCTGTTGTCGCAACGAATAACCTGTAATCCGCGTTCACCACCTCAAAGCGATCAATCCAGAAAGCATCCAAAAACACCACATGTTCGGGACCTTCATCTCGTCCATACTCATTGGTCCCCATCACAAATTCGCCCGCTGGAATTTCGACCATCTCCTCAATCAACTCGCCCTCTGATTCTGGCTGAACGGGATAATCATCGCCGCAATTAGCTATCAACCCCATCCCAATGAGCACGCACAAAAATTTCAAAATATCGCTCATTGTAGCCTCCTAAATGACACCGCTAAAACAGCGGCATCCGAAAGAGGTTGTTTATCCTCAATATCGCGTGTATTTTTGCGTCCTGGATCGCGGCTAACACCATGCCGCGATGACACCTGTGAATACGTTGGAGAAATCATGAACAAAGTCACCACATATTACCTCGAAATGAAATCGCCAACTTTGCTCAACGAAAAAACGGAATCAAACGGACTGCAAGTACATGAATGCGAAATCAAACAATATCAATTTAACAAATTCCTGTATCAATTCATAGGCGGACCCTGGGAATGGACAAATAAACTCTCATGGTCAGACGAAAAATGGAAAGCACATGTAGAAAACGACAACCTGAGAACATGGCTTGCGCAGTACAAAGGCGCACCTGCTGGATACTATGAACTCCACAAGCAAGACGATGGCAACGTCGAAATCCTCTATTTTGGTCTGGCCACCAAATTCATCGGACAGGGCTTTGGAGGTTATCTCTTATCCCATGCAATAAAATCCGCCTGGAAGTGGGGACAAACAAAAAGAGTATGGGTACACACCTGCACCCTTGACCATCCATATGCACTGCAAAATTACAAATCACGAGGCATGGAAGTCTATCGCGTGGAGACTACTGACCAGGAGTAATGACACCAAAACCTTCTGGATCGCGGCTAAAACCACGCCGCGATGACAAACGGGACGGCACGGGGGCCGTCCCCTACAACACGCGAATAAACAAAGGAGAACCCATGAGACTACAAAACAAAAACATCGTCGTAACGGGCGGTGCATCGGGCATAGGGCAGGCGGCAGCGCGATGCTGTGCCCGGGAAGGCGCGCGTGTAGCCGTCGCAGATCTGGACGGAGCAGGCGTAGAACGCACAGTTCGAGAAATCGAAAACTCGGGCGGGAATGCAGCGGGATATCACGCAGACATAAAAGAAGAAACTCAGGTACGCGCACTCTTTGAAAACATCGGCAATGCCTTTGGACACATTGATGGCTTAATCAACGCCGCCGGCATCCTCGAAGGCGCGTTCGTCCCGATCGATGAATTTGATGAATTTACCTGGGACAGAGTCATAGACATCAATCTAAAAGGAAGCTTTCTCGTCTCAAAATACACCGTGCCACTAATGGAAAAAACCGGCAAAGGCGTCATCGTACTCATCGCCTCTGGCGCAGGCGTCAAAGGCGGCAGTTCATCCGTCGCCTATGGCTCCAGCAAAGGC
This sequence comes from Candidatus Latescibacterota bacterium, assembly GCA_965208125.1. GTDB lineage: Bacteria > Latescibacterota > UBA2968 > UBA2968 > UBA2968 > VXRD01. The sequence goes on from OZ242320.1 coordinate 1,020,010, forward strand.
GGTGCCCACGGCCTCTCCCTCGTATTGGCGGCCCAACTGGGCAACCGCAACATCCGCGTCCACGGCGTATGTCCGGGCGGTATTGAAACACCGCTCAAAATGCGCGTTGTACAAAAACAAGCCGACGCCTCAGGACGCGACGTCTCAAAAATGGCAGCCGGACTCGGCGACCCCGAAGGCGTGGGAAAAATACTGTCCTTCCTCGTATCTGATGAAGCCGATTATCTTCGCGGCAGCATCTTCACGCGATAGGAGACCAGACCATGCGCTTAGGTGTAGTTGGCCTTTTGCCCCGGGATTTTCGCACCCTGCAATCGCCACATCTTCAGACCATCCAGGACCTCGGATTCACCGGCGGAGCCTTTCACTTTCCCGCAGAACTATGTGAAGAAATCACAACCGCTGACACGGACCGATGCCGCGCACTTTTTGCCGAACACAACCTCGACCTCGCACAATTCTCCATCACATATCCCGAATGCCTCTTTGATCCCGATCCAGAAATCCGAAACGCAATCATCCGCAAAATGAAAAAAGGAACAGAAATCGCCGCGGGACTATCTGCACAAACCTATCTCCTGCGTCCCGGCAGCCGCAACCCCGCTGGAAGCTGGACGCCCCATCGCCAAAATCACACGCCAGAAGCCTGGGATCGCCTCATCGAAACCCTGCGAAAAATCACCCCCACCCTCGAACAACACGGCGTCACAGTCGTCATGGAAACCCACCTCGTCTCCATCCTCAAAAACCCGGAAACATGCCGCAAAATGGTCGAAAGCGTCGGATCGCCCAACCTGCGCCTGGTCATGGACTACGTCAACCACTTTGAAACCCTGAGCCAGGTCTATGCCAGCACCGACCGCCTGGACCACATCTTTTCCCAAATGGGCGCTTATGCCCCGGTCATGCACATCAAAGACATCTCCATCGGCAGAGGGCTTGTGGTCCACCTCGACGAAACCGTACCCGGCAACGGCGAACTCGATCTCGCCCACTGCTTCCGGCATTTCCAGAACCACCACCCCAACAACTACGGCCTCATCGAACACCTCAAACCCGACCTCATACCCGAAGCCGCTGCAAACACCCGCGCCATCGCAACCCACGCTGGTGTTTCGATAGACGAATAGACGACCCCGCTCCACCACCCAACGGGCGGGCACAGGGGCACCGCCCCTACAGTGTGCAGGTACTGTTATACTGACGCTGTACACCATTCAATTCGGAGAAATCCAGCGTTTTTTCCACTCCCGCATAATGTGAAAATACTGTTGCACCTTGCTATACCGGCGCAAAATCTCGAGCACCTTTAACCGCAAAACATACTTTTCCTGTTCCATAAATGCCTCCTTTCACGTACTCCTGTCTCCTTCTCGATACCGATCCAAAATCCCCAGCAATTCCTCTACAACCTCTTGCTTCTCACTGAATAAATTATTCTGCTCCTCCGGGTCGGATGCCATATCGTAAAGCTGCATCGGCGGTGCATCTTCTGGCACATCTGCCTCTCTCAAACTCCAGCCACCCGAACCGCGGCATGCCACCAGTTTCCATTGATCTTTGCGAATCGCAAACTCCCCGCTAATCGAATGATGCACAGTCGCCTCTCGAATCGTATCCTCCTGATCGCCCCGCATATACGGCGAAATATCATAACTATCCTCCCCCGCATCCCTCGGCAAATCCACATCGCAAATCCCGGCTGCAGTCGCCAGCAAATCCGTCAAACACACCGTCTTATCACAACGCGACCCCGGTTCAATCACCCCGGGCCAAGAAGCGATAAACGGAATGCGATGCCCGCCATCCCACGCATCGGACTTCTGCCCCCGATAAATATAATTCCCCAGATGATCGTACTTCTCCTTCAACCCGATCGGCTCTTCGTGACAGCCGTTATCACTCGTCACAATAATCAGCGTATCATCCGCCAACTCATTGCGCTTAACCGCCGCCAAAATGCGCCCAACGCTCCAATCGTGCTCCGTCACATAATCCCCGTATTCCCCCGCCTGACTTCGCCCTGCAAATCGCCCCCGCGCAAAATGCGGCGTATGCGGCGAAGGCGCTGGAAAATACAAAAAGAACGGCTTATCCCCATTCTCCTTCGCGTGCTGATTGATAAACCCCTCGGCGCGAATCGTCAACTCCAGCAAACACGTATCATGCATAAACCCGGGCGCACACGCACCCCCGCGCCAAAATTCTGGCCTCGGCGAATCCGCAGTCTCCTCAAGCGGTTGCTCCACCACCACCCCATCTTCAATATAACAATACGGAGCCATATCCAGCGACGCCGGAATAATAAACGAATAATCAAAACCCACCGTATGGGGTCCGTCCGTCAACGGCGCAGAAAAATCTACCGTCTCCCCATTCGCCCGCTCAGCCCCATCTCTCACCTGCCAGCCCAAACCCAGATGCCACTTGCCCACACACGCCGTCGTATAACCCTCATCGCGCAACAGCGACGGCACAGTCATCCGTCCATCTTCAATCAACGGCTCAGAATACCCATTCAAAACCCCGCGCTTCAACCGAGAACGCCAGCAATAGCGCCCCGTCATCACCCCATACCGCGTGGGCGTACACACCGCAGAATTGCTATGTGCATCCGCAAAAATCATCCCCTCAGACGCCAGTTGATCGGTATGCGGCGTAGGAATCTTCGAATCGGGATTCAAACAGCTCACATCTCCGTATCCCCAATCATCGGCCAACAGGTAAATAATATTTGGCTTGCGCATAAATCCAACTCCCTTCATAATAAAGACCGTCTCTTTCCTCACCTTAAAAATAAACTCACAGGACCCTATGACACAACCTCATTTTCTCCAAATACTCCAGCGCTCCAATTCCAACCCCCTCTTAACCATCGACGACATCACCTGGGACTACAAAAAAAAGCGATCCATCATGTTTCCCAGCGTCATTGATATGCACGACAAACTGGACAACCCCATTGATCGCTACTACATGTATCTCGCCTCACACGGCGGCAGAGAAATCGGCTTTGCAACCGCGCCAACGCTCGAAGGCCCCTGGACAATGCAAAAAGAAGCCGTCCTCCACCTCGATAACTGCCCCGCCGTCAAGGGCCACCTCAGTTCGCCCGAAATCATTTATTACAACAACCGCTTCATCCTCTACTATCACGGCGGCTGTCCGCCAGAAGTGCTCAAAGAACAAAACCGCCGAATGCCCACCCACTATTATCGCCGCATTCAAAACTCAGGCGCAGCCACCTCAACCGATGGCATCCACTTTGATGTACATCCCAACAACCTCCTCTTGCCCATCACCACACCCGATCATTGGCGTGCGGCCACCAACATGTATCTGCGCGTCGTGCCCACAGAAAACGGATGCCACGGCTTCTTCATGACCATGAGCCGCGAAGAAGCGGATTACAATAATGAAACCAAAAAACTTCCCAAAGAACAACGGAGAGGTCGCCCCCATCCCACAAGCATTGGACACGCCTATTCACCCGACGGATTAAACTGGACCCTCGACGAAACCGGTGCCATCCTCACCGCCGAAGAAATATATGGGGAACACCAGCGCATTCGCCATATTGGATGTACGCTCATCAACGACACACACATCCTGGCGACCTATTCTTGCTTTGCCAACATCAATGCAACCTTTGAAAGCATCTTCGCTGCCACATTACAAATCAACGGCCAGGCGGTACGCCTTGTTCAAAAACACGGTACAATCTTAACACCTCAAGGGGAATGGGAAAAGCGAAATGTGCGCGACCCCTTTCCCATATTTCACGATAAAAAACTCTATCTCTATTACGCCGGTGGCGGAGAAAAAGGCATTGGACTGGCTATCAGCGCGTGATTGTTTTCTGAACGCAAAAACATCATTTCTTTTATTGTGTATAACACGAGGTATTCATGCCCAACAAACCAAACATCCTCTGGATCTGCACCGACCAGCAGCGCTTTGACACCCTCGGCTGTTATGGCAACCCCTATGTACACACCCCCAACCTGGACCGCCTCGCCGAACAAAGCGTCCTCTTCGAATACGCCTTCTCGCAAAGTCCCGTCTGCACGCCCAGCCGATCCAGCTTCCTCACCGGACGCTATCCGCGCACCACGCGCTGCCGGCAAAACGGACAATCCATACCCGGCGACGAAATCCCCGTCACCAAACTACTTCACGACGCCGGATACGTATGCGGCCTATCCGGCAAACTCCACATCTCGGCCTGCAACCCCAGCGCGTGCCACGGCACAGAACGCCGCATAGACGACGGCTACGACCAGTTCTTCTGGTCACACGACCCCGCCCCCAGATGGCCCACCAATGACTATCATCAGTGGTTGCGCGACAAGGGCCTGAATCGCGATGTCCAGCCCTTCCCAGATTCTCGATACGTACAGACACTACCCTCTGAAGAACACAGCCAGACCACCTATTGCATCCAGCGCGCCATCACCTTCATCCGCCGATGCGCCGAAGAAAACATGCCCTGGACCTTTTCCCTCAACCCCTTTGATCCGCATCACGCCTTTGATCCCCCGCGCGAAGACCTCGAGCGCTACAGCGATATAATTGACGACATACCCCTGCCCAACTACACCGAAGGCGAACTCCACGACAAACCCATCTGGCAACGCATCGATCACAGCGGATCCTACGGCGGCAAAGGCATGTATGCGTACGACCAAATGACCGACACCGATCACCGCTGGGTCACCGCGGCGTACTGGGCCATGGTCGATGTCATCGACCGGCAGATCGGCCACCTGTTCGACTGCCTCGAAGAAACCGGACAGCGCGACAACACATACATCATCTTCACCTCTGACCACGGCGAAATGCTCGGCGACCACGGCATCTACCTCAAAGGCCCCTTCTTCTACGAACCCGCTGTACGCGTCCCCCTCCTCATCTCAGGACCCGGCCTTCGCAACGACGGCTCGCGATCATCCGCACTCGTCGAACTCGTTGACCTCGCACCCACCATCCTCGAATGGGTCGGCCTCGACCGCCATCCCGCCATGCAGGGCCGTACCCTCCAACCGCTCCTGAAAGCCGACGCGCCCCTCGACCAGCACCGCGACGACATCTACTGCGAATATTACAACGCCATGCAGGGCCACAAAAATCCGCCCGCCCATGCCACCATGGTACGCACCGACCGCTACAAACTCGTCGCCGCACACGGCACTGGCGGTGGCGAACTCTACGACCTCGAAACCGATCCCACTGAAACGCACAATCAGTGGAACAACCCCAACTACACCACCGTGCGCCTCGACCTCATGACCCGCCTTGCCGACCGCATGGCCTGGACCGTCGATCCCCTGCCCCCGAGAGAAGCAGGGTTTTAAGAAGGAGAAGTTCATGCCCGAAACACAACCGCGCCCCGAACATCCCCGTCCGCAATTTCAGCGCACCACATGGTTGAACCTCAACGGCATCTGGAACTTCGCCATAGACTCTGGACAATCCGGTGAAGCCAAAGGCTGGCCCCAAAATCCCGCTGAATTAAACCGTGCCATCACAGTCCCTTTTTGCCCTGAATCCAGCCTCTCGGGCATACAACACACGGACTTCATGCCCTCGGTCTGGTATCACCGAACCCTCGACATCCCCGACGAATGGACGGACAAGCGCGTACTCCTGCACTTCGGCGCGGTCGATTACCACTGCAAAGCCTGGGTCAACGGTCGGCTCATCGGACAGCATTACGGCGGCAGTTCATCCTTCACATTTGACATCACAGACGCGCTCACATCTGACACAAATCACCTCGTCGTCTGCGCCAATGACGACACGCGCTCTGGCGACCAGCCATCGGGCAAACAATGCCCCGACCTATATTCCCGCGGCTGCCACTACACGCGCGTCACGGGAATATGGCAAACCGTCTGGCTCGAAGCCGTACCCGAATCGCGCATCGAAACGGTGCGCATCGTACCCGACCTCGACAGCAGCCGCTTTGTACTCACCCCCACATTCAAAAACGCACATCGCGGGCACACCTTCCGCGCCGTCCTCTTCAACGGCAAAGAAGAAGTCGCGGTCTCCACAATGCCCGCCACGAGCGGTGCAGCTATGTCCTTGCGCATCAAAAACCCACAACCCTGGTCGCCAGACAACCCCCACCTCTACGACCTCCGCTTTGAACTCTGCGATGGCGACACCACCGTCGACACAGTCAACAGCTATGCCGGCCTGCGAAAATTTCACATCGAAGGCCACAAATTCTACCTCAACAACACCCCCATCTTCCTGCGCCTTGTACTGGACCAGGGATTCTATCCCGACGGAATATGGACCGCCCCATCCGACGAAATGCTCAAAGGCGACATCGAAAAATCGCTCGCCGTCGGCTTCAACGGCGCGCGCCTCCACCAGAAAGTATTCGAAGAACGCTTTCACTACTGGGCAGACAAACTCGGCTATCTCACCTGGGGCGAATACTGCGACTGGGGCATGAACTTCGGCTCACCCCAATCAATACACAACCAGCAGCGCGAATGGCGAGAAATTGTCCAGCGAGACCTCAACCACCCCTCCATCCTCGCCTGGACCCCATACAACGAAACCCGGGGCGGTGCGACCAACCACTTTGAAGCGCACCGCCGGGCCGTACAGGAAACCTACGACCTCACCAGAGCACTCGACCCTTCTCGCCCCTGCCACGACACCAGCGGCTACGTACACGTCTGCACAGACATCTACACCGTACACGACTACGAACAGGACCCCGTCAAATTCAAAGCAACTTATGCACCCGTATCCCCCGACGACTGGAAAAACACACCCATCCGCTTCCCTGAATTGAATGTGCCCTATCAGGGACAACCCTATGTCGTCGATGAATACGGCGGCACATGGTGGGACCCCAATGCCTTCGAAACAGAACAGGACGCAGACCGCAAAAGCAGCTGGGGCTATGGCAAACGCCCCACCGACATCGAAGAAGTGTATCACCGCATCGAAAAACTCACAGCCATACTCCTCAACCACCCCAACATCGCGGGGTATTGCTACACACAACTCACCGACATCGAACAGGAACAAAACGGCATCTACACCTATGACCGCCGGGAAAAATTCGACGCAAAACGCCTGAAAAAATATTTCGGTGCCCCAGCGGCGATTGAATCATAATCCAATGAAAAGAACACCTCGCACCCTTCACACATTCGCGGCAGGGATGCCGCTCCTACAGCTTAATTTTCACACTTCATACTTCACACTTCATAGAGGTACCCCATGGACCCCCGATGGCAAAACCTCCCGCACACCAACACCGAATTCACGCCCACAACATATCCCGACCGCGAAACCTGGGAACGAGAACGGGCGAGACTCAAAAAGCAAATCCTCTTTGCCGCTGGACTCTGGCCAATGCCCGAAAAGCCCCCGCTCGACATCCACATCTACGACCGCATTGAACGAGACGGACACACCATCGAAAAAGCCTACTTCCAGAGCTTGCCTAACTTCTACGTGGGCGGTAGCCTCTTTCGCCCCCTCAACCCACAACCCAAAAGCCACCCCGGCATCTTAAGCCCACACGGACATGCACAACTGGGCCGCATACAACACGGGGACACATCCTACCCGGGCCGGGGCATCACCTTTGCCCGAATGGGCTGCACGGCCTTCATGTGGGACATGGTCGATTACAACGACAGCGCCCGCCATCTCTCCGGCGCATACCAGGAAGAAACCTACGGCATTGTACACCGCGCACCCTGGCCCCACAAACAGGACGACCGCATGCTCTGGAACATCGGCATCCTGGGCTTTCAACTCTGGAACAGCATCCGCGCACTCGACTTCCTCTGCGAACTCCCCGAAGTCGATACCAACCGCCTGGGCTGCACGGGCGAATCGGGCGGAGGCACCCAAACCTATAACCTCTATGCCGTTGACGACCGCCTGCACGTCGCCGCACCCGTCTGCATGGTCTCCGCCTACATGCAAGGCGGCTGTGTCTGTGAAAACGCGCCCCTGTTGCGCATCGACACCAACAACGTCGATATCGGCGCCACCTTCGCGCCCAAACCCCTCATCCTCGTCAGTTCCTCACAGGACTGGACGCAACACACACCCGACGTCGAATATCCCGCCATCAAACGCATATACGACCTCTACGACGCCGACGACCACATCTCCCAAATCCAGATTGACGCGCCCCACGGCTACAACCTCGAAATGCGCGAAGCCGTGTACCGCTGGTTCGCCCGCTGGCTCAATCTACCCATTGGCGACGACTTTCGCGAACCCCCCTTTGAAGTTGAAGAACACAAAGACATGCTCGCCTTCTTCAATGGCCTGCCCGACGGCGCAATCACCCAACACGAAGACCTCATCCGCCAGTGCATCGCCGCATCCAAAACAGCGCTGGAAACCCATCGCCCGAACACCCCCGACGCCCTCGCCGCAAATCGACGCACCCTGGGCGAAGCACTGCGCATAACCGTCGGCTACGACGACAGCACTGTCACATATCAACACAACACCAGAGAAAACGGAATCCTCATCGGCAACCGCCGCAATGTGCGCGTCCCCATCCGCACCTTCACACCTGAATCCCCGTCCGACACATCCACCCTCTTAATTCACCCGCACGGCATGGATGCTCTGTACTCACCCATCATCCACGCCCTCCTCGACAAAGGTCACACCGTCTATGCCATAGACTCCTTCGGCACGGGCCAAAACATCGGCGAAGAAAACCCCGAAGAACCGCGCGGGAGCGGGAACTTCTTCAACACCTTTAACCGCACCGACGACGCCGAACGCATATACGACATCGGACTCACACTGCGTCACATCCCCGATGGCCCGGTAAACATCGTCGGCTTTGGCAATGCCGGACTCTGGGCCACCATCGCAGGTGCAATCACAGAACGCGCCGACCTGCAAATCGCATCCGACATCGGCGCATTCAACACCAAAACCGAAAACGACTACCTCAATCGCCTGCCCATCCCCGGCATACTCAAAGCGGGAGGCTTGTCCAATGCCGCCGCGCTCATCGCCCCAAATAACTTGTTCTTACACAACACGGGCGATACCTTCGACACCTCATGGGCAGAAGCGGCCTATGCACTTTATCCCGAAGCGACCCTGACAGTAAAAGATGACCTTGCAAGAAACGAGGACTTGATCGATTTTTTGTAAAAAACCTTCTGGATCGCGGCTTAAAACCATGCCGCGATGACATATCTACAGCTCCTGATTTGCTTACCACTTAACATAAAACAGGAAAACAACCATGAACGACCAAATGCAACACACTCGCGACGTCGCACTCAACATCCTCAAACCGTCACAGCGCGACCTGGAACACGGCCTGGAACTTCACAAACACGCCCTCGTCATCGAATCCTACGGCCTTGGCCTGCGCTCACCCATTGATCCCGACCCCGTCAACGCAGCCATCGAAGCGGGCGCGTCTGACCGCGAACTACAAGACCTCACCGAAGACATGGGCATGACCCGCTGGGCACTCACACCCGAACTCCGACGAGAATACCGAGAAATCTGGCAGGCCTCCGGCGTCACCTGCACCTTTCAAAACGCAGGCGAAGAATGCAACGACCCCCTGCGCCTCATTAAACGCCTTGCTCGACACACATACAACACCGACGCCATGCCCGATTTTCTCCAGCGCGCCACCACGCCCGACGACATCGCGGCAGCCCACAAAGCGGGCAAACGCTGCACCTATCTCACCTGCAACGGCATTCCACTCGCTGGCGACCAGACCAACCCGGAAGAAGAACTGCGCTACATCCGCGTCTTTGCACAACTCGGCGCGCGCATGATGCACCTCACGTACAACCGCCGCAACCCCATCGGAGACGGCTGCGGCGAACCCAACGACGCGGGCTTGAGCGACTTTGGACATGCCACAGTCGCCGAAATGAACCGCCTCGGCATCATCATAGACCTCTCCCACACCGGCTGGCAAACCTGCCTCGACACAGCAAAAGCATCCGCACAACCCGTCGTTGTCAGCCACTCCGTCGCCTGCACAATCAACGAACACATCCGAAGCAAACCCGACAACATCATCCGCGCAGTACTCGACACCGGGGGCACCATGGGCATCACCAATGTACCCGCATTCCTCGGCGGCAACGGCGACATCAGTGCCTTTCTCGACCACATCGACTACGTCGCCAAAACCTTTGGCACCGACGCCGTCACCATCGGCACGGATCGAGGCTACCCCTCTCAATACATCGCCGAAGCCAACCGAAAACTCAACCCCCGTCCCAAACAGCGCAACCGGTGGGAGGCACTCTGGCCGCCCAGAGACCCTCTCCATTCTCCCGAATGGCGACAGCCCCATCAAGAACAAAGCCTCACCTGGACCAACTGGCCCCTCTTCACTGTCGGCCTTGTCCAGCGGGGCTACAGCGACGACGACATCGCAAAAATCATCGGCGGCAACATCCTCCGCGTAGCCCAGGACGTCTGGAAAGATTCGGCTTATGCCGTCTCAACTGAAAATATCCAGGAGAGGCCGAAGTGATGCGTGGAGTTTCTGTTGACTGTAGGATTAGAAATTGATAAAATAGCGCGACAACAATAAAAAGGTAGAAGATGCCAGAACGAATCGAATTAAATCCGCCATGGCCGTGGGCAAGCAAATTCCGGATTGCTCAGGGCGTGCAGGTTGGAAACAGAGTATATGTCTCGGGACAGGTCGCTTTTGACCCACGGGGCAACGTGGTTGGCCGGGACAATATGGGCGCACAGGCAAGTCAAGTGTTCGAAAATATCCGAGCGGTTCTCGCCGAAGCGGGTGCGACAATGGACGACGTGGTAAAAATTACGGCGTTCATCACCGACATGAGCCGGTACGCGGACTATGCTGCGGCGCGTGCAGAGGCGTTTCCGAATAATATCCCTGCCAGTGCCACAGTCGCAACACCAACACTGATAAGCCCCGATCTGCTCGTCGAGGTTGATGCGGTTGCGGAGATTAGCAGCGGGAAAAGAGCGTGATTGCAAACCGCCATTCATTGTGAAAGCATACTTTTGGGAGAAATCATGAGCATCGACAAAGCGCGTCAAATCTACGAAGACCTGGGCGTTGTCCCTGTAATCAACGCATCGGGATATCAAACCGTCATCGGCGGGTCGCGTGTGGGCACAGAAGTGCAAGCCGCAATGGACATAGCGAATCGCTACTTTGCGGACATGGAAGAACTACTCAAAAAAACCGGTGCACTCATCGCCGATACCCTCGGCGCAGAAGCGGCAATGGTCACACCCGGATGCGCGGCGGCATTAGCTCTCAGCTCAGCCGCCTGCATGTCGGGCAGCGACCCCGAAAAAATGGAACAACTACCCGATACAACGGGCTTGAAGCATCACATTTTGATACAAAAAAAACAGCGTTATCACTACGACCCGGTACTCACTGTTTTCGGCGCTAAACTCATCGAAGTCGGCGATGAAAACGGAACGACCGAATCCCAACTCGAAGCCGCCATATCAGACCAGACCGCAGCCATCCACTATTTCGCCCCCGGAGGCCAGGAAGGCGTCCTATCCCCCGAAGACGTAGTCCGCATCGCCCACGCCAATGGGATACCCGTCATCGTCGATGCAGCGAGCCAGGTCTATCCCCTCGAAACCATGCTAAAATATCCCGACATGGGCGCAGACCTGATCGGCTACGGCGCCAAATACATTGGCTCGTGTCACTCCACAGGTATCCTATGCGGACGCAAAGACCTGATTGACGCCGCCTTTCTCCATTCCTTCATCGGTTATGAAACCTCCCCCTACGACACCATAGGCCGCCCGCTAAAAGTGGATCGACAAGAAGTCATCGCCGTCGTCGTTGCCCTGCGCGAATGGTTCAGCATGGACCACGAAGCGCGCCTATCCGAATACAAACACAAAGCCGAAGCACTACTCTCAAACCTTAAGGACATCCCCCACATCGCAGCCAAATTCTCGGCCGACTCACGAGGCCTGAGCGATGGCGTACACATCACAATTGATGAAACAGCACTGGGCAAAACCGCGGTGCAAATAATCGAAGAACTGCGACAGGGCAACCCATCCGTATGGACACGCGGCAGTGCAAACACCTTTCGCATCGCCGTAACAAATTTCATCGGAGACGACCAGGAAATCGTCACCGCACGCCTGCGCGAAGTATTGGCTAAATAACTCGCCACACAAAATCCCAACAAAAAACGCCATCAGCTATTTTGCTGATGGCGTTTTTGCTTATAACCTCTCTCACCCCCGTGCGAGATCGCGATATGCTCTGAACAAATCTGAATAATAAGCCACAAACATCCACAGATCGCCCACCCCCTTATCGGGACGTCGCTCTGTCTCTGCCGACATGTAGCCCTCATATCCCTTCTCGTGCAGCAGCTTGAACAACTCGCGATACGGATAGCCCTGTCCAGCCAGATCGTGCATATGCACATGATCCAGCCAGGACCATACCGTATCCAGCGCCTGTTTCACAGACCCATCAACCACATCTTGCGGCACTGAATTCCACACCAACCCAAAATTCTCGTGATCCACCTGCTCAGCCACAGCCCTGCACGCCTGCCAATCGAACTCACCGTGCAACTCCAGACACGGTTTCACCCCCTTCGCAACACCGTACTCACACAGCGGTTTAAGTGCCTCTGCCACCTGAGCAATCGTCTGTTCTCTGGACACCTCTGTTGGAAAATTATTCCCAAACACGCGCACGCGAGGTGCGCCCAGATCCGACGCCAGATCCATCCGAACCATCGTCTGCTCAATATGATCCCGAAGGTCGTTCGGATCCGTATCGTGATACCGATTGCCCGTAGCAACACTCATAATATCGATCCCCATCGCCTCGCAATCTGCCACCACCTGCTCTCGCTCTGCCACATCAATCGACGCCTCCACCCCGTGACCGTGCCCCGCATCCGTCCGAAACTCCACCCCTTCAAACCCGTGATCCTTCAACATCTGCAACAAATCCCGTCGGGAAAGCGCCTTCAAAACACCATAAGTCATCCACGAAAGTTTCATACTTATTCTCCTGTTGTAATTTTCTTTGGCAAAACAATATCTTCGAGTGACACAAAGCCAATATATAGTATATTGTGCGGGTAATCAAACACTCAAAATCTTCGACAAAAGGACTTGAAATTCAACAAAGGATGTATCTATGAGCAGATCGAAAAATTCCGCAGACATTAACATTCTCTACGCTGCCGAAAAATGGAAACAGCAATGCCTTTTGGATGGTGGATCGCTATTCTCGGAAGAATCTCTCTGGACCCGAGTAAACTTCGAACAACTCCGCATCCACTTTGTCCAGAATCCTGATAAAGGATCGGGTAAATTCTACGAGAAACTGGCGCAACAACTGGAACCTGCTCCCCCAGAGGCGAAGCGTCTATGGGCAGAGATGACATGGGTACTTTTTTTAATCGTCTATCGTGGCGTGCTCAAACCAGAGACAAAACGCGCTCAGATCAGGCAAGTCTGGGAATGGTCGGGTTCGAAACTGCCGGATAATCATTGGGCACTGGGCGATGTCTTAGCAAAAGGGGTTACAAATCCAGGCCAAGCTTATAATACTTACCGTTGGCGTGAAGGCCGCTTCTTCATCACCACGATGATGAGCTGGTTTTCCCATTCCTCAGAGGATCGGAAATCGCTATTGACCGATCCCTGGGACTTTGCCGAATGGCTCGACGCTCAGGAGTACTGTCAAGGCCGTCAATTTCGGCACGCTTTTCTGTACCTTCTGTTTCCGGATGCGTTTGAAGCAATTATGAGTCAAGGCCATAAAGAAAAAATAGTCAACGCTTTCTCAAAAAAATGGAACGAGAATCTGCTCACTAACGACGGGGATAACGTCGCTCTCGATCAAGCATTATTGAAAATTCGGAAACGCCTTAAGACCGAATACCCCGACACGGGAATCGACTTCTACAGTTCGCAGTTCAAGGATATTTGGCAACGCAGTCAGCCTGCCCCACAACCGCTACCACCGCAAGTGAGGGAAACAGCACCTCTTTTTACCTCCTATTCTATAGACAACATCCTGGAAGACGGCTGTTTTCTTGAACAGGAAAAATTGGAGACAATCCTTCAACGCCTCCGTGACAAGAAAAATCTGATTTTGCAGGGACCGCCGGGCACAGGCAAAACATGGCTGGCAAAAAAGCTCGCCTTTGCCGCGATAGGTGAACGCGACGAAGACAAAATACGCCCCGTTCAGTTTCACCCCAACCTTTCTTACGAAGATTTTGTCAGAGGATGGCGACCATCAGGCGATGGCAAGCTGGATTTAGTTGATGGCCCCTTTCTTCAGATGATAAACACCGCAAAAGACGATCCAGAATCGAAATATGCGATCATCATTGAGGAAATCAATCGCGGCAACCCCGCACAAATTTTTGGCGAGATGCTTACGCTACTGGAATCGGACAAGCGCAATGAGGACGAAGCATTGGAACTGTCTTACGAAAAATGCAAAGGCGAACGGGTTTACATTCCCGAAAATCTATATGTCATTGGCACAATGAACGTCGCAGACCGCTCAATCGCTATGGTCGATTTCGCCCTTCGCCGGCGATTCGCCTTTGTTGACCTTGAACCCATATTTGGCAATGTCTGGCAGGACTGGGTACATAATCAGTGCAAAATAGACGAGGAATTTCTGTCACAAGTAGAAGACAGAATGAAAACGCTGAACAAACAAATAGCTGAGGACTCTAACCTCGGTGCTCAATTCAGGGTGGGACACAGTTATGTAACGCCTTCCGCTGGGGAGATTGATGATTCCCGTGAATGGTTCAAACAAGTGGTCGAAACCGAAATCGGTCCCTTGCTGGACGAATACTGGTTTGATGCGCTGGATACAGCCCAAAAGGCCCGCGAACAACTACTGAAAGGGTTTTAATGACTATCGCTCAAGCAAGCGACAAACCGGGGTATATCGGAGAAATTCCAGTCAGAAATCTCTGGCTACTGATGCTTTATGCATCCCAACTATTCCGACAAATGGACGATTTGCAAAAGCGAGAGGTAGAAGATAATCCGGACGACATCCCCGATCTGGTAGCAGAAATCCTGGCGCGGGCGGTAGAACGCCGCATAAGGCGAAACCTGAGCTTTGGCTACCAGCCTCGGCAAGCTATTCTCAGCAGGGTGCGCGGCAGAATTGACCATATCCATACAGAACGCCGCCAACTGCTGCACAGGGGACTGGTCGCATGTCGGTTTGAAGAACTAACAGTAGATACACCACGCAACCGCTATGTTCGAGCAGCACTGGAGAAGTCGGCCAAGATGGTGCAGCACGTTGACCTATCCCGTCGATGTCGCGCCCTTGCTACCAATTTAGTGCGAATGGGAGTGAGTGGAGAAAATCTTATCCGACATGACTCATCGGTAAATCTCACTGGTCGGATGGATACTGCCGACCGGCAGATGCTGGCTGCGGCGCAACTGGCCTTCCATTTAGCACTACCTACCGAAACCCCCGGTCCCAGAAATTTATCTTTACCATCCCGTGAATCCCGATGGGTATGGGAACTTTACGAAAAGGCCATCGCCGGATTCTACGACGTCACGCTTACACAGTGGGGGTGGAGAGTTCATTCCCAACAGACACTCCACTGGAACACCGGAGATAAGACTGAGAGAATTGATGACATCCTCCCCTCAATGCGTGCCGATACTGTTTTAGACCATGCCACCTCTGGCCGCCGCATCATCATAGACACCAAATTTACATCCATCCTTAAACCCGGAAATTACCGTGCTCAAACATTGGCTTCACCCCATATATACCAGATATACGCCTACTTGAGATCCCAAGAGGGCCGTGATTCTTTGGCGGATACGGCATCGGGAATACTCCTGTATCCTGCTGTCAATTGCTTAGTTGACGAATCGGTTGACATACAGGGCCACAACATACGATTTGCCACCGTAAATCTCGATGCAACTCCCGGAGAGATCCGGTACAGGCTCCTTGAATTGATTGATTCCGACCTCGTATAAATAAAAAAACGCCATCAGTAAAATAGCTGATGGCGTCATGGTTACGTCCAAAATTCAGCAGCCAATTTACAGCGTCCACTGCAACGCTGTGTTAGCCAGTGTTATGTTGCGTATATCCCTTTGTATAGCGGCTGATATTTCTTCTGCACTGCTATTGGTTACATCAATCATCTGGTCGCTAAACTGCGAAAAAAAAGAACGCGGTATATGTGGATTGTTCAAAGTCGAAACTCCCAACGCACTTGACACAGATTTTGCGATTGCATAACCCACCGGTGGACAAACAGAATTACCAATCTGCCCAAGTATCTGGTAAGCTGCGCCTTGAAAGACCCAATCTTCTGGAAATCCCTGAAGCAACGCACAATCCTGAACAGAAAGCCTGAAATGACCATTCTCCGGGGGAAACATCAGGGCTTCCTCTCTGGACTTTTGCACGCCATTGGGCCAAATCTGGAGTTTTTCCCATACCTTTTGATTCGCCTTACTATTCAAAATACTGGTCGATTTTCTGGGACCAGTGAAGCCAGAGCGAAGAGTAGGCGCAAAGCAATCAAAACCAATATCTTCCAAACCCAAAGCAGCCCTCGTTCCCATCGTATGTCTGCCAGAGTAGAACAAGCTATCTTTGGAGAAATGGGTTGGTTCAGGAATTTTGTAACGATTGGCTACCTCAAGAGACCGAAAACCGACAAAAATAACGCGCTTCCTGATTTGTGGGACGCCGAAATCGGATGCCACAGCTTTGAACTTTGCGATATAGTAATGCGGTGTCAGTGGCGCGAGAATCACGTCGTTTACATACTTTTCGAACTTTGGATCGAGCAGACCCGGAACATTCTCAACAACGAAAGTCTCGGGCATAAGCGTCAGCACAGCATCAATAAATGCTGGCAACATATCCCTGTCGTCTTTGCCTCCACCCCGCTTTCCAGCAATCGAAAAAGGCTGGCATGGAGGGCCTCCGTGAACGAGATCAACTTTACCTTTATAGACTGACCAATCTGCTTTTGTAACATCCCCCTTTGAACCACAAAAAACATTCCATTGCGGACGGTTTTGTTGTAGTGACGCACCGCAAATATCCAGGATATCAAAACTGGCAACATGCTCAAAACCCGCATATTCAAAACTAAGGTCCAAACCGCCACCACCTGAAAAGAGCGAAAGGGATCTCAAGCCGTTTTGACGTTGTTTAGGCATCAACTTCTCTGGTTTTAGAACAGGCTTATTGATTCTGCCCAGTTCATGTTGCAACTCACCATTGATAGCAGCCTTTTTCCTGAGCCTGGATCGAGTAGAAATCTCTCGATACCACTCCCGTTTGGCCTCCGATATATTGTATGGCATTGTATTCTCTCTAAATCTTTGTAATAAACGACAACTCTGTACAAAGTATAGCTATGCTTATCCGTTTTGCCCACCCTAAAATAATCGCAACATCATCCAGACTTCATAGAAGCTACAACCTATCCACCTGAGTCTCTCCACCCTTCAACTCTTCCATAAGCTCATCATATCGATCCCGATCGACCGGCATCGCGACCTCCTCTTTTCGCAGAGCCGAAAGCACAATCGCGTTAATCAGTTCCAGTGTCCGCCGTGCCGTCACCCCATCTGTAATCGCCTCCCCCCCATCCAGAATAGCGGAAACAAAACTCTCCATTAGAGTTGGTCCCCCCTCGTCGGACGGCACATTCTCCCAGTTAATACCTGGCTGATGCCCCTTTGCCCCCTTTATAAACGCCCGCATAGGCGCCTCGTACCGCCCCAGGCGAAACACATCGGGCACCTTTGAATTGGCATTCTTCTCATCCCGAAACTCAATTGTACCCAGATCCCCTGAAATCTGCCTGTAATTCAACCGCCGATCACACGTACTCAACTGCACATTCGCATGGGCACCACAGGCAAAACGGATATTGGCAACAACCGTATCCTCAATCTCCACACGATGGCCCCAATTGCACATCATCGCAGAAACAGCGACCGGGTCGCCCACCATCCAGCACAGCAAATCCAGATCGTGACTCGTCTGATTCATCAGCACCCCACCCCCTGCATGCTCCCAGGTACACCGCCATATATCCCGGTCGTAATACACCTCTGGCCGCGTCTCAATCCACATCCACAGCACCCGGTAAATCTCTCCCAGCGCCCCCTCATCAATCAGCCGCTTCAGCGCGCGATTGCCGGGAAACGTGCGATAATTGTGCCCCACGGCCAGCTTCAAATCCCGCGCCTGTGCCGCCTCGATCATCCTGTCTGCCTCGGAAACCGTATTCGCAATCGGCTTCTCCACAAAAGTATGCAACTCCGCCTCCAAACAATCCAAACCCATCGGCGCGTGGAGATGGTGCGGCGTAGCAATCACCACCGCATCCAGATCCTCGGCCTCGACCATCTCCCGATAATCGCCCCAGGCACGCGCACCCCGTTCTTCTCCAACCTGCCGCGCATAATCCAGATCCAAATCCGCCACCGCCACCAGCTCCGCCCGATCCAGTCCTGAAATCTCCCGCACATGTTGCCCGCCCATACCCTTCAAACCGACCACACCGAACCTGACCATAACGCTCTCCTTTTTACTTTCCTATATTGACAAACGACGTATCAATCCATAATATATTCAAAAAAACCCGGAGGACTCCCCATGTCCAAAACCTTCCAAAATCGCGCCGAAGCCTTTGCCTATCTCAGCCAAAATGACCCGCGCGCGCCCAAAGCCGGAGATCCCGCGCCAGACTTTGAACTATCGGACATCAACGGCGAAAACCCCGTGCGCCTCTCGCAACTATGCAAAGACAAACCCGTTGCACTCATCTTCGGCAGCTTCACATGACCGCCCTTTGTCCGCGAGGCAGTTAGCCTCCGCGACCTCTATGCAACATATCACAAACAGATCCACTTTCTCGTAATCTACATCCGCGAAGCCCATCCAGAAGACGGCTGGAAACTCAAAGACACAGGAATCTACGATCCAAAAACCCTTGTGGAACGCCGAAAAGTTGCAAAAACGTGCGAAGATGCCATGCAATACGGCATACGCACCTACGTTGACGACATAGACGACGCCGTCATGAATGACTACGTCGCCTGGCCCGAACGCCTCTACCTGATCGGCACGGACAACCGCATCGCCTACGCTGGCAAACACGGTCCCTATGGATTCAGCCCCCAGGAACTCAAAGCGGCAATAGATCACATCACCCGTTGAAAATTCTCAAACGCCTCGTCCCAGACATCCGCATCCGTCGGACTATACGTCTTAATCGCAGTAGAAGCACGCACAACATCCCGCAGTTCATCAAGCGAGCCAATCTGCCCTTTGCCCATCGCCTGCATCAAAAGATTGCCCATTGCAGTCGCCTCAGCCGGCCCCGACAGCACCGCCCGCCCTGTCGCAGAAGCGATAAACTGGCACAAAAGCGTATTGTGAATGCCCCCACCCACAATGTGAATATCGCCGAGCTCCTTGCCTAAGGCATCTTCAAGCTGCCCCAGAACATAGCGACATTTGAGCGCCAGACTCTCCAGCGCCGTGCGAATAATATCCCCCTCGCTATCGGGCAACCTTTGACCAGTGCGCCTGCAAAAATCCCGAATGCGAGACGGCATATCCCCGGGCGTACCAAAATCGGCGTGATCCGGATCGATAAACGACGCGAGCCGATCCGATTCCATCGCCAGCCCCATCAACTCTTCCCACGAATAATCTTTCCCCGCCAACGCCCACACGCGGCGGCACTCCTGCACAATCCACAGCCCCGAAATATTCTTCAGAAATCGAATCGTATGATCAACGCCGCCCTCATTGGTAAAATTATGTGCAAGCGCGCGCTTATTAATCGCGGGTTCAGGCAATTCCGCCCCCATCAACGCCCACGTACCACAACTGATATAAACCGCATCGGGCGAAGAAAGAGGCACAGCCGCAACTGCCGACCCCGTATCGTGACAAGCCGGTGCAATCACATCAATCGGTGCAATACCCATCTCATCCGCAATACGCTTGCGAATAGGCCCGAGCACCGTACTCGGAGACACCACATCCGGAAGCATATCCGTGGGAATATCGAGCGCATTGAGCATTGATTTTGCCCAGGCATTCTCGCGCGGATTGAAGAACTGCGTAGTCGTCGCATTGGAATACTCACACACCTTCATACCTGTAAACCAGAAATTGAACAAATCGGGCATCGTGAGAAAAGTGCGCGCAATATCGAGCTGAGGCGACTGCGCGAGACGCTGCGCGAGCAACTGATAAAGCGTGTTAAGCTCCATAAACTGAATACCCGTCTGCTCAAAAATCTCCTCGCGAGAAACGCGCTCAAACGCGACATCCATCATCCCCTGTGTGCGCGCATCGCGGTAACAAAAGGGATTGCCGAGCAAATTGTCCTGCGCATCGAGCAAGCCATAATCGACCCCCCACGTATCACAGCCCATACCATTGAGCGGTTCCCCAGACCGAACAGCGAGACGCAACCCCGTACACATCTCGTCAAACAGCCGCAGCGCGTCCCAATAATAATGATTGCCAACAGGTATTCCCTGATTGGAAAACCGGTGAATCTCTTCAATATCCAGACGCGCGCCATCAAAACGCCCCAAAACAGCCCGGCCGCTGGACGCACCCAAATCATAAGCGAGATAATTGGTTGTCGATGCCATAAAAAAACTCCATCAGGATGTGCAAGATTAAAGGATGAACAGGATAAAAGGCAAAAAAGCAACCACAGATGAACACAGATAAACACAGATGAAAGGCACTCCTTTCCGCAACAGAAGCGAGGCTGTGAGAAACAGATACAAGAGCAACAGCGCTGGTGCAATTCGCATTGTGTTTATAAAATTCAGTGGCTATTATAGGACGCAGTTGGGAAGTGTCAAGTATTTCGTTATCAGGAGTGTGTATTATGAGCAAAGACTTGAAAGCAGTTTTTCATTTTTGGAAGCGTTTTGCAAGTCAAAATGGCCTGAATCGCCGCGATTTAATCAAAGGCGTCGGCGCCGTAAGTCTCGGTCTCGCAGCCGGAACCTTCGCCGCGCCACAGCTCTACGGAAATTCAAACGTAGCGAAATCAAAACGACGCAATCGCATCCAACTCGAAAACGCCGAGCGTGGAACGCGCGACTGGTTGCTCACTAAGACCGACATCAACGACATCGAACCGGTGGCGTTGTGGCGTTCTCCGCGAATTGAGGGCTACTGCTCCGAGACGAGCGTGAGCGCTGGCGACACGATCAAGATCATGGTGAGCACGAATCCAGTGTCCCAGTTTGATCTGGAGATCTTTCGCACAGGCTATTACGGCGGAACCGGCGGTCGTTTCATGAAGCGTTTTGATTCTCTACAGGGCAAAACCCAGGCCGATCCGTCGATAGGCGAAAACCGTCTGCGCGAATGCACCTGGGAACCTTCCGTAGAATTTGAGATTCCAGACGATTGGCTCAGCGGCGTCTATCTGGGCAAACTCACTGCCAAGGAGGGCGGCGTACAAAGCTACGTCATCTTTATTGTGCGCGATGATCGCCTCTGCGATTTGCTCTTCCAGTGCAGCGACATGACCTGGCAGGCCTACAACAGTTGGCCTACCAACGAGTGGTCTCTTTACCACAACGACGAGAATGGCTACACGGGATATAAAAAAAGGAAAAAGTGGAGTACGGGTCCGGATACCGGATGGGTGAGTTTTGACCGTCCCTATGCCAATTTTTGCATGGATCATCTTGTCAAGAATCCCAAGTCCGTGGGCACGGGCGAGTTTCTTCTTTGGGAATTTCCACTGTCCTATTGGATAGAGCAGCAGGGGTACGATGTGTCGTATATCTCAAATGTGGATACGCACAGGCACGGGCCGCGATTGCAGCGCACGAAAGGCTTTATCTCGGTGGGCCATGACGAGTATTGGACCCGGGAGATGTACGACAACATCAGCGCGGCCCGAGACGCGGGCGTCAACCTTGTCTTCCTGAGCGGGAACTCCATCTGGGGCGTTGTACCTTTGTTGCCCTCCGCCAAGGGGCAGTCCCACCGGATCATGCGTCGGGAAGGCGTATTCCTGGGCGAGAAACTTGGCGGGATGTATCACAAGCGAACAGGCTTCAAGTATCCGCCGGGGCCGGACGGGGCACTGCTTATGGGTGGACGTACGGCCGGTATCGGCGGCGGCGGAGACTGGGTCTGCGTCAAGCCCGATCACTGGCTATATCAAGGCACAGACCTGAAAGAAGGCGACGCAATCAAAGGCCTGGTGGGATGGGAATGGCACGGTTCTCCCCCTTACGATCAGCCCGGGATGGAAATCCTGGCGAAAGGCGCCACGAAAAATAACCAGGGAAAAGTCAAACCGCCCCATGTCGCGACGATCTACGACGGGCCCAGGAACAACTTTGTGTTCAACGCCGGGACGATCTGGTGGGCGCAAGGTTTGTCATCGCCTCCAGGCCACGTACTACCCGCGCGGGTTGCCGAGCCGCAAGGCCCGGACCCGCGCGTGCAGCGTATGATGGAGAATGTGTTCCAACAGTTTATCCAATGATGATTAAGGAGGAGAACTTGAATCGAAATACCCAGAGACCAAATATCCTGTTCATCATGACAGATCAACAGCACGCAGGCATGATGAGCTGCACAGGTAATAAGTGGTTGAAGACGCCGGCCATGGATAGCCTGGCACGAGATGGCATCCGTTTTGAGATGGCATACGCGACAAACCCCGTATGTGTCGCAAGCCGAACCAGCATGGCCACAGGCGTCATGTCCTGTCGCCTTGGTGCGGGCAACAATGGCCCTGGCCTGGCGATCAAGCAACTCCCGCCTGAAGTGCACGATCATTCGATGGGCAAGATCATGAAGCGTGCCGGCTACGACACGTTCTATGGCGGAAAAGTGCATATGTGCTCCCCGCTGGCCCCAGAGAATGCAGGTTATGACGAATATTTCCGGAATGATCGCGAAGAACTGCCTGCGGCCTGTCTCCAATTCATGGAGAAGAAGAGAGACAACCCCTTTTTTGCCATAGCATCATTCATCAATCCCCACGATATCTGCTTTGCTCACATTGCCCGCAATGGCGAAGATAGGCACGGCGTGTTGGCGTTACATAAGGAGGCGTCCTCCCTTGAGATGGATGAGCTTCCGCCACTTCCAGACAACTACGCGATACAGCAGAATGAGCCTGCAGCGATCGAAGCACACCTGAATCCCAATGCGCCAACGCCCGCTATCACGATGCGGAAGGAATATGACGAGAAGGCATGGCGAATCAATCGGTGGATCTATCATCGACTTACTGAAAAAGTCGATCGCCACATCGGCGACATTTTCGACGGTTTGAAAAAAGCCGGACTCGAAGAAGACACCGTTGTGATTTTCACCAGCGACCACGGCAATATGGATGCCAGCCATAGGCTGGCATCCAAGGGTGTCTTCTATGAAGAATCGGTAGGTGTTCCGTTTATCCTCAAACACCTAGGAGGCGCTCTAGGTGGCCGTACGAACAGGACGCATCTGGTCTCCACAGGGCTCGATATCCTGCCCACGATTTGTGACTACGCAGGCATCAAGCAGCCTGACCATCTTCTTGGTGTGAGCCTTCGTCCGCTGGCAGAGGATAGGCGTGTGGACGACTGGCGTACCTATGTGGCGTCTGAAAACCACTGGACCCGAATGATCCGAAGTCAGAGATACAAGTATTGCGCCTACGATTACGCGTTCGGGAATGAGTCACTGGTTGATATGGAGAATGACCCTGGTGAAATGCAAAACCTTGTTGATGATCCCAAATTCCAGGACGTACTGACTGAGCATCGCAGACTCCTTGCGGATTGGAGCAACCTTTCCGAAGACAAAGACGCCTCGAAATACCTTAAGAATGGTTAGTGTTGTTCGTCTCAAGTTGCGGACAGGCGCGTGCAGTGACGGTGCGTTGGGCGCGCATATGCGAATTGACCGGAGGCGGGAGGTCGTGAGCGTATTTCTCGTTCATCAGACTGCGGGGCCGTTCCTGAACCTGAAGAATAAGCGCTATCAACAAGTGAACGAAATGTTTCCACTACCTAATGATCGTTGATCGTATAAGAGTAGAACTAGAAAGTGATGAACGGAGAAAACAGCATGAACGAATCGAATAGCCTGATCCGGCGAGAAAACGAAAAACCTGGAACGCGCGACTGGCTGCTTACCAACGCGTACATCGACCCGGATACCTGGTGGCGTTCCCCGCGAATCGAGGGCTACTGCTCCGAGACGAGCGTGAGCGCTGGCGACTCACTCAAGATCATGGTGAGCACGAATCCGGTGTCGGAGTTCAGTCTGGAAATCTTCCGAACGGGCTACTATGGCGGAACCGGCGCGCGATCCGTGAAGAAGTTTGAATCTATTCAGGGCAAAACCCAACCTGACCCGCCCATCGGCGATAACCGCCTGCGTGAATGCAAATGGGAACCATCGGTGGAATTTGAGATTCCCGACGATTGGCTGAGTGGTGTCTATCTCGGCAAACTCACCGCCAAGAAGGTGAGCGGCGTCTATCAAAGCAGACTCACTGCCAACAAAGATGGTCTGCAAAGCTATGTCATCTTCATCGTGCGTGACGACCGCCCTTGTGACCTGCTATTCCAGTGCAGCGACATGACCTGGCAAGCCTACAATAGCTGGCCCGATGACAGGTGGTCTCTTTACCACGCCGACAAGGAGGTCTACAATCCGAATGGAAGGAAAAAATGGCTCACAGATCTGGAAACCGGGTGGGTGAGTTTTGATCGTCCCTACGCTAATTTTTGTCAGGACCATCTCGTCGATAGACCTGACTCCGTGGGGTCGGGAGAGTTTCTTCTCTGGGAATTCCCGTTGTCCTATTGGATGGAGCAGCAGGGCTACGATGTGTCCTATATTTCGAACGTGGATACGCACAGGCACGGTCCGAGATTGCAGCTCGCGAAAAGTTTCATTTCCGTGGGCCATGACGAGTATTGGACGCGGGAGATGTACGACAACGTCAGCGCGGCCCGCGACGCAGGTCTCAACCTTGCCTTCCTGAGTGGTAATACGATGTTTGGTGTGGTGCCTTTGCTGCCCTCCGCTGAGGGGCAGCCCCACCGGATCATCCGCCGCGAAAGCTATTTCATTGGCGAGGAACGCTATAAGCAGGCTCAGGAGCAACGAGGCATAAAGCTCAAGTATCCGCCAGGGCCAGACGGGGCGTTGCTCATGGGTGGACGCCACGCCGGCCTCGGCGGTGGTGACTTTGTCTGCGCCAAGCCCGAACACTGGCTGTATGAAGGCACTGATATGAAAGAAGGCGACGCCGTCAATGGCCTGGTGGGCTGGGAATGGAACGGCCATCCCGCCCGCGATTTACCCGGTCATGAAATCCTGGCTACAAGCAATGCGGTTGACGGAAGAAATAGACTCGATTCATCCCATGCAGCGACGATCTACAATGGACCCAGGGACAACGTTGTATTCAATGCCGCATCCATCTGGTATGCGCAAGGTGTGTCATCGCCTCCAGGCCATGTTTTGCCCGCAAATAGACACGCCCGGCCGCAAGGCCCTGACTCGCGCGTGCAGCGTATGACGGCGAATCTATTCGATCGGTTTATCAAGTAAGGTCCAACAATGGGAAAAGGAGACAAGTGGAACGCGTTGACACATTGCCCTGATGCCCTCCACATAATATTAGAAAATTTTAAACCCCTGGAGAGATACTCTCTTCAGGGGTAATTTGGATGGATTTGGGTTGCAATCTAAACGCGAACATCCCAAAACGCGAGGACTATATAATTGTGTGATCAGATGGTACGCGCACTGCTTTTTTCCGCCGTTTTCAACAACCTTGGTGCTAATTTAACGACCTTACGCTTGCTTGCTTTCTGGCGTTTCTTTGCTTCTAAAAATAGTGTACGCACGTTATAGTCGTGTAATGCTGCCAACTCTTCGCGAATTGTTCGGACTTCCTTGATGATATCGTCGTGGTCCATTGTATTACTCTCCTAATAATTCCTCTGGCGTGCAGATGATGGGTGGTTCATACCCTTTTAAGCGACACTTTCGTTCAATCTGATTTCTTATCGTAGCATTAGCCAAATGTGCAAAATTCCAGGTTAATAGATATTCAATGCCTCCGCGCAAATACTCATAAATTGATATTTCAAAATTACGGTGTTATACTACACAAGTCAATGGAATGCCTCCTGAAAATAAATCCATCAACGGAGCAATACAAAATCATGAACCGTCTTTCACGACAAGAGAAAATCCGTATTTTTCGATATTTATTTCCTGTCGCTATTGTCCTGTCATTATTGTTGTACGGCATTTTTGGTTCAAAGGTGATATGGAATGTGGTCTTATATCTGGCGATTGCCACATTTATCTTGCGGATGATACGCATGTGGCTTGAGTTTAAGGAAGAAAAAAAAGATCAAGAAAAAAAGGAATGTAATCTTGTATAGAAAGGAGGTAAGGGAATGCCGAAACCGAAGAAACTCACACGCACAGCGAGGCTTGCCAATAAGGGCCTCATTCATCCCCCACCCTGGCTGCCAGACAACATGATGCTCGAAGGACTAACCGGATCTTTTGCCTACGGATGCGAAGACCCGAAAAAGGCTGATCGGGATATTGTTGGGATTGCCATCCCCCCAAAGACAGTTATTTTCCCCCACCTTGCAGGATATATCCAGGGCTTCGGTACACAACCCCCAAAATTCGATCAATTCCAGGCACACGGCATAGAAGCAAAGGATGAGCGTAAGACTTATGACATTGCGATCTATAACATCGTGAAGTTCTTCCAGCTTGCAATGGAGAACAATCCAAATATGGTGGAGATTCTATTCCTGCCTCCCAGATGCCTGTTATCTACCTCCCAGATTTATGATCGCATGCGGCAAAGCCGAAAAACTTTTTTGCACAAGGGTGCATATCACAAGTTTTTGGGTTATGCCCATTCCCAGCTCAAGAAGCTCAATGCAGAAAGCCGCACAAACCCGCGCCGACAATCAGATATCGAACGGTTTGGATATGATACCAAATTCGGGTATCACCTGGTTCGCCTATCCTATGAGTGCGAAATGATCATGCGAGAAGGCGATATTGTGCTTGATCGGTATAAAGAGATCTACAAATCAATCCGTCGGGGAGAATGGACAAAGGAGCAACTCAGAGAGTTCTTTGACCGCAAAAAAGCGGAACTCGACAAGCTCTATGATGATAAGGAAAGTCCGATACCGCACAAGCCAGACGAAGACAAGATCAAAGCATTACTCCTGGAATGTCTCGAGATCCATTATGGTTCTCTAAATACCACCATCGCCAAAGACGTATCCGTTGAGGCCTTGCTCGATGAGATAGATCTGGTGACTTCAAAATATCGCAAACAAACCGAAGGCAAAAAGTAGAGTTGTATGGATTTGGAGGGAATAGGACAGAGGGTGCTAATGGTCGGTGGGTATCATCAATTGCTCAAAGAAAGTGTCTATCCAGCCGGGCGTTTTTCCGGTTCTTTCTGCACAGCGAACGGCTTTCGCGACCTCCCTATTCGAAAGTTCATCAAACACCTGCTGGCCTGGTACAAGTGCTTGATTCAGATCGTTAGGCTCGAACTTATCCAGCGCGTCACCGTATCTTCGAACACATAATGAAACTACATCGCGCCCCGGCGCAGAGGCCAGATAGAGAAACAGGCGGTCGAGATATGCCATACCAATAATATTGGGCTGAAAGCCGTGAAAACACGTCAAGTTCAACACCTCACTTCTGTTGCGAATAATCTTGTAGCCGCCACGTGAAAACACGCCAAGCAAAAGAGGGGCGGGTGCTCTCCTTTCCGTCTTGTACCAGGGATTTCGGTTTTTTGTTAAAAACCGCGTGTTATAACCCCTCTGCTCCCCACTCCGAATATAATCCGCCGCGTATTTCGAGTGTGTCTTACTAACACTGAATAGCAAAACAGGCGCGTCGTTTCTGACCAAATCGTCGTAGTCTGCGCGACCAAACACCGGTTGCTGAATTTGAGAACTTTTCGTAATGCAAGGAACAACCTCCGGACCATTGATTCCCAGTGTTTTGGCGCGAGACGGTTTCAAAACAAAAAATTCGTTGGCTCCGGTGGCAATGCCCCTGCTAAAATGACCATAATAGTTCAGCGGCACCGTCATTCCATGATTGATATCGAATGTATTTTTCTGGAAGTATGACAACCACTTCGACTCGGGATTGAGTCGCTCCAATGCGACCCTGGTAATTGGCTGATTCTCAAGAATGTTTTCCAACGAAGAAATGGAATCGGCGATATGGAAATCAACGTGGGAATATTGCTGGCAGGTATCGTACAGGATTATTCCCACTGAGGTTATTGCATCGGGAAAGATGTCCTTCTCGCATTTAAGATTGATAATAGAGACAAGATGACCGCTCTCGATAAGACGTTTCTTAACAATGGTCCCGTATCCAGTATTGAGAAATTCAAGAGGCATAATATACGCAAGCCGTCCCGATCCATTCAGTTCGGACAGCGACTTCAGCAGGAATGCGGATGCCGTATTCGTATATCCCGACAATTTCAAGCCCAGATTATCGACAAACGCCTTGAACACAGAGTCCCTGCCAATAAACTTCTGGAAGCGCATATAAGGTGGATTACAAACAATATTGGCGTGTGCTTTCCCCCAGGAGAGCAGATAGTCTTCATGCTCAATATCTAATTTCCGCCCTCCTGACTCGCCTGTCCAGAAATCGAGGATTTTGGAATCTTTCTCACTTCCGGCAAACACCATGCCCGGATCGTCGGCAACGGGATCAAAAAGAGCACCCAGACCAAAGCCGGGATCAAAGAGCGTCCTCTGCCCGGATTTCAAGACCCACCGCACCATAAACTCGGCTACTTCAGGGCGAGTGAAAAACTGCCCGTATTTCTTGCGATGCTTCTCGCCAACGCTCCGCAGGTATTCAGCTTGATTAACCTGCATCTAATATCTCCTGAGAGAAGACAGCCGGATCGAGATAGCCACGTCCCCCGTGGAAGGTGACATAGAATAGGAGACGCCCGCGCTCCAATTCTTTTAGAGCAGAGCGGTGTTGCGGCATATCAATCCTGCCCAAAATCTCTTTTCCAACCTGAACATTGATCTTAATAGTTCTCTTGCCTTGATTTTTCACATCTTTCTCTATGGAGAACACCACGCCTTCGTTTCTTGAGTCGGAGGTTATTTCCAGAATATTCTGAAACGGAATAACGTATGCTTTGTCAAAAAACACCTGCAAATAGCAGTGCCTCACTCCGAAATGCTGAATCCAGCGATTGACAAGTGCCAAGTCTTCGACCTTCGGTGTAATGCTGAGATAGTCCCGTTTTTGAAGGATTTGCATCTGTTCTTTTAGAGATTTCAAAAGCTCACTCAACTCTTGCAAAGGTTGAGTCGAATACCAGCCCCTCCGCCTGAAATTCAATTCTCGAAACGTATCGATGGTTGCATTTTGTATCATTTCATAAAGTGCAGGACTCTTTTCTGCAAGCAGGCTCGCGTAGGGTTCTGAGAGAATTTCCCGTTGAATTTCTTGAATGGCAGATTCAGCTTCTCGCGTTCTATTATCCATGAATGATGAATATCTATTCGCAAGAAAACTGCTTGAACGAACCTCAATAGCCGATACTGCCTTCTGGATAAACGCATCATCATCCAGGTCATAATGCTCTGGAACGTCGTCCCGCTTATAGACGAGAAGATCGGGTTTTTTGCCAATCGTGTTCAACTCATCAATATAAGAAGCATAAAAGTCGGCAAACCCGGGATCACCGGCTGATAGAGTATCCGCACGACCGTACTTTATTGCACAATATTCCTGAGAGTTTTCATTGATAGCATTGAAGACAATCTCTTCTGCCCAGTCGCCCTGTTCCTTGTTCGTAAGAAACATAGAACTCGCCATAGTAGGCGTGCGTCCGGTTATTTGCACATCAGGCTCAATCTCAAAGGGTGACATCTCGATTAGATGGGCGATGGTGTCTCTGTACATTGCATTCATGGATTTTGCGCCCCATCTGTCAACGGAGTAAATTCCCAGACCTGTCAACTACGTGCCGAGCGGATTTCTGTTGCTCTCTCCACTGGGACGTATTTCAGACAGTCACAGTCATAGATTGAAATTTTAAGAGTACGATGTTATACTACAAAAGTCAATGGAATGTCTCAAGAGGATAATGATATGCAACACAAATTGGTCGCTGTAGTTGGCAACACACCGCAAGTTATGACAGAGACGTTTTGGGCATTGCGTATCCAACCTTTTGCAGGAGTGTATTATGAGCAAAGATTTGAAAGCCGTTTTTCATTTTTGGAAGCGTTTTGCAAGTCAAAATGGCCTGAATCGCCGCGATTTAATTAAAGGCGTCGCCACCGCAAGTCTCGGTCTCGCAGCCGGAACCTTCGCCGCGCCACAGCTCTACGGAAATTCAAACGTAGCGAAATCAAAACGACGTAATCGCATCCAACTCGAAAACGCCGAGCGTGGAACGCGCGACTGGTTGCTCACTAAGACCGACATCAACGACATCGAACCGGTGGCGTTGTGGCGTTCCCCGCGAATCGAGGGCTACTGCTCCGAGACGAGTGTGAGTGCTGGCGACACGATCAAGATCATGGTGAGCACGAATCCAGTGTCCCAGTTTGATCTGGAGATCTTTCGCACAGGCTATTACGGCGGAACCGGCGGTCGCTTCATGAAGCGCTTTGATTCTATACAGGGCAAAACCCAGGCCGATCCGTCGATAGGCGAAAACCGTCTGCGCGAATGCCAATGGAATCCGTCGGTCGAATTCGAGATTCCAGACGATTGGCTGAGCGGCGTCTATCTGGGCAAACTCACTGCCAAGGAGGGCGGCGTGCAAAGCTACGTCATCTTTATTGTGCGCGATGGTCGCCCCTGCGATTTGCTCTTCCAGTGCAGCGACATGACCTGGCAAGCCTACAACAGCTGGCCTACCAACGAGTGGTCTCTTTACCACAACGACGAGAATGGCTACACGGGACATAAGAAAAGGAAAAAGTGGAGCACCAACGCGAACGATACCGGGTGGGTGAGTTTTGACCGTCCCTACGCGCAGTTCTGCCAGGATCATCTTGTCAAGAATCCCAAGTCCGTGGGCACGGGCGAATTTCTTCTTTGGGAATTCCCCCTCTCCTATTGGATAGAGCAGCAGGGCTACGATGTGTCGTATATCTCAAATGTGGATACGCACAGGCACGGTCCGCGATTGCAACGCGCGAAAGGCTTTATCTCCGTGGGCCATGACGAGTATTGGACCCGGGAGATGTATGACAACGTTATCAAGGCTCGGGACGCCGGTGTCAACCTTGCGTTCCTGAGTGGTAATTCGGTTTGGGGTGTGGTGCCTTTGCTGCCCTCTGCCGAGGGGCAGCTCCACCGGATCATGCGACGCGAAGATAAGTTCATTGGCGAGGAACTCAGCAAGATGTTGAACAAGCGACGCGGCACCCCCGCCAAGTATCCAGCGGGGCCGGACGCGGCGTTGCTCATGGGGGGACGCACCGCCGGCATTGGCGGAGGTGACTGGACCTGCACCCAACCCAATCACTGGATCTATGATGGCACTGGCATGCAAAAAGGTGACACCATTGATGGACTAATAGGCTGGGAATGGCATGGATCGCCTGCTCTCGAACTGCCTAACTTTGAAGTTCTGGCCGAGGGACCGATGCTACCGAAGAATCCCAGGTACAGTCCTCATGCCGCTACGATCTACGATGGGCCCCAAGGAAACGTCGTCTTCAACGCCGGGACGATCTGGTGGGCGCAAGGCTTGTCGTCGCCTCCCGGCCACGTATTGCCCGCACATAGGCATGCCAAACCGCAAGGCCCGGACCCGCGCGTGCAGCGTATGATGACCAATGTGTTCGATCGGTTTATCAAGTAAGGTCCAAGTGAGGAAATACATGAAACCTGTCGTCGCGCACAGTGCCAACCCCTATTTGCCAGCCACAGCCACCTGGATATACGATCAAATTCGCGCACTGAAACGATATCGCCCCATCGTCCTCACACAAACGCGCCAGAACCTGGACCGCTTTCCCATAGAACCCGTCTTATCAGCCGAAGATATCTCGCCCATTCGCAGAACAGTTCTGCGCTTCATTCGCAAAATGCGCGGCACATACGCCGGCTATGAAAACTGGCTCCGCGAACACAACGCCGCCCTCATCCACGCACATTTTGGACAAGAGGGATACCGATGTCTCTCTGCAAAACAGCGCGCGGGCATCCCCCTCATCACCACCTTTTACGGCCTGGACGTATCGGCACTGCCCCGGCAAAAAAAATGGCAAAAACGGTACAAACGACTCTTTGCCGAAGGCGACCTCTTTCTGATCGAAGGTCCCTTCATGGGCGAACAACTCATCGCACTGGGATGTCCTGCTAACCGGGTAATCGTACAACACCTGGGCGTAGATCTCGACAAAATACCCTTCAGAACAGACCCCACACCCAAACAACCCATCGTATTGACATACAGCGTATTTCGAGAAAAAAAGGGATTGAAATATGCAATCCAGGCATTTGCAAAAATAGCGGAAAAATACCCGGACGCCCAACTGCGGATGATCGGCGACGGGCCTTTGCGTCCACAACTACAAGCTGAAATACGAAATCTACACCTTGAAAACCGCGTAAAAATGCTCGGCCTGCTCCCCCATCCCACCGCACTTGAAGAACTAAAACGCGCAACAATCCTTTTATATCCCAGCGTCACAGCATCAGACGGCGACACCGAAGGCGGTGCCCCCGTCGCACTCATCGAAGCCATGGCAATGGGCGTCCCCATCGTATCGTCCCTACACGCCGACATTCCCGAAGTAGTAATAAACAAAACCTGCGGCCTATTATATCCCGAACGAGATATAGCGGGCCTCGCTGAAGGATTGGACACCCTCCTCAGTTCCCCCGAACAATTTGGCCGCGCTGGCCGCACCCATGTCGAAGAGCAACACAACCTTCAAAAACAAGCCGAAAAATTAGAGGCGATTTATGATCGGGTTACAGGAATAAAATAGGACGTAGGAGCGGGTTTGAAACCCGCTCCTACAATGGATAACTAACCACTGACCGCAATAAAGGATAACCTGCACCAATGGTTATTCTTGACATCCGCAACTATTGGCACAATTTATGACAGTGCCATTTCCCGTGCATTTAAAATGGAGACAAAGATGCCTGAACATCCCAACCTCGTATTTGTATTCCCCGATGAATATCGCAGACAGGCCATGGGATTCATGAACGAAGACCCCGTAATAACGCCCAACATCGACCAATTTGCGTCCGAAAGCCTCGTATTAACAGACGCCGTAAGCACCAGACCCGTATGCAGCCCATATCGGGCAATGCTATTCACCGGACAATATCCCCACGCCAATGGCGTACTCGGCAACGTCAACTCCACCACAGAACAATACGAAAACTACCTGCGAGAAAACGCACGGTGCTTCTCAGACGTATTACACGACGCTGGCTACAATCAGGCGTACCTGGGCAAACTACACCTCGACCCACCCAATGAGCAATATCAATACACCGAAGGACCGAGAGGAAATGGCGTCATCTGGGACTCATATACCCCACCGGGACCGCGCAGACACGGATATGACTTCTGGTATTCCTACGGCTGTTGCGACTGGCACTTCAACCCCCACTATTGGACCGGCAATGACCCCATTGAAAAGCGCATTGAACCGCGGGAATGGTCCCCCAAACACGAAACCGACATCGCAATAAACTACATCCGCAATGAAGGTGGCAAATACAGAGATCCCGAAAAACCATTCTCACTCGTCATATCCCACAACCCACCGCACATGCCATTCAAACAAGTACCAGAAAAATACGTCGCCCAATACGGCGACGCCACCCATGAAGACCTCTTAACGCGCCCCAACGTCCCCACAGATGCACGCGGCGACAGCGCCCGAGAAAACGCGAAACACTACTTCGCCATGGTAACCGGCGTCGATGAAAACTTCGGACGCATACTGGACTGCTTGAAAACAGAGGGCCTGGAAGAAGATACCATCGTAGTCTTCACCTCTGACCACGGTGAAATGATGGGCAGCCACGGCCGCATAGGCAAAACCGTACACTACGAAGAATCCTTTACCGTACCATTTATCATCCGCTGGCCCGGAAAAATCACACCCGGCACAGATGACCTGTTAATCGGCACACCCGACTTGATGCCCACATTGCTCAACCTCATGGGCGTGGGACAGATCCCCGACAGCGTCCAGGGAACGGATTACTCCGACATCCTGCTCGGCAGAGAAGGCACACGCCCGACCTCTGCACTCTACCTCAACGTAATGCCCGCCGACCCCGCGGGTGGAGCGCGCGGCGTACGCACACACCGACACACCTATGTCGTCACGCGAACGCCCGAAGGCGAAGAAATAATCCTCCACGACAATATCGCAGACCCCTATCAACTCCAAAACGTCGCCAGCGATCATCCCGGCCTTGTGGCAGAGCTTGGGGAAGAAATGAACAACTGGTTGGAAAAAACTGGCGACCCATGGTTAACCCAACAATAAGGAGCAATAAATGGCAGATTCTCCAAATCTCCTCGTCATACACACCGACGAACAAAGCTGCTGGACATTGAGCGCGTATGGCGGAACACTCGTCGAAACGCCCCACATCGACTCCCTGGCAAACGAAGGTGCCATCTTGACCAACTTCATGGTCAACGTCGCCGTATGCACCCCCTCCCGAGGCGTATTCCTCACCGGGCGTTATGAACATGTACACGGCGCGTATCGCAACAACATCCCCCTCAACCGCGATGAAATCACATTTGCACAAGCACTAAAAGACCGCGGATACGACACCGGATACGCCGGCAAATGGCATCTGGACGGACCCCCGCGTCCCGGCTGGGTACACCCCGAACGCACAATGGGTTTTGACGACGCCCAATACATGTTCAATCGCGGACACTGGAAAAAAATCGAAGATACCGACATGGGCGATGTGCAACCCACAGTATTTAATTACAGAACCATGGGCGACGAAAAAACCTATCCAACGGACTGGCTAACCGAAAAAACCAATGAATTTATGACGCGAGATCGAGAAAACCCATTTTGTTTCATGCTCAGCATACCCGACCCCCATCCGCCATTTACCGTACGCCCACCCTACGACACCATGTACAACCCCGCAGACATGCCATTGCCCGACACGCGCAACGAAGAAAACCAGCCCAGTTGGGTATCCAACAGACAGGCTCCAGAAGATGATATCTTACGCAAACACATGGCCCAATACTGCGGCATGGTCAAAGTCATAGACGACTGCGTGGGCAGAATGCTTGATGCACTGCGCGAAAAAGGCATCCTGGACAACACAATTGTGGTCTTCACCTCCGACCACGGCGAATACCTGGGCGAACACGGATTAATGGGCAAAAATCAACTCTACGAAACAGCGTATCGCGTCCCCATGTTAATCCGCTGGCCCGAGAAAATCCCGGCTGGCACGCGAATAGAACACCTGGTCGGCTCCGTCGATTTTATGCCCACCATCCTGACCCTCATGGGATTTGAACCCTGTGGCCGCGAACACGGACGGGACGCATCCGCACTCTTGCGCGGCGAAGAAACCGAATGGGACGACATCTGTTATATCCACCACGATCCCAACAGAGCTGGCGTATTCACCCCCAATTACGAACTCGCCTATGTAAAGGACCACGACGCCATACTCTTTGATCGTCAAAACGATCCCGACCAGGTGAACAACCTGTTTGACGCCCCCGAACACCGGGAAATGATCGCAACCATGACCGCCGACCTCGCTGCGCATCACGCATCGGTCAACTCGCCATCAGCAGAATGGTTGCGGGAGCTATAATAGGAGGATCTATGGCATTTGATTCACGGCTGCAACGAGATATAATGGGGCGGTTTGCAACCGGCGTAACCGTCGTCACCACGCGATACAAAAACGGCGACATAACAGGCATGACAGCCAACGCCGTCATGTCTTTATCGCTGGACCCACCGCTCGTTGTGGTATCGGTCGATAAATCGGCGAACATGCACAGCGCCTTATCAGACGGACAGTGTTATGCAATCAACATCCTCACCCGGGAGCAGGAACATCTGTCCAACCGATTTGCCATACCGGGGCCAAAGGACTTTTCCGACCTGACATTGCGCGAAAGTAAAACAGGTGCGCCGATATTGGAGGGAACACTGGGATATCTCGACTGCAAGATAGTGAGCATCTTGCCAGCAGGCGATCACGACATGTTTGTAGGAGAAATACTGGCGGGAGAATTGGGAGAGGGGAATCCGTTGCTCTATTATGGAGGGAAGTATCGAAGTATGGCAGAAGAATAAACTCAGGTATGAACATACATATCCAAAAACCGCTTTTCGCCTTCCGAACTGCCAATAAGGAGAATCTCCGCCGCTCTTGGCAGAGGTTTATTGGGATCGGGATTGAGTTGCATTTCGTGGTTATCATTAAGTGCGATAATCGTGCATCCCGTATTCCTGCGAATAGCTGAATTTGCAATCGTTCTTCCAACAAGTGAAGAGGGTATCTTCATCCTGAACACGCTGATATCCTCGCTAAACACGCTGAGGCTCTCTGCCACCATCAGGGTATCACTGCGTTTTAAGAAATTGAAAATCGCATCTGCGCCCATCGACGCATAAGACATGACAAAATCCGCGCCCGCACGGTGCAGAGTCGCGATATTTCTCTCTTGCGTAACACGGCTGATAATCTGAATTTCCGGATTTAATCGCCGGCAATAAACCGTGAGATAAACATTGATATCATCGTCGTGCGTCGTAATAATAACCGTCAACGCATCCAGAATCTCGGCTCTTTTTAAAACCTCAAAATCCGCGGCATTGCCCACAATGCAATTATCGAGCCTCTGAGCCTGATCTGCATCTTTTTCCACAATCCGATAGTCGATACCCTGTTCGACAAGCGTGCGCGCGGCCTCCATGCCAACGCCACCACCACCGATGATGACAACGGGAGCATTTGAAACTTTGTAGATACAGAACAACTCGTTAAATCTATCCAATTGACTCTGCGTCCCCGTCATAACCAGCACCGTGTGGGGACCAATACGGGTATCGGGCAATGCCGATTGAAAAATACCGCGTTCCCAAACGCCGACCGCCGTCAGACCCAGTTCTCTACGCAGGCCAATCTCCTCAAGCGTTTTACCCACAAGAGGCGTATGGGCCGCCGTGGTCTCGGCAATGAACAAATCGTCGTACTGACCAATCACATGCGCTGCGGTCTCCCCGCTCTGGGTGCGCCGCGCAAGAGATGCGCCCAGCATTTTTTCGAGTTGAAGAACATGGTCGCATCCCGCTAATTCGAGAATATCTACAGAATCGGGATCATCCACCTTGGCGATAATCGGCACAGTGGGATTGAGATCGCGCACAGTAAATGCAATATGGGTATTAATCGGATCGGTATCTGTTGTCGCAACAAGAGCCGCTTGTTCAATCTGCATTTTTTTGTACGTTTCAGGATTGTCCAAATCCCCAACCACAACATTGATACCCTGATCGTAAAGTTGCTGTGCATGCGCCAAATCTGGCGTGATGAGATAATAGGAATACTGGTAGCGATCCAGCTTATTGATAAGCGCTTGTGCAATGGGGTCATAGTTGGTCAACAAAATATGGTCTCGCGTACTGCGGGGCAACTGACGCGGCGCGCGGGCTTCGGATTGGGCTTGAATCCACGGCGCGTAAAAAAACTGAATAAAAGTAAACGGCAGAACAATGAGCAAAAAAATCATACCAGTCAGCAAAACAATCATAGAGAATAAACGCCCCAAATCCCCCTGGAAAGTAATATCGCCAAAACCCAATGTTGACATAACCGTAAGCGTCCAATAAAAGCCCGTAAACCAGCTAAACTCCTGGCCCTCACTGAGCATAATCAGATGAAAAAGAACGCTGAAAACCGTAACAATCACAGAAAAGGCCAGCAACAACTTGAACAAAGTTCCGAGATTTCGCCGAGTTGTGCGCCTTCGCAATAAAAAGGCGAATTGTGGGGTAAGACCCTTGATCATATCGGTTATTCCTCAACAGGTAAACGGAGAATAGGGAACAAAAAGATAGAATATCACAACAGTTGTGTCAAACAGGAAGGAGTTCGAAATGTCATCCAGGTACAATATCCTGCTCATAATCTCAGAAGACAATGGGCAGCATCTGGGTTGTTATGGCGACCCTTATGCACAAACGCCGCATATAGATAAACTCGCCTCTGAAGGCGTGCGATTTGAGAACATGTATGCGACGCAGGCCGTATGCAGCCCCGGGCGGGCGAGTATCCTGACCGGATTATATCCACACCAGAATGGTCAGTTCGGATTGGCAACCCACAAATACGCATTGTACGATGCATTTCCCAACATGCCCCGCCTGTTAAAAAACGAGGGATACAGAACCGGGCTGATCGGCAAATTGCACATCAACCCCGAAGACGCCTTTCCCTACGACCTGCGGTGGAACCCCAAAAAATTTATCAGCTTTGCCAACCGCGACGTACGCAAAATGGCCGAAGTTGCCGGTGAATTTATGAAATCATCCGACGAGCCGTTCTTTCTACAAATCAGTTTTCCCGACGCGCACCTGCCATTCCACCGCCAACAATTCGGCGTACCAGAACAACCACAGGAAGGCAAAGACGTCGAGACGCTCCCATTTGTCGGCATTGACACCCCTCGCCTCAGAGAGGAAACCGCAGACTATTACAACTGCATGTCCAGATTGGACACCGGCATAGGACTGGTCTTAGAACAACTGAGAGCGCTGGACAAAGCCGAAAACACACTCGTAATTTTTACCACCGATCACGGTGCCCAGTTTTCCCGGGGAAAAACATCGATCTACGAGGGCGGATTGCGCATACCGCTAATCGTGCGATGCCCTGGTATCGGTCTTGGAGGCCACACGCGCGACGAACTGGTATCGCAAATCGACATTTTGCCAACAGTAACAGACATTTTGGGAATAGCGTGTCCCACAGGAGTGGCGGGCGCATCCTTTGCCCCCCTGTTAAAAGGACAAAAAATTAACTGGCGCACCCATCTATACGCTGAATGGGGAAGCGGTGGCGTCGTCACGTATTTCCCACAGCGCTCCGTGCGAGATGACCGATACAAACTCATCGCCAACCTGCTCCTGGGCCGCCCAAGCCCGAGCGCACTGGGATATTCGGACAAGAACCAAAAATGGACATCTGGCGCGACACAAGAAGAAATAGCCAGCGCAGATAAGCGCATTAGGGCAGCTTATGAAGTCTATGAACAACCGCCCGAATACGAAGTCTATGACCTGCAAAACGACCCCTGGGAATTTGAAAACCTATCCCATAATCCGGCATACCGCGACGTATTACAGGCATTAAAAAATCGCCTTGAAACCTGGCAAAAAGAAACCAACGACGCCCTGAGACACCCTGAAAACCTGCATCGCCTCACTCGAAAACACGACGAAATCCTGGAAAAATACTACGCAGAAAGCATATGGGGAAGCTCTCGCGATTACGAATGGGATTACACCGAATACCTCTACGACCATTAAGGAGAAAATATGGCAAAAACACACCTGACAATAGAAAACGAAAAATTTCTAATAAACAAGAAGGTGACCTACTCAGACATTGACGGGACGAATCCCGCTGCCCATGGCCTGCTCATGAACGCGCGATTTATCCAGGGCATATTTGACGACGCGATGGAACCCGACCGCTTTGCGCGATGGGGCCACGGCGAATGGGATGCCATGGCCAATACCGAGCACCTCATTTCCGCACTGCCCGAATGGTATCGCTATGGACTGCGCGCATTCACAACTGGATTCCAGGGCGGAGGCCCGTGTTTCACAGTGCAAAACCACACCATCCAGAACAATCCCTTTGGCGAAGACGGCCTGAACCTCGACGCCGCCTATGCCGAGCGGATGGACAAACTGATCCGGGGAGCAGATGCGGTTGGAATGGTCGTCATCGTCAGCTTCTTTTACGGCTCGCAAACCCGCTGGATAGAAGATGAAAAAGCCATCCGCAACGCCGTAACAACCGCCTCGCGTTTTGTAAAAGAATATCCCAACGTCATCATCGAAGTCGCAAACGAAATGAATATTGGATCCTTTGCAAATCACCCCATCATTCAAGAACCCGAAGGAATGGTAACACTATTGGATCTCGCGCGAAAAGAATCGGGCGGCTTGCCCTGTGGGTGCAGTGGCGGGGGTGGATATCGCAACCGGAAAGTCGCCGAAGCCAGCGACGTCATACTCATACACGGAAACGGCTGCACGCGGCAGCGATATCACAACATGATACGAGAAGTGCAAAGCTGGAACCTGAACCACCCCATCGTGTGCAACGAAGATTCTCAGGCCATAGGACAACTCCAGGTCGCCTATAAAACGCAGACCTCGTGGGGATATTACAACAACATGACCAAAC
Source organism: Candidatus Latescibacterota bacterium (assembly GCA_965208125.1). Taxonomy (GTDB): domain Bacteria; phylum Latescibacterota; class UBA2968; order UBA2968; family UBA2968; genus VXRD01. Next base: position 1,060,592 of record OZ242320.1, read on the forward strand.
AAGAGCCACCCGCCGACTGGAGAATCACCACCGGAGAAGACACCTTCTTTGCACACCGGATGGCAGAAGGCATAGGAATCGACACGGACCCGATTGATGACCAGTACTACCTCCAGGGATTAGAACCCCATTGGGAATATCAGGGCCAGCGTTGGCTTCGACTCGCCAGCTTATATCCCGAAACAATCAGCTATGTCGATTTTTATCGGAATGGCAAATTCTACGACACCGCGTATGACGAACCCTTTTCCCTGCACTTTCAGACCAACTGGCGGCAAGGCGGCATCGACGTGCGAGACGATGACCGGGAATGGAAAGCCGTTATCCACCTCGGCGATGGGGAAGTGATTGAAAAGACGGTTCAATGTTAATCGCTCAAAAACTCATCCAGCGCATCTACCGCCTCATCAATATGTTCTTTCTCAATCACCAGCGGGGGTAAAAAGCGCACCACATCCGGCCCTGCGACACACACTAAAATATCATTATTTTCCCGAATCGCATTCATCGCATCCGCCGCTGGTATCTCCTTCAGCACCGCGCCCGCGATCAACCCGCTGCCGCGAATCTCCGTCACCTTCTCGGCGTGTTTGTCTTTCAGTCCATTCAACTTCCCAAACAAATACGCACTCTTCTCCTGGATACCCGCAATAAATTCGGAATCAGATATCGTCTTAAACACCTCAATCGCCACCGCACACGACACGGGATGCGCTCCAAATGTCGCGGCGTGATCCCCCGGCTCCACGGCATCGGCCACATCCTGCGTCACAAGCGTCGCCCCAATCGGCAGCCCACCAGCCAGTGGTTTGGCAAGCGTCATAATATCTGGCGTCACGCCATACTGCTCATAGCAAAACAGCGAACCAGCCCGCACCAAACCGCACTGAATCTCATCGTAAATCAACAACATCTTCATCTCATCGCACAGGGCACGGACACCTTTCAAAAATTCCGGATCTGCTGAATGAATACCCCCTTCTGCCTGTAGCGGCTCCAACAGCACAGCCACCGTCTGACCATCTGCTATCTTCTCCACCGACTCCAAATCGTTCAAGTCGGCAAACTCAATACCCGGCAGCATCGGCCCAAAACCCTGGTGATATCTGGGCTGACCCGTTGCAGAAATCCCGCCATAGGTTCGCCCGTGAAAAGAATTATTCATCGCGATAATTTTATTCTTGGGCGCATCTTCAAAATTCCTGTACCCCCACTTGCGCGCAAACTTCAGCGCCGCCTCAATGGACTCTGTTCCGCTATTGCAAAAAAACACGCGATCCGCAAACGAATGCTCGCACAACAACTGCGCCAGCTGAGGTGCCGGAATAGTGTGATACAAATTTGAAACATGGATCAACTTGCCCAACTGCGCGTTGGCAGCCTCTTGAATCATCGAATTATTATATCCCAAAGCATTGACAGACAGGCCACTTACGAAATCGAGATAGTGCTTGCCGTCCGTATCCACAATATGGACCCCATCCCCCTTTTCCAGCACAAACTCGGGCCGTCCGTAAGTTTGCAAGATGTACTTCTGTTCTAAGTCAATAATTTCTCGAGTCGTCATGCTAAATCCTTATAGTTAAAAATTTACTGCACAATTTGCGTACCAATACCCTCGCGGGTAAAAATCTCCAGCAAAAGCGCGTGCGGAACACTGCCGTCAATAATATGCGTCTTGTGAACACCGCCCTTCACAGAACGCTCACAGGCCCGCAACTTGGGAATCATCCCCCCGCTGGCAATACCTCTCTCAATCAGCATCTCCACATCATTGACATGCAGTGTTGAAATCTGCGAATCCGGATCATCTGGAAACCGTCGGATACCATTCACATCCGTCAAAAACACCAGCTTTTCCGCTTGCAGTGCCCGCGCAATCTCACCTGCTGCCGTATCGGCATTCACATTATAACTCTCGCCCTCTGGCCCCAATCCAACAGGCGAAATAACGGGAATCATACCTTCTTCACAAGCCAGACGGACGGGTTCGGGATCAATTCGGGCGACATCGCCAACATAGCCGATATCGACCTCTTTGGACTTCCCGTCTTCCTCCTCTACCGTCGCAAAATGCCGTGTCACATACATCACGCCAGCGTCTTTTGCCGACATGCCGCGCGCCCGTCCATCGAGTATCTCCAAACCATCGACAATGCGCCTGTTCACCTCGCCAAACAACGTATCTTCCACCACCTGCATCGACGCCTTATCGGTCACTCGCAAGCCATTGACCCATTCAGATTCAATACCTGATGCCTCCAGACGCCTGCTAATATCCTTCCCCCCACCGTGTACAACCACAGGACGCATACCCACGGTCTCCATAAACACCAGATCGGCCATGATCGTAGGAGAACCGCCCTCTTCGGGCTGTGTGCTACCGCCGTATTTCACCACAATAATTTTGTCGCGAAATGCGCGAATATACGGAAATGCCTCAATTAAAATTTCAGCCTTTTCAATTATTTTTTGATCCAAGATTTTCTCCATCACATTTTGGTAATCCCATAAAGCCGCGGCAGAGCCTGCATCAAATTCATATTTTCCACAGCCTGGGTCGCTGCGCCTTTTTGCAAATTGTCTTCCAGAGCATTAACATAAGCAAAACCGTCATCAACCCCCAGCTTAATGATCAAAGCGTGCGTCCCCACCACATCGCGCGTACCCCACCAATGCGCGTCGGAATCTTCAACCACCTGCACCAGATCGTCAGCGCCATAAGCACTTGCAATCGCCTCGCGCAACTGCGCAGCGGCATCTTCATTTGCCACCGCCTTCAACTCATCAGCCAATTCAACTCGAATATTTGCATTGATACCCGCAAACACCGACCGCAGCACAACAGGCGTAAAATTCACTTCAAAACCCGAATACAAAACCATTTCGGGCACATGTTTGTGTCCCTTGCCATAGCTATACGCAATCTCATTGGACACATCCTCCACCTCGGCTCGCGCACCCGAATTGCCCGAAGTCGCCACAATCGTCGCTTCCCCCTGCACGAGTGTTTTGAGGGGATACAAAGCCAAAATAACACTCGTGGGATAACAACCCGGATTGCCCACCAGATGCGCCATAGCAATCTCTTTGGCAAACAGAGCAGGCATGCCATAAACCGCTTCCTTGAGCAACTCAGGCGCCGTATGCACCAGACCATAACCCCTTTCAAACGCCTCTCTCGGCAACCGAAAAGCACCGCTCATATCGATCACCTTCGCACCTGCGGCCAGTGCCTCGGGCGCAAACTTCATCGACTCGGGATCCTTCGTCGCCAAAAACACCACATCGCAATCGGCCAAATTGCCATCCCGACGCCTTGAATTTTGTCGAAACGCGATACTTACCCGATCATGGTGTTTCAACACCTTTTGGATCTCCTGCCCCACCATCCCCGTATCGCCGTAAATGCCTATTTTGATCACCGTCAGGTCCTTCCTGTATTCCCTATTTGTCTCTGAATATCGCGCTCGAGATTCATCCGCGCTTCGGGAGACCGGCACAAAATAAAAATGGTATTCTCACCAGCAAGAGTACCCACAACCTCGGGCCATGACATCTGATCGATGGACTCACAAACCCCCTGCGCGTGACCCGTTATCGTCTTTACAACCAGCATAAGGTCAACCCCATCCACACCCACGACAAAATCCTGCAATTCGCGCCGAAGCAAATTTTCGCCCTGTAAAACCAGCCGGTCTGTCCCGATAAACACACCGGGAACCTGATAGCGAAACCCACCTTCGCCATCGGGCACTTTAACCACACCCAACTCCTTAATATCTTTTGACAGAGTCGATTGCGTGGTCGAAATCCCAACATCCTTCAACGCGGTGCTGAGTTCCTCTTGCCGAGCAATGGGCTGATGTGCAATCAGCTCTAAAATTTTTTGCTGGCGTTCTTGTTTCGCGCTCATAGGACTATGAAAATACGTGAAAATACGCCTAAGTCAAGAATAAAAATTCATTTTTTTGAATTTTTATTCCTTTTTGGCGTACTTATCCAACCACTCTGACATCTCCCACAGAACGTGCATAACCGACTCGCGCGCCCGATAGCCGTGGCTCTCGTGCGGCAACATCACCAATCGACAAACAGCGCCGTGCCCCTTGAGCGCATTGTAAAATCGCTCGCTCTGCATGGGAAACGTACCCGAATTATTATCCGCCTCACCGTGAATAAGCAGCAAAGGCGCACTAATTTTCGGCACATGATAAAAAGGAGACATCGCCCCATAAACACCTGCTGCTTGCCAGAACGTGCGCTCTTCTGCCTGAAAACCAAAAGGCGTCAACGTGCGGTTATACGCGCCACTGCGCGCAATACCACAGCAAAACAAATCGGTATGTGCCAGCAAATTCGCCGTCATAAACCCGCCGTAGGAGTGTCCCCCCACCGCCACTTTTTCTGGATCGGCCACGCCCAGACGCACCAGCTCATCAACCGCGACCCTTGCACTATCGGCAAGCTGCTCGATATAAGTATCATTTGCCTCGCGATCTCCCTCGCCCACAATCGGCATCGCCGGACCATCCAGCACAGCATAACCCCGCGCCAAAAAAGGCAACGCGCCGTGCGAACTGATACGCACAAAGCGAAAAGGAGAATCCTTCACCTGACCCGCGGCATCTGCACTCTTAAATTCGCGGGGATAAGCCCACATCAGCACGGGCAGCGGACCATCGTCTCTTTTATATCCGGGCGGCAAATACAACGTCCCATTCAACTGCACCCCATCTTTGCGCTGGTACTGAACCAGCGACTTCTCCACCGCCTTCAACTGCGGCATCGGATGAACAAAATGCGTGAGCTGCCGCATATCATTGCGCCCTAAATCCCGCACATAATAATTGGTCGGCTCATCAACACTCTCCCGGCTCATCAACACCGTATTGGCATCTATCATCGTCGTTGGCCGCTCGTAAAACGGCCCCTGGGAATGCATGAGGCGTTCCGCCTTACCCGTCTCCAGATCATAGCGATCCAAAAATGGGCGATCGCCTTTGGGCGACGCACCATCACCTGCAAAAAACATATAGCGTTGCGACGCATCCGTCATCAACACAGACCGACCATTGGGCAACCGCGTAAACACAGGCGCGCCCGGCGCGCCATAGCGATCTTCCCACGACCGATCAAACAACACCTGCGGTTCAAAATCCGAATCATCCGGGCGAATGCGCCACGTACGCACGCGCCGCGTCTTCCACCAGCGCTCTGAAACCAACGCGAGATCACCCGTCCCCCACGAACACCCACCATAGCGCATCGCCAGCGACATAAGCACGCGCCCATCACCCTCATAAGGCGCGTCGAGCGCATATACAACATCGCGCACCGCCACATCCACCTCGGGATCGCCGCCATCCTGTGCCACAACCCACGTCACGGTTGCAGGCGCATCTGCCCGCCAGCCAAACGAACGCGCACCTTCGGGCACGGCATCATAAGCAATCGGAATAGACTCGGCCAATGGCAAATCCACGAGTTCGCGCACCTCGCGTCCGTCCAGATCCCATATCGCCACCTTTGTTGGAAAACGATACGAAGGCACCAGATACGAAAACGGTCGGTGAATGCTCAACACCAGCATATAACGACCATCTGGCGACGGATCGGCGCGAAGAATCAACCCGGGAGAACCCAGAGGTCTCACATCGCCATTCAGGCGCACAAGTGCAACCTGCGAAGTGGCATAATATTCAAATAACAACTCATCGTGTGCATTCTTCAACAAATCTTGATACGTGCGCGATGGTGCTGCCCGCTCCCCCACATTTTCCTGAATCACCGGACCTCTGGGCACGCGGGGCACCTCGGGCGGATCACCCCGACCATCACACACCGCGCGCACCAACAGCCCCGAACTATCCGGCAACCAGACCATAGCCCCACCAAACACCTGATTCAATTTCACATCGCCAACCGGATGTGCCCTGCCCGTCTCCGCATTGCCGACCCAAAGATCAATCCCATTATCCCCCGTCACCGAAAAAGCAAACCACTGCCCATCGGGCGCCCAATAAGCCCGTCCAATTCTCGCATCCTTCGGCAACCCCGTCACAGGTATCTCACGACCATCGGCAACCCACTTGAGCGTCAGCCCATTGTAAAACCCCACGCGACTTTGCCCATTCACATCCGGATCCAGGCGCAAACCCGCCAGACGCAACTCGGACCGCGACACCTCCTCAATAGACGGTGCGCCCGGACGGTGCATCAACAGCAGCACTGTCCTCGTCGGATCAATACTAAACGAAGGCGTCAAAGGCGCGTCAACAATCGCAGCGAGTTCTTCTGGTGGCATCTCGTAAGACATAATTTTTCTGCTCCTTTTTTTGGTTACGGTATATCCAGAGAAAATAAAACACCTATCGCAATACCCATCGCCATCATAAATAACCCCCAGGAAAATCCAAACATGTTCTTTCGAAAAAACTTCTTATACATCCACATCGGCAATGTCACATTTTGTTCTTTATACTTTCTAAATGCTTGATCCAGTTGGATTTCAATCAGGCCATCCACAACCTCTTGTAAATGCGAAACCGTTACTTCTCTGTATTTCCCATCCGACATTTTTACAATTAAAGGGTCTCTATCACTTAAAAACTGAGAATCATTTTTATTATCGTAAACATACCCATCATCATACATCTCCTGCACGATATTCTGCACAATATCTTCAGGGACTTTTACATAAATAGATTGCATGTTTTCTTCTCCTGTATCAGTTCGACAAGTCCTAAATACTCCCTCAAAACAGGGTAACTCCAATGCTTTAGCCCTTGGAGTGCGTCAAATTCACAGGGCTTATTTCTGCAAGTTCGTCTTTCAAAGATTGCTCTACACGCCACAAATCACAAGCTTGTTGCAGGCGCAACCAGAGTTCGGGACCGTTGCCGACGAGTTTTCCTATTCTAAGTGCCATTTCTATTGTAATCGGATGCGTACAGGCCAGAACGCGATGCAATTGTTGACGCGAAACACCGAGTCTTCGAGCAGCTTCACTAACCGATAACTCAAGCGACGGCAATACATCTTCGCGCAGAATCTCACCCGGATGAACAGGCGCGCGCTTCAACGGACGTTTGACAGAATATTCAGCCATTGTCACCTCAATGATATTGCTCAAGATTGACCCTGAGTGCATCACCATCTTGCCATTCGAACGTAATACACCACGGGCCATTGACGTGGATACTATAACGTTTGGGTAATCCTTGCAGACCGTGAAAATTGAATCCCGGCATATTCAAGTCTGTCAATGATTCCGCTTGATCGAGAACTTCCAAACGACGTAAGCAACGCCTTTGCAAATCCCAACGCACTCGGCGGCTGTGACCGCGTTCGAAAAGCTCGACAAGACCTTTATGCTTAAAACTTATGATCATTTATAGAAATGTAACATACTTTGTTACACTGTCAACAATTATTAATACCTTTCGCGTCGGCACAGGTGTTGACCAGATAAACTCGCGACACAAATTCTCAACACAAAAACGCCATCAGCTATTTGCCGATGGCGTTCATGCTTACATCCATATCGTAAATTGACAAAGCAACGATTGAAACGCAAGAACAAAATTTATGCTATTGCCCATATCTTGTCCACACAAGATGATTATTAGTTTGGATGATTCGTCCTATATTAGTATTGGCTTTCAGAGAATCCAAAAGAGATGAAAATTTCTCTCCACTCATTGACATTACAACTGGTGTAAGACTTATTACAGAGGACAAATTAAGTATCCCACGAAGATAGGTCTCAGGCACACTGCGAAGTGTGAGGACACCGATAGTATCAGACATACTCCCACTCACGCGGATACTATCAGTGAGTCTCGCGAAGTACAAATAATACCGGTCTTCGGGATTCTCTTTCATACGTCCAATACTGAATGTGCCTCTGATACCAATGTACGGATCATTGAGGAAATATTTTCCAGAGAACTGCTCATAAAATCTAAAGAATGCATAATTCCACTCGATATAGTGAAAAGAACTATCCGCACGGGTGCCGAAGGAATATACTAAACTTGACTCTCTTGGCCAAAAACCACCAGCGAGGTTCTCATAACTCAGTTCTTTATATTGAGGTTCTGGCTTTGGTTCTGATTCTGTTATAGGTTCTGGCTCAGGCTCAGGTCCTGTACTATTACCGCCACAACTCAGGATACAAAACGCAAGCAGAATACACCAAAACCGGTTCATCACAACCTCCGCTATTTAGCGGCTTGTCACACCCTAAAACCATCTCTTGTAATAAAACGGGCTACTTTCATCTTCATTCAACTGCTTCACCACCTCGTAGAACCACATATCCAGCGGCATCTCATGCGCGTCCAATCGCGGAAAAGGATTAAAATCATCGGACTTCAGCGTCTTGCCGATAACATCCAGCATCCCCAAACCCAACTCTGGCACATCCACGCGCTGGATACCCGCTCTCTCCATCAATTTATCATACACATAAGACATCGTCGTACCGCCCGGAATAAACGGCAAAGCGCGCGTCCGCATCACCGGGAAAAACACATTCACCACCTTGCGATCTGTACCATAAGCCTCAGCAGTCGCCGCTTGAATCGCATCCTTGGGCAAATACAAACTCGTCGAATACGCGCCATTGCGCCCGTATTCCACCGCCGCTGGATCGCGACTCGGCTTATCCAGACTACCGCGCCAATCGCAAAAAGCCGTCACAGCCACGGAAATCCCCGAATCCATCAGCACATCTGTAAACTGCACAGCCATATCGCCCATCACAAATTTGGTCGCCTCAACAGCCCGCTCAGACAAAGGCGTCAACTGCCACTGGAACAAACCCTCTGCATCGACATCCTTCACAAATGCCGGAGGATAACCCGGCAAAATCCCCGAACTCGCTGCTGCCGTTGAATTGACATAAATCACATCCTCCGCATCGGCTGCTTTGAGCGCATCTACGATCTTATCCAACGCCCTTCCCTCCAATGCGTACCCATCATTAATCCAGTGAAAACGGTCGCCAAAACCAGCCGCATCTGCGCGCATCTGCATCTCCTCGCCCGTCGCATATCCCAGCGACCTCGACAAATCGCGTGCCACCACCGTCAGACTTCCACTTTCGGCAACCAGATCGAGCAACGCAGTCGCCACCGAACAACCAATGCCCAACCCCGTCCCCCCAACAATCACAAAATGTCGTCCCCTTACCCAATCGAGCGCGTATCTATCCACAGCAACGCGCTGTGCCGACTGCCGCTGATCCAGCAATTTAACCGCCTCTACCGGAAACGCCTCAACCTCTTCTTTGCTCGGCCGCGAAACCGCCGGCGCGCCTTCCACAATACGCACCCCCGGCATCGGACTTGCAAACGGACTTGGAAAATCACTCATATTATTTCTCCTATTAAACGTGAAAAGCACACCTCTTGGACTCCTGCTTTCGCAGGAGTGACGACAGGAATAACTATTGTCATTGCGGCATGGTTTAAGCCGCAATCCAGTGAGCGGTGTTGAAGGGTCGTCTTACGTCTCACCGATTATCCCACTCAATTGTAAAACCCGTACTTTCTTCAAACGCTATCGCGCGTGTATCGGCATCCTCTGGCACCATCGCCACCGGCATCACCACACGACTTTCATTCAGATAAATTTTTGCCGCACCGCGCACCACACACCCTTCTGGCGTAATTGCCCGCGCTTCTCGGGCAATCTCATCTTGATTGGCAGACGGACGCACCCGAATCTCCCACCCAATCCTCTCGCCCACCGCGTTCAGCAACCCGCGATAGCGATTGCCCACCTGAGATGAAATAAAAGCCGCCTCAATATACGAACCGCCCTTCAGACCCATTTTTGATGGCGCGTGGGATTGATCCCCAAATGCCTTTCGGATCTCGCTATATGCTTTATTGATCTCCCATGCATCCTCTCCCTTCTTCGGTATTGCGACTTCTGTCTTTACCCCCCCTGGCCAATCCAGTATCAAATCAAAACCCGTCTTTGCTTTAAAACCCGCTGCCGCTTCACCGCTCACCCGCTCCCAATCATCCGCCCCCTCCACATCAACCGCCAACACCACCGCCTTTTGATCCAGATGCAGCGCAGGCGCCTTCAAAACCCTTGCACCTGCGGGTACGGCCTCGCGCGCCTCTTCAAAAAGCCGACCCTGATGCGGCGTCTCCCGCAACCTGAGCGACCAGCCCGTCTCATCCTCCAATCGGAGAAGCGTCTCGCCATACTGCTCTTGAACCACATCGGGAAAATAAAAAGCCAATTCATACACGCCGTCATCTACATACGCGCTACACTTAAACAACCCCGCCTCGGGCGGCAAAACCGACATAATATGCGTGCGGGCCTCATTCATCTCCATCGGCCCGGCGGCTTCTGACACCTCTTTGGAATGGAACAAAAACGCCCGCCGATAATCCGGCTCAAAAAACGCCCGCGAAGCCGTCAACAACAACCGAAAAGCCTCCACCTCTGACGGCGTCGTCATCTCCGTACCGAACCACATCTCCGCCAATTCCTGTGCGCGAAACGGCCCCTTCGCGCCAGTTTCCCGTACATAATTGTGTACCTCGAAAAGCGTATCATCGCTCAGCGGTCTTCCCCCTGCAATACCTGCCCGTGAAACGCGCCGACCATAGCCGCGTTGTCGCATCGCCCCCATTGCCTCCACGGAATACGCACCGCCATTTTCCGGCAACTGCACACCCTCTGGCAAATAAACATCCACCATCGAAGACAATGCGCCGCGCGCCTCTGCATCGCCGTGTACCAAAAAACAGGTACGCGGTTTCAACCTCTGAACCAACCCCGTCAACTCGCCCCCATCTGCATGCGCCGAAAGCGAATAAGGCTCCACCTGGCACGATACGCGCACGCGCTGCCCATTCAGCATCAACACCCGCTCCTCGGGATCCCTCGCCTGCATCAGATTCAACAGCGCACGCCCGGGAGACTCTTCATCCTGATACCCCGTTATAGCAATCAAATTCGCTGCATCGCCAGCCAAACGCTCGGCATAAAAACTCGACGCGCCTCCGATCAACATCCCCGAAGACGCCACAATACAACACGGCGGCCCTGACAAAACACGGCGGCGATCAGCCGGTGACGACACCGCCCCCACAGTATCCGAATAAAAAATATCCTCATCGCGCTCCACCCTGCGCCGCACCGCTGGCGCGAGATCATCGCCAAACGTCGAATACACCGCATTCACCGCCCGCACCATTCCATCGACAAACACGGGAAACTCGGGAATCTGCTTGCGCCGCATCGCCTGCGCCAAAATCAGAATAACCTCCTGAGAACGCCCCACGGCAAAAGCGGGAATCAAAACCTTGCCGCCCGCTTCAATCACCTCGGCCACGCGCAATGCAAGCGCGGCCTCTTGCTGGGCGCGATCTGCATGCTGGCGATTGCCATACGTCGATTCCATCACCATTACATCGGGTCGGCACTGCGGCACAACCATCCCCGGAATAGTCAGTTGATTGGCAACCGACACATCGCCCGTCATCAAAACACTTTCTCGCACACCCTCAATAAAGATCAACGCCGCACCCAGAATATGCCCGGCGGGAATCCATGTCGCGGTCAAAGCGCCATCGCAAAGCGGCACCGTTGCAAGCCACGGCACACCCACCATACGCCCCAATGCCGCGTCTGCCGCCTCGGGCGAATAAAGAGGCAACTCGCCATCCCGGTCTTGCGCCATCAGTTTCACTGCATCTGACAACAACACCCGTGTAATCGCCTGCGTTGCAGGCGTACAAAACACCTTCACACCCGCTGGCAAACTATTCACCAACACCGGCAACGCACCCGTATGATCGGTATGCGCGTGTGTAATCAGCACCTCATCGGGTAGCCCCACATCGTCCAGCACCGAAAAATTGGGCAACTGCGATCCCTGTGCAGCACCCATTCGAATACCCGCATCCACCAGAATGCGTCGCCCTTCAATCTCAATTAATGTGCAGGAAGCACCGACCTCGTCGGCACCGCCCAAAAAGTGGAGTTTCATGAAATAGCTTTCAGCGATCAGCAGTCAGCGGGCGACCACAGGGGGTCGCCCCTACAAAAATGAACTAATAATATCATCGTAGGGGACGGCCCCTGTGCCGTCCCATTTTAAGTTGTCCCAAAAACCAAAATACGCTATTTTCTCCCCGAGACTGTCCGTACCCAACACACTGCGCGAAATCGGCATCCTTTAAATATGATCCCACGCACCTATCTTTTAATCCTCTTAGCTATCCTGCTCTTCGGCTGCACTGAACGCCAGGTCCGCATCCACTTTGAACAGGCAGAAAAATATCGCCACGAAGGCAAAATCGACCTCGCAATCGAAGAATACAAAGCCATCATTGCCCTGAGTCCCGATGCGTTTGACGCCCTCAACAACCTGGGCTATCTCTATGTTGGAAAAGGTCAATATGCCAACGCCATTGCACAATATCAAAAAGCCATCGCCGTCAAACCCGACTTTGCCGAAGCCCACTTCAACCTGGGCGTCGCCTATGTCGCACATAGCCAACTCGACAGCGCCATAGCCGCGTACCAACGCGCCCTCCAATACGATCCCAAAAACCACGAAATCCACAACAACCTGGGCGCCGCCCACACCATGGCAGGCAATCGCACAGAAGCCGAAGTCAGCTACCAACGGGCACTCAAACTCAAACCCGACTACGCCGACGTGTACCACAACCTCGGACTACTCTACACTTATGAAAGCCGATATCGAGACGCCATCCCGCAATACGAAAAAGCCATCCGCTACAAACCCAACTTTGCCGACGCGTACAATAACATGGGCAGTGCGCACCTCGAATTGGGCCAATACGACGATGCCATTCAGCACTTTCAAACCGCCGTCCGCCTCCAGCCCGATCACGCCCTTGCCCAGGAAAACCTTCGAGAAACCAAAACGCGCATGGAAGCGCGCGAAGCCGGAGAAATGCGCGCCCAACACATCCTCGTCAAAACCGAAGCCGACGCCCAAAAATTGCTCGAACAACTCAACTCAGGTGCCAAATTTGAAGCGCTCGCACAACTCTATTCCACCGACACGGCATCCGGGAGACAGGGCGGCGACCTCGGTGCATTCCGCCCCGGCACACTCTTGCCCAAATTTGAACAGGCCGTAAAGAAAATTGAACCTGGAAAAATCGGCGGACCCGTCAAAACCCCGGCCGGTTATCACATCATCAAACGCATCTATTAACCCCTCAGTCACCCAGCACAAACTGCGCCTGCTTGCTCACGCTGGGCGTATCCGATTTGTTCAAATCCGTCACCACCACCTCAATCTCCAATAGCTCTTTGCTATTCTCGGGCACATCCAGCGCAATATAAAGCGGCTCCGATGTCGCAGTACCCGTATGCTCATAAGAAATCTGCACCCCATCAGCCTGTGGCGTTTGGCCCAACAACCGTCCCAATCCCCGAATCAGCCCCGTACCCTGTACCCCCTTAAGCCTGTACTCCACGCGGTAACTCGTTTGCCCAAACGCATCCCTGCTCAAATTATAAACCTCGTAATAGAGATAAACCGGTTGCGCCTTCGCAAAAGTCTTAGACGGCAGGGGTACCACCCGCAAATCCCCCTTTTGGAACTTCCCTGCCTGCTCTCCCACCTCGACAATCTGCCCCGCCAGTTCCAGATCACTCAGCGCCAGAGCCTCACCGCGGAAAGATTGAACTGTGACATACGTCTTATGCGCCTGAATTTTTCGACTTATGGGATCGCGCACTTGAGCGGCCAGGAAATACTGCCCAGGAGACAGTGCAGCGCGCACCTGATCCACCATCAGCGTCCCCTTCCCCGCCTCCCTACTTATAGCTTCAGCCACCCGCACGCTATCCCGAAAAACCGGCCTCAGCGAACGATCGTAAACCACCACGTCTCGATCCAGCATCACCTGTGAATTTCCCGACGGCGTCAAAGCGGCCATTGGCACACCCATATACGTCTCCATAGCTGTCTCGCGCTCAGATTCGCGGAAATTTGCCGTGTACATATAAAGGTCCAGAGGATCGCCTCCGTAATCGTGTACATAAACCGAAGGCGTATGGGACACAACCCGCGCCACAACCGTCTCGGGCGCCATTCGCGACCACAGCGCGTGATTGGGAGAATTGGGCGGAATAGGCGCAAAATCGAAAAACCCGCTACCCGTCGGATCCAGAAACGTAATCTCGATCCCCCCGCCGATCTCGGCATAAATCCACGACTCCCACTTGTACCCCAGTTCAGACCCATCGAGCATCACACTGCGCCTGCGCGGCACCGGAAAAGTCGGCATCCCCCGCAACTCAGCCGTCTCAGCTTCCACCCCATATCCATACGACGAACTCGACTGCCCGTGTACATGCTTGCTCGGCGCAACTTCCTCCAGGGCATTTGCAGCCATCATATTCAGGCGATTCTTCACCTTTGCGACTTTTTCATTCGTCTCAAACACCAGATAATCCGACCAACTCTGATGATCTGGATGCCCCAGCCGAATGTACACATCGCCCCGACGGTCCCATCCCCGGCCGTGCCACTCTTCCAGGCCCTCGATAAAATTCGAGCGCGCAAAATGCACCCGACGGTAATGCTCAACGCGGCGCTCATTCACCTGTGTCGTCGGCGTGGGATCCTGCTCCAGCCAGAAAACTTCTCGAAGCTGTGTTAGCGACCGCCCAAAAGCCGTCTGCATTTTGGAAAGCACCTCGGCAGGAGCCACCAGCGACAAATCCTGATAGTATTCCCGCTCTGTCGGATCCAAAAACTGAAAATAACGCTCAAAAGCCGCCTGTGCCTGGGCAAAATCCTCCCGCTCAATATACATCTCGGCCAAAAGCGGCAAATACTCTTTCGGCTTTGTCTGTGCCATCTCTTTCAACTCATCCAGACTATAGGTCTCCTCCCCCACACTCTTCAACCGCATCGCCACATACGCCAGACGCGCAGGCGTAACAGGATGACCGGGATTCACCGCCATCTGCCGCGAATACGCTTTCATCGCCTTGTCGTAATAGCGCAGCGACTCGTAAAAAACACCCAGCTTGAAATACGCGTCATAGTGGTCCGGAAAAAGCTCTACCACATTCCCAAAATAATAATCCAGATCCACCCGATCCATCCCCAGCATCGCCAGATGGCACATCCCCAGATTGTAGTGCGCCGCCGTATATGCTTTGTCCATCGCGCAGGTCTCGCGGAACAACCTCAGTGCCCGCGACTTCTGGCCCGGCATCTTCAGCGCCGCCAGCGCCCGGCCGTTGCGCGCCTCCACAAATCTTCTCTTTTTTTGAATCGCCTTTAAGAACAGTTTTTCAGCCTCTTTTACATCGTCTTGTTCCAGGCGAAGATAGCCCAGCGCACACATCACCACCGCATCATTGGGGTGCAAAATCAGCATCCGGTCGCAAATACGGGCAGCCTCCTTCACCAGCTTCTCATCCGGAGCCTGCGCCCGCGTAATATACTTCTTCGGAATCAGGTCTCCCCGCTCGAAATACGCATCTGACACCGTCACATAGCGACGTCCAAAGTGGTAATCGTAATAATACTTCAGCACCAGCGGATTGCGCGCCTGCCAGAACCGCGCCAAAAACAGTCCCTTGTTCTTCCGATCCAATGCCTTGTAAAAAGCCGCCGTATCCGCGTCGGCCACCTCCGCCAAAACCAAACCCGCCACCTGCTCTTCAAACTCGCCAAAACTCGCCTGCAATTCTACCTCGGCAACCTGTTCCTCGGTCTCCCCTGCATTGTCCTCTCGCTCTAAAATTTTGATGTGTACCCGCTCTACCCGAAGCTCGCCGATCAAAGTCTTAAGCACCACATCTGACTCTGATTCCGACACAATCTCACCCTTCAAAACCGTGCCATCCACGAGCAACACAGTAACATTGCGCGAAGGCTGCTCTATCATTTTAATCAGCGACTTTTTTACCCGCAGTTCGCCCATCGCCGTCTTGAGCACCACCTCCGTCTCAGACTCAGACACAATCTCGCCCTTCAAAACCGTACCATCCTGGAGCAACACCGTTGCGCCATAAGCGGGCGTAACCGCCAGAAAGAGGCAAAGCGCGATTAGAAAAGTCTTCATATTACATCCCTATCCTGAAGAACCCCGGAAAAAGCAAGGGCAGATACAATACCCCTTCCCCGCATACCTGTCAAGCCATGAAAAAACGGCGGAAGGATATCAGATCCTTCCACCGTTTTTATTGCGTCTTCTTCAAGTCAGAGGCTAAAAATCAACAGCCCCTGAAATCACATGCACAGAAGAAAAGAAATCGCTGTCAAATGCCTTAAAGGCATAATCGAGCTTAACACCCCTGCCAGTTTCCGTCAAATACTTCAGACCACCGCCAAAGGCATAGCTCTCTGTATCGTGATTGGTCTTATACCCCGCACGACCAGAAAAGCCAACTGGACTACCGGCAGCCTGGAATGTGTATTCGATTCCCACCAGAACCTGCTCGTCAAAATCCACGGGATTCGTCACATCAAAAGCCAGATTCAGATGATGGGGAACCGGAATGCTACCCGACAATGACAATACATCCACCAGCAGTCCCAGACGAATATTGCGCGGCAATTCAAATGCCTCGCGCTGATAGGTCTGTTCAAAGCTGTAGTTTTGCACCGTCATCGCCAGAATCGTATTGCGGAAACCCGTATTAAAATACGTACCCAGATCCACGGCAAAGGCTGTCTTTGAGTTATCGACAGTCGTGCGGTTGCCACCGATCAACACACTCCCAGTACCCAAATTCTGACTGGCAATTTTCACATTGGCACCCACCGAAAAGCGATCGGTGATCTTCATACCATAAGCCGCAGAAAGCGCGTAATTCGACGTCGTAAACGTTCCCGTCTCTGTAAAACCCGCACCTGCAGGATTTGGATCAATAGCTGTGCCATTGAAATCACCGGCATCATAAGTCACAAACCCCACACCAAAGGTCCCGCGGCCTGGGATATTGAGAGCCGCACCAGCGACCTGGCTTTTGGTATCAGCAATCCATGAAACATAAGTGAAAAATGCTTCACGGCCATCGAAAAATGCCAGCGTTGCGGGATTGGTAAACACACCGGCTGATGAGCCGATCATGCCTGTACCTGAACCTGCAAGGGCTGCAGAACGCGCATTGGTCGGCAGCTTCAAAAATGTAAAGCCAGCCTGAGCAACTTTGATAAATATGGGATTGTTTTCTTCGTGATTCTCTGGCAAAATTTTATCTGGCACACGCAGCTGCGCTTGTGTTGTTGTAGCCAGAAGCCCGAAAGACAACGCGAGCATCATGAGGGCCAGTTTTGTGTATTTCACAACTTATCTCCTTGATCAAAAGCAAGTCAACTATAACTGCTGACTGCTAAAAGCTCTCTTACCTGACCACGACAAAGCGTTCGATGTGCTTGGCACCAGTTGCCGTATCTTCGATGTGAGCAAAGTAAATCCCGCTCACCAGGAACTGGTTATTATCCGAAGTCATCAGATCCCACGACTCATCGCCAGAGCCAGAAGTGTGGTCAATGCGCGTCACGAGATCACCGGTAATGGTGAAAATGTGGATAACCGCCTGCCCCGGCAGATTCACAAACTGCAACTTATTGGGCTGGCCCTGATAGTTAAAACCCCCATCATCGAGTTGTCCACCCTGCACTTGATAGGGATTGGGCACAATGCGAACCTGCGTAATATCACTGGCAGGACCGCGGAAGGGACTCACACCATCTGCTTCGGTGCGCGTGGCAAACCGGCTGCTCTCCAGACCATTGGCATCAACGGCCGTCACGGAATAATAATACCTCGTACCGCGAAGAGCCGTCTCATCGTTAAACGTAGTACCTGTTGGCGATCCGATCAGTTCGGGCACTTCTGTGTGACGACCCGCGTAGCGATACACATTATAATGGGCCGCGCCAGAAACAGCATCCCAACTCAACTCGTTGAGATCGGGACCAGAGGTTGCTGTAACCTGTGCAGGCCAATTGGGTGCAGCGGGCAATCGGGGCATCGTACCCGTGCGATTTGCCCATGCCTCGCGTGCAACAGCCACAGTCGCCTTCAGCGAATCCAGACCACTGTCGAGAAAAGCTTCTTTTTCCATAAAACCAATCGTGCCATCTGCCCAGGCCTTGCCCACGCGCTTGTTTTCCGCTTCAGATGGACCGGCGACAATCACTGCCGACACAATGTGAATGCTCTGACCCTGCTTTAAGTCCCAGGGACCAAAGGTCGTGACCCACTGATAGATCTGCTCTGTGGTAACATACCCCGGTCGGTCGGGATCGGAAATCGCAATGCGGTCGTCGCGGCGGACCGCGTTCGGCTGCACATAAAAATCATACACGGTCTTGCGGTCTGCTGTGCGCGTACTCGTCCACACTTCACCCGGCACCCAGCGCACATGGCGCGGCTGTGCATTTTCGGGATCGGAATTGTCGGCCAGCCAGTTCTCGCTCAACACATTGGGATCATTGGTAGGCGTCTTATCCACATGCAAAAACACGCGGCCTTTGTAGTGCGATTCCATAAACTCGCCCGAACTGATATTGGCATCGCGCACCCCATCGAGCAAGTCGCCAGTACCGGGAGCGGGTTCGCCGCGGTCATCGCCATCGGGGCGATACCCCAGCTTATCGCTGTCATCGCCATCGTGGATATAGAGCAACTTTTCATCATCATCCCAGTAATTCACCTCATCCCATATACCGCCAGCGAGCAAGCCAGCATCGTAAGCGCGGCCCCCATCTTCGGGATTAATCGTGATATGCGCGCCACCTGCAGGACCTGAACCACCGCGCTGCAAATAGTAGTTCAACCCAACGTGGAAATTGTCATAAGACGGATTCTTCTGCGCCGTTTCCGGACTTGCAGCAATGCCGCGTTCGCCCGCGCGCAGATCAACCACATGCGGATTTTCCGGATATGTAATCGTGGTGACTTCAAAGATCATATCATCGGCATTCTGGTTGGCCCAGGAATACGTCTCACGCACAATGCGCAAGCCCTCGGAGTTTACAATTGTGCTACTGATCATAAAATCAGCACCTAAATCCGACCGCACGGCATCGTCGTCTTCGGGGAACAAACGCCAATTCGTACGCAATATCTCTTTGCCATCCTGAGTCAACGTTGGCGGATTGATGCGGAAAAACTTCGGATTGGGCCTGTTCAGTCGCGTCTGTGTGCCCCCTAACCTCGAAGACGAAAAATCGGCGAGGTCATCGAGCAGGTCATTGCACCAGGGGCTTTGAGTGGTATTCACCAGATGTTGCCCGCCCTCGTAATAGCTGGGCACATTAAACGTCGAATACAGCCCCACGACCGCAAAACCCGAATTCCCAATGCGATACCCGATATCCGGATCGGTATCACCTGTTTCGAGACCGCCGGGCCAAACCAGACGGCCCGAACTCCACAGGGTTCCAATCTCGTGACTCTGTGCATAAGCACTACCAGCCATCAGTATCGCTATCAGCACAAATACAAAACGTTTCATAAGTTTATACTCCTGTAAAAACGATTCAAAATTTCCCGCCCTCCCCACTTACAGGAAAGGGCGAGAATGGACACACATTAGAACGAGAATCGCAAACCAAATGTGATGTCTCGACGGTCCAGATAGACGATATAAGGACGGCGCGTTTCCTGGAAATTGTCCAGATCGACATCGGAACCCGGACGGCTACCTTCCTGAAGTTTGCCGCTGGCATCAACAGTCCACCCGATCCGTTTCATATACGCGTCGGCTTTGGCATCGTCATTTGTGCCTGGATAGTCCCAGACCTCGCCATCGTAGTCGCGCAGATTGTTGAAGTTCTTGAAATTGAAGATATTGTGAATTTCCAAATACAACAGCGGCGCGCCCCTGGTATCAAAGGCTTTTGAAATCCGCAGATCTGCCATGTTGCTGTCTTGCCACTGCACATTCAACACATTCTGCAACGCAGAGTCATTGGTCGGATTGTGATTCATCCACCAACCGCCTTGTCTGCGGAAGAACAGATTGGCTTCCCAACCGCCCTTCAACATGCGCTGTTCGGCCCCGTAATCCAGCGGCGTTCGGAAGTTCAAACCCAACTTCCAGATTGGACGCGGCTTAAATTGTGGATTGGCGGCATTGGCACTACCTTCGATAATCAGGCGAGAAGGCGTCGATACCGTATTCTGGTCATAAACTCGATCCCACCCAATCCGCCTGCTGCGTTCCTGGCGGTAGTCATAGGAAATGAAACCCGTAAAGAACTGGCCGCGCGATTTCTTAAAAGCAAGCTCATAACCGCGCACATCCTTGATCCGTCCCTGCGTTGTCCACCGCGTGCGCCTACCAGTACTGTTTTCGGGATAATAACTCGTGCTGGGTTCGAGTTCTTTGTCGATATCCTTAAAATACACCGTGCCCGAAGCCAGATATACACCTTCAAAACTCTTCTCAAAACCAAGCTCATAAGCGATGGTCTGAGGCATTTCTACCCAGGGATTCCCAAAGTTCTCCAAAGGCTCACCCGCACCGGACTGCGCGCGGTAGAGTTCCACTGTCGTCGGCACTTGATAGAAGTGACCGTAGTTGAAATAGAGCTTGGAAGTCGCCGTCGTCGGATGAGACACGCCAAACCGCGGACTCCATTCCCACTTGGTCGGCGCGCGAACCTTGCGCCGATTCTCATACAACAATTCAGCGTTCGATCCCAGGTATTCTGCATGCGGCTGTCCCACGAGATCAAACCACTTGTCTGGACGGTGAAAATCCAGCCTCAGCCCCGCATTGACCACGATCTGGCGATACTCCATACGATCTTGCACAAAGAAACCACCATACCACGGCGTCTTCACCCAATAATTGTGCAAGTTGGCTGTTTGCGTCGCCACGATATCTGCAGGATTGTCGCTTTCCCAACCTTCGGGGCGATCTGGCAGCGTGGAGGTATAACCGCGATATTCACGCAGGAAGAATGTATGCGCCTGAATACCGGCTTTGACCTGGTGATGCGGCGTCATCTGACTGGTAATATCAAAAGTTATATCCGTCTCTTTAATATAGGACCAGTCCGCTGAACGGCTGGCACCACCACCACCGCGCAAACGGTAAATACCCAGAATATCAACGCGGCGGTTGGCATAGTTCCAACCCACAGGCGCTTCATCCAGAATCACAGCACCGGCTGCTTGCGCGGATGAAACACCGGATTCGGTAATCTCTTCAACCCGACCATCGGGATAAACCGCTGCCGCGGGAATACCTACTGCTTGAGGTTTCTGCCATGTGGCTTCCCAATCCGTTCTGCCATAACGCGCAGTGAGATTGTAAAACGTCTTGGGCGACAATGTATGCGACCAGTTCAGGGTATAATAATTGCGGTCAATAGTCTCTTGATTGGCTTGAGATCCCGGCGCAAACATCTGAACATCGTCAAAACGGCGCGAGGCTTCCACTTGCGATCTGACAAAAGTTCCCGTAAAGTCGCCAGTTTTCGTGCCATCTGCCCAACCGCGCAAATAACCCAGCGATAGTTTTGTCGTAGCCGTTGGTGTAAACGTCAATTTGGCCTGCGCCAGGTTGTCGCGATACGATGTTTTGGACAAATCGTACGTATATGCCGTACGCTCGCGCTGATTGGTCAACATCACCGACAATTTATCCTTGATCACCGGCGTGCCAACCGTCACATCGTAGAGATAATCGGATTCGCGATCGGCAGCATTGGCATTAAAGCCATTATTTCCTTCCAATTCAAAATTGCGATGCTGCCATGCCCATATCCCTTTGGCCTGAGCGACTGTTGTTATCGGAAGATCGAAAATCCCCGCAGTCCATTCGCCTGCCGGACCGCCGCGATCACTGAACTCCTGCGTCCAGCCCTTAAAATCAGGTACGCCATCGCCATTGCGATCTGCTGTGGGACCATCGCTCTCAAAGCGACCGATATCCCACCAGTTGTCCGAGCTATATACGTCGGGACCAAAGTGCTTGCGACCAGCGGGATTATAACGCGCATCGGCACTGATCGTAAACTGACGAGGCTCGCGGGTCACAATATTGACAACGCCACTGCGCGCATCGCCATACTCGGCACTAAAGCCACCCGTCAAAATCTGAACTTCTGCCAGATTTGTTTTGCTAAAAGAAGAATACGGACGGTTATTGCGGTTGTCTTTCATACCCACACCGTCCATTGTGTACAACATCTCTTCTTCGCTGGCACCGCGAATGGTCAAACCCCAGTCATCGCTATCCACACCTACCTGTGTGGCAAACGCATCGCGCAGACGAGGACCCGTCGGTGCTTCGCGGACTTCACTTGCCTTCATAATCGTCTGAGCATAAGAAACTTCCAATTCAACTGGCGGACGCTCAGCCACCACCGTAATCTCACTTAATTCAACGGTCGATTCTGTCAGGGAAAAATTCACTGGTGAAGTGCGGTCAATACTCACCACCACATCCGTCTTACTCACCGTGTGATATCCCACAAGCGATGCCTGAACTTCGTACACACCAGGCAAAACCTGAATAATGAAGTAATCGCCATTGACATCTGCTGTGGCTCCCATTCTGGTGCCTACAAGAACTACGTTAGCACCTGGCAGGGGTTCACCCGCAGCATCTGTAATGCGGCCCGAAACTTTACCCGTGGTGGTCTGTGCATCGGCCTGATACGCCAGCCCAAACCCCAGAGCAATAGCAAGCAAGGCTATAAACCCAGCTCTCAAACGGTACATAAACTCCTCCTTTGGTTTCTTTCCCCGGCTTTGGGAAAGATATAGGGAAAAGCCACCCGGCTCATCCCGCGAAACTTCTCCTGTGAAAGAGAAAACTACACACTACAACTACAAAATATTATCTGATCAGCCCTTACATCACCTCCTTATTAAACCCCTCCCTGTGATTGCAAAAACGGGCTTGAATACCCCACCTCCTTTCAATCGTATGATGTTAATTCTCATTATAAACTTCTAAATAATTTTCGATAATTCAACAACTGCCAATTTAATATGTGTCTCAAACTCTGTCAAGTGCTATCAACCCAAATTATGCGACATATGGACTGGAATTCATAACACATTGTTTTTTCTATATTTTATCTCCCAATAAAAAATATCACATCCTTGCTCACCTTCATCCCCGTATTCAAATCCGTTACCGTCACCTCCATCTCATAGTGTCCCGCTTCTGACCCACTCACATCAATCTCCAAATAATTGTACTCTGTTTCCCGCGCACCCACCTGCTCGTAAGAAATTGTCACCTCTTTCTTCTCTTCAATACCCAAAAATGTTCCAACCGCGCGCAAAATTGTCACGATCAGGGGCTTGCCCTTGCGGGGTGAAATTTTGTAATCCATCTGGTAGCGCGTCTGACCCAATTCGTCAAATGTCAACCCATAGACCTCGTAATAAATCGTCACGGGTTGTCCCGGCACATAGGTTTTGGACGGCATAGGCACGACCTTATGCCCGCCTTTCACCTTCGCCGCAGCATCCTCCACTACCGATCCGGCCATCTCTATATCGCTCAATCCCAACTCACCGCCCTCATAAGCCTCCACCTCCACCTCGCGTGTATAAGCGCCCATCGCATTGCGAGCGCGATCATGCACTTCCACGCCCAAATAATATTTGCCTGGCGGCACATTGAGCCCCAACTCATCAATCAACAGTGTTCCACTACCCACCTCAGTATCATCTGACACGGCAAAAGGCAACCCGGCGACCTTCCGAAAAACCGGTGTCCACGTACTGTCAAACAGAGCAATACCCCGTTCAACACGACCTTCGGTTCGCCCCGAATCAATCAGAGCACCCAGAGGCACACCGTAATAGACCTCTAACCGGCTGCGCGGACTCTCCCCGCGAAAATCTATCGCATCGAAGTGAAACTCTAAATCATCTGTTACGGATCGATAAATCTCAGATTGTTGCCGCACCGCCCGCGCCATCACCCGATCGGGCCTTTTTGCCGTCCACTGGCTCTGATTAAAAGTTGACAGCACGCGTCCCTGTGGCATATCGGGAAAATCGAACCCGCCGCGGGAATCCAACGCCGTAAACACGACCTCAATACCACCTGCCACATCGGGATAAATCCAGTACTCCCAGTTCGTACCCCCATCAATGGGAAAAATGGGAAAACCCCGAATATTGGTCATACCCGCATCGCGGTCGCGATGCGAATCCTGCACATCGTCATAATAATTTCCATCATTGCGATCGGCACCACCGCCAAAAAACGTGCGATTGGGATTCAACTCGTAATCAATAGATTCAAAATCTGAAACAATCAAATCCCCTGCATCTTCACCCTGATATTGTACATCCCGCGTCGAAGTCCGCAGCCTGCCCATCCGCGCAATAATCTCCTTATGCGCCTCGGGAGTCAAGCCCATCCACAATCGCTCCTTGACCCGCACGACATCGGGATCCATCTCATAACGCACATCGCCTGCGCGGCTCTTGTGCGCGGGTTCGCCATAGCGAATATAAATCTCTCCGCGCTTGTCCCACGGCTTTTGTCCGGACGAAAAATTCTGCATCGCATACAACACCCGACGATAGTGCTCCACCAGACGCTCATTGCCCGGCGTGGCCGGCGTGGGATCGCGGCGCTGCCAGAACATCCGCACAAAGTCCGGCTGTTGCTCGGACGGCAATGCCTCATAAGCGGTAGCCTCTTTCGGCGTTGCCAACAAGCGAATATCTTGCAAAAGTCCGCGCCTGTCCTCATCTACCGTACGCAAATACTCCGCCATCACCTTCTGCGCTTCTCCTGTCTGTCCCATCAGTTGATACACACCTATGAGCAAAGGAAGACATTCCGCACGCAGTTCGGGACGCGTGTCCATCAACTCGCGCCACACGCGCGTCGCCCTTGCGCGTTGTCCCCGCTTCAACCATATCCGCCCCAGATCGAATCGCGCCCGTGCGTGCATCGGATTCACTACAATCTGCCGAGTATAGGCTTTCTCGGCAGCTTCGATCTTGCCCTCGCGTTCAAACACCCGCCCGAGCAAATACAGCAACTCCGGATGATTCGGATAATCTTCAATCGCCTCCTTCAAAGCGTCTTCTGCCCGCTGCTTCTCCCCCAGCAAACGGGCAAGCGCGCGGTTGGCCTGCGCGATTTTCCAATTGGGGCGAAGAGCCAAAGCCTGATCATAAGCCACCACGGCCTCATCCCACCGCTTGCGTCCCATGTGAACTATCCCCACACCATTGTACACTTCGGGCAACACCCCACCTGCGTTCAACGCCGAGTTAAACGTCCGTTCCGCATAGGGCAAATTGCCGTCAAACAAATAGGCATACCCCTGCGCGGCGCGCCCCATCAAATCGTTCCCATCTTCATCGAGAAGCACCTCAATCACCTTCAGCGCATCTCGTGCCTGTGCCGTATCTGGCAGCACCTGTCGAGCCGCATAGCGCGGATCGATATGCTTTGCCAGTTCTTTGCGCCTGCCCAGAGCTGTGATTATCGCCCCGTTCAGGTTGGGAGGCGCACCAAAACCGAGCAACGGGTTATAATACGCCCGCGCCACAATCGAATTGCGGTCCATCCAGAACCCGTATAGGAATGCCGCGCGATCTGTGCGTCCCAGGCCAGTATAAATGGCTTCAACCTCGGATCCCCCAAACCGTTTTAATAAATGCTGTGCTGTTTTTGCTCGCCGATCATCAAAACCCGAAGCCGGAACAAGCGTCTCCCCCATCACCTCAAATTTTCGAGCCGATACGAGTGTATCCCTTCCTGCCGTAACCCGAACTCGCAACGTGTATGTCCCCGGCAGCAATTCATGAGTGGGAATGCCCTCGGCAAAATTGACTTCACCCCGGTACCCGGGAAATGACCGCTGATCGCGCCAGAGGCGATACCCGTATCGGTCTTCTATCTGCATCTCGACCCCGTGGCTCTGATAACCCAGATAATACACCTCAAAATACAGGTAGAGCGGATCTCCCCGCCAATATTGCCGCGCCGGATTGGGCAGTATCAAGCGCCCATCTTTTCGGAACATCTCAAGGCTCTCTCCCGCCCCCTGTGGGTTAAATCCGGAAGACAAATACAGATCGCTCATCCCCGTTTTCCCGGGATCGTAAGCGGGCACATCGAGAGAAAATACCGCCAGCCCCGCCCGGTCTGCCTGCAAGTCACTCAAGGTCAGTTCCCCGCGATAGCGACCTGCGGGCAAGCGCACCTGCACCATGTCATATACCATGCGGTCTGTATCGACAGTAGCTTCCAGCGATTCGGCTGTCAGCCTGCTCTCCGCCTCAACCTGTTGCACGACCTCTCCGGCATCGTTCAAGACCCGCAGCGAAGGCTTGTACCGCGCGAGATAAATCCCAGAACTTTGCCGCAAGAAAGCAAATTGCGCCACGGGAAATCTCAGGGTAACTTCTTCAAATCCCTCACGTCCTCGATATCGAAAACTGCACACATCGATCTCAAAAGCTATAGATCCTTCTCCACGAGGTGGCAGGTCCGTCTCACTCGCGTGTATTTCAAAAACTGCGATCATCAAACTCAAAAATACCATCGCGATACGCATAATAAATTCCCTTTTTTAAAATAGTCTCTATCTCAAGTAAAAACGCCTCCGGGAAGGTATAGGTCCCAGAAATTTACTCCAAAATAGTACATAATCAAAATTCAATTCAAAAAAATAAACAACAATGTCCTGCGGCATTCGGTCATTGGTTTTGTGAATCTAAGCACCCGTATAAGCGTGTAATGTTCTTAGACCCTGTATAATTTTCTTGTCACAGACCGCAATTTTCGTTATTTATATATTTCAATATCATAATTATCATTAAAAGTGTAAATAAATGTAAATAATGTAAATAAATGTAACTGCAATCGAAAAAAAAGGAGCCTCTCATGAAACCACTGAACCGGCGCACATTTCTCAGAAGTGCAGGTGTTTGTCTGGCCCTGCCGTTTTTAGACGCCATGATCCCCGTGGGGCGGGCTGCGAGTCAGGCATTTGCGGTTGCCCGCGCACAGGCTGCAAAGCGGCTGGTATGTGTTGGCAACCCCTTTGGAATGATCCCCGAGCGATTCTTCCCGACGGGAAGCGGCGCAAATTACACACTCCCCTCACTCCTGCAATCCCTCGCAGCGCACCAGCGAGATTTCACCATCTTCTCCAACCTGGACCACGGTGTAACCGGCGGACACCGCACCGCGCATACATTCTTGAGCGGCATTCGCATCAAAGACGCCAAAATGATGCCCGAAGGCAACATCAGCATCGATCAAAAAGCAGCGGAATTTGTCGGCGTCAACACGCGGTTCCCCTCGTTGAATGTAAGCATCAACGGAAACTGCGAAATGTGCTGGACGCGCACGGGCGTACGCGTGCCGCCGATCAACGACCCTAAAAAAGTATTCCAGGCACTCTTTGTAGATACCACAGCACAGGAAAAAGAACGGCGTGCAATCGCACTCGAGCAGCACGGCAGCATCTTAGACGCTGTCATGGGAGAAGCGAGATCCTTTGAGCGCAAACTGGGCCAAAGAGACCGGGAAAAACTGGAAGAATATCTGACCTCTGTGCGCACAGTCGAGAAAAAGCTGGGCATGTCCAAAGCGTGGCTGGACAAACCCAAACCCCAGGTCAATATGGAAATGCCCGAAAATGGCCCCTTTGTCGAAACCCTGCCCTTGATGTACGACCTCATTGCCCTGGCACTGCAAACCGATTCCACGCGGATAGCAACCCTGGAAGTAGGCCAGGGGATCAAAACCACGGACCTGGGCTTGAACACGAATTACCACAAATACTCACACCACGGCAAATTGCCCGAACTCATGGAAGGCCTGACAATAATTGAAAAATACCAGATGAAACACCTGGGCCTGTTCTTCGACAAACTCAAAGCCATTGAAGACCCCGCCGGGGGAACCCTGTTTGACAACACAATGATATTATCGGGCAGTGGCATGGGCAACGGCAGTTCGCACTCCAATAAAAACCTGCCCATCTTGCTCGCGGGGGGTGGATTCCAACACGGGCAGCACATGGTATTTCCAGAAGCCAAGACCCAGCGCGTACCACTGAGCAACCTGTACCTATCCATGTTACAGAATTTTGGACTGGAAATCGATCACTTTGGCCAGAGCACCGGCACGCTAAAAGGATTCGAATAAAAATGAAAAAAAGCGTTCTATTCCTCCTGATTGGCATCTTGTCGTCAGCGACTGCATGGGCAGAAGGGGATGCGACATACAAAAATACCGTGCGGACATTTCTATCCCAGCGGTGTTATAAATGCCACGGCGCAGAGCTTCAAAAAGCAGATCTGCGATTTGACACCCTCACGCTGGATTTTCACAATGAAGATGTCTTGCTCACATGGCAAAATATCGCCGACATGTTAAACCTCGGCTTAATGCCGCCCTATGAAGAACCGCAGCCCGAACTCGCTGAAATGAAGCCCGTGATCGACTGGATTACCTCCTCGCTAAAAGCGCATTACGAAGCCGAAGAAAGCACGGGCGGACAAACGGTATTGCGCCGCTTGAATCGGAACGAATACCGCAACACCATTCGGGACCTGTTGTATCTGGACATGACCATGTTTGACCCCACAGATGCATTTCCCCAGGACGATGAAGAACACGGATTTGACAACATCGGCAAAACCCTCGTCATGTCGGACTTTCTGGTCGAAAAATATCTCGACGCAGCCGATCAAATCGTAGAACGCGCCGTATTGCCCGCCCCCCAGCCAGAAGTAAAAACATACGAATTCACCTTTCCCATCATGCGCGGAGCCGGTGGATTTTTGGCACCGGCGAGCCGCCGCTTGAAACAGGGGTACGACGAGCTATTCCGCCGCCCCGATGACCGATGGGGATACATGTCCATCGACAGATTCCGAAAAGGCGTACCCCATTCGGGAATGTACCGCGTTCGCGTTCGCGCATCTGCCCACAACCAGCAACACCCCTATAACAAAGCACTGCGAACAGACGAAAATGAACCCATGCGCCTGGGCATTGTCGCCGCATCCGGGCGTTATGGCGACTTGCGGCAAAGCAACACATCGGACATAACACTGGCCGAATTTGAAATGATCGCAGACGGCAAACCGCGCGATTACGAACGCGAACTCTGGCTGGATGAGTCTTACGTGCCGCGCGTCACCTATCCAAACGGACCCGTCACCCTTTATTGGCGAAGTCTTCTGAGGCGATATCACCCTCAACTCTACGACAAAACAGACCGGCGCAAACTATCTCAACGAGAAGATCAGCAACTCGTACACCGGCAAACAGAAGTCACCGTCATGAATTATCTGGGGCCGAGCATTCGCATATACAAAGTCGAAATCGAAGGACCCCTTTACGACCAGTGGCCCCCGCCTTCGCACACGAGCGTCTTTGGCAAACGCGACCCCGACAAAGTCAAACCGCGCGATATCCTGACCCGCTTTGCAACGCGCGCGTATCGCCGCCCGGTCAAACAGAGTGAAATCGCGCACATCCTGCAACTGGTCGAGCAACACGAAAAAGCAGGCGCCTCGCGCGTTCAGGCCATCAAAATGGGCTTAAAAGCCATCTTGTGTTCGCCCAACTTCCTCTATCTCTACGAAAACGAAGGGCAATTAGACGACTACGCACTCGCGTCCAAGTTATCGTATTTTCTCTGGTCATCCCTGCCCGACGAAGAATTATTCAATCTGGCAAAGAAAAAGCGATTGCACAAACCGGACGTCTTGCGCGCACAAATTAATCGCATGTTAAAAGACGAAAAAGCGCGGGCATTTGTAGAGAACTTCACAGAGCGATGGTTGGCCCTGTACAAAATTGGCGAAATGCCGCCCGACCCGCGCAATTTCCGCCTGTACTATCAGGCGCATCTCGAAGACGCGATCAAAAAAGAAACCCACGCCTTCTTCCAGCACATCCTCGACAAAAACATGAGCATCGCGCATTTCATCGACTCTGACTTCACCTTCATCAACCGCGACCTGAGTTTGTTATACCGCATAGAAGGCGTAGAGAGCCGGGAATTTCGCAAAGTAAAACTCAACGACCCCAACCGCGGCGGCCTATTGGGACATGCCAGCGTATTGACGGCAACATCCAACGGCATCGAAACATCGCCCGTGGTGCGCGGCGTATGGGTATTGGAAAATATGTTGGGCATCACACCCCCACCCCCACTACCCGATATCGAACCACTTGAACCCGACATTCGGGGATCGACGACCATTCGTCAGCAACTGGCAAACCACCGCAATATCGCCACCTGCAACGAATGCCATCGCCACATCGATCCGCTGGGCTTTGCACTGGAAAATTTCAATCCCATAGGCGCGTGGCGATCTGGTTACGGTCCCAAAAAACCAAAAATAGATGCATCAGATGTCCTGTCTGACGGCAGCAAATTCGACGATCTTGTGAGCTTTAAAAAGATCCTCATGGGAAAGAAAGATCAATTTGCCCGTTGCCTGACCGAAAAGATGCTCACCTATGCGACCGGACGCACATTGGAAGCCACGGACCGCCCCGAAGTGGATCGCATCGTACACGATTTGAAAACACAGGGCTATGGCTTGAAAGATCTGGTCCTGCTCGTAGCGACGAGTGAGCCATTCTTGACCAAATAATCGCCAACCTCACAGAGGTAAAACAAAAAGCTCTGGTATTATTGCCAGAGCTTTTCTGTTTATAAAAATAAAGTTGAAAAACCTTCGTTTTCGATTGACCTACCTTAATTTAAATATTAACTTGACTTAAATATTAATTTAATTTGAAAATAAAATAAGTCATTTTAATTATCATCAACAATTCATCCGCGGTCTGAAAGGAGGCATGCCTATAGCTTAAAGGCAGATGTGTTTTTAGAAATGCAACAAACCGCAACAAAGGAGGCGTGCTTATGAAATATGGAAAAGTTGGTTTTTTGTGCCTGACCCTATTGTTTTTCACACCGGGTACAGGTCAATCGGAAATTGACGGCACCTGGGGAATGGGCATTGTAGCCAATTACGAAGTCCCACTATTCGCGCTGAATAGCTGGTTTCCTTCCGGCGGGATCAACATGGGTGTGTCCATTGTAAACGTCAAGAACGCCACCTGGACGTTTGAACTGGACGGTCAATATACCAAATACAGTTCCGGAGACTTAGAGAACAGGAGCTTTCTCTTTGGAGGCGACGGACAAAGCTACAACAGCCCAAATGCCAGCTCAGAGATGATGTGGGCAAGCTTGACTGCAAACTTTCTTTATCACTTTAACAATGGTGGTGAGAAGTTGGAATCAGGCGGCGGCGCGCCGTATCTCATAATTGGCGCGGGCTTCTACCACTTTAAAAACAAGATGAGCGGGCTGATCTATCCGGGGCAGAGTGGCACGACTATTGACCCGAACGTTTTGTTGCGGCCAGCAGAAGATGTCCGCACAGAACCCGGCGTGAGTGTGGGATTCGGGGTTGAGTATTTTGCCTCGCAGTCCGTCGCCATCGATATTCGCGGACAATACCATATTGTCTGGGGAGAAACGCGTTCCATGGAAGCCTGGGGGCTGGAAAAAGCATTCCCCTTTCACAAGTTTAACGGCGGAGCGCGGATCAAATTCTATTTCGCCAATTGAGGAAAGGAGATCGAGATATGAAGTACAAATTACGTCTGGCCTGTGTTCTGCTGGCACTATTTGGTTTCTGGCCCTCAGAGGGCATGGCCGGTACAGTAGGTAAAATCAACGGTACGATCATAGACGCCTCGGGCCAGCCGCTGCCGGGTGCCAACGTGCAGATAAAAGGCACGCAACGCGGCGCAACAGCCGATTCAGAAGGCTATTTTCTGATCCTGTCAGTCGAGCCGGGGACATACGAATTGGAAGCATCTCTGGTGGGATATAATGCAGAGATCTTACAAAATATTGCGGTGCGGGCGGACCTGACGACCACCGTGGAGTTCAAACTTCGGGAAGCCGCTGTCGAACTGGGTGAATTGGTAGTGATAGCCGAGCGTCCTCCCGTAGAAGTAGATAAGACCGTGACGCGGTACGTGGTGAGCACCGAGGATGTGGAAAATGTACCACTGGCGCGTTCTACAGCCGAAGTCATTATGCTCCAGCCCGGTGTCTCGCTGGATGGCAACCTGCGAATTCGCGCGAGCCGGGTCGGCGGGCGGCGCGGCAACAACGAGGTCATGGTTGAAATCGATGGCATTCGGCTGGCGAATAACGACGGCCTGGATAACATCACGATGTCGCAGGTCAACAGCGTGGCCCGGAGCGCCATACAGGAAGTGTCGGTCTATAACGGCGGCATGAATGCCGAATACGGCAATGCACAGGGCGGTGTCATCAGCCTGGTGAGCCGCGAAAATAAAGACCGGTATTCCGGGTTGGGCGAGTACCGCTTGACCCTGCCGGGGCTAAAGCACTGGGGTAGCAATGTCTATGACAGCCCCTTGCTGGAAGGCCGTCCCGATTACAGCGGTATTCATTCCGGGAAGCGCACCGATTACGACAAAAAACTCGGACATCTCTTTGAGGCCAATATCTCGGGTCCGATCACGCCAAATGTCGGATTCTTCGCGAGCGGCACCACCTCTCGAAGGGCGCCGGTATATCCCAATCCAACCAACTCAGAGCCGAGTAATTTCAATTCCTCGGCCAATATCACATACCGCCCCTCGGGCAACATAAAGTTCAAGGCTGGTGGAACCTGGGTCTATCGAGACGTCTTCCACGACGGCGGTCGAGATATTAACACCGGCTTTGAAACCACCGATACACCGGCCGGCGGCATTCGCGGGATTGGGCAAACTGGCAATAATTTGTTCCTGTCCGACAATGGTGCGGGCAAAAACCCCAGGACCGACCAAGTCGTGTACGGGGTACTTACACACACGCTTTCGTCGAAGACATTTTACGATGTGCGAATTTCCTATCAGCGCACAGCGCAAGATACGTCCGGTGTGCCGGCAGCGACCGAAGATGTGACGCGGGACGCGCAGGGATTTTTCCTGGACAGGGATATTCACGCATTTCAGTACGCCCGTCGAACCCGCATGCTTTTGAAGGCCGACCTGAGCAGCCAGTTGCACAAAGGGCATTTTGCAAAGGCGGGATTTGAAATCATGCGCTACGACATCTACCAGCACGAAGAGCTTTTTGAGACCTCCCGCAACCGGGAAATCCGTCTGGTGGGCAAGGGCGACCCCATTATCGGGATGGAAGGCTTCAATCCGATCACCTATGCGGCTTATGTTCAGGACAAAATGGAGTTTGAGGGCCTGGTGGTCAACCTGGGCTTCCGCGCAGACCTTCTCGACCCGGGTGAATCCTTTGGCCGCGCGATGGACCACCCGCTCTGGTTCCACTATAACTCGCTGACGCGCTGGCGAAATGTGCCGATTGAGGATGCACCCACGCAGAAGGCACTCAGCCCCCGCATCGGAATTTCTCATCCGATTACAGACCGTTCCTTCATCCGGTTCTTCACAGGACAGTTCCACCAGTTTTTTGACATGCAGAACCTCTACACGCGGCTGTTTTCGGCCTCGGGGCCAGATCGGGATGTGGATGGCGACGGGGTAATTGAACAGAATGAAATCATGAACGCGCTGACCTATCCGTTGGCCGCGGATTTCGGCAATGTCCATGTGAAGCCCGAAAAGACCACGCAGTTTGAAGTGGGTGTCGAGTGGAACTTTGCCGGACCGTACGTCATAGCCCTCACGGCTTTCTACAAAGATCAGGAGGGGAGGCAGGGCGACTCGGACAATTACGTCCACGATCCGTTTCGGGGGAAAAACTCGTCGTATGACCACGGACAGTGGAACCGGCGGTTTTCCACCTCGCGCGGGTTCGAGTTGTCGTTCTCAAAAAAATTCAAAGATATGTTCGCATTCAACGTGGCCTACAATTTGAACTGGGCCAAGTCTCACCAGGGCGGAAGACGTGCCCAGGACTGGACTTATGTGGCGACGGGTGAATTTGTGAACAGCGACCTGTACTATGCCGGTGTGACATTTGATAATACCGGACAGGAATTTCCTCGGGTACCCACTGCCGAAGAACGGGCGACGCTGGCTGCGCTGGCAGACGATATCGCCCGGGGCTACAAGAAATTGGCAGACGACAAGGTGCCCAAGTTCAGCGGGTTCTGGGAACAGCCAGTGGTGATTGTGCCCGGACTCTATGCATTCAATGTTGGCTCCTACAGCATCCCGAGCCTGGATGGCGGCCTGGACCGGCGCAATTTTGCCAGTATTCAACTCCTCTTTTCTTCGCCGCCAGATTACCACATCAAACCACTATCTGGCCTGCGGACAACATTGGTCTGGCAGATGCAGACCGGAAGCCCCTGGAACTACTCGCCTCCCGTTGGTCCCGCGCAGCGTCGAAACAGGCCGGTGACCACCGTGACCGACGTGAGTGCAGAAAAGGATTTCAACATCGGCGAGACCGCATTGGCAACCGCCTTTGTCGAAGTGCGCAATTTCTTCGGGCAACGGGATGACCTATCGACCGGTTTCCCCACAATTCAGTACGGATTACTCCTGCCGACGCCGGGCGACAGTAAATTCGATCAATTTGGTGATATAAATGAACTGACGCGGTACAACGACGGTTTGGGACGACCCCGGTCGATTGTGCTGGGTGCGCGGTTCAAGTTCTAATCACACTTAGTCGTTGGCGTGACCGCGCAATGCGTGTGCGGTCGCGCCAACAATCAGGAGGTGTATTCTCCATGTTCAGTGATCACGTAAAAAAATGGATGGGACTTGGCCTGCTATCTGTGGTGCTGGTACTTGCCAACGCATTGCAATCCAAGGCACAAGTTCCCTACTCAACGGCACGCCACATGACCCGCTCCCTCGTTTGGATCTCGTTTACAAACTGGGGCACCTCGGGCATGCATTATCATGTGACACCAGGTCGCGTGATGATGCGGATGTCCTACCCGGGCAATACTTATGCGCTGTATGCCCTGCTGGGGACAGAGGAGTTCGAAGAATACTGGGGCAGCAAGGGCTGGGGACACGCCGAGCAGAAAACAGAATCGAACATGCACTCGGCCGGCGAAGGCGTGCTGGTATTGACCAACGTTGACGGTGAAAAATTTGTCTCGGTAACAGGCCCGCGCACGCCCACCGAAGATGTCGAACCGCAAATTTACGATATTCAAAACCAGAAAGAGGCGACCTGGGGCGTCCAGACCACCGTACCTGACCGGGGCGTGAATCCCGGCATGATAAAGTCCAACTGGTGGAGCGGCGCATCGCCCCAAACAGTAGATCGCACACAGAGCCGTCCCTACGAGATCCACAACTTCGATTACAGCATGTACCCACCCGTACAGACTGCGGGAGAAGAGATCCACATTTCTCAGTGGTCAACCAAACACGATGTGTGGGTCACGCGAAAAGCGCACTCCTATAGCCATCAGGATTTTGACGATTTCTTTATCCTCGAACTCGAGTTCGAAAACCGCGGTAACAAGCAGTTAAACGATACGTATTTCGGGGTAATGAACACATTTTATGTCAACAACCACGGCACATCGTATCGCTGGGGGCACGAAGGTGGGTTGGTGCGGTATCGGCGCGCGCCGGGGGGAATGGACGACTGGTACAAATATACCGAGTCGCCCAATTTTATGCCGAATCCCCTCAGTGGACTGTCCGCCTCTCAGTTCCAGGGAAAATTCATCAACTACCAGTGGGACGGAAATACCAACGCCAGCTTTGAGGAAGATACGGGCGACCCGTATTACAGAGACCTCGAAAACGGCGGCGGCGACTTTCCAAACAGCACAGCACGGCCCGAAGGAACGCCAATTTCGCTGGCCTACCAGTTCATGGCTCCGCTGGCATTCCGCAACACTGGGGCGAGTCACACCTTCAATGCAGCAGACGCAGCACAGGGCTTTGTAGATCCCCAGGGCGACCCGCTTTCGCACTGGTACACCGCGCACGCGCGGCGCAATATCGACGATCCCACGCGCGGATCGGTGAGCATGGCGGACCAATACGACATCTTCACAGGGCCTAATACACCCGACCCGACGTCTGAACAGATGCAGTGGAGCGACCAGATCTGGGGACCTTACAACCTCGCGCCTGGCGATAAGGCCAAAGTAGTGTTGGTCTATGGATTCGGTTCAGCCGCAGATATGGCACCAAACACAGAAACCGGCTACCCGCACGATATGATTCAATGGTCGTTTAACTTTGGAAACGTGGGCGATGATGAACGGAAGCAAAGACT
Organism: Candidatus Latescibacterota bacterium; assembly: GCA_965208125.1. Taxonomy (GTDB): domain Bacteria; phylum Latescibacterota; class UBA2968; order UBA2968; family UBA2968; genus VXRD01. The sequence goes on from OZ242320.1 coordinate 1,096,833, forward strand.
GGCCCGGGGCGAAGAGGCGATGCTTCGACACCTCGAGCATGCTCAATTTGTGTATAACGCCGGGTTCGATGTTCCCGATTCCCCACCGGATGTGGAATTTTTCCAGACCAGCAACGCGCAGGCAAAGATCGTTCTGGAGTGGCCCAATACCGCTGATAATGCGATCCACCCCGACTATGGCATGGCAGATGTTGCGGGCTACCGGGTTTACCGATCAATCTGGCAGGAAACCGGACCGTGGATCCTCAAGGCCGATATTCCCAAAGGATCGGACAGCGGCGGGAAATACTCCTGGGTAGATGAAGAATCTCTGGCAGGATTTTCGTTTGGTTATAGCGTGAGAGCCTATGCCACGCCGAAGACCAACTGGTCCAACTCCACCGGAATGACCATCAACGATCTGCCCCCAACGGTTCGGGCGCACCTGGAGAACGGGCTGGAGGGCGGTTGGTCGGCCGCCGAGCAGCGCATGGTTGTGCCGGGAACGCCTATACTGGCGGCAAACGACGATGCAGACGCGCTGGCTAACCCCGTAACAGTGGTGCCCAATCCGTTTGATCTGAGCCTGGCGGAAGCCAACTATCAGGGATCGAAAAAACTGCGTTTCCTGGGCGTGCCCCGCAAGTCTCGGATTTCCATTTTTACCGTATCGGGCGACCTGATTCAGGTGATTGATCACGACGATCCCACCGCTGGCGAGGCAGCCTGGCTGCTGAAAGATCGCTTTTTGACCGGCGAGGCGACCTCGGCCCTTTATTTCTTCGTGGTCGAGTCTCTAATGCCAGCCAGCATGGGCCAAAAATCCAAAGGCGCATTTGTGATTCACCGGTAGTGGTTTTGGACCTCAAAAAAAGGATGAACAGCTATGAAACGGATGTTGTTGAACCTCGGTCGATGTTGTACACCGCTTCTCGCAATTGCGTTTTTGGCGGTCTGGCAACCTGCAATCGGTCAGTCCTTATTTCCCGATGCAGAGGATGATTTTCTGACCCTGGACGGTCGGAACAAGATCAAGCCATCGACATTCCAATTCTTAAAAGTCTCTACCAATGCCCGCGTGTCGGGCATGGGAGATGCATTTACAGCCGTGGCCGACGGCATGGACGGCATTGTCTGGAATCCGGCCGGGACCACGAAAATCAAAAAATTCGGTTATGCATTTGGTTATGCCAAATGGCTGGTTGAGTCCGCGTTTTACTCGGGTGCTGTTGTGTACAATACCGGCAGGTGGGGCGTGGTGGGGGTCTCTCTCGTGAACTTCCAACCGCCTACATTTATGGAAACCACCACGCTACAACCCGATGGCACGGGGCGAAACGTAACCGTAGGCGATATGGCCCTTGGTGCGACGTATGCCTACCAGTTGACGGATAAGCTATCAGCCGGCGGCACCATTCGGTATATCCAGTCCAAACTGGCGGACGTTACGCTCAAGGCGGTTTCCATCAATGTGAACTCGCTGATGTACACCGGATTTCGGAGCTTGCGCCTGGGAATGAATCTGAAAAACCTGGGCGGCGAGCAGGAAATTGTGAGTGAGAAATCGGAGATGCCCCTTACCTTCCATTTGGGCGTAGCGATGGAGTTATACGGGAATCTGGGCGACCCATCTTCATTGACCGTGGCATTTGAAGGGGCGTATTTTACCGACCGGTTGCAGCGCTGGAACCTCGGTGGCGAATTTTGGCTCGCCAACATAGTCGCGTTGCGGGCGGGATATAAATTCAAATACGACAACGAATCCTGGAGCGTTGGCGCTGGCCTGAAAGGGAATTTTTCAGGGCGCAACATCGGCCTGGATATTTCCTACAGCGACTTCGGCGACTTGTTCGACCCGCCTTTGCGCATCAGCCTTTCGGGTTCGTTTTAGGAGGGCTTGAGCCGGTACGAACGCCAGCTTGCTGAATATACGACTCCGCTCGAAACGGATGCCCGTCCGGCTTCGGGTGGAGTCTCATTTTTTGTCGTGGATTGGAAATGATGGATTCAAAAGCGAAAACCACAACACCCGCGCCAGCAGAACGCGGCCTTACATTCCGCTCGGTGGGGTTGGGACTCGGAATCGTGGTTTTCATCAATTTGTGGGTCACGTATGCAGAAACGGTCGTGCATTCCTCCCGCCTGAATCTGAGCTATTTCCAACTCACGCTCATGGCCGTATTTCTCATTCTGGTAGCCGTCGCCAACCCATTGCTCAAAATGTGCAACTCCCGGGTTGCATTTTCACCCTCCGAGTTGCTGGCGATCGTCGCCATTGGCATGGTCGGTTGCGTAGTACCCGCCTCTGGCATCACAGGCTTTTTAATCGGGGTGATCGCAACTCCGATCTACTTTTCCACCCCGGAAAATCGATGGGCAGAATTTTATCATCCCCATCTAAATTCATGGGTGGTACCAACAGAGCCTGAAGCACTCCGGGCATTCTTTGAAGGACTGCCCCTGGGTGCATCAATTCCCTGGGGAGTTTGGGTCGCACCACTGGCGTGGTGGGCAACTTTTATTCTCGCGGTCTTCGCCCTGTCGGCCAGCACGATGGTGATTCTCCGCAAACAGTGGTCGGACAATGAGAAACTGGTCTATCCCCTTGTCGCGGTTCCGCTCGAAATGGCGCAAGATGCCGGGGCGAGAAAATTGATCCCCGAGTTCATGCGGGGGAAATTGTTCTGGATTCCCGCAGTCATTGCTTTTGCATTGTTCTTTTGGAATACGATATCGTGGTCTTTTCCCCTTGTTCCGGCACTGAACATTTTTCCCAATGCGGGTGATTTTAGATTCACGCGGTACTCACCCGTAGTCGTCCTGGAGCCTCTCAATCTGTTCACCATCGGATTTGCGTATTTCGCCAACACGCAAGTATTGTTTTCAGTCTGGTTCTTTTTTTTATTACACGTCGTAGAAGGCGGCATTTTCAACCGCCTGGGATATCAGATCGAGAGATCAACCGATTCTTTCAGCGCAGACCCACCCACAGAGGCGTGGCAGTGTTTCGGGGCGCTGGCGGCCATGGTAATATGGCGGCTGTGGGTAGCACGTCACCATTTGCGGGATGTATTTGCGAGAGCTTTTTCTTCCCAATATCGCGTGAATGACAGCGGCGAGGTCCTCTCCTACCGAACTTCCGTTTTCGCGCTTCTGTGCAGTCTGGCCTACGTAATTTTTTGGCTTCATCAAGTTGGGATGGACCTCGCAACAGCAACAATCTATCTCGCAGCCGCCGGTGTCATTTATATCGGCCTGGCAAGGGTGGTTTGTGAAGCGGGAATCGTCTATTCCGGGGCAACCATCACGCCACAAGCATTTGTTATGGATATGCGGGGTACCTATGCCATTTCAAATGCGAGCCTGACCGCAATCGCACTGTCCTATTCGCTGGTTGATTACATGCGCGGCCTGTTTGCGCCGGGCGTTGCCCATTCCGTGAAATTGGGCGATCTGATCCGCGGCAACCGGCGCGCGCTGCTCTTCTGGGTTGGCATTGGCGTGTTGCTCGGCCTGGCCGCATCGGTGCTTTACACGCTTTATCTGGGCTATTCGCACGGGGCATACAATTTCCCCAGATTCCCATTTTTTAGCGGCGATCCAAAGCGGGTATTTGCCTCTACCCTATCCCAAATGAGAACCCCCAAAGCGCCAGATCCGGCGAGAATGGTTTTCTTTGGCATTGGCGCTGTGTTGATGGCATTGTTGACATTCCTCAGATATCGCTTTCGCTGGTGGCAGATACATCCCATAGGATTGGCCCTCTCGTCGGCGGATAACACGGCCCACTACGTGATGCCAATTTTTATCGCCTGGGGGTGCAAAACCATCATCATGACCGTCGGCGGTGTTCAGCTTTACCGCAAAGCAACACCCGTCTTTCTCGGGTTGCTTGTCGGCTATACAGCAGGGGTTGTATGGTCTTTTATCGTCGATGCAACGCTGTGGTCGGGACAGGGACACGAAGTTCACAACTGGTGAAAAAAGCGCTCACTTTCAAACTACGGCAGGTGATCACTATGAGACTCCAAAACCTGTGTCTCTTTGCAATCATTGGTATTGTGTTCATTGCTTCCCCATCTGAAGGGACTGATCCACCCGTGTCGCTTACAGACGCTGAACGAGATTCGCTTGTGGCCCTTGGTGAGGAGAAAATTTTGAATCGAGAACTCGATCTCGCCATCGAGATCTTCACGAGACTCACGCAGGCCTATCCCAACGACGCCTATTTGAGAACTCGATTGGGCTATGCACATCTATCCAATGCCAATTACGAAGCCGCCGAGGCCGCCTACGAGAAGGCCAAAGAACTCAATCCGGATCTTCCCGAAGCCTACGTCGGTGTTGGATTGACCTATGCCGAACGCCCCGCCAGGGGAATGGGCGCGCTGCAAAACTTCCGCAAAGCACTGGGCGAGGGCAAGCGGGCCACCAAGATTGATTCCACCTATGCGCCGGCATATCGACTTTTGGGTGAACTCTACGAGCGATTCAGGGACGATCACGAAAAGGCAATCAAGTACTACCTGAAATACGTTGAAAAGGAACCCGACAATCCAGATGGACTTTATTACTTCGGGCTTGCGTGCATCCAGGCCAAACGATTTGACCTCATTGAACAGTATCTCGCACCCTATCTGGCGCAACATCCAGAGGAAACGAGATTGATTTCACAAGTGGCTCAGGGGTTCTTTTATCTGGAGAAATACGAACGTGCTCTGGCCCTGTTCGAGCAATACCTTCTCAAACTGGACGAAACGGAAAGGGCGCATTACACGGATATCTCCCTCGTGGCTTCAGAAAAGGAACAGCATGCTTTTGCTTCGCTCGAAAATGAAGCGGATCGGCTTGCCTATCTGCAACAGTTCTGGATGCGTAGAGACCCCGATATTCTAACCGCGATCAACGAGCGCATTATCGAGCATTATCGCCGCGTCTGGTTCGCCCGAACCTTCTTCTCTACAAAAGTGTATCCCTGGGACCGGCGGGGCGAAGTGTATATTCGCTTTGGCGAGCCGGATTATCGCTCCCGTTCCGACAACCGCGAATTTATCATAAGCCCGGAAGTAGAGGCCGTGCGAACGCAAATGGCAGTCGATCTGTACGGGCCACAGGCTGCGTATTTGACATTCATCGGTCCCGTCTTTCCCATTCGCACCCGGCGCGACCCGTTCAGCACAACCGACAATCCGCCCGAAGTGAACCGCGGAGATATCGCCAGGCTGGGAACCAGCGATGCAAATGAGGAAGATATCACACTGGATACGCTGGATCCCATAGACGCCACGCCCGGCGCAACTCCCCGGCAGGATCAGAGCATTACAGATCGCTCTGGAAATCCGATATCCAGAATGGCGTTCGACAGCTACGCGCCCGTCACTGTGGATGGTCCACAGGAATCCGTACCCTGGGAAACCTGGACCTATACAAAACTCCAGAATGGCGTGGAGTTTACGTTTACAGATGAGGTGGGACGAGGCGACTTTGATTTTGCACCCTTGCCGCCGAGGGCCGCTGGCGATGACAAACTCAAGAAAGCCGTGCAACTCATTCGCTACACACCCGGCGTGATCTACCAGAAGGTAGTTGCAAAAACACCCGATTTTTATCGCCCGGACATCCGCGCAGACGCGCTGGGCTTTTACTACGATCTCGCGGACTTTCGCGGCGAGAACGGCCAGACCCAGCTCGAAGTCTATTACGGCGTACCTCCCGCAGAAGTGGAAATTTCCCAAACACAGAAAGATCACCTGATCCATGTACAGGGAACACTGGCTCTCGCAGACGAGGGACATACCCACATTTATCGCACAGAGGATGTGTTCACCTATCAAAAAAGCGACGGATTTGATGAGCGAAAAGGGGCATTTGTGCCGGATCTGCTCAAACTGGAAGTTCCCCCCGGCAAATACCAGCTTCAAGTGCAGTTGAAAGATGTGATCTCTGGGCGAGTAGGGGTTTACAAACAAAATGTGGATATTCACGACTACAGTTCCGATCAGCTTAAAATAAGCGGCATCCAGCTCGCCCTGGCCATAGAACAAGAGGGCAAAAACGCCCGTCTTCGGAAAGACGAAGTATGGGTGATCCCCCATCCATCCAGAACTTATGGAAGCGGCGCACAGGTATTCGCCTATTTCGAAATCTACAATTTGAAACGCGACAAATTCGGCCAAACGCGCTACAACGTACAATACCAGATCAAGTTCAGTTCCCAATTCTCCTCGGGAGTCGCCAGCGCGATCTCATCGGGACTGCGCGCACTATTGCAAAGAAAAAGGCCGGAAGTATCTGTCGCTTACGAGCAAATCGGCTCCAATCCCGTACAAAAAGAATACGTAGAGTTGGATTTGCAAAAAGCCAAACCGGGGGTAAATATTTTGCAAGTAACCATCACAGACGAAGTCAGCAAACAGGAGGACACCCGCGAGGTGATGTTCGTCTATGGCGCAACACCTGAAGAATGAGATCCCGGGGTTCCGGTTAGTAATTCCGAGAGGCAAAACGCGTGGCAATACAAACAGATTTTGTAACTGAAACCGATCCCCAACAAGAAAAGGGCCTGACGGTTCGCTCGGTGGGGATTGCCCTGGGCGCAGTGGTATTCATCAACCTGTGGGTAACCTATGCCGAAACCGTGGTGCATGCATCCAGACTGAACCTGAGCTTTTTTCAGCTCACATTGATGGCCGTATTTGTCTTGCTGGTCGCAGCCGTCAACCCGATCTTGAAAATCCTGGGATCGCACCGCGCGTTTTCTCCCTCAGAACTGCTGGCAATAGCGGCAATCGGCATGGTGGGGTGCGTGGTACCCGCTTCGGGCGTAACCGGATTCCTCATCGGCGTCATTTCCACACCGATTTACTTTGCCACACCCGAAAACCGATGGGGCGAATTTTATCATCCCAACCTCGATTCCTGGGTCGTACCCACAGACCCCGAAGCCCTGCGCATGTTCTACGAAGGCTTGCCACCCGGCGCGTCCATGCCCTGGGAAGTATGGCTAATGCCTCTGCTGTGGTGGGCGAGCTTTATCGTCGCAGTATTCGCGCTCTCAGCCAGCATGATGGTCATCTTGCGCAAGCAATGGGCAGAGCACGAAAAACTGGTCTATCCCCTTGTGGCCGTGCCCCTGGAAATGGCTCAAGATTCGCGGTCAAAAAAACGGTTACCGGGATTCATGCGAGGCAAACTATTCTGGATCATGGCCGCAATACCATTTTTGTTATTCTTGTGGAATTCCCTATCCTGGTTTTATCCACTCATGCCCGGAATCGGGATCTTTCCCCACGCCGGAAAGTTTAATTTTACGCGGTATTCTCCCCACGTCTATCTGGAACCCCTGAACCTGTTCACCATCGGCTTTGCGTACTTTGCCAACACACAGGTATTGTTTTCCGTCTGGTTTTTCTTCTTATTACACGTAGTAGAAGGCGGCATTTTCAACCGCCTGGGCTACCAGATAGCCAAATCAACCGACTCGTTCAGCGCCGATCCCCCTACCGAAGCCTATCAGTGCTTTGGCGCGCTGGCATGCCTGGTCGTATGGCGATTGTGGGTCGCGCGGTGGCATTTGCGAGACGTCTTCCTCAAAGCATTTAGAAAGGCGTATCCCGCCGACGATTCCCAGGAAGTACTGGCCTACCGAACAGTGGTCTTTGTATTTTTAGTGAGCCTGTCTTTTGTACTCTTTTGGCTCTGTCGCATCGGCATGGATATAACAACCGCACTCGTCTTTCTCTGTGCGCTATCCATAATTTACATCGGTCTGGCGCGGGTCGTATCAGAAGCCGGGATGGTGTATTCGGGCGCAACGGTAACACCGCAGGCATTTGTCATGGACATGCGTGGCACACAAGTCATGTCTGCGGGCAGTTTGACGGGTATTGCCCTATCGTATTCCATTGTCGATTACATGCGGGGACTATTCACGCCCGGCGTGGCACAGTCCATCAAAATGGGCGAACTCATTCAGGGCAATCGCCGCGCATTGTTATTCTGGGCTGGCATAAGCGTCTTGCTGGGACTGGGCGCATCCGTATTTTATACCCTGCACCTGGGCTATTCTCACGGGGCATACAACTTCCCGCGCTTCCCCTTTTTCAGCGGCGATCCAAAAGGCATCTACGGATCGACGCTAACCATGATGCACACGCCCAAAGCACCCGACGGCGAGCGCATGGTCTTCTTTGCAATCGGAGCGGGCCTGATGGCATTGTTGACCTTTCTGCGCTACCGATTCCCGGGCTGGCCCCTGCATCCCATCGGCCTGACCCTGTCCGCCGCCGACAATACCGCCCACCTCGTCATGCCCGTCTTTATCGCCTGGGCGTGTAAATCTATAATCATGGCCGTCGGCGGTGTAAACCTCTACCGCCGCTCCAAACCAGCGTTTCTCGGCCTGTTGGTGGGCTATACAGCCGGAGTAGTACTATCTTTCCTCATTGACGCGCTGTGGTGGCCGGGGGAAGGGCATCTCGTACATTATTGGTAGAAGTGTGAAGTTTGAAAAAAGAAGGCAGCGATGAAGGCGGGAGGGTCTTTAGCTCACGAGTGGAGCGAGTAGGAATAGAGATAACTCAGTGCGATTCTGAGTCCGGGTCTTCGGATTCTGTATCGGGTGCGGGGAGTATAGATTCTGCCCATTGGACAACAGCCTGAGCGAGTCTTACAGCTTCTTGATATTCTTCTTCATTGACCTCTTCTACTTCATCTGGATATCGCCCGGAAACCGCATAATCTGTAAGGGTTGTAGCAGCATCTACATCTGTGGGTAAAACAATCTCTTTGGGAAGCAGGTCGAGGAGAGTTCTGATATTGTGTGTTTTAGGGTAAGAGATGTTGTTGATAATCAAGACAGCTTTCACTGCTTTCTCAACTGCCTGTTGGGCATGAAAACACAACTGCTCGTAAAAACTATCTTCCGGCAAAGGAACTTGCGCCAGTGCAAGGTCTCCTCTGGCATATCGGAGCCCTGCTGCCGGATCGCTTGAATCAGAATTTTCATGCAACATAAACGTCCTTTCCCTCGCGTAAGATCGTTTGATAAATCAATCCGATATTGTTTTTATGCTTTTCCAAAATTTCAGGTGTCGTCACCAGAATATCAAAAGGAACGCCAAGTCCGCGAATTTCTCGATAGAGATGCTGCGCTGTTCTTCGTCTGTGAACGCCATTGGGCATAACAACGAGCACATCCACATCGCTGTCCGGTCCCATCTCGCCTCGCGCAGCCGAGCCAAAAAGGATAATCTTGAGCGGATTGACAATTTCGACAATTCGCTCTACGAGTTGATCAATGATGTTCGCGTCGGGTTGCATGTGTCACGCTCCAAAAAGCAGAACTCATCTCTGGAGAAACATAGCTTGATAGGCATTAAAATTGACATACTCCCAAAGCCGAAGCATTGGGATTCTCGGTGCTTTAGCCAGAGATTGTGCGATCATCAGCCGTTACTGGCTATGCAAGCCCAGTCTTACGCGGCCTCCTGCATAGGTGGATGTCCCCACCTGTGAATGTTTATTGCAGCGTTGAGGTCTCTATCTATCTCAAGACCACATTCGCCACAACGGAATGTTCTCTCTCGCAATTCGAGATCGTCTTTCACGGTATCACAACCCGAGCAGGTCTTAGACGTTTTTTCCCACATATCAAGTTTTTTGAAACCTGTACCCGTCTTTTTGGCAACATACTCAACGATAGTGAGAAAATCAGAGAAACCGAGGTCGCTAATCTTTCTGCCCCACAACTTCTGCATTGCCCTGATATTTAACGTCTCAAAACACAAGAAATCATACTCCCCGCATAGTTGATACGCAAGACGCCAGTGATAGTCCCGCCGTTGGTTCGCAACACGCCTATGCACTCTGGCAAGATTTACTCTTGCGCTCTGGCGATTGTTGCTCCCCTTATCCTTGCGAGAAAGATTGCGATTGGCCTTCTTGACCTTTCTGATGTTACGAGAAAAAAACAAAGGCGATTGTATTCTTGTGCCGTCCGAAGCAGTGAGGTATGTTTTCAAGCCGAAATCAAAGCCTGCGGTTTTACCCGTCTTGACAAAATCCTGCTTGAACCTATCTGCTCTTGCAACAACACACAACCACAAATCGCCTACGCGATCACGTTTAATTGTGACCGTCTTAACACTTTCTACATCAAAGTCCATACTCTTGTGATACCGATATACACGCTTAGTTTTGCCTGATATGCCGAAGCTAATCTGTATCTTGTTACGCTCCAAAAACTTATACCCCGCAGTTTTTAGTGTATAGGACTTATACCTGAACTGGCTACGAAACTTCGGCGGTCGCTTGTTCTCCCGCTTGAAAAACTTGTCATATCCGAAATCAATCCTTTCTATCACGTTTTGCAACGCCTGATTCGGTAGCAAGTACCAGTGGGCAAAGCGTTTTGTCCGTTTCAGTTTCGTTAGGTGCTTCATCAGGGCAAACTTGTTCGGATACTTGCCAAATCTGCGGTAGTATCGCTTGTGCAGGGCAATGAAATGGTTATACACGCCAGCAAAAGCGTCTATATCCCTATGTAGATACTTGTTGCGATCACAACGCGAATACAACTTAAATTTGTGCGTGATATAGTCCATCAGACACCTTTTTGATTTTCTACATATCGTTTTAGAACCTCAAGCGTTACTTCGCCAGCAGTTGCTACAAACTTGCTACGAGTCCACAAAGACGGCAACCTGCTTTTTAACGCTGGATATTCAGACCGCAAAACATGAGCGGTATAACCTTTAATCCTGCCCACAACACGGCTTACCGCCTCTGATGGTGGAATAGACAAAAGTACATGGACATGATCAGATAACACTTCACACGCTTGCACTTCGTAGCCATACTCATCTTGTTTTTCAAACACCAATTCTTTTATTCGTTTTTGCATATCTTCATCTAATACTTGGCGACGAAATTTAGTACACCAAATAATGTGATAATGACAACTGAACACCGCACTATGCGAAGTGTGATACTTCATATTAGGACTTTTTAGCTCCATAACTAACTCTTTTGTTAGAATATATAATTAAAATCTAACAAATATATAGTGTGGTGCCAAGTAGAAAGTTCAGGATGCTAAAGCAAACCCAAAATCAAAGCCCTTGGTAACCCAAACCTAAAGGATTGGGCTTGACGGGCTTTAGTGGTCAAGGAGGCTGGATTGGTTTTTGTTCGACAAGGCCATCCGAGTTCCCTATATTTTGATGTTGTTGTCGAATTCCGAGGAACTGGCAATATGGACACCATAAACAGAAACGAACATCAAGAACGAGCAACGTCGCAAGTGCTGGAATCTGAAAAAGGCGGTTCTGGGTCCACTCTGAAAATAGGATTGCTGTTAATTATCTCATTTGCAATTGCAATGCCGGGCGAAGCATCACTTTCCCCCGGTGATGATGACCTCGACGCCCTGCTCGATGGTGTCGCCGAGATCGCGGCCCCTGGTGTGCCGAGTTCCTTCTTCGTCTATGGCCCTGAGAGCTTTCCGGTGATCGTAGGTGCCCCGCGCAATGCCGCGGATGCCGTGCGCGCCCCGGTCGTCTCGGCAGGCCGTTGGCAGGCAGGCCGCGTCGTCGCTCTGGGGCACAAAGGCTACTTTAATAGCTCTACACTTGAGAAGGCGGACACCGCACGCCTGATGGCGAACGCGTTCGCCTGGGTCTCGGGGGGCGGAGCTTCAGCCAGCCCCCGCATTGGCGTCGTCGGTAACGCACAGCTACGCGCCTGGCTGACCAGGACCGGTCACGATGTGGTCGAAGTTGCCCTGACATCGGAATCGCTGGGAGCGGTGGATGTCGTGGCCGTGGACATGGGGAATCAGAGCGCGCCAGAACTCGAAGCACTGTCGGCGTTCGTGCGCGCCGGAGGCGGTCTGGTGACGGCTGCCAACGGTTGGGGCTGGGCGAGTCTGCACCCAAAACTGGATATCATCAATGACTTCGCTGGCAACCGCCTGCTCGCGCCCATCGGCATCCAGTGGTTAAACAGCTCCCTCAAACGCACATCGCCAGCGGGCTATGCCGTTGCCGGACCGCCGTCTGAACTGACCCACGCTGTCAAGGCATTCAATGCGGTCGAGGCGCACATCGCAGGCAGGCGTAAGCTGACCCAGCCGGAGGTTGACCAAACTCTATACACCCTGGCAAGAACCATCCGCGCTCTGCCTCCGAACGACGTGCTGTTCGCGCCGGACCTGCAGGGGTTTTTTTCGAACTACGAAGGGACCCGCTGGCCCTCGGCGAAGCACCCGGTGGACGAATCTGATGTAGTCGCCCGCCTGGTCGCTACGCTCTTCGTGTCTGAGCATCACCGCACCCCACCCCAATCCGTGCGTGCTCATCCTGCGGCCACAGATTTTCCCGGTTCCGTCCCAACCGACGCCCCACGCCTGACACGTAGCCTTATCATCGACACCACCGTGCCTCGCTGGCACTCAACCGGCCTCTACGCCGCGCCGGGCGATCTGGTCACGGTAACGGTACCGACCCGCGTCGCCAACAGCGGCTTCTTCGTGCGCATTGGCGCCCACAGCGACCAAATTTGGAGACGGCCAACATGGAAGCGCATGCCCCAAATCAGCTACCGTTTCCCCATCTCCGCTTCCAGGACCCGCGTCGCCAATGCCTTCGGGGGCCTGATCTACATCGAAGTTCCAAAAAAGAACCCCGGTTTCGGGCGCATCACCGTCGAGATCGAGGGCGCAGTGGCGGCACCGCTCTTCGTGCTTGGTGAGACAGACCCGGCCATCTGGCGTGCGGAGATCCGCCATGCACCGGCTCCCTGGGCAGAGATCGCCGGGCGGAACATGATCGTCACCACCCGCTCTTCCGAGGTGCGCGGACTCGACGACCCGACCGCCGTGGCTGAGACCTGGGATCGCGTGCTGGACCTGGCCGCAGATCTGGCCGCCTGGCCGCCCAATGCACGCTCGAGCCCGGAGCGATTTGTCGTGGACCGCCAGATTTCGGCGGGTTCCATGCATTCCGGCTATCCCCTGATGGCCCACCTGAACCATCAGTCCAACCTGGTGGATGCCGAACACATTCGCTCGGAGGGCAACTGGGGCTTCTTCCACGAGGTGGGCCACAACCACCAGCACAAAGACTGGACATTCGCCGGCACGACCGAGGTGACCGTCAACCTGTTCACGCTCTACATCTATGAGTTTCTATGCGAGATCCCGATGGTTGACGGAGAGTTTCCCGGTAGAAGAAAAAGACCATGGGCCGCTCTAATGGCATCCTACAACTTTGATAATCCGACCTTCGAACGCTGGAAGGAAAAAGCATTCCTTGCCCTGATCATGTACGCGCAGATGCAGCAGGCGTTTGGCTGGGACGCCTATCGGAAGGTGTTCGCCACATACCGCGTCCTGCCCAACGACGAGCGCCCGAAGAGCGACGACGAGAAGCGCGACCAGTGGCTGGTGCGCTTCTCGCGCACGGTGGGTCGCAACCTCGGCCCGTTCTTCGAGGCCTGGGGAATACCGACGTCGAAGGCCGCACGGGACTCGATCGCCGACCTGCCAGTGTGGATGCCTCCCAACTTCCCGCCCTAGCTTCGGTTTTCAATCTATCCCTGGAACAGGCGGCAGCGGAATAAGCGGTGAAAAAGCAACGCGAGAAGTCGTATTCTTTTACGGCGGATCGGGATGACAAAGGAGACTCCATGCCCATAACCGACGCCCTTCCCGACATGAAACGGGAACTCAAATTTTACCCAGCAAAAAATAACGCGCCCAAAAAACTGACGCGCGAGCAAATCCAGCAATTCAACGAAAAGGGATACATCTTCCCGCTCAATGTCTTCAGCAAAAAAGAAGCCGAAGCCAATCGCGCGTACTTCGACAAACTCATGGGCAAAGCACAGGCAGCGGGCAAAAACAACTACTCAATCAACGGATGGCACCGCAGTTGCAAAGGCATCTACGACCTGCTCGTCGATAACCGCATCCTCGACTACGTCGAAGACCTGCTCGGACCCAACCTCGTCTCACGCATGACCCACTACTTCAGCAAAATGCCCGGAGACGGCAAAAAAGTCGCCTTTCACCAGGACGCATCCTACTGGCCCCTCACACCCTCCAAAACCGTAACCGTCTGGCTCGCCATTGACGATGTTGACCTGGCAAACGCCCCCATGGAAGTCATACCCGGCTCGCACCTCCACGGACAAATACCCTTTGAACGCAGCACACCAGAAGAAAATAACGTCCTCGGACAATCTGTTCACCACGCCGAAAAATTTGGCGCCCCCGTACCTCTGATCATGAAAGCCGGGCAAATCTCCATCCACTCCGACTTATTGCTACACGGCTCCAGACCCAACACCTCAAAACGGCGTCGCTGCGGCCTGACCCTGCGCTACATGCCCCCCGAAGTCCGCACCCGAGAAACCGACCATTCACCCGCGGTCTTATGCCGCGGCACGGATCCTTCGGGATACTGGCAACACGTCTCCCGTCCCGACGGCGATGATATCCCAAAAAGAAAGTAAAACACCTTTATTCCCCTCATATCACAGTCTGTTTCCATCTACCCTTTAGATAGGATGCCCAGACCAGAACGCCCTGAATGATGCCGCCAATCAGCCAGGCAATCCAGATGCCGAGGGTATCCATCCCAAACAAAAAAGCCAGAATATAGGACAGCGGCAGCATAACCACCCATTGCGCCAAAATCGTGTAATAGAGCGGAGGCTTAGTCTCACCGCCACCTGCCAGGACGCCTGCGGACACGATGGACAAAGCGGAGAAAACCTGTGCAATCGTAAAAAACCAGAGCATAATATAGCCCATATCAATGACAGCCACCGAATCGGTGAACAAATCGACGATTTCCCGGGCGAAGACACAAATGATAATGGCGCAAACAACGACAAACACCATGCAGAGCCGGATCGCACTTGCCCCAAAGCGTTCCGCTTGCGGTATTTGCTTTGCGCCCAATCGCTGGCCGACCAGAGCAGTTGCCGCTACGCCAAAAGCCAGTGCCGGCATAATGCCGATCATCCGCATCTGCAGCCCGATCGTCAGCGCGGCAACAGCAGTCGTGGGATGCGAGGTCCAACTCGCCACCCGATAAAACAGGATGCGAGCGCCATTGCGGAAAAATCCCTGAATTCCCGCCGGCACCCCGATTCGCATCATCCGCCCGATAATATCCCGGTTAAGAGACAGACCCCAGGTCCAGTGCATATGCACACGCGAGTGTCCGGAAGTAAGCAGATAGAAACCCACAACACAACCGACAGCCCGCGAAACGAGCGTACCAACTGCAGCACCACAAACCCCCATCTGCGGTAGCCCCCAGGCGCCAAAGATCAAGCCATAGGTAAGAGGAAGCTTCAAAATTATAATAAGACACGAAATCTTCAACGGCGTTCGGGTATCGCCAGCGCCACCAAAAATCGCACTGATGAGATAATTGAGCATCATAAAAATGACGCCGGCAAAATAGATGCGCAGGAAAGGCACGGCATGGCCGAGCACCTCGGGCTGTGCACCCAACAAAATCAACGTCGGACGGGCGATCAAGCCCCCGATCAAGGCCATCACAACGGCCAGCAGTGCCCCCATCAGAATCGCCTGTTGCGCCGTATGGCTGAGGTCCTCGTGGCGCTCAGCCCCGTAAAATTGGGCGACCAGAGTACGCGACCCGGTGCTGATCGCCATCGCCATCACCATCGTCAGAAACAGAATTTGCCGACTGAGTCCCACCGCTGAAATCGCAGCCGGACCCAGTTGCCCGACCATGGAGATATCGATGAGACCCTCCATTGCATCGAGCATCGAAGCAGCCACTACGGGCCAGGCAATAGCCCAGACCTGAGGCAGAACAGGCGTCTGATCTATGGGAGTTGCAGGCGTGCGGGAAGCCGATCCGGATTGGGACATAGATGTGCTCAGTCGGCAGTCAGGTGGGAAATAGTGGGGAGCACGAGCCGCGAAGGATAGTCTGCCGAGTGATGTACGGCATTCGTCGCCCTCACCAGCTCGGTATCTGCCAGATCGTTCCTTCCCGTATTGTGATTGCGGTCGTGGTTGGGGAAATCGCTGGATGTGATCTCCAGGCGGATGCGATGGCCCGGTTCAAAACGGCAGGCCGTTGGACCGAGTTGGATGCGCAACGCCACCACCTCTCCCAATCCCAACAGTTCTTCACTCTCGAGACCATTGCGATGACGCGCGCGCACCATGCCGTAGCACATCTCCAGCGCGGGAGCCTGGTCCCCATCTGCAGGCGGGTACTCATCAATTAGGCGCGCAAAAAAATCCGTATCTGGCGCTGACGAACTGACAAAAAGGACAGCTTCTGGATAGCCGGCAATCTCCACGGCTTCAGCCAGGGGCGCGGAGCGGTAGCAGAGGATATCATCGCGATCCTCCAACACGCGCCGGTCCGACGGACCTGTAAACAACTGCTTCGTCCACAAGGTTGGCACCGGGTCGTGAGGATCATAGTCAAAGCGATCAACACCGTCATTTCCACCGTCGGCAGAGAGCCGCCCGGAGCCGTCAAATCCGGCATTGCCGTCGCTGCTCAACAAATACGCGCGCGGTGTCGTATTCGGCGGCGGCCAGGTATCGGCCTCGCGCCAATATCCCCCCTTACCCGCCATCGCGAAATAGCGCACTGCTGGCTCGCGATCAATGCCATTGTCAATTTCCTTGAGCCAATAGTCGAACCAGCGGATGATCATGCCCGGCAAATCGACCTCGGCCTGCGGACCAAAGTCGAACCCCGCCACCTGCTGGCGACCGAGACTCGGATGATTCCACGGACCCGCGACTAACTTTGTCTGCGACCGCGCACACTCGGTGCGGCCATTGTGCTGCATCAGTTGCAGATGCCGCATCGAGCCATTGCAGTGGTCGTACCAGCCGCTGAAATCGAGATTTGGCACCGCGACTTCCCCGTGTACTTCGTCGAACCGCCATGCCCGCCGGTTTGGATGCGCCAGCCAGTCTCTCGCGTACTCCGCCAGCCCCGGCGGCAAGTGGCGAGGGAAATCGAGCCACGGAAGGTAGTCAAGCCATTGTTTTTCGACATCCTCGTTCCATTCCTGCAGCGCCTCCGCTGGCGTATGCGGCGGCGGCAATCCCTGGCGTCGCCGAAGATCCGGAGCCATAGAAGTGAGCCACCACTTGATGCGCCGTCCCGGCCGGAACCCGCCCGGCCAATCCACCTCTGTCAATTCCAGTGGAATCGTGTACGCGCACATCGCCACCAGATGCGGCGGGCGCAATTTGGCCAACTGCCACTGCATCCAGGCATTATAAGAAGCTCCCAGAGTACCGATCCTACCATTGCACCACGGCTGCGCCGCCAGCCACTCCACAGAGTCGTAACCATCTTCGGCATCCCCCGTATGCGCCTCGGTAAACGGCACCCAGTTACCCTCAGAGCCGTAGCGCCCGCGCGAATCCATACTCACCACGGCGTAACCCGCGCGCACATAGCGCTCAAAACCGGACTTCGGACGGCCGTATGGCGTACGCAGCAAAATTCCAGGGAAGCGCCCCTCCACATCGGGACGAAACACATGCGCCGCCATCCGCACCCCATCGCGCATCGACACCCGCACATCGGGTTCAGTAAGAATCTCCATAGCATTATTCATCGCACAGGCTCCGTATCAATAGTACCCATCGGCACCTCCAGCAGATCCTCTCCGAGGATCACCTGACCGTCGAAAACCTCCCCCACCTCGTGCAGCACCCGTTCCCGCACGCCGGGCGTTTCCAACTGCTCCGTCAAATGAACGAGAACCAGCGTCTCGACGCCGGCATCCCGCGCCGTAGTCGCCGCATCGAGATGGCCAGAGCAGCAACTCGTCAGGCGTTCGTCATCGACCGCGCCATTGATGAAGTGACACATATGCAGCAGCACATTCGCACTCCTTGCCAGATCCGTAAGCCGATCCACTGGCGCTGTATCGCCGCCAAATACGATGGCACCATCAGGTGTAGTCAAACGATATGCCAGACAGGTAAGTTGGGGCTGCACGTGTACCACCTCTGCCACATCGACCTGCCAGTTACCGGTCTCGATCCTATCTCCAGATCCGACCTCGCGCACCTGTGGATTAGGCCTCTCCCGCGGCATAGTACCGCCGCGCGCCTCATACACGAAATGGCTACCCGGATGCAAGGTGCGGGCAGCCAGATCCGGGCCAAAGGCGCCATCGGCAGAAAACAACCGGTGCGCCATATGTGCTGTTGGCGCCGGGCCGTACACCTGCAATTCAGGTATCTGGCCCACGCTCTGATCCCAGCGCGTCAGCACCAGATAGGCAAAATCGATACAGTGGTCGTAGTGCAGATGGGTGAGGAACAAATGATCAATCGAAGGCAGTGCAAGACCCGCTTCGAGCATGCGCCGCACCGACGCCGGACCGCAATCGAAAATCAGGGTCTCGTCACCTGTCTGGACGAGATAGCTGGAGCCGCCGCGGTGCGCGAGCGGGGCAGGAGTGCCGGTACAGAGGAGTTGGAGTCGCGTCATCACTTTTATCCTGTCTTGTAGTTTATACGCGCAGACAATATCCGACAAACCTCACCAAAGCGCAATGCCAACTCTTCATCCTCTGAGCAACCTTCCCAGAACCCTCTGAGCCACGGTCATATTGAACTGATGCCCCCCGTCGAACCGATCCACAAACAGATCCTCTATAGCGCCTGCAGCCCGGTACGCCTTCCGAATTCGCGCCAGACCGCGCGCTGCCCAATCGTGGGGAATAAGCCGATCCTGTGTCCCAATCTCAATAACCATAGGCCGGGGCGCAATCAGTGAAAAAATCTCCGGCGTATCGCCATAGCGGAGCAGACCGGGAATCAACTGCGCGCCGCACTGACTCAGAGCCTGATAGCGCTCCTGATACAAATTCATACACCCGGACGGAACCGCGATCTTAATCCGGGAATCAAAAGCCGAAATCATCATCGTCATCCGCCCCCCCAGCGACAGCCCCGCGCACCCCAACCGATCTCCATCGACAAAATCGAGCCCCTGTAAAACATCCAGAGCAGCCTCCAGATCGCAGAGATGGAGCGCCACCACAGTAGTACCCAGCAAAGTAGCGCACATATAATTCCGGGGACAAAAATCAGTCCGGGGACCTGGATAGCCGGGCCTGCGCTCCCCAAACCCCCGAAGATCCGGAGCGAGAACCACATAGCCCCGTTCTGCAAACCCGTGCCCGAAATCGTAACTACATTTATCGATCTCAGCCTGCCGCTCGGGCGTATCATTAAGCCCCACCACACTATCCTTCCCAAAATGCCCGTGCCCGTGGATACACAGAAGCCCCGGCGCTTTATCTCCCTGCGCCAGACCCTTTGGCACCAGAAGATAAGCCGGCACAAAAACCCCCGACTCTGTCTGATAGGAAATCCGCCTGCGCACGTACAGACCGCAATCGATCTCCTCCTCAAACTCAAGACAAAGCGCAGCCCGTTCGGGCCGCGGGCCGATCATCCCGGTCAGCACATCTCGAAACTCCTCCTGCCAGGCGCAAAAATCCTCCGGCGTATTCCCCTCAAACAAGAGAGACGGCTGCGCCTGATCGATCAAACGAGAAAGATCGTCTTCAAAGGATATAGGTCGCATAGAATGCTCCTTAACACATAGGATAAAATCGCCGCAGGGGGGAGGTCCAATGGAAGAATCCAGGGACAAGATAGTGTGTCATATCTGCAAAAACAAGAGAGGATTTCCGTTGACATCCTATTGTCACACCCCTACTTTGCGGACACGCTAACATTTGGAAATTTAAAAGGAAAAAACAGTGATCCTGGGACTGGCATCGCCAACCTACAGCGGCACTCTCCCCGAGCAGGCGCCGCTATTGTGGTTGCTGGACCGCTGCGCGGAATACGACCTGAAGGCCATGGAGGCGCCGCTGCCCCTGTCGGGCACAGACCATCCGAAGGAAGTCAAAGAGAAAGCGGCCGATCTGGGAGTGACGTGGGTGGGCTACTGGAGCGAAGATTTCGTAACACCGGACGGGGGTGGAATCCGGTTGCGAGAGCGGGCGGAGCGGGCGTTTGACCAGGCCAGTATCGGCGGGGTGAAAACGATCGTGATCTTCGGGAGAGGGAGCCTTCACAACCGGTTTACGCGACAGCCCCCGCTGGCCGACCAGTTAAGCCTGGCGGCCGATCACCTGAGACCAGTGGCAGAAGCGGCGTCGGAAAGAGACATCCAACTCGCCTTGCTGCCCCACCTGGACTATCGGAGCCACGAAATGGTATCGGTAATAGAGAAGGTGTGCCACCCGAACCTGATGATGGCGTTCGATACCGCCAATCCCTTTCCGGTCTGCGAAGAACCAGTAGCTGCCGCGAAGGTGGTGTTGTCCCACGCGGTGGCGGTGGCATTCAAAGACGTACAGATCTATCCCCATCGCTCGAACGACGTGACAATCTGGGGAACACCGATCGGGCGAGGCTCGGTCGATTTTGAGACACTTCTGCCGATGCTATCCGAACGGCTTCCCGATCCGGAAAAGACCACTGCCTGCATCAAACTTCGGCTGCCGCCCGGCAGCGCCGAACACACCGACTGGATGGACCAGAGCCTGACCTTTCTGCGGTCGCACCTCTAACCGCCTGGGCAGTGAACCCCTTAATCGCCTGCTCCCCGAATAGGATGAATCTCTCGAAACTTCTGGAACTCCCAAAAAGCGTGGTCTGCCGCGTACCCGTTTGGAACTTCCTCTGTCTTCTCCAGCCGCTTGTACGCCACACGCACATGGAGCACCTGCGGTTCATCCACGGGAAGCGCGTTCACCTGCCAGTTAAAATCCCACGCGGGGCTACTCTGCCCCGGAACAATTGACCCGCCAGCACCCGAAGGAGAAAGATAGAACCGAAACCCCGGATAATCATCCGCCATAATCAAAAACATCATGCTCCGGATAATACCAAAATAAAAGGGATAATCGAAAGTATGTCCCGAATCCGAATGGCTGAAATTCCGCTTCCCATCTAAGAATGCCGCAGCTGCATCCCGTCCCCAGGGTTCGCGTTCATCCACCGGCAGATCAGTCGGAAAAATCATCGCTCCCTGCCCGTGAATCGGATTGTAATAATAGGTCCACAGCCCCTTCTCGATAAAGTGAATGCCACCATCCAGCGGAGAGTTGACATAGCAACACCAGCCAAAGGAATAGTCTTCCTGTGGCCTGTGCCCCTCTCGAGCCGTAGCAGTCATCTCATAGTCGATATAGTGTGGCGGGACCAGTCGATAGACCCCCCGCGTCTCCACGAAATTATTGGCCTCTGACGCCTCCTTAAACAACTCCACCGCAGTCTCATCTACCCGCCGCACCGCGGGCCGTCTTCCCCGGTGGTGGCCGAAAAGCAGCACCCCATTTCCCTGAGACACAGCAGTATGACCGTCTTTGACCGAAGTCAAAAACCAGACCCCGCTGTGTTGATCCTGTCCAGCGCCGTGATCGGTATCGTCTCCAATAATCGCGCGCAATTCGCCAGCAGAGATAAAATAACATGGCTCAGACATTGGTATTTCTCCTTTTGAAATAACAAACCGCGAACTACTGATAAGGTACCCACCAAAACGGATCATGTCCAGTTTTCTGTCATCGGTATATAGCACACAACACCGCGCATTGCCATTGCCGAGCACTATGCAAAATCGGTCTTGATAAATTCGAGTCTCAATATATCTTCATTGTATCTACCCAGAGGAGGAAAGATATGGAAACCCGTGTGCAGAAATGGGGCAATAGTTTAGCCCTGCGCATTCCCAAACCACTCGCTATCCAGATTGGGCTTGAACCCAATTCACCAGTCGAATTATTGCTACGCGGTAAGGAGTTGGTCATTGAACCTGTAAAGCCGTCTAAATTAAAATTGGACGACCTTCTGTCCCAGGTGACCGAACACAACTTACACGGTGAAGTAGATACTGGACCTGCGACAGGCGGTGAGATATAATGGATCGGGAGAAATTGATCAACATAGCCGTAATAGGCGCGGGAAACATCGCCACGCGACACCTCGAAAACCTTGCATTTCTCGGTGGCAATCGCATCGCCGCGATATGCGACCTGGACGAATTAACAGAGGATCACCCATGAATACCCAACCCGACATTATCTTCATCTGTTCCGATCAATGGAACGCGCGCTACCTGGGGTGTGCGGGACATCCGCAAGTCCAGACCCCGCACCTCGACTCGCTTGCTGCCAGCGGCTGTATCTTCGACGCGGCCTACACGCCGTCGCCCGTGTGCATGCCAGCGCGCGCATCGCTGGCCAGCGGCCTCTACCCGCACGCGCACGGATTCTTTTGCAACTACACCGGCAAACTATTTCCACCCGAACAAGTCACCCTCTTCCGCTGCTTGCAAGAAGCCGGCTATACCACAGCAAAAATCGGGAAATACCACTACTTCAGCCTGGAATGGGGCCAGGACTATGAAGACTACCGAGACTACTACGACCAACTCGGCCTGGACTGGGCTGAAGAAACCTCGACACCATTCCAGGGCCCCTTCCTGAACACGGGCTATAGCCGTCTGCTAAAAAAAGAAGGACTCCTCGACACCTTCATCACCGACATTGGCGACCGCTACGTAGATGGACAATACACCCCCCGACCCTCACCCCTACCGCCAGACCTGACGCCGGACGGCTACGTCTGCCGGCAAACCCTGGCATACCTCGACCGCGCACCCACCGACAAACCCCTATTCCTCTTCGCCAGCTTTCCCGGACCTCATCCACCTCTGGACGCACCCGGCAAATACGCCAAAATGTACGACCCCGCCGATATCGTCCTCCCAGAAAACTACAACGAAAAACGCTGCAAATACGGTCGGCAGGCCATCGCCGAAATGACCGCCCAATACATGGGCAAAATCACCCACTTTGATGACCGCGTAGGAGAAATCGTAGCCGCCTTGAAAAAACGCGACAACTGGGAAAACACCGTCGTCGTATTTACCTCTGACCACGGAGAACGCATGGGTGAGCACGGCCTCGTCTCCAAAACCGGCTTTGAGGAAGGATCCGCGCGCGTACCCCTAATCATCGGCGGACCAGCCGCACCCGTCGGCACCGCTGGACACCGCAACGCCTCGCCGGTCTCCTTCCTGGACCTGTTCCCGACCTTCCTGGACCTATCGGGCGCCGAAATCCCGGACTACTGCCAGGCAACCTCACTCCTGCCCATCGTCAGCGGCGAAACCGACAGCGTTCACGACGCCGTCTTCTCTGAAATCTCCCGCCAGGACCAATTCTGCTACATGGTGCGCGACAACCGGTGGAAATGGTCCACTCAGGCCCAAAATGAACGCCTGTTCGACCTGCAGAACGACCCGCATGAAATGCAAAACCTGGCCCAGTCGCCCGCACATGCAGACATAGCCCAGCGCCTCCGCAACAGACTACTCACATTTCTCACCGACACGCAACTCAACCACGCCCGCGGGTACAAACCCTTATTCACCCGCATCGGCATGCAATTCCCAACAGAAGACCCCACAGACAGAAAACGCATCATTCACGACCGCCTGCGGCAAGTTCACAAGCATCAACCTTAAAGACGACCATGCCTGTAATACTCACCATCAACGCCGGCAGTTCCTCGATTAAATATCAGTGCTTTGACATGCACAGCGAAGAATACCTCGCAAAAGGACACGTCGAACGGCTACTCTCTGCATCCGCAGAATTGTCTTACACGCGGCGGGATGGCGTCACCCATCGTGTTCCCGTGCCTCAAACCGCTCATGAAGCCGTTTTTCAACGCATCTTTGAAATCCTTCTCCACCCGGAAAAGGGAATCCTCCGCACGCCCGATGAAATCCACGCAGTCGGACATCGCGTTGTACACGGCGGCAGCCACTTCGCGGCCTCGACCCGGATCACGCCCGAAATCGAAAAAACAATCGAACAGTGCGCCTCCCTCGCCCCACTACACAACCCCTTCAACCTGCGCGGAATTCGCGCCTGCCAGACCATACTACCCGACATCCCACACGTTGCGGTATTCGACACCGCATTCCACCAGACCATCCCGGAATACGCCCACACTTATGCCCTGCCCCACGCGATATCCGAACAGTATAAAATCCGACAATACGGTTTCCACGGCATATCGCATCAATACGTCGCCATGCGTGCAGCGGAAATGCTCGGCTCGCCCTTGAAAACACTAAAACTGATCACCTGCCATCTGGGCAACGGCTGTAGCATCACCGCTATCGCCGATGGAAAATCAATCGACACCAGCATGGGCTTTACACCCCTTCAGGGACTCGTAATGGGAACGCGCAGCGGAGACATTGACCCGGCAATCATCCTCTACCTGATCAGAGAACATCAGATGACGCCGGAGCAAATCGACCAGATGCTCAACCATCAAAGCGGCCTCATCGGCGTATCTGGAATTGGATCAGACCTCAGAGATCTAATTGCCGTCCATGAGGAAAATCGGCGTGCGGCACTTGCAATCGACATCTTCTGCTACCGCATCCGCCAGTACATCGGAAAATACGCGGCGGTACTCGACGGGATAGACGCGCTTGTATTCACCGCAGGAATAGGGGAAAACGCGCCACTCATACGGGCGCGCATCTGTGAAAAACTCGGATTCCTGGGCGTACATCTCGATCAGGCAAAAAACGAGGGCAACCCCATGAACGAAGCAATTCATCATGAGACCGCCCCAGTATCCGTACTCGTCATCTCAACCAACGAAGAACTGATGATCGCACGAGACACACTACGTGTGATTAAGAGCTAACACGGCTTCTCCTTTGGGGATTCTGGTATTTGGTCATATCAAAGGATACGCTCCCGAATCACCTGCTGCTATTATGTGAGGCTTCCCTTTCTTATCCCTATAGAAAAATTAATGATTTGTAATCAGGCAGTCAGTGGTTCGAGTTAGCTGGGCGGCTCCATATTTTACAGTCACTTACGCAGATTTGCACAGGTGGCTATTTTTACGGAGTACAACCGCATAAACGCAAAGGAGGTGTAGACAATGGCGAACGTTAACCCAATTCGCACCGAGGAGGACTACGAAGCAGCGCTGGCTCGGGTCTCTGATCTCATGGATGCCCTGTCCTGCTCCGATAGACAGATCGAAGACGAAAACCATCCTGGAAGAGTTGAGCTCGACGTACTCGTAGACCTCGTCGAACACTACGAAGACAAGCACTACCCCATCGGCCTTCCCAGCCCGATTGCCGCGATCGAGTTCCACATGGACCAACACGGCCTGGCCCCTCGAGACCTCATCCCGTTCATTGGGAGCCGCGCCAAGGTCTCCGAGGTCCTCTCCGGTAAACGGGACATCACTATGGCGATGGCACGGGCGCTTCACCAGCACCTGGGCATATCCGCCGACGTTCTGCTTCAGGAGCCGGGTGCCGCATTCGACACGACGTTCGATCACCTCAATCTACGCCGGTTTCCCCTGAAGGAGATGGCAAAGCGCGGGTGGATTCGCAACGACCCCAACCTGATGGACAACGCCGAGGAGGTGATCGCTGGCCTGATCGAACGCGCGGTAGGCCCGGCAATCACCGCGGAATCCCTGTATCGCAGAAACGACTGCCATCGAGTCAATGCGAAAACGGACGACTACGCCCTGAGGGCCTGGTGCTGGCAGGTGATGGCCACCGCCAACGATCATCCGTTGGACGTCACCTACAAGCCCGGCACCGTGACGCGTGACTTCCTCAGGTCTGTCGCTCAGCTCAGCCCGTCCGAAGACGGTCCCAGGCGCGCCAGAGACTTTCTGGCCAGGCGCGGCATCGTTCTCCAAGTCGTGCCTCACCTGCCCCGCACCCATCTGGACGGTGCGGCACTTCGGCTTGCCAGCGGTAGGCCCGTCATCGGCCTCACGCTGCGGTACGACCGAATCGACAACTTCTGGTTCTGCCTGCTCCATGAGCTCGCCCATGTCGGTTTGCATCTGGACAGCGACGAGGATGTAGCCTTCTTAGACGACCACACCCTGCGAGACATTGAGGACGGTGGTCAGAACCCAAAGGAGAAGGAAGCCGACGAGTGGGCGGAAAATGCTCTGATACCGGAAGCCGCCTGGGAGAGCAGCCCGGTCCGCGCAAAACCGACGGCAATGGGCGTCATCAGTTTGGCTCAGAGCCTGCAGGTGCATCCGGCCATCATCGCCGGTCGGATCCGTCGGGAGCGGAGAAATTACAGATTGTTGTCCCAGTTTGTCGGAACCGGTCAAGTGCGACGGCAGTTCGAGAATCGGGAAAGTTGAGTCCCCGGTAGGAACATATCATCCATCGGATACGACTCTGAAGCTGGAGGATTGACTCTTTGCAACCAGCCCTCAATCCGCGAGCAGTCCGCGCAGATACCTGGCCGCCAGGCCGATCGCTTCGGCATAATCGCAACGGTTGTTGCGGTCTTCAAAGATAATCGACACATTGCCATTGTAGTTGACGGCTTTCAGGATCGGCACAATGCGCTCGTAGTCGAGCCATTCTTCCCGGCCACTGTCGATTTTATAGATCTTGGCACGCACGCAGGTAGCATATGGGGCGGTTTGTTCCATGTAGCGGTAAAACGCCAGACCGGGATCGAATTTCCCCGCCAGATTTGATCCGGGTGAGCCGAACCACTGACCAGTGTCCAGTATGAAGGTAAAATTCTCGCGGTCGGTATCGTGCAGGATGCGGAGGATGTCGTCACCGGTGGGAGCCACGGCGGGCGGATGGTTGTGGAGACCCAGGTAGATGCCCTTATCGATCGCGTAATCGGCGACTTCCTGGAAACTGCGGATCATCGCGGACCAGAGCGCTTCTCGGTCCTCTGTCCCCTCTGGCAGGCCACCCCCGAACAGGCGAACCAGAGGCGCACCCATAAATGCCGCCACATCCACGGCCTCTTTCGCCTCTGCCACCCGCCTGCGCAGTTCCTCCGGCAGCAGAGGAATGCCGACCACGCGCTGGTCTGCGCTGGTCGCCGCGCCCACGAACCCATCTCCGGTTCCCACATAGCCGATCGGCAGCCCGTACCTCAGGCACTTTCCCTTAATCTGGCGCAGGTACTCAAAACTCCTGGAACGGAACCCCCTGTAGAGGTGCAAATCGACAATGTCCAGCCTCAGGTCGTGGATCAGGTCGATCAGGGATTCGACATCGATGAAATGCCCGGGATTCTCTTCGTCCCGCAGCATGGCGGTGCAACCGAGTTTGATCATGGGATCCATCCGTGTGGGGCGGATCAATGGGCCGTGCGCAGAGCTTCTCAATCCACCGGGATGCGGTAGGAACTGCGACTGATATTCTCGTGGTCGGATGAACGGGCAACCCTGAGCGCGTGCTCGGTCAGCGGAAGGAAGGAATGGGTTTCGGCGTGCAGGGAGATGAAGCCCTCTGCGTACGCGCAACGCCCCGCGCTGCCGAATGCGCCGTCGCTGGTCTCGATCCGTTTTCGGGCATAGGCACCGCCGTATCCCTGGCTCACCAGACAGTCCAACGCCGCCAGCTTTTTCTCCACAACATCGGTGATATCGATAAAGACATCGTTGTAGTAGCCCCCCTCGGAATCCCAGACCTGCCGGGGAATCCCCGCACCGCCGCCTCCAAAATAAAAGACCTGCGCGACCCGGTGGGGGGGATTTCGATCACCGGGGTCAACGCTGTTGGCCAGCCCAATGGCGTGCATAACGATCTGCCCGGCGGTGGCGTGCGCGTTGGTCAGGCCGTCACCTTCCTTGGGGAAGTGGGTCAGGACGATATCGGGACGGATCTCCCGCAGCAGTCTTGCCAGGCGCCTCACCGTCTCGTCCTTGACCAGCAGAACCGAATCATCGGCGCCGAAAAAGTAGATCTCTTCCACACCCAGAATCGCACAGGCCGCGCGAACCTCTGCCGCTTTGACATCGGAGCGTTCTTGCATCAGCTTCAGAAGCTCGGCCCCGTCCGGCACCTCCTCACGGTGAAACATCCCGTCGCTAATCACGGCATCGTGTACCCGTGCGCCGTGGGTCAGCACCACACACCGCACATCGTCGCCGCGGCTGACGTGATGGGCCATAGTGCCGCCCGATTGGTCGAAAATATCGGCCGGATGCGCCCCGATGGAGAGCAGGCGTAGAGATTCTGTCATTCTTCAGTCCTCCCACCTGGATTGGCGCGTAAGGTCTCCAGATTGTGGGTCAGGACCTGCGTGCCATAAGCGAGAATATTGCCGACATTCATAAAGCGGTAGCCCCAGCGAAGTTTTTCCTGGATCTCGGAGAGATCCACAAGCGTGGTACCGGCGACAATGCCAGACCCTTCCAGCCGCCCGGGAACATCCCGCATAATCTCCTGAACTTCCCTGGCGCTGGTTTCGGTGATCTTTCCGACCGATGCAGACAGGTCGAGCGGCCCCACGAGCAGGACGTCAATGCCTGCGACCTGCTTGATCTCGTCGATATTGTCATAAGCCTCCTGGCTCTCGACCTGGAGGATCAATACAGTTTCTGCATTTGCGGTTTTGATGACGTGGTTCCAGTCTTCGCCAGCTATACGGGTCCACATGGGGGAAAGCCCGCGCTGTCCTTCAGGGGGGTAACGGGCATATTGCACTGCCCGGGCGGCTTCTTCGGCGGTGTTGACCTGGGGCACCATCACGGCCACAGCACCGACATCAAAAGCCTTCTTAATCAGTGCCGGGTCGTTCCAGGCAACGCGGATCATCGGCGCCACGCCGCTCTGCCTGGCAAGGACGGGGATGGCGTCCAGAGATTCGGTGGCGAACGGGGCGTGTTCCGTATCGATCCAGACAAAGTCTGGCCGGGCCTGCACGATGGTTCCAAGGACGAGGGATGAGGGGACCGGCAGGGAGGTCCCCAGCACGATTTCGCCCTTTCTGAGTTTCTGTTTGAGCGGATTGGGATACATTTGTTCTCCTTACTTGCGTTCCCATCGACTGGGGTTGATGCCAGGCGCGTGACTGGCCATGTTGGATGGTTTGTTGCCCCCTTCGGGGATCCAGTGGCGGGTGTTGCGGTCGCCGAAAAAGGGCCTCACGGCATCGGGCAGTGCGGCAACGGCCTGCGGATCCCACCCTTCAACTTTCTGGACAGGACCTGCCCAGGCCGGGCGATAAGCAATAGCCAGCATCGAGCGGGACCAGTCGCCGACATTGGGGAAGTTGCCGTAGAAGACCTTGTGGTTGATAAACATCGCAGAACCGGCTTTTGCGGGAACCATGACCTCCTCTGGATGGGACTCAAAGCGCTGGTAGGGATTGCCGTCTGCGTGCATGGAAAGGTGCGATCGGGGAATTACGCGGAATGGGGAGACCTCCGGGGTCAGGTCGTCCAGATAATACAGCACCCGGACCATGACCGGTACGCTACCCAGATAACCAAAGATGCGCGAACCGTAGGGTTGGCCGTCCGTATGGAGACTGATACCGGGGTGCCCTGGCTCTGAGCGGGCATAGCCATAGTGCGACAGGATGATATCCTCCCCCAGGAGTTCCCTCAGAAAGGCGATTGTCGGGGGATGGGCGATAAGGTCAGTGATCTCACCGCCGAAGAACTGGATGTCACTCCGCCCCCTCTGGTGAATACTGTAATCCACCGGAGTGGTTTCCAGACTGTCGGTTATCCCCTTGAGCCGGGCCAGATGCTCGGGCATCAACAGATCGGGGATCAGAAGATAGCCCTCGACCTCAATCTGGCGAATGCGCTCGCCCGAAGTCAAGGCGGACCAGTCGCGGTCATCGATACGTGGAGCAGACATATTGCCTCCCTTGTGGTTTCCGAGAAAACAATATAAGATCTGTACTGCTTTCTACAAGCGGAATATGTTCCATGTGGTTCATCTCTCAACCTATTCGCAATTTTTTGCCTTGTTCTTTATCTATTTATAGTATAATTATATCCCAATAAAATTCCTCAACATAAACGGAGCATCACATGATAGACAAAACCCACCTCTTTGAAGGTCGAACAAACGGGTATCACATCTACCGCGTACCGGGCATCCTCTGCACGCAAAACAACATCCTCCTCGCCACGGCAGAAGCGCGACGCGGCAGAGGCGGCGACTGGGATGGCAACGACGTGCTTATGAGGCGCAGTGCAGACGGCGGTCAAACCTGGGACTCGCCCACCGTCGTCGCCCGTTGCGACACATATGGCGAAGGTCCCATCAGCAACTTCGTCATGATCTCCGACCGCAAAGACGGCGCAGCACACGCCCTCTATTGTCACAACTACGCCCGCGTCTTCTACATGCAAAGCAAAGACGACGGCGCCACATGGTCCGACCCCACCGAAATCACAGATGTACTCACACCCTTCCGCGAACAATATCCCTGGCGCGTCATCGCCACTGGACCCGGGCACGGCATACAACTTCAAAACGGACGCCTCATCGTACCCATCTGGATGTCGGACGGCGGCGGCACGGAATTTGGCCCGGGCAAACTCGGGCATCGCCCCTCCACAGTCGCGGGCATCTACAGCGACGACCACGCGCAAACATGGCAGCGCAGTGACATTATCGTACGCACAGAAGGCGAATACATCAACCCCAGCGAAACACTCCCCGTTGCACTCAACGACGGACGCGTCTTATTCAACATCCGCACGGAATCCAAACGCCATCGCCGCCTCATCACCACCAGTCCCGATGGCGCAACCAACTGGTCAGAGCTAAAATTTGACGACGCCCTGCTCGAACCCGTGTGCATGGGCAGCATCCTCAAACTCCAAAATGGCAACATCATTTTTGCCAACCCCGACAACCTCGAACGCGAATTTACCAGACCGGGCCGCGTCTCTTATGACCGCAAACGCCTCACCGTCAAAATGAGCACCGACGACTGCCAGACCTGGCCCGTCTCCAAAATCCTCGAACCGGGACCCTCGAGTTATTCAGATCTCGCCCAAACAGCCGACGGCACAATATGCTGCATATACGAAAACCAGGTCTTCACGCGACAGAACGACACGCGATACGTCACCGTCGCCCGCTTTGACCTCGAATGGCTGGAACAATAAAGCCAAAAAAGAAAGGGAAAAATGGACACCTACGAACACCGCGAAATGATACCCCTCGGAGAGGACGAAACCCCCTACCAATTGCTCACAACCGATTATATATCAACGGGGCAATTTGAAGGCCAGGAAATCCTCAAAGTCGAACCCGAGGGCCTGACCATGCTGGCGGACCGCGCCATACGAGACAGCGCGCACCTGCTTCGCCCTGCACACCTGAAACAACTGACCAAAATACTCGACGACCCCGAAGCCTCAGACAACGACCGCTTTGTCGCCATTGAAATGCTCAAAAATGCCAACATCGCCGCAGGCGGCGTCCTCCCCATGTGTCAGGACACGGGCACAGCCATCATCATGGGCAAAAAAGGCAATCGCGTGTGGACCGACGGCAGCGACGAAGCCGCGCTCGCACACGGCATAACCAGAGCCTTTCTGGAAACGAACTTGCGCTACAGCCAACTGGCGCCACTCGACATGTTCCAGGAGGCAAATACAAAAACCAACCTGCCCGCCCAAATCGAAATCTATGCCGAGCAAGGAGAAACGTACAAATTCATGTTCATGGCCAAAGGCGGCGGATCCGCCAACAAAAGCCTGCTCTATCAAGAAACCAGAGCGCTACTCAACCCCGAACGCCTGCGCGACTTCATCGACCAGCGCCTGCGCGAACTCGGCACAGCCGCCTGCCCGCCCTATCACCTCGCCCTCGTCATTGGCGGCACATCCGCAGAATACACCCTCAAAACCGCCAAACTCGCGAGTGCCAAATATCTCGACACCCTGCCCACGCAAGGCAATGAATACGGCCAGGCTTTCCGCGACCTCGAAATGGAAAAACAAGTCCTCGAAATGAGTCACGAACTCGGCATTGGCGCGCAATTTGGCGGCAAATACTTCTGCCACGATGTACGCGTTATTCGCCTACCCCGACACGGCGCATCCTGCCCCGTCGGCATTGCCGTATCCTGCTCTGCCGACCGGCAAATCCTGGGAAAAATAACGCGCGATGGCATCTTCCTCGAAGAATTGGAAAGCGACCCGGCAAAATACCTCCCCGAAGTCGATGAAGAAGCCCTCAGCGGCGACGTCGTAAAAATCGACCTCAACAAGCCCATGGACAAAGTGCGCGAAACCCTCAGCAAATATCCGGTCAGCACGCGCTTATCCCTCTCCGGCCCCATGATCGTCGCACGCGATATTGCCCACGCCAAACTCCAGGAGCGCATAGACAGCGGCGAGGGGCTTCCGCAATACTTCAAAGACCTGTGCGTCTATTACGCGGGACCGGCCAAAACACCCGAAGGATACGCCTCCGGTTCATTTGGTCCCACAACCGCAGGGCGCATGGACAGCTATGTCGATTCATTCCAATCAGAAGGCGGCAGCATGATCATGCTCGCCAAAGGCAATCGCTCGCGGCAAGTAACAGAAGCGTGCAAAAAACACGGCGGATTTTACCTCGGCTCCATCGGCGGTCCCGCTGCCCGCCTCGCCAAAGACGCCATACGCAAAGTCGAATGCCAGGAATATCCCGAACTCGGCATGGAAGCAATCTGGCGCATCGAAGTCGAAAACTTCCCCGCATTCATCGTTGTTGACGACAAAGGCAACGACTTTTTTTCGGGCTTTATGCGCCCATAGAGGAGCAACACATGCGATACGCAAACATAGGCGACGTCAGCGTCTCGGGCCTCTGTATTGGCGGCAACCCGTTCAGCGGATTTTCGCACCAGACCAGAGAACGCAGCAAAGAAATGACCGATTATTACACCCCCAGCCGCATCAAAGACACCTGGCGACAGGCCGAAGAACTCGGCATCAACACCTTCTTTGGGCGCACCGACGACCACATCATGGGCCTCCTCGAAGAATACTGGGATGAAGGCGGTAGTATCCAGTGGTTCGCGCAAGTATGCATTGAACGCGGCAACCCCGACGCCTGGCGCAAATGGCTCTGCGCATCCATCGAACTGGGCGCAAGCGGCACCTATATCCACGGCGGCGTGGTCGATAACTGGTACGCCACAGAACAGTGGGACAATTTTTACGAAGCACTCGACACCATGTCCAAAGCGGGTGTCGCATCTGGATTTGCAGCCCATCAACCCGCGGCACACGAATGGGTGCGCGACAACCTCGATCCCGATTTTCAGATGTGCAGCTATTACAACCCCACGGACCGCTCTCGTAGCGCGCACCACAGTGACGAAGGCGAAAAATGGGACGAAGAAGACCGCGCCAAAATGCTCGACGTCATCGCCACCATCCCCTGCCCTGTCGTACACTACAAAGTCTTCGCAGGCGGCAACAAACCCATCCTCGAAGCCTTTGAAACCATGGGCAAAGCTATGCGCGAAAACGACGTGGCCCTCGTCGGCTTCTTCCTCAAAGACAACCCCGACATGATGCGAGAAGACATCGCGCTCTTTGAGGAATACGTCGAGGGCGTCGCCGTGCTTGCGTAGGGACAGTTATTCCGAAACAGTAAATTTCTCAGGAGAACTACCATGCCTACTGATCAATCCCGCTATTCAGCCGAGGAAACAGCGCGGCGTGGCGATGAAATATACGAGCGGGCTATCCGTCCCCATGTGGAAACAACACACTATGGAAAAGTCGTTGCCATTGACATTGACACTGAAAGCTATATCATTGCCGATAATGCCCTTGCTGCATCAGAGCGTCTCCTTAAGCAATACCCCAAAGCTGAAATCTGGTGCGTGCGCATTGGCCATCGAGCACTGCATCGTATTGGCGGACGCCCCCTGAAGAGGGTTCCATGATCACGGGCATTGTCAATCCCCAAAAAATAAAATATCCATGAACTTCCCCACCCTCACACAGGCCCAGCGCATTGACAGATTGGCACCGCCATCCGACAAAGTGCGCGTGGTGCTGGACACGGATACATATAACGAAGTCGATGATCAATTCGCCGTAGCACACGCGCTTTTATCCCCCGAGAAAATCTCGGTTGAAGCCATCTACGCCGCGCCCTTTCACAACCAGCGCTCCAACGGACCGGGCGACGGCATGGAACGAAGCTATGACGAAATCCTCCGCCTCCTCAACCGCTTAAATATCCCCGACAACAACCTCGTATTCCGCGGCTCCACAAACTACCTCACAGAACCAGACACACCGCAAGACAACGACGCCGTGCGCGACCTCATCGACAGAGCCAGGGTATCTCATGACCCACTCTACGTTGCCGCCATAGGCG
This sequence comes from Candidatus Latescibacterota bacterium, assembly GCA_965208125.1. Classification (GTDB taxonomy): domain Bacteria; phylum Latescibacterota; class UBA2968; order UBA2968; family UBA2968; genus VXRD01. Next base: position 1,131,071 of record OZ242320.1, read on the forward strand.
CCATAACCAATGTAGCCTCCGCCATCCTCCTCGAACCCGAAATCATCAAACGCATCATCGTCGTCTGGCTCGGCGGACACGAACATAACTGGCCCAACACCCTTGAATTTAACCTGCGACAAGATATCCTCGCCGCGCGCGTCATCTTCGACAGCGGCGTACCCCTCGTCCAGATCCCCTGTCGCAATGTCGCCTCTCACCTCCTCACCACATTGCCCGAACTCGAAACCTATGTAGCAGGCAAAAGCGCCATAGGCGACTTCCTCACCGAAACCGTTCGCGGCTACCACAAAGACCACTACGCATGGGCAAAAGAAATCTGGGACCTCTCAGCCACCGCTTATCTCGTCAACCCAAACTGGGTCACAACCCGACTGGTACACAGCCCCATACTCACCGATCAAATAACCTGGAGCCACGACCCCAATCGGCATTTCATGCGCGTAGCCACGCAACTCAACCGCAACGCCATCTTCGCTGACGTATTCAGAAAACTGGAAAGATCAGGTTAAACAGTATCATTCACCATACACACCCCAACACAAGGAGTTTTACATGAGTGCAGCACTGGATTACGGAGTCCAAAGCTTTTGCTTTCGCTACTTCAAAGACAACGCCGACGTCGCCCAAAAAGTAAAAGACATCGGCCTCGACAAAATCGAAGTCTGCCAGGCCCACGCCGACTTCAAAAACCCCGACGCCTGGAAAGACATCGTCAAAACCTATAACGACGCGGGCGTATCCGTCATCTCCATCGGCGTACAAACCTTCACGGGCGACCCCGCTGAAAAATCCTTCTTTGAATGCGCCGCCATCGCAGGCGCCAAACACATCTCCTGCCACTTCCAGCTCGAATCCTATCCCAAAGCCATCACACAGGTACGCGCATGGAGCCAGGCATACGGCATACGCGCAGGCATACACTGTCACGGCGGATATCACTTTGGCGGACAACCCGGCGTACTCAAACACCTCATCGGCCTCGGCGCGCCCGAAATCGGCCTGTGCATCGACACAGCCTGGGCCTTGCAAATTGGTCCTCGTCAGGGCAACCCCGTCAAATGGACAGAAGACTTCGCCGGACAAATCTACGGCGTCCACTACAAAGACTTCGTCTTTGACCCCAACGGCCAATGGCACGACACCGTTGTCGGCGAAGGCACGCTCGACCTCCCGGCCTTTGTCGCCGGCCTCGAAAAAGGCGGCTTTGACGGCATGGCCGTCATCGAATACGAAGCCGACGTCGAAAACCCCGTACCCGCCCTGACCCGATGCGTCGAAACCATGCGCGCATTGGCCGGATAATCGCGTCGATTTATCGACAAAAAAAGAGCGAGCCTTTTTAGACTCGCTCTTTTCATTACAGCAATCCTTAATCAAGACAAGCTCTCATTTTGAGCTGATCCCGTCCTTCTCCCCCTCCACCCACCTGCGATAAATATAATCGCCAGCCTGACTTTCCTCAATCCTCAACAATTCCATCATCTCACGGAAAATGTCTTGTTCTGTCTTTCCCACCGCGGGTTTCGACGCGCTAAAACGCACCTGAACTCCTGCGCCCTCAAGGGTTGGAATGTGCGTATTGATTGATGTATCACTTAACGGGTTATCCCGTACATCAACCACATCTCCACGGGCCAATCCCGTATTTTCAACCAGGGGCGAAAGGTCTGAGATGTTGTTTTTGTCGAGCCACAGCCCTCTCAGGCTGGTCAAAACCGATAGGGGGGTAATATCCGAGATACTGTTCTCGGAAAGATCCAGCACTTCCAGAGTCGTCAAATCCGAAAGCGCAGACACATCCGAGATACTGTTCTCGGAAAGACCCAGCACTTCCAGCTTAGTCAAACTCGATAGAGGCGTGAGGTCCGAGATACCGTTACTGGCAAGACCCAACCATCCCAGATTAGTCAAACTCGATAGGGGCATGAGGTCCGAGATACTGTTGTTGGAAAGACCCAGTGCTTCCAGAGTCGTCAAACCCGATAGGGGCGTAATGTCCGAGATACTGTTCTCGAAAAGACCCAGCCATTCCAGATTAGTCAAACTCGATAGAGGCGTGAGGTCCGAGATACTGTTCTCAGAAAGACCCAGCCATTCCAGATTAGTCAAACTCGATAGAGGCGTGAGGTCCGAGATACTATTGCCCACAAGACTCATCGCTTCCAGACTGTCCAAACCCGATAGGGGCGTAATGTCCGAGATACTGTTGCTGTCAAGCTCCAAATCTTCCAGATTCGCCAAACCCGATAGGGGCGTAATGTCCGAGATACTATTGCCGGCAAGACCCAGCACTTCCAGACTGTCCAAACCCGATAGGGGCGTAATGTCCGAGATACTATTGCCGGCAAGACCCAGCCCTTCCAGATTCGCTAAACTCGATAGGGGTGAAAGGTCCGAGATACTGTTGTCGGCAAGATACAGCCATTCCAGGCTGGTCAAACCCGATAGTGCAGACACTTCCGAGATACTGTTGTCAGAAAGACGCAGTATTTCCAAGCTGTCCAAACCCGATAGAGGTGAAAGATCCGAAACCCTGTTCTCAGAAAGATACAGCCTTTCCAAACTCGTCAAATCCGACAGAGGTGAAAGATCTGAAACCCTGTTCTCAGAAAGATACAGCCTTTCCAAACTCGTCAAATCCGACAGAGGTGAAAGATCCGAAACCCTATTGCTATTGACAAAACGCCCTGCTATTCTCTTAACACCCAAATCCAGCCTTGTCAGATGGGTGGCAAACTCAAGTCCAGTCAAATCCCTGATATTCGCATTCGGTGCCTCAAGGCGCGTCAAGGTCGCCATCTCATCCTGCGTGATCGGCGCTTCACTCGCCTTGCCGAGACTATCCTCAATAACAGCGCGCAGGTTCGCATCTGGAATGTCAACGGTCGGAGAAGATGGTACCTCTTTGCCAAAGCTACTGATAAAGATCAGAAAATCGGAAAATTCAATTGCACCGTCGCTATCCAGATCAAACCTGGCTTCATACTTCTCGTCGCCCTGACGTGACCCAAAATGACTTACAAACGCCAAAAAGTCCGAAAAACTAACCTGACCATCCCCATCAAAGTCAGCAGAAGAAGGCATAGCGACTTGTGCCGACAAAGACAGCGGATAAATCAAAAGCGCGAGTGTTGAAAAAATAAACAGAATCCGTTTATGCATTAGTTTCTCCTATATTTATGTTTATGACAGCGTCTCCACCGCCTCAACAAGTGCCTCTGCCGTAATCCCAAAATGTGCCCAGGTCGCTTCGAGACCTTCCGACGGTGCAATTCTCGGATCTGTAATCCCCACATGCACGTGGGCAATACTGCACGACGAACCCACCAGGCCTGCAAACCCGCGCAAACCCGTCTCTGGCGTCCCAATTTTTCCATCTTCAATCGTCGCCACACCCTCGTAATTCCTCAGCACATCACTCAGCGCCCCATCGGGCAGCGGCAACCCATTGACCACATACACATCTGTCGGCTTGCCCTGCGCGAGCAAAACCTCGGCAGCCTCCGCACCCAAAAAAGCCGGCGCGCCAAAAGCCAGAATCGCATGCCTTGCCCCATCGTATTGGCGATACGTCGTAATCGGCTCCCACGCCTCTCCCGGATTCCACAAATGTCCCGATCCATCCTGCTTTTGCAAAACCGGCAAACCCGAATCGCGCGGCACCCCAATAATATGCCCGCCGTAATGCGCCGCCATATCCTTCACCGCCAAAAACGCCACGCGCGCATCTGCCGGTGCGTAAAACCGGTGCAAATAGGGCAAATACGTCAACCCCACATTAATCCAATCAAGCCCCCAACCCGAAAAGTGGTCGCGCCCTGTACACGCACCCACATGAGAGAGATGAAACACCACATTAATCCCCTCATTCACCCCATTCAAATTGCGCTGATACTGCCACATATCAAACCCCTCGCGCGCAATACCCTCAAAAAACGCGGCAAAAGTCGAAACCACATTGAGTTGCGGCTCGTGCGAACTCATCGCCAGACCATTGGCAATAAGCGTTGCGGCTTGCTCTTCAATACTCATCTCAAACTGGTGATCGTCTGACAGATGTGCCCGAGCAGCCGCCAATTTTGTCGAAGGATCCAAATCGCAACTCACCACAAACACGCGATCGGGATGCGCCTCAGCCACCAGAGCATAAGCCGCGGCTGCACCATCGCGCGGACTCGCCTTCTCAGTCGGCAAATCAGCCGCCGCTGCCTTCCCCGCTGGAATCTCCAAATTCGCACTACCGGGTGCTGGCCGCGCCCTCGTAACAACCGTGCGCGACCCATTCTGCCGGAGTGTTGCAAGCGCCTCGCCCTGTTCAGCCGTCGCCTCAAACATCGCCCCACCGAGCACCTCTGCCTCAACGCGCCCCTGCATACTCCCATCGTGATGATTCTCTCCACCCGGCAAATCATTCACCAAAAACAAACACTCTATCATCGGCACTGTATCCCGAAAACTCATCAGCGACCCCGGGATCCACACCTGCTTATCCATCGGCACATCGTGTTGCGCGGCAAACGCCTCCACCGCCTCGGTCACCCCATAGCGCTCGCCAAAAGTCCTCAGCGTCACATCCTCCCCCGAAAACCCCGTGGGATAAATCAGACTCGGCTTACCCTCCTGCGCGAGACCATACCCCTCTCGATAAGCCCGATAAAGCGCGGCATTATCGTGCAGCGACGCCACCTCCAAAACCTCCACACCCATCTCAGAAATAGCACTTCGCGGATCCACATCCATAATACTCGCCGTACTACCCGACAACTGAATGCCATTGCGGTGCATCACATAAGTAATCGGCGCCCCGTGTACACTCGCCCCATTAAACCCATTGAGCCCCTGACCCGAAATCCACCCTGCATCCCCACAATGAGCAATCACCCACGCATCGTCACACAATGCCTTCTTGCCCAACGCCAGCCCCACAGCCACTGGAATCATCACCCCCAAACGCCCACCATTGAGCTGTGTTCCCCCCGGCAACCATGCCACATGCCCGGGAAAATCCAGACCGCGCCGAAACCTCTCGACAACGCCCTCTGCCCCCACAAAACCAAACGCCGCCAGCGCCGAATAATACCCGACACTCGTATGCGCGTGCTCAATCGTATAAGTACGCGTATCGTAATCCGTCACAGACAGCGTCATCAACAACCCCGGGATCAATTCCAATCCCCCGCCCAGATGATCCAACTCCCCAATCTCTGCCAACGACGATAGTGCCCGAATCGCCGTGCGTGCGCCCTCAATCTGCAACGCCGTCAATGCACGGTCTTCCACCTCGCCAAGCTCTTCGGTCGCCGCAATATCAATATGCAGACCCAAAACATCGGACGCAATCTCATCTCCCAGAAATTGCGTATCCTTCAACAGCGTATCATTGCGCTGTCCCTGTTTCTCTGCCAACACCTTCATATTTGACATAATCTCTCCCCAGCCAGTGATAATCAGATCGCCATACGGATTCACAATCCTAAAATAAACGTTCACCCCACAACAATCCAGAAAAATCCCATACACAAAATTCTGGCATCAATAGCAGGTCTATATTATGTTTCACACTTCAGATCCCCGATAGGTGCGGGCGACCACAGGGGGTCGCCCTTACGGAAAATCTCACTTCCATCCAAGGAGTTCTCCATGCCACACACCATGATCGCCGCGCAAATGTACACCGTGCGCGACTTCACCAAAACCATCTCAGACATCGTCGAATCCGTAAAAAAAGTAAAAGCCATTGGTTACGACGCCATGCAAGTCTCCGGCTTTGGTCCCATTGACCCCGCAGAACTAAAAAAAATCGCCGATGACAACGACATTGAAATCTGTGCCACACACACCGGCTTTGATCGCATGCGCGACGACACACAAGCCGTCATAGACGAACACCTCCTCTGGAACTGCAAATACCCCGCCATCGGCAGCCTTCCCGCGTCTTATCGGGAAGACGGCGAAGCCGGTTATATCCGCTTTGCCAAAGACGCCTCCGAAGTCGGCCACAAACTCGCCGACGCGGGCTTGACCTTTGCGTATCACAACCACAACTTTGAATTTCAAAAATTCGGCAACCGCACCGCCCTTGAAATTATCCTGCAAGAAACAGACCCCAAAGCGGTACAACTCGAAATCGACGTATATTGGGTACAAGCAGGAGGGGGCGACCCCGCCCAATGGATCCGCAAAGCCAACACCCGCATAGACCTCGTCCACGTCAAAGACATGGCCATTGAAGGCCGCGAAACGCGCTTTGCCGAAGTCGGCGAAGGCAACCTCAACTGGCCCGCCATCTTTGAAGCTGGCCGCGAATCCGGCACGCGCTGGTACATCGTCGAACAGGACCGCTGCTACGACCGCGACCCCTTCGACAGCCTCAAAATCAGCTACGACAACCTCCGAGCTATGGGTTTGTCTTGAATTATCGGGCGACCACAGGGGGTCGCCCCTACAATTAATATTATCACATCCGTTTTCACCCCGGAGCCCCCATGCCTTACACAGATCACATAGAGCAGGCAAAAGACCCCGTCACCTGCGCTGTACTCACCATCAGCGACACGCGCACCGAAGCCGATGACAAAAGCGGCAAAATTATAAAAGAACTGGTCGAAGCCGCCGGTCACAGCATCGCGTTTTACCGCGTCGTCAAAGACGAAGCCGACCAGATACGCGCGCTCATCAAACAAATCGCCCAAAAAGGCGAATGCCACGTCATCCTCACCAATGGCGGCACCGGCATAGCCGCGCGCGACACCACTTACGAAGCCGTCACAAGCCTCCTCGAAAAACGCCTCGACGGATTTGGCGAAGTATTTCGCTTTCTCTCCTGGGAAGACATCGGTTCTGGTGCCATGCTCTCGCGCGCCGTAGCAGGCGTGTACAAAGACACCATGATCTTCTGCATGCCGGGATCATCCGGAGCCGTGCAACTCGCCATGGAAAAACTCATCGTCCCTGAGCTATCGCACCTCGTCTGGGAAATCTGGCGACAAAAATGAACGCGGATAAAAGGCGAGATACAACTGAGTGGTTCGTCAAATAAGTTTCATATCTAAACCCACTGGACTCCGGCCTGCGCCGAAGTGACGAACGGCGGTTGTCATTGCGGCATGGGGTTAGCCGCAATCCAGTCTATCAGAAAAATATATTAGCAAATTTTTTTAATAGACCACTGAGGATATACTATGAACAAACTTGTGAAAATATTTCTTCTAATTTTGCTCTTCTGCCAACCAACAGACGCGAAAACGGACTGGGTGAACTGGGGCGGCCCCAATAGAGACTTCAGAATCAACAATGTGGGCATCTTCTCCTCTGACCAACCCTACGCGCTGAAAATCGTCTGGAAAAAACCCCTCGGCCCTGGATACTCACCCATCTCAATTCTCGGCGACCTCGCTGTAACCATGTATTCCGATGAAACCTTTGATTACGTAATCGGCCTGAATACAGAAGATGGATCAGAACGATGGAAATACAAAATCGGCACCGCATACCTCGGTCACTACGGCTCGCAAAGCGGTCCCCTATCAACGCCGATATTGACAGAAGACAAAGTCATTGCATTAGGTCCCCGGGGAAAATTGTTCGCGCTCGACGCAAATACAGGAAAAGAACTCTGGAAGATAGACCTCGTTGCCAAACATCATGCCACAGTGCCATTTTGGGGCTTTACATCATCTCCAATTTTACACGACAATCGCCTGATCGTTCAAACCGGTGGAACACATGCAGTCTCCGCTTATGATCCCGCATCAGGAGACTTGATCTGGTCGGCATTTAGCGACTCGGTCAACTACCAATCGCCGGGCCTATACGCCTTTGACAACCGCAAACACCTCGTCTTCTTTGGCAACAAATATCTCGCGGGCCTATCTCCCGAAACCGGTGAAATCCTGTGGCAATTTGCACATCGCGGGCAAACCGGTGCGGGACATACCAGCGGGCATCCCGTCGAGATTGGTGAAGGGCGATATTTTGTGAAAAACGGCGGCATGCTAATCGGCTTGAGAGCCAATAACGAAACCTTTGCCGTGGAGGAAATCTGGCGGACGCGCCACATTCGGGGGACGTACAGCTATGCGGTCTTTAACGCAGAATTTCTATTTGGTTATAACGGTCGCATCCTCACCTGCATCGATGCAAACACCGGAGAACGCTTATGGCGATCGCGCGAACCGGGAGATGGCTTCCCCATCATCGTGGATAACCACCTCGTAATCATAACAAAAGAAGGCAACCTCGCCGTCGCACAGGCTTCGGGCGAAGGCTACCGGGAAACAGCCCGTCTGAAACTCTTCGACGACATTGTTTGGTCACATGCCAGCCTGGCCAACGGCAGGTTTTACGCGCGCAGCATGTCGGAAATTGCCTGTATCGAAGTCGTACCAGAAACACAAGTGGCAAAATCAGACACAGATGACATCGCGCCAAACTCGCATTTTGCACAATTTGTCGAAAAAGTAAAACAATCCCCAGACAAAAAAACGCAGATCGATCAATTCATGGCACAACAGAAAAACTTTCCAATTCTCGAAGGCGAGAACCTCGTGCATTTTGTATATCGCGGCAAAGCGGAAGACGTCACCATAACCGGCGATCACGTAGGACGAAGATACGACCACCCCATGCACCGAATTGAGGGAACGGACTTCTTCTATTCCACCGCACAACTCGAACCCGACGCCCGCATCACCTATCGCTACACCCTGGACTTACAGCGATCCATCCCCGACCCGCTCAACCCGCAACAGATTCGATCCCTCTTCTTTGGCCGCGCTTCCTATTTCGGCATGCCGCGCTGGCAGACCCCCGACCATCTCAAAGCGCGACCAGATGGCATTCACGGCAAAATTGACACCACGCGTTTTGAAAGCGCGGAAATTGGCGGACAGCGCAAAATGGAAATCTATCTCCCACCGGGTTACGATAAAAGCAACGAACAATACCCCGTCGTATATATCCACGCCGCGCGCCGACAGTGGTCCCTGGGAAAAATGAATATCTCGCTGGACAATATCATCGGCAAGCGCGTGCGCCCTGTAATCGCGGTATTTGTCCCATCACTCTTCAGAGGCGGATACGCAGAGTACGTAGGGGAAAAACGCGAGGCGTACAATCGGATCTTTACAGAAAAGATCGTACCCTACATCGACCGGACATATCGCACCATCAAAAGCCGCGAAGGCCGGGCAAATATCGGGACAATTTACGGTGGATTTATGGCATTTTACGCCACCTTTACACATCCCGACATATTTGGCAAAATAGGCATACAATCCCTATCCTGGGATCAGACCGCAGAAGCCAAAGATGCAGACCTGGTCTTTCAGGCAACAAAACAAATGCCCATAGATATTTATCTGGATTGGGGAAAATACGACTTGCGAAGCCCAATGGAGGGAAATGATCTGGGCAAAAGCACGGCATCGTTTGCCCAGCTACTTAAAAAGAGAGGTTATACCTTTACCGGAGGCGAAGTAAACGACGGCGCGGGTTGGGCGAGTTGGAGAAACCGAACGGACAAAATATTTGAAACGCTTTTTCCTCTCTCAGATTGATTCAGTTTCCCTGCTTCCCGCTTCTTTCTCTCTCAGGTGATCTCGGCGGAGGACCACCGCGGTCATCCGCAGCGCGACTCCTGCGTCTATTGCGCCGCTTTATCTCTTCCAACTCTGCATGAATGGCTTTCTGAATTTCAACGCGAGAGGCACCATCGGCAATTAGTCTGTCAATTTTTTTTTGAAGTTCAGACATCTCGCCTTCTGTCAACCGAGAACCAGAGTAAGCGGGTCTCTGCCCCTCCCAATTAATCCCCATAACAGCCAACTCGTCGCGTATCTCTCTGTAAATCCTGTGATAGGTCGCACCATTCGCTTTTAGAGCCTCGGCCTTTTTGCGAAGCGCAGACATCTGGTCTTCTGTCAACACCGCACTTAATCGCGTCAAAAATGTTTCTGTTAAATCTACGCCAAAACCCTCGAGTTCGGCAAAAATAGCCCTTCTAATCTCAGGGAGTTCTGCCCCTCCCTCGAGTAATTCATTGATCCTCGCCTGCAAAGCCGTCCGCTGCGCTTCCGTCAATTGCGCCGAAAGCACCCACAACAGCGCACTTCCTCGAGATCGCTGACTTAGACGCTGGCGGAAGGTCACGCGATCATCAAGACCATCGCCATCCTCATCGACAAAAGCCGGTGGCGACTCCTCCTGCTTTTCTTGTGTATTAGCAAACGCATCGCACCACAGCGTTGCAATTATCAAAAATATGGTAATTAAACACCGTTTCATATCTGCCATTTCCTGTAAATGCCAATTAAGGTCGCATCGCAGGACAACCACAGGGGGTTGTCCCTACGTATAATAATCCTGTGTTATTGTAGGGGCGGTGTCCCTGTGCCCGCCCTTCTATTTCGACAAATCCATTGCCCGTCTTGTTCCGATCTTTATTTTTTCTCCAAGCGGAAAAATCAATATAAACCTCGCCCCACCCTCTGTCCTGTTCTCTACCTGCACCTGTCCGTCATTTTGCGTCACTATGCGCTTCACAATCGCCAACCCCAGACCCGCACTATTGGAATTTTCATCTATCCGATAAAAAGGCTCAAAGATTTTTTCTCTCAAATGTTCGGGAATACCGCAGCCATCGTCTTCCACACTGATATGAGCCATTTCATCCACTTTTTTTCCCGTAATCCAGATATGGTGCCTGGCATGCCGCACTGCATTGGTAACCAGATTGGTAAGCGCGCGTTTGAAATGCGTCTCATTAGCCCAGACCGTCAGGTGTTCACTGTCGATATCCACAGAAATATCCTGGCGCAATTCTGTTACCATTTCGGGTAGTTCTCGCATTTGTGCATAAACATCAATTTCCGTGCGATGTGAAATGTCCCGGTCTAATCGCGCAAAATCCATCAACTCCTCAACCAGATCATTCAATTCATACACCGAGCGTTCAATGCGCCGAATATCCGTATGATGATCCTCCACCACATTGTTATTCTTCAATTTATTGAGAAGAAAAAAAATACGTGCCAGAGGCGTTCTCAGTTCGTGTGACACCGCTCTTAAAAGCTCTCGCTGCCCATCTACTACCCCCTCAATACGATCGGCCATACCATTGAAACTGCGCGCCAAATCCGCCACGGCATAGCCCTTCCCAACCGGAGACCGGCTGCTCAAATCACCCCTCCCAAATCGCTCGGCGGCATCCGACAATGCGTAAATTCGACGTTCAAAAGGGTGAATTAAAAAATAAATCGCCACACCTATACCAAACAAAATCGCGACTAAAATGCCAAAAAAGAAAACATCAATTTGAAAAAAGAAATTGCCGCCATCTCCCTCACCATCTCCTTCTTCAATCAAATTATCCTGCCATCGAATCATCTCCTCCAGCAGGTATGGTCCCAACACAATAACATCGCCATTGGGTGCCATCTGGTATGTCTGCAATCTTTCCTCTATGGAAATAGTCACAACCTCTCCAGCTTTCAAACCGTCTTTCTCAGCCGAAGAAAGCGGCAAAACAAATAACGGCTCCAGCGTAATGGGCATGCGGTGCGTCAGACTGAACATATTGAGCACCAGCAACTGCGCCACCGGATCCGTATCTACAGCCCCGAGTTCCTGGCGAACCATTGCGATAAGCGCCTGGGTCTTGTCCTCAAAATCAGCCTGCCGAACAGAGGCAACCCACTGCTTTGACATTGCAAAAAAACCAAACGCACTCAAAAGCAAAACAATGGCAATTCCCGCATAAATACGGATAAATTGTTTCCTCATTGGTCACTCGCCTCACACTTCACCCTGCGCTGGCACTGACAGAAGATAACCCACACCGCGCACGGTCTTGATCGAAACAGGCGTTGAATGATCTCCGCCGAGTTTTTGGCGGAGGCGCGAAATATACACATCTACGCTGCGATCCAATCCATCGTAATCGTAATTAAACAACGCCTGATAAATATCTTGCCGACTCACCACTTCACCGGCTCGATTGGCCAGATAATAGAGCAAATCAAATTCATAAGTCGTAAGATCAACAACGCGTTCACCCAGCCCGACCTCCCGACGATTTGCATCCACCATTAGCTCTCCTACCCTCACCCGATCTGAAGGCATAGGTTTCCGCGAACCAACAGCCCTGCGCAGCAATGCGCGCACCCTCGCCACAAGCAATTGGGGCCGCACGGGTTTGGTCACATAATCATCTCCACCCATCTCCAGACCCAAAATTTCATCTAATTCTTCATCTCGAGCCGTCAAAAATAAAATCGGCCCATCGTATTCTGGACGCACATCCCGGCAAACCGTATATCCGTTCATACCCGGCAGCATAATATCCAAAATAACCAGATCGGGCGGAGTAGCCAATATGCGATCTCGAGCGGCCTTGCCCTCGGCCTCGTACCAGACCACAAATCCTTCATTCTCCAAAAAATCTCGCGTCAACTCCGCCAATTCCCTATCGTCTTCAACCAGCAAAATTGTCTGATCGGCCATGGAATTTATCTCTGATTTTGGATTTGCCTGCTCACTTACACCAGACGCTTCACGGTTTCTACAATCTGTGCGCGTTGTGCATCGCTCACCGGTCTTCCAGGCGGTCTGGGATCGCCACAATCAACTCCCAATCGCGCACTCAACGCCACCTTGATCACCGAATGAAAGCCACCGCCTGCGCTCAGCATCTCATAAGCACGCGACGCTTTATCCTGTGCTACTTCTGCCGCCTTCAAATCCCCTGCCCGATACGCATTCCAGATCGCCACCCACAATTCGGGAAACACATTCAGCGGCCCATCTACACACCCACACGCGCCAATAGTCATCGCTGGCAACATCAGCCGGTGATTGCCAATAAAACACGACAACCCCATCCCGGCAAACGTCCGCACATTTGCAAACGTCGATGCCGAGTGCTTCAACCCCTTCAGTTGCGGCACGCGATCCTGGATTTTTTTCATCATCCCAGGCGTAATTTCCACGCCTGTTGCCCCCGGCAAATTGTACACAAATAACGGCAAATCAGCAGCACCTGCCACAACCCGATAATGCTCGGCAATATCATCGTCATCGCGCCGATAAAAAAACGGCGGCACACAACACAGCGCATCTGCCCCCACACGGGCAGCGTGCTCTGCCAACCGCGCTGCGCGATCCGTCGTTGGCGCACCCACATGCATAATAACTTTTGCACGCCCATTCGATTGATCCACAATCGCCGATGCAACCTGCATATTTTCATCATCGTCCAACAACACACTCTCCCAGTGCCTCCCGCGACCCAAAAACCGTGTACACCAGCTTCGATATTAAACTCTACAATTCTGCGAAACACCTCTTCGTTAAACCGTCCGTCTTGCTCCATAGGCGTTGCAATAGCGGGAACTACGCCTTCAAAATTGCCCATTTAAATCTCCTGTGTTATTGCCCTAACGTACGGATATCCAACCGCGTAACACTCACATGACCTTCGCGCAAAACCATACCATCTGTGCCTGCGCGCTCTTCTACCTCTGGCTGATCGATATTGTGATAATATCCCTCTTCCGACGCCACAAAACACGAAGTGTAAAACGTATGCCCGAGCACCGTTTGTATAACGCGCCAGTCGTCTGATAGTTCAGCCGGCATATTCACATTCCACGTCACGGGATCAGACAGAAAATCTGCCTGACCGTTCAAAAATGCAAATACCTGATCCAACATCGCACGGCATCTTTCGAACAACAATTCTCGCACATCGGGTTGCATCGCGCGATCCTCAACCCACTGCCGAAACACCTGCCTGGGTAAAACCTGTGACAATGCCACACCCGGCAACCCCGCGATATTAGCTTCCAGAGCAGCCCCAACTGTCCCCGAAGAAAGCGTGAAACTCAATCCCGAATTGCTGCCCATATTAACACCTGAAATCACCAGATCAGGCCTGCCGCCATCAAACAAATGATAAATGCCAAAATTCGCGCAATCCGCTGGCGTCCCCGAAAACGCATACGTCTCACACGCAAACCCATCCAATTTTTCTACGCGACGCATGCCAAACCGCGTCATCGCCTTGCCTTTCCAACTCTGCTCCTCGGCGGGCACCACGGCTTTCACATCTCCCATCACCTGAAAATAATCCACTGCAAACAAAAACAGAGGAGAATCCAAACTATCGTCATTCGTCAATAAAATTTTCAAAAATCACACCCCAATCTCCTCAAAAGGAAACATCGGCTCGCGGCGAAACTCGTATTCAAAACCTCGCATATCCGCCGCTGTTGCGCCCGGTGTATCCACCCGAATCAAAGCCGTACACACCGGCTGATATGCCGCAACAGGTGCATGAACACCCTTGGCCACAACCACTTGAAACGCGGCGGGATCCAGATCGCAACTCGTCATCAACCCCAGACTCACGGGCACCGCGCGCCGAGAAGTCAAACTAATTGTAATACCCGTATCCGTCTCCACAATCGCCGTGGGACCCATATCAAAAGCTGTTCGCCCGCCGTGTCGCACCTCAGGCTCTCTGTACTTTCCCGCGTGCAAACTGCGCACCCGCACCTCTGCGTTCAGAGGCGCACCGTGTAAATCATCCGTCTTACCTCCAATATCCAGCACCACGCGATTTCCAACCCCCGCGTCTCGCGCTCGCGCCTGTGATTCGGGATCAAAAATACACACAAAGCCCGTCGTATTCCCCCGCCTGTGCAACTCGTGCAAAATCTCCGTACCATCGCCAGCAGATCCCCCGCCTACATTATCCCCCATATCGAGCAAACAAACGGGACCCTCTTGTCTCACCGCCATATCGACAGCATCGGGAACAGCAATATACTCGCCCACAAATTCCGCGCGGTGAGCAAACAAATAATCCGCCAACCGATTCGTCAGCACCTGTGCCCGCTCCATATCACCATCTGTCACCACCACAAATGCCGACCCCATCTCCTCCACATCGGCATACGGAAAACCCAGCACAATACTATTCGACAAAACACCTGTCTCTTTCAACATCTCATCTGCTAACTCATACATCGGCAAACACGGCGGCGCAAAAGTCGATTGACGCTCAATATTAATCCCAATAGGCGGAAAAGCCCCCGCTTGCACAGGCTCCACCTCCTCTTTCAAGGTCCGCACCATCAACGACGCAGCTTCCAGCCCGCGCTGTTTCTGATCGAGATGGGGATTCGAGCGATAGGCAATCGTCGCATCGCACGCCGCAACCATGCGCGGCGACAAATTGGCATGCGGATCAATCGTGCAAATAATCGGCTTCTCAGGCCCAACTGTCTCGCGCAAACGCGACAACCAGTGCCCATCCATATCGCGGTACTCATCGCCCTCACCTGAATTTGCCCCGTGAGGTGCTACGAGATACCCATCCACATCACCCACAGCCTCCACCTCATCAAACATCAACCGCATCAATTCTTCACACGTCTCTCTGGTAATGCGGCCAGACGGCGTTGTACCCGCATGAAAAATCGGCAGTGCATCAATGCCTGCCGACTCCAAACCTTCTAAAAATCCACTGACTTCGTGGTGTCCACCCGAATAGTGATCATACATCGCCCGACCCGTAAAAATCCCGTCCCGTCGAAACGAATCCATAGTCGTTGGCGTGCTGATAAACGTATTCGACTCGTGCAACAGCGAAATAATACCCACGCGCATCGGGAATATTCCTCTCATATTTCCACAACGAGATACGTCTCCTCCACCGTCACCTCATACGTCTCTGCCACATAGGGCCCCTTCACCAACCCCGCCATATCTCCCTCGCCCTCTATCTCTGCGCCCTGTGCAACTTCTACCTCATAGCTGCGCACGCGCACACTGGAAGGATCGACCCACGACTGCCCCGTCTTAATATCGTATTCCCATCCGTGCCATGGACACCGCAAAATTTCCCCCTTGCGCGTGTACTCGTATTCTCCCGGCACTCTTGCCGTCACAAAACCCGACACCCGTCCCTTGCACAGCGCGCCCCCCTGATGCGGGCATCGATTCCTCAGGGCATAAAACTCGCCGTGAACATTAAACACCCCGATCTCCCGCCCCTCAATCGTCACCAACTTTCGCTCCCCTGGAGGGATCTCATCAACAGTTCCGATAATATGTTTCGCCATAACTCGTACTCACGCCAACCGATACAACGCCCGCGCATTCTCCGCCAGAATATTGCGACGCACATCCTTATCCATACCCGAAGGCAACGCCACATCCGGCGCGTCAAAATCCCAGTGGGGATAATCCGTGGCAAACATCAACTTATCATTCATATCCATATGATCCATCATCTGGAAAAAATACTCGCGTTGTGGCGGTTCTTCCATAGGCTGCGTACTGATCCAGAAATGATCGCGGACATACTCCGACGGCAATCGCTTCAAATGCGGCAACTCCACCTTCAGCTTCTCATAACAACTATCCAGCCGCCACATCAATGCGGGCATCCACGCAAATCCCCCCTCAATCAAAACCACCTTCAAATCCGGAAACGCCTCAAACACGCCTTCATACACCAGACTCGTCACCTGTGCCTGAAATGCCGTGGGCATGCCACCGTGATCCTCAATATAATGCGACGGCTTGCCCGCGCCCGTAATCGGACCCGCGCCTGTACCGCCAAAATGAATCGCAATCGGAAACCCGTTTCTCACCGCAGCCTCATACACCTTCCAGTACTTGCGACTGCCCAGAGGTTCCATTGTCCGCACGACGAGAAGCACCTGCACAAATCCCGGATGATCGCCCATGCGGTCAATCTCTGCCGCGGCCAACTCCCCATCTTCATAAGGCGCAATAACAGACCCGCGCAACCGGGGTTCGCGCCCGAGCCACGCATCGGCTTGCCAATCGTTCACAGCCTGCCCCATCGCCGCAGCATAACGCAAATTTTGTTGCCCACCCACGCCGATCAAAGGCGTCAAAATGCCGTAATCCATATCCCACTCATCCAGCAATTGCGCGCGCAAAAAATCCAGATCGGATCCCGGCGGTCCCGAAGGCGGCCATGCATCGTGGCGCGCGGCATTTGGCACAGCGCGGGGATACGCCGACCCGATGCGTCCACGACCACCAATGGTCCGGTGATAATCGTGCCATTCCTCCGCCAGATATTGAAACCACATATCTCCCGATTTCATAGTGACGTGAACATCGCAATCAATCACGGCTGTTTTCTCTCGCCTTTCTATACCCACCTCGGCTATCAGTGTATCAGCCATCTCGTACCTCCTTAAAATTCAGGATGCTATTCAATCACATCATCAGAAGTATAACTCAACATATCGAGGAACGCAAACCCGATATGCGCTGTATCTGCATCATTCGAAAGAAAGGAATTAAGAACTCCCCCTATCACCTTCTACTATTTCACCAAGCCGACCAATCAGATAAACCGGTATGTGGATCGCGTTTAGCCCTGAAGATGTCGTGAGTTTCCCCGGCATATCGAGATTGACGAGAACGCCCAGATTGCTCCCATGTCGCGCAGCGTATTCCGCCAGACCACCTCTTTCACAAATTTTTAGCTAAAAATTAGCTAAAAATTGTAAAAATCCGGAACCACAATCGCTTAATCCAGGCCGGTATTCGCCTCGAAAAATTTACCTCTTGCCCACAAAGTGATTTTTAAGTACCGTCTGAATAATGAAACGAATCTATTTTCTCATTCCCTTACTCCTCTGTGGTTGTCTCGCACCCGACCCAGGGCACCGTGCAAAAACGGGTGAAGCAGCACAATCCAACGCGGCGATCCACGAAACGCGCGCACCCAGACAAATCGATCCAGAAATCCTGATCAACCGCACCTTTGGTGAAGCCCCCATCCTCGCTGAAAAAGTTAAAAAAGGGGACCTTCCCCCCGTATCTGAACGCCTGCCCGAAAATCCACTCATCGTCGTCCCCATGGACACCATCGGACAATACGGTGGCGTCTTGCGACGCGCACTCACAGGCGACATCATCCAAACAGCGGGAACCAACAAAACACTGAGCGAAAACCTCATGGGATTTTCGCGTCCCTTGCCCGACAGCATCGTACACAACCTCGCGGAAAGTTTTGAATTTCGCGACGAAGGTCGAACCGCAATCTTCAAAATCCGCAAAGGCATCAAATGGTCAGACGGCGTACCATTTACAGTTGACGACATATTGTTCTGGTACTACGACATGACCTTTGACGACAATGCCCGCCCCCACAACCAGCCCGTGCCTCCCTCTGTGTGGGTCGTCAATGGCAAACCCATTGACCTCAAAAAAATCGACGACCACACCCTTGAAGTCTCATCGTCCAAACCCCTCGGCCGCGTATTACACGCCCTGTGTTTAGACGTCATAGCACAGCCCAAACATCATCTATCACACCTGCACCCCCGCTACAATCCCGAAGCGACCTATGAAGAATTTCGAGAACAAGCGACCAATGCCATGGTCATCATGAAACCCGGCATGCCGCGCTTATCCGCATGGGTCCCCGTCGAATGGATTCGCGGTCAACGCATCGTCTATGCGCGCAATCCCTATTACTGGAAAATCGACACAGCCGGCAATCAACTGCCATACGCGGACCGCATCGAATTTACCGTCATCCAGGACCCCCAGGTTATCCTGCTCAAATTTGTCAACGGCGAACTCGACCTGTTTGGCCGTTACTCTCGCATCAACATGTTTCCCACACTGCGCACCGAAGAAAAAAAGGGCAAATTCAAATTGCGGATCACCGGTCCAGACCGCGGTCCCGCCTATTACCTCAATTGGGACACCCCAAAACCCGCCCTGCGAGAAGCCTTTCGCAACCGCGACGTACGCATAGCCCTGTCTTATGCGATCAACCGCGAAGAAATCAACCAGATCGTCTATCACGGCCTCCTCGATCCCGCGGGCTACTCCTTCGCGCCTTCTAACCCGCACTATTCAGAAGCCGCCTATCGCAAATACGCCAAATTCGACCTCGACAAAGCCCACGACCTCCTCGACAAAGCCGGATACCGCGACACAGACGGCGATGGTTGGCGCGAACTCAAAGACGGATCGCGTTTTGAACTCAACATCGACGTCGTCCCCGGCGTCGGTGTCGATGTTTCCGAACTCGTCTCCGAACACTGGCGCGACATAGGCATCAAAGCCAACCTGAACATTTCCCTGCGCGACATTGTATGGCCCCGCCGCCTCAATGGCGAATTTGACATTCACCACTGGGGGCTCGAAGGACCCGCCGATCCCCTGGGCCGCCTCAATGACTGGGCAATCATGGCACCCACCGTCCCCTTCTGGCACCGCAACGCCTCCAAAGAAGGTCCCGCGTGGTTGCACGAAGCCACAACGCGCATTAAAAAAGTATTGACAACCGTAGATCCCATAGCCGTTCATGAACACATGACACAAGTGCGCGACCTTCACACTGACAACGTACCCGTTATCGTCGTCGGATCCGCGTACTCTATATGGGGCGCCAGCACGCGACTCGGCAATGTCCCCATGCAGGGCAGCGCCGCCGACGTACATCGCGGTTGGGGCCGCCCCGTATTTCACGAACAGATATTTATAAAATAGCGATATGACCAACTACATCATCCGCCGTCTATTGCACATGATCCCCACGCTGATCCTGATCTCAATGGTCAGCTTTGTGGTCATTCAAGCACCGCCGGGCGATATGCTCACCTCTCGCCTCGCCGAATTGGCCGAACAGGGCGAACTCGGATCCGAAAGCGCGATGGCGCAAATCGACGCCCTGCGCGAACGCTATGGCCTCAACGACCCGATCTATGTGCAATACATCCACTGGATCTGGAAAATCGTCAGCAAAGGCGACTTCGGGCAATCCTTCACCTACGAAATGGACGTGATGGAACTCCTGGCCGAACGACTGGGACTCACACTTACCCTCACACTCTCCACATTGATCTTCACCTGGATCGTCGCCATACCCATTGGCATCTACTCTGCCACCCGACAGTATTCGATAGGCGATTACGGCTTTACCTTTCTCGGATTCATCGGCCTGGCCACGCCGAACTTTTTGCTGGCTCTGGTCATCATGTTCATTCAGGTCGCCGTCTTCGAAGCCGAATCCGTGGGCGGACTCCTCTCCCCCGAATACATAGGCGCTGCCTGGTCGTGGGCAAAATTTGTCGATCTCCTCAAACATATCTGGGTACCCATCATCGTCATCGGCACGGGCAGCACAGCGGGCATCATCCGCATTATGCGCGGCAACCTGCTCGACATACTCGGTCAACAGCACATTCAAACCGGCCGCGCCAAGGGCCTCAAAGAAGGCAAAGTCATCGTCAAATACGGCGTGCGCATCGCCATCAACCCCCTCGTCAGCCGCCTGGGCCTCGAACTGCCCAACCTGCTCTCTGGCGCCGTTGTCACCGGCATCGTACTCGGCCTGCCAACAGCCGGCCCCATTTTTCTCACCGCACTCACATCTCAAGACATGTATCTGGCAGGTGCATTTCTGCTCCTGGCCGCCACTTTCTTGCTCATTGGCAATTTATTAGCCGATATTCTCCTGGCATGGCTCGACCCGAGGATCCGCTATGAGTAGTTTCGTCGAAACACCTCCCGACGAGCGCGTGGAAGCCCTCGTTGAAGAAAACACAACCACCGCCACCTATTCACAGCGCCAGCTCATCTGGCGGCGTTTCAAAAAACACCGCGCCGGCGTCATTGGTGGGTGCGTGGTCATCTTTCTCTACATCTGCGTCTTTCTGGGAGAATTTCTTGCCCCACACGACCCGGCGCATCGCTACTATAACTACGTACACCTGCCCGCCCAGCGCATCCACATATTCTCCCAAGACGGCATCCACTGGCCCTTTGTCTATGGCATCAAAAAATCTTTTGACCTGCAAACCGGTATCAAAACCTATACCGAAGACGCCTCTGTGCGCTATCCCGTGTACCCCTTTGCGCGAGGTGCTGAATACACATTCTACGGCCTCTTTACCACCGACATTCACCTGTTTGGCACCGGCAAAGACAATCCTATGTTCCTCCTTGGCACCGACCGTTTTGGACGCGACATGCTCTCGCGCATCATCGCAGGGGGCCGCATCTCCCTCACCATTGGCCTCCTCGCCGTATTCATCAGCCTCACCCTCGGCTCTACACTCGGTGTGATCTCTGGCTATTACGGTGGCAATATCGATAATATCATCCAGCGCATCATCGAACTCATCTTTGCATTTCCATCTATCCCCATTCTCATGGCCCTCAGCGCAATATTGCCCCCCGAATGGCCCTCGCACCTGGTCTTTATGGGCATTGTCACCGTACTCGCGCTCGTGGGATGGGGCGGACTCGCCCGTGAAATACGCGGCAAAACCCTGTCCATACGCGAAGCCGACTTTGTACTGGCCGCCCGCGTGGCCGGCGCCAAAGATCGGCGCATCATTTTTCGGCACCTGCTCCCGTCCATGTTCAGCCACATCATCGTCATCGCAACCCTCGCCATTCCCGGATTCATCCTCGGCGAAAGCACATTGAGTTTTCTCGGCCTGGGTATCAAACCGCCCATGACATCCTGGGGATTGCTCTTATCCGACGCCATGAACATTCACTCGCTCAGTCTCTACCCGTGGCTTCTCATTCCGGGTGTCTGCATCATCATCGCCGTCCTCGCCTTCAATTTCCTCGGCGATGGTCTGCGCGATGCAGCCGATCCTTATTCGAGCAGGTAAGCGTCTTGTATATTAAAAACGGGCGACCACAAGGGTCGCCCCTACAAATTCACGTCTCACCACCTTTTTCACCCTTCACACTTCACACTTCCTATGCCACTCTTAGACATACGCGACCTCAAAACCTATTTCCATACCGACGATGGCGTCGTGCGTGCGGTCGATGGCGTATCCCTATCCATAGCGCCCGAAAAAACTCTCGGCGTGGTTGGCGAATCCGGCTGTGGAAAAAGCATCACCGCCTTTTCAACCATGCGCCTCATTCCGAGTCCCCCGGGCAAAATCGAACACGGGCAGATCCTCTTTCACAAAGATCCCGAAAGCGATCCCATTGACCTGACACAACTCAACCCCAAAGGCACGCAGATGCGCGACATCCGCGGAAATGACATCGCCATGATCTTTCAGGAGCCTATGACCTCTCTCAGCCCTGTACACACCGTGGGCAATCAAATTGCCGAGGCGATCATGCTGCATCAGAACGCAGACAAAAAAGAAGCCCGTGAACGCGCCATTGATGCCCTCAACAAAGTGCGCCTGCCTCGTCCCGACCGCCAGGTCGATGCGTATCCCCATGAACTCTCAGGCGGCATGCGCCAGCGCGCCATGATCGCAATGGCCCTCTCGTGCAATCCCAGCTTACTCATCGCCGATGAACCCACGACAGCCCTCGATGTCACGGTGCAGGCCCAAATCCTGGACCTGATGCGCCATCTCCAATCCGACATCGGCATGGCGATCATGCTCATCACCCACGACCTCGGCGTCGTCGCCAGCATGGCCGATTATGTCGCAGTGATGTACCTGGGTAAAATCGTCGAATATTCCGACACGCGCACCGTCTTCAAAAATCCGCGCCATCCCTACACCAGAGGCCTGCTAAACTCCATCCCACAAGTGGGCCAAAAACGCCGCCTGGTACCCATCGAAGGCACAATCCCCGATCCTTTTGAAATCCCCCAAGGCTGCGCCTTTGCCCCGCGGTGCCCACATGCAATGGATAAGTGCCGCGAAGAACCTCAACTCCTCGAAATCGAATCGGGTCATCGCGTCAGTTGCTGGCTGGAAAACTGACCGCTTCGCAAACGGAACCGGACATCATGCCAGAGAAAAACAATCAGCCCCTTCTCGAAGTTACCGGACTCAAAACCCACTTTCCCATCAAAAAAGGCTTATGGCGAAAAGTCGTCGGTTATGTCAAAGCAGTGGATGGCTTAGACCTCACCCTGCACCGGGGCGAAACCCTCGGCCTGGTCGGCGAATCGGGTTGCGGTAAGACCACAACAGGGCGATCCATCATTCGCCTGATAGAACCCACCGATGGCGAAATCACCTTCCATCACAACGGCCAGCAACTCAACCTGCGCAGCCTCGGCAAAGAACACATGCGTGACCTGCGGAGAGAACTGCAATACATATTCCAGGATCCCTTCTCGTCGCTCAACCCGCGCATGACCGTCTTCGACATCGTGGCCGAACCCCTCATCATCAACCAGATCGCATCGGGAACTGAACTCGAAAACCGCGTCGAGCAACTGCTCATCCGCGTGGGCTTGCGCCCCGATCACCTGCGGCGATATCCCCATGCCTTCTCAGGGGGACAGCGCCAGCGCATCGGCATTGCCCGCGCCCTCGCGCTCAACCCCAAACTCGTCATTGCCGACGAACCCGTCTCCGCCCTCGATGTATCCGTACAGGCTCAGGTCATCAACCTTCTCGAAGACCTCCAGGAAACCTTCGACCTCACCTACCTGTTCATCGCCCACGACCTCAGCGTCGTCGAACACATCTCCGACCGCGTTGCCGTAATGTATCTCGGTCAAATCATTGAAATCACCACATCCGAACGCCTCTATCAAAATCCTCTTCACCCCTACACCGCGGCACTCCTATCCGCCGTTCCCATCGCCGACCCCGACGATAAGCGCGAGCGCATCCCCCTCGAAGGCGACGTACCAGACCCCGCCGACGCCCCACCCGGATGCAAATTTCACGTGCGCTGTCCTTATGCACAGGACAAGTGCAAAACAGAAGAACCCCGGCTCATAGAAATTGAACCGGGGCATCGGGCGAGCTGTCATTTCGCGGGTGAACTCACATTTTAGGAGAATGCAACCATTCGCTTGCGAGAAATATAACCACCTGCCATCCATTCCACAACCCCAGACTACATGAAAGCCGTCATCAAAGCCTTGACCCACTACTTCGGGGCCATCGCCGACCTATGCTGCCCAACCTTTACCGTAGATCCGGGATACCCCGGCTGAAGAGCACTTCCACTCCCGGTTTCACCGCAACCGCACTTTTCGCAGCCGCCTGAGCCGCTTCCCCTGAAGGAAGGTCCGACAAAAATCCACGTACCTGACCCGTTCGCTGATCGCGCAGGATAGCCATAGGACGGTCCGTGCTCTCGTCCAGAGTGGCTGACCCACCGAGTCCTGAAAGCGTGATGCTCACCAAATCGTCGGCCCACCCGGCCTGCACAGGCAGGGCAAACACGAAGCTCGTCTCTTCGCCCTCGGCGTCTCCGATTTCGGGCATATCGAAGGAGTATGAGAACAGGGGAACGCCGTCCGAGTCCGCGCCCACAATGGCGTATTCGGTGCCCGCGGGAGGAAGAGCGGGTACGGCATCAACCACGAAGGCTGGATCCAGGGATGGGACGCCGTCCTTGTCTCGTCCGCCCCACAACAGGAGGGTGCGAGTCGGCCCCGCCGCTAGTTCGGCACCAGCCTGAGCGAGCCGGTGATTGAGTGCCTTGTTGAAGAAGTAGTCGCTGACCCAGTAGGCGTCACGCTTGCAATAGGACATTAAGTCGAACGCAGACCGCGTGACCAATTCGTTCTGTTCGAAGTCGTACCCCCAGGCTCCAATCCTCCCGCCTGGATCCGGGAACCAGGGATCGGGGGTTCGCGCGCCACCGCACGGGGCGTGGCTCAACCGGAGGTTGTGCCCCAGTTCATGAGCCATTACACCGGAACGAGGCACCGAGACGCTTACATGCCCCCCAATATCGCCGAGTCCGATTGTCGTACCGAGACTCCTGCCGCCCGGTTTAGCGAACAATCCCATCCAGTATCCCGAACCGCCCTCCATGAGGCGGGTCGCCCTTACTTGGGCCCGCACCACTACGGCAGACCGTGACGATGTCATCAGAGATGTGTGCGCCGTGACGGCGAATTCCACCACGGGCAATAGCGTACGGGTGTCGCGGAGCAACTCGTGGCCATCCGGATCCGCCGCCATCGCCGCCACGGACTCCACAAGCGACAAGTCCGGCTCGCTGTCCCAGAGAACTGGGATCAGCGTGAGGCGAAAGGGGGGCACGGGTCGCACATCGATGGCCATGCGCCCCGATTCGGGAATCCGCTTCGTGACGCCGAGAGCCGCGTCGAGCGTGCCCTCCGGGTCAACCTCAATCACCATCTCGAGGCCCGGCACGATGACCCAGTCCGGAATCTCCTCATTGACCGACAGCGCAAGGTCGCCCTCCGTGATCTCCGTGGGAATACTCTGCGCGCTCGCCGGGATGTGGACGACGTGCTGTTCGGCGCCGTCCACGTAGAAGGTGGCGCGGACGGAGGGCATTGTGGCGGCGTCCGCCTGCGCCGCTGTCACAAACACGCGAAGCAGCGCCGACTCTCCAGCCAGCAGCGGCACGGGATCATCCCACGACTGTACGGTCTGGGTCAGGTATACAGTCGCCCCGCCGGCGCAGCGCACCAGGCGGCGGTCGGGAATGGCGCGAAACCAGGCATCGAAGCTGGCGTCCGCTGGGCGGCACAGCCCGGTGCCTCCCGCCATCAAGCGTTCGAGCCGTCCGAGCCCCGCGATGCCGGAGGGCAACGGCCCTGCAAGGTCGGGATTGTCCGCCAGTATCAATGACTTTAGCGCCGTGAGGTTGCCGAATTCCGGTGGAAGAGGACCCGCCAGCGCGTTGGACCCCAGGTCGAGATTCCCCAAGGTCGTCGTGTGCCCCAACTCGCCGGGCAAGGGTCCCGTGAACCCGTTGTCGCCCAAGTCCAGCGTGCGCAGGGGTAGCCTCCCCAGCTCGGGCGGGACGGATCCCGAAAGATCGTTGCCCGATAGCATAAGCGTCGTAAGGTTCGCCAGGCGACCAAGTTCTGAAGGGATCGGTCCCGCCAACTTATTGTCGGAGAGGGAGAGGAACCAGAGCGCCCGGAGCCTGCCGAGTCCTTCGGGAATCCGGCCCGTCAGCTGATTGGCGTCGAGATTGAGCCACGTAAGGTTCGCCATCCGACCGATCCATTCCGGAATCTCGCCACTGAGATGATTCCATTGCAGCCCGAGATGCGTCAAACGGCCCAGGTCGCCGACCTCGCGCGGGATGGAGCCAAAGAGGTTGTTCGAGCCCAGTTCCAGCACCCGCAACTCGGACAAACGGCCGATCTCCCTGGGGATCGCATCCGAAAGCCGGTTTCTCTGCAAGTGCAGATGGGTCAGCGCTGACAGCTCACCGATTTCCGCCGGAATCGACCCCGTGAGCGCGTTGTAGTGGAGGTCCAGCACGCGCAGCTTGGAAAGTTCGCCGATCTCTCCGGGAATTGACCCCTCCAGCCGGTTGCCGCCCAGGCCCAGATGGGTCAGTGCTGACAGCTCACCGATCTCTCCGGGAATTGACCCCTCCAGCCGGTTGCCGCCCAGGTCCAGATGGGTCAGTGCTGACAGTTCACCGATTTCCGCCGGAATCAACCCGCCCAAGCCATTCCTGGGAAGCCGAAGCGCGACGACTCGACCCCCGGCATCGGTCTCGACACCATGCCACTGCGCCAACGGGGCATCGGTCAGCCAACCCGCGCTTTCGTTCCAGTTCTGACCGACCATGTTCCTATACAGCGATTCGAGAATCTCACGTTCCGAGAGAGGAGGACATAGCACCTCCGTACCTTTGCGGCGCGCGATGCCGTTCAGCCATGTTCGGAAGTCGGCGTCGTCCGCCAGGCACAGTGACGTGCCCGCGTAGTCGAACTCCTCCAGAGGCAGAGCCGCGAGGGACAGAGGCAGCCGTCCGGTCAGCGCGTTGTCCCCGATCCGCAGTTCCGTCATGCTGGCGAGCAGCCTCAGAGCCTCCGGCAAGTGCCCCGACAGTCCGTTGCCGCTCAGATCAACACTCGAGACGCGCCCGATCGCATCGGTCCGAATCCCGTGCCACCGGCTCAGATCCTCGTCCTCGAGCCACCCGTCGGAGCGTGTCCAGCTGGAGCCGTTCGCGACCTCGTACAGGGCTTCCAGCGCCCGCTTGTCGATGGCGTCGCAGAACGGAATAACCAAGGGAGCGTTTCCGCGTGCATCCATCTCGCGCACCCATGCCCTGAACTCGTCCGTAGCCGGCGCGCATACCCCCGGACCGGTTCTGCAGTCCATAAACTCCAACTTCCTGAGGGCAATAAAGCTCCGGGGAAGGGAACCTGTGAGCGGATTGTCAGCAAAGTCGAACCACGTCAGGTTGACGAGGTTGCCGAGTTCGGGCGGAATCGGACCGCTCAAGCGGTTGCCGCCAAGGGTCAGCCATTCCAACCCGGTAAGGTCGCCCAGTTCAGGGGGGATCGGACCTGTCAGTTGATTGTTCCCGAGGTGCAACCTCCGGAGGTTGGTGAGATCAGCCAGTCTCGGCGGGATCGGCCCGTCCAACTGGTTGTGCTGTAGGTGTATGGCGGTCAGGTCTCCAAGGTTGGCGAGTCCGGGTGGGATCGGACCCGTCAGGAAGTTCCAATCCAGGCGCAACCTCTGCAACTTGGCAAGATCGCCCAGTTCAGGGGGGATCGGACCGGTGAGTTCGTTTTCCTGCAGCATCAGCCATTCCAACCCGGTAAGGTCGCCCAGTTCAGGGGGGATCGGACCCGTCAGTTGATTGTAACCCAGGTTCAACCCCCGCAACCCGGCAAGGTCGCCCAGTTCCGAAGGGATCAGACCCGTCAGTTGATTGTAACCCAGGTTCAACCCCCGCAACCCGGCAAGGTCGCCCAGTTCCGAAGGGATCAGACCCGTCAATTGGTTTAAGCGCAGGAACAGATATCTCAGATTTGTCAGTTTGCCCAGTTCAGGTGGGATCGGACCCGTTATCTCACTGTGCTGGAAGAGTCTGCTGAACCCAATCGCCAAGTGGGAAAGCTTTAAGAGATTGCCCAGTTCAGGGGGAATCGAGCCCGAAAGGGGATTATCCGTTAGGTCCAAGCGCATCAACTCTGTAAGGTTGCCCAGTTCAGGTGGGATCGGACCCGTAAGCAGGTTGTAGCTCAGGTTTAACCCCCGCAACTCGGCAAGGTCGCCCAGTTTCGGAGGGATCAGACCCGTGAGTTCGTTTTCCACCAGCCGAAGCTGTTGCAGGTTGGCAAGGTTGCCCAGTTCAGGCGGGATCACGCCACTCAGAGCGTTGCGGTAGAGCGCCAAGCTGGTCACGCGCCCCGACTCGTCTGTGGCCACGCCATACCAGTCCTCCAGTGGTGCCTCTGTCAGCCAGTTCTCGTTATTGACCCAGTTCTGCCCATCCGTCGCATTGTACAACGCTACGAGCACCTTCCGGTCCCCGCTGACCGAACCGTCAGGAGGGTCCTGGCAGGTGGTCCCGAATACCCCGGCAAAGACCAAGAAATCCGATATATCGATGGCACCGCTACCGTCCATATCCATAACCGCGTTGTATTTGGCCTCCCCAGACCGCGAGCCGAACGCCTCCATAAAAGCCAGAAAGTCAGCAATATTCACAAGCCAGTTGCCATCGAAATCACCGGGACACGACGACAACGGAACGACGCTGGCGTTGGGACTGGTAAACACCTGACCCGCTAACGCCAGCAACCCAAGCACGACAATAAACCGAAACCCTTTAATCAAATAACCCCACATGGCCGTTTCCCTCCATAAAGGTGTAACGTGTTAGATGATGTGGATAAATGGACATCCTGCAATTTAGAAAACGTTTGTTTTCAGATCAAGGGTTTAAAAACCGTGCCAGTTTTAACCAAACGAGCTAACTCTTTGAAGATGTAGGAATCAGAGCAGATAAGAGATGATTCTCCCCGGGTATACTGCCCCTAATAACATCAATAAAGATAATTGCATAATTTTGCAGTACAAAAAAATATCAACCGCTGTTACGCAGTACTTCAGATAAGGGATTACAGCCCTCCCTTGACTTGATACTATTATTTAGTAAATTCAAAAATGACCAGGACCGTAACAATAGCCAGATGGCGCGACTATTTTCCTTATACCGACGAACAGTTGCCCGGCGTTTCTCTATCTGGTGCAAGGGGGAAGGAAGGGATGACACAGCGGGAATTGTCCAGATTGACGGGCATTCTGCAACGACACATTTCGGAAATGGAAAATGGCAAACGGCCTATTGGGAAGGAAACAGCAAAAAAACTCGGAAAAGCACTCAAAATAAGCTATAAAATCTTTCTATAGAATATCAGGAAAAATAATGTCCCTAACACAAAAACAACTCGACCGCTTCCGCAACTCGGGTTACGCCATAGTCCCCGACATGTTCACCCGTCGCGAAATATGCGCCATGCGCGCTGAGCTCGACCGCTTCAAACGCGAGGGCCTCCTCCGCAATGTCGCCACCGACGGAGATGGGCAGACCCATTCACAAACGCAAATCAACCTGCAAATCTGTCCCATCACGCCCAAAAGCGCGTTTTACCGCGCCCTGCACTTTCACCCCAAAGTCCTTGCCCTTGTCGAGCAACTCATCGGCTCTCCCTTTGTATTCTACCTCGACCAGATCTTTCTCAAACCCGGCAAACAGGGCATTGGCACGGACTGGCATCAGGACAACGCGTATTTCAAAATCAGCGACCCCGCCAAAGGCGTTGGCATGTGGGTTGCCCTTCACGATGCCAACATCGCCAACGGCACACTGCACATCGTACCCGGCAGCCACCGCGAAATCTACGCTCACGACCGGGACCCCAACAGCGACCACCACATACACTGCACAGTACCCGAAGAAAGAGCCATCCCCATCGAATTGCCAGCCGGGGGTACAGTCTTCTTCAACTTTGGCATTGCACACCGCACACTTGCAAACACCACACACAGAGAACGCGCGGGCCTTGCCCTGCACTTTTTGAACACCGACTATATTCCCAAAAACCTCAAAGCGACCCGACGCTACACCCACCTCACAGGTCCCCTTGCCACAGGTGGAAAAAAAGAATACGACCTTTGTGTTGCCAACACCTGGTCCAACGAAGTAGATCGCCTACTTTTATAAAAAAAGGGCGAGACATGCCTCGCCCCTACGATGCCCCTTACCTTTTACACTTCACACTTCACTCCTGCGCCCTTGCCTTAATAACGCGTTTCACCTTATGAACCTCGCGCCAGAGTACCCGGACCTTGCCCTGTCTCTCCGTCGTCACCACAATCTCTTCTTCATCCACCCGCAATAAAATCCCCTGAAAAGTCGCGCCATCTCTGGTCTCTATCAACAGAGAATCTCCCACCGAGACTTGCTCTGGGGAATGCACCATCTCGTAATAAGTATAAGAAGAGGGCGATGTGGTCTCGCATCCACAAATCCACAGACCCAAAATCGCAACAATTAGCAACCTGTTCATAATGCGCCTCACAGCGGTTCTGCTGAAAAAACCCGCCACCGATCCACAGGTCGAAATTTCTGTTTGAACTGACGCAAACCCGATAAACCCAAATCTCCGGCGTCATTTACGCGGCGATAATCAGACAGCGCGCCATAAACCCGCCACCGCAAAAAATACGATAAATCGGGCAAATCGGGATTGGTCTTCGCAACAAAAAAATGCGCCAAATCGGACTGCATCTTTCCGCTCAGGGCAAAAGCCTCAATCCGCCCCGCAACCTCCACACACCACCCCCACAACACATCTTCTGACCAAAAATGAAACTGATCGAGCGCTGCCCGCGTATATCCCCAGTCCAGCAAAAAGGGATGCCGACGCCCCTGACGACGACGCCAATGCTTCAACAGCGCAAAACAATCCGGCACATCCCACGCAGTCAAAACGCGAAAATGGAACGCGCAGGTGCGCTCAAACCGCCGCACCCGCTTGCGCACATCCCTAAAACATCTTCCTCTCGCCGCAACAATTTGCGATGGATCGTAAACATATTCCGCGTCTTTATCGCGAAGTGCAAACGCTTCGGTATCTACATATTTAGCATCACAGGCATCTAACCACAAAATTCTCGGCAGACGGCCACCCTGATGAGATGCGAGTCTATCGACAACCCTCTTCAGCGTATCAGCATCACAGGGAACAGGTGGCACCAGCAAGTCAACGCCTTCTGGACGCTGTACAAACAGACACGTACTCCCCGCAATTTCATCCATACACACAATCCGATTGGGCGCGAGACTAAAAGCACAGAGAAAGGGCGGAAAATAACACCAGGCCCGCTTATTTGCTCGCAAAAACACATCGCGCAAATACTCGCCGTGTGTGGGATCAATGGGATGCTCGATCACCTTATCGCCGCCTTTTGAGATCAGCTGTGTACAGTGCCCCGTAATATTTATCAGTCACAAGAGGCTGTGGCTCCCCAGCAGAAACAAGACGCATCATCTGACTGACCCCACCCAATACCTGAGCACCGACATATTCATTAAAATCCGGTATTATTTCCACAGGCGCAAAGCCCATCTCGATCAACAGGCCAATCGCCCGCGCTGTCTCATCTGGTGAACGACGGCCAAAACTGACAAACCCCTGCTTACCAACCTCGGGCACAAGCGCAGAAGCTCCCCGCGAAACAAAAAGCGACAAACCGGGCAACGTATAGGGTGGATCTGTAAAAAACACATCCATTTGCCCGCACAGGTCAGCCGGAATATCTTCGCGCAAATCGCGTGCGATCACAGTGATTGGAAATCCCTCGCGTTCACCAATCGCACTTAAAAAATCAACGAGCCGCCCATCGCACTCCAGCACCACCACCTGCCCGAGCGCAATCTCCAAATGCTGTGCCAGCAATCCCACCGCCACAGACGTCAAATCATCGTCTCCCAGAACGAGTAAATTTCGCCCCTCGAGTGCATCGTGTTCGTACAAATACACCGCGCGCCTTAAAACAGTTTCAGGCGTTGCATGGGACTGATCCAGCCTGACATCGACCTTTGGCCGCCTCTCAGCAATATCTGCAAGGCGTTTGCACACATCTTTCAAAACCACAGGAATGGGGGGCACACCTGGGCGCGCAAAGCGTTTGCGGCACGAAAGCCCCAACTCCGATTGCACAACACTCAAGCCCTTACCCGTGAGCGAAACCCCACCTTTTCGCGTCAAAATACCTCTCTTTTCCAATTCGCCCCGCACAGCGGCAACCACGGGAACGGGCAAGCCTACCTCCTGAGCGACATTGCGAATGGGAATCTGCTCAGACATAAAAACCGTTCGCAGAATGCGACGCACGCCCTCGGCACCTTCGGCCAGCCGCGTCTGATTTGCCACCTCGCGCAGCAAGTCAACGGAAAAACTTGACCTATGCCGTTTCGGAATCAGTGTTATCGTCAGCCTCCTCGCTCTCAACCTCATCATCTCGAGCAAGCAAATTTTCATCATCTTTGCGATGTCTTAAAACCACATACATCAAACTCAGCCCCGACGCGTATGTCGCCTGGACATACGCAACCACAATCCCCGTAATCACAATGAGCATCACCCCGAGGATACCACCGCTCCAAACCTCTGTTCCCGACGGTGTCCCCGGCACAGGCAAACTCGCAAACAAATCATCCCATTTCTCCGGAACAAACAAGAGATAGTGCGATGCCACATAAAAAAGATTGGCCAGTTTAACATCCATAAACAAACCACACGCCAGGGCAATCAGACCAATCGCAGCCATAGTTAGAGCACCCAGCAGCATCAAACCAACCCAAACTGCAAAAACCATCCACACCGCATACAAAACCAAACGCCAGGGCTGTGACCACGTCAGTGAAAACGACTGTATCACAACATCTAAAATATCAACCCCCTCCGTACCCACAATAGCTGGCGACATAATCACAGCAATAACAAATACCAGACCGACAAACACGGCCAACAATGCCGCAAAAAAAATCGGAATAAAGCACAGCGCGAAAACGATCTCACCCGCTGAGGGGATCAAGCCCGCAACCCACCCAATCGCAATACCGCCAATCACAAAAAGAGCAAACAGAGCAAGCACGGCAACGGGACCAAACAGCACGGCTTTCCAGCGCAATCTCGCAAACCGCCAGGCATCGCCAACCGAATAAAAATCATCACCTCGAAGCTGCTGAAAAGTGATCTTGCACATCATACTGGTCGTTACAAACACCACCGCAAGGGCAAACACCATACCCAAAATGTGTAACCCCGTACCAAACAGATCAAACTCACCGAGCTTTGCGGCCGGAAATAAACCGTAGCGCTGCCACAGCCCCGCACTGCCAGCGCGAACATGTGCGATAAGCAACAAACCCGAATAGCCCGCCCAGGCCGCGATGAGTCCCAACAGCCCAACCCAAATTTTTTTTCCAGACCAACCCAGTCGCACACACCGAAAAATGTCTCGAATATCAAAATGCAGATTCATATTACCCCTTACTGTTCAGATGGTTCTTCCCGCTCATTCAAATTGAGAACCTCCCGCACCGCCGTCAAAAAATCGCCCAATTCCATGTGCGATGTTTGCGCTTGCGCGGGTTTGGTACGCACACCCGGAGGCAAGGGCACATGTCTGAGTCTGACCTGGCGATCTCCACCTTCGTCCACCTGTACGGCATAACAACCCTGCCCCAATCCCATCGGCCACGGCGATCCAAAACCATCTCGCTTCGAAAGAAACAGCACGGTCTCTTGCCCCACCACAAACTGCGGCATACCTGGCACCCGCATGCGTTGCCCATCCCATTCACCACCGGGCAAAGTCAGCACCATTTCTGTATCCGCTCGCCCTTTGACCACCTCCATGACTCTAAACCGCGTTTGGGTAAAAATACCTTTCCGATCAGAAAAAACTGCATTCTCGCGCGCGAGACATTTGACATGTACAATAGTCTGTGCGGTCTCGCACATCTCTTCAAAGACAAACATCTTAACAGTTGTCGCCCAGGCGGGTGTCCACCCCATAGCCATCAACATCAAACCTGCAAACAATCCTCTATTCATTTCCTACCTCCTGAAAAAAATCAGTAAAACCTTTCCAATACCATTGATTCTTATACATCTCAGCAGACAAACAGTTGCAAAACTACAACCCAAGCGATTCAAACATCTGTGCTGCCAATCTCAGCGCCTCATCGCGTCGCGTCACACGCCCTTCTAACTGTGCATCTTCAACAGCCCGCAACACCTCCTTAAACGCGGGACCTGGTCTTTTCCCCATCGCAATCAAATCGCGACCGTTAATCAGCGGAACAGGTCTGATCTGTTCTGGCTCCAGCGTCTCGAGCGCAGCCTTACAAAACGCATAATTGTCCAACGCACCATGGCTTGACAAACAATCGATCCGGTGCAATTCCAGGTGATCTTCAAACCGATCCGTACGCAAAAAACGCTTCAATGTACTCGAACGCATCTCCTGTACATGCATAAATTTGTGGTGATCTGCCACCAATGCCGCAATATGCTTTGTCTGTTCCGACGAGAAACGCAGCCTCCTGCAAATCTCCTCGGCCATCTCGCGCCCAACTTTTGTATGATTGTGAAACCGAATGCGATCTCGCACCTGATAGGTAGGAGGCTTACCCACATCGTGCAACAAAATACCCATCGCCAATTCTACAGAGGGATTCTGCATCAAACCCAACATAATCAGCGTATGGGTCAGCACATCGCCTTCGGGATGAAACTGAGGCGGTTGGGGCACGCCATCCATAGCAACAACTTCAGGCATAAAAACCGCCATCAACCCCAGATCAATCAGCAAGCGCACCCCCAAAGGCGCGCACCCCTCGGTCAAAATTTTGACAACTTCATCGCGAATGCGCTCGAGACTTGTGAACTCGATACTCGCGCTCAGTTCTCCAAGAGCCTCTCGCGTCTTCTCCTCAATGGGCCAGTGATACCGACACGCAAAGCGAATCGCACGCAGCATACGCAATCGATCTTCACTGAATCGAGCATGCGGATCACCAATCGTGCGAATCACCTTCTTTTTTAAATCCGCCTGCCCGCCCACATAGTCGAACACGGCATCGGCCACCGGATCGTAAAACATCCCATTAATGGTAAAATCGCGCCTCATCGCGTCCTCTTCTTCATCCACAAACACCACACCATCGGGATGCCGACCATCGGAATACGTCAAATCTCGGCGAAAACGCGCCACCTCATAATGATAATCATCCAACCGCACAATCACCACCCCAAAATGTGCCCCAACCACCTTTGCATGCGGAAAAATGCCGATCACCTGTTGGAGATCGGCATTTGTGGCAATATCGTAATCGCGGGGCGCCTGCCCCATCAACATGTCGCGCACGCATCCACCGGCCCACAAAGCGCGAAAACCCCGCGCCTGCAAACGACGCACAACTTCCAGCGCGCCCGTGCGTGCATCCTGATCATTCGTCACATCAAATCACCTCTTACCTGTTATTACTCTTCCACCGTCACGCGCTGAATATGCGCACCCAAACTGCGCAAGCGCGTATCAATTTGTTCGTATCCGCGATCGATCTGTTCGATATTTCTGATCACGCTTTGACCCTCGGCACACAAAGCCGCAATAATCAGCGCCATACCCGCCCGGATATCTGGACTCGTCAAATGCTCGCCATAAAGTTTTGACGGCCCCACCACCACCGCGCGATGCGGGTCACAAATCACAATTTTCGCGCCCATATCGATGAGACGGTCCAACCAGTACATGCGCTGCTCAAACATCTTTTCAAAAAACAGCACCGTACCTCGTGCCTGCGTCGCCAACACAATCGCAATACTCATCAAATCGGGCGGAAAACCCGGCCACGGATCATTGTCAATGCGCGGAATCGCATCGCCCACATCCGGCATAATTTCCAGCTTTTGAAAAGGCGGCACCACAATATCCTGGCCATCGACCTCAACTTCCAGCCCCAAACGCCGAAACACCATCAAACTCTTGCGCATATTTTTAGGCGCAGCATTGACAATGCGAATCTCGCTATTGGTCGCCCCGGCCAACCCAATAAAACTGCCGACCTCCATATAATCTGGACCAATTGTATGCGTCGTTCCACTGAGATTTGACACGCCTTCAATAACCAGTTCATTGGTCCCAATACCCGAAATTTGGGCACCCATACTGTTCAGCATGAAACACAATTCCTGCACATGAGGCTCTGAAGCCACATTGCTCAAAATAGTCGTACCCCGCGCAAGAACCGCTGCCATCACGGCATTTTCAGTCCCAGTTACACTGCGCTCATCCAAAAAAATGTCCGCCCCCACAAGCCCTCTGGGCGCCTTAAAATCGTAAATGTGATTGGTATGAAACCGCACGCCGAGTTCTTCCAGTGCAATCAAGTGTGTATCGACCCGCCGCCGACCGATGCGATCGCCCCCAGGTCGCGGAATCGTCGCCTTCCCAAATCGCCCCAACAACGGACCGGCAAACATAAAACTGCCGCGCACTTTTCGGCACAAATCCGCCCGCAACACAGATTTGCGAACACCCCGTGTACAAATAGTTAGCTCGTGATCACCCGAGTAACGAACCTCTGCTCCCAGATCGCGCAAAATTTCGACAATAACGGCAATATCGCCAATATCAGGCACATTTTTCAGCACCACGGATTCTTCTGTCAACAAAGTCGCCGCCAAAAGAGGTTGCGCCGCATTTTTATTTCCAGCAGGAACAACAGTTCCAGATAAAGCATGCCCACCTTCGATAACAAATTGTTCCATAAAAAACGTCTCCAATCAATCAAACGGAGGAGAAAAATAAGTAGCTTCGCAGTCATGCCAATCATAAACCAGATAGGGAAATATTTCAAGAGTAAAAAGGTAGAATCAGCGGGCAGCGGGCGACCACAGGGGGTCGCCCCTACAAATCACAACATCATCGTAGGGGACGGCCCCTGTGCCGTCCCGTATCGGTCAGTCCAATCAGCCTCCAGCCCCCTACTTCACACCCTTCTCCATCTCCCAATACAACTGTCCACACCCGGCCGCAATATCATCGCCCTTGCTATAGCGAACAGTCGCCGTCAATTTTGCCTGAGATAAAATATCGACAAACCGATCAATTGCTTTCTGCGGAGGGCGTTCATAGCGCGCATCATCAATGGGATTCCATGGTATCACATTAATTTTACATGGAATATCCCGCACGAGGTCAATCAGCCTGTATGCATCTTCGGCTGTATCATTAAACCCGTGCAACAACACATATTCAAATGTCGCCCATCGTCTGACCTGATCGTAATAGGCCTGCACAGCGGACAGGAGTTCTGCAATAGGCCACTTGCGATTAATCGGCATAATCTCTGACCGCTGTTCATCTGTCGTCGCATTGAGCGACACAGCCAATCCAATTTTGAGTTTTTCTCGCGCCAGCTTTGCAATACCCGGCACATGACCGACCGTTGACAGCGTAATGCGACGTATGCCCACAGCCGCTCCATAATCCAGGTTGATCAATCGAATAGCCCGAATCACCTGATCGAAATTCAGCAGGGGTTCTCCCATCCCCATCATCACCACATGCGTCAACTCATCGCCCTCCGCGCGCAAAAACCGCTGTGCGTACAACACCTGCTCGACAATCTCGGCTGCCGTCAAATTGCGAATCAACCCCATGCGCGCGGTCGCACAAAACTGACAATCGAGCGGACACCCCACCTGTGACGACACGCACAGCGTGCGGCGCTTGCCATCCCACATCAAAACACTTTCGATGAGCCGCTTATCGGGCAACTCAAACAAAAACTTCACCGTATCTGTTGACGAAGATCTCAATTCACTAACGCAATTTAATCTCAAAAGCGTAAATTGCTCATCGAACTGCGCGCGCACGGTTTTGGACAAATTCGTCATCGACTCAAAATCCGTGACACCCTTGTTGTAAAGCCAGTCAATCAACTGCCGGGTTCTATACCGCTCCAGGCCCATATCGGACATATGCTGTGCCAACTCTTCGGGAAACAAGCCTTTGAGTTCAATTTTTTCAGCATTCATTGTATATTATATCCTCGCTATTGATCAAACCACCCGATCTCCAACAATTCAATTTACCCAGGCTTGCAGATAACGTCAAGGTCACAGCGCGCGTATTACAACATATAGCAGACACAATTTTACGACCCCTATATAATGCGGTTGACGTATATAGCGAGATGGTTTATTGTTGTGGCGCACATTTTAGTCAGCAACAATTGAGAACGTTTACGAGGGTCCCTCCCCACATGCCAGTTCGCGCTTATAAAGGCCAGCCCAAATCCCCCAAGCCACGCAAAAGATGGGTCTTCTTCTGCTTACTAATATCCGTCAGTATGCTCTTTGGCCTTGGCAAAGAACCTGCACCAGATGAACCCATCGCAAAAATGACTGAAGAAAGTCCCGCAGAACCAGACTCGATTGAAGCAGATCTCATCCTCCCACTTACCCCTCCAAAACCCAAAACTACCAGAATTGTGGGATATATCGCCAATAAGGAAAATCTCACCGAAGCCCTCATGAGCGAAAATATCTCGCGCGCCGATGCTCTCGAACTTATCGATGTGCTGCACAGAGATATTAAACGCGCGTCATTCAATCCCAATATCGTTCGGCGTGGGGACCGCTATGAACTGGAGCTCGACAGCCATTCAACCATTCAGTACCTCAAATACACCAGACAGAACGACCCCGAAACGCAATTTATTGTCGAACGAATAAATGGCCAACTCAAAGCCAGGCAAGAAAACCTTCCCTTGAAGCGAGAGGCCATTATCGTATCTGGCCGCATAAAAGACAACATCTGGAACGCGCTTCGTGAAACCGGTGAAAGCCCGTCTCTTCTGTGTGACAACCTCGGATACGTATTTGAATATTATATCGACTTTTACAACGACTGCAAAACAGGCGACCAATTTACACTTGTCGTTGAAAAACTCTACGACGACTCCGGCGCCTTTGTCCGTTATGGCGATATTCTCACAGCCCAATACGAAGGTGACAAAGAATCTTTTCAAGCATTTCTCTATGTTGATCCCAGTGGCGCAGACAGTTATTACGACTCAAAAGGCCGCTCCCTACAGGGGCTTTTCTTGCGTAAACCCCTGAACTTTACCCGCATCAGTTCTCCATTTACCAGCCGTAGATTTCATCCCATTCTCAAAAAATACACTGCTCATCACGGTATAGATTACGCCGCGCCTTACGGCACAAAAGTCTGGGCCATTGCCAATGGCACGGTCGCTTTTGTCGGACGCAAAGGACCTCTTGGCAACTATATCGAAATCGAACACAGCAATGGCTATAAAACCGGCTATGGTCATCTGAAGGGATTTGCGCGGGGCCTGAAAAAAGGACAGCGCGTCAGCCAAAAACAAACCATCGGTTATGTCGGCTCGACCGGACGCTCCACAGGCCCACACCTGCACTTCAACTTTTACGCCACAGTAAATGGCAAATACAAACTGATCAACCCAACGCGAAAAATCAATCGCCCCGCAGGTCAATCCATCCCCGAAAACTACATGGCGCATTTTCGCCAGCAGCGCGACCAGTATCTCGCGCTATTAAATCGCAAAAACGGTTCGATTGTCACGACTGCATTGCCGATAGGGGTAGTAGCAGAGTAGATTCAGACACTCTTCTCGCCTCCCCGGATAAACAAATTCTATAACCGTGAACACTTCACGGTCTTTTTTTTCGAGTTATCTCATGAAAGTCGCCTACTTCGACTGCTTTGCCGGCATCAGCGGCGACATGACCCTCGGCGCGCTCGTCGATGCGGGCCTGTCTTTTGCCGCCCTGAAATCCGAACTCGACAAACTCAGTGTGCGCGAATTCACCCTCTCCCAGCGCCGCGTGGAAAAACACGGCATTGCCGGCACCAAAATCGACGTCAACGCACGGGAAGGCCACGTCCACCGGCATTTGAAAGACGTACTTGAAATCATCAACAGCAGCGCGATATCGGCCCCTGCAAAAGAAAAAGCCGCGCGCGTCTTTCAAAAACTCGCCGAAGCCGAAGCCAAAATCCACGGCACCACCATTGAAGCAGTCCACTTCCACGAAGTGGGCGCAGTAGATGCCATCGTCGATGTCGTCGGCGCTATCGTCGGCCTCGAACTCCTCGAAATCGAAGCCATCTACGCCTCCAAATTCCGATTTGGCTCGGGGCACACGCGGGGCGCACACGGGGCAATGCCCGTCCCGGTTCCCGCAGTCGTAGAAATGACCAAAGGCTTTCCATCCGAACGCACAGATATCCCGTATGAACTCGTCACCCCCACCGGTGCAGCCCTCCTCACGGCACTCGCCTCTAATATTGGCGAAACCATTCAACTCCGCACAGAAAGCACGGGTTATGGTGCTGGCACGCGCGACGTCGAACAGGTACCCAACCTCCTCCGCGTTGAAATCGGCGCACGCGTCTCAGATCCCCGGACCGATTTTCCCGTCCTGCTCGAAACAAACATCGACGACATGACCCCGGAAATTTACGGCTACCTCATCGACCGCCTACTCGAAGCCGGTGCGCGCGACGCCTTCCTCACCCCCGTCATCATGAAAAAAGGCCGCCCAGGCATTCAACTCACTGTCCTGGCCGACCCCAACAAAGAAACCGAACTCACCGAACTCATCTTTTCAGAAACCACCACCCTCGGCATCCGCCGCCTGCCCGTACAGCGCCACATCCTCGAACGCCGCACAGACACCGTCCAGACCCCGTACGGTCCCGTCCGCGTCAAAATCGCCGACATAGGTGGCAAACAGCGCATCACCCCCGAATACGACGACTGCGCCCGCATCGCACGCGAAAAACAGGTACCGATACTCGACGTTTACAAAGCTGTAGGCAACCAATAACCCTCCCCCGGTCTCTCCCCGTACAGGGAAGGGGAGACATACTCTCCCCTTCCTCGTATTATCCCTCCTGAAGATCTCTCCTCACAGCCCGCAAAACTTCATAGTGCCACTCATACATAACGTCTTCATCAATTGCGAGAAAAGTCTGGGGATCAAAAATCAGCTGATCATCCTCAAATTTAAAAATCGGATAAAATGGATCACCACCGGGAACGCCAGAACCCGTCCTCATCTGCCATTCCTCTTTCGATATAGATCCCTCTTTCGCCAGTAATTGTAATCTCTCATAACTCGTCTTTTGCATCATGTGAACAGGCAGGTGTGGATAGTAATTTTCAATAATATACCTGTCTATTTCCCGCCACAGACTCGCAATTACAACCTGCCGGGACTTCAAACTCTCGACAGCCAAATCTCCCGTACTCATCGCAGCCTGTAAGCGCTTCTCCCAATTCTCTGGCGTCCACTGAAGACTACGGCTCAAATGCAGCAACCACTTCTCATGTGGAATATACTCTCGGTTGGCTACAAACAGTGCTTGAACCAATGCAGTCACAGCCTGGTTGAATATATGGTGACCTTGTAGAACATCCCCGCGATGAATCCAAATATCACCCGAGAGCCGGAAATACCACCAGCAACTCATCAGCAAATTTCCCGCCTTACCGGGTTCAGGTCGCTCAGCCAATTTCTCAGCAAAAACTGAATGAAGAAGATCCTCAGGATCAAACAGAATCTCCGCATACGATGCATCCCACAACTCAGTATCATCCCAATCGCGCGCGCTTTCAGCATTAAAATCTACATACTTGACATCATAAAGTTGCCCCGCCAATCTGGT
Source organism: Candidatus Latescibacterota bacterium (assembly GCA_965208125.1). Lineage (GTDB taxonomy): Bacteria > Latescibacterota > UBA2968 > UBA2968 > UBA2968 > VXRD01. The sequence continues at coordinate 1,172,590 of OZ242320.1, forward strand.
AATCCCAACAGCAATCGGAGGCTTACCCGATCGCCAATCCACAAAAGCTTCTGAAGTCAAATAGATGGTTATATCAATCTCTGAGAGATGATCTGCATAACCCCGTGACAGGCCACCATTCAGAGTCAAGCCCACAACACCCGGCAACGCTTTAAACTCAGGCAACATCTTTTCCAAATGACGTCGGAGTGTAGCGATCTTGTTCTCAGACTCAATTTGTACCTGTGGACGATTCATTCTGTCCATCACTTAGACTCCAATTTGCTTCTAAAACTGCTATTCAATGCTTCAATTCTCCCATGCCCTGTGAACGGAACAGCTTCACTGATGCCGTATCTGAATCGTCCAGATTCCAGGTGGCAAGCTATCCCATGCCATAACACTGCTGGCGACAAACTCGGCTTTCACTGGATCTGGCACATCGCTATGAATGCGAAACAAGATGACGCCGTGAGGGGCGGACATACCGTCACGATGCACAAGGTCTCCAAAGTCCTTATCATAAGTTATCAGCGTACGTCTTTCCCGAGTTGCCAATTCCAGCAGGCTGGGGTCTGCTTCACCCCGGTCAGTTTCCTTCGTCCATCGCACATCCTGGCCTGCAGCACGTAGTCGGACAACGACCTGCTCCGATATATTTTCGTCGGCAAGTATTCTCATCTACCGTTTGCCATCCATAATAGCGTCAATATCTGCCCAGGTCACATTGGACAGCTTTGCACCAGTGGCGGCGTACTCCTGACAGGCTCGAATATCCTCCGGGGTGATATGCGAGTACATACGAATGATATCAGCTTCGCTGCGCCCCCCGTCCAGCAATTCCATGATTAGTTCCACTGAAATCCGCGTGCCTTTTATTGTTGGTTTTCCGACCAGAATCAACGGGTCAGTGACGATGCGATCTTGCCAGATTGGATTCTTTTCTGTTTTGGCCATAGCATGTCTCCTTTTTTATCCTTGAGTCTCCGCAATCCCATTACCTGAACCATTTGCACATGACGACATCGACAGTGGAACAGCGCGTAGTACGTTGTGCTGACAGCCCTGAGAATGTTCGTCTCTCGTGTCCTGCCTTTGCTGTTCGCCTGAACCAAATCCCAGGCTGTTGCAATAAAATCAAGCGGTTTCAATAGTTACCTCTGGGTGTTGTTGTCGCCATTTGGGATACAGACTCCACCACTCGGATTTCTCAACCCATGACGGGCTGGGGAACTCTTCGATACCCGCCTCAATCAACTTAGGACGAATGCGTCTGATGAAACTGGATGTCCAACTGGAGTCGAGTCGCTTCTGGTCACCATCGAAGACAATAATGATGCGAAGATACGTTTCGCCGCTGGCGTCAGAACCAAATTCATCGACCAGGGGCACTACTACAATGGGATCGAACACGAACTCGTCCGACGAGAACCGTTCCACAATGGTCTCGCGGACAATGGTCTGGACTTTCTCATTCTGTTTCTGTGTCATCACAGTGTCTCCCTGACAAGCTAAATTATTCTTTTTAAAAATTTTCTAATTCTTTACGACGCAATTCGTCACTTGATCTCGTGCAGCATCCCAAATATCCGCTCCCAGAGGGGATACAATATCAACTTCCTCCAGAACTGTTCCTTTCAACTTGCCAGGCTCTTGAACCGCTGCACCTTCTGAAACATCTGCCCCATAGGCTAATGGTACTACCTTAACAATCGCCTTTCCCCGTTTTGTCACGATCACAGGTTCGCCTGTTTGAACAACCTGTTCCAAAATTCCAAGTGCCTGAGCCTTAAATTCAGTCACACTCCATGTCTGCATTATTTCCTCCTATAATCTCATTTTTCAACTGACCATTTTTTAAAAGCTTACACACTGATACTTACTCTTGCAATGAACTCTGATACAGCGGTATGGTGGTCTCTAAGATCATGTAATGTATAGTCAAACTGCAAAAATTCGCATTTTATGTGAATTTTTGTCACCGCAATACATGATTTTATGTATAAACTGGCTCAATGCAGAGTTCATCTAAAAGTTCTATCAGAGAAATTTTTCGTATTCTTTAAAAATTATAGTGATCTTTTAATCAATATATCCCAAAGCCAAAAAGGTGTCAACGAACCCTGAGTCACAAATATTTGACACGATGTAATAGACAGTTGCGAGAACCGAATTCACCTGCTATTTTACCAGAGAATTTATGGAACTAAAACAGCGGAGGAATATAATGAAACTCTGGTATAACGAACCGGCGGAAAATTGGAATCACGCCTTGCCCGTGGGGTGTGGGAAACTCGGCGCCATGGTATTTGGTGGGGTAAGTCATGAACGCATACAAATGAACGAAGACTCGATCTGGGCGGGACCTCCCGTACCCAAATCACCACCGGGCGCGCAGAAGGTCGTCGCACGCGCGCGTCAACTGCTCTTCGAAGGCAAATACACCGAAGCGCAGGACCTCGTGCAAGAAGGCGTCATGGGAGAACGCATAGTACCGCGCAGCTATCAGACACTGGGCGACTTGCTCATCGAGCAAAGTGGCGTCGAACAACACACCGATTACCGCCGCGAACTCTCGCTAAACTCCGCAATCGCCACAACGCAATGGGTTGCAAATGGCGTCGCATATCATCGAGAAGTATTTGCCACAGCAATCGACCGTGCAATAATCTGTCGCATCGCATCGGACAAAGCAGGCGCAATATCGTGTCGGATATCTTTTCATCGGGAAGAAAATGCGCAGTGGTCGGGCATATCTGAAAACACACTCCTAATAACCGGCCGCGCGGGACACGGAGAAACCCATCCCGGCGTCAAATTCTCTGCAGGAATCAAAGCAATTGCCGAAAACGGGCGCGTCCAGTGTGCCGACGACGTTCTCATCGTCGAAAATGCAGACGCAGTCACAATAGCCGTCTGCGCCGATACCGACTACAACTTTGACGACCCCTACACGCCCCTGACACACGACCTGCAAGCCTCCGCAATATCCACAATCGAAACGTGTGGAGCACGTCCGTACTCCCGCGTAAAGCGCGATCATACCCGGGATCACAGCACCTACTTTAACCGATGTGCCTTCTCCCTCGGAGAAGACAAAAATGACCACATCCCCACAGACCGCCGCCTCGCCGAATTCGAACACACATCGGACCCCGCGCTCGTCGCACTCTACTTCAACTTCGGACGCTACCTGACAATCTGTTGCTCCCGCCCGGGCAGTTTGTGCGCCAATCTACAGGGCATCTGGAACCAGGAATACGAAGCCCCGTGGAACAGCGACTACCACATCAACATCAATATCCAGATGATCTACTGGCTCTGTGAACTCGTCGGCCTGCCCGAATGCCATGAACCGTATTTGGAGTTTTCAAACGCCCTGCGCACAACAGCCCGCCAAACAGCAACAGAAGTCTATGGCTATCGCGGAACCGCAGCGCATCACACAACAGATGCGTGGCGATTCACCGACCCATTGGGAAAGGTCCAATACGGCATGTGGCCCATGGGCTGCGGATGGAACAGCAGGCACTTTATGGAACACTGGGATTTCAACGGCTCAGAAACATTTCTGCGAGACCAGGCCTGGCCGGTTGTGCGGGACGCCGCCCTGTTCTTTCTCGACTGGTTGGCAGAAGATCCAAAAACCGGCAAACTCGTATCCGGTCCCTCTTCTTCCCCAGAAAACCGCTTCCTCGCGCCGGGCACGCAGGACGTGTGCAACCTCGTCATGGGACCGAGCATGGACCAGCAGATCATCTGGGAAACATTTACAAATTGTCTGCGCTGTGCCGAAATCCTATCCCTCAACGACCCCATTATCGACGACATAAAAAGCGCGCTATCCAGCCTCGCAGAACCGCAAATCGGCTCCGATGGACGCCTGATGGAATGGACGGAAGAATTTGAAGAACCAGAACCGGGACATCGGCATATTTCACATATCTACGGCGTATATCCCGGCTTCCAACTCGTCAACCAACCCGACTTTCTATCTGCCACGCGCAAAAGCATAGAACACCGCCTCGCGCATGGCGGCGGACACACGGGCTGGAGCAGAGCCTGGCTCATCAACGTGTGGGCGCGCCTGAAAGACGCGGATCGCGCCTGGGAAGATGTGCGGCAACTGCTCATACGATCAACACTGCCCAATCTATTCGACAACCATCCCCCGTTTCAGATGGACGGCAACATGGGCGGTGCCGCGGGCATTGTGGAAATGATATTACAAAGCCATCATCAGGCTATTGAGCTATTTCCCGCACTGCCAGACGCATGGACAGAAGGCAACGCAGAAGGACTGCGGGCAAGGGGTGGATTTATTGTAGATTTACAATGGAAAAACGGGGAAAAATCCGCGCACATAACTTCCCTATTGGGCAATCCCATCCGCATGCAATACAACGGCTCTATGCGCGCAGTCAATGACGACCAGACGGTCATCGCAGAAGGACAGGGGGAAATAGCGTTCCAAACTGAAAAAGGAAAAAGCTACAATATTGCGCTCGGGGCATAAGTTATTTAAGCGCACTGGATCGCGGCTAACACCCTGCCGCGATGACGGCTTTTTTGATGGGGTTTTGTCATCATCTCCCAATAATTAAACCATCGGGATCGACCTCATCGCGCAAAATGCACAACTCCTCTTCCGTGGGCGGCACAGTCTCTTCAAGAGAATCTACCCGACCCAATTCAAACCCGGTATTCTCCTGCACCTCTTCAAACGTCACGCCGGGATGCAAACTTTCGACCTGCATCCGACATGTATCTCCATCAAAACTCATCACAGCCAGATCCGTAATCACGCGATAAGGTCCCCCGCCTCTGGGCAACCCCGCAGCCTCGCGCGCACCGGGTCCGGTCAGAAAACCGGGCGTCGTCAAAAAATCAACCTCTTCCACAAAACGACGGCGATCGTGCTGTGTAATAATCAGCGTGCGCCAGCAAAAACTTGCAAAATCATTGGCCCCCCCGCTACCCGGAAAACGCACGCGCGGTTTTTTGTAATCGCCAATAACCGTAGAATTTAAATTCCCATACGCATCGATCTGAGCACCGCCCAAAAACGCGTAATCCATCACACCCCGCTGACACGCCTCCATAATATCACACATACTCGTCGCCATAAGTGCCCGATGTGTCGTGCGCGAATCACCCACGGAAATGGGCATCGCGGGCAACATCGGCGCCAAACCACCCGCCTCAAAAGCCACCAAAAGCCCCGGCGCATGCGTCTTTTGCGCCAGCATCGCCGCAGCACACGGCGCCCCCGTGCCCACCCCAACAGTCGCCCCATCTTCCAGCAACCGGGACGCCACGCAAATCGCCATTTCAACTTCATTGTAATCAGACATACCCTGCACCCTTACTTTTCCAACCTTCGCAACTCCGCCAACCGCTCTTCGCCACCGCAAATCTCCAGATAGTCCTCAAAACAATCAACGCCATACAAATACTTATCCAGAAACGCGCGATATGTCCCCACATCTCGCTCAGCGTCCAACCACGCTTTAAGATGCACCTCATCCGAGAAATACTCCCCAGCCATATTGCCGGGATACGATCCATAAGGCACATGACACACCGCATCAACACAAAAAGCCGGAATCGCGGTCGCATTTGGATCGCTGCGAATCTCATCTGTACTCACAATGCGCTCCGCACTCACAATCACACGTTTGGATGCACGCGACAAATCCCAATCAGCCACAGTAATACCTCGGATGCGACAATTCCCGAACAAATCACTCTCATGCACGTGAATAAGTGCCACATCGGGAAACAGAGCTGGCACAACCGTCAGCGATTTGCCCGTAAAAGGACACGCGATCTCCTTTGCCGCACTCTCCCGAAACGTATCGGTCCCCAACATACTGCGAACAGGCACAAAAGGCACACCCGTCGCCGCCGCCCGAAATCGACATGCCAGCGCGTAATTTGTCCACTCACACACCTCCACATCTCCGCTCTCCATCAACCGCCGCGCCTGTGCCGACAACCCGCGCGCTTCTAACCCTAAAATATAAGCCGCATCCAACCGCGAAAAAATCTGCTTCCCCGTACGCGTACCCGCTGCCAAAATCTGAAAATCGTGCGTCGTCGTATGCCCGGCAAACCCCAGATTTGTTCGCTCCTGCCGCACAACCTCGTGCAAAAGAGCCGTCGCAATCCTGTTCCCACCAAACCCGCCAGAAGCCAAATAGTCACCATCGTGCACAAACCGCGCAATCGCATCAGACACAGACATCAGCTTATCTGTCAACGCGCCCTTCTTCTCTCGAAAAAATGCCCGTGCAACATCTGGATCGGGATCTGTAAACAGCGGTCCGCGGCCTGTATTTTCAGAATTTGTCATTATTCCCACCTCACAACGCTGTCCAGCCGCCATCCACCAGCAGCGTATGCCCCGTAATGAGATCGGCAGCCGGACTGGCCAAAAACACCACAGCCCCCACCACATCTTCGGGCTGTCCCACGCGCCCCAGAGGAATGCGAGAAAGCAAATCCTCGCGCAACTCGGCATTATCAAACGTCGATTGTGTCAACGGCGTCAAAATAAACGTCGGCCCCACGGCATTCACCGTAATCTGATAGGACGCCCACTCCACAGCCAACACCCGCGTCAAATTCACCACACCGGCCTTACTCGAACAATAAGCCGCCCGCTTGTAATACCCCACCACCCCATTTTGCGACGCAATATTGACAATTTTGCCACCACCCGTCTCAATCATCGACCGCGCCACGCGCTGCGACATAAAAAACAACCCCTTCAAATTCACATCCAGCACCCCATCCCAATCCGCCTCTGTCACCTCGAGCGCATCCCTGGGAATATTCACACCCGCATTATTCACCAGAACATCAACCCTGCCATACGTATCAATAACCCGGCTCACCGCCGCATCAATACTCTCCTGATCCGGCAATTGCAACGCCAATGGCAATGCCCGTTGCCCCAAATCTCCAACCCCTTCACACACCTCATTCAGCGCATCGACCTTCTGCGGCACCTCACACACCGCCACATCGGCACCCACCTCAGCCGCCGCCAGCGCAATCGCCCGTCCAATACCCGAACCCGCACCCGTCACCAGCACCACCTTATCATCCAATCGCATACTGGGCAAAACCATTACAAACTCCTGAACGGCGGTAAAAGGTAAGATACAAGACGTAAAAGGTAAGACGACCACCCCACCCCCTCTCACGTTTTCCGTCTCACGTCTTACCTGATTTTAATATTATTCTCCGTATGTCGGCAAGAAATATCATCATCCCCGCGAAAATTCTTACACCCCCAGAAAGCCCCATAGCGACCAGTACGCTGAACCATATCCGCGCCACACTTCGGGCAAACAGGCAACCATGAATCACAATCGGGATCGAGGCATAATTTGAAGCGACCAGTGCGCTGCATCGGATTGCCACACGCTTGACATCCGCTCTCAGTATGATTGCACAACGGATAATTGCTACAACCGTAAAACGACTTATCCTGCACGGCAACAAGCGTACCCGTCTTGCACTTCACACAGCGAATGCGCTCAAAAGACGCTTGTTCCAAACTGGTCTCAAAATCGTCCAGTGCCAGCGGATATTTATTCTTCAACAACTCGACCAAAAACTCAGACGCATTCGTCATATCCCCAATCAAATACACGCGCTGTTTGGCGCGCGTCAGCGCGACATAAAACAAACGGCGCTCCTCCGAATATGGAAAAGGATCTAACGCGGGCAACAGCGCCTCGAGCAAAGAATGAGAAGTCTTCTGCGAAGGAAAACCGTACTGACCGCGTTCAAGCCCCAGCACCACCACATAATCCGCTTCCAACCCCTTCGCACCGTGAACGGTATTGCACGCAATAGACAAAGTGGAAAACCGCTTCCTCAACATCATCATCTGCGTGTCATTGGGCAAGTTAAAACGAAACCTGCTCAACAAATAAACCGAACTCCCCTCTTCCGCCCGCGCGGCGACATGCGCCAGCACACGATCCAGCCGATCGTCAAGATCCGCCTCTGAACCGCGACGCTTCTTCTCACGCAACAGCGAAACCGCGGGATGATTGACCATCGCGTGTGTAGTCAACGACTTTTTAACCTGCGCCGGATTCTCAGTCACAAACAGGGATGCAACATCGCAAATACTATTATTGAACCGAAAAGTCTTATCCAGAACCGTAATTTTAGTAGCCCCAAATCTCTCTTCAAAATCCGTAGTAAACCGAATATCGCTACCCGTAAAGCGATAAATCGACTGCCAATCATCCCCCACGCAAAACAGAGAACACACATCAACAGATTCTCTCAAAGTCTTAACCAAGCGCGCACGCGGCTCGGATATATCCTGAAACTCATCCACCAGAATATATCGCCAGGGCGAAACAAAGCGACCACTTTGCACATACGCGATTGCCCTGCCAATCATATCGTCAAAATCGATATGCCTGTTTTCTTTCAAAAACGCTTCATACTTCTCATAAATCGGCACCACAATTTTCAAAGCCTGCTGCTGAACCAAACTCAGGTCATCGCCCTGGACAATCTCCTTCCACAGTTGATCTGGACGGGGCAAATGGCTCTTATACCGCCTCAACAAATCCGCGAGCAACGGAGTCAAATCGCGAATCGCCCCAAACTCCCTCAGCGTATCCAGCATCTCATCTGGCGAACGCGGATTAAATTGCACCCCAGCCTGTATTAATTTCTCCTGCAAACCCGTCAGCAAGCAACCTTCGGTATATTCGTAGTGAAAAGTCTCAATCAAGCGCGTCCCGTACTTCTCGTGAACTCCGCGCTTCCATGCCATCCCCGCGTGATACTTCTTCTTCTCCACATAAGGCGCTGTATTGCCATCGCGGTCTATACCCCAGTGCTCCAGATAAATACCGCAATCCGGAAGATAAAAATCGGGCTGATATTGCCGATAATCCGTATCCCTCGTCTCATGCTCATAAGCGGCTTCGTATTTATACGTCACCCCCAGCATAAACAGACGATTGGCGATCCACAACTCACCCAGACCTTTTACCGTCTCCCCTTGAAGCGTGCGAATCTCATTCGCAGAAATATATTCAAAGTACTCCCCCTGGGTTTTAAAATCAAAGGGATTGACCTCTTGATACCTGTAATACCCCAGATAATCCAGAACCCATTGTCTATAGGTAGGGATCTCAAGCAACGCCTCAAACCACTCATCGACATGCTTCTCCAGCAACGCGCCATCTGTAGCCAGAGGAGAAATCGAAGGCTGCGCCTTTTCGACCGAAGCAATAATATCCTTGCCCAACTTGTGAAACGTACTCGCAACAACGCCTTTTTTGTCCACGCGCTCATCCAGCCGCTCCTGCATCTCTTTTGCCGCCTTATTCGCAAAAGCCAGCATGAGAACCTCATCGGGCTGTGCCTGCCCGCTCTCAACCAAAAAACCCGCGCGTCCCACCATCGCACTCGTCTTGCCAGTACCCGCACCAGCCAGCACCAGATTATTGTCCTCATCTATCACACAGGCATCGCGCTGGCTCTCGCTCAGCGGATTGCTCTCCACCCCATCAAAAAAGGTCGAAAACTGGTCCTTGAGGCGACTGACATATTGCGCGCGAAAAACTTCCACCTCTTGACCACCCCAGTGTGCCACCTCCTGCACCAGCGTGAAATCGGCATGGCGACCGCGATCCAAATACCCCACCGCCGGCACCTTGCGAAACTGGTCGAGCATTTCCTGTGCCATCGCCCTGATCTTTAACCAGCGGGAACTGCGCAGATAACCCGCATCCAGCAATCTATTAATCTCCTCGGCACACCGCTGTACCTTTGACGCGAACTTTTGAGACTCCTCCAACCAATACCAGTAATCCTGCAACCAGTTGAAAAACCCATCCACCTCTGCTTTGCCCAACCCCTTCAACCGCTCCTCTCCGCGATCCGTCGGCAACGCCAGCTCAAAAAACAGCCTCCCGCGATATAATACATCTTCTCGCGTCAAATCTTCAGCGCATAAGGCAAAGCGTTTGCCCCCGGCCCTCTCCAAAATCAGACCATCAGATGAAATTAAAATCGTTGCCATCCTCGCGCCCAAAAGACGCATCACCCAATGCGGGGTAATACTTTTGTTTTTAAGTGTATTCATTCATCAATTCTCAAAAAAGAAAAGCCCCCTTGCTCAGGAGACTTTTCAGAAATAGCGGGCGACCACAAGGGGTCGCCCCTACAAATCGGATTCACAATATCACCGTAGGGGACGGCCCCTGTGCCGTCCCGCACCTACAGTCCAACCACCCCCTACCCCTCACTCACCTATCTCATCAAACCCATTCACAACCCGGCTGATCAACCCGTATTCCACAGCTTCATCGGGACTCATCCAATAGTCTCGATCCGTATCTTCCTCAATCTTTTCAAGTGGCTGACCGGTCTCATCGGCATACATCTCGTTAATCTTCTTCTTAATCTTCACGACCTCCTCAGCCGTACGCCGCACATCTTCCGCCACCCCTTGAAACCGCATCGAAGGCTGATGAATCATAAGGCGCGAATTTGGCAAAGCCAGCCGATCTGCCTTATCTGCCGCCATCATAATCACCGTCGCTGCACTGGCTGACAGCCCCGCACTGATAATCTTTACTCTGGGTCGGATAAACCGGATCATATCGTAAATCGCAAACCCATCGTACACACTACCGCCGGGCGAATTGATAAAAATTTTAATCGGTTCTTCCGAATCTTGATGATCCAAAAACAGCAACTGCGCCGTCACCTTAGCCGTCAATTTGTGATCCACGGGATCGGAAATCAAAATCGTACGCGCATCTATCAGTCCCTTGTTCAAAATACCGTTCTTCGACGCGCCGTCTTCCTCTTTATCCTCATCCTCGAGGATCACATCGTCCTCAAAAATCATCCAATCCTCCAAAAAATAGAAACAACGATAAATACGACCATCCTGGACGCCTGCTTAAGACATGCAGGCGTGACCCCGTATAAGCAATGACTCTATACGGCAAGCACTACGGGGCAGGCTCCCAAGCGATTGTCATCGCGGCATATTTAAAGCATGTCCCGTAGGTTGTAATACGGGACCGCGATCAAATTTATCCCATATCCCCATTTGAGTCAAGAGCCTTGCTATTAATTTTTTATCTCCAAACGCCTATCCGCCTTCACCAACTTCACCTCTACACTCTTTCCGTCCTGACACGTAAACGCCACAACCGTCTGATCCTCGCGCTCCTCTACAATCTCCGCTAGATCATACATGCCATCCAAACGCCATACCCCTCGCACCGTCACCTCTACCTTCCGAGGCATACTCGGCTGATTAACAACCAGCGTACCATCCTGACGGTGCGGCGTTTGAATCTCCCAACGCCACCCAAAATCCGGATCAGCCACCGAAACCAATAAACCATCCTCCACTTCTCGGGACATCACCAAACTCGGCAAAGACACAGCCTCAACTGGACCGCCTGTTGGCCTAACATCCTTATCGAACAGCGCGTAACCCGTCGCCTTCATCCCCCGATGATGCACAATATGTGCCTCGTGATCTCGATGCCACACATCGTATTCCGGCGCACTCGCAAACGCACTTACCCTATCAGGCGACCTCTGAACCAGCACTGCATAGTGATATGACGCACCACGAGGCATGGGACCGTGATCCAGATACGCCAATTCAAAAGCTCCTGTACCCCCGCTATCCCTGCCATAATCTTTAGAAACTTGCACCTCGCGCTGCACTCGCAGACCCTCTCCATCGGGAATCACATACCCATTGCCCAATGAATCCATCAGCCATGCCCTCTGCCCCTTTGTCCCCGAAAACGTATAGGGAATCCCCCGTACGCTCTCCCCATTCACCCCCGTGGAACGGTCCTCAGAGATAGCCGCCTGAAACAACGGCGTCACCGTCGCATGCCTACCATCATCATTCTCAATACCAGAACCCAGACAAACTATCACATCGTCAAAACAGAACACTGTCTTAACCGCCCGAAAACTCGTATTGAACCTCGTATCGTGTAACTTCAGCGCAAACACACCGTCTTGCCCTTTCAGATTCACCCCACCCACAAAAGTCTCATCCGAAAAATTGCGATCGCGCCCTTCGTGTTTGAGCTGCTCATGACTCAGGCGAATCACCGTCGTACCGGGCCACATACTCCAATCCCACCCATCTCGAACAATCCCACTCGCCTCTCGACCAACCGGATCGCCACTCGCGTAAATCAGCACTGAACCATAGCTCAAATAACGACCAAGCGGATTATTCCTGCCCGAAGACTCGTAATCCCACACATATTTACCCCACCCCTTCATACTCACCATCCAGTCCCCACGCCGATGAATAGACAGCGCGCCATAAGGCAATGTCCAGTGCCCAGAGGGCGGAGCGGCGGGCGCGTAACCCGCACTCGCAAAATCTGCCATCATCTGCATTGCGCCCGGCGTATGCAAATACATCAGCCGCACGGCTACCCGCTCAAACAAATCTTCTATCAGCAACTGCGACTTCGGCTTCCAAAGCTGCATAAACGCGCCCGCCAGTTCCGCATCCACCGGAGCATAACTCAAAGCCACATACATATACGCCGGCAAAAGTTTGGTAGCCACCGCAGTATTCCGCGGGAAACGACCATTAACAGCCATTGAAATATCATACGTATTCGCCATAATCCTGGACGTCAAAAGTGCCTGCTTCAAATTATCGCGCTTATCATCCCCAACTGCAAAAGGCGTATCGTGCAACAAATACACCAGCACAGAAGCCACATGAAAGGCATTTGGCGCATATCCACTCGCGTAAATCCCCCGATGGTGAAAACCCGTGTAATCCGGCTTAATCGTATCCAGCCACCCCGGCGCAATAGATAGTGCATTATTCAGCCACGCGATATAGCAACGCATATTTGCCACCTTCTCGGGCGTATCGTCCATCATCAAAATACACAACAACCGATACATCGCCACCGAGCGTATAAAATCCGCATTCGCGCCCAGCACCTGGGGATCCTCATACAACTCGCCAAACATACTGAACCATTTCAGCGTCGCCAATTCCCGCGCCAGTAGTCCTCTACTCTGCAAAACATCCCGCATCAAATACACCGCATGGGCATATCCCGCAACCCGCAAAAACTCGTGATGCATCGCCCCAACACCACTGCCATCTGCCCAACCCTGATCGTGCAAATAGTCAAAAACATCTATCACCCGGTCTTTCGCCTCCTCATTGCCATTCAATCGATAATCCAGCACCAAACGCAACAAAACCCCCTGAAAAACACTCTGAAAAAGGGGTTCATAGGGCGACAACTCGGCAAACAAGGGTTTCCCCAAAATGCGATCACCCTCGCGTCGAATCTCGTAATCCGCCAGACTGCGATACCCACGCCTTATATAGGCTTTGAGTTCGTTGAGCCGTATCCTCACAGGCTCCCGCTGGTCATCCTTCACCCCATCACCCATCACCCACGCTTCATATCGCCGGGCAATCGTCTCAAGAGCCAGCCTCTCATCATCGGTAATCTGCGAAGGAAGTGGACCCGACAACCTGTTTTGACTCCATCGATATTCGCGGCTCCTATCAGCTCTATCTGTATTGACATAAGGAACCTGTGCATCTGGAGATCGCCTGGGGTGAATTCTCTCCACCAACTCCATCAAATCCAGATACACAGTTCCCCTATTCGGTGCCCTGATTTCAAACGCCGTCGTCCGTCCACTTTTCGTCCCCTCATAAGACCTGTTCCGCGCATCATCCCGCAAATGGATCCACATCGCTCGCCAGCCCGTAAAATTCAAACCAAACTCAAACTGGTAACGCGGATTATTTGCCGACAACTCAGATTCCGTGCCAAACCCAAACGTCAGCACCTCATCGAGCGCCTCCTCGTTGTACACCCACGCCCGAAACCCGGTCAGCGCCTTATTGCGTCCCGGAGCCGGGTCTATAAACAAAAGCCGCCCGTTATTCTGCCAGGTCCATTTGAGAGATTGCTGTCCCTCCTTATAACGCCTCGTCGAAAGCGACACCTCGCTACCTGCATCTACCTGATAGCTCTCGCCCACCGCCTCAAAATCATAGCGCCAGGGCATATCCTGTGCCATCGCCGCACTGGCCATACCAACAGCAAAAATAAAAATCCACTTCATACACACCTCTCTAAAAACTATACCGGCGCATCCTCTGGCCTGGGAATATCCACAAACCAGGCAAAAATAGCCACCAGCAACACCGCTGGAGCCAGCGCGTAAAACGCTGGTGCATAAGACCCCGCAGAACTAAAAACAGACTCAATAAACCACGGACCCGTTGCAGAAGCCAAAACCGCAAACACCTGTGCCGCACCCTGAATCTTGCCCAAATGAAGACGGCCAAAAATATCTGCCCACGCCGTAAAAAAAATCACCGAAACCACACCCCCGGAAAACCCCAGCAATCCCGCATGTGTCAGCGCTTGCCCCGATGTTTTAAGCTGCGGAAACAAAAGCAAATAAAGACCAACCGCCAGCATCGCAACCGTCATCAGCCTGCCCAAAGACCATCGGCGCGCCGCCCAACCCGCTGTAAAATTCCCCAACAAACCCGTCGCCATAAACACCGCCATAGCGTATTGAAACACCGTCTCATCAAACCCCAACTCCCCCAATATAGACTGATTGAACAGCATCACCCCCGCAATAACCAGATTGTAAAGCGCACTCCCAATAGCAAACACATAAAAAGCCGGTGTCATCAACGCCTGTACGAGCGTAAACCCAATCACCGGCTCCTGTGCCTCATCATCTTTCACAACCTCGGTATCCAGCCCAATCGCCTCCGGATCTCGACGAACAAATAGCAGGCACAAACCTGCCAAAATCATTAGAATCCACCCCAACCCCGACCACATAACCCGCCAACCCTGCGAGAGCACAACATCGCCAGCAACAACAATAGCGACCGCAAAACCCAGACTCATAAGCACGGCAAAAATACCCATCGCAACACTTAACCGCCGCACAAACCACTTGCCAACCATCGTCAAACTAACCACAGACAGCGCGCTCTGCCCCACACCCCGCATCAAAACCAGCAACAAAAGCAAAAAACCAGCACCTGTCATCTGGCTAAACCCCAAAACCACCAGACTCAGAACAAATAGCACCGACGTCACAACAGCGCGAACCCCAAAGCGGTCAATAGTTACCCCGCAGATCAAATTGAACAACGCTCCAAAAATAGTCGCCCAGAAATTCATCCCGGCAAAATCGAGCCGGGAAATATCCAGATCCGCGATCAAAGGCTCTGTAATCAAACCAATACCAACACTTCTGCCCGGCAGCGTAGCCACCATCGCAACCGCCGCAAAAATCAGAACCACCCAGCCGTAATAAAACGGCACGCGTGTGGGCAGCCCATTGCCAAAAATAGTTTTGGAACTCAATTTCACCTCATCAACGTGATGTGTGACTTCAAAGCAACCACAGAGTAAAAAGCGAACAATCAGCAATCAGCTTTCAGCGATCAGCTAAACGCTTGTTTTGCTGACTACTAAATCATTCCACACACACCTTGAGCTTTGCCAATCCCTCTTCTGCAACCACAACAGAACCCTTTGCCCAATAACTCGGATTAAACAACTCCAGAGACAACATCCCCTCATACTCCGCATTCTCAAACCCCGCCACAATCTCTGCCCACGGTGCCAAACCATCCCCCGGATAAACCCGATCCGCATCTGTTATGGTATCCCTGTTAGGCGAAGCCGGATAATCATTCACATGCACCAATCCCAACTTGCCCGGACCCAGATGTTCCAGCCCGTGAAAATGTCCACTCCCCTTGTACATATGATAAACATCCGCCAGAAGCACCGTATCTGGCCGTCCGCATTCAGCCGCCACCAGCAAAGCCTCGCCCAACGTACCCAGGGTCTGTGCAATACCCCAAAATTCCAGCAACGGTATCGCCCGAAACCCGGCAACCTCATCCATCAACTCCCCATAGCGACGCGCCACAGAAAACAAATCCACATCCCGGTCTCGAATCCCAAAAGGCGGAGCCGCGACATACGTGCAATCGAGCGCATCGGCCATCTCAAAACAGCGACGCGCCTCTTCAAGCCCCTTTGCCCGCTCCTCATCCTCTGGCACTGACCACTCAAAAAACGCGATCAAATTGACAATCTGAATCCCCCTATCCGCTGCCTTATCGCGTATATCAGACAGCGAACCACCCCCCGCAACCCACGCATCAATTTCTGCCACCCACGGCTCAATCCCCTCATACCCCGTATCCGCCGCAATATCGATGGCATCGACCACAGAAACACCCTCATTGCGAATCGTGCTGGTATTCAAACAATACGAAAAACCCATTTTTATTCTCCTCAAATACTCGGCAAAGGTGCCGTATCACCCGTCTCGTGCTGCCACAAGCGAATCGACGCCGCCATATTGCGAACGCGATCCCGGTGCTCGGGCGCATCGAACAAATTATTCTCCTCAAAAGGATCGGTATTCAAATCGAACAACTCGCACTGATCGCCCGCACACAAATTCAACTTCCACCGGTCGCCCGTCACAACACAGCGCCACGGCAGCGTCGCCACCAAATTGATATCGGGAGTCCCCAAATTGCGGTCGCCAATCCCATTCCACTCCATAAACGCCATATGCGCCTTCAAATCGCGTTCACCCGTCAACGCACCCGCCACACTCTCACCCTGACACTGATCCGGAATCGGCAACCCCGCCAGATCCAAAAGCGTCGGAACCAGATCCGCGTGACCAAACACCCCATCCACCCGCGTCTGCTCCGCACTCAACCACGGCACATGCATCAAAAACGGAACCCGCGCCGACTCCTCGTAAAACGCCCGCTTCTCCCACATGCGGTGATCGCCCGCCATCTCGCCGTGATCACTCGTAAACACAAAAATCGTATTCTCCATCTGATCCGTCTCATCCAGTGCCTGCACCATCTTCCCAATGGCATCATCCACAATTTTCACATTGCCCAAATACTGCGCCCGCAACTTCCGCCAATTCTCATCCCGCGTCATATCTTCTGCCACAACCCGCGCATCCGTAGTATTGCGATAAAAATCCGAACGCACGCGATTAAACAGCGAATGCCCCTCTGGATGCTTCAAAAAAGTCGGACCCACCGGAATCTCCTCCGGATCGTACAACCCGTCATAAGGTCCCCGATAAGGCGGATGCGGCTCAAACGTACTGGCAACGAGCAGCCATGGACGCCCCGTATTCTCGCGAATAAACCGCTCGGACTCCGCGCCCACATAAGCCCCAATCTGCGCGGAAGCCGGCATCTCCGCGCGTTGTTGGGGTGTAAATCTGTTGGGCACATCCGGCACAAAGCCCTGATCCAGCAACCACTGATGGTACCCACACCCATCCGCAATACTACACCACTCGTCAAACCCGTGCTGACAGTTGCCGTCATCTCCCAGATGCCACTTGCCCACATACCCCTTGCGGTACGCATCGGGCATCATCTCCGCGATGGACAACGTCTCCTCCCTCAGCGGAATACCATTGACCACACACCCATGCGAATGCGGATAAAGCCCGGTAATCAGCGACCCCCGCGCCGGCGTACAAACCGCCTGCGTCACATAAGCATTCTCAAAAACAAAACTGCGATCGGCCAGCGCGTCATGATGCGGCGACTGAATCCACTCATTGCCATAACACGCCATCGTATCCGTGCGCTGCTGATCCGTAATAATAACTACAATATTTGGTTGACGCGACATTGCTATCTCTCCTGAATTTCAAAATGCCTACCTTCTTTCGCCGCTTGCCATTGGTCTTCTGTATCGATCTCAGCGCCGGGATCGCCCTGTTGTTTCATCCAGCAATCGAGCGCGGCAGACAGGCGTTTCTTCGCCTCTGCATACGCGGGATCATCGGCCAGATTATTCAACTCGCAGGGATCCTCATCCATGCGATACAACTGCTCGGGCGGGCGGCGCATATATCGATCCACCAAAAACCGCGTATGCTCATTAAACGTCGTATCAAAAACCCACGTCGGCCAGTACTGATGCCATCGAAACTGCCCCATCAGATGCTTCTCGATATAGATCGCCTCGGGCGTCAAATTGCGAATATAGTGATACGTACCATCCGTCACCGCGCGGATCGGATACGGCGGACCCTCGGGAATATTATTATGCATAAAATACGCGAACTCCCGATGCGCATCTGCCTCCTCCAACAGCACAGACATAAAACTCGACCCATCAAAATCAATCGCACCTGGATCACCGCCCGCAGCCTCAATCAGCGTAGGCGCGACATCCTCATACTGAATAACCGCATCGGTATATCCCGGCTTCACCACGCCGGGCCAGCGCACGATAAAACCCGTATGAACACCCGTATTCCAATTCGTCCACTTGCACCCGGGAAACTGCGACCCCTGCTCAGACGTAAAAATCACCAGCGTATTATCCGCCTTCCCGGACTCATCCAGCACCGCCAGAATCTCACCCACCTCCTGATCCAGCACCTCGATCTCCGCCAAATATTTGGCATAATCGCTCCGCGTCTCCTCTGTATCCGCCAGATACGGAGGCAACTTTAACGCATCCAGATCAAAATGCTCGAGATTGCCCAGCGTCCACGGCGCGTGCGGCTCAAAAAGACCCGCCACAAGACAAAAAGGCGCATCCCGATCTTGCTCCACAAACGCGCGAATCCCCTCAACGCCAAACTCGGGATCGGGATGTGTGCATCCCCCCTCAATACCCGGCACATATTCAAAAGGAAAACTCTTATTGGGACCCACATGCTTCTTGCCACACAGCCCCACGCGATACCCCAGATCCTCCAAAAAATGCGGAAGACTCCTCGTCCCTGGACGCGCGGCAGAATGATTCCAGCACGAACCATTTCGTGCCGGATACAACCCCGTATAAAGCGCCGTACGGCACGGATTACACATCGCCATAGGCAAATACGCCCGATTAAAAACCAGACCATCCCGCGCCAAACCGTCGATATTCGGCGTATCCACATTCTGTCCCCCGTACAGCGACAAATCGAGATACGTCGCATCATCTGCAATCATAATCAAAATATTCGGTCCCATAACCCCTCCTTTTTAAGTCCCAACCGAATCAACAACTCCGACGGCGCATCAATAGCGCGCAATTTCTCAACCATCAAGCTCTGCATACGGGCCAGCGCATCAGAATCACTATCGGCGAGATCATTCTCCTGCTCGGGATCCGAAGACATGTGATACAACCGCGTCTTGTGCTTCTCGGGATGCCGCGCAGGCGTCTGCTTGCTCCGAAGCACATCGGCACCCCAATCAAACTGATTCCGATTCGCAATAATACTCGAATAAGCATACACCGGCGGATTGGACTCATCCACCCCCTGCAACAGCACATACTCCCCATCGGTAATATTGCACGTCCCCGAAAACTGACCGTACAAAATCGCATCGCGCCCGGGCGCATCCTCATCCCGCAGAAACGGAATCAAACTCTGCCCGTGCAAATTCACCCCATCCGGCACCGCCAGCCCCATAGCCTCCACCACAGTCGGAAAATAATCAACCGGCTGCACAAACTGCACGGGACGCGCACCGTGACCAAACTCGGGATGCCAGACAATCATTGGAATCCGCGTAATCTCATTCCAGAGCACCCAGTTCTTTCCCGTGCGCCCGTGATCGCCATTGTGCGTCCCGTGATCCGACGCGAGAATAATCATTGTATCATCCATCAACCCCATATTCTCAACCTGATCGAGAAAATGCCCCACCCAGCGATCCACCATCGTCACCTCACCCGCATAAATCGCCTGCACCCGCTTCAACTCCGCCTCCGTCAAATTGCCATCCACCCAATCGTAAGGCGCGACCGGATACTCCATCACATCGCCTTCCGAATCATCGTACAACTTCACATAGTGACGTGGCGGATCCCAGGGCTCGTGCGGATCAAAAGAATCAATCATCAAAAAGAACGCCTGATCGGCATTGTGCTGCAGCCACCGGGCCGCCCTTGAAAACAACTGCGGCGAAAACCAATCGCGTTCTTCCTTGCGGATATATTGTGCATTGCGAAAATGCGGTTGCTCGGGCCTGTTATGCGGCGGATAATCCAGCGTCCGATTCTCAAAAATAATATCCGAATCCGTCACATACCGGTCCCGCTCCTGACCGCGCACAAAATCAAACCCCGAAAACGGACGCCAGTACCCACTGCCCGGATTGCTCGTCCAGTGGTGATACACATCCGTAAAAAAATAAGACACCTTACCCGCCTCATGCACCGTCCCACCCAGCGTCACATCATCCGGCTCTATACCGCCCCATCCCCGCCACGGAAACTCGTATCGCCCCGTCGCAATATCCCGGCGACACGGCAGCGTGGGATACGAAGCCAAATACGCATTCTCAAAAACCGCTGACCGATCGGCAAAACGATCTATATTCGGCGTGTGAATCCGAGAATTATCATAACACCCCACGTGATCTCGACGCCATGTATCCAGCACAATCAGAATGACATTCATAGAAAACTCCTCATGTATTTTGTTGTGACGGGCGACCACAAGGGTCGCCCCTACATTCTCATGTATTCAAAACCTCTTCTACTCGTATCCTCAGATCCGCCACAGAACCACCCACGGCATTGAGCACCACAGGACCAGCATACCCATTCGCCTTGAGTGCGTGGATCACATCCACATCATCCTCCCCAATCGTCACCATCCCGATACGCTCCACATACTTATCCACAATCTCCACAGCATTATCAACATCCATCGCATTGAGCCAGGCATGCGCGCGCGCGGGCAAATCTGGCATCAAAACATCAAAATCCGCCGCACTTTCCAAACACGTATCCACCCCATTCCCGATATTCAGCGTCACATCGGGAATATTCTCAAGCAACGCCTGCACACCCCTCACCAGAGCCTCGCGCGCCTCGCGGGAACGCGCACCACAGAGAAAACTCGCACACCGCAAGCGAAGCGCCCGCGCCAGATGAACATCCCACTCAACCTGCCGCAAATTAGAACCTGGATCAAACGCGCCCCTGCTATTCACCCCCGTCAAATCGCGCACATGTAACCCCATCAACGCCACGCCCGCATCATCGAAATAATCGCGAATCATCCTCACCGACGCATCTGGATGAAAAGGTGAACTCGCCGTAAACGCACAATGCAACACCATAGCATCAAAACCCGCTGCCTTAGCAATCTTCAAGGCAGCGGGCAACACAGCTTTTGGACACATAACAGGATCAAAACACAAACGCAAAACAAACCTCCTTCTCTCTTCCCCCAGTCCCCAGTCTCCAGCCCCCATTCTTTTCACTTCACACTTCTTCCTTCACACTTCACACTTCTACATCCCCTCCCAATACTCCCACATATCATCCGGATCTTCAAACTTCAGATCATCCCAATTCGTCCATCGAAAACGCGTAATAATCGCCATGCGAATCTCATCGCTACAATTCATACTCGCGCTGTGAATCAAATGACTGTGCCAGATCATAGCGGATCCCGCTGGCCCAGAAATCTCCTCATAATCCGCTTCATCCCAATCGAGAATCTCCAGCGGCCTCGTCGAACGCGGTTCCCCCTCGTAAATCGGCAAAGCGTAAAACGCCTTACCCAAACTCACCCGCGAATGGGTCTTAAAATAATCCGCCATGTGTTTATGCGTCCCCGGCCACACGCAGGTACCTCCGCCCTGGGGCTTCACATCATTGAGATACAGCGTAATACCCACCGTCCAATTATTCACAACACCGCTACCAAGCCCGTGCCCATCCATGTGATTGCCTCTGGGACCTTCCCATTCACCACCCTGTGGAAACCGCAAATTCGCCGACGTAATTGGTGGATGCAAAGGAGCCAAACGCCCCTTACCCGCCAACTCTTCAACCATGTCGTACAACGGCGAATCGTAAACCAACGCGTGAAACGCCGCGTGCCCATCCATCCCCTGAGACCCCTCTTTCCCAACCCACGAAGAAGGATCATTGCGATCCACAGGTAAATGATCCCAGATCACATCTCGCGCGGCTTCCATCTGCTCGGGCGTCACCACATCGCGTTTGATCACATAGCCCTTCTCTCGAAACACCTTTTTATCATCAACCGTCAAATACGCCATCACACACTCCTTCCATCGGCGATATACCTCTCAACCATCTCCCTGAACTCGCGCACAATACCCGGTTCTCTGCCAAACAGATTATAAGACTCAAACGGATCATCTCCCATATGATAAAGCTGACCCCTCGACCCCGGCACAGGACCCGTGCCCACACACCCATCCACACCGCGCCCCATATCTCCAGAATTATCACAATCGACAATCAACTTCCAATCCCCTCGCCGAATCGAAAACACCCCCATACAGGAATGGTGTATCAAATCATCCCGAACGGACTTATTCTCCCCCATCAAAGCGGGTAAAAAACTCGCACTATCTTCACCCGCATCCTCTGGAAGCGTCTCCCCCACAATATCCGCCACAGTCGCCATAAAATCTTGCAACCCCACCAGCGCAGCGCAAACCGAATTGGGCGCAACAACACCCGGCCAGCGCGCGATAAACGGCTCTCTGTGTCCCCCCTCCCAAATATACCCCTTAAAACCGCGCCAATCACCACAGGACTTGTGACCATACGTGCGACCATCACAACCCGGCAAAGCACCATTATCACTCGTCACAATAACCAGCGTATCATCCGCCAATCCACAGCGATCCAGCGCATCCATCACCTGCCCCACCATCCAGTCAACCAGCGCGACCATATCTCCCCGGGGACCCGCCTCACTTGCACCGCGCAAAAACTCCGGCACACATTCGACCGTACACGGCTCATGCGGCGCAGAAGCCGCCAGATAAAGAAAAAATGGCGTATCTTCATCCCTCGCCCGCTCCTCAATATACGCCACAGCCTTCTCTGTAAAAGCCGGATCCGCTTCCTTGTGGTCCCAGTCCGGAACCATCAACCCGCGCCGACCACCCGCCATCTCAACCGGCTTTTGCACACTCGGAATACCCACCGTCTGATCCTGATCGATAAAACAATAGGGCGGTTGCGCTGTCGAACAACCCGATGTCCCGTAAAACCTGTCAAACCCCAGATCAATCGGTCCCCCCGCAATCGGCTTTGAAAAATCGATCTTATCTTCCTCCACCGGATCGGGTGACCCCCCCGGCCACGGCAGGGGCTGATCAAAATCAAACACCTCACCATCCTTCACCCCCCAACCCAGTCCCAAATGCCACTTGCCAAAACACCCCGTATGATATCCACACTTCTTCAACAAAGAAGCCACCGTCATACGCTCGGGATCAATCAATGGTAGTTCGTAATTGAACAACACATGGGCCTTCAATTCGGTGCGCCAGCAATAACGTCCGGTCAAAATCCCATATCGCGTGGGCGTACACACCGCCGAAGGCGAATGTGCATCCGTAAACCGCATCCCCTCGCGCGCCAACCGATCCATATACGGCGTGGGGATCTTCGACTGCGGATTATAACACCCAACATCGCCATAGCCCATATCATCGGCGAGGATATAAACAATATTCGGACGTGTCTTAGACATCTCTAACTCCTCATATCGACCCACGGTTCATCCCCTGACACATCGACCAGCACCTCACCGTCGAATTTAGCCGGAGACAAAATCGCCAGAAAAACCAGATCCTCATCCCCGGCATTATACGTCCCATGCACCATATCCATCGGAATATGCGCCGCATCTCCCGGACCCAGAATTCGCGAATCCCTATCCACCCACTGTTCCGCCGTCCCTGCAACCACGTAAATAATCTCTTCCATACACGGATGGCGATGAAACGCGTGCGCCTTGCCCGGCGGCATCGTCACCCGCACCAGCAACAAATGATCCGCCTCGGTCAACCCCGCCCGACTGATCCACTCGTGCGGTCCCCACGGCAATTCCTCCACCTGCACATCGGATTTTGTGATAAATCTGAGAACATCTGATTTTGACATCGCTCACTCCTGCGGCAACTCCTCGGCACTGATATCGATCTCCTCGATCAACCGCGCCAGATCTGCTTCCACCTCTGCCTGCACATCGGCATACGCCGAATCGCCATACACACTCGTCATCTCCCAGGGATCCTTTTCCAAATCGAACAAATCACGCTCACCGGTTCGATGTACTGCAAGCGTATAGTCTTGCGTACGCACGCCATAGTGCTTCGTCGGCCCATCCCAATACGCATAAAAAGCCGACTGCCGCCAATCTTCTGGCGTCTCCCCCTCGCACAGGGCGCGAAAACTTCTGCCCTGCACCTGTGCATCGGGTTGCAACCCGGCAAAATCGAGATACGTCGCACCAAAATCCACATTCACCACAATATCCTCATTCACCGAACCCGGTGCAATCGCCCCTGGATACCGCATCACATAAGGCATGAGCAGCGACTCTTCCAAAATCAACCGCTTGTCAAAATACGAATGCTCGCCCAAAAACATACCCTGGTCAGAAGTATATACCACAATCGTATTCTCCGTCAACCCCTCCTCATCCAGATAATCCAGCAACCGCCCCACACCCTCATCAATCGCCGCAATACACCGCAAATAATCCTTCACATACTTCTGGTAAGCCGCGTGAATCTTCTCCGTCGTATTCATCCCCGTCGTATCCAGCCGCCCCGTAGGCCACGCTCTTCCCCGAACACCCTCATCCATCCGCTCGGCCTGCGAGAGCATCGTGCGGTGGTGATCCTCCAACGCGCTGGACACCTTGTCAAACGGCTTATACAAATTCGACGGCTCGGGCAAATCCCCATCCGTGAACAAATCCGCATGACGGGGCGCGTACTCCCACAAACCATGGGGTGCTTTGTGATGACACAGCATCAAAAAGGGCTTATCCGGATCGCGCGCCTTCAACCAGTTGAGCGACAAATCCGTAATAATATCCGTCGCGTAACCCTCGTACTGCGTTGGCTCGCCATTGCGCGTAAACGACGGATCAAAATAAGCCCCCTGCCCAGGCAACACCTCCCAATAATCAAACCCATCCGGATCAGACCCCAGATGCCATTTACCCGCAATACCCGTTTGATACCCAGAAGCCTGCAACTGCCGCACAAAATTGGGGTGATCGTCACTCAGGGGTTGATTCAACCGCAACACCCCATTTTTATGGCTATATTGCCCCGTAATAATACTCGCCCTGCTCGGCGAACACAGCGCATTGTTGCAAATACAATTGTCAAACCGCATCCCCTCATTGGCGATGCGGTCAATATTCGGTGTATCCACCACCTCATTCAGCCATCCGTTATAACAACTGATGGCATTCACAGTATGATCATCAGACATAATGTAGAGAATATTAGGACGCGAATCAGACATTAAACCCTCCATTTGTAAAAAATATCACCGCTCTGGAACATAATCATCAACGAACTCCGGCATCATATCCAACACCTTCTGCAAGCGTTCGCGCGCCTCTTCGGCATCGACATCGCCCAGCCCCAAAACAATATCGTACTCTTCCAGCCGATCTGCAGGCACATCGTAAAACCGACCATCGTGATAAATTTTAAACCGATGTTCCCGCGCAAACTGTCCCGCGTGATCTTGACCAAAACCAAAACGCGGATTGTAATGACAAAAAATCCAATCCCTCGGATCGCCCCGTTCACCCCGCAACTGGGGCAAAAAACTGCGCCCATCGCACGGCATACCCTCTGGAATGGGCGCATCGGCCAAATCCATCAGCGTCGGCAAAAAATCGCTAAAATCCACCAGATCATCTAACACCACGCCCTCTGGCGCCACACCCTGCCAAAAAGCAATAAAAGGCACATGCGTGCCCGCATCGGGCATCGTGCCCTTACCGCCCACAATCTCAACATCACCCTCAAGCTGAGACGTAATCGTGCGATGCGTACCATTATCACTCGTAAACATCACCAGCGTATTCTCGAGCAAATCGAGCGCCTCGAGCTTCTCCACAATCCGCCCCACCAGCTTATCCGCATACGCCACCATATCGGCAAAATAGCGCGTATCCTGCTCACCCCTCCGGTCTCTATCCCGCCATTCCGGGCTATCGGGCGTGGGAACAAAAGGCGCGTGAACCAGAATCATCGGATAATAAGCAAAAAAAGGCACATCCCGATGTCGCTCAATAAAATCCAGCAAATAATCACAACAAATATCGGGACCATATCGATCTTCAATATAATCGTCTGGCAACCATTCCCCATTACATTCAATTTGCGGATTTGCATATCGCCCTTTTGCAACGCGCGCAGGATCTTCTGGAAGCGGCGTCATATTCCACAAACAATGCTCGTCAAATCCAAAATGCGCCGGCATCTTATTGTCCTTACTCAACTGCCACTTGCCCGCAACACATGTCGCATACCCCGCATCCTGTAACAAATTGCCAAACGTCTTTTCTTTGGGATTCAAATAGGCGAACCTGTCGTAATTCCGAAAATTGTACTGCCCCGTCATAATCTCCACGCGAGAAGGCGTACACAGCGGCGTCGAATAACAATGGGAAAAGCGAATCCCCCGCGATGCCAGATCATCCAACACCGGCGTCTCATACGTTGTACTCCCATAACAACTCAAACACTCAAACCCCATATCATCTGCCATAATCAGCACAATATTCGGTCTTGCCATACACCCCTCCTAAAAATCATTCCCTCAGTTTTGCGATCAAAAACGCCTCCATACTTCCGTATTTATTTTCCGGATGATCTGGAGATCGGACGGAGCATTCGAGACCCAGTTTGGTCATCGCTTCCTGAAGCTTAAGGCCGTGTTTTACATGGTGGACCCAAACCCCGGGATTGGTACTGTTATCTACGGGGACATCCCCTCGTCTGTAAGACATAAACACGGGAACGTCGTCCGTGGAAACATGAGTTATAGCAGATGAATCCTCCATGAGCTTTCCTATACGCTCGTCGTTAAAAAAGACCGAATCCTCTTTTACGTCAAACAAAGTATGGAACTCTTTGTTAATTGTAAACTTACCGATATCGAGTCCAAACCAGCGGCGAATAACCCGAAGATCGTAGGAGGATTGCCCATTATTTGAAGCCGCGGCAATGATTCTGGTCGATTGGCGAGCAATGGGATCGTCGCTGTCTGGATCCGCCAAATCGTCGTGAAACGCAAGCCAAAGAGAAATACCGGCTCCCGCCGATCCTCCGTAGCACGCGATCTTTTCCGGATTCACATTCCATTCCTTGGCGCGGTGGCGAATCGTCTGCAGACAGCGAGCCGCATCCTCCATCATGATTGGATAAGGACCGACATCGGATAAGCGATAATGAATGGCAGCGACGGATATACCAGCATCTTGAAATTGCCTGATGGACCTCCCGTTAATCGACCTTTTGTTTCCAGTTCTAAATCCTCCGCCATGGATGTAAATAGCCAGTGGGGTTGGAGCACCGGTTTTGGATTCAGTAATCCACAAATCGAATACCTGTCGTTCATGACTCCCATAAGCGATATTGGCGAAAGTCGGAGCGGGCGGTTGTTCCCTTTGCGCGTTAACGGCGGGTGGCGCAACGATTGCCAGACCTGCCACCAGGGTGGCGATAAAGCGCTTTGGTATCATCTGGTCTATCCACCTTTCTGTCATCCTTTCTGTCATCTGCATGGGAGATAGGCGAACTGGTTTGCCTATCCCGTTATTGTTCACCCTGTTAAAATAATTACGTGAAACACCTTTGTCATCAACCATCGCGGGTGGCAAGTATAGACAAAAAACTAAAGAAAAAGGTGTAAATCTAATTGACACACCAATGCTGCAGATGATACCATATAGGGAACAAATCTAAGATGCAGAACAAAGGGGAAGGACACAGAAAATGAACATCTCGCTCACATCAACAGAACGAAGCTCTGGTGAACTGGCAAAAGACAAATTGGCAAATGCGATAGAGGCTATACGAAACGACGGCTATATCATCATCGAGCAGGTGGTGAATCACGCGATCCTCGACGCCCTCAAAACGCGCATGGATGAAGACTCTGCAAAACTGATTGAAGCACAAAAATGGGGTGGCGCAGGTGGCGTACAGGGTCATTTACAACAAGGACCCCCACCATTTGACCCATTCCTATCCCCAGACATCCTCGTCAATCCCTATGCCATTCAGATCTCACGAGAAATGCTGGGTACAGGGTTCTACTGCTGCTTTTACAACGGCAACACCAACACGCCAAACAGCACCTTCCAGCCCCTTCATTCTGACGGCGTTCACCTCTGGGGTGAGCAAAATCGCCCCCATCCAGCAACCCAACTCATCATCAATATCTTTCCCCAGGACACATCTGACAAAAACGGATCGACACAAATCTGGCCGGGTTCGCACCTCGACATGCGCCCCGTAACAGACGAAACAGAAGCCGATCGTCAATCCTTTTCACCACCCATTCAGGCCACCCTGCAAAAAGGCGACATCCTGATCCGCGATTCGCGTCTCTGGCATCGCGGCGTGCCAAATCCATCCGATCACAACCGCCACATGATCGCAGTTGTTTACAACATCGGCTGGCTGCTCAGACGGCGAACACTATTCTTTGATAAAAGCAGTGAAAAAATATTCGAAGCAAGCGGCGTCGATCCCAATGCCGAATTCATCGCCCCCCCGTTCGAATACCTGTTTGAAATGGCGTGCAGAAAAATAAAAAACGACCCCATGCGAGGCGTCTAATCCGCTTCATTCTCGCTCGGCATAACCGCCCAATCGGTGCGCAGTTCAGCAGCGAGGTCAGCCGGTGGTTGCATAAAACGCTTAACCCGGACACTGGCTTTGGCCTGGCGTCTGGGTCCGGCCAGCTTCCAGGCATTGTAGTGAAATTTGCCTTCGGGTTGCATCACGCGGACATTCAACGTACGGCGTGGCTTCTGGGTCTGGTTCATGCCAGCGCAGTGCAAGCAGGCCGCGTTGACCACCAGCAAATCACCGGGATCGCCGATAACCTGGACTCTGTTGCTATAGTGATTCGGGTTGGAATCCGGCACCCCCGGGTTTTCTTCAGCCTTGAAGCGATGAGTACCCGGTATCACCGAAGTCGCACCGTTTTCCGCCGTGTACCCGTCGATCAAAAAAAAGAACCACAGCCCCCTGTGCTTGCCATTGGCGGTAAGGCCGGGGCGGAAATCGCGATGGACGCCTTCAGACTGCTTTCCGGGGTTGTAGCGTTGGGTATTGGCTACAAGATCAGAGAAGTGATAGGTACCCAGGGCAGGCTCGCAGATCGCGTGAACAGTGTCGTGATCAAGAAGCTCTATCGCCGCATCGCCCCACAAAAAACAGGCACGGGCATTGGGATTCAGATCGAATTTGCGGGTTCCGTACCTGTCGCCGATATTCACATCGGACAGCTTCATCCCGCCACGCCAGGCGGCAATATAGTCATCGGCGGCACGCTGGGCAATGTCGCGCAAAGGGTCGAGGTACTCAGGTGCGATCTGGTTCCGTATAACGGTATAGCCGTCGCGGTCGAGATTGGCGAGATGTTCGCCCAGTTCGCTATTGCTGAGGGAATGGACTGGTCGCATGGGCTGATCTCCTATCTCATTCTTCCTGCTTTTGTTGATTTCGCAAAATCTCGTCGAGAAGCGGCAGTCCTTTGAGCCGCGCTTTCCAATTTCGAGGCTGTTTTTCGGCAAGGCTCATAATGCCTTTGTTGTATTTGAACCCCTCGCTGGTCACATTCTCAATAATCGGATGCCAACTATCCCCCGTACGGTCTCTCACAATCCCGACAGAGGGACCTCTAACCCGTTTGATCTTCCTATCATTCTTATCAAACCGTAGCTCTTTCAGGTATTCCTCCGGAACATTCGCAAGCCCCTTGAGTGCAATGGCCGCATTTGTCCCAAATATCGCATGGATATTCTTTACCGTAGTCCCATCTGCAAACACACCGGATTTATAACGCTCATCCACCTGATTCCGTTTCTCCACATAACCAGGTCCCATCGTCACGGCAAAAGCACAGCTCTTCACAGTCACACCGTCGATCTTGACAACGCCGTTTTGAGCTTTGTGTGGTCCAAGCAACACCGCAGTACTGCCATTCTCACAATATAGATTCTTTGCCGTAATATCATGCACTCCGCCATTATGCCCTCCGGCACCCGTCTCCAATCTAAAAGTCACCCCACCGCCAATGGCTTCGAGATTTTCAAAATGGATGGTCTCCCCTGCATGCATCTGAACCAAACCGTATCCCGGGCTGGTATTCGTGCTTCTCAGATTTCTCACCAGACCATCGGTGGGCCTGAAGACGCCCCCACTCTCCACATCCCTATCCCTGGACGGCGTAAAGATAAATGCAGAATAAGTGGTAAAACTATCCTTAACATCAATATCGGAGAGCAGAAAATTTTTGACCTTCCTGCAGTTGATCGTCCGTATGCCTTCCCCCGCCACACTTCCGCGATCTGAATAATCGACAATAAACTTACCGCCCAACCCGCGAATACTGACATTCTCTATGGATTCGGCATTCCTCCCTGTACCCAATCCAAAAACAATGGTCTTCGTACCTTTGGGCCAATAGGGTTTGATAACCGTATCTTTCTCGATCAACAGGTGTACATTGGACTTCAAGTTGATATCCCCAAAACGATAGACCCCTTTCGGAACGATCAGGCGTCCACCACCTTTTGCCGAGACCTCATCAATCGCTTTTTGCAGCCGTTCACTCTGATTGCCCTCAGCTTGATCATCAACCAGTCCGAAATCCGTCTTCAGATTCATCGTCAAACCATTTGGATCCAGGGTCTCCACATATGCTCCCTCTGCAACCGCGGTCATTACAAGCATGGCCATGATCAACAATACGTTCTTCATGGTTTTCTCCCCTCACTGACGTTCAACGTAAACGTAATAGGCACCGCAGATGGGCTGGTTGCGCTCGTCGTCGAACCAGGTGTGCAAAAGCGTGGGGCCCGGCTCCAGATCCACGGTAAACACAGCACCCTGATCATCAGGCTTAACGGGCCTGGCGTAGAATTGTCCACCGATCAGCACACGAGCTCTGGCAATTGGCAGTGCAATTCCCGCTTTCAGTTCGCCATCGGTCAATTGAGCCGCCTGGCAAGCCTCTCTCAGCTTGAGACCGCTCTCTCTTGGCCAACGCCGCAGTTCAAAAGTGTACTTACCAGCGGCTTTGACCATCAGGTGCCAGTAACTGTTCTTCCGCACGGCCGTCCTCACCTGCCGCTGCTGATCCACAAAGACATCCCGCCACTCGCAAGCCGACAGCGTCATCGGATTTTCGGCTTCACTGCCGATGGTAATCCGCTGCACTTGATTGGCGACCGGTTCCACTTCTCGCCACCATGCATCCAGGTAATCCCTCATCTGTCGGACAATATCAGGGTGCTGATCGGCAACATCGAGATTCTGTTCGGGATCGCTATCCAGATCATACAGTGCCGTTCCTTCAAGCAAGCGCCACCGTTTCCAGAGCACAGCAGCACCCTCGCGTCTTATGAAAGAAGGGCTGTCGGGCGTCGGGTAGTCCAGCTCCCCGGGCATACGGCTGTAATTCACCGTCAACATGCGTTCTTCCGGCACCTGCTCCGCACCCCGCAAAACCGGAGATAGGCTAATCCCGTCCAAACGCAATTCGGCCGGCGGTTCCAGCCCACAAAACTCAATCAAAGTCGGCAAAATGTCCTGCACCTGAGTCAGTCCCTCAATCTCCCGGGGTCTGCCCAGATCACCATTTGGCCAATGTAAGAAAAACGGTACCCGGTGCCCACCTTCCCATAGCTCGCACTTTTTACCCCGCATCCCGGCATTGTAATAGACAGAACCAAAAGTACTGCCATTATCAGTCATAAAAATCAGGATGGTATCCCTATCTACATCCTGTTCTTGCAGAAAGCGTCGAAGCGCACCGACCTGAGTATCCAAATTTCGAATCATAGCGAGAAAGCGAATGATATTTTCTCGCAAATTTTCGGGAAGTGCAGGCAACTGGTGTTCATCCTCTGCAAATGCCGCCTCAATGGCCTCGCGATCTTCGGCAGGCACAAAAAGTGGGGCGTGAGGGGCATTGGTCGGCAGGAAAGTAAAAAAGGGTTCTGAAGCCGCGATCCGTGCTTGCATCCACGCTTTTGCCGCTTCGAAAAAGACCTCGGTACAGTATCCTTCCTGTCGCACGCGAGTGCCATTGTGACAATATACATCATCGAAGTAATCGTTCTCCCAGTAGTCGGGCACCGAACTGATGTGAGAGGATGGAAACCAGAGACTTTCCTCAAAACCGCGGTCCTGAGGACGGTACGGATAGTTGTCGCCCAGATGCCATTTGCCAAACACACCCGTTCGGTAACCGTTCGACCGAAAAATATCGGCCATAGTCGGCAAATCTGGTCGCAGAAGCGAGCGTCCGCTGCTCACGTTTACAGCACCATTGCGTGCCGCATCAAGTCCGCTCAGCAACTGGCCGCGAGTAGGCGTACACATGGGCGCGACGTGAAAATCCATCAGCCGAATACTTTCCCCGTGCAAGCTATCCAGATTCGGCGTTCGGGCAACAGGATTGCCGTGACAGCCCAGATCGCCATACCCCTGGTCGTCGGTAATGATCAAAATCACATTGGGGCGGGAAGGGTGCAGGTTTGATGATTCATATTCTTTCACAACAGTCCACCTTTCAATATCGCTTTAATCAGGTCTTTTTCAGATCTTCCCTGGCCATTTGCTCCCTTTCTCGACGCATCGCCTCACCCAATCCACTTTTGTAATAGTATTCCGGCGGCCACCAGTGCTCCGTCTGTCGCATGTTTGGGGCATCCTCGTCCTGACTCAAGTCGCAGTCAAATCGAGCCAGAATACTGTGCTTTCCAACGCCTGTAAAGTGACAAAGCCCCCACGTAATCCCGCGTCCGTCGTCGGTATTGGTAAACGCATCCGGTACATAAGGCCCCGGGGCGATGGGCATCAGGCTGACGGTAGAAGCGATCTCGAAATTGATTCCATCTGGGGCAAACTGAATCGTATTGTGCTCATTTCCATGTCGAATCGCAAGCGCGGCAATCCCGCCCTTGAAGGGAAACAGACCCGTTTCATGTCCCGAATTCAACACGGGATTGAGCGGGCATTTTTCAAACGGTCCCAGCGGATCGTCGGCAATGGCCAATCCCTGTAATCGGATGTTTTGCTTCTGTGCTGCGTTCATATCCGATTTATAGTACAGGTAGATTCGACCTTTGTACACCAGTGGATAGGGGTCGTGAATAGAGAACTGATCCCAGGACCCTTTTGGACCATTGGGAATCACAACCTCCTGTGTCGGTGTCCAGGGCCCATTCGGCGAATCCGCCCATGAGATCGACACAGGACAATCATCGCCACG
Organism: Candidatus Latescibacterota bacterium; assembly: GCA_965208125.1. Taxonomy (GTDB): domain Bacteria; phylum Latescibacterota; class UBA2968; order UBA2968; family UBA2968; genus VXRD01. The sequence continues at coordinate 1,205,985 of OZ242320.1, forward strand.
CGTACGCGTACCCGACATCTCCAGAAAGCTCTGATAATAGAGATAGTATCTATCCTTCCAAACGAGAATGTCGGGCGTGGAAACAGACCGCCATCCGGGGTGCGGTTTGGCAGGTCGTGGCACCGCAACGCCCTGTTCTTCCCATACAAAACCATCTTCACTCGTAGCATACCAGATTTCTGACAGATCCCAGTCGGTCGATGGAATTGATGCCGCACCTCTTCCCGGACCCTGCGGAGGCGCATCCGTACTTCGCCGCGTGTACCAGACGTAATACTTGCCATCGGCTTTGATTACCTTGCTCGGATCGCGCCTCGTAAGCCTACCATCTCCCCCCCGGTAATCCAGCCCTTCAAGTTCCGTATATCGAAACTGGGAATACAGCTCATTCCACCAGGTAGAAGGCTCACTGTAGTTCGCAAAAAGCCGGTCCATAGCACTGCTCAAAGGCAGATCCGGTCTTTCTCTTGGCATGACGTACGGAAAAAACGCTGCACCCTTGTTCTTCTCATCGTTCATTGATGTCTCCACTTTGTTCGACTATTGTGGGCCAGATCACCCATTTAATAAATCAGCCGACCTTTGCGTAATGCAGGCTCATTATAGCGCTCCATCTGAGCGATCAGCTCAGCTTTAAACTTCTCCGCAATCTCTTTGTATTCGGGATCGGAATATACATTAACCAGCTCATCCGGATCCTTATGCAGATCGTACAACCAGGGATCATCGACCTGTGAGAGAACCAGTTTATAACGTCGGTTAACGGCCATAATGGTCTGCGATCCTGAAGTAGTCATATAGACAATGCGATCATCATCCACCACCTTTTCATCACTGAGAAACGCCGCAGCATCATTTAACCCATGGGCATCTGGAATCTCCTCCTCAATCCCCATAATGCCCAGAATCGTCGGACCGAAATCAACCGTCGTATAGGCGGTATTCACAACTTTCCCCGGCGCGATCTTTCCAGGCCAGCGAATCACAAACGGAATCTTTGCACTGCCCTCGTAGGGCATCCCCTTGTTGTGGCGCCTATGTTCGCCCATCAGGTCGCCGTGATCGGCAGTAAAAATCACAATCGTATTCTGATCCAGCCCCCCGGCTTCCAGATCTGCCAGAATGCGCCCCACATTATCGTCGATGCATTTGACCATCCCAAAATACCTCTGCATCTGCCTCTGATTCAGTTCACGGGCCGTATTCCTGTCTCCAACCCGGTGCCATTTCGGCATTTTCTCCACGGGAAAATCCATCGTGCGTGGATTTTGAAAAACCATATCTTTGTACATCGTGTCGTAGGGCGCGCGAACCGTGTTTGGCCCGTGCGGATCCGGAATAGAGACCATAATGCAAAAGGGATGATTCTGATCGCGTTCAATAACTTCCAGGGTGCGGTCAGTCAACCAATCAGTTGTAAACGATTTTTCGTCGGCACCATCTACTCTGCTGGCAGGCCCACCCCTGTTGTTCCTCGCTGCAACATAGGGCATGCCGTCCTCTTTTAGACCGAGTTTCTTCCAGTGACCGCGGTTCCACATATACCGATTGTCCTCAAAACCAAATTTGTGCTCTGGCGCAAAGCCGGGCTTGGCCTCTCCACCCAGATGCCACTTGCCGAGATATGAGGTGACATACCCCTGGTTTTTGAGCACTTCGGCAAAAGTGATCAACCCCTCTTTCAGGGGGATATCGTTTTTATACACGTCGGTAGCAATCGGATAAAGGCCGGAAACAAAAGAAGCACGCGAAGGCGAGCAAACAGGCGACGACGAATAATAACTGTCGCAAATAGCCCCGTCCCGGGCGAGCGAATCAATATGAGGCGTATCCACTTTAACGCCCGATCCCCAGACAAAAGCCTGATCCTCTGTCATCAGATCGCGATAACAACCCAACGTGCGAAAATTGTGTTCATCCGTGTGAATAATCAGCAAATTCGGCTTACTCATTTCGTCCTCCCTGTTTGTCATACACATCTATTGTTGCGCAACAGCGCGTTCGTACTCCATATCATAATACGGATTGGGTTCGTTGGGGATAATGGCTTTTGTATCGCGTTGCCAATTTTTGAGATCCTTCAAAAGTTCAGCGGCTTTTTCGGGATGATCAGTGGCAAGATCATTTTGCTCCCCAATGTCATCTGCAATATTGTAAAGTTCCACACTACCGGTTTCAAATCGCTCAATCAGTTTCCAATCGCCTTTGCGGATGGCTCCTGAAGGCACAGTACGCCAACCCGTACCCTGGCCAGCGCGACCACCCCGCAAGGGCGTGATATTTTGGCAATCAGATCCTCCGAGATACAGAGGGAAGTGCCAGTACAGGGTATCGCGTTTAAGGGATGTTGCGCCAGAAAAAAGAGGAATTAGACTTTCACCATCAACAGGTTGATGCTCAGGAAGTGTACCGGAGGTAACTTCAGTTAGGGTAGGCATAAAGTCGATACCGTAGATCGGTACATCGCATGTTGTGCCCGCAGGAATGACACCGGGCCAACGCATGCAGGTAGATACGCGGATACCGCCTTCGTAAAGCGCGCCTTTGCCACCGCGTAACGGATCCATATTGGTGTATTTGGCTATGCCGCCATGATCGGCTGAGAAGATGACAAGAGTGTTGTCTGCAAGACCGAGATCGTTGAGCGTTTGCATCACGCGCCCCACACTTTCATCAACGCTTTCAACCATAGCCCCATAAGGCGGGTTGGAATGTCCGGCTTTCTCGTAGGCGGCAATTTTATCAGCTTTGGCTAAAATGGGGGCGTGCAGTGCCCAGTGGGCGAGATAAAGAAAAAAAGGGCCATCCCGATTGTCTTGAATAAATTGAACCGCTTCGTCGGTAAGCCGATCTGTGAGATACTCACCTTCAGGACCATCGCGCATAGCAGGATTTTTATAAGGGCTAAAATGGCGTCCCATGCGCTGGTGACCACCAACGTTGTGATCAAAGCCTTTAGAAATGGGTCCCGCTTCAGGATCATTGCCAAGTTGCCATTTGCCGATAGAACCACAAGTATATCCTGCAGATTTGAGCACTTGCGGTATGCAAGTGACATCGGGTTTGAGGGCTATTGGATAATTAGAAGGAATGCGTTCTAAATCGGAATCGCGAGCAGGCGTTATCAATTTCATCAGACGAACATCGCCTTTAGATGCACCACCAGGTGTATAGATCTCATGACGCGGTGTGTACATGCCCGACATAATACTGGCACGGGAAGGCGCGCAATTAGGCCCACAAGAATACGTCTGCGGAAAAATCATGCCACCGTGAGCAAGGCGATCAATATTCGGCGTCTCATGCGTCTTACAACCCAGAAAGCCAACATCGCGCCATCCCATGTCTGATATGATGATAAAGACGATATTTGGCGATGTCATACGGACCTCCTTATAAGCGGCCTGTCAGCCACCCATCTTACCGCCTTTTCCACCAGATAACCCAGTGAATCTGTCTTTTCGGGGTGCGCGCTAAAACAAAACACACGGCCTTTTTCAAACTGCGTGCGAACAATAGCTGAAGTGCCTGGCATAACGCCTTTGGGCGCACCTTTTTTTGCGATCTCAGTGCGATATAGAGCAAGACTTTCGTAATCCGGAACGAGTGGATCATCCAATTCGCGCCGTCCCAGCAGCGGTCCCTGACCATAGAAAATCTGAAGAGTTTTCTCTTCAATCCCAAAAAATTTCTGGGCATCCGGAGACAGTTCAATCGTCACAATGCCAGTGCCCCGCGCCCAGTGTTCTCGGTCTATCACCTTTGCATCTATCAAGTCGAGTGACCACGGATAGTCATTGGTCGCAAGGTAGGCTCCAGCACAGATCCCGATAAAACCGCCTCCCTCTTTTACAAATTCCCGCACTGCTTCTCTCCCCTTTGACTCCAGGGCACGCCCCTGCTTTCCTCCGCTCCCGCCGGGTTGGATGAGAACATCCACCTCCGAGAGCTTACCCCCACGAATAGCCAGAGCATCCATCCTGACGATCTCGAAATCCGGCTTTCCCTTTGCCTTGCCGAGAACATCGAGAAGTTCCGCGCAACTTGGACCTGCGCCTTCGCCCTCATACACAGCGATCCGAATCCGAGTATTTTTTATTTTCTTTTCACTCATATTGCACAACCGGTGGTTTTGATGGCTCAATAGGCCGAATAATCTTTCGCCGTGCAGGCGTCAATCTCGCCACCAATTCATCGGAGTATTCATACCCCAAACGATCTCGGGTCCAAAAAGACGAATACCGATAAATCAATGCGCGGCGCTCCCCTTCATTGGTCCTCACGCTGGCACCGTGAATCAGTGCATCTGTAAACACAACGGCATCTCCCGCCTTGAGATACACCTCCTTGAGAAGGGGAGCCATATCACCAGGCTCGAGAACATAATCCTTCCTGCCCTGCCTTTTCTGATGCACCAGCGGATTTGGAATATTGGATTTATGGGATCCGGGAACGACCAGTGTCCCACCATCCCCTGGACCAATATCATTCAGCGCCAGGAGAATGTTCAAATTGCCACAGAAAAATTTATTGTCGTGATATTCAAAACTCGTGCGATACATCTTATTGTGACCGCCCGCATGCAACCTCACATGGCTCCCACGACGGATGATCGGAAGAAAATTCATCCAAATATGCAAACCGTGGTTATCCACATACCGCTTGACAAACTCGATCCAGTTGGGATTGTCGATCAACGCCTCAAAACACGAACCCCCTTCGATAACATTCCTGAAACTCACACTGTGACTATTGGTATTTTCATTCTTCACAACATGAACATTGCCCAACCATTCCTCACCAGCGTCGCTCAAAACAAGCCATTCATCAACCTTCTCATTGATCTCGGCAATGAGTTCCGACTGCACAGCATTCTTTAAAATGAGAAAACCCTCAAGATCAAATCGATAATCATCCCATTCATCCGGTGTCGATATCATATTCCCATCCCTTCTTTAAAATCATGCAGTCACAGATTGAACAGGCGGTCTTATCGGCACAACGGGCCGCACAATTTTTCTGCGCTCGGGTGTAAGCCTGGCGAGCAATTCTTCTGACGGCTCAAAACCGGTAGCATTTTTCATCCAAAATGCAGTATATCGATAAATCAGTATCCTGCGCTCGCCGTCATTGGTCCGCACACTGGCACCGTGTGTACAGGCATCGGTAAAAATAACAGCGTCGCCTGCATTGAGATGCATTTCCTTTAAATAGGGCGTCAGTTTCGTTTCCTCAACCACATTCTTATGTCGCCCATTCTCCTGCTCAAAAACCAGAGGATTAACCACATTGCATTTATGCGATCCAGGCACAATCATAGTACCGCCATCCCCGGAACCAATATCATTCAGCGCGAGCAAAACATTGAAATTGCCACAATAGAAATTATCGTTATGATATCGAAAACTCGTGCGATAACTCTTGTTGTGCCCGCCGGAATGAACAGGTACATAGCTGCCTGTCCGGGTGACAGACAGATGGTTAGCCCAGATATACAACCCATCATTATCGACATAGCGCTTCACATACTCGAGCCAATTGGGATTATCGATCAACGCCTCAAAAGCTGGTCCCCCCTCAATAATATTGGCAAACTTGATATCGGGACCCTGTACGGGGTCGGGATCACTACAACGAACATGGCCGATCCATTTGTGTCCAGCCTCGTGTAAACTAACCCAGTGATCGACCGTCTCATTAATCTCCGCAATCAACTCTGGAGAAACGACATTCTTCAGAACGAGATATCCCTGAAGATCAAAAAGATAGTCCTCCCATTCAGTAGGTGTAGAAGTCATATCTTCTCCTCTTGCTATTATTCACAGTACAGCTTCGCCACGGCAATTGCATCCTCTTCCCAGCAGGTATAAAACAAATACAACTGACCATCTTCTTTAAACGCATAAGAATCGTGTACCACATCGCCCTCCCAATCCTCCTCAGCGCGAACCATATCTTCGGGGGGATAACTCGTCTGCCACGCCTGCCAATCGCCCGCACTCAAATCCACAGTCGAGCGCATAATATATTCCGGCTCCTCCCATTTCCGGCTGTAAAACACCTCCAGCGTCTCCCCATCCTCCATCACCCGCACAGACCCGTGGCGCAGACCCAAACCCCCATTGGGAAGATGATCGCCCGCCAACCCGTCGGCGACGAGATCATCTTCAATAGGCGACGATTCTGCAGACACCCACAGAGGATCGCTCGTATTCCAACCCTCTGGCACATCCCAAGGACATTCGGGATCAGCAGGCTTCAAAAAAAATCCGCGCTGTGCAAAACCGTACCAATCGCCACGATAGGTAAACACGCGCAGATAATTTCGATCCGCAAATTTCAATCGCTTCAAACCGCCGCCTTCTTCCCCACCAACTTCGGGACGGTTAAAATTCAACCCGGACTTCGACATCGCCACAAATGAACGCTGGCCATCATTGCTGCTCCCGTGAACCACCATGATAAAATGCCGATTATCCTCATCCACAATCACCTCGGGAGACGACACATGTCCCTTCAACACAAGACCATCCACCACATCAATCGTCTCAGTCTCATTGCCCAGCCGCAAATCAAAAACCCCGCGCCCTGGAAAACGAGTATCATCCAACTTGCCGGCATTAAAAAGCGTCCAATCCGCCGAATCCACCCGATCTGACCACGCCATGTGAATACTCGTCCCGTGATGCGACGCACAATAGAGATAATAATTCGCATCCGGATGTGCCCGATCTTCCGCAGGCACCCAATCGGGAATCCGAACCACCGTGGGAAACATCGCATCGCCGCGCAACCTCGACCGATTGGGATCTGCCCCAATCCTGAGCCGCCGCACATCATTTCCCTCGACAATTGGCCTACCGTGCAATTTCTCAACCCGATAAGTTACTTCACCCATGTAATTCTCCATATTCAATGACGTTCATCCAGCGGCGTCCAACCGCGCCCGGGGGCATGAACCTTCTTTCTATCCCACCCCTTTCGCAGCGTGGCAAAAGCCTCGGGATCTCGCATCTCCCGCTCGGGATTTTGCGTATCCTGAATCACGAAATACGCCTCGCCCGGATGGCACGCCATCGTCACTGGCTCGCGTTCTGGCATATAATCTTCGGGCACTTCGCCGATATTGCTCGGCACGCTAAAATCCTGATATCGCAGATCCATACTCCACCGCACAACATCCGTCTTATTTTCAAACGAAGCATGCGGCGTCAGATTCGTCAAAAACAAAACCGATCCCGCCGACATCTCCACCGGTATCGCGCCCTCGGGAATATTTTCAGGTGCAATTTCCAAAAACCCCGCGTGACCACCCGTATAATGTCGAATAATCCCCTTATCCTGCACCTTTGGAATCACCCACAAACACCCATTATCCAGCGTCGCATCCACCAGCGGTACCCAACACGTCACCATCAAATACTCATAGCAATGCGCCATCGAATAGCCCGCATCCTGATGCCACGGTACCTCCCCGCGCGAATAGCCCGGCACCTTGGGACGTATGCGATAAATCGATGTTCCGACGATATCGGGACCAATAATATCCTCAATACACGCAATCAAAGGCCGATGCCGCAACGCCTTCAAAATCCCCGGACCGTGAAACCTGCCCGACCAGATCGACATCAACACCTTGTGAGCGGCCTCCGGGTTGTATCGGTTAAGCCTGGTCAGCCGCGTCTCAAATGGCTCCTCGGCAAAATCGCGATCCAGCTCGCCAGCGGCAATCAACTCATCGCACTTCTCCTGAACCGCGCCCGTCAACCCATCCTTCAGCAGTTGCAAATCGTCCGAAGAATAAATGGTTTCTTTAACCACATAACCCAACTCTTTGAACTGTCGAACTTCCTCTGCTGTAAGCCCCATAAGTATGTCCTTTCCGATCACATAACGACTTTTTCCCGCCCGCCAATCGATGGCGGCTCCATAATCCGTCGCTGCTGATCTGTCACATTGGGATAATCGTCTGGATTGTAGTAATTCTGCGACCACGCCGAATGCCCCGGACTAAATTTATACAGCAATGAACGGCGCTCGTGCTCGCCCTCCCAGGGCATTGTTCCATGCACCAGTGCCTCTGTAAAAATGATCATATCCCCGGCTTCTGCTTCGGGCTGATGTACATAGTGCGCCGGCTGCTCAAAATTGCGCACATCGTTGGGAATACTGACAAAATTGCTCTTATGCGACCCGGGAACACAGGCAAAGCCCCCATCCCCTTTGCGCGCGGGCGCGAGATTATACGTAAACACCGTCAACCCATTGCGCATCACGCCATCATGGTATTTGTACCAATGATCCCCCGGCACACCCGCCTGCAGTGATGGCCCACCGTGCAACCGCCCGCGTCTTGCGCCCTTCTTCATAAAAATGCTATAATCGTGATCCACGCGAAATGCCGGCCCCAGCAACTCAATCATATACGGCAACGCATTGGGATGATCGAACAACGCCTGCGTCTCTGGCCCCCACATCGAAACGCGACTCGTGCGACGGTGCCCATCTTTTTCGTCGGCAGGATCAGCCCATACCTCATCAGCCAACTTATTCAGCGCATCCACCTCATCTGCGCTCAACACATCTTTAACAACCAAAAACCCCTGCAAATCAAATCGAAACTTCTCTTCTTTTGTCATACCCATGAAATCGCTCCTTTTGTGATTTTGAGATAATTCAGGACCTGCAACCGTTGTTTCACACGCCGTCAAGCATCTTCTTAGTTGCACTCGTCCAAAAAATCCATGATTGCCGGTGTGGCGACCTCAATGAAATGCCTGAGTGTATCCGCCAGAGCGTTGGCGAACTCATCGTTCAGTGTATTACTACCGAAATTAACCTCGACTCGTCCCCAACTGTTACGCTGTTTTAGCCTTTGACCTTCGTGGACATCCAAATTATTCACAAAACTTTTCAATGACTTGCTTTTACCATCAGAAAGGCCACCGATTTGCCCGTATTTGTTCTCGCCGTATCTGATTGCGACGAGTGCATTGCTACAGGATGCCGTCTTAGATGGATCGTCGAACGTCATTTCGACTTCGTAGCATAGGGATCCCCAGTTTCCCCAGGGCTGCTCCCGATACCATAAGTGATAGCAGCGATCATTTTTATTCTCTCTGCCTTTAACGGCCTTTCTGCTATTCTTTGTTGGTTTGATTTCGTCAGGCAAACCATCTATTGCCAGATCCCTAACTCTTTTGACAAAGGACGTAACGTCGTTCTTAATGTTCTGATCGGATTCAAGCGCGTCAGAAACACCATCTTCACTTTGCGTAGAGCGTTTAGGCTGTGCTTCGGCTTTCCCTCTGCCTAAAAACCAGTCTCTGATATCTTCTACTGCACGCTTCGCTTCGGGTGCGTTGATGCGTCCCAGCAGGTCGGCAATGTCATACAGACGAGCCTGGACGTAATCTGCATCTAGGTCCTGCCGTCCTGGATGTGCAACTTCATTACGCACATCTACGATTACCCACAACAGATTTCCGACCGTTTTATCACCCTTAAACACCTGACTAAAGACAGGTTGCCACTTCCTGATGACCAGGTTTGGAAAGTCGTTAATGTCAATCGCATCCTCAACGTTGCCGCTCCGATCCAAGTTTTGCAGGAATAGCTCGCGTTTCTCATATAGCGATTCGCTTATCGCATCTTCGACTCGCATGCCCTGAACCCGCTTCAAGCATCGGACGATGAACGGGCGCATCGCGTCGCGGTAAATATCCAGCGCGTTAGAAAGCGCGTCCCGATTTGGACGATCCTTCATCATTGCAATATACCTTTAAGTGAAACTCTGTTTTGAATGCGCCTACAAGTGAGGCAACTCCAGCTTGTATTCACAATTCTTTTTATACGTCATGTGTAACTTCAAGATCAGAGGTCAAATGAGCACTGTCATTCTGAGCGGAGCGCAGCGAAGTCGAAGAATCTGCTGCCTCAACAGTGTGCATGGGCAACAGATGCTTCGTCAGCCTACGGCTTCCTCAGCATGACAGGGTGTATAGCGCATTTATTTTTAAAGTCACACATCGCGTATAATTTTCTAACAAATATACTCTCTCAACCATTCGACAAGTTGCTCGCGGGAAACTTCTCCTGATGCGACGCCCAAAATAATTTGCTCTTGAATATCTTCTTCAATAGTATCAATTCTATATCCATTGGAACGCAAGAATACTTGCATTGCGGCATGCCCCACCCGTTTATTCCCATCGACAAAGGGATGATTCTGAATCAAAGAAAAGCACAAGGCTGCCGCCTTTTCTATAACAGTAGGATAGGGATCCAGTCCCTCAAACGCCATATGGGGTTGTGCAATGGCCGATTCCAGTCCACCAAGATCGCGCATCCCCGCAGATCCGCCACTTGTTTGAATAATATGATTGTGAAGTGCTAATATTTGATCTAAATTGATATAATTCATCAACTTAGCCTTTTGTATAGTTCTCTATTTTTCTTGAGTACTTGTTCACAGATATCCTTAAATCTCTGTTTCTCAAAAGATTTAATAGGCTCATCAAAACTCTGTCCTCGAAATACACCGTTTTGAAAAAAATTGATCGTGTCATCTTTTATTTGACAATACGATCCACGGCCACCTCTTCTAAATCCCAAATGATGGCCTATAACAATGCGTATGATCTCGGGAACTACGGCAGCAACTATGTTGAAGGTGTACTTTTTGGACTTCTCACCATCAAGTCCTTTTAGCTCTGGTATTCGACCCGTGTGTGTCAGGAAATTACGCACCCGGTCAACATATTGAACGCGAGTCTTTTGATCAGGGGTTGGCGACGGATCTATAATTTCCAGTGATTGCAGAAGCGAAAATAATTTATCTAACAAAGATGGGCCACGATCAATCTGACCATGTAGCAAATTTCTATACCGTTCCACCTGATCTGGTTGAAGTTCTGTTGTTTTTTCGAGAATATTACTGATCTCATTTTTAAGTTTCTTACGAATAGGCTTGCTGACTCTTTCATAGGTCATCTCATGCTGGTCGAGAACAATGTTGAGTGCCGTGCAGTAAGAAGCCGCACGTAATTGCAGGATGTTGGTATTCATTGCCTGATTGTACAATAGCAAAGCAAAGTGCAAATTTTTCGATACTAAGGATTCCCTATTTTGCCAGGCAAGTGCTGCCGCGCGCAAAGTCTCAATTTGAGCCACAGCATAGTCACCATATCCATCTGGGCGAACCCTCTCACAGTATTCTGCTGTTGCTACATTTCTACCCGTCAGAAACGTGAGCAAATTGCATAAATCCCACAGTCCTCCATCGTCGGCTACCTTGTCGAGAAGAATACTTTTTTCTCCTGCCCCTTTCCAGGACACAGTTGCTGTGGCTTGCCAGGTACCTTCGCGCGATGGTAAGAGTTGTTCCCCTGTTTCATTTAGGGTCCACATTGGAGGTTGAGGCAGTTGAGAAACTCTGGCATTGTAATCATCTGTGAGACGCACCTTAAGACAGCCAATACTACTCTCTGACCATGAGGGGCCGGGACGTGAATCGCCCATATAGAGATTGAAGATGTCAACTGTTTTCATTTGTTTTTTCTCCTATTAGATCGTGTCGAATACTTACTTACGCTTCTGCGTCAAGGGCACAACCGCCAACTTATCGGCATTCTGTGAACAGCTCCTGCGTCGGGATGCTACATATTACCTGTTAGCGATTGCGCTAACGAAACTTAGGTCCTTTCGCATAGGCGAAGGCTTCTTTTTGACTCATGCCCAATGTTATCGCGGTAGCATACGTGTTGGCTTCTTTTTCACTCATGCCCAGTGTGATCGCGGTATCATAGGCTTGGGCAAAGGTTCGGGCTGCTTCTTCGGTCTCACCTCTACTTATCCCTAAGGCATACTTGTGGGCTGCGGCTTCACTCATGCCCAGTGTGATCGCGGTATCATAGGCTTGGGCCGAGGTTCGGGCTGCTTCTTCGGTCTCCACACCTCCACTTATCCTTGAGGCATACAGGCTGGCTGCAGCTTCACTCATGCCCAGTGTGATCGCGGTATTATAGTATTGGGCAAAGGTTCGGGCTGCTTCTTCGGTCGAAAAAAATTGCCAGCGGGCTACATCTTCACTCACGCCCTGTGCTATTGCTACGGCATAGGCTCTGGCGTGTTCATAGCTCCAGCCCGCTTCCCTCGCGGAGCGATAATTAACGGAACGAGTGATTTCGTCAACGATTATTCCTTTTTCTAGCAAAAAGTCTTTGACAGACATAACAATCTCCTTAATGATATGGAGTGCCGTGCAGTACGAAGTGACACAAAATTACAGGATGATGGTATTCATTGCTTTATTGTATAAATGATGTTACACAGCTTCAAAAGAGGGTATAATAACAGCTAATGAAGATGTAAATGCCGATCTTTCTGGATTGCGGCTTACACCATAGCCTGCCCCTATATGCTTTAAGCAGGGGCCGCAATGACGGGCGAGGCCTGCCTCGCCCCTACAATGGATAACTGACCGCCTGCCTGCTGATTGCTACAAATTATCAACCGCATAAACAGCTTTCTCTATCTGTTCCTCTCCGACGGTTTTGACCTTCGCATCAGAACCGAGCAACAGGGCAATATCGCAAATATTGTTTATATCTCGTGGAATACCATTGGACGCTTGATAGAGCGCGTCGAGCGCGTCCTCGTCGAACAAGGACCGATCGGCTCCCGCTTTTTCCAGACGTGTTTGCACATAAGATAGGGTTTCTTCGCGCTTGAGCGGTGCGAGGTGATATTGCCGCGAGACCTGTTGTCCCAATGCCTCAACGCCCGCGACCCGTTCCACGAGGTCTGCCTGTCCAACGAGGAGAAGGGTGAGAAAAAAACGCCCGTTGCGTTGAAAGCTGAACAGAGATTGCAACTCTTCAAATGTATTGTCGTCTTCTATTGCATGGGCATCATCGACAATGACGACCGTATATTTGCCTGCATTGGCACTCTTGACAGCCTGAACCTCAAGTGCGCGTTGCAATTTTCCGTTCGATTGGTCCTCAACGCCCAATTGCCCGAGCATATCCCGTAGAAAGTCTTCCGGCGAAAGACCAGGTCCATTCATAAATGCGATCTTATACCTGTCAGATGACAGTTCCTGGACGAGCATGCGACTCACAGTGGTTTTGCCACAGCCCGTGTCGCCCGTGAGCACGGCAGCCCCCATGCGAGTATTGATCGCGTAAAACATTTGCAACAGTGCTCTCTGGTGATCTGCTGAAGAATAAAAAAAACGCGGATCCGGCACACTTTCAAACGGCAATTCTGTCAGATTCCAATATTCCTGGTACACGGTTTTAATCCTTTATTTTAAGTCCGACTATGGACTTAAAAGCCCAATCGGAGTCGTGGTTTAACGCTGCTTATTGCACCTGTTTTATCGCAATCCAATATAGTTACCTCAAACGGTCTGTGTCAAGTAATCGGCAAAGCGATTTGAGGACTTTCCGATATTTTATACAACACGGAGACATTGGCACAAAATACTTTGACGGAACGTATCCAAACCCTATATTTTGCTGCACTGCGCTGGTGATACATCTGTTTTGACTTTCATTTTGGAGATCTGTATGGCCTGGTGGCAATCCGTTTTGCTGGCCACTTACAGCCTGGTGTTTGCATTGCTGATGCTCGTAAGCCTGCATCGACACTTGATGGTACACCTCTATTACAAGCACCGTCGCAAACAACACATTCCCCGCGGCACCTTTGATGAATTACCCGTTGTGACAGTGCAATTGCCCGTATTCAATGAACGCTATGTGGTCGAACGGCTGATTCGCGCGGTCGCCAAGATGGATTATCCAACCGACCGCCTCGAAATTCAGGTTTTAGACGACTCGACTGATGAAACAACCGCCATTGCCAGGCGGTGCGTAGATGAACTCCGGCGTTCGGGATTGGATATCGCGCTGATACACCGCAACACGCGCACCGGGTATAAAGCCGGTGCGCTCGCAGAGGGATTGCGGGTTGCACGCGGTGAATTAATCGCAATTTTTGACGCCGATTTTCTACCGCCACCGGATTTCTTGAACAAAACCATCCCGCATTTCGTCGAACCGCAGGTCGGCATGGTTCAGACGCGCTGGGGACATTTGAATCGGGATTATTCCATTTTAACACGCGTACAGGCCATTTATCTCGACGGTCATTTTGTCATGGAACACGGTGCGCGTAGCCGCTCGGGTTTGTTCTTCAATTTTAACGGCACAGCGGGCGTCTGGCGCCGAGCTTGTATCGAAGAAGCCGGCGGTTGGCAGCACGACACCTTGACCGAAGACCTCGATTTGAGCTATCGCGCGCAATTGGCGGGCTGGAGATTTGTCTATCTCGCGGATACCGTAACACCGGCGGAAATCCCCGTGGAAGTAAATGCCTGGAAATCACAGCAATTTCGGTGGGCAAAAGGCTCAGTTCAAACCGCAAAAAAAACACTAAAGACCCTGTTGAAAAGCCATCTTTCCTGGCGCGTGAAGGGCGAAGCCGCTTTTCATCTGGTAACCAATTTCGCATATTGTTTGATGGCAATGATCGCCATTCTCATTTTTCCCGCAATTGTCCTGCGGGAAGACCTGGGATGGCTCAGAGTGGTAATAATCGATTTTCCTCTATTTTTAGGCGCGACGGGCGTAATCTCGAGATACTACATCCACTCGCAACGAGAAATTTATTCGGATTGGAAATCGCGCATCCTGTATTTGCCATTCGTACTCGCCCTGGGCATGGGGATTTCATTGAACAACGCGCGCGGAGTGATTCAGGCTCTGCGAGGACACGAGACCGCATTTAACCGCACCCCTAAATATCGCGTTATCGGCAGGAATGGAAATTGGTATCGCAAAAAGTACGCCCTGAAAAAAAATATAACTGCATTTTTGGAAATTGGACTCGGTCTTTATCTGCTGGTCGCCATGGCGTATTCAATTGCGAAAGGGCTGTATTTCCCCGTGCCATTCCTGATCTTGTTTGCCTCCGGCTTTTTTTTCGTAGGGGGCATGTCTTTGTTCCAGGGTATCTGGGCGAAAATGCATGCGCAATCAATTGAAGTCGCGGAGGCAAACTAAAAAACAATTAAAGGTAGAACGGGTACATGGCAACGCGACTCAACAATCCATACCTCTGGGCTTATACCGCAGCCATTCTGCTGCACATTCTATTCCTGCTCGTAGAGAACCCGCTGTCTGCGATCATTGCGCCGCAGCCAGAAAAAATACCCGTATCACCACCCCTGACATTTGAATTTGTCGATGTGCCCCAAAATCGAGACGAGGTCCCGCCCGAAGAAACCCCGTTGCTCGCAGAGCGCGATAACATCTCTCGCGATCAACAAACGGCTCCCTTGCCCGAAAGCCACTTGCCATTTTCCGATGGCATATCGCGGGCAAAGAACACAGCGGCACCAGCGCAGGGGAAGTCGCGCAGTGAGACACAGAGCGCAGACCGCTCATCGGAAACTGAAACTACTGACAATTCCTTTAGCTTTGTGGAGGTATTGCAGAAAAATCCCGATGCAGCGCAAAAAGAGCGAGAACGCGCGGTACTGGGTGGGGAAGTACTGCCCCAATTGCGCATAGATATGGACAATAGCAAAACCCGTGCACTCGAACACGGCGGATTGCAACTGAGCACGTATGCCTGGAACTATGCGCCCTATATGAAATATCTCCAGCGACGCATTGACCGCCATATTTATCCACCCCGCGCATTCGAGTTGGGTATGATCGACGGCAGGACCGTGGTGAAGTTTAGAATCTGGCGCGATGGTCGGCTCGAAGGTCCCGAACTGATCGACTATGAGGGCAGTGATTTGTTGCGCGATACGAGCCTGAAGGCTGTTGAACTCTCGGCACCATTCAGGGCATTACCACCAGATTTTCCGGAGGAGTACCTCGACATTACGGGTACTTTTGAATATATAATTTTTGGAAGAGGGCAAAGGCGATAATAATATGGGCTGGGCACTATTTGAACAGGGTGGTCTCATCATGTATCCTCTGACTTTGTGCTCAGTACTGGCTTTGGGCATTGCAATTGAGCGCGGGTTTGCACTGCGCCGTCGCGCCATCATTCGGCCCGAGATTGTCAGTGTAATCGACAATATTCAAGGACCAGAAGACATTGGGTTGGCCCTGAGCGTCTGTCGGCAGCACAAAGGTCCTTTCTCTGCGGTGATGCGTGCGGGATTAGACAATCGACATTTGTCCTTAGAAGAAATCCGAGAAAGTATTCTGGATCAGGGCCGTCAGGAGATGGGGATATTGCAAAAGGGACTGGTAGTTCTGGAAACCGTAGCGGGAGTTTCGCCGCTTTTGGGACTTTTGGGCACTGTTCTGGGCATGATTAAAGTTTTTCAACAGGTTTCAGAAGTGGGCGTAGGACAGGCCAATCTCCTGGCGGGGGGCATTTCCGAAGCGATTCTAACGACTGCCGCCGGACTTTTTATTGCAATTCCATCACTTGTATTTTACAATCTATACAGCAGTCGGGCAGAAAGCCTGATTTTGGAAATTGAGAAATACGCCAACACCCTGCTAAAAAAACTCCGGGGGTTTCAAGGCTCCGAAGGTGGATAGCGATGCGATTGCAAATGCCCGGCAAACGCCGCCCGGCCATCAATGTGACCTCTTTGATCGACGTCCTGTTTTTATTGCTCACATTTTTTCTCGTAACCACGCAATTTGTCGATCAATCTGCGCTCAAAGTCGAACTGCCCGCCATGGCACACGCGGAAAAAACGCAGCACGCGAGACGTTATATTCTCAACATATCGGCAGATGGTCAAATGGCATTAGATGGTCAGATCGTCGATCAACCGACATTGCGTGAATTATTAAAACAACACGCGGCGGACATCGATGAAAGCGGGGGCCTGATTTTGCGGGCAGACCGCCAATTGTCTTATGGCGATGTAATGTCGATTCTGGACCTCGTCAGAGGTGTGGGAATCAGACGGATCACCAATGCCACAGCGGAAACCGATAAATAGCGGTTTCTGTCTCAGAGGTCGGAACAATGCGCGATTCCAAATCGTCCAATTTTTCACACATTGAAGATATCCAAATCGTCGCCCGGGTCTTAGAAGGCAACACAGAGGCTTTTTCTGTGCTGGTACAGCGACACCATGAACGCGTGTACAATACGGTTTACAGCTTCATTGGCGATCTCGACGAAGCCGACGATTTGGCGCAAGAAGCATTTCTCAAAGCATTTCGCGCCCTGAATCGATTTCGGGGACAATCGCTATTTTCAACATGGGTACACCGCATCGCTGTCAATTGCTGCTTAGACCATCTCAAATCCAGACATCGGCGCAGCTTTGTTTCTCTGGATGAACATCGAGAAAATTGGGACACATCGCGCATCTGGACGGACCAGCCCCAAAGTGCAGATGTGCGCGTTGAACGGCGGGAGCTTCAAGAAATTCTCGAACGCGCCCTGGACGATCTATCGGAAGAATATCGCGTGACCTTCGTTTTGAGAGAAATTGAAGGCCTGGCCTATGAAGAAATTGCCGAATTGCTCAAATGCTCGATAGGAACTGTTAAATCTCGCCTGTTTCGCGGGCGGACAAAGCTCCGCGAAATTTTGCAAGTGCAATACGACAACTGGATCGAGGCGTAAATATGGACGCAGATAATACCATTGATATCAACCGCGAATTGTTGTCGGCTTATCTCGACGATGCGCTTACAGAAGCAGAACGGACCAGAGTTGAGAAGCTATTGCGCGTATCCGACAGTCTCAGGCGTGAACTGGCCGAGATGGTGCGGGTGCGACAGCTATTTGCTGCCTGGTCTCCACCTGCACCCGATCGTTTTTTTGTGCGGCGTGTAGATATAAAAGTCCGGGAGGAAATGGCGCGAATGAAGAACAGATGGGGGCTTCAAAAATTCGCCACTGCCGCAATACTGCTGATTTCTATTGGCTCTCTGGCATTCTTAACCCAACGTCTGGAAAGAACTGTTGAACCTGTCACGCTGGATGCTTTCTTGCAAAGTTCGCTCGACCGCGAGGTTCGAGAAGTTGTGAGTTTGACCGAAGATGATTTCTCCAAAGACCGCGTACTCGACCTCGTCTTATCAGACAACACGCGTTAGAAGGTTTTTGTTATGTTTATCTCGCGTTTTCGCTTTATATGCCTGCTCATCTTGTGTTTATTACTCGGCGCAGTGATAGGGACCGTTTACGAAAGTCTCGCGTCTGGTGATTCTGAAAAAAGGCGGGGGCGCCTGTCTGAAATGGTGGCAAAGCTCGACCTGTCAGATGAACAGAAAGCGCAACTGGACACCATCCTTGAGGAAGGGCGCAAATGCATGGTCGATATCAACACGACCTATCGCGCTGAATTTGGAAAAGTGAGAAACACGACCCGCGCTCAAATTCAGAAAATTTTGACGCCTGATCAGCAAAAACAGTTTGATGAGATGATAGCTGAACAAGATGCCCGTCGGCGTCATCAGCGCAAAAGCAGGACCCCCGGCAATCAGGCCGAGTGATAAAAAGAATTTTGTAAAAAAATAAGTGAGTAATTATTTACTTTCTTTAAAGATTTGAGAGGACGGAAGAATGACAAAAAAAATAGCTAATTGCCGATGGTTCGTGCTGCTTTTTCTCGCGCTCTTTGCCTGTGGCGAAGAAGAAGCACAACAGGCAGAGGGCGGACGTGCTGGACGCGGCGGACGTGCTGGACGCGGTGGTGGTGCTGCGGCACCCGTCAAGGTCGAGACTGTACAACGAGGGGATATTTCTGCATATATTCTCAAAAACACGACACTCGAAGCCGAAAGATGGGTTGACGTTCGAGCGCGCAGAGCCGGGCAGGTCATCGCATTACTAAAAGAAGAAGGCGACCCCGTACGCGCGGGTACCATCATGGCGCGGCTCGACGCCGACGCTGCCCAAATTAGTGTTGCACAGCGAGAAGTTGCGCATCTTGAAGCCAAACAGCGATATGAACGCGAAGATGCCTTATTTCAACGCAATCTGGGTAGCAAGCAGTCTTATGAAAATGCCAAGACCCAATTCGAATCGTCCAAAGCGCAACTCGAACAGGCCAAACTCGATTTGAGTTACACGGCGATTAGATCACCCATTGAAGGCATTATGACGCTGAGAAATATCGAGGTCGGCAACATGGTCACCAACAATCAGGTGGTCGCCTCTGTAGCCAAATTCGATCCCCTGCTTGCGCGCATTCAGGTAACCGAAAAGGACTTTGGTAAAATCACCATAGGACAGATAGCACGCGTTACGGTTGAAGCTGCACCTGAAAAAGAATTTACGGGCACAGTCAAAATGATCAGCCCCGTGGTGGATCCCGAAAGCGGCACGGTCAAAGTAACCGTCGAGATCCCCCGAACAGATAAAACTCTGTTGCGGCCCGGGATGTTTGCCTCGGTTTATATTATCACGGAAACGCGAAGAAACACCCTGGTTATTCCGAAAAAGGCCCTCGTACTCGAAGGAGAAGGCAACCAGGTATTCACCTTTGAAACCGACCCCGAAAGCGGGCGCGGGCAGGCACAACGCAGACGCATTGAAATTGGCTTTACAGACAGTGACCGTTTAGAGATTCTCTCGGGCCTTTCCTCGGGAGAGCAAGTCATTACCGTAGGGCAGGAAGGATTGCGGCCCGGTTCTCCCGTGCGCCTCGTAGGCGAGGCAGCACCTCCCGCATTTGCCGGACGCGGTGGACAGGGACGCGCTGGACGCGGACAGATGGGACAAGGTGGACAGGGCAGGCAGGGACGTGGACAAATGGGTGAAGGTGGACAGGGTAGGCAGGGACGCGGACAAATGGGACAGGGAGAAGGACGCGCTGGACGTGGACAGATGGGGCAAGGCGGACAGGGCAGGCAGGGACGTGGACAGATGGGACAAGGAGAAGGACGCGCTGGACGCGGGCAAATGGGACAGGGCGGACAAGGTGGACAGGGCAGAGGATTTGCAGGTGGTGATGGACAAGGCAGGCAGGGACGCGGACAGATGGGGCAAGGAGAAGGACGCGCTGGACGCGGGCAAATGGGACAGGGCGGACAACGAGGTGGCGGTTTTGCCGGTGGGCAAGGCGGCGGTGATCCCACAGATCGCATAAAACGCATGATCGAGCGCTTCCCCGAAGTCAAAGCCGAATACGAAAAGCGCGTAAAAGACGACTCCGAACTCGCAACAAATATGGAAAAACTCCGCGCTTTTATAGCTGAGATGCAAGAAAAAGGATTGATGCCATCACGAGGCAGACGAGGTAATTAAAATCTATGAAACTCATTGAATTTTCGACCCGGCGACGAGTAACAGTAACGATGTTTGTGGCTGCGGCAGTGCTATTCGGCATGGTGGCTTTTCAACGCCTATCGATTAACCTGCTCCCCGACATCACCTATCCCACCCTGACGGTACGCACAGAATACGAAGGCACAGCACCCTCAGAGATGGAACGCTTAATCACCGAACCGATTGAGGGATCTGTGGGTGTGGTAAACGGAGTTATCCGGGTAACCTCGGCCTCGCGTCCTGGCATATCGGATGTGGTTGTGGAATTCGCCTGGGGCACGGACATGGATTTTGCTTCACTCGATATTCGGGAAAAGCTCGATCAAGTGCGCCTGCCACAGGACGTGAGAAAACCCGTATTGCTGAGATTTGATCCTTCGCTCGACCCAATCATGCGCATCGGTCTCTACGGCGAAGAAAGTTTGATTTCGTTGCGTCTCCTGGCCGAAGAAGAAATCAAGCCTGAGTTGGAAAGCCTCGAGGGAGTCGCATCTGTGCGCGTCAATGGCGGTCTGGAAGAAGAAATACAAGTTGAGATCGACCAACCCAAACTGGCTGTATTGCGCATTCCACTCGCTCAGGTCGTCAACCGCTTAGCCCAGGAAAATGTGAACTTAACGGGCGGAGAACTCAAAGATGGCGAAGCGGAATACCTGGTTCGCACATTCAACGAATTTAAAACAATAGAAGAAATTCAGGATATTGTGGTGGGCCAGCGTCAGGGCACAGTTATCACATTAGCCGATGTAGGACTGGTGACCCGAGGACATCGCGAACGCACGGTAATCACGCGTATTGACGGGCAAGAAAGCGTCGAACTGGCCATATATAAAGAGGGCGACGCCAACACGGTAACAGTTGCACAAGCCGTTAAAGAAGCCATCGCGCAATTCCGCCGCACATCCGGCGATTTGCTCGGTAATTCGCGTATGGAGGTCGTCTCCGATCAATCGACATTCATTCGAGACTCGGTCTCCGAGGTCCTCAACACCGCTATTTTGGGCGGTTTTTTGGCCATCATCGTTCTCTACCTATTTTTGCAAAGCCCCAAAAGCACGGGCATCATCAGCGTATCTATTCCCATTTCAGTTGTTGCCACATTTTTCCTCATGTACGCATCGGATGTGAGTCTCAACATCATGTCATTGGGTGGACTCGCCCTTGGAATAGGCATGCTGGTTGACAACTCCATCGTCGTACTCGAAAGCGTACAGCGTTACCAGGAAAGCGGCATGAGTCCGCGTGAAGCCACCAACAAAGGGGGGTCTGAAGTGGGGCAGGCTGTGGTGGCATCTACAATGACGACAATATGTGTATTTGTCCCCATTGTCTTTGTAGAAGGCATTGCCGGACAGCTCTTCCGGGATCAGGCACTCACCGTGACCTATTCGCTCGTCGCTTCCCTCCTCGTCGCACTCACAGTTATTCCCATGCTGGCATCGTTGGAATTTTCATGGATCGGCGAATTTGCCGCCGTAGAGCAGCGAAAAAAGGAAAGCGGACACAAGGGTGGTGTAGAAGCACCAGCCCGTGCTATGGGATTGTTGGGCACAGTTATAGGATGGATTGGACGTGGTATTCTGGCCTGTCTGGCACCCTTATTCTGGCTTTTCGACAGAGTGATTGGGCGAGCTTATCTCATCTATCCGCACATTATCAGGTGGGCACTCAGGCATCGCCTGTATGTAATTGGGCTGGCAATAGCCCTCCTGGGCGGCACTATAACACTTGGCAATAGACTGGGCAGTGAACTGATCCCCGAAATGAGTCAGGGAGCGTTCTCTATTGCAGTCGAGATGCCGCTGGGCACACCCCTTGCCGCCACCACACAAACCATTCAAGCCATTGAGAGGATTGTGCGCAGTCAACCCGAAGTGCGCCTGGTGTACAGCATTGTCGGCACGCAATCCGCATCTGGAGGTAGCGGTGGAGAAGAAAGGGAAAATGTAGGCGAAGTCAATGTCGTACTCCACGAGGGCATTATTCGGGATCGCGAAATTGCCGTGATGGATCGCCTGCGCCAGATGATCCTGGAAATTCCCGCCGTGGATACAAAATTTGCCCGCCCATCGCTATTTTCTTCCCGCACGCCAATCGAAGTAGAAGTCGCCGGTTATAATTTGCAGTCGCTACAGATGATCGCCGGGGAAATGATGGCGCGCATGCAAACCATTCCGGGACTGACAGATATTAAAACCACGAGCGAGGGCGGTACACCCGAAGTGCAAATTCGGTTTGACCGCAAGCGCGTGGCGCAAATGGGCACGACGATTAATGCCATTGGCGAGATTATCCGCAATCAGGTTCAAGGGGAGGTCGCCACACAATTTACCCGAGGAGATCGGCGGGTCGATATTCGCGTTCGCGCCGAGGAGGAACATCGAAGTACAGTAGATGATCTGAGGCGATTGATCATCAGCCCCAACAATGCCCCATCGCCAGTTCCTTTGAGTGTGGTCGCCGATTTACAGGTGGAAATGGGACCTGCTGAAATTCGCAGAATTGACCAGGAGCGCGTGGCATTGATTTCAGCCAACCTGGTGGGACGAAGTCTGAGTGCTGTCGTCGCAGACCTCGAACGCGAAATCGATCGGATGGAATTGCCCGCCGATTTTGCAATCAAAGTGGGTGGACAAAATGAAGAGCAACAGCGGTCGTTTGAAAGTATGCAATTGGCGATTGGATTGGCGATCTTTCTCGTTTATCTGGTCATGGCATCGCAGTTTGAATCGCTCGTTCATCCCTTCGTGATCATGTTTGCCATCCCTTTTGCGCTGGTAGGTGTTTTTGCCCTGCTCCTCATTACCGGGCAGACCATCAGTGTGGTCGTGCTCATCGGTTTGATTATGCTCGCCGGCATTGTCGTCAACAATGCCATCGTGCTCATCGATTATATCAACACGCTTCGCCGAGATGAGGGCATGCCCAAAATGGAAGCGATTGCACAAGGGGGCAGAGTGCGTCTGCGTCCCATTTTGATGACCACCTCGACAACCGTGCTCGGTTTGTTGCCCATGGCACTGGGCATTTTCAATTTCCAGCCCCTTGTCAAAAGCATCGAAGGTGCGCTGGACGGCATATTGTCCGGGCAGGTATTCATCGCAGTCATGACTGTGGTGGGTATGATATTCCCTGTGGGACAGGGCGCTGAGATACGCGCGCCTATGGCCATTACCGTTATTGGTGGCCTGGTCGTATCAACACTGGTAACCCTGGTACTGATCCCAACGCTATATTCGCTAACCGACCGCAAGGAATAACATGGAGCAGAGCCGAAATGAAGCGTTTGTCGAATCGCTTCAGAACTATTCGCTTTCGGAACTCGAAGATATTTATTCACATCTGGATCGCGACCTGTTTCCAGAGCGATTCGATCAAGTCAGAGACGAAATTGAAGCGCGCTTAAAGGACTTTGATTCAAACGCTACGGGCATAAGTACACTAATTGAGCCACCCGGGTTTTTGAGACGCATTGCGTCGAGTGCGATTGATTTCTCCATGCAAGTGCTCGTTCCCTTTTTAATTTTTTTTCTACTCAAAAGCGTTCTTTTTCCAACCACCCCAACCGCAGGTGCTGGCGGCGGTGGACGCGGTGGCGGTGGACGCGGTGGACGTGGCGGGCGAGGTGGCGGTGGCGGAAATCAATCCGATGATCTCTGGTCAGACATCACGGGTTTTGTGGGAAGTGCGAAGGACATCGCTGTCGGATTGATTGAAGGGGATCCCGCAGTGCAGAGCAGGGCGATGCTTATCTGGAACGATTTTGGCATCATCCTGGTCATTTTACTCATTTTCCGGGTCTTCCTGACGCTATCGGGGTGGGCGCGTTCTGGGTTTACCCCTGGAATGCGCGAATTGGGCATTCGAGTTGAGCGCGTTGGAGGCGGTGTTCCAACCTGGTCACAAGCGGTGGGCAGATTTGTTCTACAGCCTCTGCTTTTTATCGCGACACTGGGTCTCAGTGGATTCTGGGCGCTATGGGATCGCGACAGTCGGGCACTTCACGATAAAATTCTCGGCACAAGGCTCGTTCGCATGGTGCGTACCTGGGAAAAAACCGAAACCGAGAGAAGATTTGAATAGAATATACCAATTATCCGAAACTTTTGGTCATGTGCTCTCGTCTAAACCCTCGAAAATATTTAAAAGAGGAGTAAGTATTATGTACAGGCGGATGTATAAAGTGTGTTGTGTCGTGCTGGCAACCGCATTTTTTCTGGGGTGTTTGGCCCCTGTTGCCGAAGCGCGGTCTTTTTTTACTGCACGGCGCACATTTGGTATCTTGTTTCTCGGTGGCAGTGCTTATATGGCCAAGCGCGCCATTGATTACAAGCGCGATGCAAACGACAATTACGAAGCTTACAAGGCGGCGACAGATACACGGGAAGCCGAACGGCTTTTTAACCGCACAAGTGATCGAGATACCAAGAGCCAGATGAGTATTGGATTTTCCGCAATTTTGTTGATCAGTGGTTTGCGTTTGCTCATGCACAGCGGCGTGGATGATAAAATGCCCAAAATTGATCGACGAATCAAAATTAATCTCAACAGTGATATTCGCAAAAAGTCTGTTGGGATTGTATTAAAGAAAAAATTTTAATCATCAATAATGGGCCATGAGGAGATTGTTATGAATCACTGGTGGACGCGCCGACTACAAGTCGGCCTTTTGGGGATTGCGATAATTTTAATAGCCATGTGGGGATGTGGACGCGAGCGCGTAAATCCAATTGACTCACAATATGAGGGTGAGGGAACCGTAGCTTTGAATTCGCCGGGCAATATTCGCGCCCAGGGTGATATTGGACGGATCATTTTGAACTGGAATCCGGTAAACAGCACCAGCCTTGCGGGATACGGTATATGGCGATCAACATCGGCTACGGGAAGCTACGAGCTATTGCGCGGCGAATCATCTGTCCCCGACGTGACGACAGCACGGACGACTTATGTGGATTCAACAGTAGATGTTAGTGTATCAAAAATATACTTTTACAAACTCAGTAGCGTAGATGTAGAAGGGCAAGCGAGCGAATTATCTACATTTGTGAGCGCGGAAGTCCTCGATGACACGCGCGCGCCGGCTATGCCGACAAATTTCGTCGCTATCACCGATGCCGATGGCAAACAGGTGACACTGGGCTGGTCAGCGCCAGAAACGGATGTGGGTAATCAGGAATTGACCGGCCTGTCCGGGTACAGAATTTTCAGGATCAAAGATTCGCAGGGCAAACTCCAGATACAAGGTGCGGAAACAGCACTGATTGCACTCGCAACAGAACTGGGCATTGACCTCGATAATCTGGGAGAAATATCCGAAGATTTGAAGGATATTTTCGTCGAACTTGGGACAGTGCCAGCCGGCCAGACTTATTTTCTCGATACCGATGGCCTCGAAGCTGGCGTACTTCACGTTTATGTGGTCATCGCTGTTGATCCAGATGGCAACATTGGTCCTCCAGCACTTGCATTAGTGACCATAAGCGCACCGGGTGCAAACGTACCAGTGCCTGCTGGCTTGCGCGCAACACAAAATGAACAGGCGCGCATTGTCATCTCCTGGAATCCCGTGAACGACCCCAATTTGCTGGGCTATCTGGTCTTGCGGTCACAATCGACGCAAGGTCCTTTCACACCCGTCACAAGCGATACGCTCTTTACCACGGGGCAGACGACCTATGTCGATTCGCTTGTCGCCACCGATCAAGTGTATTTCTACAAAGTTCAAACCGTTGTGCAAGATCCCAATCTTGGACTATTGCACAGTGATCCTTCCACTTTTATCGACGGACAGGCACTCGCCGACCAGAGTGCGCCTGGTGCGCCATCGGATCTCATTGTCAGTTTAGACGATGCGAATTTCCAGCGCGTGATGCTCAGCTGGACTGCACCTGTAACAGACAGAAATGGGAATGAGTTGACCGGATTGGCCTCCTTTGAGATCTACCGGTCACGCGACAACAACACATCCTTTGCGCTGATCGCTACAGTATCGAGCGATCAGGCGAGTTTTGTGGATACTTCTGTCGAATTGCTCACGACGTATTTCTACGCGATCAGAGCAGTGGATCAGGCAGGCAATGCTGGACCCCGGTCTCAGCCGATATCTGTGACCACGAAGGGCTTTGCCATTCCACGCAACGTGCAAGCCGCTGGTGGTGAGCAGAAAATCACCTTGACCTGGGCGGCAAACACCGAGCCGGAATTGACTGGATATGAGATACTCCGCTATACAGATCCCACACATGAAACACCTGACAAAACCTTCTCTTCTGTATTGACGACATATGTGGATACCCCCGTCACAGCAGATCAGCCCTTTGTCTATCGCGTGCGTGCGGTTGGCACCGCCAATGTGAAGAGCGAACTGTCGGCTCCCGTCTCTGCACAGGCCACTGAATCTGCGCCAGTTTTGGCAGCCCCGCGCAATGTGCAGGCAAGGGGTGGAATAGGACACATTACCATCACCTGGTCAGCCAATACAGAAGCAGAACTGACCGGGTATCGCGTAATGCGCTATACGGACCCGGCACAGACAGTGGCCGAAGCGACCTTTACCACTGTGCAGACGACTTATGTCGATTCGCCGCTGGTAGCAGAACAGACCTATGTGTATCGCGTGCAGGCGGTTGGTACCAACAACGAAGAAAGCGAAACTTCGCTGTATGCTTCTGCAACCGTCTCAGCCGATCAGAGCGCTCCTGGTGCTCCCTCAGATCTCATCCTCAGCTTAGACGATGCGAATTTCCAACGCGTGATGCTCAGCTGGACGGCTCCCACAAGAGACAGCAATAACAATGAGTTGACTGGTCTGGCCTCCTTTGAGATCTATCGCTCACGCGGGAACAACACATCCTTTGCACTGATCGCTACAGTATCGAGCGACCAGGCGAGTTATGAGGACACATCTGTCGAATTGCTCACGACGTATTTCTACGCAGTCAGAGCAGTGGATCAGTCAGGCAACGCTGGACCTCGTTCACAGTCGGTTTCCGTGACCACGAAGGGCTTTGCCGTTCCACGCAACGTGCAAGCCGCTGGTGGTGAGCAGAAAATCACCCTGACCTGGGCAGCAAACACCGAGCCAGAACTGACTGGATACGAGATATTGCGCTATACAGATCCCACGCAAGAAACACCTGACCAGACCTTCTCTTCTGTATTGACGACGTATGTGGATACCCCCGTCACAGCAGATCAGCCCTTTGTCTATCGCGTGCGTGCGGTTGGTCCTTCCAACGTGAAGAGTGAACTATCGGCCTTTGTCTCTGCCCAGGCCACTGAATCTGCGCCAGTTTTGGCAGCACCGCGCAATGTGCAGGCAAGAGGTGGAATAGGACACATTACCATCACCTGGTCAGCCAATACAGAAGCAGAACTGACCGGATATCGCGTGTTGCGCTATACAGACCCTGCTCAAACCGAAGCTGAAGCGACCTTCACAACCGTACAGACGACTTATGTTGACTCTCCGCTGGTAGCAGAACAGACCTATGTGTATCGCGTACAGGCGGTTGGTACCAACAACGAAGAAAGCGAACTCTCGCTGTATGCTTCTGCGACAGTCTCTGCTGATCAGAGTGCGCCTGGTGCGCCTTCGGATCTCATCCTCAGCTTAGACGATGCGAATTTCCAGCGTGTGATGCTTAGCTGGACGGCTCCCACGAGAGACAGCAATAACAATGAATTGACTGGACTGGCCTCCTTTGAGATCTACCGGTCACGCGGGAACAACACATCCTTTGCGTTGATCGCTACAGTATCGAGTGATCAGGCGAGTTATGAGGACACATCTGTCGAATTGCTCACGACGTATTTCTACGCAGTCAGAGCAGTGGATCAGGCAGGCAACGCTGGACCTCGTTCACAGTCGGTTTCCGTGACCACGAAGGGCTTTGCCATTCCACGCAACGTGCAAGCCGCTGGTGGTGAGCAGAAAATCACCTTGACCTGGGCTGCAAACACCGAGCCGGAATTGGTGGGCTATGAGATACTCCGCTATACAGATCCCACGCACGAAACACCCGACAAGATCTTCTCTTCTGTGTTGACGACATATGTGGATACCCCCGTTACAGCAGATCAGCCCTTTGTCTATCGCGTGCGTGCGGTTGGCACCGCCAATGTGAAGAGCGAACTGTCGGCTCCCGTCTCTGCACAGGCCACTGAATCTGCGCCTGTATTGGTAGCCCCGCGCAATGTGCAGGCAAGGGGTGGAATCAATCAGATTACCATCACCTGGACTGCCAACACAGAAGCAGAACTGACCGGGTATCGCGTAATGCGCTATACAGACCCGGCACAGACAGTGGCTAAAGCGACCTTTACCACTGTGCAGACGACCTATGTCGATTCGCCACTGGTATCAGGACAGACCTATGTCTATCGCGTACAGGCGGTTGGCACCAATAACGAAAAGAGTGAACTGTCGCTGTATGCTTCTGCGACAGTTGCAACCGATCAGAGTGCGCCTGGTGCTCCCTCAGATCTCATTGTCAGCTTAGACGATGCGAATTTCCAGCGCGTGATGCTCAGCTGGACGGCTCCCACAAGAGACAGCAATAACAATGAGTTGACTGGTCTGGCCTCCTTTGAAATTTATCGCTCACGCGGGAACAACACATCCTTTGCACTGCTCACTACAGTATCGAGCGATCAAGCGAGTTATGAGGACACATCTGTCGAATTGCTCACGACGTATTTCTACGCAGTCAGAGCAGTGGATCAGTCAGGCAATGCCGGACCTCGTTCACAGTCGGTTTCCGTGACCACGAAGGGCTTTGCCGTTCCACGCAACGTGCAAGCCGCTGGTGGTGAGCAGAAAATCACCCTGACCTGGGCAGCAAACACCGAGCCAGAACTGACTGGATACGAGATCTTGCGCTATACAGATCTCACCCAAGCTACACCTGACCGGACCTTCTCTTCTATATTGACGACGTATGTGGATACACCTGTCACAGCAGATCAGCCCTTTGTCTATCGCGTGCGTGCGGTTGGTCCTTCCAATGTCAAGAGTGAACTCTCGGCTCCCGTCTCTGCCCAGGCCCTGGAATCTGCGCCAGTTTTGGCAGCCCCGCGCAATGTGCAGGCAAGGGGTGGAATAGGACACATTACCATCACCTGGTCAGCCAATACAGAAGCAGAACTGACCGGGTATCGCGTAATGCGCTATACGGACCCTGCTCAAACCGAGGCCGATGCGACCTTTACCACTGTGCAGACGACTTATGTCGATTCGCCGCTGGTAGCAGAACAGACCTATGTGTATCGCGTACAGGCTGTTGGCACCAATAACGAAGAAAGCGAAACTTCGCTGTATGCCTCTGCGACAGTTGCAACCGATCAGAGCGCGCCTGGCGCCCCCTCAGATCTCATCCTCAGCTTAGACGAGGCGAATTTCCAACGCGTGATGCTCAGTTGGACTGCACCTGTAACAGACAGAAATGGCAATGAGTTGACAGGTCTGGCCTCCTTTGAAATCTACCGGTCACGCGACAACAACGCCTCCTTTGCACTGATCGCCACAGTATCGAGTGATCGGGTGAGTTACGTAGATTCTTCTGTCGAATTGCTCACCACGTATTTCTATACCGTCAGAGCAGTGGATCAGGCAGGCAACGCTGGACCCCGGTCACAGCCAGTATCTGTGACCACGAAGGGCTTTGCCATCCCGCGCAATGTGCAAGCCGCTGGTGGTGAGCAGAAAATCACCTTGACCTGGGCTGCAAACACCGAGCCAGAACTGACCGGATATGAGATATTGCGCTATACAGATCTCACACAAGCAACACCTGACCGGACCTTCTCTTCCATATTGACGACGTATGTGGATACGCCTGTCACAGCAGATCAGCCCTTTGTCTATCGCGTGCGTGCGGTTGGTCCTTCCAACGTGAAGAGTGAACTCTCGGCTCCCGTCTCTGCCCAGGCCACTGCGCCTGCGCCTGTATTGGCAGCCCCGCGCAATGTGCAGGCAATTGATGGAATTGAGTACATTGCCATCACCTGGTTAGCCAATACAGAAGCAGAACTGATCGGATATCGCGTGTTGCGCTATACAGACCCGGCGCAAACCGAAGCCGAAGCGACCTTTACCACTGTGCAGACGACTTATATCGATGCGGAGGTGGTAGTGGGGCGGACCTACGTGTATCGCGTGCAGGCGATTGGTTCTAATAACGAAGAAAGTGAACTCTCGCTATTTGCCTCTGCAGAGGTACTGCCTGATAACAGCCCACCTGCTACCCCCAGCAATTTTGAAGCTGCTCTGGCAAGTAGCGGCACATCAATTGAGTTGAGTTGGGATGCACCCACAAGGGATAGGGATATCAACATTCTGACTGGACTCGCTGGCTTTGTGATCTATCGTTTGGAAGTATCCAGTACGGACGCATCGAATGTTGCATTAACTAGGATAGCAACCATAGATGATCCGACGCAGGAAATGTATCGGGATACCAATCTGCGAAGCCAAACGGAGTACAGGTATCGGATCTCTGCCATTGACCACCGTGGCAATGAGAGCCCTCCCTCGTCCATCAAGACGGTGACCACAACTGATTTGATCGTCGTGCCGCCAACAAATCTGCAGGCTGAGTACAATGACAGTGGTCCCGCGGTCGTTTTGAACTGGACAGCCCCTGACGAGTTTGACAGTTTTACGATTCAACGTGCAGTACTCGCCGCAGGTACTTCCAGTCAAGCCTTAACAGACGCAGATTATACGACTTTGGCCTCCGCAATTCAGAGCGATTTTTATAGCGATACAAATATTCAAAGTGGCACCATCTATGTTTACCGGGTCCACACAAATCTTTCCGGACGGATCAGTGTTCCTTCAGATACTGTGCTTATGCCGGTTCCATAGAAGTCCGCAAGAAAGGAAAAAAATGGCGTCCTTCAAAAGAAGGACGCTATTTTTTTTATATAAATAGAAGCCAAACTGTCGCCTTTTATGCGTCAGATGTACGAGTCAAAAATTTTCATAATATCTTTAACTGATTTTTTATCAACATGTTATAAATTTTATTACTCCTGGCACACATTATGCATGATGTCTCTTGTAAAACAACTCATTACATACTGGAGGTTTTATGGGAGACATACTGATTGTTGATGGAAACCCGCAACGCGCAATGCAATTGGCGCAACTGGTAGAAGAACTGGGTGCCAACACGCGCATAGCGGGTTCTTTTTTTTACTGCTTGAAACGCATTGAAGAAAGAAAGCCCGATCTCGCCCTTGTCGCTGAAATCCTCCCCGACGGACGGGGCTTAAAACTACTTCCCGTATTTGATGGCCTGTGTCCCGTCGTAATTGTGGGTGAATATATGGCATCTGATAGAATACTCGAGGCTTTATCGTCGGGAGCGCGCGATTTTCTCGTACACCCCATTGACCGGCAGACGCTGGATATTCTGATCTCTCAATTGCAAGTTGAGGGCAAAATCGCACTGCACTATCTGTCTCAGAATCCCAGAGGCGAGTCGCCCACGGGGATGGTGATTGGATCGTGTCCAGACATGTTATTCGCACTCAAGCGCGCGGGCCTGGCATCGCGAACATCAGCCACGGTCCTGATCTATGGTGAAAGTGGAACCGGAAAAGAGTTAATGGCGCGAGAAATCCATCGGGCATCGGGACGGGTGGGTGCATTTGTAGCACTCAATTGTGCGGCAATAGCGGAAAACATTGCCGAAAGCGAACTCTTTGGGCATGAGCGAGGTGCTTTTACCGGCGCCATAACCCGTCGGGCAGGGTGTTTTGAACAAGCCGATGGTGGCACGCTCTTTCTCGACGAAATTGGCGAAGCTTCGCCTGCATTTCAGGCCAAGCTATTGCGGGTATTAGACCGCGGTGAATTTGTCAGAGTTGGCGGGCAATCCCCCATACAAACGCAGGTTCGGATCATTGCTGCCACCAACCGCGATCTCGACGCCATGATTGAACAAGGCGAATTTCGTCTGGATTTGTTTTACAGGCTCAGTGCCGTGACCATATCCCTCCCCCCTCTGCGAGAGCGCAGCGGAGATATTCCACACATTGTTCAAGCAATGCTAACGCGATTGAAAACCGATACGGGCGTAGAGGTTCAAGGGGTATCTGAAGCGGCAGTTGCGTATCTGGCGAGATGTGAATGGCCAGGCAATTTAAGGGAATTGCAACACGCCATTTACCGCGCAGCCCTGGCCTGTCAGAAAGGGGTCATTCGACCCGAACATATCGATGTGCTCAGGCCCACACATGCCAGCGCACAGGACAAAATTGAAACCCTGAATGAAATCGAACAAGCGCATATTGAGCGGGTGTTACTCACGACCGATGGCAACCAGGGGCGTGCCTGTGAGTTGCTCGGGATATCGAGACCGACGCTGAGACGAAAAATACGCCGATACGCGGCTGAAAGAACAAAAAATGGTCAGGTGAGTTCGACCTTGACTTGAAAAAGAGTGCGACTCATACTATGGTGAGTTCTCAATCTTTTTCAGGAGGTATTTATGGGATTTCTCATTGATCTAATTTGCACAAAAACGGGCAAAGCCTATTCCAAAGACCGGCTCTGGAATTTGAGCCCAGAGGCAGAGGCACCGTTCTTTGCCCGATATGATCTCGATGCAGTTGCAAAAGCCATGCGCCGGGAAAAACTCGCAGCACGAGTACCGACAATGTGGCGTTATGCCGAAGTTTTGCCGGTCGAAAACGAGCAATTTCAGGTGAGTCTCGGCGAAGGATTTACCCCATTGTTACAAGCAACATCGCTGGGGCGAAAAATCGGTATGCCAAAGCTGTACATCAAAGACGAAGGGTTAAACCCGACAGGGTCATTTAAAGCGCGAGGCATGTCGGCGGCAATTTCAAAAGCTGCAGAACTGGGCGCTCAGGCCATTGCCATACCCTCGGCAGGCAATGCAGGCGGTGCAACAGCCGCTTATGCTGCGCGAGCGGGCTTGCCAGCGCATATTTTTATGCCCAAAGATGTACCACAGGCCAATTACATCGAATGCAAGGTCCTGGGCGCACATGTCGAATTAATCGACGGCCTGATTTCCGATTGTGGAAAAATTGTGGCATCGCGCAAAGAAGTCGAAGGCTGGTTCGATATCTCGACACTCAAAGAACCATACCGCGTGGAAGGCAAAAAAACAATGGGCTATGAATTGGCCGAACAATTTGATTGGGAATTGCCAGAAGTCGTCATCTATCCAACCGGAGGTGGCACGGGACTGATAGGCATGTGGAAGGCATTTGACGAAATGGAACAAATGGGCTGGATTGGCTCAGAACGCCCCCGCATGATATCCGTACAAGCCGAGGGATGCGCGCCTATTGTCCGGGCTTATCGCGCAGGAGAAGAACACGCCGAACCGTGGACCGATGCCGAAACAATCGCCGCAGGTCTGCGCGTTCCCGCTGCGGTAGGCGACTTTTTGATGCTAAAAGCCATTCGCGACAGCGGTGGATGCGCGCTTTCCGTCACAGATGAAGAACTGATGGCATCCGCGTCAAAAATGGCTGCTGCCGTGGGTTCATTTCCCGCACCCGAAGGCGCGGCTACCCTCGCTGCGCTTGAGAAACTCATAGCACAAAATCTGGTTAACGAACGCGAGCGCGTCGTATTATTCAACACGGGAACGGGCTTAAAATACATCGAACTATTTGAGTAATACAGCATCTGCAGCCGCATACCCACTCCTGACAGCGCCTTCGATAGTCGGTGGCAATCCAGTGTCAGTCCAATCGCCCGCGAGAAACAGACGGGGGTGTGGCGTCTGGGTTTTGGGCACTGCACAAGAAAGTGGCAACGCGCAAGTCGCCGCGTGTTCGCATATCACTTTGGCGTGTAATATCTCGGCCTGTCGGCTTTCGGGAAAGACCTGATGGAGTTCTCTACAAGCCATGTCAATGAGATCATCATTTGACATGTGTAAAAGATGATGCGCCGCACTTGCAACCATGGTGAGAAAGCCCTCAGAAGCGCAGTCATAGTTACCATAGAGCACGGACTTGTTAAAAACCCATTCCATTGTCGTACCGAGCAACCCGCACATAGGTTCCCGCATAATGGGTCGATCAAACCACAAGTTTACAGAAAGAATGGGTGATGGCTCGTATTGACAAAGCGTGTGATGGAGTTCGGCAAAGATTTTCCCACAAATCATCCTGGCGAGTTGTAGCGGAGGAACCGCCGCAATACACATATCTGTATCTATCACATCTCCCGAACGGGTATGGATGCGAACGCCAGAAGAAGCAGGCACAATAGATGTCACGGCTTTTCCGCACAGAACCTCGCCATCCCGTTTTGAGATATATTCCCGTGCGCGATTCTCAAACAAGCCGCTCAGACCCGTCCGCGCATATCCCAACCGCGCGCCATCTGGCTCGCCCCAAAAAGCTTCTCGCAGCACGGCTTGAAGATACCGCGCACTGGCATTTTGAGGTCGTTGGTTAAGGGCGGCAATACAAAGCGGATCCCAGAAAGCCTCCCGCATACGCGGTTTCTGGCCGCAATCGTCGAGCCAGGCATCCACCGTAAGACCGATATCCAGATCCTTGTGCAACTCCGCCACAATTTTTCTCAACGGCGGGATATCTGTCCAGTGAACCGCACCAAATCGCAAAAAGCCCAACAACAGATTCAGCGACACGGGTAAAAAGGATGGAAACCTCAATGTGTACGCGCCATCAACGGCGTGGCGAAAGTCTATTCTGAACTGAGGTTGAAACACCACATCGTCGCGCGCACCAATCCGATCGAGAAAATCGAGCGTCTCCCGATAGCACTTCATCAACAGATGCTGCCCATTGTCAACAGTATCGCCCGTAACGGGATCTGTAAACGAAAAGGTACGCCCTCCCAATTGCTGCCGCCGCTCCAAAAGTGTAACGGAATATCCGGCATCGCAAAGGCGAACAGCTGCTGCAAGACCCGCAAACCCTCCCCCGATTATGGTTACGCGTTTCACAATCACCCCCAGGCGAAACGACTGCCCAGCCAATAGCGCAGTGCAATGCCCAGTTTGTGCAAATCGTTGAGGCGAATAGACGCGCCAAAAACATCGTAGTTGGCGCGCTGGATCTTCACGAGCAACTGGGCATAAATTTTACCCATAATCTGCGCCGAAAACATGGAAGCCCGGTCCTCGGCTGGAAGCAATTCTTCGGCTGTTTGATAGTAGGTCCACGCGCGCTGCGCTTGAAACCGCATCAAATCGATAAACGCCGCGTTATAATCTCCACGAGCAAGAGCCTTTTCCGTATATCCAAACCGCGTCATCTCTTCCTGCGGAAGATAAATGCGGTCCTGTTGCCAATCCGTATGCACATCTCGCAAAATATTGGTCAGTTGAAGCGCGAGCCCCAGGTTGACGGCGTAGTCGCGGGTCTGCGGATTGCGGTACCCAAAAATTTCAATACAAATTAACCCCACAACCGATGCGACCCGATAGCAGTATTCGCGCAACTCGTCAAACGTCGCATACCGATTCTTAGTCAAATCCATCTCAACACCCTCAATAAGCGCCAGAAAATGCGCTTTGGGAATGGGAAAATCCCGCAAAACGCCCTGCAGATTCTGCGCGATTGGATGGGTGGCATTGCCCTTATAGCAGGCGTGGAGTTGCTCGCGCCATGCATTGAGTCGGCACCGCGCCTCTTCTGGCGAAGCCGCATCATCCACGATATCATCTGTATGTCGGCTAAACGCATAAGCCGAAAAAATGGCCTCGCGTTTTTTGCGCGGCAAAAAAACAAAAGCGTAAAAAAAATTCGTTCGAGCGCCTCGCACGATCTTGGCAATGTGTTTTTTGAGGTTCACGATTGGACGCCTCGAAAAAAAAGCGTTTTCAACAAAAGCACGGGCAAATCGCGTTTTGTAATAGTGGGTCGTCGATGAAAAACATCACAATCGTTATCGCGAATCTTCTTTAGAATACGCATCCCCCCCAAACAGGTCAACCGCAGTTCAAAGCGCAACCGCCCTTTCACCATACCCAGCAGGGGATAACCCTCCACAAATAGATCCCGTGTGCGATTGATGAGATAATCCATAAGCCTGCAAAATTGCGGCGTAACGCGCTGATCGCGCAAATCTGAAATCCCCACGCCAAACCGTTTGAGATCCTCCTGCGGGAGATAAATGCGCCCGCGCGAAAAATCAATTGCAATATCCTGCCAGAAATTGGCGAGTTGCAACGCGCTACATATCGCGTCAGAATACCGCGCATAGTCCTCGCCGCGATACCCAAACAGATGGAGAATAAGCCGCCCCACGGGATTGGCAGAAAAAGTGCAGTACGCCAGCAAATCCCGATACGTCTGATGCCGTTGCGTCGTCACATCCATGCGAAACGCCGTGAGCAAATCCCTGAGCAATTGCACGGGCAAATCGCGCGTGCGAATCGTCTCTGCAAGTGCCGTAAATATCGGACCAACCGGATCTGAAAGACACGCATCGAGACGCGCTTCCCACTCAGCCAGATGATCGAGACGCTCATGCATCGTCAAACCCGGCTCATCGGCAAAATCATCCGCCGTGCGCGCAAACGCATAGATACTATACACATGGGGCCGCATCGATTTGGGGATAAGCACCGAACCAACCGGAAAATTCTCATAATGCGCACGGGTAAGTGCCTCGCAATGGGCATAAGCCTCTGCAATCGCAATCCCGCGGGTATTGTATGCGGTCTGTGACATAAGGTGAAGATACGACAGGGATGTTGTAAAATCAATATCTTGACTTCTACGGCACAAAAAGAAAACACCCCAGCATCTTTGTGCCGGGGCGTTTTGTGTGTCATTTAAATTCAATACCAAAACGGTTATTTATTTTTTCACTTTTCACTGCGACCAGTGCACGGAATAAGCGTGTTATGTCTCGGAGGCTGAGAACATCAATCAGAACGAGAACTGCATGCTTGTAAGATGAGACGTTCTTTTTGTTCGCTTACCGTGACGGATTCCTCGCAATCTTTAATGATTTCGTCCAACTCCCGTGCAACTGCATGCATATTGTCACCATGGCAACCACCAAAGAACAATCTTGGACAGGTTCCGACATAACATTGATCAATTTCTGACCATTGTACTGTGCCACCATATTTTGTTGTCATTGCCATATTTAAGCCCTCTTAATAGCGTCTTTTACAGCTTTTTCTTGATAAGGTTTTGCATCACTACCGAGGTCCCCTTGTCTTTTAACAGGCATCTCATGCCTCCTGAAATAAAAACTTTGCAATTCAATCCCATATACTTAAAACGAAAGTAGCCGATTTCTATGGACCTGTCAACACCTGCATCGCGTCACATAATGGGCGACCGTGGGCTTGCATTAGCAAATGAATGCGACCTGGTCCAAACCAAAAAGGAAACCCACAATAATGTTGTCCATACCTGAAACCCGTATTGCCTTGAATCTGTTGTTCAAACAATAGCCCTACATTAAATGCAACAGTACAAAAGAGAACGCCACAGCATCGTTGTGCCGGGGTGCTTTTGTGTGTCAGATAACCAATTTCCAATATGTTTCATCTTTACGCGGAATCCAACGGGTGTTTATCCAAATACGCAAATAAATCATTCATAAAATCATTGGTAAGCCTGCCAATAACGTATGCTTTATCTTGTCCTGGTTTCCAAAAGGCTTCATGTATCGCACCGCTGCGATAGCCATAGATGAGGTCTAACGTTTCACGTTTTCGTTTATCAAAAAACTCGCTCTTATCAGCGCATAGATGATCGCACATCTGCTTAAAATTTCGCTCTATTTGCTCTCCTTTCTTGTTTATGGTATAAATCTCATTTTTAGTCAGGGGTTTATAAACGTACTTAATCAGTGTTTCAGTGACCTTTCCACAAAGCATGATCGTCGCCAGATAACACTGATTTATGTAGCATTCAGAAGCCTCTTCAAGCATGTGCTCTATGGCATCCACTATGTCTTTGTCAAAATCAGGTGAAGCAGATTCCAATGCATTAAATTGCAAGGGGTCCTCAGTGTTTTTATTTTGTAATTTGGTGTAAATTTTTTTTATTAATTTTTTTATTTGATTGCTTAGGGATATTTGATTTGGAGTTATATACGATAGGTATGCTCCAAACGATTCTGAAAACTCGCGCCTCTTCAAATATTCGACATATTCTTTAACGACTTGCTCAACTTCCATATTTTTTTTAGCATCGTCTGTATTTAAATAAGTTAAATAGTCATTAAGAATTTCCATTGGCAGAGATTCGGTCCGAAACTCTGCCCTGAGTGCTCGTATTGCCTGCATATCTATTTCTGTATATTTCGGTTCACATATCAACACCTGGAATATATCTAAAAACGAACTCCCCGTACTCTCAAAATAAAATCTCCGTAAGCCCTCTTCTGGTCCTTCAAACCATTTTTCAGGAGGTGCGACCATCCCATAAAGTCGTTCAGCAATTAGTTCGTCATAGTCTGGAACTTCCAATTTAAGTGGCGAAACGATTTTACGAATAAGTTCATATACCTTTTTATCTGGTCTTAACGAGAACAGGATAAAAGCAATCGCAAGCCGAGAAAATGTCTTGGCGTTCAATTCGTTGACGT
Source organism: Candidatus Latescibacterota bacterium (assembly GCA_965208125.1). Classification (GTDB taxonomy): domain Bacteria; phylum Latescibacterota; class UBA2968; order UBA2968; family UBA2968; genus VXRD01. Next base: position 1,244,845 of record OZ242320.1, read on the forward strand.
CGTCCATATTTGGTCATCTCCCAAGAGGGTGAACTGTCGTACTCTTATCAGGAACTAAATTAGCCTGCCACTGTCAAGCACGCAAGATTTTTGACTTGCACGGCGAAGCGACCGCAGAAAAATAGAACGCCCCAGCATCGTTGTGCCGGGGCGTTCTCTCCAGGTGAATTCATCCTATATTCATGCTATATTTCCATAACATCACATTCCCCTCAATCTTTTAACGCGACAGAAGTGGCCGGTAAACCTTTTTGCCATCTGAGATTAAATTTCCTCCGGAATTCCACGCTAAATCTGTAACTGTAGCACCTGTTCGAATCTGTTTTTCTCGTAGCCAACCATCTGTTCGCCAGAAGGTTATGATACCGTCTTCGTCTCCGACAGCGAGATACCGCCCATCAGGTCTAAAAGCAATGGCAAATACATTACCTGCATTCAGCCGTCGAACCTCTGCCCCGCTACTTACTCTCCATAAGACCACACTGGTATTACTCCCATCGTAGCCATCGGTAGCGAGATATTGTCCATCCGGACTGAACGCGACTGCACGGACATTGCCCCCAGGTGCCATAAATTGACTATTTACATCGTCTGTCCACCAACTGCTCACCTCCCAAAGAACCGCATAGCCAGCATCATCCCCCGTAGCGAGATAACGTCCATTGGGACTAAACGCGACATCATAGACCTCAGAGGCGTCTCGTGCTCCCCACCCGGTCCGTCTGTCACTATTCAGATCCCAGAGCCACGCCCAGCGAAGATCAACCCCTATTGCGACATAATTCCCATTGGGGCTGAACGCGACTGAATTGACTCGATCTGCATCACTACTCGATGCACCAACCCCCGTTCGTTGGATCTCTGTGCCACTGCTCACATCTAACAGGACCACATGGGGTTCACTACTGCCTAAGCCATCGGCAGCGATATACCGCCCATCGGAGCTGAAGGCAACGGATGCGACTTCACCACCAAGACTCTTCCACCAGAGATTCGTGCCACTGCTCACCTCCCAAAGACCTATATCGCCTTCGTCATCTCCCGTTGCGATATATCTTCCATTGGGACTAAAAGCAACTGAAAGACTGCGACTATAAAGAGAATAGACCTCCTGGCTACCAAGTGCAAGCGTCCCCGTCTTTAAGGGATACTCAAAGAAGTTGAAATCCCAGGATACGGCGGCAAAATTTCCACCCAACCCAATTTTGTCGAAAATTGCAGCTTGTACACCAGCGTACCCATCTACACCCGCATGTAACGACCAATCAATCCGGCTCTGTGCTCGATTTGTCACCGCAGTAAAATCCAGGTAAGGTTTCAACCCAAAATAAGGTCCGGCTACAGCATACAAATTAAAATCTACTTGACCACGTATATAGCCGCGAATAGTCGCCGCGCCTTGTAGTTCTACGGTAGAATCCAGCACTTTGTAGGTCGCTTCGGAACCGTCCGTCAATTTCTGCCACAAGCCATCTTTGTATATCGTCCCAACCTCAACAGGCTTTGTCATTGTTATACCCGAAATGATCCGCCCGTCAAATTCAGCACTGAAATCCGCCCCCACGCCAAATTCCACCCTCACCTCAACCACAACGGGAATCCCACCCACTACAAAGAAGGCGTAATTGGTCACTTGCGCCACGGGTTGGTCTGCATTCAGAGTAAAAGCACGAAATGCTTCCAGAGACATTTCTAATGTGACAACGAGATCGCCATTTACTCCCACCTTTAGAGAATCCAACTTAGAACCTTCGATATTCATCTTAAACTCATACTCCGGCGAGAAAGAAATATCGCAAGTGGTCACGCGTAGCTTTGCAGAAGCATCGTTATACAGGGTAATGGGGTCCTGTATTGTTGGGTTTGCCAACGCGGGCTTTGTCGCTGGAAAACGAAAAGTCCGGCTTATCGAAGCATCTTCAATCACCTCCGTCAAGGCGGCATCTCTGGTCATCACAACGACTTCACGGGCATCTTGTCGGCTCACGCTAACTACTTTCTTTAAAAAATAAGGCTCCACCGTATTGACCATGACATCACCGACTTTCACACGCGGCGCTGTTCCTTGCACAGAAAAGGTTATCTGATCGCCCGTTGTAGTCTGATACATCAAAGGCCCGTCCGGAACGCCCACCAGGACCGCAGCATCAGAGATAGAGACCACTTCCACTTTCACCGTATCGGGCCTGCTGGCATCCTGCCCGTCATGCACCACCAGTTGAAACAGGTAAGTGCCCGGCCTTTGTGCGCGAAAGGCCGGTTGGGCAACGGTCACCCCGGAAAGAGCGACGGATTCACCTCCAACTTGACGCCATTCGTAGGTCAATGTTTCGCCTTCAGGGTCGCTACTATTGGCCCCGTCCAATGTCACTGTTTCACGTTTATCGACGCTTTGGTCTTCGCCTGCCTGAGCTATGGGCAATTGATTTTGTCGTGCTGTTTGCCCAAAGAAATCGACAAAGATGAGGAAGTCAGAAATCCCCACCACGCCATTGCTATCCAGATCGTACTTTGCATCATACGTCCCATCGCCGCGGCTTGACCCGAAATGATCGACAAACAGCAAAAAATCGGGAATATCAACTATCCCATTGCCGTCAAAGTCAGCATCCGCCGCAGTTTGAGCAGCCACAGGGCACGCCAGACTCAACAGCATCGCCGCAGCAACAAATAACCGATACAGAATAATTTCCTCCCAAAGATGATCCTTACGTGTCTTTAAATCACGACGATTCACCTTTCAGCTAACTTCACTCTCCGATGATGTGGATAATACGACCCTTCTCATCCGACACGTAGATTGGCCCCTTCAGGCTACAGTCCCCCCACTCGTAGTTCTGGCGGCCAACGAGCTTACCGCTTATGGGGTCGGGTAGTCTGTACGCATCGGCCTGACTAACGTCAACGCGGTAGCCGAGATCGGCCAAAGACTGGATCGTGATCGCGCTCAGGGGATTGGCTTCGTAACTGTATATAGGAGTCATAAGTTCGGTACCCAACACGGACTCCCTCCAGTGGCTGCCATCACTCTCTGTTGGGACCTTTGCCCCGTTGTAGTTCCTACCACCCGCATTGTTGAACGCTTGAATCGATAGCGAGCCGGTGAAGTGCCTGTTGCTACTACTCCCGCGGAGCAAGTCCAATTCTTTCCAAAGTGTCCCAATCCCCAGAACGTGACCCATCTCATGTAATATCACTGTCCGCAGGGATCCTTCCTCTTCAATTTTCTGCAGGTCGGCCTTATCTAACCATATCTTTCCAAGGATTGGCAATCTGTTGTCCTCCCGTATCCAAAACGGGGCTCCCTTCCCTGCAGTATCGCCGAAGCCGTCAATCTCGACAGCCCGCACAAATATCCTCAGGTCATCTACAATGTCATTAACGCGAATCCGCGTGCCCAAATCCGCGTCCCACTTGTTATACGGATTGGTCGAAAAGTCGGTATCCCTGAGGTCTTCTGTAATGATCGACATCCAGTGCCTTGCCGCCTGCTGGAATACCGCCTTTTGAGAGGAAGTGAAGTCATCGTCGTTGACGAAGACGAGTTCGATATTGAAGTCTCCGCGCGTACCCGACGTCGATTCCTGACCCGCCTCAAAACGCACATGCAAGTCATAGCTGCCAGTGTTATAGCCTTCCACTTCAATATAATAGGCCCCCGGAAAGACCTGGCTCATTATTCCGAAATTATTTCCGCTTCCACTGTCGTCATCACTTGTCCAAAGATAAGGCACATCTCCATTTCCAATATCATATAGATAACCCCGAGTATCGATATTGCCTGTCGTGAAGACGGTCAACGCACCAGGCTTGCTTACCTGCACTTTGAAGTAATCTTTATCATTGAGGTTTTCTATCCATCCTATGCGATCAATGCCCAAAGAACCCGAAGTATTTAAAACGACCCATGAAAGGGCAGTCGCACCGACCCATGTATTGCTATCATCCGAATAAAAAAGTGCATTCAAGGTATAGCTTCCGGTCTCTGATCCATAGCCTTCTACTTTGATGTAATAGGTGCCTGAATTTACGACATAATTTATTCCGAAATTATTTCCGCTTGCACCGTCGTCATCAGTTTCAAAGTAGAACCAGAACTATTTTGTAGCGCACCTTGAGTATCGAGGTTGCCTGTCGTATAAACCGTCAACACACCGTATCCGCTGACCTGCACGCTGAAGTAATCTACATCAGTGCCGGTTTCTATCTGTCCTGATTTCTCGGCTTCTACATATCCCAGATCATCTAAATAAGTCACCTGAATTGAGTCTAAAAACCCCCACCTGAGCCTGGTTGCGCCAGACCTATTATTGCTATGGTCATCGCTTGATTCGGAAATCTGCCAGTTCGCCTGGCCGGTGTTTCCATCGTCACAAGTGTAGCTTAAAACACCTCCCGTAATTGAACTAAAGGTAAGTTGGTTTCTGCAGCTACCACCGGAGTATTGATTATCATCATAGTTTTGCGTAAGCGTGCCAGTATTCGGACCGGTATTCGAATATGTATAACTCCCTGGATAGGTAGAGGTATCTCCATCAGAGATTATGATTTCCCTGAAACGGCCAGCAGACACAAACTCAATAATAAAATTAAAATTTGATATTACTAAGCGTTTGCCAACCAAAAGGCTGTTGAATGCCTGCTGATCTACTGGCGCAAAACCAGAAGACGGGTTTGGACTGCCACCTCCACCACCTCCGCTCGGGGGAGATACAGATTTACCGAAGTCGTTGGTGAAGATCAAAAAATCTGGAAAGCCAATCGCGCCATCGCTATCCAGATCGTACTTCGCTTGATATGTCCCATCACCTCGGCTTGCCCCATACACACCTGCAAACTGCAGAAAGTCGACAAAGCCCACCATACCATCGCCATCAAAGTCAGGAGAAAGTGTGGCATTAAACCTGATCACATCTCTTGTTGTAATCTCGTCGCGCAATGACGCACTTTCAGCAAGCGTAACCTGCTTAATGCCAATAGAAAATTCCCGACCCGTTACATCTACAGCCGTAGTAAACTCAGCGCGTGCCAGAAAACCAGATGATGGCAAGGTGACAGGTGCAGTAGCGGCGAAGTTTATGCCAGTCGCTTCTGGAATCGCAAAGAGAAACGCACTGTTCTCCGCTTTTTCAAACTTCAAAACAGACGTATCAAAGTCAAATATGACTTTCACACCAACCAGCGGTGTAGTCACACCTGTTGCGAAAACTTCAACCGCAATTTTTGTGCCCTGTCCAGAGACCGTGCCCGAAACAACGCCATTATCTCTCTGATTACCCGACCCGCCATCGGGAATAAGATCAAGCGACAGTGTCGCACCAGCATTTGAACCAGCAGAGGCTTGACCCACAAATACCAGTAATGCAAGAATAACTATGACGACAAAATTAGTGATCCATTTATACATCTTTTTTGACGAATAGAGGAGGACCCTTTTGGGATCATACACTATTTCCCGATAGGCAAGCCGATACCAACCTGAAGGGCAATAGACCGGTTCTTAACATCATCATTTTCTACTTTGCTAAACGATTGGACCCCCAAAGTGTACAGCAATTCGACTAAGAATGTCATCCCTTCGGAAATCGCTATCTCAGTACCGATCCCTCCAGTAATGCCCAAGTCCACCGTCCTGGTCTTGACGAAGTCCCCACAATCCACTGGTTTCCCTGTTGTTGACCCATCTGTACCCACGATTCCGCACTTGACATTGAACGCCACCGCCGGTCCAGCGAGCACATATATGGAAGTTGGGCCTCCGGGTGGGACGAGCGAGGCGATACCCAGGCCTGAAAATTCGATATAATCAAGGTTTGCACTGCCACTTAAATTATCAATGCCAAAAAAGTCCAAAAAGCCGTCTTCGACAACATCGGCTTGCCACCCTTTCTGCACATAGTTACCACTGAGTTGAAGGGCGAATCTATCCTGTATTGTGATAGTTGCAGAAGTACCGACTTTGATGCCTGTACGCGCGCCCATGTCCAAGCCTTCTAGGGACGCGTCATCTCCGCCTATGGTCGCTCGACTCAAGCCTCCCCGAATAGCGATTGTTGTCTGCCCAAAAACAGGGATAGGATCGTGCAGGGCCGCCAAGGCTATTACACCCATGATAACGATGTAATGAAATGATAAGTGTTTCATATCTATATACCTCACCTGTAAAAAAGATGATGCCAAAATGGTCTCTGATTGGTAGAATCGAAAAAAATGTAACTTGATGTTGTGGTTGTGGAACTTTACATTTTGATACAGAGCGGGTTGCGGTTTGCAAGACCGTTTCCTCTCTGTATGTTGCGGCAGAAGGCCACAGGCAGCCAAACCGAGCGGCCTTCTGCCATTCCCGCAGACATCATACATGTTTGCGGTACAGATCTCTCTTTTTTCTTTCTACCTTCTATTCTGCCTTCTTTATCTTCTCTATTTTGATCTGTACGGGTTGTGTTGAAATAAATTTCACCGATGCATCGCCAGAAGGGACAATTTTAACGGGTATATCGACAGCACCTGTTTGTTGGCTCGTAAGAGTAACGCTGATTCTCTCTGGGTATAAATCATATAATGATCCTGCCATGTAATCTACCATGAGACCCACACCGGACCCGAGAAGATCAAGAAGGACAACTCCAATGTCCACTTTTTTTCTGATTCTCACCTGACGTGTCTCGTATCCTTCTTTTGAAATTGTAACATTATAATTCTGATTACGTTCCAATTCTGCTTCTGCTGGTGTGGTATATGTCTCGCCTTCTATATCAACGGTGCTTCCTGGTGGTGTCGATCTAATGCTAATAAGTTGAGTAGAGCCATTAAGAATCAATCCACATCCAGAAAAAGAAAACAAAGAGAAAGTACACAGCAATGCTAATGATACGGACAGGCAATTTTTCATAACAACAATCCTTCCTTTTCTTAAAGGTCAAATACGTAACTAAATGTGAGTGATGTCTCATTGATGGCGACTATAATCTATCACCCACATCAAATTCTTTTTTTGCACAAAACTAACACCGCGAAATTCTAAACTCAATGAGACGACATGCTTTCTGATCTTATCCTCCTTTCAAAAGCAAATATTACTGATAGATTGAATTACCCTGCTCCGCATCTAGGTTAATACTTCTCGCCTAGTAACAGATCGGGCACAGACATAAGTTTTAAGCCTTCTCCTCCTTTCTCGTTGCATCAAACGGGAAAATGCAACTTGCTTTTGTGATAGTGGCACTTTACATTGTGAACAGAGCGGGTTGCGGTTTGCAGAACCGTTTCCCCCTCTGTATGTTGCGGCAGAAGGCCACAGGCAGCCAAACCGAGCGGCCTTCTGCCATTCCCGCAGACATAATTACCTGTTTGCGGTTTTTTTTATAATAAGCGTTCAGCAGTCAGCAAAACAAGCTATTCGCTGATTTTCAGCAATAAAAAAACCGCGTGTCCAGAACCAGATGACACGCGGTTGATTATTGTGCTATAAATAATACCGAATGCCATATCACCTATGGCATCCGGTTGCATTATAGAGCCGGTCAAATGCCACAGGCTGTTAGACTCTATCTATAGCCCAGATTGAGCTCGGCCCTTTCGGAAACCGAAACCATAGCATTTAACCGGCTGGAAGTTGCACAGTATATCCGGCCCCTCCAGCCGGTGCTATAAATAAAGCCTAACGGCCTTATATTACAACATAAAAGAATCGTTTGCAAGAAGAAATTGCTCATAAAATTTGCTGGCGCAGTCTGGTATAAAGCGGGCCAATCCATAGATTGTACACCCCGCTTCAGTGTGGGGCAGGACCCAAAGTAAGACCACAATGTACATACACTCACAGGTACAGAGAGGTTTCAAATTTATTCATGCTGAGTCACCGAACAACACCAGTATCGCGTGATAAAGGAGCGTGGATTTGCGTTTTAACGCGAAGCAACAGCACAAAAAGAGAACGCCCCAGCATCGTTGTGCCGGGGCGTTCTCTTTTTGTGTATCAGGTAAACCAAAAAACGATTGTAAAAAAAGGCTTTTTCCAGACCCGTTCTCCGACCAGTTGCACCATTGCGCCTGTTCGTAACAACTCAATGTACCAATTTGATGCCCCATTCAACACACCGCGTTTCGACTTCATCAAGCGGTGCCATGGTCACGATCACGCCATCGACTGTTTTATCGGGGTGCAAAGTCCGCATCAACCCCACTTTATCGGCAAAGCGATCCACATCTTCCACCTCGCAAACAGACTTCACTTCAAACACCAGTAAAGTGCTGTTATAGACCAGAATATCGACTTCGTAGCGGCGCCCTGAAGGTCCAATCATGCCATCCTCATCTTCAAGAGGCTGTCGCAAACGCACATTTTCAGATACAATATCGTCTCGCCCAAGAACCAATCTCATCGTGCCAGCAACAACATCCTCGAGTTTTCTGCCAGACCGCGTTTGGAAGCGTCCCACGATCATCTCAACCCAATCTCTCAGATCGGAAAAACGCTGATCCATCTGGTCAAACCGTTCATCAACTTTCTCAAATCGCTCATCAACTTTCTCAAATCGCTCATCAACTTTCTCAAACCGTTCATTGACTTCCGACTGAAATGTATCCATGCCTGACCGAAATGTATCAAACTCGCCACGAAAATCGCGCAATTCAGAAAGGATTGCTGCGACTTCTTCCTTAGTAGCAAAAGTCCGCATAAAAGCCGTATAGACGCGCCGTTCCATCTCTGGATGGCGTGCAAGCAAAGCCGGCAACTGCTTCTCAAGCGTCTCTAATAATTCTTCATCTGTCAACAAGGCCATCTCTCATTCCTCATTAGAATTTCCATAACGCAAGGCCAACTGTTCCAATGACCTTTATCAGATCAAAAGTAGCCGATTTCTATGGACCTGTCAACACTCCTCAATGAACTACGCCCCAGCATCGAAATGCCGGGGCGTTCTTATGTGTCAGGTAAACTCATCCTGAATTCATACTATTCGCCATAGGGATTTGAGTCAACGCCATCGTCCACCCAATCCGAAATCCAATATAGTCTCTGATCGCTCTGCGGTCATCAAAACTGCACCGTAACTCCTCTGCCTTGAAGGGCTGGAATATGCGTGTTGATTGATGCGTCACTCAGAGGATTATCCCGCACATCAACCCTGTCTCCACTACCCCATCCCGTATTTGCTACCAATGGCGAAAGGTCCGTGATTGAGTTATTGCGAAGCCATAATGTTTCTATATTGGTCAAGTTAGACAGCGGCGAAATATCCACGATTGAGTTATAGTTAAGAACCAGATATGTCAGATGGGTTAAATCTGACAGTGGTGACACATCCGAGATGGTGTTATTGTTAAGAATCAGACTTGTCAAACTGGTCAAACCGGACAGCGGGGACACATCCGAGATGGTATTACTGTTAAGCACCAGACTTGTTAAACTGGTCAAACCGGACAGTCCAGATATGTCCGAGATGCTGTTGCTGTCAAGACGTAGCCTTGTCAGGCGGGTCAACTCTGACAGTGCTGACACGGCCGAAATGGAGTTGTTGTGAAGAGTCAGATACGTCAGACTGGTCAAGCCTGACAGTGGTGACACATCCGAGATGCTGTTGCTGGAAAGACTTAGACTGCTCAGACTGGTCAAGCCTGACAGTGGTGAAAGGTCTGTGATCGAGTTGTTGGAAAGCAATAGCCTTGTCAGAATGATTGCAAACTCCAGACCGGTCAAATCGCTAATGTTCGAGTTCGGTGCATCAAGGCGGGTTAGAGTTGACATATCGCTTCTGGTGATCGTCTCGCCGCTCGACTTATCCAAAGCGTCCTCAATGGCAACACGCAGATTCGTGTCTGGGATGCTCACAGGCGTTGGGTCGATAACGTTAAAAACCACCCTAACCCCTCTATCTTGAAGGGCTGGAATGTGTGTGTTGATTGATGTTGTACCCAGAGGATTATCCTTCACATTAACATCGTCACCACTGCCTAATCCCGTATTTGCCACCAATGGCGCGAGATCGGAGATAGAGTTGTTTTGAAGCCATAGAGTTTGCAGATTGGTCAAGCCTGACAGCGGTGTGAGGTCAGAAATTGAGTTGTTGATAAGAATCAGCCCTTGCAGATTGGTCAAGTTAGACAGCGGTGAAAGATCCGTAATTGAGTTGTTGACAAGCAACAGCCCTGTCAGATTGGTCGCAAACTCAAGCCCGGTCAAATCGCTAATATTCGCATTCACTGCGGCAAAGAGGGTTAAGGTTGCCATCTCATCTCTGGAAATCGGAGCACCACTCGCCTTGTTCAGACTGTCCTCAACCACAGCGCGCAGATTCATATCTGGAATAGAAACCATCCCTTCATCGCCACCATCAGAAGGAGACACCGTTTGACCATATTTACCTATAAGAATCCTCAAATCGCCCGCTGCAATCACCCCATCCCTATCCAGATCGTATTTCGCAACATCATCAGCTCGCCGAGACCCATACACGCTGATCAGAAGCAGAAGGTCGGATTTACCGACAACACCATCCCCATCAAAATCGGGGGAAGGTGCGACATTAAACCTGATCACCTCTGTTGTTGTAATAACATCCTCCACAGGCCTCGCGTTCGTATCTCCAGCAAGCACAATCCTCTTAATGCCAATAGAAAACTCTCGCCCCGTTACATCCACTGCGGTAGTAAACTCTGCCCGTGCTAAAAAACCAGACTCAGACAAAGTCGCAGGTGAACTTGCTAATGTTCCCAAGACTGTACCAGTCGCTTCATTTTGAAGTGTAATCAGAGATGCACTGCTCCTGGCTCCGACATAGGCCAAAACAGACGCATCAAAATCAAATTCAATTCGTACACCAAGCAACGGCGTGGTCACACCTTTTGCGAAAACTTCAACCGCGATTTTTGTCCCCTGTCCAGACACTCTACCTGAAGTAACGCCATCATCTCTCTCATTACCTGCCCCTCCATCGGCAATCAAATCAAGCGACAAAACCGCATTCGCATTGGGACCAGCAGTCGTTTCTCCTGTACATATCAACAACCCAAAAAGGGTAAAAAACAATAATCCTTTTCTCAAAAACATTTACAACTCTCCTCTCCTATGTAGTGATGTGGTTTACGCAGAACCTGCACCCGTTCTGCTTCTTGCCCTTTCGGGATCCGAACGCCATATAGTGCAAAAAGCGTGCCAATATGAGCGTTGTTATAGATCTATATTCGTAAAGCGTTGTTTTACAAAAAGAAAAAGAGCCAATCTAACTATATTATATCGTCGCAGAATAGTCGGATTGGCTCTTACACAAGACCCTATATCGTCTTAAAAGACGTAATAGGGTCTCAATAGTCCCGAGACCACAGTACATTCTTCATTATCATTTTTCGTTTGCAAGTGTGAGATGCAATGTATGAATTAGTTTTTTCCCATATCATAAGGTTCTCTATGACCAAACCACTTGATCCCACAGGCATCTAATGGCCGAGCGCAGGCTTGCATTTTGCGGTGTGTATATGTATCTTTGCACGCGACAAAAACCTTCTGGATCGCGGCTCGACAGCACGCCCGATGACAGGCAAAAACCTCTGGATTGCGGCTCGAAACCATGCCGCGATGACAGACGGGACGGCACAGGGGCCGTCCCCTACAACACCATACCGCAATGACAACTAAAACCAAAGGAAAAAAATAATGTTTGAAACACTGACAATGGCACCTGCGGATCCCATTATAGGATTGACCGAAGCATTCAAAAATGACCCAAACCCCGACAAAATAAACCTCGGCGTTGGCGTGTACAAAGACGGCGACGGCAACACGCCGATATTTGCCTCTGTAAAAACAGCGGAAGAACGCCTTTTAACACACGAAGACACCAAAAATTATCTCGGCATAGAAGGCGACGAAGCGTATAACAAAGCCGTCCAAGAACTCCTCTGGGGAACAGATCACGAAATACTCACCAGTGGTCGCGCCGGAACAGCCCAGGCACCGGGCGGTACTGGCGCATTGCGCATTGCCGGCGACTTTATTCATCAGCACTATCCCCATGCCCGCGTATGGCTGAGCGATCCCACCTGGGCAAACCACCCCAAAATTTTTGAATCTGCTGGCGTACCCACAGAAACCTACCGCTATTACAACCCCGCGTCTTTTGGCCTAGACTTTGACGCACTTATCCAGGACCTCGGGCAAATCCCCGCAGGCGATGTCGTCTTGCTACACGGATGTTGCCACAACCCCACCGGCGTCGATCCCTCCGCCGAACAATGGGCGCAAATAGCCGATATCATCGCAGATCGCGGCATCATCCCACTCGTAGATTTTGCCTATCAGGGCCTGGGCAACGGCCTCGTCGAAGACGCAGTCGGACTCCTATCTCTCAGCCGGCCCGGCTGCGAACTCCTCGTCGCCAGTTCCTTCTCCAAAAACTTTGGCCTCTACCGCGAGCGCACGGGCGCATTGACCCTCGTCGGAAAAGACGCCACCGCCGTTGAAAAAGCGATGAGCCACATCAAAATCTGCATCCGCACAAATTATTCCAACCCGCCATCGCACGGCGCCCAGGCAGTCGCAACGGTTCTCAACGACCCCGACTTGCGGGCACAATGGGACGGCGAAGTAAAAGCCATGCGCGACCGCATCAACAACATGCGCACCCTATTTGTGGATACCCTCGAAACAAAAGGCGTGCGGCGCGACTTTTCGTTTATCGCACACCAGAGGGGAATGTTCTCTTTCTCCGGATTGACTCCCGAGCAAGTAGAAGCATTGCGCGAGAAATTTTCAATATACATCGTCAATTCGGGACGGATTAACGTGGCGGGCATGACAAAGGACAACATCGGGCCATTGTGCGAAGCGATAGCGGAAGTGATGGACGAATAGACGGAGCGGTAACTGGTCGTTTCTCAGGCCAGTTCATCAACGGAGCGGGGTAACGCCAGACTGTACCATCGCTGTTGAGCGATGAAGGTTATACGACGGCGTGTGTGGGCAATTTAATCCTGTAAAGCGTGCAAAAAATTTCCCTTTTCAGTACTATTGGTTCACAATAATCTGGTTGTGTTCGTTGTCACCAATGACCTCCCACGGGGTTGGCGCATCCACTGTGCCTATGATGTTAATCAGCACCTTGCCAGAGGTTTTTACCCGGATTCCGACAGTATTCGCGCGAATAAAACCCGTGACAATAATCGTGATGTCGCCAGTCTCACTCTCGGCACTGATGCCGATTCCGTGGCGGTTGCTGGCGATAATGGTGCCGTCGATGACAATCTCTATATCGCCGCTACCCGCCGGGCGCGAGGGGTCGTAGAGTACATTTTTACTTTCGGCTAAAATCCCGATAGCTCTGGGACCAGACACGACGATATCACCGCTGTTGTCGATGACGATATCACCAGCTGAATACACGCGGGTTTCCCCGTCAACGGTGATGTCCCTGCCATACGCTTGGGCATATATCCCGTGAGAGCGGGCTCGGCTCGTCTCAATGCGACCCGAGTTGGCGATTTCGATCTTGCCGCCGAGGCCGTGATGTGCCCTCAGCCCGCTTGCATCCTCTCCGCGTGTTGTGATCTGACCGGTATTCGCCGCGTAGGTCAGCCGAGTTTCTCCGATGGGATCAGGGGGCAACAATCTGAATTTTTCTCGGCTGCGCTGGTCGAGAAGATCGTGGAACGGCGTGATATCAAACCCAGGAATCCAGAAGGCGAAAGCCAAAAGGCCCGAAGACCTCAAGCCAGTAGTTGAAACAGTTCCTTCATTGATGCCATAAGCTTGACCAGACCTCTTCGCTGCGACCGCAATTCCAGGGCTGCGGCGCCCCGTTGTCTCGATGATGCCGGTGCGGTAGTTTCGCGCGTATGCAGCACCTGCGGCATTGGTTTTCGGCCGCGTTATGATTTCCTCTTGTATGTGGTGGCAACCCTCATTGTCAAAATAGGCAGCACAGGTCTCGGAATGAATACCATCGCTGAGTCTTCCCCTTGTCGTTACGCTGCCGGTATTATGCGTCTGCGTTGTGCCCCACAAGGTCTGCGCTGCCACTCCGCGGCTACTAACGCCCTCTACATCGATGGTTCCGTAGTTGATTGAGCGGGCAAGCTGGCCGCCGGTCTCGACGAATAGGCCATCTTGTCGGCCTTCGTCCCCAGTGATGAGAATACTGCCGCTCGACAGGTTGATGGACTCGGCAACATGTGTGTCGTCGTGTGGTGCGGCACTCTTGTGGATTTGGCTCGCGATGCCCCGTAGCGTTTTATCCGTCGAGTTATCGATTGTTACCGTACCGTAATTAGCTGTGTATACATTTCCACTGCCGCGCGAATATGTCCGCAGTCCTATACCCCATTCGAGTATTTGGATCATGCCCTTATTGACCAGCATTAAATCGTCGGTATTTCCATACGTTATAATATTTATAGCAAACGCATTGGTCGCGTTGATCCCCGCTGTTTCTGTGAATGTGGCCGCGTATGCCTGCTTTTTTTCGTCTGAACTGTTGATGAAATTGAGGGCTGAGGTACCGGAGGGAACAGTGATCGTGCCTGCATCGTAATAGACATGGGTGGCGATGTCGGGATCAGAGGCTGTCGCTGGATTTAGCGGCGTTACCCTGTCGCCTTCGTAGCTATCGGTTATTGGGAGGGTAATTGTGTAATCCCTTACCGGGTATGGCGAAAAAGCTGGAGAAGGGTTGGACAGCGTGAGATGATCAAAGCGTACATTAACCCCTCTCTCAGATAGGGCGGGAATGTGCGTATTGAGCGACATGGCACTCAGCGGATTATTATTCAGTAAAACCCAGTCGTCCTTGTCCAATCCCGTATTAGCTACCAATGGCGCGATATCCGAGATTGTATTGCCACGAAGATATAGATGTGTCAGGCCGGTCAGGTTGGCAACTGGCGCAATATCCGAGATCGCATTGCCATCGAGATTCAGCCATCTCAGGCTGGTCAACTCATCTATCGGTGCGATGGTAGATATGTCGTTGCTGTTTACTTTTCGCCCCTCTATCCAATCATAGCCAAAATTTAGCCGTGTCAGATTCGTTGCATACTCGAGACCTGTCAAATTGCGAATGGCTTTGTTAGGTGCGTCAAGGCGCGTCAATTTTGACATATCGTCCGGGGTAATAGGTGCATCGCTTGTTTTGCCGAGAATTTTGGCAATGACCGCACGCAGGTTCTCATCTGGAATGTCAACAGTCGTTGTGCCGCCACTGCCTGACGGCGGAAATGTCTTGCCCCAATTGGAAATAAGGAGCCTTAAGTCCAATTCATCAACGATCTTATCACTTTTCAGATCAAACTTCGCATCCCAATTTGGTCCACCTGCTCGCGTTCCCCAATTGGAAATAAGGAGCCTTAAGTCCAATTCATCAACGATCCCATCGTCGTTAAAGTCAGGAGAAGGCGTAGGGGTCTGAGATGCAAGAGACAGCGGATAGGCCAACACACATAAACAAATCATCAAAAACGCAACACGAAACTTCATGATCGCCCCTCCCTTTCTCGTCGCATTCCTCAACCGGAAAAATGCAACTTGATTTTGTGGTGGTGGAACTTTACATTGTGCATAGAGCGGGTTGCGGTTTGCAAGACCGTTCCCCTCTCTGTATGTTGCGGCAGAAGGCCACAGGTGGCCAAACCGAGCGGCCTTCTGTCATTCCCGCAAACATAACACACGTTTGCAGGTTTTTATTTACGACAATCGTTCTGTCAGGACTTTCTCATCTTCTCGATTTACAGTCTGGAATCAGACAAAAAAACACCGAATGCCATATCACCTATGACATCCGGTTTCTCTATTGAATATGCCGATTAAATGCCACAGGCTACCTTCTTAATCTATAGCCTAGATTAAGTTCGGTTCCTTTAGTCCCCGAAGCCATAGCATTTAACCGGCTGGAAGTTGCACAGTATATCCGGCTCCCTCCAGCCGGTAGGCTATATTTAAGAAGGCACCTTATGATAAACATTAATAAACTTTACGCAATAAAAAACGCATAAGCCTTTCCAAGGAGAAATCATGACACTCAAAGACCGCGTGGCAATCGTCACTGGCGCAAGCTCTGGCATAGGGCGGGGCATAGCACTGGCACTGGCACGGGAAGGCGCGTGTGTAGCCGTGGCCGATATACAGGAAGCACCCAAACAGGGCATATATCACGACACCGACTTAACCACTTCTACGGTAGAGGAAATAGAAAAACGCGGTAGAAAAGGAATCTTTGTACAGACCGACGTATCGGATGACGAAGCGGTACGCAACCTGATCGAACGGACAGTCTCCGAATTTGGCAAACTGGACATCCTGGTAAACAACGCCGGCATCACAATACCCGGCGGCATTGAAGAAACAACCATCGCCGACTACGACACCGTAATGGGCGTAAACCTCCGGGCACTATATGTAGCCAGCAAACTCGCCATGCCACACCTGAAAAAACCCTCCGGCAGAATCATCCACATCGCATCTGTACAATCATTTGGCGGGGGTGGTGGACCTGCGTATGCCGCATCAAAAGCCGGCGTCGTCAACCTCACGCGAGACACCGCCCTGGAACTGGCCCCCTTTGGCGCAACCGTCAATGCAATATGCCCGGGCTACATCGAAACGCCCATACAGGACTATCTCACACCGCAGGACATTGAAGACTGCCGGGTAAAAACCCCCCTGCCGCGCCTGGGCTTGCCATCGGACATCGGCAACGCCGCGGTATTCTTCGCATCAGACGCCGCCGCCTGGATCACTGGCACAGCCCTACCTGTAGATGGCGGATGGATGGCGTCTATTTTTTAATTCGCACTAATGCGGTATCCCCAACTGATGCATCCTTCGGTGAATCGCTGCACGGGCTTCGACAAAGGGACGTTCCAGGTACGCGAGATGGTCCAACTCGCCGTGATGGTGCGTCGCCGTACCGAGATCGTGCCGGGCAGCGGTCTGACGGATGTACGCCAGATCGCCATCGATAAGCGTCAGCATATACTGCGCAGCCTCCAGATCGAACATCCACCACTCGCCACCGCAAGCGATATAAATCGGCGACGTATGGGCGAAAATCCCCCGTCCCCAGCCATCGTGATGGGGAACACTGGTATAATTGGGACCGGCACATCGGGCGGCAATCCACGTATGCCCATCCACCTTCACCTTCGCCTTCAACGCCAGTCGCCGCGCACCTTTATTATCTTCCGTCGAAGCAACAACGCGCCCTGCCTGAACGATCTCGAGCGTATGAATCGGGAAAATACTCTCCGCCCATGCTTCAACCTCCACCGTACCAGCTCCCGACAACTGCATTGTATCGCCAACCTGGTGTCCATCCGCGGTGAGATGAATGATGGGACCACCGCTGTGAAATGTTCGCCCCTGCGACACACTTTTGCACCAATTATCGTAGGTAAACTCCTCATCGGGCAAATAGGCATACGTGCGGTAAATACCAACGGGCACATCGCTACTCATCTTATCCGTCCCGCCAACCAGCGGCAAGCGGTAGCCGCAGTTGAGATAGCGGTAGTATTCCAGATGGTTAAACGGCGCATGACGCAGCATCTCCACGCCATCCACGCGACCAGTAGCAATCAGTGCCGCAGGCTCACCATTCGGATTTGGAAGATGCGGAATAATAACCGAGCCACCCTGCGCGTGACACTGATCCGCCCAATCACTCATCGTGATCTCCAGCGTACCACCCAGTTCGGACTCACCGGGACCATCACTGCACCACGGCATCACCGGCTCTTTGAGACCCCACAGAATGAGATGCCCCAAAAAGTGCTGCCTATTCTCCTGACCGACATAGACGATATTATTCCCATCTTGCGAGATACTCGGTCGTCCCGTAAAATCCTCCGTATTGGTAAAAAGATTGCCCCACTGCGACGGAAGCAAATTAACGATATTGAGATCCTCTCCCTGGGACTCCGTATGACTGCCCTGTGTCGAGAGAAAGTGAACGTGCGAATCCCCGCTGTACCATCCCCCCTCGTTCATGTGAATCCATCGCTTGAGACGCAAAGTCAGTTCGCGTTGACCCGGTTGGATCTTCACCCGCGTCCGCAACGGCTCATACTCGAATCCCCGGGCGACATCCACGATAACCTCACCGCGCGGCAACCACCCCTGGCAACGACCGTCGATATACGCATAAGTGATTTGTCCAAGCCGAAGATCTCCGCCAATATCAATATGCCAGCTATCGAGATTGGAATTGACCTGATTGTGATGCCCATAAGGCTGATAGGGAATCCCTTCCGGCGAGCGGAAATGAACGCGGCAGGGGATGGGTTTACCCGTATCGTCATCGAGAACAGTAACGTGAACCCAGTTCCGTCCCCGGTCCAGGAGTTCCACACGCATGCGCGGGGTCTCAACCACCTTCTTCTCCTCGACATCACCCCACTTGACCTCGCCCACCTTTTCCTCGCCCTGCTTCACCGTCATCGTAGCCGACGAAGTGGCAGCGACCTCGACATAAGCCGGACTCGATTTGGGATTCTGCGCCTCTCCCCAGCCAGCGAAATCATCATTGATAAAATCATCGGCAGACGCTTCGGGCAGTGGATGAACATAAGTTGCCGTCCCCCGATCCACCTCCACGCTAAGATCAAACGCTTTTTCCGCATCTTCGGGATGGGTCAGGATCAGACGCGCTTCGCGCTTCCCGTGTCGCACAAAGGGATACTCGTCCAGATGCGAAAGCGTAACACCCGCGATAATAAAACGCGGACCACCCGGGATAATCTCCAGCGACTCGACCGTGCGATCCGGTTGAGGATTCTCCCACGCCCACAAAAAATAACCGCGTGCCGACCCGCGCGACACCTCGGTCTGACGTCGCCCCATATCCGCCCATCTCCCTTCGTAACGCGGCAATAGCTGGTCGTTCTGGTCCGGAAGAGCGAGAAAGGGCGCACCGCCGCTGGATAAATGTGCAATCTCAAAACGCTCACGGACGGGAATACGAAATTCTTCACCCTCCGCCATCCGAAACAGATAATGCGCCACGGTCTCCCCCAACGGGCCGCCCTCCATCAGATCGGAATCCAACAGGCGATGGGCAATAATCACGCGGCGTGCCGACTCATTGATCGGAATCGTCACGCGACCAGAAGCCTCATCCAGCGCGATAAAACAATTCGAACCGTCGTCATTTACCAAAAACGGCAAACCGCGGAATAATTGTTTGCCTATAGGGGCATTCGCATTGGCGCCCAGAACTTCAAGCCCTGCATTGCACAACGCCGACAAATCGAGAGGTTGATAGTCTGCCATAACAGGTATCCTTTCTTTATGGGTGTCTATATCTCACAAAAAATCCAGATCCGCACCGAGGTGAGCGGGCAAAACGCATTTGGCATACAGGTGTCGCCATCCGCGCTCTGGAATTGGCGCAGGAACAAAAGCCTCGCGGCGACGCGCAAGCTCTGCCTCATTGACCAGCAAATCAATGCGGCGTTCTCTTGCATTCAACTCAACCATATCGCCATCGCGCACAAAAGCAAGCGGTCCCCCTGTCGCCGCCTCGGGAGAACAGTGCAACACCACCGTGCCATAAGACGTCCCACTCATACGCGCATCGGAAATCCGCACCATATCTTTGACCCCTCTCTGCGCCAGATATTTGGGAATAGGCAAAGACCCCGCCTCCGGAAACCCATCGCCCACGGGCCCGGCATTCCGCAAAATCATCACATGATCCGGCGTAATATTGAGAGAGGGATCATCAATCCGCGCAGACGCATCCTCAGCAGAATCAAAAACAACCGCGGGACCCCGGTGCGCGAGCAATTCAGGAGACGCCGCAGCAACCTTCAGCACAGCCCCATCCGGCGCCAGATTGCCGCGAACCACAATCAGCGCGCCCGTAGCACCAAGAGGATCGTCCAGCGTGCGAATAGTACTTTGCCAAGACTGAGGGGGTTGAACCGTCTTCAAATAATCGCCCAACGCCTGCCCTGTAATCGTCGGCACAGAACAATCCAGCAAAGACGCCAGCGCCTTGAGCAACGCAGGAACACCACCCGCATCGTGAAAATCCTCCATATAACCCACACCTGAGGGCTTGCAATCCACGAGCAAAGGCACCTGTTGCGACACCTCGTGCATATCCTCAAGAGTAAGCGCGGTCCCCGCCCGCCGTGCAATAGCCAGAAGATGCACAATCGCATTCGTAGAACCACCCAGCGCGTGGAGCACCGCAAGCGCATTGAGAAAAGACGCCCGCGTAAGCAATTGTACAGGACGCCGTCCCGCGCGGGCAAGAGCAACGGCCATGCGTCCAGACCGCACACCCACGCGCAATCGATCTCCCGTACCCGAAAGCGGTGTCGCCCCGCCAGAAACCATCAAACCCAGCGTCTCCACCACACTCGCCATCGTCGAAGCAGTCCCCATAACCATACACGTCCCCGGCGTACTGCAAAGCGACTGCGTCACACCTTCGATTTGCTGCTCATTCAATTCACCAGCGCGAAATTGCGCCCAATAACGGCGGCAATCTGTACACGCACCCAATCTCTCTCCCTGCCACGAACCGGTTCGCATCGCACCCGACACAACCTGAACAGCGGGAATATTAGCCGAAGCAGCAGCCATCAATTGCGCTGGCACAGTCTTATCGCACCCCCCCATCAGCACCACCGCATCCATAGGTTGCGCCCTGATCAGTTCCTCGGTCTCCATAGACAGCAAATTCCGAAAAAGCATCGTCGTAGGCGAAAAGAAAATTTCATTCAGCGAAATCGTGGGAAACACAAAAGGCAGGCCACCGCCTTCGAAAACCCCGCGTTTGACTGCCTCGATCAAATCCGACATATGCCCGTGGCAGGGATTATAATCAGAAGCCGTCGAAGCAATGCCAATAACGGGACGATCCACATCCTCGCCATCATATCCCGCAGCCGCGAGAAACGCCCTGCGAATATATTTGCTAAATTCCGGATCGCCGTAACTCGTCAAATTCCGGTTAATACCTGTATCTGTCGATTGGGTCATAGTAAATGAAGTGTGAAGTGTGAAGGAGGAAGTGTGAAATGAGTAGAAGCATCAGCCTTTGGGCGGTTGGGCGGGGCCTTCTTACTTCTTACTTCTTACTTCCTTTAGCGCGCACTCCGCTGAATCGAGCATGCCATAGATAATCTCCTGGGCGAACTGATCGACATTTTTCCGCGTCTGAGTCAGATCCTCCCCAGCCAGATCCGCATAATCAGCCGAAGTCGCCGAAACGTAATACTTGATCTTCGGTTCTGTACCAGAAGGCCGAGCTGTTACCCGCGTGTACCCTTTCTCCGACAAGGTAAACGCGAGAACATTGCCCGTACTCCCCTCAATTGTCCGCATAGTACCCGTCTGAACATTATGCACAGTATTCGTCTCGCGATCAATAACCTCAACCACCCTGTACCCACCAATTTCAGCAGGCGGATATTGGCGCAGACCATTCATAGTCTGGGCAATCTCCTCATTGCCCCGTGCGCCTTCTCGATACGTCGATTTCTGCACCTCGCAAAAATATCCGAATGCGCGATAAATATCATCCAAATAATCCCGCAACGTGCGACCTTGCCTCTTGAGTTGAGCCGCGCACTCCGCGAGCAAAACCGCAGCAACAGCGGCATCTTTATCGCGCACAAAATCCGTAAACAAATAACCGTGGCTCTCTTCCGTCCCAAACACAAAAGTCTCATCATCTGCCAGACTATTGATCACATCACCAATATATTTGAATCCAACGAGCAGATTGTCAACAGGTATCAGACCAAAATCCCTCGCAATAAGACTAATGAGATCTGTCGTAACAATCGTCTTGCACACAATTCCCCTATCGGGCAATTTATCCTGCTCCCTGAGCGAAGTCAAAATATAATAGCACAAAATAGCGCCGATCTGATTGCCATTAATCGCGAGATCTTCAGGAGCGGCATCCCAACCCTTCTGCGGATCGGGCAGCGCACAACCCAGACGATCGGCATCTGGATCGCTCGCCAGAACAACATCAGCCCGAACCTGTCTTGCCTCTTCAATAGCCAGAGAAAGCGCACCCGGATCTTCGGGATTTGCCACACCCCCTGCCACTGTAGGAAAATTGCCATCCGGAACATCTTGCGTCTCAACAACGCGCAAATGGGAATACCCCAGATTCTGAAGCGCGGGCACAACACTCGTTGAACCAACACCGTGTAATGGCGTATATACAACACGTATATCGCGGGCATCGCAAAGGGAAAGATCGACCAGCTTTTCAACATATTGTGCGTCGAGCTTCTCATCGAGCACCTCAATCAACTCCCGATCCACCCCGTCCGCATAGTCAATTCTATCGAGACGCTTAACAGCACCAACCTCGGCAATAATATTCTTATCGTGCGGCGGAACCACCTGCCCGCCATCAATCCAGCACGCCTTAAAACCATTATCCGAAGGCGGATTGTGACTCGCGCTAATAACCACACCAGCAACAGCCCCTGTCTGGCGCAGCGCAAAAGAAAGATGAGGCGTTGCGCGGGGACCGTCAAACAGACGCGCGACAATACCATTACCAGCAATAATCGCAGCCGTCTCCCGCGCGAAAACATCCGAATTGTTCCGCGTATCGTACGCAATCACCACACCCATATCTCTGGCATCTTCAATACCCGACTTGAGTATGTACTGTGCCAAACCCTGCGCCGCCTCTCCAATCGTCCTCAAATTGATCCGATTGGGACCCGGACCCATCTTGCCCCGAATACCCCCCGTGCCAAACTCGATATGGGTGCGAAAAGCATCCTCAATCTCGTCTATATCTTCATCTTCAATAAGCAATTGAATTTCCGGAACAAAATCGGCAAATTCCGGATCAACAAGCCATTGTGAAAGTCCTTGAAATGCCGCGGCAGAAATCCTGTTCTCTGCCGCCCAATCTTTGATCTGCTGGTGTATCTTCATAAATACTCCTGTTTATCAGCGATCAGCAGTCAGCTAAAAACCTTCTGGATTGCGGCTCAAAACCCTGCCGCAATGACGATTAGTGCTCGTCACGCCTGCATGCTTAAAGCAGGCGTCCAGGATGGAGGGTATTTTAACTTTTCATTTGTACCATATATTGTCATCTACGCGCCACCGTGTCAAGTGCATAGGCAAAACTACTTGACTTTAACGCTCATTTTTGCCCTATTTTGAAAATGCTCACAACAATCCTCATCGCCATTGGCCTTGTGCTGGGTATCCCCCTCGCGATTCTGGTACTCTTCATATTCTTGCCAATCCGCGCAGGTGCAACGGGATACTACCGCGAAAATGACTATAACATATCCGGTTTCGCGCGCGGGTGTGCCGGACTATGCGGTATTATCTGCGACATCGACAAAAAGGGAATACAATTGCGCGTCGTTATCGGACGCTGGACCGCGTGGCGACCCAGAGAAAAACCGCCATCATCAGCCCCAACAACAGAACCCGAAAGAGATACCGCCACCGAACCAAAACGGGATAGACCCAAAAAATCATATCCGACAACAAAACCCTCCTATTGGTCGCGTTTGCAAACCCTGCACGCAAAAACAAAACAATACCTGGACTACGCCGCGGATGTGCGTCCCATTCTGACGCGATTTATGAAGCGCCTATCAAAAACAATAGCATTTCAACACGCAGAATTGAATCTGGAACTGGGAACAGACGACCCCGCTTTCACCGGGCGTCTATTTGGATATATCGAAGCGTTCAAGCGCATCTTTGGCAAACGCATCCACATCTCACTCACCCCTGATTTTTTGCAACCGCGCTTTGCCGGATCGGGAACCTTGAAACTCTCCATTTATCTTCACCGTTTGATATTCGCCGCACTCGCCCTAACTATACGCGGCGGACTCTGGCGCGCAAAAATCTGGTGGACAAAACGCAAAAACAGGCGCAAAGTTAGGACGGCACAGGGGCCGTCCCCTACGATGATATTGTGATTTTTGTAGGGGCGACCCCCTGTGGTCGCCCGCTGACTGCTGGGACGGCACAGGGGCCGTCCCCTACGGCTAATTACTGCGACTTTATTTATTGGGAGGCGACATGGCTATAGAAGACATGGTGCGAACAATGTTAAACGAACTGCGTGAAATCGTAAAAACCGAAACCGTAGTAGGCGAACCCGTTGTCGTGGGCGAGGTCACCATCATACCCGTATCCAAAATCTCCTTTGGATTTGGTGCAGGAGGTGGACAGAGCGAAAAAGACGACGGAAGCAGTGGCACGGGCGGAGGTGGATCTGTGCAACCCGTGGCATTCATCGTCATACAAAAAGGCAAAGCACAGCTTCTACCCATAGAAGACAAAAGCATGTCCATCGCCGACCTGCTCAAATACGCGCCTGATTTAATTGAAAAAATCAAAGCATTTAAAGACAAACGAAAAAAACAGAAAGATGGCGAGGAAGGCGACAGCGAAGAAAAAAAATAGAACAATATGCTCTCAAACTTAAACCAGCCCTTGCGAACACTGCCGGGCATTGGGCCAAAGCGCGAAAAAGTATTGGAAAACGCTGGCATCGCCACCGTGGGCGATCTGCTATTGTATTTGCCCTATCGGTACATAGATCGTTCTACCGAAGTCGGAATCGCACACCTGCCGCTGGAGCGAGAAGTCACCGCAGTCGGTGAAATCGTAAGCATGCAGACAATCCCCGGCAAGCGTCGGCGATTCGTCATGACAGTCGAAGACCAGACCGGATCGGTCGCCTGTACGTGGTTCGGAGGCATTCAATACCTCAAAAACGCATATCGCGCGGGCGACATCGTGGCACTCGGGGGAAAATTGACGCGATTCGGGCGCACCCTGCAAATAGTACACCCCGAAATAGAAGTTCTCGCAAACGAAGACGACGACAATCAGCGGCTACATACCGGACGCATCATCCCCCTGTATTCGACCACATCAAAAATGAAAGCAGACCGCCTCACAGCCCGCGCACTCCGCCGTCTCCTATTCGCCGCGCTACGAGCTATTGGAGATCAGATCGAAGACCCATTGGACAAAAACATACGCAAACGCTGTGGCCTGATGCGCCTGCGAGACGCAATTGAAAAAATCCATTTCCCAGACACTACAACGGACATAGACACCGCGCGGCAACGCCTATCATTTGACGAAATCTTCTACATCCAGCTCTATCTGGGACAAGCAAAAAAGCTACGCCAGCGCACACCCGGACGCGTACTGACATCCAGCGGTCCCCTGACGCAACAACTCGTGGCGAATCTACCCTTCAAACTAACGCATGCACAAACGCACGCCATTGTAGAAATCGGCCATGACTTACAACGCCCCGTAGCCATGCACCGCCTGTTGCAGGGCGACGTGGGATCCGGCAAAACCCTGGTCGCCCTCCACGCCATGTTGTGTGCCGCAGACAGCGGCGCGCAGGCCGCCCTGATGGCCCCCACAGAGATCCTGGCCGAGCAACACGCCCATACCATTCGGGAACTCATCGCACCACTGGGCTTAGACATAGCACTGGTAACAGGACGCATGCCAAAGGCTCAACGCACCAGAGTGCTGGACGGATTGCGTTCTGGAGAAATAAAAATAGCAGTCGGCACACATGCCCTGTTGCAAAACGACATCGCATTTGCCGACATCGCACTCATCGTCGTCGATGAACAACATCGTTTTGGCGTGGTACAGCGCGCCATGCTGCGTGAAAAAGGCAACACGCCCCATCTTCTGGTCATGACCGCCACCCCCATACCCAGATCCCTATCGCTGACCCTGTATGGCGATCTGGATGTCACCATCATCGACGCCCTGCCGCCCGGTCGCATCCCTGTACGCACGGGATGGCGTTATGCACAGGACCGCGGCCGCGCACTGCAATTTCTGCGTAGCGAACTGCAACAGGGACATCAGGCATATATCGTCTATCCACTCGTATCCGAATCCGAAAAAAGCGACCTGCAAGCCGCCACCGCCGCCTTTGAAGACCTGCAACAAGGCGCACTCTCCAACTTCCAATTGGGCTTGCTTCACGGCCGCCTAAAACGCGACGAAAAAGAAACCACAATGTCTGCCTTCAGACGCGGCGACCTGGATGCGCTGGTCACGACAACAGTCATAGAAGTCGGCGTCGATGTTCCCAATGCCACAGTCATGATGGTCGAACACGCCGAGCGTTTTGGACTATCGCAACTACACCAATTGCGCGGGCGCGTGGGCCGCGGTCAACATCAATCCTACTGCATCTTAATCGCAGATCCCCAGGAAGGATTATCGGATGACGCGCGTGAACGCCTCGACGCCATGGCGCGAACAACGGACGGATTCGAAATTTCAGAAGCCGACTTGTGCATCCGGGGACCCGGACATATTTTTGGCACACAACAAGCCGGCTTCCCCAAATTTCACTTTGCCGACCTCGCCCGCGATGGCGCCTTAATCACCGCTGCACGCCGAGAAGCACAGACACTCCTGGACCGCAACCCCAATTTGACCGCGCACACTGTTTTAAGACGAGAATTAGACGCAACCGCGCTCCACGACAGGCAAATTGTGGAAGCGGGGTGACTGATCGGGACGGCACAGGGGCCGTCCCCTACGGCAGATTGTTACATGTGTTGTAGGGGCGACCCCCTGTGGTCGCCCGCTGACCGCTAATAGTTGACACCCCTATTGTATTATGGTAGATTGATTCGGTTTCATCTGCGGATGATCTTTTTCACCATTACCCGGAAACTGACTGATGAATCAAGAGCTGCGCATTGCGTTGCTTGGCACGATTAACCGCGACACGATTCACACCGCCGATGGCGTGACAACCGAAAGCTACGGCGGTTTGTTGTACAGCATCCTGGCACTGGCCGAGATCGCATCTTCCCAGGTAGCGATTTACCCCATCTGCAATGTAGGCGCAGACATGGAAGCCGTAGTGCGCAAAAAACTCGCGCCATATCCACATGTCAAATTCGACGGCATTCAATTTGTATCGGGCAAAAATCCCCACTGCTTTTTGGATTACGACGCAAACGGACGCAAACGCGAAACCCTGCACAACGATGTCCCGAAAATCTCTTTTTTTCAAATTGAACCATTTTTAGACTGCGATGCAATATGCTTTAATTTTATCACCGGAATGGAACTCGCCCTCAAAACCGCACAGCGCGTGCGTCGTTCCGCCACTGGCTTATTGTTAATGGATGTCCACAGTTTGACCCTGGGCATGGATGAAAAACGCCGCCGATTCTGGCGCGTGCCCCCGCAGTGGAAAAAATGGATGGGATGCGTAGATGTCGTACAAATGAATGAGCAAGAAGGCGCTTTGCTCGCTGGCGAAACACTCGATAGCAAAGATGCAACACGCCGTTTTGCAAAACAGGTACTGTGCGCGGGACCTTCAGTCTTGATGATCACGCGCAGCAATCGCGGTTCTGAGACAATTTTTCAAAATGATCGCTCAGACATTGTAATCGACCCGTTCGGCCCCGCGCCCATAGCCGAACCCTGCGACGAAACCGGATGTGGCGACACCTTTTTAATGGGATATACCTGGGCCTTCTTGCAAACGGGCAATCGCGCATTTGCCAGTCGTTTTGCCAATCGAGTGGCGGGTATCAACGTGTGTTTGCGCGGCATTGAGGGCATTGCGAAAATAAGCCAATTCTTAAACCCCGAAGACCTGCCTGTGCAGGACACGCAGACAGGTCAATCTGCCGTATTAAACGGCATTCTCCCCGGTCCTGAAAGGAGGGCCTGATGCAAGAATATCAATTTCCAAACCGTCCAAATTTCGACTTGCAATTCAACCCCAAGTTCATCTATTACGGGTTAATTGTACTGGCATTGCTCTGGTTGGCCAGTGGCATCTATACGGTGCGGCAAGATGAGCAAGCAGTCGTATTTCGATTCGGACAAGCGGTAAGCCTGGAAGATCCCGGCATCCACTACCACTGGCCCACACCCATCGAGCGCATTGAAAAAGAGCGCGTATCAGAGGTAAAACGCCTCGAAGTCGGCTTTCGCACCATCAGCGTAACGCCCACGCCGAGATACCAGAAGGTCTCAGCCGAATCCGCCATGTTGACCGGCGATGAGAATATCGTCGATGTAGAATTGATCGTTCAGTACCGCATCCGCGACTTGGAGAACTACTTGTTCCAGGTCAACGACCAGCGAAAAGCCATCAAAGATGTGACCGAGGCCGCATTGCGCCAGGTCGTTGGGCAGCGCACCATCGACGAGGCTCTCACAGAGGGCAAGCTGGAAATACAAGAAGAGATACTGAAACAGGTTCAGGAAGTCCTGGACCTCTACCAAATTGGCGTGCGCGTCGATCAAGCAAAATTGCAAACCGTGTCTGTACCCCAGGAAGTCGATCACGCATTTAAGGACGTCGCCAACGCGCGAGAAGACAAAGAACGTCTCCGCAACGAAGCCGAAGCCTATCGCAATGACATCATCCCAAAAACGCGCGGTGAAGCCGAAAGAATGATCCGCGAAGCCGAAGCCTATAAAGTCGAGCGCGTCAAGCGCTCACAGGGCGATGCAGACCGCTTCGTCGAGGTGCTCAAAGAATATCGCAATGCAAAAGACGTGACCGAAACGCGAATGTACCTCGAAACAATGGAAAAAATTCTGCCCGGCATACAAAAATACGTCGTCGAATCCGATGGCAAGGGCGGTATCCTCAACGTTCTCAATCTGCAAAAGCCATTAGGAGGAGGAAATTGACATGCGCAACCTCGTAACTCTGGTGGTCATTTTGATCGCAGGGAGTATTTTACTGAATGCATCGTGTTATATCGTGGATGAACGCGAACAGGTCGTCGTCACAGAATTTGGACAACCCGTACGCACCGTACAGTCCCCTGGTCTGCATTTTAAAATTCCGTTTATCCAACAATTGCACACCTTCGAAGATCGCCTGCTGTACAGCGATGCCGATCCCAGACAAATTTACACACAGGACAAGAAAAACCTCATCGTCGATAATTTCGCCCGCTGGCGCATCACAGATCCACTCAAGTTTTTGGTATCTGTGCAAAATGTCTCTTATGCACAATCGCGCCTGGACGACATCATTTTTTCTGCTGTTCGAGAAGAACTCGGACAACGCACGCTGGTCGAGATCGTAGTTACGCACCGCGAGGAAATCATGAAAAAAGTGACAGAGCGCTCCCACGAGGCAGCACTCGGACTGGGCATTGATATCCTCGATGTGCGGATTAAACGCGCAGACCTGCCGCGGGAAAACAAAAACAACGTATTTGAACGCATGCGTGCCGAGCGCGATCGGCAGGCCAAAGAATACCGCGCCGAGG
The DNA here is from genome assembly GCA_965208125.1 of Candidatus Latescibacterota bacterium. Classification (GTDB taxonomy): domain Bacteria; phylum Latescibacterota; class UBA2968; order UBA2968; family UBA2968; genus VXRD01. The sequence continues at coordinate 1,274,110 of OZ242320.1, forward strand.
GCGAAGAAGCGGCTCTGAAAATCCGCGCGGAAACCGACCTTGAAGTCGCGCGACTCAAATCCGAGGCCCTGCAAAAATCGCAGTTGATCCGCGGCGAGGGCGATGCCGAGGCATTGCGCATCTATGCCGATGCCTTTGAACAAGACCCCCGCTTTTTTCAATTCTGGCGCACCCTCGAAGCCTATGAAAAAACCCTGGGCGAAGGAACAACCGTCGTGATGCCACCCACCAGCGATTTCTTTCAGTACCTGACCAAAAAGCGTCCACGGTAGAAATGGACCGTAGGTGCGGGTTTTAAACCCGCACCTACGCCTCAACGCAGAGGCAACCCCATGTCTGCCCGTTCAACGAAAATCTCGTATCTCTGCTTTCTCCTCCTCTTCTCTTTTTCCGCAGCAAACGCGACAGAATGGCACAGATTTAAACGCGATGACCTCGCCTTATACCTCGCGCATACCGATACGGTTCGAGCACAGACATTCTTGAACGCGCTCCTTATTGGGCGCAATGAAATCCGGCGCAAACTGGGCGGTGCCCCCGAAATTCCCATAGCGGTTTATCTCGCGCCGAACGAAGCTGTTTTTCGAGAATTGACACACGGGCGATTGCCGCACTGGAGCGCGGGGGTTGCATTCCTCGAATCGCGCACCATTGTTCTACAAGCCAGCGCCGACAACTTACTACAGGTTGCGCGGCACGAATTTGCCCATATATTTTTGCACGCCATCGCGCCATCACGCGTGCCCGTCTGGTTTCACGAAGGCGTGGCGATGTGGGCGTCGCACGAGTGGCGCTTGCGACAAAGCGCGGCTGTATTTTACGCGGTCTTTTCGGAAAACTTAATCCCGCTCTCCGAAATTGATGAAGTCCTTTCTTTCCCCTCGGCAAAAGCCGATCTGGCCTACACGGAAAGTTTGCTGGCAGTCTCGTTTTTGATCCGTCTGGGCGGTCCCAATGCCGTGGTCGTCATGCTCTCCGAACTGGAAGCAGGCGCACCCTTTGAAGTCGCACTATTTCGCGTAACTGGCGAAACACCCCGCGAATTTGAACGGCGATGGCGCGATGATGTACAGGCGCGATTCAGTCTGATGACGTTGCTTTTTTCGCCCGATTTGATCTGGCTGTATCTCACCTTGCTCTTGCTACTCGCCTATATATGCGTAAGGCTGCGGAATCGCGCGACCTTGCGGCGGTGGGAAGCCGAAGACGCAGCCGAAGAATTGACCTTACAATTGCGCGTATATCGCCGAGAGGACGAGCAGTGATCATAGGCGTAACAGGAGGCATTGGCGCGGGAAAAAGCACCGTATGCGCTGTATTTGAAGAAGCTGGCGCGCGCGTAATCGACGCCGATGCAACAGGTCACGAAGTACTCCGCGACCCAATTGTAATTCACAACCTGACCGACGTATTCGGACGAGAGATTCTGGATGCCGACGGACAAATCGCACGCCGGGAATTGGGCAAGCGAGCCTTTGCGTCTGACAAAAATCGCGAAAAACTCAACGCCATCGTATGGCAACCGCTTCGGCAGTTATTGCTGGACAAAATTCATGCGGCTCTGGACAGAGAACCCACACGCCCCGTAGTCGTGGATGCGGCCCTGCTGGTCGAGCGCGGCGATCCGAAAAAAATCGTCGATATACTCGTAGTAGTAACAGCTCCCGAAGCCTTGCGGATTCAGCGGACAATGGCGCGATTGGGCATATCCAGAGCCGAAGTTGCGGCGCGACTATCCGCACAATTGCCCGAAGAAGACAAAGTCGCGGTTGCGGATTTTGTCGTAGTCAATGATAAAACACCCGCCGTGTGTCGCCAGCGCGCGCGGGCTATCTGGAACAAATTGCAATGTGAGGAACAATGAATTACACGCCACATACAGAACGCGATATTCAGCACATGCTCAACGTGATCGGAGTAGCATCCACAGATGATCTGTTTGCACCCGTTCCCGAAACGCTGCGCCTGAACGCGCTCAATTTGCCCCCTGGAATCAGTGAAATGGAAGCGACGGCTTTTGTGCAATCGCTAACCGATTGCGGGAGCGAGACATCCCTATCGTTTTTGGGCGGAGGTGCTTACGATCACTTTTCGCCCAGCGTGGTCGATGCCATCATTTCACGAGGCGAATTTTTCACAGCCTACACGCCCTATCAGCCCGAAGTGAGCCAGGGAACCCTTCGGGCTATTTTTGAATTTCAATCCATGATTTGTGAACTGACCAACATGGAAGTCGCCAATGCGTCCATGTACGACGGTGCTTCTGCACTGGCTGAAGCCGTACTTATGTCGGTCCGGCTGAACAACCGCACGCGCGTCTTATTGCCGCGCAGCCTGCACCCATTTTACCGCCAGGTGGTGGCGACCTATGTGCGGGGGATAGATCTCGAACTCGTGGATATCCCCTGGTCCGACTCCGGCGCACTGGATATCGCCGTTTTGAAGCGCGAATTGAACGACAACACTGCCGCCGTAGTCGTGCAAAATCCGAATTTTTTGGGCGTGCTCGAACACCTACACGAAATTGGCGACCTGATCAACAATACCAGAACAGCTTTTATAGCCTGCGTCAACCCCATATCCCTGAGCGCGATTCGTCCGCCGGGCGACTTCGGCGCCGATATAGTCGTAGGCGATGGGCAGCCATTGGGCCTGCCCCTGTCTTACGGCGGACCTTATGTCGGCTTTTTTGCATCGCGGGACGCACACGTGCGAAAAATGCCTGGTCGCATCTGCGGCCAGACCACCGATGTAGATGGCAAGCGCGGCTTTGTACTGACATTGCAAACCCGCGAGCAACACATTCGACGCGAACGCGCCACATCAAACATCTGCACCAACCAGACCCTTTGCGCAACCGCAGCAACCGTGTACCTATCCTCTGTCGGACCGCAGGGCTTCCGCGAAGTTGGCGAATTGAACTGGCATCAAAGCCATCGCGCATTGCAGGCCTTGACCGCATTAGACGGCGTGCGCCAGAAATTCTCCGGTCCAATATTTAACGAATTCGTTCTGGAAACAGACCGCAAAGCATCCGATGTCCTGACGGCATTGCGGCATCGTGGCATCGAAGCCGGCATAGACCTGGGCAGATTTTATCCCGCACTCGAAAATTGTATTCTCACATGTGTCACAGAAAAATGCACAGACGCCGACATTGATCGCCTGATCGATGCATGGAGGACATTGTAATGGATCGCGATATATTGATCTTTGAACGCGGCGCACCAGACAGACGCTGTGTCGCATTTCCCGCTGCCGTGGATTCCGGAACAGCGATACCCGAAACCATGCGCCGCGACATCCCACCCGGTCTCCCCGAAGTGAGCGAACTGGAACTCGTGCGCCACTACACCGCGCTCTCACAGATGAATTTCAGCATCGATACGCATTTTTATCCCCTGGGATCCTGCACGATGAAATACAATCCCAGAGTACATGAAAAAGCGGCGCGTATCCCACAGATCGCGGGATTGCATCCCCTATCGGAAAATACCCAACCCGCCCTGCAAGTCATCTGGGAAATGGAACAAGTGCTCAAAGCCGTCAGCGGAATGGATGGATTCACCTTTCAACCCACAGCCGGAGCGCAGGGCGAATTTGTGGGCATCTCACTGATCGCCGCCTATCACAGGGCACAGGACAACGCCAAAAAAATAGTCCTTATCCCCGACTCTGCCCACGGCACAAACCCGGCAACCGCGGCAATCTGCGGATATGCAGTACAGGCGATAAAATCAACAGAACGCGGCACAGTTGACGTAGAGGACCTCAAAACGCACTTGACAGAAGACGTAGCCGGATTGATGTTGACCAATCCCAACACATTTGGCGTATTTGAAGACGAAATTGAAGACATCGCCACGTTGGTACACGACGCGGGTGGCCTCTTGTATTACGATGGCGCGAACCTGAATGCCTTTCTGGGCCAGTGTCGCCCCGGCGACATGGGCTTTGACGTCGTACACATCAACCTGCACAAAACATTTACCACGCCTCACGGAGGCGGGGGACCCGGCTCTGGTCCGGTAGGCGTAAAAAAAGCACTCTTGCCATTCTTACCCCTGCCCGTAGTCCTGAAAGAAGGGGATACATTCAAGCTCGACTTTGACCGCCCGGAATCCATCGGCAAAGTGAGTTCATTCTACGGCAATTTTGGCATGGTCATACGCGCGCTGGTCTATGCCAAAATGCTCGGCGCAGAAGGCATGCGCCGCACCAGTGAAATGGCCGTCTTGAATGCCAATTATATCGCGGCAAAACTCGACCCCCACTACGACCGCCCAAAAAATGCACAACCCATGCACGAAATGGTATTCTCGGCATCGCGACAAAAAAAGGCGAACGGAATCACCGCAACCGACATCGCCAAACGGCTGATCGATTACGGCGTCCATCCGCCCACGATCTACTTTCCCCTGCCCAATGTCGCGCCCGAAACCATGCTAATCGAACCGACCGAAACCGAAAGCCTCGAACAGGTCAACGACTTTATCGAAGCCATGATTCAAATTGCAAAAGAAGCCGAAGAAAATCCCGACCTCCTCAGAGAAGCTCCCCACGCAACGCCCGTGCGAAGACTGGACGAAGCAACCGCCGCGCGAAAACCCATCCTGCGCTGGAAACTGTAAAACACCACACCAAAAAGCAGGTGTTATCATGTCCTTCCAATTCACAGAAAAACACATCGCCGATTACCACACCCTCGGCTACACCATTTTCCAGGACATCATACCCACATCCCTGGTCACAGACCTGCGCCGCGTCACTGACAAAGCCAGAGAAATAGCGCGCAAAGTCACCGGACCACAGGCGCAGCGTCTCCAGCCCATAGCCAAATACGACCTCGACCAGCACCCCTTCAAAGACTACGGCGCGTTACCAGAACTCAACGACGCCATCCATCGCGTCCTCACCCCGCATCACTACCACGCCGACCTCAACCGCACCGGCATCCTGCTCGAACCCGCCCAATACCCCTGGTGTACGGACTGGCACCGCGACTGGCGTGATCACATGCCCCGGGAAGTATTCGAATCTGAATTTCGCGAAGAATGGCAATGGCAATCCTTCCACATCGACTACCAGAACCAGGTCAACTGCGCCCTATACGAAGACCCCTCCACCTGGATCGTACCCGGCAGCCACTATCGCCAGCGCAACCTCCCCGGCGAAACCGCCGCCAAAAACGCCTATGACCGCGACAAATTCCGCAATCAGAAACCCGTATCCAACGAACAACAAGAACGCGACTGCCTCGACTACACGCGCAACATGCCCGGTGCAGTGCAACTGCGCCTCAACGCGGGCGACTTCGCCCTCTACCGCTCCAGCGCCTGGCACCTCGGCAACTACGTCCCCTACAGAAAACGCGCCACCATCCACGACTTCTGCGGCACACCTGAATATTCCCAACACATCAACGAACGCGTTGAAAGAAAAGAAACCGCCATCAAACGCCTTGCATCTGCGACATAAATACATCCGACGTCATGCACATAACTATTGTCTCTGAATTTTTCTATTCGTAAATTTAGCAACAATTATACAAATCACACGTTCACCTACAGGAGCCATGTCATGCAACTCACACCCGAACAAATCCGCGAATTTTACGACCGCGGTTACGTCAAAATACCTGGAGCCATATCAAAAGCCATGGTCGATACCGCGCGTCAGGCCGTCAACCATTCCATCGGCACCCTGGGCCCAAATGGCGAAGACATGTCCAAACATCGCGCAGCGCAATTCTGCCGCGACTTGAATGGTGCCCCGGTTATCATGAACCTCTTCAACGCCAGCCCGGTCATCTCCCTCGCCGAATCCCTCATGGGAGAAGGCAACTTGCAAAAACCCATCAGAGGCGCGCAAGTCGCCCCGCGCTTTCCCACAGTAATCGGCGAAGTCCCACCCGAACCGCGAGGCCATCTCGACGGCATGGGCACCGGCACAAATGGCATGCCAAAAGGCGTGTACCGCCGCGGATTCACGGCCTTCGCCGTCATCTATCTCGCCGACGTACCCGAACCCTACAGCGGCAACTTCACCGTCTGGCCCCAATCCCATCGCTTCTTTGAAAACTACCTCAAACGCGAGGGCCTCGAAACACTCTCCAACGGCACCCCCCGCGTTGACCTGCCCGAAGGACCGGACATGGTCACCGGAAACGCTGGCGACCTCATCATCGCACACCATCAGATGATCCACACCGGTGGCCCCAACGCCTCGCCCAACATACGCTACGCCGCCATCGCGCGCCTCCGCCACATCGACTGCGACAAAAATGGCAACGACGGCTTCCAGGACATCTGGCGCGAATTTCCCTGCGTACGCGAAGCAGTAGCGGCGTAAACCATCTCACTGGGGGAAATAACACCATGTTAAACCAGGCACAAAAACGCCAATTCGCAGAAGAAGGCTACCTCAAAATCCCAGGAGCTGTCCCCAAAAGCATGATCGAAACATCTCTCCGCGCCGTCAACCATTCCATCGGCAACGTCGGCATTGGCGGTGAAGACCTCTCCAGGCATCGCTCCGGCTTCTTTTGCGCCGAACTTCTGGATGCGCCCTTCATACTCGACATGTACAACAAAACTCCGGTCATGCAAATCGCCGAATCGCTCATGGGCAAAGGCAATGTCCTCCCCGTTGAACGCGCCAAAACCTATCCGCGCTTTCCCCTCCCTCTCGGACAAGAACCATCGCCACCGCGCGGACACATCGACGGCATTGGCAGCGGCACCAACGGCACGGCCAAAGGCGATTACAAACGCTCATTCGCCGCCTTCGCCGTCGTCTATCTCGTCGATGTACCCGAACCCTACAGCGGCAACTTCACCGTCTGGCCCCAATCCCATCGCTTCTTTGCCTCCTACTTCACAGAACACGGCCACGAAGTACTCGCCAACGGCATGCCCAGGCCCGACCTGCCCAAAGACCCCATAATGATCACCGGCAACGCGGGCGACCTCATCATCGCGCATCATCAAGTCGTTCACGGAGCCTGTCTCAACGCATCGCCCAACGTGCGCCTGGCAACCATCACCCGCCTCAAGCACAAAGACACCGACGAAATCGGCAAAGACGCGTACACAGACATCTGGCGCGAGTGGCCTGGCGTCCGCGACATCCTATCATAAGATCCACCATGTCCATCACCATCACCGAAGCGCAAAAACAACAATACAAAGACGAAGGCTATTTCATCCTCGAAGCCGTCATACCCGAGCACCACCTCGAACTCCTGCGCGACGAATGCCAGACCTTCATCGACACCATGCACGCGCGCATGGACGAGCAGGGCACGGACACCATCGGCATCAACCACCGCAACAAACGCTACTTCGTCTCCAACTGCTTTCGCCAGCAACCCAAACTCCGCGCCTTCCTCTTCAGCGACCTCATGGCCGAAATATGCCGTGCCACCCTCGGCGAAAACGCGTACCTCTTCTGGGAACAATACGTCGTCAAAGGCGCGGAAACCGGCATGAAATTCTCCTGGCATCAGGACTCGGGCTATGTCGGTTATCCCGACCACAAACCGTATCTCACCTGCTGGTGCGCGCTCGACGACATGAGCGAAGAAAACGGCACCGTCCATCTCCTGCCCTATTCGCGCAGCGGCATTCGCTCGTGGGTACACCACATCGTCGAAGAAGGCAGCAATGACAAAGTCGGCTACTTTGGCAGCGACCCCGGCCTCATTGCAGAAGTCCCCGCAGGCAGCATTGTTGCCTTCTCCAGCATCGTCTTCCACAGCAGCAGCACCAACACCACCTCAAAACTGCGCCGCGCGTACCTGGGCCAATACTCCTGCGAACCCATCCTATCCTCCGACGGCAACAAACTCTGGGGCAACGCCGAACCCTTCCTCCGCAATGGCAAATCCACAGTCGGCGAATCCCCACCCGACCTGCCATCGAGATTGTAAACTAAAACTCCCGCCACCAGTACGGATTGGACAACTCCCCCGGATAATTGGAATGCACCAATTCGTAAACCCCCGTACCCCGCCGATCTCTAAACACAAATTCGTAGCGCCGCGCGATCTCGTAAAACCACACCTCCGACGGTTTCTGACCCGCTGCAGAAGTCCGGTAATCAATATCATCGGGCGGCCCATACTGTATATAAACCCGTCCACGGTCCGTATCCGATCCCCTTACACCAGCCCCAAAATGCGTCTCCACATAATGCATACGCATCAAATGCTGTAACAGACGCTCATTAGTCGGCGTATCGGGCGCGTCGTCCAACTGCTTCCAAAATACCTTCAAAAATGCCAGCCTGGCAGGCCAGGTCTCCAGCGCGTCATAAGTCCTCCGCGTCTTCTCATCGGTGATATACCGGATATCTGCATAATACCCGATCAAATCCCTCTGCACCTGAGTAAGCCCCTCGGGCAAATCTTTTGACACCAGAAAAATGGGACGTCTCGTCTGAAAATACTGCCGACTGCTCCCATCAAACGCCTCCACCTGAAGATCATAAGTCCCCTTCCGCAAACCCTCTGTATCCAGAACCTCCGCCCTCACACAACTCTCCCCCGGCTTTAAAAACCGCTTGGCCGGATAAGTACGCACAACCATCCCCTCCGCATCGATCAGACGGTACCCCATAATAAAACTCTCGCCCGACGACGACAGATTATACACCTCAAAATAAATCTGCAGCGGCTCTCCGATAACATAATTTCGGGTAATATTCGGCACGACCTTCCAGCCCTGCTTGACAAACCGATGCACTTCCCCGCTTCGCGCCACGCTAAAAGCCAGTTGCAGATCGCTAAACACCAGCCCCACGCGACGCTCGTAATCCGGTATCTGAAGCGGCACAGTACAACGCCCACTCTCCTCCGCGTGGATATCCTTAATCTGCACAATCAGCCGATAAGCACCCGGCGTCAAATCAAAGAAAACAGCATCCTTAAACGGTGCCCCAATCCCCACATCCAATTCCGGAACAGCAACCTGCTGAACCCATGTCCGGTGAACCACCCGATTATCCAGCGTATCCAGCACCACAGCGACCAGAGAAATCTTTCCAACAGACTCACCCGCCTGTTCCCGCAGCTCAAGCTGACTCGCATCCAGCAACAGTGCCACCTCCTGACGGGTATATCCCTCAGGACCCCGAAAAGCCGACAAATCGACAAAAAAACGCAGGTTGCCCACACTCTTCAAAGGCAAATCCTGCGCTCCTATGCCATCTGCATGCAACCAGATGAGCAGCACCGCGACACAACGTATCCATCTCATGTCGTATCTTTCTCAATTAGAAATTAAATGACCAGCCTCCTCCATCAATCGCAGCCAATCCTCATGACCGCTTGCCACCCGACCCGGGTCTATCTCACTTCTCGCAACAAAGCCCGGCACCTCCTCGCGCCCGGTTGGCAACCTGTAATCGCTATATCGAATATCCAGACTCCAGCGAATATGATCGGACGCATTCGGGAATGAGCGATGTATTGTCTTATGCTGAATCAGCGCGGCACCCCCGGCTGGCAGCACGGACAAAACGCGATCGCCCGGCGGCAGCCTATCCTCGGGAATCTCCTTCTCTGAATCCGCCGGATCGTGCGGAATAATACCGTGCTTGTGACTCCCCGCCAAAATCTCCAGACAGCCATTCTCCACATCCGTATCCACCAGCGGCACCCAGAAATTGATCATAAACGTCTTCTCCACCTCCGGATCCAGAAACGCGATATCCTGATGCCACAACACCTCTGCTTCGCCGGGCATCTTTGCGCGGATATTAAACTGCGGATGCACCAGAATTTCCGGCCCAATAATCAACTCTACCACATCCAGAATAGCCGGATGCGTCAGCAAAAAAAACAAACCCGCAGTCTTGTGAGCCTTACCCAAAATCTCACCTGCAAAACGCTTATCCGTCCCCAGAGCCTCGCACAAATAAGCCAATCGACACTCAAAAGGCGCGTCCTCAAAAAGACTCTCCAATTGACCCAGAGCATAAGCCTCTCTCGCCTTTTGTCCAATCACCGCATCAAACTCATCCACAAGCGGCTGATACGCCTCCGAGGGCAAACATTCGTCCAGCAACAAATACCCTTCATCCTTGTAAAAAGCAATCTGCTCACCAGTCAAACCGCCCATGATTTATCTCCTATTGATTCCACACCTCGCAGCCACCAAACGCCATAGTCTCACCCGGAACATATCGCGGACGCGCCGCATACACATTTGCAACATCCGGAGAGGCTTTGCCCCGCACGAGAATATTCTCGTGATCTTCTCTATTCACCCATGTCGTCGTCGGAATATACCGCAACGTGAGACCAACGCGCCACTGATCCGAAGTATTGGCATTGGAACCGTGGATAATATTCGGATTGTGGATCGAAACATCGCCCGCATTGAGCTCCAGATCAACCGCATCGGAATCGTCGATCTGATCCGGATGAATACCCACACCCAGCACGTACTTTTCCTGATCCAGATCAATGAGATCGCGGCGCTTGAGCAAATGCTTGTTATGCGTCCCCGGCAACACTCGCATACAGCCATTCTCAACCTTCGAAGGCGTCCCCGCAACCCACAAAGTCGTCACTTCCATCGGCTCGAGGGGCCAATAAGATCCATCTTGATGCCACTGTACCGCCTGACCATCGCCCGGAGGTTTGGCGATATAATGTGCGGCAAACATCGCGACATTCGGCCCGAGAAATTGCTCGGCAATATCTACAAGGCGTTCATCGCCCACGAGCCGGTGCATAAATGGATCGCGGGCGAGCAAATGGTGATGCAAACGCTCTGGACGCACGCCGGGATTCCTCTCAATAAGCCAATGGACGTGTTGCACCGTCTCCTCTGCGAGCGCCGCATCAATAGCCTTACGCGCGATAGCATAGCCATTTTGATCGTATTCATTACGCAAATTATTCATAGTACGCTTTCAAACGACAGTTGATAGGTCGGGAAAAGGATTTCCCTCCTACAAGGTGGCTCAACATCATCCCTCCAGCCTTTAATCACTGGATAGAGGCGTTCCAGTGCAGGCTCTGATCATCCTGATCGAATTTGTCGCAACCTGTTCGCCATCCGCTCGGCAACATCGGGATGGATCGACGCCATATTCTCAATCTGCCCGATATCATCCGCAAGATAGTAAAGTTGAGGAACTGGAGAATTGCCAGTCTCAATATTCACATTCGTATTCACAGGCGGACCCTGATGGGGCGGAATAAACACCCAATCCCCCTGCCTCAAAACGGTCTTTGCCTGAATACCCTCCAGAACAATCTCCGCGCGACCCTCATCGCTTTGCCCCAGCAGAGCATCGAGCACATCCACACTATCGGGACCCGCATTCGCATCCAGCGACACGCCTGCAAGAGCAGCAAAAGACGCGAAAAAATCGACCTGACTGACCAGCGCATCAGATTCGCCTATCTCCACAGCACCGGGCCAGGAAACAATAAAAGGCACGCGAGTACCCCCATCGTACATACTGTATTTTCCCCCGCGCAACGGACCTGCCGGCCGGTGATCGCCGCACAGCTCAACCGCCTCGTCGTAATAACCATCATTCAACACCGGACCGTTATCACTGGAAAAAACCACAACAGTATCTTCTTTCAAACCACACCGATCAAGCGCATCGAGCATCTCGCCCACACACCAATCCATCTCGGCAATCGCATCGCCGCGCGAGCCCAATCCAGTGCTACCCACAAATCGGGGATGGGGCAACCGCGGAACATGGGGCTGGTGAAAAGCGTAATACAAGAAAAAAGGACCATCCTTGTTCTTCTCGACAAATGAAACGGCCTTTTCCAAAAACACATCGGCCATATCTTCATCCACCCAAAGAGCTGCCTCGCCCCCCCTCATATACCCGATCCGACTCACGCCATTGACAATACTCATATCGTGCCCGTGGTGGAACTTCATCTTCAGCAACTCGGGATTGTCTTTCCCGGTCGGCAAACCGGGAAACGGCTTATTCTTATCGTACTCCACCTCAATCGGATCGGACGGATCGAGACCCACAACATCTCTGCCATCCAGATACACACAGGGCACGCGATCATTGGTCGCGGCCATGATATAAGAATAGTCAAACCCAATATCCAGAGGCGTTAGCGGAAGCGGCTCATTCCAATTCTGATTCCCCTCTCCAATACCCAGATGCCACTTACCAACAACACCCGTTGTATAACCAGCCTCCTTGAGAACAGAAGGCAACGTAGCAGTACCCGGATCTATAATAAGCGGAGCATCGCCGGGCAAAATATGCGCGCGTTCATTGCGCCAGGAATAAGACCCTGTAAGCAGGCTATAGCGCGAAGGAGTACACGTCGCCGCCGTAGCATACCCGTGGTAAAACACCAACCCCTCGGAAGCCAACCGATCAATATTGGGCGTATCGAGCGCCGTAGCACCATAACAACTCACATCTCCAAAACCGAGATCATCCGCGTACATAACAACAATATTGGGACGCTTTGCCGAATCCGTCATATTTGTTCTATCCTTTCTCATGCATGGTAATGAACTACTGGCGCAATTGTACCTCGTTGCGTACATTACGGGTTCGCAATATAGGGCGTTATCCAAACCACAAGCAAGCGGAAACGATTACCACACCCATTTACAAAGGAGAATATATGATTACTCGATTAACAATTCTCGCATTATTGTTGACCCTGACCGCCCAAAATGCCATGGCGGAAACCAATCCCCCAGCCGAAGGATTCAACCAATCAGAATCCGACGCAAAGGCAATAGAAATTGCCGATGCAGTCATGGCAAAAATGGGTGGATGGGAAAATTGGAATCAGACCCGATACCTTACATGGCGTTTCTTTGGACGGCGCCTGCACGTATGGGATAAATGGACGGGCAACCTGCGGCATGAAGACGGGGACATGCTCATCTTGACGAACATAAACACCAAAAAAGGCCGCGTCTGGTTCGGAGGAACAGAGCAAACAAACCCCGACTCAGTAAAAAAATATATGAACCAGGGTTACAGGCGGTGGATCAACGACTCTTACTGGCTCGTCATGCCCTATAAATTGAAAGACACGGGCGTCACCTTAAAATACAGCGGCGAAGACAAAACCTTGAATGACCGCCCCGCGCACAAATTGACCCTCACCTTTCAAAACACCGGCGTCACGCCGCGAAACAAATACGATGTATGGGTAGATCAGGAGCAGAACCTGGTCACAGAATGGGCTTTTTATCCCAAAGCATCGGACGCAGAACCGCGATTCCGCAGCCCGTGGACAAACTGGACAAAACACGGCAACATCCTGCTCTCCGACGGACGCGGATCAACGCGCAGAGGCGAACGCAAACATACGGATATAGCCGTCTTTGATACATTACCCGCCTCGGTATTTGAAAGCCCCGACCCCGTAGATCTGATGGCCCTAAAAGGATCGATGTGAATCTATCCCGCGAGAATATCCTTGAGCGAATCAAAACCACCTTGAAAAACCCCATTGCCCACAAAATCGACCAGTTCATCTTCTTCATCTGCTGGACAGCCAAATTCTGCAGTCCACTGAATATACGTCCGATTGCCATCCGTAATAGGCGTCAAACTCAAAGTCGCCACATAGTCTTCAACCGGCATGGGCGACTCGAGAATAGAATACGTACACGTAAAAGTAACATCGCTCAACGTAAGCAATTGTTCGCGAATATTGCCGCCATCATGCAAATTAAAATTGCGAATACAGCCCACACTATCGCTGGGTTCACCACCTTCAATATGGCTATCTGCAATCGCGGGATGCCATTTGGGCAGCGCATTAAAATCGCGAATCTTTTCCCACACAGCATCTACTGAAGCGTCGAGAACCGAACTGATAAATACATTGGCCTTGGCCATATCATCTTCCTCCATGTGTTATTGTTTGAATAGCGCAGCATGGTATAGTACAGTTTAAGATGCAACCTCTTTCCATTCCAGGCGGACTTTAAGTCCATTCAATTGCCCCCAATTAAAGGCGATAGGCGGCCTCAATGCCGAGCCATACGTTCGCGTCAACGCCCAGCACTCTTTCAAACTGTAATGCCGTCGCTGGCTCAAGGGAGGCTTTCCCAGAGATGATCTCGCTGATCAGCTTCGGAGAACGCCCACACCGCCGCGCGAACTCGGCCTGGGATATACCTTGCGCTTCCAAACGCTCCTCCAAAACCCAGCCCGGCGGGACCGCATAGTCTGGAAGATACTCATGAACTGCTGCCATTGCTCGCTCCTTGTTCAGTGGTAGTCGATCACTTCAATGATCGTGATTGCACTCACTTTCTTCGCATCTATTCCACCATCCTCCTTACTCAAAAATTAGCCGATAGAAATAGAAAAATGCAAGAATAATCTGGTAGCAATAGTATCGCTGTCTGGCGAACAGTGTAAAAAGCTCCTTTGCCAGACCATATTAACCTGCTATATTCCTGATCCTACTATTCCTCGCCCAATCAATAACAGGAGATAAACATGGAACTATTAAAAGAATTGTGTGAATGTTCGGGAGTCCCCGGGCGCGAAGAGCGGTTGCGCGAAATCGTGCGGCGAGAGTTGGAACCCATCGCAGATGAACTTCGCGTAGATGGAATGGGCAACTTGATAATCAAAAAGAACGCAAGCGCGGAAGAAAATCCAAAAAAACTGATGCTGGCCGCGCACATGGACGAAATAGGCTTTGTCGTATCCCACATCGACAAACAGGGGCTCTTGCGCCTCGTACCCCTCGGCGGGCACGACCCCCGCAACATGGTAGCGCAACGAGTCACCGTCGCAGGCACCGAAAAAGACTACACCGGCCTGCTCTATCCCGGCGTAAAACCCCCGCATATCCAGACAGAAGCCGACCGCAACAAAAAATTAGACGTCAGCGACTTTGTCGTAGATCTCTACATGTCAGCCGACGACGTCAAAGAAGAAATCGAAATCGGCGCAATGGTAACACTACAACGCGACTTTGTCGAAATTGGCAACGGCGTAAGTTGTAAAGCCATGGACAATCGGCTCGCCGTATATGTCATGATCGAAGCCGTAAAACGGGCCGACTCCTTCGCCTTTGAAACGTATCCCGTAGCCACAGTGCAGGAAGAAATTGGCCTGCGAGGGGCAACCGCGAGTGCCTTTGGCGTAAACCCAGACGTGGGCGTGGCACTGGACATCACACTGGCAGCCGACATACCGGGCATCCCAGAGCACGAACAGGTCACGCGCCTGGGAGAAGGCGCTGCGATAAAAATTCAGGATTCCAGCTCAATTTCACACCCGGGATTAGTCGCACACATGAAAACCCTCGCAAAAGAGCGCGACATCAAATACCAGATGGAAATACTGCCTCGGGGCGGCACAGACGCAGGTGGAATACAGCGGATTCGAGCCGGCGTACCCGTAATCACCCTCTCCATCCCCACGCGCTACGTACACACATCAATCGAATTGGCCGACAAAGACGACATCGAAGCCACCATTCAACTATTGGCAGCCTTTCTCGAAGAAGGCCACCGCACGAACTGGGACATGGTGTGAGTTTCGTCACCGCCTCTGCTCCTCATGAAAAAGAAACGAAAGCAACGTAAACCGACGTCCCCGGGTCACCGGCTGGACCTCGTGGAGAAAAGAACTGGAAAACGCGATCGCATCGCCTGCTGGCGGGCGATAGCGGTGGGGACCAAACTCGGGAAAAACCAGATAACCACCTGTGTAATCGTCATTGAGATTGAGCGTAAGCGCAAAGCGGCGATGGGCAGTTGAAGGACTGAGATTATCGCGATGAGCGCGAAAAAAACCGCCACTCTCTGCGTCATAACACGCGATTTTGAAACCCTCAAACCGCGTCGCCCGGTAGTGGAAAGCGCGTTGTACCTCGGGCATAACCCGCCGCCCCACCGTAGAAGTAAGCAACCGCAAAAGTCGGGCATCGGTAACCTCGTGGTCTCGCCGCTTCTTGTTCTGATAGTCAATAACATCGCGCCGCACGCCAGATTGGGAACTTTCAACGCCAGTTTCTATATTGCCCTTTGTCGCCCATACATTGATAAGCGCCTGGCAGATATCCGGAGTCAGAACATTGGGAATAAGCAGAACCGGAGCCTGGACAGTGACATCAATCGCCTGGTGAGAAGGCAAGCTCTCAAACGCGCGATAAATCTGATCAAACGCATTCGGATCCTCAATCCCCGACAGAACCCGCAGATTGGCATCCAGCGCGAACGCGGCAAAATCTCCCTCGAGACCATAAGCTTTGCCAACCGCGTTTTCACTGTCGATAAACACTGTAACACTCGCCTTTGCGAGCTCCGACGGACCAACAACAAAAACATCTACCTCTTCCGAAACTTCCAAACCTTCTAAAACCTGCTCTTCCCCCGTAAAAATCAAAAGTGTCGGGCGACCACCTGCGCGAGAATAAAAGCGTGTGTGAGGACCGTCTATTGTCGGAAGAACAAAATCGGAAGCGCGTTCACCCCGGTTGAGAATACTCATCATGAGCCTCTTAGCGTTTAACATGAACCATCATTCACATTGCATTTATCTATTTCTCTTCTTTCTCGGATGCCTTGCCCCCGATTCCGGTCAGAACACACCTGCTCAATCCACATCCAGCACTCAAAAACACGCACCTCAGACCCGTGCCCCCCTCAAAATTGATCCCGTCATACTCCAGAACCGCACCTTTAACGAAGCCCCCATGTTCTCGGAACAGGTCAAACATGGCAAACTCCCACCCGTCTCTGAGCGACTGCCCGAAAATCCCCTCGTCATCGTACCCATCGAAGAAATCGGCACCTACGGCGGCACGCTGAGACGCGCCCTCACCGGCGACATCGTACAAACCCCGGGACCCAACAAAACCCTCAACGAAAACCTCATGGGCTATGAACGCCCCTTTCCAAACAGCATCCAACACAACCTATCTGAGCACTTTACTTATGAGGACAGTGGCAAAGTCGCAATTTTCAAAATCCGCAAAGGCGTCAAATGGTCCGACGGCCACCCATTCACCGTTGACGACATCCTCTTCTGGTATTACGACATGACCTTTGATGACGACGCCCGTCAAAATCCCTTTCCGCCAGCGGGATGGATGGTAGATGGCAAACCCATGCAGTTCAAAAAAATTGATCCACACACCCTTGAAATCTCATCGCCCAAACCTCTGGGTCGCGTACTTCACGAACTCAGCCGCGCTCTAATCGCCGCGCCAAAACACATCCTGTCCCCCCTGCACCCCAAATACAATTCCAAAACCGATTACAACGCCTTTCGCGAAGCCACGACCAGCGCGCAATTGCTCATGCAGCCCGGCATCCCTCGCATCTCTGCCTGGATCCCCGTCGAATGGATTAGAGGTCAGCGCATTGTCTATGAGCGCAACCCCTACTACTGGAAAATAGATACAGCGGGCAATCAGCTTCCCTATGCCGACCGCATCATCTTCAACATCATCCAGGACCCCCAGGTAATCCTGCTAAAATTCATCAACGGCGAACTCGACTTAATCGGGCGTTATACCCGCATCGACATGTTCCCCACCCTCAAGGTAAAAGAGAAAAACGGGAAATTCAATCTCCGAATCACCGGACCCAACAGAGGCCCTGCCTACCACCTCAACTGGGACGCACCCAACCCCGCCTTGCGAGAAGCTTTTCGCAACAAAAACGTCCGCATCGCACTCTCACACGCTATAAACCGCGAAGAAATTGACGAAATAGTCTTCCACGGCCTCCTCGACCCCTCGGGCTATTCCTTCGGGCCTATAAGCCCCTATTTTTCTCCAAAAGCCTATAAAAAATACGCCGAATACGACCCCGACAAAGCCAGACGTCTCCTCGACAGCGAAGGCTATATCGACACCGATGGCGATGGCATCCGCGAACTTCGGGATGGCTCGCGCTTTGAACTCACCATCGACTTCGTACATCCCGGCGGCATGTTCAACGGCCAACCCGTCTCCGAACTGGTTGCCGACCACTGGCGAACTGTGGGGATCAAAGTCAACCTCAACGGCGGCCTGCGCGACATCATTGTCCCTCGCCGCTACAACTGCGAATACGATGTTCACTACTGGGGCCTCGAAGGACCTAACGCCCCCTTAACATATCCCATTGGCTGGGCTATCCTGGCTAAAAACGTACCCTACTGGCATCAGAAAGCCTGGGACGAAGGTCCCCCCTGGCTGCGCGAAGCCACCAGATACGTCCGATTGGCGATGACCACCGTCGATACTGCAAAACTCCGCACATACATGACCCGCGTGCGCGACCTCCACACGGAAAACGTCCCCATCATCACCATCGGTTCTGCGTACCACGTTTGGGGTGCCAGCAGTCGCCTGGGCAATATCCCTTATGAAAACGTGGCCGACAACGCCTTTCTGGGCTGGAGTCGGCCGGTATTTCACGAGCAGATATTTGTGAAAAAATAGCTATTTTAAAAAAGACCTCAGAAAATTCGCAGACCGGATCGCGGCTTCATCGGGTGGCAGGTCCCCACCAAAGGCGTGATGCAGCGTTACATAACCGCGGTAATTGATGCTGTGCAACCCATCAAAAACTTTCTGAAAATCTATACCGCCAGATTCATCGAGTGGTCGCAAAGTGGAATAAACCGTACCGCGCACATAGGTGGTCATAGGCATATCGCCATTGGGGTCTGGAACGTGATTTTGCAAATAAACGTTAAAAAGATACGGTGCAAAACGTTTGAGGGTATCGGAACCGTAGTCTTCCCCACACAGAGCCAAATTAGCAGGCTCGTAAATAATCCCAAAATTAGGTCGGCCAATACTCTGAAGCGTCTCAATCGACCCCGCAACAGTTTCAAAAAGGCTCTGAGTATGCGATTGATGTGCCAGACGTATATCTCGCTCGGCTGCCTCATCGGCTGCGCGCTGGGCGTGCGCGATATCTGCATCGGTCTTGATACAGACGCGCAGTAAATCGCAGCCAAGCGCGTCTGCCAGATCGAGGTGCGGGGTAATATTGCGCAAGCTCTCCGGTCCATTGGTGCCATTCTCGGGTATTGCAAAATCGCCGGTTGCCATTGAAACCGCGAGATTGTGTCTCTTCAAAATATGTTGCACTTCAACAATGCGTTCGGGCGGACTGTGCGTACCCACGCCCGATGCGCGCATGCAAAGTGCTTTATAACCTGCGCTTTGGGCAATCTCCGCGAGTTCGGGCAGGGCAATTGCCAAATCGCGTTTATTGCGAAAGCTTTCCGCCACGCGGACTGAGAGAGAAAGTTGCATCGCAGTCTCCATTGGAAGTGTGAAGGATGAAGTGTGAAGTAGGAAATTGGATGAGGCATCAGCTTTAGGGTGGTGAGGCGGGGCCTTCTAACTTCTCCTGGTGAAAATTTCAACTTGCATCAGATTGGTTTTTAACTATTCTTACCCTTATCACATATTTTTCCTTGCCACTGCGATGGAAGGTGATGTCATGATTGAAATGCGGGTTGTAGATTTACGTCAAGAGCATTCAGAACAGAACGTGGTGTGGCTGCAAAGTGTTGAGGGCAGTGTAATGGTGCCCATTGAAATTGGTCATATCGAATATCGGTCTATTCGTTCAGAACTCGAAGGTAAATCCATGCCGCGACCTCTTGCCTATGATTTGATGTGTACAATGTTGGCACATTTTGATGCCGAAGTTGAGCAGGTGCAGATTGTCGAATTGAAAGATCACATCTTCTACGCCGAACTCATCCTCTTTGCCCGGGGTGAACAAGTGCGTTTAGACGCCCGCCCCAGTGATAGTATCGTGCTGGCACTCAAATTTGGCGCACCCATCTATATGGATGCCAAAATTATTCAACAAGTGGGATTCAAAGTCCGCCGCACCGAATATGGTTATGAACTTGAGCAATTGAATCCACCCCGGGAACAAGACGTTCTTGAAGAACCTGTTTTGGACATCGCGCAGGCAGCCGAGCAGCCACTGGAAGGTGTTGATTTGCAGGGACAAGATATCGATCCAGATGAACTGCTGAAAATTTTGAAAGAGCAGATGAATAAAGCGGTTCAAGAAGAGCGGTACGAAGATGCGGGAATAATTCGAGATGAAATTGAGCGGATAGAAGAAAAAAGTGAGAAGTAAGATTTCTCGTAGGGGCGACCCCTTGTGGTCGCCCGCGCTCGGGTAGGGTGTCCCTCTCACCTCTCACAGCCTTTTAAACAGGTATCAACACAGTGCTGTGCGCCTCGACATGACCGATATTCTCGTCGATTTCGCTGCGATTCATCATGCCAACAGTAATGGCGTCAATCGCTGGAATATCGAGAACGTAGTGGATGGCATCGCGTGCGGGCAGGTCGCCGCGGCCCACGACTTTCATCCCATAAACACCGATATCATTGGCATCCATTTCTTCCAGAATGGGAACGACGCGTTCGGGCGGACCATCCATATTTTTCCCTGCGTAATTGATACGCGCCAAAACAACATCGACCCATGGGGTAATAGCTGCACGCTGGAAGGCATCGATATCGTGACAGGAAACACCATGTGCGCGAATGATGCCTTTTTGCTTTTTATCGGCCAGGACATCCATAACCCCGCGATAGGAACTGGGCCAGTCTTCATCTGTCAGACAGTGCATGAGAACGATATCGATATAATCCGTATCTAACTCGCTCAAAATGCGATCCATATCGCGCTCTGCCTCATAGGCTGTTGTCGCGCGAATTTTGGATGTAATAACAACCCGATCGCGATCGATATGCGCCAATGCGCCCGCGAGATGGGCATGACTGCCGTATTGATCGGCACTATCCCAAAATGTGATGCCTCGCTCAAAGCCATAGATGAGCAAATCAACAAGTTCGCTCGTCCCCAGATCCGTCTGATTGGAACGCCCGCCCCAGCCATTGGTACCAGTACCAAAACTGAGTTGCGAGACCAATATACCAGTCGTGCCGAGTTCGACAGTTTTCACGGTAAACTCCTTTCCCGTCTTCAGTATTTTTTCCTGCAATTTTTAGTATATTAAAGCACAGTCTTGCATCCGTCAACGGATTTTGGTCCCCTCTCCTCTGAGGAAGGAATATTACCGCCATGAGACTCGGGCTAATTGGATTGCCGCAGGTCGGAAAAAAAACGCTATTCCGTTTGCTAACCGGGCACACAGGTGAAATGGGTCAGGCAAAGGTAAGAGATGTGCGGTTTGATCGGCTCGTGGAAATGTATAAACCCGCACGCGAAGTACCTGCAGAAATAGCATTTGTACTATTGCCCGACCTGGACATACAGGCCGATCGCAACATACCTGTTTTCCAGGATCTCGCGCGGGTAGATGTAATCTGCTTCCTCGCCCGGGTATTTGAAAACGACACCGTATTTCACATTGCTGGCGATATAAATCCCAAACGCGACATACGGTCTTTTTGGGAAGAACTATTGCTCGCCGACCTGATCTTTGTAGAAAAGCGACTGGAGCGAATAGCACAAGACCGGCACACAAAAGACAGACTGCGAATAGAGCAAGAAAAGAACTTAATGACGCGCATGCAGGCGCATCTGGAAGCCGGAAACCCCCTGCGTCAATTTCCACTGACCTCAGACGAAGTAAAACTGACATCCAGCTATCCCTTCTTAACCACCAAAGCAGTGCTCGTAGTGCTGAACACAGGCGAAGACCAAATCGGCGAAGACGGAATCATAGATGAAATAGCCGCTGATTTTGCCGACTGTGATTTTGAATGGATCGCAATATCCGCACAAATCGAAGAAGAAATCTCGCTACTTGACGACGAAACACGCGAGGAATTTCTAGCCGACCTCGGCATTGAACAGCCCGCGCTGGACCGGCTCACCTTATTGTGTTATGAAACCCTGGGATTGATTTCATTCTTCACAGTAGTCAATGACGAAGTACACGCCTGGACGATTCCGAGAGGTTCCCTGGCACCGCAGGCGGGAGGCGCAGTTCACGGAGACATCGAGCGGGGATTCATCCGGGCTGAAGTCATGCGCTACGAAGACTTAATCGCATTGGGAGAAGAGCAAAAAGTAAAAGCAGCGGGCAAGCTCATGGTCAAAGGAAAAGACGCAGAGATCTTTGATGGCGATGTGATACACTTCTTGTTTAAGGTTTGAGATCAATCCTTTATCCGTTATTTTTCTTTACATATAGACCCTTTTTGCATATTATTTCACGCTCTACAAAGATCTGTTTCACCCCAACAGGAGATTGCATTATGGCCGCCAAAATCTCGGAAATATTCACCGAATACGAAGAAGCGAACAAAGGCCTGGAACCCACTGGCAGTAAGTTTGATACCGAACAAGAAATCCCGGTAGAAAAATATTGCTGCATCACGGGTGAAGCGGTAAAATCGAGCTTTTGCCGTTATCCCGACCTAAAAGAAGACACCATGATGGTCATGTCAAAAGAGCAGATGCTATTGCACTCCCGCAATGGTGGCAATATTTCAAAAATATTTAAACAAGTACTGGCACTTCGCAGAAAACGGGAACAGTAGGCGACGCCCCATCGCGATTTCCAACCCTCACCCCTTTCGAGAATGCGCGTGAAAGACGGCGTTTTGAAATACGGATTTGTGGGTCCGGCACTGATCTTTCTGATCGCGTTCAACATCTTTCCCCTCTTCTACAACATCTACCTCAGCTTTACCGATGCCGAACTCAGTGGTGGTATTGCACAGCTCATAGGCGGGCGCAACTACGGCATCATCTTTGACGACACGCGCTATAGCACGGCCCTTCGCACCACCGGACTATTCGTGGTCCTGGCAGTCGCGGTCGAACTCCTTCTCGGCTTTGCCCTTGCCCTCGCCCTTCAAAAACCCTTCTGGGGCAAACCCGCCATCACCACCATACTCCTGGTACCCATGATGCTATCCCCCGCAGTCATGGGCCTGTACTGGAACTTTATCCTCAATGGCCACTACGGCGTCGTCAATCAAGCACTATCCATCTTTGGCCTCTTTCAACCGCAATGGCTAACCGACCCCGACTTGAAACTCTTCTCCATCCTGATGATCGACATCTGGATGTGGACGCCATTTATGATGCTCATCGCACTCGCAGGTCTCAACGCCATACCCAATCACCTCTACGAAGCCGCGGCCATTGATCGGGCATCCAGATGGACCGTCTTTCGGCGCATCACCCTTCCCCTGTGCTCACCCCTCCTCTTTCTCGCAGTCCTGCTGCGCACCACAGATGCCCTCAAACAATTTGACCTCGTCATGGCGGTCACGGGACCCAATGACCGCGCGACCCAAACATTGAGCGCCCTCCTCTATCAAGTCATGTTTCGCGGCTACAAAATCGGACTGGGCAGTTCTTATAGCATTGTCATACTCCTCATCGTCATCGCGCTCGCAAGTATATTCATCCGATACATCGCTGGTATCCAGGCAAAACAGGGAAGGGAAACCGCGTGAAATATTTGAGATGGCTCGTCATCATCCCGTATTTTTGTCTGGCCACACTCCCCCTGTGCTGGCTATTTCTCACCTCCCTGAAAACTCAGGAAGCGGCGATCAGTTCCACAGCCTCTCTCATACCATCCACCGCAGAAAACATCGCCCCCGGAGACCTGACCTTTTCGGCCACATTGGACGCCTATCGCAAACTGGCAACACCACACACGGGTAAAGCACACGCATTTTTTCACTACCTCTTCAACAGCGTCATCATCGGCCTGCTCAGCACCCTGACATCGGTCGTCCTCGGAACGGGCTGCGCGTATGGATTTAGCCGATTTCGCATCGCAGGTGCGCGGCACTGGCTATTCTTCATCCTCTCGACCCGATTCCTGCCTCCGCTTGCCGTCGTAGTCCCCGTATTGATGATGTACCGCATCTTTGACCTGCCCAATACACACCTGGGCCTCATCCTCCTCTACACGGCATTTAACCTCTCGCTCGCGGTCTGGCTAATGAAGGGATTCATAGACGAAATTCCCCGGGCGTATGAAGAAGCCGCACTCGTCGATGGATACAGCCCATTTCAAGCATTTTACAAAATCATCTTACCCCACTCTACAACCGGCATGGCAGTAACTGCCGTCTTCTGTCTCATATCCGCCTGGAATGAATACGGTTTCGCGCTCGCACTCAACAACGCCGAAGCCGTAACCGTACCCGTGTATTTTGCCGGGCTTCAGGGCAATATCCAGGGCATACCCTGGCCGCAAATTGCCGCAGGTGTTCTCATTTTTGTCGTCCCAATTGCGGTCTTCACAGTACTCGTCCGCAACCATCTGCTGCGGGGCGTGACATTTGGAACGATTAAACAGTGAACCATGCCATTTCTCGAACTTCAAAATCTTCAAAAAACCTTTCCCGACGGCACGCGGGCAGTCAGAGGTATTGACCTGCGTGTTGACAAAGGGGAATTTATCGTCCTTCTGGGTCCATCTGGATGTGGAAAAACAACCACATTGCGGATGATCGCAGGGCTGGAAAACCCAACGGGCGGACGGATCACACTCGACAATCAAAACGTCACGCACCTGCCGCCATCTCAACGCGACGTGGGATTTGTCTTCCAGTTTTACGCCCTCTACCCGCACATGACCGTCCAAAAAAACATCGCCTTTCCACTTGAGAACATCGGCACATCCCCCGCAGATACCGAAGCGGCGATTGATCGCGTTACCTGCGCCCTGGGTATCGAAACATTACGCAATCAATACCCCAGACAACTTTCAGGCGGTGATCAACAGCGCGTCTCTCTTGCCCGTGCAATGGTACGCACACCGGATATCTATCTCCTGGACGAACCCCTGGGCACACTCGACGCAGAACACCGATTGGAACTCAGAGCATTTATACGCCGCCAACAACTGGCCCTCTCCATAACCGCCATCTACGTCACACACGACCAGGAAGAAGCCATGAGTCTGGCGGATCGCATTGTCGTCATGGAAGGCGGCAAAATCAGACAAATCGGATCCCCATCAGAAATCTACAACCATCCCGCGGACCTCTTTGTCGCAAACTTCGTCGGCAGCCCGGGCATGAATCTATTAACCGGACAAATAGTGCAACGCGAGGACGGACTGTCCTTTACCCGTCCGGATACAGATATTTACATCCCCATCCACGCGAACATTGCGCCCGCACAAGTCATCTTCGGCATACGCCCGGAATTTATCCGCCCCGCCAATCGCGGCATACCGGGTAAAGTCATCCTCAGCGAATACCTCGGCAGCCACGGTTACGTACATGTCAATACGCCAATAGGCGAACTGGTCATGCGTTCAACCGACCGCTTTGCCATCGGAGAAACAATCCACCTGCACCTGAATGAAACGCATATTCGCCTATTCGATCCAGACACGGAAACAGCCCTCACATGAATGAACCATTTCTCAAAATCGATAACCTGTCTAAAAACTACGGCGAAACCCGGGCACTCTCGGAAATTTCACTCTCTCTTCGCGCCGAAGAACTCCTCGTCATCCTGGGACCAACAGGTGCGGGCAAAACAACGCTACTGCGCATCATCGCGGGCCTCGAAGCAGCGGATACCGGACGTATAACCGTCAATGGCACAGACATAACCCATCAGCTACCCGCAGAACGCGACATCGCCCTCGTCTTTCAGAACTTCTCACTTTACCCCAACAAAACCGTGCGCCAGAACCTCGAATTTCCACTCCAGGCACCCGGACGCAACCTCTCAAAAGAAGACATAGCAAACAGAATTTCTCACACCGCCGACCTGCTTCGCATACCCCCGCTATTAGACCGACCCGCCACGCACCTGTCCGGCGGCGAAATGCAACGCGTCGCAATCGGACGCGCCATCGTGCGCCAACCCCGACTCTTTCTTCTGGACGAACCCCTCACCAACCTGGATGCAAAATTGCGCGAAGTATTGCGCGTCGAACTCATCCGCCTTCAGCGGAACCTCAGCACACCCATGATTTACGTCACGCACGACCGGATTGAAGCCCTCTCAATGGGCGACCGAATCGCCGTATTGTCCGAAGGAAAAATCCTGCAAATCGGCTCTCCAGAAGAAATCTACCAGCAACCCAATTCCCCGACCGTCGCCCGTCAACTCGGCTATCCCCCCATCAACACCATAGACGTCCACAAACAGCGAAACCAATGGTTCACCACCAC
The DNA here is from genome assembly GCA_965208125.1 of Candidatus Latescibacterota bacterium. Classification (GTDB taxonomy): domain Bacteria; phylum Latescibacterota; class UBA2968; order UBA2968; family UBA2968; genus VXRD01. The sequence goes on from OZ242320.1 coordinate 1,300,214, forward strand.
GAATCAACCCATCATGACCACAGACCACAACGCCCCTTCAAACGCCACCCTCGGCATCCGCGCGGAAGATATTTCACCCCGTGGAGGCGAAATCCCTGCGACCATCGAAGTCATCGAAGACCTCGGCGCATCGACCATCTTGCTCGCCGACTGGGCGGGACAACCCATCCAGATTTTGACCTCCGGTGAGCAACAATGTCGCGTTGGAGATGAAATATACCCGTCCATTGATCCGGACCGCGTTCTGGTGTGGGAAAGGCACCGTCAAGAGTGATGTACAACTGGTCGATTTACAGACCAGTTCATCAGGATAGGCAGGGTTGAAGGATGAACAGGATAAAAGACGGAAGGTATCCGCAGATGGGCGCATCAGACATATGCGGAATTTTTCGTTCTTGACATTGAAGTAGCAATCGTGTTACCATACGGCTTAGCATGCACTCAACTCGAGTACCGCGTAACGTCGTAAACCGAGAAAGGAGACATACAGTATGAAAACGCGAATCATCATATGGGTGGCTTCATTGGCTTTAACAGGGGCATTTAATGTTGTCGCAGAAGAAATGCCTGACCCGGCTGCTGTATCCAAGAGAGCGGATATCAAACGCCTGATGGAAATAACCGATGTGGACAATCTCAGCATGCAAATTATGAATCGGCTGATTCTCACCATGAAGCAAGGCCGCTCTGAAGCTCGGGAAAAGTTCTGGGATGATTTCAAGGCTGAAGTTAACCCAAATGATCTTATCGAAATGATAATACCCATTTATGCGAAGCATTTTACCCATGAGGAAATCAAGCAACTGATCGCATTTCATGAGTCTCCTATAGGGAAAAAGCTGATTAAAGTCCAACCTCAAATCATGATGGAATCCATGGCGGCGGGCGAAGAATGGGGGAAAGATCTGGCCAAGAAGATCATGAAGAAACTCCATGAAGAAGAAATGCAGGCTGAAGAAGAAATGTAGAATAAATAGGTGTGTTTCAAAAAACATTATTTGGAGGTAGATCTCTGAATCCGCCCCCTGGCTCATTATATTGAAGATTCAAAGAAGGTTCTTTCAGGCTTGCTGGAAGAACCTTCTCATTTTATACTGAGCAGTGCAAGAGGTCCAGGCAGACAGGCCATCGGATGCGTGACGCAATTTTAAGCATTTGGCCTTCGAGGAAAGCATATCGAAATAAATTGCTATAAAACAATTATTTTTTATCAGTAATACATACGTTTGTGAAAATATGGACTTGATCTGTTTTGGTGGATACCTCAGCAGTAGTTAGAAGGGATGTACGAAACAGCGATTTCCAACTTTGCCGAGTATCAAACATGATACAAACTTACTCAATCATCTCATTCCTCGTATGCGTCTTGCAGACCAGCACTTGTGTTGCCTACGATCTTATTGGCACAGCTGCATTATCTGAAGAACTCGTCGCGCAGCACTACACCATCAATCCCAACCTCGACGCCGTTATTGTTGTGGACCGGACAATTCCGACCTTTGAATACCATACCTACTACTGCGCTGGCTCAGCAGATGAAGAGGAAGGGAAACAAGGACGGCTACACTTCTTAGAGCACATCATGGCAGGTACTGGAAGCCATGAATATGGAAAACTCAATCAGATCATTAACGAGAATGGGGGACAATCAAATGCCTATACTTCTTCCCATTTTACATACTTTGTAATGAGATTTCCAAAGGACAAATTTGATCTCGCAGTTGAAATAGACTCGGATAGATATCACAGCACAAGGATTGATGAAGAAGTTGTTGAAAAGGAAAAGAGAATCGTACTGACGGAAATAAGTCGCGGACAGTCAGATTTTGGGAGAAATTTCTCCAATCGCTTTTGGGGCCTGGTCTATAAAAAAAAGAATTTTGATGGCCTTGGCGCTGAGGATTTTATTAAACAACTCAAACCTGATGATTTGAAAGTGTACCATGAAAATTTTTTGCGTCGCCAAAAAAAATTGATCGTTGTAATCGGCGATGTGGAGATTGACCATGTTCTGACCAAACTGGACGAAGCTTATGGCAATGAACAAATATCAGGTGGATTGTCGGACGAATTGCCTCCTCCGCAATTACCCAATCCCGAAATACTCGGGAAAAAAGAAAAACTCACTTCAAAAAATCTCAGTGTTGCCAAATTCCGGAAAAGTTGGCACACCCCTCATTTAGGCCATCGCGACTATGCGACCTTGCTCATTCTTGCTCGCATTCTAAATAAAAGCTCAAATTCCCTGCGGTCTTCTGTGATTGATTCTAAGCTCGCAAGGGTTTTCAGTGTATCGTTTTATCATAATAAAGGATTTAGTTTACTGAGTTGCTCGGCAGACCTGCCGCTCGACACTACCATAGATGCCATTGAAACCACTGTCCAAACAGAATTAGAGAAGATCAGAGCGCATGGTGTCTCTGAAGATGACTTTACTGCGGCTCGAAATTTGCAGTTAAAGTCAATGTATTCCAGATTTTACGACCGCTCATATATGGCCAATGAGTTCGGACGGGCATTCGCCTATGCCAACGGTCCCCTGCTATATCCAAAATTGATAAAAGATCTCAAATCTGTCCGTAGAGACGATATCCCGCACTTGATAGATCAATATCTGACAAATAACAATTCCATAACTCTATCACTAACGATGCCAGAAAAAAAACGGTCTATCGGCGCTGTAATAGTGGGAAGTATTTTTATTATTTTTTCTGCTATTATGGTTCTATTTGCGGTGATAGAGGTTATCAAAAAATTGATCAGTAAATCCTCCCAAAAGGCCAATGAATATGTTCCTGAAAGTGATACTTAGTTTTGCCCTGTGCTACGTGGTTGGTATCCTGCCCGCTTATGCAGAGATTTCTAACCACCAAATTTTTTATCGTCAGGACAAACGCGCCCCATTGACCAAAATTGAGATTGTCTTTCTCGGAGCGGGAAGCAACCAGGAACAGCCTTCCCAGATTGAGCTTGCAAGGACGGTCTCAAAGTTGATTTGGGAGTCTGCAAAAAAGCGAGGGTACATAGATCAATTGGCAGTATTAGGGACTGATTTATCTGTCCTTCCCAACACAACATCCCTGACCATATCCGCTTCTACCCTATCTGAGAATTGTGCTGAGTCCATAGAAATAATCCGCGATGTCATATATAATTTCGATTTTTCCGAATCCGACCTGGAAGATATAAAAAAACAGAGAGTTATTTATTACCAGAACCATCTCAGGAACAAATCCTATATTTATTTAAGACATTTTGCATTTTCAGAAATAAAAGTGAAAAAGACGTACAAGCCCTTAAAAATGCTGAAGAACCTTTCTGAAAAGGACATCAGGCAATATTATGCACGGCTTCTGAAAACAGAAGTGGTGTTCTTTAAGACGATCTCAAACCGAGATTCCACTGAGGTCGCTAAACTGCTTCGTCCAATTATAGAAGATAGGGAGAATCGCCCACGGCGACAGGCAGACGGGTTTGTAGATTCACTGAGATCTCCACCATTTAAGATACTCTCAGACCGAGATTCCACCGAGATTGCCAAATTGTTTCGTCCACTACCACGACAGGCAGACGGGTTTGTGCATTCATTCGTACCTCCAGCAATCGATCATCATTTTGGCCCTTCGGTTTTTGTCCTGGATTCAAACCTGAAGAATATTTGGTGTTATTGGCTGATCCCTTATGGAAGTATAGGGGAGACAAATTATATTCCTTCAATGATATCCCTGGTGCTTGGACGATATGGTGCTCGAGGATTGCTTTACAAATATTTTAGAGAAGAGTTGGGATTGGTTTATGGTATTGGTAGTGATTATCCATTAGTGCAATATATCAGATTTCTCAAAATTTACGCCGATCCCCAGTTACAGAATAGCGAAGAATTGATCGGAAAAATGTCCGATTTCATACGAGGGCTTCCCGATAACCCCCGCTTCTGGGTGGGAATAAAAGAGTTGCGTGAGAATAGCAATATCGCCTATGCCCATGTCCATGAACGACTGACACCGCAGCAAAGACTGGATGGTGAAGTATATCGAGCCATCTATAATCCACCACATCGCAAAGGCGGTTATAAGTCAATTACCGATGCTGAGATACGTGCCTATCTCGAAAAATTTTTCGTCCCGGAAAATATGGTCATGATGTTTATCGGACCAAAGGATAATATTATAGAGATTTTAAATGCAAACTGGCCTGAAGTTGAAGTTCAGGTGCAGAGTTTGCAGAGCTTGCAGAATTTCCTAAAATAATAAAAGCAAGCACCGTCAAAATCAGGATAGGCAGGATGGAAGGATGATCAGGATGAGAACCCGTAGGGTGGAGAACGTAGCATAAGCACATAGATCAGAGAACGTATAACCACTAACATGAGGAACCGACTGTGGAAGCGTTTATTATTTTGACCATTCTCATTATTGTAATCCTTGGGACTTTTGGCCGATGGGCAAAGAATTTCTTTGGTTGTTGTTGCCACGAATGTGGAACCAAAATGCAGCCATTCGAGAAATTGCCCGATAATGACAAGTCCGATATTCTGGAATACTTCAGGCGTTTTGAGAACCGCGAGCCAAACACAGAGGGCATTTTCGCGTGTGGGCATTGTCTGATGGTGTACGACGACTTCTCGGGTGAAAAGCGAACGATGGATGGTGACGAAAAGTCATTCTGCAAAGTGTGCAACTCTGCAGGTGTATCGTATATAGGTCCCATGGTGGTTTCCGGCGAGTTGGAAAAATTCCAGGAACGCAACAAAAACCTGATCGAACAAATTGAGTGCCTGCGATGCCAAAGAAAACCTTCGGGAGTTTGGGACTGCATCCCCTGCGACACAGAGATCAAGATAACGGCTTGCCGACGTTGCTATTCGGTCTATGCTCAGATGCCTATTAATGGCAGTCGATACAGATTTCATGTCCTGCTTTCGGACAATACAGTAATCAAGGAGTCTGCCGACTCAAAGTGGGGTTTATTTGAACCAGATTAAACAATGATATGCAAAGCGAATCCAAACAAAAAAGCCGACGCGCAAACGTCGGTTTTTATTTTTCTCAGTCCACTCCTCAAGACGAACTCTCCGGCGGATCTTCGAGGCGATAAGCAGAGGTAATATTGGGAATCTTGCGGAGGTTTTGCAGAAGTCCTTCGAGGTGGTCGGCATCTTTGATCTCCACCTGGAACTGGTTGTTAATCTCCTCGCGCCTGGTCTCGATACTGGCACCCACAATGGGAACACCGAGATTGGACATAACCTGTGTCATATCGGACAACAAATTGGTGCGATCCCTGCCCGTGACCTGGATGGTAGCAGTAAAAGTTTCCGTCTGATCGGTTTCCCAATCGAGTTCGACCACGCGACCGGGGTCAGAAGACAAATTGGGCAAATTGGAACACCCCCGGCGATGGACAGATATACCGCGTCCGCGCGTCACAATACCAATAACCGGATCGCCCGCAATGGGATTGCAGCACCGGGCATACTGAATCATCAAATCGTTCAACCCGTGAATGCGCAGCGCATCCGCATTCTTTTTTCGGCTCTCCTTTTGAACATCGCCAAGAGGCTTGCGCGCCGTGGGAAAAAGCTGATTGATAAACTTGCCAATTGAAATATCGCCATTGCCTATCGCGGCAAAAAGATGATCTGTATCTTCTTGTTTCAGTGCTTTGGCTACGCTTTTCAGCTCCTCATTGCTCGCGCGTTTGCGCTGCTGTCGCAACTCGCGATCGACCATCTCGCGCCCCAGTCGAACGCTCTGATTAAAAGCCTCTTCGCGCAGAACCCGTCGAATACAACTTCGCGCTTTGGCACTCTTGACAAAATCGAGCCAATCGCGGTGCGGACGCTGGTGTGGCGACGTAATAATCTCAACCGTCTGCCCTGTCTCAAGCGGCGTAGATAATGGCACCATCTGACTGTCAATGCGGGCGCCCACACAGCGATTGCCAATTTCGGTATGCACTGCAAAGGCAAAATCGACGGGCGTGGCCTCATCGGGAAGCTGAATCAAATCGCCCTGAGGTGTAAAAACATAAATCTCATTTGAAAAGAGATCGACCTTGAGTTCCTCGATAATTTCTTGAGGATCTGATGTCTCCCCCTGCCACTCGAGCATATTGCGAAGCCCGTCTATTTGTTGATCGAGTTCCGACCTTTCTGGAGACCCCTCTTTGTAAAGCCAGTGTGCTGCAATACCCTCTTCTGCTGTCTGGTGCATCTCGTGGGTGCGTATCTGCACCTCGATCATCAACCCTCGAGGGCCTATCACCGTCGTGTGCAAAGACTGATACATATTGCTCTTGGGCGTTGCAATAAAATCCTTAAAACGGGGCATAACCGGTGTATAGAGCGAGTGAATCATACCCAGAACGTGATAACATTCCTGAACCGTATCGACCAGTATGCGGATGGCTAACAAATCGTAGATATCTTCAAAAGCTTTGCTCCGCGTCTGCATCTTCTGGTGAATACTGAAGAAATTCTTGGGACGTCCTGTAATTTCCGCCCGAATATTCTCTTTTTTTAGAATTTTTTGCAGCGGCACGCGCATCTCTTCGATATAGGCCTCGCGCGCGCGTCTCTTGAGGCGGATCTTTTTGCTAATCGCACGATAGGCTTCGGGTTCAAGCCACTTGAGAGCCAGATCTTCAAGCTCCCACCGAATGCGCGCAATCCCCAAACGGTGCGCCAGAGGCGCGTAAATATCGAGACTCTCGCGCGCCATGCGTTCGCGCGTTTCAGGAGGCAGGGGATCCAGCGTGCGCATATTGTGCAGGCGTTCGCAAAACTTAATAAGAACAACGCGCAAATCGTTGATCAAAGACAGAAACATCTTGCGGAAATTCTCAGCTTGCTCGGCCTCTTGCGACTGGAAGGACAGATCTTTGATCCGGGTCACACCGCCAACCAGATCGGCAATATGAGAACCAAAATGACGCGCAATTTGTGCGTGGGTTGCTGTGCCGTGCGCTATGGTATCGTGCAAAATACCAGCCACCAGAGTTGCAGTATCCTGATTGAGGTCTATCAGAATGCGTCCAACCTCAAGCGCGTGAACAATATACGGCTGGCCCGACTTGCGAAAATGATCCTGATGTGCTTTCCTCGCAAAATGAAAGGCGCGGGTCAAGAGTTTTACATTGTGATCGGAGCGGCTTTGAAGAGCCTGTTGGAGAAATGCGTCAAAGATGGGATCATCTGCGAAGGATTTTTGGGGGAGTTTGGTCATAGTATCACGCCCAGGTAATTAATCCGGTATCACATATCGAATTGAGGTCCTGATGGTGTGGGAGAATGCGAACCGTATAGCCCCATCGGCCGCTTTTTTGCAAAGGCAGGTACCCCACAAAAGTATGGGGACCTTTGAGTACCATAGGCAGCGACTCGCCCTGGACAATCTGCCCCTCTGCGCCGACCTGCCCGTGAAAAATTTCGACAGCCACATCCTCTACACGCAAGTCGCCCAACGCGACATCTGCGCGAATTTCGACCTTGTCGCCCACATGTGATGTTTGCGCCTGGCTCGACGTTACAGAACGGACCGCGACATCCTTCCATCCATGGCGAACTCTATCTTTCCATTCAGCCAGAGCACTGGCTCTCGCGCCATTGTTATCCGAAAGATTTTTTGATCGTAAATGCGCCTTCAAATAGAACCGCTCGGTATATTCCTGCACCATGCGGTGAGTATTGAACTTCGGACACAACACGCGCATAGCATTCTTCATGCGGGCGATCCATCCTCTGGGCAATCCATCCACACCGCGATTATAAAAAAGCGGCACCGCTTCTTTTTCGAGAATATTGTAAATCGCCCGCGCTTCAATCTGGTTTTGATACGCCGGATCGTCGTATTCTTTGCCGTGACCGATCTCCCAGCCCAATTCCGGTTGATACGCTTCTGCCCACCAGCCATCGAGCACGCTGAGATTTAATGCGCCATTGGCAACGGCTTTCATGCCACTGGTACCGCTCGCTTCCTGGGGTCTCATCGGCGTATTCAGCCAGATATCGACCCCCTGCACGAGATAACGCGCCACACACATATCGTAATTCTCGATAAAAACCAGACGGCGGTGGAGATACTCGCGCTGCGTAAGACTGAAAATTTCCTGAATAAATTCTTTTCCCGCATGGTCTTGCGGATGCGCCTTGCCCGCAAAAATAACCTGAACGGGACGTTCTTCATTGCACAAAATGCGCGTGAGTCTCTCGAGATCGTGAAACAAGAGGGTGGCGCGTTTATACGTTGCAAAACGCCTGGCAAATCCAATCGTAAGCGCATCAGAAGTCAGGACCTCGTCGGCGCGCGCCATATCGATTGACGACGCTGTTTCTCGCTGCAACTGCTTTCTAAGACGCTGCCGCGCAAATGCAACGAGGCGTTCTCTCCTGCGCTCGTGGACGCGCCAGAGTTCCTCGGGCGGAATGTGATCTATCGTCTCCCACACACTCTGATCGTGTGGTTCCTCCAGGCGCCGAGGCCCCATATAGTTGTCTTCAAGAGCGCGCATTTGTTGCGAAATATGGGAAGCAATATGAACGCCATTGGTAATGGATTCGACGGGTATTTCACTCTTCGGCAGTCCGGGCCACAGCGACTGCCACATATTGCGCGAGACCTCGCCGTGAAGTTTGCTAACGCCATTGCGATAGGACGACAGCCTGAACGCGAGCACTGTCATATTAAAACCATCGCTGATATTATTGGGATTCTCGCGCCCCAAAGCGAGGAATGCAGGCATAGAAAGACCGAGGTCATGCGCGTAAGATCTGAAGTATTTTTCAATCAGAGAAACGGGAAAGACATCGTGCCCGGCCGGAACGGGAGTATGGGTCGTAAAAACGTGACCTGCTGACGTGTACTCTGCCGCCTGATCAAACGTGGCACCATTGTTGTGCATCGCCTGACGGATGCGCTCCAGCCCCAGAAAAGCCGAATGCCCTTCATTCATGTGGCATACGGTGGGCTGTATGCCCAATGCGTTGAGCGCGCGCACACCGCCAATACCCAGCAGAATTTCCTGCCGGATGCGCGTCTCACTATCGCCACCGTAGAGTTGTGCTGTAATTTCGCGGATAGATGGCGGATTTTCCATCAAATTGGTATCGAGCAAGTACAGGGGGATGCGCCCAACCTGCACCTTCCATATCCGCACCCGCGCTTCTGCTTCGGGATATGAGAGCGTAATCGCGATATCCCGACCGCGCTCATCGCGAACAATCTGGACGGGCAGCGCGTAATAGTCATTTTCGGTATATTCTTCCTGTTGCCAACCGTCATTTGTGAGATACTGATTGAAATATCCGTGTTGATACAGCAGACCCACAGCAAAAAATGGCAATCCCAGAGTACTCGCAGATTTGAGATGATCTCCGGCCAACACCCCCAGACCACCTGAATAAATCGGCAGGCTTTCGGTAAGACCAAACTCCGCAGAGAAATAGGCGATTTGAATATCGGACGCGGTTTTGCCATGGGCAGAGTGAAAATAGGTCTCCCCATCCATAAACGCGCGGAAAGACTCAGACACGCGCTTAAAATGCGCCATGAATCCCGGATTTTCAGAAAGTTGATTCAGGCGTTCCTGGCTGATATCATTGAGCAGGCGCACCGGATTGTGATAAACTGTTTCCCAGAGAATGGGATCAATGCGTCGAAACAGATCCATCGTGTCCGGATCCCAGGCCCAGCGCAGATTATACGCCAGTGCTTCCAGGCCCTGAAGAGATTTGGGCAGCGAGGGTTTGACAACAAATGTAGAAATTGGTTTCAAAGAGTTTGACCCCTGAATTTTACACATCTTCAACAGCGACGACCGCATCTGTTTCCCACGATTTTATCGCCGCTTCAATAACCATCTGCGCTTTGAGTGCTTCTTCACCCGAACCTTCGATATCTTCGGGAGATGCGCCTTCGAGATTTTGCTCTATCCACCGCCCAATGCGGCTTTGGAATGTTTCGTTGAACCCCATCATACCGCCGATATAGTCATAGCGTTCGAGTTCCATTGAGCGGCGGGGATGAAAATGCAGGCGTTCACAGGCTTCTTCCAGCACAAAGCGAGCATCTGATCCGGCAACTTCGAGACGTTCAAGACCATAAGACCCCCCCGGTCCCGTGGCGTCGTAACTTCCAGTGAGATTGCCCACCGTACCATCAGCAAAGCACATGTTGAGTTGCATATTTGACCAGCACACGCGGCGATTGCCATCTTTGTCCAGACCGCGCTTAAAAAAGGCACTTACTTTTTCAATATCACCGCAAAAGTAGCGCATAACGTCGATAGAGTGCGGGTGCAGGGCGCGAATGTGGAACCACGGCGACGTTTCTCGGGGGTTATTGATCCACATAGTCATATTAATAATATTGATCTCGCCCAGCCTACCCTGATCAACCCATTCTTTGGCGCGCGCAGCAGCAGGTGTAAAGCGGTGATTGAGGTCAACACCATAGCGCAGATTTTTATCTTTTGCTCTGGCAACCATCTCTTTTGCCTCGTCAATATTATTCGAAATCGGCTTTTCCCCGAGTACATGAACACCCGCTTCGAGGAGTTCCATTGTGGGTTTGTAGTGATCGCCACCATTTTCATGACCGGCAGTCGCAACACTTGCCACCGTGATATCCAGCCCCGCGTCGAGCATATCTTGCACAGCGTAAAATGCTCTAACACCGTATTGCGACGCCGCGGCATCTGCGCGTCTTCGGTCTATATCGCAAACAGCAGCGAGATTGCATTGGTCGTGACCATTATAAATAGTGGCGTGTCGGTTGCCAATCCCCCCCAAACCGACCACGGCGACATTTAATCCCATTGAAAACTCCCTTCTACCAGTTGCTGAGTATCCGACCTACAAATGCCGGGACTTCGTCTGTAAAAAAATACATGATGGCAAAGATCGCAAAGAGAATATAGATCCCGATTACAGTGAACATAATCGTCTTTTTGCGCTTGCTCATCCCGGTGCGAGACGCAGTTCTGAGATCGCGCGGTTGTTTGAGGAAGGGTTCTGACTTGTCCTCATCATCGGATGTCGATTCGGAAGCATCCGCTTCCGGTGGTGCTGCCTCTTCTTCTCCTTCTTCAGCACTTTCCTCCGATACTTTTTGCTCGGTTTCCTCCTCTGCGTCTGCAGGCGGATCCGGTTCTGTCTCTAATTTGGCTATGTCGAACACATGCGCTATTTTTTCGATAAGTGTTTTGTCCTCAAATGGTCTTTCAACCATGCCGTAAACACCCTGCTCCAGGAGTGTTTTGGCTTCTGCTTCCTCGATGGGAAACGATACCACAATCACCGGTACCTCAAAGCCTTCTTCGCGGATAAATTCGATCAAGACATCGCCGCGAATGATTGGCATCTCGAGGTTGATCAACACCAGATCGGGTTGTCCGTGAGCGATCGCGTCAACCGCTTCGACCCACGTTGTCGCGGTCTGTGCCTCATAATTATTGGATTCGAGAATCTTGACAATCCGTTCAACAGCGGCTTCTTCACTGTCAATAGTCAAAATTTTTGTCATCATGTCCCCCTGTGCGTAGTAGGGAAAATATTGGCGATTGAAAGTATAAAACGAATAAAGTCCAATGACAAGGATTTTCCCTGTGCATGTCACATAGTGAGTTCTCTCTTGATGGGTGAACGTGTGTATAGTATATTGCAATGTCAATGGAAATTAAAAATTAAAAACTGGGAATTTTATGGAAACAAAAAGCATCGTCGTAAAAGGTGCGCGAGTACACAACTTGCAAAATGTAGATCTGACGTTGCCCCGACACGCGCTAATATGTTTTACCGGCGTTTCCGGTTCGGGCAAGTCGTCGATGGCTTTTGACACCATCTATGCCGAAGGTCAGCGGCGTTATGTAGAATCCCTATCGGCGTATGCGCGTCAATTTTTGGGACAGATGGAAAAACCCGAAGTAGATCAAATTACGGGATTGTCGCCAACGATCTCCATCGAACAAAAGACCGCGGGGCGCAATCCCCGCTCAACCGTGGGCACAATAACCGAAATCTACGACTATTTGCGCGTATTATTTGCGCGAATTGGCACCCCCCATTGCGCACATGACGACACGCCAATTGGGGCGCAAACGCGCGACGGCATTGTAGATCAAATCATGGCACTGGGTGAGGGCACGCGCATTCACATACTCTCTTCTCTCGTACAGGGGCGAAAAGGGGAATACCAGGACCTGTTTGAAAATTTGCAAAAAGAGGGATATATCCGCGCGCGCGTGGATGGACAGATTGTAACATTGACCCAGACCCCGAAATTGGAGCGCTACAAAAGACACGATATCGAAGTCGTAATCGATCGGATTATCGCAAAAAAAACAATGCAGGGGCGCATAGGCGAAGCCGTTGATGCCGGTCTCATAATGGGTAAAGGAGCGGTCATTGTCAGCGCAGAAGGTGAAGACGACCTTCTGCTGAGTACGCACTTTTCCTGCCCCACCTGTGGACGCAGCGCACAGGAACCTGTACCGCAATTATTCTCATTCAACAGCCCACAGGGCATGTGCCCCGGCTGTCGCGGTTTGGGCACGCGCTTTGCAATGGATCTGGCAAAAGCCGTTCCCAATCCCGAATTGTCCGTACTGGAAGGCGCTATCGCGCCGCTGGGCGTGCCCAAAAATCGGTGGAAATCTCACTATTACGCGGGCGTTTTGAAGCGCCATGGTGCAAATTTGCAAACGCCATGGAAACGCATTTCACCAGAGGGCCAACAGGCATTATTATACGGCATAGACGGCAAAATGACCTTTGAATGGCGCCGCAGCAACGGCAGTATAAAACGCCATCGCGATGGGTTTGAGGGCATCCTGCCCCCAATGGAGCGGCAGTTTGCCGAGGGACGGAGTCTCATCGTACGCAAACGACTGGCACCCTTCATGCGTGTGGGTATATGTCCCGTATGCGAAGGCACCCGCTTAAAACCCGAAGCCCTCTCCGTCAAAATCGAAGGACACACGCTACCCGATGTCACGGCAATGACCGTCGATCGCGCGCACGCCTTTTTTCAGAACCTCAAATTGACCGAGATCCAGGCGCGAATTGCCGAAGACGCCCTGAAAGAAATTCGCGGGCGATTGAAATTTCTCCTCGATGTGGGTCTCGACTATCTCACACTCAACCGCACGGCACCGACACTATCGGGCGGCGAAGCGCAACGCATTCGCCTCGCCAGCCAGATTGGATCTGGATTGGTCGGTGTAACCTATGTACTGGACGAACCGTCAATTGGTCTGCACCACCGCGACAATCGGCGATTGCTCAATGCCCTGTGTCACCTGCGAGATGTGGGCAATACTGTGATCGTCGTCGAACACGACGAAGACACCATGCGGCGCGCGGATCGGGTGGTGGATTTTGGACCCGGTCCCGGGCACCTCGGTGGTCGAATAGTCGCCGAGGGATCGTGGAAACAGGTAGCGAGAAGAACCCGCTCGGTAACGGGCGCTTATCTCTCGGGAAAAGAAAAAATAGCAGTGCCCGAAAGGCGCTCCGTATCGCATCGCGGCTTATGGATTCGGGGTGCTCACCACAATAATCTCAAAAATATCGACGTGAAAATTCCCGTCGGCGTATTTACCTGTGTCACGGGCGTATCCGGATCGGGAAAATCATCGCTAATTGCCGATATCCTCTATCCCGCTCTCGCGCGAGAACTCAACCGCGCAGAAACGGAAACAGGCGCGCACCGCTGCATTGAGGGCATAGATCTCCTGGACAAAGTCATCGAGATCAACCAGCAACCCATCGGGCGCACACCGCGCAGCAACGCGGCGACATACACGGGTGTATTTGATCCCATTCGAAAATTATTTGCCGAATTGCCCGAGTCAAAAGTACGGGGATACAAACCCGGACGCTTTAGTTTTAACGTAAAGGGCGGCCGGTGCGAGGCGTGTAAGGGCAATGGCGCAAACCTCGTCGAAATGGATTTTCTCGCCGACGTGTGGGTGACGTGTCCCGTGTGTGAAGGGCGGCGTTTTAATCGCGAAACCCTGGACGTGAAGTATAAGGGCAAATCCATTGCCGATGTGCTGGCGATGGAAGTCGAAGAGGCGCATCTGTTTTTTCAAGCGATCCCCGGTATTCACCGCATTCTCCAAACCCTGGTTGATGTGGGAATGGGCTACGTCAAATTGGGCCAGCCCGCGCCAACACTCTCCGGTGGCGAAGCACAACGGGTCAAACTATCAAAAGAACTGTGCCGCAGAAGCACGGGCAAAACCCTGTACATCCTGGACGAACCGACGACGGGCCTGCATTTTGCCGATATACAAAATCTCTTGAATGTATTGCATCGGCTCGTGAATATGGGCAATTCCGTGGTGGTTATCGAGCACAACCTGGACGTAATCAAAACCGCGGATTGGGTAATCGATCTGGGACCTGAAGGCGGCGAAGATGGCGGACAAATTCTGACAGAAGGCACACCCGAACACCTGACGCAATCTCCCAACTCTCATACAGGACACGCGCTTTGCGAAGTGCTATCGCGCACGCCACTCGTATCTGGGAAAAACGGTAAACGAATCGCCAATGGCCATGTGCGGACCATTGACATTGTGGGTGCGCGGGAGAACAACTTACAAAATGTGGATGTATCCATTCCCCGCGAAAAAATGACCGTGATCTCCGGCGTATCGGGTTCGGGAAAATCTTCCCTGGCACTCGACACAATTTACGCTGAGGGACAGCGGAGATATGTCGAATCCCTATCCGCTTATGCGCGGCAATTTCTGGGACAGATGCCCAAGCCAAAGGTAGATCGCGTGGTGGGCTTATCGCCCGCGATCGCCATAGAACAAAAAGCCGCGAGCAAAAACCCGCGCTCGACCGTAGGCACCGTAACAGAGGTTTACGATTACCTGCGGGCACTCTACGCATTATTGGGCGATACCTATTGCCCAGATTGCGATGTATTGGCGGGCAGTCAGTCCGTTCGGGAAATTGTAACGCGCGTGCTGAAAATGAAACGACGCCTCTACCTTCTCGCACCCGTAGAACTCGGCAAAGGCGAAGATTATACCAGCTTGATCAACCGCTTTCGCCGCGAAGGCTACTTGCGCGGCAGACTCAATGGCGATGTCTTCAACCTGTCAAACCCACCCGAAATCGATTACAGACAGACTCACAGGCTCGAAATCCTGATAGATCGCATAATCGCAGAAAAAAAGAACCGCAAACGCATCGCGGATTCCATCGAAAGCGCGCTGGATATTTCGGGAGGCATTTTGATCGTCGCATCGCCCGACGACAGCGAAGAAACGCGATTCAGCCAGCATCTCTCGTGTCCATCCTGCGGGCGCAGTTTTGAAACAATAACCCCTCAGCATCTATCTTTTAACAGCTCTGAAGGCTGGTGCTTATCGTGCGAAGGACTGGGAACGCAGCGCGGCATGGGCATCCACACATTAATCCCCGACACTCACAAATCACTGTCCGAAGGCGCAGTACTCGCCTGGGGAAAGGTAGAACCGCACACACAACTGGGCAACATGCTATCTGCGGTCGGCGAAGCCGCGGGCTTTGACCTGCACATCCCTTTTGCGCAAATATCGGCAAAGGGACAACACGCGATCTTATACGGCCTGGGCACACAGTGGCTAAAGACCTCTAAAAATCTCTCATTCCAATTCAAGGGCCTGTTTCCCACAATTGAGACCCTCGTGCGGCAAGCGCCGCGTTTTCGGCGTCTAATGGGAGACTTTATCCAGGATGTGCCGTGTCCGTCCTGCAAGGGAACCCGTCTAAAGCCAGAAAGTACTGCCATAAAACTCTTCGGCAAAACAATGCCCCAACTGGTAGCAATGCCCATCCGCGAAGTACGCACCTATTTCGACACAATGGTATTGGAAGGACAGGCGCGCGAAGCCGCCGCAGAGGTATTGCACGAAATCCAGAGCCGCCTGCGGTTTCTCGACGAAGTGGGCCTGGGATATTTGAACCTGGGACGGCGAGCACCCACGCTATCGGGCGGCGAAGCACAGCGCATTCGCCTCGCCAGTCAGATCGGCTCCGGTCTCACCGGAGTACTCTACGTACTCGACGAACCGACAATTGGCCTGCACCAGCGCGACAACCACCAGTTATTGGCCGCACTGACACAACTGCGCGACCTGGGCAACTCGCTCCTCATTGTCGAACACGACCGCGAGACCCTGAACAGGGCGGATCACATTTTGGACTTTGGACCCGGCGCGGGTGTTGAAGGCGGGCGCATAGTAGCTGCGGGCAATCCGCGCAATTTGAAAAGCAACAACGGCTCGGTAACCGCGCATTATCTCGCGGGCGATCTGCAAATCGAGGTCCCCGATGTGCGGCGAAACCCCGAACGGGGATCGCTTTCTGTGGTAGGCGCGCGGCATAACAATTTAAAAAATGTCCATGTCTCATTTCCGCTGGGCACCTTGACCTGCGTGACCGGCGTATCTGGCTCGGGTAAAAGTTCGCTCGTCAACGACGTACTCTTCGGCGCGCTCGCCGCCCGCGTGAACCGCGCACAAAAAGCCTGGGGAGAACACGACGATGTGCTGGGACTGGAACTCATCGACAAAGTGATCAACATCGACCAGACACCCATTGGCTATTCGCCGCGCAGCAATCCCGCGACCTATGTCAAAGTATTCGACAAAATACGCACCCTGTATGCCAGTTTGCCAGACGCCCAGGTGCGCGGATTTAAAACCGGGCATTTCAGCTTTAATCACAAGCACGGGCGGTGCGATGCCTGTGCGGGCCTGGGCGCGCGCTGTATAGAAATGCACTTCTTGCCCGATGTGTGGATCACATGTGAAAATTGTGGCGGAAAGCGCTACAACCGCGACGTGATCGACATAACCTATAAGGGTGCGTCAATCGCCGATGTCCTAAAAATGACAGTAGCCGAAGCCCTATCGCATTTTACCCATATACCCGGCATCCAGCGATCGCTCCAAACCCTATTTGACGTGGGCCTGGGCTATATCAAAATGGGACAGGCATCGACCACACTCTCGGGCGGCGAAGCCCAGCGCGTAAAATTGGCGCGCGAATTGGCGCGACCGAGCACCGGAAAAACCGTGTATATCCTCGACGAACCGACAACGGGACTGCACTTTGCCGACATCCAGAAATTGCTCGACGTACTCAACCGACTCGTCAACGCGGGCAATACCGCAATCGTAATCGAACACAACCTGGACGTAATCAAAACCGCCGACTGGGTCATCGACCTGGGACCAGAAGGCGGAGAAGACGGTGGCGATTTAATAGCTTGTGGAACGCCCGAAGACGTGGTATCTGTCACAGCTTCACACACCGGACGATTCTTGAAGGACGTATTGGCAGGTATTGAAACAGGGTAATGCAGTATAAAAAGTCTTTCCTGCATATACAGTTTTTTCCTTTTATGCCTTCGGCGACCGACTTTTTGTCACCAGCAACAAAAAGTCGGCAAAAAATGCCGCTCTCAAACGCCGAGGGGCTGGCACAGCGCAAATCGTTTTTGTGATAGTACAACATGCAGTGGCCTTCACAGTTGGGATGCCATAAAAACATCCGCTGCGAGACGGACTCACGCGCTGTGCACCACGACTTTAAAAGACCAAATAGTGACGAAAATTGGAAAATGTTGTATTCCTTGGAGGAAATAGCTTATCTTGGTTGTCATTGCGGCATGGTGTTTAGCCGCAATCCAGTCTGCCAAATAAGAACAAAATGAGGTAAACAGTTATGACTCTTAAAACTCATGACGGAGTATCCTCGCTCTCTGAAACCGAGAGCGTAATTAGAGAATATGAAACAGGAGAAGAGCAGCGACATGCCCAACAATTACTCGGCTCTCTCGTACAGGCCGATCAGTATGTAGGGGAGGTCTATTCGCTTGGGTATGAGACCGCTCTTGTGCAAATTCACGATTTCCACCGCCGAGAGGTTGGCGGTATTCCAAGTCTTTGCTTTCTCATCGCCACGCGAATTGGTCCGGACGAGACATTCGACTACACTAAGGAAGATAGTTCGATAATTCTACTACGCGTAATGGATGCAGCACCGTTGCCAAACGCGGACGAGGCGACCAGAGTGCGTGTACAGGCTGCGCAGCAGGTATCTGGTCCTACTGAAGAGCATTGGGATCATTCCGACGTGATGGACTTTAATACTTCACAGCTATTAAGTTACGCCGGAGTGCAGTGCCGTGTCATCGGGACGTTCTATTTGCAACCTTCAGGCGTTGGGGTCGATGAACGGCTACGTCTCCAGTTTGGTGCTGACCTGTCGAACTATTACCCCAACCAAGGGCTGAAGGTTTATAAACCGAATGGCAAGGCTTTGCGGCAGATAGTAAATTATCGTGAGATAGACAGCACTGGAGTGGACATCGGCGAAGTTCGGTACGCCTCAACCAACCGCGCTTTTCAAGGCATTTTCGACGTTCCAGTGACAATTGTACCGGAAGACTTGTTAGGGCAAAAAAGCGCACTATTCGGGATGACACGGACTGGTAAGTCGAATACGACGAAGATCATAGCAGAGGCGGTGTTCAATCTTCGATATAATTCGAATTCGCCGCGGAAGGTGGGGCAGATCATCTTCGATCCGAATGGAGAATACGCTAATGCCAATGCACAAGACTCCGGTGGGGAGGCTCCAAATGCGCTCAAGAACGTGTGGCGTGGACGCAAGGAGGGTAATTCCGAAGATGTGGTTACTTATGGAATCCTTGATCATCCCAATGATCCCGAACGGGAGTTCATGTTGCTAAACTTCCACGCCGAAGAGAACCTACCTATTGGAAAAGAAATCATTGACGGGGTGCTGCCAGCACGAGACTCAAAGTACATCCAGAACTTCCAGCAAGTTCGTTTACAGCCACTTGAATCAGGAGCGGGATTCGGAGACCAGATCCGCTACGCTCGACAAGTGTTGGCATATCGTACCTTGCTGGTAAAGTCTGACTTTACCGCTCCCAACACTATTCAGCCGCGCACTACCCTCCCCAACAACCTCTTTAACCAAGACCTGATCCAAGCACTGACAGATAACGGAGACCCCGAATTTGCGTCCGCGGCGCGAACATTTGGAACAGAAATACCGAGTTGGGACCGACTGGCGCAGGCGTTCGAAGCACTCCATAGGTTCATAGGGACTAACGATTACAAAAGTTTTGAGAATGAATACATTCAAAACTCCTCTTCTGGCGAGGCGTGGGCTGATGGAGATCTAAAAGCCATATTAGAGATGATTGCACGTCCGAATGGTGCTCAACTCATTAGACAGGCACGGCCTCAGCATACCGAGAGCACTACTACGGATTATGTTGACGATATTTATAATGCGTTAGTTGCTGGGAAACTCGTGATCGTGGATCAGTCCAGCGGAGATGAGGAAATAAACGACGCCTCGGCGCGTCGAATCGTGCAACGCATCTTTGACGGCAATAAAGAAGCATTCAGAGAGGGACGCTCGAAGGAAGAAATACCGGATATTCTCATTTACGCTGAGGAAGCGCATAACCTGCTTCCGTCGGATCGCGAGACAGATTATCGAGATATATGGGTTCGCACAGCAAAGGAAGGCGCAAAGTACAATCTCGGCTTGATCTACGTCACACAGGAAGTGTCGAGTATCCAAAGGAATATTCTAAAGAATACTGCGAACTGGTTTATCGGCCACCTCAATAACACGGATGAAACGCGAGAACTTCGAAAGTTCTATGACTTCGCTGATTTTGAAGGGTCGATTCTCCGCGCCCAAGATAAAGGCTTTCTCCGAGTCAAAACTATTTCAAATCCTTTCGTGGTCCCCATACAGGTGCAGGAGTTTAAGTTAAAGCTGGTTAAACTGGAGGCTTCTGCATCACAGTCGGGGACTCCTACACAACAACTCAACTTGGTATAGACTATGCCATTTGAAGGCGAATTTGCAAGTTATAAGCCACTCGCACGGATCGCTAATAGCGAACGCGTTCAGGATATTGTGAGTCGATGTAAGAAACAGGTACCCGATGAAGGGCCAGCAGAGGCAGAACTACTTATTGCCGATGTGAAACCGAGTGACTGGCTACCCGATCTCGTTCTCGCCATAGATGGAAGTCTCCATCCGCCGGTACCAGTCGAGAATGGATATCCTGGGGCAGAACTGGCCTACCTCACTGTTGCCTCAGTTATTATCGATGTGAAGAAACAACGTGAATTGGACCGAAACCGCCCGGTGGCTCCGTTGGTGGCGCGTACAACCGAAGGGGCGGGTAGCATCGACTGTGCGCTTCCCGGTTGCAACGTAGTTGTGGATAATGAACTGACTCCAAACGCTTCATTCCGCCGCGTATTCTTTGAGGCCATCCAGGAGAAACGTCCATTCTCTGACGGAGAAACACTACTTGAGACATACGAGGCACTTTTGAAGTACAAACCTTCGATACGATCGCAGCAGTGTCCCTATGAGGGTTGCGAGTTTGACTACGATCCGCGCCCAGGTATGATGGATTGCAGATGCGAACAGAAATTGAATTGGTACTCAACCGATGCCCTCCGCATTCACGAGAGGTTTAATCCGGTAGGACCAAATGGAGCAGTTTTTACAGAGGCAATGCAGGTGTGGGAGCGGGTGTGGATCGTGAACTTTCTTCGCTGGATTGAGCGCGATCCTCGACGCTTCCGACTGCTTCGCAACCTCGCCATTATTCTCGATGGACCGCTTGCGGTATTTGGACAACCGGCCTGGCTTAGCCAAGCGATACGTCAAGAATTAAAACGCATCAACGAGGCTGTTCGCAAAGTGATAGATAGCGATATTCTGATCGTCGGTATCGTAAAAAGCGGGGCATTTGTTGATCACTACGAGATATTAGATACTCCTACACATGGAACAAACGGAAACTCACGATTCAAGCCACAGACAGCAGTACTCCTCACAAACGAATATATCCGTACTCACATCGCCATCAGTGCCATCAATGATAAACCGTTTGGTGATGCCACTTACTTTGGGCGGACGTTTTTCTATAAAACCTCTTCAGGTGCTCGGATCGTTGCCTCCCTTCCCTTTCTCACAGAGGATGCACGGGACCTATCGAGTGGGGATGCAAGGCACTTTCCGCGCCTTGCTGATGCCATGAGCCTGCTTGATGCGACCTTCTCAGCACGCTTTCCGAATGCGGTGGCTCCGCTCGTATCAGCCCACGCCGAGGCAGCGATTCCACTTAATCTTGGACGCGAAGTCCTCGAGCAACTTGCAAAGAAGCTGATGTCCGAGGAGCAATCATGATACAAGAGGGGATAGCACGCTGGGCTGCCGTAGGTCCGTACTATGCAATGTTTCCAATGCACTTTGCTTTCGAGGTTATTGAGGGGTACACGCAGCCCGGAGACCGCATCCTTGATCCATTCGTTGGACGAGGGTCAAGTATCTATGCTGCTGCAGCTAAAGAACGAACAGGATGTGGTATAGAGATTAATCCAGTCGGATGGGTGTACAGTAGCGTAAAACTACGCCCAGTAACACAAGGGCGCGTTCTTAAGCGCTTGCGAGAAATCGGATATGAGGCTAAAAGAATAGCCATAGGTCGTGCGAACCTACCTACGTTCTTCGAATGGGCTTATGCGCCAGATGTGTTGCGTTTTTTACTGGCCTCTCGTGATATCCTGCGCTGGAGAGATAGTAAAGTAGATCGTACATTGATGGCGTTTATCCTGATACACCTGCACGGCAAACGCCTGGGTTCGCTATCTAACCAGATGCGGGACAGTAAATCAATGGCTCCTGATTATGCCGTGCGGTGGTGGCGCAAGCGCGAAATGAGACCTCCTGACATAGATCCTGTAGCCTTTTTAGAACAGCGGATTGAACGGCGGTATAAGAAGGGAACACCTGACTTGGAGGGTGAAGTGCTTCTTGGGGACAGTGTTCAACTACTTAATTCAAATAGGCGACGACGCGCTTTTGCTTTGCCATTTGATCTCCTGTTCACGTCGCCACCCTACTATGGCGTGACCAACTATCACTACGACCAGTGGCTCCGTTTATGGATGCTCGGACATGATCCAACTCCGCGATGGCGAGGAGGGCGTTGGCAGAGAAAATTTCAGTCGAGGTCTGATTACCTCGAACTACTTGCGGATGTGTTTGGTGGGGCTGCCCACGCATGCGCGATAATGCTATTGTCATAGTTCGTACAGATGCTCGTGAGTTTACGCACTCGGCTACTGTCCAGGCACTACGAACAGCCTTTCCCAACAAGGATCTGCGTGAAGAACCTCGTCCTTTAAAAAGAAAAACACAAACCGCTCTATACGGCGATACTTCGAAGAAGCCTGGGGAAGTAGATATTATTATGACTCCTAAATGATTGGGAATTATGTAGGATAGTGCCGAAAAAACTTGATATTATGCTATTACTTTTGTATAATATAAATAATTAACCACCCCTGTTGCTTCGGGAGCAGGGCACGGAGCCGTATAGAGATTCTATACGGCTCCTGTATTTTTTGGAGATTTAATGAAAACAAATGTCTATATTGATGGGCTTAATTTATATTATAGAGCCGTTCAGGGCACACCTTATAAGTGGCTGGATATAGTTAAATTAGTTCAAAAAAGGTACCCTCAAAACACTATTCGTAAAATTAAGTATTTCACTTCGATTGTACAATCGCGCTCTGATGACCCAGGAAAACCAGTGCGTCAACAGATATACTTGCGGGCTTTACGGACTTTTTCACAAATTGAAATTATTGAAGGAAAATTTCAGACCAACAAAGTTAGACTGCCATTGGCATCACCACCACATAACACTGTAGAAGTTTTGAGAACCGAAGAAAAAAGTTCAGATGTCAATCTGGCTGTTCATCTGTTAAACGATGCTTACAAAAAGGATTATGAAGTTGCTATTGTTGTGTCAAATGATTCTGATTTATCAGAAGCCTTACGAATTGTGACTCAAGACCTAAACCTGACAGTAGGTGTTGTATTTCCTACTGGTGCGATTGATCCACATACAGGCACACGGCATATAGTTAGAAAATCGAGAGATCTTCAAAAATATGCCACATTTATAGGCGAAATTAGATTAGGAGGTCTCTCGCGCAGTCAACTGCCTAATACATTGAAAGATGCAAAAGGCACTTTTCATAAACCACCAGAATGGCAGTAAAGCCTCTAACCTTCCGGCACTACGCTGTATAATCTCAAAATGATTTAAGCAACGTTGAATTTAAAATTACGAGAAATAGTGTCATGAGATTACGTGCTTTCGAAAATTTGGATTGAGCCATAGCATACGGATGTTATGGCTTTTTGGTTTTTGAAACAGTTTGGATGCCTATCTCTTTCTTGTGAGCAAACGATTCGGAGTCAAACTATAAAGCGTTAAAAAGGAGTAAAAAATGATTTTTCGCATATTGCTATCCGTCGCATTACTCTCTACGAGCAGTGCCATAGCCGACCCCTCCAAAATCGACTTTTGGGACACGCAGCGCAAAGGCGCCAATCAACAAAATGCACAACACCGTCCCGAATGGTACGTTGCAGCGGGGGAATTGGGATTGGATTATGTACGCCTCTTACCCGATGCATGGCCCGCCGAGGACAGAGACTTCCTGATAGGCAATGCGGACAACTTCGAAGCAATCAACGAAACCGATCTATCCCTATTGATCAAAGCACTCGACGAAGCCGAACGCAACGGGATCAAAGTCGTCCTTACAATGGTCAGCTTACCCGGCGCACGCTGGAAACAATTGAACAATGACCGGGACGATGCGCGACTCTGGAAAGACAAAAAATATCATCTCCAAGCCTTTGAGTTCTGGCGCCAACTCGCCGCACGCCTGAAAACACACCCCGCCATTGTCGCCTACAATCCCCTCAACGAACCACACCCGGACAAGGCATTCGGCTTTGATGCGCCGGACGAAAAATTCGCCCAGTGGTTCAAACGCATCCAGAACACGCCAGCCGACCTCAATCAATTCAACCGGGAAATGGTCAAAGCAATCCGCTCCGTCGATAAGGACACCCCCATCATCCTCGACGGCTGGTTCTATGCATCTCCCCAGGCATTCGATTATAATCGACCCGTTGACGATGACAAGGTCTTATACGCCTTTCACAACCCCGGTCCCTGGCAAATGGTAACCTATCGCGTCAATCAAGGCAGATACGCCTATCCAGACCGCGTGCCCAAATCGTGGAACGGACCAACGGAATCCTGGACCATTGATCGCCTTGCGCGGGAAATGCACGCAGTTCAACAATTTTCCGAACAATACAACATACCCCCACATCGAATCATCGCCTCGGAATTCTGGTACGACCGTCGCCTTGAAGGCGCGGCAGCATATATGGCCGACCTCATCGAAATCTATAACCAGCGCAACTGGCACTGGGCTTTTTACGCATATCGCGGCACTGGCACATGGGCCGGACTCGATTACGAAATCGCGCCAGGACAAAAAATGGGATGGCGTTACTGGCAGGCTGTTGAACAGGGCAAAGACCCCGAACCTCTCAAACCGAGGGGGCCAAACCCATTGTGGGAAGTACTGCAGCGGCAGTTTGAAAAAAAATGAATCGGTTATCCTGTCTTACTCTATCGTGTGATATACTTGGGACGATTGACGGCTTCTGCGACCTGAATATGTGCGCTATGCCCAATTTTTGGCCGAACGACAATATCGATGTCCCGGTCTAATGCCCGCAAGAAAGACAACAGACGCTCGATAGAAAATCCGGCCAATCGTCCATTTTTGAGAGCCGATACTTTGGGTTGGTCAATGCCGAGAACACCTGCGGCTTTTTTTTGCGTCCAACCTTTTTGTCCAATGATTTTATTAATTTGAATTGCTAAATCTGATTTTGCCAATTCTTCTTCTGGACGGTCAAATTCCAGGTCCTTGAATACGTTGCCCGACCCGACTGTGTAGTCTGCTTTTTCGCTCATGTTTTATTTTCCTTTGCAATTTGTTCTGCCATTTTCAAACGTCTTTTTATCGTATCCAGATCGCGTTTTGTTGTTGCAATACCGCGTTTTGATTTTTTTTGAAAGACATGCAAGACATAGATGTTGTCGTCAATTTTTATTGCATAAACTGCTCGATAAGTGTTTGTTGCATAATCGCTGACAATTTCAATGACGCCAGAAAAGCCCTTTAACGTCTTTGCTTTATGAGATCTTTCTCCAACTTCCTCCATGTGAAGCGCGTGTCCAATTTCTCGTCTCACTGCACCTGGAAGTTTCCGCAGGTCTCTTAGCGATGAACCGATCCAGATAATGGATCTTTGGAGTTTTGCATCCATAATAGATAATATGCTAAATTTAGCATATTTTTGCAAGTGGACTTGACCTGTTTTGGTGGTTACCTTATTAGTATTCTTAATTTTCAATTTCTAATTAGCATTCTCAGGAGGCATTAATGTCATTGTTTTCACTTGAAGGTCGCGTCGCCATAGTAACTGGAGCGGGGCGTGGTATTGGACGCGGTATTGCAGAGGGATTGGCTGCACAGGGCGCGAAAATTGTATGTGCTGCACGCACGCGGTCTCAACTTGACGAAGTCGTAGCCGCAATTCGAAATGCAGGAGGCGACGCGCTCGCTTATGAAATGGACATGAAAGACCTGGATTCCGTGCGCGGAGGCGTCGATACAGCACTTGAAACCTACGGACAAATCGATATCCTCGTCAACAACGCGGGCATGAACATACGCGAGCCATTTGAAGACGTAACAGAAGAACACTACGACGAAATCATGGCCGTCAACTTGAAGGGCCTCTACTTCTTAACACAGACCGCAGTCAAACACATGATCTCGCGCAAACAGGGCAAAATCATCCACATCGGCTCATTGACAACCGACTGGTCCTTATCGCAAATTTCGGTCTATACCGCCACCAAAGGCGCAGTTGGGCAACTCGCCAAAGCCCAAGCATTAGAACTGGGCAAGCACAACATCCAGGTAAACACAATATGCCCGGGCTTTGTGGTCACGCCATTGACCGAGCGGCTCTGGGAAAATGATACAATGCGCGAATGGGGAGTATCCCGTCTGCCCATAAAGCGATTGGCAACACCCGAAGACCTCGTCGGCACAGCCGTATTCCTCGCCGCGCCCGCATCGGACTACGTCACCGGACAATCCATCTACGTAGATGGCGGCTTCATGGCCGGCGAAGCCTGGCCCTTGCCGGAGTAAAGGAAGAAAACAATGGCACAATATGGCATTCAACAAGAAAACTTTCACGGACACACACTCTGCGTACTGCGCGATTTTGAAGCCAGCCAGGAAGCGAGGATCCTACCCTCGGTAGGCAACAACTGCATCTCGTACAAAATCCCAAAAGGCGATGCGCTATTAGAACTCATTTACTCCCCACCCGATCCCGACACCCTGAAAGGCCGCGCCAGCGGATACGGCACCCCCATCTTATACCCCTGGCCCAACCGCATAGACAGCGGCAAATTCACATTTGACGGCGCAGAATACCAGCTCCAAACCCCTGCCCCGGGCGAACACGCCTCCCACGGCTACGTCCACGAACGCCCCTGGCGCGTAGTCGAATCCGGCACATCGGAAGGCGCGTGGGTAACCAGCGTCTTCACATCAACGGACTTTCCCGAAATCGGCGCACACTTTCCCTTCCCCTTTGAAGCGCGGGTAACATATCGGCTGAAAGACGGCGTACTATCCCTCGAATTTGAAAGCACCAACATCGGCGATAGCGACATGCCCGTCGGCCTCGGCATCCACCCCTATTTCCCCCTACCGCTCACTGAAAATGGCAACCGGGATACATGCACCGTGCGCATGCCCGCATCGACCTACTGGCCCTTGCGCGACGACCCGATACCCACAGGAGAAATACTACCCGTTGACAGCACCATATTTGACGTACGCGAAAACACGCCATTGAAAGATCGGTATTACGACAACGTCTGGTCCGGCGTATCTATAGCCGATGGATGGAGCAGATGTGAGTACACCGACCCAACCGAAGGCGTAACCATCGCAATGGAAGCCAATGACGCATTCCGCGAACTCGTACTCTACGCCCCCGACACCCGTCCCATTATCTGCTTTGAACCCTACACCTGTGTCACCAACGCCTTCAATCTGCAAAACCAGAGCATCGACGCGGGCCTGATACGCCTACAACCCGGTGAAAAGCTAACTGGAATAATGCGGATTGTAGGTGAAATATTGTAGGGGCGACCCCCTGTGGTCGCCCGCTGACTGGGACGGCACAGGGGCCGTCCCCTACCGCTGATCGCTGAAAGCTTTTACCATGACCGACCGATTACAACAACAAATTGCATTTCTCCTCGAAATCGATAAACTCAAACAAATCGTTCGGCAAACCTATTTGCTCGACGAAACGCGAAAAGAAAACGACGCCGAACACTCGTGGCATTTTGCCATGTTTGCACTCATCCTCGTGGAATACGCGCCCGAGCCAGTGGATATCCTGAAAGTAATCAAAATGGCACTGGTACACGACCTCGTGGAAATCGACGCGGGCGACACTTTTCTCTACGACGAATCCGGCAATGCCGACAAAGCCGAACGCGAAGCAAAAGCTGCCGAACGCATCTTTGCACTCTTGCCTGCAGAACAGGGCGCAGAAATACGCGCATTGTGGGAAGAATTTGAAGCAAAAGAAACGCCCGAAGCAAAATTCGCAGGCGCGCTGGATCGATTCCAACCCTTTCTACACAATTGCAATACTCAAGGACGCGCCTGGCAAGAGCACGGAATCACAGCCGACCGCGTCTTACAAAGCAACAGCCACATCTCAATCGGCGCGCCCATTCTATGGAACCGCGTACAAGAATTGGTTGATGAAATGGTCGCTAAGGGATATATTGAGCCTGGAAAATAATGACCAAAAAACTGGAGGACCGAACATGAGTCAGACACTCAAGGACTTATTGAATGATAGTTTTGAACAGCATGCGGATCGCACGGCGGTACGCGTATTGCGTCAACCAGAGGAACCCGGCGAAAGGCGATTGCAATATGTGCCGTTGACATATCGGCAATTGAAGGCACAGCGAGACCGATTGGCATCGAGCCTGGCGCAAATAGGATTGGAAAAAGGGCAGCGTATCGGGCTACTGACCGATGGCGGTCTGGAATCTGTACTCGTCTTCCTATCCTGCGACATACTGGGATTATCAGCAGTGCCCATCTGCAACAAATTGCCCGATGATCTGCTGGTACACAGCATCAACCACTCGGGCATTGCCTATTTGTTCACAGATACAAAAAGCCTGGAACAGGTCGAACGCGTGCGCGATCAACTGAACAATCCGCCTCAGATCGTCCTGACAGAAGGACAGGGCGATAACGCACGCTCATTTTTTGACTTAATCCAAAAAGGCGCAGAATCACCGCCGCCAGACATAGCAATAGAACCCGACGACGAATCGAAAATCGTGTACACATCGGGATCATCGGGATTGCCCAAAGGCGTGGTTCAAACCCATGGCAATCTCGTCGGCAACCTCCTGTCCGTATGGGATACGATCAGCAACCGCGACCCCCTCATCTTATTCAAATCCGCGCCCGATTATCACACCATGGGCATATTAAATATCTATTACCCCCTGGCAAAAGGCTGGACACTGGACCTGGCGCGGTCGCCGGATCGCGTACTCGTAGATATCCGATATTCTGAACCCCACGGCTTTTTGACAGTCCCCCTGATCTTAGACAAAGTATTTGGCAATGTGCGAAAAGAAATTGATGCCGGTGGAGCAAAGGGCGCATTAGTCGCCCGGTCAGTAAGCGCCAAACAGCGCGTTGCGCGCGGTGAAGCATCGGTCATTGACCACCTCGTCAATGCCACACTGGGCAAAAAGGTCGTCGGACAAATCAAAGAAAAACTCTCGCAGCGCGTGGGCAGTCACCTCGAATTGTTAATCGTCGGCTCGGCAAAAGCCGACCCCGAAGCCCTCGACTTTTTCCAGGACGTACTGGACATCACCTCGCTCGAAGGCTATGGCGTCACCGAATGCAGTCCGCTAATCGCGGCAAATGTTCTGAACGGACAAAAAACTGGCACCGTTGGAAAACCATTACAAGAAGTAAAAATCATCGCCGAAACAGGCGAGGAAATCGCCCACGGTGACCCAAAAACAGGAACCTATAGCGGCAGCGGCGATGGCATTGGCGAATTGTGGGTACACGGCAATCACGTCATGACGGGATATCTCAACGACCCCGAACGCACCGCCGAAGTACTCGTAACCGATGAAGCGGGCAAAGTGTGGTATCGCACAGGTGATTTGTTCAGCATGGACGACGAGGGATTTTTGACATTCCAGGGACGCTTTGGACGACAATTTAAATTGAGCAACGGCGAATTTGTCAATCCAGAACGCCTCGAACGCATATTCGCCCGCGTATCGCTCATAGAACACGTCTTAATCTGCGGCGATCAGACCCGCACATTCCCCCTGCCCGTCGTCACCGTAAATGTAGAAGAAGCGCAATTGCAAACAGATATTCCCGATCTCCCTACAAACGACGAGGAAGCACTGTGCAGCCATCCCGCAATAGCCGAACGCATTCGCGAACAATTGTTAAAAGAAGCCACGGCATCTGGCCTTCCCGCGCACGAGCGCCCGCAAAAAGTACTGATCTTGCCGGACCAGTTGAGCGAAGAAACGGGAACCCTCACGCGGGGATTAAAAAAGGTCGTACCCGGGAGAATTGAAGAAATTTACGCAAACGAAATCGCCGCAGCGTATGATGGATAAACCCCATGCCAATTTTAAACCCCGATAAACTGCGGCGCATCGGCCGCGAAGTCTTCGAACGCATAGGCGCAACGCCCGAAGAAGCCCAAATTGTGGCTGATCTGCTCGTATCGTCCAATCTCGCGGGACACGACTCGCACGGCGTAGTCCGCATTCCGCAATACGTATCCGGCGTTCAGAGCGGTCAAATACAACTCGGAACAACCGTGGAAATCGAGCGGGAAACCGATGCAACAGCCGTCGTAAACGGACACTGGGGATTTGGGCACGTAACCGCAACAGAAGCCATGCACATCGCCATCCAAAAAGCCCGAAAAAGTGCCGTTGGCATCGCAACAGTACACCAGTGCAATCACATCGGACGATTGGGTGGATATCCCGTCCTCGCCGCGGCTGAAAACATGGCCGGACTAATGAGCAACAACGGTCACGGCGCCGACCTCTCCATGGCACCCTGGGGAGGACTGGGACGCATCCTGCCCGCGAATTGCCTCGCCGTTGCATTTCCCTCAGACCGAGACTTTCCCATTGCACTGGACTTAACCGCCGCAACCGCGGCAGGTGGCAAAATGAGGGTCGCTCTTGCCCGGGGCGAACGCGTACCCGAAAATTGGCTAATCGACGCCGAAGGCAACCCCACGACAGATCCCGCCGACTACGTACACGGCAATGCCGCACTAACCCCCTTTGGCGACCACAAAGGATATGGCCTATCATTCATCTTCGACATCTTATCCGGCGCCCTATCGCCTGCCGGTTGCACCCGCAAAAACTCACCCGTAACGGGCAACGCCCTATTTGTACAGGCCATTCGCATCGATGCGTTCCAGCCCATCGCCGATTTTAAAGCCGAAGTCGGACGATTCATCGACTACGTAAAATCGGCAAAAACCGCACCGGGATTTGACGAAATACTCGTACCCGGCGAACGCTCCTATCGCACGGGTTGTGAACGCGAGGCAAATGGGATTCCCTTAGAAGAAATGACCTGGGAACAAATTTGCGAAACCGCAAAAAAATTTGATGTGGAAATTTAAGAATGCTTCAAATATCTACTTGCAGTAAATGTATTCCCCTTCTTCTGGCTCTCTACCTCCAAATGGTTTCATCACCGCACGGGTCGCACGCGTCTCTCTCTCCTCAACCACAGGCTTTGGCACGCTAAAACTGCACATCAACCCCTCTTGTCCGAAGAGCGGGAATGTGCGTATTGCGCGATATGGCACTTAGCGGGTTATTCCTCACATCAACCCTATCGCCACTACCCAATCCCGTATTTGCAACCAATGGTGCGATATCCGAGATATTGTTTTCGCGAAGCCACAGCACTGTCAGGTTGGTCAGGGAAGACAGTGACGATATGTCCGAGATGCTGTTGAAGCGAAGATACAGATTTGTCAACCCGGTCAAGCGAGATAAGGGTGTGATATCCGAAATCCTGTTGCCGGAAAGCTCCAGCCATGCCAGCATGGTCAAGCCGGATAGAGGTGTGATGGCCGAGATACTGTTGCCGGAAAGACTCAGCCTTGTCAGATTGGTCAAGCCGGACAGAGGTGTGATGTCCGAGATGCTGTTGCTGTTGACAAGAGTGTTATCCACAACCTCGTAACCGAGGTCCAGCACTGTTAGACCAGTTGCAAACTCAAGCCCGGTCAAATCGCTGATGTTCGAGTTCGGTGCCTCAAGGCGCGTCAAGCTCGCCATCTCGGATGGAGTGATCGGCGCACCACTCGCCTTGTTCAGACTGTCCTCAATAACAGCGCGAAGGTTCGCATCTTGGATACGCACGGTTGGAGGGGGTGATGGCGGCTGTTGCTCACAGGTAGTGTCGAACACATCGACAAAGAGCATAAAATCTGCCACATCTATCGTCCCATTGCTGTCCATGTCCATCAGTACGTTATACGTCGCATCACCAGATCGCTTGCCAAACACGTCACCAAAAAGCATAAAATCTGCCATGTTGACGATCTCATTGTCGTCAAAATCGCCAGGACAAATGGACACGGGCACAAAGGAAAGCGCCGCGTTGGACACATCCAGAGATTGTAGTCCCTCACCCGCAACAGCAAGAAAAGCACTTGTAACGCGCAGCGTGTCTTCGTCGGTCAGCACACCTGTCACCTCAAGGTCTATTTGACCCAGATATCCTGTCATAGGTGCAGTCGCAGCATAGATAAACAGCCCACTCAGCGTCGGGTTGTCCGATACAGATAATCCGGAGTAGAGGGAACCCCCCATCCAATCACTGCCGGATATGCTACTGATAAAATTGGCAAATGTCTTGCCCTGTAAGGCCAGTTCGAGTGTGAAAGCCTGGATGTCCTGACCTGCTGCATCGGGCACAAAAAGCTGAATTTGGAGAGTATCTCCCGGCCTATTACCCGTGAAGGTCAGCACGTTGTTGTTCTGTGCAGGACTTTCAATCTGTGTATCGAGATGAAGAAGTGGAGACTCAACGGGCGGTGTCGGATCTGGCGGTGTCGGATCTGGCGGTGTCGGATCTGGCGGTGTCGGATCTGGCGGTGTCGGGTCAACCGTCTTAGTATTAAACATGATGGCACCTGACACGCCAGCCTTGACAACAGCTAATATAGCGTCGGGAAGACCTGAGGCCACAATACTCTCAGGATCAATACCAATGGAAAACGTCTCACCCGCTGCTATATCTCTTTTTATGGTAAACGTAATCGTCGCCAACACTGCGGGCGGAACGACCGGACCTGCTCCCGATGCATTGACCCAAACTAAATTGCCACCAAAGTTAAACAGGCCAGTAAGATCATACCCATTGCCATTTACAGCTGTCGTAAGCTCTAAAAGATCCCCATCAAAAACAGGTGAAAAGCTGTAACTCTGCAAAGGAGGAAGGGAAATACCCGTTATGGACAATTCAACAACAACCTCCGTACCTGCTGCTCCGGAGACCACGTTTTTGGTGCCACCTGCACCAGGAACATGTTTGAACGACACTGGCGACACCTGTGCAGAAACCTGACCTGCAAACACAAGCAACGTCAGGGCGACCATTAAAAACAAATTCTTGCGTGTCATCTTCCAATTCCTCCCTTCAGGATACAACGACAGCGCCGTGTTGCGGATAAGGGGCAGCGAGAGCCTGCCTCGTGATGATTCTACTGAAAAAATAATTCAATAACGTTTGCAATACAATAAAATATATGGGTGCATTCCTGTGTAAAGGCAGCGGTGGGTGGCTATGCCTTAGCCATTTGCGGAATTGGATCAACTAACAGCCTCAACCAAACAAAAAACCCGTTCCTTATGGCGCGGGTTTTTTGTTAAATCACCTTATTTTTCAGGTGGATCAGGTGGATCAGGTGGATCAGGTGGTTCGGGTGGCGTGGGCGTTTCAGGCGCATCTATCTCTTCATCTGAATGCAAGCTCAGACTGCCCCGACCGAGTTCAATCGCAACCTTAGTACCTCCGCCATTGAGCCGACCCGTCACAACCTGTGAAGTGCGCGACACGCCGGTAATAGACAGAGGCAGGTCGGTCTGGATACTCCCGCGCCCGACATAACCGTGTACATCGACTGCCGAACCATCGGGAATAATGAGATCAACCGCACCATCTTTATTTTGAATCGCGTAGTCATCGCCAATGGGTTTGTGTGGACGCACCGCAATATTGCTGCCGCGGCTTTGTATCATGACGCCCGCTGCGGGATTTTCAATTTCGATAGCTCCCCGGTTGGCCTGTACAGTAGTTGCACCGGCAATATTTTTCAGGCGCGTTGTACCGCGATTATTTTTCACAACCGCACGACCACCAACCCGACCAACGTTAATCGAACCGCGGTTACTTTTTGCACTAAAATTACCTCCAACATGTTGCACCGCGACATCGCCGCGGTTCTGTTTGACCCTTATATTGCCCGACGCGCCTTCAAAAATCGTTTTACCGCGGTGATTATTGAGATTTGCTGCACCATCAATTTGGGGAAGCGTGATATTTCCGCGACTGGCTCGCACATCGAGATCAACTTTTTCGGGATGACGCAACTCAAAGTCGATCATCACAGATCGAATCGGATCGCCTTTTTTGCGTTTGGGCACATTGGGTCGTATCTGCACAGCATCGGATTCCCGCCGTACTTGAATATCAATTTGCTCGGCAAAAGCCTGCACCGCTTCTTCATCAGTTCCCCAAACCGAAATCGTCGCGTCAACCTGAACCTCATCGCGATCCCAAATTTTTGAAGTAACATGGCCTCTTGGCGTCCGTACGGATAGGCGATCAGAGACCTGGATCGGTGTTGTCTCAACCTGTTGTCGAACAGCTTTTTCGGGATGCTTTCTATCGCTATCTTCCACCCATTGTGAAACGGCTTCAGACGCTGTTTGCATCGCTTCCTGAACAATCTCGCCCACATCGGGAATTGAGCGCATAGCCTCGCGCACCGCGCGTCTGGCTCTGGGCATAGACTTACGCAGGGTCTCTTGCGCTTCGCGGATGCTTTCCTGCACTTTAACCTGAATATCCGCACCGCCGCGTCGGCGTCGGCGTTGGCGCTGCCGACTTCCATTGCGTCTGCGCTGGCGACCTTCACCTCGCGGTTCTTCTGCGGTATCCCCAAGCGCATCGAGTAATTTCACTGCATCTTCTGCCGTTATTTTTCCATCCTGAATCATCTCGAGAACCTTCATGCGTTCTTCTTTCACGATATACTCCTTTCTTTATTCTCTCTTCATTCTTTCGAGTTCTTCCGCTGCATTCTCCACCGTAATCTCACCGGATTCGAGACGGTCGAGAACCTCTTGCTGGGAAGCAGTGGACAAATCCTCCCCCTCGGGATGTGTTCCCGTTGCAAAACCGAGTTCTGCAATCACATCGTCGAGATGGTTGCGAATCGTGCTATAGGGCACGCGGAGTTCGCGCGTCATCTCTCTGACATTGCCACGCAATCGGACAAATGTCTCGACAAAAGTCAGATTTTCGGGCGTCAGCCGGTTAAAAATCGTGGGCTGAAACTCTCCAATAACCTCACATTCACATTGCGTACAGCGAATGCGGGTGACAATCACATCATTCTGGCAGGCTGGGCATTTTTCAATAATTTTACGCATTTCTCTCCTTTTTTTCATTTTAGACATCATTTTTTAACAAAAAGTTTCACAAAAATATAAAATATTTCATATTTTCATGCAAATTATTTTTTACAACAACTGATCTATCAAATAAATTTGATTACATCCTTATATTTATCTAAGACTGGATTAAGACAATAAACTTATTTGAAGGACCAAAACCTTCTCATTTGACTTTTTCTAATAATTTCTTTCCTTGTTATGTCCTCTCACCCCATAACAAGGCTCCCAATGACACGCCTACTAATCGTCCTCATCGCACTGATCGGCCTGAGCACATCGGCTCAGTCTCGCGTTGACCTCAGCTATTACTTGCCCGAGGGAACGACCTACAATCCCGACATCCCCACACCCGAAGCCTTTTTCGGATTTCAGATTGGCGATTGGCACCTGCGGCACGACCTCATCGTGAACTACATGCACGCATTGGCCGAACGCTCCGAACGCATAGTCCTCACGCAATATGCCCAAACACACCAGCAGCGCCCCCTATTATTACTCACCATCACATCCCAGCAAAATCACCAGAATCTCGAAACCATCCAGATACAACACCGGCAACTCACAAACCCGGACCAGTCGCCCGCGCTCGACATCAACACAATGCCCGTAGTCGTGTACATGGGATATAGCATCCACGGCAATGAACCCAGCGGCGGCAACGCCACGCCATTAATTGCATATCATCTGGCGGCGGCGCAAGGTCCTGCCATAGACAACCTGCTCGCCAACGCCGTCATCTTGCTCGATCCCGTATCCAATCCCGATGGCTTTGACCGCTTTGCACACTGGGCAAACACCCACCGCAGCAAACAACTCATTGCCGACCCCGAACACCGGGAACATCGAGAAATCTGGCCGAGCGGACGCACCAATCACTACTGGTTTGACCTCAACCGCGACTGGGTGTTTATCCAGCATCCCGAAAGCCGGGGGCGGATTGAAACCTTCCACGCGTGGAAGCCCAACATGCTCACCGATCACCATGAAATGAACACCAATTCCACTTACTTTTTTCAACCGGGCATACCCTCGCGCAACAATCCCCTCACCCCGGCACGCACCTATGAACTCACCGCTGCAATCGCCAAACGCCACGTCAGCGCGCTCAATGAAATCGGCACCCTGTATTACACGCAGGAATCATTCGACGACTTTTACATCGGCAAGGGATCGACCTATCCCGATCTCAATGGCGGCGTGGGCCTTCTCTTTGAGCAAGCCAGCGCACGCGGGCTTATACAAGAAAGCATTCACGGACCGATCTCCTTTCCCTTTGCCATACGCAATCAGGTACGAACTGCCCTATCAGCACTCAAAGCAGCCCGTGAACTGCGCACCGAACTGCTATCGCATCAACGCGATTTTTACATCTCCGCATCCCGGGACGCCACAAGTTCCGCCATCAAAGCTTATGTCTTTGGCGACCCGGATGACGTGGCGCGCACCCATCATTTTATCGACATACTCCAGCAGCACCACATACAGATTTACGACCTCGCGCGCCCCCTGCGCGTCGGCGGTCAGACCTTCCGGCCCGGCTCGTCCTATATCATTCCCACCGCGCAACCGCAATACCGCCTGCTCACCAGCCTGTTTGAACGCCGAACGACCTTTCGTGACAGCTTATTTTACGATGTCTCGGCCTGGACATTACCCCTATCTTTTAACATGCCCCTGGTCGAAATCAAATCGTCATCCCAGGAATTTATCGGCGACCTGTTGCCACCGTCTAAATTTCCTCGAGGCCGCCTGTCTGCCTTCAACCCGGAGATCAACACTTATGCGTACCTTTTTGAATGGAATGGACATTATGCACCCCGCGCACTCTACCGCCTGCAAAAAGCCGGCATAAGAGCTAAAGTAGCCTCGCGACCGTTCGGCATGCGTATTTCCTCAGACTCGGAGAATGAGCACTTATTTGACTACGGCACCATACTCATCCCCATGGGCATTCAAAAAAATGATCCACAGGCGATTCGAAACCTCCTGCAAACAATCGCACGCGAAGATGCGCTTGAAGTATTTGCCGTCTCCACCGGACAGACCGACAGCGGTATTGACCTGGGCAGCCCGGGGTTTGTCCCTCTCAAAACACCTCAAATAGCCCTTTTAATAGGCAAAGGCACCGATGTCTATAACGCCGGTGAAGTGTGGCATTTATTAGACCAGCGCTATAATATGTCCATCAGTCTCATAGACGTCAGCCATGTGCGCGATATAGACCTCAATCGCTACAATACGGTAATCGCAGCAGGCGGATCTTATAGCAACCTCGACTCCACAGGTGTCAACGCCTTAAAACAGTGGCTGCGTCAGGGCAATACGCTCATAGCACTCAACAGTGCGGTTCGCTGGGCCATCAATTCCAAACTCGCCAGTGCCCAATTCGTCGAGCGAAATCGAGAAAATCGCAGCGAACGCAAAGCTTATATCAATGCACCCAGCGATCGGGGAGCGCAAATCATTGGCGGCGCTATCTTTCAAGTTCACCTGGATCGCACCCATCCCCTCGCCTATGGGTATCGCAGCGATATTCTGCCGGTCTTTCGGCGCGGCACGCTCTTTATCAAACCAGTAAACCCTTATGCCACCCCTTTGCAATACACCAAACAGCCCTTACTCGCGGGTTATATCTCCGAACAGAACCACAATTACATCGCCGAATCCGCATCCACTCTCGTCGCCAAACAGGGCAATGGCCGCGTCATACTCATGCTCGACAACCCCACCTTCCGCGCCTATTGGTACGGCACCCAAAAACTTTTTGCCAACGCCCTCTTCTTTGGCCCCACCATCCGTCTTAGCACATTGGATGAATAATCGGCGCATATCAGCGGGCGACCACAGGGGGTCGCCCCTACAAACCACAATATCATCGTAGGGGACGGCCCCTGTGCCGTCCCAGTATTCAGCGAATAAAAAAAGAGCACTGATTCTAAGAACCAGTGCTCTTTTTATTATCCGCATCACATTATTCATCGTTGAATATCGTGACGTATGGCATCTCTGGGCACGGGCAAAACAAAGTCCTTGTCGGACAGACCCGTATTAATAGCACGCGATTTGACCTGAATGAGAATGATATCCTCACCTTGCCGAATCTCGATGCGACGAGGTAGTGCAAAACCGTCATCCAGGCGATAATCAGACAGAATGCGCGCCGATACGAGTTGTCCATCGGCATTATAAACTCTTTCTTCGCGCAAAAAACCCGTACGCGCTTCAATCCAGAGACGGCGCAAATAGAGGTCGTATTGCAACTCGATAAAAATATGTTTTTCCCCGGGTTCAAAACGCACCACGCGGGAGGCATCTATGGGAGAGAGATTGGGCAAACCGAGAATGGCGCGATCATACGCATAATAGGACAAATCAACATCCGTGAGTACGTAGAGCACATCTTCGGGATTGCCCACGAGATAGCGATTCTCGCGGGGCAGGTGAACGTGCAGCGTATCATCCCGGGCACGCGCGGCCATAACCACAGTGCCGAAACCACCAACGACGAGTTTGAGATCCGAAGGAAATCGGTGACGCACAAGAGCAGAAGCCCTGCGTTCGCGC
This sequence comes from Candidatus Latescibacterota bacterium, assembly GCA_965208125.1. GTDB lineage: Bacteria > Latescibacterota > UBA2968 > UBA2968 > UBA2968 > VXRD01. The sequence continues at coordinate 1,338,643 of OZ242320.1, forward strand.
ACCCCATCAATAGTGAGGTCAACGCTGGCGCGAACCTCCTGATTGTGCAAACTGTCGTAACGGGTAGCGATGAGATGGAAAAATTCGGTTGAAGAAGTAATAGGCGGCAAAAGAGCGGGGCGGTTGGCGACACAGCCAGCGATCAGAAAGAGGAGAATAAGTAGGCATCTACGATTGTGCATTGAGCCTTTGGGGTGGTAGGGTGGGGTGAACTGCTGGCGCAGTTGTACACCGTTCCGTCTATTCGGAAGTACTCGCGTCTTTGGAAAGATTTTTGAATTTTTCCCGCAGAGTCTGGTTATCGGGATCAAATTCTATAGCGCGTTCATAATGGTGGCTCGCGCGGGAAAAATCGCCCATTTTGTGCGCTGTGTCTCCCGCGTGCTCGTGGATGACCGCGAGATTTTCGCGCAAGCCATCTACGATCGGAGAATTGGGGTTGGTTTGGCGAAGGGTTTCTTCCTCTACGGTAAGTGCGCGGTCCAGCCAGCGCGCGGCATTTTCATACTGTTTGAGCTGATAATAGACCCAGCCGAGGCTATCGAGATACGCGCCGTTCTCAGGGTCATTTTTCAGAGCGCGTTCAATTAACTTTTTCGCTTCAGTGAGGCGTTCACCGCGCTCGGCGAGCATATACCCCAAATAATTGCTGGCCTCTGCGTGATCCTGGTCCAGTGCTAAAAGACGTTGAAATATAGCGACAGCGCGATCGAAATGTCCCGCCCGTTCAAGACTGCGCCCCAGATCAAAGAGCACATGCTCGAGAAATTCGGGACTGTCTTCCGTATCAGCGACGAGTGGCTCCAGCAGGGGAATGGCTTTTTCCCAGTTGCGATCAAAAAGATATGTACGCGCCAGTTCGTAGCGAAAACCCGTGTGTTCTGGCCTCGCCTCAACAGCCTGTTGATAGATATTGCGCGCACTGGCAATTTCGTCCTGCCGCAGAAAAACGCGGGCGAGATCAAACGCGATTTGATCGTAATACTCGCTTTCAGGGCGCGTATCCCGATGGAGTTTTTCCAAAATCTGTTGCGCGCTCGCCCAATTTTCTTCGATCCTGTAAGAACGGGCTATGCCGAGATGATATTCTGTCTTTTCACCCTGTAAATTGGCGTGGCGATAGGTTCTGCGCGCATCTGTCGTACGATTGACATCGAGCAACAGACCGGCTTTTGTGCCCAGCAGGGTCTGATTTTCGGGATCGGTTTGCAACTGGTGATTGAGAACGCGTTCGGCCATATCGGCAAATAGCATTTTCTCGTCGTGATCGTGACGGCCCCTCACCATTCTGAGAAGCACATTGCCCAATCGATTGACCAGGTGGGTATCTGGTGGTATTTCTTCAAGAAGGCGATTTAGATAGTCTGCATGGGTGTAAATATGTACCAATTGAACCCAAACCGGAACAGTCTCCCTGGTAACGTTATAATCTTGCCGCGCGATTATCCGCCGAAAATTTTGTTCAGCAGATAGTGTATCGCCTCGAGAGAGCTGTGTTATGCCCAATTGAAAAAGGAGATCGTCGTTATTGGGATCATCTTCGAGGACATCGCGATAAATTTGTGCTGCTTTGTCAAATGCGCGCAGCCGGTGGTAGTTTTCAGCGGCAAAGAGCTTTTCCTGCGAGCCCTGTCCCGGGACGGCAACGATGCTATCGAGCACCGTTATGACGTTGCTGCGTTGTCCCCGGGCATTGTAAATTTGGAGAAGTTGATGATAAGCACTCAGGTCTCTCGGCGCGAGCCGCACAATAGTATTTAACTGGTCAATAGCTGTGGTGGTGTCGCGCAAGCCCCGGCTGAGAGCGTGATAATAGAGCCAGCGGGTCTGCACATTTTTGGGATTAATTTGAACGGCTCGTCGCGCGGGTTCGACCGCATCTTGAAACCGCCGAACAGCATTGAGATTGCGAGCCAGTGCACTGTAAAGCGTCGCAGAAGTCGAGTCGTACTGCACAGCAGCTCGCAGTTCGGAAATAGCCCGATCGCGTTGGCCTGCGGCTTCTGCAAATCGCGCCCGCAAAAAGTGCGTAACTGCTTGGGGATGCGGAAGTGTTTTCTTTGGTACAGGCCGCAAGCTAATTTGCGGTTGCTGCGCTGTTGCACAGCCGATGAGCAATGTGAGCAAACAAAAGAATGCGTAACGCATGATCGTTAATCCCTGGGTGGACGAATTTTTGATTTGGGTTTTTTGAACTCCCACATCAGTTCGCTGCGGCCAAAATCGGTTTCGTGAGACTGCACGATGAGTTTGATATACTTTGTCTGATCTGAAACAACCGATGTTTTCATAACCGTGTGCGCGGAAAAATAGAGTATAAGCAATTTTTCATTGCCCACATAAGTAATATTCATGGGCGGCTCTGCAAAATAGCGCACTTTTTCACCGGGCCTATAAGTGGGATAAATATACGTACCAAATACATCTGTGACTTCGATTTCTCTACCCGGTACAGAAACCTGGAGTGCTTCGAGCGGATAAAATGCCCGCTCTTCAATATTGTCGGGTTCATACCCGATCTCTTCGCTGTCTTCGAGATAAATTGTCCAGCGACTCAGATCGAGATACCCTTTGTCGTAAATGGTATTGAATTTTACGCGAATTTGAATATCGTCATCGAGTTGGTTTTGGCTGGCATACGCATCCCATGTGTGGGCAGAAATGCTGTCGGGACCGTAGTGGGTTTGCAACATGTCAAACTCTGAACGCACGAGATCCGGGACGTATAGCGTCGCTGAGATAAGCAACGGGGAACGCACGACGCGATAGCGTTCGGAAACCCCCAACTCTCGGAATTGCAAATCTGGATGATCGGCAATACTCGGTGCCTGTGACAAATTATCTATGGGACGCACCGAGGGAATAAAGCTGCGCACAGTCCATATCTTGAGCAATTGCGGATATGTCCAGGTATTATCTGGATCCGGTTTTGAAGGCAGAGTGAGTTTATACACCTCTTTTTTTCCCGAAAATTCGGGAAAAAGTGGAGAGTTCTGAACGTGATAATAGGGATGTTCCGCAATGGGGATAGCAAAAACATCGCCTTTTTCAATGAGCTTATCCAGGCGTTCGATTTGCTTGCTATCGAGCGCAGTTTTGAGCGCATCAAACACAGCACTCGCACTGTCATTAGCACTTTGTCGCAGACTTTTCAGATCTTTGAGTTTGGGAATATAGCCCTGCCACAAAAGGGCTTCATTGGTTCGGCGAGCGCGTTCGGTTTGATATTCAATCACGATATCGCGAAGCGCAGAAACGTGATTGGCAATATGTTCTTTCTGATCGCCCCTCGCCTTGAGGTGCTTGCTCAATCGATCCGCTTCAAGGAGATCCTTCGTATTGGCACCCCAGGCAGTTTGAAGCGCGAAAACAAAAAGAAAAAGGAGGGTTGAGGCAATTCGCAAAAACATAGGTCAATGTTCCGATGAACCGATTTCGACGTGTACGCTCCACCAGTTAAAATTCTGTCCGCTGGCCTCAAGTGTGACCGGGCTTGTCTGTCCTGCTGTCATATTCATTCTGGAGGTAGGACCGAGTTCAACCCTGTTTGACAGGTGGATTTCGACACGGACATTGGAGACAGTCGCGTTGGTCGTATTGGTCAATGTTCCCGTGAACATCTCTTGCTGACTGTCGTAGCGCATGACGAGCTCAACTCCGCTTCGGGCCTCCTTAGCCTCATCTGCCAGTCCATACTGAGTACCTGATTCACCTGCTTCACCCGATTCGGTCGGACTGCCCGCGCACGCCATGAGGACCAGCGTAAAGACACAAGCCAGAGCATAGAGAGATATGGTTCGAGATGGTTCAGGGTGTGTGGATGTTGACATGGTTATATCCTCCTGTCGGAATGTGTTATCCACTTCTTTTTCGGAATGTATAGTTCTAATGTCTAAATATAAAAAAGGTTCAAATTTTTTAAAAAATCGAAAATGATCATTGTAGTTCTATCTCTTAAAAAACAATATGTTGTAAACATAAACCACACACGATATATTTTGTTATTTTCGTCGATGTCGCGTGCGTTTGGCGCGATTGTTGCGGCGATGTGGGATGTGTTTCAGCAGGTGAAAATCTATCCGCAGGCGTTGCTGGTCGAGCTGGGCGAGTTGTACCCGAACCGAATCTCCAAGTCGGAAAATCGTCCCCGTGGATTCACCAATGAGCGCGCCTTGCAACTCGTGGTAAATATAATAATCATCGTAGAGATATTTTACGTGAACCAGACCCTCAATGAGTACATCATTGAGCTGAACAAAAAACCCGATAGAACGCACATCGACGATAACAGCATCAAAACACTCGCCCATCTTATCTTTCAAATACAGAATCTGCATAAGCCGAATAGCATCCCACTCGGCTTGTTGCGCAGCGATCTCGCGTTGCGTCGCCAGATCCCCAATATCGGGCAAGCGGCGTGCCCGGCGCGCCATCTGTCCGGGCGTGATCGCATCGTTAATCGCATCGCGCAAGATGCGGTGAAGAATCAAATCGGGATAGCGCCGAATGGGCGATGTGAAATGCGTATAAGTATCGCAGGCCAATCCAAAATGACCGACATTGTCGGGTGTGTACACCGCTTTCTTCATTGAGCGCAACAGGCGATTACTCAAAATATAACCAACAGGCTCATCCTTGAAATTTGCGAGAAACGCCTGGATATTTTCCGCCCGCGAGGGATTTGAAAGGCGATATCCCAGTGATTTTGCCAGATCGCAAAATTCGGCGAGTTTTTCACCATCGGGCGGTTCGTGGACGCGATAGAGAATCGGGACGCCGCTATCGGCCATGTGCCGCGCAACGATTTCATTTGCCAGAAGCATAAATTCTTCAATGAGACGGTGGCTATTCAAACGAGCGCGGGGACCAATGTGAATGGGATGACCCTGATCGTCGAGGACAATACGCGGTTCGGGAATCTCAAAATCAATCGTACCCCTTGCCATGCGTCTCTCTGTCAGACGACTCCTCAGAGCTTCCATATGCATGAGAACATCGGCATGCGATTCGGCGGGATTGGTCGCGCCCCTATCGCAATCGAGCACGCGCTGAACCTCTTCATAAGACAGGCTCGCGCGGCTGCGTATAACCGTCTCTGCAATTTGGGTGTCAATCAGCTCGCCATCGGGGGTAATCTGCGCCAGAACACTCAGCGCCAGACGATCTTCACCGGGCTGCAGAGAACAGATATTTGCAGAAAGCCTCTCCGGCAACATGGGAATAACGCGATCGGGAAAATACACGCTACTGCCGCGCGCGAGAGCTTCGTGGTCAAGGGGCGAGCCTTCGGGAACATAGTAGCTGACATCGGCAATATGAATGCCCAGACAATAGGTCTGATCATCGAGAACCTGAAGCGACACAGCATCGTCGTGATCGCGCGCATCGGCTGGATCAATCGTAAAACAAATCAAATCGCGCAAATCGAGGCGACGGTCAATTTCCTCTGTGGGAATACCTTCGGGAATCGCTTCGGTAGCATCGAGAACATGTTGCGGGAAAACGAGAGGAAGGCCGAGTTTTTTGATCAGAATAAGGGTCTCAATGCCCGCATCATCCGCATTGCCCAGAACTTCGACAATCCGCCCATCGGGATGGGCATTGGGTGAGGAATATTTGAGTCGCACAACCACCTTTTGCCCCGCCTTAGCGCCACAGGCCAGGTCATCGGGGATATGAATGCGTCCGCGGATACGCGGATCGTCGGAAGTGACGAGAGAAACGCCGTCATACGTACCCACCATTGTTTGCTCGGCGCGTTCCACAATGCGAACCAACTCACCCTCTGCGCGATCGCTGCCCTGTGCCCTGCGCGTGAGGCGTGCCACAGCGCGGTCGCCGTGTCGCGCACGTCTCATGTATCTCGCACCAATAAAAATATCTGCGCCGCCATCTTCGGGCGCAAGCAGACCATATCCACTGGCCTGGACACTGATGCGACCAACGACGAGATTGTGATCAGACGGAATGCCGTAACGGCTGCGGCGCAATTTTACGAGGTCACCATCGCGCACCATGCTGCGAATCAGGCGGCGAAAATCTGAATAAGCCCGATTGGAGACGCGAAGCGCGCGAGCAAGTTCCCTGATCTTGAGCGGACGCCTGTGTTGTTGGCGCACAAAATTCAGTACCTGATCGCGAGAGACAGACATATTTTTTATAGGAACCAATAGCAGATAAACAGGCGGGAGATATGGTGGCGGTGTTTGAGCGAAATCATTATACTGCTGTGAGTGACGCAAGGCAAATATACGGAAAGGGTGCGAAAAAGCAATGCAAAACCTCTACCGGCTAATCACAATAGCTCTCTTGTGCTTTGGAGGGTGCGCCGCGCAATATGTTCTGGCGCCCGACGGGGAATACGATTATCGCGTACCCGTTGGGCGAGGTGATGCGCAGGCGGGATTTGAAACCCTATTTGCTTCCACTGTAAAAGTCGTGTGGACGCCTCAATATACCAACGTATTTTACACACATGATATGAGAAATGACAGAGGCTTATTACTCCATTTGCCTTTAAGAGATGAAAACAGCCCAACCGGCTATCGGCTATTGCGAAATGGCATCCGCGAAACCGTCGATTCTTATTCCAAAGTAGGCACCGCGCTTGTGATTTCGCGACAAGCCGTGGCCAATCAATACAATGTGGCAGTTGCACTGACAAATGCACATCTGGTAACAGCACCGGATACCATTCGGTATTTCATGCGGGACGCCCGAGGCATCGAAACAAATGTGCTCGAACGGATTTCCATTAAAATCAGCACCTCATTGCACGTAGTCAATCGCGATGGCGAACGCATCTCTGCTAAAATCGTGCGCCTTGATCCCGAAGCAGACCTATCTTTGCTCAAACTCAATATCCCCAATCTGATGAAAAAACCATGGCCTTTTTTGCTGCGGCTGGGCAAGACATCGGATCTGCAATGGGGCAATTTTGTCTATATCGCAGGTCATCCAAAAAATAAGATACACCTCACTGCGGGCACCGTGAGTTTAGACGAAGACGACGATCGGTTTTTTGTCGATGCGCCCATCCGTGCGGGCTACAGTGGCGGACCTGTGGTTGCCGTACGAGATGGCTTGCCCAATTTTGAACTCGTGGGCCTTTGTCGGGGAGCGACAACAGAAACATTTCGCTTGCTGGTACCCCACCATAGATTAAATGAAGGTGCGACATTATCGCCCGATTTGCTCAGTCAAATCTCGGTTGAAGAGCGCGAGATGGTAGAACCCGGTTTGGGTATTATCGTGGGAATTGAAGCCGTCAAACGATTTCTATTGGACAGTCGCGATTCGCTCCGAGAGAACGGTGTAGATATCAAAACCGATGCGGCATTGCGAATGTGGGGGTTTTGAATTCGCGGGGATATATATTATATTGTCGGGTTATATTGTTAATCCGATTTGTCGTAGGGGCGACCCCCTGTGGTCGCCCGCTGACCTTACACATTTTTACAAGGAGATCCAAATGAGACATTTTGCCATTTCACTGCTGGGCGTATTCCTTTTTCCCGCACTGGTCGGGGCGCACTGCGAGATACCGTGTGGGATCTATGGCGATGAGGGTCGGTTTGTACTGCTATTGGAAAATGTGACCACCATTGAAAAATCGATGAATGAAATCAACAGATTGTCGGGAGAAAGCGAGAAGAACAACAACCAGATCGTGCGGTGGGTCGTCAACAAAGAGCACCATGCCGATCAGATTCGCGACATTGTCGCACAATATTTCCTGGCGCAACGGATCACAGAACCGGCAGAAGGGGATGCCGCGGCAGCAAAAGCCTATACCGAAAAGCTAATAGCCCTGCACAAAATCATACGCACGGCAATGAAGTGCAAACAAACTACAGACCCGAAAAACGCGCAGACCTTGCGCGATCACATAAACGCTTTTCAGGCCCTTTACAATGCAAAATAGAGAAACCGGGCGGGCACAGGGGCCGTCCCCTACGGTCTCCTGCGTTTGAACACAACATTACTGTAGGGGCGGTGCCCCCGTGCCCGCCCGTCATCGCGGCATGATGTTGAACCGCGATCCAATTCATGGGACAATCTCCATCGAGATTGTCCTATTTTTTATTTTTTCTTGCGCTTCTGAAAGGTCTTTGATATATTCTCCGCCCCATTAGCACTCGGCAGGTGAGAGTGCTAAAACACATCATCCGTATCTTTTCACTCCACCTCGCAGAAGGAGGCTATAACAATGGCGAAGGTGAAACCCCTCGGGGATCGCGTGCTGGTCAAACCTGTTGAAGAAGACGAGCAGGTCAAGGGCGGCATCATCATTCCCGACACAGCCAAAGAAAAACCCCAGCGGGGCGAAATTGTGGCTGTAGGCGATGGCAAGCCCGACGATTCGGGTAACCGGATTGCACTGTCGGTCGCAGCCGGCGACACAGTACTCTACGGCAAGTATTCGGGCACAGAAGTCCGTCTGGACGATGAAGACTATCTGATCATGCCCGAAGGCGATATTTTAGCGATCATTGATTAATACCAATCATTAACGGTACGAGTTTTAATCAGGAGGATATAATGGCCAAGCAACTCGAATTTGATGTTGCAGCTCGCGAAGCCCTCAAACGGGGTGTGGATCAGTTGTCCGACACCGTAAAAGTGACACTGGGACCCAAGGGCCGCAATGTTGTACTGGACAAAAAATTTGGTTCACCCACCGTCACCAAAGACGGTGTCACGGTAGCCAAAGAAGTCGAACTGGAAGACCCTTATGAAAATATGGGTGCTCAGATGGTCAAAGAAGTTGCTTCCAAGACCTCTGACGTAGCTGGCGATGGCACAACCACGGCAACCGTACTCGCACAGTCGATCTTCCACCAGGGCTTGCGCAATGTAACAGCCGGTGCCAACCCCATGGACCTCAAGCGCGGCATTGACAAAGCCGTGGCAGCCTCTGTCAATCTGATACATGACATGAGCAAACCAGTGGCGGGGCGTTCAGACATCGCACAGGTCGCTTCTACATCGGCCAACAACGACAAAGCCATTGGCGATTTGATAGCCGATGCAATGGAAAAAGTGGGCAAAGACGGCGTGATCACCGTCGAAGAAGCCCGCAGCATCGAGACCACGCTGGACGTGGTCGAAGGCATGCAGTTTGACCGCGGATATGTGTCGCCTTATTTTGTCACCGATGCCGACAACATGGAAGCCATTCTGGAAGAGCCTTATATTTTAATTCACGACAAAAAAATCTCGGCAATGCGCGACCTGCTTCCCGTACTGGAAAAAATTGCGCAGACGGGCAAGCCCTTGATGATTATTGCCGAAGATATCGAAGGCGAAGCTCTCGCCACACTGGTCGTGAACAAAGTGCGTGGCACATTGAAAGTCGCCGCAGTAAAAGCACCTGGCTTTGGCGACCGCCGCACGGCAATGCTGGAAGACATCGCCATCTTGACGGGTGGTCGCGTATTGTCCGAAGATGCGGGCTTTAAGCTGGAAAATGCCACCACCGCAGATCTCGGTGAAGCCAAACGCATAACCATTGACAAAGACAACACAACCATCGTCGAAGGCGGCGGTAATAGCGCCGATATCCAGGGGCGCGTTGGACAAATTCGCCGGCAGATCGACGAAACCACATCTGATTACGACCAGGAAAAATTGCAAGAACGCCTGGCCAAACTGGCTGGCGGTGTAGCAGTAATCAATGTGGGCGCTGCCACAGAGACCGAAATGAAAGAAAAAAAGGCCCGCGTTGAAGACGCGCTTCACGCGACGCGCGCCGCAGTTGAAGAAGGCATCGTCCCCGGCGGTGGCGTCGCACTGATCCGCGCTGCAGATGGCCTGGGCGAAACGCGTGAAAATGTCGAAGGCGACGAACAAACCGGCGTAGATATCGTGTGCCGAGCACTGGAAGAGCCACTGCGCCAGATCGCCAATAACGCCGGTGTTGAAGGCGCGCTGGTCGTGCAAAAGGTCGCCGCTGGCGAAGGCAATCTGGGCTATAATGCCGATACAGACGACTACGAAGACATGATTCAAGCCGGCGTGCCCGACCCGACCAAAGTCACGCGGTCTGCACTCGAAAACGCCGCTTCGATAGCCAGTCTGTTATTGACGACCGAAGCACTGGTGGCCGATATACCCGAACCCGAGCCACCTGCACCTCCTGCACCTCCGGGTGGTGGAATGTATTAAACGGTTCGTTTTACGCAAAAAGGGACACTCGATTGGGTGTCCCTTTTTTCATTTTGAACCACAAAAAAACACCCGATTATTGATCACCTCGCCTGTCTCTTTATCCGGATAACGGGACTCCCCATCAAAAAAAACAAAAGGTGGGAATTGCCCTGCGGGAATGGTATTGGCACCTGCAGGACGTTCCAGATTCGCCTCGTTAAAAATCGCATCCCGGGGCAAAGCGAGCTGCGTATTCCAATCCCCATCTCCCTCGTTCAAAGTCAACCAGACCAGACGCTTATCCTCTGTCTCCCAGTTTAATCCACGCGTGGGCTTGCCATCATTCCAGCCCCTCCCAAGAGGCTGAAACTCCAGCAGAGCATAAAGCGTACCCGCTTCATCCATACTAAACGCACCCCGGCATCCCGTCGGCCGGTGATCTGGAAAACCCGCATCGACGGACTCTCGCTGCCACACACCCTCTGCATCAAACCAGGCGTGAACAATCTCACCCGGCTCATCCAAATGTGAAACATAGAGAATATGTGGACCCTCAGAAGAAACCACAATACAACCCTGTGCGAGAACCTCGGGGCGGGGCATAGGTTCGTGGCGCTCATCCTCCTCAGAACGCGCAAGAACATCGAGCTGCTCCGGCCGCGCTGGCAACTCAATGCGCGCACCATCGGCCCTCTCCCACGTCTCGCCACCATCCCGGCTACACATATAACACACAGCCTGATGCAGCCCGCGCTGATCGCGGATACCTGTACCCTCGTAAAAATCTATCACAAGATGAAGAACGCCATCTGCACCGACAGCCATACCCGTCTGAAAAGCGCCATAACCCGTATAATCCTCACGCCGCTTAACCAATTTCCCGCGCGCTTCCCAGATCCCATCTCTGCTCTTAGAATAAAAATCCACACCATCCCAGCGATTGGGTGACCGCATAGTCAAATAAAGCGTATCGTCCAAACCGCACACAACAACCGGATAGGTCCCCGACCCAGCCGGCTCTCCCTCTGTCCATTCACTCGCATCATTGGGCCGTACCGACCGCCGATACGTCACCGGCGAATTGTGACCACTCATAATAGCCTGCAAATAGCCCTGGTGGTCAATGGTCATAACCGGACGCGCGTGATTATCGCGCCCCCTGTTAAAAGTCAACGGTTCTGACCATTCCCCAGTATCGCAATCAAAAGTACAAACCCTGTTGAAATAGCCCTCACCTGTAACATCCTGCCAGACCACATGCGTTCTACCCTCGAACGTAACAACCTTATTCCCCGCACCAGAAGTCGCGCGCTCACTGCCAATTTGAGAGATTAATCTGGTCACATTGAACCCCCTCGAGTGTATCATATCCTGAACCGCTCAAAAACCAGATACTGATACGAATGTTCTTCGCCCGCCTCATACAAACACCCAACATCGCCCTCGGGTAACAGAGCCAGACAGGAATACGCTGCTGGACCCTCGTGCAACAGCTTTTCTCGGACCCACGACTCCCCGCCATCCTCGCTCAAACGCACAGTCATATTCTCGCGCACCCCTCTTCCCTTACCCGGATAAAACCGTTCTCCAGCTTTGGGACTTTCTATCGGCGTGAGCGATACCGGATTTGAAAAAAACAACCGGTCGCCTTCGCCTATCAAACTCGCCTGACATTTCGGACACGGCAAATTCTCATCGTGTACAACCCCTGACCAATTGTGCCCCCCATCCCCACTCACCGAAATCCCCCTCACCCCCTCACTATACGTCTGCATCCGAATATTCATCTTCAACAACCCATCCGCCAATTCCACAACCTGACATTCATTCGCACCCGGCGTAATCAACGCGCTCATCTGCCACGTTGCCCCGTGGTCATCGCTGTAAATCGCATGTGAACCATTTCCATAAATCTCATCCTCGCGATGGTCGCACGGAATCACCAGCCGCCCCCTGTGCTCCCCCCGTTGCAATTGAATACCAACACCCGGACCCGTCGCATACCAATTCCACGAAGGCTTCTTCACAACAGCAGTAATCTCCGTGGGATCTGCCCACGTCTTCCCATCATCCCCACTATGCGTAATAAACACATCGTCATTTTCCCGACAAAACGGCAACCAGATCACACCCGTATCACCATCCACCACAGGACAAGGATTGCCAATCGTCACCTCGCCAGGCTCGCCATAAATCAACAACTGTTCGGACCACGTCTCCCCACCGTCCTCCGACCGCTTCACCAGCAAATCGAGATCCCCGTGATCCCCACGCCCGGTGCGCCGCCCCTCGCAAAACGCCAGCAAAGTCCCCGCCTTTGTCACCAGCAATGCCGGAATGCGATACGTGTGATACCCATCCTGTCCACTGGTATATACATGTGTCTTCATAACGCCTCCCTTGTATTATGACCTCTCCAAAGGAACCAGCCGCAGTGCATTCTCGCAATAAATCTTCTCCCTGACATCCTGTGGCAAATCCAACTCCTCCAGATGTACCTGCAACGCATTCCCCGGAGCATCGCGTCCAAACAGCAAACGATCCTGATATTCAATCAAAAAATCTCGCCCCCCATCCTCCATCCGCTGCAACGCATTCAAACCAGAACCCGCCGACAAATCCGCCCAGAGATTCGTATATTCTGCAAACAGATCAAACAAGCGCCCCCCCGGCACAATCGGACTCGAAGGATATACCTCCACATCAGTCGCCTCATCCCCACTCACATGCCGCCAGAACCCGGGCGCGTGACCGACAAACGTCGCATCTGGACACGCCTGCAACGCCTGTTCCAGCGCGCCAATCTCCCCCCCATACCAATACTCCTGATACACCCCATTCAAAAACGGCGTATCAATATGCAAAACCACTGGCGCACCCAACTCACCCGCCTTGCGAAACAACAAAATCGCACGCGGATCATTCAACAACATCCGATAGCTCCACTCCCCGCACACCCGAACGCCATGTGAATAATACGCCGCCTCAAAAAGCCCTGCGGCATCGCCCTCCGACGGACAGGGACAATATCCCGCCACAAACCGATCGGGATATTTCTCACACGCCCGCGAAAGATCATTCAACGTCGTCCCCGCATGCGTCCCATCGGGCCGTGCATTGACCGGATTAAACACGCGATGGCTACTCGCCACATGCTCGCCCGGCGGCAAATACCACGTAAGCAACCACGCCACATCATACCCGAACTGATCCATCTCATTCAGCACGCCCTCGGCATTGAGACCGTGATAATAAATGTGATTGTGTGCATCAATAATCATAGTAAAAAACTCCGGTTTTCATGATTTCCCTTGACGCAGATACAATCCCCAAATAATATTAAGCGCCGCGCCATTGCAAAACAAATATCCCAATCACTGTCAAATGTCCAACTCTCAATTAGACCTCTCGACAAAAATCGCCAAAAGGCTCACGCTCAAAAACCCCGTCATCATGGCATCGGGCACTTTTGGACACGGCGCCGAATACGCGTCCCTCTTTGACCTGAGCAAAATCGGCGGCATCGTCACAAAAACCATCACCTATCACCCCCGGGCGGGCAACCCACCGCCGCGCACAGCCGAAACCCCATCCGGCATGCTAAACGCCATTGGACTCACCAACCCGGGCATCGACGCATTCATCGCCGAAAAAGTCCCACCTCTCGCCGCGCTCAACACCGGACGCATCGTCAGCATAGCGGGAACATCGGACCGGGAATTTGCCGACATGGCCGCCCGATTCAACGACCTCGAAGGCATAGACGCCCTCGAACTCAACATCTCATCGCCCAACATGAAAGACGGCGGCATGCTCTTTGGCTGTTCCGAGCGCGCCGCCCACAACGTAACCCGAGCCGTCAAAGCCGTATCGCAATTGCCCATCATCGTCAAACTCACCCCAAACGTAACAGACATAGCCGCCATAGCCAGCGCAGTCGAAGAAGGCGGAGCAGACGGCATCGCCCTCATCAACACCCTGCTGGGCATGGCAATCGACATAGACACGCGCCGCCCCATCCTGGGAAATATCACAGGCGGATTATCTGGACCCGCGATCAAACCCGTCGCCCTCGCCCTGCTCTGGAAAGTCGTCGAACGGGTCTCTGTCCCCGTCATCGGCATGGGCGGCATAGCCACAGCGCGCGACGCCATTGAATTTCTCATCATTGGCGCATCCGCCATACAGATCGGAACCACGACCTTTGTTCGCCCTCTTGCAGCCCTGGAGATACTCGATGGCATTGCAGACTATTGCAAAACACATGAAATCGACCGCATATCCGACCTCGTCGGCAGCATGCAACCACCTGCGGCGCATTAAAATCTCCCATCTGTTCTGCATCCTCCTCTGCATCTCTATCATGGGATGTGCCTCACATCCTCGCTATCGCGGCAAACCCATATCCTACCAGATTGGCTATGCGTCCTACTACGCACACAAATTTCACGGACGGCCAACAGCCAGCGGTGAAATCTACGACATGAACGGCCTATCCGCCGCACACCGCGAATTGCCCCTCGGCACAGTGATTCGCGTTACCCACCTGAAAAATGGCAAATCCATTATTATTCCAGTGAACGACCGCGGGCCTTTTGTCAAAGGTCGCATTCTCGACCTCTCCCTCGGTGCAGCCAAAAAACTCGACATGGTCGCTGAAGGCGTTGCCAGAGTCAAGATAGAAATCGTCAAATCCGTCAATTAACCCCTCCTCCCTTCCCCATCCCAATACTCATACATATCCGCGATCACATCATCAATCGGCGCGCGGTGTGTTTCCACATCGCGAATAGTCGTTTGCTCTGCCGCTTCATCGAGCAATGTGGGTATCGATATTTGCGCCGCATCAAACGTAAAGTGATGGCGATTGCCCTCGCTCTCGACAAACTGAACGCCTGAAAGTTGCGGTGGAGACGTATCGGCAGTCTCAATAATAAGATGCCTGCGGTCGCCAAATTGACCGCGCAATTCTCGAAAATCCCCATCAAACGCGATATTGCCCTTATCGATCATCACAATGCGCCCCGCGAGCTGCTCCAGTTCATCCATATCGTGGCTCGTGATCATAACCGTAACGCCCTTTTCCCGATTGAGACTCTTGATAAACTCCAGCATATTGCGTTTGGCAAGCACATCAACCCCAATGGTAGGCTCGTCTAAAAAGAGAATCTCAGGCTCGTGCATAAGCATAAGCGCCAGATCCACCCGCATCTTTTGCCCCAAACTGAGCTGACGCGCGAGACTATTGAAAAACTCGTCAATCCCGAGAAGCTCCTTAACAAAATCGAGCATAGCGTTATACCGATCCCGGGAAATATTCCAGACCACCCGCTTCCACTCAAAACTCGCCGCAACGGGCTGATCCCACCAAAGTTCTGTCCGCTGACCAAAAACCACGCCAATGCGCTTCACATAACGAACGCGATCCTTCAGAGGATCCATACCCAGACAGCGAACCGTCCCAGAAGTAGGTGCAAGAACACTGGAAAGCAGCTTAACAGTCGTGGATTTTCCCGCGCCATTCGGACCCGCATACGCCACAATCTCGCCGCGGCGAATCTCGAGATTCACCTTCTGCAACGCGCGAATCTCCCGGACATTGGGCCGAAACAAATTCTTAAAAACATCCCGAACCTTCTCCGACCGCTGGCGCTGGTAAAAAATCTTATCGACCTCGGTAAGCTCAACCGCGATGTCCAAATCCGAGGTAGCGCTGTGATCCGGTCTGTTCATAGTGCTGCATTCCTTTTTTAAATAAAATCCATGCCATGAGGGACAAAACCACCGCCACAAGCGGCGTATGCCACAGGCTCGGTGGCGCAATACCCAGCAACTGGCGGCAGGGATACCACGCGACAAAGCCCACGGGCAAAACAGTAAGCATACTGACAAGCACATAGCTGCTCAGCCCATCCAGAGGAAAAGACTTGAGCTGAAACATAAAATTGACCGCGCGGCTGCTAATTTCCTCCGCAGCAACCGGTGCCCAAAACGCCAGACTCCCCCACGCAAAAGAAAAAGCCAGCACAATCGCGCAGGAAGACGCGAGATTGCAAAAAAACATAAACCACCAGTACAGAGGAAACACCGCATCGAGCTGAAAAATAGCCCATGTCCAGATACCAATCCCCGTGAACAAAGACCACGACCCGGAAAACGGCATAAAACCCTCGGTCAACAACCCCATCCACACCGGCTGGGGTTGCACCAGCGTATGATCCATCTGACCGCGCCCAATGCGGCGGCTGATATGCAGAACATTATAGCTAAACCCCATATCTAAAAACCCGCGAACAAGCGCGGCATAACCCAGCATAAAAACAATCTGATCGCGCGACCACAGGCCAATACCTTCAAACCGCTCCGCCAGCAGAAAAACCGCTGTAACACCCGCGAGATTGAGAATAATATCAGAGACGATATTAATGAAAAAAAATCGAAAATCCCGCGTCATCCACATAAAATCCAGATAAGCCTGCACCTGCCAGCGGGCGATAAGTGTTCTCAAAGTCTTCAGGATATTCACCCCCCATGCGAAACCAGACGTTCGCGATTGGCATTCCAGAGCCAATGCGCGACGGGCCAGAGCACAACAGCCCAGAAAGCTTGAAGGCCCATGAGAAAAACGGGATCCCCCGTACCGGTATAAATGCGCAGCGGCGCGGAAGCCAGCGAAGCAAAAGGCAAAAAAGTCAGAACATCCCCAATCCCCCATGGCATCAGCGCAAGAGGAATAATTGCGCCCGACAACAAAACACTAACTGCATCTCGAATCTGCGTCAAAGCATAGACATGTTGCTCCAGCAAAACCATAAAACTCGCAAAAATGAAATCAAACGCCGCGCCGATGGCAATACCCAAAATCAAACTGCACAAAAACAAAACACCGGCAAACGCGCTCTCCGGCAATGGATCGACCCCCAGAAGGGGCGCCAGACAAAAAAGCGGCACAGAAAACAAAATGAGATTGGGCAAACCCGAACCAAACATCTCCGCAATAAACTGACCGTAAATACCCACTGGGCGCAAAAAGCGATTGGCAATATCCCCGCGCCAGAGCGCCCCATCCAGACCTGTACGCACAGAAATCTGCCCGGCAAAAACCTCGGCAATCAGAGTATAAGTAAGCACGGCATTGCGCGTCATACCAGAAACCTCCCCAGTCTCGGGCAACAACATCCGCCACAGAGAAAGCAGGAACACCACGCGCAACAGGCGCAAAACAGAGCCACCGAGAAGAACCCACCCCTTGTCATCCAGGGATCGGGTGGCAACCATGATAATGGTCTTGAGATGTTTATGGGTTGTAACGAACATAAATTCATCAACAATGAAAAAACACTGGATCGCGGCTTTAAGCATGCCGCGATGACGATGGTCCTCACTTCTCACTTCTCACTTCCCCAAAAATCCGATCCACGGTATCCACCGCCTGCACAATACAATCGGGAATCGCCGACCCGCGATACGCACTCCCCGTCAAAAACAACCCGCCCACCTGCGCGGCGAGACGCTCCATTTCGGCCACGCGCTCCAGATGCCCCACATCGAACTGGGGGCGCCCTCTTCTCCAGCGAAAAACGCGTGCAAACAGAGGATCAGCCGTCACCCCCATCAAATCCTCCAATTCCTCGCGCGACAGTGCAATCAGCGCCTCATCATCCAGATCCACCAGATCTTCCTGTCCTGTCCCCCCCACAAATGTACGCACCAGAACCCCATCGTCCGGCGCGCGAAAATTCAGCTTTGTCGAAACCCATGTACACGCCGTAATCCGGCGCCCCTCGTGTTTTGGCGACAAAAAACCAAACCCCTCAAAATCGTGTTGTCCCTCAACATCTCTCTTCCGATACGCCAGCGAAACCGTCGCCGTTGAAACATAGCGAATACCGCCCAACAAAAGACTCAAATCCGGCGCAAAATCAGCCACCAGATCAGCAGACACATAAGCCGGCGTCGCCATCACCACGGCATCTGTCTCGATCACCTCCTCCCCTGCAACCACCTCAAATCCCCCACCCACCTTTCTAACAGACCCAACCGCAACACCCCGGCGCACATCCCCATCCAAACCCGCGACCAGAGCATCGACCAACTCACCCATTCCCCCAATCAGCGTCTGAAACATCGCAGTTCCCGTAGATGCGCGCGTCTTCCTCATCGCCCGCACCCCCTTAATCAAACTCCCATAGCGCTGCTCCATCGCCACATACATCGGAAACGCACACCGCATACTCAAACGCTCTGCATCCGCACTGTGGATACCCGCCAGCATCGCCCCGCCAATATTCACAGCCTCCCTGCCCAAACGCCGCCGAATAAAACTCGCCAGACTCTCATCGTCCTCGTCCCGCCGCCGCGGAACAAACACCTCCAGCCCCATCCTCACCTTCCCAGAAAACGAAAACAGTGGCGACCTCACAAGAGGCCAGAACCTCGAAGGCACCAGTGAAAAATCCTCCGGAAAAGCCACCAACTTCCCATCCCGCACCAAAAACGTCCGCTGCCGATCATTATTCGTCGAAATCAGCCGATCTGCCAACCCCAGATCCCTACACAACTGAATACCCGCGGGCTTTTGCGTCAGCAGCAAATCCGGACCGCCCTCAATCAAAAAACCATCCACGGACTCCGTCGCAATCATTCCCCCCCACCGGTCACTGCGCTCCAGCAACACATACTGGACATCGCGCCCTTGTTCTCTCGCTCTTTCTTCCAAATAAAAAGCGGTCGCAAGACCCGCTATGCCACCGCCAATAATAGTTATATGCATATCGCTACCGGCGGGCGACCACAGGGGGTCGCCCCTACAAAACGGATTAAAATATCACCGTAGGGGACGGCCCCTGTGCCGTCCCGATCTCCTCCAGCGGGCGACCACAGAGGGTCGCCCCTACACATCTGCGTCCATCTGCGAAAAACGCTCAAATTATTCGCGTTTTTTTCTGCGGATCGCCTCTTCCACCGCATCGGCAACCGCCTCGATAAACACGGGATCGCTATTCATCATCTCTGTGCGTTCCAGGCGAATCCCGCATCTTT
Organism: Candidatus Latescibacterota bacterium; assembly: GCA_965208125.1. Lineage (GTDB taxonomy): Bacteria > Latescibacterota > UBA2968 > UBA2968 > UBA2968 > VXRD01. Next base: position 1,357,834 of record OZ242320.1, read on the forward strand.
GTGCAATCTCCTGGCAACCGATATCGATATCGTAAAGCACCTCAACGTGATCGCACACAAAACCAATAGGCGCAACCAGAACATCGCGATAATTGCCAGAAGCCAGTGCCGGAATCACATCCTCAATCTGCGGACCCAACCACGGTTCGCCCGTATGTGCGGCACTCTGATATGAAAACATCCAATCCACTGGACCCAATCGATCCACAATCGCCTGTGCATTGCGCTTTAATTCATCGTCATAGGGATCGCCCATCTTCAGCAACCGGGCCGGCAAACTATGCGCCGAAAAAACCACCTTTGCCTTCCGCCTCACATCCTCTGGAAACTTCTCCAACCCCGCCCGTACCTTTGCCGCCTGCGCCTCGATCAACCGGGGCTGATCGCACCACGAATTGACATAGACAAACTCAATATCACTCCCCACCTCTTTTAATGCATCTTCAACCTTCTGCTGATAGAGCCAGATACTCATCCGCGAATAATGCGGTGCCATCACAATGCCCACGGCCTTTTCAACACCATCCGCCTGCATCTTCGCCACCGCCTCCACAATCCGCGGCTTCCAGTGACGCATCCCCGTATATGCCTGCACATTTCGCCCGCGCTTCTTCAACACCGCCTCAACATGCCCTGCCTGCTCAAACGTGCGGTCATTCAGCGGCGACTTGCCACCGATCTGCGCGTAGCGACTGCGAAATTCCGCAACAAATTCTGGCGACATCGGCCTCCCACCCCGAATATCGCTCAAATAAGCCGCCATATCGTCCAGCGAATCGGGGCTGCCATAAGCCATTAAAAGCACGCCAATTATTTTCTCATCGCGCCGTATATTCATGCACAAAATCAACCAATCTCCGCACATTCTCCACAGGTGTGCGCTGTAAAATCCCATGCCCCAAATTAAAAATATGCCCCGGCTTTCCCCTCACCGAATCCAATATCCGCCTCGTCTGCCGCGTTATCTCCTCAAAAGGCGCGAACAACACAACGGGATCCAGATTGCCCTGCACACCCACATCATCGCCCAAACGACGCCACGCCACATCTATATCAATGCGCCAATCAACGCCAATAACATCGCCCCCCGCCTCTTTCAACAACTCGAGAATACCCGCCGTACCCGTACCAAAATGAATAAGCGGCACATCCACCTCTTCTTTCGCAATCGCAATCGCCTTCTGCGAATGCGGCAACACGTACTCGCGATAATCAGCCGGACTCAACGCCCCGACCCAGCTATCAAACACCTGCAACACCCCGGCACCCGCCCGGGCCTGCGCGATGAGATAATCCCCAATCGCCGTCGCCATCATATCCATCAAACGATGCCATTGCCCTGGCTCGCCGTACATCAACCCCTTGGCAATCTCGTAATTGCGCGACGAACCACCCTCCATCGCATAACAAACCAGCGTAAAAGGCGCACCTGCAAAACCGATCAACGGAACGCGACCATTGAGTTCTGCGACAGCCATCCGAATGGCATCACCCGCATAAGGCATAGCCTCTTCGGCGGGTCTCACAGTCAACGCATCGATATCTGCCACCGTGCGAATTGGATTGTGAATAACCGGACCCTCGCCCTTTACATAATCCAGATCCAAACCCATCGACTCGAGAATCGGCAGCAAATCCTGAAAAATAATCGCAGCATCCACAGGATATGCATTCACAGGTTGCATCGTAATCGCCGTAGAGATCTCGGGTGTCTTCACCATATCGAGAAAACTGTAGTGATCGCGATACGTCCAATAAGCCTTCATATACCGCCCGGCCTGACGCATAAACCAAACAGGCGTCGCATCTACACACTCGCGACGACACGCCTTTAAAAAACGATCTGAACCCTCACGCATCATCCATCCCCTTCAGTACCCGCATCAAATCCTCCAGCGACACTATCTCCTCCTCAGATCTGGCAAGCGATTGTGGCGCAGCATCTTCTCCGGAAGTCCCAAACACAAACCACTCAAACTCGCGCAAAAACTTCAGACAATGCCACTCACCTGTACGCGCGTAATCTTCGCTACACAACTCCCGCGGAATCGGGCACCCGTCGTATAATCCGCGGGGACATGGTCGGCGTTTTTTTCCCATCCCTATACCTCACAAAATCTTGAGATGTTGATCCAATTCATAACCCGTCACCTGCGCCCTGTAATTGGCCCATTCGATCTTCTTATTCGCAATAAACTTCTCAAAAATGTGATCGCCCAGGGCATTGCGAAGCAAATCGCTACCCTCGGCCAGATCAATAGCCTGCGACAGATCCAGAGGCAGGGTTTTAATCCCCGCACGCTCCCGTTCGGCACTGGACATCTCAGCCACATTTTTTTCCATAGGCGGCGGCACTTCATAGCGCTTTTCAACGCCCTCCAACCCCGCAGATAGCATAATTGCAAATGCCAGATAGGGATTGCAGGCCGGATCGGGTGACCGGTATTCGATACGCGTAGTACTCTCCTTATCCAGAGAATAGGCCGGCACGCGCACCAGATCCGAACGATTGACCACCGACCACGTCGTGTACAAAGGCGCTTCATAACCCGGCACCAACCGCTTATACGAATTGACCCACTGATTGGTCACCAGCGTTATCTCACACGCATGTTTGAGCAAGCCCGCGATAAAATACCGCGCCGTATCCGACAGATGGTATTCATCTTCAGCATCGTAAAACGCGTTATCCTCACCCTTAAACAGCGACATATTCGTGTGCATACCATTGCCATTGACGCCAAAAAGAGGTTTGGGCATAAACGTCGCCCAAACGCCGTGTTTCACGGCAATCTCCTTCACCACCAAACGGTATGTCATCGCATTATCCGCCATCGTCAGCGCATCGGTATAAAGCAAATCGATCTCGTGCTGGCTCGGCGCATCCTCGTGATGGCTGGACGCCACCTCAATCCCCATCTTCTCCAGCGTCAACACCGTATCCCGGCGCAAATCACTCGCCACATCCAGAGACGTCTGATCAAAATACCCACCTTCATCCAAACCTATGAGCGGAACCTCGGGTTTTTCAAAATAGAAAAACTCCATCTCTGGACTCACGTAAAACGCAAAACCCATATCGCCCGCGCGTCTCAAATTCTTTTTCAGCACCCAGCGCGGGTCTCCCTGATATGGGTTTCCCCCCGGCTGGAGAATATCGCAAAACATACGCGCAACCGTACCGCCTTCTTGCGGGCGAAAAGGCAACACCTGAAAAGTATTGGGATCTGGCATCGCGATCATATCGCTCTCGTCAATACGCGCAAAACCCTCTACAGACGACCCATCAAAACCGATCCCCTCTGTCAAAGCGCCATCGAGTTGCTCAACGGGAATGGCGACACTCTTTAGAAAACCCAAAATATCCGTAAACCAGAGCCTGACAAATTTGACCCCGTGTTCTGACGCGGCATTCAGCACGTATTCGCGGCTTCCTTCGTTCATAGTTTTGACCTGTATTTTGTACGACAAGAGCCGGGACGGCACAGGGGCCGTCCCCTACGGTAATATTGTGATTTGTAGGGGCGACCCCCTGTGGTCGCCCGCTTACCCTGAAACAGCACCGAAATAATGTTCAAAACTTACGCTTAGTATATTTCCAGCAGATTTCATAAGTGTTTCGCCAATATTAAAAGCAATGGGATTTATGCATAGAAAATTCATTTGTTGACCAGGGTATTTTTCCTTATTCTTCCTGCGTTTCGATTACAAACGTTTCTTATTGCTCCATAGTTTTAAAAAGAGCTTCTCAGAAAGAGGACACAGCTATAGGGGCTTATTTTTCCAAGAGGGAGGACCATCGTGATGAAAACTCGAACATTACTCACTATTCCCATTGTCGGACTGCTCGTGCTGGCTGGCGTCTTTTCCAATACGCCTCCCGCCCTGGCGGAATGTGAACTCCCTCCCGGCGTGACGCCTCCTCCGGACCCGAGTGTGACGGCGCAACAGGTGGAAGACGGCAGTGCCAGCCTGATGGACTTCGCGCTGGCCGTGAGAGAACTAAATCTGGAGATTGGCCAATCAGAAGCGAGTGTGGAGAAGGTGTTGTACCTTGGATGTCTCGTCAGGCAAGAGGGAGGGCCTTACCGTTCCGGTTCCACCTACCTCGTGCAACTAACGCCCGACGGCAGGGTATTCGTTCACGCAAAGGACATGTCATTGTCGGGCAGGCTGCTCAACCCCTTGATTTATGCAGAGATCCTTGCTGCGCTGGGAGTATCCTTAACTGATCTGGCCGACCTGGCTTCTCCCGATCCTGCTACTGCCGCCCAGGCTTTCGCCGCCGTCATGAACACATTGATGCAAGCACCGGATGCCCCATTCGATGCGACCACCCCTATTCCAGGCTTTCGACCTGGCATACCGGGCGCCTCCGGCCATGCCGCCGTATATTTGTCGGCCAATTTCGGGCTCCCGATCGTGATGCTCGCCGGATTCGATCTCAACTTATCTCATGTAGCTGAAGAAGACATCGATTACGGCGACCCCACCATTACTGCCAGGGACGTGGTAGATCGAGAAACCCTGAAGGCCTTCGTCACGCAAGCGGGGGAGTTCATTCTCGCACACCAGAAGAGCGGCGATATAGCCGCTTCCTCGAAAGTCAGGATCGCCTTGCGGGATGAGAACGGACCCTGGCGACACGATTCTGTGTACCTCTACGTCCTGGATCTTACCAGCAACATCATCTTATTTCACGGCGCGTTTCCGGATAGATACGAACTGCGGCCTCTGGTGGCGACTATCCGGGACGTCGTTACCGGAGAGCTCATTCTGCCTCAGGTCATCGAAGCCGCAAAAAATAACCCGGAAGGCGGCTTCGTGGAATATTACTTCGACGATCCCGCTGACGACACTGACAGCGCCGACATCCCCAAGGTGGGATACGCCCGCGAGTTCAAAGGTGAATTCGAGACAGGCGGACGCGTAATCCCAATAGACCTCATCGTCGGATCGGGTTTCTATGGGCGCGCACCCGTTGTCCCGGACGGTTCCTATACGGAAGTAGAAGCCACAGTCATAGGCGACGCCGTCGGGGGGTTGACCGTCGAATTTTCTCGATCCATCGCAGGCCAACAGCCCGACTACGCCTATAGCGCTGTCACAGATGCTGCTGGCTATTTATCCCTCACCATCTCCAGCGCAGACGGGGTCAGTGGTTACTATATAGCCCGTGCCCGCAACGCCGATGGCGAGATCGTTGGCCAGTGGCACAGCATTCCTCTCAATCGCAATCAACGCCAGGTCCTGGAACTGACCCTGGGCGGCGGTATGAAGGTCGTACGCGTCGAACCACTAACCGCGTCCAAGCCCGTGGCAGTATCCGAGACAGTACCAGAAGTTAGTGGACTGGCACCCAACTTTCCCAACCCATTCAACAGCGCCACTCTGATAACCTACCACCTGTCCAGTCCCGGTCCAGTGCAGCTGGTAATCTACAATGTGCTGGGTCAGCCGGTACGCACGCTGGTGGATCGTTCCCAGGCCGCAGGCTCCTACCAGATTCGGTGGGATGTCCTCGACCAGCGGGGCGTCTCGTTGTCAACGGGGATCTATATCGCACGCCTGAGCTATCCCGGCGGAGTGCAGACGCAACGGCTGCTCTACCTCAAGTAGCGCGTCGAACGGTTGGGTAAGACGCGTTTATCTGTCCATTCTACTCAATTTTCTCATAACTAAGAAAAATGCCCCTGAAAATCCAAGGGCATTTTTTTTTGAGAAATCTGAAACAGCTATTCATAGTTCTAACCTGTATTTTGTACGACAAGAGCCGGGACGGCACAGGGGCCGTCCCCTACGGTAATATTGAGGTTTGTAGAGGCGACCCCCTGTGGTCGCCCGTGCTTGTCCTCACAATAGCTTTACCAGAGCAGCGACCACGCCAATAGCGACCACCATCATGGAACCCAGACGCAGGGTCAAGTCGTGCTTCAGACGCAACTCCAATTCTTTCAAATCCTGCTTCGTCGCCAATTTTTCGTCAATCAGTGCCGCCTGTGAACGCGCCAGCACCTCCGCCTGTTCTTCCGGCATACCCGCCTGGGTCAGTTCTTTTACGAAGGCGTGGGTATCGAAAATAATTGCTGCCATCTAATTTTCTCCGGCGACGGGATAAACAGGTTTCAATTCGTCCAATATTGTTTCACGCACTCCCATTTTGCTCTTTTCATAAATATATGAAAAATCCTTTTCTGACACAATGTAAAGTCAGGAGATCTCTGCCCAACTTCAATACCAAATTGCCATCATCACATGCTTAAACATGGCCTGCCTGTGCCCCTCAATTTATGCATAGAAAATTCATTTGCTGACCAGGGTATTTTTCCTTATTCTTCCTGCGTTTCGATTACAAACGTTTCTTATTGCTCCATAGTTTTAAAAAGAGCTTCTCAGAAAGAGGACACAGCTATAGGGGCTTATTTTTCCAAGAGGGAGGACTATCCTGATGAAAACTCGAACATTATTCACATACAAAATTCCCGTTGTCGGACTGATCGTGCTGGCTGGCGTCTTTTCCAATGCGCCCCCCGCCCTGGCAGAATGTGAACTCCCTCCCGGCGTGACGCCTCCTGCGGAACCGAGTGTGACGGCACAACAGGTGGAAGACGGCAGTGCTACCCTGAGGGACTTCGCGCTGGCCCTGAAAAATCATCCGGAGCTTAGCCAAATATCGGCGAGTTTGCATAGGCTGTTGCACCTGGGATGTCTCTTCAGGCAGGAGGGGGGGCCGTACCGTTCCGGTTCCACCTACATCGTGCAACTGACGCCCGACGGCAGGCTATCCGCTCACGCAAAGAACATGTCCTTGTCGGGCCGGCTACTCAACCCCTTAATATATGGCGCGATCCTTCAAGCATTGGGAATCAACCCAGCCGACCTCACCGACCGTGCTGCGGCCCTGGCCGCTTTCGCTGCCGCGGTAGCCGGGGATGGCGGCCCGTTCAATGTGCCCGATATCCCAGGGGCTTCCGGCTATGCCACCGCAATTATATCGCCCAGTTTCCAGACCCCGATCGTGCTGCTCGCGGGATTCGATCTCAACGAATCTCACGTAGTTGAAGAAGTCATCGATTACGGCGACCCGACCATTACCGCCAGGGACGTGGTAGATCGCGAAACCCTGAAGGCCTTCGTCACGCAAGCGGGGGAGCGGTTTATCGAAATCCAGAAGACCGGCGATCCAGCCGCTTTCTATAAAGCCAGGAACGCCATGCGGGATCCGAATGGGCCCTGGAGACATGGTTCCGTGTACCTCTACATCCTGGATCTTACCAGCAACATCATCACGTTTCACGGTGCGTTTCCGGACAGATTCGAGCTCCGGCCTCTGATAGCCACTGTCCGAGACGTCGTTACTGGAGAGCTCATACTACCACAGGTCATCGAAGCGGCAAAAAGTAACCCGGAAGGCGGCTTCGTGGAGTATTACTTTGACGATCCCTCCGACGACACCGACAGCGCCGACATCCCCAAGGTGGGATACGCACGCGAGTTCAAAGGTGAACTCATTTTAGGTGAACGCGTAGTCCCACTCCACTTCATCATTGGGTCGGGTTTTTATGGGCGTGATGATGTTGGCTCGACTGATCCCCGTACAGAAGTAGAAGCTACAGTCTCAGGCGACGCCGTCGAGGGATTAAACGTCGCGTTTGCTCGATCCATCGCCGGCCAACCAGCCGACTACGCCTATAACGCCGTCACAAATGCCAATGGCTCTTTGTCCCTCACCATCTCCAGCGCGGACGGGGTCAGTGGTTACTATCAGGCCCGCGCCCGCAACACCGATGGCGAAACCGTTGGCCAGTGGCACAGCATTCCCCTCAATCGCAATCAACGCCAGGTCCTGGAACTGACCCTGGGCGGCGGCATGAAGGTCGTACGCGTCGAACCACTAACCGCAGCCAAGCCAGTGGTCGCAACCGAGCCCGTGTTATCAGCCGAGACAGTGCCGGAAGTTAGTGGTCTGGCACCCAACTTTCCCAACCCATTCAACAGCGCCACCCTGATTACCTACCACCTGTCCAGTCCCGGTCCGGTGCAACTGGTAATCTACAATGTGCTGGGGCAGCCAGTACGCACGTTGGTGGATCAATCCCAGGCCGCAGGCTCCTATCAGGTTCGGTGGGATGTCCTCGATCAGCGGGGCGTCTCGCTATCGACGGGGGTCTATATCGCACGCCTGAGCTATCCCGGTGGGGTACAGACGCAACGGCTGCTCTACCTCAAGTAGCACCGAGCTAAGAAAAATGCCCCTGAAAATCCAGGGGCATTTTTTTATGAGAACCTGAAACAGCTATTCATAGTTCTGACCTGTATTTTGTACGACAGGAGCCGGGACGGCACAGGGGCCGTCCCCAGCCCCTCAATTTATGGATAGAAAACTTATTGGCTTACCAGGGTATTTTTTATTATTCTTTGCCGCACTTCGGTTACAAACGTTTCTTATTGCTCCATAGTTTTAAAAAGAGCTTCTCAGAAAGAGTACACAACTATAGGGGCTTATTTTTCCAAGAGGGAGGACCATCGCGATGAAAACCCGAACATCACTCACATACATGATTCCTGTTGTCGGACTGCTCGTGTTGGCCGGCGTCTTTTCCAATGCGCCTCCCGCCCTGGCAGATTGTCCACTCCCCGCTGGCGTGACGCCGCCTGAGGATCCGCGCGTTACTGCCCAGCAGGTGGAAGACGGCAGCGCTACCCTGAGGGACTTCGCGCTGGCCGTGAGAGATCGATATAAGACCCCGATAAGCACTCTGGAAGGAGCACTATACTTTCAATGTCTCGTCAGGCAGGAGGGGAGTTCTTATCGTTCCGGTTCCACCTACCTCGTGCAACTGACGCCCGACGGCAGGGTGTACGAACACGCGAAGTCCATGGCATTGTCGGGCAGACTACTCAACCCCTTGATTTATGCAGAGATCCTTTCTGCGCTGGGCGTCTCCCCAACCGTTCTGGCCGACCTATCTTCTCCCGATCCTGCTATCGCCGCCCAGGCTGGCGCCGCCGTCTTTAACACATTATCTCAAGAACCGGATGCCGCATTCGATGCGACCACCCCTATTCCAGGCCTGCGACCTGGCATACCAGGTGCCTCCGGCCATGCCGCCGTATTTTTGTTGGGCGATTCAGGGCTCCCGATCCTGCTGCTCACCGGGTTCGATCTCAGTGAGTCTCACTTGGTTCCCATTAGCGATGAAGCAATCGATTACGGCGACCCGGCCGTTACTGCCAGGGACGTAGTAGATCGCGAAACCTTGAAGGCCTTCGTCACGGAAGCAGGTGAGTACTTTATCGCAATCCAGGAGAATGCCACCAGTCCATCCGATATCGCGAAACTCAGGATCGCCGCGCGCGATCCGAACGGGCCCTGGAGACACGGTCCCGTGTATCTCTACGTCCTGGATCTTACCAGCAACATCATCCTGTTTCACGGCGCGTTTCCGGACAGATTCGAGTGGCTACCTCTGGTGGCGACCGTCCGAGACGAGGTTACCGGATGGCTCATTCTGCCTCAGGTCATCGAGGCGGCGAAGAGTAGTCCGGAAGGCGGCTTCGTGGAATATTACTTCGACGATCCCAACGACGACACAGACAGCGCCGACATCCCCAAGGTGGGATACGCACGCGAGTTCACTACTACAGTCGGGAGGCCTGACGGAACCGCATTCACACTAAACCTCGTCATTGGGTCGGGTTATTATGGGCGTGCGCCCGATGGTGTCTCGACTGACCCCCGCACAGAAGTGGAAGTCACAGTTATGGGCGACGCCATCGAGGGATTGACCGTCGAATTTGCTCGATCCATCGCTGGCCAACAGCCCGACTACGCCTATAACGCTGTCACCGATGCCAATGGCTCTTTGTCCCTCACCATCTCCAGCGCGAATGGGGTAAGCGGTTACTATACAGCCCGCGCCCGCAACGCCGCTGGCGAAATCGTCGGCCAATGGCACAGCATTCCCCTCAATCACAATCAACGCCAGGTCCTGGAACTGACCCTGGGCGGCGGCATGAAGGTCGTACGCGTCGAACCACTGGCCGCAGCCAAGCCAGTGGTCGCAACCGAGCCCGTGTTATCAGCCGAGACAGTGCCAGAAGTTAGTGGACTGGCGCCCAACTTTCCCAACCCATTCAACAGCGCCACCCTGATAACCTACCACCTGTCCAGTCCCGGTCCGGTGCAACTGGTAATCTACAATGTGCTGGGTCAGCCGGTACGCACATTGGTGGATCAATCCCAGGCCGCAGGCTCCTATCAGGTTCGGTGGGATGTCCTCGATCAGCGGGGCGTCTCGCTATCGACGGGGGTCTATATCGCACGCCTGAGCTATCCTAACGGAGTGCAGACCCAACGGCTACTCTACCTCAAGTAGCACCAATTTCTTTGAGAAGGAGAACCATCGTGTTGAAAACTCGAACATTACTCACTATTCCCGTTGTTGGACTGCTCGTGCTGGCTGGCGTCTTTTCCAATGCGCCCCCCGCCCTGGCAGAATGTGAACTCCCTCCCGGCGTGACGCCTCCTCCGGATCCGCGTGTGACGGCGCAACAGGTGGAAGATGGCAGCGGTAGCCTGAAGGACTTCGCGCTGGCCGCGAGGGAACGATTTGGTATTGAGACCCAGACAATTGCGACTCTGGAACAAGTGTTATACTCTGCATGTCTCCTCAGACAAGAGGGGAGTCCCTGGCGTTCCGGTTCCACTTACCTCGTGTCACTGCTGCCCGACGGCAGGGTGTTGATTCACGCGAAATCCATGGCATTGTCGGGCAGACTGCTCAACCCCTTGATTTATGCAGAGATCCTTTCTGCGCTGGGCGTCGAACTAACTGATCTGATCAACCTATCTTCTCCCGATCCTGCTATCGCCGCCCAGGCTGGCGCCGCCGTCTTTAACACATTGTCGCAAGAACCGGATGCCGCATTCGATGCGACCAGCCCTATTCCAGGCCTGCGACCTGGCATACCAGGTGCCTCCGGCTATGCCGCCGTATATGTGTCGGTCAATTTTGGGTCCCCGATTGTGCTGCTCGCCGGGTTCGATCTCAATGAAACTCACCTGGTCGAAGAAGACATCGATTACGGCGACCCGACCACTACTGCCAGGGACGTAGTAGATCGCGAAACCCTGAAGGCCTTTGTCACGGAAGCGGGGGAGTACTTTCTCGCATTTCAGGAGGCTGGCGATTTCGCCGGCTCGTGGAAAGCCAGGACCGCCTTGCGGGATCCAAGCGGACCCTGGAGACACGGTTCCGTGTACCTCTACATCCTGGATCTTACCAGCAACATCATCTTATTTCACGGCGCGTTTCCCAACAGATACGAGCTGCGGCCTCTGGTTGCGACTGTCCGGGACGTCGTTACTGGAGAGCTCATTCTGCCTCAAGTCATCGAGGCGGCAAAAAATAACCCGGAAGGCGGCTTCGTGGAATATTACTTCGACGATCCCACTGACGACACAGACAGCGCCGACATCCCCAAGGTGGGATACGCACGCGAGTTCACAAGTGAAATCCGGGTAGGCGGACGCGTACTCCCGTTCAACTACATCGTCGGGTCGGGTTTTTATGGGCGCGATGATGTTGTCTCGACCGATCCTCGTACAGAAGTAGAAGCCACGGTCCTGGGCAACGCCGTTGAGGGATTGACCGTCGCGTTTGCGCGATCCATCGCAGGCCAACAGCCCGACTACGCCTATAACGCTGTCACAGATGCCAATGGCTCTTTGTCCCTCACCATCTCCAACCCAGATGGGGTGAGCGGTTACTATCAGGCACGCGCCCACAACGCCGATGGCGAAACCGTTGGCCAGTGGCACAGCATTCCCCTCAATCGCAATCAACGCCAGGTCCTGGAACTGACCCTGGGCGGCGGTATGAAGGTCGTACGCGTCGAACCACTAACCGCGTCCAAGCCCGTGGCAGTATCCGAGACAGTGCCAGAAGTTAGTGGACTGGCGCCCAACTTTCCCAACCCATTCAACAGCGCCACCCTGATAACCTACCACCTGTCCAGCCCCGGTCCAGTGCAATTGGTGATCTACAATGTGCTGGGGCAGCCAGTACGCACGTTGGTGGATCAATCCCAGGCCGCAGGCTCCTATCAGATTCGGTGGGATGTCCTCGATCAGCGGGGCGTCTCGCTATCGACGGGGGTCTATATCGCACGCCTGAGCTATCCCGGCGGAGTGCAGACCCAACGGCTGCTCTACCTCAAGTAGCACCGAACGAAGAAAGCCCCTGAAAATTCAGGGGCTTTCTTTGTGAGAAATCTAAAACAGCTATGCTACACCTCGTCTTTTGTGAGCCTATTCAAATATTTATACGTATAACCCGTTATTTTTAATAAAAATAAAAAAATCCTTAAAGAAATATCCCAGACCGAGTTTTATACCAATTAGACGGTATATCGTCCAATATTTCGACCAATGGATGAAATATAATCCTCAGACTATATTTTGTCACCATTTATAATCCGTTTAACCATGAAAAAAGGGGTTATGCAATAAAAGCATAACCCCTGTCTTATTATGGTCGGAGCGACTGGATTTGAACCAGCGACCCCCATCACCCCAAGATGGTGCGCTACCGAGCTGCGCTACGCTCCGACAACTCGTTCGAGAATGAATTTACCCATTTTGTTAGAGACCGTCAATATTAAAGGCATTCAGCGGGCGACCACAGGGGGTCGCCCCTACAAACCACAAGATCATCGTAGGGGACGGCCCCTGTGCCGTCCCGGCAGTCAGCCTAATCGCCCACCTCTACCTACCCGAACTCAGAAAACTTTCCGATTGCAGATCCACATCAAAAATGCGAATAAATTGATGGGGCTTTTTCGTCTCGCCGATCAACTCGGGTATGCCATCGCCATCGAGATCCGCGTAGCCAATCTTATCACCAAAGCCATCGCGGTATTCCCACTCAACGCGTTGATAAGTCGCGCCAATAACAAACCCCGTATTGAGTACAATCTCAAGCTCACCGTCATCATCGAGATCGCCAACAGCCATACTCTGTGCCCATAGCCCCTGCTCACTGCTCCATTCTAAAAACAGATTTTTGCAATCGAACACAAACAACCGCCCAATCTGTGCGGCGCGATCCTGGTCGAGATTATCGCGCGATCCACCCGGCGGCCGATAGCTCCGGCTCTCTGCAGCATCCTCGCCGCAAAACACCAGCTCGAGCTGCGGGTCGTCATCAATATTTTCAACCACCATAGCCGAAACCGATGCAAACTCATTGTCCGGACTTCGCCATATTTCGTGGAAGTCGCTGGCGCGATAAAACGCAATATCTCCAGCATGGGTATATGCAACGATCTCAAGCTCGTCATCGACATCGATATCCAGAACAAAAACCTCTGCAATCTCCGATCTCAGAGGAGGACTTCTCCACACCTCTCGAAAGCGCCCCTCTTGCATTTCCAACACGTAAACTGACCCATGCCGATCGCCATACACAATGCGCGGTGCCTCATCACCTCTTCCCGCAATTGCTTTTACAGCTCGCATCTCGGGTACAAATCCGCCAAAAGAGATCGCGTCATCATCCTTCCAATGAAACCACGCCAGATCGGTCGCTGAAATTGTAGATGCAAGAGCAACAAGCAAAAGCAGAATCTTGATAACCATAGTGAACTCCTCAAAATATCTCAATAGTGAGATAGCGTTTGGGATTCCGCTTGATATCTGCAATAAGACTATCCACAGACGTCAATGTGCGATCCAGATGCTCGTACACCGCTTCGTCCTTAACCAAACGCCCGACCGTACCGCGTCCGTCTCGTATCCCTTTGGAAATATCATCGAGATTGGCAAATGTATTCTGCATAGCAACCGAAGTCGATTCCATCTGTGCCGAAATCCGCGCAAGGCGTTCCATAGTCACTGCTATATTGGTCACGGCAATACTCAAATTTTCGCGATTATCCCGCATCAAACCACTCGCATCGCCCGTCGCCACCGCCAAACTGTCGAGCATCTTATCGACCTTACCCAGATTATCGTCATTCAATAACCGGTTGAGATAGTACGCAGTCGTATCAATACGCGAAAGAACGCTTTCCAGATGCGCGAGATTATTCTCACTGGCTACGCCATCTACTGCACCGCGGATTTTTTCGATCATAAGCCTGCTTTCAGACACCATCGCATCGAGATCTGAAGCAGAAGTCCCCTGCACAACAGCACCATCTGGAAGACGCTGTTCCGACTCCCCCAACTGAATTTCGATCATCTGTCCACCCAGCAGACCGTCGGATTTGAGTAAAAAACGCGAATCCACGGGCAAATCTCTCACTGAGGCAAATCCAAGTGCAACAAAAGGCAATCCATCCTCAAGGGTTATAGACAACACCTTTCCCACCCGCACCCCGCGGAACGTCACGGGATTGCCCACTTGAAGCCCCGGCACACTGTCGAACTTAGCATGGATGCGATATCCACCAGCCGCACCAGCATAGCGCTCAGAGAGCCACACTGTGCCGACCACCAGAATAACGGCTGCAAAAAATACGACTGCGCCCAGGATAATTTCTTGACGGCGATTTCTCATACGCTACCCCAATCTGCCCTGAACAAACAATTCGAAAACCTCATTGCCAGATGCTTCGACATCTTCCATTGCACCTTGAACCACTGCTTTACCATCATAGAGCAGGGCAACCCGATCTGAAACGCGTCGGGCAAGGGGCATATCGTGAGTAACGACTACCGATGTCACATTGAGTTCCGATTGCAATTTAAGTATATAGTCGCCCACAACACTGGATGTATTTGGATCCAGACCCGTTGTGGGTTCATCGTAAAGAATAAAATCGGGTTCCATCGCAATCGCCCGCGCAAGTGCCGCGCGTTTTCTCATTCCCCCCGACAACTCAACCGGCATCCTGGCCTCTGTACCCGCCAACCGCACGGCATCGAGACATACATGCACGCGCTCTGCAATTTCTTCTTCGGACATCCTGGTGTGCATACGCAACCCAAAAGCCACATTTTCTTTTACTGTCATAGAATCAAAAAGCGCCGAAGACTGAAATAAAACACCAATGCGCTTGCGCAACTCAATCAACTCACCGCGACGAATCCGCTCCATGTCATAACCGGCAACGACGACCTTTCCCTCATCGGCCCGCTCAATCCCAATAACATGCTTTAAGGTCACACTTTTGCCGCATCCACTCGGTCCCAAAATAGTCGTAATCTCAGACCGGGGAACCCGCAGGTCAAGCCCTTTCAGCACGGGTTGTGCATCAAAAGACTTAAACACCTCGACAAATTCAATAGCCGTTTCAGTCGCCATAATGTTAATACAACAACGCGTGTGTTAAAAAATAATCGAGAATGAGAACAAGCGCAGAAGATATCACAACTGCAGCCGTGGCAGCCCGTCCAACGCCCTGCGCACCACCTGCGGTGCAAAGCCCCATATAAGCACCCATAAACGTCAGTAACCCACCATAAACAACGGATTTGACCAACCCAACAAAAACATCATACACCTCAAAATAGAGCTTCATACCTTTGACTAATTCTGTAGGCGTAATAGCCATCTTGATCATCGACATACCAAACCCGCAGATAATCGCGACCAAAAAAGAATAAACCACGAGAACTGGAACCATAATCCAGCCAGCGAGTATTCGGGGTAACATAAGGTACCCCACAGGATCGACAGCCATTGACGTGAGCGCATCTACTTGCTCTGAGACTTTCATGGTACCGAGTTCAGACGCAACGCCCGCCCCCACCCTGCCCGCGAGCACGAGACCCAACAAAATAGGCGACAGCACGAGTATCACAGAGCGGACCATAAGCGCCCCAACCATATAGTCGGGCACGTAAGTCTCCATCTGATAAGCCGTCTGAATAGCGACCGCCATCCCGCTAAAAGCCGAAATCAGGCAAACCAGGGGCAAAGAGCCAACACCAACAGCATAACACTGTTCAATAATCTGATGTCGATAGAGGTAGAGATGCCGCATTTCCGTCACGCACTGGACGCCATAGCAGAACATCTGGAAAACCTGGATGAAAAATGCGGCGAGTTGCCCACCGAGGAATGCAAATAATCGGCCCATAGTGAAGCCCAATAGTGAGGCGGGTTAAAAGGATCCAGAAAGCGTGTAAAATCTACACTCCATTTTTAAATAAATCAACCCTTTTTGCTGCAAGAGCCCGCACAGAAAAGGCGGCCCTGGAAAAACCAGAACCGCCTTTAATACTTCGAAGACACATGGTATCAGACCAGATCTTCCACTTTTCCACCCGGCACATTTCTCCGAAAATATCGCTGCAACTTGGCAAGCGCGCGATTGCGAATCTGGCGCACGCGCTCTCGGGTAACACCCAGAGAACAGCCAATATCACTCAGCGTCCGACGCTCATCTCCGTCGAGACCAAAATAAGCGCGAATAACATCTCGCTCTCGGGGATCCAGAGAATCATTGAGAGACCGCGATATGAACTCGGACTGATCCCGGTATATCACGAGCTGATCTGGATCCTCTTCATCGGCCTCGAGCAGATTCATCAGCGGTTGCTCGCCCGCCGTATCTACAGGCGCAGACAAAGACAGGTCTGGGCGCACACAGCGCAACGCCCGCTCAGCGCGTTGGTTGCTGATCTTCATATCGCTGGCAACTTCGTCCAGCGCAGGCACGCGCCCCAGTTCCTGTGTCATCTGCCCCCAGCGACGCGCCATCCGGTCCATATCCTCCTGGCGATTTGCAGGCATAACCACATTAGATGTGCGCTTGAGCGCGTTGAGAATACACTGTCGAATCCACCACACCGCATAGCTGATGAACTTAAACCCGCGTTCTTCGTCAAATCGCTTGAGGGCTTCCATCAATCCCATATTGCCCTCGGCAATCAAATCGGCAAGGGGCACGCCTCGCCCCTGATACTCGAGTGCAACACTGACGACAAAACGCAAGTTTGACGTAATAATCTTGTCAATAGCCGCTTGATTTCCCCGTTTGGCCTTGCGAAGAATCTTTTGTTCCTCTTCTCGGCTCAATGGGGGGTACTTACGCAGTTCCTTGAGATAGCTCTGAACAGAAGCTTCGCGCGCGTACTGCGTCTCTTGTTGAGTGTATTCCATTTTATCTCCTACCTCTTGTTCCTTCTTACCCGCCTCAGTGCGGGATCCTGGCGCAACAGTTGGCGTTTCCACTTTTGATTGTCACCCCCTCCCAGAAGTGCGTTGTTTAATGAACTGCTCCCGGCTTATCTCATGCAGGGACATGTGGACACCTCTTCTTAAACGCGCCTGACAGTCACAAAGTTTCACAACTTCGACATAATATTTGGACATGTGCCAGGCTTTTTCTTTATTACTCTTCATCCCCTGTTACATCTTAGATACACGCCACACATCTAAAGGTTTCAAAATAGTGAATGCGCGGGAGAAGATCTCGAATTGCTTGCGGAACCGGTGCCGAAAGGCTATCTTGCCCGCTGCCTGGCAATGATACGCGATTTTAACGCTGTGTTTACAAAGAAAGGAAAAACAATGCCCCGGCATAAAGATCACATCTTTCACAGAACCCTGAAAAAAGAATGGTCGAAGATATCACACGGAGAAGGCATTTACCTGTTCGATACCGAAGGGAAACGCTACCTCGACGCCTGTGCGGGCGTGCATGTGGTCAGTATCGGCCACGGGGTCAAAGAGATCGCAGATGTCATGGCCAAACAGGCTGAGAAGGTCTGTTTTACCTACGCCCGGTTCCTCACCCAGCCCCAGATCGACCTATCAGACAGGATCGCCAGCCTCACGCCAGACGACCTGAACCGGGTCTTCTTCGTTTCCGGAGGGTCCGAAGCCACAGAGTCGGCCATGAAAATCGCCCGAAAGTACCATATCGCAACCGGCAATCCCGGAAAGTACAGGGTCATCTCCCGGTGGCAGGCCTGGCACGGGAATACGGTTGGCGCCCTCTCCATGTCCGGGCGGTCGCCCTGGCGCGAGGACTATATTCCCTACCTGCTGAATTTCCCCCATATCCCGCCGCCCTACCCCTACCGATGCGCCTACTGTAAGGACCACTCGGAATGCCAGCTCCACTGCGCAGAAGAACTGGAGCGGGTTATCAAACAGGAGGGGAGCGAGTCGATCTCCGCCTTTATCGCCGAACCGATTCTCGGCACCTCCGCCGCCGGTGTGACCCCTCCTCAGGACTACTACCCTCTCATTCGGGAAATCTGTGACCGGCACAATATCCTGATGATCGTCGATGAAGTCGTCACTGGCTTTGGCAGGACAGGCCGCAACTTTGGCATCGAACACTGGGATGTGATCCCCGACATTATAGCGACCGGAAAAGGATTGAGCAGCGGCTATACGCCCATAGCCGCAACCGTCGTCCACGAAAAGATCTACGACGCCATCTACAGGGAATCCGTCTCATTTGTACACGGACACACCTATGGCGGAAACCCCCTTTCCTGCGCCACGGCCCTGGCCGTGCAAAACTACATTCAGACCCATGATCTGGTATCGAACTGCGCCCGGATGGGCGACCTGATGCTGGAAAAACTCATGCCTCTGCAGGACCTGCCGATCGTCGGAGGCATACGCGGGAAGGGCCTGCTGATCGGCATCGAATTCGTGGCCGACAAATCCACGCGTGCCCCTTTCGACCTCTCAAAAGGGGTGACCGCAAGGATCGTGGATTTGGCTCTCGAAAAAGGGGTACTGGTCATGCCCGGAGCTCCCGGCCTGGTCGATGGTATCGAAGGCGACCATATCGCCATCAGTCCTCCTTTCACCATCACCGAAACGGAAGTACAGCACGTTGTCGATGTGATAGGTGAAACCATTGAGGAGATCTCGGCACAGCTATGCGAGTAGGCACAAAAAAAATTCTCGGCCTGGAGAGGGAATATGACAGAAACAGCCCATCGGATCCTCTATGTGAGCGACCCATCCACGATCGCACGCACTGTATTGCCCGACCCAGTAAGAGAAGCGGACCTGCGCAAATGGGTGGATATGGTCGCGGACAGCGGAATAGATATATTCAATCAGGAGATATTCTCTCAAGGATGGACGGCCTACTGGCAATCCGCACACTATGAATACGACCAGCGCCCTCAGCACCAGCGGTTCAGACCGTTAATCGAAGCGGGCACACAGCCTTTGGACATCCTCATCGACCAATCGCACCAACGCGGCATGCAATTTATCGCTGGCTTCCGCATGAATGACGGCCATGCCGCACACAACCGCAAACAGGGCGTTGGCATTGCCGAATATATTGAATCCAACCCACATCTGCGGTTGCACGACCCGCGCCCCGGGCAGAACTACCAGGAACCAGAAGCACTCGACTTTACACATCGTGAAGTTCGAGAATTCACCTATGGCATCGTAGAAGAAGCCGCCTGCGGTTTTGACATCGACGGTGTAGAACTGTGTTTTCGAGACACGGCCTACTTCCCCCCGCACCATGCTGCCGAACGCGCACACCTCCTGACAGATCTCATACAAAATATCCGCACGCGACTGAATGAACACAGCAAAGAAACCGGCAAAAAACTCATATTTGGCGCGCGCATTTACGCAACGCCGGCAGAATGCGCGAGTCAGGGTCTGGACATTTGCAATTGGATACAGAATGGATTACTCGACTACATCAGCCCTCAAGACACGATGTATGCCGACCACAATTTGCCCTATTCGGAATGGTCGGCACTAACCCGGGAAACAGAGTGCCTGCTCTACCCTGGCCTGCTTCCGTGGAACAGCTACCGCGCGCGCTACCGCCTCGGACGCATCCCCTTAAGCCCCGCCACCTGCCGCGCACTCGCACACACCATGTACGGCGCCGGTGCAAATGGCATATCGATCTACAACCATTTTGTGCCTTCCGTATGGCAACCGCCTTTTTATCCCCAGGGCCTGCAAGTCTTCCACCAGCTCCGCGACCCCGAGCGCGTCGCGCGCGGCGAACGGCACTACATCTTCGATCCCACCTGGGACGGATTCAGCGGTTTTGGAGCCAATGGCAGATGCAGCACTGGCGTAACCAACGCACAACAACTTCGACTATCGCGCAGCGACCAGCGCCCCACGGGTGAATTTCGCTTTCAACTCTTCGAAAACCTGCAACACGCGCATTGCGCGACACTCCTCTTTCGGGGATTTGGCCTGACCGGGAGCGATGAACTGGGCGTGCGTCTCAACGGCCATGCCATCCCCGACGAAGCCATCGGACGCACCGCATCTTCTGATCGCGTCACAACCGTAGATTCGACACGGGAAAAAGACGGCAGAAACATACCCTGTACCGCACAGGGCGGACGGATCGAATTTCGCGCACTCGCGGAAAAACCCGTCTTTTCCACGCGCTGGTTTGCGCTCTCAGACCCGCTCGTCGAACGCGGTGACAACTACCTGTTCATCACACTCACCAAAAGCGACCCCAAAGCCACATCTCCCACAATTGTAATCGACGAAGTAGAGATATTCGTCGAACCGCAGTGAAGACCCAAAGCTCTGCACTTCAGATTATAAGGAGGAATTGTGTGATGAAAGTTCTGATCATGTGTGACATGGAAGGCGTAAGCGGCATCGTCGTGTGGGAGCAGGTCAGCGGCGGGGCGGCCATGTACGAAGAGGGTCGCAAGCTGTATACCGAAGAGATCAACGCCGCTGTGCGCGGCGCCAAGGCCGCCGGGGCTACGCAGGTCGTCGTGGTTGACTGTCACGGCGCCGGAAAGGGGTGGACGTTCAACTCCCTGATCCCTGACCGGCTCGACCCCGACTGTGAATGGGTCGCCCACCACGCATGGGGCCGCTATACCGAAATGTGGGAAAACGGATGCGACGCCTGCCTGCTCATCGGCATGCACGCCCGCAACAACACGCCGGATGGGGTGCTGAGCCATACCATCTCGGGCGTGAAATACAGGAACCTCTGGTTCAACGACGATCTGGTCGGCGAAACCGGCGTCAACGCCGCTCTCAACGGGCACTACAACGTACCGGTTGTGCTCGTCACTGGCGATGAGGCAGTCTGCCGGGAGGCGCGGGAACTGCTCGGCGACCGCCTCCCGACCGTCGCTGTGAAAAAGGGACTTAGCCGATTCAGCGCCCGCCAGATCGCACCGGCCCGCGCCCGTCAGATGATCGAAGACGGCGTCCGAAACGCCCTGCAAGATCTCACCGTCACCCGCCCCTATGTGCCGGATAAACCGACGACGATCAAGATAGAAGTCGGTAGCGTAGAAAAACTCGCCGATTTCAAGGGCCGTCCGGGCATCGAAATCACCGGCCCCCTGACCGCCGAAAGCAGAGCGGCAGACTGGATGGCGGCCTGGAACCGGTTCTGGCCCTTTCCCTAAACAGAAATCGGTGTAGCCCCCGTCGCAAACTGGCATACGGTTAACCGAAAGCGGCACGAAGTTGCCCGATACCCACCTCAGAAAACGATTTCTATGCCCACCAATCCGTTCAATTCTAAGGGCTTTTCAAAGTGTACTTGCAGAATCTACTGGCAATCAGGAATTTCAAATTCTCCAATATACATCTGGGCCAGTTTCTTGCGCAGTTTGGGAATCGCGCCTCCGACCGTCTTTCCACCGCGCGACTTACCAAACAGGTGTTGGCTCACGCTGGGAACTGAGATGCCGAGTTGTTGGGAAATTTCGTGTTCGGTCATTTTCCTGAAAAAGTAAAGGTGTACTATTTCCCTTTGTCTGGGGGTAAGAACCTCATCCATCAGCTTGAGAACTAGCGGTATTAATCGGGATGTCCACTCACGCTGACGAAATCGTGCCTGGACATCTTCCTCTGTCTCGTAGTGCGGATTCTGTTCAAGAGAGAATTGTTCAAGGATGTTCTGGTCAACCCGAACTTCCCAGAAATCAGGATTGAATTTCGTTCTGCGGGAAAGTCTGGTTTGGGATTTGTTGTAGGATTTGCTCAAACCGACACCTCCTGTCACTTCAGCGGAGAGGGGGTGCCGGGCCAAAAAAACACGGTTGAACAGCCCCTTTCCATTAGAAAAGTGGAAAAGGCCCATCCAACCGTTATTAGCGGCTGGGCTGACCAAAGGCGTAATCTTTGGCCTTTATTTTATCAATTTCAATATATCTCAGATACTCTTTGGTGTCAAGACTTTAGGAAGAAAAAGTGCCCTGGCGGGCCCCTTTTCAGGGCGGCGACCGTTATTAGCGGCCACCTCCCACCAGGGCAATAAACCGTAAAGGTCTTCACCTATACACAAAATATAAGGCACTTTTCAAAGTCCTATAGTAAAAATTCGAAAAAAAATATAATCATAGGTGTGTTTCTCTACACAACGGATTTCGACCGACAAAAGGGCGCGTATATCCCGGATGTGTTACAGATTCAGGTACCGCAACCTGAAACGCGTTACCGCATTCAATATCGCGTGCGTCACCATCCCGGCAATCCAGTCGGTGTCAAAGGCAAGGGGTTTTATCAGAAATGCGCGTAAAACCCACTCGCAGAGAGCTTTAGCGTTGGGTCGCATGGCGAAGGGCTTAGAATTTGCGGGGTGGCTTTAGCTTGGGGATAGTCCTCAAGGGACTATCGGTGGCGGTGGAGCGGTGTACAAGTGCGCCAGCACTTCATCAACATTTTGCTTGACACAAACAGAGCATAAATATATATTTTTATTATGGTTAAGTCATTAAAATACAGATTGCGTCCAACCCAAAAGCAAGAACAAATCTTGCTGGCGCATATTGACGAATGTCGTATTCTCTACAACCAACTACTCTGTGCCAGAATACAAGCATGGAAAAATGAGAATAAGTCTCTCTCGCAATATGACCAGACCAAAACAATACCATTGTTAAAACAACAACACGCCGCATTCAAGCAAGTATATAGTCAAGTGTTGCAACAAGTATCACAGAGAGTAGATTGGGCATTCAAAGGATTCTTTCGTCGCATCAAACAGAAAGAAAAGACGGGCGAGAAATCTGGCTTTCCCAGATACAAGGGTCAGAATCGCTATGATTCTATCACCTATCCCTCAGTTTGCCAATGGATGTCGATTGGACAACAAGGGTTTGCGATTGGGCAGTATTGGTTGCATTCGCATTGTCCAGCACAGGCCACTTGAGGGTATCCCTAAGTCTTGCACAATCACACGCACAGCAACAGGCAAATGGTTTGTATCTATCTCTTGCGATATTGGCGAAAAAGATAAGAAACCAAACACTAACTCTGCTGTTGGCATTGACGTGGGTCTCAATTCCTTTGCGGTCACCAGTGACGGACAGAAAATAGAGAATCAGAGATTTTTTCGCAAAGAGGAAAAAACCCTTGCCAGAGCACAGCGCAAATGGGACGCGGTGAAAAAAAGACCCAAGACCGACGCCACAAAAGAAAAACGTCGTAAAGTCATTGCCAGAGTGCATGAGCGTATCCGTAATAAGCGACATAACTTTGCTCATCAAGAATCAAGAAAAATGGTCAATCGTCACAATTTCATAGCCGTCGAGAAATTGGACGTTAAAGAGATGCAGAAGAACAAGCGATTGTCTAAATCAATAGCAGACGTAGCATGGTCCCTGTTTCGGCACTGTCTCAAATACAAAGCGGAAGAAGCTGGTATTGGATTCAAAGCCGTCAAGCCTGACTATACGTCACAAGATTGCTCTGCATGCGGACATAGAGAGAAGAAAGCACTTTCTGATCGTGTGCATCATTGCAAGGCGTGTGGCTATACGACGGACAGAGACCACAATGCTGCGATAAACATATTGACGTTGGGGCTACAACGTCAGGCGGATTGACCGCCAAGAAGCTCAACTGCTCTATCGTTGGGAGTAGTCACCGATAATTGTCCTGGTAGGGATTTGCCCCATGGAACGCACTGTAAAGCGGCTGCCAATCCCAGCTCGGGCCCACATCCCGTGTGGTTAGAGGACGATTCAGGTCTAACTTATCTCCCAGATCCCTGAGGTCCATGAGCTTGTAAAGAGGATGTCCTTTGTCGATAAGTTTATCTTTTTGCTTGTGGACAACTCCATAGAGATCAATGGGAAGCATGTCGTAGTTTGGAACGCGAAAGCCCGGAGGTATCGCAATAGGCGTAACGAGTAAGCCGTTGTGGTCTCGGCTGACGGCTCCTCGTGAGATAAAGGTAAGTCCTTTCAGGTTTTGAGTTATTTGTCTTGCGTTTTCTTCTTTGCCGTTGGAGGTATCGTGTTCATAAATTTCTGTCACGGGACTTGAGATGAGATTGGAGATGAACGCGTTTTGTTCCCAGACGCCATAGTGAACGAGTGAAAAGGTTTTTTGGGGTTTGGAGGTAGCAGCTTCGCGATGGTAAAAGAGATTGCCTATGAAGGTATTGTTGATGGGATGTGTGAACTTGAATCGTTCTTCTGGGGGCGTGGTATGGGTATAAGTACCTTGTTGAACTGCCTGTTGTGTCTCGCTGAGTCGTCGTGCGACAAAGTCCCTTCGAGAATATTTCCCCATAAAGTTTACAAAAGGCACATCGGCTGGTGCATCAAACGTGTTATAAGCAACACACCAATCGGTAGTGGCACTGTGCCCGCCCTGTGGACCCGCTGCGCCTTCACCCATACGAAAGATAGCGATGGTGTTTCCATTGCCCCCAGGTGTATTTCTTCCGTTGACGCGAAAATAGTTGCCGACTATGATGTGGTTTGTATCCCACCCGATGATGGACATCGCCGCTCGTTGTAAAAAATAGCTGTGAACAATATAAGCATAGCCTCCCCCTCGCAAACTGAGGTATCTGTTACAGTCTTCCACCGTGTTGTTGAGCCAGAGAAAACCTCCCATTTTGCCAACAAAGTGTTCTTCATCGCCTTCGCGATTGCCCGCGATTAAATTTGCATCAAAGATACTCTCGGAATCTCGATTACCAATGCGGCCGAGTCTCGAAAAGCTATTCTCTATATTTTGAAAAAAATTGTGATCAACCCGCACGCTGATGGGATTGTTTGTGCCTTGCCCCTGTTCTAGTCCACCAGATCCGACATGGGTGTTATCGAGCAGGATATGAGCCCTGTTGATGAAGGCACAATGGTCAATTCGAGTAAACCGGGCTACTTTGTCGTTGGCTCTGAGGGAAGTGCCAAGGAGGCCTCCTGTCCACCTATCTGCCTGGCCGCGGGGATAAAAAACACACTCTGTGATGCGATTGTGATCCCCTCTAATGGTAATCGGCTTGGGATACTGGGTTCTGCCTATTTTAGTATTTGAACTGATATCTTGAAAGATAAACCCATGAAACACATTGTGATCGCCTGAGATATCAAAAACAGTGTTTCCCGTAATAATAACCGCCCCAGGGGTGACAGCCCGCAGTTCAAACGTATCGTACCGACTGACGTCCGTTTTTGAAAACGCAATATGCCCTAAGTCTGTGTAAGTGCCATCTGCAAAAACGATGGTCGCGGGACCCGATACATCCTCTATGACGCTGGCGATATCGTCGGTGGTGGGAGAAACCGTAACGGTCTGCTTTTTGTAAATTGACACAGTCGTTGAGCCTATTTTATTCCTCGTTTGCGACAGCAACTCTACAACGAGAAAGTAAGTCTCGTTTTGCCACTCTGCAGGTTCGATTTTCAATCGCACTTCTCCTGTTTTTTCATCGATAGCGAAAGTGGCTGCTTTTTGTTGGTGATCTTCTTGTGTGGATTCCAAAACGTAATGGTGAACGGCTGCAAGATTCCCTTTGAGAAGAATGACGCCAATGGACTCGCCTGTTTTGGCAAGCGTCGAAACCCCAAAGAGCGATTCACCTTGAAGATCACTGACGGACCCGGTAGTTCTTTTGCCAAAGCTACTGACAAAAACCAGAAAATCGTCAAATCCAATCGCACCATCGCCATTCAGGTCGTATCTTGCCTCATACATCTTTTGACCTTCCTGAGACCCAAACGCGCCTACAAACAACAAAAAGTCGGAAAAATCGACCACACCACTCTCGTCAAAGTCGGGCGAAGGCACCGCAGACAGCGATTGGATCAACAGCGCGATGAGCACAATTGTAAGCGTTTGTGCTAAACGCATGCGAAGTAGCATATTAAATTCCTTCTACGGAGCCTGACCTCGTATAACCCGCCCTATGAAACAACCTCATCAAGGGCATTTCCAACCGACAGAATCAGACCATCGATGTGCTCATCCTGCGTCGGAAGACTAATCGCACACATAGTCAATCCCTGCCCGCAGAAATAGCCCTGATTGAGCAGAGACAGGAACACAGCGTGTGCCATCGCCTTGTCTGACCGGATCGAATCGCGATAATCGTGCAACCGGTCAATGCCAAAGTGGATACCGAACACCGACCCCGTCACAACAACCTGCGCCATAACGTCCCGTTCGGTGAACAAATCTTCCAGACCGATCTTCAGCCGATTCCCCAGACGATTCAGATGCGCGTAAGCCTCGTCCGTCATAGACTCGAGCGTCGCGATCCCCGCAGCCATCGCAACGGCGTGACTGCTGTGGGTACCACTCTGAAAAACAGATGAAGACCCACTGGAATTATCCACCAGATCCATAATATCTGCTCGCCCGCCAAAAGCCCCAACGGGAAACCCGCCGCCGATCATCTTGCCAAAACACGTCAAATCGGGTCTGATCCCCACATGACTCTGCAGGCCACCCTTCGCCTGACGAAAACCGACAATCTCATCGAGAATCAGCAAAATGCCGAGTTCCTCGGTAATCGCGCGCACCCGCTGGATAAAATCGTGCCGGATCGGGATAATACCTGCCTTGGGATCGAGAATCACACACGCCAGTTCATCCCGGTGGCGCGACAAAAGCCGCTCGACACTCTCCTCATCGTTATAGGGTAAAACAATCACATCCTCAAGCGCGTGCAACGCCATACCCCCCGCACTGGGAACCGCATTGGGCGCAGACGCTTCACCCGCGGATTCCAGCGGCGGGGCAGTGCTAATTTCCACAGCATCGTGACTCCCGTGGTAACCTCCCTCGAACTTCGCGATCTTCGGCCTGCCGCTGAAACATCTCGCCAGCCGGACCGCGTGCAGTGTGGCTTCGGTCCCGGAACTAACAAACCGG
Source organism: Candidatus Latescibacterota bacterium (assembly GCA_965208125.1). Lineage (GTDB taxonomy): Bacteria > Latescibacterota > UBA2968 > UBA2968 > UBA2968 > VXRD01. The sequence continues at coordinate 1,384,905 of OZ242320.1, forward strand.
ATGCGCTCAACCGAAGATATGCGCTCGCACATCATCCGCGCCAACCGGGTCTCGACCCCCGTTGCAGCGCCAAGTGCAATACCATCGACTATCTGCCTCTCCACCGCTTCTACGATCGCAGGATGGTTATGCCCCAGAACCTGCGCAGTGTGGTGATTCGAGAAATCGACATAAGACCTGCCGTCAACATCTTCGAGCACACATCCCTCTCCCCGCCTCAGCGTAATCGGATACGGCGCAAAAAAATAGGCGCCCTTGGCGGCGCCGGCATTCACCGATCGACCATCCTCAAACATCTGACGGGACATCGGCGTCAATTCGCGATATCTAACTTCAATAGTCTCTCGTGACATAGCACAATCTCCATCACAGTTTCAACAGACGTCTCGCATTTTCTCCAAGCACCAGGCGCTTCTCACAATCGCTGATCCTTGCGGTAATAATCTTCCCCAGTTGCGTTCGCGGATCCATAAGCGGAACATCCGAACCGAAAAGTACGCGATCGGCACCCGCTTCAGCCACCAGTCTTTCGATCACACCAAGCTCGCGGAAAGTGGAACACGTCTCGACATAAACATTCGAAAATCGCTGTGCCGCCCGGATCGCCTGACTTCTGTACGGCTCGGAATTGCCCGCATGCGCGATCACAAAATTCGCATTCGGATAGCGCCCGGCAATATCCTCAACATAAACGGGCCAACACGTCTCTTCCCCACCCGTGTGCGAAATAATCGCCAGACCGCGATCATCCGCGAACTGATAGACCGGATCCCACACCGGATCGTTCAACAGCCAGCGGGAATAGGGCGGGTAGATCTTAATCGCCAAAAATCCGAGCGCGTCAATCGCCCGTTCCAACTCCGGCACCATAAATTCGGGCATCAGGGGAGAAACATAGGCAAAGCCGATAAACCTATCCGGATAGCGACTCACAAAAGCCGCAGTCTGATCATTACCCGTCGCGCCATCTGGATGAAAAATATTGAACATACAACAGCGATCAATGCCCACGGCATCCATCGCGTGGAGAATCTCGTCGGCATCATCGCTCATCTCAAAAATATCCCATCGACCGACGTGACCGTGAAAATCGATAATTTCCCAACCATCAATCATAGAGAATCCGCTCCAGATTCGCCGCACAAATCAACCTGAGATCATCATCCGATATCTCCAAATGATGGAGCGCGAACAGCATCGGACCCATCGCATACCGCGGGAAAAACGACCCGTACAGTAGTCGCCCTGCACCAAGCTCCCGAACGAGCTTCTCAATCCCGCAAATATTCTCATAACGGCTGAGTTCGAGAAACGCATTGGGCAACACCCGCATCATCGGACGGATCATCATCGAATGCGTATAATGCGCGCCGACCAACACAACAGTCAGATCCGGATACCCACCCAGCGTATCGACAATCTCAGCCGGCGGCGTATCCGCCAGCGAGACCCAGAGGGGAATACCCTCAGCACTCAGCCATGTGAGCAAATCACCGTAAAGCCACGAAACAAATGGCAGCCTGCATTCCTCGGTATTGTGCAGTCGAACGCTCGAAACGACGCCATCCCCCTGGAAATCGCACAACTGCCTCAGCGAACCGGAATCGCACCCGGCGACGAACTGGGGAACCAGCGCGTCATTTTGCCCCGTCAACGCGGCGAGCGAATCGTTTCCCCGCATCGGACTAATCCATTCGCCTTGAACGGAATAGACAAGCGCGCGACCAACCCCGTGGCGCCCCATCTCCTCGAGCAACTGATCGGGTGAATCAACTGGAGATCGCCGGTCGTGGCGATGGCCAATCCCGACATTGGCGTCAAATACGGGAACGCGAGATCTAAAAGACAAAGACATTGCGTATAACCAAAATTTAGATGTGGAAATACAATCACCCATCGCCCCGCGCAACGACCTCCGACCAGGGAACGCCATGATGGATGTCCTGGTGCGCCTGAGACCACGTCTCCGTATCATAACCCGGAACATCCGCTGGATTCAATCCCTCTGGGAGCGGACCGTGCATAAGCGGCGGACAGGAACGGAAGCGCAGCAAATCGATCAGCAACTTCTCCCGGACCTCGCGATAATCGGGACCATCCCACCGGTTGATGAGTTCCCCCGGATCAATGCGATGGTCGTAGAGTTCGCTCTCATCTCCCGTAATATCCAGCGTAATCCGAAATTCCTCCGTACGCATCGACATATGGTGATACGTCTTGACGTGTTCGCACAGCACAGCCTGCTTATTCCAGGAATCCCTGCCCTGAAGAGCGGGAACCAGGCTTCTGCCCTGAACCGTATTGGGCGCATCAATACCCAGAATATCCATCAGCGTGGGATAGAGATCCACGGACTCCACAAACCCATCGAAAACCTCCCCCTTCGGCAACGCCGCGGGATAGCGCAGAATAAATGGCACCCGATGGATACACTCGTAAAATCCGAGATTTTTCCAGATCAGGCCGTGTTCGCCAGCAAAATCGCCGTGATCTGCCGAATAAATGACAATGGTCTCCTCCAGAATACCCTGGGATTCCAACTCTCCGAGAATGCGCCCGATCTGCTCATCAATCAGAGAGACCAGCCCGTAATAATGGGCAATACACTTTTGCAGATGTGCCCTATCTCTGGGCCTGAACGGATAGGGAAGCTCCCCCCTTTTGGCCTGTTGCTGGCGTTCGGACTTGCCCTCAAACGCATCCGCTGCATTATCCGGCACCGCGACCTCCTCGGGATCGTACATGCGATCAAAAGGCGCGGGCACAGTAAGCGGATCGTGTGGTCTTGCAAAAGAGATACACGCGAAGAAAGATTTGCCCTTATCGCGCTCCCGAAGATATTTGACAGACTCATTCCCACACCAGACCTCGACCGAATGTTCCAGTGGTAGCGGCGAGGTTACCGCACATTCGGGGTGCTGTATCCACTTTCTGTTCAGGTCAAAATCATCCGCCACCCCGGCTTCGACCAGACTGCGAAAATAATCGCAACTCAGCGGGTCATCGGGCAAGGCGTCGGTCATGTGGTCAAACCGGTGATAATCGAACTCGCGGCGGGGCCAGTGGACTCCGATATGCCCCTTGCCGATGATAGCTGTTTGATACCCCACCCGCTTCAATGTAGATGTGATCGGATTCAGGTGATCGGGCGGTTCGTCCGTATTATTGTGCCGCCGGTGAAAATGCTCGTACATCCCCGTCATATAGGAAATCCGGGACGGACCACAGTGCGCGCTATTGCCATACGCCCGCGAAAACCGCACCCCCTCTCGCGCCAGACGATCCATATTCGGCGTCCGAAGCAGGGGCTCCCCAGCACAGGACATCGTGCGCGCATTGTGTTGATCGGTCAAAATCCAGAGAATATTCGGTTGTCCAGATGCCATTTATCTCCTCACTTTCGCGTCACCCGCAGCACACCTTCATCGGCATCCACCACCACGTGGTCGCCCGTAGCGATCAACTCAAAAGGATCCCGTTCCAATTCTGTCATCATCGGAATCTCATTGACAATACATCCGAGCGCAGCCAATCCATCCACCTCCACATTGACAAAAGCCGCTGGCGCATTGCCCTCCAACTGTGCCAGATTTAAAACCATAGGCGTACCCGAAGAACCTTTGGTCGAGCGAATAACCAGCACGCGCCCGCCCAGAGAAATTCCCTCCAGAGGATGTCCCACGCCGATCACCTTGCCCGTAACTGCATCCACCTCGCCCCAGAACGACAGCGTCGTATCAGCCACCAGCGCCTCGCCCTCCGCGTATCCCTTAACCACACCGTGCCCTCTAATATCAACGGTATCAGCCATCTCCAGGCCACCTCCCGGCAACTGCCGCGCGTATGCAATCATCCGTCTTGGCAATAATCACTTCCGCCCCCACCATCCCTCGCGCATAGTGCGCCTGCTTAAAACCGTGGGTCACAATGCGCTTCGCCGGAATCCGCATATTAGTCGGACAGGTATCGCAAAGAATGCGCCCGCCCGCCGCCTCGATAATCTCCGTATAGCCCATCCTATCCGCATTCCCCTTCGTACCCCGCGCCGTATCGATCCACAGACGCACGCCTTCCGCCACCTTTTTCCCCTTCAAAAGAGCAGCAATCTTCGACAATTCATTAATAGACGCATGCGGACAGCCCAGAATTACCGAATCGATTTCATCCCCCGTGCGCACCCGTAAAGACTCATAAGTCTCCCTCAACGTCTCCGCATCAAACGTCAGATAATCCTCGGGAACATCCCCCTGAAACGCCGCATCTATCGTGGGCGCTTCTGGCGTAACACCCGCGATATGACACATCGTCACCCCGCCCGAAGTCGCCAGCGCCGCACACAGTTGCTTGGCCTCGTCCTGAGAGGGCCGTCGCACACCATTGAACACCGGAATGCCCAAACCCGCGGCTTTCCCTGCAAAATAGCCCAGAGCACCCCAATCGGGTGGATCCTCCAACTCCGCCGTCACCTCTATCCGAAGCGTACCCTTGCGATTTTCATCCAGCAACACGCCAAACTCCGGAACCAGACCCAGAAGCGAAGCTGCAATCGCACTCTCCGTACCGTGTCGCGTAGTCCGCGCACCCAGGATAGAATTCGCATAAACCACCGCAGACGACTCCGTCCACGCCAAAATCTCGTCCTTGAGCGGCACATTGCCCACCAGATACGGGGCACAGGTAAAAGTGGGAATAAACCCCGCATCCGCAGCCAGAACCGCCAGATCCTTCTGCATCTGCACCTGTTCGGGATCATTCTCGGGCACATCCACATCATCCAGAGTCACAAACGCCGCATGCACCGTACAGGTACATCCGGGATGCGTCCCGTGGGAACACGCCTCCACGAGATCGGCCATATATCGGTCCATTGTCTCTTTGGACGCCCCCTGAGCCATCAAATTGGGCACCGGCAGCAAAGCGTGTGTATTATCCACCTTAACCAGCCGTTTTGCCCCCATCACCTTGCCCCAATCAACCAGCCAGCGCATACACTTTGCCAGATAGTCTCCCCGTGACCCATCCAGAACTGCCTGCTGTTCTCCTGTCAGTTCCATAAAACACGCCTCCTCAATTGCCGAACGGATCGATACCCGCCATCTCGTAATTCCTGATCCAGTCGTGATGGGACCGCGCCACGCTCTCCGGATTGACCCGACTTCGAGCGATAAAACCCGGCACATTCTCACGACCCGTCGGAAGCCCAATACGGCTATAGCGAACATCCAGACTCCACCTGACCGAATTTATCGTATGCGGAGTTGATCGATGCAAAACGCGCTCCATCGTCAACAATACATCCCCCACATCGACCTCGCAGGTCACAACCTCAAAATCCGGAAGATCGCTTTCAAAGACCCCTTTAAAGTGGGGCGTTCGATAATCATGCGGCAAGAGACCGACCTGATGAGAGCCGCGAAGCACCTGCAAACAGCCGTTATCAGCCGTCGCCTTAACCAGTGGAATCCAGAAATTGACGAACAACGTCTCTCCCGCATCCTCCGGTATGAGATACGCCAGATCCTGATGCCACGGCACCACGGTCGCTTCCAGATCTGGCAATTTGGCGCGCAGATTGGACTGCGGATGCGCGAAAATTTCAGGACCAATCAGAGATTCCGTCGCATCCAGTATAGCGGGATGCGTCCTGAGCGCGAACATCCCGGGCGTCTTAAACCTCTTCCCCTGAAAATTCTTCCAGATCCGCTCTGGCTCCGAACAAGCATTCGACACCATAGCCAATCGGGTCTCAAAAGACGCGTCGGGAAAAGTATCCCCCGGATCGAGCAATCCCTCATCCACCGCCGCGCCCACCACCTCGTCAATTTTAGCCAAAATTTCATCGACAAACGGTTGGTACGCTTCTTTGGGAAGCTGATCGCGGACGATCAAAAAACCATCGTCGTGGAACTGCGCCACCTGTTCCACGCTCAGTCCATATTCCATGGGAAACCCTCCAATCAAATGAAAAATCACCCTTCACAACACCGCCAATATCTTCCTCACCTCATCCTCAAAAATCATCTGCCACTCAGGCGCCAGCATACAATCGCTATCTTCTTGCGCACCACCTCGATTTTCGAGTTGCTCTGCCGTTGGCGTATAATAGATATAACCATTTGTAACACCCGCGACAAAAGTGAACTTATGCGGAGACCTTTTCTTAATATTGAGACCGATCTCCACCGACAACTCTCCCGGAAACGTCACCAGAACAAATTCCCCAACCCTCAAACCCATCATCTCAACTTCAATTGTACTCGCTCCAGCGGCGACATTCCGCGCCTGATGTTTTTTAAGCAAATCCAGATTTATCTGGATCCTCGTCAATTGCTCCATCGCGTAAATATTCTCAATATATCGATTCATATTCTCTCTATTCTCGGCATCCAGCTTCTTCAAATCATCTCTCCCCATCATCTCCTCATGCAAATAACGATGAGAATAATAAGAAGGAAAATCGCGGGAAAGATTGTATTTCACATACAGAGGAATAAACGTCTTCAAATTGAGACTCGTCCCCTTCAGCACCCCAAGCAATTGTATCTGTTCGGCCTGTAGAGATTCGATACGCTCTGCGAGATCGGCCCTCGGCAGTTTAATGGTCTCACGGATAACCTTCAATTCTCCCCCCTCACTGCTACGGATCTTCTTCAACCCCTGCAAAGTACTGAGACCCAGCATATTTCCCAGAATCTCGGCATCCCGCGGATTATTGACATCCTTGTACAAAATCGGATTGACATCACCCCCGCATCCCTGCAAAAACAGAGCAATCGTATCCTCGCTCAAATTATCCTCAATCACCCTTGACGCAAATCCGGAAATATCCGCCGTATTTTCTCTACTCGGCACCTCCAGAATCGGATGACACGCGAAATTGAAAACAACCGCCAGCGTCTCTCCATCCTCCCGGTCCAGCCGAAGAATGCCAATCTCCGGATCAACTGGCCTAACCGAAGCGACCGCCTCATCGGGCGGAAGCGAATACGCGTGGCGGACATCGGCTTCCCCTCCATTCTTCAGCACAAGCCTGCGGTTCTCCATAATCCTGTCCTCGCAGCCGGTGCCAACACCCATACGTACAGGGACCATATTTTGCCACGCCTCCACGACTGCCCGGACCGTTCGCTGTTCCACATCTGCGCAGACCTTACCGTGACAATGGCTGGCATTAATCAGAATACGCGCAGGATCGAGATTTAACTCCCTATTCAATTGCGAACGCACATTGGCGAGAAAATCATTTCTGATAGAACCGATCTCAGCTATAGCTACCGCATCTACAGTCACAATAACAGCTATCTCATCACCAAACCTCAGAACCAGAGCTTTGACATAAAGTGGGTCATTAGCCGGTCCCGCCTCTGGATCGGTTATTACTACCTTTGCAACACCCGCCAGGAGATTTCTCGAAATCGCATCCATACCTTACTCAAAGCCCCAGATCTCTCAGATTGTAATTTTTCAAAATACTCTCCCGCGTATCTTCATTCCAGAGATTGGCATCCTCTTCCCCAATCAGAGGCTGATAAACATAGCGAGGCTCATCTGGAAATCGCTGCTGCCGCGCATCGATTCCCAACGCGATCAAACGAGAACGCTCGTAGATACGCGCCTCGTCGTAAATCACCTCCTCATCCCCACGCCTCACCCGCGCATTCAGAACAGAAGATCGGCGGTGAAAACCAAAATTGATCGTCATCCGTTTATCCGGCGACGTATTGGCAAAAGAAGCATGCAGAGCCTGGCGATTGGACATAACCACATCGCCTGGCTCACACACCATGGGAACCGCCCCCGGCAAACGGTCAGAACCACCGTTATCCGCAATCATCGCTTTAATATCCAGCTTGCCCTGCTTGTGCGACCCGGGAACCACCCACACCCCGTTGGCCGCAGTACTACCAAAAAGCTGAGCCATAAAATTAAACCCGTGCGTACCCTCATCCCAATCGGGCCTATCCCACTGCGTGGTACCATCCTGATGCCAGGCTACCGATGCCCCCAGCCCCGGCTGCTTGACAATAATAGACTCCGTAAACGGCGTAAAATCCGGTCCATTGATCTGCTCTGCAACAGACAGCAGTTCGGGATGACCATAAAGCCGCAAACAAGAATCCATAATTTGCAGTGGCGCAGCAATATTGGAAATCACATAATCCGGCGCATCAGCCGGAGGCTCTGGCTCCGTCATCCTGGCCGGATGCCGCCCATTATTGCTCGACGTACCCCCCACGGGATCGCTCAGCGGTTTGACAAAGCGAAAAGGCTGTCGCGCCAAATCCGATCCAAGTGCTTTGCGGCCCATTGAATCGACCAGCGCATCTTTAGTATGCGGCGCCCGCTCAAACGCATGCGCCAGATCCGCCTGCAAATCTTCGAGTTCCTCATCGCCCAGCGCACCCTCAAACACATAGAACCCCACGCGCCAATACGCCTCTACAATACCCTCATCCAGCGTACCGTCCGCATTAAACTTGACAGCACCGCGATTCCCAAGCGCGAACGCCATCTCCTCGCCCTCGCGGACATAAGCATCTTCTGTAGAGGTCTTCATTTTATTTTCCTCTCCCAATAGTCCTGTGCGCGGGCGACCACAGGGGGTCGCCCCTACATCTATATCATCTTTTTTATTTCACACTTCACACTTCTAACTTCACACTTCTACCATCCATGCGTCCAGTGCGGCGTTGACGGAAACCAGATATAATCCACAAGCGAAGAAAGCGCGCACCCCGTAACATATCCAACAACGAGACCAAAGAAAAACGGACGCACGCGATTGTAAAGCGGAATACCGCCAAACCGCAGAATCATATGCTTGGCCGACCACGTCAGGAACATACTAAAAGCATAAGTCCTCGACCCCGCGCTAATCTGAAAAGCCAGCCCCATCGGATGCAACGGCCACCAGGGCACGCGATTTCGCAAAAGCGTAAGCAAACCGGCAAAAAGCACGCCCAGAACCCACACAGTCGCCTTGGCCGGATCGAACACAGTCTTATCTGCCTGCACAATAATTGAAACCATGCGATTGTAGAGATTCCGATTGCCACCTTGAAATCCACCCAACCCCAAATTCTGCGCCGCATTGTCATAACCCAGATAAATCGTATAGAGCATAGACGCGAAAAAACACGTCGAAAAAGCCAGAAAAATCGTCCAAATAACCCGCTTCTGTCTCCCTTCGGACGAAAAAAATTTGAGATGGTGGGGCAGCGAGGGCCAGACCGGAATGCGGTGATTCCCAAAAAACATATTGGAATTGACGAGACCCAGGCCAACGACTTCCCTGCGCGTGAACGTCGAATAGCCAATCAAACTCTCAATAATTCGCCCGCCCCGAACCGCCACCGGAAACAAATAGGAGAACCCACTCGCCGCCGTGTATTTCGCAATGGTAAAATAGGCAATATAGAGAAGCACCACCTGAAGAATCGCAAGGGGCAGCGAAAGCCCCATATACGTGACAAACCCCACGACAAAAACCGTAGAAAGCACCAACCCCACAAGCGCGAACCGATAGGGAATAAGACCATCGTCTTTGGGAGATCGACAGCCTTCCATCGCCGCCTGAAACACCCTACGCAAATGCCCCCGGGCAATCCAGACCGACCACAGCGCGAGAAAAACAAAAGCCCCGTGGGATTCCAGAAGCAAAATCTCATACGCTTCTGCCTGCTGACCCGTATAGCCCACCGTATATCCAACGCGATTGATAAATCCTTCTTTAAAAATAGCAAAAAGTCGAAATGCCCAAAAAGAAAGAAGAATATCGAGATTGCACAAATAGGTCAGCCCAATAACGGGCGGCATAATACGCAGCCTCAAAGGCGGAAAATGTTCTGCAATAATAACATCCTTATTCGCGATACGAACCGAATCGTAAATCCCCATATGGGGCAAATTGGGCGCAAAATACGTGATGATATTATAGACATAAACCAGCAGCACAACCAGAACGCCCGCCCAGAAGATACCGCCTTTAAACATCGCGGGAATGCGCTCTTTACCGTCAAAACCCTCGGTCAGCGCAACGGGAAAAGTCACCAGAGGAAAAGTCAGCTTTTCGGCATCTTCCCACTGCCTCTGAAAAATAACCGAAACACAAAGCGCGGCCACCACAAGTGCTATAGACAGGCTGAACCACCAGCAAAGCGTGCCTATCCAACTGCCCCACGGAATGCTCTCTCCCGGCGGCAGACCCTCGTAAAAGGTCGTTATGGACCCCTGCGACACCTGGGGCAATACCCACCAGGGCATAACATCAAAAAGAAACTCCTCCCATCGGTTTTCAGGCGAAGCATAATAAGTCGGAGAACTGACAATACCGCCCCAGTACGTGGCCCATCCCGCAACGGGAATCGTCCCCACGATCCACGACATACTGTAAATCAAGACGAGTTCAGAACTGGAAAGCGCAATGCGGGGCCAAAAAAATCTGAGAACGAGATTGACGCCAATCCATCCCACAAAAGGCAGCAACATAGACATCGGGAGTTGCGACTTAACCAGCGCGCTATTGACGAGCACCATCCCCGTGTAATTGGTATAAGTATTGAGCAAAACACCCGTAGCCACGCCCAATACGACCGCCCGTACGGTGATAAGGGGCCGTTTTTGTTCTGATACATCCTCTGAAGGTTGAGCGTGTGCCATAACGACCTTAGTCTTCATAAGTAACGACAACATCATCGCCGTCAATTTCTACCGCATAGGTCTTGACATACACCTCCGGATCCACCAGGCAGCGTCCTGTTGAGATTTCAAAAGACCACTGATGCCACGGACAGTGCAAAATTTCTCCATCGCCATCAATGAAAATCTCGCCCTCCCCCGTGGAAGGCGGCGCCTGAGTCGTCACCCGACCACCGAGAGTACCCGTACACAACGGACCATTCTTGTGCGGACAAATATTGCGAACCGCGTAAAACGAACCCCCCACATTAAAAATGCCAATACCGGCGCGCCCGCGAAATGGCACCACAATTTTGCGCTGTCCAGGCGGTATCTCCGAAACCCTGGCAACTACAATACGCGCCATTTACACAACCTCCATACGCAGCATCTCCAGGGCATTATCGGCAAAAATGCGCTGGTGCAAATCCTCTGCCAACCTGGGAAATGTCGTCACGGGATCATTCCAGTCAAAATGGGGAAAATCCGAACAATAAATAAGGGTCTCATCCGCGTGTAACATATCCAGCATCTGGTGTATTTGCTCGGGGCGCTCAGGCTCGTGCAAAGGCTGTGAGCCAACCCGAATATGGTCGCGAAAATACTCGCTCGGCAAACGCTTGAGCCACGGCGTCTGGTCGCGCAATGCCTTCCAGTCCGAATCCATGTGCCACATCAGCGGAACAGCCCAAAACTGCTGTGCTTCAATAAGCGCAAACTTCAAATTCGGGAACTTCTCAAAAACACCTTCGCAGATCAACGACGCCGCGTGGGAACTCGCCATATACGGTCGGCTCATCCTGGACTCCATATAATACGTGGGAAAACCCACCGGAGTCGGCACAGTCCGCGTTGCCCCACCGCCGCCACCCACATGAGAAACCACCGGCAACCCGTGATCCTCACACGCCTCCCATATCGGATGGTAAAAACGATTGCCGAAAGGCATCATCGTGCCCATCGGCACCATCACCGCAACCGTATCTTTGCGATGCGCCAGCCTGTTGATTTCATCGACCGCCTGAGACGGATCAGTAGGCGAAATGAGAATCGCATTGACGAGACGGTCATCGCGACTGAGCCAGTGCTCAATCGTCCAATCGTTAAAAGCGCGACACAGCGCAGCCGCCCAATCCGGATCTGGCAAACCCGAATACCCGTAAAAAGGCGGTGGTCCCGTCAAAAGCGCGTAATCGATATGCCAGCGGTCGAGATGCTCCTTCTGCAAAAACGCAACGGAAAAATTGAAATCCCGCTCCTTGAGATCCGGATCTTTCAAATCCGGCCGATTGGCGCGAAAAGGCATATTGGGATATCCACCGCCGGGCAAATGCAACCCCTGATCGTAGAGATGCTCCTGATAAAATTTGGAAAGATGTGGCAACAAATCTTCCGGGCGGCGAAAATTTTGGTGTACATCGCAATCGACAATCGCAACACCTTCTCTGGACCTCCCGGTCCAGCCCGGTGCCGTAATGGGGGCAGCACCTATTTTTCCACCTATATCGCTCATTGAATCCTCCGTATCCACTTTATGGATGTTTCAACACCTGTTAAACCAAAAGTACTGACACCTTTGAGCACTTGTCAAGACAGAACGGGCTATTTTTGTTGACGTATTGAGAGATTGGTCGTTATTTCTTATCCCTAAAATCATACTTCACGGATGAAAGGAGCGTATTATGTCAAACAAAATTCGCGTAGCGGTCATTGGCACAGGACAGCGCGGACCGTCGCATGCGCGCGAGCTATTGGGATGCGATGAAGCCGAACTCGCACTCGTGTGCGACCTGGATGAAGAACGCGCCAAAAATGCTGCTGAAAATTTCAACGTAAAATACGAACTCGACCATCGGGAAGTCATCGCACGGGACGACATCGACGCCCTGGCAATTGCGACGCACACGCGACACCACGCAGGCGTCATGCGCGATGCAGCCGCGGCAGGCAAACCATTTCTGGTCGAAAAGCCATACTGCGACAGCATTGAATCGGGCGTAGAAATTTGTGAACTTGCAGAAAAAAATAACGTCGTAGCAATGGTGGGCTATCAATCTCGCTTCACGGCTTTTGCCCAGGAAATGAAAGCCCTTGCCTCACAGATCGACCTGATACAAACCAATGTAACACTTCAGCGCGGATTTTTTAACCCGCAGTATTTCTTCCCCGAACACTACAGCGGCATCCTCGACGCGCTCTCACACACCATGGACCTGGCTTTGTGGTGGACCGGCTCTTTGCCCGTGGAAGTCATGGGACACGAGCGTTGCGGCCTGTTCAAACCCGACAAAGACGCCGTAGAATTTGTCAACATCACAACCCGATGCGAAAACGGGCAAATCGTGTGCATGACGGGCAGCATGGCGGGCATCCAGATGCAGAACATCTATCAGATGGCGGGCTTGCGGGGAAATATCTCGGCGACAGAACGCAATCGAATCCGATACGTCACACACCTCGGATTTAACGAAGACAAAACACCGATTGATCTAAAAGCGGGAGAATGGAAAGGCTCGGGACAGCCGCCAACAGACATGTGGACGCATTTCGCGCAATGCGTGAAAGAAGGGCGAACGGATGTATCGCCCGGAGCGAGCTTGCGAGACGGACTCGCACAAGTAGCGGTAAGCGAAGGCGCATATTTCTCTTCCCGCGAAGGAAAAGCCATCACAGTCGAGCTTTAGCCAGAGGAAGACAAAATGAAACTCGGATGCCAGGCGAGATCGTTTGGCAAAGGGATATACCCCAGCGAAGCGGACTTCCTCTCAGTGGTTCGCCAGATCGGAAATCTGTGTTTCAAGGGACTGGAAGCAAATTGGAAAAATCTGGAGCGCTATTTTCAAGACCCCGAAGCATTCAAACGCATCCTATCCGAAACCAATCTCGAACTAATTGGCGCGCATTACGGAGCCGCGCACTGGGATGAATCCTCGCGCAAACAAATCAGAATTGAAGGCAACCAAATTGCCGACTTTGTATCCGCCGTTGGCGGACAGTACATCGTTTGCAGCGGACGGCGTCCAACACAGGGAACCGTATCAGACGAAATGTGGGAAAAAACCGCAGAAGGTCTGAACCTCCTGGGCGAACACTGCGCGCCCAAAGGCATTCAACTCGCCTATCACAACCACTGGTGGGAATCTGAACAAGAGGGACTGGTCAAACTCGCGTCATATACCGAACCGTTATACGTCGGATTTGCCTTTGACACCGGGCACCACATACGGGCGGGCAAAGACGCAATCGCATTGGTCAGAGAACTCTCAGACAGGTTACACATCATCCACCTCGCAGACCATTCGGAAGACGCCCAGGGCAATGCCCTTCGACCACAATTGGGCACCGGCGTATTAGACCTATCAGCCTTGCGAAACGCACTACAAGGATTTACTGGCTGGCTTGTTTTAGAAGAAGAAAACAACGCCCCATCCCCAGAGGTACAGGTGGCCGAATGCATCGAGGTAATGAGGACAATGACTTAAAATCTCCTGAATCCATGCGAAAGGAAAATTATGGAATTCGTTCAAAAAGATGCGCAAATAATACCGCACTATTTTCGAGATGACGGTGTGGTTCCAAACAGCTCCTTCCCACTTATCGTCTATCAAAACGCTCTATCACTACCCGAAAACGACCCGGCGAGGGCATTTGAGCAGATATTTGCAGCCAATCGCTGGTCGCGTTCGTGGCGCAACGGCATTTATTCCTTTCACCACTACCACGCCACAGCGCACGAAGTACTGGGCATAGCGCAGGGAAGTGCCAGAGTGTGCATGGGGGGTGAACAGGGCGTGCGCTTGACAATTGAACCTGGCGATGTCATGATAATTCCCGCGGGCGTGGGACACAAAAATCTGGGCGCGAGTTCAGATCTATTAGTCGTAGGCGCGTATCCCGATGGACAGCACCCGGACCTGTGTCGAGAAAGTGCCCGTGAACACAAACACGCGCTGGAAAATATCCCCAAAGTACCAATGCCCGCTTCCGATCCCGTCTTTGGAATAAATGGTGCCGTAATGAATTTATGGAAAAAATGAGGTCTTTATGCAATCGACAAACATGCTCTACATCATATCCGATCAACACAACCGTAATCTACTCGGATGTTATGGTCACCCGACAGTACAAACGCCCAACCTGGATCGGCTATCCGAACAGGGCACGCGATTTACCAATGCCTACACCAACTGTCCAATTTGCGTACCGGCGCGCGCATCTCTGGCTACAGGACGCTACGTGCATCAAATTGGCAACTGGGATAATGGACATCCATACACCGGAAACGCGCCGAGCTGGCACCACCGCTTGCGCGAGCAGGGTTTTAACGCCACATCAATAGGCAAATTGCACTTTAAGGGCCAGGGCACGGATCACGGATTCACCGAAGAAATCGAACCATTAAACGTCGTAGATGGCATAGGCGATGTACTGGGTAGTATCCGGGAACAGCCGCCCTTTCGCAACAAACGGCCGGGTATTCGGGAAGCGGGACCGGGCGACTCGACGTATTTGCAATACGACCAGCGCAATGCAGACCACGCCATAAAGTGGTTACAAGAGCACCGGGAAGACCAGACCCCCTGGTGCCTGTTCCTGTCATTTGTGTGCCCACACCCGCCGTATATCTCGCCGCCAGACGCATACGACATCTACAACCCGGACGAACTGCCCCTGCCGCCGCAATGGCGAACACAGGACTGGCCCGACCATCCCACAATGGACTACTTCAGGCGATTCTTCACATTTGACCCCCAGTTTCCCGAAGCCATCGTACGGCAACTAAATGCGGCGTATTACGGTGTATGCACATATCTGGACAGCCAAATCGGTCGGGTGCTAAACACATTGGACGAACTGGAACTAACCGATACAACCCGCATCATCTACACAACAGACCACGGTGAACACCTGGGCGGACGCGGCATATACGGTAAATTTACCATGTATGAAGAATCGGCCGCCGTACCATTTCTGATGGCAGGTCCCGATGTCCCCGCGGGCAAAGTCGTGGAAACACCTGTCTCACTCATCGATAGCTTCCCGACAATTTTGGAAGCCGTGGGCGCGCAACAAACCGAAGCGGACGCAGACTTACCCGGCGAATCGCTGTGGACCATTGCACGGGAAGAAAACCGTGACCGCACGGTATTTAGCGAATACCATGCCATAGGCGCACAGCACGGAACGTATATGTTGCGCAATCGACAATACAAATACATATATCACGTCAATAATCCGCCGCAATTATTCGATACAAGGGATGACCCCGAAGAGTGCCGCGACTTCGCGCAGTGGTCCGATCACCGGGAAATCCTGGAAAATTTCGAACGCGAATTGCGCGACCTCATCGATCCCGAAACTGTGGATGCTCAAGCCAAAGCCTCACAACGAGAAATGATTGATTCTCTGGGTGGTGAAGAGGCCGTAATCCATCGAGGCGCATTTGACAACTCGCCCGTACCCGGTGAAGCACCAAAATTTCGACAGCACGGATCGGAGTGAGCACAGGAGATAATCATGGCCGAGACAGTCAAATTATTCCTCAATGGCGAATGGGTGGCATCTGAAGCAACGGAAACAGTACCGGTTTACAATCCATCTGATGGAACAGAAATTGCCGCAACACCCTTATGCGATGCATCGGAAATAGATCGCGTAGTACAATCAGCATCAGATGCATTTCCCGAATGGGCGAATACACCCGCCGTTGATCGCGCCCGCGTGATGTTCCGGCTCGTCGCACTCATGGAAACCCATTTCGAAGAACTGGCCCAACTCGTAACCCGCGAAAACGGCAAAACCATAGAAGATGCGCGAGGCGAAATTCGACGCGGGATCGAAGTCGCGGAATTTGCCTGTGGTGCGCCTGCGCTCTTGATGGGCGACTCGCTGGAAAATATCGCACAGGGAATTGATTGCGACACCATCCGACAACCTATAGGCGTATCCGTGGGCATCACGCCATTCAACTTCCCATCTATGGTACCTATGTGGACATTGCCCATTGCCCTGGTATGTGGCAACACCTACGTATTAAAACCATCGGAGCGCGTGCCCTTGAGTGCGATTCGAATTGGCGAATTATTGGCCGAATCTGGATTACCGCCCGGCGTATTCAACATCGCACACGGCGGAAAAGACGCGGTAGATGCCCTGCTCGCCCATCCCGAAGTCAAAACCGTTTCATTTGTCGGATCAACACCCGTGGCGCGCTATGTCTATGAAACAGCCACCCGCAATGGCAAACGCGTACAATCAGCCGGTGGCGCAAAAAATTACTTAATCGTATTGCCCGACGCCGACCTGGACTCAACTGTAGCAGCCGTAATGGGCTCCGCTTATGGCTGCGCGGGCGAACGGTGCATGGCCGGCAGTGTCCTCGTCTGTGCCGAAGGTGCAGGCGACCGTTTCCTGGAACCGCTCAGTGAAACCGCACGCGAATTTCGGGTGGGACCAACCGACCGCGACCCCGGTGTAGATATGGGACCAGTCGTGACCAAAACGCACCTGGACCGCATCCATCAACATATTGAAAACGGACTGAGAGAAGGCGCAGAACTGATCGTAGATGGACGCGATATACAGGTCGAAGAAACACCGCATGGCTTCTACCTCGGTGCCACAATCTTTGATCAGGTAAAACCCCAGATGTCCATTGCGCAGGAAGAAATCTTCGGACCAGTATTATCGACCATGCACACGGACAACTTAGAGGAGGCTATTGCCCGGTGCAATGCCAGCGGATACGGCAACGCAGCCGTACTATTCACATCCAGTGGCGGAGCCGCGCGCAAATTTCGCCACGAAGTAAATGCCGGCATGGTCGGCATCAACATCGGCGTCCCCGCGCCCATGGCATTCTTCCCCTTCTCCGGGTGGAACAATTCCTTCTTCGGCGATTTACATGTACAGGGCGCCGAAGGCATATCGTTCTTCACCCGACAAAAAGTAACAATTAGCCGATGGATTGACACAAAGCGACAATTCTTTTAGCATAGGGAAAAAGCATGGCAAGCCGGCACGCAGATTGGTTTAGACAAGGTGAACGCGACCTGGATCACGCTCGCAGAGCAACAGAGCATGGCGATTATGAATGGGCCTGCTTTGCCGCGCAGCAAGGTGCTGAAAAAGCCGTTAAGGCAGTCTTTCAAAAAGTCGGTGCCGTCGCCTGGGGACATTCCGTTGCGGCACTATTGGAGACTTTGCCCGATATTTCTCCACTCGACGACGCCCTATTAGATGCGGCAAAAGAGTTGGACAAACATTATATCCCGGCGCGGTATCCCAATTCGCATCCTCAGGGCGCACCATTTGAATACTATACACAAGGAGAGGCGGATCGTGCTGTATCAAACGCCAAAAAAATCATCACCTTCTGTTCGGGTTTTCTATTTGAACCGCCCAAAGACGATCCAACGGATTCGGAAAGCGATGAAAATACTGAAGACCCGGCATCCCGAGATTGAGCGCGCAGTCCTATTCGGTTCTTTGTCCCGCGGTGATGCTGTTCCCGGAAGCGATGCCGATGTATTGCTCGTGCTACGAGAAAGTGCGCTGTCTTTTCGAGAACGCAGTGCCTATTATGTTCCCAAAGATGTCGGGATCGGCGTAGATATTTTTGCGTACACGCAGTCTGAATTGGACGCGATGCGAATATCTAAAAATGCTTTTGTTCTTCAAGCACTAAAGGAAGGAATGGATCTGGTTTGAAAGCCTATTCGTTTGCGATAAAATTTTTTTGTTCAAAGCGAGAACCAATCAGGAGGAAACATGGCAGATGATATCAAAACTGCGGCGAGGACCGCGCGGCAGGCTGCACTCGCATTGAGTCAGGCAACGGAAAAACAGCGCAATGCCGCGCTCGAGGCCATAGCACAGGCATTGCATGCAAATCGCGATCGCATTTTAGACGCCAACAAACGCGATCAGGCAGCAGCAGAAAAAATGCTGGCACAGGGAGAAATCACCCTCCCCCTGATCAAGCGTCTGAAAGTAGATGCTGAAAAGCTGGACAGCGAAATAATAGTTGGCGTTCACAGTGTCGTAGCCCAGGAAGACCCCATTGGCAAAACGCAGGCCGCGACCGAATTGGACGAAGGCTTGAACCTCTATCGCGTAACCGTGCCCATAGGCGTAATCGGCGTGGTCTTTGAATCGCGCCCTGACGCGCTGGTGCAAATCGCGACCCTGTGTCTAAAATCGGGCAACGGCGTCATGCTCAAAGGCGGCAGCGAAGCATTTCACACCAACCGCGCACTGGCCGAAATTATGATCGCTGCAACGGCTGGCCTGGACGGCATCCCCGAAGGATGGATGCACCTTCTGGAATCGCGAGAAGAAGTCGCGGGCATTCTCGAACTACACGACCTCATCGACCTGATCATCCCGCGCGGCAGCAATGAATTCGTACAGCACATCATGAACAACACCAAAATTCCCGTAATGGGGCACGCCGACGGCATCTGCCATGTGTACGTAGATAAGGACGCCGACCTAAAAAAAGCCGTGCGCATCGCCATCGACTCCAAGACACAGTACGTGGCTGTCTGCAACGCTGTCGAGACCCTGCTGGTACACGCCGAAATTGCCAGAAACTTTTTCGCCACCGCAATTCAACAACTCACCGACGAGGGCGTCTTAATCCGCGGCGACGCCCGCACCCTGGACATTGCCGCCAGCGCAGATGCCCTGACCCCGGCCACTGACACAGACTGGTCAACCGAATACCTCGACTATGTCCTATCCGTCAAAGTCGTCGATTCGGTCGAAGAAGCAATCGCCCACATCAACGAATACAGCAGCCACCACACCGACTCAATCGTAACCGAAGACCAGCAAGCCGCGAAGAGATTTTTGCAAGCCGTAGATTCGGCATCCGTCATACACAATGCCTCCACGCGATTTGCCGACGGATTTCGCTACGGCCTCGGCGCCGAAGTAGGCATCAGCACCAACCGCCTGCACAGCCGCGGACCTGTCGGCCTTGAAGGCCTCGTCATCTACAAATACGTGGTAACAGGTGACGGACATATTGCGGACGATTACATCGGCGAAAATGCCAGAACATTTACACATCGCAAACTGGATGCGGTCTGGCGTCCGGAATAATAACTCAAATAAAAGGGAACATCATGATCAGGAACTACTTCATTCTACTTTGCTGCGCGGGTATCATAACTTCGTGTGCAACAACGCAGACAGAAGTTGAAACACCTCAACCACCAGTTCCCCAACCACCATCACCCACCCTGCCCATCGATCCTGCTGTGCGAACGGGAAAACTGGCAAATGGGCTTCGCTATGTAATCCGGGAAAACAAACGACCAGAGAACCGCGCCGAATTGCGCCTCGTAGTCAATGCGGGATCCATTCTGGAAGACAAAGACCAGCAGGGGCTGGCGCACTTTGCCGAACACATGGCATTTAATGGCACGGCCAATTTTCCCAAACAGGAAATTATCGATTTTCTCGAAAGCATAGGCATGCGCTTTGGCGCGCACTTAAATGCCTACACGAGTTTTGACGAGACCGTCTATATGCTTCGCGTGCCCACAGACAGCACCGAAGTAATGGAAAAGGCATTTCGCATTCTGGGCGACTGGGCGCATCGGGTAAAATTTGATCCCGAAGAAATTGAAAAAGAAAGAGGCGTGGTCATAGAAGAATGGCGTTCGGGGCGCGGAGCCGGAGCGCGCATGCGCGACAAACAATTGCCGGTCTTGCTCAAAGACTCGCGCTATGCCGAGCGTTTGCCCATCGGCCAAAAAGCATTGCTCGACACATTTAAGCACGAATCCCTCACGCGCTTTTATCGCGACTGGTATCGCCCCGACCTCATGGCAGTCATTGCAGTGGGAGACTTTGAAACAGACGCGATTGAAATCCTGATTAAAAAAACCTTTGAACCAATTCCAAAAGCAGAGAACCCGCGTGCCCGAACCGCCTATACGGTTCCCGACCACGGTGAAACCCTATTTGCAATTGCAACCGATCCGGAAAATTCCCGGTCTTCCATCTCTATCTATTTCATGCAAGATGTCGCGCCCGAAGGAACAGTAGAAGATTATCGCAGCATGCTCATTCGCAACATGTTTAACAGCATGCTCAATCAGCGATTTAGCGAAATGACCAAAAAGCCCAATCCACCATTTTTGGGCGCGGGATCCAGCCGTGGCAACCTCGTCAGAACCAAAGCGGCGTACATCCTGGGTGCAGGCGTCAAAGAAGGGGGAATTGAACGCGGTTTGGAAGCCGTCTTAACAGAAGCCATTCGCGTCCAACGCCATGGATTTACGCAACCCGAAGTAGATCGCTTAAAAACCAACATGTTGCGCAGCATCGAACAATCTTATCGCGAACGCGACAGACGCCGTTCGCGCGGTTTTGCATCGGAATACATCCGTCACATCTTGACGGGTGAACCCATTCCGGGCATTGAAATCGAACGCGATTTATTTCGTGAATTACTCCCCGGCATTCAAGTCGAAGAAATCAACCGCCTCGTCAGCGAATGGATCACCGATAAAAACCGCGTCATCGTAGTCACCGCACCCGAAAAAGATGGCCTATCTGTACCTTCTGAAACTGACCTGCTGAACATAATCAACGCGGTACAACAAAAAGAGGTCGAACCCTATGTGGAAGATGTATCCGACGACCCCCTCATCTCACATATCCCAACGCCGGGCAAAGTCGTGCGCGAAACCACCATCGACACCTTTGGCGTCACTGAGTGGACATTGAGCAACGGGGTAAAAGTCGTCATGAAACCCACGGACTTCAAAAACGACGAAATCCTGTTCACATCCTTCAGTCCGGGCGGTCATTCTCTCTCAAGCGATGAAAACTACATGGCGGCATCCACAGCGACATCAGCTGTAATGGAAAGTGGCCTGGGCAAATTCAATCAAATTGAACTCAATAAAAAACTCGCCGGCAAGGTTGTGCGCGTGTCGCCCCGCATCAGCAGCCTCAGCGAAGGCGTATCGGGCAGCGCGTCTCCCGAAGACACAGAAACCATGTTCCAACTCATCTATCTCATCTTTACAGAACCGCGTGCAGACTCTCTGGCATTTCAAGCACTTCTGGACCGCTATCGAGGCATATTGCAAAATCGGGATATGAGACCAACGACAGCTTATTCCGATACGATTCAAGTTACCATGTCTCAATACCACGTCAGATCGCGCCCGCTATCAAACGAAATACTGGGGGAAATGGACCTGCAAAAATCGCTGGCATTTTACAAAGACCGATTTGCCGATGCCAGTGACTTCACATTCGTATTTGTCGGCAACTTTGAGCCAGAAAAAATAAAACCGCTAATAGAAACCTATCTCGGCGGCTTGCCCGCACTCAACCGCGGAGAAACCTGGCGCGATACGGGCGTCAGAGCGCCAAAAGGCGTCATTGAAAAAACCGTGAAACGGGGACAAGAACCCAAAAGTCAGACGCGTTTGATCTTCACCGGACCTTTTGATTACAACGATCGATTTAAGCGATATGTCATTGGCTCAATGGGCGATGTCTTGCAGATAAAACTTCGGGAAGTACTCCGAGAAGACGAGGGCGGCACGTACGGCGTTGGCGTGCGCACATCTCGCTCGCGTTGGCCCGAAGGCAGGTACAGCATATCAATCAGCTTTGGATGCGATCCCGAGCGGTTGGAAGAATTGACGCAACTCGTCTTTGCCCAAATTGACAGCATGAAACAAAAACCCGTCGATCAATCCTACATCGACAAAGTGACCGAAATGGATTTGCGGGGCAGGGAAACCAACAAAAAAGAAAACGGATACTGGCGCAATACGCTGAGTACGTATTACCAGAATGAGATCGACTTGATGGCGTGGCTGACATACGAAGACGAAGTCATCAAAAAACTCACAGCAGAACACGTACAAAAAGCGACGCAGCAATATTTCAACATGGAAAACTACGCGCGATTCGTCCTGTTACCCGAAGAAGGGATGGCGGAAAAATGACCATAGATGCTGAGATGAACCGCTTAAAAAACGCCACCTATCCCGGTCGTGGCATTGTAATAGGACAAACTCCTGATACCTCTTGTATGGTTCAGATCTACTGGATCATGGGCCGCAGTCCCAGCAGCCGCAACCGCGTATTTGTGCGAGAAAGCGACGCGATAAAAACCGACACCGTGGATAAATCCCAGGATGTTGATCCACTAACCTTGTACTATCCCATCAAAGTATTGGGCGACGCGCATATCGTCACAAATGGCGACCAGACCGACACAATCGTCCATACCCTGCAAAACGGCGGCTCCTTTGAATCAGCCCTCAAAACCCGCACTTATGAACCCGACGCCCCCAATTTTACACCGCGCATCTCAGGCCTTACCGACCTGGGTGATTCCCAGGCCTATCGACTATCAGTCTTAAAAACCGTTGGCGGCGACGCGCGCTATTGTTCGCGCCAATTCTTCAATTATGAAACCGCAATCCCGGGCACAGGGCACTGTATCACAACATATACAGACGACGGCAACCCCCTGCCCTCATTCCAGGGAGAACCGTATCCCGTCGAATTATTCGACGACATACAGCAAACCGCCGATATATTCTGGAACCTGTTAGACGAAGACAATCGCGTCTCACTACTCGTAAAATTCATCCACCCCGAGACCTCTGATCTGGTAATCGTGAACAAATACGGATCGAGATAAAAGCAGGATGAAAGGATTTTCAGGATAAAAAACCCGCAGGAAGGAGCACCTCCATGGAACCAATCAAATACGGTATGTTCATCATGCCCTTTCACGCCCCGGACAAGCCATTGAGTCAGGGATTTGACGAGGATTTGGAACTCGTTGTCAAAGCAGAGGAACTGGGCTTTGATGAATTTTGGATCGGCGAACACCACACCATGAAATACGAAACCATTGTCACGCCCGAAATTTTCATCGGACGCGCCCTGGGTGAGACCCAGCGAATCCGCCTGGGACCGGCACCGGTCTGTTTGAACCTGCACCACCCCGCCTATGTCGCCAGCCGTCTATCTTTTTTGGATCACCTATCCAAAGGCCGACTCAATCTGTGCTTTGGCCCGGGCAGTGTCACCTCAGATCAGGAACTGTACGGCCTGGATCCCAAATCGGGCGGCGCAATGACCGGGGAAGCCATTGACGCCATCCTCAACTTGTGGGCATCGGATCCACCCTATGAGCACCGGGGGAAATACTGGCAGTTCCAACTCAAAGACAATATTGACGAAGAAACCCAGATCGGCTTCATCCACAAACCCTTTCAGCAACCCCACCCGCCCATTTCTATGCCGGGAATGAGCCGCAACTCACACAGCATGCAAACAGCTGGCGAGCGCGGCTTCCAGCCCTTTTCCGCCTGCCTGATATCGGGCAACGTAGTAGCCGACAACTGGCAGATCTACGAACAGAGCGCCCTGCAAGCGGGACGGCAGCCGCAGCGGACCGACTGGAAAATCGCCCGCTCAATCTTTCTCGCCGACACCACGGCCGAAGCTGTGAAAAAGGCGCGGCACAATTCCCTGGCAAAAAATTACGAATACATCGGGCGCCTATTCGACAGAGGCCTGGGGCGCCAGGTGTACAAACGCGATCTGGACATGCCCGACTCCGAGTGCAATCTGGACTATTTGATGACCGAACAGATCATCGCTGGCGATGTCGATGAAGCACTGCGCCGCTTGCTGGCTCTGTTCGAGGAAACCGGTCCCTTTGGCACGCTCGTACTAATGGGCTACGACTGGGACGACAAAGATAGTTGGATATACAGCATGGAATTGTTCGCCCGTGAACTAATGCCAGCTTTGAACAAAGCAGTGGGCGCAGTACCGGGCTAAGAAGGCTGATAAAAATTTTCAGGATTAGAAACCCGTAGGATTGCCCGTGTACATTCAAGTCATACTTTCACACCAAAGGACAAAGCATGCCTGAACCTAAACTCGGTCAACTTGAGTCTGTAGATATACGTAAAGTATGGCAGGACGAAGCACAAGACTTCACCCCTTGGCTCGCCAAAGAAGATAATCTCGCTCTCCTCTCCGAAACTCTTGATATGGAACTCGAGCTAGAAGCACAGGAAAAGTCTGTTGGTCCATTTCGAGCTGACATCTTGTGCAAAGACACTGCCAACGATTCTTGGGTGCTGATCGAGAATCAATTAGATAGAACAAATCATCGACATGTAGGACAGCTCATCACATACTCCGCCGGGTTGCAGGCGGTAACTATCATCTGGATCGCAGGTGCTTTCACTGATGAGCATCGTGCCGCACTCGATTGGCTAAACGAAATCACAAAAGACGACTTCAGGTTCTTCGGGCTGGAGATTGAGCTATGGAAAATTACCGATTCACCTGTGGCACCTAAATTTAATATCGTTTCGAAACCAAACGACTGGAGCCAATCCGTTAGACAAACTACACACGGTGGCGATCTATCTGAACGTGACATACTGTTGCAAAGTTACTGGTCAGCTCTCCGTGACCATCTGATCGCTAAGAACAGTCCCGTAAAGTCGCAGACTCCGAAAGCACAGCAGTGGGCTAATTTCGCTATCGGCACGAGTTCTTTTAATCTGCGTGCTTCCATAAGTACTCAAAAAGAGCAATTGCAAGTGGCATTGCTAATAGGAGGACCGGACTCAGAAGCCCACTTCAATCTGTTAGAGCAGGATCAACAAATAATCGAACAAGAGATCAAAGAAAGCCTTGATTGGCGATCTCGACCAGCCGGAAAAAAAAACGTAATATCCGTCTTCAAAACAAATGTAGACCCGTCCAATGAAGATGACAGGGACAATCAAATAAAGTGGATAGTTGACATGCTTGAACGCTTTAACTCAACATTTCGTCCGCTCGTCAAAGGTCTTGATGCATCAGAGTGGGTACCAGATAAAGACGAGTACGATGACGATCTGGAAGAAGAAAATGACAATTAAAGCATTGACATTTGACGTATTTGGCACAGTAGTTGATTGGCGCAGTTCGGTCATCCGCGACGGTGAGCGATTGGGCAAACGATTGGAATTGGACGTAGATTGGGCCGCATTTGCCGATGCGTGGCGCGGAGGCTATGGCCCATCCATGAACCGCGTGCGCACGGGCGAATTACCCTGGACAAAAATCGACGACCTGCACCGCATGATCCTGGACGAACTCCTGAAAAAATTCGGCATCTCGGGATTATCCGAAGAAGAAATCGCGGACTTCAATCGCGTCTGGCATCGCCTCGACCCCTGGCCCGATGCCGCAGGCGGCTTGTGGCGGTTAAAATCGCGGTACCTCATCGCCACACTATCCAACGGCAATGTATCGCTACTCGCCAACATGGCGAAATACGGCGGATTGCCCTGGGATTGCATCTTATCCGCTGAATTAGCCGGACATTACAAACCCGACGCCGAGACCTATTTGAAAGCCATCGAACTGCTCAGTTGTGAACCCCGGGAAGTCATGATGGTCGCCGCCCATCAGGGCGACCTGCACCACGCAGCGCGCGTCGGCATGAAAACGGCTTATGTATTCCGACCCTTTGAGCGGGGTCCCAACGCAAAAAAAGACTTACCTCCCGATTTAGACTTCGACATCATAGCACATGATTTTCACGACCTCGCCGATCAACTGGGGTGTTATTGACAAACATGAAACTCACCGATTTCAAAGTCCTGACATTTGATTGCTATGGCACGCTTATAGACTGGGAAACCGGGATGATCAAAGGACTGGAGCCGCTTCTATCAAAAATCGAACGAAAATTGTCGCGCAATGAAATCCTTCAAGCGCACGCGCGACACGAATCAACGCAACAAACCTGGACACCGGGCATGCGCTATTCCGAACTCCTCGCCATCGTATATAAACGCCTCGCCGAAGAATGGGGCGTCGCCGTCACGCCCGATGAGTGCGCCGCTTATGGTCAATCGATAAAACAATGGCCGGCGTTCTCCGATTCTCCCGACGCGCTGCAATATCTGAAAAAGCACTACAAGCTCGTGATCCTATCCAACGTCGATAACCACAGCTTCAAATACAGCAACGACCGTCTCGGTGTCGAGTTTGACGCCATATACACGGCTGAAGACATAGGATCGTATAAACCCGCGGACCGAAACTTCAAATACATGCTGGAACACCTGAAATCGCTCGGCATTGCAAAATCGGAAATACTACACACCGCAGAAAGCCTATTCCACGATCACATCCCAGCGAACAAAAACGGACTCGCCTCCTGCTGGATCTACAGGCGCGTCAACGACGAAGGCTTCGGCGCAACCATAGACCCGGGCGCAATGCCAAACTACAATTTTCAATTCAATAGTATGGCAGATCTCGTAAAAGCTCACCAAAAGGCTTTTTCAACGCTTTTTTAACTCCCAATAATTTTAATAAGTGATCTCAAATAGGTGTCGCGTGCAACCGAAAGCCCAATGCGTGTATAACCTTGAGCACCGTAGCAAAACCCGGATTGCCTTCAGGTGACAATGCTTTGTAAAGGCTTGTGCGTCCAAGACCTGTTTCACGGGCAATTTGGGTCATACCTTTGGCACAGGCGATATCGCCTAAGGCAGCAGTAATTAAATTGGGATCGCCATCCTCGAGTACGGCTTCGAGATATGCAGCGATATCTTCTTTAGTTTTCAGATGGGTCGCAGCATTCCAGGGATGTGTTTTCGTTTTTGCCATGATTATCTCCTCATCATAAATTGCGCGCCAAACTCTGTGCTGTTTTAATATCTTGATCTTGTGTTCTTTTGTCACCACCTGCAAGTAGAATTACCAGTGTTTGTTCCCGCTGCTTAAAATACACGCGATAGCCCGGACCATAGTTAATTCGCAACTCTGAGACACCTTGTCCAACAGGTTTTACATCACCAAAGTTCCCCAGCGAGAGACGCCGAATTCGGGTATTGATACGTGCTCGTGCATGCCGATCACGTAGCTTGTCGAACCATTGGATGTAAACATTTGTCTGACGAATTTCTATCATCTATTAAATGTATCTTATAGGATACAAAAAAACAAGGGATTTGAAAGACAAGGAGGATACGTTGGCACACCCACACTTCGACGAAGCAGACTGGATCGCACGCCTGGCTACCGCTTTGGAAACCGTCGCGGCAAATGCCCGCCCCTTAAACTTTCCACTTCCACCTGAGATAATGCGATCCGGCCCAATCCCAACCCACGAGTTTTATTCAGCTCTACATCGTGAATACCGAGATCTCGCGGCACGGGCGAAATATGATCCGGAGGCCTTGCGCCAGTTTAATAAATCGTATCTCCATGTTAAAACGGACCCTACCGAAGCGAGAGCTATCCTGCGGGAACACCCTCTGATAAAGTCGGGACTAAATGGCTCAGGCAAGGATGAAGGGATCCAATTCAGTATTCTCAACAACAGCTTCGGCTTAAGTCTGACATCGCTCGTGTCGTGGCTCGCAAAACTCTCCTTGAAGGAAGGCGGTGCAGAGGCTGCTCAACGCCTGCATCGCTTCCTGAGTGCTGGAGCAAATGCGAGCGCGCCAGCGCACGAGATCACAGTCTTCCACGGACTGGTTGTGAAGAGACGTATCGATCTTGGCAATGGAGCTTACATCGCCCCGTACGAGTACGCCAGGAGCGAGTTCGACCTTCCCGAAGAACCTGAGCCGTGGCCAAAGTCGAGTCATCCAAATGCGACTGTGATTGTACGCAGCCTCCGCTATGGGCCCTGTGTTGCGCCGTCAGACGATGGTCCCGGCCTTCCCCAAGGGCAAATCTTTTACCGTTTTCCGACCAACTACCAGATCAATCTTGAGCGTTGGTTCAACGACAGCAAACTACTCGTCGATCTGCTTTCAATCGCCGCGCGGGTCCCATTGCTTTCCCGCACTCTTTATGTCCGCCTACCCAAATGGACAAAAGAAATCACTCCTTACTATGACGCCTTTGGCACTCGGGTCTCCGAGGGCTTCATGTCCGACGTGTGGCCGAAAGGCCGCGACCTGTCAAAGGATGACGTAGATACATTCGTAGCACTATCCCGCGGCTGGGGCGCATATGCGGGCAAATTGGACGCCATGAACCTTGCGATTCGTCGGTTAGCCGGTTCCTTCTCTCGTCCAGGTGGACAGTTCGGTGAGGAAGACCGCATTATAGACGTTGCCATCGCGCTGGAAGTATTTTATGGAGGTACGGGCCGCAAGCTCGCGCTACGCGCTGCGGGATTAATTGGAGAAAATGCCGAGGAACAAAAGCGGATATACGATCAGGCGAAGCACTTCTATAAAGTACGATCAAATATCGTACACTCGAAGAAGTCAACGCCTGCGCGGGATTTGCTCTATCGGGATTTACTCTATAAAGAGCTTGAGGATGGACGCGACCTGGCCTGCCGTACTCTCGCGAGCCTGCTCAAGCGCGACACGCCAGTTCAGTGGGCAGACGTGATGCGTTGTCTGCAACCTGAAACGCGAACTTATATATAGGCTAAGTACCAGCAGGACAAGTGATGCTCCAGCGTCCGGACAGCGTCAATGAAGAACTTACGTGCAATAAATGCTGGTTCAACACCATCCAACCCTACGAACCCTACATTACTGACACACCCAAATCATAAGCGACATAATTAGTTGTCAATGCCATCACAGAACTCCAGTTGAAGAGAGTCATTCTAAACTTGATTTTTAATTGTGTTCACACAGTTCAGTAGCTATTATGAAACGCGGTTGGAAAGTGTCGAGTATTTCATTTGTCAGAGAGGAAATAAAAATGTATTTGAGAGGGATCCATTTGGTGACAGACAATTTAGAAGACTCGGTCAACTTCTACGCCCAGACCCTGGGACTGAAGGAAATAGAGCGCGAATCTGACAGGGTGGCTTTACAGGGGAAAGATATAGGTAGCTGTTTATTTCTCCATCAAAAGACCGCGGACATGGATGAAGGATTAGATCACATATCCTTCACACTGGAAAACTTAGACAGCATTGTCCAGAAACTCAAGAACGCGGGCGTAGATGTCGAACTCAAAAACTACGATGACGGGACGCGGACAGCCTATTTTTTTGGTCCTGAGGATGTAATAATAGGATTGACAACAACAGACCTGCCTGATATGTCAGGCAGCGAGGAAACAGAAATTCGGATTGATGGATTCGCCCTGAAAACGGATGATGTAGAGGACTCAGTACAATTCTATACCCAGATCCTGGGATTAAAGGAAATAGAGGGCCTACGCTACGAGAACAATGAGGACTACGTTGGTTTGCAAGCGGGGAATATAGTCATAGAACTCTTATCGACTGGATGGTTTGGGTCTGGAGGCTTTGAACACATAGACTTGACTGTGGACAACCTGGACAACACTGCCCAGAAACTCAAGAACGCGGATGTGGATGTCGAGTTTTACCAAGACGAGAAGACGGGTGAGACATTAGCTTCATTATATGACCCCGATGAGGAGGTGCAGATAATATTATCGTCGTTAGCCGAGAATGCAGAAACACAGATACCCCTGTCAGCCGAGGAAACAGAAAGCATAGATGGAAATACGGAAAGACCGAGTATCGGAGAAAAAGTGCGTTTCTGGGAGGAACAGGACCGAATCAACCAGGAGCTAATTCCTCGAGTCATTCGTCAGAACGAACTGCTAACCCAGCACATCGCTGAGCACGACAACTTACAGCAAATACTCAGCGACACTATCCAAAAGGCTCTATCTGAACAGGCCCAACAGTATGAATCAGCCCTGGATATCGCTCAAAAACAGCTAAACGAAATCCATGAACAAATCACTCAAAAGGCCCTGTCTGAGCAAGTGGAAATTCTACGCCAAGAGGCACGTCAGACCCGAAACAGACTTACCGCCATAGCTGCTGGCAGTGCTATCATCGCAATAACCGCGCTAATCGTCTCGGTGCTCTCTTAGGAGATAGATAACATGGCCATGAAGTCTCTGAACCTATTACCAGAACTACAGAAACTCCCCAGTTCGGAATCTGACCAGCGTAAATCCTTTCAGGATACGGTCACCGATCTAAGGAGTATGGATCGAGAGCTTTATGCGGCAGAGGCGGCAGCCGCTGTCTCCTTCGCAATGTGGGGCATTTTTGATACCATCAATGTAGATGATACGTTAGCCGAAGCCCATGCCGCAGTTTTCCCCAACTACGAGGGCTCGCTTCACGAACACTGGCAGGAACTACTACAGCAAGGTGAGGAATCCTCTGACGAATTCATAAATACCTTCAAAGGCAAAGTAGCTGAACTCGACTTCGCAGAAGAACTTGAGGCACAAGGGTACACCAATATAGAAATCCCCCCTGATCCCACTCAACACATCAGGGCCATTTCTCCCGCAGGACAGGAGGAACTTTTTCAAGTAGAAACTGGATTGGCAGATCATGCTGGCGATATCGATATAATCGTCGAACTACCGGTAAGATATGCCGTTAGCACCGAAATTCGTAATAGAATCGCTGAACGAAACCCAGAACTCATTGACAGAATGATTGACATAGGACTAGATCGCGCACGGGAAGAAAAAATTAAAGCAACTCTCAGCACTATTGGCACTGAGGGTGCCGAGCAAAATCCGGAATTCATCAAACTGAACCAAGCCTACCAAATGCAATACCCCGGAGAATATGCACAGTATTCACTTGCGGAGAAGTGGCAACAGATATCAGAAGGCGGCAACGAATCCATGACAGGATTCATCAGCGGACTGAAAGGCAAATATGCCGAAATCAACACTAAAGATATGCTGGAGGAGGTGCATGGCTTCACGAACGTGAATATCGCCCCGAACCCAACCCAAGGTGTATTTGACATCACCGCCAATGCTCCCGATGGCGAATTTCTCCGCATCCAAGTCAAAACGGGTAGTGCCAGTTACGCCCCCGCTGTAACTCAAAAAATGCAGGACGGACAGGAGGTACTGTTCCAAGTCAAAACGGGTGATGCCAGTTACGACAGCGATGTAATTCAAACAATGCAGAATACTCCTGACCTTCCCATTTACATGTCGGACACCAATATCTACGAATTAAACACTGAAATTTACGACAAAATTGCTGAGCAAAGTCCCGAACTCATTGACCAAACACCTGACATCGGTGCCAACTACGAACTGGTGAACGGGATAAATGATGGTCTCGAAACTCTCAGTGCCAATCAGGGCTTTGATCTGCCCGACAGTGTCGGAGAGATAGTCCCTTACGCTGCCGCAATTATTATGGGTGCTCGTCTGATATACAACGTCATCAAAACTGAAAAGGAATTCAGTACCGTTGATCGCACCACTAAAAACAAGATGCAAGTGGTGCAAGCTCTCACTACAATGTCCCGATTTGGCATCTCAACTGTCCTGTCAACTGCCGGTGGTTTTGGTGGGGCTGCCGCAGGCTCATTTGTACCGGGAATTGGCAATCTGGCTGGCGGTGTTGGCGGCTCGCTAATCGGAGCAGGAATAGGAATGTATCTGAACAAACACCTTCAACCCGATATGCTGAACTTGGCTCTGGACATCACCGGACTCACCCGCGATGATTTGTTCTACTACAAGAACAAGCCGCATATTGACAGCGTGGCCCTATCCTTCCGGCAAAATGCTGACATGCTGATTGCTGCATCCTGATTCTGTCCTATAAGTGGACAGATATGGATTACTGGTGTTGTGCTTGCGCGTGGCGGCTCAAAAGCCTGCCGCAATGACGGCCTGGTTGATAGAGTTGATTGATTCGTAAGATTGATTTCTTGATTCCGCTTCATGATCTCAGAAAGTGCGTCACACATCATCTAACATACGTTCGAATGCTTCGAGACTGGTGGCCTGAATTGCCGCACGAAGCAACTGCTTGAGGCGTTGTAAATCGTCAATATCGGCAATGCGATCAGATATGGGATGCGCCTTGCCCAGACCAAAGCGAATCTTCAACACCTCGAGGATATCTGCGAGCGTGCTTCGTTTTTCCCCTTGCTCAATGCCCTGCTTGAGCCATTGTTCTTTGTTTTCTTTAATCTCTTGCTCAAGCAGGTATTGGGCAAAAGATGATTCGCGAATCAGATCCATCACCCCCTCCTTTGAAATAAGGTTCGCAATCATTTCCCGATCATGCACCAACCCACCCAAAACCGACAGACAAGTTAGAAAATCACCTCTGACAGATTCATCCAGCGGCAGGTCTATCGCCGTGTCAACGCACGCACCAAACCACGCCTCAGAACCCATCCCTTCAGGCGGCTTCATCTACCAATTTAAGAGTTGAAATCATTGTCCCCTACAAAGAAGATTGCGCGAAAGGCGATTCTGAGATACATTTGAAAAATTAAATTCCGAAAGCACAAATTCAGGAGACCCACCATGATCCGAAGCGGTGTTGCAAGCGGAGACATCACGCCAGAACCCGGTCCAGTGCTTCAGGGGCATTGGAACACCAACCCATCGCATTCCGTACTCTACCCTCTGGAAGTACGGGCAGTAGTCTTTGCCGACGGAGACGCACAAATAGCCATTGCCACACTCGACGTCATCGGCATAACAAAAGCCACCACTGACCGAATCCGGGCGAAAGTGGCAAATATCATTCCGGGAGACAGCGTAATGGTAGCGTGTAGCCACACGCACTGCGCCCTCCCCACATTGCCGTGTTTGGGCATGACCCCCGACCCCGAATATATGGATCGCATAGTCGAAACCACCGCCGCGTGCATAGCCGAAGCAGCCGCAAATCTCCAGCCCGTAACCCTCGGCCTGGGATGTGGGTCCGCGCATTTCAACATCAACCGCCGTCCGCTCCCCGGAGCCTCGAGCATGACCTTGAACTACGGCGGAATCGTCGATCGCCGCGTAAGAGTCTTACAGGTAACAGGAGAAAACAACACCCCCCTCGCCACATTATTCCACTACTCCTGTCACCCAACCACATTGAGCGGCGCCAACGGCATCATCTCGCCCGACTATCCCGGCATTGCCCGCAATCGAATTGAACAAACCCTCGGTAGCAAAGCACTCTTCTTACCCGGATGCTTTGGCAACATCCGCCCCGCCATCCTGAGCGAAACCGGAGGATTCGCCTCCGCCACCAGAGAACAATTAGACGCGTGTGGTCACGAACTCGGCGATGAGGTCTGTCGCGTGGCTACAGGACTGAACACCAGAAGTGCAGAAGGCATATCTGCCCGCCGTACCGACATCGCAATACCATTCGGCGACCTGATGCCCGAAGAAGAACTCAAAAAAATGGCCGCAGACGAAAGCGGGCAATTATTAACGGGTCCCTGGGCAAAAAAAGTACTGGACATGGTGGCGTCAGACACCGTCCCATCTGAAAAACCCACCGAAATGCAACTGATGCAGATAGGACCAATAGCACTGATCACCATACCGGGCGAACCCGTGCAGGAAATTGGGCATGCAATGGAAAAAAGACTGCGGAACATCAGTGAGGACCTGTGGCCCGTGGGATATGCCAATGACGAAGTGGGATATTTGTGTACAGAGCGGCAATACGAAGAAGGCGGGTACGAACCCAATGCCTATCCGTATTACGGGGAACCCGCGCCATATCAGGGCGAAGAAAAGATCATCCTGCAAACAGCAGACGCTTTAGCACGGGATTAAAAATGAAACAAATCGATATACCTTATGGCCGGGGAGCCGTATCTGTTCAAACAGACCCCAAACTCGCGCACTGGGATGTAATCCGCCCCTCATTTGAACCTGCACTCAAAGACCCCAAACGGCTCTTTCAAGAAGCCGTGCGCCACCCTCTCGGCACAAAACCGCTCAGAGAAATAGTCAAACCTTCAGACCGGGTCGTAATCGCAACATCCGACGGCACCCGTCCCGTCCCCAACAAACAACTGATCCCCTATCTACTCGAAGAACTGCCCGTATCCCCCGACCAGGTAACCGTATTGATCGGCACGGGCACGCACAGGCCAAATACAAAACGCGAAATTGTCGAAATGTTTGGCGAAGAGATGGTTCGCCGCGTACGCATCGTCAATCACGATGCATTTAGCGAAACGCAAAACGAACAGGTGGGCAAAACCGCGGATGGAACAACCGTATTTTTGAACAAAGAATACCTCAACGCAGATGTGCGCATTGCCCTCGGATTTATCGAACCGCACTTCTTTGCAGGTTTTTCAGGCGGACCAAAAGCCGTCGCGCCCGGTGTGGCGAGTATTGAAACCATTTTTCGACTGCATCGCGCCGAACTAATCGCCGACCCAAACAGCACATGGGGCGTACTCCACGAAAACCCACTACACCGGGAAATTCGAGAATGCGTCGCACTATGTCCCCCGGATTTTTTGCTCAATGTGACACTCAACGCAGAAAAGAAAATCTCGGGATATTACGCAGGCGACCTCTCTCTGGCCCATGCAAAAGGATGTGCCGATGTAAAAGCCTCGGCAATGGTACCTGTCGAAACACCCTTCCCGCTGGTGGTCACATCCAACAGCGGCTTTCCCCTGGATCAAAACTTGTATCAAACCGTAAAAGGCATCTCAGCCGCAGCGCGTATTGTAAATGACGGCGGCACCATCCTGGTAGCCAGTGCGTGCAGCGATGGCGTACCCGATCACGGCAATTTTGCGGCATTGATGCGCGGAGGCCATTCACCTGCAGACGTGATAGAATCGGTCTATGCACGCGAACCAATTCTCGACCAGTGGCAGGCGCAAATTCTATCGGGCATCTTAGACCGCGTAAACGTAAAAGTCTATACCGAGATGGACAGCGACGAGGTCCGCGCCTGCAAACTACAGGTCATTCCTAACCTCAACAAAGCGATACACGATCACCTGAAATCCCGAGATACTCGCGTAGCCGTATTGCCCGATGGTCCACTTGCTATTCCCTACCTGAAGAACTGATCCCTGCGGCGGAGAATCGGGCAACCACGGGCGGTGTACAACTGGTCGCAGTCCAGACCAGTTCACGGATTGCCCCTACAATCTGCGTCCATCTGCGGATACGCTCCTCAAACAGGACCCGCCTTCAGAATCTCATCGCTGACCCCATCTTCAAATTGCCTGAAATTCTCCTTAAACAACCGCGCCAGATGCGTGGCCCTCGCATCGTATTCAGATGGATTGGACCACGTCGCACGCGGCGACAAAATACTGCCCGTAACATCTGGACAGGTTTTGGGAACTTCAAAACCAAAGCGCGGATCTGTCTCGCACGCAACATCTGTCAAAGCGCCATTGTGTATCGCCCGAATAATTGAACGGGTATTGGTCAGTGTAATGCGCTTGCCAACGCCGTAACCACCACCCGACCAGCCCGTATTGACCAGCCACACATTCGACTTGTGTTGCTGGATTTTTTCTGCCAATTGCTCGGCGTATTTCCCCGGATGCCACACGAGAAAAGGCGCGCCAAAACAGGCCGAAAAAGAAGCCTGTGGTTCGGTAACTCCCATTTCTGTACCTGCGACCTTGGCCGTATAACCACTGATAAAATGGTACATCGCCTGTGCGGGCGTGAGCTTGCTCACCGGAGGCAAAACACCAAATGCATCGCAAGTCAAAAAAATCACATTTTTGGGATGACCGCCCACACATGGAATTTGTGCATTGGGAATATACTCGATGGGATATGCCGCGCGCGTATTTTCCGTAATAGAATCGTCATCGTAACTAATCACGCGCGTATGCTCGTCAAAAACGACATTTTCGAGCACCGTCCCAAAACGGATCGCATTGTAAATCTCCGGCTCGCGCGCTTGCGAAAGACCAATACACTTGGCGTAACAACCGCCCTCAAAATTAAAAATACCGCGATCGCTCCACCCGTGTTCATCATCGCCGATCAAACGACGCTGAGGCTCGGCTGAAAGCGTAGTCTTTCCCGTACCAGACAGACCAAAAAAGAGTGCCGTATCACCCGCTGCACCCACATTGGCCGAACAATGCATCGACAAAATATCCTGCCTGGGCAAAACATAGTTCAGAACCGTGAAAACACCTTTTTTCATCTCACCCGCATATTCCGTCCCCAAAATAACCATCTCTCGCAATTCAAAACTCACATCCACGCTCGTAGTCGAAGTCATCTCAGCCGTATATCGATTCGCGGGAAATCTGCCAGCATTAAAAATAACATAATCCGGCTCGCCAAAATTTTCGAGTTCCGTACGCGAGGGACGCATAAGCATATTGTGCATAAACAGAGCATGGTACGCGCGGGCGCAAACAACCCGCACCTTAATGCGATACTTGGGATCCCAGCCCGCGTACCCATCAACCACATAGATGCGGTCGCAGACATTGAGATAATCGATAGCCCGCTCTCTATTAATCAGAAACGTGCGCTCATCGAGCTTGATATTGACCTCACCCCACCAGATATCGTCCGCACTATCGGGATGATTCACAATGCGTTTATCCTCTGGACTGCGCCCGGTCTTTTCTCCCGAACGCACAATAAGCGCCCCAGTACTCGTAATAGTCGATCCGGTCTCGTGGGTCAGCGCCTCTTCGTAAAGCACCGCAGGCGAAGCATTGCGCAAAATAAGCGGCCTGGTGATATTGTATCGCTCCAAATTTATTCCGGTCATAAACAAATCCTTTCTATTATCAGTTATCAATTCCAACACCAAATATATCACACAAAACATCCCAAACCAAATATTACTCCGCGCCCAAAAATTCCTTCATTTTTAAAAAATAGTCATTATATTTCGCGCCTGACCATCGATCGGAGGAAAACATGTCCAAAAAATGGTTGCGCGTTGCCACATGTCAGATGCATGCCAATGAGAACATCGAAAAAAACACATGTGAGATTATCGACCGTCTGAACACCTGTGCGCGTGAAAAAGTGGAAATAGCCGCATTTCACGAAGGGGTTTTATACGGCTATACCAACTGCCCCGACTTCTGGTCAAGCCTGGATCAAACGCGCATTGAAAAAGCCGAACGGCAAATCATACACGTATGCCGTGAAAAAGGCATTGCCGCAATCGTAGGCTCAACCCATCTCGAAAACGGGCAACGCTACAACAGCCTGCTCGTCATAGACCGAGACGGCACCGTAAAGGGACGCTATGGCAAAATACATCTGGCGGGAGAAAAATGGTGTGAACCCGCGCAACACCTGCCTATTTATCACCTGTGCGGCGTACCCTGTTGTTTTTTAATTTGCCACGACATTCGATATCCCGAACTCGTGAGATTGCCCGCCGCAGCCGGTGCAAAAATCTGCTTCTTCGCCAGTTGTGAAAGCTCTGTCACCTCAGAACACAAATTGTCGGCCTATCGCGCCATGCCCATCAGCCGCGCAACCGAAAATGACATCTACGTCGTCATGGCAAACGCCCCCGCCGACCCCCTGGACATCAACCGCGCGGGATCTTCCCACGGCGAATCAAAAATCATCCACCCAAATGGCAACGTCATAGCCGAAGCCGGCATATTCACAGACGAAATCATAATCCGCAAATTAGACCTCCATCAGGCATCGAGAAACATCGCATTGCGAGCCGTGAATGACACAACGCGCCTGCGCGAATGGATGAAAAAAGGCGTAAAATTAGTAGATTGTTCGTCTCATAAAGAGTAGGGGCGGTGCCCCTGTGCCCGCCCGTTGATTCAAGGAGCATTCATGAAAGGAACAAAACCAAACATCTTGTGGATCTGTACAGACCAGCAGCGATATGACACCATTGGCGCATTGGGCAACCCCCATGTAGATACCCCCAATATCGACCGTCTAATCGCCGAAGGATTTGCATTTACCCATGCGTATTGCCAGAGTCCGATTTGCACACCGAGTCGGGCGAGTTTTTTGACCGGACAATACGCCAGCGCCGTACACGTAAATGGCAATGGCAACTCGCATTTCCCAGACGCGCCCCCCCTGGTCACCAAAATACTCGCAGATAATGGATACGACTGCGGACTAATCGGCAAATTGCACTTATCAAGCGCGCATGGGCGCATAGAAAAAAGAACAGATGACGGATACCGCTACTGGCAATACAGCCACGCGCCCCGGGACGACTGGGAAACCGGACACAATTATGCCGACTGGGTGCGATCAAAAGGCGAAATCCTGGGCGAACTCATCAAAAGTCCCGATGGCGTACCCGCAGAACTGCACCAGACCACCTGGTGTGCGGAAAAAACCATCGAATTTTTGAGCGAACAGCGCGATGGTCCCTGGTTGGCCTCTGTGAACATCTACGACCCACATCCGCCATTTAATCCACCCAAAACGTACCGCGAAATGTTCGACCCCGAACAGGTAAACGGTCCCCTATTCCGAGAAAGCGACCTCGCGCAGCAAGAAAAATTGGAAGCCATCGACTTCCAGTCTAAAGGACGGCATCCCGATGAATTGGATATACGAAGCCCCGTGATCCCCAGAACACCGACGCGCGGATTGCGCGAATCTGAATCAGCCGGAAAACGCGACGCAAAAACCCTGATCGCTGCCTATTACGCCATGATCAAACTAATCGACGATCAACTCGGGCGCATAATTACCGCATTGGAAGAAACTGGACAGCGCGACAACACATTGATTATCTTCACCAGCGACCACGGCGAAACCCTGGGAGACCATGGACTGATTCAAAAGGGATGCCGTTTTTACGAAGGACTGGTGCGCGTACCACTCATTTTCTCATGGCCGGGTCACGTAAAATCGGAACAAAAAAGCGACGCACTCGTCGAACTGCGCGACATAGCCCCCCTCTTGCTGGAACTCGCTGGCATAGAAGTGCCCGAACGAATGCAACCGCATCCTCTATTGCCCCTGCTCAGCGGTGATCACCCCCCCGACGAACACCGCGACTTTGTGCGCTGCGAATATTACGATGCACTCGATCAAGCCGACGGAACATTTGCCACAATGTATCGCAACCGTCGGTACAAACTCGTAGTTTATCACGGACACGGCCTGGGCGAACTCTACGACTTACAGGAGGATCCAGACGAATTTGACAATCTGTGGGACAGTCCCGATCATGCGGACATAAAACTCGACTTAATGCAACGCAGCTTTGATGCGTCAATGCTCGCAATGGACAGAGGGCCAGAACGCATAGGACCGATGTAAACATCTGGAGATATACACAACCATCGTCGCGGAGGTGTTATATGGCAAAAAAACCCGTTCAAAAACCAAAAATTAAAATCATGGCCGCAGACTGGTCATTGAGAGATTACCCTTCTGCAAGAAATCCCTGGACTATTCAGACCAAAGTGCGAAAAGTCAAAGAAGCGGGATTTCACGGCATGTCGTCTGGAGCCGACGCCGAGTTAGCCGCAGAACTGCACAAACAGGGATTGGAAATGGTAGGCGGGGTAGATGTAGGCAGCAAAAAAGAAGCCGACGCAAAAATGAAAGCATTTGCCGACATAGGCGTGGTTCACATCAACGTGCAATTGTGCGATCACGACACAAAAACAAAAGACGCGGTAAAAGTCGCGCGCGCAGTCGTGAAAGCAGGAAAAAAGCACAACGTCAAACCCGCAATCGAGATCCATCGCGACACATGCACAGAAACACCGGAAAAAGCCTTTGCACTCGCCGATGCGTACCGAAAAAAACACAAAAAGAAATTGCGAATGAACTTCGACCACTCGCACCCGGCAATCATCAAACAACTCCGCCCGCACGAATACTGGGAACGGCTATCGGAACGCACCGACCTCTTGCAAATGCACGAACTCATCCACTTTCGCCCCTTCACCGGCAGCCATTGTCAGACCCCGGTAACAAATGGCAAAGGGCGATTGGATCGCGATTTCAAAATCTGGCTGACAAATTACCTGGAACCCGCCCTCGAAGCGTGGTTACAGGGCGCAAAACCGGGCAAAATACTCCATATCGTACCCGAACTGGGACCACAAGGCTCTGGATACGCGCTTGCCTGTTTCCCCGACATCTGGGAGGATGCCATTAGAGAAAAGAACGAGATAATAAAGGTCTGGCGCAAGCTGATGAGAAATTGGAGTCCGTAAATAGGCAGGGAAATCTACGAATAGACGAATAGACGAACCCCGCTCAACCACCCAAAGTTGCTACAAACTACGTCGTTGATTCGTTGATTCGCGCCTTTTATTTTAATGGAAATAATTATGTCAAATCGCAATGGAAAAATCTTGATCGGCTCCATACTCCTGGACCTCAACCGCT
Source organism: Candidatus Latescibacterota bacterium (assembly GCA_965208125.1). Taxonomy (GTDB): domain Bacteria; phylum Latescibacterota; class UBA2968; order UBA2968; family UBA2968; genus VXRD01. Next base: position 1,425,729 of record OZ242320.1, read on the forward strand.
GGGGCGATCCCAAAACACCGACCTACGAAGTAAGCGATTGGACTGACCGCTTTCGGAAAGCCGGATTTGACGGAATGGAACTCTGGGAATATCACGCCACACTGTGTTCAGACGCCGAACGCGAAAAACTGCTATCCTCTAATTTCCCCGCAACCATCTACAACACGTATTGCGACTTTGACGACAACTCTGCCGATGCGCGACAAAACGCGGCAGAAATGATCGGCCTATTCGGCTCAGCCGGTGTAAAATTCAACGTAGGCAAAGACCCTGCCCTGCGCCAAACCTATTTGAACAACCTGCGCGCCTGGCGTGAACAAGTCCCGCAAACCTGTACACTACTCTGCGAATGCCACCCGGGCACAATCGTTGAACACCCCGATGACGCCAGAGCATTCTTCGACGACCTGGGTATCGAAGGCTGGGAAATCATCGTACACTGCTTCATCCCCGAAATGGATATCCTGAAGCGATGGTTTGATCTCTTTGGTCCCAAAGTCACCCACGCACACACCCAGCTACGCGACGAAAACACCAATGTCCAGTTGCTCCACGACCATCCCGAACGCGCCCAGACAGCACTGGACCTGATGGCTGAATACAAATTCGCTGGCTCCATCACCGTCGAATTTTCCAAAGGAACCCGCGAACCCGGCGAAAACATGGACGACCTCTGGACAGCGGCGAAAGCCGACCTATCGTTCTTGCGTGTGCATATTTAAAAAACAAAAAAGGCTACTGATAACCTCGTAGCCTTCAAAGAAACAATATGTTATAATCCTTTAGATTCGCTATTCTCCAGCTTTACTCAAAATTAGAGTCCTCACATTATCGCTGAGATGAAAATGTATCTCTTGCAACTGATCAAGTAAAGGTTTTACCGCCGAGATATAACCCTCTTGTTTAGCTTTGAGTAATACACCTGCTGTACCTGTTACACGCAAACCTCGCAGGCGAGCTATTTTTCTTGCGAGTTTTTCATCAATAATAACCAGACTATCCGATTCTTCTAATGCTAAAGCCAACACCTCCGCTTCACCTGAGCCAAAGTCTGTACTCAACCCCAGAATTTGAGATGACCGAATGGCTCGGGTTTCAATCCACTTATAATTGTCTATCTCTGGCACATCTTCGCCTTGTCTGCGTCCTATCTCCAATTCTGCTACAACTGCTTTTGGAATAATAATCTTCTGATAGAGTTCTTGAAGCAGATCGAGAAGACGAAGTCGATGGAGGTAAAAGATCGGCGATGTATTGCCGATCACGACCTCAGGCATTTTGGAGATCCTGTTCTAATTCTTCATCTGTCATATCAAATACAGACACGCCGTAGTGACCCATATTTTGGAGAAAATGAATGCGCGACATGCCAGCGAATTCAGCCGCATGCCCGGAAGACATCTTACCCATTTCATAGAGCTTGGCCGCGGCGGCCATGCGGACCTCCTGGGTAAATTCTTCAGGTGTCTCTTTTAAGGACAGAAAAATTTCTTCGGGCACTTCAATCTGAATCATCTGCATTTTTGTTCCTTTAGTTTCATTATGGTCATTTAATAAATTTTAACCAGAATGCTCTTCTTGATAATTCTTACAAGATACTCAATATTACACAAATCTCAAACCCGTATCACAACCTTGCATTTTTGTAAACTGCTATTGCCGTTGTACATCTTTCTATTGAATTTTATCAATCTCTTTGTAAATTAGCGACCCGTAAATCCTGTAGAATGGTGCACACCTGATCCCGAATGGAGTAATAAATGGCAAAAAAAGTAACAATAGCATTGATTGGTGCCGGGATGTTTGGCGGCGATGTTCACGCCCGGGCCTTTGCGGATCTGCAGCGCAACGGCATCAGTGGCCTGATGGGACGAGTCGGACTCGACGCCTGGGCGCGCGACCTTGCAGACATCGAATTTGATCTCGTTGCAGTAGCCACGCGCAGCGAAGCATCCGCACAACGCGCAAAAACCAACTTTGAGCAATGGACCGGACACGCGCCCGCACCCTATTGGGGCGAAACCCCTTGGGAAGATGTCTTGCGCGACTTTCCGGACCTCGACGTCATGGCCGTCGCTACACCCGACAACCTGCATACACCTGTGGTACTCGCAGCATTGAACAACGGCACCCATGTCATCACCGAAAAACCGATGTGTTTATCGGTCCACGAAGCCGACGAAATGATCGAACTCGCCAATGAAAAAGGACTGGTATGCGCGGTAGATATGCACAAACGCTACGACCCGGATCACATGCGCATCGAGCACGACATCGCCAATCGCATCGGCGATCCCATTTACGGGCTCGCCATGTTGGAAGAACCCCTCGAAGTATCCACCACCACATTTAAGTGGGCAGAAGAAAGCGACCCCTTCTCCTACGTGGGACCCCACTGGGTCGATCTATTTTACAACTACTACCGCAGCAAACCCGTATCCCTCACAGCCGTAGGGCAAAAAAAACGCCTCATACGCGATGGAATTGACGCTTATGACGCCGTCCAGGTTCGCGTAGATTTCGACAACGGCATGAGCATTTACTTCCACAACAACTGGATCACACCCGATGATTTTGAAGGTCCCGTCAATCAGGGACACGAAATAGTCGGCACCGACGGCAAAGTGGAATCCGACCAGCAATATCGCGGATTTCGCTTTTGGTACGCAGACGGCGGCAGCCAGAGCTCAAACAACCACTTCACCCGCAACGTCAAACGCCCCGACGGCTCAGAAGTCTATGTGGGCTATGGCACAGACAGCATCATCGTGGCACTGGTTGCAATATGTCGCATCGAATTTTTGGGCGAAACCCTATCAGACGTAAAAGAAATCTATCCCACCGCTGAAGACGGGCGGATCACCACGGCAATCGTAGATGCCGCGCGCATCGTCCGCGACCGCAATTTTGAATACATGCGCGAAGGCAAAGGCGCCACAGTCACAGCGCAATTCGGCGCAGACGGCATCACCATCGTCGATCCCAACCGCGCATCTGACGGACCCGACGCAGTATTTGAAAAAATATACGATAGGCCAGTGTGAAGTAGGAAGTAGGAAGTAGGAAGTAGGAAGTGTGAAGTGTGAAGTGGAGTGGTGGAAGGGTGGCATCCTGTAAATCCTTTAATCCGGGACATCCTGATCCAATGGGAAAAGAATTTGACATCACCCCTGTTAACGTACCAAAAATCGACACAAAATATCGCCGCATCGTGACCCCTGTCCCCCATCCAGACTCGGTGGCAACTTTGGAAACCCTGCACAGGATAGAACCCATCTCCATGCGCGGACAACCGCCCATAGTATGGGATCGCGCAGAAGATTGTCAGGTCTATGACAAATACGGCAACATGTGGCTCGACTGGAGCTCGGGCGTACTCGTCACCAATGCCGGACACGGCATGCCCGAAGTCAGGCGTGCAATCGTAGATCAGGTAGGCACCGGACTATTGCACAACTACGTATTCCCGAGTGAAGAACGGGCGCAACTCGTCGAATTTCTGGCGGACCTGGCACCAGAAGGATTGGACAAAGTTTTTCTTTTAACAACCGGATCTGAAAGCACAGAAAACGCCTTAAAACTCGCGCGAACTTATGGCATTACAACCGGGGGAAAAAAGAAAATCGGCTTTGTGGGATTTGAACGCGGATTTCACGGACGCACAATGGGCGCCCAGCAAGTCGGCGGCATGCCCGGGCAAAAAGACTGGATCGGCAATGAAGACCCCGCCATTGTACAGGTCCCCTTTCCCGACGGATATTGGACGGAAAACGTGGACTTCGATTTCTTCTGCTCTACACTCAAACACAAAGGACTAAATGCAGACAATGTATGCGGCGTCATGCTCGAAACATATCAGGGCGTGGGACCTGATTTCGCGCCCGTAGCGTACGTACAGGCACTATCTGAATGGTGCAAAGCACACGGCGCCCTGTTGATCTTTGATGAAGTACAGGCGGGATTTGGTCGCACAGGTAAAATGTGGGGATTTGAGCACTACGGCGTAATTCCCGACCTGATATGCTTTGGCAAAGGCGTAAGCAGCTCCCTGCCTCTATCGGGCGTAATCGGCAGAACCGAAGTCATGGACTTATACCCCCCCGGATCAATGACAAGCACCCACACGGGCAACCCCGTCTGTTGTGCAGCGGCACTCGCCAGCCTGAAAAAAATCGTAAATGACGACTTAACCGGCAATGCAGCGCGACTCGAACCCGTATTAGCGAACGGAATCAAAAAAATCCAGACCGCGCATCCCGACGTGGTCGGGCACGTAACCTGCAAAGGACTCGTAGGCGGCGTGCAAATGGTAAAAGCCGGTCAAAAAGAACCCGACCCGGATCTGGCGCACGAAATTGTACTGCGATGTTTTCACAAAGGACTGCTATTCTTTGCCCCTGTGGGCGCGTGGGGACAAACCGTAAAAATCTCTCCGCCCTTAACCATTGAACAAGACGCGCTCGAAGATGGCTTACAGGTACTTGGTGAAGTCGTAGATGAGGCGGTAAGAGGTAAGAAGTAAAAAGTAAGACGACCACCCAACACCACCCCACTGGATCGCGGCTCAACACCATGCCGCGATGACGTGCCTTTCACGTCTCACCTTTCACATCTCACGTTTAACGCTTTTCGAGGATTTTATATGTCAAACGAAAAACCCGGACGACTGCGCGAAGTAGCGGCATTATTCTTCAAACTCGGTGTCATAGGCTTTGGTGGACCCGCAGCGCACATCGCCCTGATGGAAGACGAAGTAGTTGAAAAACGCGCGTGGCTATCGCGCGAGCGATTCTTAGACCTCGTCGGCGTAACCAGCATTATCCCCGGACCAAACTCGACTGAAATGGCGATACACCTGGGATTCTTGCGCGGCGGTTGGCCCGGCCTATTGCTCGCTGGCCTGTGTTTTATATTTCCCGCCGTTACATTGACAACAATCCTCGCCTGGGCTTACATGACTTATGGCGCCATCCCACAGGTTGCCGACTTGCTCTATGGCATCAAACCAGCGGTACTCGCCGTCATCTTGGGCGCACTCTGGCGACTGGGTCAAAAAGCCGTAAAGGGCTGGCGATTGAGCTTTCTGGGCCTGGCTGTAATGCTCGTAGCCCTCACCCAATTTAGCGGCGTCCTCGCACTGATCGGCGGCGGAATCATTGGAATGTTCTGGCTTAGAATGACGCGATCAAGAGACCGCGAACACATGGCCGTAATAGCACCTGTGGCCGGCACGGGATTGACCATGCTCGCAAGCCAGGGCGCCGTATCCGCAGCAGGTCCAACCCTGTGGGCACTGGGCCTATTCTTTCTAAAAATTGGCGCAATCCTCTACGGCAGCGGATACTTGCTCATTGCATTTCTCGAAGAAGAACTCGTACTCGGATATGCCTGGCTAACCCAGGAACAATTGCTGGAAGCCATTGCCATCGGCCAGTTCACGCCCGGACCCGTATTATCGACCGCGGCCTTCATCGGCTATCTCGTCACCGGCGGCAAATTATCCGGCGCACTCGTCGCTGCTGGCGCGATCTTCTTGCCCTCCTTTGTATTTGTCGCTGCCCTGAACCCCCTCTTGCCCCGCCTGCGAGAATCTGAATGGGTGGCGTCATTCCTCGACGCCGTAAACGTCTGTGCCGTGGGATTGATGGCCGCTGTAACAATAGAACTGGGCTATCTAACCCTGGATTCAATACCCAAAATGGCAATCGCAGGCATCGCATCCATTCTGATATTGTGGCGCGGAATCGGCGCAGTGTGGCTGGTCGTTGGCGGAGCCGTTGTGGGTTGGATCATCCTCGCCGCGGGCTTTTAGGGATGAATCAGGAATATCTCAAACCCGAAGTCGTCTCCCGGCTCGCGCGCCTGGACCTGATCGCCCGCATGGTCGTCGAAGGATTTATCACCGGCCTTCATCAAAGCCCCTACCACGGATTCTCCGTCGAATTTTCCGAATACCGTCAATACATGCCGGGTGACTCACTGCGCGACCTGGACTGGAAAGTATTTGGCAAAACCGACCGCCTCTACGTCAAACAATACGAAGAAGAAACCAACCTCAAATCCCATCTCCTCATAGACGCCAGTGCCTCAATGGCCTATGCCTCGGACGCCACCACCAAATACCAATACGCATCTTATACCGCAGCCGCCCTATCCCATCTCATGTTGCGCCAGCGCGACGCAGTCGGATTAATCTCCTTCGATGATCGCATCCGCACGTATCTGCCGCCCCGCTCAGTCACCAGTCATTTGCACACCCTGCTGACCACGCTTCAAAACACCAGCCCCGAAGGCGCCGACACCGATCTGGCCGCCACCTTTCACGAACTGGCCGAACGCATCGTGCGCCGCGGCCTCGTCATCGTCATCTCCGACCTCTTCGACGACCCGGACCGCCTGCTCAACGGCCTCAAACACTTTCGCCATCGCAACCACGAAGTCATCGTCTTCCACATCCTGGATCCCAGAGAACGCGACCTCAACTTCAACCGCGAAATGCGCTTTGTCGATCTCGAATCAGGCACGCAAATCGCCACAGAACCCTGGCATCTCGCACCTGCGTACCGCGAACACATGGAAACCCTCATCAACCGCTACCGCCGCGAATGCCGCGAAGCCATGATTGACTACGTCCTCCTCGAAACCTCAGAACCCTTTGACACCGCCCTCTTCAACTACCTCGCCAAACGCAAAAAATTGATGTGAGAGAATTAAGCTGGATCGCGGCTAAAACCATGCCGCGATGACACTGCTCTCTTCTTGTATCTTTGTGTCTCCGTGTCTTCGTGTGAGGCCCTCTCACTTCTCACTTCTCATCGTCGAACCAAAAAAATTTGTCTTCAAATCGATCTTCTTCCCAACCCGGTTACCCACCAGCCCGCGCGCGCCTGCAATATCAAAATCCTTCAACGCAATCTCAAACTCGCCCTTCACTACAAAAAAATCCCCTGGCGCGCGCTTCTTTGTCTGCTCTGACGCCAGCAAATACGTCGCCTCAAAAGGAATCTCCATCGCCTTATCCACGCCGTGCAGTGAAAAAGTCCCTATTGCCAACCCCTTAATCACAGCCCTATCTTCTCCTCTCTCCACAGACACATCCTTCAACCCTGCAATCTCAAACACAATCACCGGAAACTGTTTTTCATCCAACCAATCCTCGCTATGCAAATGCTCATCGCGCTTCTCAATACCCGTTTCCATACTCGCAACCTGCACCTCTATCTTCCCCGTCATACCCTCCAAATTTGCCGGATCCAGTATCAACTCGCCCGAAATCTCCGACGCTGTACCGTGGATCTCCTCCAGCGGTGCCGAACTCACAAACTGAATCTGATTCTTACCCACCTCATTGCGCAAAACAATCGTCTGCACACCCTCAACCGGCAACCCCAATGATGTCTCCGCCCAGACCTGTTGCACTGCAACACACCCGACAAAAAACAAACCAATGATCCACCGCATACTCATATTTTGTCTCCTTCTCTTGTGGTAACACCCAAACAATATAATCAGCAGTCAGCGAAGAACTTCCTGGATCGCGGCTTTAAACATGCCGCGATGACGGTTGCCTTTAACGTCTCGCTTGTTTCCCTCTTCACATTTCACACTTCCTACTTCAACCTTCACACTTCCTACCCGTTCCCGAAATCCTGCAAATATCTCCTTGACTTTGGCCTTCGCATACTCGTATAATACGCACTTCAAAATCCGCCACAACAAAAACTCAGGAAATATCATGACATCAATCGTCTATACAAAAACCGATGAAGCACCTGCATTGGCAACGTGCTCTCTGCTCCCAATCATCAAAACATTCGCAGAACCCGCCGGCATTGAAATAACAATAAAAGATATCTCTCTTGCCGGCAGAATAATCGCGAATTTCTCGGAAAACTTAACCGAAAATCAGAAACAATCCGATGCGTTGATGGAACTGGGAGAACTGGCAAAAACACCCGAAGCCAACATCATCAAACTGCCCAACATCAGCGCCTCCATACCCCAGTTGACCGCAGCAATCCGCGAATTACAAGAAAAAGGATATGATATCCCGGACTATCCCGAAGAACCGCAAACCGAAGCAGAGCGAGAAATTAAAGACCGATATGCAAAAATTCTCGGAAGTGCCGTAAACCCCGTCTTGCGAGAGGGCAACTCGGATCGCAGGGTGGCATCCGCCGTAAAAGAATACGCCAAAAACAACCCACACCCCATGGGCGAATGGACCTCGGAATCCCAATCGGATGTGGCATACATGCGCGATGAAGACTTCTACGGCAGTGAACAATCCGTCGTAGCAACAGCAGATAGCACGCTCAAAATCGAGTTTGTAGATACCGACGGAAACACAACGATTCTCAAAGACGACATATCCGTCCAGGCCAGCGAAGTCGTCGATGCAATGGTCCTGAACTGTCGCGCATTGCGCGCATTTTACGAAACCCAACTCGAAAAAGCAAAAAACAAAGGTATTTTATTCTCACTCCACCTCAAAGCCACCATGATGAAAGTATCAGACCCGATCCTCTTTGGTCATGCGGTCTCTGTCTATTACAAAGACGTATTTGAAAAACACGCCACTGTATTTAATGAACTCGGCATCGACCCAAACAACGGCATAGGAGAAGTATATACAAAAATAGCGCGCCTGCCAGAAACGCAACGCGCAGAAATCGAAGCCGATATTGAAGCCTGTTATACCCATCGCCCGGACCTCGCCATGGTCAACTCAGACCGCGGCATCACAAATCTACACGTACCCAGCGACGTAATCATCGACGCATCCATGCCCGCTGCAATCCGCGAATCCGGACAAATGTGGGGACCCGACGGCGAACTCCGCGACACCATTTTCACCATCCCCGACCGCTCTTATGCGCGCATCTATCGCGAAATCATCGACTTTCACAAAGAACACGGAACATTCGATGTTACCAAAATGGGCAATGTATCCAACGTCGGCTTAATGGCACAAAAAGCAGAAGAATACGGATCGCACGACAAAACTTATGAAATACCCGCAAATGGCCGCGTTCGCGTCGTCGATGCTTCGGGGCAGGTCTTGCTCAATCACGAAGTAGAAAAAGGGGACATCTGGCGCGCGTGTCAGACCAGGGACCTTCCAATACGGGACTGGGTCAACCTCGCCGTCAACCGCGCGCGCATAACCGGATCCGCTGCTATATTCTGGCTGGACGAAAACAGAGCGCACGACAGAAACTTAATCGACAAAGTCGATACCTATTTGAAAGACTGCGACACAAGCGGTTTAGACATCCAAATTCTATCCCCAACAAAAGCCATGCGCGCAACCCTGCAACGCGCAAAAGATGGCAAAAACACCATCTCCGTCACCGGCAATGTCTTGCGCGACTACCTCACAGACCTGTTTCCAATACTCGAACTGGGAACCAGTGCAAAAATGCTTTCAATTGTACCCCTTCTGGCAGGCGGAAGCCTTTTCGAAACCGGCGCGGGAGGCTCTGCTCCCAAGCACGTACAACAATTTGTAGAAGAAGGGCATTTGAGGTGGGATTCACTGGGAGAAATATTGGCCCTCGCCGCATCCCTCGAAGACCTGGGGCATAAAACCAACAACAAAACAGCCAACATCCTATCCGAAACACTAAACGAAGCAACCCGCGTATTTTTAAACAACAAAAAATCGCCCTCGCGCGTAGTCCACGAATTGGACAACCGCGGAAGCCATTTTTACCTCGCACTGTACTGGGCACAGGCACTGGCTCAACAAAGCGAAAACGCGGCACTTCAAACGCGATTTGCAAAATTGGCGCAGCAACTTGAAGCAAATGAAACAACCATCATCGACGAACTCAATGCAGCACAGGGTCCACCCGTTGACATGGGCGGCTATTACCTCCCAGACACCGAAAAAATAACAGCGGCCATGCGCCCGAGCGCAACATTCAACGCCATATTGGACAAGGCGTAAATGACCACCTGTGGGCGACCACAGGGGGTCGCCCCTACAATCACCTCTCCCCCTCCAGCACACGCAACAACACCTCTGTCGTCGTCAGCAGATCCAGCGCATTGTGATGCAAAATATCGCGCATTTGCACGGCATTTCCCGACTTAACAAACCGGTGATACGCATTGGGAATCTCCGCACCTGGAATATCGCCTTGCCGGGTGCGGCGGCAAATATATTGTTCCAGAGTCTGCAACTTACAATTGGGCAACTGCCTGCCCCATATACGACGCCCCACATGCAACATATCGATATGCGCTTGTCGCAGCCGAAACGGCACACCCATAAACAAACACCGGTCGCGGATATAGGGCAAATCATACGACTTGCCATTAAAGCTCACAATCACCTTCGAAGCATCTAACATGGTGACGAAGTGCGACAACGACGCAGCCTCTTCCGTATAATCTCGCGCCAGCAACTGCACAATGCGCAACTCACCATTAAAATGCCCCAACACACCAATCAAAAACAGCGGCGTACCAGCCGTCAACCCCGTCGTCTCAATATCGACGTAAATCACATCTTCGGCGCGTACATCAATCAAAGAATGAAACGTATCATACGGATCAGGCGGCACATTGCCCGCATGTAACGCGCTTATTGCGCGTTCGTATCGCGCATCAAACGCACGCGCGCCACCGCGCAGAACCTCTTGAACAGTCTGATCAATCAGCAGAAATGTACCTGCCGGCGTATGAATCTCCTCGCCCTGCGTCACCTCATCCAGCGCCAGATGCAATCGCGCATCGGACGCAGTAGCCATCACGCGCAAATCGTGCGGATCAGGCGTACGTCTCTCTCCACGGTCAGACCGAACTTCAGGCTCTACTTGCCCCTCGGCTTCAGAAACCTCATCTGCGTGTTTCAAATCGCGGCGATTGAGCGCGGCAATGCGTCTTCTCATCTCATCAGAAATCATAAAAACAATATACTCGCACGACAGCCGCTCCGTCAAGGTTATAGAAAAAACCTCGCATAAACAAAACAGTTAGGTTAAGTTAAAACACATATTTTGAGTGGAGAAGACAGGTCGTTATGAAACGGATCGCAATTATATTTTTCGGATTACTCTTGAGTACCTGTGGCACAGAATCGCCCACATCGCCACAGGCAGTGACGGGAATTTACACATTGCAGGCGGTTAAAATTGATTCGGGTCGCGGACGCGCTCTGGTCTATCGGAATCGCGAAGCAGAAGAAAATCCGCCCACTGGATTTATCGAATTAAACCCGGACAGAACCTATCGCTTATTCGCGAGCTTTGGCAGTCCGGATCGGAGTGTTTGGGAGATAGATGGGAATTACGCTGTAAATTCAAAATTTGAAATCACATTTTCCACTCCAGGAAGAAATTTTTCGGGTTTCTTCTACGACAACCAGAGTCGGATTGCCGTAACAGAATCGCTATCTGGTTCTATTGTACTCCTGGTATTTGAAAGAGATCTGGGGACGTTATCTTAAACCTCTCTATTACACGCCCAGCACCATCTGCAACAGTGCCATCCGAATAAAAACACCATTGTGTGCCTGGCGAAAATACGCAGCGCGGGGATCTGTATCAACAGCCGGATCAATCTCATCAACCCGGGGAAGAGGATGCATCACAATCGCATTCTCCGAAAGTGCCGACATCGTCTCCACATCGATAATATACTTTCCCCGTGCTCTTTCATAATCTTGTATCCGATCGCCAAACCGCTCCCGCTGAATCCGCGTCTGATACACCACATCCACCTTCGACATCACACTCATCAAATCTTCTTCTTCCTCAAACACCACCCCGTGTTGTGTCAGATACGCCTTGATATCATCTCTCATACGCACAACAGCTGGCGCGACAAAATACAACTTCACTCCTTCGTACTTCGTCAACAAATAAGCCAGTGATCGTGCCGTACGACCATTTGCCAGATCGCCGACCAATGCCACGTGAATACCATCTAACCTGCCGATCTCCTTCTGAATCGTGTACACATCCAAAAGTGCCTGCGTGGGATGTTGCCCAGGCCCGTCACCCGCATTGATAATAGGAATCGACGCCGCATCTGCTGCTCGCCGCGCAGAGCCGCTCTCGTAGTGCCGCAACACAATCACATCGGAATACCCCTCTACAATCCGGATCGTATCCTCCAGCGTCTCACCCTTTGCCGCCGAAGAAAACTCCTGCGCGCTCTCCGTAGTAATCACCTCGCCGCCCAGACGATACATCGCCGCTTCAAAAGACAACCGCGTGCGCGTACTCGGTTCGTAAAACAAAGTCGCCATAATCCGCCGATTCAAAATATTCGAACCATAACGGCTGACCACATGCTCCATCTCACGCGTCACATTAAAAATCTCATTCATGACATCTCGACTAAATTGCTGCGCCTCAAGCACGTGAAACAGACTATCCATTTCCTACCCCCTTGAGTAAAAAAAAACGCCCCCTTGTGAGGGAGCGTTTGTATTCAACCTATTTATTTTGCCAGTCGTCATCTGCCCAAAATATAGGCGAGAACATTGGCTTTTGCAAGAGGAAAAAACGCGTGAAAATTGACCACAAGTTGACACAAACCCAAAATCAGGGTATCATTTGACCTCTGATTCGGGACGGCACGGGGGCCGTCCCCTACACGGACACGATCATTGCATGTAGGGGCGGTGCCCCTGTGCCCGCCCGCTACCCTTTGACCGCTGACCACGATCCACCAACCGAGGAACCAACCGTGAGCAACCACCTGCACTTTCAAGACCTGATCATGCGCCTCGAGCGCTTCTGGGCCGACAACGGCTGTATAATCTGGCAACCCTACAGCGAAAAAGTAGGCGCAGGCACCATGAACGCGGCCACTGTATTGCGCGTCCTTGGACCCGAACCGTGGAACGTTGCCTATGTTGAACCCTCCTATCGCCCCGACGATGGGCGCTTTGGTGAAAACCCCAATCGCATGCAAATGCACACCCAGTATCAGGTCATCCTCAAACCCGACCCCGGCAACCCGCAGGAACTGTATCTCAAAAGCCTCGGAGCACTGGGACTCGATTGCAAAGCACACGACATCCGCTTTGTCGAAGACAATTGGGAATCCCCCGCTCTGGGTGCCTGGGGTCTCGGCTGGGAAGTGTGGTTAGACGGCATGGAAATCACGCAATTTACCTATTTCCAGCAGGCAGGCGGCATGCAACTCGACCCCGTTGCCGTCGAAATCACCTACGGTCTTGAACGCATTGCCATGTACCTTCAAGGCGTGGATGAAGTCTGGCAATTGCAGTGGAATGACACGGTAACTTATGGCGACATCCTCAAAAAACAAGAAATAGAATACTGCAACTACGAATTCTACTGGGCCGACGTCAACCGCCTCAAATCCATGTACGACATCTTTATAGCCGAAGCACAGGCAGCCCTCGACTGCGACCTCGTCATTCCCGCACACGACTACGTCATTCGCTGCTCGCACACCTTTAATCTGCTCGACACGCGCGGTGCCATTGGCGTAACTGAACGCGCCCGTTTTTTTGCTCAAATGCGCGACCTCTCGCGCCAAATAGCCGAAGCCTATGTCAAACAGCGCGAAGACCAGGGACATCCCCTCATCAAACCATTAAAGGACGAATCCCCACTGGTATCCAAACCCGAAGATCCGCCCGAATTAAACGCCGCCGATCTCCTGCTCGAAATCGGCTCTGAAGAACTGCCACCTGCCGATGTCGTCAGCGCCATAGCACAACTCGAAAAACTGCTACCCGAACACCTCGACGAAGCAAATCTCACGTACGACAGCATCGAAGTCAGCGGCACGCCGCGCAGACAATATGCCATCGTCAAAAATCTGCTGGGACGGCAACCCGATGAAATCAAACAAGCGCGCGGACCAGCCATCCGCATCGCCTACGACAATGACGGCAACCCCACCCGAGCACTTCAGGGATTCGCCCGCGGACAGGGCATTGATCCATCAGCAGTGGAACAGCGCGACGACTACGTCTGGGCGGGTATCACCATTTACGGGCGCAAAACCCAGGAAATCCTCTCTGAACTGCTGCCCGAACTCATCGCCAAACTCAGCTTTGGCAAAACCATGCGCTGGGATTCCAATGGAATCGCATATCCGCGTCCCCTCCGCTGGATTGTCGCCCTCTTTGGTGACCAAATCATCCCATTCACTTATGCGCGCGCAACAGCAGGACGCACGAGCCGCGGACTGCGCCCCAATGCCTCGCCAGAAATCGAAATCGCTTCTGCTTCTGACTATCGCGCGCAAATGCAAAAACACGGCATCGTAATCAACCGCGACCAGCGGCGGGAAACCATCAAACAGCAAGTCGAAGCACTCGCCCGAGAAATCGACGGCAACGTGCCCGATGATCCCGACCTGCTCGACGAAGTCACCGACCTCGTCGAAGCCCCGCACGCGCTTTGCGGCACCTTTGAAAGCGCACGCCTTTCCCTACCCCGCGAAATGCTCGTCGCCGTCATGAAAAAACACCAGCGATATTTCCCGGTGCTCGACAAAAAAGGCGACCTCAAACCCAACTTCATCACCGTGTGCAATGGGCTACCCGACGACTCCGACCTCGTCATCAAAGGCAATGAAAACGTCATACGCGCCCGATATGCCGACGCCAGATTCTTTTACGAAGACGACACAACCAAAAAACTCGACGCCTTTCTCACGCGCCTGGACACCCTCACCTTTCAAGAAAAACTCGGCTCTATGCGCGACAAAACCCGCCGCGTTGAAAAACTCGTCGGCGACTTATCTGCCGCGCTTGGGCTTCGTGAAAAAAATAAAAAAACGGCTCTGCGCGCAGCCAAATTGTGCAAAGCCGACCTGGCGACCAGCATGGTCGTTGAAATGACCTCTCTGCAAGGCATCATGGGCCGCTACTACGCCCTGTCTTCCGGTGAAACAGAAGCCGTTGCCCGCGCCATTGAAGACCATTACCATCCGCGCTTCCCGGGCGACTCCCTGCCCCAAACACAACCCGGTCTCGCCGTCTCAATAGCCGACCGCCTCGACAGCCTCGCCGGTCTTTTTGGCGTGGGCATCAAACCCCGCTCAAATGCCGACCCCTATGGTCTCAGGCGCGATACCCTGGGCCTGCTTTCAAATCTCCTCGGTCACAAAATGCATTTTTCACTGCGCCATGGCCTCAATGCAGCCGCCAATCACTTGCCCGTTGTGGTGAAACGGGAAGCCCTCGACGAAGCCTTTGACTACATCATCCGCCGCCTCGAAGTCGTTCTTCGAGACGAGGGCCTGCGCCACGACGCAATTTCCGCTGCAGTTGCTGCGAATTTGGATGATCCCTATCAAATCCAGCGAATCGCCCGGGCATTTACCTCGCAAATTCATTCCGATCAATGGCTCGATATCCTCCATGCCCATGCGCGGTGCAAACGCATTGTGCGCGACCTCTCGGAACACTACGACCTCAACCCCGACCGCGACCCCGAAGAAGCCTCCAATACACTGCACAAAGCCTATCTCGTCGCGCGCAAAACAATGGACACAGCCGACGACAAACTCACCGCCCTGATCCAGGTCATAGCCGAATTGCGCGACCCCATCAACCGCTTCTTCGAAGACGTGCTCATCATGGTCGATGACCCCGACCTCAAGCAATCGCGCCTCGCCCTTGCCCAACACATCGCCGCCTTGCCCGACGGCATTGCAGACCTGAGCCAGTTTGAGGGATTTTAAACGAGTCAAAGCGTTATTTTGGTCTGAATATTCAAAATCCGTTCGCGTCGAAATCCGCCGAAACCATCTGGCAAATAAGTAAATTCGGCCTCCATTATCACCACCGTATTCTTTACGGGTTCCAGCGCGACCACATATCCAAATCGCGTATTGGGCGTGCCATCGAACAAGCTTTTCAGGCTGATGTTCCGAAAGCGCTTCTCAAAATACCCCTCTGCCCGTGTCACTTTTTTTATTTTGGGCATCTGTTTCAAAAATTCTGGTATCATACCCGCGCGACCTTCCACAATCTGTGCAACGTCGCCATCTCCGCGCAAGTGCTGATAGGACCCACTTGCCACAAAAATGCCGTAAAATCTCACAAGAGCACTGCCAAACACCCCTTGCATTGACGCAGGCTGCAATGTAGCTTCGCGCGTGGTAATAGCCCCCGTACGCGGATCGACAAGTGCGCGATTAACATCGTAAAGCGCGTCAAAATGCCCGGCCTGAAACCGACCGTTCACCCAGCGATACTCCGCCTGCAATCGCGCCGGCCCCACATCAACCATCACACCGGGCAAAGCGAGACCCGTGCCACTATCCTCATCCAAAATTCGCCCAGCAGCCGCATACAGCCGCGCCCTTAGATGCCTCCTATCGATAAAGGGATAGCCCACATCAACACTCGCAGATGCAAACGCATCTCGCGGCAGGTCTGCGCGAATTGAATCGGGCAGACCGCTGAGTTGATCCGCATCTACAACCGCGGTGACGCCCATATCCAATAGCGGAACGGGTTGAAATTCGACGCGCCCCCCAAAAACCGGTCCACCGCCTTCTAAATCCAACAAATTGCCGATCACGGCGCGTACTGTCAAACGCCTGAAAATATGGCGAATTCTCATGTCCAAACCCGCGCGTTTTATTCCCGGCGAACCGTGCGTATTGCGATAGTTGCGCATCACCAGCCCTGTGCCCAATGTCACCCATTCTAAAGCACCGACGTACAGAGACAACCGCCGATTGCGATCATCGATATCCCCATAGCGCACGTAGTGAATTTTTCGCAACAGGCTCTCCACACCGCTTCGGCGGCTCGAAAAATCCCAGCCACTGTCCCGAATACGCCCCTCGTGATCTAAAAAAATCTCCAGATCAAAAGCCGCAGATAAGTCCCCAATGCGTATGCGAGGCTGTATATTATAGCGTTGCCTCTGCTCCTGCTCAACCGTTACAGATCCCAGTATCGCAGACAAGTCCCAGGGAATTCCTATTGCATCTGCTGAAACACCTTCAAAAATCAGCCCCCAAAACGCGACAATCCAACAAAATCGATACCGCATAAAATCGCCTCCAAATGGTTTAGATCCTCTTTTGTTCATTGCCTCAACATAAGACCCTTCTTTTTTTTTCGTCAAGTACAGAATCGCAAAAAGCGGAACCACCTTATCAGTCAGGCGTTATCAACATAGTCTCACGCACGAGGTTGAAGTGATTGGAACCTATTGACAAAGACATTTCCTTACAATATTTTAACAAATACTAAAAACACATTTGGTCCTCCGACTTTTCCATCGGGAGAATACCATGAAAATTGGATTGTGGTTCTGGATGGTTATCTGCTGTACCTCTTGCATCGCGCTACCTCTTCTTGCAGAAGAAGATGAAACGCCTCAACAAGACAAAGCCTACCGAAATACGATGTTTGCCCTGGGCCAGCGTCAGATTCAAGCGGGTGAAATCAACGAGGCTATGGCGACCCTGCAACGCATTTTAGAACTTTTTCCCGAAGACGCCCATGTGTATTCTCAACTGGGTTATATCTATCTCAAACGGAAAGAATTCAAAGAAGCCGAAGGTGCCTTCAAAACAGCCAAAAAATTCGACAAAAGCCTCGTCGAAGCCTATGTTGGGCTTGGCCTTACGTATGCCGAAGCACCCACGCGGGGAATGCAATCTTATTACAATTTCCGCAGAGCCATCAGAGAAGCCAAGCGCGCCACCAAACTCGATCCCGACTACGGTCCGGCCTATCGCTTGCTCGGCGAAGTCTATGAGCGATTTCAAGAAGACCACAACAAGGCCATGCAGTATTATCAGAAATACGTCGAACTCGAACCCGATAATCCCGAGGGCCTTTATTATTTTAGTTTAGCCTGTGTACAGGCCAAAGCATTTGACAAAATTCGCGAACACATTGCCCCCTATCTCTCGGCAAATCCCAACGTCATTCAACTCTTGCCCATTGTTGCACAGGGTCATTTTTACAACGACGAAACGCAAAAAGCCCTCGAACTCTTCGAGCGTTATCTCGCCAACACCGAAGGCAGTGAACGCGCACACTACACCGATATTTCCTACGTTGCCTCAGATACAGAACTCCAGGAATACCGCGCCGCCACACCGGGACCCGAACAACAGGCATATCGCGAGCAATTCTGGGCACGGCGCGATCCCGACATTCTCACCAAACTCAACGAGCGCGTCATCGAACACTACCGCCGCACCTGGTATGCGCGCACCTATTTTTCATCCAATGTCTATCCCTGGGATGAGCGAGGTGCTGTTTATATCCGATATGGCGAACCCGATTATCGCTCGCGCTCCAATGATCGCAACTTTGTCCAAACCGCCGACGTAGAGCGCGTACGCACGCAGATGGCCGTTGACATCTACGGTCCCGAAGCGGCCTTTTTCACCTTCACAGGTCCCGTCTTCCCCATTCGCACCGGTCTCGAAACAGGCTCCCTCTTCGAACCAAGCGACCCTTCTGAACAGATCGACGAGAGTTTTACGTCCGAGGAAGCCGGCGAAGCTGTCGATGAAACTATGAGCGACCTTGCCGAGGCCGAAGGCGGTGAGGCTGTGGACTTCAGGCTCGGTTTTGCGCGCGATCCATTTGAGCGCGATGGCACTATCGAAAGCGTCCTCGATGAGCAAACGGGACAGCTCAACACCCGCTTGCAGTTTGGCCGCTATTCGCCTGTTACCATTGGCAGTGAAATCGATACCGTGCCCTGGGAAACCTGGACCTATATTCAGATCAATGGGGGCATAGAGATTACATTCACCGACGAATGGGGCAATGGACGCTATGACTTTGCCCCACTGCCCGAAGCCACAACCGAAGATCCCGACGCCATCGCGTATATCGCACGCATGACCGAACACACACCCGAAGTCATCTATCAGCAAGCCGTATCGACTTCGCCCGATTTTTATCGCCCTGGACTTCCCGGCGATATACTCAATTTCTACTATGACCTGGCGCACTTTCGCGGTCCAGAAGGACAAACCAATCTCGAGATTTATTTCGGCATCCCGCCCGAGCAGGTCGAAATTGAGCAAGAGGCCGATTCGAGTTTCATACACGTACAATTGGCCGTTGCGCTGGCAAATGAGGGTCACACATCCATCTATCGCACAACCGATGAGTTCGCGTATCGCGGCGCACAAGTACCCGGCACAACCGAACAAGGTGCTTTTGTGCCTGAAATCATTAAGACACAGGTACCGCCCGGCAAATACGAACTTCAAGTACAAATGAAAGACCTCCTCTCTGGGCGCACTGGACTCTATCGGCAAGAACTCCAGGTCAGAGACTATCAAATCCCAGAGCTTCAAGTTAGTGAAATTCAACTGGCTTCGAGTATTGCGGAAGAGGGCGCGACAAAATTTCTAAAAGAAGATGTGTGGATCATTCCCATTCCCACGCGCAGTTATGCTATAAAGCAAAATGTCTATGCCTACTTTGAAATCTACAACTTGACCAAAGACACCTTTGGACAAACCCGCTACAAAACCGAGTACCGCATTCGCTCCAGTGCCATGCCCGCCGTTGGCGTATTTGGCGCAGTGGCCTCGGGGCTGCGCACGATCTTTAGAACCACCAAAGCCCAGGTGGCTATATCCAACGAACTCACGGGACGCGAAGCCGACGAGCGCGAATACGTCGAAATCGTACTCAACAAAGTCAAACCCGGCGTCAACGCGCTCGAAGTCATCGTAACCGATCTGATCAGTGGCCAGAGCGTCGAACGCGAAGTGCGCTTCCGATATGGGAATTAAAACACGCTCTTATGCGCATCATTGCTGGGGAATTTAAGGGCCGCCGCATCCCCTTTAACAACAAAAAGTACGGCAATGCCCGCGTCACATCCGACTTTGTCAAAAAAGCCGTATTCTCTTCCCTTGGCGAAATCCTCTACGGCAGTTATTTCCTCGACCTCTTCTCCTGCTCTGGTCAAATCGGCCTCGAAGCCTGTAGCCGTGGTGCGCAGGTGGTCATCAACGAACCCGACCGCCGCTGCAACCGCTTCATCGCGCAACTCATACACAATTGGCATCTCAATGACCGCATCTATCTTTACGCGCGATCCGCACAAAAACTCCTACCTCAACTCGCACATTCAAATGTCCTATTCGACATCATCTACCTCGACCCCCCCTATAACCAGCAATTAGACGGACAACCCATGTCCTGCGCCATACTCACCCGCCTTGCAACAACGCCGATACTCGCGCCCAACGCCCGCATCCTCGTCCAACACGCCTCTCGTACAACACTCCCCAAATCCTTTCCCAACCTCGCCCTGTCCCGAGAAAAAAAATACGGCGACACAACATTGAGCACATACACCCTCACTTTCTAACTTGCGATCCATCGCCAAAATCACTATGTTTTAACAATTGCAAAAGCCATTATACCTGAAGGAGGAATCAGTAATGGACAAACTCAGTTCCGCTGTCGATTTTAGGCCGCGCAGCCGCCAGCTTTACATGGGCGACATGCCCTGGCTCCCGCGCATTACAGATAAAGCCCGCGCAAAACTGCGAGGCTGCATCGGTGACTACGTCTATCCGTGACCAGCTGACCGAAAGTTCCTGGAGGAACTCGGAGTTGAAGCTGAAGAATTTACAAACATCGTCGCATCCAGCCCGACCGATGCCGAAGTCATCGAAAAAGTAAAACCCATCTGGGACAAGTCGCATTCTAAATAACAAAAAAGCCGCCACATTGTGTGGCGGCTTTTTTATTGCCATTATAGATCACGACCCCAATCTTTCGCCCCCATTTCTTAGAGCCACTGGTTTTCCACCCACCGGTTTGCCAAATCCCTGTACAAAAATCAGAAAATCGCTGAACCCCACCATGCCATTGCCATCCAGATCGTATTTTTTTTCAAAACCCGCATCACCCTCCGACAGACCAAACTTACCGGCAAAAAGCAAAAAATCTGTGAACCCTACCGCACCATCCCCATCAAAATCCAGATTTGCAACACCGATACCCGGCCTGATCAGTTTCACCTCTACGCTCTTGCCATCCTGACAGATAAACGCCACAACCGTCTGATCCTCGCCTCCATCTACAATCTCTGCCAGTTCATAGGACTGATCCAAACGCCATTTTCCGCGCACCGTCACCTCTACCTTCCGAGGCTCACTCGCCTGATTGACAATTAGCGACCCATCCTGCCGGTGCGGCGTCTGAATCTCCCAATTCCACCCAAAATCCGGATCAGCCACCGAAAGCAACAACCCATCACCTATCTCGCGGGACATCACCAAACTCGGCAAAGACACAGACTCAATCTGACCTTTCGTCGGCCTTGCATCCGCATCGAACAGCGCATAGCCCGTCGCCTTCATCCCTCGATGATGCACAATATGTGCCTCGCGATCTCGTTGCCACACATCGTATTCCGGTGAACTCGCAAACGCGCTTACCCTATCAGGCGACCTCTGAACCAGCACCGCATAGTGATATGACGCATCCTGAGGCATAGGACCGTGATCTACATACGCCAATTCAAAAGTTCCTGTACCACCCTCTTCACCAAAATCTCCGGGGGCTTGCACCTGGCGCTGCACCCGTAGCCCTTCACCATCCGGAACCACATACCCATTGCCCAATGAATCCATCAGCCATGCCCTCTGCCCCTTTGTTCCCGCAAACGCATAAGGAATCGTCTGCACACGCTCCCCATTCACCCCCGTAGGCCGATCCTCAGAAATAGCCGCCTGAAACAGAGGCGTCACCGTCGCATGCCCGCCATCATCATTCTCAATACCAGACCCCAGGCAAACAAGCACATCGTCAAAACAAAACACCGTCTTAACCGCCCGAAAACTCGTATTGAATCTCGTATCGTGCAGCTTCAATGCAAACACACCGTCTTGCCCTTCAATATTCACCCCACCCACAAAAGTCTCATCCGAAAAATTGCGGTCACGTCCCTCGTGTTTGAGCTGCTCATGGCTCAGGCGAATCACCGTCGTACCGGGCCACATACTCCAATCCCACCCATCTCGCACAATCCCACTCGCCTCACGCGTGACCGGGTCGCCACTGCCGTAAATCAGCATCGAACCATAGCTCAGATAACGACCGAGTTGATTTTCCCCACCGGCTGACGATTCAAAATCCCACACGTACTTGCTCCACCCCTTCATACTCACCATCCAGTCCCCACGCCGATGTATGGACAGCGCGCCATAAGGCAACGTCCAGTGCCCAGAAGGTGCAGCGATCGGCGGGTATCCCGCACTTGCAAAATCCATCATCATCTGCATCGCACCCGGCGTGTGCAAATACATAATCCGAGAAGCTACCTGTTCGAACAAACCCTCTATCAGCAACTGCGATTGAGGTCTCCAGAGTTGCATAAACGTACCCGCCAGTTCTGCATCCACCGAAGGAAAGCTCAAAGCCATATACATATACGCTGGCAAAAGACCATCGGTAACCGTTGTATTAAGCGGAAAGCGACCACCGATAGCTGTTGAAATATCATACGTATTCGTCATAACTTTGGCCGTCAACAGCGCCTGCTTCAAATTATCGCGCCTATCATCTGCAACCGCAAAAGGCGTATCGCGCAGCAAATACACCAGAATTGAAGCCACATGAAAAGCATGTGGCGCATACGCATTGGCGTAAATACCCCGATGGTGAAAACCCACAAAATCCGGCTTAATCGTATCCAACCACCCCGGCGCAATATCCAGCGCATTATTCAACCACGCCACATAGCGATGCATATTCGCCACCTTCTCGGGCGTATCCTCCATCATCAAAATACACAACAACCGATACATCCCTACCGAACGCAAAAAATCTGCATTCGTGCCCGGATCCCAGTCCTCTTCATATAACTCGCCAAACATGCTATACCATTTCAAACTCGCCAATTCCCGTTCCAGCCGCTCCGTATCCTCCAGAATATCCCGCATCAAATACACGGCATGGGCATAGCTCGCAATCCGCAAAAACTCGTGATGCAATGCGCCAACACCACTGCCATCTGCCCATCCTTGATCGTGCAAATAATCGAAAACATCTATCACCCGATCACGCGCCTCATCATTCCCATTCAACCGATAATCCAGCACCAGACGCAACAAAACATTTTGAAAAACACTCTGAAAATAGGGCCTGTAGGATGATCGAGCCGCAAACAGGGGTTTACCCAGAATGAGGTCATCTTCCCGCCGAATCTCGTAATTTGCGAGATTGCTATGCCCACGCCTTATATAGGCTGTAAGTTCATTGAGCCGAATCCTCACAGGCTCCCGCTGATCATTCTTCACCCCATCACCTATCACCCACGCCTCATACCGCGCCGCAATCGTCTCAAGAGCCAGCCTCTCATCATCGGTAATCTGCGAAGGAAGCGGACCCGGCAATCTATTCAGACTCCATCTGTATTCGCGGGTTCTCTCGCCACTTGTATTTATACCTCCATTCACAAATGGAACCTGTGCATCGGGAGATCGCCTGGAGTCAATCCTTTCCAATAACTCCATCAAATCCAGATACACAGTCCCGCTATTTGGCGCACGGATATCAAACGCCGTCACCCGTCCATTTCTCGGACCCGTATAAGAATTATTCCGCGCATCCTCTTGCAAATTGATCCACATCGCCCGCCAGCCTGTAAAATTCAAGCCAAACTCAAATTGATAACGCGGATTATTTGCTGCCAATTCAGATCCCGTACCAAACCCAAATGTCAGCACCTCATTGAGCGCCTCCTCGTTGTACACCCACGCCCGAAACCCGTTCAGTACCTCGCTGCGGCCCAGCGTGGGATCCGTGAACAAAAGCCGCCCGTTATTCTGCCATGTCCATTTGAGAGATTGTGCTCCCCATTTGTAACGCCTCGTCGAAAGCGACACCTCGCTACCTTCATCTGCCTGAAAGGCTTCTGACATCTCCTCAAAATCATAGTGCCATGGTGTATTCTGTGCCATCGCCGCATTGACCATGCCTATCGCACCCCCTGCAAAAATAATTACCCATCTCCGCAAGTCCATCACAAGCCCCTTTGCACTTTCATTTATGCGCGGAACAACTCGCCCATGCGCCTGCCTAAAAATCGCCCGGCCAAAAACAGACTCACAATCAGCAACACCATACCAAAAACACCCATTGCACTGGCCAAATACGCGCCATCTGCAATGCGCCCCATAAGCGCGTAAATCGCTTTTGTGATGGGATAGTACTCGTCCTTAAGTGCCAAAATCAAACTATCGCTCACCTCGAGCATTGCAAATGCAAAACACAAAATACCACCAGCCACCAGATTGGCTAAAATCAGCGGAAATGTAATCTGAAAAAGCGTGCGCAACCGGGACGCCCCCAAATTCTGAGCCGCCTCTTCCAGCGTCACACTCGTCTGCTGAAATCCCGCATACGCCGCGCGCACCATATAGGGCAACCGCCGCACAGCATAAGCAATAACCAGCAGTGGCACGGGATAGTGTCGCGCATCCAAAAAAGTGCCCGAATACCCTGCCAGATACCCAAAAGCCAGCACCAGACCGGGCAGGGCTAAGGGCAACATCGCCATCGCATCTAAAACGCCCTTATACGGAATGCGCGTACGCGTCAACAAATACGCAATAGCAATCCCCAACCCAATATCCAGCGTCGTACTCAACACACTCAATATCAAACTCATCTCAATACTGGACAGAGACATCGGATGTTCAAAAACCATCGCATAAAATCGCCCGGTCGTCTCCTGGGGTAGCACAGCCATAAACCAGCGCTCGGCAATAGACGTCAAAAACACACTCATATGCGGAATCAGAGCAATGCCCGTAAGCGACAGCATCGCGGCGTAAATCAACACCGTCATCCCGCGAGAAGCGGGGCGCGATCCCGAACTGATATACCCTCGCGCAATCATCTCATAGCGGCGATTGCCCAGCGTCGCCTTTGACAGATAAAAGAAAAAAACCGTCAACAGCAACACAAAGACAACGAGCGCGTAAGCCATCGGATTTTCGTTAATATCCTCAATAGAATTAAAAATCTCGACCGCCACGACCTGCCGATAATTAAAAATAAGCGGCGTCCCCAAATCGGTAAACGCCCAGATAAAAACAATAATCGCCCCGGCAAAATAGCCCGGCAACATCAGCGGAAATGTCACCGTGCGAAAAAGGCGAAACCCGCTACTGCCCATATTGCGCGCCGCCTCTTCCAAACTCGGATCGACATTGGCCAGAGCAGCGGCCACATTGAGATACATAATGGGATAAAGATGCAGCACCTCTAAAATTACCACACCTACAAAACCACCGCCGCCAAACCAATCTACTGGCTGATCGATAAGCCCCAAATCCAGAAGCAGCAAATTGATAGAACCAAAACGCGCAAACATCTGCTTCATGCCAATAGCCCCTACAAACGGGGGCAAAACCATAGGCACCAGAATCAAACCATTGAGAAACCCTTTGCCCGCAAAATTGTATCGCACCAGCAAAAATGCCAGAGGCAAGCTGAGCAACGTAGTCGCAATAGTCGTAATCATCCCCAGCCGAAAACTATTGAGAATAGATTCCTGATAGACCGGACTCGTCACCATCAACTCGTAAAACGCAAACGTGAACCTGCCATCCACCACCAGCGACTGCACAAAAGCATACCACAGAGGATAAAACAAAAAAAAGGCAAAAAAGCCCATCAATCCCACCAGGAAAATGAGCGTGGGCCAATTGAGATCAAACCGCTTCATCGCGGTCCTCCGCTTCATCGCGCAATATAACCACTTGCGAAAACCCTATTTGCACCTCATCGCCGGGCTGTACGTGCTGCATGGTCGCGCCGTACTTAATCAGTTTGACCTGATCCCCACTTGCCAATTCAACAAAAAATTGCTCGACTTCGCCCAGATAAATCGCACGCCGCACCTGCCCAGAAATGACATTATCTACCGCCCCAGATTCATCTAAAAGAAAATCTATTGCCTCGGGTCGAATCGCGCACAACACCTGATCCCCCACCTCAATACCTTCATATCCCGCCCGCCCGCGAATATCTCCCACATCTGTTGCAGCAACCAATCCGGATGCCACAGATTTTATCTCCCCGGAAATCAAATTGATCTCGCCAATAAAATCCGCGACAAAGCGCGTGAGCGGTTGCCTGTAAACATTCCGTGGCGTACCGATTTGCGCCACCTTGCCCATCTGCATAACCGCAATGCGCTCGCCCATAGCCAGCGCTTCTTTTTGATCGTGTGTCACATAAATCATCGTAACATCCAGAGTCCGCTGTAAATCCTGTAACTGCTCGCGCATTTCCAACCGCAATCGCGCATCCAAATTGGAAAGCGGCTCGTCCAACAACACAACATCCGGTTCTATGACCAGTGCCCGCGCCAGTGCCACGCGCTGTTGCTGCCCCCCCGAAAGCTGATTGGGCGACCGCTCGGCATAACCGCTCATCTGAACCATTTCCAGAGCGCGCTTCACTTTTTGGTCGCGCTCGTGCTGTGGCATATTGCGCATCGTAAGGCCGTATTCCACATTTTTCCAAACCGTCATGTGAGGCCACAAGGCATAATTCTGAAACACCATGCCCGTATTGCGCTCGTGCGGAGGCACAGCAGTCACATCGCGTTCACCAAAAAGCACTCGGCCCCTCTCGGGCTGCTCAAAACCCGCCAAAATGCGCAGCAATGTGGTTTTGCCACAACCAGAGGGACCCAACAAAAAAAAGAACTCCCCCGCGTCAATTTCCAGATTGATGCGATCCAATGCCAGAACATTATCAAAACGCTTGGTCACATTTTCCAGCTTAATTCCGAACATGTCGCACCCTTTTTAATTCCTGCGCAAACGCCATAAATAAGCCACCACACAGCCGGCAATGCCCATAGGGAAAAACAGAGTAATCGCATTGGTGATACGCACAGACAAAGGCACGTTGTGAGCACCGTATTTGTCGCGCACAAAATCCGTCCAATCAGCCATTGTCCGATTGCGCATCTCGGCATCTCCCCATGACTGCTCCAACTTCAGTGCTTCAGCCTCTGAAATGGGAACAGATGACAGCGTCTTGCGTTCTTCTTCTGACACGCCATCTGTCATCGCGTCCTTCCAGGCAGCTTGCAATGCCCGATGTGAGTCAATGACCATCACGCCAATCAAATCGTTCAACACGCGCCATCGCCCACTGCCTAATTCAGCATTGTATATCAAATCGGAACGCCATTCAAAGGGATTTAAAGTCACCGCAGCATCACTTTGATAGTGCGTGTACAGATCCGGCAATACGGTAAATCGATTCAACTGCTTTGCGACAGGACCGCCCGGCACGCCCTTTTTCAAAAACCATAGCTTTTGCCCCGCATTGGACATCACAAATTCCAAAAATACCTGCGCCACCTCCAGATTTGGCGCACCCTTTAATATGGCGATACCATCGGGATTGACAATGGTCAAATTGTCGGGCATCACAAAGCCCACGTAGGCATCGCCTACTTCTGCGACTTGTGCCCATGCATAAAAGTCGATGGACAAACCATAAGCCACTTCGCCCATAGCAACTTCCCTGGGCGCATAAGAGCCACCTTGGCCAAAATTTCGCACATTGGCCCCCATTGTGGTAATCACTTCCCATCCTCTTTCCCAGCCATAAGCCTGCAAAATCAATTCATAAGCCATGTGCACGCTGCCACTCTTGCGCGGATCACCCGAACCAACCCACGAGAACAATTCCGGCGCGCCCAAATCCGCCCAGGTTTGGGGGATAGGCAAATTCAAAATTTCGAGTACGCGCCGATTATACACAATGCCAAAACCGGACAGCGTTGCACCATACCATTGATAGGCCGAATCGTAAAGCGGAACCCCCCCAATCTGCGCGGGCAATCGATTGAGTGCGGCATCGGACAATCGATAGGGTTGACACAGTCCCCGCTCAGACAAATCCACATAAGGCGTGGTGCCCCCACCAAAAAAGATATCGATGCCAATGCCCTCTGGCGACCGCCCAAATTCCGATTTGATATAACGCAAAATTGCACTCGTACCCGCACCGATATCGAGCCATTCTACCCGCACATCTCGCCCTGTAGTCTTTTGATAAAAAGTCACAAAAGCCAACTCAAATTCATTTTGGATCTCATCTGAATGCGGCGACATCAGCACCAATTGATCAGCATCGCCTGGCAAAACCAGCAACCCGATAAGAACAAAACAAAAAATGGCATTGCAATATTTCATAACCGTTGACCCCTCATGTTTAGCATAAAAGTATATAGTATGTGCCTTCTGGTGTGTCAACGTCTTTTTAAATAAAAAAAGCACTCTAAATATAGAGTGCTTTGCTTGCAGACCTATTTCCGCTCGTCCTTAAAATCTGTGTCCTCTGGCGATGGAATAAACAGTTAATCAGACGTTTCAATACGCCCAATTCGATTCCCCTCTGAATCGACAATCCAGACAACACCTCTGGAATCAACGCGCAAGTTTGTGACCTCAACATCATCGTCGGAAATCTCATAGAGCGTAAACGTTGTATCTTGCAAACTAAAACTGGTCAGCCATCCCGACGATTGTCCACCGACCCACACGCGATCATTCGAATCGACCTGCAAAGCATAAGGAGACCTCATCTCTTCGGGAAACCGGAAATAGCGCGTTTGTCGGGTTACAAAATCAAACATGCCCAGCCTTGTCGAATCCGTATCTGTAAACCACACCTTCCCCACTGAATCCAATCCCATTTGTCCAATTGTAAGACTATCATTTGAAACCGAAAAGGTCGTAATCTCTTCGGTATCGGGATCGAGCGTACCCAACAGGCTTTGCCCGCGATCGACGAACCAGACCTGCCCACTATCATCTATCTGAAGCGAACCAAGCGCGACATCTTGCTCACCAGTTGAATCTTGTTCACCAATTGAAAATTCTGTTATCGTTTCGGTGGTAGGATCCAACCGGGCAATGCGATCGGCTGCACTCTCGATAAACCAGAGATCTCCTTGATCGTCAAATTTCAAACTCACTGGCCGACTGCCCGGAGTCGGAATAGTAAACTCCTGGATATCCCCGGAGAAAGGAGCCAGCACACCAATTCGATTGGCGGCAATTTCAGTAAACCAGACGTGTCCCTGACTATCGAGGGTAATACTGTGTGGTTGCGCACCCGTCGTGGTTAAAGAAAACCTGAGAATCATATCTGTGCGCGGCTCTAATCGACCAATTGCATTGGCCCCCACCTCTGTAAACCATATATACCCTCGTGAGTCAATCGCCAGATCATGTGGCCGGCTATTCGTCAAAAGCTCAAAAAATTCGATCTGAGCAGAAGCTACTTGCTCCTCGGCCTCCTCGGTAATCGGCACGACGACTTCAGAGGTATCTCTCTGATTGTAAGCACCAGCGAAAATAATGAGATCTTGAAAATTAATCACGCCATCTGGGTGCAAATCATACCGCGCTTGATTTGTCCCAAATGCTTCGGTCAGAGCCGCGAGATCTTGCTCATCAACGACGCCATTATCGTCAAAATCAATATCGATATCTGATTGCGCGTATCCCGAAAGGGGAAAAAGCACAACCAGCACCATAAAGAAAACGTTTCGATACATTGAGCCTCCACCGACAACTAAATACTCTCCCAAAAAATATATCTATACTAATACGCGCTATTTGTCAAGTATTTTCTACAATTTCAAGTGGTATAAATGCTTTATTATACAATATATAGACACGTTTTTTAATTTAGGTCATCTCTTTTAGCAGATTGATCGTCGTTATTTTAATCATATCTTCACACTCCGCACCTATCATCAATGTTCCATAATACTTAAACGCTTGTTCGACTTCGTATCCACCAACGGGATAGGCATCCGCAGTCGGAACATATCCAATACACCCATTGGTATATCCCAGTGCGATAGTTCGATCAAAAGGCGAAGCATCATCTAAAAACAACTGGTAATCGACAAACATCTCCCCCGGGTATCCCACCACTGCCAAATTGCCAATATGCATGGTCTGAATCTCAAACGACTCCGTTGGGCTTCCGCTTCTTCTCGCAGCCTGCACATAATCTTTTGCCCACCCGACCATCCCTTCGAATTGTTGGCGGCGTCGGTAGGGCGTTATATTTTTATCTTCTCGCACGCGTTGCAAATTCGCTGTGGCATCTGCAAGTGCTTTCTCTGCCTCATCGACATCGGGTACCATAAGAGGCAACTCGACAACCCGATTATTCACCTCCAAAGCATCGCCTTCTAACATCTCGGCATGCAATGCAGCCGTCACCGTTGCCGCGCCCAGGCGCGTGCCCAACAACTCGCACCCCTCAAACTTCCCGTCCTTTGGCGCACAGTTAATATCCCCACAGCAACCCTGTAAAAACAGAGGCATCGCCAAATTATCCCTCACAAATTGCGCGGCATATCCCGGAAACTCTGCACTGATCGACAGCGCATTTAAATTCACGGGATGCGCCGCAGTCGCAAATACAACAGCCACAGGTACACCGCCTGCTGTATCCACGCGCACCACATCAACCCATGGTGCTTCGGGACCTTTGGGATGATGGCCCAGCACAATGCGTCCATCGCGCATCTCCCTGCGGTTATGTGCAATACGCACGGGTGCTCGCCCATGCAAAAGCGATGCGGGTATCAATCCTTCTACCGCCATTTTAATTGCCCCAACAACCTTGCGACACAACACATCTTCATAAGCTGCATCGCGGTCGCCCATACATCGGAAAGCCATCACAGAGGGTCCCGAATGGGAATGAGACCCATTGAGCAAAATATGTCCCCCGGGAATCCCGACCGAATGCTCGACTATCTCCCGGATCCGATTGACCAGATCCGGTGCAAAACTAATCACATCAGCCCCCACAATTGCGACCTGCGTCTTGCCGTCATCCAGCACCAGTACCCTGGCGTACAACTCGTCGTGTATCGCCTCGGATGGCCCTTCGCGCGCGGCAAATCCGCACATCGAAACGCCCACCGGCGGCGTGATATTCACCTCTGAAATCCCTGCTTTTATCATGTTATACTCCTTTCACACGCCTAAAATTTCCCTGTTCTCGACTCGTATTTTGTCGGTTTGCCCAGCGTGCGACCATCGCTCATAACCCAGTGTGCAACCCACGAGACAATTTCTTCAACAGAAACCCGCGGTGACCCCATCTCCTCAAACAGCACCCCTGCATCGCCCAACAGCGCAGTCTCGCTCTCTTCGCCTTCAAACACGGGATCAATACCAAAACACTCGCCCAGTTGCAGAGCCAAATTGCGCACCGACAACACATCCCTACCCGTCATATTCACCACCCGTGCGGGACATGCACAAAGCGGAAACATCCGCGCCAAATACGCATTCGCATCGCCCTGCCATATCTGATTGACATGACCCATAGACAGATCAATAGGTGTCTCGGATTTAATCTTCTCGGCAATATCCAAAATGATGCCATAGCGCAACTCAGTCGCGTAAAACAAACGCACAATTGCCAGAGGCGTTTGATTCTCTTTGCAATAAAACTCGGCAAGCCGTTCACCGCCCAGCCGGGACATGGCGTATTCGCCAATTGGATCGACAGCAGCATCCTCCTGAGCACCCGAATCCGTCACCGAAGCAAATTCGTAAACATTGCCAGAAGACACATAAACAACGCGCGAATCTGGAAACTGTTGCATAACCTTTGCGGGCAATACCGCATTCATCGCCCAGGTCAAAGGCTCATTGCCCGTTGCCCCAAACTTATGTCCGGCCATCAAATAGAGATACGGCACGCGAGGCAACTGCGCCAGTCCCTCATAGTCCAGCAAATCGCACTTGATCGTCGAAATACCCCGCGCCTCCAGATCATCGCGATCCAGCGGATTGGAAAACCGCGACACGCCAATCACCTCATCCGCGCCAGCACGCAGCAGCAACTCTGATAGCGTCGGTCCCATCTTTCCCGCGATACCCAAAATCATCACGGGACCATCTAACTTTGACACAGCCTCGACCACCTCGGACGATGGGGTCGTCATCTGATCGATCAATTCTTCTTCTGTTTTAATCACCATAGTCGTTCTCTCCGTTCTATTCTCTTGACTTCTATGCCATCAAATAATAGGTTTGGGGCACAATCACAACGAACCTCAAGGCACAATAAATTTATGGCCTTTATCAAACAAATCTACGACCTGCTCGAAGGTCGCCGTCTCTTTATGGCATGCTGCATCGCCTGTGGACTTATCTTTGCAGCAGCCAATCTGATTCCACCACTGCTCATTCGCAAACTCATCCAGTGGCTCACCGAAGCAAAACCCGCAGGAGACCTCATAGAAGTCAGCCTCTTACTCCTTGGAATTTACCTGCTTCGCGGTATCTCCCGCTACGGTTATGGCTTCTTTTCCCACGTCACCGCCTATCGCGTGATGCACGCACTTATGACGCGCGTGTACAAGCACCTGCAAAACCTGTCCCATAGCTTTTTCAATCGCCAGCGCACCGGCAATCTCATGGCCCGCTCCATCAACGACATCGAAGCCATCGAAGACTTTATTGCACACGGCATTCCCGAAACCGCGCTCGCCACGGTTATCCCCATATCCATGGTCGCCGTACTCTTTTACCTCAACCCAGAACTCGCCCTCATCGCCATATTGCCCATTCCGCCCACGGCATTTCTCGTATATCGCTATGTATCCAAAGTGCGCGCCATGTGGCATGCAGTGCGCGAGCGGCTCTCCGAACTCGCCGCCCTCGTACAGGATAACATGTCGGGCATTGCCGTCATCAAATCATTTGCTCGCGAGCGGGAATGCGCCCACCAGGTAACACACCGCAGCGCCACCTTTCACGACCGCTTGATCAAAGCCAACACAGTCTCGCTCCTGCCCGCCGGCATCATCGAAGCCACAGGAGGACTGGGCATTGTACTCGTCATCTGGAGCGGTGGCAACATGGCCCTCAGCGACAGCATCTCGGTAGCTGACCTATTTGTCTTTATCGTCTATATGGGCCACATCTACCAGCCTTTTTTGCAACTGGCATCTTTTAACGATGTATTGCAAAAAGCCGCCGCCAGCACAGACCGCGTTTTTCAACTCCTCGCCATCCGTCCGGAAATTACCGACGCGCCCGGTGTAACTGCGCCCAAAACCATCACCTATGATATCGACATCGACGCACTCACCTTCGGCTATGATCCCAACACACCCGTCTTGCACGACATCGACCTGTACATTGATGAAGGAGATATTCTCGCACTCGTCGGACCCACGGGAGCCGGCAAATCAACCCTTGCCAATCTCTTGCCCAGATTTTATGACCCCCAACAGGGCGCGATTCGCATTGGTGGATATGACCTGCGCGACCTGCCCCTCTCTTTTGTGCGCCAAAACATCGCCTCAGTCCTTCAAGACGTCTTCTTATTTCACGGCACAGTATATGAAAATCTGATCTTCGGTCATCCAGATTCGACCGAACGCATGGTGCGAAAAGCCGCACAAGCAGCCAATGCCCATGCTTTTATCCGCGACCTGCCCAAAGGATATGACACCGTCATTGGAGAACGCGGCGTGCGCCTATCCGGCGGTGAAAAACAACGCCTCTCCATAGCTCGAGCACTGCTTAAGGACGCCCCCATCCTCATCCTTGACGAAGCCACATCCTCTGTTGACGTTGAAACCGAAGCACTTATTCAAGAAGCCCTTTATCGCCTCACGCAAAACCGCACCACCCTCGTCATTGCCCACCGCCTCTCCACCGTGCGCCGGTCGCCTGCCATTGCTGTACTCGACAAAGGGCGCGTAGTCGAAACGGGCAATCACCGTTCCCTCATCGACCGCGATGGCCTCTATGCGCGCATGGTTCGGGCGCAAGACCTCACGCGCAATGGAGAAATACTATCGCGAGTTGCAACCCGCGAGTCGCAGGTCGCGGATTGACGCGACCTCCCGCCTATTGAATTTTCGCCCAATCGGGCATCACCCCGAGTTCAATACCCAGCACAACGCGACCAACAACAGCAATCGCAGCAGTAATCATCACAGCCCCAACCAAATTCAACCCCACGCCCACACGCGCCATATCGCGCATAGAAATTCTATCCGTACCAAATACAATCGCATTGGGTGGCGTGGCTACCGGCAACATAAACGCACAAGAACACGACAACGTAGCTGGAATCATCAGCAACAATGGATTGAGACCCACAGCCACAGACAACGCCGCCAAAACCGGAAGAAACATCTCCGCCGTTGCCGTATTGGAAGTCAACTCAGTCAAAAAAGTCATCATCACACACAAACCACCGACCAAAAATAGAGGATGCAAGCGCCCCATATCCTCCAACTGCTGCGCGCACCAGAGCGACAACCCCGACTCTTTAAAACCACTTGCCAGAGCAAATCCACCGCCAATCAGCAACACAATATGCCAGGGTACGTTGCCAGCCGTTTGCCAATCCATCACCCTGGACCTCGCGCCATCTCGCGCGGGCACGACAAACAAAATCAGAGCCATTGCCATAGCAACCGACCCATCGGTTATCAATCCGCCAGATTCGAAAAACTGAGACCAGCCCGGCAGCGTCCAATCGCCAATTTGAATGGGGCGTCTCGACAACCACAACAGCGCCAACAACACAAAATCGGCCAGCACGACCTTCTCGGCAAACGACATCGGCCCCAACTCGGTATATTGCGTTCGCACCACACTCAGATCAATATCATCGCCGCGACCGCGAATGCCAAAAACGAGGCAAAGCGCACCCCACGCACAAACGAGCATCACGCATGCCAGAGGCAGAGCAAAAGCAAACCACGTCGCAAACGAAATCTCGGGAACCTCTGAAAAATGAATGGATAAAATCCTCACAAAAGACAAATTGGTCGGCGTGCCCACAAGCGTTGCGCTCCCACCAATTGAAGCCGCATAAGCCACCCCCAGAAACACCGCCGTGCCAAAAGAACTATTGGCCACACCCTGCTCTTCCATTCTAACCACAATTGCAAGTGCAATCGGCACCATCATCATCGTTGTCGCCGTATTGGAAATCCACATGGACAAAAACGCCGTCACCAGCATAAATCCCGTCAGAATACACCGGGGACACCCCCCAAAAAGAAGCAGCAAGCGAAGGGCAATTCGCCGGTGTAAATTCCAGCGCTGCATGCCCAATGCCACCATAAAACCACCGACAAACAAAAAGATAATGTGATTCAAATAAAGTGGCGCAACCTCTTGCCCGCTCATAATACCCAGCAGGGGAAACAACACCACGGGCAACAGTGCCGTCGCAGCCAAAGGCACGGCCTCTGTCATCCACCAAATCGCCATCCAGCAGGCCACACCTGCCGTATGTGTCACCTCGGGATGTCCCGGCTTGAGATCTCCAAAGACTGTGACTCCCACCCCAATCACAGGACCGAGCCACAGCCCCCAGCGTTCTATTTTTTTATTTAGCATATCTTCTCCATGATTACATCTTTGTAGAGATTCAACAATATACACCATAACACAAAAAGACAAAACTCGTTTGAGCCAACAAAAAATCACGCCTTTCGGGAACCTTTCCAGCCTTTAAAAGTAAAAGAATATGCGACAAAGCGTGTCGCAAAAATATCGGCGTTGACTCCTATACCCCGGCTGAGTCAACGCCGTTACTTGTTTCTTGGAACTCTTTACCGTACAAATGCGTCTAATTCGGTACCATGCAACATCCCTTGAGGCGTTGGTTATACCCTCCCAACCAGCGCCTCTTTTTTATTTATAAACAAAAAAAGCCTTTGAGGGCTCCCTCCCGACACCCTCAAAGGTTTGTAATTCTGCTACCGAAGCAAAATAAATTCCCAAAATAACCCTGTCAACAAAAAAAGCGGGCTGCCAACAGCGCTCTATTTATCGGGAGGGAGGAAATAAACAGAATTGCTGGGGCAACCCGCTGTGCATAAAACATACCCAACTTCAAAAACAACGTCAAGAGTATAGACGAAAATTATTACTTAAGCAGCGTTTGAATATCAAAAACCGTTGTCCGCTGCTAAAAAAGGTACGCGCCGATCTGCCCCGTCTTTTCCGTTGCTTTTCTCGCGTAAACGAATAATTTATCACATCGTCCCTGAAACCTATTGCGAAAGGTCCTCTTATGTTTTTCCTGGCAAACCTCCTCACAATTTACGGCTACATCATCATTGCGCGAGCACTCATCTCATGGATAAATCCCAATCCATACAATCCACTCATCAGAATAATATGCGCCATCACAGACCCGGTACTCGTACCCCTTCGCCGTCTGTTGCCCGACCTGGGTGGGCTGGACATCTCGCCCTTTGTCGCCCTCGTCATTATCTGGTTTATCATATCCCTGATTTAGTCTCTCTCTCACAGAAATCGAGGCAGGGATGCCTCTCCTACCTACAAAAGGGCATAATTTGAGCGCAGAACCACATCCACCCACCTCTCGCATCCTCATTCCCATCTTGCTAACCGGCCTGTCTGGCTTGCCCCCCTTATCCATTGACATGTTTTTGCCCTCAATGCCGGCAATGGTTGAGGAGTTCCAAACCCATCCCACCCACATACAGCCCGCCGTCACCTTCTTCTTAATAGCACTGGGCGCAGCACAACTCGTCTTTGGTCCCCTCTCTGACCGATTTGGTCGCCGCCCCATCTTGCTCATCGGCCTGGCCTGTTACGCCCTCGCGGGTCTGGGCTGCCTGTTTGCACCCACAGTGGGCGCACTCATTTTGGCTCGTGTATTGCAGGGATTTGCCGGAGGCAGCGGCCCTTCTGTAAGCCGCGCTGTAGTACGCGACATATACGGCGAAATCCACGCCGCCAGAATAATGTCCTACATGGCCACAGCCATTGCCCTCGCCCCCATACTCGCCCCCATAATAGGTGGATTCTTACAAACCTATTTTGGATGGCAAGCCGTCTTTGTCGTACTCAGTGCGCTGGGCACCATGTTCTTCTTCGGCTACCTCTGGGCAGTGTCTGAAACCAATAACATGATGGACCCCACAGCCCTGAATCCAACGCGCATGATAGCCAATTACCGCGATCTCCTGAGCAGCCGTCAGTACCTCGGATATACCTTTATGGTCGCCATCTTATTCTGGGGCATGTTTGCCTTTATCACAAACTCATCTTTTGTACTCATCACAGAACTGAGTGTCTCTCCCCAACTCTACGGCTTCTGTTTTGGATCGGTCGCCGTGGGACTCATGATTGGCGCATTTTTATCTGGCCGTCTCAACAATCGCCTCGGCAGCGCACGCATCATTCAAATCGGTAGCCTGATCGCAGCGGGCGCGGGCCTGCTCTTGCTGGGACTCAAACTCGCGGGCGTATTTTCGGTCATCAGCATCATCGCCCCAATGTGTTTATTCACAATAGGCGGCGGTATGGTGCGCCCCCAGGCAATGGCTGGCGCAATCGTGCCCTATCCGGAAAAAGCCGGACTTGCCTCCGCCCTCATGGGATTTATACAAATGAGCACAGCGGGATTATTTGTCACCCTCTTCAGTCAGTTCTACAGCGCCTCATCCATCTCCATGGTCACAGCCATTGCCATCTCAGGCGTCATTGCCCTGCTCGTGCGCCGCACGCTATTGCCTTATGGAGCCACACCATGATCCTCGCCATTGACATCGGCGGTTCCCAATTTGGTCTTGCCCTTGCCACGCCCGACGGCCGCGTCATCAAACACATCCAGCACCAAACAGATCGCGCAGACCACGCAGACAAAAGAATTGACCGCATACTCGCCGCAAGCAAAACACTGATCTCACAATCATCCGTATTGGCCTGTGGCATAGGATTTGGTGGTCCCGTCAACTTCGACACACAGCGCATCGTCAACTCCACCCACGTCTCAGGATGGGACGATTGCCCACTGCCAGAAATTGTCGAACAACACCTCGGCGTACCCGCAATAATCGACAACGATGCCAACGTGGGCGCACTGGGAGAATTTACTTTTGGTGCGGGCAAAAACAGTCGCCACATCATCTACTACACCGTCAGCACCGGCATTGGCGCGGGCATCATCATCAACGGCGAAATCTACCGCGGTGGCAACGGATATGCCGGCGAACTCGGACATGTGCCCATCTTGCGCGACGGACCCCAATGCGATTGCGGCAATCGCGGCTGCCTCGAAGCCCTCTGCTCGGGCACTGCCATTGGCAAGCGCGCAACAGCAGCAGTGCAAAAACACCCGCGCAAAGGCATCGCAATCACACGAGTCGCAAACAACAACCCCATCACAGCCAAAATCCTATTCGACACCGCGCGTTCTGGAGACCCTTATGCCAGAGCGCTCGTCGATGAAATCTGCACCGACCTCGGGCAGGGTCTGGCAATAGCCGTAAACGCATTTGCCCCCGATATTATCGTCATCGGAGGCGGCGTCTCAAACGCAGGGCGCATCCTATTTGAACCGCTGCGAAGAGAAACCCGTCAATTCCTCATGCCGGTTCACCGTCCACACCTCAAAATCGCCCCAGCCAAACTCAAAAACCGCTCCGTACTTCTCGGCGCAGTCGCGCTGGCGAAACAACTGAGTTGAAATCAGGACAAAATGACCATAAGTGGTCGTCACGCCTGCATGCCTTAAGCAGGCGTCCAGTCGATTACTGGCGTTTGCTACGCGTGACGGATAAAACCTTCTGGATTGCGGCTAAAACCATGCCGCAATGACAAGCGCAAGATCAATATACATAGCCTTTTTTTACGATACAACACTGACTACTTTTTTATCTTGAATTTTGGATATTTTTGAAGTTCATTACGGACGATAACCTGCTGCCCCAGTGATACAACACACCCAAAGGAGACTTCCAATGCCAACCTTCACCGAAACCATCCCCGTTAACGGCCAAAACATGGGCCTTTATCTCTCCCTTCCCGATGGCGACGGTCCCTTTCCCGGTGTCGTCGTCGGCATGCATGCCGGTGGCACCGATGCCTTCATTCACGCCATGTGCGACCGTCTCTCAGAAGCTGGCTATGTCGCCGCAGCACCCGACCTCTACCACCGTCTGGGCATCAATGACACGCGAAGTCCAGGCATCCTCAAAGACCTGGAAATGATCGCCGACGTCGAAGCCACCGTGGCCTTCCTGAACGATCACCCCAGGGTCGATAACAACGCCCTCGGCATCACTGGCTTTTGCATGGGTGGCCGCGTAGCCTATCTTATGGCCGCCGCCGTCCCCGGCTTCAAAGCCGCTGTTGCCTATTACGGTGGCAACACAATGACCGCTCTGGGTGAAAACATCCCATCTCCTTTCGAGCGAACCGCCGACATTGCCTGTCCGCTCCTGTTCCATTTTGGCGAAGCAGACCAGAACCCATCCCCCGAAGACATGAAAACCCTCGACGCCGAACTCACCCGCCACAACAAAGAACACGAATTCTTCGCTTACCCCAACGCTGGTCACGCCTTCATGGACGCCACCGGCTCTCGTTACAACGAAGCAGGCGACCGCACATCCTGGCCCAGAACCATTGAATTTTTCGACCGGCACTTGAAGTAAGAGGAAAACCCTCATGCCCTACGACCTCCTCTTAAAAAACGCCACCGTCATTGATCCTTCCCAAAACCTCAATGCCATCCGCGATGTCGCCATCCAAAACGCCGCGATTGCCGCCCTCTCTGAATCCATCACCGATTCCGCCAGAGAAACCCTGGACCTTACTGGCAAAATTCTCACCCCTGGCTGGATCGATATCCATGCCCATGTCTTTGCCGGCGCGACCACATGGGGCATTCAAGCCGATGCCCTTTGTCTCGCCACCGGCGTCACCACCATCGTTGACGCCGGCAGCCCCGGCTGGGCCAATTTCCTCGCCTTCCGCGACTTCATCGCCACCCCTGCCCGCACCCAGATTCTCACCTTTGTCCACATCAGCGGCATCGGTCTTACCTACGGCCCCATCGGGGAAATGACCGACATCAAATATGCCGATCCCGAACGCACCGCCTACGTCGTCCACACCTGGCCTGAAACCTGCGTAGGCGTCAAAGTACGCATCAGCAAAACCATCACCGGAGAAAACGGTGTCGTCCCCTTACAATTGGCCGTTCAAGCCGCTGACATGTCCCACACACCCGTCATGGTCCACATGGGTGCTGGCGTCGCCCTCTCCGACATCCTGGCCGAACTGCGCCCGGGCGACATCGTCACCCACTGCTATCGCGGAGACGGAGACGCCACCATTGGCGACACCATTTTAAACCGCCAGCACAACATCCGTCCCGAAGTCCACCATGCCCGCCAGCAGGGAATTCTCTTCGACGTCGGCCATGGCGGCGGCAGTTTCCTTTTTGAAACCGCCAAAAAAGCCCTCGCCCAGGACTTTCTCCCCGACGTCATCAGCACCGACATCCACTCCGGTTCAATCAACGATCCCGTTTACAGCCTCCCAGAAACTGCCTCCAAACTGCTCAATCTGGGTATCGAACTCCCCGACATCGTCCGCCAAACCACCACCGCAGCGGCAGCCGCCATTGGCAGAAGCGACCATTTGGGCACCCTCAAAATCGGCACCGTCGCAGACCTATCGGCCTTTGAAATCCGCGAAGGCGAATTCCAATTCCACGACGTCAGAGACAATTTGGAAATCGGCCGCAAAAACATCCATCCCGTACTCACCATCCGGGCTGGCAAAGTCTATCGTCCCGAAACCCTTCGGGAAGAACGCGACGAAACCCTCGCCCGCGCCCGTGAAATTCGCGCTCTGACCTCCCGGCGGTTCGGCGATCTGGGATGGACACCACCCGGCGCATAAAAAAAGGCGATCACAGTACGTGACCGCCTCTCGATTTTCTCTTAAAAACTCACCACTCAACGCCGTCGTTCACCACCCCGCCTCTCGCGCCTATTCTGTCGCGCATCATCGCCCTGATTTTGCCGTTGTCTCTCGGCCATCTGCGGCGACGGTTCCAACCTGAAAATAGCCTCGCGCTTCACGGATTGACCACTCAACAAATCCGTCACTTCAACCTCAACCTGATTGAGACCCAGGATCATCTTTTTTGAATCCAACTCCAGATGAATCGGCTCCCAAACATCTCGCCCCACATGCTCATAACTCACCGCCACCTGTGGTTTTTTACCCCTGGCCATCAATCTTTTGAACCCCCCACTCAACAGTCCAAAAATCGAAGACCCCGACCGCACATCCTGCTGAATCGTATAGGACACTTTGTATCGCGTCTGCCCAAATTCATCGCGTTTTAAATTATAGACCTCATAATAAACGAACACACTGCGATCATTCACAAAACTGCGCGACGGCATGGGCATCACCCACACATCGGCCTTGCGGTATTTGTCGTGAAACCCCTCTTCCTCACTAATGGACCACGCCAATTCCAGATCGCTCATCGCCAGTGAATCGGAAAAAGTCGGGGCTTCCAAATCCTGCACATAAACCCCCCACTTGCCCGAATTTACATCGGCCAGATGCACCGCCATGCGATAGGTGCCAGGAGGCACTTCCAGATAAGCCAGATCGGGCACAAATGTTCCCTTCTTCAACAGCGTGGAATCAATACCCCCAAAATGCAAATCATCCCGAGTCCGAAACACCTCCTCGCCCTCATCGTCCGAAATTACCACCGAACGGCGCACATGCCCATTCTCATTTTCAATATCCACCTCCAGTGTCGGCACCCCGTAATACACCTCGACTCCGGTCTTGCCCTCTTCTCTTCTAAAACGCGCCACATCGTAATAAAACTCCAGAGGTTCAATCCCCGGCGGCAAATCAAAATACTCCGGTGTCGAAGCCACCACATCGTTCAACACTGCGCCCGGATGGGTTCGCAAAAGCGCGGACAGCCGCGCGCCCGACATCCGCGAACCATCTGGCAGCGGGGGAAACTGCCACTTGCCATTGAGCAACTCATCCACAAACACAAACTCCACACCACCGCCGACCTGTGTGTAAATCCACGACTCCCACGGCACCGACCGCTCGTTAAACGCGACGGGATAAGCCGGTTCAATCAAATCAACGTCTAACGCCTGTTTGTAATCTTCAAGCTCCTGTTCCTCATCCACACCACCAAAAAACGACTCCTCAGTCATGTCACCCGACTCTACAAAACCACCCGCAATATCCAGAGCCAATCGCTCCTTCACCGCCTCAGCCTCGGCACTCGGCACTGCATTGGGCGCGTGTGAACGCGATCGATAATC
Organism: Candidatus Latescibacterota bacterium; assembly: GCA_965208125.1. GTDB lineage: Bacteria > Latescibacterota > UBA2968 > UBA2968 > UBA2968 > VXRD01. The sequence goes on from OZ242320.1 coordinate 1,467,884, forward strand.
CGGCTCCCCATACCGAATATATACCTCGCCGCGCCGGTCCCACGGCTGTACCCCTTTCGCAAAATGCGTCCGCGCGAACCACACCCGGCGATAGTGTTCTGCCTCTCGCGCAAGACCACCCGATATCAGCGTCAAATCGCGTTTGCGCCAAAACGTCGTCAAAAACGCTACGCGTTCTTCTTCGGGCAGCGATTCATACACCTTCAACTCCTCCGGCCTTGCCACCAGTTGCAAATCTTTATAGAGCGCCCGTTCTTCTGCTGGAATCGCATCGAAATACTGCGCGAACAACGCCAATGCCCGATCCGGATCGCCCATACCCGCGTGAGCTTGTGCAAGCAGCGCCAACAGTCGCGCTTCGCCCGGATTCTTCATCAACGCCATCTCACCAATCCCAACGACAGACCGGTAATTCTGCTCCTCGGTATAAGAAACCGCCAATCCGTAAAGCGCATCGACATCACCCGGCCTCAGCCTCAGATACTTTTCGTACAACAGACGAATCTCGCCGTAATACATCTCGAAATTGTTATTGACATACCAATCCGCCAATTCCAGATACACCGGCGCGTAATCTGGCGCCAGTGCAATCACGCGGCGAAACGCATCCTCAGCATCCAGATCGCGCAGCATTACCTTTGCCCGAGCCAGATACAACTCGGCATCTATCGACTTCGGATCCTTTGCGCGCGCCATCCGAAAATACGGCAATCCCTGTCGCGCCCGCGTTGGTCCCCTCGCCATATACACCCGTCCCAACCCCACATAAGCCTCTGCCGATCCGGCATACCGAATCCCCTTGCGAAACGCACTATCGGCCTTCTCGATCTCCCCCGCATTGAGATACAAATTACCCAGCACAACCCATGCAGCGCCATCTTTGGGCGCAGCTTTCACGGCTTCTTCCAAAACAGACAGCGAATCCACAACCTCTGAAGTTGTCTGCCCAGCGAATAATAGAAACAAAATAACCCACAAATTCAGTATCAAATATTTCATGTCAAATCCGTTCCTTTTTTGAGTTTTCGAGAAATCGACCTTTCATCGTTAGCCAGGACCGACCTCTCCGAGTTATGGATTTCGATAGCATTGGTTCATACATACCCTATTTGGCCCATTTGCACAAGTGCAAATCTTCTATTGAACTTTATAACGGATTGGGGAACATACGGGTTCCCTTCCTGTACCATGAAAATCCTCACACAATTTATTTTTCTTGACACAACGCCTTTTGCTTGACAATTAAAAACGCTTATAATAAATTTATTTGCAAACAAGAAAACTATTGCATTCTTGAACAACACATCTGTTCTTTTTTTGGATTACGATGGATTTGTTTCCAATGCCTGCAGATGCTCATAAGCACCTGCAAAACAGCAACTGCACTGTCTGTCCTCCCCCTTAGTTTATTAAGGCTATTTGACAGTTGTGGTTGCTTTTTTTATTGCAAAATCTTGAGGACATTATGGCATTGAAAAAAATTAAACAAGGGCTCGACCTTCCCATCAGCGGCGTACCCGATCAATCCACAATACAAAATGGCGAGCCCGTCCAAACTGTGGCACTCCTGGGTGAAGATTATGTGGGCATGCGTCCCACAATAGTGGCGCAAGTGGGAGACCGCGTCAAACTCGGCGACGTATTGTTTACCGACAAAAAAATGGAAGGTGTTCTTTACACCTCACCCGGTGCAGGCGAGGTAATTGCCATAAACCGGGGGGCAAAACGCGCCTTCTTATCAACGGTCATCCGCCTGGAAGGCAACGATGAAATCACCTTTGAATCTCATCGAGAAGATGAAATCGACAACCTGGACCGGGAAATAGTCAAAGAACAACTCATCGCATCGGGACAGTGGACCGCCATGAGAGCGCGGCCATTTGGCAAAGTAGCCGATCCCGCGACAGAACCCCGATCCATCTTTGTCAACGCCATGGACACCAATCCCCTATCCCCGGACATGGCGCGTGTATTAGCTGGACAGGAAAGAAATTTCGCATTGGGTTTGAAAATCGTCTCAAAACTCGTGGATGGTACGATTTTTCTCTGCAGAGACCCCGACTTAGACCTGCCCGAAATCGACGACGACCGCATCCAGGTCGAAGAATTTACCGGACCGCACCCTGCCGGATTGGTCGGCACGCACATCCACTTCTTAGACCCCGTACACCGCAACAAAACAGTCTGGCATATCGGCCTACAGGATGTCATAGCATGGGGGCATCTGTTCACAACCGGGCGGATAATGACCGAACGCATAGTCGCTCTGGCCGGACCAACAGTAAAACACCCCAAACTGATCCGCACTCGGATGGGCGCTTCAATAATGGATCTCGTAGAAGGCGAACTCGAAAACGTCGAAAATCGGGTCATCAGCGGCTCTGTCCTCTCCGGGCGCAAAGCAGATGAAACCCGCGCCTTTTTGGGGCGATATCACCAGCAGATCACCGCACTGGAAGAAGGCAACAAACGCGCCTTTTTGGGCTGGATCACGCCGGGATTCGAATTTTTCACCATCAAGAACCTGGCACTGTCCAAAATGTTCTTCGGCCAACGCCTCAAATTAAACACCTCCACCAATGGCAGCCATCGCGCACTCGTGCCGCATGGCAATTACGACGACGTCATGCCGCTGGACATCTTGCCCAACTTTTTGATTCGGGCACTCGTGACCCGCGACCTCGACGACGCCGAAAAACTCGGCATACTGGAATTGGAGGAAGAAGACCTATCACTATGCACATTCTCGTGCTCGTCAAAAATGGATTTTGGACCTATTCTGCGCGAAAATCTCACCGAAATTGAAAAGGAAGGATAGTGAAGCCCTTACGCGACTTATTGGACAAACAGGCAGAGCACTTCGAAGAAGGCGGCAAACTCGAAAAACTATATCCGTTTTACGAAGCCGGGGATACATTCCTGTACACCCCCGGCGAAGTCACCCAGGCCGATGCACATGTGCGCGACGGCATGGACCTGAAGCGCATGATGATCACAGTCGTACTCTCGCTACAACCCTGTATTTTATTTGCCCTTTACAATACGGGCTTGCAAGCGAGCCTGGCCTATCAAAATATCGGTGCAATCGGCACTGGGGATTGGCACGTCTATCTCGCCCAGGCACTGGGCTTGTCCTTCCTGCCTTCCGATATACTCAGTTGTTTTGCGATTGGCGCCATTTATTTTGTACCCGTACAACTCGTAACCGTGGCCGCAGGCGGCATCTGTGAAGCCATCTTTGCAGTCATTCGCAAACACGAGATCAACGAGGGATTTCTCGTCACCAGCACGCTATTTCCCCTCACAATGCCGCCCCTGATACCCCTGTGGCAAGTTGCCATAGGCATCATCTTTGGCGTCGTAATAGGCAAAGAAATTTTCGGCGGCGTGGGAATGAACTTCTTAAATCCCGCGCTCACGGGCCGCGCATTTCTCTATTTTGCCTATCCCGCGCAAATCTCGGGCGATGCAGTCTGGATCGCCGTCGATGGATACAGTCAGGCAACGCCATTGGCGGCCTATGCCGATACCCATATCCAGTTGGACTACACCTGGTGGGAGTCCTTTATCGGTCTGATTCCGGGATCCATGGGAGAAACCTCAACGCTTTGCTGTTTATTGGGCGCAGGCGTTCTAATTCTCACACGCGTTGGCTCCTGGCAAATCATGGCCGGCGTAACCATCGGCATGATTGTATCTGCACTATTCTTCAACTGGATCGGCAGCACCACCAATCCACTGCTCAACGTATCTCCAGCCTGGCATTTTGTCATCGGCGGCTTTGCATTTGGCACAGTATTTATGGCAACCGATCCGGTCAGCGCGGCCATGACGCGCCAGGGCAAATGGGTCTATGGCATTTTAATAGGCATCATGACAGTATTGATCCGCGTGACCAACCCGGCCTATCCCGAAGGCATCATGCTGGCCATATTATTCGCCAACGTATTCGCGCCCATCATCGACCGCGTCTTTATCGACCGCAATATCCAAAGGAGACTGGCCCGTGCAGAATGACAGCATCCAAAAAACGATCTTTGTTGCGGTGGCCCTTTGTCTCGTCTGTTCTCTTTTTGTCTCACTATTTGCGGTATCCTTACACGATATTCAAAAAGAAAACAAACGCCTCGACAAGGTAAAAAATATTCTAATTGCGGGTGGGCTATACGACCCCTCGGTCGATGTCCAGTCCGTTTACGAAAATAAAGTCGTACCACTGCTTATTGAACTGGACACCGGGCAGATCTTGAACAGCGAAGAATATCCCGATGGCATCGACGTAGATACGTATGACTTAAAAAAAATGGCCGCCGACCCCACTCTTGGGCGTTCTATTGACTCTGATAGAGACATTGCAAATATTCGCAACCGTCCCAAATATATCTTCGTTTATAAAGTGATGGAAAACGACAAATTGCAGCGCATTATCTTGCCCATCTACGGCTATGGCCTCTGGTCCACGCTCTACGGTTTTGTATCTCTGAGCAATGACCTGCAAAGCATTCAGGGCATCACATTTTACGAACACGGCGAAACCCCGGGATTGGGTGGCGAGGTAGATAACGCCAGATGGAAGGGCTTGTGGCCGGGCAAACAGGCTTATGACGACGCGGGCAATGTCGCCATCTCTGTAATCAAAGGCCAGGTAAATCCCAAAAGTGAAAAAGCAAAATACCAGGTCGATGGCCTCTCGGGTGCGACCATCACCACGCGGGGATTAGACAGCATGCTCAAGTACTGGTTGGGCAACGAAGGATACGGTCGATTTTTAGACACGCTAAAACAAGGAGGTGCTCGTGGCTGAAGTAATCGAAAGGGAAGAACAAGCGCCAGAAGTGCCACCATCTCCGTCTCTGACGGCGAAAGAAGCCAAAAGCCTGGTATGGACGCCCATCTTTGATGACAACCCCATCGGGCGTCAGGTATTGGGAGTCTGTTCGGCACTCGCGGTGACCACAAAGCTGGAGACCTCAATCGTCATGTCTTTGGCGGTCATCTTTGTTATAACGCTTTCCAATATATCGGTAAGCCTGATCAGAAATCACATTCCATCCAGCGTGCGCATCATCGTTCAAATGACCATTATTGCCTCGCTTGTGATTATCGCCGACCAGGCTATTCAGGCATTTGCTTACAACATATCCAAGCAATTGTCGATCTTTGTCGGACTGATCATTACCAACTGCATCATCATGGGACGCGCCGAAGGATTTGCAATGAAAAATCCGCCCACGCACAGCTTATTAGATGGTCTGGGAAATGGATTGGGTTACAGCACCATCTTAATTGTGGTGGGATTTTTCCGCGAACTTCTGGGATCGGGTAAACTTCTGGGCGTTGACATTTTGCCACTCGTCACCGAAGGCGGCTGGTACATGCCCAACGGCTTGATGTTATTATCGCCGAGTGCGTTTTTCTTAATCGGGTTCTTCATCTGGGTTGTGCGCGCGTGGAAACCCGAGCAAGTGGAAGAGGATTAAAATGGCCGAACACTATATCAGCTTATTTGTCAAAGCCGTTTTTGTCGAAAATATGGCCCTCGCTTTCTTTTTGGGCATGTGTACATACCTCGCCGTCTCCAAACAGGTGACAACCGCTGTGGGCCTGGGCATTGCGGTGATTGTGGTGCAGACGATTACAGTGCCGATCAACAACCTCATTTTTACCCATGTCCTGACCGAAGGCGCGCTCGCCTGGGCGGGTTTGCCAAATGTAGATCTCACATTTTTGGGCCTGGTCACATATATCGGCGTCATCGCCGCAATGATTCAAATTCTGGAAATGGTACTGGACAAATACGTGCCCACTCTGTACAACGCCCTGGGCATATTCTTGCCCCTGATCACAGTGAACTGCGCGATCTTAGGCGGTTCCCTGCTCATGGTCGAACGCGACTTTAATTTTTCAGAAAGCGTGGTCTTTGGACTCGGCAGTGGCACGGGTTGGGCACTCGCCATAGTCGGACTGGCGGGCATACGCGAAAAAATGAAATACAGCAATGTGCCACCTGCACTGCGCGGGCTGGGCATCACGTTTATGACCGTGGGATTGATGGCAATGGCATTTATGCTCTTTTCGGGGATTCAACTTTAGATCCAGGCAAGCGTGGAGATAATATGGAAGACGTAAGGCTAATTTTACTCGGTGTAGGAATGTTTACTACCATGGTGCTGATGCTGGTAGCGGTCATACTCATTGCCAGATCGCGATTGGTTGCCTCAGGGCAGGCTCACATCACCATCAACGAGGACCCGGACCACAGCATTGCTGTTCCCATAGGCGGCAAATTGCTCAACACATTGGCCGACAATAGAATTTTTGTATCCTCCGCCTGTGGGGGAGGCGGCACCTGTGGACAGTGTAAAGTGACGATCAACGACGGGGGAGGCGATATCTTAGCCACCGAGCGATCGCACATCAACCGCAAAGAAGCGCGTGAAGGGTGTCGGCTTTCGTGTCAAGTCACGGTAAAGGGCGATATGGACATCGAAGTACCCGCCGAAGTATTTAGCATCAAAAAGTGGGACTGCAAAGTAATCTCAAATTACAATGTCGCCACATTCATCAAAGAACTCGTCCTCGAACTGCCCCCAGGGGAAGACGTCGGGTTCCGAGCTGGTGGATTTATTCAAATCGAATGCCCGCCCCACACCGTTGACTACCGCAACTTCGACATCAAAGCCGACGACGGTGAAGACCGCTTCAGAAGCACCTGGGATCACTTCAACGTATGGGACAATATCTCGGTAGTAGATGAACCCGTCTTCCGCGCGTACTCAATGGCGAATTATCCCGAAGAAAAAGGGATCATCATGCTCAACATCCGCGTGGCGTCCCCCCCTCCGGGCACAACGGGCATTCCGCCGGGCAAAATGTCGTCGTGGACTTTTGATCTAAAACCCGGCGATGATGTAACCATCTCGGGACCCTATGGCGAATTCTTCGCCAAAGAAACAGATGCCGAAATGATCTTCATCGGTGGCGGCGCGGGCATGGCCCCGATGCGGTCGCACATCTTCGATCAATTCAAACGCATAGGAACAGACCGCAAAGTAACCTTCTGGTATGGCGCGCGCAGCCTGAATGAAATGTTTTACGTCGATGACTTTGACGGATTGCAGAGCGACTACGATAATTTCACCTGGCATGTGGCACTATCCGACCCCATGCCGGAAGACAACTGGACGGGCCTAACTGGCTTTATTCACCAGGTCCTCTACGACGAGTACTTAAAAGATCATCCAGCCCCCGAAGATTGTGAATATTATATCTGCGGTCCCCCGCTGATGTTAGTTGCATGTATGGATATGCTGGACGATATGGGTGTGGAACCCGAAAATATCTTATTCGACGACTTTGGCGGGTAATCGGGACCAGACCAGTTCATTAAAAGTACATAAAAAAAGTCTTCGGTTACTGGTGAACCGAAGACTTTTTTGTCGGGTAGTTCTTCAGACACATCAACCTCCTGTATTACGATGCCCGCCAATCCAGCGTGACAAAATCCTTGTATATCATCACTTCTTCCTCAGCAGATTCCAACTTGGCTTTAACAATATCGCCAATCGACACAATGCCAGCAAGACGACCCACCTCATCAACAATCGGCATGTGCCGGAATCGCCCCTCGGTCATCTCTGCCATCACATATTCAATATCGCAATCCGGATTGCTCGTAACGAGATCGCGCGTCATCACATCCTCAACGTGCACAGCCTGCAAATCCGCACCATTATACACCACGCGCATCAAATCGCGCTCAGTGATAATACCGAGCAAATCTCCTGCTCGATTCTGCACGACAAGCGCACCCACGCTATTTTGAATCAGCGTAGCCAGTACCACATCCAATGTGTGATAAGGTCCAATCGTAATCACGCGGCGACCTTTTTGGTCGAGAATATCTTGAATGGTCATAATCATACCTCCATGAGTTCGGGGAAAAGTTTCATGGGTTCAAGAAAAATAAAAAGCGGCCTCGATCAAAAGTGATTCACAGTATGACTTCCCATCGGAGCCGCATAAATTCGTTGGTGGCATGGCCCTCCTCCTTGTGTGTGCGTTAGTTGTCATGACCCGCCTAAAAGCACAGGCTGTATGCCGATAAATCTCCACCAAATATTTTATTGCACCCCAGCTACGAATCGGGTATGGGCAACACAGTCAACCTCCTTATTAGATTGTCGGATTATCCGCCATTTTGGAGAATATAAAGAGATCAAAACGCCATGTCAAATAGTTTAATAATACTTGTATAAACCATTGAAATTATTTATATTTACAGTACGATCGAATTTTAAATTGTATTTTAGAGTGAAACGATGGGTATAGTGTGCGTATAGGGAAAATATAAGTATTGTTATACAATTCCCTATTCCCATTCAGAACCACTAATACCTGAGATAGAGACATAGCTTTCAACACGACATTTGGAGCCTGTGACGGAACATGAACAGAATTTGGCGATGGATATTTCCAATCCTGTTAATCGGATGTCAGGATCAGTTGGTGACGATTTCCGGTTCGACGATGGGAACGACGTTTCAGGTCAAAATCGTCCAAAAAGACCAAACTCTTGACGCGGATGTATTGGACCGAGAAATCAACGCGCGATTGGAAGAAGTCAATCGCCAGATGTCCACTTATCGGGACAACTCCGAAATCACCCAATTCAACCGCTCGCCTTCAGCAGACTGGTTTGCAGTCTCATCGGACTTTGCTTATGTTTTACACATCGCGCGTGAAATCAGCACCTGGTCCGATGGCGCGTTTGACGTCACCATTGGCCCCCTGGTCAACCTGTGGGGTTTTGGACCCAACGCCATCCCCGAGCGCGTACCATCGCCCGACTCAATACAAGCTGCTAAAACACTGATCGGATACGAAAAAATTCACATTGACCTATCTACCCCCGCCATAAAAAAAGAACTACCCGAAATCTATTGCGACTTATCCGCAATAGCCAAGGGTTTTGGTGTAGATCGCATAGCGAGTTATCTGGACAGTTTGGACATCAATCACTATTTTATCGAAATCGGCGGCGAACTGCGGGCAAAGGGACACAACCACCTCAGACAACTCTGGCGGATAGGCATTGCAAGCCCCGCGGGACAGGGCGAACTACAAAAAGCACTCGCCCTGAACAACATGTCCATGGCGACATCGGGCGATTACCACAATTATTTTGAACGCGACGGCGTGCGGTATTCCCACACCATTGACCCGCGCACAGGACGGCCCATAACGCATGCATTGGCCTCCGTAACAGTACTACACAAAAGCTGTGCCTACGCCGATGGACTGGCCACAGCGATCAACGTAATGGGACCGGAAAAAGGATTTGCGTTTGCAGAAAAACACAATCTCGCCGTATTTATGATTGTGCGACAAGGAAATGGATTCGTGGAAAAAATGACGTCTAATTTCAAAAAGGCGGTAAGAGGTGAGAAGTAAGAGGTGAGAAGACGTTTATTTTTTATACAATAGGAAGAGGCCTGATCCGTATGCTATTTTGGGTAAAAACAACAATGCTACCATCTTGAAGATCATTGGAAATCGTCGGTAGATTGGCCTGTAAGAGTTTAAATTGTTGCTCTGGATGCCTCTCCGTACCTCTTCGAAAAAGGATTACAGATGGTTTGATAGTAGTTCTCAATGCGAGTAATGTGCCAAAGTCAGTGTCAGCCGAAATGATGATCCTATCCTCTCTTTGAGCAAGTCGAAAAATATCTTCATCGGATGCAGATTGCATGTTATATTCGCGGATATGTACAGTATCGTATCCCTCTTCCACGAGTCTTTGAGCCAGCAACGGGGAAAGCGCATTATCAATGAGAAATCTCATGGTATCATCTGGAGAGGAAGTTCTCGTTCACGCACTGCAACCGCTGCATAAGCGAGTGCTTCGCGTATGTCTTCGGGTTCGAGGTCGGGATAGAGTCTCAAAATTTCCTCATCAGATGTGTTTGCAGCGACGAGATCAACAATGACAGAAACGGGGATACGAAGACCTCTTATACAGGGCAATCCCCCCATTTGGTCTGCAGAAATAGTGATACGTTGAAATTTCATTTTTCATTCCTTTCGAATACTTTTAGCATAGAACACACATAAGTATAGCCATCCCACCTTCCGCTTTCAAGCGCAATTTCCATTGTGGACAACAACATGGAAACCATATTAACAGCGACGATCTTTCTCATCATAGCATTTGCGTTTATGGCAGGTGCATTGACATTTGCGCAGTACAAGAAAAAGCAGCAGAGTTGTTGTGGCGACGTCTTGGAAACCCATGAACAGGACTTGGACGAGGACTCTGCTTGCTTTACATGCCCACGTCGCAAAAAAGCGGAAAAAGATCAGAACACCGTCTCCATCGCGGAAAAGGTGTGATAATCAGCTCAATGGAGGATACCAGTCGAGTTGCCCTCCTTGAACGCGGCAGCGGGTCTCGCAGAGATTGTCATTCCGGTCTTTGTAAATAACCTTCCACTCAATGCGTTTTAATGCCAGCAGATCCTGATGCTCATTCACCTGAATCTCCCTTACCACGCGCTCAATACTCACAACCCGCCCTTCAACTTTGTAAACAGATAGGCGAATCTGCGTCACATAGCGATTTCGCCAAACAAAATAATAGAGAAAAAATCCAAAAACGAGTGCTGTAAACAGATATGCGATCAGAATAGTTGACACCAAATGTACCTTTCTATTAATTGAATGGTTGCACAATAATAAATAACCCGCCTACAAGATAAGACGCGATGAGATATTTCGCTTGATTTTTTGCGTCAAAAAATATTAAATAAGACAGTTCGCACATCCCCCCATTCGAGCGAACGAATGGGTTTTTTGTGCCTTTCCTATAGGATGGGTGCTAACTGCTGAGGACGGAACCGTCCCCTACGATTTCATCCGAGGTTTATATGCGATACATCTTTTTTTTCGTTTTTTCATTCGCCATCTGGCTGCTCTTGTCTGGATATTACGTGATTCATCACACGCTTATTCTCGCAATGGGTGTGTTATCCTGCGCTTTTGTCGTTTATCTGGCGGGACGTCTATCTATTGTAGATGAAGAAGGACATCCAATTCATCTGATCTGGGGCCTCGTTTTCTATATTCCCTGGCTACTCTGGGCCATTATCAAAGCGAATATCGACGTGGCAAAACGCATTTTGAACCCCAGGTTGCCCATTGCCCCGCGCATAGTGCGCGTAAGCGGAACGCAAAAAAACGATCTTTGTCGCGTTATTTTTGCCAATTCAATAACCCTGACCCCCGGCACCGTATCACTCGACCTGGACGAAGAAGATATTGTGGTACATGCCCTGACAGAAGAAGCTGCTAATGATGTACAGAGCGGCGATATGGACCGCCGCGTGACGGCACTGGAGCAATGAGATGTTTATTGCGGCAATGATCGGCATATTGGTCACCATGGCACTGGCACTTTGCCGCGCCCTATTGGGACCAACTGTGTACGATCGCATCCTATCGGTAAATATGTTTGGCACCAAAACCGTATTATTTATTGCCGTACTCGGATTTTTAACTGGCCGGCCCGATTTTCTGGACCTCGCCCTTATTTATGTATTGATCAACTTTATCGGTACATTGGCCGTTCTAAAATTTGTGACCTATAATGACCTGGGTGCCGATCCCGAAGAAGAAAACAGGACGCAAACACCATGACGATTGTCGATATATTGAGCTGGATTTGCCTCATCCCGGGATGTATTCTATGCATGATAGGCGGCCTGGGCCTGTTGCGCTTGCCCGATTTTTACAGCCGCATGCACGGCGGTGGTGTCACCGACACACTGGGGGCGAGCCTCGTCTTGCTGGGATTGATGTTTCAGGGCGGTCTGACAATGGTCACAGTGAAACTGGTGATGATTCTGGTGATATTGCTCCTCACCAGTCCGACATCGACCCACGCAGTGGGCAAAGCGGCATTGACGTCGGGCCTCAAGCCATTTTTAAGAGATCCCGACAACAAAGGGAAAAATGAGCATGACTGAAATTCTGAGCATCGTCCTGCTGTCTTTTATGATAGTACTCGCGATTGCGGTTTCCCGAATGCAAAATCTGTTTATGGCCGCAATGATGCTGGGCATATTCAGCTTCCTATCGGCTATCGTATTTACATTGCTCGACGCCGTCGATGTCGCATTTACCGAAGCGGCTGTTGGAGCCGGTGTGTCAACCGTGCTCCTGCTGGGCACCCTATCATTGACGACGCGCGAAGAAAAAATGATCAAAAAAAATAACGCATTGGCACTGCTTGTCGTGCTCGTTACGGGCAGCGCGCTCATTTACGGCACACTGGACATGCCGATGTTCGGCGACCCCAATGCGCCCGTTCACACACACGTTGCCGATCGCTATATTGAAAAATCGGGAGAAGAAATGGGAATCCCCAATATTGTAACATCGGTATTGGCGAGCTACCGGGGATACGATACACTGGGTGAAGTAACCGTAATTTTTACGGCTGGTATCGGCGTAATATTGCTCCTGGGACATATCTGGCGCAAGGAGGACGGGCAATGAGACATCAGAGCATTCCCCGCGTAGTGGGTAAGGGATTCATTCCGCCGATACTGTTATTCGCGCTCTACGTGCAATTTCACGGCGACTTTGGACCTGGAGGAGGGTTTCAAGCCGGTGTGATTTTTGCCGCAGCAGTGGTGCTCTACACGCTAATTTTTGGCCTGCAAGCCGCAAAACAAATCGTAAAACCCCGCATCATTGAAACACTCGTCGCACTCGGCGTCTTGCTCTATGCGGGCACGGGATTGGCCTCCCTATTTCTCGGTTACAATTTCCTGGATTATACTGCTCTGGATCCGGACAGTGCTCCGCACGGACAGCATCTGGGCATCTTGCTGGTCGAACTCGGCGTGGGTATTACCGTGGCTGCAGTAATGATAGCCATCTTTTTTTCTTTTGCAGGTCGGAGGCGATTGCGATGATCTCCGTAGGATTATTCAACTACTGGGCCTGTATGGTCTTGATGATGATTGGATTGTACACCGCAATTGCGCGCCCCAATCTCATCAAAAAATTGATTGGCCTGAGTATCTTCCAGGTCTCGGTTTTCTTACTCTATATCACCGTGGGAAAGGTCAGCGGTGGTACTGCGCCAATTTTGGCTGAAGGTATTGACACATATTCCAACCCATTACCCCATGTACTCATCCTGACGGCAATTGTCGTGGGCATTGCAACCCTCTCCCTGGGTTTGGCACTCGTCGTGCGAATTGGGGAAGCTTATGATACAATTGAGGAAGATGAAATTATAGAACGGGACATTGTGAATGATTGATATGCATCTGCCCATATTATTGATTGTTGTCCCCCTTGTATCGGCCCCCTTATGTGTATTATTGCGGCAAAAAACGCTGGTTTGGGCTTTTGCGTCTCTCGTGTGCTTGGCCTCTTTGGGCATAGCATCTATGCTGCTCATCCGCGTGCTTGAAGAAGGCGTGATCTCGTATGCAATAGGCGGATGGATTGCGCCCTGGGGCATTGAATACCGCGTTGATACGATCAACGCTTATGTGCTGTTGCTGGTTTCGATCATCGCCGCCGTGCTGACGTTTTTCGCACTGCCGAGCGTGGTAGATGAAGTCTCCGGTAAGCAGCATTATTTGTTTTATACGGCTTATCTGCTCTGCCTCACCGGACTGATGGGCATTACAATCACGGGCGATGCATTTAACGTCTTTGTATTCCTGGAAATCTCATCGCTATCGTCCTACACCCTGATTGCCATGGGACGCGACCGGCGCGCATTGACGGCATCTTATCAATACCTCATCATGGGCACATTGGGAGCCACATTTATTGTCATTGGCATCGGCCTGATGTACATGATGACCGGCACCCTGAATATGTTTGATCTATCCCAGCGCTTGCCCGCGATGTTTGAAACCCGCACAGCAATGGTCGCATTCGCCTTTTTGACCGTGGGCATGTTGATCAAACTGGCGATGTTCCCGATGCACATGTGGTTGCCCAATGCCTATTGTTACGCGCCCTCTTTAGTCACGGCTTTTTTGGCTGCAACAGCGACAAAAGTATCCATCTACGTATTTCTGAGATTCACGTTTACCGTATGGGGCACTGAGTTTGTGTTTGAAAAACTCAACCTCGATGTCTTTTTAATCCCTCTATCCCTCATCGGGATTTACGTGGCATCTCTATCCGCTATTTACCAGACCAATATAAAGCGGTTATTGGCTTATTCCAGCGTGGCACAAATCGGGTATATGATGCTGGGCATCGGCTTTGTTTCCATAACCGGATTGACCGGCGGGATTGTTCACCTGTTTAACCACGCCTTGATGAAAGCCGCCCTATTTTTGGCCGTAGGCTGCGCGGTATTGCGCCTCGGATCATCTGACCTCGCCGACTGGAAGGGCCTTGGGCGACGCATGCCCGTGACAATGGCGGCCTTTGTACTGGCGGGTTTGAGCTTGATCGGCGTGCCGTTAACCGTGGGCTTTATCAGCAAATGGTATTTGATCCTGGCCGCGCTGGAAGCGGGATGGTGGCCCGTAGCACTGCTCGCCTTGCTCAGTTCCCTGCTCGCCGTAGTATATGTGTGGCGCGTCGTTGAAGTGGCCTACTTTCAGAAAGCCGATGATGATTCCAATATAAAGGAAGCGCCGTTAATGATGCAGATATCCATGTGGGTTTTAACAGGAGCAACAGTGTATTTTGGCGTACAAACGGACTTAACCGTCAACGTGGCACAACGCGCCGCCGGATTATTACTGGGGGCAACGCCGTGAGTGGATCAACCGCTATACTCGTATCTATTGCGTTACCGCTTCTGGGCATGCCCTTTATTGCACTGACCTCGCGCAGTCCCAATATGCGCGAAGCCATCGGATTGATTGCGGCTGTATTGACCTTTGGCACTGTAATCTCACTTTTACCTTCGGTGATGGACGGCGCACAACCCGCCGCGCATGTCATAGACGTAATGCCGGGCCTATCACTGGCATTTCAAGTAGAGCCATTGGGCATGATATTTGCCCTCATCGCGTCGGGTTTGTGGATTGTCACCACAGTCTATGCCATCGGGTACATGCGCGGGCATCACGAAGAAAAT
The DNA here is from genome assembly GCA_965208125.1 of Candidatus Latescibacterota bacterium. GTDB lineage: Bacteria > Latescibacterota > UBA2968 > UBA2968 > UBA2968 > VXRD01. The sequence continues at coordinate 1,483,008 of OZ242320.1, forward strand.
CAGACGCGATTTTTTGTGTTCTTTGCATTTGCGATCTCGGCTGCTCTGGGCGTGGCTTTTGCCCGCAACATGTTCACCCTGTTCATATTTTACGAAGTATTGACCCTATCGACATATCCACTTGTAACGCACCACCGCAGCGAAGAAGCCCTGCGCGCCGGGCGCATTTACATGGGCATTTTGATGAGCACATCGGTGGGTTTTCTATTGCTGGGCATGGTGTGGACCTGGCAATTAACCGGCACGCTGGAATTTGCGCCAGGCGGTATTCTAACCGGCAAAGCGAGCGAAGGTATTGTAATCGTCCTCCTCGGTCTCTATGCCTTTGGAACGGGAAAAGCGGCGTTGATGCCCTTCCACAGATGGCTGCCCGCGGCAATGGTTGCGCCCACGCCAGTCAGTGCACTATTGCATGCAGTAGCCGTGGTAAAAGCCGGTGTATTCACAATAATGAAAGTGGTGATCTACCTCTTTGGTACAGACCTGCTTTCGGACGCGGGTCTCAGTGAATGGCTAACCTACATCGCCGGCTTCACCATTCTGGTGGGATCGCTCGTGGCGATGACAAAAGACAACTTGAAAGCGCGACTGGCGTATTCCACAATCAGCCAATTATCCTATATCGTACTGGGGGCGTCGCTGGCAAATGATCTGGGAGTGCTGGGCGGCAGCATGCACATCGTAACGCACGCCTTTGGCAAAATCACCCTCTTCTTCTGTGCCGGAGCCATCCTGGTGGCCTTGCACAAAACAGAAATCAGCGACATGAAAGGCATTGGACGACAGATGCCCTTTACGATGTTCGCCTTTTTGATCGGCTCTCTGAGCATTATCGGAATTCCGCCTTTTGCGGGCGCGTGGAGCAAATGGTATCTGGTTCTGGCTTCTATAGAAGCCCATCGCTATGTGGCCGCGGGCGTATTGCTCATCAGTTCTCTACTCAATGTCCTCTATTTATTGCCCATTCCCATCTATGCATTTTTTGCGTCCGCAACCAATGACCATCACACAGACGGACTGCATGAAGCGCCGCTTGCGTGCGTACTCCCCTTATCACTTACAGCCATCGGCTGCCTGGTACTCTATATCTATCCCGAACCTGTTCTGGACCTGTTGCTCATGATCGGAGGGGCCATGCCATGAACCATCCCGAATCCCCAAAACAGAATGAACGCTTGTTGGACCACCTCGGCGCCGTGCGCTGGTTGATCCTGGGCTTCTTCGTGTGGTGTGCGCTGTTGATCCTGACCGACCTCATCGTACATCGGCACCTGACATTTGCCGAAGGCCTGTTGCCGGTTGAAGGCCGATTTGGATTTTACGCCATTTACGGATTTGTCGCCTATTTATTAATCGTCTGGGGCTCCATACTCTTGAGAAAAGCACTCATGCGGTCGGAGGACTATTACGATGAGTGAGGTTCATCCCGCACTGATCCTGCTGGCGGGCGGCCTGCTTTTGTTTTGCCTTCCAACCACACCGCGCCGCATCGTGTCGGTATGCTTGCCCGTACTCGGATTTTTAAACCTGCTGACCATTGCCGATGGCACCTTGTGGCACATCACCTGGGGCGGCTACGAACTGACCGTACTGCGCGCGGACCGCTTGAGCATGCTATTTGGATACCTGTTCCATCTGGCGGCTTTTATCGGCGCGATTTACGCGCTACATCTCAAAGACCGGTTGCAAATCGGCACGGGATTGATCTACGCGGGATCGGCGGTTGGGGCGGTATTTGCCGGTGATCTGATCACCCTGTTTATCTTCTGGGAATTGCTGGCGATAACATCGGTATTCCTCGTGTGGGCGCGCGGCGGTGAGCGCGCACTGCGGTCGGGAATGCGCTATCTGGTCATGCACATCTCCTCGGGCTTGCTACTCTTGCTCGGCGCGGTATTCTACTATTTGAACACAAAATCACTCACATTCGATCATATCGGATTAGACGAGAGTTATCACTACCTGATATTTTTTGCCTTTGGGATCAAATGCGCCTTTCCCCTGCTCCACAACTGGCTGATTGACGCCTATCCGGAATCCACACCCGTGGGCACGGTATTTTTGAGTGCATTCACCACCAAAGCCGCTGTATATGCCCTCGCGCGCGGATTTGCCGGTGAAGATCTGCTCATCTACATTGGCGCCATCATGACCATCTTTCCGATATTCTACGCAGCCATCGAAAACGATATGCGCCGCGTATTGAGCTACAGCATGATCAACCAGATCGGATTTATGGTCGCGGGCATTGGCATCGGAGGCGCACTGGGTATTAACGGCGCAGTATCGCATGCATTCAATGACGTACTCTTCAAAGGGCTGCTATTCATGTCCATGGGCGCTGTTTTATTTTCCAGCGGGCGTATCAATGCCTCAGACCTGGGCGGCCTTTACAAGTCCATGCCCTGGACCTGTGCCTGCTGTATTATAGGCGCCGCATCCATATCCGCAATACCCCTGTTTAACGCGTTTATCAGCAAATCCATGGTCATGCAAGGCGTCGCCGACAGCGGTGCTGTGACAATCTGGCTGGTGCTATTATTTGCATCGGCGGGCGTGCTTCACCACGCAGGCGTCAAAATTCCATTTTTTTCATTCTTCGCGCACGACTCTGGAATTCGCTGTTCCGAAGCACCCCTCAACATGCGGATCGCCATGACCATCTCAGCCATACTCTGTGTGGTCATAGGCTCCTATCCACCGCTGCTCTACAACTTATTGCCGCATCCCGTAGATTACGTACCCTATACCACGACCCATGTGGTGCTCCAACTTCAACTGGTTTTCTTCGCGGTACTGGCATTTGCGGTACTGATGTTGACGAGTGAAATCGACGTATATCTGGAAACGCAGAGGAAGCGAGGTATTGTCGGAATACTGATATTAATAGGCAAGCACCCTCCCGAATTGCCCGGTGTAAATCTCGACTTCGACTGGATTTATCGACGCGCTTTACCAAAAGGTATTCGCGCCATTGTCCGCACAGGTGGGCTGGTCGTGGATCGTTTTTTTGCAGGAGCAAAGGCGTTGATTCGAAAACTCATCGCGACTATTCAGGCGCAACACGATAATAGAGGATTATTTGGTCGCTCGTGGTTATCGCAAAGCAATGTGCTCATCGCAATTATTTTTCTGGCAATTTATCTGATTTATTATTTTTAAAAGCCGTTTACACATTGGAAACATTGGACGTATTTTTGTTTTTTATTTCATTTTTTTTTATGTTTAAGAAATCCTAATGAAACATCACTCTCATATATTTATAGAAAGGAGAAAATGAAAAACTAAAAGCGCACGCTTCAAAATTCAAAATATGGTCTGTGTGTACGCCACAAAATTTTGCTTACAGGTCATATCACTAAGTATAAACTCATCAGGAGGGACTTATGAAGAAATTATGTGGCATTTTGCTTGCGGGAATTTTTCTAACCGCTCCCGCAAATGCTCAGATGTCGGTCGGTGTTACTCTGGATAGCTATACGGGATATATTTGGCGTGGTTATGTGCTCGGAGCCGATGACAAAATTGTGGCCCAGCCGGGCATTGAGGTGGGATTCGGTGAAACGGGTTTGTCTATAGGCGCGTGGGGATCGTGGTTTGTGCAGGACCGCATTGACGACAGAAATCCCGATACACAAACCCAAAATGTCGATGAACTCGACTTTTATGCCGACTATTCGAGATCCTTGAGCGAAGACATGGGCCTGGGCGTTTCTATCGGTTATATTCAATATGTATTTCCCAGTGCTGATGAAGACTCAAATCTCTCACAAGAAGCTTATATTGGACTATCTCTGGATAACGCCATATCACCGGCAGTGACATTTTATTACGATTTTGGTCTGGTCGAGGCATGGTACGTGTCTTTGTCGGGTGGCTATGACATTGCGCTCGGCTCGGAAGAAGGGCAAGTACTGAGTATCGGTGCAAGTGTTGCCATGAGCAATTACGCAGATGAAACGGGTGAAAATAAAACGGGTTTTAACGATGTCACAGTTACGGCTTCGCTCAGTTGTAATGCGTGCGCAATTTCGATTGCGCCAACCATTGGATTTTCTTATGCCGACACAAAAATCAACCCCGACAACCGCACGATTTGGGGGGGCGTAAGCATCGGCTTTGGGCAGTAAGTTATTCAATTCTCGACCCGGGTCGGCATTTCTGGTTTGCTTCGTGGCGTGGTTAATCAGATGCGACCAGGCGAGGTGGGGGAGATCTTTTGAGATCTCCCCTTTATTTTTTATTGAGAATAGTATATAGATGTCCCAAAATCAAATCCGCGGCAATGGTAAAATCGCGATCTCCGCAAACGATGAGATCGGCGTATTTGCGGGACGGTTCGACATAAGAATCGTGCATGGGGCGCACAGTTTCGAGATATTGAAGGGTAACGGATTCGGGCGTGCGCCCGCGTTCCTCAACATCGCGGTTGACGCGACGAATCAAGCGGATATCTGGCGGTGTATCCACAAAAATTTTCAAATTCAGGGCATCGCGCAGTATTTGTTCGACCAATACGAGAATGCCTTCCACAATAATAATGGGACGAGGGCATAACTCAAGTGTTCTATCAGAACGGGAATGGGTAGTAAAATCATAAGTTGGTACCAATACGGTCTCCCCGCGGGATAGTGCCTGAAGATGTTGCACCAGCAAATCTGTTTCGAGTGCATCGGGATGATCAAAATTAATTTGCGCGCGCTGGTCTGACGGGACATGGGCAAAATCGCGATAATACGCATCGTGGGAAATCCGTATAGCACGATCTTCACCGAGGTGCTCAAAAAGTATGTGGACGAGTGTGGTCTTACCCGTGCCAGTGCCCCCGGCAACACCAACTATGTAGGGCTTGCAAATCGCATTGGGCATGTGTATTATCAAAAATGCCATGTAGGGGACGGCCCCTGTGCCGTTCCGAACGACAGAAACTACATCCAATGATCGTGTCCGTGTAGGGGACGGCCCCTGTGCCGTCCCCCTATCATAAGGATACAAACAAATGAACATTGTCGAAACAGATTTAGAAATTCAGCGCGAACCATTTGCGCGGCCATTTGCATTTAAGGGAGCGGCTTTTCACGAAAAGTGGAATCTCATCGTGCGTTTAAAAGACGCCGACGGACATGAAGCTTTTGGTATAGGTGGTTTGGCCGTACTGTGGTCAGACGCTACCGTATTTGCTGCACACACAGAAATGGGCGGCAATTTGCTTCAAGCATCTCTTCTGGAATTTGCACTACAGCAGATCAAAGGAAGAGAATTTGCCGACCCGATGGCATTATTTGACGCTATTGAAAACGATGTCTTTTCTTATGCCAAAGCGATCACAGGCCATGGGGATTTGCGCCGAACATTTGCACTGATTGCGCTGGTAGCACTGGACAACGCCGCATGGATCCTGTATGCAAAGCGGAAGGGATTGGCGAACTTCGACGCCCTAATCCCGGAAAAATTCCGCTCATTTTTATCCCATCGCCAATCGCATGTCGCGCTCGTACCAGCAGTGAGTTATACCCTGCCCACAGATGAATTGCGGGAGATTTTGGATGATGGAGCGTACATACTAAAAATCAAAATTGGGCATCCGGGAGATGAAACTGAAATGGTAAAAAAAGACATGGCCTGTCTGTCGAAGATTCACAGTCTGGCATCTCAGTACGAAACGGAGATGACCGATTCGGGCCATGTGCTCTATTATCTCGATGCCAATGGTCGTTATGGCGAAAAAGACAGCATGGCTCGCTTATTGGATCACGCGGACAATGAAGGTATGATAGATCGCATTGTCCTGATTGAAGAACCCTTTTCGCGTCCAGCAGATATCGACGTACACGGCTTACCTGCGCGTTTTGCAGGAGATGAAAGCATCGAAACCGTTGCAGATGTACACACCCGATTGGAGCAGGGATACGGTGCTATGGCGATCAAACCCGCGGGTAAAACCCTGTCTCTGGCTTTTCGCATGATCGAAGCAGTAAAAAATAATGTGCCGTGTTTTGTAGCGGATAATGCGTGTGTACCCGTGCTGGTGGAATGGAACAAAAACGTGGCTGCGCGATTGCCCGCATTTCCGGGAGTGAAAGGGGGATTAATGGAATCCAACGGCCCGGAAAATTACGGCACCTGGAATCGCATGCTCTCGGAATATCCCATGCCCAATGCATCGTGGTTGCGACCTCGTGGTGGTGCTTATGTATTAGGAGAGACCTACTACGATCAAAGCGGAGGGATATTTGAAGAACCAACCGTGTACACGCGATTATTTCAGAAGATAAAAAATAGATAAAAGACTGGACCACATTGGGCTGTGGTACACGATGATTCGATACACAATATCTGGCACATAAAAAATAAAAAAAAGTAGTCTTGACTTAATAAAAACAATGGCTTATCTTAAGTCCGTTCTTGTGGTAAAGACTCGTCAATCCCCCAAGTCGTGCAAGATGGCACCGATTCCCCATCGGATTTCTCGGTCATCTAAGTGCTGAATTGCTTATCTGAACTCCCCATTCCAATTCCCACTATAGTACTCTGAATTAAGCGAACTCGCCATTGCTGACTTACCTCTTGTTTGGTTTTGACGTTAAAAACCCGGGGGCGAGTTGACTCAACGTAGCCGGATTCCCGCGGAATCATCTCTCCCAGGCTGTGTGAGTCGTTTGCCCCCGGGCTGTTCAGCGAATCAACGAATCAACGAACCCTGCCCATCCTCCCAAAATCAGTAGTACTACCATTCGTCTATTCGCGCTTTTTCATTTGTGGTAATTTTCACCTCTGATAATCGTGAAAGCGCGATAGAGTTGCTCCAGCAAAATAACGCGCGCCAATTCGTGTGGAAAAGTCATAGGTGAAAGTGACAGGTGCCAATCTGCACGCGACAAAACTCGAGATGCAAGCCCAAAAGGGCCGCCAATAAGAAAAACGAGGCGGCTTTTTCTTTGTACGCGCAGATGGTTCAGGCGTTTGGCCAGGGCTTCAGAACGACACAATTTGCCAGAAGGCCCAAGAGCAACCACAGTGGCATCTGGATGCAGCGCGCTTAAAAGGCGATGGCCTTCTTTCTCGATAATATCAGACACACGAACATTTTTGCCCGCGCGCTCTTCGCGCACTTCAATCTCATCATAAGCGACATAGTGTTGCAGCCGCTTGATATAATTTTGTGCGGCGTCTCGATAACAGGCGTCTTTGAACTTACCCACAGTGAGCAAAGTGATCTGCATATTTGCCATTATACACAGATTGGATATGTTTTACAAGAAACTTGTTCACCGCCCCAAAAAACGGTATAATATCAAGATGCAAAAATTTTCTCTCACCCCTTCTACGCGGAAGTGAACGCATGCTTTCTCGATTTTTGACATTTTTTACGATCTGCATGCTACATGGATTGACCAGTGCCGAGTTGTACATGTCCGTCGATGATATCCAGCGCGGCATGAAAGGCGTGGGGCGCACGGTATTTCAAGGCACCCGCATCGATACATTTGGCGTTGAAGTATTAGGCGTCTTACGCAATGTCTTTGGTCCCAAAAGCGATATGATTCTCGCTCGTCTGTCCGGCGGTCCCATGGCGCAAACCGGCGTCATCGCTGGCATGAGTGGCAGCCCGGTATATATCGAAGGCAAACTCGTCGGGGCAGTCGGCTACAGTATTGGTGCATTCGCAGAAGAGCCTATCGCGGGGATCACGCCAATTGGCGAGATGATGACGGTACTCCAGCGCGCATCGCGGGATACCATGTCGAGCGCGACATTTGGATCCGCGCCCTGGGATGGACAAATAGCTGGTGTACACGGCGGTGTGTTAAAACCCGTGGCTGTACCTTTGATGCTTTCGGGATTTGCCCCGCAAGTAGTCGCGGAATTTCGCGAAGAGCTGTCAAAATACGGCCTGTTGCCCATGCAGGGCGGCGGCGGAACAGACCCATCTCTATCTGTCGGTCCCTTTGAACCTGGCGCACCTCTGGGTGTGCAATTGGTTCGGGGCGATCTCAGTGTCACGGGCATTGGCACGCTGACGCATCGCGTGGGTAATAAAGTCGTGGGGTTTGGTCATCCTCTGTTATTTGGCGGTCGCACGGCCATGTCTATGACCGCAGCATTTATTCATGAAGTAATCTCCAGCCAGATGCTTTCGTTTAAGGTGGGCACTGCATCGCAACATATCGGTGTGATATTACAAGACCGCGCACCGGGCATTGCTGGCTTGATAGGATCTGAAGCAGAAATGATGCCGGTGCGTATCTCTATCGCATCTCCCAACCACGACGCCTCGTTTAATATGGAGGTATTTCGCCACAGAGAATTAGGTCCGTTGCTGGTGCGGATGGCTGTAGCGACCTCGGTTATCTCCGCTGAAAAATTGACGGGTGAAACCACTGTCGCAGGGCAATTGACATTGCACATGCCCAAACGCGAACCCGTGATAGTAAAAAATAAGTACGCAGGTACTCAGGGGCTTGGACTGGCGGTGCTGGGCTTAACACAACCCCTTGCACAGGTGATTCAGAATCCTTTTGTCGAAGCCAATATTGACTCCGCTGTATTTCAATTATCCGTTGAAGAACGCGCTCAAAGTGCCCGTATTGAGGGGCTGCGATTGGATCGTTTGCAATACGAACCGGGCGATACAGTACATGTCTCTGTTGCCCTATCTCCCTTGCTGGGCAAGCGCGAAATCGTAGATGTCGCTCTGCCAATTCCCGAGTTTATAACACCAGGGCGTTTGATATTGCAGATTGTGAATGAGCGCGAACAGCAATTGCAAGATATAAAACGCACCGCATATCAACCCAAAACACTGGGTGAACTGATTGGTCTAATCGAAAAATCGGGGCGCAATGATGTGCTCGTTGCGCGCTTTATAGCTTCCCGCTCCGCCGTGACAATGGGCGGACGCGAAATTTCGGGATTGCCCATATCGGTCATGTCAGCACTATCACTGGCGCGTGGATCAGATGTCGTACAAAAATCACAGCAATCGGTATATGCTCAAAAACACATGATGACCAACTATGTATTGATCGGCAGTCAAACGGCGATTCTGGTCGTAGGCAAAGACGGTAGTGCAACTTTTTCAAGCAGGAGAAGTTCGGGTGAAGAAAAAAGATAAAATATTGAGAACAGGAATCACACATGTACTGCTTCTCGTCCTACTTGGAACAATCGCAAACGCAGTGTCGCCTAAAATTTGGCGAGAAGATTCACAGACGGCTTTCCTGAAAGGAGAACCCAATGGCGTGTCACTCACGCGGGAAGGCACGGTTACATTGGCGCCATCCTATAAACGGGTGGCAGATACAGGTGAAGACTTTGTTTGGGCACTATCTATAGATAAAAACCAAACCCTGTACATCGGAACCGGCAAAGAAGGTCGAATCTACATGCTCAAACCCGACAGCGATCGGGCAGAATTGTTATTTGATTCCCCTGAAGTTCACATATTTAGCCTCGCCATTGGTATAGATGGCGCGCTCTATGCGGGCACGTCGCCAGGTGGGCTGATTTATCGCATCGCACCGGGACGAGAACCCACGGAATTTTGTCAGACAGGTGACACCCATGTGTCTGCAATAGTCGCACGCCCGGGTGGTGGATTATATGCGGGTACAGGTGGTGACCGCGGGCGCGTTTTGAAAATTGACAAACAGGGCAAAATTGTCGCGCTGTACGCGAGCAAGGACCCCAATGTGGTATCGCTCGCGATAGGTGCTCAGGGCGAAATTTATGCCGGCACAGACAACAGTGGCCTGATTTATCGGGTGCGCGATCAGGGTGGTGCAGATGTGCTTTACGATGCCCGTGAAAAAGAGATTCACTCCCTGAGTGTAATGCCCAATGGCACAATTTACGCAACAGCGATGGCGCAAAGCGGTCGAACGGAAGGAAATGGGAGAGAGCAAAAAGGATCAGATCAACCCGGCGCAACACTGTATGCGATCCAACCTTCGGGATTGGCAATGCGACTGTGGAATACTAATGACCCGATGTTGTTAGATTCTGTAATTAGTGCCAATGGAACAGTAACAGTGGTCACGGGAAAATACGGCCGTGTACATCGCGTTTGGCCCGATGGCAACGCCACTTTGCTCACAGTATTAAAAAATGTAAATCCCTGGGTTATGGTCGCCACGCACAAAAATGCACTGTGGATTGGATGCAGTGGATCCGGTGAAATTTATCGAATAGAAAAAGAATTTGCCAGAGAAGGACAACTCACATCTGAACCTTATGACTTTGATCGGGTATCGCATTGGGGGCGCGTATCATGGCAAAGCGAAACACCATCGGAAACATCGGTCGCTGTTCAAACGCGATCCGGCAACAGCGAAGAACCCGATGATACGTGGAGCGCGTGGTCAGAGCCAATCACCACATCTGGAAAACCCATTACCAGTCGCCCGGGGCGTTTTTTGCAATATCGGTTGGTTTTGAAGACACAATCAGAAAATGCGACACCTCTGGTGCGTTCTATCAAACTCGCGGGCTTACAGGACAATGTTCATCCCCGAATATTACGGGTTAAAGCCGAGGCCGGTCTATCTGGCAACGAAGGTGAAAATCCGGAATTTATAGAAAAAGGCGTGTGGAAAATTGATTGGACTGCCGGTGATGCCAACGACGATGCCTTGATTTATACCCTGTATTTTAGAAGTATTGGCGAAACGCACTGGCGGCTATTAAAAGACGATTTGAAGACCTCGCATTATTTCTGGCACACCGAAGCTGTTCCCGATGGCACAGTCGAAGTTAAGGTCGTAGCATCAGACCGATTGGACAATCCCGTCGAACAAGCATTAATAGCCGAGGCGATCAGTGCGCCTTTTGAAATTGATAATTCGGCACCAACAGTACAGCTACACAACATAGAGCAGATTGACAAAAAGATAAGCGTAACCGGTTCAATTCAAGATGCTACCACTGCGATTCACAGGGCAGCGTACTCGCTCAATTCCGACGATTGGAAGGTCATCTTCCCCACTGACCAGATATTTGATTCGCCGACAGAGACACTGAATTTTTCTCTTCAAAATTTGAAAACCGGCTCTTATACACTCGTAGTGAAAGCGGAAGATGCACTGGGCAACGTGGGGGTTGGAAAAACCGTTTTTGAAGTAAAATAATGAATGAATTCGAAATCAAATATCGGTCAACCGGATTGCCTTTTGTCACCTTAAAACTGGCGCAAACACTGGACGGCAACATCGCCACCTGCACAGGCGACTCGAAGTGGATCACATCAAAAGCATCGCGGGTGCGCGGGCATCAACTTCGCGCAGAGGCCGACGCAATCCTGGTCGGGCGCGGCACAGTGATGGCCGACGACCCGGAATTATCCGTGCGATATGCCGATGGATGCAGCCCGACAAAGATCGTACTGGACTCTCAGTTAAAAATCGGATCAAACGCCAAAATTTTTAGCGGGGCACCTTTGATTATAGCAACGTCTAACGAAGTGTGCAAAAAACGGATAAAAGAGCAAAAAAAAGGAGCGCAAATCTGGCAATTGCCAATACTGGATGGTCAAATAGACCTGAAGGCAGTCTTGCAAAAAGCCGCTCTATCGGGATTGCGGCACATCCTGATCGAAGGCGGCAGCCGCGTGGCTGCATCGGCATTGCGCCTGAGCCTGGTAGATCGGATAGCCGCATTTGTCGCTCCAAAAATACTGGGCGCGGGAATACCCGCAATCGGATCTTTAAACATCACTTCAATAACCGATGCAATTGAACTTGAAAACGTAAAAGTCGAATCTATCGGCAATGATTTCTTGTTCACTGCTCGCGTAAAAAAAACGTCCAAAAATTAGCGACATGTTTACTGGCATTGTAGAAGAAGTGGGAATAATTCGGCACATTGAATCGCGCGCGGGTTATCAGCGCACGACCATAGCAGCGAAGCAGGTACTCAATAGCGTAAAAATAGGCGACAGCATTGCCATTGAAGGTGCGTGCCATACCGTCGTACATTTTGATACCGACACATTTGTGATCGAATCCATAGCAGAAACACTGCAAAAAACGACATTGGGTGATTGCCGCGTGGGTAGCCGCGTCAATCTGGAGCGATCATTAAAACTCGGCGACCGCCTCGACGGTCATCTCGTTGCCGCACACGTAGATGGCGTGGGCCGCGTGAAAAGCCGCACGGAATCTCCCGATCAAATTGTATTTGAGTTTGAAGTACCGTCTGAGCTGGCTCCTTATATTGCCCAAAAAGGCTCTGTCACCGTCAATGGAATTAGCCTGACAGTGGTTTCAGTAACCGATCGCACCTTTTCGATCGCGGCAATTCCGCACACGCTAAAAGTGACGACATTGTCGGAAAAATATCCGGGTGACCGGGTAAATATAGAAGTGGATATGATCGCGCGTTATCTGGAGCGTTTGGTGCAACTCGGGAATGGAAAAAATAAGCTCACAGAAAATCGCATTCGGGAGATGATGGGCGACCAATAGTTTGCAGGGAGATATATATGGGCAAAATCGCAACAATAGAAGAAGCCCTCGAAGATATTCGAGCGGGAAAAATCGTCATTGTCGTCGATGACGAAGACCGGGAAAATGAAGGCGACTTCATCATGGCTGCGCAAAAGGTCACATCTGAGGCCATTAATTTTATGGCACGCCATGGACGCGGACTGATCTGCTTGCCCGCAACGCCCGACCGCCTCAAAGAACTCGACCTGGACATGATGGTCAATACCAACACAGCGCTTCACGGCACGCCATTCACTGTAAGCATCGACGCGCTCTACGGTGTGACAACCGGTATCTCCGCACAGGACCGAGCGGAAACAATTCGACAATTTGTAGATCCCAAATCGCGGTCTGAAAATTTTGGCCGGCCAGGTCACATTTTCCCACTTCGCGCAATGCCCGGCGGGGTTTTGAGACGAGCGGGACACACAGAAGCAGCCGTAGATCTGGCGCGTTTGGCCGGCCTGTATCCCGCCGGTGTACTATGTGAAATCCTGAATGAAGACGGCACCATGGCCCGCTTGCCACAGCTTTTGGAAATTGCCGATCAATTCGGCTTGAAGGTAACGACAATTCACGATCTGATTGCTTATCGCCGCCGTTCCGAAAAACTGGTGCGCTGTGTCGAGCAAGTGGATATGCCCACGCGATTTGGCGCGTTTCAATTACACCTGTATGAAAGCGACGTGGATGAACGCGAACACGTCGCACTGGTAAAAGGCGACCTTTCCGGCGATACACCCGTAATGGTGCGAATGCACTCCGAGTGCTTGACGGGTGACTCACTCGGTTCATTGCGATGTGATTGCGAAAAAAACTTGCACTCTGCACTCGAAATGATCGAAAAAGAGGGACGCGGCGCACTGGTGTATATGCGGCAGGAAGGGCGAGGAATTGGCCTGCGGGCAAAATTGCACGCGTACAAACTACAAGAAGAGGGATATGATACCGTAGAAGCCAACCTGAAACTCGGGTTCAAGATGGACGAACGAGACTATGGCATTGGCGCGCAAATTTTGTCGGACTTGGGAATCAGAAAAGTCGTACTCATCACCAATAATCCATCAAAGCGCGTGGGCCTGGAAGCATATGGAATAGAAATTATAGACAGCACCCCGGTCGCCATTCAGGTCAACAAATGGAACTTGACATATATGCGAACCAAGCAAGAAAAGATGGGCCATTTATTTAAAGAGGACGAATTGCAATTAGGCGAAGAAGGAGATCGCGATGCCCAGAGTTTATGAAGGTCAGCTATCGGCAGAAGGCAAACGGTTTGGCATTGTGGTGGGGCGATTCAATGCATTTATCAGCAAAGAACTGCTCGGTGGCGCGCTCGACTGTATTGCGCGGCACGGTGGCGATACAGATGCCATAGACGTGGTATGGGTACCGGGAAGTTTTGAAATTCCCACGATGGCACAAAAAATGGCGCAAAGCGGTCGATATGACGCACTTATCTGTCTGGGCGCAATAATCAGAGGTAGCACACCGCATTTTGACTACGTATGCAACGAAGCCGCAAAAGGTGTGGCATCTGTTGGTCGCGAAACAGGTGTACCCACCATATTTGGTATTTTGACAACCGATACCATTGAACAGGCGATTGAGAGGGCAGGTACAAAAGCCGGCAATAAGGGTTGGGAAGCTGCACTGGGCGCGATTGAAATGATTGGCGTCATCGCTGCCTGGGAGTCCGAAGAATGATAAAATCGAGACGCAAAGCGCGTCAGGCTGCGTTGCAAGCACTTTATTGGACCGCGAGCGTGGGCGATCCCGTGCAACAGACAGCGCAGACCATGTGCATCCGTGCGCGCCTTTCGGCATTGAGCTCGGATTTTGCGATAAATCTGGCCCAAACAGCCTGGGAGCACCGCGAAGAACTGGACGCATCTATTGAACCCGTGCTGGAAAACTGGTCATTAGACCGAGTTTCGCGCATCGACCGAATCGTGCTCTGGATGGCACTTGCGGAAATGCGCTATTTCGAAGATATTCCCTACAAAGTCTCTATTGACGAAGCCATAGAACTGGCCAAGCAATTTAGCGAAGCCAATGCTTCTAACTTTATCAACGGTATTCTCGACACCCTATCCAAAGAGTATCTATGAAAGCAAAAAAATCCAATGGATAATATTGGACGCATTGCGATTTTCTCAGATGTACACGGAAATCTCGAAGCCTTGCAAACCGTACTGGAAAAAATTTCAGAAGCGCAGGTAGATCGAATTGTTTGTTTGGGCGATATGGTTGGGTACGGCGCAGACCCCAATATGTGTATAGAACGCGTGCGCGAAGTATCGGACCTCGTACTTGCGGGCAATCACGACTGGGCAGCTGTGGGCCTGGAAGACCCGGGGTTTTTTAATCCCGTGGCACTGGCGGCGATTCAATGGACTGTTCAGATGCTCAGTGATGAAAACGCCTCGCTGTTGCGTTCTTACCAACCCTTTCAAAATGAATCTACTTGTTGTTATGCCCACGCTTCGCCAATTGAACCCGAGTTATGGCACTATTTATTCGACCCCGAAGATGGCTGGCTAATGCTCGCACAAACCAACTTTGAGATGTGTTTTGTCGGTCATTCTCACCGCGCATTTGTGTGCTCGGCATCTCAAAAAACAGTACTTATGCACGAAGGAGAAGTGCAATTGTCCGACAATGACCGTTATCTCGTAAATGTCGGCAGTGTGGGACAACCTCGCGACGGTGATGCGCGAGCGGCTTTTGTCGTGTGGGATCGAGAAAAAGGGAACCTCCAATTGCGCCGCGTGTCTTACGATGTGGCAACAGCACAGGCCAAAATTCTATCCGCGGGACTTCCGCCTTTTTTGGCCGAACGCATCGAACTTGGGATGTGAGAAGTAAGGGACGGCACAGGGGCCGTCCCCTACGATGATATTGTGGTTTGTAGGGGCGACCCCCTGTGGTCGCCCGCTGACTGCTGACCGCTCATTATCCACAGGATAATCACAATGAACTTCCTGACAAAAATTTTCGGTAGCAAACACGATCGGGACGTAAAGAAAATGCAACCGATTGTGGATGAAATTAATCAACTCTACGAAGAATATGCCTCTTTGTCCGACGAGGAATTAAAAGGCAAAACAACAGAATTTCGCACGCGCATTGCCGAAGCGACTGATGATGCTCAAAAACATCTCATCCAGCTCAAGGAAGAAATGGCCGCGTTGCAACGAGACGAAGACCGCACCGAACAATTGGAAGCCATTGCCGAAATCGAAGCTGAAATCAAGGATATTGAGCGCGATGTGCTCGATGAAATTCATCCAGAGGCATTTGCCGTCTTTAAGGAAACGTGTCGGCGCTTCAAAGAGCGGGAGAAGTCCTGGGACCGGGCTGGCGATCAAATCGTATGGCATGAAATACCTTATGACGTGCAATTAATCGGTGCCACCGTATTGCATCAGGGCAAGATCGCCGAAATGGCCACGGGCGAAGGCAAGACATTGGCCGCGGGCCTGGCTTTGTACCTGAATGGCTTGCTCGGGCGCGGCGTACATCTCGTCACCGTAAACTCCTACCTCGCCAAGCGCGACGCCATGTGGCTGGGACCCGTGTATTTATTCCTGGGCCTCACCGTAGGCGTGATACAGGATCGCGCATTGGGCGTGGAAGGTTTTATTATGGAAGAAGAGGGAAAAGACGGGTATCGCATGCGCGTGTGCGACCACAAAGACGCCTGTCTTATGGATATCGTGTACGGCACAAAAGACCAGTTTGGTTTTGATTACCTCTACGATAACATGGCGATTCGCCCCGAAGACCTGATACAGCGCGAGCACTATTTTGCAATTATTGACGAGGTAGATAGCATCCTGATCGACGAGGCGCGCACACCACTGATTATTTCGGGACCCGTGTCGGAATCCACATCGCATCGGTATGAAGAAATGCGTCCGCTGGTCGAAAAATTGGTGCGAGCGCAAACCCGAGTCGTAAACAATATTTTAAAAGAAGCAGAAGAAGAACTCGAATCCGGCGATGAATACGAGGCCGGCATCTTGTTATTGCAGGTTCAGCGCGGAATGCCCAAAAACGGGCGCTTTATGAAGCGACTTCAAGAAGAGGGCATTAAGCGCCTCGTACAGCGGGTTGAATCCGATTATATCCGCGACAAGCGCACCGGGGAACTGGACGAAGACCTCTATTTCAGCATCGACGAAAAAAGCCACATCATCGACCTGACAGAAAAGGGACGCGATGAAATCAGCCGCAATCCAGACGATTTTGTATTGCCAGACCTCGATGAAGTACTTCGGGATATCGAAGAAAATAAATCGCTATCCGATTCAGAAAAAGACCACGCAAAAGAAGCCGCCTATCAGGATTATGGAGAAAAAAATGAGTCTATCCACAGCGTGCGAAAATTGTTACAAGCCTATTCTCTATACGAAAAAGACGTGCAATACATGATCGACGACGGCAAGGTTGTCATCGTCGATGAATTTACGGGACGGCCACAGCCCGGACGCCGTTTTGCCGATGGATTGCACCAGGCATTGGAAGCAAAAGAAAAGGTAAAAGTCGAACGCGACACGCAAACAGTGGCAACCATTACGTTGCAAAATTACTTCAGACTCTATGACCGACTGGCGGGAATGACGGGCACTGCCGAAACAGAAGCCGAAGAATTTCATCAAATCTACAAGCTCGATGTGGTGGCAATCCCAACGCATGAGCCAGTGCGCCGCATCGACTTCAACGACTGGATATACCGCACAAAACGCGAAAAATACAATGCCTTGCTCGATGAAATCGTGCATTTGCACGAACAAAAACTGCCAGTCCTGGTCGGCACAATTTCCGTTGAAACCTCCGAATTGATTTCGCGGATGCTCACGCGCAAAAAAATCAAACACCAGGTACTCAATGCCCGACAAAATGTACAAGAAGCGCAGATCATCGCGCAGGCCGGGCAACCCGGTGCCGTGACAATAGCAACCAACATGGCCGGGCGCGGTACAGATATCAAACTGGGCCCCGGCGTCATAAAAGCACCCGAAGAACACCAGTGCGCATTGATTTCAGATCCCGATAACACCCGGCCCCTGTGTCCGTACATAGACAAATACGGATGTCGAGATGAAGTCCCGTGTGGATTGAATATTATCGGCACCGAACGACACGAATCCCGGCGCATCGACCGGCAGCTTCGCGGTCGCTCTGGGCGGCAAGGGGACCCGGGAAGTTCGCGGTTTTTCATCTCACTGGAAGACGATTTGATGCGTCTATTTGGATCCGAGCGCATCGCCCGCGTCATGGACCGCCTAGGCGCCGAAGAAGGCGAAGTGATCGAACACAGCTGGGTGACAAAATCCATTGAAACCGCGCAAAAACGGGTTGAAGCGCGCAACTTTGAATTTCGGAAACAGGTGCTGGATTACGACGACGTCATGAATCAACAGCGCGAAGTGATTTACGACAGACGCAGACACGCGCTGGAAGAAGAAGATATATCGGCGATGATCAGCGAAATGATCGACGAAACCGTCGATGCACTACTCGATATTCATATACCGCCCGACGCACATCCCGAAGACTGGAATTTTGATGGCTTGATGGAAGATTTGCGCAATGTGTTTTTGCAAGCACCCGTCATACCCGATGAAGACCTGTCCCAATTGCGCGAAGCGGGTTTGAGAGATCGCGTGTTGCGCGGGATTCGCGAGGCTTATGATCGCCGCGAAAGAGTCCTTGGAGAAGACCGCATGCGCCAGATAGAACGCATGATTTACCTGAGCGTCTTTGATGAAAAATGGAAAGAACACCTCCGCGAGATGGACGATCTGAAAGAGGGCATTGGCCTTCGCGGTTATGGACAAAAAAATCCATTGATCGAGTACAAGCGCGAAGGTTATGAAATGTTTGTGGCATTGCTCGAAGACATCAACCGCGAAACATTGCGACTGTTATTCCGCATTTCCGTCGAAGAAACACCCGCACAACCGCGCACCCAACAGCCCGCACGTCTGTCATTGGAACACCGCGATGCCACGGGAATGGGCTTTGCCGGCATGCCCGAACCGGGTGCCGAGGAATTGACCGCCAATTCCACAGAAGGCGATACGCCCAAAAAACAGCCGGTGCGCGTTGAAAAAAAGGTAGGACGAAACGCGCCATGTCCGTGTGGAAGTGGAAAGAAGTACAAACACTGCCATGGAAGAGTTTGAGAAGCAATAAGGAGATAAGTCTATGAAGTCGCGTGAAAATTTGCTGGATGATGCGCGTCAAAATATTCCGGAAATGACCGTACAGGAAGTAAATGAATATTTGAATAAGGGCAATAATCCCGTATTACTCGATGTGCGAGGACTGGATGAATGGGAGCGCGGGCATTTAAAAGGATCAGTACACATACCGCGTGGAGAATTGGAATACCAAGCCGAATCGGCAATACCCGACAAATCGCGTGAAGTCATTGTAATCTGTGCAGGCGGCGTGCGATCCCTCCTCGCTGGCGAAACCCTGAAAGCTATGGGATACGAAAAAGTGATCTCAATGGACGGCGGATACGGAGACTGGGAAGACGCGCACTTGCCGGCTGAAATACCACCGCCACCGGAAGAAACGGGCGCGCCAGAAACCCCTGAACTGCTCAAAGAGCAAATTGATCACCTTGAAAAAGTATTGGCTCAGAAAAAAACAAAACTGGCTAAAGGCAAGTAAGAAGGAAGAAGTGAGAAGGCCCCGCTCCACCACCCTAAAACTGGTGCCTCATCCTATTTCACACTTCACACTTCACACTTCCTACTTCACACTTCACACTTTTTACACTTGCACAAATATTGATGCACTTGTATATTTTCCCGCCTTAGCACTCAACAGGATGAGTTGCTAATAACATATAACAAGTTAAATTTATTACATTTAACTGTTTTTCAAGGAGGGTTCTCATGAATGTCCGTCCGCTTTCCGATCGCATTCTGGTGCGACGGGTGGATGCTGATGAGCAGGTAAAGGGGGGCATTATCATCCCCGATACTGCGAAGGAAACGCCTCAGGAAGCAGAAGTCATTGCCGTTGGGCCGGGCAAACGCAATAAGAACGGTGGCGTGATCGCGCCAGCGGTAAAATCTGGGGAAAAAATTTTGATTGGCAAATACGCCGGCACAGAAATTGAAGTTGACGGCGATGAGTACGTAATCGTGAACGAAGACGACGTATTGGGCATTATTCAGTAGAAGGAGATTGGTGTTATGGCAAAGCAGATTGCCTATGGAATAGATGCTCGCGAGCGTATTCTCGACGGTGTAACGCTCTTGAGCAAAGCCGTGAAAGCCACGTTGGGACCCGCTGGACGAAATGTGGTTGTCGCAAAATCCTGGGGATCCCCCACCGTCACAAAAGACGGCGTGACCGTAGCCAAAGAAATTGAACTCGAAGACGCTTACGAAAACATGGGTGTGCAAATGGTCAAAGAAGTCGCTTCCAAGACTTCTGACATTGCGGGCGACGGCACAACCACAGCGACAGTACTCGCCGAAGCGATTTTCCGTGAAGGATTGCGCAATGTGACCGCCGGAGCCAACCCGATGGACCTCAAGCGCGGTATCGACGCGGCTGTTGCATCCGTAGTCAAAGCATTAGAGGACCAGAGCCAGCCGGTAAAAGACCGCAACTCAATTGCACAAGTAGGGACAATTTCCGCCAACAGTGACAGCAGCATTGGCGAGATTATAGCCGATGCAATGGACAAAGTCGGCAAAGACGGCACAATCACGGTCGAAGAGGCCAAGAGCATCGAGACAACACTGGATGTGGTCGAAGGAATGCAGTTTGACCGCGGTTATCTATCGCCTTATTTTGTGACCGATCAGGAAAACATGGAAGCCGTACTGGAAGACGCGCTGATTCTTATTCACGAGGCGAAGTTGTCAAACATGAACGACTTATTGCCTCTCCTCGAAAAAGTTGCCGGTGCCGGCAAGCCGCTTCTGGTAATCGCCGAAGACGTAGAAGGTGAAGCCCTCGCCACTTTTGTCGTCAACAAAGTGCGCGGTACCCTCGCTGCCTGTGCTGTAAAAGCACCGGGATATGGCGATCGTCGCAAAGAAATGCTGGGTGATATCGCCGTGCTAACAGGTGGGCGCGTGATAACGGAAGACCTCGGCATCAAGCTCGAAAACGTCGAGATTAGCGACCTCGGGCAGGCCAAGCGCGTGGTAATCGACAAAGACAATAGCACAATCGTAGAAGGCGTGGGATCTATAGCCGATATCCAGGGCAGAACGAGTCAGATCCGTCGGCAGATTGAAGAGACCACCTCTGACTACGATCGCGAAAAACTCGAAGAGCGATTGGCAAAATTGGCCGGTGGTGTGGCCGTCATCAACGTCGGTGCGGCAACCGAAACAGAAATGAAAGAAAAGAAAGCCCGCGTCGAAGACGCACTCCACTCCGTGCGCGCTGCAGTTGAAGAAGGCATCGTACCCGGCGGTGGAGTCGCCCTCCTGCGCAGCCTTGGCGCATTAGACGAAACGGATGTGCATGGCGACCAGAGCACAGGCGTGGATATCGTGCGTCGCGCACTGCAAGCCCCGCTGCGTCAGATCGCCGATAATGCCGGTATAGAAGGCAGCCTTGTCGTGCAAAAAGTAAACGAAGGCGAAGGCGCTTATGGATTTAATGCACGCACCGAGCAATATGAAGACCTGGTAGATTCCGGTGTGATTGATCCCACAAAAGTGGTGCGCACTGCAATGGAAAATGCAGCGTCCATCGCGGGATTGTTATTGACAACCGAAGCCCTGGTCACAGATATGCCAGAAGAAAATCAGGGTGCTGCACACGTCGATGATCACGGACACATGCACTAAATCGGACTGTCGAAATATGCTCGACCTCCAAAAAGGGCTGACCGCTGGTCAGCCCTTTTTTTGTGTGTTTGGTTGAATTTGTGGGCAGTTTTATCTATATTATCAAAGACTTAAACCAAATTTGAGCTAACCATTTGCGAAAGGAAATTATGGCAAAAGCGAAAACACAGGCTGAAGAACCTCGGGAAACTGAAGGCGCGACATCCACAGCAAAAAAAGCAAAACGTCCGTCAAAAAAGCAGGCAACAAAAAAAACAGCCAAAAAGCCAGCTAAGAAAACGAACACCAGATCTTCTACACCGCGTGTATCGAAAAAGCGGTCGTCCAAAAAGCCTGCGAAAAAGCAACCATCCAAAAAAACAGCGAAAAAGCAATCCGCCAAAAAGCCTGTGCAAAAAGCCAAAAAGCCTGCAAAAAAGGCCAGGAAACCAGCGCAGCAAGCCAAGAAGTCTGGAAAAAAGGCTGAAATGCCTGCCGCACAGGAAGAGCGCACGGTAATTTCATCGCCGCCATCCAGACGGCGTAGAGAAAAGGAAAAGGTCGAAGCAAAAACTTCTGTTGATCAAAATCAACAAGCTGGAGACGCCGCGCAAACACAAACGCCCCAGGATGTGCAACCAGAAGAAATGCAATGGGGGCGTCGAACAAGGCGGTCTGCACCAATTGGCTGGGAAGATCGCGCCGGTGTAAGCACACCTGCTCAACCCACGCGACGGCAGGACGCGACGGCAGAGAACCAACCCGTTGAAGCACCTGCAGAACCAGAAGCACCACCACAAGCGCGAACCGAAACACCTCCTCAGGCCCAGCGGGAAGAACCAAAAAAAGAAGACACGCGCAAGAGGTCTCGCCCGCCTAAAGGACGCAATCAGAGCAATCAGAACAAACAGCAGCCTTCAAAACGCACAAGCGATCGCAGTCGCAGCCAGAAACCCGATCAACCATCGAACAAATTGACACAAATTCTGGCGCAATCGTGGACCGAAGACAAAACGCGGCAATTTATCAGCGAAGGCTTTCTCGGCAGTTTATCGCCCGAAATGGTCAATAATGGAAATAGCGAATCCATCCCGGACGCCGAGAGACTCAAGAAGCCCCTGGAAATGATCCGCAAAGTTCTGGCCGATGAGTGTATGGTTGCCGACGATGTCACAGATTTGATGTTGCTCGACGTGGTGATGAATGCCCTGTCAGACCGCATTGACGTGTGCCGACTACAGGCCGAGTCCAACGCACTGGCGGATATAGACGCGATCTTAGAATTGCGCTACAAAGCCGACCGGCGATTGATAGAAGCGGTAAATGCCTTGAAGAATGCATGAGATATACCCGCCAATATCGAAAGCCCCGTCTGACAAAGGTCAAACGGGGCTTTTACTTTTTTTTATCACGCCCAACCGTGTACCCCGTGACCCCCACCGGGAAACCAGATCAAATCGACAACAAACGAAACGAGTACCCCCGTCGCCCTCCCCGCAATAATCCCGAAAAAGAGTGGACGGTATTTCTCGTACAGGGACACACCGCCTACCCGGATCACAATAGCTTTGAACAACCAGACAATAATAAGCGACGTAATCTCGTGGAGAATACTCGTCGTAGTAATAATAAAACCCACGGGATGGATGGGCCACCAGGGTAGGCGATACCGAAGCGCCGTGAGAATCGCAAAAATGAGACCCCCAAAGCCGAACAGCACCATCCGCTCCCATGAAGCTGGCTCAGGCGATTTGATCTTCGTGACAATCGCATCGTAAAGACGGGGCGCGTACCGGGTAAACGGATACTCCGTAAAATTATACGCTCCGTGTGTATAGCCCAGATAGAGCACCATCGAAATATTGACCACCAGCGCACCGACCAACCCCAAAATCAACACCCAGAAAAGCGCGCGTTTATTCCCTGGCACGCGATCAAAAACCTTGGCATTCTGTGACAGAGCCGGCATAAACAGCATCCAGCGCAGCGCATGAGCCGTAGAACCCACGGCAATCGTCCTCGGATCAATCGTAACCGTACCGATCAATTGAAAACCCATATCCAGAGGCGTCGTGGGAATACCCAGATACAGCGTGCCCGACTCACATACAAAACGGGCAAGCGCGATATAAATAACAATCGCCGCCGGTATCGTAATCAACAAAAGTCCCGGCGCAACCCCCGCCTTCAAAAGCCACGCCACGATATAGGCAACGCCGACAATCAGACCGATCACAGCGGTGCGATAGGAAAGAAGCTCTCCCGCATCATCTACATCGGGATCGTCATTCCACGCCTTCCGAAAAACCGCCTTCAAATGCCGCCGCGCTGTCCACAGCCCCCATGCCACAAACACAAAAAGCGCGCCCATA
The DNA here is from genome assembly GCA_965208125.1 of Candidatus Latescibacterota bacterium. Classification (GTDB taxonomy): domain Bacteria; phylum Latescibacterota; class UBA2968; order UBA2968; family UBA2968; genus VXRD01. The sequence continues at coordinate 1,506,681 of OZ242320.1, forward strand.
CACTGCCACTGCACCAGGGGATCGCCCCATCCGCCGCCCTTCTGGTGCATCCGCCCAAACTGAAAGCCCGTCTTCCGAATAAGCGCAATCTCGCCCATCAGCAAAAAGTGGAAAAACCATATCGAAAAAAGAATTTCCAGATTCACAAAATATCCAAAACCAATCGTATAAGTATTAATATGCGTCAACAGCGGCGGAAAAAGGCGTGCAAAATAAAAAAGCCCCGCATTCGGACTCATGCTAATGCGGGGAACCGTCGTATAAAAATAAGTAATAATATTCCACCCAATAATCCCAAACGCCAGCCCAAAACCAATCCAAAAGAGATATCCCCGAAACAGGACCGGCCAGCCACTTCGCCCCGAAGAATCGCGTGCCTCGGCAACCATCTCGAGAATCGGTGCGAGCAAAGGATAATCCAGACGCTCGCTCTCAACCCATTGCTTGCGAAGAATAACCACCAGACAAAAACACACCACAAACCCGGCCAAAATCAGCGTAACCCACCAGAAAATCGGACCAATCCAGACCTCCCACGGAATGGACACGCCAGATGGCAGACCCTCGTACAAAAACGTCGTCTGCTGGTGATCATTAGACGGAAAAAGATACGGCGGAAGAAAGGGCTGAACATTGTCAATCCACCCGTTCTCCGGCGTAGCCAGATAATAAGGCGCGGCCATCAGCCCCAGCCAGACACCGGTCAACCCGCGCGCGGGAATAATCGCACCAATCAGGCCCATCGCAAAAATAACAGCCAATTCTCGAGAAGCCAGACCCTGTTTGTCGAACCGAATCTTCAGAAGCGTATTGACAATAAAAACGCACAGAAAAATCGCAAAAATAGAAACGGGAAGATGGGTAATATTAACCGCAGAAGTATTTGCAGCCGTGCGAGAATACGTCACCCATGCACTGGCCAAACATGAAATCAGAAGCCCCAACGCGACACTGCGAGGCGTAATGCGCGCCGCTCTTCTTTGGGCATCTTCAGATGTGGGAGACAGGGATTCGGGAAGGGCCATAGTGTTTTCGAGGAATGGGCTTTTGAAGCAACCCCAAATTTTCTTGTATTTAAAAATTTGTCATGTAATTTTGCGATTAAACAACGCTAATATAGTCACACAGAGCGGCGATAAGCCACAAAAATTTAATACAATAACGGGCAAACCTTCTGGATCGCGGCTAAAACCATGCCGCGATGACGGCTTTATTGATATCGTTGGAACATCTCTATATGACTCACAAATTGAAATCTCTGATCTGCATACTACTGGTATTCATCGCGAGACCCCTGCATGCGAGTCCGCCGCCTGTACTCGCCGATTACAACGCGGAAATAAGAGGAAGCGACGGACGCGTAGATATCCCCGTACTCATACGCCGCTTGACTGAACTGCGCGTCAACGCGTACTTCTTTCTCATCTGGCACAGAGAAACCGATTGGGAAGACCTGAAACTATTTTTGCCCGCAGCGCAAAACGCGGGCATCGACACCTGGGTCTATCTCGTACCGCCTACAGAAAGCCCGCCGATATACGGCACGCGATACTCCGAACCATTTCGTCTAAATTACATACGCTGGGCAGAAGAAATCGCGCTATTATCACTCGCCCATCCCAACTTAAAAGCATTTGTAATCGACGACTTCTGGGCCAACCGCAACCTATATACCCCTGCCTATGTATCCACCATGCGCCAAACAGCGCGGGCCATCAACCCCGACATGGAATTCTGGCCCCTGATGTATTACCCCGAAATGGACCGGGCATTTGTCGCGGACTATAGGAACGCAATCGACGGCGTAGTCGCTGCCTATCCCAAAACCGCGCAAACCGTACAAAGGACATGGCAATTACTCAACGACCGGAGAGACACACCCGCAAGATGGCAATTCTCCTATCCCGCATACAACCGCTCGGCAATAGGCGACGCCGCAAGTCTCCAGAGGCAATTTCGCGTACTGCCCAACGCCGAGCACTATACACTTCGATTGACGCAACAAGACAGCTATGAAGGACCAACAGCGGGCTACCATTTCAAGCAACTGCTCATAGATGACCAGATCGCGTGGGAAGAAGACGTAGCTGGCGGCGAAAAAGCCTGGCAAACAGAAGAATTAAACCTCGCCCCATTGGTGAACCAAAAGTCACATATAACCCTGACCATCCGCGTATATGACCGCAAGCGCGTATCCAACTTTCCCGTAATCGTAGAAATACAGGAACCCGTTGTAGAGGGCCTCGTCGCCGAAGAAAACTGGCAACAAACAGTTAAAGGACGCTGGACCGTGAACTTTGAACCTGCCTATCAGGGTGCGGGCAGGTACCACATACCACTGATCGTCATGATAGCGGCAACCCGATACCAATTTGTAAAACGGAACGGCGAACCCGGCACAGCCGAGCGCATCCGCGACAAAGTGAAAATGGCACTGGTACAAAGGCGGCAAGGCTTCTGCGAAGGCGTCGTAACCTACGCCCTGCCCAAAGCGCCCGACGACGAAATCTTCAAAACTATCCGACGACTTTTTCTCAAAGCCAGCACCTCCCGCAGCGCAGACTTTGACGGCAACGGAAAAATAGGTTTCGAAGACTTTCTCCTATTCGCCAACGCCTACGGAAAAATCGTAGGCGAATACGCGACTGTATTCGCCCCCTTTGACCTGGACCTGGACGGAAAAGTGGGATTTGGCGACTTCTTGATCTTCGTGCAAGCCTTTGAAACCCCATAAGGAGCATCGCGATGGGACTGTACACACCCGAAGAAATGGACAATGCCCGGCGAAACATCGCACGCTACGCCTGGGCAAAAGCCGAGCGAGATACCGCAATTGAAACATGCGCGCCCTATATGGCGCGAAGCGACGAAGAAATCTGGGACCTGATCACCGGACAATCCATTCCCCGCGGCATCCACGTCAACCCCGACCTCGGCTGTCCCGAATGCGGTCGAGACGTCTATGCATTCGGCAACTACCCCTGGAAAGTATCGCTACACCGCCCCTATAAACTCGAATGTCCGTCGTGCGGAGAAATCTGGCCCAAAAACGACTTCGAGGCATTTTACAAAAGCGGTCTGGGACCCGGTGGAATCTTCGATCGCAGCCTCGCCGATGAATCCCTGCTATACAACGCCGAAAACGCCCATGCTCCACACTATGCAATAGATGACGGCATGGGCTGGATTGACGAGTTGGGAAACCGCTGGTGGTTCATCGCCTACTACAGCCATTATTGCACCTGGACCGAATTGCCAGCAGCGGCACTCGCCCTGGGCAAAGCGTATCTCTACACCGGAAACACCGCCTATGCCCATAAAGGCGCCGTCATCCTCGACCGCATTGCAGACGTATATCCCGACATGGACTTAACCCCCTATTCAGATCTGGGCCTCTACAACTCCCACGGCGGCACGGGCATGGGCCGCATCAAAGGCTGTATATGGGAAAACGGCATGGCAGAAACCCTATCCCTGTCCTGCGACATGATTTCCGAAGGCATAGAAAACGACCAAGACCTGGTCCAATTTCTATCCGCACAAGCGGAAAAATGGCAGATCACACAACCCAAAACGAGCATTGCCCACATCCGCGAAAACATCGAACGCGGACTTCTCCGAGAATTTATACACTCATGTCGAGACCGGCGTATCCGCGGCAACGAAGGCATGACCCAAACTGCCATGGCCACTGCCGCAGCAGTACTGGACGACCCACGAGAAACGCCCGAAGCACTCGACTGGCTCTTTGAACCCGGAGAATCCCGCGGCACTGGTGGGGGACACATCCCGGCAACCCTGATTGGAAAAGTGGATCGAGACGGCGTCGGAAACGAAGCAGCACCCGGCTATTGCTTCGGCTGGATGAACGCATTTGCCCGCTGTGCCTGGGTACTGGACCGATGTCGCAAATACCGGGACTTCGATCTATACCGCGACTATCCCCGCCTCAAGCGCATGTACAGCGCACCCTATCGCCTCACCGCACTGGACCGCTACACCCCCCACATCGGCGACACCGGCAACACCGGAGGCGAGGGGATGACAAGCGTAGATCTCGAAACAGTCATCAACGCCTTCGCCCGGCTCGGTGACCCCGACCTCGCGCGCCTCGCGTACAAACTCAACGGAAACAGCGCAGAAGGCCTGCACACCTCCATCTTCGACGCCGATCCCGAAGCAATCCAGAAAACCGTCCTCGACATCGTAAAACAACACGGCGAATTAGAACTCAAAAGCGAAAACCTGAACGGATACGGACTGACCGTATTTCGGCATGGCGAAGGAACCGACCAGCGGGCGGCCTGGCTGTATTATGGACGCAACGGTGGACACGGTCACAAAGACCGGTTGAACTTTGGAATGTACTACCGCGGAATGGACGTATTGCCCGACCTGGGATACCCCGAATATGCCGACAGCAAATGGCCCAAGCGAGCGGGCTGGACAACAAACACCATCTCGCACAACACCGTAATGGTGAACCAGCAACAGCAAGAAGTGAACTGGATAGGACACTGCCAATATTTTGCCACCTCGCGGGGCATAGGCGTCGTCGAAATCGCATCCCCCGAAATCTATCCCAACACACGCGACTATCGGCGCACCCTCGCAATGATCGACATATCGCCCACCGAATCCTATCTCGTCGATTTCTTCCGCGTGGATGGCGGAAACGACCACGTCATGAGCTTCCACGCCGGAGAAGGCGACGTAAACACGCATGGAATCGACCTCACCCCACAAGAAAAAGGAACTTATGCTGGCGAAACCATCCCCTTTGGCACGCACTACGACGGACCACCCGATGGACGCTACCGCGGCAGTGGCTTTGCCTACCTCTACGGCGTTCACTGCGCCGCAAAACCCACAGCCGGATGGTGGGCAGACTGGCAACTCGTAGATACCTGGAAAACCCAACGCGGCGACACCCCCTTGCACCTCCGCTACCGCGTATTATCCGACGTAGAAACCGCGGCTCTGGCCTGGGGCGATCCGCCACAAAACAAACCCGGCAACCCCCGGCGCATCCGCTACGTACTGCTGCACAACACCGGCTCAGAGCAAAGCCTTTTCGCCTCCATCATAGAACCTTACCGCGAGAACCAACCTCATATAACAGACGCCACCCGCATTGATCTCGGACTGGAAGAACGCGACCTGACAGCGGCAGCTATAAGAATAACAACCCATACAGGCCGGACAGATTGGATACTATCATCAGACGATCCAAACCGCGTATTTAACCTGAGCGAAAACATCGCAGCCGCGGCACGGTTTGCAATCATATCCCGGGACAACGGACAAACATCCATCTTTTTAGTCGGCGGAACCCGGGTGAACACCAACTCTGGAACCCTGCGAATCAGCACCCCAACTCACCGCGGCACCGTAACGGACTTTCACCGCGAAGAAACCGGCCCCGCCTGGATTGAAATAGAAGGCGACCTCCCCCCGGACAAACGCCTCATCGGCACACAATTTCGCATCTTAAACGACGGAATCCGGGACGCCTGTTACACCATCTCCGACATATCGCCCATAGAAACAAATAAAGTCCGCGTAGAAGTGGGTGACACCTCCTTCATCCGCGGCCTTGTATCCCGCGAGGATTACGCAAAAGGCTTTATTTATGATATTTCCACAGGCGACCCGTGCGAAATACAAAACGCCGTACACCTTCACATTGCCAATGGCAAAGTTGAAACCGTGCGTGCAACCGTCGATTATGAATGGACTTGAAGCTAAAAGGAGAACAAAATGGTACGCATGACCGATACCACAGACCTGCAGCATCCACACCTTCCCAACACGGAAAACGAAATGAGTCGCCGTTATCTGCGGATGATCGAACAGTGGATTCCAACCGGCATCGCGTACTTTGCCGACTGGCCCGACCGCCCCAACTGTGGGCATTTCTTCGGCGGATGCCACTGGTACGGAATCGAAACCATCAGCTGTGCCGAAACCTTTGCCTACGCCAGTACGTCTCCAGAATACGACGAGACATCCACGGGCGTATCCCGCGACGCCCTGCGGGAAATGGCGATCAAAAGCGTGCGCTACCTCTGTTTCACACACGACTCTGGTCCCGAAGACTGCGTACGTCCACAAGAAGGACTGGGCCGCTCGGAAAACTGCGGCACCAAATGGGGCGAGCGGGGCAAAGGCTTCTTCCGCGAAAGCCAATGCGGCAGCACCGTCGCTGGCCTGGCGCGCATCTGTTTGCTACTGCGAGAATGGATCGATCGAGAAACCTATATGATGGTCGCCCGCGTACACGAAGACTACGCCGCACGGTTCGGAAACATGGCACCCAAAAGCGGCGTCTATACAGACACACAAATGGAAGAAAACGCCTGGACCTCTCACGGGCTCACCTCTTGTTTCCTCTTCCTATCCGAACACGCGGACGCCGCAGCCTGGGAAGCAACCGCCCGCAGATGGATGTTCTCCACATGCGCCGCGCCGCAAGACACCAAAGACCTCGGCCTCGTAGGCGGCGAAACCGCGCGAACCCTAACCGAAAAAATCTTCACAGCACTCCCCGATTACCTCGCGGAAAACCACGGCATGGTCCACCCCAGCTACACGGCATCCGGCCTCTCCCCCCTGATGAGCGCAGGCTGTCTGCATCAACTCTGGGGACGCGAACTACCCCCAGAACTCTTCTGGAACAAACGGCGCGTGTACGAAAACCTGAAAGCTCTCACCGACGGAGGCGGATATGCCCAGGCTGTTCAGGGAATGGACTGGCATTATCTGAACATATTCGCAACCATTTCCGCGCACGCGATTGCCGCCGTATTCTTCGACGACGCGGACGCCGCAGCCCTGGAACACCTGGGACTGGAACATGCCGAACTACGTCAGCGCGGAAATGGGGGCCGGATGTACGACCAGGACCTCGCCCAGAAAGCACACGACCAGCAGGACCCCATGATCATGCGCGAAGTCACCATCTCGGGCGCCGCTGGCCTGTACCTCCTCCATCGCCTCTTTGGACCAGGCCCATCGCCCTCACCCACCGCAGAAATGGAATCGCGTCTCTCGGGCGTACGCCACTTCCCCCACGCGGGATTTGTACACCACAGACACCCGCACGGACAAACCTCATTTGCCTGGCGCAACTCAATCATGGCCCTGCCCCTCACGCGGGAAGGTATCTACACCATCGCCCCCTGTTCAGACACCTGGCTCGGCACACCCATCGTACAAAACCGCCCCGACAGCCACCGCCTCAAAACCGTGCGCGTAGCTGAACACGACGACAGCTTTGCCGCCGCCCTGGTAATAGACCGCTGCCAGGAATCCCTGCGGCAACACGTACTCTTTGCCAGCCTGCCAGACGGCCGCATCCTATCTTTTGAAAAATTCACCGCCCAGGAAGACCTCGTACTGGAAGAACTCAACCAGGGATTTTTGCGCATCACCAACGAACACTTCTCACACCTGGCCCCCAACTGCCGCGGCGAACGCGTACTATATCACCCCAACGGCGAAACCCGGTACGCGGGCTGGCACGGCGAATCAGAATCCGATGACATAATCGACAACCTGAGCCATCCCACCTATCTCAACATAGACAACCGCCTGGGCATACACTTTACCGGAAATGGCGACACAATCTATCACAACCGGCACTACTTCAACCCCTACCGCGCCATAGCCGACGACCTCACACTATCCCGACTATCGGGCGAAAAACCCCTTCGTGCGGGCGAAGAAGCGGGGCGCTTAACAGCCCTGTTAATCCCCGAACAAACCGCCGCCGACACACCCGATACCCCCTTCGAAATTCTGACCGCACCAGAAGACGGTGTTGGCCTCATAGCCGAAGGATATCTCGCCGCCGCAAACTTCGGCACCGCGCAACAAATATGCACTTTCACCGCAAACAGAACCGAACAGTTGTCAGTCTTTCCCGGCGCCATCCTCGAAACGCATGGAAACCGCGCACGCTACCGCATCCCCATCGGCGGCGAATCTGCCTGCCTTCTCCGCGCGACCCGAATACTGAACATAGAAGGCGATGCGCGGATAGACGCCATCCCCGACGGCGCACTATACGTCTCCAATTCCGAACATGCAGAAGTGAAAATCGCAGGGGAAGACGGAACGCACACCATTGGCCGCGGAGAAACCAGACGAATAGACGAACCCCGCCCTACCACCTGACGGGCGGGCACAGGGGCACCGCCCCTACATCGATCCGCTGACCGCTGACCACTAACTACGGAGACTTGAAGGATGAACAAAATAACCATCTCCCCCCGCTACTACCGCTGGCACGTTGACAAAGGCGTAGTCTGGGTCGAAAAGAACACGAGCTATGCCTACCTCAACTGGAAAATCCCACTCGCGCAAACCGCACTCGTACTCGTCGATATCTGGTCGCATCACTACCTGAAAGACACCGCAACTCGATCCGAGGAAATCGTACGCAACAACATCGTCCCCCTCCTGAACGCCTGTCGAAAAGCTGAAATGCCCATCGTTCACGCGCCAGCGCCGCGTCTGGCTGAAGCGCATCCATCCTGGGTGAACCTGATCGAAAAGGGAGAAACATCCACCGAATCCAAAAACAACTGGCCCCCAGCCGAATTTCGCAGCAAAACGGGAATTTATGAACACTATGCGCGGCCCATAGAACCGCGCGAAGAAGAACTCACTGAAATCCGCGCCAGACTCGAAATGCATCCCCAGGTACAGGTAGAAGGCAAAGAAGCCGTCATCTCCACAGGCGAAGAACTCCACCGCTGGTGCAAACAACGCGGCATACTCTTCCTCTTCTATCTCGGCTTCAACACCAACGCCTGCATCTTGATGAGAGACTACGGAACCCTCGCAATGGGTCGCCGCGGGTATGAAATCATCCTCCTGCGGGACTGCACCACGGGAATGGAATCTTTTGAAACGCACGAAAGCCTCGGACAGACGCGGGGAGCCGTACTCTTCCTGGAAATGTTCGGACACTATTCTCTGACATCAAAGGAACTAATCGCGGGATTGCCGGAGTAAAACATGCTATCACTCGCAGACTTCATCGTCATCCTCCTCTACGCCCTGATCATGGCCTGGATCGGCGGGATTGCCAAACGAAAATCTCAGGACATAGACGCGTACTTCGCCGCCGGACACAACCTGCCCTGGTGGATGGCAGCCATATCCCATCACGTCTCCGGATACAGCGCCGTCGTCTTCGTGGGCTTTGCAGGACGAGCAGCAACCGCCGGATTCAGCATGTGGACCCTATTCTCCCTATCGTGTTTTATCGCCATGATGATCGGCTCCCTCGTCTGGGCACCGCGCTGGTCTCGCCTCAAAGTACTCACACCCGTAGAATATCTCGAAACGCGATACGGAAACTCCGTGCGTTTTCTGGTCGCACTCTCCGGCATCGGCGTCAAATTCATAGACCTCGGCATCAAACTCTACGCAATCTCCGTCGTCGTACAAACCGTCACGGGCTGGGCCGTATTACCCGTCGTACTGGTCGCAGGCATAATCACCGTGGCTTACGTCCTCATAGGCGGACTGTGGGCCGCGGTATTAACCGACCTGATCCAATTTGTCGTCCAGCTCGTCATCAGCTCAATCGTACTCTATCTCGTACTCGACAACATCGGCGGATGGAACCCTCTGTGGGAACAATTGCCCGCCGAACGCGGCGCATTCTTCAACGCAGAAGCCGGCATTGGAACCGACTTCTGGTTTGTCTATCTAATCGTCGTCATCTTCAGTTATAACGGTGCCACCTGGGGATTGGCGCAGCGATTCATATCCGTATCCGACCCGCGAGACACCCAAAAAGCCGCGCTCCTCTCGGGATTCCTCTACCTGCTATACCCCATCGTAATCTTCCTGCCCGCCTGGGCTGCGCCCTTATTACTCACCGAATATTTCGATCCCATAACGCTCGCGCCCCTGCCCGGCTTTGATCCCCAGCAAACCTACGTATTAATGGCCCAACACATGCTCTCCGGACTAATGCCCGGATTGATCGGCCTATTGATCTGTTCCATGTTCGCCGCCACCATGTCCATGATCGACAGCGACCTCAACGCGCTTGCCGCCGTATTCACAAAAGATATTTATCAGCGCAACATCAAGCGCGAATGGACACAGCAGACACTCTTCCGCATCGGAAAAATCGTCACATTGATCTTTGGAATAGCCATCATCATCACAGGCATTATCATCACTGAAAGCAAAGGAGCGGAAAAAGTATTCACCGCAACTGTTCAGGTATTTGGGGCACTCCTATCCCCCATCGCAATACCGCTCATGTTCGGCATGCTCTTTCGAAAACCCACAGCGCGGGGTGCGATATTGGCTCTCGCAGGCGGACTGTTGACCTACGCCATCCTCGTACAAATAACGGACAACTTCGCCATTTATACCGGAGGCGAAATCCTCGTCGGTTTGTGCTTGTATTTCGGCGAAGGATGGATCGGAACGCGCACCCCGGAAAAAGAACGGGAAGTAAAAAATCTGTTTGACAAATTGACATCCCAATAGCGCGAAACGGGATTTGAGATTTTTTTTACAAAAATTTACAATGGCATCAAAAAAGGCTTGACATGTCTATATCAATGGGGCTATCATGGCATATAACTTGTTGTTTTTTTAAGTATTGTTAAGTTTTATTTTATCCTACTATTAAAACCTCTAAACAAAGAAATGAGGTGAGGCCAATGCACTGAATAATCCAGGTTCACATATTTAGTATCTCGTCAAACGTTTAACAGAAGAATTGCATCACCGCAGTTTTAAGCTGTAGAAAGGAGAGTTTATGACACGCACCTTAGCTACTTTCCTGGTGAGTGTATTACTGGTACTTGCATCGGGTGATTTGTTTGCCCAGCAGAATGGATGGGGTCTTGGTGGATTTGCCAATTACCACGTACCCCTGTCCAATTTGCGGGACCGCTACGATCAGGCGGGGAAATACGGCATAAACGTGAACTATGTGGCCAGCGACCTCGTGACCGTTGAAGTGGAATATCACTATTCCAAATTCGACAGCGGAAAACTCGCGTCCAAACCGTTTGTATATCCGATTGACGGCCTTGAATACACCAGCCCCAACGCTTCATCGACAATGACCTTCAACAGCGTGGCCGTAAACGCGCTCGTCTTTGTAGGCGAAGAAAATCGGCAACACGGATTTCGGGCAAAAGACTATCGCCATTACATAGCCCTCGGCGGTGGTTTTTTCCGTTATAACGCCGAAAATAGCAATCTGGTATGGCCGGCTCAAACCAGCGATCCAATTGACTTAAATACCGTAATGGATCCGCAAATCGACAAACGCACCACCATAGCACTCACCACGGGTGCGGGCATGGAGGCATTTGTCACCGACAATATCAGCCTGGATGTACGCGGGCGCTTAAACTTCGTAGTGGGCGAATTGAGACCCATGCTCTTTTACGACCTGGAACGCGCTCGTCCGTTAATGTTTTTCGATATAGGTGCCGGGGTTAAGTTTTATTTCTGGCGTTAAACCATTCACCCTTTAAGGAGGTCGTGCTATGAAGCACAGACTGTTGTTTTTCAGTTTGATAGCCGTCGGTTTCCTATTTGCAGGAACCGGCGACCTGTGGGCGGGCAGCACGGGTAAGATCAACGGAGTCGTTAAAGATGCCAACGGGCAGCCACTGCCGGGTGCCAACGTAGTCATCAGAGGCACTCAGCGCGGCGCTGTCACCGATGCCGATGGATACTACGCAATTATCCAGGCAGACCCGGGGCGCGTCACCCTCACCGGCTCTCTCGTCGGTTATGAGACCGTTCTGGTACAAGACGTCCTGATCATCGCCGATCAGACCGTCACTGTGAATTTCTCGCTCAAAGAAGCCGCTGTAGAACTCGGCGAACTGATCGTCGTTGCCGATCGTCCACTCGTGGAACCGGACAAAACCACGAGTAAATACACCGTAACCGTCGAAGAAACCGAACGCCTTTTGAGCATCGTGCGCAACACATCCGAGCTTTTGCAATTGCAGCCCGGCGTGGCAGTAGATGGTAGCAACCGCTTGCGCGGCAGCCGAGTCGGCGGCCCCGGATCCGGTTACAGCGATGTTGTATGGGGCAGCGACGTGGCTTATATGGTCGATGGCATACGGATAAACTACAACGATGGCCGCGGTGCTGGCGGACAATTCCGAACCGTGAACCGCGGAGCGATCCAGGAATTGTCAGTGCTCACCGGTGTAACACCCGCCGAGTTTGGCAATGCACAGGCCGGTGTGGTACAAATCGTGACAAAAGACGGTGGCAATCAGTACAATGGCTGGGGCGAATTTCGCTATGAGCCTGCCGGGCAAAAGCACTGGGGCATGAATGTCTATGACGCTCCCCAACATCAGGACAAAATGCAGTGGGACAATCCCAACTGGCTGACGGAACGGCGTCCCGATCTGGGTTTGGACAACCAGACACTGACAGAATTGGCTGGCGAACCCCTGCATATTCGAGAGGACTACACAGAGGTCAGCGGTTGGGATGTAGAGGCAAATCTCTCGGGTCCCATTGGCACCAATGTCTCCTTTGTCGCCACGGCAAAACACGGCCGTTTAGCCAATCGCTATCCGGGATCCAAGCAGACGGGATTTTACAACGACCTCAACAGATTTATCCCCACGGGTCCAGACAACCTGACGCTTTCCGGTAGTTTCACCTTCAGGCCAAGCCCAAATCTGAAACTCAAACTGGGCGGGCTTTACCAGGGATATGAATACTGGTCAGACGGCGTGGCCGATCCCTATATCCGCACGGCAGATTCGCTTCCGGGCTTGCATCGGGGGCTGGGCAACGGCGGTAGAGATCTGTTTTTGCCGCCAGATTGGTCGGGGGCTGGAAAACGCATGGAACGCGAAGAGATGCAATATCTGGTCGTGACCCACACACTCTCGCCCAAAACATTTTACGAAGTGCGCGTGTCGCGCAGCCGCTCATTAACAGATACCAGCGGCGTATATCACGCAACATCGGTCAACAACAGGGGCGAAGCCAACTGGTTTAACACCGGGCGAACAGCCGCCCGCTGGAAAGTGGCCGACCGCAACCGCCTGGGCCTGAAGGTCGATTTGACTTCTCAGGTAACAAAGGGCCACCTGCTCAAGGGCGGTATCGAATTTATGCGCCGGGACATCATGATGATGATCATCGCCAATGCCACCCCTGCGGATCGACATCTGATGTTTGTGGCAAATGAGGGTCGGTTCGGAGACGACGGCGTCAAGCCGTATTCCATCAATACCTATGTGCAGGACAAGATGGAATTTGAGGGCATGATCGTGAACCTGGGATTGCGCATGGATGCTTTCAATCCCAATGCTCGCAGAATAACGCACGGTAGTGCCCGCGGTTCCGAAATGTTCCGCAGACCCAATCTGGCGCGAGATTACGCCTATAATGAAGGATCGATCTGGTCAACACAAGCCCCCTGGCACGTGGTATTTAGCCCCCGAATCGGGATTTCGCATCCCATCACCGAACGGGCGCAGTTCCGGTTCTCGTCGGGTGTTTACCTGCAATGGGCCGACCTGTGGTTCTACTTTGGCGAAGACTTCTGGGTAGCGGGCAAAGCCGAAGACAGAGATGTCAACGGCAACGGCCGCATCGACGACACAGAGCGCTACAACAACCTCGAAACCACTTATAGCGGTCGAAATGGCACGCACCTGTTGCGCCCCGCCAAAACCACCGCATTTGAAGTGGGTGCAGACTGGAACTTTGTCTCGGACTATACCATCGCACTAACGGCTTATTATCGCTCTGAGGTCGAGCAATTCACCCACTATCCCAACGAAACCTGGCAGGGACCGTTCATCAGTCGCGTTCGCTATTCCCGCACCCTGGACAACGGTGCTTATGGGGATACGCGGGGCGTGGAACTCGCATTGCGCAAGCGGTTCAGCCACAACTTCTCGTTCAATTTGTCCTACAACTACCAGTGGGCGTCATTTACCACGGGCAAGCGCGGCAACGTGATACGCAACATCTACATGGATGAGGAAGGTGTCAGAAAAGCTGCCGTCAACATCGCCTATACGCATCCCGAATTCGGCGTACCGGTTCCCGATTTGTGGGTAGAATGGGATCCCCACTCCTCGGGCAGCGAAGTGCCCAGACTGATGTCGCAGGAAGACATCGACCTGATTGCTGGGCAGGCCAACAATCGATACGAGGCCGCTACTGTGAATCAGGCTTATGGCAAGACCCTGGGCACGGGCGAATGGGATGGCCTGCGCCCCCTCGAGGGACCGACCAAAGGCAAGGGCATTTACCTGCTCACCGGCGGTTATACCCAGCTATTCCTGAAACCGCGCGGGGGAGATCGAAGGCAATTTGGAACCGCCTCAATGCTGGCTTCCTTCCCGGCCGATTACGAACGGGGCGGAGCCATCGTCAGCAGAGTATTGCGCAACATGCGCATCAACCTGGTCACGCGGGTTGAAACGGGAGGATTGTTCCGCTATGCCCCGCCAGAAGGTGGCGTGCGGCCCTACCGCGAACTGGCTATGGACTCTCGCACAGACCTGGCATTGGAAAGGACCTTTGCCATGACGTCCAGAGTTCAAGCTTCGCTCTTCCTGGATATACGCAATATGTTCAACCAGAAAGACCGAACAAGCCCGACCAACAGGAATGACTATACCTACTACGGGGTTGACGGACCCCGACCAACCGACAGCACCTACCTGCAATACGGAGACGTGCGCGATCGCACTTACGCGCACACACCCAGGTTGACCCAGGTAGGCGTGCGATTTAACTGGTAGCGGGTTGTGCGAGTGGGCTACAAGACCCACTCGCATACCCTTTCCGAAACCCATTGAAGGAGGGCGAGGAACAATATGACGCGATTTAAAATTTTTACAGGATGGGTCGCAATATGCGCCGCGGTGGGAGCTATTATAGCTACCGATGCCACAGCGCAATTCGACCCGAACATAATCCCTTTCAGGGAAAACACCAGGGCATTGATCTCCAATTCCTGGAACAACATGGGCATCCAGGGAGGCAGCCCCGAAATTAACCGCGGCGGCGACCGAAATGCCTATCCCCACAATGGCGTGGGACCGGGTTCCTTCGGACAGGTGTTGTCCCAATTCACAAGCGGACCAAAATCCCAAGTCTATAACGACTACAAAACCTCAATGGGCGATGGTTTGTGGATTTTGACATCCGACGGACAAATCAGTTTGACCGGGCCACGACCTTCGCCGTGGATCAGGGATTTTATTCGTCCATTGCCCTATGATCCCAAAGGCAACGAAGAAGAACACTGGGGCGTCCCCAACCCACTGCGGACACTCGGAGATGCCTCAAACGTACTTGCCACTTCGGGCGGCTGGAGCGGCGGTGGATCAGAACCGTGGCTGTCCAATTACTGGCCCGGTGTAACACAGGCAGATTTCGGAAGCTATTACGGGACCGAGTTAGATCCCTCCAAAACCAGTCCCCTGGTCATTGGAAACTACAATCTGAGTGGCTATATCGTCGATCTGTCGCTCCCCGAAGAAACCATCATCACCCGCTGGGTACACATCAAACAGGGTATTCAGGTAACGCGGCGGGTCTATAATTGGAGCCACCCGGACTTTGACGATTTTTATCTCGTAGATTTGACATTCACCAACACGGGTGATTTCGACGGGGATGGGCAGGAAGACAATCCCGGCGGCACAGCCACGCAGTACGATATCTATTTTTCGTTTGTAAACTCTTGGGTGTCCGCAGCAATGGGCGTTATGCAAGCATTTGGCTGGGATGGTTATGTGACGTCGGGTGGTCGCGGTGTGGATGATATTTATTTTTATTCCGATGCGAGCAACTACGCGGGTGCGTTTGACCCCGGGTATAAAGCCAGCATTTTCCGCGATTCCGACAACCCATTGTCGCCATACGACGACACGGGCGACCCGTATTTCAAACGACTGGGCCATACCGATTCGGATGCGGTTGATGCAACCGAAGGCCAGCTTCGCGCACCGCAACACATCGTGATGGCACCCATCGCGTTTACCGATGCACCGGGGCTACACGCCTTTAACACCCGGGACATGGGCAAATACGTCCAGCCACAGGGCGACCAGCCCTTCTCGGCGCAGTGGTGGCAGGCGCGGTCCAAAGACGACTTTGACGATCCCTATACGGAAAAAGACACCGAATCCCAGATGTATGGTGAGATGCTAAAAGGGGGAACCAAAGACAACCCGAACGAGAACAATGTAGATGACCGAAAATTTTACATTTTCTCGCAAGTCTATGGTCCGTACACGCTTCAGGCAGGCGAAAGTGCCAAGATCGTGATGGCTTATGTCGCCGGTCACCCGGCTCAGATAAAGAACCAGGATATACTGACCTGGGACCGTTCGGATGTGCCGGTAGAAACAAAGATCCAGGAATTCAAAACCCTGGGCGAGCAAGCGGCATTTGAGAATTTGCAACTCGCGCACTTTATTTACGATTCCAATTTCCACCATCCACCGGCACCGACGAACGCATTTATCGCCGCCGATGACCTGACTTCCAGCGGATTTGCCCGCCAACAGATTTCGTGGATCGACGATGCCGACCGCGCGGTCAATCCCTACACCGGACAACAGGACATCGCGGGCTACCGCGTCTATCGCTCCACCTGGTTCGGATGGGGTCCCTGGAAATTGCACGACACCGTACTAAAAGGGCAAAGCGGTTCCAGCCTCAACGGCCAGTGGTCGCTCGCTGGCGGCAAGTACACCTATGAAGATCTGGATACGGCCGCCGGGTTTGCATATCACTACTCGGTGCGACCCTACAACAGCGGATATAGCGACTGGATGGGCAGCGGAATGACAATCGCGGATTTGCCGACAGGCAGGGCGCGCGCCAATGCTACGGGTGGGTACGAGAGCGGTTGGGGACCTGCCACTGCGCGCACCTACGACGCCGATGACAGACGGCCCTTCCAGCCGACCACTACCGAAACCGATCAGCTCGACCGAAAAGTAACGGTGGTGCCAAATCCCTATTTCGTGGATGGCAAGCACCAATATCCCAGAAGCCGAAATCTGCGCTTTGTGGGGATTCCCCAAAAGTGCAAAATCCACATCTTTTCGGCTTCTGGCGACAGGGTCTATACCGTCACGCACGATAATCCAGACCGGGGCGAAGCCTCGTTTCGGCAGGTGACGTACAATCTGGCTGGCGAAATCCAGACCGGACTGTACTACTTCGTCGTCGTATCCGAAACCCCGGGCAGCGAAAACAAGATCCAGCGCGGTACTTTTGTGGTGATTAAGTAGCCGAAGGAGGTATTCATTGTGAAACAGAAAAATCTCATACTTACAGCGTTCCTGAGCCTGCTGCTGATCGCCAGTCCCGCTCTGGGGCTTGAATATGAAGGCGTAACCGCGATCGAAGGGGTCAAGAAAGTCAACATCGCAGGCATGCAGTTTTTGAAAATTGGACAGGGTGCTCGTGCCGTGGGGATGGGTGATTCATACACGGCAATTGCCGATGATATCAACGCCATCTTCTGGAACGGCGCCGGGCTGACCCATGTGGAAAGGTTCGCCTATCAGGCCAATTACACCAAATGGCTGGCAGGCACAGAACTGTATTCGGCGGCAGCCGTCTTCAACACCCACTCGTCTCGGGGTGAAGTTCTGGGTATCAGCCTGATTACACAGCAGGTCGAACCCATCGAAGAAACCACCATCTTCCAGCCGAGTGGAACGGGTCAATTTGTCGATGTGAACTACATGGCGGTGGGCTTGCTCTACGCCATAAAATTCACAGATAAATTCTCGTTCAGCGCCAAAGCCAACTATGTGCAGGAAAAGCTCTACACGCAAAGGACCAGTACATTTACCATAGACCTGGGCAGCCATTTCTATACCGGGTTTAGAAGCCTGCGCGTGGCCATGTCGTTCAAGAACTTCGGCCCAGACCAGAAATCCAGGGAAGAGGCATTCTCCTACCTGATGCCCCTGACTTACAACATGGGCCTGGCCGCCGAAGTCTATGGCGAAAAAGGCGATCCGACCTATTTGACGCTGGCAGCCGAGAGCGTATTCCCCGTAGATTTCGAGCAACGCTATCACTTTGGAGCCGAACTCTGGGTCCAGAACATGGTAGCTGTGCGCGCGGGCTATAAGTGGAATTACGACCTCGAGTCCTTTGCCTTTGGCGCTGGCGTCAAGCAGACAGTGGGTGGGCGTACCTTCGTGGTAGATGTGTCCTATTCGCTGCTGAAGGATATTGACGGCGTGGCACTATTCGACTCGCCGCTACGCATATCAATAGGTGGCACGTTCTAATGAACGGCTATCGCAGTTTCTGCGATTTCTACAGTTTGTACATCTTTAGGGCGACTGCCGGGGTTGCACCCTGGCAATCGCCCTTTGTATTCTGTGCAAAAAATGCCTACAAATCAACGCGAGAAAACCTGGCCTCTCGTCGCGGTGGGATTGGCTGCCTTTCTGGTATTCGCAAACAGTCTCGGCAACGGATTGGTCTATGACGATCACTTTCTGATCGAACGCAACCGATTGCTTCGCGAAGCCGATGTGTGGGGCATTTTAACCACGCATTACTGGGCCGGATACGAGGGTGAAGCCAACGTCAACGGGCAATATCGCCCCCTCACAGTCCTGTCTTTTATGCTGGATGGTCTGGGAGGGATTTGGCCCTTTCGATTTCACCTGACCAATACAATCCTGCATGGGGTCAACAGCCTCCTCGCCTATCTCCTCTGCCTGAGTCTGGGACTAAAACGGGGCGCAATCCTATCCGCATTGTTATTTGCCGTACATCCCATCCATGCCGAAGTCGTCGCTGGCATAACATTTGGGCGCGCAGATCTATTGACAGGCCTGTTTTCTCTATCAGCCCTGCTCCTGTACATCCTCTGGCACAACCGGAGCGCGGAAAAGTACTACGGATTGGCCCTCGTGGGATTCTTTCTCGCCTTGCTCTCCAAAGAAAGCGCGATAACCGTACTTGGCCTGATCATCGCCGTCGATTTGACCCTGTCCCGCGGGAATGGGATACGCAATCTCCTGTGGCAACGCAGCGCGCGCTGGGCTGGCTTCATCGGGATTTTTGTCCTCTATCTAACCATGCGAAAAGTCGCTGCGGGCCTGGGATTCTCAGCCGAAAATATACTCGCTCTCAACAACCCACTCATAGACCAGCCCCTCGACCACAGACTCCTGACAGCCGCCGGACTCTTTTGGAAATACTGCATTCTCATTTTGTTTCCCATCAAATTATCCGTAGATTACTCTTATAATGCCATACCCGTCATCACCTCTATACTCACACCCGAAGCAATAGCGGGCATACTCCTCGGCATCGCGGGACTATTATTGTGGGCAGGTGCTTTTTACAAGCACTGGCCCTGCGTATTTTTTGCTCTATCATTATTCTTTGTACCCTATTCAGCCGTATCACAAACACTCGTCCTCATCAACGCCATTTTTCAGGAGCGATTTTTATACATCCCAGTTCTCGGTTTATTCACGCTGTGTGGCCTGGGATTTGAACACCTTGAAAAACACCGCAAAACAGTCGCCATTGCCCTCGCCGCCCTCATCCTCATGGCCTATAGTGCCCGAACAATTGTCCGAAACGCGGACTGGCGAGACGACTTAACACTTTATCAGAGTGCAGCAACAGCATACCCCAAAAGCGCGAAAATGCAACACGCTCTGGGCGACGCCCTATCCGAACGCGGCAGAATGTCCGAAGCGGAAACAGCTTACAGAAATGCCCTATCAGTGCGAGAAAATGCCCTCACCTATAACAACCTGGGAAATCTCTATGCCGCAACAGCCCGTTTTAAAAACGCAACAGCCGCGTATCAAAAAGCAGTGGAAATAGAACCGCATTACGTCGAAGCCTATATGAACAAAGGACTCGCAGCAATGCAGGCCGGGCAAATAACCGACGCGCAT
Organism: Candidatus Latescibacterota bacterium; assembly: GCA_965208125.1. GTDB lineage: Bacteria > Latescibacterota > UBA2968 > UBA2968 > UBA2968 > VXRD01. The sequence goes on from OZ242320.1 coordinate 1,526,636, forward strand.
TCGGCCTTTGAACGAGCCGCGGTTCTCAACCCAACCAGCGCAGAAATCTTCTACAACCTGGGCGTGGTCCGCGAAAAATTGGCCCAGCCCGCACAGGCAACAACAGCTTATGCCCGCGCCATCGCATTGCGCCCAGATTGGGCTGAAGCGTATTTCAACCTGGGAAAAGCCCATCGGGACAACGGCGAAAAAATCGCAGCCATACAGGCGTACACGCGCTTTATAGAACTCTGGCGGGGAGACCCGCAAGTCGCGCAACTGGCACGCCGTGAATTGGAAATGCTCAATGAAAAACCCCTTGCCCGATAGTCGTGCCATACGGAAGTTCTTCGACGAAGCTGCCGAAAACCGGGATCGTTGGCGCAGGCGCAATCGCACCTATCACGAAGAAGTCTTGCGATTTTGCCGCTGCGCTGTGCCCGAAGGATCGTCTGTCCTGGTCATAGGATGCGGCACCGGCGACCTGCTCGCGGGCCTGAAACCGGGACGGGGACTCGGCATTGACTTCAGCGAAGCAATGATAAAACGCGCGCGCAAAAAATACCCCGACCTGAGATTTCGCGCAGGACGCGCCGAAAACTTGCCCGAAGGGGAGCGATTCGAATGGATCATCTTATCGGACCTGCTGGGTTTTCTGCCGGACATCCAGCGCGTATTCAGCGAACTGTGGAAAGTCGTACTGCCCGGCTCCCGCGTCCTGATCACGCACTACAATCCCCTGTGGAAACCCGTGCTAAAAACCGGAGAAATATTTCGCCTAAAAATGCCCGAACCCGTGCAAAACTGGTTGACACACCGGGACATTCAGAATTTACTTTATCTATCGGGCTTTGAAGAAATTCGACGGGAAACCCGTCTGTTTTTGCCCCGCCGCGTACCCCTTCTCGCGTGGCTTGCCAATCGCCTTTTGGCAAGAGTACCGGGATTGAGACGCCTGTGTCTCATACAAACACTCGTCGCCCGCCCCGTCTTTCCCGCACGGGAAGCATCCGCAGTCACTTGCTCGGTCATAATACCCTGCAAAAACGAGCGCGGCACAGTGGAAGCGGCAATTGCGCGCACACCTGCGATGGGAGCGCATACAGAACTAATCTTTGTCGTGGGACATTCAACAGACGGCACTGCCGAAGAAGTCGAGCGATGCATGGCGGCATATAGCGGAACAGACATCCGCCTGATCCGGCAAACCGGAACGGGCAAAGGGGACGCCGTACGACAGGGATTTGACGCAGCCAGAGGCGATATATTGATAATCCTGGACGGCGACCTGACCGTCGCCCCAGAGGAACTGCCCAAATTCTTCGACGCCCTCGTATCCGGCCGCGCCGACCTCGCAGTGGGATCCCGCCTCGTATATCCCATGGAACAACAGGCCATGCGATTTCTGAACCTTCTGGGCAACCGATTTTTCGGCTGGGTATTGAGTTGCCTCCTGGGGCAACGCATTCTGGACACCCTGTGCGGCACCAAAGTCCTGTTTGCCTCGGACTACAAAAAATTGACCAGAGCGCGTCGAGACGTATGTGACTTCGATCCCTTTGGCGACTTTGATCTCCTCCTCGGCGCGTCCAAACTCGTTCGCAAAATAGTAGAAGTACCCGTGCGCTATCGGGATCGGGTGTACGGAAAAACGCAGATCCACCGCTTTCGGCACGGCTTTTTGCTATTGCGCGTTTGCTGGACTGCTTTTCGCAAGCTGCATTGAACGGTGTATCCTTTCAGGAGACATACCGTGTTCACTTCACCAATAGCCAGATACGCATTGCTCATAGCTATCGCGCTCTGGAACACCGCAGACGCTCAGGAGGGTTTAATCCTCCGCACCGGAGAGACCAGTCATGTGTGGACCTACTCTCGAGAAATGGGCGGCATCACACTGACGGAACTGTGGACAAATGGTGCGGAACGGGAACAGTGTCTCGGCATTTTTCCCGGGCGACCTGGTCAATTGGGCAGAACAGAAACCGGAACCATTATCTACCAATCCATCCCCCTATTATTGCCCGCACCCGGCGACATCTTGCACAGGGGACACACCATCTCTCTTGCCCCATCCCGATACTGGGAACTGAAATCGCCGGCACGCGATATCCTCCTGATAGATAATCCGGACCTGGAATCCATCATCTGGACCACTGAAAAAGCGATAAAAGGATTAAAACCTGACGCGCCAGCTTTCGGTGAAAAAGCCCTGCCCGACCTCATATCGGGCTTCAACGCCGTGCGCCTGGCGCAACTGAGCCTCTCGCACTGGGACTTCAAACAAGCTGCAGCTTATTACACACAGGCGGCACGCCATTTTGAATCATTGGCCAGACAATCCGCTAAAAACGGTCTATCCGAATCACCAATGCGGGATTACGTCCAGACATTTCAAACCGCCGCCCAGGAAATTCGGAAAAACGGATCGCGCTGGGTTTGCCGCGACCACCTCACCGCAATCGCCAGACTATTGACCGCATACCGCCGCGATCACCGCGGAGAAATGCCCGATCAGCTGTCCGCGCTTCAAAAATGGGCTATTGCGGAATCCCGGGCAGATCCCGGGACCATCGCCCGCCTGTTCCGCGCCCCCGTAGATCGGGACCAAACCCGGCCCGTCAGCTATTTTTACAGACCCAATGCCGCTACAGGTGAAGCCATTGTCGTGAGCTATTTCTACCCCGGTCGCCTCGTAGAACTGGTTCGACACACCGAAAATTACCGCGTACAGGACCGTCCCATTGCACAAACACAGATAGATTCACTCCTGATAATGGGCAAAACCCTCCTATCGCAAAACGACACCCTCGCCGTGCCCATACTAACCGCACTCACCCATGTCGCACCCGAGATGGAACTGGGCCATTGCCTCCTCGGCTATGCCTATTTAGAAATAGAGGATTACGACCGCGCGCGAAACGCTTTTGAGCGCGCCATTGACCTCGACCACCGCCTGTCCGAGGCGTACAACGGACTGGGACTCGTCTTCCAAAATCGCCCCAAAGGCATGTACAATGCTATCCGCTACTTCAGAAAAGCCTTGCAGTGGTCTCCAGATGAACGGCTATCGCAGCTATACAATACCCACCGCGATGCCCGCTTTAACATGGCGCTGACGCGATATAAACTCAAAGAATACGACACCAAACGCGACCTCGACCACGTCATCGCAATGGACCCAACCTACGCGCCGACCTACAAACTGCTGGGCAAATGGTGGGAAGAACAGGAAGAAGACCATGAACAGGCGGCCATGGCCTATGCCCGCTACATAACACTCGCGCCCGAGGACCCGGAAGGCAGAGAACTGCTTTCGAAAGCCTATTTGCGAAGTAAAAACTTCGGCCGCATCGTACAGTTACTGGAAGATCACATCCGCGAGTACCCCGAAGAAATCGCATCTCTGCCCATCCTGGCGCAGGCGTGTCTTGAACAGAAACGCCCGAACTGGGCACAAACCTATTTTTCCCGCTATGTGACGCACCTGGACCAGCAACACCGCGCACTATACGAAGACATCCAATTCCTCGCATCCACCGAAGAACTCGAAGAATACAACAGCCTTGACACAGACGTGGCGCGTTCCTCATTTTTGCGGCAGTTCTGGGCACTAAAAGATCCAAATCTGATCACGGCACCCAACGAACGCAAACTCGAACACTACAGACGGGTGTGGTATGCCCTGACAAATTTCTCAGAGAAAAAAAAGCCCTTTGACCGGCGCGGCGAGGTCTATATCCGCTTCGGAGAGCCTGACTATCGGTCGCGATCCAACATGTTAAACCTGCAACAAAGCCTATCCGTACAGCGGGTAAAAGAGCGCGTGGCCCAAACGCTATTTGGTGGCGAAGCCGCGCAACAAACCTACTTTGGGCCGGTATATCCCGTGCGAGGACTTCAAACCAGACTAAGTGGCGCAACCCCACTCAGGGTGCAACGCGAGGACGCATCCATGCAGCAGGCTATCGAACAGTCACAGGAACGGGAGCGACAGGGACTCGAGTCAGGAGGCGAAGAACAGCGCACCGTGCGTTCGGCACAGGCAACAGGCGATGACCAGACCGGAGAGGACATCAGCACTTACGAACGGCTGGCGAATACAGTCGTCAACGCCGGTAACATGGGGAGTGGATTTTTTGATCTCCAGCCGGATTTCAACGCGGTCTCCGTTCCAGAAGACGCCTCTATGGTGCGGTGGGAAACCTGGATTTATACCGATGTGAACGGGGGCATCGAAATAACCTTCACCGACGAAGCAATGAACGGCAATTTCGACTATGCGCCCGCGCCCCTGGATCCCAACATCCCCATCCGCACACTTGCCCTGCTGAACCGATACAATCCCCGCAGGGTCACCGAATTTGCCGCTCGGGTAACCCCGGATTATTACGCAACCCCGGAAAACACCCGCCCCCTGGAATTTTATTACGACCTCGCGGATTTTCAGAGTCTCCAAAATGACGCGAGCGCGCTGGAAGTCTATACCGGGATCCCGCGGACACTGGGGCGGTATTTTGCCGAAAACAATACCACCGAACTGGTCGTGGAGCGAACCGTATCCCTCTTGAACGAACAAACCGGAGACGTATATCGGCGCACAGGCGATGTGCGCTTTCGCAATGAAGGCGATCAAACCGGCATACAGGGTGCGTTTGTACCCGACGTCGTGCGCCTGGACGCCCCGCCGGGATATTACAAGCTGGAAGTACATCTGATGGACCGCCTGTCCGGACGGCAGGGGCGTTATCGCCAAATAATCGAACTGGAGAAATATCAGACCCGCTCAATGAAAGTAAGCGACCTGGAACTCGCATGGCGCATTGCAGAAGGCGGACCTCAGGACAAATTTCGCAAAGGCGAATTACACGTAATCCCCATGCCCACGCGAACCTACCCGAAGGGACAGAGCATTTTTGTCTATTACGAAATCTACAATCTAAAACGCGATGAATTTGGTCAGACAAAATACCAGGTGGAATACACAATCGCGCCAAAAGGCAAAGGCGTGGGCGGTGTCGTATCTCGCATGGTGAGAACGCTTGGCGGCAAACGAGAAAAAGTGTTAATGGGATATGAACAGGTCGGAACAATGGACCTGGAAACCGTCTATACCGAATTGGAATTGGGCGACCGAGAACCGGGACGCTACGCGCTGGAAGTCGTGATAATCGATTTGAACGGCGAACAAACCGCCTCCAAAAATGCCCTTTTTGTCGTACAGTGAGACAATTATGAATATTCGCTATTGGGTACACTTCATTCTGCTTTTCTGCTTTCTCGGTCATGCCTCCGCCGAAGACACAGACCTGGACGCCATTTATCTCAAAGCCCAGGCGCTCGGGCGAAAAACCCTGATCAGAGAAGCACTCACAACACTAAAAGAAGCAGTACCCAGTTCTGCGGACTCCACACTGTTACTCGCCCGTATCGGCCACCTCTATCTCCGGCTACAACTGCCCGACAGCGCCGAAGCCGCATTTGAGCGATCGCTGAAAAACGACCCGTATCAGGCAGACACCCACCTCGGATTGGGACGCGTTTTACTGGAATATCGCAACAAACTCAAACGCGCGACCTCCCACCTCAAACAGGCGATACAGGCCGACTCCAACCGCGCTGAAAGCCACGAAGTCCTCGGCAGAACCCATCTGGCGCGAGGAAAAGAAAAAGACGCCCTGCAAGCGGCCAACAAAGCACTGCAAATCAACCCCCGCTATGGTCCCGCCCACCTGCTGCTGGCGCGTCTTTATCGCAAAAAAGGCGATATCCCCCAGGCACTATCCCACTACAACACCTACCTGTCCCACGGCGCACAGGATGAAACGCCCGCACTTGAATTTGCCCTTGAATTTTTGACCGAAAAACGCTACAACGTCGTAACCGAGATCGCTTCGCGCATGGCCGATGCGCGAAGACTCCCGCTCTTGGCGCAAGTACTTCTGGCCTCGCGGCGCTATGAAGACGCCCTATCCGTATTTCAAAAATACCTCGAAACCCTATCGGCACGGGAAAGAGCAATCTATGAAGACATTTCCCTGATCGCCACGCCAGAAGAAATCGCATCATATCGCGCGATTTCGGACGAAGATATAGACGCCTTTCTGAACGCCTTCTGGATCCGCAAAGACCCCTTCGGCACAACCGGAGGAAGCCAGAGACGCGCGGAACACTACCGCCGCGTCTGGCATGCGCGAACCTTCTTCGGGCGCTACAAATATCCCTTTGACCAGCGGGGCGAAATCTATATCCGATACGGAGAGCCGGATTACCGCTCAACCTGGCGAGAACCCAATGCCAGCGTACCGATCCCCGCGCAACGCATTCAGGAAAAACTGGCATTTCAACTCTACGGCCGTCCCGGCACAACCGTAACCTACACCGGACCTGTATTTCCCATCCGCATTGCGCTTCGAAATGTCGAAAGCAACCTCCCCCTCGAAGAAGACGACGGCACCCTCGGCTTGCGCGGATGGAAACCCGTAACAGCCGGGAACGATTTCTCCAGCGTACCCTGGGAAGTGTGGATCTATCCCGACATCAACCACGGCATAGAAGTCGTATTCACCGACGAAATGCACTCGAATATCTTCGGCTATGCCCCCGTACCGACCATCGACAGAGAAGATGTTTATGACGTCGCTTCTCGCGGGTCGCCACTCAGATTCCTCCGAATGATGAACGACTTCTCGCCTGCATCGCAAGTCGCAGCAGCAGCGGCAAAAAAACCCGAACGCTACGACACATCCGACCTCGATCCCCTCAACTTCTACTACGAGGCCCTGTCATTCCGCGGAAAAAATGGCAAAACAGACCTGCAAATCAACATCGGCCTCCCAATAGATGAAGTGGCAATGTCCAGCGACCCGGATACCACAGTCGTAATCGAGCGGCGCATCGCCCTCGTAGATGACCAGAACCGCGAAGCAAAACGCCTGCGGGAAGACGTAGGCATTCCCATACCCCCTGGACTCCGGGGAAAAAGCCTGATCGCCAGAGACCGCATCGACATCCCTCTATCTCCCGGTGAATACGACCTCGCCGTACAAATGTGGCGCGTCAACACCAATCGCCTGGGCAATTATCGGGAAAAAGTGCGCCTGCACGATTTTTCAGGTGACAGTTTAATGCTCAGCGATCTACAGATCGCACAGCATATTGAACAACCGGCTTCCTCAAACGAAAGCCAAAGCGACACCACGACTGCGCGCAACAAATGGCGCATCACAACATCGCCATCTCGCACCTTTTTTCTCGGTACCCCCATCTTCGTCTATTTTGAAATTTACAACCTGACGCAAGACACCTTCGGGCAAACGCACTACCAGGTCGCCTTTGCCGTAGCACCGGAAAAAGGACGCGAACTCGCCTCGCAACCCAGAATACGGCGAAGAGATGGGGAACTGATCACCGTACAATACGAACAAACGGGGCGCGACCTCTGGACTGCCGACTACGTCGAACTGGACATCGGCCGCATTGAAACCGGACGGTATCGGTTAATCATGACCGTAAAAGACCTCAACACCGCCCAGACCGCTGTTCGGGAAGGGATATTCAGAATCGGCAAGAGGTAAGAATTAAAAATTGAGCGCAGAACGAACATATCCAATCGCAGATTCGCCAGATCCTGCGAACAAAGGGGTCACAGTCCGTTCGCTGATCTTTGGGTTTGTGCTGGTCATTGCAATCAACGCACTGGCAACAGTCGCGCGATACATCATGCACAGCTCCTTCATGGCCTACAGCCACATGCCCATGGGCAACCTGATGCTCACACTATTGTGTCTGATTGTGTGCAGTGTGCTCGCGCGGTACTTTGGCAAACCCTTTGCCTTTTCCCCGAGCGAATGGCTCGCGATCTTTTCAATGGGCTTTATCTGTTCGCTCGGTCCCACCTATGGCGTAAGCGGATATCTCGTCGGCGTCATCGTAACCCCCTACTATTTTTCCTCGCCCGAAAACCGGTGGGCAGAGTTTTTGCACCCGCACCTGCCCGAATGGATTATTCCATCCAATCGCGACGGCGCAATGAACTGGTTCTACGACGGCTTGCCCGCCGGTGCGCCCGTGCCCTGGTCCGTCTGGATCGGTCCCCTCTTCTGGTGGTTCACCTTTGTATGTGCCGTAGCACTGGCCTGTTTTTGTGCCTCGGTCATCATGCGCAAACAATGGGCGGAGCACGAAAAACTGGTCTATCCCGCCATGGAGCCCATCGTCGAACTGACCACACAGCCCGGCGGGGGTCGCACCTATTTGCCCGAGTTTATGCAGGGACGGATGTTCTGGACCGGATTTGGCGTGGTAGGCGTAATATTCGTCTGGAACATCATCGCGTGGTTTCATCCCGCGCTACCAAAATTTCCAACCGCCGCTGGCACCTGGGTGCCCATTGGCAGGAACTTTCCGCCGCAATGGGTATTCGTAAGCACCGTGGGAATATGCTTTTCGTATTTTGCGAGCCTGGAATTATTGTTCAGCATGTGGCTCTTTGATCTCATATTCATCGTAGAATCCGGCATCCTCGACCAACTGGGCATACCGGCCTTTAACCGCTACTACGCCTCAAAACGCTATCTCTGGCAAACAACGGGCGCATTTATCGCCCTATCTCTGTGGTGGGTGTGGATAGCGCGGGCGCATCTGAAAGAGGCATTTCAAAAAGCGCTCCATCCAAAAAGCGAGCATATAGACGACAGCCGAGAACTCATATCCTATCGCGCAGCCTTCTGCTGTCTCGCCGCCTCAACCGCCTACGCACTGGTCTGGTTGTCCGCAGCGGGCATGGCGTGGAAAGTCCTCGCCATCTTGTTGCCATTCATGTTCTTGACCTATGGTGCCTTATCGAAAATCCTGGCCGATTCCGGACTTATTTACGTCATGGCACCATCCAGGGCCTGGACACTGACAACCGCGCTCATGGGCGGCGCCCGCGCCATCCCGGCGGCGTCTCATGCCCTGATCTATCCGGCATCTGTCGCCATCGATCACTTCCGCGGATTTACCTTTTCCGTGGGCACGCACATCAACCGCCTGTCCGACTTCATCACCGGCAACAAACGCCCCCTCTTCGGCGGCCTCTGCGTGGCTTTTGTGGTCGGCATTGTCTCATCCACCCTCTTTACAATCTGGCTGGGCTATCGCATTGGCGGGTACAATTTCTCGCCAAACTGGCTCATCATTCGCGCAGGCATAGGCGGATATCAAAATTCCGTCAACGCGATCGTATCGCCGCAACCCATGGAAGTAATCGACTACTATTTTTTCCTCATCGGGGCACTCGCCATGTACGCCCTGTTATTCCTGAGATACCAATTCACCTGGTGGCCCCTGCACCCCATTGGCCTCGCCCTATCGGGCACCGGACTCGCCCGCCTCACCAGCTTCACCATCTTTGTCGCCTGGCTGATCAAATTCACATTATTGCGCATCGGCGGAGCGCCCTTTTACCGCCGCTCAAAACCATTTTTCGTCGGCATGCTCGTGGCATACGTCCTGTCAACCGCCCTGGGCCTCATCGTAGATGCGATATGGTTCATGCCTCAAGGACATACGGTTCACAAATGGTATTGATCGAAACTATTGCTGTATAAAGCTGTATAAAGGTAATGTAATGACCTGGCTTTGATTGTTCAAACGTGTGCCAACAGGAGGGACATAATGAAAAAAAAGAACCATTGGTCAGTACTTTGCGTCTTCTTATTTCCGCAACTCTTGTGGGCACTTGAGGATCAGCAGGCACCTGATACAGCGCAATATGAAATGGCACTGAACTGTGCAAAGGACTATCGGTATAAGCTAATTTTGGAGATTATTGAACAAATACCAGCAAGTCTCGCGGACAAAGACAAATGGTTACCGCTTCAAGCTCAAGCCTACGCAGCCATGGGTGAAGTAAAGGTAGCTGATTATTTATTTCAACGGTTCCTGCGTTTGATTTCAGAAGATGAGCGCAGATATTACGATAATATCACGTTGATGATGTCGCCCGAAGAACAAAATACCTTTAGCAGCTTAAAAAAAGAAGAACAAGGACAGTTCATAAATGAGTTTTGGAAAAAACGAGACCCCTTATTGAGTACAGGGGCTAATATCAGAAAAGTAGAACACTATAGAAGAGTATGGTATGCACGCCAGTTTTTTAATGGGAAACAACCCTGGGATCGGCGCGGCGAAGTGTATATCAAATTTGGTGAACCGGATCACAAATTTGGCGGAAATCATGGAGGCACAGTTCCCCCCCTATCAGTTGAATTTTTGAAAGAAAGATTGGCTTACGAACTTGCTTTGAATTTGCAAAGGGCTGAGCGCGTAGAGCAAGTTCCCGAATGGAACACACTGAAGCGCAAGCAGAGTAAAGGTGCCCTGACAGATCCTGTATATCCCATAGATCGCCATCCCGATGGTTCGCCCAGATTTCCCTGGGAATCGTGGATTTATCTCGGTATTGGCAAAGGCATAGAAATTGTATTTACGGATCACTTCATGAATGGCAGTTGGGATTATCCGCTTCCTCCCAAGAGTCCTATTGTAGCAGTAGCGTCACAAAATTTCCATCCTCAATTTATTATTGGGCACCATGCCAAAGAGACACCGGATTTTTATAATGGAATACCCGGCACAGATATTTTGAACTTTTACTATGACCTGGCGACATTCCGGGGACAGAATCTCGAAACAGATCAGAATATTTATCTTGGACTATTGCCAAAGGATATTTTTGCTCCAAATGATACCTCAAAAACCCCTGCACTTATTAACTGGACGGCATCTCTTGTGAATGACGAAGGCACTGTCATCAACAGCGCTCAACAAACTGTATCTTTCTCAAATAGACAAGATGGTATCGCCATTGATGCGATATCTCTTAAAGCTGTATCAGGAGACTATCGCCTCATCGTTCATCTCACGGATCAAAATTCTGGAAAATGGGGATTCTATCAACAGCAAATTCACATCCCGAATTACGCTGTTGATTCACTGAGCATAAGCGATATTGAAATGGCCTATCACATTTTCACCGAACCCCAATCATACAAGTTTCAAAAGGGCGATGTTTGGGTCATCCCCATGCCCACCCGTAATTATCTCAGAAATCAGGCAGTCAATATCTATTATGAAATTTACAATTTGCAAAAAGATGCATTTGGTCAAACGAAATTCCGCATTAAATACACGATATGGGAAGATAAAAGAAAAAATGCCAGTCTATTGGGCAGCATATCATATTTCCTGGGTAAATTAGTCACCGACAAAAAGCCAGAGATCTCAATCAGTTCTGACTACAATGGGAACAGCGCCACTGAGCCGGTATATATTGAATTGGATACCGAAAAATTAAAACCAGGTCTATATCAGATTGACGTTGAGGTTCACGATTTGATAAGCCAGCAAACAAGCTCTCAAGAGGCCCTTTTTATTTTAAATAAAAATGAAATCAATGAACGCGTAACAAAGCGAGAGGAAGAAGCTCTTTCAGATAGATTTCAGAGGGCCATAGAAGGAAGTATGGGACAATAATTGAGGGGTGGTGTATGTAGCCTGTCGAGATTTATTCCCTTGCTTTCAGATATGCGCTTGGCTAATTTATTTCATCTTGTCATCGTTTGATTTTACTTTGTACACCTATGGGACTGTGAAGTGGGGTAGATGTGTGGCATTTTCTGCAATATCAAAGCAAAAATGGTCGGCTTCCTGTGACTGATTGGTATGATAAATTATCTGACAAAAACAAATCGCGTCTTGATCGGTTCCTGGGTAATGTAAAACAACTTACCCAACCCCAAGGACCTTACTTTCACAAATTTGAATCATTATATGAAGCACGCTGGCGCGGCGAACACAATGTACCACATCGAATATTTTGTTATTTTTCATCTTTAAGACAAGTAACATTTTTGTGTGGTTTCACCCACAAAGACAATATATATAAACCGCCAAATGCATATAAGACAGCGACAATCCGATATTCCGAAATAGAAAGGGGAGAAGCTCATGAACTTGAATTCAATGTCTGAACTTTGGGTAAAATTGCAAAATAAAGAATATCGGGAAGGTTACGTCGAGGGACAGTTTGATATTGAAGTGCCTTTCCAAATCCGAGCACTTCGGAGGGCGAGAGGGTGGACACAAAAGGATCTTGCAAAGTACAGTGGCATTCCTGAGAGCCAAATAGCCGAATTGGAGGACCCTGATAGTGACCCACCATCAGTACAAATATTGCACAAACTTTGTGCAGCATTTGATGTGGGACTGCTCGTTCAATTTGTCTCATTCAGCGAGTTAGTTCGCCGAGAATCAGAATTTGATCCAGAAACCTTTAACGTTGTAAGCTTTTCAGATGACAACATCGATGCAGAGCCGCAAACTGCAGCTATATCCACAATGGTGTCATAGGTGATGCACCCCAACCAGATTATTGGAGGAACTGGGTTCTGAGGAATAATCTCAGACGTTGGTAAATAAGGCAGACTTGTTCGCACGGATCATCAAACCGCGACCTGGCCTGCCTTTTTTATACAGGCAATAAACTTATATGGCACGCCAAAAGACAAGTGTTCAGACATTTCTCCAAGAACAGTTGAAAGACAGAGAATTTGCAGAATCATTCTACCAGGGACTTGATGAACTGCGGATAATAACAAGAAATCTTCTGGATCGCGGTTCAAACCATGCCACGATGACGGCATGGCAGCGAAAGAAGCCACACTGATTAGAGGATTGATTCCCTGTAAAATATGCTATATATTTGGTTTCATGCCACTTGAAGATATTGTTTTGTCAACGGTGCCCTCCATCAACGGGCATACGATAAGATTGACCCACAGGCAATGGGTTCATATCACTGAGTCTCATGATTATATGGTCGGAAATCGGGAGAAGGTACTCGAAACAATTGCCGATCCTGATTGCCTGGTCACAGGAGAATTAGGAGCAACCATTGCATTGCGACATTATGCAGAAACTAATATCACTGAAAAAACCTGTATTGCCATATATCGCGATGAGGAAGATGGATTCATTATTACAGCATTTTTAACTTCGAGGTCGGATAAAATTATGCGCAGGAGAACTACGATATGGACACGTCCTCAATTGACCTGACATTTGCGACCGAACTGTTGCGTTTGCCATATTCGCAAGTTTGGAGTGATTATGATGAAGGGGCTGATGTCTTGTATCTCAGCTTTGAAAAACCCCAGTGTGCCAATGACAGTGTGATGGAAGATGATGGGAATATTTACCACTATCGCGACAAACGTCTTGTTGGTATTACGCTGCCCAATGCGCGAATGCGCCTTGGTTCGGATCGCTAAAATTCTTCTTTGAAAGGACCCTTCATGTCTCGTCGCATCGGTTGGTTGGCATTGATCGGGATTGCCGTATTTGGGTTTGGCGCGGTCATCTCAGGACCCGGTACGGTTGACCCTTTGCTACGCAATGTGCTGGGATTGCATCCCCCCGAACCCGTAGAACCAGTTCCAGTACCGGGTGCCGAAGTCGTAGCTGATCGCGTAAAACGCGAAATCACAGAAGCAGAAGTGCGCGCATTAATGGCGACCTTTACCCAATATAAATCCCGCGTACCGGGCTATCCTGGACACGATGCCGCCGCGCAATTTATCGAACAACGCTTCCGGGCACTGGGTCTAAAAAACGTAGAAACAGAAACCTATGGCGTAACCTCGCCCGTAGATGAAGGCAGCCAATTGACAATCATCTCATCCGGCGAAGTATTTCCGCTCTCCGGACTATGGCCCAACCTCGTGAAAACCTCCACCTTGCCACCGGGCGGTGTGCGAACGCGCCTGATTGACGGCGGCAATGGCGAATTTAAGGTGTATGACGGAAAAGATGTAGAAAACACCGTCGTACTCCTGAACTTTAACACCTGGAACAAATGGCTCAACGCCGCTGTTCTGGGCGCGCAACAAATCATTTTCATCGCCCCAGATACCACATCTTATACACAGGCCGAAACAAAATTTTTGCAAGTACCCAACACCGTCGAGCGATTCTGGATCGACCGCGAACACGGCGAGAAATTACGCACGCTGTTGGCAGACCAGGGCGAAATAGAAATACAACTCGAATCCCGGATGCCCTGGAAGAAAAACGACGCAGCCAACGTACTGGGCTGGATCGAAGGATCGGATCCAGTAATGAAGAAAAAAATCGTCGTCATCAACGCCTACTACGACGCCATGTCTGTCGTGCCCGCACAGGCACCCGGCGCTGAAATGGCGTGTGGCATCGTCGCACTCATGCGCCTGGCAGAACACTTTCAGGCGCATCGCCCCAAATACACCGTAATCTTCCTCGCATCATCCGCGCACCATCTGGGATTCCGGGGTATATGCGACTTTCTGAACCGGCACTCGCGCAAAGAAGAACACTTTGCCGCGCTCATGACCGAACCCATTGACATCGATCTGTTCATCGGATTGGACCTCTCGAGCCAGACAGATGAAATAGGCGTAGCGACCCAGACCGCCGGGTTTGGCGTCAACACCGCGGTCAATTATTTCTCCACGCGATTTTTTGCCACATTTAGCAAATCCTTTGTACGCTATGCAACCGCCATTGCCGAAGGCATGGGCGTGCCGTCAAAAGACGTCATGGTCGATGGGATCAACCCCAAAGGCGGCATGACCTGGGACATGTACATCCCCGGCGAAAATATCAAAAGTGACAGCGAAGTCGTACTCTATGCCGGCACCCCGGCACTCTCATTGACAACTGTGAACGACGCGCGATTCCGCGTAGATACCCCTCTGGACCGGGCCGAGTATATCAACTACGCCAACCTGACCAAACAGATTCGCGTCCTCGCTGGCATGCTGGATCTGTCGTTCAACGACGAGGAATTTTTGCCCGATTACAAACTGGATCCCATCGACCGCATGCGCGGCCTGAAGGGATATGTACGCACATTTCCCCGGCGCAGTATCACACCCGATAAATCGCGACCAGGTGCAATAGCCGCCATGCGCATGGGCCTGGAAAAATCAATCAAAGGCGTGCGGCGCATTTATTACGACCTCGCAGATGAAAACGGCGAATACTATATCCCGGGCGTAGCAGAACGCCGCGTACATGTGCGAGCATACTACATCGATCCGCACAGCGGCGAAATCACGTACGCGCCCAACCAGGGACGGCAGGGAAAAATCTACAGCGGCCATTTCAACATGAACTGGTGGATCACAAAGCAAACCGTCATCCTTTTTCCCTGCGTGGCAACCGATTTCTACGGCACAGTCGATCCCCGGTATTTGAACACCTTATCCAACATCAGCGTCTATGGCGTGGGCAATACCGCACCGCAAGAATACGGTTATGACATCGGATTTGGGCCGGACGAACCCGTCGGCGTAGTCTATACATCCCCGGGTGAAAAAGTGAAAATAGCCATGCGCGCAGGCGCTATCGGCGTGCGCTATTTGTTGCTCAACTCAAAAAGCGCAGACACCGAGTGGGATGCCCGGGGCGAGGGATTTCAAACCCTGTCATCGGGATCCTTAATCCGCACGCCCTATCAGGCAGCGCGAGATATGTGGATATTGAACGAGTCGCGCATGCGAAAACTGCGCCAGTACTCAATCGAAAACCAGCGACTGGAAGTATTGCACGCGCAGGCAAAACAACATCTGGACGAAGCGGAAACCGCACTGCAGGAAAAGCAATGGGATGCTTTTGTAAAACACACGCGGGCGGGCATGGGCATTGAATCGCGGGCATATCCAGACGTCAAAACAACGCAAAACGATGTGATCCGCGGCGTGATTTTCTTCATGCTACTCGTCATCCCCTGTGCGTTCTTCCTCGAGCGGTTGATCTTTACCTTTGCCGATATTCGCATGCAAATCGGTGGGATCGGCCTGGTCTTTGTCGTCATCTGGATATTTCTCTCCCAGGTACACCCCGCATTTGACCTCTCCAATCCCTTTGTAATTTTGCTGGCTTTCGTCATCCTGGCACTGGCGATCTTTGTCATCTCAATTTTATCGGGCCGATTCAACGAGAACATCCGGCGACTCCGCAGCGCCGAGGTATTATTGCACGAAACCGATGTAGGACGGATCAGCGCATCAGTGGCGGCATTTCAACTGGGCATTGCCAATATGAAAAAGCGCAAGCTACGCACCTGGTTGACATTTGCAACCCTGGTATTGCTGACATTTACCGTGCTATCCTTTACCTCTATCAAATCCGCATTGGAATTTCACCAGCTTCAACGCGATACAGAAGGCGCGTATCCCGGCATACTGATCAGAAGCAAATTCTGGGGGCCGCTGGAAGACACGGCTTATGATTATGCGCAGATAAATTTCAAAGACAGAGGCGTCGTAACGCCCCGAAGCTGGTATATTGCGACAAGAGAAGACAAAAAATCAAAAGCCGTATTGCGTTATAACAAGAAAAATTCCCGCGTCCAGGGTATCCTGGGGGCGTCACCCGAAGAAGCCCAGGTGACGCAGATCGATACCCTGCTGCGAATCGGACGATGGTTTCAACCGGGCGAGTCTGCCTGTATTTTGCCCGATCGAGTAGCGGAGACCCTGGGTATAACGGCGCAAGATGTCGGCAAGGCGTACATCCGCCTCTTTGGCAAACCACTCACAGTAATCGGACTGATCAATTCTGAGAAAATGCGTCTGTTTGTCGATCTGGATGAAGAACAGATAACACCGGCAGATTTTCAAGTCACCGAAGACGAATTTATCACCGTCATGTCTCAGACCGAGACCCGCGAACGGCAGGGATTGGAGCGCCCCGAAGTCGAAACCATGCCATTTGAACATCTGGATCCCGATGATATTTTAATCGTACCCTATGCCCTGTTGCGCGATGTGGGCAGTCCATTGCAGTCCGTAGCCGTGCGATTTCACGAAGAAGTGGATGTAGAAGCCGAGATCAAATCATTCTTGTCGCGATTATCAGTGGTATTATTCGCCGGCATACCAACAGCAGATGGCGGCATACGCGTCGCGGTTTACAGTTCCCTGGGCGATACCTCTTTGCAGGGCATGGCCAATTTGTTTATCCCCATTCTGGTCGCCGCGTTAATCGTACTCAACACCATGATGGGATCGGTGTACGAACGCTTCCGCGAAATAAGCATCTATTCTTCCGTGGGATTAGCACCTGTACACATCGCCTTCTTGTTTATTGCCGAGGCATGTGTTTACGCGGTTTTGGGAACCGTTGGCGGGTATCTTTTGGGACAAAGCGTCGTCAAAATTTTACTGTGGCAAGATGCCTTACAGGGACTTACCGTGAATTATTCGGCACTCTCGACCGTAACATCCTCAATGCTGGTCATGCTGGTGGTTCTGCTCTCGTCAATCTACCCCGCGCGCCAGGCATCCATGATGGCCGTACCCGACGTGACGCGCCGATGGAAATTCCCCGACCCAGACGGCGACCGCTGGCATTTTGAATTTCCATTTACCGTAGGCGGCAAAGACGTATTTGGCCTGTCCGTATTCCTCGTCGATTATTTCCAGGCGCATGCAGGTGAGAGCCTGGGCACATTTTACACAGATGGCGCGCGACTCGGCTCAGTTGAAACTGCAACCGGACAGGGACATACAATTGACACGACAATCTGGTTGGCACCGTATGATCTGGGTGTGAGCCAGCAGGTGCATTTTGAAGCGATCCCCACAGGAGAACACAATATTTTTGCCATGACATTGACCATAGATCGGCTATCCGGCGATGCCTCGTCATGGCGGCGGGTCAACAAAAACTTTATGAACGCGCTGCGCAAACAATTCCTCATCTGGCGCACCGTAGCACCAGAAGATAAGGCGCAGTACACGGAAAAAGGACAGATGATACTCGCCGGGGCTACAGTCTAAGATGGAACTTTTTTTCTGAAAAAACGTTGACTTCTAAGATAATAAAGGGTATCTTTGCCCATGCATTAAGAATGTGTTGTTTTGTTTCCTGTACAATCGGCCTGAAAAGACGGTATGGCAAGAATCGAAACTTCTGATTCTTGCCTTTTTTTCGATCTGATGTGCAATTTACGATGTAGAAAGGTGGTGAAGTACGTTGGCAGAAGGAAGAGTTAAGTGGTTTAACGACGCCAAGGGATTCGGCTTTATCGAGCAAGACGATGGCGAAGATGTTTTTGTCCATTTCTCAGCGATCCAAGCCGAAGGCTTTAAGTCTTTGTCTGAAGGTGACCTCGTTGAATTTGACATTACCCAGGGTCCTAAAGGGCTCCAGGCTGCGAATGTCACCAAGCAATAATCTGAAATAAATTCAGAATTAACCCAAAAGCACCACCTCTTTTGAGATGGTGCTTTTTTATTGCGGGCGAAGGGGGTCGCCCCTACAAAATCATCGTAGGGGACGGCCCCTGTGCCGTCCCGTCTGCGATCCAGAATGTTTTTACCTGACCCCTAAACCCTCTTAATACAAAAATCCGAAAACCGGATCCAGTGGTCGCCTTCTTCCGGACCATTATAGCACTGAATACTCACCTGATCATCGCCCGGAGGAGGAAGCGCGCCCGAAGCCGCAGTCTGGAACGCGGTCTCACCTTCGGCGCGATACTGCGCTTCCCATGTACTCGCAGTGACCACAAGCCGCAAACGAACACTCTGCGTCGGCATCGGCTGCTTCCCGGGAATAATGTACAGATCGCCATCAATGAGTTCCTTGACCTCTTTGAACACCGGCTCCCCATTGTGATACCATGTAATACCCGCCTGTTCGTATTGCTGCGTCGGCTGGCTGTGATTCGCGATCGTAACCTCAACCGCATAAGTACCCTCACCGCGATCTGGCGCAGACCTGAGCAAAGCGTTTTGCACCGTGTCCTTCACACCGGGACGCACGCAAATCTCCAGACCGCCATCCCCAATCCGCCAATCATCGGGATGTTCCCGCAACCACGACCAGCCGCTATCCAGCCCACCGTCAAATGTATCCTGAAAAATGATTTGTCCATCGCTCATCATAAATCTCCTGTCCAGAATGATCAGATATTCCCGCGCTCATGGTCGAGAAATTTCAGACGTTCTTCAAGTATTTTTCTACCCCCTCAACTCACCACCCCAGGATAAAGACATATCCGAATCTTCTGTATTGAATTTGTCACCCTATTTATATTTACATTGAAAGCCGCGATAAAAATTGTATCCAACACAGGAACGCCATGAAAAAACACCTTGTATTTTTTATTCTCCTATTATTATTCGGTTGCCGGCCACAGGTCTCTGACGAACAAATCACCGTCTGTTCTTTCAACATCAAATTCCTCGGACTATACAAAAAGAAAGACAACGAAGCACTCGCCCGATTGGTCAAAAAATACGACATGGTCGTCGTCCAGGAACTCGTTGCCCCGCCTGATAATGGCCAATACTGCGGTGGCAAGCCCTATAGCGAGGACCCCGAAGCCGATGCATTCTTCAATGCCATGAGCACACAGGGCTTTGATTACTCCCTATCTTGTGAAGACACGGGAAGAGGCGAAAACATCCACAACAGAGGATCGAGTACCGAATGGTCCGTGGTCTTTTACAAACCCGGCAAACTAAAAATCGCCAATGATCTACCCAACGGATTCCTCGCAAAAGACCGCTCTGCCCATCCCATATACCCCCGCGTACCACACGCCCACGGTTTCCGCACCACAGATGGCAAAATGGACTTTGTCGTCATCAACGTCCACTTGTCCCCCGGCAAAAACAAGAAAAACGAACGCAAAGCCGAACTTTTGAGCATCGCCCAGTGGATCGACCGCCACGACGCACGGGAACAGGACTTCTACATCGTAGGGGACATGAACATCGAAAACGCAAAGGAGCTTAAAGCAGTAACCCCTCGGGGATTTATCTCGCTCAACGACGAATGCCGAAAAACGAACACAGCGGCCAAAAGCAGCAAACCCTATGACCACATCATGTACCGCCCGGCTAAGTTCGACGAAATAGATGAAAAATTTGATTTTCAGGTCATCGACCTCATCGACCAGATGCGCAGCACCTGGCGAGGCTCCGAAACCTATCCCGGCGACCCGTACAAAGGGAGCTTATTTGCACAGCACTACTCAGATCATCACCCCGTGCTCTTCCGTCTGAACATCCCGAGCCAGGATGACGACTAACATTGCCTACCCTGATCAATCTCCCAGGCAAAAAGGAAACGGGTAGAGAATATAGCAATCCTCTACCCGTTCTTTTTTAATACCCCAATTGCAATTGAAGAGCACGGGCGGGCACGGGGGCACCGCCCCTACATATTATACATAACCTCATAAAGGGTCGGATGCTAACAACCCCTGGAATCATGCATCTCCCGACAACGCCGGGACCCGGGACTCGAAGAAATCGGACGCCAGCATAATTTGATCCTGCTGGCGCACCACAAGCCCTTTAACGCGAGGCAAATATTCATCAACCCATCGGGGATCGCTGCGCACGGCCTGCCGCGCCTGATCAAAATGGGTATAATCGCGATACGCCCAAATGTGAACAACGCGATTTAACTTCCCAATATCGGTATAATACCACCCGGCGAGTTTGACGCCATAGTCTTCGCGCAGAGGAAGCGCCACCTCGCGCACCGCATCCATATAGGTCTGCAAAGCACCGGGATTCAGGTCATAGGTTCGCATGTCGTAAATCATAGAAAATCTCCAAAAAGGGTGAGAAAGAAATCATTCATGCCACATATAACACGAGAATTGCTGGTATCATAATTTAGTGGAAAAACCTCACAAATACTCAGCTTTTTTATACCTCTCCATATTTTTGTACCGGGATCCATTTTTTCCCTCCAAATTTGACACCAAAAGCGTTTGCAGCCCGTCTAAGTGTTCGATTCAGCTTTAATACAGATCCCCATGAACACAACGACCGGGCCGAGATATCCCTTCACTCCAGGCCCGGTCTTCGGGGGCGGCGTGGTAAATGGTATCCCTCCCTGCCGTCCCCTCATTTTTTATGCATCCCGGAAAAATGATTACCAAATGAAAATTATAGTTGTATTTCGGCAAATGGCAAGAAAAACCGTTACGGCCTAAAAAAATTGCCCGACTGATGCACTCACTGAACTTTTTATTAAAAAACTCAAGTTGTGAGGTATAAAAGCAGAAAGACTATACGCCAAAACACACCAGTGACCATATATCGTTTTTTTTCACCATATATAGTGAAAAAGATCTAAAATGCAGGTCGGATTTTTTAGAACAAAAAAATATATCTTTATTAAAAATAATCTTTTATGAATAAACTTATTTGTAGAAATCCCAATTGGCATAGTTATTGCTTACTAAAGGGTAGTGTCAATGATATACCAGCTATCCATCAACACAATCGTTTCTTGAGAAGGTGATTGCTTGCTTCTCATATTAAAAGAATGTCATGGACATTTTGCAATCTTTTACGTCACAACTTGAGTTATAGAAGAAAATTTTGGCAAATAATCGAAGAGTAATTTGTATTTGGAGATTTGGAAATTATTATTATTTCATTTGCAAATGTGAGATACACTATAAATCTGTTTTTTTGTCTATATCATAAGGTTTTTTATGCTCAAATCACTTGACCGCAAAGGCATCTGGCGGACTTATTCCATGGCAGATGGCCTTCCGGGGCAACGCATTGAACACATCGCCGAAGACAGCGCGGGTTATCTCTGGTTCGCCACCTGGGACAATGGTGTTAGTCGCTTCGACGGAGACGGGTTCCAGAATTTTACGCGACAGGACGGGCTTATTGATGATCGTACTTATTTTGTTACACAAGACAGTCAGAGTCGATTGTGGTTCGGTACACTAAATGGTGTTTGCTGGTACGATGGATCAAACTTCCACCATTTGGAGGACGACGGGATTGCTGGTCGTCCTGTCCAGTTCATTTATGAAGGCAGTGAGGGACGTATATGGTGTGGCGGTCACAGGACTCTGGGATATTACGATGGCACTATGTTCTACGACCTGATTCCGCTCTATCTGCAAGACTACGATCAGCCACCTTCTCCTGAGTGGCCCAACCAGTGTCGGGGCATTGTCGAGGACCCAGAAGGTCACCTGTGGTTTGGCTTTAATTACCTCATCCGCTTCGATGGCACATCCTTCCACCGCTACGAGGAAAAAGAGGGTTTTCCGCCAGGCAAGATTAGCTATGCCGTGGAGCAGGACAATACCGGTAAGGTGTGGGTGGGGCAGCACGAAAACAAAAACGAACTCTGGTGCTATGTCGATGGCACCTTTCAACCTGTTGAGATAAATTTGGGTAGCCCACTGCGCAAAATTCAGTGCGACAGGGAAGGTCGAATGTGGTTTAGCACTTCAGAAGGGGTACTCTATCAAGACGGTGATGGGTTCAGCAGGTTTACCCCTACCGATGGCCTGCCCCATCCCGCAGTCAAAGCTGTGTTGCAGGATCGCGATCATCAGTTCTGGTTCGCCACCTGGAGTGGCGTCGGCCTTTACGATGCACATAGTATCAGCGTTTTCGACTTTAGCTCAAGGGGTTCTAAAAGAGTGAGCGAGATCTCCCAGATCGCACAAGATCGGCGAGGTGATATGTGGGTCGGGTATGTAGCTCCCGCTCTCAACCGGCTGGAGAAAAGCGTTTTTCGCTTTGACGGCGAGCACTTTGCCTTTGTAGGCACTGAGGATGGCTTTGATATCGACAACTGTTTCGCTATCTACGAGGACCACGATGGGTGCCTGTGGTTTGGTGGTCACAATGGCTTGTTCCGCTACGATGGGAAGAAGCTCCAAAAAATGCAAACAATCGCAGGTTTAGGGAAAAGAAGTGTCAGTACAATTACCCAGGACTCGCAAGGACGATTTATTTTTGGCTATTGGGAAAGCAGCAACATAATCGAAAAAAAAGATCTTTTTGCCAGTCCTTTGAAGATCATTTATCAGCGGGGTGAGCAGTTTCAAACCATTTTTGTAAAAGATAAAAATAAGGATCCTTTCAGCTACATTGGTACTGTGATTACCGGGCGCGATAGCGAGGTTTATTTTCATCTCATTCACCAAAATTTTTCCGACAACGCTAAGAGTTTCGCGCGCTGGTATCCCGAAGATAAGCTCAAATTCTATGGGATTGAGGATGGGCTGGTAGACAGCGGGGTCAACGACCTGCTGTTAGACTGCAATGGCAACCTGTGGATAGCTACTCAAAGAGGTCTCAGCCGCTTTGATGGCAGTACATTCCACAACTTCACGACTGAAGATGGTCTGCCGAGCAATGCCATCCGTTGCTTGTTCGAAGATTCGCAAGACCACCTCTGGCTCGGCACAGACGGCGGCGTAGTTCACTTTGATGGTCAGTTTTTTCAGACCATCAAGTCACCGCATATAGGACCCGTTCTTCAGATACTCGAAGATCGCGACGGAGCTTTCTGGTTCGGTACAGCCCAAAATTCTCTGGTACGCTATCGTCAGCGACAGACGCCACCCATGATTCGCCTGCTTCAGGTCGTCGCCGGTCAGGTCTATGAGAACCCGAAAGAAGTCATCGCCTCTACGACAGACCAACAGGTGACTTTCGAGTATAAGGGGATGAGTTTTTCCACACACCCCCGCGACATGCTCTATGTCTATCGTCTTGAAGGATACGACCCCGACTGGCAACCTGCGACACGAAAGACGCGGGCCTACTACCGGAACTTGTCGCCGGGCGAGTACACCTTTCAGGTCAGAGCGATAGATCGCGACCTCAATTACTCGGAGATCGCGCAGGTGCAACTCTCCGTAGAAATGGACCCGCGCATCAGCGCACTGACCTCCATAATCAACAGCACGGATGGCGTGGGCAAAGAATTCATCGGTGAGAGTGCGGCCCTGCACGCGTTTCAAATCCAACTCAAACAGGTCGCAGCCACTGACCTGACGGTACTATTTAAGGGCGAGACGGGTGTGGGCAAGGGACTGGCAGCGCGGGTATTACACACGCTGAGTTCCAAGTGCGATGGTCCCTTTATGCAGGTCAACTGCGGTGCATTGCCAGCAACGTTGATCGACAGTGAACTCTTTGGTCACGAGAAGGGCGCGTTTACCAGCGCAGTGTCTCGCAAGCTGGGCAAGGTAGAACTGGCCAAGGGCGGCACACTCTTTTTGGACGAGGTCGGCGATATGACTCTGGAAACGCAGGCCAGGATGTTGCGCTTGCTGGAAGAGGGCACTTATGAGCGCGTTGGGGGTAGCGAGACACTATCGATACAGGCACGGATTGTGGCAGCGACCAATCGCGACCTTAAAGAGATGGTCAATGCAGGTACTTTCCGCGAGGACCTCTATTATCGCCTCAATGCCTTTCCAATGTCTTTGCCGCCCCTGCGCGAGCGCAAGGAGGATATACCAGACCTCGCCGAGCTTTTCAAGACTCGCATGGCGACACATCTGAACAAGCAAATCGAGCCTTTGACCACAGAGGTGATAGAAGTGCTACAAGCCTACGATTGGCCAGGCAATGTGCGAGAACTGGAACATACGATAAACCGAGCCGTCATCGTGTGTCAAAATTCTCAAATTGAGGTTGCGGATATCGGCCTGATAAAAAGTAGCGATCCTGTTTCTCCAGACAGCGAAATCGTGCCAATGGCTGAATTTGAACGCCTCTATATCCTGAAAGCACTCAAAACGACCAACTGGAAGATAAGGGGAACCGAAGGCGCGGCGACGCTCCTGCAATTACCGCCTTCTACCCTGTATAACAAAATGAAAAAACTGGATATCAAGCGTACCTGATTAAACATCCGTATATGGATTGTAGTCCATATACGGATGTTTATATGTAACTATTTATTAATCAATAACATAAGAGCCAGTCTGAATTTCTTTTGTACCGTATATGGTTCAAAAGACATAAAATTCGGGCTGGTTTTTTTGTTAGTATAGAAATTTTATCTCAAATAAAAATAATATCTTACGAGTATTTATTTGGATTCCATTCACAGTGGCACGCTTTTTGCAGTTATAAACTACTTTCAGGTCCCGTCAGGACCATGAACGACGTGAAGCACAAAGTTTCACAACCATAAAATCAAATCACATTTTATATCAGAGGGAGGAATTAGAAAATGGTACACCAGCCAACATCGCAGCGATCACCACCCCTGCATGCTGCGAAAACCACACCCTGTTTTCAAATACGAAATAGTGTCCTGAATTTCTAAAAAACATAAAACAAATCCATTGCCCCACATTTCTCACACTCAGCCCCCGTCAGGCTGATGAGCCCGGTGCTCTTGATTTTTTCCTATTCACTATCCACAGAAATGAAAAACTTTCTTTCATAAGGAATCCAACATGTCTAATCTGCTACACCTGCGTTCAACACATACCCTGAGCTTTGCACTTATGCTCATCGCGCTATTGTATCACCCCTTACCGCTCATTGCGGGATCTTCACCTGATTTTAATGGCGATGGCATTGTCGATAAATCCGACCTTCTGCTCTTGATCGGTGTGTATGGGTCCAGGGAAGGTGATGATAACTATGATGCCAAATACGACCTGGATGGTGATGGCGTGATTGCACAGGGTGATTTGAGGATTCTTATAGGTAGGTATGGTCAAATGGTCGATTCGACCCCTTCAGTGGCGTTGCCGGTGTGTGAACGCACGCCTGCTGTGCGCGATTCGATTGTGACCTTAGCATCTGTAAGCACTTGCGGTGATGTGACGGCAACGCATCTATCTGCGATAGATTCTCTCAGTTTGAGAGGTGCAGGCCTGACAGCCTTGAAGGCTGGTGATTTTTCTGGTCTGACTGAACTGACAAAACTCAACCTATTTGACAATACGCTCAGCAGCCTGCCCGATGGTCTCTTCGATGGCCTGACTGAACTGACCTGGCTGCATCTGGGTCGTAACCAACTAACCTCAATCCCCTCCGAAGTGGTCAAACAGACCAATCTCACTTCTCTGTGGCTTTGGGGCAATCAGTTGAGTGGTCCTGTTCCCGTTTCCGAATTGGTCAAACTATCCAACCTTGAGACTCTGAGTCTTAGCTCCAATCAGTTCAGTGGGGAGATCCCTGTGGCATTGGGCAACCTGACCAACCTCACTTACCTGAGTCTTGGTGGTAACCAGTTGAGTGGTTCTATCCCTGCTTCCGAATTGGTCAAACTATCCAACCTTGAGACACTACATCTTTGGGGCAATCAGTTGAGTGGTTCTATCCCTGCTTCCGAATTGGTCAAACTATCCAACCTTATGGTACTGAATCTTAGCAACAATCAGTTGACTGGTGGTATTCCCCCTGAATTGGGCAACCTGACGAACCTTCAGCGCCTGCAGCTTGATCGCAATACCTTGGGCGGAGAGATTCCAACAGAATTGGGCAACCTATCCAACCTTCAGCGCCTGTATCTTTACTCCAATCAATTGACTGGTGGGATTCCTATAGAATTGGGCAACCTGTCTAACCTGCAACGCTTATATCTTCACTCCAATCAGTTGACTGGTGGGATTCCTATAGAATTGGGCAACCTGACAAACCTTGAGCGCCTGCGTCTTGAAAGGAATCAGTTGACTGGTGGGGTTCCTATAGAATTGGGCAGCTTATTTAATCTCACTTACCTCAATCTTAGCCGCAATCAGTTGAGCGGAGGGATTCCTATAGAATTGGGTAACCTGACAAACCTCACTTACCTGAACCTCGGCGTGAATCAATTGAGTGGGCAGATCCCAATAGAATTGGGCAACCTGACCAATCTTGAGTTGCTGGCAATCTGGAATAATGATTTGAGCGGTCCGATACCAACAGAATTCGGCAACCTGATCAACCTCTGGCACCTGAGCTTTGGCGGTAACCAATTAAGTGGTCCACTTCCCGTGGAATTGGGTAATCTGACCAACCTCACTTATATGACTTTTTGGAACAATCAATTGACTGGTGAGATTCCCTCAGAATTCGGCAACCTGACAAACCTCACGGAACTGCATCTCGGTGACAATGCACTTAGTGGTGAGATACCTCAGAGCCTGACAATGCTGACGAAGCTGGAGACATTTTCATTTGGAGGTGAGGGAGGGCTATGTGCGCCAGCTGATCCGACCATTCAGATGTGGCTTGATGGCATAGAAGATGTCAACGGCCCGACTTGCGCCCCACCAGGCCAGCGCGAGGCATTGGTGGCGCTATACAATGCAACAGATGGAGGCAATTGGACAAATAACGACAATTGGCTAACCGACAACGACATTTCCTCCTGGTATGGCGTCGAGATTTCTGACGGTTCGGTGACAGGATTGCGCCTGGAAGAAAACAATTTGACAGGAGAGATTCCAACAGAATTGGGCAACCTGACTAACCTCAGGTGGCTGGTTCTTGTCGATAATAAGTTGAGTGGGGAGATCCCATCTCAATTGGGCAACTTGTCAAATCTTACAGGGCTGTGGCTTCACGATAATGAGTTGAGTGGCCTGATTCCTGCAGAGTTGGGCAACTTGTCCAACCTTGAGAAGCTGGAGTTTGACAGGAATGCGTTGACTGGGGAGATCCCCTCAGAATTGGGTAACCTTACCAATCTCAAGCACCTGGCTCTTAACAACAATGTGTTGAGTGGGGAGATCCCCTCAGAATTGGGTAACCTGACGAACCTGGAGGAAATGAATCTTCATGATAATCAGTTGAGCGGTGCGATCCCTGCGGAATTAGGGAACCTGGCCAACCTTAATGCACTGAATCTTTGGAATAATCAGTTAAGCGGTAGTATTCCAGAGGAATTAGGGAACCTATCTAACCTTGAGCGCCTGGAGCTTTGGGACAATCAGTTGAGTGGGGAGATCCCCTCAGAATTGGGTAACTTGTCCAACCTCACCATCCTGATTCTTGGCGTTGGCGACAATGCGTTAAGTGGCTCAATCCCACCCGAATTGGGCAACTTGTCCAACCTTGAGGTACTGAAGCTTGACGGCAATGCGTTGAGCGGTGAGCTCCCATCAGAATTGGGCAACTTGTCCAACCTTAAGGAACTGAATCTTTGGGGCAATCCGTTGACTGGTACACTTCCCCAAAGCCTGACAATGCTGACAATGCTGGAGAACTTTCACTTTGGAGGTGGAGGATTATGTGCGCCGTCTGATGCGGCCTTTCAGGCATGGCTTCAGGGTATTGAAGATGTCAACGGCCCAACTTGCGCCCTACCAGGCCAGCGCGAGGCATTGGTGGCACTGTATAATACGACAGGTGGAGACAATTGGACGAATAATGACAACTGGCTCACCGACAACGACATCTCCTCCTGGTATGGCATCGGCGTTTCTGACGGTTCGGTGACAGGATTGCACCTGGGAGAGAACAACCTGACAGGAGAGATTCCTGCCGAATTGGGTAACCTGACAAACCTTGAGGACCTAAATCTTGTCGCCAATCAATTGAGCGGAGAGATCCCACCTGAATTGGGCAACCTGACCAATCTCACCGCACTATGGCTCTGGGGCAATCAATTGACTGGGACGATCCCAACGGAATTGAGTAACTTGACAAATCTCAGGTACCTGGGTTTTGGACAGAATTCATTGAGCGGCTCGATTCCACCTGAATTGGGCAACTTGACCAATCTTATGGAACTGACTCTTAACGATAACCAATTGAGTGGCTCCATTCCCTCAGAATTTGGCAACCTGACAAACCTCACTCTCCTGGGTCTTTGGACCAATCAGTTGACTGGTTCGATTCCCTCAGAATTGGGCAACTTGTCTAACCTTGAGGAACTGAGTCTCGGCGGCAATCAATTGACTGGAGAGATCCCATCTGAATTGAGTAACCTGACTAACCTTGAATCCCTGGGTCTTGAAGGCAATCAGTTGAGTGGGGAGATCCCAATAGAATTGGGCAATTTGACCAATCTTACAGGACTAATTCTCTGGGGCAATCAGTTGACTGGTGGAATACCCGTAGAATTGGGTAACCTGACAAACCTTGAATACCTGGATCTTGTTGCCAATCAGTTGAGCGGAGAGATCCCATCTGAATTGGGCAACCTGACAAACCTCATCTTCTTGGGGCTTCGCGGTAATCAGTTGAGTGGCTCTATTCCAACGGAATTGGGCAACTTGTCCAACCTTGAGGTACTGAAGCTTGACGATAATGCGTTGAGCGGTGAGTTCCCATCAGAATTGGGCAATCTGTCCAACCTTAAGGAACTGAATCTTTGGGGCAATCCGTTGACTGGTGCACTTCCCCAAAGCCTGACAATGCTGACAATGCTGGAGAACTTTCACTTTGGAGGTGGAGGATTATGTGCGCCATCTGATGCGGCCTTTCAGGCATGGCTGCAGGGCATTGAAGATGTCAACGGTCCGACTTGCCCCCCACCAGGTCAGCGCGAGGCATTGGTCGCACTATATAATGCAACGGATGGAGCCAATTGGACGAATAATGACAATTGGCTCACCGACAACGACATCTCCTCCTGGCATGGCGTCGAGGTTTCTGACGGTTCGGTGACAGGATTGCACCTGGGGGGTAATAATCTGACAGGTGAGATCCCAACTGAATTGACCAACCTGACAAACGTGACTTTCCTGAATTTTGGCGGTAATCAGTTGAGTGGCGCCATTCCAACGGAATTGGGCAACCTATCCAATCTTACTTATCTGTGGCTTAACGGTAATCAGTTGACTGGGGAGATTCCATCAGAATTGGGCAACCTGACTAATCTCACTGATCTTTGGCTTGGCGGTAATCAGTTGAGTGGCTCTATTCCAACGGAATTGAGCAATCTGTCCAACCTTAAGGAACTGAATCTTTGGGGCAATCAGTTGACTGGGCAGATACCAACTGAATTGGGCAACCTGACGAACCTTGAGAGACTGGATCTTAACGGTACTCAATTGACTGGGCAGATACCAGCAGAATTGGGCAGCCTGACAAACCTCACTTTCTTGGGGTTGGGGCTTAGTAGTGATTTGACTGGGCAGATACCAACTGAATTGGGCAACCTGACAAACCTCACAGAACTGTGGCTTGGCGGCAATCAGTTGACTGGTTCGCTACCTCAGAGTCTGACAATGCTGACGAAGCTACAGACATTTCACTTTTGGAGTGAGGGCGACCTATGTGCGCCGTCTGATGCGGCCTTTCAGACGTGGCTTCAGGGCATTGAAGATGCCAATGGCCCAACTTGCTCGCAATAGGACACACTCGGACGAGACGATAAATAGAACAACCTGCGTAAACACTATGAGCGGAGGTGAATTTTAGACTCAGGAACCTGAGGTAAAACAAAAGGCCGTAAGCATTGCTCATTTGCAGCAAAAACGGCAGGAGGCTCTGTCGGATTGGTAGTCAGCCAGTGGTCCTCTGCCGCAACATACAGAGCAGGTATGGTCCAGCAAACTATAACCTGCTCTTTTTATGGGAATTATATACAAAAGTGGAGTTACCCCGCTTTGGTCGAGTATTTAGGGCTTACAAAGCCTTTATTGTGATTGTTACGCAATGAAGTAACTTTGGCAGAGCTAAAACAAAAGGCCGTAAGTGCTGTTCATTTACAGCAAAAACTTACGGCCTTTTAAAAAATGAAATTGCCCCCCAGGGATTCGAACCCCGATTCTACGGTCCAGAGCCGCATGTCTTGCCATTAGACCAGGGGGCAAAAATATATAATTAGCGTTTCGAGATAGCACGCCCCATCACGACCCCAGAACCTCCAGCGCCTTCTTAAGCCTGCGAATACACGTCTCCTGTCCGAGCACAGCCATCAGTTCAAACAACCCCGGCCCGAACCCAACGCCGCAAAGCGCGAGCCGCGTTGGATGAATCAGCCTGGAAGCCGAAATCCCCAGTTCACCAGATAGCGTGCGCGTCACACCCTCAATATCGCCCTCACCGAACGAATCCAAACTCTCCAAACGCTCAATCATCAACGCAACGCGCTCGGGCGTATCCGTCTTCCAGTTCTTCTTCGCCGTCTTTGCATCATACACATCCGGATCCACAAAAAAATAACCCGTATGCTTCAAATCCTCAAGCGTATGCAACCGCGGCTGCAACAACGCCGCAATCCTCATCAACTCATCCCGCCGCTCAGAAGCCTCTGCCTCAGAAAGCCACCCCTCCGCAATCCAAATCGGTATCGCATCGTCCAACACCTCATCCACCGGACGAAGACGCATATGCTCGCCATTGAGCCACACCAGCTTCTTCTCATCGAAAATCGCATCTCGCTTGAGCAACCCCGCAACAGAAAACGCCTCGACCAACGCATCTCGCGCAAACACCTCGCGCTCATCCCCGGGCGCCCATCCCAACAGCGCGAGATAATTAAACATCGCATCCGACAAAAAACCCCGCTCCTGATACTCCGAAATCGTCGTCGCACCGTGGCGCTTGGACAACTTGCTGCCATCGGGACCCAAAATCAGCGTCGAATGCCCATACTCCGGCACCATCCACGAAAGCGCCTCAAACAGCATAATCTGCTTCGGCGTATTCGACAAATGATCCGCAGACCGCAACACCAGATTCACACCCATATTGTGATCATCCACCACCACAGCGAGATTGTAAACAGGCGAACCATCGGGCCGCAACAAAACAAAATCCTCAACCTCGGCATTATCCCACCTCTGCACCCCCCGAATGCGATCGTGCCAGACCGTCTCACCCGCCGGCACCTTAAACCGCACAACCCGTGGCCGCCCCTCCGCCTCAAAAGCCGCCTGCTGTTCCGGCGTCAAATCCCGATTGTAGCGCACCCGGCGCTTCTCGACCTGCGCCTGTCGGCGCATCGCATCAAGCTCTTCCGCAGTCTCATAGCCGTAATACGCATGACCCGTCTCCACCAGACGCGCGACGGCCTGCTTATGCGCCTCGGCATTGCGCGACTGAAACACTGGCTCGGCGTCAAAATCAACACCGAGCCAGTTCAAACCGTCCAGAATCGTTTGAAGCGACGACTCTGTAAAACGCTCTCGATCTGTATCTTCCACGCGCAACAACAACTTTGCCTGGTAGTGCTTCGCGTAAAGATGATTAAAAATCGCCGTTCGCGCATTCCCCACGTGAAACCCACCTGTGGGAGACGGCGCAAAACGCAAAACCGTATCCGACATCGAAAATCGACCTGTGAATATATGGCGGAGAGGGAGGGATTCGAACCCTCGGTAGAGGAAACCCCCTACAACAGATTAGCAATCTGCCCTGTTCGGCCACTCCAGCACCTCTCCGCGAACAAAAACGAACAGCAGAAAGTAACAAAGGATCTGTATAAATGCAAGATAAATGGCGGTGGGGGTGGGATTCGAACCCACGGACCCGCGAGGGTCAACGGTTTTCAAGACCGCCCGATTCGACCGCTCTCGCACCCCACCGCACCATCCGAAAAGTATAGACAAGCGCCCCATCTGTGTCAAGCGGTTTGTATCAACTCGACTTAAACACACTTAAACTTTGTTTTTCTTCTATTTATCAATCAAATATCCAATAATCCCATCCGCCAAAAAAGGGTTTGCGTTGCCCGTGCCCTTCCTGTATTTTTAGGCACAAACCTGTAACATGACCCAGAAAATCTCAACACCGCGCGCACGACCTCGCACCCTCCCCTATGATTGAGCTTATCACCGGCTCCCAGATGGCATCCATTGACCGTCGGGCAATAGACAGTGGTGTGCCGGGCATCGAACTCATGGAAGCCGCCGGGCAAGGCGTAACCCGGGCAGTAGAAAACCTGTTGGGCGACTTCCAAAACCGGCACATCGTCATCCTCTGTGGCAAAGGCAACAACGGCGGCGACGGCTTTGTCATCGCCAGGCAAGCTGCCCAAAGCGGTGCAAAAGTCCAGGTATTCACAGCCACATCCGCCCGGGAAATAACAGGCGATGCAAAAACCAACCTCGACCGACTGCCCCCGGACATCGTGCAGCCGGTTGACCACATCGCAACAGTACAAAGCGCACTACTCAACGCCGACATCGCCGTTGACGCGCTATTGGGCACGGGCATTCAGGGACCTCCCCGCGGCATATACGCCGAACTCATAAACGCACTCACCCGCGCCAAATGCCCCATAGTCGCCGTAGATATACCCTCTGGACTCAACGCCGACACGGGCAAAATCGAAGGACCCTGTGCAACCGCAACATGCACAGTCACATTTGCACTGCCCCGCATTGGACACTTCTTCTACCCCGGACGCGCCCGGTGCGGCAAACTGCACCTCATCGACATCGGGATCCCCCCCTCGGCAATTGAGCCCGAGCGCATCCGCACCTACCTCATCGACAACCGCCGCTGCGCTCGTCTGCTCCCCCACCGGGAACCCGACGCCCACAAAGGAGACTGCGGCAGAGTATATATCCTCGCCGGATCCGTGGGACTCACAGGCGCGGCGGCACTCTCGGCAAACGCGGCACTCAAAGGAGGCGCGGGCCTCGTCACACTCGGCGTACCCAAAAGCCTCAACGACATACTCGAAACCAAAGTCACCGAAGCCATGACCCACCCGCTACCCGAAGTCAAAAAAGTCAGATGCCTGTCCCTGCGCGCCCGGGGCGAAATAAAACGCGCATGTCGCACAGCCGACAGCATCGCCATTGGCCCAGGCTCAGGCACCCACCGGGAAACCGTCGAACTCATCCGTCGCCTCGTGCGCGACCTGAGTTGCCCGGCAGTCATCGACGCCGACGCACTCAACGCCCTCGCTGGCGACCTCGATGCGATTCGCGCCTGCGAAACACCCCTGGTACTCACCCCGCACATCGGAGAATTTGCGCGCCTGACCGGGTACAGCATCGCCGAAATACAGCGCGACCCCATTGCACGCGCCCTGAAATTCGCCACCGATGTCGGGGCCACCATCATCCTGAAAGGCGCGCCAACTATTGTCGCAACGCCAGAAGGCGAAACACACATCAACCCAACCGGCAACCCGGGAATGGCCACCGGCGGCACAGGAGACGTACTCACGGGCCTTCTCGCCGCACTCATCGGTCAAGGACTCAACCCCTCAGACGCCGCCTGCACAGCCGTCTATCTCCACGGCCTTGCCGCTGATATCGCAACAAAAAAAACCGGACACATAAGCCTCATCGCCAGTGACATCATCGAAAACTTTGCCGCCGCCATTCACCAGATACGCATCAGCACGGACTGCTTAGACTTACACCTCACATAATCAACGCGCGGGACGGCACAGGGGCCGTCCCCTACAATCGGATACATTACCTTTGATCGCTAACCTCTGAAAGCTCTTTATGCCCAAACGAACCGACCTCAAAAAAATAATGCTCATCGGCTCTGGTCCCATCGTCATAGGACAAGCCTGTGAATTTGATTACTCGGGCACGCAAGCCTGCAAAGCCCTCAAAGAAGAAGGATACGAAGTCGTGCTGGTCAACAGCAACCCCGCCACCATCATGACCGACCCCGAAATGGCTGACCAGACATACGTCGAACCCGTCACCCCCGAAGTATGCGCAGCCATCATCGAAAAAGAACGCCCGGATGCCCTCCTCCCAACCCTGGGCGGACAAACGGGCCTCAACACCGCCATGGCCCTGCACGAACAGGGAACACTCGAAAAATTCGATGTCGAAATGATCGGCGCAAAACCACACGCCATTGAAAAAGCCGAAAACCGCGAAGCCTTTCAAAAAGCCATGGGCAAAATCGGTCTCGACTTCCCCAAAGGCCGATTTGCCTACACCCTCAAAGAAGCACTCGACATCACGGCTGAAATCGGATTCCCCGCCATCATCCGCCCATCCTACACCCTGGGCGGCACAGGTGCTGGCACCGCGTACAACATCGAAGAATTCAGACAAGCTGCTGCACACGGACTCAGCCTATCGCCCACCACAGAGATACTCGTAGAAGAATCCATCATCGGCTGGAAAGAATTCGAGCTCGAAGTCATGCGCGATCAAAACGACAATGTCGTCATCATCTGCTCCATAGAAAACTTCGATCCCATGGGCGTACACACGGGCGACTCCATCACCGTGGCACCCGCGCAAACCCTCACCGACAAAGAGTATCAGGAAATGCGCGATGACGCCATCGCCTGCATCCGTGAAATCGGCGTAGAAACCGGCGGCTCCAACATCCAATTCGCAGTAGATCCCAACACGGGCCGGCGCGTCGTCATAGAAATGAACCCCCGCGTCTCCCGCAGTTCCGCACTCGCCTCAAAAGCCACGGGCTTCCCCATAGCCAAAATAGCCGCCAAACTCGCCATTGGATACACCTTGGACGAAATTCAAAACGACATCACGCGCGAAACACCCGCCTCATTTGAACCCACCATCGACTATTGCGTCATCAAAATCCCGCGCTGGACATTTGAGAAATTTCCCCAAACCGCTGATCTGTTGGGCACACAAATGAAATCCGTAGGTGAAACCATGGCCATAGGTCGCACGTTTAAAGAAGCACTGCAAAAAGGCTTGCGCTCTCTCGAAATCGGCCGCGCGGGATTTGGTGCCGACGGCAAAGACATCCATCCCAACACCCTCTCTCGCGAAGCCCTCGAACGCGGCCTGCGCGAACCCAATTCGCAGCGATTGGCCTATCTCAAAACAGCTTATGACGCCGGACTATCCGTACAGGAAATTTTTGACGCCACCAAAATTGATCCCTGGTTTCTCGACAACATGCGACAACTCGTCGAAGTCGAAAAAGAACTCGCCGCTCTAATGGATTAACCATGACAAAACAGCACACACTCAACGACTTAAAATCGCGTATCTCTCGCGCAGACTTGCTCAAAGCCAAACGCTACGGCTTCTCCGACCGCCAACTGGCACACCTGTGGCGCAGTGATGAATGGGCTGTTCGCGCCCTGCGAAAAGAACTCGGCGTCGCGCCCGTATTCAAAACCGTCGATACCTGCGCAGCCGAATTTGAAGCCTATACACCGTATCACTATTCGACCTATGAAACAGATAACGAAGCCATCCGATCCGACCGCAAAAAAATCATGATC
Organism: Candidatus Latescibacterota bacterium; assembly: GCA_965208125.1. Classification (GTDB taxonomy): domain Bacteria; phylum Latescibacterota; class UBA2968; order UBA2968; family UBA2968; genus VXRD01. The sequence continues at coordinate 1,562,537 of OZ242320.1, forward strand.
CTGGGTGGCGGACCCAATCGCATTGGACAGGGCATCGAATTCGACTATTGTTGTTGCCACGCCTCCTATGCCCTCAAAGAAGACGGCTTTGAGACCATCATGGTCAACTCCAACCCCGAAACCGTCTCCACAGATTACGACACATCCGACAAACTCTACTTTGAACCGCTCACTGCCGAAGACGTACTCAGCATTGCCGATATTGAACAACCCGACGGCGTCATCGTTCAATTCGGCGGACAAACACCGCTCAACCTCGCGCGCGACCTCGAACGCGGAGGCCTCAACATCGCCGGCACATCCCCCGATGCCATTGACCTGGCCGAAGACCGCAAACGCTTTGGTGCACTCATCAAAAAACTGGGCATACGACAACCCGAAAACGGCACCGCAATAAGCACCGACGAAGCAATCGCCATAGCCGAACAAATCGGATATCCAGTTCTCGTGCGCCCCTCCTATGTACTCGGTGGCCGCGCAATGGCAATTGTATATGACCGCGACGCCCTCATCGCCTATATGCGCAATGCAATAGAAGCCTCTCCCGAGCGCCCCATCCTCATCGACCGGTTCCTGGAAGACGCACACGAATTTGACGTCGATGCCGTCGCAGACCCAACAGCAGTCGTCATCGGCGGCATCATGCAACACATCGAAAGCGCGGGCGTACACTCTGGCGACAGCGCCTGCGTATTGCCCCCATATCAGATCTCCGACGCCAACCTCAATGAACTGCGAAGCCACACGCGCGCGCTGGCCAGAGCACTCAACGTAGTCGGCCTCATGAACATTCAGTTTGCCATTCAAGGCGAAGACGTATTTATTATAGAAGTCAACCCCAGAGCATCGCGCACCGTCCCCTTTGTCAGCAAAGCCATCGGCGTGCCCCTGGCAAAAGTCGCTGTCCGCGCAATGGTCGGACGCACACTTGCAGAACAGGGCTTTACCCGAGAAGTGCCCATCAATCACATCGCCGTCAAAGAAGCCGTCTTGCCCTTCAACAAATTTCCCGGCGTTGACACCGTACTCGGTCCCGAAATGAAATCCACGGGTGAAGTCATGGGCATAGACACCGACTTTGGCCTCAGCTTCCAAAAAGCGCAACTCGGTGCAGGCGTGCGCCTGCCCCAGGAGGGAACCGTATTTTTGAGCGTCAACGACCGCGACAAAGAAGGACTTATACCGATAGCCCAACAACTATCCGACATGAACTTTCGCCTGATTGCCACAGGGGGAACCTGCGCCTTTCTCAAAAGCCACAACATAGCCTGTAATCGGATCTTCAAAATCCAGGAAGGGCGCCCAAATATCCTCGACGCCATCAAGAACGGCGAAATATCTCTCATGATCAACACACCCGCAGGAGAACAATCTCAAGCCGCCGATCCCGAAATACGCAAGGCCGCCGTTCAATACGGCCTGCCCTACACAACCACCTTATCGGGAGCCGCCGCCGCTGTAGCCGGCATCCAATCGCTAAAAAACAACAGCACAATTCGCATTCGTTCACTCCAGGACTTTCATACTTCTTAAATCCCATGTCTCGTCTCATCTACATCACATTCCTCTGCTTCCTCTGTCTGGCTTGTAAAAGCGTGTATTACAACACCTTTTACAATGCCAAACAACAGTACAATATCGCCGAGCAAAAACGCGCCGAATCCGAAACCCCCGGCAGCCGGATAACGCCTGCGACCTATCGCGCGCTCTACCAGCGGGCCATTGTCAAAGCATCCATCGTGCTCAAATACTTTCCCGACAGCAAATGGTTCGACGACAGCTTACTCCTCATCGGCAAAGCGTCTTACTGGCGCGAAGACTACGCCGAAGCGCTGACCAAATGCGAAGAACTGCAAAAACTCTTCCCACAAAGTGAACTGATCCCCGAAACGCGCTACTGGCAGGGCCTCGCACTCTGGGCAATGAATCGCACCAATGAAGCGCGGACTTCATTTTCTCTTTTCGAGAAAGAAACCAATCCCGAGTTGTACGGCCTATCAAATTTGGCACTCGCGGAAATGGAAGCCTCGCACGGCAACAGAGAAGAAGCAATCATATCCTATAAAGCACTGCTCGAAACACTCGACAAAAAGCACAAATTGCGCGCGCGGGCCTGGCAAGGCGTGGGCAACAACCTGCTCGAATTGAACCGATATGACGAAGCACTTGATGCATACGCAAACGTGCTAAAATCAAAACCCGATACCAGAACAAATTTTGAAACCCGCGTCAAAATTGGCGAAACCCTCGAGCGCCAGCAAAAATACGACGAGGCATTGGACACCTATAAAAAAATATTAAAAATCAAACGGCTTCGCATATACGAAGCCGAAATACGCCTCAAACAGGCGCGTATATATCAACTGAAAGATCAGGTTGAAACTGCAGAAGAAATTTACAGCGATGTCGGAAAAAAATATCCCCGCAGCGAATACAGCGCAGAAGCTTTTTATCGCCTGGGCCTCATCGAACAAAAATCGCGTAAAAACCTGGAAAAATCCAAAGAGCTATTTGAGAAAGCCGTTCGCGAAGATCGAAACTCGGACGAGGGAAAACTCGCTTTGCAACGGCAAAAAGATCTCGTAGCACTCGACCGCTATCAAAATCAGATCGAAAAAGCCGAAGACCCGCAAAAAGCATTGGAACCGCTTTTTGATCTCGCTGAACTATACCTCTTTAACCTCAACGAACCCGATTCGGCCCTGAGTATTTATCAGCGCGTATTGAGCCTGACCGACACTACTGACCTCGCACCCAAAGTGCTGTATGCCATCGGACTCATTTATGCCGACAGCCTGAAAAATGAAACCGCAGCGCACGAACAATTCCAACTGCTCCTCGACCAACACCCCAACACGCTTTATGCCGTTGAAGCCAGGACGCGCCTCAATCAAAAACACGCCGATGATGCCCTGGCCGAAACGCGATTTCTGCAAGCTGAAAACCTCATCGCAGAAGGCACATCCGCACAGGACATCTTACCTATCTACCAGCAAATAGCCGACGAATACCCCAACAGCCTCTTTGCTCCCAAGGCACTTTTTGCCCTCGCCTGGACCTACGAAAATGACCTGGACCAGCGCGAACAGGCAAAAACCATTTACGCGCAAGTGCAGGAGCGATATCCCCTCACACAATACGGCAAAATTGCAACCGACAAACTCGAGGGCAAATTCCTCGATCCTCCGCCCGAGCCTGCAGATTCCACCCAAACGCAACCGTCAGATGCACAGCCCGACACAACGCGAACTGATACAACAGATGCACCACCGGATACAACGGCTACCCCGCCTGATATATCAGAGCTTAGAACGCAAAAAACACCCTCCCCAAAACCCGCCTTCAAACCCGATGTCATTATCGGAGGCGGTATCATGGAAGCCGTAGATGCCGATGAAGAACCTCAACTCATGGAAGAAATCGAACCCGAATACCCCGAAGAAGCCAGAGCCGAAGGCAAAGCCGCCACAGTCATCCTGCGTGTACTGGTCTTAAAAGACGGCAACGTGGGCGAAGTCCACGTAACCTCTGGACCCGAACTATTTCACAGTGCCGCAGTAGAAGCCGCAAAGCTATACACCTTTGAACCCGGCAAACACGAAGACGCACCGCGCGACATGTGGATAGACATATCCATCTATTTTGAACCGCCAGAGTAGATAATGCCCGAAATCCCAAACTTCATCTCCGAACCTGCCGTCGTACAAAAAAACGAACCCATAGCCCAGGGCATCTACCTCATGCGCCTGCACGCGCCCCGGCTCGCAACCGCCTCTCGCCCGGCGCAATTCCTGCAAATCCTGACCGATCCCGGCCTATCCCCATATCTTCGCCGCCCCTTCAGCGTATTGCGCGTAGATCGCAACGCCGGCTGGCTCGACCTCATCTACGACGTCATCGGACCCGGCACCGAGCGCTTATCCGCTGCCCAATGCGGCGACCAATTTGACGTCAGCGGACCACTGGGCAACCCTTTTACCCCCCCAGAAACCAAACGCATCCTCCTTGTCGCCGGTGGCGTCGGCCTCGTCCCCCTCGCATTTTTGGCGTGGGAACACCCCGACCGCCGTCCCGACATGATCTACCTCATGGGCGCAGCAAATGCCGACCGCCTGCCCGACATGTCCGCACTCCTACCCGCAGATCTACCCCTCCACATCACCACCGATGACGGCAGCATAGGACACCGCGGCTTTGTCACCGAACGCATCGCCGAACACACCCTCCCAAACCACACCACCATCCTCACCTGTGGTCCCCATCCCATGATGGCGCGCGTCGCCCACATCGCCGCCGAATCAAACACCCCCTGCTATGCCTCCCTCGAAAACCACATGGCCTGCGGTTTCGGCGCCTGTGTCGGATGCGTAGTCGAATACAAAACATACCCCACCGAAGACCGCCGCTATCGCTGCGTCTGCCTCGAAGGACCCGTCGTCAACGCCCACGAAATTGTCTGGTAAGAGCTGGGGACTGGTTGGGCTGCTCGCTCGTAGCGGTCAGCATTCATTCACAGGTCAGACCCCACATAAACACCAGATTCAGGCATTTTGCGTATTTAATCATACACAATCCATCCATAAAAAAAGCGGCACTGGCGATAAATATCACCAGTGCCGTCCCCGTAAGCACCGCGGCAGAAATTGTCACTTACTAAGAATCAGCGAGCTACCCGACATAGCGGGCCTACTCGGTGATCGATAGCCACAAAGATAATAAGACCTGACGCTAAAGCCAAGAAAAAGGTTTAATTTTCTAATCGGCAATAGGCAAAAGCCATCTCCTCGCGCAAGTCGATGCCTTCATGTTCCAGATTCTCGATCAGAGCCATGAGCCTCTCCCGTTCTATTCGTTCAGAAAGCGTTTTGGGTCATGTCTGTCAAAACTCGTCCAACCGCTTACGGAGTATTGTTATTTCAAGTGTGCTCTCTGATGCGACGGATGATGGCATCATATCTAAAATTTGACGTGCTTTTTTCGGTTGGTTTCTGTCGAGTAAGGCCGTTGCATACACCAGATATGGCTGGGCGGTTTCGGCTTTCACGCGCTGAGAATCAAACTGCGTAAAAACGTGTTCCGCTGTTGTGAGATCATCCATCGTTATCAGATAGTCTATGAGTTGGCTTGCCAATGCGTCCGAACCCGGCTGGGCATCAAAGGCTCTTTTCAAGTGTGAAAGTGCCGCGTCACGCTCGCCTGTTGACCACAGCAGCGCGCTTTCTCTCAACGCATGGATAACCTTGTAACGCGGATGAGCAGGCAGGATAACGCGAAAATACGTCCGCCCTTCATCGTAGTCGAACAGCGGTTCTGGAGACCCATTTTCTGCCATTCGACGGCGAATTTTGGGCAGCCCTGTTCCACGGCCTTCGGCCAGTCTCAATTCTTTCAGAAACTCACCTATTCGGCGATTTCGCGCAGGTACAGGAGGTACAACACCATCCCGAACGAGATGATGTGCCTCAATGCCTTGAAGCGGTCCCGGATAACTGATTATCTCCATGCGATCCGGGTATAGATATATCTTCGTGGGTTCGCGCAGGTTGTCATAAGAACGATGATACACGGCGTTGACGACCGCTTCCTCCATCGCTTCGTAGGGATATGCGACCGCGCGATCCACTTCGGCCTGTTGCGGTCGCTTTTGCAGCATGAGGTCTGCGAGTGAATTGAGGTGGTCTAAAGTGCGTTTGATCTGTTCGTTGAGCGGTCCAGTAATTGTTCTCTCTTCAATTAAATCGCCTCCCGTATCGTCGCCGAACTGCACAATCTCGATTCGCGCACCGTCAAAGAAACTGTCCGGGGTCTCGTTGAAGAACAGGATGGCTGCGTTGCGCGGCGCGTAGTGATCATTGAGGCGGACGACGATTCGCATCCGCTGATACAGGTCGATATCTGCGACATTTATTCCGGTCTGTATCAAATCGCTTCGCACATCCCAAAGAAAGCGACGGACCAGCGTAGGAGATATGTCCTCGACTTTGGCGACCAGACTGCGCCGATCATCGAACGGTATCCGTGCTGTTTGCTCTATGAGTTGGGTGCGTATTTCACCCCTCGCCTCGACAGTGCTGGAGCCTTGCCGCACGTAGTATTCCCGTTCGCCACTGCGTCCGCGTTTCGGAGCTTGATAGGGCCGATTATCGCCGCCGGGCGCCCAAATAATCAGTATCGTCTCACCGTGGTATGTTTCGGGGAATACGAGTGGCTGGTACATGGGATCAATGCGATTACACTGTCCGTATATCTCTCTTTGGACATGATCGAGATCGAGACGACCAAGACCACGCGGGGGCAATATAGGGAGGCCCTGTTCATCTGTGTCGATACCCAGGATGACGTATCCGCCGTTTAGATTGAGCAAGTCATTCGCAAATGCACACACGCTCCGAACAACCGATTCCTTTACGGCGTCATTCCAGGTCGCTTTGAACTCTCTGCGGTTGTCTTCAACCGATCTGGCGTGGATCAGGTTATCAATATTAATTGGCACACCTTGCATGGGACCCTTACCGATCTGTGATACTGCGAGTAGTTTTGTGAAGGCGAACGCTTTTGTTCATCATATCCAATGTCGTGAACAAAATATGCGATCACAGCAAAAAGTCAATGGCCTCCTGAATATAATTGGACAATGAGAGGGTCAGTGGCGTATTAGGCAAGGCAAATTTGCGGCTATACCGAATCAGACCTCGACACGGTATTCGCGCCAGAACTGCCTGGTGTTCATCCAGGCACCACAACCACCTTCCAGCATGCCCTGTATTCTTCAGGGCATTTTTCGTGTACTCTCCCCTGTAAATCCCCTGTCTCATTATACTCCCAACTGTTTCATTTGAAACACCAACTGTGTCATATGACACAGTTTTCGGCATGTCCATTTTGGGCATTTTTTAAAAACACGCTCTCCTGCAAGCAGTTACGGGTTTTTGGGTTGTTTGGCACGCTTTTTGCGCTATATAAAGGGCACGAAGTTTCAATTCCAAACCACACAGGAGGGCATTTCTCATGATACACCAGCCCGTAGAACGAAAAGAAAAACTGCGCTTGATACAAGAAAACCTATCAAAACGCATCGACACCCTGATAGTCGGACCCATCGGCATAGGCAAAAGTCATCTCCTCGCGCAACTCAATGCAGACCATGCGCTCAAAGTAAAAACCCTATCCCCAATAAAAGAAGCCCTCATAAATATTGCGGAAGAACTTCACAAAAGCGGAAAACTCTATCCGCATATTGAGGACTTTGAAACCATCAAAAAACGACACACCCGCGAAACCATTCAAACCTGGACAGACAGGGTACTCGACTCAGTACAAAAAAACGAATGCGTCTTAATCGTAGATGACCTATCCGACATAACACCCTCCGTCGGACGACTAATCGACAAACTCAACTGCAAATACATCATCATAGCCGCCATGCGCGAAATTGTAAAAACGTACGAAAAACACTTCTGGAAATTCGACCGCATAGAAATAGAAAATCTGACCACTTCCGAAGCCAAAAAACTCATCCGACAATGTACTATCGGCGCCGACATAGAAGACTACCGCATGACCGAAACCTCCATCTTGCAACAAAGTGCTGGCAACCCGCGCGCCATCATCGAAATCGTCGAAAGACTCCGCAAAGAACCCGCCGTAACCCGATCCGCTGTACGACATGTATCTCACACAGGCGCCCGAAACCAGATTGATCTCACCGTCGCAGTCGTCCTCCTCTTACTCGCAGTCGTCGCGGCGCGATTCTTCATGCGAGGCATCGGAAGCATGGAAGGCTATGTCCTCGCCGGCATAGGCAGCGCGATACTCGTAGGCATTCGATTCTTCATGTACAGGTTCAAACGATGACAGCACCTACACATATAGCATTCGGACTACTCACCGTAGCGGGATCCTTTTCCTTCTTCTCCATGCCCCTTCATCGCAACCTCCCCGCCGTCGCATGCGCCATCATAGGAAGCGTGCTCCCGGATATAGATTCGCCAAAGAGCTATATCGGTCGCGTGCTCCCCTATGCATCCATCCCCATCGAACGGCAATGGGGGCACCGCACCATCACACACTCGCTGCTCTGCCTCCTCGCCCTATCGGTTATGATCTGGCCCTTGCTCATCTGGCAAACCCCGTGTTATGCAGCCCTGCTTCTGGGCTATATGAGCCATATAATCGCCGATTGCGCCACCAAAAGCGGCGTACCCCTGTTCTATCCCCATTCAGCGGCCTGTGTCTTCCCCGGCAGCGCGAAATACAGAATCAAAACTGGATCTATGGTAGAACGCTGCCTGTTAATCGGACTCGTATGTATGCTCCTGATATTCCTGCCCGTATTGCACATAGGAGGCATCTGGCAATCATTCAGATACCTCATGGCCACGCCCTCTGCTGCTTATGCAAATTACCGGCAAGCCGACACTGAAACCATCTTAACCTTCGAAGGACGCTGGCGACACACGCGGGAGCACATACGCGGAGAAAGTGTGATCCTCGATGCCAGCCCCACCATGTTCTGGATCATAGTCAACGGACAGGTTCAAACGTGCGGAGAACACGGCGCCATCTTGTCAGACAAAGTGCGCGTGCGCGAAACAGATCGCCCCGTACAAATTCAGACGCTCCAGTTGAAAAACGAAACCTATGAAGAACTGGTAAAGCAGATCCCCGAAAACAGTTTTGTATCTGGACAACTCAAAGCAACTGAAACATTCTCCCCCGGACATGAAACCCCCAGTGCCATCACCATCACCTCCCGGGCATTGAAATTTCAATTTGCCCGAAAAGGGAACATCTCGCGGCTTCAGCCCGTCCCTCAAAATTTATCAGAACGCGTAAAAAATCTATCGGAGGAAATATTGAGAATATGTGAAAAACTGGAAATCGCAAAAATGGCTTATCCGCCAATTCACTACCTCGAACTGAGGCGAATGGAACAAGAAATTACAGAAAAAAGAAAAAAAATCGAAACACTGAAACGCGCACATGTGCGATTCAGCGGCACATTATACATTCGTATATTGGGAGACACATAATGCGCAAAATGACAACCAAAACCTTCTGGATCGCGGCTCAAAGCCTGCCGCGATGACGGCTTTACAACCCATACCTCTTCATCCTGCTCCTCAGCACCATCCTCGAAATATCCAGAAGCGCGGCAGCCTGAACTTGATTTCCCTCTGTCCGTCGCAAAGCCTCTTTGAGCATAGCCCTCTCGACCACAGGCAAATTCATCTGATCCTCGGGCAGGGTTTGCACCATCTGTTCAACCCCACTATCCCCGCCCGGACCACCCTCAAATAGCTCAAAACCCAGATCATCCGCCTCAATCTCCCCATCCCCACACAAAATCGCTGCTCGCTCAACCGCATTCTTCAGCATGCGGACATTGCCCGGAAAAACCTGTTTCTGAAGCAAATCCTCAGCCTCTCTCGAAAATCCCACCAGCGGCTTCCGCAAATCGCGGGCATAATTAGTCAAAAAGTGCCGCGCCAAAAACAAAACATCTCCCACCCGCTCGCGCAACGGCGGCACCTGAATCGCGAACACATTCAACCTGTAATACAAATCCTCTCTAAAAGACCCTTCCCGCACCGCTACACTAAGCACGCTATTAGTAGCAGCAACCACACGCACATCCACATCTACCTCACAGCTACTCCCCACGGGACGGATGCATCGTTCCTCTATGGTTCGCAACAAACGCACCTGCATCTCGAGCGACATATCTCCGATCTCATCCAGAAACAGCGTACCGCCATCTGCCAGCTCAAAATGACCCTTCTGATCTGCCTTCGCATCTGTAAACGCACCCTTCTTATGCCCGAAAAACGCGCTCTCAAACAAATTGCCCGGAATCGCAGAACAATTCACAGCAACAAATGGGCCGCCAGCGCGACCACTTTCACAATGCACAGCCCGAGCAACCAATTCCTTCCCCGTACCCGTCTCCCCAACAATAAGCACCGTCGTATGATCAGTCGCTGCCACCTGTCGGATCTGCGCCTTCATCTTCGCAACCGCCTCACTCTCCCCTATAATCGCATTCAAACCACCCCTCTCTCGCTCCTGCGCCACAAACTGATCCAACCTGTCCTGTACCCTATTCTTCTCTTTTCGAAGCACCTGATAGCGCACAGTGCGCCGGATAGCCGCATGCAACTCTTCCACCTTGAAAGGCTTATTAAAAAAATCAAACGCCCCTTCCCGCAAAGCCCGAAACGCATTCTCCGCCTCTTTAACCCCGGTAATCACAATCACCTCAGCCTCAGGCGAAACAGACCGCACCCGCCGAAGCACCTCAAACCCATCCATACCGGGCATCTTCACATCCGTAATCACAATATCAACAGCCTGACTCTCCACCACCTCCACGCCCTTCTCGCCATTCGCCGCTTCAATAACCGTATGCCCCCTCGCAATGAGAAACTTCCCAATAGCAGCACGGATATGTGCATCGTCATCAATCACCAGAACCGTCATGCTGACCTGCTCAGCCATTCTTATTTCCCCCACATTTACATGCTTTGTTTTCGGGAAAATAAAACGGGAATGGCAAAAAGCAAGATCACGCATTCAGAATATGCGCTTGTGCATTCCAATGTTCTTATACATTTTGAAAAAACTCAATGCGCTTGTTGATATCCCCCGCAACCTCGAGCGACTCAACCGGCGCGCGAACCACCTCGCCAGCACGCTGTCGCAGGGCAACAATAAGAGGTGCCAACGCATCGGATTGCCCCCCGGATAGAATCTCGACAAGATCGCGCTCCAACACGCCATTTGCAATCAACTCGGGCACAAGCTGTAGCATCTCGGACATCATCATCTCGTTATCGGGCACGAACACAGCATACGCCGATCGGAACACATCTATAGCGACCCGTTGTCTTTTTTTCTTTTGTAGGGCCAAAGCCTGCACATATCTCGCTCGCCATGTAAACATCACCCGCTCATCGTCAGTCAAAGCACCAAGTCTTCCTTCAAGCTCTTCACTTATGAGCAAAGCTTCTTCCACACGGCCCACCTTAATTTGTATCATAGCCTTTTGGGACAACGCCCAGGCGACCAGAAGCTGAATCCCTGGCCCATCGCTGGTCCCAAAACGGTCGATCACCTCATCATACGCCGACATCGCCAAACCCAATTCTCCAAGTTGGACTTGCATATCTCCCTTTTGGGACAACGCCAGAACGACCAGAAGCTGAATCCCCGGTGCGGCACTGGTCCCAAAACGGTCGATCACCCCATCATACGCTGACATCGCCAAACCCAACTCCCCCAATTGGACTTGCATATCTCCCTTTTGGGACAACGCCAGAGCGATCGGAAACTGAAAATCGGGTACATCGCTGGTCCCAAAACGGTCGATCACCTCATCATACGCCAACATCGCCAAACCCAATTCTCCAAGTCCAAGTCGCGCTCTTGCCCCGTGGATCAATACGCGAGCCATCCGCGCCAGAAGTGTCTGATCGGCCGCGTCGTCGAACCGATCAACCATCTCATCGCAGACCGCGACCACCCCTTGAAAATCTTCCAATTTCTCATAAGCAATAGCCCTCATATGCAATATATAGGCGACAAGAGACTCTGGCATAAGAGATGCTTCCACACCTCCTGAATCCATAAAATGGTTACCAATTTCCACAACCCTTTCAAATTCTTTCTCATCGAGCGCCGTTTGGATCTCCTCTTTTAAACGCAGTTCCGCTGTGAATGGCGCATTTGCCGTCGCTTTGTCCGATAGATATTCGATAGCCGACCCTGCCACGCGTAAAAAACTGTCCTCAACATGCGGTTGTTCGGAGAGCGCACGCTCAATACCCCCGCGAATAATCGCCGCTCCCAAACCCAGCCGACTGGACATCTGGTACAATTCACCTATCCCGTAGAACGCCATCATGAAATGGATCAGACTTCTCACAACTATTGCCCCATCACGCTCACGTCGCAACTTATAGTAAATACTGTAGATAGGTTCTCCTGGGACGTACAATCGCTTCCTGCCAGAACCCTCAAATCTGACCACACCCCGGCTGACCAGTCGTCCCAGCATAGTCGATACGGGGCGAACCTCCATACGCGCGCGCGCCGCAACCTCGCCAGTACTCGACGGTTGCCACAGATCAATCAACGCGAGATACACGCGGCGTTCAACCCTGCTCAGGACCTCCAGATGACCGCGAAAATACTCGGTATGATCGTCAATCATCGCAACCAGTTCTTCCATCAACTGGCGCAACGACCTGTGCTGCGCGAACTCAGCAACCATAATCAAGAGACGGGGATTGCCACCGGTCAGGATCTCGAGCGGCCTGATCTCGTGCGCGCTCACCTCATCGCCGCTGACCACCTGCCACAAACGACGGCATGCTTCGGTACCCAGCGGTTCCAGATCGACGATTCGAAACAACTCGAAAAACGGCTGTTTCGCATCATCCAGACCCTCAAAGCGACTCGTCGCAGTAGCGAGTAACACAATCCGAGGCTCGGACGCCAACGCATCGCGCAACTGCCAGCCAAAATCGTCATCCACATCTTCGCAGAGCGCCTGCAAATTTTCGACCATGAGAACGAGTTTTTTCCCCAGCCGATCCGCCGCGTCCAGAACAGTATCAAAAACCCGATCCGCAAGCGCCTCCTCGCGCCAGCGATCGGTCAAATCGGCATGCGTCTCCCGCAGCTCCTGTGCGAGATCGGGATCGTACTTAACACTCTCCTTCGCAAGATAGAACAGGGTATCGAGCCAAAAATCCGCGAGATCGAATATCTCGTGACTCTCTTCCATAAACCGAACCGGCAAAAAACACTCGGAAAGTTCCTCATCAGCATTCAACTCCGCCACAATCCGCGCGAGCAACATAGTCTTCCCCCGCCCCCGAGGCGCGACCACCAGAACATGCTCGCACAATGGTGAATCGATATTCCCGCGCAAACCCTCAAGCACCATATTGAGTTCGCGCCTCCTCACCACGAACTGCTCAATCACCTCCTCATCGGATTGAAACGACCCCGGATTGAACTTGCGGATTGCTCGATCGGACTTGTTCATTACACATCTCCCGGTGATTCATTAAATTTTTGTCAACCAAACTGTTGACAAAATAATATTCCCCAGAAAAATGTCAACCAAATTGTTGACAAAAATTTAAGGGCGATATAACTCGTTCTCTACCATTGAGATATGGTACACATGGAATGAGAGTAAACCACACAAAAGCCCAACGGTCTTCTTTAAATCGCTGGGCTTTCTTTTTTCGAACCTTAACAGAAAGGATCGAGATGCTCATACCTTATACGGTCTGTTGACACCCTTTTGGATTTGGGCTATATTGCTTGAAAGATCACGCTAATTGTTTTGGAATACGACCTTATAGCACATAGATACCACAGACGCTATATATATAGAAATGTCCCCGGATTGAACTTGCGAATTCGTTGATCGGACTTGTTCATTGCGTGTCTCCAGTATCCGCAACTCGCGTTCGCGATTAAAAAAGTCGTCGTCGCTTACCCAACGGCCAGTCGATGAATTCATTGTTCCTCGCGCCCGTAGCTTTCCGCCAGATATTATACGTGCCGCTTTAAGAAAATTGGATGTCATTGAAACCGCACATCGCCTGCAAGACTTGCGGACACCTCCGGGCAATCGTCTGGAAGCCCTGAAAGGCAATCTTCAGGGATTTTACAGCATCCGTGTCAACGAGCAATGGCGGATCATTTTTCGATGGTCTGAAAATTCTGCACATCAGGTATCGCTGACGGACTATCATTAGACTATTTGGAGACAATCATGCTGCCTGAAAATCGCATTCCGACGCATCCAGGTGAGATCCTTTTGGAAGAATTTCTGAAACCCCTGGGAATGACCCAGGTAGCGTTTGCCAAACACATTGAAGTGCCACTTCAAAGAGTTAACGAGATCATACGTGGCAAGCGGGGGGTAACGCCTGAGACAGCCTGGTTATTTTCTCAAGCACTGGGGACAACACCTGAGTTATGGATGAATCTTCAACGGAATTACGATCTGGCTAAGACCCGACTGCCAAAAAAGATTCCAAAACTTGAACTTGACCCGTTTTGAAGGACTTGTATCGCATTCTCGCCAAACAAAATAGAAAACCACACAAAAGCCCAACGGCCTCCTATAGACCGTTGGGCTTTTCTCAATAGAACAGGTCAAATACGCTTTGCCTATTGCGCCTGAAAATATATTTTGACCGCGAGACCTGTCTTTAACGCAAAGAAAGGCGCAGCATGAAGCGTTTGTATATCCCGCTTGTTGTTATTGCAAGCTGTCTATGGACCTGGGCGCACGCATCACAATCCAGATCTCTCCCCGACTTTGACGGAAATGGCGTTGTGGATCTTCCAGACTTCTTGCTATTTGTCGAACACTTCGGGACAAGTCGCGGTGATGAGACGTATGAAGACCGATTCGACCTGGATGGCGATGGCGCGATTGCATTTTCAGACTTTCTGATCTTTGCCAGCGACTTTGGCAAAACAGTGCCCCAGACGACGGACACGATAATAAAATTTCCGCTACGCGCCATTCATGCTGCGGGCAATTGGGGAGATACTGGCTATGTCGTAGATAGATGGGAAGCCGCTGGAAGGATCGGAACGCTCATACCTCTGGACTATATCCAATGGCTAAAGAGCCTGCATATAAACTGGATCGGCCTTTCCGTCGCGCTGCATTACAACGACAGCATGGACAGCACAGTCGAACGCGTGTACGCATCAAATGTAGATATTCCCACTTTTTCAGATGAAGCACTCAGACAATTGATCCGAGAATTTAGAAATCACGGGATTGACGTATATCTAACCCTGGCATTCGAAGCCTATGAGGCAGAAACCGCCGCACGCCCGGTACGCAGGTGGCAACTCGGAGACCCGGCACCTCCTCACACCGGCGGCGTTCCGCCTGATAATCCGAATGTCTATGGGTTGATACAACCCCAACACTGGCCCTGGCGTCCAGATCACCCAGATCACCGGCGTTTTGTCGCCGAGTTCTGGGCAACCTATACGCAACAGGCGGTACATTTTGCCAGAATAGCAGAGGCCGAAGGCGTGCGTTTATACTCATTGGGCACGGAGACCGACCGACTCTTTCGCACGCGCTCAGGAGGTTATATGACGAATGATTTTGGTCGAGAACTCAGATCAATGGTGGAAAGTGTGCGTGCCGTGTACAGTGGCTTGCTAACCTATGACATGCACTACGACGTACTCGCAGCATCCCACTTTTACGGACCGGGATCGGGAGCCGGTCATCTATGGACAGACCTCGATCTCGACCTCATTGGAATCAGTGCGTGGTTTCCACTGACAGACTCGCGTCCGTCAACAGTACTGAGCGTCGAAAGTTTCCAGACGCGTTACAGGCAGATATTCCAAAACCAGCTTATTCCGCTTGCGAACACAAATCCCGAACGACCCATTGTATTTACCGAATACGGGGCTATGGATGTGGTTGAAACACCCGAACGGCCAGGTGATACATCAGCGCAAAACCGGCGATTCCTATTTACCGACTCGAACCGCAATGGACTGGATGACGGGCGAGAAACTCAGGCCAATATCTATAAGGCACTCATCAACACCCTGACTCAGTACCCCGGGATAGTAAATGGTGTCTTCTATTGGGATAATTGGATAACCAGCGACGAACGGTGGGCGAGATACTGGGCACGTCGCCGCAATTATGCCATCCGCGGCAAACTGTCCGAGGAAATTGTGCGATCGGCGTATGCGTCCTATGCTGAATCATCCAGGAACGACTAACGATCTCAACATTGCAGAAGGCATGCGAATTGTGTAAATTTGGAAAGTGATCATGCATTAGGGAAAATGAACGGGTCAATTTTGGGCATCGCGATCAAAAAATGGCGGTTTAAGATGCTGCGAAACTATGTTCTACTCGTGATGACATTCATAACATTTGGACAGGCAGACGCGGGATTGCTACCAGAAACCCCCAGTCCTCAAGGTGGGGATCTCACCGGTTCCTGGGTAGCCAGGAAATTCGAACTGAACGCTTATGTCCCGGCTGCGCTCGTGGAAGCAGTAAAGCCTCTTACAGTTGAAGGCGAGATCAACGGCACACTGATTTTGGATTCAGATGGCAGTATTCAAGCGAACTACGAGACAGTAGCCAATGTCTCTGCGTTATTATGGGTTCTACTTACGGTCACTGTACACGATACGAGCCAATACACAGGCAATTACACCGTCATGTCCGATACACATGAGCTCATCATAACACGCGAAAATGAAGATCCACTCAATTATACGTACACGGCTACGGCGGATTCACTGCATATTATACGTCCGCTTCTTTTAGATGAATTATTGGCGTCATTACCCGAATCTGTAAGAGACCTGGCACTGAGTTCGCTTTCTCATCTCGTTCCGCCAGATGATCCTATCAGGTTCGTGATCAGTTTTGCAAAATCGGCAGATATAGGGACATCGAGTGTGCTAACGGGTGATTTTAATGGGAATGGTGTGGTTAATATTTCCGATTTTTTACTGTTTGTAACTCACTTCGAGACAAGTCGTGGCGATAGGACGTATAACGCCAGGTATGATCTGGACAGCAACGGCGTAATTGGATTCTCCGATTTTCTGATCTTTGTCAACAACTTTGGTAAAGAGGCATCTTCCCCTGGCGGTGTTGCAACGATCGTTGCCATTCCGGATGAGAATCTGCTCGCTGTTATCGAGAATAGTCTCGACAAGGCGGAGGGTACTCCGATCACCAGAGGTGACATGGTGGCCTTAACGAACCTTGAGGCACCAAACAATAATATTCGCGATCTAACCGGACTTGAGTTTGCAATTAACCTGACAAAGCTGTCTCTTTACAACAACAGCATATCGGACATCACACCCCTTTCAAGATTGAACAGTCTGGAATGGCTGGTTCTTTCCAGCAACAGCATATCGGACATCACACCCCTTCTGGGATTGAACAGTCTGGAATGGCTGTATCTTTCCAACAACAGCGTATCGAACATCACACCCCTTTCAAGATTGAACAATCTGGAATGGCTGTTTCTCGAAAGCAACAGCATATCGGACATCACACCCCTTTCAGGATTCAACAATCTGGAAGGACTGTATCTTTACAACAACAGCATATCGGACATCACATCCCTTTCGGGATTGAACAGTCTAAGATTGCTGGATCTTGAAAACAACAGCATATCGGACATCACATCCCTTTCAGGATTGAACAGTCTGGAAAGGCTATCTCTTCACAGCAACAGCATATCGGACCTCGCGCCCCTGGTCGCAAATACGGGATTGGGTAGTGGGGATTGGGTTTATGTGAGAAATAACCCGTTAAATGCTACATCAATCAACACGCACATTCCAGCACTTCAGAGCAGAGGGATTAATGTGAGCTTTGGCGCGTCGAAGCCCGCGGCAGGTGAGCAAGAACGAGACATATTCCGTTCCTTTAGGGAGGAACTGGGGAGAGGCCCCTCTCCACCACCGGCAACATCACCCTGAACGTCGTGCCCACGCCCTGCTCGCTCTCCACCGCGATCTCCCCATCGTGATTGCGAACAATGGCATAAATAATCGACAACCCCAAACCCGTACCCCGGTCTGCATCCTTAGTCGTAAAAAAAGGCTCAAAAAGACGCTGCCGGATCGCCTCATCCATTCCAACCCCATTATCCTCCACCTCGACAACAACCGCATCGTCCTCACCCCGCGTTCTGATCCAGACCTGCTTATCATACCCCGCCCCCTCCATCTCCGCCCGCTCATCCACTGCATCCCGGGCATTAGACAGCAAATTGAGAACCACCTGCTCAAGAGGATGCGGATGTCCCCAGACCTCTGGGAGCGCGTCAGAAAGATCCAGCCAGAGATCAATCCCGTGCCTTTCAAGCTGCGAACCCATCAACTTCAGACTGCTCTGTATCACCTCATTCACAACCATCGCCTGGCGTGGCTCCTCGGACACATCGCGCGAAAACACACGCAAATGATCGACAGTACCTGCCATCCGACCAACCACACCCCGAACATCCTCCATCATCTCCCTCAACTCGTCCGTCTCAAGTGGCATACCCTCCATCAGCCGCAGGGAAATATCTCCAGCAGTTGTCTCAACGGCGGTCAGCGGCTGGTTGAGCTCGTGTGCCACACCCGCAACCATCTGCCCCAGCGACACCAGACGTGCGGACTGCAAAAGCTGCGTCTCATTAGCAGCTGCAAGATCTTCATTCGCCTTCCGCAATTTCCGATCCCGAACAATAATCCGCGAAATCAGATAACCCGTAAGAATCACAAACCCCAGGATCAACCCGATAAACCACAGACGGCGCCACACCAGCGGAACAACATTGAACGACATCGCAGACGGTATGGGATCTTCATTAAACGCCAGATCGCGCGCTTTAACCTCCAGCGTATGCGTCCCCACATCCAGACCCTCAAAGGATAGGACCGTATCCCCGCCATAAGGCGACCACGCCCCACCATTCAAACGGTGGGCGTATTGCAGATCTTCGCGCAATGTACTTCGCCAGGCGTCTATCCCTGTCCACGCGAAAGTTATCTTTTCACCTTCAGAGACTTCATCCTGAACAATAGTCATCACGGTTTCAGGTGGATCTGTCTCTGGCACATATCGAATCGTACGCAGCGTACAGGACGCCACAACGCCCTCGGATTCTGACCGTTTGTGCCAGGCGCCTGTATCAGATACAAAATTGAGCCAGAGTGCTCCGTCTCCAGACTGGAGAATCGGATCATGGAACTCTGTGTGCGGAAGTCCGGAAGGTAAAGCCTGTGGCAACCATGCGCGCCCATCAAACCGGCTAACACCCCCTGCCGTCCCCACCCAGATCGCGCCATCCCGATCCTGAAAAATACTTCGCACCTCATTATCCGCCAGCCCATCGCCATAATCGAACTGCTGCCACGCCGTCCCATCATACCGAAACACCCCATAAATTCGGGACCCCAACCACAGGTCCCCCTGAGTATAAACAGCATCAATAAAACCTCTGGTCAACTCCTCTGGTCCAGTAAATTGTACCTCTCGCACCCCATCAAAACCGAACAGCCTTCCGCCAAACCACAAAATCCCATCAGAACTCTGCCCGATCCCATAAGCATAACGCGTCATCTCCGGAGGAGTATAATGTGTCCATCTCACCCCATCAAAAACCACCACCCCACCGAGAAAGCCATCATATAACCACCAATCCACCGCCGCGGCAAACCACAGAGAACCGTCAAAAGCCTCATAAACCGCACGCGGATCAACACCCCAGGAAAGCTGGGGATGGCGATCCATAACCCATTCAGAACCATTCAACCGCGCTGTAGCGGCGACATACTCATGGCTACCCGCAGCCCACAACGCACCCTCTCGCGTCACAATCAACTTACCCGGCATATCCATCAAGCCATCCGCCACACCAAACCGCGTCCATCCCTGCGCATCACGACGCACAACACCGTTATCCTGCGAGATAAACCATTGCGCCCCATCGGGCGTATCGCACTGAAAAATGAGACCCTCATAAGTCTGCCAGTGCTTCCCACTCAAATCCAGACGCGCAGCTTCCTGTCCGCGGCCTATAATCCAGAGCGCGCCATCCGCCGCCTCGAAAAGTTCCATACGGTGCGACGGCAACGACACAACATCTTTCGAATCATAAACGCGCCACACACCATCCCTATAAGCAATCAAGCGACTACCACCAATCCAGAGCGTCCCATCCCGACTTTCTATGATAGACGTATAATGATGGTCGAGATCACCAACTTCAAGCACCTCCCACTTCTCGCCGTCAAACCGGTTGACACTTTTACTCTTATCGCCATACACCACCCAAACGATACCGTCCTCTGTCACACACATCCTCGGATACACACCCTGATCGATCCCATCATCCCCACTAAAACGCTGATAACCCGATGCAAAATCAAAACGAATCAGATCGCCATCGTGCGTCCCAAACCAGATCGCCCCATTGGACCCTTCACACACATCATAAACCATCAACCTCCGATTGTCCAAAACGCGATCTGGAACCACAACAAAAGTCACCGCATCGGATACCATCTCCCGAACACCTGTCGTATCCTCCGCAGCCACATACAACCTTACCCCATCTGGCGTCAACCTGAGCGCACCCCATTCCGTACCCACCCACAAACTCCCATCCTGTGCCTCCATCAAATCATAGGTATTCCATTCTCCCTCAGATGGAAATACCCATTCCCACGCCCCATTCTCAAAACGACTAATACCCCGATCAGACCCCACATAAACACCGCCATCCCGGGCGACATAAAGCGCGTTGATCCGCGCCCCAACCATCCCCTCATCAAACGGAAAGAGATGCCAACTTATCCCATCGTAGCGATAAATACCATCATCCGTCCCAAATAAAAAACTACCATCCCCATCCTCCACCAAACACGACACGCCTTGCCCCTTCAACTCTGGAAAAGATCGCCAGCGCCAGGACTCATGCACAGGATCTGGATGACGAGGCGTAAAAGGCGTCGCCGCGAAACACACACTCGCGCCCACAAGCATCAGAAGCATCAGACATTTTGTGCATTCAATCATACTCAATCCATCCATAAAAAAAGCGGCACTGGCGATAAATATCACCAGCACCGCTATACACTGTCAGCGACTCATCGTGCTCCATGCATGTAATGGGTTTCCTGTACTTAAGCATTTGCCAACGACAAGTCTGTTGACTATACCCTGATTGGACATGGCAGTGTTGCCCAGCGCTTCAAAGTTCAGCGAGCGCGGTGAGACCTCCTCTCGGCTCCCAGATACCGTTGGTAGCGGTAGATCATCAATCGTTGTCCTCAACAGTCACGCTCGCCGAGAATGGACTACCCAATAAATTGTCATCACTGTCTTTCCATTGCGCGGTCAGGGTGACCACACTATCAGGCTCATCTACATCATCATCTATGGTCTTGATCGTAAGCGTGGTGGCGTTCTGAGTTCCACTAACCAGCACTTCGCCGCTCATGACATCGCCAGATTCGTCGATACCTATACTTAGATTTCCCTGGGGTAAAGTAATCGTACTCGGGGAAATAATCGTAAAGGTCACATCCGTCCCTTCCGTCACAGGGGTAGTACCGGCAGAAATTGTCGTCTCTGAGAGATCGTTGTCTTGAACCGTCACACTCGCAGAAGAAGAACTACCCACTGCATAACCCGTACCAGCCTCCACTTCCGCAGTCACGCTGCTATTGATCTCACCTACATTATCATCGTCCGTATTGACCGTCAGCGTGGCAGTGGATTCGTTGGCGTTGATGGTCACCGATGAGGGTGCTGCCCCACTGATCACAGCGCCATCCTCGGTCACGCTCACACTCACGGTTATTGCTGTTGTCGGAGCAGGGGATGCTGTAATCGTGAACGTCGCTGCCGTGCCCTCAGTCACAGGGGTAGTACCGGCAGAGATCGTCACTTGTGGGTGTTCGTTGTCGCTCACGGTCACACTCGCAGAAGAAGAACTACCCACATTATAACCTGTGCCAGTCGCCACTTGCGCGGTCACGATGCTATTGTTCTCACCTACATTATCATCGTCCGTATTAACCGTCAGCGTAGCAGTGGTCGCGTTGGCGTTGATGGTCACCGATGAAGGTGCTGTACCACTGATCACAGCGCCATCCTCACTGACGCTCACATTCACTGTCAATGGGGAGGCTGGCGCAGGGGAAGCCGTGATTGTGAACGTCGCTGCCGTACCCTCGGTCACAGGAGTAGTACCCGCAGAGATCGTCACTTGTGGGTGTTCGTTGTCGCTCACGGTCACACTCGCAGAGGAAGGACTACCCACGGTATAACCTGTTCCGGTCTGCACTTCCGCCGTCACGATGCTATTGTTCTCACCTACATTATCATTATCCGTATTGACCCTCAGCGTGGCTGCGGACTCGTTGGCGTCGATGGTCACCGATGAGGGTGCTGCCCCACTGATCACATCGCCATCCTCACTGACGTTCACATTCACCGTCAATGGGGAAGCTGACCGAGGGAACGCCGCGATTACAAAAACCGCTACCCTACCCTCAGTCACAGGTCCGCTAAGAGCTCGGATCGTCACCCTTGGGAGATCGTTATCCTCAACCGTCACACTCGCAGAAGATGAACTGCCCACGGTATAACCTGTTCCGGTCTGCACTTCCGCCGTCACCACACTGTTAGACTCATCTGTCTTATCATTATCCGTATTAACCGTCAGCGTAGCAGTGGACTCGTTGGCGTTGATGGTCACCGATGAGGGTGCTGTCCCACTGATCACATCGCCATCCTCGGTCACGCTCACACTCACGGTTATTGCTGAGGTTGGCGCAGAGGATGCTGTGATCGTGAACGTCGCTGCCGTACCCTCCGTCACAGGGGTAGTACCCGCAGAGATCGTCACCTGTGGGGTCACCTGCTGTTGTCCGGTCGGCGGTGGGGGCGCAGGATCGTCATTATCCTCAACCGTCACACTCGCAGAGGAGGAACTGCCCACTGTATAGCCTGTCCCACTCTCCACTTCCGCTGTCACCACACTATTAGACTCATCTGCATCATCATCGTCCGTATTGACCGTCAGCGTAGCAGTGGACTCGTTGGCGTCGATGGTCACTGTCGAAGACGGCGTCCCACTGATCACATCGCCATCCTCGGTCACGCTCACACTCACGGTTATTGCTGAGGTCGGCGCAGAGGATGCCGTAATTGTAAACGTCGCTGACGTACCTTCCGTCACAGGTGAAGTACCCGCTGAAATTGTCACCTGTGGGGTCTCCTGTGGGGTCTCCTGCTGTTGCGAGGGCGAATCGTCGATGTTCACTGTCTTGCCCCAATTGGAAATCAAGATCCTGAGATCCAATTGGTTGATGACCCCATCGCCGTGCAGATCCAACTCCTCCTGCCAATTTGGTCCACCTGCTCGCGTTCCCCAATTGGAGATAAGGAGTCTTAAGTCCAATTCATCGACAATCCCATCGTCGTTAAAGTCCGAAGATGGCGGACTACTATCCTGTGAAAAAAGCGACAAAGGAGCAATCAAGAGCAGAAGGCTCAGAAAACTGGCGATACGGAGCGTGAAGTTGGGATACGAATTACGACTAATCATCATTTTTCTCCATAGACATATATGCAAACGTTCTCAGTTAGGGTGAAAGATCGACGGCAAATAAGCCGAGAATTAACTCAATAACACCTAATTATACTTATACGGATATAAGTTGCTTCGGCTATACTGAGAAGCAGATCAACCTTTTGCTTTGTTCTTTTTTAACGCTTAAATGGTTTCGTTTGTTGCGCGGTCACTGCCTCGCTAAACGTTTGTATTTGACAAAATAATTCCGTATAAGTATAATTATATGGATTAAAATATCAGATTACCGAGCACAAAGCCGACAGCTTAACCCTCCGTATAACCTGACAGTTAGCCACAGTCGAGCAGCTCAGGAGCGACTCTATGCTACGAAATATCTCCCTACAATCTGCCCTCGACACCACGCCCGCGTCAATATCCATCGACATGGCCCGATTGATGCAGGCCAGCATCGCGCCCAACACGGCGAAGGCGTACCACACTGCTCTTGACAAGCTGACCAAATATTTGAACGGGCGGCCACCAACCGACGGGACACTGGCCGACTACTTAGCCCACTTATATGCCAGAGGACTGGCGCCCGCTTCTATCGCCTTAGTGGTGCAAGCCATCCGCTTTTGGGAAAAAATAGAAGGCCGTCCATCGAGTGTTGGCCCGTTGACGACTCGCACCCTGGCCGGAATCCGCCGCGAAGGTCGAGGACGAGGCCGCGGCCAGGTAACTGGATTGACCCGAGAGACGGTCAAACTCATGGCTCATAACGCCACCAAGACCGGCACCCTGGCCGGATTGAGAGACGCCGCCCTGTTGCGCGTGATGAGCGACGCCCTGTTGAGGATCGGCGAGGCTGTAGCCATCGACTGCGAGCACATCACGACCGAAGCCGACGGTACCGGACGACTTGAGATCCATCAGAGCAAAACCGACCAGAATGGGAAAGGCACGAGCCTCTACTTGACCACCCGCACCATTGATGCCATCCGCCAGTTGCAGGCCCGCGCTGGCTACAAGACCGGCCCTCTCTTTCGTCGGATGTTAAAGGGCGACCACATGAGCAACAACCGCTTGACAGTCGATGGTGCGCGATTAGCCATCAAAGCGTCCGCAAAGCAAGCCGGTATTGCGGGCGTAAGCGGCCACAGCCTCCGAATTGGAACTGCCCAGGAGCTTGCCCAGCGCGGCGCTACCCTGGTCGAGTTGCAGAACGCCGGCCGCTGGACAGATAGCCAGATGCCAGCCCACTATACCCGCAATCAGGCCGCAGGTAAGGGAGCCGTGGCCCGCTTGCTGCGAGATGACTAAGAGAGATAGAGACGTTATGAGTGCCCGACGACCTCTCTTGTCAGTAGTAAATTTAAGACGCAGGACTTTCTGCAAAATATCTCCTCAAAAACGGAATATGAAAAATTTTAACAACCATTAAAACTTTTTCCCTCAACCAAACGTCTTGAAAGATGAACAACACACAGAACCCCAAACACGGTCCACCGAATGAACGATGCGGAATTGATTGCCCAGTTCCGAGCCGGGCAAATCGCGGCCTTTAACACCCTGGTCAAACGCTGGGAGTGTCCGATCTACAACTTTGTCCTGCGCTATGTGGGCAATCGCGACGACGCGCGCGACCTGTGTCAGCAAACCTTTATCCGCGCGTATAAAAACATGCGGCGCTTGCGCGACCCCGACAAATTCACCTCGTGGATCTATCAAATCGCGCTCAACGCCTGCCGCGACGCTGGCCGCCGTCGCAGCCTCGTCTCCCTCGACACACTCGACACCCCTATAGCAGACACAACAACGCCCCCAGACGCGCTGATACACGAACAAAGTGTTCGGGACCTGCTCAACCGCGCACTGCAAAACTTGCCCGAAGAACAGCGCATCGTCATCATCATGAAAGAATATCAGGGACTAAAATTCACCGAAATTGCCGAAACACTCAAAGTGCCCATCAACACCGTCAAATCCAGAATGTATTACGGCCTCTCTGCCCTCAAAAAAATCTTTGACCGCTGGCACATCAGCGAGGACATGGTGCGTTATGAACTGTGACATCACCCGCGAACAAATAGTCGCCTACCTCTACGACGAAGACATCCGTCCAGAAGCGCGTGAACGCCTCAAAGTACACATCGAAACCTGCCCATTATGCAGCCAAACCCTTGAAGAACTGGGCAGCACATCCCGCATCCTCAATGCCTGGGGCGACGAAAAACCCGACATGGACCTCGTCTTTGTACAGGAACGCCAAACCCTCTGGCAAAACCTGCTCCCCACGCGATACCCCAAAACCTGGGCAACTGCAGGCGTAGCCATCGCCGCAATCCTCATCTTCACCTTTCTCAACATCGAATTTGCCATACGAGACGGCGCATTCCACACCTCTATCGGCCTGCGATCCAGCGATCCTCCCGAGCAAATCGCCATCACCGACACCACTGAAGCCCCCTCATTAGACGCCCCCATCACCCTCGGCGAATTTATCATCCATCAACAAAACTTGATCGACTACACCAATCGCCTCGTCCAAACATCGCAAAACCAGCAACGCAATGAAATCAACAACACTTTTATCCGCCTCGTAGGCGAACTCGAAACCCAACGTCAACAGGACCTCCTGCGCATAGACCGCGGGCTACAAATCCTCTACAACACACAGGAAACCCGCTATGGTCACATCCTGCGACAAATAGCTCCTGTTTATAATAAAGAAGCTGTTGAAGTTAAAGAAATCCCCATAGATAACCGACCATACCGCACGATTCCCACAAGAGGGAAAACCCCATGAAACGCGAAATCGGAAAACTCGCAGTACTGATGACAGCGCCGATCATGCTATCTCTCGTCTGGAATATTCACGCATCTGACAAAACGCTATCATCGGACACACGGGTAAAAACCGCGCAACTCGATACCCTATCAATCCCTCATACTGCACAACTCGATTCCTTGAGCAAGGCACTCTCCGATTCCATACGCAGAAGAGTTAGAATTCTTATCTCAGAACGCCACAACCCCAACGCCCGCGACCTGCTTCTCCGCCCGGCTGACAAAGCCAGCTATACCACAAGCGACCTGCTCCTCAGACCCAATGACAACATCAATTCTATATTTATCTCGCGTCATCCCACGCGAGTACAACGCTAAAAGGAGATATTTCAATGTATCACTCTCATCTACTAAAAATCGCAATCATTGTTCAGATATTTGCTACAAGTGTAATCGCCCAGGAGATCTCAACTGAGAAGGTCAAAGAAGTGTTGGTTATGAATGTAATGGGAACGCAGAGCCTGATCGGACAGACTGCGCCAGAGTTGGACATCGAAAAATTTCTACAAGCACCAGAAGGAGAAAAAAGCTTATCGGCATTAAAGGGCAAAGTTGTCGTCCTGGAATTTTGGGCAACCTGGTGTGCCCCCTGTGTGGCAGCAATCCCACATCTGAACCAGTTAAACGAGGAATTTCGCGACAAGCAGGTACAGTTTATCTCAGTAACAGATGAAGGCGAAGACGTAATTGCGCCATTTCTAAAACGACAAGAAATGAAATCGTGGATTGGACTGGACACGGACCGGTCGGTTTTCGAAGCTTATGGTGTTAAAGGAATCCCACGGACATTTTTGATCAACCAGGAGGGCATAATCGCCGCATCACTCCACCCGGCAGGGCTCTCATCTGACATGATCGAAAAGGTCATCGCGGGAGAAAAAATAGAACGTCCCAAATTGCCAAAACCGAGAACTGTCGAAAGCGAAGGCACCGACCCCATCTTCAAAATATCGATAGCACCTACAGAAAAAGAAGGTGGCCGTAGTTCAAGCAAAATTTCAAAAGGATACAAACAGCAGGAAGCAGAGAGCAGGACATTGCACCAGATTTTAAGCATGGCTTATGGCGTTCCCCAAACGCGGATTACAGGTCCAAAGGCACTTTTAGAGTCACGGTACGAGATTTCAGTCAGACTGCCGACCAATCAGTTCGAATTGCTATTCCAACAAGCATTGACTGCATCGCTACAATTGCGCGTTTCCAACCAGAAAAAACCTGTTGAAGTCCTCGTACTCACGGCTGGAGAAGACAGCGCAGAAAAATTGAAGCCCACAGTAATGGGTTCAGGGGGATCTATGACAATGGGTGGACGTGGCAAGATAAAGACAATGAACGGTGAAATCAGCAGACTGGCGCAATCATTGGAACATGTTTTGGAACGTGTCGTAGAGGATGGTACCGGGATAGAAGGAAAATACGACTGGGAACTCACCTATGACGAAGACGATCCCAATTCCGTGATCGCAGTCTTAGAAGAACAACTCGGTTTACAAGTTCGGAAAGAACAGCGGGAGATAGAGTTTTTGGTTGTGAATGATGCCAGTGATTGATGCAGATACCCCTCGAAAGGAGAACTCAAAATGAAACACATCGTGACAAAAATCGTGCAAACCATCCTCTTTGCAGGAATAGCTCTCTTTGCCTTTTGCACTTCGGCCCTCGCCGACATGGACTGGAAACGCATGAAACGCGACCTCTCCATTCAGGAAAGCATACTCGACCAATTTTTTGACACAACAAAAGGTTCCACAACAGGTCTTTATATCGAAAACCACGGCGTCTTGCTCATTGCCAGCGGCGGGGTAAAACCTGAGATTCGAGTGCGTACGATCCGCAACAAAGGCAGAAGTCTCGACATTGCCATACCCCACAAGGATGTTTGGCAAACACAAAAGAGTGGAGGCGACAAAAGCAGTGAAAATCAAGAGGAAGAAATCCTCGAATTTTCTATGACCGAAAAAAAACCAGAAGCTGCTCAAAGTGCAAAGAAAGATCAAAATGAAGCCCTAAAAAAACAAATCACCGAATTTTTAAGCATCTATGGAAATGCCATTGGACAACTTAAAGATGACAACCGCGTAACCGTTCTCTTGTACCCAGCAGAACATAGCTCTCTCGTCAAATTTATCGTCCATGCCGACTCCACCCATGCCGATAAAATACATATCAAACAATCCACAATAGATCGAAGCGGTGATATTCAATTTGAAATAAAAGCCTTCATGGAGGAAGCCAAAAAACAGATAGAGGAAGTCTCCAAACACATTAAAATTGTCACCCCCAAGCGTATTCTCCTCGAAGCCACCATCACCAAACGCGACATCGACGCGTACAACCGCAGTAAAATTGACGAACAAACCTTTCAGGATCGAATCACCTTTCGCGAGCACAAACCACAGCCAGCACGCGACAAAACAATCGACATCATGGCCGATATTTTGACCAACATTCTAAAAAAAGATACGGATCTTCACTTCTTGAGTGGCACTCAATGCACGGGCTTCTACCAAAAAGGCATAGGCGCGCTCTT
Organism: Candidatus Latescibacterota bacterium; assembly: GCA_965208125.1. Classification (GTDB taxonomy): domain Bacteria; phylum Latescibacterota; class UBA2968; order UBA2968; family UBA2968; genus VXRD01. Next base: position 1,591,040 of record OZ242320.1, read on the forward strand.
TCTCGTCTCGCAAAAACCCTCCCTGTTACACTTCGAACCCAAGAACATCAACACACTCAAAGCCGCAGTCATAGCAACCCTTGCCGACTATGGTCCCACCCTGCGCGGCTTATCGCCAGAGGAATCCATCATCGTTCACGCCAACCTCATCGGGCAGAGCCACTACAAAATCGGCCAAAAAGACAAAACAGCCGATATTAAACCTCCTGACCGCATCCTCTTCCGCGTTGCCAAACGCGACATTGAAGCCTACACCAGTCAAAAAATTGACCTCGACACATTCAAAAAAAGAGTTGTAATTACTGAGATGTGAAAAGCACCTACCCCCTAACCCCCTTCCTACGAGGAAGGGGGGATCAGGTCTCCCCGTCCCGGGGAGGGGCCGGGGGAGGGGTCAAAATGCGTTTTAAGACAGCTTGTAAACAAAAATCCCACCCTGAACTCAGGATGGGATTTTTCATTTCTATCAGCAAATTTCCCGTAGCTTTTTAGTATCTAATTCTCTACATTTCTCTATGGGACTGGCGGGTGTGTATTATTCCCCAAAATTTTGGAAAGGAGACGCCCCATGTATCGCTCTCATCTACTAAAAATCGCAATCATTGTTCAGATATTTGCTACAAATGTAATAGCGCAGGAGAGCCTGATTGGACAGGCTGCGCCAGAATTGGGCATTGAAAAATTTCTACAAGCACCAGAAGGTGAAAAAAGCTTATCCGCATTACAGGGCAAAGTCGTCGTCCTGGAATTTTGGGCAACATGGTGCGCTCCCTGTGTGGCAGCAATCCCACATCTGAACCAGTTAAACGAAGAATTTCGCGATAAGCCGGTGCAATTTATATCCGTAACCCATGAAGGTGAAGACGTGGTTGCACCATTTCTGAAAAAGAAAGAAATGAAATCGTGGATTGGACTGGACACGGATCGGTCAGTCTTCAAAGCTTATGGTATCAGGAGCATCCCACGGACATTTGTGATCGACCAAAAAGGCATAATCGCCGCGTCGTTCCATCCAACAGAACTCTCATCTGTCCTGCTTGAAAAGGCCCTCAAGGGAGAAAAAGTAGAAATAGAGCTTCCCGAATTGCCAAAACCGACCGAACTCATCTCCAATTTTGCTGGTACAGAAAAGCTCCAAATGCGCAATGTACATTGGGGCATGACAGTGGAAGAATTGAAAAAAGCGGAAGATTGGAAACTGCTTCCAGGACACAGAGGCACAACAACGGCTCCCTATGGTCAATTCAAGGCTTTGAGATATTCAGGCACATTATCTGGTTTGAATGTCGATCTTTCCTATTGGTTCTATCGAGATGAGGTGGGCACGTACAGATTGCGTAGGGCCTCATATCGCATCGCAGAAGATCCAGACAAAAAAGCCTTTCAAATGTTCAAAGATGAATTCAATCTGAAGTACGGGGCAGGTAGGCCATATAGGAGGGATTCGTCCAACTATCTCAGTTGGGAGCAGACCGAAGATACAGGATTAAGCCTTAGATGGGAAGACGACAGAACCAGCATCAGTATGAGGCAGAGATGATGTATGAAACCTATTACTTTAAAAGGAAATTGTCCATGTCTATAGCTTCATCTGGTATGTTTTGCAAAGTGTTGACAATCGCTATCCTGGTACACTCGGGCGTCTCGGCTCAAGCGCAGGACAAGATCGCGGGCGTCTGGCACGGAGAAATCAAAATCCCCGGACAGCCTCTCGCTGTAAAGGTCGTTCTCACTCGCGCCGACGCGGACTGGACCGGCACCATCGACATCCCGGCTCAGGGCGCGAAAGACCTTCCGCTCATCGGCATCAACGTCGAAACTGACGAAACAGACACACAGATCACATTCGCAATACGCGGCGTACCGGGCAACCCGACCTTCGAGGGCCGCCTGCAGAACGATGGTGTCATACTCGGCACATTCTCCCAGGGCGGCGCACGCCTGGACTTTCAACTCTCACGCGATAGTGCCGGACCAGCGAGACCTCAGGAACCCAAAGCACCGTTCCCCTACCAGATTGAAGAAGCAACATTCGAACGCGATACAGTAGGCTTCGCCGGCACATTGACCATCCCCTCGAGCACAGGCCCCTTTCCAGCAGTATTACTCATCTCGGGCAGCGGACCGCAGAACCGCGACAGCGAAATATTCGGTCACAAACCCTTCCTCGTAATCGCCGACCATCTGACACGAGCCGGAATCGCCGTACTCCGGGTTGACGACCCGGGCGTCGGCGGATCCACGGCGCATCCGCACTCCCCCACAGCCTCGGATTTTGCCGACAACGCCATCGCTGCCATTGATTTCCTGAAGCGCGACAGCCGCATCAACCCCGATCAAATCGGCCTCATCGGACACAGCGAAGGCGGTATCGTCGCGCCCCTAACCGCCACTCGCGGAAAAGGCGTCGCCTTCATCGTATTGCTGGCGGCACCGGGTGTTCCCGGAGACAAAATGATGAGAAAGCAGAACGAACGCATCCTGGATGCTGCTGGCATCGCAGGCGAGCAAAAAGAGGTGCGCCTCGCGCTTTTCGATCAGCTATCCACAGCTTTAACCTCGGATTTATCCGAAGCCGAGGTGCGTCAGAAGGTCGAGGAAATCGTGCGACAACAATTCGAGACCAACGGTATTCCCCGCACACAACAGGACGAGACCCAGGTCAGGATGGCCGTTGAACAAGCGATCAGTCCCGGGATGCGTTACATACTCGCTTACGATCCCCGTCCTGCACTCGAAAAGATTACCGTTCCCGTACTCGCATTAAACGGCGAATTGGACACCCAGGTAGATGCAGAGCAAAACCTCGTCGCCATTGCTGCGGCACTGGAGAACAACAGCAACGTCACGATTCACCGCCTGCCAGAACTCAACCACTTATTTCAACATGCCAGAACAGGACTCATTGGCGAGTACGGTGTGATCGAAGAAACCATATCGCCGGAAGTCCTGGACCTGATCCGCGACTGGATCCTGACCATCACCCAATGATCGTTAGCACCCCATCTATATGAACAACTCAATTCCCGCCACCGCCGCGACCACCGCCGCGACCACCTTCACCACCACGTCCACCACCGCGACGACCTTGCTGACCCCGCGCCTGTCTGGGCGGACCCGCTTCAATCGTGATATTCACCCGCACCTCATCCCCCAGCACATTGGCAAAATTCGCCCAGCTATTCACGCCAAAATCCGAACACAACAGCGTCAACTCCGTCTCAAAACCGGCCAGAGGCGTATTGCGCTGCGGATGCGTACCAATGCCGAGCACCGTCACCGGCAACGTAACACTCTTCGTCACCCCGTGCATCGTCAAATCGCCCGTCACCAGAATTTTTTCACCCTCCTTCACAGCCGACGTACTCTTAAACGCGATCGTCGGATACGTCTCCACCTCAAAGAAATCTGGTCCGCGCAAATGATCGTCGCGCCGCTGATTCCCCGTATCGATACTCCGCGTCTGAATCGTCGTTTCAATCATCATCTTCTCGGGCGCGGCAGGATCGTAATCAATCGTGCCGCCAAACTGATTAAACCGACCCGCCGTACGGCTCACAAAATGCCGAATCGAAAACCCGACCGACGAATGTGACCGATCAATCTGGTACTTCTCGGCAAAACCCGTATCCGCCATCACAAGCGATGACACCAGCCCCAAACACAACAAACGAATGAATCTCAACATTACTACCCTCCTGTGAAAATTACCCCCGGCTCTATATTAACCAAAACGACACACGGGCGGGCACAGGGGCACCGCCCCTACGTACTTCACCCTTCATCCGCCTCTGCCATCACCACGCGCGACGCCGCCAACCCATCTACCCTGGCGACTCCACCCGTCGCAGGATCGATCTGCCCAAACGACAGCACACCCGTTGGACAACTCTGCACACAGGCCGAACACCGCACGCACTCCGGATCCTCCATAGGCAAACCCTTATTCGCAAAATTCATCACATCAATACCCTGATGGCACACCGACGTACACACACTACACGAAATACACTTCTTCTTATCCGCAAAAATCCGAAATCGCGAAAACCGCGCATAAACATGCATCAGAGCAGCTAACGGACACGCAAACCGGCACCACATCCGCCCGCTAAAATGCCAGTAAAAACCCACCCCAATAATACCCGCCAAAAACAAATCCACAAACCACTGATAATTCAAAAACGTCAGCGGAAATATCAGACCGCCCCAATTCACATCCTTCCCCATAAACAGCCCCATATACCCCGCATTCACCCAGTGGTCATAAGGCAATAACCAGCCTGCAATACGCAACGCCAGAAGCACAAAAGCCAGAACCAGAATCACCTGCCCCACCATATTCATTCGATTCCAAACAGGACCGTGCGGCATCTTCTGCCGGTGCATATCCCCCATCGTCTCTGCCAGTGCCCCGCACGAACAAATCCACCCGCAATAAGCCCCCTTGCCCCAGCGCCAGATAATCAGAGGAATCACCACAAAAGTCTGCACCAGACTAATGCCCAACCACCACCCCAGCGGCTGGCTCGTAAACACATTCCAGAAAAACAGGGGCCACGCCAGAATAAAGCCCAAACTCCGCCAGTACTCCCGCCCGTGTGCATCCCACTCCGTCGCCGGGAACAACGCATCGGCCACAGGCTTCAGAAAAGCACCATCGGAAAACCAACCATTGTGACCCAGCCACGGCAAGAAAATGTACGGCAACAAAAACAGGGGCACACACTGAATAACCATCAGCGTCACCGTCTGCACCGTCACATAAGGCGTCTGCCGTCGATTAATCCTGCGAATCCCAAACCCCACCACACACGCACAATAAGCCAGAGAATAATAAAAACCCGGCTGCGTCATCGACGTCCACACCGTCCCAAAAAGACCCGACTTATCCTCCGCTGGCATCAAATTAAACGGAAACAGCTTTGCCCCCTTAAACCACTCGTAAATCGGAATCCCCGCACCCGTCTTCCAGTGATACACAAACACACACGCCAGCATAACCAGCGCAAAAGACACCCACGTACCCACGCGCCATTCCCCTCTAATCGGCACACCTGACCGCCTGAAAAAATCCAGCGGCGCCTCGCGCCCAATCATCGAAAACACCGCGTCATTGGGCATCGCCTCATCACCCTCACCCGTCGAAAGCACCACCTCTTCCTCACCAATCGCCCTCACCTCACTCGCCAGCGCCATTCGCAAATGTTCCCCACCCGAAAGTACCTCAATCTTCTCCACATTCTCGGGCTTGGGACGGCTCAACTCCGCGCGTCGATACGACAGCGTCACTCGCCCGCCGGACTCGGCAATCGCAATTGCAGTCTCCAGCGCACTATCACCGCCACCAACCACCAGCACATCCTGATCTGCATAATCCTTTGGATCGTGCAACCGATTCATCACCTTATCCAGATCCTCGCCCGGCACATTTAACTTTCTAAAATTGCCCGACCGCCCAATCGCCACAATCACCCGATGCGCCAGCAAATCCTCACCCTCGGGAATCACCACCCGCAACACATCCCCCTCCCGCTGCACACACTCCGCCCGCGCAAACACCGGCTCGATATCCGCGGTCCGCTCCTCCAACTCATCCAACAACCGCTCCTTCACATCTGCCCGATCTGAAAACTGCAAATCACCTGCCGGAACCATATCCGTCGGATACGTGTAAATCGGCTTCGCCTTTGGAAAATTCACCACCGTAGAAAACCGCTCTGACGCCTCCAACAGCACAAAATCCAATCCCCGATTTCTCGCCTCAATACCCGCTGCCATACCCGACACACCCCCACCAATAATCACCAGATCGCGCACCCCATCCCTATGCGTCCGACCCTCAAATCCCGAATCACCCACAATCGTCTGCACTGCCCGCGCGCCCGTATCCGACGAAAACTTCAACAGCGGAATCCCCGTCAAATCCCCCACAATATAAAGCCCCGGCACCGCCGTTGACCCATCCTCATTCATCTCGGGCAACTTCTCCACCGTGCCCGAAGGCCACCGCGTGTGCAACCAGTGCATATACCGCTTCAAAAATCCAAACATCGCTACCTCTCCGATCAAAAATTCGCCCGCACAGGATAATCACACCATCTCACATCGTCAATTCCAAAATTTGCGTCACCCACAGACATATGTAAAGGCGGGACGGCACAGGGGCCGTCCCCTACGATGATATTTTTATTCCACCTGTTGTAGGGGCGGTGCCCCCGTGCCCGCCCGCAATCACCCATAAACATCATCGATCAACGCGCGGATATACCCAATCGCATACGCCTTCCCGTGCAATTTCGTATATGCGGAATGGGCAAAACCCGGCGTATGATCCATCATATACGGCCCATTGAACCCATTATCGCGATAAACCGCCATCGCGCGCTTCATATCAATATCGCCCTCATCCATAAAAACTTCCACAAATCGCGGCAACTGACCCTTCACATTGCGAAAATGCACCCACACAATTTTATTATTCGAAGCCATCTCGGCAATCGCATCATAAACGCCCTCACCCAGCAACTCCGTCATACACCCCTGGCAAAATAACATCCCATTGTGCTCGCCCGGCGCAATCTCAAAAAGCGTGCGCCTGAACTGTTCCAGAGACGAACAAATCTGTGCAATACCGCCCAGAGGCTCTGGAATCGGCGGATCATCCGGATGCAGCGCCATACGCACCCCCGCCTTCTCTGCAACGGGAATCACCTCCTGCAAAAAGGTCTCCATATTTGCCCACATCGTCTCTTCTGAAACAGGCGGATCGTGTTGCTCCGGACGATTCTCACTAAAATACGCATAATCAAACGTACTATACCTCACCCCACCGCGACCCGTATCTGAAGGCGTTCGAAAATTCCCCATCGGCTTGAAATTCCAGCCCAAACACGGAATCCCCGCCCTGCCCAGCGACGCCAGCATCTGACACCAGAATCCGATCTTCTCATCCCGATCTTCCATAGCCAGCGCAATCTCCTCCCAGCACGGCATAAAAATATTATTCAACTTCATACCATGGGACTCCACCAACTCCCGCGCCTTCTCAAATTCCTCCGTACAATCCTCTCCCGCGCGAATCCGCTGCGCCAGTGCCGTATTCGCCACACCCGTGCCACCGCGCTTCGCTGATTTTGCAGACGGCCTACCACCCCGCAACTCGAGATGAATAGAATCCACGCTAATCGCCCTGTAAAAACTCAAAATCTCATCGTCCAAATTATCGTAATGAACCTGATCTTGAATGTACATCTCTCATCGCCTCCTGTATAGCTATCAGTCCCCCGCCCAGCCACCCACTGGATTGCGGCTAAAACCCTGCCGCAATGACGGCTCTACAACGCATGTTCCTGACTGCTGATTGCTCCTCACATCCTAATAAACGGCTAAGCAGTTTGGACCGTTCCTTAATTTTTAACTCTCAACCTCAACATCGGACACCCGCCGTTGACCACCTTGTCGTTCTTCCGCATCGACAACCTGGGGCACATACCCCTCAACATCCCGAATATAGCCGAGCAACCGCGCCTTCATTCGGTCTGCAACCGGACGGTGGCTTTCATAGCCAATCAAATTGCGCAACTCGTACGGATCTGCCTCCAGATCGTAGAGATACGCCTCCTCATAACTTCTCGCACCCTCTGCACCGGGCGGCACCTCATCGCTTTGGACCGCGTACTTCCATCGCTTTGTGCGAACAGCGCGACCAATACCACTCTCTGAAATTTGCACAAACACATCATCCGGCCAGGGATCTGCGAGCGAGCGCCCACCACCGCCCAAAATGGGAAGCACAGAACGCCCCGACATCTGATCGGGAATCTCCAATCCGGCACCATCCAACAGCGTCGGCGGCAAATCCACCAGACTCACCAACTCGCCCAATGTGCCACCCCCTGTAAACGGACCACCCGTCAACACCGTTGGCGTGCGGATAGAACTCTCGTGACACGAACGCTTGTATTCCTTATTACGGGTGCGGAAATGGCAGGCGTGATCAGAAGTGAACAGCACAATCGTATCCTCTAACAGCCCCAGACTCTTCAGCGCATCGAGCAACCGTCCATAAGCCTCATCCAAACGCTTAATCATCCCCCAATACCCGGCCAAATGCTGCTGCGTACTCCCCCCCGTGGGAACCGCGCCGGGATACTCGCCTTCTGCCAAAGGATGCGTGGGCAATCCCTCCAGATCGGGCGGTGTCCATCGCCCGGCATACATCTCGCGATACCCATCCGGCGGCGGATAATCATCCAGATGATTCTGGTGATGGGGTTCCAAAAACGAAATAAACAGATAAAAGGGATCGCTCTGATGTTCATCCACATACCGAATCGCCGCATCGGTCAGCGCATCAACCCGATAACCGGGCAACTTCACCTCCTGATTATCATGATCGTAAACAACGCAATCATACGTATCAGATGTTCCCTCCAGCGCATTTGCCGCGAGCCAGTACTGGTACCCGCCGCGCGCTTTTACGGGCACAAAACCGCGCCCAGTCGTCGCCAGATGCCACTTGCCAATATATCCCGTGTGATAACCCGCATCATTAAAACACTGTGCAAGCGTCTTGTGATCCGGATTCAGCGCAATCCCATTGCGATACACCCCCGTCTCACTCGCGTACATCCCCGTCTGCAAACACGAACGCGCCGGACCGCACACGGGCTGACATGTAAAACTATTGTACACATGCGTCCCGTGCTGCGCCGCGCGATCCAGATTGGGCGTAATACCCAATGGATTGCCATGCGCTGCCATGCAATCCCAGCGCTGTTGATCCGTAAAAAATACAATAACATTTGGTTTGCTATCCATAACATCTCCTTTCGTTCATGCACCAGGTGTAATTTTGGGATTATCCATACGCGTACAGCGAATACTCTCCCGCATCAAGCGCGTCAAAAGATCCGCCTTCACATCCCGCGCCTCTGAATGATCCCACAAATTTACTTTCTCGCGTGGATCATTTTCCAGATCCACCAGCACATTATGTCCAATACCCGAAGCATCCACCACAATTTTATAACGCTCCGTAATCAACGTCCTCATGGACCCCATCTCCACAAAAGCCGCACGGTCGGACATATCCGCACCATCATGAATAAAACCTCTCAACGAACGCCCCGGCAACTCAAAACCCTCAACAGCCCAATCCTCGCGCCGAAACCGCATAGCACTTTGATCTATCCCCGCATAATCCAGCACCGTAGGCACAAAATCCAGATTGCTCACCACATCATCGCAAACACCTGTCCGTCCCCCGGGCACCCTCCAGATATACGGCACGCGCAGCAACTCCTCCCACTGATAGGGCGTCTTATGCCACAAATGGTGTGACCCCAGGTACTCGCCGTGATCTGCGATAAAAGCAATAATCGTATTATCGTACAAACCCTTCGTCTGCAAAAAATCAATCGCGCGCCCCACATTATCGTCAATATGCGAAATCATACCATAAGTCTGCGCCATCACCTGCCGCAAATCCCCCTCATCGCCATTAAACCATGCGGGCCCCACTCTCCGCAGCAAACTATCAGAAGCTGGATCTTCGTCAACAACAAACGTCTCCGGCAGGGTTAAAGCTCCAGGATCGTACATTTCACTATACGGCCTGCAAGCCACAAACGGATGATGCGGATCCGGAAAAGAACACCACGCAAAAAAACTTTCACCCGCGCCCAAACCATCTATAAAAGCCATCGTGCGATCTGTAATCCAGTGATTGTAATGCAACTCAGCTGGAATTTGATCAATCTTCCAGGTCTGATAGCCAAAATTCTGATACGCCGAAAACTGAGCATAAGGAACACAGGTTGAAGGACCTTCTTCCGGATGATCCTTCTGCGCGACATCCGGATATTCTCTTTCCAACCAATTTCGGTAATCGCCACAAACGTAATTCACATGCCCACCCACATAATCCGTCTCCCCAAAACCGTAATACCCCTCGGGCAAATGGGTCACCTCACCGCTGTACCACCGATATCGGTTCTCCCACGAATCACCGCCCGAAAAAGGCTGCAAATGCAACTTGCCCGCCGCATGTGTGCGATACCCCGCTTCGGACAACGTCCCCGTCACAGTCGGCATATCTTCAGATAGACTCATGCCATTTTGTATCAACCCGTGTTGCGAAGGCGTCAATCCAGTAATCAAAGAAGCCCGCGACGGCTGGCACACCGGATGCGAGCAATAATTGCGGCGAAACAGAACCCCATCCTGTGCCAGACGATCCAGATTGGGCGTCTGTACATCCGGATGCCCACTGCAACTCATACAATACGCCTGCATCTGATCCACACAAAAAATCAAAAAATTCGGTCGCATATTATCACTCCATAGTTATATTCATGCCTGCTTAACATCCGTACCAATATACAACTTACACCACGTAGCGCCACCCGTTTCCCTCAACAGGAGCAAGCCATGAGACACTTAGTCACCATATTTTTCACCATCATCTTCCTCGCCCCAGCCCATGCAGAAGTAAAACCCTGGGACGACGCATTCAAAAAACAGTGGTACGCCGGACTCGCAGAAATCACCCGCTATGAACTCAAACAGGCGCAGTACCGCGACACATACGACGGCGATGCCGTCCTCATATTCGTAACCGAAAACTTCCTCACAGACAAACACGTAAAGCACGAACGCGGCGACGGACCCAGCACCTCCATACTCAAACTCAACGCCATGCGCCAATTTACAACGGGCCTTTATCCCTACTCCATCATGACCTCTGTATTCACACCCGTAGCCCCCGACCAAACGCGCACACTCAAAGTCACCAGCACAGCCCAGGAATGGTGCGGACACACCTTTGCCCAAATAAACCATCGCGACGGCAAATACAAAGCCACATTGCGATCTTATTTTCAAAGCGACGGCGACCACGACCTCACATTGCCCGGCGCCATTCTTGAAGACGAAATCTGGACGCGCATCCGACTGGCACCCGAGCGCTTGCCCACAGGTGAAATCCAGATCATCCCCGGCATGCTATTCCAGCGCCTGACACACACCCTCCCCGATGTTCAGACCGCCAATGCGGAACTCATCGAAAGCGACACAACCCACGTCTATACCCTCGCGTACACCTCTATTGGCCGCAAACTCGCCATAACCTTTGAAAAAAACTATCCCCACGCCATCCTCGGCTGGGAAGAATCCACGCAACGCCGGGGTCGCTGGACCACAACCACAGCGCGCAAAACGCATACTACGATGATCGACTACTGGAACAAAAACAAAGTTGAAGACATCGCCTATCGCGCACAACTGGGCTTAAAATAGTTGTTAATTTCAAGCGACTTATCTATCTTTAATTTTTTGAGAACCCCATCGAGTCGCCAAAAAGCGCGGAGATTGAAATGACCACCAAAAAAATAAAATTCATCGCCGGATTTGCCGTCATAGTCGCCAGCTTGCTCACCATGATCGTGTACAGCTCTGAAAAAATGTCGCTGTATTACCTCACCGTCTCCGAACTGGAAGCGCGCGAAACCGAATTTGCCAACACCCGCTTCAAACTCGCCGGCAAAGTCATCCCCGGCACCATCATCTCCCGCGACGGCAACCGCACCGTCGAATTTGAAATCGCTGACCTCATCGACGAAAATCCATCTGCCAGCAAACGCACCATCCGCTACAGCGGCGTCGTACCCGACACCTTCCGAGAAGAAGCCGATGTCGTACTCGAAGGCAAAATCGGACCCAACGGCATCTTCATCGCCGACGACATGCTCGCCAAATGCCCTTCCAAATACGAAAGCCAGAGCTACGAAGAAATCAAAGCGTCGTATGAATAGACAAATAAGGAACTTCTGATGATTAAAGATCCTGTTGTTGAGGAAATTCGTCAGTACCGTAGGGCACATACCGCTGAACATGGAAATGACCTTGGACGCATTGTTCAAGCACTCCGCAAGCGCGAACGGGATTCTGACCGTCCAGTGCTAAATCCGGGACCCAAGAAACTGTTGGACCCAATCAAGCGGTAGCAAATATGAATAAATATAGCGGTAGCAACTTCGATGACTTCCTCAAAGAGGAAGGTATTCTTGAAGAGGTATCGGCAAGAGCGCAGAAGCGGTTAAAAGAGCTTGCAATGCAAAGTTCGCCAAGTGACTATCTCCCGAAGGACCGAGGATGCTGAATCTGCTGTTCTGGAATCTAAACAAAAAATCTCTATCAGAATCTGTCGGACTATTGGCTGAGGAAAGGGAGGCTGACATTGTAGTTCTCGCGGAAATGCCGGATAATACAGAGGAAATTCTCACTCGGCTCAGGCAGTACAACAGCGACTTTACAGTAAATGAACCGAGACTTCCCCCATCCACCGAGACAGCAACCGCTTCGGCGAAGACGCCAAAACGCCGAGTAATTCTGTATCACCGGTTTTCTTCTGATCAAGTGCAGTGCCTTCGCCTCGCCAAATTCTGGACAATCTATCAACTGGATTTGTCTGACGGAGAACCCCTCATATTAGTTGCTGTTCACATGCCAGCAAAGTCCAGGATAGGCTATACCAGCGTTGAAGACCGCCTTATAGAGTTTCGTGGACTATGCCAAAACATTCTGGAAGAAGAAAGTGCATTAGGAACAAATAGGACCATTGTCGTTGGAGATTTCAACCAAAATCCTTTCGATAAAGAGGTTGTCTATCTGGACACACTAAACGCAGTCATGGATCCAGATGTGGCTAATCGTGGTAGCTGCCGACGGGGTGGTCAAACGTACAAGTACTTTTACAATCCAATGTGGACAGCGTACGGACGCCGTCAAGCACCGATGGGAACCTACTACTACCAGGAGCCTGATTCCGTCCGTTACTACTGGCACGTACTTGACCAAGTGCTATTGCGGCCCGACCTGATACCGGCTCTGAGTAATGAAATGCCAACCATCATTACAGAGTTGGGAGGTGAGACCTTACTTCAAGCCAACGGCAGACCAGATAATAGCCGATTTTCGGATCACCTGCCGATAGCTCTCTCACTGAACATCATTTAACCATGAGGAGTGTTTTGAGATGTCAACACAAGACTACTGGGGTGACCTCCAGGTTACTAGGCAGGTGACGCCTGTCCAGATACTACGGGAACAGGCAAGTGCTTTCAACGAAAAAGCCACGTCACTGATTATAGCATCGGTTGCTACAAGTGGACTGGAACAAAAACTCCGCTCAACGCTTGCCATCACAGTTCCGTCACTGAATCGCTATCATCTGGATATCGTTACGGCGATCTATCCACTGGGAGACTACTATCCACTTGTCCTGTCTGATGATCTTGGCGATCCCGATGATGAACGATCTAATATGATCTGCAATAGCGAACAGGAATTTCGTAATGCGTTGCGCCGAATTTTGAGTTCAAAGCGAACAACAGACACATTGAAGAGTTTGCTATTATTGACCGCAGAGGAAGTCTTGGCTCTATAACACGAGACCCAAACACATGCTCCCACAACTCGGTAACTTCCTTATCTACCTCGCCCTATTCACCTCGGCTTATGCGGTAATCGCCGCAATTCTCGCTGCCAAAACCCGGCGAATGGGCCTCATACTGAGCACGGAACGCGCAGTCCTCACCGGTTTTCTGCTCTGCCTCTCCGCCATGGCCATTCTCGAAGTGCTCTTCCTCACAGACCGCTTCGACATCTACTACATCGCCACCCACTCCAGCCGCGACCTGCCCACAGGTTACAAATTCACAGCCGTCTGGTCCGGCATGCAGGGATCGCTCCTCCTCTGGGCACTTATCCTATCCGGATTCATATTTTTTGCCGTCATCAAAACCCGCGCCTTTCGCGGTCCCCTCGCCTCTTATGCCACGGCCATCATGTCCTTCACGCTGACCTTCTTCCTCGCGCTCATCTGCATCCACGAAAATCCATTTGTCACCATGCCGCGCGCCCTGCCAGATGGAACCGGCATGAACCCCTTACTCGTCCATCCCGTCATGGCCATCCACCCCCCCATGCTCTATCACGGCTACGTCGGCTTTACCGTACCCTTTGCCTTTGCAATGGCCGCCCTCTTATCCAGACAAATCGACGAAGAATGGATTCGCACCACCCGCCGCTGGACCCTCCTCGCCTGGTTCTTCCTGGGCACGGGCCAACTCCTCGGCGGCAAATGGGCCTACGTCGTACTCGGCTGGGGCGGATACTGGGGCTGGGACCCGGTCGAAAACGCCGCCCTCTTGCCCTGGCTGACCGGCACCGCCTTCTTACACTCCGTCATGATCCAGGAAAAAAAAGGCATGCTCAAAATCTGGAACATGGTCCTCATCATCGCCACCTACACCCTGTGCATCTACGGCACCTTCCTCACCCGAAGCGGCGTCGTATCCTCCGTACACGCGTTTGCCCAATCCCCCATTGGACCCTGGTTTGGCGTCCTCGTCGTCCTCATCGTCATCTTCTCAAGCCTCCTCCTCGTCTCGCGCCTGGACCTGCTCAAAACCAAAACCCAATACGAATCCCCCATCTCGCGCGAAGGTGGATTTTTGCTCAATAACTTGCTCTTCCTCACCGCTACATTCGCCGTCTTCTGGGGCGTCATGTTTCCCGTGATCTCCGAAGCCGTTACCGGCGACAAAATCACCGTAGGTCCCCCCTACTTCAACACCGTCATGGTCCCCATTGGCCTGCTCCTGCTCGTACTCACGGGCATAGGACCTCTGCTCGCCTGGCGGCGCACCTCGGGCAAAAGCCTGAGAAAACACTTCACGGGATCGAGCATCATGGGGCTGATCTGCGGCATCGTCGCCATCGCCCTCGGCGTACGCGACATCTACGCCATCATCTCCTTCCTCTTCTGCGGCTTTGTCACAGGCACCATCATCACCGAATTTCACCGCGGCGCGCGCGCGCGCGGCAGCAGCTCTGGCGAATCCTATCTCCGCGCCATCGTCAACCTCACCCGGCGAAATCGCCGTCGATATGGCGGTTACATCATCCACTTTGGCGTGGTCCTGCTCTTCATCGGATTCACCGGCAATGCGTTCAACAAAGATTCCCAGGTCGAACTCAAATACATGGAATCCACCACAATCGGACCCTACACCCTCACACATGAAGGCATTACCGAATCCGTCAACCCACTCACCGCGGACATCGTCGCCCAGCTCGGCGTCTATAAACACGGACAGCGATTGGGCACCATGTGGCCCCACCAAAAAGTCTATTACAAGCGACAGGATCAACAAACCACCACAGAAGTTGCCATTCGATCCAACCTGCGAGAAGACCTCTACGCGCTCTACCAGGGCGTTGACATGCGAGACGGCGAAGAAGTCGCCCTCTTTCACCTGTACATCAACCCCCTCGTCATGTGGGTCTGGATAGGCGCGTGGATAATCACAATCGGCACCATCGTCGTCATGTGGCCCGACAAGCGCGAAAAACAGGCAATGCAAATGCGGGAGGCGATGGCATGAAGCCCGCACTCCTGATCCCAATATTCTTTCTCCTCTTCGCAGTCCCCGCCCGCGCCGAAGTAACCCGGGAGCAGATCAAAGAAGTCGGCAAAGAACTCGCCTGCTTGTGTGGCGACTGCCCGCGCAGACCACTGGACGAATGCGTCTGTGGATATGCACTACAACAGCACGAACGCATCAAAAAAATGCTGGCCTCCGGTCAAACGCCGCAGGCCATTGTCGATGCTTATATCAGTGAATTTGGCCTGGAAATCCTCTCCAAACCGCCAGCCAAAGGCTTCAACCTCACGGCATGGCTCATGCCGCCCCTCGTTCTCCTCATCGGATTCTTCGCCGTACGCAGCGTGCTTCGCGCCTGGTCAAAAACAAAAATACCCGCCACACCAGCACAACCCGCGCGCGATGACCCTTACCTCGACCGCCTCGAAAGCGATCTCAAGGAGCGAGAGTAATGATCATTGCCGCTTTTATCCTCATCGCAGCGGGCATCTTGCTCTTTATATTCACACCGCTGTTCGACCCCCGCGACGCCAACACCATCAACCAGATCTCCCGCCGAGAAGCGCGACGCCGCGAACTGATCGAACAGCGCGACATGGTCTATGAAGCCATCCGCGAACTCGACTTTGACCATCGCATGGGAAAAGTCGAAGAAGACGACTACCGGCAAACCCGCGCCCGTTATACAGCACAGGCAGTAGAACTCATCAAATCCCTCGACAAAGCCTCCAGCCAGGCAGACCGTCCCGCCCCCAAACCGCAGGGAATCTCCGACCAAATAGAAAAAGAAATCGCCGCCATTCGCCGCACCCGAAGAAAACGCGGGTGAATACTATCCGCAGAAAAAAACGCGAGTAATTTGAGCGTTTTTCGCAGATAGACGCAGATGAAAGGCGTGGAGCATATAGAATAGTGCCGAAGTAGGGAATGAGAAAAGGCTACGCCCTGAAAGACGTAGCCTTTGTTATTTGCCAGAAGTCATGGATTACGCAAGAATCACCACCTGGCCAAGCGATACATATCTTTCACCTGATCACCCATTCATCGCTCAAAATGTACCCTCTCGCCTTTCATCTGTGCCCATCTGCGACCATCTGCGGATTTAAATTCAGATTGTGAACAAGTGTGTAAAACAACATATCTAAAGTATTTAGACATCTTCCAACGCAAAATATCGCTCAATTTTTGGAGAATTACCATTTTTGGCCTGATATTTGCTTTATGTCTGACTGTTGCGCGTATTCCACTTACTCACTCCATCAGACGCGAGGTATTTCACATGGCCAAATACGAAACCATCTCCAAACATCTCATCCAGACCTATCCCAAAGACTTCATCCGATTCACGTTTGGACAGGGCGATGTAGAAGTCCTGGACATACTCGACACAGAGCAAGACACGGTTGATACACGGCATACCGATAGCCTCATCCGCACCCATATCGCAGGTGAGGAGGCATTGATACACTACAAATTTCAAACCACTGACGACCCATCTATGCCACGCCTCATGGCTGGCTATATTATGCGTGCGATTGGGCATCACGGTCTGCCGATTTATTCCAGTGTGATCTACTTGCGGCGCAGTGCAGGTCGGCGCGACCCGGGACGCTACATCCAGGAATGGCCCGGCTATGATATTTTGGTAGAATACAGAGTGATTCGGCTCAGTGAGATAGAAGGACAGGATATTCTCGATGGCGAGCCTTCGGGCTTGTTTCCGTTCGTGCCTTTGATGAAACGTCCTGCTGGAATGGATTCGGAGGCGTGGTTGCGTCACTGTGTTGATGCGACGAATGCTTTGCCGGTGGATGAATCAATAAAAGTTGACCTTTTGGGTAGGTTGATGATATTGAGTGGGTTAGAGTATGATCCAACACTTATCAATCGTATTCTATCACAGGAGGGTCTTATGGATGCTATTATGCGCGAATCGTCGTTTGCACAATACATTAAGCAAGAAGGCATTGAGTAAGGGGGTAGGCAACGCGCCATTGAAGATCTCCTTGCCTCATACAATGTGTTGACAATAGATCCTGGAAGACCTATTGTAAAAAAATTTTAAAGGGACACTTATCCAACCAACCTGAAGAGAGATGCAGCCATGAAGGCCAGGACACTTAAAGATGAAATTTCCGCGTACAACAAATTGTGCGAAGAGGGCCTTGAGCTTGACCACTTTGGTAAGTGGATCATTATCTACGAAGGTGAACTCAATGGGGTCTTTGATACAGAGGATGAAGCGATACTCGAAGCTGTCAAAAAATTCAGAGACCGCATTTTCTTGATCCTTCAAGTTGGGGCACCAGAAAGTCTATACAGAAGTGGATTACCTACTGTTTTGAGTGCTGCTCCCACTATTAAATTTGAGAGCGCACAATGCCAACAAAATCTACCAAAGTAGGATTTGAGAATCCGGATGATCTAATCGCATCAGGCCCAACAATGATGGTTCTTGTTGGGCTTTTTTATGATGGCACAACTGGAGATGTGGAAATAGAGGTTATGGGATAGATTGAGAAAAAAAGAGAATGAGAAAAGGCTACGCCTCGAAAGACGTAGCCTTTATTGTTTGCCAGAAGTTATGGATTAAATAAACGCGATGTGTGACTTCAAAAGTGAACAAGTCCGTAAATAAACTCATTGTGTTGCGTGTGTTCACGCGACGAATGCTCTGCCAGTGGATGAATCAATAAAGATTGACTGTTTTGGGCAGGTTGATGATATTGAGTGGGTTAGAGTATGATCCAAAGCATGACGAAATACAGGAACACCGCTATTTTCAAAAAACAAGGAGATACATGGAACGGCAGACATACGTGGTATTTCTTATACTTTTTATCTCCAGCCCAGTCTTCGCGCTCACGGGTCGCGTCATCAACCAGACCCTCAACCGTCCCGAACCCGATGTCGAAGTCTCGTACATCCTCCATGAGACTGGAGACGTCACCGTAATGCGCGACACCACCGACAGCAAAGGACAATTCATCCTCGACGTCCCCTCAGACCCGGGCGCCGAACCACCGCCCATGCTATTCGCCCGATACAACGGCATAGACTATCCCGGCAACCCGGCACCTGCGGGCGACACCGTTGACATCTCCGTATTTGAAACCACGGAATCCGACACCGCCATATCCCTATCTTCACACCACATCCTCCTCGACGCCCAGGCTGGCACAGTCACATATATTTTCATCGTACACAACCACGGCGACCGCACCTACCTCACGGGCGGCGACCACGGTCACGGCCTGGAAATACCCCTGCCCGACGGCGTAACCGACTTTATCCACGCACCGCAAGGCGTACACCTGCACGATACATTACTCGTTGACCCGCGCCCCATCATCCCGGGAAATAGCCAGACCTTTTTTACGTTTTCCATACCCCCGTCCAACCGCATCGCACAACGCATCACCTATCCCACCGCAGGCCTGGACTTGTTCGTCCAACCGGCCGATACCCCCGTCTCCACAACAGTACTTCGAGACCTCGGCGGCATAACCCTGGGCGATCATGTCTTTCAGCGCTTTGGTGCCGAACAACTCGCGCCCGGCACACAGATCGACATCGCACTCTCATCGTCCGAAATCACATCCAATTTACAAACCCCAATATGGATTGCTGCTGCCAGTGTGGTCGCACTCGCAATCCTCGTCCTGTACATGCGCACGCTCAAAACAACGCCCAATCGGCGCACAATACTGCTCGAACAAATCGCCGACCTCGACGAGCGATATGAAAACGGCAACCTCTCGGAAACCGATTACAAAAACAGGCGCAATGCCCTCAAAGCCGAAGTCATTGATCTTTCAGATAGCAACTAATGAACGCGGCCATCGACATACAGAATACCACCCGCCGTTTTGGTCATATCACGGCCCTGCAAAACATAAACCTCACCGTACTAACGGGATGTATTTTTACACTCTTTGGTCCAAACGGAGCGGGCAAAACAACCCTGTTGCGCCTCATCGCCACACTATCAAAACCTTCATCGGGCGACATCTGGGTCAGCGGTATAAACACCCGGCGCAATCCGCATGAAATACGCAAAAACATCGGATTCATCTCGCATCAAACCATGCTCTACGACGACCTCACAGCGCGAGAAAACCTCGCATTTTACGGACGCATGTACGGCCTTCAAAACCTCAATACCCGAATTGAAGAAGTCCTCCTCGCCATTGGCCTGAAAGATCGCCAGCGCGACCGGATACACAAATACTCCCGGGGCATGAAACAGCGATTGGCCATAGCCCGGGCCATCTTGCACCACCCATCGACCCTCTTGCTCGACGAACCCTTCACCGGCCTCGACACATCGGCTCAGTCGGTATTATCCAGCATAATCACCACCCTCAAAGCAGAAGGACGCACCATCTTCCTGGTCACACACGACCTCGCGCGGGGCCTCGCACTCGCAGACCGCTTTGGCATCCTCTTCCAGGGCCAATTAGTACACGAAGCATCGACAAAAGACATCAGTGAATCCGAATTGCAAACCCTCTACGAAAACAAAACCACCCTCTGAAAAATGCCTCTTTTCCTTACACAAACCCGCGCCATTCTCCAAAAAGATCTCAAAACCGAATGGCGTACCAGAGAACGCCTCAGTGCCATGGCCTTCTTCGCATTTCTGATCGTCATCATCTTCAATTTCATATATGAACCCGGATCGCCAATCATAAAAACCGTAGCCCCCGGCATCTTCTGGATCGCCACAGCTTTTGCAGGACTGCTGGGCCTCAGTCGATCTTATGCCATCGAACAACAAAACGACTGCCTGATGGGATTGCGCCTCACACCTGCGGACCCGGGAGCGATCTTTTTGGGCAAAATGCTGGGCAACACCCTCACCATGCTCATACTCCAGACACTCATCTTGCCCATCATCGTCATCTTTCTCAACTTGGAAATCGCACAGGCACTCCCGCGTCTAATCCTGCCCATCTTGCTGGGCACCCTCGGCCTTGCAGCCATTGGCACCCTCTTCTCTGCCATGTCGCTCAACACCCGCCTGCGAGAAGCCTTCTTGCCCCTGCTCACACTGCCCATCTTCATCCCGGCACTCCTCGCAGCCATCGAATCCTTTCGCGCAGTTCTCGAAGGCAGTGAAATCACAGACTGGCTCGTACTCAGCGGAGCCTTTGTCGCGCTCTACATCGCCGCCTGCCTGCTCTTATTCGAATATGTCCTGGAGGATTAACAATGCCCCAAAAACCCTACATCCTTCCATTTGTCTTCGGCATCCTCGCGCTCATCTGCCTATCTATCGCGCCCTATCTGGTATTCGTTTACGCCGGAATAGAAAAAGAAATGGGACTGGCACAAAAAATCTTCTACTACCACGTCCCATCTGCTTTCTCAATGTTCCTGGGCAGCTTTCTCTGCTTTGTCTTTAGCATCTTCTACCTGTGGAAACGCGACAAAAACTGTGACCTGTGGGCTGCTTGCTCAGCCGAAGTGAGCCTGCTCTTTAGCACCCTGGTCTTAATCACAGGCGCGATCTGGGCAAAACCCATCTGGGGCGCGTGGTGGGTCTGGGATGCACAACTCACACTCACACTCATACTCTGGCTCACTCTCGCGGCGTATCACATGTTGCGCGCCTACCTCGAAGATCCGGTTCAAAGTGCGCGCTTCCGCGCAGTACTCGGCATAATCGGCTTCCTCAACGTACCCTTCATCCATTACGCCACCAAACTGTGGCGCACGCACCATCCCGAAGTGGTTCGCGGCGAAGAAATCAGCCTGCCACCCGACATGAAAGCGGCCTTCTTCTTTTGCGTCATCACCTTCTTCGCGCTCTTTTTTGCCCTGCTCTTCAAACGCGTATCGCTCGCAAAAGCACGGGACGAACTCGAATCGCTCAAAGCCGAAATATAACTTTTTCCGGAGGAACTTATGCAACACCTCGAATACATGACCGCGGCGTACATCATAATATGGGTCGCCATCTTGCTCTACTTTTTGAGCCTATCCAAACGCGAAAAAGCAATCTGGGAAGAACTGCGCGAATTGCGCGCCACCATCAACAAAGACAACACCCCATAGCCCATGGCCATCAAAAACGCCAAAAAAATTCTGAACCTGAAACGCCGCAAAATGCGTCAGGCAGAACAAAAATATCTCATAGAGGGCATTCGCCTCTGCGAAGAAGCACTCAAAAGCAGCGACACCCTCGAACAACTCATCTTCTGTCGCGAAAGCATCGCCCGCAACACGCGCCTCGAAAACCTCTACCAGGCAACTCTCGCACAACACATCCCCATCCAGCAAACCGACTGGCGCGCCTTCAAACACATGTCAGACACAGACACACCGCAAGGCGTACTCGGCGTGGTATCAATGCCGACCTGGGACCGCAAAACCGTCCTCAACACCAATGGTCCATTCCTCATCCTCGACCGCATCTCCGACCCCGGCAACCTGGGCGTCATCATGCGAACAGCCGAAGCCGCCGGATGCAAAGGCATCTTTCTCACCCGCGGATCCGTCGAAGTCTATAACCCCAAAGTCGTGCGCGCCACCATGGGCACCATCTTTCGCATGCCCGTCTTTCCCCTCCAGGACGGACCCGCCCTATTACACCAACTCCACCAGCGCAACATCCAGATCATCGCAGCACACACCAGCGGCATATCCTTCCACAAACTCCAAACCCAAAAACCCGTTGCCCTCCTCCTCGGCAACGAAGCTTTTGGCATCGATCCCGCCATCCTCGCCCTATCCGATCACACCGTCACCATACCCATGGCCGCCCCGGTCGAATCGCTCAACATCGCAGTCGCAAGTGGCATCCTCCTCTATCAAATTCAACACATCGGGACGGCACAGGGGCCGTCCCCTACACCTGAATGATTTTAACCGTAGGGGCGGTGCCCCCGTGCCCGCCCGTCAGATGGCATAAAAAAACCCACCCGCCATCCTCGCGAGTGGGTTTCTGTCGTAATCATCGTCTCATCAATCAAATTCCGAAAGCTTGACCGTGCGTCCCTCTGACGCCGAAAGATCTGCGGCAAAATTGACGCGGTGGGTCTCAAAAGCAATATCAAAATTCGTACGCTCCATCGGCTCATTCGCATTGATACCATCCACGAACGCCTGGAACTGTGGCTCATAGGGATGATCTGCCACATCGCCAGAGTCAATCAGCGACGTCTCCAGCGTACTCCATCTCTCTTTGCTCATGCCGTGCAACTTGTGCGAATAGATGCGATTGTCCAGCAAGCTACCTTCGGAACCGACGAGATGAATATGAAAATAATACGGCTGCAAACAATCGACACACGAAGTCACCTTTGCCGCATTGCCATTGGCAAATTTGAGAAGAGAAACCGTGGTCGTATCGTATTCATAAGGTTCAAAAATATCGGACCTCGATCTCGTAGCCAAACTGGTCACCTCCTCCACATCGCCATCCATAAAAAACAGACACGCATCCAGAGCGTGACACCCTGCGGTGAGCAAACTTGACCCGGCAAAATCCTTCTTCACATTCCATTCAAATTGCCCATACCAGGGACCAATGCCGTGGTAGTAATCAACCTCGCCATAGTGCAACTCGCCGAGCAACCCCTCGTCAATAATCGAGCGGATCATAGAAAAGTGCGCGCTAAAGCGACACTCAAAACAAACACATGATTGCACACCGGCTGCTACAATCGCATCGCGCACCCGTTTGAGATCCTCGTAAGACAGACATATAGGCTTTTCAATCAGCAAATGTTTGCCCGCCTCGGCAGCCGCAACCGCCTGATCGGCGTGAAATTTGTGTGGCGTACAAATATCGATAATATGAATATCGGGATCTGCGATCATCTCATCGTAATTCTTATACGCCTTCAAAGGCGTGCCGTATTGTGCCGCAAGATCATCTTCGTTGTGATCCCGGCGAGAACATATCGCCGTGACATTTGCACCATTGACCGCCTTAAAAGTATCAATATGTGCCCCAGCTACCCAGCCGAGTCCAACAATGCCGACATTGAGATCGCTCATGAAAGCCTCCGTGATTAAATGGGGGATGTATAATTCATTTGTTGTGGTGAAACGACCTATAAAGTTTTTTTAAAATTTTTCTTTTCATGCCTTCGGCGACCTACTTTTTTTCAGCAGCAAAAAAAAGTAGGCAAAAAATGCCGCTCTCAGACGCCGAGGGGCTGGCACAGCGCAAACCGTTTTTGTGATAATACGCCATGCTGTGGCCTGCACCCTTGGAATGGAATAACAATGTCCGCTGCGAGACGGACTCACGCGCTGTGTCGATGACTTGAGACTTTGACCAGTACTATAGTTTCAGGCGAGGGTTTTTTCATATAGTACTTTGCCTTCTTTCAGGGCGGGATATAATACTGTGCCCACAGTGTTTCCGAATTTTGCAACCTCTTCGGGCGAGACAATAATAATATCCTTTGGTACATGGATATCGTGAAGGGCAATGCCTATAGCGACGCGCTCCTTGCGTTTAGAACCTTCTATTTTTTTGATGACCAAAAGATCAATATCACTGTCCGAGACAGCGGTTCCCCGTGCATGAGAACCAAAAAGAACGATCTTTATGGGATTGAATTGTTCGATAATTCTGCGCGTCATTTCTCGAATGGCTGTTTCCATAACCGCAACCTTACATTAGGGTTTGGGTATGGGTTTACCCAATTCGCTATAGGCTTGTATCATCTCGTTGAGCGCATCTTGTAGTAATTCTGTGCATTCTTGTAGCGTCGCCCCTTCCGTCACCACTTCTGGCCAATCCAAAAGCTGCCCCATATAACCCGACGGAATTGGCATATAGCAAGCATTGTATTGTTTCATTTTAATCGCCTGAGTTTGAGCCGGAGTTTTTTTACCCCGGCTCATTTATTTTCAGCATCCCCAATTCACGAAATCCGGCTTTGAATATGCGGTTGAATTTCCTCGTATTCTGGAAAGCGTTTCTCCTTGAGTTTGGAGAACACCAGTTCGCCATCAACCGTAACCTCAAAGCGACCACCACTGGACGGAATCAGGGTAATAGCTTCGATATCCTGCTTAAACGCATTGACAATTTGATCCGTCATCCCGACGGATTGTGGTTCATAGCCTCAAGATGCGCAATATTCAATTTCTATCCGGGCCATGTGACGCCTCCTTTTGAAAAGAGTGGAGAGAGAATGAGCAACCTTGTTAAAGAGGCTCTTCGACATATCATGCCTCCCATTATAACCAATTAAAAAACCGCTTGCCTAAAAAATGTACCCGTGCGTTTCGGCAAAAAAGACGCGAGATCATCAAAATTGAGATCCACGCCCAAATCTCTTGCCGCGTGGCGGATGTTATGCCAGCAATCCGCACAGTCATCTCCGGCGAGCAACCCATCGACCTGCCTCGAAAATTCCCTCGCCTCACGGCGATCCACAGGGAAAGGATAATCAGCCGTGCGGAAAAAGTCACCAACAAAATCATAGTGCCGCCGACGTTCTCTGGAAAAATTCGCATCCTTGCGATGTACAGAAAGCCATTCTGCCGCGCGGATGAGATGATAACCAAAATACGCCATTGCCGGATTGGAAATCCGCGCCTTATTGTGCCTGGGACTCTCCACATGCACACTGCGAATAACCGGACCGGGCCAATAAATATCCTTGCGATACCGCTCCGTGCGGCGATCATATCCAAAGCCATCGAGTACAAAACCACTCGTCGAGCGAATCGTCAGCGCCAAACGCTTTTGCGAAAACCGATCGGGCTGCCGCATCAGGGCTTCACGCGTAAAATCTGGAATCCCAAACAGCGCGCTATACGCATAACAGAACACGACATAAGCATGTGACACCGGCAACCAGAACACCTCACCGAGCCGTCGGGACAGGGCATCGTATTTCTCATCCAGAAAAAACCGCCCATCCGACAGCGCATCAGCCACACACACCGGTTCTGTAGAAAACGCATCGACAAGATTCTGGATAATATCGCGGTTATTTTTCATGCATCGTTTTCCGATTGTGACACTTCAGAGGATGCTTCAGTTGAGGCATTATTGAGAAGCTGCTCGACATGATCATAGAGCCTTTGTGCTTGTTCCGATGCATCAGAACGATCTAAAGGGGTCATCCGTCATTTCAGCGGCATCGTATCGAAAATTAACAGCATATGCTGTATATTCGACCAGATCCCAAAATGACTCGACATCACATCCATTCTCTTCGAGAATCGCAAGCAATCTCGCGATATTGTGGTTTAATGGGAACGCAACGCCAATAGCGATAATCCAGGCTTTTAACGATTTCGCTATCGTCTGCTGAACATGAAAACCAAAAATTTCATCATCAAATACTGTCGCATCATCCATGCCTTTTAATGCACGCAAATTTTTTTCCGCCATCGAGAGCATAGCACGCGCCTCATCAACCTCGTTCATAGAGTACTATTCCTTCTTTCTGATTCTTTGGAATCAGCGAATTTGTATTTACCAGATCGCCTGAATTCTTTCTCTATCTTCTGGTAATGGGCGACCAATTGTCCAATATCGTGTCCAAATCTCGCTGAAATTTCATGTCGGATTCTGCGAACTTCATTAATCTCTTTATTTCTCATTTTAATCATCCAAATCCTTATGCCTCCCACCCGCTTGCACAAGGGCTTTATCTGTCAACGGTTCTTCCGGCTCTCTTCCCTGTTCCTTGCAAAACGCAAAATACTCCTCAATTGACTTCTGCATCTCTTCCCTCACTTCCGCTACGGATGATCCATAGAACGTGATCACGTCATTGATATTGATCACCGTTCCGTGAAATGCGTCAATCTCAGGATCAAACACAATATCCGCGAGATAACCTTTGTATTCAATCATGGCATAACCCCCGCATTTTCAAGAAATCTTCGCAGATCTCTTACTGCACCCTTATCCATATTTGGACTCGGATGTGGGCGATGAAAAACAGCAACTCTATCATTAAGCGACACAGCAACTCTCGATTCCGCACGTTCACTGAGGACTGCTCCCAAGGTCTTCAACAAGGCTTCAACATCTCGCCATTTGATATTGCCCGATATAGGATGTGCAAAGATCGCATTAAATGTTCTCCAGTGACGTTTATTCATATTCCCTGACCCAAACTACCCTGTTTCCAACAGTCCTCACATTGTTTACTCTAACCAGCTTCCCAAAGCATACTCAGAAATGTGTATTCTTTCAAGTGCTTTTCTGATTGTGCGTTCAAATTTCCGGCTTTTGAGACCAGAGGCGCGACGGATACTTGAAGAACCGTGTTTGCGCTTGACGAGTGCATGGAAGGCACGTAGATTTTGCTGTGCCATGCATCGTATTGAAAAACCATCACAAGGAGCAAAAATGGCCGATGTCAAATCCACATATCAGAAATTGATTGCAGAAATAAAACAAATTGCCCTATTGGGATCCTGCGCCGGTGTATTGGGCTGGGACAAACAGACCTACATGCCCAAAGGCGGAGCCGGGCATCGCGCCGAGCAACTCGCATTGCTCACCGGTATGATACACGAACGCGCAACCGCCCCTCAAATTGGCGACTATCTCGCAGAAATAGAAAACAGCGATCTAATATCCGACCCACGCTCCGAGACCGCAGTCAACATACGAGAACTTCGCCGGGGCTACGATCGATCTATCAAACTGCCTCGAACCCTCGTCGAAGAACTCGCCCGCGTAGCCACCATCTCGCAGCAAGCCTGGCGAGAAGCCCGAGAAAAATCGGATTACGCCCTGTTTCAACCCCACCTCACAAAGATCCTCGATCTAAAACATCAACAAGTAAATGCGCTGAACACGGGCGAAACCTCTTACGACACCCTATTAGACGACTATGAACCCGGCGAAACCACTGAAAACCTGACCCGGGTCTTCTCGGGCTTGCGCGACGAACTTGTCGAACTCGTGGGTGCAATCGCCGAATCCGGCAAAAAATCCGACGAAAATATCCTCACGCGCGCGTATCCCATAGAACAACAAGAAGAATTTGGAAAAACCGCAGCCGCGCAAATCGGCTTCAACTTTGACAACGGGCGTTTAGACATCACCACACATCCGTTTTGCAGCGGTATTGGACCGGGCGACACGCGCCTGACCACGCGTTATAACACACACTTCTTTTCAGAATCATTTTTCAGCATCATGCACGAAGCGGGCCACGGCATATACGACCAGGGATTAAACGATGAACATTACGGCACACCCATGGGAGGATCTGTATCCCTGGGCATACACGAATCGCAATCCCGCATGTGGGAAAACTTCGTCGGCCGCAGTGAGGCATTTTGGACACACTTCTACCCCAAAGTGCAAGCCGCATTCCCAGACGCACTAAGTGACGTATCCGAACGCGACTTCTACGCAGCAATCAACGCCGTCGCCCCCTCATTTATTCGCGTAGAAGCCGACGAAGCCACGTACAATTTGCACATCATGCTGCGCTTTGAAATCGAACAAGCGCTCATCAACGGCGGACTAAAAGCCGAAGACGTCCCCGGCGTATGGAACGAAACATTTGAAAAATATCTGGGACTAACACCCCCGGACGATGCTCTGGGGTGTTTGCAAGACATACACTGGAGCGGAGGCGGGATAGGGTACTTTCCAACCTATGCCCTGGGCAACTTGTACGCCGCGCAATTCTTTGAACAAGCGCGCCAGGAAGTGGGCGATCTAAATGCACAATTTTCCGAAGGCGTATTTGACCCCCTGAAAAACTGGCTAACCGAAAAAATCTACTCGCAGGGCAAGCGCTACCGCGCAAATGAACTCATCGAAGTCGTAACTGGAAAACCCCTGAGCCATGAACCCTTAATGCGGCATCTGAAGGCAAAGTACGAACCGTTATACGGGATTTAGCGATATGGCGACCACACAACCCATAATTTTAGACACCGACCCCGGCGTGGATGACGCGCTGGCCATCATGCTCGCCCTGCGATCCCCCGAACTCGACGTAATGGGCATCTGCACAGTAAGCGGCAACGTCCCTCTCAACACCGGCACGCGCAACGCACAGGGACTATTACAACTCTTAGAACGCACAGAAATACCCGTCTTTGCGGGTGCAGACCAGCCCTTAAAACGCGACCCCGTATTTGCCACCGAAGTCCATGGCGAAAGCGGCATGGGACAAGCCGTATTGCCAGAACCATTTCAAAAAATAAAAGGCAACGCCGTCGATTTCCTCGTACAAACCCTATCCGAACAACCGGGCGAAATCACAATAATAGCCGTCGGGCCCCTGACAAATCTGGCACTGGCTGAACAGCGCCAGCCGGACATACTCCAAAAGGCCAGACAGGTAATCGTAATGGGCGGAGCCATTGCAGAAACGGGCAACTCAACACCCGTAGCAGAATTCAACTTTTACGCCGACCCCCACGCTGCACAAATAGTCGTACATTCGGGCGCAACACTCCTGATCGTACCATTAGATGCAACGCGTCAGGTCGTATTATCCGAAACGGATATCGAAAACCAAATCGCACCCCTGAAAACAGTCGCATCTCAATTCGTCGTCGATGCCGTCCAAAACGTATTCGCACTCTATCGACAACTCGGACGCGAGCCAATCGTGTACCTGCACGACCCACTCGCCGTAGGCGCGGCTATCGCACCCGAACTCCTCCGCTCAGAAACCCTGTACATCGACATAGAAACATCGGGCGACCTCACCCTGGGCCAGGTCGTCACAGACCGCCGAGGCCTACCCCCGCCCTATCGTCTTGGAAAACCCGTCAACTGCGCAATGCACGTCAATGCCGAAGCGTTTTTGTCTCTATTCCTGACGCGAATTTTTTAAATACCTACGGCCTCTTCCGCAACCTCAGATAGCTCTCGTAGCGCGGAAGCGCGATCTCGCCATCATCCACAGCCATCCTCACCGCGCAATTGGGTTCGTGGACATGCGAGCAATCGCGAAAGCGGCACCCGCCCAGATACGGGTGCAAATCTCGAAAAAGCACGGGAATATTCTCGGGACTTATATCGTACAGATAAAACTCCCGAACACCGGGCATATCCCCGACAAAACCCCCCTTGTCGAGCGCGACCAATTCCGTATGTGTCGTCGTATGTATCCCCTCGCCCGTAGCTTTACTAACGGGACCTGTACGCAATTGCAACCCGGGTTGCAACCAGTTGAGCAAACTCGACTTCCCAACGCCAGAAGCCCCCATAAAAAGGGTAATTTTCCCGCGCAGAAGATCGTAAAACGCCTCTTTACCCGCATCGGAAATAATACTGGTATAAACCATGGGATATCCCATTGCTCTGTAAGGACGCATAACCCGATCTGCCCAGGCCTCATCGGCGAGATCGAGCTTATTGAGACAGAGTGACGCGGGTATCTGCTGCCACTCTGCAATACCCAGCATGCGATCCAGCAAATGCCAGTCCGGGTCAGGCTCACCCGCAGACACAATAGGGACAACCT
The DNA here is from genome assembly GCA_965208125.1 of Candidatus Latescibacterota bacterium. Classification (GTDB taxonomy): domain Bacteria; phylum Latescibacterota; class UBA2968; order UBA2968; family UBA2968; genus VXRD01. The sequence goes on from OZ242320.1 coordinate 1,620,921, forward strand.
GATCGATATTGGCAGCCAAAAGTTGCTCCCTATAAGACCCGCCAGACGCGCGCCGAGAAACCTTATTGCTGCGGGGACACACCTCGCGAATCATACCCCTATCATCTGCACCCTCGGAAAAAACCACGCGGTCTCCAACCGCAACCGGATCAATCACCCGCACCTTTCTCACCGACTGCACGCGGCGGCGGCGCGAACCCGGCGCAGCTTCGGGATATTCGAGCTGTTTCCGCAAACGAGTCGAAAGCGCGCACATCACCACGCGATCGGCAGTCTGGACGACATAATGGCCGAGATGATGGCGGATAACAGTACCTTCATTGGCAGATTTGGACATATCTATTCAGAGCCTTCCCTCTGTAATGGACATCCCTAAATAACGCTCGCCAGATGTAATTGTCAAGTGCTGCCGTCCTTGTAAACGGGTTGACTTTTAGTGGGGTTTTCTTCATATTTCCCCGACATTTACAGGCTTACAAAAAAGGGGAAATAATGAAACGCGACCTCAGCCCATTTTTGTCCAACTGGGATTTTGATCCCACCGATATTTGTGTACGCAAAATTCAGGGCCTGGACGGACGGGAAAAATTGCAAGTACGCGTAGATCTGGGCGTAATGCAAATGGAGTTAAATGATCGGCCTGACGGAATGCGTCCGCACGGCCATTTTTCATTGCTCGAATACTATTTAGACCAGCTCGAAATTGAACAAGCGCAATCTGGCACAGATGAAAATTTTTATCTCGACAGAGATGCGTGCATCGAATTGAGTCAAGAGGGGCTGTTATTTTATCATCGCTATGTCTGTTTGATGCGCCTGGGCGATTTTGAATCAGTCGTGCGCGACACCGCCCACAATCTGGCACTTCTGGATCTCGTGCGGGCTTATGCCGAAGAAGAAGAAGACCGAAAAATATTTGAACACTATCGGCCTTATGTACTCATGATTCACATCCGTGCGCGGGGTGAAATTTGTTTGCAGAAAGGCGATCATTCCGGCGCTCTGAATCACATTGAAGAAGGAATCGACAAAATTCAAACATGTGTGGTAAATTCCGGCATTGAAGCAGACGAAGAGATCGAAGCCCTTTCGGAATGGGCCGAAGAAATAGAACGCAACCGTCCAATCACCTTACAACAAAAACTGGCACAAAAACTCCAAAAAGCCATTGCCGAAGAGCGGTATGAACAAGCGGCTCGGTTGAGAGACAGGCTCAGTTCTCTAAAAAAAAACAACTTGTGAAAACTGTAACCTGAACATCACAACACAAAAATCCTGATTCTAAACACCGGTGTGCTTCTGAATCGGGATTTTTTGTATAAACGGATTAATAAAGGCCCAATGGGATATGAATGGATCATAATCAGACGACACCTCTTCAGCGTTGGTCGTCGCCTGGGATTAACCACAATCATTGCCATCATAGGTGTCGGGCTGGGGGTTGGGGCACTCGTCATCACCCTATCGGTAATGAATGGCTATGCAGACATGATTTTTGACCGCCAGGTAGGCATCAATCCCCATATAACCGTGCGGCGCCCATATAGCGAACGCATCGAAAATTACGCACCCATTGTCCAATTGCTCGAAAAACACCCGGAAGTGGTCGGTGCCAATCCCGTCATAGAAACAGAAGGTTATATATTGAGCAGAGTTAAAGATGTAGGACCTGTCACATCGGGCGTCTTGGTGCGGGGCGTAGATGGCATTGTGAAAAGCAGCGACATCGCCCATCACATAACCGAAGGAAAAATGGAATTAACCCGCATCGAAGGCAACACCTTTGGAATCGTAATAGGCAAAACACTTGCCGAAAAATTAGGTGCCTCCGCAGGATCAAAAATTCGCCTATTGGTCGCTCCCAAAGACCTGACCAACATACCCCCTCTTCGCCAATACGTGATAACCGGCATTTTTGAAACGGGATTTTACGAATTTGACGCCTCACTAATCTATGTACCCCTCGACGCAGTACAACGGGACTTAAAATGGGGCGATCTGGCGACCGGCATTCAAGTGCGCCTCGTCGATGCATTCGAGGCCGATCGCGTCAGCGTTGAATTGCGAGAGACATTGGCGGCGACGTATTCCGACTTATTCCCCACATCGTGGATGTATGCCCAGGGCAATCTGTACGCGTGGATCTGGTTGCAAAAATGGGCGAGTTTTGTAGTCTTGAGCCTGATCGTAGTCGTCGCGGGATTCAACATCATCAGCATACTAACCATGGCCGTTAATGAGCGCAGACGCGAAATTGGCATCTTGAAAGCAATGGGAGCAGCACCTAAAAGCATCGCCCAAATTTTTTCTCGAGAAGGTCTAATAATCGGAGCGAGCGGCGTGTTATTCGGCAACATACTGGGCGGGGGCCTGTGCTGGATACAAAAGGTCTATGCACCCATATCTCTTTCCGGCGATGTCTATTTCATCAACGCCCTGCCCGTAACCATAAACATATCGGACTTCGCGATGACCTCGGCACTGGCATTATTGCTATGCCTCGTATTTGCCCGCTGGCCAGCAAAACGAGCGGCAACTCTGGACCCCGTAGAAGCGATCAGATATGAATAAGACCTACGAATACTTCATCGCGCGGCGATTCATGCGCGCCATGCGCCGGCAGCGTCAGATATCGTTAACCGCGGCCATTGCTATTGCAGGCGTAACCATTGGGGTTGCTGCCCTCGTCATTGTCCTATCCGTTTTCAACGGCTTTTCGTCACTATTGTGGGACAGCCTGTTGAGCGTAAGTCCGCATATCGTCGTGCAAAAACCCCATGCACAGCCCATGTCGCCCAACGGGGAGCAAATCGAACATTTGGAAAAACAGACCTCTGTACGCGCAGCAGCACCTTTTGTATCAACCGAGGGATTCGCGCTTCGGCGACCACCCGGCGGCGAAATGATCCAGGCTGGCGTAGCCGTGCGGGGAATAGACGCCGCACAATTGGCAAAAATTACAGACCTGAATGCGTATTTATGGGCAGGCGACCTCGACCTGAACATTCAACCACCCGACCCCGATCAGGACGCGCGCGCCACCAGACGCGCCAAAGTATATGGCACGGCCATTGGCCGTGTACTCGCAGACCGGCTCGGCGCAGTAATCGGCACCGAAATCATGCTGGGATTGGTACCCAGAGAAGTCTTAATGGGACAACAACCGCAATTGTGGCCCTACAAAGTAACCGCCATCTTTCACACGGGCCTGGACGAACTCGACTCTGCACTCGCATTTGTATCGCTTGAAGCGGCACAACGCGACCTGGGATGGCGCGACCAGGTCTCGGGCATCCAGATTCGGCTCGCCGAGCCATTTGAAGCACACCGCATCGCACCCACCCTTGCCACGGGAACAGATTTTGACGTCATAACCTGGATGGACACACACCGCAACTTATATGCGTCCATTCGCCTGGAAAAATGGTTTAGCTCTCTGGTACTATGTCTAATCGTAATGGTAGCTGGATTCAACATCATCAGCATCTTGACCATGACAGTAGGCGACAGACAGCGCGACATCGGCATATTAAAAGCAATGGGAGCAACACCGCGTTCAATTGGCAAAATCTTCACACTCAAGGGCCTGGGCGTTGGCCTGACGGGCGTCGTTTTTGGCAATGCAATTGGCTATCTCCTGTGCTGGTCGCAACAAACCTTTGAATGGATCAAACTCCCCGGTCAAATTTACATCATCCAGGCGTTGCCCGTAAAAATGCTCGCCATTGATTTTGCATACATATCTATCGCATCTGTGGGGTTATGCTTTGTATTCGCCCTCTTACCCTCCCGCAAAGCTGCCTCACTCGCACCCGTCGTGGCATTGAGGGAATAGAGGGATTTTCTATGGTCATTCGGGACGGCACAGGGGCCGTCCCCTACGATAATATGTTATCGGGTTTTTGTAGGGGCGGTGCCCCCGTGCCCGCCCGCTTATACGATAAAATAACACCATGCAAAAACTAAATTTCCCAACCTCATCCACATTTGACATCGCAAGCCGCGACGGAAGCGAAATGATCTTAGACCTCCTCCGTCAAAAATACGTGGTATTAACCCCTGAAGAATGGGTGCGCCAGAATTTTGTGCGATACTTGATCGAAGGGTTGGGCTATCCGCAGGGGCGCACCGCAATCGAAACGGGATTTGTATTTCAGGGCATGCAGTGTCGCGCCGATGTACTCGTATATGACACAACGGGAAAAGCACTGTTAATGGCAGAATGCAAAGCCCCTGAAATAAAAATCACCCAACAGGTCTTTGATCAGATTGGGCGATACAACACAGTCGTACAGGCCACCTACCTCACAGTGACAAATGGCCTGCAGCATTATTGCTGTATGATCGATCGAAAAAACAACGCATATCGTTTCATAAACACACTGCCGCGATACGAAGACATCGCGTAAAATCGGAGGCAGGTGGTTATTCCGCTTCCATAACTTCTGAATCCAGTTGATACCAGAACACCTCACCGGATTCAACGAGACCCTGTATCCGGTCATCTCGGCGCAAGCCCACAACAGCGGAAAATGCCTGCTTACCGGTAAACCTGGTCATGAACTCGGCATTTCGGAGGGCGCGGCTGGTGTCCCGTCCATTGGCGGTAAAGGAGATTTCCACAGCAATGTAGCAGGAAGTACCATTCTGGTCCGTGGCCTCTATAATCAGATCGGCGCGGCGGAAGCTTCTCAACTCATTTGTTGGAATGCCAGACGTGTCGGCACCGTTAATCAACTCCCACAGATCAAATTCGGTGAGGTCTTTGACCCACCGAAAGCCCATCTCACTGGCTATGAAGGGCGTCTCCCGAAGCGCGGCACTCCGTGCGTGGGCACCTTTGAGTATGCCGACATCATCCTGAATAGATGCCACTCTATTTTCGAGCGCATCAAAGCGCCGGTTCGTAGCCTCGACGAACCTGTGCATCTCTGCAACAAAGCTATTCATCTCTGCAACAAAGCTATTCATCTCTGCAACAAAGCTATTCATCTCTGCAACAAAGCTATTCATCTCTGCGACGAATTGGTTGAACCTTTCAGGCAACTCAATCAGTTCCCTCGTCAGCAACCGGGCACGCAGAGCATCGGCCCACTCGGGATGGTCGTCTATGATGCGAATAAGGTCTTCTATTGTATGAATCGTGGTGTTCACTGGTTTTCCTCAATGGCCGTTTTATTCATTGCCTAATCAGTGGGATTGGGAAAATAACTTGCCTGACCAAATCAATATATGGAAATTGTGCATACAGGGCAATATAGCGGCTGTAAATTTTGTGAGATGGCCATTCAAAAAAGGATCAGGATGAGCAGGATACCCGGACGCAAAAGAGAATGCCCCAGCATTTTCAATGCTGGGGCATTCTTATCAAACACCGCCACCACTTCCTATTGCCCAGAATTCGTGTACACATAAACCTTTTCATCCTCCTCGTCAACCACATAGAATCTGTTGTTAGCATACGTGATACCTGCCGGATCATCGTTGTCGCTATCCAGATCAAAGTCCGCACTTTCTACTCGCTGACCACTACTCGTGTACACATACACCTTAGCAGGATACCCCGTATCAACCACATAGAATCTGTTGTTGGCATACGTGATGCCTGCCGGCCAACTGTTGTCGCTATCCAGATCGAAGTCCGCACTTGCTACTCGCTGACCACTACTCGTGTACACAAGCATCTTATCATCACCATCAACAGACAACTCCCCGGCATCAGTCACATAGAATCTGTTGTTGGCATACGTGATACCTTCCGACCAAATGTTTCTGCCGCCATCCAGATCGAAGTCCGCACTTGCATCACGCTGACCACTACTCGTGTACGCATACACCTTATCAACCACCAAATCAGTCACATAGAATCGGTTGTTGACATACGTGATACCAGACGGCCACCACATGTCGGCTCTATCCAGATCAAAGTCTGCACTTGCATCACGCTGACCACTACTCGTGTACACATACACCTTTTCATCCTCCTCGTCAACCACATAGAATCTGTTGTTGGCATACGTGATACCAGACGGATCACCGTTGCCGCTTTCCAGATTAAAGTCTGCACTTGCATCACGCTGACCACTACTCGTGTACGCATACACCTTTTTAACACCAAAAATCTCATCATCAAGCACATAGAATCCGTTGTTAGCATACGTGATGCCTGCCGGCCAACTGTTGTCGCTATCCAGATCAAAGTCAGCACTTTCTTCACGCTGTCCACTACTCGTGTACACATACACCTTTTCAGGATACCTCGTATCAAGCACATAGAATCCGTTGTTGGCATACGTGATGCCTGCCGGACGACTGTTGTCGCTATCCAAATCGAAGTCTGCACTTGCTACTCGCTGACCACTACTTGTGTACGCATACACCTTTTCATCCTCCTCATCAAGCACATAGAATCTGTTGTTGGCATACGTGATACCTTCCGGATCACCGTTGCCGCTATCCAGATCGAAGTCTGCACTTGCGTCACGCTGACCACTACTCGTGTACGCATACACCTTATCATCCCACCAATCAACCACATAGAATCTGTTGTTGGCATACGTGATGCCTGTCGGCCAACTGTTGTTGCTATCCAGATCAAAGTCAGCACTTTCTTCACGCTGTCCACTACTCGTGTACGCATACACCTTTTCATCATCATCAACCACATAGAACCGGTTGTTGGCATACGTGATTCTTGCCGGATCATCGTTTGCGCTATCCAGATCAAAGGGCGAGGTTGGTGTGCTTGTAGGTGGCGTCCCACCCCCACCAGAGGACGGAACCTGTTGACCATAGCTGCTGGTAAACATTAAAAAATCAAAAAAATTGATCACGCCATTGCCATCCAGATCATACTTCGCCTGATATCTACCATCCCCTGCCTGTGCGCCATACTGCCCCTCAAACGCCACAAAGTCGGAAAAGCCAACAGTTCCATCGCCATCAAAGTCGGTAGAAAGCGCAACATTAAACGAGATCGCATGTGTTGTTGTGATTACGTCGCTTGATGTCGCGCTTTCAGCAAGCGTAACCTGCTTAATACCAAGCCTGAACGCCTGACCCGTGACATCTGCGGCAGTGGAAAATTCTGCCCGTGCTATAAAACCAGACGAGGGCAAAGTGACAGGTGGGGCACCTGCCAGACTCGCACCTGTAGCCTCTGAAATAATAAACTGAAACGCACTGTTCTCGGCTTTGTCAAACGTCAAAACAGACGCATCAAAGTCAAACTCGAGTTTCACACCGACCAGTGATGTGGTCACACCTTTTGCGAAGACTTCAACGGCAATTTTTGTGCCCTGTCCAGAAACAACACCCGAATGAACGCCATCATCTATCTGATTACCCGCTCCACCATTGGGAATAAGATCAAGCGATAGGGGCGCATTTGCATTGGAACCAACAGCAATTTTTGCCCGCCGTTCAGGTCCTGCTCCAGATGCCCCTGCATCTTTTTCTTTTTGCACTTTAGCCTTGAGAGCGACCAGGCGTGCAAGAATTTCTGCACGTCGTTCAGGCTCCGCCTCCAATGCCATCGCCTCTTTTTCTTTCCGCATTCTGGCCTCAATTGCGGCCAGGCGTTCAAGCCACTGCTCCATCTGACGTTCAGCTATTTCTGAACGCCGTAAGGAATCCTTAGCCGAAGTATTAACCTTCGTGGCGTCAGCAGCAATCTGACTGCCCACAAAGACCAGCAATGCAAAGGCAACAATACCCAACAATACTTTTTTTTGAAACATTTACAATCCCCGATGTCATTGTTGTTTTTCAGATACTTACATGATGGATTCCACGAACATTGCGATGATAAATGGCCTGTCTTTTTTTGTAAACGTTTGTAAATCTCATTATAAAAAAATGATATATCATGTCAAATTAAAAATATCGCCGTAAATATGAAAGAGCAAGTCGTAAGATTTGTCCTGCTGTTCAGAATTTGTTCCAGTTTCCTTTTTTTGCGATTATTTTTCAGGTGGATAGGCAAAAATAGGAAGTTCTTTCGATATTTGGAGATCACAAGGCGATTGAGTATCTTAAATAATCTCTATCGAATCTATTCACAGGATTGATAATAAGGGAATTACACATGATTGATATACTGGGTTTTATCTTCGTAATCTTAATCTGCGCCACAACCGCATGGGCAGAAGGAAACCACAGCAAATTGGTATATCCGGGACCTGATGGACGGCTGGTCTATGTACCGGATGAAAAAGGCAATATAATCCCGGACTTTTCGCACTGCGGGTACATGGGGGGAGGTGTGGCACTGCCAGACGTACCGGTCATATTGACCGTTCAACCCCAGGCAGAAGGAGACGACACAGCGCGATTACAAGCGGCAATTGACGACGTATCTGCGCGCGCACTGGACGCCAATGGATTTCGCGGGACCCTGTTACTCGAGCGCGGAAAATATCGAATTGGCGGAACCCTGCGGATTCGGGCAAGCGGCGTTGTACTCCGCGGTCAAGGCACAGATGAAAACGGCACAGTATTAATCGCAACAGGGAAAGGACAGCGCACATTAATCGAATTTGAAGGCCGGGGACGCAGGCCGCGAGAAATAGAAAACACGCGACAGGCCATTGTAGATGATTATGTCCCCGTAGGCGCAAAAACATTCGCCATAGCAGACGCTTCAGATTTTGCATCAGGCGACGCGATCATCGTACATCGCCCCAGCACGGCAAAGTGGATTGCAACCATAGGCATGGACCGCATAGAAATGAAACACCCCGGAGTCCAACAATGGAAACCTGGCTCCTACGACTTTCACTTTGACCGCACCATAACAGCCATAAATGGCAATCGAATAACAATCGACGCGCCAATGGGCAACGCGATAGAAAGCGAATACGGCGGTGGATCGATTTACAAATACGAATATCCCGGGCGCATTGAACAGGTCGGCATCGAAAACTTGCGCGGCGTATCGGAATTTGATGAAACAGAAAAAGATCCCCGGCGGAAAAACGAATATATCGACGAAGACCACGCCTGGAACTTCGTCGTATTCTCCCGGGTAAAAAATGCCTGGGCACGCGACATAACCTCAGTTCACTTTGGATATGCATGTATAACCATTGGCAACCAGGCAAAATGGATGACCGTACAGGATAGCCAATGCCTCGACCCCGTATCAAAAATCACTGGATCGCGGCGCTACTCCTTCCCCATCCACGGGCAATTATCCCTCGTACAACGGTGTTATACCCGGCGGGGACGACACGATTATGTACTGCACGCCCGCGTACCCGGACCAAATGCATTTGTAGATTGCGTAGCAGACATCGCGCACTCCGACACGGGACCCCATCACCGCTGGTCTGTTTGCACCCTGTTTGACAACGTAATCGTAAACGGCAACGCCATCAACGTACAGGACCGGCAAAGTTCGGGCACCGGCCACGGTTGGGCGGGCGCGCAAAAAGTATTGTGGAATTGCGAGGCAGAGAGCTTTATCTTACAAAAACCCCCAACATCGCAAAATTACGCCATTGGCTGCATCGGCGAAAAACGAAACGGTCGGCACGCGCGCGAGGACGGATACTGGGATTCACACGGGCAAAAAGTAGTTCCGCGCAGTCTGTACTTAAAACAACTCGAAGATCGCCTGGGCATAGAAGCCGTAGAAGCCATAGGCGCACAAATCGGAGAGGAAAATTAAATGGCAAAACGCAAACGACGACCACAAGCAGGACCGGAATTCATGCGGCGCACACAGTTCAAAAATTTGGGCCCAACCGGACAGGCGCGCAGAGAACCACCTCCCATGCCCGAATTGCATTACCGGGGCGAAACAATAGACCTGCCCGAACCCGCGCAGATCGAAACAACGCAAATCGACCTGCGCCGAGCCATAGATGAGCGCAAGAGCGAGCGCGTATTCTTCGACGACCCCATCACACTGGATGAGCTGACCTACTTACTCTGGGCAACGCAGGGCGTAAAGGAATTTGAACAGGGCGAAACATTTCGCACCGTACCATCGGCGGGTGCGCGTCACGCATTTGAAACCTATATCGTAGTGAACAACGTAGAAAGCCTGGACCGCGGGTTATACCGGTATCTGGCCATGGGACACAAACTGGGAATAATCGACCAATCAGACGAAATTGGCGAAAGAATTGCCAACACCACCTTGCAACCCGAACTGATCCAGACAAGTGCCGCCACATTCATCTGGACAACAGTAGCCGCGCGAATGACCTGGCGCTACGGTGACCGGGGGTATCGTTATATCCACCTCGATGCCGGACATGTGGGACAAAACCTGTACCTGGGCGCCATGGCCGTAAACTGCCGCGCCTGCACCAGTGCGGCATTCAACGACGACGAATTAAATCGGACGCTCAAACTCGACGGCGTCGAACATTTTGCCGTATATTTCGGCTCAGTGGGAAAATAAATAGGAGGATAACGCCATGAAAATTGAAGCAATCGACTTTCTGATCCTCAAAAGCGAACCCGTAACCCCGGAATGGCGACCCTTGCGCACCATGCGGGAATATCCCGGCGCGCACAAAGTGCGATTCGGTCACCGACTCTTTCAAGGCGAAGGAATTCAACTCACAAAAAGACCGGCGTACCTCACCCTGCTTCGCATCCGCACAGATGCAAACCTGGAAACCTGCGGTATTTTTGCCACCGGCTGGGCGCAGGAAGACCTCGAATGGGCAGCGCGCACATTCAAAGTACAGTGGGAACCGGAAATCGCAGGCACTGAAGCCCTGGACCGGGAGTACATGTGGCACAAAATGTGGATGGCGCGACGGTATTTCCACATGGCATCCACCGCCCCGCTCGCCCTCATCGACTCCCTTCTCTGGGACCTGGCGGGCCTGCACGCACAATTACCCATCCACAAATTGCTCGGCGGATTTCGCAATCGCGTCCCCGCCTACCTCACCGAAACCGGCATACCCTACGAAGACACACTAAAATCCGCCCAAAGGGCTGTTGACGAAGGATACAAAGGCTTCAAAGACCACTCCATGCTCGGCGTGGAAACCAACCTCGCGCTCGCCAAAGACATCCGGGACCTCGTCGGCGACGACATGGTACTCATGCACGACCCGGTACAACAATACTCCGTCGAAGATGCGATCGTAGTCGGACGCGGACTCGAAGAACTGAATTATCTCTGGATCGAAGAACCCCTGCAGGAATTCGACATCAACGGCCTGAAGCGACTCTCAGACGCAATCGACCTTCCAGTAATGGCATTGGAATCCATCCAGGGCAACCCCTATCTCGCCGCACCGTACCTTTCAATCGGCGCCATAGACATCGTGCGTCAAACAGGACTGGGCATCACCGGACAGATGAAATTGGCCAACCTGGCAGAAATGTTTGGACTGAACTGCCACGGAGGAAATCCCCACGTCGTAGCCGCGGTCCGAAACGACGACTGGTGGGAAGTCTCGGCCTGGCCACCCACGGGCGCAGACAGATCCCTCGCGTCGGCCTTTGCCGGCTTAATCGAAGAAACGACAGAAGTACGAGACGGCTACATGTACGTGCCACAAACGCCCGGACTCGGGCGAAAAATCGATTGGGACCGAATCAAGGCGCAGACTGTAATGGAGATTTGAAAGGAGAAAGAACTTGAAAGGGTGGGACAACATCATCGGAAAACTGTGGATCGTGGCCCGCTTCGTATTAGAACTCGTCATCGTCTTCGTGGGTGTCTATCTCGCCTTTTTATTGGCGGACTACCGGGACGAGCGAACAGAAGATCAGCTATAGGCTTTCCACTTCCTTATCCCAACCACCGCTTCCGTGGAAACCGGGCATATACGTACTGACTGTCATACGTATTATCCTCCGCATAGGACGAACGCCCGCCCAGCAGATCGCACGCATATCTTTCGATCTCTTCATCCACCAGATCAACACCCAGGCCCGGACCCTCGGGAATCGCGATATAACTATCGACCACCTCGGGTTGCGGTGCCATCACCTCATACCGCGCCTGAACATCGCCCGTTCGGTGCTCCCAGATCAAAAAATTTGGCAGCGTCGCGCACAAATGGATAGACGCGATCTCCCCCACTGGACCCAGCGACCCATCGTGCGGCGCAAACTGGATATAGTGTGCCTCGGCCATACCCGCGAGCTTCTTCATCTGAGCCAGACCGCCGAACCGCCCGGCATCCGGCTGAATAACATCCACAATCTCGCGCTCAATAAGCTCGCGAGCACCGAAGACATAGGCGACTCGTTCCCCGGCTGCAAGGGGGATATTAATCGCTTCGGACACGCGCGCAAGCGCCTCCACATTCTCGGGCGCGACCGGTTCCTCGTAAAAAAACACCCCGAACTCTTCAAGTCTCCGCCCCATAGAAATCGCATCGCGCGTCGTCATCCACGGCATACCGTGCAAATCGACCATAATATCGATATCGTCCCCTACCTCATTGCGTATCGCCGTAATATCGCGGATACAGTGCTCAATTCCCCCCATCTTGAGACCCGTAAAGCCCTGATCCACGAGTTCCCGCGCGCTCTCAGCCGTATTCGCGTGCGTGTACACCCGCAAACGCTCGCGCATCCGACCGCCCAGCAATTGCCAGACCGGCATATTAAACGCCTTCCCCTTAATATCCCACAGCGCCGTTTCAATAGCCGAAATCGCACCCGCGCCCACAATGCCCGACATCCCGTGGGTCTGCAAAAACATCTTGCTCCATAACCGCTCGATATTAAAGGGATCCTCACCGATAATCAAGCTCGCCTTGTGGTGAATCTCCGTCTGAATACTCGGCCATGCAGTCGCCTCTCCCACGCCATAGATCCCCTCATCCGTAAAAACCCTGCAAAACAAAAAATTTCTGCCATCCTGCCCAGCAGTATAGGTCTTAACATCCGTAATCTTCATTCTCTCACCCCGCGATCATGGATCGCAATGAATCTCGTGCCCATCTCCGGGAAACCAGAAAACATCGACAAAAACACCCAGAAAAACACCTGCGATATAGCCCATAATCATACCCAGGAAAAAGGGTGCATAGCGCCGATAGCGCTCCAAACCACCCAACTTCATAATAATCGTCTTCACACCCCACATCAAAAAAATACTAAAAGAATTATCCTGCATCTCTACCATGCCACAGATCGTAAAACCAATGGGATGGATCGGAAAGCCCGGGAAGCGATAACGCAGAAAATAGAGTGTACCAGTAAAAATGCCGCCAATACCCATAAACAAAAAGCGATTCCAGTCCGTAAACAGCACATCGCCCTGAATTCGGGACACAGCCAGACGGCTAAAACCCGCCCCATTGAGCGTGCCAATACCCTTAAATGTCGTCCGCCCAAAATTGGCACTGCCAATACCGTAATACCCCTGGTATATGACGAATATGATAACCACCGCCGCACCGAGCAAACAACCGATGAGCACAGTCGGCGCCACGGCTTTGCGGCTGCGCTTTGCCATCGCCATACTCAACCGCGGAACATGCGCCATCTGCGTCGTCGCAAACGTCTTCCCATCCGCCACGAGACTCATCGTAAGCGTCAAAATAGAAGCGCCGGCAGGCCCCATATTCCCAACGCCGACGGCATGCCATGTAAACCCCGGCGCCGTGAGAGGCACCCGAAGATAGACCAGACCGCTCTCCACCACAATGCGCGACATCCCCACAAACAAAACGAGCATCGCAAATGACCATGCGAGAATCGTCTCCGGCCCCATACCCGCGCGCCAGAGCCAGAGAAACACAAAACCGCAACACGCCAGCAAAAGCCAGACAGCCGTGCGATAAGACATAATCTCTTCGGAATCATCCACACTTTCATCGCGCAAAAACGCCTTGCGAAAAATATCTCGAAAATGAGACCGCGCAATCCAGAACCCCCAGCCGACAAAAACGGCCATCCCCCCAAATGTCATCCAGCCAATCGCCGGATGGCTCGAACTCCACGGATCATTCGGGCCCAAATCCAGGCCAAAACGATTGAACAGCCCCACCACACAGATCTGAACCACATGGAAAAACCACAGGCTGAAAAGCACCTCCAGCTTGGTGAAATACCCCAGACAAAACGTGAGCAACACAAACGTAGTCACAATACTCGGAAAGCCCGGCGCTACCGAAATCACATTCCGCCCATATCGCCCCGCCAGAAATGGAAACATCGGTAAATTGACCGTGAACCACGTAAACACATTCCACGCAATAATCGCAAACGTAAGGCCAAATCCCCATTGAAACAGGCGATTGCGCACAAGCGTCCTCAGCGTACCCGTCGTACCCGAAACACCCGTGAGTTCCAGCAGCGCAGTGGCGACTGGAAAAGACAGCCGCTCGTATTCCATCCACTGTTTCCGCAACAAAACACTGAGACACAGGTGAATCGCCAAAATACTCGCAATCAGCGCACCCCACCAGAAAAGCACCGAAAACCACTCACCCCACGGAAACGCTGCACCGGGCACTTGCCCCTCGTAAAATCCGCGCACTGCATCGCGATTGGTAATCGTCGTCCAGCTCGGCATGTACGGCAGGAGAAGCTCATCAAACCGATTCTCTGGCGACGCGTAATACGCCGGCATCGTCAGCATCTGCAAGAACCACACCGTGAGCCACTCGCCCTGCATAGTAGATGCGACAAACCCGATACAGCAAACCGTAAGCAATTCCGTTGGAGAAAACCCGATACCGCGCCGCTCGAGAAAAGCGTTCAGAATCAGAAGCCCCACAAAAGGAATGAGCATCGCCATAGAAAGATGCGAATGATCAGCCCGCGTTGAATTCACCACAAAACTGGTATAGGTCGGCCACAGGGGCATAAGCATGGCCATACCCAGCCCAATCAGGAGGGATCGTTTGGTAATAACGGAAGAGCCTTCAGCGGTTTCTGATTTGGGAAGGCGCGGTTGTGGAGATGCGGACATAGACTTTGGATTGGGATTGATGGTGGACTGGATAAGGGAATTGCTGGGGACGGCACAGGAGCCTGTCCCGTAGTGACTCTATACGGGAACCGTCCCCTACGATGATAGTGTTATCCGATTTGCTGTAGAGACAACCAACTATTCTTCATTAACCGCTTGCATCAGCGCATGGATATACCCGTACGTGTACGCAAAACCGACCTGCCTCGATTCGGGACCGGAAATACCCGGAACGTGATCGGGCATAATCATATATTCGTAGCCCACTTCTTTGAACGTCCGCAAAGCCTTCAGCATATCCACATCGCCCTCATCGGGAAACACCTCGACAAAATTGCGAAGACCGCCCTTGATATTGCGGAAATGCACATTGAAAATCTTCTTGCGCTCTCCAAAATAACGGATCACATCATAGGCGTCCGCACTGGGATCCTCCAGACTCTCGGACATACAGCCCAGACAGAAATTCAATCCATTGTACGGACTATCGTACAAATCGATAAACTTCTTAAAACCATCCACCATACCGAGCACACGCGCGACCCCTCGATACGTCGTCCCATATCCGATACCTGGATCCGAGGGATGGCACGCCATCTGGATCTTGTACTCCTCCGCCACAGGCATAATATTCTGCAACCAGTGATCGATGCGCGCCCACATCTCGTCTTCATCTGCAGCGCCGCCTTCAAACTCGCCCAAAGATTGATCCAATTTATCGTACTCAAACGACGACAGCCTAGCGCCCCCGCGTCCGTATCGCGGCTCTGTCCGCATATGCCCCAAAATCGTGATATTGTAATTCAGCCCGCGCAACCCCGCTTCCGCCGCCATTCTGACCGTCTCGCACATGCGCTCAATAGCCCGGTCACGCTCGTCGCTGGGACCCAGGAAAATCGCACCAGCCTCGTTTTGGAAAGCACTGCTTGAACCCAACGGAATGTGAATCATCTCGAGATTAATGCCATATTTATCATACCGATCGCGCATGGACTTAATCGCATCGGCACTCCACTCCGCCCAGGGTCCCTCCGGTGTTTGATCGACATTAAAAACCCCGAGTTGCGCGAGAATCTCGATATCCGTGTCGTTCCGACAAGCCACCTGCGTTCCGATATACATGGGAACCTCCAATTTGTGAAGTTAGAACTGCGATAATGCGTCAGATGCCAAAATACGTTCCGATGCTCTCAATGTCAATGTGTATGATTCGGCTTTTTATTTAAAAAGCTCTGTGATAAAAAAAGCCCTCAAGCAATAAGCTATAGGGCTTTAGTTATTAGATCTTTTCCCATCAATCCCAGGGAAGCGGCACCCTTAGGCGCGCGCTAACCTCGCGTGCATTTTCCTGCTCCATCTCGCCATAGCGAATACCCTCGGCGCGATGGAGCACCATGCGCTCTTCCTCAATCGCACCCGGCAACAACGCGCGGTCATGTCCCGGCATCGGCTCGTACGTCTCGCGCACCGTTCTCACCATGTGATCTGACTCAGCCCGGAAAACCTCTTCGGAAACCGCCTGATCAACGCGGATCGCAAGAACACAACCACCCGCACCTGACGAGGACCATTTCTCCTTCATCTCGTGAGAAGACGGAAGACTGGCACCTGCCAATCCACCCCCCATAATCGAAGCCACCGCCGTGTACCCAATACTCTTAAAAAACGCCGCCGGAATCATCTCGAACAAAGCCTCAAACTCCGGACCCCGCTGGTAATCCGCCAAAATACAAGTCGCCGCATCGAGAACAATCGGAGGCTCATCCCCAGAGGGAATCGCAAAACATATTGGAGGATTGCCAAAATAGCCGAGAAGCGGCCCCCTGCCATCCCTCTTTGCATTGCCCTGCTGCCTGCCCTGTACGCAAAAACCAATACACCCCGCCTCGGAACACATCCGCGCATAATGACCCGCCGAACCAATATGCCCCACATGTCGCGCCAGCCCCATACCCATACCCAACTCTCTCGCTTTGCGAATCGCGTGGTCTGCCGCGCGCACCATCGGGAGATACCCCACCGTACCATCCCCATCAATAACAGCACACGTCGGCGTCTCACCGATCACCCGCACATTGGGACGCGGATTGAGACTCCCATTTTCAAAACTCTTGCAATAGCCATTCACAGTCCGCGTACCGTGGCTGCGAACACCTCGCAGATCGCTATTGACCAGAAGGCGACTGATAACCCGCGCGTGATCGGTCTCAAGCCCCGCCTTTTCAAAACAAGCCGCGGCAAAATCCAGAAGGCGATCTTCAAAGACATGAACAAATGATTCAGGAGGTTGATTCATAGGAAAAATCCAAACGTAAAAGGTAAAAAATAAAGAATATTATCTCTCTTAGTAATATCTATGTATTTAGCGTTGATATACGTCGCGCCGATGAACGCATGTGAACAGCGTAAGCCATTGCTATGGTACTTCTCCAGTCTCACGGAGCAAATCGCGCAAAGGCCGCGTTTCGCTATTCTCCTCATTCGCTTCATCCATTAACATGGCGTCAACAGCATCCTGTAGATGGGGAGGAAGCGTCTCCCAGTCTGTTTCCTGAGCGACCTTTTGAATTAAAGTCTTGAAATCGTCATATCCAAGTATCACCTCAATGACCTCGCCCGAGTCATCATATACCCATTTTGGAGAACGTGGTTTTTCGAGAATGCGTGTCATATTATCCTCAATCTACTTTGTTATCATCTATTTTCCCGTCCCTCATCTCATGACCACAAATAAACCTCAGGGTCATCTTCAGACATACCGATAAACGATGCCAGCACAACGCGGGGTTGAGAGCCGACGACAAAAGGAACTTCGTGAATCGTCTCGGAATAAAAAAAGTAGAGATCTCCCGGTTCCAGATTGACCTGCACGCGCGCAATCCCCTCCTCCTCTGCGAATTCTCGAAACCGCCTCTCCTCGAGAGGGCGTTGAAACTCGGGCGACATAGGCGCCCTGTAAAGGATCCCTTCGCCGCTATCACCACGATCCTCGCTATTCTGAAAACACAGCACACCCGCAAACTGATGTCTGAACCGGGAAACCGTAAAATTGTAGCGCTTGGACCGCTTGGACACGGAATCGTAATGCGGGTAATGCCCCACACCCTCGTGATAAGTTCTAAAAATAGAGGGACCGTAAAGACGACCGTCAACGCTCCGAGCCGTCATAACCCGCTTATCTGGAAGCATCCTGGCAAGCGCGTCATACAGCGTCTTCACGGGATCCTCATACCCATCAAACAAATACGAAAAAAGATCGTGCGTCTGACGAGAATGTTCGTAAAAAGCATCTGGATCATTCCCGTGGTGACCCAGACTCGTACCGATATCGACCCGGCGGGGACTGCCATCACCCACCTTGTGCGGATCGTAGAGCAAACCGCGCTCGTAAAACCGCTCAATAAGAGCCGCACAGTGATCCGACGGAAACGCGCAACGCACGATAACAGCGGGAATCTCGCTCGCCATCATCGCATCGAACGGCCGCGGAACCTGCGCGAGAATCTCATCAACCGTACCCTCAACAGGGGACCAGACCACTGTTTGAGACATCGCAATCTCTCCTAATCTAAAAACTCAAGCACTCTCATTCGGTCAATCCAGCGCTGGCGCCTCGGATTTCCGTGGACATTTGCCAGCCAGTGCGGCGGATGGATAGGCTCTGCAGGGCGATCAAATCTGACCGCAGTATCCGCATTCGACCTCCCCTGCTCCCGCGTCACACGCTCTTCCTCAGCAGTCTTGGGATTATTGTAATAGACAGCCGTACACATCCGGCGATCAACACCACCACCAAGACTCGCATGCCAGAGCCGCAGGTCAAAAGCCACCACATCTCCCGGCTCTGACGCACACACAAAAGCCGGCACCTCGTCGAGATCCAGGCGAGACGCTTCTCGCGCCTGTCGCAACTCATCGTGAAAAGGACATATATGTGAACCCGGTAACACGCGCAACGCGCCGCTTTGTGCATCTACCGACTTGAGATAAAAAGCGAACTTAACGCCATACTGGTGGGGACTCCGCGTATCCGGATGCCACTGTGTATCGCCCACATAGCGATTGGCATCGCAAGCCACGCCAAACACATCCTCCCCGTAAAGTTGCTCTGCCACCCTGCAAAACCTGAGATCTTCCAGCAAACCCGCGAAAAAGGGCGTATCCGGTCCCAGCATAGGCACCCAATGCCGACGCGTACCGTCAAAAGGCGCGTGTCGATACGCCGCTGTCAGAGCATGCTCGAACTCCTCGTTAATCGTCTTCAACTCGTCCCGATCAAACACCTGCCGAAGAATCAGAAATCCGAACGTCTTAAAATAGTGGACCTCTTGCTCCGTCAGCATAAGCCCTCCAGTAGCGATTAGCAATCAGCCATCAGCTTTCAGCGACCAGCTAACCGCTTGTTCTGCTGACTACTGACCGCTGATTGCTGATTGCTTTTTTCAAGACACAGAACTCAAAGGCTCTGAAATTGCGGCGATCTTCTCCTCATCCAACTCCATCCCCAACCCCGGACCTTCTGGCAAAATCACATAACCCTTCTCGTATTGTATGCGCTCCTTAACCACATCGCTCTCGTACAGCAACCCACCTGTCGGATCGCCCGGATAATCGAGATTTTCCACCACAGAACCAAACGTCGCCTGAGCCGCCACGCCAATGGACAGCTCCTGCGTCGTACCCACCAGACACGACAGACCAGCCGCATCGGCCACCTGCGCGACATGCAGCGCATTTGTAAATCCCCCTGCACCCGACAAACTGATATTGAAAATATCGACATACCGGTGCCGGGCAAACTGATAGGCCTGATCCAGTGAACTGACGTGCTCGCTGATGGGCAGATCAATGCGCTTTCGCACCTCGTATTGACCCTCCAGATCTCTCCGGTCAGAGACTGATTCCAGATGAAAAGGCCTGTAGTACCTCAGCAAAACATCCAGCGCCTGCACAACCCGTTTCCACTTGTGCGCGCCGCTAAAATCGAGCGACTTCAACACAAACTGATCGCCCCAGGACGACTTCACCCCATCCAAAAAAATCTCATCCGCCTCCACATTGCCGCCGTGATACAACCGAAACAGATCCTGACCCTCCTTCATCCGGCGATTGACCCGCGCGATATTCGCCTCGGCATCTTCCCTGGAATAATTCCTGAAAATCGGATAACACACGCGCCACTTATCCCTCAGCGCTCCGCCAAACACACCTGCAACCGACTGCCCCTGGATCTTGCCGACCAAATCGAAAAGACCGATCTCGAACCCCGCTCGAATCGCCCCACCCATACGGAACCGGGACCTCGCTTCAATGGTAATCGTACGCCACGCCAGCGGATCCTTTCCCACGAGCAACGACTCGTAGGCTCCCTTGACATCATTGAGATCGTACATCACACCCCAGTCGTTCACATCGGACATCTCCCCCAAACCGATCAATCCCTCATCAGTGTGAATGCGAACAATAACGTGACGAGACAAATGTCCAGTCTCACGCCTCGATGCAACGGGGGTCAAATCAACACTCGTGATCTTCATAACCACACTCCTTTGCCAGAAAAACAAGACAAATGACGCATAAATATTTGGGCGTATTAATCTCAAACTAACGCATTTTTTTGGCAATATCAAGTATTACTCGGGACTGGGGACTGGATGACAGGCAAAACCTCTGGATCGCGGCTCAAAATCACGCCGCGATGACAGCGAATGGGGGTCTAACCGCCGACCGCTTCAATACTTTCGCGCCAGCGGATCTGCACCGAGAATATTGGGATGGGCAATTGCACTGCGGAGGGCTGTATAGAGAGGATGGAGACACTCGACATTTTGCGCCAGAGAACGTATCACAAAAAGGTCGGGCCTGGGGGAAGCAAAGGAAAGCAAAAGAGAATCCTGCGAAGGTTTCAACAAAGGAGCGAGCGTTTGGGAAAGACTTTCAACCAGACAACTAAAACGTGTGGAATCACCCGCAACAAAAATATTAAAAACAACAGTATAAGCCCCAAACGCACCCGTATGTATTGGCGATAACGTCCCCGGCTCGGAATAATAGCGCTCCACCAGAACCGGGCGTTCGACCGTATGCACTGTAATATCAGACCGGTAACTCGTGTACCCAAAACACTCCCCAAAAGCCATGCGTCCAGCCGTATGACCATCGGCGAGCACCAGACATGCGTCAGACCCCAGATGCCACGTCTGCGCCTGCTCAAAAACACTTCGCGAGTATGGAACAACGGGATCGGGCAAAACAACGGCAAGGCCCCCGGCTTCCACCTCACCGCCAATTATTTGCTTACACGGAATACCATTGGGACTCTTATAAACTTTGGTAAACGCCTGAGTACCCAGATAAAGAGATGCCCCTTCACCACAGCGCACACACAGCGTCGTCGCATCCCCCTCCACCATACCGCCCCCATAACTGGAAAGCACAACAGCGCAATAATTGCCCTGTGCGGCGGGATTGAGCAACTTCAAAGGCGCGACTGAGCGACAGGCAGAGAGGACAGAACGGGCACCATTGCGGATCACTTCAATTCGGGAAGGGAGAGAGGACATCATCGTGTCTGAAGTGACAGAACAGACCTGCGTGCTCGAAGAACATGCTCAATAATCTCGTCAAGCCCAGACCCGTGTTTCAAACAGGCAAAAAGCGTGGGACCATCGCCGCGCATCTTCTTTGCGTCTCGCGCCATAACCCCCAGGTCCGCGCCAACGAGACCGGCCAAATCGGTCTTATTAATAACCAGCAAATCCGATTGCGTAATCCCCGGACCCCCTTTTCGGGGAATCTTGTCCCCAGCAGAGACATCAATCACATAAATCGCGTAATCGACAAGCTCCTTGCTAAAATGCGCCGCCAGATTATCGCCACCACTCTCCACAAAAAGCAAATCAATATCGCACTCAAAGCGAATCATCAAATCCTCGAGCGCATTCAAATTGAGCGAAATATCCTCGCGAATAGCTGCATGCGGGCATCCGCCCGTCTCAACGCCAATAATGCGATCGGCCTCAAGCGCCTCGTGACGCAAAAGAAACTCGGCATCCTCGCGCGTAAAAATATCATTCGTAACCACACCGAGACTAAAGCGATCGCGCAGGGCTTCGCACAACACCCGAACAAGCGCCGTCTTCCCCGTCCCCACCGGACCACCAACCCCCACGGTAAACGCCCGCTGAGAAAAATCGCGGTCGCAAAGAACCGACTCGCGCAAGGCAAAATCGCCGGGAGATTCAAAAGGCTCGTGAGAATGATCGTGGTCGTGATGGTGATGATGATTGTGCATAGCAAATCCTCTAACTCTGAAACAACCGAGAATACAGATACTCGTGCATACCCTGTGCAATATCCCATTGGGGCGCACAGCGCGTCGCACGCGTATAATCTGCCTGCGCGACAGAAATCATAGCATTAATCGCCGTCTTGTGATGGCGTTTTTGCAACCGCGCGGCTTCCAGAGGACCAATCTGCCCCAGGCGCACAGCCGCACTGATTTGATCGCGCAAAAACTGATACATAAAAATCCGACACGTCTGCCCGCGTTTAAGACCCGCAATCCGAAATGTCATACCAAAAACAATCGTATAATGAGCCGGCACAGGTTGCGAAAGTAAGATTTTGTGCAACCGCGCCATCGCATCGGAAAAATACAAATCGCGCATCAAACGCAACAAATTGCGACCCTGCACCTCACTGCCGCGAACAATCGCCGGAGCCGTAAGCATCGCATCATAAGTGAGCAGTATATCCGTCAAATTAGCGGGAATCAAATCACCCTTAAAACACGCATTGATAAACGGAATCTCACCATTTGCCGTCGCGTGAATCACCGTTTGAAGATACGCATCCAGATCATCGGAAGAACGCAACAACCCCATCTGTTTGGTGGCCTCCAGTCCATTGGAAAAAGCGTATCCACCCGTAGGAAAATTGCTATCGGCAAGAGTGAGAAGATCGAAGAGCATAATCAAAACAAATTATAAAGCTGCGCCAGCGGCAGCTTCTCCGCCGCCTCACAGGTAAGCAACTCGCCATCAACCGTAACGCTATAAGTCTCCGGATCAATGTGAATATCGGGAATAAAATTATTGAGCTTCATATCCTTCTTCCCAATACCCCGACAATTGGACACAGCAACAACGCCTTTGGACAGATCATAAGACCCCACCGTATCCAACGAAGCCCGGGAGACAAAAGCGAGAGACGTCGAACCCACGGCATTGCCATAAGCGCCGAACATAGGACGCGGATACACGGGTTGCGGCGTGGGAATCGAAGCATTAGGATCGCCCATCTGCGAATACGCAATCGCGCCTCCCTTAATCACCATCTCGGGTTTTGCTCCAAAAAATGCGGGCTTCCAGAGCACGAGATCTGCGAGTTTATCCACCTCAACCGAACCGATATGATCGCTCAAACCATGAGCCACCGCAGGATTAATCGTATATTTGGCAATATACCGCTTCACGCGCCCATTATCATTCCCCCGGTCGCCGTGCAGTGCACCCCGCTGCTCCCGCATCTTATGGGCGGTCTGCCATGTGCGACAAATAACCTCCCCCACGCGCCCCATCGCCTGACTATCCGATGCAATAATCGACAGCGCCCCCATATCGTGCAAAATATCTTCTGCCGCAATCGTCTCCTGCCGGATACGGCTCTCGGCAAAAGCCACATCCTCGGGTATATTTTTATCCAGATGATGACACACCATAAGCATATCGAGATGCTCGTCAATCGTATTCGCCGTAAAAGGCCGCGTGGGATTGGTAGAAGAAGGCAAAACATTCGCCTCGCCGCAAAGACGCATAATATCCGGCGCGTGTCCCCCACCCGCGCCCTCGGTGTGATACGTGTGAATCGTGCGCCCCTTAAAAGCCGCACAACTCTGCTCCACAAAACCCGACTCATTGAGCGTATCCGTGTGAATCGCCACCTGAACATCGTATTCATCGGCAACCGAAAGACAGGAATCAATAGCAGCAGGCGTCGTACCCCAGTCCTCGTGGAGCTTGAGACCACAAGCCCCACCCTCAATCTGCTCAATAAGCCCTTGCGGAAGCGAAGAATTGCCCTTGCCCAAAAATCCAAAATTGAGGGGAAAAGCATCACTCGACTCCAGCATCATCCGAATGTGGTGCGCCCCCGGTGTACACGTCGTAGCATTGGTCCCCGTCGCCGGACCCGTACCGCCACCCAGCATAGTCGTAATACCCGAAGCAATCGCCTCCTCAACTTGCTGAGGACAAATAAAATGGACATGCACATCGAGCGCACCAGCCGTGAGCATATGACCTTCGCCCGCGATAACCTCGGTCGTAACCCCCACGATGAGATCGGGATCAACACCCGACATAATATCGGGATTACCCGCTTTGCCAATACCGACGATACGCCCGTCTTTAATCCCAACATCCGCTTTGTATATCCCTGTATAATCAATGACAAGCGCATTGGTAATAACGAGATCCAGCGCCCTATCCTGCGACACACCCGTAGCCTGACCCATGCCATCGCGCAGCACCTTACCCCCGCCAAACTTGCATTCATCACCGTAAATCGTATAATCGTTCTCCACTTCAACGACAAGATGGGTATCGCCCAATTGAACGCGGTCTCTCGTAGTGGGACCGTACATACTGGCATAAGCGGTTCGATCAATCTGAGACATTTGGAATCCTCTTAAATCCACCATTCCCCGCCCTTTGCAAAGCCTCTGCCTTATTCTCATCGAGTTGCCCCGAAATAAGGCCATTCCCCCCATAGACCGTGCGGTTGCCGGTAATAGCGACAAGATCAACCGTCCGACTCTCACCCGGTTCAAAACGCACGGCAGTACCAGATGGAATATCGAGACGAAAGCCATAGGCTTTTTCGCGATCAAACGAAAGCGCGGGATTAACTTCAAAAAATGTATAATGCGACCCCACCTGTATCGGACGGTCGCCGGTATTGGTCACAGAAAGAGAAATAGTCTCCCGATCCGCATTGAGCGCAATTGGCTCAACCGCCGTAGTCCCGGCACCCGGCATTTCCGAAACCGTATTATCCGGCGACCAGGGCGAGCGAACGCGCGCGAGCCCCGAACCGTACAACGCGAGATCAGAATCGCCTTCTACACGGCAAATAGGATGGTGAACCGTCACGAGCTTCGTCCCATCGGGAAACGTACCCTCCACCTGCACCTCGTGAACCATATCTGGAACACCGGGCAAAACATCTTCCGTACCGAGCAACTGCTTGCCCTTGTCCATAAGCGCGGCAACGGACTCGCCATCGCGGATAAACTCGAGAAGCTGTGCCGCGATAAGCGACACGGCTTCCGGGTAATTGAGACGCAAGCCCCGGGCATACCGCTTCTGCGCGAGAAAACCCGCGTTGTGCAGCATCAACTTGTCAATTTCTTTAGGCGATAAATACATGGAAAATCCCTGCTCAAAACGTAAGATACTGCTTAATACTCTCATCCGACAATTCATCCGCAGAACCGCACAACGCAACCGTTCCGCGATCCATCAAATAAAAATAATCGGCAATCTGTCGGGCAAAATCAAAGTACTGCTCCACCAGAATAATAGTGAGATTCCCTTTGTCCTTCAGATGGATCAACACATTCTCTATATCGAGAATAATCGAAGGCTGAATACCTTCTGTAGGCTCGTCCAGAATGAGAATATCTGGATCGCCAACAAGCGCACGGGCAATGGCGAGTTGCTGTTGCTGTCCGCCACTGAGATTACCACCCATACGATCTTGCATATCGGCCAACACGGGAAAAAGATCGTAAATCAGATCCTCCGGCAGAGATGCAAGACCATCTGTGCGCGCCTCCAAACCAATCTGTAAATTCTCATTCACCGTGAGCCTGGGGAAAATCTCGCGCCCTTGCGGCACATAACTCAAACCCGCGCGCGCCCGCAAATCCGGAGCCTGCCCCGTTATATTCTCGCCATTCAACAGAATATTTCCTCGGCGAGGACGCAACAGACCCATGATCGTCTTAATAAGCGTCGTCTTCCCAACCCCATTGCGCCCCATAACCGCCACAATCGCCCCTCTGGGAATATCCATATCAATATCGCGCAAGATCTGGCTCTCGCCGTAATAAACATCCAGACCTCGAACGGTAAGCGCGGTATCTGTGGTCGTCATTAAAAAACTATCCATTCAATGTTGCGCACTACCCAAATAACACTCAATAACCCGGGGATCATTTTGCACCTGATCCATCGGTCCTTCAACAAGCACCTTGCCCTCGTGGAGAACCGTAACAGTGCGGGCGATCTGTCTCACAAACTCCATATCGTGCTCAATAACAATAATCGCGTGATTCATCGTCAGACGTTCGAGAAGTTCTCCCGTCTTAACCGTCTCTTCATCCGTCATACCAGCGGCGGGTTCATCAATTAAAAAAAGCTCAGGATCTTGCAAAATAACCATCGCAATCTCCAGCCACTGTTTTTGCCCGTGCGAAAGCGCATCGGCAACCGTATGCAGATGATCAGCCAAACCCGTCTGTTCTGCAACAGCCTGGATGCGATCGCGATTCTTATCCGACAGACGCGAAACAAGCGAAAAGAGAACCGTGCGGTCAGTCTTGAGCGCCAGCATCAAATTCTCGTACACCGTAAGAGAAGTAAAAACAGACGGCGTTTGAAACTTCCGCCCAACACCCGCCTTGACAATCGCATCTTCGCTCATCTGGGTGAGATCGAACTTTTCAAAACGCGCACTGCCGCGATCGGGTTTGGTCTTGCCACATAAAACATCGAGAAAAGTCGTCTTACCCGCACCATTTGGACCAATAACAACGCGCAATTCGCGGTCGTGCAGGACAAACTCATCTATATCGAGCGCGACAAATCCATCAAAGGACACACGCAAATTTTCAACAGTCAGCAGAACCGGATCAAAAATCATATCAATCCTGGCTTTCAGCAGGTACAGGTGCTGGGATGCGTGTGGGCAAGAATCGCTTCAAACTACTTATCTTTATCTTAGACCGCAGACCAATAAGACCATCGGGGAAAAAGAGCACAACACCGATAAAGAGAAAGCCCAAGAAATAGAGCCATGTACCGGGGAACGCGCCCGTCAAAAAACTATAGAGAAGATTTACAAGAACCGCACCGATAATAGGACCGATCAGAGTCCCTCGCCCGCCAACAGCAACCCATATCACCATCTCAATAGAAGCCTGCACATCCATCCGCCCCGGTGTAATAATTCCGGTCTGAGGCACATAGAGCAACCCGCCCAGAGCACCGAGCATACTGGCCATCACAAAAACAAATACCTTGTAGCTCATAACGCGATAGCCGATAAAACGCAGCCGATGTTCACTATCGCGAACCGCAATAAGCACGCGCCCAAGCTTGGATTTCACCACAAAACGGCACAAAAAATAGGAAACAAAAAGCGTGACAAAAGCAATAATATAAAGACCGCGTTTGCTCGCCGGATCGGCCAATTCAAAACCGAGCAACGTCTTAAAATCCGTCAGACCATTGGTACCGCCAAGCATGGTTTCATTTCGCAAAAAAATGAGCCAGACGCCCAGGGCAAGAGCCTGCGTAATAATGGCAAAATAAACCCCCTGGAGCCGGCTGCGAAAAGCCAGAAACCCAAAAATAAGCGCAATAACCGCCGGAATCATAAGCGATAGGATAAACGCAAATGTAAAAGTGTGAAAAGGCTCCCAAAAAAGCGGCAATTGCTCCACGCGATTCCACACCATAAAATCCGGCAACGCACTCCCATAAACCCCTTGCGTCCCCGTCTTGAGCAGCATATGCATGCCAATCGCATACCCGCCCAGACAAAAAAAGAACGCCTGACACAGCGACAGAATACCCGTATATCCCCAGATCAGATCAATCCCCAGTGCGGCAATCGCAAAACAAAAATAACGACCCCAGAGATTCAATGTCGTATCAGAAAGCAACCCCATATCATTGAGCACAGGCGCGGCAATGCCAAAGAGAAGGAATACGATAATGGGACGGTAATAAGTCATAAAATTGCTCGTCTATTCATCTCTCCCCCTCGCGGGAAAGATACCCGTGGGACGCAATTGCAAAAAAAGAATAATAAGCCCCAAAATGAGAACCTTGGCATAAACGGCTTCGGCGAAGGGTTCGATAACCTTATTGGACATGCCAATGCCGAGACCCGCCACAATAGTCCCCAAAATTTTTCCAACACCGCCAACGACAACCACGAGAAAAGCATCGACAATATACGTCTGCCCCATATTCGGTACGACATTGCCGATAAGCGTCATAGCCCACCCTGCGATACCCGCAATACCCGTACCGAGAAAAAACGCAATCGCATCAACGCGACGGGTGGGAATACCCATACAAGCACTCATCTCGCGATTTTGTGTAACCGCGCGCAACCGGAGACCAAACCGGGTCTTAAAGAAAAACGCGACCAGACCAATCAGAATAACAGCCGTGAGACCAATAATAAAAATCCGGTTATACGGCAACATAACCTGCGGTGCCAATTCAAAACCACCACTGAGAATCTGGGGCAGCTTGACAGCCGTGAGATCGCCAAAAATCGTACGCGCCAGTTGCACCAGAATAAGACCAATCCCCCACGTAGCCAGCAAACTCTCGAGCGGACGATTGTAAAGACGGCGAATGACCAGAGACTCCACCAGCAAACCCATACTGCCAGCCGCGAGAAATGCAACCGGCAAAGACAGCAGAAAAAACAGATCGATATAGGCAGAGGGCAGGACAATCATGCAAATATTCTGAACAATAAACGTAAAATAAGCCCCAACCATCATAAACTCGCCGTGCGCCATATTGATAATACCGATCTGCCCGTAAATAACCGCCAGACCAAGCGCAATCAGAATGAGAATAGACCCCAGGCTGAGACCGACAAAAGCCGTCTGGATCACCATCATAATCTGGCTAAACGTTTCCAAACCCTGAATCGCATCGCGTATCTCGTTCTGAACCGCGGGATCTGACTCCGCAATATTGCCACTGGCATCGGGTTCAACACGCGCGCGCAAAAAAGAAAGAACAAATGTATTGTTGAGTTCGCCCAGCGTTTTGGCCGCATTGAGACGAATCCCGGCGTCGGGATGTGTGAGTTCGAGTTTGCCCAGAGCAACGCGGATCAGACTTTGGATACTACTATCCGTTTCTTTCTCCAGAGCATCTCGCAACACGGGGATCGCGCCCAAATCGCCGCGATTGCCCAGCGTTTCTACAGCAACGCGGCGTTTGCTGGGATCCGGATGAAAAATCTCCATCTGCGTGAGATAGGGCTGAATAAACGCGCGGATGCGACGGTTGCTATCAATCTCTTCCAGATCGATCAGCGGCGCGATAAGGGGCTTGCCCTCATCGTTCAGAATGGGATGGCGTTTGGGATATGCGGTGTAGAGCGGAGCCAGAGTATCGCCATAATCGTCTTCTTGCATGTCGCCGATAATGACGAGCTCATCATTCCTCAGATAGAGTTCACCATTGAAAAGCGCAACCATCAGGGCGTAATAATTGACATCTTTTGCATCGGAAATAGCCCTGACCGCCGTTGTAATACTATCGCGGTTATTGCTAACAATGCGCCCGAGTTGCAACTGGTGATCCATCTGTGCATGGACGGAAGATGCGCCCAAAAGGAGAGCCAGCGCACAGATAGAGCGCAAAAAATTGTGGCGTTTTATTTTCATGCGTTTAAGTCAACACCTCCACAGCGAGAGACACCGCTCGCCTGGGAGAGACCAGAGGAAGCGGCATCCCTCTTTTGCGGGGGACTTTTTCAAGTTAAAACGTAAAAATAGATTCAAAAGCAAACAGGGTTACTTCCGAATCAATATCGCGGCGCAATTCGGCCAACACACCCCAGTTATCTGTAATCGCGTAGCTGGGACTAAAAGTAATCTCCGTAAACTTTCCATCGGCATCTGTATCCAGACCGCTATAGCGCACCGTGGCACCGACCTTGTCGGACAAAGCCATATTGCCCATTAAAATCCAGCCATAGCCACTATTGCCACTTTCCCCCCAGTTCGCCAGATAGTTGTATTCCGCAGCCAGTGTCACAGGACCCGTGGCATACATCCCCCAGGCATTGAGAAGCGACTGTTCAAAACCACCCATGTCTTCCCAGAGGTACGCGACCTTGGCCGTAAATGCTTCAGCAGGGGTAAAAGCAACCTGTGCTTCAAAACCCAGGTCGTCAAAACTGGTATCGGATCCATCCCACACGCTGGAGACAACAGAGCCAAAGAATCCAACTTTGCCATTGCCAAACCCCACAGCGGCACCGTTTTGATAACCACCATAAACAAGCGTGGCAGAATAAGAATATTGATACAAGCCCGTGGGTTCTGCGGTCTCCCAACCCGAACAACTCAAAAACTTACCCCCCGTAATACTAAATCCATTCGATGCTTTGTAAGTCACAAAAGCCTGTTCGAGATCTACAGAGCCACCACTGAGACTATTGATATCGGCCTGGGCTGACAGCCCGTGGCCATAACTGTAGAGCAAATCAACTTCAAACTGATCAAAGGACAGATTATTGGATTTGGATTCCGTGTCATACGTTGACGACATATCGAAAAATCCCGTGACCGTGAAATTATCTGTAATTTTGATCTGAGCAAACGACGAAGTGGCCGAAAAAACCACAAACGCGAGAAGCAGCAACAGTTTTTTCATTTTTTTCTCCTTTTATGGGCGGAACAATCGAATTGCTATTCACTACTGTTTGAGAGTATAGGTTCCCATGTACTTGACATGATCGCAATCTTTGTCCGCACTCGTGATATCGTCCCAGGGATCGGGAGCGACGAGGCCATCGGTCTCATATACAATTTTAAATTGACCGTTCTTGCGGATCTCGCCAATCAGCACGGGTTTGTGCAAATGGTGATTCACCGGATCCATCATCACCGTACCCCCCGGACCGTCAAATTTGAGACCGTAGAGCGCGGGACGCACGGCATCAACATCAAAAGAACCGGCTTTCTCCACTGCGGCCTTCCAGAGATAAACACCCACATAAGACCACACAATGGGATCATCGGTAACCCGCTTCGCACCACCAGGCAACCCATTTGCCGCACAATAATCCTTAAACTTTTTCACAAACGCGCGATTTTCTGCAACGGGAATGGACTGGAAATAATTCCAGGCAGCCAGATGACCAACCAGAAACTCCGTATCCATCGAACGCAACTCATCTTCAGCAACAGAAAACGCCATAATCGGGCACATCGCCGATGTGAGACCCTGATTGGCAAATTCCTTATAAAACGGAACATTGGAATCGCCATTAATAGTAGATAAAACAGCCGCATCGCCATTGGCGGCAAAGCGCTTGATCTTCTGAACTATGGTCTGATAGTCCTGGTGGTGAAAAGGCGTATATTCTTCAATAATATTTTCTTCAGGCACACCCTTGTGCAGCAAGAAAGCGCGAAGAATCTTATTCGCGGTACGCGGGAAAACATAGTCCGTACCCAGCAGATAAAACTTCTTATAACTACCCCCTTCTTCACTCATCAGATATTCGGCAGCGGGAATCAACTGCTGGTTGGGCGTAGCACCGGTATAAATAATATTCCGAGAACACTCCTCCCCTTCGTATTGAACCGGATAAAAGAGCAAACCATTACTCTCTTCAAAAACCGGCAAAACAGACTTGCGCGAAACCGAAGTCCAGCAACCAAAAGTCACAGCTACCTTCTCTTCCCGAAGCAGCATTTTGGCTTTCTCGGCAAACAAATCCCAATCCGATGCCGGGTCAACAACCACGGGTTCAATCTTCTTTCCCAGCACACCGCCATTGGCATTGATCTCTCCAACAGCCATAAGCACGACATCGCGCAGTGAAACCTCAGAGATAGCCATGGTCCCGCTCAGAGAGTGCAACACGCCGAGCTTAACCTTCTCCTCTGCCTGAACAGAAAGACCTGTAGTGCATAACAGTGCAGCGGCAAACAAAATATTCAAAAACTTTTTCATACGTGTGATACCTCCATCCAATGTGGTTTGTGATACATCGAAAAAACAAAATCTTTTTAACAAATGGGTTAGCCAGAGAAAAGCCTCCTTTCAACAAAGCGATACCCGATGTGGTCATTGTGACGGGCAAAAAATTACAGTCAGATTATTTCAGAAAGATTAAACAGAGATAAACTCGATATTTCTTTATTTTTTTATTTGGAACTGAAATTTTAAGACAGCACCTTATTTTCAACGTGGATTTTCTGCTGTATTTCGAATATCTTAAACATGGCCGTTGACAACCGCGCTTCTTTATCTATACCATTAAATCAATGAGGCTTGCATGACAATCCCAGAACGAATTGATGAATTTCTCAAAGGAAAAGCATTCGGCGTTGTAGGCGCATCGCGAGACCGGACAAAATACGGCAACAAGATCTTGCGGTGCTATCTACAGAACGGATTGACCGCTTATCCCATCAATCCCAAAGAGACAGAAATTGAGGGACAACCCTGTTTTCCCGATATAGATTCACTCCCCGAACCCGTTCACGGCATCTCAATAATCACGCCGCCGCCCGTGACAGAAACCATAATCCCCCAAGCTCACGAAGCGGGCATTCAACACGTATGGATGCAACCCGGTGCTGAGAGCACAAACGCAATTTCAATGGGAGAAGAATTGGGACTTTCGGTCATCGGCGACGGGTCGTGTCTGCTCGTCCTATTGGGCTATCGAGAAGAATAAACAGGAGACAAAAATGATCTATCGAACATTTGGCAAAACCGGATGGCGCGTTTCCGTCGTAGGACTGGGAACATGGAACCTGGGCAACCAGTGGGGCGAGTTGAGCGATCAGGAGGCAACCGATATTATATTAGCCGCGATTGACAATGGCATGAACCTGCTGGACGCCGCCGAATCCTATGGCATCCCCAACGGCATGAGCGAATTGCGCATCGGCAAAACCCTGACCCCATCCATGCGCGACAAACTGATCATCGTGAGTAAAATCGGCAACTGGGGAAGTCGCACCGGAGCGCCTGTGCCAAAGACCGGCGTTGATGCCATTCGCCTGTGCGGACACGCCTGCCTGGGCCGCATGCAAACCGACCGGATCGACGTCATGTTATGCCATGAAGGTAGCATTGAAGACCCAACCGTGTACATCGAAGGATTTGATATCCTGTGCAAAGAGGGATTTGTTCGCGCCTATGGCATCTCGACAAATAGTCTGGATGTGCTGAAAAACTTCTACGAAATATCGAACGGCGTCTGCGCCGTAGTAGAAGTGGATTACTCCCTGATCAATCGCGAACCAGAAGCGGGATTTCTCGATTACTGCACAGAAAAAAATCTGGGCATCCTCGTGCGAGGTCCATTGGCCAAAGGCGTCTTATCCGGCAAATACAACCGCGAAAGCGTATTTGGCGACACCGTGCGCGACGACTGGAACCCGGGACAATCCGATCGCGAAGAATACGAAGACATGCTCGACAAGCTGGAAGCGATCAGAGAAGCCATTGGAGATGATTCAAAACTGGTAGAAACCGCTCTCCGGTATGTCATCTCGCACAAATCCAATCCCGTCGTCATTCCCGGCGCGACAAAAGTCGAACAAGTAATAGACAATGCGCGGGCAGGTGCCGCCTTGCTGGAAGAGGACCTGTATCGAAACCTGTCAGCAAGCCATTGACTTTTTTTTAGAGCTTTTTAATTTTATTCTATGTTCAGTACTTGCAATGACAAAACAGGAGACGCGGCATGCCACATTCGAAAATTACCTCCAGCCACCGGATCACTATCCCCAAGCCGGTGTTTGAAAAACTCGGCCTCAAAGTGGGTGATATGATTGAGGTAATTGAAGAGAATGGAAAAGTCGTCCTCATACCGCAGCAGATGGTATATAGTCCCCCAAAGCTTTCAAAAAGAGAACAGGAGATTCTCGCACGGGCAAAAGACAAGATCAAGACCATCAACGAGGATATGCTTAATTCCAAAGGATTAACCGAGGCAGAGGCCAACGTGGCTGTGAAAACAGGTCTAATCGATCCGGAGCAGAAGTACTGGTGGCTGGAGTCATGGCAGAGAGGCGAGCGGGAAGCTGAGCGAGACGAGCGGGAGGGTCGATCTTCCAGTACATTTGAAACAGCAGAGGGTCTCCTTACCCACCTTCATAAACAGCGTGCATGAAAATCGTCACCGAGAAATCATTTGACCGTGACTATGCGCGGCTGCCACGGAATATCCAGGAGCGCGTTGACAAACAGCTCTCTCTTCTCTTTGCCAATCCACATCACGGTTCTCTCCAGACCCAGAAGATGCGAGGTCAAGCCGATATCTGGGAAGCCCGCGTCACCGGAAGTTACAGATTCACATTCAAGATCGTGGGCGATACGTACCGTCTGCGCCGAGTTGGGACTCATGAGATTTATAGAAAGCCGTAAGAAATGCCTACAGGCCCGCTATTTGGCAATTTTTTTCACCCACTCATACACGAGTGGGTTTTTTATTTTACAACATCACTCCGCGAGAGGTGAAAAGACAGATTCGGTCTTGTTGCATTCTGCTCCCTGACCTGCTATAATAGACATTACGTAAGATGACACACGGGACGGCACAGGGACCGTCCCCTACGATGATTCATGTTTAAATAAGGAAAAATCAGATGCAAACAAGGGTTCCTTTTGAAGCATTAAAAGAAGCATTTGTCGCGGCACTCCTGAAAGCGGGATTGTCGAAGGACCGCGCGGAATTATGCGGGCGATTATTCGCAGAAAATCAGCGCGACGGCGTCTATTCCCATGGCCTGAACCGATTTCCCGGACTACTGGCAAAACTGAGTGAAGGGCGATTAGACGGCACAGCCGAACCCGAATGCGTAAAAGCGTTCGGCGTCTTAGAACAATGGGATGGCAAAATGGGAATAGGGCTGGTCAATGCACATCTCGCAATGGGACGCGCAATAGAACTCGCAAAAGCAAACGGCATGGGATGCATAGGCTTGCGCAACACCAATCACTGGATGCGCGCAGGCGCTTATGGCCTGCAAGCTGCCGACGCGGGATGCATCGGCATGTGCTGGACCAACACAACCCCGCTCATGCCACCCTGGGGCGCAACTGAAAAACGCATTGGAAATAACCCAATGACAATGGCCATCCCGAGAAAAGAGGGACATATCCTCCTGGACATGGCGATGAGCCAGTATTCCAATGGCAAATTAGAAGTCTTGCAAGCGCGAGGAGAAACCCTGCCCATCGCCGGCGGATTTGACACAGAGGGCAATTTGACATGCGACCCCGGCGCCATACTCGATTCAAAACGCGCCCTTCCAATAGGCTACTGGAAAGGATCGGCACTCGCGATCGTACTCGACACCCTCGCCGCGCTATTATCAGCCGGTCAAACAACGCACGACATAGGCGCGCAGGGCGATGAACACGCCGTATCCCAAACCTACATTGCAATTGACGTCACCTCACTAAACGGACGTGAACTGTGTGAACGCATTGTAAACGGCATCATTGACGACCTGCATGAAGTTCACGAATCCGCGCGCTATCCCGGCGAAGGCATGTTGCGGATACGGCGCGAGAGTCTAAAAAAAGGGGTGGTGGTAGAGGAGGATCAGTGGGAGGAATTGTTAAGGATATAACCATTTTTCAAAGCCGAACTTTTCTCAGGAGTGTTTTTATGTCCAACCCATTATTACCCACGACCAATGCCGACGGCTTGTCCGTCGTACCCATGAGTGAAGAGCAGAAATACATCTTTGACCTGAAGGGATGGATCTGTTTGCCCGGCTTGCTAAGTGAAGAAGAACTCATCCCCATACGCGAACACCAGATGAAATTCCTGTACGAACGCGACTCATTGCCCCCTGATGAACGCGACAATCACGGCGGCGCATCGCAAATCCTACTCGACCACCCGGCTGTGGTCGGTGTATTAAACGAAATCATCTCACATCAGAGACTGGCAACCGAAGATTGCTACGGATTTCGGTTCGACCATACGTACACCAGCCATCGACGAGCCGGTCACGACAACTTCCGCCCTCATGGCGGAGGTGGATACTTCAACTTCTGCGGCAACTCGCACATCTATCAGATGCAACCGGGAAAAATTCACGCGGGATTGATCCGCGTCGTCTGGGAATTGAACGAAGTGCGAAAAGGCGACGGCACCATGTTCTTATCGGGCAGTCACAAAGCCGCATTCCCGCGCCCCGAAACCCTGAGCGGACGCGAAAGCGACCTGTGGGACACGTATTCCTGCGCCGCGGGATCCGCACTGATCTTCACCGAAGCCCTGTGTCATACCGGCACAAAATGGGGCAACGAAGAATGGGACCGGTTGAGCCTATTCACCTGTTACAACACCGTAAATGCAAAATGGGGCAAAGGATGCCCGCCGCCTGAAGTCATTGCCGCGATGCCCCCAAAGCGACAAACCCTGTTCCGCGGCGTCTGGCACGGCATGCGCGAAATACCAAATGTGAATAAATACTACGACGAAGCAAATATCGGACGGTACGCAGGATAAAAAACAGGAGCAAATCATGAACGTATTGATCACTTCGGGCAAAACAGCACTATCCCGGGCACTGTCAGCGGATTTATCGAAAGAGCACGAAGTCGTATTGACAGATCTCGTAGATGTAAAGACAGATTTCGTTTTTGTTAAATGCGAACTCGGGCACGAAGGAGAAACAGAAACCCTCGTACAGGGAATGGACGCCATAGTGCATCTCGCGGAACTGCCCGAAGAACTAAAAAATGACGAACGGGAAATAGACTTCCAAACCCGATGTACTTATAACATCATGCACGCAGCACGGGAGAAAAACGTACCCCACGTCATCTATATCAGTTCCCTCAGCCTATTCGCGTCCTGCGACCCCAACTGGAACGTCACAGAAGTCTGGGCACCGAGACCCACAACAGAATCGGCACCCATGGCGCGCTACCTGGGTGAATTTACCTGCCGGGAATTTGCGCGAGAGCACTCCGTTCGCGTAACCTGCTTGCGATTTGGAGATATAGACAGCGAAAGCGACACGGCATTGACAACAGAAGACGCAGTAAAAGCCATCGGAAAAGCACTCGTAACAAACGGACCTATGTGGCAGGTATTGCACGTACAATCAGACGTTGAAAATGCCCGGTTCCCCACAAACCAGGCAAAGCAGACATTGGGCCTTTAGACAATAATGACAAAAACCTTCTGGATCGCGGCTCAAAACCATGCCGCGATGACACCGGCCTATCGTCACGCCTGCATGCCTTAAGCAGGCGTCCAGGGTCTTGGGTTGCTTTTAACGCTTAATTTGCATGAACAACAATGAGGTAAACATGAAAGTCGTAATCTACGGAAGCAACGGCCAGTTGGGACCGCACGTAGTCAAAGCACTGGAAGGACATGTAGATCTGCGCTTAACCGACCTGGAGCCATTTGACACCCCGCACGAAATGATGATCGTAGATGTATCAGACCCCGATGCGGTCGCGCGCGCGGCAGAGGGCATGGACGCAATCATCAACCTATCGGTCTTGCGCCCCCACCGCCAGATCGCCTTTGATGTCAACACCCTGGGATGCTACAACATCATGCGCGCAGCGGTCGCACACGGGATCCCGCGGGTCATCAACACAGGACCGCACTTCACCGTACAGGGCGCACCCTACGAGGCACTGGATTACAACCTCGGTCCCGATGTCCCCCCCAAACCCAGCACAAATCTGTACGCCCTATCCAAGGGCCTGGGACAAGAAATCTGCCGAATCTTTGCCGAGCAGAGCGACGTCTATGTATTGTGCTACTTATTCTACATCTTCTGCTATCACGACGACCTGTCGAGACCCGGACTGAACCGCCCGTTCCTCGTAACCTGGCGAGATGCGTCAGCCGCGTTCTTACCGGGCCTGACCATCGACCTCAAAACCCTGCCCTCGCAATGCGAAGTCTTCAACATCTTTGCAAACCGACCACACCAGAAATTCTCAAACGAAAAAGCAAAGCACATTCTGGGATGGCAGCCGAAGGATGATCTGACGCATACCTATACAAAGGAAAACAGAACATGAAAATCCGACCCGACCTCGTCCCGGAGACCGAGCGGAACAACCTCGAAGTCATCCAGCTCACGGATGAAACGGTCCCCTCATCACACATCTACATGGAAGCGCAGATCTTCACGCCCGACTCCCAGCGGCTAATCATTCACCGATCTGCACATCCCCACGGCTCTGACCCAAAAGACCCGGAGCACCAATTCCTCATCTGCGACCTCGAAGACCATTGCAGCTTAACGCCCATCACCACCGAACTTGGAGCCACGGGACCATCCATCTCGCCCGATGGCGAATGGCTCTACTACTTCGTCAACGAAACAGAGTCTGGAGGCGGACGCCTGACACTCAAGCGCGTCAAAATGGACGGAACAGAACGCGACATCATCTATGTCCTGGACCACCCCATACCCGATACCGACTTCAGATTGAGCCGACCGTATCCGCTCTCGACAATCTCATCCGATGGCAAGCGCATCGCAATCTCGGGATTCCTCGGCGACGGCAAAACCGCAGGCGCGCCCTGGGGCCTCCTCGTCTTTGACATTGAAAAACCATCCGTACGCCTGATCTTTCACGGACCCTCCTGGTGCAACATCCACCCACAATACACGCGCCAGATGGACCCTATCGCCTCCCACGACATCATGATCCAGGAAAACCACGGCAACACGGCAACACCCGACGGCAGCGTAGAAACGCTCGTCAGTGGGCAGGGCGCAGACATCCACCTGATCCGTGACGACGGCACCGCACTGCGCGACTTTCCCTGGGGACGGGACGGAAACGAATTCTGCCAGGGGCATCAATGCTGGCAGGGACAAAGCGACATCGCCATCACCAGCACCAGCACACGCGAACCCGCCGAAAGACAACTCATCTCCGGACGCGCTGCGCCTCACGTCGGCGACGAAGGCATCAACACCCCGGGTGGCTGGCGAAACGACCTGTCCCGATCCTTCGACGCGCCCGACTTCTGCCACTTCGCAACAGACATCGACGGAAAGCGGTTAATCACAGACGCAGGTCCAATAGATGCGGGCGGAGCCGTCTGGCTATTCGACCTCCCCGAAGAAAAGGAAGGCGCGCTCGCAAACGCGCGGAAAGTCGCAGACCCCGGATCGTCCTGGCAAAAGCACACACACATCCATCCCTTTCTCTCTCCGGATGGACAGTCGGGCTTCTTCAACTCCGATGAAAGCGGAACATTACAGGCGTATATGGTGCGCGGTTGGTCTTAAACAAAATTGAAAGGAGATACCAAATTGATTCCCCGACAAGTGCTATTCGGCAACCCGGAAAAATCCATGGCTCGGATCAGTCCCGACGGCGAGTATCTGAGCTACCTCGCGCCAGTGGATGGCGTCTTGAACGTCTGGATCGCCACAGTAGAAGATCCTGACTCAGCCAGACCGATCACCAAAGACGCGGAACGCGGCATCCGCTACTACGACTGGACCTATGATGGCCAGCACATCCTGTACTACCAGGATGCAAAGGGCGATGAAGACTGGCATGTGTACGCCACCAATATCGCCACAGGCGAGACCCGAGACCTGACGCCCTTTGAAAAAGTCAACGCGCAGATTCTCTCGGTCAATGAAAAGACGCCCAACGAAATCCTGGTCGGCATCAACAACCGCAATCCGCAGCTACACGACGTCTATCGAATCGAGCTTTCCACTGGCGAGCGGACCCTCGTCGAAGAGAATCCGGGCTTTGTCTCTTACCTGTTCGACAACGACGACCGCACGCGTTTTGCCATGACATTTTCGCCGACCGGGGGACAGGAGATCCTCCGACGGGACGAGAACAACCAGTGGCAACCCTTCATAGAGGTCCCCAACACCGACGCCCTGACGACCTATCTGACCGGCTTCGACAAATCAAACCAGATCCTCTATATGATCGACAGCCGCAAGCGAAACACAGCCGCCTTGTTCACCCTCGATCTGGAATCTGGCAAACAAGAACTGGTGGCCGAGGACGACCGCGCGGATGTGGGCGGGATATTGGTTCATCCGACAGAGAAACATGTGCAAGCCGTGTCGTTCATTTACGACCGCAACCGCTGGCACGTGCTGGACCCGGCGATACAAGAGGACCTGGATTACTTGCACGCGGTGGAAGACGGCGAATTGTCCATCACCAGCCGCACGCTCGACGACCGCTTGTGGACAGTGGCCTACGTCCTGGACAACGGGCCGGTCAAATACTACCTGTACGACCGCACCAGAAAGCAGGCGAATTACCTGTTCAGCAACCGCACGGACCTGGACGAATACCAACTGGCCAGGATGCATTCGCTGAACATCAAATCCCGCGACGGATGGAATCTGGTCAGCTATCTGACGCTCCCCCCCGACAGCGCCCCCGACGGCGACGCTCGGCCGAGCAATCCGGTACCGCTGGTTTTACTGGTTCACGGGGGTCCCTGGGGACGCGACATCTGGGGCTACGATCCGCAGCATCAATGGCTGTCAAACCGCGGTTACGCCGTGCTGAGCGTCAACTTCCGCGGCTCGACCGGCTTCGGCAAGGAATTCACCAACGCCGGCAATGGCGAGTGGGCCGGCAAAATGCACGACGACCTGATTGACGCTGTCAACTGGGCGATCCGCGAAAAGATCACGCAGCGCGACCAGGTGGCGATAATGGGCGGCAGCTACGGCGGATACGCGACCCTGGTCGGATTGACCTTCACCCCCGAGACATTCGTCTGCGGCGTCGATATTGTCGGCCCGAGCAACCTCGTCACGCTACTACAAAACGTGCCGCCTTATTGGGTTCCGATCCTGCCGATGATGAAAGACCGCGTAGGTGACTGGACCACAGAGGAGGGCCAGCAATCCTTGCTGGACAAATCACCGCTCGCGCGCGTAGATCAGATCCAGCGGCCGCTGCTGATCGGCCAGGGAGCCAACGACCCGCGCGTCAAGCAAGTCGAATCCGATCAAATCGTCGAGGCGATGAAACAAAAAAACATCCCCGTGACCTACGTGCTTTATCCGGACGAAGGGCACGGATTCGCACGACCGGAA
The DNA here is from genome assembly GCA_965208125.1 of Candidatus Latescibacterota bacterium. Taxonomy (GTDB): domain Bacteria; phylum Latescibacterota; class UBA2968; order UBA2968; family UBA2968; genus VXRD01. The sequence goes on from OZ242320.1 coordinate 1,661,936, forward strand.
AACCGATTGTCGTTTTACGCCGTCGCTGAGGCGTTCTTATCTGAGCACCTGAGCGGACGGTTTGAACCGGTCGGAGAGGACTTTCAAGGATCGAAAATTCAGGTACCAGAAGGCGCGGACCAGGTCCCCGGACTTCAGACGGCCCTGACGTAAATGAGAACCACATGCCAATCTCCCTCAACCCCATCCGCGACGACCTGATCACCTGGGCGGAATCCCTCCATCTCCCGGACACCGGAGCCTTCCGCAATGGCGACGCACCTGTGCCCAGCCTTCCCAGCACCCTCTTCATCACCTATATTTTATACAGCATAAACGCGCTCGACGCAGTCGTGCTTAACCGCACAAAATGGATCGCCTGGATCCTGTCACAACAAAGCGAACAAGACGGATCCTTTGCCTTCCCACCCTCAGACAGGCGAGGGATCGCCCTCTGGAACGCAGTTCGCGCACTCAACATACTGGGCGCCCAGATCCTCCGATTCCCCGACGACCAGCGCAACGCAACAACCGTCACCGGACTCCACCAGTGGTTCAAAACGTGGAAAGCATCTGGCGACACCCATCACGAGGTCCTCGCGCGCGTACCCATGCTCGTCAGCCATCCAGACCCCGCGTGGGCCAACGCTTTCTTCGACGAACTCGCCGCACAACAGCACCCCGCGCTCGGAACATGGCCCGCTGAAGGACCCACCAACATCAGCCGCACATTTGCCTACAGCCTGATCTACACAGGAATGGACAAACTCCCGCCACAACCTGAGAAAATTATAGATGCCATGCTAACTCTCCAGGAGAAAAACGGCTTCTGGCACGGACGTCCCAACTTTTCAACCATGGACGCGGTCTATCTCCTATCCCGACTGCCAAAAGCCACCGGGTGGCGCGAGACAGAAGCAAACGCCGCGCTACACCGCACAGCAGATGCACTCATCCCCTATTACAAAGCGCACGCAGAACGCGACAAGCAGGACACCCATCAATTCGCGGCCACCGTACAAACACTCGCCCTGCTATACGAAGCATTGCCCCGGCGATTTACAACATCGCACCCGTGGCGATTCGGATGGAGCAACAAAGCGTTCTGGCAATGCCGCGTAATCAAAGAGAAACTAACCGTCCATTATTAACACACGAAAACGGGTCAAGTCCAAGATACGAACACTGGATGAGGCCCAGTTCCCAACGGCATTCGGCTTGGCGATGGAAGCAGAGGAATACACACAGGTAAGGGAGAAGCAGGTCAAAGAGGCACTATCGGACATGGAGCATCTGGGGCTGGACGATCTACTGATGAACCTGATGACCTCAGCATGGACATTATAGATCAAGAACAGAACGCAGACAGGACCTGGTCTGGGGATCGAACTCGACGAAAGCGGTCGTCAATAAACATCGTGCGTGACTACTCCCAACGGTAGAGCAGTTGGGCTTCTTGGCGGTCAATCCGCCTGACGTTGTAGCCCCAACGTCAATATGTTTATCGCAGCATTGTGGTCTCTGTCCGTCTTATAGCCACACGCCTTGCAATGATGCACACGCTCAGAAAGTGCTTTCTTCTCTCTATGTCCGCATGCAGAGCAATCTTGTGACGTATATTCAGGATCAACGGCCTTGAATCCAATACCAGCCTCTTCCGCTTTGTATTTGAGACAGTGCCGAAACAGGGACCATGCTACGTCTGCTATTGATTTAGCCAATCGCTTGTTCTTTTGCATCTCTTTAACGTCCAATTTCTCTACGGCTATGAATCCGTGACGATTGACCATTTTTCTTGATTCTTGATGAGCAAAGTTATGTCGTTTATTACGGATACGCTCATGCACTCTACCAATGACTTTACGACGCTTTTCTCTTACGGCGTCCGTCTTAGGTCTTTTTTTTACCGCGTCCCATTTGCGCTGTGCTCTCTTCAGAGACTTTTCCTCTTTGCGAAAGAATCGCTGATTCTCTATTTTCTGTCCGTCACTGGTCACAGCAAAGGAATTGAGACCCACATCAATGCCAACAGCAGAGTTAGTGTTTGGTTTCTTATCTTTTTCGCCAATATCGCAAGAGATAGATACAAACCATTTGCCTGTTGCTGTGCGTGTGATTGTGCAAGACTTAGGGATACCTAAGAGTGACCTGTGCTGGACAATGCGAATGCAACCAATACTGCTCAATCGCAAGCCCTTGTCGTCCAATCGGCATCCATTGGCAAACTGAGGATAGGTGATAGAATCATAGCGATTCTCATTCTTGTATCTGGGAAAGCCAGCTTTCTCGCCTGTCTCTGACTTCTCTTTGAGACGCCGAAAGAATCCTTTGAATGCCAAATCTACTCTTGCTGACACTTGTTGCAACACTTGACTATATACTTGCTTGAAAGCGGCGTGTTGTTGTTTTAACAATGGTATTGTTTTGGTCTGGTCATATTGCGAGAGAGACTTATTCTCATTTTTCCATGCTTGTATTCTGGCACAGAGTAGTTGATTATAGAGAATACGACATTCGTCAATATGCGCCAGCAAGATTTGTTCTTGCTTTTTGGTCGGACGCAATCTGTATTTTAATGACTTAACCATAATAAAAATATATACTTATATGCATTTTTTGTCAAGATTTTTATCGCTAAAGCAATACCAAAATCACAAGCCCTCATATCCCAACGCTAAAGCTGTTGGGTTTTACGGGCTGTTTGATAAGGTTGCGTAAAATTGCAACATTTGCTATAATTTATTGCTTCCATGACATCATTAAAGGATTTTAGCCATGAATAAAATGATAAAAACAAAAGTAACAGCGCAAGGCGTTTTGATCCCTCGGCAGTTGTTAGAAGGAATTGAGGAAGTTGAAATAAAAAAAGAAAATGATGTGATTACAATTATGCCGACGGGACAGATGAACGCCTGCGGTAGTAGTACACAGCTTGATCCCATTTGGAATCTGGGTGAAAATCCAGTCGAATGTGGTATTTCAGATGCTTCCGAACAGCATGACAAATATTTGTATGACACATCTTCATGAACACAAATATATTCTTTCTTGATACAGGTTATCTCATTGCCCTTGAAGCTTCTAACGACAAAAATCATACACGCGCAAAAAATCATTGGCGAACTTTTATTCGCACACGCCCGTCTTTAGTGACCACCTCCTTTGTTTTCGATGAGGTGGTCACTTTTTTTAATAGTCGAAATCGACACGAAAAGGCCGTTGAAGTTGGCTCGCACCTCTTGAATAGTCCTTCTGTTCAGCTAATCCAGGTGGATGACGCCCTTTTTCGCAAAGGTTGGGAATATTTCGAGCAACATTCAGATAAGCTCTACTCTTTGACAGATTGCATTTCATTTGTTGTTATGCAGCAACGGAAAATTCAGACTGCCCTAACTTTTGATAGGCATTTTACGCAAGCCAATTTTTTGACCATTCCCTAAATCTCCTGAAAGTGGCATACTACAGGCGTATATGGTGCGCGGTTGGCTTTGAGTAGGACTAAGCGGCCACCGTACAAACACTCGCCCTGCTATACGAAGCATTGCCCCGGCGATTCACAACATCGCACCCGTGGCGATTCGGATGGAGCAACAGGGCGTTCTGGCAATGCCGCGTGATCAAAAAAGCATTGACCGCATTGCCACACACCAGCACAGGAGCACATCAACCATGAAAATCACCGATGTAGAAACCATCGTAATCAAAAACATCCAGCCCTATCGCGGGGGGCGATACTGGCTCTTTGTCCAGCTCATCACAGACGAAGGCATCGTGGGATTAGGCGAGCGCCCCTCGGGAAATGCCACCAATCTGGACGCCCAAATCAGCCTCATCAAAAACCTGTGTCAGCAATTCGCCATTGGCACAAGCCCCTTTGACATCGAAAGCCTGTGGCAGCGCATCTTTGCGTCCCGGCACGACTACCGACACCCCGGCCTCGACGCAACACCCGCCTTGAGCGCCATTGAAATGGCGTGTTGGGACATCGTCGGCAGAGCACTGAACCAGCCCATCTACAACCTGCTCGGCGGCAGGGTCCACGACAAACTCAGGGCTTATGCCTATATGCCGACCGACGGCATCTGGGAAAATCCAGAACGCGCTGGCGAAATCGCAACCCGTCTGGTCGCGAATGGAAACACCGCCTGCAAATTCGACCCCTTCCACCCCATCTTTCCCCACCCGCGCGACTTCCCACTCAAAACCATCCGCCACGTCGCCAAAATATTCAAAAGCATCCGGGACGCAGTCGGCGACGAATTGGAAATCGGCATCGGCACCCACGGACAATTCAGCACATCTGGCGCAATCCGCGTGGCAAAAGAACTGGAAGAATTCAGCCCCTTCTGGTTCGAAGAACCCGTCCCCCCGGAAAACATCGACGAAATGGCCCGCGTCGCCGCTCATACCAGCATCCCAATAGCCACGGGCGAACGACTCGTCACCAAATACGAATTTGCCGAACTCCTGAAAAAACAGGCCGCGCAAATCCTCCAATTAGACGTGGGACAATGTGGCGGAATATTGGAATCTAAAAAAATCGCCAGCATGGCCGAAGCCCACTACGCCCTCATCGCGCCCCACATGTATTGCGGTCCCGTCGCCGCAGCAGCCGCAGTGCAACTCGACACCTGCTCGCCGAACTTTCTGATCCAGGAATTCAACGCCAACGACCTCCACAGCGAAATATTCGTAGAACCAATCCAATTTGAAAGCGGCTATATCACCCCACCGATAGGACCTGGTCTGGGGATTGAACTCGACGAATCAGTCGTCGCCAAACACCGTGTGTAAGGTTGCGTAAAAGCAAACGCCCCAGCATAGTTTTGCCGGGGCGTTTTTGTGTGCCAGGTAAACCAATTCTCAAACCCGTTCACCGAAACGCGATGCGATAAGTCAACGTATTTTCAGCATCAATGCGAGCCATCACAACCTGGCGGTTGCCGGACTTGAAACCGGTATCGGATAAAGTGAGCGCGTTTTCGGTCTCAATACAGAGAGAAACATCACCACGCGGGAGAACCGCCCCGTTCTCTATTCTGTCCATATCCCCTTTCAGAAGCGGGAGAACCTCAGTAAATGCGCCGGGGTAGTGGACAGAAACAGTAATCGCATCGCTGGCAAAAAGAACCGTCTTGCTGCCGGTTTCGCCGAGGGAATAGGTGATCTCGAGATCGCCACTGGGCAGACCGCGGATACCGGGTCGCGGTATGACCGGAACCCCATCAATCCGAAAAGCAGCAGCAATATCGGCCTTTTCGCAGAGAGTATGATTGACAACCGTCCCCCAGGCTGCATGATCTGTATCCGTTTGAGACTGCAGAACAGCACCAGCGCGAGGATGCCAGAGCAACCCCAGCCCATACCGCTGTTGAGCACTCAGCACAGGCCCCGTATTAAAAGCTGCGTAATAAGTTGGACGACGGACAAACGTAAAAACCACCGGGTGGCGGCTATCAACCCGCTGGTGTGTAAAGTGGTCTCGTGCGATATAGGGCAACATCGCAGTGGCCGCTTTTTTTTGATCCAGCGAGGGATACCATGTAATGTGATCCCGATGCAAAAACGCATAAGGCGTAAAAGCCCAAAATTCACCGACCTGGAGCGGCGCAACAGTCGGCCAATTGGCTTCAAGACGAGCGCGCGCATCTGCAATATCCCGTGCATGTGCTTCAGCCGTGCGCCCATAAGCGCGGGGCAACTCGAGTACTTCACCGAGCGCAGTCGTGTCAATATCCCCAGAATTAGACCTCTCGGCACCGCCGAGATTGGCGCGATACTCAGTGAGAAAAGCTCTCTGCTGGCGGGTTTCAATACCGCGGTTGAGTGCGTAACCCGTGCCATCGGGTTCGCGCACCGCATTGTAGGAAAACCAATCGTACCAGCGCCGTTCTTTTTCCAGAAAAATGGACGCCCGATCCGTGCCGCGAGCATAGTGATACGCAACGTGGATATCGCTGTGGTGAGTCCCCAGAAAATAGCCCCAATCGGGCCCGCTGCGCTCGTAAAAATAACCCGCTGGACTCTGAAATTCCGTCAAACTCTCTTCGAGACGCTGGTCGAGCAAATGCTCGAGTTCTGCATCGGGAAAGAGATCCAGATACGCCAGCGCACCACCCCAGGCATTGGCGTACTGATTGGTAAAGTTGCGACCGTGGGTTTGCAATTCGTCCAGAGTAAAAGTGGCATAGAGCGCTTTGCGGTCAGCAGCGATAACGCGCGCGTGCAGAGCTGAATCAATGGCCGGACCGCTGTCGAGTAAATGGAGGGTTTGCCCCATAAATTTTGTGGCAAAAGCAGTGGCGGCGAGATTCCAATTGCCGGGACCGTACTCGCTAAAACGCCCATCCCCATTTTGAATGCCACACCAGAAATCAAGAGCAGCCTCAAGACGCTGGCGCAGGTCGGGTTGTGCGTAAAACACATTCCACGGGCGGTCAGTGCAAAAAAAGAAAGCCAGCGAGAGAATATTTTCCATAATACGCGCATTGTGCGGTTTGTTGTCCTTCGGATTTCGCCAGACCGAAATATTGATAAAGCCGCGATCGGGGCCGTCCATTTCAACCGCATTGACAACGCGGTGAAAATGCGACAAATAATAAGGCAAATCGAGTTCGCTATCGGCAAAGTCAGTTGGTGAAAAATCAGCAATCGGCGCGGGATTAAGCATGAATCAACTCCTTTGGGCAATGATTCGTCGAAGAGAGGAAACCATTAAAAAATAAAAAAGCGGTGATCCGAAGACCACCGCTTTTTTGCGTTTAGATGAACACTTACTTATTGCGATGTAAAATCTGCCACAAACGCCCGAATTCGCGTTGCAAATAACTCATGTGTTGATAAACCGCTGCATCTTCTGGCTCTATCAGAGGTGCTGGACGCAAAGCGACCAGAGCAGCGCTATCCATCTGATCCAGCTCGACCTGTATCGCCACCACCTGTCCCTCGCGTCGAATACCTATCGTTGCGGTCTCGCCCGGTGTACTTTCCAGCACCATCCGCTTCAAATGCACCGGACCAGCAATGGCACGTCCGCGATATGAAAGCACCACATCGCCCGGCCGAATCCCGCCCTCAGTTGCGGGACTATTGGCCTGCACATTGACCACCACCACCTCGTTGTCCCGTGGTGCAACCTCCACACCCAATTTGCCATACGCCACCTGCCCATGTGCGACCAATGCACGCGCCACCCGCATCGCGCGATTGATCGGAATGACAAAAACTGACGACGGCATGGAACCCCAGCCAAATAGCGGGCTATTGTCTTGTGCAACGGCGCGAACCGGGTCTTCATAGCGCCACACCATACCCCCAACCCGTCCATTGCTGCAAAACACAGGTGCCCCGCCATAACTGCTCTGCACGCGGGCCGACACCTGAAACAAATCCGTATCCCGGTAAATTTCATGCACCATCCCAACAGAAGGCACCAGATTGCCAAAGTCATTCCCCAACAAAAGGGCGTAATGCCCAATTTTAATATGCTGTGAATCTCCCACCACAACCGTGGGCAAATTTTCTGCCTCAACGCGAATAACAGCAATCCCCGAAATCGGATCTACCCCTACAAGCGCAGCTCGCACCTGCACGCCAGAAGCGAGCGTCACCCGAATCTCATCGGCATCTGCAATAGCGGCTTCAATCGTTAAAATATAACCCTGGGGATCAAAAATAAACCCCGTACCGTGGGTAAACACCGAACCAAACGGCCCGCTATCTGCCCGCGCACGGGGGGGATACAGCGTGTGAATCCGCACCACACTCTGCCGATTATCTTCCAAAATTGCCGCAATTTCCTCTTCAAGCGCGCACAATAGGCTGCGTTCTTCCGTCCATCCCTTGCCCCCAACAAGCAGGCAAAACACCATTGCGCAACACAAAGATCTCATGATCCCGCCTCTCTCCACTTGTCGAGTCAACGTCAAAATGAATACGAAACGGGAACCTGTTTCACGCGGCGCAGATCGCGCATATCCGATGGCCGCTGCTTCAACTGCAATGCGGAATCCACACGCGCCGAGTCCCGATAATGACGAGAATCCAGACTATAAGACTCCTTGGACAAACGCTCCAATTCCAGAGCACCTACATCAACATTTGGCAATCTCTCGCCTGGCATCAGTGGAATTTCCCGCTCCACTGCCACTTGCGGGATAGGTGTTGTATCGCTATAGAAAACCATCTGGGTCAACCCCAGACCGATCACCACAGCCGCAGCCAGCGTTGTAATAGTCCGCGAGATAGAAGAGAACATTGTGCGCCGCGCTTTGTGTAAAAGCTGTTTTTCTTTTGCCATAGCCATAGCCAAATGGCTACGCAGGGTAAAATCAAACTCAGCCGATGGTCGAACCCGTGGCAATTGCGCCATACGCTCTTTCAAGGCTTGCACATCGGCTAACAAAACGCGACAATGCTCGCACTCGGCAGCTTTGCGCTCCATTTCTGCCATTTCAACCGGACTCATTTCACCATCTACATAAGCCGAAACTCGCGCTTCAAAATCAGTAACGGTCATGTCTATATTTAACCTCCGAGCAGGGTTTCCACGATATCTTAGACATTCAGGCCCACATCCCGACCTTCATTTTTCAATTTTTGTTGTAATTTTAAGCGCCCGCGATTGACGCGCGATTTCACCGTCCCAACCGGACACTTCACAATTTCAGAAATTTCATAATACGACATACCTTCCACATCGCGCAACAAAATCACCTGACGGTAATTATCGGGCAGGGAAGCAATAGCACTCTGAATCTCCACATCGGCCAGAGAAGATTCCGCCATGCGATCGGGACGCATAGATTCATCGGGCAAATCCATGCCCGTATCTGACTCCTCATCTCGATCCAGTGAAAACAACCGCCATCGCTTGCGCCTTCTCAGTTCACTTTTAGCCAAATTTCCGGCAATCGTAAACAGCCATGTAGAAAAATTGGCAATTGCACGATATTCCTCGCGCTTTCCAAACGCACGCAAAAACGCCTCTTGTACGATATCTTCTGCTGTTTCCCGATCGCCCACAAAGCGAAAAACAAAATTGTACAACCGCCCTTGATAGCGCCGCACAATTTTTCCATAAGCATCAATATCTCCAGCGGATACCTCAGCTAAAATATCTATATCTGATTGTTCGCTCAGTCCATATCTCGAATTTGCCATAAGCATGGAATCCCTCCCCTTCGGGCATGTATTCCCCTCCCTTCCCAAAGCTTTACATCCTCAATCCTACTATTAAACCCTTCACACGCCCTCAGGGTTCCCAAAAATACGCGCCGCCTGTTTTTCCGCATTGCGCCTTCATCAATCCCGTCTTATATTCAACATCCCCAAATCCTAAAATGACGACATTCATAAGAAAGCGAGGAACCCCGATGGCAGCAAATCAGGTGGTCGAACAAAACGGACAATACATCCCACCGGAAAATCTCAGCACCAATGCACATGTCCCCAGCATAGATGCCTATGGGAAACAATACGAAAAATCGATTGCCGATCCCGAAGCATTCTGGGCAGAAATCGCCAATACATTTCACTGGTACAAAAAATGGGACACCGTGCGGTCCTACAACTACAATATAGATAACGGACCAATCTCTATCAAGTGGTTTGAAGGAGCCAAAACCAACATCACGCACAACTGCATCGACCGTCACCTCGCGTCTCGAGGAGATCAAATCGCCATCTTATGGGAAGGCAATGAGCCGGGTGAAGACGCCAAACTCACCTATAGTGAACTGCACGAACAAGTCTGCAAATTTGCCAATGTACTCAAATCCCGAGGCGTAAAAAAAGGCGACTGCGTCTCCATCTACATGCCCATGATTCCCGAACTCGCCATTGCCATGCTGGCCTGCGCACGCATCGGCGCCGTCCACTCCATCGTCTTTGGCGGCTTCTCCGCCGAAGCACTGGCAGACCGCATCGTCGATTCCGCCTGTCAGATCGTACTCACCACAGATGGCATGTTCCGCGGCGACCGCCCCATGGAACGCAAGCAACCCGCCGACGAAGCCATTGCACTGGCCAACTCGCGCATGGGGAACACCAGCGTTCACACCTGCATCGTCGTCCAGCGCGTGGGCGAAGACAGTGGCATCGCATGCCCCATGCGTGAAGGACGCGACTTATGGTGGCACGAAGCCATGTCAGAAGCGGATGCCGACTGTCCATGCGAAGAAATGGACGCCGAAGACCCCCTCTTCATCCTCTACACATCTGGCTCCACGGGCAAACCCAAAGGCGTGCAGCACAACGTGGGTGGCTACATGGTGTACACGGGTTACACGCACAAAAACGTCTTTGACTATCAAGAAGGCGACATTTACTTTTGCGCCGCTGACATAGGCTGGGTCACAGGCCACTCCTACATCATCTACGGCCCCCTATCAAATGCCGCCACCACCATTATGTTTGAAAGCACACCTGTATATCCCGATCCAGGCCGATATTGGCAGGTCATCGACAAATACAAAGTCAACCAATTCTACACCGCGCCCACAGCCATACGCGCCCTCACCCGAGAAGGCGACGAATGGCCCGCCAAATACGACCTGTCATCCCTCAAAATACTCGGCACCGTAGGCGAACCCATCAATCCCGAAGCCTGGCAATGGTATCACCGCAATGTCGGGCGCGAGCGGTGTCCCATCGTAGATACCTGGTGGCAAACCGAAACCGGGGGCATCCTTATCAGCCCCCTGCCCGGCGCAACCCCCACCAAACCCGGATCGGCGACCTTTCCCCTCTACGGCATCAAACCCGTCGTCCTCGAACCCGAATCGGGCAAAATCGTCGAAGGCAATGGCGTCGATGGCGTACTCGCCATCGCAGAACCCTGGCCGGGACAAATGCGCACCGTCTATGGCGATCACAAACGCTTTGAAGAAACCTACTTTCAGCAATACAAAGGCTTCTACTTCACCGGTGACGGCTGCCGCCGCGACGAAGACGGCTACTATTGGATCACCGGCCGCGTAGATGACGTCATCAACATCTCGGGCCACCGCATGGGCACCGCCGAAGTCGAAAGCGCCCTGGTCTCACACGGAAAAGTGGCCGAAGCCGCCGTGGTCGGTTTCCCGCACGAAATCAAAGGACAGGGCATCTATGCCTACGTCACCCTCAATGTGGGCGAAGCCTATACCGACGACCTCAAAGCCGAACTCGTCCAACAAGTCCGCACCGAAATCGGCCCCATCGCCACCCCAGACGTAATCCACTGGGCACCGGGCTTGCCCAAAACGCGATCGGGCAAAATCATGCGCCGCATCCTGCGCAAAATCGCCGAAGACGACACCTCGGACCTCGGCGACACCTCCACCCTCGCCGACCCAACCGTCGTTGACGACCTCCTCGCCAACCGGTAGGAACAAAAAAGGCGGTGTGAGATGTTTCTCAAATCAATCAAGTTAGAGAACTTTCGATGCTTTTCGAACCATGAATTGTCGTTTGTGGACGATGATTTGGGTAACAGCATTCGCAAGACGACAATCCTGCTTGGCGACAATGGCACCGGCAAGAGCAACCTCCTGAAGGCAATTGGCTTGGTGACTGCGGGGCGAGATGCGCTTGCCGAACTATTGGATGAACCCGAGAGTTGGATTCAGGTAGGCAAAGAGTTCTGTCAAATAGATGCTGTTTTAAGGACAGCAGAAGGCAAAGAACAGCATGTATTTCTTCGGATAGAAAAAAAAGATACCGTCACAAAAGTGTTAGATCGCTCCAGAGAATCGCTGGCAAAACTGGACGACGTACTGGAGCACGGGAACAATTATTTCGTGTTGGCGTATGGCGCATCTCGGCGATTGAATGTCTATAGAGGACGCCGTACCCAACTTTCTTACTACCGCCATGCACGTGCCCGTAATGTATCCACACTGTTCAATCCCGATGAGGTGCTGATCCCCATTGAGTTATGGGCGATGGACCTGGACTATATAGAAGACCGAGGTGCGATGGATGTCATCAGTAACGTGATGTCCGATTTTCTAAGGGATGTGAAATTCTCAAGAATCAACAAAAGAGAGGGACAACTGATTTTCGAAACGCCGCTTGGTACGGTCCCAATGAGTCAACTGAGCGACGGTTTTCAGAACGTGGCTGCTTGGGCAGGGGATCTATTGTACCAAATTACCGAAGTCTTTAACGACTATAAAACGCCACTAAAGACACCAGGTTTGTTGCTAATTGATGAAGTGGACCTGCACCTACATCCGCGTTGGCAACGGGAGATGCTGACATTTTTGCGTCGAAAACTACCCAATTTCCAGGTCGTAGCAACAACCCATTCACCCATTACAGCCCAGCAGGCTAACGAAAACGAACTTCACTATATCGAGAGACATGGCAGGTCACTCAAACTGCACCAGTTTACGGGTGTGCCAATGGCGATGCTGCTGCATCAACTGGTAATGTCTGACATATTTGGTCTGGCATCGGATGAATCCGTCGTACTGGAAAAGAAAAAGGATCGCTACAAAAAACTGTGCAAGGCCAAGCAACTCACGGATACCGAAAAGAAGGAAATGGAAAAGCTCGAAAAAGAGTTGCGCGATATGCCTGTATTGCAACGCGGAAATCTAACCTTACAAGAGGAGCACTTGAAATTGCTGGATCAGATTCAAAAAGATTTATCGGAGCATCGTGAATGATACGACTGGCCAGAGAGCGCAGTGCGAATGTGGTGCATAATAATTTTACAGGAAATAAAAAAAGGGCTTTCGAGCGGGAATTACTGTACCATCAGCGAGAAATTCGGCGAAGAGACAGGAAGAAGCACGAATTTAAATCATATGTATGGAAAGCAGCCAAAGATCAGCTAAAAACAGAAACTGGGGGTAAGTGTGCGTATTGTGAAGCACCCGCTACATTGGTGGCTTATGGAGATGTAGAACATTATCGGCCCAAGAGTGTGTACTGGTGGCTGGCCTATTCATACGAAAATTATCTGATGTCCTGCACATTGTGTAATCAGAAATACAAAAAAACAGAATTTCCCACGATGAATCGTAAAATGCGTGCCCCCCTTATACGCCGTAATACGACTGATGCGTTCATCGCTCAAAAGGCTGGAACAATTGCACCAGACCCGCTTGATGACGACGCAGTTCAGGCATTTATTCAACAGCACCAGCAAGAGCGTCCTCTTTTGCTCAATCCTTATTTTGACGATCCCGCTAATTTTTATGCTTGGGAAGCAAACGATGTTCTGCGCGAAGTCGAACTCATCCCTTTGCCGACAAATTCAGAAGCTCACAAATTTGTCAATGCTGCAGATAATCATTTCGGTTTGAATCGTCAGGAACTCAAAAATGCCCGTTATTTTGAGTACGCAAGGTTCAAACTCTTTAAAAAATTGTTGAATAATACCCGCCTCCGTGCAACGACACGGGAAGATGTAGCACAACAGATTGAGGAAATGAAATCAGATAGAGCATCTTTTGCAGGAATGATTCGTTATTTTGATACCATCTTGTAATTTGGGCTGCTCTAAAGTGTATAGATTTAATGTGCCCGCCATAGAAAGAAGTAGGATCCAAGAAATCCGCTATCTGTTGCTTAACATATAAATCTCCCTAAGGGTAAGCCGAGTTAGGCTGCGAACATTCAATAACCGTTATTATGCTTTGGTTCGCAGAGATTTAATCCACTTGTCAATGGAAATTCCGTTCTCCCATAATTCCTTAGAAACACCATAGCGAAGCTGTTGCTCATTGTGCAATCGCACGGGGTTACTTACGCTGGTAAGTTTGTCCACCTCCTCATACACCTTAAAAATATCATTGCCTATGTCAGTAACAATTTTTGCGGACTGTTTGACTTTAGCTAAATCCCATGATTCTGGTATCTCTTGTCCTCGCAGGTCAATAACGCATAGGACGAAACGGTCTGAATCATCCGAGGCAGTTTGAGCTTGAAGCGGAGTAAGTCGAACATCGCCGGTTGTAGTAGTCTTTACTTCCAGAAAATAGCTCCCAACCTCAAAACTAAATAAAGCATCATCCAAACTGCTATCCGCCTGGCTTGGTAATACTTCGTAGTCATAACCTCTATCTACAAGTTGGAGATCAAGACCGTGTAATTGGATAACTTCGGCCAACATTTCTTGCACAGCATGGCCAAAACTTCGATTATATTCGCGTATTTCTGCTTGGCGATTTCGTTTTTTAAGTTCCTCTCTAATTTCCTGAATCTCTTCGGGGTCTGCTTCCGAAATAAGTCTTACTGCTTCCGGGTTTTCGGCCATTACCTGTACCACATCCAAGTTTGCAACTGCAGACTTCATCAAAGTCGGATTTTGCATTAATTCTTTTAAATTGCTCTTAACCTTAGGCTCCAAATTTTCGATCATGAGAGTGAGTTGCTCGAACCCAAAAACATGATGTAGCAGGTCTATAGCTTGAAGATTATTCTGTAACCAAGATGGATCGTATAGATTTCGCAAATTAGCTTCATTAGCCGGTAGTGCCAAAGTTTTTTCATCTTCAGTTGTAACAGGTACCCAAGGCCGCACTTTAAGCTCGAACGGCCACGTTGACCCATAAAGACACATTTGCACAGGCTTTCCTGAGCGATTGCCATTAACTACATGTGACTCTCTCCAACCTTGATCTTCCTTTGCTGCTATATTGAGCACAAAATCGAGGAGGCGTGTTGCAAGATTTTTATTATTCCCGCAACGATTCAATAGCTCAGTTGCAAGAAATGCAATCTGTCCAAAGGACTGGTTCCTGACCGTTACATTCTCAATTTCTATGCTATCTGAGGCCATTGCCTTCAACAAATTCACATCATCAATCAACGGTCTGGGAGCTTTATACAGGGGGGCCGGTATTACAAGAGATGTTTCAATAAGTGGCTGAAGTAACGCAATAAGTTCGCTGTCCTCAACGTAGCGACTCGATAGAAAGCGTTCTTCTACATAGAGGTCAGCATAGGGACGAGCTGATGAAGGCCAGTGGAGGACGGGAGCGAGAATCTGAAGATTGTTCACAAGATGTACCATCGTATCATCTGCAGTCAGCAAAGGACATTTCCGAAGGCGTTGGACATTATCATCCTTTCCGACCAAATATATTGCCAGACGCGCAGATGCACGTAGAGCAGGCAAATCGGTTTCCTTGTCAAACTCGCTGCGATTCGGCAAGCACTCATCTAATTCGTCAAGTATATTATTTACCGCTTCTGTTTCGGTATAAGGCTCGCTAAGTTGTTTATATATAAAAGCTTTTGCAAGCTCGTAACCAGGTTGGTTTAAAGCTTCAACAATGTCTTGATGCAAAAGTTTTGAACGGAGGTCTATGCTTATAGCAGCGGCAATAACCTTAATCTCCTCCGGAATATCTTCATCAATTCTGAGATCACGCAGACTGCGCAATTGGGAATGCTGGTTGGGCACAAGGCTTGCAATCAAGGGCCTTTCATTAACACTTTCCGGAAGATCAGCAACCAAAAGGAACAAATCGGCAAGCCACTTGAAAGGGTCTCCGCTAATGGGCAGGTCTGTAATATCCTGATCCTTTTCCTTGACCCAGTCTGTCAACTCTGTGAGACCCAGCCGTGCGACTGGCAAACCTATCTCGTCCCATTGACAGGCTATCTGTCCCCAATCTCGAGCGAACGCCTTGTCAGGGAAATAAAGGTTTGTGACTCGAGAGGCAAGCTGATGGATGGCATCGTAATCAACCGGATTTTGCCCTTCCGAGTCTGTTGCCGGAACTAAAAATGTGATATTTTTACCATCGTCTTGTAGGGCTGGTAATAAACCTCCTTTAGTATCTATAATTGGTTTGGCAGCAGTTGCTTTCCCAATTTCCAAAAGAACTTTCTTCCACCATTTCAGTTCTTCGCTTTCTCCGCTTAACGCTCGCTTAGGAATGGCAAGGTGAGCAAGTTTATGGGCATCGTGCCACTGTGATTTCACAGCGTACTGTATAAGTGTAGGAAACGCCTCCATTGCGGTAGAGATCAAGTCACGGTCATTCGGAGTCATCGCAATAACGTCGCGCTCCTGTTTTGGATCAAAACTGCCATCCAGTACAACGTTGAAAGGCAAAAAGTTAGTTTCAACAATGGGAAACTTAACAAAAATTCTTGGAAAGTCATCCGCGGGCAATACCACCCTATACCGATTGCTATCACAATTCTCCAAGACAACGAGCAAAGCTGACTGGGCATTCTGGCTGCCTATGCGGAGTGCCGTAAGTTGTCGAGTAGTTTCATCTTGAGAAATCGTAACCTCAGTTAGTTTGAGTACAAAGCCATCTATCATTTTCTCATTCGTAATCGCTGGCTTAAAAAGTGTAGTCTTATTCGGACGCTCAATGCGAACTTGGCCAAGTTTTTCACAGGTTACATAGAGATATGGAAGCACCTCTTCCAAACGGTCCAGTCCCCGTTTTGCAACTTCACAATCAGCATCATAATAGATAAATGACGCTGTAGGGTTTTTAGCTATACAGGACTCTGGCAAAGGCAGTGCCTTACCAATTGCCTCATCAGCCTGTTCTATGTTTTTCGCAATTGCATCTTCGTCTCCATCGCGGTCAAGTTCTATATGGAACTTTTCGTAGCTTTTCTCTATCTCGATTACTCCATGCACATCGACATGCGTTGATAGCGCATGTGTTACTAGAAACCCCGTGCCGAAGCGTCCCGTTGTCTTCTCATCGTCAAAATCTTTACTGGAACCTCCGGACAACAGCGCAGCCAGATCTTCGGTTGTAAAGGGCTTTCCCGTATGGGAAACGAGGAAATTATTGTCTTTGAAGGTAAAACTAATTTTTATGCGTTTGTCACCGTCACGCGGCCCGGCGTCGTGGGCATTTTGCATAAGCTCAAACGGCCACCTTACACCTGCGCGGAATAGATTCCGCTTTGCATCCTCTACTTTGGTTCGGATAGTGCGTGCATCATTTCGAGTTTGTTGACGTTTAGTTGCCTTCCCGTATTCTTTAAGAGCTTCTCTGCTCATTATAGTCTCCTAACAATGGCGTGAAATTTTAGATGTGTCTAATCAATCAAATTTCTGCGAGATTCCACTGTCATTTCACCAATCCCTTTTGCCGGCCGCGACGTAGTGTGCGTTTTTGATCTGCAGGGTCTGAGGGATAGGCGGTAATGACGCGCCCGTCGCGTATCACGACCTTGCGATTCACAAGCCGGCTCAGTGCTTGTATCTCTCGCTTGCGGGTCTCGATCTCGCGGGCGGCATCCCGGTTACGCATAAAATAGGTCTCGTCGTCAATCTGCGTTCCACACGCGAGAATGATCGGTATATCCGCTTTGCGAATACCCCGTTGCTGCATGCGCGTTCTGGCGTGCTGGCTATAAGTGATGTTGGTCATTCGTCGTCTCCTTCCTTTTCAGTTTCGGAATTGGTCTTTTGAGAATTCGCCTTAACTAAAATATCCCTTATCTTATCGCCTTGCGGCGACGTGGCTATAAACTTTGCCACTACATTCTCTTTCTCCGGAATTTCCTTGAAGATTTCCGGTAGCCTTTCTTCAAGCCACTTCGTACGCTCCTCTTGAGCGTCTTCCGCCATCAGTTTCTCGGGAATTTCGGATATTCGCGCACAGCCCGTTTCAAGAGTCCTTCTGGCTTTGGAAGAACCATTGGAAATATAGTCTAGTTCTTTGCGGCCGACCTCGTAATCGGGAAACTTGTACTGCGATCTGAAATTGAGATATTCGTCCACATCTACGACTTCGGGGATGGCGAGTTTATCTGCCAACTTTCGCAAATATTGGGCAAATGGGTTATCTGCGGAGGGATCAAAGAAACTATCTATCAAACTGGGGGTATTGAACTGGTCGCCGAACAGATCGTCTTCATCGATAGAATCTTCTGCTATCCCAATCTCCTCATCCATGTATGACTGAACACCACTTAAGCCTCCACCCCAGAACCCGTCAATCTCCAGCAAATGCTGGTATGCTTCCTTCGCCTCTTCCAATTTCTCGCGTCGCCAAGCGAGACTGCCCTCGGCCAGAAGCGTGAAGAAGAGCGGTGCCATGTTAATGATCTCGGTGGCATTGACACCATATCGGCGTTTGATGAGGTCGTATGCGAGTCGGGTCTTTGGTGCGACCTGCGCACCCATCTGGACGCGATCAAGATTGTCGATGAGCGTATCATCGGACTCGGGAAGTGGCAAATCGCCAGTGAGTACACCAGGTTCGACATTGAGTGCCTTAGATAAGCCGTTCAGTGTGTGTTCCTGGGATTTTTGAGTTCGCTGTGGTTCATTTTCTAAACGTTGGATGGTGCGTGCGGTGATTTTAGCCCGTTCAGCAAGTTGCGGCCGTGACAGTCCTTTCTGCTGGCGTAGTTTGCGAAGGCAATCGGGATCGATTTTCATGTTGAAGCTCCTTGAAGAAATTTTTACGGCGAGACTGCTTAAATGCGATTCGTCAAAAATATATTTCTTTTTTAAAAAATTTACAACAGGATATTATGAGAAAAATTCTGTAAAAAATATTTATATTAGCGACATAAAGAACAAAAATATCCTTTTCTTGTCTCCTGGAATAGGTTTAACGTCTCATCAGAACGTACCCAGGAAGACAAACGCGGACATTTTGATGTTTTGCATCCCTCGGCCCGTTCCCCGCGGATGTGGCGTGGGTTTGACCAGCGTCGTCAGCAATAAAAAAATACCGCGCTCCCAATATTGGGAGCGCGGCATAGAATGAATTGGTGCGATGGACCAACGCCTGTATTCTTCACATTTCAAAACATCTCTCTTTATTTTTTCTCATACGCATCGTGTTGTCTTGGGATCATTCGCCGTCATAATGCAATTTCTTTTTTAATTCGTTACGCAATGCATGAGACTTGCTTTGGTAGAATGCCAATTGCTCTTTTACCGTTCTATCCTTGAGTTGCTCATAGTGCGCGTCTCGAATCCGGCGCACAATTTTAACCGCATCAAACGTCTTTTTCGTATCCATAATTGGTCACCTCACGCGGAGTTGTCCAGGCATTCAACTAATGGTTACAAATTTTCTGACTTTCTCCTATACTTGGGAATCTCACCAAATGGTTTCAACGTCTGATTGCTGGATTCGATAATCGGTCGTGACAAGTGGTAAGCAGAGGTGCTGTGCTGTTGCCGCAATCATACGATCTGGCATATCGGGTATTTGATCACGTGGGATATTTTCCAACTGTTCTGCAATCGCAAGATCAAAAGGGGCAACTTTGAATCCCGAATCGGATCGGTGCAATGTAGCTTTCAAATCAATCAAATTCTGTCGAGGCAATCGATTTTTCTCAGTCAAGTATATAACCTCGACAATTGTTACTGATGACACATAGACTGGATGCCCCGATTTAATAGCCTCTCGAATAGCCTGACGCGCAACAGATGAGAGGTCTGACGATCGTGCTAAGAACCAGATGAATGAATGCGTATCTACAACCAGAGACATTATGCCTAATCCTTTTGATCAAACTTATGCCACATTTCTTTTCGGGCTTCGGCTATGTCTCGAGCGGTTATTGGATCCATCTGATCCCACAAGCCTTCGGGATTAAAGAGCTTACCTTGATCAAATTCTGACGAATCCGATGCGTTTTCCATAGGAACGAGTTGAAAGGCCGAACCATCTTCTTGCGTAATAACCACTTTCTCTCCATTGGCCGCTTCTTTGACCAATGCTGCAAGACAGTTTTCCGCCTCTGTAAGATCAATTTTGTGCATGTTTTTCGCCCCTTTGGTATTCATTATTGCTTCTAACGACTGAATGCAAATCCCATATAATTTTAATTATACCCAAAAACAAAAAGTGTCGCAACGAGGCGATATTGTCAACCGCATTTCAAAATATCTCGCGGCAAGTTGGACTTGCTGCATACGTCATTGGGTGCAGCTTGCCTTACAGGACATGCTTCGAAAAGAAAACTTGACCCTGGTTGTCTCCATCAATTGAAATCGGCCCACCTGACCCCTATCCCTTCAACTCAACAATAATATTCCGCCAGGGACCATCCCCCACATTGATGGCCTCGTGAACATCTTCGCCATCGACATCTCGCCATTGCACCTGCCCATCCGCCATATCGCGGGCTTCGCGTTTAACGCCATCTGATGAGACACCCTGGAGTTTCCCCCCGCCGATAACCACGTACAAATAGTCATTCTCGTGCCGATGCATACCCGTACTCTCGCCCGGGGCAAGCGCGAGATCCCAAACGCGCACGCGATCATTTTCAAAAAGCAATCTGGTCCCAATATCTTCAGATATATTCATGACTTTGACCTCCTGTAGGTAAAATGTCAGACCATAAACTTCTGCGCGACAAAAATATCGGCGCGCCGGCCCAGCACCGCGATATCTTTAATCTGTTCAATCGGCGTCAAATTGGTCTGCGCCATCGCACTCTTGACCGCCTCCCACTCACTCGAAAGAATCGCAACAATACCGTTAGGGCGCAAAACCCGGTCAATCTCCGCAAAAGCAGATTCATAGAGCGCGCGAAGTTCAAAAACAGACCCAACCTGGCGGCCCCAGGGCGGATTGGTCGCAACCTTGTCAACCGATTGATCGGGCAGAGGCAATTGACGCGCATCCCAGTGATAAACATCGCGAGGTTTGTGGCGACTGCCAAAATTCTCCAGCGCATCTGCAACAGCTTGCTCGTCAATATCCCCGCCCTGAATTAGAGCATAGCGACCCGCAAGCGCGCGCTCAATCATAACCGTACCCGCACCGCACATCGGATCCAGAAAAACATCGCCATCTTCCGGACGGGTAAGCTGTACCAGTGCCCGCGCAATAGTCGGACGCAACGACGCGGGGCGGTTAGCCGTCTTATAAGTGCGATGGCGCATCGTGCGATCCGTAAGCCGCAACCCCAGGCGCACCTGCCTGCCGGTCTGTTGCAACCACAATTCCACATGGGCATCATCGGGCACAAGACGCCATTTGGGAAAGCGGCGATACACAGCCCGTTCAACAGCCCCCTGCATCTGGTTGCGACGGTAAGATTGCCAGCCCTGCATGGACGCCTGAACAATAACGCGATATCTTGTGCGCCCTCTGGGCAACCCATTGAACTGCCTGTGTACATTGAGTGCCGGAATCAGATCGGGTATCTCACCTATCGTATTGAGATCCTCGCGTTCACCGCTCAACGGCACATCCGCAAGATTGAAAAAAACATCCTCCACAGTCCCAAGTTGGCGCAACGCGAGCGGATCTCCCCGATAGTTAAACTGCACCAAATCGTAATCCCGCACGCGGTCTGTCCGCACATTGGAAAGGCGATCCCCAAAACAAAACCGCAACTCCCGCACAGTAACCTGCCCAATACCCTTGAATGACGTCGTATATAAAGTCGTCACAATCACCCCAAAATCAAATCCACATCAACATGCGCCTCAACCAAATCCACCATCCCACCCGGACAAATCGCATCCACATCGACATCCGGATCATAAGGGACAGTACCCGCCGACGGAACCCCGGAAATGCGCGTCACAACCCCTGGACTCATCTGCGCCGACACATCTGGTCCCCCCGGCGACAGCGTATTATATATCACACTATTAACCTGAAGACCGCGTGCCTGCGCCGCCTCAATCGTAAGCAACGTATGATTAATCGTACCGAGGGCTGCGCGAGCCACAATAAGAAGCGGCAAATCGAAACGCGCAGCGAGATCTGCCACCAGAAAATCATCCGCAACCGGCACCAGAAGCCCCCCTACGCCCTCGACCAAAACACAATCGTGAATTTTTGACAGATGATTAAAAGCGTCAAAAACAGGTGCCAGATCGAGCACCCTCTCTTCCCGCGCAGCCGCAATATTCGGCGAAAGCGGATCGCGCAGATAAATCGGATTAATCGTATCCAGAGACTCGTTCGACCGCGCAGCCCGTCTCAATAATTTTGCATCCGCGCGACCACCCGCAGAAATCGGCTTCATAACCCCTGCATCGATCCCCCGTTTTTTCAGCACCGCAGCCAACCCGGCAGTAATAGCCGTCTTGCCGATCTCCGTATCCGTACCCGTCACAAAAATCCCCCGCGTCACCGCTCATCCCCTTCTGTAACAACCCGAATCGCATCACAAACAATATCTATCATCTGATCTATCTCGCCTTTGGAAACAGCATAAGGAGGCATAAGAACAATCGTATTGACCAGTGGGCGAATGAGAAGCCCATTTTCCCGGGCAACATCGCACACCCGATGACCCGTGCGGTCCTCAAACGGATACGGCGTTTTATTTGCCCGGTCCAAAACCAGTTCAATCGCCACAATAAAACCCCGCTGACGAACATCCCCCACATGTGCAAAATCCCTGAACCGCTGCAACTGCTCCGCCAGATACGCGATCTTATATTCCAATTTCTCCAGCGTGCGATCTGTCTCAAATTTTTCTATCGTCGCAAGCGCAGCCGCACAACCGAGCGGATTGCCCGTGTACGTATGCCCGTGAAAAAACGTCTTCATCTCCGCATAATCGCCCAAAAACGCATCGTAAATCTCATCCGTCGCCAGCGTAGCCGCCACCGGAAGATACCCCCCGGTAAGCCCCTTGCCCAGACAGAGCAAATCCGGCGCGACATCTTCGTGTTCACAGGCAAACATCTTCCCGGTGCGGCCAAAACCCGTAGCGACCTCATCCACAATCAGAAGCACATCGTATCTCTCGCACAACTCAGCCGCATATTTGAGAAAACCCGGCGGATGCATAAGCATGCCGCCCGCGCCCTGCACGAGCGGCTCCACGATAAAAGCCGCGAGGCGATCCGCGTGTACGGCAATAATCTTCTCCAGGGTATCAAAACACGTCCTATCACACGCCCCATTGCAGTACTCACACCGGTAGGGATGCGGAACAGGCGCGGCAACAGAAGAAAACAGCAAAGGGCGATACACACTGTGAAAATGCGCGATCCCCCCCACGCTCACCGAGCCAATCGTATCGCCGTGATAGCTCTCCGTCAGATGCAAAAAAGAGTCCTTCTCTCGACGCGGATGCGCCCGCTGCTGCCAGTATTGAAACGCCATCTTGACCGCAACTTCAACCGCAGTCGCACCGCTATCCGAAAAAAAAACCCGACTGAGACCTCCCGGCGCGATCTGCACCAGCTTCTCCGCAAGTTGAACAGCCGGAACATTGGACAACCCCAACAGCGTACTGTGCGCCACGCGGTCGAGTTGCGCGCGAATAGCACCGTCAATTTCCGCAACGCGATGCCCATGCACATTGCACCACACAGACGAAAAGCCATCCAGATAGCGATTGCCGTCAATATCTACGAGATAAACACCATCGCCGTGCGAAATAATAACAGGATCCTCATCCGCATAATCTCGCATCTGCGTAAACGGATGCCAGACAACCGCGCGGTCGATATCCTTCAAATGGCGTTTCTGCGCATCATCCATCGCTCATCGTCCATCGCTCATCGCCGCGCCAACTTCCCGCGCAACGCGGGGACGACGCAACTTCCAGATCATGCCATCGTAGATAAAGTGCATAAACGACGTGCCATACGTAAAAACGAGAAAAAACGGAAGAGAAAGAAACTTGAGACCGTATAACAAGCCGCTGACCACAACAATAAAACCCGCAGTATAGGGAACAATACGCTTTCCCGCTCGCGTCAGCACAGGCGACGCAAACGCATCGAGTTTTGCCTTATTGTGAACCGTAAGCGCAACAAGGGCGATATATTCCGCCGCATGGCTAAAGCTGGTCGCAATAAAAAGCGCTTCTGACGACAAAATGGGCACAACGCCATACATGAACGCGACCGAAACAAAAAAAAGCAATTTCGGCCAGTTGATCTGCGCGCCCCGAAACTCGTAAATAAGCCACGCAATAGTAACAGCGATAGCCGCGACATATATCCCCTGCGCCCCCACAGAGGGAAGCGGCGTGCCGATGAGCGTATGCAAATAATGCATAACGCGGCCTTCAACATCGGCCTGAAAAGCAAACAGATACCCAAACCCCGCAATGCCCCAGAGGTACGAAGTCCAGGCATCGAGTTGTTTGTGCCCCCATTGTCCCTTCCCGGAATAAATCCGCAAAATGCCGTACTTTTGGCGGACAAAATGGAAATAATTAAAAAGATACCAGAACGCGAACATCTCGGGCTCTTCAACCCGAAAATAATAACACAGAGCGACGAACCCCAGACACAGCACCGGGGTAATGAGATAAATCAACCGCCGACGTTCAAATTCAATGCGATCGAGATAAACGAGGGGAAAAGTGAAATACCGGTGGGCTACAAATGACGTGACCGCAATGAGGCGGAAGGTCTCACTGTAGTCAGAGAGCAGATAAGGAGCGGCAAAAAAGACCAGCCATCCGAGCGAAATACAGCACAAATCGACAGACGGGGAAATAATCCAGTGAGATTTGTTCATGGCACATTTATTATAGGAGCGCAGAAGAAATTTTTTTGGATAACAGAGTGTGTCAAAAGCAAGTATAGATTGCCTATACTTGTTGTTTTGGTGGGTACCTTATCAGCATGTAATCCCGTGTGAAATTTATAAATAAAAGAAACTTGCATGCGTCAGTAGGTATCTCTATATTCCTTTACAGACACTCAAGCAGTAAAAACCGATCCTACACGGGTGTTTCGATACCCGTTTATCAGCATGGTTCCCAGACGCAGCGGTATGGAAATGGTCGCCCTGCTCAATGTGGTATTATACCACTTTCGGGATCTATTTGGAAGTCAATAATTTTGACTGTTCTGTGTCCAATGAAAATTACTTTAAATAAGCCTATTAAAAACAAATGTTTACCCCCCCCCCCCATAATCCGCTCGAACTGGGAAAAACACCGCCCACCCAAACCGGATAAGCAGACGTGCTTTGCTCAGGGTGAATGCCCAAAGAGCGTCGTTGGCACGACCCGAACAGCTTCACGAGAAGCCAACGGGTGCAAAATTATCCTTTCTTTTTTCGTATTTCTGATTTTCATAGCCTTCGGCTCAATACCCGCAAAAGCGCAATCCTTCTCTATCGCAGATGTAAATGTCGCCGAAGGCAGTGTAGCCACATTCACCGTAACACGAAGTGGTGCAACAGGCACGACGGTCTCTGTCAAATGGAACACAGCCAATGATGCAGACGGTGATGATCCAGCAGAAGCCAATGACTATACGGCACAAACAACGAAGCAGACGTTGAACTTTGCGATAGGCGATGCCAGTAAGACCTTCACGGTTGCCACGACTGATGATGCTGTGGATGAGGATGATGAGACGTTCCTTGTGCAACTGAGTGAGGCCACTGGTGCGACCATCACCACAGCGACAGCGACTGGCACCATTACGGATAATGACACAAAAGGCGTGACAGTAGAGCCGACAAGTGTGACCGTGACGGAGGCAGCAGGCAGCACACGCACAGCGACTTATACGGTGGTGCTGACTTCGCAGCCTACTGGCAATGTAACAGTAGAAGTCGCCAGCGATGACACAGACGCAGCGACAGTGGATAAGTCCCGTTTGACCTTTTCGACAAGCACCTGGAGCACGGCGCAGACGGTTACAGTGACGGGAGTGGATAATCAGCTTGATGATGGCACAAGTCGTAGTGCAACGGTTGAACACACGGTCAGTGGTGCAGATTATGCAGGTGAAGATGCTTCAGATGTAGATGTGACTGTAACCGATGATGATGCAGCACCTACCTTCTCTATCGCAGATGTAAATGTCGCCGAAGGCAGTGTAGCCACATTCACCGTAACCCGCAATGGTGCAACAGGCACGACGGTCTCTGTCAAATGGAACACCGCCAATGATGCCAGTGGCACAGACCCAGCAGAGGCCAATGACTACACAGCACAAACAACGAAGCAGACGTTGAACTTTGCGATAGGCGATGCCAGTAAGACCTTCACGGTTGCCACGACTGATGATGCTGTGGATGAGAATAATGAAACCTTCCTTGTGCAACTGAGTGAGGCCAGCGGTGCGACCATCTCCGATGCAGAGGCAGTAGGCACCATTACCGATGACGATCATGCCGGTATGATGGTGAATGACTCCGCTACCTTTGTCGGTGAGAGCCTCTCCCGCCCTCATACAGTGTGGCTAACGTCCGAGCCGACCGACGATGTCACCGTTACCGTGACGGTGGACGACGAGAATTTTCTCACCGCGTCTCCGGAGATGCTCACCTTCACGACGCAAAACTGGAATACAGCCCAGACGGTCACCATTACGCCCGTAGACGACGACGTTTTCCGTGGCTTTCCGTGGAAAAGTTTTACGTACACGGCGGCGGGCGGCGGATACGACGACTTCACACATACAGTTAGAGTGCAAATTTGGGATAACGACCTATGGGAGTGGAGAACCTATCCCGAAGCTTCCATACAAAATGAAAGCTTCCGTCTGGGCCCGGCTAGTTTTGAGACCTCATTAATTTACACCCTGGAATCCCGCAATGAGAACTTGGCAACGGTCTCACCGTCATCATTCACCGTCACTCATAATGAAAATCCCCCACCCGATTTTTCTGGAGACTACCCCCAAGAATTCACGGTGACCATACTCGACAATGACCTCGTGGGAGACCAGACCGTAGAGCTCTTGGGAACGTTTATCCGCCCCTCCCCAACCCACCCCCCAAACTACAGGGTCTTTCCCCCGCTTTTAATAACAATCACGGACAATGACCGTGGGGTTAGCCTTTCCGCCAATCCGAACCCGGTTCCCGAAGGGTCGAGCGTCACGGTGACGGCGACACTCACCAGGGCCCTGGCAGATACGGTGGGGACGATCCCGGTGACGATCCCGGTGACGCTCACGGCGGGCACGGCGGAGTCTGGCGATTTCGGTTCGCTCGCTAATATTAATATTACGATTGCGCGCGCACAGGCATCGGGCACCGGAACCATCTCCATTACTAATGATGCTATAGATGAAATCAATGAGACGTTCTCGGTGGGACTGGGGACACTTCCATCGCAGTTTCAGCCGGGAAGCCCCAACTCGGTTGAAGTGACCATTACGGATGACGATACGAAAGGCGTGACAGTAGCGCCTACAAGTCTGACCGTGACGGAAGCGGCAGGCACCACACACACGGCAACTTATACAGTGGTGCTGACTTCACAGCCTACTGGCAATGTAACAGTAGAAGTAGAAAGTGATGACACAGACGCAGCGACGGTGGATGAATCAACATTGACCTTTTCGACCAGTGATTGGAGCACGGCGCAGACAGTGACCGTGACGGGAGTGGATAATAATGTAGATGACGGCACAAGCCGCAGTGCAACGGTTGAACACACCGTCAGTGGAGCGGACTATGCAGGTGAAGATGCTTCAGATGTAGATGTGACTGTAACCGATGATGATGCGGCACCTTCCTTCTCTATCGCAGATGTAAGTGTCACCGAAGGCAGTGCAGCCACGTTCACCGTGACCCGTTCAGGTGCGACAGGCACGACGGTCTCTGTCAAATGGAACACCGCCAATGATGCAGACGGTGATGATCCGGCAGAAGCCAATGACTATACGGCAGTCTCTACGAAACAGACACTGAGCTTTGGTGTGGGTGTAACGAGTCTGACGTTTAATGTTCAGACAACAAATGATTCTGTAGATGAAGGTGATGAGACCTTCCTTGTCCAACTGAGTGAGGCCAGCGCAGGCACATCAATCACCGACGATGAGGCCGTAGGGACAATCACGGATAATGATACGAAAGGTGTGACGGTAGATCCTACAAGTCTGACCGTGACGGAAGCGGCAGGCAGCACACGCACAGCAACCTATACGGTGGTGCTAACTTCACAACCTACGGGCAACGTAACAGTAGAAGTAGCAAGTGATGACACAGACGCAGCGACAGTGGATAAGTCCCGTTTGACCTTCTCGACAAGCACCTGGAGCACAGCGCAGACGGTTACAGTGACAGGAGTAGATAATAATGTAGATGATGGAGCCAGTCGTAGTGCAACGGTTGAACACGCGGTCAGTGGAGCGGACTATGCAGGTGAAGATGCTTCAGATGTGGATGTGACTGTGACTGATGACGATGCAGCACCTACCTTCTCTATTGCAGATGTGAGTGTTACCGAAGGCAGTGCAGCCACATTCACCGTAACACGAAGTGGTGCGACAGGTACGACGGTCTCTGTGAAGTGGAACACCGCCAATGATGCAAGTGGCACAGACCCGGCAGAAGCCAATGACTATACGGCGGTCTCTACGAAACAGACACTGAACTTTGCGATAGGCGATGCCAGTAAGACGTTTAATGTTCAGACAACGAATGATTCTGTGGACGAGGATGATGAGACGTTCCTTGTCCAACTAAGTGAGGCCACTGGTGCGACCATCTCCACAGCGACAGCGACTGGCACTATCACGGATAATGACACAAAAGGTGTGACAGTAGCTCCGACGAGTCTGACCGTGACAGAAGCGGCAGGCAGTACACGCACGGCGACTTATACGGTGGTGCTGACTTCACAGCCTACTGGCAATGTAACAGTAGAAGTAGAAAGTGATGACACAGACGCAGCGACGGTGGATGAATCAACATTGACCTTTTCGACCAGTGATTGGAGCACGGCGCAGACAGTGACCGTGACGGGAGTGGATAATAATGTAGATGACGGCACAAGCCGCAGTGCAACGGTTGAACACACGGTCAGTGGAGCGGACTATGCAGGTGAAGATGCTCCAGATGTAGATGTGACTGTAACCGATGATGATGCGGCACCTTCCTTCTCTATCGCAGATGTAAGTGTCACCGAAGGCAGTACAGCCACGTTCACCGTGATACGAAGTGGTGCGACAGGCACGACGGTCTCTGTCAAATGGAACACCGCCAATGATGCAACCGGTGATGATCCAGCAGAGGCCAATGACTACACAGCACAAACAACGAAACAGACACTGAGCTTTGGTGTGGGTATAACGAGTCTAACGTTTAGTGTTCAGACAACGAATGATTCTGTGGATGAGGATGATGAGACCTTCCTTGTCCAACTGAGTGAGGCCAGCGCAGGCACATCAATCACCGACGATGAGGCCGTAGGGACAATCACGGATAATGACACAAAAGGCGTGACGGTAGCTCCGACGAGTCTGACCGTGACGGAAGCGGCAGGCACCACACGCACGGCGACCTATACGGTGGTGCTAACTTCACAACCTACGGGCAACGTAACAGTAGAAGTCGCCAGCGATGACACAGACGCAGCGACAGTGGATAAGTCCCGTTTGACCTTTTCGACAAGCACCTGGAGCACAGCACAGACGGTTACAGTGACAGGTGTGGATAATCAGCTTGATGATGGCACAAGTCGTAGTGCAACGGTTGAACACACCGTCAGTGGTGCGGACTATGCAGGTGAAGATGCTTCAGATGTGGATGTGACTGTGACTGATGACGATGCAGCACCTACCTTCTCTATTGCAGATGTAAGTGTCACCGAAGGCAGTGTAGCCACGTTCACCGTGACACGAAGTGGTGCGACAGGCACGACGGTCTCTGTCAAATGGAACACCGCCAATGATGCAGACGGTGATGATCCAGCAGAATCGAATGACTACACAGCACAAACAACGAAACAGACACTGAGCTTTGGTGTGGGTATAACGAGTCTAACGTTTAGTGTTCAGACAACGAATGATTCTGTGGATGAGGATGATGAGACCTTCCTTGTCCAACTGAGTGAGGCCAGCGCAGGCACATCAATCACCGACGATGAGGCCGTAGGGACAATCACGGATAATGACACAAAAGGTGTGACAGTAGCTCCGACGAGTCTGACCGTGACGGAAGCGGCAGGCAGTACACGCACGGCAACTTATACGGTGGTGCTGACTTCGCAACCTACGGGCAATGTAACAGTAGAAGTCGCCAGTGACGATACAGACGCAGCGACGGTGGATAAGTCCCGTTTGACTTTTTCGACAAGCACCTGGAGCACAGCGCAAACAGTGACCGTGACAGGAGTAGATAATAATGTAGATGATGGAGCCAGTCGCAGTGCGACGATTGAAAATGAGGTCAGTGGTGCAGATTATGCATCTGTGGAGGCTTCAGATGTAGATGTCACCGTAACTGATGATGATGCAGCACCTTCCTTCTCTATTGCAGATGTAAGTGTCACCGAAGGTAGTGCAGCCACATTCACCGTAACACGAAGTGGTGCGACAGGTACGACGGTCTCTGTGAAGTGGAACACCGCCAATGATGCCAGTGGCACAGACCCGGCAGAAGCCAATGACTATACAGCACAGACAACGAAGCAGACGTTGAACTTTGCGATAGGTGATGCCAGTAAGACCTTCACGGTTGCCACGACGAATGATGCTGTAGATGAAGGTGATGAGACCTTCCTTGTGCAACTGAGTGAGGCCACTGGTGCGACCATCACCGATGCAGAGGCAGTAGGGACAATCACGGATAATGACACAAAAGGCGTGACAGTAGATCCGACAAGTGTGACCGTGACGGAAGCGGCAGGCAGTACACGCACGGCGACCTACACAGTGGTGCTGACCTCACAGCCTACTGGCAATGTAACAGTAGAAGTAGCAAGTGATGACACAGACGCAGCAACGGTGGATGAATCCCGTTTGACTTTTTCGACAAGCACCTGGAGCACAGCACAAACAGTGACCGTGACAGGTGTGGATAATCAGCTTGATGATGGAACCAGCCGCAGTGCAACGGTTGAACACACCGTCAGTGGTGCGGACTATGCAGGTGTAGATGCTTCAGATGTAGATGTGACTGTGACTGATGACGATGCAGCACCTACCTTCTCTATCGCAGATGTAAGTGTCACCGAAGGCAGTGCAGCCACATTCACCGTGACACGAAGTGGTGCAACAGGCACGACGGTCTCTGTCAAATGGAACACTGCCAATGATGCAACCGGTGATGATCCAGCAGAGGCCAATGACTACACAGCACAAACAACGAAACAGACACTGAGCTTTGGTGTGGGTATAACGAGTCTAACGTTTAGTGTTCAGACAACGAATGATTCTGTGGATGAGGATGATGAGACCTTCCTTGTCCAACTGAGTGAGGCGAGCACAGGCACATCAATCACCGACGATGAGGCCGTAGGGACAATCACGGATAATGACACAAAAGGTGTGACAGTAGCTCCGACGAGTCTGACCGTGACGGAAGCGGCAGGCACCACACGCACGGCGACCTACACAGTGGTGCTGACCTCACAGCCTACTGGCAATGTAACAGTAGAAGTCGCCAGCGATGATACAGACGCAGCAACGGTGGATAAGTCCCGTTTGACTTTTTCGACAAGCACCTGGAGCACAGCACAGACGGTTACAGTCACGGGAGTGGATAATAATGTAGATGATGGAGCCAGTCGCAGTGCAACGGTTGAACACACGGTCAGTGGTGCGGACTATGCAGGTGTAGATGCTTCAGATGTAGATGTGACTGTGACTGATGACGATGCAGAACCTACCTTCTCTATCGCAGATGTGAGTGTTACCGAAGGCAGTGCAGCCACGTTCACCGTGATACGAAGTGGTGCGACAGGCACGACGGTCTCTGTCAAGTGGAACACTGCCAATGATGGTGATGGGGATGATCCGGCAGAAGCCAATGACTATACGGCGGTCTCTACGAAACAGACACTGAGCTTTGGTGTGGGTGTAACGAGTCAGACGTTTAATGTCCAGACGACGAATGATGCTGTAGATGAAGATGATGAGACGTTCCTTGTGCAACTAAGTGAGGCCACTGGTGCGACCATCTCCACAGCGACAGCGACTGGCACTATCACGGATAATGATACGAAAGGTGTGACGGTAGATCCTACAAGTGTGACCGTGACGGAAGCGGCAGGCAGCACACGCACAGCAACCTACACAGTGGTGCTGACCTCACAGCCTACTGGCAATGTAACAGTAGAAGTAGCAAGTGATGACACAGACGCAGCAACGGTGGATGAATCCCGTTTGACTTTTTCGACAAGCACCTGGAGCACAGCACAAACAGTGACCGTGACAGGTGTGGATAATCAGCTTGATGATGGAACCAGCCGCAGTGCAACGGTTGAACACACCGTCAGTGGTGCGGACTATGCAGGTGTAGATGCTTCAGATGTAGATGTGACTGTGACTGATGACGATGCAGCACCTACCTTCTCTATCGCAGATGTGAGTGTCACCGAAGGCAGTGCAGCCACGTTCACAGTGATACGAAGTGGTGCAACAGGCACGGCGGTCTCTGTCAAGTGGAACACTGCCGATGATGCAAGTGGCACAGACCCAGCAGAAGCCAATGACTATACGGCGGTCTCTACGAAACAGACACTGAACTTTGCGATAGGCGATGCCAGTAAGACGTTTAATGTTCAGACAACGAATGATTCTGTGGACGAGGATGATGAGACGTTCCTTGTGGAACTGAGTGAGGCCACTGGTGCGACCATCTCCACAGCGACAGCGACTGGCACTATCACGGATAATGATACGAAAGGTGTGACGGTAGATCCTACAAGTCTGACCGTGACGGAAGCGGCAGGCAGCACACGCACAGCAACCTATACGGTGGTGCTAACTTCACAACCTACGGGCAACGTAACAGTAGAAGTAGCAAGTGATGACACAGACGCAGCGACAGTGGATAAGTCCCGTTTGACCTTCTCGACAAGCACCTGGAGCACAGCGCAGACGGTTACAGTGACGGGAGTAGATAATCAGCTTGATGATGGCACGAGCCGCAGTGCGACGATTGAAAATGAGGTCAGTGGTGCAGATTATGCATCTGTGGAGGCTTCAGATGTAGATGTCACCGTAACTGATGATGATGCAGCACCTACCTTCTCTATTGCAGATGTAAGTGTCACCGAAGGTAGTGCAGCCACATTCACCGTAACACGAAGTGGTGCGACAGGTACGACGGTCTCTGTGAAGTGGAACACCGCCAATGATGCCAGTGGCACAGACCCGGCAGAAGCCAATGACTATACAGCACAGACAACGAAGCAGACGTTGAACTTTGCGATAGGTGATGCCAGTAAGACCTTCACGGTTGCCACGACGAATGATGCTGTAGATGAAGGTGATGAGACCTTCCTTGTGCAACTGAGTGAGGCCACTGGTGCGACCATCACCGATGCAGAGGCAGTAGGGACAATCACGGATAATGACACAAAAGGCGTGACAGTAGATCCGACAAGTGTGACCGTGACGGAAGCGGCAGGCAGTACACGCACGGCGACCTACACAGTGGTGCTGACCTCACAGCCTACTGGCAACGTAACAGTAGAAGTAGCAAGTGATGACACAGACGCAGCGACAGTGGATAAGTCCCGTTTGACCTTCTCGACAAGCACCTGGAGCACGGCGCAGACGGTTACAGTGACAGGTGTGGATAATCAGCTTGATGATGGCACAAGTCGTAGTGCAACGGTTGAACACACCGTCAGTGGTGCAGATTATGCAGGTGAAGATGCTTCAGATGTGGATGTGACTGTGACAGATGACGATGCAGCACCTACCTTCTCTATCGCAGATGTGAGTGTCACCGAAGGCAGTGCAGCCACATTCACCGTAACCCGCAGTGGTGCAACAGGCACGGCGGTCTCTGTCAAGTGGAACACTGCCGATGATGCAAGTGGCACAGACCCAGCAGAATCGAATGACTATACAGCACAGACGAGCAAGCAGACGTTGAATTTTGCGATAGGTGATGCCAGTAAGACCTTCACGGTTGCCACGACGAATGATGCTGTGGATGAAGGTGATGAGACGTTCCTTGTCCAACTGAGTGAGGCTACTGGTGCGACCATCTCCGATGCAGAGGCCGTAGGAACCATTACGGATAATGATACGAAAGGAGTGACGGTAGCTCCGACAAGTCTGACCGTGACGGAAGCGGCAGGCAGTACACGCACAGCAACCTATACGGTGGTGCTGACTTCACAGCCTACTGGCAATGTAACAGTAGAAGTAGAAAGTGACGATACAGATATAGCGACGGTGGATGAATCAACATTGACCTTTTCGACAAGCACCTGGAGCACAGCGCAGACGGTTACAGTGACGGGAGTGGATAATAATGTAGATGATGGCACAAGTCGTAGTGCAACGGTTGAACACACGGTCAGTGGAGCGGACTATGCAGGTGAAGATGCTTCAGATGTGGATGTGACTGTGACTGATGACGATGCAGCACCTACCTTCTCTATCGCAGATGTAAGTGTCACCGAAGGCAGTGCAGCCACATTCACCGTGACCCGCAATGGTGCGACAGGCACGGCGGTCTCTGTCAAATGGAACACCGCCAATGATGCAAGTGGCACAGACCCGGCAGAATCGAATGACTACACAGCACAAACAACGAAGCAGACATTGAGCTTTGGTGTGGGTATAACGAGTCTAACGTTTAGTGTTCAGACAACGAATGATTCTGTGGATGAGGATGATGAGACGTTCCTTGTGGAACTGAGTGAGGCCAGCGCAGGCACATCAATCACCGATGCAGAGGCCGTAGGCACCATTACCGATAACGATACAAAAGGAGTGACGGTAACACCTACAAGTGTGACTGTGACGGAGGCAGCGGGCACCACGCGCACGGCAACTTATACGGTGGTGCTGACTTCGCAACCTACGGGCAATGTAACAGTAGAAGTCGCCAGTGACGATACAGACGCAGCGACGGTGGATAAGTCCCGTTTGACCTTCTCGACAAGCACCTGGAGCACGGCGCAGACAGTGACCGTGACAGGTGTGGATAATCAGCTTGATGATGGAGCCAGTCGCAGTGCGACGATTGAACACATGGTCAGTGGAGCGGACTATGCAGGTGAAGATGCTTCAGATGTGGATGTGACTGTAACCGATGATGATACGGCTCCCGCGTTTTCAATAGGTGATGTGAGTGTCACCGAAGGCAGTGTAGCCACATTCACCGTAACCCGTTCAGGTGCTCTTGGCAGTGTTGCATCCGTGAAGTGGAACACAGCCGATGATGCCAGTGGCACAGACCCAGCAGAATCGAATGACTACACAGCACAGACGACGAAGCAGACATTGAGCTTTGGTGCGAATGATGCGATTAAGACCTTCACGGTTGCCACGACGAATGATGCTGTGGATGAGGATGATGAAACCTTCCTTGTGCAACTGAGTGAGGCGAGCACAGGCACATCAATCACCGATGCAGAGGCCGTAGGAACCATTACGGATAATGATACAAAAGGTGTGACAGTAGCTCCGACGAGTGTGACCGTAACAGAAGCGGCAGGCAACACACGCACGGCGACTTATACGGTGGTGCTTACGAGCCAGCCTACTGGCAATGTAACAGTAGAAGTCGCCAGTGATGACACAGACGCAGCAACGGTGGATAAGTCCCGTTTGACCTTCTCGACAAGCACATGGAGCACAGCACAAACAGTGACCGTGACAGGTGTGGATAATAATGTAGATGATGGAGCCAGTCGTAGTGCAACGGTTGAACACACCGTCAGTGGAGCGGACTATGCTTCTGTAGATGCTTCGGATGTGGATGTGACTGTAACCGATGATGATGCGGCACCTACTTTCTCTATCGCAGATGTAAGTGTTACAGAAGGCAGTGCTGCCACATTCACCGTGACACGAAGTGGTGCAACGGGCACGGCGGTCTCTGTCAAGTGGAACACTGCCAATGATGCCAGTGGCACAGACCCAGCAGAAGCCAATGACTATACGGCGGTTTCTACGAAACAGACATTGAGCTTTGGTGTGGGTGTAACGAGTCAGACGTTTAATGTTCAGACAACGAATGATTCTGTGGATGAGGATGATGAGACGTTCCTTGTGCAATTAAGCGAGGCGAGCACAGGCACATCAATCACCGATGCAGAGGCCGTAGGGACAATCACGGATAATGATACAAAAGGTGTGACAGTAGCTCCGACGAGTCTGACCGTGACGGAGGCAGCAGGCAACACACGCACAGCGACTTATACGGTGGTGCTGACTTCGCAGCCTACTGGCA
The DNA here is from genome assembly GCA_965208125.1 of Candidatus Latescibacterota bacterium. Lineage (GTDB taxonomy): Bacteria > Latescibacterota > UBA2968 > UBA2968 > UBA2968 > VXRD01. The sequence continues at coordinate 1,697,908 of OZ242320.1, forward strand.
GCGTGACCGTGGCAGTAGAAAGTGATGACACAGATGCAGCAACGGTGGATGAATCAACATTGACCTTCTCGACCAGTGATTGGAGCACGGCGCAGACAGTGACCGTGACAGGTGTGGATAATCAGCTTGATGATGGAGCCAGCCGCAGTGCAACGGTTGAACACACCGTCAGTGGTGCGGACTATGCAGGTGTAGATGCTTCAGATGTAGATGTGACTGTGACTGATGACGATGCAGCACCTACCTTCTCTATCGCAGATGTAAGTGTCACCGAAGGCAGTGCAGCCACATTCACCGTGACACGAAGTGGTGCAACAGGCACGACGGTCTCTGTCAAATGGAACACTGCCAATGATGCAACCGGTGATGATCCAGCAGAGGCCAATGACTACACAGCACAAACAACGAAACAGACACTGAGCTTTGGTGTGGGTATAACGAGTCTAACGTTTAGTGTTCAGACAACGAATGATTCTGTGGATGAGGATGATGAGACCTTCCTTGTCCAACTGAGTGAGGCGAGCACAGGCACATCAATCACCGACGATGAGGCCGTAGGGACAATCACGGATAATGACACAAAAGGTGTGACAGTAGCTCCGACGAGTCTGACCGTGACGGAAGCGGCAGGCACCACACGCACGGCGACCTACACAGTGGTGCTGACCTCACAGCCTACTGGCAATGTAACAGTAGAAGTCGCCAGCGATGATACAGACGCAGCAACGGTGGATAAGTCCCGTTTGACTTTTTCGACAAGCACCTGGAGCACAGCACAGACGGTTACAGTCACGGGAGTGGATAATAATGTAGATGATGGAGCCAGTCGCAGTGCAACGGTTGAACACACGGTCAGTGGTGCGGACTATGCAGGTGTAGATGCTTCAGATGTAGATGTGACTGTGACTGATGACGATGCAGAACCTACCTTCTCTATCGCAGATGTGAGTGTTACCGAAGGCAGTGCAGCCACGTTCACCGTGATACGAAGTGGTGCGACAGGCACGACGGTCTCTGTCAAGTGGAACACTGCCAATGATGGTGATGGGGATGATCCGGCAGAAGCCAATGACTATACGGCGGTCTCTACGAAACAGACACTGAGCTTTGGTGTGGGTGTAACGAGTCAGACGTTTAATGTCCAGACGACGAATGATGCTGTAGATGAAGATGATGAGACGTTCCTTGTGCAACTAAGTGAGGCCACTGGTGCGACCATCTCCACAGCGACAGCGACTGGCACTATCACGGATAATGATACGAAAGGTGTGACGGTAGATCCTACAAGTGTGACCGTGACGGAAGCGGCAGGCAGCACACGCACAGCAACCTACACAGTGGTGCTGACCTCACAGCCTACTGGCAATGTAACAGTAGAAGTAGCAAGTGATGACACAGACGCAGCAACGGTGGATGAATCCCGTTTGACTTTTTCGACAAGCACCTGGAGCACAGCACAAACAGTGACCGTGACAGGTGTGGATAATCAGCTTGATGATGGAGCCAGCCGCAGTGCAACGGTTGAACACACCGTCAGTGGTGCGGACTATGCAGGTGTAGATGCTTCAGATGTAGATGTGACTGTGACTGATGACGATGCAGCACCTACCTTCTCTATCGCAGATGTAAGTGTCACCGAAGGCAGTGCAGCCACATTCACCGTGACACGAAGTGGTGCAACAGGCACGACGGTCTCTGTCAAATGGAACACTGCCAATGATGCAACCGGTGATGATCCAGCAGAGGCCAATGACTACACAGCACAAACAACGAAACAGACACTGAGCTTTGGTGTGGGTATAACGAGTCTAACGTTTAGTGTTCAGACAACGAATGATTCTGTGGATGAGGATGATGAGACCTTCCTTGTCCAACTGAGTGAGGCGAGCACAGGCACATCAATCACCGACGATGAGGCCGTAGGGACAATCACGGATAATGACACAAAAGGTGTGACAGTAGCTCCGACGAGTCTGACCGTGACGGAAGCGGCAGGCACCACACGCACGGCGACCTACACAGTGGTGCTGACCTCACAGCCTACTGGCAATGTAACAGTAGAAGTCGCCAGCGATGATACAGACGCAGCAACGGTGGATAAGTCCCGTTTGACTTTTTCGACAAGCACCTGGAGCACAGCACAGACGGTTACAGTCACGGGAGTGGATAATAATGTAGATGATGGAGCCAGTCGCAGTGCAACGGTTGAACACACGGTCAGTGGTGCGGACTATGCAGGTGTAGATGCTTCAGATGTAGATGTGACTGTGACTGATGACGATGCAGAACCTACCTTCTCTATCGCAGATGTGAGTGTTACCGAAGGCAGTGCAGCCACGTTCACCGTGATACGAAGTGGTGCGACAGGCACGACGGTCTCTGTCAAGTGGAACACTGCCAATGATGGTGATGGGGATGATCCGGCAGAAGCCAATGACTATACGGCGGTCTCTACGAAACAGACACTGAGCTTTGGTGTGGGTGTAACGAGTCAGACGTTTAATGTCCAGACGACGAATGATGCTGTAGATGAAGATGATGAGACGTTCCTTGTGCAACTAAGTGAGGCCACTGGTGCGACCATCTCCACAGCGACAGCGACTGGCACTATCACGGATAATGATACGAAAGGTGTGACGGTAGATCCTACAAGTGTGACCGTGACGGAAGCGGCAGGCAGCACACGCACAGCAACCTACACAGTGGTGCTGACCTCACAGCCTACTGGCAATGTAACAGTAGAAGTAGCAAGTGATGACACAGACGCAGCAACGGTGGATGAATCCCGTTTGACTTTTTCGACAAGCACCTGGAGCACAGCACAAACAGTGACCGTGACAGGTGTGGATAATCAGCTTGATGATGGAACCAGCCGCAGTGCAACGGTTGAACACACCGTCAGTGGTGCGGACTATGCAGGTGTAGATGCTTCAGATGTAGATGTGACTGTGACTGATGACGATGCAGCACCTACCTTCTCTATCGCAGATGTGAGTGTCACCGAAGGCAGTGCAGCCACGTTCACAGTGATACGAAGTGGTGCAACAGGCACGGCGGTCTCTGTCAAGTGGAACACTGCCGATGATGCAAGTGGCACAGACCCAGCAGAAGCCAATGACTATACGGCGGTCTCTACGAAACAGACACTGAACTTTGCGATAGGCGATGCCAGTAAGACGTTTAATGTTCAGACAACGAATGATGCTGTAGATGAAGGTGATGAGACCTTCCTTGTGCAACTGAGTGAGGCCACTGGTGCGACCATCACCGATGCAGAGGCAGTAGGGACAATCACGGATAATGACACAAAAGGCGTGACAGTAGATCCGACAAGTGTGACCGTGACGGAAGCGGCAGGCAGTACACGCACGGCGACCTACACAGTGGTGCTGACCTCACAGCCTACTGGCAACGTAACAGTAGAAGTAGCAAGTGATGACACAGACGCAGCGACAGTGGATAAGTCCCGTTTGACCTTCTCGACAAGCACCTGGAGCACGGCGCAGACGGTTACAGTGACAGGTGTGGATAATCAGCTTGATGATGGCACAAGTCGTAGTGCAACGGTTGAACACACCGTCAGTGGTGCAGATTATGCAGGTGAAGATGCTTCAGATGTGGATGTGACTGTGACAGATGACGATGCAGCACCTACCTTCTCTATCGCAGATGTGAGTGTCACCGAAGGCAGTGCAGCCACATTCACCGTAACCCGCAGTGGTGCAACAGGCACGGCGGTCTCTGTGAAGTGGAACACCGCCGATGATGCAAGTGGCACAGACCCAGCAGAATCGAATGACTATACAGCACAGACGAGCAAGCAGACGTTGAATTTTGCGATAGGTGATGCCAGTAAGACCTTCACGGTTGCCACGACGAATGATGCTGTGGATGAAGGTGATGAGACGTTCCTTGTCCAACTGAGTGAGGCTACTGGTGCGACCATCTCCGATGCAGAGGCCGTAGGAACCATTACGGATAATGATACGAAAGGAGTGACGGTAGCTCCGACAAGTCTGACCGTGACGGAAGCGGCAGGCAGTACACGCACAGCAACCTATACGGTGGTGCTGACTTCACAGCCTACTGGCAATGTAACAGTAGAAGTAGAAAGTGACGATACAGATATAGCGACGGTGGATGAATCAACATTGACCTTTTCGACAAGCACCTGGAGCACAGCGCAGACGGTTACAGTGACGGGAGTGGATAATAATGTAGATGATGGCACAAGTCGTAGTGCAACGGTTGAACACACCGTCAGTGGAGCGGACTATGCAGGTGAAGATGCTTCAGATGTGGATGTGACTGTAACCGATGACGATGCAGCACCTACTTTCTCTATTGCAGATGTAAGTGTCACCGAAGGTAGTGCAGCCACGTTCACCGTAACACGAAGTGGTGCGACAGGCACGACGGTCTCTGTCAAATGGAACACCGCCAATGATGCAACCGGTGATGATCCGGCAGAGGCCAATGACTACACAGCACAAACAACGAAACAGACACTGAGCTTTGGTGCGAATGATGCGATTAAGACCTTCACGGTTGCCACGACGAATGATGCTGTGGATGAGGATGATGAGACGTTCCTTGTCCAACTGAGTGAGGCCAGCGCAGGCACATCAATCACCGATGCAGAGGCCGTAGGGACAATCACGGATAATGATACGAAAGGTGTGACGGTAGATCCTACAAGTCTGACCGTGACGGAGGCTGCTGGCACCACACGCACAGCAACCTATACGGTGGTGCTTACGAGCCAGCCGACGGGCAACGTGACAGTAGAAGTAGCAAGTGATGACACAGACGCAGCGACAGTGGATAAGTCCCGTTTGACCTTCTCGACAAGCAACTGGAGCACAGCACAGACAGTGACCGTGACAGGTGTGGATAATAATGTAGATGATGGCACAAGTCGTAGTGCAACGGTTGAACACACGGTCAGTGGAGCGGACTATGCAGGTGAAGATGCTTCAGATGTGGATGTGACTGTGACTGATGACGATGCAGCACCTACCTTCTCTATCGCAGATGTAAGTGTCACCGAAGGCAGTGCAGCCACATTCACCGTGACCCGCAATGGTGCGACAGGCACGGCGGTCTCTGTCAAATGGAACACCGCCAATGATGCAAGTGGCACAGACCCGGCAGAATCGAATGACTACACAGCACAAACAACGAAGCAGACATTGAGCTTTGGTGTGGGTATAACGAGTCTAACGTTTAGTGTTCAGACAACGAATGATTCTGTGGATGAGGATGATGAGACGTTCCTTGTGGAACTGAGTGAGGCCAGCGCAGGCACATCAATCACCGATGCAGAGGCCGTAGGCACCATTACCGATAACGATACAAAAGGAGTGACGGTAACACCTACAAGTGTGACTGTGACGGAGGCAGCGGGCACCACGCGCACGGCAACTTATACGGTGGTGCTGACTTCGCAACCTACGGGCAATGTAACAGTAGAAGTCGCCAGTGACGATACAGACGCAGCGACGGTGGATAAGTCCCGTTTGACCTTCTCGACAAGCACCTGGAGCACGGCGCAGACAGTGACCGTGACAGGTGTGGATAATCAGCTTGATGATGGAGCCAGTCGCAGTGCGACGATTGAACACATGGTCAGTGGAGCGGACTATGCAGGTGAAGATGCTTCAGATGTGGATGTGACTGTAACCGATGATGATACGGCTCCCGCGTTTTCAATAGGTGATGTGAGTGTCACCGAAGGCAGTGTAGCCACATTCACCGTAACCCGTTCAGGTGCTCTTGGCAGTGTTGCATCCGTGAAGTGGAACACAGCCGATGATGCCAGTGGCACAGACCCAGCAGAATCGAATGACTACACAGCACAGACGACGAAGCAGACATTGAGCTTTGGTGCGAATGATGCGATTAAGACCTTCACGGTTGCCACGACGAATGATGCTGTGGATGAGGATGATGAAACCTTCCTTGTGCAACTGAGTGAGGCGAGCACAGGCACATCAATCACCGATGCAGAGGCCGTAGGAACCATTACGGATAATGATACAAAAGGTGTGACAGTAGCTCCGACGAGTGTGACCGTAACAGAAGCGGCAGGCAACACACGCACGGCGACTTATACGGTGGTGCTTACGAGCCAGCCTACTGGCAATGTAACAGTAGAAGTCGCCAGTGATGACACAGACGCAGCAACGGTGGATAAGTCCCGTTTGACCTTCTCGACAAGCACATGGAGCACAGCACAAACAGTGACCGTGACAGGTGTGGATAATAATGTAGATGATGGAGCCAGTCGTAGTGCAACGGTTGAACACACCGTCAGTGGAGCGGACTATGCTTCTGTAGATGCTTCGGATGTGGATGTGACTGTAACCGATGATGATGCGGCACCTACTTTCTCTATCGCAGATGTAAGTGTTACAGAAGGCAGTGCTGCCACATTCACCGTGACACGAAGTGGTGCAACGGGCACGGCGGTCTCTGTCAAGTGGAACACTGCCAATGATGCCAGTGGCACAGACCCAGCAGAAGCCAATGACTATACGGCGGTTTCTACGAAACAGACATTGAGCTTTGGTGTGGGTGTAACGAGTCAGACGTTTAATGTTCAGACAACGAATGATTCTGTGGATGAGGATGATGAGACGTTCCTTGTGCAATTAAGCGAGGCGAGCACAGGCACATCAATCACCGATGCAGAGGCCGTAGGGACAATCACGGATAATGATACAAAAGGTGTGACAGTAGCTCCGACGAGTCTGACCGTGACGGAGGCAGCAGGCAACACACGCACAGCGACTTATACGGTGGTGCTGACTTCGCAGCCTACTGGCAGCGTGACCGTGGCAGTAGAAAGTGATGACACAGATGCAGCAACGGTGGATGAATCAACATTGACCTTCTCGACCAGTGATTGGAGCACGGCGCAGACAGTGACCGTGACAGGTGTGGATAATCAGCTTGATGATGGAGCCAGTCGCAGTGCGACGATTGAACACATGGTCAGTGGAGCGGACTATGCAGGTGAAGATGCTTCAGATGTGGATGTGACTGTAACCGATGATGATACGGCTCCCGCGTTTTCAATAGGTGATGTGAGTGTCACCGAAGGCAGTGTAGCCACATTCACCGTAACCCGTTCAGGTGCTCTTGGCAGTGTTGCATCCGTGAAGTGGAACACAGCCGATGATGCAAGTGGCACAGACCCGGCAGAATCGAATGACTACACAGCACAGACGAGCAAGCAGACATTGAGCTTTGGTGCGAATGATGCGATTAAGACCTTCACGGTTGCCACGACGAATGATGCTGTGGATGAAGATGATGAGACGTTCCTTGTCCAACTGAGTGAGGCCACTGGTGCGACCATCTCCGATGCAGAGGCCGTAGGCACCATTACCGATAACGATACAAAAGGAGTGACGGTAACACCTACAAGTCTGACCGTGACGGAGGCAGCAGGCAACACACGCACAGCAACTTATACAGTGGTGCTGACTTCACAGCCGACTGGTAGTGTGACGATTGGTGTAGAAAGTGATGACACAGATGTAGCGACAGTGGATGAATCAACATTGACCTTCTCGACAAGCACCTGGAGCACAGCACAGACGGTTACAGTAACAGGTGTGGATAATCAGCTTGATGATGGAGCCAGTCGCGGTGCGACGATTGACCACGCGGTCAGTGGTGCAGATTATGCATCTGTAGATGCTTCAGATGTGGATGTGACTGTAACCGATGACGATGCAGAACCTTCCTTTACGATAATTGAACCCATGCCAGTGGTCTCGATATCCCCTACGAGCCAGATAGAATCTGCGGGTACGATTGTGTTCTCAGTGCAATTGAGTAGAGCGAGCCAGCAGATCATAAAAATGTTATGCACGAGTGTAGATGAGACAGCAGTAGCTGGCGAGGACTACGAGGCAGCGATGGACACGCTGAAGATTGCTCCAAACACGATGTCTGGAGAGATTGAGATGCGGCTGTTTGACGACGATGAAGTGGAGGGGGATGAGACCTTCAAGATGGTGCTGAGCGATTTGATGAATGCCGAGTTTGCAGGGAATGCACAAACAATATCTGAAAGGGCAACGATAATAGATGACGATGAGCCTGATGTGATGGTTTCGTTTTACCAGTCGCATTATACTATCTCAGAAGGTGGCAAGGCAGTGCAAATACGTGTGGATATATCTTCTGGCCTTGAAGATCGCGTGGAACTTCCGTTGTCGGTAGTACATCGCAATGGTGCGACAAAAGCGGACTATTCGGGCGTACCTGAAAAAATTGTCTTTGAGACATGGGATGATTTCAAGACATTTGAGGTTAGGGCAATTGATGATGACGATGACGATGACGATGAGGTCGTGATACTGGACTTTGACGCGCCGCTACCAGATGGAATATCTACAGGCGGTTCCACTACCATAGAGATTATCGACAATGACGACCCCCTTGTGACTGTTTTTTATGGAAAAGAAAACTATGAAATCGTCGAGGGTGGCACCAAAAAGTTACTGAGTGTGCATTTGAGTGCAGCCCCTCTGCGCCGCGTAGAAATACCTCTGTTGGCGGTACCTGCCAATGGTGCGACACAGGCAGACTATTCACCTATACCTGAGCGCATCATTTTTATGCCTGACCAGATCGAAAGAACGTTTGTGGTCAGTGCGATTGATGATGATGACGACGATGATGGTGAGACCGTGAGTCTGGGCTTTGGTCCACTACCAGATCGGGTGAATGAGGGCAGTTTATCTACTTTACATATCATAGATAATGACAATCCTGTTGTGACTGTTTCGTTTGACCAGTCACATTACATAGCAACAGAGGGTGAGGGTGCAGTGACAATCACAGTATCCCTGAGTGCAGACCCAAAGCGCCGTGTAGAGATTCCACTATTGGTAACACCTGACAATGGCGCAACACAGGCAGACTATACAGATGTGCCTGAGCAGATTGTCTTTGATCGCGGAGAAACAAAGAAGACCTTTGACCTGATGGCTATTGACGATAATGTAGATGATGACGGCGAGACCATAACCCTCAACTTTGGCACATTGCCGGATGGGGTGAACAACGGTGGATCGGCATCTGTGGCTCTTGTCGATAACGATGACCCGGTTGTGACTGTTTCGTTTGATCAGTCGCATTACACGGCAACAGAAGGTGAGGGTGCAGTGACAATCACAGTATCCCTGAGTGCAGACCCAAAGCGCCGTGTAGAGATTCCACTATTGGTAACACCTGACAATGGCGCAACACAGGCAGACTATACAGATGTGCCTGAGCAGATTGTCTTTGATCGCGGAGAAACAAAGAAGACCTTTGACCTGATGGCTATTGACGATAATGTAGATGATGACGGCGAGACCATAACCCTCAACTTTGGCACATTGCCGGATGGGGTGAACAACGGTGGATCGGCATCTGTGGCTCTTGTCGATAACGATGACCCGGTTGTGACTGTTTCGTTTGATCAGTCGCATTACACGGCAACAGAAGGTGAGGGTGCAGTGACAATCACAGTATCCCTGAGTGCAGACCCAAAGCGCCGTGTAGAGATTCCACTATTGGTAACACCTGACAATGGCGCAACACAGGCAGACTATACAGATGTGCCTGAGCAGATTGTCTTTGATCGCGGAGAAACAAAGAAGACCTTTGACCTGATGGCTATTGACGATAATGTAGATGATGACGGCGAGACCATAACCCTCAACTTTGGCACATTGCCGGATGGGGTGAACAACGGTGGATCGGCATCTGTGGCTCTTGTCGATAACGATGACCCGGTTGTGACTGTTTCGTTTGATCAGTCGCATTACACGGCAACAGAAGGTGAGGGTGCAGTGACAATCACAGTATCCCTGAGTGCAGACCCAAAGCGCCGTGTAGAGATTCCACTATTGGTAACACCTGACAATGGCGCAACACAGGCAGACTATACAGATGTGCCTGAGCAGATTGTCTTTGATCGCGGAGAAACAAAGAAGACCTTTGACCTGATGGCTATTGACGATAATGTAGATGATGACGGCGAGACCATAACCCTCAACTTTGGCACATTGCCGGATGGGGTGAACAACGGTGGATCGGCATCTGTGGCTCTTGTCGATAACGATGACCCGGTTGTGACTGTTTCGTTTGATCAGTCGCATTACACGGCAACAGAAGGTGAGGGTGCAGTGACAATCACAGTATCCCTGAGTGCAGACCCAAAGCGCCGTGTAGAGATTCCACTATTGGTAACACCTGACAATGGCGCAACACAGGCAGACTATACAGGTGTACCTGAGCAGATTGTCTTTGAAAGTGGCGAGACGGTCAAAACATTTGCTCTGCTTGCAACGGACGATGATGTAGATGATGACGGCGAGACAATAACCCTCAGATTTGGCACATTGCCGGATGGGGTGAATAACGGTGGATCGGCATCTGTGGCTCTTGTCGATAACGATGACCCTGTTGTGACTGTTTCGTTTGACCAGTCACATTACATAGCAACAGAGGGTGAGGGTACAGTGACAGTCACTGTATCCCTGAGTGCAGATCCCGAGCGCCGTGTAGAGATTCCACTATTGGTAACACCTGACAATGGCGCAACACAGGCAGACTATACAGGTGTACCTGAGCAGATTGTCTTTGAAAGTGGCGAGACGGTCAAAACATTTGCTCTGCTTGCAACGGACGATAATGTAGATGATGACGGTGAGACAATAACCCTCAACTTTGGCACATTGCCGGATGGGGTGAACAACGGTGGATCGGCATCTGTGGCTCTTGTCGATAACGATGACCCGGTTGTGACTGTTTCGTTTGATCAGTCGCATTACACGGCAACAGAAGGTGAGGGTGCAGTGACAATCACAGTATCCCTGAGTGCAGACCCAAAGCGCCGTGTAGAGATTCCACTATTGGTAACACCTGACAATGGCGCAACACAGGCAGACTATACAGATGTGCCTGAGCAGATTGTCTTTGATCGCGGAGAAACAAAGAAGACCTTTGACCTGATGGCTATTGACGATAATGTAGATGATGACGGCGAGACCATAACCCTCAACTTTGGCACATTGCCGGATGGGGTGAACAACGGTGGATCGGCATCTGTGGCTCTTGTCGATAACGATGACCCGGTTGTGACTGTTTCGTTTGATCAGTCGCATTACACGGCAACAGAAGGTGAGGGTGCAGTGACAATCACAGTATCCCTGAGTGCAGACCCAAAGCGCCGTGTAGAGATTCCACTATTGGTAACACCTGACAATGGCGCAACACAGGCAGACTATACAGGTGTACCTGAGCAGATTGTCTTTGAAAGTGGCGAGACGGTCAAAACATTTGCTCTGCTTGCAACGGACGATGATGTAGATGATGACGGCGAGACAATAACCCTCAGATTTGGCACATTGCCGGATGGGGTGAATAACGGTGGATCGGCATCTGTGGCTCTTGTCGATAACGATGACCCTGTTGTGACTGTTTCGTTTGACCAGTCACATTACATAGCAACAGAGGGTGAGGGTACAGTGACAGTCACTGTATCCCTGAGTGCAGATCCCGAGCGCCGTGTAGAGATTCCACTATTGGTAACACCTGACAATGGCGCAACACAGGCAGACTATACAGGTGTACCTGAGCAGATTGTCTTTGAAAGTGGCGAGACGGTCAAAACATTTGCTCTGCTTGCAACGGACGATAATGTAGATGATGACGGTGAGACAATAACCCTCAACTTTGGCACATTGCCGGATGGGGTGAATAATGGCGGATCGGCATCTGTGGCTCTTGTCGATAACGATGACCCTGTTGTGACTGTTTCGTTTGACCAGTCACATTACATAGCAACAGAGGGTGAGGGTACAGTGACAGTCACTGTATCCCTGAGTGCAGATCCCGAGCGCCGTGTAGAGATTCCACTATTGGTAACACCTGACAATGGCGCAACACAGGCAGACTATACAGGTGTACCTGAGCAGATTGTCTTTGAAAGTGGCGAGACGGTCAAAACATTTGCTCTGCTTGCAACGGACGATAATGTAGATGATGACGGTGAGACAATAACCCTCAACTTTGGCACATTGCCGGATGGGGTGAATAATGGCGGATCGGCATCTGTGGCTCTTGTCGATAACGATGACCCTGTTGTGACTGTTTCGTTTGACCAGTCACATTACATAGCAACAGAGGGTGAGGGTACAGTGACAGTCACTGTATCCCTGAGTGCAGATCCCGAGCGCCGTGTAGAGATTCCACTATTGGTAACACCTGACAATGGCGCAACACAGGCAGACTATACAGGTGTACCTGAGCAGATTGTCTTTGAAAGTGGCGAGACGGTCAAAACATTTGCTCTGCTTGCAACGGACGATAATGTAGATGATGACGGTGAGACAATAACCCTCAACTTTGGCACATTGCCGGATGGGGTGAATAATGGCGGATCGGCATCTGTGGCTCTTGTCGATAACGATGACCCTGTTGTGACTGTTTCGTTTGACCAGTCACATTACATAGCAACAGAGGGTGAGGGTACAGTGACAGTCACTGTATCCCTGAGTGCAGATCCCGAGCGCCGTGTAGAGATTCCACTATTGGTAACACCTGACAATGGCGCAACACAGGCAGACTATACAGATGTGCCTGAGCAGATTGTCTTTGATCGCGGAGAAACAAAGAAGACCTTTGACCTGATGGCTATTGACGATAATGTAGATGATGACGGCGAGACCATAACCCTCAACTTTGGCACATTGCCGGATGGGGTGAATAATGGCGGATCGACTCTGGTATCTCTTATGAATAACGATGAACGCGGTGTGATCGTGTCTGTAGCAGCGTTGGCAATTTTCGAAGGGGATACTGGCACTTACACAGTGGTGCTACTTAGCGCGCCGACAGCACCTGTGACGCTACAAATATCTGGGATGGAAAATACAGATTTGTCAGTTGATATGCCACAGATCACATTCACAGCAGCAAACTATAATATACCACAGGAAGTGGTGGTACGTGCATACGCAGACGATGATGCAATCGTAGATGATGGTGTGACCCTGCATCATGCGATAAGCGGAGGAGACTACGACGAAGTGGTCGTAGCCCCTGTTGCTGTGGCGATCATAGAGAAGGATGTCCCTGTGTTGCGTATTGAGGATCAACGCGTGAGAGAAGATGCAGGAGAGATGGTGTTTACCGCGACGCTCAATATGCAAAGCAACCAGGAAGTACATGTGTCTTATGCGACTTCAAATCTTACGGCAGATGCGGGCAAAGATTATGAGGCGACGCAGGGCACTTTGAACTTTGCAGCCCTGCAAACTCAGCAGACGTTCAGTGTGCCGATCATTGACGATGATCTGGACGAAGGGGATGAGACATTTACAGTAATTTTAAGCACACCGATGCATGTGACCATAAGCGAGGGCAAGGCGCGTGTATTTGGCACGATTGAAGAAGACGATACCCTACCTCGGTCAATGGAATTGTTTCTATCGAGTGTTGGGCGAATAGTGGCGACACAAACGGTAGATAACATCAGTCGGCGGTTTGAGGATCAGCGGTCAGGGATTCGGCCTTCGTTCACGCTGGGCGGACGCCCCCTGATACAATATGATAGCACGGAAAAATGGCACGCTGTGGCGGCACTGATACACAATTTTGCAGCAGCACTGGGCGCAGATATATGGATACCATCTCTCACACAGGGTCAGGGGTCTGCGAAGGCCATAGAGACGATGCCCCTGCTCGGCGAGAGTGGTCAGTTTGATAATATGGACACTTTATGGGATTCTCCGCTGCGTTTGCGGCGGGTTACACCGCGAGAAGTATTGTCGCGCAGCAACTTTGAACTGCCGCTAAATCGCTGGTATAAATGCAGCGGTTGGACCCTGTGGGGACAAGGTGCAGAGAACGAGATTTCAGGTCAGCTGAATACTGCCCGCAGGATAAAGACCAATAGTGTTAGCGGATATCTCGGCATTGATTATCGGTTCCGCGCAAATACGCTGGTCGGGCTGGCACTCACACACAGTGTGGGCAACTTCGACTACAATAAGGGTGCTAATCCCCCGCTCGTTCTATCCGATTATAGTCTGACGAGTCTGGTGCCTTATGCCCACTATCAGATGAATCCAAAACTTGGATTTTGGGGGCTGTTGGGCCTGGGGCGAGGCAACGTTAATGTAAAACACGATGAAGAAACCGTCAACACGCCGCTGACCTTGCTGATGAGCGCAGCCGGTACCCATCATGATCTGGCTACCTATCGGCATATTGATCTGGCGATCAAAACCGATGCCTTCTTTGTGACTGTGGCATCTGGGGCACATGCGAGTTTGCCAGAGATGCGGGAGAATGTAGAACGCTTGCGCGTGCTGTTAGAAGGGCGCAAGAGGCATGAGGTTGGTTCATCGTCTCAGCTTATCCAGAGTGTGGAGTTTGGAGGTCGTTGGGATCAAGGGCGCGTGGTATCCGGTGCTGGCCTGGATGTTGGTGGCAGCGTGAAGTATGCACACACACGCGGCTTGAACCTGGAAGCACGCGGGCGATATTTGTTGGTGCATGAGCAGGCTCGCTATAAAGAATGGGGGGCGAGTCTGTCACTGCGGGTCAATCCAGGCTGGGACAAGCGCGGCCTGCTGTTGTCAGTAGCTCCTGTGTGGGGGGTGTCATCGCAAAGTGCCGGGGCCATGTGGAATAACACATCGAATTTGGGTGGTGGAACTGCATACAGGTCATCACAGGCACCGGGGATCAGACCTGACCGCACAGAAGTGAATTTGGGATACCGTTTTGTGAGACACACCAGAAGCGTGCTCATTGAGCCTTATGGTGGTTTGTCGCTTGATCGTCAGGGCTGGCGAAGGTATCACATGGGCTGGCGAATAGAGCTGGATGAGCGAGCAAATATGAATTTTGAAGGCGATCAAAGCGCACAGGGACAAACTGCTATCCGACTTCGCGCCCACTTGATTTGGTAAAACATCACTCAGAGGAACATTTTGTCGGTTTCTCAACTACGCGCGGGACGCGCCCAGAGTTTCGAGAACTTGCTTGGGAATTTTGCAAACAAAAGTATAAGCGGGATCGTACATATTGCCCATATCGTATTCGACCGCCTCCCCCAGCAACACATGCACGGTGCGCTCATCCAACCCAAAATCCGACACGAGCCAGCGGATCATTTCAGTAGTCGCGTGCTCCACGCACTGATCGAGCGGACGGGCATTGCCCACCGTAAAAATATGCGTCTCATTTTCACCCCGCGGCCAGTTAATCGTCTTGCCCTTGTGCAGATGAACCGTAAAACGGACATCAAAAGAAATTTCAACACCCGTACCTACAATTTCACCATCGCCCTGAAGCGCGTGCCCATCGCCAATGTGAAAAAGCGCGCCCGCGACAAAAACCGGCAAATAAACCGTCGTACCCTCGTTGAAACGCTTGTAATCCATATTCCCACCGTGCGTGGATGACGTCGCAGTCGAAATCGCCTGACCCCGCGGCGGCGCAACCCCAAAACATCCGGGATGCGGATTGAGTGGCAAAATCAGATCGCTCAACGGACGGGGCGCTGGGCTGCCATAACCGGGCGTGGTATGATCGCGGTTGCGGGAAACCTCTACCGGGCGTGCCGTGCGATTTTCAAAATCCATCTCCCACAAAACCCGCGAAATATCATCCTCAAACCTGGGCACATAACCCGGATCGAGCACATTGGGCGCAACGCGCGCAGACGTATAACCATGCGAGCGATTGGGCATCAAATAATCAAACACAACCGAAATCGAATCCCCCGGCTCTGCACCCTCAATATAAAAAGGTCCCGTCTGGGGATTGCCGCCCTCCGTCACTTGCTCACCCGTCATATCCCTCCCACCCGCACAAACCGTCGTCGTCGAAAGCGTATCGCCACTTGCAATGGTAAGAACCGGGTCGTGTGATCCGATGGTCGTGTGATAATGCGTAGGGCTAAAGTTGTGATGTGCCATAAATGCTCCTAAGTCTTCATGCAATCATCCGTATCTTCTCCTGCGCCTCCCATACACCCACCCATGACTTACCCCGGTCCTCACTGGTATAAAGCATCTTATCCACAGCAGCCCATGCACACCCATCCTTTGAAAACGCGATATGGAACGTATCGATATTGTGCGGAACCGTACCTGGAAAACCCTCAGTCACATGCTCCCATGTACTCCCCGCATCATCCGATCTGTAAAGCTGTCCCGAAGCCTCTCCATGTGGACCTCTGCTCACCGTAGCCAGCACACAATCCGGATCATCGGGATGCACGGCAATAGCGCGACCGTAATAATAGGGAAAACCCTCAGACCGGTGGGACCACGACCTCCCGCGATCATCGCTCACAAACACCGCACGCGCCGTATTCGCATACACGCGGTCGTCATCCCGGGGCGAAGTAGCCACCTGGTGAACATCATCGTGCAAATCCGGCGTCACGGGTTCCCATGTCTCACCGCAATCTGCCGAACGCATAATACTACCCACGTGAATATCGGCATAAACCCAGCCATCCGTTGTCCTGGCAAAACTGCGCACATCTGGCGGACCGCCCCAGGGCGTGTACCATTTCTCGCGCACCGGCAACTGGTCAAAACACTCAACCCGATGCGTCTTCCCATCATCATAACAATAAATACGAGATTCTCCCGTACCGATAAGCAAGCGCAGGGGTTCTTCGTCAACAATAATCAAACACTCAATATCCTCTTCAATACCCGTAGCAACCGTCTGGGACTCCGTTTCGGTACACACAAACAAATCGCCACTCTTGAGAGCGACAACGCGATAAACCTCGCCTTTGGCAAGCGCGGCAACATCGCCCTCTACAATCTGCACAGGAGCGTCCTGCTCCTCAAAACCCGCATGCACTGTTCGCGACGTAGCAATCAACATAACGCACCTCCATGTTTAAGTTTAAAAGCAATTTAACGGATCGCCCCACCACTGTAAACCCCAAAATCCATAGCCTAGCAATTCTAAAAACTTGACAAACACAGAAATGTCGGATTATTTGTATTCTACATAAAGGAGATCAATACCATGAATAATTGGAAACCCTCCGCTGAACAAAAACACCAATGGGAAGAAAAGGGATTCTTTATCGAGCACAACGTCGTCCCAGAAAGCATTGCTTTTGACATGCGCGGCGTCATAAAAAACGAACTGCTCAAACCCGAACCAAGTGGCAACCCCAATCCAGACCCCATGGACCCCATGGGTGACACCCCCGAAGCGCGCGCCCTGAGATTTCGGAAATTGGGCAATTTCTGCGTCGAATCCCCCCTCATATGGCACACATTTCACGCCGGACGAGAAATGCTCGCCATGGCGCGATATTTCCTGGGCAACGACATCATCGTCAAGTTCAACAGCGTATTTGTAAAACCCGCCAAAACGGGTAGCGCAACACCCTGGCATCAGGACAACGGCCTCTGGCGCGACGGAGAAACCGAACCCTTTAATGCCTGGATGGCTCTCGACCCGGCAACCCGCAAAAATGGGTGTATGCAATTTATTCCAGGCAGTCACAAAGGCGAGATCATACAACACGTCATGTACGAAGACAGCATTCACGGTGAACTGCCCCGCGACCTCGTAAAAACGCGCATAGAACAATGCGACACAGAACACATCGAACTCAACCCGGGCGACGTGGTCTGCTGGCACAGCAGCCTGTGGCATTACAGCCCGCCAAACCCCAGCCCAAACAGCCGCATAGCTATTGCGGGCGTATGGACAAACCCCAAAATCAACGCCGGACGCATGCGTCCGCTACACCGCTGGGGCATGAAAAACGGCGAAATATGCACCGCATTTCCCCCCGAATTCGTCCAGAACGAAAACGGCAAGCCCCACCACCCAGGAGACTTTCCCAAAGCCTCACAATAAAACAATGAACAAACAGGGAACCATAGACCGTTCCATAGGTCTGGCAGGCGCAACAGGCGTGGGCATTGGCGCCATCGTCGGAGGCGGCATACTCGCACTTGCAGGCGTGGCCTATGCGACCACTGGACCGGCGACACTGCTCGTCTTCGCAGCCAATGGTGTGATAGCCGTACTGACAGCATTGAGCTTTGCCGAAATGTCAACCGCATTTCCCCAGTCCGGCGGCACCTATACATTTGCCAAAAACGTATTATCCGTACGCGCGGCTTTCGCTTTTGGATGGGTGGGCTGGTTTGCATCCATCGTCGCCGGCGTACTCTACGCAATGGGCTTTGCATCCTATGCTGCCATAGCACTACAAGAATGTGTGCGTCTTCTCTTTGGCGTCGCACCAGAATGGCTCCTTGGACATGCGATGGTCGCAACGCTGGCCATAGGCGCAACCGCCTATTATACCTTTGGCCTCATTCGCACGAGCGGAGGCGGGGACAACTGGATCAACTTTGCAAAAATGGCTGTCTTCGCCGTGCTTATCGGCGGCGGTCTATGGGCACTCACGGGCAAAAGTCTGACGACCATACACACCAGCCTGACCCCATTTCTCACCCATGGTACAGCGGGATTTTTCAAAGCCATGGGATATACCTTTATCGCCCTCCAGGGTTTTGACCTCATCGCCGCCGTCGCTGGCGAAGTACGCACCCCCGAACGCACATTGCCGCGCGCCATGCTCTTGTCTCTGGCAGCGGCTCTGGCCGTCTATTTGCCCCTGCTCTTTGTCATCGCGACTGTGGGTGTCCCACCTGGACAGACCATAGGTGGCCTGAGCACCAACCATCCCGAAGTGGTAGTGGCTCTCGCAGCGCGACATTTTTTAGGTGAAACGGGTTTCTGGCTCGTGCTAATCGCCGCCATCTTGTCCATGCTATCGGCACTACAGGCCAATTTGCTGGCCGCCTCTCGCGTGGCCCTCACCATGGCGCAAGACCGCACCCTTCCCGCACCCATTGGGGAAGTACACATTCGCCATAAAACGCCCATAACCGCAATCTGTGTCAGTGCCCTGACAATGGCAACCCTGCTGATGGTCGTGCCCGATGTAGCGGCGGCTGGCGCTGCGGCCAGTTTGATCTTCCTCATCTCTTTTGCCATGACGCACTGGACCAGCATCCTGGCCCGAACGCGACGGCGAACACCCGCACCATTCCACACGCCATTATTTCCCCTCATTCCCGTCACAGGCGGTCTGTGCTGCGCCGGATTGGCACTCTTTCAGGCCATATCCGTACCAACCGCCGGCTTGATCTCGGCGGTATGGCTCGGGCTGGGCGGATTATTGTACTGGGCATTGCTGGCGCGCCGCGCCCGCGTCGTAGATGCCTCTGCCGAAGCCCTCGACCCACAACTGCTCCAAATGCGCGGTCGCAGCCCCCTGGTCCTCGTACCCGTGGCCAATCCTCAAAATGCCTCTGCCATGGTCGCGGTTGCCCACGCGCTCGCACCACCGGGCGTAGGACGGGTATTGTTATTATCCGTAGTAGCTACCCCAGAAGAGGGATGGCGCGAGGAAGAACCACCTCATACCTTGCGCGACACACAAACAGTGATAAGAGAAGCCGTAACAGCCTCGTTTGCCTCTGGAATGGAACCCGAAGCACTGATGACCATCGCGCCGCAACCCTGGCCCGAGATTGTGCGGGTCTCCCGCATGCACCGCTGCGAGAGTTTATTATTGGGTTTGAGCGACGTCAACAGTGCCCACCTGGAAGAACTCATCAGTTCTGTGGCATGCGACGTGGTGGTATTGCACGCGCCATCGGGCTGGCACTTAAAGAACGTACATCGCGTACTGGTACCCACGCGAAGTCTCGGTGCCCACGACAAATTTCGCGCCCGCTTGCTGGGCAGTCTGTGCCGCACGGGCAAACGCGAAGTCACATTTTTGCAGGTATTGCCCGAACACACCAGTGATTTTCAGTGTGACCGCGCACAGCGCAGACTGACGCAATTTGCAAATGAAGAAGTCCCCACCAGAGCCGATGCCCTGGTCGTGCGCCACAACAAACCCCTCGAAGCAATTACGGATATGGCGAATAATCACGACCTGGCGATTTTGGGACTGGAGCGCATTGACAAAAACCGCAGACAATTTGGACAACTCGCACCGGTTCTCGCACAAAATATCACCTGCGCCACCATCATGATCAGCAGGCGAGGGTGATCCGCAGATGGCGCAGATGGGGACGCAGATAAACTTTCGCCCCCATCCATCGTAGGGGCAACCCTTGTGGTTGCCCTGTGAAAAGGAAAACATCATGGACGCAAAAAAATGGTTGCAACACTGCGCGACAGAAGCACAACTCAGGCAATTTAACGACGAGGGATATTTGATCGTCGAAGACGCCCTATCGCCCGACCTGCTCGCGCGATTGAATGACGCCGTCGATCGGGTAGAAGCGCGGGAACGCGAGACAAAGGGAATGAAATCAGATGCATTATTGAGCAAATTTCGAACTGTTGTGGAAGACGATATCTTTCTGGAATTACTCGATAATCCCAAAACATTCCCGCTATTATGGGATATTTTGGGATGGAATATCCAGCTCTATATCTCCCATCTAATCGTATATCCACCCGAGCAAAAGAAACGCGAAATTAACCCGGGTGGCTGGCATCAAGACGGCGGGCGACCCGTGCCCGAGATGGAACGCCCCCACCCGCGCCTATCCCTGAAGATCAGCTACTGGTTAAGCGATGTTAACACCCCAGAACACGGCGCAATGCAAATTGTACCGCGCAGCCATAAACTGGACACAAAACCCGAAGGCTCCGATGCTGGCGAAGGCGTGTTACCCGTATGTGTCAAAGCGGGAACAGCCGTCCTCTTTGACCGCAGAATGTGGCATCGGCGGGGGATTAACACATCCGACGTCACGCGCCGCGTGCTATTCTTTGGCTACAGCTATCGCTGGCTGCGGGGGCTGGATTACAACCTCATGCCCGAAAATATCCTGAGCAAATGCGACCCCATCCGCCGCCAGCTACTCGGCGATGGCACAGACGTCAAAGGATGGTGGCAACCCACAGAAGCCGACGTCCCCCTCAAAAGCTGGCTGCGCGAACACAAAGGCGAAGACTATCTCGAAGCACTGGGATAGCGACTGACCACAATACAAAAAAGAGCCATAACATTTATCTGTTATGGCTCTTTAATTTTCTGACCACTTACTTTTTGCAGGAGGTGCATCCAGAAGAACGTGGCCGAAAAAGCGCAGATAGATGTTACCGGAATTTCAGGGCACTCTTTTCGAGTCGGCACAGCGCAAACACTCGTGGAGAAAAAGGCGACAATGCCACAGCTTCAGACGGCTGGACGCTGGAAGGATACCAGGATGCCGGCCAGATATACGGGGAAAGAAGAACTCGCTCACGGGGTTATCGCTACCATCCTGGGCAAGTAGATAATCAACACCTTCGCCAATTAAATGGGGCGAATAGCCCCTAATACGGTAAATTTGAAACAGGAGTATCCGTAGATTCACTTTCAGCAGGAGGGGCATTATGAAGCAAAAGAATAACGCGATTCAAGAAGAAAAAGATTACCAAGCAATATTCCGTCCAAAAGAAGAACCAAATGACCAGGAAGATCTGAAAACTGATGAATGGATTGAGGCAGTTTCGGATTTCGAGATGTTCTCAGAACAGCTACAACGGGTCATATATGATCTGCACCAGTGGAAGTGGGCGGTTATCGCTCTGCATAGCGGCATCCAGGGCATGATGATCCTTGCACTCAACGTAGGTGATGGCTTGAGTGTTCTCCAAAAAAAGGATGCGGAGCAGTATTTATGTTGGAAGAAAGGTGATAGAAGCGAGCCAGTGCCGCGCGGGAAACTCGTTCCCTTCCTCGACCTTTACAAGAACATCAAAGACGATAAGTCCCCAATGAACAGGTCTCCGGATACCCAGCATTTCGTCCCCAAAGGGACGCAAGACAAATCTATCAAACTATTACACCATTTGAGAAACGAGTTCATGCACTTTACGCCTAAGCGCTGGATACTTAATCGCGAGGGCCTCCCCGCTATGGCATCAGATTGCCTTGAAATAGCTGAATTTCTGGCTTGGGAATCTGGCAATATAATCTGGTATGAACATGACTTGAAGAAAAGACTAAAGATTGCCTTTACATCTGCCCGTAAGTCTTTGTCTGCTGTAGAGAAAGAGTATAATGGAGGTACGTCTTGAATCGTGAGTAGGATATCATCGCCTTGATTTCAGCGGACTACCTATGATGTGGCCGAATGGTCATCTGCGATCTGTGGACTTCCCGAACGTCGTATCTCCCCAACTGATGTTATACAGGCTTGAGGATATAAAGAAGACGATTATATACAATAGTGCCGAAGTGATTAAAAACGCTCCCAAAAGTTTTTCTTTTGGATGAATAAACTATCTGACAAAACTGGTACATAGAATCAGATGTACAATAAAATTGCCTGATTAGGGTATAATCAGGAAATTTGTATATAGCAAATTTCTGGTACAGATTAGTATTGGGATAGCCCGATACTTCCTAAAGGACTACCCCAACTTTACATCTCTCCGTTCCTGCCTTGTATTTGATCGTAGGCTTTTAATAACCTTTCTTCAACAGGAAGCATTAGGCATCACCTCCTTGCACGATGATCTTTGCCCATCTTGTAAGCTGTTGCTACGGATATTAACCACACAATAGCCCAAGTTACATTGTCCTCGCCAAACACATCACATAGTGTACCAAACATATCTAAATAAAACCAAAAGAACACGCCGATATGAGCCACGACATTCCATAGAGTATTCTTTACTCTTTTCGAGGGATGTGAAGCCATGACAAATATTGCACTGACAAAGAAAAACGGCAGATTTATACAAAATAACGTGATAAGTATTTCACTCATATCCATAAAGAAAGGGGGTTGTGTAGCACAGTAGCATAAGCCAAAAGAGCCGAGGCAATGGCCTATATGTCTGAAATATAGGCCATTGCAATTTCAGCTAGGTTTACGCTTTATTTTTTCAAACTCTGGTCTTTTAAAAACAATGATACACAGATTTGAAAGACGATCCGATGAAAACAGGACGAACCCCAATAATGCCCTGACCGTTCCTCTAAAAATACGCGCCAGTTGTCCCATTTGTCAAGGTCTGGTCGAAATAAATTAGCCCGTCAATCTCATTTGATCAACGGGCTTTGTCTTATGCCTGGTCGAGCACCACAACCACAACATTTTGACGCGCCAAGGACATAGCCAGCGACAATGTGCGAAGTTCCACATGTGTATCCCCAGGAGAAATTGAAATACAGCGAATAGACTCGCCCGCGCCCGCCTCGAGTACAACACAAAAGCCCGCCGACCATTGCGATCAGTGGGCTTTTTCTATTCGCTTTACATCTTTTTGAGGATGTGTTTGGCTATCTGATAGCTTGACTTGTCATTGCTGTCTATCATTGCCTGTGTCATCATCAACAAAGGGCGGCAATGGAACGTCGGGATGGTTTTCCTTCAACCAGCTACGCCACTGGGCATTATTTTCTTTAATACTATCCCTGAGCTTTCGATCCTGCCGCTCGCGGTATTTTTCGACTAAAAGTGTCCTCATACCTACCCCCTGTATAACTAAAAAGGCAAAGACGACAGCAAAAATACCCACATGCCCTATGGAGATAGCCAATTCAATGAGACCATCTCTATCGAGTCCGATAATTTTGTCCCAGTCACGCCAAAGAACCAGACCTAACAAGGGCACAAAAAACACGAGAGCCAACCCAATGATCCACTCTCTTTCCTCTGGCGTACAACTCCAAATATCTACTCGATCATCTGCGGGGCTTTGCCTCTGCTCCATTTGTTCCTTACGCTCCATTTCTCTGGGGAAATTTCCCACCTTCAAAAAAGGTAACGAAATAGAAATCTAACAGCAAGAATAATCCTCTCCCCAAAAGGCCATTGGTTGCTACCAGTAGCCTTTTTCTTTTGTGCGAATATCGAAATTTCCTGGCACAAATACAATGATGGGGAATTTGCCCGCCCGAAACGGGTCAAGTCCATTTGACGGGTTTTAAAAAAAAGAAGAAGTGCCCCGCCAAACATCGCCAGGGCACTTTCTTGTGACATTTACGCAATCAGCACTGGATGTAACAACTCAGGAGACTGACGATCCGGGACAAAAAACTCTTTCCAAGAGTATTTTAACGACAAGTGAAACACCTTTTCGTTTATCAGTGTCATCTTTTCCGTGCCGAACCACATCTCGGCCAATTCCCATACGCGAAATGGCCCCTTCTCTCCCGCTTCTATCAGATAGTCATACAACTCGGAAATCCGTTGGCGACAAAATTCTCTTCCGTCGGCGATGCCTGCTCGCTTGGTATAGGTATATTCGCCGCCATTCTTGGGGAGTTGCACATCTACATTCAGAGCCCTTTCTCTCACAGATTCAGCCAATTTCTTCCTCGCACAGTCATCGCCGTGTACAAGAAAGCATGTATGCGGCTTCAGTCTCTCGACCAAATTCGCCAGTTGTTTCTGATCCGCATGCGCGGAAAGCGAATATCGCTTCACATCGCACTCTACATGTTCCTCCTGTTCATCAAGGTTCAGGACGCGATCATCCTGCAACTTGCGCCCAGGAGTTCCTTCAGCCTGATAGCCCGTAATTGCGATCAGGTTCTTTGGATCACCAGCTAATTTCTCGGCATAAAAACTCGATCTGCCTCCGATCAACATCCCCGAAGACGCCACAATACAGCACGGCTCCCACGACGCAACGCTATCGCGGTCAAATTTGCGCGGCACTGGCTTTATGGTATCCGAATAGAAAATATCCTCGTCTCGTTCTACCCTGCCCCGCATCGCTGGTGCAAGATTATCCCCAAAAGTCGCATACACCTTATTGACCGACTGCACCATCCCATCAATCCATATGGGAAACTCGGGAATCTGCTTGCGCCGCATAGCCCGCGCCAAAATCAGAACAACCTCCTGTGCACGCCCCACGGCAAAGGCCGGTATTAACACTTTTCCGCCAGATTCAATCACCTTAGCCACGTCCGATACAAGCCGATCTTTTTCATTTGCGCGATCCTTGTGACAACGATTACCATACGTGGATTCCATCACCATCACATCGGGACGGCACTGCGGCACAACCATACCCGGAATCGTCAGTTGATTGGCAACCGACACATCGCCTGTCATCAGAATACTTTCCCGTTTGCCCTCAATATAGATCATTGCTGCGCCCAAAATATGCCCGGCACGAATCCACCTGGCGGTCAACGCGCCATCACAGACCGACACGGGTTTATCCCACGGCACATCCACCATGCGTTCCAAGACTGCGGCGACATCTTCAGGAGAACACAGAGGCAACTTACCGTCTTGTTGCTCACGCTGTCCCCGGTTCGCAGTATCTTCTAACAATACCCGTGTAATCGCCTTTGTTGCTGGCGTACAATACATCTTCACATCTGCGGGCAAACCATTCACCAACACCGGCAGAGCACCCGTATGATCGGTATGCGCGTGTGTAATCAGCACCTCATCGGGCATACCCACATCGTCCGGCACAGAAAAATTGGGCAACTGTTTATCCTGATGGACGCCCATTCGAATGCCCGCATCTACCAGAATGCGTTTTTCTTCTATTTCAATCAATGTGCAGGAAGCACCGACCTCGTCGGCACCACCCAAAAAATGGAGTTTCATCTTGATTCCTTTCACGAATGACGTTTGCTATCCCAGTTGTCTTGAAAGGATGCGTCGTATGCACAATCCAGAGGGATCATCGTGAGGCTATAGGAGCCTCGAAGTGCGACGCATCGGGAGGGAATACTTTTGAAGCTATTTGTAGGCGGAGGTGTTGACGGGCAAAGGAGATACCGCGATCTGCACCTGCCAATTACTTGCGTTTTGGCGGGGCGTTATAGCGGCCACGTCCAGACTTGTTGCCTGTTGTGGCGGGCCAACCTGCGCCTTTTCCACCGCCACCGCTTTTACCGCTACCTCGGGTGCTACCTCTACTGCCACCGCGGTTACCACTTGATTTAGCCATTTTCTCACCTCCTTTCTTGTTGGTATCCATCGCCTCAGGGGGGCACTATTCTCCCCAATCGAGGCGATCATTTTTCTCTCGTGTTCGGTGCAATTCTGTTCGGCGCGTTCGTATCGCCCCTGCTTGATCAATCTCTTTTCCCAGCGTCAAGAGATGTGACTGGCGAAGCCACCAAAAGGCTTCAAATAATGGTCGGCGAGATGAGGCACCGCGCTCTAAATTCGGCTTGTTGCGGTTGAGATGCCGGATTTGTCTGTGCGCTCTTTTTGCAAATTCGCGGACATTTTTATCGGGATCGTTTTTAGACAGCCAAAACAATGTTCTATGCGCTCGCCCACCGGGATTCACGCGCAAAGCTGTCAATGCCTGCACATAACACTGCCGCCACGTCCGGCGCGGTTCAACAAATTCTTCATCTGCGTCATCAGACACGTTACTCTTTGTCCGGGTGTCAGTTTTTTTTGTCTTAAGCCGTTCAAGACAAAATTTGGCAAACTCTTCGCGCAAGCCCTGTAAGTGCGGATCTCTATCCAGTTCATCCCGAAGATTCTGAGGATACATAGAGATTCCGATCCAGGAAGGGATTCGACTATACGGATGAGGGGGAGGCTCTCTATCTGATTCTGGCCAGTAGCGAAGATCCGAGGCAACGGCTGGCACAGTCATCTCTGTGAAAGCAAGCAATAAGGACTTCAAACATCGCCACGGGGCGGCAAAGATGCACAACACTTCAAAAGCCTTATCGTAAAAATCATCAACGTCCTCACCTGTCGAATCCTCACGCGCAAAGTCCTCGGGCGTCTCTCGCAACACTTTCCGCAACATGCCCATGTGTTTCGCAGCACTTGCGACCAGCCGATCTCTCAGCTCATCAGACAGACCAGACGCCAAACCACCCATACCGCTATAGTAAATCGTCACAGATAACCGCCACCAGGCTTTGAGCAAAGATGCGCGTTCTCGGCTTAACTCGGGCTGTTTCTCATCCAGAAGTTCCATGAAGGGAATTAACTCATCTGCAACAATTCGCCATCCGTCACCCACGGGATTCAAACGTTCCGTACCCAATGCAAAGCCAGTATTCATAGCATATCCAATGGCATGCAAAAGGCCGAGAATTTTGTCGCCCAAAACGTCTCCAGAAAAATCAGAAAACGCTTGTAGCAGGGTGTCCAACCTGATGATGTCACAACGCTCTGCGTTATCCCGGAATCGCCAGATTAACCAAAATTCAATCTGTTCAGGATCTCCAAAATCATTTTTGGACCATTCTTTTCGCTGAATCGGATTCAACAACTCGAAATTGGCGACCTGGCCTAAAGGCACGCCTTCTGGAAAGAGAAATGGAATCAGGTCAAAGAATCGGTACTCGTCCCAAATTTCAATGAGCTTGTGCAAATCCAAACTTTTCACACAAAAATCCGCATGCCTTTGGAACGCACCAACCCACTCGGGAATGACCTCATTTGGTATATCGAGCTTTTCGTTGGGCCCACTCTTTTCACCGTGATAAATAGGTCCAAAGCCAAGCAGAAAGCTAAAAAGCAGTGCCAGACGGAGTTGCCGATCCTTCTCGGTTTGATCTGGTTCTCCTAACTTTTCCACAATGTCAGGTAGGTCACGCTCAAAATAACTCGCAAACTCGTCTTTGAATACAGCATCCCCACTGGTATCACCAAAACAGTCTGGACGTTCAAAAACGCGAATGAGCCATTCCTGGTCATCACGGGAAAAACCAGCGTCCTGAAGGCACTGTTTTACAGAAGATACTTCTGAATCATCAGGGAAAACAAGGCCAGAACGGCCATCTTCAGCTTCGCTCATACCAACTCCTGTTAAGCATCAAGCCATATCCTTTTGGCGCAATCAACTCAGGATTTTGCGATCCTGTTTCAGATTGTGAACCCGCAGGATTCCCGACTGAAGAAGTATCGAGATCGGAAGAGATGCAAATTGCATCAAAGCACGAGGTTCAACGAAAGAATATTCAATTTGTTCAGATGTGTCAACCCCAAATTTGGAAAACTCGGTCTAATCCTATTGTGTTCTTATCCACATTCTTATGATGTAAAAATCTCCGTTAAACCCCACCTTTTGTGAGTGATTAGATTACAACCCGCCCTCCATGTCCTTTCCGATTACAAAACCCCGCGTTATTCGTTTCAGAGGGCGCACTCTTATTGATGGTGTGCCCGCCCGCAGGTCTTCAAACGATATGCGACACCCCACAGCGCAAGTCCAAGACAAGCGCCGCTTCGGGGGAGCATCAGTTTTTTGCCGTCTGGGGCGTTGCTTTCGGTTGCTCGGTTCGGCCGTTGGGTGGGGCGTTCTCGTCCTCTTTGGTCCGGTGGGGCGTTGGGCGTTGATAGTGCTGCGTCTGCTGGGGCGTTGGCGCAGGGTGGTCAGGTGTGCTGGTGGTTGCCGGCTGGGTTTGGCGAGTTGGCCGCTGGGTCTTCGTCGCCTGTTGTTCGTGGTCCGGGTGGGGTCTTTCCGGTTTCGGCGCCCCGTCAGTTGGCGCGTTCTGTTCGGTGTGTTGCCTGGTCGGGTGGGCCGTCTTCCGCTTCTGTGCCTTTCAGCGAGCGGTTGTTCCAGCGGTCTGTGTCGCTTCTTCTCTCGCTTCGTGGTGCGGGTGGTGGGTCTGTGGTCTGCTTCACCTCTCAGGTTGCTCTTTCGGCTCGGCGTGGGGGGTCCTATTTCACTGTCCGTCGTGCGTTGCGCCTTGGGTTCCGGCCCGGTGTGTCGCTGTTTGTCGTGCTTGTTGGGGAGCCTGCTGGCTTTCAGCTTTTGTCGCCGGGGGCTGTGGTGTCCGCCTTTTCTGCTCCCTCTTCCTCTCAGCAGTCTCTCTTCACTCCCGAGCAGCTTGTGGGTGCGCGTCCGTCTCTCTTCCCGCCGGTGTCTCCTTCTGGGTCTCGTCGCGATCCGCATGGCGAGCGGTTTGATTCTCAGTCCGTGTGTGGGCCGTTGTCTCAGTCCTTCTGGCTCGGTTTCCGGTTCCGGTCTGGTTAGGGTTTCTGGCCCTTCGTCCGCGGTCCATTAGATAGAAGTTTGATTTGACCACTTTAAATTTGGCGAAATCTGAATGCCTCAACGCACAAAAAGGGATGCCTCGCGCCTCTGGTCTATGGGCCGTGTGAAAATCCTCGCGTTCAATCAACATTATCTGAACCGAATTATTCGCATCTTCGGATTGGACGAGACTTGCATCAAAAAACGACACGAATATCAAATGCTTAAGGATTATGGCGCGCCGTTTAATTCTGTTCACTCTAACGATATGGCTGGCGACATGCTAATGAATATGAGGTTGCAATAGCCCATGGTGGTCAATCTCGCATTCTACGATGGGCGGTGGCGTTCCATACGAACTCGGCACCAGTCTCTTTCCGGCACCTCGGCGTTTGAGACTCGACAGGCCGTCCATGGTGATTGTAGCCCGGCCACCGGTTGCTTCGTAAAAATTGTAAATCTCGTCGTTTTGATCATAACCCGCATGGCTCATAAAGGATACGTCTTCGCTCAGTATATCCAGCGTTCTTGTATCTGTCGGATAGTCCCCACTAATTAGCAGAATAACGGCTGCACGAAAATTCTTCTGCGATTGCGTATGATCGGGAATGCGGGGGCCATGCTCGGCGATAATGTCCTCGATAGTATATGTCTTGACTCGATTTGCGGTGAAAGACTTAGCATCCCAAAAGCCGTCTTTGTCGAGCACTGCTTTACCGTCCTCCGCAACCCAGATATCCGGGACTTCTTCTGGTGGTATCAATCCCGCAAGATACAATTCTATCGGACTGTAGGGTATGTAGTTGCCTGCCCATCCGCCGTTAGAGAAGCCATCGTAGCTCGGTACATTGCCAATGGCACTGTACCGCCCGTCTCCGTGATCCACAAGGGTGGCGATGTCAAATCCACCAAGGATGCCGTTGGCACTGTTCCATGTCCAATGGGCCTTGGGCTCAATGATGAAGTTTGCCCAGCGATGCATCACCTCATGCAGAAAAGGTCCGGAATACAATGTGGTACGGGGTTCCGGAAAACGGGTACTACCAGGGGACAGGTGGAAGCTATCGACGTTATTCATAATAACCGAGAATGCAATTATACCTTGAAGTTTCTGCGCGGACCCATACGTAGAGCTGAAATAAGACAACGTGCCAATTCCTTTCACGTCGTTATACACGCTTAAATATCTACCTTGGAACGAAATGGACGAATAAACCTCTTGATGAGCTTGGTAGTGGTAATATGCCACATTTGGAATGAAGATCAGGAAATCGAACTCATCGCTAAAATGCTCATAGAAGCGCGTCGAGTAATCTGCCAGTGACCAATTCTTGGAGGCGAAAAGGGTGAGAACATTTTCGGCGATGGGTAAGACAAACACGTTATCGTTGTATATTTGTTGTGAAGATACCAGTGAGGAAAACTCAACTGTGACTCCCATATTTCGCAGTGCTGGAATATGTGTGTTTATGGATTCGCGGCTGAGGGGGTTTGCATAGAAATGAACTGCGCTGCCAGAGGTCATGATTTTCAGCAGAGGTGCTATATCAAAGATTTTGTTAGAGCTAAAAGAAGCACTTTGTAGCTGCAAGCCGACCAGCGGTGACAAATCAGAGATTTTAGTTCTATCAAGATATACGTGAGACAGCTTGCTTAAACTGGCCAATGGCGACAGGTCGGCCTCACTCAAGTCCACGTCCTTGAGCCAAAATAACTCCAAGTTGGTGGCATGCTCGATACCCGTCAAATCCTTAATACCGCTTTCATGTATCTGATCCCATTCATCCTCAGTTATCAGCGTCAGCGAATAGGACGAGGGGACATGTGCGTAAAAATCGTAATAGAGGTTCTTCAACTTTTCCATTTCAGCCTTGAGGATTGGGGCACCTCTCGCTTTCTGCCGCCCCGCTCCGCCTCTCTCAGGCTCCAAGCGAAGGTACGCCTCAATGAGCAACCGCAAGTTGGGGTCGGGGATGGCGACAACTGAGGGAGGTACTTCTTTCCCAAAGTGCTGAACAAAAATAAAAAAGTCGGAAAGTCCAATTGTTCCATCCGCATCCAGATCATATCGGGCTTCGTATTTTCCATCACCTTGGCTTGACCCAAACACGCGCGTAAAGATCAGAAAATCGGAGAACCCGACTGTCCCATCGTCGTCGAAGTCGGGAAGAGACGCGGTATCATCTCCATCGGTATGGGATGTAACCGCAAGTGTTGTCGTAGCATCCTTATCCATACTGGAACCCATCGTTTGTTCACAGACAAATACCAGCAGCACCAGCGTGAGGAAGGTTATATATTTCAAACACTTTTGATAGGGCATGTTATCATCTCCTCATTTGCCATTACTTCAGCAACATCATGCGCTGAACTTGTGAAAAATCGCCCACACTCAGGCGATAAATGTAAATCCCACTGGCCACTTGCTTGCCAAATTCATCTGTGCCATCCCAAACGACTGAGTGAAAACCCGCATCCATTGTCTCTTGAATCAGAGTGCGGACTTCTTGTCCGAGCAGGTTGTAGATCACCAGTTGGACATCACCCGCTTCGGGCAAACGATATGCAATCGTCGTGGACGGGTTAAAGGGATTGGGGACATTTTGTTCAAGGGCGTAATCTGTGGGCATAGGCTTGAGGTTCCCAACTTCAATATTCGTTATGGCATCAATACCACCAGCCAGATCAACCATCACACCGTCGAGAATCTGAAAATCAGAGGCAAGGGGTGTCTGTGTGGTTCTAAACACAAACTCAACCAGAGCACCATCGCCACTGACAGCCTGACCATCAACCTTCATCGCGCCAACCGCCACTTGCCCGGGCGTCTTGTTAGACGCGAGAAAAAGCGCGGGCTGCCCGCTGTTCGCATCGAGTAGATTTTGATCGACCTGACGTGCTTCGACAAACTCGTACTTCGATTGATCGTATTGAAGCACAAAACCATAGCCCTTCAATTTCTGCGCGTGATTAATCGCGACCTGCAACTGCAAAACACCATCTTCAGCAACAATATTTTGCGTGCGCTGCAGCACCAGACTTGCCAAGCTATTTTCACCACCTGTAAATTCTATCCCCTGCGTCAAAGGGCCAGCAATGACCGAGCCAACCAACCCCAGTCCCAAACATGTCGTAAGAATCAAACGCTTCATAACACGTCCTCCTGTTGAAAAATATTCTATGGAACAGTTCTGAAAATTTGCGATTTACCTGAGGGGTGTGCATAAAAGGAGATTGACACAGTCGGTAAAAAGTCGCCACTAAATAATTACGATTTTAGAAACTTATCTCAAAATTCTCCCGAACAGCTTTGTGACCCATCTACGGCACTGACGAGCGTTATTCCTCCATTAGCTGATACTGCCCCCCAAAATCCTGCCCACTCTCACATCGGCTCCTCGTGTCGCTATCGAGATTAAGTTGAGAACACGCGATTTTGTTTTGAGCGCAGCACGCAAAGCTTCCTCTTGAGTAGCACCCGTGCCGCTACCACTCCCCGATCCAGAGGGCGAACTAACATTTCCCAATGTCGATGGCATAAGGGTCAACGTCACGTCACATGACCATGCATTCGATCCACTCGCATTGTCCTTTCCACAGGCAGAAGCAAAGCACAGAATCATCAGAATGGCTCCAAAGAAAAGAGACAGCTTAAATTTATATCCGATGTCCCTTTTTTTACACGTTGGTTGCATAGCATTCTCACTTTTTTCAGGTCAAGGTTATTATTGGATACCTCAATTCAGGACAATGTCTCGATGATTTCAACGCCTAATACGCAGTATAAATCGTCCAACTATTGCTGCCACTATTTCTCGAAGCATGAAAATTCCAGCTTACACCATTTATCGATGTATTGTTGATGACTATGCTGTTTCCAGAACTGAAAAACAGGATAGATCCCCTTCCAGAACTGGAAACCGAGAAGGTATGGCCTTTGTAAGTACAACTTCCATTAGGATTTACGACCAGCCCAGCAGTACAGGCTCCACCGCTACCACTGCTACCACCACCGCTACTGTCAAATTCTACTGTAACGCCTCTGCGCTGAAGGGTTGGAATGTGCGTATTGATGGATGTACTGCTCAACGGATTGCTTTTCAAATCAACTTCGTCACCACTGCCCAATCCCGTATTTGCCACTAATGGCGAAATATCAGAGATACTGTTGGTGTAAAGCTCCAGCGTTTCCAGATTGGTCAAGTTGGACAGCGCGGATATATCAGAGATACTGTTGGTGTGAAGAGACAGCGTTTCCAGGTTTGTCAAGTTGGACAGCGCGGATATATCAGAGATACTGTTGCGCGAAAGATACAGCCTTTCCAGATTGGTCAAGTTGGACAGCGCGGATATATCAGAGATACTGTTAAAGTCAAGATACAGCCTTTCCAGGTTTGTCAAGTTGGACAGCGCGGATATATCAGAGATACTGTTGGAGATAAGCCACAGCGTTTCCAGATTGGTCAAGCTGGACAGCGCGGATATATCAGAGATACTGTTAAAGTCAAGACCGAGGTATGTCAGATTGGTCAAGTTGGACAGCGCGGATATATCAGAGATACTGTTGTTGCGAAGCCACAGCCTTTCCAGGTTTGTCAAGTTGGACAGCGCGGATATATCAGAGATACTGTTGGTGTTATTCGCCCCCACAGAACCAAGATCCAGCAATTGCAAATTGGTTGCATGCTCAAGCCCTGTCAGATTGCGAATGCCCTTATTGCGCGCACGAATGCTTGTCAAGGTCGCCATCTCTGCCCGGGTAATCGATGCACCCCTCGACTTGCCCAGACTGTCTGCGATCACCGCACGAAGGTTTGCATCTGGAATGTCAACTATCCCCGTACTGCCACTACCGCCACTACCGCCACCACCGCCACCGCCAGAGGATGGCAC
This sequence comes from Candidatus Latescibacterota bacterium, assembly GCA_965208125.1. Taxonomy (GTDB): domain Bacteria; phylum Latescibacterota; class UBA2968; order UBA2968; family UBA2968; genus VXRD01. The sequence goes on from OZ242320.1 coordinate 1,731,829, forward strand.
CTGACTGCCGAAGCTATCGACAAGGATCAGAAAATCTGGAATCCCGATCGCGCCATTGCTATCCAGATCATACTTCGCATCATATCCCGCATCACCACGACTTGTCCCGAAATGATCTACAAACTGCAAAAAATCGGGAATACCAACCACACCATTGCCATCAAAGTCGGGAGAGGGATTGGTGTTATTGGCATTAAATGAGATCACATCTGTTGTTGTGACATCATCTTTTGATGTGCTACTTGCCTGCAAACTAATCGTCGCAATGCCCAGGGTAAACGCCCGACCTGTGACATCCACCACAGTAGAAAACTCAGCCCGTGCCAGAAAACCAGACGATGGCAATGTGACGGGTGACAAAGCGAGGAAGGTCGCGCCCTTATCATCGAGAATTGGGGAAAAGGCACTGTTCTCGACTTTGTCAACTTTCAAAAGGGAAGCATCAAAGTCAAATTTGATGACCACAGCCGGCAATGGCGTCGTCACACCTTTGGCGAAAACCTCAACCGCAATTTTCGTGCCCTGTCCAGACACGGTTCCCGATGTAACGCCGTCGTCCATCTGATTACCTGCCCCACCATCCGCAATCAGATCTATCGACACTGTGGCATTGGCATTGGGACCCGCAAATGCCTGACTCGTACAGGCCAGCACTGAAAAGGCGAGTAATAGACAGCAGATATTTTTGAAAAACATATCTCCTCCTTTATGGAATATGTAGCATTTTCATCGCATGCTTCTCAGTTTGCAGACAAAAAAATAGATCGATGTGAATAAAAAAACCTATCTGGTGAACAGATAGGTAGCAGACAAGCGACAAGAAAGAGTGACGCGCTCTGATAAGAGAGGGGGTGCCTGCTTGCGCGATAGCAGGCGCGAAAGGCATGGTTGAGAGAAGGAGCGGTAAAAAGAGGGTTTACCCCCCCCCCTCCCCAATCATCTGATAAATTGTTAAAAGACAACAATTTGTAGAAATTTTGGGGCGAGCAGAAAAGGCTTCTGCTATATTTTGGGCATGATGAATGGAGAGAAAATTTGAAATCAACCGGTACAAGGTCTTGCCCTTTCGATTACGAGACACACACCAAAATCTCGGTACAAAATAGTAAAATTAGTGGAAATTTCCAAATCCTTTTTCTATGTGAAGCCCCCCAACCCCCGCCAGCAAAACAAGAAACACCGGCTACCCCACCCCATGCCGATCTTACCCGTTGAGGGTAATCTTCGGCGAGAATATACGGTCACTGTCAAGAGGGGCAAGAACGTTCAGAAACACAACAAAGTCCGGCGTCTCCGTGCTCCAAACGGGGGCGTCATTTTTTTCGGCTCCTGTAGCCTCTCCCGAGACTACCCCCAAAAAAACGCCTCGGTGCTGCCACTCTTGACAGCGCCCGTGTGTAAAAGGTGTATTTAAAATCTGTCTGGAAAAGGCAGAACACCATAAAGGCAGATGGCTAATCCGTCAGTCGCCCTTCTTTGCTTTCCAATCGGGAAGTGAGGAAGGGCTTTTCGTTGCTGGCGGATGGCTGTCATTTCACAGGAGGTTGGTTATGCAGTCTGTCCGTTGTCTTACCGTTGGTCGTCGTTCTCGCCGGTGCTATATCGATCTTTCGACCCGTGATATGTCCGGCAATGTCGTTTATGACAAGATGAAGTCTGTCGATAATTCTTGTCCATTGCTCAGACTCTCTGGGCATTGGCTGGCTGAGGCTGGCTTTGAGATGGGCGCGAAGGTGGAGGTTGAGGTCTCAAAAGGTCAACCGGCTTTTCCTTCTGCCACCTCTCCCTTTCGCCACATGTTGAAAACTATTGAATTTGGGCATATATCCAGACAGAGAAGATATTCGTATTGACGGTCAAGGCGAACATGATTGAACTGAAAGGTGCCATTTGCTCCTAACGATGCAGTCTTGACTTCAAAGTGACGTCCCTCAATAGTCATGTCGGTTCTCGACGTTCGGTTGCCATTTTCAACGTCAATGCCCTTTCTGGACAAAAAACGACGGACGAATTCCTCTCCAATTTCACCGCGATTCGTATTTCCCAAGTTTCGGTAGCCAGCCAGCGGGGAATTACGCCATATATCTTCCGGCGTATGTTCCTCTATGATCGAAGCAAGTAACGCAACAGCATTTATGTCGGGGGTTTCCAAATCGACCGTCCATTTTGTCTTTTCCAGAAAACCAGGAAATACGAATGGTTCTTGCGCGCGTGAACTTGCCGAACAACTCGGCTTACGCCAGGACGGTTATTGCGAGTTACAACAAACAAGTCTTCGCAAATAAACCCAATATCCTGATATGCCAACATTATTTCCACATGCGTAAATCTCTGACGGTTGGCGCATACTTCGTCTTGGCACTTTACAATCAACACGCCACGGTTTCTTAAAACCCGATGCGCTTCTAATCCACCACTTCGGTACAACTCGACAACCGCATCGTGATATTTCGCCCCGGTATCTGAATGGGTTTCGTTATTTCGATAATGAGACTCGAACGCCTTATGGGTTCTGTGGGCAGTGCCACCCGGCGTGTGCATGTACGGCGGATCAAAAACCACGCAATCTATTTCTCCATCTCCATAAGGAAGATTTCGGCAATCTACTCCACACAGTATATCCGTAGCATGCAGTTTATATAATCCATCTGGAACGTGATGCCAGAACACTCCTTTGCCGTAGGTAACATCAGCAATTTCACTTCCAAGAGACACATAAAGCTTGAGAATACGAGGGAAAACGCGCTCATTACCATCGGTATATGAACTCAATACCAGGTCATTTGTTGGCTTTCCATGCTTCACAGATCGTTTTTCAAACGAAATCGCAGACTGCATCGTTACCTCTCGCGCAAATATCAATGGCACAGCAATGCTCGCTCTGATTGCCGTGCCGAGCGAGCCTTTTTTAATCACAACGTGTTCGCCAGATAAAATATCTGTTGCAATTGCGCGGAAAGGCGTTGGCAACCGATCAAAATCGTTTCGCGCTCGATACGTTGCGCCAATGGTCAATATTTGATTCTCGGCTTTGAAAGATCGGTTCGTTCTCAGCTAACTTATGGCAAATCAAATCATTTTATGCACATATCTCAATGAATTACAAAAGTTAAAAAAAAACGATATATCGTTTTAAAGCCAATATATCGCCCTTATTAAAGAGGAACAAGTCTTATTCGGATTGCGTCTGTAGCAGGGGAATCAGGCCATCAGAAAGTAATTGTGCAGCTATCAGCCTGTGTTTTTGTCTTTTCTGACCACTGATTGCTGACCTTTATTCCGCTTCCATAACTTCCGGATCCAGTTGATACCAGAACACCTCACCGGATTCAACGAGACCCCGTATCCGGTCATCTCGGCGCAAACCCACAACAGCGGAAAATGCCTGCTTACCGGTAAACCTGGTCAGGAACTCGGCATTTCGGAGGGCGCGACTGGTATCCCGTCCATTGGCGGTGAATGAGATTTCCACGGCAATGTAGCAGGGATTGCCATTCTGGTCGGTGGTCTCTATAATCAGATCGGCGCGGCGGAAACTTCTCAACTCGTTTGTTGGAATGCCAGACGTGTCGGCATCGTTAATCATATCCCACAGATCAAACTCAGTGAGGTCTTTGACCCACCGAAAGCCCATCTCACTGGCTATGAAGGGCGTCTCCCGAAGCGCGGCACTCCGTGCGTGGGCACCTTTGAGTATGCCGACATCATCCTGGATAGCCGCCACTCTATTTTCGAGCGCGTCAAAGCGTCGGTTCGTAGCCTCGACGAACCTGTGCATCTCTGCAACAAAGCTATTCATCTCTGCAACAAAGCTATTCATCTCTGCCACGAATTGGTTGAACCTTTCGGGCAGCTCAATCAATTCCCTCGTCAGCAACCGGGCACGCAGAGCATCCGCCCACTCAGGATGGTCGTCTATGATGCGAATGAGGTCTTCTATTGTATGAATCGTGGTGGTCACAGGATTTCCTCAGTGGCTGTTTTACCCATCATTCAATTAGCGGGATTAAAAAAATAATTTACTCAACCAAATCAATATATGAAAATTGAGCGTACAGAGCAATATAGCGTCTGTAAATTTTGTGAGATGGCCATTCAAAAAAGCAACCACAGTATGGAAAAGTCACCGTTGCTGTTGTGAACGGGTAAATCAAAAACGCGATGGATAGAATTGCAAGAACTGAGCCCCATTTAAGCATGATGGACTCCTTATACTTTTGCGGTTCGCCCGCTAACGAGGAATCCAGCTACCTGAATAGCGTCATCCAAAATAAAGCAGATAAAAGGTCCGCGTAGGGTAAATGCGAAGCGCGGGAGTGGGGAAGCGGCTGAGACGGAGATAGGGCATGAACTTACGCAATGCCTCGCAATCACGCAGAAGATGGGCGACATCGAAATCCAGAGAAAGCAGAATTTCGCGCTGCGCATCCGGCAAGTTGGGATACCGGCGGTCAGGACCGCGGCTTTTGTGGTTAAAACCGTGCAGCCCCTGTGCCCCAATTCCCACAGCCACCCCCAGCCAATTGGGCCAGAGTTCGGAGGCAGGCCCCATTAAAAAAGGCTTGGGATTAAGTACCATCCAAAATGTTATCCCCTCATAATCGTCTATGACCGCATGGACAAATGGACGCCCGCTGACCTGACGTGCCTTTCGATCGCGGTAAAGCGAGGATGGAAAATAGCTGAACTTAAATCGCACTGCTTGAGACGCGGGAATATATGCGTGGATCAGGGGAATCAGAGCACCCAACACATCTGCCGTGGCATCGGGAATGCTAAATCCCCATTGATCAGATCGCCCATCGCGGAACTCGATATAAAGCAACTCGGCAATGCTGCTCAAAGAACCGAGCAGCATTGCTGTGCGCGGGGAAAAGCCTATCCAGTGATAGAGATCGCGAGCCGTCTGAGTAAATAAAATTCCTGCCATAAAATGACCGCTTTGATCCATATTGAGAAGGGTATCGCCAGACCAATCGTAAACAACACGGAAACGACCTGTATTTTGGCCTTGCCACCAAGTTCTTTCAAAATACCGATAGCCCACCCAATGCACGCCAGCAGCCGCAACACCGACATAGGCCAGACGTTTGAGATGGATACCTCGTTGCCGCGTTTTTGACGAATCGGGTTGATCAGCAGCAGCCGAGACGCACAGGAATACAATAAAGGGAAAAATTAATCGCAAATATCGAAACACGGTATTGTCCCTATGTTAGGTATGAGAGGCTTTGATATGTTTCTTCAGGTCCACATCAACCTTTGCTCGTTTAGAGGGTGAATGTGCTCGCCAGGCATAATACCCGCTGAGGGAGGCACCCAGGACTCGGCATTGCGTGGCGATTGGCCAAAGTGCCTATTGAAATACCCGACCCCATCCATGGCATTTACCACATCGACAACCCGCAAATAACGGTAGTATTTTCTCAACTAAAAAGGACCGTGTTCAGTCATTTTTTGTATTAGAAACCCCCGAATTGATATGTAAGTCCCAGCTTCATCCGCCGCTCTTTGGGGTCGTGCGTGAAGCCATCGTAGGCTTGCTCGATATTCACCAGAGGTGGCCTGGTGCCGAGCAGATTCATTCCCGAAAACGCAATATTCACCCCTCTGGACACGTTCCAAAGAAAACTCACATCCCATGTGACAAACGAGTCAATAGTACCGAATAGATTTCTAATCGTCGTATTATCGGACCCCATTGAGCCGCGGTCTTCATAAGACGAAATATAGTTCAGATAGCTCACCAAACTATAGGTCTTCCAGTGATAACCCGCCGATGCCCGCCCCTTCAACTTGGGAAGCGAAGTCGCAATGGGATTGCCAAAATTCAAGTAGCCCGCAGCATCTGCCGCATCCTGAAGCACCAAATTACCATGCATCAGAGCCTTTGTCTCATACGACAGCGTATAAGTGCCATCCAGACTCGCCGCGAATTGTCCTGTACCCGCCGGCATCCGCGTGCCCAGATGTACATCGATTCCCGAAGTCTTGACCCCTGGCCAGTTGACGATATCAACCCGCACCCGCTCAAGCTGTGAGGCCGCGCAGTTGCCAGTACCTATTCCATCTGGACAGACAATAAACCGCTTCACGGCGTCTCTCACGCTCTGGTCCTCAGATGCGTATAGGCTGGTAATCGCACCATGCGGCATTGAACCAATGACATCGCTGAAATCATAGCTCCAGTAGTCGAATGTCGCTTCAAATCCAGCCTCTGTAATCAGAGCGAGGCCAGCATTATAGGTAAACGCCTGTTCGGGTTTGAGGTCCTTGCTCCCAAATCTATCGACCGCCTGATAAGCCCCTGTCTCATTAATCCATTCGAGCGTCGTCAGCGGGCTTTCATTGACATCATCCAGCGATGGCGTGCGAAATGTCGTCTGCACCGAGCCGCGCATAAACAGGGAATGGGTAGGGGATTGCGAAAGCTGCACGCGCCAGCCGAACTTGGGATCAAAACTGCTTGCCACATCGTGAAACTCGTAGTTCGCGGCGAGTTGCAAATCAATGCGCTCTCCCAGACTCAGAGGTATTTCACCAAAAAAGCGATGTACCGTCTGGTCTTCGGAGTATGGCCGATGCACATTCGTGAACGCATAGGGACCGAACTTATCTTCCTCTGAGCATCCTTTATCCCCCGGAACCGGGCAGGGGTTAATGGTCACATCGCCCGGATCGTTCGGATCGCCAGTAGCACTGAGCTTGCGGAACTGATATCCAGCGGCATAACTCGCATTGAGCCAGACATTTTCCGTCCACGTTCCCGTCAATGTCGCCTCGGCAACCAGCATATCCGCCGTACTCTGTAGATCAACTTCCTGATTGGCGAGCCATTCCCGCAATTCGGGACTGTTCTCAAGACCAGATCGATAATCGGGATTCGGCGAGTTCGCAAAATTCGAGCCATATTGATCCGTGAACTCGATGGCATTGCCGAAGGGGTTGTAGTAATGACAGTTGCCCTCCCCTGCTACCTGGTCGTAGATCCGTCCCAGTCGCATTCCCGCAAGAGACGTCGGATCTGCCTCTACACCAACGCCGCAATCGGGTCCCCCAAAACCGCGGAAGCCGAGGAACAGCCGCTCAATGTACACCCCCGGCAAATTGTAATTGCCCGCAGTGCGCGAATAAGAGAGACCCACGTCAAAATGGGCATCTCGACCGCCGAACGCCTTAAAATCGCCATTTGCCGAAGCCGCCATGCGCAACGTATTCGATTGACGACTCAACGTGCGTCCGGGACCAGAGTTTCCAAAGGGCCGCCCATTGAAATACCAGTTCTCGCCACCATGGCAAGCGTCGTAATACAGATCGCCGGGATTTGCACCATAATCCTGGCAGAATGCCTGCCGTCCCGGATGATCGGGCGCGACTTCCATAATACTCGTGTCTGTCAGTGGGAACGGCGGATACGAAGGCGTCGTGTACCAATCGGGGATCTCGGCCTCGGCCCACAGGTACTCCACGTGATAATCCGTACCATTGTCCAGAGTGCCATTGAGTTCAGCAAAAGCACGGATATGACTCATTTCTTCGACCAGATTCTCATACTGCTGATAGCGGAAGCGGCATGTCCAGGATTCCCGGAAACCGCCAAATTCCTCACATCGAGGAGCGTGGATGGCAGCGGTCCAGGGGGCTGGCGCACCAATGGCAAAGGTGCCGGGATTCCCCAAACTCGACCATCCCAGGCGTTGCCCACCACCGTGCCACGGCTGCAACAGGTAATCTCTATCTGTAGATGGCAGCGCCTGGCGCCCCATCCATTCCGCAGAAATAACCACATGAGTTCCTTCGGCGAGTTTTTTACCCCATATCGCGCCTATATTTGTATCGCCTGCGCCTTCGAAATACTCGTGGGCACCCGAGACTTCAAAACCCTCAAAATCGGATCGGGTCAAAAAATTGGCAACGCCGGCCACTGCATCTGATCCATAGATGGCCGAGGCCCCCTCCTTGAGCACCTCAATCCGGTCAAGGGCGATAGAGGGAATAACATTTACATCGACAAAGCGTCCACCGATCAAGCGCGCAGGGACATAGGTCTGTCGGCGGCTATTGATCAACACCAGCGTCCTCGAAGCCCCCAGCCCACGCAGATTCACATTGGCAATGCTCTCCGTAAGCGTGGCAGCCTGACCCGCATTGTACCAACTGCTTCGCTCACCGATCACGCCGTGACTCGCACCCAGATTCTTAAAAAAATCAACCGCCTGCGGAGACCCCTGTTCTGCCATCTTTTCTCGTCCAACTACAGCGACCGCATACGTCATGCTGATGGGCGCTTCCTTAAATGCCGTACCCGTCACCACCACTTCATCCAGATAAAGCGCGGAGGGATTCATCTGTAATGAAACCGTCACGGTTTCTCCTGCCGTCACAGTAATAACCGCTGTCGCGGTCGCATAGCCGATCAAATCAGCTCTCAGTTCGTATGCACCAACTGGCACATTTGGAATAGTAAATCGACCCTGATCATCCGACACTACACCCAGTTTCAAGGTCGGAATATGAACCTGCACCACTTCCAATTTCTCTCCACTTGTGGCATCGGTCACTGTACCCGTGACTGTTCCAACAGATTGCGCCTGGACCACGCCAGAAAGCAACCCCACACATACCAGAATCGGAATAAATCTGCTCAAGAACGCCATTGCTCCTCCTTTTTGTTAGGCTCCTACTTCAAATAAACTTCAGGATATTGGGGAGTTGATTCTGAATCTGACAAAGGCTGCTCACTTGGAGCTTGAGAAGTAAATTTATCTCTCATTAAAAACATCCGTGAAGGAAACAACCTCGCACGGAGGATCAAGCCTCTAATGAACTGAACAAACGTTCACCTAAAACCAACTATCTCTTAATGTTTAGTAGAAACTCTCCAGAAACAGTATGATAGCCACCTCTCTTGCCTCTATGAATAATATCAGAAAAAGAGAAAACAGAACCTGGTGTTATACTTATTTCCTTGATCTCAGTAGGATTTCTATCCTTCATAATAAATCTCCTAAGATCTCCAAGAATCTTGTATTGAGAGTCGTATTCTCCATCGCGTAAGTATATAGTAAAGGCGTAGTTGAAGTGAGCAGTAGCGGGATGGTGCAACTTCGGACGGAGATAGAAGTTCAATAGAGGAGTAGGCAGATTATCAAGACTATTATCCGTGTCTATCTCACCTCTAACTATTGTAATACCGTCTATATACTTATTCAAGAGACGGATAAAATTGGACTCGAATAATGATCTACTAAACATAACTCTTAGAATAAGTGCTCAGACCCAAATGGTCAAGCCCTGTTTTTAGTTGAAATAATGGAGGCTGTTAGGCTCAGTTAGCAGCATAGGCTTTGTCCAGGCTGCCACTGAGAACCTGTCGGCAGTTTATACAGTCCCTCATAGATCGTGACCTATCCTATCACAAGGGCCTACTGTGTCTTACTTGATGGCTCGAAGCTGTTTAATACGCTTATTCGCGCGATTTTCGCACTTCCCTGCGAAGCCCCATCCAAACGCAGACAGCCATTCCCAATAGCACAATAGCGAACGGAAAGCCGGTTGTGAGCGAGGCAGCCTGCAACGCACTCAAACCTCCGCCCAGCAGAAGCGCTATGGCGACTAACCCCTCAATCGTACACCAGAAAACGCGTTGTGCGACTGGTGCGTCAACCCTTCCGCCAGCTGCGATTGTATCAATAATCAGCGATCCGGAATCCGACGAAGTAACAAAAAACACGATGATCAGAAGCATCGCCACAGATGAAAGCAGTGTTGCCATCGGCAACTCATCAAACATTTTGAACAATGCGATTTCGAGCTTCCACGCCTCGACATTATGAGTTACACCGGTATAGCCCTCAACGATGTGCTGATAAAACGCCGTACTGCTAAAAGTACCGAACCACAGCAGACATAAAAGCATTGGCACCAGAAGCACAGAAACGACAAATTCGCGCACTGTGCGCCCCTTTGAAATGCGGGCGATGAACGTACCGATAAATGGCGCCCAGGCAAACCACCATGCCCAATAAAAAGTCGTCCAGTCTCGCACGAAGGCGACATCCTCGCGCCCAATCCAGTTGCTGAGCGGGACAATATGCGCGAAATAACTGCCGAGACCAGCGAAGATACTGCGAAAAATGTAGAGCGTTGGTCCAAGCGATATAACAGTCAACAGCAGCAAAAACGCGAGAATGATATTGAATTGGCTCAAACGCTTGATACCGACATTAATACCCGTCAGCACCGATATCAGAGCGATGGACGTAATCGCAACAATCAGCACCACCATAGTGGTATTGTTCGCGGGAATATCAAACAGATAGTTTAATCCGGAAGTCACCTGCTGAACCCCCAGGCCGAGAGAGGTTGCAAGCCCAAACAATCCCGCAAATATCGCGAAAGTATCAATAATATGTCCAGGCCAGCCCCAGACGCGGTCACCAAATAAGGGATAGAACGCCGAGCGAATCGTGAGAGGCAATCCCCGATTGTACGCAAAGTATCCCAGAGCGAGTCCAACGACGCCATAGATTGCCCAACCGTGTAGTCCCCAGTGGAAAACCGTCGCTGCTATCCCCACGGTAGCGGCCTCATCCGTTCTCGGCGTAATACCGAGCGGCGGATTTTGATAGTAATACACCGGCTCCGCCACTCCAAAAAACAGCAAACCTATGCCCACGCCAGCAGCAAAAAGCATGGCAAGATAGGTTAAATAGGTGTATTCGGGTTTTTCATCTGCGCCGCCCAGACGCACCTTCCCAAGGGGCGATAGTGCGACATAAAGGCAAAAGAGCACAACGAGATTGGCAGCAATGAAAAAAAACCAATCGAGGCTCGTGGTGAGCCACTCGCGGATATTTTTAAACCCTTCAGTCGCGGCTTCCTGAAAGACAAGAGCACCAGTCACAAATGCGACAATGGTAATACCGGAAATCACAAACACTGGCGTCAGATAGATATCTAAACCGAATAGCTTGCGATATTCTCGATCATGTATTCCTTCTAAATGCGTTTTCACAATATTTCTTCCATCAACGCCCGAGTTGATATGTAGCCGCCAGCTTGAATCGTCGGCCTTTGAGATTGTGCGTCAAGCCGTCGAATCCCAGTTCAAAATCGACGAGAGGCAGCACTTGTCCGGTCAGATTCAACGCGGAAAACGTGATATTCATACCGCGCTTGGGCAAGTGCCACACTAAATTGGCATCCCAAGTGAGAAATGAATCAATGCGACCATCCAGCGTCCAAACGTCCCGATCTTCATACTTGGCATATAATTCCCAAAACAAAATATAACAACGATAAAGTTTATCAAGTGCATTCTGCCAAGCAGTAAGGTTTTGATGCCGTAGTTTAAGGGGATCGGGTTGATCCCGGTCCCCTTTTTTAATATGCCGATGAGAATAGCACGTTGACAAAACGCGTAGAACTGAATATACTGTCTTTGTCACACATAGAAAGGACACATTGTGAACATTCCCTCCATTGAAAGCCGAGTCGCCGCTCTTGAAGCGATTGTTGAGCAAATTAACCACCGATTGAATAGCATCGATAGCCGATTGAACAATATGGACAGCCGTTTTACGAATGTCGAGAATCGAATCAACAGCAATTTCAAGTGGATTGTTGGCTTGTTGATCACTGTTCTCCTTGCCAATATCGGAACGGCTATCACCATCATTTTGACGTTGAGCAAATCTTAACCCTCTGCCCGTGTCGAAGGCAGATAGATTTGATGCAGTAAAGTTTTAAGGGGATCGGGTCATCCGGTCCCCTTTTTTTATTTATAACGTAAGGTGTAACTCCAAAACCCAGACATGTTAAGGGGCTGGTGGAGGCGGTGGATAATCCACCCAACGCCTTATTGACTGGGGCAGAATATCCCGATTATTAAAAAGGAATATGCGAAGGACATCAGGGTCAATGCATTCGACCTGAGCGTGTTGAGATCCCGTGTACTTGCCATAGGACTGAAAGAGAAATACCCTTTCTCCAAAGCCTGCAAAATCGTCTCGATTTAGTTGAGTAGTGTTCCCAGTTTTGACCTGGACGACCGCTCTCTCAAATGTCTGTCTATGAATCAGAATGTACTCATATCCCATCGTATCTGGTTGACGTGATGCTGGTAAGTATAGCCATCCACACATTTGCAGGTAGATAGCCACTGCGTTCTCTGTCTCTATATCATCGAGAAAGGTATAGATATCAGGGTCTTCCGGAAATTGAGGAGCGTATTGATTGATGCCTGAGATATCATTCCACAGAAGTTGTGAATAAATCGAGCTGCGCTCCGCCTGCAACTGCCCATCCCATTCCCAACACATACTCCTGGTCTAAGCAATTTCGATTAGGCAGACATTTTGGTGTCGATCAAATCGCTTATTGATCTACCAGCTACACGCCTTGGTCACTACTTTGGCATGACGCCTGAGTTCTGGATCAATCTTCAGACCCGCTACGATCTCGATGTCGCCGAGCACACGGTACGTCGCCAAATTGAGCGAGAGATAGAACCGCTGATTGCATCTCCGTAGCAGGACAGACTGGCACAACATAATGTGCAAAGTTGATCCGCGCAGGCGCCGTAATGATTCTATACGGCATCAAGGGGGTCTCTGTATTGCTGAACTTGAAGGCTGATCTGTAGTTGCTTCCCTTTCATCTGTGTAAAACGCTCAAATGAACTGGCTATTGCCCGTTGTACCCCACTCATTCGTGCTCATTAAAAGACCACAGTTTGAGAATCGTCTTACACAAAATCCATTCCAGATCGTCATCATTAAAGAACATATGATTGCGAATGAGGTCGAGCGACCCTCTGTACCCACAACTCCTGAACACATGGGGAAAATCCGTACCCCACATCAGCCGGTCGGGGCCGTACACATCGTAAATGCGTTTGATCATATCGTGCGTATCGCGGTGCGGATAGGGCATATTGGACCGCTGTCCCACATTGGAAATCTTGACATGAACATTGGGATAGTGTCCCCAATTGAGCAAATTGGTCAGCAGTGGTTTGGGATCTGGTTCATCCACGGGAATACCGGCAATGTGATCAACCACAACATTGACCTCGGGAAAACGGGCAATAATGGGTTCAACGGGCGCATGATCCTCAGCCCCGCCAAACAGATTGAAACACAGGCCCAGATCTCGGGCACGCGCCCACAGCGGATCTTTATCAGACGCCGCCAGATCTTTAGGGTCTCCATAACGCGACAAATGAATCCGCATCCCGCCAAACCCCTCTTCCCTATGCAAACGCTCTAACTCATCCGCGGCATCGGGTGATGTGGGATCCACAAGCGCCTGCGCCGCGAGTTTATCCGGATACCGCTTGAGACAATCGGCCACATACCGATTATCAAAAAGATAGTGAATCGGCTGCACAATAACCGCCTTATCCACCCCCGCGTCCGCCATCGTCTCAAACAAAAGCTCGACCGAACCCGCCTCATGGGGTTGGCTGGGACCATAGGGATAGGTTTCTTCGTCATCGCTCCATACATGGAGATGGGGATCAATAATCATGATAAACCTCCTAAAAGCCACTCGGCGTATCTTGCAAAATGTTTTCAACGCGTTCCAATTCATCATCCGAAAATTCGACATCTGCTGCGCCGACGTGTTCTTTGACCTGATCGGAATTTTTCGCACCAACGAGCACACAGGTAACTTCCTCGCGGCGAAGAAGCCAGGCAATAGCGAGTTGCACCATCGTGATATTTTTATCGGCAGCAACGGATTTTAACTCATCTGCCACTGCGAGATAACGGGCGAAGAGATCACCTTGAAAGCGAGGTGAATTCGCGCGCTCGTCGTCTTCGGAAAATACATGGTTGGGCGCATATTTGCCCGTAAGCAAACCTTTCCCCAGGGGACTGTGCGCGAGAATACCAATACCCGTTTGTCTGCAAAAACCCAGGTCTTCGGCTTCAATATTCCGGTCAAACATATTGTAGCGCGGTTGATTCGAGTGAAATGGCGCAATATCGTACGCCTGTTGCATCTGTGCGGCGTTGAAATTGGAAACCCCGACAAAGCGCGTCTTGCCCTGTTCTTGCAGCCGGGCCATAGTTTCCATGCTCTCTTCAATAGGATACTGCGGGTTCCAACTGTGGATTTGATACAAATCTACGTAATCGACATCGAGATTTCGCAGACTATTTTCAATCGCGCTTTCAATATCCCCTCGAGAATACTGACGACTGACTTTCGTCGCCAGAAAACACCGCTCGCGATAGCCATCTTTGAGTGCTCTACCCAATGTGGCTTCGCTGGTGCGATATGCCTGTGCAGTGTCGAGCAGAGTAATACCGCTGTCAATAGCAGTACGCACAGTATCAATACTATCCCTATCGTCCATATTACCCATACCGCCGCCAATGGGCCAGGCACCCAGGCCAATAACCGGGATGTCGGCACCGTCTTTGCCTAATTGTCGATGGTTCATACAGACTCCTTTCAGTGCTTGATATTAAGCGCGTGATGTGATACCTTGATCTCAACATATTAATCAGAACGGTCTTTTCATGCCACTAATCAATACACCCGACGCACTCGAAACCCTTGTCCACCGCGCCCTAAACGCGCCCTGTGTGAGCATTGACACGGAATTTGTCTGGGAGCGAACCTATTATCCGCGCCTGGGCATTGTACAGGTGGGACTTTCAGAAAATGATTGCCACCTGATAGATGCCGTCACATTATCGGATCTATCGCCTTTGGGGATCTTATTATCAGACCCCCACACCGTGAAAATTTTGCACGATGCACAGCAAGACCTCTGGATTTTGAGACGCATAACAGATGCTATCCCCTGCAATATATTCGATACGCGTTGTGCAGCGGGCTTCGCGGGTATGAGTTCAAACCTGTCACTGGGCAATTTATTGCACATGTGTCTCAATATACAACTGCCCAAAACAGAAACGCGCACAGATTGGTTGAGACGGCCATTATCGGATAAACAACTCGAATATGCCTTGAATGACGTGCGATATTTGCCCGCCCTTCGCGAACATCTCTTGACCGACATACAGAGACGAGACCGAGAAAACTGGTTGGCAGAAGAACTCCGCAAATACGATGTTGCCAAATTGTACGATGACCGCACGCCCGAAGAACAATATACGCGCATAAAAGGCACGGGACGACTATCGAGACGCGATATGGCCATCGTGCGCGAACTGGCGGCCTGGCGCGAACAAAAGGCTCGACAGGCAGACCGCCCCAGAACCTGGATCATGAGGGATGACGCCATCGTGCAAATTGCCCGGCGCAAGCCGCAATCAATTCAGTTGTTAAAACGATTGCGGGGTATCTCAAGATCATCCATAAATCAGTACGGAAATAACCTCCTCAACGCTGTACAGCGCGGATTGACAATCGACGAAAGAAATTGCCCGCCCATACCGCCACCTGTGCGACCTAATCCCTCTGAAGATGCGCGTCTCGACCTCGCCATGGCTTTTTTGCGCGGACAGTGTCTATCAGAAGGCATCGATATCGCAATGGTGGCATCTCGATCAGAAGTCAAAGCATTCATTTCAAAAAAAAATGCGACGGATAATCCATTGCACACAGGTTGGCGACGCGAATTTTTAGGCGCAGACCTGATCGCACTCTTAAACGGCAAACACGCCATCGGCATCAATCCCAACACGCGCTTGCCCTGGTTATTGAGGGATACGTAAACGACTACTTACTTTTTGCAAGTGGTGTGTCCAGTACGATCGATCTATTTACTCCCGATCAACAACATCTGTTCCAAAAGCGTTAAGAAGGGCATTAAGCCCTGGGCCGAATGCATTTTCGTGGTCGAGAACCGCTACCTTGCGAGAGGCCATTTCTTCTAAAAGAATAGCCACAGGTAGATGGGCGAGTTTTGCGGCAGTCCGCAGGTCAATATGATCTTCCTGATAAGCACGGATAGCTTCTGAAATTCTGAATTGTTTCATACCATCCAACACCCACTCTCGCATAAGTGCGGCTTCAGAATAAGCGGTTTCTCCAACCAGTTCAGACAATTGTTCGGCTTCTTCTGACGTTAGACGAACTGATTTCGTTATCCGTTTGGGAGAGGATATAGTATTCATCTTTCTTTCACCTTTCATCGCGATTTTGAGCCGCCACCAGCAATGCCTGTCGGGCAACTTGCATCACATAGTGTCCAGTATTAGAAGTAATAGCATCCAGTTTACCCAAAGCACTATTGTAGGACAGAATATGTGCATGATAAAGATAGACGACAAATTCAGGCACAGTGACTGCCTTGATGTTGTGTTGCCTTGCAAATGTAAGTGCGCGTTGCTCGTTGATAAGCAGCCACCAGTTCATTTCTTGTGCTAATGCAAGCGCAGACGCCTCACCAGCATGGAATTGGGACAAAGATCTGGCGGGATTGCGAATTGAAAGCAAGCCCTCGTCTTCTAAAATGGTGAACATTTCCTGATAGCCATAAACTCGTTGTGGATATTGAAGGTCAGGGGCAAGTACTTCGGAACGGACCTTTTCGGGAACGAAGAGATCAAAAAAACGGAAAAGGTAAGACAGCACATCAATGCGATGTCCCAAAACCCAGAATGAGGTTTCTATAATTGCTGATTGTTTCTCCATGATGCAAATGTAAACATATGCATCATATATGTCAATAATAAAGGTGAGAGCCTTTTCATCTCTCGCTCACACCTCCTCAACCTGTGCCTGTCCTCTCGTGAGATTCCCCACCGCCTGTTTGAAAGGCACAACCTGTTCTGTGGGCACGGCCAGTTCGCATGTAATATCGCTCCCAAAATCTTCAGCGACAACACGCACTTCAAAATCCGGAAGCAACCGCTTAAAAGATTCATAGCTCGCATAGCCAATCGTCGCTAAAACAGCGACGCGCGTCACCCGCTCCGTGCATTGAACCTTCTCAAGCGCGTGTTGAACGCCGCCTGAATAAGCCCGCACAAGTCCGCCCTTACCCAACTTTGTCCCACCAAAGTACCGCGTGACAACCGCGGTCACATCGCCCAACCTCGAATGCGTCAGCACAGTCAGCATAGGACGACCAGCCGTACCGTGCGGCTCTCCATCATCGCTCATCCCCACATTGCCAGTCGTGCCTGGTGGCCCGATCAGGAACGCCCAGCAATTGTGTGAAGCGTCTGGAAATTCGGCGCGAATTTGATCGATAAACACGCGAGTGTCTTCTCGTGCCGGTGTATGCGCCAGAGTCGTAATAAAGCGACTGCGCTTAATTTCATCCTCTACGCGGCATGTCGCCGCGGGAATGGGATAGCGATTAGACATAGTGGCGACTCACACCTCCTGGATCGCGGCTTTAATCATGCCGCGATGGCGAGGTCGGGAAAAGGATTTTCCTCTCCCTTCACACTTCCTACTTCACACTTCCCATCACCACCCGTGAACAGAATGCCCTTCTTCCGGAAAAAAGGTAAAATCGACAACAGAAGACACACCAACGCCGACGACATAACCGATCACAAGGCCAAAGAACAAAGGGATACAGCGCCGATAGAGCGAAATCCCACCAATGCGCAGAATAATGAGCTTGGACGCCCAGGTCAGAAAAATACTGAAAGCATAAACCCGAGACCCCGACATCTTCTGAAAAGCCAGACCCAGGGGATGCAAGGGCCACCACGGAACGCGATTGCGAAGAAGCATAAGCAGACCCGCTTGCCCAAGCCCAAAAATCCAGACCGCTATTTTACCCGGATCAAAAACCGTTTTATCCGCGCCGACAATAGCGGAAACCATGCGGTCGTACGTGCGAATATTGGACCCGCTAAAACCCGACAGCCCCAGATTTTGACCCGCGTAATTATATCCCAAATGCACAATAAAAAGACAAGACCCGAAGAACCCCGAGGCAAAAGCCAGCAGAACGATCCAGAAAACCCATCGGCGGCGGACGTCATTTCCCAGAAGTTTGAGGTGATGAGGCAACGCAGGCCATGCGGGAATGCGCGAATTGCCAAAAAAAGCGCTCGAATTGATCACACCCAGAGCAACGGTATTTTGTTGCGTAAGCGTTGCAGTCCCCGTAAAAATCTCGACAATTTGCCCCCCCTTGCCCCCAACCGGAAAAAGATAAGAAAAGCCACTCGCCGCGGTGTATTTTGCCACAGTAAAATACGCTGCATAGAGCAATAAAAGGTGAAAAAGGGCGAGAAAAGGAGACAAACCCACTGCGATGAACCAGCCAAAAACAAACACAGTCGCCGCAATAAAACCGAGCAAAGATAGACGATACGAAACGAGACCGTCATCTGCCCCTCCTGTCACCGCTGCGCGAAGAACATGTCGCAAATGGTCCCGCGCGACCCATACCGCCCACACAGCCAGAAAGATAAAAGCACCGTGAGATTCCAGAATCAGAATCTCACTCGCTTCTGCCTGTTGCCCGGAAAGACCCACATTAAAACCCGTGCGAGCCATCACCCCTTCTTTGACAATGGCGATGAGACGAAAAGCCCAGAAACTGAATAGGATATCCAGGTTACACATATAAGTAAGCCCAAAAACAGGTGGCAAAATACGCAAATAAAACGACGGAAAATTGCGCGCAATAGGCACCTCTTTGGTCAGGTAACCGTCGTAAATGCCGATTCGAGGCAAGCTAATAGCAAAATAACCGAGGATATTCCAGGCAAAAACACCGAAAACAATAAAAAAGCCCACCCAGAAGAGTTTATTCCGAAAAATACCGGGTATAACGCGGCCCGGTTCATCAAAGCCCTCGGTCAGTGCAATCGGAAAAGCCGCAAGAGGAAAAGTGAGACGCTCATTCTCCTCCCATTGCTTTTGAAAAATGACCGCGAGACATAATCCAGCAACAACAAGGGCAATAGACACGGCGAACCACCAGTGCAGTGAAGCCAGCCAGCCGCGCCAGGGAATACTCGCGCCCTCGGGAAGCCCTTCGTAATACGTGCGAATAATCTCCGGCGTTGCCTGGGGCAAACACCACCACGGCAAAATATCAAAAAGGATCTCTTCCCATCGATTTTCGGGCGAGGCGTAATAAAACGGCGTACTGACAATACCGCCCCAGTAGGTCGTCCATCCACTTGCCGAAACCGTGCCCACAATCCACGACATACTGTAGATGACCAGAAGCTCTGTACTGCGCAAAGCCATGCGCGGCCATGCCAGCTTCAGAATGAGATTGATCACGAGCCACGCGACAAAGGGCAAAAGCATAGCCATAGACAACTGCGACTTGACCAGCGAAGCAGACCCCAAAATCATGCCCGTGTAATCGCTGTAAATATTGAGCAACGCCGCAGTAGCCGTACCCAGTATAATGGACCGAACAGTAATACGTCTCGGACGCGCAGGCTCGGGTTGTGATTGTGCAAGTGCCATAAGGTGATAATAAGTTGGCGTTCAAGTATTCAATGATATTGTGAGTAATGATATATTCTGCATTTGTCAAGGATGTATTGTACTGAGACAAACCCTGAAAATTGGCTTGCACTTCACCGTTTTGATTGCTATTTTTTTCAAAAGTTACTGACGCGGGAACTGTTGGCATTGCCCCAGCTTTTTGCCGAATTTGCGGCTGAAGGTCATAGCGGACATCCACTTGCAGGAGAAGAATAGATGAGCACACAACCCAATGGCTTAATAGCCGTGGTGAAACAGGACTGCCCGACCTGCACCCTCATTGCACCTGTGCTCAGACAAATTGGAAAGCGGGACGATTCACTCGCGGTTTACACCCAGGACAATCCCGATTTTCCCACGGGAATTGCAAACCTTATTGACGACACCGGTCTGGAACACTCGTATCGCCTCAATATCGAAACCGTGCCAACCCTACTCCGTTTTGAAAATGGCCGAGAAGTAGCGCGGACTGTTGGATGGCATCGCGGCGATTGGGAATCCGTATCAGAACTCAGTCCCCTCGGCGCAGACCTGCCCGAATCTCGCCCGGGATGCGGATCAAAAAGCATCGAACCGGGCATAGCGGAAAAACTCGCCGTCCAATTTGGCGAAACCGTACTCGCCGCCCGGCGCATTGAAGTCGGCGCTCTCGAAGACGAAATAGAAACCTGTTTTGAGCGCGGCTGGAGCGACGGCCTGCCCGTTGTGCCACCCACCGAAGAACGCATCATGCGCATGCTATCGGGAACGACCCGCTCGCCCGACGAATTGGTGGGCATCGTCCCCCCCAATTACAACAAATGCACCGTTGAAAAAGTCGCCATCAACGCTGTTCTTGCCGGATGCAAACCCGAATATCTCCCCGTCGTACTCGCAGCGGTTGAAACTGCACTCACAGAGGCCTTTTGCATGCACGGACTGCTCGCCACCACATTCTTTGCAGGCCCCATGATCGTCGTCAACGGACCGATCACACGCGAAATCGGCATGAACGCGCGGGTCAACGCGCTCGGGCAGGGCAACCGCGCCAACGCGACCATCGGACGCGCCCTTCAACTCGTCATCCGCAACATCGGCGGCGGCGTCCCCGGGGGCATTGATCGCGCCACGCTCGGCAACCCGGGCAAATACACCTTCTGCTTTGCCGAACGCGAAGACGATTCCCCCTGGGAATCCCTCGCCGTCGAAAGGGGATTCTCACCCGACGCATCCACAGTCTCGCTCTTTGCAGCCAGCGGCGTCACCCCCATCATGGATCAGGCATCCCGAGATCCCGACGCCCTGTGCCGATCCTTCGCCGCCTGCCTCAAAGCCGATGGCCATCCCAAACATGCAAACAGCCCGCCCCCCGTACTGGTCATATCGCCAGAACACACCCGCCGCTATGCAGACGCAGGCTGGTCAAAAATCCGATTCCGCGACACACTAAATCAGTATCTCCAACTCCCCGTCGCAGAACTGCTCTCAGGCGCGGGCGGCATCCCGGAAGGCATTTCCGAACAGCGGACAAAAGACAACGAAACACGACCCAAATTTCGCAACAACACATTGCACATCGTCCGCGCAGGCGGAGACGCGGGCTTATTCTCTGCCCTCATCAGCAGTTGGGGAGGCAGCCAACCCATCACAAAGGAGATCACACCATGAAAATACTCGACCCCACATCCGAGCAAAAACCAGCACAAAGAGAACGCGTAAAACGCCCGCAATCACTCGACGGACTGACCATTGGGCTTCTCGACATATCCAAAAGCCGGGGCGACGTATTCCTCGACCGCATCGAAACGCACCTCGCACAGCGCAACCTCAAAGTCAATCGCTACATCAAACCCACATTCACGCGCCCGGCACCCATCGAACTCCAGCAACAAATTGCCATTGAATGCGATATCGTCGTCGAGGGCCTGGCCGATTGAGGGTCTTGCACAACGTGCAGTGTGCACGACACGACCAACCTGGAAGCGCGCGGCATACCCACCGTCTTTGTCGCATCCGAGCCGTTCCGCGAAGCAGCCGATGCCCAATCGACCGCCCTGGGATTTAATCCCGCTGGCGTCTTCGTCGCCCATCCTATCCAGGACCGCACCGACGAAGAAATGCAGGCACTCGCCGACGGCGCTATCGAACGCATCTTAAAAAGAATTAGTAAATAAAAAAGGATCTACATGAACGACGAAAAAATCACCAAAACAGACCGAGAATGGCGGGAACAACTCACGCCCGAACAATACTACGTCTGCCGTCAAAAAGGCACGGAACGCGCCTTCACAGGCATGTACTGGGACTGCCTTGAAGAAGGCGTATATCGCTGTGCATGTTGCAATGCCGAACTCTTCCGCTCAGACCAGAAATTCGACTCGCACTGCGGATGGCCCAGCTTTTTTGACGCCATTGACCCCGACCGAATCAACCAGCACGAAGACCTGAGCTTTGGCATGCGCCGCATTGAAGTCACCTGCGCCCGCTGCGATGCCCACCTGGGTCACATCTTCGACGACGGCCCCGCCCCCACGGGCCTGCGCTATTGCATCAACTCCGTAGCCATTGATCTGGATAAAAAGTGAGATATTAGCGACCTCCTCGCCCGCCTCAACGAATGGCACGCCTCTGTAACGCAATAAGCCCAGCGATCAACGATCAGTAGTCAGCCGCGCCAGGGAATGCTCGTGCCATCGGGAAGACCTTCGTAATACGTATGAATTTTTTTCTTTCCTAAAAACGCGACCTGTTCTACATTAGCAGTCCAACGCTTCATTTCCCCGCAATATTTTGTATATCCCCTATATCCCCTATATCCCCTATATCCCTATATCCCTATATCCCCTCTTGTGGTTTTTATTTCAGCCATTGGTTTGTATATCATCTATCTGTCATAAAAATTAGACGTTATACCATCTAAGACAAGAATCTCTGTCTGGATTGTTTTTATTATATATTAAATAAAAACAATAATTTATGAATATATTGAGAGAGTGGGATTGTTCACTCGCGGTTTACACCCAAGACAATCCCAATTTTCTCACTGGTATTACAAACTTTTAGACGACAAAAGAGAGCCTCAAGGACCCAAAAAATGTTCTCACAAATTGAACAAATCTTCTCGCACATCATCCGCACCCGCCTGACATTCTTTATGCTCATGCTGGCATTGCCAATCGTGGCAAGCGCGCAGGAAGTTTCAATTACGTCAAGCCCTACCAGCATAATGGAGGGCAAAAAAGCCACATTTATCATATCGGTGACACCAGCCCCGACCAGAAACCTGACGGTGAACATAGAAGTGAGTGGCAATACCATCTCCACCAGCTACACGAGTCCTACAAGAATCACCGTCGGCACCTCCGGCCAGTACACTCTGACAGTGCCAACCAGAGATTTCACGGAGAAGCCGAATGACGAAAACTGGGGCAACATACACGTGGATATAAAAGAAGGGGAAGGCTACACGGTCGATGAGGACCAGGATAATGCATCCGTGCAGGTGATTGACGAGGATGCGAATGAGAATCCACCAGTGACAAATGCTCCACTTTCGGTAGTAACGCTTCACACAGACCAAACGCGGGTCGCAATAGGCGATGAGGTGACGCTCAAAATAAAGCGCACCACACCTTACGACAGGAAGCATCGGGTGGATTTCCGGGTGTGCGGACACTCGCCGGATATTACCGACTGGGAACCGATGGTGCAAATGCTTCATCCGAATGGCGGAAGTTTTCATTCGGACACGCCGGAGGAGAGATCGTATTCTTTCCGCGTGGAAGAAGAGGCCTGTGGGCACACGCAGGGGCGCAAAATTGAAGTCTATCTCTTCGATGCCTTCTACTATGGAGGATCTAATGTTCGCTCCGGAGAAGATGCTTATAAAGTAGGCGATCCATCTTCGGTGACTATACCTGTTACGGTTCCCCCAAACTGGCGACCGACAGGATCCCCGACAATCAGCGGCAATCTCGACGAAGGTGAAACATTAACCGTCTCCCATGGCCTCAGCGGTGTGACAGGCTATCAATGGTACCGGGGTTCAAATCCCATCTCCGGTGAGACGGGTAACACATATACAATAGTGTCAGACGATAGTGGTCACCGACTGAAAGTTCGGGTAACCTTCAATAACGGCACGTGCTATTTGGAAAGCGCATTGACAGGAGTTGTAGGTGGAGTAATGCCAGTCGGGACAATTGTAGGGAATCCCTCAACCATCATCGAAGGTCAGTCCAAGACATTCAGAATCACAATGAACCCTGCCCCGACGGCTCCACTAAATGCAGAAGTGCGCGTCAGCCAGATCGGCGATTTCATCACTGGCTCACCGGGCGTGGGCACGCACACAGTCAACTTCAGCACCAATCAGGCCACCGCCACAATAACAGTCAATACTGAAGATAATCAGGTAGATGAACCGAATGGCGAGATAAGCGTGGAACTGTTGAAGAGAACAGGCTATGAAGTAGGCGACCCATCCATCGCAACCGTCACCGTTGAGGACAACGACGGATCTGGCGGCGGGGATCAGAACCCGCAGAACCCGCAGAATCCACAAAACCCACAAAACCCGCAGAATCCACAAAACCCACAAAACCCGCAGAATCCACAAAACCCACAAAACCCACAAAACCCGCAGAATCCATCGCAACCACCAGTGCCAGGAACTCCACAGGTAACCATCTCGGCAGGAACCTCACCTGTCACCGAAGGCACGGATGCAACTTTCACAATCACAGCAACCCCTGCACCCACAACAGCGATAACCGTGAGTGTGAACGTCAACGAGGACGGCAACTTCATCAGCGGCACACCTTCCTCAACCGTAACCATCGACGCCAACCAAACCTCCGCCACACTCACTGTCGCAACGGACGATGATGGTATAGATGAGCCAAATGGATCGGTAACAGCGCAAGTACAAACCGGAACAGGCTATACAGCAGGCTCTCCATCATCAGCGAGTGTCACCGTTAACGACAACGACACTTCACCGCCCGCAATCCCACAGGTAACCATCTCGGCAGGAACCTCACCTGTCACCGAAGGCACGGATGCAACTTTCACAATCACAGCAAACCCTACACCCACAACTGCAATAACCGTGAGTGTGAATGTCAGCGAGACGGAAGATGTCATCAGCGGCACACCAGACGTAACCGTAACCATCGACGCCAACGAAACCTCCGCCACACTCACAGTCGCAACACACGACGATAATACAGATGAAGCATCCAGTGTTATAACCGCGCAAGTGCAAACCGGAATAGGCTACACAGTGGGCGACCCATCCTCGGCAACCGTCACCGTCAACGACAACGACGCCCCAGAGGTAAAGGCTCCAGAGCCAGAAGTGACAATCTCGGCAGAGACTTCACCCATCACCGAAGGCACGGATGCAACTTTCACAATCACAGCATCTCCTGCGCCCACAACAGCAATAACTGTAAGTGTAAACGTCACCCAGACCGGCAATTTCATCAGCGGCACACCGGACGCAACTATCACCATCGACGCCAATAATACCTCTGCCACACTCACTGTCGCAACAGATGACGATAAGGTAGATGAGCCAAATGGTGAGATAACCGCGCAAGTACAAACCGGAACAGGTTATACAGCAGGCTCTCCATCATCAGTGAGTGTCACCGTTAACGACAACGACGCCCCAGAGGTAAAGGATCCACAGCCGCCAGAAGTAACAATCTCGGCAGAGACTTCACCCGTCACCGAGGGCACGGATGCAACATTTACAATCACAGCATCTCCTGCACCCACAACCGCAATAACCGTGAGTGTAAATGTCAGCGAGACGGAAGATGTCATCAGCGGCACACCTTCCTCAACCGTCACCTTCAAAGCCAACCAGACCTCCGCCACACTCACAGTCACAACACACGACGATAATATAAGAGAAAACGCCAGTGTTATAACCGCGCAGATCCAGTCTGGAACAGGCTATACAGTAGGCTCTTCATCCTCGGCAACCGTCACCGTCAACGACGACGACGCCCCAGGGGTAAAGGCTCCAGAACCGCCAGAAGTAACAATCACAGCGAATCCTACTACCATCACTGAAGGCACGGATGCCACATTTACAATTACGGCGAGCCCTGCGCCTACAAGCGCACTGAAGGTACGGGTGAATGTCACTCAGACCGGCAAGGTCCTCAGCGGCACACCTTCCTCAACTGTCACTTTCAAAGCCAACCAGACCTCCGCCACACTCACTGTCGCAACAGATGACGATAAGGTAGATGAAGACGCCAGCATGATAACAGCGCAAGTGGAAACTGGAACAGGCTATACAGTAGGCTCTCCAGCCTCAGCGAGCGTCACCGTTGAGGACAACGACATTCCACAGGTGACAATCACAGCGAATCAGGCGAGCGTCACCGAAGGCACGGATGCCACATTCACAATCACAGCGAACCCCAGGCCAGCAACCGCACTGACTGTGAACGTGAACGTCATCCAGACTGGCAATTTCATCAGCGGCACACCATCCTCAACTGTCACCATCAGCACTACTGGTCAGGCCACACTCACTGTCGCAACGAATGACGATAATGTAAATGAGCCAGATGGCGAAGTAACAGCGAAAATACAGACTGGAACAGGCTATACAGTAGGCTCTCCAGCCTTGGCAACTGTCACCGTTGAGGACAACGACATTCCACAGGTGACAATCACAGCAAATCGCGCGAGCGTCACTGAAGGCACGGATGCCACATTCACAATCACAGCATCCCCCGCACCGGGAACAGCAATAACCGTGAGTCTGAATGTCAGCGAGACGGAAGATGTCATCAGCGGCACACCGCCCTCGACCATCACCATCAACGCCAACGAAACTACAGCCATCCTCCCAGTAGCGACAGAAGACGATAATGTAGATGAAGAAGCCAGCGCGATAACCGCAGCACTACAAGCTGGAACAGACTACACAGTGGGCGATCCATCCTCGGCAAGCATCACTGTCAACGACAATGACGCTGCTCCCAACTCACCAGCGACAGGTGCCCCAACAATCAGTGGCACACCTCAAGTGGGAGAAACACTAACAGCGGACGTCTCTAACATCCGGGATGCCAATGGCCTCGAAAATGTAACCTATACCTATCAGTGGATCCGCGTAATCGGCGGTGTGGAAACCGAAATCTCCAATGCCACAGGTGTAACATACGAAGTCGCAACAACCGACATTGATTCCCGGATAAAAGTTCGGGTGAACTTCACCGACGATGCGGGCAACGCCGAAGAACTGGAAAGCGAATTGACAGCCATCGTCGTTGCACCAGTTGTAATACCAGCCTTAACAATCTCGGCAAGTGCTACAAGCATCACTGAAGGCACGGATGCGACATTCACAATCACAGCGAACCCCAGACCGGCAACCGCAATAACCGTGAACGTGAACATCACCGAAACTGGCAACACCTTCAGCGGCACACCGGCATCATCAGTCACCATCGGTACCAACGGCCAGGCTACACTGACAGTCGCAACAGATGACGATAAGGTAGATGAAGACGACAGCGTGGTAACAGCGCAAGTGGAAACTGGAACAGGCTATACAGTAGGCTCTCCAGCCTCAGCGAGCGTCACCGTTGAGGACAACGACATTCCACAGGTGACAATCACAGCGGATACTTCACCCATCACTGAAGGTGCGCCTGCGACATTCACAATCACAGCGAACCCCAGACCGGCAGCCGCAATAACCGTGAACATAAGCGTCACCCAGACTGGCGATATTCTCAGCGGCACACCATCCTCAACCGTCACCATCAGCACTACTGGTCAGGCCACACTAATAGTAGCAACGGACGACGACGATGTGCGCGAATCCGATGGTACCGCAACGGCGCAGGTAATAGCAGGCACGGGCTATACAGTAGGCTCTCCAGCCTCGGCAACCGTCACCGTCAACGACAACGACACACCCCCGAACTCGCCAGCGACAGGTGCCCCGACAATCAGCGGCAAACCCGAGTTGGGTGAAACACTCACAGCCGATGTCTCTAACATCCGGGATGCCAATGGCCTCACCAACGTGTCATACACCTATCAGTGGATCCGCGTAATCGGCAGTATGGAAACCGAGATCTCTGGATCCACGGGTTCGACGCACGAAGTCGTAACAGCCGATAGTGGTTACCGGCTAAAAGTTCGGGTGAACTTCACCGACGATGTGGGCTATCCCGAAGAATTGGAAAGCGCGTTGACAGCGATGGTGATCATACCGGGCGTGACGCCGGTAATAACAATCACAGCGGATCCCCCAGGTGTCACCGAAGGCACGGATGCGACATTCACAATCACAGCAACCCCTGCACCCACAATCACACTCACCGTGAACATAAGCGTGACCGAGACCGCCAATACCATCAGCGGCACGCCACCCTCAACAGTCACCATCAGCGCCGGCCAGACCACCCTGACAGTAGCAACAGACGACGATAAAAAGGACGAACACGCCAGTGTAGTAACCGCGCAAGTGCAAGCCGGAATGGGCTATACTGTAGGCACTCCAGCCTCAGCCAGAGTACTCGTCCTGGATGACGACCTGCCACCCGCGATAGACGCAACCCTGAGCAGCCTGACAATCAACCCCGGCGTAATGATCCCGTCATTCGCCCCGACCACATTGTCCTACACCGCATTAGTGCCCCACGATGCCTCATCCGTAACAGTTACAGCAACACCCAATAACCCGGACGCAACCGTAGCCATAAACGGCCAGAACACCACCTCATTGAACATACCATTTACCGGTGACACGATGGACATCACAGTAACAGTTACAGCCGAAGATGGCGTCACCCAATTGACCTACACCATCACAGTCAACCGGGCGCCAGCAGGACTTCCACAGGTGACAATCAACGCGAAATCCACAAGCATCACCGAAGGCGCAACTGCCACATTCACAATCACAGCAAACCAGCCATCGGTAACCGACCTGACCGTGAACGTAAACGTAACCGAAACCGCCAAAATGCTCAGTGGCACACCGCCCTCAACAGTCACCATCAGCGCCGGCCACACCACCGCCACCCTCACAGTAGCAACAGACGACGATGGTGTAGATGAACACGCCAGCGCAATAACCGCGCAAGTGGAAACCGGAACAGGCTACACAGTAGGCGATCCATCCTCCGCCAGAGTACTCGTGTTGGACGACGAAGTGGTATTATCGACCAACGCAAAGCTGAGCAGCCTGACCATCAACCCCGGCACACTGAACCCGGCATTCGATCCCGGCACATACACCTACACCGCCACAATGCCGTACGCGACCACAACAGTAACAGTCACAGCAATACCCAATCACACAGACGCAACCGTCACCATCAACGGGCAGACCGCGACCACATCGAACGTACCTTTTACCGGCGACACAATGGACATCACAGTAACAGTCACCGCCGAAGACAACACCACACAGTTGACATACACCATCACAGTCAACCGCGGTGCCCCATCGACCGACGCAACCCTGAGCGACCTGACAATCAACCCCGGCACACTGAACCCGGCATTCGATCCGACAACATTGGACTACACCGTCTCAGTGGAAAACGGGGTCTCGACAATAACGATTACAGCCACAGCCAATAACCCGGGTGCGACCATAACCATCAACGGGCAGACCGCGACCACATTGGACGTATCACTTGTAGAAGGCACAAACACCATCACAGTAATAGTCACAGCCGAAGACAACACCACGCAATTGACATACACCATCACAGTCAACCGCGCAGCGCCGGTCCCACAGGTGACCATCTCGGCAGGGACCTCACCCATCACTGAAGGCACGGATGCGACCTTCACAATCACAGCGACTCCTGCACCCACAACAGCACTGACCGTGACCGTGAACATCACCGAAACCGGCAATGTCCTCAGCGGCACACCGCCCTCGGCCATTACCATCGACGCCGACAATACCACCGCCACCCTGACAGTCGCAACAGACGACGACAATGTAGATGAAGAAGCCAGCGCAATAACCGCGACACTACAAGCTGGAACAGACTACACAGTGGGCACACCATCCTCGGCAACCGTCACCGTCAACGACAACGACGCTGCGCCCAACTCACCAGCCACAGGTGCCCCAACAATCAGCGGCACACCTGAAGTGGGCGAAACACTAACAGCGGACGTCTCGAACATCCGGGATGCCGATGGCCTCGAAAACGTCACCTATATCTACCAGTGGATCCGCGTAATCGGCGGTGTGGAAACCGAAATCTCAGGAGCCACAAGCACGACATACGTAGTCGCAACAGCCGATATCGGTTCCCGGATAAAAGTCCGGGTAAACTTCACCGATGATGCGGGCAACGCCGAAGAACTGGAAAGCGAATTGACAGCAGTTGTGCCTGCACCAGTCGTAACACCCGTCGTGACAATCTCGGCAAATGTCACAAGCATCACCGAAGGCGCGGCTGCCACATTCACAATCACAGCAACCCCTGCATCCACAACAGCAATAACCGTAAACGTAAGCGTGACAGAGACCGGCAACGTCATCAGCGGCACACCGCCCGCGACCATCACCATCAGCGCCAACCAGACCACCCTGACAGTCGCAACAGAAGACGACAATACAGATGAAGAAGCCAGCGCGATAACCGCGCAAGTACAAACCGGAACAGGTTATACAGTGGGCGACCCATCCTCGGCGAGCGTCACCGTCAACGACAACGACATCCCCCCGAACTCCCCAGCCACGGGCGTCCCAACAATCAGCGGCACACCTGAAGTGGGCCACACACTAACCGCGGATGTCTCTAACATCCAGGATGTAAATGGCCTCACCAACGTGTCATACACCTATCAATGGATCCGTCTGGTAGGCAGTGTGGAGACCGAGATCATCGGAGCCACGGGTGTGACATACCAGGTCACAATAACCGACACAGATCGCCAGCTAAAAGTTCGGGTCAACTTCACCGACGACTTGGGCTATGACGAAGGATTGGAAAGCGCATGGACAATTGTTATTACACCAGAGGAACCTCGCGTGGTAAAACTGGACGGATGGCTGGCGCGATTTGGGCGAACCGCATCGAATCACGTAGTCGAAACAGTGCGCGAACGCGTGAGGGGGCACGTGGGCACCAACCATGTGGTAATCGGCGGGTACAACCTGAATGAGATGAATTATAACGGCCTATTTTTCAACCCGACATGGATGACGGGCGATTCCCCAATGAGATTTAGCATTGAGGCCGCGCAGAGTGCTCACGACAAAGAGATATTGAAGCAAATCATATCGAGTACATCATTTGCCCTGTCTGGCACAATGGGACCATATAGCGAACCTCGATGGGCAGTGTGGGGCCGGGGCGCAACAACGCGCTTTAGCGGCACCGACGACGATCAGACAGTAGAAGGCGACGTAACATCGGTCATGCTGGGCATCGACTATGGAGATAACAGTTTCCAGGGCGGGCTTGTCCTATCCTACACCATGGGCGATGGCATACTGGGCACCATCGCCAATACCCGCGACGAATGGTCAGTAGAGACAACGCTGACGGGTATTTATCCCTGGGCGCGCCTCGCATTGACAAACCGGTTCTCTGTATGGGGAATGCTGGGCTATGGCGGAGGCGATCTGCCCCTATCACTCGAAGGCATCAAAAAATTAGAAACAGACGCAAACATGGTAATGGGAGCCATTGGTACCCGCACCGACTTAATCGGATCGACCTGGCATGACGGATTCTCATTATCACTGGCATCAGATGCGATGCTATCGCGCGCAAATGCGGATGATCTGAGGGATCTGTTGGAAAACAAGGGCACTGCGAGCCGCGTACGCGTATTATTAGAAGGATCACACGTACTCTGGGTCGCCGGGGGATCACTGCAACCATTGGCCGAGGTGGGAATGCGGTATGATGGCGGCGATGCAGACACAGGCATGGGGATAGAAATTGGTGCCGGAATGCGCTATGTACTGACCTCGCTGGGCCTGATGATTGAAGGTCGGGTACGCGGCCTCATAGCACACCAGGAAGGCAGTTATGAAGAATGGGGCGGTTCGGGCACAATCCGCCTGTCTCCAAATCCATCAGGCGAAGGACTATCGCTTCGGGTATCGCCAACATGGGGCAACGCATCTGGCAGCGCGCGTGCCCTGTGGTCAAGACCCGACATGAGCGACATCGCATCTGGTCGCAACTCGGAAGTCTTCGCATCTAACCGCGTATCCACCGAAGTAGCTTATGGCGTGCCGCTGAGCGATAAATTAGTTGCAACCCCATTTGTCGGACTACAAGACAGGCACAAACGGCTCGGCCTCGGCTTGCACAGAGGTTCGTTGTTCGGCCTCGCAGTCGAAGGCATGCAACACAACCAGGACCTTGCCCTGCGGGTTCGCGCGGGCATGCACACGCACAACTTCATCCTCCGCCTTGAAGGCAGCCTCGATAAATATGGTCACCACGCCTACTTCAGGCTACACCACGATATGTGATTCCCAGCCCCTTTTTCCATGACCCTCAAAACCCTGAACCACACCCTCTCCAAATTCCGCAACCTCGCCCTCCTCGTTATCGGCGACTACTTCCTCGACCGCTATCTCATCACGGACCCCGACCTCGCCGAAACATCCATCGAAACCGGCCTTGAAGCGCGCCAAATCGTCGCCATTCGCAACCAGCCCGGCGCAGCCGGCACCATCACCTCCAACCTCTGCGCCCTCGGCATTGGACACATTTATGCCCTGGGCATAATCGGTCGCGACGGTCAGGGCTATGACCTCAAACAGGGACTGCGCGCCACGGGTGTAGATATCACCCACCTCATCGAAACACCCGACCGCTTTACCCCGACTTATACCAAACCCATAAACAAAAAAACAGGCGCTGAAATGGAACGCCTGGACATAAAAAATCGAACGCCTTTACCCCTCGACCTCGAAAACCAACTCATTAAAACCCTGCGCCATCTCCTCCCCAAAGTAGATGGCGTCATCGCCCTCGACCAGGTGCAAGAAGCCAACTGCGGCGTACTCACAGATCGCGTCGTCGCCGAACTCGCAAGCCTCTCCAAAACCCATCCCAACACCATCTGCTTTGCCGACTCCCGCACCCGCATCACCAACTTCAAAAACGTCATACTCAAAGCCAACCGCGACGAAGCCATACACGCCACGGGAGAACGCGACCTCAACCAATGTGCCCGCATCTTTTCCCAGCGCACCGGCAAACCCGTCTTCATCACCCTTGGACCCGACGGCATTCTCGTTGCCAACAACGAAAACCTCATGCATATTCCCGGTATAAAAGTTCCATCCCCCATCGACATCGTGGGCGCAGGTGACAGCGTCTCGGCATCTGTGGTCTCCGCCCTTTGTGCTGGCGCATCACTATCCGACGCCGCCCAAATCGGCGTATTGGCCTCATCCATCACCATACAACAAATCGGCACAACCGGCACAGCCTCGCCCGAACAAATCGTAAAAACAGCCCGACGCGAACTATAGATTCTAGTGACTACTCCCAACGATAGAGCAGTTGGGCTTCTTGGCGGTCAATCCGCCTGACGTTGTAGCCCCAACGTCAATATGTTTATCGCAGCATTGTGGTCTCTGTCCGTCTTATAGCCACATGCCTTGCAATGATGCACACGCTGAGACAATGCTTTCTTTTCTCTATGTCCACATGCTGAGCAATCTTGTGACGTATAGTCAGGATCAACGGCCTTGAATCCAATACCAGCTTCTTCCGCTTTGTATTCGAGACAGTGCCGAAACAGTGACCACGCTACGTCTGATATTGATTTAGCCAATCGTCTGTTCTTTTGCATCTCTTTAACGTCCAGTTTCTCTACGGCAATGAAACTGTGACGATTGACCATTTTTCTTGATTCTTGATGAGCAAAGTTGTGACGCTTATTACGGATACGCTCATGCACTTTGGCAATGACTTTACGACGCTTTTCTCTTACCGCGTCGGTCTTGGGTCTTTTTTTCACTTTGTCCCATTTGCGCTGTGCTTTGGCAAGAGACTTTTCCTCTTTGCGAAAGAAACGTTGATTCTCTATTTTCTCGCTGTCACTGGTCACAGCAAAGGACGTAAGACCCACGTCAATGCCAACAGCAGAGTTAGTGTTTGGTTTCTTATCTTTTTCGCCAATATCGCAAGAGATAGATACAAACCATTTGCCTGTTGCTGTGCGTGTGATTGTGCAAGACTTAGGGATACCTAAGAGTGACCTGTGCTGGACAATGCGAATGCAACCAATACTGCCCAATCGCAAGCCCTTGTTGTCCAATCGACATCCATTGGCAAACTGAGGATAGGTGATAGAATCATAGCGATTCTCATTCTTGTATCTGGGAAAGCCCGCTTTCTCGCCAGTCTTTGACTTCTCTTTGAGACGCCGAAAGAATGCTTTGAATGCTAAATCCACCCTTGCCGATACTTGTTGCAATACCTGACTATATACTTGCTTGAAAGCGGCGTGTTGCTGTTTCAACAATGGTATTGTTTTAGTCTGGTCATATTGAGAGAGAGACTTATTCTCATTCTTCCATGCTTGTATTCTGGCACAGAGTAGTTGATTGTAGAGAATGCGGCATTCGTCAATATGCGCCAGCAAGATTTGTTCTTGTTTTTTGGTCGGACGCAATCTGTATTTAAATGACTTAACCATAATAAAAATATATAGTTATGTATTGTTTTTGTCAAGTGTAATATGGAATGAGTTTTGTTGATGAAGTGCTGGCGCACTTGTACACCGCTCTACCGCCACCGATAGTCCCTTGAGGACTATCCCATAGGCTAAAGCCGCCCCATAAATTCTATGCGCTTCGCCGCGACCCAACGCTAAAGCTCTCTGCGAGTGGGTTTTACGCGCATTTCTAATAAAGGATGGAGTCCTATCCATGAACCGCATTATTTCTCTTCTACCCAGCAGCACCGAAATCATCTGTGCCATCGGTGGTGGCGAACACCTTGTCGGCCGTTCCCACGAATGCGATTACCCGCCCATCGTCGCCAACTTGCCCATCTGCACAGCCCCCAAATTCGACCCGGACGGCACCTCGTATCAAATTGACCAGCGGGTCAAAGCCATCTTACAAGAAGCCACCTCGGTATATCGGGTAGATGCCGACCAGCTCGACGAATTGGCACCGGATTTGTTGGTAACACAATCGCAGTGCGACGTCTGCGCCGTCAGCCTCAAAGACGTCCAGGAAGCAGCCTGCCAATTGGTGCATTCTCAGCCAACCATTCTATCACTGGAACCCAACGCCCTAACCGATGTCTGGCGCGACATTGAACGGGTGGGAACTGCTCTTGGAATGGAAGATAATAGTGGTACTCTCGTGACTCAACTAAAGAATCGACTACACAAAATTGCAACCCGCGTCCGCGAGATCGACTACCGTCCACGCGTGGCCTGCATTGAGTGGTTCGAACCGCTCATGGCTGCGGGCAATTGGATCCCCGAACTGGTGGAAATCTCCGGTGGTCAAAACCTCTTTACCTCGTCAGGAGATCATTCTCCCTATCTATCGTGGGAGGCCATAGAGGAAGCCCAGCCGGATATCATCATCCTGATGCCCTGCGGTTTTACTATGCCCCGTTCGCGAAACGAATTGCCATCTCTCACCCAACAGCCGGCGTGGTCCCGGCTACGAGCCGTACAGCAGGAGCAGGTATTCCTCACCGATGGCAACCAATTTTTCAACCGTCCGGGACCGCGCCTGGTGGAATCGGCTGAAATCCTCGCCGAGATTTTCCATCCCCAGTACTTTGGTTGTACACACGAACACATAGGATGGGAGCGATGGAAAACGGATAAAAGCATCTCGCCTGAAAGGAACCCTCATGTCTGACAAACCCAACTTCATCGTATTCATGAGTGACGACCAGGGACACCGCGACCTCTCTTGCATGGGCGCGACCGACTTTCAAACCCCCAACTTTGACCGCATCGCATCTCGGGGTGCCAAACTCACCCGCTGGTATTCCAATGCCCCGATCTGCTCCGCCGGACGCTGCGGCATACTCACCGGGCGCTATCCCATTGCCGCGGGCATTCCCGGCAACGTAGGCGTAACTGCCGACGGCCTATCACCGGACTTGCCCACCATACCCAAAGCACTCAAAAAACTGGGCTATCAAACCTATATGTCGGGCAAATGGCACCTGGGCAACCGCGAACCCTTCTTGCCGCACAACCACGGCTTTGACCACTGGTTTGGCTTCACCAACGGCTGTATCGACTACTACTCGCACATCTTCTACTGGGCACTATCTTCGAAAAACCAGGCGCGGCACGACCTCTGGGAAGACGGTCGAGAAATATATCGCAACGGCACCTACTTCGTCGATCTCATGCGCGACAAAGCCATTGAATACATCCAAAAAGCCAAAAACGATGGCCGACCTTTCTTCATGTACATCCCCTTCAACACCCCACACTATCCCCTGCACGCCCCAGAAGAATACATGGAACGCTATGCACATCTATCTCGCTCGCGACAACTCATGACCGCCATGCTCACCGTCATGGACGACGCCATCGGCAAAATCCTCGACGAACTCGAACGACTGGACCTCTTTGACAACACCTGCATCTTCTTTCAACCCGATCACGGCCCCTCGCGCGAACCGCGCAACTGGACCGACGGCACAGACCTCCCCTATCCCGGCGGCGACACAGGTGGCCTGCGCGGACACAAAGGCACCCTCTGGGAAGGCGGCATTCGCGTCCCCACCCTCATGAGCTGGCCCGCGCGTGTACAGGGCGGAAAAACCATCGACGAAATCGGCATTGGCATGGACATCTTCCCCACCATCCTCACCGCCGCAGGCGGCGACCCCGAACAATACAACCTCGACGGCACGGACATCCTCCCAATGATCGCCGACAATGCCCCCTCACCGCACGGCGACCTCTTCTGGACACAAGGACCCAGAGGCAACACCCGTGTGATTCAACGCGACCGCTACAAACTCCTCCTCGACGGCAATGAAATACACCTCTCCAACCTCGACACCGATCCCAATGAAACCACCAACATCGCGGGCGACGAACCCGACCTGACAAACGACCTCCTCACCCGCCTCAACGAATGGCACGCCTCTGTAACCTGACCCTTACCCCCTACCCCCCTTCACACTCCACACCGAACCCGACGTATAAGTATTGCGTTCAGAACACAAAAACTCAATCACCTCGGCCACCTCCTCCGGATCCGAATACCGCCCCATCGCCTGACCCGGAGGACTGGCAATATACTCGGGCGAAAACCTCGGCACTACCATATCCGTCAACGCCCGCCCCGGCTCCACGCCATTGACAAACACACCCTGTTTGCAATACGCATTGCCCAGCGCGCCGATAAATGAATACACAGCCCCCTTCGACACCGAATACGGCACCTGATTTGGACTGCCATTTCGCGCACCTGAAGTAATCGTCACACAGCGCCCCCAACCCCCTGCGAGCATATGGGGAATTGCAGCCTGATGAAAATGATAAACCCCGTACACATTGATACGCATCACCTTATCAAACTGCGCCACAGGCTGCTCAAAAAACGGCTTCTCCCATCCCAAAATACCGGCACAACACACCAGAATATCCAATCTCCCAAAACGCGCAACCGCCTGTGCCACACACGCCTGAACAGCGGACTCATCCGTCACATCGGTCTCCACAAACAACGCCTCCTGCCCCAATGCCTCAATCTTTTCAACCATCTCCGCCCCCTCTCTTGCCAGAACATCGGCAATAACAACATCCCGCCCCTCCTCCGCAATCCGAACCGCCGTTGCCCCACCAATACCCCGCGCGCCCCCTGTAACAAGTGCAACCCGCCGTTCCTTTTCCGCTGCAAAACGCAAATTCGACATCTCACCCTCCTCGTATTCTATTGCCCATTGTCGTCTCATCGCGTAATATAACCCAATAAGATCAGAATCGGGAAAAGGATTTCCCTCCTACAATACACCTGAGCGGCATCCCTGCCGCGATCAGAGGCAAACTCACAGGTATATTGACGGTCAAATTTGTTTTAGCTTTGTAGTCTTAATTTCTAATTCTTAATTTCTAATTTCTAATTCTTAACGGGAGCATATCCATGAAAATCGACCAGGTCGAACACTTCCTGCTCGGCAACAGCTATGTCGTCCGCCTTACCACCGACACCGGCATCTCCGGCATCGGAACCTCTGCTTGCTGGGGCTATCCCGAAGCCATCCGATCCATAGCGAAAGTCTTCAAAGAATACCTCATCGGACAAAATCCCATGCGCATAGAACACCACTGGCAGCACCTCTACCGCATGGCACCCTTTCGCGGCACCGCGCTTTGCGGTGCAGTCAGCGCAATGGACATCGCCCTGTACGACATCAAAGGCAAACACTTTCAAGTCCCGGTCTGGGAACTCCTCGGCGGCAACTGCCGCGACAAAATTCGCCTGCACCTCCTCGCGGGCGGACCCACACCCGAACAAATGTATAAAAACGCAAAAGCCGCCGTTGCCGAAGGCTTCACCGCCATCAAATTTGATCCCATCACAGGCGGATACCAGAACCAGGCGCAATCGCGCATCATACAAAACGCCGTCGAAATCGTCGCCGCTGCCCGCGAAGGTGCCGGACCCGATGTGGATCTCATCGTCGAAGTCCACCGCAAACTCACCCCAATGGTCGCCGTAGCCCTGGGCGAAGCCCTCATCCCCTATCACCTCTACTTCATGGAAGACCCCATCCAGATAGACACCATCACCACCCAGGCTGAAATCGCCAAACGCATCCCCGTACCCCTGGGCAATGGCGAGCGCTTCACCTCAATATGGGAATTTCGCGAACTCCTCGAACACGGCGGACCCCAATACGTGCGTCCAGACATTGCCCTGGCAGGAGGCCTGACCCACTGCAAAAAAATCGCCGCCATTGCAGAATCCTATCACTGCGCGGTCGTCACCCACAACTTTCTCAGTCCCCTGGGCACAGCCGCATCCCTTCACCTCGACGCCAGCATCCCCAACTTCATCACACAGGAATACTCCAAAAACGACGAAAGCGAACGCAACGCCGTGTACAAATGCGCGCACAAACGCGAAGGCGGCTATATTCCCCTCCCCGAAGCACCTGGCCTTGGCGTTGAACTTGACGACGCCAAAATCCCCGACACGCCCTTTGCCCCCTTGACCAAAGTCAATACACCCAGACGAGAGGACGGATCAATCGCGTATGCGGTGTGAAACAAATTACAAAACCGCCATCCTCAATGCGGTATCAAACCCCGAGACCTTTCTCAGGCTTACCCTGAGCCATCCGCGTCGTGGCACAACCTGTAACAAAATCGCCGTCCGCATGGTCCAGATCAAAAATGCGCCCCATCTCCAGATCGCGCGATATAGCCGCACGCAAGACATCACGGAAAACATCCCACTGACCGACGCGAACGCCGCGCTCGACGAACTACTCGCCCTGCCCTTCGCACAAATCCACGTACAAAATAGTCACGAAGACCTCCACATTCGCATCACAAAAAAAGGCCGCGCACTATTCAAACGCGCAAAACCCTCGCGTCCAAACATCCAGCCCGCACTATCGCACAACCG
Organism: Candidatus Latescibacterota bacterium; assembly: GCA_965208125.1. Taxonomy (GTDB): domain Bacteria; phylum Latescibacterota; class UBA2968; order UBA2968; family UBA2968; genus VXRD01. The sequence continues at coordinate 1,770,830 of OZ242320.1, forward strand.
CGTCAAACACCACCCCCTATCCGACAACCGTCCCGACGCCTTTCTACAGGGCCTCGGCATCATGGATCAAAACGGACGCGTACGCGCCTCCATGCGCGACAAATTCAAACAAATCAACGCCTTTCTCCACCACTTACAACCCGTCATATCAGAAACAAATCGCCCCCTCACCCTCATAGACTGCGGCTGCGGCAACGCGTATCTCACATTCGCAGCGTATCACTACCTGAACAACATTCAGAACATCCCCGCGCGACTCATCGGCATTGACCACAACCCATCCCTCATCGCCAAATGTCGCACCCTCGCCCGTGACCTCGGCTGGTCAGACCTCGCCTTTCACAATTCCAGCATCGCCGACTTCACACCCCAAACACCGCCCGACATCGTCTTTAGCCTGCACGCCTGCGACACAGCAACCGACGACGCCATTGCCCGCGCCGTACAGTGGAACAGCCCCGTCATCCTCGCAGCCCCCTGCTGCCAGCACGAACTGCGCCCACAACTCGACGTATCTGTCTTCGCACCCGTAATGGCGCACGGCATCCTCAAAGGGCGCACCGCCGACATCCTCACCGACGCCTGCCGCGCACAACTCCTGCGCATACTGGGCTATCGCACCGAACTCATAGAATTCATCGACTCCAAACACACGCCCAAAAACATCCTCATCCGCGCAAAAAAAACCTCCCGAACAAGTGATCCAACCCTCGTTCAGGAGTATTGCACCCTGCGCGACTTCTGGCACATCAAACCCAGCCTCGAACACCTGCTCACTCGCGAACTCGCGCCCTTTTTATCCTGACTTACTTACATAAAAACGGGTAGAACTACAATTCTCTACCCGTCTCTTTGGGGATCATATACAATAGCCCCGAATCTCAAATACTTAACAGACTCATGAGCATTTTGTCGATTATGCACAATACCTCTGATAAAACTCTTTTACTTCTTCTGGTGTCTGGTCTGATTCACAAAGTCCTTGACGAATTTTGAGCAAAAGTACTGGTGCTATAGGCGGTTGAAAAATACCATCACGCAGAAGAATATTGGCCCGCCATTCCTCAAGTATGTCCGCATATTCATAAGCAACAACCGATTTTTTTTGTACAAAAGGATGATCATTCGGTTGAAGGATACATGTTTCATCTATTCCCGGATACCATGACGTGATATTCAACAGTATTGTTTGTGGTGGATTGCCTACGCATTCTATAAGAAATAAGTATAAATGATGACCGCCAGAATCATCAATCAATACACATCTACCTGCTAACGGCATATTTTACCCTATCTTATTTCTTGACTCATATTTTCAATCCTGCGTTCAAATATTGCCCTCCCACTAAGTTTTTGTTTAATCGCTATTAAATCATCACCACACCATCCCACAGCTTTGAGTAAAGTATCCCAATCTATTGGAGAAGAGGACATGCCAGGGTCATCAAACTCTGGCAATGAATGCACATATCTCTGTAATTCATCAAATGATTTTTTTCCAAATTTCTCAAATACCTCACGTATCAAATCAACTTCAAAGCGGGACAGTTTACCTTCACCTGTATCACCTCTGAGTAACTTAATGACATGCGGGGATTCAGGAGAAGAAAAAAATTGAGACCAATATTCCCCTGTCCACGGATTATTAATAAGATGATACGTATTACTCGGTGTCGGACCTAATGGTGTATTATATGGACGATCATAAGTTATTGGGCTTCCCCGACGTTTCAAAGACTCTCTATCAATGAGATAAATTAACTTGACCAGTTTATGTACATCAATTTTATCGCCACAATAAGTTGCGAGTATCGCAGCAACCTGGGTCGTCTTGTGTTCTTTAAACTGAGGCACTTCCAGTGTCGGTATAAACGTCTCAGCAGGTGTGGGATTAGACATAACGTTTTACTCTTTCTTCAAGGGATAATCTGCCTCGCAGATGGGCAATCAAAATGGACGTATCAATCAATACGCCTCGATTTTCTTCTGCCATTCATCCCATTCCTTTTCAACTTCTCGAAAAGCTGTCGCAATTCCCTCGTCGTCTTTCCAAATGCCGTGCGTCTGTGCCAGTGCTTCCAGCATCTTTTTTTTATTTTGCGCCTTCAACTTCACAGGGACCTGTGGAACGGTATGTGACAACTCCTGAATAGTCATTTCCAACAGGCGAAGACGCTCTGCCATGGATAGGGGTTTGACATATTTTTTGTAGATTATTTCCAGGTGATCCGCCATGTTATCTCCTTTTATGGAAACAATGTATCAAAAAGTAACATTTCTCAGAATGTCAGACAATACAAATCTCACAATTTATGACATTGTGCCTATCTCAGTCGAAATAATGAAGACTTCAATGTAAATTGAATACCGCAAGTAAAAATACTGTTTCCTCAACCATTAGGAGAAAACGCCTGAGACATCTTACTCGATCTGTGCAGGCAACAAACCGATGCTTCTATCCAACCCTGCTCAGGGGCTTAAAGTCAGTCCTTCGCGGGCAACCACCGCCCCTGCGAACAATCGGCGCGCCGCCGCTTCGATTCTACTGAGTGCCTCGTCGTCGCGCTTCGGTGCGTGGTGGAAGATGACGTACGTCTTGACGCCAGATACACGGCATAGCCGCGCCCCTTCCTCGAAGGTCGAATGACCCCAGCCGCGATGACGGGGGAACTCAGCATCGGTAAACATCGCGTCATAGATCACGATATCAGCCCCTTCAATAAGGCCAATGACGTTCTCATCCTGCATCCCCGGCTCGTGCTCGGTATCCGTGATGTAGCAGATGCTTTTTCCAGCGTATTCGACCCGGTAACCTGTCGCCCCACCGGGATGTCGAAGCGGCGCAGTGCGAATGGCTATTCCGGGCTTCGGATTCAGTGTCTCGCCAGCCTGAAAATCAAAGAACGCAACGTGGGCGGGAAAAATTTCGGGCGACACGGGAAAGAGCGGCGCGCTCATAAGGTGGCGAACCGCCCCTTCGGTGGTACCGCCCGCTGGCTGATGTCCGGACCATACCCGGAGCGTGTTGCCGCGCTGGTAGGCGAACGGGAAGAACGGCAGACCGAGGACATGGTCGATATGACTATGGGAAAGGAACAGATCAACATCGGTACATCCTTCCTCAACCAGGGCAACTCCGAGCCTGCGAATGCCTGAACCAGCATCGAAAACAAGCACCGCCTCATCACATCGGACCTCGACACAGGAGGTATTGCCGCCGTAGCGGATGTAATGAGCATCCGAGACGGGGATGCTCCCCCGTACTCCCCAGAACCGGACGTACATGTGATTTAAAGCACTCATCTAAGGAAATATTCGGAAATGTACAACGTGAAAGGTCTGCAACGGGCGACTTCTCATGGTTCGACTCCTCTTATAGATGGTGCCCGAGCTCCCGCGTAGAACGATCCAGGCGGGCGGCGATCATCTTGACGATAGCGGCATGAAAACGACCAGCGGCTTCGGGATGCCGCAATTGCAAGTGCTGTAGGGCCTCGGCGTCAAGACGGTACAGGACACTCGAGGTTTCGATTCGAACGCTCGCCGTACGCGGCCCTTCCATATAGACGGCCATCTCGCCGAGGATCGCACCACTCGTATAAACACACACGACGTGTTCACCGCCGTATGCTGCATCGACCACCACCGACACGGTACCCGAATCAACGATATAAAGACTGTCTCCCAGATCCCCGCGCCGAAACAACCAGTTCCCCTCGGCATGTTTCTGCCTCTGGAAGAAGGGCACTATTCGGCGAGCGGCATCCTCGTCTCTCAGCATCTTGCTGAGCCGGCCTTCGAGTGTGTCAGTGCCGACGAGCCTCGACGCCTTGTGATCGTCCAAAATCCGGTCCTCGCAATAGGCAATGCCTTCATTGAGTTGAGAAAATTGACAGCGATGGACACGTGATGTCGGTTTCGTGAAAAACGCGATGCCTTCCAATTGTTCTCCCATCCTTTCGTCATGTCCCGTGATGACCACCGAAACCCCGTAATTTTCCGTCACCTGGGCCAGTCTCGAAAAGAGCGTGACACCCGACGCATCCATGAAGACGACATGTTTGAGATCCAGAATCAGATACTTTAACCTCAGTTCCTCCGGCGATGTCAGCTTTTCGCGTATGATGCCCATCAAGTCGCCAGCCGTTCCAAAGAAAAGAGCGCCTTGCACCTCCATAATGAGAATACAGTCGCTCTCGTGGTCGAGAATCTCCCGAATCTCCGGATCGCGCTCAATGTGGCTGATGCGATCCCGTCCGGTGTATTCGCTTCTGATGCTGGTGAGCCGACTATAGTTGATTACGAACAGGATCACCGATATCAACAGCCCAAAAATTATCCCCTCAAGAAGACCCTTCCAGATGCAGACCGTCAGAATCAGCAGTACCACGATATAGTCCGACGACGGCAGTTCTTTTCGAGCCATCCACACCCATTTCAGCAGAAAATCGATTCCTATATAGACGAGCAGACCGCCTACGATAAAAATCGGAAACATAGAGATGAAATTGATCGCGACGAAGACCGCGGTCAGGATGCAGGCAACGAAAACGAACCCCGCTAAACGGCGATCGCCGCCCGACATGTAGAATAGGGCCGTATCCGGCAGACTCTGAACGCCAGCACAACCGCCGAACAGACCACAGGCCACGTTCGCGACCCCAGCCACCTTTAGTTCGCGATTTGGATCGAGCCCCTTATTGACGATGATTTCGATGGCCGTAACGTCGATCAAGAGCAGGATGACGCACACCATCGCAACCGCCCCGATGCTACCAGCCTGCCCCGCGACAGTCAGCCAATGCACGCGGGACAAGTCATCGAAATCGAAGACCGGAAATAAGGTCGGGAAATCGGAAAGCTCCAGCAACCAGCCCGAGGCCATGGCTACTTCCAGGGCCTGACCGCTCAACCACAAGAGCGTGTAGAACACCGCAAATCCCAGCAGCAAAAGGATCGGAATAACGAACCACTGATTCCACCGGCGTTTAAAAACGTACAAAAACACGCCAAAAATCAACGGCGAAGCCCACTGCTGTATAATCTCCGGTGAAAACCATATAGCGAGGTCATTCCAGGGGATGGGCTGATGCGTAGCGACCGACAACCCGCCTGTGAAAAGCGCGAATCCTCCTCCGGCAAAGATCCCTCCGGCGACCGGGTAAGGAAAGTAACGCACGAGTCTGCCCAGACCAAATTGTCCGACCAGCACCAGGACCAGACCGGTCACAATACTCGTGATCCCGAATGCCGCGATCACCGTCGCTAACACATCGGCCTCTCGGCCCTGAGCCGCCATCGTTACTGCAATTTTTGCCGCCATCGCGGAAAAAATAGGTATCGTGGCTGATCGAAGCGAGACTATGATGCCGGGATAACCACTCCCCAGCGTCCCACCGAGTGCGATTACAACTGTGCTGATCAGAAGCAGGACAATTCCCGTCGAGAGATACTCTACCATAGGGCCGGAAAAAATCAACGCTGCTAAAGCAATCGTTCCAAATATTGCCAGGATCCCATTGATAATTCCGGCCAAAATATTTTCGATGTTCTTTTGCAACTTCATGGAAATTTGTCTTTTCGAATACCTTTAGAACAGCTTCTCAGGTTTCTGCGTGCCCGGTGCGCACAGCTCCTTCCCGTATCTGTCGCACCGGCTGCGCGTCCAGAAAGGTGTGCCGCCGTTCGGAATCTTGCAGTTGCGTCGCCACCTCGTGAATGATGTCCAGTGCCTCGCGATAGGCAGCGCGAGCCCGATCCGTCTCGCCCCGATCTTCATACAGCATCCCCAGGGCCTGGTGCGTCCGCCAAATCTGCGGCGGATTGCCGAGGTCCCGGCTAATCGCCAGTGCCCGGCGGAGGGCTTGCTCGGCTTCCTCATCGCGTCCTTGAGCGAGGAGGGCCTGCCCTTGCAGGCGCCATCCCTTGGCGAGGTTCTTGCGGCTTGCCGTCGGCTCTGCCTCCTTGCAGCACAACTCGGTATATATGAGAGCCTTCGCGCTGTCTCCCTTAGCCAGCCACAACTCGCCCAGGCTGTGCCACAAATGCTGGGCGTATCGCCATTTCATCCAGTCTTCGCCCCATGTCCCGTGCCGCTGCAGGCTTTCGTGGACCTCCTCGAGATGCTCTTCGGCCTCTTCCAACCTGCCGAGCAGGAGGAGAGTATCGCCCTGGTTCAACTGTGCGTTCCTGATGACTTCGGGATCGCCGATTTCCTCCGAGGCGTCGAGACACGTCTGGTTGTAATGAAGAGCCGCCTCCAGGTCATAGAGCTCGCCGCACACCCAGCCCAGAGTATTGAGAATCCGCCCTCTGTGGGCGTAGTCACCGAGACGCTCGCTCAGATCCAGGGCTTCTTCGAGGGACGCAAGAGCCTTCTCGTAGTCACCCCTCCCACACAGGATAATCCCTCTCATCCACAGCACCCCAGAGATGAGAAATGGCAGGTTCTGCGTCCGGCCGATGTGCAGTGCCTGATCCAGAAGCTGGAGTGCCTGTGCGTATTCCCCCTTCCAGTTCCTGATCTGTCCCAGCACCCACAGGCAGAACCCTTCCTGCTCCTCATCCTTGGCTTCTCGACTTATCTGCAACGCATCATTGCAATGACGCCTGGCCTCGTCGAGATCACCGAGCACGGCGCGTACCCAGCCGATGACGAAGGTACTCGCCGCGACCGTAGATCCGGCACCGATCTGCTGTGCTAACACCTTCGCGCGCTCGCTGCATTGCAAAGCCTCCTCAAATTCGTGGGCCCAGTGATAGCCCAAACCCATCTTATAGAGGGCGAACGCCTCTTGCGCCCGGTCTCTGTTTCGACGGGCGATCTCGAGCACTTGTCGATAGGCTTCGACAGAAAGCAAGAACTCGCTGCGGAGAAAATGCGCCTCGCCTTTGTGGGCGTAGATCGACATCATCTCCGGATTGACCGCCGAGCCGAGTTGTTCACAGACGACCAGGGCACGCGCGTGGAAATCAAGTGCTTCCTTTAGAGCCGAGGCCTGCTGTGCCTTCTGTCCGGCTTGCACGAGATAGGTCAGTGCCTTTTTCCACATTTCCCCCCGCTCGAAATGATGGGCCAACACTTCAGCGTGTTCGACCAGGTGATCAACCTCGAATTTCTCGATGGTTTCGCCAATCAGCCGATGCAGATATTGCTGGCTCCTGACCAATAGCGATTGGTACGCCACCTCGCGCGTGAGCGCGTGTTTAAATATATAGCTTAGATCTGGCTCCGAATCCATTTCGCGGATCATTTCAATATCCGTCAGGTCCCGCAAATAGGTATCGAGCAGGTCCGGCTGAGCCACCTCCAGCCGGACGAGTAGCCCGCGTGTAAACTCTCGACCAACCGCGGCGGCGAACTGAAGCGTTGTCCTGTGCGCCTCCTCAAGGCGATCAAATCGCGCCGAGAGAACGTCCTGGACGGTCTCGGGAATAGAAATATCCTCAATGGGCCTGGTCAACACACAACGATGCTCAACTCGTCGTATGGCCCCGACTTCCTGGAGCGATCTGACCACTTGTTCGATAAAGAACGGATTCCCTTCCGTTTTGCGGTCAATCAGGCTTGCGAGCTCGTCCGGCAAAAAATCGACGCCCAGTATGGTCTTGGCTATCTGTGTGCTATGCTTTGTCGAGAGTGGTTGCAGAGTCAAGTGCGTATGATAGGTTCGCTCGCCAAATGGAGAGGCATAACCGGGCCGATAGGTCAACAGGAACAAGACATGGCTTGTCGAGATGCTGTCGGCAATGACCTTGAGAAAGTCTTGAGTCGCCTGATCCATCCAGTGGATATCCTCCAGGACGATCACTCTGGGGGACAACTCCGAGGCGTAGAACAGGACACGCTGGAGCGCGCGGAAAAGCTCGTTCCGGCGCAGTTGAGGGTCCATCCTTCGCACGTTCTCGTCTCCGGGGTCTAAGGCGAGAAGGTAACGCAGATAAGGCAGATCGGAACGCAAGGCATCGCTGTGACTTAACAACGTCTGCTCGATCTTTGTGACGACCGTCGTGTCCGCCTCTGCCTCCTCGATACCTGCGCTTCTCTTGAGCATATCGATTAAAGGATGAAATACTGAGGAACTTCCAAACGAAAGGGCGCGGCCTTCAAGCCAGGTAGCAGCGGTGGCAGCGATCCGCTGACGGAACTCCAGCAGGAGACGCGATTTGCCAATACCTGGATCCCCGACCAGAAAGACCATCTGTCCATGACCCGCCTGTGCCTGTGCAAAGCAGTTCTGCAGTGTCTGCAACTCGCGTTCGCGCCCCATGAAATGCGTCAGACCGCGTTTGATTTCCACGTCGAGTCTATTCACGGATTCAAACGCGGCAAGCACCTCCCAGGCCAGCATCGAATCGGCCTTTCCCTTCAGGTCAAGGGTGCCGAGCGAGCGCGTTTGGCAATATCCTTTAACCAGACGATGGGTGGACTCTGAGATCACGATCTGGTCGGGGGCGGCCTGACCTTCCAGGCGAGCCGCCACATTCGTGGTGTCCCCCACGGCGGTGTAATCCATCCGCAAGTTGTCGCCGATGGCTCCCACCACCACGGTACCCGTATTTATTCCTATCCGGAGGGTAATCTGGGCATCGCTTTGTCGCGTCCTCGCGTTGTTCCATGCCTCAATCTGATGACGAAGCCCCAACGCGGTGAGCACTGCGCGTTGGGCATGATTCTCATGGGCGATAGGGGCACCAAACAACGCCATGAAACCATCGCCCAGGAATTGATTGACATTGCCTTCGTAGCGATGGACGGCATCAAGGGCGAGCTTGAAGAACTGGTTCAGGAGGTCGTGCATGGCCTCTGCGCCGAGTTGCTCGGCCATACCCGTCGAGTTCGCCATATCGCAGAACAGTACCGTGACCTGCTTGCGTTCTCCTTGCAAAGCGGCACGAGACGTGAGTATTTTCTCGACCAGATGGGGCGGGGTGTACATGTTCGGATCGCGCGTGCCCGTCTCCGACGCCGGAAACGCCGCGGGTGGTGTGGCATCCTGGTCCGAGGCGGAGCATTCGGCCCATACGAGCCCCCGACCATCCTCATCCTTCGCCTGGGGATGGTCAAAGAGAATCGCCTCTTTGAGGTCCTCAAGCACCTCGTCATCGAGATCAAACTGGCGTTTGAGAGCGCGATACGAAACCCGGCCACGACCGCGAAGCAGTTCCAGTATCTGGTCAACTATCTCGTAAAAATCTATATCTTCACCCCTTCCGATGACACACATCCGGCCTGCACCCGGACCAATGGCATTGGGTTTTGGCAATCCTTATATATCGGCTTTGAGCCGCGATTTTTGCTTGCCAATCCATCGCGTTCTTGCTTCTATATAAAGTATAATTCAGCAATCAAGATATGCGAATTCACAGGCGCGTCAAGCGCGTTTTGCGAACCTCTAACCATCCACAAACTCACGAACCAAATCCACCTCCCAACCAACATTGGAGAACCCGCATGAAAAAACACCTTATCCTGATCTGTATCCTGAGCTTCGTACATCACCCGGCATTCGCACAGGACGGAAAAGCCCTGTACGCGACATATTGCGCGCAGTGTCACGGACCCGACCTGAGAGGAGGCAATGCACCGAGCATGGTCGATGGCATCTGGAAATACGGAGACGGACGCGGCTATCGCATCCGCAACATCAAAAACGGACTCACCGAACTGGGCATGCCCGGCTATGAAAAACAGCTAACAAACAGACAGATCGCAATGATCGTAGATTTTATCGAACAACAAGAAAAAGAAGTGGGCCAACCCAAACCCCCGCCACCCGACTTTGTACAAACACTCGACTACGACATAAACGTCGATATCTGGGTACAGGACCTGCAAATCCCCTGGGGAATCGACTTTATCGATCCACAAACCGCACTGATTACCGAGCGCCCAGGCACACTGAGAATGGTAAAAAACGGGCAACTCCTCGACCCCGTTGCGGGAACGCCCCAGGTGGTTCACGAAGGACAGGGCGGCTTGATGGACGTAGCAATAGACCCGAACTACGTTGAAAACGGCTGGATCTACCTCGCCTACAGCCATGAACTCGCCCACCGCGAAGGACAGCGTCGCTCTCCCGCAATGACCCGCATCGTGCGCGGTCACATCAGGGACAACACCTATGTCAACCAACAAGTAATCTACGAAGCCCCGCATGAAACCTATCTCACCACCCGGCATCACTACGGCACTCGCATCGTATTCGACGCAGACGGGTACCTCTACTTTGCAATAGGAGACCGGGGCTTGCAAAACCAGGCACAGGACTTGACCCGACCAAACGGCAAAGTCCACCGCATCCACACAGACGGGCGCATCCCCAAAGACAATCCCTTTCTGAGCCAGGAAGACGCCCTCAAAACCATCTATTCCTATGGCCATCGCAATCCTCAGGGCATGGCAGTCAATCCAGTCACTGGAAAAATATGGGACGGCGAGCACGGCCCAATGGGCGGTGATGAACTCAATGTCGTAGCCAGAGGAAAAAACTACGGATGGCCTGAAATCACCTACGGCCTCAACTACAACGGCACAATCGTATCCGACCGCGTCAGCCAACCGGGAATGGAACAACCAACCCTTTATTGGAGACCCTCAATCGCCATCTGCGGCATCAACTTTTACCAGGGCAACATGTTCCCCAAATGGCACAACAAATTGCTTGTGGCATCCCTGAAATACGAAGATGTGCGGGTACTCTCCATTGACGGAGATCGCGTCATGCACGAAGAAGTGATCCTCAAAAATGCGGGACGGGTACGCGAAGCTATATCCGGACCAGATGGCGCAGTGTACGTAGTCCTCAACCAGCCTGATATAATTTTGCGCTTAACGCTAAATGAAGAGAGATGACAGGAGGGGCAATTCAAACAAGGCTTCGCTGTAATTCAATTTTAACACCCATCTTTTCCGCTTCTTTTAACAAAAACGAAATGATATCAATGGGTTCAGACACAAGGGATTTGGCCACCAATTTCATCATTAAATCCGCCGTTCGGGTCTGTTGATTGACCCGATCCTGGCGCTCCCAATTATAGATTGACTGTCGGGTACAGCCAATCAACTGGGCAAAATCGGTCACCGAAAGCCCAAGCGACTCTCGAAGCGTTTTGATCTCCTCGCGGGTATAAAAAATCTCATCGTCTTCAAGACGTTGATAAAACAAATCCTGCCATCGCTTCGTCTCTCTGGGGTCGAAGGCACGGGCATTACAAGTATCACACACGCCCACAATTGCATCTGGAACCACAAAGGGATAGGCTTTAACTTTGATCTTGTAATTCTGAAACCGCATAGGCTCAATAGTTCCCTTGCCACATTCAGGACAAGGAACGCCAAACATTCTATCATCCATTTTTTTATCCTTCCTTTACTCGGCATGATGGGCGGTAATAAAAAAATAAAAACGCCCTGTGTAACTTCTCACCACTTTTCCAGCGGTGTAGAATAGATGTCCATGTGTATCGCGTCCAATGATCACATATTTCATCCCATCCACTGCCTGTTTCAGTTCGTCTCGCTCCCGTTTATAAACTCGCGTTGCCGTAAAGATGCAATGTTCGAGATCTGCTTCTGAAAAATAACCTTCTTCTATGAGGTCTTCAACTTTAGACGAAATCAAGTATTGTTTTCTTGCAATGAGTTTTTTAATATCATTGAGGGTCATTCTCTCCCCTTCTATTTCTTGTCAAACTATAATATATGTAAAAATATGGACTCTTCAAAAGTAAAATTTTATACATCATGGCACTCGCGCAACCCGTAAACAACACCGAAGCCCTGCCCAATCGCGACCGCGTAACTGCGCGCTGTGTATTGCTGGGATTGGGACTCGTCGTAAGCGTGAACACCTGGCCCATCTACGGGCTATATGTGATCCACATCAACCAGATGGTATTCAGCTACATGGCGATGGCACTCATGATCCCATTCGTATTGCTATCGCTGGGGCTGAACGTACTCCTGCGAAAATTCTGGCCCCGCGCCGCATTTTCCCCCCTCGAAATGGCCGTCGTCTTCTCCATGGGACTGGTAGGCGCATTATTTCCCCTCATGAACTTCACCGGCCTGATCATGGGGCACCTCGCAACGCCCTATTATTTTGCCTCCGCGCAAAATCGGTGGTCCGAATTTCTCCATCCCCACTTGCCGCACTGGTTATTCCCCACAGATGAAAACGGGGCCATGCGCCTCTTCTTCGAAGGCCTGCCGCCCGGCCATGCAATACCGTGGGAAGTCTGGATCGTCCCCCTATTCTGGTGGTTTGCATTTGCAGGCGCAATCATCTGGACCTGCTTGTGCATCGCCGTAATTTTGCGACGACAGTGGTCCGAACACGAAAAACTACCCTTTCCCGCAGCACAGGTCGCGCTGGAACTCGTACGAGAAGAAAGCAAAAAAATATGGCCTCCCCTCGTAGGACGCCCGGCATTCTGGATCGGCATGGCAATTCCACTCACCGTAATATGCTGGAATATCCTATCGTATTTCATGCCCGACTTCCCAAAAATACCAATCACCCGAGCAGGCGACGGCGTCACATTTTTGCACATCAGCCGATATATTCCAGATCGGTACTTCTATATCGGAATACAATTCTTCATCGCGGGATTTGCCTACTGGACCAGCCTGGAAGTACTATTCTCAATCTGGTTTTTTTACTTACTCGTCGTAGCCGAAGTCTATACCTTTAACCGAATCGGATACACCATTGGAACACCCGGCTTGTGGTCCTCAACACACGCGGCCAATGCGTGGCAGGCATTTGGCGCACTCGCCTGTATGCTATGCCTGGGATTGTGGATGGGGCGCGAGCATCTCAAAGGCGTATGGCATGCCATCAGAGGACGAAAAAAATCGGACGACACAGAAGAACTCATGTCCTATCGCACAGCCGGCATAGGTGGCCTGGCTGGATTATTATTCATCATCGGATGGCTGCACACCGCGGGCATGGCCTGGTACGTAATCATACCCTTCTTAATCGGCATGGGCATATTGTATGTGGGCATCGCCCGGGTCATAGCCGAAAGCGGACTGGTATATTTGCGCGGCTCCATGATGCCCCCGACCTTCGCCCTCTACACCCTCGGCTCGGCGAATATCCCGGCGACGAGCATGGCAAATTTCGCGTTCTCCTTCGCATACTTTACAGACGCCAAAAGCCTCGCCATGGCCAGCATGGCGCATTGCTCGTGGATCACAGCAGCCATAAAAGGACGCAAACGCATGGTCGCGATAGCCCTCGTATTGGCAGGTATTACAGCCGCCATCTCATCGGTCGCATTCACACTGTATCTGGGCTATGAAACAGGCGCATATAACTTCAGAGCATTTGAATTTCGCACACACCCGCGGATCTTCGATTACTGGATCCGACAGATGCAAACCTTTAACCCACCCGACTGGAAGCGAATTGGCTTTTTCGGTTTTGGCGCAGCCGGAATGGCGCTATTGACATTCTTGCGGTATCGCGTATCCTGGTGGCCCTTGCACCCGGTTGGATTCGCCATCATGGAAACCCAGGCCGTGCGGGGAACGATCTTCACAATCTTTCTCGTATGGCTGTGCAAATTGCTCATCTTGCAAATCGGCGGCATCGCCCTATACCGCAAAGGCCAGCCCTTATTTCTCGGTATCCTCGTCGGGTTCATCCTCGGCGTGGCAATCTCGGCAACAGTAGATACCATCTGGTTCCCCGGCAGCGGGCACTCGGTTCACCATTGGTAAATCCTTAAAGGTCATCCAAAATGAAAGACCCCAACACTCACAAACCCTCATCCCTCAGCCAGGCCTACCGCAGTGTCGGACCCTATTTAACCCTGGGCATCCAACTCATCGCCACAATATTGCTATGTGTATTCGCGGGACATTGGGCAGACGGCAAATTTGACACCGCGCCCCTGTGGACCTTAATCGGTGGCCTGTTAGGCATTGCCGCGGGATTTTACCACTTCTTCAAAGCCGTCTTAAAAATAGACCGCAAATCGGAGGAAGATAAGTGAGATCTTTCGTCAAACAAATTGCCGTCGTCTTATTGGTCGCGTGGGTCCTCGGAGGCTACCCCCTCTACCTCTGGCAGGGAACAGATATACTCATTGCCGCAGGGATTGGTTGTGCGATCTGCACGCTAAATGCACTCGCCGGTGCCTATCTCGCACTGTGGGGCATGCGCCGGGATAACCGCACATTTATGACCGTCGTATTCGGCGGAATGGGGATTCGCCTAATTATTGTACTGATTTTCTTTTTTGTCGCACTAAAATTAGTTAAACTTCACGTTTTTAGCTTGACTCTTTCACTATTTTTATTTTACGTAGTATTTCAGATTTTAGAGATTCGGTTCTTCGTTGGGCGCCCGCCCGACAAAGCCAATAATTCAGGAGTCTGACGGATGGCAGCACAGGCAGAGGAGCAAAGCAGCGGCAGTTTCATCCTCGAGCATATCACAGACCATCACGAGCTTCACCTCGGTCCACTCCATATCCCTTTACCCCATATTGAGCTTTTTGGCATTGATATGTCCATCACCGGCCACCTGGTCATGATGTGGGTCGCCTCTCTATTACTCATTCTCACCCTGACTATCTCCACAAAACGACGCGGACTCATACCCTCGGGCTTTGCCAATGCGATTGAAGCCATCGCCATATTTATCCGCGACGACGTCGCCATACCCAACCTGGGAGAACGGGACGGGCCGAAATACATGCCGTTCTTAATGACCGTCTTCTTCTTTATCCTCGTCTGCAACCTATTGGGATTAATACCCTTTGGACAAACCGCAACCGGCAATATCAATGTAACGGCTACACTGGCGGGCATCTCGTTTGCAATGATGCTCGGCGCCGGAATCAAACACAACGGCCTGTTCGGCTTTTTCAAAGGCTTGATCCCCCCCAATTTGCCAATTGCATTGCTGCCGCTCATGATCCCGCTGGAATTTCTGGGCCTGTTGACCAAACCATTTGCACTGTGCATTCGTCTCTTTGCCAATATGCTGGCCGGTCACGTCGTAATATTGTCTTTGATCGGCATCATTTTTCTTCTCGGATATTTTGTCATCCCCATTTCCATTGCCTTTGCACTGGCAATGTACATGTTGGAAATCTTCATAGGTTTTCTTCAAGCTTATGTATTCACGCTCCTGACCGCCCTGTTTGTGGGCCTGTGTATTCATCAGGAGCATTGATTGTATCAACTCACAAGGAGGAGTACTGTGGAAGGTCTTGGCGCTGAAGCTTACGGTTATTTGTCCGCTGGTATTGGTGCTGGATTGGCCGCACTGGGTGCTGGCGTGGGCATCGGTCAAATTGGTCGAGGTGCAGTAGAAGGCATCTCTCGTCAGCCCGAAGCCATTGGCGATATTCGATCAACGATGATTATTGCTGCAGCACTGGTCGAAGGTGTGGCATTGTTCGGCGTGGTGATCTGCGTATTGTTGGTATTCAAATAAACCGCGCGAACCAAACGCGGTGAAAGAGAGACATAACAATGGATTTGTTGAGTCCAAACCCCGGCTTGATCATCTGGACGCTCGTCACATTTGTGCTCGTTTTGCTCGTTTTGAAGAAATTTGTTTGGGGACCGTTATTATCGGCACTCGACCAGCGAGAAACGCGCATCCGAGAAGCACTTGAGCAAGCCGAAAAAGCGCGTGCCGAAGCCGAAAGAGCCGCCGAAGAGAACAAACAGGCACTCGCACAGGCACAGACCGAGGCGCAAGCTGCGATAAACAAAGCGCGCGAAGACGCCGAACAGGTCGCTCGGGACGTGCAAGCACGCGCCGAAGCCGACGCTCAGCAACTTCTCGAACAGGCGCGTCGCACCATTCAACAAGAGCGCAATCAGGCCCTTCAGACATTGCGTCAGCAAACAGCCGAACTGGCGATTCTCGCTGCCGGACAATTGCTGGAGGAAAATTTGGACGACGAGCACAACAAAAAAATCGTAGATGATTTCATCAACCGCATGCCAGAACATTCCTGAGTTCGGAGTTTGTTGTGAGCCAATCAGCCGTTTCCATCCGATACACCAGCGCACTGATCGACGCCGCGCAAGAAAGCGGGGTATTGGATCGGGTTGAAGCCGATGTGCAGGCATTATTGGACTTATTGCACGCCTCGGAAGATTTGCGGGGATTTGTCGCAGATCCGATGATGCGATCCGAGCAAAAGCGCGCGGTATTGAACAATTTGTTCGCCGGAAAAATTGAGGACATAACCCTCAGATTTTTGCTATTGCTGTGCGATAATCGCCGCGAGCGCGTATTGCCCGAGATATTGTCGGATTTCCTATCCGTATTGGAAGACCAGCGCGGCCAGGCCACGGCTCAGGTGACGGTTGCTGCCCCCCTGTCCTCTGAACAGGAAACGCAATTAATTGCAAAACTCTCGACCTATTCTGGCAAGCAAGTGCGATTGGAAACCACAATAGACGAACAGTTAAAAGCCGGGTTTGTGGTGCGACTCGGCGACCGTGTATTTGATGGCACACTGGCCACGCAACTCAACCGATTGCGACAGCGCCTCGTGTCTGATTAAAAGTAAGGCAGGCAAAACATGGCGACGAATTTACAGATTCGCCCCGACGAAATTTCGGCGCTGCTCAAACAGCAAATCCTGGACTCCAGGACTGAAATAGACGTCTATGAAAGCGGCACCGTACAGCAGGTGGGCGATGGCGTGGCCCGCGTGCAGGGGCTGGGCAACGTGCAGACCAGCGAACTGGTCGAATTTCCCAACGGTATTATGGGGATGGCGCTCAACCTCGAAGAAGACAACGTGGGCTGTGTGTTATTTGGCGATGACACATTGATCCGCGAAGGCGACGAGGCCAAACGCACCGGACGCATTGCCGAAGTGCCCGTG
Organism: Candidatus Latescibacterota bacterium; assembly: GCA_965208125.1. GTDB lineage: Bacteria > Latescibacterota > UBA2968 > UBA2968 > UBA2968 > VXRD01. Next base: position 1,787,702 of record OZ242320.1, read on the forward strand.
GGCGAAGCCCTCCTCGGTCGCGTGGTAAATCCACTCGGCATGCCAATAGACGGCAAAGGCCCAATCAACCCCGAAGCAACACTGCCCATTGAACGCAAGGCTCCAGGCGTCATTGAGCGACAGCCCGTAACCGAAGCCCTGATGACCGGATTAAAAGTAATCGACTCAACCGTGCCAATCGGGCGGGGGCAGCGCGAACTGATCATCGGCGACCGGCAAACGGGCAAAACGGCGATTGGCGTCGATACCATCATCAACCAGAAAGACAGCGATGTAAAGTGCATTTATGTCGCCATTGGGCAAAAAGCTTCTACAGTGGCCAAAGTCGTGGCCGAACTGGAAGCCAATGGCGCAATGGAATACACCATTGTCGTATCGGCCACAGCCAGTGAACCCGCCCCGCTTCAATTCCTATCACCCTATTCGGGCTGCTCAATGGGCGAGTATTTCCGCGACAAGGGCGAACACGCACTGATCATTTACGATGACTTGTCCAAACAGGCGTGGGCTTACCGCGAAATGTCCCTGGTATTGCGCCGCCCGCCGGGCCGCGAAGCCTATCCCGGCGACGTATTTTATTTGCACTCGCGCCTGCTCGAGCGCGCCGCCAAAATGAGCGACGAACAGGGCGCAGGTTCGCTCACCGCATTGCCCGTCATTGAAATTCTGGAAGGCGATGTCTCCACCTTTGTACCCACCAATGTAATATCGATCACCGATGGGCAGATCCTGCTCAAACCCGAGTTGTTCTACGCGGGTATCCGCCCCGCCATGGACGTGGGCGCGTCCGTATCGCGCGTGGGCAGTTCCGCACAGACGAGCGCGATGAAAGCCGTTGCCAGAACCATCAAAGCCGACATCTCGCGCTACAACGAAGTCAAAGCCTTTGCGATGTTCGGCACAGAAGGCCTGGATGCCTCAACCCAGAATTTGCTGAACCACGGCGAAAAACTAATCGAAATTCTCAAGCAAGATCAGTATTCCCCAATGTCGCTGGAAGAGCTCACCGTGGCACTTTTTGCCGCTAATCTGGTCGATGATTTGCCCACCGAAGACGTGCGGCGCTTCGAGCGAGAATTGCTGGCGCATATCGGCCACAGTGAGTTGATGGAAGAAATCCGCGAAAGCGAAGACTTGAGCGACGAAAACGCCGAAAAGCTCACAGAAATAATTGAGAACTTTAAGCGCGGCTTCCGCGTATCGGTATAAAAACTGGGACGGCACAGGGGCCGTCCCCTACACGGACACGACCATTGCATGTAGGGGCGACCCCCTGTGGTCGCCCGCGACAAAGGACCGGATGTGGCAACATTAAGACAACTGAGAACGCGCGTTGCAAGCATCACCAATATCCAGAGCGTGACCAACGCCATGCAACTCGTGGCCGCAGCTCGCATGCGACGGGCGCAAGAAGCCATTGCGGCTGCGCGGCCCTATGCACAGCAACTCGATCGCGTTTTACAGCGACTCAGCAGCATGGAATCGCTTTCACATCCGCTGATGACAGAACGCGCGATCGACCGCACAGCGCTTATTGTCTTGACCTCTGATCGCGGTCTGTGCGGCAGTTTTAACACCAACTCCTGCCGCCACGCGTTCAATGACATGTCCCCCGATGATGGCATACTTGCAGTGGGACGCAAAGGACGCAGTTTCTTCAGAAATCGCAATTGCGAAATACTCAATGACTATGAAGATGTATTTCGCGACCTGTCCTTTGCCTCGGCTATAACAATCGCCGAAGACGCGGTAAACCGGTTTTTATCGGGCGAAGTCGATCGCGTAATGCTCATTTACAATGCCTTTGTCTCAGTCGCACAACAACAGCCCGTCTCAGAACAATTGTTGCCCATCGCACCCCGTGAAGGCGAAACAGCAGGTGTTTATTTATTCGAACCATCGCCGGAAGTGTTGTTGGAGACACTGGTCCCGCGTCATGTAAATTTTCAGGTATGGCGTGCCCTCCTGGAATCCAACGCCGGTGAGCAGGCCGCGCGAATGCGCGCAATGGACAATGCGACCAAAAACGCGGGTGACGTAATCGAAGAACTAACCCGCGAAATGAACAAAGAACGTCAGTCGTCAATTACACTGGAACTGATGGATATTATCGGCGGCGCCGAAGCCGTTGCCCAGTAGTGGAGAGGCCAATTATGAACCAGGGTATGATCAAAGAAATCGTGGGCGTTGTCATCGATGTGGCATTTGAAGGCGACCTGCCCCCTATATACAATGCGTTAGAAGTCGAAGGTACGGATCCCCGTCTGGTGCTCGAAGTGCAGCAACACCTGGGTGAAAATATGGTGCGCTGTGTCGCCATGGATTCCACAGACGGACTGGTGCGCGGCACCGCAGTAGTGGATACGGGCGGACCAATCACAGTGCCCGTAGGTGAAAATGTTTTGGGACGCTTGTTCAACGTCATTGGCGACCCCATCGACGGCAAGGGTCCCGTGCCCAATGACACGCCGCGACTGCCCCTGCACCGCGACCCACCCGAACACGAAGAACAAGTGACATCCGATCAAATGCTCGAAACCGGCATCAAAGTGATGGACCTGATCTGCCCGTTTGCCCGCGGCGGTAAATTGGGATTGTTCGGCGGAGCAGGCGTGGGAAAAACCGTGGTCTTAAAAGAACTCATCAACAACGTGGCTTCGGGACACGGCGGATACTCCGTCTTTGCCGGCGTGGGCGAGCGCACGCGCGAAGGCAATGACCTGATGCTCGAAATGATCGAAGCCGACGTAATCGACAAAACCGCCATGGTCTTCGGCCAGATGAACGAACCACCCGGCGCACGCCAGCGCGTGGCACTGACCGGACTGACAATGGCAGAAAATTTCCGCGATGAACACGGCCAGGACGTATTGCTATTCATCGACAACATCTTCCGCTTTATTCTCGCAGGCGCAGAAGTATCTGCGCTGTTGGGCCGCATGCCGTCAGCCGTGGGATATCAGCCGACCCTGGCAACCGAAATGGGCGGCTTGCAAGAGCGCATCACCACCACGCAAACGGGATCCATTACATCTGTCCAGGCCATCTATGTCCCCGCCGACGACTACACCGACCCCGGCGTGGTCACGGCATTCTCGCACCTCGACGGACGCATCGTGCTCGATCGCGCCCTCGCCGACCAGGTACTGTATCCCGCAGTGGATCCGCTGGCATCTTCATCGCGCATCCTCGACCCCCGCATCGTAGGTGACGAACACTACGATGTGGCACAACAGGTACAGCAAATCCTGCAGCGATACCGCGACCTGCGCGAAATCATCGCCATTCTGGGCATCGACGAGCTATCGGACGAAGACCGCATCGTCGTAGCACGCGCGCGACGCATCCAGCTATTCCTCACACAGCCCTTTACAGTGGGCGAAGTATTTACCGGCGTACCCGGAGAATACGTAAACATAGAAGACACCGTACGCGGCTTTAAAGAACTCGTCGAAGGCGTACACGACGACCTGCCCGAACAGGCATTTTACATGATCGGACCCATTGAGCAAGCAGTTGAAAAAGCGAAAACGCTTTAAAAAATGGCCACCTTCCAATTAGACATCGTAACACCCGAAAAAACCGTGTACTCCGGTGAAATTGAGCATTTTCAAGCGCCGGGTGTTGACGGCAGCTTTGGCGTACTGGCGCGCCACCAACCCATGCTGGCCGCACTGGGCATTGGTCGGGTCGGCTTCCGAGAAGCAGACGGCACCGAGCGCACCCTCGCCATCAGCGGCGGCTTCGCCAATGTATCGGGGGATGGCGCAACCATCCTCGCAGAAGCAGCCGAATTTGGCGATGAGATCGACATAGAACGCGCCCGCGCTGCGCGAGACCGCGCACAAGAGCGATTGGACAATCGCACGCCAGACGTAGATGTAGAACGCGCACAAAATGCACTGGCACGGTCGTTTATGCGGCTGCGTGTATCTGGAACCGAGTAATATTTCTATAAATAGGAATGAAAAAGCACGCTCTGTTTAGAGCGTGCTTTTTTTTCACAGGATGACTATTTTTTTGTATATAAATCCCAAATCTATACATTCACAGCGATTGAAAGGATAAAAATTAAACATGCCTGATATTGCGCGACGCGTACTCGTAACAGGTGCTGCGGGATTCATTGGCTTTCATCTCTCCAAACGACTGCTCGAAATGGGTCATTCGGTAGTCGGATTGGACAACGTGAACGACTATTACAGTCCCCAACTCAAAGAAGACCGCCTATCCATCCTGAAGCGAGAAAGCGGATTCAAATTTGTCCGCATGCACCTCGAGGACGAAGCGGGAATAGCAAACCTCTTCCGCGCAGAGAACTTTTCTCATGTCATCAACCTCGCAGCTCAGGCGGGTATGCCTTACAGCCTGAAAAATCCCCAAGCCTTCGTCAAAAGCAATGTCATGGGCTTCCTCAACATCCTGGAAGGATGTCGCCATTGCGGCATCGAACATCTGGTCTATGCATCCTCCAGTTCCGTTTATGGCTTGAACGCCACCACGCCTCGTGGCGTCCGTCAAAGCGTCGATCATCCGATCAGCCTTTACGCAGCGACAAAAAAATCAGATGAACTAATGGCGCATGTGTATAGCCATCTATACGGCATCCCGACCACAGGATTGCGCTTTTTCTCCGTGTATGGGCCCTGGGGACGTCCAGATTTTGTCGCCTATCTGTGGACCAGAGCCATCCTGGAAAATCAACCAATCAAAGTCTATAATCACGGAAAAATACGCCGCAGTTTTACGTACGTCAGCGACATTGTCGAAGGCGTGACCCGCGTTTTGTCAAATCCCGCAAAGCCAGATCCCGAATGGACGGGACAATGCCCCGATCCGGGATCGAGTTCCAGCCCTTATCGGATCTACAATATCGGCAATCCGAATGTCATAGAACTGGAGTATTTCCTCTCGCTATTAGAGGACTTGCTGGGCAAAAAAGCCATCCGAAAAGATTTGCCCATGCAGCCCGGAGATGTACAGGATAATGCAGCAGATGTATCAGACCTGATGCGAGATGTGGGCTACAATCCCACAACGCCCATAGAAACAGGACTTGCAAATTTCGTCGCGTGGTATAAGGACTATCACAACGTAAAATAAAGATGAGATAGGCGTTGAACAGGTGCATCCAACTGTATGCACTTGCGCCAGAAACTCGCAGGTGTAGCACAAATCATTCTCAAATTTTATCTCATTGTTTTTCAAGCACTTGAATAATTTCAAGTGCTTTTTTTTGTGCCAAAACGATTTTTGGCACGAATCTTGCACTAAATAGAATGAGACACTGGAAGTGGTTTCACGAAACCAGTGCCAAACACAATAAAGAAAGGAGATCCCCACACGTCACGGCGTTTCACAGCACTGCCATATATCCCACCTCAAAGATGAAAGGAGGCAACGCAACATCACGGGTTTTCATAGTTCTATTGTAGATCACACCTCAAAAATGTATAGGAGAATCGTCATGAAAAAGCGAATCAGGACAAACAAAATGCGCTCTCACATCCTCATCCCGTTTCTCATGGTTGGAATGGGACTTGGAATTTGGATAAGCTGTTCCACAGACAATATGATCTCCAGCATAGACCAGACCTCAACCGACGATGGCGTCTCCGGTCAAAGATCGGTTGGAACAAAGCCTGCTGTTGGGGGTTCAAATTATGCCGACTTTCACCCACAGACGAATGTCAATTACGATCCTTTCGACTTTTCTTCCGAGAAAGGAGTCTCCCGTGACTATAAAATCTGTAGTATTCACATTGATTGCCTTCACCTTTTTTGCTTGCGGCGATAGCCCAACAAAGCCTCATTCTCCTGTCATTGTGCATACACTTGTGAGCGATTCTTACGACTCTGGCGGCAACATCTCTATCTATGATAGTCGCCTAAAAAAGATACACCACTACATGATCGAACTCGTCATAACACAAAAAGGTGAAGACCCACGAGAGAAAATTGGGCATACAATCGCTGATAGCATTATCCCGAGCCAACAATTTTTTCAAGATATGGCTGAAGAATGGATGGACCAAAACGCCCTTGACTTTGTTGTTTCTATCACCGAAGGCTTCATTCGCATTGCCGACCCCAATAGGACAATTTTAGCCTATGCAGAGGTTGTCAAAAATGCTTATGATGGTGACAACAAATCCGCTCATCTCGTTATCCATTTTGCTCCTACAGCCGGGGATCTTTAGGAGGTGGAGTTACCCCGCTTCGGTGGAGAGTTTAGGGCTTGTCAACCCATCGGCTCGACGACTCCCGGTAATCACGAAAATGAAAAAAGCGAGTCCTTTTAGGCTCGCTCTTTTTTTAAAATATATCGCTCAGGTCTTATCTGGTGGCTTCTCAAACACCTTTAATTCTGCATCCAGATTATAGATAGAGATGATGTTCCGATTCCGTCAACCTGGTCAACTTGTCGTAGTCTATGGCGGCAACATGATCAATCCTGAACTCCACCAGATCACGACTCAGGTGAAGTATGCCTTTTATTTTTATTTTTTCTTCCGCAAAATAAGCATATCATGTAATGCCTTACAATTCAAGACAAAATATAGCCATCCTGATGAGACCAGAATCTCGAGGTGGTACGATGAACACTCAAAGCGAGCATAGAGACCAAACCCTCACAGCACTTGAAGAGGCGGCAAGCCATTACAAAGCGATCCTGGAAACCACCGTTGACGCGATTATTACGATTGACAGTCAGGGGATTGTACAAACATTCAATTCTGCTGCCGAGAAGATATTCGGCTATCGCGCTGAGGAAGTGATCGGAAACAATGTCAAGATGCTGATGCCCGCGCCTTACCGCAGTGAACACGATAGCTATATTGGCAGATATTTAGAGACGGGCGTACCCAAAATTATCGGAACAGGACGTCAAGTGACTGGCCTGCGTAAAGATGGAACTGAATTTCCAATGGATCTGGCTGTCAGTGAGGTCCCCTTAAAAGACAAGCGATTATTTGCTGGCATTATCCGCGACATGACAGAGCGCATACTGTTGGAGGAGCAATTGGTGCAATCAACCAAACTCGCAGCCGTGGGTAGATTGATTAGCGGGATTGCACATGAGGTGAACAACCCCGTGAGCATTATCAAACTCCATATCACCAGTGTGATGCAAAATATCGAAAGTCAAAAATTGCCAGAGGACCTGATTGAGACGCTGAAGGTCATTCAACGCCAGAACAATAAGGTCGGGCAGATCATATCGGGACTACAGGCTTTTTCTCGGCAGGGATCTTTCAGCCCTGACTGGATCAATATCAACCAGACCGTGCATACTGCCTTGAGACTGGTTGAAAATACGCTGCAAAATCAGGACATTGTGTATCATGCTGAATTGGAAGACAGTTTGCCCAAAGTGTTGTTGGATCCCATACGCATTGAGCAGGTGTTGTTGAATCTGTTTAACAATGCGATTGAAGCGATGCCCGGTGGCGGTGTTTTGACCGTATCAACGACACTGGAGACAGACCAGACAGATGAAGATTGGGTGGTGGTCCGGATAAGAGATACAGGCACGGGCATTGAGGAAGAACATCTCAGCCATCTATTTGATCCTTTTTTTACAACCAAAGAAGTGGGTGAAGGAACCGGCCTGGGTCTTTCGGTCAGTTATGGTTTAATTCAAGAGCACAAAGGCCGAATTGAGGTGAGCAGTCAACCGGGCAAAGGCAGTGAGTTCCAGATTTATCTTCCCGTAACGGAGGAAGAAACATGGACAAAGAGAAAATCCTCGTCATAGATGACGAGCAGGATATGTTGCGCGGTTGCCAGAAGTTTCTGGAGACAGCGGGATACGCGGTTGTCGTAGCAGATTCGGGTAAGGCTGGAATCGCGTTGTTCGAGACTGAAAACCCCGATCTGGTCATAGTGGATTTGAAAATGCCCGGAATGGACGGGATGGCTGTACTTGAAAGCATTATGGCACGCGATCAAGAGGCTATTGTGATCGTCTTTACCGGATATGGAACCATTGAGAGTGCAGTGAAAGCGATCAGAGCAGGCGCGTTCGACTTTGTTCGTAAACCATTTGATCCAGATACATTTTTAATCGTAATAGAACGGGCATTGAAACTGCGGCGCGTGAGGATAGAGAACAGTGCTCTCAAGCAAATGCTGGATACGCGATTCCGGTTTGAAAACATCATCGGGAACAGTGAAGCGATCACGCAGGTATTTGATCTGATGCGGAAAATCAGTGACATAGATGCCAACGTCCTGATCACGGGGGAAAGTGGAACGGGAAAGGAACTGGTTGCCCAGTGTATTCATGCCAATAGCAAGCGCAGCCATAAGCCGTTTGTGCCGCTCAACTGTGGGGGCCTGCCAGAGCCTCTCATTGAAAGTGAGATATTTGGTCATACAAAGGGGGCATTCACAGATGCGAAACAGAATCGCGTCGGGTTAATCGAACACGCGAAGGGCGGGACATTTTTTCTCGATGAAATCGGGGAATTGCCCATGCCCCTTCAGGTGAAATTCTTGCGGGTTTTGGAAGATCACAAAATTCGCAGGTTGGGAAGCAATCAGGAGATAGAAATCGACATCCGTCTCATCTCGGCGACCAATCAGAATATCGAGGCATTGATTGAAGCAGGTAAGTTTCGAGAAGATTTATTTTATCGACTTAACACCTTTGAGATTCACCTGCCACCTCTCAGGGAACGGCAGGGAGATATTCAACTTCTTGTTCATCACTTTTTGAACGACTTTACCGAGACCTCTGAAAAAGTGGTTCAAGGAATTTCCACCGAGGCGATGGATGTATTGTGCGAATATACCTGGCCAGGCAATGTGCGAGAACTGATGCATGTGATAGAACGCGCTGTCGCACTGTCAGAAGAAGGTCGTGAAATTACGCCTGATTTGTTCCCAAAGCCTATTGGGGGTAGCCTGGGGATAGAGACACAGACTAAAGGCCACTTAAAAGCGAGGGTCGCAGTGTTTGAAAAACAGATGATCCAGGATGTGCTCAAGAAACACGCAGGCAATATCACGCAGACGGCTGAAGAATTGGGGCTGACCCGCGATGGTTTAATAAAAAAGATGGCGCGCCTGAAGATGCGTTAGCAAATTGGACGTGACCTTGTGAGGTGTATAATTTTTTCGTGGTTTCTTTTCAAATCGTATAAAAAATTATATACTTCGCAGAAAGCAACAACTTATAGCACCTGAAACATAAAAATTTTATCTTTTTGTTTTTCAAGCACTTGAGCATTTTCAAGTGCTTTTTTTTTGCGTTAGATAATTTATGGTACGCATCTTGCTTCATATTTAGATACAACAGTTTCCAATCAGTAAACGCTGTATCCTCAACCAAAGGAGAGTTGAAGATGACTGAGAATAAATGGAAAACCGATGTGTGCAACCCTGTGTATTGTTCAATCGGCTTGCTTTTCATTCTGTGTCTGTTCTCTGTGCCATTGGCATGGGGGGATTATCAGGATGGTAGGGAGGCATATAACCGAAAGGACTACACAATAGCACTGGAGGCATTGCGATCTCTCGCCGAGCAAGGCCATGCTGGCGCGCAGTATGTCATCGGCTATATGTATTACAAAGGTCAAGGCGCGAAGAAAAATGGTGCGGAGGCTGTGAAATGGCTCCGCAAGGCTGCCGATCAAGGAAATGTCAAAGCGCAATTACGCCTTGGCATGATGTTTCGCATGGGGTCGGGCGTGTCGAAAAACTATGCGGAGGCGCAGATGTGGCTTCGCAAAGCGACCGAGCAAGGGGATGGCAAAGCAGGGTACAATCTCGGTTTGATGTATTACAGAGGCGAAGGGGTGGATAAAGATGAAGAAGAGGGGTTAAAGTGGTTTCGCAAGGCTGCCGAAGCAGGCTATGTCAATGCTCAACTCGCGCTTGGTGGCATGTATTTGAAAGGCCAGAGTGTTGCCAAAGACAATGCAGAAGCCGTGAAATGGTTTCGCAAGGCCGCTGAGCAAGGCCATGCCATGTCTCAGTTTGCTCTTGCCGACATGTATTCCAGAGGTAAGGTCGTTGCAAAAAACTATACAAAAGCCGTGAAGTGGCTTTGCAAGGCCGCCGCAGGTGGAAATGCTCATGCCCAATTCGCCCTGGGCAGATTCTATGTTACGGGTGTAGCTGAGCTCGGCGTGTCGAAAGATATCGTGGAGGCGCACAAATGGTTGAGCCTATCTGCGGCACAGGACCATGAGAAGGCACGCGAAAAACGCGATGAGATTGCCCAACTGATGACCCCTGAGCAACTTGCCGAAGCCGAGCGCCGGGCGCACGAATGGAAATGGAAGCAAATTGAGAAAGTGCAAAGTAGGCAGGCTGGAAGATAGGCTGTGGACTTGACCCGTTTCGGATGCTGTTGCCGAATTTCGAATCTGTCTCGATGCAACTAAACATAAGGCTTACAGAGCCTGCATTCAGGCCACAAATAGCCTTTTTTGTAATCGCAGACTCCCTCCCCACCAATTCGGCAACAGCATCTAAAGCGGGATAACTCCAGTGGTTGTCGGTTGTAAAAAGCTGTGTGATTTCGGTATCTTGTGAGAGTGATATGGGCAGATCAAGCGGTGTACAAACCTGCGCTCTAATTGGCGTTAAATGGGACTGCGATTCAATATGTTTTTAAATCAAAAAAAACTGGTGAGAATACTGATTATTTTGTATTTGCTACTTGGGGGAATGGATGCTGTAGCAGAACAAAAGAAGAAAGAAGATGCAAAAGAAAAAAACAAGGAATGGATTGGAGTCCTGGGAGGTCTGTCGCAATTTTACTTAAAAGATGAATTGGGTTCCTACTTGCGATTCGGAGGTCAGACGCAATCCATCGCTTTGACTGGACTAACCGAAAAACTCAAAAGCTACCAGTGGGGGTCTGGTGCATTCGGTACTGGCAAACTCCAGGCGCCTTTTGCAAGTGTTGATCTAATGTATATGCAGATTGAATTTTTTTACGGTCGCTATTTGGCATCCTATTTCGAGAAAAAAATGAGGGTGAGCATAATGGGAGGCGGAACAGTGGAAATATATCGCAAAAAGTATGCCTATCCGCGTCTTAGTGAGCAGGTTTCAGATATGATTTTGAGTCTGAATTTTGCGGTGGCGGGTGACTATCGTCTCAATGCAAGACACCATCTCAAAGCATATATGGGTAGCAATATCGCGTCGTACAATAATATCTATCACGTACCGGGAACCAGTCTTTTGCTCAGCAAGTACCGTTTCGCATTGTGGAACCGCTTTTTGCACGTCAATATGGGTGTTCAATACGAAAACCAACTGTTATCATCCATGCGGCTTTATGTACTTTATCGCATGGATTTTCGACGCTTGCAAAGGCGTGATCGTATGTCCTCAGCGTTCACGCATAATCTGTTGATCGGTTTTGCTTACAAGTACAAAGGCTAATAGATATGAAACGGTGCGTACACATACTATGGGTCGTTGTCATCGGTGTTCTTACTTTTTCCTGTGGAAAATCCATCATAGGTGGAGACCAAGATCTATCTCCCGAACACAACTTTGAAATTCTGTGGCAGGAATTTAACGATTTTTACGCACTATTTGAGACCAAGAATGTCGATTGGGACGGGATTTACAGGTTTCTTCGCCCCAATATCACACCTCAATCTACTCCACAGGAACTATTTGAAATCTGTGCTCTCATGTTGGAATATCTCAATGACCGGCATGTCGCTCTCGTTACGCCATTTAGTGGTTTTTTATCAGGGCGCAGTGATGAGCCTTTAACTTTTGATCCGAGCATAGTCGGAAGAGATACGACAATTGTGCTTGGCGGTAGAAGAGACGAGTCTTTCGATTTTGACCGCGTCAGAAATTATGTTGGAAATATGCACAGTCAGAGCAGTCTTCAGTATGGTATTATCCAGAATCATATTGGGTATCTTTTTATTCCTGGATTCTCAGGGTCTGTTAAAGACTGGGAACGCGATATTGACGCTGTATTAGAGCAGTTGAGGAATACGTCTGGCATAATTATTGATCTGAGACAGAACTCGGGGGGCTTGCGGAAGTTGTCTAAAGTTATAATGTCCCGATTTATTGAGACAACACAGGTATATGGCTATGAAGAATTTCGCAATGGCCCCAATCGATCTGATTTTACATCTCCTCGTGAACTGAAAATAGAACCTGCGGGCACACGGCAGTATATCAATCCCATTGTTTTGCTTGTTGGAAGAAATACCGGGAGTGCGGCTGAAAAAATTGTTTTGGCTCTTAGAGAACGCCCACATGTCACGGTTGTTGGCAGCCCGACCGCAGGTGCGCTTGGAGCCACTAAGCGAGGCCAATTGCCCAATGGGTGGACTTACCAACTCACGATTTCTAAGTTTGTTTCTGGGGATGGGATAAGCTATGAAGGTATCGGTATTCCACCCGATATTGCGGTCAGCTTTTCCGATGCCTCCCCGACGGACGACCCCGTGCTTGAGGCGGGTATTGAGGTTTTGGCAGGAACGTAAGAGAGGGCATAGATCATGTTTATCAGATATCTTGGGCTAATGTCATAGACATTTTGCAATCTTTTACCTCACAACTTGAGTTAAACTATAGTACTGGAGTCCTTGTGAGGTGTATAATTTTTTCGTAGTTTCTTTTTTAATCGTATAAAAAATTATACACTTCGCAGAAAGCGACAACTTATAGCACTTAAAATATAAAAATTTTATCTTTTTGTTTTTCAAGCACTTGAGCATTTTCAAGTGCTTTTTTTTATTTTGAAAAATTTATGGCACGCATCTTGCTTTATAGAATGTGCAAGAAAATAACAACAATTAGATTTTACTAAGGTGACTTATGAATGTTCAGACACAGATAACAATACGCGATTATTTGGCTCATCTCGCCTTACTCTATGCTATCTGGGGCGATAAAGTTCGATCCGAAGCCTTGCGCACGATGATGAGTAGAATAAACAGAGATAGAGCAGCGACCAGTACAATCACAGGCTTGAAAAACAAGCCCTAAACTCTCCGCCAAAGCGATGCTGTTGCCGAATTCCGAATCTGTGTTGATGCAACTAAACGGGCTTACAGAGCCTGCATTCAGGCCACAAATAGCCGTTTTTCTAATCGCAGACTCCTCCCTCCCCACAATTCGGCAACAGCATCTAAATAACTCCAGTGGATGCTCTCAGATACGAGTGAATGGCCCTGCTTGCGTACGTGATCCATAGAAATTTCAGAAGCGAGTGCGTCTTTGTTACAGCGCCGTTATGCTCTGGAAATGGTTACTATATGTCTTAAACAGAGAGGTGAGACATATGTATAAAATTTCAGACTTCAAAATTCCGGATCGGCTTAACCTGGACACAGACTGGAGCATTGGTGAGACAGCATTTGAGAGAATCGCAACCACGCTTCTTCAGATGTCCCCAGTAGAAAAAATTCTCGAATTTGGGAGTGGTCCGAGTTCTATCCGTCTGGCGATGGCGTTTTCTGAAACTCAAGTTCTGTCTGTGGAAGGCGACTGGCGGAATTATGCAGAGACCATGAATCTGATGCAAACATTCTGGAATAAACGCAATCTATCGATCAAATATCGTCCAATTACACCTGAATCTTATGGAGACGCGGAATTTTTGACTTATAAAGATGGGATGTTTTGGGATGACCAAAAAGAGATAGATTGCGTGATTATTGATGGTCCGCCTGTCTATACCTTGCGAGGTCGAGAGGCGTGTCTCTACCAGATTTATGATCAGATCAAGACTGGTGGTCTGGTCGTCCTGGACGATTTCAGAAGGCCTTATGAGAAGCAAATTGTCGAGAACTGGCTATCCGTCTATCCCGGTAGTTTTACAGTGGAAATGATCCGCGAAGACCACCATCTGGCCGTGCTGCGTAAGGTCAGATCCACGACACCGTGTTGGGATGCGCCTTATAGGCTTTCTGATGTTCAGTCTGTCAGTAAAATGCTCGCCCGCATTACACAGGCATTATCGCAGGTTGATGATGTGTACTTGAGAGTGCTGGCCAAAGCGAATAACTGCTATGAGACAGATCTGATTGACCTATTCAACATCCTTCGCAACATCTATGGGGTAACACCTGAGCATATCCACAAGTTCGCGGATCGAAATGCTACACTCCCACCAGACGCGAAAAAAAGAAAACAGAATGCCTGTTATATGACAATTTTCAATGCGTTTTTTCGGAACTGAATGTACAGGGGGGAGATATGAGATACTTTATGGGTATTCTGATATTTGCGGTCCTGTCCTATCCCGCCTCGATTCTTGGGCAATCGACACTCTCTTTTAGGGAGGGCCTGAATCTGGCAACCCTGAGCGGAGAGATAATGGATAGGCATCCAGTGAATGCACGCGCCACCCTCAAGCTGGGTGTTTCCGGGACTTTTCCAGTACGGGGCAGATTTGGCTTTCAACTCAATGGTGACTATGTGCAAAAGGGTGCTCATGACTTCTTATACGATTTCATCATAGAAGTTGACTATATTGAGTTTTCTGGGCTGGTCAATATCACACTTATCTCCCCCTATCATGCACCTTCTTTATTTATACTCGCAGGGCCATCAGTAGCATTCAAAGTTAGGAGCGAGGGCGAACAGTTAGCGAGAAGACACTGGAGAGATCGCTTCGAGTTCAAGACCACAGACTTTGGTATCATTGTAGGACTTGGCACGCAAATGACATTTTCTGAAGCGATGATAATCAAAGCAGAATTTCTATACACCGAGGGCATTCGATCTATCAACAAAACCGCTCTCTATGATCCTAACTTCAATGCAGAAACCAGTATCAAAAACCGAGCGCTCTCCGCCTGTGTCGGCCTCGGTTTTCCTTATGGGCGAAGAACGGGAGGTTAAAATGAAATCTGCCATGGCAACATATATTCGCAGGATCCTCGTGGTAGCACTGGCTACTGGTGTGATGGAAAGCCCTATATGGGGGCAGGAGATTGAGACGGCTGTGACCTCATTTGTGATAGGCGGCGTGACACTTCAGGAAGATGTGAAGAACCCACCTGTGCCGAGTGGCATGCAGAGATTTGAAATCACAATGAATAAACCAGTCGTAACTTTTAACGAATTGAGGGAACCTGAAACTTTGCCCTATTTCGATGGCGACAGCATTGCTATAGCAACTATCACTAAGTACTTTGATATTGACCGAGATTTTATTTCCTATCCTCCTGATCTGATGGTAGAGGTTCTAACTGCTCCTGACCTATCAGCCAGTGCGGATGGCTTTACATTAACAGGGACTATCAATTTGCCTGACAGTATGAGCTACCAGGTCCTTATTGGTGAGTCGGATTCAGACCCTATTGATGAACAGCAGCAATATTTCTTTGGGACTTCAGAACTGCCAGATGCTGTTATTTCCGGTATAGGCACCTTACCTGATGGTTTTACAGTCAACACGCGGTCACACCCAGGCGGAGCCATAATTATTGACCCTGAACGATTTGTGACGGCTTTCCCATACTACCAAGAATGGGATGATCTAATCATATTATCTATGGTTCGCATTGCCGATTTCAATGAACAACAGATATTTGAGATAAAACATGTCCCTGATGGCGCTTATGCTATGATAATGGGAGCGGATCTGCTCGATTCAGTGGGAAATAGGTTTCAGTCACTTACTCCCAGAGGAATCAATCTTACGACAGGTGAGGTCGATTCTACCGAATTTGTTCATGTCATTGGTGGCAAAAGTGTAACAGATTTACAAATGATGTTACAGATAGTACCGCGGGATCCAGAGCCACAGATTTCTGAAATTCTGGAGGTCAAGGTTCAAAGCGTCAATGCTGAAACAAAATCGTTTGTCATTCAACCTGGCAACCAACAGATACAGATAGATGCTTCAGAGGCCCTGGCAGTTTCCCCAGGCCAAATAAGTGCTGAGGAGATCCTCAAGATCTTTTTGTTTCATAATCCTGATGATTTCGCACGAATCATTTTTCCTATTACCGACCTGATGGTAGGAGATACCGTTTCTCTCCTGGGAACATACACTTCTGAAACGATGTTCCAGGCCTTTATAGTAATCCGCCATGAATCGCCTCTGGCACGGAATGGAGATATAGATGGGGACGGAGATGTCGATTTCTCTGATTTTCTACTTTTTACTTCTGCCTTTGGCACAATTGAAGGGGAACCAGAATACAATCCCGCGGCAGATTTGGACGGGGATGGTGCGGTCGTATTCTCAGACTTTCTGATATTTGCCAGTGCCTTCGGCAAACCCGTGGGTTAGAAGTACGGTATGACACAATAAACAGCCCAAGGACTGACCCCCAGGAATGTTTTCCATTTCTCTAAAATGAAAAGAGTGAGTTCTTTTTGGCTCGCTCTTTTTTGCTAAAATGCTTCGTTGTGCCGCGCGAAGCATAATTTAATACGGCTCGTTGACACCCTTTTGGATTTGGGCTATATTGCACAAATAAGAAATGTGAATTGGAGAATTTAAGTCATGAATACTTATCGCAGGCGTCTTGTAGTCCAAGACCCCAAACAGATTGTGCTTTCTGATGTTCCTTTTCAAACAGGTCAAGAAGTAGAAATTACCCTGCGTTCAATAGAGCAGCCTACAGTAGAGCGGAAGAATGAGTTACGCGCCCTGTTAAAGAAGACGCAATCACTTCCCCAAATTCAAACCCTCACAGAAGAGGATATTCTTGCTGAAATTGAAGCCTATCGGAAAGGCCAATGATAGTAGTCATTGATACAAGCGTTCTGGTCTCGGCTGCATTTCGTGACCGCACACCCGAAGAAGTGATTCTGTTTGTTACCGGGCAAGACGCCTTTCATTGGATTGTTTCTGATGAAATTTTAGCTGAATATCGAGAGGTTTTAAGTCGCCCTAAATTTGATCTGTCAGAAGAAATTTTGAATCAATGGATAGAAATGCTGGAATTATCCACAATCGAAATAGATGTTGACTTAGAAATTGATTTTCCAAGAGATCGCAAAGACGCCAAATTCATCGCCTGTGCCCTTGCTGCACAAGCGAATTTTTTTATTACTGGAGATCATGATTTCAGCGAGGCACAGCAGATGATGAATACAACAATTATATCCGTGTCGCTTTTTAAAAGGACTGTGTGTGATAACTGGATATAATCATTTAATTGATAGGGACGTAGGATGACACAGGAACAAAATGAGAAAGTCCAAATGCGGGGGCTTGTAGATTACTGCATCATATCTTTTAGCAACTACTGAGTCTTTATCGGCAATGTAAGTTGCATCCTGAATGTGGTACTTTTGTCTTCGACGCTAAGATCAGTGCGGATTTTTGGATTGTCTTTATTTCTGATTGATATATTGCAAGGGGCTGTAAATATCACCTGTCGGTGGGCTTGTTGGTTGATCTCAACGAGACCGGGAAAAATATTAATCACAGCGCGTTGATTAATCTCGCGAACAATGTCAAAGGAACCGTACTCGCTTATGACGCCCTCAGCCAGGCCACCCACTCGCCTACAGGTCTCGACTGCGGCTTTTACAGAGGAATACTGCTGATTAACAGTGAATTTGACAAACTTTTGATCATTTTCAAACCTTGCAAGAGCGTCCAAACCCCACAACTTCCCCTTATAGCTCCCCTTATCTGGTCCCACTTCTACTTTTTTCCATGATTCTTCTGCTCGGATGGATGACGTATGCGACATCACCAAAAAGAAACATAGTGTTGCCAAAATCACACTGGTCCTCATAGCATCCTCCCACCTAATATTCCCGACACCGATTCGTAATCGGCAAGCGCCTATCGCGTCCAAATGCGCGGGGCGTAATCTTGATACCTGGCGGTGCCTGGCGGCGTTTGTACTCGTTGATATCAACCGTGCGGATAACCCGCATAACGAGTTCCTCGTCATATCCCAGCGCAATAATATCTTGCAAACTGGTATCGTCCTCCACATACGCTTTGAGAATCGGATCCAGCACCGGATAAGGCGGCAAACTATCCGTATCTTTCTGATCATCGCGCAACTCAGCCGTGGGTGGTCGCTCGATAATCGAAAGGGGAATAACGGGATGATCCGACAGACCATTGCGATAATGCGCCAGATCGTAAACAAGCGTCTTGTAAATATCCTTAATAACCGCAAACCCACCCGCCATATCCCCGTAAAGCGTCGCATAGCCCATACTCAACTCGCTCTTATTCCCCGGAGCCAGCACCAGCGCGCGGAACTTATTGGCAAGCGCCATCAGCAAAGTACCCCGAATGCGCGGCTGGATATTCTCCTCTGCAGTATCAGAAGGCAAATCGCCAAACTCATCCGCAAGAAGACCGAGATACTGGTCGAACAACCTTTGAATCGGCAACGTCAGAATGCGAATATCGAGATTGCCCGCCATCTGCAAGGCATCGTTAAACGTACCCTCTGAAGAGAACTGAGTCGGCATCGTCACACACACCACATTCTCTCTCCCCAGCGCATCATAGGCAACAGCCGTGACAAGCGCCGAATCAATCCCGCCAGACAACCCGATAAAAACCTTCTCAAACCCATTCTTCACAACATAATCGCGCGTACCCAGAACAAGCGCATGGTAAATATTCTTGAGACGCTCATCTGGACGCGGAAAATCCGGTCTCTCAGGCGGAGAAAGACACACAGATTTGGGTTTCAGATCGGGCAGATCAATGGCGGTCGGAGAAGAAACATCGCGTTTCTCCTTGCGCCGACGCGAATCGTGCAGACGATTGCGAAAAACAGCCTCAACATCAACATCCGCCATCAGCAGATCTTCCGCAAACCGGGGAGACCGCGCAATAACGCGCCCTTCCTGATCGACAATCAAACTGCCCCCATCAAAAATCAACTCATCCTGCCCACCGACCAGATTGCAAAAAGCCAGAACAGCACTATTATCCGTCGCGCGCGTAGCAATCATCTGCTCGCGCAACAACTCTTTGCCATCGTGGAAAGGGGAGGAAGAAATATTGATCAGCACCTCGGCATCGCCGGCAAGTGCTTGCTCTCGAGCGGGACCGCCGGGATACCAGATATCTTCGCAGATCGTAACCCCAAACGCGATGCCATTGAGGCGGTACACCCCTGCGGTCTTGCCAGATTGGAAATAGCGGTCTTCGTCAAAGACCCCGTAATTGGGCAAATAGGTCTTGTGATAAACATCGATCAAGCGCCCGTCGCAAGCAATCGCTGCGGCATTGTAGATATCGTCGTGACGATCCACAAATCCGAAAATCGCAGCAATACCCTGCGTCGCCCGAACGAGTTCGTTCAACACATCGAGGTTGGATTGGATAAACCGGGGCTTAAACAGCAAATCCTCGGGCGGATAGCCCGGAATCGCAAGCTCGGGAAAAACGACAACATGCGCCCCCGAATCGCGTGCTCTGTGAACATAGTCGAGAATCTTTTCACGGTTGCCCGCAAGATCACCAACGGTGACATTAATCTGCGATAGGGCAAGGCGGATCACGTTTCCGACCCTCTAATAATTGGAGTAGAAGAAGTGACGGTAATCAACAATGTCGGCATTCTCCCGCAAATCGGCAAACCAGGCCGTGAAAATCTCCTGGTGTTTTTGTGAGAGCACCTGCTGCAACAACGTCCCTTTTGCCGACGCTAAACCCGTTTCATCAACAGATTGTTTTTCTTCTACGCGCAAAATATAAGCCCCGCGGTCCGTTTTGACGATCTCGCTCGTCTGACCCGTTGACAGACGAAATGCCGCGCCCACAAAAGCATTGCGACTGCCCACACTGGGAACAAAGCCCGTGCGCGCAAAAGGCTGCGGTGTCTGAACCGTGAGATTGAAAAACTCGGCCGCCTCCTCGAGCGTTTTGCCCGTCTTGATCTGCCCCATCACCTCGTCCAGCCGACCGGCTGCAACCTCGACCTTCTTTTTGTTCTTCAAACGCATCTCAACCTGCGGTTTAACCTCGTCCAGAGGCCGGGGACCTGCCTCGCGGATCTCCCGCAAAGCGAAAACGTGAATACCCTGGTCATTTTCATAAACACTGGAAACATCCCCTGGAGAACTGTGCAAGAATTTGTTCACCAGACCCGATGTGCTATTGCCCAGCAGGGGGAAAAAGCTCCCAGCGGTAATAAACTCCGAATCCTGACTCTGCAAATCCCTCTGGTTGACAGCCGAGTCAAACCCGACATCCTCGGCTATTTCTGCAAACTCTTCGGCAACCACGCGCAAACTGTCGAGCGTATCGCGCCCGGGGCGCACCTCAATGAGAATATGCCGCGCGTGAACCTCGAGACTATCCGCCGCACCGCGCGTCTCCTCCACCTTAATCACATGCCAGCCAAACTGCGTTTTAACCGGATCGGATATTTCCCCTGCTTTGAGCGCAAAAGCCGCATCTTCAAAAGGCTTGACCATACGCCCCCTCCCAAAGAAGCCGAGATCGCCACCGCGCGGGCCACTTGGACCATCGGAATACGCCCTGGCGAGTTCGGCAAAATCCTCACCGGCTTTAGCCTCGGCGAAAACCCGATCAATCTCGGCTTTGGCTTCGGCTTCATCGCGTGCGGTCGCTATTTTGGGCAATGAAATAAACGCTGCGCGTATGGCGGCATCTTCCTCGTATTCGTCCCGATGGCCTTCGTAATAAGTCTGAATCTCAGCATCCGCGACCAGCGCGAGCGAGTCGGGAATGGCATTGACATCAAAACCGACATAAGACACGCGCACTTTTTCATTCCGTTCGATATACGCCTGCTCGATCTCCGCATCGGTAACTTTGACCGAACCTACAATGAGCGTTTCGAGCTTTTGCGAAAGCAACTGACTTCGCGCATTCTCTTCGGCGAACAGAACAAACTGTTTCATTCGGGGATCGCTGTACGTGCTGGGATCGTCGAGAAATTGGTTATATTTAGCCGGATCAAATACGCCATCGGTCTGAAAAAATTCTTGTTGTTGTATCCACTCGGCGGGTTGTGTGCGGTTGATGTGATTGACTTCAGTATCGGAAACAGTAATGCCGTACTTCGCAATTTGTTGCCCAAACAGGATTTGCGTAACCACGCGTTCCCAGGTCTGCGAAATAATCTGGCTCACATCGGGATCTTCATTGCCTTGCGCCCTGGCCTGTTGAAGGCCATTTTGGACTTCGGCCTCAAACTGCTTCACAGAAATATCCTGACCATTCACAGAACCGATATTATCACCAATAGCGGCAAACCCCCGACTGCTAAAATCAGCCCCCCATTCAAACACCATAAGGCCCACAAAAGCAACCGCAACAATAATCATCATCGCCTTGATAAAAGTAGCACTACGCATTTGAGCGAGCATTGGGACTTCTCCTCCAGATAGGATCAGGATAAACAGGATTTACAGGATTATGCAGGATGCCACCCAGCCACACCAATTTTGTAATCTACTTGTTGGACTTTGTACTGGCAAGGTTTTTTTCTACAAATGCAAGCCAATACAGCTTCTTGACGGAGGTCGGCAAAAGTCATATACTGAGAAGTGAGAAGTGAGAAGGAAGAAGTGAGAAAGCCACCCTACACCACTCAAAAACGGGTGTCTTATCCTACTTCCTACTTCACACTTCATCCTTCACACTTCATCCTTCACACTTCATCCTTCACACTTCATCCTTCACACTTCATCCTTCACACTTCATCCTTCACACTTCATCCTTCACACTTCGCATGCTCCGTCTATCTGCCATAAGTTGTATTCTCCTATCCCTCCTCACAACTGCACACACAGAAAACTATCACTGGCCCATGGATGCCCCCCCGGCATTGACATCGACCTTTGGCGAATATCGGGGTGGGCGATTGCACGCGGCCATCGACTTGAAAACCTATGGCAAAGAAGGATATCCCGTAACAGCAGTAGCCGATGGATACGTCTGGCGGATCCGCACATCGCCCTGGGGATACGGCAGGGTGGTATATGTTCAACTCGACAATGGCCTGTTCGCGCTCTGGGCGCATTTATCCGGATTTTCCAAACGCATCGAAAAATACGTGCAGCAAGAGCAAGACCGCCGCGGAACATACAGCGTAAATCTGTATTTCCGCCCCGATCAAATCCCCGTCAAGCGCGGAGAAATAGTGGGATATTCGGGCAGCACGGGCATTGGCGTACCGCATCTGCATTTTGAATTGCGCGACGCGAAACACCGCCCCATAAATCCCCTGCTCCATGGATTTGATATCAAAGACACCATATCCCCAACCATACAGGCAATCGGCCTCGCACCCTTAAACGCAAATGCCCGGGTCAAAGGCGGACACAAGCCAGTGTCACATCGCCTCGCCTATCGAACAAAAGAAAATATCTTCACACATCCCGATACCATAGCAGTCTGGGGTCCCATTGGCATTGGCTTGAAAGTATTTGACCGCGCAAATGACTCGCAACTAACAAATCGATTGGCCCCTTACCGCATGAGACTCCTGGTAAATGGCGAAGAGATATTTCAAAAAACCTGTGGCCTATTTGGATACGACGTAACCCGCCACGGAGAACTCGCCTATGACTTTTACATGAGCCGCCGCGGCCTGGGGCGATTTCACAGCCTGTATCGCAAACCCGGCAACCGCCTGCCTTTCTACGGCGATCACAAAGTGGGATCAGGCGTATTATTTGCGGGAACAAAAACCGACGGTGCGGGACATGAACTCTCGCCGGGCGTACATCGTCTGCAGATCATTGCCGAAGACGTAAAGGGAAACCGCGCAACAGCAATCGTATTTCTCCGGGTGCAGAACGCGGATAGAATATTCCCCTCAAAAAATTCACCACAACAAAGCAGCACCCCGAAAATAACCAGCAAAATATCCTACTTCCCCACCTTTGCAGTTATCTACATCACAGCCAATCAGACACTGTCAGAAATACCAACCGTACGAGCACAACTTTCCAAACAATGGACGCGAAACCTCGCAGTTCAACAGACAGGTTTGAAAACATATCAGGTTGTCATTCCATTTGATGAAAAGCACGCCCACGACATAGACCTGCAAATTGAAACAGCCGGACAAACACAGAAACTGTGGATCATCCAGCAAACCGTCACACAAGATGGCGGAGAAATGCGCTCGGATGACGGACTGGTGCGGGTGCGATTTGAGAAAGAGGGCGTTTACAAAACCTTATATGGACGCATAGTATCTGAAAGCCGGATAAAGGACAAACGAATGGTGGGAGCCGCATTTCGAATAATGCCCGAAGATGTCGCATTCAAAGGGGCGGAGATCGCGTTTATCTACCCTCCTGATCATCCCAATATAGACAAACTCGGCATTTACAAATGGAATGGAAAAAATAGCTGGACTTTTATCGATAAGGAACGCGATTCAAAGACAGGTGCTATAACGGGAAACGTGAGAAACTTTGGTGTATTTGCATTGCTCGCCGACACTGTACCCCCCAGAATTGCCAGCATAACCCCTGCCAACGGCACAGCACTCACACAGCGCCAACCCAGAGTTGCAGCTTCTGTGTGGGATACCTCTTCGGGTATTTGGCGAGAGGAAGATATGGTGATGCGCATCGACGGCAAAGCTCTCATTGTAGAATATGACCCGGAAGAAAATCGCATCTTTGCCAAACCGCGAAAACCCCTGACACCCGGAGCGCATAAACTGGAAGTCATCGTACGCGACATCTGTGGCAATGAATCGCGACGCACCACCACATTCAGGATCAAATAGCCATGATGATTCCCCTCAAAGACGAAACCCCTTCTGGTCGTATCCCCGTATTGATGATCGGCATTTTGCTGACCAACGTGGGCATCTTTGTGTACGCCTGGTTATTGGGTGACATTGGATTTCATGTACTCAACGCGCGATATGGGGCAATCCCCTTTGAAATAATGCAAGGCGTTGACGCGATCTCTCCCACACCCATCCCAATATATCTCACGCTATTATCGTCGATATTTATGCACGGCGGCATATTACATCTGGGCGGCAACATGCTGTATTTGTGGATCTTTGGGAACAATATAGAAGCGGCACTGGGGCATGCGCGATTCTTATTTTTCTATTTATTTTGCGGAGTAATAGCAACACTATCACATGTGATATCCGAACCGGAATCCACCATACCAATGGTGGGAGCCAGCGGTGCGATTGCGGGAATATTAGGAGGCTATTTGGCGGCATATCCCGGCGCGCGAATACTGGTACTCGTATTTTATTTTATCCTTCGCGTACCAGCCCTGATCGTACTCGGTGGCTGGTTTGTCATTCAATTGCTCAACGCCTCAAGCGCCAGCAGCACAAGCGACGTGGCCTGGTTCGCCCACATCGCCGGATTTGTCGTGGGCTATGTGCTCATGCGGCAATGGAAGAACAAAATCCCGGCCAAAAGAGTATATGAGCAGTGGGAGTATTAACAGCGGATCAGGATGATCGGGATTAAAAGATGATCAGGATATTTCTCAGCGGTCAAAAAAAGTGGCGTGCTAAAAGAAAGAGCACGCCATTGTCGTATCAATGATACGACAATCTCGGATTGCCAAACGCTTCAACCAATTATCTCTACACTGTCGAGACAATTGTTGCGACAGTGTAGCAACAATCTCCTAATTTCTTCAATCAAGCCCCACGCTATCTACATCCCTTGGCGTCATCCCGGATTTCCACTTTTCTATAATCGCGTGTATATCTTCGGGATTTTCTATTGGCGGGCCGAGGCGGAGCAGGTTTTCAAGCGCAGAAATAGCGCGAGTTGCGTCACCCGACTCGTAAAAATAAAGGGCTATATCGCGATAGTGTGCGCCAACGAGTTGCCATGTCTCCGGGAAATCGAGCGCGTAGGGAGGCACGCGTTTTTCGACTTCCATGAGAACCTCATAAGCCTCGTTGTACATACCCAGCCGAATGTACGCACGGACAAGCCCATCAAAGAGAATCAAATAATTGCTGAGCAAACGGCGCGCAACCGGGTCTTTGTGAACCGTGCTATCCGCAACACCGGTGTACCGATAGACCTCGAGCAAATTGCGTTTGATCTTTTCCTCCTCAAACTGCTCGTATCCACGGGACTTGACCAGTTTATACGCCATCCCCTCCATAGACAAATAGGGCTTCAAACCCGCCATATTGACATCGGGCACGGTCACGGCAAAATAAATAGGCCGATTTTCCCAGTTGTGTTTCACAATGCGCCATATCATTAAAGAGTGAGGCTCCAGAACCGGCACCGTCTCTCTGCCTCTGCCCGTAGGATACGGGACTATGGGAAGATCCCCTCCCTCGAGTTTAAGACCTGCTACTTCTACGCCTCTGTCGTAATCCCAGGGAAGAGCCGCGAGCCAATCTTCAACCTCATCATCCTCGAGACCAAATTCAATACCGTACCGCTTCAGTTGTTTAATGTACCACGACGTCTTGATCAGACTGAGATTGACAATCTGAATATCGTTTCGCACATCCTCAACGCCCTGCAAGAACCACAGGGGATACGTATCGTTATCCCCATTCGTAAACAAAATGGCGTTTTCGTCACAGGTTGCCATAATATTATAGGCATAATCATAAGGCACAAAATCGCCTGTGCGATCGTGTACGTGATAATTTTTCACCAGAATACCCGATGGCACCAGAAGCATGAGAGCCGCCACGAGAACCGCCAGCGATCTGTTTTTCACCTCAGCGATAAGACCTGCGGCGCCAATACCCATCCAGATACCAAAAAATGTGTACGCTCCCACAAAGATATATTCGCGCTCGCGGGGTTCTGGATCGGGCATATTGAGATAGAGCACAAGACCCATGCCCATCAGGGCAAACATCGCAAAAAGGGAAGCAAAGCGTTTCCAATCCTTGCGCAGGTGATACACAGCACCGCCGATACCGAGCGCGAGCGTAATCAGAGAAAAGTGAATGACCTCATATCGGCCCATATAAACATCTACGGCACGGCGAAAATGTGCGGAAATACCATCGAAAAACGGAAACTGCTGAAGAAAATATTTGATAAAAATATTAAACTGAAAAGCCCAGGGTTCGGCGCGGCGTGGAAAAACAAGGTGAATCCCGTATTGCTGACGTCCCAGAAATGCCTTGAAATTCTCCCAGGTCTCGGGATCGTTCATATCAATCATGGGATTGAGACCCGACCGAATAAAAAGGGCAAAGTACGTGGAAAAACCCAGCGCACCGATGATAATTCCCAAAAGCCAGAATTGGGGATTGCGCCACGCAGGTCTCAAAATGAGCAACCCGATAACAACAGCACCCGTCAGGAGTGCAGCGACTCCGATGGGAAAAACAATAGATAAAAAGGGATAGAGGGTAAGACCCACGACCACAAGCACCTGATGCTTGAGTGGTCGATCTTCCATCAAATCGGTAAAAAGCAGAATGAGAATACCGGGAATGGTGAGCAAACACTGGAGATGTACACCTGCGCCGAGTCCAAAAAGATAGGCAATAAAGAGCAAAAGGCGATCGCTATTGTGGTCTTTATCTGCGTCATCCCAGCGCAGAGCCACCCACACCGCCAGCATGGTAATACACATCGACAGACCATAAACTTCGGCTTCGATGGCATTATTCCAAAAAGAAAAAGAAAATGCCGTGCTGAGGGAAGCAACCACACCACCGACCAAAATGGCGATTTGTTGGACGGTATCCTCGCGGTCGAGCCATGTGCAGAGCAAACGGACAGTACACAAATAGATGAAAACGACTGTGGCAATACCAGCAGCGGCCGACAGGAGATTCACGCGAAAAGCGATTTCCCCAAATGGCAACAGAGAAAAGATACGCCCCAGCAAAGTATAGAACGGCGCGCCGGGGGGATGGGGAATGCCCAGAGTATAAGCGGTAGTGATAAACTCGCCACAGTCCCAAAATGCAACAGTAGGCGCCAGTGTTGAAAGATAAATAATAGTCGTGACAAAAAATACCAGACCAGCGACGATCCTATTGCGCTGTCCAAATTCGCTCATAGTATCTCTACTCGAAAGTATAGGTTATTACTCCGGAAGGTCTTCGGGACGCTCAATTTCAATATCGACAAATGTACCATCAACTCTGGCCGTAACATAAAAAACTTCATTGCCTCGCAAGACCCATACAGAGCTACCTGTACCGTGCATAAGAACGGGTTCGGAGGGACCATAGGTATTGGGAGGCAGGTCTTCGGGTCCATAAATCTGCACATTTCCATACGTGGGATCCCATTTGAGATAAAAGAGACTATAACCCTTCAAAACCCACGCCCTGGCACCACCACCCGCCATCATAACCGGTTCGGATCCTTCTGAATCCGGAAGTTCTTCGGGACGCTCGGCTTCCAGCCTCACAAACGTACCTTCGCGTTTTGCAGCGACAAAATAGACATCATCACCTCGCAGTATCCACGCAAAATCGCCTGTGCTTTGCATCAGCAGAACTTCTTTGATATCCTCACCACCGATTTCCAGGGGACCGTAAATCTGCGCTTGTTCAAATTCCCTATCCCACTTGAGATAGTAAATTTTATTTCCCTTCAAAATCCAGGATGTCATCCCGCTACCGTCCATCATCGCAGGTTCTGGCATAGCTTCATCCTGAGCAAAAACAGACGCGGGTTTAAAAAGTAAAAACAGAGCAAGGAGCACGTAGATAAAACGCCGATTAGACATGTGTGATCCTCCAGGTTGAGTTAAAAAAATTTTTAGACGAACAAATGTATGGGTTATGGAAGAATGAGTCAAGTAGGGGACGGCCCCTGTGCCGTCCCGAAGACAGCAGCGGGCGACCACAGGGGGTCGCCCCTACTATACACCCCAGCAAACCAAAAGTTCTACCAAAAAAATAATAGGCCACATCGGGCGAACCCGTTTGTGGCCTATTGGAATAGCGGTCCGTATTAATGCAAATAAGATTTCAGCGGACGGCTGCGCGAGGTATGGCGCAATCGCCGAAGTGCTTTCTCTTTAATCTGACGCACGCGCTCTCGAGTCAATCCAAAACGTTCGCCAATCTCCTCGAGGGTAAGAGGCTGTTCGCGATTGATGCCAAAATAAAGTGTAATGACTTCGGCTTCACGGGGGGTAAGGGTAGCGAGGGCTTTTTCTATTTCTCGTCTGAGTGCGTCATCGAGAAGAGGATCGTCGGGTGGGGGTTGCATACCGTCTTCAAGCACATCGAGCAAATTGTTGTCTTCGCCATCTTTAAATGGCGCATCCAATGAAAGATGCCGGCTCGAAATTTTGAGCGTATCGCGCACTTCGAAATCATTCATGCCGAGTTCATCGGCAATTTCACCCGGGCTGGGTTCGCGTCCATACTCCTGTTCGAGACCACTCGATGCCTTGCCGATTTTGTGGAGCGCACCAACCCGATTCAGCGGCAAGCGAACAATGCGAGACTGCTCGGCAAGAGCCTGTAAAATCGCCTGTCGGATCCACCACACGGCATAAGAAATAAATTTGAAACCCTTAGTTTCATCAAAACGCTGGGCGGCTTTGATGAGTCCGAGATTCCCTTCGTTGATCAGGTCGCCCATCGAAAGGCCCTGATTCTGGTATTGTTTAGCGACGCTTACCACAAATCTCAGATTGGCTGTGGTCAATTCTTCAAGAGCGCCTTGATCGCCCTTTTTTATTCGTTTGGCCAGCACGACTTCCTGATCTGCTGTAAGCAACGCAACTTCGCCTATTTCCTGCAAATACTGATCCAGTGATTCGTCTTCACGAGCATAAGGTCTTTTAGATAGTCTTGGCACTTCGTCAACCTCTCCTTCTTTGCACAGGGGATTTGCGCAGGCAGATGAACTGTCTATCTTCCTGCAAGGATAAAGGACAAAGGTCTTTGAACAACAAAGGGAGAACTTTACATGAACACCTCCTATCTTTACCCGATTACCAGTGCCAAATCCCTTCCCTTCTATTGGCACGGCAACGAGGCTCTAACTTCTGAGTGGGGTCAGAAGTCTAAGCTTTAGTCGTGCTGTCGGCTTCTTGTAATACTTTGAATTGCGCTTCCTGGTTTTGCAATTGCTCTTCGAGTTTGCCAATCGTCTCAATCTGATCTTGAACCGCTTCTGTCTGTGCCTGAATGGCGGCTTCATGATCTTTGAGTTCATCGTATATTTGTCCGCCAAGTTCAGTAAATGCATCGTGAATGGCGTGGCGGGTGCGCGCAATATCGAGACGTGCGCGACCGAGTTTGCCCAAATACTCGGCTTTTTCCGCTGCTGTAGCCGCGCCATCGCGAAGACTCTGCTTGATTCTTTCCCAAAGAGTTTCGGTGTTCATTGTGTTTGCTCCAGCATTAAGCGTCAGCTTGATTTCTGTTTGCCTTGCGAAGTTCGGATAGCAATTGCGCTCGATTTGCGCGGGAAATTTCCCGCCCTTGAATCGCAATGCCCGGCGTTTCACGAGCAATCTGGCGCAGACGATGTACGGGCAGACTTTCGAGATCCCTTTCGTTCGTTTCGTCTATTTCATCCGTGTTTTCCATCAACCCAAAAACATCGACGAGGTCCTCGTGTGGATTGGGAATCACATGATGTGCCACCAGAGTGCCCACCTGTTGCGCCGCATGCACACCTGCCTCGACCGCGGCCTGTACTGCGCCAACATCGCCTAAAAAACGAATCGAAATAATACCACCTTCTATTTGTTCAACAGCAGACAACTCAACGGCCGCTGCTTTGGTTGCTGCATCGGCCGCTTCTGTAACGCCGACAAAACCCAGCGTTTCAATGAGTCCGAGGGCAGGTTTCATAAATGCTTATTTCCAAACAAAGAAAAGCGGCTACTCAAAACGCCATATGCGTATAGAACAGCCGCCGAACGAATCAACTCAACGGTGTGTATTTTTGGCAGAGAAAATGAAAATGGTGGTATGATCCAACGGAAGGTTCATTAGACTTGCCAATCTACTAATGTGTTGATTTATATGGATACCGCGAAAGTCAAAAGTAACAAATTTAAGGTCAGATGTCACGCATTTTTTTGCACCTGAAAGTTGGCCTAATGTTCTTTATTGCAATATAGTTGCATAGCTTATAAATATATCCGCAAGTCACCTGCGAAAACGACTCAGCCCCTCAGCAGTACCAAACCAGACATATCCGCCATCTCGAAGAACAACCTGTACCCGCGTGTGTGCGAGACCATCGTACATCGTGTAATGCGTCCACAGGTGGCGCGGCACATCCAGAAGAAAGGCTCCTGCGCCCGTGGCAACCCACACCTCATTGCTATCGGCCTCAATTGAAACGCGGTCTCTCCCGCCTATCTCGGCGAGGGGATACTCGCGCCAGGTATTATCTCCCGGGCGGTATCGCACAACTGCTGATAGAGCTTCTGTAGCAAGCCACAGATCATTGTTGTGCATAGCCAGCGCGCGTATCCTTCGTTTGGCAATATTATTTGCCACTGGTCGCCAGGTGCGATCCCCTCGGGCACATTGAAAAAGACCGCTCGCAGTACCTGCCCAAATATAATCGGGACCCTCAACCATAGCATTGATAACCGCGTATTCGCTACCCTGCACATAGTCGAGCGAATCGGCTTTGATATCCAGCATTGCCAAACCGCGGTCCGAGCCGATCCAGAGGATATTGTCGTCGCGTGCCAGTGCCTGCACCCGTCCCCAGCGGCGGGTCTCGCGATACGTAAACCATTGTCCCGTGCGTCTATAATACCGCATCAAGCCATTATGGGTGCCAAACCACACATTTTCACCACCGGGTAATATCGTGACAATCTGGGGATCGTCGAGACCGATGATGCGGTTGGCTTCAAAATATTCCCACGTACTTGTACCAGGGCGATATCGAGTAATACCGCGCGCAGGTGCGCGATAGGTGTCCGCCCCCCCAATCCACAAAACATCGCCATCGCGTGCAATAGCCGTAACATTTTCTTCCAGCGGACCATAAGTGAGGAATGAAAGCTGACCATCTATGAGTTCTGCCTGCCCCACGCCCAGCCCCCATGTGGCGATCCAGAGGTGGCGCCACGAATCAATCAACACATCTGTAATAGCATAATTGCGCCGAGGACCTATAACCTGATGGTCGTCGACATAATAACCAAAGGGCGGAAAAACCGGTGGAATTTGGGAAACTGACCGGGGGGTGTGGAGATATGCAGGAGGCCTACCGCCCGGCATGACACTCTGTACGCCAGTGAGCCATCTGCCCACACCCGAAGGCGTTTCAAACCACAGGTCACCTGTATCTCTATCATAAGCAATTCGCTGCACCCTGTTATCCGGCAGACCATCGCGGGTTGTCACCGGAGCCAACCACTTCTTGGCAAACCGGTCATAGCGGCGAATGCCCCCGGTCGTCGCCACAAAAATGACCGTCGGGCTTTCCGCTATAGACGTGACGTAATTCATGCTGGTAAAATTTTCCCAGCGGTCGCGATCATATCCGGGTGAAGGCGCAGAAATCAGGACGGTCAGAAGTGCGATAGAAAATAGCGCTGCACATCGGTGAATAACAAGCTTAAACATTACCTGGGACCTCGAACATATCCCTCGCCGCCTCAAATTCGGGTATTGATGTCTTGCCATTGAGACTGAGTTCAGACAAAATGCGACCCGTGAGCGGCCCGAACTTAAAACCGTGCCCGGAAAAGCCCGCCCCGATAACCACATTGGGATTATCTGGATGGACATCCAGAATAAAATCCTCAGTACCCGTATTGGTATAGAGACACGTCTCCCAATCGAGAAACCGCTCAACCGGCGGAACAAATTGCGCTTTAATAAATACGCGAAGATCCTCAATCGCGTCTTCCGGCATCTGCGTGGGCACATCGTCGGGATCGTCGTCAACGCCACTGACAATATGTTTGGCCAGCTTGATCCCCTCGCGTCCAAATTGTGGAAGACCGTAATAACTTATATCGCCCTTTCGCAGGAGATAGCCCCAAACCGGAAAAGCCCCGGGTTGAAATTCTTCCCGCGCCCCCTCAAGCTGGAAAAACCCAACCGTCTGGCGCGCCACTGCAACCCGAGAATTGAGAACCGGAAGCAAGCGAGACACCCAGGGACCAGCCGTCACAATCAGACGCTCTGTTTCAAAATCCCCCGCAGAAGTCTCCACGCGAATGGGCTCCCGGGTAATATCAACGCACTGCACAGTCGTATTTTCCCGGATCTCCCCATCCCAACTGCGAATCAGGTGAATAAGAGACTGAACAGCCTGCGCAGCAGCCACAAGCCCGGCCGTGCGGTCGTACAGAACGCCAGCGGCATCTTCAAAGCGAAAAACCGGAAAGCGTTTCCGCCCCTCTTCCGGAGTGAGAGGTTCCACATCCACACCAACCTCTGTCACAGCCTCGGCATAGCTCGTGTATTTTCCCCCGGGTGGACCAAAAAAACAGCCGGGTGTGGGATAGATGAGTTGAACATCTGCATCGCGCTCGAGCTGGGGCCACGACTCGCCGTGAGCAATTTGCATGAGACGCACATAGTCTGCATTCACATACGCACTGCGGGTAATGCGCGAATCCCCGTGTGAACTGCCCCGGCCATGACCGAGTTCAAATTGCTCAATCAGCCCAACATCGCGTATTCCCTGCCGCAAGAGATGATAGCATGTACACAGGCCATTAATCCCTGCGCCGATGACGAGTGTATGGTATGTAGAAGACATCGTTTTCTCCGAAAGAACCAAACTGCAACCTCTCCAATATAGCCAAATCCAGTTCGATAGCCACCTGATTTTTTTATTTGTGCAACACAAAGTTTATATTTACATTTTGAATATAAAATAGAAAACTGTAAACCAAAAGGCTGAGGCATCACATGTTTGGAAAGCACCTGCAACTCGCCCGAAAAAAGGCCGGTTATTCACTACGCGGCCTCTCCCACGCGCTGGATGGCGAAGTAACCGCACAAGCCATTGGAAAATATGAACGCGGCGAAATGATGCCGCGCTCCAGCGTACTAATTCATCTCGCCAGCGTCCTCGGCGTTTCACTGGAATATCTGCTCAGCGAACGCGTCGAAGTCCTCAAAATCCCCGAATTTCGCAAGCACTCGGGCATGAGTGTCGGTGATCGAGCACGCGTTGAGGCGGCAGTCATTGACGGCCTGCAACGCTACTTTGCCATTGAAGAGATACTCTCAGGCGATAGCGGGACCTCGAAGGCTCCCCGATTGGGCAACCGGTGGCTGGGACACGAGGATGACGGCGAAGTTCTGGCACAGAACCTGCGCCAAAAATGGCAACTGGGGATTGATCCCATCCTCAATATGACCGCTCTACTGGAAGACCGAGGCATCAAAGTACTCATGATGCCCCTGCCCGACCGCGTCTCGGGACTCACCTGTTTTGTGTACAGGTCGCAGCAAAAGACCAGGATACCGGTTATTGTTATAAACGCGGAGGCCTCGCAGGAAAGGCGGCGGTTTACCCTCGCCCACGAACTTGCACACCAGCTAATCGATAAGACCTCGCCCGTTGATCGTGAAAAGGCGTCAGACATCTTCGCAGGAGCTTTCCTGATGCCTAAAGATCATCTGATGCGCGCAATAGGTGAACAGAGAAAGGCTCTCTGTTATCGGGAATTGATCCAGATCAAGCGCATATACCGGGTAAGCGCGGCAACGCTTTTGATCCGCCTCAGACAGGTCGGCATCATCAATCAATCGACTTTCGACTATGCGTTCCGGACGTATGCACGCGGCTGGCGGAAGAATGAACCGGAATCGCTAAAAGGAAATCACGAAGTGCCGCAGCGATTTGAGAGGCTTTGTTATTGGGCACTTGCCGAGAAACTCATCGATCCAGGAAAAGCTTGCGAGTTGTTGCAAAAGCCATTGGCAGACATCGAAAAAGGGCTGAGAGGACCTGCCAGTGGCAATTCGGACAGTAGTTAGCGATACGAGTTGCATGATTGATCTGAGGAAGGGCGGTCTTCTCGAAGCGATGTTGCAACCCGCATACGCATCAAGACACCCTTAAAGTCCAATATGAAAGACAATCCAGGATGTATGTCCTAAACGGGAAAAACGCCGCGCCGAGTCTCCATACTCGAGCTTATGGGAAGAGGTGAGTGAAAATATAGGTGAGAGGATCCAGTCCCAGTCTTTTGAGACCTAGTTTCAGCCGCTTTTCATCTCAGAAGTAGGAAAGACATCGGTTGTCTTCGATGCTCCAGATCAATTGGTGGCCGACTGGGTCGAAGAAAACTACATTGGACTATTGACATCAGCACTCAAAACTGCTGGCATATTTGATCGATCAATCTCCTTCGAAACATCCACGCCATCATCGTGACGGTTCTCTCACCTGGGATCTCCTCCTGCATCCCACTATCCCCTTCATATGAATGACATTCTCCCTTCATACCCTTCTGATAGATGTGGTACACGTTGTGCAAACTCCCCCTCAGCATTCGACATTTGACACCAGAGACATTTAGAATTTTGTAGAATCAATATGCGTCGCGTTTTCCCCAGATCTATTTCTCATCGCCAGGGAATAGCGGCGAAAAAACTTTTGATCTCCTCGTAACGGTCCAATCTTTTTTCGAGGGTCTCGATATCTTCTTGACTACCTCCAAAAGCATCTTTCATATCTTTGATATGGTTTTCGTACTGCGTATTAAGGTTCTCTGCTCCTTTCTGGAAAGCAACCAGTGTTTCCTTCCAGAAAGTATCGATATTTTTCTCTATCATTGAAAGGACATCTTCTTTTTTAAATACATCCTTGATTTTTTTTGCTAAACGTCGTTCCCAACTGTCTCCAAAGAGCCAGGAAGACAAGGCACCCATCGCAAGAGCTACCCCGATCGCCAGAGTAATTGGTCCTCCTAAGGCCGAGACAAGAGCAGCTGCCCCTCCCGCGCCTCCCGCGAAAGAGAATCCCAAAACGGACAGCACACGAACCATTTTTGCGACTATTATATATCCACCCAGATTTCCCAATGTGGATGCCCAAGCACCAAGAGCACCAAGGGTACCAAGCCCTGCTAATCCTCCGAGAAATGCTCCTTTCGCATCGAATGGTATAGAAAATTCTTCTGCACCTTGATCCTGTGGTACTTCTAACAATCTGTCTTTTCTTATACTTCGCATGAAACCATCAATGAGATCTTTAATCTCATCAAGCAAATCACGCCGACAATCCTCTGTCCGGGATTGAATTTCTGCAAGGACATAAGCAGCGGCATGCGTCTCCGCTTTTTTTTTATCCCCTTCATAGCGATCTTTAATCATCTGTTCTATCTTCTCGACCGCAGTTTCGTCCTCAAAAATTTCTCGGAATTTTTCCAGTTCTCGGTATTTCAATTTGTT
Organism: Candidatus Latescibacterota bacterium; assembly: GCA_965208125.1. Classification (GTDB taxonomy): domain Bacteria; phylum Latescibacterota; class UBA2968; order UBA2968; family UBA2968; genus VXRD01. The sequence goes on from OZ242320.1 coordinate 1,822,924, forward strand.
GATTTCCCCTTCTATACGCTCTACCTCGCGTTTATGTCCCTTCTTTCTATCAGGCTCCCCTTTTTTTAACCTTTCATAGTGTTTTTTTGCTTTTTCCTTCTCATCCCTAATTTTTGCAAACTTGTCGATTTCCTGTGCGTAAAAGTCCTTTCCTTCATCCTTAAATTTGAGAATTTCTTCGTTTACGCTTTCTTTTTTAATCGGCGGTATTTTCTTCCCAAGTAAGCGTTTTAGATCCTGTTCCAGCCTTTTTCGTCTTCCTCGTATTTCCTGGTAAAAACTGAAAAAGCGAGCATGGACATGCTCATGCGTAATTGACTGTTCACGACTGCTTAGTTTGGGAAGAAGGTTGTCCTCAAAGTGTTTATAGAAATCCTCACTACCTCCTCTCAATATCTGATTCTCAAGTTGTTTTTTTGGGATTCCAGGATGAGCGTGCGTCCCAATGATGAAAAGATTGCCGAGCTTAGGAAAGTCATCATAAATTTCTTCATACCGTGGAAGACCACGTAGCAAATCAGCGAGGTGTGTCAGATCTCCACCACCGAGAAATCCTTGAACGGGACAAAGATATAATAAAATAGCTCCACGACTGCTTAACTGGCCAATAAGAGACTCATCTGTTATCCTGTCACCGTACCCAGGCAAATCTACCAGGACGCACGAGTGGAGTAACGGAGCATCGACAAAAGCCAAGACAGCGCCTTCTCCGCTGTTATCATTCCGACCTTTTAGAGTGGCATGCTTTTTAAGCGTATCCCAACTTCCAGCGAGGATTCGATTGTCTGTACAATAATCTTCGACAGCCCATTTTTCATGCTCTGTAAAACCGGGTCCCATAAGCCACAAGTCTTCCTTGAACCATGAAGGACGATCAGAGATATGACGAATAAAGGTGGGGTACCTGGTGACCGGACGGTAGCCCGTTGGAAGCCGGCCTTCTCCCAAATAGAAATTACAGAAATGGGACTTGCCAGCATCAAAACGTCCGGTGAGTACGACCCAGGGTTTTTCTTTAAGAACAGTAACACGGTCTCGAAACTGTTCAATAGTTAGGCCAAATGACTCATCACCTAACTCTTCTTTAGAATTAAGAAATCGGTCAATGTACTGTTCAAGTAGCTCCAAATCTTCTGTGAGGGATCCATATAAACGGTCGTCAAAGTCAAAGATAGTTTCTTTTTGGGCTGGTGGGAGGTCTGGATCTGGTACAAGATCGTCAATTGAGCATCCTATGGTATAAGCCCATTGTTTCAATAGATCAATAGGGATATCTCCGCTGGCCTCATATCTGGATACCCGGGCCTGAGTAATCTTAAGAGCTTCCGCAAGGTCCTTTTGCTTTAATCCCGATTCTTTTCGAAGGTCTGCTAGATTCTTCATAATTAAGTCTCCTTTTGGGTACGTTGTACCATCTGCGAAGATGGCACAACGTGGAAAAATTACCTACCAGCCTTTCGACCACCACCGCCAGCTCTTTGGTTCAGTGGAGGATTATGCTGGACAATCTTGGCTTGCTCATGGACACGGCGAGTTGTAGATGTACTTCTGCCATCCGCTCTCTGCCAGGCAAAAGTATGGGTCTCACGCGGTGCCAGGCCCGTACGACGATGTTCTCCAATTCTGCGATTCAGGTTCACAGTTTCCCCAAAGTAATCCACCTTGCCACTTTCATTATTGATGGCACGATAGAATCCGGGGGCATTGGGCGGCTCTTGCGTAGAGGGCCGCCCGCGTTTAGTAATGGCCATAAAAGACCTCCTAAAAAAGGATTGAGATTGTGGGCTACCAGTTGCTCCGGTAGCCCGTGACTTACCGGCAGTTATACCGCCATCGCGGCGAAGTGCTGTCCGACGGTGATCAAAACCGTAGCGATGACGCTGTACAACACTTTGAGCAGTAGTGCGTGCATAGCTTTCTCCTTTTGGTTACGCTGGCTGTCCGAACAGGAAGAGCCAGAAAAGATGAGAGTTATGGGCTACCAGTTTCTCCAGTAGCCCACGACTTACCGCTACTGTGGCGGACGTCTATCTGCCATCGACGCGACGTGCTGCCCTATGGCCACTATGGCCGCGGCGAGAGCACTATACAGCACTTTTTTCCCAAGTGCTTTCATGATTTTCCTCCTTTGCTATGCCCGCTACGCATTTCTGCGGGAAAAATGAAATGTGATTTCCCATAAAGTAATATTGAAATTTTATTTTGTCAAGTTATTTTTATTAATAATTGAGAAAAATTTATTGATTTAATCCTTAAAGCATAATCCCTACTTAATATAAACGATAATTGATGGTTAATCGGATTACGGTGCGCCCACAATGTATTTTCCAATCACAAAACCCCGCGTTATTCGTTTCAGAGGGCGCACTCTTATTGATGTTATGCCCGCCCGCAGGTCTTCAAAAGATATGCGACACCCCAAAGCGCAAGGATGTCTAAATGTCTGCGGGCGGTCAGCACTGGTGTTGGCCGTTGGGTTCAGGCTGTTGCTTCTTTCAGGAGGTTGTCATGTCAGGTTCGTCGTTTGTGGTTCCGTCGGCTGTGTTCTCGGGGTTGTCCGCTCTGTCTGGCCCCGTGGCTGTTGTGGGGTCGCGTTCTTTGCCGTCTGCGGCGTTGCTTTCGGTTGCTCGGTTCGGTCGTTGGGTGGGTCGTTCTCGTCCGCTCTGGTCCGGTGGGGCGTTGGGCGTTGATAGCGCTGCGTCTGCTGGTGCTCTGGCGCAGGGTGGTCAGGTGTGCTGGTGGTTGCCGGCTGGGTTTGGCGAGTTGGCCGCTGGGTCTTCGTCGCCTGTTGTTCGTGGCCCGGGTGGGGTCTTTCCCGTCTCGGCGCCCCGTCAGTTGGCTCGTTCTGTTCGGTGTGTTGCCTGGTCGGGTGGGCCGTCTTCCGCTTCTGTGCCTTTCAGCGAGCGGTTGTTCCAGCGGTCGGTTTCGCTTCTTCTCTCGCTTCGTGGTGCGGGTGGTGGGTCTGTGGTCTGCTTCATCTCTCAGGTTGCTCTTTCGGCTCGGCGTGGTGGGTCCTGGTTCACTGTCCGTCGTGCTTTGGGGCTTGGGTTCCGGCCTGGCCGCGTCGTTGTTCGTTGTGCTCGTTGGGCCTGGCGGTTTTTCGCTTTTGTCGCCGGGGGCTGTGGTGTCCGCCTTTTTCGCTCCCTCTTCTTCTCAGCAGTCTCTCTTCACTCCCGAGCAGCTCGTGGGTGCGCGTCCGTCTCTCTTCCCGCCGGTGTCTCCTTCTGGGTCCCGTCGCGATCCGCATGGCGAGCGGTTTGATTCTCAGTCCGTGTGTGGGCCGTTGTCTCAGGCGTTCTGGCTCGGTTTCCGGTTCAGGTCTGGTTAGGGTTTCTGGCCCTTCGGCCGCGGTCCATGTGTCGCATGTATGGCGATAATTATGCGTGCATTTGTCGCCTTCTATACGTCAGTTGTCCACAAAAAGATACCGCGCTCCCGATAGCAGGAACGCGGCACTGAGTTGTTTTAGGGAATTATATCCAATGTTAGCCAATATCAAAACTGTGATTCTTTTGCTTTTTTGGTTCTTTCAGCTTCCCTTTTTTCGCTTTGGGAACTCCTATGCTGCCAATAGCCTTGAAAACGGTATTCAAGTTCTAATTGGTTGAAATCTCCAACTCTTTTAAAGGAGAGGCGAATTTCTTTAAGTTGCCATTTGTTATCCGCATCAAAATCGGATTTTCTCCAAAGTTCACTATCGGAATCTTGCGCCACGCGTACCTGTTCAGCCTGATCAAAAATAAACATACCCGGTATCTTCAGCCCGAACCCCTCTTTACCATACTTCCTTCTTATACTAATCGTAAGAATTAAGTTTGCCTGGTCTATTGCCTGCTCAAGCTGTCGCAGAGTCGGGAAAAGGATTTCCCTCCTACTACTGCTTACTGTTGGAGCGGCATCCCTGCCGCGATCACCCAATTTCGAGAACCTAATGCAAGATTTCTATATCTGATTAGTATTAGAATGTCGCGTATTTCCCAATACTTCAATCTTGGGTTATCAATCTCCCATTCCAAACGGACGGCCAGAAGTCCACTCTTTGGCAAAATTTCAAAATTTATGTACTTGGCATCCTTTGGCATTTTGGGATTTCGGACATAAAAAGATTCAAGCCCGAATACCGTCGTGCCCCCGAGGTTCTCAATAGTGCCAAAGTCCAAAGCGCGAATTTCATCAATAGTCATCCCCTTCTTGAGTCCAAAAATATCTGCGTCTCTGGCGTCGCCATACGCCAGAGTGAACACACAGACCACCCAAATTGAAATTGTCCACGCAAGACCTATACGTTTCAACAGTGAAACCTTCATAGCTATTTCTCTTATTCGCATAGCGATTCCAACCACGTCCATGCCAAGCATCTTTCCAGATAGACGGTATCAAATGTGGCATTTGATGGCAGTGCGCTTGGTCGGGTAAGCCACACCTTGCAGTGTGCCGTGTTCTATTCGATCACCTCAACCGCCATTTCGATCATTGCGTCACCTGTTGGCATCCTCCACCACAGTCCCACCGTCAGCCCTTGGGCATTTTTCTGTTCGGTTGCCTTGATATACCAGTCCGAAGGCGTCAAGGCGACGTGGGCGGAATTACCCGCTTTATTGCACTTTTTGGGGATAACCCGCCTGGAGCTTCATCAACTTGTCCAACCGGCAGGATCACTATCGGATAGACAGGAGAAAAACTGGACATGTCCGCAGTGGTCACAGACAAAGACCTTAAAGGATTGGCTTCCCTTTGGTTCCAACCCAAAATTGCTTATAGCAATGGGATTTCCTCTATTTATAGCCAGTTTGTAAATCCCGAAACCACAAACTCTGCATGGGCGACGTACAGTATCGCTCATTCGATCACCGCCAAGTTTCAAGACTTCGAGGAGGACGTCAATCTCGTAGAGCAAGATCCTCGCATTTTTGAGGCAATCCCGTTCACGTTCAACAATGCATTTATCAAGCAAACCATTGAGAAGTCTCATTTCAGGTCTGCCGGGGAACATTGCCTCAATATTGTTCCCTGGTTCGCGGTGATACCAAAGATGTAAAAACGGCTTGCCCGATACTATTGCCCAGATGACTTTACCCAATGAAAATACATCGAAACTGGGGTTTATATCTTCTATGCGCCTGCGCATAGCCCATGGTGGCATCCAGTCGGTACTTCCCACGTTTTCAAGGGTGCCACTGATTCTCGTATGTCCTGGATCCTCAAAGAACACGAGACCAAAGTCGCCGAGTACCAATTGTTCGTTCTCATCTACAAAAATGTTCTCTGGCTTGATGTCGCGATGAACGATTTGCTTTTCGTGTAAGGAGGCAACCCCTTCAACGATCGGTCGAATTGCAGTGAGGGCATGTTTTACTTGTCCGGTGTACCGATCAGACCTGTTTTTCAAGGTTCCTTTTGGATAGTATTTCGAGACGAACCACTTTTCCTCAAAGTTGAGATCCACAACCTCCAGAAGGTTTGGGTGGTCGGCTTGCTGCATAGCTTCCAACTCGCGTTTTAGCCGTTCCTCTGCATCATCGAAATTCTGGGCTTCATCCGGCGAGTGTAGAATTTTGAGCGCACCGTGATTCACAGGGTTTTCAGCCTGCACAATTTCGGAAATGATTTTTCGCATCAACTTCATTGCCTTCGGGGCATTGTATAGTTGACCGGCCTGTTGGACTGCCTCAAATAAAGTATCCGCAAGGTCGTCCAAAGGGACCTCATGCTTATCCAAGACACGGATGACCTTCCCCTGTCCACCTTCACCAATCTCTTCAATTTCCTCCCAACGATTTTCGTATTTCATTTACGGCCCTCCTATTTTGTCTTGTCAGATGACACTCATTACTGAGACAGACTATGAACGAGAAAGATATGCAGTGGATCTCGCCCGTCGATGTTCCGAGCAGGCCGACTCGAGTCGAGAAATTGAACGATCAGAGTAGTAAACTGAATGCCGATGATCCAGCGTTGGCCGACCGCAACACTGCTCTCGATATTGATCAAGCGCGTGTTCATCTGCTCGACAATCCCCTCAACGCGAGAAAGACGTGCATCAAACTATAGAGTCGTTCATTTTTTGATCTTGATAACGACAATATAAGGAAGCCCATCATTGTTTGGCACAAATTCAGCCCTGTATTTGTGAGGATTCTGCCATGACCAGGGTATTCCCCCACCTTCATTTTCCATCCATTGTTTGAATTTGTCTGGACAGTCTGTGAACTTAAATGACGGGTCATGACTCCAGTTTAAAATAGATTTTAGAACAAGGGGAGTTTCATCATTTTTGGGAAGCCAGAAATTAACTTCCCGAAGATCCTTTAAATAATCGATAATCCTGTTTCTGTTGGTAATAGCAAAGAAATAACTGTTGCCGCTTCCGCGAGCCGTTAATTCGATCCTCTTACTTATGTTAGTCATTAGAGCCTCCTCGCTGGCTACGGGTTTTTTATCCGAGTTTGATGAGAATGAGCATGCCGGGCGTCGGTGATTAGCATTATGTATTTTTGAGTCAGAGATCCTTCAATTCCTCCTCGCAGATACAAAAAAAGTCTTCAATCTCATAAGGCTCAAGATTGCTCGAAATTGGCTCTGGTATGTCCTCAATTGATAATGATTTTTGTCTGTGATTTAGCCCAAGAGCCTTTGCACCGATCTTCGCCCCACTGTGCAGATAGATGACCTTCGGATATAAGCCAAGTTTTGCCCCAATTCTCAGTGAGATGTCATAAATAGTCAGACAGCCAATGTCTGGGACAGTTATTATTATGCTATACACAAGTTCTCTTAAATCTTCAAAGTTTTTGCACATTTTGATTTTATCCTGAACACCAAGGAGTCTCCTCGCTGATTCATCAAGCGCAGACTGGGTTCTTCTTTTTTGGTGTGCATGTCGTTTCCCATCAGGCCGGAGGCTGAGTGCGGCAATTCTAATCGCATCATTTAGAGTCTGATGATCATAATATCTGAAGTATTCCTTCATTCTATCCCTGTGTTCGTCAATGTAATAGAAGACAAGAGCACCAAGAGTCAAATCTCTTTGCCCTCTATTCTTGGAACTACAATTGAACGCCTCAACAGGCTTGGACGTTGAGCAATCCATATCATCAAAATTCATTTTCAACTCCTTTACATGTTTTGAAAACGTTTCACCAAAACAAAAAGTGTAGCAACGATGAAAGTTTGTCAACCGCATTTCAACAACTTGCCAGAGATTGCTTTTTCTGACTTAAAATCTCCACATGCGTTTTTTTTCGCGCTATCAATATATATTACAGGTTGCCAATTGCACAGGACTTGCGTTTCTTGTTCCTAGACCGGCAGCGCAAGTCTCCCAACTATAACCTGAAGAAAGGAGAAACAATGAACGAACAAACGACAAATCCACGCATCATCATTGATGCAAGCTATATTCGCGAGACGAGCAATGGTGAGCCGTTTCGTACTATATGTGAACAAGGTGGGCGCATCGTGATTACTGATACCCTAATATGGGAACTTGTTACCGCTGATCCCCCACAATTGCGTCCATCAATGAAGAAACTGAAGGCGAGTGTGGATACTATCGAAATCTGGAAACATGTACATGTGATGTGGAGGGAAGAACTTAAAATGAGCTGCCCTTACGGCGATCCATTGTCTCCCGAAGTAACAGCACTCTGGCAAACATATATAGAAACAGAAGATGCTTCAATGCTTCGACCTCTTGAAGCACCAAGTGAGCAAGAAAAGCAAACAAGAGAAGATAAGTCTATAATTGAATTCTTTCAACAACTTGCATGTAATTTTTCACTATCTGAGAAGTACCGGAAAAAAATCGAAAATCAGCCAAGCAATAAAGAAGAAGTCGTGCATCATTGCTTTAACTTCGTCAATGATCCAGATAATATCCGGTCAATAGGAATACGTACTATTATCAAAGTGGCGGTGGAGGAAGGTTTAGATGTCTTAGTAACCCCTGAGGACGTGGATGATACTTGGGTTTTATGGCATTTCGCTAAATCGCTTCTTGTCATATTCTGCGACAGCTTACGACGAGGTGAAAACGCGCTTAAGGAAATACCCCCCGGATTAGAAAAACGTCTAAAAAACACAGGACAAGATTTAAACTATTTGACTGAATTGGCATTTGCAGATGCTCTTGCCTCTTTCGATAAGCGCGAGATGTCTTACTATCGAAAGTGGATGTTTGACGATGCAAAACCGCGACTGCGTTCACTTAAACGAGACAAAATCGTTCGTTTTATGGAGGAACTCAACGCCTGAAGGTTATTAAGTCTCTAAAAATCTCGATTACAGAAAAAAGACCGTTGATCAGTTGTGATTGACGGTCTTTCCTTGTCCGTGTAAGAAACCATAAATGTTCACGGGACTGAATTAGTCGCTCCGTTGTATTCTTTCGAGAAACCCGATATGCACCTGCTTCACTTGATCCAAAAATTCGCTAAATTCGCTCACATTCATTTCCTTAAGATTCGCAGTATCAATTGATCCGACGGTGCATTCATTACCCCTCCTCATTTGAACTTTTCCGGTACAAAGTCCTTCTTGTTGGCGGGCTTCTTTGAAGCGATTTCGGTATTCATGTACCACATCATAGTTTTCCCCGGCGTTGTTAAGGGAAATCATCAGCCGCAGCGGTTTCCATGAATCAAGTCGCCAATATAGATGCTTTGAGAACCAGTACTGCGTCCACGCACTACCACCCACATTTTTCCCCCTACCCAAGCCGTTCCAAATCCACTCCCAGTCTGGCTCCCTGGACAATTTGTCGGAGATAAAGTGCTCCCATTCGCCATCCACGTTTCTCAGCACCTTACGGAGCTTCCGCATGAACTCCCATTGCACATAGTCTTGGTCAAGGTCCCATATCTCTTGGGCCTCGGCTCTCTTTTGTATCTTGTCGTTCAGATATTCTGTATACTGGCGCAGAATCTCGTTTTCCCGAATTGCATCCTGATGACAGTCGAGGAAATTTCTCAGATCTTTCGCTGCAAACAAGAAATATTTGTTCTTCTTAACGGCCCATCTTTCATCATTGAACACATACCCAGTCTTGAAATAGACAGGCTTAATTAGATCTTCTTTCTCTGCATCCTGACTGATAGAATCCAGATATCGTGCCAGTTGGTTACTGTGATCCCGCGTGTTTATTTTGTCTTCAATGAGGAAAGAGACCTTCTTCCCATCTACTCTGGCCTGGAAGTACACATCGATCTGATTGTACTGAGTGTAGGGCTTTCCCACATCGCTCACTTCGCAAGGCCCATTGTAGGGAGGAGCTATTCGCTTGCCGTCGGGGTCCAACACTGGAATGTCCCTGGTCCCATTCAATGCGCCTGCTCGAAAGAGCACGCGAACGAATGCCAACCCACACTTCTGGAGATTGCCAGTGGCCTCGGTGGCACAAGCAACAAGCCAGCAGATAAATGCGTCCTGCGAGAGTTCGCTTGTAGCGTAAGAGAAGATATTAGGAGTACTCATGAAACCCTCCCTATTGTCGATGTCTTTCTGCGGATGATTGTCTTGGCAAAGGGCGACCGCCATCGCTCTTTACTGCCCAACGCTTATAAGCCTGAAAAACGGCAAAGTTCAGTATGAAAAATATCTATACCTTTTATAAATCAATACTTCGGACAGTTTTAGGTGTAGAGATTCTTTGAAATCAATTATCTCCAATTCGTTTCGAATATTTTGCATCCACCATTTCCAAGGCCCTCTATCGTTCCCACTTCTCTGAAAGATGCAGGTAGATCGCGTTTGTCCCCCTGGTCAGCCCCCCAGAACTTTGGACGCATAGCAGGCGACGCTCTTTGTATTGCACGGGGAAGCATTCCTTGTTTGAAGTCGTGCGTAGAGTCCCAAGACATAGAGAAGCCTCCGACTCTTACAGCAAAAAAAATCTCAATTGGTATCTTATATTTCTGAAATATTTGCTCAAATATTAGTAGGTTTTCCGCTGCTACAAAAACTACGGGAAAAGACACTTGTTCTGAGTTGAAGCTAAGACGAAATAAAAAATAAACCAGATGCCAATCGTTATCAGGGACTGAATGAATTGATGACGACCAAGTTTCGTATGTTTTTTGGAAATTATTACGCTCATTATCTCCCCACAATTTCCATGGTATCATTTGATCGATAAATGCTTCACCATTTCCTACGAAATGCCGATAATCTCCATCCAAATTACAATAAAATGGTGATCCTTCAACAAAATCGGCTGAACCTCTCCATACTCGTACGGGGCGATGATCAAGTTTTTGATACACATTTTTTAAACTATTAAGGTGATTGGGGTCATAATCGGACATAACCAAAATCGTATTCTGCAATTGTCTGGAAAGAAAATTCGGTACCTTACCAAGTGCTTTAGCAGCTATCATTGGATATATATCCAGTCCAGATGAGGCATCCCAGACGATTTGATAGCGAGTGTTGATAGCTTCTGTCTTTATTTCATTCCATCTATCGCGGTCAGCACAGTTTACAACGGTGATCTTCTCGAATAAATTTTTAATCATTATATTCTCCTTTTTAGGTCGGGGTTATCCCCTGCCTAATGGTCAAGGGATGTTCTTGAGTTCCTCCGCGAGTTCCACAAGAGTATTCGGTACATTTTCATCTCCTCCAAGCACTTCTTCCCCTAGGTCGAAATTAGGATTTTTGAATAATTGAAGACCGATCAAAAAATGTCCGAACCATTAATAAATAAAATAGGCTACACCTATATCAATCAAGAACGTGATCTTTTCAACATTCGCATTATATAGTATGCCCCAACCCTCGCCAGCAGAACCCTGATCGCTTCCCTATACCCTCCCTAATAAAAACACCTGAATCCTGTCCTCGAAAGAAGCCCCCAACCCCACAAAACCTCTGTCGCTTCTCGATCATCTTACCGGTGGAAATTCCCAAATCCTTTTCTTATATGAAGCCCCCAACCCTTGCCAGCAAAACAAGAAGCACCAGCTACCCCACCCCATGCCGATCTTACCCGTTGAGGGCAATCTTCGGCGAGAATTTACGGTCACTGTCAAGAGGGGCAAGAACGTTCAAAACACAACAAAGTCCGGCGTCTTCGTGCTCCAAGCGGGGGCGCCATTTTTTTCGGTTCCCTTACGCCCCACCACCCCCCAACCCCAGGCTACGCCCAAAAAAAACGCCGCGGTGCTGCCACTCTTGACAGTGACCGTGTGTAAAAAGTGTATTTAAAATCTGTCTGGAAAAGGCAGAACACCATAAAGGCAGATGGCTAATCCGTCAGTCGCCCTTCTTTGCTTTCCAATCGGGAAGTGAGGAAGGGCGTTTTCGTTGCTGGCGGATGGCTGTCATTTCACAGGAGGTTGGTTATGCAGTCTGTCCGTTGTCTTACCGTTGGTCGTCGTTCTCGCCGGTGCTATATCGATCTTTCGACCCGTGATATGTACGGCAAGGTCGTTTATGACAAGATGAAGTCTGTTGATAATTCTTGTCCATTGCTCAGACTCTCTGGGCATTGGCTGGCTGAGGCTGGCTTTGAGATGGGCGATAAGGTGAAGGTTGAGGTCTCAAAAGGTCAGTTGGTTATCAAATTGAAAGGAGGATCGGCATGATGTTGTTCTATTCAGGTGTTCATTGGGATTCTGGTGTTGAAAAAGTTAGTCAGCAAGCTGTACGCAATGGATCTATTACCCCGAATAAGGAGGTTGAAGATATGGCTGCTAAAAAGCGTGATAATGGCAAGTCCCCATTGTTTGTTGTGGGTGATAAAGAAGCGAAGTTTAGTATTGCCCATGCGATGGCAAAGGGCTATCGCATAACCCTGGATGGTGATGGGAATTTAGTATCTCAATTTAAGACCCAAAAATGATCTTATTTTTTTAATAGATGACCGTAGCAATCTTTTTAACTGGCCTTTGGAAGTTCGTCTTCTATTTCGCTCTTCCTCTGTTAGATAGCCAGGTCCCGGTTCATCGAACATAGTGGTACGACCGTATTCCCTTGTAATCCAATGATTCATTGTGTACTTGTTGCCCAGGGAATCATAACATTGGGGACGAAATCTTGCTGGTTGATCGTTCTCCTCAACTCGTAGCATTTCTACAACTTCTGTTTCATTATACAGTATTTGCATACTGTCACCGTACCCGAATCGTCGTGGCAAGGTAGAGTCTGGTAATTCACCATCCTCGGATTCGGTTATGGGTGAAATGATAACAATGGGTGCATTTAACCAATTACTGTCTTCTGGGATTCCTAATTCGAGATCGAAAGAAGTAATTGTAACTTCAAAAAAGCTTTCATTTCTGATAGAAAAGCCGACGTAGCGAGTGCCATTGTTGAACTTAGTATATGGCGTTATTATTATTTTTGGTTCTGTATTTCGTTCTTCCGCCTCTTTTAATAATTGGGCTTGCTTTTTTGTATTTCGTGCTTGAGAATAGGCAGAACACGCAATGATAATTGTCAGGATTATCATTATGAATTCGTCTAATTCTACGGTATCAAAGAGTTCTAAAAGTTCCATATTGTTATCCTTAGAAATGGCTCAATGAGGCTTGCCTATAAGGGCAACCTGAGACCGACATGTGCTTTCTCTTTCCGGTACTCATACCACTGCCTCCATATAGGGCCGCATCACATTGGTCATCCGACAGACTTGTGCGAAATGATAGAGGTTATCCAGAGAGGCTTTCCGTTCTCGAATGCAGTCTCGCAGGCTCTCAATAGCCACATCCAGACCGATCTTGTTCCGGTATTTAAAGCAGTCCGCCACGGTCTTGGCCGGATTGTATATCCGCACCTGGATATGTTCAATGGTATGTGTTTCAATGCCCTCATCAAAGGCAGGCCCTGAAAAACGAGCAAACCGAATCTGCAGCCCATCCACAGCCTTCCTGATGTTACAAATTGTCGATATTTATATATATACGTTTTCAGGCAAAAGTGCCATACTTTAAAACAAATAACTGTCGCGGAAAGTACTGTGACCTACAAGTCTTTTCTGATGGGTAGTCCATTGACAAAACACCCTGAATTGGATATGATATTTTCATCACCACACGAATAAAATATCTTGAAAATTTTTGTGACTATTAAAAGCCCTGGCGGACAAATTTTCTTCAAGGGAGTTTGATGGCAACCGTCGGAGCTTTTTTTATAAAAAGAGGACTGTGTTTTGCTCGGGAAATTTACCAAACTTAATCTATTCATATGCAGGTGGCGGAGGTCAAAAAATTCGCTGCTCAACGACAAAGTGCTTATCGAAGAAGCTCTCGGGGATTCGAATAGGCAGACATTTTGGTGTCGATCAAATCGCTTATTGATCTACCAGCTATCGGAGGCTGACGTAAAGCTCCTAAACGAAGTAATTGAGCAGACGACGCCTAAGTTAAAACCTTCCCAAATCTATGCCATACCAGCTTCAAAGATCACCGAATGGTTCTGCGTGTTCGACATTGAACAAGCGAAATGTCACATAATCTACGTCCATTACGTGGACTATCGATCCAGACAGACAAACATTAGAGAGGTGGTAAGATTCTCAAAGGAGTGTCATTCGCCGTGTCGAGCGGAAAAGCTTAGGCTTACTACGCCCTCGTACTATTGGGATCAAGAGAACCTACGGTCAGGAATCGCGGATCCCGATGAAAACACGCTGAGAAAGGATACCACACCTTTGATACGCGATCTTGCTCGTATTCCATATGGCAGCAGCTTTAAATCAAAAGCTGTATTCTCGTCCTCCACCGAACCCTGGTTGTACTGCACATCCCATTTCCCTCTTCTTAGTATGTATAGGAAGCTCAAAATCAGGGTCTCAGATGAATATGATTACGATGCCGCGACGAAGATTGAAGATGTTAATGCTTTCGCGATGTGGTTGGGGATTGACTATGCGTTGCAGATCGACAAAGGCAAATACCAGAATCTGGACGGTCTCAATCCGTGGGCTTCCTTGGCAATTAACGTCTCTCCGGACTTGAAACAACTGGGAGACTTAGAAAAAAACATCGACACAGTCGTACATGTTTATCACGGCCCCGTTCACTACGAGGATGAAGCGGGCATTATTGCCACAAATGACGATTTGGTGGATATCTACGTTCCCGAGAGAGCTTGTTTTACAAAGCGGACGGAATTCGAGGATCAAAGCGAATACCGCTTCGCGATATCGACGCCCGAAACTCCGGAAGACAAGTTTCTTTGGTTGGATGTATCTGAGGAACTTCAGCAACTCACGTCCCCAATGTGGTAGGAACCTGCGTGGAAAACCTACGAGATGATAAAAAATAAGGGCTTCTTAAAGAGATTGATTAGATTTGCCTTTCCCCGATGTTTTCTGTATCCCTGCTCCACCGCCTATCCCTATCTGCCTTGCCTGGCGATGCAATTGACTTTTTTCTTTTCCTGCGGTACTTTCCTGAGTGAACTGGCTGGGCAATGCATCCACGATGCCGGGCACATCGGGCTGATTGCATTCGCGCCGTTATTGAAATATTATTCATCGTGCATCGTTAAATTGGAGTCTATGCGATATGGAAAATGGAAATTATCGAGGCAGGATTGCGGTTGATCCCCAAATTCATTTTGGTAAGCCTTGTGTTGCTGGAACACGGATCCCCATGGTCGATGTTCTCGAATTGGTGCGTGAGGGAATCTCGTTTAAGACGATCCTCTCTGATTATTTTCCCGACCTCCAAGAAGACGACATTCGCGCGTGCATCCATTATGCGATAGACGTAGTGCAGATCGAAGATATTCATATTTCAGAGGTGAGATAGGTAATAGATGTCACTCGCCAGCCATTTATCATTATGTTAACGCATGATCAAGAGTTTTGCAGACAAGCGCACCGCAGCTATCTTTGCGGGCCATACTGTTCGCGGCCTGCCTCTGCAACTCCAGCAACGAGCGCGGGCGAAGCTTCTGGCAATTGATGCTGCTAATCGGCTCAACGACCTGCTTACTCCACCTGGCAATCGTCTCGAGGCTTTGCGAGCTGATCGTAGAGGGCAATACAGTATTCGCATCAATAACCGATGGCGTATCTGCTTCGTTTGGCGCGATGGTGAATCGTGGGAAGTCGAGATCGTTGATTATCATTGAGGAGATAAAAGATGACCATTAAACGCGAAGAACTGGACCGGCGAAAGGTTGACTTCTCAGAAGTCACAACCGGACAGCTACTGTCTCCGGTACATCCTGGCGAGATCCTGCGCGATGAGTTCCTTATTCCGATGAATCTCAGTGTGGCTCGCCTTGCTCAAGGGATCAAGGTTTCGGAAAAGGACTTAGACGCTATCGTGCGTGGAATTAATGGAATTACAATCGATACCGCGCTACGCCTTGGTCACTACTTTGGCATGACGCCTGAGTTCTGGATCAATCTTCAGACCCGCTACGATCTCGATGTCGCCGAGCACACGGTACGTCGCCAAATTGAGCGGGAGATAGAACCGCTGATTGCATCTCCGTAGCAGGACAGGCTGGCACAACATAATGTGCAAAGTTGATCCGCACAGGCACCGTAATGATTCTATACGGCATCAAGGGGGTCTCTGTATTGCTGAACTTGAAAGCTGGTCTGTAGTTGCTCCCCTTTCATCTGCGTAAAACACTCAAATGAACTGGCTATTGCCAGTTGTACCCCACTCATTCGCGTTTTTTCTGTGGTTGCTTTCCCCTAAAGTTAAAAGCAACCTCCCCCATCCGATTGACGACGTGCTAAACAGATTACGGGTCGTATGCTGCGCGTCAAATGTTGACAGACATCCAAAAGGGGCTATATTTCCCATGTGCTGGGAAGTTGTGGAATAAGCAAGTATCGGAGAATCGAAAATGAATACGCAAAATATAGAAACCATTGAAGGTACCGAACCATGTCTAATTGATGAGAAACAGGCGAAAGAATTGATCGAGGCAAATACCCAAGAGATGGAAGACCTGGAAGGCCTGCTAACTTCCTCTCAACTTGTCGCCCTCGCTGGCCTCAATCACCACCAGGTTGTTCACGACTGGCTGAAGAAAGGGCATATAGTCGGATGGAAAAATGCCAGGCACGATTATGTCTTTCCTGCTGGACAATTCGACAAACACGGACAGCCTATCAAAAGGCTTGATCGTATTACCCAGCTATTCGATGACGCCTATGAAATGTGGTATTGGCTTACAGCACCAAACGACGCGCTTGATGGAGCGGAACCACTTGCCCTTCTTCACAAGGGAGAAGTCGCTCGTGTTAAGGCTGCCGCCAAAGGATACCTCCAGGGTGACTTTGGGTGATGGCCAGCTATGTCGATCTTATAGGGCGTATTGAAGCACAGATTCGCACGTTCCGGATTGCGTTGATGTTCCGTATCATTAACCAACGCCACGCCGCCACACCGCTTAATGCTATTC
Organism: Candidatus Latescibacterota bacterium; assembly: GCA_965208125.1. Taxonomy (GTDB): domain Bacteria; phylum Latescibacterota; class UBA2968; order UBA2968; family UBA2968; genus VXRD01. Next base: position 1,839,295 of record OZ242320.1, read on the forward strand.
CTGCGCCGAGCAGATTCAGCGATCCGGCCGGGAATTATGCCGTGCTGTACGGTGCCGCATTGGTGCTGCGCCATTTTTGATCGGGCGTTCGATAAATTGGATACGCTGGCAGTCAGTCCATTGACTCAACACGCCGATCTTTGGAACGCTCTGAACGACTATGACATCACATTGGCAAGACCATAAACCTGGCGTATCATGATGGAGCCAGATATTTTCAAACAATACAAAAGCCCGTTGATCATTATTGATCGACGGGCTTTCTTTTCTCTTTTCATTGACGCCAGCGCACCACAGGCATATAAGATATTTTGGGATGCATTGGCTGAATAAATACAATAACGCGCGGTACCTACGTCAATTTCTCTTGGAACTGGCGATAAATTATGATGTCGCCATTATTGTCACCCAAAAGCGAAAGTGAATCAGCCATGCTGGGACAAGTGTTGACAGATATCCGAAGAACGCTTTTTATAAAAACTTCTGAGAATATTCACTTGAAACCCGTGAGAATTAAAACCGGTTTCGGGTGGAAGGGATTTAACGAAATATTAAACGCCAATGGTAAGGAAAAAACTAATGCGTAAACGGATTCTGGTCATCCTGTCAACATTCACGCTTTTGGTACACCCGCTGACTCTTTTGGCACAAAATAGCTTCTCTCTTTCGCTGGATGTAAATAGTACTACGGGCGATCAAGCTGCCACGTCTATTAATGTGTCCGCAGATGGGGTTGTGACCATACAGATCTTTGGCAAAGATATTCAGAATGCGAATGGACTCGCTGTGCGTTTTGAATACAATGCCACACAGATTGTTTACGAAGGATTTGAGACAGGTGATGTGTTGCCCAATGCACAAACACTCACAGAACAGGGTACAAATCCGACTTTTGTGGAGATTAGCATTGTGTCTTTTGGTGGTCAAGCCACGGTCAACAACGGTCTTGTGGGCACGATTCGTTTTCGCACGTTGGCTGCGTTTTCGGGCACTTCGATTCGGTTGGTGCGTGCTGATCTTGGCCGGGGTGGGCAAATTGAAAGCGCGACCTTGAATTTGCGCGTTGCGTTACGGTTACAACTTACATCGGACTTTAATGGCGATGGTCGAGTTGGCTTTGCCGACTTTTTGGCGTTTGCAGATCAGTTCGGGTCACGTAGGGGCGATGGGACGTATGAAGCCAGATATGATCTGGACAGCAACGGCGTAATTGGATTCTCCGATTTTCTGATCTTTGGTAATAGCTTTGGCAAAGAGGTATCTTCCCCTACCAGCGGTGGCGATGCGATGCAGGTTGTTATTCCAGATGGGAATCTGCGCGCTGTTATTGAGGATAGCCTCGGTAAGGTGCGCGGTACACCGATCACCAGAGCAGAGATGGCGACCTTGACGAGACTTGAGGTGCCGAACAAGAATATTAGCGATTTGACCGGCCTTGAGTTTGCAACTGGGCTGACGAGACTTGATCTTGGTGAAGAGGTGGTGAATGGGTTGGGCAACAACAGCAATGAAATATCCAACCTCTCGTCTCTTTCAGGCTTGAACAACCTGACATATCTAAATCTTCGCAGGAACGAGATATCAGATGTATCCACACTCTCTAACTTAACCAACCTGACATATTTGAATCTTTCTTTGAACAAGATATCAGATGTATCCGCACTATCTAACTTAACCAATCTGACATATCTGAGTTTTTCTTTTAACGAGATTTCAGATGTGTCCGTGGTATCTAACTTAACCAACCTGACAACGCTGGCTTTTGGCAGCAACGAGATTTCAGATTCAGATGTGTCCGTGGTATCTAACTTAACCAACCTGACAACGCTGTGGCTTTACAGCAACAATATCTCGGATATATCCGCACTATCTAACTTGACTAACCTGACAACGCTGTATCTTTACGACAACAATATCTCGGATATCTCGCCACTACCAGGATTGACTAAACTGGATTCGCTGTGGCTTGGCAACAACAGCATCTCGGATATATCGCCCCTATCAGAATTGACTAATCTGGAATCGCTGGATCTTTCCAACAACAGCATCTCGGATGTATCCGCGCTATCTAACTTAACCAATCTGACAACGCTGTGGCTTTATGACAACAATATCTCGGATGTATCGCCCCTGTCAGGATTGGCTAACCTGGAATTGCTGGATCTTGACGATAATAGCATCTCGAATATCTCGCCCCTGTCAGAATTGACTAACTTGAAAAGACTGTATCTTGACAACAACAGCATCTCAGATATTGCGCCATTGGTCGCAAACATGGGATTGAGTGAAGGAGATAATGTTAATGTGAAGGGCAACCCGCTAAGTGACACATCGCTCGACACGCACATTCCAGCCCTTCAGGGCAGAGAGATTGAGATTTCTTTTGATCCACTGCGAGTAAGTGACTTTTCATTGCCAGTAGGCATCCCAGATGCGAACCTGCGTGCTGTCATTGAAGATAGTCTCGACAAGGCGAGCGGTGCGCCTATCACCAGGGGTGAGATGGTAACCATAACTCGCCTTGTGGCACGGAATGCGAACATTAGTGACTTGACTGGCCTTGAGTTTGCGACCAGTCTGGAATGGTTATCTCTTTCCTCTAACAGCATCTCGGATGTGTCTGCACTGTCCGGCTTGACCAATCTGCGAATTCTGAGTCTTTCCAGCAACAGCATCTCGGATGTGTCTGCACTGTCCAGCTTGACCAGTCTGGAATGGTTATCTCTTTCCTCTAACAGCATCTCGGATGTGTCTGTACTGTCCGGCTTGACGAGCTTGGAATCGCTTTATCTTTACAACAACTTCATTTCAGATGTGTCTGCGCTATCAGGCTTGACCAGTCTGAGAACGCTGGATCTTGACTACAATGCGATCTTAGATGTGTCTGCGCTATCAGGCTTGACCAGTCTGGAATGGCTGGATCTTGCAAACAACTTCATTTCGGATGTGTCTGCGCTATCAGACTTGACCAGTCTGGAATGGTTATCTCTTTCCTCTAACAGCATCTCGGATGTGTCTGCACTGTCCGGCTTGACCAGTCTGAGAACGCTGGATCTTCAGTCTAACACCGTCTCAGACCTCTCGCCTCTCTCAGGTCTGCCTAACCTGAGAGAGATTTGGCTTGCTGGAAACACCTTCTCGGATATCACACCCCTGTCAGGCTTAACCAACTTGACAGTGCTAGATCTTCAGAGCCTCGGTATCTCGGACATCTCTCTACTGTCAGGATTGACTAACCTGGAAACGTTGCATCTTAACAACAACAGCATCTCGGACATCATCCCATTGGCAGGCTTAACCAATCTGGAAAAGTTGACACTTCGCAACAATGCCATCTCGAACATTGGCCCCCTGGTCGCAAATACGGGATTGGGTAGTGGCGATGAGGTTGACTTGAGGAACAACCCATTGAGTGCCGATTCAATCAACCGATACATTCCATTTCTTCAGAGCAGAGGAATCACGGTAATATTTAGCGCGTCGAAATCCGCGGTGGTGAAGGAAGAACGGGACATAACCCCTGTGGTAGAGGAATGGAAAACAGACGACTATATTTACCACAGATGAATGATCAAGGTGAAGGACGTGATCAACCAAAAAGCGAGTCTCTCCACCAAAGCAGAGATGTGGTAAAGCTATAGTCCTTTTAGGAAGGAACCGAGGGCTGCTCACTCTCCACTGTGATCTCCCCTAGGAGGTAGCTATTATGCCTATAATGCCCCCAATTCATCCGGGAGAAATCCTGCTCGAGGAATTTCTCCAGCCTCTGAGTATTAGCCAGTATCGTCTGGCAAAGGATATTTCAGTGCCTCCTCGGCGGATTAACGAGATTGTGCATGGCAAACGCGCTATCTCGGCAGATACAGCGCTACGGCTGGCGCGCTACTTTGGGACCACAGATCAATTCTGGCTCAATCTGCAGACGCGCTACAATTTGGAGTTGGAGAAAGACCGCCTCGGTGAGCGATTGGAGGTTGAAGTGCGCGTTTTAGAGCGTCAAGTATTGACAGATACCTGACAGGGGCTATATTTCTTTATATGCTAATTGCAAAAATTCCTGATGATGCCCTTGTAGTTCGTGGCGGTAAAAACCGACCAGAAGACATTCGACGTGGAAGCGGAACACATCCAAGTGGGATCACAGGCATATCAGTAGAAAGTGGTGAAGGTGTATCTATTTCTGAATTGGCAAGGACGATTCCACATGGACAAGTTGGCGTGACAACCGTTGGTGAAATCCGAAAAGCTGGCGGTGATGTGGTGCGAACTTCTGGGCGAAGCCCTTTTCATGCGACATTAACTGGACTTACGCCCGAGCAAGTTAGTGAACTTTTTGTGCCAACAATTCCAAATCCCGCACGGGAGAATTAAAAATGAACAAACCAAGAATATTCGCGGACTTTCACAATGCGGATGTAAAAGGCAGGGTGCGTTTGAACTGCGCTGGGACCGTGGAAGACCTTGCATGTCAGAAAATGGTTCTAAAAGAAGGGCAATCACTGATCCTTTACAGCGAAGATTTAGAAGTTGATGGTGTGGTTCGATACTCTCAAAAAGAAAATTTGTGGGTTGCTATGATTGATTGGGATGCCATTCGAGAGGTTGCCCCTGTAGTCTCTCAAACAGAACACCACAGCCCAGTTTGATGGCCTTTAAACCGCTCAATCGGATCTTATTTTTTAAAGCCCAACGGTCTTTTCTAAACCGTTGGGCTTTTATTTTTAGAGACTCAATGGTCATAACAACTGCCATTATGACTGAAATCGGGTAGCAAAATCGGCACTTCTCAGATTAAATAATGGAACCAAAATTGATATTTGGTTGTAAATAAAGTAATTAGCTGAATTTAAAATTTCAGGCACGGATATTGCTTAAAAAATGGTAAAGTTGATATACCATCATTCCAAGGAGCATCTAATCATGCCAAACGACAACCCCCTCACAAGCGTAAACGCAATCGAAGCGTATAGCATCCCCTCCGAATTACCCATGCTGGTGACATCTGAAGTGGTGATCTATCCCCTCATGGCCGCCCCCTTGTTATTGGAAGACGAACGCGCGGTAAAAGCCGCGCAAGCGGCAATAGACGCTGGGCACAAAGTAATCGCCATCTTTGGAGAACTGGAAGAAAGCGACGCCGAAGAAGACATCCGCCGGGAGTCCCTGTATCCCGTAGGCACGGCAATCTACATCGCGCGATCCGCGGACATGCCCGATGGCCGCATGCAAGTGCTCGTACAGGGCATGGCGCGACTATCACTCATAGATGTATTGCGATCGCAACCTTATCCCATAGCGAAAGTTGAGAAAATAGCATCAGAAATAGAACACAACACCGAATTGGAAGCACTCGCGCGCAATATATTCGGTCAGTTCAAAAAAGCAGTGGCACTCGCCCCCAATGTACCCAGAGAAGTCGGAGCAGCCTTAGACGCCCTCTCAGAAATAACCCACAAGGCAGACTTCATCGCCTCACAACTCAACGTGGGATTTGAAGATCAACAAAAAATATTAGCCGAGCGCAATCTGTATCGGCGACTGGAAGCCATCAATCAATTCCTCAATCGCGAAGTTGAAATTCTGGAACTGCGCGAAAAAATCAGCTCAGAAGCCGCGGGAACCATGGAAGACGCACAAAAAGAGTATTTTTTGCGCCAGCAACTGCGGGCAATTCAAGATGAACTGGGTGAAGGAGAGGATATCGGTGCCGAAATCGAAGAACTGCGCGAAAAAATCGAAGCCGCCAGCATGTCCGAAGAAGCAAAAACAGAAGCCGAACGCGAGCTAAAACGCATGGCGCGCATGCCCGAAGCCTCTGCCGAATACACCGTATCGCGCACCTATCTGGACTGGCTCGTCGAACTCCCGTGGAACAAAAAGACAAGCGATCAATTAGACATCAAAAAAGCCGAACGCGTCTTGAATGCAGACCACTATGGATTGGAAAAGCCCAAAGAACGCATCCTTGAGTACCTGTCCGTGCGCCAATTGAAAGACGACATGCGCGGACCTATCTTGTTACTGGTCGGCCCCCCGGGCACGGGCAAAACATCACTGGGCAAATCCGTGGCACGAGCACTCAACCGCGAATTTGTCAGAATGTCATTGGGCGGCATCCGCGACGAATCGGAAATTCGAGGACACCGCCGCACCTACATCGGCGCACTGCCCGGACGCATCATACAGGGACTGCGGCGTGCCGGCACAAAAAACCCCGTATTCATGCTGGATGAAATCGACAAACTCGGCGCAGACTTTCGCGGCGACCCCTCCGCAGCACTGCTGGAAGTCCTGGACCCGGCGCAAAACAACACCTTTGTGGATCACTATCTGGACGTCGCCTTTGACCTCTCAGAAGTCTTATTCCTCGCCACTGCCAACTCGCTCCACACAATCCCACCCGCACTCATGGACCGAATGGAAGTACTGGAAGTCTCGGGATATACCGAAGCCGAAAAAATGGAAATCGCGCGTCGGTACCTGGTCAAACGCCAGATATTAGAACACGGATTGACCCCCCAAAAGGCATCTTTCGACAAAGCCGCCCTGCAAGAAGTAATCCAGCACTACACCCGCGAGGCCGGGGTGCGAAATCTGGAGCGCGAAATCGCAACCGTGACGCGCAAGATCGCCCGCAAATTTGCTCAGGGCCGCAAGCGACGCGTACACATCCATCAAAAAAACATCGCCGAATATCTGGGACCACAAAGATTTCGCCACGAAGTAGCCGAAGAAGATCACGAGGTGGGCGTCGCCGCTGGCCTCGCCGTAACATCTACCGGTGGTGATGTCCTCTTTGTCGAAGCAACAGTCATACCCGGTAAAGGCGAGTTAAATCTAACCGGACAGGTCGGCGACGTAATGAAAGAATCTGCGCATGCGGCCATGACATACGTGCGGTCGCGCTGGCATGAACTGGGGCTAAACGCGCAGTTTAACAAAAACCAGGATGTACACGTACACGTACCTGCAGGAGCCGTACCCAAAGATGGTCCATCGGCAGGTATTACCATGGCCACAGTCCTCGCATCGGTATTCACCAATCGGCCCGTTCGCAAAGACGTGGCAATGACAGGCGAAATTACACTGCGCGGCAAAGTACTGCCCATCGGCGGCGTACGCGATAAAGTCCTATCAGCACACCGCGCAGGTGTAAAAACAGTAATCTTACCCGAAGACAACCGCAAAGACGCACACGAAATACCCGATACAGCGCGCAAAGACATAAGGCTGGTATTTGCATCTCACATGGATCAAGTTCTGGAAACCGCCATCATGAAACGCCCCCGCAAGCCAATGGCTGAGGTGTTCAGTGTGAATTGATTTATTTTCACCCCTCAAAATACTCGACAAACTTCTCAAAAACAGGTTCCGGAACATAGCGTCTCACAACATCTTGCCAGCCATCGGGACCCACCAGCCCTTTGATAAAACTGGAACTGATCTCTGCAATCTCTCGCGGGGGCATCAAAAAGATAGTCGTAATCGTATCGTCCAGATCACTATTGATATAGCGCATCCTGCGTTCAAACTCATAGTCGCTCTGCGTGCGAATACCCCGCACAATATAACCTGCGCCAATACCGCGTGCGTAATTGACCAGAAACTGATTTTCGTAACTGGCGACAACGACATTATCGAACTGCGACGTAGTCTCACAAAGCAGACCCAGCCTTTCCTCCAGTGAAAACGTATAGTCCTTATCCGGATTGATCCCAATAGCGACAACGAGCTGATCGAAGAGCTGCGCAGCCTCCTGAATAACCCACAGATGGCCGTGGGTAACGGGATCAAAGCTGGCGGCGTAAACGGCTTTTTTCATCTTATTCCTCATGAAATATCGGTGAGTGCCCAAGCAATGAGGCCGAAAGTAATGAGTTGCGGGCGGCGGTCCTTATCCAGCAAATAGTGGACGGGCAAGATACCTTCGCCAGATTGAACAAAGGTTTTATAAGAACCGATACCGAGTTCAACCGATCCATCGGCAACGAGCTTGTGATTGGGGTGCAAGAGAGACAGATCTTGAATCAGATCAAATGCCATTGGCAAGGAATGCCTTCCACATAGCAAAATGTGGGGGAGTATCCAATGGCTAAAGACCGGACGCGTTGCGCGGTATGTGTATGCACCATCTCGCGACTGAATATGCCCCTTGTTATTTTCCCAGCTCTCGCGCAACTCAGAAATCGGAATCGGCTCCCCCTCGGCATCGGCGCGATAAGTGTACAGCGTCCAGGATTTGAGGGTATCGTCGGGGTTGCAGATCACATCCGCCTCAAAAATAGTCGGCTCGCCGCCAATGTGAGTTTGCTGGCGGATGCAATACGTGCCGCCCTGTTCGCGCCCAATACTCACCGAGCCATACACGCTATTGGGACAAGGCGGCGGTTGCGCGGGCGCAAAGGACCAGTTGAGGATATCGTAAGTGAGCGTAGCGCAATCGGCATCCACAATAGACGTCTGCACCGGCGTGAAACCCGAGAGAAAATCGCGGATGGGTTGAACGGCATAGGGACCGATGGTGTCAATTGCCATGGGGTCAGGCCTCATTGAGAATGGAAAGATACCAGTCGATATAGTCGCGATAGACATTGCCGCGCTTCAGATTACCGAGATCGATTTCTGGTTCGGGATACATTTCAATTTGGGATATGTATTCGCGAAAATGTGCCCGATGGCGCGCGACAATATCTGCACAGTGCGCTTCATCGGCGAGGTCTTGCGTTTCGAGCGGATCGTTTTGAAGATCGTAGAGACGCGTGTTATCCCGATCAATAATGCTTTTGTAGCGCGCATCGCGCACGGCAACCGATAGCCGACCAATAGAAGTTTCGCCGATGACGTAGGTGCGCCACGGGACATTGCGCCGTTCAAAAATGGGACGCCATGAACGCGCAATAGTGGTCTTGGGCAAGGGCGGTGCGCCGGCATAGTCGCATATCGTGGCGGGAATATCGACGCCGGAGATGAGATGCTCGGCATCCCGCACGCCTTCCGGAATACGCCCGGGCCACCACGCAATGGTGGGAACACGAAACGCTTCTTCCTCAAGAAAACCCTTGCTGGTATTGCTGTGAAAGCCGAGGCCATCGCCGTGGTCAGAGGCAAAAATGACGAGGGTATTGTCAGCATAAGGCGATGCGCGAAGCGCGTGCATAACGCGGCCAACTTCGGCGTCAACCATCTCGACCATGCGGTAATACTGATAGATGTAATACTGCCAATCGCGGCGCGACCACTGGCGAGTACTGGGCCGCCCGCGCTGGGCGTATTCGTCGTCGAAATTGCCCGGAAGAGGCGGGAGATCGCCCTCAATTTTCGATGCAAAACCGTATTTGCCCGGGCCGCCGTGGGACATCGCGGGAAAGCAGCAATCGTGCGGGTTGAGGAATCCAACGCTTAAAAAGAAGGGTTTATCAGACGTGCGATTTTTCAGATAGGCCACGGCTGATCGGGCGACATTGCCGTCGTTGAGTTCGCCCATGCCGTGCTGGGGTTGCAACACATCAAAACTCGCGTGTAAATCGCGTCCCGTGACGTGCCATTTGCCCGTGTACACACACTCATAGTCTTCGCGGCGCAGCCACTGTCCCAGGTCCGGGATACTGGGATCAATGGGATAGGAATTGACGACAACGCCGTGTTCTTTGGACATGCGCCCCGTGTACCAACACGCCCGCGAAGGACAGCACTGGGGCATGGCGCAGTAGGCATTGGTAAAGGTATAGCCTTCGCGCACGAGCTGGTCAATAGCAGGTGTGTGTACGTATTCGCAGCCGAGCGCAGAGATCGCATCGGCGTGCATCTGATCGACGTGTATAAAGAGAATATTGAGTTTCATAAGCACTATTGTTGAGCCACGAGGCGGTCTTCATTGAGCAAATTGCCATCCACCCCAAAATGGCGAAAAATGAGAACGGGAACATTGTTTTCGCGATCCACCACACCCTCCAGAAAACCACCAATAACATTGAGATAGCGGTGCTCGGGCAGCCGCTTATCCTCAGGCCATCCACCGGCGTGCCCATCGCTGGCAGGACCACAAGAATATTCTCGCACACCAGTTTCCCCATCAACAGAGACGTATTGCCAGTGCCGGTCACCGCAAACAACCACCATATTCTTTTGTCCCGCGATAAACTGACGCAATTCATCCCCCTCATAAGAGAACACCTTGTTGGCGTGGTTGTCTTTTTTATTTTCGCGATCAGGACCAACCACTGGCGTAGGGCTGATGAGAATGCGGAACGCGGCATCGGAACCCCGCACAGTATCTTTAAACCAGGCCTTTTGCTCCTTTCCCCAGATGGTCTTTTCAGGCCCATCTACCATCGTATTGGGACTCCGAAAATCGCGCCCTTCAACCATCCAGATCTGCAAATCTTTTCCCCAGCGCACCGTTCGATACGTGCGATCACCCATCCCAACCTGCTCCCGAAAAACAGCCAGACCCTGCTCAAAGGTAAATTCCCCCATGAATGGCGTCTGTTGACCCGGCCAACAATCGTTCATCCAAGTATCGTGGTCGTCCTTAATAAAATAACTGGCAACCTCCCGGTGAAATGCGACATTGGTAGGCAGACTATACATCCGCGCCCAGTGCCAGCGCGCCAGAGGCAGGGTTTTGGCCCGGCTATCGTAATAGACAATATCGCCTGCATGCACAAAAAAATCGGGATCGCGCTTTAATATACTCGCGTAAATGCGATAGCCCCCCTCAGGTGCATCTTGATCGCCATAAGCCTGACAGGTAGAAACGTGAAAAACAACACGGGCGGACTGATCTACAGAAGGTGCCGTGCGAAAACGTCCAGAGACCATTTGTCCATCTGCCTCAGCGCGAGCCTGCACCTCAATTTGATACCGCGTACCCGGCTCTAAATCCGTCAGCTTGATCTGCCGCGTAAAATCGAGATCGAGATCCACCGCACCCCAGGGCGTACTCTTCCAGTCATCGGACTTTTCAACAGCATACCGAACGCGCACATCCCCCAACGTACCGGGAACCGCACCCTCAATCGTATGGATATCGGAATCATCGGGAAACAGAACAACGGGTTCCATAGTGCGTCGGCCCTGGCGCCGTTCCAATTCACCCGTCTCGGGATTTCGATAGCGCACAGTGGGCCTGGGATGACTTTTATCCATCCGCTCGGGATTCCTGGTCAAACGCGCCCAGACAATCGCACTGGTCTGATCCACCTCGCAAATTTTAATCCCTGTAGCCTGATAAGGACCGCTACCATAGCTATTGACAAACAGTGCCAATATGCAAAAACCGGCAAATAGCGTCTTCATTCATTCTTCTCCTGTGATTCACCTCGCCGCCTGGGGCAACGTATCCGTCGCCCTCTGAACACCTGATGGTTCAACAAGCACCGTCGCATCAGATGCGCTCTGCTGTTTTCGATCTACCGTGACATCCACACCAAGGGCGATACCCTTGTCCTCGTGGCGAATCTCGAGCGAGGGACCACGATCGGGATTTAACTCCCCCCGAATAATCCAATCGTCCAAACAAATCCACCCATCTCTCTGAACAGGATCTTGAAACCGCGCTTCATCTTCCCGGTCACGCACCTGAAAAACAGCGAGAAAACGCATAATATTGCACGCCCTCTCAGGCGAAACCACGACATGCCACTGATCGGGAAAAACCGCCATATTTTTCCCCAAAAAAGTCTTATTACCCCCCCAGTTGACAGCGTGCGGATCAAAAACCGTATCGATCTCAATATGCAATTTTTGCGACCCAAAAATATTCACCTGACCGCACGCAGTACGAGTCTGCGTGTACAATCGCTGATGGCAAACATCAACAGTAATTTCCCGATCCCCGTGTACAAGCCATTGCCAGCAAGCGTCGTGATCGGCTTCCAGATCGTCGTAAACCACCAGAACATCCGGCCTCAAAAGCACCAGATGCCGACGAAAACGCCTGAGACCCGCATCCCCATACGCCTGGGATGCATCCCCAAGCGCGTACGCCACATGTTCGCCATTGAGAAACCGGGAAATTATACCGTAGCTCTCAGCACCTCGGGGCTGACCCTTGCCATCTATGAGAACCGAATTGTGTCCCCGCGTAGCCCTGTACCATAGTTTCGAATGATCGTCACCCGCAGACGTGTAATACCCCGAATTCCTGAAAAGAGGTTCTCCCCCATAAAAAATATTAAACCCATTCTGACACTCGTGAGAATGGAGAAGCGATCCATAGGGACTGGACCGCATACCCACCATGAGATCTCGTCGGGTATTTGCGAGATCCGTATGCAGCGACACAATACCAACATCGGCAAAACACCTGCCCTGCGGCAATGCCCTGGGCGAACGCGGGCGCGGTTTCGCCTTTTGATCTTTGAGCTTGTGCCAGATAAGCAACGGATTGCTCTCCTCTCCTGCCTCTTCCCGCCACTGCTGCACATACCACGCGGCATAAGGATCGTCAAACCGAACAGCCATATCCTCTACAAAATCGAGATGATTACCCGTCGGATGCGCCTTCAGTTCCGTACCATCGCCAAATCCATCCGACCGCGAATGGGGCGGCCATGTATAAAGCAGAAAACTGGCACTATTTTTGTACCATGCATCCTGAAAAAGATCCACACCGCTGAGTTCTCCAATGCGCGAAGGGAGAACGAGCAGCGTCTCCACATTCGTCCCAAAATAAGAATTGCCATTTGCCCAGCCCCCATCAGCACCTCCCATAAGAGGAAAGCGGGCAATCCACAGTTCGTACACAAAGCGCACCCATTGTGCCGCATCGGGATACTCGTGCAAAAGTGCAAAAGCAACTTCGGAAAATTCGATAAGCAAATGTTGCCAGAAATGGCTGCGAAAAACCAGCGTCTCGATCTTATTCCTCTCCTCCCTGAAAAAACGCTCTGCCCGCACAACCATTGCCGCACGCAGGCACGCGCGCTGGGATTCCGTAAGCAGATCAAAGCAAGAATCGTAAACACCCGCCATAACCCGCATACAAGACCCATCGGCAAAATCGCTAATAACGGGATTGGTGTACCCATCCGCATCCCAATTCGCCACATGAAGCCCGCGGCGTATCGCTTCCCGAGCATAGCACTCCTCACCCGAAAGCAAATAAGCCGGAATAAGCCACTGCACCGCCGAAGCCATACTACCCGCAAGCGCTTTACTACCCCACCTGTGAAACTTGAAAACCTGATACGCGTCTTCCCCTTTATCCGGCGGCATAGTATCGTCTTCCAGCAGCGCATCGAGAAACTGATCCGCACGCGACGTAAACCGCTTGCTATGGCCTTTGAGATCCGCGCCTCCACCTGGCAACACCCAGAGCCGGGGATGCGTCCTCGGACAAGCCGCAATCACATCCGTAGCCGACGGAGTCTCCATGCACCGAACAGAACCAGTAATCTCAAATTCATACCTATCAGACCAGCGATAGGGACCACCATCTACTGACGTACCGTATTGCCAAAACCATACCCCAAGCGCGAGTTCTCGATGCGGATTGAACATCGCCCAGGGAAAACCCTCTTCTGCAATAGTACTGCATTCCGGAAAATCGGGATCTCGAGACAAACGAACCGCGTATCGCACATCCTCACCCCTCTCAGCGGGCCAGAGTAGTGGTGGGGGATTGCGGTCAACGCGCTTGTTATTAATCGGAAATGCCGCAATGCGCGGTTGGGCGTGGATAACTCTCATAAAAATGGACTCACAGCTTTTGGTGATCACTCAAGTAGCGTTGACATAATAATCGGCACAAAGAATGAATACAAGAAGGAAATAGAGTCCCACATTGACCAGCCATAGTGATTGTGGTATATTTTTTATCCTATTTGATTCTGCAAAACTCAACAGTTCTGGTCCGATAGTGATTATACCCAACGCAGAACACGCCTTCGTTGATATCAGGAAACTTAGAGATTATACGCTTAACACACAGCACCGTGTTGGGCGTCATAAGGCGCGTTTATTTAATTCTATATTGGGAATTACACAAGAAGATGTAGAGGTATTGCGTAATATTCTGATTGAAGTCGTTCGCACACATGAGGCAATGTTGGGGACACAAGATACTCACGGACAGCGTTATGAACTGGATTTTATGATGAACTGGCAAGGACATCAAGCTCTGGTCCGGAGTGTTTGGAATATCAGACCCAGCGAGCAGCATCCTCGCCTTGTCACATGCTATCCTTTGAAGGAGAGGCAAGAATGACCAATGATATTCGCCTATTAGATGTGGTGGCATTAACAATTGACAAGTTGGAACATAAATTGGTACGTGGCGAAATAGGCACTGTTGTAGAATGTCATCCTGATGATGGCTATGAAGTCGAATTTGTAGCTCAAGATGGCTACACCTATGCCCTGATAACATGTGAGGGAAAAGATCTCCTTCCATTACGCGAAAAACGGAAAGTGTACGACACCGCAGCTATTTCTGCTGAATCGTAGTTTATTTTTTATATGAAAGTTCAAAAATTCACTCTGATTATCGCACCTGATCCGACAGAAGAAGAAGCAGATAAAATCTACGGCGTTATTGACGATGGGACACTTGCCACTATCACCGATATTCCTCAAATTCATTTTCATCGAGAAGCGACAACAATGGATAGTGCAATTCGATCAGCAATAGCCGATGTGAAGTCTCTGGGTCTGGATGTTCTGCGCGTTGAGTGAGCCAGAAGCTATCGCGTCATGGGCATAAAAATTGGAAAGAAGAGCGAAAAATGACCAATGATATTCGCCTATTAGATGTGGTGGCATTAACAATTGATAAGTTGGAACACAAGCCCTAAATACTCCACCAAAACGATGCTGTTGCTGAATTCGCCCTGTGAAAATAAACATAGGTCTTACAGAGCCTGAATTCGGACCACAAACAGCCGTTTTTCCAACCGCAGACTCACTCTCTACCAATTCGGCAACAGCATCCAAAACGGGGTAACTCCATACGACCACCCGCAGGAGCGTCTTGTTTACTCCTTTAGGGTGTTTATTCATGTTACCAGCGAACTTTATCCTAATCTGGAAACACCCAATGATCCACAACTACCTGCTTGTGGCGATTCGCAATCTCAAGCGTCACAAACTGCATTCGGCGATCAATATCCTCGGTTTGGCCGTTGGTATGGCGTGTTGTCTCTTAATTATACTATTTATAATAGATGAACTGAGCTATGATCACTTTCATGAGAAAGCAGATCGAATTTATCGCATTGTAAGTGAATTTGAAAATGAGACCACTGGCGAAATGTATCAGATGGCAACAACACCCTATCTGTTAACTGAGTTGCTTAAAGAGCAATTTCCTGAAATTGAGAAAACTGTGCGCTTTTATCGCATAAACCCATCTGTACGATATGGCAACAAGCAATTTTTTGAGCGTCAATTTTGTTTTGTCGATGCCACTGTATTTGATGTGTTTTCGTTTCCGCTGGAAAAGGGAGATCCAAAGACAGCGCTCAAAGAACCCCATTCGATTGTGATTAATACAGAGATTGCCAGGAAGTATTTCGGTGATGCAAATCCTATGGGGAAGCTACTCTGGGTAGGAGATTCGATGCCTGCGGTGAAAGTAACAGGGATATTGAAAGACACGTCAGATAAATCGCATATTGGATTCAATGCGCTGCTGTCGATGTCTGTTTCACAGGATTTGTTTTCGAATACTACGCTTAATACCTGGCGAAATACCCAGCATACTTATGTGTTATTGCGCAAAGGGATTTCATCTG
The DNA here is from genome assembly GCA_965208125.1 of Candidatus Latescibacterota bacterium. Classification (GTDB taxonomy): domain Bacteria; phylum Latescibacterota; class UBA2968; order UBA2968; family UBA2968; genus VXRD01. Next base: position 1,855,029 of record OZ242320.1, read on the forward strand.
GTGCGCTTGAAGAAAAATTAGTCGCTTTTGTAAAGCAGCTTTATAAAGCAGATGTGCCATTTTCAAAACTGATTTTGCAGCCTATCACACTTATTCATTTACACTCAAATATCCAAGAGGAGTGGAAAGCGAATAGTTCTATAGATTTCGTGTATACTATCGGAAGTATTGCTGTATTGGTGATGGCAATTGCGTGTTTGAATTTCATGAGCTTGTCAACAGCGCGATCTATTATTCGCGCTAAAGAAATTGGCCTGCGAAAGGTGGTGGGTGCGCATCGGTGGCATTTGGTTGCTCAGTTTCTCGGCGAGTCGGTACTGTTATCCTGTATCGCCCTTTGTATCACGCTGTTATTGGTTAAATTTTCTGTGCCTTGGTTCAATAAATTGATGGCAACAAATCTACAAGTATCTTTATGGCAAGGTTGGGTTGGCTTCCCATTTTTCGTTGGTTTTTCCTTTTTTATTGGGCTTGTCGCTGGGTGTTATCCCGCTCTTGTATTGTCGAATTTCCAGCCTGTCCAAGCCTTGCAAGAACAGAAGGTTGGTCGCCGTGTGGTATTTCGCAATGCGTTGGTTGTAGTTCAATTTTGCATTTCAATTGTTATGCTGATTTGCACAGGTATAGTATTTAAACAGTTGGAATTTTTGAGATCCAAAGCATTGGGCTTTGAAAAGGAAAATATAGTGGTAATCGAACGATCAAGATTTGTACACGCTCAATTAGATGCATTCAAAGCAGAAGTATTGAAAAATCCGAATGTATTGAGAATAGGAACGGGCCGCAATGTACCCCCCGATGACCTTGTGCGTCGATATAACGTAGTTCCTGAAGGTGGAGCGCTAAGAGAGATGGCTGTATTGATGGTAGATCCGGATTATTTTAGAGCTCTTGGGATCGACTTAGAAATGGGACGCGATTTCTCACAGGCTCGGGCAGCAGATGCAGAGGGGGCGGTGATTCTTAATCGGGCGGCGATAGAAGAATTCGGATGGGGAGCACCATTAGGCAAAACAGTGCGTATACCGTATGTGGAGCGGCAAGGACAGGTGATAGGGGTGATCGAAGATTTTCATTTTGAGTCGCTCTATCAGGAGATTGTGCCAATGGCGTTTATTATGACGCCGCGCTGGTATAGCAAGTTTGTTGTTCGCGTTCAGTCCCAAAATATAATGAATACGATTGAATATCTAAAACAGACTTGGGATGTATTTGTTCCGGATCGTTCGTTTGAATTCTATTTTTTGTCTAGTCGATTAGATGGGTTATATCAAGTTGAAAAAAGACGCGGACATGTTTCAGGTATTCTAACGGGATTAGCGATGTTTGTTGCTTGTTTGGGACTATTCGGTTTGGCGGCATTCACCGCAGAGCGGCGGACAAAAGAGATTGGTATTCGCAAAGTGTTGGGTGCGTCGGCGGGTAGAATTGTGATGTTACTGTCAAAGGATTTTTTGACACTGGTTATGGTCGCAAACCTCATTGCGTGGCCTGTTGCATACTGGGTCATGCGAGATTGGTTAACGAATTTTGCTTATCGTATAGATTTGCACTGGACAATTTTTGTGCTCAGTGGCGGGTTGGCGTTGCTGGTTGCATTCCTGACAGTAAGCTATCAAGCTTGGAAAACTGCTTGTACAAATCCTGTAGATGCTCTCAAAAAAGAATAGAAAAACAAAATCATGACATCGAACTTCTGGAGAATTGATAGAGGATGCACAAGCCATAGATGTTGCAAAGGAAAATTCAGAAGGCACAGAATGAATCTATAGCCAAAATTAGCATTTGTGTTTTTTCCGATTTTTCCGGGTGGAAGGTCATAGCACTCACTTTTTATTGTGTTTGGTACATCACAAAATCGCTATCGGGAGAGACTGCTTTTAGAAGTTGATCAAATTTTTCCAGAGTAGGCACTGACGTGCCCTGTTCGTAACGCGCATAAGCATTGCGGGATTGAACACCGAGGCGTTGGGCAACTTCAGATAATGACAAACCGCTTTTTTCGCGCTGGCGACGGAGCATAAGGCTAATCATTACACATGTATCTGAGGAACTAACTTCGAAAGTGCCGCGTTTTACGGAGTGAACTTTGACTGAAAATTCTGGGCGATTCACCAGCGTCTCTATCAGATCTTTGACCATAACACATGCTTCTTTTTTCGTATATCCCTGAGTCATAGCGTCGAGCATTGGGATTTCCGCAAGCCAAAATTTTCCATCCTTATAAATTTTACCTTGAAACCGCATGTCAATTTCTCTATTCAAAACCTCAGCGTAAAAACGGTCTTTTCTTCCGGCTTGGACTGAACGCTTATCGTACCGCGATGAACGCGCATAATCTGTCTGGAAAGTGCGAGACCTATACCCGAGCCATCGCGTTTGGTCGTAAAAAACGGAATAAAAATCCGCTCCTGCACATCTTCCAAAATACCTGGCCCATTGTCCTGCACGCGGATGACAACGCGGCCTCGTCCATCGAGTTGTGCCGAGAGATCCATGCGGGCATTGGAACGACCTGCAAGAGCTTGCACGGCATTCCGCATCAAATTGATCAACACCTGTTCGATGAGATCGGGATCCGCGGTAAGCTCCAGCGTCCTGGGATCAATTGTCGTATGAAGAGCAATATCATTCTTATCGCATTCCCCCTGCATCAGAAACACAACGCGGGCAAAAAGCTCGGAAACCTGAAAAATTTGAAAATCGGGACGCGATATATGCGTAAGTTGGCGATACGCCTCGACAAAATGGAGCAGACCTTCGCTGCGCGACTGAATCGTTTCCAGAGCCGTGTGAACATCGGGCAGCGTATCGGGATCAAGCGATGAGGCGTGCGCAGAATCGGGCAAAAGATCGCGCACGGTGGAAGTGAGAGAAGAAATCGGAGTAATAGAATTCATGATCTCATGGGTCAACACGCGAATCAGCTTTTGCCACGCCTCCATTTCCTGCTCTTCGAGTTCGCTCTGGATATTTTGAATAGACGCCAGAATAAAAGACTCGCCCCGCATCCGCAGTTCGGTCGCATAGACAATAATCTGGAGCAGTTCGTCCTCATCCTGAATTTTGACCAGCGTCTTATCGCCCGAGCGGAGTTTGAGCAGCGCCTCTGAAAACGCCTTACTAACCGTCTCCAATTCGCGCACATCGCGCATATGGGGCTTGCGAAGCAAACGCTGCGCCGCCGTATTCATCAGTTCAATCCGACCTTCGGGCGTATAGCAAATCAGACCAATGCCCACATGCTGGACAACGGTCTGGAGATACTGAAAATTCTCTTCTCTTTCTGCGCGCGTCTTGCGAAAAGCCTCGAGCACCTCGTTAAACGCATCCTTGAGATTGTTATACGCCGACCCCAACCCGGCACCCGTAAAAGATTGGGAAAAATCCTCATAGCGAATCGCCTGCAAAAATCGCGTGAGATCGCGCTGCGTGCGCTCCACATAGTGTATAAGTGCCCAGGTCTGATAGACCACACACGCACCAATAATAGCAAGCGTGGCGTAGTATTCACTAAAAAAAAGACAATAAAAGAAAAGACAGGTCGTGATGCACAGAAGGGCCACGCGCAAAACACATATCAGGCGAAAGTGTTTATAAGCCATGCTTTTCGAGCCTGCGATAAAGCGCGCTACGCGTGAGACCGAGTTCACGCGCTGCGTGACTGATATTGCCGCGGTGTTTTTCAATCGCCTTGCGAATAACGGTTTTCTCCACATATTCGAGATTGAAGTCATCAAAATGAATATCGTCACCTGCGGCGGGTTCGGAAACGCTGAGAGGAAAGTCCAGCGGTTGAAGAATGCCATTTTCGTTCATAATCACAGCCCGTTCAATCGCGTGCTGCAATTCGCGGATATTGCCCGGCCATGTGTAATTTTTGAGATGCTCAAGTGCTGCTGATTGAATGGCAATACCCGGTTTATTGTATTTCTGACCGTACGTATCGAGAAACACCTCCACAAGCAGGGGAATATCGTCAAGGCGATCGCGCAGAGGCGGCAGATGGAGTTCAACAGTATTGACGCGATACAGAAGATCTTGCCGAAAATCATTGCTGGCCACCATATCGTGAATGGGCATATTGGTCGCACAGATCAGGCGCACATCAATATCGATAGGTCGGTTGGTACCCAGGCGAATAACCGTGCGGTTTTCAAGTGCCGTCAGCAGCTTGGCCTGGAGCGGCAGCGAAAGATTGCCAATTTCATCCAAAAAAAGCGTACCACCCGACGCGATTTCAAAACGCCCCGCACGGTCTTCTCTCGCATCTGTAAAAGCACCTTTTTTGTGCCCAAAAAGCTCGCTTTCAAAAAGGCTTTCTGAAACAGCACCGAGATCAACGCGGATAAACGCCTCTGCAGCACGCCGAGACCGACGGTGCAGGGCACGGGCAACAGCATCTTTCCCCGTTCCATTCTCTCCAAGGATCAGCACATTGGCGTCGGTAGCCCCCACTTTTTGAATGGTATCAAAGACCTCGCTCATGGCGCGCGATGTACCCACCATATCGGGAAACTGACCGTCGAGATCGGCGCGAAGCTGTTCTTGTTCGGCGCGCAACTGATTGACCTCGAGCCGCGACCGCCGCAACCGCACAGCAGAAGAAAGGGTCGCGAGCAACTTTTCATTTTGCCACGGCTTGAGCACAAAATCCGTCGCACCCTCTTTGATCGCTTGCACAGCCGTTTCAACACCGCCATAAGCCGTAATGAGAATGACCACTGCCGAAGAATCGATCTCGAGAATGCGACTCAGCCAGTGAAACCCCTCTTTGCCCGATGTGGCATCCTGTGCAAAATTCATATCGAGCAAAATCACGTCATAAGTATCATTTTGCAGCAGACCGGGAATGCGGTTGGGATCGGCCTCGGTATCAACGCGTTCGGCATACTGCTTGAGATAGAGTTGCGCAGCCAACAAAACATCGCGGTCATCGTCAACAATGAGAATTTTGTTGAAAGATTTCGATTCCATAACAGCCTCGGACGGGCGACCACAGGGGGTCGCAGGACAACCACAGGGGGTTGTCCCTACAACAAACACACTATCGTAGGGGACGGCCCCTGTGCCGTCCCGCTCGCTTCTCGCCCCTTTTATTTCCCCAGCTTGAGAATCATAATCCACATCGGTTGCTCACCCACATGATAGACCTTGAGAGGCGTGAGACCGCCCGTCTCTCTATCGATGCGATACCCGGCCATCTTGTCTGACCGTTGACCCGCTGCGAAGAGGAAATTGCCTTCGGGATCGAGATTGAAAGGACGGGGGATAGGTTCCGTAGGCGTTTGCCCCAGTGATTCGAGAGAACCGTCATCCTGCACAGCATAGCCCGCAATGCTATTGTGCCCGCGATTGGAGATATACAGAAACTTGCCCGAAGGATGAATGTGGATTTGGGCACAGGTATTGCGCTCTGTAAATCCCTCTGGCAGCGTTGAAAGAGTTTGGCGGGGCGCAAGCGTTCCATTATCCGGGTTAAAATCATACACCGTAACACTGGAGCCATTTTCATTCGCAACATAAACCACATCTAAAGTCGGGTGAAACTCGTAATGCCGCGGACCTTCGCCATAAACCGCATCGACTTTCACGACCTCATTAGCAGCCAACTCGCCCGTGGTCTCATCAAAAGTAAACTGATAAATAGCATTGACCGGCATCGTATGCGGCACAAATAGGAATTGATTGGAAGGATCGGGAAAAAAGCAATGCGCGTGTTCATCCGTGGGAATCCACTGGCGATGTGGCGCGAGCACAGCACCGTTTTTGTCAATCGCATTGATGGCCACTGCGCCCTCGCCGTAATACGCAGAAAAAAGATACCGCCCGGTCTTGTCCGTACTGATATAACAAGAGCCACCATCAAAAGGCGCAGTAGAAACATGCTCGAGCGCGCCGGTTTCGGGATCAATACTGTAAGTAACGAGTTCTTTAGACTGTCGCAACGCCGCGTAGAGATATTTTTGTTGCGGATCGGTACAAAGCGGACCAATACCGCCTTTGGCGGGAAGTTCTTCAATAAGTGTGAGGTCGCCGGTATCGGGATCCATGTCATAACGCAAGAGTTTCTTGTCTTTAGAGACAGCGACGTACATGTGATACTTCATAGTTTGTTCCTTTCTATTGAATTGTTGGGCAAACAAACTGCCCGTGAACATGGCAAAGAGTAGAAAAAAAATTGTTTTCATGGCCATACTCCAAAAAAGTGGTCGTTATTTGTCACAATATAGCATTGGATGAAACGGATAGAAAGCAGAAAGGAACACCTGCTATAGAGTGGTTCTCGATGGGCTTGACATTGTGACAAGAGCAAAGTTTATTGATCGCGGAAGAGACGTAAGAGCGGCATCCCTGCCGCGATGATCAGGGTCGGGGGGCGATGTACAACTGGTCGTTAGACCAGTTCAAAGGATTTCCCTCCTACATCTCACGCACTTTGCGTTTTGTATCTTTGTGTCTTTGTGTGAGGCTATCTCACCGCCTTTAAGGAGAAAAATATGAGCAAAAAACCCAACATCCTCTTCTTTTTCACTGACGACCAGCGATTTGACACCATTCGCGCGCTGGGCAATACAGATGTGCAAACACCCGTCCTGGATCGCCTCGTAGCAGAAGGCACGACATTTACACACGCGCACATACCCGGCGGAACATCGGGCGCAATATGCATGCCCAGCCGCGCCATGTTGCACACGGGACGCACACTCTTTCACCTCGACGGCGCGGGCCAGGGCATTCCCAATGACCACGTAATGCTGGGCGAACATCTGCAAGCCAACGGCTACCGCACCTGGGGCACGGGAAAATGGCACAATGGACCCGCTTCTTTTGCGCGCAGCTTTTCAGACGGCGCAGAGATCTTTTTCGGGGGCATGGACGACCACTGGAACGTGCCCGCATTTAATTATGACCCCACCGGCAAATACGACTCCGTACTCCTGCAGTGTCCGACTCCCAACCAATCAAACACCTTGAAAATACGAAAAGGCGACCACGTAACCGCGGGCAAACACTCCAGCGAATTATTTGCCGAAGGTGCGATTGACTGGCTGGAAAAATACGACTCGGACAACCCATTCTTTATGTACATCTCATTCATGGCGCCCCACGACCCGCGCACAATGCCGCAAAAATATCTCGATATGTACGACCCCGAAGACATCCCGCTCCCAGAGAACTTTATGGGCGGACATCCATTTGACAATGGCGACCTGAAAGTGCGCGATGAAGTCCTCGAAGATTTCCCTCGTGACCCCTACAAAGTCCGACAACACATTGCCGAATACTACGCCATGATCACCCACTTAGACGCGCAGATGGGGCGCGTACTCGACACAATAAGCGCACTCGGAATGTCGGATAACACCATCGTCGTCTTTGCCGGGGATAATGGACTCGCCGTGGGACAGCACGGACTTTTCGGCAAACAGAACATGTACGAACACAGCGTGCGCGTACCCCTGATATTTTCCGGACCGGGCGTACCCGCAGGGCAAAAACAATCCGCCTATGTGTATTTACACGATATTTTCCCAACCCTGTGCGACTTAATCGGCACCAACACACCCGACTCTGTTGAGGGAACCAGCCTATTATCCGCACTCAACAACGGCGATGAACAGGTGCGCGACACCCTCTTCTCTGCGTACCGCGAGTGGCAACGCATGGTAAAAGACAATCGATTTAAACTAATCGAATACGCCGTAAATGGACGCCGCACAACGCAGCTATTCGATCTGGAAAACGACCCCCTGGAACTGCACAATCTCGCAGACGACAAAGCGCACGCCAGCAAAGTAGCTGACCTGCGAGAAGTACTTTTTAAATGGCGCGATGACTGGGACGATGCGAAAAGCGAATGGGGAAAAACATTTTGGGAAGCGTTTTAAAAACAAGCTATCAGCGGTCAGCAGTCAAGAAAACAAGCGAGATATTGCCTTTGGGTGGCTGGGCGGGAGACTGATAGCTGATGGCTGAAAGCTGATCGCTTAGAAAGGAGACGACCATGGATGCTTCATGTCTGGCGCATAGCTTGAGAGAAGAAGAGCGATTGCAGTTTGAACGCGATGGGTATCTGATTGTCGAAAATGCTCTCGACCCCGACCACGCCGCGCGCCTGTGCGCCGTGGTCGATCGCGTGGATGCCGAAATGCGCCCCAAACAAGGCGTGGATAAGCTCGGACGCTTGAGCGTCAGAGACTTTATCGGCCTCGACTGGGAATTTGTCGAACTGGTAGATTGGCCCAGGACCATTGCAAAAGTATGGGACATTTTGAGCTGGAACTTGCAAATCTATCACTCGCACCTCAACGTCACCCCCCCGGTATCAAACGGAAGTGGTGGAAAGAATCTGCGCTGGCATCAAGACAGTGCCCTGCTCAATCAGGAATTAGAAACAGATCCCCGCCCCCGCATCTCAATCAAAGTGGCATACTTCTTAACGGACTGCAGCGAAGATGGCCGGGGCAACTTTTACATTATACCGGGCAGTCATTTGACCAACGACTACGACTTTCCCAATGGCGACCGCACATCCGAACCCAAAGATGCAATACCCGTGCTCGTCAAGCCGGGAACAGCCGTATTTTTTGACCGCAGACTCTGGCACTCGGTAAGCGCAAATTACTGGACAGAAGCGCGTCTGGCACTCTTTTACGGATATAGCTATCGCTGGTTCCGTCCCCGCGATGACGTAACGATGGATCACTGGTGGGACCGGTTAGATCCCATCCGCAAACAATTATTTGGCAACGCGCCAACCGGCGGGTATGGTTTCACCTCTCCCACTGACGAAGATGTGCCCTTGCGCGGATGGCTATCTGAACACCTGGGCGAAGAAGCTGTGGCATAGTATGAGGATCGGATTATGGAATGGGAACCCATCTTTCACGATTTTACATTCGGCGAATCCGAACGCCGAGAAATGGTGCGTGGTATATGCCTATCGCAATCCCGGCCTGCCGTCAAATGCGCGATGGATATCCGAGGAATACGAAAAACGGCGCGTCCCTGGCGCCGAAGGCTTGTTGAGCCTTTATTAACCAGAAAGGAAAAATATGAACATCTTACTCCTGCGGCATTCAGCTGGTTTTGAACACAGCTATTTGCCCGACGCAGAAGTGGCTCTGAAAGCAATCGGCAAAGAGAACGGGTGGCGCGTTTTAACCACGCACAGGTTGGACCGCATTTCCGCTGAGAACCTGGAAAAATTTGACATCCTCGCATTTGCGACAACCGGAAACCTGCCCTTTACCGATGAGCAAAAAACCGCGATCCTGAACTTTGTCCGCAACGGCAAATCATTCTTCGGCATACACAACGCAACCGACACCTGCTATGACTGGCCCGAATACGGCGAAATGCTCGGCGGATGGTTCAACGGCCATCCCTGGCACCATGAAGTGGGGATCATTGTCGAAGACACCAATCACCCCGCGACAAAAATGCTGGGCGACTATTTTCGGGTAACAGATGAAATCTACACATTCAAAAATTACGACCGCAACAAGACCCATATCCTGATGCGGATCGACAACGAAACCGTAGATCTGGAAAAAGGCAACCGCGAAGATAACGACTACGCCATGGGCTGGTGCCACGAATACGGCAAAGGCCGCGTCATGTACACCGCCCTGGGACATCCCGATGCCCTGTGGCACGAAGACTGGTTCCACGCGCACATCACGGGATGTATCAAATGGGCTGCAAGGTTGGAGGATTAAAATGCCAAAATTTGTATTCATGCCGCCGCAGGACGACCTCAAGCGCGCATTCGCCGTCCGCCTGTCGGACGAACTCCCCGAATACGACGTCCTATCGCCCGAAACCGACGAAGACGCCATAGAGGCAATACGCGATGCCGACGCCGCATTCGGCTGGATACCGCCCGATGCACTCGCCGTCGCCAAAAAACTCGCCTGGCTGCACAATCCAGACGCCGGTCCCTTCTTCGGCTACTACTACAAAGAACTGACCAAACACCCGCTAACCATCACAAATCCCCGCGGCATATACTTCGACCACATATCCCACCACATCCTCATGTTCCTGCTCGCACTGGCGCGCGGGCTACCGTGGTACATAGACGCACAGCGGCGCAGAATATGGGACAAAAACGCGCGCAAATCCCCGTACATAGACCTCGCTGGCGCAACAGCCCTCATCAACGGCGTGGGCGGCATCGGACACGAGACAGCCCGCCTGTGCAATGAACTGGGAATGACCGTCATCGGCATCGAACCCCGGCCCGAGTACGAACTGCCCTACGTCGAATTCCACACCCCGGACGAAATTGACACAGTTCTGCCACTCGCGGACTTTGTGATCACAACCGTCCCACACACACCTGAAACCGAAGGCATGTTCGACGCACGGCGCTTCACCCTGATGAAACCCTCGGCGTACTTCATCAACATCGGACGCGGCAAAGTATGCAAAATAGACGACCTCGCCAACGCCATCGAATCCGGCACAATAGCGGGCGCCGGTCTCGACGTATTCGAACAAGAACCCCTGCCCTCCGACCACAAGCTATGGGGCTTGCCCAACGTACTGATAACCCCCCACATTGCCGTCAGAGACGCCGGCAACATAAACGAGCGACGCTACGAAATACTCATCGACAACGCCCGTCGCTTTCTCGAGGGTGAAGAACTGACCAATGTCGTGGATAAATCAAAATGGTACTAGTCTATCCCAACCCCTTTAGATGTGTGCGCGCGCGGTACAAATACCCATCTATAGCCGTGACATAGAGCGACTGCAAATCTTCATCGCCAAAGGCGCAATTGGTCGGATTAATGGGAAAAGGATGTGCTCCGAGTATCTCTCCATCGGGCGCAAAAACGTAAATCATCGGACCGGGACCGCTATCCGGCCAACCCGCACTCGCGACAATATTGAGATCCGCATCCAGCCTCATACCATCTATACCCCGATGGGCACCAAAATCGTGCAGCACCTCACAAGCACCCAGCGACCCATCTTCCGCAATCGGATACGCGCGCAATTCCCGAGGCGTCTCGGGGAGATAATCGCTCTGCGCCACATACAGGGTCTTCATATCCGGCGTAACAATCAGACCATTGGGCTTTGTCGTATCAAAAGTCACCCGCACAGTCGCGTACGTCCCATCGTCCTGGGGATCAGCCCGATACACCGACTCGTGACCGATATCCATACATGACTTATCATCGCCATATCTCGGATCCGTGAACCAGACCCGGCCCTTTGCATCCACCACGAGATCATTGGGACTGTTGAAACGGTTCCCTTCAAAATTGTCGGAAATCACAGTCGTTGAGCCATCTCTTTCATACCGTGCAATGCGACGCCCAGGACCATCCACGAATCTGTCACCACTCGGATCAAAAGTCCCCTCTGCGCCATAGACCCGACCCTCAGCATCAGTAGTCAGCCCATTTGCCCGATTCGTACCCGTGCGCCACTCGTCGCAAACACCCGTCCTGTGATCGTAGCGCATCGCGCGATCCCCCGGCATATCTGTAAACAACAGCACATCACCCACCCACACCGGACCCTCGGTAAAACCAAACGGACCCGCCACCTGTTCAAAATTCCATTCCATAAAACGCTCCTTTGCTTCTCAATAAAATTACTCAATTTCGCCCCCAACATACGCCATTGCTCGCGTGAAGGGAAGTGAGAAGTGTGAGGTGAGAAGTGTGAAGGGAAAAGCAACCACAGATTAACACAGATAAACACAGATAAAAGGCAAAAACAACCGCAAGATCAAACTTTCAAACGACGTGGTGTTAAGCTGCGATCCAGTGTTTGCAAATGTAGGGGCGGTGCCCCTGTGTCCACCCGTATCTATTGGCAAAGTGAGGGGTGGCGCGATTTCGCATGATTCCGTACATTGATGCATGCATGCTTTGCAATATCGACCACCCTATATAAACAATGAAAATCGAAAAACCACCATACACAATCACGCCGGACATTCTCTTTCGCATTGAAGAAATCGGTGAAGCGATTGGTCGCGCAACGGGCATCTCGCAGGACTTGCGCCTGCGACGAATCAACCGCATCCTCACGATTCGTGGATCCCTCGCCATTGAAGGCAATATCCTCAGCGAAGAACAGGTCTCCACAATACTCGACGGCAAGCCTGTCATAGCACCACTCAGAGACATACAGGAAGCCCGTAACGCCATCAAAGCCTACGATCAATACCAGCAGTGGAATCCCGCCAGCGAAGCCGACCTATTGCGCGCTCACGAAATTCTGATGATCGGTCTATTAGATGCGCCCGGACAATATCGCCGCAGAGACATTGGCGTGATGGGCGGAGGCGAAGTCCATCACATCGGCCCGCCCCCCAGTCGCGTACCGCAACTCATGGCAAACTTGCTGGCCTGGCTGGGCAGCACCGATGAACACCCGCTAATTGCCAGTTCGGTTTTTCACTACGAATTTGAGTTCATTCACCCCTTTGAGGATGGCAACGGACGAATGGGAAGGCTCTGGCAAACCCTGATACTGACCCGCTGGAAACCCCTGTTCGCCCACATCCCCGTAGAAAGTCTGGTCCATGCCAGACAAAGCGACTACTACAAAGCCATCAGACAGAGTTCGTCAGAGGGCGAAAGCACGCCATTCATTGCATTCATGCTGGAAATTATTCTGGATGCTCTCCAGGTAACCGATCAAGTAACCGATCAAGTAACCGACCAGGTAGCGCGGCTACTCACCGCCTTGCGAACAGGACCAAAAACCACCGCCGAACTCATGACGGAACTGGGCCTATCGCACCGTCCCACATTCCGCAACAACTACATTCGCCCGGCAATCTCCGCAGGACTCGTGGAAATGACACGCCCCGAAGCACCCACCGCGAGAAACCAAAAATATCGTCTCACCGCACGCGGAAGGGAGATGCAATAAGCGTCAAAGTTTAAGTAGATTTGTGTTGCTTGTCGAAAGTGCTGAATAATTCCACCTTTTTTATCTTTGTTCTGCCTTCGGCGACCGACTTTTTGTCAGCAGCCACAAAAAGTCGGCAAAAAAGGCCGCTCTCAAACGCCGAGAGGCTGGCACAGCGCAAATCGCTTCTATGGTAATACACCATCCAGTGGCCTTCACAGTCGGGCTGCCATAAGGATGTTCTCTGCGAGACGGTCTCACGCGCTGTGTGTAATGACTTTGTCTAATCGCGTTTTGTAATGGATCATTTTGTAAGTAAGTGGAGAATTTTTAGTATGAAACAGAACCAGCAAAATGATAAACAAAAACCAAAAACAATTACATTAAGACAATTTCTTCGCTATTTCGAAGAACAACGAAATCGAAAGTTTTGTTTTATTTTAGGGGCCGGCGCATCCAAAAGCTCCGGCATTCCCACCGGCGCAGAATTAGCATTTCAATGGCTCAATGAGATTGAAGAAGACCTGGACAAAGATCAGTTTGAAGCATGGCTCGAAGAGGAGCGCATTGATAAAAATGATCCCGCCAGTTTTTATCCCCAAATTTTTGCCAAGCGCTTTGAGGTCGATCATCAGGGAGGCTATGATTTTTTTGAGAAGATTATGGATAAAGCAGAACCAAGCTGTGGTTATTCATTCCTGGCAGAGATCCTGGCACAAGGAACGCACGATATTGTTATCACAACCAATTTTGACAGCTTGACCGAAGATGCGCTTTTCATTTACACAGCAAAAAAGCCGTTAGTAATCGGACATGCGGATTTGGCAGGTTTTATCAATATCCAGCTACAACGACCACAGGTTATCAAGGTTCACCACGACCTCTTTTTTTCACCGCAAAACACAGAGGATGAAACAGGGCATATTGATGAAAAACTGGAACGGGGTTTACAGGATATTTTTAAATCTTATATCTCGATTGTAATTGGCTTATGAACAAAAAAACACTCTCCAACATAACCGCCCTTGGCGAAGGTTTTACCACAGAGTTCAAACGCTCCATGTCCTCTAACCTGGGCCGTGAAATCTGTGCCTTTGCGAACGCCACCGGCGGCGTCATACTTATCGGCGTAACAGACGGTGGCGAAGTTGTTGGTGTAGCGAACCACAACAAGCTGAAGTCGCAAGTCCAGTCCATCGCACGATCAGCGGATCCGCCGATAGCAGTGGAAACGGAATCTGTCAATGGCGTACTCTGCATCACAATACCAGAGCAACATGGCAAGCCCTACGCCTTTGGCGGCAAGTATTACATCCGCGAAGGCGCGAGTTCGCAACAAATGTCACGCGATGAAATCCGCGAATTCTTTTTTAAGGAAGGACTCATTCGATTCGACAAAACACCATGCCATAACTTCAAAATAGATAAAGACCTGACGCCAGAAGCCTGGGCGCGGTTCGCCAAGCGGGCGCATATTCCCGATGGAATGGACCCAATCGTGGCATTGGAAAACCTGCACCTGCTCGAAGGTGGGATCATGACCCATGCTGGCGCGTGGCTATTAGCGGAAGACATCACACGTTACACATTGACAGCGGGTGTGACCTGCGCGGTTCTTCGCGGCATAAACAATACACATATCATCGATCTCAAGAACTTCACGGGCGATATATGTTCCATCTACGATGACTGTATAGCCTACATGCAGGCGAAATTGAACACAGCCCTGATTCCCCATGCTCGCGGACGGGATGAACGGCTCGAACTGCCTGAAGACGCACTCCGCGAGGCAATGGTCAACGCCATCGCACATCGAGACTACCGATCCAACGCTAACGTGCAGGTACACATATTCCATGATCGACTGGAAATCGTCACACCGGGTGGGTTGCCAGCGGGAATGCGGGAAGAAGATTTGGGAATCAGAAGCGTGCCGCGGAATCCACTTCTATTCGGAATGTTCCATCGCATGGGAATGGTAGAACAGATCGGCAGCGGCATCCGGCGCATTCGACAGGAGTGCCGTGACTACGGGGTAGAGGAACCCGTGATTGAGGTCTCGGATAACTGGGTAGTCACGACATTCAAACGGCAGGTTGAACATGGTGGGCAGATAACCCCGCATGTCACCGAACAAGTGCCCTACAGATACCCGACAATTCCAGAGCAAGTCAAGACTAAGCCAGAGTCACAGCCAGAGTCACAGCCAGAGTCACGCCGAGCAAGCCTTGAACAGAGAGTTTTATCACTTGTTATCCAAGCTCCCCTGTCGAAATCGTCCATCTCAACTGGTCTGGGTCAAAAAACCGTGTCAGGACAGCTCAACAAGGTGATTCGCGCATTGAGAAAAGACGGATTGATCAAATATACGATTCCAGAAAAACCTGGAAGCCGATTGCAGAAATACCAAATTACGGAAAACGGCAGAAACAGATTGACAGAGTTGGTAAATTGATGTGGAAAAATGCATGAAGGATAAGAAAATCATTATCATCGCGGGACCAAACGGAGCGGGCAAAACAACCTTTGGGCAGGAGTATTTGCCCAACGAAGCGGATTGCCCTATTTTCGTCAATGCCGACCTGATAGCAGCGGGGCTATCTCCCTTTCGTCCTGCTGACGCGGCCATCCGCGCCGGGCGGCTGATGATGGAAGAAATTGACAACCACGCCCGTGCAGGCAGAAATTTCGCTATTGAAACGACGCTATCCGGCCGGGGTTATGTGAGAAGGATCCGTCAATGGCGCGCTGATGGTTACACAGTAAAGCTCATATTTCTGTCTCTTGCAACGCCCGAAGAAGCGCTCACGCGCGTAAAATCGCGCGTAAGTCAGGGCGGACATGATGTTCCAGAAGCCGTTATACGTCGTCGTTTTCACGCGGGCTTGCGGAACTTTCAGGACATTTATCGACATTGCGTTGACGATTGGTTTTTGTATAATAACAGCGGCACAATACCCATCCTTCTGGAGAAGAAAAACGATGATGAAACAACCGTCTGAAAAAGAGCTAACAAAGCCCCACAGCGATGAAGAAGGCGTGACAGCCGCGCTCATACGCGCCGCCAAACGCGCACACCTGATCGCGCATCAAACCGGCACTAAAGTTGTGGTCATGCGCGATGGCAAAGTCGTAGAAATTGAACCAGACCCGGAGATGTACAACGACATTTGAGATAGAGCATTTCTGCCCATATAGATGTGCAGGGGTGGCATAACTTCGCCTGATTCGCTACATTTATTGCGTAGTAGCATTTTAAATACGCCATCTATTACTGGAGGGGAGGGATGGAGGAGAGGGATAATGTTAACGACGAAGAGGATTGTGTGTCTGGCAAACTCGCGAAAACTATCTGGCCGGTGCATCGCCGGACGGGAGCTTGTTGCTGGTTTACCGGGGCGCTGGATTCGCCCTGTGAGTGCCCGCGAACATCAAGAGGTATCGGAGTATGAACGTCAATACAAAGACGGAAGCGACCCCAAGCCACTGGATATCCTGGACATTCCATTGGAAAAACATCAACCCAGGGATTACCAGCAAGAGAACTGGCTACTTGATCCGGAGTATTATTGGAGAAAAGTTGCAAAATACTCGTGGAATAACCTGCAAAAATTATCCGAAACAGGGGGGACCTTGTGGCGAAATGAAGATAGCTCCTACAGTGGGAAAAACGATCGAATCTCGCTACAACAAGCAAAGGACGAAACAAGCTCCCTGAAATTGATCCACATCGATAAACTGAGCCTGCGCGTATTTGCGCCGGGCGAGGCTTTCGGAAATTCGAAGCGCCGCGTACAGGGACAGTTCCGTTTTGGCTATCACTCCTACGCTCTATGGATCACTGATCCTGACATTGAAAGAGCTTATCTCAAACGTGAAGATGGCAATTATAACCTGGGTGACTGTTATTTGACAATCAGTTTGGGTGAACCACATGACTCGTATTGCTACAAGCTGATTGCCGCCGTAATGGAGAAACCGCGATGACAGAAACGAGAATATTCACCGTGGGACACTCGACGCACGCGCTTGAGGATTTCGTCTCCCTCCTGAAACAACATGGCGTGGATGCCATTGCAGACGTAAGGTCAGTTCCATACAGCCGCTGGCAACCACAATTCAATCGCGAAGATCTGGCGGAGACCCTGAAAGCCCGGGGTATTGCCTATGTATTCCTCGGCGAGGAACTCGGCGCACGCAGTGACGACCCACAATGCTACGAGAACGGCCGGGTGCAGTATCGCGCGCTCGCCGAAACTCCTCTTTTTCAATCCGGAATAAAGCGTGTCTGGGACGGAAGCAGGCACAGGCGCATTGCCTTAATGTGTGCGGAAAAGGATCCCCTGGACTGCCATCGGACAATTCTAGTCGCTCGCGAATTGGTGGCAAGTGGAGTAGATGTCACACACATTCTTGAGGATGGATCACTGGAACCACACGACGAGACCCTGAAACGCCTCTCTGAGCAGTTGCGACTGCCAGCACAGGATCTGTTTCTCACCGCTGATGAATTGGAGGACCGGGCATACGCGGCACAGGAACAGCGTATTGCGTATGTTGAGAAGGAGACTGCACAATGAAAATTTTCACCATTGGCTTCACCAAAAAGAGCGCGGAACAGTTCTTCGACAACTTGCAAACAGCAGGCGTCAAGCGGGTCGTTGATGTGCGACTCAATAACGTATCCCAGTTGTCTGGATTCGCAAAAAAAAATGATCTTGCCTACTTTCTAAAACAGATTTGCGGCATGGAGTACACGCATCTGCCGAGCTTGGCACCGACAAAGGACATACTGGACGCCTATAAGAAAAAGCGCGGCAGTTGGGAGACTTATGAACGCGACTTTATCGATCTCATGGCCGCCCGGAAAATAGAAAACGAGATTGAGCAGGAAACCCTTGAAGATGCATGCCTGCTGTGCAGCGAGGACAAACCCCATTACTGCCACAGACGTCTGGTAGCCGAGTATCTACGAGAATACTGGGGGAATATTGAAATCAAGCACCTGGGATAGAAGTAGCCGACCAAGTAGCGCAGTTACTCACTGACAATACACGGGCGGGCACGGGGGCCCGCCCCTACATTTGCAAACACTGGATCGCGGCTCAACACCATGCCGCGATGACAGCCTTTCTTTACACTTCACACTTCACCATGCCCAAAACCACCAACCGAAAAACCATCATCTCGTGGATGATGTATGACTTTGCAAACTCGTCTTTTGCCAACAACGTCACCACATTTATCTACGCGGCGTTCTTTACCAAAGTCATCGCTGAAAATGAAATCATAGGCACCGCCTTATGGTCTCGCGGCGTCGGCATTATCATGCTCGTCGTCGCACTGCTATCGCCACCCCTCGGCGCGCTATCTGACCAGGGCGGGTATCGCAAACGCTTTTTAATATTCTTCACATTCCTCGCCGTCATCTTCACCGCACTGCTCTATTTCCCACAACAAGGACAAGCAATCTATGCATTGACCCTCTACATCATCGCCTGTATCTGCTTTGAAATGGGCATCGTATTTTACAACGCCTTCTTGCCCGACATTGCCCCGCCCGAACGCATCGGTCGCATATCGGGACAGGCCTGGGGCGTGGGATATTTCGGAGGCCTGCTCTCAATGGCCGTCCTCATGATCGGTTTCGTATCCGCAGAAACCCCGTGGTTTGGCCTCACCAAAGAAACCCATGCACACATCCGGGCGACAAACATCGGCGTGGCAATCTGGTTTGCCATCTTCAGCCTCCCAGCCCTCTTCTATTTACCCCAAACACCTGCGCGACAAACCGACGGCAAACTAAGTCTGGCTGCATCCTACCGGCGCATCCTGCAAACCTTCCGCGAACTCCAGCGCTACCGGGAAATCTTCAAACTACTGCTCGCGCGCCTCGTCTATAACGACGGCCTCATCACCGTCTTTGCGTTTGGCGGCATTTATGCGGTAGGCACTTATGGATTCACATTTGAAGAAGTCCTCTTCTTCGGCATCATCGTCAACATCGCAGCCGGCATCGGTGCCTGGTGTTTTGGATACCTGGACGACCGCCTGGGCGGCAAACTCACCATCCAGATCACCCTCGTCGGATTCGTCATCGCAACGATCATTGCCGTCGTACCCCAGGAAAAAATCTGGTTCTGGGTCGCGGGCATTCTCGTCGGCCTATTTGCCGGTCCCAACCAATCGGCCAGCCGGTCGCTCATGGGGCGTTTCGTCCCCGAAAACAAAGAAACCGAATTCTACGGCTTCTACGCCTTCTCGGGAAAAGCCACCGCATTTCTCGGCCCCCTCCTCATGGGCGTCATCACACAAGCCTCTGGATCCCAGCGTTACGGCATGGCAACCGTGGGCCTGTTCTTCATCATAGGCGGCCTCCTCTTGCGCACCATTGACGAACAAAAAGGCATCCGCATGGCGCGTGAAAAAACGCCATCGGAAACAGACGCCTGACGCTGGATCACCCACCCGAAATCCTTCAAAATAGAAATTTCCCTTGACAACTTCTTGTCATATTGTCATATTTTACTATGACAATAATATAATGTGTAAAAACTACCCGTCGTTTACACAAAGGAGACGAACATGAAACGCTTCTATCTGTTGATCTCATGTATCGCCATTGTCTTCATATCCACCCAAAACACCCGGGTCCTTGCTCAAGAAACGACGAAGCCATCCAGACCCACTCTGAAAGTTGTAGCCTCTCCAACAGACGCCATCATCGCCATATCTTACACTATTCCCGAATCTTCTTTTGTCAACCTGAGCATATCGGGCACGGTTGGCGGCGTAATTGCCATCCCCGTATATGAGCCTCGTATCCCAGGGGAATACACAGTCAAACTCAATAAGAACCATTGGCCGCAAGAGGTCTATACCATCTCCGTTGTTTTAAACCATGATCGGAAAAGGCGCAGAGCCAGACGCTTTACCCATCATGCGCCCGACAGGCAAATAGCTTCAGATGAACAACTTCAGCAAGTATGGATCCAGGCTATATCAAGCATGAGATTTGATCCCGAAACTTCCGTAAAACACTGGGAAACACTGCTCGAAAACACAGATTATGAAAATCGCGGCGCGGCATTTCTCTATTCTTGCGGACCATTGCTGAAAGTGGCGGATAGTATGCGCGTGCATGCTCAGATAGACAGCGCGGTAAAGTGGGTCCCCCGTTCCAGTGTTTATAAAGTTATCGCCAGGATCATGAACGGTCAGGAAGTACCGTCCTCGTATGGCGATGTGAAATTATACCCATCTACCGCACTGAAATACGCAAAGAAAGCAATCGCTTCTGCCGATGATATTCCCCTACCGCACCGCAACCATGCCCTTTGCGACTACTATCGCGTTTTGGGACATTCTTATCTCGCTGCAGAGCAACCCAATGACGCAGAGATAGCATTTCAGAAAGTACTGTCCCTCTTCGGAGAACTTCCTGAGCATCACACACTTGTAAAAAATAAATGGGATGGTATCGTCTTAAAAGACCTGGGAATGGTAAAAACGCTCAAACGCGATTACGATGGCGCACTGCAATTATATTCAGATGCACTTGTCAAAAATCCTTGGGATACCGACCTCTGGAATATGCTTCAGCGCGTTTACACCCTTCGGCATGGCACGGACGAAGGGTATCGCGCATTTGCGACGCGCCTCGAACAGAGACTTCCCTCAAAAAACAAGGCAGATACACGCTCAATTATCGGCAGGGATTTTCCAGATTTCTCATTGAAAACCATCGAAGGCGAAACCATTAACTTTGCCGATTTGAAGGGCCAGGTCGTCGTCGTGAACTTCTGGGGATCCTGGTGCGGGCCGTGCATTCCAGAACTGTCGAAGTTAGAAAAAATCCATAGCGAATATAGCGATGCGCCCGTCAAAGTAATCGCCATCCACGACATGTTCAGACGGGGAATCTTCAAAGATTATTTATCTACGATCCAAAAAATTGCAGAACAGACGAACATCTCCTTTCCAATGCTTTACGACACAAAGGAAGTAAACATAGCAGGCAGGAGTGATATTCGGCATACGCCAACGACACTCATAATAGATAAGGAAGGCAAAATTCAATATGAGGAAATGGGTTATGTTGAGACCCGGTTCTTACCCCAGGTAAAGGCAATAATCGAAAAACTGATCGCTGGATAAAAAACCAATTCCAGAAGTGAGGAATAGTCGATGAATTTTGAATTAGACCCCAGAAGTGGTATCCCTTTCTATCGCCAGATCATTGACCAGATTCGTTATGGCATTGCTGCTGGCAAATTGAACGTAGGTGACCAACTGCCCACCGTTCGCGCTCTGGCCGTAGAACTCAAGGTCAATCTCAACACCATCAGCAAAGCCTATCGGGAACTGGAAATTAAAAACATTCTGGAAACCCAGCAGGGTTCAGGAACGTTTATCGCGCCAGTAAAAGTAGAGATTCCCGACAACGAAAAAGAAAAAAAGCTGACTGGTATATGCAACGAATTCCAGAGCATTGCCTCGGCCTACGGATTCAACCTTGCAGACTTGATCAAAGAACTACAACAACGACAAGGAGCAAATCATGAACGCTAAAATTCCTCTGAACAAGCATATCAATCTCGTCTCGATCTTCATTTTCCTCATCCTCACACTGGCAAACGCAATCCTGTTCTATACGGACCTGATTTCTTTAACCATTGCCCTGATCGGACTGGCTGCTACGCTATTCATTGCCGCCACATTGAAAATCTCTGACCAGTGGGAAAAAGCCGTGGTCTTGCGTATGGGAAAATTTATTGGATTAAAAGGTCCGGGTTGGTTTCTCATCATTCCCATCATCGACCGGGTCGATAAATATATCGACCAGCGAGTCCGGGTTACTGACATTAGAGCCGACTCTACCCTGACAAAAGACACTGTCCCGGTCAATGTCGATGCCGTCGTCTATTGGACCGTGTGGGATGCTGAAAAAGCCGCCCTCGAAGTTCAGGAATATGAATACGCCGTTTCACTCGTCTCCCGGACTGGTCTGCGCGACATCATCGGCAAACACGAATTGGCAGATCTCCTGCAAAATCGAGAAAAGATCGCCGAGGCATTGCAACAGGCCCTCGACGAAACGACCAGTTCCTGGGGTATCACCTGTCAAAGTGTAGGCATCAAAGACATTGTTATACCAAACGACCTTGCAGACGCCATGAGCAAGCAAGCCCAGGCAGAAAGAGAACGCCAGGCCCGGATCATCCTGGGCACAGCCGAAACCGAAATCTCAGAAAAATTCTCTCAGGCCAGCGAAAACTACCACAATAATCCCGTTGCCCTGCAACTGCGCGGTATGAACATGCTCTTTGAAGGACTCAAAGAAAAAGGATCTCTGGTAATCGTACCGAGTTCTGCCCTGGAATCGATGAACCTGGGGGCCATTGGTGGACTGACAGCCCTTGCCGAGCAAAACACAAACGAAACGCCCGACCCGACTGAAAAAACGGCTTAAACGCCATCAGGAACAAAAAAAGCCGCTCAAACGAGCGGCTTTTGCATTAGGAAAGCTGAATCACTCCACTCGAAAAACCACAGAATCCGCGGCCATAGAAGCGAACAACCCAATCCCCCCCTTCACATGAAACTGCGGCTCATCCAACGCCGCCTCATCCTGCGCGCTCGAAATCAAATAATCGCCGTAATTCCCATCCAGCGCATAGACCGCAAATGAATATATACCATAATACGAAAACTGTCTCGGATTCAGGGTCAACGAGCGCCCCTGCAAAAAACGCCATTGATCTGCCCGGGCAATACTATCCCGCAGTGCGCCCAGCCCCGTGGTATCCGCTGCGCCACCAAAACCCCCACCAAATCTTCCAAACTGAGTCGCCAGCGGAATTTGCTCCAAAAGCTCCACAGACTTGCGCGTCGTAACATACCCCCCCTTTGTCTCCCCCTCCCAGGTAACCCGATACGCATCGCCGCCAATCAGCAACGAAGACGCACCTGAAACTTGCGGTGCAACCGGCACAGTCGTCTGCGCTGTCGCCGTACCCAACCCCGTCGTAACAGACAGATGATAGGTCTTACCCGACTCAACAATCAGATCCGGTTGCTCGTAATAACCCGGCCTATCCACCACAGGTGACAACTCGTACGACACCTCATCCACCTCAATCGTCACCAGCGCATCGGACAGCGCACTCGCCTCCCGATCATACACACTGGAAAGCGGCATCGTTGTACCCACAAACAAATCGGACACAGGACTCCCCGCCCGCAAATAACCCTCGATATAAACCGTCTCTCGAAACTCCCCCAATGACTCAGTCGGCGCCGTGCTACAACCCCCAGCACCAAGACCGAGAACAAAACAAAATATCCATTGTACCTTTTTCATCACAAACTCCTCTGCATTAATATCGCAATAACGGGCAACCACGTGGGAGGGCGGGTTTAAAACCCGCCCCTACAATCAGACGAATGATTTTTCACCCTATGTTTTATCTGTGTCCATCTGCGGATCACATATTAAAACGAAAACCAACACTCGGCAAAATCGGCTGAAGAAGCACATCCTGCACCTGAATCTCCGGCTCAGTCGCATCAAACGAGCGATACCACACATTGCGTCGATTATAGACATTGAACACACTGAACACCAACTGCCCACCAACACTACCCCACCTGAAATCGCGCGTAATACCCAGATCCATGCGGTGATAAGCCGGCAACCGATAGGCATTCTTTTCCGACACATGCACATAGGGAATGGACTGTCCCGTCGGCTGCTGCACCTCATAGCGCGCCTCCGGAAGCGTATATGCCTGCCCCGTGCCATAAACCCAATTGGCATTCAAATTCCAGCCCCTGCCCAGATAATAATCCGTCACAACAGAAACATCGTGTCGCCGGTCGTACTTTGGCGGAAACGGATTGCCCTGGTTCAAAGCGTCAAAAGTGTGCTCTGTCTTACTCAACGTATAGCCAATCCAACCCTTCAAACGCCCCTCTGTCTTGCGAAGCAAAAACTCGCCACCATAAGATCTTCCCGAACCCGTGGCGAACAAATCAGACAGCGGCGTCGAATCACTCAGACGAACCTGGGACTGAAACTCCACCAGATCATCCATATCCTTATAATAAAACTCCAGATCAATCTGCCAGGCATCACCCGGCGTCAACATAAGGCCAAACGCATTGTGAACAGCTTTGCCAGGTGTCAAAGTCTCATCCACCGGCAGCCACATATCCGTCGTATAAGTATTGGCCTCAATCGAAATCAAATTGACAAACTGGTGATAAATGCCCCAACCGCCCTTAAACGCGATCCTATCATCCAATTGAAACAACCCCGCCACGCGCGGAGACCATCGGGTATAATTGCCACTCTGGAAATGACTCACGCGCACCCCAGGCGTCAACTCCAGACGCCCCCAGCGCATCGTATGCTCGAGAAAACCCGTCTGATAAAAAGACGACGTATTAATCTCTGACCGGATCGAATCTCCCACGCCCTGCTTGTAAAAAGCGTCATACGATGTAAACTGGGCACCTGCGCGCGTCGTGTGAAAAGGACCCGAATAGAGATCAAACGTCAACTTTGCCGTCAAATCATTCAACTCATTATTGCGATTCAATCCAAAACCGCGCCGCCCGCCTCCACCTTCCCCGGTCTGCCCGCTATTGGCAGCCTCGTTTTGATTGGTCGCAACATCAAAATTGGATATATAACGACTCGCCGAAACCTGCACATTGCCGATCAAATTATCCGTGTATAGATGCAACCACTTAAACCGCGCAATCCGATTGCCCCAATCCATAAGCTGATCGCGCGTCTGCTCTCGAAAAGACGGCAGCGACAGATTGAGCGCATCATTGCCCATATATCCACTCACCGAAACCCGGTCATTGTCAGACACATCCAAATTGAACTTGAAATTTGTATCGTAGAACCCGTAATCCTGCCCAAAATCGCTCGTCTGCTGCTGAAAATTGAACCGCGCCTGCCCAAAGCGTCCCCCGCCTTGCCGTCCAAAGCCACCACCCCCAAATCCCCCCGGCCCACCGCCAGTAACCGGACCCGCGCCAATTGTGCCAATGCGCGTACTGAACATTTCATCCACGATATGTTCAAAAAGAGGTGAATTTAAAACCTCTTGATACGTGCGCCGCCCCGAAAACATCCACGAACCGAGATCGCCCACAGGCCCGCCAACCGTCAACCCCGCACTGATCAAATCCATGGACGCCCGCGCATCAAAAGACTTTCTGTTGCCATCCAAATTTGTAATATCCAGCACACTCGACAGACGGTCGCCATACCGCGCGGGAAACGTCCCCTTAATCAGTGTGACATCCTTCAATGCATCGGGATTAAACGTGCTAAAAAACCCAAACAAATGATTCGGATTATAGACCACCACATCATCCAGCAGAATCAAATTTTGCCCCGGCGTGCCCCCGCGCACATACAAACCCGCGGAATTTTCACTCGCAGCCTGCACGCCTGGAAGCAATTGAATCCCGCGCATCAAATCGGGCTGACCCACCGTTGGAATGCGCGCTAACTCCGTCACCCGCGTACCAAATGCACTCACAGGCGTCACCTCAGTCGGCGCCACGCGCTCGCCTATGGCCTCAATCTCTTCCCTCATCAATTCCGCAGGCTCCAACTCAATCACAATCCGCGCAGTCTCACCCTGTATAACCACGACCTGAACAGACCGGCTCTCATAGCCGATATAACTCGCCGAAACCCTGTGCAAACCCGGCGACAGATTCCCAATGACAAAATAACCGGCCTTATCTGTCGTAATACCAATACTCAAACTATCGATCACAACATTGGCATTCGGCAACGTCTCGCCATTGGAAGCATCGCGCACCGTACCTCGCACCGCACCCTGACCATAAGCCTGTGTACTGATGGCAACACATACTAAAAACAACTGCACAATTCTCTTCATGGTCTCTCCTTTTCCCCTCCCAGGACAGTGTGAAATAATCCTCCCTTCTGACATTTATTAGATTCACAGAAAGACCTTCCCGTTCCCCATTTTCTGTATGAAAATTGTTAAGATTCTGTTAAAGTCTGTAAAACAAAACGCGCCCATTGTTCAATGGACGCGCTTTATCGTTCAAGATGTAAAACTGCTCTTAGACCGTCGTCTGCAACTCTTTCAAATAACTCAGCGTATCGCGGATACTCGCCTCTGTCGTATCTGACGCGCCCTTCTCCACACACAGCGGACCTGCGTAATCTGCCGCATTCAGAATTTCCAAACACGTCTTCAAATCATACCCCATAGCTTTCCCATCCCGCTCCCACGCCTGCACCCCATCGTCACTGTAATTAAACACCTTAACATGGCATGAAAACGCGCGCGGTGCCAGCACGCGCATCCCCGCCTCCCAATCGCCATCGGGAAAATTTGCCGTATCTGGACAGGTACCAAACCAATCGGAATCCACCCCATCCAGAATCCGCTGCAAATTATCAGAAGACGACGACACACCCCCGTGATTCTCCACCAGCAGCTTCACATCCGCCTGCTCGCCCACAGCCACCAGTTCCCGATACCCCTCAATCACCCGGCTCATCGCCCCATCATCATCCGCGTGACCCGTATTAATCCGTATCGCCTCAGAACCCACAGCCGACGCCGTGTAAAACCACTGCTTCAACGCCTCCAGATCCGTGCGCCGCACAGCCTCATCATCACCTGCAATATTGCCCATATCCACCGCGATATTGCGCACCGAAAGTCCATTATCAGCCAACCGATTCCGAAGCTCATTCAAATACCTCGCATCCTGAGACTCAAAAAACCGCGAACACAACTCCACCGTCTCCACCCCATGCGCGGCACACACCTCGGGAAAATCGAGCAAAGTCAGCGACTTCTCCCGCAAAATTTCACCACTGAGCACCCATCCGGCAATACCGACTTCGAGATCCATAGTCATTTCTCCTTTCATTGATACTATCGACACATTTGCCCCAAACACCTATATTTACCATGTTATATCACATGCCCCCACAACACAAGGAGGTTTTGCGTGGAATCCGTTATCGGCATCATCTTAGGCGGTGGCGCGGGGTCACGCCTCTATCCCCTGACCAAATACCGCTCCAAACCCGCCGTTCCCATCGGCGGCAAATATCGCCTCATCGACATACCCATCAGCAACTGCCTGCACTCGGGCCTCACACGCATCTACGCCCTCACCCAATTCAACTCCGCCTCTCTCAACCGCCACATCGCCCAAACCTATCGCTTCGACGCCTTTTCAAACGGCTTTGTCGAAATCCTCGCCGCCGAACAAACCGAAGACCGCCTCGACTGGTATCAGGGCACAGCAGACGCGGTTCGCCAGCAACTCCGCCACTTCCTATCCTACCAGATAGATCAATACCTCATCCTCTCTGGCGACCACCTCTACCGCATGAACTACCGGGACTTCATCGCCGAACACCGCGAAAAAGGCGCAGACCTCACCATCGCAGTCAAACCCGTCACACGAGAAATCGCGCCCGAACTCGGCATCCTCAAAGTAGATGACTCCGGACGCATCATCGACTTCGTAGAAAAACCGCAAACCGACGCCGAACTGGACGACCTCAAACTCGACCCCGCACCTGGCAGCAACCCCGACGAAGCGTACATGGCCTCAATGGGCATATACGTCTTTGAAAAAGACAGCCTGAGAACACTCCTCGCGGAAAACAGCGGCGACGACTTTGGCAAACACATCATCCCCGCCGCCATCCACAGCCACAACGTCTATGCCCACCGATTCGAGGGATACTGGGAAGACATCGGCACCATCCGCGCCTTCTACGAAGCCAACCTCGCGCTCACAACCCCGGCGCCCCTCTTCACCTTTTATCAACCCGGCGCCCCCATCTACACCCACCCGCGCTACCTCGCCGCGACCAAACTGGATGGATGCCACCTCAAACAATGCAAAATCGGCGACGGCTCCGACATACAAGACGCAGAAATCGAGCATTCTGTCATCGGTATCCGCAGCATCGTTGGTCCCCGCGTCAATCTCACCAACACCGTCATGATGGGCGCTGACTTTTACGAAACCCCCGAAGACAGAAAACGCAACCAACAAAAAGGCATCCCAAACGTAGGCATCGGTCCGGGATGCGTAATCGACAACGCAATCATCGACAAAAACGCGCGCATTGGGGAAAACGTCACCATCCTGAACGCAAAAAACATCCGCGAAGCAGAACGCGACGCCTACGCCATCCGAGACGGCATCGTCGTCATCACCAAAGACGCCATCATTCCTTCAGGGACAGTGATTTAGGAAGTAAGAAGTAAGAAGTGAGAAGTGAGAAAACCACCCAACACCACCCCAGGGCGGGTGCTTTTTCACCTTTCACCCTTCACACTTCCTACTTCACACTTCACCCTGCTTTTGTGCAAACAGCCAGTCCCATACATTTTCGGTTTTGTCGCACTGATCGCTGGCAAAATGCGTGATAAATCCGCGTTGTGGGTCATCGCCTGTGTACGCAAATCCGTAAGCACTGGCATTGTGTCCCACGTCTTTTAATTCCGTATATTTGGTATTGGCATTCAGCGCGTTCAGCTGGCGAAAAGCGTCCCGGGTCAAGTCAACGGGTACGACTGCATCGGCATCGCCGTGAAATGTCCAGATGGGAACTTCTACAATACGGCTGATGTCATTCCAGGGTTCGCATCCGCCAGCAGAGGGAATCGCGGCAGCAAAACGACCGGGTTGTGCGCAGATAGCGTTCCAGGTACCAAAACCACCCATGGAATGCCCCAGCACATAGATGCGGTCCTGATCAATTGGAAATTCATCGCATATCGCGTCCAGCAGATCAAAGGCTCTACCCAAATCACCCACTGAGAGATCATCACCCCGATCCAGCAACCGCTTAACGCGCGCTTGCCAGATACCCGAGAGCGAGTCGATATATTCCTGTGTGACCTCGGGCATGGAATTGGGCACCAGCCAGCGCAGGGGCGTTTGAGGTGCAAGCACGAAGCAGGGATATTTGCGGCGATGTGTTTCATCTGCCAGTGGTGATTCGTTCCAGTGGCGCAGATTTTTTATATTATCCGTGCCCTTACCTCCCGCACCGTGCAAGCTGAAGATAAGGGGATACGCTTTATCGGGATGATCTGCGATATCAATAGGTCTGAGGGAATAATGGGACGGCACAGGGGCCGTCCCCTACAATGATGTTGTGGTTTGTTGTAGGGACAACCCCCTGTGGTTGTCCTGCGACCCCCTGTGGTCGCCCGCTGACCGCTATGATTTCAAGTGGTATTTTTACACAGATAAAGACCCAGGTCTTTATCTGCCTCTTCCTCTAACAGACCAACCTGCACGGGAATATCCGCATCTTTGAGAATTTGAATACCGCGCCCTTGATTCTTGGGATGCGGGTCAATGAGTGCGACAAAAACATCCCGGACTTTTCTCTCTACAAGTGCCTGAGCGCAAGAAGGCGTGCGCCCGTGAAAAGAACACGGCTCCAGAGTGACAAATGCCGTGACATCTTTTAGCGATCCCTCTACTTGCGCGAGAGCCATTGCCTCTGCGTGAAATTGACCCGGCGGATTGGTATAACCCCGGGCAATAATTTTGCCTTCTCGCACCAGCACACACCCGACCGGTGGATTGGGCAAACACTTGGGAAGTGCTCTTCTGCCTTCCACGAGCGCGGCGGTCATGAAGTTTTCCAATTCAATTTGCGAATAATTGGACATTGGACATACCTGACGCGAAAAACGCCCCGGCACAGCGATGCTGGGGCGTTCTCTTTTTGAACTGACTCCGTTTACTCCTCACCATACCCAATACAATACAAATGCGTCGCCGTCCGAATAAAAAGCTGTGACCCGGATGACACGGGCGATGACAGCGTGTACGTGCCATCCAGTTCATTCGTACCCAAAACCTCAAATTTTGGACCCGCGGCCAGAACAGTCGTCACGGCATATTCATTCAGCAAAAACAACTTGCCATCAGCCAGATGGGGTGACGCGCTCACAATACCCTGCGTCGTCCGCTCAGGACCCCAAACCACAGCCCCGGTCTTTGCGTCCAGACACATCGCCAGCCCGCGATCATCAACCATATAAAAATACTTCCCATCACTCGTCGGCGTAGGCACATCCGGCGCAGCAGCACCCTCCCACTTCCACACCACATTGTCGGAAACATCGCCCGTGCCACCAGCCGCCAGTGCCAGCAAGGGCCGTTGCCGGGTCGGCGCATAAATCATATCGCCGACCACCACGGGAGACGCCACAATCCGATAATTGCCCCTCCGACCGGGATTCAACCCATTTGCCCGCCAGACCTCACGCCCCGTATCCGGATCGTGTCCCGTCACACAATCCCCACCCGTAATAACAATCTGCGTCTTGCCATCGCGATTCAAAAGCGTGGGCGTCGTGTACGAATCGGGAGACTCTCGAATAGCATCTGTCGGACGCTCCTTGCGCCAGACCTCCTTCCCACTACTGGCATCCAGCGCGAAGACATACGAAGGATCATCCGTACGCATCCCGTGAAGCACCTGAAGAATGAGCTTGCCATCGTACAGAATCGGCGAAGACGCATACCCGAAAAGCAGGCCAAATCTGCCGTAATCCTTTTGAATATCGCGCGACCAGATCGCCTTTCCATCCACATCCAGACACGTCACAACCCCATTGCCCGTAACCACCCACACATGCGCCCCATCCGTAATGGGTGACGGCGACGTAGTATTGTGCTTGCGCCGCAGCACATTGCCCTCATCCAACTTATAGCGCCAGAGTTCACTCCCGTCTATCCTCGACAAACACAAAATATAAATCTCCGATCCTCCCGGTTCCCGTTCCTCTGGCCTCTGTGCAGGCGACGGCGACATCAGAAAAATGCGATCTTCCCAGATAACGGGCGTACTCCCGCTCCACGAAGGCAACTCCGCCTTCCAGATAATATTCTCTTCCAAACTCCAGGACGCGGGCAAATTCTTAGCCGTACTGGCCCCATCTTGCTGCGGACCCCGCCACTGCGGCCAGTTATCCGCTTGAACACCCAGCGGAACAAGTGCCAGAATACAAACCATACGAACAATATGACGAATCATAGAAATTCCTCCTCAATAGTGTGATTTTCGACTTGTTTTTCACCCAATTTGACAGATATTTCCCCTTGATTGTTCCTGCCATCCTTCAGCGTTAAGATAGAAAGGCTCACATGCAACGGCAACCCAATATTTTGCTCTTCATCACCGATCAACAGCGCTCCGACACCATGGCGTGTTACGGCAACGACTGGATCCAGGCATCGAACATGAACGCCCTCGCCAACGAAAGCTTTGTCTTCGAAAACCCCTATTGCGCGCAACCCGTCTGCACGCCATCGCGCGCAACCCTCGTAACGGGACTGTATCCACACGCCGCCAGAATGACCAAAAACAACATCCTGCTCGATCCAGAAATCAAATCCATCGCAGAAATGACGTCAAACGATTACCACAAAGCCTACTACGGTAAATGGCACCTGGGCAAAGAAACAACGCGACAACACGGATTTGACGAATGGCTACCCGTCGCTGAACTGCCCTGGGTCATCGACCACCCGGACACACCCTATCACCAGTTCCTGGTGGAAAATGGAATCGAACCAGATAAAACAACAGAAGCCGGACACCGCGTATTCTCCGGACAATTGCGCGCAGACTTGCCCGAACACCTCTCCATGGTATCCTTTCTATGTGACGAAGCCACCCGCTTTTTGATGGCAGAGCGAGACAAACCATTCATGCTACAGGTCCACTGCTTCGAACCACACCCACCCGTCTCGGGACCGATGAAACATGTACACGACCCCAACAAAATGCCCGTAGGTCCCGCATTCACGCGCTATCCCAAGGGCGCATCGCTATTTAACAGACTGAGGGCAGAACGCAATATACAACCCGATGCAACCCCCGAAGAACAACGCGCTGCAGAAGCAAAACTCCGAAAATTCCGCGCCGAATACTACGGCACCGTCACACTCGTAGATCGCGCCCTCGGCAGACTGATGGACGCCCTTGAAAAATCGGGCCACGCCGACAACACCATAGTCGTATTCAGCTCTGACCACGGCGAAATGGCAGGCGACCAGGGCATGCGGGAAAAACGCGCATTCTACGAACCCTCTGCCAAAGTCCCCCTCATGATGCGGATACCCCATCTCGGGCGCGAACACCGAATGATCCCCGGCAACATCGGCCATATCGATCTCGTCCCCACCTTATTAGACCTCATGGGACAACCCGTGCCCGATCACCTGCAAGGCACCAGCCGCGTACCCGTCCTCGAAGGCAGGGAAACACTCGACAATAACGACGTCTTCATCCAGTGGAACGGACTGGGAGATCGCAACCTCGGCTCACCGCAAATCAACTTAATCGCCACCCTCCCCTGGCGCGCAATCGTAACAGCCGACCGATGGAAACTCAACCTGTGCGCGGGCGACCAATGCGAATTATTCGACCTGAACAGCGACCCCCATGAACTCACAAACCTGTTCGACGAACCTGTACACAGAGACCGCATACGCAAAATGGCGGCAAAAATTCGCCTCTGGCAACATGAAACGGACGACGACGCGCCATTACCTACAGTGTAAGCTCAGGAGAAATTTCATGAACACAATCAAAAAGCGAACCGTTGGCCAAACAGGCCTCGAAGTAACCGAAATGGGCATGGGCGGCGCACCCATAGGTGATCTATTCGAACTCGTAAGCGAAACACAGGCGCAAGACACCTTACAAGCCGCATGGGATGCGGGCATTCGATATTTCGACACCGCCCCCTTTTACGGCTATGGCAAAAGCGAGCATCGCTTCGGACATTTCTTGCGACAACAAAACAGAGAAGAATTTGCCATCTCCACCAAAGTCGGACGCGTATTAAAAGCCACGCGCGACCTCAAAACATTTGACAAAGACATGTGGATCGGCGGCTTGCCCTTTGAATACGCCTTTGACTACAGCTATGACGGCATCATGCGATCTTATGAAGACAGCCTCCAGCGACTGAGCTTACACGCCGTAGAACTCCTCCTCATACACGACCCCGACTACTTCTTTCACACCTCCGAAGACATGGTAACCGCCACCCTCGCCCAAATCTACACAAGCGGCTGGCGCGCCCTTGACGAACTGCGCTCAAGCGGACAAATCAAAGGCATTGGCGTGGGACTCAACATGCTGGGACTCATCCCCCGATTCCTGGACATGATCGATATCGACTTCTTCATCGTCGCCATGCCCTATACCCTCCTGGACCAGGATCCCCTGGACGAAGAATTTCCAAAATGCGCCGAACACGGCGCCGACATCGTCATCGGATCCGTATTTGCCTCGGGCATCCTCGCCACAGGACCAGTGGAAGGCGCATTATACGCTTACGACACCGCAACCTCAGAAATCATAGAAAAAACTCGCAAAATAGAAACAATCTGCCAGGCGCACAACGTACCGCTCCCGGCAGCAGCCATCCAGTTCCCACTCGCACACCCCAGCGTCGCCGCCATCATCCCCGGCGCTCTCAAACCCGAATACATCCATGCAAATATCAAAAACTATCAGCACCCCATACCCTCAGACCTCTGGGCAGAACTAAAATCCGAGGGCTTATTGAGAGAAGACGCGCCGACACCGGGATAAATGAATCGGGATAATAACTGAATTTTATCGAAAGGACCTTCTAATGCAAACAGTAAAATGGGGCATCATCGGTTGTGGTGACGTATGCGAAGTCAAAAGTGGTCCGGGATTTTACAAAGCGGACCACTCGGAACTCGTCATCGTCATGCGCCGGGACGGTGAAAAAGCCGCGGACTTCGCCAAACGCCACGGCATATCCCAATCCACCAACAACGCCGACGAAGTCATCCATCACCCCGACGTCAACGCCGTGTACATCGCCACACCGCCCTCCTCACACTGCGACTACGCATTGCGAGTTGCCGAAGCGGGCAAACCCTGTTACGTCGAAAAACCCATGGCCATAAACCACCGCGAATGCGTACAAATGGTCGAAACCTTCAAAGCCAAAAACCTCCCCCTCTTCGTCGCCTATTACCGCCGCGGACTCCCGCGCTTTCTAAAAGTCCGCGAACTCCTCCGCGAAGGCGCGATAGGAACCCTCACATCTGTACACATCGTCCAATACGGCAAACTCGACACAAACCCCAACAACTGGCGATTCGACCCATCCATCGCCGGCGCGGGCAAATTCCTCGACCTCGCATCACACGGCATCGACATCCTCGACTTCCTCGTCAGCCCCATCACCCGCGCCAGCGGCTACGCGCTCAACACCGGCGGAACGTACGAAGCCGAAGACGTAACAACCGCCGCATTTGAATTTGAAAGCGGCGTCGCAGGAACAGGCATCTGGAACTTCCACGCCGACCACTCCGACAACCGCATCACATTTACGGGATCCGAAGGCGAAATCCAGACCCCCGTCTTCGCAGACACCGACATCATCCTCAAACGCAATGGCACAGAAGAACACATCTCCGCACCCAATCCCCCACACGTCCAGCAACCCCTGATACAAACCATCGTCAACGAACTGCGCGGCGAAGGCAAATGCGTATCCACCGGAGAAACCGGTGCCCGTGCATCCTGGGTCATGGACCAGTGCTTGATCACCTATTACGGCGAGCGATAGCGAATAGCGGTGTACAACTGGCCGCATCTCAGGCCAGTTCATCAACGAAATCCGCCCAACCACCCAACTGCTACCAGGGAGAACATTATGAAATCCGTCCGACTCCTCAGCGTCTCATTTCCCAGAGGTGGGTACAAAAACGTAGAACAAAATGTAGAACACATGGTGCGCCACCTCGAAGAAACAGCCCCTTATTGCCCCGACTTTGTGTGCTTCACCGAAGTCGCCCGAGAACTCGGCTGTCCGCAAGACAGCGATGCCTGGATGGGCGAACCCATACCCGGTCCCACAACCGAAGCCATTGGCAAAGCAGCCGCAGAAATTGGCACCCATGTCATCGTCGGCATGCAAGAGTTGTGGGAAGACCAGACCTTCAACGCCGCCGTCCTCATCGGCCGAGATGGAAACGTCATGGGCCGCTACCACAAAGTGCAACCCACCGTCAACGAAATGGAACGCGGCACCCTGCCCGGCACACAGGCCAACTCTTATGCCACAGACTGTGGTCGCGTGGGCATGTGCATCTGCTTTGACCTCAAATTTCCCGAAGTTGCCATGATGCTCGCCCGCTCGGGTGCGCGCATGGTCTTCTTCCCCAGCATGTTCAACGGCGGCATGCGACACGCCGCATGGGCACGCGATTACGGCGTCTTTCTCATCGTCAGCCAATCCCAGGAAAGCTCCATCACCGACATGTGCGGCCACCGCCTCGCGTGGCAGGGATATAGTGAACCCCTCGTAGAACAAGGCAAACTCCCGCCCTTTGCATTTGCCGAAATCAACGCAGACACCAGAGCGTACCACCTCGACTTCAACCAGAACAAACTCGGCGACATCCACAGCACCTATGGCGCAGGCGTCCGCATCCACATCATGCGCCCCGAAGCCACATTCGTACTCGAATCCCTCATGGAAGACATCTCCGTAGAAGACATCGAAGCGGAATTTGAACTCGAAGACCTGTGGACTTATTACGACCGCTCGCGCGCCATGCGCGGCGAATGTCTCACAGAACCCGTCGCAATCACAAACTAAAAGGAGGCTACATGCAACTCTTTGACGGCAAAACCCTCAACGGCTGGGCAGCCACCGGCAATCCCGACGGCTGGATTGTAGATCACGGCTGCCTCTTCTGCACCGCAGAACAAGGGAAATACCTGTATTACACAGAAGACCAGTTCAAAAACTTTGAACTCTCGCTCGAATTCAAACATCCTCCCAGAACCAACAGCGGCGTCTTCTTCCGCTGGACCGATCTGGACAACCCCGTGCAAACCGGCATTGAAATCCAAATCCTGGACACGTATGGCCACGAACCCGCAACCACCAAATGCTGCGGCGCAGTCTATGATTTACAAGCCCCTACGCACAACACCTGCAAACCCGCGGGCGAATGGAATCACATGATCCTCTACGCCATGGACAACATCATCCGCGTCACCTTAAACGGCGAGCAAATCACCGACATGGACCTCAACCGCTGGACCACGCCGAACCAGAACCCGGACGGCACCCGCAACAAATTCAACCGTCCATACTGCGAAATGACCGAAGCCGGGTACATCGGCCTTCAAGACCACGGCAACCAGATCTGGTTCCGCAACATAGACATTGAAAAACTCTAACACGCGATGCAATAACAAATAGGCGCGACCGGCCTGGTCGCGCCTACCTTCATCGCAAATATCCAATATGAAGCCCTACGCGCACATCGCTATTCTCGTATGCCTCTTGCCGTGTACCTGCACGGCCTACGAACTTATCGGCACAGCAACATTATCTGAAACACTCGTCGCACAGCACTACACCATCAACCCCAGGCTCGACGCCGTCATCGTCGTCGATCGCATTATCCCGTCCTTTGAATACCAGACCTTCTATTGCGCGGGTTTTGCAGATGAAGCCGAAGGCGAACAAGGACGGCTCCACTTTTTAGAGCATATTATGATAGACAGAGGAAGCTATAAACCGGGCGAACTCAAACAAATTATCGCCGACAATGGCGGGCAAAGTCACGCCGCGACGTATTATCATTTTACGCGTTTTACACTCAGATTTCCAAAAGACAAATTTGATCTCGCCGTCGAGATAGACCGCAACATATATTACGATACAATAATCGATGAAGAAGTCGTCGAAAAAGAAAAAAAGATCGTACTGACAGAAAGAAGCCAAAGACTGGCACGAGCAACACGCCGATCTTCGAATTATTTTTACAGTTTAATCTATGGAAAGAAAAATTTTAATGGCCTTGGCACGGAG
This sequence comes from Candidatus Latescibacterota bacterium, assembly GCA_965208125.1. Lineage (GTDB taxonomy): Bacteria > Latescibacterota > UBA2968 > UBA2968 > UBA2968 > VXRD01. The sequence goes on from OZ242320.1 coordinate 1,891,868, forward strand.
ACATTTATTAAACAACTCGAACCCGTTGGCTTGAAAGATTACTACGAAAATTTCCTGCGCGAGCAAAAAAGACTCATCGTTATCATCGGCGATGTGGATATCGACCATGTCCTCACCAAACTCGACGAGGCTTATGGCAATGATATAGCGCCGGTCAAATTGTACGCACCCCCACCCCCGATCATGACGTACTTGGAAAAAGATTAAAACGCTCATCGAACAATCTCAACTTTACCATATTCAGGAAGGGCTGGTACACCCCCAATTTAGGCCATCGCGACCATGCGGGTCTGCTCATTGTAGAACGTCTATTGGAAAAGCCCTCAAATTCCCTGCGCGCATCTCTCGTCGATTCTCGGCTCGCAAAATCTTTCAGCGTCTCAGTAGGCAGCTATAAGGGATTCGGCTTGATGACTTGCTATGCAGAACTGCCCCATAATACATCCCGAAATACGATCCAGGACATGATCTATGTGGCATTGGCGAATCTGAAAACCATTTCTGATGCAGAACTCAATGCCGCCCGAAACCAGAAGTTGTCCAGCCTATATTCCGCATTTTACAACCGATCGCGCATGGCGACAGCATTTGGCAGCGCATTTGCCCACGCCGATGATCCCCTCCTCTATCCCAAATTGATACAAGACCTTAAATCCATCCGCGCAGAAGATATTCCACGCATCATCGACGAATATCTGAAAGATGACAATTCAATCACCCACTCCCTCACAGAAATAGAAAAAAAAGAACCGCCCCCGCGAAAGCCCCGAACCTTTGGATACTATTCAGGTATAGTATTGGCATTGGTCGGTTTTCTAACGCTGTTGGGCGGTGTTGTCGCGCTATTTGTATGGGGAATAAAAAAATGGCGGAGCAAGACCGAGACGATCATTTCTCCAAAGGTGATACTCAATGATGCGATTTTTAATCCCGATATTTAGTTTTGTCCTATTTGGCAGCCTATCTGCGTTTGCCGAAATTCCCAACCACCACATCTTTTATCGCATCGACAAACGCGCCCCCCTCACCAGAATCGAGATTGTCTTTCTCGGTGCGGGAAGCGGTGTGGACGGCCCTTCGCAGATTGGCCGTGCACAAACAGTCTCAAAATTGATTCGGGAGACAGCCAAAAAACAGGGGTATTCGGATCAACTCGAAGCATTGGGCATCAGTCTGAGTGTCGCGACCTACACCGAATACCAGACCATCTCCATTTACGGCTTATCCGAGAATATCGGCAAAACAATAGAAATAGTCCGCGATCTGATATATAACCTCGCGTTTACAGAGTATGATCTGAAATATGTAAAATCACAACTAAGTGCCGATTACAAAGATGGGGTCAAAAGCGGAACCTATCTCTATACACTAATGAGAAACCTGGCACTGTCACAGACCTTTGACATCCTGAAAATACGCTCATTAAAAACGCTGAATGATCTCTCGTTGGACGACGTCAGACAATACGCGGATCGGCTCCAGAAAACAGACGTGGTATTCTTTAAAGTCATCTCAGACCGCGATTCCTCTGAAATTGCGGACTTACTTCGTCCCCTCACAGAAGAAAGGAAGATGCACTGGCAGGCGGGCGGCTTTGTACATTCATTGAATTTCCCATCAACAAATGTCAAAGTTGGTCCTGCTGCTTTTATTTATGAGGGTTATTCACACTTAAAAAATGTATTCTGCTATTGGGTAATCCCCTGCGGTCACATAGGTGAAGAAAATTATATTCCAAACCTGTTATCGGACACGCTTGGTCAATCGCCTGAGTCCAGGTTGCTCTATGAATATTTCAGAGAAGAATTGAAATTAATCTATACGACTTATGTCAGGTATCTATCCGAACAAAATGTCCGATATCTCGAAATTTACGCCGATCCCCAACTCCATAATAGCGAAGAATTGATCACAAAAATGTCCGACTTTATCCAAAACCTGCCCGACAACCCTCGCTTTTGGGAAACACTCAAAGAACAGCGCGAAACGATCAATGAGTCTTTTGTCCACGACGAAACACCGCAGCAAAGCCTCAACCAGGAAGCAAGCAGAGCCATTCACAATACACAAATCCGCAAAGGCGGATTTGATGCCGTCACCGATGATGAAGTGCGCGCCTTTCTCGAAAAATACTTTGTGCCGGAGAATATGCTCATGATCTTCCTCGGCCCCAGGGATCACATTACCGAAATTCTAAATACCCATTGGCCCAAAATCGATATTCGCGTTCACAATGTGAAAGAATTGATTGAATGAAAGTAACCCACGCAATTCTCTTGCAGCATTCAGCATTCTGCTCTACATTAAAAACGCCGGGGATCGTCAAACACTTCTGTTTTGTGTATTTTTAACGCACAGGCACGATAACTTATGATCTACTGGCGTTTTTTATTTTGCATTCTGATCGCATTTTACGGCTGTGGAATCGACAGTGTAAATGACCCTTACGAGCAAGGGCTGACTTATGATCTCGACAAAACAGTACTCATTCCCGCCGGCGCATTCGTCATGGGATCCAATTCATGGTCTGACTCCGAGCAACCATCCCACACTGTTTTTTTAAACGCGTATCGCATTGATACATACGAAGTGACCAATGAACAGTACGCGTTCTATCTGCGCCTCACGGAAAAACTGGAAGATGCAGAAGGCAACGCGTTGGTTGACCTCGATGATCGCGACATACAAATCGGATTTACTCTAAATGGGCTTGTCGTGCTCGACTCGACCAAATCCGATCATCCGATGACGGAAGTTTCCTGGTACGGCGCAAAAGCATATTGTGAACTCATCGGCGGGCGCTTGCCCACTGAGGCGGAATGGGAAAAAGCAGCACGCGGTGAAAGTGGGCAGCATTTTCCCTGGTCCAATGACCCCCTTGACACATCTCTATTAGTGGATTGGAGTACTGAAGGACCAACAGCTGCTGTGGGTGCGCATGAGGTCGATGTGAGTCCTTATGGTGTACGCGATATGGGTGGCAATGTGGCAGAGTGGGTCTGGGATTGGTACGATCCAAATTATTATGCCGCCAGTCCTGAGAGAAATCCTTCAGGCCCTGAAACGGGTACTCACCGGGTAGTGCGAGGCGGGGCTACGTCGCCGCTTCCTCAGGACATGCGTTCAACAATAAGACGCCGCTTTTTCCCACGCACGACCAGTGGATCCATCGGTTTTCGTTGTGTTTACGATGTGGAGTAACCGACCTCCAAAAACGCATTCAAATCCTCCAACCCCATCCCCTCAATCCCCAACTCGCGCACGCTGCGCCCTGAAGTCCATCCATCAAACCCCATCACCACAGACGCAATATCCACCAGCCCGCGCATCAAAGGCGCCTCCACCCCGTATTGCGCGCCCACATCGTGCCAGGCTGAAAGACCGTAGGGAATATCCTCCGTGAGCCATCGGCTCTCCAGCGACCCCGGCGCCTTGAGTTGCGTCAGCATCCGGCTGCCATTAATCGCCGCCCACAAATCGCCCTTCGGACCAAAACCCGCGCGATAAAACGCCTCATCAGCCGCCACCAGATCATACCCCAAAGCCTTAGCAATCGCTCTGCGCTCTGCATCCACAGCCATAATCGTCTTCGCCACAGATGGGGAAACCCCCTCCTCGTAAAAATAGAACTCCCCGTGAGAATACTCAATCCGCCCCGCATTCATCAACACACCCGCGGGATGCACAACCGGATTCATCGCGGACAAACCGCACGCCATCGCCGTTGGATACGACTGAATCCCCGGAAAAAAAGGCGATAAACGCTCGCGCACCCGCTCTGTATCACTCGCCGGCAAAACTCCCAACCCCAACCCCGTCACAGTACCCCAAATCGTCGCTGTATCCGGCGCAGTCTTCCGACACACATAAGGCGCGGTATCCACCTCGGCAAGCGCGACACCTGCCACACCTCGTTCTCTCAGCAGCGTCGCCCACTCCAGCGTACCCAGCGTACCCGGCATCAGCACAACCGTATGCTCGGGTCCCAGATAGGGCGCACACGCCAGCGCAAAAGGCTTATGTGCATACGCCGGCACAATCACCAGAATCAGATCCGAAGCATTCAAAGCCGCCTCAATATCCGTGGTCAAAGTGTGAACCCTCGCCGCCCCCGTCTCCTCCACACCTACCAGATGAATCACCCCACTATCGCGCACGGGATCGAGCATCTCCCCAAACTCCGGCAATTCGCAAAGCGTAACCCCAAACCCCTTCAAAGTCAGATTCGCAGCCGCAGCAAACGCCGTATTACCCCCACCCAAAATTGTAATATGTTCAGACATGATAGAATCCTGTTAATATCGAATTGGATTGTCATTGCGGCATGGTTTTAGCCGCAATCCAGCGGAATTAAAGAAAGAACGCAACCTTACACACTACTGGCGTTGTGCTATTTAAAGTCTCACATTACTTAGCGTACTGTAAACTCTGAAGATAGTCGTTGAAGAAACCGAGTTCCGGTTTTTGTGGAGAACCCACAACCAGCACGCGATCCAGTAATCGGTTGCCTTCCTCACATGAGGTTTCAGGCAAGAGAGCACAGGCATGACAGGCAGCCAAATTGCACGAATCAGGACCCTGACCACTACTCTCTACACAGGTTGGATCGGACGAACACCAGAGCGCGGTCCGAAGAGCGCGGATTAAAACTCGTTCAAGCCTTCCTTGTTCACCTTGTCTTACAAGACCGCCCAATGTCCCTTCAGAGTCTCCAGATGCTGTGTAAATCAGTACACCGCTCATCGGATAGGAACGATCTTCTTCATCACAGTAGATACGTTCACGAAGCGATGCACTACCATAGCCACACTCAAAACAAAGCTGATTGATCAACAGATGCGCCATCGTGTGAATCAGGACGAATTTAGGGGAGAACGGCCTTTTGCTCTGGCCACGACCTTCTCGAACCCGGTTGTATTCATTCCGCAGTCTGTCGAATCGCTCAATAACATCAGGCTTCTGCTCCCAAGTCGCTAATCTTTTCTCATCCGGCTTGAGAAATATACCTTCGCCTCGAACTTTGATAGCGGGGAGCCAGTTTATTGTATTATCAAGGCGTAGATCTTCAATATATTCTTCGAATTTTCTCTTTTCATTAGGCAAATATCGTGAGAATCCGTAAAAGGCCCGCGTTTCCCGTAATTTGCGTACCAGCATGATATTCTCAAAATAGTCTTGAACAGGAGGACCATATTCAGCCCGATCTCTTGGGACAATGTAGAGCTCTGTTTGGTCAGCACCCCGAGCTGTTGTCATTGCCTCATATTCAGCTTGCCGATATTTTTCTTCTGTTTGCCCATCAGCCTTGGTAACCTGTTCCAAATCATCAAGGCGCCGTTGTGCCGCTTCACATAATTCCTCAGGATCAATGCCTTTGCATTTGGGATTGAACTCACAAATTCCTTTGCAGCGTTCCAGATCAATGCGACCATTAACCAGAGCACGTGAAAGGTTCTGCCATATATCGGTATCTTCCACAAGTTCAACAACCCCCCGGGATGTACTTTCTGCCCACAGTGGTAGATAAATCGAACTTGCTACATGGGCGAAGTAAACGTTCGAAGCACCACGCTGTAATACTCGGAGACTGTTGCCGCACTTTGTTGACTTTGGCGTCATGTCACCAAGCCAGGGACGTAATCCTCCACAGGACACATTCACATTATCCAATGCCTCTTCACTAAAAGCACCGGCCATTGATCTATATTTACCACAGGAGCACTGGATAGTGATTCCGGAGAGTCCTGCTGCACTTCTTCCTGCACGTAAGCGCAACTTGCAATCAGGCGCACAGTTATCGTTGCGATGGACCCACTCCATAAAAGGAAAATCCTGTATATGACCCTGATCACAAACCGCCATAAAACGAACAGGTACCAATCCTGGTCGTCTCCACTGATTGAGGGAAACGCAGTTAAGACCTTCAGCGTAGTTCGGAGCATTGCACTTCTGCGGACCACTAAAGGGAGAGAGTTCCTGCATGTTGCCGCATCGAGGACAATAATACCATTGAGGAAACCGGACAAAAGGAATTTTCAGGTTCGGATGTTGCACTCCCGGTGCAGGTATTCGATAATCAGGTGGCAACCGAAAATGGTTGACTCGCAATCGTGCCTGAAGACGTTCCTCTTCAAATTTGAAATCTATCGGGCATTCTTCTTTTGCGAATGGCCAAGCATCAAGACCACAAACCATCAAAGATTCGTCACCGGGAAAGTCAATCATGCTACCAATCCCCCAGGGGGAAATGAGTTGGGAGCGTCGTATCGGTTTCATATTAATCTACCTCGTCAGGCTCAGGATATTGATGGATGGTTTCTGCTTCACAACTGGCATCTACATTCCGCATGGAAGATGGAGTAGGCCATGACCGTCTGACCCAGTCTTCCAACGGCTCAGACCCCGCTGGATACATAAGCGGTATATTGGACCCCGGTGGACCAAAACCGCCATATTCCGGGGGAAGAACACGCCTCCAATGATCAACCTGTTCATCAAAATACTTCAGAGTCAGATCTTGTTCACCAGAATCTATGCCCTTAACCCGTTCCTCAATAACTGAACGGATATTCGCTATTAAGTCGGCATCGGGAAACGGTTGAGGACGCTCCCTATTATCAGAATGACCCCAGTATCGGACGAGTGCGACCAGAAGAGCACGGAGCGCACGCTCTCTAACAGGAGCAGCAAACGGCGTCACACTCGTTGGTTCAACATGGCGATAAATACTCGCATGAAATGACCGAAAGTGTTCATAATGTGACCGATCACGGGGTTTGCCCGTGTTGTAGATGGAAATAACCAGCCCAGGATGTCTGCGTCCTACCCGGCTGGTGGCCTGAATATATTCAGACGTGGTTTTGGGCTGTCCAACTACTGCCATTAGACCAAGGCGGGAAACGTCAATACCTACAGAGATCATATTGGTTGCGAGACAAATGTCCACAGGTTGATCCTGTGAAGAGTACTTGTGTTCCAGCTTCTGAAGTGATTCAGGAATATCAGTACTGGAAACACGGCTGGTTAATTCGAGTACCTGGTTAATAAACCTTCGTTCATCAAAAGTACTCGTCTTTTCAATCTTCTTGCGATTCCACATCGCATTCAGATATTCACGGATGTCAGCACGAATAAGTGTAGCCGCATGTCCAAGTTCGCGCAAACTATTGAAGTAATCAATCAAAGTCCAGTATGAATCTCGATCACTTTCATTGGATACCCGAGCCGAGCGCGTGGCCTGTAGCAGGGCTGCAATTACCCGCACTTGTGCCGTAACATGCGATGGCAACGCAGATGCATGAACACCAGCATACAATCTACCCGGCGAACAGTTGTCTTCCTCAGCAAAAAACGAATCACCGGCCTGCAAACACTGAGGGGGAAAAAGGAAAACGTTCCGGGCATACAGAGACTGAACCTGTTCTTCAGCACGAGAAATGGTTGCTGTCGATGCAATAATTTTTGGCCTGATTTTACGGTCTTCTTTTATATGTGAACAGAGTTCGTCAATGACCGTTTCATAATGACCCACCATTGAACCCAATGGGCCGGAGATCAGATGCAACTCATCCTGAATAACCAGGTTTGGTGGCGAAACATTATCTCCGTCTCTAATACCAAAGAGTTTACGTGCATCTGGAAACCAGGGCAATAGGGCAAATTTGTCAACGGTTCCAATAAGTAGCGTTGGTGGAGATTCATAGATTTCCTCGTCAATAACCTTCAATGGCAGTTCCCTACTAAAGTCACAGGCTGAATCATGACATCTAAATTTCACTGTTGATGGACGTAGCCTTTTTTCATACCCAAAAATCCTGACTCGATTCCCTGTACTTACAGGTCCCATCTGAGCACTACACCAGGGACATTGAAGAACGATAAATGGATTTTCGCGTGTTTTGCCTTGACTGAGGCGAGTCAAGGCAGTGACTGCATCACTCCGCTTATTGGGCGTGAGACTTCCTCCTACCCAAAGACCGATAGTGATAGGATCCGATCCAAGGTCCGGAGATCTACGTCTGATGATTTCACAGGCACAGATCAGCGATGCTGAACGCTGGAATTGTTGCGTTGTCAATAGCCGCAAAGTGTAGCGCATCAACACCGCTGTGCCCGCATCATCAAGATCAATAAGACGTCGAAAGAAAATGGTAAATGCGGTGAGTCCGAGATACGCTTCTGTTTTACCTCCACCTGTAGGAAACCAGATCAGATCTACAATATCGCGTTCATCATCAAGTATCGCAATTGAACGAAGATTCATGAGAATAAACGCAATCTGAAAAGGATACCAAGAACCCAGACCACACCGTGGATTAGCCGGATCAGGCCATGTTACAGGATCGATTTTCTTTTGACTTATATCTTTCCAAGTTCGCGGAGAAAGATCATAATGCAATTGCTGAAGCAACATCGCATGGTTGGCCAGCCGAAAAGCACGCATAACTATAGAATCGGTCTTAAGCAGATCCAGACCAGAGCGCATACGGCGTAAGCATTCCCGACACTTGTTAAGATGGCGCAATGCAGCCTTTTGAAATTCCTGTGGAAAGTCTGGACCATCCATAGTGACTTGTTGTTGCTCTATCCACTCTTCGTATTTATCGCATAGAGAATTAAGAACAGGATCTATAGCTGCTTCGTCGCCCAGTGTGCTCAGATCATACATTTTAAGATCAAGGTCTGGAAAACTTGTTGGAACAATAGGTTTGATCTCGTAGCTCGGAATAATATCCGACTGAATCATATCAGCACGGTCTTCATCTACCTCGTTCCAATCGGCAGCACAACCATGCCCCACGGCATACGTCTTACGATGACGATACAGAAGCCTCAATGATTCCTCTTCCTTGTCCAGAGATTCGCCTTCTTTATCGGGATATTCAAGAAACGGAGCACTCTGGTCAGCAGCCCGCAACCTGAGTTCAACCTGAAAAAAGCATTTTTTGTTATCAGCCTGACCTGTCGTTGATTCGTGGCGGTTGATTAGCGCGACAGTCAAAAGTCGCCGGGATCTTCCATCCTCTCCTGGCTGCCGGGGCCTGCTGAGAATCCGAACTTGAAGATTTACGTCTTCACCTTTTTTATTTTTTACACTCCCGGGCCACATTTGAATGCCCTTGCCATCCAGCTCAGAAGAAGGAACTTCAAGGACACATTCAAGCGGTGTCCGAAGGTACTGGCGACCTTTTCTCGTTTCACCACTTTTCGTTATATATTCCCGGGGTTCTTCATGATAGATTCCGGCTTTGACCTCAACGAGAAAACCCGCTTCTGGTAAGGTAGTCAGACAACTGAAACCGATTGCAGAAGGCAGATAAGAATTGGTCAACGAAGTAATTTCTTCAGCACTCTGGTCCTCAATGATTTCGCGTCCCCCACGGTCCTCCTTAACATCAATGTCCGTTTCTTCTGTTTCTATTTCTACTTCTACTCCGGTCGTTTCTGCACTTTCTACATCCTCGGATTTTTCAGCAGACACACCCTGTGGGAAAAGCACACCTGCTCCATAACGTAGCCGGGGCGGATCGGTGATAAGGATTTCTTCACCATTGTCCTGGACATCTGGCGGAATAGGATCTGGACCGATCAGTTCAGCACGCAAAAAATCTATAATCTGGTCTCTCATTCTGTTCCTTTCTGAATGCTCCTGCGAATCGCTTCCTGGTACTCTCCTCGCGCAGAATCAGAGATCAAAACTGATAACCTGTATTTAGCGCGAGACATTCCCACATACAGCAGTGCCCGGTTACGGTCATTGAGCACCTGTTTAATATCAGTAATAATAATAACAGAACTCTCAAGTCCCTTGAATGAGTGAATTGTTGAAAATCTGATAACATTCCGAAGTCGTTTCTGTAACCCTGATCTGGTAAGGTCTGCTATTTTGAAAGATATATGATCGCCTGCTGCAAGACATGAGTGCTCAAATGTCGCTGGGGATAGAATGGTTATGGTCTCGCTTTTGATACCATCAGCACGAAGTTGGTTGATAATTTCGTCTATCTGTTTACATTGATCAGCGTCATCACTGTAGAATCTGTAATCTACAGGCATCCCTTCTATACTGGCAGGTAAAAACGGCGGTATGTCAAATCCCGAAATGAACGAGACTTCTTCCCCTATTGGACGTGTGTTTCGACAATTGGTAAGCAGACGAAATCGTGTATATTGAGCCGTGCGCTGTCCAAGCTCACAAAGCATTGTATTTTCATCGGTATCTCCGTAGATCGTCTGGTGATGGAAGTCGCAGAAAATTGCCCATGTGCCACCGGCAAGCCCCCCTTTGAGTAGCCCATCAAAAACATCCAGATATTCGGAACGAATAAGATCCTGACCTTCATCAATGATAAGCGTATCATACGATTCAGTCACATTTTCTGATAGGGCATCAAGCGCAAATAGCGGATATAGTTCGCCAAAAAGATAATTTTGATCTTCTGTTTGTTTTATTTTGCGAAACTCATTGCTAACACTTGAAGCAGCAATTAAGCGATCAAGAAAATGGTGGAAAGAGTCAATTTCAATGGAGTGGGGAAGTGTGTTCCCTTTCTCTAAAGCAAGCCATTGTCCTAACAACTTATTAAAACAAATTAGCAAGACTTTTCTACCTGAAGATGCTTCACGGCGGGCAAATTCAAGAGCAAGTAGCGTTTTTCCAGTCCCGGCACCACCATCGAACAAACATCGCGGATTATCCTGAAGCTGATCAAGGCAGCGATATTGCTCCTCAGTCAGCCGCAGGATCTGTTCCTCTGTCTCAATTAACACATCAGAAGGTTTGACGATTTGCTCAAAATTACCTCGCAGAAAATCCACAAGTTCCCGGATGTCTGACAGCGAAGGACGAGATCCCTGTTCATCATACCAGGGCTGGGATTGCACATTGCGACGGGTATTTATGGAAAGATTGAGAATATATCTGCTTACTGGTTGGCGGCGAGAATCCCTGTCATAGACCTGCCAGGATTCAATCTCTGGATCATCTTGAGCAAAGGAGATATGTGGGAACACGAGACCAAAACCATACAGGAGTCTGGTAAAACGATGTTGCCGACCAAAGTGTTTTCGAACAGCCTCAAGCAGGGAAAACATGCCATCCCTGGCCTGCCTGAATGGACCAACAGTGCTCGTTGACACGTCGCCGTATTTGTTGGTATAATTCCAGACGCCTTCTTGACGAGCGACCCTGCCGGATTTGATTTCCAGACAGAAAATTCCTTCATTTGGAATGAGTACCACAAAGTCAATCTCGCCATAGACTCGCTTCACATGCCTTGCAAGACTGAGAGAATGCAGGCAAACCCAATCAGCCGTTGCAGGATCATGTCGCAATAGATCAAAGAACTGCTTCTCCCCGGTGCTTTTGATCTCTTCTGGATAATAGGGGGGGATCATTCGAGCCATTAGAACTCATCCCTGAACAGACGATTGACTTCAGTAAGAGGAACCTTTATCTCCTCCTCGTCAATATCTTCAACACAGACTACGAAAGCCTGCCCGATATCTTCAATTTCAATAGTGTGAGATTCGACAAGACCTTGCTTTAACAGTGAAGGAACTTGGGCGATGAGCTTTTGAGCAAGAAAATTGGCTGCCTGGAGATGGGCACCACGAACTTCCTTGATTGCTCGTCGAACATAGTCAAGTTGTTCCTGAAGTTCTTGATCGCCGCTCACGCGAGCAATAATTTCGATGTCCTGCTCATTGCGAGGACCGATGCGGTGTTCGTCATTCAGCCAACTTCGGATAGTAATTTCAGTGGGTTTAAGCCCCTCATCCCATAACTCTATCAAAGCTCCGTCAAAACCATCCGAATGCTCACATACGAATCGCCTGAGTGCTTGCTTCCATAAACCGGCTACCTCTCGATGCTCATTTTTACCTGCCCCAGCAAGCCCTATGTCCGCAATAGCCCGTAAAAGATCACTGTCCGAACCCTCCCGGAAAATTACATAATCACCGACTTTTAATTGAGAGACGTCCTTGGAAGGAATACCTGCTGATTCGTCAGCATGACCATCAATAAAATCGGTAACCACAGACACTTTATAATTTGGGCGCAAGTAGGCATACATGTCTTGGGAAAAATCTACAAAACGTGCCTTTGTCGTAGTCTCACCTGGAGCAGACGGTCTGGCATAGAGGTCACGCCTATAAGTGCGCAGACGAAGTTCAAAATCAACTATGTCAAAATCTGTTTCAGGAGATGGATCAGGCGGTTTTTCCTCTTTAAACTTTCGTATATCCGAAAGATTTTCTGGTTGTGTCTGAAGAATCTTTGCTTTCTGGGGTTGAGTAAGTTCGGCTTTCCTTAGCTTTTCCTTTTGTCTGCGCCATCTACTTACTGCCGAGCGGAACCATTCCTGTTCAAAAGGATACATAAGGACTGTGATAGACGGAGCAATACAGTAATCAAACAACTTTCTCATCCGTTCTGTCCCGAGCCATCCACACACGATGAGATCGTCATAACCCTGCTCAAAGTCAAGTTCAGATGGAGTAACAAAGTGAATACCTTTTTGTTTCCTTCTGGAAACAATGTCCTCCCAATATCTCTTCGTAATTGACACCTCAGAGGCATCCGCGAGAACAATAGCACTTTGATTTTTTTCAGTCTTATTCTGAAGTATCTTTTCAAGTTCTGTTATTTTGCCTGAAATACTATTCGGATTTTCTATAAGAGTCTTGATTTTATTTACAAATTCATGGGCTGTATCTACAGCATCTTTTTCCAACCATATCGCCTTATTTTTAACGTCCAACTGTATTTGTTCAATAAGATTTTCCAGAGCCTTATCCCTGACAACATCATCCTCAACGCCAAACGGACGCAGTAATCGAGAAAGATTGAGCAGGCAATAGTAAAATCTGCGTTCAATACTTCTGTGTTCGAGATTATCTGAATGACACTGGTTTGAGAATATCTGTAACTTCTCTGCTGCAATATCCAACTCTGAGCGTTCACATATCGTTTCCTCAATTTGCCGGACATTGTAATTCTGGACTGTGCGACGAAAATGACGGAAAGGTATCTGTTGATTGGATACATCAATGCTTTCGGCAAGCGCAAACTGTTGCAGGTCGTGCTCTGACCAGACCCAGGTCTCAAACCCTCGATCCTCAAGATATTTGAGATGGTCTATATGCCGATTTTCCATCAGAGCAAGAACGGGATATCCTTCATCAACGATTTCATCAAGTGCCTGAAGATCATTGGCAAATGGAAGATTACCGTCAAGAATGATCAGCACATCTGATGATTGACGGTTGGAAAGGTATTCCCAAAGCGTGGTGAGATTGGGAGCAACTCCAATGACAGGTTCTGCGGCGATTTGTTGATGCCTCCACCGTTTAAGTTCACCTTCTACCGTAATGCTACCCCACTGGAATAAATCGCGCAATGAAACTGAGTCCTCTGGAGATGCAGGATTGACGATGCGGGTTTTTTCAGCAAATTGGCGCACTCTTGTCAACCGGGAGACGAGGACTACTTCGTTAGTAAAAATAGAGCGGTTGCCAAAAGAGGGTATGCCAAGAAGCTTATCAAGAGGATGGACAGGTGGTTGGAAATGCATCTTTTCTATTGGCGTCAATGGCATTTTAGTATCTGTTGCTTGAAAACGCAACCGGTCACCAATAGGAAATGCCTTGGTAGTATTTTCAGGTCTTTGACCTGCTTTGCCTTTTGCGCTCATCTTCATCCATAAGAACTGGGTTCCATCAAACTTCTCCTCCTTTATGTATTCTACAACATGTTTATCGTCTAACCGCAATTTTTGACCTGGCGAAAGAGGTTCCAAATTTTCTATAGCATGCCAGAAAGTTTTTTTGATAGCTGCAAGTGAGCAGCCCACAGCGATCCACTCTGGACAGTCGAGCAGGAGAGGGAAAATCATTGTCAGACGTTTATACTCCGGGTCTTCACACCGCAGATTCTCTGCAATATCAAAACCGGCTTGCAGGGCTTCAGGTAGTAGTGATGAGAAGTCCTCCGATCCACAGACCTCAAGTTGCCTGAGAAATGGATGTCGCTTTTTGATATTCTGTAAGATATTCGTCCAACCAGACACAATTACCCCCCCAATATGCTTCTGCCATAGCAACAGTGCTGCTTTACTGAACACTCATTACATAGAGGATTGCGGCTACGACAGATAAGCGCTCCGTGGTCAAGGAGCGCAAAATTAAATTTACGTGGATGTTTAGTATCAACAAGGATCTCTAACAGGTTACGGAATTTTTTGCTACGTCTGGATCCATCAGTCACAGGGATATCCAGAAGCCTCCCGCATATCCTGACTGTATTGGTGTCCAGCAGGGCATCGGGATACCCATAAGCAAAACACCGAATTGCTGTTGCGATATAATGGCTGACCCCAGGCAGTGATTCCAGATCTTCACGCTCAGTAGGAATTTGATCCCCAAATCTTGAATGTAACTCCTGAGCCATGTTATAGAGTAACTCTACGCGCCAGTGCAACCCCAATGGGTAAATCAAAGTTTTAAGTTCTTCGATAGATGCCTTGGCCAGTTGACTGACGGATGGATACTTTGCTAAAAATTTCTGATACGTCGGCACGACTTGATCAGCACGAGTTCTATGGAGAAGCACTTCAGCAATGGCAATCGCATACGGGTCTCGTGTTTCTCGCCAGGGATAATTCCGCTTATTTTTGTTCCACCAGGCAAGCAAATCCTTGCGAAAGGTTTTCAAATCGAAATTGTCGGGAAAATTCATCTCACGGAATCACACCTTTCCGCTTCAGTACATCGTGGACGATATCTGCAATCTGTCTGGCCAAAAGAGGTGGCACAGCATTACCAACCTGAACGTATTGCGATGTACGTGGACCGCAAAAAAAATAATTATCCGGGAAGGTTTGAAGTCTTGCTGCCTCCCGGACAGTGAGGCTACGGCACTGCGTCGGATCGTGATGGATATAGTAATGCCCGTCTTTCGATATATGTGAAGTGACTGTAGTGGCAAGTCTATCGCCAATCTGCACCCGAAATCGATCACTAAAAAGAGGTTTCCCATTGGCAGCGCGTTTTGCGTTCTTGTGGGCAGGCAAAAGATCGGTGGGAAAATTTTCTAATTTTGGAGATTGCCTCTCAATCTCTGCGAAGCAAGCAGCATAGAAATAGCGATATAGATCACTCACCATATGCCCGCGCGTGGTGTGGTTGCACACGCCTTCGATACGAGAATCGAGAAACCACTCGGGTTCATAGTCGATAGCCGTATCACAAGAGATGAACTCACCACCGCGATCAAGGTCAACACTATGGCGAATTTCTTTTAATGCAGTATCCAATTTTTCATGAATTTTGCCATTCCCTTCTGTTTGCGGCGAAACAAACCAGGGATACTCAGCCATTTTATACAGCCACTTGCGCCAGGCGTCAGCACTATCTTTTTCTCGGGATAATCCGCTTCTTAATTCGGGTAATCCGGACAATACCTTGCCCGCGGCAACAGTACTCTGTGGTTTAAGAGTCTTTGGCTTAATATCATTAATATCAATAATATCTTCCCGGATTCCGAGGATAATAACACGATGACGTGCCTGGGGAATACCAAAATATTCCATATGAACTACAAAATCAGAAAGGTTTAAATTACTGACTTCACCGGGTTTAATCAACGAGTATAATTTGTATCGACACGGCTTGCGGACCTGCTCAGATATCTGAACCGGACGGTCCTCACGTTTCAGGGCTTCTTCTGGTTCCTGAAGATCCTTATACATACGTTTGAAGATGTACTGGTTCTTTAAGGTAGCGGACAATAATCCTTTGACGTTTTCCATCACAAAGATAGCTGGTTGGTATTCCGCAATGATTTGTAAGTATTCTAAATATAAATATTGTCGGTGATCTTTTTCTGCCTGATAATCAGAGTTCCCACGATTACGAGATCTACCGACAACAGAGTATGCCTGACAGGGAGGCCCACCGATCAACACCCACTCACAATCCTCTAAAGCATCCTGAATCCATTTATGAATTGTATGAGGATCATCTTTTCCCAACTCGGCAAGACGTGCTTCTTGTTGAACTTGTTTATATTTTTCGGGGTACCGACTAAACAGCTTATTTCGTCGCTCATTTTCTCGAATACCAGCCTGGCGCAGATAATTATAGTAGGCATCCGGGACCTTGTCATGGGGAAACTGGCGAAAGAAGCTACGCAACTGAAGTGTCTGGTGAGCCACAGGATCTTTTTCTATAGAGAGTTTGATCTGAAAAGGATGCTCACCAGAATATTTATAAGCAGAAAACCCCTCGCCCAGTCCGCCTGGCCCAGCAAATAAGTCAATAACAGGAATTTTAGTAGTATTTCCCGGCAAGATTTACCTTTCGTTGGAAGGAGAAGTCGCGTTTAGACAGCGTCCCCTATGGATTGCGGCTAACACCAGGCCGCAATGACGATTGCAGAGAACCTACCATCTCAAATCAGCAATCCGAAGCTCAAACCCGGGCAATTGATCAGAATTATAAACATCCCCCTCCTGCAATTCCCGAGACAGATAATCGCGCTCGCCACGCGAAAGAACTGTAACAACCCGTCGAAAAGGATCGACAATCACATATTCTGCCACACCTGTATCAAAATATTCTCCACGCTTCAAAATATAATCTCGCTCTTCGCTCCCCTGGCTCACAACCTCAAAAACGAGATCGGGAACCAGATCGTAAATATGTTCAGCAGACACATCCTCCAAATACACGGCAATATCACCGACCCGGTCCGTCTGATCCGAAGTCCGGATCCAGCCCTCGGGCGCAATGAGTTCAATCGCTCCCAAATGGGTATGTCTATACACATAGAGCTTTTCGAGAATAGCGGAAACGACCTGCATATGCGGCAAATCGCTCGGCTCCATCACAACCAATCGCTCTTCCACGCGCTCATACCGATACGGCGCATCCCACTCCGCCTGGGCAAACTCCTCATCCGTCATCAATCGCCCCTGATCTTTCAAACCCAATTTCAAGTGTGTTTTTGTCATAATACTCACCATCCCAAATTGGCAATCGAAAACTCAAACCCGGGCAATTGATCAGAAGTATAAACATCGCCCTCCTGCAATTCCCGAGCCAAATAATCGTGCTCACCGCGCGAAAGAACTGTAACCACCTTTCGAAAGGGATCGACAATCACGTACTCTGCCACACCTGTATCAAAATATTCTCCACGCTTCAAAATATAATCTCGCTCTTCACTCCCTCTGCTTACAACCTCGAAAACAACGCGGGGAATCCTCTCGGACTGTTGATCGGACTGCGGCTCATCTTCCGTGAGATAAACGCCGACATCCGCCATGCGGTCCTGTCCTTCCCCCGTGCGAATCCACGCCTCTGTCGCTGCCATTTCAATTATTCCCGGATGGGCTGCATCGTAAAGAGAGAGCTCTTTCACAACAGCCCATACCAACCCCAAATGCGTCTTACCACTTGGCGACATAACCACAAGCCTCCCTTCCACGCGTTCATATCGATAGGGCGCATCGCACTCTGCCCGAGCAAACTCCTCATCCGTCAGCAACCGCCCCTGATCTTTCAAACCCAATCTCAATTTTGTCTCCAGCATGGCCTGACCTCCGTTCACGACTCATCTCTCATCGCCCACTGTTGCTTCTTCTCCCTCATCTCCGCATTCAATTCCACCTCGCGATGCGGCGTCTGATTCGCGCTATCCTGAACCCACTCACCCTCGCGCGACTTCTCCACCGGCTGTCGCTGTGCCACATCTATAATCCCAAATGGGCGATGCGGCTCTTTTTGATACCAGTAAGCCACAGACGCCATCTCATTCGCCAGATGATTCCCGTGCCCGTGCTCAATCGTCACCTTAATCTCCTTTTCAAACCGCACGGGATTGGTCAAATGAAAAACATAAGACGTCTGATACCCCCCCGTATTCCGCTCGTAAATCGACGACCCATTCATCAAAAACGCATTATCCTGCATCCCCCACGCCTGATTGAGATAATCTTCGCTACCTGTACCGTGCAACTCCGGCGGCCACTTGTACCCATCTACCCAGATCATATCATCGCCCTCGCCCCACCACGTCCCCTGAAAATTCGTCACCGACAAATTGCACCCAATATAATGCCCGACACCCGTCGCCTCCAGAATCGCGTAATTGCCATCCCACGCCTGCCGCTCAACATTGACAATATTCGCCTCTGGCGTATTGACGCGAATTTCATGCCCCCAGCCATCGCAGGGATTTTCCCTGTGAAATTGCGCGTGAAAATACGCCGTATCTTCTCCCCAGGGATCGTCGTACAACTCGTAATCCACATAAAAATACTGCCGATAAGACTCATCGCCCTCATTCGTCACCTCAACGCGCGCAGAAAGATTAAACGGCATCAGCAAATAGCAATTCAGCGCGGCATTGGGCACAAACTGATTCTCGCGCTGTGCATTGGCAGACGCGGAAAAAGGCAGCGATTGAAAAGACGTGGAAATACCGTGCCCCAAACAAAAGAAATCTCCCAACGGCACCTCGACACTCGGATCGTCTTCACCATCCCAAAACATCTTCAAAACCACATTGCGAAAAGCACCCTCCCCGCTTTGCGTCATCCAAATATGCGTAATACACCCCGGTCCCTTGAGATCGGCCAACACGCGCGTCTCGCCGCCCTCAATAACCCATGCATCGCCATTGCGTCCACTGTTATCCCACGACGACGCCCGCAGCGTCCTCGCCTTTTTGGTCTGTGTAAGTGAAGCGAGCAAATGAGCGTCCATATCTCCGATCCTTTCTTTTTTGCAGGCGACCACAGGGGGTCGCCCCTACAAAACCAGATTAACAATATCATCGTAGGGGACGGCCCCTGTGCCGTCCCGTTCCCCGTGCCCGCCCAATCCACCCCTATCAACACCCAGAATATTCGGAATTTTACCCACCGCGTCAAAGGGTTTTTTTAGAAAAAAACAATACGTCAAAAAAATGTATGGTTTTCTCTATCGCACATGCGAAACCCGTTTTCCCCAGTCCCCGCTTTTTTGCTCTAAATCTCGCATATACAGGCAATTGGATGCACGCACAACCCAACACCAGTAAAATTGCGATTTACATATATTTGGTATTGACTTTTTTGATAGACCACCATATATTGTGCTTGCAGTTGTTAGTGGAAATTTATCCTCTCCCCCCCTTTAACTATTTTTTGCAGATTCAAACAAATTATTACAACTGCGTAAGTTATTAATATTTTCGGGAAAACAAATCCATTATTCGCAGTCTCTCCCCACCTCTGCGATTGGGATTTCCAACCTTATGTTTTCCCGATTTGTTGTCTTAAAAACAAATCCCCAGGATCATTTTTTTACCCCTCCCCGTTGTGGTTTTTGTGCAGCGGTTACGGGTTTATTTTTTTTGCCAGAACGCGCGGGAGCAGGCTCCTATTGGTTCTCGGCTCGCATTTGGGAGGTATGCATGGCCGAAATAGTTGACACTTTACTGGAAGCGGTTGATTTTGCGGTACGCAAACGCGATGGTCGGGTCGTGGATTTTGACCGCTCGCGCATTGAACGCGCGATTGAGGCGGCATTTAGAGCCGAGTTGGGATTGTCCAACGACCATTCATTGCCGCCCAAAATTGGAACCGATGTGTCGGAACTCACCGACGCTGTTATTACTGAAATTGAAAGTGAATTGCACGAGCCGGATGACAGCGTAGATGTCGAACGCATTCAGGATAAAGTCGAAATCCAGTTAATGCGTGCAGGCCATTTTGCGGTTGCCCGACGCTACATCGTCTATCGAGAAGATCACAAAAAAGCCCGCGTGCTCAGCGGCAAAGAAGAACCCCAGGACCCCAACGCGCCCAAACTCCGCGTACAAACAGCCGACGGCAATCGCGAACCCCTGGATGCCAACCGCATTCGCACCGAGGTATTTGCCGTTTGCGATGACGAGGCAGATCCCCAGGCCCTGCTCAATGAAATATATCGCTCCCTCTACGACGACATCAAACCCGACGACATAGAACGCGCCATGATATTGGCAGCACGCAGCCGAGTAGAAAAAGAACCCGCCTATAGCAAAGTCGCAATGCGCTTGCTCCTCAATGTGATCTATCGCCACGCCCTCGGGTTCAAGCCCGCGCTTGAAGATAGGGACACAGCCTGTCGGCAGGGATTTGCAAAATTTATTGAAACGGGCGTTGAAAACGACCGCTTAGACCCCAAATTGCGCGTATTTGATCTGGAGCGTCTATCTGCGGCCTTAAAACCCGAGCGCGATGAAGACTTTGAGTACCTGGGCGTACAAACGATTTTTGATCGCTATTTGCTCCACGTCAACGAGCGCCGTATTGAAACCCCACAGTTCTTCTGGATGCGCGTGGCAATGGGCCTCGCCTGGGACGAAGACGACAAAGAGGCGCGCGCCATTCAATTTTACGAAGTACTCTCTTCCTTCAGATTTGTCTCTGCCACACCCACCCTGTTCAATGCTGGCACCCTGCATCCGCAGTTGTCCTCGTGTTACTTGTCAACCGCGCAAGACGATCTGGAACACATTTTCAAAATGGTATCCGACAATGCCAAATTGTCCAAATGGGCAGGCGGTCTGGGCAATGACTGGACAAATGTGCGCGCGACAAATTCCTATATCCGCGGCACAAATGGCAGAAGCCAGGGCGTCATTCCATTTTTGAAAGTCGTGAACGACACGGCAGTTGCCGTCAACCAGGGCGGAAAACGCAAAGGGGCGGTATGCTCCTATCTGGAAACCTGGCACCTGGACATCGAAGATTTTATGGAGTTGCGTAAAAACACGGGCGATGACCGCCGCCGCACACACGACATGAACACGGCCAACTGGATCCCCGACCTGTTTATGAAGCGCGTCATGGAAAAGGGAACCTGGACCCTGTTCAGCCCGGATGAAGTCTCCGACCTGCACGACTTGTACGGCAAAGCCTTTGAAGAAAAATACCTCGCGTATGAACAAATGGCCGAAGCCGGGGAACTGCAA
Organism: Candidatus Latescibacterota bacterium; assembly: GCA_965208125.1. Classification (GTDB taxonomy): domain Bacteria; phylum Latescibacterota; class UBA2968; order UBA2968; family UBA2968; genus VXRD01. The sequence continues at coordinate 1,912,875 of OZ242320.1, forward strand.
CAACATCGCCAGATCGATGCCGTGCAATTGTGGCGCAAAATGTTGTCCATGCTCTTTGAAACCGGGCACCCGTGGATCACATTTAAGGACCCGTCCAACATTCGCTCGCCCCAGGATCACGCGGGCGTTGTCCACAGCTCGAACTTGTGTACTGAAATTTTGTTGAACACGAGCCGCGAAGAAACCGCGGTATGCAACCTCGGCTCCGTAAACCTCGTGGCACACATCACACCCACGGGCCTCAACCGCGAGTTGTTGGAAGACACGATATCGACAGCACTCAGAATGCTGGACAACGTGATCGACATCAATTTCTATCCCACAGAAGAAGCCGCTACATCCAACAAACGCCACCGCCCCGTGGGCCTGGGCGTAATGGGATTTCAGGACGCGCTCTACCTGTTGAATTTGCCCTACGATTCGCAAGGGGCGGTTGACTTTGCCGACATCAGCATGGAAATGATCTCGTATTACGCCATCCTCGCCTCAACGCACCTATCCGAAGAACGCGGCACATATCACTCCTACATCGGTTCAAAATGGGACCGCGGCATATTGCCCATCGATACCCTAACGGTGTTGGGACAAGAACGCGGGGCGTACCTCGAAGTCGATACATCCGCGCACCTGGACTGGAATGTCGTGCGCGAGGCAGTCGCCAAACACGGCATGCGAAACAGCAACGTCATGGCCATTGCCCCAACCGCCACCATATCGAATATCTCGGGCGTGACCCAATCCATCGAGCCGATGTATCGCAACCTGTATGTAAAAGCAAATCTGTCCGGAGATTTTACCGTATTAAATCCCTACATGGTCGATGCCTTAAAAGCGCGCGACCTGTGGGACGACCAGATGGTAGATGATCTGAAATACTTCGACGGATCAGTCCAGGAAATCGACCGCGTGCCGCAAGACGTGAAAGACCTCTACAAAACCGCATTTGAAGTGGCACCCGAGTGGCTCATCGAATGCGCCAGCCGCCGGCAAAAGTGGATCGACATGGGCCAATCGCTAAATCTGTACATCGCCGCCCCCAGCGGCAAAGCACTGGACGACATGTACAAACTCGCCTGGATACGCGGGCTGAAAACCACGTACTACTTGCGCTCACTCGCTGCGACCCAGATCGAGAAATCCACCATGGACATCAACAAACGCGGCGTCCAGCCCCGGTGGATGCAGTCCAAATCCGCTTCGAGCGATGTGCAAGTGCAACGCGAAGATGCATCAGTTGAAACAGACGCGTCTCCCAACGGGCAGGTACACCAGACCCCTGCCGCCCCAGCACCAACAGCCGAGTCATGCGATATTACAGATGGCACATGCGAGGCGTGTCAATAAATAGATCGAGCGCAAGTCTCAAAAGATAGACACCAATAACTAAGGGAGTGCAGATTTACTTTACACTCCCTTTTTCGTTAATACACCAGGGCAGGTCAGAGTAATTTTTTTCAAAAAAAGTGCCTTTTGGGGTTGACAGTACGCGAGTACTTTTACTATAATAGGCACATCTTTACCACAACATTTTGTGCTCTTTTTTTCTTAATTACTAAATATTGTGTCGTAAGTAGAACTGCAACAATAATTTAAAGCGATAGAGGCATCGCTTCAGGATCATCCCTCTCCTCACAGTTTCTCCCCGGTGAACGAGCCCCTCGGTATGCTTGTCCAGGACCTGGATACATACCTATCCGGCAGAATGCGACCAAAGAAAAAAACATCGCTTGTATTCCCTCTAAAGCGGTATATAGACATCTATAAAATAATCATCCACAGGTCTCCCCGCAGAATATAAGGAGTTGTGATATGGCCAAGCTCATATTTGAAGACGAAGATGTTGAAAGTCATGCAAATATGGACTACCAAAACGGTGGTCACGCACAGCAAAACGGTATTCATGCACCCGTTGAAGCGGATAATACTCCCTCCGCGCTGTGTTGTGGTGCCACTGGCGAAGCGTATGACCTGACCAAGCGCATCAACCCGGAAGACAAGCGATTGCTCAACTGCCGGCAGGTAGATGTGAACCAGTTGATGCCCCTCAAATATGAATGGGCATGGGAACACTATCTCAACGGATGCGCCAATCACTGGATGCCGACAGAAGTGCCCATGCAGCGCGACATAGAACTCTGGCGCTCAAATGCCCTGAACGACGCCGAACGAAAAGTCATCTTGCGAAACCTCGGATTCTTCAGCACGGGCGAAAGCCTCGTCGGCAACAACATCGTACTCGCAATCTTCAAACACATCACAAACTCCGAAGCCCGGCAATACCTCTTGCGTCAGGCATTTGAAGAAGCCATACACACGCACACATTCCACTACATCGTCGAATCCCTGGGGCTAAACGCACGCGAAGTATTCAACATGTATCACGAAGTCGCCTCCATCGAAGGCAAAGACAAATTCGTGATGGAACTAACCGAAGATGTACTGGACCCCAACTTCACAACACAAAGCATTGAAGGCATACAGAAATTCGTGAAAAATCTCGTCGGCTTTTACGTCATCATGGAAGGCATATTCTTCTACAGCGGCTTTGTCATGATCCTCTCCTTCCATCGGCAAAACCGCATGACCGGCATCGGCGAACAATTCCAGTACATCCTGCGCGACGAAACCATACATCTGAATTTCGGCATTGACCTGATCAACACCATCAAACTCGAAAATCCAGAAATATGGACAACGGAACTGCAGCGCGACATCTACGACCTCATCCACGAAGCCGTGGAATACGAAGTCATCTATGCGCGGGATTGTGTGCCCGACGGCGTACTGGGCCTCAATGAAGAATTATTCCGCGAATACGTGCAATTCATCGCCGATCGTCGCCTGGAACGAATCGGCCTACAAAGCGTATATGGATCGAAAAATCCATTCCCGTGGATGGGTGAAACCATTGACATCGCAAAAGAAAAGAACTTCTTCGAAACGCGCGTCACGGATTATCAAAGCGCTGGATCCTTGCAGTGGGATGATTAAACCTGAAACTTAAAAAATAATACATCTATTCAGGCTGACGGGGGAAGGGAAATCAGAGCCTGATACGGGGTGGAAGACACACATCTTCCACCCCGTTTTGTTTAGACTAAAGATCAGACATGGGAAAAGCCATAACCTCGCCTATAGAAGACGCCCCAGTAAGCAACATAATGAGACGATCCACCCCAAGCGCAACACCGCCAGAAGGCGGCATCCCATATTCGAGAGCCGCAAGAAAACACTCATCAACGGGATACGCCGGATTTCCCTCTCTCACGCGCTGGGCGGCTTCCTCTTCCAAACGCTGGCGTTGCTCATCCGGATCGTTCAACTCTGTAAACGCATTGCACAGCTCCACCCCCGCAATATAAACCTCAAAACGCTCGGCCAGATCTGGCGCGCTGGACTTGCGTTTGGCAAGCGCCGCCATCGGCGCGGGATAATCGTACAAAATCGCGGGCTTCTGCACACCCAGATGGGCTTCAACCCGATCGAGAAAAACCTTGAAAAACGCGACATCTGGCGGATCGTTCTCATCAACCGTCGCATGCCCCGCCTGCCTGATAAACGCAGCCGTCTCCAAATACGGATCAGCACGAATACCCGCGTAGCGCAACATCGCCTCCCGCACAGAAATACGCTCCCACGGAGGCGTCAGATCAACCGCGTACTCATCCGTCCGCACAACAGGCTCTCCATATAAATCTGTCGCAAGTTCGGCAATCAAATACTCGGTATCCACCATAATATCGGTATAATCCGCGTACGCCCGATACCACTCCAGCATCGTAAACTCCGGCGTATGCATCCTGCCAACAGGCTCGTGCCGAAACACCTTGCAAACCTGGTATATCCGTTCAAACCCAGCCGCCAGCAGGCGCTTCATCGCATACTCAGGCGACGTATGCAGATAAAACTGACGCATCTCATACATCGTCTGAAACGCCTCGAGATGCGGCTCCATACCCGGTTGCGGCACCATCAGAGGGGTCTCAACCTCAACAAAACCCCTCTCATCAAAAAAGCGGCGAATCGCCGAGATAATTTTGGCGCGCTTGCGTAAATTCGTCTGCACGCTCTGGCTTAAAGGCATCACGCCATCACGCGACGGCACCAGCACCCGCAGCCCCGCAACGTGAAAAACATCGCCTTCAAAACGCCCCTCAACCTCCACAATATCTCCCACCTTCGCCCCGTGCGCGACGTTAAAACACAGACACACCGTCCCCGTCTCATCGGAAAGCGAATCTCGACCAGCAAGCCGCCCGGCCAAAACCGCAAACGCACCCGACTGAAGATCACAGATCCGATGGGTACGCTTACACCGTGCGGGATATTGTGGAGATGGATATTCGCGCATCTATATTGTCCTTGATTATATTATTAAAATCACACATCAATAAGCCATCAGTTCCCACATCAAGCAGAGCCATCACGCACAGCGCGCAAGACCGACTTGCAACCACTCCAATGTACTCCCAAAAATTGAAGGCCACCTGCATTTGTGGAGTCACCATAAACGGTTTGCGCTGTGCCAGCCCCTCGGCGTTTGAGAGCGGCATTTTTTGCTTACTTTTTGTTGCTGCTGACAAAAAGTAAGTCGCCGAAGGCAAAAAGATATAAAAAAACTCTATACGTCATTATACCACAAAAAATGAATGATGCACACCCCTCATATATTATTGTTTTATTTGCCGCGCAAATTTGAAAGGACCCACCATGCGACCGTACATCTGTTGTCACAACCACATCGGACGAACCATTAACCGCGCACCCACCGTCGGGCAAAACGCCCAGATGTGTTTATCCCGATTTGCCGAAACCGACATTTACGCAGCCATATCAATGCCAACAGCCGTGGGAAGCCCAATCACCCGGGGAATACAGGACATCCGGGAACAAAACGAAGCCATTGCCCGCGCGTGCAAAAAATTTCCCCACGTATTTCCCATTGGCATGGCACTCATCGAGCCGCGGTTTGGCGAACTCGGCATTGACGAAGCCGAAAAAGCCATGGACGACCTGGACCTCGTCGGAGTAGCTGGACATCCCCCGATGAAAGAAGAAATCCTCCCCATGGTAGAAGTCGCAGCCTCGCGAAACGGACTGTGCAACCTGCACTGGCACGACAGCTTGATGGACCGCACCGCCCGAACATTTCCAAACGCACAATTTATCGTACACGCCAGCACATGGGCTGCGGAAAACCTATCACAGCACGATAATCTCTGGTTCGAAGTCGTACAATACCCCGACGGACGGAACTCCACCTGGGACTTCAAATGGTTCGCCAACAAAGTCGGACGCGAGCGACTCATATTCGGCGCAGACCTCCCGTATTACGACTACCGCTTCCTCCAGCACACAATAGAAGAAGCCGACTGCGACGACGACTTAAAAGATCGAATCGCCCATCAAAATGTCATGACCCTGATCAAACAATACAAACCGGACTGGACATTGCCGACGCAGCCGCCTCAAACGCCCCGTGTGTACAATCCGGAACACCTCTGGGCGTCCAACCCGGATCAGACAGATCGGTTGACCGTAGATATCTTGCCCTGAGGCACAAAAATGACCCGTAAACGACCAAACATAATCGCATTTTTAACCGACGACCAGGGCTATGGCGATCTGGGAATCTATGGAAATCCGGACCTGGACACGCCCCACATAGACCGCATCGGCCAGGAAGGACTCTGCCTGAATCAGCACTACACCGCATCCCCAATCTGCGCGCCTGCCCGAGCCGCTTTTTTAACCGGACGCTACAACCACCGCGTAGGCGCATTGAGCGTAGAATCAAACCGGGGACTGGACCGAATCGCACTCGGAGAATCCACAATCGCGGATTTATTCAAAGCAAACGGCTATGCAACGGGAATGGTGGGAAAATGGCACAACGGACTACACGACATGCGGTATCATCCGAACAACCGGGGATTCGATGAATTCGCTGGATTCTTAAACGGCGGAATGAATTACTGGAACTGGATCATCGAATACAACGGACAGCCAAAATGGTCAGACGGCCGGTATCTCACAGACGTATTCACGCAGGACGCCATCGAATTTATCGAACGGCACAAAACAGAACCGTTCTTTCTCTACATAGCCTATAACGCGCCGCACGGACCCCTCGAAGCCCCAGAAGAAGACGTCCGACCCTTTGAAGAAATGGAAAAATTCACCCGCGCCGTATGCCTCACCTACGGAATGATCCGGCGCATAGACACTGGAATCGGACAAATCCTGGACACACTCGAACAACACAGCCTGGCGGAAGATACGATAATCCTTTACACCAGCGACAACGGACCGGTCCACCTCGGCAAAGGAGAAAACGACCAGACCCGCTACAACGGGCCATTTCGGGGCATGAAATACGATGTACTCGAAGGCGGAATCCGCGTACCCGGTCTGATCCGCTGGCCCGCGGGCTTGCCCCAGGGCAAGACCTGTGACGGAATGCTACATTTTACAGACTGGATGCCCACCTTCTTAAACGCCTGCGGAATCGACATACAGACGCCCTCAGACGGGATGGATGTCATGCCCGCATTACAGGGTGAACCCCAAAAACTCCCGACCAAACGATACTGGCAATTCAACCGCTACGACCCCATCGGCACATGCAATGCCGCGATGCGAGATGGGGAATGGAAGCTCTACTGGCCCCGCATTGAAGAAGCCATGCAAAAACTCAAATCCGATGGTCCGCCTTTCCAGAAAAATTTCGAAGTACCGCATTTTCTCATGAACGTAGAAAATCCATCCGTGGAACGGACACTATCACCGCCCGGCGACCCGGAACTCTACAATATTGAAAACGATCCGCACGAAAACAGCAACCTCGCCCAACAACAGCCAGACCGCGTACACCGCATGAAACGCGAACTGGAAACGTGGTTCGAAGCCGTAGAAACGGATCGGCGACGCATCGCATCGTCATAAGTCGCAGAGTCGGGAAAAGGATTTCCCTCCTACGACTCGCTTACTGTTGGAGCGGCATCCCTGCCGCGATCACCCAATTTCGAGAACCTAATGCAAGATTGCTATATCTGATTAGTATCACAGATATAAACCTAAAATCGGTACAAATCTCAAGTTTAACTTGAAATATGTACCGATTTGCTTATTTTACCCTTGAGTTGCATCAACGCGAACAGGGATCAGCACCGTGATATTGCGACAAATCGCCAGAGAATTGGCCGCGACAGCAAACGAATTTCCCGTAGTGACAATCATCGGTCCACGGCAGGCGGGAAAAACCACATTGGCACGCATGCAATTTCCCAACCACGCTTATGCGAACCTGGAAGCACCCGATATACGCCTGCTTGCGACAAGCGATCCCCACGCTTTCTTCTCACAATTTCCCCCCCCCGTTATCATCGACGAAATTCAGCGCGTACCCGAACTGCTCTCAACCATCCAGGTCCTCGCTGACAGCAACCCTCAACGCGGGCAATATATACTCACAGGCAGCCATCAGTTGCGTCTTCAAGAAGCCGTTGCCCAATCCCTGGCTGGACGCATCGCCCTCTTGCGCTTGCTACCCCTGTCGATATCAGAACTCAAAGCAACCGGCATTACACACACGCGCGACGAATTTATCTATCAGGGTTTTATGCCCCGCCTTTACAACGAAAAAATCAATCCAACTCGCCTGTACCGAAATTACTGTCAAACCTATATTGAGCGCGACATCAGACAAATGATCAACCTCAGAAGCCTGATAGATTTTGAGAACTTCACGCGCCTGCTGGCCGGACGCGTCGGTCAGATTTTGAATCTGAGTTCTCTATCTAACGACGTGGGTGTGTCGAGTACCACGTTAAAAGAATGGCTCTCCGTACTCGAAGCATCGCACACCATTTTCAGATTGAATCCCTATTTTGAAAACTTTGGCAAACGCATCATCAAATCGCCAAAAATCTATTTTACCGATGTCGGACTCGCTTCCTATTTGCTCGGCATTGAATCGCCCGCGCTCGCTGCCCGGGATCCACTAATCGGCAATCTCTTTGAAAACATGGTCGTCATCGAAGCCTTGAAAGCCAGACTCAACGCAGGAAAAGAGCCTGAACTCTACTTTTACCGAGACAACAAAGGCAACGAAGTAGATCTGTTATTCAGGCAAAACAGGCAGTTAATCCCCATTGAAATCAAATCGGCCATGACATTTAATCCAGAATTTGCAAAAGGCATCGCACAATTCCAGAAAATCGCGTCATCCGCGCAAAAAGGCCACATCATCTACGCAGGCAATCTCACACCCGAACTGTCCCATGCCAGCGTGCTGCATTTTACCAATATGGATAGCATCTTTCGGTAACATAGATGTGACCTGCTGAATCTGTTGTTCCTTCCAAATAAGCGACTTATATTCACAAAATTCCGGTATTTTATTCCCAAACAAGGACATTGGCCTATGGAAAAAGACGCTTATGCCGACCTCACCTGGGAAGACCTTGAACACTGGGCGGGAACTACAATCGTCAGCAGGGGGCGCACCTACCAGCGCAACAATAGCGTCTCTGATTTGGGAATCACACCCGAAGGCACACTCATCGCCTATGTTCTGGGCAGCACGCGCTATGTCACACAAGTAGCAATCCAGGATGGGGACTTGACCTCTGAGTGTACCTGTCCCTACTGGACAACTTGCAAACACGCGGTCGCCGTGGTATTGGAATATCTGATGTGTTTGAAGAACGATGTTGCAGTACCAGAAATCCCGCAAACAGACCCCCGCCCGGACAGGCTGCGAGAAACCGAGACAACCGGAGAAGAATATTGGGATCCCGAACTGGGCAGGTGGACAGATATAGAGGAACAACCAAAGGCCGAACAACAGCAGAACACCGAACCCCTTTTAACTTACCTCGAAAAACAGACCAAAGCGCAACTTGTAGAACTACTTGACGAACTCACCGCCGTCTTTCCCGATGTACGAGAATTTATAGAGGATCGTCGAAACGTTCGCAGTGGCAATGCCGACACGCTGCACAAAGCGATCAGAAATGAAATAGCAGACATACGAGAACCCGATTGGGACGATTATAATTATAGAGGATATCAGACCGCAAATTTCGACCGTCTGCACGCATATCTCCAGGCACTTCTTCAAGAAGGTCAAGCAGACGAGATCGTTTATCTGGGCAAAGAGTTGATAGGTACCGTCACTTTTGCCATTGAAACCTATGATCGCGAAGGGGAAATGATTGACAAGGTCAGACCCAGCATCGAAACAGTAATTCAGGCACTGGCCTTATCCTCTCTACCTTCATCCGAACAATTGACATGGGTAGTGGATATAGAACTGGCAGATGATTACGATCTTTGTACTGATGCATTGGAATCTTTTTGGAGTGATCGAGATACAAAATCCGACTGGAGCGAACTCGCCGACGAATTGCAGAAACGCCTGAATAACATACCGATGTCCAAGGATGCTGACGGTGATATATCCACTTATCGGCGAGACCAATTGAGCAACTGGCTTATCTCGGCCCTCGAATGTGCTGGACGCGAGGCCGAAATTCTCCCTCTATGTGAGCAAGAGGCCGAAATAACCGGCGACAATGAGCGTCTGATCGATAGACTAATCGCTGAAAACCGCTTTGAAGACGCCGAAAACTGGTGTCACAGGGCAATTGCAAACACAGACCCCAATCACCCTGGCACCCTCTCGGCTCTCAAAGAGAGGCTACGCATCATCCGGGAAAAAACCGGAGACCTATTGGGTGCTGCTGCCTTTCGTGCTGATAACTTTTTCAGGCGACCCTCTCTGCTCACCTTTCAAGAATTGTGCAAATCTGCACAAAAGGCCAAAGTGGGACCAGCGGTCGAAGCATGGGCGCGCTATTTTCTGGAAACAGGACACTTACCGCGAACAAAGGGCAGAAAGCGAAAAGGGGAACCGGATGACAAATGGCCTTTATCGTCAACCGGATTTCATGAAGACATTCGCCCTGCAGAGGGGCCAGTAACCCAAACACTGATCGAAATCGCCATTGCAGAAAAACAAATAGAAGCAGTTCTGAAATGGTACGATCTGGAAACATCCCGCACAGATTACCGACGGGGCTATATGCCCGCCTCTTCACTCCAAATTGCCGAGATGGTAAAAGAAAAATATCCAGACCGCACCATAGAGATCTGGAAAAAAATGGCTGAGTCTGAGATCAGCCGTGTTGAAGTTTCCGGTTATCGGGAAGCTGGCACCTATCTCCGCGAAGTGCGAGACACGTTAAAGCGTCTCAACAGGGAAAAAGAATGGGAAACGTATTTGAGCGCGTTGAGAGACCAAAACAAAAGAAGACCGCGTTGCCTCGAAGTCCTGGATGGTTTGGCAGGCAAGCGCATCATCGATAGGGAATAGATTATGTATGAGAGATGGTCCAAATCCGAGAAAGCCGCAGCCAGGTGGGCATCGGAGCCGCCCTATTCGACCGCAAACAACCGGTTGCGTGCCGGCAGGCTGACAATCTTCGAGAAATGGTAGATCTGCAAATCGGGGTGGTCGGGATCGACCGTGGTGGGCACTTCGATCACGAAATCGGCGAAGTACGGGACATTAAAAGCCACGAAAGCCAGCATTAGGCAATCAATGAGCCGTTCGGGACGCACCGAAAGGTCCGGGAACGCAATCGGACCGGTATCGACCTGGTAGCGGTCGTCGTCACGGCGGGTATTCATCGTCTTAACCGGACATTCAATCAGTGCCCGAAGGCCGGTATCGTCGTTGCGGATCTCGGTCTGCGAAACCAGCGGCGCGAAGCAATACGTCTCCTCTCGGATCGCCGCGTTCGTCGGCAACTCGCGAATCGTCGCGCCTTCCACAAGGTGCAGGTCGTAACCGCCGAACATCTCCGTGTACGGGCGCGTTTCCCGATAGCGATCGCTGAGATAGGCCTGGCGCCTGAAAATGAGACCGTACCCGGCACTAAAGATCGGCAGGAAATCGTAGTTGTCCTGTATAAACAGATCCTGCTCGTGAAAGGTATTCTCGCTCTTGCATGAGGCTGTCTGGTAGAAATCCTCACAGATCCCCCGCCTGTCGTCGATAACGCGGGTGCGCGACTCGATCCAGAAGCGCGCCTCATTAGTGTGCCCTTTACCGATCAGGAACGAGCGTCCGTAATCCAGTGGCGTCATGTCGATTTGCGTATTGTCACTCATTGATCTTCCTCCGCCAGCTAAGCGCGCCGCTCGTCCGCCATATCCACATTCCACGCCTCAATAACGATATCCTCGCAGCGTCGGAATACGGATCTCTCCATTTCACACTTCCTACTTCACACTTCACCCTTCAAAAACCCCTGAACCCGCGGATGATCGAGCACATCGGTATTGAGCACATCCCTCGGCGTGCGACCTTCAAGCGCGTCAATAATTTGCTCCACGCAACACTCGTCAAGCCGAATAGCGGACTCAACGGTAATGCCCGCATTGTGATTGGTACAGATAATGCGGGGATGGTCTTTGTGAATCGCACGCGTCTGATTGACCGGATCATCGACGAGATAATAATAGAGCCGCTCCTCTTTAATCGCCCGGTTCACCGCCTCGTCATCCACCAGATTGCCGCGCGAGGGATTAATCACTGAAGCGTGGGGTTTCATCGCACAGAGCAAATCATAGGTCACAACCGTCTCATCGCCCGAAAGATGGAGAGAAATCGCATCGCATTCCTCAAAAAGGACGCGGGGATCATCGACCACCTCGGCATCGTACTGCGCGGCAACCGCCTCAATATCCGGACGGATATCATAAACCAGCAAACGTCCAGAATCGCCCAGAAGCGGACGCGCGCGCTCCGCCATCGCCTGACCAATCCGCCCGAGTCCCCAGATCCCCAGCGCAGAACCCTCCGCGTCATAAGTCCTGATAATCTCAAAATTCCCCGCATGGCTATTTCGGTTCAAAGTATAAACGCGCTTCAGCGCGGCCAGCCACTGCGCGATCGCAAACTCGGCAACCGTAGCCATATGCACGGGAGCCACCGTCACAATAACACCGCAATCGGTTGCGCGCGGCACATCGACCTTTTCAAACCCCACACCCCACCGCGCAACAATGCGCAAATCGCGCGCCGTGGCGTAAAACTCGGGCGTAAACACCACCGAATCCGCCAGAACACCCACCACACCCTCGGCGTGCTCGGCACCAAATTCGGTCTCATCGTAAAACTCCACCTCCGCATAATCGCGCAACCTGTCAATCGCCTTTGTCCGCTCCTCAGATGCAAACTCGGGACCCTGCAATTTATCTGTAATAAGAATTCTTTGACCCATAGTATTTTGCCCTTAAAATAAAATTTACCCCTACCCAATCAGCGGCAACAACGTCTCAGCGGTTTTCTTCACCAGAAAAGTGTAAAACGCCTCACTCAACAGACTGCTCCCGTGATCCTGAATAAATTTGAGTTCCTCCGGTGTAATATCAACGGGATTGGTCTCAACCGCATTGGGATATTCATTCGCAGGCGTCCGATCAATCGGCGCAACAAACTCCACCGTCAGCGCGTCATCATAACCCACCTCTTTGAGCGTCGCCACCAATCTTGCCCAATCCCAGTTCCCCAGCCCACACGCCATGCGATTGTTATCCGCCACGTGAAAATCCACGAGCCGATCACCGGCATCCCGAATAGCCTGATACGGGTCCGCCTCTTCGATATTGATATGAAAAGCATCTAAACACACCCCGCAATTCGCACCCGTCGCCTCTGCCAGGGCAAGCGCCTGAGCACCCCGGGTAATAAAATACGTCTCAAACCGATTGATGGGTTCAATAGCGAGACGAATCCCCTCCCTTTCGGAATGATCGTAAACCTCCTGCATGCCAGCCACAGCCCATTCCCATTCTTCATCCGGCGTGGCATCCGGTTCGATTTTTCCCACAGTAGCTGGCACCACCGTCAGCTCATGTCCATTGAGTTCTTTAACCATCGTAACACAGTCCTTGACGTATTGCACGGATTGTGCCCGAATCCCCGCGTCTTTGGCCAGCATATTGCGGTCGCCCATCATCAAAGTCACCGCCCCCCAGCAGCGGATATTGTATTTATCGAGCAAAGCACGCACTTCTGACGTATCATACCGCTCGGGCTCACCGCTAAGCTCAATACTCTCGTACCCAAATTGCGCCAACCGCTCAAGCGTAACTTCAAGAGACTCCGACCGCATCCAATTGTGCATAGATAAATGCATCAATAACCCCCCTGAACAATAACATCTGGCGTATTTTCAACGCGCCCCCACCAGAGCGCCATATCAAAAGTGGGATCTCCCGTCAGAAAACGCCAGAACTTGATGCGATTCATAAGTTCTATGCGATGGCGTTGTCCGTGCCAGGGAATCTTCTGATTGAGTTTCTGTATGACCTCGGGACTATCCAGATCATCCGTATTCCACAAACGCTGCTGCCGGACCGTGGGATTGAGACGGAGCTTAAACATATACCGATCTCTATCCGTAAAATTGCTCCGCGCCGAATGCCATATATTGGTATGCCAGAAAAACATCGTCCCCGCCTCGCAAACCGCCTGCACCTGTCCTATGATATTTTGATAGCGCTTGATCTCGGCTTCGTGGACCCGGCGAAATTGCGTACCCGGCACAAAAAGCGTACCCCCGCTTTCCAGCGGCGTATCCTCTGGAAAAAAGGAAATCTGAATATCGAAATGCAAATCGCGAACATCGTATTCGGCATCCTGATGCAAATTGGCACCCTTGCGCGTATTTGCTGGCGTGAGATGCGCCGCATGGTGATCGTATCGCGGGTTGGGACCCACCAGACTGTGAATAATCGCTGCCACTTTGGGCAGGCGAAAAACCTTGCCAATGGCTTCATCGGGCCAGGCCTCGCTAAAAGGCGAACCCATCGGAGCGCGGCGTCTGAGCTTGCCCGTACTCATCTCTTCGTGTGCAGCTTCGCAGAGTTCACGCGGCACCAGATTGTCAAAACGCAGAAAACCCGTACTTGCAAACTGCGCCATTTCCACGGACGTAAGCAAAAGATTCTTATCCATTGATAGCCTCCATTTTTTCCAGGACAAATTCAAAATCGAGATAATCGTTTTCGTATTCGCGCCCAACTTGCGGTGCTTTGATAAAAGGCACCTGAATAACGCGCCAGCCATCGCGCATGGCATCCAGCACAGAATTATAAGGCGGCTCGGCATCTTCACCTGCAGCCTCAAACATCTCATCAGTCGTGCCATCGTAAAGTGACCAACCAACAACTTCACTCTCCAAACTGGAATTGCCCAGATAGAGAAAGAGAAGTTTTTGTCTCAGTTGTGTTTCAGGCATCCGCGGATTCCTTTCTCTTTTCACGTCTCATAATCAAACACCAGCACATCATCCACAATCGGACGTATAAAAGTCTGGCTGAGTGCTCTGTGATCCGGGTGTGGCAAATAGAAATCTCGCGCGGCCTCATCCGCAAACCGAATAATAAAACCCCAGTCGTAGCCGTAGTTTTTCCCCTCCGGACTGTTATTATATCCACCCGTAATCTCCTCCATACCGGGAATACTGCCCTTTTCTTTAAGTGCAATCAGACCATCGTGTAGCGCCCGGGTCTGTTCCCGCGTAACCCCATCTTTGAGCTTGAGAAGAACAATATGATCTATCATAGAAAACCCTTTCACGTTACTGCGCGTTCCCGACGCAAATTGTAAACACACCACAGAACAAGCGCGTAAGCCACAGCGGCAATAAAAAAATTAACAGATATCCCAAATATAATAGAAACAAACACCGCCAGAGCAGAACACAGCACACCCATAATCCCATTCAGTGCCCAGAACCACGGCGTATCGTCTTCATAATTAGTCTGAACCAGACGCATACCCGTCGGAAAAAACAGCCCCATAAGCATCCCCACGGGAAAAATGACCAGAACAGACATCAGTATTTTTGTCGTCGTATCCTCAGCCATCATGTGGGACATCAAATAGTGGAGAACCGTATTGAGCGCAACAACACTCACCGCCGTTACAATGGGAAAAGCATAAACATAGGGTCTTCGCGTAAGCGGAAAATGATCGCTTACAAAACTGCCCATACCCGTACTTGCAATAAGTGTAAACAGCAATATACCCAGCGAATAGATGGGATGTCCAGTAAATACGTTGAGCCGTTGAATCAGGGCAATTTCCACAAACATAAAAGCCGAACCAATAAGAGAAAAATACAATGCCCCGAACCAGAAACCGGGTGTTTGCATCAACGTTGTGGGTCTATGGGCAAGCCACAAAGGCACGCCGATCGTTGCAACAGCCAGCACTCCGAGCACAACCAAAAGCACCAGAAGCGTAGCCAGTGCTCTCAAATTCCCACTGAGAACACCCTCTTGACCTCGCAGTGCCGTATCCAGATGGCTCAGCTTCAACATATTAAAAAAATAGGGATTGTCATCCGTCGGCGGACTGTAGTCCAATTCAGCTTGCGCCACAGCCTCTGCGAGTTGATCTGTGGATTGGGCAGATAAAATCTGTCTCAAAACAGGTTCGGCAGACAAGCTATCGGGCACATGCACAATCTGATATTGCAATTCCTCGCACACCTGTCTCAAACGGCTAATATCCCCCTCACTCAGCGGCTGCCGGCAAATCAGCAAAGTCGAAACATTGCCGATTGTAATAAGCGCCATATGATCAGCCGGTTTTTTTACCTTGAGCCGCAAAAGCGATTCAACGCCCAAACTCAACACCCGACCGGTTTCTCCAATATGTTCGGCACTATACCACCGCGACACCGTAAAAATACCGTCCTCTGTCAACCGGCTGAGAAATGTCTGCCAGGCCTCAACAGTATAGAGCGCATTTTCAGACAGTGAAAATGCGCCCGCGCCCGTCGCTGCCCAGGTATCGATCAACGCCATCTGAATAACGGAAAACTGCGCGCGACTCTGCGACAAAAAACTGCGCGCATCATCCACCACAAACGTCACGTCATCCCGATTGGCAAGCCCAGCAAACTCGCGAAACTCATTCTGAAGCAAATCGACAAATATCGGATTGACCTCAATACCCAGAACAGCGTCGTGACCAAAAAAGAGCGCACTCTGAATATCCTTACCCCCGCCCACGCCAATAATACACGCTTTACCCCGTCTATTGAGATAATACCCGACATTCGTAATATCATAACGCAGATGTTCAATATCTCTGAGTGAAGCAAACGATCTAATAGCCGTACCCGCTGCACCGTCAATCGTCATCCCGTGAAAAAAGATCTTCTCTCCCTCTGCTACGGGACTACCACCCCAGAGTTGCGGAGGCAAATATTGCTGGCGATAAACAACAACGCGCGAAAAGGAATTCCACCGTTCTAAAATTTGATCGCTAAGCCTTTGAAATTTCTCTTTCACAAACATCGGACGAATACCATAAGGCGTTTGAGCATTGGCAACTCCCAACACAAAAAACAGCAACGCGAACGCGATATAACGACGAACAGATCGAGATTGAGCAACACGGGCAAAACACGCGCCAGATAGCGCGCCAATGCCACTGCACCACAACATCAGACTCGGCGCATCAACTATTTCGAGACCACCCAGAACAATCAGACATCCAGCAGAAGCACCTGTTAAATCACTGGCATAAAGCCTGCCAATCGGCGCATTGAATCGCGTCAACACAGTCGTAATAACAAGACCCGCATAATAAAACGGCCAGGCGCAGACCAGCGTTGCTACAAAAAGCACGATCAGGCTCAGAATACTCCTGTAAAACCCGATAGGCAAAACGCACAAAAGGATCAAGCTCGCGGGAATAGACAGCGCAAACCCGACACATGCGCGGATAATCGCTTCAATCTTATTCTCATCGTCAAAGCGATCTTTTTGTACATAGACCTGAATAGCCCCCGCCGTCATACCCAGCATGGCAATAGAAATAGAAAAAAACGCCAGATGGTACCAGGTAATAACACTCAGCAGACGCACCAGAACAATCTGGATCGCCAGCGACGCCAGCGCGATCAAAAAAAGACCTGTATAAACTGCGATTGATCGTTCGTGTCTCATAGGCAATAGAACTTCATCCCTGATTCGTCTATGAACTGACCTGAATCAGTTGTACACCGCTCCGTCTATTCGTCCCCGAAGGTACACCGAATCGGCAAACTCATCAAGTCCAATACTCCCACCACGCATATAACGGGAACTTGCCCATGATCAGCGATCAGGCAACAGCAGTCCAATCACTGTGGGAATATCAGCTAGAACTTCTTGCAAATGTTTTCTAACATTTTATATTAGTAAGTAGCTACTCATCATGAATAAATCTATTTGACTTTGAATTTCTTATTTTGCATTCTAAACAGCGAGGGTCGTGCCTCGGCAAAGACACGACCCTCAGAAAAGTATCTCTTTAGCAGGAGAGATGAAATGACAATAGGAAAGGTAGTCACAAGAGTCAAGGGCGTTCTGCTGTTTATTACTGTCCTGACGACAAGCACTATTACGCCGTTTAATGAGTCTTCGGGCGGTGAATTTGCAGGCATGCGGCTTTATCTCGATACCGAGGTTGAAACGCCCCCTGTATTGAACAACACATTGACCATTTCCAAAAAGAGACCTGGCGATACAATACAATTTCAACTCTTTGCACCCACGACCGCAGACCAGCGAACATACGGCTATGAGATGGAACTTGCCCTGTCCGACAAGGCATTTTTCGATCATATCGGTAACATATCGGGAAAAGGTTTTACTGGCGCGTCTCTGCGCCGAACACCCGGCTATCCCCGTATAGCCGCGCTGATTCTTTCCATCCCCACAGTGCCAGAAAACGGCTATCTCGGGCAAATTAACTTGCAGGTCATCAAACCCCTCGACGAAAAAACAACCCTTACCGTCAAAACCATTGTGATGGCCGGCCTCAGTGGTGACCTCGACCTTTTAGATATATCTGAAGCCACAATCTCTTTTATCGGGACTTTTAAACCAGGTGATTCCAATGGCGATTTCAATGGCGACCTCGACGTTGACTTTGCCGATTTTCTCGCCTTTGTTGGCGTCTTTGGATTGTCGGAATCAGACACCAGTTTCGACGCGAGCATGGATATGAACGGCGATGGTATCATTAACTTTGTGGATTTTCTCGCCTTTGTCCGTGCCTTTGGCAACGATCCATAGCGGTCCAATATCGCTTATCATTAGAGAATATCAGGTACTGGATTTTAAAAAGCACGCTCTAAATAGAGCGTGCTTTTTCATTCCCTCTTGACAGCCTCAATCCGCAGACCTATATAGAACTATGGCTGAAGTCGCTCGAGAACACGAACAAAAAGACCCCACCGCGCGCGCATTGACCTATAAGTCAATCATCCTGGGACTAACGCTTGTACTCGTAGCCGCGCTCGGTGGATTTTACGCACGGCACATCTTGCACACAACGCGGCTGGCGCAAAATCACTTGTCCCTCGCCGTGGTATTTCCCTTTGCAATAACCGTCGTATTCTTGCGGCATTATCTCAAACTCAACCGGGGCGAACTGCTCGTCATCTTTTCAATGGGCCTGATCGCCTCAACCCTGCCGACGTACTTCTTGAGCCGATTAATCGCCAGCTTTTGCGTACCGTATTACCTCGCCGACCCGACAAATCGATGGGGCGAATTTACACACGACTATCTGCCATCCTGGGCCGTAATTGAACCCGGTCCGGCACTGACGTGGTTCTTCGAGGGCTTGCCGCGCGGCACCCCTGTTCCATGGGAAGTGTGGATCGGACCTTTGTTCTGGTGGTTGAGCCTGCTCGCCGCGCTCTGCGCGGTCTTGTTGTGTACAGCAGTAATCCTGCGCAAGCAATGGATCGAATACGAGCGATTGGACTACGCCCTCATGGAATTGCCCCTCGCAATGGTCGAAGAAGGCGATACACCATCCCGCTTGCCTCCATTTATGCGCTCGCCGCTCTTCTGGATGGGTTTTTCATTTTCGATCTTCGGCATACTATGGAACATCGTCTCCTATTTTAACCCCACATTTCCCATATTTCCCTGGCGATTTGAAGCCATATCCTTTGGGCGAGATTTTCAGTCAATTCGCATGAACCTCTACTGGCCCATTGTGGGATTTGCCTACTTTATCAACTTAGACATCTCGTTTAGCATCTGCTTTTTCTACCTCCTCGCGGTTATCGAAGAGGGATTATTCAACCGATTCGGCGTCACAATTTCAGAAGCGAACTTCTGCGGCACCTCCTTTGTGCCCGTGGGCTGGCAAATGATCGGCGTGTGGTTTACCGTCGTGGGCTGGGGGCTTTGGATTGCGCGATCCCACCTGCGCGATGTATTTCGCAAAGCATTCAAAGGCGATGCAAAAATCGATGACTCAGACGAATTGCTCTCCTATCGGAACGCAGTCTTCGGATTATTGGCCGGCCTGCTCTACATGGCCTGCTGGTTTTACGCCTCGGGCATGGGCCTGTGGGTAATCGCGGTATTTCTCATCGTCATGATGGTCGTCTATATCGGGATCTCGCGCATCATTGCCGAAACAGGCGTCATCACCATTCGCGCCGTCATGGTACCGCAAACATTCATCATGTTCACATTCGGCACCACGCGACTCTCTGCACAAACCATGGTCGCACTCGGCATGTCATTTGGCTGGTGCGGCGACATGAAAACAACCCTCATGCCCGCCTTGACCCACTCCGTCCGTCTATTCGACACCATTCAGCATCACAAACGGCAACTCGTCTGGGCCATATGTCTGGCTATGGGCGTGGGCATTGTCGCATCCTGTTTGTATATCATATCCATGGGGTATGAAGGCGGCGCGGGCAATTACGGATCGCAAATCTCCGGAGGCCTGGCGCGAGGCCCCTGGGACTTTGTAGTCAAATACGCAAGAGATCCCGTCAATCCCGACTGGCGCAAAATGGCCTTCTTCACCAGCGGCATCGCCTTTGCAGCCCTCCTGTACTTCTTGCGCTACCGCTACACCTGGTGGCCCCTGCACCCACTGGGACTGGCAACCGGACCTGCGTATCCCGTGACCCATGTCGTCTTCCCAATCTTCCTCGGTTGGTTGAGCAAATTCGCCATCCTGCGTTTTGGTGGTAGCAGAACCTATCGCAGTGCCCGCCCCTTCTTTCTCGGATTGATCATGGGATACTATGTGGGCGCGGGCATCTCGTTCTTTGTCGATATGATCTGGTTTTACGGACAAGGCCACGGCGTCCCGTTTTCCGATTGAGCAATCAGCAAAACCTGTTCTCACCTATCAACCCAGCTACCCAATCCTTATTTTTTATCTGATGTTACGCAGTCAGACGAAAATTGTCTTTTATAACAAAGACAATTCTATATATTTAGCAAACGTGTGTGCAAAGTGTCAACGACGCGCCGCCGAAGCCACAGACCAGGGCGTGCCTGGCATCGCAGGGGAAAAATTGTCACAGAGATCCTGAAAAATCAGGTTCTGGATAATCAGAGAAGAAATAATGATTTTACGTACAACGCAACAGGGAAAAGATAAAAAAAAAGATCGTGCGGAGAAACGTATAGGCGCACTTGAAAATCACCTGAATGGTCATATAGAAACGACGATAAAAAAAGAAATGCTATTTATTATTGCCCTTGTGTTACTGGCATTTGTGGGTTATGCCTCCACGGGTACAAATGCAAACGACGAACGCACAACAACCCCTGCGCTCTCGTCTAATGACAATAACGACAACGCCAATCCCTCCCCCGACTTTGATGGCGACGGGACAGTTGGTATCTCCGACTTCTTGCTGTTTGTAGATGTGTTCGGCTCCCGTCAAGGCGATGAGGGATATGAAGCGCGGTTTGATCTGGACAGTAATGGAATCATTGGAATTAGCGATTTTCTGATCTTCTCGGAGAACTTCGGCAAAGAGGTGCATCTTGATGACCGGGCAATACTGGTCAGGCTCTACGAGGCAACGGATGGCCCGAAATGGACGAACAAGGAAAACTGGCTTAGCGACAAGCCCCTGGGGGAATGGCATGGCGTGACCACCGACGCCAACGGGCGTGTGATCCGATTGGAACTGAATGATAACAACCTGCAAGGGCCGATACCTGTGCAACTGGCACGGCTATCCAATCTTACGCAGCTGAACCTTGGCTGGACCCGGTTGACGGGGACGATGGGGAACCAGTTGACGGGGATGATACCCACGGAACTGGCACAACTCACCAACCTCACAAGGTTGGACCTTGCCTCCAACCAATTGACGGGGTCAATTCCAACTGAACTGACAAAGCTGATAAAGTTAACATATTTGGACCTTGCCTCCAACCAATTGACGGGGACGATTCCCAAAGAACTGGCACAGCTAACAAAGCTCACAGAGTTGGGCCTTGGCTGGAACCAATTGACGGGGACAATTCCAACTGAACTGGCACAGCTAACAAAGCTCACAGAGTTGGGCCTTGGCTGGAACCAATTGACGGGGACAATTCCAACTGAACTGGCACGCCTGACCAATCTAACATCGTTGGACCTTAGTGGGAGGAGCTTTTGGGAGAGCGGATTGACGGGGACGATTCCCAAAGAACTGGCACAACTATCCAATCTCAGAAAGTTGAACCTTGGCTCCAACCAATTGACGGGGACAATTCCAACTGAACTGGCACAGCTAACAAAGCTCGAAGAATTGGGCCTTGGCTGGAACCAGTTGACGGGAAACATTCCAACTGAACTGGCACAGCTAACCAATCTAACATATTTGTACCTTTACCAGAACCAGTTGACAGGGACGATTCCAACAGAACTGGCACAATTGACAAGGCTCTGGACTTTGCACCTTAGCGGGAATCAGTTGACAGGGACGATTCCCAAAGAACTGGCACGCCTGACAAGGCTCAGACAATTACATCTTTCTTCGAACCAGTTGACGGGATCGATTCCCAAAGAACTGGCACAACTGTCCAATCTCAGAAAGTTGGGCCTTAGCTGGAACCAGTTGACGGGGACAATTCCAACTGAACTGGCACAGCTAACAAAGCTAATAGTATTGGACCTTAGTGGGAATCCGTTGACGGGAAACATTCCAACAGAACTGGCACAATTGACGAGGCTCTGGACTTTGCACCTTAGCTGGAACCAGTTGACAGGGACGATTCCCAAAGAACTGGCACGCCTAACAAAACTCGAAGAATTGGGCCTTAGCGGGAATCAGTTGACAGGGACGATTCCCAAAGAACTGGCACAATTGACAAGGCTCAGACAATTACATCTTTCTTGGAACCAGTTGACAGGGACGATTCCCAAAGAACTGGCACAATTGACCAACCTCACCCAACTGGTTCTCAGTGGAAATGCCGAATTGTCGGGACCATTGCCTCCGGCATTCACGGACCTCTCTCTGGAATCGCTCTATTTGTCAGGCACCGGGGTGTGCGTGCCTCTGACCGGCGCATTCGTGGAATGGCTCGACAGTATTCCGACAAAAAGGGGAGGTACCCACTGCGCTGACCCGGAACGGGATGCGTTGATCTCGCTCTATAGGCAGACGAACGGACCGAATTGGACGAACAACAAAAACTGGACGACCCTGGAGCCTCTGGGCGATTGGTATGGCGTGACCACAGATGCCGACGGACGCGTCACCCACCTGAACCTGAGGGACAACAACCTGAGCGGTCTCCTTCCCCCCTCACTGAGCAATTTGGGCAACCTGAAAACACTGAACCTCGCTGGCAACGCGGCCCTGTCCGGTCCATTGTCTCAGGGGTTTACTGGTCTCACACTCGAATCCCTGGACCTGGAAGAAACGCGGCTGTGCGCGCCCCCTCTCTCCGAATTCCAGACGTGGGTTAATGGAATAAGGGACAGTGACGTTGCCCAATGTACCGACGCCCGTCCGGATTATTACGCTTTGGCCGCGCTGTACAACGGGACGGAAGGAGCAAACTGGACAAACGCGACGAACTGGGCGAGCGACGCGCCCTTGGGCGAATGGTATGGCGTGACCACAGACGCCAGTGGGCGCGTGACCGAATTGTCCCTGAATGATAACAACCTGCAAGGAGCGATACCAGTGGAACTGGGGCAACTTACCAATCTCGCGTCGCTGAATCTATCCTCAAATCAGTTGACCGGCAATATACCCTCCGAACTGGCACAACTCAAAAATCTCACGAGGTTAACCCTTGGCTGGAACGATTTGACGGGGACAATTGCGACAGAACTGACACAGCTAACCAAGCTCACATCGTTGTTCCTTAGGAGCAACCAGCTAACGGGCAATATACCTTCCGAACTGGCGCAACTTTCCAACCTCACAGGACTGGATCTAGGGTTCAATAACCTGACCGGTGAGATACCCCCAGAACTGGGACAACTCACAAACCTTAGAACATTGAATCTTTCTGGCAATTCGTTAGACGGGAATATACCTTCCGAACTGGCGCAACTTTCCAACCTCACAGGACTGGATCTAGGGTTCAATAACCTGACCGGTGAGATACCCCCGGAACTGGGACAACTCAACAATCTCACAAGGCTGGAGCTTTACGAAAACTTCCTCACCGGCAATATCCCCCCGGAATTGGGACAACTCAACAACCTCAGATCGTTGTTCCTTAGGAGCAACCAGCTAACGGGCAATATACCTTCCGAACTGGGACAACTCAACAACCTCACAGAACTGGGGCTTTTCGAAAACTTCCTCACCGGCAATATCCCCCCGGAATTGGGACAACTCAACAACCTCACATACCTGAATCTATCCATAAACCAGTTATCGGGCAATATACCACCAGAACTGGGACAACTCAACAATCTCACAGAACTGGATCTATCTACAAACCAGTTATCCGGCAACATACCCCCGGAACTGGGGCAACTCAACAATCTCGAAGAACTGAATCTATCTACAAACCAGTTATCCGGCAACATACCCCCGGAACTGGGGCAACTCAACAATCTCGAAGAACTGAATCTATCTACCAATCAGTTATCCGGCAACATACCCCCGGAACTGGGACAACTCACAAACCTCAAAACGTTAAACCTGGGCTTCAACGGCGCCCTGTCCGGAACGCTGCCCAACGCCATTACAGATCTCTCCCTTGAATCTCTGCGACTGCATGAAACACTCCTGTGTTCACCGCAGGACGCCGAATTCCAGGCGTGGCTGAGGGCAATACCGTTCTCTCGCATACCCAACTGCGCCCGTTTCGATGAGGCAGCGGCCTACCTGGTGCAGACCACGCAATCACTCGAATATCCCGTGCCCCTATTGGCTGGCGAAGCCGCTTTGCTGCGCGTGTTCGTCACGGCTGAACAGGAGGTCAATGCCACCTGGCCTCCCGTGCGGGCTACCTTCTACAGAGACGGCATCGAGGTACACATGGCGAACATCGGGAGCCAGACTATGAACATCCCCCGGCAGGTCAACGAAGCGTCACTATTAAATTCAGCCAACGCGGTGGTGCCTGGATCCGTCGTGGTGCCAGGACTGGAGATGGTGGTCGAGATCGATCCCGACCAGACCCTGGATCCGGCTCTAAGCATCGCCACCCGCCTGCCCCAGACGGGTCGCACGGCTCTGGATGTGCGGTCCGTGCCGCCCTTTGAATTGACGCTGATACCCTTTCTGTGGGAAGAGAACCCGGACCGCTCCGTATTGACACAAACCGAGGGCCTGTCGTCTGAATCCGATCTGTTCCGATTGACCCGCGATATTCTGCCGGTGAGCGAGTTCCGTCTGACGGTTCATGAGCCGGTATTGACTTCTGTGGATCCCACGTCGGACGCTTCTGGCATATTGGGGCCCGAAACCGACTTGATTTACGCTATGGAAGGCGCGAAGGGTTATTATATGGGCATTTTCAATCGTCAGGGCCAAAGTGGTCTGCGAGGAATAGCTAAGTTATCCGCATTTACAAGTCTGTCCATCCTCGACGAGAACGTTATCGCACACGAACTCGGCCACAACCTGAGTCTGCGACATGCCCCGGGATGTGGCGCAGGGGGTCCAGATCCGGAATATCCCAATGAGGACGGCTCCATCGGCGCGTGGGGATACGATTTCGTCAACAAATCGCTGGTGAGTCCCGCAACCTCGGATATCATGACCTACTGCGATACCCAATGGATCAGCGACTACTCGTTTACCAGGGCACTTGCCCGGCGCTCTCACGCCGAGAGCACGCCGCTGGCAGCGTCCTACACGCCGCCCACGAGAGGCCTGCTGATCTGGGGCGGCCTGGACGAGAACGAAAAACCCTTTCTCGAACCGGCTTTCGTGGTCAGTGCCCCCCCGTCCCTGCCGCGGATAGACGGTCCGTACCAGCTCACGGGCGAGGATGAACACGGCAACGATCTGTTCAGCCTGCCGTTCGGCATCCCTGAGTACGGGTGCGGCGGCAAGGGCGGCGCCTTCGCCTTCATTCTTCCGGTACAGGACGATTGGGCGGGCAGGCTGGCGCGCATTGCGCTTTCGGGCCCTGAAGGCGTTTCCATCCTGGATGGCGAGGGCGATCTCTCAGCTACACTCCTGCTGGACCGCGCCACGGGAAATGTCCGGGGCATCCTGCGGGACAGGTCACAGGCGGCTGCGAAGCGGCCTGCAGCCAGCCTTTTGCCACCGGAACCGGAACTGGAGGTCTTGACCAGTCGCGGCATCCCGGATGCAGCCTCCTATGAGCGCTGACGCAATGCCGATGTGTCGTGAGCTATGAACTCAGCGTTAGCTCCTGAAGATATAAATTTCGCGCACTATCAGTGAGTGACACGGCATCGAGACCACCGAAACGGATAACAAATTTTGCCCGTTCGTCGCTCGCTAAAATAAAAAATTCAGGATGGCTTTTGACGATTTGGATGACTGTTTCAGGAGATATTTTGAGATCTCTTGCAATGCCCCCTGGCGTGCGCCAGTCACCTCTGGAGTGATAGATCACTTTGACAATATCCTTTATCGTTCCTTGTTCATTTTGATCCATTTTCTCGCTCCTTTGATTGTGACCGCTGAACAATATCAGCTACGATATCAATGACAGTATCTCTAAACATGTCACTTTCAACAAAATTTTCAATCTCTTCATTGCGTGCTATGCTCTCATCAACTTTATCCATTAAGTCAAAAATAAACAAAGCCCATTGGTCGGTAGTGATCAACGGGCTTTCTTAATTTCCTCTCCTAATTTGGGTTGCATTCTAATGTCGTGGATTAGATATTACAAAACATGACATCGAAAACAAACAACGCTATGGACCGGATCTCGCACTATTTTCCCTATATCGTGGGCGGGACTGCGATCGTGATCCGTCTTTTTTATCTCTGGTCATTTTGGGCCAATCATCCGTTCTCGCAGAAACTGATCTCCGATGCGCGGATATTCGACGACTGGGCACTGCGCATTGCCTCTGGTGATTGGCTCGGCACGGCAGAAGTCTTCATTTTACCCCCCCTGTACCCATACCTCATGGCGGTTGTATATGCAATCTTTGGGCACGCGCCCAAACTGATAATAGGCTTACAGGCTGCCGCCGGATGTGCCAGTGCGATACTAATCTATCGCCTGGGCGCGCGGCACTTTGGTGCATACGCGGGATTATTTGCGGGATTATTATTTGCGTGTTATGGACCGCAACTATTTTACGAAGGCATGCTACTCGGCACATCGGGTGCCGTATTCCTCAGTCTCATAGGATTGACGCTAATCTCGGGTAAGAATAAAACCCCCTGGCACTGGGGGCTGACGGGATTGGTCTTTGGACTGGCAACACTCATGCGCCCCAACATCTTATCCGCAATCCCATTCTTGCTATTCGGCGCGTGGTGGGCCTACCACAAAGCAACACCGGCAAAATGTTCAATACGGCTGGCGAGTTACTTCTTAGGGGGACTCATCCTCCCCCTCCTCCTGTGCGGACTGCGCAATGGCCTGGTCGCAGACGACTGGGTATTGATGACCGCACATGGCGGCATCAACTTTTACATGGGCAATCACCCGGATGCGCCAGGCTGGTTCTCCGCACCTCCAGGCGTGGATGCACAGATCACCCCGGATGGGGCACAGGGCAATTTGGAAGGCCCGCGCCGCGTGGCCGAAAATGCTCTGGGGCGATCTTTGAAAGCATCTGAAGTCTCGTCCTTCTGGTTTAATAAAGGACTCGCATTCTGGATAGACGATCCAACAGGCGCGTTAACCGTGACCTTGCGAAAAGTGCGCCTATTTGCATCGGGATACGAAGTCCCGCTCAATTACAACTTTTATTACCAGAGAAAATTCTCTGCCCTCTTGCGCTTTCCAATCGCAGAACTGTGGATACTATTTCCCCTATCCATCGTGGGCCTCATCGTCGCAGCCCGGCAATTTGACCGCCATGCCATCCTGTATCTGTGGCTCATAGGATATGCGGCAGGTGTATTGGCATTTCACGTATCCTCGCGCTACCGCATGCCCGCAATCCCCATCCTCCTGATATTTGCGGGCATGGGAATATGGACATTGATATCCTGTGTACAATCGCAAAAATGGAAAAACCTGTGCATCAGTGCAGCGGTGCTAATCATCCTGTGGACCGGTTACCGCATTGAACAAAACGCACAACTCGCCCAAAACAACTGGACCATGGACCCCTTCAATCTGGGCACGGCTTATTTGTGGGCAAACGAAAATGAACCGGCGCGATTATATCTCGAAGAAGCGGAAAAATACGGACAGGGCGATGCCGTCTTGTATTACAACCTGGGATTGGCTTATGCACGCACCCAAAAAATGGACGCCGCCAAAAATGCGTATCTCCAGGCACTATCCCGGGACCCCGACATGGTGCGCGCGTACGTCAACCTGGGCAACATCTTATTTCACGAAGAAAAATTTCACCAGGCAATAAATAACTACCGGGAAGCACTGAAACGAGATCCCAACACCCACAATGCGCGTGCAAACATGGGCTGGGCGTATTGGTCTCTGGGAAGAACAGACGAAGCGCGCAGCGCCTGGCAGCAGGTCTTGCAAACAGCGCCCGATCACCCCTCAGCAAAAGCGGGGATAGCGCGCATTCGAGAAGAATAAACGTAAGAACTATCAGTCAAAATCATCAGTCAAAACCATCACGCACAGCGTGTGAGTCCGTCTCGCATATGAATTATACACACCCTTTAATTAAATAGACTTCAGGTATCGCCATATTTATATTGGCCTGATTTTTCATCGATCTGGAGTCCCTCAATGGCGATTCGCGAAACACAAACACACACAGCACCTCTTCAACGAGCCGTAACTGCGCGGTCAATAGTAATAGGCGCCATGTGCGCGGGCTTTTTGGGGTGGGGTGGGCATTTTACGCGCCACATTGCACACACCACAAAAATGGCACAGGACCACTTGCCCTGGGGCGCAGTCGTACCATTTTTGATAATCGCGGTCGTATTGAATAAAGTTCTGGAAAAAGTGCGCCCACAATGGGTCCTGCGTCCTTCGGAATTGCTGGTCATCTTCAGCATGGGCCTGGTCGCATCGGCATTGCCCAGTTATTTCATGGGACACTTAATCGCCAACGTATCCGCGCCATTTTATTTCGCCAACACAGAAAATCGATGGGCAGACGACATACATCCGTATTTGGCCGACTGGGCGGTCGTAACCGACGCAACAGCTGCGCGGTGGTTTTTTGAAGGACTGCCAGCAGGCGCAACCATCCCCTGGGAAATCTGGATAACGCCGATGATCTGGCGATTGAGTCTGGTATTTATGATCGGCGTATTTGGATTTTGCGCGGTCTCAATCCTGCGCAAACAATGGGTAGAACACGAACGCCTCACCTTTCCGTTGATGACATTGCCACTGGAACTCGTCAACAGAGAACCGCGTGGATTCTGGCCCGTGGGTATCATGAATCGCCCCGTGTTCTGGTGGGGATTCGCGCTCGCCTCATTTCCCATATACTGGAACATGGTTGAATATTTCCAGCCGCATTTTCCAACCATTCCCCGATACCTGGGATTGATGGAATTTGGTCGGTATTTCCCGCCGATTCACATGCGATTTTATCCAGTGATCATTGGCGTATCGTATTTTATGGACCTGGATGTATTGTTTAGCATTATTGCCTTTCACCTGTTATTGACCCTTGAAATGGGGCTGTTCAACCGCCTGGGGATCGAGATAGGGCCAACCCATGTGTGGCCGGCATCGCAATTTGAAAACTGGCAGGGTTTTGGTGCGCTGTGCGTGCTGGTACCGTGGAGCTTGTGGATGGCGCGAGAACATTTGAGAAATGTATTTCGCAAAGCCGTACTCAATGCGCGGGAGGTCGAAGACTCGGGCGAATTATTGTCCTACCGTACAGCACTTGGTGGATTCCTGGCGAGTGGGCTATTTATTCTGGGCTGGTGCGTAGCATCGGGCATGTCGGTCTTTGTCGCCCTGACCTTCTTGAGCCTTGTCGGCATTATCTGGTTGGGCATTACGCGCGTCTGCGTTGAGGGCGGCATGATCAGCAGCCGCATGATACAGGGGCAATTTGTCGCGTATCACCTGCTCGGCCCCGTGAATATTTCCCCATCGGGAATGGCGGCATTTGCCCTCACCGAAACATGGCATCACGATATAAAAACCATATTGATGGCCAACCTGGCCAATGCCACGCGGCTTTACGACAGCATCCGACACGAAAGAATGCGCCTGGTCATCGCGCTGGGACTGGCCATGCTGGTGGTAATAACCACGAGTGCGTATTATCAAATATCATCGAGTTATGTAACCGGCGCATTTAATTACGGCGGCATCTACGGTCCCTATGTACAAAACACTTTTGACACCATAGCCGGTCATATTCGGGACCCCTTTGCCCTGAAACGCGAGCGCATGCTCATCGCACTCATTGGAATGGCAACCACGGCATTGATGCTCGCCTTGCGCTATGCATGGCCCTGGTGGCCGTTGCATCCGATCGGGTTTGCTGCCGTAACAGCGTATCCGGTCAACCGCATTGTATTTTCAATCTTCTTTGCCTGGTTTTCCAAATTTGTCATCTTGCGTGCCGGCGGCATTGATCTGTACCGCAAAGCATCGCCGTTTTTCCTGGGACTTATGGTGGGGTATTTCACGGGCGTATTCGCGTCATTTCTGGTAGATTGTATCTGGTTCCCAGGGCAAGGACATTCGCTGGCGTTGTACTAGAGGCTACGTCATGTGTAACGGAAAAAGAATAATTCGCTCCATTCGCAAACCCATCCTGATCACCTTATTTCTCCTGACATGTGTGCCAGTCTGGGGAGATCGTCTGCAGGAAAGTTTCGATGCTCGGGCAGACTCGCTCGCCGCGGTCCTGATCGCGGAACGCGCCGGACCAGACAGCGCAACCATCTATCGGGCATTGCCGCGGGAAGAAAAAGCGCAATTTTTAATCGACTTCTGGCAACGACACAATCCCATAGTGCTGCAATTTTATTACGGGTATCACATCGGACGTCGCTACTTGACGGTATCAGACGCTTTTTTTGAACGCGGTCGATTAATACCCCACCGCTATAAAACGCGCGCCGCACCACCAGATTCGGCCCTGCTCGACGACGCTGTTGCACTATTTGAACGCATGCTACGGGACGATGGCAACGACCGCCTCGCCATGTGCGCGCTGGGATATTGTTTATTGGAACAGTACAAAGGCGTGGAAGCAGAACGCATTTTTGTACGCGTCCTGGAAAAGGACCGGCGGTTTCTCATCGCGCGACACGGGCGGGCACTGGCGTGCTTGATCCAGAAAAAACAGGTGCGCCGCGCACTGGATCTTTTTCAGGACACCGTATCTCTCGATTCGAAATACGAGGCGGCATATTACAATCTGGCGATGTGCCACCTGGCAATGCGCAGCGTGGATATGGACTATCATTTTGGCAATGTGGTCAAGCGCTTTCCGCAACACCGCGATGCGTATTTTAAGCTGGGGATATTTTACGAATCGCTCTATTATTTTGAAAAAGCCGTCAAAGCACTGTCAAAGCAAGTCGCTGTAAATCCAGCGCACAGCGTAGCAAGGGGCAGACTGGCGCGCGTGGCTATGGAATTGAAATATTTGAAACAAGAGTTGCACACCACCACAGAACTGCGCGACCTCGCCCAAAAAGACCCCGAGCGTTATCTACCGCTCCTGGGCGCACAATATCTGGAATCGGGTGCGTACGAACAGGCAGAAGCGTCATTTTCGCAATTTCTATCCCTCTTATCGCAAAACGAACGCCTCCTGTACGAAGATGTCACCTTGCTCCTGTCGGCAAAAGAATTCGAGACCTTTCGCATGATCAGGGGAGATGAGAAACGCGCATTCACCAATTTGTTCTGGCGCAAAATAGACCCAACACCGACCACACCGGTTAACGAGCGCAGGTTGGAACACTACCGGCGCGTAAATTACGCCATACAGAACTTTTCCGAAGGCCGAATACCCTTTGATGCGCGCGGCGACGTGTATATCCGTTTTGGTCACCCCGATCACAGAAGCTGGTCCGACCACCTCGTATTCGAAACCAATGCAAAAGTGATTCGGGTAAAGAACCGACTCATGGATCTCGCGGGACAAGCACTGCATGAAATCGCCCCTACGACATCGCTGCAAGCAGAGTCATCTTATGGCTCAAACACGGTCCTTCGCGTAACACCCGAGGTTCGGGGACTACCGATATTTCCCCTGCCGCATCAGGGCGCATTATTTCGAGATGGCGCGTCCTTGAACTACAAGTGGGAAACCTGGATTTACGCCCATATTGGCGAAGGATTTGAAGTGACATTTCTCGATGCCCTGGGCAATTTTGATTTTCAATTTCCCCAGCCGCCTATTGACTCGCCCAATCGATTGCTGTGGCAACACCTCGCACCCGAAGCTGTGGTCGCGCGGGTCGTCAACCGCACGCCCTCTGTTTACCACTATCCATATCCAGGAGACCCCATGCCTCTGCTTATGTCTGTAGCAGACTTCAGAGGCAATGGACGCAACACGCGCCTGGATGCCTTTATCGGCATACCCTGGACCGCACTGAAAACGCAAAAACGGGGGACACAGGTAGCTGCTTCGGTGAATCGAATGTGGGTCCTCTATGACGCACAGGGCACAGAAATTGCCCGCGACAGCCTGAACACGCGGGCAACACAGCCCAAAACCGTTGACGACCCCGGCGTTTTATGGGTAGATCAGATCACAACAGAAGTTAAACCCGGCCACTATCTCATGGCTGTGCGCGTGTCCGACCCGGCCTCGGGGAAATTGCAAATTCACCGGCAACTCGTCGATGTAGAAGCATACAATGCCCCAACCCTGATGGTAAGCGACCTTGTCGTAGCGGGAAAAATTGCAACAACAGAAGCCCGTACAGAAGGTAAATTCATCCGAGACGAACTCGAAGTGCTCCCCCTGCCGTCACACACCTTTGCCCCGGAACAGCCGGTCTATCTGTATTACAAAGTGTATAACCTCTTCCGAGACGACACGGGGCAAACGCATTACCGCGTGGATTATGCCGTGCGTGGCAGCAAAAATGCCGGCGCCCGGTTGATAAAAGGCATCGGCACATTGCTGGGCATATCTGAAAAGCAAGAAGGCGTGCAGGTATCTTATGAACACCGGGGCAATACGGAAACAGAACCCGTATATGTAGCCCTCAACGTAGCGGCAAAATCCGGACAAAAAGTCACGATAGGTGTAACCGTAACCGACCTGAACCGCCCCGGGAAACCAACAGCGACAAAAGATGTTTGGGTAGCGATAGGAAAATAAAGTAGCGGCTCAAAACCCTCTGGATCGCGGCTTTAAGCATACCGCGATGACGGGCGGGCACGGGGACCCGCCCCTA
The DNA here is from genome assembly GCA_965208125.1 of Candidatus Latescibacterota bacterium. Taxonomy (GTDB): domain Bacteria; phylum Latescibacterota; class UBA2968; order UBA2968; family UBA2968; genus VXRD01. The sequence continues at coordinate 1,945,679 of OZ242320.1, forward strand.
CAAAAAATAATCCAATATCCCTCTCACTTCACACTTCCCAATTCCAAACAAACCACCTCACTGTGATTTCGAAGATAAAGCCTGCCATTCGCCAGCGTGGGTGGTGTCCAGCAGCGGGACGACAAAACCTGGGCACTGGCTCTTTCTATGTACGCTTCAGGTGTAGCTTCTACCAGAGCCAGCTTGCCCTGTTCGCCCAGGACGATCAGGTGGCCATCCGCAAAGATGAGTGACCCCTTTTGAAAGCCGCGTTTGCGCCATTGCTCCTGTCCGGTATCCGCGGCAATGCACTTGAGAATGGCGTTGTCAAACCCATAGAGGTACCCCTCGTGATGTATAGAAGAGGCAAAATGGTTTTTCATACTGCGATTGAACCATACTTTTTTTACGCCAAACTGTCCGTTCTGGGGAACGAGCTGGATAACCGTCGCGCCTTTGCCATAGCCCGAAGAGATAAAGAGTCTATCCGGAGCGAGAAATAGGGGCGTCGCGGCATTGACATCGGGACCCGTTTGCCAGGAATGTCGCCACAGAAATCGGCCATCTCTGGCAGTGACACCAACCAGGCCAGAGACGGGGAAAAAGACAATTTGCCGAACATCAGACACAGTAATTGCAATGGGTGAAGCATAAGAAGGCGCGTCATCTTGAGAAGCCCAGGCGACCTCGCCGGTGGTCTTATCAAAAGCAATAAAAGATTGTCCAGAAGAACCCCCAACCTCGACAATCAGCAATTTGCCTTCTATCAAAGGGGAAGTAGAAAAGCCCCAGTGAGGGGGATCACTTATGTATTCAGTCTGTAAATGGTGAGACCATACCGTTTCTCCGTCCTCAACATTGAGTGCATAAAGCTGTCCGTATGCACCCAAAAAGAAAGCCCGTTCTTTGTCAATGATGGGAGTCGATCTGGGACCGTTCCCCCCTTGCCAGTCCGAAAAATTGCTTCCCGTCTTAACGCGCCAGCGCTCTTCCCCTGTAGTGGCATCCAGACATACCGCGTACTCATCTTTGTCTTTAGCAAACATAGTATAAGCTGCGCCCCGTGCAATCGCAATGCTCGAAAACCCCTCGCCCAGCGGTATTCGCCAGAGAACAGCAGGCCCGGAATCAGGCCAATCTTTGAGCAACCCCGTTTCAGGAGAAACGCCATCGCGATTGGGACCGAACCACTGCGGCCAATCCGCAGCAAGACCACGACCCGTCAGGACAACAGAGCCTGAAAACAGAATCATCGAAAAGGTGATCATGAGGATACGCATGGAAACTCCTCCGTGTAAGAATCTATTTACAGGCATAGCAAAGCGATAACGGGCCTACCATTAATCCATGATTATTTCTTACTGCTAACACTCTGTAAAACAACCTCTTTCTAAACATTCTGTCAAGGGCTATCCGTGTTTTGTTTTACATTTTTGACAAACGTTAGAAAAAAATATCCTTGCACGACTTTCTATAACTGTATAACATGACACGCTCGTCCTCGACGCATTTGTGTCGTGTGGTGCGTGCCATTCTTTAGTACTCATGCCATTGGAAATCCTGTTATGAATAATCTATGGGAAGTACCCGAGCCTCTTTCGACATGCGAAGTCCAGCTCGACGACGATACCGTCACCATTTTGCGCCGACATGGAAATCCCGCAGGACCCCGCCTCGTTCTGAGCCACGGCAATGGTCTCGCAAGTGACCTCTATTACCCCTTCTGGTCACTGCTCGCCGAGGATTTCGACCTCATCATCTTCGACTTCAGGAACCACGGCTGGAATACCGTTGGCCCACGCGCCAATCACAATGTTCCAACGCTGGTCCGCGACCATCTCTGTATTTTTGAAGCCATTGACCGTCACTACGGAAACAAACCAAAAATCGGTATATTTCACTCTGCTTCTGCACTGATAACCCTCCTATCACTAACGACTATGGCAGACCTCGGACCATCTGCCCAAAGCAACCACTTATCCGCAATGATACTATTTGACCCTCCCCTGTGCAAGCCCGGCAATAGCCAGATAGAATTTGATGAGGCTGCCGAATACGCAGCCGACGTTACCCGCCGCCGCGGGTATCTGTTCCAAACAGAAGAGGATTTTGCAGAACTCCTCAGCTTTCTCCCCGGCTTCTCGCGTCTCGTTCCCGGGGTTCGGGAACTCATGGCGAAAACAACCCTTCGAAAGGCCGCCGATGGGGAGGGTTATGAGCTTCGATGTCCCCGCGACTACGAAGCGCAGATCGTCGATTATATGAGAAGCTTTTCCGCATTGATGGATTTTGAAACACTCCCTTGTCCGACAAAAGTCATCGGGTCCGATCCCACCTTGCCTTATACATTTCTGCCGACAATTGACCTCGGTGACATTCTGACCGTAGATTATGATTTTGTCCCTGAAACAACGCACTTTCTTCAATTGGAAAAACCAGAAGAATGCGTTGAGCTGGTTCGGGAATTTCTCGAGAGCAATGACCTGTTGTAAACCCGTGCGAACATGGAGGATTTAATCATGAAGCCGGATAGATCAGACCAACCAATAGCGATCATAGGTATGGCGTGCCGATTCCCTGGCGCGCCGGACATCTCTGCCTTCTGGCGTCTGCTCGAAGACGGCGGGAATGCCGTCAGCGAAGGCGTCCCAGGCTCAGGCGTAGGGCGCTGGGGCCTGCTCTTTCCCGACGACACAGTGCAGAGCGAAGGTTGCCGTTTCGGGGCCTTTGTTGACGACATCGACCAATTCGACGACGCCTTCTTCCGGATTTCGCCGGTGGAGGCAGAACTGCTGGATCCGCAGCAGCGCATGATGCTGGAGACGAGCTGGGAGGCTCTTGAGGACGCGGGAATCGATCCGGAGGGATTGAGAGAGAGCCTCACCGGCGTGTACACCGGGATCAGCAACGACGAATACCGAATGCTGGTCGTGGACTCGAGCAAGCCCGCCGAGGCTGCCAGTTGTCTCTACGCCCTCAGCGGCACCAACCTCAACGGCGCCAGCGGGCGGGTCTCTTTTGTGCTGGGACTAAGGGGACCGGCAAAGGCAGTAGATGCCGCGTGCGCGTCATCCATGGTATCAGTCCACGACGCAGTGGCAGACCTGCAGCAGGGCAAAGCGGATCTGGCCATCGCGGGTGGCGTGCAGGCGATCCTGAATGGTCGCATCTACGAACTGCGCGCGGATGCGATGATGCTATCTCCGGATGGACAGTGCAAAACCTTTGACGCGTCCGCGAACGGGTACGTGCGGGGTGAGGGCTGCGGGGTCGTCGTCCTCAAGCGGCTCGATGAGGCGGAGGCGGACGGCGATCGAATCTGGGCGGTGATCCGGGGCGCAGCGGTAAATCACGGGGGAGCCAGTACGGGGCTAACAGTGCCGAACACACCCGCGTTGGAAGAGGTGATCGAGACCGCGCTGTCCGACGCGAAAATCTCCCCATCGGACGTAGATTACCTGGAGGCGCACGGGACCGGAACGACGGTGGGTGATCCGATCGAGATCAACGCTGTGGCCAATGTCTATGGCAAGGGACGTTCCTCTGACCGCCCCCTTCTCATCGGTTCCGTGAAGACCAATGTCGGCCATCTGGAGTCGGCCGCGGGCGTAGCCGGAGTGATCAAAGCCGCGCTGGTACTGAAGCGGGGTGTGATTCCAAAACATCTCCATTTCCAAAATCCCAACCCGAGTCTCGACTGGGACCGCCTACCATTGCGGGTGACATCGTCGATGATGGACTTGCCGCACCGTCCCGAGCGACCGCGACTCGCGGGAGTGAACTCCTTCGGGATATCCGGGACGAATGCCCATATCGTAATGGAGGAATACTGTGCCTCAGACGGTGCATCTACTGCTGTTGGCTCCGCGCAGTCAGTGGCAGTCTCGCTGCCAGCGACCACTGGGGATCTACCGCTACCGGGGCAGGAGATCCAGCCGCGCCAGACCCGTCTTCTTCCCCTGTCGGGAAAATCCGATGGGGCACTTCGGGAACTGGGAAAGCGGTACCTTTCATGGCTTGACGAACACGCCGACGAAGAAAGTGAGGCGATGCTTGCGGACATGGCGTGGACAGCAGGCGTGGGCCGGAGCCACTTCGATCACCGCGCGGGCATCGTCTTCCACGACGCGGAATCGCTGCGAGAGCGCCTCCGTGATCTAAGTGAAGCAGATGGGGGCGCGTCGTCGCGAACACCGACCCGGGTGGCGTTCGCCTACACCGGACAGGGAAGCCAGTGGGTCGGCATGGGACAGGAGCTTTACGAGCGCGAGCCAGTGGCGCGGGCGGTTCTGGACCGCTGCGAGGCGGTCCTTCTACAGGAGAGAGGCACCTCACTGCTGGACGTAATGTTCGGTCGGACCAAAGGAGAAGAGGACCTCGGCGACACGGCGTGGGAGCAACCAGCCCTTTACGCGCTGGGATGCGCACTGACAGCGCTCTGGTCAAGCGTCGGAATCTGTCCCGACGTGGTCGTCGGACACAGCATCGGGGAACTCGCGGCGTCGCAGGCGGCAGGCGTGTTCAGCCTGGAGGACGGGATGCGGTTCGCCGCCTTACGGGGCGCGCTGATGTCGCAGATGGAAGAGGGCGGCATGACCGCGGTCTTCGCACCAGCAGATCGCGTAGCGGTGGAGGTGGAGGCGATAAATGCGGCCTCCTCTGAAGTCGGGTTGAGCATCTCGGGGTACAACGGTACTCACCAGGTGGTCAGCGGCCCGATTGCGAAAATTGAAGCGATCTCAAAGCGATTCGAATTGGAGGGCATACGGGTCAGGCGACTGAACACTGCCAAAGCGTTCCACAGCGCCCTTGTTGAGCCTATCCTGGACGAACTGGAAGCGTCCCTCAATGGCGTGGAGATCCAGCCGCCTTCCCTTACCGTGGTCAGCAACCTGACGGGTAGTGCCGTAGAACCGGACCAGGCACAGGACGGGGCCTACTGGAGGCGGCATGCCCGGTAGCCTGTGGCATTCGCCCAGGGGGTGAAGACATTGGCGGACCTCGGGGTAGATGTGGTACTGGAAATCGGCCCGCGGTCAGTACTGGCCCCAATGGCGGCCTCCGCCTGGCCAGCGTCGCCACAGACACCTGCGCCAGTGGTACTGTCGAGCCTCTCCCCGCCATCAGACAACGCAGAGAAATCTGGAAGTGCTGACGGTTTCGTGGGAGCGGTCACAGAAGCATACCAGGCGGGACTCCCGATTCGTTTCGCGGGACTCTTCGCAGGGGAGACGCGGCGGCGGATCTCGCTGCCCAGCTATCCATTCCAGCGCAAACACCACTGGCTTGAGCCACCGAAGCGTCAGCGCCGGAGTTCCGACCATCCGCTGCTGGGTGCCAGGCACGAATCAGCCCGCGGAGAAATCACCTTCGAGACAGAAGTGTTCCCCTCGGATCCATCCTATCTGAACGACCACAAGGTCTTCGGCCGGATCGTGGCGCCCGGCGCGCTCTACGGAGCCATGGCGTGCGCGGCGGCGTTCCTCGAAGAGAGCGGATCAGTAGCCGTGGAGGATTTCCAGTTGCACAACGCGATGGTTTTCGAAGAGGAGGACGAGACGGATGAAGAAGGCAGGAAGATGCAGGTCGTGCTCAACGCCTCTGAGCAGGCATCGTCACGCGAAGTCCAGATATTCAGCAAGGGGAGTGAAGGGGAATGGACGGTACACGTGGAGGGTCGCGTGTCATCGGGTGTCCCTATACCGGAAGCAGGTGAGAGGATCGATCTGGAAAGCCTCAAGGCCGGTCTGTCGCCGATGGACGTGGCAGGCTACTACCGCCACAGAGCGAGTACCGGGGTCGATCTCGGTCCGTTCTTCCGCACGCTTGGAAGGGTCTGGTCCCGTCCGGGCGAGGCATTGGGCGAGGTGTCTCTGCCGGAAACTCTGACCGGGCACGGACTGGATGTCCATCCGCTCGTCCTGGACGGTTGTTTTCAAGTCGTGGGCGCGGCGCGTAACCTGGAGGGAACCGGGAGCGAAACCACATATCTGCCGTTTGGCTGGGAGCGGCTGTGGCTGACGGGAAGGCTACCGGATCGGATTATCTGTCATGTGCGCTTGAGTGAGGCTTCCCAGGGACTGGAAACGGACGAACCTCCGGAAGTCCTGAGCGGAGAACTGAACATCTACGATCTGAACGGCGTTCCGCTCGGTGGCTTGAGCGGATACACAGTGAAGCGGGCGACGCAGGAAGCATTGCTCTCGGCAGTCGAAGGCGTGAAGGATCTCCTGTACGAGGTGGTGTGGCGCGATCGCGATCTTACACCAGGCATAACACCTGCGGACTTCTTCCCAGATCCGGCAACTGTCGCGGAAAGTTCGCAGGCGTTTGCTGGTTATCTGACGGATGCGGGCGTCGATCCCGAAGGCAGGGACGCCCTGCTCGCGGACCTGGAGCGGTGGTCGTGGTCCCGCGCCTTCGCAACTCTAAAAGAGCTGGGTTGGCAGCGCAAGACGGGCGAAACCGTGGATCCCGAAGACTTGCGGCAACGCCTGCAGGTCATTGAGGAACACAAGCGCCTCTTTCGGCGGATGCTCGAAATGCTCGCCAAATCGGGAGTGTTGGAGGAGAAGGGCGACGGCTTCGTCGTGGCCATAGGACCCGAGGATCCATTGCCAGAAGAAATGCCGGGCGATCTTGAGGAATTCGCCTCCCGGATGACCGGGCTATACCCGCACGGCTTAACCGAGATCGGCCTGTTTCGGCGCTCTGGCAATGCTCTGGCTGAGGTACTTCGCGGTCGCGAGGATCCGCTGACACTTTTGTTTAGCAGCGGAGAACCGACCGCGGCCGATCTGTATCTGAAGGCACCTGTGGCGCGCGCGGCGAACCGCATGCTGGGAGACGCGGTGCGAGCACTCGTGGCCGCATTGCCGGATGGACGACGCCTCAGAGTGATCGAGGTCGGTGCGGGTACCGGGTCTGCTACCGCGTCCGTATTGCCAGAACTTCCGGAAGGGCTGTTCGACTACATGTACACGGATATATCCGCGGGCTTCTTTGCGGAAGCCGAGGCGCGGTTCGGAGACGAGGCTATCGAATACCGTCCACTGGATATCGAAAAGGATCCCGTGGAACAGGGCTTTGACGCCCATAGTTATGACTTGCTGATCGCGTCTAATGTGCTACACGCCACGCGATACCTGGAGGAAACGCTCGCGCACTGCCGTGACCTTCTCGCACCATCGGGACAGTTAATCGCACTCGAGAACCTTCGCGGTCTGGGTTGGATGGACCTGACTTTCGGCCAGTTGGACGGATGGTGGCGATTTGCCGACAGCTTCCGCCCGGACCACGCCCTCGCCGGGCCTGCGGTGTGGCGACGCGCCCTCGGCAACGTGGGTTTCGGTGAAGTAGAGGTCCTGGGAGTAGATGAGTCCGACACCACCAGGATGCTGGATAAGGGCGTGATCGTAGCGCAGGGTCCAGCGGTGGTGACAGAGCAGGGTGGCGCGTGGATTCTGGCGGCAGACCAGAGGGGAGCGGCAGCAGAACTCGCGGCAGAACTCGCGGCGCGGAACCAGACAGTTGTGCTGGCCTGCAGCGATGACCCGCAGGTGGAGGAAGGCTCTAAAGTTATTAAAAAAACCATAGATATGGAGCAGCGCGAGGCGTGGGGATCACTCCTGAAGGGGCTACCGGACGATGTGCCGCTCAGTGGCGTTGTGCATCTCGCGGCACTGGACGGCCACGGGGCACAGGCCACGACCGGGGAAATAGCGGAGGATGTACGACGGGCGGGAGCGAGCGCACTGGCATTGGTACAGGGCGTCTCTGATTCCGATGTGACACCTGAAAAGGGCGTGTGGTTTATCACGCGCGGAGCACAGGTATTGGAGCGAGAGCGCGGTGGCGAACTCGCCGGCGCAACACTCTGGGGCTTCGGCAAAGCGGTAGCCCGAGAAGCGGCGCATCTGCAGCCGAGGATGATCGATCTGGATCCCGGAGAGACGGCACCGGCACCCGATCTCGTCAATGAACTTCTGTATCCCGATTCTGAAAATCACATCGCGTACCGCGAGGATACCCGCCGCGTAGCCCGCCTGATTCGGATGGGCACCGAAGCGGAGCGTCTGTCTCTGCCTGAGGAGCCTGACTGGGTGCTGGCTCCGGATCCAACTGGCGTATTCGACAGGCCGTATGTCCAGCCACTACCGGCACCTCCTCTCGAACCGCGCGAAGTTCGCGTCGCAGTCGAGGCCTCCGGGCTTAACTTCTGGGATGTGTTTCGTTCACTCGGCTTTATTGAAGAGGGGAATCTGGGCAGGGAGATGTGCGGCTACATTCTCGAGGTGGGTTCCGATGTCTCGACCATTTCCGTCGGCGACCATGTGGTCGGATTGGGATTCGGGGCGTTCGGGGCGCAAATGGTCACTCGGGAAGAATTGGTGGCACCCGCGCCATCGGGATTCTCAGTCACTGGACTTGCCACAGTGCCGAGCGCGTTCGTATCCGCTGCGCTGTCTTTCGAACTCTCGGGACTGGAGGCCAGCGATCGGGTACTGATTCACGCTGGTTCGGGCGGTGTGGGATTGGCAGCGATCCAATTGGTACAAGCCGCGGGCGCAGAGGTCTTTGCCACCGCAAGCGCGCCAAAGCAGGCATATCTCCGGTCACTGGGCGTGGAACACATATTCGACAGCCGCCAGACAGCGTTCGGCAAGGAAATCCTCGAAGCTACGAATGGAGAGGGCGTCGATGTGGTGCTGAACAGCCTGACGGGAGAGGGCTTCATCGACGCGAGCCTGTCCTGCCTCAAGCACGGCGGCAGATTCGTGGAACTGGCCAGACGAGACATCTTGAGCGAGGAAGAGATGGCGGCTGTGCGTCCGGATGTTGCCTACGATATCCTGGAACTGGATGTTCTGAAAAAAACCGACCCGGCGTGGGTGGGAAGAGTCCTGCGGGACGTGATGGCGCGCCTTTCGTCGGGAGAACTGAAAACGATCACCCACAGCAGGTGGCCGCTCGCCGAAGCCGGTGCCGCGCTGAGCTTCATGCGTGCTGCCCGGCACATAGGAAAAATCGTCGTAACGACGCCACCAACCCTGAAGGGCAGATTGCGACAAGACCGTACCTATCTGGTGACCGGCGGTCTGGGTGGGATCGGATGCGCCGTAGCAGACTGGCTGGCGGATCGGGGTACGGGCGCAATCGCGCTAAACGGGCGCCGCGCACCTGATGCCGAGGCTGAAGAGACAATCCGCAGGCTGCGGGAACGCGGCGTGAAAGTGCAGGTAGAGATCGCAGACATGACGGATGCCGCCGCAATAGATGAGATGATGGCGCGGATAGATGAGACGCTACCGCCGCTCGGAGGTGTGATCCACAGCGTGGGCGTGCTGTCGGACGGCGCGCTGACCAACCAGAGTTGGGACCGCTTTGAAACGGTACTCTGGCCGAAGATACTGGGCGCCTGGCATCTGCACCAGGCGACTGTAGATCGCGATCTGGACATGTTCGTCCTCTTCTCGAGTCGGGTCGGCGTCATGGGCAATCCGGGCCAGGCGAACCACGCCTCAGCCAATGCGTTTCTGGATCAACTCGCCGGTCACCGCCGCGCGATGGGGCTACCCGGACAGGCCATCGCCTGGGGAGCGTGGTCGGAGATCGGCGAAGCAGCGGAACAGCGGGATCGAATCGACCGACAGCGGTCAGCGCTCGGCGGCCGCTGGTTCACCCCGCAACAGGGTATCCGGGCATTCGATCAACTCGTGCGCCAGGACGCCACAACTTCCGTGGTGATGTCGATGGACTGGTCAGTGTTCGAAGAAGCGGTCGAAGATCGTCCCCCATTTCTGGAGGACATGCTATCCGCCGCTGCGGACGACGAAGCCGACGCCTCGGCCTCGTCAGGAGACCTGCTTTCCCAGCTACGGGGAGCACCGACGGCACCCGAAGAACTGCTCGTATCCTTCCTGCAGCAGGAAGTACAGGCTGTGCTGAGGTTGCCGACAGTGCCAGAGCCTACAGTGGGCTTTTTCGATTTGGGGATGGACTCGCTGATGGCGGTAGAATTGCGGAATCGCCTGAACCGGGCATTTGCCGATGAGTACGTGGTACCCAACACCGTGGTATTTGACTACCCGGACATCGCCAGTCTCGCCCGCCATCTGGTCGAGGAACTCGGCGACATCAGCAGTGCACCAGCCCCTCAGCCTCAGGTGCAACCCGAACCAGAACCGCAGCCGGAAGAGCAGCGCGAGGACGATAGCATTGCGATCGTGGGCATGGCGTGCCACTTCCCCGGTGCGACGGATCTTTCCACCTTCTGGCGCCTGCTCGAAGCAGGTGCGGACGCAGTGACCGACGGGCGCCAGGATCCCGGTTCATGGAACAATCTCGCCAAAGACCTTCCCTTCAAATACGCCGCTTATCGCCGGGGCGGATTTGTCGAAGGAATTGATCAATTTGACGCGAGATTCTTTCGGATTTCGCCGATTGAAGCGCGCCTGATGGATCCGCGGCAGCGCATGATGCTGGAGACGACCTGGCAAGCAATTGAGGATGCGGGGATGGATCCAGACGAATTGAGAGGCAGCCGCACCGGGCTATATGCCGGCATCGCCACCAGTGAATACCGGGACCTGATGACAGCCAGCGACTACGGCATCAGTTATTTGGGCACTGCCGCGAGCATGACCGTCGGACGAATTGCTTTCCTCCTCGGTCTGGAGGGACCGACAATACCGGTGGAACTCAACTGCGCGTCATCACTCGTCGCGGTACACCAGGCAGTGATGGGTTTGCGGCAAGGCGAAGTAGATATGGCTCTGGTTGGAGGGACACACGCCGTTCTGTCACCTGATTTAACCAGAGAAATGGCGGACCTGGGCATGTTGTCGCGAGAGGGGCAGTGCAGGTCCTTCGACGCCTCTGCAGATGGCTTCACGCGAGGCGAGGGCTGTGGGATGGTCATCCTCAAACGGCTGAGCGAGGCAGAAGCCGACGGCGACCGCATCTGGGGCGTGATCCGCGGGTCTGCGGTCAACCAGAACGGAGCGAGCGCAGGACCCACAGTGCCAAACGGACCGGCACAGGAGCGGGTGATTGAAGAGGCACTGTCACGGGCAGGTGTCGTCCCATCCGAAGTAGATTATCTGGAAGCCCACGGAGGTGGATCGGAGTTGGGAGACCCGATCGAAGTTCAGGCAGCGGCTGCTGTTTACGGCAAAGGCCGCGAAGCAGACCGCCCGCTTTTGATCGGTTCCGTGAAGACAAACATCGGTCACCTGGAGCCAGTTGCCGGAGTTGCGGCTCTGATTAAGGCAGTGCTCGCCATGAAGCGGGGGATAATACCAAAGCACCTGAACTTCGAAAATCCGAGTCCGCATATAGACTGGGACCGGTTGCCGGTACAGGTGACTTCCGAACTGACGGAGTGGCCGAGCCATCCCAATCGTCCGCCGCGAGCGGGAGTCAGCGCCTTTGGGATATCGGGAACAAATGCCCATGTTGTCGTAGAAGGGTATGACAGCCCGGATACAACGCCTGTGGGATCAGCACAACCCGTTTCCCTGTCGGTAGATCTCATAGGCGAGGAAGAAGCGTTCGCCCCGCGCCAGACCCGGCTCCTGCCCCTATCTGGTAAAACCGATGAGGCACTTCGAGACTTGACAGGACGCTATCTGTCTTGGATCAATGAGCTTGCCTCCGAAGGTACGGACCTGCTTGCCGACATGGCGTGGACAGCGGGTGTGGGACGCAGCCATTTCGATCACCGCGCGGGCATCGTATTCCAGGATATCGAAGCGCTGCGAGAAAAACTACAGGCACTCTCAGAAACAGGAGAAAGACCAGAGCCGCGTACAGCGACAAAGATCGCCTTCGCGTACACCGGACAGGACAGCCAGTGGATCGGCATGGGGAAAGACCTCTACGAAAGCGAGCCAGTAGTCCGCGCAGTTCTGGACCGCTGCGACAAAGTAATTCTGGAAGAGAGAAACACCTCCTTGCTGGACGCGATGTTCGGCCAGACCGGTGATTTATCTGACCTGCCAGCCATCTACGCACTGGAATCCGCACTTACGGCACTGTGGTCAAGCGTGGGAATTCAGCCCAGCGTGGTGGTCGGGCAAGGTATAGGGGAAATTGCAGCGGCACAGGCGGCGGGCGTCTTTAGCCTGGAAGACGGATTGCGGGTTGCGCTGGAAAGGGATACGGGCAATCTGGAATCCACCCTCACAGACGTCACAATCGCATCGCCATCTCTGGTCCTTGTGAGCAGTGTGACAGGGGGAGTCGAAGTTCTTGACGCGGCGTACTGGCGTCGGCAAGCCCATGAACAGGTGGCATTCGACAAATGCGTGAAGAAATTGGCCGACCTGGGGGTCAATGTAATCATTGAGATCGGCCCGAACGCGGTGCCGGGACCGATAGAAGGCGACGCGAATCCACCAGTTGTGCTATCGAGTTTGGGAGACAACGATTTTGTACAAGCAGTAGCAAAGGCGTATGAAGCGGGCCTCTCTGTTTCATTTCCCGGGCTATTTGCGGGAGAAACGCGCCGGCGCATCTCGCTGCCGAGCTATCCATTCCAGCACCAGCACTATTGGATTCAATAGTGAAAACGATTAGAAAAAAAAATTGACTTTACGTCTGCCAATTACTATCTTCTCGGTTCAAACCATCTACCTTACGAAAGGAGAATAACAATGGCTTCAACCGCAGAACGTATCAGAAACCTCATCGCGGAAAATCTGGAAGTCGATGGTCAGCCAATTGCGCTGCCCGATGATCTGAACATCAGCCTTCAGGAGGCCGGAATTTCTTCCGTAGATCTCGTTGCGTTCGCGAAAGTAGTCGCACAGGAATTCAACGTTGAATTTACGCTTGAAGATTGTGGTGATGTCAAAAGCGTACAGGAACTGGTCGATCGGCTGGACGCAGCTGGCTAAAATCCTCTCCAGCCGGAGAACGTACGCTTCTTACAGAACAGGCCCCGGATGGAAATTCGGGGCCTGTTGTTTTATGGGGATTCAATGAAGGTTCTGCTTATTCAACCTTAAACACGGGCGACCACAAGGGTCGCCCCTACGATCCCTTCGTGTCCCTTCGTGTCCTTAGTGGATTTTACATCTCACTTCACAATGAGCACCAATAACCCCAGCAGTGCTTCACGCATCCGCTACCAGCCTGACGACAGGCTCTCGGCCACCCTCTCCCTTGGACTTGGCTTCCAAATCGCCGTTCTCAGTATAGCTGGCATCATATTGATCCCAACAGTCGTGATGCGCGCTGCGGATGCGACCGAAGCCTATCTGTCATGGGCCGTGTTTACCGCTGTCGCAGTCGGCGGCGCGGCCACAATGCTGCAAGCATTCCGCATCGGCCGAATCGGCATGGGTTACATACTCGCTATGGGACCTTCTGCGGCCTTTATCGCGGTCTGCATCACAGCGGTTGCCGAAGGCGGTCCGGCGATGCTCGCCACTCTGGTTGTCATCACATCGCTCGTCCCGCTTGTACTTTCCTATCGGCTTTCGCTGTTCCAGCGGATTCTGACCCCGACTGTCGCGGGAACAGTAATCATGCTGATACCCATCACAGTGATGCCGGCCATCTTGAACCTGCTGTCAGCCACGCCACCCGGGACCCCGGTCTTATCTGCTCCGCTGAGTGCGCTTGCAACGATCATCATCATCAGCGGCATCGCGCTAAAGGCAACAGGAGCGTGGCGCCTGTGGGCACCTGTCATCGGCGTTGTCGCCGGCTCGATAATTGGCGGCTTCTTCGGTCTATACGACACAGACCGCGTTGCCGGGGCTTCGTGGATCGGCTTGCCCACAAACGAATGGCCGGGCTTTGATCTCAATTTTGGACCGACATTCTGGGCACTGCTTCCGGCATTCTTGCTCGTCGCCGTAATCAATTCCATCCGAACGATCAGCAGTGCCATCGCCATCCAGCGCATATCGTGGCGCCAGAGCCGGGCAGTGGATTTCCGGGCGGTGCAGGGTGCGTTAACCGTAGATGGTATGAGCACCCTGATCTCCGGCATCGCGGGAACAATGCCAAACACAGCCTATACGGTGGGCGTATCGGTAACCGAACTCACCGGGGTCGGCGCCCGCAGCGTCGGGGTTGCCACCGGGGCAGTGTTCATTGCTATGGCGTTCCTTCCGAAAGTACTCGCCTCGATCCTAGCAATACCAGGTCCCGTCATCGCAGCTTATCTCACCGTACTGCTGGCAGCCCTCTTCGTAGTCGGCATGAAGATAGTCGTTCAGGATGGAATCGACTATCGCAATAGTATGATCGTCGGCATCGCGTTCTTTGTCGGGATTGGTTTCCAGAGCGGCCTGATATTTCCCGAATACATCTCGGAATTTGCGGGCGGTCTGCTGGAGAATGGAATGAGCGCGGGCGGTTTCACAGCCATCCTCATGACGATATTCGTGGAAATAGCAGAACCTCGCCGCAGTCGGATAGAGACGGAGTTCGATATTTCCGCTCTGACAAAAATTAGAGACTTTCTCGGCGCATTTGCATCCCGCAATAGTTGGGACACCGCGATGTCGAACCGCCTATGCGCCGCCGCTGAGGAAACATTACTGACACTCATCCCGGAAGATGAAGAAGAACACGACCGACGGCGCTTGCGCCTTACCGCGTACAGAGAAGAAGGCGACGCAGTCATCGAGTTCATTGTCGCATCCGGAGAGGAAAATCTTCAGGATCAGATTGCGCTGCTCAGCGAGCAGGCGGACGAATTGTCCAGTGAGCGAGAAGTTTCTCTTCGGCTGTTGCGACACCTCGCGTCATCTGTTCGCCACCAGCAATATCACGATACGGATATCGTGACCGTGCGTGTGAAAGCTCACCATCACGCACCGCCATAAGCTCTGGCAAAATAGGTCTGGAATCCTTCGGGACCGGGCCACCCATCGAAAAGGCGGCAATTCTCGGGCACCTGACCTTCTGCGCCGTTTTTGAGCCAGTCAATCAGAATGGGATCGGCACCCCGGCGCTCGAGTTCGGAAAGCCCAGCGACATGCAAGTTCTGGACGCGGTCGGGATGTTCCGCTGCCGTGTTGTCCAGCGACCCATAAGGCGTGAGCCTGCAGTCTCCTGCTTCGGGTTGCCATTCCAGATACCCCTCCTGATCGAACACAGTGAAAAATCCGCGCTGTTTTGCCCATCCCCGGGCAGTGCCCGCAAGCGCGAGTTGACGCCTTCCCGCACTGCCTTCCCGCGCGGCGGCGAGAATATCCTGGCTATCTATGTCCCCTGGAATGGGCGCACCGGCCAAATTGGCTACAGTAGCAAAAAAATCCTGGGGTTGGAAGATGGCCGAACTGCGTCCCCCATCGCCTTCGGGGGCTTTGATAATGAGCGGGATGTGAATCTCCTGCTCGTACACAGGCGCGTACTTGCCAAAGCGCCCGCGCTCACCGACATTAGTACCGTGATCCCCAGCAATAATGATCGCGGTATTTTTGTTCAAGCCTGTGGCGTCAAAAGCCTCGAGAAACCGTCCGAAACAGTGATCCATCCAGGTGACCTTAGCCGCGTAACTCGCTTTGAGACGCGCTTTGGCTTCATCGGGCAAATTGGGATTGTTGCGCGGGCCTTGAAAAGCGCGGGGATCAAGCCGCCCATCGTAACCGGGGGTCTTGTCGTATTTGAGCATAAAGGCCGGAGGTACATCCCATGGTTCGTGGGGATCAAAGCAATCAATCCAGAGAAAGAAATTTTCCCGCCGCGCATTATCCCGCAAGAATTGGGCTGCCGTATTGAACAATTTGGCGCAATTCCAGTCGTCCAAATTTGTGCGTCCCCGGTTGGTACGGGCATACGTGTAATTGTGTTTTGTCAGATCCGCGTCCTCTCCCAGAGCATCGAATACAGGATCTTTGCACCAATTGCTCGGCCACTGCGCTTCATCGTCCATCCATGCGCGGTCAACTTCTGCACCGCGGATAAACGTCCACGTGTGAAAGGGATAATCAAATGCGTGCCCACCGTTGACGAGATGAGGCGTATCGTGAATGAGTTGTGTCGCGTATCCCGCATCCCCCAGCACAGAGGGAAGAGACCGCGTGTCAAAAGGCAGGGGCTTCCACGTGTGAAAAGGACTGCCGTATTTTCCGGTCATAACATCCGTGCGATAGGGAATAGTGGGAAAACTGGCGGCAAAAGCGCGGTCAAAGCACCACGATTGCGCGGCCAGGCGATCGAGGTTGGGCGTTTCGATCCAATCATTTCCATTAGCACCAATATAGTCATAGCGCATTGTATCAATGATAATGAGGACAATATTCATGGAAACCTCCAGGGATATATCTATGGAAAACACGTCAATAAAACACAATTATCGCGGATTGACCCTTTTAAAATTAACCTTGTATTGTTCGAGAGCCTCAAGCGCCTTGTTCTCGGGATGGGGATATATGTCGCGAGACTTCCCAAAAGACGCGACAGCGGCCACTCTCTGGCCCTGTTTTTGCAGCAAGCTACCCTTCAAGTAATACAGCCGCGCCAGAGTTCTCTTTTTTAATGCCTCGTGTTTGAGCGTCTCCGCCCTATCTAACCAGGTCGAGACCTGTTCCCAGTGCGAGCTATTCCCATGCTCTATAAGTATGGCGGCCATGCCGAGGAGACAGGTGTAACTTCCCTCTGCGAGGCGGAACAATTCCCGCATTGAATCGAAAAAACCCGGATCGCCCGAAAAATAAATCAAACCCAAATATCGCCCGTACTGAAACAACAAACCGTTTCGCCGCACGCGCTCCCAGCGATCAATGGGTTGCGAATGTACCAGATAGGTAAAATATTCCTCTCCTCGCGGGTGGCGTTTCAGTTCTATGGTACCCGGCTTGCCATCTTTAACCGCCTCTATGAGAAAACCATAGATCCGTCCCTGGCGGTCGGGGAAAATGTCGTAATCCATGGGAAAAAAGAGGGATCGTTCAGTCGAATCAGTAAATTGTTCCAAAACTTCCTGCTTGTTCTCTTTGGGCATGAATGGACCGTAGAGGCGATTGCCATATACGAGTCCCTGAAGATTGTACAACGCGACATCTGGACGACGGTTCTCGATGTATTGATAATAGCCCATCGGCCCGGTGGCATCGCCGAATACGAACAGGATCGCGTCCTCTGGCAGAATATCCAATTGCATGTCCGCATAGTGCTCGGCAAAATCGCTATCGGCTCGATCATTGGCGCGCCAGTGTTCGTGCACCGACCATGCAACCATCGCCGTGCCCACCAGCGCTGCCATACCAATTTTGAGTCTCGGCCTCTGGGCAAATTTGGAAGGCAACCGTTCTGCCAACCAGTCAATCACAACCTGCAATCCAATACTCAGCCATAGAGCCGCTATGCCGTAACAAAGCAGAGAATATGGCCGAAAGATCGCGACCCAGAAAAAGTCAAAATCGAAGCCCAGCAGGGCGATCAACACAATGCTATTGCCAAAAAATACCAGCAATCCGGAACCCGCTTTTGCGATCTGCCGTCGCTGAAACAGAATGATCAGGCCGAACACGGCAAGTGCAAATCCCGGCAACGTCAATTGCCACAAAAATTCACTGCCAAGCCACTGCATGAACCCGAATCGGTCATTCCATCCCGCGCTGGGGCTGGCATCTATATGGGCATACCCCTGCCGGCTAAAATAGTGCCAAAATTCTTTCAATGTATCGATAGAGCCGTAAAAATTGATCAGAGGATCTTGATGCGACCGCCAGACCATCCAAGCATAAGGCAAGACCGCACCCGGCAGAGAAATTCCCAAAAGTAGCGGCAGTTTCCGATACACAGTGCGCCAAACGGGAAAAACCAATAACATCAAACCCGGCGTTGAAAGCACCATCAGTGGCCAGTGATTGGTCAGGCTCAATCCATAAGTGACAGCCACAGCAATCCAGATACCTGTACGGTGCGGCTGGCGGATGCCGTACAAAATCAACGCATTGAGACCAAAAAAGAACAGCGTATTGAGCGTATAAACCTCGGCAATAATGGCCTGAGACCAGAAATGCTCAGAAACGGCAAACAGCCAGGCGGCAGTCCTGGCTGGGGTTGGCGATGCGCCCAACAGGCGGGCACATACATAAACGCAACCGCAGGCAAGCGCGCCCAATACCGCACTGGACAAATGACCGAGGAAAGCAACACTGCCAAAGGGCAATTGCGTGAACAGATAAACAATAAGGGTATAGAGCGGATAGCCCGGCGGATGCGCCACACCGAGGTGCGCCCCGGCCATGAGAAACAGGCCGTCGTCTTCCAGAACAACAGTGCGCGGCATAGTAAGCACATAAAGCACGAGCGGGCCAATAACCGATGCGGCCAGTGCCATCCCATCGCGCAAGGGCTTAAATGCTTCAACCTGGGCATGCACGCGATTCATTGCGTACCGTCCTCTCACACTTCCTACTTCACACTTCCTACTTCACACTTCACTCACCACCGGTGGTCGCCTTCCCGCAGATGGCGGTGTTAAGATACGCCGCTGTTGATCTGATGGATTGGTATAGTCATCCGCATTGTAAAAATTATTGGAATACGCCAGATGGCCCGGCGCGTATTTATACAGAAATGCGCAGCGTTCATGGCCTGCTCTCCACGGCATCGTGCCGTGCATCAGCGCCTCTGTAAAAATCAGAGCATCGCCCGCTTCAACTTCTGGTTGAACCATATAATCTGGAACCCGCTCAAAATCTCGTACTTCAGGTGGCACATTTTGTCCAAAATTGGTCTTATGGCTCCCGGGAATACAGGCAAAGCCGCCATCTCCTGCCTTTGCATCCGCCAAAAAGAACGTCACCACACTCAATCCATTCAACATCTCACCTTCCAGATACAGGTACTTGCGCTGACTGCCCGTATGCCCGCCGGGCGCACCGTGCAAGCGGCCACAAGCAGCCCCCGGCCTCATAAAGATGCAATAGTCGTGATCGAGGCGAAAAGCGGGACCGAGCAATTCAATTAAATACGGCAAAATGCGCGGGTGATCAATCAGAGCCTGTGTCTCGGGTGACCACGCAGACACGCGCCCCACTTGCCGGCGACCAACTCGCCCCTTTGAATCCTCGTCCGGATCGTCGTAATCCCGCACAAATGTCGCATCCGCAACCTCATTGAGCCGTTTGACTTCCTCGGGCGTCAACACATTTTTAATGACCAGATAGCCCTCCAGGTCAAACATAAATCGTTCTTCTGGTGTCATAGCTCCCTCCTAAAAACAAGCTTTCAGCTTTTAGCTCCCTGCTTGTTTTGCTAACTGCTGATCGCTGACTGCTGACCGCTTTAAATATAATTCGTCGAACCATCGGGCGCTTTGGTACTGCCCCGTTCCCAGTGGACGTATTCGCCCGCTTTGATAACTTCTTCGTTCACCTCCACACCCAAACCGGGGCGATCTGGCCTCAATTCCAAATAGCCATCCACGGGCCAATAGGGTTCATCCAACCAATTCAGGGCATTGCTTTCATCGGGCAGGTGATATTCCAGAATTTTGAAATTGGGCGTAGCAGCGGCAAAGTGGACATTGACCGCTGTAGCCAATGGACCCATCGGGTTATGCGGTGCCACCGTCACATAATGCGCCTGTGCAATGGCAGCGATCTTTCGCATCTCCAATAACCCACCACATATACAAACATCTGGCTGAATAATATCTGCGCCATCTTTCGATAACAAATCCAAAAACTCAAACTTCGTGTACAGAGATTCGCCCGTTGCCAGCGGAACCTGCATTTGTGAACGCAAGCGCGCCCACGCATCGCTATTCTCGGGCCTTAATGGTTCTTCATAAAAAAGCGGATCATAAGGCGCAAGCGCGTTGGCAAGTTGCAATGCGCGAATAGGCTCAAAAATTTTGGCGTGCGGATCAAATGCAAATTCCCAATCGTCATCCGAATGCTCTCGCAATGCCGCAAAATACTCGGCTGCCGCCGCACATATCCGACCCCAGCGACTCGCACTGGGATCCAGGCGAAACGGACTGGTCTTAAATGCCGTAATACCGTGTTCTTCATTTAGCTTGCGCGCAACACCTGCAGCTTCCTTGCCGTCTTTTCCGCCGACACTCCGATAAACCTGAATGCGATCGCGCACAGCACCGCCCAACAGCATATAAACCGGCAAACCCGCGGCTTTGCCACTGATATCCCACAGCGCGTGGTCCAGCCCCGACATAGCGGAAAGACCAATTGCCCCTGGTGGAAATCGGAACTGCTGAAACAGCTTGAGCATAATATACTCAATCCGTCGCGGATCTTCGCCTTTAACCAGCTCAAAAATATAATCCATCGTTGGACCAATTGCCAGATCGGGACCAGGGCTATAACACTCTCCCCATCCGTAAATCCCTTCGTCGGTTTCGACCTTTACCAGCGCACGAGACCGCTGCCCCATGCTCGCCATAAACGTCTTGATCGCTGTGATTTTCATTTATCCCCCCACTTTGCACGCCACGCGATAAACATCCGTGCGCGCTGTAAAAAACAACGTCTTTCGATCTTCGCCGCCCCAATTCAAATTGGCAGCCGGAAGAGGCAGTCTAATTTTTCCAAGAAGATCACCCGCAGGATTAAACACCCATACAGCCCCAGGTCCCGTGCAATAAATATTCCCATTGCGATCCAGCTTCATGCCATCGGGTGCCCCATCTTCATCGCCTTTCAGTTCGGCCAATACCCTGCCATTTGCGAGAGAGCCATCTTCCTGCACATCAAATGCGCGAATATGTCCCCGATGCGTGTCATCGACGTACAGAGTTTTTTCATCGGCTGTTATCGCCAACCCATTGGGGCGTTCAAAATCGTCAATCAAAAGGATGGGTTCTGATTCGCCTATAGGCAGGCGATACACCCCCAGGAATGGCAATTCCTGTTCTCCCGGCACACCATGCCTACCCGACAGACCATAAGGTGGATCCGTAAAAATAATATCCCCATTTTGACATACAACCAGGTCGTTGGGCGAATTGAGCTTTTTGCCCTGATACGAATCTACCAACGTGTTCAATTCGCCATTCGCCTCAATGCTCACCCGTCGTCCAGAGTGTTCGCACGAAAGAAGCCGACCCTGTCCATCCAGGGTCAATCCATTTGAATGATAACTCGGTTGGCGATAGGCGACCACACCCCCTTCTGGCGTCCACTTAAAAATGGTATTTGCCGGAATATCCGAAAAAAACAAACACACCTGTGCGGGATCCCAGACCGGACCTTCGGTGAACTGAAATCCATCTGCAACCAATTCGGGGTCTGCCGCGGGATCGACCAGATCGGCCATCTCGTCCCGAATAACTTCAATACCCATTGTATGAACCTTTCATAAAAAGTTGTAAAAAACAAAAAATGGTTATGCGGTCACTTCCTGAAATGAAAATTCCCGGAGTCCTGCATTTGCTTTGGCGTGCTCAATTGTCATACTTACCAGATTCCCCTCTTCATCGAGATCGACATAGATGTTTTCATTAATTTCTCTGGTCTCAAAAAATTTTTTATCTACAAATTCAACCTGTGCCGTATCCGTATCAGAAAAGTATCGTATTTTCATATCTCAAAATCTCTATAAAAAAAAGCATTGTGAACCGTTTCACCGTCTTATATTAACAACAAATCAATTTAAAAGCATTCATACACATCGGCAACCGTTAAAGGAGGGGTTATGGAGCGGATAATCAGCCTGCTGGGTCTGGTGGTCATGATAGGTTTGGCCTGGGCTATGAGTGAGCACAAAAAGCAGGTGAACCTTCGCGTGGTATGGGGCGGGCTGTTTTTGCAACTTGTCCTCGCGTTATTCATTCTAAAGACGTCAATCGGCGCGGCCATATTTCAAAGCATCGGAGATTTTTTTACCGCCACATTGGGCTTTGTCGATGCGGGCACAAGCCTGGTATTTGGAGAAGAATACGTCCACCACTTCTTCGCTTTCAAAGTATTGCCCACCATCATCTTCTTTTCCTCATTGATGTCCATTCTCTATTATCTCGGCATCATTCAAAAAGTCGTTGAAGCATTTGCATGGGTCATGCAACGCACATTGGGCACGTCGGGATCGGAAACACTCTCTGCAGCGGCCAATATCTTTGTCGGGCAAACTGAAGCCCCGCTGATGGTGCGTCCATACATAAGCAGCATGACAAAATCGGAACTCATGGCATTGATGGTCGGAGGCTTTGCGACCATTGCCGGGGGCGTCTTGGTCGCCTATGCGGGCATGGGCATTGACGCGGGACATCTCGTAGCCGCGTCGGTCATCTCCGCACCTGCAGCACTATTGATTTCCAAACTGATGATTCCCGAAACCGAGCAATCCGTGACCCTGGGACACGTTGAATTAAGTGTGGATGAAAAACACGCCAATATCGTGGATGCAGCCACCAACGGGGCATTAGACGGCATGAAACTAACCCTCAACGTCGTCGCAATGCTCATCGCTTTCCTCGCCCTCGTCGCACTGGTCGATGCCATTCTCGGTCTGATTGGTGGGTGGATTGGCGCGCTCCTTGGATACAACTGGCACTGGTCCCTCGCCGCACTTTTCGGTTATGTCTTTGCACCATTTGCCTATCTGCTGGGCATCCCCTGGGCCGATTGCTTCTATGCTGGTGAATTACTGGGCAAGAAGATGGTACTCAACGAATTTATCGCCTATGCACAAATGATGGAATGGTCCCAGCCCGATTCCGGCGTGGTCTTGAGCGAACGGAGCACCTTGATCCTGACTTATGCATTGTGCGGCTTTGCCAACTTTGGCAGCGTGGGCATTCAAATCGGCGGCATCGGCGGCATTGCCCCAGAACGCCGCACAGAATTAGCCATCCTCGGCATACGCGCCATGATAGGCGGCACACTTGCAATGATGATGACCGCCTGTATTGCTGGTATTTTGATATAAAAAAACGCGGTTGGTTGACTTTTATGGTTGGGTATAGTAACTTCGAACATAACCGGCAGTTCCGACGAAGCGACGACTTAGAAACTGATGGTCGTCCAAGGGGCGATCATAGAGAGGTTAATAGGTAAAAAATGAAAAATATTGTTTTACTTATCACCGATACCTTTCGGTATGACAATCTCGGCGAGCGGGCGAGACGTCCGATTCGCACGCCAATGCTCGATAAATTTGAGACAGAACGAGCGACTGCTATTGACAAATTCTATATGAGTAGTTTCCCGACGGTACCGCACCGCACAGATATTATGACGGGAACAGTCGGGTGGCCCCACTACCCGTGGCAGCCAATCGATCTGAGCGGACGGAACATCACCGCGCAACTTCTGAGTGAGCAGGGATACGCAACGCAGCTCATCTGTGACACCCCGCACCTGTTTAACACACGGTTCCAGCACTGTTTCGATGCCGCTTTCCAGCATCGTGGACAGGAAGGAGACAAACCGCTTCTCCACCTCAACGATGAAATAAAAATCGTTATGCCGAATGAAAAGACGCGACCGCATCCATCATACCGCGGACACACCCTACCGAACACGCACCGCTGGACGAACCGCTACTACCAGTACGAGGCGGAAACGTTCTCCAGTAGGACTTCCGAGACTACAATTCGATGGTTGGAGGAAAACCACCGCTCGGGTCCCTTTTTCCTCTGGGTTGACTTCTTCGATCCACACGAACCGTGGGACCCACCTGAATACCTTGTCAAACGATACGATCCAGATTATACCGGTCCACCGATGATACATCCGAACTACGGTCTGTCGTCCCTCTTTACGGATGCGGAATTGCACAACCTCTGGGCACACTACGCAGCAGAGGCAGAACTCATTGACCGACACATCGGACGGGTTCTGCAGAAAGTGGAAGATCTGGATTTATGGGATGATACCCTCGTCGTTGTGCTTTCCGACCACGGCATGTCCATCGGTGAACACAGTAGAACGGGTAAATCCAACATCGATCCAGACGATTCACGCTACTGGCCCACGTATCCAGAGATTAACCATGAGATGTTCCTGATTGCTGGTGGAGATGTTCCGTGCGGGCAACGCCTCGATCTTATCGCGCAACCGATGGATATTATGCCGACACTCTGTGAATTGGCTGGTGTTACCTTGGATCCACCCAAACCATTTGAGGGACATTCCTTCACACAGGCTCTCCTTAACGGTGATACACAACACAGGGAATACGCCGTAACAGGTTGCCATATCGGCGCACCGGACGGGAGTGTACCACGTCGAGCAACAACGCCGTTCCTCGTCACCGAACGCTGGGGATACGCACCTGTCGGTGAATACGGAAGACCGGAACTGTTCGACCTACCCGCAGACCCCATAGCGGAGAACAACATCGCTGCGGATAACATGGAACTCGTCAAGGAATTGCATGAACTCTTTATGGCGCATCTCACGGAGCATAATGCGCCTGAGAAGTTCCTTGATCTCTGGAAGGAAGAACCCTCCGGCGACGGACGCGGCAAATGGTCAATCGACTATCCTGACGAGTCAGATGAATAGAACTTGGTAAAAGGGCGGGACACCGAAGTGTTCCGCCCTTTTGTATTCATTCTTTCCTAAATGAAGTACCGAAAACCTAAGTATTATCAGGTACATCAAGCACGGCATCAAGCTGATCCATCACTTTGTGAAACGCTTCGACGTAACAGGACATCAACTCGAAATCGTTGGGTGGGTTGACATCGAAGATATAACAGTGAGAATCAATGAATTCAACAGTTCGAGGATAATCCTTTGTCTTATATTCAACCGTCGACTGATTACATCGCCACGGACAGCCTATCCCGTAACCGATCCGATTCTGGAAAATCTTTTGAGACGGCACGGGGAGCCGTTGCCACTGTCCGGTCGGCACCCCCTCAGCGCGTAGTGCCGCTTGCACCTTCTCACGCAAGGTTCGTGCGGGAATATCCAACCCCAATGCCTCTGGATCGAAACCGATAACATAGTTGTAATACACCGGTTCACACGCTTCTGGCGTAACAGGCGTTTCAATGCCGTCAATTTCATCCAGATGTTCGGTAAGATAGTGGCAATTCCTGATCCGCAGCGCGTTGTTCACATCAAGCCGTTTGAGCTGGCTACGGATGAACGCTTGACTGAACATATCCCCACGATACATCCACCCAAGCCCGTAAGCATTGTACTCCTGTTCCTCGCGTTCCCTACCCGGCACGACGATTTCCCCGAAATACTGCAATAACGCTGCGCGTTTGTAGATTTGCTCATCATCCGTTGTGAACAAACCGCCTTGACACCCACTACTCAGCGTCTTTGAGGCTTGCGTGCTGTAACCCGCCGCATCGCCAAATGACCCACAAAGCTTGCCGTTATAATATGCTCCGTGTGCCTGAGCGACATCTTCAATAACTTTCAGGTCATGCTTCTTCGCAATCGCTAAAATCGGATCCATATCGGCGGGCATACCGTGGATATGAACCGGCATAATCGCACATGTTCGCTCCGTGATTTTCGCTTCGATGTCGTTTGGGTCAATACAGTAGGTTATTGGGTCAATGTCAACAAAGACGGGAATAGCGTTGTGATGGAGAACAGCTGCTGCCGTTGCCCAGAAAGTGAAGGCAGGGATAATGACCTCGTCACCCGGCTCAATGCCAACACCTGCGACACACATATGCAACGCAGCGGTTCCGCTGTTGACTGGGATGCAATACTGGACACCCATATATTCCGCCCATTCCTTCGCGAGACCTTCGGATTGGATCCGTTGCTGTTCCGTAATTTTTTCGGAGGCGATAACCTCGGCAATCGCGTCTTTGTCGGATGGGGTAACCTGTGGCCACGGCTGAATTAATCCATCAGGGACAGTCCCTTTACCACCATATATAGCGAGTTTTGCTGCCATGAGCGACCTCCTTATGCGCCTTTAGACCGCATAGAAATGGGAACGAGAACAAAAGACACCGAATTAATTTACGGGCATTTACAGACATCAACAACCGTTAAAGAAGGGTCTATGGAGCGCGTAATCAGCTTGCTTGCAATGATGATGACCGCTTGTGTTGCGGGTATTTTGATCTGACATCTAAAACCACCATCCCGCAGACAATATGCACACCTCTCAATGAGCGGTTGGTTGACTTTTGTTGTTGGGTATAGTAATTTCGATATATAAGCGGTTCATGCCCCTTACAATCAATTCCAAAGGAGAAAATGATGGATACACTCGATGTGCGAGGCTTGCCCGATGAATATACCATCTGGCTACAGAAGATGGTTGATAGTTTACGGGAACAGACCCAGCACAGAAAGGCGTGCAAAGACAAAGAAATCGTGTTTGCGACGCATAAGTCCCACCTGATTGGCGGATATGATCGAGCAGCAGTCTATGAAACATAACCCCAGTATGAAGGCCGATGGATATGAAAGCGAATGAACGGTGTACGCCTGCGCCAGCAGTTCCTGCAAGTGTGAAGACGAGTAATTCGGGCATGACCGAAGTTCCAACGAAAGGGCGACGGCGACCTGGAAGTGCCAAAGGGCTTGTTCTTCTAAGCGATGATTTTGACGAACCACTCGAAGATTTTCGGGAATATATGTAATGCGCCTTTTATTAGCAGAGACAGACCCTTTCAGGAGTATTCAATTGATGTGATATGGTAATCGCCGCAGGTAAGAAGTCTTCACCAACGTGGAAATGATGACCGCCTGTATTGCTGGCATTTTAATCTGAAAAATACAAAAAGGAGATACCATCTGGCATCTCCTTTTTTTAATGGGATATATTTTATAAATCACCCATGAGACCCCTTCACACCAATCGGCCAATTAGGGGAGTCTATGCGTGCATCTTTCATGAAACTCTCAATTTCGGCGATCACATCCGGATGATCTGCTGCGACATCGTTTTCCTCGCCAATATCGTTTGCCAAATCGTATAACTCAAGCGGTTCGTCGAGCAACCGCGGCGACGGATTGCGCACGGCCTTCCAATTTTTCCAGCGCACAGCCTGTTTGAAGCCCCCGCCAAAGCGCTCCCAGTACAAAAAGCGCTCTCCAATATCCTGTGACTCGCCCAAAAGCGTCGGCAATATGCTCACGCCATCCATATCATCTGGTGCATCCACACCGATCACGTCTGCAACCGTAGGCATAAAATCGGTATAATACCACACCTGATCGCTCCCAGTACCTGCCGGAATACGAGCCGGCCAATGCACAATCATAGGCGTGCGCAATCCGCCTTCATACATCGTACCTTTTTGCCCGCGCAAAGCACCACAACTGCCAAACGGTTCCCACCGGCGTGCAGCCCCATGGTCAGAACCAAAAAACAAAAGCGTATTATCCTTTATCCCCAGTTTGCACAATAAATCCGCAATCTGTCCAACCTGAGTATCAATTTTTGTAATCATCGCCGCATAAACTTTCTCATCATCCGTCCAGGGTTTATCGTCCCAGGCACTCGCATCGGGGATTTCATATCTCCCGTGCGGCAATGTCCACGGCAAGTACAAAAAAAACGGACCATTGCTATTGTTGCGAATGAAGTCACAGGCAAAGTCAAAAATCATATCGTGAGAATAGTCGTTCTCCTGGCCATCCAGATTGCCTTTGAGAATGACCTTCTCTTCGTTGTGCCACAAAAAAGGCGGATAATACGAATGCGCGTTGCGCTGGTTGAGATAGCCAAACCATTCATCAAATCCCTTGCGGGTGGGAATACCCGTCGTATCGGGCTCACCCAATCCCCATTTGCCGGTTATGCCAGTGGTATATCCTGCCTCCTTGAGCATCTCGGCAACCGTAAAATCCTCCGGCTCGAGCGGCACCCGTTTCTGCTCTCCAACGCCGCCCACAATGCCCATATTGTCGCGCACTCTCGTGTGTCCACTGTGCAAACCCGTCATCAAAACCGACCGAGATGGCGCGCAGATAGGAGACCCGGTATAACACTGCGTGAACCGCATGGATTCCGACGCAAGCTGATCCAATCGGGGTGTGGGAATAACCTGTTGCCCATAACAACCCAGATCGCCATAGCCAATATCATCACAAAGAATAAAAATAATGTTGGGCAATGACATCATGTGATATTTCCCGAATCTCACTCTTCCACCAACGCCAATTTTTGAGCGTAAACAGCCCGATCCTTTAACAGACGAACAGCCTCCTGAAACTGCTTATCACCCTTCAGCGTCGCTAAAATTTTACCATTAGTGCCCCACACGCGATTGGCCAATGCCCGTTCAATCTCCAGACGGATATACGGCTCGGCCTTATTATAATCGGCTTCGCGCTCGCGCTCTGCAGCCTGTGACAATTGATTGAGTGCGGCTATAGTCTCGTCTGTCAATACATCCTTCTCTTTTAGTGATTTCTTGACCTCTTGCACTTGAATTTCTGTATCCGCTTTATATTCAAAACCCTCGGCATTGACTGAATCTGCCATGAAAGTCCAGAATTGAGCGACAATATCTTCGGGCAAGGTGTAGTCTTCAAACCGATTGGGGAATGATTGCTTTGTTGCAAAATCAACCGCAAAATCAAAAATCAGTCCCTCGCGCAATAATGCTATCACCAGCCGTGGCCTGCGCTCTTGTTCAACCACCACATCGGGCTTAATCCCTCCGCCGCCATAAACTTTGCGCTTGTTCACGCGCGTTGTAAATACCTTTTCAGGATCGATATCTTCAGGCCCGTTATGCTCGCTGGAAGCCAAACCCAACAACCCTTCCAATCGCATTCCAAGTACTTCTTCAGCCAGGTCCTTGGCCAGGTCAAATCTTTCCTCGAGTGCCGTAATAACATCTTCGCGCCGTTCAGCCTGACCAATAATACCAAAGAGTTCATAGGCCGAGACCTGTGTTGAATTTCCCACAGTAATCTCAATGGGGCCGCCGCGATATCGGCGCTTCTCACCATTGTGAATGCTGCGCCCACTCGGCGTATAATAGGCTGCGGTTGTCAACTTCAAAGCTTTATTGCCTTGACGGCCCAATTGGCGCACGGTTTGTACAGAGCCTTTCCCAAATGTTTGCGTGCCCACAATAACCCCCCGGTCCCAATCCTGAATTGCCCCTGCGACAATTTCTGATGCACTGGCACTGCGCTCGTCAACCAGGATCACAAGTGGAATATCGGCGGGCAATATGGGATCGTGCCGCGTTTTGTGACTCCGATTCTGATTGGGAAGGCGACCTCTGGTTGACACGACCAGACGACTGGATGGCAAAAACTTATCGACCACATCAACCGCCGCGTTGAGCAAACCGCCCGGATTGCCGCGCAAATCCAGAATAATCCCCGTAGCACCATTGTTGACCGATTTTATCAATGCCCGTTGCAACTCCCCTCCCGTGCGTTCAGTAAATCGAGAAGCGCTGAGCCAGGACATGGAAATATACCCGATATCGGGATCGACTTCGCCCGGAATTTGTACACTTGAAATATCAATTCGCGCCCGAATAATTGGCTGATCAAATGGTTCCTTCATCCCTGGGCGCTCAATTTTAATCGTCACGCCAGCACCTGGATCACCCCGCAAAATATTGACAATTTCGCGCAGCTCCTTGTCAAAAGTCGGATCCCCGTCAATGGCGACGATACGATCTCCCACAACGAGCCTGGTGCTGTCAGCAGGCGTACCTTCAATAACACTCATCACCACCGGAGGCCCATCATCCTTCCCTCGCTTGCTGATCATTATGCCCAACCCACCAAATTTGCCCTGCGTTTCAATCTGGAGTTCCTTGAGGTCATCACGATCAAAAAGGGTCGTATAAGGATCCAGATCCCACAACATGCCGGAAATGGCAGTCTTGCTCAAATCCTCTACTTCCAATTCATCGACATACTCGTTGAGGAGCAGGCGATAGGCGTCGTTAATCTCCTCAAAACCGCGCCCCACCTTTTCATAAACATCTTCGCCGGTCACCAACCGGGAATCGAGCACCAGATAAACACCTAAAACACCAATTAAAGTTGTAAAAATGGCGAATCTTCTTCGGAGAAACATGGGGCGCCTCCAGTTTGTGGTAACAGGTTCTTACGGCAAACTCATTTGTCGTGCATGATCAGTCCGAGATGCCACAGCTTATATGCTACTGTGGGAGCACCTTGATTGAACTTTGCGGGTTCTTCATCCAATTCAGAACGAATACGATTTTGTATTCTGGTCCACAACTCGGACCGAGAAATATCGGGCTTTTCTGAAATGCATTCCAACGCCAGAATCGCATAGGCTCCATTCGTCGAACCGTTCCATATCTCTTTCAATTCTGGATTTCGAAAAGGGTTTCTACTGCCTTTTATTCTTCCCAGTCGATATAAGACCTCTGCCCCGTTCATAGGACAGAATTTGCTTCCGCTTTCTCTGCTCTTGCCTCCCAGCTCAAAATATGTCTCTTTCCAGGCGCAGTTCCAATCATCTCCTCTTTCCACTTTCTCGATAGTGCTGCGTACCCAGTCTTTCAAATTGATCTTATATAAATTTCTGAGCTTAATTCGATTGATAACCGCCTTTTTAACATCCTTAAACACAGCATCAACAGACCGTGTTCCATCCACCCTGAAAATGCGATCAGGTTCAGATTGATATGCTTCTTTAAAACCCTGCCGAACCCTTTGAAAAAATGTTTTCTCGCCTTTATCCTCTCTATCTTCTGATTCAATGCGATCTGAAAAAAGTGGCAATTCCCGTTTTCGAATCGTCTGCAAATCGACATCTATCCAGATTGTGATATCTGGTTTTAAACCACCCGTAGTCACGTTTTGAATCATTCTCAGGTCATCGAGATTCAATCCGCGACCATAGCCCTGATAGGCCAGTGTGGAATCGACGTAACGATCTGAAATTACCACTTTGCCCGCATCCAGCGATGGCCGAATCAATTCGTTAACATGCTGTACGCGATCCGCTGAAAATAAGAACATTTCGGCGGTGGCATCAATCTCGCCTTGCGATTTCCTTTCGAGTACGAGACGCCGAATTTCTTGACCGAGTTCTGTATCGCCCGGCTCATAAGTAAATACAACCTCGTACCCACTTTCTTGCAGATAATCAAACAGCTTCTTGGCCTGGGTACTTTTCCCACTTTGATCAATGCCTTCAAATGATATGAAAATACCGGACATTTGTTCCCACGTTTTTCTGTAAAGAAAAAAAGAACCCGGCGATATGCCCCCGGGTTTTATCATCCAGTATTGGACAATTGGGCCCTATGATTTTGTCAGCTTTCGAAAGTGAATTACCCGCTCCATCGCAGTAAAATTTCCCAACAGAGCAATTGCCCAGACCACAACGATCAAACCGATATCCCCGATCAAAGGAACGACCACCCCACCAGCGCCAATAGCAATAACGCGCTCGGGCCGCTGCATAAATCCAACTTTGCACTCTGCCCCAAGCCCCTCAATGCGCGCGCGCACATAACTCACCATCAAAGATCCTGCCAGTGCAAAAAAGACCGCCGCGCTTGTCCAGAGATCATCAGCCCGTATAAAACTAATCGCAATGCCAAACCAGATGAAAATTTCGGAATATCGATCAACAGTAGAATCGAGAAGCGCACCAAATTTGGACTCTGTTTTACCCTTGCGCGCCACTTGCCCGTCGAGAAAATCAAAAATACCCGCAACAAGCACCGTCAACCCCGCCCACATATACAATAATGGTGCCGCAGTAGGCGAGGCAAAACCGAAGAGCACTGCGGCACCTATATTGAAAATAAACCCGATCATCGTCAACAAATCGGGAGTAAAGCGTTTCTCGACGAGATATTCTGTGGAAGGTGCCAAAATCTCGGCAACATCATCTTTAACTTTTTCAATCACTGTTAAAACCCACGGATAGTGAAGTTTTTATTTAAATTTTCTAATGCTATAACAAATCCAAATATAGGCCAATTCTGTAGGTGTAGCAAGCGAAATATCCCTTCCACACAGGCCGAAAAACAACCCGAAATACCTGCGTTTCAGCGGTGAGAAATCCGAGAGAAAGTGTGGAAAAGTGTGTGGATAACTTTTAAATATCCGTGTTAATTTATTTCTTTATTAAATAAAATCAACGACTTAAACTGTTGATAATATTATCCACTTTTCCACATTCAATACGACACACCTCCTTTGATGAACTGCTGTCGCAGTCATGCCCGTACACGCAGCGTCATGCTTGAAGCGGTGTACAACTGCGACGCTTCACCAGCAGTTCATTATCCGTCTATCGAAACACATCTATGCGCTTGATCACCACGGGTTTTACAGGCCGGTCTCCCGGTGCGGTTTCGACCATTGCAATATTGTTAACCACATCCATTCCCTCTGTTACTTCTCCAAAAGCAGTATATTGATTGTCCAAATTAGGCGAGGACCCATGCATAATAAAAAATTGTGACCCAGCACCCGCCGACACATCTGAAATGCGTGCCATAGAAAGAATGCCCGGTACATGTTTTGTATCATTAAATTCATGAGGGATATGCACGAGTGGTCCCCCCATTCCATCATCAGATGGATCATCGTCCTTTGAATTTGGATCGCCGCCCTGAATCATAAAATTTTTAATTACGCGATGAAACTTGGTATTGTTATAAAACCCGCTTTCTGCTCGCGTGATAAAGGCGAAACAATGAACAGGTGCCTTTTCGGGATGGAACTTCAATTCAATATCCCCCATATTCGTCGCGATACGCGCTCTCACACCCCGAATCTGATTTGCCAGAAATAGCATCCTGCCTCCGACCTCGCCGGAGCGCTTAATCTGGTTTTGTGCCTTGTTCAAAGAGCTTTTCAACGACCGATTCTCATTGTTCAACTTCTCATTGGCTTGTTTTAAATCTTCCATTCCGCTACCTCCACAGGCCGCTATCGAGAGACATAGCCCCAAAAAAACAAATCGTTTCATAGACATTTCCCCTTACGAAAACAACTCCGCTCAACATGTGTACTGTTTCTAAAATATAAGCCCAGACGCTCATATTAGACAACAACCCGTTTGCACATTTTAAGCGAGAAAAAAACACCTCCAAATCTTCCTTGACAGTGGTTCTTCTCCACGCTTTATTGTTCCCGCTGTGGTGATACAGACGCAACACAACGTCGGTCACCCATTGCGCCTATCGCGGGGCTGAAATGCCGCCGCGCAGAACAATATAAACCCCCACATTCCCAAGGACAACATCATTATGCGACTCGTTACATTTACGCATCAGGGACAACGTCGGCTCGGTGTCCGATCAGGCGATTCAATCATTGACCTCAGTGCTGCCGACCCGTCAATACCCTCCACTATGAAAGAATTTCTCGAAGCGGGCGATAATGCCATTTCCAGAGCCCAGGCAGTAATTGATGGTGGGACGCATGCTATTTCTGCAACCGATGTCACCATTCATGCCCCCATCGACAATCCAGAAAAAATCATTTGCATAGGTCTCAACTATGCAGATCATGCCGCCGAGAGCAGTATGCCCATTCCCGACGAACCCATTGTCTTTTCCAAATACGCATCATCCATCATCGGTCCCGATGAGAATATCGTAGCTCCCAGCGCGAGTTCCCAGGTTGACTACGAAGTCGAGCTTGTCGTCGTTATTGGCAAAAGCGGTCGCAACATCTCTGAAGAAGATGCCCTCAACCACGTTGCAGGTTACATGGTTGGACACGACGTGAGTGCTCGTGATTACCAGCTTGAAAAACCAGGTGCACAATGGATGATGGGCAAAACCTTTGACACATTTGCTCCAATAGGACCTGACCTGGTCACAACAGACGATGTACCCGATCCTCACAACCTGGGCATTCGCTGTATTCTCAATGGCAAAACAGTACAGGATTCCAATACATCTCAACTGATCTTCGACGTACCCAAACTCATTGCTTATCTCACACATGTATTCACACTTGCCCCCGGAGATTTGATTTTTACCGGCACACCACACGGTGTGGGTATGGGGCGTGAGCCACAACTCTGGCTCAAACACGGCGACCGTGTAATATGTGAAATTGATGGACTGGGACGACTCGAAAATCCGGTTGTTTCAGATTGAGATATCCCACGAGTTACAGGGACACTACACTTATAGGGGACCTGGGTGTTTGGGGAGGGAAATCAAACAGAGGGCAAACGGCTCCGCAATTCTGCCAACTCGCGTTCGAGATGATCCAATCGGAGTGAAACTTCACGCTCGTGCAATAGCCGATCAGCAGTACCCATGCCATCGTGTATGATCGAAAGCCTGCGCTTTAGCTGTTCGCAGATGTGGCCAACTTCTGATATATCGGCCTCGATCTGAGCCTGACGTGTGCTTATTTTGCGAATTGCATCCTGCACATTTTGGATATCAGATCGAACTTCTACAAACTGTCTGGCGACCATTTGTGCAAAATTTTCTTGCGAAGACTCAATGGCATCGTGAACTGTTTCTCGAATGAGATCGAGTTCGCCAGCATCAAGGGCCATGGGCGAATTCCTGAGAAAGACAGATGGGGTACGAAAGAATATCCGTACTTGATAAGGGAGAAAAAAGGGGGAGAAAAAGGGGAAATGGGGAGGATAAGCCTGACGATCTGGGGAGAAAGGGGAATCAGAGCAAGATCGGTTACCCTCCCCACCCAATAAAGAGAGACTTGAATCCAGGAGAAAAATAGAATTTAACTGAATCTCGTTTCTCTTTATTTTCCAGGACTTTATGTCCTTTATACACACAAACAAGTGTGTATGTATTGCATTCTATGTGGGGAGTCCCAGAATGCAATTACCCAAATATACACTCTCAAGTTTGTGTTGTCAAGAGTAAATATTTTCATTTAACCTGTCTGTTTCTCAAGGATTTAGCTTGCCACGCGACACTTTTCAATTCATATTATGGCATCAAATTTTTAAACGCGACTGACCATTGGGAGAGGTGTATGAGGTTTGGTGAAATAATCAAACAAGCTCGAAATGGACGATTTAGCCAGCAGGCTTTGGGCGAAACCATTGGGGTGTGGGGCACTTATATCTATCAAATAGAAAAAGGGGAACGCATACCATCCGACGATGTGTGTGCGTATCTTGCAAAAGCACTCGATCTCGATCCTCAAAGGCTTCTTTTTTTGGCATATAAAGAACGCGCACAGAAAACGTCAGAAGGCCGCAGACTTTTTTCTCAGATGGAAAAACTGATGACAGACCCGGTCATCAGCCAGGTAATTGTCAACCCCAAAATGCTCGATGCAGGCATTGTCAAAGCACTCCAGAGTCCCGATATTCGCAAGGTACTCAAGAACAAGCAGTGGTGCGAAGCCCTGAACGCGAGTGCTTCAACTACAGACCGGGATATCCCCGAACTCATTAAGATCATCACCCAGATCCCCGCCCAACAATGGCAAGTATTGCTCAGCACCGCAAAAGCTTTTGCTGGCATGAAATAAAAAAGGAATTGGGACTGGTGGGTTGGGTGACAGAGAAAGCCCGCTTCTCGCGTTGGGAAGCGGGCTTTCTCTCTGGTTATATGATAAATAATTCGTTAATATAATCTTCTATTTACTAACTTATGTTTCACGTGGAACGATGTACAACTGGTCGTATCCCAGACCAGTTCAACGTCTTTTAAGAAAGACAAAAGACCGTCTTCGTCGTGTAAATGGCAAGATCAAAGAGGTTTCAGTAGTATAGATGTGGTGTGGAACACCGTTTGTGAACTCGCAGAGAGAATCTGGGCCTTTCATTGAAATAAGTACTCCGTGGGGAGCGAGAAAAGGTTCAGCCCAATTCCAGAGTTGGGGCAGCCGTGCAACTGCGCGGGCTGTAACAATCAGAAATTTACCAGAAAATGAGGACTCTTCAACAAGATGCTCAGCGCGACTTCTGATAGCGAAAGTGTTTTGAAGACCGAGCGCAGTAATAGTTTCCTGGAGAAAGAGGTTTTTCATGCGAGTAGGGTCAAGGAGATAAACTTCGAGGTCGGACCTCATAATCTTGATCACAATACCCGGCAGACCAGCACCTGAACCCAAATCCAGGAGAGGACCATTTCCTGGAAGGTGCGGTACCAGCGAGAGACAATCGAGAATATGACGTTCCCATATAAAATTGCGATCATTTCGGGAGATCAATCGAACGCGACCTGACCAATCAGTAAGCAAATCGACGTATTGCCGGAGTCTGGAGACCTGTTCATGAGCAAAAGAAAGCTCAAAGGACCTCGCCGCAAGATCAATGGCTTCATCGGGTTCCATTGGATATACCCTTTAGAAAGGCGGTAAGATGTAAGTGGTGAGAAGACCACCCAATCCCTCTTATGTTTCACGTGGAACGTTTTACAGCTGGCCGCGTCATCCCGTGATGGTTCTACACGGGGCCAGTTCAACATTATTTGCCAATGCAAAAGGTTTGGAAGATTCGATCAAGAACATCATCGGGCGTGGTCTCTCCAATGATCGCGGCGAGAGCGTCCAGAGCAACGCGGAGGTCCAGGGCAATAATTTCCCCCGGATTGCCGAATTCAAGACTCTGAAGTGCCTGAGAAAGTCCCTTTGAAGCTTGTTGAAGTGCGAGAACATGCCGTTCTTTGGTGACAATTTCGTCAGGCAAGTCGCTCTTTCCCAGAAGAGTCTCACGAAGGCGATTGCGCAAAGCGGTGATGCCATTGCCCGTTTTGGCTGAAAGAATGATCTGGAGATGGAGAGACTGAACGCTTTGCCATCCGGTATGAATACCCAAATCGCTCTTATTGAGAACGAGAAACGCCTGATCATAACGACTGATGTTGTCCAGGTCCTGGGAATATGGAGGAAGCGATCCATCTACAATATAGAGAACAATAGCTGCACGGTCTATGAATTGTTGAGACCGACGCGTACCCTCTCTTTCCACCGGGTCGTCGGTATCGCGAATACCTGCAGTGTCAACCAGTGTAATAGCAATGCCATTGAGATCGATCTGCTCTTCAATTGTGTCCCGAGTTGTACCGGGAATATCTGTAACAATCGCTCGGTCTTCTTCGAGAAGTCGGTTGAGAAGACTGGATTTTCCCACATTGGGTTGGCCAGCGAGGGTGACGACAGCACCTTCACGAATAATTTTTCCGCGGTCATACGAAAGAATGAGCTCTTCAATATGCTTTAATGCCCGAGAGATCGGTGGTTTAATCATCTCGACATCTATCTCTACATCCTCGGAAAAGTCTAAATTAGCTTCGAGGAGCATGGCCGCCTGACGAATAGATTCTGCCATTTTTACGAAACGGCGATGAAACCCACCTCGGAGTTGAAAAAAAGCAGATTGGAGGCTCAGATCAGATTTCGCGGTGATCATATCAGAAACTGCTTCGGCCTGTGAGAGATCTATTTTACCGTTGAGAAAAGCTCGCCTGGTAAATTCTCCTGGACCAGCCGGTCGAGCACCCTCTTGAAAAACCGCTTCCATAATCCGTCTGAGGAGAAAAGGCCCCCCATGGCAGTTAAATTCAACTGTATCGTCGCCGGTAAAGGAATTGGGAGCACGCATGACCGAGACCAGAACTTTGTCAAAATCCCGGCCCTGAATGTAGAGATGTCCAAAAGACAGTTGGCGAGAAGGAAGGTTGCCGAGAGGGGTTTTGCCTCTAAAGAGACGTTCTCCAATTGAGATGGCATCTGGTCCGCTGAGTCTGATGATGCCAATCGCACCTTCACCTGGAGCTGTGGCGATTGCCGCGATGGTATCGTTGTCGGACATAGAAATAAACCTGTCAGGACGTGCCCAACATCGATTTGGTTTTTTCCATGATGATCTGCTGGGCGAGGGTCAGCACATTGTAGAGTGTATAATAAAAGACGAGGCCAGAGGACATACTCCAAAAAATATAGGTGAGAAAGATGGGCATGATATAAACGAGGATGGCCTGCTTGGGATCTTTCATCATCATCTTTTGCTGAATAAACATCGATATTCCCATTAAAAGAGGCAAGAGGTGCAGGTCAAAACCACCAATAGGGATGGTATCAGGTTGGGAAAGGTCGGTAATCCAGAGAGCAAACCCAGCTTGCCGGAGTTCAATAGTACCGCGAAACAGAGAGAAAAGAGAAAACAGTATCGGCATCTGTAAGAGCATGGGCAAACATCCACCGATGGGATTGATCTTCTCGTCCCGGTAGAGTTTCATCATCGCCTGATTTACTTTTTGCTGGTCGTTGGCATAACGTTCGCGAAGTTCGGCAATTTTGGGTTGGAG
Organism: Candidatus Latescibacterota bacterium; assembly: GCA_965208125.1. Taxonomy (GTDB): domain Bacteria; phylum Latescibacterota; class UBA2968; order UBA2968; family UBA2968; genus VXRD01. The sequence goes on from OZ242320.1 coordinate 1,983,756, forward strand.
AGTCTGCATCTTGGCAGTGGATTCAAGACTCTTGTGCGTGAGTGGGAAAACAACGACCTTGACGAGAATAGAAAAAAGAATTATGACCACGCCGTAATTTGGAACCAGAGCGTGCATGGCGAGGAAGGCTTTGAGAATTAAAATTGTAACTGGCTTGAGAATGGCGCGTACAAAATAAGGACCGTAATCGACAAAGTCATCGAGGTCCAGTTCTCGTTCAAGTCCATCGAGATCGCGATTTTGAGCACGCAAAATGTCATAAGAGATTGGGCCAACATATGCGGAGTAATTGATAGTATTAAGTCCAGAATCAGCATACATATCAAAAGCAAAATCGCGATAAGAAAAGCCAAAGGGATCCGTCTTATTATCACCGTAAAGGGCGAGGTCATAACGACCTTCATTGGGGATAACCGCGGCGAGAAAGTATTTATTTCTTATACCAATCCAGGTCAGTTGACCGCTTGGGGGCGTCTCTTTCTCCTGAAGGCGACCTGTATCCCATGTTTCAACTTCCCCTCCCATGTAAGTAACGATTTGTTCGTAAACACCTTCGTAAAAACTCTCTGAAGTCCCGCGCTTATTTTCTGTGTCAGCAAGACTTCCATCCCATGTTATCCCTAATTTATCATCTCGAGCAAGACCTTCAGCTATGACGGAAACGTGAATGCGATACCGGTTGCCCTGAAATCGAAAACGTTTCTCGACCAGGCCTCGTGAAGATTGAGCGCGAAACACGATCAGATCTTGCGTATCACCATAAATTTCAAGGCGATCTCGATCGGGAGTAAATTCGAGACCGTTGAGGGACTCACTTGCAACAGTAGTGCCTAATCCAGCACTGTTAGGTGCGATCAATTCCAGCCACTTGCCATTGAGATCAAAATAGTTCTTGAGTTGCCAACTGGTAATCACGCCACCGCGCGTGGAGATGACAGCGCGGTAGAGTTCAGCGTCTATGACAATATCACGTGCCTGAAACGTCGATGTAGAGGCTGGGCTTTTATCCTGGATAACAGGTTGTTGAGTTTCAGGTTGTTGTATGGGTTGCGTTTTGGGAGTTGTATCAGTGATCCGCGGTGGCTCAGTCTGGCGGGAGGTGGGTTTTTCTACAGGATCAAGAGGCTGAGGTTTGTCACCTTGAAAGAATTGCATGTAATACGGCATCAATATCAAGATCAGGCCGATTAACGCAAAAGCAAGTACCGTACGTCTATCCATAGATCAGGTCTTTCTACACAGAAAACAATAAAGGAAGGGATTGTAATAAAGGATCAGGCGTCGATAAGACCGAGCTTTTGAAATGCGAGGTGTAGTTCAAGACGAAGTTCGGCATAGGAGACTCCACAGGCGTGATCTCCTATGGAGATAAGCACCAGATAGTGAGGATGACCTGAAGGTATTAGTTCGGAACATACTGATCGTACTTGCCGTCGAATGCGATTGCGCCGAACTGCGTTGCCAAATTTTTTCCGAACTGAAATGAGCGTTAGATCCATCTCGGAAGTACCTGTCCGAACATGAACCCAACGCCCACGAAAGATTTGGCCGTGCTGTCGAATTTTCGCAATTTCGCGTCGAATGCGGAGGTTGGGTGTTCCCATAACACACCTGCATATCAATGCGATAGCTGCTTGCGACCCTTTCGGCGCCGTCGATTCAGCACATGGCGGCCACGGGGAGAACTCATGCGAGCGCGAAAACCGTGTTTATTTTTGCGCTTGCGATTATGTGGTTGAAACGTGCGTTTCATCAAACTACCCCGTATCTACAAAAATTTCAATTATCTATATCGACAAAGGGTTTGGAATATAGAGGTGCGTATCTCCTTTGTCAAGGGATTTCAGTTTGATAGGAGAGTCCTGTTATTATACTACAATATATAGTGTACATTTTTTTTGTACACTATATATTGACTTTTTACTATTATTTTACTATTTTCCAAATGTTTATTAATATTTTTCTATCACCAAAACCTCTTGACACCGCTTATTCCATTGCTTAATTTTCGATTAGCTTTCAGAATCTTTTGAAATTCACTTTTGAAGTGGATCCCCCACCGTAGTCTGCTGTTAAGAATAACCGAACTATTTCGATTTCAAAATTTCAGAATACTTTCAATTTTCCCCCCCTCAATTGAGAGCCTTCCGGCTTCTGAACCGAAATCAACCTCCCTTATATTCGGATTCCTCAGACAACGGTTTCCAGCACGTAAAGTATCCTATTGATATTCCTTTAGTTGGCGCGTGTTTGCCAGCCATAGACGGATATTCGCACTATGGATGAACGCTCTTCTAACTTATGGAACCGGTGTCTCCACGCCATCCAGGAAAAAATACAGGATCAAAGTTTTGAAACCTGGTTCGCTCCAATTACGGCCCGGCAATTTACCTCTGAAGATGCTATTCTGGTGGTGCCCGAAAGAATTTATGCCGATTGGTTAGAACAAAATTACATCGGGTTGATCAAAACGACCATCCAAGAAGTTTTCGCCTGGAATCCGCGCATAAGTTTTGCCGTTGGTGATACCCATCAACAAATGGCATCTCCCGTGACACAGGGTCCCGAATTCATGCAGGCAACATCTCTCGATCCTGTATCTGCTGAACCATCTCTTCATCCTGGACCTGCCCAACCCGTATTTCCTCTTAACCCGCGATATCGGTTTGAAAATTTTGTTGTTGGCGAAAGCAATGAAGTGTCGTTTTCCGCTGCAAAAGCCACAGCAGAATCGCCTGGACAAACGGCTTTTAATCCTCTTGTCCTTTATAGCGGTGTTGGATTGGGCAAAACCCACCTGCTACAGGCTATTGGTGCATACTGTATCGAAATGGGGACAGCCCAGCGGGTGGTTTATGTTACTGCACAACAGTTTCTCACGGATTATTTAGAAGGAATTAACCGCGGAACAACCTCTAATTTCTATCAAACCTATCGCCAGGCGGATGTGTTGCTGGTTGATGATATCCAGTATTATGTGAAAACCGAAGGTTGCCAAAGAGAGTTTATCCATACATTTAATGCCCTATTTCAAGCGGATAAACAGATCATTATCAGTTCCGACCGACCGCCATCTCATCTCAAAGGGTTTGAAGATCGGTTGATTTCCCGGTTTCAATGGGGTCTGGTTACAAATATTGAGGCACCAGACCTTTCCACACGTGTGGCAATTTTAATGCAGAAAGCAGAAGAGATGGGTGTTTTATTGTCCCACGAGATTGCCAGTTTCTTAGCTGAACAGATCGATACCAACATCCGCGAACTTGAAGGTGCATTAAAACGCCTGGTGGCCTTTACCAAATTACAACGCTATCCACTTACGATTGAAACAGCGCGAAAGACTCTTCTAAGCCCGCCCCAAAAGACCAAGCCGACTGTTACTATTGAGAGCATTCAAAAAGCTGCCGCTCACTTTTTTGAAATACCTTTAGATAAACTGATCGGTGCAACTCGAAAGCAAGATGTGGCAACAGCCCGGCATGTGAGTATGTATTTGAGCAAATCTCTTACAGGTGCTCCACTCAAGACCATTGGTGTACAATTTGGCAATCGCGATCACAGCACAGTTATTCACGCCTGCCGAAGAGTAGAAGACAAAATATCAGCGGATCCAGAATTTGAACATCTCGTCAGTGAACTACAAGATCATATCGTAAGTTAAGAAATAGCTGATAGATCTTTAATATATGGTATGCCCCAGACCTCTATTGGGAGTCTGGGGTTTATTTTTGTCGATTATATTCCTGTTTTGGATGTTCAGATGGACGTTTACTCACAATCTCTGTTTATGTTATTAATAGAATGAGAATATATAGTGTGATATACAACAATAATAATAACACTGTGGATTCTGTGGAAAATGCGATAAAAAAAGAAAAACGCGCTTAAAAATAGTGGGTTAAGAATGCTTCTGCCAATATGACATTGTGTATTTCTGTGTGCAAAAAGTGTGGAAAAATAGTGTGGTTTTCCACACTTGAGCATGTGGATATCTTTTTCACACAGATAATCCACAATATATTCAGATTTTTTTCCACATCCAAAAACTTGTGCACAACTCTGTGCACAGTCTTTCTTTCTCTTTAAAAATCAATGGGTTTTGATTTTTTTATCCAATGGTCAGGAAATTGAGTTATCCACATTGAAGAAATCTATTGTTGATTAGTCCCTCTGGTTGAGGAAGGAGTTTCGTTTTTTATGGCGATATGTTTATATTGTTCTGTGTCGTGAGGTAGGCAATCGCAACAATTATTCGCAGGAGATGATTGAGGTGCTGACTTATGATCCTCAAAAAGCAATCCGCGTATTGGGCAAAAATGATCGCACACTCGGTCGATTAATCGAGCAGGCAGGACCAATAACCCTTGATTTACCAGAACAAGTAAACCCTTTTGATGCGCTTTTGCGATCGATTATCTATCAACAACTCTCAGGAAAAGCAGCTGCCGCCATTCACAAACGGGTGCGTGCCCTGTTTTCTGGGGGAAAGATCAACCCAAATCAAGTACTTGCGATGGATGACCAGGTGCTTCGCCATGCGGGAATGTCCCGGGCAAAAGTAGTCGCCGTAAATGATCTGGCGCAAAAAACCATAGATGGCGTGATTTCCCCGGGTTCACGACTTCGCGAAATGTCGGATGCCGATATTGTAGAAAATCTCACACAAGTGCGCGGCATTGGAGAGTGGACCGTTCAAATGTTTCTGATGTTTCATCTCGGCAGACCCGATGTACTCCCGACAAAAGATTTGGGGGTGCGCAAGGGATTTATGCTTACTTATGGATTGGATGAGTTGCCGGCAGAAAAAGAAATGATGGTCTATTGCGAGCGGTGGAGACCTTATCGCTCGGTGGGAAGCTGGTACATGTGGCGGGCACTTGAATTGTGAGGCTGAATTTTCATGTATAAATGGAGCGGATTATGCCAAACCTGATCGTTTTATTGAGTGACCAATTGCGCCGACAGGCTCTTGGAGTTCACGGGGATCCGGATGCTCGCACACCGCATCTGGATGCCTTTGCACAACAGGGGGTTCGATTTGACAATGCGTGTTCCACGTATCCAATCTGCGTGCCTTTCAGGTTTACACTTATGACAGGCGAATATGCGCATGTCCGCAAAATACCGGGAATCGAATACGCTATGTCCACGGAAGAGCGCACGCTGGCCGATGAGTTTAATGAGGCGGGATATGAGACCATTTATGTGGGCAAATGGCATCTCGATGGCGGGCACGGGCGGTTGGGATCTGCTGTGCAGGTCAATCGCACGCGGATACCGCGTTCTCGTCAAGGTCGCTGGCAAAAATGGTACGGTTTTGAGCTGCGCAATGATCCCTTTGATACCTGTTATTTTGAGGATGACGATCCCACACCAAAAAAAATTGAAGGGTATCAGACCGATGGCTTGTTTCAAATTGGTATGGACTATATAAAAGACCGGGCAGACGACAGGCCCTTCTGTATGGTCATTTCTGTGGAACCCCCCCATGATCCTTTTGTGGCTCCCGAAGATGTGCAATCTGCGTGGGAAGCGAGAGATATTGTATTGCCCGAAAACTTTGATGTGACAGACCCCGCGGAGCGCGAAACTTTTATTCTCAATCGCAAGCGCTACAATGCCATGGTTGAGAATCTGGATGCCAATGTCGGAAAGATGATGGCTTTTCTCAAAGCAGAGGGATTATTGGATGATACAGTCGTGGTCTTTTTATCCGACCACGGAGAATTGGCGGGCGCACACGGTCTGCGAGCGAAGCAGTGGCCCTATGAAGAATCTGTGGGGATTCCGCTCATGGTGTGGGATTCTCGTGTGAGAGAACGCGCGGGAACGGTGATTAAAGATCCGACGTGTACCGAGGATTTGTTTCCAACGCTGCTGGGTCTGGCGGGATTGGCTCCCAAAAACAAGGTGCAGGGGACGAACTTAACGCCACTTATTCACGGGGATGTCAACGCGCTTGATCGCGAGGGCGTTTTGCTCGAGTTTGTTGCGGAACTACGAGAACGGCCACCATTTTTTGATGAAGTCTGGCGGGGATTTCGGACGCGGGATTACAAATATACCGTTAAGGGCAATAACATGGGCGGCAGACCCTGGCAATTTTTTGATCTGAAAAACGATCCCGGGGAAATGAATAATCTGGTGGATGATCCCAATTACCGCGACCAGGTCGCGCACCATCATCGCTTGCTGTGCGAGCGCATGATTGAGACAGAGGATCACTTTGTCCTGCTCCCGGCGTTTGACAGTGAAGGTGTAAACATCTGGGAAGCGTAACTTCATGGTTTCCAGATGGTCGCGCCGATATAGCGTTCGCCTTCTGGCGTATCGTTATAATAATAGGCTGTTACAAGTGATCCATCGGGTCTCAAGACGGTGCGCGGATATCCGATATCCGCATTGCCACCGTCGTCGCGCAGGACGATTTCCTCGCCCCAATTGGTTCCGGTCATATCACTGATCCTCGCGCGAATACCATAAGGTGCTGCGCGATAACCGTAAGTTAGAACGATCCGTCCATCCTTCAGATGCGTCAACGTCGGCGGGTTCCCCCCCTGGCCAGAAGCCGGTACAGGCTGGCCGACCTGTGTCCAGGTCAGCCCATCATCTTCGGATAAATACGTATCAATCCAGTGTTTAGACGCTGTAAATTCTCCGCGCTCCGTGCAGCGCACAGCGACGAGAATACTCCCATCACTCAGACGCAGGCTCGCTGGCATGATCTGAAAACCCGCAGGCTCTTCGCTCAGCCACGATAGAAATCCAAATTTGCGCCCGCCATCATAAGACCGCGCAGCAAATACGCGGCCTTCCAGCCCATTGCGCTTGTTCGCCGTTAGAAATAGCGTACATCGGTCCGGGCTATCTACCAGATAATCCGTTCGCGCAGCAATCCCGGTTTGTCCCCACATGGGGAGATAGAAAGGTCCGTTCCACGACTGGCATCGGTCCTGTGAATAGTACCAGAAGGAACAGACTCCCGGACCCAGGCCCGTTCTGGCACACATCAATGCGAAATCGGGATGGGAAAAATCCACATTGCCCAGACAATCTGTCGGCGCGTGTTCACCGTCCAGAACTTCACCTACGCGCAATCCCTCATTCATGTGTTCGTCAGCTGATAATCCGCGATTTTCCGGGGTTTTGCACGGCGTGGGCGTCACCTTCCAGGTTTCGCCGCCATCCACACTGCGCGCCTGCATGTTTACAAATGGACGGTCTTTGTCTCGCGCGTGAAAACCGCCCTCGGGATCTGTGTATCCCAGCGTAAATCCCAGTGCGATCTCGTCGTCCCACGACCACATACCGTAATTTGCGGGCCAACCTGCAAACCGCCCCGTTTCTCGGTACACTGTTACGTGTTTCATAATTTAACCGTACCATCTTCCAGCATGCTCAACAGTGCGGAATCATCCACATTTAGAGGTAATACAACTCTGCCCCGACGACGACTCGACTCATAAGTTGCAAAAATCAATTCTGTTGCCTGGAGTGCTTTGCGCCCCGAAAGTTCGGGTTCGCGCCCGTTTTTCACGGCGTCAATGAGGTCCAGCACAGCAACGGTTGTCGCATCGCGCTGACTCACCATGCCGCTGAGATCCACATCTATCTCCTGGGTGCCCGATACAACGCGGAGTGGGCGAGCATCGCGGCCCCCAATTTCAATGAACCCTTCGCTCCCGACCAACCGATTCGCAATGCCCTGCATCCTGGTTATACCTGTTACCAACAACCCCTCGCGGCCATTTTGATACCGAATCCAGGAAATTCCGCTGCCTTCCACGGGGGTCCCAAACACCTCGCGCCCACCTTCTGCGTCAATTTGCCCGATTACCCACTCGGCGGGTTCATCGTCATTGTAAAAGAAAAACATATCGAACCAGTGCGTGCCCCAGTCGAACATGTTTGGACAATTGCCTTCAAAACGCCGCACTTCGCCAATGGCACCAGATTTTGCAATTTCCTTTGCCTTTATAAATTGCCCGGCAAACCGCCTCTGGTGACAAAATGTAATGACCACATCGTTATCTACGCATGCCTGATACAGCGACTTTGCTTCTCCCCAGGTCGGTGCCATCGGTTTTTCGGCGTGAATCGCCTGTATCCCACTGCCCGCCGCATCTACAATCATATCGTGATGCAATCCGGTCCAGGTACACACGCTGACAAAATCCAGGTCTTCCTTTTCCAGCATGTCGCGGTAGTCTTCATAGCCATTTTCAACACCAAATTCTTCCATATACGCCGAACGCGGAGCCTCAAACGGATCGGCACACGCTACGATCGCTACGTCGTCTGACGCGGTCCATCCGCGTGCATGCGCTTTTCCACGACCCCCACAACCGATAACACCAGCTTTAAAATTTGCCATTTTCTTTTCTCCTCTATTTATGTTTTCCAAATCGATGTCGCATCCACCACATATCCCCTCTGATTATCCACCACATTCAACAGAGGTTCTCCGGCGCAGAATCGGCGCACGTTTTCTACGATTAATGCCTTTCTGCGCTTGTCAATCTCTGGCGACACACCGGCCACATGCGGCGTCAAAATTACATTTTCCATGGACCACAGGACGTGATCTTGCGGCAGTGGTTCCTCTTCATACACGTCGAGGCCTGCACCGCCGATCTGTCCGGATTGCAATGCACTGGTCAGGGCGTGCAATTTGACCACTTTGCCGCGGCCGATGTTGATTAGAATGCCCGTATTTTTCATTGCGCGAAACATGTCCGCATCGAATAACCCTTCGGTCTGGGCTGTATGAGGTACGCAAATTACCACAAAATCGGACTCCCCTACCATATCCGAAAGTTCATCTGGGGAATAAATACGCGCGATAAAATCGGGTTTTCCCTTTGGTGCAGGATCCATTCCCAGCACGCGCATGCCAAATACCGGGCCTCGTTCGGCAACAGCCAGACCAATGCCCCCCAAACCGACTACGCCCAGTGTCGTTTCCGCAAGATGGATGACCGGTGCGCCTTTTTCCCATTTGCTCTGGGACTGATTGCGAATATAGTGATGCAGTCCGCGGGCAAATGCCATGACCATTGAAAATACATGGTCGGCAATTACATCGCTGTATATCCCGCGAATATTTGTCACTGTCAAGTCGCTTTTCCGCAGCTCTGGAAAGTAATAGCCATCCAGCCCAGCACTCGTCGCCTGTACCCATCGCAGTTCTTTCGCTGCTTTCAAAATTTGTGGGGACATACCGCCAAAATACGCATCTGCATCACCAATTTCCGACAGGATGTCTTCTTCGGACTTCACCACCACAGTTTCCACACCCAGGTCGTGGATCTGCTGCATGTATTCATCTTCCAACGCCCGCTGCAATACCATTTTTATTGCCATTTCACCACCTCCAGTACTATGCTTGCCAGGGGATACTGCCGTTTTGCTGCATTTCCGTCTGCAACAACTCACCCATTTCCCGAAATGCGCCAGTTTTTGCCTGATCCGATGTTTCTTGAGGATCATTGCCGAGATCATAAAGTTCCAGTGGTTCAAAAGGACTGTTGTGCAACAATTTGATGTTGCCGCGTCGAACAGCGTGCTGGTTTAGTCCGAGGAATGAGGGACCCCCGTCTTTTCGCACCCAGTACATCGCGCGATCAGAGAAATCCTGGTTTTCTCCTCTCAGCGTTGGCAAAATAGACAGTCCTTCGATTTCATGGTTGACCGATACACCTGCTATTTCGCAGGCTGTTGGGAACAGGTCCATCAGCATGGCAACGTTGTCACACACATTGCCTTTTTCAATTCCATCTGCCCACATTGCACAGGCGGGTACCCGAATGCCGCCTTCATACATCTGCCCCTTTCCGCCTTTTAAATCACCGTTGGTCGCGCCCACATTTAACTGTCCGCCATTGTCCGATGTGTAAATCACGAGTGTATTGGCGAGTTGTCCGGTTTGCTCAAGCGTGTCCAGGACCCGACCAATGCCCGCATCCATGTGTTCGACCAGTGCGATGTATTTCACCCGTTCGGACGAGGCGTCAGGCTCGCGCTGGCGCACCCGTTCTATCCATTCTTCTGGCGGTTGAATAGGTGTGTGCGGCGCATTATAAGCCAGGTACAGGAAAAACGGCTGTGACGAGTGTGCGTGTCCTCGAATCACTTCTATCGCCCATTCTGTAAACAAATCCGTCGCGTGTCCACGCGGATCAATTACCTCGAGGTCTTTCCGCATGTAATTGTGGTCGTGTCGCAAATGCGTGTAATAATCGTCCATCATGTCGCCCAGAAAACCGTGGAAATGATCAAAGCCGCGCTTGCACGGGTGGTTTTCTGGCTCGAGGCCCAGGTGCCATTTTCCAACGGTTGACGTGTGATAGTCTTTTTGTTTGAGCATTGATGGCAGTGTTATGGCATCACGGCTGAAATATCCCCAATTACTCTCGGGGTAAGTGCGAATCACGCCAGGCACGCCAACTCGATCTGGATACCGCCCCGTCATCAGTGCTGCGCGACTGGGGGAACACACGGAGGAATTTGCGTAGAATTGCGTCAACCGAGTGCCGTTTTCAGCAATGCGATCGATATTCGGCGTTTGAATATGCGGTCCCCGATGCGCTGAGATATCGCCGTAACCGTGATCATCACCCAGGATTATTAAGATATTTGGCAACTGTGCCATTTCATCTCCTTATAATTACATGTGCCGCAGCATTCGCCGCACGAGTTCGCGTTTTTCCGCGGGGTCTTTTGCCCAACAAATTTCCTCAAATTGATCTTCAAATGTTCCGGGATTTTCGATTGCTTGATCCCGACTCAATTTTTGCAACTGCTCAATTTCACGAGGATCGAGTCTGTGGGACATGCGGTTTAACGCAAATTTGAACCGTTTCGGATTTCGCAAAAAATAAGTGCCCAGATCCCGGAGCATGTCGCCGTATTTCAAACCTTGCTCCGCAACTGTTTCCGCGAGTTTATCCTTTTGCATGACTAAAATCCTCCTGTTACTCACCGGGACGTTTTCCAATTGTATCCGCAAGGTGGTTCATCAGGTCATCGAGTGCCTGCCGCGATGCGCGACCGCGAAATGCTTCGAGCGCCGGGTCGCTTGTTTCCACCATCCATTCTTCGAGCGCGTTTCTCAGAGCCTGGAGTTCATCGGCGTAGTTGGGATCGCCAATGAGGTTGTTCAGCGCATTGGGATCGTTTTCAAAATCGTAAAATTCTTCGAGTACGCGATAGCTGAACAAATGGGTTCGCGCAGCCAATTCCGGGTCGTTGGCTTCTGCTTCTTTCATCGCCTGCCAGGACCGACCATTCTGGGATTCATTGCGAAATTCCCGCTCGCCATCGGACCAGGGGTTGAAGATATAGCCGAATCGCGCGTTTTGCACGCATCGCATCGGGTAATTGCGCCGCCCCGAGGTCTGGTGAAATTGCGTGAACACTTGTGCGCATCCATCCTGCTTTTCACCCTGCAATACGGGCAAACGCGATTTGCCATTGACGCCGTCCGGGATATCTACGCCAATCGCATCCAATACTGTAGGCAAGTAATCTACCCCGGAAATAAAATGCTCGGTATCCACGCGCCCGGCTTGAATGACCGCGGGCCACCGCGCCAAAAAGGGTGTGCGCGTGCTGTTTAGATAACAATTTGTTTTTGCAAAGGGGAATGCCATGCCATTATCAGATAGGAACATTATAAGTGTGTTCTCCGCCACGCCCGCTTCGTCCAGCACGTCGAGCAATCGGCCTACGGTATCATCACAGCGGCGAACAGAGTTGTAATACTCGGCAATTTCCAGACGCACGTCCGGTAGATCGGGCAAAAATTCGGGAATGACCACTTCTTCTGGTTCAAATGTGCGCGAGGGCGGTACCGCAGGCGGGTCGAGTTCGCTGTACCATTCGGGCTTGTCATTGCCGTAAAACGGACGGTGCGGATCGTGAGAATTTGCCATGAGAAAAAATGGGCGCTCGCCATCTACGGCAGCTTGAACAAAGCTTTTTGCATGCTGATAATACGCATCGGGATTTCGTCCCTGCCCCAAATCGATCTGGTCATACGCCATGTCCCATTGAAATGCCGCGTATGGCGTCGAGTGTGTCACTTTGCCCAAAATGCCCACATCATAGCCCTCACCGCGCAAAATATCGGGTAGTATGGGGACGCCTTCGTGTCGCAAATGGTAAAAGCCCTCGCCGCCGCTGAGATGCGGATATCGCCCGGTCATCAATGCCGAGCGGCTCGGTTGGCATACCGCTATCGTCACATGTCCGTGGTTAAACCGCAATCCCCCCGCGGCCAATCGATCAATATTTGGGGTCGTCCCCGCTGTTGGGCAACCAAACGCCCCCACTGCATCCCAGTTCATGTCATCTGCTGTTATCAACATAAAATTAGGTCTGTTCATTTTGATCCTTTCCTCTATTCTTCCCCATCGTAATATTCCACCTCGGTCAGGCGGCCCAATTTGCCCGGTGGGCGGATCGCCCATTTATCTGAGTCCGGATAATAGACCGGGTCACTTACGGGATTGTCGGCAATGACATAATAAATCAAGTCTTCTGTCGCACTTGTGTTGCGAATCTGATGCGCAGTACCGGGCGGCTGAACAAATGCATCGCCTGCTCCCACCTCAAATGTGTGATCATTTCGGCGCACGGTGCCCTGGCCGCGGAGTACGATATAAAATTCCCATTGTACCTGATGCGCATGGCATGGAAAATTTGTCTTTCCCGGCGGCAAGCGCACCCATTCAACCTCAAATGGTTGTCCTTCGGTCTCCAATGCTCCGGAAATATCCTTTCGAGACAAACCGTATTTGCCTGTACGCGATTGGCGCGATTTTTCCTCTATTTCCGATTCGTTGATTTTTTCTATCACTGTGATCTTCTCCCTTAGAAGCGTTTAATGGGCGTTCCATCCGCCATCCACATATAGCGATGCTCCCATCATAAAGTTGGACGCATCGTCCATACCATACCAACAACAATTGTGGCAATAATCAAGATTCGTAAGATAATGGCAAACAAAACAGTAATTACAGTAATTATTCAAACGATTGTGCTGTCATTGAGTAGTCTGACAAGAATTTTGGTCGCTTTATTCATCATTGATAACCCCCTCAGCAAGCCTAAATTCCAGTGCCAATTTTATTTTACCAATAACTTCCAAAATCTTGTCACGTTCTATTTGTAGCTCATTTTTAGTAACACTGAGAGTGAGCGGAAACGTCTTAAAGATGTCTTGTGCCTGAACCAAATTTTTTTTGTTTTTTCTTAGAAGTACTATTGCATATCTGAAATCAGAAAGTATATCTATGGGCGTAAAATGCTCATCAAACAGTTCGGCCTGACCCCCTGTTAGTGGGTTGGTAACAATCCTACCTTTTTGGCTGTATTTCTCAATCAAATTATCCGAGTCCGGATAATAGACCGGGTCACTTACGGGATTGTCGGCAATGACATAATAAATCAGATCTTCTGTCGCACTTGTGTTGCGAATCTGATGCGCGGTGCCGGGTGGTTGAACAAATGCGTCGCCTGCTCCCACCTCAAATGTATGATCGTTTCGGCGCACGGTGCCCTGGCCTCGGAGTACGATATAAAATTCCCACTGTACCTGATGCGCATGACACGGAAAATTTGTCTTTCCCGGCGGCAAGCGCACCCATTCAACCTCAAATGGCTGTCCCGTGGTTTCCAATGCTCCGGAAATATCCTTTCGATGCAAACCGTATTTGCCCGTGCGCGATTGGCGCGCTATTTCCTCTATTTCCGATTCGTTGATTTTTTCTATCACTGTGATTTTCCTCAAAATAGTTGTTCACTGGGCGTTCCATCCGCCATCCACATATAGCGATGCTCCCGTCATAAAGCTGGATGCATCACTCGCCAAAAATAAGGCTGCGCCACGAATTTCATGCAATTCGGCCCAGCGATTTAATGCGGTCAATTCCAATAACGATTTTACCTTCTCGGGCGTCTTTAGAAGCGGCACATTGATTTCTGTCAAAAAGGGTCCAGGACACAATGCATTGCACCGCACATTGGACTCGGCCCACTCCAGAGCCATCGTTTTTGTCATCCCGATTAATCCCGCTTTTGACGAACAATAGGCCGAGCGCTCTCTTAACCCGACGCCGCTTAATGCCGACGCGATGTTTACCACTGAACCCGATCCCTGTGGCTTCATAACCCGGGCAGCTGCTCGACAACACAACCATACGCCGGTCAGATTGATGTCGATCACTTGCTTAAACTCGTCGAGGGGAAAATCCTCCACGGGATGCCGAATATTAATCCCCGCACTGTTGATCAATACGTCCAGCTTGCCGTATTTCTCGATGACGGTATCAAATACCCGGTCCACGTCTTTTTCACGGGTTACATCTCCAGCGATACCGAGACTCTCTTGCCGTGTTTCTTCTGCGATTTCTGCGGCCACGCGGTCACAATCTGTCTGTGTCCGCGAACAAATGATGGTTTTTGCACCGGCCTGCGCCAATCCCATCGCCATTGATGCGCCCAATCCTTTGGATCCCCCGGTGATTAACGCGACCTTTCCGTCTAACCGAAACAAATCCATTACATATATTTCTGACATATTTTTCTCCAGTGGTCAGCAATCAAATCAGAGGGCGACCACAGGCGGTCTCCCCTACAGACCGGATAACATATCATCGTAGGGGGGACGGTCCCCGTATAGAATCACTACGGGGCAGGCTCCTGTGCCGTCCCTATGGTCTCAATGTCACCTTTACGGACTGCGTTCCGTCTGCTACGAGGTCCATACCCTTGTGAAAATCCTCAAGTGGCAATTGATGGGTTACGATCTGGTCTATTGGGAGGAGGTCCTGTTCGAGCATTCGAATGGCGATGGGATAACAATGGGGGCTCAAATGCGCGCCGTGAATATTGAGTTCTTTTGTATCTCCAATAATCGTCCAATCCGTTGTCACGGGTTCGCGCATTACGCTGAATTCGACAAATGTGCCGAGTTTGCAAATCATGAGCAGGCCCTGTTCCACTGCTGCGGGATGCCCGGTTGCCTCAATATACACATCGCAACCATAACCCTCTGTCAATTTATGGACTTCGTCAATCACATCTACTGTATTTGGATTCAATCCCAGATCTGCCCCACAGGCTCTGGCTATTTCCAGGCGTCTATCATCCAGGTCTAACGCGATCAGCAAAGCGGGATTCTTCATCCGCGCGGCAGCGACCATACCCAGGCCGAGTGGTCCCGCGCCGGCAATTACGACTGTGTGGTTTAACTGGATATTGCCGCGTTCGACCGCGTGAATCGCACAGGCGAGAGGTTCTACGTACGCCGCATGCGCGGCGGGTATGGATTTTGGCACGCGGTAATTCAGGGCTCTGGCGGGTAGCCTGCAATATTCGGCCATTGCGCCAAATGTCGCCTGGCGAAAGCCGTAAATGTCGTGTACCATGCACATCCAGTATTGCCCGCGCAAGCAATAACGACACGCGCCGCACGGCACGATTTGCTCCGATACGGCGAGGTCGCCAATCGCCAGTCCGTATTTGTCTCTTGCACCGTCACCCAGTGCAACGACCTCTCCCACAAATTCGTGCCCGGGAATAATCGGTGCCTGGCAATAGCCCTCGCGGTGGGAATCGCCCCAGAACATGGGTGCTCCCAGATAGCACTTCAAATCGCTTGCACATATACCGACCGATTGCACGCGAATGAGAACCTCACCCGCATCTATCTGGGGCACTGCGTATTCTTCCAGGCGATAATCTTCGGGCGCGTGACACATTACTGCGGGCATTGTTTTTGGCAAATCACCCATATCGAATCCTTTTCTTGACAAGAGAAAGACCTTAGGATACACTTTAACACTTTGACAGTATAAAGAAAAACGCAACAATTTTCATCTCTAACCTTATGAGGTAAAAGTGGCGATTGGTATTGGCTTGATTGGCATGGGCGTTGTCGGTGGCGGTGTGGCCCGCATTCTTCGGGACCGGGAACGCGAATTCAAAGACGTTCGAGGTCTCGATCTCGATATTCGCAAAGTTGCTGTGCGCGATTTGTCCAAATCTCGCGCAATTGATTTGATGCCCGATTGTTTTACGACCAATCCTATGGATGTGGTCGCGGATCCGACAATCCAGATTGTGGTCGAGGTGATGGGCGGTGTTGATGCGGCTTATGATCTCGTTCTCGCGGCGCTTCAAAATGGCAAAGATGTTGTTACGGCGAACAAAGCTCTTCTTGCCGAACGCGGCGACAGCCTGTTTGAGGCTGCGGTGAAAAATAATGCAGGACTCGGCTTTGAAGCCAGCGTCTGTGGCGGTATTCCCATTATCCAGACACTCAGCCAGGGGCTGGTGGCCAACAATATTCAATCGCTTTACGGCATTCTCAACGGCACGACCAACTACATCCTCACCCGGATGACAGAAGCCGGGGAGGACTTTGATCCCATGCTCAAAGAAGCACAGGACAAAGGGTTTGCCGAAGCCGATCCCACTATGGATATCGACGGCACAGATGCGGCTCAAAAGCTCGCGCTTCTCTGTCGTCTCGCTTTTCGTCAGCGCGTCTCGTCCGGCGATATTCTCAAAGAGGGAATCTCTCACATCACAGCATTAGATATCGATTTTGCCCGCGAACTCGGCTATACCATCAAGTTGCTCGGCATAGCCCGCGTGGTGGGCAATCGCATTGAAGTTCGCGTGCATCCCGCCTTTGTGCCACACGATGTACTCCTGGCCGATATTCGCAATGAATTCAACGCTGTGGAAATTGTCGGTAGTGCGGTTGACGCCCAGGTCTTTTACGGCAAAGGCGCCGGTGAATTGCCCACGGCCAGCGCGGTGGTCGCCGACCTTGTCGCAATCGCGGAGCGGCGCAAAGCCGGTCTTGGTCCCGCGGGAGCACCGCTTGCTCCGCTACCCGAGGCAGACCTCGTTCCCATCGGCGATATTCAGACCGGTAGCTATTGTCGCCTTACTGTTTACGACAAACCCGGGGTGCTGGCACAGGTTGCAGCGCTCTTTGCCGGTGAAGATATCAGTATAGAAACAGTCATCCAGCACGGACGTTCGGAAACAGAAGGTGGCACGGTTCCCCTGATTATGATCACGCACGATGCTCCCGAAGCTGCGATGCAACGCGCCATCACGCGCATCGGGAATTTGTCCGCTGTGACAGAAAAACCGCAGATTATTCGGATTCTTCATCCGTGAGAGGATGAGAAAACAAAAAAGCGGCAGAGAATTTTCTCTGCCGCTGCGTATTTTCATTCAAAAGATTGTGTTGTTCACTTCCATCCCGCCCGTTTTTGTACCTCGCGCCATAATGCCTTCATCTTTCCGTTTTCCTCAGCAGTGTTTACATCCCCACTTTCACTTACTTCTTCAGATGTCGCGTCCACCGCGGTTTCGACTTCTTCTTCCTCATCCTGGCTGACCTGCGCGACATCGATCACCTGATCGCCTTCATCCGGGTTGATCAGACGCACGCCCTGCGTATTGCGCCCAATCACGCTCACGTCCGCTACTTTCTGTCGGATCAAGATGCCATTCTGTGTTACAATCACCATGTCGTCGCGGCTATCTTCTGTTACGCCCATCACCGAGACCACGGGACCATTGCGATCTGTCGTTTTGATGTTGATCACGCCTTTACCGCCCCGGTTTGTCAGGCGATAATCCGAAATTGGCGAGCGCTTGCCATATCCATTGGCACATACGGTCAATAAATGAGACTGCTCTACATTTTCAGGTTTAACGACGACCATGCCCACCACGACATCATCGCCTTGCAAAGACACGCCGCGCACACCCTGTGAGTTGCGTCCCATAGATCGCACTTTGTTTTCTTCAAAGTACACAGCTTGTCCGTGCTTTGTGGCAATGATCACCCGGTCGTGACCCCCTGTAATCGCGGCTTTGATCAGTTGATCGTCTTCCCGCACATTCATCGCAATAATGCCACCCTTGCGCGGGCGACTATAAGCAGATAGCGCGGTCTTTTTTGTCAGGCCCTTTCGGGTTATAGACAGCAGATAGCGATCTTCATCAAATTCGCGCACCGGCACGACCTCGGCGACCTTATGCCCAAAGGGGATATCTACCACATTGACAATGGGCCGACCGCGCGCTTGACGCGTGCCCCGCGGGATTTCATGGACTTTTAGCCACACACAGTGTCCGCGGTCTGTCAATACGAGGATATAACTGTGCGTGGAAGCCACGAATAAGCTTTCTACAAAATCTTCATCTTTTGTTCGCATTCCCGTGATTCCACGGCCGCCCCGGTTTTGTGCGCGATAGGTGGATACAGGAATGCGTTTGATGTATCCGTTGTGAGAAATGGTAATGACCATGTCTTCTTCGCGGATCAAATCTTCAATGCTAAACTCAGAGGCCGCGAACACGATTTCTGACCGCCGCTCGTCGCCGTACTTTTCGCGCATCACACCCAATTCGTCTTTGACTATTTGCATGCGCGATTCGCGGTTGTCCAGAATAGAGCGCAAGCGTTCAATCTCTTGCGTCAGGTCGGAGTATTCATCTTCTATCTTTTGTTGCTCCATGTTGGTCAATCGCTGCAATGTCATGGACAAGATGGCCTGTACCTGGCGTTCGGATAATCGGAGTGGTGCATCCGATTGGCGTAGTTCTAAAGCCGATTCGGATTGTGGTACAGACAATTCGAGTTGTGTCATCAGCGCCTGCCGCGCTTCATTGGTATCTTTTGAGCCGCGGATAATGCGGATCACTTCGTCGATGTTGGCCTGCGCGAGTATCAATCCTTCCAGGATATGTGCGCGATCTTCTGCCACTCGCAGTTCGTATTCTGTGCGTCGCTTTACGACATCGTGGCGGTGGTCGATATAACACTGCAACATGTGCTTCAGGGTCACCTGTTGTGGCCGGCCGTTGACCAGCGCGACCATATTGGCGCCAAATGTCGTTTCCAATTGGGTGTGTTTATAGAGTTGATTTAAAATCACATCCCCGACCACATCGCGTTTGAGTTCTACGACGATGCGTAGTCCATCGCGATCGGATTCATCCTGAATATTTGAAATCCCTTCAAGGCGTTTTTCGCGTACCAGATCCGCCATTTTTTCCAATAGTGTTGTCTTGTTCACCATATAGGGGATTTCTGTGATGATAATGGTTTCTCGCCCGGTTTTGTCTTCTTCTATATCGGCTTTTGCCCGAATTTTCAGAAGTCCGCGCCCCGTCTGATAGGCGTCTAAAACGCCACTCATGCCATAAATGATGCCGCCGGTTGGAAAGTCGGGCGCTTTGATATATTCCGTCAATTCAACAATATCCAATTCGGGATTGTCGATCAATGCGACAAGACCATCGACGACCTCCCCCAAATTGTGTGGCGGAATTGCTGTGGCCATTGTCGTGGCAATTCCCACAGCGCCGTTGCAAATCATGTTTGGAAACGCGGACGGCAAAACCTGGGGTTCTTCCAGGCGTTCGTCGTAGTTGGGGCGGTAATCAACGGTCTCTTTCTCGAGATCGTTCAACATCTCCTGCCCCGGTCCGGCCATGCGCGCTTCTGTGTAGCGCATTGCAGCGGGTGGATACCCGTCGATGGAGCCAAAATTACCCTGCCCATCTACGAGTGGATAACGCAACTTAAAATCCTGCGCCAGATGTACCAGCGTTGGATAGACAATGTCTTCTCCGTGCGGATGATAATTGCCCGAGGCATGACCGGCGATATGAGCGCATTTTCGATGCTGCCGATTTGCGCCCAGGCCGAGGTCATTCATCGCCACCAAAATGCGCCTTTGCGATGGCTTCATCCCATCGCGCACATCCGGCAATGCGCGATTGACCAGCGTGCTCATCGAATAATCGAGCATGGACTTCTTCAATTCGTCGCCAATTTCAACAGGGATCACCCGCGATCGTTCTATCATCATTGTCTCATCTTCTCCTTTTTAAGGTCCCGACACATCCAACTCCGCTTCCAGCGCGTGTTCTTCGACGTATTTTCGCCTGGGGGCAACGTCATCCCCCATAAACATTGAAAATGCGTGCTCTGCTTCCATCGTATCTTCTTCCGTAACGAGTAATACCGTGCGCGTCTCGGGATCCATGGTGGTTTCCCACAATTGTTCGGGATTCATTTCCCCCAAACCCTTGTAGCGCTGAACGGTCACGCCTCTTCCTTCCTCGCCCAGCTCTTCCAAAATTCGGTCTCGCTCGGCATCGTCATAAGCATAGCGTTCTGTGCGCCCTTTTTTGACCAGATATAAGGGCGGTTGCGCGATGTACACGCACCCATCCAAAATCATCGGACGCATATAGCGAAAGAAAAACGTGAGCAGCAAAGAGCGAATATGCGAGCCATCCACATCGGCATCTGCCATAATGATAATTTTGCCGTAGCGCAGTTTTTCCACGTCGAAGTCTTCCCCAACGCCTGCACCGAGTCCCAAAATAACGGGCTGCAACTTGTCGTTGCCCAATACCCGATCCAGCCGCGTTTTCTCCACATTTAGCAACTTGCCCCACATCGGTAATATCGCCTGAAATGCGCGATTGCGACCCTGCGCTGCCGAACCGCCAGCCGAGTCACCTTCCACGAGAAAAATTTCTGTTTCTTCTTTGTTTTTTGAAGAACAATCCAGCAACTTACCCGGCAAGCCACCCCCTTCGAGCACGCCTTTGCGGCGCACGAGTTCACGTGCTTTGCGCGCAGCTTCTCGCGCCCGAGCAGCATCAATGGCTTTTTGCAAAACCCGTTTCACCATATTGGGGTTTTCTTCAAAGTACTCGCCCAATTTTTCTCCCACCAGCGATTCAACAATGCCGCGCACTTCGCTGTTGCCCAGTTTTCTTTTGGTCTGACCTTCAAACTGGGGTTCGGGCACTTTCACACTGACCACGGCGGTAAGTCCTTCACGGGTATCTTCGCCTGAAAGCGTAAATTTTTCATTTTTAAACACATTGTTTTTGCTGCCATAAGTGTTTAATGTCCGCGTAAGTGCTGTTCTGAATCCGGTTTCGTGTGTTCCTCCTTCAAGCGTGTGGATATTGTTGACGTAGCTCAAAATATTTTGCTGATAGGAATCGTTGTACTGAAATGCCACTTCGGTAACCACGCCGTCGCGTTCACCTTCAAAATGCACGGGGTCATGGAGTGCTGAACGCCCCTCATCCATATATTCCACAAAGGCTTGTAGGCCGCCGTCATAGTGAAAAATTTCTTCGAAATCGTCGCGATGATCTTTTAACGCGATGGTGAGTCCGCAGTTCAAAAATGCCAGTTCGCGCAATCGATGCGCCACAATCTCCTGGCTGTATTCAACGGTTTCAAAAATTTCATCATCTGGCTTAAATGTGGTCTTGGTTCCAGTATTTGATCCCGCACCAATATCCTCTACCTCTGTAACGGGCAGGCCGCGTTCATAACGCTGTGAATACACCCGCCCTGCAGGGTCAATGAGTTTGGAACACACTTCAACTTCACACCATTTTGACAGGCCATTCATCACAGAGACCCCTACGCCGTGGAGACCTCCCGAAACCGCGTAATTTTTTTTGTCAAATTTTCCCCCCGCATGCAGCACGGTCATGACGACTTCCAGAGCAGAGCGATTTTCTTCTGGATGTTGATCCACGGGAATACCCCGGCCATTGTCTGTTACTGTAACAGATCCGTCTTCATTGAGAAAAACTTCGATGCGGTCACAATGCCCCCCCATGGCCTCGTCAATGCTGTTGTCAACAACCTCCCAGATCAAATGGTGCAGACCATTAACGCCAGTATCGCCAATGTACATTGCCGGGCGTTTCTGCACTGCTTCAAGACCTTTGAGAACTTGAATATCATCGGCGGTATAACCATTTTCAACTGCATCTGCCATATATGACTCCTGTTTAGAGGATGTTGATTTTAACTATTGTAACCTGATTGTTTTTACAACCTCACCGCCGACCTCGTGGTTCAACTTTTGACGTATATTCTCGCGTTGAAAGATCAACCAGTGCCGCCATGTGGGGTTTTGTACTGAGACCGTTAATTGCCTCCCTCGAAAGCCTTCGACTTGCGTTACAGCAGCAATATCTTCACCCACTATCCCTTCCCACAATGACAATACGCGCTGTTCTCTCAATTTTTCCGCAAGCCCCAGGCTATCCACCACCTGTCGAATGGCATCACCTGCGGAAATCGGGTCAGATGTTGGACCAGCCCGATACCTGTAAACACCGCTCTTGCGTCTATCTGTCTCGACGTCCATAGTTTTGTTCACAATTTCAACAGCCGAAACCCATGTGCTTCAAAATCCAAATCCGGATCGCGCGCTGAGGTGACGACCACCTGCCCAAAATTGGAAATCAGATTCAATACTGCTTTTGCCCGTTTGGGATCGAGTTCTGAAAACACATCGTCCATCAGCAAGACAGGGCGCCACCCGGTTTGTTGCTCTAAAAATGTCGCTTCGGCCAATTTCCAGGAGAGCAGAACGGTTTTGAGTTGGCCCTGGGACGCGAATTGATGTACAGCTTTGTCATCAAGTGTGAAAATCAAATTGTCGCGGTGTGGTCCCGTAAGTGTATATCGCAATTCGACTTCTTGTGGCAATCGGGTCGTCAGCGCTTCGAAGAGTATTTCCCTTCCCTGATCGCGCGTTTCCATGGATATGGGACTGCGATAATTCGCTTTCATTTTTTCGGGTGTGGGCGCGATGGCCCGATAGTATTCCGATAGAAGATGTTGTATGTCATTGAGTGCTTCGAGACGACGAGATATTATGCGAGCACCCAAATTGGACAATTGCTCATTCCACGGTTCAACTTGTTCGGGATGTGATAATAATGCTGAACGGCGGTCTTTTAACAACCGATTGCGCTGCGCCAAAACGCGCTGATACCCTTCCAGATCAGCCAAATAGGATGCGTTTGATTGCGAAACGAGAATATCTAAAATGCGGCGGCGTTGAGCCGGTTCCCGCAATACGAGATCTACATCTTCGGGAGAGAATAAAACAGCGTTGAATGCGCCAATGAGGTCCGAAAGGCGGGGAAGAGAGGTCTCTGCAACAGAGGCTTGTTTCTTGCCGACGAGGGGATCGTAGGCAATGCGAATGGGGAAGGAACGATCTTCGCGCTCTATCTGAGCGTCGATCACAAAATAGTTAGCCCCCCACCTGAGCACGTCCCGATCTCTGGCACCTCGGCCCGATTTTGCCAGTGCCAAAAAGTACAACGCTTCTAAAACATTTGATTTCCCGCGGGCATTATCTGCCCAGATTGCCGTTTTTGCCTGATCAAATGTAAATTCAGCATGCTCAAAGTTTCGAAAATTAGTGAGTTTAAGTGAGGAGACATACATCATTCATTGAGCCGCAAGGGCATAAGGAGACAAAGATAGTCTTCGCCTTCGAGTTGTTCACCAGGCCTGATGATTCCCGCGGCAACAGCACTGTCGAGTTCAAAGAGGATTTCGTCACAGTTAATGCGCCGGAGCACATCTTGTAGATACCCGGAATTATATCCAATGGTCATTTCATCGGCATCGTATTCAACACCCATAGATTCGCGTGCTTCGCCTCCTATTTCCTGGCTGGTAGCTGATAATGCGAGTTCGTTCTTTTTGAGTTCGAGCCGCAATTGATGGGTCTGCGCACTTGCCAGAATGGAGACGCGCCGTACCGCAGGCAGCAATTGGCTGTTCGAAACGCGAAGACGCTTGCCGTTGTTTTGAGGGATCACCTGTTCGTAATCGACATAGGGACCTTCAATCAGTCGGGAGAAGATCTGGATGGCGTCTTCGTCGCCCAGCGAAAAGAGCACATGGCTTTGCCCGAGTTGTACTTTTTGAAGATCTGACCCTCCACCCATGAGTTTAACCACCTGATTCAAAGCATGAGGGGGAACAATGGCCTCTCTGTTGTTATCGGGCAACCCATCCTGAATCCGCGAATATTTGACCAGGCGGTGACCATCGGTTGCCACCATGGTCATGCGTCCATTGCCAACCTGCCAGAGCACCCCCGTGAGCACCGGGCGAGTTTCATCGCGAGACACGGCAAAGATCGTTTTAGAAATCATCTCGCTGAGGACATTGCTGTCAGCCGAAGAATCCTGATCATCCTCTTCATCGGACAGAAACCCGATCTCGGGACCGTCAATCTCCGTTGGCAGATCGGGAAAGTCGTCGGCTGGTACCGACATCAAGGCATACGTTCCTTCGGCACCACTTTGGCGCTGAAGCGTTACGCGACCTTCTTCTGCGGTGAGGGATAGGGATTCTTCGGGCAACTCGCGCACAATTTCTGAGAATTTACGCGCTGGCACCGTTGTTGCCCCGGCGTCTTCGATGGTGGCCGAAAGTTTGCATGTTATTGATATATCGAGATCTGTGGCACTCAAACACACATCGCTACCATTGTTTGCATCTATCAGGATGTTGGACAATACTGGCAATGCGGTTTTGGAGGGCACGATATCAATCACAGCCTGGATACCTTTGAGGAGTTCATCTTTTTCTATTGATACTTTCATGAATGCGTTTCTCCCGAGCGCGTTGAGCACTTTGTAAATGATTTTTTGCAGCGTGGAATAGTGTATTCTGGGGGGATGAAAAACGATAGATTTTTTACCCAATTACAAACACCATAATTTACTGAATTTTAACGATTTTGTCAACCTTACTTTTTATTGTAGAACCCTCTGTGTCCCAAAGAATTATCAGAAAAAAAAACAGCAACTTAAATGGTTAAAAATACACGTCTTTCCGTCAGCCACAAGCCCTTTGTGATGACTGTTTCACCGGTGAAATTCTCCCAGTGTTCCGCATAGGTGTTCACCTGGTCGGCTGTTTGTTCGCACAGTGCTTGTACATCTTCGTCGGTTTTCACTGCATTGGTTTTGTAATCGACGATTTTCCATCCTCTGGGCAGGCGATAGACCAGATCAATGACACCGCGAATAATTTCGCTGGTGTTGTTCTTCGCTTGCGATACGGCAAAGGGGACTTCGGTATAGACGGTTTTCGAAGTCTGTATTTCTCTCCATATCTCCGAGTTGCGAAATTGCTGCAATGCATCCAGTGCGTTTGGTAAAAACTCGGCGTCTGCACCTGCCTCCTGTAGCAAATGTATGACATAAGGTGTGGGATCATCGGGCAATCGCATGTTGATGGCGTCGTCGAATATCTGGTGGATTACGGTGCCATACGCGGCTCCTTTTCCTGTTGCTGATCTTCCCTCGTCTGAATATGTGATGTCCGCCCGGTCATCTGTCACCTGCGCGACTTTAAACGATTCTTTTTTCACAACTTCCCAGAATTGGTCCCTTTGCTCTCGTTCCAATACTACAGACGGCATTTCGGTTGATGGGGTTTCTGGGATGGGTTGCGGTGAATGGTCGCCGTGCGCCAGTTCGGGCATATCTTTTAGATGGGGATAGAGCGGCGACCACGGCCCATGGTCGGGTTTTTCCTCGTAGGTGGATACCACGAGCAAATTTTCTGCGCGCGTTGCCGCTACGTAGAGCAATCGCAGTTCTTCGCCTTGCAAAAATCGCGTTTCTTCGGTTTCGGCATTTTCCCAACCCACAGGTTCGGCAACGACCTCGCGTTGATATGGTCCGCGGGGTTTTGTAATGGGCAATGCCAAAAAGGGTTCGTCGCTGGTTCGGGATACGTGAAATTCGGGACCATAGCGCGTGTAACTCGTGTCATAAGGGTCGGCGAGGAAGACGATTTTGCCCTGTAATCCCTTAGCCTGGTGCAGGTTCATCAATCGCACGATGTCTTCCTGTGCAGACGGGATGGTCATTTGTTCAATTTTGTAGTCTCTGTCGTCAATAAGGGCGCGCAGTTCGGTTACCACCTGCCCCCAATGCATTCCCTGTGCGCTCCATTCGCGGATGAGAGATAATATGCGGATGAGATTGCCAGCATGTGTTTCTCCCATGGGCAGGGTGCGTACAAAAGGCAGGAGGCCGAGTTTTTCTACACAGCGCGCTATGGCAGTATCTGGCGATAGAGATTGCAACCATTCAGAAGCTTTTTTGAGATGGCCATAAGCCTGCTCGAAGGTTTGGTGTAATTCTCGATCCATTTCTTCGGGTAATTCGCGTGTCCAGTTGAAAACACCGCCTGCTTTTTTGAACGCATAGAGGGCATCATCTCCCAGGCCGACGAGGTCTCCCCGCAAATAGGCGAGTAGTGGTAGCGGATTGTCGGGCATATAAACCGTTTCCAAAAAATTTGTGAGTGTGTGCAATACGTCTGCTTCGCCAAGGCGATTGCCTCCCGTGATTTCAAAGGGTATGCCGCGTTCCTCCAGTGCCTGGGCGTAATGGGACAAATAGCCAGAGGTGCGCGTTAAGATGAGAAA
Source organism: Candidatus Latescibacterota bacterium (assembly GCA_965208125.1). GTDB lineage: Bacteria > Latescibacterota > UBA2968 > UBA2968 > UBA2968 > VXRD01. Next base: position 2,010,098 of record OZ242320.1, read on the forward strand.
GTCGCCCGGCGATGCGTTGGCGGTTTCTCCATTAATTTCCGTTTTGCTTTCTATGGCCGCTGCGATGAAGTTTGCAATTCGTCGGGCGTCTTCCTCCGCGATCTGACTTCGGCTGTTGCGATAGACTTTGTCGATTGAGATTCGGCGGACTGCATCTGTTTCATCATTGGATCTGTATTTGAATAGCGGAGCAAATTCAGCTTGATAGGGTTTTTCAGGCGCGGTGAACAGGGGTTCAAATGCCGCGTTGATCCAATCACATAGGTGACCCAGTGAGCGAAAGTTCGTGTTCAGGTTGACGATGTCGCCATTGGTATCGCCAATGCGGTTGCGGACGAGGTCAAAGGTTTCGACGTCTGCGCGGCGAAAGCGATAGATCGACTGTTTGCCGTCACCTACTAAGAATAAGCTGCCCGGGCGGGGTGTGAGTTTGCGCCAATCGGTTTCTTGCAGGTTTTCGCCGGTTAGATACAGCAATATTTCGGCTTGAATGGGATCGGTATCTTGAAATTCATCTACGAATAGGCAGCGATAGCGATTCTGAAAGTGGCGGCGCACTTCGGGATGGTCGCGCAGTAATCGCGCGGCGAGTTCGAGCAGGTCTTGAAATGTAAGGCGTCCGGTTTCGCGGCGGGTTCTGGCGTATTCTGCAACTGCGTCATCGACAAAGGGCGCAGCGAATCGGTAGATGTATTGCCGCCATCTGGTGAGGGTGGGGTCGAGTGTTTCGGTTTGAAATTCGGATAATAAGGTGTCTCGCAAGTGTTTTGCAAAATCCTGGTTGGGTGTCCAGCTTTTGAGGGTGACACCGAGGTTTCCGCTGAGTATTTGCAGGAGTTCGATGCGATCCGCGTCGGACTGAATCCCCCGGTTCGACAGGAATAATCGCGCGCGCACCAATGCTGTTTGGAGGGCATCGCGTCTGCCGGGTAGTGGATCGGGGATATAGGCTTCCGTGTGTTGCAGAAAGGCTTCAAGTTCTGAAATTGCGGTCGATAAATTGGGTTTTTGGACTGGTTCGCATGCGAGGGGTACATCGCTGAACTGGTAGCGTCTTTGAAAAAATCCATACAGGTCTTCCGGGCGCAGACCCAGTTCTTCAAATTTGACGAGTCGCGGGTCTTCGGATAGAAAACGCTGCTGGACAAATGCATCCCACGCTTCGCGGCGCATGACGGCTTCTTCGCGCTCTTCGACTTCTGAAAAATCGGGTGGTAGGCCCGCTTCAACGGGGCGTTCTCGCAATAACTGGCCGCAGAAGGAGTGTATGGTGCCAATAAAGCATTGATCTACTTTTTCGAGTGCGTTTTGAATGCGGTTCAGGTCCTCACCGTCTGCTTTTTGGGCGCGCGATTTTAATTCACTGAAGAATCGCCCGCGCATTTCACCCGCTGCTTTGCGCGTGAAGGTGATTGCCGATATTTGATCTACGGATACAACGCCTTTTTCCACCGCGTTCGCCATCCGCTGTACCAGCGCGTATGTCTTTCCAGCGCCAGCTCCTGCGAGCACCATCATATTGCGATCCAGTGCTTCGGCTATTTTATCGCGTGCTTGTTGATCTCGAAGGGTCATATCCCCATCCAGCGGTTCAGGCTGTCCAGTAAGGGCGCGAAGTCGGAATCGTCGCCCATCTCTTCGCGCGCGGCGGCGAGGACGTTGGCGTCCAGGCGCTCTTTGCTGCAGACGCGGTTGTAGATGCAGTAGTCGCATTCCTGGGATTTTTGTATGTGAAAAAAGCCACCGTTCTCTACCAGTTCGAGCAAGGGGCGCAACACATTGGCGAGTGTTTCGGGTACTGGTGGTGTTTCTGCAAGCCGACGCCCGTGTTCTCTGTCGCCGGGAAAGACGTAGCCGGATAATTGTACGCGGCCAGGTTCCTGTTGTTGTCTTAAGATCGAATTCAGGGCATAGGCGTACAGTGCCCATTGCAAATGCGTGCCGCGTTTGAGCAGGTCCTGTTCGTCGTATTGCGCCATGGATCCGGTTTTGTAATCCCAAATTGCAAAGTTGTCTTCGATTCGATCTACGCGGTCAATGCGCCCGCGGATGCGAATCGCGACATCTTCTGCGAGTTCGAGTGTCACAGGGGGTTCGCAATTCAGCCCGCCCGATTCGCCAAATCCGAAGCTTACTTCAAATCCGATTGGGTCGGCGTTTTTTTGGTCGGATTCGACGGATAGAAATACTTCCGCAGCTTGCGATAGGCGTTTGACATCGGCGCGATACGCTGCTTCGTGTTCAACGGGATGGGTTTCTTTTTTGGCTTCTATTTCTCGTTCCAGAAGTTCGCGAATTAGTATTCCGTGTTGTTCGCGGTCGGGGCGTTCGCCTCGCGCTTTCAGGAGTTGCAGGAATTTGTGAAATAAGCTGTGTAACAGAGCGCCATAAGACAGGGGGTCGAGCCATCGCGTGGGGTCGGTTTCGGCTTTTTCTATGGGTTGTATTTCGAGTACATAGTTCAAAAAATACCGGTATGGACATCGGGCGAGCATTTCCAGTTTTGAGGGTGAAAATATGCGGTGCTGTGCGGTAATCGCCAATTCGGGTGTGGGTGCGCCCAGCCATCCATCGTAGGTCGTCAATCCGCTCCATTCACGCGCGCGGCGCGCCTTTTGTCCAGAGACCAGGTAGGGGTATGTCCGATGCACAATGGACTCGTAATCGGCTGAGGGGTAATGTGCGAGCAATGCTTCTGCGTCATCCAGCGCCTGTGTAGAGTTTTCGGGTAAAGTGGGTACAAGTACAGGGTTGATGTTCATCTGTTCGGCTGCTTGCTGAAAGAGTGCGGCGGGATAGCGCTCCCGGCTGTCGGATAGGCTTCGATGGCAGGACAATAATGTCACTTTGCTATATGCCATGCCCAGTACGCGGATGAGGTGCCACACTTGCTCGGCGGGTCGCGTACGGCGCAGTTCCAATTCACCGGATACGTCCGAGCGCTCGCCATCTAATAATATTGGGTCTTCTGTTGCGCCACCAGGGAAGGTGGCTTCGTCCATGCCCGTGATGTAAATATGTGCGCGATTGGTGTATCCCGCGCGTGCAAGTGGGGCTATTGCCAGATGCCCGGGTTTGGCTGCTTGGGCTTTGAAAGAGAGGTTGGCGATCAGTTCAGATAGGCGGTTTGCCAGTCGGCGTACAGGCGCTTTGCGGTGTACTGATTGAGCCACGTGGTGCAGGCGATCTCGGATCGCGGTGAGGACCTCATCTTCGGCGTTTGCAAAGTGCGCGAGAAATTGCAAGCCCGCATTGACCAATGCGTCGAGCGATACACGGGGTCCTCTGGGGATGAGATCGAATAAGCGTTTGAGTTCTTCTTCAACAGTTTCGATTTCCCCAGGTGTTAATCCGCGATGGTCGGTTTCCGAGTTTTCGGTGTCTCTGTGGCGCATGTTGGCTTTTATCTGGTTCAGGGCAGTAAAATAACGCCGAGGACCTTCGCCCTCGCCAATATGCGCGTGTTGGAGGACGGTTGCAATTACAGGTGCGCCTTCAGAGGCGATCAGGCCCGCGCGGCACATCATTACGAGTTCGTCCGCGGGGTATCCCGCGCCTACCCACCGGTAGAAGTTCACCAGTGCGCGACCGGTTCGGGTTGTCGAGATTGGTATGCCTTCGGCATAAGTGGCGGGCAGCCCATATCGCTGAACCGCATCGCACAACAGGCTCACATAAGGCATTTCTGAGGTGTAGGCGATTTCGACGGTATCCAGGGGTATGGTTCCCGATCTTATGTCGCGCAATACGGTGCTGATTTCTGTTTCGGTGCCGAGGGTTTCGCACAGTTGAATTTGAGATTTGTCTCTGGGTTTCAAGCCGGATATGAATATGTTTCCGCCCGTTCCGATTTTGCCCGTGGTATCGGGATAGGGCACGTTGGGAAAGCGTTTTGCTGCGCTGTGTGGCGGGGGCGATACACCCATAATATCTCGCCCGATGCGGCAGATATAACTCTGTGTTTTTTTACTTAGATATTCGAATGCCAGTGCAGGTAATGGGGTTTCGTCCAGGATGGCATAGTGTGTGTTTTGTGAAGGTGTTAGATGGTTCAATGCACGTCGATACAATACGGCGTTATCGTAGAGGTTATCTCTTTCAAATGTCGCGCAATACGTCTGGTAAAGTCGCCGTAATACCCGATGCCGCGTGCCCTTCACAGAAAGGGTATCGGGTTCCAGTTCCAAACCCGCTGCACGCAGGACGCGCAATGTGCGCAGAAAAGGTCGCGCGAGCGCGGAGGCCTGTTGTGCGAAGTACTCATCATTGACTTCACTTACAGCTTGGGGAATCATTTCATCCAGCCAGAATAAGTCCGCGTCTTGCGCCATGCGCGAATACCCTTCTGCGATGAGATGGGCACCCGCATCTTTTTCCGCGAGGCTGCGCGGGGTTTCGATTTGCAAGTTCAGCCACGAATATCCCGTTGCCGCAAGTGCGAGTGCCAGATCGTGCCCTGTGGTCATGGTGGGGACGATCAGGACTTTTGCGTCGATTGGATGCGCGTCACAAAATGCTTTCAGTTGTGCGAGGTGGTATTGCATGGGATTATTCCTCACTCATATCTCAATGTCTCGACGGGATTTGTTCGGGCGGCTTTCCACGCCTGTGTGCTTACGGTTAATAGCGCGATTCCCAATGTCAAGAAGCTTCCCAGGACGAATGGGGTTGCGCTGAGTTCGATCCGATAGGCAAAATGCTGCAACCATCGATCCATCGCCAGATAAATAATTGGATAGGCGATCAGATTTGCTATTCCGACGAGTATGATAAAGTCTCTGCACAGGAGTATTACGAGATTCCAGACGGATGCGCCCATTGTTTTGCGTATGCCTATTTCTTTTGTGCGCTGTTCTGCGGTGAAGGCTGCCAGACCCAGTAGTCCCAGACACGCGACAAAGATCGCGATGACAAATGCCGCGGTGAATATTTGTCCCGTGCGCTGGTCGTCCCGATACCAGCGTTCCAACTGGTCGGACGCAAAGGCGATTTCGGGCGAGCGGGTGGGGAGAAATTGCGACCAGGTACGTTGTAGAAATGCCATTGTTTCGGGGGAAGGTCGAATCCGCATGGAGAGGTGGCTGAGGCGATACCACGCGGCTGTGATGACCAGCGGTTCGATGGTTTCGTAGAGGGGTCGATAGTGAAAGTCTTTGACCACGCCGATTACATGTCCTTTCCGAACGTGTGAGTTCAGTATTTTTCCTATGGGGTCTGTCCAGCCAAATACTTTTACTGCGGTTTCGTTCAGGACGAATAATTCGCCGGGTTTGCCGCGTCTTTCCCACGCGCGTTCTGCGTACGTGCGGTCGTAATTTCGCCCGGACAGCAGGGGAATGTCGTAGCAGTCTATAAATGCCTCGTCTGCGCCAAATACCCGCACTTCAACGCCCCGGTCCGGGTCGCCTTCTGGGAAGAACCACTCGCGATTAGGCCAGCTGTTTCCCGGCAAATGCGATGTTGCCGATACGGTTGAGATATTCGGGTGTTGTGCAAATGCGTCTTTTATCTGAAGATACCGCTTTTGCAACTGTCCGCCATCGCTCTGATATCGGTCTTGCCGGAAGATTGAGGCGACGACGACTTCATCTTTGTTAAATCCCAGGTCTTTTTCTCGGATCAATCGCATCTGATTGGCTACAATGATGGTTCCTATGATTAATATAATTGAAATGACAAATTGCAGTACGACGAGTCCTTTTCGCACGCTGGCCTGAGCTGATCCGGCTTTGATTGCTCCGCCTTTCAATACGGTTGCGGGTTCGAATGCAGAGAGGTAGAGTGCGGGATAACTTCCGGATAATAGCCCGACGAAGAGGGTGATTCCCAGGATCCAGAGGGTCAATCCGCTGTCTATAGTCAGGTTTTCCTGCACAAATGCGCTGAATGGAGGTAGTGCGAGATATACCAATCCGAGTGCTACACAGGCCGATAGGGCGGATAAGAGGAGGGATTCACCAAGGAATTGCTTTATGAGATGCGAGCGATATGCGCCCACGACTTTTCGGAGTCCCACTTCTTTCGCGCGGCTGGCGGATCGGGCTGTGGAGAGGTTCATGAAGTTGATACAGGCTATTGTGAGGATGAAGAATCCCACGAGTCCCAGCAGATAGATTTGCTGTATGTCTTTGTAGGGTCTTCCCGCGTCGCCCGTAAATCCGGGCATATCGGCTTTGGAATACAGGTGCATGCGCGAGATGGGATGGAGATAATAGCGCACGGTTTCGCTTTCGTCTTCTGCGATTTCCGCGTAGCGTTCGACCAGTTCCGGCAATTTCCGGGCGATGTCTTCGGGTTTGGCTCCGGGTTTCAGGCGCAGGTATGTGTTTGCCGGGCGCGAGTACGCTGGCGGCAACCAGTGATCCCACGATCTGCGTTGGCGAACGCCCTGCGGCATTGTGGCGGTGATGAAGTCATATTGAAACCGGGAGTTGTCGGGTGCTCGTCGAATGACGCCCGTGATTTGATATGTGCCGCCAAACAGGTTGTGATCTACGGTGATTGTTTTGCCAACTGGATCGGTAGAACCAAAGAATTTCCGTGCCACAGGTTCTGTTATAACTACGGAAAAGGGGTCTTGTAATGCGGTTTGGGGATCGCCTGCCAATACGTCGATGCCGAAGAATGCGAATACGTTGGGGTCGCTTAGCCAGAACATCTGTTGAAATGATTTTTCCCCAGAGGTTATCCATCTGAGACCAGCCCAAAATCGCGTGGCGTCTTCCACGTCTGGAAATTCTTCGGTCAGTACGGTTGCCAATGGTCCCTGTTGCCCTGTGTTCCACGCTATCCGCCCGTTTGCATGGCGGGTTTGTTTCATGACGCGGTAGGTGCGCGCTACTTCTGGGCGAAATCGGTCGTAACTCAGTTCATAGGAGATGTAGATCGCGAGTAATACCGCACACGCCATTCCAAGTGCCAGTCCGGACAGGTTGATCAACGAATAGCCCGGATGTCTCAACAGGTTGCGGACGGCGATGGTGAGGTAGTTTTTTGCGAGGTAGATCGTTTGTTTCATGGGATATTTGATTTCGATGTGGTTATTTGGTCTTTTTTATCTTACTTAGAGATGTATCTTTGTTCAAGGAGTTTTTCTTGAACTATATAAAGATAAGGAGAGCAGTCCGATGCAATATGGTAGCCCGATTTTATATAAGCGCGTGGAGATTCCGCCTGAGTTCTGCGTTACGGGAGAGGAGGGTACCTATGGCGGTGATATCCGGATGGGCGATCTTGAGGGAAAGGGGCGGGCGGATTTTCTGGTGTACCGATCGGTTGACGATGCCCATGACGGCGGGGGTATGAAGCCGTGTTTTCTCGGTGCTTTTACCGCAGATGGCGAGGTTCTGTGGCAGGTGGGAGAGGGTGGCGTCCAGCCCAGCCGGCCAGGTCCTGTCGCTATTTGCGATATTGATGGCGATGGTGCTGAGGAGGTTGTTTGCTTTTTTCTGGACCCCGCGGTTGAGGCGGATTCCGATTCAATGGCAAATGTCGTTGTTCAGATTCGGGACGGGGCGAATGGCGATCTCGTGAAGCAAGAGAGTCCCACTGAGTTGCGGTCGTGTCGGGGACAGGGGGCGAATTGGGTGCATCAGCGTCTTATGATTGCCAATTTTCGGGGGACCGATACGCCTCGAGACTTTGTGATTAAGCTCGGAGGCAAGGTCATTGCTTTTGATGAGGATCTTCGGGTTCTCTGGACCTATGAAACTGAGTGGACCGAGTACAGCCGATGCCCTGCGTACATTCCCTCGGTCGGAGATATTGACGGTGATGGCAGGGATGAGGTCAATGGCGGGTATTTTTTATTAGATCACGATGGGACAGTTCTCTGGGAAGAGCAACTTGGATGGAATATGGATTCGGTGTCTATCGCGGAGTGGGATAACGGGCAGGTGCGGGCCATTTGCTCTGGGTTTGGGCATGTGATGGACGGTTACGGGAATGTGGTTCTGCGTCTCGGCGAGGAGAAGGTTCCCCACGGTCAGGAGGTCAGGGTGGCGCGATTTAGCGCGCACGATCCGTCTCCCCAGATGGTGATTCGATATCAGGGGCACAATACGGATGTTATGGTCATTGATACAAAGGGGGACTGTCTCAACGATTTCCGGCTCAATCCTTCGCGCAACAATACGGGTATGGAGGTCGTGTACTGGAATGGAGCGGACGCGCCTGCGCTTCTGTACAATGGTGGGATGCTATGGGAGCCTATTGAGGGGACTTCTATCCCATTGCCGGGTCTTCCGGCTCCTGAACCCGTTGGACGCATGGCCTGGTATCACTGCATTCCAGCAGATGTGTGCGGAGATGAACGGGAAGAGGTGGTTCTGTACAATCCGTGGGATTCTGCCATCTATATTTATACCCCACATCCTCTGGACGAGAGTCTGTATCGCGGATACCAGTCCTCTGCGAGGCAATACAATGTCAGGCTGATGGATTAAGGGCGGCGCTCAGCCTTCAGGAGGAGATGGCAACATGAGTAATTTGAGTTTACTGACCGGCGTTTACGCAGATGTCGAGGCTTATGCCGTGCTGATAGATAGGGTAATTGAACGGCTGGGACGAGGAGAGATCGGTTCGCCCGATCCAGATCAGAAGAGACTTGGACAACTTCTCGTTGATGCCAGTGATCAGGGCCTCGAATCACAATCTCTTGAGGCTCTGACTCTGGACAGCTTGCTACGGTCAAACACCGGCGAGCCTTTGCCAGGTCTGAAGAGGCTTGGCGAGTGCCTGCTCAGTGGCAAAGTTGATATCAACTATCATAAACAGTTAGAGACGCTTGCCCAAAGACTGGAACAGGAACGGGTGGGGATAGCTCGTCAACTATGGGGACGTTAATTGACCAATCACTGGATCGGGCACGACATTTATACCAATCTTACGGCTTCCTATAAATCTCATGAGTCCCAACTCGGCGCAGACGGTAGGTATCGCCCACGATCTTGAATGTGAACCTGTAACTTTCGGTGACGCGGGCTTCCCAGATATCGGTTTGCCCTCGCATCTTCCGGGTCTGAAGAGAACCGTGATGTGGATTAGCAAAGAGAAGCGAGAGTTGTTTGTCAACACGCTCCTGGATGTTCTGTGGCAGTCGCGCATAGTCGCGGTCAAATGATTTCTCAGTGACGATTTTCATGCACGCTGTTTATGAAGGTGGGCAAGGAGACCCTCTGCCGTTTCAAATTCACTGGAAGACCGGCCCTCTCGCTCGTCTCGCTCAGCTTCTCGCTCGCCTTTCTGCCATGACTCCAGCCACCAGTACTTCTGCTCTGGATCGATGAGACCTGCTTTTGTAGCCACGTTGACCTCTGCCTCGGTTAATCCTTTGGAATTAAGCATATCCTCGTTGATGGTCTTGATCTTGTCTTTTGCCCGCGCGAGAATCCGTTGTTCTTTTTTTGAAAGCTCTGGGGGACTCATCTGCTGCGGTATGAGGACGACTTTTCCATTCTCTTCAATTACCTCAATCATATCACCCACTTTGAGGCCGAGTTTCTCAAACACCGGCTTGGGGATAGTGATCCGGTGGCTGGAGGTAATTTTCGAATGTGGCATTCCGCGTCTCCTGTTTTATCATTGCAAGTGAAGATAATACTGAACATAGAACAAAATTAAAAAGCCCTGAAAAAAAGTCAATGGCTTGATGATAGGCAAAACCACTGGATCGCGGCTAAAACCCTGCCGCGATGATGAGGGCTGGTCGGGCTGATGGATCAGGTCATGCCAGTGATGCAAGTTATTTATTGCACTACTGGTAAGTATTTGTCAACAGATTTGTTGACAAATATTACTAAAAAAACAACAGGGAAGCAATAACGTCATAATAAACAAGTCTTTGCTTGCAGTTCAATGAGTTGTTCTTGAGGCTCATTCAACAAGCCTATTGCACCTTCGCCTATGGCAAGGGGCAGGGGAAGAGTCAACCGCGAGTTTTTTTGTTATGTCTTCCACATAAATTTGGAGTGATATTTTAAGTTAGCTGGTAAATATTTGTCAACAGATTTGTTGACAAATATTGTTAAAAAATGATCAAGGAACAATAAAGTTATAATAAACAAGTCTTTGCTTGTAGTTCATCAACGAGCACTTTCTGGTTTTCAGAGTAATCCACAGGTACTTCGACGAGGTGTACGCCGCCTTTGGCATAACATTTCTCCAGCAGGGGGACTGTCATTTCTGTGGATTTCACGCGGTGCCCATGCGCGCCATAACTGTTGGCGTACATGACAAAATCCGGGTTGTCAAATTCCAGTCCAAAATCGGGAAGCCCCATCCCGTATTGTTTCCAGCGGATCATACCGTAGGCATTGTCCCTCAAGATCAGGACGACGAGATTGAGGTTGAGTCTTACGGCTGTTTCCAATTCCTGGCTGTTCATCATAAAACCACCGTCGCCACAGATTGCCATGACCCGCCGGTTGGGATAAAACCGCGCGGCTTCCATTGCCGAGGGCAGGCCCGCGCCCATGGTGGCAAGGGCGTTGTCCAGCAATACGGTATTGGGTTGCGTGGTTGGGTAGTTGCGCGCAAACCAGATTTTGTACACGCCGTTATCCAGCGCAATAATGCCGTCTTCGGGCATGACTTTGCGGACGTCCCAGACGAGGCGCTGTGGTTTTATGGGGAAGCTGTTGTCGTTTTCTCCTATACGAATGTGTTCCTGGATTTGGTCGCGAATGCGCATGTAATAGTCAAAGTCGTGCGAGGCTGTTTTGCAGGTTTTGTCGGCGAGGCGCTGGATCGTGTTTGCAATGTCGCCTACTACTTCCAGTTGTGGAAAATAGACATTATCTACCACGGCGGATTGGAAGTTGATGTGGATGACCCGGGTTGCCCCTTCGTCGTGTGACATGAAAAATGGCGGTTTTTCCACGACATCGTGCCCGACGTTTATGATCAAATCGGCGCGTTCAATGGCGCAGTGGAGATAGTCGCCGTCGGAGAGTGCTGCGGTGCCCAAAAACAGGGGGTGGAGGCCGCCAACGACACCTTTGCCTAACTGGGTATTGAAAAAGGGGATGCCGGTTTTGTCGAGGAAGTGCGCCACGGATTCCCAGATGCGCTTGCGGTTGGTGCCCGCGCCCAGGAGGAGCAAGGGCCGCGTGGCTTCTTTGATCATTTTTACCGCGTCGTCAATGGCGCGTTCATTGGCGTCGCCGCGCCTGCATGTGCTGATGTTAAAGACCGGCGTGGTGTGTTCGTCAACGGGTTCTTCGGCGACATCTTCCGGCAATTCCAGGTGTACGGCGCCGGGGCGCTCTTCTTGCGCCAGGCGAAATGCCTCCCGCACCATGGAGGGGATCATATCTACGTTGACGATTTGTCGGGTGTATTTTGTGAGGGGTTCCATCATGCTCACGACGTCTATGATCTGAAATTGGCCCTGTTTGCTCTTTTTGATGGGTTTTTGGCCCGTGATCATGAGCAGGGGCATGCCGCCCAGTTGGGCATAGGCTGCACCTGTCACAAAATTGGTTGCGCCGGGACCGAGCGTGGCGAGGCAGACGCCCGCTTTGCCCGTGAGCCGTCCATAGGTTGCAGCCATAAACGCGGCTCCCTGTTCGTGGCGGGTCAGGATGAGTTTGATGCTCGATTTGCGAAGGGCTTCCAGAAAGGCGAGGTTTTCTTCTCCTGGCACGCCGTAGATATATTCCACGCCTTCATTTTCCAGTGCTTTGACAAATAGGTCCGAAGCGTTCATCGCTTCCTCCGGGTTTATGCGGGGACACTGCGTCCCCTCGTTTTGTACTGGTTGAGCAGGTCGGTCAATTGCGATACGATTTCGGGGTGTTGCGCGTAGAGGTTTTCGCGTTCTCGGTAGCCGGTTTCCATGTCGTAGAGTTGTCCGGGGGCATCATCTATAGGGTCGTCGGGATAATCATTGCCGCCGGAGCTTTGGTGGAGGAGCAATTTCCATTTGCCCTGGCGGATGGCAAATTCGCCTTTGGAAGAGTGATGCACGGTGGCTTCGCGGATGGATGTCGCGTTCTGGCTCGTGAGGACGGGTAGGATGCTGCAACTGTCTTCGCCGGCATTTTCGGGAAGGGTATGGCCGATAATGTCGGCGGCTGTTGCGATGAGGTCTGTGAGACATACGATTTCGTCGCTGAAGGATCCAGCCGCGACTTTTTCGGGCCAGCGGGCGATAAAGGGGATGCGATGTCCGCCTTCCCAGTTGTCGCGTTTGCAGCCGCGGAAGTGATAGGCACTGTAGTGATTGTATTCTTGTTTTCGCGCGTGCATAAAGCGTTCGGGTCCGTTGTCGCTGGTGACGATAAAGAGGGTGTTGTCGGTGGCGCTGGCTTTTTCAACAGCGTCCATGATTTGACCCACTGCCCAGTCGCATTCGACGACGAAGTCGCCGTATTTGCCGGCCTGGCTTTTGCCTGTAAATGCTTTGTTTGGCGCAATGGGTGTGTGCGGTCCGGTTACGGGATAGTAGAGGAAAAAGGGCTGTTTGCCCGCTGCGGTTTCTTCGATGAAGGAGACCGCTTTTTTTGTGAGGTCTGGAATGACGTGTTCGGGTTTGAGGCCCGGCGCAGCGTGTCCTTCGCGTCCAAAGAGGCCCCTATGAGCACGGGCTGTTGGTTCACGGATTGTGCGGTTGTTTTCGAGATAGACATAAGGCGGCATGTCCAGGGATGCGGAGATGCCGTAAAAGTAGTCGAATCCGAGGTCGCACGGTCCGCCGGTAAATGGTTGGGTGAAGTCTATGGCTTCGCCTCGATCCCATCCCAGTCTGTAATTTTCGAGGTTCTGGACGCCTTTTTTGCGCGTCCAGTTTAATCCCACATGCCATTTGCCGATGCATGCGGTGTGATATCCGTGTTGTTTGAGCAGGGACGCGACGGTCAGGCGTTCGGGTTCGATGAGGGGTTCTGAGTATCCGTTGAGGACGCCATTTTGCAGTCGGGTGCGCCAGCAATAGCGTCCGGTTAAGACGCCATAGCGCGAAGGAGAGCATACGGCTGAGCAGGAGTGGACATCGGTGAAGCACATGCCTTCAGCGGACAGGCGGTCGATATTGGGGGTTTGGATTTTGGATTCGGGATTGAGGTAGCTGATGTCCCCATAACCGAGGTCGTCGAAGAAGATATAGACGATGTTGGGATTGGACATTGGGGTCTCCAGTTGGTTGTATAAGGTTCATTTGGCGGGCGCGATGAAGATTTTGTCGCCCTCCTTACATCCAAGTGTCTTTGAGGCGTTCTCGAAGTTGCGAGCGATCCTCAAGCGACCTTCCGCTGTCAGGAATGCAACCCACTCTCCGCGCGGTACGTCTCCATAGGTGGTGGCAAGCAACACTGTGAATGTCTGCTCCCCATAGCTGACCTGAAAACGGGTTTTGGGAGAGATGCCAAGTTGCTGCAGGTCGCCCTCGATAAATTCGGTGTTGATATTGCCGTAGGTCGAGGAGATACTCTCTATCTTTGTGTAAGCCCCTCCTTCCACAAATTCCGCAGACGACACATGATTTGGAGCGATGGTCGCATCTTTGTCTCGTTCAATCGTGCCGGTGTCCAGATAGGCGTCGAGCGCGCGCAACGCGGTTTCCCGTTCGATCTCTCTGAGGTTGACGTGTCCGTCGCGTGCCACAGACCAGAATACTGGCACATTCGGTGCCTTTGCCGCTTTCTGGATATACGCCTGGGGTCCCTCCGCTTCACTCTGATTACTGACGAAGAGCAACGGGAGACGTGGGGTATAACGCCATTCGTGGGGGTGCTCTGCATCTCGCACTTGCAGTGCCGCCCCCAACGCGAGCAAGCCGTCATAACCTTCGGGAGCGGTCTCGGCGATCAGTGTCACGATCGCACCGCCCATTGAGTTCCCCTGTACAATTATACGTTCAGGCGCGCCATAGGTCTGGGCAATGTGCTGGCGTAGCAGTTCGATGTCCGCTACCGCATCGACGATGATCGCTCCGTTGCGGCGGTAGCTGGTAGATGCGATCATCCAGCCATCGGCAAGCAGATGCTGGTACGTGGGTGAGTCTGTGCGAAAATCGGCGCTCAGGGGCGCATTTTCGGGGCGATAGCCGTGCGCCAGCAGCAGGAGTTTTCCGTTCCATGACTCCGGTATGGCGATGACGAATTTTGATTGCTGGAGTTGACCTGCTTCGGTGCGAAATTTAACTGCCTCTGCGGCTGGGGCGAGCAGTCCGCCGATGAGCAGGAAATAGCATATCCCTTGTACGAGTGTTGAACGGTAGATCGTTTTCATGATGGCTCCTTTGGATTGTTTTGCCGGACAGTTTGTGGTGTCTATGCCCAGCCCTAGCAGTTCATACGTCCAGAGGTCTGTTATGTTCCGATGGTGTTTTGGTCGGTGTGATTCTGTTCTTTGAGGATTTGCTTTTGGAGGTATTCGGGCAGTTTGAGGACGCGCTGGAAGTAGGTGGGTTCGTCAAAGCGCAGGTTGTTGTTTTTGAAGAGGAGGCGGTCTGTGTCGCGGCTGAGGTCGCAGTCGAATCGGGCGAGGACGGATTCGCTCATGCTACCTCCGCCGTCCGGGTTGATGTGGCAGAGTCCCCAGGTGATGCCGCGTCCATCGCCGTTGTCGGCAAATGCGTCGGGAACAAAGGGTCCGGGGGCGACAGGGGGTACCTGGAGCAGGGATTTCATTTCGAAATGGAGGCCGTCAGGCGCGTATTGTACGGTGTTTTTTTCGGGTCCGTCCAGGCTGACGATTGCGGCGATACCTTCTTTGTAGGGCCAGAGGCAGGTTTCGTGACCGGAGTTGAGGACGGGGTTTAGCGGTGATTTTTGGTATGGTCCTTCCGGATGGTCGGCAATGGCAACGCCCTGAGCGCGGATGATGTTTGCGCCGCCGCGTTTTTGGCCGGGCGAGCCTTTGTAATACATGTGGATTTTGCCTTTGTAGATGAGGGGGAAGGGGTCGTGTATGCAGTTGCAGTCCCAGTCGTCGGGGCCGCCGGGTTCCACAATGGGTCTGCCCAGTCGCGTCCAGGGTCCATGGGGAGAGTCGGCGATGGCGATGGTGACGGGGCACGAGTCGCCGCCTTGAATGACTTCGCTGTATGCCTGGTGGTAGAGGTAGTATTTGTTTTTCCAGACGAGGATGTCGGGGGTGCAGTTTGAGCGCCAGCCAAATTCGCCTTTTGAGGGGCGCGTGGCGGCTGGTCCCTGTTCTTCCCAGTGAAAGCCGTCTTCGCTGGTGGCATACCAGATGTCTGCGAGGTCCCAATCGACAGAGGGGATTTCGTCGGTGGCGTTTTCGTGTCCGACGGGCGGGCCTTGTGTGCGCCGGCATGTGTACCAGACGTAATAGGTGCCGTCGATGCGGAGTACTTTAGACGGGTCGCGGCGAGAGACGTTGGGTTCTCGCGAGAATCCTTCGAGAGGTGAGTATTTGAAGTTGCTGAAGAATTCATTGCCGCGATCTTCATGGGGGTTCCATATATCGTACATACGCTCCATCGAGGCGCTGAGTTCGCGGTCCGGTTTTTCAAGTGGTAATTTAGCTGGGAAGGGCGTTTGCATGGGGGGTCCTTGGTGAAGAGGTGTTCGGTAGGGGCGACTCAGGTGTTGATCAGGCCAGTTATTTGATTTTTGCCTTCAAGGTATCGACGAGTCGTTTCGCATGGGGCGATGCCGCAACCACTTTGTCGGGGTCAATCTGCGCGAGGATATCGAACGAATGCTGCCCCTTTTCATATTCGCCTTTCGAAACACCCGACCGCGTCGCGTTTTTTAGGCCGTTAAATACATCGTTTTTGGGGATTCTCTCAATATCCTGACGAGCGGGAAGCGCGTTCTGGTTAAAGCCGTTTCCGTAGTACGCAGCAAGAGTGTCCTTGTCGGCGAGAAACCACGCCTCCATGCATTGCACCATCAGATGTACCTGGTCGTCTGTAGTCTCCGAGGGTTGGTCCCAATTATCGGGATTCTTCTTCAGGTGTTGCCAGGGGCCTGTTGTCACTGGTCCTTCGCTGTCAACCAATAGCACGATGAAATCATCTTTTTTTGCCCCGCGGACTGCTGCACGAAAATCATCGAAGGCATCTCGCCGACTGCCATTTGCGACTATACGCGGCATTCGGCCTTCCAAGCCAGCCTTGCTAAAAAATTTGCTGAAACCCTCGCGACATTTTCTCCTCAGCAAATTCGTTTCCCCGCCACCTTCGACAAAGACCTTGATCCTCACCAGCGGTTCCCTCCCAAGTCACCCCTGGTCCACAAGTCCCCCAAGCTATAACGCTTCAACCACTCGGTAAGGTCGGCCTTGTCAAGTCGGTGCATTTCCGTCTGGCTGTCGTGCTTTTCGCAGACTACGATGCTCTCCGGTGTATCAGTTAAGGTGTCCACGAGCATGTCGGAGTGCGTTGTGACAATAAGTTGGCACCTTTGCGATGCCTCGCGCAACAGGTCGCTGAGGACTGGCAGAACGTCGGGATGCAAGCCCAGTTCAGGCTCTTCAATACAGACCAGTGGTGGGGGATTTGGGTGGCAAAGGATAGCCAACAGGCACAGAAAGCGTAGCGTACCATCGGATAATCGCGTTGCTGGAACCATGATATTTTTTTCTTGGACTAAGACCTGAACGGTTCCGCCTTCAATGATGACGTCCAGGTCAATCACGCCTTCGTAGAGTTGGCGCATGGTTTCCAGTATGCGATCTTTGACTTTTGGCTCCCGCTTCAACCGATTCAGCACCAGTCCCAGGTTTCTTCCATCTTCGAGCAAAAAGTCGTTGGGCAGATCCGCTGGTTGTGGCTGACGCGGCGGCGTGCGGCGACCAAAGGAACTTTCGCGGTAGAGTCGCATGCGGTCAAATGTCTCGCCAAGCCATGTCAGTTCCGGGTATTGATCCGGGTCCTTCCGCTGGGCAAGAATGGATTGCTGTGGATTGATCTCGTCCATGCGTAACTGGTGTTGCTTTTCACCTCTGTAGCTCAGAGTGGCACGGCCATACTGCAATTCGTAATGTGGCATTGTGTGAAAGAGGTCTCGCTCTTTGTTTTCTATCCTCTCTTCTGTCAACTCGAACTGCTGGCCCCTCTCTGCGAATTCGAGGCGATATCGCAGTGCTGACCCCTTCGGGTTATCCAGAAGCACTTCGATATGGGCCGACGATGCTTTGGGATCACCTCGCCAAAGCCAGTCGCGGATGCCTCCACCTTCTCGAATTGGAGCCGTGAGGTCTCTGGGCGTGGCTTTTAGCAGGCCAATCGCCTCAATAAGATTGGATTTCCCGGAGCCATTGGGACCGATAAGAACATTCAGGGAACGAAGTTCCAGTGCTTCGGTATCGGGCCCGAAGGAGAGCAGATTTTCCAGTTTGATGTGCTTGATAAACATGGTTCGTCCTTGTTCGTCAAGTTTCTATATCAATCTATCGGAATGAAGATATTCTGTGTTTCGAAACCAACGAAATAGTCGATAGCCATCAAAAACGGATAGATAGCAGCCTCGTACCAGTTTAGACCGGTAGCGTCTTCAACAGCCCAGGGTGCTACTATGACATAAAAAATTCCAATATAGATCACTATAGCAAGCCCTTGTTTCAACACGAAGCCGGATATTCTCCACATGATAATATTGACCCGTTCTTGTTGTGGCGGTATGAAGTCAAAAGCAATGGCAATAGATTCTAATAGGCCCGGATTGCCTATGTACCTATCTACAATCATTTTTTTTAAATTTCCACCATATTCTATCACCAATAGCCATATAGGCGGGAAATATTTAAAGAAAAAATACAACATTGACGACAAGTAAACACTACACACTAAAAAACGCACCACTTCTGAGTCAAAGAAAAAGGGGCATACATATATAGAAAAAGATAGTGCAGTAACATTGATAATGGCGTTTGAGCAGAATTCTGTAAAGAGATTTTTGAGATCAACTTCTATTGTATTTTCTGCATCATCCGCGAATGCATTGCTAACCATCTTTTTTATTAAAGCAAACCCAATCGGTGCTAAAAATCTAAGAAATGGCAACATTTAATACCTCTGATAATAAATGTCCAGCAGTTTTTCAGACATAGACTCAACGAGGTGGCTGTGTTGTTCTGATGCGATGAGGTTCTGGCGCTCGTCTTCTGTGGGGTTGTCTTTTAAGTTGAAGAGGGCGTGGTGTTTTAATTCCCCTTCTAATATGAGTTCTTGCCCGACGATCAATTTCCAATCCCCATCTCGCAGCGAGAGCATGGGTCCCATGATGTAGTCGTCGTGGAGGACGAGGGGGTGGGGTTCAAATTCATCGTCTTTCAGGCCCGTGAGAAAGGGCGCGATGCTGGTGCTGTCTTCGGCGAATCCCTCGTGCGGGGATGCTTCGATGCCGACGAGGTCTGCGATGGATAATATGAGGTCGTTGAGTCCATACGTGATGTGGCTGGTGCGCCCGGAGGTCGCGTCGTTGCCGTCGCCGATGTTGCCCTGTTTCCAGAAGGCGATTGTGGGCACGCGATGGCCGCCTTCGTGGATGTGGGCTTTGCGACCGCGGTAGTAGCCGCTGGATTCTTTGCCCGCGTTTTCCGCGCCGTTGTCGCTGGAGAAGATGAAGAGGGTGTTGTCGATGAGTTTGTGGCCCGGGTTGCGCGGGTCGTCGTGGGTTTCGAGGTAGTTGAGCAATTGGCCGACTGCGACATCGTTTTCGTATATGAAGTCGAGGCGTTCGGGCGTGTTGTGCTCGCAGCCGCCGACCTGGTCGCGCTGTTTGCCCCATTCGGTGCTTTCCCAGCCATTGGGGTCGTTGGTGGTTGCGTGTGGGCGCGAGAGTTCGCGTTTGCCGTTTTTGAAGTGCGCCTGTCCCGTGATGGGTACGCCGTTGAGTGCGTCGCACGGTGTGTGGGGTGTGTGATTGGAATTGGCGGCGTAGTAGAGGAAGAAGGGTTGTTGTTTTGTGTCTTCTTCTGCGAGATGGGTGTCGAGAAAGCCAACGGCGTGCTGGAAGTTCATGGACCCGGTTTTGTACAGGTCGTAACCCGAGATGTCGTGAGGGTTTTTGCCGGTTGCGCCGATGCAGCGGCGGTTTTCGATCCAGCCCGCATTGGCAGAGGTTCCATGGCTTCGGTTGGTGATGAAGTGGTAGTCGAAGCCGTGTTCTTCGGGGCAGTCGGTCAGGGGTTGGCGCACGTCTGCGTCGTCCCATCCCTCGGCGGGTGAGCCGTCGGATTTTGTGTAGGTCAGGCCCACGTGCCATTTGCCCGAGATGCCCGTGCGATATCCGGCTTCTTTGAGGATGGTGGCGAGTGTGGGCCGTTCTTTTTCGATGAGCGGCGGATAGTGGGGACCAAAGGCGACTTTGTGTTTGAGTTGCGTGCGCCAGCAATAGCGTCCGGTGAGGAGGGCGTAGCGCGTGGGAGTGCAGACGGTTGATGGGGTATGTGCATCGGTAAAGCGCACGCCCAGGCGCGCGAGGCGTTCCAGACTGGGGGTGTGAAGTTGTTCGTCGTCGCGATTGCCGGTCCAGTCCTGATACGCGCTGGTGTCGCCCGTGCCCATGTCATCGACGAGGAAGATGATGATGTTGGGTTGCATGTGTCTCCTTATTTCATGTCGAGGAGTTGAACGCTCAGATAAGAGGGTCTTTGAGAGGGTAAGAGGATGGCGCAGATTGTGTTTTCGCCGGGGATCAGGATATCGAATTCGTCGGGATGGAGCAGGGCGCAGGTTTCCGAGATGGGTGCGGAGTGCTGCCTGACGCGGAGGCTGCGGATGAGTTGGCCGTTGATGAAGATCTGGCAGTCGGCAGATGAGGTGACGTAGAATAGGGGTTTATCAGGGCGTTGGTTCAGGTCGATGGTGGTGCGAAGATAGACGGGGGTCCCTTCTGCTGTGCCAAATGGGCCTTTGCCAGCGTTCCAGGATGAATCGTCGAAGTGGGTTTGACACCAGTCGCCGCCGTAGTTTGGCAGGTTGGCGCGGGGCGAGGTGTGTATGGCGGGGAGAGGGGATACGTCGCCCGTGCTGTATCGCCATTCGGTGTGGGGACCGATGATGGTTTCAAATTGTGGGGGATCCCAGAGTGTGGCGTGGATTTTGCCGAGTTCGTCGGGGTCAATTTTGGAGATTTTGCGGTCGTAGGTGAGCCAGCCGTTGAGTTCGTGTTCGACGTCGGTGATCTGGGTATATACGACGCCGTTGAGGGGCGTGAGGCCGACCATTGCGCGGAGGTTTTCGACCCAGAAGCGATAGTCGTCTTCCATCGCCTGTGGTGTTGGATATGTGGGGCGGGTGATGTCGTTGATGTGGTCAATGTGTTCGGATGGCTCTTCGTGGTCGTACCAGGTGTGACCCGGGATGCAGAGGTTGAATCCGCCCGCTTCGCCCAGGAGGACGATGCGGTCATTCGCGCTTTGTTGCCGCGCTGTGGCGGGGTAGAAGGTGTAGTCGTGTATGTCGCAGATGTCGCCCGTGCCCATGTCGGCCCAGCCGCTGGCGCTGGTGACGAGGCGAGAGGGGTCGCGTTGTGCGACGTGGTCAGTGAGGCGTTCGGTGTCGTGTTGCCCCCAGCCTTCGTTGAAGATGACCCACTGGACAACACTGGGGTGGTTGTGCAGCCAGTCCATGATGTTTTCAAATTCGGTCTGCCATTGTTGTGCGGCTTCGGGGGTGACGCTTTGTCCAAATTTGGGCATGCAGACCATGTCTTGCCAGACCAATAGGCCGAGTCTGGTCGCAGTGATAGTACCAGCGGTCGGGATGGGTTTTGACGTGTACGCGCACCATGTTGCAGGCGATTTGTTTGAGGTACTGGAGGTCGAAGAGGATGGCTTCGTCAGATGGTGGGGTGAGGATGCCGTCGGGCCAATAGCCCTGGTCCAGAGGGCCGAGTTGAAAGATGGGTTTGTCGTTGAGGAGGAAGCGTTTGATGCCGTTTTCGTCTTCGCCGATGGATATTTTTCGCATGCCAAAGTAGCTGTCGATTGTGTCGATGGTTTCGCCGTTGTGTTGTACTTTGACTTTGAGGTCGTAGAGGAAGGGGTGGTCTGGATGCCAGAGTTTTGCGTTTGGGATGCTGAGGGAGATGGTGTGGTCGGCCCGTCCGGTTGCTTCGGAGATTTGCCGGTTGCCGTCATAGGCGATTGTTTGAATTTGGAATTCGTCTCAGACCTTTCGCCTGAGACAGTAATATCTATCTTTTCAGCGTCTATATCGGGTGTGAGACGAAGGGTGCGGATGGATTGCTCTGGTACGGCTTCGAGCCAGACGGTTTGCCAGATGCCGCCGGTGGGTTGATACCGAAATCCCTGGCGGTTTTCCGGCATGATTTGTTTGCCAAGGGCTTGGGGCTGTTGCTCGGTGGCGTCCCAGCAGGAGACGGTGAGTTCGTTCGCGCCGTCTGTTAAATGGTCGGTGATGTCAAAGGTGAAGGGGTCGTATCCGCCGCGATGTTGACCCGCTTGCTCGCCGTTGATATAGGCACTGGTTTCCCAGTCAGATGCCTGAAAATGGAGGAGTACGCGTTTGCCCGTCCAGGCGTCGGGAATGGTAAAATTTCGGCGATACCAGAGCCGCTGGTCCGGGCGGAGAATTTCCATGATGCCAGAGAGGGGGGCGTCAATGGCAAAGGGTACGAGGATTTGACCCTGATAGGTATCAGGTGCGCTGGTGGTGCCGATGGGTTCGAGGGCGTAGTCCCACAGGCCGTTGAGGTTTTGCCAGTGTTGGCGCACCATTTGAGGGCGCGGGTGTTCTGGCAGGGCGTTATCGGGGGAGACGTTTTCCGCAAAAGGCGTTGAGATGTGTTTGGTCACGGGGTTCCAGGTCATCTCTTAAGCTACCTTTTTGGGTCTTCTTTGTGTCTGACCTCTGGGTTCGCTGTCCCAGCGCAGCGCCTGGAGGCGATGCATGGCGGCTCTGAGTGCTTCGGGCGTGCCGATGCGATAGAGGCCGTGTACCGCAAATCCGCGAACGTAGTGGTTGCCATCGCGCATGGCGTCTGCCAATTCGGGAATGGCTTCTTCGGCATGGATGCCCAATCGCGCGAGGGAGAGGGCGGCATTGCGTCGCACAAAGTCGCTTTCATCTGTAGATAGGATGTCGGCGAGCGGGCGCACGGCTTCCGTGGTGTTCTGGCTAATGGTGCCCAGGGATTCTGCGGCGTGTGCGCGTGTGTCTTCATCGGTGTCCTGCAACAGGGCGATGAGATCGGGCGTGGCTGATTTTGCTCGCAAGCCCAGGTCGCCGAGTACATCGACTGCGCGCATGCGGATTTTTGGGTTCGAATTTTTGGTGAGTTCGAGCAGTGCGGGTACGGCAGCTTCGCCGACGTTTGTGAATCCGTATCCCGCGTTTCGCGGCGGGTTCTCATCCTCCGTGTCTTTGAGTGCGTCGATCATGGCGGGAATCGCTTTTTCGCCCTGTAATCCGAGGGTGTAGGACGCATGGAGGGCGGCGGCTTCGTCGGGGTTAGATAGTTGCTCGCTCAGGGTTTCGGTTGATGCTCCGTTGCTCGCATGTTCGGGTGCTTTGCCCAGGTGCCAGTCCCACATGGCCTGCCATATCGGTTCTTGTGGATCGTCGGATGCGACCCAGGTTTCGTCGCTGTGATCCCATGTCGGTTCGGTAGGCTCTGTCATGCGCGTGAACAGGAACTTGACCATGTGGCGCGTGATCTCTGTGTAGTTGGCTTCTTTTTTGTGCAGGATGTCGTAGTGAATGAGTGCGACGGTTCCCGCGGGTCCCGCTGTGAAGAGGTGTTCTCCTGCCTGGTCGCGGGCGGTGATGTATTGCGATCTGGGGGTTACGCTGGTCGGTCCCATTTCACGGGGTGTGTCCTGAGGGTAATACATCGCCATCATCCAGCGGCAGTGGTGGTGGCGGCGGTTTTGGTCGGCGCAAAATCGGCTGTTGTGCAAGCTGTCTTTGTGCATGGTGCGCGCATCGCTACCCGGGCGGCTTTCGTGAACGTGGCGGTGCAGGTGCAGATAATAATCGGGTCCGAGGATGCTGGAAAATGCGCCGTGGACAATGGGGTGATCCCATACGTCTTGCAGTTCTGGTACGGCGGGGAGGAGGTTGTTGCCGGGATTTCTGCCGTTGTTTTTTTCAAAGGATTCGTCGATGCGTTTATAGACTTTTTCGTGAAATCCCTCCGGGAAGTCGGGGTGGAGGATCAAATATCCATCGCGGATAAATTGCTGCATTTGCTCGTCGGTCAATAAGACGGGTTTGTCTGCCATGTCGGTTTCCTTTCTGGTGTTATGGATGGCTTGGATATATAAATATTTCATAATACCTCTATTTAATCAAGGATATTTTGTTTATGATCGCATGCTACAATTGCAACGCGATACTGCCCTGATTTTTCTCGTTGAACGTATCCATGTAATCCCTGCGCTCAAAGAACTGGCTGGTGTCGTAGAGGAAGGCGTATTTGCCGTTCCGATCACAGCCGGTTTCGAGGGCGACGCGGTTGATTTCGGCGATGTTGGGATAGGAGGGCCAGAGGATGCCGTCCTCGCAGTAGGAGGTGTCGATGAAGTAGCGTTTGTAAATGCCGCCGCCGGGTTTGGGGCGGCGGGCGTGTTGCAGGGCGGAGTGGACGATGATGATGGAGCCGGGGGCCAGGTTGTCGATGGTCCGCGAGCCGGGCAGGTCTTCGAATTGAAATTGGCGATAGGCATCGTTGGCCATGACTTTTTTGTGGGTGCCGGGCATGACGAGGAGGTCGCCCACTTCGCCGTTCAGGCCGTCCATGTACATGAATACGTGGACCATGAGGTGCGAGCGATTTGTTTGCGGGAGTTGTGCATAATCCTGATGCCACGCTACCCCGCGTTCTCCGGGCAGTTGCCATCGGGCGTGGATGTGGTGATGGACGAATTTTTTGCCTTTCATCAGATCGGCCACGCGATCTACAACACCGGGTTCAGACGTGAGCAGGCCGAGTTCTGGATACGCCATGAGCATGGGGCGGTCACCTTTTTCGCGGTCGATCATGAGTTGATCGACATCGGCTTTGATGCGTTCGTTGAGGTCGTGGTCGAAGAGGCCTTCGAATACGAGGTATCCCTCTTCGTCGAATTGGGCGATGTCGTCGGGTGTGAGGTGGTTCATGAGTTTCCCTCCAAATAGGCGTGAGCCAGATGCATATCGGGGTTTCCGTGGGCAAAGTTGCCGTCGCAGGCCCTGAGGAGTTGGCGTGCGAGTTGATCGGCTTTGTCGGGATATTCGGCAGCGAGGTCATTTTCTTCCCGGTAGTCGTCCAGGATGTTGTAGAGTTGGAAGTTGTTGGTTTTGTTGATGTGGCGCAATTTCCAGCCGTCGGCTGTGGTGAGTGCAGGACCGAGACGCGATGAAAAGACGACGGGTGCGTGGGGGCGTTGCTCTTTGCCCAAAAGGGTGGGTAAGAAGGATTCGCCGTCTTTCCAGTCGGATGTTTCTTCGCCTGTGAGATCGGATAGTGTGGGCATAAAATCGTAATTGGCGATCATGTGATCGGTTGTGCCGGGGGAGATGCGACCGGGCCAGCGTGCGATGTAGGGCAGGCGGGTGCCGCCTTCCCAGCTCGTCCATTTGAGGCCGGCCATGCCGTCGTTGCCATTGAAGATGTCGCCGCTTTGTTCGGTTGTGTGCCGGGTGGTGATGTCGTCATAGCGGATGCCGTCGAGGCTTTGTCTTTTGACGGTGCGGCCTTGTTGTGCGGCGTAGATTTCGTGGCCGTTGTCAGAGCTGAAGAAGACGATGGTGTTGTCGGCAATGCCGAGCGCGTCGAGTTCGTTGAGGATGATGCCAACGGTGTCGTCGAGGCGGAGGATCATGGATGCGTATTCTTTTTCAAAATCGGTGAGTTCTGGCACGTCTTTTACGCCCGGGTGAATTTCGGGAACGGAGATGGGTCCGTGGGGCAGTTGTGAGGGGTGGAAGAGGAAGAAGGGTTGGTTGCGATGTTTGCGGAGGAAATCGACGATTTTGTCGTTGAAGAGGTCCTGGGAGTAGGTGACTTTTCCGGTCATGTCGTGGCGGATGGCCGCGTTTTCCGGAGATTCTGAACCGGGGTGGTTGCCGCAGTCGGGATGGGTGTTGCCGGGTATTTCGACGATGTCGCCATTTTCAAAGAGGAATGGCGGATAGAAGCCGTGGCAGAGTTGATGGTCGTAGTAGCCGTAGTGGTAATCCCATCCATGCCGACGAATGCGTTCTGGCGTTGTGGCAAAGCCCCATTCGAGTTTGCCAATTTGTCCCGTGACATAGCCTGCGCGTTGTGCGATTTGCGCGAGGAAGACTTCGTCGGGGCGTTCTTGAAGGCCGGTGTTGTTGATGAGTTCGGCGATGTGTTCAAAGGTCATCGTGCCTTCGGCCATGGGACGGTAGAGACCGCCTCTGGTGAAGGTCCATCGGCCCGCGTGTGCGTCGTGATAGCCGGTCATGAGGCTGGCGCGTGCCGGGGCGCAAAAGATGCAGCCATAGGCGCGGGTGAATTGCAAGCCTTCGCGGGAGAGGCGGTCGATATTGGGGGTTTGAAAGTGTTTTTGGCCGTAGCAGGAGAGCATGCCGCGGCCCAGGTCGTCGCCGTAGATGTAGATGATGTTGGGATTGGACATTGAGATTCCTTTTACAGTTCGGTGACATCGACGGCTTTGCGCTGTGTTGTTGCCTGGTGCGCGGCGTGGATGAGCGAGAGGTTGTGGCGGGCGTGTTCGGCGGTGATTGGAGGTGATTTGCCTTCTGCGAGTGCTTTGAATGTGGCGGCAAAATAGTTGGCGTGTCCAGCGCGGGATAGAGCGTCTGCGCTGAGGCCATGGTCGAGGTCAACGGATCGCCATCTGCGGTCGGCTTTGTCGAGGTAGCGGAGTTCGCGCCCGCGCCCGACAATGCGGATGGCATGTGTGCGGGTATAGACTTCGCATATACTCTGGTCGCCGCCGGGCATGCCCCAGGATGTAGAGACGGTGGAGATGGCGCCGTTTTCGTGTTCAAAGAGGAGGAAGGCGACATCATCGACGTCGAAATCGAAAAATTTGGTCTGTACGCGGGCTTCCACGTAGCGCACGGGTGAGCCGATCATGGTTTCGATGAGGTAAATTTCGTGGTAGGCGCTGTCGCCAATACAGCCGCCGCCAGCTGCTCTGGATGCGCGCCAGACGCTGTTGGGGTCGGTCTGGTCTTCTGTTTTGCCAAAGAGGGAGAGGGCGCGGCCCGTTTGAGGCGTTCCTGTGTTTTCTTCGCGCAATAGTCTGAGGGCTTCTGCGGTGCCTGGTGTGTAGAGGAAGTTGTGTACAATGGTGTAGGGGATGTTGTGTTTTTTTACGGCGTCGAGGAGTTGGTCGGCTTCTTCGAGGGATGTTGCCATGGGTTTTTCCGAGATGATGGCGACACCTGCCTGTGCGGCTTCGATGACGTGTTCGGCGTGCAGGTGATGGGGGGTGGCGATGATGACGGCGTCGAGTTCGGCACGGGCGAGCATGTGGCGGTGGTCTTCGTAGCGTTGTTCCGAAAGGATATCTGCTGCCGTGCCAACGCGGTTTCTGTTTTCGGGGATGGGGTCGGCTATTGCCGAGATGGTTACGAGATCGGGGATGTCGAGCAGGCCCTGAAGATGGGATTTTTGGACGATGCCACCGCAGCCTATCAGGCCCAGGCGGATGTTTTGTTCACGAGGCATTGCGACTGTTCCTTTCCGCGATTTTTTGTGCGATGTATTCCGCGTCGCGTCCGACTCCGCGCAGGAGGTGTGATCCGACGGTGTGTTGAAATTTCAAGCCGACGAAGAACAGGCCGGGGATGCAGACGCCGCGTTTGTGAATGGGTCCGTTTTTGTCAAATGTGGATTCGGGATGGTGTACGCGGATGAATTTGTAGTCGGGTCTAAAGCCGGTACACCATAAGACGGTCAGGTCTTTTAGGCTGATAATTTCGCCGTCGGCGCAGAGGATTCCGCGGTGGTCAGCATCTATTACGCGACCAACCCGTTGTACGCCGTGGTGTTTTGAAAGCCAGCGCGGCGATGGTGCCATCGCGGGGTCGCCTCCCTGCCATTGGTGCATAATGCGTTGTCCGATCAGCGTTTGCCGCTGGAGTTCGAATATTGGGAGCAGGCGGGAGAATACGCCGATGGGGATGCCCAGTATAGACCAGGGGACGACGCCGTTGCCGCTGAGTGAGAATGAGAGGGTTTCAAATTGGTCCGATTGCGCCAGGTCCAGGCAGATTTGAACCCCGCTGCTGCCGCTGCCGACGATGAGAACATTTGCCGTTGTGATCTGGTCGGGGTTTCGATAGGCCGCTGAGTGTAGCTGGGGGGTTGATTGCGGCAGTTTTTTCGCGGCTTCTGGTACAAAGGATTGGGCAGCATGCCCGGTGCAGATAGCGACGTTGGTTGTTTGATAGGTTTGGGTGTCTGTATGGATGTTCCAGGTGTTTTCTCCTTCGGCGACTTGTGTGACGGTGACGCCTTCTTTTAATGGGGGATTGACCATCTGGCGATACGCATGGAAATAATCAAGTGCTTCTTTGCGTGTGGCGGTGTCGTACCAGGCTTTTTGCGGTGCAAATGGTTTTTGCATGCCGGGCAAGGTGTTCATCCAATTGGCTGTGTTTA
This sequence comes from Candidatus Latescibacterota bacterium, assembly GCA_965208125.1. Classification (GTDB taxonomy): domain Bacteria; phylum Latescibacterota; class UBA2968; order UBA2968; family UBA2968; genus VXRD01. The sequence goes on from OZ242320.1 coordinate 2,037,622, forward strand.
ACCGGAAGCTGTCCCAGCAGTTGTGCCAGGCAGAGAACGCCCGGTCGCGCTCCAATACGAGGTGTTCGACCCCGCGTTGTTGCAAGTAATAACTCAGTGTTATGCCGGCCTGTCCACCGCCGATAACGATGGTATTTATCATACACGCTTCCTCTGACAGAAATCGCGTCTCGAGAGAAAGAGCAAAACGCTTGCGAAATATAGCGATTGTGATTCGGGTTGTCCAGACACAGATTTTGCTCTGAGGATAAGCCCTGTTTCGCTTGACGAAAATGCCCATGTATGAGCATTTTTTTGTCTTATTTGACGCCTTATTTGACATCTTATTTGACACGCTTAACAAATTTGTAAGTTATTAAATAATAACAAGTTTTTATATCAATAACAAGAAATCTGAGTAAGTTTTGTCCTTATTTGACGCCTTATTTGGCACGTTATTTGACAATTTCCTGCTCATTCCATTCAGGAACATGTATTGCATTTATACCCCTTGCAAATTTGGTCTGACGATGGGGATTTTGGTTGTATATTGATAGGGTGCATTTTTATATCGGATTGAAAGGATGGGATTATGTTGATGACTGGTGGTCAGGCTGTGGTTGAGACGCTGGATGCATGGGGGGTGGATGTGGTGTTTGGGATTCCGGGGGTTCACACGCTCGCGCTTTACGATGCGTTGTACGAGCATCCGCGGATTCGGCATGTGACGACGCGGCACGAGCAGGGGGCGGGTTTTATGGCGGATGGGTATGCGCGGGCTTCTGGGCGCGTGGGCGTGGCGTTGACGACGACGGGGCCAGCGGCGGTGAATGCATTGACGCCGATTGGGGAAGCGCACGCAGAGTCGTCGCCCGTGTTGCTGATATGCAGTGGCCCGACTGATGCAACAAATGGTACAGATGCGGGCGTGTTGCACGATATGCGCGATCAGTTTGGGACGTTATTTTCTGTGACGGGGCGCGGGCAGCGCGTGTCGCGTGTGGAGGAGATACCAGATGCGCTATCAGAGGGTTTTGAGGCGATGAAGTACGGACGTCCCCGGCCCTATATTTTTGAAGTTCCGCTGGATGTTTTTAAGGAAGAGGCAGATGTAAATATTGACGAGCCAGCGCACCGTCCGCCCCATAAGCCTGAGGAGGCCGCGCTCAATGCGGCGGCGGAGATGATTCAGTCTGCGAGGAAGCCGGTGTTGATCGCAGGTGGGGGAACGCAAGATGCGAGTGATGATGTGATTCAGTTGGCGGAGAAACTCGGATTGCCGGTGGCTGTTACTGCCAATGGACAGGGGGCTGTTCCGGCGGATCACCCTTTGCTGGTGCGCGGTGAGGCGATGAACAAGTGTTTGAATGAGGCGGATGTGGTGCTCGCTGTGGGTACGCGTTTGGGCTTTCGGTTTGAGCAGATGTGGAAGGGGACACCGGAGAAGCTCATTCATCTGGATATCGATCCGGAGGTGATCGGGCGGTCGTTTGAGCCAGATGTTGCGCTGATTGGCGATGCGGGTGCGGGGTTGAGGGAATTGTACGCGAGGTTGGATGGGGTTAAGACCGCGTGGGATGTCAGTGGTTCTGTGTCGCAGGCGTCCGGTCAGTGGGAGGAGAAACCTTTTCCAGAGTTGCTGGGGATTTTGCGGGATGTTCTGGATCGGGATGCGGTGGTTGTGAACGATATGACGATGATTAGCTATCAGGCGCGTCGCCATTTTCCGGTTTATGAGCCGCGCACGTTTTTGTCGCCCACGGTTTACGGAACGCTGGGTTTTTCCATGCCAGCGGCTGTGGGTGCCAAGATCGCGTGTCCAGATAAGCAGGTGGTGTCGCTGTGTGGCGATGGCGGGTTTATGTACACGGCGACGGAGCTTTCTACCGCGGTTCAGCAGGGGATATCACTGCCGGTTGTTTTGTGCAATGACAATACGTATGACGCGATTAAACGGGCGCAGGATCGGGAATGTGACGGGCGGAATATTGCCGTGGAGTTGGCGAATCCCGATTTTGTGATGTTTGCTCAGAGTTTTGGGATGCAGAGTGTTCGCGTGACCAACGGACAGGGGTTTGGCGAGGTGCTCGAAGAGGCATTGCAAGCCAAGGGACCGACGCTGATTGAGGTTTTTTTGCCGGAGTATTCTTGAGAAGTGCATCCTTATGAGTGTTAAAGCGAATCAACGAATCAACGAATCAGCGAATCAGCGAATCAACGGAACGGGGTACAACTGGTTCGGGCCAGTTCATCAATGTAGGGGCGGTGCCCCTGTGCCCGCCCGTTGGGTGGTTGGGCGGGGTTCGTCTATTCGTCGGAGGTTTTTATGGCAACAAAGCGAAAAAAGAGACGGCACAGAGGGGCTGCTGGCAAGGCGAATGCGGATTTGACGGCGCATATTCGGTCATTGGGGTTGACGAGTGTGGGGCAATACCAGGCGTGGTGTCGGGATCATGGATTTAATGGGGCGCTGAATAAGAGCTGGCAGGAGCGGCGGCAGGAGCGCAAGGTTGCTGATCGGGCGATTGATGAGGAATTGGCCGAGCAGGAATTTGTGCGCCATATCAGCGCGTTGGGGTTAGAGACGGTTGCGGATTATACCGCGTGGTGTGCCGCGCACGGGTTGAGTACGGGAACGCATAAGAGCGTTGCACAGCGCAAGAAAGAGCGCGATTTGGCCGAGCGATTAAAGAGCGATGCGGTTTTGGCGAAGATGAAAAATCACACGCGGCGGCCACAGGAGACGATTCGGGCGATTTATGAGGGCAAGCTGTCAGAGGCGGAGTTGAATCGCCCGCATTTACAAAAGATCCAGCGGGCTTTTGATGGGTTGGGGAGAGACCGCAAGGGACGGCGCGCGCTGTTGCAGTTGCTGCTTCATGTAGAAAAACGGGGCGATTTTTTTGACGTCAAGCCCGCGATTGTGCGCCTGGGACCTTCTGATGGCAATACATTTATTGAGGGTTTAGGCGCGCTGGCACATTGGCACAAGCGGTGGTTGCGCGATCCAGCGGAGTGGCGGCCAGGTTCGCACAATGGGCGCAAGCAATTTGGTTCGCTTGCACGACATTTGCTCGCGAAGTACGATGTGCCCGCGTTTATGGATATCGCGTGGTTCGGCGAGGAAGATGAGGCGCGGCAGCAGCAGGGCTGGTTTGTGCATGTGGGAACGGGGGGGAATATTCGCAAGGCAGATGTTCCGCTGACGCTGACGAAGAAGATGGCGCATTTGTTTTTGGAGTCGCCGCACGATTGCACGATTTACGAGGCGTTTCGGCGGGGTCAAATTCTGGGGCTTGGCGGGGAGGAGCCGCTGGTGCGCGCGGTGAACAGTACGCGGTTGGGGTCGTCTTTTGAATGCGAGGATTTCTGGCATAAGGTGGTGCATTTTTTTGTGAATAATCCAATGCTCGATCCCGATGAGGTGGGACCGATTGTGGATTATATTCACAATCAGAAATACGTGCCTCGAGAAGAGACAGTTGGTGGCGAGGTTGTGCAACTGCCGCCCGAGCAGCCGAATTTTTCGATTAAGGGGCGCAGTATGGTCAAGTTGCTGCGACAGGTCGAGTTTTGGCATCGGCAGTTGGCGCGGCAGAATCGCTTGCCCGCAAAGGTTTGGGCTCCTTCGGGTCTCAATGAGCTGGATTGGACAGCGACGGATAATTATGGGAATGAAAAGGAGCGGTGGACGATTACGGAGTTGCTGTCGGCCAAGGAGTTGTCCCTCGAGGGACGCAAGATGCATCACTGCGTGGGGTCTTATGCGAATAATTGCAAAACCGGGAAGTCGTCGATCTGGACGATGCAGGTTACGACGCCGGAGGATGAGACGCTTCGGGTGATGACGATTGCGGTGCAAAATGGCAGCCGAAGCATTACGCAGGCACGCGGGAAGTGCAATGCGCGACCCAATGGCAGGACGCCCAGTGGCAAGCGTCGGGATTTTAGCAAGGAGTATGAACGCCATTTGCGCAAGTCGCGCCATGTGTTGTATTTGTGGCGAGAGCAAGAGGGGTTGTCTATGTCGCGTGGGGTTTGAGGGCTATTCATACCGCAATGCTGTGGCTGGATCGGTCAAGGCTGCGCGAATCGCCTGCGTGCTCACGGTCATGATCGCGATTGCTATTGTTAGCAACCCACTTAATACAAAGACCAGCGCGCCCAGATCTATGCGATACGCAAATCCCGCCAACCATTCATTCATGACCCAATAGACCAGCGGAAATGCGATTAGATTGGCCAGCAGTACCAGGATCACAACTTCCCGCGAGAGTAAGCGTACGATATTGGGGACGGATGCGCCCAGGGTCTTGCGAATGCCTATTTCTCTGGTGCGCTGCTCTGCTGTAAATGCCGCGAGGCCAAACAGGCCCAGACACGCGATTATAATCGCCAGCCCGGCAAATACAGTTATAAGTGTTCCTATCCGTTGTTCGGCGAGATAATAATACGCCAGGTGTTCGTCTAAAAAACGGTAATAAAACGGCTTTTCGGGAATATATTTCCGCCATATTTCACCGATATATTTAAGCGTTTCGTCAATATCCTGACCGCGAATTTTTAGTGTTAGTACGTTGAACTTGGGTTGCCACATCGCAATCGCCACGGGGCGGATGATTTCGTGTAGCGACCGGTTGTGAAAATCTTTTACCACGCCGATTACAACGCCTTTCTCCCGGTTGTGCGCAGCCCATCCAAATTCCTTTCCAAGCGGCTCGGTCCATCCCAATCGCTTCACGGCAGTTTCATTCAGGATAAATGCCTGAGATGTATCGGTTGTTACGGCCAGTGAAAAATTGCGACCCGCCGTGAGTTCCAGATTATAGGTGTCTAAAAAGGCTTCATCCACGCCCAGGACGCGCATCCGCCAGTCTTCCCCTCCCCTGCCTTCGGGAAATACTCTGTCCAGTTGTCCCCCATATCCCATCGAAGAATGCGATGCCGATGTTTTCAAGATGTTTGGGTGCTTCAGATATTCATTTTTGATATTCAAATAATCATCCGTCAAGCGTCGATCTGTAGAAAATAGCCAGGTTAGAACTATGAGGTCTTTATCGAATCCCAGGTTTTTGTTCTGTACGTAATTCAACTGTTGATATACCGTGTATGTGCCCGCGATTAAAAATGTCGAGATCGCAAATTGAAATACCACGAGAACTTGTCGCAGTCGGCCGCTTCTGGTTCCTGAAATAAGCGTGCCTTTCAGTACTGTTACGGGTCGAAAACTGGATAGAAATAGCGCGGGATATCCTCCGGAGAGGAGGCTTACCAGTATGGTTAAAACAAATAGTCCGGCAATCGCATACCACAGGGTCTGTCCTTCGAGCGCGATTGTTTTTTGGGCAAAGTTGTTCAGGAGGGGTAGTGAAATTTTCACAATAATTAGCGACAATATCCCGGCCAACAGTGCGGTCAAAAACGTCTCTCCCAAGAACTGTCGGATCAATTGGGCGCGATAGGCTCCCACTACTTTTCGCAACCCGACTTCGCGTGCCCGTCGCGCAGAGCGCGCTGTTGATAGGTTCATAAAGTTGATGCACGCAATCAGTAAAATGAAAAGTCCGATGATTGCAAACAGGTACACATACGTGATGTCGCTGTAAGATGAGATGCCGTAATCCACTTTGGAATACAGATAGATTCGCTCTAAGGGTTGCAAAAAATAGGTGCTCTTTTTGACGATTTCATCGCCCATGTATCGCGCCATGAATTCAGGCAATTTTGCTTCGAGTGCTTTCGCATCTGCGCCTTCTCGCAATAAGATGTAATTGTTTGCTGGTCGCCAGGTTGAATCCACCGCCCACGTTTCAAATACGTTCCGCGTCCAATAGGTGTTCACGGTTGCACATACAATGTCAAATTGCATGGTTGATTGCCGAGGCGCGTTTTTCAGTACCCCGGTAATCGTATATACCCCGCCCATATACCGATCATCAACGGTAAGCACTTTTCCTATTGGGTCGTCATTTCCAAAAAATCGTTGCGCGGTTGTCTCTGTTACCAGGATGGAAAGCGGTTCTTTGAGTACTGTCGCGCGATCTCCCTTCATCAGTTCAAAATCGAAGACATTCAGGAAATCGGGATCTGTCAAACAGAATCGCTGATTAAATTTGCGGTCTTTATACGTGGTCCAGACATAGTCCGGCATATATCGCACGACTGTTTCGATTTCTGAATAGTCTTTTTTGAGTGCGGGTCCCGCTGCCCCCGATGTGCCAAAACCCATGTCACGGGTGCCGTCATCGTTGCGCATCTCGCGGATCAATTTGTAGATCCGATCGCTCTTTTTGTGAAACCGATCCACGCGAAACTCATCGTGAATGAATAATCCGATGAGGACACAACAGGCCACGCCCACCGATAATCCCAGTACATTGATCAGCGAGTATCCCTTGTGGCGTATCAAATTTCGCAGGGCGATTTTCAGATAGTTTTGGAACATGTTTAACGTCAGAAATTAAGTTTCATTCATACCGCAGCGACTCAACGGGATTGGCCATGGCGACTTTGATCGCTTGAAAGCTCACGGTAAGGCAGGCTATAATCAGAGACAGGATGCCAGCGAAAACAAAAACGCGCCAGCCCAGAGATGTGTGATAGGCAAAATCATTTAACCACTCGGTCATAAAGTGATAGGCCAGCGGGGCGGCCAGCGCAAAGGAGATGACAACCAGCCTGATGAACTCTTTGGAAAGCAGAATGACGAGATGGGGAATAGACGCACCGAGAACTTTTCTAATGCCGATTTCCTTAGTGCGTTGTTCGGCGGTATAGGACGCCAGGCCAAACAGACCCAGGCAAGAAATAAAAATGGCGAAAATTGCAAAAAAAGTAGCCAGCGTGCCCATCGTGCTTTCGTTGCGATACATGCTTTCAAACTGTTCGTCCTGAAAAGAAAATTCAAAAGCATGGTCCGCATTGAATTTCTTAAATGCCCGCTCAATACCTGCAATGGCCTCAGCCGTTTGTCCCGCGGCAATACGAACAAACAAATACTCCGTCCGGGTGGGACTCAGAAGAATAATCAGCGGTTCGATGGCGGTGTACAGGGATTGAAAATGAAAATTTTTAACCACACCAATAATTGGACCTTCGCGACCAAACCGCAGACGGGTACCAACCGGGTTTTCCATGCCCATGGCTCGGGCCATTTCTTCATTCACGATAAAACTTCTGAGATCACCGGGAAAATCTCTGGAAAATTCGCGCCCGTGAACAAGCTCCATTTGCAGGGTATTGACCACATCGTAGTTGGCCTGTAACCTGTGAAAAATATGTTCTGAACTGGGATCTCTACCCGCCCACATGGCATTTGTTCCGGTACTCGTTACCCTGAGTGGATTGTGTGCGGTACTGGTCACACCGACAATGCCCGGCTGTTGCAAAAGTTCGCGTCTGAAAGTCTCATACTGCCTCTTAGCTGCCCCTTCCAACCGCATATACACCAGATTATCGCGGTCAATTCCCAGATCTTTATTTCGCATATACGCAATCTGCTCATAAACCGTCAGCGTGCCGATAATGAGCAAAATAGAAAGACCGAATTGGAACACCACCAGCACCCGGCGCAACTGACTCGAACCCGACCCCGGTGTAAAAGTACCGTGCAAAACAACGACGGGATTAAAATTGGAAAGATAAAAAGCGGGATAGCTTCCCGCGAGCACCCCGGTTACAATCGCAATGCCAAAAAAAATCAGAAGAATCTCGATACTGAAAAGATCGGTCGTGAGTGTCTGATTAACCAAATCGCTAAACGACGGCAAAACCAAAATGACCATGAACAGAGCCAGAATTGCAGCGAACATGGTCATCAGGAGAGATTCTCCCATAAACTGCCCAATCAGAATGGTTTTATGCGCCCCAACGGCCTTGCGAATCCCAATTTCCCGGGCGCGTTGCGTAGAACGCGCAGTCGATAAATTCATAAAGTTGATACTCGCGATCAGGATGATGAACACAGCCACGACAATAAACATCCGCACATAGTCAATCCGACCACCAACCAGTTTGCCATTCCTGTAGTCGGAATACAGATGCATATCCTGATAGGGTTGTAAAAAAGCATCGCTTGTAACCGTCTTATCATTCTCTCTAATAATATTTTTTATTTTGGCATTGAATTGATCGATATTGACATCCTTTTGCAACTGAACGTACAGTCGAAGGTGATTTACCGTCCACTGATAAAAACTGCGTTTATTAGCCAGATAAGATGCCATCGGCAAAATACAGTCATATCTCTGCGTCGAATTTACGGGCATGTTTTCATAAACCCCGGCCACCTTAAAACTTTTGTTATCGTATTGTATCAGGGCGTGCGTGCTATTCACCACAAATATCTGTCCCATCGCAATACTTCGCCAATCCTCTCCAAAATACTTCTCGGCCAGTCGCTCTGAGATGGCGATATTATTCGGTTCCGCAAGCGCGGTTTCGGGATCGCCCAGGATGAGGGGAAAGGTGAAAATCTTAAAAAAAGCCGGTCCAGCGTGATATCCGCGCTCCCGAAAAGTCTGTTTCCCCTGTGTCAAAAGTATGGGCTGAGTCCAGGTCACAAGCACGGTCTCGGTAACTTCGGGATATCGCTCTTCCAGCAATTTGGCACTCGGCTGCGGGATAGAAGACAGCGTCGAGATCTTATTCATGCCGTGATGATGCCGCATGAGGCGGTAGATTCGGTCGCCTTCCACGTGGAATTGATCGTAGCTGAGTTCGTGGGCGATCCACATAAAAATTAAAAAACTACAGGTCAGGCCCACTGAAAGACCCGCGATATTGATGATGGAATGGGTTTTTTGTCCCAAAAAATTGCGGATTGCAATTGTGATATAATTCTTAAACATGGGATTCTCCTGTTCAAGTGTAAGTATTGATTTTGTTGTTTTGTCGCGTACTGTAAAAACGGGGTTATAGTTGTACATCCCGGTCTAACCATCCGTCCGATAGATGTACGATGCGGTCTCCGTAAGCGGCGTTTTTCTCTGACATTGGTCGGGCAACCAGTTACTTCAGACAATGCGCCACTGCGTCCCTGTACGTTTCGAGCTCTGGGGTTTCCAGGTTCTTCACCTTGGCCAGATCATCCCATTTCCTGAGGTGCACGGCATTCTGGTAGTAAGGATTGCTTTCGAACTCGGTCCTTTCCCGATCTGACATGAAGCCTCCTTGCAGTTGGAAACTATGCTTAGAGGCTTCGGAAAGGGTGTTGTAGTAGGTCGAATCCGTGGTGCAGATGTATCGCTTGGCTGGAACGTGAAGTTTCACCGGTTCGGTCACCGCCTCGATAAAAAAGGGTGCTATGTACGCGGCGCCCACTTCTTCGTGGAGAAAGTCCTGGGTGTGGAAATCTGCGTTTTCTGCGTGTTCGTCCATCAGAAAATGGCCGATATCGTGCAATAGTGCGGCAGTTATCTGAATCGCGTCTCCATTGGCGAGCTGGGCCAGATTGGCGCACTGGAGCGCGTGTTCGAGTTGCGTTACGACTTCGTCGTAGTAGGACTGGCCCCTCGCTTCCATGTAGGCGAACAGGGCATCTATTTTTTTGTCTGACGTGCCTTCGGCCAATTCGTTCGCGAGTGTTGGATCGACGTGTTCCTTCATTTTGGCACCATCTTTCTCTAAAAATTTCGAGTGATAAATTTAATTGGAGGGATTACAGCTGCTCATCCCGGTCTAACCATCCGTCCGATAGGTGTACGATGCGGTCCCCGTAAGCGGCGTTTTTCTCTGAGTGCGTGCATTGGACAATGGTTACGCCTTCGGCATTCAGGTGTTTGAACAGGGTCATGATCCGCTCGCCTTCTGCCGAGTTCAGGTTGCCGGTTGGCTCGTCGGCCAGTATCAATTTTGGTTGCGTGATCAATGCCCGGGCTATGCCTACCAGTTGTTGTTGTCCGCCGGATAACTGGTTGGGGAATAGTCGCTTTTTTGCCACGATGTTGAAGCGGTCCAGCATGTCGGCGATGCGGCCTTTGCGCTCGGATCCCTTTACTTTTTGATATAAGAGGGGAGTTTCCAAATTTTCGGCGACGGTTAGTTCGTCGATTAGATGGTAGCTCTGAAATACAAATCCGATGTGGTCGCGGTGCAGTTCGGTCAATGCGCGTTCGTCCAGTTTGTGAACTGCGCGGTTGTAAAAATGATACTCTCCATTCGAGGCGGTGTCCAGCATGCCCAGGATGTGCAATAGGGTTGATTTGCCAGCACCAGAGGGTCCCATGATGGATACAAATTCTCCTTCGCGGATTTGTAGATCAATTCGCCGGAGTACGAATGTTTTTACGATGCCGTTTTCGTAGTATTTTTCGATGTTTTTTAGTTCGATCATGTCTATCTCCTTATTAGCGGTCAGCATTCAGCGGGCGACCACAGGGGGTCGCCCCTACAAATCGGATTTACAATATCATCGTAGGGGCGGTGCCCCCGTGCCCGCCCGTAGCAGTCACCCCAACCAGCTCCCACCTTATGCGCGGCGTTCGAATAGGATAGATACCTCGTGTTCGGAGGGTTCGCCAATTTCTACGAGCGACCAGTCTTCGTCGTAGTTTTCCACGATCCGTTTCAAACATGTGACTCTCTGTTCGTGGGGTTCGGCGTGTTCCTCCCAGGCGAATAGTTCCATGCGGTAATCGTATTTTCTGCTTTTGCCGTTTACCACTACGGTTACTTCCACGGTGTCTTCGGCGTCTAAAGGTGGCAATTTGATCGAGATTTTGGGCATGGTGATTCTCCGGAACAACGGTCAGCGGGTGACCACAGGGGGTCGCCCCTACTCATACCGCAGGGCGTCAACGGGATTGGATCGCGCGGCGCGGATGGCTTGCAGGCTTATGGTACACAGGGCGATGACGACGGCTAACAGGCTACACAGAAGATATATTTTTATGCCGGGTTCAATGCGATACGCAAAGCCGTTGAGCCATTGAGCCATTGCCCAGTAGGCCGCGGGCAAGGCGATGAGATTGGCGATGGTGAGGAGGAGTACAAATTCTCGTGACAACAGTGCAATAATCCCGCTTACCGATGCGCCCAATACTTTGCGGATACCAATTTCTTTGGTGCGCTGCGAAACAGATAGGGATGAGAGGCCGAATAAACCCAGACACGCGATTAAAATTCCAAATCCCGATGCGTACCAGACGATCTGGAGCCAGCGCTGTTCTCTACGGTATTGCTGGTTGACCTGTTGGTCCAGGAATGTAAATGCAAATGGGCGCGCAGGTTCTATTTTTTTCCAGGTTTCTCGCAGCAATTCAATACTGCCGTTCACATCTTCTGGACGAATACGCACGAGTATCACGCTGGGACCACCATCTGGCGATGTGTGAAATACGATTGGGTCGATTTCGTTGTGGAGCGATTCGAAGTGAAAATTTTTCACCACGCCAACCACCTGGTGCGGCTCTGTTTTGTTCAGGACGGGAAAGGGTTGTCCAATTGGATCTTCCCATTCAAAGATGTCTGCGAGTGTTTCATTGACAATTACGGCGCGGTTGGGGTCGCTGGGAAATTCTGGGGAAAAGTTTCGCCCCATTTTCAGATTGATGTCCAGTGTTTTCAGATAGGCTTCGTCAATCCACATGGACCAGATCCTGAGCAATGTGCCATCGGGCAAGAGGTGGCCTCTCAGTTTTGTGCTGTTGATAAATGAATAGCCACCGCCGGCAATATTTACGATGTGGTCGCGGTCGCGCAAGGCTTCGCGCAGGCGCTGGAGGTTTTCCCGCGTGGCGTTGCGCAAGACGACGACCTGTTCGCTGGTATATCCCAGATTTTTTGTCTGCAAATAATCCAGTTGCTGCGCCATGATGCCCGTGCAGATCATCAATACGATTGACAAGGCATATTGCACGATGACGAGGGCGCGTGTGAAGGGTTTGCGCCGTTTTGTCCGGGTGTTGCCCTTGAATACAGATATGGGTTGTAATTTTGACAGTATTAGTGCTGGATAGCTGCCTGCGGCGAGTCCGACAAATACGAGTACACCTGTTAGCGCGACGATCAATTCCCAACTGGGGATGAGTGTCACTTCTCCGGCAATCATGTCGTTGAATACCGGTAAGAATAATCTGGCAAGTATCGATCCCAGGATCAGGGCGAGCAAGCTCATGAGCAGGGTTTCACCCCAGAATTGTTGCATGACGTTGCCGCGATGTGCGCCCAATACTTTGCGCATGCCCACTTCCAGTGACCGCCGCGCCGAGTATCCGAGGGACAGGGTTGTGAAATTGATGCACGCGATCAGCAGGACTGCTATGCCAATGGCTGATAGGACATAGGCGAACATAGGGCTGATGGTTTGTTCGTATCCTCCGGTTACTTCGTTTTGAAAATGAATTTTTACAAGGGGCTGTAATTGGAATTGAAATGCATCGGCGCGATCTTGAATGCGTCCCCACTTGATCCAGTTACTTCGCTGTCTGGTCAGTCGCTCGGTGGTAAATGTGGCGAGTTTTTCGTTTAATGCTGTCGCCTGATTCGCGTCGTGGATTTGAACATAAGTCGATACGCGCGCGCCCCACGCATTCGACATTTGAAAATGCCATTTGTTATCTCGATATGCACTCTCAAAGGGTATGAGTATGTCATTTCCACGCATGCTCGAGGTCAGTGGCAATGCTTTCATAATGCCTGTGACGACATACTCCCGCGGTTCTCGAATGCCCTTGATACGCAGGGGCTGGCCGATCACACGGGCGTAATTTTCTGTTTCATCAAAGTATTTTCTCGCCACGCGCTCGCTGATGACCACGCTGTGCAAATCGTCAGTTACATCTCCGGCTAATAGCGGATAGGTGAATATTTGCAGATATGCGGGATCTATTAGTGCAATGCGTTCCCCAAATCGCTTATCCCCACGCTCGATAATCACATTTGAATTGGCAAATCGCGTTGTATGAGCGATTTCTGGGAATGCGTCTTTCAAGGCGGCTGCGAGATCCTCTGGCTGTCTTGCTGTCAATACAATTTCGCCTTCTCTGGTGATTTCCCGCGCCAATACCCGAAAGATCACCTCTCTGTTTTTGTGAAACCGATCAAAAGACCATTGTTGATGAACTGCCGAAAAAATGAGCACGCAGCATGCCATCCCTATCGCGAGTCCCAGGATGTTGATTGATGCGTATAATTTGTTCCGCATCAAATTGCGCAGGGCGATTTTGAGATAGTTTGTAAGCATGCGGTTTTTCCGCTATCCCCTGATGTTTTCTGTGACGACATGACCGTCGAACAGGTGGATGATGCGATGCGCGTATCCCGCGTCGTGCGAGTTGTGGGTCACCATGACGATTGTGGTGCCGTTTTTGTTCAGTTCGGTCAACAGGTCCATGACCTCGTTGCCGTTTGCCGAGTCGAGATTACCCGTTGGCTCGTCTGCGAGGATGATGTTGGGGTTTGCTATGACGGCTCTGGCTACGGCCACGCGCTGCTGCTGACCGCCGGATAATTGCTGCGGGAAATGCTTTTCGCGGTGTTTGATGCCCATGTATTCGAGGGATTCATCCAGGCGCTGTTTGCGCTCGCTGGCTGGTAAGCCCAGATATAGCAGGGGCAGTTCCACGTTTTCGGCGACGGTCAGTTCGTCGATAAGGTTGAAGCTTTGAAATACAAAGCCGATGTTTGACTTGCGGGTGTTGGCTCTTTGCCGTTCGGAGTGTTTGGAGACTTCTTCTTCGTTCAGAAAGTATTCTCCGCCGCTCGGGTTGTCCAGCAGACCGAGTACGTTCAAGAGTGTGGATTTGCCGCATCCCGATGGTCCCATTACGGCGACGAATTCGCCTTCGTCAATGTCTATATTGACATTGTTCAGGGCAGTTGTTTCCACTTCTTCTGTGGTATAGACTTTCTCAAGGTTGACGGTTTTGATCATTGTGAGACTCCTTTTGTAAAAAGCGATTGGTTTACCGCTTTAATACTAATTTGTCGATTTCTTCGTAATTGTCATAAGACGATGTGACCACGCGCTCGCCGGTAGAGAGGCCGGCGAGGACTTCGAAGTATTCGGGGCTTTGGCGGCCTATGCGCACTTCGCGGCGTATGGCTTCGTCGCCTTCGACGACAAATACCCAGTTGCCGCCTGTTGTTTGATAAAATCCACCGCGGGGAAGCAACAGGGCTTCTTCGGGTGCGTCGAGTTCCAATCGTATCTGTTCTGTTTGACCGCGCCGAATGCTTTGCGGTGTCGCATCCACAAAATCCATATCGACTTCAAATTGTCCTTCTAAGACTTCGGGAAAGACCCGACGGATGGTTAGTTCATAAGTTTCATCGTCGATTTCAATGGTGCCTTTGAGTCCCTTTGTGATTCTGGTGATGTAAAATTCATCGATGCCCACCCGCATTTTATAAGCGTCGAGTACATCGACCTGACCAATGCGCCTTCCCCTGTTCATCAACTGACCGATTTCTGCATTTAATTGGGACAATTGGCCGGCAATGGGCGCGCGTACGGTCAGGTTTTCCAATGGGCGGCGCACATGCTCCAATTGCCGTTGCAGGCTCCTGGCGCTCGTGTCCAGTGCAGCGAGTTGGTTGATGCGATACAGCGAGTCCTGGCGTACTGTTTCCAGTGCAAATGACCTGCGTTTTTGATCGTTTTGATATCGATCTCGCGCACTTTCAAACAGGTCTTGGGAAGTCAATCCGCGTTCGAACAAAACTTTCTGCTTTTCGTATTGGCGTTCTGTCTCCCGCAAGTTCAATTCAACGCGCATCAGTTCCTGGCGGTTGCGAATGGCCCGATTTTCCAGATTCAACCGGGTGTTTTCCATGTTGTTGATTTGTTCAAATAAACGGGCTTCCTGGGTTAAAATATTTTGTTCCAGGGTGGGATTTGACAATTTCAAAATGGGTATGCCTTTTTCGACCATTGTTCCTTCTTCGAGAAAGATTTCCTCTATTTGTCCGCCTTCCAGTGCGTCGATATAATAGGTTTGTATCGGCAATACAGTGCCGCGCTGGACGGTAAATTCCTGAAAGGGACCGCGCGTGACTTCTGAGATGGTAATCCGATCGACCTGTACATTGAGCCGGGCGCTGTGGTCGCCAAAGACCGCCATGTAGATCACGGCACACACAAATACGGCGATCCCGCTTATGCTGGCGATGCGCTTTGGCGTCCATACTTTTTTTTCGACTCTGCGGTCCATGCCGTCCTGGCTCGTGGCGTCTGTTGACGGTTCGGGCGAGGAAGAACCCCTGCCTACAAAGCTGGGTACGGCTTTCTTTTTAGGCCCATCATCTCGTTCGGGTGTTGACACGTTTGTACCCTCTATCCAGAGTTTGGTGTGAATGCTGAATGGAAAAAATAGTCATACTTTGAACAATATTCAACTTTGTTTTGCGTCAATGTACCTATTTTCACTCATATCGCAAGGCGTCAATTGGATTGGATCGTGCGGCGCGAACAGCCTGCATGCTCACGGTGCCAAAGGCGATGATCAATGCCATTATCGCACTTGCAGCAAATGGTAAGACATTTAAATCTGTCTGATAGGCAAATCCAGAGAGCCAGTCGCGCATGAGATAGTAGGCAACTGGCCAGGCGATGAGATTGGCAAGCAGTATGAGCACTATAAATTCGCGGGAGAGCAGCATGACCAGATGTGGTGTGGATGCGCCCAGTACTTTTCGCACGCCAATTTCTTTGGTGCGAGACTGAACCATGAATGCGGCCAGTCCAAACAGTCCCAAACACGCTACAAAAATTGCGAGCAATGAAAACACGCCGAGCATTTTGCCAGTGAGTTGTTCGTTGAAATAGTACCACTGTATGATCTCATCTAAAAAGTGATGTTCAAAGGGGACCTCTGGCATAAAGTGTTTCCACTGCGTTTCGAGAAAGGACAGGGTTTGCGCGGTGTTTTCTGGTCGGATGCGCAGGGCCAGTGAAACAAACAGTCTCCATTTGCCTATAAAACCCATGGGGGCTATTTCTTCTCGTAGCGTCAAGCTGTGGTAGTCTTTTACGACGCCAATTACTGTCAGGGATCGGTTTTCATATGCTGGCAACAGAATTTGCTTGCCAATCGGGTCATCCTCCCAGCCGAGCAGGCGCACGGCTGTTTCGTTCAAAATAATCGCTTGAGAGGTATCGCTGGCAACATCGGCTGAAAAGGCACGACCGCGGAGCACGGGAATATCAAATGTTTCAAAAAATGAATCATCGACTTCGTTTATGTTAATTGTCCGTTCTTTTGTGCGGTCTCTATCGGGCCAGATCCGTCGCGGTCGTCCGCCGTATCCCGATATGTCGTATCGCAGTGCTGATGCGCTGAGGATATTGGGGTGTTCGAGAAAGACCTGTTTGACCATCTGGTGGCGTGCTGAAAGGCGCATTTGTGGGTCGAATTCATGCTGACGGTCGTGAGCAAAGATGGGTAAACTCACAATGTGGTCGCGTGCAAAACCCATGTCTTTGGTTTCTATAAATCGCAGTTGTTGATAAACCACGAGGGTGCAGATCACCAGCAAGATAGACATGCCAAATTGAAATACTAAGAGTCCTTTTTTCAGCCCTGTGGAACCGGAGGAGGAAGACGTACTGCTTTTTAATGCGTTCACCGGGCGAAAAGAGGAGAGGAAAAACGCCGGATACCATCCCGCCAGCAGCCCGACCACCAATGTTAGTGCCAGTACTGCCGGCGCACCTATTATTACTGTAGCCGCGTTGAGGTGTAAATCGCCGCGCACAAATTGGTTGAATAAGGGCAGGGATAACTCGACCAGTGCAAGGGCAATCAGCAGGGCGGAACAGGTTAAAAGCAGGGATTCGCTCAAGAACTGGACCATTAATTGCGGGCGATGCGCGCCAACGACTTTTCGCACACCTACTTCGCGTTTGCGGGTGACAGCGCGAGCCGTTGCCAGGTTTGTAAAGTTCACGCAGGCAATGACCACTACGATCAGTCCAATAGCTGCCAGCATGTAAATTTGTTGCATGGGGCTGCTGGCAGCCGGGTTAAAGTCGGATTCACCATGCAAGTACACGCGGTGCAGGGGCTGTAGATGATAGGTGTTTTTTGCCGCAACGTCATCCCCCATATATTGCACGATCAGCGACTGCATTTTTGCCTGGAGGGTTTCTGCGTTTTGTCCCGCTTTTAATAGCACATAGGTTTTTACTGGACGCCACGATTGCCTGGGTAGCCACATCATCCACGGCTCTTGTGTTTTTCCTACGGAGGGTATTGTGGTTGTGAGCAAATGAAATTGAAGGTCTGATAAAAGGTGTGGTGCCTTTACGATGCCAGTAACTGTGTACTCGCCTGGAAAATTGCGATTATCGACGGAAACTGTTTTGCCCATTGGATCGATATCGCCAAATAGGTGTTGCGCCATGTCGTCGGTAATGACCGCAGAGTAGGGCAGGCGAAACGCGGTTTCTGGGTCGCCTTTTATGAAGGGGAAATCAAATACGTCCAGAAAGTTGTCATCTACCAGTGCCAGGGTATATAGATTCTTGTGGTCGCCATATTGTGCAGATACGCCCCACCGCCAGATACGCACGGTTGTTTCTACTTCGGGAAATGTTTCTTTTAACACGGGACCGAGTGCGCCTGATGTCCCTTCTGCGTATGTTGTTTGCGTTGTACCGCGTTCTTCCCGAACTACTTTGTAAATGCGGTCGCCCAGGGTGTGCGAGCGATCTATTGCAAACTCCTGCTGGGTGTACAACAGGATTAAGATGCCACACGCCAGTCCGATGGCCAGTCCCAATACATTGATGGCTGTGTACAATTTGTGCCGCATCAAATTGCGGATCGCGACGGTTAGATAATTTTTGATCATGGTCTTATCCTCTGTTCCGTCCAGTTATTTTACAGTCAGCGGTCAGCCATTTATCATTCAGGTAAGTGAACGTATTAAAATAACAAGCAATTACTGTGCCAAAGGAATCTTCTCTATGTTTTACAAGTAGTTATGAAAATTTAGGCCATGAACGCGGTTCAAGAAGTGTCCGATTTTGATACAGTAGTGTCCGAAAATGAACACTTTATAAAAAAAACAGGCACATTGTTTTTAGTTCAATGTGCCTGCTGTATTATCCGTAGAACCATTATTTATCACAATGAATGCAGCGTTTTATTGTGTGAAAGGGGTTTATTCTACTTCGGTCAGTGTTCCACTGCTGTTTCTTGTACAGGATCGTAAATTTTAATGCCACCCAAGTTTTCAATTCGTTTCCATGACAGTCCCGTTAGCATTGTAGCGACTTGTTTCCACAGGGGACCGTGCAATACCTCAAAGTCTGATTGCGTATCGTAACCGATAAAAACACTTGGGACAGGGCGTGCATTCGGGAACGTTTTCTTAAGTTGGACACGAGAAGATGGGTGTAGTTGGTAGGTGCAACCATCCCGTTGGCGGCCAATTTGAATAATAAGAGATTCCATTTTGTATCCTTTTTTTATGGATGTGATAGTCAATGTGTATATTCTCCTGAAAAAATATAGCTAACCATGAATTGGTATCCAATATTTATTCTACGACGCGGAGATAGACATATTTCCTATTTTCACTCCGTCCGCAAGGCATCTACTGGATTTGTCCGTGCGGCTTTGAGGGCTTGATAGGTCATGGTTGCAAGTGCAAGTAAGAGCGCGAGAATACCGCCTATGAGAAAATACATAAGGTGAAGGTCGATGCGATAGGCGAAGTCCTGCAACCATCTGCTCCCAAACAGATAGGCTATTGGACTGGCGATTATACAGGCGATGATTACGAGTTTGACAAATTCTCTGGATAACAAACCAAAAATACTGAATACCGATGCGCCCAGGACTTTTCGTATGCCAATTTCTTTTGTTTTTTGTTCTGCTCGAAACGATATCAGGCCGAGTAGTCCCAGGCATGCTACGAAGATTGTCAGTCCGGAAAACACGGTTAGTGCATTCCCCGTGCGGATTTCATTTTCATAACGCACGCGTGTCAGGTCATCATTTAAGAAATGATAGGTGAACGGAATTTGAGGCAAAAACTCATGCCATGTTTTTTCTATAAAAGCGAGCGTTTCAGGTATGTTCTGTGTGCCCAGTTTGAGGTAGAGAGTTTTGCCCGCTCCCGTACGCGTTTTGAATGTGACGGGTCGAATGGTATTGTGCAAGGTCTGAACGTGAAAATCTTTCATCACGCCTACCACATACCCCTCAGGTCCATTTTTTTCCTTAAAACGTCTGCCAATCGGTTCGTCCCATCCAAGCTGTTGTACGGCTGTTTCATTCAAAATATAAGGCTGGCCTTTTTTTACATATTCGTGCACTTTTTTTTCATATTCTTGCCACTCCGCAAGACTTGTTACTTTTTCTGGTGGTTTTGGTAGTTCTGGTACCAGACGGCCTGCTGCGAGTTCGATGTTGAAGAAGTCCAGATAATCTTTATCGATATCAAACACGCCCATCTGCCAATCGGCATCGCTGCCTTCAGCTCGAAACGTGTCGGTTGTGATGTACCCGCCTTGAGGGAAACGCGTGGCTGTTGCTTTCAGAATATTCGGGTGTGCCGTGAACGCCTGTTTTACCGTGGGAATGCGCCGTCTCAGATCCTCGGGTCCACCGTGATGTAGTTGTCGAGAATAGATGAAAATCGGTATGCCGACCACGAGTTCTTTATCAAATCCGAGGTCTTTGTTTCGGATATACGCCAGTTGCTCTTGTACGACAACAGTGCCTGTGATGAAAGCTATTGAAATTGCAAATTGAAAGACCACGAGTGCTTTTCTCAGCCCAACGTGTTTCGATCCGGGTATCCAATCTCCTTTCATTACCTGCGTGGGCAAGAAGGATGAGAGTACAAATGCGGGATAACTTCCCGCGAGTACACCAACGCTCACGCCAAATCCGATCAATCCGATCAGCCACCACAGATTTTCAGTTCTGTGCAATATCAAATCTCGTTGAATAAAACTGTTAAACCACGGCAGGATCAGTTCGACTAAGGCGAGTGCTACGATCATTGCAGCGAGTGCTACCAGTACTGATTCGCCCAAAAATTGTCCGATCAATTGCTGGCGAGATGCGCCTACCACTTTTCGCAATCCCACCTCACGTGCTCTGGTGGATGAACGCGCCGTTGAGAGATTCATAAAATTGACACAGGCGAGTACGAGAATAAAACCCGCCACGAGTCCAAAGGCATACACCTGCTTGATATCGCCATATCCCGTAAACTGACGCCCCAAATCCCAATGGCCATAAAGATGCACGCGCGTGAGGGGTTGCAAGATGTACCGGGTCGTTTGGCGGACTTCATTTCCCATGTATCGCGTTATCAAATCGGGTAGTTTTTGCTGTAGTGCGCGGTGGTCGTAGCCTTCGGGCAACAGGAGATATGTGAAAAAGGGACGGTAAGCACCCGTGGGCTGCCATATAGACCACATGTCCGCCAACGCCCCCCTTGGCGTGGCGGTCAGGCAATCGAAATAAAAGGTCGAGTTGGGTGGAAAGTCGCGCACAATACCCGTCACAAAGTATGTTACAGTGCCGCTCAGTTCCTGGTGATCTACTTGTAGTGTTTTTCCCATCGGATTCTGGTTCTGAAAGAATTTGCGGGCCATGGATTCTGTTAGCACTATTGAACCCGGCTGGGTCAACGCCGTGCCTGCATCACCGGTTACAAATGGGATTGTAAATACATTGAAAATTTCTCGATCTGCGACACATACGTCTTGCTGAAAAAAGCGGTCATCGGTTTTAACCCATGAGGTGAGTCGCTGTGTGCGGATGGCTTCCTGTACTTCGGGAAAATCGCGCTTTAGTGCCGGTGCCAGTGCGCCAGATGCACGCGGACTGACCGATGTGGTGTTTTCCATTGAAACTGTGCGGAAGACGCGATAGATGTGGGTTGCATTAACATGATAGCGGTCGTAGCTAAATTCATATTGAATGTAGAGGGCGATTAAAATGACACACGTCATCCCGATTGCCAGACCCAGGATATTAATCGCTGTCAAGCCTCTGCTTTTTAGCAAGGTGCGAAGAGTAGCTATGAGATAACTGTGCAACATATTGATCTCCTGATGCCGTTTTCAACTATTCCACAACGCGAAAATAGACATATTTCCTGTCCGTCTGATCTGTTCGCTTGTCCTTCGCCAATACGGTTAATTGATAGATCCCTTCGGGCACCTGGTTCACATCGATCTGCAAATACGTGAAGTCATCTTCTCGATTGCCTTCGTAATTGGCTGTCACGGTTCGCGTCAGATCCCCATCTTTTGAGCGCTCGATCTCCAAGTCCTCAGCAGGGATGTGATGGACTTGTCCACCACTCGTATAAACCTTTGTCTCACCCAACATATTGCCATCGGCAAATGCGCTACTACTCACCTCGCTATCCTCTGATTGATCTGTCTGTAACCCCTGAGCTTCTGCTGTTTGTTCACTCCGCAGATCCATTTCTGTCTTGCCCATTGTCGAAATCAGACTGTGAGATGCGAATAAGGTCGGAGACAGGGTATCTATCTCTGGCTTGCCAATGGTGTAGGAAATCTCATATTGCGTGCTGCCAAAAGCGTCGCGCTGGAGATCGTACAGTTCCAGATAGATAAACACCGATTCAGAGGGTGAAAATGTGCGGACGGGATTGGGGGTGATGAGCAAATCATCGCGGCTTTCTGGCAATGCTTTCTTCGCTTGAATATCGCTGCCGACGAGCAGATCACTCAGACGAAAGGTCTCCTGGTTATATACGAGGGGTTTCTCATCGCGTGCCACACCAATTAAACCGGATGTTTGATCCATAAATTCTATTGAAAAATGATAGCTGCTCTGGCGTAAAGGTACCGTGCGCGAGATCAACAGGTGGTCGTTGCGATGTTGTGTTGCGGCGTTTTGTGCTGGCTCCGGCTTCGGAAAAGTAAGGGTTTTGAATTTGCGATAGTTATACATATCGCTCCACTGCTCATCAAAGAAGAAGACGCCATCCCAAAAACTCACTTTGTCCGTTTCCGGGTTTTTTGTCAATTGGTCTTTGGGAATCATATAGCTGAGTTCGACGCGCATCCTGTTTTGTTCTTCAAAGGTGGCGATCTGATAGGGGAGGGTGTATTTTCGCTGTAAATACGGGTCAATAAAACGTTGAGATGTTTTTCGGAAGGTGTGATGCGAGGCTTCGACGAAGTTCCCCGCGTAATAACGGGCACCACCTTGTCCTACCTCATAACCACCACAGAAGCTCCAACGATCACTGCCATTCCCGCAGTATTCGATCTTAAATGTTTCGTAATACCAGGTCTCCCGCATCTCATAAAACGCGCGAAACCCTGATCCACCTTTTGGAAGATGAAAGGTTTTTCTATGTCTATATCTTCCAAATTTGATATAGGTCTTCCCCATATCCGTCTGCCACCCTTCGACATCAGCCGAAAATCGCCTGAATCGCAAATTTGCATAAGCCATGCGACCAAAGTGTGCCATCTTTCTTTCGTTAAAATCAGACAAATAGAGCGGGTCCTGGCGCTTCCAAAACATCTCGCGTTTCAAGAGCGCATCAATCGTCTGTGTCTTATCGCGGGATGCATGATCTGCTTTGGGTGCAAGCAGGTCGATAGATTCGAGTAACTCGCGTTCTTCAATACTCATCAAGTCAAGGGCGCGTTGATAGTATTCATGCGATTCGTCGAATTCGCCAAGCTGATAGGCGGCAAGCCCACAGAATAACAGCGCATTTTTGTCATCTGGATATTGCGTGCGCAGGGCTTGCATCAGGGCATGGAAGGCATCCCAATATTTGTCTTCAAAGTATAGTATGCCCAACAAATAATAGGGTTGCTGATTGGTACCGTCCAATTCGATGCTTTTTCGCAAGACCTGAATAGCTTCTTGTTTGGCTTCTTGAGTAAATTCCCTGAAATTCCGGGTTTGGGAATTATCTTTTATTCTGAGAAATTCATACACCCAGAACATACCCTGCCCATTGAGGACATCCGTATTTTCCGGATGCTTTTTGATCACGTTCTTGAATTGGTTCAATGCCCGTGACCGCAAGCCCTGTGCCCACCAGATTTTTCCGCGTGTTAGCCGATACTCAGTATTGTCGGGATCAATCACGATTGCCTGCTGTATCCTCCGCATTGCTCGCTGTCGGCCATTTACGCTGTGGTCCAGCAGGTGCAGTTTGGCCAATTCGTTGTATGCAGGCGCATAATTTCTGTCTTTGGAAATAATCTCTTCGAGAACTTTGATGCTTTCTTTATGGCTCACCTGACCGACTTGCTCTACTGCCGCCAGAAACAGCGTGTCTATTGTGGTTTCCCCTCTGGACAAGCCAGGACCAAAGATGCCAATCAGGAGTATAAAACCTGTATAAGCCACTGATCCCGCTTTCATATCTCTCTCCATTTTTCACTCCGTCCGCAAAGCATCCACTGGATTTGTCCGTGCGGCTTTGAAGGCTTGATAGGTCATGGTTGCGAGTGCGAGTAAGAGCGCGAGCATACCGCCTATGAGGAAATACATAAGATGCAGGTCGATGCGATAGGCGAAGTCCTGCAACCATCTGCCCGCAAACAGATAGGCTATTGGGCTGGCGATTATACAGGCGACGATTACGAGTTTGACAAATTCTCTGGATAACAAACCAAAAATACTGAATACCGATGCGCCCAGGACTTTTCGTATGCCAATTTCTTTTGTTTTCTGTTCTGCTCGAAACGATATCAGGCCGAGTAGTCCCAGGCATGCTACGAAGATTGCCAGTCCGGAAAACACGGTTAGTGCATTTCCCGTGCGAATTTCATTTTGATAACGCACATGTGTCAGGTCATCATTCAAAAACCAGAAAGTGAAGGGGATTTGCGGTAAAAATTCATACCATGTTTTTTCTATAAATGCGAGGGTTGCGGGTATGTTCTGTGTGCCCAATTTGAGATAGAGAAATTTGGCGCCTCCCGTAAAAACCCTGAATACAACGGGTCGGATGGTATTGTGCAATGTCTGAACGTGAAAATCTTTTACCACGCCTATCACATATCCCTCTGGCTCTTTTTTTTCTTTAAAACGCTTGCCTATTGGATCATCCCATCCGAGATGCTGTGCGGCTGTTTCATTTAAGATAAATGGCCGGCCTTTTTCTCGATATGCTTGCACTATTTTTTTGTATTCTTGCAACTCTTCAAGACTTTCTATTTTTTCTGGTAACTTTGGTGGTTCTGGTGCCAGACGGCCTGCTACGAGTTCGATGTTGAAGAAGTCCAGAAAATCGCGGTCGATATCAAACAAGCCCATCTGCCAATCGGCATCACTGCCTTCAGCTCTAAACGTATCTGTCGTATGAGATCCGCCTTGGTGAAAACGGGTGGCTGTTGCTTTTAAAATATTCGAGTGTGCCGTGAACACCTCTTTTACCGTGGGAATGCGCCATCTCAGATCGTCTCGATTCCCTTGATGTAGTTGCCGGGAATAGATGAAAAGCGGTATGCCGACGACGAGTTCTTTGTCGAATCCGAGGTCTTTGTTTCGGATATACGCCAGTTGCTCTTGTACTACAACAGTGCCTGTGATAAAAGCAATTGAAATTGCAAATTGGAAGACGACCAGTGCTTTTCTCAGCCCAATGTGTTTCGATCCGGGTATCCAATCTCCTTTCATTACCTGCGTGGGCAAGAAGGATGAGAGTACAAATGCGGGATAACTTCCCGCGAGTACACCTACGGCAAGTCCAAACCCGATTAACCCGATCAGCCACCACAGATTTTCAGTGCTGTACAATACCAGATCTCGCTGGATAAAGCTGTTAAACCACGGCAGGACCAGTTCAAATAGCGCGACAGCCACCACCATTGCAGCCAGTGACACGAGTACGGATTCGCCCAAAAATTGTCCGATCAATTGCCGGCGAGATGCGCCTACCACCTTTCGCAATCCCACCTCACGCGCTCTGGTGGATGAACGCGCTGTTGAGAGGTTCATAAAATTGACACAGGCTAATAAGAGAATAAAGCCCGCCACCAGCCCAAAAGCATATACCTGCTTGATATCGCCATATTCGGCAGTCGTAAGTCCCAAATCCGCAGTGCTATAAAGGTGCCTGCGGATGAGGGGTTGCAAGATGTACCGGGTCGTTTGGCGCACCTCATCACCCATGTATCGCGCTATCAAATCGGGTAGTTTTTGCTGTAGTGCGCGGTGGTCGTATCCTTCGGGCAACAGGAGATATGTGAAAAAGGGACGAAAAACACCCGTGGGCTGCCAGATAGACCACATGTCTGCCGTGTTGCCCTTTGGCGTGGCGGTCAGGCAATCAAAATAAAAGGTCGAATTGGGTGGAAAGTCGCGCACAATACCCGTTACAAAGTAGGTGCCGCTCAGTTCCTGGTGATCTACTTGCAGGGCTTTTCCTATTGGATTCTGGTTCTGAAAGAATTTGCGCGCCATGGATTCTGTCAGCACCATTGAGCCAGACTGCGTCAATGCCGTGTTCGGATCGCCGCTTATAAATGGAATGGTGAACACATTGAAAATCTCTGGGTCTGCCACACACATGTCTTGCTGAAAAAAGCGGGTTTGGGTTTGCACCCAAGCGTCGAGCCGTTGTACGCGGATGGCTTCCTGCACTTCGGGGAAATCGCGCTTTAGTGCTGGTGCCAGTGCGCCAGATGCACGCGGATTGACCGATGTGGTATTTTCCATTGACATGACGCGAAAAACGCCGTAGATGCGGTTCGCATGGGCATGGTGTCGGTCATAGCTCAGTTCGTACTGAATGTAGAGGATGATCAAAATTACAGACGCCATTCCAATTGCCAGGCCCAGGATATTAATCGCTGTCAAGCCTCTGTTTTTCAGCAAGGTGCGAACGGTAGTTATGAGATAGCTGCGAAACATATCGACCCCCTGTCGTTATTTCCTATTCATCTCTCAAAGCATCCGCCGGGTTTGCGCGGGCTACTTTGAGGGTCTGGGCGGTGATGGTTGTGAGTACGACGAGGAACATGGCTATGCTGCCGAGTAAGAATATACCAATACCCAATTCGGTGCGGTAGGCGAAGGTTTGTAACCATTGATTGGTCGCGTAATAGGCGATGGGGAATGCGATGGCGATGGCGAGGCCAATGATGTTGATGGCCGAGTAGATGCGGTGCCTGGCGAGGTTGCGGATTGCTGTTTTCAGGTAGCTATAAAATAAAGACATTCCAGCATGTGCTCTGAACATTTTAGTTTCTCCTGTGCAGGGATAGGACTTGCACCATACAGGTAACGTGAATCTATAAAAAATAGCAAGCAATTCCCGTGCCAAAATATTCTTCTCTATGTTTTACAAGTAGTTATGAAATTTGTGCCATGAGTGCCGTTCAATAAGTGTCCGTTTTTGATACAGTAGTGTCCGAAAATGAACACTTAAGATATTTGACAATGTATATCCAGTTGGCTATAATCTTTTATGAATTACAACAGATTAAACCTAAAAGAAACCATATGGATCGGGGATTCTAAGACCAAGTTGAAGGAATTTCCGGAGTCCGTTCAAAAGGATATAGGTGACGCTCTATTTATTGCACAAGCGGGAAGCATGTCTCCGGCAGCGAAACCATTCAAGGGTGTAGGTTCAGGAGTTTTTGAGATACGGGCGGATTATAGAACGGATACTTACCGCGCCGTGTATGCGGTAAAGATTGGAGAGAGGGTTTATATACTGCATTGTTTTCAAAAAAAATCAAGGCGTGGAATTAAAACTTCCAAGAGGGATGTAGTCCTTATCAAGAGACGTTTGAGATTGGCACTGGAATTGGAGGCGATTTATGAGCAAGAAAATTAAATTTGAAAAGAGTTCGGGCAATGTGTTCAGGGATCTGGACTTGCCAGATGCGGAGGAATTATTTGTCAAGGCAACTCTTGGATTTGAAGTGTTTCAGATTATAGAAGAGCGGAAGCTGACGCAGACGGAGGCAGCGGACATTTTAGGTGTGAAACAACCTGAAATATCCCGGTTAAAGAATGGGAATTTTAATCATTACAGCGTTGCGCGATTAATGACATTTCTCAATCGGCTAAATCGCGATATTGAGATCCGCATTATTCCCTCAAAAGATAGACAGGGACAACAGCGAGTCGTTGCTGTTTAGTTCTTTCACTTCAGACCCGAGCGATTGATGTGCTCAAGTAATTCAGGCAGTTCCTCAATTTCAGTAATTGATAACCCCTGCCAGCCAATTATGTCTGGTCTTGCGTCGTCATATACATCTTCTAAATCGACTTGCTTTAGCACGGGTAAGAAACCTATTTCTTTCGCACCGGTCATTTCCTGGTTGCTACCATCGCCCACATAAACACAGACATTTGACGGAAGTCCCAACTGTTCATGCGCCCGTTTATAGATTTTAATAGCGGGCTTTTGTATTTTTTCCGTGCAAGAAAAGAGCGGTAAATCGATATGCTCTGATAAAGGGGAAGTGTGCCAGAGTAGAGGGACATCTGGACCGCAGTTTGTTATGAGTCCAATTTTATAGCCATCATTTTTCAGGTTTTGAAGCGTAAGCAGGACTTCATCTTTTGGTTTGAGTGTTCTCATTGTGAAGTCGTATCGATATTGCGCGGCAGTGTTAATTTTGCAATCACCGGGAGATAGACCAATTTGAGCGCAACATAAAGCGATAGTCTCTTCTATTGATCTAAATTTCCCAATGCATCGGTCAGAATAAGAAGAGCCGAATGCTTGTCTAAACGCTTCATACGGCATCGACAACGTTTCGGCCATCAATGCATGTATTTTGTCGTGCTCTTTTTTGCTAAAATTATCAACCAGAGTCCCAAACAAGTCGAAAATTACTGCTTTAAATTTCATCAGTGCCCCTTTGGTCGTGCGCTGGATCATGCGGATTAAAGACTCATGCGTTCTCGGAATTTTTGTGCCTGACGTCGGGAAATTTCAATTTCGTAGCCCCCTTTCAATAACACTTTTAGACTGCCTTGAAAATAGGGCTCAATTTTTTCGATATACTGCAAATTGATAATTTGTTGGCGATTGACACGAAAAAATATGCGTTTGTCCAGACGCTCTTCAAGGTGGTTGAGGGTGCGCGGAATAAGGGGTTTGAATTTTTGAAAATAGACCCGCGTGTAATTGCCAGAGACTTCGAACAATTGAATGTCTGAGAGTGTGATAAACCAGCACTGATCACCGTCTTTCACAAAGACGCGACTCGAATCTGTCAATGCCGGTGCAACAGCTTCATCGGGAGAAAGGGTTTGGGCTTGTAGTTTTTCAATCGCGCTTGCAAGGCGTTCAGGTTGAATGGGTTTTAGCAAGTAGTCGAGGGCATTTACTTCAAATGCCCGAATGGCATATTCGTCATAAGCGGTTGTAAAGATTACCTGTGGTACCTGGTCAAGGGTTTCAAGCAATTCAAAACCGTCTTGTCCGGGCATCTGAATATCGAGGAAGATCACATCGACAGATAGTCTTTTGAGTTGTTGCCGTGCCGTATCTGCATTTGCGGCTTCACCTGCTACGGTGATGGCCTCAAAGGCTTTGAGTAAGTGTTTTAATTCCTGACGGGCAAGTCGGGAATCATCGACGATCAATGCATTCATATCGGTTGTCCAGTGAGCGGTACCTGAAATTTTGCACAGACCTGATTTTGAGACGTATTTTCAACTGTCAATTGCGCGGCTTCCCCAAATAAAAGGCGCAGACGTTCTCTGGTGTTTTGCAGGCCTATGCCGTCAGGTGTTGCGTTGTTTTTCATTTGACCGGTATTTACAATGCAGACCGCCATCACAGTTTGCTGAAGGGTTGTCCGAATAGAGATTTCGCCACCATCTGGATGCTGTGCAATGCCGTGCCGGATGGCATTTTCGACCAGAGTCTGTATGGTCATCGGGGGAATTTCGACTTGTCGTGTTTCCGGTGCGATGTCAAATTGATAACGCAACCTGTCTTCCAACTGGGTGGCTTCGAGTTGGAGATAGTTTTTCACAATTGCCAATTCCTCTTTCAACAGCACACTTCTGGTGCTGCTGACCTGTAGCGCGTATCGAAATAGCTCAGACAGTTTTGAGATCATGTCGCGTGCTCGTGCGGGGTTTTCGATGACCAGAGCGCGGATATTGTTGAGGCTGTTAAAAAGAAAATGGGGATTTATCTGGGCTTTTAGTGCCATCAATTCGGCTTCTTGAACCGCTGTTTGCAATTCCCATTTTTCGCGTTCTCCGCGTTTGGTTATGTCAAACATGGAGAATACGACATATAACAGCGACCATATCCAGAGGATAAAGTTCGTGTTGAGTATTTGGATGCCATACAATTTCCAACGGAATTGTTCAATCGTAAGCGTCTCGTCTATATAAAGATAACCAAAGATCTGAATGCTCTGGCTGATAATCGCAATGACAAGGTCGGCTATCAATACTCTGATAAAGAGTTTCCACAAAGACAGTGTGATCCAATGCCGCTTTTTGAATATGGTTCTGAGCAGGTGTGTCCACAATAAAAGTTGTACAGATCCAAAAACGGTGATGCCCAAATTTTGTGCCGTAATGGTCTGAAAAGCAGACAAAAAAAATGTGTTGAGCAGGCCGTATATTCCCCATCCCAAAATCTGACAGGTCCAATACGCTTTGCTGTGGTTTTTGATCTCAGACATGTTGTGCTCATCTGGGCGTCTGGGGTGCGGTCGTCTTGCGAGAGAGGAACGCATCAATGGTCGCAAAGTAACCCTCTGGGTCGTCCCACATAATAAAATGTTTGCCGGTGTCCGTCATCCATATTTCGCAATTCTCAACATGATTGTACTGTTTTTGATACGCAGATAGTGAGCTTTCTCGCGTTGCGCCCTGAGATTGACCCGAAATCCAGGCTCCCAATACCAGGACAGGGGTTTGTATTTTTTTTATTTCGGTTCGCAAGTCTGTCAAAAATATTTCGTACATTGCTTGTGCAACTGTGTTTGGGTCCGAAGATAGACTCCATACGACAGCCGTATCTATTTTTGCGGGGTCTGTGATCATCATTTTGAGCATAGATGGCGTTGCTTTTTCTCTTTGTTCAGGTGTTTGAGAGCGTATCCAGGCGCGTGTTTGTTCTGCTGGCACACGCATAAATTCAACTGTTGCTGCCGGGTTTTGTAGTGCGGGTAAAAAGGGTACTGCATCGACTATAATAAGCGGTCCTGCGCTTTCGGGTATGCTTGCTGCAACCCACAATGATAGAAAACCACCCAAACTGTGTCCTGCAAGGATTGGTTTTTTAAGTTCGTTTTCCTGGATATATGCAATAAGCGCGTCTCTCATGGTTTGCAAATAGTGGTCTGTTTGCACGGAGGGCTGTCCGGCAAATCCCGCGAGTGTAAAGACATGGCATTCAAAGCTGTTCTGGTATCGGCTGACTGTTTCGCGCCAGACGTCTCCAGAGCTACTTAGACCGGGAATTAAGATCATCGGATGCCCGGATCCCGTTATTTGTACTTTGAAAGGTTGTACATTATCTGTCTGAGCAGATGTGGGAATCGGTGTTAAGAGTGCAAGGCAGATCGCACTCATTTGCAATATGATGTGTTTCCATTTTGACATGACATCCTCCTTTTGATGGTGAGTACTTCTCTTTTGTGATCAGTCAAAAGGTAGGCAGGAATCGCGTTCTGAGAAGCAAAAGATGATAAGCGGTTAAAACAGGCTGATGAACGGTTCAACAGACGGGATGGATACGGGGCTTTTAGAGCGAGGATGGCGATTTCAATATATTGATGGAGATCAAGGAATGACTACTTTCTATCTTATTCGACATGGAGAATCCAGGCTGGATTTAGCTGCTGGTGGAAATCTCAAAGGCGCAGAAAGAGGTTGGTCAGCGCATATCATTCCGTTGACTGAAAAGGGGATCGGTCAGATTGAGAATGCTTCAAAGTCCCTGTCAACGGAAGATCCTCAGCTCATTATCTCGTCCCCAATGTCACGGGCACTCCAATCGGCTGCTATACTCAGCCGAATACTCGATCTTCCACTTCGAGTCGAGTTTGATCTGCACGAATGGATTTGCGGATGGCGCGATTCAATGGCGCTTGTGGGAGAAACAGAGGCAGAAATGCATGAGTTGGGAGGTGAGTGGCCTATAGGAGAGGCGAGAGATTGGGAGCCAATGTCCAGTGTGCGTGGTCGTGTTGGTCGGGTATTGGAACAATACCAGACCTTCCAGCGTGTTGTTGTTGTGTGTCATGAAACGGTTATTCTTTCGCTGACTGGAAAGAAGATGGGGTTTGCTGAATTTGTAAAGTTAGAAAAGTAAGTGTCCGAGTCCTACTGGTGTCTTATATTCCGTCCTTCACATATCACACGATGGAAAGCCTCCCACTCTTCTTCTGTCAAGTCAATGGCGACGACTTTTTCAGGATCGAAAATCTTCGGATTGGGATCG
The DNA here is from genome assembly GCA_965208125.1 of Candidatus Latescibacterota bacterium. Classification (GTDB taxonomy): domain Bacteria; phylum Latescibacterota; class UBA2968; order UBA2968; family UBA2968; genus VXRD01. The sequence goes on from OZ242320.1 coordinate 2,068,951, forward strand.
TTGCGAAATGCGTCGAGGTCAAATGGCTCGGACCATGATCGCGTGCCGGTTATCTGCTCTACGTAAATAATATCCCATTCGTCATTGTCTTTGAAGCGACCACGGCCTCTGATCTCCACATATTGTGTCGCCAGCCGACGCATGTCGTCGTTTAGTGCCGGATCGAAACGCAACGGCACGACTCTTTGCGGGATGTAATGCAACTCTGCTGTGCCATAAGCCCAGTTCACCGCCATAAGTCGTCCTTCCACCAATGCAGACTCGTCCAGAACTGGCGGCTTTGTTTTGTCGGACTTCTGCTTTTCTTCTGTGGGACGGCCTGTAAACAGAGTCTCAACACTGAGGTTTTCGTTCAGGTCGGGCCATTGGATGCCTCCCCCGGTACATCGCCAGTTGCGTCTTTCTTTGGCGGTGGCGTGTGCGAGCCTGGGATACCACTTCAGAGGCACAGAGATGGTTCGCCCATCAGAGAGCGTTGCTGTTAGCGTATCTTCTGTCACTTCCACACGCTCAGCCTGCGGCATATCAATTGTCGGAATATTCATCTCAGGCCTCCATTATTGTACAACTTCTCAGAAGTCCATTCGAGATCACTATCTCCGCGTTTTTCTACGTGCGGTAGACAGTGCACTGTGCCTATGTCCTCGCTGCATTTACAAATATCTGCAATTTACCCGAAAAAACAGGGGCTTGCAATGGCGTTTTTGAATATAAAGTATATTATACTCAAAAATTCCTTTGAAGCTCTCTCACGATAAGGAGGTATAAATATGCGAATCGCCATCATCTCTGATATTCACGGAAATGCAGTGGCTTTAGAAGCTGTTTTGAACGATCTCAAAACAGAATCTGTTGATCACTTTGTGTGTCTGGGGGATACCGTCTCTGATGGTCCCCAACCATGTGAGGTTATTGCTCAGTTGAAATCTCTGAATGGTTCTGTTGTTATGGGGAATATGGACGTGTGGTGTCTTGATCCACGTCCTGGTAGGGGAAAGGGCGAGAATGCCAGGCGAGGGAATGAAGTTCGATTCTGGGATGTCCGTAAGCTTTCAACTGACGATCTTGACTACATGCGGACGTTCCAGGCAACGGTCGAAATACCTCTGGATGCGACTACCAATCTTCTTTGCTATCACGGTTCTCCACGATCTAATGAAGATGCCATCGCTTCTCACACGCCAGATGAAGAGATGGAGCGCATGCTGTCTGGTTATCACGCGATGGTGTTGGCTGGGGGACATACGCATACACAGATGGTTCGTTATTATGCAGATAGCACGATCATCAATCCCGGGAGTGTTGGTGCGCCTGTTCCCGCACAGGATCGGATACGCCGGGTTCTCCGAGGTTCATTGGATGAGTCACACGATAGGGGATATCCTCCCTGGGCAGAATATGGCGTTATTGCCTGGGAGAATAAGAGCCTTCGTATTGAGTTACGCCGTGTGCTGATAGATATCGATTTGCTGGTAAGAAAAATGCGCGCGAGCGGAATGCCACATGCGGATTGGTGGATTCAAAATCGGTATCCCGGTGTGGTTTCCGAGGTGTAGCTGATGGGTGGATGCAAAATTGGCTCACTCATCTATCCAATTGGTCCCAATCAGGAGGTGTTTGGGCAGGGATTTGTTTGCTCATAACAGAGTCAAATGCTTCCAGAATTTCTCGTTTGTTTTTGCCCGCATATTGATTTTGAAAAAAGGCTGTGGTTTCGAGTTTGGCTATTTCACGTGCAAAAGCATAAATCGCAAACTGATTCATAGATACACCTACTACTTCATTTGATGCATTGTAATCAAGCACCATACCCGGCGAAACCTCTTCTGATTCAACGATAGCAGAGTCGTCAAGGCGCAGATAGAGTGCGTTGGCTTCCTTATCGACATGTAGTTTCATAATTCGTTATTCCTGTAACTGATCTGGTTGTGGTGCCGGTGCCTGGATGAGTTCCAGGTCGGGAATGTCGGAGAAGTCGTGATCGTGGGATGCAAGGGCGCAGCCCAGCATAATCGCGGTTGCAGCGATCCATGCATCTGATTCCCGCATTTCTCGCCCTGCAGCCTTTCGCTCGCTACGCAAGCGGGCACATGTGGTCACCAGTTCAGAGCTGGGCCAAATAATTTCGTACTGTTCGAGATAATGGGCGAGTTCGTTCTTTCGTCTGTCACCCCAACCTTTTGTGTACGCTCCGTACCAAAGCTCTTCCAATGTCTGGAATGAGATAAGCACGCGTTGGCCTTGAATCTGGTTCTGGTAATACAGTGCCCTGGTATCTTTATTGAAGATGTATGAAACGATATTGGTATCCAGGATTACCAACTTGAAGATTCCTTTCACTCAACATCTCGGCCTTCGTGTATGACGCGGATGAACTCATCTACGTCGAAAGGTTCACTGACGGTAACGACCTTTTCGGGATCAAAAATCTTCGGATTGGGATCGTTGCGAAATGCGTCGAGGTCAAATGGCTCTGACCATGATCGCGTGCTGGTTATCTGCTCTACGTAAATAACATCCCATTCGTCATTGTCTTTGAAGCGACCACGGCCTCTGATCTCCACATATTGTGTCGCCAGCCGACGCATGTCGTCGTTTAGTGCTGGATCGAAACGCAATGGTACGACTCTTTGTGGAATGAAGTGCAGTTCCGCTGTCCCGCAAGCCCAGTTCACTTCCATCAGTCGTCCTTCCACCAATGCAGACTCGTCCAGAACTGGCGGCTTTGTTTTGTCGGACTTCTGCTTTTCTTCTGTGGGACGGCCTGTAAACAGAGTCTCAACACTGAGGTTTTCGTTCAGGTCGGGCCATTGGATGCCTCCCCCGGTACATCGCCAGTTGCGTCTTTCTTTGGCGGTGGCATGTGCGAGTCTGGGATACCACTTCAGAGGCACAGAGATGGTTCGTCCATCGGAGAGTACCGCCGTCAGCGTATCCTCGCTTACTTCCACGCGCTCAGCCTGCGGCATGTCAATTGTCGGAATATTCATCTCATGCCTCCATATTGTGCAACTTCTCAGATGTCCATTCGAGATCACTGGATCCGCGTTTACAAATATCCGTAATTTAGACGAAAAAACAAGAGGTTATATGACTTACTCATATCGCAAGGCGTCAATGGGATTGGATCGCGCTGCGCGAATGGCCTGCATGCTCACGGTGCCAAAGGCGATGATGAGAGCTATTATCGCGCTTGCAACAAATGGCAATGCATTCAGGTCCGTCTGATAGGCAAATCCGGAGAGCCAGTTGCGCATGAGATAGTAAGCGATTGGCCAGGCGGTGAGATTGGCGAGCAGTATGAGCACTATAAATTCGCGGGAGAGTAGCAGGACCAGATGCGGTGTGGATGCGCCCAGGACTTTCCGCACGCCGATTTCTTTGGTGCGAGATTGAACCATGAATACCGCCAGTCCGAACAGTCCCAAACACGCGACAAAAATTGCCAGTAGTGAAAACACGCCGAGCATTTTGCCAGTGAGTTGCTCATTGAAATAGATCCAATCTATCATCTCATCCAGGAAGTGATATTCAAAGGGTGCGTCTGACACAAAGCGTTTCCACTGTGTTTCGAGAAAGGACAGGGTTTGCGCGGTGTTTTCTGGTCGGATGCGCAGGACCAGTGAAACAAACAGCCTCCAATCGCCTATAAATCCCATGGGTGCGATTTCTTCTCGCAGCGTCAAGCTGTGGTAGTCTTTTACGACGCCTATTACTGTCAGGGAGCGGTTTCCATATGCTGGCAACAGAATCTGCTTGCCAATCGGATTTTCTTCCCATCCGATCAGGCGCACGGCTGTTTCGTTCAAAATAATCGCTTGAAATGCATCGCTGGCAACATCGGCTGAAAAGGTGCGACCGCGAAGCACGGGGATTTTAAATGTTTCAAAAAATGAGTCGTCAACTTCGCTTATGCGAAATGTCCGTTCTTTTGTGCGGTCCCCCTCGGGCCAGACCAGTCGCAGTCGCCCACTGTATCCCGTGATGTCGAAACGCAGAGCCGATGCGCTGAGGATATTGGGGTGTTCGAGAAAGACCTGTTTGACCATCTGGTGGCGTGCCGAAAGGCGTTTATGGGGGAAGGGTTCGTGATCACGACCGTGAGCAAAGATGGGTAAACTCACAATGTGATCGCGTGCAAAACCCATATCTTTGGTTTCTATAAATCGCAGTTGCTGATAGACTACGAGGGTGCAGATCACCAGCAAAATGGACATGCCGAACTGAAAAATCACGAGTCCTTTCTTCAGCCCTGTAGAACCCGATGAGGAAGACGACTTACTTTTTAGCACTGTGACCGGGCTAACAGAGGAGAGAAATAACGCTGGATACCATCCCGCCAGCAATCCGACCAACAATGTGAATGCCAGTGCCGCTGGCGTACCTGCTATCGCTGTAGCCATGTTGAGGTGTAGATCTCCGCGCACAAATTGGTTGAATAAGGGCAAGAATATCTCGACCAGTGCAAGGGCAATCAGCAGGGCAGCGCAGGTTAAAATCAGAGATTCAGTCAAGAACTGAACCATTAGTTGTGGGCGATGCGCGCCCACGACTTTTCGCACGCCGACTTCGCGTTTGCGGGTGACAGCGCGTGCAGTTGCCAGGTTTGTAAAATTCACGCCTGCAATGACCACCACGATCAGCCCGATAGCCGTTAGCATGTAAATTTGTTGCATGGGGCTGTCGGCAGTTGGGTTAAAATCGGATTCGCCATACAGGTACACGCGATGCAGGGGCTGTAGATGATAGGTGTTTTTTGCCGCAACGTCATCCCCCATATACTGCACGATCAGCGACTGCATTTTTGTTTTTAGAGTTTCTGCGTTTTGTCCCGCTTTTAATAGTACGTATGTGTTTACCGGCCGCCAGGATTGCCCGGGTAGCCACATTTTCCACAGCTCTGGTGTTCTTCCCGCGGAGGGTATTGTGGCTGTGAGCAAGTGAAAATAAAGCTCTGATGAGAGTTGTGGTGCCTTTACAATGCCGGTAACTGTGTACTCGCCCGGCATATAGCGATTGTCAACTGAAACTGTTTGGCCCATCGGGTCAGCATCGCCAAATAGGTGTTGCGCCATGTCGTCGGTAATGACCACAGAGTAGGGCAGGCGAAACGCGGTTTCTGGGTCGCCTTTTATGAGGGGAAAATCGAATACGTCCAAAAAGTTGTCATCTACCAGCGCAAGGGTATATTGATTCTTGTGTTCGCCGTATTGTGCAGACACAAGCCACTGCCAGATACGCACGGTTGTTTCTACTTCGGGAAATGTTTCTTCCAATACAGGACCGAGTGCGCCTGATGTGCCTTCTGCGTATGTTGTTTGTGTACTGCCGCGTTGTTCCCTAATCACTTTGTAAATGCGGTCGCCCAGGGAGTGGGAGCGATTTACTACAAACTCTTGTTGGATATACAACAGGATCAAGATGCCACACGCCAGGCCGATGGCGAGGCCCAGTACATTGATGGCTGTGTACAATTTGTGCCGCATCAGATTGCGGATCGCAACGGTTAGATAATTTTTGATCATGAGAAGCTCCCTATCATTGTTCCCTATTCATCTCGCAATGCATCCGCCGGGTTTGCGCGTGCGGCTTTGAGGGTCTGGGTGGTGACGGTTGTGAGTACGACGAGGAACATGGCTGCGCTGCCGAGTATAAAGGTGCCAATACCCAATTCGGTGCGGTAGGCGAAGGTTTGTAACCATTGGTTTGTTGCATAATAGGCGATGGGGAATGCGATGAGGCTTGATAGGGCGATGTAGAGGACAAATTCTCGTGAGAGCAGGGATAGGATTTGTGCCTGGGATGCGCCCAGGACTTTGCGAATGCCGATTTCTTTGGTGCGTCTGGTTGTGGCGAGTGCAGCCAGTCCGAATGCGCCGAGAGCTGCGATGAATATGGCGAATCCTGTGGCGTATTGGATCATGAGATTCCAGCGTTCTTCTTTTTTATATTGTTTGTCCAGGTCTTCATCAATGAATGAGAAGTTGAATATCTGGTTGGGTGCGACTTCAGCCCATTGTTCTTTGATAAATGCAATAGTGCCGGGTACATTTTCGGAGTGAATACGAACCAACAAGCGTCCGGTGTATGTGCTGAGTGGTAGAACAGCGGGTTCAATTTTGTGATGCAGGGAGCGAAAATGGAAATTTTGAGCAATGCCGATGATGGTTCTTTCTTTTGAGTCGCTGTATGTGATTGTTTTGCCAACGGGGTCTTCTATGCCGAATTTTTGGACGAGTGCCTCGTTGACAAGGATTGATTCTTTGGCATCGGTTGGAAAGTCTCTGTTGTATTCTCGACCTGCAACGAGTGTCATGTCGAGCGTTTTGAACAGGTCGTAGTCAATACTAATACCTTCAACGGGTTGCTCAGGCTCTCCACGATATGTTACATAGGTTGACACACGCATGTCGTTGTTTAGTGAATGGTTAAGCCATGTCGTGCTGATCACTGAGGGATGAGACAGCAGTTCATCCCGAAAAACAGTTGGTAAGGTTTTGTTTTCTTTTCGCAGGTCATGGGTCTGAATGGCGATAACGTGTTCGGTTTGATATCCCAGGGATTGGGTTCTCAAAAAGGTGAGTTGTTTGCTCATCATCAAGGTGGTGATGATTAAAAATATGGATAGGGCGAACTGAAAAACGATCAATACGTTGCCAAAACGATTGCCCGTTTTGATTTGCAATCTGCTCGCGATGATTTGGGTTGGTTGCAATCGGGATAGGATCAGGGCGGGATAGCCCCCTGCTGTGATGCCAACGAGGCTGACCAGCAGAATGAGAAAGGCGAGGGTTGTGGTGTTGAGGCCGTCGGTCAAGGATAGGGATTTCCCGGATAGGTCGTTGAATGTTGGCAATGCGAGTTCTGCGATGGCAATGCTGGCTGTGAGCGCGATAAGGATGAGTAAGAGGGATTCTCCGATAAATTGGTTTGCGATTTGTGAGCGTTTTGCGCCAACGACTTTTCGCAAGCCGATTTCTCGCGCTCGCATTGCCTGTCGTCCGAGGGTTAAGGTTGTGAAGTTGACGCAGGCGATAAACAGGACGAGGATTGCAATGCCCGATAAGATGTATGAATAAACTGGATTGCTGCGATGGCTTACGTACATGGTCTGATCGAAGTGCATTTTGGTGAGTGGCTGAAGTTTGATCTGGTTTTCGCGCTTTTCATCCCACCAGTTTTTGGTCCATTTGGGAAATTGTTGTTCGAGACTGTTTGGAGATATGTTCGGGGGGAGCATCATGAAAGTAAATATGCTGTAGTAACTCCATCTGTCTTCGACCTTGCTTTGTTCAAAGGGTAGTAGTACGTCAAATTGAATTGTGGAGTTTTTGGGCGCGTTTTTCACAATGCCCGCGATGGTGTAATCCTGGATTTCATTTTTGTATTCAATGGGAAGTACTGCTCCGATGGGGTTGGCTTTGTCGAAATATTTTTGCGCGGTTTTTTCTGTTATGAGTGCGGAGTATTTGTCTTGAAAAGATGGATCGCCTTGAAGGATTGGAAAAGAAAAAATGTCGAGGAAGTTGGGATCGGTAAATCCCAACTGTGCCCGAAAAGCGCGATTTTCTGTGCCAATTTTCCCTGTGCGAGATGTGAAACGAACCGTTTGCATGTCGGGGAATGCTTCTGCTATTGCGGGTCCGAGGGGACCGGGTGTTACACCGTGAACGCGCTCGTTTTGTCCTTTTATATGTTTTATATAAACCCGATAGATGCGGTCTGCGTTTTTGTGAAAGGTGTCATAGGTCCATTCGTTTTGGACAAAGAGGTAGGTGAGGATGCAGAAGGCGAGACCGATGGCAATGCCGATGATGTTGATGGCGGAGTAGATGCGGTGCCTGGCGAGGTTGCGGATCGCCGTTTTCAGGTAGCTGCTGAATAAAGATATTTCAGCACTGGCTCTGAACATTTTACATCTCCTGTAAATACAGAATTGCAAAACTACTGGAAATTCACGATATTTAAAATCACGAGAATCAAAAAGAAATTCGCATTGCGTGTTGGAGACTTTTTTATGAAAACCGAGCGTTGGACAATCCCAGGGATTATCAAAGACGGTGTGGTTGTGCCCCAGAGCAATACTCCTTTGCCCAATGGTATCTATGTAGATATTCTCATTCGTCCGGTGGATATGACGCCTGAACTCAAGTCTGAATTAGACCAGTGGGACAAGGCGAGCGATGAGGCATGGACACTGATTGATCAAGGGGCAATCTCGCCCACACAACCCGTTCCAAAATTCGGCAGCGGAAAGGGGCTTGTTAAAATATCAGATGATTTTGACGAATCTTTTGAAGATTTCGATTGATCTCCTTCATATTATTCCTGCCCATCTCGAGTTCTCAAAACTCTTTCCTTTCACCATCGCGATCCCTTGTTCCGTCCAGTTATTTTACAGTCAGCCATTCATCTATCAGGTAGCGTGAACGTATGAAAATAATAAGCAATTTTTGTGCCAAAAACTTCTTTTCTATGTTTTACAAGGGGTTATGAAAATTTGTTTCATGAGCATAGTTTAGTAAGTGTCCGATTTTGATACAGTAGTGTCCGAAAATGAACACAGGCACATGAAAATAAAAACAATGTGCCTGTTGTATTAGCCGTAGAACCAATGGTATTTTTAGTATGCTCAGGTGAGGGGCAAATTGTCTGGCGTGAAAATCTGAAGGCCAGCTACTCTTGTATAGTGTCGGGTGTTGCGGGTGAGCAGTGGAAGGTCTTGGGAGAGGCAAATACCTGCAATCATTGTATCGGGCAGGCCAATCATTTGGCCTGATTGCTGAAGCTGACGACCAAGTGTCGATGCATGGTGCGCAGCGTTGGCGTCGAATGGTAGAATAGAAAAATGCGAGAGTGCTTGAGAAAATCGCTGTTTTTGTTGTTCTGATCGGATTGCCCCGATCTGCAATTCAAAGAGCGAGATGGCTGTTATATAGCAGTGATATTGGCTTGCAACCTGGAGCAAGACTTCTGACTGGCGTCTTAAGAAGTCAATGATGATATCGGTATCAACTATCATGTGGGAAGTTGCCATTTTGACCACAGATGATTTCTTTGAGTCTCCCAATCGTCCAGATCCGAGGGTTTGAAAGCTTTTCGGAGGTTTTCGAGAGATTCAGTGAGAAGCCTGGATTTTTCGAAGGATTGTACTTCAGGTTCAAAATCGGCTTTGGGTCTGATTTCAATACGATCTCCTGGGTGGAGTCCCAATTCTTGCTCTGCGGTTTGTTTAGAGATGACAAGATCATCACCCAGGTATTCCAGTTCTACTTTTGGCATTGCTTTTTCTCCACTCAGAAAATGTGCAGTCATTGTGGTGAATATAGCCTTTTTTTTTAAAGCTGCAAGTTATGTTTGGTCTTAGACCATCGGTTTCCCATATCAGTTGATAAAGTCACACCTGACGTAGCTTATTCATATCGCAGGGCATCCACGGGATTGGTGCGGGCAACTTTCCACGCTTGATAACTCACTGTGGTCAATGCGATGAGCAACGCCAGAAGACCACTCAGAACAAACGCCCATATTTCCAGGTCAATGCGATAGGCGAAATCCTGTAGCCACCTGTTCATCGCGTAATAGGCAATTGGCCAGGCGATGAGGTTGGCAATGCCGACAAGCAGGGCGAACTCTTTTGACAACATGAGCACGAGGTTGGAAACGGATGCGCCCAATACTTTTCGGATGCCGATTTCTTTGATGCGTTGTTGTGCGGTGAAGGAGGCGAGGCCGAACAGTCCGAGGCTTGCGACAAAGATGGCGAGGATGGAGAAGAGTCCAAAGAGTGTGCCTATTTGTTCTTCTGTGCGATAGAGTTTGTCGTAGTCGTCGTCGAGAAAGAAATAGTCGAATGGCCTGTCCGATACGACCTCGTGCCACTGGGTTTTTAGAAAGTCCAGTGTGGCAGCAATATCGTCCGAGCGGATCCGGATGGAAAGATACTCTATCCAACTTCCTCCCATCATGAGCACAAGCGGTTCAATTTCATGGTGCAGGGACTGATAGTGAAAGTCCTTCACAACGCCCACCACATCTCCCTGAATCTCCACATTCAACTTATTCCCTTTTGGATAGACCCGTTCAAGTCTTCTATTGGCGAGGGAAGTCCATCCAAATTTTCGCACAGCAGCTTCATTGAGGATAAATGCGCCATTTCGATCACTTCTAATATCCTCTGAAAAGGCGCGGCCCTCTAAAACTCCAATACCATAAGTCTGAATAAACTCGTGATCTACATACATCACGTTTATCAGTAAAGCATCTTTGTGTGCGGGATCCAGGGAAGGGCGGAAAAGATGGGCGGCAAGCTCTCGGCCTGGTACGGTAGAAGACGCCGACACATTTAATACTGATGTATGCGCTGATACTGTGGGTTTATATCGCTCCGCCAATTGTCTATCAATCGGCATGACCACCACTTGTTCTTTATTGAAACCGAGTTTTTTGTTTCTGATGTAATCCGATTGATGGTAAACGACAACTGTCCCAATGATGAGAATGATCGAAATGACAAACTGAAATACGACGAGGGTTTTGCGGGAACTGGAGGTCTTCAATCCTCGCCGTAGCGTGCTTTTTAAGACCTCTACTGGCTGAAAAGCCGAGAGAAAAAAGGCGGGATAGATTCCCGAGAGCATCCCTGCAAATAAGGCAACACTGATCAGGGCTAATACGACCTGCCAATTGCCCGCGTAATCCAATACCAATTCGCGCTGGATAAAGGCGTTGAACGTGGGGAGTGAGACTTCAGATAGAACAACGGCCAGAAATAGTGCCATCAAAGCCAGCAATATGGATTCGCCCATAAACTGACGGATTAGCTGTGATCGGTTTGCGCCAACGACTTTTCGCATGCCGATTTCTTTTGATCGCGTCGCAGAGCGAGCCGTGGAGAGGTTCATAAAGTTGATACAGGCGAGTATGAGTACGAAAAGAGCAATGCTCAGGAAGAGATAGACATACCGAATATCGCCGTTGGGACTTATTTCAGATTCCAGGTGGGAACGCAAATGAATATCGGTTAATGGCTGTAGAAAAGGCTTGAGTTGGATCCCTGATGCGTTGAGTTGTTCCCCTATGTGTCTTTCGATAAAATTGGGTAACTCTGTTTCTAACTCGTCCGCAGCATGGGTGTCTTGTAAGAGCAGATAGGTATAATAGCTGTGATCGACCCAATCGCTACGCCTCAGAGATGAGACCAGAAAATTGAACTGTAAATGGGTATTGTGGGTGTGGTTTTCTAAAATGCCAGTAATTTTACACTCCGCCTCGCCTACCGAAAGGGTCTGCCCCATCGGATCCTGGTCACCGAAATATTTCCGAGCCATTTCTTCTGTCAGGACAATAGAATGGGGTTCTTGGAGTGCTGTCCTGGGGTCTCCCTTACTGAGTGGAAAATCAAAGACCTGAAAGACACTTGCCTCGGTGAATAAGACGCCTTTCTCAGAGAATTGATTCTGCTGGTTTGCAACAGGCGTTTTTTCATCATTTTTGTAAAATCGGACGGCATCTACGACGGTGGGATAATCTTGAACGAGAGCCGGTCCCATTGGGAATGAAGTAATTGCAATTCGATACATTTGTCCTGCTATATGTGCTTCTTCAGCGAGCCGATAGATTCGGTGCGCGTTTTCGTGGTGCTGGTCATAGCTCAGTTCATCTTGCACATAGAGCAGGATGAGGATGCAACAGGCCATGCCAATGGCGAGACCGAGGATGTTGATGGCAGAGAATGTTTTGTTTCTGGCGATGTTGCGAATGGCAACGGTCAGATAATTTTTGATCATGATTTTAAACCCCCAGTTTCACTCATCTCGCAATTCTTTCACGGGGTCTGTTCGCACAATGCGTGTGGTGTGATATGAAATTGCCACAAGTGCCAGGACGATACAGCCTATCGCTGGTCCCGCAAAGTGCATTGGCTCCAGTGGTGTTTGAAATGGAAAGCGTTGCAAGTACGCACGCATCGCAAAAAAGGACATGGAGGTTCCAATGATACACCCAATGACAGCAAGACGGACTATGGGCAAGGATAGCAAGACAAAGAGGGCGTGTGCGGAAGCTCCCAGAACTTTGCGAACGCCAACTTCTTTTGTGCGGCGGGACAGCATGTGCATGGCAAGCCCGATCAATCCCACACAGGCGACAATAATCGCCATGAGCGAAGCCGTATAGCCGATGGATTGATACATTTTTCGGGGATCTCGAATGGAATTTACAAGGTCATCCTGCAAAAGGCCGAACTGGGGTGTAATACCTGGCGCGACTTCGGACCAGATTTGCTTCAATATTGTTTCGGTTTCCGTTGCCATGTCCGGTTGGAGGCGCACCAGAATAGCCCGAATCGCGGTTTCGGGATCTTTGTGAATGACCATTGGTCCCATAGGGGGCAAAATATTTTGAAAATAAAAGTCGGGGATGACGCCTACTACCTGGGGATGCTCAACCTGTCCCACTTGAAATGGAAATGTCTGACCAGATGCGTGCGTCCATTCAAATCGCTTTGCGAGGTGTTCGTTGACCAAAACCTCGTTGGTCGGGCCGTTTGGGTCCAGATTCTTTCCTGAGATCAGGTCTATGCCGAGTGTTTTTAGAAAGTCGCCACGCACTTTGTAATGCCATATTATAGTCTCTGAATTGGTCAGCTTTTGCATGCCTGCCGACCACAATACCGGGATGTTATTCACAGCGGCCAATCCGACAACTCCTGGGAGTTGCTCTGCCTTTTGGCGAAATCGCTCGTAATAGACTTCTGCTTCGTCCCCTGGAACTTTGGGCTGTATGACCATTAAGTGGCGCATATCGAATCCTCTGTCCATAGACGTGAGGTAATCAATGTTATGTACCATAACCGCGGAAGATGCCACCAGAAATACAGCGACAGCAAATTGAATAATCAACAGAAATCGGCTCAGGCGTGCTCTCTGTCCCGGAGATGTGTCACCTTTGAGGGCATTTACGGGCTGAAGCCGTGACAATAGCCACGACGGGTAGAAGCCCGCCAGAATTGCCAATAGGACGGGCAACATGAGGATGAAGAGGAATCCCGTTATGTTCCCCTGAAGCTGAGGCTTATAGTGAGGAAAGAAGGGAAAGAGAGACGCAAAATGGGGAAGCAATAGTTCGTTTGCGCTTAGTGCCAGTCCCATTGCGATAAAACAGAGAATTAACGATTCGAGGATGGTCTGTCCAATAATATGGCGGCGTGTGGCGCCGAGGGTTTTGCGAATGCCGACTTCAGTGCCGCGCGTCATGAGTCGGCCAATGGTTACGATGCCAAAGTTGATGGCTCCTACAATGAGTACGAGAAGCCCCACCAGAGATAGCAAGACCAAAAAATGTTGCGGCAGGTACCTTACTTGAAGTCCAGACATCTCGAATTTGGGCAATGCGGACAGGGGTTGAAGATGGACATGAAAGGGAGACGCTTCCTTTGTCCATTGTCCTTCGGCGCGATAGTTGTCAATCTGTTTGGCAAAATAAGTGTCTGAAAAGTAGGGCAATCGGTGCTTTATGCGATCGGGTGTAACATTTTCTTTGAGTTGCAAAAAGAGCATGGCTTCAAATTCACCTCGCGGATCAGACGCTGCGCGCGGAATCAAGTGCTGGTATGGGATGAGCATATCGAACTGCAAGCTCGAATGGTCCGAAAGCGTTTCGACTATACCGCTTATGGTAAAGTGTTCGCGCACATTGTTTCTCACCAGGATCAACGAGGTTCCAACGATGTCGGCGATTGCCTTGTCACGCGATAGTTTTTCAGCGAGTGTTCGAGAGATGAGTATGTTTTGTGGATGTGACAGGGTTTCGGGATTTCCGTAAAGCACGGGAAATGAAAAGAGCGACAAAAACGAGGGATCGACATAGGCTGCCTGGTCTCTTCGGAAATGTTCATCTTCGTAGAGATATGTAAGATGGCTTAACCGATACCTGCAAACCGTTGCCAATTCGCGCAACTCATCGGCGAGCAATGACCCGGCATGGGCGCGAAAAGATGCGTGTTGCCGCTCCCTTTCGGTCTGTGCCATTTCACTGGTGCGATAGATCCAGTAGATTCGGTCTGCGTTGTCGTGGAATTCATCTCGTGCGCGATAGCGGTCTTCGACAATGACAAATACCATCAACGCACACGTAATGCCCACTGTCAGACTCAACACACTCATCACACTGGCAATCCGGTCGCGTTTAAGCCGCCGCCATGCGATTTTGAGGTTTTTCATTTTGTACCTCCATTTAGCCAGTGTGAGTGGTCAGTCCACCCAATCGCTCAGCCCCTATTTTTACTCATATCGCAGTGCATCAATTGGATTGGAACGCGCTGCGCGAATGGCCTGCATGCTCACGGTGCCAAAGGCGATGATCAGTGCCATTATCGCGCTTGCGATAAATGGCAAGACGTTCAGGTCTGTCTGATAGGCAAATCCGGAGAGCCAGTCGCGCATGAGATAGTAGGCGATTGGCCAGGCAATGATATTGGCGAGAAGAACGAGCACTATAAATTCGCGGGAGAGTAGCATGACCAGATGCGGTGTGGATGCGCCCAGTACTTTTCGCACGCCAATTTCTTTGGTGCGAGATTGGACCATGAATGCGGCCAGTCCGAACAGTCCCAAACAGGCTACGAAAATTGCCAGTAATGAAAATATTCCAAGCATTTTGCCGGTGAGTTGCTCATTGAAATAGATCCAATCTATCATCTCGTCCAGAAAGTGATATTCAAAGGGTGCGTCTGGCACAAAGCGTTTCCACTGCGTTTCGAGAAAGGACAGGGTCTGCGCGGTGTTTTCTGGTCGGATGCGTAAAGCCAGGGAATAAAACATCTTCCAGCGGGCCAAAAATCCCATGGGTGCGATTTCTTCTCGGAGCGTCAAATTGTGGTAATCTTTTACGACGCCTATTACTGTCAGGGATAGGTTGTCATATGCTGGTAATACAATTTGTTTGCCTATTGGGTCGTCCTCCCAGCCGAGCAGGCGCACGGCTGTTTCGTTTAAGATAATTGCCTGAGAGGTGTCGCTGGCAACATCGGCTGAAAAGGCGCGACCGCGAAGCACGGGGATTTCAAATGTTTCAAAAAATGAATCATCGACTTCGTTTATGCGAAATGTCCGTTCTTTTGTGCGGTCCCCATCGGGCCAGGCGAGTCGCAGCCGTCCGCTGTATCCTATAATGCGGTATCGCAGTGCTGATGCGCTGAGGATGTTGGGGTGTTCGAGAAAGACCTGTTTGACCATCTGGTGGCGTGCTGATAGGCGTTTTTGGGGGTTTGGCTCTCCGGCAAAGTCAGGGACAAAAATGGGTAAGTTCACAATGTGATCGCGTGCAAAACCCATGTCTTTGGTGTCTATAAATCGCAGTTGTTGATAAACCACGAGGGTGCAGATCACCAGCAAGATAGACATGCCAAACTGAAAAACCACGAGTCCTTTCTTCAGCCCTGTGGAACCAGAGGAGGAAGACGCGCTACTTTTTAATGCTGTTACCGGACGAAAAGAGGAGAGGAAAAACGCCGGATACCATCCCGCCAGCAGCCCGACCACCAATGTTAGTGCCAGTACTGCCGGCGCACCTACCATCACTGTAGCCGTGTTGAGGTGTAGATCGCCGCGCACAAATTGGTTGAATAAGGGCAGGGATAACTCGACCAGTGCAAGGGCAATCAGCAGGGCGGAACAGGTTAAAAGCAGGGATTCGCTTAAGAACTGAACCATCAATTGTGGGCGATGTGCGCCGACGACTTTTCGCACACCTACTTCGCGTTTGCGGGTGACAGCGCGTGCAGTTGCCAGGTTTGTAAAGTTCACGCAGGCAATGACGACGAGGATCAGTCCAATAGCCGCCAGTATGTAAATGTGTTGCATGGGGCTGTCGGCAGTTGGGTTAAAGTCGGATTCGCCATGCAAGTACACGCGGTGCAGGGGCTGTAGATGATAGGCGTTTTTTGCTGCAACTTCATCTCCCATATACTGCTTGATCAATGGCTGAAGGGGATAATGAGGCCAACGAGACTTATTTTCAGCCGCGACTTCATCCCCCATATACTGTTTGATCAACGACTGCATTTTTGTTTGCAGGCTTTCTGCGTTTTGTCCTGCTTTTAATAGCACATAGGTGTTTACCGGACGCCAGGATTGCGTAGGTCGCCACATTGTCCACACCTCTTGCGTTTCTTCTACGGGGGGTATTGTGGTTGAGAGTATTTGAAAATAAAAGCCAGATGAGAGATGTGGTGCTTTTAAGATGCCGGTAACTGTGTACTCGCCAGGGAAACTGCGACTGTCGATTGAAAATGTTTGGCCCATTGGATCCATATCACCAAATAAGTGTTGCGCCATGTCGTCGGTAATGATCACAGAGTAGGGTGTGCGAAACGCGGTTTCTAAGTCGCCTTTTATGAGGGGAAAATCAAATACGTCCAAAAAGTTGTCATCTATGAGTGCCAGGGAATATTGACCCTGGCGTTCGCTGTATTGTGCAGATACAGTCCACCGCCAGATACGCACCGTTGTTTCTACTTCGGGGAATGTTTCTTTCAGCACAGGTCCGAGTGCGCCTGATGTGCCACTGCTATAAGTTGTTTGTGTGCTGCTGCGTTGCTCTCGAATTACTTTGTAAATGCGGTCGCCCAGGGCATGAGTGCGATTTACTGCAAATTCCTGCTGGATATACAACAGGATCAAGATGCCACACGCTAATCCGATGGCGAGTCCCAGTACATTGATGGAGGTGTACAATTTGTGCCGCATCAAATTGCGGATCGCAACGGTTAGATAATTTTTGATCATGGTCTTATCTCCTGTTCCGCCCAGTTATTTCGCAGCAAGAAGTCAGCCATTCATCATTCAGGTAGCTTGAACGCATTAACATAACAAGCAATTTTTGTGCCAGAATATTCTTTTCTATGTTTTACAAGGGGTTATGAAAATTTGAGTCATGAACGCCGTTTAAGAAGTGTCCGATTTTGATACAGTGGTGTCCGAAAATGAACACTCTCTATATGCCAAAAAACCTTGAAATCGTCATATAAATATGGTAAGTTTACCATAAATTGAGGGAAGGTACAATTTTGAATGAACAAATAAAAAGTGTAATATGGGTCGGGGATTCTCGTGAGCAAGTTCGAAGCTTTCCCAAAGCTGCGAGAGGAACAGTGGGTGAAGCGTTGCGTTTCGCGCAATGGGGCGGTAAACACCCAAAGTCAAAACCGCTACGATCAGTGGGTTCTGGCGTATTGGAGATTGTCGTTCCTTACGATACAAATACCTATCGCGCTGTTTATACCGTCAAGATCGGCGAGAAAATCTATGTGCTTCATGCGTTCCAGAAGAAATCCACCCGTGGCATTAAAACACCTAAGCAGGCAATTGACCTGATTAAATTGCGGCTGAAAATAGCGAAAAATATGGAGGTCCAAAATGAATGAAAAGGTCAAATTTGAGCAAAGCTCTGGAAATGTATTTCGAGACATCGGTTTCTCAGAATCAGAGGCTGAACGTGAGTTGCTGAAGGCAGATCTGGCATTTGAAATCTATAGTATTCTTGAAGAGCGAAAACTGACGCAGACAAAAGCGGGAGAAATTCTTGGGATCAATCAGTCCGATGTGTCCCGGCTAAAGAACGGCGATTTTAGCCGTTTTAGTGTAGAGAGACTATTTGGGTTTCTGAATCGGCTGAACCGCAATATTGAGATTCGCATTACGCATTCGGAAGATAGAGGCGGTCATCAGCGAGTCGTTGCGGTTTAGCGATATCACCTCACTCATCTTTCAACGCATCCACAGGATTGCGGCGCGCAGCTTTCAGTGTTTGAAAATTCACCGTCAACAGCGCGACTATAAGGGTCAGTATCCCGGCGATGCCAAAAACGCCTATGCCCAGTTCAATGCGATATGCGAAATTGGTCAGCCATTGAGTCATCATCCAGTAGGCAACAGGATAGGCGATGATATTGGCGACCAGTAGCAACTTGATAAAATCTCTGGAAAACAACCACATCACATGATGGACAGAAGCCCCCAGTACCTTCCGTATCCCAATCTCCTTTGTCCGCCGCGCAACTGCGAGTGACGCCAGCCCGAACAATCCCAAACACGAGAGCAGGACAGCCCCCAGTGCCGAGTGGCTCAATAAGCGAAACCAATAGACTTCATTGGCATACTGTTGATTCAGATTTTCATCCAAAAACGAGAGTTCAAAGGGTCTATCAGGCGCGACCTTTTCCCATGTGCTTTTGAGCATGTCAATCGTTTCAAAAATTGGGCCTGAACGCATGCGAATTAGCAGAAATGGGCCATAGTTGTATTTTTCCATCATCAATGCCAATGGCTCGATCCGGTTGTGCAAAGATTTTATGTGAAAATCGCGCACCAAACCAATAACAATGGGATCTCTAAAGCCGCCATCCCTTCTAAAGCCCGTCAGTGTTTCTCCCACCGGGTTCTCAACGCCCAATTTCTTCGCCAGTGTTTCGTTGATCAATACAGCTTTAGTTAGATCTGTGGGATGGTCTTCCGAAAAATTGCGACCAGCAAGAAGTGGTATCTCTAAAGTGGATAGATAATCGACATCTACGCCAATCACCTTTACCGTAACCATCGAGCCGTCAGGAAACTTGAAACGTGTCGAAGAATAACCATCGATAAGTGTGCGGTCCGTAATTGTAACACCCGCAATGCGTTGGTCGTTTACAATGGCCTGCTTATAGGATTTGGCTGTCCGCCAATTTGCTTGAATAATGGCGACTTGCTCTTTGTTAAAGCCCAGGTTTTTGTTCCGCACATAATTCTGCTGTTGAAGCATCACTCCTGTGCCAATGATGAGGGCTATAGACGCCGCGTATTGCAAAATGATTAGCGTGCGCGTCAAAAGGTTGCGCCCACCAAGGCGTGTTTCGCCTTTTATGGCTAAAACAGGTTGAAATCGCGATAAGACCAGAGCGGGATAACTGCCAGCGATTAGTCCGACAATGCTGAGCATGAGCAGCAAGACCCACCAATCGTCAAAATACGCGAGGGTCAATTTTTGATGTACAAATCCATTGAATACGGGCAACAGGATTTCGGCAAGTGCAGTACCCACGAGCAAGCCCAAAAAGCACAACACCAGTGCTTCGCTCCAAAACTGTTGAATAATCTGACTGCGATTGGCGCCTACTACTTTGCGCAATCCCACTTCTTTTGCTCGTCCGGAAGACTCTGCGATGGATAGGGTAATAAAGTTGCTGCACGCAATGAGAAAGACCAGCCATGCAAGCCCCCACAAGATATAAACCCCTGTTGGATTGCCTTGCGGTCCGTAGTGATTGGGAATGTCTGTATTCCAGTACACATCCGTCAGGGGCTGGAGAATAAAGTTAAATGGTTTGTTGTCGAATATCTCCTCCCTCAACTTTTCTTTTTTTGTCCAGTGGTTGAGATCGTCAAGTACGCGAGAAGCATTTGTTTCACCTATTTGTATAAAGATCCACGCACTTGCATCGTTGTAACGTCTTGCAAGTCCAAAGCCCTTTTCGGCTTTTATCGAAACCAACACGTCGAATTGAAGACTTGATGTTGTAGGCATATCTGCCATAACACCTGTCACGATAAATAGCTTATTTTTTACGCTCAATGCTTGCCCTATCAGTGTGTTATAATCCTGTATATCTCCAAAAAACTTGCGTGCTGTTGTTTCGGTAATCACTATCCCATCTGGTTGAGCGAGTGCTGTTGTAGGATCACCTGACAAAAAAGGAAATGTGAACATTGCAAAGAAATCACCACTCACAAACCCCATGGCTGACCGAAAAGATTTTTCTCCCCTTGCGATTTTACTTCTCGTGTGCCGCATAAATGCACAGGTTTGCTCAACACCTATAATTTCATCTTGCAACTCATCGACAACCAAAAGCGGATATACCGTATCCCAGATATTAAATGGGATTGCCTTGCCGTCTGGTTGAAGTCTTTGCGCTACCAACCGAAATGTCTGGTCGTGGTTTTCGTGAAACCGATCGCGTGACCATTCGTGTTTGACAAACAAAGCCATCAAGATACAGCAGGCAAGCCCCAGGCCGAGGCCGAACACATTGATGAATGTGTAGAGCTTCTTTCGCATCAAATTGCGGATCGCAACGGTTAGATAATTTTTGATCATGGTCTTATCTCCTGTTCCGTCCAGTTATTTCGCAGCCAGCAGTCCCTGTTTTACTCATCTCTCAATGCGTCCGCCGGGTTTGCGCGTGCGGCTTTAAGGGTTTGGGTGGTGACGGTTGTGAGTACGACCAGGAACATGAACACGCTGCCGAGTAAGAATGCGCCAATACCTAACTCGGTGCGGTAGGCGAAGGTTTGCAACCATTGATTGGTGGCGTAATAGGCGATTGGGAATGCGATGAGGCTTGATAGGGCGATGTAGAGGACAAATTCTCGTGATAGCAGGGATAGGATTTGCGTCTGGGATGCGCCCAGGACTTTGCGGATGCCGATTTCTTTGGTGCGTCGTGCGCCAGCTAATGCAGCGAGTCCGAATGCGCCGAGTGCGGCGATGAAGATGGCGAATCCTGTGGCGTATTGGATCATGAGATTCCAGCGTTCTTCTTTTTTGTATTGTTTGTCTAAGTTTTCATTGATGAATGAGAATCTGAATGCATGATTGGGTGCGACTTTTTCCCATTGTTCTTTGATAAAAGTGATGGTGCCGGGCACATTTTCGGGGCGAATGCGAACCCACAAGGACCATTGACCCGTAGAGAGGGGCATAATGGCAGGTGCAATTTTACGATGCAGGGAGCTAAAATGGAAATCGCGGACAACGCCAATGATGGTCTGGGACCATGATGTTCCACGGTTGATGGTTTTGCCGACGGGGTCTTCTATACCGAATTGTTGGATGAGTGCTTCATTGACAAGGATTGATTCTTTGGCATCGGTTGAAAAGTCTCTATTGTATTCTCGACCTGCAACGAGTGTCATGTCGAGCGTTTTGAACAAATCGTAATCAATGTAGATGTTTTCAACAAGGTGCTCCGGACTTCCGTCATAACTTATATAAGTTCGGGATCCCATGCTGCTGTTTAAACTGTGACCAAGCCAGGTCGTGCTGATTATTGAGGGATGAGACAGCAGCAAATCCCGAAAAACGGTTGGCAGAGTTTTGTTTTCTCTTTGCAGTGCCTGGGTCTGAATGGCGATGATGTTTTCGGTTTGATACCCCAGAGGTTTGGTTCGTAAAAAAGTGAGTTGTTGGGCCATCATCAGGGTGGTGATGATGAAGAATATGGATAGGGCAAACTGAAAGATGACCAGTATCTTGCCGAAACGATTGCCCGTTTTGATTTGCAATCGGCTGGTTATGATTTGGGTCGGCTGCAGTCGAGATAGGACAAAGGCGGGATAGCCCCCTGCTGTGATGCCGACGAGGCTGACCAGAAGGATGAGAAATGCAATAGTTGTAGCATTGAGGCCATCGCTTATGGACAAGGACTTTTCGGTCAGATTATTGAATGTTGGCAATGCGAGTTCTGCGATGGCAATGCCAACGATGAGTGCGATAAGGATGAGTAAGAGCGATTCGCCGATAAATTGGTTTGCGATCTGCAGGCGTTTTGCGCCAACGACTTTTCGCAAGCCGACTTCTCGCGCCCGCGTTGCCTGCCTGCCGAGAGTTAGGGTGATGAAGTTGACGCAGGCGATAAATAATACGAGGATTGCGATGCCCGATAAGATGTATGAGTAAATTGGATTACTGCTATTGTGTACCCCCATGTATGGCCCGAAATGCACCTGGGTGATAGGCAGGAGTTTGAGTTGGTCCTCGCTCTTTTCACCCCACCAGATTTTGGTCCATTTGGAGAATTGTTGTTCGACACTATTTGGGGATACATTCGGGGGAAGCATTATATACGTAGTCAGGTAGTATATATTCCATCGGCTTGGGGCATGCATCCTGGGGTTTGGTTCAAATGGCAGTAGTATGTCAAATTGAAGCGTAGAATTTTTGGGCGCGTTTTGCACAATGCCCGTGATGGTGTAGTTTTGAATTTTCTCTCCGCGTTGAATTGGAAGCAGTTCTCCGACGGGGTTGGCTTTGTTGAAATATTTCTGTGCTGTTTTTTCTGTTATGAGTGCGGAGTATTTGTCTTTAAGGGCATTCGTAGCGTCGCCGTGGAGGACTGGAAAGGAAAAAATGTCGAGGAAGTGAGGATCAACATAACCCAACTGTGCCCGAAAAGCGTGATCTTCTGTTCCAATTTTTCCTCTGTCAATGCTGAAGCGAATCGTCTGGATGTCTGGAAATGCTTCTGCTATTGCGGGTCCGAGGGGGTCTGGTGTTATACCAGAAATAAGGCCGTCATTTTGTCTATAAATCAGATAGGTGTAGTTGGCGTTTTCGTGAAAGGTGTCGTAGGTCCATTCATGGTAGGTAAAGAGGTAGGTGATAATGCAGAAGGCGAGGCCGATGGCGAGGCCGATGATGTTGATGGCCGAGTAGATGCGGTGTCTGGCGAGGTTGCGGATCGCTGTTTTCAGATAGCTACTGAATAAAGATATTTCAGAGAACATTGGTTTCTCCTGTTTATGGTGTGAAATAAACTTTGTATTTCAGCAGGTGCAGTCAGCTCGCCCAGCCTCCGACCTCTTGTTTTTCCAGCGCGCGTTTTAGTTGGTGACGCCCGCGGTGGAGCCAGATTTTCACGGATCCGAGGGGTGCTTGCATTTCCCATACGATTTCGCGGTAGGACAGTTCTTTTATGTAGCGAAGCCACATTGCGCGTTGTTGTACTTTAGGCAGTGTGCGCAAGCCCTGTGTTAAGAGTTGATGGCGTTCTTTTTGTATGACGCTGTCTTCTGGCGTTGTCAGAGTGATTGGTTCGGGCATGTGTCGCGCTGCTGTTTCCATGCCGTTTTTTCGGGATAGCCGGGACCGAAGGTGTGACCGCCCGACGTTGATGGCAATGCGCGTCAGATAGGTTGTGAATGCCGATTCACCGCGAAAATGGCGCAGGCTCTGGAAGACTTTCATGAATACCACCTGCATCAGGTCTTCGGTTTCCTCGCGGTCCTGCACATATCGCCCGACAATGGCGCGCACGCGATTCTGGTGCAGATGGTAGAGTTTGCCAAACGCGCTTTTGTCACCGGCTTTGATCATGTGGATCAATTGCACATCGTTTTCTATGTCCGATCGTTTATTCATATCGCAATGCCTCCACGGGATTCATTTTTGCCGCTTTCACGGCTTGCAGGCTCACTGTTCCGATTACGACCAGGAGTGTCAGTACACCGCCCAGCGCGAATGCCCCGATGCCCAGTTCAATTCGATACGCGAAGTCCGATAGCCATTTGCTCATTGTCCAATAGGCGACTGGCCAGGCAAGTACGTTTGCTATGCCTACCAGCAGTACGAATTCGCGCGATAGTAAACGCACTACGTTTGTGACGCTGGCACCCAATATTTTGCGAATGCCGATTTCTTTGGTGCGCCGGGTCACGGCGAGTGCTGTCAATCCAAATGCGCCCAGGCACGCGATAAAAATGGCAAACAGGGTTCCGTATCCGATCATGCGATGCCAGCGCTCTTCGGTTCGGTATTGGCGGTCGATGCCTTCATCGAGAAATGAATAGCGGAATTCCGGGGATTGTGTTACGGCTTCCCATTGCGCTTTCATGAATGTCAGTGTGCCGGGGATGTCTTCGGCACGCACCCGGACCAGCAGGTGGCTAAATTTATTTTTCGGGTTGCATTTCAGGAGTGCGGGACCAATTTTGTGGTGGAGAGAGCGAAAATGGAAATCGTTTACTACGCCGATTACTGTCATATCATCGAAGAATTTCAGTGTTTTTCCGAGGGATGGTCCCGGTCCCAGTTGTTTGGCCAGGGTTTGGTTGATGATTACAGACGCGGTGGGGTCTGTCACGAGTTCTCGTGCATAATTTCGGCCTTCGATCAATTTGATGTCGAGGGTTGGTACAAAGTCGTAATCGACAAAGAAGATCTCCACGCCTTTTAAGGTTGTTCCTTCATGTACCACAGCCCCGCGCGACTGGTATCCATTGCGCATCATGTGATATATGGGGGTCACACCGAGAATTGCGTGATGGGATAACAGGGCGTCCCGATAGGTTTCAATGCCTTTTGGGCTCAGGTCTCGCAGCTTGCTGAGGCGGCTTACGGCAATCAGGTGTTCGCTGTCAAATCCCAGGGGTTTGGTTCGCAAATAGTCGAGTTGAGAGGTCATAATGAGGGCACTGATGACCAGGACCGCAGACATCGCGATCTGGAAGACCACGAGAAACTGGCTGAAAAGTCCCGCGCTGACAATTTTCAATCTGCCTTTGAGTACGTGGATTGGCATAAAGCCGGATAGGACAAAGGCTGGATAGGTACCTGCGAGCAGGCCGACAATTAGAGTTAGACCCATTAGCGAGGCAAATGCCAGGCTATCCAGATGTGCAATCAGGGATAGTTTTTGCGCCATGAGGTTGTTGAACAATGGCATTAAAAGTTCTGATAGTGCGAGTCCGATTACAAATGCTATGAGGCTTAAGAGTACGGATTCTGTGAGGAATTGCACGATGACCTGGGGCTTGTGTGCGCCAACGACTTTGCGGATGCCGATTTCCCGCGCTCGAGAGGCTGACCGTCCCTGTGCGAGGGTCATAAAGTTCACGCAGGCGACAAAGAGGACCAGGGCTGTGATGCACAACAGGATGTAGCTGTATGCCGGGTCAGTGGCGGGTTCAGGCGCGCGGATATTTGGATTGAAATGCACATCGGCAAGGGGCTGCAATTTCAGTTCCTGGTTTTCCCCCGTGATGGGCCACGACCAGTTTATAAAACGCGGAAGTAATTTTTCTATGTCTTCGGAGCGAGCCTGATTGTGGAGCAAGACGTAAGTACTGGTGTTGCCTGTGTAATTCCACGAGTTGAGCGCGTCTTCGACATTCTCATAGGACTGGATGCAGCCGAACTGAATGCTGGATGTTTCGGGGGTGTCTTTCGCTATGCCGGTAATCAGAGCTTGATGGATTTTTGAGTTTCGGGTGAAAGAGAACGATTTCCCCATTGGGTCGGTGTTGCCGAAAAATTTTTGGGCGACGGTTTCCGATATGATCATGGCATCTTTGCTATTCAGTGCTGTTGCGGGGTCGCCTTTTATCAGGGGAAATGAAAAGACGTCCCAGAAACCTGGATCGACGTAAATAACGCGCTCTTGAGATGAATGGTCGCCATATTGGAATGTGCGAGAAGTGGCATAGATTCTGACGACGTGTTGCATTTTTGTGGGGAATGCTTCTGTCAATGCCGGACCGAGGGGTCCCGGCATAGCAGCCGAGGCATCGCTGCCTTCTCCCACTTCTCCTCTATTGTAAACGCGATAAATCCGATCTGCTTTTTCGTGGAATGCGTCAAAGGACCATTCGTGTCGCACATACAGGAATGTCAAGATGCAAAACGCAATGCCGATTGCCAGGCCGGTGATGTTGATCGCGGAATACACTTTGTAACGCACGAGGTTGCGATACGCTACGATCAGATAGTTGCGGAGCATTTTATTCTCCTTAGATGTCGTCGCGTGTTCTTTGTGCCCATTTTATATGCAATAATCGTGCCAAAAGATACAAGTTTTGAAATAACAGTAATTTATGAAAATTGCTTGAAATTAGCAGTTTAGAAAGTGTCCGATTTTGATACAGTAGTGTCCGAAAATGAACACTTGTAAGGGATGGGAGGAGGGATGGGAGAGGGAATTTGCCGCGTAAATTATGAACTTCTACCCGGTATCCGAAATACCAGCACAACGCCGAGCAACATCAAGATCGCGCTGATTTCAAAAGCCCGGCGCAGGCTATAAGCGTCTGCCATGATGCCGAGGAGCAACATTGCGACACCTCGAAGCGCGAATCCTGCGCCCATGTAAAGGCCATTGGCAAATGCTCGGTTTTCTGGGCAGCTTTCCTGTACCATTGCCATGACCACGGGACCGGTGGAGAGGGCGACAAAGCCCAGGATGATTAAGATGGGAAATAAGGCCCAGCCCTGGGTTCCGAGAAAGACAAATAGGAGGAGGGGAGTTGCGATCATGGAGAATCCGAGTATTTGTTTGCGTCCCCATCGGTCGCTTACCCATCCGCCGATTAGCGCGCCGCCAATGCCCGCGCCTTCCAGTACGGAAAGAGATGCGCCCGATAGCCACAAGCTGGCGCCTTCTTCGGTCAAAAAGGTGGGCAGGAATGCGGTCAGGGAGGCCATCATGAATGCGCGGACAAAGACAATGCCCGATAGGGGTACCATGACCGGTGCCATACGTTTTAAGGCGGCTTGCCAGGTCAGTGCCTTATAGGCTGAGATGACGCGGCTGGCAACGCTTCTCATTCGCAATAAGAGTATCAGCGAGGCCAAAACTCCGGCGGGTATCAGATAGGTTGTTCCGGCGATTCCCCACAGGCCGATGACGCTTACGATTAATATAGGTCCCAGGGTGCGACCGAGTTCACCGCATAACATCCAGATGCCCATTCCGCGACCGAGGTTGGAGCCTGAGAGCGTTCCGGCCATTGCGGGTCCAACGGCGTGAAACGCCGCGGAGCTAAATCCCGTGATTAATAGTAGCACGACGAGGGCGAGATAACCGTGCGCTATGCCGAGCAGGCTCATGGCGATGCCCGTTATTGCGGGTCCCAGGATTACGAGAGATCGCAAGTTCAGGCGGTCTGCCTGATGTCCGATGATGGGTTGAAATACCGAGGGGGCCTGTCTGAAGACCATTAACAGACTGGCTTCGGTTTTGGATAGGGATAGGGTTTGAATGAAAATGGGGAGTAAGGGGGGTAAGAATCCGCTATATGTGTCGTGTACTGCATGCCCACCGGAGAGGGTGATTACGTCGCGGGTCTGAAAACGGCTGTTATTACTATTTGAGGACAAGGATAGGGCTTACAGTTTGATGACGGCGATGAGAATGCCCGTTATTGCGACCATGGTCGTGATGAGATAGGTGAAACGGGAATCAATGCGCTTATTTGTCTCGATTATCTGCAGGCGCAACTCTTTACTGTCTTCACGCATCTGCAGGCGCAGTGACTGGTTGACCTCTTCAATGCGCTGTCCGAGTGACTGGTTGACCTCTTCAATGCGCTGTCCGAGTGACTGGTTGACCTCTTCAATGCGTTGTCCGAGTGACTGGTTGACCTCTTCAATACGCTGTCCCAGAGACAGGTTGCCGTTATCAATACGCTGTCCGAGTGACTGACTGAACTGGTCAATGCGGTTATTCGTCTCGTCAATGCGCTGTCCCAGGGATTGGTTAACCTCATCAATGCGCTTATTTGTCTCAGCAATCTGCTCACGCAATTCTTTGCTGTCTTCGCGCATCTGCAGGCGTATGTCTTGCAGGTCTTCGCGTAGATACGCAATGCCCCAATGGGTATTATCGTCAGATGTGGTCGCTTGAGATTCGGATGTTTCGGCCATGATAGATCTCCTGTTTCTCTTTGGAGAGAGGGAGCGGAGTCATATAAACAAGATATGCTATCACAGCAAAAAGTCAATGGCCTATCGACTACTGCACCATAGGATAAGTTCAGCACTGCTTCTTAGGGTTGCGGGAATGTATTTGGGGTCATAATTTAATTAGAAGCTGGGACGGCACAGGGGCCGTCCCCTACGATGACGGTTTGTTTGTAGGGGCGACTCCCTGTGGTCGCCCGTGGGCTGCCCATAATTACAAAGGATTATTACATGTCTGATTATCCCCCCATTCGCGCGATTACTCGGGGACCTGAGTTCCACTGGTTTGGTTATTACGACAAGTGGCAAATAGATCCTTCAGGCCGATACGCGCTCGGCATGGCGGTCGATTTTGAACACCGGTCGCCTGAGGCGGATGATACGGTGGCGCTGGGTGTTATTGATATGAAGGATGGGGATACGTGGTCTGAATTCGGGCGCACGCGGGCCTGGTGCTGGCAACAGGGGTGTATGTTGCAGTGGATTCCCAATTCGGATACGGATGTTATTTTTAATGACCGCGAGGGAGATGCGTTTGTCTCGCGGATTTACAATGTGAAAACGGGGGCTGTTCGCACGCTTCCGCACGCGATTTATACGGTTTCACCCGATGGCAAGACCGCTATTGGCGCGGATTTTCGCCGGATTAATCATATGCGGCCCGGGTATGGGTATGCGGGGATTCCCGATCCCAATCGCGATGTGTGTGCGCCGGATGATGTGGGTGTTTATACTGTGGATCTGGAGACGGGTGAATCAAGGCTTGTTGTTGCGATTGCCGAGGTTGCTGCGATTCCGTATCCGCATGGCGATATTTCCGGGGCGCGGCATTATTTTAATCATTTGCTGTTTAATACGGATGGGTCGCGGTTCATTTTTTTGCATCGCTGGCGATTTGGCGAGGGCGGGTTTGATACGCGGATGATGACGGCAAGTGCCAATGGGTCAAATTTGCATGTGGTTGATGATTACGGCAAGATGTCGCATTTTATCTGGCGCGATGCAGAGACGATTCTCGGGTGGGCGTATCACCCGTCGCACGGGAATAAGTTTTATCACTATCGGGATCTGACCGATGCGGAGCCAGAGGTGATTGGCGATGGGGTTATGACGGTTAATGGGCACTGTACGTATTTGCCGGGCAATGAGTGGATTCTCAACGATACGTATCCGTCACAGGGTGATCGCAATCAGATTCCGTATCTTTATAATGTTGCGACCGGCAGGCGCGTTGATCTGGGTGTTTTTCCGTCGCCGGAGCCTTATACGGGCGAATGGCGCTGTGATTTGCATCCGCGCTTTAGTCCCGATGGGCAGTTTGTGGTGATTGATTCGCCACATCTGGGCAATGGACGGCAGATGTATCGGATTGAGGTTGGTGATATAATAAAGGAGATATGAGATGGCTATAGCTGAAGCACCTGCGGTACTGACGGAAGAGGAGATGCTGCATTTTCGCACGCGAGGCTTTCTCGGTCCGTATCCGCTGTGTTCTGAGGCGGAGATGGCGGAGCTTCGCCCGGCGATTGAAGAGGTGCTGGAGACAGATCCGCCGAATGGTAAGAATCGCATTCACAACCGGCATCTGGATAGTCGCGCGGTGTACGATTTGTCAACGCATCCCGAGATTCTCAATCGTATGGTGGCTCTGTACGGGGCGGATTTGTTGTTGTGGCGCACGAATTTTTTTATCAAATACAAGGGTACGAAGACGATTCCCTGGCATCAGGATTTCAATTATTGGCCGCTCGAGCCGCCGATTATTGTTTCGGCGTGGATTGCGGTGGATGCTTCGACTAAGGAGAATGGGAATTTGCAGCTTATTCCCGGGTCACATCGCAAAATTATTCCCCATGTCAAAGCTACGCCCGATGTGCAATTTCAGGAGATGGCCGATGCGGGGTATTACGATCCGGATGAACTGGTCGATCTGGAGATGCAGCCGGGCGAGTTTATCCTTTTTAATGAGCGCACGTTGCATCATTCGAAAGCCAATTTCTCGGATTTGCGGCGCATTGGTCTGGCGGTGCGCGCGATTCCTCCGATTGTCCATGTTCTCAGATACGATTCCGAAGATCATGCGCTTCCGGTTATTCATGGCGAGGATACGATGGGGTTTAATCGCGTTACACAGCCGCCGTTATAATGAGGAACTTATTGTATGAAGATTACCAATATTGAGACGTTTATTGTGGATGCGGGTTGGCGCCCGTGGATATTTGTTCGGGTGGATACAGATGAGGGTATTAGTGGCTGGGGGGAGTGTAGCGATGGGCGCAGTCCCTATGGGGTTACGGGTACGGTGCGCGATTTGACGCCTTTGCTCGTCGGTAAGGATCCGCGCGCTTATGAGATGCGTTTTTGGGATATGTTGCGGGGGACGCGGCAGAGTCCAGGGGGTATTGCGGCGAAGGCTATTGCGGGTGTTGAACTCGCGCTTATTGATATTAAGGCGCGTGCGCTCGGTATTTCTGTTGTGGAGCTTTTTGGAGGTCCAACGCGCGAGCAGGTTCGGGTTTACTGGTCGCATTGCGGTACTTCGCGTGCACGTCATTACGATTTGCTCAATACGCCACCGCTTCGCACGATGGATGATATTGCCGCGCTGGGGCGGGAGGTTGTGGAGAGGGGATATACGGCGTTGAAGACGAATATTGTGGTACCGGGGGATCCTGCCAGTGTGTATTTTGGGGGTTTTGGCGGCGAACCGGGGACGACGGATGGCGTGGTTTCGCGGCAGATTCTCCGGCATATTGAGACGCTTATTGGTACGTTTCGAGATGCTGTGGGTCCGGATGTCGATATTAATCTGGATTTGAATTTTAATTTTAAGCCCGAGTCGTGTATGCGTATTGCTCAGGTGCTGGAACAATTTGATTTGCTGTGGCTGGAGATCGATATGTATGAGCCAGATGCGATTCGGCAGATTAAGGATGCGACGCGTACTAAAATTTGTACGGGTGAGAATTTGTTTTATATGCGCGAGTTTATTCCTTATTTCCAGGCGCGGTCTGCGGATGTGTTTATGATCGATGTGCCGTGGAATGGGTTTGCGCAGTCGAAGAAGGTGGGGGATTTGGCCGAGGCGTATCAACTCAATGTTGCGCCGCACAATTATTATAGCCATCTTGCGACGTGTATCAGTGCGAGTCTGTGCGCGGTTTTGCCGAATGTGCGTATTATGGAGATCGATGTTGACGATGTGCCCTGGCGCGAGGATATGGTGACCAGTGTGCCACATATTGAGGATGGATATTTGACGATTCCCTCAGGTCCGGGCTGGGGTATTGAGATGGTTGAAGAGGTGCTCAAAGCACATCCCTGGGATAAGGGGAATGCGAATTGGTAGGAGAAGTAGGAAGTGTGAAGTGAGAAGTGTGAAGTAGGAAGGGAGACCGTCATCGCGGCAGGCTTAAAGCCGCGATCCAGAAGGTTTTTGGCTGATCGCTTTTTTTGTGAGGACAATATGGAGAATAATCAACAACACTTTTTTGAACTCGATATCTATGGCTTTACGGTTGTTGAAGATGTTTTGACGACTGAGGAAGCAGGCGAGATGCGCGAGGCGCTTATGCGCTGTGAGAAGGAAGTTGGCACGGAGGCCAGAAATCGGGGTACTGCTCGGCATGTCGCCAATTTGCCGGTTCTGGATCGCGTTTTTCACAAGACGATTGACCATCCGCGGATTCTGCCGTTGCTCGAGCACTATCTCGAGAAGTCGCTTATTCTGGGTAGTCTCAATGCCCGCATTGTGCGTCCGGGCGATCCAGACCAGGGTTTGCACAGCGATATTCCGCTGGAGATGCTGAATTTTAGTTCGCCAGTTATGATGAATACGATTTGGATGCTGGATGATTTTTCGCCGATAAATGGCGGTACGCGGGTGGTGCCGGGTTCGCATAAGAGCGGGTTGGTCATCCCGCCAGAGGATGTGTCTGTCAAGCATATTGCACAACCCGAGGGATCTGCGGGTAGTGTTATTGTTATTAACGGTCAAATATGGCATGGCGGCGGCGCGAATACAGGGACGACGAATCGCCATGCGTTGTTCGGTCATTATCGCAAACGGATGTGTATGTTTCAGGTGGATCCCCACGATGGGTTTCCGCCCGAGTGGTTTGACTGGCTCACGGAGAGACAAAAGCAATTGATGCGGATGAGCAAGGGGCTTAAATCAGCCCACGCAGCGGATGCGCATTTCAGGTAATTGGAAACAGGAGTTCAATATGCTCGTTGGTATATCCCCACTGTTCAGTCCCGAGTTGCTGGCTGCGATTTATCGCATGGGACACGGAGATGAGATTGTTCTGGCAGATGCACATTTTCCCGGGCATTCGGTGAATGCCAATACGTTGCGGGCAGATGGTCTGGGGGTTGCAGAGTTGCTCGAGGCAATTTTGCCGCTGTTTGTGCTGGATACGTATGTGGATAGTCCGGTTTTTATGATGGATGCGGTGCCGGGCGATACGCTCGATCCCGCGGTGGAGGCGTCTTATCGGGCTGTTATTGACAGGGTATGGCCCGATACGCCCCCTATCGCGCGCGTTGAACGCTTTGCTTTTTACGAACAGGCGAGAGATGCTTTTGCTGTTGTTATGACCGGGGAGACGGCAAAATACGGCAATGTTATTTTGAAGAAGGGTGTGACAGAAGTATGAAGTGTCGTGAACCAGTGTGGATCATTTAAAACTAACTTATGAGGCAGCACTCAATGAGAGCTATTTGTGGCACGCGTTTGGCGATCTGCATTTGATTTTGCCCTGAACAGGAGGTATATTGACAAAAGAAGCGCGCAAAATTTCTCAAAGGCGTACAAAATTATGCCAATGCAGACCGACCAACTCAAACAACGCAATCGCGAACTCTCTATCCTCAACGCGATCGCCCATGCACTCAACCAGTCTGTGGATCTCGATCAAGCCCTGGAGACAGCGCTTAAAAAAGTAGCTGCACTGCTCGATTTGAACACCAGCTGGATATGGCTCATGCACGAAGAGACGGGCGAACCCTATCTGGCTGCAGCACAAAACTTACCCCCTGTATTGCGCGATAACCCAGACAGAATGGGTGGCTGGTGCTATTGTCTGGATACCTATCAGAAAGGCGATTTGAAGGGGGCTGCAAATGTGAATGTCGTGACGTGTAGCCGATTGAAAGGACTCGTAGAAGGAACAGATGGGTTGCAGTACCATGCGAGCATTCCACTGTATGCCCAGAAAAAAAAGGTGGGGGTGTTGAATGTGGGCAGTGTCGAATGGCGCGAGCTTTCGGATGAGGATTTGCGTTTGCTCAATACGGTGGGTGATTTGATGAGTATTGCTATTGAACGGGCGCGTTTGTACGAAAAAAGCGTTGAAATTGGCGCTGCAGATGAGCGTCTCCGCCTCGCGCGAGAAATACACGACACACTGGGTCAGAATTTGGCGGCAATTTTAATGCGGTTGGAAACTCTGGATGCACTGCTCGAAGACAATACAGATCGCAAAAAATTGTCTGAAACCGTGCGCGATGCCATGGCTTTGGCGCGCGATAATCTGGAAGATGCGCGGCGCACTGTGCTGGATTTGCGCGCTGCACCGCTCGAAAATCGCACGCTGGCCAAAGCATTGCAAGATCTGGGACGCGAAATAGGAGACGAGGCAAAACTGACGATACGCGTAAAGCGTATTGGCGGACACCCTTTGTCCATGCGGGTGGAAGCGGGTTTGTATCGCATGGCTCAGGAGGCATTGAATAATGTTGTGCAGCACGCAAAAGCCAGAGAGGTCCTGGTTGAACTGACCTCAACGCCCGAATACGTAGAACTTGTGGTTAAAGACGATGGATGCGGATTTGATCCCAAAAACGTATCAGAAGGCCGATATGGTCTGGTTGGGCTGAATGAGCGGGCGCATTTGCTCGGGGGGACATTTGCAATTGAAAGCGCGCCTGAGCGCGGTACGCGTTTGGATATCCGCATTCCTTTGGAGCGCAAAATATGAAGATTCACATTGTGGTTGTAGATGATCATCCGGTTGTGCGCGATGGCCTTATTGCAATGCTGAATACACAGTCCGATTTTGAGGTGGTGGGAGAAGCAGGTGATGGCGAAGAAGCATTGCAGAAGGTTGCAAAACACAATCCCGATGTGCTATTGCTCGATCTGGAGATGCCGGGTGTAGATGGCGTTGAAACGCTTCGGCGATTGCAAGAGGAAAAGGCGCAGGTGCGGGTTATTGTGTTTACGGTTTTTGATACGGATGAGCGCATTGTCTCGGCTATGCAGGCCGGGGCAAAGGGTTATTTGCTCAAGGGCGCGCCCAGAGACGAGGTGTTTCGCGCCGTGCGCGTGGTCAATGAGGGTGGGTCATTGCTCGAGCCTCTCGTTGCTTCCAAGTTGCTGGACAGTGTAAACAATCCGGATGCGTTGACCGTGCGGCAAAAGGAAGTGATCAAACTGCTGGCAACGGGTTTGTTGAACAAAGAAATTGCCGATCAACTCGATATTGCTGAACGCACGGTGAAATTTCACGTGAGTGAAATACTGGCCAAACTCGGCGCGGGCAATCGCACAGAGGCAGTAGCTGTTGCGACGCAGAAGGGGTTGATATAACAATCAGCATAATGCTGTATGCAACGCGACCTGTCCGAAAGGACAGGTTGTTTTTGTCCTTGGGGACGGTGTTTTGGGATTTCGGAGGGTGTATTTTTGGGGTGTAAACAATCATTCCAATTAATAGGAGGCATACCATGGCTGTGGCGACACTTGATTATGTGCCCTGTGCGCGTGTGGAAGATATTCCCGAGGGTGGGATTATGGCGGTGAATGTGGAGGGCCATGCGATTGCACTGGCAAAGTCGGACGGCGAGATCCGGGCGGTGGATAACCGATGTCCGCATATGGGATATCCGCTGAGTGAGGGGTCGATTCACAATGGGTTGATTATTTGCCACTGGCATCACGCGCGGTTTGATCTGATCAGCGGGTGTACGTTTGATCCGTTTGCGGATGATGTGCGGAGTTATCCGGTGGATGTGCAGGATGGTGAGATTTATGTGAATGTGCATGCGACGCATCCCGATCCGGTGGGGCATTGGAAGCGGCGGTTGAGCGAGAGTTTGGAGCAGAATATCAATCTGGTGATTGCCAAGTCGGTGATCGCGCTTCGGGGTCAGCGGGTCGATGGCGATGAGATTGCAGAGATTGGCGCGCGGTATGGTGCGTTGAGGCGGCGTCAGGGGTGGGGTCCGGGGTTGACGATTTTGACGTGTATGGCCAATGTGGTGCCGAAGCTGGTGCCCGAGGATCAGGTTCTGGCACTGTATCAGGGGTTGTTGCATGTGGCGAGCGAGACGAGTAATGCAGCGCCGAGGATTGTTTTTACGCCTCTGGAGACAGAGGAGTTGACGCTGGCGCGGATTAAGGCGTGGTTCCGCTATTTGATTGAGGTGCGGAATGCCGATGGTGCAGAACGCGCTTTGTTGACGGCGATCCAGATGGGGGCAACGCCTTCGGAGATGTGCGATATGCTGGTGACTGCAGCGACGGATCACTTTTATCGCGATGGCGGGCATGTGCTGGATTTTATCAATAAGGGTTTTGAGGTGCTCGAGCGCATTGGATGGGACAAGGCCGATGAGATTTTGCCTTCTCTGGTGGGGGTGCTTTCGGGTTCTCAGCGGAGTGAAGAGCTGAACCGATGGCGCAGTCCCGTAGATCTGGTGGCGTTGTTACACGATGCGTTTGATGAGCTTGAGGATCTGGTTCAAGAGGGCAAGGGCAAGACGTGGGACGATGCGGATGCTTTGACGGAGGTTTTGTCAGGTGATGATCCGCATGCGATTGTGGATGGGTTGAAGGCGGCATTTGCCGGGGGGGCGGCGCTGACGCAGTTGACGCAGACGCTGACTTATGCAGCGGCTTTGCGGATTGCGCGGTTTCACGTTAAGAATGAGTTTGCCGATTGGATCGCTGTGTTGCATACGCATTCGGCGGCTAATGCGCTGCATCAATGTGCAAAGCGCGGGCCGTCCCTGGATCTGGCGCGGGGGATTTTTCACGGTGCGATGGCACTGTATTTTGACCGGTGGTTTAATAAGCCAGCTGCCCGTTTGCCGCAGGATCAGCGCGCGACCTATCAGTTGCCGGAAGATGCGGATGAGTTGCTGGATTCTTTTGTGGCGTTGCTGGATACTCAGGCGCAGGTGGATGAGGCAGGGCGGATTGCGTATCGGTATTTGTCGTTGGGGCATCCGCGGGATGCTTTGTGCGAGCGGTTGGGCCATGTGTTGCTGCGAGAAGATGCGGAGTTTCATTCGTTTCAGATGCTGGAGTCCGCGTTTAGTCAGGCAGAGGAGTTGGATGAGGAACGCGCACGGATTACGCTGGTGGGCGCGGCGCGCTATCTGGCAGCGCATGCGCCAACGGCGCGCGCGTTGGGACAGACGGCGAATTTGGCACTGCGACTCCACCGGGGAGAGGATCTTTCGGCTGAGGATCCGGATGAGGAGGTGTGATGTAAGGGACGGCCCCTGTGCCGTCCCGTGGCGGGACGGTTGATTCCAGATCACACAGATGGGTATTACAAAAGCCTGTACCAGCCAATGGTGCAGGCTTTTTTATGTATTCGATTCCCATTTTCCCTGTACGCGATAGGCTTCATCAGGACCCGGCCACGGGGGCATGGTGATGGCGACGGCGCAGAGTGGTTCGCTGCTTTGGGCGCGAAATTGGAAGTGGGTGCCCTGTGGTATGGTGAGGGTTACGCCGGGGACGAGGGAGGCGATTTCTTCGCGGTTGCCCTGTTTGCGCCACATTTCGCCCTGTCCGCTGATGATGTACCAGATTTCTTCGACGGTGCGGTGGGCAACGGCGATGGATGTTTTTCCCGGGGGGAGTTCAAAGTGGGCCATGCCGCCGTTTTTGAGTTTGAGGAGTATGCGGACGTCGGATCCGTCGGGTGCAGTGACGTCGGGTTTTTGGGGTAGGTGTTTTGTGCTGAATTCGGTCATGGGGGTCTCCGATTTACATTTCCCTTTCTCCAATGGTTTCCCGAAGCAGTATTTTTCCGCGGTACAGCCAGGTTTTTACGGTGCCTATGGGTACTTGCATTGCTTTTTCGATTTCGGCATACGAGTAGTCCTCGATATAGCGCAGGCGCATGGCTTCGCGATATTGTTGTGGCAGTGTTTGTATGCTTTTGCGTACGAGGTGTTGGCTTTCTCGTGCGTGCAGGGTGGTTTCCGGGTCCTGGGCGCAGGATGGGGCAATTTTTTCTATGCCTTCTGGGGTGTGAAAATAGGTTGTCCATTTGCGCCGCACAGATTGTGATTCGCAGTGCGAGAGGCATACGTTCATGGCTATGCGGGTCAGCCAGGTTGAGAATGCCGCGTCACCGCGAAAGCGGTTGAGTCCCTGGTATGCTTTTATAAATGCGATTTGAACCAGGTCGTCAATGTCGTCCTTGTTTTTTGTGTGGCTGGCTACAATTGCATAAATTCGGGCTACGTTTGCTTTGTACAGTTTGCCAAATGCAATCCCATCACCCATCCGCGCTTTGAGTACCATTGTCTGCTCTTCGTTCGGTGCCATTATACTCCTCTTGTGTCGTGAGGTCATGTTGTTTTTTGGATCATCTGCTGTGTTCTGCACCGATGGGTGTTTGGGGTGGTCCCCGAAGGGCAACAAAAAACCCGACATCGAATTTAGCTCGATGTCGGGCACGTAGGGCGTAGGCACCAAAAACCCCACTCAGGGGTTGGCAAAATTTTAGCCTCCAGGGCATGATCGCCGCCTCCTGGAGGGATAATGGCAGTGTGAATAGACCATCTATTTTTACCTAAATATATGTAATTTCAGGTATTTATCTCCTAATATCAGAGGGCTTTTGTTTTTGGGATTGGACAATATAGCCCGTTCTGTATTTTCGTGCAAGAAAAAATCTATATCATACAAAAAAATTATTTTTTGGAAAATGAGGCGGGGCGGCGGTCAGCGGACGATTACAATGTCATCGTAGGGGCCGTCCCTTGTGCCGTCCCAGCCTGTATATTAGACCGGACAGGCGAAAATTGTACGTCACGGTGTACGGC
Organism: Candidatus Latescibacterota bacterium; assembly: GCA_965208125.1. GTDB lineage: Bacteria > Latescibacterota > UBA2968 > UBA2968 > UBA2968 > VXRD01. The sequence continues at coordinate 2,106,514 of OZ242320.1, forward strand.
AAAAAGTGCGTAATCAAAACTGGACGACAAAATCAATATACGGAATGCCGGGAAAAATTGCGCCTTCTCCTATTGTATTGATCAGTCCCAGATCTACGCTTAATCGTTTGCCAAAAAATCGTATTCCATAAGAGACCAGAGGGTCTTCTACACCGGGAAAGATCCAGTTTTCTGTAACAAATGCCGTCCGTCGCGTCAAGCGCTTCTCTCCCCCGATCATTACCATGGGACGATCTGCGAGATCTCCCTCCACAAAACCATAACCAAGTCCCGCAGTCAGGCTGGCATCGGGTTGCCCAAATGTTGTTACACCATACAATATGCCCGCAACTTCAGGGTCATCTTCTTGAAAGTCCTCATCCTCATACCTGGGAATACGCACGAGAAGTGCGCCCATGGCAAAAGAGAAGGTCTTTTGCTGTACTAATCCGAATTTTGGTGTAATAAAAAATAATTGATCATTTATATCCACGGTGGGAAAGATGGAAAGTCCTCCTCCCAGAGTAAAGCGGTCTGTGATTCCATAAGCAAAGCCCGGAAAAAAGAGATAATAATCAGCAAAATAACCTTCGCCCTGTTTCAGCATACGCGCCGTAGGTGCAAAGAATAGGCGTGTTATATTGGGATTTGGGAACCAGTATTCTCCCTTTCGTATTAAGTCAGCAGATACTGTTTCAATGTGTTTGATCTTTGAAATGGGAATGTGGATGATGCCCAGGTCTGTCTTAAATGCAATCTCTTCAGCACCAATCTCCACAATGCGTCCGATATTTGTCGATCCATCGGTTGTTTCAAGCACCTGAATTTGAGTGGAGTCGGGAATTGCCCACCGGGAGGTTAGGGAGGATGGTGCGTTCTTCGCGTGCTCTTCTGCAAAGATACTGTTTAGAGAGATTGCAGTGTAGATCAAGAGTAACCATTGCACTCGTATCATGACGAACCCCTTCGTTCCAATCATAACTCAGAGACCGAAAGCACTGTGGTATAATACGCAAGCATGGCGTTGTCGGCGTCCGATTCAGCAATTTCATAAGGGATAGATTCAAATGGTTTGTGCTCTTGTGCATCGAGTTCTTCTGAAAGGTAAAATTCATGAAGAATATCGTTTCTGCCAAAAGAAAAATTTCTGTCACCCTTATCGGCTATGCGCACATCCGCTAAGAATACGACAGCGGAAAATATGACTTTAACCTTTTTAGCGTGGTGGTTCTGTAGTGAGCCTCTGACAGTAACAATATTGTCTATCTTGCTTATCGATATACCACTTTTATCAATCTCTACTGCTGATGTATTCAGCATCATAGTTTAATCCTCGTTTTTCCCATTCAGGATAGCTTAATGGCGATGAGATGCGACTAACGAGGTATCAGCCGAATGTCCAGACGGCAGCCGACAGCCTCTGCATATTTTTTTAGAGTGGCAAGAGAAGGAGAATGCTTTTTGTGGCGTCCCGATGCTTCAAGACGTGCAACTTCATAATTTTCCTTTCATATTGCGGTCGAAGAATACGCTCACCACCCGCCAGGGCGTAACGGTGGTGTTCACAGCTACGCGTAGCACACGGCCATCCTGTTCTGGAATAATGCAAAAAAAACGCTCTACCTCGGTATCATTCGGATCGGATATACGCAACATCGGTTCGGCTACCACCCGTTCTACCCACTCCTGAGGGATCATGCGTTCTGTCATTGCAAAAACCGCATGTTTGCTATATTCCAGCTTTATTGATCCAGTTGCCATATCGCGCTCGGGCTTTAGGGTGCGCGGAAAGGAAGCGACACTCTCCTCGGAGTATCGTGTCACAGAAAAGATAAAATTTTTGAAAGTGGATTTCTAACGCAAATAAGCGCGGAAAGGAGAAAGGTCTTGTAAGGAACAGTCAGGCTGTCTCAAATTCCAGAGCAGAGAGATTCAGATTGGAGGAGCGTTTCGAGAGATAGAGCAGTTCCACACCCACCACTTCGTTTGATGCATTGTAATCGAGTACCACTCCTGGTGAGACCTCTTCTGATTCGACGATAGCAGAGTCGTCAAGGCGTAGATAGAGCGCGTCGGCTTTCTTATCGACATGTAGTTTCATAATTCTTTATTCCTGTGACTGTGGTTATGAGAACGGGTTTTGCGGACAGAGATGGTGCTGACCACATGATTGAAGACGATCCAAAACGGGCTGAACCGCGTCGAGAATGCCGCGCTTTTTAGTTCGCAAGACGACGGGCACTGTCTAAGTCCTGTTGGAGGTCGTCTTCAGTCAGTTGGAAGGTATCGACACCGTATTCGGCGAGTTTCGTTAAAAATAAGGGCTTGGGAATGCCAGCCAGCTTTGCGTATAATGATAAATGCCTATTTGCAATTTACTTGAAAAAATAGGGGTTTGCAATGGCATTTTGGCGTATAACGATAATTATATGCAAAATTTAATCCCTTCAAAATGTCTCAATGCGGAAAGCCAAAAGCGTGATCCTACCCCGAGCCTATTCACAAATTCCTCGTCCGAAAACGCATTTGCACACTTTCGCGTAGTGCCTGTATATTGATGGTATAACTGAACTGGTGCGTGAATAACGTAGTTAGCGGACAGCCACACAATACTGGCAAAGGATTCTCCTGATGCTCGATATAGTCAATCTCCCTGAGCACAGACGCGTTTTTGACAGTCTATTGCGACACTTCCGGGACATAGACGAAGTCATCGGCATCTTCGTCAGCGGAAGTCAAGCTACCGGAGAGATGGACGAGCAATCCGACCTTGATTTAGGGGTTGTTTTTGATTCCCAAAAAATCCGAGATGCTGTCTGGTCTAAAAGGTGGAATTGGGCGACCGAACCGTGGTTCCACCGATTTGATGCAGATCACATCAAGGAGTATTTCGTTATCTATCTTTTCGAGCCGTGCGTCAAGGCAGACATCAATCTTTACATAGAGGAGGACTTGCCAGGTTGGAAGGGGGCCCCCTTTCATCTTATCTGGACGAAGTCAGACAGGCTTGAAGAATGGTGTCAAGTTTCGAATGATAAGGTACGCCGCGAGAACAGGCCGACTCCCAGTGAAGAACTGTTGATCCATGAAGACGAACGTCTCTGGGCCTGGCTTGTGTATGTTGTTTTGCACACGAAGCGTGGTGAGTACTATTCCGCAGCCTGGTCGTTTGCCGATCTACGCAACATCGTGGAGAAATGGCATGCGTATCTACAGGGAGAACACAAATTCACGCCCAGGCAGTTCGAGCAGCGGATGCCATCGCACCTGGCTGGCCGATTTGCGACCCTATTCCCACAGCCAACACGAAATTCACTCAAGAAGGCTTACTATAACCTGGCGGAACTACATGAGGAGCAGCGCAGGGAAATCGGTTCACGACTTAGATTGACCTGGAAGATAAGCGAGTATGGTATATGTAGGGTCAAGGATATGATTGGCGAAATATAGTGTGGCCATCCGCTTGCTTTTTTGAAAAGTTTGGGGTTACTGATGCCAGATTGCGACTACAGTCTTACGTGGTACCATGGCTCTCAGCAAAAGCTGACGAAACTTCGTATCGGTAGTTCGATCACACAATACAGAACTGTGGCGAAGGCGTTCTCTCACCGCCCTTCTCTTGTCTCTTTGTCTGACGAAGGTGAGTCTCTATCTGACAAGCTCAGGCTGAAGCATAACGGCGTCACTTCAGGTTATCTCTATGTTGTTTCAGATGAGATTGATCCTGATGATGTGTATCCGCATCCCCATCCGGCAAATGTCGGTCGCTGGGAGTGGCTGACTAACCGGGAATTGAAACTGGAACTCATCGAACAGACTATCGTAACAGACAGTGAACGGCTGACAGACGAAGATATTGCAGAGATAAGGCGGAAACAGAAGGAAAGGGGCGAGGAGTCATTCGCGGAGTGATCTGTTTGAAAAAGCGCGCAACAAAAAGTAGGTGCAATGTCCTGCATATTCAGCAGGAGTTATAAATAAAAAAAGCCACTTCCCAGTTTAAGAAGCGGCTTTAATTTATCTATCACATTTAGTTCAAGGCGCAGGTCGTCTCACTGTCTCTTCAAAGTAAGTTGTCTCCGGATTGTCAATCCAATCGCCAACCCAACCCAGTTCCTTTAGTCCGCTTTGAACAATTGGCAATGTCGCCCGCAATTCTTTCACGGGTATCCAGTCGCGCCAGTTGCGGTCGGCCGGTGGGGCGAGAAATTCTCTCATGCCGCCTACTGCCCGTTGAATCGATGGATATACCATCGCGCCCAGTTGTGTCTGTTTGGCCGCTTCAACCAGCCATTTGTCGTAGGGAAACGGCTGTCTGTCAGCGACGCAGCACATTTTGCAGAGGTGCTCAATGACGTTTCCAACCGCAACAAACGCTGTTTCCACCTTATTTCGAGCTGCCATAGCCAGTGGACCGCGCTGCGAGTAATGATACTTGCCGAATATCCACTTCAACTTGCTCTCTGCGACCGCTGGCGGATACAGGGAATAGCGATGTTTCAGCTCTTCAGCGATATTTGAACTACCGTAGAGGGTTCGCGAGGTGGCAATAACCCACATCATCTCATCCGGGTATGTTTCCAACCACGCCCGCAGGTCATCTTCATCGTAAAACGACCAGTGGGCTTCGTAGTCGCCTCTATCGACGAAGAGTTGCCCGCTTCGTTCATAAGTCCTCCGATCTTCACCGGAAAGGGGCCGCTTATCGCCAATGATACAAAGGTCGAGGTCTGACCATTCATCGGCAAAGTTAGCGGCGCGACTCCCAATCAACATGAGGACAGCGCGTTTACCCATTCGTTGGCAAGAATCTATGGCTCGATTGATGAACTGTTGATCTTCTGGACTGAAACGAATCTTTTCTCTCATTGCAGACATCTCCCGGACGGTTGTTGTCAAGGTTATTCATATTAGACTGCACGGATGAAAATTGTACGTCGCGGTGTCTTGCATATTGAAGTTTTCTTTTTGATATTATACGGCAATGCCGTATATTTTATTTTCGTGAGGAGATTGAAAATGAATGAAAAGAATAGAAATATCGGTCAAGAGATTCTATCTGGCCTACAGGAAATCAAGCGCGGCGAACACGGTCGTATTATCACGGTACCTGATATTGCTCAAACGAGAGCGAAAGTGGGTCTTTCTCAAACGCAGTTTGCCCAATTGATGGGTGTCTCTGTTCGCACACTGCAAGATTGGGAGCAAGGCCGCCGCCGTCCATCAGGTGCTGCCCGGACACTACTGATGATCGCAGACAAAAACCCGCAAGCGATATTGGATGTGATGTGAGAATATGTAATCTGAAATCTGGCATAGAATCAAAAAATAAAACCCTGCTTGCTTGAGTAGGGCTTTGGCGTAATTAGAACAGAATTGATCGCGTTATCCCGTGATGGTTCTACACGGAATCAGACCAGTTCAACATCAGTTATTCCCCAAGGTCGTCAATGACGTCAAAAATATAATCTCGCAGCCACGATTCTGGCTCAGAATGCGATTTCAGAACTGGCAAAATCTCATGGTCGCCCCACAATTCCGCTGCTTGAACAGCGGCATCTCTAATCTCCACATCATCCAAAGCTAACGCATCACGCACGAGTTCGGAACGCCATGAGCTTGTTCCTAAATGTTCTTGACGCCCAAGGCAACGCAGAACAGACGCCGTGAAGACCGGTTGTGCGGTATCTAAGGAAAAATCTCTCAACCACTCGAGAATACGCGCGTCTTCCCCGGATTGCAATGCTAGCTCTATAATATCCTCAGCCTTATGGTACATACCGTCCTCAAGGGATTCGGTTTCAAAGGCCGCGTGCAATTTGTTTGCAAGTCGCATTTGTTTGCAATCCTCATCCCAATTCGGTTTGAATCGAAACTCGCAGAGTGCTTCTCCAATAGGTGGATTACTATAATCAGACATAAAAATTCTCCGGATCTTTTGTGGTTACACCGATGGCAAATCACTTAATGTAATTTGACTGAGGTTTTTCATCGAATCATTGGCCTTCTCTGCCGCCCGATAGATTATTTTTTTTACTGCTTCCTGCAGAAAAGAGCGTTCTTGTGCCGTCAGATCGTCATTAATACCTTCTCGTTTTCGCGTCTCTAAGGAACCGCCTTTTGTCGAGGAGAGCTGGGAGACTCTATTAAGGACTTTTTTGCTAATGTTATAGTATTGATTGGCGGGGATTTTTTGCATCTTTGCGATATAATTAATAGTAGTAAAACAGAAATAAGCCATGCTTGCCAATGACTCGTGGCCTCTACGATAATGCATATAACGGTCGTACATCGTCTGAACATCAGGATCGATAGACAGGCCCGATGGCGGTGAAGGATAATCAGGAGGTGCTATGGTAACAGCAGAAACTGAGGTCGTTATCTTCAATCTAACAGGTGTGGCGGAGACGCTTTTTTTACCTGGCGTAGGATTTCGATCCACGATCTTTGCTCTGGCAAATTTCAACTTGAAGAAGTCAGGACCACGCTTTAAACCTGCATCTAACTCCCATACGCGGATATATTTATCGATTGATTGCCGCGCTTCTAATTCTGTGGCATAATGCTTCTTTAACTTAAAACATACTTTCCTATCCCTAACTTTTACCCGAAATGCTGGCTCATCACGAACGAATGGCCTCGCTTTTTCGTAGTTCACAGAGTCGTCGTGTTCAATATGATAAATTAAGGCATCCACGTGGGGATTGTTCATTGTCAACTCCACTGTACTTCAGATAAACCATCACAGACGCGATTAGACAAAACCATCCCGCACAGCGCGTAAGTCCGTCTCGCAGCGGACATCTTTATGGCACCTCAACTGTGAAGGCCACTCCATGTAGTATTTCCATAGAAGCGATTTGCGCTGTGCAAGCCCCCCGCAGGGGCGCCCTTTTTTTGCTTCATTTTTTTGGGCGCGCAAAAAAATGAAGTCGCCGAAGGCATGTAAAAAAAAATAATAAAAAACTTTATACGTCGTTGTGCTACAAAAAATGAATTATGCACATCCCTCAATTATATAATAGGCCGATTTCTCATCTTTACCTTAAACGTGTCCGCTTGACAAAATATAACAAGTTTGTTATCTGAACACATCGCAGGGAGGATAAAATAATCCTCATTAGGAGGGAAAATGCTCAGTCATAAAGAATTGATCGCAAAAATGCGGTCACAGCCTGGATATAAAGAAAAGTATGATGAGGCAGCACCTGAATTTGAGTTGCTGCACAAGATGCTTGAGGCGCGAAAACGCGCTGGTATGACTCAAGAGCAGGTCGCTGAGAAGATGGGTACAAAGGCAACCGCGATCACTCGCTTAGAGTCTACCAATAGCCGACATTCCCCCAAAGTAGAAACGCTGCGAAAATATGCAGAGGCCGTAGGCTGTCGGCTCAATATTGAGTTGATCCCCGATTGACGTGAGGATATCGGTTTAATAAAGGCAATTATGTAGGATAGTGCCGGAAAAAACACTTGAAAATATATTGCTATTTTTGTATAATTGAGCATTATCCCTTCAGAACTACGTGCGTCTGAAGCCCCCGGACTCGTTAGTGGGTCCGGGTTTTTTTTTGTGATTTTTGTCAAGGAATAATTATGCAAAAAAGCAATCGAACTCTAGTTTTTGTTGACGGGTTTAATGTCTATCACGCTATAAAAACACCGCGATTAGGTAAGTATATAGATGGTTAAACTATTGGAAACTTGCAGAAGAATTTTTACAACCCAAAGATCAATTAGTTGGTGTTTTGTACTTTACAGCCATACCACCTTGGGATATTCACAAACGCAATAGACATAAACGCCTGATTTCTGCTAACCAATTCTATGGTGTGCAGGTAATATCCGGGAAATTTCGATACACTACAAAGCGATGTAGAAAGTGCAGACAAGAATACCATACTTATGAAGAGAAACGCACAGACGTAAATATAGCAGTACATCTACTTAAAAATGCACAAGAAGACAATTACGACAAGGCTGTACTGGTTTCTGGTGACAGTGATATAATTCCGGCGATTGAGGCAGTAAAACAAACATTCCCCGAAAAGGAAATCTCTTTAGTTATTCCTATTGGGGGCAAGGCTCGTGAGCTTACAAATTTTGTCGGCTCATCCATGCAAATGAAAGAAATCCATCTTAGAACAAGTCAACTACCCGGAACAGTAACGCTTCAAAATGGTGTGGCTTTACAGAGACCTATACAATGGACATGAGGTTTCCAACTACGGCACTATCCTACATAATCGCCTTAATAAAAAAGAACGGGTAGAGAATTATAATATTCTTTACCCGTTTCCTTTTTGTCCTCGCTGACGGTCTGTTTTAGAGGGTCATGTCTTGACCCTCACCGTTTGACCCTCAGTTTCAGACCCTCTAATTTTGACGGTCAGATTTAGACCCTCAGAATATTTGTCTTACGATGGTGTTCAAGTTGTAATCCGGCAGGTCTAATACCACATAAGAGGGGAGGTCCAATTGTTGCCAGAGGTCGAAGCCATTTGTCCGGGTTTTTTGGGCGGTGAATAGAGAGATGACGGTGCCGTGGGTGGCGATGGCGATGGTTTTGTGCGGGTGTGTTTTCACTGCTTTTTCAACGGCTTGAGTGAATCGCGTGCGGGCCTGATGTGCTGTTTCATTGCCGAATATCAGGTCGTTGGGGCGTGCGAAGAAGGTTTTTACGGTGGTGTGCCATGTTTCTAGGGGGATAAAGGGGACGCCTTTGCGGTCGTGTTCGTGAAGGTTGGGTGCTGATGTATAGGGGATTTGAAGGATGTCGGCGACGCGTTGACCCGTTTCTCGTGCTTTGGGTTCTTCGCTTGTGATGATGAGGTCCGGTTTATAGGGGCGCAATGCTTCGGCGAGAGGGATGCAACTTGCGCGTCCGCTATCCGATAGTTGCCAGTCTGGGGCGGATTGTGTTTTGTCGATTTGAGGCAAAGCGTGTTTGATTAAGATGAGATGGTTCATGAAAGTGCTCCGGTTATGTGTTATATGACTTAGACTGAGCGAGCGAAAATTGTACGTCGCGGTGTCTTGCATATTGGGGCGGTGTTCGGTATAATTTACTTTTATGGATATTGATATTCGCTCTCTGAAATCGTCTGAGGTGTTTCGGCTTCGCTATTTGCCGTTTTCCCGGAAAGAAACGCAACGGCGGCGGTTTATGCTACAGGAATCCGGCAGGCTCATTTTTTTTGTGGCATGGCGGGGCAATTTGCCGGTGGCTCAGGTGTTGCTCAATTGGGAAGGTGGCGATGCTGCTGGCGTGCCGCCGCAAGTGCGACCATGGCCCGAGGTGTCATCGCTTTTTGTGCATCCAGATTATCGGCGGATGGGCATTGCGTCGCGGTTGTTAGAGGTGTGTGAGCGGATTACTTTTCAGCGAGGCTATGAGAATATTGGTCTGTGCGTTTACGTGAAGAATCATCCTGCGCTGAATTTGTACGCACGCCGCGGGTACAAAGATGCGGGATGGGAACCGTATTTGGCCCGGGGTGTTTATACTGATGCCAATGGCGGGCAGAGTAACTGGCGAGAGACGCGCGTTTATTTGATTAAGTCACTCAGGAAAAAATATGAATCCAGATCCTTTTGTTCAGTTTGAGATGTGGTTTGAAGAGGCGAGGGCTTCGGAGCCGACACTGCCCGAGGCCGCGGCTCTGGCTACGGCGACGCGCGATGGAAAGCCTTCGGTGCGTATGGTGCTGGTGAAGCAGTGCGATCGGGATGGGTTTGTGTTTTTTACGAATTTGGAGAGTCGCAAGGCAGATGAGTTGGCGGAGAATCCCAGGGCAGCTCTGCTGTTTCACTGGAAGTCGCTGGTCAGGCAGGTGCGTATTGAGGGACGGGTTGAGGCTGTTTCGGACGCGGTGTCCAGGGCGTATTTTGATTCGCGTCCCCGGGGTAGTCGCTTGAGTGCCTGGGCGTCGCCTCAAAGCGAGGCGATTCCCGATCGGGCGTTTTTGGAAGATCGCGTGGCAGAGTTGAGTCGGAAATATCCGGGAGAGGATGTGCCGTTGCCGGATTTTTGGGGGGGCTATCGGGTGGTTCCCGATCAGTTTGAATTTTGGGTGAATAGGGATGATCGGTTGCACGATCGGTTTTTGTATGTTCGGCAAGGTGATGGCGCGTGGAGGCGCGCTTTGCTGGCGCCGTGAGAAGTGAGAAGTGTGAAGTGTGAAGTGAGAAAAGATAGGAATTACGATGACCAAACTCAGTGTAAATTTGAATCGGGTGGCGCTGTTGCGGAATAGCCGGCCGCTTACTTTTCCCAGTGTGACGAGGGCGGCGCAGGTGTGTATTGATGCGGGTGCGCATGGGATTACGGTGCATCCCCGGCCCGACGAGCGGCATATTCGCAGGACGGATGTTTATGAGTTGAAAGAGGTAATTTCAGGGGTGGAGTACAATATTGAGGGCAATCCCTTTCCCGATTTTATGGATATGGTGCGGGATGTGGTGCCAGATCAGTGTACGCTGGTGCCCGATGAACCGGATCAGAGTACGTCCGATCACGGTTGGGATTTGAGGCGGGATGGCGAGCGGCTTGTGCCGATTATTGCGGAGTTGAAAGGTCTGGGTATTCGGGTTTCTCTGTTTATGGATCCGGTGCCGGAAGATATGGCTCTGGCAAAGGATTTGGGCGCGGATCGCGTTGAGCTTTATACGGAGTCTTACGCTTCTGCTTGTGACGGGGGCGATGTGGGGCCTGTTTTTCGGCAGTACGCGGATTCGGCTCGCGCGGCACAGGATGCGGGGCTGGGGGTTAATGCGGGGCACGATCTCAATCTCGATAATTTGGGTGAGTTTGTGACGATTCCCGGGATTCTCGAGGTGTCTATTGGTCACGCGCTGATCGCAGATACTGTTTTTATGGGGTTGGAGAATACGGTGAAGGCGTATTTGAAGGTGTTGGGGTATGGGTGAGGCTGGGACGGCACAGGGGCCGTCCCCTACGATGACATTGTGGTTTGTTGTAGGGACAACCCCCTGTGGTTGTCCGCTGACCGCTAATAATTGACAAAGCGTTTTCATTTGTTTATTATTGCACGTTGGGCCAGTTAGTGAGTGAAGTATTATAAAGAAAGGATTATCCAACGCGATGAATGTGCAGGTAACCGAGTCGGGGACGTGGCGTCGAACATTGGAGATTGAAGCCCCGGCCGAAGATGTGGATAAGCGTCTCAATGACGCTTACAGGAAATACAGCAAGACCCTTAATTTGCCGGGATTTCGCAAGGGTAAAATTCCCCTGAGCGTTGTCAAACGGCAATTTGGGCCGGCTATCCAGGGCGAGGTTGTCCAGGAGATGGTCGAGGAATTTTACCGGGAGGCGAGCGAGGCCGAAGGGATTCAACCCGTTTCTCAGGCGAGTATTGATGATATCAATTTTGAAGAGGGACAGCCTCTGGTGTTCAAAGCTTCTGTCGATGTCCGTCCGGAGATAACTGTGGAGACCTATAAGGGGCTGAAGGTGACGCGGCCTGTGTTTGCGGTTGAAGACGAGCATGTTGATGGCAGGTTGCGGTATATGCAAGAGGAGAGTGCGACCGAGCAAGTTGTCGAGCGCGCTGCCGATCTCGACGATGTGGTTTTTGCCGATGTCGAAGAACTCGATGAGGGCGGCAGTCCCGTGGCCGATCACAGGTCAGAAGATCAATCGATTCGGCTGTTTAAGACGGAAGACGATAAGCCGACTGAATTGGCAGAGCAATTGATGGGCATTTCGGCTGGTGAGTCCCGTGAGATTACAATTACGCGGCCCGTTCAGGATGCGCACGATCACGAGGATTGCGATCACGATCATGACCACGATGATCACGCGGGTCACGACCACGATCATGAGCATGGGGATCACGACGAAGGACCGAAAGAAGAGACCGTGATGTTTCGCGTGATGGCGAAAGAAATACGCGAGCGCGAGTTGCCCGAATTGGATGATGAATTGGCTCAGGATGTCGGCGGCGTGGAGACGTTGGACGAACTCAAGGCGCAAATTCGCAATGAGATGCAGGCGCAGTACGATCAGGTGATCCGCCAGCGCGTTGAGGAGAATTTGATGGATGCGCTGATTGAGGGAAATCCTTTTGAGGTTCCCGATAGCATGGTCGAAAACTATCTCGATGGTATGATTGAGTCGTACAAGCGAGAGCACGCCGGTCACGACCACGGGATTGACGAAGACGCGCTTCGCGAGGAAGGGCGCGATCAAGCCGAACGCGGTGTCAAACGCTTTTTGTTGCTGGATGCTGTTGCCGATCAGGAAGATATTGAGGTGACGGATGACGATCTGGACAAGCATCTCGAGGAGATGTCGCAACGGCACAATATCGAAGGACCGCGTCTGCGTCAGATTTTGAGCCGAACCGAACAGCTCGATCAGATTGAGTCGGAGATTAAAACGCAGAAGACGTTTGATTTTATCATCGATAACGCAGATGTCGAAGATGTTGAGGAAGTTGAAGGCGAATAGGTTTTACATTTAAACAATAAAACGGAGTTTAATGTGGCTTTGGTTCCTACAGTTCTCGAACAAACAGGGCGTGGCGAGCGCGCTTATGACATTTTTTCGCGGCTGTTGCGCGATAATATTATTTTTATTGGTACGCCGATTAACGATACGATTGCCAATCTGGTGATTGCTCAGATGTTGTTTTGCACGTCTGAAACACCCGAGAAGCCGATTCGGCTGTATATCAATTCTCCCGGCGGTAGTATTACGGCGGGTTTGGCGATTTACGATACGATGCAATACGTGCCCAACGATGTTGAGACGGTTTGCGTGGGTCAGGCTTTTTCGCTGGGTGCCGTGCTTCTTGCAGGGGGTACGAAGGGGCAGCGCCGCGCATTGCCAAATTCGCGCATTTTGCTGCATCAACCCATTGGCGGTGCAGGCGGTCAGGCTTCGGATATCGAACGCCATGCCGAAGAGATTTTGCAATATCGCGACCGTTTGAACGCCATTTTATCCGAATGTACAGGTCAGCCTATTGAGCGCATAGAAAGGGATGCAGACCGCGATTTCTTTATGTCGGCTGATGAGGCAAAGGATTATGGCTTGATTGACGAAGTGCTCATTCCCGATCAAGATCCCAACCCCGATATCGACGAAGCCTTGTTATGAGGAGTGGGGCGTTATGAAACGACGGACTTCCAGAACAGAAATTCGCTGTTCTTTTTGTGGCAAGAGTGCCGATCAGGTCGATAAGATCGTCACAGGCCCGAGCGTGAATATTTGCAGCGAGTGTATCAAGCTGTGCAATGAGGTTTTGCGAGAGGACGATCTCAAAAAGCCCGTGACGCTTCACAAAGGGTTGCCCAAGCCGCAGGAGATTAAGACTCGTCTCGACGATTATGTGATTGGTCAAGAGCGCGCCAAGCGCGTTCTTTCGGTTGCGGTGTATAATCATTACAAGCGCATTCGGTCCAATCAGTCTGCGGATGATGTCGAACTCGATAAGAGCAATATTTTGCTTATGGGGCCTACGGGTACTGGCAAGACGCTTTTGGCGCAAACGCTGGCGCGCATTTTGCAGGTTCCATTTTCGATTGCAGATGCCACTATTTTGACCGAAGCGGGGTATGTTGGCGAAGATGTTGAGAATATCCTGGTGCGTCTGCTTCAGGCGGCGGATTACGATGTGGCGCAGGCCGAGATGGGTATTTTGTATTTGGACGAGGTCGATAAAATTTCTCGAAAGTCGGCCAATCCGTCTATTACGCGCGATGTGTCTGGAGAAGGTGTTCAGCAGGCGTTGTTGAAAATTCTGGAAGGTACGGTGGCGAGTATTCCGCCCAAGGGAGGGCGCAAGCATCCCGAACAACCCCTGATTCAGCTCAATACAAAAAATATTTTGTTTATTTGTGGCGGTGCTTTTGACGGCTTGGAAAGTGTTATTAGCACCCGCATCGGCCAAAAGACCATTGGTTTTGGATCCGATTCGAACGATTTGGATGAGCAAAATACCGGTGAGATTTTCCAGCATGCCGAGCCGGAAGATTTGATTAAGTACGGTTTGATTCCAGAACTCGTTGGGCGCATGCCCGTGATGTGTGCGTTGGGCGATCTGGACGAGACTGCTCTGTTGCAGATTTTGACGGAACCGCAAAATGCGATTACAAAGCAATATCAGAAGTTGTTTGAACTCGATGGGGTTGAGCTGACCTTTGAGGATGACGCGCTGCGCGAGGTTGTTCGCATTACGCAGGATAAGGGTACAGGTGCGCGCGGGTTGCGGTCGGTTCTCGAAGTTGTTATGACGGATTTGATGTACGATATACCCACCAGTGAGGATGTAACCGAGGTCACAGTGACCTGCGATATGGTTCAAAACCGCAACAAGCCGCGTATTGAGGTTCTCGAATCGACCCAAAAGCGCGCTTAAAGAGATGGATATTTCCCAAAGATGGGGAACCGGGGCCGAATTGGACCCCGGTTTTCGTTTGTGTGAAAGCTAATCATGCAATTCCATTCTGCCGAATTTGTTACGAGTGTTGGTTTTTTGAGGCAGTTGCCCCGCGATGGGATGGCTGAGATTGCATTTGCGGGGCGTTCCAATGTGGGCAAGTCGTCGTTGCTCAATCGGCTGTTTAACCGCAAAAATTTGGCGAAGACCAGCAGCACACCCGGCAAGACGCGAACGCTGAATTTTTACCGCGTAAATCACGCGTATTATTTTGTCGATTTGCCTGGTTATGGCTATGCAAAGCGCAGTTGGGAAGAGCGCCAGGCGTGGGGGAAGCTGATTGATGGGTATGTGCAGGATCGGCCTTCAATCAGGGGTTTTGTTCTGTTAATTGATGCGAGGCACGATCCGAGCCGAGATGATTTTCAGATGATCGATTGGCTGGTGTACGGCAAAAAGCCGTTTGTGGTGGTTGCTACGAAGGCCGATAAGCTGTCGGGTCATAAGCTCAAAAGTCGATTGGATCAAACGCGACGCATGCTCGCTTTGCACGGCGATATTGATCTGTTGCCATTTTCCGCTACGACGGGTCGCGGCAAGGACGCGGTTTGGCAATGGATTGGAGAGGTGCTGAATGCTTGACTATCGGGTAAAGAATGCCGGGGAGATTCCCACGCCTGCGCTGTTGGTTTACAAGAAGGCGGTGGCGCATAATATTCGCGCGATTGGGGATATGATGGGTGGGTATGCGCGCCTGCGTCCGCATATTAAGACGCATAAGATGTCGCAGGTTGCGCGTATGGAGATGGATGAGGGGATTGATAAGTTTAAGTGTGCAACGCCCAAAGAGGCGGCGATGCTCGCTGCGATTGGTGCGACCGATGTGTTGATTTCTTATCATATCGTGGGGGCAAATATCGGGCGCGTGGTGGATTTGAAGCGGTTGTATCCCGATGCCGATTTGAAAGTTATTGCAGATGATGCGGATAATATTCAGGCGTTGTCCGATGCTTGCACATCGGCGGATGTACATTTGGGCGTTATGGTGGATGTCAATACGGGAATGAATCGCACGGGGGCATTGCCCGGCGCGCCTTCGCTGGCTCTGGCGCAGCAGATTGCACACGCATCGGGGTTGTGTTTTGCGGGTTTGCACGTGTATGATGGGCATGTGGGTGATTTCGATGGGGATATGCGTCAGAAGACGGCGATTGAGTCGATTGAGCGGGCTGTTGAGACCCGGTGTCTGATAGAACGATCTGGTATTGAGGTCGAGAAATTGGTGGCTTCGGGGTCGCCGGGTTTTGAGCATACGCAACGGGTGGATGGGGTGGATGAGGTTTCGCCGGGTACGTGGATTTTTTGGGATATGGGGTATGGTGACAAGTTGCAGAGTCCCTTTGAATGGGCAGCACTGGTTTTGTCCAGTGTGATCAGTACGACTGCTGACAATCTGATTACGCTGGACGCGGGCAGCAAGTCGGTTGCGCCCGATACGCCTGTGCCCCATTTTCGAGCGTTGGGGTTGCCAGATGATATTGCGTTTGTGCGGCGCAATGAAGAACATCAGTTGTTGTCTTTGCCGGAGGGCACACCGAGACCACATGTGGGCGATCAATTTTATCTGGTGCCGCGCCATGTGTGTACGACTGTGAATTTGTGGGATGAGGTGTGTGTGATTGATGAAGATGGGGTGTTTGTCGAGACATGGGCCGTGGATGCGAGGGGACATTGAGTGAAAATGGAAAAGGTTCTGATTGCCGATTCTCTGGCCGATGGCTGGCAGGATGTTTTTGCTTCTTCAGATACAGAAGTCGATGTGAATACGGGTCTGTCTGAAGATGCATTGTGTGAGATTATCGGCGATTATGCCGGGCTGATTGTGCGCAGTGCAACGGAGGTTACGCAGCGGGTGGTTGAAGCGGGTGTGAATCTTCGCGCGATTGGTCGGGCGGGTGCTGGTGTGGATAATATCGATGTGGATGCCGCGACTGAGCGGGGGATTGTGGTGATGAATGCACCGGGTGGCAATACGATTTCTGCCGCCGAATACGCGATGGCGATGATGATGGCGCTGTCGCGCAATATCCCCCAGGCGACGGCGTCGCTTAAAGCTGGCGAATGGGAGCGCGGCAGATATACGGGTGTTGAATTATACGGCAAAACTCTGGGTATTATTGGCGTGGGGCGTGTTGGTCAGCAAGTGGCGCGACGCGCGCATGTGTTTGGCATGACGCTGTTGGGTGCCGATCCTTTTTTGTCGGATGATCTGGCGCGGCAGTTGCATATACAGCAGGCTTCTTACGATGAGATTTTTGCCAGATCGGATTATATTACGTTGCACGCAGCGTTTACGGGTCAGACGCATCATCTCATTTCTGCATCGGCGCTTGCAAGGTGCAAGGATGGGGTGCGTATTATCAATTGTGCCCGGGGCGAGCTTGTGGATGAGGAGGCACTTGATAGGGCGATTGCTGCGGGGAAGGTCGCAGGGGCTGCATTGGATGTGTTTGGCGAAGAGCCGCCTGCGGTTGATCATCCGCTGATTAAGAGACCCGAAGTGGTTTCTACACCGCATCTGGGGGCTTCGACGTTTGAGGCACAGGAAAATGTGGCGCGGCAGATTGCCGTGGATTTGCGCGATGCACTGCAGGGTAAGCCCGTTCAGAGTGGTATCAATTTGCCACCGATTGATCCGGAATATCTCGATGCGATCAGTCCCTATCTGTCGCTGGCAGAAAAGGTGGGGTCGCTGCACGCACAACTTATGGGCGGGCATTTGCACAGGGTGATTAATCGCTATCAGGGTGTGATTCAGGAATACGCTACGGCGCCGCTTACGGCTGCGGTTTTGAAAGGTATTTTTGAATATCAGGCCGAGGAGCCGGTGACGCTGGTCAATGCGCCTTTATGGGCTAAGGCACGCAGTATTCGGGTTGAAGAGTCCAAGAGCAGTCACGCGGATTATAGCAATTTGATTACGATAGATGTCGAGACTTCGGAAGAGACGACATCGATTTCGGCGACGGTTTTTGGGCGCCGGGATTTGCGGTTGGTTCGCATAGATGATATTGAGGTGAAGGCAAAGCTCGAGGGGAATATGATTGTTTTAGGCAATCGGGATGTGCCCGGTGTGGTGGGGCATATGGGCAATTTGTTTGCGGTAAATGGGATCAATATTTCCGATATGGCGCTGGGACGCAGGAGCCAGGGCGGCGATGCGATTATGGTTTTTAATATCGATACGCCAGTGCAGGATGAGGTGCTGTCCGATATTGTGTCTCAGGAGTTTGTGAACTGGGTTAAACAGGTGAAGTTGTGAGAAGTGAGAAGGGTGAAGGATATTGGATTATTTTTGTAGGGGCGGGTCTTGTGCCCGCCCGCCTGTGAACGTAGCCGTATCCATTGTAGGGGCGAGGCATGCCTCGCCCTTCTGGGTTAAACAGGTGAAATTGTAAAAGAGGAAAAAAATGTCTGTTTCAGCAATTGTAGGCGCGAATTGGGGTGATGAAGGTAAGGGCAAGATGACGGATGTTCTGGCCCGGGATTCCGATTTTGTTATTCGGTTTCAGGGTGGCAATAATGCCGGGCATACGATTATTAATGAGTTTGGAAAATTTGCCCTTCACCTTTTGCCTTCGGGCGTGTTTTATCCGCATACGACGAATATTCTGGGTACGGGGATCGCGTTGAATATTCCGGCTTTTATAGAGGAGGTGGATGATCTCATTGCCCGCGGCGTGCCGAAGCCAAATCTGTGTATATCCGAGCGCGCGCAGGTGTTGCTTCCCTATCATTTGCTTATGGATGTGTACGAGGAGGAGCGGTTGGGGGATCGAAAATACGGTTCGACCAAGTCGGGTATTGCGCCGTTTTATTCGGATAAGTATTTGAAGGTGGGGGTTCAGGTTGCCGATTTGTACGATGAGGGCCGGTTGCGGGATCGCGTCGCGCGCGCGCTGGAGGTGAAGAATGTGCTTTTTGAGCATTTGTATCAGAAGCCGCTGATGTCTCTGGAGGAGATTGTGCCGGATTTGATGGCGGCCGGAGAGCAGATTGCGCCTTATGTTTGCGATACGTCCTTGTTGCTCCACAATGCGTTGAAGGAGAAGAAGAAGATTCTGGTGGAGGGGCAGTTGGGTGCTTTGCGCGATCCGGATCACGGTATTTATCCCTATCCCACATCTTCTTCCACGTTGGCGGGGTTTGCGTCGATTGGGGCGGGGATTCCGCCTCATTCGATTACGCAGGTTGTCGCTGTTGCCAAGGCGTATTCTTCTTGTGTGGGGGCGGGACCTTTTATTTCTGAGATTTTTGGCGAGGAGGCGGAGGAGCTTCGCGAGCGGGGCGGCGATGCAGGGGAGTACGGTGCGACGACGGGACGGCCCCGCAGGATGGGCTGGTTTGACGCTGTTGCTACGCGCTATGGGTGTCGCATGCAAGGGGCGACTGCGGTTGCGTTGTCGCTGCTCGATGTGCTGGGTTATCTGGATGAGATTCCGGTTTGTACAGCTTATGAGATTGATGGGGAGAGGACAGAGATTTTTCCAGTGCCGTCGCTGCTCGACCGGGCGACGCCTGTGTTGGAGAAGTTGCCGGGGTGGAGAACAGATATTTCTTCGGTGCGCGAGTTCTCGGATTTGCCAGCAAATGCACAGCGTTATGTGAAGCATATCGAGGCGTGGCTCGAGGTTCCGGTGAAGTGGATTTCCGTGGGACCGAGACGGGAGGACATTATTGAGATGTGATGGTGTGCGTGTGTGGATTCTTATGTTCCAGTGAGGTGAGAAAAGCCTGTCCAAAAGGACGGGCTTTTTTTGTTCAGAAGAACGATGTTTTGGGTTCGCGAATGGGGTATTTTGGGGAAACCTCGAACGTTTCGATTTTGTCAAAGAATAGGCAGAATATCACATCAAATATAGCTTATGGAGGCAAATCCGATGTCATCCCTTCCCGTTGGAGATTTTGTGCCGTCTGTGTCTGAAGTGCGTATCCCGCGACGTATGGTTTATGAGGGTGAGTATATTGCGCTGTCACCACTCGATCCCGAAAGGGATGCGCCCGGGTTGTTTGCGTGTTCGCATGGGACGGAATTTGTGGAGCAGTTGTGGACGTATATGGCGTATGGGCCTTTTGAAGATGTGTCGGACATGCAGGCGTGGCTTGAGCAGATTGAGCGTTCGGAGGATCCGCTCTTTTTGAGTGTTCGGGATAGAGTATCTGATCGGCCTGTTGGTATGGTGAGTTTTTTGAATATTGTGCCCGATGCGCGGCGGTTGGAGCTTGGGAATATCTGGTACGGTCCGGAGGCACAAAATACGTGTGCGAATACCGAGGCGGCGTATCTCATGCTTTGCGAGGCGTTTGATTGTATGGGTTATCGCCGCGTGGAATGGAAATGCGATGCGCTCAATAAACGCTCGCGGTCTGCCGCACTCCGCCTGGGGTTCACTTATGAAGGGCTATTTCGCCAGCATATGATTGTTAAAGACCGCAACCGGGATACGACGTGGTTTTCCATGCTGGATACAGAATGGTCCCGGATTAAAGAAAATATGGAAGAATGGCTGTATAACAATCCGGATAAGTCCTGGTCGCTGAGGGAAAGAACTGTGCGCTAAAAAAATAACTGCCGCAAAAGTGGTTTGCCTTTTCGCCTCTATCTCGTATAATTAGGTAGTGCTGGTCATTTGATACGGACTGGCATAACAAAGCCGCAATGGAAGCTGGTAATACATGCTGAATTTGAATGAACTGGACACTGATGACATCCCTGGTATCACGCGGGTAAAGGGCAATGAGCTGGCACAGGCAGGGGCCGTATGCTTGGAATTGCAAGGACACCAACAAGGTGTCCAACTTATAGTTCAAGGATATGCTAACAATAGCTATACCATGGCTTGGACGCCAGCAAATAACCAGACATTGCGGACCTAGAATGACCCCGATGAAGCTACCGAAGCCGGTGCTGCTGCCATAGCGATTCTATTGGTAATCAAGGAAATTGGTTACACCGTTATTGCGCGTTCACGGAAAGGCACGGGATTTGATTACTGGCTGGGTAATGCTGATATATTAAATATATCAACTATTGAACGCGAGGTAACGACGGATTTGCGACACATTCTGCAAGATGACAACCTCGTTGTTCGAGGCAGGATGGAAGTATCCGGTATTCGTGAGGGCAATGACCGCCAAGTCAGAGCAAGAATGCAGCAAAAGTTACAACAGATAAACCGGTCTAATGCTTTGAGATTGCCAGCTTACGTAATCGTAGTTGAATTTAGCAGGCCACTTGCCGAGGTTGGAGAAAAGAGAAATGAGCAAAGTTAGTGATCTTCACAACAAGGCTATGGAATTCGCTGATCTTGCTGATCTGGAACGGCGGCGAAGCAACGAGGAACGGGCAGCGGAGTTTCTTGAGCAGGCGTTGGAATTTGAACTGGCTGCAATCGCCGAACTGTATGATCAGGACGGGCTAACTTGGTCCGTGCTGCACCGCAGTGCCGGGTGGCTGGCTTTGGACTGCAACCGACCACGTTTAGCTGAGCAACTGGCCTGCAAAGCCCTCGCTGGCGATCCTCATCCAGAGATTGCTGAAGAATTGCGAGACCTTCTGGCGGAAACCTATGCTCGAATGCACCGCAAACCAAAGGGTGCCTCTATGGCCGAAACCGCCGATAACTAACCGTTCGGTACTCCCATTTATTGCACACAAAAACCCCAGACGATTTTCGCTTGGGGTCTTGTTTTTATAACAGAAATGAACACGCGACCATTAACTAATGACCTCTGTACCCCTACTAACACACCTGCCTAAACAGCGTGTTATTTTAATTTTTGAGCAGCAATTATTGCTGTGTTATAATAGGCATCGCCTTTGACGGAGTTTGCAAGAACTTTATTTAACCAAATTTTTTGGGATTCTTTGTCCTTAAGACTCTTGTATAGATCAACGATTTTAAGTCGATACAAATTTAATTCTGGATCATTTGGAAATTCAGTTTCCAGTTGATTGAATGTTTCCACAAAAATCGGCAGATATTTGTTATATCGCCTTTCTTTTTCACCACGCATGTCACCAAAATTTGATTTATCGAGTCCGACAACAATTGTCATACCTCGATTTGAATTTGAAGTTTTTTTCCAACCAAGTAGAGTCTGCATTTTCATTTTGTACGCCATATTCGCATAACTTGTGCCAGGAGTATTTTGAATCGCTGTATCGTAAAGTTCGATCATGCGATTAAAATTCTTCACTTCAATGAATCTTTCTGATAGTTTTGGTTCTTCCAGATCAACTTTTACTTCCTTTCTTTTAGCAGAAAGATCAATAGCCGTGCTTAAAGCTCCCATTGCAACGATTTCATTATTGAATTTTTCCGTCATTTCGATTGAAACTTGAGAAAATTCACTTTCAGAAAATTTTTCCTGGAGTTCCTTCCAAATAGAGATTCCCTTTGAAAACTTTTTTAGTCCCTGTATTCTCAGGTCATTTAATCTCAGGGTGGTTTCAAATGTCATCATAGTTAAATTTTGACTTCGATGTTCATACGCAGAACTCTGCCCCGACATTATATCTGCCCGCATATAGGATAAATTTGATGAAACAGAATTTCGACTTAAAGCACCAGAGACACCTGAGAGAAGTGAACCAATGCCAAGCCAAAGTTGTTTGTTTCGATTCGATTTTATTTGACGCGAAATATAATTTTGCATCGCCAATTCGGAAGCATTGAAATGTACATATGAATTGGCAATTAAAACCATAGATTCTTCAACGAGAATGAGTCCGAGCAAAAAATAACCCTCGGCAGCCTGACTGTCTGGCGCGTCAAAAACAACATTGCGGATAATCTCACGCTTAGATTCTTCAGGAAAACCAGCTTGCAAATATAATTTTGCTTTAGACAAACTGTCTGCATAAACATCCATACACGATATCAAAATAATTGCCGAGAGAATCCACTTCATTTCAGCCTCCTTGTTTTTTGTTTTTACATGACTGTCGTTTTATCGCGTCAGAAGGACCTGCTTTGTCGGAAATTGAGGATTTCTGACTGGACAATGTGACGCGCTTGCCCTTCGTCCAATCTACATACTCAGTCGAGTCGTGAGTATCCCAGAATGCGCGCTCCTCATCTTCATTCTTGAACTTTGGAATCTGTTTCTTCCTGGGCATTGTTCTACTCCTTTCTTTTTTCTTTATCTTTCCTCCAAATTTACACATTTTCACTGGTAATATTGATTTTTTTCCAAAGGAGTCCACTATGTCTCTCGCTGCATGTATATGGGCACTGACCTGTGCTGAGGAACTCGCGTTGGAGCAGGTTGCCGATGCGGGGTTTACGCATATTGATATTCGTCCGGGTTGGCTTCGGACAGCCGATCTTCAACAACGGGCGAAGGATCTCGGTCTCTCTGTTTCTTGTATTGCCGCTTCTGCCGATATGCCCGAGGGGGCGTCCCTTGCAGGAGATGATCCACAATCCGCACGCGATCACATAAATCGGGCATTTGAACACGGTGCTCGGCTCGGTGCTACGACTGCGTACCTGGTGCCCCAGGGCGATGATGCCGACCTGTTTGCCGAGTCTTTGAATGTGTTGGCTGATCAGGCGCAAGATGCAGGTGTCAAGCTCGCTGTCGAACATTTTCCAGGTACGTTTTTGCCGACGGTGCCGTTTACGCTCGATTATCTCGAAGGGATCGGACATCCCAATCTGTATCTGCTTTTTGATATTGGACACGCACAGATGGCGAATGAAGATCCCGCGGATATGATCGCGCTGGCAGGGGACCGGCTGGGTTATGTTCATCTCGATGATAATGATGGGGAGGAGGATCTGCACCTGGGGCTGTGCGATGGGGTGCTTACGCGAGAGGTGCTGCAATCTACATTCGCCGCGCTTCTGTCGGTCAATTATGCCGGGAATATGAGTCTCGAGCTCAAGCCGGATATTCCAGATCCTCTCGATGCGCTGAAGAGGAGTCGGGGGATTGTTAGAAGTGTGAAGGATGAAGGATGAAGTGTGAAGAAGCACCCGCTCTGGGGTGGTGTTGGGTGGTTTTCTCACTTCTTACTTCACACTTCTTACTTGCTTTTACAGTTTGACCACGACCCGTCCGCGCATTTGTCCGGATAGGATGCGATCTATTTGGGCATTCAGGTCTTCCAGGTCGCATTCTGCGATTATGTTGTTCAGGGTGTTGATTTTCCAATCTGTGGCGATTTTTTTCCAGATTTTTAGTCTGAGGTCCATGGGGCATAGGACAGAGTCGATGCCGATTAGTTTGACGCCGCGGAGGATAAATGGATATACTGTGGTGTGTAGTTCGGGGGATGCTACCAGGCCACAACAGGTTATTACGCCGTGATATTGCGTTGTTTTGATGAGTGTTGACAGGATGTTTCCGCCAACGGTGTCTATTGCCGCTGCCCAGCGGCCCGATAGGATGGGCCGTCCCGTGTCGTCGTCCAATGTGCGCCGATCTATGACTTCAGATGCGCCGAGTTCTTTCAGGAAGTCCGTTTCTGACGCTTTTCCGGTGGCTGCTACGACTCGAAAGCCGCTTTTGGCCAATATCGCCACTGCGAGACTGCCCACGCCGCCGGTTGCGCCGGTTACTGCGATGTCGCCCTGGTCTGGCGTCACGCCTGTTTCGATGATGTGATGGACTGATAGTGCTGCTGTAAATCCCGCTGTTCCATATCCCATGCTTTCTTTTGTGGTCAATTCTTCGGGGAGTCTGACCAGCCAATGGGCGGGTACTCTGATGTATTGTCCGAATCCGCCCGGTGTATTCATTCCCAAATCGTAGCCCGTGACCAATACGCTGTCGCCAGGTTCATAGTCGGCAATAGCGCTTTCGACGATTTCTCCTGCTGCATCTATGCCCGGCGTGTGTGGATATGCCTGCGTTACGCCGCGATGCCCGGTTGCAGATAGGGCGTCTTTGTAATTTAGCGAGGAGCAGCGCACGCGTATCAGTACTTCGCCTTCGGGGAGTTCATCTATCTGGCGTTTTTCTATGGATCTTAAAAACTGGCTCTCTGTTTGGCGTACGACGAGTGCTCGAAATGATGTCATTAACATTCCTCCTTATAATAATTTAAGAATTGTCTCTTAAATTGGTATTCAGTACACTATATTACACGTTACAACTCTAATTCCAAACAATAGTATAACACAATGCGATACAAGTCCCTCAAACAGTGCGTTGACGATCTCGATCGCAACGGTCATCTCATCCGCATTGAACAGGAGGTGGATCCCCATCTGGAGATGGCGGAGATCCATCGCCGCGTTTTTCAGGCAAATGGTCCAGCGATTTTCTATGCGAATGTGAAAGATAGTCCGTTTCCGGCGGTTTCCAATCTTTTTGGCACGCTCGATCGTTCGCGTTTTCTTTTTCGATCAACTCTGAGATGGGTCCAACGCCTTGTCGAGGTCAAAGCTGATCCGGTTGCGTTTCTTCGCGCTCCCTGGCGCGCATTGGAGATTGCGAGGATTGCATTTAATACGTTGCCTAAAAAGGTGCGTTCTGGCGCGGTGTTCAAAAACAGTACGACTATTGATCAGCTTCCTCAGATTCAGTGCTGGCCCGACGATGGCGGTCCATTTGTTCTTTTGCCCCAGGTTTATACTGAGGATCCCGACCGGCCGGGTATTATGAATGCGAATTTGGGTATGTATCGCATCCAGCTTTCGGGTAATGAGTACATACAGAACGAAGAAGTTGGTCTGCACTACCAGATCCGCCGCGATATTGGGATTCACCATGCCAATGCGCTGAAACGGGGGGAGCCTTTGCGCGTGAGTATTTTTATCGGGGGACCGCCCGCGCATACGTTTTCCGCTGTTATGCCTTTGCCCGAGGGGTTGTCCGAAATTATTTTTGCCGGAGGTCTGGCCGGGCGTCGGTTTCGCTATGCGCGCAGGAATGCACACGTTATTTCTACTGAGGCCGATTTTGTTATTACGGGTACCGTGCATCCGGGCGAAACGAAGCCCGAAGGTCCGTTTGGCGATCATCTGGGGTATTATAGCCTGGCGCATGATTTTCCCGTTCTCCAGGTGGAAGATGTTTGGCACCGGAGAGACGCTATTTATCCCTTTACTGTTGTGGGTCGCCCCCCGCAGGAAGATACGGCATTTGGTTTGCTTATCCACGAGATTACCGGTCCGATGGTTCCCGTCGAGATTCCCGGTCTCAAGTCTATTAATGCTGTGGATGCGGCGGGTGTTCATCCTTTGCTCATTGCTATTGGTTCGGAACGCTATGTGCCCTACCGCGAGCGGCAACCGCAGGAGATTCTCACGCTGGCCAATGCACTGCTCGGTTTTGGCGCGTGTTCTCTGGCAAAGTATCTTTTTATTTGTGCGGGTGAAGATAGTCCCCATCTGAATACGCACGATATCAGCTCTTATTTTATCCACGTTCTCGAGCGGGTGGATTGGCGGCGCGATCTCCACTTTCAAACGCGTACGACGATTGATACGCTGGATTATTCGGGTATGGGATTTAATGAGGGTTCCAAGGTTGTGATCGCCGCAGCCGGTGCGAAGAGACGCGATCTGTGGCGCGAGGTTCCGGGTGATCTCAGCTTGCCTGATGGATTTAAGAATCCCGCGATTGCTCTGCCCGGTATTGTAGCTATTGAGGGTCCTGACTTTAAAGATGCAGATCAGGGGGGTAAGGATGCAGTCCGCCTTGCCGAGATGCTGGCGTCTCAGTCCCTTGATGGTTTGCCGCTTGTCCTTATTGTCGATGACAGCGCGTTTTGTTCGCGCACGCTCAACAATTTTCTCTGGGTTGCGTTTACACGGTCCAATCCCTCGCATGATGTTTACGGTGTTGATAGTTTTATTGATCACAAACACTGGGGCTGTAACGGGCCGCTGATTGTTGATGCGCGCCACAAGCCCCACCACGCGCCCCCGCTTATTGAGGATCTCGGGATTACAAAAAAGGTAGAGGCTCTCGGGGCGTCGGGCGGGCCGTTGCATGGTATTATTTAACTAACTACCTGGAGGACAGTTCTCATGATCTACCGGTATTTCTTGATCGTTCTTGCGGTCTGTCTCTCCATTTACGACGAATGCGACGCAGGCGCTCATAAGAAGGGTGAGGGTATAACGATTCCGGATATCTACCTGCGTGCGGTGATTGAGGATTCTTTGAATAAGGAGAAGGGTGAGGCGATTACTGCGGCTGAGATGGCGACGTTGACGCGCCTTGAAGCACCGAATTCAAGGATTCGCGATTTGACGGGGATTGAGTACGCGACCGAGCTGACGGTGCTGAATCTCGGTGCTGTATTTATAAATGGCAATCATATCAATAGCAATGATATTACGGATATTTCTCCGTTGTCGGGTTTAACCAGGCTGACTGAGTTGTATCTTCATCGCAATATGATATGGGATATTTCTCCGCTGGCGAATTTAACGGCGCTGGAAAAACTGGATGTTAGTGCGAATTTCCATATTTCGGATATTTCTCATCTGTCGGGTTTGACTAAACTGAGGACGCTGTATCTCTATACCAATGAGATTTCAGATCTCTCGCCGCTGTCGGGTTTGACCAATTTGAGGTGGCTGAGTTTGAGTAATAATCTGATATGGGATATTTCTGCCCTGTCGGGTTTGACCGAGTTGAAGGGGTTGGCTCTGAATATTAATGCCGTGTCGGATATTTCTCATCTGTCGGGTATGATCCATATGGAGAGGCTGAATATTTGGGATTGCGATATTACGGATTTATCGCCTCTGGTGGAGAATGCGGGATTGCGTGGGGAAAAGGATTTTATCGATTTGAGGGATAATCCCCTGAGCGATGTTTCGATTGATACGCATATTCCGACGCTTCGGGAGAGAGGGGTCAGGGTGAGGGATAATTGATGCGGATGGTATGATCCGCCTACTGTGAGAGTCGGGAAAAGGATTTCCCTCCCACGATCCGCCTACTGTAGGAGCGGCATCCCTGCCGCGATCTCATGCATTCGAATCTTGAAAGATGAGTTCCATGCCGTCCATTTTTTTGGAGGACTGTTTCCATGATCTATCGATATCTCTTGATCATCCTCGGTGTCTGTCTTGCCATTTATAGCGAATGCGACGCAGGTGCTCATAAGAAGGGTGAGGGAATAACGATTCCGGATACCTACCTGCGCGCGGTGATTGAGGATTCTCTGAATAAGGCGAGGGGAGAGGCGATTACTGCGGCTGAGATGGCGACGTTGACGCGCCTTGAAGCCCCGAATTCAAGGGTTCGCGATTTGACGGGGATTGAGTACGCGACCGAGCTGACGGTGCTGAATCTCGGCTATGTATTGACGAATGGCGGTCGCGTCAATAGCAATAGTATTTCGGATCTTTCTCCGCTGTCGGGTTTGACTAAGCTGACAGAGTTGAATCTTTTTCGCAATACAATAGCTGATATATCGCCGCTGTCGAATTTGACAGAGCTGAAAGTGCTGGATATTAGTGGGAATTCCTATATTTCAGATCTTTCTCCTCTGTCGGGTTTGATCAAGATGAGAACGCTGCATCTCTATACCAATGATGTTTCGGATCTCTCGCCGTTGTCGGGTATGATCGATTTGAGGTGGCTGGATGTGAGTAATAATCTGATCTGGGATATTTCTCCGCTATCGACTTTGACCGAGTTGAGAGGATTGGCTCTGAATAACAATGCGATCTCGGATCTTTCTCCGCTGTCGGGTTTGACCAGGCTGCAAAGGGTGCATGGTTGGGATTGCGATGTTTCGGATTTATCTCCTCTGGTGGAGAGTGCTGGATTGAGGGGCGAAAACAGTTTGATTGATTTGAGGGATAATCCCTTGAGCGATGTTTCGATTAGTACGCATATTCCGGTGCTTCGGGAGAGAGGGGTCAGGGTGAGAGTGGATAACTGATGCGGATGGTATGATCCGCCTACTGTGAGAGTCGGGAAAAGGATTTCCCTCCTGCGATCCGCCTACTGTAGGAGCGGCATCCCTGCCGCGATCTCATGCATTCGAATCTTGAAAGACGAGTTCCATGCCGTCTGTGACTGTGACTGTGATTTGCAATTTTCTCGGTTCTATCAGGTGTGTGAGGTGGGATTTTCCGTTGATCCACACGTTGGGAGAGCGACACCAGGGGGCGGGTACGTCGGCGTGGAGGGTGAGTGTGCGGCAGGTGACGCGGTCGCTCAGGTTGTTGAGGTGGAGGCGGTAGCGCTTTTGGGTTTGTGTGTCGGACAGTGTTTCGATTTGTGTGTGGCGTCTGGTCTGGTGGTAGAAGAGTACTTCTTCGGGTACGGCGCACCAGACGTTGTCTCCGCCTTCTGTGAGGATGGTTTCAAATCTTTTTCTGAGTTGTGGATGCGAGCAGTCTTTGTTGGGGTGGATGGGTTTTTCCAATGGGCAATGGCAGTAGTCGATGATCCAGCCGTTTTGCGCTTGTGCATGGCGGATGTTGCGGAATGGGTCGTATTCGCTGAAGAATGGGGCGTAATACTGTTCGTGCAATGCCGTGCGATTGATCCAGAAGAGCGGGGTGTTCGGGCGGTTGAGGGCATCGGTCAGGCTCATTGCGCCGAGGTAGCCATATTTGCGGCAGGCTTTGAGGACATGGTCCGACATGTTGGCGTTGTTGCCGGGCGCGCAGTAGAGATCGA
The DNA here is from genome assembly GCA_965208125.1 of Candidatus Latescibacterota bacterium. Classification (GTDB taxonomy): domain Bacteria; phylum Latescibacterota; class UBA2968; order UBA2968; family UBA2968; genus VXRD01. Next base: position 2,135,568 of record OZ242320.1, read on the forward strand.
CGGGTGCGTCAATGGCGGCTTCGAGTACGTCTTTGGCGCGGCCGATTTCCAGGTCAACCATGTCGGGTTGTATGAGTTCATGGCTCCAGGAGTGATTGCCAATTCCCCAGCCCCGGTTGAGGATGTCTTTGAGTTCGTCGGCGTTCATGTGGCGATAACCATTGTAGCTGGAGTTGCCGAGATTGCGCGTTTCGCCCAGTTGCCCGACGACGACTTCTACATGTCCCGGGATGCCGTATTCTTCGTGGATGGGGATTGCGAATTGGTGAAGATCAACGAGGGCTTCGTCATAGGTGATGGAATAGACCCAGGTTTTGTTGTATTTCCAGGGGCATATTGTGAGGGCCATGTTTTTCTCCAGTGTCAGGCTGAAAATGCCTGAGTGAAATCTCGAAATGTGGTGCTGTATCCCAGTTGCCACTCGAAGATGTGCGTGCCGTAACGTGTAGCCAATTTTTCGGGATAGGTGCTGGGGGTTTCCACGCCGACAGTTCCGTCGCGCATGAGGATGCATTGATAGCCGCGGGCGAGCATGTCTCTGGCTCCGCCTTCGGCACCGAGGATGCACATGTCGGTTGCAAATCCCGTGTAGATGAGGGTTGTGATGTCGCGCGTTTTGAGGTAGGTGTCGAGTGCGTCGGTGTAAAAGACGAGGGGTTCGTCTTGTATCGGAGAGACGATGGCTGCCCGTTTCATATTTGCGAGCGGGGATTTTGTGAGGTAGTTCGGGCCGTGCGCGCGGTTTCGCATGGTTTGTGCGCGGTTTTCTGGTTCTGGCTGTGATGTTTCTTTGCGTCGGGATGGGATGTGGGGATACTGATCCGCCATCCAATCGGTTTCGACATGGCAGACGGGCATTCCGATTTTGCGGGCGAGGTCCATGGCGGGGCGTATGACTTCGACCATGATGCGCGCGGCTTCGGCAGTTGCTTGCGGCCAGCCCATGCCCACGCAGTAGTTGGGGTCGATTGCCGGACCATCTGGACAGCCGATGTTCCAGCAGTGCAGGCCTATGAGGGCGGTGTTTTTAACGGGTAATTCGAGGCTGATAGATTCGTAGCCAGGGGTGTCGATGGGCCGTGCGCGATAATACCGGGCGTTTAAGGAACAGGTGTGTGACATGGTGCGTTAGACTCGATTCTGGTCGGCGACGGTGGCGACTATTTGGGCGACGAGGTCGCAATGTTCGGGTTGGTATTTTTCGCAGAAGGTGGTCCAGCGGATGAAATTGTCGAGAAAGTCCCGGGCATTGGGACAGGTGTTTGCGCCATAAGTGTAGGTGTGGGATGCCGGGGGCTTGGAGAAGGGATAGAGGTGTTTTTCTGCTTTGTCTGTTAAAAAGGGCAGTGCGGCGGGCATGAGGTAGTATTTGCCGAGTCCCGCTCCGGTGAGTCCCGCGTCGGCGACTTGCTGTGCAAAGGATTCGGTGTCGCATGTAAAAGCATTGGGATCGATGCTGAATCCGGCCATCCAGCAGGAATAGGTTTCCATGTAATCCGGTATGGATAGTGGGATGATGCCGGGGATTTCGGCGAGTTTGTCGGTGATGAGGCGAATCATGCGGTCGATATGTGCAACGGCTGGCCGGATGATTTCGAGTTGTGCGAGGGTGATGGCGGCGGTCGATTGGGTTATGCGAAGCGCGTATCCATTTACGGCGTGTACGCGTCCCAGTCCCTCAACCATTTGCCCGCCTCTGCTTTGACCGACGAACCGAATTTGTTCGGCGAGTTCATCGTCGTCTGTAATGACACAGCCGCCGACGTCAGAGCCGAGTGTTTTTTCGGAGTCGAATGAGAAGGCGGCGACATCGCCGAGGGTGCCTGCAAGGCGGTCTTTGTACGTGCCAAATACGGCCTGACATACGTCTTCAATGACGGTCAGGCCGTGTTTTTTTGCCAGAGCGTAGATGGGGTCCATGTCGCAGATGAGGCCGGTTATGTGGACGGCGAGTATGGCTCGCGTGCGGTTGGTGATACAGGGTGCTATGGTGCGGGCGCTGATGAGCGGTGTGCCGGGTTCGGCGTCGGGGAAGACGGGGATGTAGTTTTCTTTTAGCAGGCCCATGACCGTGCCGTAGTCGGTGATGGGCGATACGATGATTTCATCGCCGGGTTCGAGATCGAGCGCGGCTGCGAGGATGTTGAGTGCTGCGGTGCATCCGGGCGTGCCGATGCAGTGTTTGATGCCCATTTCGCTTTCGAAAGCGGCTTCAAATCGCCGAACCATGTCGCATTGCAGGCCCGAGGAGACGACTTCCTGGAGGTATGTCTGGCAGTTTGGACCCATGGTGCGCGGAAAGGGTTGGGGCAAGCTGCCCACAAGTCCATCAAATGCTTCGGCACCGTATTTTGCGCGTTCTTGAATAGACATGTTACCACCTGTGTACGTAATGCCCTTGCCCGGAAAACCACAGGGCATCGACAGCGAAAGACAGCGCGACCCCCAGGCCATAGCCGGTGAGCAAACCGATGAAGAAGGGCTGAAAACGGCGGTAAGCAGAAACACCGCCGAAGTGCAGTACGAATAATTTGAATGCCCAAATAATAAAAATTGAAACCTGATTGCTGCGGGCGACATTGGTGCTGCAAACCGTCAGACCAATGGGATGCAAAGGCCACCAGAAGAAGCGGTATTGCAAGAATGTGAGCAGTCCCATCAGCACTGCGCCGCCGCCAAAAAATCCCATTCTTTGCCAGTCGGGACCAAAGGGATTGACAATTTTGCTGAGGATGACCGGATAGATTCGGTTGGTTCCCGATTTGAGGGGTATGTCGTTGAAATTGAAGGCCCCTCTTTCATAACTCAGGGGAATAACATAGAAAATAAATGTTAGACAGCCGACGAGCAATCCCAAAAATACTGCGCTGAGGAGTTTGCGATGGTCGGTTTTGATCCATTCAGACAATTTGGCAATGTGGATCAATGCGGGCATAAACAGACCGCGAATATAGTTGGTGAGCGCATAGGAAAGGGCGAGCGATGTCATCGTGGGCGTTGAAAGGGCGTGTGCGCCCAGAGAGTAAATGGTGAAAACTTGTGCGCTGATCGGGGCCTGCACAAAGAGGATGCCGGTTTGAGCGACGACACGCGCTACGCCTATGTAAATGACAAAGGTAGCCGCAGTGTAAAAGGCGATGGCTGAAAAGGCCATGCCGGATTGGTATAACCAGATAATAATAAAAAGCGTTCCGAAAAACAGGCCCAAAATAGCGTTCCGATAAGACATGAGTTCCCCGCTGTCGTCTATGGGGTATTGCGGATTTACGGCTTTGAGGAAGACGGCTTTGAGGTGGTGGCGAGAGATGTACAATCCCCAAAAAACGAAAAAACACAGCGCGCCAAAACACAACCAGCCCGCGCCGGAAAAGTGAAGCGCGCCATAGGGATCGCCACGGCCGGGCATATCAAATCCGATGCGATTTAAGAGGCCACCTGGAATCTGATAAAAAAGAAGATGGAAGAACCACATGCTGAATAGCACATCGAGGTTGGCAAAATAGGCAAAGCCCATGATATAGATATTGAATCGGGGGAAGATGGGAGGATAGCCTTTGGCAAAATAGAAAAAGGGAAGTGTCAGCTTAATATCGGGTACAAGAGGAAAGAAGAAATGGAAGATATTATAGGAGAGGATGCCGGATGACAGTGCAAATCCCGCCCAGTACAGGCCCCTGTATTGAAGGGATTTATCGCGTGCGGGTTCTGTGGAAACGACATGCAGTGCGGGGCTTAACAGGGGAAATGTCAGGCGTTCATTTTCTGACCACTGACGGCGCAAGATGACTGCAACGCAGGCCGAGACAAAGACAATGGCAATGATAAACACGAGCCACCAGAAAAGAGGGGCAATCCATATAGACCAGGGGATTGGCGTGCCGGGCAGTGCGCCTTCGTAAAAATCGCGCATTGCGCCGCCGGTATTGGGCGGCACCAAATAGGTGGGGAGGTGGGCGTGGAAGAATTCGGCCCAGCGGTTTTCTGGCGTGGCAAAGTAATACGGTGTGGCAATGGTTCCCAGGAGAAAACCGAGCACGCCTGAGCCGGGTACCACGCCGCCTGCAAGCCCCATTGCGATAATGACCAGTTGTTCAGAGGGGGTTAAAAGGAAGGCGGAGTTCAAAGTTGACAGCAGGGGGTTGAGCAGGTAGCGGATGAGGAGAAAGAGGATGAATACAGCGACTGGAAAATGGCTGAGGTTCATGCGCGAAGCCCGCACGATATATTCTGAATAGGGTATCCAGAGGTTGATCAGAACAACGAGCGCGAGACCCAATACAACGGCGCGAAGACTTACGCCACTTGTCAGGTACTCGGACAGGGGTTCTGACCTGTATTGTGGGGCTGGCGTTTTTGCCATAGGTCTGGTGGCTTGCTTATGGCGGAGAAAATGCCTCAGCTGGCAGCGATGTCGGGTCGGTCTGATCGCCGATAGCTTGTTGGTCTCGCCAGTTGGGATTGTAGCGTTCTCCTGGCATGGTGGAGTGGATCATTTCATAAACACCGTCTCCAAGGCGATCCAGAAATACAAACTCGTAGTAGTTGAGATGTTCGTAGGTCCAAATTTCAAAGGCTTTGCCCGTGGCACTGAATGGGTTGCGCTCGATGTCTGTCGGCAAGCCGTATTTGATGTGGATGCGCCCTTGATCGGTATCCGATCCTTTTTGTCCGGGACGCGCAGAGAAGTGTTCGTCTGCATAGCGAATGCGCCTGAAATGTTCTGTGGCAAATTCGTTTTCGGGTGTGAGAGGCGTTGGGTCGCGTTTTTTCCAGAAAGAAAGAATAAATTCTACTTTCTCGGCGGCGCTTAAGGAGGCATAAGTTTCGCGTTCGGTTTTTGTAGCGATATAGCGAATTTGTTTGTAATAGCGTTTTAAGGAGGCGGGATCTGTTGCCAGTGCGGGTTTTTGTACAGAAAAGGCCCGTTGGCGCGTGGTCATTTTGCCCGTGCCGTTATCGCGGGCAGTGATTTTTAGGACATACTGCCCTGGCATTATGTCCTCAATGTTGAGGGATTCAGTTTTGATAGCGGTTGTGCCGGGTTTGCGGTAGCGCGCCGAGGGAAAGTTTTTGATCCGCTGTCCCGCGGTATCCAGGAGGGCATAGGCGAGGTCGAAAGTTGCAGCGCGTCCCTCGCCTGTGGCAAGACCGTAGAGTTCAAAGTAGATGTTTAAGGTCGTCGCGATTGACCTGCGCGCATTGGGAACGATTTTGAATCCGTTCTTGACCAGATTTCTGGCGGTCTGTGTGTTTGTGGCGTCAATCCGATGGGCAAACTGGATGTCGCTCATGGTCGGGGTGGCGTTGTCAAAATCGGGCATTGTAAAGGCGAGTTCACAGGTGCTTTCGGCATTGGCCTGTAAATCTTTCAGGCGAACGCGAACCCCATAGGTGCCGGGAGCAATTCTGAAGCTCAGTGCCTCTGTAATCATTTGATCGCGCAGGTCTGTTCCCGAGTCTGTGACGATCTGTTTTTCCCATTTGAAGGGCATACTATCGCGCCTGGAAAAAAAGGTGGCTTCTACGCGATAGGCAGCCCGCTGGCGGTCGTTCAATTCACTGAAGGTGAGGTGCCGACACGGGCATTGGAGATACAGTTCGCCGTAGTTCAGGCTGTCTGGCGTATCAAAACCCGCTCTGTCGATCCAAAATGGAATGGCACCTCGCGCCATGACGGGAATATCTTCTCCCGAAATTGGCGCGAGGAGAGCCTGTGCGAGACACAGCGACAATAGGATATGTTTCATATCGCAACTCAGAAGGAACCGCCGATATTTATCCGATAGGTGGGATCCAATAACTCGCCCATGTCACTATATGCAAAATCTACGGTGAAGGGGCGCTCATTGACCGAGTATTTGAGGCCAAAACCAAGGGCAAAACTCTCGGTGTCGTTATTGAATTTCCAGCCACCGCGCAGTGCGAGAATATTGTGCAACCAGAGTTCGGCACCCGTGTGAATGCGGCCTTCAAAATCGACAAAGAAGGCATTTTCCGCAGATAGGGTAAGCGAAACTGGATCGCCCAGATTGCCATAGAGTTCCATTGAAGCCGCGATGCTGTAGATGAGGGGGCGGAAGGCCGTATCGTCGATGATGACGATATCCTGTCCGAAATTCTTCAGCGTCATGGCCAAACGCAAAGATCGGAACCCGGTGTAAAAGAGCGTGCCTATGGAGATATCCAGACCGCTGTTGACATCGGTATAGAGCGTCTCTCGAATATACCGGCCCTGGGCGCCAAATGACAATCGGTCGGTGAATTTGATGGCATAAGTCAAGCCAACGGCAAAGTCGCTGTCTTTAATGATAGTGCCCGTGCCATTGGGCTGGAAAATGGTGGTTTCTTCAAATTCATCGGGTGTGAAAGACAAGACCGTGATGCCTATGGTCTGCGTGCCCAGGTTGTAGGCAAAAGCACCCGAATAAAATTTGGAATTGACCATCCACTTGTTGTATCCCAGGCTAAAAGCGGCGCGGTCGATTTGCGTGATGCCCGCTGGATTCCAGAACATGGCATCGATACCTGTGCCCACTGCGGTGTACGCATCGCCCATGGCAACTGCGCGCGCGCTTTGGGAGACTTTGAGGAAGGTGAATCCGGCATTGCCGAGTTTTTTGAGCCCGGCCTCTGCGCCTGTTGCCGATAGGGCAAAGGCAGTGAAGACCAGGACGAGTGTTGTTTGTAAGCGTTTCACGTGTTCCTCCTTTGCGCTATTTGATGATCATAAACATCCCGGTCTGCTTTTTGCCCGTTTCGCCAGCAACCAGAGATTCTACCACGTAGTAGTAGCGTCCGGCGGCGACGCGCCCGGAAAATGTACGCGTGCGCTGATCCCAGGTGGCTTCGCCCCTGTCGGGGTCGGTGGTGCGCTGTGGGTGGTTGATGACGGCGATCAAGTCTCCGGAGATTGAAAAGATGGAGATTTTTGCCTTTCGGGGTATGTTGACAAAGCGAATATTGTTGCTGGCAGGTGGATACCGGTGATCGGCATCTCCAGGATCGTCCCTAAAGGGATTGGGGACTACGCGCACCTGTTCGGATAGTGCATCTTTTTCAGGGGTTGCAATCACTATGGGGCTTCTGGAGACATTCATGCGCTGTTCGGGTGCACTGTGCCCGGATTCCAGGGATGGAATGGCTCGGCCTGTGCCGTTCCAGTCGCTGTGTCCGGAATCGTATGTGCGCACCGAATACCAGTATCTGAAACCGGGCACTGACTCTACGTCTCGATAGGTGTAGGTTCCTCCGTCGGCGTAGGAAATCGTGGGAGAAGTCCAGGGCGTGCCGGGGTCATACTCCGTATTGGTCGGGGTAGTTCCTTTGGGGATATCAGCCACAAGTTCCCAGGGTCCCAGATGGTTGTTCTGGGTGCGATAGACCCGGTAGCCTTGCACATCCAGAGCTTCGGTGCCCGTGTAATCTGGATCGGGGGACTTTTCAGCCCGGTCAGACCATGTGATGGCGTTGTTCCCGTTTTCGTCGCTATCTACAAATACGGCAACATCGGGAGGCGCGTCGGGCAGATCGTAATTGTTGTCGTAGGCAAACTGGGCGCGTTCCAGATGCTGTGCCATCGCGCGTTCGCCGTCGGCGACCTGACTCTGGTTGCCCTGGCGCGCCCATTCGTAAACATCCATCGGACTGCCGCCGGGGCCAGCAAATTCGGCACCCGATCCGGCGACCCAGGCGATCACGACTTTGGCTTTTTCACCGGGGGCCAGATCATAAGGTCCATAAGTGTGTGCGAAGGTTACGCGGCTGACTTTGGAGGGATTATCCTGGACGGCCGGAACTCTACCCAAACCAATAAATTCATTGTAGAGATTCTCGTCGCTATTCAAGTTGGTAATATCTGGCGTGTCCCAATCGAAGCGCCCGTAGATCTCCCACCAGTTGACGAAGGCGGGCTGATCCATTGTTTTGGGGGCCACGTAGGTCTCGTTGTCGTTGGTGAACCCGTCGGTGGGATCGTAATCCAGAGGTGCCAGGCCGATGTACTGGAAAGCCATAAGTTCGCCGTGGTTGAGCTGGCCCCGGTTAATATAGGCTGCCTGGGCGTTGTTCTTATCGAAAGGCTGGCCCGTATCATCTCCGGCAGAAGAGAGCAGATCGCTGTCATAGACGTATGAGATTTTCTTGCCACGGAGATCGGCCAGGCCATCGAAGTTGGAGGCTTCGCTGTATTTGTACCAGTCGTCCAGGATGATCGGGTCAGAATACGCCCACGGTACGGTCTGGTTTTGCCAGCGGTGTCCGGCCCACGATGGGGCAAGGTTGTTCACAAAGGCGAAATAGACATCCTTGTGATCAACAGGTAGGCCTGCATCGGGTATGCCATCTCCGTTGTTATCTCCGGTGTTTTCGATGATGACTTCGAGAATGATAAAGTCGTCGTAGTCCGGATAGCTCCACGCTCTGGCTTTGCGGGTAATGGTGAGGCCGCGTTCTGTCGTCCATTTGGAGATGACGATTTCTTCGGCCTCGTTGTCGTTGGGTATGTAGCGTCCGTAATCGTAGTTGTGGATTTCGATGGGTTCGTCGGCCACCAGTGCAGGTGCTCCGGGCCAGTAATTGGCCGTGGTATTGCCCGTGAGGGGCGACCGGGTTTCAATGCCCAAATCGCGCTCTGGTCCCGAAGCGGCATCGTAGATCATTTCAAAGATGTCGTCGGTATTGTAGCGCGGGTTGGAGGTCGATACATTGTATGACCCTCCTTCTTTGGTAAAAACCCAAAAACCCTCGCCCTGGCTGGTGTGATAGCGGTGGTCGTTGTCCTGTCCTATGATCCAGTATTCCCTGAAGTCGCGTTCGCCAATGCCCCAGCCGGGATACATCAAGCCAGCATCTGCGCCCAGGCGGCTGTCGTCGCGCAGGCCCTGGGTGCCGGTATTGCGAAAGGTGGCCCAGAGCTTGCCCCGGGTCAGGTGGCGTTGAAGTTCGGGTTGCTGGGCACAGATTTCGGATGCAAATACCAGCACACATAGAACCCCAATCCATCCGATGTGTTTTAATGGATACATGTTATTGCTCCTCAGATAATGAAATTAAAATCCGAGCTGGAGACCTATGCTGATCTCTCGGGGGCGACCAGCCCAGCGGTGGTATTCTTTGGTATCGCCGAAGTTGATATAATTCTTGTCCGTGGGTTTGGGCATGTCCATGCCGTAGAGATACCAGAGTTCGGCCTGTGGCCCCTGTCTGTGTCGATCAAACCAGGGGCCGCGCCAGAAATATTCGGTGGCCGGGTCGCGCTGGTTGAAGAAGTTGTACACGTTCATAAACAGGGTGGCTTCGGTTCGACCTGTGCGGAAGCGTTTTTCCAAAGACAGGTTGGTCTTGGTTTCCATAGGTCCAAATCGCTCGACATTGCCCTGGGTGGGATGCGGAATGTTGATTCGGCGTCCCGTTTTCAGGGTGTTGATTACATTGAGTCTGAAGCCGCCGAGGGCTGGACCGTAATGCATTGGCGTTTCATACGTAAATGCGATTTTCATGGTGCCGCGCCGGTCGCCAAAACCAGCGGTTTCTGCGGCACCACCGCGCCCCGCACTTCGATCAGAAGTGGTGTTGCGAGTGAAGTAAAAGACACCCGGAAGATTTTCCACTTCTTGAATTTCGCTGTCGGTCAGCGGATTCCAGTCGGGATTGGTGCCTTCTCGAATGGTCTGGATATAGCGGTCTGCTTCGGCACCGATGTCCTGAATTTGCTGCGGTGTGAGCGGTACTTTTGCTTCTGAGCCGTCGTCGCTGGCATTGACTACGCCGTCGCCGTTGGTGTCCTTGGTGTGCTGGATGAAATAGAGATCGGACGCGATAAATTGCGCGTTGGGGAAGTAAATAATCCGGTTGATTCCCGCATTGCCTCCCGACTGCCACTGGTGGTTGTAGGCCACCTGGAAGGAGAAGTTCTGGCTGAAGTCTTTTCGCAGACTCATTTCAAATCCCCGATTGTCTGTAAAAACATAACCCAGCGGTGTGTTGCGTCCCACCTGGCTTTTGCGACTGGGATCTCTCCACAGGGCATTGCCGAATCGAACCTGACCATCTACGCTTTGCTGATAAGTCGTAAAGCTCAGAACATAGTCCTGATAGAAGTTCCAGTCTGTGCCTACCTCGAAATTGGTGGAGCGTTTGTAGTCGAGATGAGGATTGCCTGTGGTAGCTCGCTGGTTGTTTTTGTTCAGCCATTCGGTATCGTCGATTTGGCCATTGTTGTTGAAGTCTTCGGGGGGCGCAACGCCGCGCCATTCGTATGAATAGAGGTGCCAGAACCCGGGCATCTGGTGAAAGATGCCGTAGGAAAATCGAATGATGGCATTGGCCGTAATGGGGTGTGAAACGCCCAGGCGAGGACTCCAGGCCGATTTGGTCGATACGGAGGTGCGCGGCATAAATTTGCGTTGCCGGGACCACGAGTTGGTCATGGGTGCTCCGCCCCAGGCATTATTGGCAAGTGGGGAGTAAAAATCGCCATTGTGGTCGTGTCTGTCGTAGCGGATACCCAGGTTGACGATGATGCCTTCGAATTCCATTTTGTCCTGGAGGTAGAATGCGGACTGTATGGGATGAATGGGTTGGCCCATTTCGTAGGGCACGCCCGCGAGTTGATACCGCGATTTGCCCGCTTGCGGCCAGTTGATCTGGTTCCACCAGTAGGTGTGTCGCGTCAAATCGATACCCGTTTTGATAAAGTGGTTCTTGTTGATCTGACTGGAATAATCGAGTTTGAAGTTGAGGCGGGCGCGATGGTCGTTGATCCAGATGGAGACCCGTCTGGGGCCAATGGTGAATACCCCGTCCTGATCTTTTCTCAGCGGTTCCGTAATGCCGCCGCCAAATTGGCTGGTGACACCCGGCACATTGGTCGTGTCTGTGGCGTCGCGGTAATAGGATAGGCGGGCTTCGTAAAAGGTTTTGTTGCTCAGGGTATGCGTGAGGGATATGTATGCCAGGTCGTGTTTGACGTTGGCGATGCCTGCACCGGCTTCACCTGCGGGAAGAAAGATGTCGATACCCTGAAGTTCTCGACCAACGGTGCGTTTGACGCCCTGTACCCAGCTTTCGCCCTCGCCGACCTGATAGGCTTCGTGGCGCGCATAGACCCCGCCGACTTTAACTTTTACGTTGGATTGCACATCCCAGGCCAGTTTGTAGGTGCCTTTGATGTTGTAGGGCGATTCGATCCAGCGGGCGGTTTGTGGAGATGTTGAGACGGCCTGATGGAAGATGCCGCGTTTGGTGGGAGAGGGAAAATGCGAGGCTTGTCCTTCGTGCTGTGCGGTGAGAAAAAAGGAGGCATTTCCCGGCAGTGGACCCGAGAGTGACCCATCGACTTCATAACCATGAATGCCCGTGTAGTCAGTGCGCTCGTGCGCCAGGCGGGTGATGTCGTCTCCTGTTCCCATCTGGCGGTCTGGACCGGGATCTGTGTATGTTTCATTTTCCCATGTCGCATCGCCCCATTTCATTCTGCCTTTGTGAATGGGGCTGTCATAGACATTGCCGCCCCAGTGTTTTTTGCCCGGTGGAATATAGGTGAGGCGGCCTTTGCCGTGAAAGTCTTTGCCGCCTTCGCGGGTGATGATGTGAATGGCGCCAGATGTGGCATTGCCGTATTCGGCTTCCATCCCGCCGGTGATGACGGTAATTTCTTGCACGGCGTCGCTGTTGACCCCGACAAATTGAACATCGCCCCGGGCAGTGCCCGCATCCATTACAACGCCATCCAAATAGACGAGTGTTTCCGTGGTACCGCGGTTGCCCTGGTAGCTGCCGCGAATGGCGGGTTCGTTATTGTCGAGAGAGACGCCGGCCTGAAGGCTCATGAGTTCTGAGGTGTTTGCCGCTGTAGATAGCCGATCAATCGCATCACTGCCCATGATGTATTTACTCGTGGTTTTATCTCTTTCTACGGGCGGGCGTTCGGCCACGACCGTGAGTTCGGCCAATTCGACAGTGGTTTCTTTGAGTTGAAAGTTCAGTGGCGTGGTGAAATCCGTTTTGACCGATACATCGCTCTGGGTTTGATTGGTATATCCGATGAGCGAAGCTGTGAGCGCGTATCGCCCCGGTAGAATATTGATGATAAAATAGCTGCCATCGGCATCTGCCACAGCGCCGAGTCGCGTGCCTTCTACGATCACATTGGCGCCGGGAAGCGGATTGCCCTGATCGTCTTTGATGACACCGGCGATTTTGCCCGTGGTGCCCGCATAGAGATGAGAGGCAAAACACAAAAGTACGCATATCATAGCTATTTGTTTCATTTGCGGCTCTCCTTTTTAATTTAAGTTGAATTTGATACCGGCACCGATATCAATGAGGTTAAAGGGGTATGTTTTTTCTATACCCCATACGAGGAAGGGACGCAATTCTCCCATTACGATATTGTAGCGCGCGCGCACATCTAACGCGGCTTTGTCTCCCAGGCCGATTTGAACCCCGCCGCCAAAGCTGGCACTGAAAGCTGTGCGTGTGTCATTAACGGGTTCCAGGAGGATGTTTGGATCGGGAGGCGCACCGGCACCCGAAGGCGTCTGACCGGCAAAGATCAGACCGCTGACTTTGCTGGCGTAATCGTGCAGGCCCGCGCCAAATGTGAGATAGAGCGTTGTGCCCTGGCCGAATCCTTTTTCTTGCATTGCAAATAGCCAGTTGGCGTGGATGCTGTTGATGGTCATGTTGGCTTCGGCCTGCGGGCTGGTGTATTCTTTGCCGTCGCTGAAGCTGAAGGTGCGCGTTTCAAGGCTGCCGTCGTTGAAGCGGGCATGGTGAAATTCCACCTCGACCATCTTGCGCTTGTGATAGATATAATGCGCCGTACCCCCAAACTTGGTGCCGCTGTCGTACATGTCTTTGAAGTTGAATAGAGGAATGTAGAAGTCAAAAAAGCCGCCAGCGCCGAAAGCACCTTCTCGTGCGGTTGCCTGCGCATTTGGCAACAGGGCCGCAACGCATAAAATCAAGAGTAATTTTTTCAACAAAAACTCCTTTCTCGACGATGTATTGTTGTGTTAAAGAGATTTTTCAAACGCAATAGCATCAATCCCTGTGACCTCCTTTTGCAAAATAACGAAGCGTTGTATTGTCAATTGGACAATGCTTCAAAGGACAGTGTATCGGCCACTGATTTTATTACGGTGGCAATGCGGGCGATGTCTGCGATTTGTTGTGCGTCAATGCCCAGTTTGTTCAATTGCGATGCGTGTGCGTTGACGCAGATACCACACGCGTTTACCACACTTGCCGAAAGGCTCCACGCTTCGAACAATGCGCGATCGACACCGCCGTGAGTCAGCACGGCGTTCATTCGCAATTTGGGCGGCTGTTTCTTTATTTCGTTGTCCCGAATGAGGTCGGTGAATTTATACCATACATTGGTCATGCTCATCATGGCAGCGGCAGATTTCACGGCTTTTATGTGTTGTTCGTCCATGACGACCTGTGCGTCTTCGGTGATGTTCTGAATCACCTGTGCATTTTTTGACACCAGTGCCGCTGTGAGTGCCGATCCCCAGGCCATTGCCGGGTCGAGACGCGACGCAGATATTACCGATCCCAGATTCAACCGAATATCCCGCGCATAGTCGGGCATTGCCGATCGCAGATTATCTATACCCATAAAATCTCCTGTGTGAAGTACAAAGCGCAGAGAACGGCATTGCTCTCTGCGCTTTGTAATATAACCAAATTCTGTGCAACGTTAGCTATTCTTCACCGCCGCCATCACCACCATCACCAGACGCTAAGACGCGATTATATACCCTCTTTGCGAATACGGTTATGACGCCGGCATAAAGAGCGATAGTGATCGGATCGACGATGGCGTCCAGTTTCTCGCCTGCCGCTGGGATGTTGCTCAACACATCCGCACCTGCAGCAGCACCGACCGCAAGCGCAACGACCAGGAAGGATGTCGCGTCTTCAGCGTCGAGCGCCATCCCTCCGTACACCAGGCCCAGAATCACCAGCGCGATCGACACAATATTTTCAGGAATTGCGCCGGCCGCCAGGCCCTGAATAATGGCCAGAGCGACGATCAGGCCAACAATAATTCTGACTACCATTTCATCCTCCCAGAATAAGTTAGTTGTGTTATGACGTAGACGTAAAGGGCTACACGGTGTATCACGAAATTTCCAATCTCAGGTGAGCCACCAGTCATATTTAACCCGTGAAGTGATTTATTATTCTCTGTACGAGTATGGTTATGACGCCGGCATACAAAGCGGTGCTGATTGGATCGACGATGGCGTCCAGGTGGGCACCAAGCTGTGGGATGCCGCTCAACGCATCCGCACCTGCAGCAGCGCCGACCGCAATCGCAACGATCAGGTAGGCTGTTTCGTCATCAGCGCCGACCGCTACCACCGCGTAGGCCAGGCCCAGAATCACCAGCGCGAGGGACACAAGTCCCGCAGGGATCGCGTCGGGCGTTAGGCCCTGAATAATCGCCAGAGCGGCGATCAGGCTAACAATAATCCTGCTTGCCATATTTCTTCCTCCCAGAATGGGTTAGTGTGTCACGACCTGTGGCTACAGGTCGCTGATCCGCCAGTCATCTTTAACTCTTGATGCGGTTTAATCCCCTCTCCACGAGTATGGCTATGACACCGGCATACAGGGCGGTGGCGATCGGATCGACGATGGCGTCCAGGCTCTCGCCTATCCCCGGGATGTTGCTCAGCACATCCGCACCTGCAGCTGCGCCGACTGCAATCGCAACGACCAGGTAGGCCGTCGAGTCCTCAGCATCGACCGCCACTATCGCGTAGAGTAGTCCCAGTATCACCAGCGCGAGTGGCACAAGTCCCCCAGGGATTGCGTCGGGCGCCAGGGCCTGCACAATCGCGAGGATGATGACCAGGACAATAATATTTCTGCTTGCCATTTCTACCTCCCAGAATGTGGTTGTGTCACGGTTTGCGCTATCGCGCAGCCGCAACGGTTACCGACGGAATGCTACAAGATGCACCATCCCCGTCATGAAAAAGGTGAAAAACCTTTTTTTCTTTTCTTATTCTCAAATGTAGAATTTCTTATGTTATTGTGTTAAAAAATGTAAATAAAGAAGCAGTGTCAAGACAATTCCCCCTCGCTCAGTAAGAAAATTCGCTTATCTATCCATAAAATTTCCCGTATAAATACAAAGCGCAGAGAACAATGCTGTTCTCTGCGCTTTATAAAGAATTGATTTTGTGTAGCGTTACATATTCTTCACCATCACCATTGACAGACAAAAGACAATGTATTTAATAGGATTACCACTGCCTGTGCTTCCCGCTAAAAGCGCGCCAATGGCAACGGCCGGGTTGAGATGCCCTCCGCTGATTGCACCTTACCATCACAATAATTGCAAACGTCTGGGCCAATGCCAGCCCAGCCCAGTCCGCTCGTCACGAGCGTCCAACAGTGATAAACCCATAACATAATTCATTTTTTTTTAAAATCAAGTTAAACTCATAGGGGTGATGAATGTTTTTACAGTGAGCCTATTCCAAAAATTGAAAGTCCTTGACATCGTCCATCTGTTGTGCGAATGTACGCACGACAGATAACTAACAACAGGCAATATTTATGTTCTCTTTCTCTCCCAATGATTTTCTCGCCTGTAATGGCACGCGCATCGGTGCTGAGCATCTGCATGGGCGGATGCAAGTCCTGCGCGATGAGATCGAACCCGTCCTGACGAAACAGCATCCAGACCTCACGGCTGTTATTTCACCGGTTTACACGACGACTAATTTTCGCTCCAATCCCGATCGGCCCCGGGATCATGCGTGTCTCTATTTTGTTGATCGCAAGCTGAAGAAGAGCGCGTTTCCCCGGTTGCCTCAGTTGGGTATTTATCTTCACCACAATGCCGTCGCTATAGGTTTTTACTCTGGCTGGTGGACTGCCGAGGCGATGCAAAAGGCGATTGCCGACCGCAAGAAGTTTCGCGGTTTGGTGCCGCGCAAGGGCTATCGCTGTTTGGCGGGTGATATTATCGTGGCGTCACCAGGTCGTTCCGTGCCCTGGTCGCCATCCAGGCTCGAGGGGGTTGATCGCTCGCTGTTTGTCGGTTCGATTCTCACGCCGGATGAAGCTGAGGTGCCGACTCTTGTTGAGGATATTAAGACGGTGATAGGGGATCTCTACGCGCTGTATGCGGTGTTTACAAGCGCGAGATACCAGACTTCTAAAAGCAGTATTGTGTACAATATGCCCGATCCCGCAGAAGCCGGTGTTGTGCGGGATGCACTTGTGCCTGTGGAGGCAGAGCTGTTGTGCGATCTTTACCGGTTTACGGCGCTGAAGAATTTCCATATTGAGGCGGGGATGTTGTTCAATCTCTATCTGTGTTTGAAGACCAAACCTTTTCTTATTCTGGCGGGGATATCCGGGACGGGGAAGAGTACGGTGGTTCGGCTTTTGGCCGAGGCGATCAATGGTCTCGATGAGGGGCGAGCGAGAGGATATCGCCTGATTCCCGTGCGCCCGGATTGGAATGATGTGCGCGATTTGCTCGGGTTTGAAAATTTGCTCACGGGGGTGTTTCGCCCGGGTGCGTTGCTTCAGGCGATGTGCGAAGCACAGGACGATCCGGATCGTCCCTATTTTGTGTGTTTGGACGAGATGAATCTCGCCCGTGTGGAACACTATTTTGCCGATTTTTTGAGTGTTATGGAGACGGCGAGGCGCACGCCCGATGGCGCGTGGACAACGGATCCTATTGAATTGGCGCAAGGGGGCGATGTTGTGTCAACTGATGAGATGGGAGAGTTGCCTGCGCGTTTGCCCATTCCGCCCAATTTGTTTGTGGCAGGTACGGTCAATATGGATGAGACGACTTATGCGTTTAGCCCCAAGGTGCTGGACAGGGCGAATACGGTTGCTTTTGATCGCGTTGATCTGGGGTTGTCGGATTATGATCCCGAGGTGCAGATTGATTCGACGGCTCTGCGCGCTCTGGGTGCAGCGCTTATTGACCGTCCCTATCGGCAGTTGGAAGATGTTCGTCACCGCGATGAGGTTGTTGCGTGGAATGAGCCGTTGGGGGAGATTAATGCGGTGCTCGCGGAGGAGGATTTGCATTTTGGCTATCGCATTCGCGATGAGGTTCTCATCTATATGGCGTATGCGCTCGATTTGATTGAGGGGCTGCCGTCAAATGCGCCGGAGTTCGCGCCCCGAGATGCTTTTGATTATCAGATTTTACAAAAGATTCTCCCACGCCTGTCCGGCGCGGGTGATGAACTCGCAGGTTTGCTGGACGCACTTATCGCTTTTTGCGATTCCACATATCCCCGCTCAACACACAAACTCCAGCGCGTGAAACGTCGTCTTGAACTCACGGGGTTTGTCAGTTTTTGGTAGGTCCTATTGTATGACAGATCTCGGTGTTGCGTTGAGGCGCGTTACTACGATGCGCTCCCGGTCAATCAGTGCGCCTACTTGATCGCTCAGCGTGTCGGTCCAATACGGGTCTTCATAGACGGCTTTGTAGAGTTGCTCTCTTTGTTCCTCGCTCTCGAATCGACGGATCCACACGTAGAGATCGTCTTCTTCTTCGCCGACAAAGCTGCCGATAACTACCATGCCTTTTGATATTTGAAATGGGATAATTTCACTTTCCATAAATGCAACCCATTCTTCGCGTTTTCCAGGTTGGGTGCGATATTGACGTAGTTCGAAGAACATGTTTTTCTCCTTTGTAAGTGTTGTGATGGGAATAATGAATCTCATGTCGAAGAAACAGACATAAGTCTGCGCTCTCGGTCTGCGGCAAATGCCAGGCAGGCACGAATGTCTTCTCGTGTAAGTTCGGGAAAGTCACTCAAAATTTCTTCAACAGACATGTCTGAAGCAAGATAGTCAAGCACGTCATAAACGGTGATCCGCATGCCGCGAATACACGGTTTCCCACTGCGTTTGCCCGGTTCAATGGTGATGATGTCCTGGTAGTCCATTGTCTTCCTTTTTTAGAGACGATTTAAATTTGTTCATACCACCGCACATTGCCCGTGGACATGCCGCTTGCGGCGATGTCCAATTTGCCGTTGCCGCTGAGGTCTTCGATTGCCATTTGCCCCATGCCAATGCGGTTGTCGATTTGTTCAATGCTCCATGTGCCCGCTTCCAGGTTCTCCGGGCGATAGATGTGGAGGGCTGTGCCGGGTCCGTTGTATCCGGCGATGACTTCCAGTGCGTTGTCTCTGTCTATGTCGCCACACCACAGGGAGTGTCCGCGGTTGAGTTTGTCGCTGATCAGGTGCCGTTCCCACGCGCCTGTTCGGATGTCGCCGGTGGCTTTGTACCAGACGAGTTCATTGCCGTGCCAGGGTTCGATGGAGAGTATTTCATTGATGCCATCGCCATCCATATCTACGGCAAAGGTTTCGCTGCTTTCGCGGGAACTTATGGTCCATCGGTTCCATTTTTCCGCGAATCCATCCCCTTTGGGCGGCTCAAACCAGATCAGGCCGTCGCGTGTGCCGAGTAGTAAGTCCATGCGGCCATCGCCATCTACGTCGCATACGCTCAGGCCGTGATTGAGTCTCAATTGTCCGTCGATTAATCGCTTTTCCCACGGTTCATTTACCGGGTCTTGTGGTACGCGATAACACCACAATTCACCCGGCGCATCAAAGTCGTTGATCTGGCTTCCCGGTCCTTGCAATGTTGCGACAAATAGCAGGGGTTGACCGTTGACTTCTACCATTGCAATGCGGTGTGAATAGGGTACCCAGTCGATGAAGTGTTGGGTCCATATATTGCTGTGTTCAGGTGTTTGAAACCAGTGTAGATACTCCGGCGGGATCCGCTGTCTTCGCCCAAATCCGCTGCTCGCAATCACGTCTTTTCGACCGTTGCCCGTGACGTCGAATACCGATAGTGCAATGGTGCCGGGGTGCGCTTCTGATATGATTTGTTTTTCAAAATGGGGTCCTTCGTACAGGGCGATCATCGAGGTTCCCATAGAACCGGCTACGATGTCCAGGTGTCCGTTGTCTGTGACATCGGCGACTGTCATGCCATAGGCGCTGCGGATATTGTCGTCAATTTCGTGAATTATGAACATTTGTTTTCCTATTTTGACTGTTCTCCTCATCGCTAATGGCTCAATATACCGCGTGTTCAGGGTAAAATCAAATGTAGATCGCCGAATTCGTGCCACAAATAATTTTTGTTGAGTGCGGCTTCATAAGTCAGTTTCAGGTGATCTAATCCCGCCAATGCCTGGAGCATGGATAGATGTGTGGCACTCGGTTCGTGCATTCCGGTGAGTAAACTATCTACGATCTGCATGGGGCGGTCGGGTGAGATTATCAGGGATGTCCATCCTTCGCCCTGAGAGACATGGCCGGTTTTATCGGCTACGGTCTCGAGTGCGCGCACGACTGTTGTGCCAACGGCGATGATCCGTCCGCCGTTTTTTCGCGCGTTGTTGATTACTTGCGCTGTTTCGGCTGGTACGCGGTAGTATTCTTCATAAGGCGGTTCATCGGCTTCCAGGCTCGCCACGCCGGTGTGTAAGATCAGGGGGGCAATTTGTATGCCTTTTGCGACCAGTTTTGTGATGATTTTGGGTGTGAATGCTCTGCCGGCTGATGGCATTTCAGCGCTGCCCACTTCTGTTGCATATACGGTTTGATAATAGTCAATGGGCCAGTCGTTTTGCACATAGCCATACCGGATGGGCATGCCGTATATGTCCAGGTAGGTGTCCAGGTCATAGGGTAGATTCAGGGTTGCAATCCACAGGCGAACAGGGGCGTCGGGGTTGTGCCGCAGTTCGGAGCGATAGGGGGCGTGTAGTTGTGCCGATCCACTGCCGGGTAATGTGAAGACTTCGCCTGCTTGTGCGCGGGAAAAAGGCTGTGTTGCTATACCATTGGGTTGACGTATTTCAACTGCCCACATGTTGGCGGGCAGTTGCGTTGATAGATGTAGTCTGAGTTCTGTTCCATCGGGCCGAATGATGGGCAAAGATGCTTTGCGCGTGCCACTGGTGTTGATGACGACTACGTCGCCCGCATGGAGCACGTCGGGCAGGTCGCGAAATGCGATGTGTTCAATCGCATCATCACTTCGCCAGGAGACCATCAACCGAACCTGGTCCCGGCTGAGGCCACGCGCTTCGGGCGGTTCGCCCGCTTCCAGGTTGGATGGCAGATCAAATGTCAGGGAGTCCAGTCTGGAATCTACCATTGTGATGGGGAGTACTGTGTTGGGTATTATGGACATGAGATGTCTCCTTTCTATTTTGCGAGGGCGGTGAGTAGTTCGCGTGCGGCATAGCGTCCACTGGGATAATTGCTTTCTATGAGTTCGATAAATCCCGGTACACTGGTTTCCGGCAAGGGGCGGTCGCTGATGTCTTCAAAGGGGAATGCTTCTCGGTGCATTTGCGTTCGCATGTCGCCGGGATCTACCCAGTAGATGCGCCAGTCGGGGCGTTCTGTTGCGAGTACGTTGGAGAGTTGTTCAAGCGCGGCTTTAGAGGAGCCGTATCCGCCCCAGCCCGGGTACGCTTCGCGCGCGGCATCGCTGGTGATGTTGATTACGCGAGCATCTGGCTTTAATGTGTGTTGTAGCGCCTGGAGCACGCCCAGGGGCGCGATTGCGTTGGCGCGATAGACGTCTGCCAAAGTATCGAGCGGGTAATCGAGCAGTTCGGGCTGGGGACTCGGTCCCAATATGCCCGCGTTGTTGATTACGGTGTCCAGGCCGCCTATTTCTTTTGCCGCGTGCGCCAGTGCTTTCCGGTGTTTGGCGTCTGTTACGTCTCCGGCGATGGCGATGACTTCGGTCCATTTGCTCAGTTCTTTGCGCGCGTGTTCGAGTGCGTCTGCGCCTCTTGCGTCGATGATCAGCCGCCAATTTTGCTGTGCGAGTTCGCGTGCGAGAGCCAGACCCAGGCCACGAGATGCGCCGGTGATGAGAGCTGTTCGTTCTGACATTTTGAATCCTCCTGTAAGGGTGAGAGCCTGTCTGTTTGTTGTGGTCAAAATTTATCATAAAAAAAAGCCCTCTGCATCGCACAGAGGGCGTGTTTGATACCCGTTCTTTAGGACAGGAGAGGGCCTGTCTATTTTATCGAGAATTTAGTTATTGCAGGTCTATCCGAGTAGCGCACCACAATCCCAATCCTTATACGCTTTCATCGCATTTTGAACGGAGAATGCGCGCTTCCATAAGATCGGACAGAAGACACACGATAGCACGGATAGGCGATAATCGTACTCGAATTGGTCTCGGCTGTAATTTTCGATGTCTCCGGCCACGAGTTTTTTATAGTAAAAATCCATGAGTAGGCCTTCGAGTACTTTTCGTTCAGATGTCCCGTGGATCAGCATGTAGGCGAGGTCGTAAGCACCAAGTCCTCGTTTATAGGTTTCCCAATCGAAGAGAATGATCCGGTGCTTTGATGAGTCCTTCGGATAAAACAGGTTCCACAGATGCGCGTCACCGTGTAGCATTGTGATGTTTTTTCCATTTGCGACACGCGCGAGGAATACATCTGGATATCCGTGAATCACGCGCTCCATTATTTCGATGTGAGAGGGATTGAGGTCGTCTCCCAGTTCTCGTGTCAGTGGTTTCAGGGCTTTTTCAAAGCTGGCGCAGCTATCGCGCACGTCTTTTTCCGATATCGCCTGAGCCATGCGAAGTGGACCACCGGCCTGCATCATGAATGGCCACTCGTCCAAACGTGGATCATTCCACCATCGGATGTGATATTTGAGCAGTTCTTCAATTACGGCTTTGTGAAGTTGTTCGGTGGCCTCCTTTGGCCCATCTTTATGTGTCACCGATAGGTCTGGCATGAGATAGTGGCAATTTTTCTCATTGTGATCGAATCCACAGTCAAAAACAGGACAGATAGACGCATCAGGCGTTTTTGGCGCGAGTTCATTGTAAAATGTCCATTCGACGACTCCGCCCCCGAACCATCCCTTTCGATAGACCTTTAACACGATCGCATTTGGAATATCACCCACGTAGTCTTCGCTGAATGTCAGCGAGAGCCTGTCCCATTCCGCGCACGACGATCCGAATGAGTCCGTTTTTTCGATGGATGTGACCGAACCCGATTTCAGAAATCCGTTGCGACCAAATCGATCCGTTAGTAACGCAGGTGTCAGTTGTTCGGCATGGGTGATGGGTTCCGATAATTTCATTAGCTTTTTTTAATAAAGATGTACGGAAGGAATACAGATTGTTTTGTCTTCATACAAAGATCATGCTATTATGCGTTCCATGCGAACCTGCATGATTGCGACAAAATCGTTGTTATTGAAAATAAAGCCAGAGTTTTGCGTGGCGTCAAGGGTGAAAAGGAGAAAATTATGTCTGGTATAGATGTGGGACAGATTGGATGGAAGGCTGAGAGTAAGACGGGTGTTGTGGCAGCGGGTGGCGCAGGTGCTGTGGCAGCGGGTGTTGAGATTCTGGATAGGGGGGGCAATGCGGCCGATGCAGCCGCGGCGACTATTTTTGCGCTGAATGTTACGGATCACGGCGCGTGTTCGATTGGCGGGGAGGTTCCGCTTCTTATTTATGATGCTGGGACTTCGGAGGTTAAGGCATTGAGCGGGCAGGGACGGGCACCGCGGTCTCAGGAGGCGATTGACTGGTATATGAAGAATGGTATTCCGGGGGATGGGGATATGAAGATGGCGCCCGTGCCTTCGGTTGTGGATTTGTGTATTACGACGCTCAGGCGATACGGTACGATGTCGTTTGAAGAGATTATCGCGCCTGTGCTTGCTCTGCTCGATGCGGGGGAGGATGACTGGCATCCCAATCTTGCGAGGACGTTGCGAAAACTCGTTGAGGAGGAGCATCTCGCGTCGGGGAGCCGGGAGGAGAAGTTGCAGGCTGCCGCGGATCGCTTTTACGGGCGGAATAAGTACCGCAATGATATTGCCGAGGAGCTTGAGGCTTTTTATGTCGCAAAGGGGGGCTTTTTGCGTCGGGAAGATCTGGCGACGCATATTACGACGATTGAAGATCCAGTTACGGTTTCTTATCGGGGGTACACGGTTTGCAAATGTGGACCGTGGACGCAGGGGCCTTATTTGTGTCAGGCACTGCGCTTGCTCGAGAAGTTCGATGTCAAAGCGATGGGCCATCTTTCGGCGGATTATATTCACGTTGTTACGGAAGCGATCAAACTGGCGATGGCGGACCGCGATGCGTATTATGCCGATCCCGATTTTTCGGGTGTGCCTCTGGGGGGATTGCTTTCCGATGCGTACACGGATTTGCGCGTGCCACTTATCGATATGCAAGCGGCTTCTCTGGAGGCGCGTCCGGGTGATCCGTATCTGATGCAGCCGGTTAAAGAAGGCGGTGTGTTCCGTCCTGGCATTGGGGGGACGACGACCTGTGTGGTGGCGGATCGCTGGGGCAATGTGGTCGCGGCAACGCCGAGTGCCAATGTTCACCGTCCCACGATTGATGGGGGAAGTATGGGGGTTACTTATGGGAATCGTTTGCGGAGTCTGAATACGACGGCGGGGCATCCGAATTGTATCCAGCCGGGGAAGCGCCCGCGCATTACGCTGACGCCTACGCTGGTTCTGAAAGATGGGCGACCGATTCTCGGGATTAGCGTTGCGGGTGGGGATTTGCAAGATCAGACGACGTTGAATTTGTTGCTGGATTTTGTCGAGTTTGGGATTATGCCGGAGGAGGCTGTTACTGCGCCCCGTTTTGCCACAGCGCATCACAACGATTCTTTTGATCCCAATCCCATCCGCGAGCAGACGTTCAAACAGGCGGGGTCGCTGACGCTGAATGATGCGATAGATCAGGATGTGCAGGACGATCTCGCCAGTCGGGGACATCAGGTTGAGGCGAAAGCATCTAATATTGCGACGCCTGTTATGGTTTATGTGGATCGGGAAGAGGGCGTATATTACGCCGCAGGCGATCCCAAAGCGGGGCGTCACGCCGCGGGGTTGGAGTTTTGACTTTTTTATACCTCTTGATCATGGCATGGTTAAGGGCTATATTAAAATGGTGCTAATTTCCTGTTTTATCAGAACAATTTGAGTGAAAAATTATATTGAATACCGAAGCTGCAAAATCCCTATCTTATGCAAAGCAACATCTGGAACGCGTCCGCGCAGCATGGGACGATCCTACTGATTGGGCAGACCTTACAATTTATGGGTTTTACTGTCTTGAAGCGGCTATTGTCGCGGCAGGCTTACATATAGGTCTGGATTTCCAAAGATCCCATACAGATAAAGCTGAAATAGCGCGTAAGCTTTTTCAATCTCATGGATTGCCAGATGTTGCCGATTTTCTTTGGGATCTGAATACGGCTCGTAAAGCTTCGGCTTATGGCGATGTAGATTTTCCAGATTTGGATGCACAGGACGTGGCTGATAAACTTGAAGAATATGTGGAAGCAGTTTCTGCATTATTGGGAGATGGATCAAATGATCAGGATGATCAGAAATCTGACGAGCAATCGTCCGAAGAACATTGATTCATTGCGCTTTCTCAAAACGATTGATAAATGGCCCAGTACCTATGCGAAAGAGTGGGTCGAAAATTTTGTACCCAGATTGTGCAGGCAACCCGATATCTGGGCGATTGTGATTTTTGGTTCTGTTATTCGCCAAAATGTCAAATACTGCCTGGATGTTGACTTGTTGATTATTTATCAGAATGATAGGCCAAATTTTGCGTCTCCCCCCCTTGATGTTGATATCAGGTCATATTGTCGAGAGGATGTAGAGTCTCTTATTACAGAGGGGCACGAGGTTTTGGGATGGACAATTCGTTTTGGAAAGGTTCTTTACGAGAAAGATAAGTATTGGTCAAACTTGTGTGACAAATGGAAAGATCATCTTCCTTCGCCCTCTGCAAAAGTGGCGGATAAACGTGCCGAAAGAGCGAAGCAGCTTTTTGAGGATATTAAAGTGATTGGTGACGAGGATGCAGCAGAGGAACAATTTATCGCGATGTTGACACAAATGGCGCGTGCATGTCTAATCAGGTCAGGTATTTATCCCGCATCCCGTCCTGAACTACCAGATCAGTTAAAATCTGTTGGGAAATACTGTCTTGCCTCTCAATTGGAAGAGGTTTTACAGAAACGCCGTGAATTGAAAGTATGATCTCATGTGAGTAATCTTTCCAGAAAATCCTTCCCCATAACGCAGCATATCACCGCGTTGATATGTTTTTTTTTGTCGGGGTTTGCCGGGCTGGTTTACGAAGTTGCCTGGATACGGCAGGCCGCGCTTTTGTTTGGGTCAACGACCTTTGCGGTGAGCGCAGTTCTATCTGTTTTTTTTCTGGGTCTGGCTATTGGGGCGTATCTTTTTGGGCGCGTTGGGCAACGGACTTCCCGGCCGCTCATTCTTTTTGGATATGTCGAGATTGGTCTGGGTTTTCTGGCTCTGATCAGTCCTTATGCTTTTGATTTTGCAGATTTTCTCTATGGCATCGCGTATAGAATGTTGAGCGATGCTCCCTTCCTGCGGTTCACTACCCGTCTTTTTCTGGTTGCGCTCGTCGTTCTGCCGCCCACTGTTCTGATGGGCGGTACGCTTCCCCTTTTTTGCCGTCAGTATTCGCGCAATAGCGGTAGAATTGCGCGGGCTGTTGGTCTGCTCTACGGTGTCAATACCCTGGGAGCTGCGTTGGGGTGCGCGGCTGCGGGGTTTGTTTTTTTGCCGGATCTGGGTTTGCGCGGTGCGATCTATATTGGTGTGGTATGCAATATTCTGAGTGGTGTTGTTGTTCGCGCGCTGTCTATTGCCCGGGAGGATGTGTTTTCCGATTCGACGCAGTCCCGCGGTGTGAGTGGCAAGCTCCCGCGGAGTGGGGTTGTATTTGTTCTGTTTTTTGCGATTGGTTTTGTGGCTCTGGGCGCCGAGGTGCTGTGGGTGCGGTATCTGGGGCTTCTGATCAATAATACGGTTTATACTTATACGCTGGCGTTGAGCGTTGTGCTGGTTGGGCTGGTTCTGGGGAGTTTTCTCGCTGCTCAGTTTTCGGATAAGACGGAGATGCGGGCGTATTATTTGGGCGCGTTTCAGATTGCGACGGGTCTTGTTGTGCTGGCGCTTTTGATGTTTTCGCCGGAGACATGGCGAGGATTGGGCAGTGATTTGTATATTTATTTTGCAGTGCTTTTGCCTCCTGCTGTGTTGGGTGGTGCGGCTTTTCCGCTTGCGATTCGTCTGGTGATTCGCAATGCGGAATATACGTCTGGGATGGCGGGTAATCTGATTGCGGTGAATACGCTTGGGGGTATTCTCGGGTCTCTTTTGATCGGTTTTTTGGGGATTCCCTTTTTTGGTCTTGAGAAGAGTCTGTTTTTTATTACGGGCGCGAATCTCGCTATTGGCATTTCTGCATGGTTTTTGCTGGATCGAAGATATCGCGTGTTCAAATATGCGGCTGCGCTGGTTGCCGTTCTGGTCTATTTGGGTATTCCGTATTTTTCGCAGACGCGAGTGCCTGCGGATTTTATCGGTGAGGGGCGGGATCTCGTGGCGTTCCGAGAGGGTTATGGCGCGAATATGGCGGTTGTGCGGCGGGAGGATGATCTGGAACTGGAGATTGACCGCTGGTGGCAGGGTGGGAGTAAGAAGAACCATCAGATTATGGCGGCGCATGTGCCGATGCTTTTGCATCCGAATCCCAAACGGGTCGTTGTTGTGGGGGCTGGTACGGGGCAGACGATTAGCCGTTTTCTGATGTATCCCATTGATTATCTGGCGTGTGTGGATATCGAGCCTGCGCTTTTTCCTTTTGTTGAGGAATATTTTGAGACGGAGTGGATGGGGGATCCGCGCGTGGAGATTATCGCTGAAGATGGGCGCAATTTTCTGCGCCATACTGCGGCGACTTATGATATTATTTCGCTTGAGCTTGGCGAGGTGTCCCGCCCGGGTGTGGCGTTTTTTTATACGGTTGATTTCTATGCGCGCGTTCGAGAACGCCTGACGTCAGGTGGGTATCTGGTGCAGTTTGTGCCGCTGCGCTTTCTGACGGAGGACCAGTTCCGCGGTGTTGTGCGCAGTTTTTTGACTGTTTTTCCGCAGAGTGTTTTGTGGTATAATACGTCTGAGCTTTTGCTTATTGGCTCGGGGGATGATGCGTTTAATATTGCTCAGGGGAAACTGTTGGGTGTGGATGAGGAGATTCATGCGGATCTTCAATATAGCCACTGGGGCGGGGTGGCGTATTATCTCAATCAGCCGCACGTTTTTTGGGGTGGTTATTTGATGGGGGCTGAGGGGCTGGCTTCTGCGACGGTTGAGGCGGATACGTATTGGGATGATCGACCGATTCTGGACTACGAGTCGGTTCAGAATGCGGAGAGCGATGGGCTTGCGTTTGCAGAGTTGCTGTATAAATATCGGGATTCTATTGATGCGTTGATGCCGGGTGAGGTGGATGCGCGTATTGCGGCGGTTCAGAGTAAAAATTTAAGGGAGATTGCCGCGCGCGTTTTTGTCCGTGAGGCGTCGGATTTGATTCCCGCGCGAGAACACAGACGGATTGCTACGCTTTGTGCCGAGGCGATTCGCCGACTTCCCGAATATCTGGAGGCGCATCGCATGTTCGCCGATGCGATGATGCAACTGGGGCGTTTGCAGGATGCCGAAAGACACTATACGCGGGTTTTGGAACTCGATCCGGCAGATGCACGCGCGCTGAATGGACGGGCTGTGGCGTTTCACCGCGCGGGACGGCTTGAAGATGCGGTTCGCTGCTATGAGAATGCGATTCGCTACCATCCGAATAATGCGCTGTCGCAAAATGGTATCGCTATGGCGCTTCACAGGCTGGGACGTTTTGATGAAGCGATTCAGCACTACAAGGATGCGATTCGCTTGCATCCGGATAGGCCCGATACGTATGCCGACCTGGGCATGGCGCTGGCACAGGCGGGGAGGTTGCGAGAGGCTGTTCCCTATTTGGAGAAGGCGCTCGCACTGCGGTCGAATTTTACACGGGTGCAGCGGGTTCTCGCGCAGATACGAAGAGAAGTGGAGAGTGAGAATAGTGAAGGAGGAAGTGTGAAATGAGAAGTGTGAAGGAGGAAGTGTGAAGTACCTGCCTTTGGGTGGTAGGGGTGGGCCTTCTTACTTCTACCTTTTCACTTCTAAACTTCAACAAGGAGGGCTTTATGTCCAAATTTATCTGTTTTCTGTTCGTTGTTTTGCTGTTTCAATCTGTTGATGCGCAACAACCACAACAGCCACAACAAAACCAACGCCGGCAAAACACAATCACCGTGGAGCGAATTATGGAACAGGTACCCGAAGGTGTGACTTTTATTCCCGATATTGCTTACCGCGAGGGCAACGAGGCCTGGAAACTCGATCTCGCTATGCCGACAGAGCGCGGCGAGTCTCCCCGTCCAGCCCTTGTTTTTATCCACGGGGGGGGATGGAGAGGTGGGGATAAACGCCGGGGAGGTTTTCTTCGTCCTACTATCAGCTATGCCGCTAAGGGCTATGTTTGTGTGACGGTCAACTATCGGATGCTTGATGAAGCGCCTATTACCGCGTGTGTTGAGGATGTGAAGAATGCGGTGCGCTGGCTGCGCGCCCATGCCGAGGAGTACAATATTGATCCGGAACGAATTGGCGCGAGTGGAAATTCCGCTGGCGCGCATCTGGCTGTTATGCTGGGTGTTTGTCCTCCTTCAGCCGGTCTGGAAGGCGATGGGCCTTACCAGGAGTATTCCAGTATGGTTCAGGCTGTTGTCGCGAGTGCTACACCTACCGACTTCCTGTCTGTTATGGGTGACCGCCAACGCAATCAGCAGCGAGCACGTCCTCCTCGCAAAAACGAGCTTAGACTGGAGTCCGAAGAGGTTCGCGCCAAAGCCTCTCCTGTGACTTATGCCTCGGCCGATGCGCCACCTATTTTGCTCATTCATGCAATATCTGATCGCACGGTTGGTGTCTATCATTCGGATAAGTTGGTCAGCGCGCTGCGAGAAGCCGGTGCCAAGAATGTCAGTTATATTCTCTTGGGCGACGAGAGTGGACACGGTGCTTTTCAGCGCAATATTGCGTTTACCGAGCCTGCCCGTGAAGCGTTTTTTAATCGTGTGTTGAAACCAGGAGAATAAGATGAAGTCTCTTTCCGAACTTGAAGAGCGGGTGGCTGGTGCTCAGCCGGGTAATGTTATTACGCTGGCCGATGGCGTGTATGATGGTGAAAGGTGCAAGCTCGCGGCGAGGGGGACTGCGGATCAGCCGATTGTTATCCGGGCGGAGAATATGGGGCGGGCGGTTATAAAGGCGCCGTTGTTGTTGGTGGGGGATTATATCAATCTTGTGGGGTTTCACTTTGTGGCGAAGGGGAGTGTGGAGATTCGGGGACGGGGTTGTCGCATAAGTCGTTGTGTGATGACGGATGTTCAGGTTGGCAAGTGGATACGGGTGAGGGCAGAGAGCCGGGAGGTTGAGATTGATCGCTGTCGGTTTGAGAATAAGACCAATAATCTCGAGGAGACGCGCGGCTGTCAGTTGATGCAGATTTACGTTCGGAATCAGGGCGAGAGGCACCGTGTTCATCACAATTTTTTTGTGGATGTTCCGGATGGCAAGGAGAGCAATGGGTACGAGACGCTTCAGCTTATTACAGAGGGGAATCCGTACGATCCGGAGCCGGGCGATTGTGAGACGGTGATTGAGTACAATCTTTTTGAGCGTTGTAGTGGGGAGGCGGAGATTATTTCTGTGAAGTCCAATGGCAATATTCTCCGCAGAAATACGTTTCGCGATTGCCGGGGGGCGCTGGTGCTTCGGCATGGGGATGGCAATGTGGTGTCTGAGAATTTCTTTTTTGGCGAGGGCGAACGCCGAGCGGGCGGTGTGCGCTTGCAGGGGACAGATCAGGTTGTTGTGAATAATTTGTTCCACTCGCTCAATGCGTTTGGCGTGGGTATGATGGATGGGGCATCGGATGATCTCTATGTGCGGGTGGAGCGTGCGCTGGTTGCGTTTAATACGTTTGTGGGATGTAGCCCGGCGATGGTTGTGGGGCTAAATCACAGCAGGTATCCCAATGGTACGGCGCCTGAAGATTGCGTGATTGCGAATAATGCTTTTGTGAGATCCGATGGGACTGTGCGGCTGGTGCAGGACGATGAGCCAGTGGATTGGACATGGGAAGGGAATGTGACGGATGGGGATTTGGGTATGCCCGCTCGGGATGGGATAAAAACTGGGCGGGTCGATGTGGCGTATCTGCCCAATGGGGTTGTTGCGCCAGCAGAGTCCAGTGGTCTGATTGGTAATGCGGAGGGGCGTTATCCAGAGATTACGACAGATGTTCTGGGGCATTCACGAGGCGAGCGAAAGACGATTGGTTGCGTTGAGTTTCCAACGGGGATGGAGGACGGGGGTCCTTTAACCGCGGCAGATGTGGGGCCTGGGTGGTAGGGATGTTAATCAATAGAGACGACGAGGTTCAAATTTTCTTTTCGCAACATATCTTGTAGTGCAAGTTGAACCCAAAAGCTTTCTGGCTCGCCGAGTTGTCTGGCAATTTTGGCTGCTCTGCTGGGGCTTGGGATTCTTCTTTCTTTTTCTATATCACAAAGACTTTGAGGCGAAATGCCCAAAAAATCAGCAAATGCTCTCTGGCTCTTTTCTTCTCCTGTTCGATAGCTGGCCAAGGCATTTCCAAATGTGAGACATCCAAAGTCTCTCTCCAGTTCAGAAGTTCCGTATTGTGCTTTAGTAATCATGTTTATTGATCTCCTCAATTCCCAAATCATACGTCAAAATGACGTATGCATCAAGTTCAACCTGCCTTGATATGTTTTGAAATGCGGTTGACAATATCGCGGTTGTTGCTACATTTTTTGGCGGTCAGAAATCGTTTTTATACTGAATAGTATGGATATAGTAGGAGATAGCGCGTGGAAAAATTATCACGGATTACTTTCGATCCCGAGGTCATGGGTGGCAAGGCATGTATTCGGGGACTGCGGGTGACGGTTGGAACTGTCGTGGGGCTTCTGGCAGCCAGTCGGTCACATGAGGAAATATTAAAAGCCTATCCTTATCTTGAACCAGAAGATATCGATCAAGCTCTGGCTTATGCGCGGGGCGAAGAAATACTTTCGAGATGAGCGGGCTAAGGAGTCAAGCCATGGTGTGCGATATATGTGGGAAGGCGGGGGTGCGCCAGCGTTACGTTTCACGTAGTTATGGGAAAGGCGCATCTCTTCTTGTTATCGAAGGTGTGCCTGTGATGCGTTGTCCCCATTGTGGCGAGAGCTATTTGACAGCACAAACCCTGCATGAAGTTGAGCGCATTAAGCGCGAGCGAGAAGGCATTGCGACTAAACGCACCGTAGCGGTTGCTGCATTTGTATAATTCGCAGTGAGCTACATTTCAACCTCTGGTAAGCACTGAGGTATGTTTTAAAATGTGAAGAATACAAGCGTCAGTCCATCGCACCAACCTATTCTGGACTTGACCCGTTTTGGATGCTGTTGCCGAATTGGTCGAGAAGGATCTGTGGTTGTAAAAACGGCTGTTTGTAGCCTGAATACAAGCTCTTTATGGACAGAATTCGGAATTCGGCAACAGCATCGTTTTGGTGGGTACCTTATCAGTAATCAGAAAGGAGCCCCACTATGCCCCCAACACGTCCACCTTATCCAGCCGAGTTGAAGCGCCAAATCATCGAGCTTGTGCGCGCTGGCCGCTCTCCAGCCGAGTTGGCCAGAGAGTTCGAGCCAACCGCTCAGACGATCCAAAACTGGATTCGCCAAGCTGATCGAGATGAGGGACTTCGAGAAGACGGCCTGACCAGTGATGAACGAGAAGAGTTGCGTCGTCTTCGACGCGAGAACAAGCAGTTGCGCATCGAGCGCGAGATACTCTCAAAAGCAGCGGCCTGGTTCGCAGCGGAGACCGACGCGATCCCCAGCAAATCTTCGCGTTAATAAAAGCGCATCAGGCACTTTGGCCTATCGCCACGCAATGCCGAGTCCTGGGTGTCTCCCTCAGTGGGTATTATGCTTGGCGAGCACGTCCACCCTCTAAACGAGCAAAGGTTGATGTGGACCTGAAGAAGCATATCAAAGCCTTTCATACCCGATCAGATGGTACTTATGGTGCCCCTCGCATCTTTAAAGACCTGATGGATGTGGGCATCCTTGTAGGCAAGAAGCGCGTAGCACGCCTGATGCGTGAGATGGGCATTTGTGGCATCAGCCGCAGAAAGAGCACGCAAACGACTCGTAAGGCGCAACAGTCTGATAAGGCTCCCGATCTGGTAAAGCGAGACTTTAATGTGCCAACGATCAATAAACTCTGGGTGGCTGACATCACCTATGTACCTACCTGGTCTGGCTTCTTGTATCGAACGTGTTGTCATGGATGCCTTCTCTGGCCGCGTCGTGGGTTGGGCAATGGCGAGCCACTTGCAAAGTGAGTTAGTCTTATCGGCTTTAAATATGGCCCTTTACCAGCGTCGCCCACAAAGTGTGATCCACCATTCTGATCAGGGAGCGCAATATACCTCGATAGCATTTGGAAAGCGTTGCCGTGAAGCTGGCGTGCGTCCCTCAATGGGGGCTGCTGGCGACTGCTATGACAACGCCTTATGCGAGAGCTTCTTCGCCACCTTGGAGTGTGAACTGATCAATCGCCGGTCCTTCCGTACGCACAAGGAAGCGCGGTTAGCTATCTTCTCCTACATTGAAGGATGGTATAATCCGCATCGCAGGCATTCTTCCATTGCCTACCATGCCCCGATAGCTTATGAAAAACTGCATCTATCACAGGCTTGATACACAAGCCCTAAACTCTCCACCGAAGCGGGGTAACTCCACTTCTTGGAGCCTCGCTGTCTCGTCTCGAATATTTTGGTTTTTCAACAAAAGGTCGGCTTCTGTTTTTTTCAGCCCCTGTACCTCTTTATCAAATCGCGCTACTTCGGATTCAATATCGATAATTGGCTGATATTTTTTCAGATCTTTTTTGGCTGCCAAAAGTGCCTTCAAAATCAGAACGCACAAATAATCAAATCTTTTCCGGGAGTTTCCATATTACGCGCCGGAATGTTTTGAAATGCGGTTGACAATATCGCCTCGTTGTGACACCTTTTGTTTTTTGGTGTAATAGATGTTGCGCAGTACTTCAGATAAGGCATTACAAAACGCACTCTCATAAAGTGCTATCAATTAAAGCCATTATGCACAGCGCGTGAGTCCGTCTCGCAGCGGATGTCCTTGTGGTACCCCAACAGTGAAGGCCATTGTATAGCGTATTATCACAGAAACGATTTGTGCTGTGCCAGCCCCTCGGCGTTTGAGAGCGGCATTTTTTGCCTACTTTTTGTTGCTGATGACAAAAAGTAGGTCGCCGAAGGCAGAACAAAGATAAAAGAGGTGGAATTATCACTAACGCTTTCGACAAGATTCCCAATCTTTTCACAAGCGTGCGTAACGTTATGATCAGGTACAATGCTCTGATGTGTATGTGCTGGCTCTCACCCGTACAAAGGCAATATCATGACGACGGTTTTTATTGGTGGTTCTCGTGGCATCACACGCTTGAACGACACCATCAGGTACACAGCGGATAACATCATGCGTCAGCGTTTTGCTATTGTCATCGGCGATGCAAATGGTGCTGATAAGGCGGTACAGAGCTATTTCGCAGAAAAAGCATATCGGGATGTTATCGTCTATTGTATGGGTGACCACTGTCGGAACAATGTGGGAAGTTGGCCAGTAGAACAGATATATGCAGATAATCATATAAAGGACTTTGCATACTACACAACGAAGGATGCAAAGATGGCTCAAGTAGCGTCCTATGGCTTCATGATCTGGGATGGAAAGAGCAAGGGAACCCTGAACAATATTCTCAACTTATTGCAGCTACAGAAGAAGATCCTGGTCTATTTTTCACCCGATAAATCTTGTTATAAGCTCAAATCATCCAAAGATCTTACTGCACTCTTAAAAAAGTGCAGCATCGATATGAGAGAAATGTTCAAACTTCGGAACTTGCGAAACAGGAAGCATGTGATTAAAGGCGATCCCGAGGATCTGGTTCATATCACCTGGGACAAGGCGGTGAATATTGATCTACCTTGATGTTTTGAAATGCGGTTGACAAAAGCGTATGTGTTAAATTATTGACACGTACGCTTTTTTTTTAAGTTGCGCATCCCTGAAATAAATATCCTCAACAACCGAATTGCGGTTGACAATCTCGCTTTGTTGCTACATTGTTTGTTTTTGAGGATTATTCAAATACCAGACAAAGGACAACACATGAAAATCAAATCCGTCGAAGTCGTTCGCGTTGAACGGCCAGATGCAAGCCAGGTCTCAACGGGTTCTGGTACGACGCTGGCTGCTTCAACAGGTGCAGCTCCGAGGACAAAAGGGTATCGAAAGGCGTGGCCCTCGCAGATAGAGGTAGCAAACCCGATGTCTAAGTTCCCGCGGTTTAAGGCGCGGCGGCAGCTTTACGGTGCCAGACAGTGGCCCAGGTTCTCGGTTAAGGTGACTGCTGAAGATGGGACATGGGGCCTCGGCACATCGGCGGGGCGCCCGGTTGCTATGGTGGTGGAAGATGCTTTCGCGCATATACTGGAAGGCGAGAGTTGTCTGGCAATTGAAAAGTTGTGGGATATGATGTTTCGCGTGTCCAAATCTTTTGGGACTGTGGGGATTGCCTCGTTGGCGATTAGTGCTGTGGATCTGGCGCTTTGGGATCTGGCGGGGAAATTGCAGGGCAAGCCCGTTTATGAGCTTCTGGGCGGTCCGGCGCGCGATCGTTTGTTTGTGTATGCGACGGGGGATGATGTGGATTGGTACAAGGAGTTGGGGTTTCGGGCGTTTAAGTTGCCCTGTCAATACGGGCCGGTTGATGGGTTGTGGGGATTGGGGGAGAACGAGAGGCGAATAGCCGAGGTCCGCGAGTTGATCGGCGATGATTGCGATCTCATGCTCGATTGTTATATGGCTTTTGATGTGGAATATACCGCGCGTCTGGCCAATCGCCTGCGTCCTTATAATCTGCGCTGGATGGAAGAGTGCCTGATTCCAGAAGATGTTGGGGGGCATATTGAACTCAAGAAACGCCTGCCGTGGTTGACGCTTGCCAGTGGCGAGCATTTTTACACGCCGTATCCCTATCAGTTGATGATCGAAAATCGGTGTCTCGATATCCTCCAGCCCGATATTCAGTGGGTGGGGGGTTTGACTGCTTGTGTCAAAATTTGTAATATGGCTGCGGCGGCGGGTCTGGAGGTTTGTTTGCACGGTGGGGGACGCGATGCGTACGGTCAGCATTTGAGCTGGGCAATGCCCAATACGCCCTGGTGTGAGTATTTTATCGGTTCAGATCCGGGGGTACCGCTTGTAGAAGTGGCGCAACCCGGCGCGCGCGTGCCGCGCGATAGCTATCTGGAGTTTGCGCCGAGTGGTCCGGGTTTTGATCTGGGGATTGAAGAGGATTGGTTGGTGCCGTTTTAATTTTAGAGGACAAGAGGAATAAAATGGATAAGACAATTATTTCAGTGGCGGTTGTGGGTTCGGGTCCTACGAAGGATATGAATCCGGCTGTGCCTTATACGCCAAAGGAGATTGCAGAGGCAGCGATTGAATGCCATAAGGCGGGTGCGGCTATTACGCATATCCATGTGCGCGATCCCGAGACGGGTATTGTGTGTTCGCGGCTTGAGCTTTTTAAGGAGGTGGTGGATCGGATTCGGCAAGCTTGCGATATTGCCATTAATCTGACGACGAGTGGGGGAAATATTAAAGGGGAGAATATTATTGAAGAGCGGCTTGAGCCGGTTACGCTAAAACCTGAGATTTGCTCTCTGGATATCGGTTCGTTGAATTTTGGCACTCGGGTGTTTATGAATCCACCGGAATGGGGTGTTGCCGCGGCAAAGCGCATGCGCGAGCATCGCGTTAAGCCGGAGATCGAGGTTTTTGATGCTGGTCATGTCCGTCAGGCGCGGTATATGATTGAGGAGGGGTTGTTCGAAGATCCCCCGTTTATCCAGTTGTGTATGGGTCCCGGATGGGGTATTGAAGCCACACCCGAAAATCTGGTTTTTATGAAGCGTCTTTTGCCGCCCGATGTGATCTGGTCCGCTCTGGGTGTGGGAAAAGCACAGTTGCCGATGATTACTATGGCTTTTCTCATGGGTGGGCATATACGGGTGGGTTTTGAAGATAATATTTATCTTCGGAGAGGTGTTTTGCTCAAGAGCAATGCACAGATGGTCGATCACGCGGCGAGTATTGTGGAAAAACTTCAGGGCGAGATTGCCACGCCAAATGATGCCCGGGAGATGCTGGGGCTTACGTATCCGGGATGAGGGGTGAGATGGATATTCTGGCGAGTACAACTGAATATGACATTGATTGGCGGATGCTCAATATGAATGCCGAGTTGGTCGCATCCAGTTTGAGCCTCACGTTGCGGTCGGGTCTTCACATGCTGCGGCCCTACTGGCGATCCAATGTCAATGGCGGCGATGGTGTCGCGCCGATCAATCATATTTTGAAATTTGAAACTTTTGGGCATCCCTGTTCTCTTCAGACAACACTGCGACAGGAATCTCAGATCCGTCTGGTTACAACGCGCAATGATGACGGAAGTCTCAAACGCGGGCATCTCGTTCTGACATGCAAACTTTTTAAGGCGGATGATCTGGTTGGTCGGTCGGAGTTCTGGCTGGCGCTCACGCGGCCGCTTGCACCGCCCGATGAACGCATGCCTTCCGATGTGCCGGAGGGGCTTAAATTTTTAAAGGAGTATGAATTAGGCGAAGGTGATTTGCTCAGCCGGGATATCGAATCCTATCGCTGCGAGGGCAGTGGTGATATGCTGACTTATGACACGCAGCCGGTGGTTTTTCACATGGATCAGTCAGATCAGTATGGGCATATCAACACGGTTAAATACATGGACCGGGTGCTCGACCTCCTGTCGCTTCAATATCACAAAGTTGGAGGCGATGTCGGGCGCTTGCGGTTTCACGAAATTGTGATTTATTTTCGCAAGCCTTTTGTGCCCGGGCAAGTCGCAGAAGCAGAACTCGATTTTGTTCATCACGCAGACAGGTTTCACGGTGCGGTGCGTTTTTATCACTGCAATGGTGATGGTACGCGCAGCGAGCGGATTTCTATGGCTATGGAAACGCGCGGTCCTCTGGTGGATGACCTGTGAATTATTTGGGGAGGTCTGCGAGATGGGCAATATCGTTGAGGGCTATGAAGGTGGGTTCGCCTCCGGGGTTGAGTTGAAGGTGGTGGATGGCGGCTGTGCGACACGAGAATTGGGGTTTGTGCTCGTCTTCGGGTGTGTATCCCATGATCGCTTGTAGGCAAGCGACAATGGGGCGGACGTGTGTGATGCACGCAATTTGCTGATCGGGCGATTCGTTGACGAGTTGGCTCACGATGTTGGCAACGCGACTGTGCAGGTCGGCATAGGTTTCGCTGCCTGGAACGCGTGCATCTTCGAGGGATTGTCCTCCAAAAAAGCCGGGGTAATATTTTCGGACTTCTTCGCTGGAGAGTGTGGCGAGGTCGCCGCTTTCGAGTTCGCGCAGGTCATTTTCTACTTCGGGCACGATATGGAGCACATCGCCTATCCATTCGGCTGTTTGGCGGGCGCATTTCTGGGGGCTGGTGTAGAGGGCGCGAATATCAAAGTCGGTTCTGAGGCGTTCGCCAAGGAGTAAGGCTTGTTGTTTGCCCCGATGCGAGAGGGGCATGTCGGCCCACCAGCCATAATGGTGTTCGCCAGCGCGTTTTCGGGCTTGTCCATGGCAGATTAGTATGAGGTCGGTTGGCATGTGTGTTCCTTATTATTATTAGGAGGTGTGTATGAAGTCAATGGTTGCGGTGTGTTTTTTTCTTGTAATCGCGATGTTCGGTCGTGCAGCTGCACAGGTGGATGTCAAGATAGGTGGGGGTATTCTTCTCGATCCCACGCGGGCGGGCGGGCACCTGTCCGTAGAGTTTCCCATTGGTGATTTGTATCCGACATATTTGGCACCTTTTGTTGAATATTATCGAAGGACCATCACATTGGTAGCAACGGATAAGACTCTGGAGACGGAAATTCCTGCAGGTGTCAGTCTGGTTTATAAAGCCCCTTTGTCCGATCGCTATGGCACGGTGTTTTTTGGGGTTGCCGGCGGGGTGTTACACACACGAGGATCTCCTATAGTTGAAGTATTTGGCGGAACAACGGTTTATGCCGTAGATACAGAGACCGGAGAAGTTGTGACAGAAACGTCAACCGAGGCGTTGATTGCCGTAGCAGGAGGTATGCGATTTGATGTTTCCGAGGGCATAGGCGCATTTGTGCAGGGTCGCTGGTTTCGCGCTTTTGCGTCCGGGACAACAAATAATTTTGGCATTCACGCAGGGCTGATGTTCTCTTTGGGTGAGTGATAGCGGACGAATCAGAAGTTTATATCCAGGCCGGGATTTATGTCCCGGCTTTTTTTATGTAACCGGTTGATGGCGCAAGAAATCGATCAATAAACGCACGCCAATGCCCGTGGCTCCGATGGGGGTGTCGGGTTTGGCGGAACTTGTCGATGCGGTGCCGGCGATGTCGAGGTGTGCCCAGGGAAAGTTCTGGACATAGGCTTCGAGGAACGCGGCGGCGGTGAGTGCGCCCGCGGGCCGACCACCTGAGTTTTTGAGGTCGGCCACATTGCTTTTGATGAGGTTTCTGTGGCTGTCGAGAATGGGAAGATGCCAGGCAATTTCACCGGTGCGATTGCCCGCTTCGTGGATTTGAGCAATGAGGTCGTTGTCGTTGCCCATCAGGCCACTGGCTTCGTTGCCGAGTGCGGTGACGCAGGCCCCGGTTAGCGTGGCCAGGTCAATGACTGCTTTTGGCTCGTAGCGCGCGCTGTATGCAATGGCGTCGATGAGGGCGAGGCGGCCTTCGGCATCGGTGCTGTGAATTTCAACGGTTTTGGTGCCGAGGGGATGCAAGATGTCGCCGGGCCGATACGCGAGGCCATCGGGCATGTTTTCTGCGGCGGCAATCAGGCCAATGACGCGATGGGGCAGGTCGAGTTTTGCCACGGCTCGCATTGCGCCGATGACGGCTGCGGATCCACTCATGTCAAATTTCATGTTCCACATGCCGTCGCTACCTTTGAGGGATATGCCGCCCGTGTCAAAGGTTATGCCTTTGCCAATGAAGATAATTGGCGCGGCATCGGGATCGGCACCCGCGTGTTCGAGGATGACAAAACGAGGTGGCCGAGCACTTCCCTGTCCCACAGCGCTCAAGGCACCCATGCCTTCATTTGAGATGCGCTGTTCATCAAATATTTCACAGGAGAGACCTGTTTCACGGGCCATTTCTGAAGCCTGGTCGGCCAGTGTCGCCGGTGGCAAGTCGTTGCCGGGGGTGTTGCTCAGGTCTCGGGCGAAACACACGCTTTCGGCGATGATTTGTCCAGTATTCGCGCCTTTTTCTACATCGGTTTGTTTGGTTGTGTCAAATTCGACGAGGGTAAATGTGTCGAGATGTTTGGGATCGTTATTGTTTGTTTTGTAATTGGTGAATTTGTAGTTGCCGAGAATCGCGCCTTCAACAGTGGCTTGTGCGGCGTCTGAGACATTGAGGCCGCCTATGCCGCCGCCGTGGATGATGGAGGCGAGGGTTTTTGCGCCGAGTTTGATGGCTTCTCTGGTTGCAGATGCGGATGCGAGACGCACTTGATTGGTTGTGAAGGCTTCTCGTTTGCCCAGGCCAACGAGAATGAGGCGCGGTGAAACTCGACGGGGATAGAGTACGGCGGTCTGGTTGCGTTTGCCGCTGAAGTCGCCGCCTGCGATGAGGTCGGCAATAAGCCCGTCCAGCGCGCGATTGGCTGCACCTGTTGCGCCGCCCGGTTCTGTGACGCCTTCAAAGAGGTTGAGCACGATGGCGTCTGTTGTACTTTCGAGGATGTTGCCGATGGTGATGGAGATGTTCATGTGAGAATTGGTCCTATAAGAGAAATGGATTGATGCGTTTTTCGCGGTCTATGGTTGTGTCTGGCCCGTGCCCGGGGTGAAGTATTGTGTCGTCGGGGAGGGTGAGGATTTTGGTGTGGATCGAGTCCATGAGCGTTTGCAGGTCTGCGCCTTCGAGATCGGTGCGGCCAATAGAGCCGGCGAATACAGTGTCGCCAATAATGGCGTGGCCCGGCCAGGTGAGCGCGATGTTGCCGGGCGCGTGGCCCGGTACATGGAGGATGTTCAGGGTTTTGCGGCCAAAGACTATGGTATCGCCTTCATCGATAAAGCGGTCAATTTTGGGCGATGGATCGGTTTGAAAGCCCAGGGGGGCAACAATGTCTGTAAGTGCCTCGACCATAAATACATCGGCTTTGTGGATGGCGAATGGCGCACCTGTTTTTTCTTTGAGCGATGCGACGCGCCCAATGTGGTCAAAATGTCCGTGTGTGGCAATTATTTCGACGACTTTGATATTGTGGTCTTCAATGAGCTGAAGTATGGTGTCGGTATCGTCGCCGGGATCTATGACAATGCCTTCGCGCGTTTTTTCGCAGGCGAGGATGTAACAATTGACTTCGAGCGGACCGACGATGGTGGATATAAAGATCACGATAGTTCCTGCGCGATTTTTACTTCTTCGCCCGTTTCCTGGCTGCGATAGATGCCGTCGAGGATTGCCATGACTTGCAGCGATTGCTCGGCGGGCACGGGTGATGGCTTGCCTTCGGCGATGGCCCGGGCAAATTCGACGCATTCTTGTGCGTGGGGTTCGAGCAGGTCGCGGGTATTTTGCAGGGTGCGGTTGTAGTGCTGTTGTATATCGTTGTTGCTTTGATAGATTTCACAACTGGGCCAGTGGC
Source organism: Candidatus Latescibacterota bacterium (assembly GCA_965208125.1). Classification (GTDB taxonomy): domain Bacteria; phylum Latescibacterota; class UBA2968; order UBA2968; family UBA2968; genus VXRD01. Next base: position 2,176,444 of record OZ242320.1, read on the forward strand.
TGCCCCCTCTGGTGCCGTAGAGCCACATTTGCATGTCTTCACCCTGCGTTTTGTGGTGGAGTAGCCAGCTGACCTCGAGCACGAGGGTTGCTCCATTTTCAAAGCGCACAAATGCTGCGGCGAAGTCCTCGACATCAAACTGCGCCGATGGGATGAGACCCCAATTGCTGAAGGCACCTTTCTGGTGGGCGATTTCTGCGCGGGCGACACCAGTGACGGATACGGGTTTGGGGTTGTTCATGAACCAGAGTGTCAGGTCGAGGATGTGTACGCCAATGTCGATGCAGGGACCGCCGCCGCTGTGTTGTTTTTGTATAAAGCCCGGTGTGTTTGGCGCCCCTGAGCGGCGGAGCATCCAGCTGCGCGCGTGGTATATGTCTCCGAGTACGCCCGTATCGAGTTCGGCTCGCATGGCTTTTGATTTGCCCGAGAAACGAAAATGTTGCGCTGTCATCAGGGTTTTGCCGGATTTGTCGCGTGCGGCAATCATGTTTTTGATGAGTTCGGGATTGGGAGCGAGAGGTTTTTCGCAGATGACGTGTTTGCCCGCTTCAAGCGCGGCAATGGCCAATGGCGCGTGATAATTGTTGGGAGTACAGATGTCGATGATGTCGATATCGGGATTTTTGAACAGGTCTTCCGGGTCGGTGGATAGGATGGATATATTGTTATTTTCGCCCCATTTGTTCAGTACCTCTGCACTGATATCACTGCCGGCAATCAGGTCGGCATGTTGGGAGGCGGCCCATCCAGGCATGTGCGTGCGCGCGATGCCACCAACGCCGATGATGCCGACTTTGAGTTTGTCTGCCATGATGCTCCTTTCAGGTTTCAGTTGGAATCTCTTAATGAGAGCAAAAGATAATATCACAGCGCATCAAGGGAAAGTTTTTTTTGTGAAATTGTGATATTTTACCCTTGACGCATATACAAATGTTCACTATATTTATAGCGGTTGGAAAATAGTATATAATATTTTGTAAAAATTGAATTTAGGAAAGTTTTTGTGATTATATACGACGATTTATGTCGGTATATTCACCTAACTTAGATAGGAGATGTTCCCATGAAACGCATTGTTCCCATGTTGGGTATCGATTCAGGATCAAAGAAGGTACAACGGGCTACTTCCCGGTCCCGTTTTATCCCTCAGTTTCGTCGGGAAGTCTGCGAGGTGATTAATCGCGTTCGCGCTGCTTATGGCCCCATTCCCATGAAGACTGTGGCCGATTACCCCGAGGTCAAGGCCGCAGAAGCGACGATTGAACAGGCTGCGCGATTGGTGTGTAGTGGGCTTGAAAATGTCAAAGTATGGCGCGGTGCGCTGGTGGTTTACGAGTTGACCTGGATGTCTGCGCTGAAAAAGGTGCGTCCGTCGGATAAGTCAGCCGCTTAAGTACATTTTTTAATATTCAAGAAAGCCGAGATTCTCTGTGGATCTCGGCTTTTTTTTATCATTGACGGGATTGGACAATTTCAGGAACTTTTGGCGCTTTGCGAGATATAACTAAAGTTCAATCGCTATAATGGAGAAGTAGTGTATGCAAAGATGGATATGGATACTGGTTGCGGGATTTATGGTTTTGCAGGTTGAGGCAAAAATTGATCCCGAATTTCAGACAACGATCGCGCAAATGGAAAAGTTCAGCGAGGCTTTTGCTGCAGTGGCTTCCGAGGTCAATCCAGGTGTGGTCGCGGTGATTAAGAAAAGAGATGTGCTGGTTGGGGTGCGAAGATCAACGGGCAATCCTCTTTTCGATCATTTTTTTGGCGGTGGTCTGCAGTATCGAAGAGAACAGCGGCAGCAGGGTTTGGGTTCGGGGGTTATTGTTTCTCGAGATGGCTATATTTTGACCAATAATCACGTTGTTGCAGAGGCCGATTCTATTGAAGTAGAACTCGACGATGGCAGAAAGTTCGGCGCAACGCTGGTGGGAACAGATCCGCAGAGCGATGTTGCGGTGTTGAAAATTGATGGGCGCGATTTGCCCGCGCTGAAGATGGGCGATTCGGACAAGTTGAAGGTCGGTTCATGGGTGCTGGCTATCGGCAATCCGTATGGTTTGCGACATACGGTGACGTACGGTATTGTGAGCGCGATTGGACGGGGCAATTTAGATATTGTGGATTACGAAGATTTTATTCAAACAGATGCGGCGATTAACCCGGGCAATAGCGGTGGGGCAATGGTAAATTTGCGCGGGGAACTGGTGGGTATCAATACGGCAATTTTGTCGCGCAGTGGGGGCAGTCAGGGTATTGGGTTGGCTGTGCCTATCAATATGGCGCGCAATATTATGCAGCAAATTATAGAAGGTGGAGAGGTTAAACGCGGGTATCTGGATGTGGTGGTTCAAGATCTTACGCCGGAGCTTTCCGAAGCACTGGGATTATCTGTGAATCGGGGTGCGTTGATTCAGGAGGTGGGGGAATTTGCCGAGCAGACGGGTTTGCAGCCAGGCGATGTGATTGTGGGGTTAAACGACCGCGAGATTTCCAATGCAGATGAATTTCTGACGCGTATTGCGCGAACCCCTCCGGGCGCACAGGTGATAGTTGAGGTGGTCCGAAGTGGGGCAAATAGAAAGTTGCGCATAACGGTAGATGCGTTTAATCCCTTTCGCGGTCTGAAGGAGATTGAGCGGCAACGCGTCCTGGGGCTGAATGTTCAGGAGATGACGCCCGCTATTGCCCGTCAGTTTGGTTATAATTCACAATGGGGCATGCTCATTACCGATGTGAGAGCGGGAAGCGCGGCCGATGCGGCGCGTTTGCAGCGGGGAGATGTGATTCGCGAGATGAATCGCAGAGCCATGCGTTCGATGGAAGATTATGAAGATGTATTGGCGGAGTTGAAACCCGGTGACGAAGTCGGGATGATCATTCGCAGAGAGACCCGCAGGCAATATGCCAATTTTTACGCCGTGCTCAAGGTGCCGAAGTAGAAGTGTGAAGTGAGAAGTAAGAAGTGAGAAGGCCCCGCCCAACCCCCATACAGGCAGGTGGCTCATCCCCTTTCACACTTCACACTTCATCCTTCATCCTTTACATACCGTTCGTCTTTTACTTTTTCCTGAAGGCGGTAGAGTTCGTCTTTGAGTTCGCGCACGATATCGGCGTATTCGGGATCGTCGTACACGTTGTTGAGTTCATAGGGGTCTTTTTCGAGGTCGAAGAGTTCCCATTCGGGTTCTTTGGTGTCTTCGATTGATCCTTTTTGATTGAGGCCGTCGGCGTAGTAATAGATGAGTTTGTACTGGTGGGTTCGCACGCCGTAATGGGCGTAAACATGGTGGTGCGTCAGGTGCATCCAGTAGCGATAATACATCGATGTTTGCCATCCTTCTGGGGTTTCGCCGTTGAGCAAGGGGCGAATGCTCGATCCCTGGAAGGTTTCGGGAATGTCAATGCCCGCGTAGTCGAGAAAGGTGGGGGCAAAGTCGGTGTTGAGGATCATGTCGGTGTTGATACTGCCGGGTTTGATTTCTTTGGGATAGCGGATGATGAAGGGCATGCGCAGCGACTCTTCGTACATGAAGCGCTTGTCATACCAGCCGTGATCGCCCAGGAAAAAGCCCTGGTCAGATGTGTAAATGACGATGGTGTTGTCGGTGAGGCCTTCTGCGTCGAGATAGTCGAGCATGCGTCCGACATTGTCGTCGATAGAGGACACACAGCGCAGGTAGTCTTTTATGTAGCGCTGGTATTTCCATTTTTTATCTTCTTCAGGTGAGAGGCCTTCAGGGGGTAATCCCTTGAGGTCATTTTTGTTCATGTCGCGGTCAACGCGCATTTTGGCGGCTTCGGCAGCACTGGCGCGATTGCTGTAGTCGTCCCAGAAGGTTTCGGGTTCGGGTATGTCTTCGTTTTCATACATGTGGGCGTGTTTTTCGTCGGGTTCCCAAGCGCGGTGGGGCGCTTTGTGGTGGTACATGAGCATGAAGGGGCGATTTGTGTCCCGCGCTTTGAGCCAGTCGAGGCATAAGTCTGTGATGATGTCGGTGACATAGCCTTGATAGACTTTTTCTTCGCCCATTTCTATCATTTCGGGGTTGTGGTATAATCCCTGTCCGGGTAGCACATTCCAGTAGTCAAAGCCGGTGGGGTCGTGGATGCCGCCGTGCCCGAGATGCCATTTGCCGATCATGGCGGTTTGATATCCCGCCTGTTGGAATAATTTGGGAAATGTGAGTTGCCTGCCGTCGAGATGGGTCGCAAGCGTGGTTACGCCGTTGATGTGGTTGTACGTGCCGGTGAGGATTACCGCCCGGCTGGGGGCACAGATTGAGTTGGTGCAAAAGCAGTTGTCAAAGCGCATGCCTTCATTTGCTATGCGGTCGAGGTTGGGGGTCTGGTTGATGCGGCTGTTGTAGCAACTCATGGCATGCGATGCGTGATCGTCGGACATGATAAAGAGGATGTTGGGACGGTCTGTAGGCAAGAGAGACTCCTTGGTGAAGAAGGTGATCCGCAGATGAACGCAGATGAAACAACCGTAGGGGCGAGGCATGCTTAAAGCCGCGATCCAGGTGAGAAGGGTGGAACGGTGTGCAACTGATAGCGGTCAAAGTTCTGTGAATCCGATTTGTAGGGGCGACCCCCTGTGGTCGCCCGTGTATCAACATAAGGCAGGATGTGCGCGATATCAAGTGGGACAAAAGGTGGGCACAGGCGTTTATTCTTTGTGGGGGATGCAATGATTGGTATTATATACAGACGACGCGATGTGACTATGAAGGAGTGAAGTAAATGGGCGGTCAAAAAGTTTTGTTTTTTATGTGGATGCTCATTCTTTGCCTGAATGCCGAGGTTTTTGCGGGCGAGGCCAGGCATGTGTGGACGTCCTTTCGGCAAGAAGATGGACTGGCGCACAATGTGGTGACGGCTGTGGTGCAGACGCCTGATGGGGCGATGTGGTTTGCCACGCTGGGTGGGGTGTCGCGCTATGATGGGCGTTCCTGGGAGAAGTTTGGGGTTGAAGATGGGTTGCCGGGAAATGCTATTCAGGATCTGGTTGCCGCGCCCGATGGGGCATTGTGGGCTGCTGTGGGACGGGGTTTTGGTCGTGAAGCACGACAGGGACTGGCTTATTTTTTTGGCGAGGAATGGAGGGGGATTGATCTGCCAGAAGAATTGAGGGGTCGAGGGGGCTTGCGCCAGATTTTGGGGCTGGATGGTGGTCGCTCCTGTCTGGTGACCGATGCAGGTCACTTGTTGCGCTTTGATGGCGCAGATCTTTATTTGGTGATGTTAGATGGTCAGCCGCTTCAAGGTGTTCAGAGCTTGATGGCCGATGCAAATGGCAAAGTGTGGGTCGCTTATGGGGGGCGAGGGGGCAATGTTTTGTTTGGTCCTGGAATGGGACGGGGTGGACGCGGTGAACCGGGTGGCAGAGGCAGGCGCGGCGGTTTTAGAGGGGCAGACGGTCCTGATGGTCGTGGAGGGCGAGGTGAACCCGGTGGCCGGGGCGGGCGTGGTGGTTTGAGGGATATGGACGGTCCTGATGGTCGTGGAGGGCGAGGTGGAAGACCTGACGAGTTTGAGCAGGGTATGGGGTTATTGGATGTGGATACGGGGGAATGGACGACGATAGCAGATATGGATAGTTTGAGCAATGTATCTGTGTGGGCGATGGCGCAAAGTGACGATGGCGCGCTCTGGTTTGGTACCGATGATGGCGGGCTTAAGCGGTATTATTCGGGACAATGGGAAACATTTACAACTGAGGACGGGTTGCCTTCTAATCGGGTGCAGGTGATCCGCTTTGCACAGGATGGAACGGTGTGGATTGGTACGCCGGCTGGCGCGGCTTTTCGAGATGCGGGCGGACAATGGCGAATTTTTACAGAGCGCGAAGGATTGCCCAATAGCTATGTGGTCGATATCTGTATTGCTGCGGATGGGGCAATTTGGGTGGGTACGCGTGGGGGGGTTGCGCGTTTGGGGCTTTCGGGGTGGTTGCACCACAGGAACTGGCCAGGGATGAATGATCGCGGTGCTTCGATTTTCGCGCTTGGTGAAAGTGGTCAGCTCTGGGTTGGCAATGATGCGATTTACAAATTTGAGCGGGATTCCTGGCATGTGGCACATGGGTTAGAAGATGTGCGCGGGCGTTTGATCGATTTGTTTGTCGATGGAAAAGGACACCTCTGGACTGTAACGCCGTTTCAATTGTTGCGTTATGATGGCGAGGTATGGGAGGTGATAAGGCCCGATCGTCGAATGGGATTGGGATTTCGAGCCGTGTGCCCTGCACAAGATGGCGGCGTGTGGGCAATTACGCGCTCAGGTGTTCAGCGATTCGATGGGCAGGTATGGACGGCTCTGTTTTCCTCACAGGGAGAGAGCAATCCCGAAAGGTTCAGCATTTCGATTTGCGAGGCGAGCGATGGCAGTTTGTGGCTGGGACAGGTGGATGGCGTGATGCATCTGATGGATGGGAAGCAGCGGAAATACACTGCTGCTGATGGGATACCCGGTGGGCCGATTACTGTGGTTGCCGAAGATATTGGTGGACAGATATGGATTAGTTCACTGCTCGAGGGTGTAGCGCATTTTAATGGGCAGCGATGGCGACGGGTTCCGGGCGCAGATCAGGCGCAGTTTAATGGGGTGAATCGGATATTTCCCGCCAATGATGGCAAGGTGTGGTTGGCTTCGCCGATTGATGGCGCGATTCACACCGATGGATTTGCCTGGGTGCGCTATACGATTCAAGAGGGGTTGCCGAGTACACAGGTTTGGGATGTGGCGCAAGATGCCGATGGTTTGTTGTGGTTTGCGACGTCTGATGGGTTGGGCTGTTATGATCCCGATGGCGATGCGCCCGAGACACTTCTTTTGGCTCCGCCAGTTCAAATTGCGCCGTATCAAAATGCGTTGTTTGAATTTTCGGGGCAGGATGTGTGGAAGCAGACGCCAGATGGGTCATTGCAATATTCATGGCGGCTTGATGGGGGAGCGTGGTCCTCTTTTTCGCGCAATAACCGGGTTTTGCTGGAGGATCTGGATGCCGGCGATCACACATTTGAAGTGCGCGCTATGGATCTGGCTTTTAATGTGGATAAGACGTCTGCTGTGCAGGTGTTTGAGGTGTTGGCACCTGTGTGGCAACGGCCCTGGTTTGTGGGGTTGAGTGGTGTTTCGTTGCTCATTGTGCTGGTCACGACGGGATATGCATTTCAAAAGCACAAGCGCTGGCGCATAGCACAGACGCAGTTGATCGATGAGTTGGAGACGGAACTTCAGGAAGCCCACGATATGCAGATGGGTCTGTTGCCCCGAGATCCCGTGCGCGAGAGAGGGTTTGAGGTGGTGGGCAGGTGTTTGCCAGCCAATCACGTCGGTGGTGATTATTTTACGTATTTCTGGCTGGATGACGATCGGAAAATACTGGGGTTTGGAGCCGCAGATGTGTCGGGCAAGGCGATGCAGGGTGCTGTGCGGGCTATGCAATTGAGCGGGATGTTGCACTATGAGGTTCGCGCGGCACAGACGCCGATAGATGTGTTGCGGAATTTGAATCTCGTTTTGCAAGAGCAATTTGATGCGGCGAGTTTTGTGACGTGCTGTTTGGGGACGTTGGATTTAGAGACGGGAGAGATTGTTCTGGCCAATTCCGGGCATCCCTATCCCTATCGGGTGTCTGTGGGTGGTGATTTGCAGATGATAGAATTGATGTCTGTGCCTTTGGGTATGACATTGCCGCCCGAGGTCGATACCGAGCCTAGAGAGGCGCGTGCGTTTTTGGATTTTGGCGATATGCTGGTGCTCTACAGCGATGGGGTGACGGATATGCAAAATGCCGCGGGAGAGTTTTACGAAGAAGCGCGGCTGGAGGCTTTGCTGAAAGAACACGCGAGCGCAAGTGCCGATGGTTTGATCGATACGGTGATCGATGATCTGGTTCGGTTTCGCGCGTCGGCGGCACAGACAGATGATGTGACGCTTCTGGTTATTAAGAGGCGTTAATGAAGTGTGAAGGGAGAAGTGTGAAGTAGGAAGAGCCAGAGAATAGCGATTGTCATCGCGGCATGCTTAAAGCCGCGATCCAGGAGGTTTTTAGCTTTTGCGAGGGGGTCGGTATGCGGATTTTTGTCGCGGTATGTGTTTTGATGGTGCTTCAGAGCAGTGTCGCATTGGCTCAGAATGAGGCTTCGTTTGGTGTGATGGTGGAGCCAAAGGCGGCGCGTGTTGGAGAGGCTGTTGCGGTGTGGATTGATGTGGATCTTTCCGATGATTGGCATATTTATTCGGCGACCACGCCGCCGGGTGGTCCCTATCCCACGGAGATTGTGCTGTCGGGCGAGGGGTTTCGGCAAGTGGGGGCGGTGATTCAGCCCGACCCTATTGTGGAGTACGATCCAAATTTTGAGATGAATGTGGAATATTACCATCCCAAAGTGCGATTTGAGGTGCGGGCAGAGGTGGGTGAGGGAATGCCGGGCGAGCGGGTGCTGTCGGGTGAAGTGATCTATATGCTTTGCAATGCGACGCAGTGTTTGCCGCCCAATACGTACGCATTTGAGATTCCCGTGATGGTGGAGGCGGGACCTGCGCGGGCTGAGTATGTGTTTTCTGCTGTTGAAGCGCCCGCTGTACCTCTGGATGGCACGGGCAGCGTGGCCGATGTTGAGCGTGCGATTACAGAGGGTTTGAGCGCGTTTTTGTACCTGTCTTTGTGGATGGGTTTTCTGGCTTTGCTCACGCCGTGTGTGTTTCCGATGATTCCCATTACGGTGTCATTTTTTACCAAGCAGGAAACGCAGAGCCGGAGGGAGTCTGTTACCAAGTCGCTGGCTTATTGCGGGGGTATTATTTTTACGTTTACCGGTCTGGGTATGGTGTTGGCGGCAACCCTGGGCGCGTCTGGTGCGGCTCTGTTTGCGGCCAATCCCTGGGTCAATTTGTTGATTACTGCGATTTTTGTGGCTTTTGCGCTGGCGTTGTTTGGGTTGTTTGAAATTCGATTGCCCTACGGTTTGCTCAATAAGTTGAACCAGGTTCAGGGGGGAAGTTATGGCGCGATTCTAATTATGGGGTTCACGTTTTCTCTTACGTCGTTTACGTGTACTGCGCCTTTTGTCGGCACATTGCTGGTGCTGACGGCTCAGGGAACGTGGGCGTGGCCCATTTTGGGCATGCTGGTATTTTCGGCTGCTTTTGCCTCTCCGTTTTTCTTTTTGGCACTTTTTCCACAGTCGCTTGCTGCTTTGCCCCAAAGCGGTGGTTGGTTAAATTCTGTGAAGGTGGTGATGGGGTTTTTGGAATTGGCCGCTGCGTTGAAATTTTTGAGTAATGTCGATCTGGTGTGGCAGTGGGGGATTATTTCGCGCGAGGTCTTTATCGCGGGGTGGATCGCGATCTTTTTGCTGTGTGGTTTTTATTTGTTGGGAAAAATCCGGTTGCCGCACGATTCTGTGCTCGATACGGTTGGTCCGTTGCGTTTGCTGGCGAGTAGTGGATGTTTGGCTTTTGGGCTGTATTTGATGACGGGTCTTTTTGGCGCACCTCTGGGCGAATGGGACGCATTTTTCCCGCCTTATGGAAGTTATGGGGAAATTGCCAAGATAAGGAGCGGCGAACCCGAACTGACCTGGCGCGATGATTATGAAGCGGGTTTGGCAGAAGCAAAGACGACGGGCAAACCGGTATTTATCGATTTTACGGGCTATGCGTGTACGAATTGCCGCTGGATGGAGGCGAATATTTTTCCAGAAAAGGAGGTACACGCGCTATTAAAGCAGTTTGTACGGGTTCAGTTGTACACGGATGGGCGAGGGGAAAAATACAAGCGCAATCGCGATTTGCAAGAGGCTCATTTTGGTACGGTTGCTCTGCCTTTGTACGCGCTTATGACACCCGAGGGAAAAGAGATTACACATTTTCCGGGGATGACGCGCGATGTGGATGTTTTTGTCCGCTTTTTGAAACAGGGGATCAGTCCGACAGTGGCGAGTGTGGAGTAACTATCGTGCCAGGCCGATAAAAGTGCCCAGGGCGAGGGCAACGACGCCGAGTAGTGCGAGTAGAAGGGCACCAATGGCGATTTGAAGCATTTGGGGTTCAAGGCGATTGAGATAGTTTTCGAGTGTTTCGATGCCCGAGCGCATAGCGCGTTCGATGGGGTCGGGGAGGTGCTTGACGAAGGGGATTTTTCGCCGAGAGATTTCGTCGATGTATTGAATATTTTTGATGTTGTGACGGGCGTTGAAGGTGTGTTCGACAAATTTGCGGATTGCAAAACGCTGTACCGGGTCGTGAATTTCGGATAGGCGAAGGGTTTGTGGATCAATGGTGTTGGATAGTTTGAAGCAGTGTGTGGTTTTGTCGGGGTCGTCCGGGTCGGGTTCGAGTTTGCCTTTGACGACGCGCCCCAATATGGTGAGGTCGTGATAGTTGAGGTAGTGATAGTGTCCGCCTTTTTCGCGGCCCAATAGGCTTTCAATGCGCTGGCGCAAGATATCGGGGTCGTCTTTGCTCTGGCGAAGATGTTCGGAAATTTTGATGTTGAAGCATTGTGCATAAAATTTGAGAAAGTCCCGGACAATGGGCGAGGTATAACTGCCTTTGGCGTTGATGAGACGACGCACAAAGCCGAGGTAACGGGGGTTTGTGTATAGTCGCGCGGCGATGTCGAATGAACCTCTGGTGAGTGCAGTTGATTCGCGTATATGTGTTTTGATGGCGGCGTCGATTTGCACGCTCATCTGGATCAGTGCGGCGTCTTCGTCGTCTTCCCGCACGATGGACCGGGGTGGGTCCTCGGGTTCGTCGCGGGCGAGAAAAGGTGCGGTTTCTCCCGAGGCAAAGCTGCCAAGCCCGCCTTCTATGCCCTGTCTGATCATGATTCGAGAAGCGGCTTCCTCTATTTCCGCTTCTGTTTTTTTTATGAGTTCTTCGGGAAGTTCTGTGTTCTGTTCAGGGACAAGGGCAGAGATGTTGTCTGCAAAGATTTGAACTTGAGATTTGTTGTTGAATACATTGAGATAGGGTTGTTGTATTGCTTCGGGCAACAGATGCTGTGTGAGGGTGTTGCCCTGCTGTCCTTTGAAGGCGGTGTAGAGCGCTTCGTGCAGTGAGGTGAAGGGAACCACGCGCGTTGCGACGAGTATGCGGTCTGCGCCATAGGTAAAGAGATAGAGATTTTCCCAATAGCACTTGCGGTAGTATGGCCGGTCGGTTCTGAAGGAGAAAGCGAAGCGGTATTTTGGATCGACAATGCGTTCCATCGGTTCTTCCTGGAGAAACGGTTTCGGTACAACATAATACGTTATTTCGGAAGGTAACAATGAACTATTTTCGGAGCAATCGGTTTCTCAATACACTGCCCGATTGGGAGATGGGTGAGCCGATAGAGGGTGCACTGGAGAGTTATTTGCCGCGCGTGCGCGCGCTGCTGCACCGCCTGGATAATCCCCAGGCGCGGTTCGATTCTGTTATTGTGGGGGGTACAAATGGCAAGGGTACGGTGAGTTATTTGCTGGCGGAGTTGCTGCGGGCAGCGGGTTTTCGCGTGGGGCTTTATACGTCGCCGCATTTGCACACGGTGCGCGAGCGGATATGCGTTGATGGCGAGGTGCTCGCGCGCGATGTGTGGGCAGAAGGTGTGGCGCATTTTTACGAAAAGAGCCGCGATTTTGAGCGCGAAGGCTGGGGCGCGTTTAGCAAGTTTGAGGTGCTCACGGTTTTGGCGGCTCATCATTTTGCGCGGGCCAATGTGGATTGGGCTGTTTTTGAAGTGGGGCTGGGTGGGCAATTTGACGCGACCAATGCATGGGATTCAAAAGTTGCTGTGTTGACGTCTGTTCATCTGGATCATGTGGATGTGTTGGGCGATACGCTGTGTGAGATTGCGGCGGATAAGGTACATATTGCGCGTTCGGGAAGGCCGCTGTTTACGGGGTCAGGGCAGGCAGCCGAGGTTTTGAAGTTGCTGGAAAGAGAATGTGTGCATCGGGGTGCGGCGTTGCATGTGGTCGATGCGGAGATGGGCGATATTGCGGATCGACCGGTTGCGTTTCGGGAAAATGCCGCGCTGTCGGTTGCTGTGGCGCAGCATATTGTAGATGGGTGCGGGATGGTGTTGCCAGATGAACGGGTGCGGAAAGTGATTTTGAATGGTTCGTTGCCCGGGCGATTTGAGGTGGTTCGGAAGACGCCGCCTTTGATTTTAGATGGTGCCCACAATCCGGATGCGGTTCGCGCTTTGGTGCGCGATTTGCAAGTTCTATCGGATAAGTGGCGTTTTGTGGTGGGGGTTAATAAAGGGCACGACGCACGGGGTATTTTGCAGGCACTTTCGCCTCTGGCCGCCGAGGTTGTTTTGACGCAGTCGGCGCATCCCAAAGCCATTTCTGTGGCGCGTTTGAGATCGCTGGTTCCAGAGGGGCTGTGTGTGCGGTGTGAGACAGGAGGGTTGGATTTTTTGGCGGAGGTGTCCCGACAGCCTACGTGTGTACTCGGGTCGCTGCATCTGGTGGCGTTGGCGCGCGAGGTGTTGGATTTGCCCGGGGAGGTAGATAGTTTTGGCGAGGATGTGATTTTAGAGAGTTTGCGGTGTCTTGAGATCGCGTGTCGGCAGTTGGGCGTGGGGTATGAGGCGGTGTCCGCAGATGGCAATGTGATTCGGGTGGAGAGAGAGGGAAAACCGCTGTATTTTTTGCGAAATAAACATCCGTTTAACGATTATGTTTCCGGGAAGTTGGCTGAAGATAAAGGGTATCAATACGAGCTGTTTGATCGGGCGAATATCGCTGTGCCCAGAACGATGACGGTGTTCAATCCCCTATCTGACCGGCGGTTTGATCGGTATAAGACGCATGCTTCTGTCGCAGATATTGTGAGCGATGTGGTGCAACACATGTCTTTTCCGGTTGTGGTGAAACGCAATCACGGCTCTATGGCACAGGGCGTGTATTTGGAGGCGAATGCAGAGGATTTGCAATCGCGTTTGCAAGCGTTGTGTGAAGAAAGTAGCCGATTTGACAATGTGTTGTTGATCCAGGCTTATGTTGAGGGACCTGAGTATCGCATTGTGGGCAGCGAAGATGAGTTGTTGCTCGCATACGAAAAGCAAAATGATTCAGATATTGAAGGAGAGGATATCAATCCGCTGCATCGGGCAGGGGGCAGGGCAGTTGCGGTCGTGGATGACGGATTGTTGGAGGATTTTCGCACTTTGACCCAGGCGTTAAATCGGGTGTTGGATTTGGGTTTTTACGCGATTGATTTGATCGCCGGTTCCAATGGGTATTTTGTTTTGGAAGTGAATCCCAATCCCATATGTTATTTTTATAACGCGGATAATGGGCGAGGCGATTTTGTGCAAATTTATCAGTATCTGGTGCAGAAATATTTGCTGTAGGTGATTTCAGATCTCTACTGGAACCATTTTGCGCGTTTTCGGCTGGTATGTCATGCCGGTGAGCAATTTTTCGAGTGTGTTGGTGACGCGGAAGACAACGCGATTTTTGCCCTGTTTGAGATAGGCTGTTTTGCCAGTCCAGCAATAAGGTGCCCAGGCGCGTACGCCCAGAGACTGGCCGTTGATGGTTATTTCGACGATGTCGGAGAGGTTTTTTACGGTGTGTTCGAGGTCAATTTTGAAACGCGCGGTCATGGGCAGGGTTTTGATATCGATGTCTCGGGTGTATGACACGGTGCCAGCATAGAAGGGCAGTCCCTGCGCTTTGAAGTCAAAAACTGGGCCGCTATCTTGAGAGGATGCGAGCCTGGGATAGATGTTTCGCCAGGATTTGAGCTGAAAACGTCCAAAGAGATACATGGCATCGGCGAGGCCGTCGCCCGAGCTGTTGACTTCTACGCGGATGGCGATCACATTTTTGCCTTTGTTTATGTGTTGTCCTACGGAGCATGTGGCATTGGCGTGATCGAACCGGAAGGTGGGGCGAAAGGCATTGCTCGGTAATTTGGAACCGTTGATGTAGATTTGATGCTCTCCCTGAATAGCACTTCGGTCCATGACCAGAGAGAGTTTACTGGGGACAATGTCTGCGATAAAGGTTGTTCGGTACCAACAAATCGTTTTTTCTGACAGGTCGTCAAAAGGTTGTGGGCGTGTTTCGAGCCACCTGCTGTCGCTATAAGTCGGTTGATGCCAGCTCTGGCGTACGCCTGTGTTAGACGGGTCGAATTTCGTTTTGAATTTGTCCAGGCGCAGTGCGTTATCTTCTTCTGGATCGACTTTCCAGTTACCTGTTAAATTGAGTTTGAGAGTTTCTACCAGAGGCTTTTCTTTTTTTGTTTTTGCAGAGCCTGTTACGATCATGTGTGATTGCAGCCGATCAAAGGAGAGGTTGATGCGGCTCATTTCTCCAGTGGATTGGGCCACAAGGGGTGTGCGTTTGCCCGTTTCTAAATCCCATTTTTCTATCTGTCCACTGGAGGGGGGTATATAAATTTGCGCCGTAACGGGCGAATTTCCCCGATTGGCAAAAAAGAATATGTGATGCTTTTCATCTGTTCGGTGGTGATATTGTATTGCGTCGGCGTTTTTCCCGTCTGACATGATGCGTACTCGCCGGGGCAGATTTTCGTCGAGCAGGCGTTCCAGCATGAATGTCGCCTGATTTTTTTCTACAGTACCCCCCGTGCGGATAAACATGAAGTTGTCTCGACTCAGCAGGTGGACGCCCGATTCATGACCGGTGTAATCGCGAATCATTCGCCCCGGTTCCATGTCGGTCAACCGCGAGAATCCCTCGACGATTGATGCGCCCTCTTGAATATCCTCAATGGGCAATAATCCCAGGGCGATGACGAGACCGCCTGCATTGATAAATGCGCGTAGCTTATCAAAAGCTGCGCGTTCCAGATTGGTGATGGGGGGGATGATCAGGACCGTGTAGCGCATTTTGCCGACCCGCAATTGGCGGTTGGTGATTTCCGCCTGGGCGAAGAGGGCCGGGTCAAGGCTTTGAAAGGGCCGCTGCATCTGATACAGAGAGCGGGCAATACAAGCCCAGTCGGCAACAAGGTTATTGGTCAGTGTTTCTTCATCGGGATCATAGCCGACATAAGACCAGTTGTGAAACGGGTGTGCGAGGTGTGCCCACAGGCTGGTGACAGGATCGAGGAGTGCAATATCGGCTACTTGCTGACCCTGGCACAAGAGATGGGCAAGTCGCCCCGCGTAGTCAGACAGCAGGTGGAAGTGTTTCCAGTAGGGATTTTGATGGAACAGAGATGTGGCGTGTTTGCGCAATCCGTCGAGTGTGTAGTAGAGGGCGTGGGGCGCATAGAAGTTGGTTCCGTGGGTGCCGAGGGTATCGAGCTGTGCTTTCATATCTTGCAGCGTGGTTGCCCAGCCCGTGTTTTGAAAACAGGTATTGAGTACGCGGGAAGTGTTTGTTTGCGCGGCGAGTGCTGTTGCAAATTCCGGGCTGTGGCGATATGATACGGCGTCTTCTTTGGCGCGTTCAACGCCGAGACCACTGCTTGTACCAGGTATGGGTACGGAAGAGCGATGTGCATTGCGAAGCGGGGTTATATCGCTCGCATAGTTGAGGACGTGCTCTTTGCACCAGTCGGCACTGCGCGCGCTGTCGTGTCGCTGTTGCAGTTCGCCCAGGGTTTGAAAATAATCGTAGCGAATGCGGCTCGTGTTGGGACCAAAGTAGGTTATGAGGGCAGGCAAGCAAGAGAGGAGATCGTAGCCATTGCGCGTTTTGAAGTATTCGGGCAATACGGGTGACCAGGGCAGGCGATCGTTTGGGAAATGCGTTTCTGCGGTTAAAATACCCTTTAAGGTTTTGCCCTGATAAGCGGAAAATCGCTCGATATAGGGTTGCTGAACGGTCTGGTGCAGGGTGCGGACAGATTCTGGATTGAACCGATCGAGGTGTGAGCCGGGACAGTCACTATTTGCCGAGGGTTCTTGCAAAAACACGAGCACGCGCCAACGTCCGGCAGGTGCTTTCCAATACAGTCGGCGGGTGGGATTAAAAGATACATAAGTGTGGGGACGGTAGGCGGGCACAGCGTTGTTGTCGCGCAGTGCGTGGTGTTGATGATTGACGCCCAGATAAGCGCTGATATCTTGTTTGTCTTCCCACAGACAGCGATCTCTTCGCAAGGGAACGGCAAGTGTATGTAACACGGGTGCCCAGGGCAATGTGAGATCAACTTGTTGCCCGCCCTGTACAACGGTTTCGCGAAAGGTGAGTTGTTGTGCGATGAATTGGGGATGATTTAAGGTGATTTGGGTTGATCCAATACCACCTGGATAGCGGTATTCATCGTGAATCCAGACATGGAGGCCACATTCTTCTGCTGTTTCAAGTGCCAATTTTACGCGATCGAACCAGATGTGCGACAAATAAGGCGTTTTTAGCCCAGGACCCGTTGATAGACAAAATCCACCAAGTCCTTTTTCGCTCATTTCGCGGATTTGACGGACGAGTTCGTTTTCTTCTATTATGCCGTTCCATATCCAAAATGGAACGAGGCGGTCAGCAGCAGGGGGATTGATGAAATTTTTAGGGTTCATATTAGTTTGCGTCAGCACAGGCTTGACATATATATGTAACTACCCGGCCATGCGGGCGAATACGGGTGAGTTTAATCTCGCCTTCTCGCTGTTTGCACTGCGCGCACGGACGGTCTAATTTGGGGGAAGTAAGGGTCGCGCAGGTATCACAGCGATAAAGGACGCGCTTTATGCCGTTTTCGATATGCGTTTGTGCTTTTGTAGCCGGAACTTTGCCACATTGTTCGCAGATCAATGGTGTGACCTCGCGTTTTGAGATGCCCGCGCTCCGTTTGTTTATAACCCCGAAAAATTTAATGTCTGTGTAGAAAAAGTCAAGTTATTTTAATAAAATGTTGTTTTATTATAAGTTTATGAAATGATATATGAGCTGTTAAAATACGTACTTGTCAATAGTAAGCTTTATCACTATAATGCCGGGGTGTTATGAACGAGCAAATTTACGGTCTTGTGCTGGCTGCGGGTATGGCGCAGCGCATGGGGTCAACCAAACAGTTGTTGCCTTTTGGCGATAGAACGATTCTTCAAACAGTAGTTGATACGCTGTCAGGTGCTGATCTGGCTGGCATTGTGGTGGTTTTGGGGCACGATGCAGATGCTGTGCGCGAGAGTTTGCGCGGTCGGCCCGTGCTGTGTTGTGTGAATGATGCCTACCGCGAGGGGATGTTTTCCAGTGTGCTTTGCGGTCTCCGTCATTTGCCTGCAGATGCAGATGCTGTGCTTATCGCTCTTGGCGATCAGCCTCAGATTGAGTTGCATGTTGTTCAGGCTGTGGTGCAGGCATACCGCGAAGGCGACCGGGGTATTGTGATTCCCCTTTCGGGTGGCAAGCGCGGGCATCCAGTGCTGATCAATTTGTCGCGTTACCAGAGCGAGATTCTGGTGCTCTCAGGGGATGAAGGTCTCAAGCCGGTTATGCGCGGACACCCGCAAGACACGAGGGAGGTGTCGGTAGATGATGAGGGTATTTTGCGGGATCTGGATACGCCAGAAGATTATCGGGCGGAGTTGGAGAGGCGGGGAACAAATGGAGAATAGCAGATGCTGGCAAAAGATGTCGAGATTGCATTGAAGAAAGGGCAGGTGATTCCCGCACATCCGCTGGCACTGACCGCAGAGCGGAAGCTGGACGCGCGGCGGCAACAGGCGTTGTCGCGCTATTATATTGCTGCTGGTGCGGGGGGATTGGCCGTGGGGGTGCATACGACACAATTTGAGATTCGCGATCCCAAATGGGATTTGTATCGGCCCGTTTTGGAACTGGCAGCGTGTGTGATAGATGCCGATGCACCGGCTGATTTTATCCGCGTGGCTGGTATTGTGGGCAATACGCGACAGGCGGTGTCAGAGGCAGAAATAGCGCGTGATTGCGGCTATGAGATCGGGTTGGTGAGCTTGCGCGCTTTTGCCAATGCGAGTGTCGATGCTATGGTTGCACACTGCCGCGCTGTAGCCGATGTGATTCCGGTGATGGGATTTTATCTGCAGCCGGCTGTGGGAGGATGTGTGTTGCCGTTTGATTTTTGGCGGCGTTTTGCAGAGATTGAGTCTGTGGTGGGGATTAAGATCGCGCCTTTTGATCGGTACCAGACGCTGGATGTGATTCGAGGGGTTGTGGCTGCGGGACGGGTAGAGGATATTGCGCTTTATACGGGGAATGACGACAATATTGTGATGGATTTGTTGACGACGCACCGGTTTGTGTGCGATGGCGCGTGTGTGGATGTGCGTATTGTGGGCGGGCTTTTGGGGCATTGGGCGGTGTGGACAAAGAAGGCGGTGGAAATTCTGAGGGCGTGTCACAAGAGCGCGCAGCTGGATGCTGTGCCGAGGGAGATGCTGACGCGGGCGATTGAGGTGACGGATTGCAATGCGGCGTTTTTTGATGTGCCCAATGCTTTTCACGGGTGTATTGCCGGCGTTCACGAGGTGTTGCGAAGGCAGGGGCTTCTCGAGGGTGTCTGGTGTCTAAATCCAGAAGAGGGTCTGTCGTCGGGACAAGCGGAGGAGATCGATCGCGTGTATGCTGCTTATCCGCATTTGAACGATGACGATTTTGTGGCGGAGCATTTGGATGCGTGGTTGGGGTGAGGTAAATTTTGTTGACTTGCAAGGTATCGCTGTGCATGTTGCTTTTGTTCACATTTTTAACTGATTGAAGGAGGTTTGTCGTGAAAATGCATATTGGTGGTCAATGGGTGGATAAGGCTGAGAAGATCAATGTGATCAATCCATTTGATAATTCGGTGGTGGATACGGTGCCCAAAGGCGATGCAGCAGATGCGGAGGTGGCGATTGCGACAGCCGTGCGCGGTGCCAAAGCGATGGCGGCTTTGACGGCTTATGAGCGGTATGAAATTTTGCATCGGGCTGTGAATTTGATGCGTGAACGGGTCGAGGATTTGGGGCGGACGATTACGCTGGAAGAGGGCAAGGTTCTGGCCGAGGGCATCGGCGAGGCCGGGCGGGCGATTGAGACGATGACGCTGTCTGCAGAGGAGGCCAAGCGGTTGTACGGCGAGACCATTCCGCTGGATGGCGGTTCGGGGGTGCGCGATCAGTTTGGTTTTACGTTGCGCGTGCCGTGTGGGGTGGTGCTGGCGATTACGCCGTTTAATTTTCCCCTGAATCTGGTGTGTCACAAGGTGGGCCCCGCGCTGGCTGCGGGCAATGCGGTGATTGTGAAGCCAGCGACAGATACGCCGCTTTCGGCGCTGAAGCTGGTGGAGATTCTGGTCGAGGCCGGTGTGCCTGCCGAGGCTGTGCAGTGTATTACGGGTCCGGGGAATGAATTGGGCCATGCGCTTTGTTCGGATAGCCGCGTGCGCAAGATCAGTTTTACGGGTAGCCGCGATGTGGGTGAAGAGATTTGCAATATGGCCGGGTTGAAGAAGGTGACGATGGAACTCGGGTCCAATGCGCCTTTGATTGTGATGCCGGATGCGGATCTGGATCAGGTGGCGGCTGCGACGGCGACGACGGGTTTTGCCAATGCCGGGCAGGTGTGTATTTCAGCGCAGCGGGTGATTGTCAATGATGCGGTTTACGGCGATTTTATCGATGCGTTGACGCCAAAGGTCGAGGCGCTGGCGACGGGCAATCCCATTGATGATGGCGTGATGATGGGTCCGATGGTACGGGAGCGCGATGCCGAGCGCGTGCAGGCGTGGATTCAGGATGCGGTGGGTGCTGGTGCGCGTCTGGTGACGGGCGGCGAGCGCGATGGTGCGATTTATCAACCGACGATTCTCGCCGATGTGGATCCGAGTATGAAAATTTCGTGCGATGAGTTGTTTGGACCCGCGGTGGGTATTACGCGGTTTGACGATATTGACGCTGCGATTGCTATGGCCAATGATACGAATTACGGTTTGAGTGCGGCACTGTTTACAGAGAATATCCACTGGGCGATGCGGTTTGCACGAGAGGTGCATTCGGGCAATATTCACGTCAACTGGGGTACGCAGTGGCGTGCGGATTTGATGCCCTACGGCGGGCTGAAGGATAGTGGGATGGGCAAGGAGGGTCCGAAGTACGCGGTGGAGGAGATGACGGAGACGAAGATGGTGGTGTTTCATTAAGTTGTTTGTAAGATGCGAAAAAACGGCTCCTCAATCGAGGAGCCGTTTTTTTTTACCAATTCTCTACGGGTCCGGCATAAGGCGCGTGTTCGAATCGGCAGGGCGATTCGACGAGGCGCGGGTCGTTTTGTTCGCGCAGGGTTTGCATGAGTGCGGTGGAGAGTTCTTTGCGGATGGGATCGTATTCGGGGTCGTCGGCGATGTTGTTCAGGTAGTGCGGGTCAACGCGCAGGTTGTAGAGTTCTTCCTGGGGACGTTTGCCAAAGCCGATTTCGAATAGTTCCTGTATGTCTTGTTCTGCGCGGTGGAGGATCATATAGGATTTTGTGGGGCTGGCGTCCATGTCGGGATAGGCGATGAAGGTTTTCCCTGTCAGGTCTTCGGCAGAAGGGGCTTCTGCATGGAGGTCATCGAGTCCCTGGGGATCGCCCATGGGCCAGCGGTCGGGTGCAAAGTTGTGGATGTAGAGAAAGTCAGCCGTGCGGATGGCGCGTTGCGGATAGGGCAACTGGCCTTCTCTTGCGGTGCCAACGTGTCGTTCTCGTCCGGTGATGACAAAGGTGCGGTCGGGATCGATTAGGCCGCTCTGGTCGCTTTTGAGTACGGGGAGCAGGCTTTTGCCGGTCATGGTATTGGGGATGTCTGCGCCTGCGGCTTCGAGGAATGTGGGGGCGAGGTCCATGAGGTTGACAAAGTCTTCAACGGTGCGTCCCGCGGGGATGTTGTTGGGCCAGCGCGCGGCGAGGGTGACTTCGCAGCCGATGTCGTAGAGGTTGCATTTGCCGCGGGGAAAGCCCGGTATGCCGTGGTCGCCGCTGACGACGATGAGGGTGTTGTCGAGTTCGCCGATTTCTTCGAGGCGCTGGATCAAGACGCCGAGGCCCGCGTCAACGGCCTGACATTCGCCCAGGTAGTCGGCTACGTCTTCGCGGATGTCGTGTACATCGGGTAGGAAGCCGGGTAAGCGGCCTTTGAGGTCGTCGGGCTCCAGACCCCATAAGGCTTTGCCAGAGCCGCGTTCCCAGGAGCGGTGGGTGTTGGTGGGTCCCCACCAGTAGCAGAAGGGGGTGTTCTCTGGACGGGCGTCGAGGAATGAATTGAAGTTGTCGCGGGTTTCGCTTAGCAGGGCTTGTTTGGCGCCTTCAACGCCCAGTTCATCGGCGTTTTTGGTTACCCAGTGGGAGAATCTCCGGTAGTTGTTGCCAGCGGATTCATAGCGGGTTCGGTCGGCGCCATAAGGGGCGTTGGCGGCTTTTCCGGGGGACCAGACTTTGTAGGTGTAGCCGATGTGGTATCCGGCTTTTTCGAGTTCGAGGGGGTAGGTGGGGATGCTTTCGTCCCATATTGCACCTTGTAAGATCGCGCCGAGGCCGGTTTGCCAGAAGTATTGTCCAGAGAGGATGGAACTTCGGCAGGGGGTACAACTCGGCGCGGGTACAAAGGCGTTGGTGAATAGTGCGCCTTCGCTGGCGATGCGGTCAAAGTTGGGGGTGTCGATGAGTTGATTGAGGGAGTTGGGGCCTTCTATGCGCTGATAAGCGCTGGCATAACGCCCCCAGTCGTCGGCAAAAGCAAAGAGGATGTTGGGTTGCATGGGTTCTCCATTTTTGGTGTGGATGTTGAAAGCCTATTTCGGTGCCGTGTATTTGGCCGCGCCTTCGCCTGCGATGAGGCCATAGGCGAGGCCCATGCACAGGCCGCCCGTGTAGCCCCGGGTGTAGATGCCGCCACAGTCGGCTCCGGCCGCGTAGAGGCCCGGGATGGGCTGGTCGTTTTTGTCTATGACTTGTGCCTGGGCGTTGACTTTGGCACCGCCGTAGGTGAAGGTGATGCCGGGCAAGGTGCGGATGGCGTAATAGGGCGGTGTGTTGAGGGGGATGAGGCCGCCGGTTTTTGGTATTGAGAGGGTTTGGCCGTTGCCTGTGGCGCAGGCGGTGGCGTATTCGGCCATTGTTTTTTCAAAGGTGTGGGCGGGGATGTGCCAGAGGTTGTTCAGTGCGCGGGTGAGTTCGGGCAAGGAGGATGTTTCGATGACTTCGCCGCCTGCTTCGCGGATGTTTTTGACGCGGTCGTTGTCCGGGGTAGGCCACTGGGAGAGTGCGTTCTGGTTGTCGCGGATGTGCTGGTCAAAGATGAGGATGGCCGTGGCCCGGGGTTGTTGGACGAGGGTGTGGCAGGTGACTTCGTCGCCGAGATATTCGTCGTCGTATCGCTCGCCTTTGAGGTTGATTAAGATGGCGTATTCGCTGAAGTCGGGTTTGACTTTGAGGAAGTTGTGGAGGCCGACTCGTGCGGGGGGTGCGGGAAGGAGGTGGCCGTAGAAGCGGTTGAGGGGTCCTGTGGGTTGCGCGCCTGCTTCAAGTGCGCTTTGAAAGCCGCCGCCGGTGTTTTGGGGTACGCCGCGGACGATCATGTGATCGGATTCTGTGCCGAAATACTGCGCGCGCAATTCGGGGCTGGCCTGATATCCGCCGGTTGATAGGATGACGGATTGGGTTTTCAATTCTGAGTGTGTGGTTTTGATGCCTGTGATGGGTTTGCCGTTGCCGCCGATGAGGCCGGTCAGGCCGGTGTGTGTGAGGATGGTGCCGCCCCTGTGTTGGAACTGATAGCCGAGGATTTCCAGTGCGGTGCGGGCGTCGGGGGTGAACTGGTAGATGGTGCGTTGAAATTTGTACGGTTTGTCTTCGCGCGCTTGTAGGGATACGCCCTGTTTGCGAAGCCATTCGATGCCTGTGTAGAAGCGGTCGATGAGCGCGGTGCCGAGTGCTGTGTCACCATTGGGCTGCACTTTGAGCCATTCGTCGATGTTTTTTGCACACCAGATGGTGCCGCCCGATGCGGCTGCAGATCCGCCGATTGTTTCGGCTTTTTCGACGATGGCTACGGATGCGCCTTTTTCCCGAGCGCGCAACGCCGCACACAATCCACCTATGCCCGCGCCCGCTACTATGACGTCGTAATGGTCAGACATCATATTTCTCCTGTGAATATCGGGACGCATCCTAATACAGTTTGTTCCCGCTGTCAAGGTAAAGAGAAAAGGAGGTGAGATAATCACACCTCCTCAGAGCGGTACATATCTTTCAACTGATCTCTCATTCATCGCTCAAAATGTACCCTCTCGCCTTTCATCTGTGCCCATCTGCGTCCATCTGCGGATTAAATTCAGGTTGTAAACAAGGGCGCAATACAGCATATTTAAAGCAAAATGCGGTGTTTAGATGTCTGCCAATACAAATTCTCGCTCAATTCTGTGATAATTACATTTTTGGCCTGATATTTGCTTTGTGTCTGAGTGTTGCGCGTGTCCCACGCACTTACCCCATCAGACACGAGGCATTTCACATGGCAGAATTTGATACGATTTCTAAACACCTCATTCAGAAATATCCCCACGACTTTGCCGGCTTCACCCTCGGGAGCGAGGACATTGAAGTTCTTGCTGTCATTGACACAGAGCAATACACTGTTGAAGCACGCCAAACCGATAGCCTGATTCGCGTGCGTATGGGTGACGAGGAGGTATTGGTCCACAACGAGTTTCAAACCACCGACAGCACCAATCCGCCTATGCCTCGCCGCATGGCAGGCTATATTGGACATGCGATTCGGCAATACGGCCTGCCGATTTATTCCAATGTGATCTACCTGCGTCCCAATGCTGGGCAGCACGATACCGGGTACTATGTCCAGGCGCACCTCGACTACGAAATCACGATTCGGTATCGCGTGATCAGACTGATTGAGATAGAAGGCGAGCGCGTCCTCGAATCGGGGCAATCGGGTCTGATCCCATTCACGCCATTGATGAAGCCGCCTGAAGGAATGGCCTCAGATGCGTGGTTGCATCAGTGTATTCACACGGCTCGGACGCGTTCCATAGATCGGTCATATAGGGCGGATTATCTGGCTGGCATGGTGGCGTTGAGCGAGTTGGTATATGCGTCTGAAACGATTTCTGATATTATTTTTAAGGAGGGCATCATGGACATCTTGCGCGAATCATCTCTTTTTCAATCCCTTACCCAACAAAGCAGAGAGGAAGCCAGAGAGGAAGGTTTTGAGCAGGGCAGAGAGGAGGGTGTTGAGCAAGGCATTGAGCAAGGCATTGAGCAAGGCGAAAGAAGAAGTACGATTGAAGCTATCCTCGATGTGTTGGAGATTCGATTTGACATGAGCGAAGCGCACCCCCTATCCACTCGCATTGCGGCTATCGAAGATTTGCACCGTCTCAAGCAGGTGCTCCGTGCGGCGATACAGGTGCCCAATCTCGAAGCATTTCAGCGCGTGTTAGATGCGTGAGGTGATTTCCATAAGCCTGACGAGATACAGGACATTGCGTAAGGAGACGCAAAGAGAAAGCCGCTTCTACAGGCAGCTTATTGCTCAAGCCGCGGACCGTTTCGATGACCATTTGAGGAGAAGGATTTAGATCGATCAGATAAAGATATTCTTAAACATTGTATTTCTCCTTTGCGTGTCAGGGGTTCAGAAACCGAGGGAGGTACCGCCGGGTTTTTGACGGCATTCTTCGGCGAGGGCGTGCGCTATGCGTTCTGGGTCATTCAGGAAGCCCAGTATCTCTATTTTTTTCAAAAAAAAAGAGACGCATTGTAAGGAATACGTCTCAAAGATAAATAAGTGGTATGACAGGGTATGTCGCAGATGGTCAGATTTTTTAGTATAAAGTCAAATTTTTTTCGAGTTCCTCAACTATTGCTTCGCGCAGGGACGCTGGTTCGAGGACTTCTGCATCTGCGCCATGGCTCAGTATCTAGGATTTTATTTCGTAAAAACCACCCGCTCGAAAAGAGAGGATGATTTCGCCGTTGTCCTGTTCTTCGATTTCTTGTGAGGGGTGCCAGATCCGCTGTTTGATGTAGCGGGCTTGCCATGCGGAGAAGCGGATTTTGACGTCTATGGGGTGTTCGAGCGTGATGCCAAATGCCTGCTGGATGCGGTTTTCGATATCCAGATCATCGGGTGGCTCAAAGGTTTGGGATGTGATTTCAAGGTGCTGAATGCGTTCTGCCGCGAGTGTGAGTAAGTTGTCGTAATTTGGATTGCGGCAGATCGGAGAACCTTGATATCCCTTTGTATGGTGCGCTCTGAAACGCCTGATTCGTCGGCGAGTTTTTGATAGGTTGCGCCAAAAGTCCAGGCGAGGAGTGTGCGGAGGATGTCCAGTTGTCGGATGATTTGTCTGGTGTCTGACATAGCTATTTAGACCTGTAAGAGAGGCATCCCTGCCTCGACACGAGCAGTTAGCTGATCGCTACCTGTGAGCCGTTTATTCTGTGTTCATCTGTGTGAAACGCTCAAATTACTCGCGTTCTTCTGTGGTTGCATTTGACTTAATTCGCATAAATTAAAAAAATGGGCTTACGCCAATCCGACGTAAGCCCTTGTATTTTTATGGTGCCGAAGGTGGGACTCGAACCCACACGGCCTTGCGGCCACTGGATTTTGAGTCCAGCGCGTCTACCAGTTCCACCACTTCGGCACCTGAAGTCCTGTGGTCAAGAATATCCCAAACGCGGGATTGCGTGTCAAGGGTTTTTGAAGTGATCTGTTTCTGCGCGTGGCGGTCCGATGATTTCGTTGTAGATGATGGCTTTTCGGATGGTGTTGGGTTCAAAATCGAGTTTTATACGCCGTTTTTTGCGTTTGGGGCGCAGGAGTATTTGGGTTTCTGATGCGCGTATAAAAGAGGTCTGGCCTTCGATGTAAGACGATTTATCGGAGACCGGGCGCTTGCCTTCAACTTCCTGGAATTCCGGTCCGGTGTCTTCTTCGGAGACCGGGCGCTTGCCATGTACTTCTTGAAATTCCGGTCCGGTGTCTTCTTCGGAGACCGGGCGTTTACCCTGCACTTCCTGAAATTCCGAAGGGGGTTTGGGTTCGGGTTTAGGTTCAGGTTCGGGAGGTCCGAAGAGTACTTCCCATTCAGAGAGGTCAAACTCCTCTTCAAAGGGGTCGTCGGCACCTACGTCGCGGGACGGATGCCTGCGCTGAAGTTTGGTTTCATCGGGTTCTCTGGCGCCTCGTAGTTTTTTTATGAGTGCCGAGACAAAGCTGAAGAGAAGGAAGAAGATTAGAGCAATTATTTCTATGTCCATAATGTCGAGCCGTTTGTTAAAGGGTTATGGTGCGGGCGACCACCGGGGGTCGCCCCTACAGTGGTTGTCTGGGTCGGTTTGTGTATCTTGTAGGGGACGGCCCCTGTGCCGTCCCGGCTTTAATTATTATCTTCGTCTTCTTCGGTTTCACCAGCGATGCCTTCGCGCATTTGCGTGTCGGCTTCGATGTTGCGCATGCGGTAGTAGTCCATGATGCCCATGTTGCCACTGCGGAAGGCGTCGGCCATTGCAAGCGGGACTTCGGCTTCGGCTTCGACGACTCGGGCGCGCATTTCCTCAACTCGGGCGGCCATTTCTTGTTCTTGTGCAACGGCCATTGCTCTGCGTTCTTCGGCGCGCGCCTGTGCGATGTTTTTGTCGGCTTCGGCCTGGTCTGTCTGGAGTTTTGCACCGATGTTGTCGCCCACATCCACGTCGGCGATGTCGATGGAGAGGATTTCGTAGGCGGTGCCCGAGTCGAGGCCCTTGTCGAGTACGGTTTTGGAGATCATGTCGGGATTTTCGAGTACGTCTTTGTGGGTTTCCGAGGAGCCGATGGTGGTGACGATGCCTTCGCCTACGCGGGCCATGATGGTTTCTTCACCTGCACCGCCGACGAGGCGTTCTATGTTGGCGCGAACGGTGACGCGCGAGGTGGCTTTGACCTGTATGCCGTCTTTGGCTACGGCGGTGACCATGGGGGTGGAGATGACTTTGGGGTTGACGCTGACCTGTACGGCTTCGAGTACGTCGCGTCCGGCAAGGTCGATGGCGGCGGCGCGTTCGCCGGTCAGGCCAATGCCGGCTTTGTCTGCGGCGATGAGTGCGTTGACGACGTTTTCGACATGACCCCCGGCGAGGAAGTGGGCTTCGAGAAATGCAGTGGGTATGTCGAGACCCGCTTTGGTTGCGTTGATTTGCGAGCCGAGGATGATGCGCGGGGGCACGCGACGCAAGCGCATGCCGATGAGTTCGATAATGCCGATGCGCACGCGCGCAGCAAGGGCAGAGATCCAGAGTCCGACGGGGATGAAGTAGAAAAAGAGGGAGAGTAGCAGAATGCCACCTACAACAAAGAGGAGGAGGATAATGGCGTCCATGAAAAGCTCCTTAAAAAGTGGTCGGTCTTATGTGTCTTCGGTTTTTCGCACAATGACGCGACTGCCTTCGATTTCGATGATTGTGACGGGTGTGTCTTTGGTCAGGTATTCGCCTTCGGTCGATACGCTGATGCGGCGACCGTCAAATACGCCGGTGCCGCCGGGGCGCAGGTCTGTGAATGCGGTGCCCGATACGCCTAAAAGGTCGCTGTAGGGTGCCGCAACATATCCTTCGGATGATTTTTCTTCGGTGTCGAGTACGAGGCGGTTCCACATTCTGGAGTTCGGCAGGGATCGCAAAATGAGTATGGCGAGGACACCGGTGAGGATCACGGAGAGGAGCAAGGGGGTGAGCGCGGCGCTGATGTCGTCCCAGGTCCAGAGGTCATAGCGACCCATGAGGCTTAAGAACAGGCTGGTTAAGATTAGGATTGCCCCGGGAATGGCGAGGAGGCCAAAGCCTATGACAAAGAACAGGTCGAGGAGGATGAGTGCAATGCCGATCAGGAAGATGAGAATTTCAGACCAGTCGGCGAGGTTGACGAGGAGGTGGCTGCCGAAAAACAGGCCCAGGCAGATTAAGCCGATGGTGCCGCCGATGCCCCAGCCCGGGCTCTGGATTTCGAAGATCAAGCCGAGAAATCCCAGGGTCATGAGCAGCGAGGCGAGGTAGGGGTTGGTGAGATAGCGCACGACTTGTTCGGCCCAGTTGGTCGATTGGTGGATGACGCTGGCCTGTACGAGGTCGTAGTGTTTGAGTACGGCGATGAGTTTTTCCGATTCGTTTTTTTCGGAGATTTTGTGGTCTGATATGCCTTGTTCAATGGCTTCTTCAGTGGTGAGGGTGAGTAGCTTGCCTTTGGGCGCCAGGCCCTCGATATCGACGTCTTCATCGACCATGGCTTCGGCCAATTTGGGGGAGCGGCCGGTTTTTTCGGCTGTGGCTTTCATTTCGTTGCGGAAGTACGAGATGATTTTTTCACTGGCTTTGTTGCCCTGCATATCGACGGCTGTGGCCGCGCCAATGGTGCCGCCTTCGACCATGATGATGTGGTCGGTAGATAGCGCGATGAGGGCACCGGCAGATATGGCGCGGGGGTTGATGAAGGCGACGGTTTTTGTCTCGCTGTAGAGTATGGCGTCCCGGATGGTGAGCGCGGCGTCGAGGGCACCGCCAGGGGTGTCGATTTCGAAGATGACGGCTTTGACGCCCGCGTCTTCTGCGTCGTTCATGACGCGCGTGACAAAAGCGGCTACGCCGCCTTCAATGGTGCCGCTAATTTTGGCGATGTGTACTTCTTCTGCCCGGGCGGGCAAACCGATTCCGAGAAGGAGTACTAGGAGTGTGAGTACGGGTTTCATCAATAGGATCCTCCATATATATATTTATGGATACCTTATATTGAGGTGGTTGTCAATGGTTTTGAAGTTTGATGCGCGAGGTGAGGGACAGGTTGCAGATGGAAAGAGATAGAAGGGCAATGGGAGCGTCCGTCATCGCGGCAAGGTGTAAGCCGCGATCCAGCGGGTGGTGGCAGGGTGGTGGCTGACCGCTGACTGCTGATAGCTTGTTTTCCCAATGCTTGACACTATAATGCTTTTCCTGTATTTTTCCCGTCCTGATATTATGTGGCGGCATAGCTCAGCTGGTAGAGCAGTGGAATCATAATCCATGGGTCGGGGGTTCGAGTCCCTCTGCCGCTACCACAAAAAATAAAAAGCCTGTCAATCGGTGATGATCGACGGGCTTTTGTTTTCCCTCTGCCAGAGTTATCTCATTCTCCATCATCTCCTCCGAATACGAACCGGGAACGATGCGGTTGTTATTGAGGTAGAGGATAACGGGATTGATCTGGTGGGTGCTGGATCTTTCCGATCTGCGAGGATTTTAAAACAGCTTCTAACAAGCCCACTTTGCGTATAGATTGCGTCCTGGCGCATAAACGCATTGTCAATCACCTCTGATAGGCTTCCGCGCCAGGTAGTCCGCGGCTGAACAGCGCCTTGAGGCCCGGCTCCGATGACAGGGCATCCGCCGCGATCTTGCTGGCAACCATAGCCTTCCCCGGAACGCCGCGCAGGAAACCCCGTACCTGCCCGCTCTGAGGATTGCGCAGGATGACCATCGGACGGTCGGTATCGCTGTCCAGAGTAAAGGAGCCGCCGGGACCGGTGAGCGTGATGCTGGTCAGGTTATCCTTCCACTCGGGATCCACCGGAAGTACGAATGCGAAGCTGGAACTGCCGTCACCGTCAGCCACTTCGGGCATGCCGAAGGTCAGGGAGAACAACTCGGTATGGGTAGTGTTTCGTCCGGTGATCCGATACTGGCTGCCGAACTGCGGCAATACAGGCGGCGCGTTTACCACGAACGCGGGTTCCAGATAGGGGTTATCTTCGGCGTCTTTGCCACCCCACAGGAGGAGGGATGTGGTTGGTGTGGCCGTCGCCTCTGACGCGTTCTCATCAGCCAGGCGGAAGCGAAGTGCCTTGTCGAAGTGGTAGTCGCTGATCCAATCAGGATCGCAGTAAGTCATAAGATCTACGTACATCGGGCCAATCAGTCTCTCGGAACTGAAGTCGTATCCCCACGCGCCGATTATTCCGTCCTGGTAAGGATAGGCCACGTCTATGCCTGATGGAAAGCCGCAGGGGGCATGTTGAAGGCTCATGTTGTGTCCCAGTTCGTGGGCGATTGTCTCTGAATTGGCGGAAGAAGTACTCGTTCGGCCGCCTAATGTACCTAGCCCCACTTTGGCTCCAGGATGGGAGAATAACGTCATATAGTGGCCTGTACCGCCCTCCATGACGCGGATCGCTGTCGCTATCGAAAGCCACTCGCCGATGTTGTAGGTGCCTGGAGTAAACTCGACAAACACGGGTTCGTGTGCCACCACCTTCAGACCTCCTACTGGCAGTAGTGTGCGTGTATCCCGGAGCAGTTCGTGGCTTCCGGGGTCCGCGGCCATTGCTGCGACCGTTGCGACTATTGCCGAGGATGGATCCGAGGTAAACAACAACGGAATCACCGTCAGGTCGAATACCGGCATAGCCCGCACATCGACCATCGCGCGACCATTCTCCGGTATCCGCCTCACCACGCCAAGCCCCGCATCGAGCCTCCTGTCCGGATCAATTTCAACCACCATCTCCAGCCCTGGCTGAACCACCTCAGCAGGGATGACCGCGTTGGCCGATTTTTCAAGAGATCCCTCATCGACCGAGGTCGGAACGGGGCCTGGCTTGTCGGGGATATCTGCGATGTGCGCGAGGGCACCGTCCAGGTAGAACGAGGCCCGGACCCGGGGGATACGGTCGCCGTTGGCACGCGCGGCGGTGACGAAGACTCTCAGCAGCGCCGCCTTGTCAGCCACCAGCGAGACCGGGAACTTCCGCGACTGGACGGCCTGTACGAGATACGCTATCCTGGAGGCTTCTTCACACAGCGCGATTCTCCGGTCAGATACGCCTTCCAGCCACTCCGGAAACTCTCCGTCGGAGGGTGCACAGAGGCCGGTGCCTCCGGCCTGGAACGTCTCGAGTGAGCCGAGCTTCGTTAGACTGGTCGGGAGAACTCCGGCGAGTCCGTTGTTCGCCAAGATCAGCACGCGCAGACGCGAAAGGTCGCCGAACTCCGGGGCGATGGGACCCAAGAGCCTATTGCCTCCAACCGCGAGACGCCGCAACCAGGCAAGATTACCGAGTTCCGGTGGGATGGGGCCCGTCAGGCCGTTGCTGGACAGGTTCAGATTCATCAGGTTGGTGAGCCTGCCGAGTTCGGGCGGGATAGAGCCCGTCAGACCGGCTTTGGACAGATCAAGAAGTTTCAGACTGGCGAGGTTGCCGAGTTCCGGTGGGATGGGGCCCGTCAGGCCGTTGCTGGACAGGTTCAGATTCTCCAGGTTGATGAGCCTGCCGAGTTCGGGTGGAATCGAGCCGGTCAGGTGGGTATGCGACAGGTCCAGATTTTCCAGATTGGCGAGGTTGCCGAGTTCGGGTGGGATAACGCCGGACAAAGGGGTTCTAGCGAGCACTAAGGCTTTCAGGTTGGTGAGCCTGCCGAGTTCGGGCGGGATTGAGCCTGTTAGGCCGCAACCACCGAAGAAGAAGTTCTCCAGATTGGCGAGGTTGCCGAGTTCGGGCGGAATGGAGGCCGAGAGATTGAAGTTCCCGTGAAGGTTCAGTGTTTTGAGGTTGATGAGCTTGCCGAGTTCGGGTGGCAACGACCCCGACATGTCGTTGAAGTTAAGGCGCAGCACTTCCAGTTGCGTGAGATTGCCCAAGGCTCGCGGCACGGTGCCCGTCAGGTTGTTTGAGGAGAGGTCCAGAGAGGTTAGGTGAACGAGGTCACGGAGTGCAGCCGGAACAAGGCCCGTCAGATTGTTCCCAGAGAGGTCCAGTGCTGTCACCCTGTCGTCGCCGTCAGTCGTGACGCCGTACCACTCTCGAAGCGGTCTGTCCGATCCCCAGTTGTCACGACGCTTCCAATGAGGTCCGCCGACCGCATCAAACAGCGCGACGAGGACATCGCGCTCGGAAAGGGGGGTGCACTCTACCCCCGTGCCTTCGTGCGACGCAGTCATACTCAGCCACGACTGGAAGCCCGGTTCCGCCGGAGCGCACAGATCCGTGCCGTCGTAGCGAAGCACCTGAAATGGCGGGAGATCAGCCAGGCTGTTTGGCAGTCGGTCAGAGAGAGCGGAGTTGCCGCCGATACTGAGTTCGGTCAACCGCACCAGTTCGCCCAGGTTCGACGTGAGGTGTCCAGTTAGCCCGTTTCGGCTGAGGTCAATCGCCGTGACGCGGCCCAGTGAGTTGACCCGAATGCCGCGCCATGCGCCCAGGAAGTCGTCGCTGAGCCAGCCTTCGGCATCGGTCCAGCCCGACCCGCCCGCGCTCTCGTATAGAGACTCGAGCACGGCCCGGTCAGATTCGTTACATAGCGGGCCCTCGGCACGCGTGGTAATCCCCTCAATCCATTCGATGAAGGCAGGGGTCCCCGGCGCACATAGGCCAGCATTGTAGTCAAAATCAAGAAGCCTCAGCGGAAATTCGACGAAGCTGGCAGGCAGGGAGCTCGATAGATTATTTCCGTCTATGAGCAGTCTTTCCAAAGCCTGCAGAGCGCCGAGTTCGAGTGGGATCGGGCCTGAGAGATTGTTGCTGTAGAGATCAAGTGTCCTGAGGTTGGTGAGGTTGCCAAGTTCGGGTGGGATCGAGCCTGAGAGATTGTTGCCATAGAGATCAAGTGTCCTGAGGTTGGTGAGGTTGCCAAGTTCGGGTGGGATCGGACCCGAGAGGCCCCGGACGCCACCTCCGGAAAGGCGCAGATTAGTCAAGTTGACCAGGCCACCAAGTTCGGGTGGGATCGGGCCCGAGAGAACGTTTTGGCTGAGATCAAGCATCCTGAGGTTAGTGAGGTTGCCAAGTTCGGGCGGGATCGGGCCTGAGAGAATGTTCTCCCGGAGTCGTAAGTCTTGCAGTTTGACCAGGCCACCAAGTTCGGGTGGGATCGGGCCTGAGAGAACGTTTTGGCTGAGATAAAGCATCCTGAGGTTGGTGAGGTTGCCAAGTTCGGGTGGGATGTTACCGAACAGTGCGTTCTGGTAGAGCCTCAGAATCTCGAGTTTTTCCAGATTACCTATTTCGGGCGGGATCGGGCCTGAGAGAACGTTTCGGCTGAGATAAAGCATCCTGAGGTTGGTGAGGTTGCCAAGTTCGGGTGGGATGTTACCGAACAGTGCGTTCTGGTAGAGCCTCAGAATCTCGAGTTTTTCCAGATTACCTATTTCGGGCGGGATCGGGCCTTGCAGGTTGTTATAGCCGAGCAACAGCACTGTCAGGTTTCCGAGATCGTCGGTATCTACCCCATACCAATCGTCCAGCGGCGCGTCGGTCAGCCAGTTCGTGTTGTTCTTCCAATTGGGGCCGTCCGTCGCGTTATATAGTGCCACCAGCGCGGCTCTGTCCGAAGTTGGTGGTGTCTCACAGGTGGTGCCAAACACGCCGGTAAAGAGCAGAAAATCAGCGATGCCGATCTCTCCATTGCCGTCCATATCCATAAGCGCGTTGTAATGGGCATCATCTGAAGATGTGCCAAACACATCGGTAAAGAGCAGAAAATCAGCGATGTTGACCATCCCATTACCGTCAAAATCTCCGGGACAGATGGCCGCTTGTTGCGTAAAGGAGAGCACTGCATTGGATACATCCAGATTTTGTACGCTATCCGGGAGGGCTGATCGGGCAAGTTTGGCCTGATCAGGTGTGACCTTTCCGGGCGACATGCCCTGTACAGAAACCTGGCTCACATATACGAGTAATGCGAGGATCGCAATCAACAACAGGCAATATTTTGACGAACGCCTGCGTGCAAATATACGGTGAGACATCCTTCCTCCGAGTTTGATATAGCAATGGTTCGAACACTTTTTGACAGGTCCTCAATTAGTCAAAAATCTTGAGGTTCTATAATATATCTGTCGTGAGCGACAATAGATTGGGAACTGCAAGCGGTCAAGTCCATAAGGCTGGCGAGTCAATTTAATTGAATTGAGCCATCAGCCTTTTTTCTATGCCTCAATTTAAATTTGAATCTCTTTAAAAAAGAATTTAAGTGCATCAGGCCAAAGCAATGCGCCATTGATACTTCCTACCTGTCCCCAATTCCAGGTTCCAGAATCTTTCCCCGCGCCACCTTGCAAATATAAAAATTCATAGACGTGTTCTCTAAGGCTGTCAAAAGCATAGAAACGTTGCTTAAAATCGTCGGGGTTTGGGTGGTCAAAATCAACAACAAGGGTTTCAAGTCTAAGTGCGATTGGCGTATAATCTGAAGAATAGGAATAACCCCATATATCTTTTAACTCATAGAGTGTTACCCTTTCTTTCTCACTTGGCTTTAAATCAATTACAATAGCGTAATCATTAGGCGAGGCGGATTCACTCAAATACTGATCTATAGCTGTGCTAAGAAGGTCGTAGTCGCTCAAGTGCCATTCAAAATCACCTTGGTCTTGATTCTCTATCAACTGCCCTGTTTGTATTAGAGAATTGTAAATGACATTCTTACCCGCAAGACGGATTCCTTCTTGCCGTATATAACTTGAGGATTCCGCATTGATACGTTCTTTTTGGTATAGATAGAATGGCATTAACATGTCTCTTCATTTTATTTAAAACAGCAATTAAGCCTGAGAATTAAATCAGCCTAACATATTTCGCTATTTTAATGCCAGCACGGATCGGCAACAGCATCCAAAGCAGGATAACTTCACTAAAAAGACCGGGCAACGCGAAAACCGAAGAGATAGTTGGACTGGTCTTCGGCAGTAAACCAGAAGCGAAGCGCAGAACGCAAGGTCCATGGAAAGTAATACCACGAACCACCACGCAACACGCGATAAGAACAATCCCCAGATTCCCACGCAGACCCGTCAATAGGTGCGTCCCTATAGCTACCATTATAGCAGTCTTGTACCCACTCCCACACATTGCCGTGCATGTCATATAGACCCCATCTATTGGCTCTAAACGATCCCACAGGTGCTGTCTTCTCACCATCCCACTGACTGCCGCACTCATAGCAAAAAGTCTTGGCACTTCAGGTCGCTCATTGTCAAATTTATACCTGCAAAAAGTGTGCCAGAGTGAGCGTTGTTCCAAACAACGATACTCGTAAAGGGTTGTTTTATAGCAAAAAAGAGAGCCAATTCTGACTATGGAATAAGACGTAATACCGTCTCAAAACAATTGGATTAGCTCTGATATTAGTCGGTATATCGACTACTGAGTCATTATACCGACCACAAACTATATTACATTCGTGATATTTGAATTGGGATATTCGGCAATTATGTTTATTATTTAGTCGCACATGTGAGATACACTATGGATCTGTATTTTTACTCATATCATAAGGTTCTTTCCATGACCAAACCACTTGACCGCACGGGTACCTGGCGGACTTATTCCATGGCCGATGGCCTGGCAGGGATGCGTATTGAACACATTGCCGAGGACAACGCGGGTTATCTCTGGTTCGCCACATGGGATAATGGCGTCAGTCGTTTCGATGGGGACGAATTTCAGAATTTTACCAAACAGGACGGTCTTATTGATGATCGTACTTATTTTGTTTCACAAGACAGTCAGAATCGGTTGTGGATCGGTACAGAAAATGGCGTATGCTGGTACGACGGAGCAGATTTCCACCATTTGGAGGACGAGGGGATTGCAGGTCGTGCTGTGCAGTTCATTTATGAAGACCGTGAGGATCGTATATGGTGTGGTGGTCACAGGACTATGGGGTATTACGACGGTACATCCTTCCACGATTTGATTACGCTCTACCTGAAAGACTACGATAAACCACCTTCTCCTGAGTGGCCCCAGCAATGTCGGGGCATTGTTCAGGATCCGGAAGGCCACATGTGGTTTGGCTTTGACTACCTCATCCGTTTCGATGGCACATCCTTCCACCGCTATGAAGAGCAAGAGGGTTTTCCTCAACGCCTGACGAGCTATGCCATAGGTCAGGACAATACAGGCAAGGTGTGGGTTGGTCAGAGCGGACAGCAGAACAAACTCTGGTGCTATGCCGATGGCAACTTCCGTTCTGTTCAGGTAGATTTTGAGGGGGGGATACGCAAAACTCAAAGTGACCGTGAAGGTCGGATGTGGTTTTGCACTTCAGAAGAGGTGCTCTATCAGGACGGTGAAGGGTTTAGCAGGTTTACCGTTGCCGATGGATTACCCGATCCCGCAGTTAAAGCCATGTTCCAGGATCGCGATCATCAGTTCTGGTTTGCCACCTGGGGAGGCGTTGGACTTTACGATGCGAGTATCAGTATTTTTGACCTCAGTGCGGAGATCTCTAAAGCTAAAGGCGTGAGCGAGATCTCGCAGATTGTGCAAGACCGGAAAGGTGATATATGGGTCGGATCCATATCTCCACATTTCACCTATCTAAGTAAAAGCGTCTTTCGCCTGGAGGACGAGCACTTTGAACACGTAAGCACTGAAGATAGCTCTGATATCAACAACTGTTACGCCATCTACGAGGATCGCGATGGATGCCTGTGGTTTGGCGGCCGCAATGGCCTGTTCCACTACGAAGGGCAAAAGCTAAAAAGAATAGAAACAATTATTGGCTCAGGCAAAAGCAGTGTCAGTGCAATCGCACAGGATTCACAAGGGCAATTCATTTTTGGGCATTGGGAGAGCAATTCTGGAAGAAGAGAAGCTCTTTTTGTCGATCCATTAAAGATTGTTTACCAGCAAGGCGAGCAGTCCCAAACCATTTATTTTGAAGATAAAGATAAAGATAAAGATCCTTTCAGTCGTATTGGCACTGTGATTTCTGGGCGCAATGGTGAGGTTTATTTTTATCTTGCGTACCAAAATTTCTCCGATGACTACAAGGGTCTCGCGTGCTGGCATCCCGAAGATGGTTTCAAATTTTATGGGGGTGAAGATGGGCTGATAGATGATAGGGTCACAGACTTGCTATTAGACCGCAATGGCAACCTGTGGGTCGCTACGAGAAGCGGTCTGTGTTGCTTTGATGGCAGCACCTTCTGCACCTTCACCACTGAAGACGGCTTGCCGAGCAACCGCATCCATTGTTTACTTGAGGACCGGCAAGGCCACCTCTGGCTCGGCACAGATGGGGGTGTGGCTCACTACAATGGTCAGCTTTTCCAGACGATCAACTCACCGCATATAGGACCCGTTCTTCAAATACTCGAAGATCGCGATGGCGCCTTCTATTTTGGTACCGTCCAAAATTCTCTGGTGCGCTACCGCCCACGACAGATACCACCTGCGGTTCGTCTGCTGCAGGTCGTTGCCGATCAGATCTATGAGAATTTAGAAGAAGTCATATCGTCCACGACAGACCAGAATGTGACATTCGAGTATAAGGGCCTGAGTTTTTCCACCCATCCTCGCGACATGCTCTATGTATATCGCTTGAAAGGATACGACTCTGACTGGCAACCAGCGACCCGAAAGATGCGGGCGCATTACCTGGACCTGCCACCGGGAGACTATATGTTCCAGGTCAGGGCGATAGATCGCGACCTCAATTACTCAGAGATCGCGCAGGTGCGACTTTCAGTAGAGCCGGATCTGCGTATCGAAGCCTTTACGGATGTCATCAACCGTCAAGGCAGCCAGAAGTTTATCGGGCATAGCGCGGCTCTGCGCCAGTTTCAAAGCAATCTTGAAAAAATTGCATCTACCGATATCACCGTGCTGATTCTGGGCGAAACAGGGGTGGGCAAGGGACTGGCAGCACGGGTGTTACACGCGCTGAGTGCCAATAGCGATGGTCCCTTTATAGAAGTTAGTTGCGGTGCATTGCCCGGAGCGTTGATCGACAGTGAGTTGTTTGGTCACGAGAAGGGGGCTTTTACCAGCGCAGTGTCCCGTAGATTGGGCAGGGTAGAACTGGCAAAGGATGGCACACTCTTTCTGGATGAGATTGGCGATATGGCTCTTGAAACGCAGGTCAAGCTGTTGCGCTTGCTGGAAGAGGGCAGGTTTGAGCGGGTTGGAAGTAGCGAGACACGGATGGCAAAGACGCGCATTGTGGCAGCGACGAATCGCGACTTAAAGGAGATGGTCAGCAGGGGTGATTTCCGCGCGGACCTCTATTACCGCCTCAATGCCTTTCTGATGTATTTGCCGCCCCTGCGCGAGCGCAAAGAGGATATCCCGGAGTTGGCCGAGTATTTTAAGACTCGCATGGCAGCACATTTGGGCAAGCAAATAGCTCCCTTGACAGCAGAGGTTATTGAGGTGCTACAAAGTTACAATTGGCCAGGCAATGTGCGGGAATTAGAGCATACCATACAGCGGGCAGTCATCTTGTGTCCTGATTCTCAAATTGGCGTGGGAAATCTCATATTGTATGATTCTCAGATCGAAGATATAACTCAGGATCACAAGCAGCGCACCTTCTCTGCTTTTCAAGACCGCGAAGTCGTGCCTTTGGAGGAATTTGAACGCCGTTATATCCTCGGTGTGCTCGAAGCCACCAACTATCAGATAAAGGGGGCCAGAGGCGCGGCGACGCTGCTGGGATTACCGCCTTCTACACTGTATAGCAAAATGGAAAAATTGGGCATCAAAAAATTAAATGAAATTATATAATTCCCTAAAGGGATATTGCTCCGTTTCTGTGGACAGATTCCGCTATTCAGCCCGCTACTTTTAAACGACCGCTTGTTGCCCTTCCACTGGTACGAAATTAATCTCAATCCTTTGATTCAATGCGATCGCGATTCTTTGAAGCATCGTAAAAGAATGCCCTTCATAATCCGCATCTTCGAGCCGTGCAATTACGGGCTGTTTTGATCCGATCAATTTTGCCAATTCAGTCTGCGTCAAGCCCGCCATTTTTCTGGCTTCGTATATTAGACGAGCAACTTCTGCGTTGACTGTCTCCTCTGCTATCATCTGCTGCAATTCTTCATCATCTCCTGTTACATCATCTATGATTCGATTTGCATCTCTTGTCTTAGCCATTGGTCACGTTTCCTTCAAACAAATGCTGATCAGGATTTGCCTCAAAACTCCTCTTCCGCTCCACTGCGCGATCTTGAGGAGCCGATAAGGTCTGCCTTTCAGGCAGATTACAATAAGATGATATAAGTGAGGGGTGTGCATAATTCAAGCCCATTAAGCATGATCATGATACCGCTCGTAGAAATCTTTTATCTTTTTTGGCGTGTTGGGTGATTCGCATAGCCCTCGACAGATTCTCTGCAACACATCAGAGGATATATAATGACTACTACCTGAATCGTCAAGTAAGACACATTTCCCTGCAAATGCCATTATAGTATCGTACCTTACTCTCTTGTATTTTCACTCATAGTCGTATTATCAATCATGTTTTCAAACGTTGCTATGGCATTAAACTCTTTTCTTATTGCGACTAAGTCATCACCAGTCCACCCCACGGCTTTGAGCAGCTTGTCCCACTCCATCGGCGCAGAAGAGTGACCAGGGTCATCAAATTCTGGCAAAGAATGAACATATTTTTTTAATTCATTAAACGATTTATTTTCAAATTCTTTATATATCTCACGTATTAAATTCATCTCAAATTGGGATAATTCTCCGTCACCTATATCATTATTGAGTGACCTGATAATGTTTTTTTTCGGAAGCGAAAAAGACCGAGACCAATACTCCCCGTCCCACGGATTCCAAATCAAATGATAAGTATGACTCGGTGTAGGTCCCAATGGAAGGTTATAGGGCCGGTCAAACGTCACGGGATGGCCCCTGCGTTTCAACGACTCTCTATCAATAAGATAAATTAGCTTAATTAGCTTATACAGATCAATTTTACCACCACTATACTTTACTAATAACACTGCAATTTGAGTCGTTTTATGCTCTTTGAATCGAGGGACAGCCATCTCTGAAACTGATTCCTCGGTAAAAATGGGAGGCTTCATGGTATTGTCCGAGATTATGGTTTGATTTGCAGGTTGTTGTGTTATTGCGATTTGTTTTGATAAAATATCATATCTCAAATTTTATGCAAGCCTTTAAGCATTTTTTGCATAGTGGATCAGTTGGGCTACCAGAATAATAAAAAACGCGTCGGTTTTTCCGGCGGGCATTGTTTGTTCTGTTTGCGGGCGGGCACGGGGGCACCGCCCCTACTAATCCATGGGTTCAAAAATTTCTTTTCCCCCCAGATAGGGGCGCAGGATTTCGGGGATGGTGACGCTGCCATCACTATTTTGATTTTGTTCGACGATTGCGGGGATGATGCGGCTGGTCGCCAGGCCCGAGGCGTTGAGGGTGTGTACGAGTTCGTTTTTGCCGGTTTCTGTGCGTTTGAATCTGATGCTGCCGCGTCTGGCCTGGTAGTCGCTTGCATTGGATGCGGAGCTGACTTCTTTGTATTCGTTCATGCTGGGGATCCAGACTTCGATGTCATAGGTTTTGGCCATGGATGCGCTGACGTCTTTTGCGGCGAGCATGGAGACGCGGTGATGCAGGCCCAGGCCCCGGGTGAGTTGTTCGGCTTTGTGGATGAGTTCTTCAAGCGCGTCTTCGGAGTCTTCGGGACGGGTGAATTGGAACATTTCGATTTTGTTGAATTGGTGCCCGCGAATCATGCCCCTTTCCTGCGCCCGATAGCTGCCGGCTTCTTTGCGATAACAGGGGGTGTAGGAGAAGAATTTTTTGGGCAGGTCTGTTTCGGGGATGATTTCGTCCCGGTAGAAGTTGATTAAGGCGGTTTCGGAGGTGGGCAAGAGGAATTGCACTTTGTCGTCGCCCGTTTTGAGGTGGAATACGTCGTCGGCAAATTTGGGAAATTGCCCGGCGGTGAAGCCACATGCTTCGTTGAGTATGTGTGGGGGGAGTACAAATTCGTATCCGTCGTCAATGTGGCTGTCGATGAAGTAGTTGAGCAATGCCCATTCGAGGCGTGCGCCGTCGCCGATGTAAAGCCAGAAGCCGGTTCCGCCCATTTTGACGCCGCGTTCGTAGTCGATCAGGCGAAGATGGGTGACGAGTTCGACGTGGTCCTGGGGATCAAAATCGGGTTCGGGTTTTTCGCCCCATGTGCGTACGACGCGGTTGTTTTCTTTGTCTCCGGGGGGTACGTCGTCTGCGGGTATGTTGGGAAGGCTTTCGACGAATGTGTGGATGTTTTGCTCGATTGCCGCGAGTTCGGTTTCAATGGTTTTGATGCGGGTCGAGACGTCGCGCATTTCTGTTTGTATCTGGGCGATGTCTCCGCCCGCTTTTTTTATTTGGGGGATTTGGGCAGAGACGCTGTTGCGTTTTGCACGCAGTTGTCCGGCTTCTGCGATGTATGCGCGGCGTTTTTCATCCCAGATGAGCAGGTCTGTGAAGTCGATGTCGTCCATGCGTTTTTGCAATGCCCGGGTGACCTGTTCGGGGTTTTTGCGAATGAGATTGATGTCGAGCATGAAGGATTACTCC
Source organism: Candidatus Latescibacterota bacterium (assembly GCA_965208125.1). GTDB lineage: Bacteria > Latescibacterota > UBA2968 > UBA2968 > UBA2968 > VXRD01. The sequence continues at coordinate 2,217,737 of OZ242320.1, forward strand.
TGAAATGAAGCGGTTAGCAATCAGCAAAACCCGTGCTGTGCCTGAAAGCCGTCATTGCGGCAGGGTTTTAGCCGCAATCCAGTGAAATAGAAAAAAATGTGCCAATTTGTTAGTCGATATGTGGTCTTTTTGACCATCATGTTCCATTTTTAACACATGAAATTTTGCAGACAGAAATGAACATTTTTTAATAAGTTGCTATAAATCAGTTAATTAAGAAAATTTTTTTAAAAAACGAAAAAAATGGCACCGAATTTGCTTATGAATAAAGATACCAGAATACTGTCATAAGTTACAAGCACCGCAAAAGAAAGGATAGAACGATGTACATTGATGCGGAAAAACGCGACCAGATGGCTTATCGCGCGCTGTATTATGCCATTCACGGTGATGTTGACCGATCTGAAAAGATTCGGATAATGCTGCGCCGAGATCACGAGACACAGGAACGGGTTCCTGTGCCCGAATTTGCCTGAAGAAGGTGAGACGTGAGATGTAGCTCCCCCTCTTATTTTTACGTCTTACGTCTTACCTTGCCGTGCTAAAAACTGACACTGGGCTTTTAACCCGGTGTCTTTTTTTATTCCAAAATTTTTCGAATGTTGAATTTTTCATTGGGCTGTGGACCCCGGGTCAACATGTCGGCGAGCAGGCCCGTGCAGATAAATTGCACGCCGAGTACGGTCAGGAAAACTCCGAGCATGAGCAGGGGATACCGGTATTGAATGGTGCCGGTTTGGAACCAGAGAGATGCGATGTATGCGTTGATGAGCATGCCTGCGATGCCAAATATGAGGCCCACGGTGCCAAAGAGGTGGAGTGGCCGGCCCATGTATTTTCCGATGTACATGACGGTGAGGAGGTCAAAAAAGCCTTTGAGCAGGCGCCCCCAGCCATATTTGGTTACGCCGTATTGCCGCGGGTGGTGCTGAACGGGAATTTCACCGATGCGGTACCCTTCCAGGTGGGCGAGTACGGGGATGTAGCGGTGGAGTTCGCCGAGTATGCGTATGTCTTTTGCGACTTCGCTGCGATAGGCTTTGAGGCCGCAGTTAAAGTCGTGTATGTCAATGCCCGATACAAATCCCGTGACCCAGTTGAAAAATTTGGAGGGTATGGTTTTGCCCAGTGGGTCAAAGCGCTTTTTCTTCCATCCGGAGACGAGGTCATAACCTTCTTCGATTTTTGATAGGAGGTTGGGGATTTCTGCCGGGTCGTCTTGCAGATCGGCGTCCATGGTGATGATGTATGTGCCGCGTGCGTGTTGAAATCCGGCGGTATAAGCAGCGGCTTTGCCAAAGTTGCGCCGAAATTGGATGATTTTGACTTCGGGATAGGTGTTGTGCAGGTCTTCCAATACGGCGATGGAACCGTCGGTGCTGCCGTCGTCGATGAAGATGACTTCGTAGGTGCGATCCTGGGTAGAGAGTACGCCGCGGATTTGTTCCATGAGCGGGCGCAGGCTTTCCTCTTCGTTGAGCAGGGGTATGACGAGGCTGAGGTCGGGCATGGGTATGTGTTGTTGAGGTTAGAAGATGAAAATTAGACACAAAGATAGCAAAGCGCGCGTTTTTTGACAAATGCGAATGGGGTGGTCATTCGAATTTTAAGACGTACGTATCGGGATTGCGTATGATGTGGAGGAGTTCAAATCGGTTTCTATGTGCCTGGATGGCGGGGACGAGAAATTCGGGTGTGGAGCGAAATCCGAGCTGGTCAACAACGACGATGCTGATGCGCTTTTTTTCAAAGTCGGCGATTACCTCATCCGGTGCTTTCCAGACGTAGCCCGCGGCTTTGCGGTTGGTGATGGCGTTCATGAGATAGGGTTTGCGACAGATGATTTTGACATCGGGTTCGGTGTTGTTTTTGATCCATTCTGCTGCGACAAAGTAATTGTCCCAGTTGGGGGGCAACCATCCGATGCGTTGGGAGAGGGCGTGGGTTGCAAAGATGTTTGAGCCGAGGAGAAAGAGAAAGAAGAGTACGACACCCGCGCGCGATGCGGTTTTTTTTAGTGCTCTGGCGAGGAGTTGGAGGAGTTCGTCCATGCTGGTGAGGATGGCGTAGAAGAAGATGGGGATGGCGGGGACGAGAAAGCGCGTGTCGGACCAGACCTGGGGCCAGAGGATGTAGAGGCCCAGATAGCAGGTGAGATATACGATGAGTAAGTGCCGTTTCAGGAGTCCGGCGATCAGGGCGTAGAGGATTATGCCGGAGAAGACGAGGCCGACGAAGTATGTGCTGAATCCGGGGTCCGTACTGGATGTAAATGTGGGTACAAATATTTGTGGGATGACGTGCAGGCCGTAGATTTCGAGATTTTCGAGGATGCGTTCAATCAGGGTGGCGAATGTGAGTGCGCCTTCTTCCGGGCGGTAGGGGTTTATGCTGAGGAGTTGTTGGATGTAGGGCGTGCCGCCGAGTGATGCGTTGCGGATTTGCCACGGGAGGGCGAGGAGGAGGCTGCCTATGGCGATGATGCCGGTTTCTTTCCATTTTTTGTGCAGGGCAAAGAAGAGTATGCCGGTGCCGACGAGGATGATGCCCGCGCTGCGGATGTAGTAGGCAGCGATTATGGCGATAATTGCAAAAAGGATCCACAAAGGACACGCACAGGCGAAGCCTACAACGCCGCGAAGCAAGTAACAAACACGAAGAAGAAAGGCTTTTACCCCCTTCGTGTTCTTGGTGTCCTTCGTGGATGAGCCGTTGTGTGCGCGGTGAAGAAGGAGGAGCGCTATGAGAGAGCACAGGAGAAAGGGTATTTCGGACATGACCTGGTGCGAATAATCCAACAGGTGAGGCGAGGCGAGGCATAGCGCGCTTACGCCGAGTGCCATGGGGGGAGCGGCAAACTCGCGGATGAGGAGATAGGTGAGTGGGATTGAGATGGCGTAGAGGAGGACGACGAGGCTTTTGAGTGCGATGAGGTTGCCGGGGAAGATGATGTGGACTATGGCGAGGAGGAGCGGAAATCCAAAGGGGTATTTGGTGTGTGGGATGGGTTCGCCTTCGATGGTTTCCGAGAGGCCGTATCCATCTGCAAGAGATCGGCCCAGGTTGATGAATTGGGCATTGTCGCCGGTGAGGGAGAGATTGGCGTCAAAGAGGAGTATGCCCATGAGCAATCCGCACAGGCCGAGTGCGGGGAGAAAATAGGGTTTGCGCTCGTGCTGCGCGAGGTTGAAGGATGGAGAGGATGCCTTTGGGGGTTCTGTTTTTCGACGTTTTCGGCGTTTTTTGCTCATGATATAAGTCCGAACTATTGGGGCTGGAATTTCAATTTTGGTGCGCCGCGCATTTCGGGATTCGCCAAAAGTCTTTCTAATACGGTCTTCGCATTGGCATATTCTGGATTGATAGATAGGGCTTGCCTGTATGCCGATATCGCGTCCTCAATTTTTCCCTGTGTTTGGAAGAGGACGCCCAATATAAAATAATTCTGTTCATTTTTGGAATCTGTTTTTACAATCAGGCGAAAAAACTGAATCGCTGCGTCAATATCGCCGCGTTCATAAAGCTCGATTCCTACTTTTTTTATATAACTGACATATGCCGGATTTCTTTTGGCTACAACTGAAAATACCTGAACTGACTCCGAAAATCGATTCTGCAAGTATAGAACATGGCCATAATTTAAAAAGCCTTTATCATTTTCAGGCCACATTCGTATTGTCTCCTGAAACATTTGAAGAGCCTTATCGAGGTAGCCAACTTTTACATAAGCTATCCCCAAATTATTTGTCAAGAGCGCATTTTTTATATCGTATTCTGATAGAATACGCTCATAATATGTGATCGCTGTTTCAGGATCATTTTTATGTTTGGAGCTCTCATGAAAATTTGCAGCCTGCAATAGGTAGTGCCCTTCGTAAATTTTCATTTTTCGCAAACTGAAAATTGTAAGACCTGCAATGATCAGCGAAAAACAGGCGATTTTTAAGCGTGAACTTAAGGGAATAATAGAAAAGAGATAGAGTAAAAAGACAGCGAGAACAGTTGCCCCGCCTATCGCAGGACAATACCAATATCGAGGGAAGTAGGAGTAATTATCCCATAATGTATATGGCAAAATTGTCACGAGAATCCAGACAGAGGCAAAACAAATGGTTTTGGACCGATAGGCAGCATATCCCAATCCAATCAGGATTATCAGTCCCGCTACTGCATACCAATTGAAATAGGCTCTCGGGACATCAAAAGGCGCACCGGACTCCCAGCCGAATGGTGTAAAGCTCCAATTTAAAAAAAGTCGTCCTATAAAAAAAGCGAAGTTATAGGGTATGTGTAAACCCAGACGATAGATTTCTTGATTTGATGGGAGATTCTGGTAATAGATTTCATTGATTAAAAACATCAGGGCAGCAACAACGAGAAAGGGCAATAGAACAGTGACGTCCTTAAAACGCGGCTTTGTTTTTTGTTGAAACCACATAAAAAGAATAATTGCAAAAATAACGCCCAATGATTCGTAACTAAAAATTGTCGCTGCATAGGCAAAAGAAGCGATAATGAGATGAACTTTGCGGTTGGATGCCAGATATTTTGCAAAAAAGAGAACAGATGTCATGGCAAAGCCAGTTCCCAAAAGTGCGGCACTGGCTGATACCCAATAGATTGCTTCATAGTGCGTTGTGTTGATCGCAAATAAAAATCCACCCAGAGCCGCGAGCTTTGGGCAAGAAAAGAGCGTCAGTAAGAGCCGGGCACACAGCAGGCTGTTGAGAACGTGAAATAAGATGTTGAGAATATGATACCCTGTTGGATCTTCACCAAAGACCTTGTAAGCTGCATAAAAATAGAAGGATAAGACAAACCGTAGCCGCAGTGCCGTTTTTTCAGGTGAAAAAATAGCAGTTATGTTTTCCTGTGCGTTCTTTGCTTTTTCAATATGATCAAAGTCATCATAAGACCAGGGGTGATTGCGCAGTCCTGCGAAACCAATTCCACAAAGGCAAGTTATACACAGAATGTAGATCAACAGATAACGAGTTGGTACTCTGTCACGCATTAAAAGTTTCCAATTGGTTTAACCAGAGCGCGATTGTCGATAGGGTTGACAGAATCAATTTACGCATGGTATGTTTCTGGTGCTCAATAATATAACACAATTTTGCCTAAAATTGTTCGCGCGATTGAAAAAGGAGAATTCCGTTTTGAAAATTGCCATTACTGTTGAGGCATTAAAAAACAAATATTTTGCGGGAGTTGAGCAGTATATCTACAATCTCACCTGCCAGCTTTTAAGTCGCAGTGAGCTTGATCTGACGCTTATTGCACCATCAGATTTCCCTCATTCCCTTTTTCCTGCCCATACCCGTGTGATCTACCATGATCCGACTCTGGTATTGGGGAGCGGTTTTGTTTCGGCTGTTTTTTCCCCGCCCAAAAATCTTTCAAATTTTGATCTGGTTCATTGTCCCACCGTGACTGCTCCCTTTTTTTTTCGGCCCAATTCCAGGGTCGTTATGACTGTTCACGACCTGATTCCTCTTCTTTTCCCCAGGTGGCAGACCACCAGGCGAGTCCTGTATTTTAAATATTTTTTGAAGTATCGATTCCGGTTTGTGGATAGATTTATTGCCGTTAGCAATACCACCAAACAGGATCTCATTGATCACTTCGAGATACCTGAGGACAAAATTGATGTGGTCTATGAAGGGGTTTCTAAGCAGTTCAGACCAATCGAAAAAAAAAGAGAAGATTTCATCCTTGCTGTTGGTACTCTGGAGCCGAGAAAAAATTTCAAAAGAATTATTGAGGCCTATATCTCCCTTCGAAAAGAAAAAAGAATCAGTGACAAACTGATTATTGTGGGAAAAAAGGGGTGGCTTTTTGATGATATTTTGACCATCCCCGAATCGTTCCAAGATGATATTATCTTCAAAGGTTACGTATCTGAAGATGAGTTGATTAGCCTATTTCAGACCGCACGTTTTTTTATTTACCCTTCAATGTACGAAGGGTTCGGCCTTCCTATTCTCGAGGCCATGGCTTGTGGATGTCCTGTCATAACGAGTAATACGTCGAGTATGCCTGAAGTGGCGGGCGATGCAGCCCTTCTTGTAGATCCTTACCGGATAGAAGAGATAAAAAACGCCATCTACACTCTGACAAATGATGCGGAATTGTGTACTAAAATGAGTGCTGAAGGAATTGGCAGAGTTTCACGGTTTTCGTGGCAGCATGCCGCCGCACAAACCTCTCAAGTGTATGAAAAGACACTGACTACTTGAAAGTGCTGCTGTATTCAGACTGTTTTTGAGTATGGCTTTTCCTGAGAATTGCGCGATGTCAGTCAATTAGTCTTTTGTATATATCCAGATAAGATTTTGCGGCGTTATCCCAGCTATATTGTTTGGCCCAGGCGATCATTTTGTTGGCTTTAGATGCATTAAAGTTTTTGAGACCCTGTTCAATGACATCTGTCATCTCACGAGGATCAAAACTTGCAAAATAATGCGCGTGACTGCCACAAACTTCAGGCAGGCTGGTCTTGCAAGAGACGAATGTTGGTTTTCCCTTTGCCATGCTTTCAACAGGCGGAATGCCAAATCCCTCCAAAAGTGATGGAAACAAAAAGGCTTTACAATTTTCAATGAGATAGGATTTTTCTGCTTCGGTTACGGTTCCGACCATAAAAACTCGATTTTCCAATTTTTTTTCCTGTATTCGCTTGCGGATCATACTTGCATAAGGTCTTTCTCTGCGCAAGTGTTCGGTGTGTGTACTACCCGCGATGATGAGAGACTCTTCACGTAGTTCCATTAAATCAATTAGCGTATGGAAGTTCTTTCTTTCTGCAACAGCACCAATTGTCAGGAAGTATTTTTCCGGGATTGGAAAGGAAGGTTTGGCTATGCTTTCACTTAAGGCTACGCCATTATAGATGACAGACATTTTATTTTCAGGTATATGAAAATAATGAAGGGTCTGGTTTTGAGCAAATTTTGATATAAAGACAATGTGCCCACCGATTTTTTCTATGTGTTCTATCTTTCTGTTTAATTGATGCAGGAATCCCTTTTTGAAACGGTCGGATTTATTGCTGTCGTTGTGTTGCGCGTGGATGTGTAACTCGTTCATATCGTGGATGGTTAGTACGAGTTTTGAGCTTTTGGGATTGTAATGGCTTCCCTGATAGGTGGCATGCCAAATTTTGGATTTGGGGAGTAAATGGGGAAGGATCCGATGCAGGAGATTGGCCCGATAATGCATACCCCTGTGCCTTTCGAGATTGGAACCGTAAAATCCCAGGTCCATATTTTCATTTAAGTTGAGTAGAGCTTGACTTAAATTCAGGCAAAACTGTCCTATTCCAGTATGGGGACGCACAGTTTCTTCCATGTCGAGGATAACGTCTTTCACAATATGTCTCCAGAGGTAGGTGATAAATTGATGCGAGATGTAGAATAGGGCTTTCCGTTTTATCCGAAAAGCCCGTAAAACCCACTCGCAGAGAGCTTTAGCGTTGGGAGTAGTCACGTTTCACTCGCCAGACAGGTCCAGGGCGATGGCGTCCGGGTGTCTCAGGCCGGTGGTGACGAGGTCTTCGATGTTCGATCCGTCGAGGTTGGCGCGCTGAATTTTGCGTCTGCTTCTGTCTGCCCAGTATATTTTGCCCTCGGTCAGGTCCAGGGTGATGCTCCGCGGTCCGCTCAATCCGGTGGTGGCGGTGACGAGGTCTTCGATGTCTGATCCGTCGAGGTTAGCGCGCTGAATTTTATGTGTGCCTTCGTCTGTCCAGTACATTTTGCCTTTGGACAAGTCCAGGGCGATGCCCTGTGGTCCCTCCAATCCAGTGGTGATGAGGTCTTCGATATTTGATCCGTCGAGATTGGCCCGTTGAATCTTATCCGGGCTATCGTGTGCCCAGTACATTTTGCCTCCGGCTATGTCCAGAGCGATGCTTTGAGGGTATCTCAGTCCCGTGATGAGGTCTTCGATGTTCGATCCGTTGAGGTTGGCGCGCTGGATTTTACCCGTGCTAAAGTCTGTCCAGTATATTTTTCCCCCAGCTACGTCCAGAGCGATGCCTTCTGGGCCTGTAGGACTGCTCGTCAATCCCGTAGCGATGAGGTTTTCGATGTTTGATCCGTTGAGGTTAGCGCGCTGGATTTTATCCGTGCCTCCGTCTGTCCAGTACATTTTGCCTTTGGACAAGTCCAGGGCGATGCCCTGTGGATAGATCAATCCGGTGGTGACGAGGTCTTCGATGTTTGATCCGTCGAGGTTGGCACGCTGGATTTTATGTGTTCCTACATCGGTCCAGTACATTTTTGGTGTGCTGCCGGGGGAGGATACTTCTTTGCCGAAGTCGCGGGCAAAGATGACGAAGTCCGAGAATCTTATCGCATGATCTACGTCCAGGTCGTATTTCGCTTCGTATGTCCCATCACCGCGCGTTGAGCCGAACCGACTTGCAAAGAGTACAAAGTCGATGAATCCAACATGTCCGTCGCCGTCAAAGTCCGGGGAGGGGGCCGAGCGCAAGGCTACACTTATATTTAGAGATATAGTTTCAAATTGACCATCCCGACTGAGTATCGCGCGCGTGAGGCGAATTGTGGTGTTGGAAAATGTACGTGTGGTGCGAAAGTGTATCGTGCCCATCAAACCACTATTGACTGTGGCGGATCCGCCAAAAGATACCATGCTGACTTGCACGAAGGTTGGGTTTGTACCGTGTTCTGCCAATACCTGGGCGTTGGGCAATACGTTGCCGGAGAAGAATCCCTGATATGTGATCTGGCGCGCGTTGTATTCAAAGCGGGGCGAGATGCCGGTTGCGTTCTGGATGTCTGTGCCAAAGATTTGTATGGCAATGACTTGATCTGGGGATGCGATGAGGGTGGCGAGCGCTTGATTGTCCGGTGCATTGTCCAGGTCGAGAGAGAGGGAGAAGCTGTTTTGTGCGGATAGAGATAAGGGGCATATCAAGAGTGCGATTGTCGATAGGGTTGATAGTATGAGGTTGCGCATGGTTTTCTCCTGTGTGTTCATCTCTATTTTTTTGGGGACAAAAATGTCGCGATGTCGTTCGAGTCCCAGAGATAGAGGTGCGGGTCTCGGAGATTTTTGAGGGTGTTGGTAAATCCAGATTTGGAGGTGATGAGATAAAAAGCGTCCCTGGTTGGGAGTTTTTGTGCGCGGTGTTTGAGGGTTTGCAGGACGTCTATGCCAACGGGGGTGGATGTCCATTTGCATTCGACGAAGAGGGTTTGCCGGGTTTCGGGGTTGAGGGCGACGAGGTCTATTTCGCTTTGTCTGTCCCACCAGCGTCCGATTCGGTGAAAGTAGAAGGGTGCGGCGTTGTGCAGGTTGAGTTTGATCAAGAGTTCTCGCGTGATGTTTTCAAAGGCAAGGCCCATGAATTCCGAAATGGAGGTATTGAGGCGGTTGAGAAAATAGGGGAAATTGCCCGATTCGTAGATGCTCAATTGCCGGTAGATGAATCGCATCCAGAATGTGATAAAGGGGTCGCGGATTTTATAGCGGCTTTTTTTTGTTTTCCAGGGTCGTTCGGTGATGGGTACTTCGCGTTCGATGAGGTCGAACAGGTCGGATAATTCGCGCAGGTATTTGGACAGGCTCGTGGCTGGCAGGCCAGCGGGTCCTGCGATTTCAGATCGGCGGGTTTTGCCGGTGGCGATGGCTTCGAGGATTGCCAGATAGGTGTGGGCCGTGTTTCCAAATTCGGAGAGGATGATGTCGCGCATTTCATTGCGAAAGGAGGCAAAGGGGGTGAATAGTGCGCGATGGAGAATGTGGGGGATGGTGCTGCCGCCCAGGCCCATGCTTTCTATGATTTCGTAATACCGGGGCATGCCGCCAAAGATGCCGTAGAGGGTCAGGATGTCTGTGGGCGATAGAAAGCCGAGTTCTGTGGCGATTTGGTAGATGGCGTCGATGGGTAAGGGGCTGAGATCTATTTCCCGGGTGAGGCGGCCATAGAGGGGTTCTTTGGCGTCCTGGAAGACTTTTTTCATCAGGCCGACGACAGAACCTATGGCGATGAGATGGATTCTGGATTGTTTGTGCCATGTGTCCCACACGTCCTGGAGGATGGAATAGATGGCGGGTTCGATGGTGAGGAAGTTTTGAAATTCGTCGAAGACGACGATCAGGGACTGGCGCTGAGTTTCGGCAAAGAGGAATACGAAAAAGTCTTTCCAATCTGTAAATGCAGGCGCGTAGGCGATGTGCGATTTGAGGGTGGCGGAGAATTCGATGAGGAGGGCATTTGAAGGGCGTTTTTCGACAAAGAAATAGATGCCGCGATTCTGGAGATGCTGGCGCACGAGTTCTGTTTTTCCCGTGCGGCGTCGCCCAAAAATTGCGGTGAATTGAGAATATTGCGCCGATCTTTCGGTGAGTTCTCGCAGGAGTGCGAGTTCTGTTTCTCTGTTGTAGAATTTCATTATTATTCTTTCAATAATTATTATTTTTAGAATAATAATGAAAATAGGGACAAATGTCAATGCAATTAAGGGTAGATCCGTCATCGCGGCACGGTGTAAGCCGCGATCCAGAGGTTTTGCTTTTGCTTTTCATCCTGTCCATCCTTCCATCCTGTAAATCCTGATTCAGACGGTTTTTGCTTTTGACTCTTATCCTGTCCATCCTTTCATCCTGCCTATCCTGATCATGACCTGACCGTGCGGATGACGGTTTTGATTTCGTCAATGAGTGTTTTGCGTTCGACGATGAGCAGGCCCGAGCCATAACCTGTGGTGAAGATCGCGCTACCTGCGAGGACGCCTATTGGGATTGGCAATGTGTTGAGCCATTCGGCACTGGCAAAGTGCATGCCGGTGCCAATGGCCGCGGCGATGAGTGGGGGGGCGAATGTTCTGGCGATGGGGATATCGACATGTGCGCGTACGAGGATGAGTGCGAGGATGAGGCCGACGATGGCGATTGCGTTCATGCTTATGGCGATGCCTGTGGCGTCCATGTGATGGGCGAGATAGGGGGCCAGGATGAGGAGGATGAGGGCTTGTGCCGAGGCGAATTTTGCAATGCTTTTGGGGCTGCCTACGCTGTAGAATAGGGCGTGTATATCGTCGAGGATAGGACGGCAGAGGGAGTAGATGATGAGCCATTGGAGGAGGGGGGCTGCAGGTGCCCAGTCGGGTTTGAAGATGTGTATCCATCGGTTGGCTTCGAGCGCGAGGACGAGGGAGATGGGGACGGTGGTGCGGAGGATGAGGCGCGAGGTTCGGCGGTATGCTGCGGAGAGTTGGTCGCGGTTGTTCTGGTAGCGCGCGTACACTGTGGCTGTGATGCGTACAATGACCATGGTGATAGCTCCGCTGGGCATTTGGGCAAAGTTGTGTGCGGCGTCGTATATCCCGCGCAGGCTTAACCCGAAGAATAAGCTGATGATGAGTTTGTCGTAGTGCTGGACGAAGATTTTGGGTATGCCGCCGATCCAGTACCATAAGCCGTAGCGGATCATGCGCCGCGCGGCTTGTGGGTTGAAGGTGTGTAGCTGGTCTATTGGGGGGGGATGGCGAAGCCAGAGGACGGTGCAATAGAAGAGGATGTAGGTGACGCTGTATGGGAAAAATCCGAGGATGAGTGCCCATTTGCCGTATCCGAGGTAGGCAACAGCGAGGCCGACGAGGGCTGCGAGGGTGGTTCCTCCTGCATGTGCAAAGGCGAGGCGTCCAAATTCGAGGTCGCGTTGTAGCTGGGTTTCAGCGGTGAGTGCGGCTGTTCGGATCAGGTCGAATACGCCCAGTATGCATAGGGCGATGGCGACTTTGGGGTAGTTTTGGGTGTCTGTAAAGCCGAGGTAGGTGTTGAATGTGCGGGTGAGTTCAAACAGGTTTTCGGAATAGAGGGCGATGCACAGGGCGAGGAGTGTGCTGATGCTGCCCAGGCCAATGCTGAGTACAAAGTGCGTGGGTGCGAGGTCGTGGACGTTGTCGTGTTCGTGCAGGAGTGCGTAGTGCAATCCGAGGTCGCGGATTGCGATTATAAGGACGAGGATGGAATAGGCTGTTGTGATGGCACCAAAGTCTTCGGGGACGAGGATCTGGTAGAGCAGGAGGAGGACCGCGAAGTTGATGATTCGCGCAGGGTAGGTGCTGCCGAAGGTCTGTACCGTGCCGCGCGCGATGCGCTGGATGGCGGATTTTTCAGTTGGTGGTTTTTCCATGGGGTTTGTATATGCACAGGGGGATTGCGATGAGGAGGATGAGGACGCCGCCGAGTGTGATCCAGCGCGTGGTGGCTACGATGGGGTCGCGGTAGGTGAGTTCGACGATGTGTTCGCCGGGTGCAAGGGCGACTGCGGTCCAGAGGTAGTTGGCGCGGATGAGGGGTTTGGGTTCGCCGTTGACGGTGGCGTTCCAGTTGGGGTGGTGGTTTTGCGAGATGACGAGGATGCGGGGTCCGGGGGCTGTTGTGCTGAGTTTGAGATGGCCCTGGTGTTCGTTGTATTCGAGGCGTTCGACACTGCCTGTTTCACTGGCGTTGGGATCGGAGGCGATGCCGGGGTTTTCTTCGATGATTGCTGTTTGCATGGGGTTGGCGTTGGGGTCGGTCAGTTTTTGCAGGATTTGATTTTCGTCGGAGATGATTTCGTATTGGGGCGCGAGATAAAACCACGGTAGCGCACCGGGGTTGCGGTAGATGTGCAGGCCCTGGCGCCCGGCAATTTTTTCGAGATATGGGATGTTCAGTTCAGAGGGTGCGACGATGTATTTGGTGTTGAGGAGGTTGAGGATCGCGGGGTTGTTGAAGGCTCCGGATTTGAGGATGTTGTCATAACGCCTGATGGTGAAGTCGTGAAATCCGGTTACGAGGTCTATGCCGGGTAAGGGCATCTGGTTGTGGTCGGGTAGGGCGAGTACGCGGAAGAGGCTGTTGTCCCGTTTGAGGAAGGCAACGGCGTCGGCATTGACGCGCTCGCGGGGGGGAACGCGGTTGGGGTTGACGTAGTTGAGAAACATTTTGTCTATGCGCCATGTGTCGATGAGGAGGATGGCGAGGAGGATGAGGGCAAAGGTGTGGATTTTGAGTTTGTTTTGTGCGCGGAGATATGAGATGGCGGTGAGTGTGCCGACGAAGAGTGCGGCGAGCAATGCGCCCTGTCCTGTGAGGGAGAGGTTCGCCTGGGCGATTTGCTGACGGGTGAGGGATGTATCTCTGGTTTTTACTATGATCTCTTGCCATGCCGATATGTCCGTCCAGACGATGTTTTGCCATAAGGATAGGAGCGTGGCGGGGGCGAAGGCAAATAGGAGGAGGATTGCGGTGCATATCCCGCCTGCGATGCCGAGTTTTTTTGCGGTTTCAGGGGTGATGTCGTCGGTTATGAGGCGGTGGAGTCCGTACGCGCCGAGGGCGCACAGTGCAAAGGAGAAGAGGAAGGCGATCATGCCGGGCGCGCGCAATGTGCTGACGCCGGGGACGAGGTGGTAGAGGAGTTTGTGCAAGGGGGTGTGCGGACCGAGTGCATAGGCGACTGAGAGTATGAAGAGGCCGAGGAGGAACGCGATGTGGGTTTTTTTGCGGGTGCGCGAGAGGGCAAAGATGGCGAAGAATAGGGGGACGATGCCGACGTATTCGGAGTTGATTTTGAATGCGTTGCGTCCCCAGTATTTGTGGGTTGTTGTGTTTGTGTCAAAGGCGACAAATTCGGGGATGACGAGGGCGAATATTTCTTCGGGGTGGAGCGACCAGGATGAGGCAAATTCATAACCTTCGTCGGTTTGTTGTTCGGTGAAGGCGCGTTTTGAGGCGGTTTTTGTGTTCCAGTATTGTGGGATGACGCCTTCTGCACCGATGGCGAGGCCCAGGCAGATGGCGCCTGCTGATAAGAGGGTCTGATAGACGGCGGTTTTTTTATTTTTGGTACGGAACAGGTCCCGTATGAGTTTGTAGAGGAAGAGCAGGCCCAGTCCCCAGAGGGCGAAGTAGGCCATCTGGAGGTGCGGGCTGTAGATGGCGATGCCGACGGTGCCGCCGAGGATTAAAAAGTAGATGATGCGCCGCGTGTCCATGCCGCGGTTGAGCGCCCAGTACATGAGGGGGAAGAGGCCGATGACGGTCATTTTTGCATAGTGCCCGGCATGCGAGAAGGAGAGGAATGCCGGGGCAGACGCATAGGCCGCACCCGCGATGAGGGCGGCGAGGGGATGGAGGCCAAAGCTGCGTGTGCAGAGGTACATGAAGTAGCCGGCTGTAAACATGGCAAAGATGTAGCGCCAGCCAAAATAGCGGTGTTGGCTGGTGAAGAGGTCTATGACGATGAGGGGATAGTATTGGGCGCGCAGCGCGGCGGATTCTGGCATGCCGCCCATGTATCGGGTCCAGTTTTTTTGTGGCAATTTGCTCAGGGCTTCGGCAAAGGGTTCGTTGCCGCTGTGAAATTCTGCGCCGGTGTCAGTGCCGTAGATTACGTCGCCCGTGATGAGGATGTGATAGAAATATCCGGCGGTGAGCAGGGCAAAAAAGACTATGGGGACCCAGGGGCGAGATAGGAAATGGGTGAGGTCAAACGCCGTCCGGGTTTGGATGGATGAGGGACGGCTATGCTTGCGTCGTTTGCTCATTGTTGGGGTTCCTGTGATGTGGCGACTTTTAAATACACTTCTTCTTGCGCTTGTGCCGTGCGGTCCCATGTGAATTGTGTGGCCCATTTGCGGCCCGCTGTTCCCAGGCGTTTGCGCAGAAAGGGGTCGCCGAGCAGGCGTTTCATGGCGCTGGCGAGTGCCTGGGGATTTTCGGGGGGGACGAGGAGGCCGGTTTCATCGGCGCGGATGGCATCTGCCAATCCGGGGATGTCGGTGCCTATGACGGCTTTGGCAGCGGCAGCGGCTTCAATGGCGACAATGCCCCAGCCTTCGTAGCGCGAGGGGGTGCAGACGAATAGGGCATGGCCCATGAGGATGTTTTTTTGTTCGGGTGTGACGGCGCCGGTAAATTCGACGCGGTTTGCGATGTTGAGTTGGTTGGCTATGGATCGTATTTCGCGTTTGTTTTGAGGCGTTCCTCGACCCGAGAGGATGAGGCGGATGTCGGGTGGGTTGAGTTTGGCAAAGGCGGATAGGAGGATGTCGATGCCTTTGTTGTGGATGTCCATGCGCCCGAAATAGAGGATGTAATTCTCTTCTGTCCAGGGGGCTTCAAAACAGATTTGATCGACGCCGGTATAGACGAGGTGAAATTGCGCGTTTGTTGCGCGTTTTTCAAGCTGGCGCGTGACGGTGGGCGAGATGGTCAGGATGTGCGGGTGAAGGCGCAGGGCGCGCTGTTCGGCTTTGCGGGCAATGTGGCCGAGCACGGGGTATTTTGCAGTGGCGTGGTCGTCCATGAAGTGGAAGAATTCGAGGAGGCTGTCGCGCCTTTTTTGTTTGGATACGAAGAGGGGGGCAAAGGCCGAGAATTGATGGACCCACAGATCGGTGTTTGCGCGGGCGATTTCGCGGGAGGCGTGGTGGACAAAGCTCATTCGGCTGAGGAGGTACGAGCGGTCTGATCCCACGCGGCGGATGTGTACGCCTTCTCGGGTTTCTTCTCTGAGGGCGTTGGGATACGCGCCTGTCAGGATGATGATCTGGTGTTTGTGCGCTAGACGACGGGCGATTTCCCATGTGCGCAGGGCACCACCCCCACCACACCAGGGGTTGTCTATGTCGTCGTATAAGGTGTGTAAGATGTTCATTTGAGTTACGGGTCGAAAGGGTGTGCGTTCACAGGCTTCCTTTGGTCGAGGGTATGCCGCTGATCCTATTGTCGAGGGTGACGGCTTGTCGCAGGGATCGGGCGACGGCTTTGAAGATGGCTTCCATGCCGTGGTGCGCGTTGTTGCCCCGGATGAGGTCGATGTGCAGGTTTAAGCGGGCATTGTGCGCGAGTGCGGTGAAAAATTCGAGGCCGAGCGCCGTGGGAAATGCGCCGATGCGTTCTTCGGCGAATGCGGCATTATAGATGAGATGCGCGCGGCCTGAGAGATCGATTACGGCGCGGGCAAGGGCTTCGTCCATGGGTACGTACGCAAAGCCGAATCGCGCGATGCCGGTTTTGTCGCCCAGTGCGTTGGATAGTGCTTGACCGAGGCAGATGCCGATGTCTTCGACGGTGTGGTGGGCATCGACTTCGAGGTCGCCTTTGCAGGTGACGGTGAGGTCGAATAGGCCGTGGCGGGCAAGGGCTGTGAGCATGTGGTCAAAGAAGCCGATGCCGGTGTCGATGTGCGATTCTCCCGTGCCCGTGAGGGCGAGGGTGAGGTCTATGTCGGTTTCAGAGGTTTTGCGCTGGATGTGTGCTGTGCGAGAAGACATGAGATGTGCCTTTTTGTAGGGGGCGGGTAGGGGCAGGTTTCAAACCTGCCCTTACAAACCCGCCCGTACAAGCGGTTAGGTGATGGCTAATTGCTGATCAGCAGGTTCGGGGAGTGTGCGGTCAATCAGATGATGTTTGTATCCAAAGCCGGGTCCTTCGACGGTGGAGATGTCGATGTGGCCGTTTTGCCGGCGATAGACGCCGGGGTGTATGACGGCTTCGGGTAGTGAGGCGTCGGGATAAAATTGCATGGCGTTGGTTTCAAAGCCCATGACGGTGCCGGCATGGGCTGTGAGCAGGGCGTGGGGGATTTGCGCGAGCATGGGATTTGTGAGGTCCTGTACCATGAGTGTCATGCCATGTGCGCGCGCCCAGCAGAGGGAGAGCAGGGCGCCGGTCTGGGTTTTGCAGGTTTTGAGGGCTACGCCGGTCCAGCCGAGTTGTCGTCCGAGGCGTATGATGCGCCAGTCGTGCGCACTTTCGTCCATGAAGAGGGGTTTGCGCGCAGAGATGCTGTGTACGTGGAGGGGGTTTTCAGATAGTTCATAAGCGAAGGGCTGTTCGACGTAGAGGATCATTTGATAGATGCGCGGGTGATCGGTGAGGAGGCGGTCCAGGATGTCGTTGACGTAATCGACTTGTTGGACGGTGCAGTTGAAGTCTGTACACAACCACATGGCGTTGTTTTCGATGCCGATTTGTCCGATGCGGACGATGCGGTCGTAATCCCATCCGGGTTCTTGTCCGGTGAGTTTGATTTTGAGGCAGGTAATGCCGTCGCGCCGTATCCAGTCGGGGAGGACTACGGGATAGCCGTCGTCGGGTTCATCGCCCGTGCGTTCGGCGTCGTCGAGGAGGTCGTTGCCGCCTACGGCGTGCCATGCGGGCAGGCGGTTTGGGCGCGGGCGGATGAAATAGTTTTCGGGATAGCGACCGGAGAAGTTGTGGTTGATGTCGTCGGCCGGGTCGAGATAGTGCGAGAGGTCGGCGTTCATGAAATCGGAGTTGTATGTGTCGTAGGTGTCGATGTTGTGGCGTATGCCATAGGCGTCGTGCAGGGCGAGGTCATAAGCCGAGGCGCAGACGAGTGCGGATAGGCGGGGCATGTCTCCCGTGGTTTCCCGTTGTTCGATGTTGAAGGCCGATAGGAGGTTGGGGAGGATGTTTTCCTGGACTATGTGGCCGATTTCGATGGGGTGACCGGTGGTGTCGATGTCTGCATAGGCGCGTCCGATTTTGAGGCAGAAGTTTTTCATGGCCGTTTCCCGGATGGCGTATGTGAGGTGCGGCGATGGCCATGCCCAGGGCGCGCTCAAGGGTGTTTCTCCCCAGCCAGAAGCGGTGTTGCCGCGCTTGTCTTCGATGTCGATGCGCACTCTGACGCAGGTGACGCTGTCGAGTTGTTCGGTGCCAAAGCGGTAGGGTATGCGCGTTTGTACGGGGAGGAAATAGGTGGCGACGGATTTGATTTTTATGTCTGTTGGTTTGGGCATGGGTTGTCTCTGGTGATCCGGGACGGCACAGGGGCCGTCCCCTACAATGATATTTTATTTTTTTTGTAGGGGCGACCCCTTGTGGTCGCCCGTTATTTCCAATGTCCTTTCAAGTGCCTCCAAAAAGCAATTGTTTTCTCGTTCGGTGCCGATGGATACGCGCAGCGCCCTGTCGAGCATGGGATAGGATGTGACGTTGCGGATGAGTACGCCCTGTTCGATTAATCCGGTGAAGACGGCATCAGGGTCGGCGACTTCAAAGAGGATGAGGTTGGCGTGTGATGGGTAGGGTGTGACGCCGTCTATTTGGGCGAGGGCCTGGAAGATGCGCTCGCGTTCTGAGCATATAAATGCGATGCGTTTTTGTATGAGGTCTTTGTGGTTGAGGATGGCCATGGCCGCTGTGTGCGAGAAGATGTTGATGTCAAAGGGGATTTTGCCTTTGATGATTTCGTCGCGCAAGTCGGGATGGGCGATGAGATATCCAATGCGGATGCCTGCGGCGCCAAATGCTTTGGAGAGGGTTTTGAGTACGATGAGGTTGGGGTGTTTGGGCAAGAGGTCTATGGCGGTCTGGCTGTAGAATTCGCCGTAGGCTTCATCGACCATGACGAGGGCGCTGGTGCTGGATAAGAGTTTGTCGAGGTCTGTGTTTGAGATGGCGCATCCCGTGGGGTTGTTGGGAGAGCAAAGGATGATGAGGCGCACGTTTTTTTGGCTGGCAGCGCGACATAAGGCCGGGATGTCGAAGCCGTAGTTTTCTGTGAGGGGAATGTCGTGGACGCGCCCGCTGAATATGTCGGTGTAGAGGCTGTAGAGGGAGAATGAGGGCGAGGGGATGACGACCTGGACACCGGGTGCGGATACGACGCCGAGGACGAGTTGCACGAGGGTGTTCGATCCGTTGCAGACGATGAGGCCTTCGGGTTGGACGCCTGCGTGGTCGGCGAGTGCTTCGACGAGGTCCATTTGCATGGGTTCGGGATAGCGCGACCAGGATTTGTTGCGGACGGCGCGCAAGATGTCGTCTTTCAAGCTGTCGGGTACGTCATAAGGGCTTTCGTTCTGGTTGAGCTTGATGGGACAGTCATAAGCCGTGAGATGATACCCGTGCAGGGCGCGGACTTCGGGTTTTATGTTTTGGAGATAGGTCATATGAATTAGGAATTAAAAATTAGGAATTAGCATTTCAACGCAGAATTTTTTGGTAAGGTCGGGAAAAGGATTTCCCTCCTACCATTTGTCTGCTGTTGGAGCGGCATCCTTGCCGCGATCCAGTGGTTGCTTTATCCTCTGTCTTATCGCATTCGCATGAGCATCTAAGCCCTCGGTTTCGGCCATGCTGATGATGTGGCCCGCGGTTTTTTGCAGGCGTTGTTCGGTGTATTGCAAGATGCTGATGGTTTTGGTGAAGGTGTCAACGCCAACAGATGACGCGAATCGGGCGGCGCCGGCTGTGGGCAGGATGTGGTTGGTGCCCGCATAGTAGTCGCCCACGGGTTCGGATGATGCCGCGCCGAGGAATACGGCACCGGCATGGCGAATGGATTGGAGATGTGCCCAGGGGTCGGCGACGATGAGTTCGAGGTGTTCGGGTGCGATGCGATTGGCGAGGTCAATGCCTTCGGCGAGGTCGCGGACGACGACGATTGCGCCAAAGCGGTCGAGTGCTTTTTGTATGGCTTCGCGATGTGTCAGGTCGGCGGCTTGATGGGCGATTTCGTCGGCGATTTGCGTTGCGAGGTCGGCAGAGGGTGTGATGCAGACCGCGGCTTCAAAGCCGCTGCCGTGTTCGGCCTGTGAGAGGAGGTCGGCGGCGATGTGTTTGGCGTTTGCGGTGTGGTCGGCGATGACGACGATTTCGCTGGGCCCGGCGATCATGTCGATGTCAACGGTTCCAAAGACGAGTTTTTTTGCGATTTGAACATAGGGGTTGCCGGGTCCGACGAGTTTGTCAACGCGGGGTATGGTGTCGGTGCCATAAGCGAGTGCAGCGATGGCCTGAGCACCGAAGACTTTGTAGATTGTGCGTATCCTTAGGTGATGGGCCGTGGCGAGGACGGCGGGGTGTACGGTGCCGTTTGGCTGCGGGGGCGTGGCGATGCAGAGGTGCGGGACGCCTGCGATTTGCGCGGGGATGGCGGCCATGAGCAGGGTGGAGAATAGGGGCGCACTTGCACCGGGGATGAGCAGGGCAACGCGTTCGATGGGCAGGATGCGTTTGCCGAGGATGACGCCGTCGCCGTCTTCGATAAAATAGGATGTTTGTCGCTGGGTTTCGTGAAAATTGCGGATGTTTGTCGCGGCTGCGTCTATGATTTCGATAAATTTGGGGTCGGCGTTGCGATGGGCTGCTTTGATTTCGGTTTCGGGCACGCGGATGTCGATTATGTCAATGCCGTCGTATTTTTTGGTGTACGAGAGGAGGGCGCGATCCCCCTGTTTTCTTACGGCGGTGACGATTTCTCGCACGGTTGCTTCCTGTTCGGGAGAGAAATCAGGGCTGCGCGAGAGGATGGCGTCGAGTTTTGGGGGTGTTTTGTCGCGGTTGTATGTGATGGTTTCGATCATGGGATGCTGGAATTCAATAGATCACTTTGTTTAAGGGATATTCGATGATGCCTTCGGCGCCCGATTTTTTGAGTTTTGGTATGAGGTCGCGCACGATGCGCTCATCGACGATGACTTCGATGGCTACCCAGTTTTCGTCGAGTAAGTTGGCGATGGTGGGGTTGTTGAGCGCGGGTAAGTTTTTGACGATTTGATTGAGGTCTGCGCGGCGTACGTTCATTTTGAGGCCGACTTTGTCTTCGGCGTTGAATGCGCCGATGAGCAAGGTGGCGATGTGTTGCGCTTTTTCGCGTTTCCACGCATTGTTCCACGCTGTTTTGTTGGCGATGAGTCTGGGCGTGGTTTCAAACATGGTGTCTATGACGCGCAGGTTGTTGGCGCGCAGAGAGGATCCAGTTTCGGTGAGTTCGGCGATGGCATCGACGAGGCCGGGCACGCGAACTTTGGCTTCGGTGGATCCCCAGGAGTATTCGACTTCGGCGGTTATGCCCTGGTTTTTGAGGTAGTTGCGCGTGGCTGTGACGAGTTCGGTGGCGATGCGCTTGCCCTGCAGGTCCTGTACGGTCTGGATGTCCGAGTCTTCGGGGACTGCGATGATCCAGCGCGCGGGTTGCGATGAGGTTTTGCTATAGGCAAATTCGGCGATTTCGATGATGTCGGCTTCGTTTTCGCGGATCCAGTCGATGCCGGTGAGGCCAATGTCGAGGACGCCGCGTTCGACGTAGTGCGCGATTTCTTGGGCGCGCAGAAATAAGCCCTCGAGTTCGGGGTCGTCAATGACGGGCGTGTAGGACCGGTGGCTGGCGTGGATGCGATAACCGGCTTTGGCAAACAGGGTGAGCGTGGATTCCTGCAGGCTCCCCGAGGGAAGGCCGATTTTTAATATGGGCATGGGGGGTCTGCTCCTGTGAATTTTATAAAGGCGAATCTCATTATGGCGGTGGGATTTCCAAATCTCTACATATTTTCCGCACTAAGAATTTGTTTAGCTCTCGGTGTCTTGGCACAGTGGAAACACACCGGACTCTGCGATTAACGTATATGGTATGATTACTGCCTTCTCTGAGAAATTCACAGCCGTTCTTGTTAAGATGGCGAATGAAATCGCGTCTTTTCATGTCTGAAAAAAAATAGGCTCACGAATCACATCTTGTATTTCCTCAATGGATTCTTCTGCGAGGATGCGGTTTGCTTCAAGCGTCATCTCAATTGCCTCTTGGATATTTACTCTGGCTTCTTCAAGCGTTTTTCCTTGCGTATTAGCACCGGGCAATTCTTCAACAAATCCAATGTATCCTTCCGGGACTTTTCTGTAAACTGCGGTTAATTTCATGTCAAAAATCTCCTATTTTTCTTTTTCACAAATGGCACTAATTTATCTTAATCTATTAAAGATACGATTTTTTGTTTTTTTTGGGAAATTTAATGCATATAATTATGAAAATTGAGTTGCCCCAGAAGAATTGACCTGACAACAGGAGTCTAATCATGGGAAAATCACATCTTGTCGGTTTGATTACGGATACACATGATAATAAACACGCGATTGAGAAAGCGGTTGAGCTTTTTAATGCGCGGGATGTGGGGTTGGTGCTGCACGGGGGCGATTATATCGCGCCGTTTAATGCGCGCTGGATGGGCGATTTGACGGTGCCTTTTGTCGGGGTTTTTGGGAATAATGATGGGGAGAAGTTCGGTTTGCGAGCACTGTTTGAAGGCCTGGGACCGATTCACCGCCCGCCTTATGTACACGAGTGGGAGGGCAAGCGCATTTTGATGTTGCACGAGCCAGATGAGGTGGATGCTCTGGCACAGAGCGGTGCATACCATGTGATTTTTTACGGGCATACGCACGAGATCGATGTGCGAAGAGGCGATACGCTGGTGATTAATCCAGGGGAGGCGTGCGGGTGGACGACGGGGCGAGAGACGGTGGGGATTCTGGATCTGAATGCGATGGATGTGGAGATTGTGGATTTGTAGGGGGAGGTGCAATATGAGCGCGCATATCGACGGTATTGTGGCGCTGATGCCCAGAGAGCCTGGTGTGTACATGATGAAGGGCGACGAGGGGCAGATTATTTATATCGGCAAGGCGAAGGTGTTGCGCAGCCGGGTGCAGCAGTATTTTCGTCCGAATGCCCATGATGGGCGGCGGCAGTTTCGGGCGCTCGTTCGCAATGTGCGCGATCTGGAATATATTGTTACGGATACGGAGTTGGAGGCGTTGATTTTAGAGGCGAATTTGATCAAGGCGCACAAGCCGCGTTACAATATCAGTTTGAAGGACGATAAGAAGTATCCGTATATCCGCATTACAAAGGAGGTGTTTCCCCGCGTTGTGGTGACGCGCGATGTGGTGAAGGATGGGTCGCGCTATCTGGGTCCTTATACGGATGTGAAGGCGATGCGGCGGATGGTGGAGACGATGCACCGGTTGTTTCGGATCCGGAGTTGTGATTACGATTTGCCAAAGGCCAATGTGCGGCTGTGTCTGGATTACGAGATCAAGCGGTGCGACGGGCCCTGCGAGGGGTTGATTGTGGCAGAGGCGTATCAGAAGATTGTGGCAGAGGCGGTGTTGTTTTTGACGGGGCGGCATACGCAGGTGAAGGTGACGCTTGAAGAGCGGATGAAGCGGGCGGCAGAGGCGCTGCGGTACGAGGAGGCGGCGATTTATCGGGATCGCATCCGGGCATTGGAACAGGCTGCGAGCCGGCAAAAGGTGGTGTCTAATGAGTTGACGGATTGGGATGCGATTGCGATTGCGCGAGAAGATGATGAGGCTTGTGGGGTGGTGATGGAGGTGCGCGATGGGCGGTTGATCGGGCGACAGAATTATTTTCTCGGCGGGGTGCTGGATGCGTCTGAGGAGGAGGTGGTTTCAAAATTTGTGCAGTTGTTTTACACGACGGCTACTTTTGTGCCGCGCGAGGTGTGCTTGCCTTGTGATATCGAGGATCGGGAGACGGTGCTCGATTGGCTTACAGAGCGTTCAGAGGGCGGGGTTGAGATGCGCGTGCCCCAGCGGGGGGATAAGTTCCGGTTGATGAAGATGGCGGAGAATAATGCGCGGTTGTTGTTGACAGAGCGGCGGTTGAAGCGCGAGAATCGCAGGTCGCAAGCGCCGGCAGCGGTGCAGGCGCTTCAACGCGATTTGCATCTGGAGAAGCCGCCGCGGTGGATTGAGGCGGTGGATATTTCAAATATTCAGGGGTCGGATCCGGTGGCGTCGCTGGTGTGTTTTGTGGATGGCAGGGCGCGGAAGCGCGAGTACCGGCATTTTAAAATTACGGGGTTGGAGGGGCCCAATGATTTTGCGATGATGCAGCAGGTGGTGACGCGGCGGTTTAAGCGGTTGATGGAGGAGGGCAAGCCTTTTCCGGATTTGCTGCTGGTTGACGGGGGTAAAGGTCAGCTTTCGAGCGTGGTTGAGGCGTTGAAAGCGTTGGGGATTGAAGATCAGCCGGTGATTGGGCTGGCGAAGCGGTTGGAGGAGGTGTTTTTGCCGGGGTTGTCCGATCCGCAGAATATTCCGAAGTCGTCTTCGTCGTTGAAGTTGTTGCAGATGTTGCGCGATGAGTCGCACCGGTTTGCGATTGCATATCACCGCAAGTTGCGCGATAAGCGGACGCTGACGTCGGAGTTGGATGAGATTCCCGGGGTGGGTCCGTCGAGGCGCGTCGCTCTGTTGAAGCATTTTGGTTCGGTGAAGCGGATCCGAGAAGCAGAGGTTGAAGAGGTGGCAGAGGTCGAGGGGGTAGGGCTGAGGCTGGCGGAGGTGATTTGTGAAGGGTTGAAGAAAATGTAGGGGCGACCCTTGTGGTCGCCCGTTTTTTGATGGTCATACACCATGTCTATAAACCAGATACAAATTGCCCCTGAGTTGGAACGAGCGTTGCAGCGGTTTCTCGATTCTGTGACGCTGGAGCGCGGGTTGTCGGATAATACGGCAAGTGCATATCAACGCGATTTGTGCCGGTATTTGACGCTGTTGACGGATTTGGGGATCGATGCGCCGGATGCGATTTCTCAGGCGGAGGTGTCCGCGCTGTTGGATTTGCTTTCGGAGATGGGGCTGGAGGCGTCGAGTGTGGCGCGCAATTTGACGGCGGTGCGGATGTTTCACAGGTTTTTGATGGGGGAGGGTCTCGCGCGCAGGGATCCGACGGAGCATTTGAAGCCGCCTAAGTTGGGGCGGAAGTTGCCGTCGGTGCTGAATATTTACGAGGTTGAGCGGTTGATGCTGGCGCCGGATGTGGAGACGCCGCTGGGGTTGCGCGATCGCGCGCTTATAGAGATGCTTTATGGGGCGGGGTTGCGGGTGTCGGAGTTGATCGGGTTGTCGCTGGTGGATTTGCTGTTTGACGTAGAGGTAATTCGGGTGCTGGGCAAGGGCGGGCGCGAGCGCGTGGTGCCGATTGGGTCAGAGGGTATTGAGTGGGTGTCTGAGTATTTGGATGCGGTGCGTCCAGGTCTGGCTAAGCCGCGTACGGGGTCCGAGGTATTTTTGAATTTTCGCGGTGGTCCGTTGTCGCGGATGGGCGTGTGGAAGTTGCTGAGGCAATACGTGGTTCTGGCGGGGTTGGAGAAGAAGGTGAGTCCGCATACGTTGCGGCATTCTTTTGCGACGCATTTGCTGGAGGGGGGCGCAGATTTGCGGGCGGTGCAAGAGATGCTGGGGCACGCGGATATTTCAACGACGCAGATTTATACCCATGTCGATCGGGAGTATTTGAAGGAGGTGCATCGGACGTTTCATCCGAGAGCTTAAAGGCAAGGAAGAAGTGTGAAGTAGGAAGTGTGAAGTAGGAAGTGTGAAGTAGGAAGTGTGAAGATGAATTGATGAAAAAATAGGTGCTTTCATGGCCTCTGAAGGAGGCGTGGTTTTATATTGCGGGAGAAATATTTTACTTTATTTTTCCTTTATTCGCAGTTGTCATAGAAAAAACCATTTTACAAGGGAGGTTGTTATGTTTCGAGATGTTTGTCGCGTGTTCGTGCTGGCACTGGTGGCTGGCGCGCTGTGGATTGGTGGCAATGCACAGATCACGAGTTCTTCCGCGATGGCCGCCGATGACGAGGATGCGCTCACAAAAGCTTATGTAATGAAGGCTATTGAGCGTTACCAGCGCGATGGGCGGGAAGCCACGCTCGCAACACTACAGTAGCCGAGAAAGTATCGAAGGCGAGCGGTTCATGTATATCATTGACCCGCAGCAAAGCGTCATACTGGCAAGTGGTTTATCCGCAGGCGTCGGTGCGCCCGCGCCCGCCCTCGGTCCAGTCACTCCGGAAGGCATCTGGATGGATCATCAAAGTATTCATCCCATAACCCGACAGTTAGGCCCCAAGCGCAGCTTCCTCATTCGGCACGATGATCTCGTTTTCATGGCCGGGCATTTCACGCTGCAAGAAAATCTGGCCGACGTCACCCGCAATTACATCGCCAAAGCGATCGCGCATTACGGCCGCGAGGGCCTGGAAGCGACCATCGCGTATTACAACAGCCGGGAAAGCGTGGATGGGCATTTTTATTTGTTCCTCATCGGGGCCGATGATCTCTACCTGGCACATCCCATTTTCCCGCACCTGATCGGTACGGACATCAAGGACGTGGTGGGTTCGGACGGTTACGAACTGGGGAAGGAAATCGCCAAGGCGACCGCGGAAGGCCATTGGGTGGAATACCTGTGGCCGAACCCGGTAACGCTGCAGGAAGAACACAAGGCGGCCTGGGTGGTGCGCCACGACGGGCTGATCTTCGCCTCGGGCTACTACACGTCAGACACCGAGGCCGGGTCGCCGCCCTGGCAGGGTGCCGACCCGCGGGAGTACACCGTGGCGTACGTGCAACGGGCCATTGAACGCTACAAGAGCGATGGCCTGGAGGCGATGAGGGCCTACTACAACAGCGTGGCCTCCATTGAGGGCGAGTGGTATTTGTTCGCCACCGACGCGGACGACATCTATCACGTCCACCCGCTGATTCCCAGACTGATCGGTACGGACCTCAAGGATGTGGTGGGTTCCGATGGCTACGAACTGGGCAAGGCGCTGGTCAAGGCGGAGGAAGGCGTGGGCGTTTGGGTGGAATACCTGTGGCCGCATCCGGTGACGCTGGTGGAGGTTCCCAAGGTGGGCTACGCCATTCGGCACGATGAGCTGCTTTTCGCTTCGGGCTATTACCCTGCCCCAGAGAGTCCCGAAGCGGGCACTAAGGCATACGTGCAGGCTGCCATAGACAAGTACAAACAGAATGGCCTGGAAGCTACAGTCGCCTACTACGGCAGCCGGGAGAGCATCGAAGGCCAATCGTCCCTGTTCATGGTTGACGAGGATGGCCGCGTCGCTGTCTTCCTCGTTGCGCCCGGAGCGGTGGGTCTCAAAATCGAGAACATTAAGGTACCCAGCACCGGATTTGAACTTGGCAAAGAAATAGTGCGTGCGACCGAGGCAGGGCACTGGATTCACTACCAGCGGCCCAACGTGAGAACCGGCGTAATCCTGGATGCACATGCATGGGTGATTCGCTACGATGGCCTGATTTTCGGGTCGAGCTATTTTGGCGAACCGGCGGACGATTGAGTTGCTCATAAAGCCTTAGCAGGCGACAAAACGCCATCGCTCATGGCTGCGTTTGGGGGCGTAGCCATGAGCAGCTTTAACCGTTTTTGCACCACGCAATATTAGAGGATGTATTCATGGCGGAAGTCAGGCAGGTAAATGAGGGTATTCGCTACGAACCAGAGGACAAATGTCCCCGGTCTGTAGCCATACTCTCTGCCGTTCAGATGGCATCGCCAAATATCGTCATGGTCGTGGTGTTTACGACTGTGGTCATTCGATCATCGGGCGAGACCGGGGCCTATTTGCCGTGGGCCGTGTTTATGGCCTTGATAACGTGCGGATTCACGTCAATTATTCAGGCTTTCCGCGGTCGAATTGGGACTGGACTTCTCATTTTGACGGGTTTCAATATCCCTTTTATTGCGATCTCTACGCTTGCCTTAGAAAAAGGCGGACCGGGCTTGCTGGCGATTTTGACCGTTGTCTCGACGCTCGTTCAGTTGGTGCTCACGATGTACCTTCCGCTGTTGCGCCGAATATTTACGCGAACCGTCAGTGGCACGATCGTTATGTTGGTCGCAGCTACGGCAGCTCCCTTCCTGTTTAACGATGTTGTGAAATCGACACAGGATTTGCCCGTTGATCGCGTTATCGCGACCCTGACAATATCTTTGCTTGTTGGGGTACTGATAATTTTGCGTGCGCCACAGATCTGGCGGCTGTGGATAGTCGGTATCACCATTTTGGCGGGTCTGATTGTCGCAGTGCCTTTGGGGTTGTACGATAACAGCGGTGTGGTCGAAGCTGCCTATATTGGTTTTCCCGTTCCCGTCTGGGAAGGTTTGGATTTGACCTTTGGCGTTGAATTTTGGGGACTTCTGCCGGCTTTTATCTTTGTCGGTTTGGTGACTTTTGTGAAGGCTGTTGGGGATATTGGCGTGATCCAAAGAGCTTCGCACCGAGAGGTACAGGCACAGGATTTCAGAGTTGTTCAAGGCGGTCTCAATGCCTACTCCGTGGGCAATTTGATCGTGGGCTTTCTGGGCATTCCCTCTGCCACGACGCCCTGGGCACTCACTGCAACGTATGTCTCTCTTACAGGCGTGGCTACGCGGATGGTGGGTGTGTACATGGGGTTGTTTTATGATCGGGGTGGCATTTTTGCCCAAGTTGGGGGCTTTTCTCATTGCGATTCCGAGTCCGGTTCTGGCGGCTGTCTATATCATCGTATTTGGTGGGCTTTTCGTGGAAGGGGCAAAGGTGGCGTTCGATGATAAGATTGATCATCGCAAGAGTATCGTCATCGCGGTATCGATAATGGTTGGGCTTTCTTCTGGGAGTATTGCTGGATTTTTTGACGGGTTTGTGCACGAGTTGCTCGATAGCGGGGTTACGGTGGGAAGCCTGACGGTTATTGGCATGACGCTTTTGGTGGAACTGACCGGTTCGCGGCGGAGAAAAATTCAAGTACCGCTGGAGTTGTCTGCATTGCCCGCGATTGACGAGTTTCTCGTTGCGTTTGCCGAGAAATACGGTTGGACGGAGAGCGGGCAATACCGCCTGCGTTCGGTAGGGGAAGAGATGCTGGTGAGTCTTGTGACGCAGGATGAAAAGGAATCTTCCAGTACACCGCGGCAACTGATCATGGGTATTCGCATGGATGATGGGGTAGCAGAGGTTGAATTTCTGGCGGCTTCGGATGGTGAGAATATCGAAGACCAGATCGCGTATTTGGGTGAGGATGCGTATGCCGAGGATGATCACGAGTTTTCGATCCGGCTTTTGCGGCATTACGCTTCATCTGTGCATCATCGGAAGTATGAGGGGATCGATGTTATTACGGCTCGGGTGGAGAATGCGATTTTGCGTTCATAAGGTGAGAAATTTCGGATAGGTCGTCAGGTTTTCGAGTCCGTCTTCGGTGACGACGGCGAGGTCTTCGATGCGTACGGCGCCGCGTCCGGGGTAGTAGAGGCCCGGTTCAACGGTGACGATGTGCCCGGCGCAGAGGGTTTGTGGGGTTTTGCCGATGCGCGGGGGTTCGTGGATTTCGAGGCCCAGGCCGTGGCCGGTGCCGTGGAAGAATCCCTGCATGCGGCCGTCTATGTTGCCGGTTTCGAAGTTGCGGTTTTCAAAGAGTTCTGTGAGTGCCCGGTGGATGGCCTGGCCGTCTGCGTCTGCGCGGATGCTGTCGAGGACGAGGTTCTGTCCGGCGAGGACCGCGTCGTAGATGTTCTGGAGTTCGGCAGAGGGTTCGCCTTTGACGACGGTGCGGGTGAGGTCGGCGAAGTAGCCAGTGGTGTTTGAGCGGGGGAAGATGTCGATGATGATGGATTGGTGCGCGTGGAGTGGTCCGGTGCCTTCGTTGTGGGGGTCGCAGGCCTGGTCGCCGCCGGCAACGATGGTGTGACCGGCTGTGCAGTCGCGTTCGAGGAGGAGAAATTTTATTGCGCGTTTGACGGTTTCCGATGTGAGGGGTTCGCCGTTGTGGTAGAGGCGGTCGCCGCGGATTTCCGAGTTGCGGATGAGGGTTATGGCGGCGTCCATTGCGGCTTCGGTGTGTTGCTGGACTTCGCGGATGTGTTCGATTTCATCAGGGGTTTTGATTTCCCGGTCGGGCCAATACGCGCCTTCTGGAAATGCCACTGTGTATCCGCGTTCGCGCAAGTCGTCTGCCGTGGCGATGGCAAAGGCGCGGGGGACGTTCAGGTGGGTGATGTTTTTTTCCTGTAGTACTTCGTGTAAGGCATCGATTTGAGAGGGTTCTTCGTCGGTGTCGTTTTTTTTTGCTTTTTCCTGGTATTCGGATAGGGAGAGTACATGATCGACCTGGGCTTGCGCGCGCGCGCGGTCGCGTTCGAGGTCGGACATGAGGAGGTGTTTTTGGGCGCCGATTTGAAAGAAGATGAAGGGGTCGGGCGCGAGAAAGCGCGTGGCGTAATACATGTCGGCGTCGGTTTCGCTGGCGGCTATCATGAGCCGCGCTTCGGGGGTGCTCATTATCTATATCCTTATATTTTGAGGGATAGGAAGCGACGGTTACCATCGCGCATGATGACTGAAAATGCGGCGGTTTTCCCTTTTTTGAGTTTGGATACGGCAGTTTCAAAGTCGTGTACTGTTTTTATGTCTTGCTGAAAGGGGCTTTGACGCACGCCATAGATGATGTCGCCTTCGCTAAAGCCGGCGTTGCGCGCTTCGCGGGAGACGTCGGTGACGACCACGCCTGTGGTATTTTCAGCGATGCCGTATTCTTCGATCATTTTTGAGGTGATGTCGTGGACGGTGAGGCCGATTTCTGAGACGGATGCGTCTTCTTGTTCTTTTGACGGCGCGTCATCCGCACTGGCCAGGTCTTCGGGCAGGCGTTCGCCCAGGGTGACGCGGATGGTCAAGTCTTCGGTGTTGCGCCGCACTGCGAGTGTTATGGTGTCGCCCGGGTGTTTGCGGGCGACCAGGCTCTGGAGATGGTTGGGGCGATTGACGGGTTGACCATCTACTGAGAGGACGATGTCGCCTTCTTTCAGGTTGGCTTTTGCAGCCGGGGTATTGGACAGGACATTGTTGATGAGTACGCCTTTGGGGCGGTCAAGTCCAAAAGCTTCTGCTGTGCCCGCATCGACTGAGCCGAGTCCAATGCCGATATAACCGCGTTTGACTTTGCCGTGTGCGACGATGTCGTCCATTACTTTTTTGGCGAGGTCAATGGGTACTGCAAAGCCATAGCCGATGAAGGATCGGTTGGATGTGGCTATGGCTGTGTTGACGCCGATGACTTCGCCGTTGAGGTTGACGAGGGCACCGCCGGAGTTGCCGGGGTTGATGGCGGCGTCGGTCTGGATGAAGTCTTCGATGCTCAAGCCCCCCTGGTCGCTAAGGATGTTGATGTCGCGGCCAACCGCGCTTACGATGCCGGCTGTGACTGTGGATTTGAGGTTGAGGGGCGCGCCTACTGCGAGTACCCATTCGCCTATTTCAACGGCGTCTGATTTGCCTATGGTGGCGGGTTTTAGTCCCGTGGCGTCAATTTTGATGACGGCGATGTCGGTGCGCGGGTCCGAGCCGACGAGTTTGGCGTCGTATTCGCGGTTGTCGCTAAAGGTGACGGTGAGTTTTTCGGCGTCGCCCGCGACGTGGTGGTTGGTGAGGATATAGCCATCGGCAGTTATGACAATGCCCGATCCCGTGGTTTGCGGGTCTGGCATGGGCTGTGGTCTTCGGTTTCTCGGGTTTGGCCTTTCTTCAAAGTCAAAGGGGAAGGGGAAGCCGCGGCGGCGGGGTACGTCCTCTGGATTGAGGGTGACGTTGATGGTTACGACCGATGGGGTGACTTCCCGCGCAATGGCTTTGAAGGCGGTGTTGTGTGCTTTGAGTTGCGCAATGGCTTGTTTTTCTTCTGCTGTGATTGCGGCTTCGCCCGTTGTGTTCAAGGCGGGGGACAATAGCAGTGCGATGAGGCCCAATAGCGCGATGGTGCGGTGTGTCATGGTGGGTACTCCTTTTTTCAGGGTGTGCAATTTCTATTTTCGACGGTTTAGACCCACAACCCTATTGGATGGTTCCGAGAAATTCTACAAATCGTATTGATCAATCTTTCTATACAGTGTGCGCACGGCCATGCCCAGTAGTTTTGCGGTGCGTTCGCGATGCCCGCCGGTTGCGCGCAGGGCATTGGCGATGGCTTCGCGTTCGAGTTCTCTCAAGGGGCGTATGTCTTCTTCGGTAGGTGCAGGTTTTAAACCTGCACCTGCGGTTTCTTTGATTTCTGTGTCTTCTATAGGTGTGTCATAGACGGGTAGGACGGGTGTTGGTGTATTTTGTACAGGCGTTTGCATGTGTTGCGTTAAATAGGCTTTGAGTTCTTTGACGTCTTTGGCGACTTCGAGTATGGCCCAGTAGAGCAGGTCGCGATCGGATTCTGCAGGTGTTTTGCCCGCGAGGACGGGCAGATAAGACGGTTCGGTTACGGGGGATGTGTCGAGGTATTGCGCGAGGTCCAGGGCGGATATGTGTCGGGTTTTGGATAGGACCATGAGGCGTTCGATGAGGTTGATGAGTTCTCGGACATTGCCCGGCCAGTGGTATTGCTGGAGTGCGTTCATCGCGTCGGGTGCGAATTCAATGGGGGGCATGCGCAGTTCGTCGCTTTGTTTTTGGATGATGTTTTGCGCGATGAGGGGGATGTCCTGAGGGTGGGCACGCAGGGGGGGCATTTCGATTTCGATGACGCGAAGGCGCTGGTAGAGGTCTTGCCGAAATTTGCCTTCGGCAACGGCTTGTTGCAGGTTGCGGTTGGTGGCGGCTATGACGCGGACGTCAACGGCTATTGGGGTGGTGCTGCCCAGGCGGGTGACTTCTTTGGCGTCGAGGACGCGCAATAAGCGCACCTGTGCAGAGAGGGACATTTCGCCGATTTCATCGAGGAAGACGGTGCCGCGGTTGGCGGCTTCAAAGATGCCGGAGCGCTGCGTGCGCGCGTCGGTAAATGCGCCTTTTTCGTGGCCGAAGAGTTCGCTTTCGAGGAGGGTTTCGGGGATTGCGCCGCAGTTGATGATGAGAAATGGTCCGCCGCTGCGCGCGCTTTGCCGGTGGATGGCTTCGGCGATGAGGTTTTTTCCGGAGCCGCTTTCTCCTGTGATGAGTACGCTGACGGGGGTGGGCGCGATTTGTGCGATGCTTTCCCGGATTTGTTGCATGGCGTCCGAGCGGCCGAGGATGGCGGTGTCGGGCGGGGTGCGTTTTTGCGTCAGGGCGTCCTGCAATTCTGCGGGGATGAGGGGATAGGAGAGCAGGGCATCGGGGTATAGTGCGGGGGCTGTTTGGAGTTGTGTGCCGTCGTGTGTGGTGATGATGAAGACGGGGATTTTTTCAGGTCGGTCAGATAATATGTCGGCGAATTGCACTTCGGGCAATGTGGTTTCGTCCAGGATGAGCAGGTCAAACTGGTTTTCCGAGAGCAGTTTTCTGGCGGGGCGCACGCTGTTGGTGACGAGGGTTTGCCAGCCGAGTTCTTCGAGCGCGGCGCGCAGGTCCCGGCCCAGTGCAGTGGGCTGATCGACGATGATGAGGGCTTCTTTTTGGTCGGTGGGCATGGTTATTGTCGTTGTGCTTTTATTTTCTGAATGCGCTTTTCCGCCTCAATACCATAATTACTGGCTGCGCCGTGGCTGCGTTTTATGGCTTCGAGTTCTTGTATGGCTTGTTCGATGTTGTTCTGTGCCGCATAGCATTCTGCGACTTTCATTTGTGCAGATGCGATCCACATGGGCCCCGCTTTCTGGTTGTAGCGCAAGATCAAAAATTCTCGGAGTGCGTTGTCATAGTCGGCCAATTCAAAATAATTTTCTGCGATGGTGTATTGGATGCTGGCTTTTTCGTCTTCTACGGTTACGAGTTTGAGCAGGGGGCGAAGTTCTGCAATGGCTTGTTCGTGGTCGCCTTTGTTGGGCAGGTAAATGGTGCCGATGTCGATGCGGGCGCTCAGGGCAAGCGGATGCTGGGGAAATTCGCGGATGAGTTGGCGCGCAAAGTTGATGGCGAGGTCGTAGGCGTTGAGGTTGCTGTAATTTTTTGCGAGTTTGTGCAGGATGTCGGGTTTTTGGGATTGGGCGACGCCTTTTTCTATGGCGTTGCGATATGCGCGTGCAGAGAGGTTGTATTCTTCGTTGCGTTCCCAAAATTCAGCGAGTTCGATGTTGGCATCTACCCAGTGCGGGCTGTCGGGATAATTTTTTATGAATGTGCCGAGTGCGTTGAGATAGGGTTCGTTGTGGCCTTCTTTGTCGGGTCCTTCGTCATAGTAGGCGCGGATGATGTAATAGCGCGCGTCGGCTTCTGCTTCGGTTCTGGCGTATTTTTTGGAGATGTCTTCAAAGATTTGCCGCGCTTTTTTGGGATTTTTGACGGCGAGTTGATATCTGCCTTTTTCGACTTCAAAGCGGGCGAGCCATTCGGTTGCTGTTTTATGGGTTTTTTTGAATTGGCCCGCGGCTTTGTTGGCTTCGCTGATGCGCCGGAGGCGGTAGAGGCTCAAGACTTCTCGGGCGGCCATGGTTTCGTTGCGCGCAGGTTCTGGTACGCGCCGGTACGCGGCGATGGCCTGGGCGTATTTTTCCGTTTGAAAGAGGATGTCGCCCACAGATTGGTCTGCCTGTGTGCCGAGCGGGCTGTTGGGATAGTGTTTGGAGAATTCGCGGAAGGCGGTGAGGGCTTCTGATGTGCGGTTGAGAGATGTCAGGTGTTCGGCGCGTGTATAGGCGATGCTGTCGGCGTCGGGTGCTTGTGGATAGTTGCGGAGGTACATGTTATAAGTTGTGATGGCTTTGTCGCGCTGGTTGTTATGCGCATAAGATTTGGCGAGGCGTCGCAATAATTTGGGGGTGGTGTTGTGGGTGATCAAACGTTCGTCTATTTCTATGGCGCGTTGATAGTTGCCTGTGCGATGATAGCTTTCTGCCAATAGCGAGCGGGCAGACCGCTGGAGTGCGAGCGTTGGAGATCCGGAGAGGAGTTCGGAGAATGCTTCGGCAGCGCTGGCGTAAAATTCCCGGTTGAGGAGTATGTGTCCCAGTTGAAATTGCGCGTGTGGCGTCAGGTCGCTTTGCGGATAGTTGAAGAGGAAGTTTTTCAGGGTTTCTTCGGCGCGTACGTGTTGTTGTTGCCTGGCCTGACACAAGCCGATGCCGTATGTGGCTTTTTCACTGTGTGTGGGGTTGTCGGCGTTTTTTTGTACCTGGAGGTACAGGCTGAGGGCGCTGTCGATGTGGGTGTTGGCGAAGTGGGCGTCGGCGATTCGCAGGAGCAGGTCGGGGCTGTTGGCATGTGTTTTGCGATATGCGCGATATGCGTTCAGGCGCGTTTGTGCGCGGAGGGTGTCGGGTTGTATGTGGGCCGTTTCTGTGTGTATGACGGCGAGTGCGGCGTTTTTCGCATGGTCGTTGTCGGGGAATTTTTTGACGAGTATTTTGAGTGTTGTGAGGCCCTTGTTTTGCCATTCGTCTGGGGATTTGTTTTCAAGGATGGCTCTGCGCGCCTGTTTTAAGTAGCTGTTGCCGAGGAGATAATAGGCTTCAGATGCCCAGGGGGGCGCGTCGCTGAATGCCGAGTCATCGGGTATGGGTATGTCGTCATTAGATGGTGTGTCATTATTATCATTATTAGATGTGTCGGCGGATGTGTCGGCGGATGTGTCGTCGTTAGCCGACGCTGGCGTGTCTTCAGATGTGTAGAGGACGGCCCCCGTGCCGTCCCGCATGTCCTCCTGTGCCCGCCCGTCAGCCAATGCGAGGATGGCTTCGGCTGCGCGTGCGGCTTCGGCTGCAAGGGCGAGTGTGTCATCAGATGTGGTTGAGAGCGCAGGGGTTTCGTTTGGCGGCTCGACGAGTATGTGTTCATAAGCTGAGGGGCGTATGTCGTGAGATGCCAGCGCGGTTTCGAGGTATGGGATTGCGCGGTTGTAGTATTTTTGGTTGTAGAAGGTTTTGCCCAGTTTAAATTGTGTGTGTGCATCGTCGGCGATGCCGGGCAAGTTGGCGAGGAGTTCGATATAGGTGCGGTCGCGGTCGGTCTCTGTGCCAAATTCGGTGAGGAGTTGGATGCGCGTTTCCGCTGTTTCAGCGCGCGAGGCGTCGCCGTGATTTTTGATGTAGGTGCGATATTCTCGCAGTGCGAGTGCGGTTTGTCCGGTTTTTTCAAATACGCGGGCAAGGCCGTATTGACCTTCAGAGTGTGGCATTGCGCTGTTGAGCAGGATGCGATAATTTTCGGCTGCGAGGTCATACCAGTGCAGGTCTTCGCATAGTTGCGCGATTTGTAGTCGCGCATTGGCTTTTTCGCCGGGGGATTGTATGCGCGCGAGGTATGTTTGATACGCTGTCAATGCTTTTTGGTGCATGCCAAGCGCGCGCCATAAGTTTCCGATGTCGCCATAAGCCTGGATGCTGACGTCTGCGTCTGGATATTTTTCCTGAAGACTTTTGAATGCAGCTAATGATTGGCGATAATTTTTCAGGTCTGCAAATGTGCGGCCATAGCCTATCAGGGCGTGGGCGTGGAAGGGGCTTTTGGGATAGGCTCTTAGAAATGAGGCGTAGCGCTGTAGCGCACCTTCGCTTTTGCCGAGTTTGCGTTTTGCATTTGCACTTCCCAACAGGGCTTGTTGGCGACGGGTGTTGTTCGGTATTTTTACGAGGGCGTTGTTATAGGTTTTTTCAGCGCGTGTCCAGTCGTTTTTGCCGGCGTGCCACGCGCCTGTGATGAGATACGAGTTTTGGGCGGCAGGTGTTGCGGGATATCCGGCGCGCAGGTTTGCAAAGATGCGTTCTGCTTCCGAGAGGTTGTCGCGCGATAGGGCGATGTTGCCCATTTCGAGGAGGGCGTCGGGTTTGCGCTTTGCAGGACCGGGTCGTTCGGCGAGGGTGCGAAATTGCACGAGGGCTTCTTCGGTGCGCGATTCTTCAAGTAGAACCCGGCCCAGGTTGAAGGTGGCTTCGTTGACCAGGGACGATTTGGGATATTGTGTGGCGAGTTGGCGATAGGCCGCGCCGGCTTCTGGTAAGGCACCGCCTTTGTGGTAGTTCTCGCCAGCGGATAAGAGGTCCTGGGGCGCGTTTGTGGAGGCGGGATAGGCCGCGTGTACGCCGCGATAAGCTGCACCGGCTCGGGTGTGTTCTCCCAGTTGGCTGAGTGCATCGGCGCGGGTGCGCATTGCTCTACCTACTTCGATGTGGGTGGGGTAGCGGTCGATGAATTGCTGCAAGGCTTCGAGTGCGAGGTCGTATTGTTCGGCTTTGGCAAGTGCCTGTCCAACGCGCAGCATGGCATCGGGCAGTCGCTTGCTGGTGGGGTAGTTGATGATGAATTGCTTGTATTCCCGCGCGGCATCGGCATAGAGGCCATCGTCGAAGATTCGCTGCGCGAGTTCGTAATGGGCGTTTTCATCCTGGGTCCCCTGCGCGCAGAGGTGGGATGAGATGCCGAGGAGGACGATGTACAATGCGGTGGTGATACCGCGGGTTAATGTGTTTATAAGGATCATGTAGAAAATCCGCATGGTATTGTAGGGGACGGCCCCCGTGCCGTCCCGTGTGTCATCGCGGCATGCTTAAAGCCGCAATCCAGAAGGTTCTTTATTTTACGAATGTATTATATTTTCCCAAAAGCGTCAATCTGTGTTTATCCGTGTTTGCCTTTTGCCTTTGTTTTTGATTTTATCCTGTTCATCCTTTCATCCTGTAAATCCTGATTCAGACGGTGGTTGCTTTGGAAATTGTCGAATACGCATATGCGAAGCTCAATTTGGGGCTGAGGATTCTCGGGCGGCGCGGCGATGGGTTTCACGATATTTTGTCGGTTTTTCAGACTGTGGATCTGTGCGACCGCCTCGTTTTTAAACCCGCTGGACAGGGGCAGATTATTTTGTCGTGCGACGATGCGGATTTGCCCGTGGGGCCAGAGAATCTGGTTTATCAGGCGGTTTCGGCGTTTCGGTCTTATACGGGAATGGACCGGGGGGTTGAGGTCGCTATAGAGAAGCGGATTCCGATGGCGGCGGGTTTGGGAGGCGGGAGTTCAGATGCGGCGGCTGTGCTGCGGGTTTTGAATCGGGTGTGGGAAGCGGGTCTTTCAGATGGCGAACTGCGCGAGATAGGCGCGACTTTGGGGTCCGATGTGCCGTTTTTTGTGCGGCAAAAGGGCACGGCAGTTGTTTCGGGTCGGGGGGAGCATTTGCGGTATGTGCCCTGGTCTGCGGATGTGGTTTATGTGCTGATTTGTCCGGGGTTTCAGGTGCATACGGGCTGGGCTTTTGCAAATTATAAAAAGACCTTGACAGGGCATGGTGAATATGATAATTTCATCCATTCTGTAAAAAATTTGCCCGTTTCAGGTTTTTTTGAGGGTATTGAGAACGATTTTCTGCCGCTTATTGTTCAAACGCATCCAGAGACGCGCGATATTTTGTCGCGGTTGACAGATGCCGGCGCGATCGTTGCGTCGATGTCTGGCAGTGGTTCCACGCTTTACGGTGTTTTTGAGTCTCGAGATGTTGCCGAGGCTGTTTGGGCGCGGTTTAAAGCCGAACGGTTTCGGGCGTTTTTGTGTTGTCCGGTTTGATTTACGTAGGGGCGGTGCCCCCGTGCCCGCCCGCTGGAGAATAAATATGTCCGATCAAGTCTCTCTCAATGTAGATGTTCGCACGACGTCGGGAAAGAAGGCCGCCAAGGATTTGCGCTATCGCGGTCAGTTGCCCGCGGTTGTTTATGGCGAAGGTGCCGCGTCTGTTGCCTGTTCTGTGGATTATCGCACGTTGTCCGATTTGCTGAAGGCACACGGTCGCAATGCGATTATTTCGCTGAGCGCAGGCGATGCGAGCCAGAGTACTATTATTAAGGATATTCAGTATCATCCCGTGCGCGGCGAGATGTTGCATGTGGATTTTCACCGCATTGATTTGACGCGCAAAATTGTGGTTGAGGTGCCCATTCGCGCTATGGGGTCGGCCGTTGGGGTGCGGATTGGCGAGGGGATTCTGGAACACATGTTGCACGAGATCGAGGTCGAGTGCCTGCCCACAGAGATTCCCGATCATATTGAAATCGATGTGTCGGATCTGGATATCGGGGATTCGCTGCACGTTTCGGATATTGTCCTTGATGGCGATGAATTGTCTATTGTGACGGAGACCGACCGCACGGTGTTTGCGGTGGCTGCGCCCACGCTTGTTATTGAAGAGGAAGAGGAAGTGGAGGACGAAGCGTTGGTGGATGAGGAAGGGGAAGAAGAAATGCAAGAGCCTGAGGTTATTGAGCGCGGTAGAAGGCGCGACGATGACGAAGAAGGCGATGAGTCGTAGTGTAAAGGCGATTGTGGGGCTGGGCAATCCGGGCACGCGCTATGCACAGACGCGCCACAATGTGGGGTTTTGGGTGGTTGATGCGCTGGGCAAAGATATGTCCTGGCATGCGTTTGAGTTTTGTACGTGGTGCAAGTTTTCAGATGAACTGGTGCTGGTCAAGCCGCTGACGTATATGAATACGAGTGGTTTGGGTGTGGCGGAGGTTATGCGGTGCTTTCAGGTTGGACCAGCAGATGTGCTGATCGTGGTTGACGATGTGCATCTGAGTTTGGGGCGGTTGCGCTTCCGGCGCATGGGAAGTCACGGCGGGCACAATGGTTTGCGGTCTGTTGAACGCGCGTTGGGGTCTGCGGATTTTCCGCGGTTGCGTATCGGTATTGGGCAACCCGCCGAGGTGGATGAGATGATTGATTATGTGTTGGGTGCGTTTTCATCCGAAGATGGGGATGTGATTGTAGATGCTGTTGGGCATGCGGTTAAGGGCGCGCTTTGTTGGGCAACAGAAGGTATTGAACGGGCGATGAATCAGTATAATATGTAGGGGCGGGTTTAAAACCCGCCCGTCATTGCGGCATGGTTTTGAGCCGCAATCCAGAAGGTTTTGAGGTTTTGTTGTTATTGTGCGTGGATGGGTTTGGAGTTCTTTATGATTGTGATTTTGGCACCTGTGTTGGGCGTGGTTGGGCTTGTTTGCGCTGGTTTGATTTATCTCTATGTCACCAGACAATCAGAGGGCACGGCGTTGATGCGAGAGATCGCAGCAGATATCCAGGATGGTGCCGTGACCTTTTTGAAGCGCGAATACAGTGTGCTATCTGTTTTTATTGTTGCGGTGTTCGCGCTGGTGTGCTGGGGTATTAATTTGCCCACGGCCATCTCTTTTTTGGGTGGCGCGCTTTGTTCGCTTGGCGCGGGTTTTATCGGGATGAAGGCGGCGACCAAGGCAAATGTGCGGACGGCTTATGCCGCCAATGAGAGTGGGCGGGATAAGGCGTTAAATGTCGCGTTTTCAGGTGGGGCAGTGATGGGACTCTCTGTAGCAAGTCTGGGGCTTTTTGGCGTGGGCTTGCTTTTTTATTTTTACGGCAAACCCGATCAGGCGGCTATGATTAATGGTTTTGCTATGGGGGCGAGTTCTATTGCGCTGTTTGCCCGGGTTGGGGGCGGTATTTATACGAAGACTGCGGATGTGGGCGCAGATCTGGTGGGTAAGGTCGAGGCCGGGATACCGGAAGACGATCCGAGAAATCCGGCTGTTATTGCAGATCATGTGGGCGACAATGTGGGCGATGTGGCCGGGATGGGGGCGGATATTTTTGAGTCTTATGTGGGGTCCATTATTGCGACGATCGCGATTGCGGCAACGGCTGGTGGCGCGGCGTTGAGCGGGTTGGGGGGCGATTCGGAGATGGTGCGGGTCGCTGCGATGCAATATCCGCTTGTCGTGGTTATGGTCGGTTTGTTGGCGTCGCTGATCGGGGTGGGGTCCATTCGCGTTTTGCAGTCTTTAAGCCCGGATGCAGCCCTGCGCTATGCCACGTATATTTCCGCTGTTTTGATGCTTGTTGGGGCGTTTTTTGCGGCGGAATATCTCGGTTTGGCTCGCGGGGTGTTTTGGGCGATTCTCTTTGGCTGTCTCGTCGGTATTGCCATTGCACTGATGACGGAATACTATACGGGCGGGGCGCCTGTAAAGCGCATTGCCAATTCTTCAGAGACGGGGTCGGCGACGAATATGATCGCGGGTTTGGCGGTGGGGATGGAGAGTACGACGTTGCCGGTTTTGGGGATTTGTGTTGCCATTGCCGGGTCGTTTCACTTTGCGGGGTTATACGGTATTGGTATTGCGGCTGTGGGTATGTTATCGACTGTGGGTGTTACGATGGCGGTGGATGCTTACGGTCCGATTGCAGATAATGCGGGCGGTATTTCCGAGATGGCGAATTTGGGACCGGAGACGCGCGAGATTACCGATGAACTGGATTCGCTTGGCAATACGACGGCGGCGATTGGCAAGGGGTTTGCGATTGGTTCTGCTGCGCTGACTGCGCTGGCGCTGTTTTCCGCGTATTCGACGGCTGTGGGGATCGAGTCTATTAATCTGGTCAAACCTCTGGTCGTGATCGGTCTGTTTTTGGGCGCTGGCGTGCCTTATTGCGTGGCGGCGTTGACGATGACGAGTGTGGGCAATGCGGCGTTTAAGATGGTTGAAGAGGTGCGTCGCCAGTTCCGCGAGATTCCAGGGTTGATGGAGGGGACGGGCAAGCCCGATACGCGTCGCTGTGTCGATATCAGTTCTGTCGCGGCTTTGCGCGAGATGGTGGCGCCGGGTCTGGTGGCTGTTTTGACGCCGGTTTTGGTGGGTTTTGTTCTGGGGGCAGAGGCGTTGGGCGGTATGCTGGCGGGTGCGACTGTGTCGGGTGTGTTGCTGGCGCTGATGATGGCGAATAGCGGAGGCGCGCTGGACAATGCAAAGAAGTTGATTGAAGGGGGCAATTTGGGGGGTAAGGGGTCCGAGGCGCATAAAGCTGCCGTGGTTGGCGATACGGTTGGCGATCCGTTAAAAGATACGTCCGGTCCCGCGTTGAATATTTTGATTAAGTTAATGTCGGTGGTTTCGCTGATGCTGGCTCCTTTGCTGGTGTGAGCACTTTTTTCAACCCCGTTCAGAACACGGTATTCTGAACCACATGTCCATGGGGGATAGTTATGTCACGAGAGTACGAGATGGCTTTGATTGTCGATACACAGGAGAATGTGGATGAGACGATCAAACACTATGAGGCACTGCTCGCCGATCAGGGTGCTACGGTGGTGAATGTTGACCGCTGGGGCATGCGCAGGCTCGCTTATGAGATTCACAAGCGACAGCAGGGCGATTATACTTTTTTTCTTTTTGAGGCCGATCCGGGCGCGATTGCTGGTGTCGAGCGGGCGTGCCGTTTGGATGAGGCTGTTTTGCGGCATCTGATTCTTCAGACTGAGATTCCTCCCCAGGTGGAGGAAGAAGCGGATGCTGAAGAGGTTTCAGTAGAGGAGGACGGCGATGAATAGAGGACGTTTGAAAATTTGCCATATTTGCGAGGGTCATACGAGGTCCTGCCATTTTGAAGCACACCGTTTGGATATTCACTATAAGAATGATCGTTTGTTGCGCCGGTTTGTTACAGAGCGCGGGAAGATTGTTCCGCGGCGTATGACGGGTACGTGTGCAAAGGGGCAGCGCGCATTGGTGCGCGCGATTAAGCGCGCCCGCTTTCTCGCGCTTATGCCTTATGTGAATGATTCGGTTCGGTGAGATAGGATGACACGATGAAAATTATTCTTACAGCAGATGTGGATACGCTGGGTAATGCTGGCGATGTGGTTGAGGTGAAGGATGGCTATGCGCGAAATTTTTTGCTGCCTCGCGCAGTGGCGTTGATTGCCAATGAGCACAATATGGCGGTATATGAGAAGGTGCAGCAGCAACGCGAAGCCCAGGCGTCTCGCGCAATGCGCGAAGCAGAGACACTGGCAGAGGATCTGCAAGAGGTTTCGTGCAATGTGGCAGTTAGAGCTGGCGAAGAGGACCGCATTTTCGGATCGGTTACAGCACAACAAATATCCGTTGCACTCAGTGATCTGGGGTTTGAAATTGATCGCCGAGCCATAGAGATTGAAGAGCCGATTCGATCATTGGGGGTATATGATATATCCATTCGCCTCCATGCAGACGTAAAGGCGTCTGTGAAGGTGTGGGTGGTGAGGGAGTAGGGGAAGGGTCACAATATTATTATAAAGCGGAAGACGCGAACACGTCTTCCGCTTTTTTATTTTTCATGCATTCCTCGCACACCGAAATCCCAAATTGCCCGTGGAGCTGTCCGGGGTGTTCGCGCTGCGGGCAGCTACGCGGTATCGGTTGCAGTAGGAGTCGTGACACAGGTAGGAGCCGCCGCGCATGCTTTTCGCCTGTCCGATGTGAGGTCCCGTGGGATTTACAGCGGTGCTTTTGAGGTGGAAGGTGGGGCTGAACCAGTCGCTGCACCATTCCCAGACGTTGCCCGAGATGTTGTAGATGCCATAGTTGTTGGGCGGGAATGATGTGACGGGTGCGGTGCCGATGTGTCCATCTGCCCGGGTGTTCTGTTCGGGGAATGTGCCCTGCCAGATGTTGCACATGTGTTTGCCACCGGGTTCGAGGTCGTCTCCCCAGGGGTAGCGCATGCTTTTGAGGCCGCCCCGTGCAGCAAATTCCCATTCGGCTTCTGTGGGCAGGCGTTTTCCGGCCCAGTTGCAGTAGGCGACCGCGTCGTTCCACGAGATGTGGATGGCGGGGTGGTGCCAGCGGTTGTTGATATTTGTTCCAGGTCCTTCGGGACGGTGCCAGCAGGCGCCGTCAACAGCAAACCACCAGGGGGTATCGACGACGGTTTGCGAGATGTGCGAGGCGGTGTTGGGGGGTACAAAGAGGTGGAAGACAAAGGACCAGCCAAAGCGTTCGGCTTCGGTTTTGTACGCGGTTGCGCGGACGAATTTGGCAAAGTCGGCGTTGGTGACGGCGCATACGTCGAGGTAAAAGGGATCGACTGTGACTTCTCTCATGGGGCCTTCGCCGTCTTCTGCGAAGCCTTCGTCGCCGTCTGTGCCCATGAGAAAGGTGCCGCCCGATAGGCGGACCATGTTTTTGAGCGATGTATCACTTCTGCGTCTGTTTTTTTGTTTGCGCGTTTTTCTTTTTGTGGATGAGACAGGTCTGCTCGCACCGCAGCAGGGAGAGGACATAGCAATTCTCCTGAGATTGTGGGTTGCGTGAATATTTATAAGATGATACCATGCGATGCACAGGCTGTCAAGAGGGGGCTGGGGGCTGGGGACTATTTCCGCTTGCTTTTTGTCTCTGTATCCTTCTATATTGTTTTTAAGTTTGGACAAAGACAATCTGGCTAATCAGGAAGGATTTCTCACATGAAAGCAATGGAAGTGATTGCCGTGCAGCTTGAGCCCAATAGCAGTCATCCGCTGGTCTGGTTAAAGGATAAGGACCAGAAGGTCGTTTTGCCCATTGCAGTTGGCAATTTTGAAGCGGCAGCGATTTATATGGAGCTCCACGGTGAGCCGCCGCCGCGTCCGATTGCGTACGATTTGTTGCGCACTATTTTAGAGGGGTTTGATGCACGCGTTGAGCAGGTGCTGGTCAGTGCGTTGCGAGACGATACGTTTTTTGCCGAGGTTACACTTGTCCGCGATGGGGAGTCGATTGTTATTGATTCGCGTCCGAGCGATGCGCTGGCATTGGCACTGCGCGTTGATGCCCCGGTTTTTGTGGCGGATCAGGTGATTGAGGAGGCGGGTCTGTCAATCGAGATGCAAGATTCTCAGGTGCCTGTTGAGGGTGGTCGGGATATTTCTATGACGCCTGCAGGAGAGGATGAAGAAGAGGTGCTCGATCCGATGGCGCAGCAGGTGGTCGCTCTCAAGGCGCGTTTGCAGGAGGCGGTCGCGCTGGAAGAGTACGAAGAAGCCGCCAGGCTGCGCGACGAGATCGGCAGGCTTGAACACAGTATCGAGAAATAACCGCGTTATAGTAATTTGTAGGGGACGGCCCCCGTGCCGTCCCGTGCGATCCAGTATTGAAATAAAAGTACATATCTTT
Source organism: Candidatus Latescibacterota bacterium (assembly GCA_965208125.1). GTDB lineage: Bacteria > Latescibacterota > UBA2968 > UBA2968 > UBA2968 > VXRD01. The sequence continues at coordinate 2,262,165 of OZ242320.1, forward strand.
CACACTATCCCCTCCTCCATAGATCAAAACTTACACGCTTACCTCCCAGCGCGTTCCATTTGTATGTATCTCCAAAGGTGCTTCCTGCATTCAAGTTAGGGGCGCAATATAGCATATTAAAAGCATGATGAGGATACTTGAACTTCTGCCCACACAATTTATCACTCAATTTCTGTGATGTTGGCTTGATATTTGCTTGGGGTCTAACTGTTGCGTGTGTTCATGCGACGAATTTTTGGGTCGGTTGATGATATTGAGTGGGTTAGCGTATGCTCCAACACTAATCACTGGAGTATTTGAGTTATGCAAATGCCAACCATCGAAACGCGCGTTGCTTCTCTTGAAGCAGTCCAGACGCAAATGAATGATCGGTTAGGCAACATTGAACAGGAATTGCGAGAAATAAGACGGGATGCACGGCAAAACACCCGCTGGTTTGTCGGCATTCAGCTTACTACGTTTATCACGCTTGCAACTCTTATACTGCTCAGACTTGGATAAAAAAAGGGCGTCTTGAATCTCACACACTCAGGACTTCCCAGAAGGTTTTTAGTTTTCTTCAAGTGCCTCCAGGTCGGCCAGGTCTTTTTGCCGACCAGTGAGGCGCTTGTTTTTTATTCGTTGAGGTCGCCTCAGATGGCAACGAGAAGGACGACGAGGCGGCGGCATTTTGGGGAGACGTCGGCGCGGGTCGCGCTATTGGCTGGCGCGTTCTGGTATGAGTTGGTGGGGTTTGCCCACAAGCCGATGACTGAGTTTGTGGCTACGGCTTTGCTGATGGTGTTGCTGGTGCTGTGTGTGCGGTCGGCGGTGGATAGGGGGCGGACGGTCTGGTTGATGGCGCTTGTGGCGGTGCCACGCTCGGCATGGCGGTTTTGTGCCGTCCGACGAGTGCTGTGGTGGTTGTTTGCGTGGGGGCATATTTGTTGTGGGTGAACCGCCGCGGGTTCGTTGCTTTTGTGCTTGGGGGGATACCGTTCGCCGTCGTCCTTGCCGCGTATAATGGCTACTACTTTGGTAATGTCCTCGAGTTTGGGCAGACGATTACAGGGCGCTTAAAAAAAGATTGATGCAGGTATATACCAGCAAGAAAATGCCGATTCTCTATCTTTCTTCGAGGGAATGATAAAGGTACATATTTTTCACGATATCCCATCCTTCATGGATCAAAACTTACACTCTTACCTTTCAGCGCGTTCCATGTGTATGTATCTCCAAAGGTGCTTCCTGCATTCAAGTTAGGGGCGCAATATAGCATATTAAAAGCATGATGAGGATACTTGAACTTCTGCCCACACAATTTATCGCTCAATTCTGTGATGTTGGCCTGATATTTGCTCAGGGTCTGACTGTTGCGTGTGTTTATAGAATTCACCCATCAGACCCAGGGCATCCCACATGGCCGAATATGACTCTGTCTCCAAAGATCTGATCCAGACCTATCCCAAAGACTTCATCCGACTCACACTTGAACAGGACGATGTAGAAGTCCTGGACATACTCGATACAGAGCAAAACACGGTTGATACACGACATACCGATAGCCTTATCCGTGTCCATATCGCGGGTGAGGAGGCATTGATCCATCACGAGTTTCAGACGACCGACGATCCATCTATGCCGCTGCGCATGGCAGGCTATATTATACGGGCGATAGAGCAGCACGGTCTGCCGGTTTCTTCGAGTGTGATCTATTTGCGGCGCAGTGCTGGTCGGCGCGATCCGGGGTATTATATCCAGGATTTTCTCGGCCGTCGCGTTTTGTTAGAATACACAGTGATTCGGTTGAGTGAGATAGAAGGACAGGATATTCTTGATGGCGGACCTTCGGGCTTGTTCCCGTTCGTGCCGTTGATGAAACGTCCTGTTGAGATAGATTCAGAGGCGTGGTTGCATCACTGTGTTGACGCGACGAATGCGTTGCCAGTGGATGAATCAATAAAGGTTGACTTTTTGGGTCGGTTGATGATATTGAGTGGGTTAGAGTATGATCAGACACTGATCAATCGCATTCTCTTACAGGAGGGTCTTATGGATGCCATTATGCGCGAATCGTCGTTTGCACAATACATTAAGCAACAAGGCAGAGAGGAAGGCAGAGAGGAAGGCAGAGAGGAAGGTATTGAGCAAGGTATTGAGCAAGGTATTGAGCAGGGTATTGAGCAGGGTGGCAGGCAACGCGCCATTGAAGATCTTCTCGATGTGTTGGAAATTCGATTTGACCTGAGTGAAGCACATCCCTTATCTGCTCGCATTGCCGCGATTGATGATTTACAACGTCTCAAGCAGTTGCTTCGCTCGGCGGTTCAGGTGTCCAGCCTTGAGGCATTTGAGCAAGTGTTGGAATAAAGGAGGAAGTGTGAAGTGTGAAGGGTGAAGTGTGAAGGGTGAAATGAGTAGAAACACCAGCCTTTTGGGGGTTGGGACGGGTTTTCTTCCTTCTAACTTCCCCTGGCCGCGATCCAGAAGGTTTTTAGCTTTATATACAGGACATTATTCATACATGACCAGAACATTTACCTATACTCAGGCACGCGCCAGACTCGCCAGTCTCTGCAAAGATGTAACCGATGACAGTGATTACGTCATTATCACTCGTCGGGGGCATGAAGATGTCGCTTTGATTTCTGCGTCCGAGCTTTCCAGCCTTATAGAAACCGCTCATCTTCTCAGTTCGCCCAAAAATGCAAAACGACTGGCAACAGCACTAAACCGGGCAAAAGCCGGTACAGAACCCGCTCAATCTGTTGACGACTTGCGCCGAGAGGTTGGGCTGGAATAATAATGCGCGATGCTGTTTTTCATCCAGAATTTCGTACAGACCTGCACTATTGGGTTCAAACGGATCGCAAGATAGCCCTTCGCGTTTTGACGCTTGTGGAAGCGATTCTGCGAGATCCTTTCAAAGGGATTGGCAAACCAGAACGACTCAAATACTTTGATCGCAATACCTGGTCTCGCCGTTTGACACGCGAACATCGCATTGTCTATTCCGTCAGCCATATTGTGTCGGCGGATACCAGTCTCGCCAGTCCCATTCCCGGCTATACGGTGGAGAAGCAATTCGGCGATGTCCAGATCTGGCGCCGCGACGAGAATGATGCGCCGGTCCGTCAATGGGAGGTGTACAATCCGATTGTTGTCGGGAATTTGGATCAGATTATGAAGCAAGTTGATCCCAATGCGCCAAAACCCCCACCCAATAATGGCATCCGATTCGTAGTCTTTTGATTTTATCCTGTCCATCCTTTCATCCTGCCCATCCTGATCTTAATTGCTTTTGTTCTTCCCCCATATTCCTTATATTCCTTATATATTGAGGTCGAAATAAAATAAGATGAGGCAGTTATGACAGAAATAACGATTATTGCCGTTGGCATTGGTCTTGCGGGTGTGATTTGGTACGATAATCGGCTCTGGCGTAAGGACCGGGAGAAATGGGAACAGGAGATGCGGCTTAAGAATATAGAAGCGCGGCTTAAGAGGCTGGAGTGTGATTAGGATGGTTTGAACATAATCCCAGAGACGCTCAAATGTTAGCTTGGAGGCGGTTATGACAGAAATGATAACGATTATTGCCGTTGGCATTGGTCTTGCGGGGTTGATTTTGAATGGTCAAAAGAATGCTCGTGAGGATACAAAGAGCTTAGAAGCACGGCTTGAAAAGTTGGAAGTGCGGATGGGTACGATGGAGCGTCAACAGGCGAAGTTGGAAGACTTGCTTGAGGGCTTGCGCGAAGCCATATCTGGCCGGGCACCCGCCAGCCGTTAGTTGATGTTCGCTCATTATTCATAAACGATAGGATACATAATGCAACTTCCCTCAGCAGAAAGTAGAATGGCCGACATTGACACTCGCCTGAGTCGAATAGAGGGGATTGTCGATCAAATCGTACAGCGGTTGACCAGCCTGGAAGGTCGCATGAACAGTCTGGTCAATCGCCTGGACAATATGGATATGCGTCTGGACAATATGGAAGGGCGCATGGCCAGCCATTTGAAATGGATTATTGGACTTCTCCTGACCATTCTGATCGCCATTTTCGGCACGTCAATTACCATTTTGATGAATCTCCCCAAATAGGGCGGGCTTTGTCATCGCGGCATGCCGTTGTAGGGGACGGCCCCTGTGCCGTCCCGCGCGATCCAGAAGGTTTTGCCTTTAATCTGTGTCCATCCGCGTTCATCTGCGGATGCCTTTCGCCTTTGCCTTTATCCTGCACATCCTTTAATCCTGTAAATCCTGATTCTGATTGTGTTTGCCTCAGTTTTTTATTATCATATTACTTACATAGAAAAAACCCTTGACACTGTGTTTTTGATTGCATATAATTAGCCCGTCATATATTTAATATGGAGCAGTTCCCATGAACCAAACATCAAACAAAGCAGAAGGGGTGTTGATTTTTCCTAACGCATTACTCCTGAAAGCCATTGTAAGGATGTTGCATTGGTGTGTGTTAGGCTGTTTTTGGAAGGAGGTACTCGAATAAAATGGCGAGTTCATAAAGTATTCGTAACCTGTTGTTTTGAAAGGAATTAGAGAATATGAAAACAAGTCTGTTGAAGGGAGGGATATAAATTTGGATTTAAGAAGTGCTTCTCCGCTACGTCGCAAAGGTCGCGGCTCTCACCCTTTTCTGGGGTCCGGTCTTAAACAGCGCGAACAGCGCGAGAAGGTAGGGGCAATCCCTTGTGGTTGCCCGCAGTTTCGCTGTAGAATTAATTCGTTCGTAAACAATCATTTACTCGATCCTAACATTTTTTTAGGAGGTCGATAGGATGAATTTTCACAAAACAATTGGCTTTTTGGCGGCTCTTTTGCTCATGGTGGGCCTTGGAGCGCCAGACAGTTTTGCACAAGATGTTCCCGGAACTATGACGGTGACGTTTAACGAGACAAGTGCGGATGCTGAGGCGGAGGGAACTACTAATCCTGATAGCGTGAAGGTGAGAGTAACATTAAATCCTGCACCCGATGCGGCTTTGACTGTAACTGTAGCTCTATCAGTAACCTCCAATGCTACTACTGGTCCGTACTCAATCACTGAAATGGATCTTTTAACAGCTCGTGCCAGTGTTGACGTCGTGGTGGATGAATCTGGCACAGGAGAGAGTGCCGCGGGCGTTTTCGTGGCAAGAACTGTCACAGACGCAGATGATCCTCCTTTTTATGGTCTTGCACGCTTGAATGCGAATGCCCCCGAACAGACTGGCGTACAAGCTGGCACATCGACATACTCATACGCCACATACACGGCGTCGATTCCAATAAAAGATGTGCAAAGAACCCCATCCTCAAGCAAAAGTATAACCCTTGAGGTGAGGGGGGATCCGATACCCAGCCTTAATGCAAATGATGCTGGTACTCAGGAAGTGCCCCTGACCGTGACTCTGGCGCAGGCACCAGGAGCTGTTGATGGTACTAATGTTACGGTGACTGTGAATATAAGTGGGATCCTTGTCGCTACGAATGGTAGCGAGACGGTCATCACAGCAACCGCTGTGACTGTAGAAGGTGATGAGACAACAGAGGCAACACCTTCAGCTGCGATAACCTTACCGACAAATTCTGGCGAAGGCACTTTGATAGTGTACGCCGGTGCGGACGGCTACAGGACGGATGAGATAGAGATTCCCGTTATAGGTCGTAGTGCTGAGGATGTGCAAGGTTTTCGTGTTGTCATTGCTTCTCCAGGACATGAAGACTGGGTGGGGATTGGCGACGAGGTTGAGGTTCATGTGATGCGCGTGAGTCGGCACGCTTATGACTGGACGCGGTTCACAAGTATTGCGGTTTCGTTGAGCGATACTACGGACGCGGACGCCGCTGAAGGCCACCAACCTACGTTTCTTTCTGCTTTCTTTGTTGATGATACTAATCAGAATGCGGGAGATCCGACGATAGCGCCCTCGGTGACTGTAGAAAATCTCAATGCAGCACGCGATGGGACTATTGAAACCAATAATGAAGATGTCAGCTATGACAGGGCAACGGATAAGCTGGTATTTAAGATTGAACTGATGGAGGATGAAAAAAGTACAGTTTCTGCTGACGACTTTAAAGGCGTGTATGCTGCTGCTATATTTATGTCGGCAGGAGACGGTACCACCGCACTCCTCGACACACTCAACAGTAATGACACCAAAAAGAACGTTTTTACCAGCATGTCGCTTCTTAATGGCGTCCCTCAGGCGAATAGAAAAGTTGGTGATGGGAAGCTGATACAGGTTGATGTTGTTCGTCCTGCTGATAGCGATGAGTTTGACGCAAGCTCCTTGACCGTTAACGTCAATGGAGATCCTGCAACCAGAACCACGAAGGTCAAGATAGGCGATGAGATTGAGGCGGAATTGGCCGTCAGCGGTTCTGTGCGTTTCAGAGATGAGAATATACGGCTTGCGATTATTCCTGTTGACGCAGCAGCAGCAAACGGCAGGGACAAAACATTCGCGTCAGCGACCTATGATGCAGATGACATATCTGATGCCTCAGGTCGTTCGCTGGGTATCTCTTTGGACGTGGCAGCCGGGACATTTAAACTCCAGGCACGCACCGGAGCCGTAAATCAACGCGGCTTCAACAGAGACACCGGGAAGCGTTTAAAGGCGTCCGATATGTTTGAAGTAGATGGTTTGCCTATTGTCGCCAGGATAAACACGATAGATCAGGCTGGCAACGTTTCGGCAACTGGTGTGTCTTCAGTGGCGTTTACAGGGGATTCGAGGAAGCCGAAAATTTCGGTTATCCATCCTGCTGCTGGTGATCACTTCTCAGCTATTTATGAGAATACTCGCGATCTGGAAGACTATGATGAATTTCTCATGCCTCTGGTCGTGCGGGTGGATGAAGACGGCTTGGACTCGCTCTATGTTTTTGCAAAGGGAGCGGATGCATACGCTGACAGGGTCAATCTGAATTCGAGCATCTCTGACAGAGTTGGGGCGGCGAGCGCGAACACAGTGGGAGACACGCTTGCCTATAACACGTCAGCACTTGTATATCCAGAAGATCTGGCAGAAGATGCAGATGAGAGAATGAAGCTTATTGGCGGCGCAGGCATTACGCTGATGGTTGTCGCGAAGGACGCGTCGGGTAACGTAACTGAGGAGGCGATTGCTGCCACTCACGATGAAAATCCTCCAAAAATTACTGCCTGGTTCCCAAAGCGCAGTCTTTTGGAAGCGGAGGATGATGGATCGTACCTCATTAACGCTACCACGCGCCATCCGACCTTAACGCTGCCGGAAGCTGTGGATTCGATTTCGGTTTCTTACGAATCCCGTGGAGACGCTCCCGTTGTGGAGACAGTTTCGGGTATGAGGGCTAAGGGTGACAGGGCAATCACAATCACTACGGATCTCATGGATGGTAGAACCTATACTCTGAGGATATTTACCCGCGATCTCGCAGGGAATGTCGCCATATCGGGAGAAGAAGAACTCACATTTAGTTCTTCATTCGCCAATCCGATGGCGAATGCGTTTAAGGTCACAAATAAGACGCAAAAGATTGGAAAAAATGCAAGCACTGGCGTGATTGCTGGTCAGGCATTTGTGTTGGAGATTATGGCTATTGATGGTAGTGGTGCGAAAGACCGTAACGTTTATACGTATAAGAACGATATGGCGTCTGAAGTGCGTATCAGTGCCTCATCCCCATCCGTACGCTTCTCGGGTGGTGGCGTGGCCGATAATGGTGATGGTACTGCCACACTCGATGCCGATGGTTGGAACCTTGGCAAGCGCATGGTTCACGCCAAGTCGGAAATGGCTATTGATGCCACTACAATTACGGTTCAACATCTGGATGCTGCTGATGCAGAAGTATTCAATGGCTCAATAGGAGGTCTCTACGTTGATGCGGCTGATTTCGACGAGTTTAAGGTGACCGCTATGCAAGGTGGCGTCGAGGTGGATGATCTCAATCCGGGAGCATTCGATCTTACGATAGTCCCGACTGACGAGTTTGGCAACGCCTCAACGAAGGCTTTTACGAAGCCTCTAAATGCAGCATTAACTGTCCAAGACTCCTTGAATTTGTTGGATAACAGGGTGTCAATAAATGCGACAAAAAATAGCACCGTTGAGTTCGATACCATTCCTGTTGATTTTCGTTCCCTTCCTGCTTATGATGATCTCAGTTTGGGCTGGGACTTCTCGAAGGATGGTGATACTTTTTCTCTTAATGCTCCTGCAGATAGAACGAGGGTGACGATTACGATCTCTATAGTGGATGATGATTTGGAGCCATCCAATGAACGCACTGCAGATATCAGAACTCAAAGAGAGAATTTCTCCATTGTTGCGCCTTTGATGCCTATGCTTACGCTCTGGGGGCCAAATGGTGAAGATTGGACAAACGAAACAGAGATCACGGTTCCCGCTGATGCTGCTGAAGGATCAATGATAACAGTTCTGGCACAAGGTTATAAAGATGGCAGTACGGTTACCTTTAGCGACGGGACAGAGGCGACAGCAGATAGCGATGGTAATGCGTCTCTGATGCTGCCTTTTGAGGCAGGCACTGTGACGGTGTCCGCTACCGCTATGATTAGTGGTCGTACAGTTGATGCGCCAGAAATGACTTGGACGTTTGTCGATGAGCCTGATGAGCCGATGCGTATGGCGCACTGGGCAGACGCGGAAATGACAGATCCCGTCTATCTCGTCTATGATCCGGAGACTGGACCGTCAGATTACACAGTTGGCTCGGATGATCTCATGGCCATTATCGCTGTCTATAATCAATCGGCGGATGCCAATATTCAGGCCGATACCAACGACGATGGTATGATTGACCAGGCCGACCTCCTTAACGTGCTCGGTTCCTGGGGCAAGACGGATATTAACGCTCCGGCGTCTAAGCCTATCGTTTTGCTGCCTGGCGTGAATGAGAATGCAGAGTTCTCGATCAGTCTGGGTAGTGAGCGCGTGGTCGCTGGCGAGTTGGTGGCTGTAGATGTTTCGCTTGCCAATGTCCAGGCTCTGATAGGGTATGGGTTCGCGCTCAATTACGATGCTACGAAGTTTGAGTTCGTGAGTGTTGCGCCTGCCGATGAGGATTTGCTCAAGTCAACAGGTGGCGAGACGGTGTTCCATCACATTGTTGCCGACGGTCAGATTGAAGTTGCCACGGGTATGTATAATGGCACGGCAATTTCCGGCGGTGGCGACGCTGTTCGGTTTGTCTTCCGCGTGTTGTACGAGTTTGAGGATAACGCCAGGTTTGAAATTGCCAACGGTCTGGTCTTTGATCCGAGTCAGCTTCAGAACCCGGCGGTGGTCGCAGGTGTGCTGGAACTCCAGAGCACGCCCAGAGAGTTCGCTTTGCACCAGAATTTCCCCAATCCATTTAACCCGGATACGACCATTAAGTACGATTTGGCCGAGTCTGCCGACATAACACTCCAGATTTACAATGTGTTGGGTCAGGTGGTTCGGACGCTGGTCGCTTCTGAGGCGCAGAATGCGGGTCGCTATCAGATTCGCTGGAACGGTATGGATGATCGCGGAGTGCCGGTTTCGAGTGGGGTTTATTTCTACCAGATTTCGGCAGAAGGGAAGTTCCAACAGGTGCAGAAGCTGATGCTGCTCAAGTAATTCGCCGATGGAATCGGAAAGTAGGGGCGAAAAATTTTTCGCCCCTACCCGATTCCATTTTCAATAGAGGAGTTTGTAATGTTTTTGAAAAAAAGTCTTTTGTTTACGACTGCTTTGGCATTGCTGTTGTTTGCAGGACAGGCTTCTGCGCAGGGTGTGTCGTTCAAACATGTTCCTGGTGAGGGTGGCACCGCAAACGCGGTCTCTGGATCAGCGGGTACGACCTTTGTTGTCGAATTGTCCATAACGGGTATTCCCATTCCTCCTTTGCAGAGTTATGCTGCTGAACTTGTTTTTGATGAGACTCTTTTAGGGGTTACATCAGCTGTAAATGGCAATGGGGATGATCTTACTGGCTTGGGCACCGTAATTGGTAACCCTAAGTTTTTATCCTGGACAAATAGGGGGGATGTTAATAATCCACCGCCCGCGCCCGCAGTGTTGGCGACGGTTACGTTTACCACAAAAAAAGATATAGCAGCGGATGATATGTTTTCCGTTGGTATTGATCCTGCGAGTATTGTGGCCTCAGGTCTTGATGAGGCTACATTAGCTGTTGTCAGGGCTGGCGTGCCAGGTGCTATCATGTTTAATGAGGCGGTTGATCCGCCAGATCCGCCAGATCCGCCAGATCCACCAGATCCGCCAGATCCACCAGAGCCACCACCGATTGATATTGGTGATGGGATGGTTTCTCTGACGAGTGGTGGTGCAAGCATAGTGCGCGGTGTTGAAGCAGGGGGGACTGTAGAAGTCGATGTCGCTATTGGTGGAATGACAGGGGCTTATGGTGGTAATATGGTCTTTCGTGTTACGCCTCCTGTGGCGTCGATCTCAAATGTGGCTCCTGCCGATGGTTTGCTCTTGGTCGAACAATCAGGTATGAGTGTCACGCTTGCGGGGCCACCGATGGACCGCGGCAGTTTTGCCACTGTGACGTTTACGGCAAGTGCTGGTGGCGAGTTTGTCATTAGCCTCGATTCGTTTGATGTGTTTACGACGCCAGATGCGGATAAAGAAGCTGCGAATGTTTCTCTTGCGCGTTTGGCGGTCAACAGGCCGCTTCCCACGCTGATGGGACCAGATAGCGATGTGATGATTATGCCTGGTGGCTCGGCAACGGCGATGGTGACTGCGGATGGATTTGTTGGTCCTGTTACCTTTGATGGCGCCGAAGCGGATGGTTCTGTGACGGCGAGTGCGCCTGGTGAAGTGATGGTGACAGCTACCGATGGTATAGATCCACACGCACCTTCTGTGACGATTAATTTTGTGTGGGGTCCGCTTACGCTGACGGCGAGTGATCCCGATCCAGTGAAGCCTGGTGGTAGTAGTTCGTCGATGTTGACAGTTGAAGGTCAGGCCGATGGCGCAACGGTTGTGATTACCTCGAGCAACGACGCTGTGACGATCAGTGATGATGGTACGATGGCGAGCGCGAGTGGTCCTGCTGAGGCGACGTTGACGGCCACAGTTGGCGATGCACCGCCAGCGACTGCTGATGTTGCGTTTGTGTGGGGTCCGCTTACGCTGAGTGCGAGTGATCCCGATCCAGTGAAGCCTGGTGGTAGTAGTTCGTCGATGTTGACAGTTGAAGGTCAGGCCGATGGCGCAACGGTTGTGATTACCTCGAGCAACGACGCTGTGACGATCAGTGATGATGGTACGATGGCGAGCGCGAGTGGTCCTGCTGAGGCGACGTTGACGGCCACAGTTGGCGATGCACCGCCAGCGACTGCTGATGTTGCGTTTGTGTGGGGTCCGCTTACGCTGAGTGCGAGTGATCCCGATCCAGTGAAGCCTGGTGGTAGTAGTTCGTCGATGTTGACAGTTGAAGGTCAGGCCGATGGCGCAACGGTTGTGATTACCTCGAGCAACGACGCTGTGACGATCAGTGATGATGGTACGATGGCGAGCGCGAGTGGTCCTGCTGAGGCGACGTTGACGGCCACAGTTGGCGATGCACCCCCAGCGACTGCTGATGTTGCGTTTGTGTGGGGTGAGCTTACGCTGGAGGGACCCGCAGAGGTCATCATTGGTCCTGATGGTGGAATGGCGACTGTGACGGTGACTGGTCAGGCCGATGGCGTAGATGCCGTGGTTACCTCAGACAACGATGCTGTGATGGTGGATGGTTATACGGTATCGGCGAGTGTTGCTGCTTCGGCGACGTTGACGGCCACAGTTGGTGATGCGCCACCATCCAATTCTATTTCGATTAAGTTTAATCCGTCTCTGCAGACAGATATGGCAGAGATGACGATTCCTCGCGGTGAATCGGCTATGGCGATGATTACGACTGCCGGTTTTCCCGCAGGTGCGGACGTTAAATTTACTGTTACTGCCGATACTGATGTTCAGTCTTCAGATGATGGTTCAACCTTGACGCTGACATCTAACGTTGCCGGTGATGTGACAGTGGTAGCTACCGATGGAACAGATACTACTGCTCCGCTCACGATTACATTTTTGCCAACACCTCCTGAATTGGTTTCAAATGTCGCTGATAATATGGCTTCAATTCCAGTAGGTGGCAGTGCTGCGGTGGTTGTGACGGCATTGGATTTTGGTGAAGGGATTTCCTTTGAGACAGAAGTAAATAGCCGATCAGGTACGGAAGGTGTCGCTACGGTTGACACGAAGCGAGATGGTGCCAATCTGGAATTGACGGCAAGTGGTATCGGTGGTGCTATTGTAACTGTGACAGCCAATGATGGCACGAATACGGCCAGTATAGATATCGAGTTTGTGCCAGAAGATCTTACACTTGCGGCGGGTAAGAGTGAAGTTATGGTTCCCGTTGATGGCACTGGTTCTACGACGGTGACGGTGAGTGGTCAAGCCAATGACGACGATGTCGTGTTTACAGATGCCGACGGTAATGAGTTGGGCACAGGTTCGACGTTGACGTTGACGAGGGATGGTGCAGCCACGGTGACCGTGACGGCAACAGTTAATGGCGTTTCATCCGAGCCCATCACTGTTGTATTTACGGATGGACAACTCGCACTTGTGATAGATAACGAAGAAGTTACAGTTGCTCCCGGTGGTACTGGGATGGCGACTGCGTCGTTGATGAATCTTGCCGAGGGCGACGAGGCTTCCTTTACCGTAGAAACAACCGAAGGGGTTACAGCAGAGGTAGGTGACACTGCTGTGACGTTGTCATCAAGTGGTGAAGGCTCGGCGACTGTGACAGCAATGGTTAATGGTCTTACGACTGGTTCTGTTTCTGTTGCGTTTGCACTGGGCGATCTTACGGTGGCACTGGCAGAAGGTTCTGAAGCTGCGAATACCGTGCTTCCCGGTGGCAGTGCATCTGCGTCGGTGATGGCGAGTGGTCAGGCCGAAGGCGCCGAGGTCGTGTTTGCCCTTGATGAAGGTTCAGAAGGTGCGACGATAGACGGTGCGACGGTATCTGCGGAAGGCGCAGGCACAGCGATTGTGTCGGCGTGGGTTGGTGATATTGGCTCCGCTAATACTGTTACGATCGAGTTTGCACAAGGTGCGCTTACGCTGGCTGGAGATACTGAGGCCTATATTCCTTATGGCGGCAGTGGTTCTGCGATGTTGACAGCGAGTGGTCAAGCCGAGGGTGCCGAGGTCATGTTTGCCGTAGAAGGCGAAGGCGTGATGTCTGAGTCTGACGGTGCGACCGTGACGGTGTCCGCAAGTGCGCCTGCCACGGCGATGGTGACGGCATCAGTTGGCGATGTTATGTCCAATACTGTTGAAGTTGCCTTTATGGATGCGCCGCCTGAACTGCGCACAGAGACGCCTACAGTGACATTTGCCGATTTTGGTGAAACAGGTGTAGCGACAGTAACGGCTGTCGGTTTTCCCGAAGATGCCACGATCATGTTCAGGATTACAGGTGGTGCCGGGTTTGCAACGTCAGATGGTGCTGCATCCTGGACGGTATCGACGGATAAGGCCGGTGTTGTGACGTTGGAGGCCACCGACGGTACGAGTACGACACCTGAGTTGACGATTACATTTTTGAATCCAGATCCTTATCTGACCGCAGATCCGGAGGGTGCTGATGTTATTATTCCGGATGGTGGAGAGGTGATGGTTGCAGTTACAGCGACTGGTCTGGGTGACGGTATTAGTTGGACTGCCAGTGAAGTAACCGGTACAGCTACGGTTAATATTGATACTGATGGTGCGACTGCGATGTTGACCGCGGTGGATTCTGATGATATATCTCAGACCTCTACGGTGACGTTGATCGCCTCTGATGGTACGCTGATGACTGCTCCGCTTACTGTTACTTTCAGGAAGATGCCCGAGCTTGCACCAGAGATGGTGGATGTCACGGTTCCTCAGACTGTGGTTGGCAGTAATTCGCAAATGGTAGTGGCCAATGGCTTTCCTCCCGGTACTGAGATTACGTTTAATGTCGAGGTGACGAGTGGTTTGGAAAGTTATCTCTCTCAGTCGGCAGACGGCAATGTGCTGACGCTGACGGCTACTGGTACGGTAACAGTGTCGGTGACGGCTACTGGCGCGGGCGTTACGACGGCTGCGGTTGAGGTGTCGTTTATGCAGGCACTGCCCGATGCTCCTTCCAGTGTGGTTGTGCAGGATAATCCTGGGGATAACGGCCATTATGTGATGGTGAGTTTTGCCAATTCGGCAAATCACGCTGATGTGAGTCAGTATCGCGTTTATCGCGAGATGATGACGAATACCACGCTGGATGCCGACGGCAATGTGGTGACGACAGATACGCCAGTTGCGACGTGGGTCCCCTGGGCTGTTATTGACGCGATGGACAATGATGATGAAGAAGGTATGACGCGAGCCGTTGTTCCGGTGACAGATAATAATGCGACGCGCTGGGGCGTTGCTGCCGAGAAGGGTATGGCTTCGGCAGAGATTACGCCTTCTGGCAAGCGCGTGTTCTCCAAGGAGAGCGTGCAGGCGATCGTTCAGCTTCTGGGTGTCGATCCCAATCTGGTTGTGACCGAGAATGAGCTTGCCGAGATGTTGATGCCTTCTGCCGATTATATCCAGTCGATTATTGGTGATCGGAAGAATGTGGTGTTTGCGGCACTGGATCCCGATTTGAGTGTTCTCATCGGCGATGTGACCGTTCCGCAGAATATCCGCACAGATGGACATCTTGGTCCCATTGTTTCGTCTGAAATTACGCCTACGGATGGTATGGTGGCTGCAGTAGATGATACAGCGCCTGCTGCTGTGAGCGATGTTACTGGCGATCCAGATACCGGGCTTATTACCTGGACGGTGTCCGCCGATGATGGCGGCATGGATGCTGTGATGTATCGCGGCCATGCGATTATGATTCCGCATTTGGTGGGTTATAAGGTTATGGCTGGTATCACCCCAGATGAGATGACGATTGATGTCACGCAACTGGTTCTTCCCGAAACAGGGGTTCTTCCCCCTGGTACGGGTAGTTTGCAAGTTCCCCGAGTATTGATCGAGGGGCTGATTAATCAGGGTTTGCCCGCGGTGTTTGTGACCGTGGTTGCGATGGACGGTACGAATATGACGCCGAGTGTGCCGCTGATGGTTGAGCTTGCACCGAAGCGCAAGGCGTTTGTGGATGCCGATGGCAATCCGGTTTATATTATCAAACTCGACGGGGATTTGATGGTCGGCTTAGACGACTTTATAGCCTTTGTGATGGCGTATAATACCAGCGAGGCTACCTCGTCGCGCGAGGACTGGAGAGTCTTTATTCAGTCTGACCTGAATGACGATACGGTGGTTGATTTCGCCGACTTTATCCTGTTCTTTGGCACGTATGGCAAAACAGCAGTCGGTCCTTCTGGCAAGTCTCTGATTCCGCCTCCCGGCGTGAATGAGAATGCCGAATTCTTGTTGCGTTTGGGCAGTGATCGCGTGGTGTCTGGCGAGACGATGTTTGTGGATGTGTCTCTGGCCAATGTGCAAGCTCTGATGGGTTATGGGTTTGTGCTGCACTACGATGCCGAGATTTTTGAGTTTGTAGAAGCGATGCCAGCTGCTGAGGATCTGCTGATGTCTTCAGGTGGCGAGACGCCGCTGTTCAATAGCTTGTCGCCTGAGGCCGGGCAGGTTCACGTTATGAATGCGATTGTGAACGGCTCGGAGGTTTCCGGCGGTGGCGATATTGTTCGGTTGGTGTTCCGCGTGTTGCGCAATTTTGAAGATAATGCGCGGTTTGAGATTGCCGACGGTCTGGTTTTCGACCCGAGTCAACTCGCCAATCCACTGGCTGGCGGTGTGCTGGATATCCAGACGACGCCTACAGAGTTTGCACTGCTCCAGAATTTCCCCAATCCATTTAACCCCGAGACGACGATCAGTTATGAATTGGCCGAGTCTGCCGATGTGACGCTCCAGATTTACAATGTGGTGGGTCAGGTGGTTCGGACGCTTATAGCTGCTGAATCGCATTCGGTCGGTCGTTATCAAGTCCGTTGGGACGGTATGGACGATCGCGGGATGCCGGTTTCGAGTGGGATTTATTTCTACCAGATTTCGGCAGGGAAGTTCCAGGATGTGCGGAAGCTGATGCTGCTCAAGTAATTCGTTTTGTAGGGGCGAGGCCTGCCTCGCCCCTACTTGATTTTTCCCCTTAGAACTTACAAGGAGTAGTTTTCAGCGAAGGAGTTTTGCAAATGTTCTTGAAAAAAGAATTGTTATTTTTTACTGCCCTTGCATTTCTGGCATTTGCGGGTCAAGCTTCTGCTGGTCCCAATGCAAATGCGACGGTATCGATTGATTTGATTACCGATGGCGGGGCAGGCAATCAGATGGATGAAGGCGTTCATGCAGGCAATGTCTCTGGAGAGGGCACGAAAATTGCCGTTGAGGTTTTCGCTCAGGGTGTGACTACGACGCTGGTCGGCGTGCAGATCATATTTGAATTTGATGATACTGTTTTGAAGTTTGACAAAGTCGAGAACAGTGCATTTGGCTTAATTATTCCAGGGACGGCTAACATGGGTGCTCTTGCGCCTGTTACGTTACCCGAGTCTGGTTTTCTGGCACGTGCCGAGTTTTCTACTGTGGTGGATGTTACGGGTAAGGAATTTTCCCTCGGTATTAAGTCGGTGACGCTGGCTGCAACCGCAGACCAGGCGGATCAGGACACAATCACGCCAGAGATGATGGCGATGATGAGTACGATTAATTTTAATGTCGCGCCCAAGCTGCAGACAGCTACGCCTGTTGTCCCGGTGCCGCCAGGTGGCACGGGGATGGCGACGGTGATGGCAGTGAATTTCCCCGCGGATGCGACGATTACCTTTGATGTGCAGGGCATGATGCTCGATAATATTATGCATGCTCAGGAAGGTGCCACGCTGACGCTGACGGCGAGTGGTCCGGCACAGGCGGTTGTGACGGCGAGTGATGGCATGGCCACAACCGAGCCGCTTACGATTGTGTTTGTCGAGGTGCGGCTTCCCGCATTGGATGCCGTTGTGGGCATGGACATGAATATGATGGATGATGGCAATACATCGGCTGGTGCTGGTGCCAACGAAGAGATCGCTATTGAGGTGTTTGTAGGTGATGTAGAAGGTGATGTTCTCTTTGGTGGTGCGAGTATGACGTTCGTTGTTGATCCGGCTGCTGCTGCGATGGTCACGGGTTTTGAGCCTGCTGATGGTTTGACGTTGTTGGGCATGTCAAATGATAATCTTCAGGTCGATGTTGGTTCTGAAGAGGGCGTGATGCTGGCCAATGGTGGCTATGTGGGTACACTGAAGCTGATGACTGGTGCCGAGGAAATGTCTTTTTCAGTTGGCGTTGCGTCGATGGATGTGCTTCTCGGTTCTGGTGAGACCATGATGCTGCCTTATATTCCCGCACCGGTGATGTACAATTTCGGTCCGCGGCTGGAGGTGTCGGCATCAATTGCGACGATTCCGCGCGGTGGTGAAGCGACGATTAAAATTACGGCGCTGGGTTTTGCCGATGGTGCGAAGATTACTTTTTCGCATACTGTAGAAGGCGCAGCTATGGTCGATGGTCACCCGGAAATGGATATGCAGAATGTCTATACGTTGACTGCGACCGGTCTGGGTTCCGCTGTTGTGACGGTGACGGCTTCCGATGGCATGGCTGCTGTTGAGGTGACGGTTCAGTTTGACGAGCAGGTGCCGATTGAGTTGTCGTCGTTTGTCGGATCTGTGGTCGAAGACCGCGTGGTGCTCAATTGGGCGACGGCTTCGCAGACCAATAATGCGGGTTTCCGCGTGCTTCGCAGTACGGATGGAGAGACCTACGAGGTGGTCAGCGAGCTCATAGCCGGTGCCGGTACGACCGATCAGTTGATGGATTATATGTTTGAGGATACGAGCCTTCCGGCTGCTGAGATCGTTTATTATGTTCTCGAGCAGGTTGACCTGGATGGGACGATTAACCGTTCGAATCCGATTGAGGTGCTGTTGGGCGCGCGCTTTACGCTGCCCACAGAGTTTGCTTCGGCTGTGTATCCCAATCCGTTTAACCCACGGACGACGATTTCCTACGATTTGCCCGCTGAAGCAGATGTGTCTATCGTGATTTACGATGCGATTGGGCAGGAGATTCGTCACCTCGTGAGTCGGCATTATACAGCGGGTCGCTATAGTGTCCAGTGGGATGCTAAGGACTTTATGGGCCGCAGTGTTGGTAGTGGCGTTTATATCGCCAAGATCAAAGCGGGTCCAAATACCGCGATCCAGAAAATGTTGCTGTTGAAGTAGGGTCGGGTTTCCAACCCGCCCTCCCTTGTGGTTGCCCGATTGTAGAGGCGGGTTTAAAACCCGCCTGTAAGGATGGCGCCGATTCCTGGGACGGTGCCGATTCAAAAAGGCCATTGGACATTTTGTCCAGTGGCCTTTTTTTTATTATTGCGATATTATATATGTGAAACTATATTCGAGCACGAAACGTCGGTTAAATAAATAGCTGAATAAATAAAGGAGTTTTGAATGGAGAAGGTGCGAATGGGCTTGATCGGGTGTGGTGGCAATATGGGCGGTCATCTCGGGCGGTTGATGAAGATGCAGGATGTGGAGGTTGTGGCGCTGGCAGATCCGAGTGAAGCGAGTTTTGCGCGGTTGTTTGCGCGCGTGCCAGAGGCAGAACAGTTGCCGAGGTTTGCAGATCACAGGGAGATGCTTGCCAGTGTGGAGATGGATGCGACAGAGATTTCTACGCCGCATACGTTGCATTTTGAACAGATTATGGATAGTCTGGATAAGGGTTTGCATGTGCTGACAGAGAAGCCGATGGTGTGTACGGTTGATCACGCGTTTCAAGTGATGGATAAGGCAGAGGAGGTGGATCGCGTTTTGATGGTGTCCTATCAACGGCACCTGTCACCGACGTTTCGGTTTATGCGGAATCAGATTCAGGCGGGGGAGATCGGAGAGGTTCAGTTTATTCAGGCGATGCAAGATCAGCACTGGTATGAGAATCAACAGGGGAAGTGGCGACAGGTTCACGCGCTGTCGGGCGGGGGTCAATTGAATGATTCAGGGAGCCATTTGCTGGATATTGTGCTGTGGATGGTGGATCAGGCACCCACACGCGTGTCGGCGTTTATGGATTATTTGGATACAGAGGTGGATATCAATTCGGCGCTGTCGATTGTGTTTGAGAATGGTGCGTTGGCGAATTTTTCTATTGTGGGTACAGGTCCCGGTCCCGGGATGTGGGAGGATATTACGATTTGGGGCACAAAGGGGGCGATTTATTCTCGCAATGGGAAGGTGACGTGCAAATACGGTGGCAGCGCACCGGTAGAGGTGGATGCGAATCGTTTGCCTTCGCGGTTTGTGAGTCCAGATCAAAATTTTGTGGATGCGATTTTGGGGCGCGATGAAGTTCAGGTTCCGCCAGTGTGCGGTTTGCGCGTGATCCAGTTGACCGAAGCGGCATGGGAGTCGGCAGAAAAAGGCGGTCGCCCGGTGCGCGTGAAGCGCACGCGAAGTAGGAAGTAGGAAGTGAGAAGTGAGAAGTGAGAAGTGAGAAGAGGGAGGGCCTCACACAAACGTAGGAGACGGTCCCCGTGCCGTCCCGTTGCGATCCAGGAGGTTTTCTTATGTGGAAATTAACTGTTGTTCTCGGTTTGTTCGTCAGTGCTGTCGCGAATTGTTGGGCACAGCCCGTGATGTTAAAACTCGACAATCCAGAGGGACGTGCGCTACAATACAAACATACATATAGAATGTTTTATTTTAGCAATCAGGCTGAGATTTTATTTGGCGTACAGGAGATGGGGACCAATGTTGATGACGAGGGAATTGTTACTTTTACGTCGGATTTTTCCAGAGGTGCAACATTTGAAATGGATCTGAGCGGAGAGTGGGAAAGCCGCGAGGAGGTGGTGGGTTTGGCAAAAGATCATCCCGATTCATTGGCGGATGTGACCCGGATAAAGGCGACAATTCTGAAAGCCGATAGCCGCGCTATTTTGGCGGGTAAGCGTTTGACGTTTGAACAGTATCCAGATAATTTTGAAAAGTTCAAGGGTCGAGAGTTTTCATGGTTTGTCAATTCAAAAGGGGAGATTTCCAATTTTGAACCCGAGTTTTATGCGTACCGACTCGGTCGTGAGGATCTGGTTACAGATCTCTTTCTCGCATGGGTTCCCGAATACAGCTTGACTTTGCCAGATAAACCCGTTTCCGAAGGCGATATATGGGCGGGAGAAGGTGCTTTCAAACGGCGAATTGAGTACAGGCGTTTGCGCAATCAGGATGTGTTTCTGAACTATAAAAGTTCGTATCGGGTCAAAAAGATTAAAACGAGTAAGGGAAGAATTGAAGTGGAGATTGAGGAAGAGCGGGAGGTTTCTTATAAGGGCTGGATTGATATTGGGAATGCGTCATTTGTCGTGGATGGCAAAGGGACAGGAACTGGGAAATGGGTGATTGATACTACGCGTGGGCTGGTTTTGGAACATAAAACCACGCTTGATATCAATCGTCCAAAGGTGATGAAGGGATTTGTAAATTCAGAAGGTAATCTCGCCGAAATTCCCGATATGGTAGCCGAGGTGAAGATCAATTTTGAACGCAAACTGAGAAAGATAGAAAAAGAATGAGATGCGTTGTTCCGCACGCGCTTGACACGGGTTTTTAGATGTGGTATTCTTGACGTGAGACGTTAAAGGTACCCGTCATCGCGGCATGGTGTAAGCCGCGATCCAGAGGTTTTGCTTTTGCCTTTATCCTGTTCATCCTTAAATCCTGCACATCCTGATCCGGAGGTGAGCCATCAATACCAGCGATTCTGATCGTCAGAGAAAGTCACCTGAAGATTTTCTTCAGGACTATGTGGATATGCAGCATACGTTTCAGTCATTGTCGATTATCGATCAGATTTTGATGACGATGGATGAGACAGATCGACGGCGGCCCCTGTTGTACCAATTGCGTCGGCAGCTTCAGGAGGATGAGATTACGTTTGAGGAGGCGAGGCGCACGATTGTGGAGTTAGAGGGCGCGCTGGAGAAGGTGACGGCACCGGCCAATCGGGTGGGGACGCTGTTGGCACCGCCAGAGAATGGTGTCGCGTATCTTACGGTGGGCGGGGCGGAGTATTATGCGAATGTGGATTCGCGGTTGGATGACCGCAGGTTGAAGGTGGGGACGCGGGTGCTGGTGAATGAGGCGTTTGCCGTGGTGGGCGATATGGGCGAGTCTCCGTCGGGTACTGTGGGTAAAATTGTCGATGTGCTGGACGATGGGCGTTTGCAGGTGGGGCAAGAACACGGTTCGCAGACGCATGTTCTGCTGCGAGGGGCAGATCTGGAGGCCGAGGCTTTGAAGGCGGGCGAGGAGGTGCGTATTGATCCGCATTTTCGCGTGGCGCTGGAGAAGATGCCGCATTCCGAGGTTAAGGATTTTTATCTGGAGGAAGTGCCCGATTTGCCGTGGGAGAAGATCGGGGGACAAAAAGATGCGATTCAGGCGATTAAAGATACGATTGAGATGCCGGTGTTGCATCCGGAGTTGTTTAAGCGGTTTCAGTACAGTACGCCCAAGGGGTTTTTGCTGTACGGTCCGCCGGGGTGTGGCAAGACGCTGATTGGGAAGGCGACGGCGTACAATCTGGAGAAGCAGGTGCAGGATGACGGACTGAATCTCAAGGCGTGTTTTATGCATATTAAGGGTCCCGAGATTTTGAATATGTGGTTGGGAGAGTCCGAGCGCAAGGTGCGCGAGATTTTTTCTCAGGCGCGGGAGAAGCGGCGCGAGGGGTTTTTGCCGGTGGTGTTTATCGATGAGGCAGAGTCGGTTCTGGGAACGCGACGGGCGATTCGGTCACACAATATTTCAAATACGGTTGTGCCGATGTTCTGTTCCGAGATGGATGGGATCGATTCCCTGCAAGATGTGGTGATTATTTTGACGTCCAATCGCCCAGATTTGATCGATCCGGCGATTTTGCGTCCCGGGCGAATTGATCGCAAAATTAAGGTTATTCGACCGGATGAGGATGCCGCGCGCGAGATTTTGGGTATTTATTTGACGGCTGATTTGCCGCTGTCAGAGGCTGCGTTAAACGCGCAGGATGGCAATGCGCGGGCAGCTGTTGACGATCTGGTGGCGCGTGCGGTTGCAGAGATATATGCCAAACGCGATGATACGCGCTTTTTGGAGGTGACGCTTAGAAGCGGTCGGAAGGAAGTGTTGAGTCGCGGCGATCTGTGTAGTGGGGCAATTCTCGAGTCTATTGCACAGCGCGCGAAGGAGCTTGCGATTAAGCGGTGTATTGCGTTGGGTATAGATGATGGGATTGGGTTTGACGATTTGCTCGTGGGGATTGAGACCGAGTATGGGGAGAATGAGATTTTCCCGCCGACGGATAATACAGAGGATTGGTTGAAGTTGCTGGATTACGATCCGGAAAATGTGGTGCGCGCAGCGCCGATTCGCCCCAGGCGAGAACGCCGCGCCCACGGGCATGGTGTGGTGTGATATGAACCGTTTATTCGGTATAGAAACAGAATACGGGATCACGATTGACGGGGTGGATAAGGTCGATGTGGTAGAGGAGTCAATGCAGTTGATTCGATGCTATCAGCAAGGGGCTTTTGTCCCATTGTGGGATTATGGGCTGGAGAATCCCCGTCGGGATGAGCGGGGGTTTGAGGTTAAGAATCTGCTGAATGATGTCGATGAAAAGGTGCATTTGCAACAGGATCGCAAGCGCAAAATTCCGTTTAAAGAATTGAAGAGCGATTTGATTATTTACAATGGGTCCCGGTTTTACAACGATCATACGCATCCGGAGTATTCGACGGGTGAGTGTACGAGTTTGTTCGAGCTTGTGGCACAGGATAAGGCCGGGGAGCGCATTGTGGATATTTGCGCGCAGCGGCGCACGGAGATGCTGGATCAGGGCACTGTGCGAATGTATAAGAACAATACGGATTTTGAAGGGCATAGCTATGGGTGTCACGAGAATTATTTGATGGATCGCTCAGTGCCTTTCGAGCGTATATTGCAGGGGTTGTTGCTGTTTTTCCCCACGCGGCAAATTTTTTGCGGGGCTGGCAAGGTGGGGGTTGAGCGAGAGGATCGCGCACCGATTTATCAGTTGTCACAGCGCGCGGAGTTTTTTGAGGTGATCGCGAGTGTGGATACGATGCACAAGCGCCCGATTGTGAATACGCGCGATGAACCCCACGCAGATGCGGCACAATATCGCCGGTTGCATGTGATTGTGGGCGATGCCAATATGTCGGAGTATATTACGGCGCTTAAGGTGGGGACAACGGCACTGGTGATCGATTTGATTGAGGCGGATTGTTTGCCGGATTATCGGTTGAAGGATCCGATTGCGGCGATGAAGAATATCGCCCGGGATCAGTCGTATGCGTGGTTGGTCGAGGTGGAGGGTCCCGGCCATCGCCTCGTTCCCGCAGTTGAGATTCAGGATGCGTTTTTGAATTTGGCACGGCGCGAGTTTGCCGGGCGGGATCGAGAGACGGATTGGGTGTTGTCGGCGTGGGCCGATGTGTTGGAGAAGTTGCGCTGCGATCCAATGGATCTGGTGGGGGTGTGCGATTGGGTGACGAAGAAGTGGTTGATCGATAGTTTTTGCGAGGAGGAGAATCTGGCGTGGGATAATCCCGATGATTTGTTCTGGATGCAGAGTCAGGATCTGGAGTATAGCAATGTGGATCGGGATGCGGGGTTGTATTATTTGCTGGAGTCGCAGGGGCAGATGGTGCGTCTGGTGGGCGATGATGAGGTGGCTGCGGCGATGTCGGAACCCCCTTCGGGTACGCGGGCGTATTTTCGGGGGCGCAGTTTGGAGAAGTTCGGCGATTATGTGTCGTCGATTAACTGGGATCGCATTGTGTTTAAGCGCAATGGTCGCCAGCATGCGGTGGATATGAAGTTATTGGTGGATGAAGAGCGAGTAGAGCGTTATAATGAGGTACTTGATCGTTCGGAGACGTTGGAGAGTTTTTTAGCTGCGTTGGATAAGGTGGATTCGTAATACCCGCAGGTGGACATCCGGGACGGCACAGGGGCCGTCCCCTACGATGGTATTGTGATTTGTAGGGGCGGGCCCCTGTGCCCGCCCGCATATAGGAAAGATATTTTCATAAAGGAGGCCGTATATGGATAAGGTCTTACAGTTTGAACGACGGACGAAGCCGGTCGATCCGGGAGGACCTGGTCCGGGCGATGATGGCGATGGCGGTCCTGCGCGCCCGAAGGTGGAGCGGCCAGATACGCGCGATTTGCTGCGGCGCATGCGGCGCGTTGATCCCAATCAGGCGCGGCGTTATCGCCAGCGTACAGGCGAGTAGCCCATGCAATCGGGTGGGGATTTTGTCGATTTGCTGCGGCAGACGGGCTACCGGTTCCCGGGTGAGAATTTGGGCGATGTTCAGGCCGAGCGCGATTTGCCTTTTGAGCCGACGGATGCGACGACGATTCTGGCATTTCAATATGCCGATGGGGTGCTCGTTGCAGGAGACCGTCGCGCTACAGCGGGCAATATGGTGCTTTACGATCGCGCGGATAAGGTGATTGATCTGGATGCGTATTCGGTGATGGCAATTTCGGGGTCGCCTTCTATTGCGTTTGAGATCGCGCGGATTCTGGAGCATGCGTTTCAGTATTATCGCCGCCGTTTGCTTCAGGAGATGAGTTTGCAGGCGAAGTTGCGCCGGTTGTCGCTGTTGATCAAGGATAATTTGCCGATGGCGATGCAGGGTATTGGCGCTGTGATTCCCATTTTTGCGACGTATGATCAGGCAGATGCGCGGGGTAAAATTTATTTTTACGATGCGCTGGGGGCGCAGTTCGAGAGTGCCGATTTTACGACGACGGGGTCGGGGTCGCCTGCGATTCGCGGGGCGATGTATTATTTGAATCGCTGGGGCGGTCGGCGGTTTGTGGAGATGGATCGCGATTCGGCAATCGGGCACGCGCTTCAGCTTCTGGATACGGCGTCGGAATACGATTCGGCGACGGGGCGATACGAGCGGTCGGCTGATATTTTTCCGTCGGTGAAGACGATTACGGCGTCGGGTCTGGCGGAGATCGAGACCGAGGAGTTGCGGCAGCTCTATGTTCAATATGTGGATGGGGAGGAGGCGGGACGCGCATGATGTTGTCAGATGAGCCGTATCGCTGGGCAGAGGCGGTTGCGAATCGGCGCGAGTATATTGAAGATCAGATTCGGACGGGGAGTCCGGTTGTGGGTGTTGGGTACGAGGATGGGATTTTGTTGCTGACGCTGTCGCAGAGTCAGCAAAAGGTGTTTGAGGTGTACGACTGTATCGGGCTTGCGGCGATTGGACATTCGACGGATATCGAGAAGCTCAGGCAGGCTGCGATTGATATGGCGCATTCGATTGGGTTTAATTATTCAGAGGACGATGTGACGTTGCGTCAAATTGTGTATTTTGGTCTGGGTCCTGCGATGAAGGCGGGGTTTGACGATGTGGTGCGGTCTCCGTTTTTGGCGCGGGTGCTTCTGGCGGAGATAGATGGGCAGGAGGGGGCGCAGATTTTTTATACGGTGGATTACGATGGCGCGTTTTACCGGCACGAGAAATGGGCTGCTGTGGGGGGCGTTGTGGAGGCGGATGTGATGATGGTGCGCGAGTTGTCGGGTTTGGATACGGGGGCGTTGTCCTTATCAGATGCCGCAGGTGTTGCGCTTCGCGCCTGGGCAATCGGGCGATGGATTGGGAAGATGGAAGAGGTGCCTACAGATGCGGACGCGTTGGAGCAGGTGGCCGGGGAAGTCGATGTGACTGATGTGCTTGAGACGGCGTTGGTGGATATGGAGGTGGAGGCGGTGGTGCTGGGGCGGTCGCAGTTGGGTAAAAACAAGTATCGCAATGTCGATGCAGAAGAAATTGCGCCCGCGCTGGTAGAGGTAGGTTTCAAACCTGCCCGTACAAAGGAGGCCCCATGAGAGATCGCATTTTTGGCATAGAAACCGAGTATGGGTGTTTGGCGCCCGAGCACGAGGGTTTTGTGAGTCCAGATACGATTTCGGTGAAGGTTAAGGATCACATTTTTCACGTTGACCGAATAGGGATTGTGGATATCCACTATCGCGGACGGGATGAACCCCCGGGCAATGGGGGTTTTTTGTTTAATGCGGGGCGGGTTTATATCGATATGGGGCATCTGGAATACGCCACGCCGGAGTGTATGGGGTTGTGGGATATTGTGGCTTTTGATCGGGCTGGGGATCTCATTTTGCATCGGGCATTGCACGCGCTGGGGTTGGCTAAGGAAGCGGCGTTTTTGAAGAATAATATCGATCATTATACGGGTGCGACGTTTGGCTGTCATGAAAATTATCTGGTCAGGCGCAATGTGCCGTTTTCAACGGTTGTTATTCCCGCGTTGTTGCCGTTTTTGGTGACGCGCCAAATTTTTTGCGGTGCAGGTCGCGTGGGCAGTTATGATGATAGTTTTTATTATTATGGGCAAAATGTGCGAGATGTCGCCGATCCAGAGGATGCGGTTTCTTTCCAGATTTCTCAGCGTGCCGATCATATTGTGACAGAGATTTATCAGTGGATTCAGTTTTCTCGCGCGATTATTAATACGCGAGATGAACCGCTGGCCGATCACAGCAAATACCGCCGTTTGCACCTTTTGGTGGGCGATTCGAATATGTCGGAGTATGCGACGGCTCTGAAGATTGGTACGACTGCGATGGTGCTGAATCTCCTGGAGCGCAAAATTTTTCCTCAGGATGTGGGGCTGGGTGATCCGGTGTGGGCATTGAAAGAGATTTCGCGGGATCCCACACATAAGTGGATTCTGGACCGGCAGAATGGGCGGTCTATTTCAGCTATTGATATACAGCGCACGTATTTGGATTTGTCGCAACGCCATTTGAGGGGTTTGGATGCGGAGTCAGATTGGGTGCTGGATGAGTGGGAGCGCACACTTGATGATCTGGAGTCCGATCCGATGCAGTTGACAGATCGTCTGGACTGGGTGGCGAAGAAGTGGTTGTTGGATGCGTTTCGCGAGTCGGAGAATTTGAGTTGGAACGATCCGTGGTTGCAGAGTTTGGATTTGGAGTATCACAATATCGATCCCAATCGCGGGTTGTATTTTGATCTGGTGCAGCAGGGTAAGATGCAGCGGTTGCTGACGGATGAGCGCGTTGAAGAGGCCTGTGGGACGCCTCCGGCTGATACGCGGGCAAAGGCGCGGGCGGCGATGGTGAGGACGTTGTCGCAAAATCGGGTGCGGTATATTGTGGACTGGGATTCGGTGTATTTGGAAAATGAATTTCATTTGAGTTTCCGCGATCCGTTTAATACGTACGAAGATGAGGCAGAGGCGTTTTCCGAGGAGGTCGAGATCGCGTCGAAGATGATGGGGTTGAAAAGAAGTAGGAAGTAGGAAGTAGGAAGTAGGAAGTGAGATGTAGGGGCGACCCTTGTGGTCGCCCGTTTTTTTTTTGCGTATGTTTACCGCCTGCTCCTGCCGCCGCGGCGCCCGGAGTAGTGGCGAGAGCTCATGGGCAGGTACGCGCGGGCGATTTTTTGGCTGGCGCGGTCGAGTTTGGTATAGTCGAGGATTTTGTAGCGTTTGCGCGTTATGGCGTCGGTGAATACGATTTCGGGAAATGCGTTGAGGTTGAGGTTCTGGTCGCCGCGGATTGTGAAGCTCATAGGACCCGCATTGGTGTCGATGTCCCAGTCTGTGCCGCCTTCTTTGCTGCTTTCGATGTTGAGTATGGTCTGGATTTTTGGGATGTCGTAGCGGTCTTTGAGGTGTTCTTCAACGCGTGTCCGGGATTGTGGGTTTAATCCGTCGAGTGTGGGCAAGAGGCCGAGTTCGGTTCCTTCCCGGTCGCGGAGGCTGATCCACTGGTCGGGCGTGGAAAAGGGGAAACACCGCACGATGTGATGGATGTGCAGTTCTTCTCCGTCGGCAAAGAGGCACAGGCTGTCGCCGTTTTGACGTATGTCAATGGTTTCGGGGATGAGTTGTTGTGTGATGATGTCCATGTTACACCTCTTCCAACGCGAATTGCATGTCGCACAGGCGGGCGTATAAGCCGTCGCTGGCGAGTAGCTGGGCGTGTGTGCCGAATTCGACGATTTTGCCGCGGTCGATGACGTAGAGGCAGTCGGCGCGGCGCACGGTGGATAAGCGGTGGGCGATCGCAAAGGTGGTGCGGCCTTCCATGAGGCGTTCGAGGGCGTTTTGGATGAGCATTTCGGTTTCGGTATCAACGGAAGATGTGGCTTCGTCCAGGATGAGGATGCGCGGGTCGTTGAGGATGGCGCGGGCTATGGAGATGCGCTGTTTTTCGCCGCCGGATAAGCGCACGCCCCGTTCGCCAATGTGGGTATCATAAGCGTCCGGGAATCCGCAGACGAAGTCGTGGGCGTTGGCCATCATGGCGGCGTTGATGATGTCGGTTTCGGTGGCGTTGAGTTTGCCATAAGCGATGTTTTCGCGGATGGTTCCGTTGAAGAGGAATGGTTCTTGTAAGACCATGCCGATTTGGCTGCGCAGGGATGCGCGTTGCATGTTTTTGAGGTCATGACCGTCAACGCACACGGTGCCAGAGTCGGGGTCGTAGAAGCGGCAGATGAGGTTGATGATGGTGGTTTTGCCCGCGCCGCTGGGTCCGACGAGGCCGATGAGTTGGCCGGGTTGTGCGATGAGGGATACGCCATAGAGGACAGGGGGTCCGTGTTCGTAGGCAAAGGTGACGTTTTGAAATTCAACGCGGCCGTTCAGGCGGTCAAAGGGGAGGGCGTTGGGGGTGTCTTTTATTTCGGGTTGGGTGTCCAGGATTTCAAAGATGCGACGCGCTGAGGCGGCTGCGCGCACGATGGTGTCGTTGATGCGGGTGAGGCTTTCTACGGGGCCGTAGAAGCGCCAGAGAAAGCTTTGAAAGGCGAAGAGGGTGCCGATGGTGAGGTCGCCCGAGATGATTTGTCGCCCGCCAAAGAGGAGGACGAGGAGGGGCCCCATGGAGATGATGAATCGGGTGAGGGGAAAGAAGGCGACGCGGGTTTTGATGATGGTGATGCTGATGTTGAGGAAGGCTTTGCATTTTTGGGTGAAGCGAGAGAGTTCGTGGCCTTCGCGGGCAAAGCATTTGATGACGCGGATGCCCGAGAGGTTGTCTTGCAATAGGGCGCTGATGTCGGCTATGCGTTCGCGCGCCATGGTGTAATAGGGGCGTATGGTGCGGTTGTAGAAGATGATGAGGATGCTGTATATGGGCATGGGCAACAGGGTGATGAGGGCGAGTTCAAAGCTGAGGCCAAAGAGGATGCTGCCGTAGATGACGATGGTTGCGATATTGACGAGTACGCGTTCCAGGGTGTCTGTGACGGTGTATTGGAGGGATTCGACGTCGGCGGTTACGCGCGACATGAGTTCGCCAGTGCTGCGGTCGTTGTAAAAGCGCAGCCCCAGGTGCTGGAGGTGGTCATAGACCTGGACGCGGAGGCTGAAGAGGATGTCCTGACCCGTTCGGTTGAGTAAGTAGCGGTTGATGAAGCTGAAGATGGTGTGGAGGATATAGACGCCGAGGAGGAGCAGGGCGTAGAATTGGAGGCGGTCGAAGTCGGCTGCGATTTTTGTGTCGGAGAAGTCGCTGCCAATATAATTCCCTTCTGAGAAGTAGGGGGTTAATATGTTGTCGATGACTTCGCGCATGAGCAGGGGTTGCGCGGCATCCAGGCCGATCATGACGAGGGTGGCGCCGATGCCGATGCACACGCGGCCCAGGTAAGGGCGAACATAGGTGACGAGGCGGAGGAAGACGTTCATGGGAAGGTTGAAGGTTGAAGTGTGAAGGTTGAAGTGTGTAGGGGCGAGGCATGCCTCGCCCGTCATCGCGGCAGGGTGTAAGCCGCGATCCAGTATGTTGTAGGGGCGACCGTGAACTGGTCTGGACTGCGACCAGTTGTACACCGCCCGTGGTCGCCCGTTTGTTACGCGTTGACAATTTCATCCGTTGATACGATTTCAACGCCCTGTTGTTGCCATTCGGCTACCATGCGGTCGCCGCGTTCGGGGTCGATGGCTTGTGCGGCGTCCAGGACGAGCTGTATGGGCGCTGTGTTGCGTTTTAAGAAGCCGTTGATTGCATAAGCGTTGCAGACGTCGAGGGCTACGCCGTAAAGGACGATGCGGTCGGGTTTGACGGCGTTGAGTACGGGTTCGACGTTGGGGTTGGTGAAGACGTCAAAGCGCTGTTTGCGAAAGATGATTTCACCGCTGTGTTTTTGTACCTGGCTGATGAGGTCGCCCGGGGCGTCCGGGTCGATCCAGAGGGGGTTTTGCGGTTGGGTTTCAGGTACTTTTTTTTGTCCAGAGGTTCCAGCTATGCAGTGGGGGGGAAAGGTTTCTCGATAGTCCGGGTTGTCGGAGATTTCAGGGTCGGCCATCTGGTGGTTGTCAACCGATCCGAATATGGGGATGCCCCGTTGTCTGGCATAGTCTGTGAGTTTTTTGAGGTTTGGCAAGCGTTTTTCCGATGCGGTGACGTAGAGTTTTCCGTCGGGCATGATGAAGTCGTATTGGGTATCGACATCCCAGAATATGACGCCGGGCATGGAGTACTCCTTTTTAATACAAAAAGTATTTTTCCCTCACAGTAGCGAATTTCTCCAGTCCCACCTCCCACTGCTCCCATATTTCCCGCGCGCCTTCGCCTTTTAAGAGGGCTTTGCGTACGGTGCTGGTTCCCATGGCCTGGTCAAAGCGTTTATACCGGTCTTTTGGGATTTTGAATTCGGGATATGTTGCCACGAGATGGGCGAGTATAGATATTTCTGTGCGCGTTGGGCGAAAGGCGATGGGGTCTGTTATGTGCAGGAATATAGCCTGTACTTTTTTGTTTCGAAAGAGCCATGTGTCGGGTTCAAATATTATGGGTTGAAATTCTATGCCGGGCAGTTGCAGGGCGTTCAGGTCGCGGGCTGTTTTTTCCGCGTTTATCCACGGCGCACCGACGATTTGAAAGGGCATGTCGGTTCCTATGCCGATGTGCAAGGTTCCCAATGTGCCAATGGTTCCGGTTGCGGCAAAGGTTATGGCAGATTCGGGCGATGGGATATTGGGCGATGGCTCGATCCAGTCGCGTCCGATGTCCGGCCAGCGCGTGTTGCGCTGGTAGCCTTCCAGGGGGACGACGGTGAGGGAGCAGGCGAGCAGGTGTTCGCGGTTGAGGTATCGGGCGAGTTCGCCTGCGGTGAGTCCATACGCGCGGGGTACTGGATATAGGCCCGCGACTAAGGATAGCCATTTTTTTTCGCTTATGGGTCCATCTACGGTTAGTCCGCCGAGGGGATTGGGACGGTCGAGGACGATGACGCGTTTGTTGTGTTCGCCCGCGGCTTTTATGATTTTGGTCAGGCTCCAGATGTAGGTGTAGGCTCTGCTGCCCACGTCCTGCATGTCGTAGATCACAACGTCGATTTTGTCCAGTGCGGATTGCAGGGAGCGGCCGCTTCCGTAGAGGGAATATACGGGCAGGCTGTCCATTTGCGTGTCGCGCACGTGTTCGCCAGCTTTTTCTTGTCCTTTGATTCCGTGTTCAAATGCAAATAGGGCGACGAGATTTACGTCGGGATGCTGCTGAAGGGCGGCGATTGTTGAGATGCCTGTTTTTGTGCGTCCCGTGCGGTTGGTGATCAGTCCGACCCGTGCATCTACTACCAGATGGATGTGGTTTTCCAGGAATACATCTACGCCCATTTGTACTTGTGTTGCTGGAACAGATGTTGCGAAGGATAAAAGAAAGAGTATGGAGGTACACAATCTACCCATTTTTACGCTTTCAGATAAAAAATGGGCAGTTGCACACATGCGACTGCCCATCTTGTTATATCAATCCGTTTTTGCTTTTTTTAATGCTCGGTTTCAACAGTTTGTGCCAGTTTTTTCCATTTGCCAAAGGCTTTCCAGTTGATGGTTTCGCGTTCGCCATTGCAATTTAAGATGCCTGCTTGCAAATATTCTCTGATTCGTCTTTTAACCTGTTGGGGAGAAATGTTCAGTTGTGTCGCAGCAACGTCTTCGCCAATCCCAGCCGCCAGCAGTTTTAACAGTGCCGCGTCGTCCATGGCAGGGTTCCTTTTGAGAATTAAAAATTAGGGAGCGGGGTACAACTGGTCCAGGCCAGTTCATTAAGAATTAAGGACAAGTGCAATATAGCCATTCTTCACTTATATGCAAGGCAAATTGTAAAGGAGCTATCAGCTATCAGCTTTCAATCCCCCGCCCGACCACCCAAAGGCAAATACCTCGCTTGTTTTGCTGACTGCTGATCGCTGACCGCTGATCGCTCATATTCCCGGCAAGGGCGCGTGGTCGTTTGTTTCGTGTTGCCACAGGCGAATGCGGGCTGCGATTTCCCGCGCCCGGTCGCGGTGCGCAGGGTCGTCATAGAGGTTGGTTTCTTCATAGGGGTCGTTGTTCAGGTCGAATAGTTCGCACTGGTCGCCAGCACATAAGTTGAGTTTCCACCGGTCTCCAGTTACGGCACAGCGCCAGGGCAAGGTGGCCATGAGGTTGATTTTTGGGTTGCCCAGGTTGCGGTCGCCAATGCCGTTCCATTCCATGAATGCGGTGTGGTCGCGCAGGTCGGCTTCGCCGTTTAAGACGTCGGCACACGGGCGGCCCGGGAGGGTTTCTAATAGTGGCTGGTTGGCGAGTTCCACAAGGGTGGCGATGAGGTCCGCGTGTCCAAAGACGCCGTCGATGCGCTTTTGCGATTGGGTGAGCCACGGGACGCTTAAGATCATGGGGACGCGCGCAGATTCTTCGTAGAATGCGCGTTTTTCGAACATGGCGTGGTCGCCCGCCATTTCGCCGTGGTCGCTGGTGACGGCAAAGATGGTGTTTTCCATTTGTCCGGTTTCTTCCAGTGCCTGTACCATGCGGCCTATGGCGTCGTCGATGATTTTTACGTTGCCGTAGTATTGCGCCCGCAGTTTTCGCCAGGAATGTTCCTGTCGCATGTCCTGGCCTTCAACCCTGTTGCTGAGGTAGTGTTCTGCACGCGCGCGGTTGAACAGGGCGTGTCCTTCTGGTTTTTTGATGAAGGTGGGACCTACGGGTAGGGCATCGGGGTCGTACATGCCGTCGTAGGGTCCGGTCATTGGGGGGTGTGGCTCAAATGTGCTGAATACGAGGAGCCAGGGGCGGTCTGTGTTTTCCCGGATGAATCGCTCGGAGTGGTTGGCGATGAAGGTGCCCATCTGGTATTCTGCGGGGAGTTGAGATCGCTGGCGCGGTGAGAAGATGATTTCTCCGGTGGCGCTGTTGTTTTGGGGTTCTATGCCCTGTTCTTTCATCCAGTAGTAATAGCTGCTGAAGGGCAGGCCGGGGCGGGAGTATTTGTTGCGGTGGTCGTCTTCTGTGCTGATCCATTCGTCAAAGCCGTGCTGTCTCACGGAGTCGTCACCGAGGTGCCATTTGCCGAACATGGCTTTTCGGTAGGTGTCGGGTAGCATTTCTGCGATGGATGGGATTTCGTCGCGCAAGATGTCCCGGTTGACCATGCATTCGTGGTTGTGCGGGTAGAGGCCCGTCATTAAGGAGCCGCGCGCAGGGGTGCATACGGGCTGTGTGACGTAGGTGTTTTCAAAGACGAAGCTGCGTTCTGCCAATGCGTCTTGATGCGGCGATTGTATCCAGTCGTTGCCGTAACATTTCAAGGTGTCTGTCCGCTGTTGGTCGCTGATGAAGAGCAGGATGTTCGGTTGTTCTGGCATGCGGTTACTCCTTTTTGTGGGTGAGGTAATTCGACCAGTTGCAAATGCGAATATTGCTGTAATCGGGTAGTGATTCTCCCTGATAGATCAGTGTCGCTGTGTCGGCCTGAGAAGCGAGTGTGTTGAGTGTTTTTATCAGGCGAGGTCGGAAGGTCGCGGTTTTTTTTATTTCGACAAAATGACGGGTTTGTCCCGTGTCAATAACGAGATCGATTTCTACCCCATGACTGGTTCGGTAAAAATAAAGTTCGGCACGTTGGTTGGTGTGTTTGTGGTGCTTGAGTATTTGAGATAGGATGTAATTTTCAAAGAGCGCACCAGCCATCGGTCCGCGGTCATACATTTCTTCAGTCCGGATGCCCGTAAGGGCGGACACCAATCCCGTGTCGTAAAAATATATTTTTGGGCGTTTGATAACCCGTTTGCCGAAGTTCCGAAAATAAGGGGGTAAGAGAAAGATGACATAAGACATTTCTAATATGGAAATCCACCGTTTGATCGTGGGCATTGTTACGCCGAGGTCACTGGCGAGGCGAGACATATTGAGAAACTGGGCCGTATTTGCCGCGAGTAACTGGATCAAGTTCCGAAAATCGCGCAGATTGCCAATTTGTGCCACGTCCCGCACATCGCGTGCAAGGTAGGTTTCGATATAGGAGGCATACCAGTCGTCGGCATTGCGATAATGGCGCGTGACCAGTTCGGGATAACAGCCTCGCCATATCGCTGTTTCACAAAGTGCTTTGGGCAATTCCCGATGATCAAAGGGGAGAAGTGATAATAGACCAATGCGCCCTGCCAAACTGTCCGCTACATTTTGCATGAGCAAAAATTGGCTGGATCCGGTGAGCACAAATTTGCCATAGGTGTTGCGGTCTCGATCAACGGCGAGCTTGATGTGGTTGAATAGTTCGGGGGCTTTTTGAACTTCGTCAAATATAACGCGGTGGTGATACATTTGCATAAATTTTTCGGGGTCGTCTTCAAATAACGCCAGTTGTCTTATGTCGTCAAAGGTGACGTATGTGTAAGCATCGCGCAGTACCTGCTGGAGGAGCGTGGATTTTCCAGATTGCCGAGGTCCTGTGATGCCGACCACAGGGAATGCATTGAGATAGTCGGACAGGACGGGTTCAATTTGTCGAGGACGATAATTCATAAGCGCGTTTTTTGTGTAAATTTAAAATGCCAAATTAAATTTACACAAAAAATGATTCCATATCAAGGGTCATGTTTTGTCGCCTGCTATGCGGATTATTGTTTATATTGTGTAGTCCATTTTTTCAGGAGAACATTTTGCAGGTTTTAAGAATATATATCCGATTTGTCGATGGTTTAAATGAGCGCGTTGGGCGTGTTGTCTCGTGGCTTACCGCTGTGCTGGTGGCGGTGGTGTGTTACGATGTTTTTACCCGCTATTTGTTGAAGAATAGCCTGGTGGCTGTTCAGGAGTTGGAATGGCATTTGTTCGGGCTTATTTTTCTTTTGGGTGCGGCGTATTCGCTCAAGCACGATCAACACGTGCGCGTGGATGTGTTCTATAGCCGGTTTTCCGCTCGTAAGAAGGCGTGGGTGAATCTGGTTGGTAGCGTTCTGTTTTTGATTCCTTTTTGCATTATTGTGATTGTGAGTTCACAGTATTTTGTGGTTAGTGCTTTTCACATTGGGGAGACATCACCCAATCCGGGGGGGCTGCCCGCTCGATGGGTGCTCAAGGCGGCTATTCCTTTCGGTTTTGTTCTGCTTTTGCTACAGGGACTAAGTCTGGCGTGTCGGTCTTTGCTCTCCGTCCTGGGGCACAATGAGGAGGTGGATGGATGATTGAGGCGATGCCCTTGATTCTGTTTGGCGTTCTTTTTCTTTTGCTTTTGCTCGGTTTTCCGGTTGCGTTTACGCTCGGTGGTGTTTCTTTTATTTTAGGCTATTTTACGTTTGGTCCCGCTTTTTTCAATCTTTTGCCTCTGCGTATCTGGGGTGTGATGACGAATTATGTGCTGATTGCCGTGCCTTTGTTTGTGTTTATGGGGGTGATGCTGGAGAAGTCCGGTTTGGCTGAGAATTTGTTGGAGACAATGGCGTTGCTTTTTGGTCATTTGCGCGGGGGGCTGGCGATTTCTGTGGTTGCTGTGGGGGCGCTGTTCGGGGCTTCTACGGGTATTGTGGGCGCGACTGTGGTTACGATGGGGTTGCTGAGTTTGCCAACGATGCTGAAGCGGGGATACCGTGCGGAGGTGGCGACGGGGACGATTTCGGCGTCGGGTACTTTGGGGCAGATTATTCCGCCGAGTATTGTGCTGGTGCTGTTGGGTAGTGTGCTGAATGTTTCGATTTGGGATATGTTTGTGGGTGCTGTGGTGCCGGGTTTTGTTCTGGTATTGCTCTATGCGGTTTATCTTGTTTTGATCGCGATTTTTAAGTCCGAATGGGCACCGGCGATGCCAGAGGAAGAACTCGCGCAGTTTTACGGCAGGGCGATGGTGAAGCGCGTTTTTCAGGCGTTTGTTCTGCCGGCTGTTCTCTTTGTTGCGGTGCTGGGTTCTATTTTTGCGGGGATTGCTTCACCTACCGAGGCGGCGGCCGTGGGTGCGTTTGGCGCGACGCTTTTGACGGTGTTGCAAAAGAAGTTTTCTTTTGCGACGCTGAAGTCGGTGATGGTGGAGACGACCCATCTGACGTGTATGGTTTTTATTATTCTGGTGGGTGCTACGGCGTTTGGTCTGGTGTTTCGCGGTATGCACGGGGATGCGTATTTGACGAATTTGATTCTTTCGACGAATATGAGTCCGGGCGCGTTTCTCGCGCTTGTGATGGTTATGATTTTTGTGGCGGGGTTTTTTATCGATTTTATCGAGATTACGTTTATTATTGTTCCGGTTGTGGCGCCTATTTTTGTGGCGTTGGGGGTGGATCTTCTGTGGTTGGGTATTCTGATTGCGATGAATTTGCAGACGTCTTTTTTGACCCCGCCTTTTGGTTTTTCACTTTTTTATCTGAAGGGGGTCGCCCCGCCCGAGGTCCGCACGGGCCATATTTATCGGGGGATTATTCCGTTTATTATTATTCAGCTTATTGGGCTGACGCTCGTGATTACGTTTCCCGAGATGGCGACGTCTCTGCCCAGGTATTTGGGGGGATGAAACAAATTTTCGGGACGGCACAGGGGCCGTCCCCTACGTTGATATTTTTAATCCTGTAGGGGCGGGCCCCTGTGCCCGCCCGTGTTTATTTTGGTTGGTGTGATCATGCACTCAAGTTCTCGTAATAGATTTTTTCCGATATCGCCGCCCAGCCGTTCATTTGTTTGCGAAATGCTTCAAATGATTCATATACTTTTTTGCTCATGGCATCGGCTGCGACGAGTTCATCTACGACTTCTCCGGCGTATTTTTGAAGTGTGTTGAGGACTTCGTCGGGGAATCTTTTTAGTATGACGTTGTGGTCTTTTGTGAGGGTTTGCAGATGCGCATTGTTTTTGGCTTCAAATTCCGATAGTGCCCAGGCATTTGCGCGGGCGGCTGCGGTTCGCACAATGTCTTGCAGGTTTTTGGGCAGGGTCTGATATGCGGATTTGTTGATGATGAGTTCTATGACAGTGCCGGGTTCGTGCCAGCCGGGATAGTAATAGTATTTGGCGGCTTTGTAAAAGCCCATGAGTGTGTCGTGGTAGGGTCCGATCCATTCGGTTGCGTCGATGACGCCGCGTTCGAGGTTGGTGAAGATTTCTGCTCCGGCTGATAATATTGCGGATCCGCCAGCTTTGGAGATGACTTTGCCGCCGAGGCCCGGGATGCGCATTTTGAGGCCCTGTAAGTCGCTTACGGCGTTGATTTCGCGGTTGAACCAGCCGCCCATTTGTACGCCGCTGTTGCCTGCGGGGATGGGGATGAGGTTAAAGGGGGCGTAGAGTTCTTCCCATAAGGCGAGGCCTCCGCCGCTGGTGATCCAGGCGTTCATTTGTTGGGCGTTCATGCCAAAGGGGACAGAGGCAAAGAATTGGGTTGCCTGCGCTTTTCCCGCCCAGTAATACGCGGCGCCGTGACACATTTCCGCGGTTCCCGCACTTACTGCGTCAAAGCCTTCGAGGGGGGGGATGAGTTCGCCGCCGCCATAGACCTGTATTTTGAGCTGGCCTTCGGACATTTCTTCTGCCCATTTGGCGATGTGTTCAGCGGATTCTCCCAGGATGGGGAAGTGCGGCGGCCAGGTTGTGACCATTTTCCATTCGTATTTTTTGCGCGTTTGTACAGCAGGTGCCCCGGTTTCCTGTGGGGATACACAGCCCGCCAGTAGTGCAGCACCACCGGCAAGGCCAGCTTTTTTCATGAAGTCGCGACGTTTTACTCGGTCCATTGTGCCTCCGGTTTAATTGAGGGGTTTGTATAGATCAAAACAACGATGAGAAAAGTAAGTCGGCGAGGGCATGAAAAGCAAGAAAAATAAAAAAATCGGGCTTACCTGTTATGTTGGTAAGCCCGATTTTTGTGTTCCGCACTACACAGGTTATATAATTCCATTATTGAGCAGATGGTTGTAATAATCGGTTTTCGACATGTTGCATGATGCAATTTCCGTGTATTGTTTTGTTGAGATGTGCAGTTCACCGCAGAATAACCTTCTGAGAGTAGGTCCAATATCGCGATTATTGCGACTCACACGCGTTGTTACCTGTGGCTTTCCTTCATCATCCATAAGTATCCATCTTTCATGTTTCGTTCCGCCTTTTTTAACAAATCCGAGCTTTCCAAGCACCTTTCTTCGATGCTCTTGCAAGTTCATGTTTTGAAAACCTTTTTCAAGAATTTATGTCGTTTTTTCAGGTACAAAGAGACGTTGTTTTTGTATTCTTCCATGATTTGAAAATCGTCAAGCACAACCTCTGCTAAATTGTCCAAAGCATCTTCCATATTACCACCATCGCTATCCGCAATAATACTCGGAAAATCCTTAAAGTACACCACCCATCCATCTACAAACTCTTCAAAAACAAGAGGCCATTGTCCAGTAATTAATGGCAAATCAATTTGGAATGTATTGACCGGCTGTTCAGTGTTTTTTAATACTTTTTCACTCATTCCTTCTGTAATACCAGGAAAGCTAAACGCTTTATGTTTTTCGTCAAATCGACCCCTCCAACAATGATAAAGCAATCGAGAAGCAGCTTCTTTCTCTGGTAGCTTCACCGCAGTTGCAGACATGTTAATCTCCTCTTGTGGCGGATAAAAAATTTAGAGGATTTCTTGCTCTGAGTGCTCAAATGGGCCAGTTACCGCTATTCTCCTTTGAAAGAATATCTCTTTTAGTCAAGTAAGGCAACCCATTTTTTACGCTGAATAATGCTTAGGGTGTATTATATGTAATTCCCAAATTTTTTGCCCGCTCTTGACAAATGTAACCTTTTATGGTTACACTTGAGAATAAAATATATATGAGAATTGCAAGATAGAGGTGCGTTTTGAAAATTAGAAGAGTTGTGCCGAATAATCGGAAGAAGGTTTTTGAGGTTTACACGTATAATAATACCTATGTGTTTCCCTATGCGGTTGTGCGACCAATACCGCAAAAAGGATGCTGGGTTGTCAATGTTTATGTCGATCCGGAGTTGGACAATGAGGGGTTTGTCTATGTGCTCGCTTCCGGGGATGAGGGGACCGTTCATATCGATCATGTGCTCGAATACAATCGCGATCCCGGCTATATGGCAGATTTGTTGCTCTATGAGTTGACGTGTCGGGTTCGGGAGGCTGTCGAGAGGTCGCCGTTGAGTACCCGTGAGATTATTCGTCGGCTGGGCACTTCGCCCGCGCAGTACTACCGTCTTCTGGATCAGACCAATTATCGAAAATCTGTTCGGCAAATGTTCGCGTTATTTCATATTGTGAACTGTAAGGTCGAGTTTGTCGTAGAAGCTGATGTTACGCATTGAAAAAATAAAAAAGTTTGAACCTTTTGACACAACAGGTGTATGCAATAGTTAGAGACGCGCAGTAAATCACGCATGGTTTGGTTTTTTATGTTCCTGATAAAATACCACACGCTTTCCGATGAAAAGCTCATGGCCCGCATTCAGCGGGGCGATGCGGCCGCTTTTGACGAACTCTATGCCCGATATAGCAAGCGCCTGCTTTACTATTTTTTTCGCATGCTGGGAGGGGACGAGGAGAAGGCGCAGGATTTTCTTCAGGATTTGTTTTTGAAGATTGTCGAGAAGCCCACCCGTTTTAAGCGGGGGAATGCGTTTGCGTCCTGGCTTTATACGGTTGCACACAATATGTGCAAGAATGAGTATCGCAAGCAGAGTGTGCGGAAGGTTGTGGTTAATGATCCCGATATCGATATGCATTGTGGCTGGGTTGATGGTGCTTATGCCATAGAAAAGGCGTGCGATGAACGGGCTTTTCTAAGTGCGCTGATGGATGAGCTGGATAAGCTCAGTGTGGATCATCGCACGACGTTTTTGTTGCGGCATCAGGAGTGTCGCAGTATTCGAGAGATTAGCGAGATTCTCGCGTGTCCGGAGGGGACGGTGAAATCGAGGCTGCACCATGTTACGCAGAAGCTGGCAGAGAGACTTCAGGGACGAAATTCCCTGTGTGGATGAGGAGATGGATATGAAGCGGGTTATTCCGTTTAAAAAGAAAGAGAATGTGGATGGGATGTTGAGTCAGGCGCTTGCGGTTCCCAGGTCCGGCGGTCTTGAACCCGATCCGGCGATTCGCAATGCTGTTGTTGCCCGGATGTCTGCGCGAGATCGCGGTGGGTTCAATGTGTTGCGTTCTTTCAGGTTCTCGGTGCGCTGGCCCGTTTATCAGATGGCTTTTGCGATGGGGATTGTTCTGTTTGCTGTTTTGGGTATCCGCAATTCGCAGCCCGATCCTGTGACGGCACAACCTTCCACGTCCCCAGGTGCTGTTATGGATACGAGCCGGACCGATTCTCCCCGGGTTTCGTTTTCAGATACGCTCTCACAACGCGCTATTACCACTATTTTTTCCGCTTCGAGTCCTGTGGATAGTCTTTGATTTAGAAGACGATCAGGCCTCGCGCGACTTCTCCAGCGGCCAGGGCGTCAAATGCTTCGTTTGCGCCTTCGAGGTCGAATCGCCGGGTTACGAGTTCGTCGATTTTTAGTTTTCCAGCGAGGTAGAGTTCTACCATGCGCGGAAAGTCGTCATAGATTCTCGCACTTCCATACCTACAGCCGCGCAGGATGCGTTCGTTGGACTGGAGGCTGCCGGTGTCAAATGTGACGGTGGAACCGGTGGGAGGCAGGCCGATGAGCAAGCACTGGCCCCTGGATGCGAGACAGTCCCAGGCTTGATTGATGACTTGCGCGTTGCCGACTGCGACAAATGAATAATCCGCGCCGCGTCCGGTGAGGTCTTTTATGGCTTCGACCGGATTTTCTTTGCTGGCGTCTATGGTGTGTGTCGCGCCAAAGGATTTCGCGTATTCCAGTTTGGCGGGGTTGATATCGACTGCTATGATGGGGTGTGCCTGTACCAGGGTTCCGCCCTGTATGACGTTGAGGCCAATTCCCCCGGTGCCGAATACGGCCATGCTCGCTCCGGGCGTTACGGCTGCTGTGTTGATGACGGAGCCTACGCCGGTCATGACCGAGCAGCCGATTAAGGCGGCTACTTCGAGGGGCATGTCTTCCCGGATGGGGACGGCACAGGAGGCGGGCATGACGGAGTATGAGGCGTAGCTACACGCGGGTCCGTAATGGTACACGGTTTGGCCTTTTATTTTCATTCTGGATGTGCCGTCCATTAATACGCCTTTGCCCGGTGGGATGCGTTCACACAGGTGCGATAGTCCGGTTGCGCAGTAGTGACAGCGCCCGCATGTCGATGCCCAGGATAGGATGACGTGGTCGCCGGGTTTTACGTGTCGAACGCCGGGTCCCACTTCTTCGACGATTCCAGCCCCTTCATCGCCCAATACCATTGGCATGGGAAATCCGGTCCAGCTGCCATCTACGACGTGCAAACAACTGTGACATACGCCAGTGGCGGTCATGCGTACCATGACTTCGTCTTCTTTCGGTCCTTCCAGGTCCAGGTCCGCTACTTCCAGCGGCCTTCCCGGTTCATAGAGTAGTGATGCTTGCATTTTCATGGGGTGTCTCCTTTTTGTAGGGGCGACCCCCTGTGGTCGCCCGGTGACTGTCGGCACGGCACGGGGGCCGTCTCCTACAATTACACACGATCATTACCTGTAGGGACAACCCCCTGTGGTTGTCCGGCGTTCTTACGGGACGGCACGGGGGCCGGTCCCCTACACCATAACCTCCGGTTCCTCATTCGGCGAGCGTCCGTCGGAATTGTTGACCTGAGAGCCACCCGGTGCGGCGATGTACCCATCTGGCAAGAGGGGGTCATTCGTT
Source organism: Candidatus Latescibacterota bacterium (assembly GCA_965208125.1). GTDB lineage: Bacteria > Latescibacterota > UBA2968 > UBA2968 > UBA2968 > VXRD01. Next base: position 2,304,368 of record OZ242320.1, read on the forward strand.
TCTTCCATCCATGCGTGCAATCGATGGCTCAGGTCCTTCCGCACAGGTGCCATGTCTTCCCGGTCGATGATGTTGTGCGTTTCATCGGGGTCGAATATGAGGTCGTACAACATTTCCTGGTCGCGCGGCAATTTTTCCCAGTTTTGTTCGAGTAAGAACGCTTTTGTGGGTGTGTCATCGACGTTGGGCAATACGAGTTTGTCGCGGTTGTCGTATCGCCGAATATATTTGTATCGCGCCGTGCGGATGCTGCGCATGGGTTCGTACGCGGCGTGATACGTGACTTCTGAAAAGATTTCTTCCCGATGGCGGTCTTCATTTATCAGGGGGTGTAGCGGTTTTCCCTGTACGTGGTCGGGTATTTCAATGCCGGAAGCGCGATATGCAGTGGGTAATAGGTCCATTAAGCTGACCATCGCGTTTATGACTTTTCCGCCTTCAAATCCGCCCGGTCCGCGTATGATGAGGTACACGCCGATGCCGTGGTCTGTCAGGTTGCACATGTTGCGCGGAAATTGCAGGCCGTGGTCGGCAAAGCAGAATACGAGGGTGTTGTCGGATAGGCCGGTTTCTTCGAGTGCTGCGAGTACGTTGCCGTAGTGGTTGTCCATGATGCGCGCAGAGGCTTTGTAGTCGGCTGTGTCTGACCGGGTTTCCGGTGTGTCGGGCAGGGGACGAGGTGGGGTGCAGTATTGTTCGCGTTCTGCGGGGTATTTGTCGGGTTCGGCACTGTGAAATGGTCGGTGTGTTTCGTTTAGGCCGAGGTTGAGGAAGAAGGGTTGTTGGGGTGCGTTTTTTATGAAATCTACGACGGCATCGGCGGGTTCGATCCATTTGGGCTGTCCGGGGTAATTTGTGTCCAGTCCGGAGAGGATTTCGTCATATCCAATTGTGTCCAGGTCCGGCGCGGTGTGTTCTACGCCAGCGGTTGCGGTGAAGTAGCCATTTGTTTTAAAGATGCGGGCGGCATGCCAGTCGTAATTCGTCATGGCAAAGCCGCGGTGTGCAAGTCCTGTCATGCCACATGTATGGGGGTACATGCCGGTTAAGAAGCTGGCTCTGCTGGGCGAACAGGTGGGGGCTGTGGCATACGCCCGCCGAAATAGTACGCCTTGTTCTGCCAATCGCTGTAGATGCGGCGTTGGTACGGCGTGTCCATAGGGTTCAATATAGGTTCCCGTGTTGTGCGAGTGCATAAATAAGATGTTTGGTCGTTCTGTCATAAAACCTTCCTTGTCGCGGGTCTTGTTTGTTTATATCTTAATCCGCCCATTGTAATGGATTTCTCACGAGATTGAAATAGTTTTTTTTTGTTATGGATATCCACCCTCTTGTTGCACATTTTCCCATTGCATTGCTGATCGTTGGCGTTGTTTGCGATGCGATTGGCATATTGCGTCATCGCGATTTTTTTGTGAGAGTGGGGTTTTTGCTCTTTTCGCTCGGTGCTTTGACCGCGATTCCAGTCGCGCTTACCGGGGATAGTGCTGCGGAGGTTGCACAACATATCAATGGTATTGCCGCAGATTTAGAGGATCACGATACGCTGGGTACGGTTACGACGTTTATAGCTGTTGCTCTGGTGCTGGTGCGCACGCATTTTGTTTTGAGAAAGAAATTTGTCGGGTTTGTTCGCTATGTGTATCTCGTTTTCGGTCTTGTTACCGCGGGTCTGGTGTGCGCGGCGGGATATACGGGTGGGCATCTGGTTTTTTTTTACGGCGCTGGAACAAAGTCCGTCACGTCGCAGATTGAGTTGGAAAAGCGCGTGCCGCGAGTCGATAAATTTGAGAGCAAATAGAGACAATATGCCGATTTATCTCAAAAATCCGCACAGTATTCTGGCTGTGCTGAAAAAGCGTCCGCAGGATGTTTTCGAGATTCGATTGCCTGCCAAACAGGGCGGTGGCGCGTGGGAAACTGTGCGGGAGCGGGCAGAGGAGGTCGGTGTGCGCGTGTTTTTTGGGCGGGGAGAACAGGGGGCTGCGCGGCAGGGTCGGTCTCGTGGAGGAGACGCTGAAGCTGCGGTTAAAGAACATCCGGGTTGTAATCTCGCGGATCTGTTTGCCGATAATGCGGGTCTTTTTTTGGCGCTGGATACGGTGCAGGATCCGCAAAATCTGGGGGCGATTTTTCGCTCTGCGGCTTTTTTTGGGGTGCGCGGTGTTTTGCTTACCCGAGATCGTTCCGCTTCGATGACGGGCGCGGTGTACGATGTTGCTTCGGGGGGTGTCGAGTATGTTCCGTTTTCTGTTCAGACGAATCTGAGCCGGGCGTTGGATGTGGCGAAGGATGCGGGGTTGTGGGTTTTGGGGACTTCTGAGCATGCGGAGAAGGATTTGAGCGCGTTTTCGGCAGATCGTTCCTGGCTTCTGGTGCTGGGGAATGAGGAGAGCGGTATGAGACGCCTTACGCGCGATAAGTGCGATGAGTTATGCCGCATTGTCCCTCGCGGTGCAATCGGGTCTCTGAATGTGTCTGCCGCCGCCGCGATTTGTATGTATCATTTTCAGAAGTGATAAAAGGAGATTGCGATGCCGGATGACAAACCCAAAATGCCATTGTTTATTGGCTTTGGGTTTTTGTTTTTCGCAATACTCGTCGAAATGATCGCAATATTGCGACTCAATAATGGTTTTTTTGTCTATACGCTCGATGATCCGTACATTCACATGGCTCTGGCAGAACAGATAAAAGAGGGACATTATGGCGTTAATTCAGGCGAATTTTCTGCGCCATCATCCAGCATTTTATGGCCGTTTCTTATCGCTCCTTTTGCTTCTTTCGAGTGTTTTCCCCTGCTGGTCAATAGTGCTTCTGCGATGCTGACGGTGTTTGTTTTTTTTCAAATTTTGAATTTGTCATTCAGGATCAGCGACGAGCGCATCAAAGCGATTTTTATATCTTTGTTGTTAATATTACTTATCCTGGGGACAAATACAATCGGGCTGATTTTTACGGGCATGGAACACTCACTGCAACTCTTGCTCGTTACAGCAGTGGCTTTGGGGTTGATTGTTGAAGGCAAAAAAAACAAAGTAGAACCGTGGTTTTTGGTTGCATTAGCGGCTGCACCTCTGATTCGTTATGAAAATACAGCGATTGCACTCGCAGCGCTCAGTTATCTCTTTGTGTGCAAATATTACAAAAGAGCAACGTCTGTTTTGTTGTTTATTGTCGTCCTCGTCGGTGGGTTTTCGATTTTTCTCACCCAATTGGGTCTGAGTCCATTGCCTGCGTCAGTTGTGCTCAAATCATCCGTTGTGGCGAGTGGCGGAAAGCTCTATTCGTTTGTCGGTCATTTAAAGTACAGTCTCACTGAGATAAAAGGCGTTTTGCTGTCTCTGGGGGGATTGGGGCTTTTGTGTTATGTTTTGTTTTGTAAGGAAAAGAATAAAACACACTTATTAGCGGTTGTCACTCTGTTTGCACTGGTTATACATTTACTCGCGGGACGCTATGGCTGGTATAACAGGTACGAAGTTTATATATGGTCATTTTCGTTGTTAATATTTTTTTATTTGCTGGGCAATCTTCTGACAAAACTTTTGGAGGGAGACAGCAGGCATAGTCATTTGATTAAGGTGATCATCGTAGCTATCGGTTTTGTGATTGTCACCAGCCCGCGCTATATTAGCGATTTATTTTTTTTGCCAATTGCTGCCAATAATATATATGAGCAGCACTATCAGATGCACCGTTTTGCCGTTCATTACCACAAGAAGCCGGTGGCTGTGAATGATTTGGGGTATGTGTCTTATAAGAACGACAATTATGTGCTGGATTTGTGGGGTCTGGCATCTCGAGAGGCACTTGTACACAGAAAGAGCAATCGAGGTTCAGAATGGCTGAATGCGTTGGCAAAATCAAGGGATGTTGAGTTGGCTATGATTTATGAACCGTGGTTTAACACTCTGCCCGATGATTGGATCAAAATAGGAGAGTTGCATTTGGGAAAGAGGCCGATAACCCCCGCTTCTGGTACGGTCTCATTTTATGCAATGAACCGGAGTGCCTATATTGAAATTGTGGCAAAGTTACAGGCTTTTGTAAAAACATTACCCCCTCGTGTTGAATTCGCTTTTGCAGATCATATCAATTGACAACGTGTTTCACTATAAGGAGATTACAATGCCGGATAAGAGACCCAATATTTTACTTATTATGACGGATCAGCAGCGCGGCGATTGCCTGGGGATTGAGGGCCATCCCGTGTTGCAGACGCCGAATCTGGACTATATGGCTGCGTCGGGGGTGCGTTTTCGCCACGCTTATTCGGCTTGTCCGGTGTGTGTGCCGGCGCGTCGTACGGTGATTACGGGGCGCAAGCCGAGCAATCACGGTGCGCTTCAAAATGCCCAGGCACCGCTGCCGTGGCCGACTTTGCCCGGGGTCTTGCGCGATGCGGGGTATCGCACCCATCTTTCGGGCAAGGCTCACTGGGGTCCGCCTGCGAGGGAACTCGGGTTTGATTCCGCAGAATGGGCGGATAGTCCGATTTCGGGGGTTGATAATGATTATCAGAAGTATGTGCGCGAGAATGGTGCAGCGTGGCACCGGGCTTCCGATGCGCATGGGATGTATAGCAATGGTTTTCCAGGGCGTCCGTGGCATTTGGATGAGCATTTGCATTTTACCAATTGGTGTACGCAAAAGGGGCTGGAGTTTATCGATTCGCAAAGGGGGGATCAGCCGTGGTTTTTGGCGGTTAATTTTATTCATCCGCACCAGCCGGTTACGCCGCCCGCACATTATTTTGATAAGTATATGGCGATGGATTTGCCAGAGCCGTATGTGGGGGATTGGGCGCGGGTTTTCGATGGTCCCGTGCGCGGGTTGCAGCCGGAGTGCTGGCGGTTGTGTCTGGATCCTCCGGTTATGAAGGCGACGCGCGCGGGTTATTACGGGTGTGTCGAACATATTGACCACCAGATTGCGCGTCTGGTGAGTGGTCGCGTGTTGCCGGACAATACGATTGTGGTGTTTGCTTCTGATCACGGGGAGATGCTCGGCGATCATCAGTGGCTGCGAAAGCGCAATCCTTTTGAGCCGTCTGCGCGCGTTCCGTTGTTGATGAATTTTCCCAATAGTTTGGGGTTGCCGCAAGAGCAGGTGATCGAGCGTCCGGTTGAGTTGATGGATATTATGCCGACGTTGCTCGATGCGGTGGGGGTTCCGATTCCGGATACGGTGGATGGGGAGAGTGTTTTGCCGATTATTCGCGATTCACAAGCGGCGTGGCGAGATTATGTACACGGCGAGTGCGCGAGTGTGCCTACGTCGAATAGCGGGATGCAATATGTGACGGATGGGAAGCGCAAGTTCGCGTATTTGCCAGGGCAGGGGCGGGAGCTGTTTTTCGATGTGGAAAATGATCCGTGCGAGATGACCAATCTGGCGGATGATCCAGGATGGGCGGATGAGATCGCGATGTGGCGGTCCCGTCTTATTGGGGAGCTGGTCGGTCGCCCGGAAGGTTTTACAGATGGCGAACAGCTTCTGGTGAAAGATGGTTCAACTGCTGGGACGATTCCGGTATGGGAGGAATATGAAGGTGGTTAATCGGTTATTTTCGTAGATCACTTCCAGTCATTTCATCGGGTTTTGACAGGTTGAGGAGGGAGAGCAGGGTGGGGGCGACGTCGCGCAAGGTGCCGCCAGCGCGGAGTTTTCCCCTGTAGGTGGGGTCAACGAGTACGAAGGGTACGGGGTTGGTGGTGTGTGCGGTGTGGGGTTCGCCGGTGTCGTAGTGGATCATTTGTTCGGCGTTGCCGTGGTCGGCGGTGACGATGGCTGCGCCGTTTGCGTTTTCTATGGCTTTGAGGACGCGGTCCAGGCATGTGTCAACGGTGGTGACGGCCTGTATGGCGGCTTCGAGGATGCCGGTGTGGCCGACCATGTCGGGGTTGGCGAAGTTGCATATTGCGGCGTCGTATTGGTCGGATGCGATGGCTTCTGTGAATCGGTCTGCGATTTCAGGTGCGCTCATTTCGGGTTTGTGGTCGTAGGTGGGGACGTCTTTGGGCGATGGTACGAGGATGCGTTCTTCTCCGTCAAAGGGGGTTTCCCGTTGGCCGTTGAAGAAGAAGGTGACGTGGGCGTATTTTTCTGTTTCTGCGATGCGTAGTTGTCGTTTGTTTGCCCGGGCGATGACCGATCCGCAGATGTTGGGCATGTTTTGCGAGAGGGTTTCAGGGGGGTAGGCGATGCCGGTGACGGGTACGTCGGCTTCGTATCGGGTGAGGGTGGTGAAGTGGGTGTTGGGCCAGGTGTGGCGTTGAAAGCCGTCGAAGTTTTTGAGTGTAAAGGCGCGGGTGAGTTGCCGTGGTCTGTCGCCGCGAAAGTTGAAGAAGATGACGCTGTCCCCGTCTTTTATGGTGGGGTTGCTGGCGATGGCGATGGGTTTGATGAATTCGTCGGTTTCGCCGCGGTTGTAGGCGTTTTGTATGGCTGTGATGGGGTCGGTTTCTGTGATGCCTTTGCCCTGTGTGAGGAGGTCGTAGGCTATTTGGGTGCGTTCCCAGCGGTGGTCGCGGTCCATGGCGTAATACCGCCCGGATATGGATGCGACGCGGCCAATGCCATGGGTTTTGAACATGGCGAGGAGTTCGCGCATGCGGTGGATTGCGCTTTGGGGCGGTGTGTCGCGTCCGTCTGTGAAGGCGTGGATGAAGAGGCGATCTGAGGGGAGGCCCCGCTCGGCTGCCATTTTGATGAGGCCCTCGTAATGACTGGGCCAGGAGTGTACGCCGCCGTCAGAGACGAGGCCGATGAGGTGGAGGTTGCGGTTGTGATTTTTGATGCGGTCTATGGCGGCAATTAAGGCTTCGTTTTTGTACAGGCTGCCGTCTCGCACGCGGTCGTCGATCTGGGTCATGGCTTGCATGACGGTGCGTCCCGCACCGAGGTTGAGGTGGCCGACTTCGGAGTTGCCCATGAGTCCGTCGGGTAGTCCGACCGCGCGTCCAGAGGTGTCGAGGGTGGTGTGAGCACAATTGGCCCAGATGCGATCCATTGTCGGGGTGCTGGCAAGGGCTACGGCGTTGTGGTCCCGGCGCGGGTTTAAACCCCAGCCGTCGAGGATGATGAGTGCGACAAAGCGTTGGTTGGTCATGGTCGTTATCATTTGTAGGGGCGGGTTGAACTGGCCTGAGAGACAGCCAGTTGTACCCCGCTCGCAACCCGCCCATCTGTCATGGCGGCATGATTATTGTAGGGGCAACCCTTGTGGTTGCCCGATTGTAGGGGCGAGGCATGCGTCATCGCGGCATGATGTTAGCCGCGATCCAGTGTTTGTAAATGTAGGGGACGGCCCCTGTGCCGTCCCAGCGATCAGCGAAAGAAAATATATATTCTTCCCAATCCAATCAAGTGCGAAGCGTACAAAAAGGGTTTGAAAATATGGGTTGTTGTGGTATTTTTTATGCTCGCACAAAAAGTAAATGAATAACATCAAAAGAGGAATCAGTTTATGAGTCAAACGCATAATCCTTTGAATTCGCGCGATACACTTTCTACTATGGCGGGTGATCTCGCGATTTTTCGGCTGGATCGGTTGGAATCAGATGGCATTGGGGCGGTGTCGAGTTTGCCGTTTTCCGTGCGGGTGCTGCTCGAGGCGGCGCTGCGAAATTTGGATGGGTACCAGGTTCGGGAGGAGGATGTGGGGGCGCTGGCGAATTGGAATGCTGCCAATCCCAATCCGATAGAGATACCGTTTAAGCCCGCGCGGGTTGTGTTGCAAGATTTTACAGGTGTGCCTTCGCTGGTGGATCTGGCGGCGTTGCGTTCGGCTATGGGGCGCATGGGGGGCGATGCAAGTCGGGTTGAGCCGTTGATTCCGGTGGATCTGGTTGTGGATCATTCGGTGCAGGTGGATAGTTTTGCAAATTCGGATGCGTTGCGGAGAAATGCAGAGATTGAATTTGATCGCAATCGGGAGCGGTATGAGTTTTTGCGCTGGGGTGCCAATGCGTTTGAGAGTTTCAGGGTGGTGCCGCCGCTGACGGGTATTGTGCATCAGGTCAATCTCGAGTATCTGGCGAAGGGGGTTATTGCCCGCGATGGCGTGGCTTTTCCCGATAGTCTGGTGGGGGCAGATTCACATACGACGATGATTAATGCCCTGGGTGTGGTGGGCTGGGGTGTGGGGGGTATAGAGGCGGAGGCGGTGATGCTGGGGCAGCCGATTTATATGCTGACGCCAGAAGTTGTCGGGTTCAAGTTGTACGGGCGGTTGCCCGAGGGTACGACGGCGACGGATTTGACGTTGACGGTGGTTCAGATGTTGCGCGAGAAAGGCGTGGTAGATAAGTTTGTCGAGTTTTACGGCACGGGGTTGACGGGTATTGGGCTGGCGGATCGCGCGACGGTTGCCAATATGGCGCCGGAATACGGGGCGACGATGGGGTTTTTCCCGGTGGATGATGAGACGTTGCGCTATTTGGCGCGCACGGGTCGCACGGCGGAAGAGGTGGATGTGGTTGAGCGGTACGCGAAGGAGCAGGGTTTGTTCCGAACAGATGATACGCCGGAGCCGCGGTTTACGGATACGCTTGAACTGGATTTGAGTACGGTGGAGCCGAGTTTGGCGGGTCCAAAACGGCCACAGGATCGCATTGCACTGGGGCAGATGAAGGATGCGTTTGAAGGGGCGTTGCGCGCACCGGTGGGCAATAGTGGTTTTGGGCTGGATGATGATGAGGTTCAAAAGCGGATGAATGGGAAGCTCGGACACGGGGCGGTGGTGATTGCGGCGATTACGAGTTGTACCAATACGAGCAATCCTTCCGTGATGGTGGCTGCTGGTTTGTTGGCGAAGAAGGCGGTGGAGAAGGGGTTGAAGGTTCACGCACATGTCAAGACGAGTCTGGCGCCGGGTTCGCGCGTGGTGTCGGATTATCTCGATCAGGCGGGTTTGACGCCGTATTTGGAGCAGTTGGGTTTTCATACGGTGGGTTATGGTTGTACGACGTGTATCGGAAATAGCGGGCCGTTGCCCGATCCGGTGGTTGCCGCGATTCACGAGGGGGATCTGGTGGCGGCGGCGGTGTTGAGTGGCAATCGCAATTTTGAAGGTCGCGTGCATCCGCATGTGAAGGCGAATTATCTGGCGTCGCCGCCGCTGGTTGTGGCGTATGCTCTGGCGGGACGGGTGGATCTGGATTTGACTGCGGAGCCGATAGGGCTGGATGGGGATGGCAATGCGGTGTTTTTGCGCGATGTCTGGCCCGGTCAGGATGAGATTGGCGATACGATTGCACGGACGCTCAAGCCAGATATGTTTGAGGCGCGCTATGGCAATGTGTTTGAGGGCAATGAGATGTGGAATGCGGTTGGCGGGCAAGAGGGGGATCTCTATGGGTGGCAGGTGGAGAGTACTTATGTGCAGGAGCCGCCGTTTTTTGTGGATTTGTCGTCGGAGTTAGACGCGATTTCGGATATTACGGGTGCGCGGGTGCTGGCGCGATTGGGCGATTCGGTGACGACGGATCACATTTCTCCGGCGGGTTCGATTGCGGTGGATAGTCCGGCGGGGCAGTTTTTGATTGCTCGAGGGGTTGAGCCAAAGGATTTCAATTCTTATGGTTCGCGGCGGGGCAATCACGAGGTGATGATGCGGGGTACGTTTGCGAATATTCGCATTCGCAATTCGCTGGCGCCAGGTACAGAGGGCGGTGTGACGGTGCATCTGCCTTCGGATAAGCAGATGAGTATTTACGATGCGGCGATGCGGTATGTGGATGAGGGCGTGCCGTCGATTGTGATCGCGGGGGCGGAGTACGGTTCGGGGTCGTCGCGCGATTGGGCGGCTAAGGGTCCGTTACTTTTGGGCGTGCGCGCGGTGCTTGTGGAGAGTTTTGAACGCATTCACCGCAGCAATCTGGTGGGTATGGGGGTGTTGCCGCTGGAGTTTGTGGATGGCGAGAATGCCGAGTCGCTGGGGCTTACGGGGCGAGAGGTGTACGATATTACGGGTCTGAGCGATGATTTGCAGCCTTTGCAAGATGTAACGGTGACGGCGAGGGATGAGGATGGGAATGTGAAGTCGTTTTCTGCGACGGTGCGTATCGATACGCCGGTGGAGATCGATTATTATCGCAATGGGGGGATTTTGCATACGGTGTTGCGGGGTTTTTTGAAGGGTGAGTAGATGGGGTAATACAAAAGAACCGGGTACATCTGTGTGATGTGCCCGGTTCTTTTTGTTGCAGAGTTTACCAGTATATCTGCCCTTGTAATATAATACGAGAGTCAGAAGGCCCAACAGCCTGTTTGCGATGCTCGGCTTCGATGTTCAGGTGTACCGTCCGATCCAGTTCCAGACGGCTGCCCAGCCGGTAGTGCATTGTGCTGGCACCGGATGTGCGCAACCCACCATAAGAGGCGAGCACCCCGTTTTTGCCGTGTGTGGGCAGGTCATAGCCGATTTCGATGTCAAATTGCTGCGGGCGCACATCGCCTACAGGGCGTTGGCTGCTATGGGCTGTGTCGAGCAGGTGGGTGGGATCCCACAGGGCATTTGTGCGGCTGACGGGGTTGCCCCATACGGGCGATATGGCCAGGCGCAGACCGCGATCTCTGATCCCCGGATCGAATCGCAGACTTATTCTGGCACTCCAATCTTTGAAGTCGGCCTGCTGGTGCGCTATGAGATAGTGCCCGCGTGCTTCTATACCCCACCCGCTGGGGGTATGCACATATCCCAGGCCACCGCCTATTTCTGCACCTATTCCCGTTTCTGCTTTGCCCCCATCCCACCGGCCACCAAGCTCAAGGCGCGGGGTCAGCGATGAGGTCTCCGACTGGTGGTTGGACTCACCTTGTAGCGCGAACCGAACCCGTTGCACGTCTGCTTGGGCGACTGGCAGGTTTTCCCGTTCATCCGAGTTTATGCTGACGACAAAGGCGTCGCTTTTCAGAGACAGATCGATACCGCCCGCTTTTGCGAGCGCGTTGCGCATGCCCACCGCCGCCATGATCATTGCGATATCGGTCTGCGCTTCGCTGTATTGATCCGTTATTTGCACATTGCCCCGGCCGGTGCCTCCCAGGCCCCATATATCCAGGCCCGTGCCTGCTGAATAGTGCATGTAGGGTATGACGCTGAGGAGGTTCAGGTCCATTACACCTGCATCACTGCCGGTGTAATCGATCTCTCCGGTGCTGTGAGACAGGGCCAGGCCGAGCGTCAAGGGGTTGAAACGATAGTCAATTCCGAGGTATCCAGAAAAGACGCGTCCGTCCAGTGCAAGGTTATCCTCCGTGCGACTCGAGAACCCGCTCGTGCTGCCGTGTCCCCACAAGGACCAGGGCGATATCTTCTCTGCGTTTTCTTGCCCCATCCGGAGGCCGAAGCGGCTCTGAGAGAGAATGTCGCGGGCAGAGCGGGAGTGGAACTGAATCGGCTTATAGTCGAATGGGTTGTGCATGCGGGATGCTGCTCCGAACTGTCCCAACGGCAGGTTGATGTTGAGCCCCATCGATCTCGCCAGGCTTTGCAACAGCCCGATGACGCCGTGGTCTGCACGCAGAGTCAATGGTTGTCCGCCCAGTGTCGCATAAGATGCCTCTAACCTGGGCGTTGTGAAGCGGTCTTCTATTGCATTTACTGCGTTAGAAGCCACGGTTCGTCCAAAGGTGCCCAGGGCCAATGTCAGTACGTGTGGATTCAGGTCTGGCACGACCACCGAAAGTGTGAAGGTCATGCTGGCGGACATTGACGGTATGCCGTTATCTGTCGCTGTCACCGCAATGCTATGCACCCCCACGTCGTTGCGAGCGGGCGTGCCGCTAAATGCGCGATTGGCCGCATCGAAGCGCAGCCATGTCGGCAGGGGCGCGCCGCCTTCCAGTGCCGCCGTATAGGTCACGGTCTGGCTGGGATCCGGGTCGTTCACTTCGGGGAACGCATATTGGAAGGCCGTGCCCACTGTCGCAGTCTGGTTCTCCAGGAGCGGCGCGGCGGGTGCGCCGTTCTCCTGGCGCGTGACTGTCAAGGTGTAGATCGCGCTCGCCAGAATGACCTCAATTGTGTTTGCACCGATTGCCAATGCAATGGGTTGGCTCGGCGTGCCACTTTTTATTGGCGTGCCGTTGACGACAATGGTCGCGGCTGTGTCGCTCGCCGTGGGTGTCACTGTGAGGCTCTCGACGGCGTTTCCGATCATGGCTTCATAAGTCGTTGTTTCGCTGGCAAATGTCGGCGTCAACGTGCCTTTCGAGAGCGTCAGGTCAGTCAGGGTTATGTCGTCGAGGTTGGTCGTCGTCAGGGTTATGTCGTCGAGGTTGGTCAATAAGATCTCTTTGGGGTCTATATTTTTATACTTGAGATCGGCGCTTGCGACTGGTGATATGGTGACGGTGTAAGGCTGATCGCCATCGTTGAGGTCATCGGGCAGGCCTGCCACGGTTATCACCTGCGGCGTGTTCCAGCTCTCGGTGTTGGGCATAAAGGTGAGAGATTGAGGTGTCCCTATGCCTTCGGTGATATCCGAACTGCTGATCGAGAGGTTCACCGGTTCTGTGGGCTGGCTGTCCAGCACCACCTTGAAACTGGCGACGTGACCTCTTTCGGTGGTGGCCAACCGCGAATCGGGGCTAATCGCAGTGGCGGTTGTTTTGGTGAGTGATACGATTCCCGATTGGTTTACGATCAATCCCAAAATTGGGGTCACCGTGATACCCGCTACATCATCGTCGCGGTTGGTTACCAGCACTTCGGGAAGGTTTATCCCATTGTAATCGGGCTGATCACTCGTTGCCGCCAGCACAATTTTATAGTCTTGATCGCCATCGTCGATGTTGTCGTCCACACCGGTGATGGTGACGGTCTGCGGAATATTCCAGTTTGTGGCTGTGAAGGTGAGGGATTGGGGTGCCACTGTGCCTTCGGTGATATCCGAACTGCTGATCGAGAGGTTCACCGCTGCTGTGGGCCAGATATTTAGCACCACTGTGAAAGTGGCTGTGCCCCCCGTTTCGGTGGTTGTGAGTCCCAATTCTCCGGCTGTGAGTCCCGATGCTCCCGTGGGTCCTGTGATGGTCACGGAGGGAGGCGTCAGGTTTGCCTCCACTGAGACTTGCTCTTCTGCTGCATTGTTGCCATTGCCTGCACCATCAGTGGCGATGTTTTCGTCGATATTTACGGTCACGGTTCCAGTGGCTGTTGGCGTGATCGTGACTGTGTAGGTTGTGCCTGAGCCGGAGAATGCAGTGACGGTTCCATTGCCGACTGTTATATCATCCTGCCCGAACCCTGTGACGTCCTCCGAGAAGGTGATGGTTATGTCAAATGGATCCTTCTGAACATCCGTGGGCCTCGTGATGGTGACGGTTGGTGCATTGAAGTCTGCCGTCACTGAGACTTGGCTGGTTGCTGCACTGTTGCCATTGCCCGCGCTATCAGTGGCGACGTCTGCTGCCACATCTACGGTCACGGTTCCAGTGGCTGTTGGCGTGATCGTGGCTGTGTAGGTTGTGCCTGAGCCGGAGAATGCAGTGACAGTTCCATTGCCGACTGTTATATCACCCTGCTCGAATCCTGTGACGGATTCTGAGAAGGTGATGGTTATGTCAAACGCACTGTTCTGGGCATCCGTGGGTCCTGTGATGCTGATCGTTGGCGCGTCCATGTCTGCTGTCACTGAGAACTGGCTGGCAGCACTGTTGCCATTGCCTGCGCTATCAGTGGCGACGTCTGCTGCCACATCTACGGTCACGGTTCCGGTAGCCGCTGGTGTGATGGTAGCGGTGTAGGTGTTGCCTGAACCGGAGAATGTAGTAACAGTTCCATTGCCGACTGTTATATCACCCTGCTCGAATCCTGTGACGGATTCTGAGAAGGTGATGGTTATGTCAAACGCACTGTTCTGGGCATCCATGGGGCCTGTGATGGTCACGGTGGGACGAGTCAGGTTTGCCTCTACCGAGACTTGCCCTGCTGCTGCCGTGTTGCCATTGCCCGCGCTATCAGTGGCGATGTTTTCGGCAATATCTATGGTCACGGTTCCAGTAGCTGCTGGGGTGATGGTAGCGGTGTAGGTGTTGCCTGAACCGGAGAATGTAGTAACAGTTCCATTGCCGACTGTTATATCATCCTGCCCGAATTCTGTGACGTCCTCCGAGAAGGTGATGGTTATGTCAAATGGACCGTTCTGCGTATCCGTCGGTCCGGTGATGGTCACGGTGGGAGGCGTCAGGTTTGCCTCTACTGAGACTTGCCCTGCTGCTGCCGTGTTGCCATTGCCCGCGCTATCAGTGGCGACGTCTGCTGGCACATCTATGGTCACAGTTCCATTGTCTGCTGGCTCAATGGTGGCTGTGTAGCTTGCTCCCGAACCAGAGAATGCTGTGATGGAGCCATTGCCGACTGTTATATCACCCTGCTCGAATCCTGTGACAGATTCTGAGAAGGTGATGGTTATGTCAAATGCACTGTTCTGAGGATCCGTCGGTCCGGTGATGCTGACGGTGGGAGCATCTATGTCTGTGGTCACAGAGAATTGGCTCGCCGCCGTGTTGCCATTGCCTGCGCTATCAGTGGCGACGTCTGCTGAGACATCTACGGTCACGGTTCCACTGGCCGCTGGGGTGATGGTGGCGGTGTAGCTGCTGCCCGAACCAGAGAATGCTGTGATGGAGCCGTTGCCGATTGTTACATCACTCTGCTCGAACCCGGTGACAGATTCTGAGAAGGTGATGGTTACGTCAAACGCACTGTTCTGCGTGTCCGTCGGTCCGGTGATGACCACCGTTGGACGAGTCAGGTTTGCCTTTACCGAGAATTGGCTGGCTGCTGCCGTGTTGCCATTGCCTGCGCTATCAGTGGCGACGTCTGCTGCCACATCTACGGTTATGGTTCCACTGGCTGTCGGCGTGATGGTGGCTGTGTAAGTTGCACCCGAACCAGAGAAGGCTGTCACAGAGCTATTGCCGACTGTTATATCACTCTGCTCGAATCCTGTGACGGCTTCTGAGAAGGTGATGGTTACGTCAAATGTACTGTTCTGATCATCCGTCGGTCCTGTGATGGTCACTGTTGGCCGCTCCAGGTCTGCCGTCACGGAGAATTGGCCGGCTGCCGTGTTGCTGTTAGTCGCTGCATCCTCCGCCACGTTTGCCGCCACATCTACGGTTATGGTTCCACTGGCTGTCGGCGTGATGGTAGCTGTGTAGGTTGCTCCCGATCCAGAGAAGGCTGTCGCGGTTCCATTGCCGACTGTTATATCACTCTGCTCGAATCCTGTGACGGATTCCGAGAAGGTGATGGTTACGTCAAATGTACTGTTCTGATCATCCGTCGGTCCTGTGATGGTCACTGTTGGCCGCTCCAGGTCTGCCGTTACTGAGAATTGGCTGGCTGCCGTGTTGCCGTTAGTCGCTGCATCCTCCGCCACGTTTGCCGCCACATCTACGGTTACTGTTCCATTGGCCGCTGGGGTGATGGTGACTGTATAGGCTGCTTGTGTACCAGAGAAGGCTGTGACGGCTCCATTGCCGACTGTTATATCACCCTGCTCGAACCCTGTGACGGGTGCCGAGAAGGTGATGGTTATGTCAAACGCACTGTTCTGATCATCCGTCGGTCCGGTGATGGTCACGGTTGGCCGCTCCAGGTCTGCCGTTACTGCGAATTGGCTGGCTGCTGCACTGTTGCCATTGCCTGCGGCATCGTTGGCGACGTTTGCTGGCACATCTACGGTTACTGTTCCATTGGCCGCTGGCGTGATGGTGACTGTGTAGCTGGCTCCCGAACCGGAGAAGGCTGTCGCGGTTCCATTGCCGACTGTTACCTCACTCTGCTCGAACCCTGTGACAGATTCTGAGAAGGTGATGGTTATATCAAATGCACTGTTCTGAGGATCCGTCGGTCCGGTGATGGTCACGGTTGGCGCATCGAGGTCTGCTGTCACTGCGAATTGGCTGGCTGCCTCGTTGCCATTGCCTGCGGCATCGTTGGCGACGTTTGCTGGCACATCTACGGTTACTGTTCCATTGGCCGCTGGCGTGATGGTGACTGTGTAGCTGGCTTCAGAACCTGAGAAGGCTGTGACGGCTCCATTGCCGACTGTTACCTCACTCTGCTCGAATCCTGTGACGGATTCTGAGAAGGTGATGGTTACGTCAAACGCACTGTTCTGAGCATCCGTCGGTCCGGTGATGACCACCGTTGGACGAGTCAGGTTTGCCTCTACCGAGAATTGGCTGGCTGCTGCCGTGTTGCCATTGCCTGCACCATCAGTGGCGACGTTCTCAGCGATATCTACTGTTACTGTTCCACTGGCCGCTGGCGTGATGGTGACTGTGTAGCTGTCTTCAGAACCTGAGAAGGCTGTGACGGCTCCATTGCCGACTGTTACCTCACTCTGCTCGAACCCTGTGACAGATTCTGAGAAGGTGATGGTTACGTCAAATGCACTGTTCTGATCATCCGTTGGTCCTGTGATGGTCACTGTCGGTGCATCGAGGTCTGCCGTTACTGAGAATTGGCTGGCTGCACTGTTGCCGTTGCCTGCGCTATCAGTGGCGACGTCTGCTGGGACATCTACGGTCACGGTTCCGCTGGCCACTGGCGCGATGGTAGCTGTGTAGGTTGCTCCTGCACCAGAGAAGGCTGTCACAGTTCCATTGCCCACCGTCACCTCACTCTGCTCGAATCCTGTGACGGATTCCGAGAAGGTGATGGTTATATCAAATGCACTGTTCTGATCATCCGTCGGTCCTGTGATGGTCACCGTTGGACGAATCAGGTTTGCCTCTACCGAGAATTGGCTGGCTGCTGCCGTGTTGCCATTGCCTGCACCATCAGTGGCGACGTTTTCCGGCACATCCACTGTCACGGTTCCATTGGCTGCTGGCGTGATGGAGACTGTGTAGGTTGCTTCTGTACCAGAGAAGGCTGTGACGGCTCCATTGCCTACTGTGATATCGTTCTGCTCGAATCCTGTGACAGATTCTGAGAAGGTGATGGTTAGGTCAAATGGACCCTTCTGTGTATCCGTCGGTCCTGTGATGGTCACTGTTGGCCGCTCCAGGTCTGCCTGCACGGAAAACTGGCTCGCCGCCGTGTTGCCATTGGTGGCGACGTCTGCTGGCACATCTACTGTTACTGTTCCACTGGCCGTCGGTGTGATGGTAGCTGTGTAGCTGTCTTCTGAACCAGAGAAGGCTGTCGCGGTTCCATTGCCTACTGTGATGTCGTTCTGCTCGAATCCTGTAACGGCTTCTGAGAAGGTGATGGTTACGTCAAACGCACTGTTCTGATCATCCGTCGGTCCGGTGATGCTGACCGTCGGTTTATCTACGTCTGGGCTCGGGCTCGTGATGCTGGCTGTGAATTGGCTGAACGCTGCACCGTTGCCGTTGCCTGCGGCATCAGTGGCGACGTTTGCTGGCACATTTACGGTCACGGTTCCATTGCCCGCTGGGGTAATGGTGGCTGTGTAGCTGTCTTCTGAACCAGAGAAGGCTGTGACGGCTCCATTGCCGACTGTTACGTCACTCTGTTCGAATCCTGTGACGGCTTCTGTGAAGGTGATGGTTATGTCAAACGCACTGTTCTGCGTGTCTGTCGGTCCGGTGATGCTGACTAACGGAGCATCCAGGTCTGCTGTCACGGAGAATTGGCTGGCTGCCTCGTTGCCGTTGTTCCCCACATCCTTGGCCGCGTTTTCTGGCACATCTACGGTCACGGTTCCGCTGGCCGCTGGCGCGATGGTGGCTGTGTAGGTTGCTTCTGTACCTGAGAAGGCTGTCACGAAGCCGTTGCCGACTGTTACCTCACTCTGCTCGAACCCTGTGACGTCTTCTGAGAAGGTGATGGTTACGTCAAATGTACTGTTCTGAGGATCCGTCGGTCCGGTGATGCTGACCGTCGGTTTATCTACGTCTAATGTTCTCGTACTCTTGAGTTTGACTGCGAATTGGCTGGCTGCGCTGTTGCTGTTGCCTGCGGCATCAGTGGCGATATCTGCTGGCACATCCACGGTTACGGTTCCACTGCCCTCTGGGGTAATGGTGGCTGTGTAGGTTGCATCCGAACCTGAGAAGGCTGTGATGGACCCTTTGCCCACCGCAATGTCGTTCTGCTCAAATCCTGTGACGTCCTCCGAGAAGGTGATGGTTACGTCAAATGTACTGTTCTGAGGATCCGTCGGTCCGGTGATGCTGACCGTTGGCGCATCGAGGTCTGCGTTCACTGCGAATTGGCTGGCTGCGCTGTTGCTGTTGCCTGCGACATCGTTGGCGACGTCTGCTGACACATCTACGGTCACGGTTCCGGTAGCCGCTGGTGTGATGGTGGCTGTGTAGCTGTCTTCAGAACCTGAGAAGGCAGTGACGAAGCCGTTGCCGACTGTTATATCACTCTGCTCGAATCCTGTGACGGATTCTGAGAAGGTGATGGTTACGTCAAACGCACTGTTCTGAGGATCCGTCGGTCCGGTGATGCTGACCGTTGGCGCATCGAAGTCTGCCGTTACTGCAAATTGGCTGGCTGCGCTGTTGCCGTTGTCTGCGGCATCGTTGGCGACGTTTGCTGGCACATCTACGGTTACTGTTCCATTGGCCGCTGGTGTGATGGTGGCTGTGTAGCTGTCTTCAGAACCTGAGAAGGCAGTGACGGAGCCGTTGCCGACTGTTACATCACTCTGCTCAAATCCTGTAACGGATTCTGAGAAGGTGATGGTTACGTCAAACACACTGTTCTGATCATCCGTCGGTCCGGTGATGGTCACTGTTGGCGCATCGAGGTCTGCGTTCACTGAGAATTGGCTGGCTGCCTCGTTGCCCTTTTCTACGACATCAGTGGCGACGTTTTCTGGCACATCTACGGTCACGGTTCCGGTAGCCGCTGGTGTGATGGTGGCTGTGTAGGTTGCATTCGAACCTGAGAAGGCTGTGATGGAGCCGTTTCCGACTGTTACATCACTCTGCTCAAATCCTGTGACGTCCTCTGAAAAGGTGATGGTTACGTCAAATGGTTCTTTCTGTGTATCCGTCGGTCCGGTGATGCTGACCGTTGGCGCATCGAGGTCTGCCAGCACCGTAAACGTCCTGGATGCCCTGTTGTCATGGCCTGCTTCATCCTTGAACGTCGCTGCGCCGACCTGTACGGTCACGTTGCCGCTTGCGGTCGGTGTAATCTGCACGGTGTAGTTCCACCCGTAATCGGTATCGGCCTCGAAAGACGTGACCGTGCCGTTTGTCACCGTGATATCTTCCGCGTCGAACCCGACGAGATTACCTTCGGTCGCTGCAAGCCTGACATCGAAGGGTCCGGTTTGAGGTGCCGTCGGTCCGGTGATCCCGGAACTGTACCAGAAGCGCGGCGGGTCTGCGTCCACCCACACCCGATAGTCTCCCCTCAGAGTGGCAGGGCCGTTCTTGACTCCGAACCATGTCGCTCTCAGGACACATTCGTATGGCCACGACCCTTTTCTTTCATCGTTCCTGTAGCTCGGCGTCAATGTCAGGTCAAAGGCTGGCCCTTCCCCGGTGTAGGATATCGTGCTATTCTTCTGCGACGGCTCAAAACTGTATGCCTCAGGCACTTCCGAGAAGATGACTTTTACCTGGAAAGGGTCCTCGGTCGTGCGCACCGTGGTCGGGCCTTCGAACCGGATTGACCGCGGCAGATACACTTGCACCGAGAATTGACTGGCTGCCTCGTTGTTATGGCCTACACCATCAGTGGCGGCGTTTGCTGGTACATCCACCGTCACGATTCCACTTGCCGCCGGGGTGATGGTGGCCGTGTAGCTTGTTCCGGAACCGGAGAATGCAGTGACGGTTCCATTGCCGATTGTTACATCACTCTGCTCGAATCCTGTGACGTCCTCCGAGAAGGTGATGGTTACGTCAAAGGCACTGTCCTGATTATCCGTGGGTCCGGTGATGCTAACCGTCGGTGCATCTATGTCTGCGGTCACTGAGAATTGGCTCGCCGCGGTGTTGCCGTTAGTCGCCACATCCTCCGCCACGTTGGCCGCCACATCTACGGTTACGGTGCCGGTGGCTGTTGGGGTGATGGTGGCTGTGTAGCTGCTGTCCGAACCGGAGAATGCAGTGACGGTTCCATTGCCAACTGTTACATCCCCCTGCTCGAATCCTGTGACGTCCTCCGAGAAGGTGATGGTTACGTCAAATGGTTCCTTCTGCGTGTCCGTCGGCCCCGCGATGCTGACTGTCGGCGCATCGAGGTCTGCCAGCACTGAAAACTGCGGGGATGCCCTGTTGTCATGGCCTGTGCCGTCCTTGAACGTCGCCGCGCCGACCTTCACCCTCACGTATCCGCTCGCGGCCGGTGTAATCTGCACGGTGTAGCTATCCCCGTAATCGGAATTGGCCTTGAAAGACGTGACCGAGCCGTTCTCGACCGTGATATCTTCCGCGTCGAAGCCGACGAGATTACCTTCGGTCACTCCAAGACTGACATTGAAGGGGCCGTTCTGCGGCACCGTCGGTCCGGAGACCCCTCGGCTCCAGAATCGAGGCGGATCCGGATCCACATCTACCTGATAGGTTGCAACCAAAGAAGGATGGCCCTCCCTGGGGTCGGACCAATGCAGCCGTATCCTGCACCAGTACGGCCACGACCCGCTTCGTTTTTCCGTGTAACCCGGCGTCACCGTGAAGGTAACGACTGACTGGCCGGAGTACCAGGTGGTGGAAGCAGTGAGATGCCATCTGTCACTGTATAAGGACCCAGACACAGGCGGTTCCGAGAAGATGGCTCGTACCTGGAACGAATCCCCGGTCTTGCGTATCGTGGTCGGCCCTTCGAACCGAATCCACCGCGGCAGATACACTTCCACGGAGAATTGGCTCGCCGCCGTGTTGTTGTTGCCTGCGGCATCCTCCGCCACGTTGGCCGCCACATCTACCGTCGCGGTTCTACTGACTGTCGGCGTGATGGTGGCTGTGTAGCTGCTGCCCGAACCTGAGAAGGCAGTGACGGAGCCATTGCCGACTGTCACGTCCTCCTTCTCGAACCCTGTGACGTCCTCCGAGAAGGTGATCGTCACGTCAAATGCCCCTTCCTGATCATCGGTCGGTCCGGTGATGCTGACTGTCGGCGCATCTATGTCTGCTGCCACTGAGAACTGGCTGGCCGCCTCGTTGCCATTGCCCGCCGCATCCCTGGCCGCGTTCTCCGCCACATCTACGGTCACGGTTCCAGTGGCCGCTGGCGTGATGGTGGCTGTGTAGCTGGCTCCCGAACCGGAGAAGGCTGTCACCGACCCGTTGCCGACCGTCACATCCGACTGCTCAAAACTGTTCACATTCGGATCTATCGCCTCCGAAAACTCGATACTCACGCTAAACGCACCGGTCTGAACGGCCGTCGGTCCGGTGATGGTTACTGTCGGCGCATCCTGGTCTGCCGTCACGGAGAATTGGCTGGCTGCCTCGTTGCCGTTGCCTGAGGCATCGGTGGCGACGTTTGCCGCCACATCTACGGTCACGGTTCCACTGGCCGCTGGCGAGATTTCGACTTCATAGCTGGTCCCCGAACCCGAAAAGGATTTCACCGACCCGTTGCCGACCGTCACATCCGACTGCTCGAACCCGGTGACGTCCTCCGAGAAGGTGATCGTCACCTTGAACGAATGCTTCCCTATCGTATATGTCGGTCCGGTGATGGTCACTGTGGGATCCTCCAGGTCCGCCTCGGTCACCGTGATCGTGAAGGTCGCTGTCGAGGGGCTCTCCAGCGAGGTGCCCTCCTCATTTGCCTCGATCGTGACCGTGTAATCCTTTTCTGTCGCGTTCGCGGCCACCGTGCCCTGCACCTGGCCGTTCGTGTACGACAGCCCGGAAGGCAGGCCCGAAACCGTCACGGTCACCGGGTCTTCGTTCGGATCGGTCACCGTGATGTCGAACGCGGTGATCGTCTCTCCCTGCTCATACGTCTTGTTCTCCGGTGCCTTGATCACTGGCGGCTGGTTCGACGCCTTCACCCTGATCGTGAAGGTCTTCGTCACTGTGTTCACCCTGTCAGTTACGCTGATCGTGACCGTGTAGTCCTTTGCCGTTGCATCTGACGCCACTGTGCCCTGCACCTGGCCGTTCGTGTACGACAGTCCCGATGGAAGACCCGTCATCGTCACCGTAATGTTGACGTCGTAGTCGTCCGGATCGCTTACCGTGATCCCGAAGGCCGCGATCGCGTCTCCCTGATAGTACGTCCTGCTCGACGGCGGTGTGAACTCCGGCGGCTGGTTCGACGCCGACAACACCGTGATCGTGAAGGTCGCTTTCACCGCGGAGTTCACCTGGTCATTTACCTCGATCTCCACCTTGTAGTCCTGTGCCGTTGCACCTGACGCCACCGTGCCCGTTACCTGCAGGGATTCCGACTCTTCATCCCACGACCAGGTCAGCCCTGACGGTAGATTCAATATCGTCATGCTCAACGCGTCGTCGTCGGCATCGCTTACCGGGATCCCGAACGAGGTGATCGTGTCTCCCTGCTTGTACGTCTTGTTGCCCGGGGCTGTGATCACCGGCGCTGCGTTCAGATTTACCTGCACGGAGAATTGGCTCGCCGCGGTGTTGTTATTGCCTCCCGCATCCCTGGTTACTTTGGCCGCCACATCTACTGTCACTGTTCCATTGGCCGACGGCGTGATGGTGGCTGTGTAGCTGGCCCCCGAACCGGAGAACGCCGTCACCGACCCGTTGCCGACTGTCACGTCATCCTGCTCGAACGCGCCCCCGTGCACACCCACCGCCTCTGAAAACTCGATATCCACGTCGAACGCACCGGTCTGAACGGCCGATGGACCGGTGATGCTGACCGATGGAGGATCCATATCTACTGTCCCCGAATACTGGCTCGCTGCCCTGTTGCCATGGCCTGCGCCATTGGTGGCGACGTTCTCGGCGATATCTACTGTCACCGTGCCGCTGGCCGACGGCTGGAGATTGACCGAATAGCTACTCCCTGAACCGGAGAACTCCGTCACCGATGCGTTGCTGACCGTCACGTCATCCTGCTCGAACCCGGTCACCGACTCAGAGAAGGTGATGGTCACACTAAACGGATGGTTCCCTATCGTGTAGGACGGGCCACTGATGCTGACCGTCGGACCATTGGGATCTGCCTGAACCGAAGTTGGGTGAATTAGCAAAGCGAGTGCCACAAGGCAGAAAGCTGCGATCGCACCTGATAGTCGGATTTGGCTGTTAAAGAACTTGCTCGGAAAACGCATTTGTTGATTCCTTTCACAAAGGTTTGTAGTTGTTTGCGCTTATCCTTGTGCAAAAACCGTGCCAGTGTTCTCAGAAATTTCTTAACCCATTCCGATACAATTACTTAGAGGCACATGTCCCCAATAGCTAAATCGTCTGCAAATTCGGCAAAATGCAATGGTCGCATGTCGATCTGAGGCCGATTAGAGGAGTCTATATTGTTTTATTTCAAGGGGTTATGTTGCGATAGGAGGGTGCGAGTCGCATTTTGCAATACGAGTCGCATTTTGTAGCGATGTGTAGGAAGTGTGATCCGTAGATGACGCAGATGAACACAGATAATTGTAGGGGCGACCCTTGTGGTCGCCCGTCTTGAACAAGGGCGACCACAAGGGTCGCCCCTACTTCAAATTCAGGTCGTATCTCTTCAATTTCCGGTACAGGGTCGCTCTGTTGATTCCCAGGGCTTGAGCTGCTCTGGTAACGTTGTGATCTGAGGCTTCAAGCGCGTGGGTTATGGCCTCATGCTCGACTTTCTCAAGGGGCAGGATCGCTGTTGGCTGGTCGCTTTGCGCCGATAGGAGCGGCGATAATTCGGACGGGAAGTTGCTGGCTTGTAACACTTCGGTCGTCTCCAGCAGAACGGCCCGCTCAATGGCGTTTTCAAGTTCTCGTACGTTGCCAGGCCAATCGTACTGGAGCAGTACGCGCAGTGCCGCGTTGGAAAGGCCGCTGATGGATTTGTCCATGCGTGTGGCGCACTTTCCGATAAAATGGTTGGCCAACAGGGGAATATCTTCTCGGCGTTCTCTCAGGGGCGGGATTGAGATGGGGAAAGCCGATAGGCGATAGAACAGGTCTTCGCGGAAGGTTCCCGCCTGTATCGCATTCTCCAGGTTCTGGTTGGTTGCCGCAATTATCCGCACGTTTACCGGGAGCGTAGCCGATCCACCGATCCGCGATATTTTGCGTTCTTGCAGCACGCGCAATAGCTTGGCTTGCAGAACAGGTTGCATATCGCCGATTTCGTCGAGAAAAATTGTTCCGCCCTCGGCGCGCTCAAAAGCTCCGATTCTCTGATCCGTCGCTCCGGTGAAAGCCCCCTTTTCGTGGCCGAACAACTCGCTTTCAATCAGTGGTTCGGGAAGGGCGGCGCAATTGATAGCCACAAATGGCTCCTTCTTACGCGGACTATTGAAGTGGAAGAGTCTGGCGACCAGTTCCTTACCGGTTCCGCTTTCGCCGCGAATGAGTACCGTAATATCGCTTTCGGTTGCCTGCTTGATCAGCGCGTACATCTGCTGCATTTTGGGGCTGTCGCCCACGATGCCGTCGAACGAATAGGTCGTTTCCAACTCGGAGCGCAGGCGCAGCACTTCGGTTTTCATTTGCTCGACTTCGATTTCTCTGGACACGTCTCGATACACCATCAGGCGACCGATAACGGTTTCACAATCATCGCGCACCGGGGCGGTGGATTGGTAGAATAGCCGTTGCTTTGGCAACTGACCCGCACGGGTTTCTTTTTTCGCGTTGTCTTCAAGGAGGAACTTGCCCTCCAGTTCCGGCAGACCGGGTTCTTGAAACCGCTCTTTGAATCGCGTCATGAGCGCGTCCGGCGAAATTTTCTTGAGTTCGTTTTCCTTCAGATTGAACAATTTTTCGTAGCCTTGATTCGCAAATACCAGATGCCCGGTGGCATTGTACATGGCCATGGCGTCTCCTGTGGCATTTAGCACGGCTTCCAGTCTTTGATGACTAACAGCGAGTTGCTGCTGTTTCTCGGCCAATGCCTGTTCGACGTTCCACTTGCCGACGAGGGAAAGCGCGATCTGCTGAATCTCCTCGTGTGCAAAAGGCTTTCTGATATAGAGGACTTTGTGCAGCAATTCCATTTCGTGGATGATCTCAGACAGAGGCTTGTCCGTGTACGCGGTCATGATGACGATCTCGATGTCGCGATCTATTTTTCTGATTCGACGGATCGTTTCAATACCATCGATACCCGGAGGCATTCTGATGTCGATATACGCAATGGCAAGGGGATGGTTCGATTCCTTTGCCTTATGTACGATTTCGCAGGCTTCCTCTCCGCTCGTTGCGTGCAAAAGTTCAAACTCTGGCAAAAAGGGCTTGTCTTTTTCGCGGATGAAGGCGGTCGCCAAATCATCTGTTGATCGCGCCAATAGGTTGGGCTTCAACATTTCTTCAAAGTCGTTGTGGATATCTTCCTGATCATCAACGACCAGAACGCGATTGTTGTCATAATTATTGAGTTTCATAAGCGGTCCTTTCGTCTGTGTCATGTCGAGAGCAGCGATCGCTTACTCTGGTTGTAGTTCAAATGTTCTGGGGCGTAATGGAGGAAAGCCGCAGCAGAATGCGCAGGGTTGTACCTTTGCCGATGCCGTCGCTCAAGGCGTGAATCTGTCCACCCGATCCAATGACAAAATTGGCGGCTGAATGGAGACCGAGGCCACTCCCCGATTCTTTTGTGGTATAACCTGCGGAAAAGATCTTCTTGAAATTTTCCCGTTCAATGCCGATGCCGTTATCACGCACATCGAGGTAGAAAAAATTCCCCTCAACGTAGGCTCGGATCTGAATGCGAGGCGTTTCCTCTATTCCGCCCGATGCTGCAAGGTCGTCAATGGCTTCAATAGAATTTTTAATCAGATTGACCATCATCTGATAAAATTGGCTCTCCTGAATCCGAATCTCTTGTGGTGCGTTTTCGCAGTCAATCACTGTCTCGATCTCTCTTTTGTCGAGCAGCTCTTGCAAGACCTTGGTGGCAGACGAGACAGCATCCTTCAAGTGGATGTTTTTTTGATCTATACTCGGACTGCCGAATACTTTTTGGGTGCGGACAATATCAGCGATGTGATCCGCCCGGTCTTTCACGCGGGCAACCGTCTTTACCAATCTTTCATTTAGCCCGGTAAAGTCTTCGGCGAGGGCGATAATAAAAGGTATCACTTTTTGGCCTTGCGGGTCGTCGCGGATGTAATCAGCCCAATTATCTCGATGCGCTTTTATGGCATCGGCAAGGGCGCAAAGGCGGTGTAAGAACGGATCGTTGATCAGATTCTGGTGAACGGTCTCAATGCCCACTGTTACGCTGTTGATGGCATTGCCGATGTTGTGGAGAATGGTATCGACGATCTCCAATCGCCCTTGTGCAAATGCCTGCGCCAACGCTTCATCGGCGTTCATTTGCTCGGTGACATCGCGGAAAGTGATTACGCCGCCTCTGATTTCACCTATCTCGTTGAGGAGTGGTCGCCCACTCACCCGGATATAGACGCCATCTGGTCGCTGGGGATTGCGTATGAATATGTCCTCATCTTCTGTTACTTCACCCTGGTATATGGCGCGCAGGAGCGGCAGATCCTCTGTTTTAATGGGCGTTTTCCGATCGAGATAAAAAGAGCCGTATTTTTCACTCCACTGATCTTGTGGTGTGTCGGTCTCGCCCAGGCCGACAATTTTTTCAGCCCCGGGATTTACATATAGAAACTCTCCCGCTTCATTGGACACGACTATGCCCTCACTGATGCTGTTAAAAGTGGTCTCTAACAGTTCGTTCTGATTTCGCAGTTCTTCCAGCGTTTGTCTCAACCTGACTTCTGTAGTTTTGTACTCGGTTTCTCTGTGCTTCTTTTCCCGCTCGTGCATGGAAAGTGCGGTCTGGATGTTCAGATGAAGTTGTCGTTCTTCATAGGGTTTTAGCACATAGCCAAATGGCCGGGTCGTCTGTGCCCGTTGCAACAGGTCTTCTTCTACCTCATCCATCAGATAGATCACGGGCATGCGACTGCCAATTTGTTCGGCTACGTCAATGCCCGTGATCTCGCCTTTGAGTTCGAGGTCAATCAGGGCCAGGTCGGGACGCATGGTAGCGGCTTTTTCAATGGCTTGTTGCCCGGATGAGAGGGTGGCGCACACGGTATAGCCCAGGTTTTTCAGGCGTTCTTCGAGGTGGGTGGCAGCAGAATGATCGCTTTGCACAATCAGGATCTTTAAAGGAGATTGCTGTTCTGTCATCGCGTTTCATCCTTTTCGCTGATATTATTGGAATCGAAGGAGCGGTCATCCGTACTATTGCGGATTTTGTTACGTGGGATATGGAAGGGATAGTTCAGTTTGACCCGAAGGAGTGTCCCCTTGCCAATGCCGTCGCTCAATGCGCGAATCTGTCCGCCAGAACTAAGGACAAAATTGGCTACCGAGTAGAGACCGAGGCCACTCCCCGATTCTTTTGTGGTATAACCAGAGGCAAATATCCGCCTGATATACTCTTCGCCAAGGTCGATGCCGATGCCGTTATCTTCTACTTCGATGGTGAGATCATTCCCCCTGACATAGGTGCGGATATGAATGCGAGGCGGTGCATTGAGACCGCCTGCTGCTGCGAGATCATCGATGGCTTCTATCGAATTTTTGATCAGGTTGATCATCATCTGATGAAATTTGCTCTCTTGAATCCGAATTTCTTGTGGCGCGGTGTCTTCGCAGTCAATAACTGTCTCGATCCCTCTTTTATTGAGCGACTCTTGCAAGACCTTGATAGCCATCGCGAACGCGTGCCGAAGGTCGATGTCTTTCAGGTTCATATTGGGTCCGTCTAATGTCTCCTGGGTGCGGATAATATCGGCGATGTGATCCGCCCGGTCTTTAACGCGATCAACCGTTTTGGTCAGTGCGACATCCTGCCGGCTAAAGTCTTCGGCGAGTGCGATAACAAACGGCAACACCTGTTGGCCTTGCGGGTCATTTTGGATGTAGTTGTCCCAATCGTCTCTGTGTGCTTTTATCGCCTCGGCAAGGGCGCAGAGGCGGTGTATGAGTGGGTTTTCCACTAAATGCTGGTGAACGGTCTCAATGCCCACTGTTACGCTGTTGATGGCATTGCCAATGTTGTGGAGGATGGTATCGAGGATCTCCAGGCGGCCCTGTGCGAATGCCTGCGCCAATGCTTCTTCGTTGACCCACTGTTCGGTGATATCGCGGAAAGTAATTACAGCCCCTCTAACTATGTCGTCCTCGTTGTAGAGCGGTCGTCCGTTTACGCGGATATGAACGCCATCCGACTTTTTTTTATTGCGGATGAATATATCCTCATCGTCAATGGACTCTTTGCGGAACAGGATGCGGAGGAGCGGCTGTTTTCTGAGGTTCATGAGCGTTTTTTGATCGGGATAAAAAATGCCGTGTGTTCTCGGCAATTCAGATAGCGGTAGAGTTACCCTTTTTATGCCGGTAATTTGTGTGAAACTGGGATTGATGTACAGGGAGCGTTTGGGTAGATCGGCAATGATGATTCCATCGCTGATATTATCAAAAGCGGTCTCCATCAGTTCGTTCTGGTTTCGCAATTCACGCGCTGTTTGTTCCAACTCCATCTCTGTTATTTTGCGCTCGGTAATGTCGTGAAAGACGACCACGCCTCCTCCGTGCTCATCTATATCTTTTTCCAGGGGGCGACCACTGACGCTGATATAAACCCCGTCGGGCTTTTTCTCATTGCGTATAAATAACTCCATATCGTCCGTGTTGTGACCTTGTATGGCGCGCACTAGAGGAATCTGGTCGGTTGGTAAGTGCGTTTTCTGGTCGGGTAAAAAGATGCCATATTGGTCCGTCCACTGTTCTGGAGGTGTCTCCAGCATACCGATACCCACAATTTGTTCGGCACTCGGATTAAAAATGGTGAATTGCCCCTCTGCATCGGCCACGATCACACCGTCGCTGATACTGTTAAAAACGGTTTCCAAAAGTTGGGCCTGACGTTGCTGCTCGCGGTTGGCTTGTTCCAATTTGGCGTCTACCTCTTTTTTCTGCGTGAGGTCGCGAACAACGACCAATCCGGCTATGATCGTACTTTCGTCATTGCTGAATATGGGGCGGCCACGGGCCGAAATGTACGTCCCTTCCGGATTTTTTTGATTGCGTACAAACATTTCCATTTCATCTGTTTCCTCGCCATAGAACGCGCGTGTGAGGGGAAGTTGCTCAACGGGGATGGGCGTTTTTATATCGGGGTAGTAAACACCAAAAGTTTTAGACCATTCACTCATGTCTGGATTGATGGACCACGAACCGAAAATTCTTTCCACAGTTCTATTGGCGAATAATATTTGGCCTATTGGATTGGCGACGATGATGCCGTCATTCATATTGTCACAGATGGCTTCCAGGAACTGGATTTGTTCGCGCAATTCCTCAATGATTTGTTTCTGTTTCTCTGCTGTCTCTTTGTTCCCGTTGTTGTCAGCGTCAGAGACGGATTCGATGAATGGGACATGATCGTGTGGTTCGCCATCGATTTGTGCCAATCTATTTTTCATCTTTTCGTGTTCGGTGAAGTCGCGCAGAATGGTCAGGCCGGCTTTGACCATCGTGCCGTCACTGCTCGGCACGGGTATCCCGCGGATGCGGACGTAATTCCCATCCGCATTTTGCTCATTGCGAACAAATAACGTCATTTCTTCTGTTTTCTCACCCTTTACAGCACGCACGAGCGGAAGGTAATCGGTTGGCACATGCGTTTTTCCATCGGCATAAAAAATGCCATACGTTTCAGACACTTCATTGATGGGTATATGCTGGACCTCTGCATCCATTTCTGTACCCAAAATTCGTCTCGCACTTTTATTCAAGAACAATGTGCGATTTGTTGCATCGGAGAGGACGACGCCGTTATTTATATTTTCCAGGACAGTTTCCATGAGCTGGGTCTGATCGCGCAATTCGCTGACTGCCTGTTCCAATTTGGCGTCTGTCTCTTTGTTTTTGCTGATGTCGCGGAAAACGATCACTCCGCCTTTCACCCCGCTGTTATCGGGTGGTAAAGGTCTGCCGCTGACGTTGATATAAGCACCTTCTGGCAAGTTCGGGTTGCATACAAATATCTCGACGTCGTCTGAGGATTCACCGTGGATGGCACGTGTGAGTGGGAGATCAGCACTGGGAAACAACGTGACGCGATCTGGAAAAAAGAGGCCGTATTCTTCAGACCGGCGATTCAGGTCTGTGCCTGGGATATAGGATCCGATGATTCGTTTTGCGCTGGAATTAAAAGTCAAGTAGTCTCCGTTTTCAGTGACGGCGATCACGCCGTCACTGAGACTCTCCAGAATGGTTTCCAGGCGTTGCGCCTGATGTTGTAGTTCATCGATTTTTTGTTCCATCTCGCATTCGGTCTGTTTGTGCTTTCTTTCTCGTTTGTGCATGGAAAGAGCAGTCTGGATGTTTAGATGAAGTTGCTGTTCTTCATAAGGTTTTAGCACATAGCCAAATGGATGGGTGGCGCGTTGCAACAGGTCGCCCTCGGAACCATCTGTGAGAAAGATTACGGGTATATCGGCGCTGAGTTGTTCGGCAACGCCATCGGCATCTCCCGACAGTCCGAGATCGATCAGGGCCAGGTCGGGATGCATTTCAGCGGCTTTTTCAATGGCCTCCTGTGCCGAGGAAACCGCGGCGCACACGGTATAGCCCAGGCTTTTCAGGTGCTCTTCGAGGTGGATGGCGGAATGCGCTTTCATACGAGTATGTGAATGAAAGGCGGTTCCTGTCAGATGTTTTTCGAGGTGTTTAGCAGAAGCATGCTCGTCCTGGACAATCAGGATCTTTGCATCTGTCATGGTATTGACATCCTTTTTTTAGGGAAGGGGAGTATGCAGGAGCGCCGATATGCTGCCTGTTTTTTGCTCAGTATATGCAGGCTCGGCATCGGCACTTTGATATATATGCAAATGTGTGCAAAAATCGTATGCAAATGTGTGCAAAAATCGTGCCAGTTTGTAATAAATGATATAATTATTTGTAAATTAACGAGTTATAGCATGAAAAATGATTCGCAAATTTTTGGACTGTTGCAGAATGCGACCTTGTAAACCGCAGGGAATGCATATTCAGTGAATTAAATATACAACAAACGTTTGTTTATAGATAATTTATGGGAAAATTGGAGGTAGGATATAGAGGGTTTGTCGCAAATTGAAACAAATGTCGCAATTTGCGACAGATATGATGACCGAAGTGACCCCGTATAAGCAATGACTCTATACAGCAAGCATTACGGGGCAGGCTCCCAAGCGGTTGTCATTGCGGCAAGGGGTTAGCCGCCACGCCGAAGGCACAACGCCAGTAATCCAGAAGGTGTTGCCTTTGGGTGGATGGGGGACTGAAAGCTGACCGCTTGTTTTACAAAAAATACGCGTCCTGTTCTTTGCGTATTGTCCAGAGGGGGTCGTTGTCTTTGGGTTGTATCGCGCTTGCTGTGATGAAGGTGCCAGCGGGGATGTCCCGGCTGAGGATATTGCCGTTAGCCATGTGAAAGGGGAGGGGGTTGTTGGGCGCGACAGGTAGCGCGGGGCGCATGAGGTATTCGATGTTTTTGCTGTGGTCGTTGCCGATCTGGTCGCCGGCTTTGAGGTGTTTTTTTGCGCGGCCCACAACGTCGAAGGATGGGCGGTAGTCGGTGGTGCCTGTGGGCAGGTTTAAGAGGCCGGCGACGAGTGTTGTGATGGGTGTTTCAACGCCGCAGAGGTGGTAGGGTCGGTAGATGAGGGCTGTGGTGCCTTTTTTGTTTGGGATGAGTCCTTTGGTGGTGAGGATGTGGCGGGAGTAGGCATTTTCACAGGCGATGACGATGAAGACGCCGCCGCCGAGGCCGGGTTCGTTTGCCTGGCGCAGGCAGGAGACGCAGTCGATGACGCCGCGATGGGATAAGATGCCGCCGTCTTCTTCGGGTGCGAGGACTTCGGGTATTTCAACGGTGCGAATTACGGGTGTGTGCAGGGTGTCTATATCGGGGATGAGGCCGGTGGCATTGGCGGCGATGGTGAGTTCGGTGACGTCGTAACCGGCGATGGCGCCGAGTTCGCCCATGATCTGGCGGCGTTGCGCGATATGAGCCGAGGGATTTTGGGTGGAGAATATTTGTTCGTCGGGGATCTGGATTTTGCCTTTGGACCAGACGATGGCGTTGGTCTGCGGGTCGTAAACGCGGTCGGAGTCGAGTGATTTGCCCCCGCAGAGGACTTCGAGGCCCAGGCCGCGCGCCCATTGTACGAGGCCCATGAGCAGGCCGTGCTGGTCGCCGTCAACAGCGGTATAGACGCGTCCGGCTTTGTCTGCGAGGTGTTTGAGGATGGGTCCGACGGTGACATCGGTTTCTTTGGATACCATGGCGACGTGTTTGCCGTGTCGGATGGCTTCTATGCCGTGTTTCGCGCCTGCACTGGGGACGCCTGTGGATTCTACGATGACGTCGAGGGGCAGGTCCATCATTTGCATGGCGTCGGTGAGGATGACGTGTTTGCCCTGTTCTATGGCTTCGGCGGCCTGTTGGGTGGTGTCGCATAAGATGGTTTTGTCAGTGTCCAGGCCCGCTTGATGATATGCATTTTGGGCTGCGTCCGGGTTTGTGTCGCAGACGACGGGGACGTGGAGTTGATCGACGACGCGCGATTGTGTGACGAGGGCTGTGGCGTAGTGTCCGGTGCCGATGACGCCAACGCGTACGGTGCGGTCAATTTGGGCGAAGAGCTGGTGATAGATCATGGTGATTTTCCAGGGGTTATTGTATTGCGATTACGCGAGCTGGTGCGCCGTCGGCTTCGGGGATTTTTAAGGGTAGGGCGAAGAAGGATACGCGGTCCGCATTGAGCATGCCTGTGTTGCAGATGTATTCGATGAGTATGATGCCGTCGCGCAAGAGTATGTCGTGGGTTACAAATTCGTCAAGGGGTGCTCGCTCGCCACTGAGCAATTGGCGGATGGGATAGTCTTGCGGAAAGTCAAATGCGATGGCGCGGATGTTTTGCGCGTGTAGCCATTTTGCGGCGGCGCGCGACATGTAGGGTGCGCGGGTCCAGAATTCGGGGGTTTGATGCGATTCCACTTCGTCCCACCGCGTTTTCATGACGACGATGTCTCCGGGCCGTATGTGCTGTCCGGCAGCGCGGATCTGCGCTTCGGTGATCGGCGTTTCCGGCGCGATGCCCGAGAGATTGACGACTGCGGCTTGTCCCACGATTTGGTCGAGTTCGGTGTCGCTGGTGGTGGGGCCTTCCGGGAACATGTGGCACGGTGCATCGACGTGCGTGAATCCGTGGACGGCCCATCCCATGTGGGTCACTTGCGCCATGTCGCCGGTTTCAAAACTGCTTTTGAGGCTGCGCTCAACGGGCCAGCGGAAGTGGTCGGCAATGGGCATGGTGAGGTCGATGATGGGCATGTCTATATGTTTCCACGCGTTTCGAGCAGGTCGATGATTTGCATTGCGGCTTCTTGTGGGGTGCTGTCAACGGTGTGTATGACGAGTTCGGGATTTTCGGGCGGTTCATAGGGGTCGGAGATGCCGGTGAAGTTGGGTATTTCACCTGTGCGCGCTTTTTTGTACATGCCCTTGGGATCGCGTTCTTCGCATACGTCGAGCGGGGTGTTGATGAATACTTCGATGAAGTCTTTGTTTTCCATGAGTTCGCGCACGCCGTCGCGGTCGGTGCGATAGGGGCTTACAAAGCTGGATAGGGTGATGATGCCGGCGTCGGCAAAGAGTTTGCCGACTTCGCCGATGCGGCGGATGTTTTCAGCGCGGTCTTCGGCTGAGAATCCGAGGTTTTTGTTGAGGCCGTGGCGGATGTTGTCGCCGTCGAGTACGTAGGCCAGGTGCCCGCGTTCGATCAGGGCGTGTTCTGCGGTGAATGCGATGGTGCTTTTGCCCGAGCTGGGCAGTCCGGTGAGCCAGATGAGTGCGCCTTTTTGTTCGAGCAGGTCTTCGCGCTGTTTGCGCGCAACATGGCCTTCGTGCCAGACGATGTTGGTGGCTTTGACTTCGGTCAAGAGATTCCTCCTGGTAAAGATTTAAAGTGCGTTTTGGATGCTTTAAGATACCAAATTTTGGGTGTGAGGATGTAAGAATATTTAGATATTGGTTTTTCTCGAATTGTGGTATAATTTACGTAATTATTCAGGTTCTTGTGGTCGTGTAGGAGGGAAATGGATGTTGTAGGAGCGGCATCCCTGCCGCGATCAAGGTCGGGGAGCGGGGTACTACGATTATAAAACGAGGTACGCAATTGGAGGAAAAATCCATGGTTGATCGAAAAAAAATTGCAGCGGTGATTACGTCGTATTTTCCGCGGTCACATGCCGATGTGATTGTGACGAAGTTTTTGAAGGGGTTTCCAACAGATGACGGGTTGCTTTCGCCAGAGGTGGATGTGGTGTCGATGTATCTGGATCAGGTGCATTTTAGAGACGATATCGGGTGCGCGATTGCAGAGGAATTCGGTGTGCCGATGTACGGGAGTATTAACCAGGCGTTGACTCTGGGCGGTGATGAGCTGGCGGTGGATGGGGTGTTGCTGATTGGCGAGCACGGCGATTATCCCTATAATGAGAAGGAGCAACATATGTATCCGCGCAAGTATTTTTTTGAGCAGATTTGCGGGGTGTTCGCTTCGTCGGGGCGGTCTGTGCCGGTGTTTAGCGATAAGCATCTTTCGTATAATTGGCACGATGCAAAGTGGATGTGCGATCGCGCGCGGGAACTGGAGGTGCCGTTTATGGCGGGGTCGTCTCTTCCGCTTGCATGGCGCAAGCCGTGGCTTGAGTATGAGTTGGATACGGAGATTGAGACGGCGATGTCGGTGGCTTTTGGTGGGCTTGATTCTTATGGTTTTCACGCGCTGGAGACGCTGCAGTGTATGGTTGAGCGCCGCGCGGGGGGAGAGACGGGGATTGTGGCGGTGCAGTGTCTGGAGGGGGATGATGTTTGGGTGTCGGATGCGTGGGATAGAGATTTGTACGCGGCGGCTGTAGCGCATATTGAGGCGAAGGAGGATGGCGATGTGCGCGCGCATTGCGAGAATCCAGCTGTTTTTTTGATAGAGTATGCAGATGGGCTGAGGGCGGCGACGTTTATGTTGAATGGGTACACGCGGGGGTGGGGTTTTGCGGCGCGGCGTGGGGGAGAGGTCGATAATATGCGCGTTTTTTTGCCGGATAATCCGCATGCGCATTTTAGTTATTTGAGTTTGAATATTCAGCAGATGTTTTTGACGGGGCGACCGCAGTATCCGGTTGAGCGCACGTTGCTGATTTCAGGTGCGCTGGAGGCGTTGATAGATTCGCGGTATGAGGGGTATAGACGGGTTGAGACGCCGCATCTGGATGTGGCTTATCGTTCTTATGAGGAGATGCCGATTAGGCCCACGAATTCCGATCCGGTGGGCGCGAGTCTGGTGCCGTTTGAGTAATTTTATGTTAGCGTGCGTTAAAAATCCCGAGCGCGGGCGGGTTTATACGATTGATTTTGAGACGTCGGAGTTTACGGCGCTGTACGCGGTGACGGGGCAGCCGATTTTTGCGACGGTTTCGATTTCTTATGTGCCGGGAGAGGTGTGTGTGGAGCAGATGTCGCTGAAGCGGTATTTGGGGTCGTTTCGGGATGAGAAGGTGTTTTACGAGGGTGCGGTTAATAAAATTGTGGATGATTTTGTAGCGGCTTGCGATCCTGTGACGTTGGATGTGACGGGTGATTTTGCGGTGCGAGGTGGGATTGAGACGCGGGTGTCTGTGGCGTATGATCGCGAGGATGTGTAGGGGCGGGTTTAAAACCCGCCCATCATTGCGTTATGATATTGTAGGGGCAATCCCTCGTGGTTGCCCGATTGTAGGGGCGAGGTATGAGTGTGTTAGAGGCGTTTGACAATCCGAATCCGGAACGGCGTTATACGATTGAGTTTACGTTTCCGGAGTTTACGTCGCTGTGTCCCAAGACGGGACAGCCGGATTTTGCGACGATTGTGATCTGGTATGTTCCAGGTCCGCGGTGTGTGGAGTTGCGGTCGCTGAAGCACTATTTCTGGTCGTTCCGAGATCAGGGGATTTATATGGAGCCTGTGACGAATCAGATTTTGAACGATCTGGTGGCGCTGTGCGATCCGATTGAGATGGAGGTGATCAGCCGTTTCAATATTCGCGGGGGTATAGATCACGAGATTACAGCGTCATATCATAGAGAAAATAATCCGTAGGAGCGGCATCCCTGCCGCGAATGAGGTGCGCGGACGCTGCTACGAGATAGGGCATGCGCTTGTCTGTCATAGCGTCTGATACGGCTCCTCTGTGGGCGAGTGGTTGGGATCCCAGTAATCTCATGATTGTAGAGGGAGGTGTTCTTCACACGCGGTTCATTCACATCTGTCACGAGAGCGGTCAAGCAGAGATGCTGACGGATAGGATGGATGATGTTGTGGCGCTGACTGTGGCAGTGGGTCCCCATCCGCTGATGAATGGCGTTCTGAGGTTGACGATAGCGGGGCTTGATGCATTAGAGGTGGTGTCTGACGATGGGGAGGTTACTATTTCTGGCTCTGGCCTGACCGCCCAATTCACCAACGCAATCGTGGATGAAAATGATGGGCAGGTTACTGTTTATCTGGATGAGCAGAACTGAACATTTTTACAAAAAAAAAGCCCATAGGACTTGCTTAATTCTAAAAGGTCTGTTATAATTCCAGAGACGGAGTATAGACTACCACACACGAAGAAAGAACCCATGCAGATTCCGACACCACAAGACAAACTGTCCGAAATGGACGCCCGCCTGGCGCGCGTCGAGGGAATTGCTGAACAAATGAATACGCGCTTGACTGGCCTTGAAACCCGCGTTGACAACGGCTTTTCCAATATAGACACCCGGTTGACCAACATGGACACTCGCAATAACAGCAATTTCAGGTGGCTTATTGGCCTGCTGGTCGTTGTGTTGCTTGCAAATGTCGGTACAGCCGTTTCAATCATTATGACTTTTGCTAAGCCCTGAACAGAAAAGGGCTTCTCGAATGCGCCACTACAAATATGAAATTTCTCCCCCGGTCTCATTATTAAGACCGGGTTTTTTATTTCATCACTTCACTTTATACTTTATTGCCGATACGTAAGTGCCTATAATTGGATTGAGACAGTATTAACTCGTTTAATATGAGGAGAGAGTCATGCCTGTGCTTACGGAAGACGAGATCCGTTTTTTTAAACGCGAGGGCTATCTGGTGAAGAAGGGTGCTCTGGATCCCGAGTTGTGCGCCCGTGCGCGCGAACGCTTGTGGGACGATCCGCCGCCGAGTCTGAAGAAAGACGATCCGGATTCGTGGGTGGGTCCCATTAAGCCGGAAGAGGAATCAATGGATAGTAGCAATTACAAACGCGGTTATCGCTGGCAATACCGCAAGGTGGGCAGAGAGCCCTGGATGATCGAGTTGCTGGCAAAGAATCCGGTTGTGTGGGGTGCTGCGGAGCAGATGCTGGGCAAGGGGAATTTTCCAGAGCCTACAGGTGTGCGCGGTATTTATTGCACGTTGCCCTATGGCGATGTTCCGCGCCAACCGCGTCATTTGCATGTGGATGCCCATGCGTTCAATTTTGCAGTGGTGGGCTATATCGATCATGTGCCCGAAGATGGCGGCGGTTTTACAGTGTGGCCCAGGAGCCACCGCACGTTTTTCTTCGATTACCAGACGCGCTATCTCAGGGAGCCATTGCCCCGGATGGAGAAGCATAGGGAGCAGTTTCAATCTTGTGACGAGAATTCATATCAGACGCATGGCGAACCCGGTGATATTGTTTTTTGGCACCACCGCATCGGGCATATGGCGTCGGCCAATTATTCTCGGCAGATCCGAAAGGCGGTTCTGTACGATTTCAAGCTGAATGATATGCCCCAGCTTCAGGAAGAGCCCCCGGGAGATGATATCTGGGTCGATTGGACAGATGATGTACGGGATGTGTCGATTGAGGATGGTGAATAACAGGCGGAGGGCTACCGGATGGATGTTCATTTTTGGTCACTGATCTGGGTCGGCGTTGTGGTTATTGTGCTGGGTGTGTTGTTGTATTATGTAATTAAGTCGTATAAATAGTCAGGGGATTTGACCGATGGTAGAAGTACAGCAATACGCGGTGTGCGATTTTGAATTGTATGCGGATGTGGGTGATAAAAATCCGTTTGCGGTGGAAGTGACGGCGACTTTTACACACGAACTGGGCAGGGTGGTTGAAGATTTGCCCGGTTTTTTTGATGGGGATAGGTGGGTTGTGCGTTTTAGTCCGGGTGTAGAAGGTGTTTGGACGGGGCGTTCGCAGTCTGAGCATTCGGACCTGGATGGGGCTGAGTGGCAGGTGCAGTGTGTGGCGAATGAGAACGCTGATGTGCATGGTCTGGTGGGTATTGATCCGAAGTACCCACAGCGGTTTGCCTGGTCTGATGGTACGCCGTTTTTATATCTGGGTTTTGAGTGCGATTGGTTGTTTAGCTATCACCAGGCAGATGCCGAGCGGTGTTATCGTCATGTCGATCTGGTTGCGAGCCGGGGGTTCAATTGTTTTGTCGCGAATTTATACGCCCATACGGGTTTTGGTTCGCGACCGAATGACGATACGCGCCCTATGTTGCCCGAGTATATTTTTGGGCCGCCGGAGATGTATTTGTTCGAGGGTGCGAATGATGCGCCGGATCACGAGCGGATGAATATCGATTTTTTCCGCGATTTTGACCGCTTGATGCGCTATTTGCACGGGAAGGGGATTGTGGTTCATCTGATGTTGCAGGTGCAGAATAAGCAGGTGAATTGGCCGGCGCGCGAGACAGATGCCGATGATCGGTTCTGGCGCTATGCGGTTGCGCGGTACCAGGCTTTTGGGAATGTGATCTGGGATGTGGGGAAGGAGAGCAAGAATCTGTATCGCGAGATGGGCGATCACGATTATGTTCTGGAGCGTATGGATATTATTCGCGGGGCGGATGCGTATGGGCATTTGCTGACGGTGCACGATGTTGAAATCCGAAACGCGGGTACGCTTTCTGAACCGGATCGCAAGTCGGATTTTGTGACGGATCAGGTGCATTTGTCCGATGCGGCGCGCTATAATCGGGAGGCGATTCGCAGGATGCGGAATTCGGGTACGCCGTATGTGAATGTGGAGTACGGGTATGAGCTTGCCGAGGAACAGCTCAAGACGTATCGCGGGCGCACGACTGCCGAGTGGGATGATATTTTGAAGTGGACGTGGGCGATTTACGCGGCGGGCGCGTATCCGTGTTATTATTACGATAATACGTCGTGGGATTTGATTAAGTTTGAGCCGGTGCCAGAGAGTTGGATGAGGTATCGGGAGTTGAGGGACTTTTTGGAGGGGCTGCCATTTAATCAGATGGTTGGGGATAATGAATACGTGGAGCGCGGTCTTTGTCTGGCGCTGGCAGGAGATGCGTATCTGGTGTATTTGCCCGAGGGGGGCGATACGCGTATCGATTTGTCCGATGTGGATGAGGGGACGCCAATAGCGGTGGATTGGATGGCGATTTTGACGGGTGAGCGGAGCAGTGGCGAGATGGAAAAGTCGAGTGATTGGGGTGGGTTTAATACCGATTTGATCAATCCGTTTGGGGATAAAGAGCAGCCGTGTGTTGTGGGGTTGTGGGTGGGTGGGAAGTGATTTATACGGTAGAAAGTGCTTGTTGGTTTTGTATGAGGATATTCGGATTGGGGTTTTTATCAGGTACCGGGAGTCCCTGTGCTTTCAAGAGTTCAACATGTTCTTCCATTCCCCATTTTGCTTTGAACATGCAATCTTCAATAGAATGACCAATACCTGTAAAACCTTCCAGTTCTGGGGAGTAAAAGCCAAAGAAGTCCGGTTCTTCTGTGGCTTCAATAACCAATGAGTAAGGTAGATCAAGCATTGTTGGGGTCCTGTTATTTTATTCAAAATACAGTTTATTGATACAAGAGTCAATAATCCGATTTGGATCTGCCATGAGTATTGATCGATATTTTTTGGGCTGTCCGATTTGGGGCAATAAGGAGTGGGTGGGCGAGTTGTTTGCGCCCGATGTTGTACAAAAAGATTTTTTGAAGCAATACGCCTCTGTGTTTAATACTGTGGAGGGGAATACCACTTTTTACGGTTTGCCTTCGGATAAAGCCGCGATGCGCTGGCTGGCTGATACGCCGCCGTGTTTTCGCTTTGCGCTCAAGTTTCCGCGTGCGATTAGCCACGATAAGCGGTTGCGAAATACCGAGTTGGAGACGACCGCGTTTATAGATGTTCTCACGGTGTTACAGGACCGGGTGGGTCCGTCATTTTTGCAGTTGCCTCCGTCTTATGGGCCGCGCGATTTGCCGGTGTTGGACAGGTATTTGGACACGTTGCCCGATACATTTTCTTATGCGGTAGAGATTCGGCACCATCTGTTTTTTGCCGAGGCAGAAAATGAGTTGAATGCGGTGCTCAAAAGCCATGGGGTAGATCGCGTGGTGTTTGATACGCGGGGGGTGCATAATGCACACGTAGCAAGTAACAAGCCAAAGGTTCCCGTTCGGTTTCTTGCGACTGGGCGTTTTCCTTTTGTGAGGTTTGTCGGGCATCCGGAGGTTGATAAGAATCTGCCGCTTCTGGCGGAGTGGGTGCCGGTGGTTGCCAATTGGATACGCGAGGGGCGAACGCCTTTTGTGTTTATGCACGCGCCCGATGATTTTTACGCACCGCAGTTGGCGCGCCATTTTCACCAGATGTTGTCTGGGGATATAGATGTCGGAGAGATGCCGCCCTGGCCCGCGGAACAGGTCGAGGAGCCTGTGCAGATGGATTTGTTTTGAAATAACAGTTTTCCTTTCTTTGCCCTGTCGAAAAAAATTGACTTTTGAAAATTTCAGGTTCATTGATACATGGTAATTATTCAGGTTTTTATGGTCGTGTAGGAGGGAAATCCTTTGAACTGGCCTGAGAGACGACCAGTTGTACCCCGCTCCCCGACATGATCGCGGCAGGGATGCCGCTCCTACAACATTTTTTTATTGTCTAAATGTCTCAAGAGGAGATTGCCTTATGGATGCGCGCGAGCGGTAT
This sequence comes from Candidatus Latescibacterota bacterium, assembly GCA_965208125.1. Taxonomy (GTDB): domain Bacteria; phylum Latescibacterota; class UBA2968; order UBA2968; family UBA2968; genus VXRD01. The sequence continues at coordinate 2,345,492 of OZ242320.1, forward strand.
TTCTGGGATTTGACGGGATACCTTGTCGTGAAAGGCGTGTTGTCAAAGGAGGAGGTTGCGCGGGCGAATGATATCGTGGATCGCTATTGGGACCGGGTTCAGGTTGGCGGTTCAACGGCGAGGGATTCGGTTGCTTTTGCCGGTACGGGGCGCCCTATGATGCCCGGTATTCTGGAGTTTCCAAAACCGGATTGCGATCCTTTTCGGGAGATGCTGGCACATCCGGTGCTGGTGAAGTATCTCAATGTGATGTGCGATAAAGGGTTTCGGCTGGATCACGGTCCGATGTTTATTGTGAGTAATAAGGGTACGGCAGGCCATACGATGCATGGAAATGGCGAGCCGCATCGGCCACATGTCGCTTATCACCATCAGAATGGCAAGCCGTGGGTGGGCGGTGTGACTGTGGCGTGGCAGTTGCACGATTGCAAGGAGGGTATGGGTGGATTTGCCTGTGTACCTTCCAGTCATAAGGCGATGTTTCCCACGCCAAAAGGCGTGCATACGGGAGACGACGATATGGGTTTGATCAAGCAGCCCGTGGTAGAGGCTGGCGATGTCATCTTTTTTATGGATAGCGCGCAGGCACACGGTGCAACACCGTGGAAGCTGGATACGACGCGGCGGTCCATTTTGTTCAAATACACAGCGCGCACCTGTGTCCGCAGCGGTCTTGCACGGGAGGTGTCGCCGCCAGAGATTTATTGGGATAGAGAAATTGTCGAGGATATGACGCCCGAGCAGTTGTCGGTTATGTATGGTCCTTATTCCAATCACCAGGGCCGCGTGCCGTCTCTGGAGGTCGGTGATGATGGGGTCGTGCGGATAGAGGCTTAGTATTAAGAATAGGAGCGTTTTACCATGGGTAATAATCTTTATACAGTGAGCGAAGAGGAGAAGTACTTTTTTGATTTGCGCGGTTATCTGGTCGTGCGGGGTGCTCTGTCTGCGGATGAGGTCAAGATGTGTAATGATGCGATTGATCACTACGGGGATGAGATCAGGACGCGGTCTATTGAAGATGGCGGCCTGGCGCGGGGTTCGTCCGTGCTTACGGGTCAAGAGGGGCGGCGCGAGCTTACGGGGATGTTGGGCTGGCCCGAACCCTATCGCGAGCCGTTTCGGAAGTTGCTGGTTCATCCGGTTGTGGTGAGTCGTTTGAATGAGTTTAGTGGCAAGGGTTTTCGCCTGGATCACGGGCCGCTGTTGATTAGCGCGCACAAGGGTGCAGAGGGTCATACACTGCACGGCGGTGGTGAGCCGTTTAGCCAGTCGGTGTGGTATCACCAGCAGAATGGAAAGATTTTCTGTCGGGGTATTACCGTGGCGTGGCAATTGACGGATGTGAATGAGGGCGATGGTGGTTTTGCCTGTGTGCCGGGTAGCCATAAGACGGCTGAACCGACACCTGCTGAGGTGCGTTCTGTAGAGGACGATATGGGTCTGGTTTATCAACCTGTGATGAAGGCGGGTGATGTGCTCTTTTTTGCGGAGACGATGACGCATGGTACGCTGCCGTGGTGCAGCGATGGGGAGCGGCGTTCTGTGCTTTACAAATACGCTTCTCGCGCAGCGGCTCGCGCTGTGGGTAAGTATTTTACGCCCGAGGATCGCTATGGGGATTGGGTCAGTGAGTTGACACCAGAACAACAGGCTGTTTTGTACGGTCCCGGGGTCCACCACGGGGGCCAGCTGCCTCTGCTGGAGTCCGATGGCGAGACAACGCGGGTTGTGAAGTGAGAAGTGAGAAGTGTGAAGGAGAAGGCTATGAATGCCAAAGAGCGATACTACTGGGATGTGACGGGACATCTGGTGGTGCGCGATGTTCTGTCGCAGGAAGAATTGGATGCGGTGAACAATGTGTTGGATTATGTTATTGGCACTGGTATTGTTCACCAAAGCGAGGATAATCACGGGGCAGCAGATTCTACGTTTTTGCGGGGGACTGGTTCGCGCTGGGCACACGGTACCAGTTTGCTGGAGTTGCCCCGGCCGTATTGCGATCCCGTTCGCAATTTGCTGGCTCATCCGGTTGTTGTGAAGTATTTGAATGTGATGTGTGGGAAGGGTTTCAGGCTGGATCACGGTCCCCAGTTTAATAATGCGGTGAAGGGTACGGCGGGTCTGGTCATGCACGGCGCGGGGGAGCCGCATCGAGAATATGTGGCCTATCACCACCAGAGTGGCGAGATGTATTGCGGTGGGGTTACTGTGACGTGGAATTTGACGGATTGTCCAGAGGGCAAAGGGGGATTTGCCGCGGTGCCCGGGTCACATAAGTCGAAGTTTCGGATGCCGATTGGGGTTCGCAATTGTGATGAGGATATGGGGGCGGTTGCCAATCCGGGGATTCGAGCTGGCGATGTGCTGTTTTTTATGGATGGGGCGCAATCCCACGGGACGCATCCGTGGCAAAATGATCACGACCGCAGGTCTATTCTTTTTAAGTACGCTTCCCGCACGGCTACGCGACAGGGTCCGTCGAATTCGGTTTGTCATCCCGAGATATTTTGGGATGGCGAGATTGTTGATGGGATGACAATGGAGGAACGCGCGGTGATGTACGGCCCGTGTTCTGCACCGCCAAACGATGAAATGTTTCTGGTGGTTGAAGAGGACGGTGCGATTCGGCTGGAGAATACGCGAGAGCAACAGGCTGCGGATTAGGGAAGGATGAAGTGTGAATAATCGTAGGGGCAATCCTCGTGGTTGCCCCTTTTTTTATGCCGCATATTGATTGGCGAAGATGATAAAGTCGGTAAAGTTGATGTGTCCATCTCCGTTGAGGTCAAAGTGACGCTGATAGCTGGTGTCGCTTCGGCTCAGGCCAAAGTTCTGGACAAATAGGAGGAAGTCGGCAAAGTCCTTTTGTCCATTGCCGTTGAAGTCTATGCTTATTGCGCCGCCCCTGCCAACGGTGAGGGCGATGTTTTCGTCGCCTGGTCGGTAGGGTATGTATTCCATGACCGCCAGGAGCATTTCATCGGTGGTTTTATCGCCCCATGTCAATTGGCGGGGGGGATAGTTGGGGTTGAGTGGGTTGTTTGTGGTGTTGTCGTAGGTGGTGATGGCGTGGATTTGGGATCCTGCGGCTATTTTTTGATATTGGGTGAAGGTGTAGTTGCCCTGCCAGTTAAAATCCCAGTCTTCAATACGGATGAGGTTGGTGCGGTTGCCCTGTGGATCCGTGGCATAGATTTCCCAGGATTTGCCCAGCAGGTGCATGTGAGGATAGATGGACAGGAGGCTGATATCCCGATTGATGAAGAGTGTCGTGTGAAATGTTTTGATCTGGTCTTTCGGGATGATAAAGATATCGTCAATTTTGATGTTTTCTACGGGGGTGCCGCCGTGTCGCTCTTCTCCGAGCAGGACCCTGAATATTCTGCTCAGTGTTTTACCGTCCGTGGTGAGCGGTGCAAAGCTGATAAAACCCACTTCTCTTTCGATGGGTTCTTTTTTGAAGAATATGTTGATGCTGGATTGATCGGATTCTGCAATCGGCCAGGGTGCGTAGTGTACCTGGATCAGCAAGTCGGAGTTTTTGGGCAGTATGTGTCCAACGCCTTTGGGATATATCGGGGGTTTTGCGCCGGGTGTATATCCGGGCAGGACGACGGCGGTTGGCGCGCCGAATGCACCAAAGGATTCGTAACCGTATTCCGGGGTTTCGAGGTCTCTTTGGCGGGCAGTGCCCGTGATGTCGGCGCCGATGAGGGCGTGGTGAACGATTCTGCTGTTGCCAGGGCGAAATTCAACGGCTTCGACTTCCCGGTCTTCTGTGAGATGGGTTGGGATGACGAAGACCTGGTACTGGTCCTCGTTGTCGCCGCGGATGGTAAAGGGTTCTGCCATGGTGAGTACGAGGTCGGGGGTGCCGAGTACAGAGCCTGTTGGAAATTCCGGCATGGGGGCTTCAAGGGCGATGTCGCCCTGGGGGAAGCCGGCGTTGACCCAGTTTGCGATGGTGTTGATTTCTGTTTTGGTGAGTGTTCGTGCGCCGATGTGCTGGCTGTAGTTGTAATCGGGTTTCCACGGGGGCATGTACTGGGTTTCTGTGACGTGTTTGATCATGTCTGCATAAGCCGCGATTTCGCTGTAATTTGTGAGGGGCATAGGCCCTATTTCACCGTCTCGATGGCACGATGTGCAGTTGTTGTATATGATGGACGAGACGTGTTTGCTAAAGGTGGGGGCTTCCGCGCGTGGCGAAGTAACGGCGAGGAGGATCGCGAGTATGGAGAGGGCAAGTGGTCGCATGGCTTTATTCCTTTGTATTTTGCCATGAGGTTATGATGCAGCCAATGGCCTGAGTCTGGCGAAATGCCGGGTTTTTTTCGTTCTTCAGGGCTTTCAGTACATCTGCGAGGTCGTGGGCGGTGATGACGCGGCGTCTTTTGCCCAAATCCGCAAAGGTGTTGTCAATGCGACCCCGATAGATGGCGGTGTGCGATGTGTCGGTGACGACGACTTCTGGCGTGATTGTTGCTCCTAAACGGTTCACCCATGTGTGGGAGGAATCCCCGATGCAGGTAAATGGCAGGGCATATTTTTCTTTGAACGCGGCAATTTTGGCTGGTGTGGAGAGCCGATTGGGGAATACGCCGATGAATTCGAGTTGTTCAGAGGCGTATTCTGCGTGCAATTCTTTGAGCGTTAAGGTGTAATGCCGCGAGACCGGACAGGTTTCTCCCATAAAGATATATATTTTATACGATGCACACAACCCCGTTCCGGATGAGAGAAGGAGGGCGATGGCGATCCAGAGGGTTTTGGTTGTCATCTTATACATCAATCAATCCTGTCATGTTGTAGGGGACGGCCCCCGTGCCGTCCCGTCCGCGATCCAGTGGTTTTGGTTGTTATTAGTCCAGTAATTTGCCACCGCCAAACATGGTGGCGATGTCGCGCTGGATGTCAGCGGGCGTGAGGGGCCAGCCCGCGGCGCAAAGCGATTCGTATTTGTCGATGAAGACGGGGGCGATGACGCCGATGGAGTGGGTCCATTTGTAGAGGAGCTGATCCAGGATGCGGGCGTCGGAGTGCTGGGGTACAAAGCTGGTGCCGAGGAGTTCGAGGCGTTCGGCTGTGATTTCCCGGATGATGCTGGGGTTGTTTAAGAACCACCAGCAGCCAAAGGGGTGTACGTTGGGAAATTTTCGGCCCGTGACGCAGAGTTCGTGCTGGTTTTCGCGCGAGAGGAGGGTGATGAGGAAGTTGACGTCGGGCCAGTCGCGTGCGATGCGTTCGAGGTTGGCGATGTCCCATTTGCCCAGGCTGTCGCCGCCGTCTTTGAGGATTGGGTTGACCTGTCGGGTGACGCCGATCATCATTGCCGAGGGGATCTGTAGTTCATGGGCTGTGGGATATACGACGTTGCCCATGAGTTGTGAGATGCTGTCTTCAGAGGGGTAGGCGAAGTCCGGGGGGAGCGATATGGCCATGTATCGGGCGTCCATTTTTTGGACCCAGTCGGCGAGGTAGCGCCGCAGTTCCGCAAAGGTTTTGTCGGATAGGCTTTCTTCTACGTCGTATCCCAGGGCGCGGAGTTTGTCGGCAGGCGCGGGCCAGTTCATGAGCGCGCTGTCCAGGCGCAGGACTGCTCTGAAGCGCGAGTCGATGTCGATGCCCTGTTGCCACATGGGTCCTTCGGTGTCGTCGAGGGGGTCGTTGGTCATATAGACACAGGCGACGCCGGCGTTTTCAAAGACCATGTCGGTGTATTCTTCGGGTGTTTTAGCGTTGTGGAATGCGCGAAATTCGGACAGGTTTTCTGCACGGGGATTGAGTCCCAGGCGATTCATGACGGTGACGACGCCCAGTTGCGCTTCGGATATTGGCGAGCTGTTGCCGACGAAGAGTTGTTGCCAGATGATGTCGGCCTGTTCGGCGGCGGGCATGTTGTTGAATGTGTCAACTGCGATGCCTTCGGGCAACATGCGCGAGCATTCGGCTTTGAGGTAGTGATAGGTGAGGAGTTCGTCGGGTCCCGCCAGGTAGAGTTCGCCCATTGAGGCGGGGTAGAGGTGGGTGTGTATATCGACGATGGCGTGGTTTTGAAATGCGTTGTGTACGGCTTCTGCGATTGAAAAATCGGACATCATAGTTCTCCCTCTATATTTTTAAATAAAAGCCTTCGACCAGTTCTAAAAATTCGCGCCAGCTTTTGATTTCGACATGGGGGTCGGGTCCATCGAGTGGGGCGTCCAGACGGTTGTACCATACGGCACCCATGCCGGCGTTGTGCGCGGCTGCGATGTCGTATTGCGGCGAGTTGCCCACATACCAGATGTCGGCGGGTTTGAATCCGAGTTTGGCGGCGGCGGTTTCCAACAGGAGGGGATGGGGCTTGCGTACCCAGTAGTCGGCGCTGGACATGAGAAAGCGGAAGTAGTCTGCGAGTCCCTGTTGTTCGACTTCCCACATCAATGTGTGGCCACAAAATGCGGCGTTGCTGACGATGCCCATTGGTATGTTTTTGTTTTGCAATATTTCGAGGACGTATTCTATGCCCGGTTCGGGCTGCCAGGATGTTGCCGCACGCCAGAATACGCGTTCGACTTCTTCAGGGGTGCGGTCAAAGGTGATGTGCAGGGCTTCATAGACGTGGCGCTGGATGATGTGGGGATGAAATTCTACCTGTGCTTTTTCCCTGCGGGGTATGAGGTCGCGGTTGAGTTTTTTTATGTGGTTGTCAATGTCTTCGACTGTGTAACCCAATGGGTTGTCGGCGATGTTAAGTGTGGCCGCATGCCCGGCTTCTGGATCGAATTTGAGGTATGTCAAGAGGGTGTCGCCCAGGTCAAATAATAGGCCGAGCGGTTTCCGCAGGGTGAGCCGTTCTTCGAGCAGAGGCTGTGGTTCTTCTTCCTCGATGAGCGGTTCTTCTTCGGTTTCTTCACCGCGTACGGTTTCAGGTGTGCGTTCACGCATGTTTTTTGGGTTTTGTCGTTCCATGTTTGTCTGTCCATTTTCACTGTGTTTCCAAATTATATAGTTTGAAGGGAAATGAGGCAAGAGAATTGAGAATGTTGCGTTGTGGTAGGGGCGAGGCATGCCTCGCCCGTCATCGCGGCATGTTTGAAGCCGCGACCCAGAATGTAGGGGCGACCCCCTGTGGTCGCCCGCCAAAAATGCTATGGCTTTTAAGCGCCTAACAGTTTATCATAATCTTGCGATTTGATATAGCTACTTTTGACAAGGAGCGTGACGATGATTCCAGATCTCGATGTTTATTTGTTTGATTTGCGCGGGTACCTGCATTTGGAGGGGGCGTTGACAACGGATGAGGTTCAGGCGTTGAACGATTGTTTGGATGAGATTCCCGCGCTGAAGCCGGGGGAGTGGTACGGGTATGTTCAAGGACATGCGTATGGCGATGTGACGTCGGGGATCAATTATCAGCAGATTTACGAGGCGGGCGAGCCGTTTGAGGATCTGATTGATCATCCGTCGTGGTTTGAGCATGTGAAGCTTTTTATCGGTGCGGAGGGGTCGTTTGATCACCATCACGGGCCTATGTTTATCGATGAGTGTTTGGCCAATTTCCGCGAGCCGGGCGAGGCGATTGGGTTGCATTCGGGTGGGTTTCCGCCGATTACGAGGAATCAGTTCCGGTATCACGGGGGGCGGTTTATGTGCGGGCAGGTGAATGTGCTGATGGCGCTGACGGATATCGGTCCGGGCGATGGGGGGACGATGTTGATTCCGGGGAGTCACAAGGCGAATTTCAGGCATCCGTTTTACGATAAGCAGAGGATGGGAGAGGACAGGTCTGTGGATGGGACGGTGGGCGCGATTGAGGTGTTTATGAAGGCGGGCGATGCGCTGGTTTTTGTGGATGGGATTTCACACGGGTCGGCGAAGCGGATGAATGCGGGGACGCGGCGCATTGTGGTGTATCGCTACGGGCCTTCGTGGGGGAATTTCCGGCACGGGTACCAGCCGTCACCCGAGTTGCTGGAACGCCTCACACCCCAACGCCGCCGTATTGTTCAACCACAAGTGCTGCTCCCAAGAGAACCGCAGGTGAAAAGAGAATAAGGCTAAGCCCTGAGCGTAAAGAACGGTTTTGTACCCCGGTAGGGGACGGCCCCTGTGCCGTCCCGTCATTGCGGCATGATGTTAGCCGCAATCCAGTGATTTTTGATCGCCCGCGCAGCTAACCGAAGGTGAAAAGGAATAAAGGATGACGAAAACGAATGCCAATTTTGGAGGTGCCCAATGAACTATAGCGATCAGGATATTGCGCGCCAACTGCGGCTGGGTGAGGACAGCCAATGGGAATTTAAGCAGATCGCGTTTTCCGGGACTCGACCAAGAAGTCCGAGCCGTGATGATCTGGCCGATGAGATCGCGGCTTTTGCCAACACTGATGGCGGAATACTATTATGTGGAGTAACCGATAAGGGCGACGTCCAGGGGCTGTCGCGCGAGCAGATGGATGAATTGGAGAGGCTTCTGGTAGATATCTGCACCGATGTGATCAAGCCTCTGATCCGTCCCATCATCCTTCGACGCATCGTAGATGAACATCCGTTGTTGCTGGTCGAAATACCACAGGGCTATGCCCAGCACGATAGCCCCGGTGGCAGCTACCATCGAGTCGGCAGTTCGAAGCGCAGAATGACAAGCGATGAGCGACTGCGTCTGGCACAACGGCGTAGTCAGACAAGATTCCCCTGGTTTGATGAGAAAACAGTTCCGGAAACAGGTTTCCGCACGCTGGACGAAGCACTGTGGAAGCCGATGTTGAGTGCTGAGGGTGCCGCCGATCCTCCGGTGGCACTGGAAAAGATGGGATTGCTGTCCAGAGGCGAGAATGGTGTCAGACGTGTCACTGTGGCCGGTGTGATGTTGTGCAATCCCGCCCCGGAGGAGTGGTTGCCAAATGCCTGTATCACCGCTACTTGCTATCGAGGTAAAGACCGCACCACAGGTCATATTGACGCGCAGACCATCGGCGGCCCTCTGAAACGGCAAATTGCCGAAGCCGTGGCCTTCGCGGTCAGGAATATGTCTATCGCGGCACATAAGACGCCAGCGCGTGCGGAACTGCCCCGGTATAGTGAAGAAGCACTGTTCGAGGCTGTGGTCAACGCTGTGGCACATCGCGACTATTCAATACAAGGCAGTAGAATCCGTCTTTCCATGTTCGAGGATAGGATCGAGATCCAATCGCCGGGATCACTGCCGAACAACCTGACCGTGGATGATATGCCGCACCGGCAGGCGACGCGAAATAAACTGCTGACCTCATTGCTCAGGCGCGTTCCCGCTTCCGGTATCAGGGGTGCTGGTGGGCAGTTGTATCTCATGGAACGACGAGGAGATGGGATTCGCATCATGCTGCGCGAAACCCAGGAACTCAGCGGCAGGCTCCCCAAATTTCAACTGATCGCCGACTCCGAACTGCTTGTGACAATACCCGCAGCTTCGGCTGATTGGCGGTACAATTCGAAAATTTAAAGTGTTCACGGGACATTTACATCCATGATTCGCAGCTTTAGAGACCGAAATACCCAGCGTTTCTTCGAAGGATATCACGTCGCAGCGTTTCAAGGATTCGCCGACCAGGCTACGCGCCGTCTCGCTTATCTGGACAGCGCGGAGTCCCTTCAGGATTTGGCTAACTTGCGGAGTAACCGCCTGGAGGCTTTGCGGGGAAACCGATCCGGCTGGTACAGCATTCGGATCAATCAGCAATGGCGGATATGCTTCCGCTGGGAGGACAACGAGCCTGTTGATGTGGAGATCGTGGACTATCACTAACAAGGAGTAAGAATATGGACGTAAAAAATGGTATGAGACCTGTGCATCCCGGTGAGATATTGAGCGAGGAACTTGACACACTCGGTCTGTCGGCCAACGCGCTGGCTAAAGCACTGGATGTATCGCCAGGCTGCGTCACTGAAATCCTCAATGGTCAGCAGAGTGTAACCGCCGACATTGCACTCAGGTTAGCACGCTATTTTGGGACGACACCGCAGGTCTGGTTGAACTTGCAGAAGACCTACGAGCTTCGTCAAGCTGAGATTGATGTGGGTGAGCGCATTGCTGAGCGCGTGAAACCCCGAGAAATGATGGTGTAAAGGATGACTAAGACGAGAGATGATAAGCCTACCAATTACGAAGCGGAATTGTGGCAGATGGCCGATGCACTGCGCGGGAGTATGGATGCAGCGGAGTACAAGCATGTTGTGCTGGGTCTGATTTTTCTGAAGTATATTTCCGATGCTTTTCAGGAGGCGCACGCGCAATTGGAGTTGGAGCGAGATGAGGGCGCTGATCCCGAGGATCCGGATGAGTACCGCGCTCAGAATATTTTCTGGGTGCCGCCCGAGGCGCGCTGGGCGATTCTTCAGGCTGCTGCGAGACAGCCGACGATCGGACAAAAGGTGGATGATGCGATGGTGGCTATTGAGCGCGATAACGAGGCGTTGAAGAATGTGCTGCCCAAGGATTACGCCCGAGAGGCATTGGATCAGACCCGTTTGGGCCAGGTTATTGATTTGATCAGCAATATTGATATTGGCGATTCAGAGGCGCGTTCTCAGGATGTGTTGGGCCAGGTTTATGAGTATTTTTTGAGTCAGTTTGCTCTGGCAGAAGGGCGCAAGGGGGGCGAGTTTTATACGCCGCGTTGTGTGGTGAATTTGCTGGTGGAGATGTTGGAGCCGTATAACGGGCGGGTTTATGATCCGTGTTGCGGTTCTTCTGGTATGTTCGTGCAGTCTATCCAGTTTATTCAGGCGCACCAGAGCGGGAATGGCAATGGCGGCAATGCGCGGGCTGATATTTCTATTTACGGGCAGGAGTCTAATTATACGACGTGGCGTTTGGCGAGGATGAATCTGGCAATTCGGGGGATTGAAGGGCAGATCGCGCACGGGGATACGTTTCACAATGACCGCTATCCCGATATGCGAGCGGATTATATTCTGGCTAATCCTCCGTTTAATGTGTCGGATTGGGGTGGCGACCGGTTGCGCGAGGATCAGCGCTGGCAGTATGGCGTACCGCCTGTGCGGAATGCCAATTTTGCCTGGGTGCAACATATTGTGCATCATCTTTCGCCGACTGGTACGGCGGGTTTTGTGCTGGCAAATGGGTCAATGTCGTCCAACCAATCCGGCGAGGGCGAGATACGCAAGAATTTGATAGAGGCGGATCTGGTAGATTGTATGGTGGCACTGCCGGGGCAGCTTTTCAGATCGACACAGATTCCCGCGTGTCTCTGGTTTCTGGCGCGTGACCGGCATAATGGAAGGTTCCGCGATCGCAGGGGGGAGGTCCTGTTTATTGATGCGCGCAAGCTGGGATATATGGTAGATCGCACGCAACGGGAACTTGCAGGGGAGGATATTGCCCGTATTTCGGATACTTACCACGCCTGGCGGTCTGGTGCGGATTATGACGATGTCCCCGGTTTTTGCAAGGGTGCCGCGCTGGAAGAAGTTCGCCGACACAGCCATATTCTCACGCCCGGTCGCTATGTGGGTGCCGAGCCGCAAGAGGACGATGGCGAACCTTTTGAGGAGAAGATGAAGCGTCTGGTCGCCCAATGGCAAGAGCAACAGGCTGAGGCGAATAGGCTGGATGCTGCGATTGATGCGAATCTGAAGACGCTTGGATTTGGGGTGTCCAATGAGCTATAGCAATCAGCGAGTAAGAACATGGACGTAAAGAACGGTATGAGACCTGTGCATCCTGGTGAGATATTGAGCGAGGAACTCGAAACACTCGGCCTGTCGGCTAATGCGCTGGCTAAAGCACTGGATGTGTCGCCCGACTGCGTCACTGCGATTCTCAATGGTCAGCAGAACGTAACCGCCGACATCGCACTCAGGTTAGCACGCTATTTCGGAACGACACCGCAGGTCTGGTTGAATCTGCAGAAGACCTACGAGGTGCGCCAAGCTGAGACCGATGTGGGCAAGCGCGTGAAACCCCGGCAAGTGATGGCGTAGAGGATGACAAGGAAAGAGTTGGTTATGGTGAGTGATGGTTGGGTATCACTGCGTCTCGGTGACGTTTGTACAAAAATTGGAAGTGGGGCGACTCCGCGCGGTGGAAAAGAGGTCTATTTGGAGGAAGGGCCTTATGCGCTAATCAGAAGCCAAAACGTTTACAACAATGGATTCAGTTATGATGGCCTGGCGTTTATCAACCAGCAGCAGGCGAATGACCTGAAAAATGTTGAGGTCTTTGTTGATGATGTTTTGCTCAACATCACTGGGGATTCGGTGGCTCGGGTATGTCAGGTTACACCAGATGTACTCCCTGCTCGTGTGAATCAGCACGTCGCGATCATCCGTCCGGACCCCAATAAGCTGTCGCCACGCTTTCTGCGCTATTTCCTTGTAACTTCCGAAATACAGGCAACGCTCTTGTCATGGGCAGGTTCTGGCGGAACAAGAAATGCTCTGACTAAGGGCATGATCGAATCGTTCGATGTACAAGCACCGATGGACATAGCTGAACAACGCGCCATCGCTCACATCCTCGGCGCGCTGGACGACAAGATCGAGTTAAACCGCCGCATGAACGAAACGCTGGAAGAGATGGCTCGCGCCCTGTTCAAATCGTGGTTCGTCGATTTTGATCCCGTCCGTGCTAAAATGGAAAGCCGCGATCCCGGTCTGCCAAAACACCTCGCCGACCTATTTCCTAACCGCCTCGTGGATTCAGAATTGGGACTGATACCGGAGGGGTGGGAGGTGAAGGCACTGAATTATTGTGCGGATCTCAACCCAGAGTCTTGGTCTCGGATCAGCTATCCAGAAAGTGTTGAGTACGTTGACCTTGCAAATACAAAGTGGGGTATCATCGAAGCTATTCAGTACTATTTTTGGAAGGATGCACCAAGCAGGGCAAAACGTGTTCTGCGGTCTGGGGACACTATTGTGGGGACAGTTCGCCCAGGGAATGGTTCCTACTCTTTCGTTGGACACGAAGGTCTTACAGGGAGTACTGGATTTGCAGTGCTTCGCCCAATTCACCCGAGGTACAGAGAGTTAGTGTATCTATCCGCCACAAGCGCAGAAAATATAGAACACTTGGCTCACCGTGCGGATGGTGCTGCATATCCAGCGGTTCGACCAAACGTTGTTGGTGAAACCCGAGTTATAACGCCAAGTGTTGATACCGATATCTTGAATTTTTTTTCTATGACTGTTGCTCCGATTATCAACAGAATGGAATCGAACAAGATAGAATCTCGTACTCTCGCCGCTTTAAGGGATGCGCTGTTGCCGAAGCTCATCTCAGGTAATATGCGGGTGAATCTCCCCAAAAACTTATCGAGGTAGAAATATGACTCCGTCAGTATTCATTTCATATTCTTGGGACGATGATACTCACAAGGAGTGGGTCAGAAAGCTTGCTAAGCGGCTTCGCCAAGATGGTGTTGACGTTATTCTTGACAGGTGGGCAACAGCACCTGGAGATCAGCTATCTACCTTCATGGAGAAGGCTATTCGTGAAAACCAGTTCGTCCTCATTATCTGTACACCTCGTTACAAGAGCCGATCAGATGAGCGTGAAGGCGGCGTAGGCTACGAGGGCGACATTATGACTGCAGAAGCGATGACTGAGCAGAACGACCGTAAGTTTATTCCGGTCTTACGAAGGGGCACATGGAATGAGGCTGCACCTTCTTGGCTACGCGGAAAAATTTATATTGATCTTTCCGCTGACCCCTACTCCGAGCAAAATTATAAAGACCTTGTTAGCACATTGCTGAGAAAACGAGAGACTCCACCACCCATTGGCAGGGAAAGAGTAACGATATCTGAATCAAATAAGTCTGATTCCAAACAACTTGATAAGATTAAGCAGCCCAAGATAGCTACTTTAGTTGTTTTCCTAATTTTTTGCATTGCTGTAGTAGGCTACATAGGCTTCGAAAAATTCTGGAAAAATGAATATGCACAAGATGCTGAGCACCTCGTTGAGGAGATTAAAAAGAACCCCGATGAATCCGCTGTGCATCTTGAGTTTACCATAACCAGAACCGTGACCGCTAAAATTGTCGTCGATAACCTTAAAGAAGTAGAGCAGACAGTCGCGAACATCCGTGAAAATCCCAGGGCATTGCTGATAGAAAAGACAATTACTCAGGCCGTTTCTCTCCAGCAGCAGGGTAAGAAAGACGAGGCAATCGAGAAATGGCGTGACGTTGTCAAAACAGAAGGGATCGATAATGCTCAAGCCGCGAGAGCGTGGTTCTCCGTCGGTTATTTGATCCAAGATGAAAACCCGGAAAAGGGTATCTCGGCCTATAACCAAGCAATCTCTCTGAACCCAGACTACGCCGAAGCCTACAACAACCGGGGCGTTGCGAAGGACGAATTAGGGCAACATGATGAGGCTATCACTGACTATAATGACGCCATTCGGTTGAAATCAAACTACGCCGAAGCCTACAACAACCGGGGTGCCGCGAAGGCCGAATTGGGACAACATGATGGTGCTATTGCAGACTATGAAGAAGCGATTCGCCTGAAACCGGACTACGCTGAAGCATACTACAATAGGGGGAATCAGAAGGCCGAATTGGGGCAACGTGATGATGCTATTGCTGACTATAATGAGGCAATTCGTTTGAAACGAGACTACGCCAACGCATACTACAACCGTGGTAATGCGAAGTTTTTATTGGATCGTCACGAAGAGGCTATCGCTGACTATGACGAAGCGATCCGTCTGAAACGAGACTACGCCGAAGCCTACAACAACCGGGGTGCCGCGAAGTTTTTATTGGATCGTCACGAAGAGGCTATCGCTGACTATAATGACGCCATTCGTGTGAAGCCCAACTCTGCCGACGCATACTACAACCGGGGGAAAACGAAGGCCGCACTGGGGCAATATGACGAGGCTATCGCTGATTATGACGAAGCGATCCGTTTGAAACGAGACTACGCCGAAGCCTACAACAACCGGGGTGTTGAGAAGGTCGAGTTGGGTCTAATAGACGAAGCGCGACAGGATTTCGAGAAGGCACGAGATTTAGCTCGAGATGCCGGTAATGACCGCCTCGCAGACTTGGCTGAGCAACTTTTGCGAGCTTTCGATAGCCAAAAAGATGAATGAATCCCTGGATTGACTGAAGCCGATAAGGTGGATTGATGTTATGAACGCCGACAATCTCTGCGCTACTATTGGCAAAA
This sequence comes from Candidatus Latescibacterota bacterium, assembly GCA_965208125.1. Lineage (GTDB taxonomy): Bacteria > Latescibacterota > UBA2968 > UBA2968 > UBA2968 > VXRD01. The sequence continues at coordinate 2,360,665 of OZ242320.1, forward strand.
CGCTACCGTCGTATTTCGAATGTTCACTGGCTCCACAAGAAGGAGTGCGGGTGCGAACACCGCTAATGTATCCCGATGGCAGCATAGTGGATGTGTTCGTTTTGGAGCGCGGCAACGGCTATATTGTCACAGATTTCGGCGATGCTATGGGTTGGCTTCGTATGCAATCGGTAAATACTCAGCCGTCGCCACAACAAAATTTGGTGATCAAAGAGATATGCCAAACTCTCGGTATAGACTTGCATAGTGGCCAGTTAGTGCTCAGGCCTGATGTAAATGATACGCTGGAGGAAACAGTGCTTCGCGTAGCGCAGGCGGTCGTGCGCGTATCTGATGTTGTTCACAGCAAGGTCTGACAAGCCGCGAACCCGCACAGAAAATCCTAATGACCACTCTCACTGAATTTGACAAGTTTGCGCTTAACATTTCCTGTACCTGCACCTAATTATTAGGAACGAACCTGCGAATTAGAGAGGTTAAGATAAACATGGCAGATAATAGCGAGAAGATTTGTTTTGTAATTGCGCCCATCGGCGAACCGGGGTCTGATACCCGCACACGATCCGACCAGGTTTTAAAACATATTATTCGTCCGGCAGTAGGGTCTTGTGGCTACAAAGCTGTTCGTGCCGACGAAATCGCCGAGCCAGGTATAATTACTAATCAGATAATTCGACATGTTGTAGATGATCCTTTAGTCATAGCCGATTTAACAGGACAGAACCCCAACGTTTTTTATGAATTAGCCATTCGGCATGCCGTCCGTAAGCCGCTCGTCCAGATCATTGACAAAGTCGAGGCTATTCCTTTTGATGTCAGGTCAATGAGAACAATAGGGGTTGATCACCGAGACCTCGATAGCGTTGAAGAAGCCAAAGCCGAAATTAAAAAACAAATTCAATTCTTTGAAAAAAGTTCATCAAATTTGGAGACTCCTATTTCGGTAGCACTCGAGGGTAAATCTATTGATAAGATTAATCGGCGTATGAACGCCGAAACAGTTGCCGATAAACCTGAAGAAGTGGGGAAGATCGTTACCAACGAGGGTGAAAAATACACAGTATCGCCGATAGATAAAGCAATTTCCCAGGCCGTTTTTCTCGATCAGCAAGGGAAGAGAGACCAAGCAATCGAGAAATGGCGTGCTGTTGCCCTGGTCGCGGAAGAAAGCGACGGTGACCTCGCTGCCAAAGCCTGGTATTCTGTTAGCTATCTGTCTTGGGATGAAAATACGGAAGATAGCTTATTGGCCAGCGACGAAGTGATCCGTTTGGAGCCAGACTTCGCCGAGGCATATAACATCCGGGGAAATGCGAAGGCCGTACTAAACCGGAACGAAGATGCCATTGCTGACTATGATGAAGCGATCCGTTTGAAATCAGACTACGCCAATGCATACTATAACCGGGGGACTGCGAAGGACGACTTAGGCCATCATGAGGATGCCATTGCCGATTTTGACGAAGCGATCCGTTTGAAACCAGACTTCTTCCTGGCATACAACAACAGAGGGAATGCGAAGGCCGTACTGAATCGGAACAAAGATGCCATCTTTGACTATGATGAAACGATCCGCCTGAAACCAAACTTCGCCGAGGCATACGCCAATCGGGGGAATATTAAAGCCGACCAGGATCGTTACGAAGATGCCATCGCTGACTATGACAAGGCAATTGGTCTGAAGCCAAACTTGTCTGGATTTTACAATAGCCGAGGTATTGCGAAGGCTGAATGGGGTCATTATGATGATGCCATCGCTGATTGTGATGAGGCGATCCAGTTGCAACCAGACGATGCCGAAGCATATTACAACCGGGGGAATGTGAAGGCCGACCAGGGACGTTACGCCGAGGCCACTGCTGACTATGATAAAGCGATTAGCTTGAAACCAGACTACGCTGACGCTTACTGTAATCGAGGGGATGCGAAGGCGGAACAGAATCGCTACGAAGATGCCATCGCTGACTATGATGAGGCGATTCGATTGCAACCGGATGATGCGGACGCTTACTGCAATCGGGGGGATACAAAGGCCGATCTGGGTTGTTACGAAGACGCCATCACTGACTATGATGAGGCGATCCGTTTGGAACCAGACGATGCGGACGCTTACTGCAATCGGGGTACTGCGAAGGACAGATTAAGCCAGCATGAGGACGCTATAGCTGATTATGATGAGGCGATTCGGTTGAAACCAGATTTTGCTGAAGCATATTACAACCGGGGGAATGCGAAGGCGAAATTGGGACGAAATGACGGGACACGGAAGGACTTAGAGACTGCGCTTGAACTGGCGCAGAATGCCAACGATACGGACTTAATGGACGAGGTGAAGCAATTACTTCGTGATCTCGACGCCGATGACACATGATTCCCTGGGAAATCACGTCATGCATCTAACACGCGCTGGAATGCTTCGAGATTGGGCACCTGTATCGCCGCGCGGTGCAACTGCTTGAGGTGTTGCAAATCTTCGATGGCGGCAATGCGAGCAGTTAGGGGGTGTGTTTCGGGCATATCAAATCGGATCTCCAATACATCGAGAAGATCTTCAATGGCGCGTTGCCTGCCTCCTTGCTCAAAACTTTCCTCTCTGCTTTGTTGGGTAAGGGATTGAAAAAGAGATGATTCGCGGATGAGATCCATGATGCCCTCCTTGAAAATGATAGCAGAAATCGTTTCAGAATCATATACCAACTCGCTCAAGGCCACCATCCCAGCCAGATAATCGGCTTTGGGCGACCGAGCTATGGGGTGCGTCCGAGCCGTGTGAATACACTGATGCAACCACGCATCCGAGGCCATCCCTTCAGGTGGCTTCATCAATGGCGTGAAAGGTATCAGACCCGAATGCCCCGTATCCAAGATGCGTTGGCCTTCTATTTCGATCAGTCTGATCACGCGATACTGAATCGCGATTTGGTAGCCGGGAAGTTCCTGGACGTAATATCCCAGATCGTTCTGTCCCGCATTGGGACGCAGGTAAATGACATTGGAATAGATCGGCAGACCATGATGCTCAATGGCGTGTCCGATATAGCCAGCCATGCGACGCTCCATAGGCGGATTGGTGCTGTCGGTGGTTTGAAACTCGTTGTGGACTAATGCTTCCTCACCATCAATACGCACGCGAATGAAGCTGTCGCTACGGCGTGCTCTGACCGTGGGTTGCTCTGTTTCGATGACTTCAATGACCTCGACGTCGTCGCGCGCGAGGGCGAAGCGGGTGAAGTGGTCGGGATAGTGTTGAATGAGGTATTTGGATATGGTGTCAATGTCTGCCATGTGAGATGCCTCGCGTCTGATGGGGTGAGTGCGTGGGACACACGCAACAGTCAGACACAAAGCAAATGGCAGGCCAAAAAATGGTAATCCTCCAGAAATTGAGCGATAATTTGTATTGGCGGACGCCTGAACACCATATTGTGCTTTAAATATGCTGTATTGCACACTTGTTCACAACCTGAATTTCAGGTTCGCCTGTTGAAGTGGGAGCGGCACAGAATAATTTTGGATGCGAAAGAGTAAAATTTGAGCGACGAATGGGCAGTTATGTGAAAGATATGTACCGCTTTTCCTGTGGCTACCGCGATGGTTCTTGTGTAATGTCAGTGATTTATCCACGGTTTAGACTGGTCGTGCCACAGTGAATGTCTATAGCCATTCCGACCTTGCACGAAAGGCCAATATAGTCTATTATTGTACCAATTTTTTATTAGGATAGAAGTGGTCTGAGGCTGGGCGAATAGTCTCGCTGGGAATGGACTATCACAATAGAGAGAAATATGCAAGTTGAGCGTAAAACGCCAGATTTGGAAGCGATATTGGAAGTATTCCGAGAACTGGGATTAGAGGATGCCAGGGTAAGAGACGAGTTTAAGCAATTGGCCGAGTTAGGCGATTGGCATACGTGGAGAAAAGGGCGTCTCGAACCACAGGATACTCAAAATAATACTGAATCGGGGCTTTTCACATGATTAAAGACATCCAGAATCTGATCAATGACTATCATATTTGGCTTAAGGACAAGACGGTACTGAACCAGATTGATCAGTGGATCGTAATTACAACGCCCTATCTTGATCGCCACAACGACTATTTGCAGATTTATGTCAAGAAGACCAACGGGGGATTCTTGTTGACGGATGATGGATACATTATAGATGACCTGAAGCAAAGCGGCTACAAACTCGACAGCCAGAAGAACCAGGAACTTCTCCAGATGACGCTCAGTGGTTTTGGTGTAAAGAAGGATGGCAATGAGTTGCAGGTCCATGCTTCGGCGGAGAGTTTTGCTTCATGTAAACACAATCTCGTACAGGCGATGCTTGCCGTTAATGATATGTTCTATCTGGCAATAGAAACCTCCTGATCCCTTTCACTTAATCCACCATTTAAGACACCACGCCTAACAGAAATTCCACCACCAGTGCCTTCCAGATGCCGATTGGTCAGGCCACAGTGAGTTTTTATGATAGTGGTGGTCTTGCAATATAGACTAATATGGTCTATATTAGTCTAACTTTTTTATGGAGGCTTGATCATGGGGCGTTCCAAATCCCGACAGACCTGGACCGTTGCAGAAGCTAAGGCTCGCCTTTCCGAGATCTTGCGCCTTGCTGAACAAGAAGGGCCGCAGCATATCGGCACAAGGAAGTCATTTGTCGTCGTACCCGCCGACGCTTGGTACGCGAAAACGCCACCTCGCAAACCTATGGGGCAGTGGTTGGTTGACAACATGCCGCGCGGGATTAATCTTGAAATCCCAAGTCGTCATGAACCTGAACGCGAGATTCCATTTATTTCTGAAGAAGACAAATGAACGGTTTTCTCCTCGACACAAACGTAGTCTCAGAGTTAACAAAGAATGTGCCGAATTCGCAGGTCATTACGTTCCTGGCCGCTCAAAATGATCTGTGGTTGTCGATTATCGTGCTGCATGAACTGGATTTTGGCTTGAATTTGCTTCCTTTGGGGCGTCGTCGAGACCGTATAAGTGCTGCTTTAGCGGCATTCGTCACGGAGTACGAGGACCGAATTCTGCCAGTAGATCGTCCAGAAGCTGAACAGGCAGCCTCCCTGAGGGCGCAAGCTCGTCGTTCTGGTCGTGTCCTGCATTTGGGCGATGCGCTAATCGCTGGTACAGCCAAAACACATAACCTCGCAGTTGCGACGAGAAACGTGGCGGATTTCGATGGCTTAGACGTGGATGTTACCAATCCCTGGGAGGCGACGTGACAGGCGTCACTGAAGCTACTGTAGAAGATGCCGCGCTTGCTTATTTGGGGGACCTCGGCTGGGGCGTTGTCCATGGTCCCGATATTGCTCCTGATACGCCGGGGGCAGAGCGAGCGGATTATGGAGATGTGGTTCTGGGGCAGCGGTTGCAGGATGCGCTTGTGCGACTCAATTCTGATCTTCCCGCGGGCGCGTTGGATGATGCTTTTCGCAAGTTGACCCGGCTTGAGGGTACATCGCTGGCGTTTCGCAATCGCGCTTTTCATCGTTTGATGGTGGATGGTGTTACGGTGGAGTACCGGGATGCGGGTGGGGGTGTGCGTGGGGCGCAGGTGAAGGTTATTGATTTTGACGTTCCCTCCAATAACGACTGGCTCGCGGTCAATCAATTTACGGTTACTGAGAATAAGAATACCCGACGTCCGGATGTTGTGCTGTTCGTGAATGGTCTGCCTCTGGGGATCATTGAACTCAAGAATCCGGTGGATGAGGATGCGACGATATGGACGGCGTGGCAGCAGCTTCAGACGTATAAGGCGGAGTTGCCGTCTCTGTTTGCGATGAATGCGGCTTTGATGGTTTCGGATGGGATGGAGGCGCGGGTTGGTACGTTGACTGCCGGGCGCGAGTGGTTTAAGCCCTGGCGTACGATTTCAGGTGAAGGTCTGGCTGATTCCAATATGCCCGAATTGCAGGTGATGCTCGAAGGCGTCTGCGATGTCGGGCGTTTTCTTTCGCTGGTGCGCGATTTTGTTGTTTTTGAGGATGATGGCAGTGGTGTGCTGGCGAAGAAGATGGCTGGTTATCACCAGTTCCACGCGGTGCGGGTGGCTGTGGGTGAGACGCGGCGTGCTGTGGAGTTGCAGCACGTTGGGGGCGCTGAAGGTGGTGGCCGCTACGAGTCGGGCCAGCCGGGAGGTGCGCCGGGTGATCAGCGCATTGGGGTGGTGTGGCATACGCAGGGGTCGGGTAAGAGTTTGACGATGGCTTTTTATGCGGGGGCTATTGTTCGGGATCCGGTGATGGAAAATCCGACGATTGTGGTTTTGACGGATCGCAACGATCTGGATGATCAGCTTTTTGGCACGTTTTCTCGTTGTCGGGATTTGTTGCGTCAAGCGCCAACACAGGCGAGCAACCGCGCTGATTTGCGTCGCAAACTGTCTGTGGCGTCCGGGGGCGTGGTGTTTACGACTATTCAGAAGTTTTTCCCGGAGGAGAAGGGCGATACCCATCCGATGCTTTCGGCACGGCGCAATATTGTGGTTATCGCCGATGAGGCGCATCGGAGTCAGTACGATTTTATCGATGGGTTTGCGAGGCATATGCGCGATGCTCTGCCCAATGCTTCTTTTGTCGGTTTTACCGGGACACCTATTGAGTTGCAGGATGCGAATACCCGCGCTGTGTTTGGCAATTATATCAGTATTTATGACATCCAGCGTTCTGTAGAGGATGGCGCAACGGTGCCGATTTATTACGAGAGTCGTCTTGCCAGGCTGTCATTGGACGAGCAAGAGAAACCGACGGTTGATCCGGAATTTGAGGAGGCCACAGAGGGTGAGGAGGTCGAGCGGAAGGAGAAGCTCAAGACCAGGTGGGCGCAATTAGAGGCGATTGTCGGGACGGAAAAACGGTTGAGGCTTCTTGCCGAGGATATGGTTGCCCATTTTGAGGAACGTCTTGAGGTGATGGATGGCAAGGCGATGGTTGTTTGTATGAGCCGCCGGATATGTATTGATCTTTATCGGGAACTTGTGCGCTTGCGTCCGCATTGGCATGATGAAGATGATGATGGGGGAAAGATCAAAGTTGTGATGACGGGTTCTGCATCTGATCCGGGTGACTGGCAGCCGCATATTCGCAATAAGCCGCGGCGCGAGGCTCTGGCGCAGCGGTTCCGCGATGCGTCCGATCCGCTGAATATTGTGCTGGTGCGCGATATGTGGTTGACGGGGTTTGATGCGCCCAGTTTGCATACGATGTACGTCGATAAGCCGATGCGCGGGCACGGGTTGATGCAGGCTATTGCGCGTGTCAACCGGGTGTTTAAGGATAAGCCGGGTGGTCTGGTGGTTGATTATCTGGGGCTTGCCCACGAACTCAGGTACGCATTGGCGACCTATACTGAGAGTGGGGGTACGGGGAAGACTGCGCTCGATCAGAAAGAAGCGGTGGTGGTGTTGCGGGAGAAATACGAGATTTGTTGTGGTTTGTTTTACGGGTTTGATTGGTCCAGATGGGCTACTGGTACGCCTCCGGAGAAGTTGGGGTTGTTGCCAGCGGCACAGGAGCATATTCTGGCGCAGAAGGATGGTAAGGATCGCTGTTTGCAGGCGGTTCGGGAATTGTCGCAGGCTTTTGCGTTGGCTGTGCCACACGAGGAGACACGGCGTATTCGGGATGATGTGGCGTTTTTTCAAGCTGTGCGGTCGGTGCTGGGTAAGCGCGCGCCAGTTGATGCGCGGCCTCAGGAGGAATTGGATCTGGCCGTGCGTCAGATTGTTTCGCGTGCGGTGGCGTCCGACGAAGTGACGGATATTTTTGCGGCGGCGGGGTTGGATAAGCCCGATATCTCGGTGTTGTCTGACGAGTTTTTGGCTGAGGTGCGGGGGATGCCGCAGCGCAATCTTGCGGTGGAGTTGCTTCAGAAGTTGCTCAAGGGCGAGATTTCGAGTCGCATGCGGAAGAATGTGGTGCAGGCGCGGTCGTTCGCCGATATGCTGGAGCAGACTATCACGCGCTACCAGAATCGCACGATTGAGGCGGCGTATATTATTGATGAGTTGATTAAGCTGGGGAAGGAGATGCGCGAGGCTCAGGCGCGGGGTAAAGACCTCGGTATGAGTGAGGAGGAGTTGGCTTTTTACGACGCGCTTGAGACCAATGATAGTGCGGTTCAAGTTTTGGGCGATGAGACGCTTCGCACTATTGCCCGCGAGTTGGTGCGGACTGTGCGGGAAAATGTGACGATTGATTGGACGCTGCGAGAGAATGTGCGCGCGAATTTGCGCCGGTTGGTCAAGCGCATTTTGCGCAAGCATGGGTATCCGCCGGATAAAGCGGACAGCGCGACGCTTACGGTTTTGAGACAGGCGGAGGTGCTTTCAGAGGGGTGGGCTGTGGGATAGGTGGTTTAGCACGTCACGCCGAGTTCGTCGCCGCCGTAGATGGCGAGGCGTTCTTTTGTGGTTAATTCCACGGTGCTTTCGGGGCGGTAGTGGTATTGCAGTGCCCTGCGGCGGTGAGCGGATTGGTTGGTTGGGCTGCCGTGATGGGTCATGCCGTGCCAGAAGAGGCAGCCGCCGGGGTCGAGGGGGACGGTGACGTTTCTGGGTACGGCGACGTCTGTGTCGCATATTTGCCAGTCGCGCCGCCTGAAATGCGGGATGGGTCCTTCGCGGTGTGAGCCGGGGATGATGTGCAAGCATCCGTTTTCTTCTGTTGCGGCGTCGATTGCGATCCATACGCCGACGACAGTGGTGCCGACGGGGTAGTTGAAGTACGCGCAGTCTTGGTGCCAGGGTTTTTCGCGGCCTATGTGCGGGGGTTTGATCAGTCCCATGTCCTGGAAGAGTACGGGTGTGTCGTTCATCATGCGGGAGAGGACGGAGAGGATGTTGGGATCGTGGGCGAGGTCGTTGAGTCGGGTGTCGTGATCGACGAATTTCCAGATTTTACGCACGCTGTCGCGGCGCGCTTCGCCTGTGAGTTCGGAAAATTGTCCGCGTTTGGCGGCTTCGGCCAGTATGCCTTTGAAGTCCTGGCTTTTGCCGTCGATGAGATCCCACATGGCCTGGCCCGCAGATTCGATTTGTTGCGGTGTGAATGCCCGTTGAATGGCGAGGTATCCCTGTTCGTGAAATCGAGCGATTTGACGGTCGTCGATGTCGGCGAGGGTGTCGAGATAGTCTGCCCGTCTGGTTGTTTCGTAGAGGGATGGGTCGTGCATCGCGATGGGTGTTTCGGCGGTTGCCATGGGAGGCTCCTGGAAAAGCAAGTGTGAAGTAGGAAGTGTGAAGTGTGAAATGGGATGAGGCACCAGCTTTAGGGCGGTGTTGGGTGGCCTTCTCACTTCTTCCTTCTCACTTCTAACTTTTTCTGCCTGCATTTTACATAACTTTTAATGAGGTGTCAATACTATCGGAGTTCATTATGTCTGAAACACAACCCCTACCACTTCCTCCGAATTTTAATCCCGAGACTTTTATGCTGTCTCGCTGGGAAGAGGGTAAGGTCTATCACGCGCCGCGTCTGGCGGCTGAGTTTGCCAACGGTCTTCTGGCGAATGGTACGCGTGAGGATGTCGATTTGGCTGAAAAGGTGCTCGATGCGATGCTGGCGTGTCAGGAGACGCGTGAGGGCGATCCCCATTTGGGGAATTTTCTCTGGGAGCGCGAGGACGAGGTGGTGGAGGATTTAAATGCGGTGCAGTTTTGTCTTTTTCAGCTTATTCCACTGATGATTAATTATGGGAATGCGCTTTCTGCGGATTTGCAAGAGCGCGTTCGCCAGAGTATTCGCCTGGGGCTGGAGGAGGTTCGGCGGATTGATGTTCATTTTCGCTATACGAATATTGTGGTTAAGGATATTACCAATACGTGTCTGGGTGGGGAGTTGCTCGGGGATGAGGCGTTTGTGAATCGGGGGTATGAGAAGTTTCAGGCGTGGATGGATTTTACGACCCGAAATGGCTGTGCGTACGAGTTTAATAGTCCGAATTACGCGAATGTGGCGATGCGCGTTTTGCACAGGCTGGGCGAACTGGTGCAGCACAAGCCCACGCGCATTGGCGCCAGGGCGATGTGCGCGCGTATTGGTCTTTCAGCAGCACTGCATATTCATCCGCCTACGGGTCGCTGGGCAGGGCCTTTTAGTCGGGCGTACCGGCACGCGCTTTTTTGCCAGTCGCCGCCGGAGATTGATGATTTTCGCGCGTATATTGAGGCGGGTATTCTTCCCGATTGGCTGTCCGATGCGGTTGATTACCGGCCAGAGACGTTTTTTCTCGCGGAGACTGCCGATTCGGAAAATGGTGTGGGGATTTCTACGTATCACAGTTCTTCGTTTGCGCTGGGGGTTTCTTCTCAGGAGCTTCGCAGTCAGACGAATCGCTTTATTACCGGGCAGTCGAGTGTTTTTATCGCGCATCACAAGACGGATACGGATCAGACGGGTGTTATTTATTCCCGGTATGTGCTGGATGATCACTGGCTCGGGTCGTTTCGGTCAACGCCTGCGCGGTCCAATGATCAGATTCTTTTTGAGGAGGGCCAGTGTCATAATGTGCAGGATGGTTCTCGGGCGATTGTGCTCTATTCGCCGAAGGATCTGGGGGCGATGGCGCCGCGGAGTAGTGCCAAAGCCGTTGTGTGCTGGCACGATCGGGGGCTGGTGGATGAGATTTGGGTCAATGATGAGAAGGTGGAGAATTTGCCGTTCGATGTTCCGGAAGGTGCTACGGTTGGTGTTGCGATCGGTCCTGTTTTTTCTGCGATTCGTCCGCTTGCGCGTACAGATCTGGGGCGGAATGCGCCTCTTCGTCTGGTGGCATACGATACGCATCTTTTTTTCGAGATCTATAATTATCTCGGTCCGTTCAAGACCTTCTGGGAGCAGGGGCATCCGGGTTCTTTTTTTCAGGGTAAGCCCCGGTGCGGTTTTTATGCGGAGATGGTCGAGCGGTCGGATTATGCGGATGTGCAATCTTTTGTGCGGGCGGTTGCTGGCGGTGCTCTGAGAGATGCTGCTGCGCCTCCTGTGACTTATGATGCGGAGAAGACGCGGCCGTGGTCTGTGGAATATACCCGGGATGGGGAGACGCTGGGTATTGAGATCGATTTGCTGGATTGGGTTCTTCAGAAGCGCTGGACGCACGCGGGTGCGCTCGGCTGGCCTCCGCTCGAGTCACCTTTTGCCCGTCAGAGCAGTGCGGGCGAGATTTCGGTTGGTGACGCCAGGTTGATCTGCGGAAGACAGCCCGCATGGCTTTTTGCATGTCCGGAGACTGAGCGCTATGTGGCGGCTTTTTACGGGGTGGAGCCAGAACCGCTGACGCTTACGGTGCCCGAGGGTGAGGTGCATATTGAGGCGATGGGGACGGGTACTGTGATTTGGGATAAGGGTGAGGTTGCGGTTGAAGCTGTTCAATGCGCGGGCGTTAAAGTCGCGGGTGGGCGTGTGGTTTCTCGTATTATAGCAGAGGAGGGCGCGTGAAAATTTTACTGACGGGTTTTGAACCCTGGGCTGAGTGGTCGTCCAATCCATCGGGTGCTGTGGCTGAGTCTCTGGACGGGTCTTCGATTGGTGGATGCGAGGTTGTTTCGGCTGTGTTGCCGGTTGTTCACGGGGCGGATATTGATCGGGTTGCCCAGTTGATATCAGAACACGAGCCAGCGGCGGTGGTGTGTTTGGGGTTGCACGGTTCTGCGTCTGCGCTCCATGTCGAGCGCGTTGGGATTAATTTGAAGGTGATAGATGGGGTCGATTATCCCATTGTTGAAGGGGGTCCGGATGCCTATTTTGCAACTGTGCCGACCCGGGCTATGGTTCAGCGGATGGAGGATGCCAAAGTGCCGGCGAGGCTGACGTATTCGGCGGGTACGTTTCTGTGCAATCATATTATGTATTCTGTGCTGCATCTGGTCGCTGAGGATGATCTGCCTGCGGGGTTTATTCACGTGCCGCCTACGCCAGAGCTTATTGCGGAACTGGGCAGGTCGCAGCCGAGTATGGCACTGGATACGATTCGGACAGGTGTGGTTGCCGGGGTTACAGTTGTGGTGGAAAATATAAAGGTCAGGAGGGTGTGATGTCGAAGATCAAAATGGGGATTGTTGGTTGCGGGGCGATTGCACAGGTGCAGCACATGCCGAATTTGGGGATTTTGCACGCGCTTTATGAGGTGACGTGGGTGTGCGATATTTCGCCGGGGTTGGCGCGGTGGCTGGCAGAGGTTTTTGGCGTGCCGAATTATACGACGGATCCGCATGAGTTGTTACAGGCGCGGGATGTGGATGCGGTGATTTTGTGCCATGCGGATCCAAAGACCGAGCTGGCGGTGGCGGCTTTTGAGGCGGGCAAGCATGTGTTTATTGAGAAGCCGATGTGTTATTCGCTCGGGGAAGTGGATGCGATATGTGCCGCGAAGGAGAAAGCGGGGACGGTGGGGCAGGTGGGCTATATGAAGGTTTATGATCCGGCGTATGAGTTGGCACGGGAGGAGGTTGGGGATGCGGGGGATGTGCGTTTTGTGCAGGTGAATCATTTGCATCCGAATAATAATTTGCATTTGAAGCAGTTTGAGTTGACTTATTTTGACGATTTACCGCCCGAAGCGGCAGTTGAGAGAAACAAAGCGCGGCAGGTCGCTTTGAGGCAGGCGGTGGGCGATGTGTCAGATGATGTTGCGCGGGCGTTTTTTACGCTGTCGGGGAGTATGATTCACGATTTGTACGGTTTGCGTCTGATGCTGGGCAATCCGACGCGCGTGGTGAGTACCGAGGTGTGGCAAGGCGGGCGGGCGATGACGACGATTTTGGAATATGCATCGGGGGCGCGGTGCGTGGCTACGTGGATCGATTTACCAGACCTCTGGCATTTTAAGGAGACGCTTGAGGTTCACAAGGACGATAAGCGCGTTATTCTGTCGTATCCCACGGGTTTTGCACGGGGGATTTTGTCAACGCTGGATGTGCTGGAGATTCACGCCAATGGGTCTCACGGTACGCGCAGTCCCGAGATTGATTGGGAGAGTCCGTTTGTGCGAGAACTCCGGCATTTTTACGCGTGTATTACAGATGGCGAGCCGTGCCGCACACCCGTGGAAGATGCGCGGTATGATATTGGGTTGATTATTGATATTACAAAGGGGTATGTGAATGGGGGAGGTGGGTAGATCAAAAATCACATCTTTAAGTATAAAAATAGCCCGTCAATGCCATTTGATTGACGGGCTTTGTGATGTTGACCTCGTGCTTATCCAATGACCATTTTGCCAAAAGAATCCACGAAGATGAGGAAGTCGGGAATGCCAATAATTCCATCGCTGTTGAGGTCGTATTTTGGATCGAAATTTTCCTGTCCGCTCTGGGTTCCAAACGCTTCAACAAAGAGCAGAAAGTCTGAGACCCCGACCTGTCCATCGCCATCAAAGTCGGCAGAGGCAAGGGGCGTCTCTTCTACCTCAAAGCGGATGATTTCAGTGAAGTTTGCCCGAAGGATGTTATATGCTTTGTCCCATACTTTCATTTCCGCAAGTCCCCACGTTCCGGGAATACTGCCAACGGGCAAGGTGATCGCTTTATGGTAGGTTTCATAGACAGTGGGATCCCGTGTAAAATAGATTTTGCGATAATCCGGTTCGTAATGTCTAAAGCGGTGCCTCACGCCGTTGGGGTCGCGTAAATACATGTCTGTCACAAGATATCCACTAATGTTGTCCTTAACTTTAAAAGCAATATCGACCCGTGTTTCGCCGTTTGGTGCTTCTATATCGGTCGGTTCTACCTGAATGGTGATCTGATTCAAATCGAGCACGGGTGGGGTGTCATCCGGATTTGTCGTTTGGACATCAATGGTGGCAGGTGCTTCATCTATTATGATATCTTCGTCTCTTATTTCTCTTCCTGGATCGGTAAAGTACACGCCCCGCGGATTTAACGCGATATCATACATCAGGATATGATTAAGCGTGTATGTGCCACTCCGAAAGTAATCCGGAATCGCAAGTTCAACACTCGCTTCACCGGTCTGAGGGTCATAATTACCCCACCTCGTGTAGAAGGAATAGGTCTCGGCATTCATATCATTCAGTTCAGCTTTGACGCCCTGTTCCGGTATCCCGATTTCTTCAAAAATTTTCCAACGTGCGGTGAGAATTTGAATTGGCTTGCCTTCTGTTGTCCTTTGTGACAACGAGAGTCGCATTGAATTTTTGATGTACTCCGGCGGTTTATTATCTGCGAGTGGATTGTTGACATAGAGCTTCCATCCGAAATCGACCTGAGATTCGTGGCGTTCATTGCCCTGGGCATCCCTCAGGGTAATTCGATCTGGACCCCAATAGCCATGCGCCGCGTGCCTGGATAGTGTGCGTTGTCCTCTCAAAATGTGGCCTGCATTGATGCGTTGGCCATCGGAGCTTACGGGATAAAGCCAGATAGAAAAAAAGGTTCCTTTTGTGCTGTGAATCCTCAGGAGCGATGCCCGAGCATTATCAAAGTCATTTTCCTGGTGAAGCTCAAGCTCTATTGTTATATCCTTATCTTCTTCTGGTTCGCCTTCAACCTGTATATCAACCCGTATGATCCGGCCCGGATACACCACATCGGGATACAGATTATAGACCTGAAATGTCAGGTCTTCGCGTATCCGGGATATGTAGCGCGTGCCGTGCATGATCCGGTCTCGAACAAATTCGTATTTGGCAGGGGAACGCGAACGCAACTTGTCGGGATTGACGATGTAGTAACTGATACTTTCTGCCATATCCTCATTCGGATTCACACCGTGTGCATAAGCAGATACGAACTCGGACTGTTTGGTCGTTGACCAGCCATTTCCATCGTCCGGGTTTACATACCAGCCGCCGAGTTCAATCCAGTCCTGTTTTAGCTGGTCGTCAAAGAGGTGTTGCCATAAGAAGTGTGCTTTTTCATGGAGAATCAGGCGGTGGATGTAGCCGAGGTTTATTCCCTTAAAAGCTATTTCCATAAATTCGATATAGCCTTCGGTCACCCAGGCTAAAGCAGCAGCACCCGATATAATTGGAGAGGGTGTTCCATCTAATCGCCGCACCAGATATTGCAGCCCCGGTGTACTGAGCATGCCTTGTGGGAATTCTTCAAACATACTCACAAGGGCCATCAATTCTTCGTTTTTGAATTCTGAAAACCGGCCTGCATGTTCCCTGGTTGTTCTTTGGGTAAGTACGGTATAGTCCGGTATATCTATACTTACGCCATAGCGGTTCTCTAATATCTGCTCCAGCGCATCTCTATCCCTGCCATCGTCGGTTACATAGCGAACGACGGCCTGATGGAGTCTTTTAGAGAAGAAGCGGCCTCTCACGCCCTCTATTTCAGCCAGCAATGGGTCGGCATGCGTAAAAGCCTCCCGGGATAGGGTGACGATTTTCTGTCCGTCCTGGATACGGATCTCTATGTCGTTTTCAATATGCTGGTCTGTCAATTGCCATAATGAAGATGGCACTTCGAGTGTCTCTTTGTACGGGTCGTTACTCAATTGTGGGACGGATTCAAAGGTCTGGAGCAGGCGGTAAGCCTGATCTGCGGTCCATTCTGTTCCGAGTAATACGGAATATTTTTGCATGAGGCGCAATGATGAACTGTGCGGCACGACCTGTATCGGCTCATCTAAGAACATGACCTGCACGGGTTGAACGCGGGTGGTCGATTCTGTCCCTTCGTAGGTTGTATCGGTCTTCCAGGTATAGGTGAATTGTGCAAGAGCGTGTCCGCTGGAGATGAGTGTCAGCAGGAGCATGCTGCTCAGGCAGGCAAATCTCGGGGTGCGGTGATGTGTTTTTGCTGCCATTGTGTTATTTCCATCCGATAAAAAAAGCACCTGATCTGATGAGATTGATCAGGTGCCTCTTTGATTTTATTTGGCTCAACCTACGCCGCACTGCGTCCCTGTCTCGCTTTTGCCTCCCGGCGGTTGTGCCATTCGACCACGATGGGCGATGCGACAAATGCCGAGGAGTAGGTTCCCACGATGACGCCGATGAGCAGGGCGAATGCAAAGTCGCGGATTACTTCTCCGCCCAGAAGGATGAGGGAGAGGACGACCAGCATGGTGGTGCCCGAGGTGAGTACTGTGCGGTTGAGACATTCGTTGATGGCGCGGTTGATTACGTTGCTAAAGGTGTCGCGGCGATACAATTTGATGTCTTCGCGTATGCGGTCATAGACCACAATTGTATCGTTGAGGGAGTACCCCACAATGGTGAGCAAGGCCGCCACAATGGCCAGGGAGATCTCCCAGTTTAGAACTGAAAAGATCCCCAGAGTGATCATGACGTCGTGGAATAGGGCGATGACGGCTGCGATCCCAAATTCGATCTGCCTGAAGCGCCACCACACGTAGATGATAATGAGTATCATTGCGACGAGGATGGCATATACGGCATTGGTTTTGAGTTCTTCGCCAATTTTGGGTCCGACGGCTTCCTGCCGCCGCAACCACTCGGTCTCGTCTTGAATATTGCCGGCAAAATCGGATTTGAGTCTGGTTTTTATGGCATCTGCAATGGCCGTGCCTTCGGCTTCTTCTTCCACGCGAATGAGGATGTCGTTGACCGTGCCGAATTCTTTGATTTCGCTGTTGCGCAGGTCCATGCTCTGGTCCTCAACGCGGACGTCACCCAGAGACTGGCGGATGTCGCCGACAGAGGCCGGGGGATCAAAGTGCAGTTCGAGCAATGTGCCGCCGGCAAAGTCGATGCCCAGGTTATAACCGCCTTTGGTGATGGTGGATCCCAGGCCGAGCAGGATGAGAACAGCCGATAAGATGAATGCGCCCCGTCGAACACCGAGAAAGTTGATGCTGGTGTCGCCAAATACGCGCAGCCTGCCGATACTGAGGCGGGGATTGACCTGGCGCGAGACAATGGTGTCGTAAATGGTGCGCGTGACAAAGATGGCGGTAAACATCGAGGAGATGATACCGATCATCAGGGTGAGTGCAAATCCCTTGATGGGACCGGTGCCGTACTGGTAGAGCACGATGGCGGTGATGATGGTGGTTACGTTGGCATCTACGATGGTCTGGACGGCGCGCGCATAACCGTTTTCGATGGCTACCCGCAGGGTTTTTTCCGCGCGCAATTCCTCGCGGATGCGTTCGAGGATCAGCACATTGGCATCTACTGCCATACCTATGGTCAGGATAATACCCGCTATGCCGGGCAGGGTGAGCGTGCCTTGAAATGCCGCGAGTATGGCCAGGACAAAGACGAGGTTGAGTACGAGCGCGAGGTCTGCGACGAGGCCCGAAAAACCGTAGTAGATGACCATGAAGATGATGACGATGACCAGACCAATGAGGGCTGCATTTTTGCCCTGTTCTATGGAGTCTCGCCCAAGCGATGGTCCCACGGTGCGGTCTTCGACGATGTTGACGTCGGCGGGTAGCGCACCCGCGCGCAAGACTATGGCGAGGTCTTTGGCTTCGTCAACGGTGCCAGTACCTTCGATAATGCCCGATCCCTGGCTGATTTTGGAGCGGATTGTGGGTGCGGAATAGACCTGATCATCGAGGATGATGGCCATGCGTTCGCCCACGTTGGCGCCTGTGACCCGTCCAAAGAGACGCACGCCCTGGCTGGTGGTGGTGAAGTTGACAATGGGCTGACCGGCGTTTTCAAAGGATTGCCCGGTTGTGACAGAGGCATCGGAGAGGATTTCTCCCGTCATTTCTACGCGTCTTTTGAGATAGTAGAGCGCGCGATAGCGTTGTCCGTCGCCCATTTCTTCGTCTTTGGAGTTCCACAGGAATTGCGCGTCGGGTGGCAGGAGCTTTTGTACGTCTGGACGATTCAGGAGTTCTCGCACGGTTAGTATATTGTCTTCCGGCACCACGAAGTCTCCCCGAGAAGAGAGCATATAGCGAGAGAGGGATGGGGTGTCTTCAGCCGGTTGCCCGAGGAGCGGGTCTTCGGCTTTCGCACTGTCAACAGGTGCTTGTGTGGCGAGGTGGCGGTCAATTTTTTCGATTATGCCAACGCGGTCGGCGTCGGATTTGAGGATTTTAAATTCGAGGCGCGCGGTTTTGCCGATCAGGCCCTTGGCGCGTTCGATGTCTTGCACACCCGGCAATTCGACCACGATGCGCCAATCGCCTTCTCGGTGAATGATGGGTTCGGAGACGCCAAATTGGTCGATGCGATTGCGGATAATTTCGAGGGCGCGCGCAACCACGTCTGTTTTTTCATCTTCTGAGAGATTGGTTTGATCCACTTCAAGAACGAGGTGGATACCCCCTTGCAAGTCCAGTCCCAGGTTGATGGCCTGCTGTTTTACGCGCTCGCGCTCGTCTAAATTTTCCTGAGTTGTGTAGTAATATTGGTAGGTGGGATAGAGATAAAAAAGTGCGAGCGCTATGGTCGCACAGATGATTAACAAACGCCAGTATTCTCGGGTCATCGCAGGGAGTTACTCCGTTTAGGTGTGATTCACTGGTTGCGTTCAACCACGTGTTGAACCGCCAGTGCAAGCGCGTCGCGCGCGCTGGAGGTGTGTAGAGCATTCAGGTTTTTGAGAGCGGATTGGGCATAAGAATGCGCTTCTTCTCGCGCGGCTTCTACGCCCCGATAGCGCTGGACAAAGCGCAGAACTTCTCGCCAGTCGCTGTCGGTTTCCACGCCGTTGAGTACTTTGTTGCGAATATGGGCAGCTTCGCCGTTTTTGCAGTTTGCCAGTGCCCGAATTAAGGGCAAGGTCAATTTTTTTTCTCGAAGGTCGTTTCCCGTGGGCTTGCCCATGTGGTTTGCACTGCCCATCAGGTCGAGGACGTCGTCGGTAATCTGGAAGGCGACGCCTATTTCGCTGCCGAAAGACGCCATGCGAGCGATCTGGGTGGGCGATCCTTTTCCCAAAATAGCACCCAATTCGCAAGCCAGCGCGAGCAGAGATGCGGTTTTTTGGTTGATCATGCGGAAATAGAGCGAGGCTTCACCCGAAGAAGATATTTCGCCTTCGAGAATTTCTCCTTCAACGACGCGCTGAATTGCATGGGTCGTGGCGTTCATGACCGGTAGAGAGTTGAGGCCAACGAGCACTTGCATTGATTTGGCAAAGAGAAAATCGCCCATCAAAATGGCTGCGCGGTTGCCCCATTGCAGATGCAGTACGTCGGCTCCCCGGCGCGTTTCCGCGTTGTCGAGGACGTCGTCGTGAATGAGTGATGCCGTTTGTATAATTTCAACGCCTACAGCAGCATCGATTACCGCGTCTGAACACTCGCCCACGGCCTGTGCTGTTAAGAATGCAAGGGCAGGCCGAAAACGCCTGCCCCTGTTTTTAACAACGTGATAGGCCATTTCTTGTATGCCCCCGACATCAGAGGCCGTCATAATTTCTTCGAGACGGGTTTCAAAGCGTGCGATCTGATATTGGATGGGCGCGAAAATTTGGTCTAACATGGCGCGTTTATAAAGGGGTGAGACAAACGAATATTAAGGCGTGAGAAATTAACAAAAAAGGTCGTAAAAGTCAATGATTAGCAATTGGCGGTTAGCGGGCGACCACAGGGGGTCGCCCCTACAAGCCGGATTAACAATATTATCGTAGGGGACGGCCCCCGTGCCGTCCCATCACCGCCTTTGTGCGAGTACCGCGCGAGGGTACCCACTCAGGTCGGTATGGGTAGTGATTGAGGTCAGGCCACTTTGTCGCTCGAGGAGTTGGGTGACGGCATCGGCCTGGTCGTGGCCGATTTCCAGACCCAATAGCCCGCCCGGTGCGAGCAAGGGAACGCTTGCGGGAATGATTTTGCGATAAAAGTCGAGGCCGTTTCTGCCTCCGTCCAGGGCGAGGCGAGGATCACAGTCGCGGACTTCGGGTTGCAGGGCGTCGATTGCTCCGCTGGGGATGTAGGGGGGGTTGGAGAGGATGGCGCGGAAGCTTTCTGGTTTTGCAAAGGGTGTGAGGAGGTCGGTTTGTAGAAAGAAAATGCGGTCAGACACGCGGTTGAGATGGGCGTTTTGGCTGGCGAGGTGGAGTGCTTTGCGAGATATGTCTGTGGCGATTACATGCGATTCTCCGAGTGCTTTGCTCAGGGTGATGGCGATGATGCCAGATCCGGTGCCAATGTCGAGGATGCGGGGTTTTGAGCAGTTTTTTAGTTGGTTGAGGACAACTTCGATGAGGGTTTCTGTTTCCGGTCGGGGGATGAGGGCATCGGGCGAGGTGTGAAATGGGAGGCCGTAAAATTCGGTGTTGCCCAAAAGGTGTTGCAGGGGGATGCGATCAGCGCGGTGGTGTATCAAATTGCGAAAGGTTGCGTTTTGTGCAGGCGTGAGCGGCTGATGAAGCAGTTCTGAACGCGAGCATTCGAGCACATGGGCGAGTGTCCATTCGGCATCTGCCTGTGGGCTGGGTACTCCGGCCTGGATGAGGGTATCTCTGGCCCAGATGAGGAGATGGGGAATGGAGGAGGACATAGGGGTTAGAAGATTTGTTCCTGTTGTTTGAGTTTTTCCGTTTGGTCAGAGAGGCGAAGGGCTTCGATGAGTTCTGCGATGTTGCCGTCCAGTATATCTTCAAGTCTGTGCAGGGTGAGTTTGATGCGGTGGTCGGTTACGCGCCCCTGTGGGAAATTGTAGGTGCGAATTTTCGCGCTTCGGTCGCCGCTGCCAATTTGTGAGCGACGGTCGGCAGCGGTTTTGGCCTGTTGTTCGCGGATGGCCTGATCCAGCAGGCGCGAGCGCAAGACTTTGAGTGCTTTGGCTCTGTTTTTGTGCTGGGATTTTTCGTCCTGACACGTAACGACGAGTCCCGATGGCATGTGGGTGATGCGCACTGCCGAGTCGGTGGTGTTGACGCTTTGACCTCCGGGACCTGATGAGCGAAAGACATCTATTTTGAGGTCGTTGAGATCGATGTCTATATCGACGTCTTCTGCATCGGGGAGGACGGCTACGGTAGCTGTCGAGGTGTGGATGCGGCCGCTGGATTCGGTTTCGGGTATGCGCTGGACCCGGTGTACACCGCTTTCGTATTTTAGCCTGCCATAGATACTGTTGCCGACGACTAAGAAGATGATTTCTTTGTATCCACCAATTCCCGTGGGATTTGAACTGAGGATTTCACAGCGTCCACCGGTGTTTTCTGCATAGCGCGAATACATGCGGTGGAGGTCGGCGGCAAAGAGGGCGGCTTCTTCCCCTCCCGCGCCTGCGCGTATTTCGACGACGGTGTCTTTGTCGTCGTTGGGATCTTTGGGGATTAAGAGCATTTTGAGGGTGTTGGACAGGTCCGATTCCCGTTGCGCGAGGTCTTCTTTTTCCATTTGGGCCATATCGACGAGTTCGGCATCGTCGGAAGAGCTGATGATGTCATTTATATCGTCCATTTCTTCGCACACTTTGTTGTAGTCGCGATACGTTGTGACGATTTCTTCGAGGTCGCGGTATTCTTTGCCGAGTTTGCGAATGCGGTTGGGATCTGCGGCGACTTCGGGTCTGGCCATTTCTTCGCCGAGTTTGAGATAGCGGGTTTCAATGGTTTTGAGTTGTTCAAACATGGTGGTTCCTACCTATACAAAAAGGGCGAAACAGTCGCGGCATGCGGCCGTTTCACCCTTTTGAATGTGGATCGCGTTGCTAATTGTCCGTTTTTTCTTCTGTGTTTTCTTCTTCCCCGTCTTCAATACCATAACGGCGGCGATAGCGCTCGACCATACCGGCAGTGTCAACGAGCATCATCTTGCCCGTGAAGAAGGGATGGGTAGCGGAACTGATTTCAACTTTGATCAGTGGATAGGTGTTGCCGTCTTCCCATTCGATGGTTTCTTCAGAAGTGCGTGTCGATCGCGTTTTGACCCGAAAAGATGGGTTGGCACTGACGTCTTCAAAGATTACGTCGCGGTATTCTGGATGAATATTGGGTTTCATGCGATTATCCTCAAGTTGTTCAAATGTTTATGAAAAACAGGTGCAAGACACAAAATATACCAAAATGCCCTGAAATAATCAAGTCGCGGGTTTTAGAAGGTGTGGACCGGTTCGCTCATGGCATTGAGGAAGTCTTCGTTGGTTTTGTTTTCTTTGGTGCGTTCTGTGAAAAATTCCATGGCTTCCAGAGGTTGCATCTGGTTGAGTAGTTTTCGCAAGATCCAAACGCGGTTGAGTTCTTTTTCCTGGAGTAAGAGTTCTTCTTTGCGCGTGCTCGACATGGATACGTCAATGGCGGGAAAGACGCGGCGATTGGAGAGCCTGCGGTCCAGCTTGAGTTCCATGTTGCCCGTGCCTTTAAATTCTTCGAATATGACTTCATCCATACGGCTTCCGGTTTCGACGAGGGCGGTTGCCAGGATGGTCAAGCTGCCGCCTTCTTCGATGTTGCGCGCTGCGCCAAAAAATCGCTTGGGCCACTGCATGGCGGTGGAGTCGAGACCTCCGGTGAGAATGCGCCCACTGTGGGGGGCAACGGTGTTATAGGCGCGAGCTAAGCGGGTAATGCTGTCGAGTAAGATGACGACATCCTGCTGGTGCTCGACCAGTCGCTTGGCTTTTTCTATGACCATGTCGGCTACCTGGACGTGTCGGGTCGGGGGTTCGTCAAAGGTAGAGCTGACAACTTCGCCTTCGACCGAGCGGGTCATGTCTGTGACTTCTTCGGGTCGCTCGTCGATGAGGAGGACGATGAGCGTGATTTCGGGATGGTTTTGGGTAATGGCGTTGGCGATTTTTTGCAAGAGCATGGTTTTGCCCGTAAAGGGGGGCGCGACGATCATGCCGCGTTGGCCTTTGCCAATTGGGGTGAGGAGATTCATGATGCGAGTGGAGAGGTCCTGTGAATCGTATTCGAGGTTGATGCGTTGGTCCGGATGCAGTGGCGTGAGGTTGTCGAACAGGATTTTTTGTTTTGCAACTTCCGGATTTTCAAAATTGACGGCTTCAACGCGAATGAGTGCGAAGTATTTTTCGTCTCCTCTCGGTGGGCGAATATGCCCCGATATGGTGTCTCCTGTTCGCAGGTTGAAGCGCTTGATTTGCGAGTGGCCCACATAGATGTCGTCGGGACCGGGCAAATAATTGTACTTTGGCGATCTGAGGAAGCCAAATCCGTCTTCGAGGATGTCGAGAACACCCTGTGCGAAGATACGCCCACTTTTTGCGGTTTGGCTCTGGAGAATGGCGAAGATGAGTTCTTGTCTTCGCAGGCTGCTATAGCCTTGAATATTGAGTGCTTGTGCGTGTTTGTTGAGTTCGGGTATGCTGCATTCCTGCAACTCAAACATGTTTAATTTTTCTTCGACAATTGCCATTTTTTTGAGATTCCTGATGGGTTGGAAGGGGAGAAGCGATGCATGCCCGGACGACACCATGCCATGGGGGGCGCAAAACAGACGCTGTGCGAAATCATTGGATTACTGCGAAGCCTACGGAGAACAATGTTTTGTCTTGGAAGATTGTGGGGCAGGATGCGGAGCATTAGTGCGAGGGAATGCTTTTTGAAGTTGACCTAAACGTAAAACAAACAATGTGGCTTGTCAAGGATTTTCAATCGCGCGTGTCAGTTCACAGGTGATGTGTTCGAGCAGTGCGGTATCTGTGATTTTATCGCCATTTTTACGCACGTAAAAGGCATCCACAGCGCGGTCTGCCTGTGTGCCAATGCGAGCGGTGTAGATGTCGAGGCCAAGGTCTGATAATGTGCGCGTGATGCGATACAGGAGGCCCGTTGCGTCTTGTGCAGTGATATCGATGACGGTGGAGCGCATGGAAACATTGTTGTCGTATGTGATTTTAGGAGAAATGGGAACTGTGGGCTGCCGCCTCAGGGACCACCTCTGGCTGTAGCTGGCAAACAGGTCTGATACGCGCTCTTTTTGTTGAAAGACATCGGTCAGGGTTTGTTGAATTTCTTCTCGTAGTGCAGCGTCATTTTCCGCGTCGGAAGTGACTTGAAAGATGTCGATGACTGTGCCGTCGTTGCGCGTATAAGCATGTGCGCTGAAGATGTTGATGTCGTGGGTTGCCAGTACACCACAGATTTCAGATAGGCGAAAGGGCTGGTCGTGCGTACAGATGGTGATTTCCAGAAAGAGTTCGCCGGGTTGTACGTTAACGGCGACCAGCGAGGCTCCCATTGCGTCGATGAGTTGCAGGTGTTGTGCGATTTCTTCCGGGCTGTTTTGTTCGGGATAGCGCGGGGGCATGTTGTTGAGGTGTTCGACAAGGGTCTGATATGGAATGCGCGACTCCAGAGCAGCGAGGATTTTTTGAATGTCTTGTAGTTCGGGTTGCTCGCGGTCGGGAAGGGCTTTTTGTGTGAGGAGATAAAAAGTGTTTTCGTAGAGTTCGCGCAAGAGGTGACCTTTCCAGGAAGTCCACGCAGTTTGTGTGACGGCAGACAGGTCGGCATAAGTGAGTACATAGATCATGCGCAAAGTGTCGGGGTGCGAAAATGTGCTGGCAAATTCGGCGATCATGCGCTGATCTGACAGGTCGCGGCGCTGGGCAATGGCGGACATTGAGAGATGGTGTCGCACGAGAAAAACAACGGTTTCTATCTGGTCATCGGGCAGTTGAAGGCGTTTGAGAAAGTCCCGTGTCATTTCTGCACCGACAATGCTGTGGTCTTTGTCGCGAACAGATTTTCCCACGTCGTGCATCATCAGTGCGAGATAGAGAAGTTCTTTTCTGGGGATTTCATTGTACACGCGTCTGAGGTGCTGCAGGTCATGGGGGAGAGCAGGAGATCGCGCGAGGTAATCGAGACGCTCTACTGCCACCAGGGTGTGTTCGTCTGCTGTGTAGATGTGATAGCGATTGTATTGTACCAAACAGGTCAGGCTGCCGAATTCGGGTACATAAGTACCCAGGAGGTCGAGTTCGTGCATGGTGCGAAGGGTCGTGCCAATGCCGACGGGGGTGCGGAAGAGGTCGAGGAAAATACGACTGGCTCGCTCAGAAGACCTGAAGCTATCGTCGATGAGGTGGAGGTGATCTTTTATTCCCTGTTTGGTCGCTTCGTTGAGGGGCACGCCAAATCGCTGTGAATTGAGGAAAAGGGAGAGGAGGCGATGGGGCGTGTTGTCAAAAAAATGTCGTCGCTTTTGGGGCAGGGCAATGTGTGTGTGGTGTAGCACGGAGCCGTCATCGAGTTGTCGTCGCGTGAGCAATCCAACAGCCCGACCGGTGGAAGATTGGCCTTTGAGGCGTTCACATATCAGGTCGCTGAGGTGTTTAATTGCACGCGCCTGGGTGTAGTAGTCTCGCATAAAGTGTTCGACGCCCAGTTCATTGCCCCGGTCTTTGTAGCCCAGATTTTTGGCGATAATGGGCTGAAGATCGTGTTCGAGTACATCGAAGGGTTTGCCCGTGTGAAAGTGCAGTTCGCTGCGCGTGCGCAGCATGAAATCAAAGGCTTCGACATAGATCTGATAATTTCTGCGGGTGAGCAGATGGCTTTCTTGCAAGCCTTCGGGTGCGCGAAGGCCGCGGCGCGCCATCAAAAACCAGCCGGCTGTGTGAATATCTCGCAATCCCCCCGGGCTTTCTTTGATATTGGGTTCGAGGAGTTGCACCGAAAATTTGGATTTGCTGTGTCGCTGGATGCGTTCTTGATATTTTTTTTCTACAAAACCGCGCGCGCGCCTGCCAAAAAATCGCCGCGCAAGGGCGTCTTGCAGTTGGGCCTTCAGGGTGGGATCACCCGCGAGATGGCGCGTTTCGAGCATTGCAGTCATAGAATCGGTGTCATCTTGCGCTGCGGTGATACAATCGGAAAGGGTGCGCGTGCTGTATCCCACTTCAAATCGCAGATCCCACAGGGTGTGGAGTATTGCGCGCGTTGTGGGGTCGCCTTCACGAACTTTTTTGTGAAAGAGAAATAACAGGTCGATATCCGAGTGGGGATTGAGCGCTCCCCTGCCATATCCCCCTTGCGCGATTACGGCAAATCCGGTTGGCTCTCCGTGTTCTTCCACTGCTTCGGCATACAGTGCCTGGATGAGTGTATCGACGCGCTGTGTGAGTGCGGCAACCACAGCCCTGCCCGATGCCCCGCTCTGGTGGTGTGCATAAATCGTTTCCCAGGTGGTGTCGAGATAGGTTCGCAGGTACGACAGGCGTTCGGTGGGCCAGGCGTCTGATGTTTTTTTTGCGTTGAGAAGATCGCGTGGGAGGGTATCACATATGGAGATTTGTTTATTCAATGGGTAGTCCTTTGGAAATGGCTACGACGCCGTCAGAGGCTAATAATATCACGTTTGATGGATAAGTGTCAAGATATTTGGGCTTGCGCTTTGGGTAGAAATCCCCAAATTTAAGATTAAATGGTTTTTATCGTTGTATCGGGAGAACGCGCATGGCTATGGATTATAGTGCCTCAATTTTGGAGGGGTTGGGAGAGGGCATCGTGGCTTTTGACAAGACACATCGGGCCGTGATGGCCAATGCATACCTGATTGCATTGATGGGGTGGGACAAACAGGCCGTTTGTGGCGCATCGCCAGAGATGCTATTTGCCCAACGCCCCGAGTTGTTGCGGATTTTGAACGAGGGTATGAAGAAAAAAGTGCTGGTGTCAGATACGGATCTGGTACACCACAATGCCGATGGTGGATTGCAACATCTGCGCGTGAGTACGTCGTTTTTGAATACGCGGTCCGGGCTGGTGCTGGCGGTGCGCGATGTGTCTGAGATAAAGCGGATGGAATGGGAGATTTTTCAAGTTGAAAAAATGACGGCGTTGGGGCGTTTGGCCGCTTCTGTTGCCCATGAAGTGCGCAATCCTCTGGGGGCGATTGATATTCAGTTGCAGTTGTTGGAAGAAGACCTGGGCGAGTTGGCAAGTGCCTTAAGAGAGCGTCTTGTAGGGCGGCTCAATATTGCGCAGACAGAGATGAAACGACTCGACCGCCTTGTGTATAATTTTTTGCGTTTTTCGCGTACGCCCAAACTTCATTTGCGGCAAGTGTCTCTCAACGATGTGGTTCGCCGCGTTTTTGAGCTGGTCTCGCCCGAAGCACGCGAGCGCGAGGTTGTGTTGTGTCTGGAACTTTCCGACGGTCTGCCCGCGATTAATGGAGATGAAGATCAACTCGGTCAAGCCGTGCTCAATATTGTGGTGAATGCCTTTCAGTCTATGGCCGATGGTGGCGTTTTGACTGCCCGAACACAAACCGAGTCGGGGCAGGTGTGTTTGATGCTTACAGATACGGGATGCGGGATTCCAGAAGAAGAGGTGGATCGCATTTTCGAGTTTTATTATACGACGAAAGATGAAGGTACAGGGTTGGGGCTATCTATTGCCCAGCGCATTATTTATCAGCACGGAGGGCATATTGATGTCGAGAGCCTTCCCGAACGCGGAACGACCTTCCGGGTGTATTTGCCCGTGCCTGAGATACGATAATTTGAGGCAATCGCGGCAGGGATGCCGCTCCAACAGCAGACGGATCGTAGGAGGGAAATCCTTTTCCCGACATTGCTACAGACAGAGGTAACTTATGGACGCGAGTGAGATTCGGCTTTTAATTGCAGATGATGAGTACTATATCTGCGAGGGTCTGCGAGAGGCGATGACCAAAGACGGTTATCGGGTTGATGTGGCTTATGATGGGAATCGGGCAAAGGCGCTTATGGAAGCCCATGAGTATGATGCCGCAATTTTTGATCTCAAGATGCCGGGGCAGGATGGTCTGGCACTTTTGAAGTGGGTGAGCGGTGCAAATCGCGAGATTGGCGTTATTGTGATTACGGCTTATGGAGAGGTGGAGACGGCTGTTGAAGCCATGCGGCGGGGGGCTTATGATTATTTGACCAAGCCCGTAGATCTGAAGCGGTTGCGCCTGTCTTTGGAGCGTTTGCTGGATCACCAGGCACTGGTAGTGGAGAATCGCGTATTGCGGGCGCGTCTGGATTCCAATGGGGAAAATGGGGATATCGTGCATCGAAGTGCCGCGATGGAACAGGTCTGTGATACCATAGCGCAGGCGGCAATGACCGATGTGCCGGTTTTGATTACCGGGGAAACGGGGACGGGGAAAGAACTCGTGGCGCGTGCGATTCATCAGGCGAGTGCGCGGCGGAATGCGCCCCTGGTGGCGATGAATTGCGGGGCGTTTGCCGAGACATTATTTGGCAGCGAGTTGTTCGGTTATGCAAAAGGGGCGTTTACGGGCGCGACAGCGAATAAGGCGGGTTTTTTTGCCGCGGCTGAAGGCGGGACGCTTTTTTTTGATGAAGTGGGTGAGATCCCATTGCCCAATCAGGTCGATTTGCTTCGCGTATTAGAAGAAAAAGCCTATCGCCCGGTGGGCAGTACCAAAGCGGTGGCCGCAGATGTGCGAACCATTTTTGTCACCAATCGCGATCTCGAGCGAGAAGTGGCAGAAGGACGGTTTAGAGAAGATCTGTATTATCGCATCAATGTGGTGCCTATTCGCCTGCCACCGCTTCGCGAGCGCGTCGAAGATATTCCGCTTTTGATCGATGTGTTTTTTGACAATCTGTGTGCGTTGCACCACAAAGCGCGCAAGGAGTTGACGCCCGATGCGATGGATAGGGTTCTGGCTTATTTATGGCCGGTAATGTGCGCGAGTTGAAAAATACCATTGAGCGCATTGTGGTAACCTGCGCAGATCAAAAGGTGGATGTCGATCATTTGCCTTCTCGAATACGCGATGCCCAGAATGAGACAGATGCTATAACGGTTGAACTCGGTTCATCACTTGTAGATGTGGAGCGCGCGCTGATCGAAAAAACACTGGCACATGTGACGGCAAATCGGAAGGAGGCCGCGGCTTTGCTGGGGATCAGTGTTCGCGCGTTGCAATACAAGATCAAGGCATATAATTTGCGCTAATTTTCAAAAACGCAATTTTTGCATTTTGGTTATAAAATAGGGTGCAATTTTTGCATCTAAATAGAAAAAAAAAGAATATGAAGATTGAGTTTTATGATTTTTGTTCAATATAAACAACGATTTATGTATATAGGCACGTTTTGGCACGGATATTGCTGTAATATTAGGTCGCGTTTATCGCGGATTTTTGATATTGGGGATTAATCTTTGTTTTTATTGATGTTAATGTGTTGTTCTTCATTTTTAATAAATGTCTTATAGTTTGAAGATGCAAATTCTGCATTTTGTTGCGTGTGGGGGCCTGGTGACTCAAACGACAATTTTACCTGAAGACGATGTTTTTCATTTTGATGTTTCGCTTCTTGTACCCGAGTTGCAATCACAAGATCGCCTGGGGGCGATCAAGGAACTGGTCGATCGGCTCTATGGGCGCAGGAAGGTGGTTGATAGTCTGAAGTTTTTGCAAACTATTCTGGATCGAGAAGATCAGATGAGTACTGTTTTGGGCCGGGGTGTTGCACTGCCCCATGCGCGATGCCGCTCGGTTGCTCAGCCCGGTGTGGCATTGGGTCTTTCTCAGACGGGTATTGCCTTTCCCCCAGATGCAGAACCCGTTCACGTGATATGCATGGTTGCAGTACCCGATGTGGCTCCTGTGCCTTATCTCTCGGTTTTGAGCAATTTGGCTCTGTTGTTTAAAAATTCAGATGTTCGAGCGGGTTTGATGGCCTGCGACACATCGTTGAGTATGTATCAATTTATGACGAAACATCTGGCGCAAATTCGCAAAATGTCGGCTCCCCATTCTGTTTTATAGCCGTTCTCCCCATCCTTTTTACAGGAGGTTCCCCTTGCCTGGAATTATGATACAAGATAGTGAGTCTCTGGATTTGTATCTGCGAGACATTGCCTCGTCTGAACCCCTTTCGAGTGCAGAAGAAATTGAACTGGCAAAGAAAATCCACAAAGGTTGTCAGAGATCCAGAGATAAACTGGTTGCGGCCAATCTCCGTTTTGTGGTGAGTGTGGCGCGCGAATATCAAAATCACGGGGTGCCTCTGGCGGATTTGATCAGCGCGGGGAATATGGGTCTGATGACGGCTGCCGAGCGCTTTGATGGCACGCGAGGATTTAAGTTTATTTCTTATGCGGTATGGTGGATACGCCAGGCGATTCACCAGAGTTTGGCACAGGATTCACGGGTTGTGCGTTTGCCTATTAACCGCATTGATTTGTTGCACAATATTTCAAAGGTGTCGCGCGAGCTGAGGCAGTCAAGCGAGACCGAACCCGAACCCGAAACTGTGGCAAAAGAACTCGGTGTGTCGGTGGAGATGGTTCAAGATACGCTGATGCGCGCGCGCGATGTCTGGTCTCTGGATGCATCTTTCCGCGAAGAGGATGACCACAGTTTGCTGCATGTGTTGCCCGATAATACGCAAAAGGCACCGGATGAGGAGGTTGTAGAGGATTCGGTGCGCGAACAGGTAAAAGATGTGCTCACATCTCTGGATGACCGCGAGACCGAGGTTTTGCGCCTGTATTTTGGGCTGGGCGGTGAAGAGCCGCTTACGCTTGAAGAGATTGGCGTTCGGTTCAATTTGACCCGGGAGCGCGTGCGGCAAATTAAGGAGAAAGCACTGCGCAGGTTGCGCCATCCGCGTCGTCGCTCGCGGCTTGAGCCGTTGCTGGAAGTGACTTAAATGCAGTGAGAAGTGAGACGAAAGACGCGAGATGTAAGACTTAAATGCCCCTGAGTTTTCAGGGGCATTTTTCTTAGCTATGAGAAAATTGACAAACCCAACCGTTCGGCGCTACTTGAGGTAGAGCAGCCGTTGCGTCTGCACCCCGCCGGGATAGCTCAGGCGTGCGATGTAGATCCCAGTCGATAGCGAGATGCCCCGCTGATCGAGGACATCCCACCGAATCTGATAGGAGCCTGCGGCCTGGGACTGATCCACCAATGTGCGTACTGGCTGCCCCAGCACATTGTAGATTACCAGTTGCACCGGACCGGGGCTGGACAGGTGGTAGGTGATCAGGGTGGCGCTGTTGAATGGGTTGGGAAAGTTGGGCGCCAGTCCACTAACTTCCGGCACTGTTTCGGCTGATAACGCGGGCTCGGCTGCGACCACTGGCTTGGATGCGGTTAGTGGTTCGACTCGTACGACCCTCATCTTGCCGCCCAGGGTCAGTTCCAGGACCTGGCGTTGATTGTGATTGAGGGGAATGCTGTGCCACTGGCCAACGGTTTCGCCATCGGCGTTGCTGGCGCGGGCTATATAGTACCCACTGACCCCATTTGGGTTGGAGATGGTGAGGGACAAAGAGCCATTGGCATCTGTGACGGCGTTATAGGCGTAGTCGGGCTGTTGGCCGGCGATGGATGGAGAGAACTCGACGGTCAATCCCTCGACGGCGTTGCCCAGGACCGTGGCTTCCACTTCTGTATAGGGATCAGTCGGGACAACCTCGGGTGCGCGCCCATAAAAGCCCGATCCAATGATGAAGTTGTACGGGACTACCCTTCCACCTAACTCGGTTTGCGTTTTGAACTCGCGTGCGTATCCGACCTTGGGGATATCGGCGCTGTCGGTGTCGTCGTTGGGATCGTCGAAGTAATACTCCACGAAGCCGCCTTCCGGGTCACTTTTCGCCGCTTCGATGACCTGCGGTAGTATGAGTTTTCCGGTAACCGCGTCTCGGACAGTCGCTATCAGAGGTCGAAGCTCGTATCTGTTCGGAAACGCAGCGTGTATTTGGATTACGTTGCTGGTAGTATCCAGGACATAGAGGTACACGGAACCGTGTCTCCAGGGCCCGTTCGGATCCCGAAGTGCGATCCTGGCTATCCCACCGGGGAAATTGCCGGTTTTCCGAAGTTCGAGACAGTACTCCCCTGCTTCCGTGACGAAGGCCTTCAGGGTTTCTCGATCTACCACGTCCCTGGCGGTAACGGCCGGGGTAATGTGATCGATCTCTTCTTCAATTAGGTGAGTTTCATTGAGGTCGAAACCGGCCATCATCACAAGCGGGCCTTTAAAAAAGTCCGACCAATATGTGGCGGCGTAGCCGGAGGCACCCGGTATGCCAGGTCGCAGGCCTGGTATAGGGGTGGTCGCATCGAATGCGGCATCCGGTTCTTGCGACAACATATTAAAGACATCGGAATTAGCCTGAGCGGCAATAGCAGGATCGGGAGAAGATAGGTCGGCCAGAACGGTTGAGGGTACTCCCAGCGCAGAAAGGATCTCTGCATAAATAAGGGGGTTGAGTCGCCTGCTCGACAATGCCATGTTCTTCGCATGAATCAAAATACTGCCATCGGCCTTCAGAATCACGAGGTAGGTGGAACCGGAATACCAATAGCTCCCCTCTTGCCGGAAGAGACATCCATAGTATACCACTTGTCCCAGATTCTCAGCCGTCTGAAGCTGAATAACGAATTGTTCTCTCGAGGCCAGCGCGAAGTCCTGCAGGGTAGCGCTGCCGTCTTCCACCTGTTGCGCCGTTACACTCGGTGGCACAGGGGATGTCACGCCAGGCGGGGGTGGACAATCTGCCAGGGCGGGAGGCGCATTGGAAAAGACGCCAGCCAGCACGAGCAGTCCGACAATGGGAATCAGGTATGTGGGTAATGTTCGAGTTTTCATCACGATGGTCCTCCCTCTTGGAATGGGTGGTAAGGAATAAGCGCAGGAAGAATAATATGAAGATGCCCTGGTAAGCAAATAGATTTTCTATGCATAAACTGAGGGGCACAGGCATGCCATGTTTATGATGATGGCAATATGGTATTGCGCGGGGTTCAGCAGGGTGTTGTGAAAAAGACGAGGCGTAAAAAAAGCCCCTGAATTTTCAGGGGCTTTTGCTTTGTGCGTTCGGCGCACTACTTGAGGTAGAGCAGCCGTTGGGTCTGCACTCCGCCGGGATAGCTCAGGCGTGCGATATAGACCCCCGTCGATAGCGAGACGCCCCGCTGATCGAGGACATCCCACCGAATCTGGTAGGAGCCTGCGGCCTGGGACTGATCCACCAATGTGCGTACCGGCTGACCCAGCACATTGTAGATTACCAGTTGCACCGGACCGGGACTGGACAGGTGGTAGGTTATCAGGGTGGCGCTGTTGAAAGGGTTGGGAAAGTTGGGCGCCAGTCCACTAACTTCTGGCACTGTCTCGGCTGATAACACAGGCTCGGATACGGCCAGTGGCTTGGATGCGGTTAGTGGTTCGACTCGTACGACCCTCATCTTGCCACCCAGGGTCAGTTCCAGGACCTGGCGTTGATTGCGATTGAGGGGAATGCTGTGCCACTGGCCAACGGTCTCGCCATCGGCGTTGCTGGCGCGTGCCTGATAGTAACCACTGACCCCGTCCGCGCTGGAGATGGTGAGGGACAAAGAGCCATTGGCATCGGTGACGGCGTTATAGGCGTAGTCGGGCTGTTGGCCGGCGATGGATCGAGCAAACGCGACGGTCAACCCCTCGACGGCATCGCCTGTGACCGTGGCCTCCACTACCGTATAGGGACCATCCGGGACAACGGGTGCGCGCCCATAAAAGCCCGACCCGACGATGAAGTCAGCCGAGACTGTGCTTCCGTCTGCCCTCCGGATTTCAGCGGCGAACTCGCGTGCGTATCCCACCTTGGGGATGTCGGCGCTGTCGGTGTCGTCGGTGGGATCGTCGAAGTAATACTCCACGAAGCCGCCTTCCGGGTTACCGGTCGCCGCAGCGATGACTTGAGGCAGAATGAACTCTCCGGTCACAGCGTCAAGGACGGTCGGTATCAGAGGCCGATACTCGTACTTGTCCGGGAACGCTGCGTGATACGTGATGACGCTGCTGACAATATCCAGAACGTAGAGGTACACGGAACCGTGTCTCCAGGGGCCGTTCGGATCCCGCAAGGCGACCCTGGCTCTCGAGGCAGCGGCTGCATCGCCGGTCTTCAGGATTTCAAGAAAGTAGTTTCCTGCTTCTGTGACGAAGGTCTTCAGGGTCTCGCGATCTACCACGTCCCTGGCGGTAATGGTCGGGTCGCCGTAATCGATCTCTTCTTCAACTACGTGAGATTCGTTGAGATCGAATCCCGCGAGCAGCAGAATCGGAGTTCCTAAATTGGGCGAGACATAGACGGCGGCATGGCCCGAAGCGCCTGGTATTCCTGGTGATAGACCTGGAATAGGAGTGGTCGCATCGAATGCGCCGTCCGGCTCCTGCGACAATGTGCCCAAGACGGCGCCGAAAGCCTGGGCGGCGACAGCAGGATCGGGAGAAGCCAGATTCGCCAGATCGGTTGGGGATACGCCCAACGCAAAAAGGATCGCGCCGTAAATCACAGGGTTGAGCAGCCTGCCCGACAATGCCATGTTCTTCGCGTGAATGTACACTCTGCCGTCGAGCGTCAGGCTCACGATGTACGTGGAACCGGAACGCCAAATCCCATCATCCTGCCTTATGATACATGCGATATACAGCCCTTGTTCCACGGTCGCGGCCCCCTGGGCATATTCTCTGGACCGCTCTCTCACGGCCAGCGCGAAGTCCATCAGGGTAGCGCTGCCATCTTCCACCTGTTGCGCCGTCACACTCGGGTCCGGAGGAGGCGTCTCGCCGGCAGGAAGTGAACAATCTGCCAGGGCGGGAGGCGCATTGGAAAAGACGCCGGTCAGCACGAGGAGTCCGACAATGGGAATCAGGTATGTGGGTAATGTTCGAGTTTTTGTCACGATGGTTCTCCTTTCTTACTTAAGCGACTCGCTTAATTGAGAGGGTTTTAAGACAGTTTCTTAGAGAGAGTAATAAAAAATACTCTGGTGAGCAAATAAGTTTTCTATAGCATAAATCCCATTAGCTTTTAATTATCGAAACACATCTGAAACCTGCTGGAAAAGCACTCCCTCGTACCTCTCACCGCATTTTTTTGGCTTGACAGCGCGCGAATCGAAAAATATACTGTAGTTGTTCGTTTTTGTGGTGATAACTTGCAGGGAGATCGAAATGAAACGCCTGATG
This sequence comes from Candidatus Latescibacterota bacterium, assembly GCA_965208125.1. Classification (GTDB taxonomy): domain Bacteria; phylum Latescibacterota; class UBA2968; order UBA2968; family UBA2968; genus VXRD01. The sequence goes on from OZ242320.1 coordinate 2,395,484, forward strand.
ATATGCCTCTTATCTGTGTTCGCAATGCAGGGCTGTAGTGATCGTCTGTCAGATATGCAAACACAACTGGCAGGTACATGGGTCTTGCAAACTCGCCAATTGCAAGATGGTACTGTGTTGAGTGGCCCGCATATAAAAGGGTCGCTTTTTTGGGTGCCAATCAGTTCTCGCAAAGCACATATTACGCTCAATATGCTCGAGGATTTAAAAGACGGTACGCCCCGGCGATTTAATTATGCTGCCAGTACGTATGAAATTTCTACATCTGCGATTACGCGAGCCAGGCATGTGCTGGTTCGCCAGGGATATCGGTCTTCTGCCGAAGCACCGATGTCGATTTATCCCAAGGGCAAGAGTGTGAAGGGCAAGATTACTGTTGAGGGCGATAAAATTGAGATTGCACACGATGAGCAGCAGTGGGTTTTTGAAGGCAATACGATGACGGCATCTTATGAGGGGGCATGGGTCGATACATGGGCGCGGGTTCAGTAGGATGGGTTAATGCGAACGGCTCCGGTTTCCCGATAAGCAAAAAAGCAAAGCCCGTTGATCACGCAGATCAACGGGCTTTTTTTGTGCGTTCGGCGCACTACTTGAGGTAGAGTAGCCGTTGGGTCTGCACTCCGCCGGGATAGCTCAGGCGTGCGATATAGTACCCACTGACCCCGATAAAGACGAAAATGAGAAATCTTTTGCTGATGCATAAGGTATGGCATGTCTCCTCGTGCTTATCGAAAAAAAGAGGATATACGCGTAAAAAATTAGACGTACGCGTAATTTTTTGCTTTTGAAATTGTAGTAGCAATTGTATTATTATTTGGAAACGTTTGGATACAAACTCAGGAAAAGCTCAACGGCTGCGGGATGTTTTTCTGGATTCTTCCAGAAAAATTAAGGACCGGTCCTCCCTTCCCGCAGCCTTTTTTTAGTTAAAATATGGATTAAAGACCTCAAATTTGCCGTTCTTGACGATCAGGATAATCGGGTTGTAAATCGCGTCTCCGTTGGCGTCAAAAGAGAATTTGCCCAGGATTGTGTCCAGATTACTGATATGCGCCATTGCGTCTCGAATCGCCTCTGAATCAGTTGATGGGGCAGCGGCGATGGCGTTTGATAGGATATAGACGGTGGCATACGCTTGTGCGACGAATTCGTCTGGTTCGGAATTGTATTTCATCGTGTAATTTTCGACGAATGCGCGATTTCCCGGTGTGTCAGCCATGCTGCTCCATATGGTAAAACTAATCGCGCCTTCGGCGGCGGGACCCGCGCGTTGTACATTGCCCGCGGTCAGGGCTATCGTGATGAAGTGAACTTCGGTGGGGATGCCGATTTGCCGAGTCTGGATCAGAACGGCTTCCTTTTCTATGGGTAAAGCGGAGAGGAAGATGGCGTCTGGATTCAGTTCTTTTATTCGGGTTAATTGGTCCGAGAAGTCGGTGTCGCCGGTTTGGAAAGTTTCTGTGGTTATCACTTCGACGTTGTTCTGCTGGAGTGCTTCTGTGATCGCCTCGTTGCTGCTCTGGGAGAAGACATCATCGCTTTGATATATGGTAGCGACTCTCTGATAGCCGAGTTTTTCATGGGTGGTTTTGACGCCACCGGGTACGACGCGATCTACGTTGAGTATCGTGCGAAAGACAAAATCACCTATTTCGCTGAGGCCCTGGGCGGCGGCAGTCGGGCTGATCGCTACGATTTGATTTTGTTGGGCAATGGGAAAAGCCTCTCGAGTCGTAGTTGAGGCGAACGGGCCGATGATGACGGATACGCCATCTCGATGAATCAGTTTATTATAGGCTGCAATTGTTCCCGCTGAGGTGGTCTCATTGTCTTCTATAATAAACTCGATTCTTGCTCCGCCGAGTAGCGGTGATTGGTTGATTTCTTCGCGCGCGAGTTCGAGACCATTTTTTATCGCAGGGCTAAGTGTCGCAAGATGGCCTGTCAGGGGCATGACGACGCCAATGGGTATTTCTTTTTTTTGTGGTGACAAACCGAAGACTTCGAGTTTGCCATTTCTGACGATCAGTACAACCGGGTTGTAAACCCCATCTCCATTGGCGTCAAAAGAGAATTTGCCCAGAATTGTGTCCAGATCTCTGGTTTTTGCCAGAGCGTCCCGAATTGCCCTTGAATCAATTGATTGGGCATTGGCGATGGCGTTTGATAGGATAAGGACGGTGGCATAGGATTGTGCGGTGAATGCGCTGGGTTCAACGCCGGCTCTCATCGTGTAATTTTCGACGAATGCGCGATTTCCGGGCGTGTCAGCCGTGCTGGTCCAGGCTGTAAAACTAATCGCTCCCTCGGCGGCAGCACCTGCGCGTTCTATTTCGCCTGGGGTCAGGGTTTGTGTGATGAAGTGAACTTCGGGGGGAATACCGATTTCCCGAGTCTGGATCAGAATATCATTCGCCTCTGTTATAGGTAAAGCAGAGAGGAAGATGGCGTCTGGATTCGATTCTTTTATTCGGGTTAATTGATCCGAAAAGTCGGTCTGACCGACCTGGAAGGACTCTGTGATCAGAACCTCGACGCCGTTTTGAAGAAGTGTTTCTTTGATTACTGCGTCGCTATTTTGGGCAAAGATGTCGCCAGCCTGGAATATTGTGGCTACTTTCTGATAGCCGAGCTGCTCATGCGTGGCCGTGACGCCACGGGGTATAAGCCAGTTAACGGTGAGACTGGTGCGGAAGAGGAAATCGCCTATTGCGCTGAGGCCTGGGGAGGCTGAGGTTGGACTAATCGCCACGACTTCGTTTTGTTGGGCGATGGGAAACGCCTCTCGGGTTGAACTTGAGGTGTACGGGCCGATGATGACGGATACGCCATCTTGATGAATCAGTTTATTATAAGCTTCAACAGAGCCTTCTGGCGTGCTGCGATTGTCTTCCATAATGAAATTGATTTTTGCCCCGCCGAGTAGCGATGAACGGTTGATTTCTTCGCGTGCGAGTTCAAAGCCAGCTATAAGCGACTGACCGCCTGCACTGAGTTGGCCCGTCAGAGGCAGGACGACGCCAATGGTAATTTCTGCGGGGAGACCTTCTAATGTCAACTCTGCCTTTCCGCCAATGGGCAAGTTGAGCCGTACTTTTTGGCCTTCGTTAATTGGAATGCTGGTCCAGGATCCGATCTCGATTCCGTCTTGTGAGGCGCGCGCTTGATAATAGCCATTGCCCGTTGTGATCTCTATCCGTGCTTGACCATTTTCATCAGTTATGTCTGACCACTGATAATCTGCTTTTTGTCCCGCAATAGAACGCGCAAATTCTACTTTTGCCCCGCTTACTGGTGCGTCATCCTGCTGCACAGTGGCTAAGACCACAGCATTTTGTTGTGCGGCCAATTTGCTCAGGGGACGGCCAATCTGTTCTTCTGTCCCGATTTCTGACTGCGTTACGCGCTCACCGCCACAATTCCATATCATTCCTGCGACAAGGGCTATTGCGATTATACTGCGGATATTTTGCAACATGGTGATCTCCTGAAAGCGGTATAGAGAAAATCCCAGGACGGTTTTTCCCATCCTGGGATTTTTTGTGCGAGATGGACGGGTGTCTATCCCGTCAGTTGTGCGTGAAATTCTGTCCAGTCATCGAGGTTGTTCAGGTTGACGGCGTCGAGAATTGTGCCGTCGTCGTCAATGCCTGCGCCACCGAGGATGGCCCCGCGGACATCGTCTGCGTGGTTATAACCCTCGATTGCGGCGTTGAGTTCTGCAACGGCGTTGCTGTCGAGGCTGCCGCCGCTCTGTGCGATTACCCATGCTTCGAATTCCGGATAGGAGGGTAGATTTTCGGTGAGATAGGCGACGGTGGCATCGCGGTCGAGGCCCAGACCATCGAGAACCATCTGGTCGTAGCCCATGCCACATTGGTCATATCCTTCTTCGAGGTTGCCCGTGGCGCCCAACAGGACTTTGCTCCACAGGCGAGGAAGATGGAGTACGCCCGCCGGTCCTGCAACACCTGAACTGATGAGGGGGATTGTTCCTGCCATTTTTTACTCCTTTTGAATATGGTTCATCGACCAGCACGCGAATGATTGGGGAGGTGCTGGTGCGATTTGAACCGTCTTTTGAGAATGACTTTTTATTTTGCCAAAACACCTTTTTGATCTTTGTTGAGTGTCCAGGTATCGACCACACCGTTTGAATATGTTACGGTAAGTTGTGAGCCGATAAACTCATATTGCGTTCCGTTATCGTGGGTAAGTGTTACGCGCGCATCGTCAGAGGAGATTTGTCCCGTGCCATTTTGGGTGGTTGTGTCATAAACTGCATCTGAGCTATCTGTTTCTACCGAGCCGATTCTGAGTTTGGATTGATATGTAAATGTCGTGCCTTGTAGATCGTATAAACGGTCGATGATTCTAATGCTCTGTCTGTCGTCGGTTACGGAGAGATGCACCTTAGCCTGGGTGGGTGTGGTTGGAAACCATTCGATGAGGCCGCTGATTTGCGGACTCTGGATGATTTCACCCTGTGCGGGTTTGCGAGAGTCCAACAGCCAGGTTCCGCGAAGCTCTGCCTGGTATTTGGTGTCGTCGCCGCAACCAATTAGTAAGGCACAAAAGACGAGTGTTATAGATGTGCGCAACATAAAAATCTCCTGTCAAAACATCGATGCAAATAGAATCCGTCATTATCCCGCCGCGAACAATAAAAAGGGAATTAGTGCCTTGTCAAGGACAAACTGTTGTGTGTAGCAGGTTCTCGTTCTATATTTTGATCCGCAGATGAACGCAGATGGACGCAAATGTGTAGGGGCAGTGCCTCGTGCCTGCCCGCCAGATGAACGCAGGTGTGTAGGGGCGAGGCATGCCTCGCCCGTCATTGCCTTTAAATGGGAGAATATTTGAAATGGAAGAGATGGCGCACAGACCAAAGCGGTCTTTGAGAAGCTATGTTGGTATTGCATTGAGGGGCGTGTGTATGGGGGCTGCCGATGTTGTGCCCGGCGTGTCGGGGGGCACGATGGCGCTGATTACGGGGATTTATGAAGAGCTGATTCTTTCGATCCGGTCTTTTGACACGCGATCTGCGAGGCTTCTGATTGGGTTGCGAATAAGAGAGTTGCTCGGTTATGTGCGATGGCCTTTTTTGTGCGCGCTGGTCACGGGGATTCTCGTTGCGTTTTTTTCTTTGTCGCGCGCGATTACTTATTTGCTGGAGAATGAGCCTGTTTTTCTGTGGTCTTTTTTCTTTGGGCTGGTGCTGGCGTCCGTTTTTACGGTGGGGAGGCGCATTCCGCAGTGGAATTTGAAAATGTTTTTGGGTGCTGTTGGCGCAACGCTGTGCGCGTATTTTTTGGTCGGGTTGGTGCCGGTTGAAATGCCGCATAGCCCACCGTATATTTTTGGTTCTGCTATGGTTGCGATTTGCGCGATGATTTTGCCCGGTATTTCGGGGTCCTTTGTGCTGGTTTTGCTGGGGCAATATCCATATCTTCTCAACGCGGTCAATACGTGGGATCTGTTTACAATCGCGCTTTTTGGTTCAGGGGCTGTGGTGGGGCTGATGGCTTTTTCGCGCGTTCTGAACTGGTTTTTTCGGCATTATCACGATTTGACGATTGCGCTGTTGACCGGGTTGATGCTGGGGTCGCTCAGGAAGATCTGGCCGTGGAAAGAGACGCTGGAGACGATGGTCAATAGGCACGGCGAGGTGGTGCCTATAGTTCAGGTGAATGCGTTGCCCGAGGCGTGGTCAGGCGAGGTGATGGGGGCAATAGGACTCGCGCTTTTGGGGCTGGTGCTGGTGCTCGTTCTCGAGCGTTTGGCCAGGCGCGGGGAGTGAGATTCTGATTTTTTCTTGACAGGTCCGCATTTTGGAAAATAGATTGTGACGAGAATTTTTTTCATCCTTAAACTATCGAGGTAGATATGGCAAATTCAGATTACACAATTGGCGTGGTTGGCGTTGGGCGAATGGGCGCGAATATTGCGCGTCATCTCAACGATGAGGGGTTTTCGGTCGAGGCGGTGTACGATGTTCGCGCAGAGGTCGCATCGGATCTTGCCAGCGAGTTGGGTTGTGAGGCGCATACAGAACTCGCGGGTGTGACGGCTGCTGCAGATTATATTATTACGGTTGTGACAGATGACGCTGCAATGGGGACCATTTATGCCGAGTCTGGCGATAGTCTGCTGCAGGGTGCTCAGGGCAAGGTTTTTATTAATTGCGCGACGATTACGCCACAGATTCACGTGGATGTGGAAGGTCTTGCAGAGCAGGCGGGGGCAAATAGTCTGGAGGGGTGCATGGCCAGTAGTATTACACAGGCGCGCGAAGGTACGCTTTATTTGATGTGTGGCGGTAAGCGCGCTGTTTTTGACCAGGCGAGTCCGATTCTCGAGTCTATGAGTACAAATTTGATCTATATCGGCGAAGCGGGGCAGGCAGCGCAGGTCAAGGCGCTCGTCAATATGGTTATGAATATCAATACCGCTGGTCTGGCAGAGGGGCTGGGGTTGGGCGCTGCGCTCGGTCTGGATTTGAATATGCTCATGGAGGTGTTTTCGCAAACGGGGGCAAATTCCCGCGTGCTGGAGACCGATGGGGAAGATATGGTCATTCGCGATCACGAATGTTATTTTTCTGCCGATCATGCGGCAAAAGATTCTGGTATTGCGCTTTCGCTCGCTCAGGACGCGGGTGTCAATCTGCCATTGGCAGAGGCGACAAAAGCCCAGTTTGAGCTTTTGAAAGAGAAGGGCAAGGGCGATTTGGACAAATCGGGTGTTGCCGAGTTGACTTTCCCGGGGCGAGATGATTAGGTGATGCAGACACGAGATTTCATAGCGGCTATTGACCGAGAGTGGGTGGCTGATCGGACCCTGGAGTTGGTCGATATATACAGTGTCACGATGGATGAAGCCGAAGTCTGCCGCGCGTATTGCGATATGATGTGTGGGATTGGTCTGGATGTGGATGTGCGAGAGGTTACTCCGGGGCGGAATAATCTCTATGCGCGTATCGCGGGGCAGGGGGATGGCCCCTCCCTGATGCTCAATGGGCATCTCGATACGATTCCCGTGGGGGATTGTCCGCCCGCTCGTCGCGAGGGCAACCGCGTGTACGGTCGGGGGGCGACCGATATGAAGGGGGGGATGGCTGCGGCTTTGGGCGCAGTTAAGGCGCTCATGGAAAGTGGCGTGGAATTGCGGGGTGATCTGTGGCTGACGGCAGTTGTGGGGCACGAGGAGGTCGAGGCGCAAAAGGACGGGCCATGGGCGCTGATTGCCGATCGCAATAGCGGCCGGATTGGCGGAGACCGGATTTTGATTGTCGAGGGCCGCGATGCGCTGTGGGTGATGAGCATGGGGTCGATGGTTTTTACCATCACGCTCGAATCAGATGCTGGCGGCAGGCACACGCAGTACGTGCCTTTTGCGGAGAATCCGATCCGCTTTGTGGGCGCGCTTATCGAGCGAATTCATCATTATCAACTTGAGCTTGACGCTGGACCAGCACACGCTCTTGCCGGGGCAGAGCGAGTCGATCTGGGCATTGTCACCGGGGGCGACTATTTTAATCGCACGCCCCTGTGTTGTACGCTGACCGGGACCCGGCGCTGGTTGCCGGGGCGCACCGCGCCACAGGTGTTGGCGGAGTTGGAAGACCTGGCGCGGCCATTTGCCGAGGCTGGAGAGTTGCGCCTGCGGGTCGAGATGGAGCACGATCGCGAGCCTTTTGATACCCGTGCCGACGATGCGGCAGTGCAGGCGGTGGCCCGGGCGCATACACAGGTGACGGGCCATGATGCAGAGCTGGTGGGGATGAGGATTGTGGGGGATGCCAATTTATACGTGCACGGGACGGGGGTGCCGACTTTTTACTACGGTCCCTCGAATGAGACGGCACACGCAGATGTGGAGTGGGTGGAGGTGGATCGGTTGGAGAAAGCCGCGCAGGTGTACGCGTTGGCTGCGGCTGACTATTGTGGTCTTGTGGGAGAGGAAGGGTAGGGGTTTAACGTTCCGTACAAAAGACAAAAGGGCTGTGCAATGAGTGCGCAGCCTTTTTTGTTACCTGTTGGTGTCTTTTGGGAGGTCGAGGTATTTGACAAAGGCCACTTCGTTGCGCGCTTCGTTGTAGATCAATTCGTCTGCGCTGGTTTTGACCATTAGCAGGCCAAAGCCGCCCGGGCGCAACCCCTGGTTTTCTCTGACGCTCATGTGGGCGATGGGATCGTCGGGGTTGTTGAGAGCCGCATGTTCGAGTTCATCCATGTCAAAGCCCGATCCGGGATCTGCTATGCGAAACATGAGCATGCGTTCAAAGCGGAGAAATGCGATTCGAACCTTTTTGCTCGGGTCGAGTTGCCCGCCCCATTCAATGGCATTGGCGAGGAGTTCGTAGAATGACATCGCGATGGTCTCGCGGAGGTCTTCGGGCAAGTCGGCTTCCAGTTGCATGACAAAATTGCGCATCCGTCCCGCTGATTTTTGATCACAGGGCACCAGAAGCTCAACCCAGTTTGGGGTTGCCGATGTCACTTCGATAATTGTTTCCTGGCGACTTGCGCCGAGGCCGTCCTGGACAATGCGTGTCAATTCCTGGGGGTCTATGGGTTTTGGGATATAGTGATATGCCTGTTCGCGGATTGCTTTGAGGAGGGTGTCTGAGGTGTCATCGGAGGTCATGACAATGACTGGCGGTGGTGAGGGCAGGGTTTTTACTTTTGACAATAATTCCAAACCGTTGAGTCCGGGCATCCATATATCTGTAAGTAGCAAGTCGAATGGGGTTTTGGCGATTCGGTCATAAGCCTTTTTCCCATCGGTTACTGTTTCTGTTGTGTACCCGGCATCTTCGAGTATGGCTTCTACCAGCACTCTGGTTGGGCCGTCGTCTTCGGCGATCAGTATTTTGGACATGTCTGGTGCTCGGTTCAAAAGGAATATGTGAGTTCTTTGAGTGCGTTTTGAACTGCGGATAACTCGCGTTCGAGTGCCTGGCAGGTTTCGGAAGCCTGGCTCAAGTTGTCCGTTTTACCCATTTGCTCGAGTGCGAAAGCTGTTTCGTATGCTGCTTTGGCGTCAAAATTGGCCACGGAACCCTTTAGCGCGTGGGCTGCCTGGCGCAGGTCTTCGGGCGATTGCTGGTCAATTGCCCGATGCAATGCGGCGATATGGTCGGGTAATTCTTTTAGGAAAACATCTACCATTTTTTTAAAAATTTGTTTTCTGCCACCTACCCGTGTCATGATACCATCAATGTCAACAGGAGGTGTTTGGGAAGCGGCAGGCACATTCAAATTTTGCAAGACGGCAACGAGAAGGTCTGCGCGGACAGGGCGGATTAGCGTTGCTGTGGCACCTGCGTTGAGACAGGGTTGATCGTATTTTTCGTGTGATACGAGACCAATAATGGGAATGCCCGATTGCGCCCGCGCAATTTGTTGTTCAATATTTTCACACTCATCTATGTCGATCATCGCGAAACGGTAAGACAGGGCTTTCTCGGGTAGTTCGGAAACCGCCACAACCCGATAGCCTTTTTGCTCGAGGAGCGCGTAGAGCAGGTGGCGATGGATGGGGTTGCGGTCTATAATGAGCGCGTCGCAAGATGTTGGGAGATCGGCCATCGAATCTGACTCCAGGAATGTGAAAAAATCATCCACATAATAGGTACAACAGATTGGCAGTTTATGTCAACCACAATTGTTTGAGGTTGTGGGTAGTTCAAACTAATAGAAAGAAGTAGATTTTTGGTTGACTTCTGTTTTTGTGTTTGCAATCTTAATGGCAAATGGTTTCCCACAATCGCTATTCCGATAGTATCAGGAGGTGTTTATGGATCTTAAGGATTTGGACCGTATCCACGAGGAACAGGCAGAGAGACAAAAGTTCAAAAGCATTCTTCAACGTTTTGAAGAAGGGAACAATTTGAGGAATGGGTTTATTGTTATTGCCATTGTGATTGCCCTGGTCATTGTGATTTACGGTTTGAAAGAAATGAATTTTCTCTTTGAATCTATTCCGGGTGGTGACCCGGTAGAACAAGTAACGCCCCGAGACACAGAGGGTGAATAGGGCTTCCTGAAAGCTTATGATGGATAAACGCGATACACATACGATTGATTCTACTGGTGGCTTTCAACAGATTCGAAATGCGTTAGACGCATTGCAGCGGAGCGAAGAGCGTCTAACACACGCGCTCGAAGCCGGTGGGATTGGTCTGTTTGATTGGGATATACAGAACGATCGCGCCGTGTGTACAGACCGGTATTTCGAAATTTTTGGTTTTCCCCCACGGGATACGATGGTCTCTGAGGCCGAGTGGTTGGCATGTATTCATCCAGATGATCGCGATCGCGCACAGAGGGAGGTCAGGCAAACCCTTGGAGGACGCGCGCCTTATGACACGGAATATAGAATTATGCAGGCCAATGGCGAGGTGAGATGGGTCAGCAGCAAAGCCAAAGTGTTTTTTGATGCGGGTGAAGAAGTGCCGGTTCGCATGATTGGTGCGGTGGCCGATATTACCCGGCAAAAGCGAGCAGAAGGTGCGCTCGGCGAGCAGGTGACTTTTCAGAACGCGCTTATACAGGTCAGTCGCGCCGTGCAGCAGATGACGCGGCCAGAGCATCTCGAGGTGGTTGTTCGCGTGTGTAGAGAACAGTTGCTGGCTCTCGATGTATCCGTTGTCGCCATTGCCGTGCATCGATTGCTCGATCCCAAGACGCGTACTTTTGAAACGCACGAGGTGATGCCTTCGGGGGAGATCAATCGCATGGTGCGCCAGGTGCCGAATGTTTACCGGATGTGGCAACAGCAAAAAACAATTTACCGCGAGAATCTCGTAGAAAATATGGGGGGGTTGTCACAGGTGGGTTTCAAGGCCATAGCTGCGCGATACGGGGTTGAGGTGCGGTGTATTCTCGATATTCCCCATGTGCGGGGCACAATGGCTTTGATGAGTGATACTATTTCTGCTTTTTCAGAGGCTGAGGTTTTGTTTTTGGAAAGCATTGCAGAACAGGTCTCGATGGGTATTACCCGTTTAGATGACCTCGAGCGCCTTGAGGCGCAGAACAAAGAGCTTGAAAATGCCCGTATAGCAGCCGAAGCAGCAAATCAGGCCAAGAGCCAATTTTTGGCCAATATGAGCCACGAGATTCGCACGCCGATGAACGGCATTATGGGGATGATCGAGTTGCTGGGCAATACCGAGTTGACTGAGCGGCAAAAGGAATACGCCGATCTCGCTTATAATTCGGCAGATACGTTGCTCGTATTGCTCAACGATATTCTCGATCTGTCCAAGGTGGAGGCTGGCAAGCTCGAATTGGAAAGCCTTCCGTTCGCGCTGAGAGATACGCTTGGCGATACGTTGCAAACACTGGCTGTTCGGGCGAGTGAGAAGGCGCTTGAGTTGACCTATCGGATTGCGCCAGAGGTCCCCGACGACCTGATAGGGGATCCCATTCGCCTGAGACAGGTCGTCGTCAATCTGGTGGGCAATGCCATCAAGTTTACGGATCGAGGGGGTGTGGATATCGATGTTGACCTGATAGAGGTGCGCGAGGAGGATGCAAAACTGCGTTTTGAGGTGCGCGATACGGGTATTGGTATTCCAGTACAGGTACAACAGCAGATATTTAGCGCGTTTGATCAGGCAGACAGTTCCACGACGCGGCAATATGGCGGCACGGGGCTTGGTTTGACTATTTCTGCCCAATTGGTCGAGCTGATGGGTGGAAAACTCGATGTGAAAAGCGAGCCGGACAAGGGCAGTGTTTTCTTTTTTGAAGCCAATTTTTCGCGTCGCACCAGCGGTGTGTTGTACCGGGATGTTTTGCCCGATACATTGCACGGTATGCCCGTATTGGTCGTTGATGATAACAATACCAATCGGGTGATTTTTGAAGAGATGTTGTCCTGCCATGGTTTGAAACCCGCTCTGGCTGAGAATGGTCAGATAGCATTGGAAGAGTTGTTGCGCGCACAACAGGCGGGTAGTCCATATCCACTGGTTCTGCTCGACGCGGAAATGCCCGTTATGGACGGTTACGCGCTCGCCAGGCAGATTGCCGGTGACGCAACGCTGAAATACACGCGCGTGGTGGTGTTGACTTCTGCTGGCCGCCCGGAGGTGGCTGCTACCAGCGAAATGCTGGCCGGACATCTGTCCAAACCCATCAAGCAATCCGATCTTTTTAATTTGATCGCTGACATATTTGAGGAATCTGCGTCAGATGCTTTGGGGGTAGATGATGTTATAACTGAGAAGACGCAAAAATCTCTGCGCATATTATTGGCCGAAGACGGTCTGGTCAACCAGCGCGTTGCCATTGATATGTTGCACCAGCGCGGTCACACAATCGTTGTGGCAAATAATGGTGTGGAGGCTCTGGAAGCACTTGATAAAGACGATTCATTTGATCTGGTGTTAATGGATGTACAAATGCCCGAACTGGATGGTCTTGAAGCCACCAAAGAAATTCGCAAGCGAGAAAAGGAATCGGGAGGGCATATTCGAATTGTTGCGATGACGGCCGATGTAATGAAGGGCGACCGCGAGCTTTGCATAGCGGCTGGCATGGATGGGTTTGTCGCCAAACCACTTCGATCTCGCCTCCTTTACGATGCGGTAGAAGCGACGGGGCCCGCCGGGCAGCAGACGCTCAATTGGGAGGCTTCATTGCAACATGTTGGCGGGAATGTGGCGCTACTCGTGCGGCTATCCGAGATGTTTTTAGAGACGAGGGGCGATTTGATAGGCCTTCTTGACGACACAGAAACGCTTCGCCAGGGGGCGCGTGAATTAAAAGAAAATGCCGAATTGTTTTACGCGGATGACGCGAGGGAGGTTGCCGTGAAGATTGAAGCGTTGGCAAAGGATGAAAATTGGTCAGGTGCTAAGCGCCTTGTGGCAGATTTGAGAGCGCATGTGGAATCTCTTGCAGCCGAGCTTGAGGTGCAAGGAGATTTGGGTCACAAATAGGAAGGAAAACAAGATGGCTTTTGAAGAAACAATGCAGGGGAATATTCGCATTATAAAGCTCGACGGTCAGGTGACAGACCGCGAGATGTCGGCGTTGGCCGATTATGTAACTGAATTTCTCGAAGAGAATAATGGGATGAAAGTGGTTCTGGATTTGGGACAGGTGCGGTGGTTAAACAGCATGGCATTTGGGGTTTTGACCGCGCTTTTGCAGCGTTTGCGCAAGGCCAATGGCGATTTGAAACTCGCCAATGCCCACGATCATGTGATCAGTGTTTTTGTGCAGACGCAGTTGATTAAAATTTTTGATCTACACAATTCCGTAGATGAGGCTGTTGCGGCATTTCAGGCGGCGTGAATCTTTTTCTTGCCTGAGAATGAAATTGTGGTATTTTTTTAGACAGCAAACGGGGCGTGGCTCAGCCCGGTAGAGCGCCTGCTTCGGGAGCAGGAGGCCGGAGGTTCAAATCCTCTCGCCCCGACCAAAAAATCAGAAAGCCCGTCAATCGGTGGTGATCGACGGGCTTTTGTTTGAAGTTGCCCCGTTTTGATGGAGTATTTAGGGCTTGGGTTCAAGCCTGCGAAGGTACCCGCCGAAACGGATCAAGTCCAAAATTAGGATCAGAAAATGACCAAGAAAAACCCAAAAGAAAAAAGAGACCCATTAGTGCAGTCTCTGGTGTGGTAATTGTTGCCAAAATAGCGACTCGACAAATCAAAAAATCATCTCAGAAGTAATTTTACTTCTGGATACTTTCCTTTTTCCCTCCAAAGCACATTGTTCTGGTGCGACATTAGAATTAACTCCTGTCCATCCGAAAATATCCAGCTTGATGCAAAATCCCCTCTGTTTATTCCATCGCTGGCATGATCAAACTTTATAGTGCTATGTGGTGGACCTATATCTTTTTCAAATACGATGGAGTATTTTTCAAAAACTCCAAAGCATGCGGCCTTTCCTCTGCACAATAAAAATTCTCCATCGCGTTTTAAATCAGACAATACAATGCCCATAGAAGAATCGTGCAGAAAATATGGCTCTGATGGTTTCTGATATACTGGTTTAGTATATTCGGAAGAAGAGGAATCATAAGAGATAGACGAATACCTTTGTGATCTATCAATCCAATAATCCAGAGCAATCAAAACTATTATGCCCAAGACACATAAAAAACCAAACAACTTCTGTTTCCATTCAACATGATATTGTTTTTCCTTGGTATGGCCCGACTTTTTTCCTTCATTGGAACTTGTATCGCGCGAACTCATGGGTAGTTTCCTTTGTTTCGCAGATGCAGACCGTGTGCTTTTTCCAAGTGACTTTGGTGAGTCTTACTGGATAAGCACACGATCTTTTATTAGTAATGCTATAAAGCTAAATTGTCATAATGATATGTCAAGTTAAATTTGGGTAGTGTCTCAGTTTGAAATTTCAGGGCATATCTGCCTTTAGACTGGATAGCCTAAAAACCGCATCTTTGTGCAATGCAGATAGGCTATCAAAAGCAGATTTGATTCTCGCAAGGTCGCTTTTCATTTCCCCATTCTCATCATGTGGTCCGCCAATTTATTACTCATTTCTGGATATTTGGACTCGCGGTATCTGACACCATCGGCAATTATTTCTGCCACCCGCGCGGCTTATTCTGCCCTCGTTTTTTGAAGTTCCTTCAGATGAAATTATCCCGCTTGAGTGGATAGTGTAGAAGTTTCAATCCCATCATCCTGTGCCATTGGTTTTTCATTGGTGATGAGTGATTTATGATGTTATCCATCAAAATGGGTCAAGTCCAATCAAACAAATACTTGAACATAGTCATAAAAGGCTTTATAGTGCGCGTTTCCTGAAATTGATGGACAAACATGATGGTACTCCCTATTCCATACGATTTGAGTTGTTTACCTGAAAATAAAAAAGGAGAAAAATAAAATGGCTGACGTACACTATTTCCCGCGTTACACACAACGCGAAAATTTTGTAACCAACAATACCTTGTTGCTGTTCCAGCGATTATACGACTACAATCTGCGAAAATTCGGTAAATTCCTAATGGAACTCAACGAGGACCTCGATTCGTTTTCAGGTCTTTTGGGATTACACATAAACCAGCAAATAAGAACCGGGAACAGCGTACCGGATGGCTTTATCGTCCAGCATCCGTTAAAAATTGTTATCGAAACAAAAATACATGAAGGGTTCGACGGATCCCAACTTCGTCGGCACTTGAACACGAACCAGGAACATCCCGATCTGGTCTTGATGTTGTTAAGCCCTCGGGGAGAACCAAGCGAGAAACTGGTCGCAAGCCTGCGGAATGATAAGGCAAAGATTGTTGTTACTTCATTTCGAGATATAATTGGTGCTGCCAGGAGGTGTTTATCAGAACACGATGAAGATATGAATGCCCTTGTAGATGATTACGAAGCATTTTGTAGCGAGTCTAAGTTGCTACCTCGGGACGATTATACGCTATTCATCCCCCCTTGTGGTGAATCGTATGAGGTGAACGCTCGACTAAAACTCTATTGGTGTCCGGACCACCGAAATATAAGAAAGTCAAAATATCTGGGTATCTACACCAGTAAAGCAGTGCGGCATATTGGCCGTATAAGGGAGGTGGTCAGTTGCTACTTGAACGAGGATGGAACGCTGAATGTCATTGAGGGAGAGCCTAACAGCGACGAGCAAGAGCGAATCAAGATGGCTATGCAAGAAGGAGGGGTTAGCCAAGGTCATAAATTCTTTTTGTGTTCTGAAATGGAGGAGACATTTTTTCAGAAGCAGACGAAAGGGGGAATGCAAAGGCATCGCTACTTTGACCTGGGGGCAGATGTGCTTGAGGGAGATGAAAATGTACCGAATAGTCTTGCGAAACTCGCGGAGGAGCTCAAGAAAATCCCTTGGCCATTCTGATACAGGAAGTTCAGGTTAGTTGCGACTTTTAAGGAGGTATAAATATGATTGAGAACTGCGAAAAGTATAAAAGATTCATCAAAGCAGGTGGTGTTGGCTCAAGAGACAAAGTTGCTGATTCAATAAAGTCTTATGTGTCATATTTGAACAGCGTGTCAAGGCATTTGGATGGAGTTCCCCCGCTTTGATGGAGTATTTAGGGCTTGGATTGATGCAGCTTTCTAACTACTGGTAAGTACCCACCGAAAAGGGGCAACTCCAACTTTGCTCAAGAATAAAATTTGTTGACTTTGTTCTTAAATTTGAGAACATTAAAATAAATATAGAAAGCTTCACTCAGGAAATAACGATACTCAATGCCGGAAATCCAGGTCATATTCTATCAAGAAACGAATGGAAACGTTCCAGTTCTCGCATGGCTTGATACACTCCTTCCTAAAGTCAAAGCCAAATGCATCGTGAAAATTGAACGACTCCAAAAATTAGGTCATGAACTTCGGAGGCCCGAATCTGATTACTTGAGAGACGACATCTATGAGCTTCGCATCGCTTATCGCGGCATTCAATATCGGCTTCTTTACTTTTTTTGGGGACGTAATGCCACTGTGATCTCACACGGTATTGTTAAAGAACAGCGCGTGCCTTCCACAGAAATTAACCTCGCAATTCAAAGAAAAAGAAACTTTGAACAGAACCCCGGGCGACACACCTATTCGCTGGAGAATGATTCATGAAAACACAAAAGACTACCGATGCCGTAGCGATTCTTCACAAACGCTATGTTGAAGGCGACCAGGAAATGGAAGCCCTGTTAAAAAGAGAAAGAATACACGCCGAAGTTGCTGCCCAACTCTACCAGATCAGAATCGAGTCTGGACTGTCCCAACGAGAATTGGCAAAAAAGGTTGGGACATCGGCATCTGTCATCTGCAGACTTGAAAATGCAGACTACGAAGGACACTCACTTGCTATGCTACGGCGAATCGCCGCCGCTTTACATAAACAGATTCGAATTTCTTTTCATCCTCTGCAAGAAACAGTATCGTCTCGCTAAATATCTGGACTTGACTCGTTTTAGTGGATAGTGCGGAAAGCACTCTTTATGCTGTTATACACCAAAACGAGTCGAGTCTAAGGTTAAAGAGATATTATCGTCTATTTTACTCACCTATCCAGTCCTGATGGCGCAACCTGCTCAGGACAGGCACTTTTTGCTCCTCGACCATTTTCCAATGGCAATGTCAGTCCAAATGTCGATCCCTTGCCCTGTTCGCTTTCGACATAGACCCGCTCGCCGTGTGCATCCATGATGTGCCGAACAATGGACAAGCCCAGGCCCGTCCCGCCCATTGCCCGTGAGCGCCCTTTATCGACCCGGTAAAATCGCTCAAAAATGCGATCCATATCTGACAGTGGAACCCCAATACCCGTGTCCTTTACTTCAAGTGCAATACGGCGCGTGCGGGTCTGATTTTCAATTCCCTCGGGTCTATTGCGACGGTTTTCTCGATCATTTTCCACAGGCTTGAAATCTCGCGTCTGAATCCAGATTTTACCCTCTTCAGGCGTGTATTTTACGGCGTTGTCGAGCAAATTGAACAATGCCTGTTCAATGAGCTTGTGATCGCACTGCACCTGCACATTTTTTTTCGTGTTTATCTCGATGGTAAGGTTTTTTTCTTTTGCCAGTGGGCGTATTTGTCCAACGACGGAATTGATCATCTCATGTAGGGGATAAACGCCTGTCTCAAGAGGTAGCGCGCCGGATTCTATACGCGACAAATCCAGAATATCTTCTACCAGATTGTGCAAGCGATCCGCATGGGTGTTGATCATTTTTACGAATCGCTGTGAGGCTTCCCGGTCGTCTAAGGCGCCGTCTGCCAGCGTGGATGCACATCCTTTAATGGTTGTAAGCGGGGTGCGCAATTCATGGGAAACATTGGCGACAAAATCTTTGCGAATGCGCTCCAGACGGCGCAATTCCGTGATGTCGTAAAAAATAGTTACAGAACCCGCGATATGATCATCTTGCAAAATAGGTGCAATCTGTACATCGAAATGGCGTTCTCGGTCGTCTGAGCGGATGAGATCTAAAAATACCGCTTGTCCGGTTTTCAGGGTTTGATCAATTGCATTTTGCACATCCCGATGGCGCACAAGCTCAATGGGCATGCGCCCTTCAATGGCGTCAGACACCCCAAATAGCTTTTCAAATGTCTGATTGCCCATCAGGATGCGCCCACTCTGGTCCGTGACCAGAATGGCTTCTGTAATGCTCGTCAAGACGGCTTCTAAACGCGATTTTTCAAGTGTGATTTGTCCGATGTGCGTCTGGACCTGCCGACGCATGTCGTCTAATGCTGTGCCCAAATCGCGCAATTCTCGCGTGGATCTAACGCGGAGTGTGGGGTGTTTTAATCGTCCCGAAGCAATGTTTTGGACGAACCAGATGGCATCTAAAATCGGACGCGAGATATATCGCGAGGTGGCATAAGCCAATAACAGGGCGAGGCATAATCCCAGTATGGATACTATCCATATCGCCTGTGAAATCAATTGTTTTATATGCGCCATCTCGCGCAAGGGCAGGGCCAATCTCAGGACATAATGTCCATCGCCAATTTCAGGTACTGCCGTTGCGACATATAATATTTCGGTATCCAGTGTGTTGCTATAACGCAAGCTACTTCCCCGCCCCTGTTGACGTGCCGCGCTGATTTCTGGATGATCGGTGTGATTCTCCAGAGCGCTCAGATCGGATGGATCGGTTTCCGAATCGGCCAATACGCGTCCCTGGCTGTTGATCAGCGTTGCACGCACGCCAAAACGCAATCCCACTTCGTTGATAAGTGGAATGAGTCTCTCGTCGGTATTTGCCACCTCGCTGAGATGCACGCGGGCAAAACGCACCTCGCGCAAAAGTCTCTGCTCGAGATGAGAAACCCAAAAGTCGCGTATGGCGCGATCCAGATATAGATGTGCAGATGCCAGTACCAGTACCAGTACAGAAAGACAGGCGAGCATCCATTTCCAGTGCAAACGCATTCTATGCTCTTTCTCGACGGAAGCGATAGCCCACGCCCCGCACGGTTTCAATCCATTCGCCTGACTCACCGAGTTTTTCGCGCAACCGCCTGATGTGTGTATCGACCGTGCGCCCATAGCCGCTGTATTCATACCCCCATACTGTGTCGAGTAAGTCGTCGCGCGTTTGCACGCGCCCGCGGCGTTCGATCAGGGTCAGGAGCAACTTAAATTCCGTGCCCGTCAATTCCAATGGGTCACCGTCTAACAGAGCCTGATGTGCGGCTTTATCGATAGATATCGGTCCCGTATGTAGCCAGGCATCAGTGGTCGATTGCGAACTGTCCTGACTGCGCCGCAGAATCGCCTGCGCCCGCAAGACGAGTTCGCGCGGGGAAAAGGGTTTGACAACGTAGTCATCGGCTCCTAATTCCAATCCCACAATGCGATCTACTTCCTCTTTGCGCGCGGTCAACATCAAGATGGGTATGTGACGGGTTCGAGCATCTTGTTTTAATTGCCGGCACATATCCAGTCCGTCGATGCCCGGCAGCATCAGGTCCAGTATGATCAAATCTGGCAGAACCTCCTGAACGCTCTGGAGAGCACGCTCGGCATCTTCTGCTGTTTCAACATCTAACCCAGCCTGATCGAGGTTGTAGCGCACCATTTCCAAAATATCAGGTTCGTCTTCAACCACCAGAATTTTGTTCATTTTAATCTCCTGAACGGTGGTCAAATTATAGTGAACGTTTGAGAACAAAAACCATGTCAATGGCTTGTAATTGTTCGGTCAGCTTATCCAGGGTGTTCAGTTCAGACAGGTTGACAGGTGTTTGCAATAGGTGCTGAATATCGCGATGGTCAAAAATGCGTTGCGGTGGTGTTTCGTAGCCTTTTGCTTCTACGTGGATCTGGCTGGTCGCAGGCACCCAAATTTGAAATGTTCCGCGTGGAGCCTCTGTTTGCAGGACTGTTCTGCCAATGGGATCAATCGCTCGAATAACGGTTTTGGGTACAGAAGAACTGTCAGCCATTTCAATTTTGCCTTGCACGATAGCCTGAACAGGTTGGGGGGGGGCGAAATTTTTTGTTTCGAAGTAGATTGGATTCGTCAATGCCACGCGCGATGTATCTATACCATAGCACCGGGCGAGGTACCAGCAATTGACAGTATCTTCGAGTGCTGTTGATATCCGATATTTTCGCGGTTGTTCTTCCAGATCCCAACTCTGGATTACCCGTGCATTGCGAATTAGTTCAATGCGCGTCAAATACGCATCGGGTTTGGCGGCTGCCCAGGCGTGAATTGTTGCTCGTCTTTTGCGGCCTGTGGGCAATTGGTTGCCGGGTCCGGCTGCAAAGACGGATAATGAGATTAGAGGTCCGTTGGTTATCATATTTTGGCCGCTGGCAATTGCGCGCATCAGTCTATCGGCTGTCAGATCGCCGGGCACCTGTGTGTATGTGCGAAAATGTTTGGCGGAAAGAGCTGTACCCGCAATGCGGTATCCCCGATTGAGCAGTGCAAACCACAGCGCTCGCATATCGGGATGCGCGATGTCGAGTGCGTCAAAAGCCGGGCCTGCGAGAATATCGAATAACGATGTGCCAAAAATATCTGTATAGCCAACAATACCGCGATCTAAGCGCGTCTGGGCATGTATCTCGAATCCGTTTTTTTCAGGGGTAAATAGCCCCGTGGTGCCCAATACCCATTGTTTTCCCCCGCGGGTTTCAACATATTTGCCGGGTAGTGTCAATATTAAATTTCCATTCGCATTTACTGGCAAGGCGACCCAGTCCAGTCCGCGTGCCCGCGCATCATTGGCAGTGCTATTGAGAAAATCGCCACCCACCCATCCCCGCGCATGGAGATCTCCCCAGGGTTTGAAGGGCAATTCTACCATGTGTTCACGACCGGGTATGAGGTGCAAGACCTGTGGTTCTGGCGGCAGGTGCGCAAAACCGCGCATTGCGGATATGGTGATTGTTTGGGGTGGTAGATCAATTGCAAATTCACTGTCGGCGACAAAGCCGCGTTCTGCAAATCCCGTTTGTAAAATATTACCCAGAGAATCGGCGACGATTACCCGGCCCAATAGGGGTTGTCCGGTATCGGCATTAAAAAGATGACCGCGCAATCGGACCGCTTTTTTGTCGCCAACATAGGTCCGGGCGCTGAGGTGAGCCAACCGCACTTGCACATAGACGCCACCCACATTTTCATCGGCGTCACGCAATATGGCTGTCGCTGTGCCATTTTCTATTTGTGCCCAGGGGGTTATTTGCCCGCGACTCGCTTCAAAAATAACCACGGCTCCATCATGAGAAACCACACTGTCCTGTTGAGTTACCTGGTGAGGTAGCGCGACAACGCTGTCTTGTATGGTCACGCGCACCCTTGAGACGCGTGCGCCACTTGTGGGAAAATCCGCTGCTTTTAATTCAAGGCCGAGGGGCATTCGCGATGCGATTTTGTGCAGACGCACGTCGTCAAAAGCCGCTTCTTTTCCGTGTATGAGACAAATCACACGCCCAAATACGGCTTTTGTGGGTGCTAAAAAAGTTCCTGTCCATTGCGTCCACGACGCGTTTGTTGCTTCTGTTGTTGTGCTGCTTTCGCCCACCGGAGTCTGATCTTCTGACAACCATCGGATGCGTGCATAAGCCCTTGCGCTGTCGGCACGCGCCCATCCGGTTAAGACATAAACGGCTCCCGGCTGAATACCGACGGGATCGCTGATGAGTGCGGTGGGTTCCCCCCGCGGCCCTCCCAGCATGAGAACTGAGGTTTTGCCGCTTTGAGCGCGTTCATGTTCGACCATGATCCGCGTAGAATCGGGTACGGGAGACCAATTTACAGGTATCTGCGATGCTGTTATTTGTTCAAACCCCCCGTTGGGCATGTCTGCCCAGAGGTGTGCGGTAAGGGAGAAAAAGAAAAAAAGCGGTAAGAAGTGAGACGTGAGATATGAGAGGTCCACCCAAAACCGCCCCAATGTTTTCCATCTGTGTTTATCCGTGTTCATCTGTGGTTGCTTTTCACTTTTCCATGACAAATTGAATATCATCCGCCCAGGGATCTACCCGCGTCAGGCGTACGCTTATGCGTTCACCCGCACTGATTTGTCCGGATAGGCGCATGTCAACTTGTAAAGCGTAATCCAGGATTTCGATCCGGGCGCGCTGATCCCAGATATTTAGTACGAGTGCGTCAAATACCTGTCCTCTGTATTGCGAGAGATGGTGGTATATCCAGTAGCGCTCTCGTCGCTGTTCCAGGCGATTGATCAGGCGGAGGCGTTCTTCGACGTAGGGACAGAGTTCTGTCAGGTCGTCCAGAGAATAGGGCAAGGCTTTATTGTCGATGATGGCGACGAGTTGTCGCTGTGATATCAGGTCCAGAAATCGCCTCAAGGGAGATGTGGTCTGGCAATAGGGTTCTACCCCCAGGCCACCGTGCAGACCGGGTTGTAGTGAGATTGCCGCTGCGCGCATGCGCGTCAATACCCGATACCGGTGCAATTGCTCGATGTCCGTGGGTTCTAAATCGGAGAGGTCGGGTGCGTCTTGTACGCGAAAGATCGCGGGTGCGTTTTGCTCAACACACAATTTTGCGGCTTCGACATTGGTTTTGACCATCAGTTCACTGACCAGCAGATCGGCGCTGGAGTCGCGTTTTTTTAGTTCGATATTCACGGTTCCATCAGCCGAGATATCCACGCGGCGGTCAACTTGATCAACTGCTATAGCACCGGCTTCTACGCGGTGTATCAAAAGCGATTCTGCCGCGTCAAATAGAGATGATAACATCGCGTGTCTGGGATGCGTCGCATCGTCGAGTATTGCGTCTGCTTCGTCATAACTCAGTTTTTCACAACATCGGATGACGGAAAGCGTCCAGGTCGGGGTTTCCATTATGTCATCTGGTCCCACATCCCACAAGAGGCTGACGGCCAACCGATTTTCATGCGGGATAAGACTGCCCAGGTTTTCCGATAAGACGGGTGGCAACATGGGGTATTTTGCTTCTGGCAAGTATAGACTTGCGCCGCGGTTTCTGGCTTCTTCGTTGAGGGTTGAATGCGCGGGGATCAGTGTGGAGACATCGGTGATATGCACGCCAACTTGATAGCTGCCGTCTTCTCGAAATTGAACCGATACCGCATCGTCCATGTCTGTTGTCGATGCATCGTCAATGGTTACGGCATCCAGATACGTCAGGTCCTGGCGGTGCGCAGGTTGAAATCCGTTGTACATTGCCTGGATCTCGTCCGCTTCTTTGATCAATAGGTCGGGAAAATTCAGAGGTATGTCTTCGCGCATCAATTCGACAAAGGCATGCTGGTCCCATACGCCTTCGGCAACTAAGCGATCAAAGGCTTTGCGCGCAGAGAGGGTCTCGCCAGCCATGCGTTCCAGCCAGTGTGCATATTTGCTCTGTTCGCCGTGTAGTGCGACGTCTTTTAGCCGATCGATCCATTCGTCATTGCCGGTGCCCTGAAACTGTAGCCATTTCAAAAATGCCTCTCGTTCCGCTTCGCGCTCTTTGCCACGGGCGACCACTTCCAGTCTGTGGCTGACTTCTGTCCGATCAACTGCGCGAAATCCCCGTCCTTCGGTATCGAAGTAGGTACTTGTTTCCAATGCGACTAAAAATGCCGACATGTGTTCCGATGTCGGCGTGTTATTGTAATACAGTTCGGCCAGTTCGTTCAAGTGCCAGATTTCATCTTCTTCTACGAGGAGTTCCCACAGGTCGCAAAGGTCAATGTCGGCGCTTGTGGTTTCTGCGCGATTGAGCCACGCTGTGCCAGCGGTTTTGTCATTTCCGATGTGTCCGGTTGTCTGAAGAATATTTTCTATGGGTACATTATGAGACGTACGCGCCGATACCGCAAATCTGGCTCTGGTATGTGAGATGTTGACACACACGCCCGCCATGAGCCGATTTCTGTAGCGGAACAAAGCTATTTCGTTTTCTTTGGGTAAGATATAATTCATACACGATTTGTGTACATCAAGTAAAACGGCAGACGATACAATCCGTCTGCCGCGAGTCAATACATCCCTATATTGTTGGCAATAATGCCTCGGGATGCTTGCGCGCATCCACGTTGGTATGGATTTGCGCGATTGTCCCATCGGGTGCAATGAGGTATGTCATGCGTTTGGCTGCGCGGTCCGATGCCGATTGACAAGCCCCATAAGATAGACAGATTTCGCGTTCTGTGTCGCACAACAGGGGATATTCAAATTCCTGTGTTTCTGCAAATTTGGCGTTGGCGGCAACGCTGTCTGTGCTCACGCCCAGAATTTGCACATTTCTATCTGCATAGTCCTGGATTCGCTCCTGGAATCCCACACCTTCAGCCGTTCAGCCACCCGTGCTTGCTCTGGGATAAAACCAGAGTACGACGGTTTTGCCGCGATAATCACTGAGTTTTACTGCATTGCCTGTGTGGTCTTTGACCAGAAAATCAGGCGCGATATCGCCAACATTGAGCATTATGACCTCCTGAAAAAAATTGAAGTGTTGACAGACGGTGGCAATATAGGCAAACAGGATGTGTAAATCCAGTGAGAAGTAAGAAGTAAAAGCGGAAACAAACCTTTACCGCATTCCCTGTTCTGTTTATCTTGGGATTGACAACTGATAACTGAGGATTATTTCATGAAAATCGCACATATTTCCGATTTCCATCTTCGCCACCATCTCGCTGGCGAGAATATCAGGTGCGGGCCTGATCTTATAGCCGAAGGTGCGCGTCATATTGCCGCGCATTCTCCCGATTTGGTCGCTATTACGGGTGATCTGGCCGATTATCCTCTCGATGCATTGGACGATCCCGATACGGTGACGCTGGGGGAAAAAGACCTCCATCTCGTGCGCGAATGTTTTGACGGTCTTTCCTGTCCCGTTGCGTATGTGCCTGGCAATCACGATCATCCCACGTCTTTTCGCCGCGTTTTTTTCGATCAGCCTTTTGATTTTGATGTGCAGGGTTTTCGCGTGGTTATTTTTTTCGATGAGGAAGGGGATCACCATGTGCCGCAGCGCGTTGGGGCAGAACGAGCGCGGTTTCAATCTGTGTTGTCAGATGGCGATCCGCGGCCGCAAATTCACTTGCAACACTATTTGATTTTTCCCGAGCATAGCGGAGGGTATCCATATAATTATGGCGATGCGGCGGAGTTGAAAGCTGCATTGCTTGCAGATTCGCGCCGCAAACTCGTGCTTAGTGGGCATTATCACGAGGGAGAGGATCTTATGGCAGAAGGCCATATATCTTTTGCGACGGCGCGTGCCTTTCGAGAACCACCCCATCCCTTTCGCGTGTACGAGATTGCGGATGCGGATATTACACAGGCTGAGTACACTTTGTGAGTGGAGGTTGTGTGACGTTTAAGGCGAGACATATTTTTATACCAATTGCTACAATCGCTCTGGGGATTTGCGTTTTTGTAGTTTTCCTGGATTACCGAGATGCTTTTCACCGCGCCCTCAATGTGCCGCCAACTTCGCATTATGCAGCCGATGTTCCCAATTTGATTACGGCGTATTACACGCGGTCGGATGTATCAGATATAGAGTGGACTCTTTCCGAAGCTCTTGCGCCCGACCAGCCGATTCGCCGTCTGGTTTTTGCACTTTTTCTCGTGTACACATCACAGGAAAAGCGCGTTGCCGCGTTTTTGCATTACGCGGCGTTTGGTCCCGTGCGCGGTATTGAGCGGGCTTCTCTATATCATTTTGATATTCACCATTCAAAGCTCACGGCTGGCGAGGTTTTGCTGCTGTGCGATCTGGCGCATGGTGCAGATGTCCCGATGAATGATCCCATTGCCGCGTTGGAGCGCCGCGATGCGCTTTTGTCCGATTTGTTCGCGCGCGGTTTTTTATCTCAGGATGTTTATCGCAGCGAGCGCGACCGCGCGTTGTCCCTTTCTGTCAATCCCATACCGGTGAAGTGATGGTTCGTGGTGAGGATATAGTGAAAAACAAAGGTTTTATTGCGTATGTCAAAAGCAAAATGGCGTGAAAAGCTCGATTATGCGAAAACAATTGCCGATCCATTGCGCCGTCGGCTCTATGTTTGCGCGCTTGTGGCCGCAGCATTGCCGCAAGCGAAAAAGTTGCCTTATGTCATTGTTGGTGGCAATGCCCTGGAGTTCTATACGCTTGGTGCTTATGCCACTGTGGATGTCGATCTCGTGAGTGAAAGGCGAAACGAAATTGGCAATTTGTTGGAAAGCTGGGGATTTGACCAGATGGGCAGGCATTGGCATCACGTGGGGCTGGATATTGCAATTGAGATTCCCGATGATGTTCTCGCTGGATCTGAAGATAAGGTGACACTGGTCGAAATTGAGGATTTGACTGTCTATATCATCGGTGTGGAAGATCTCATTATTGATCGGTTGAGTGCTTATGTCCATTGGGATTCAACCGATGATGGAAATTGGGCGCAGGAACTCCTGGCACTATACCAACAAGATATTGATTGGACGTATCTCAAAACCCGCGCGCAAGCCGAAGGCGTGCTGGAGGCGTTGATTGCGTTTAGAGATCAGGTAGAGGAGGACAGAGGTTGAAAATTGTAAATTTTGATCAACACGTTCGAGAGATTCGACCACGTGCGCGACGCTATCAACTCGAGCAACGCATGCAGCGACGCCAGCGCCTGCCCCGTCGTCGTCCTCGTGACGCGGATGCACGTCGGGGTCTGATTCAGTTGGCGTTAAAACGCCGGGCGCAGTGGTTGGAAGACGGTAGATTAGAAAAGATCGGCCCCAGACACTATCGCTTGCATCTGGATTAGAGACGAGTGATGAATAGAGATACCCAGTCCTGGACGTGTAGTTTTCTGGCGGGTCGCATTGGTTCTGCAGATCCGCTTGCCAGGGGTACGGAGATTGTGCATATCGAGGCGCATAAGGGGCGGCTTTATGCCGGAAATGGCTATTGGATGGATAATCCTTATACCGCGATACCCTGGGCGCAGGTTCTGGTGATTGATTCACCGGCTGACAAGTGGCGTATAGACTACAGTCTGGGGGCGTCGCATCTTCGGGTTACTGCGCTGAAGTCGGTGGTTTTTGAGACGGATGATTCGGGCAATTCTCTGTCCGAGAGAGTGAATCTTTTGCTGGCTGGGTCTGACCGGCGCAGGGGCGTTCGCGGGATGGGTGAGTCGAATATTTTTACGCGAGACGATGATAGCGGGTCGTGGGTGAGGACTACGCTTCAGTCCGGCAGGGGTTATCGGCGCATGGTGCGCGCGTTTTTTATTCATCGCGATGGGGTGACGGGGGTGGATCGCATTTTTGTTTCTGCGGGGCAATTGGGGATTTATTCAGGGGTGTATGATCCGGCTCAGTTGGGGAAGATTCGATGGGATGAGGTGTCCGAGTTTGGGCCGATTAAAGCGCGTCCTATGTCTTTTGCAGAGGCAAATGGTATTTTGTATGCGTCGATTGGGACGTCGGTTTATCGCCGCGTGGATGGGCAGGTACCTGTTTGGGAGGAGGTTTATACGGATGATACGCCGTATAGTTTTGAACAGGCTGGTATCCGCGGTTTGACGTCGGTTCCTCCTCCGGCAGGTGAAGGGGAGTCTCTTTTGTTTTCTCACACGAATCGCATTATTCGCATGGATCCGGAGGCGGATTATGCAGCGACTGTTGAGTTGAAGATTGATGCGTTGCTCAATAAGGCGTGGCAGCGTTCTATTAGAGGCAGAAGTATTATTGCCGCGTACAGCGATATGGTGCCTGTTACCGATCCTGCGACGGGACAGACTGTCTATATGATGGGTGTTCAGTCAAAGGTGAATGGGGGGCAGACTTTTGGGGAGTGGTATCCGGGCGCGGCTTATTTGATCCGATATCCCGATTTGAGCTATCGGGTCAAGGAGGTGAATGGGCAATGGAAACCAGGCGATCCTTTTCTGGTGGCGATACGCACGATCGAGTTGTCGCCTTTTTCTGAGGATGCGGGTCAATATCTCTACTTTGGCGGCTTTGACGCAAATTTCCTCGATGCACACGATACTGCCTGGATTTACCGCGCGCACATGGATGCAGTTTTGGAGTTTTAGATGTCGCTGCTTACGGGTAAGGTTAGCGATTTTTTGAAGATTGGTGTTGCGGCTGCTGGTCGCGGAGATTTGGAGACTGTGCAGACGGTGCTGGCGGAGAGGTCAGACTGGTTGTTGCGCGTTGGGTCGCACGGGCGGACGATGCTCTGGGAAGCGGCGTACCGGGGACGGTTGGCGATGGTTGAATGGTTGCTCAATCAGGGTGCGGATATCCATGCGTGGGGCTGCCATTTTACGCCGTTGCTGGTGGATGTTTCGCCTTATTGCGCGGCGCGGTTTAAGAATCACGATGCGGTCGCCGATGTGTTGTGGGCGCGGGGTGCTACTGCTGATATTTATACGTTTGCGTATTTGGGGGATGGGGATAGAGTTGCCGAGTGCCTGCGCCGCGATCCGGGTCTCGCCACTGCGGAGCGGGTACAGCACGATACGAATGTTCGCGCTACGGTGTTGCACTACGCGGTTGGTGCTGGTTATCTGGATATTGTTTGTTTGTTGCTTGAGCGTGGTGCAGATCCGCGGCTCTGTGGCGATTGGCTGGTGCGGTTCTGTATCTGGCGTGATCGGGCAGATATTTTGAAGGTGTTGCTCGATGCAGGTCTCGATCCGACGATGGCTGAACTGCCCCGTTCCGGTCTTACCAATCCCGATATGATTGCGCTGCTTTCGAGCCGTGGGGTGGATTGCGATCCGAATTATGCAGAGGATGGGTGGCCGTCGATTGTTTTTCAGGCTCGTGGCGACCGCGGCGGGCGTGTTGATCGCATCCGGGATTTGATCGCGCGTGGCGCAGATGTGAATGCGCGCAATTACAAGGGGCAGACCGCGTTGCACTGCGCGGCGAGGGCGGGGTTTGTGGATATTGTTTCCCTACTTCTCGAACACGGTGCGGAAGTCGATTTGCGAGACCGCGCGGGACATACGCCGCTTATGGCTGCGTTGCGTTCGGGGATTAAGAATAAGGATAAGCTCTGCGAGGTTGTTCGCGTTCTCAAAGCAGCGGGTGCGAAGGTCGGTGAATGATGAACTGCTTAGCGAAAATAAATTCTCAAAGGAAGACAATATGAAAGCGAGAATCGTTGGAGAGCGGCAGTCAGATGTGGTGACAGCACCAGTGCCAGAGCCGAAGGAGGATTGGGCGGTGGTGAAGGTGCATGCTTCGGCGATGTGTACCGAGTATAAGGCGTGGATGGCGGGGGATCGACGCGAGGTGATCGGGCACGAGGGGGCTGGCGAGGTGGTGGCGGTGGCGCAGCCGGGACGGGTGAAGGTGGGGGACCGGGTTACGGTGATGCCGCAGTATCCGTGTGGCAATTGTGCTTTGTGTCGATCAGGTGATTATATCTATTGTGAGGATACATATAACTTTGCCGAGTTCACGGGTAGCCGAGAGGGCAGTGGTACGTTTGCCCATTATGTGGTCAAGCCCTCATGGCTTTTGTTGCCGATTCCCGAACGGGTTACGTACGAGCAGGCGACAATGGCGATTGACGGTATCGGCGCTTCTTTTGGGGGTATGCAAGCGATTGGCGTGGGTGCGTTTGATACGGTGCTGATTACGGGGCTGGGGCCGGTGGGGCTTGGTGGAATTATTAATGCCCGGTTCCGGGGGGCGCGGGTGCTGGCGGTGGAGCCTGCGCCGTGGCGCGCTGCGCTCGGCCTTGAGTTGGGCGCAGAGGTGGTGTTGCATCCGCAGGATGACCCGCTTGCGCGTATTCGAGATTTGACGGATGGTCGCGGGGTTGATTGCGCGGTGGATTGTTCTGGTTCTGTAGCAGGCGAGCGGCTGTGTATTGATGCGGTGCGGCGGCGCGGACGGGTGGCGTTTGTCGGCGAGTGTTCCCAGGATTTGCCGATTAAGGTGAGTCCGGATTTGATTCGCAAGGGGTTGCTGGTGTCGGGGAACTGGCTGTACAATATGCAGGATTACGAGGGCGTGATGCAGGTGATTGCGGAGTCGCCCCTTATCGATAAGCTGATCAGTCACGTTATGCCGATGAGCAATATTCAGGAGGCTTTTGGTCTTCTGGCTGCTGGCGAGGCCGCAAAGATCGTGCTTCATCCCTGGGCGTAGGGCGTTTCTTTTAGTACGCTTTTAAGCCATGCTCTGGCACGCCTGCGATACGGACTTTCTCTGTGCATCCACAGGTCTGTATGCGGGTGGACGATATTGTCTTCGGGGATGTTGAATATCTGGTCGGTTGGCACGTTCAGGAATGTGAATTGCGCCAGGTTGAGGTGTTCTTTGAGGAATTGATCTCTTATCCTGCTGGCGTTCTGCCCGCAGATGAGCACGGGCCGGCCCTTTATCCGTGCAAGGCGGGTGAGAGCAGATGCGCGGTCACTTTCTGGATAATCCCATTCCTTTTCGCCGTCAAAATGGTCGTGGGTGAAGATGCCTTTCCAATAGGCTGCGATTTCGTCATCCGCAAGGCCGATGTAGCTGGTGCCAATGGCTCCGCGCGAGAAGCCGCAGATGAATATGTTTCGCGGGTCGCCGCCAAATTTTTTACAGATCCGCGGGAGGTTGGTCTTGCAGTAGTTCACGGTTGCTTGCTTGTCGCCCCACCACGTGACGGCATTTTCTTTTGTTCCCTTTTCTATATATGGCATAGATACCCATATAAATCCTCGCCCTCCACTTATACCATAGCCCAGGTTCGCGTCTTCCACTTTCCCAGTTGATTTACAAGGTTCCCATTTGTTGCCGGTATATTCGACGATGACAGGGTATTTGCGCCCGGGTTGCCAGTCTTTGGGAAGGTATAGCGCGTGGTGTACATCGGTTCCTCTGTACTCCGGCGCAGTTTGACGCACGCGCTTGCCCGGGGCAGGTGGCGCATCCGTCATGGTTGGTGTAACGAGGTCTAATGGCATGGTCCCCCTGCATTCGAGTTCGTTCAGGATTCCAATTCGTCGAGCCAGCGCGCTACCACTCGACTGCCTTTTTGTATTTCAGAGATGGCTTCGTGGTCGGGTTGCTCTTGTTCGTCGATCAGACCTTTTCGCCGGAAGCGATTTCGGATATAACCGCCACAAAGATGCGCGCCTATTGCGCCGGGGTTTTTCAGGAGGCCGTAGAGAGCTTCGGCATACCATTTTCCATCTGCGAGATGATATTCCCCATCCAGATATTTTCCGCTGTCGTCCGCGATGGTTTCCCGGGGACGGGAGCCGTCTGCCCATAGAACCGGCTTTCCCGTGGCTGTGTGCCATTCGCGCATGTGTGTGACCGGGTCTCCGAAGTCCTGAAAGCTGAGTACGTCAACGTACGGCTCAGCAGCCTGTACAATTTCCATTGGGAGTGGTGCGAGTGCTTCGTATCGGTCTCCGAGGATCAGGTGATGGGGATCATAACGGCGAATGGCGTCGTGGGTGATTTTGTAGTATCGCTGTGCCAGGTTGAAGAGTTCAGTCCGGCCCGCTTGCGATTCCAGTCGTGTGGGATCAAACATGGGTCCGCGCCATGCCGTGTGTGGGGTTCGGACGTGAACCCAGGTTGGACAGTCCGAGTAAAAATAGCCGATTAAGTTTGGTTCGTCTCTGAGTCGCGCGCATTCGGATCTGGCGACATAGTCGCACCAGTCCTCGAAGTCTTTGCTGAAGATGTCGGGATTTTTGTGCCATGCGTTCCATTGATGTGTTTCGATGAAGGGCAGGAGGTGACAGTAGGGCATGGATAGGGCGCGATATTCTTCCAAGGTGAAGCTCGGACTGTGCGCGTGTTTTAAGATGGTTACATCCTGTACCCAGCCGACGGTGTTGAATCCCCAGGATTTCAGGTCGGGGGATACGGATTCGCTGATCCACTTGATGCTGTTGTTGTCGTATTTCTGTTTCCAGCGGGGGAGGTTCTCTGGATATAGCAGTGGGGAGGAGTCGATGTGATTTAATCCGACGGAGAAAAACGGCTGTCGACCTGGCGTGAGCAAGATCCAGCGTTCGCCGAGTTTTCCGAGGGTGAAGAATCCTTCGGGGGATGTTTGCGTTGTTTCGACTGTTTCCAGTATGGTATTCATTGAGGCTCCTTATCAGGCTGACTACCCCATCCTCAAGTTGCGATCTTCGAGGGGCAGGTCAATGCGGATGTTGCCGCGGCGGTGGGATTCTCTTATGGCGATGCCGATTTCAAGGGCTTCGCGGCCGAACTCGCCGGGGCAGATGTCTTCGCGGCCCTGTTCGATAGAGCGACAGACGCCTTCGATGGCGTCAACCATTGAGCTTCTGGGATGCCATGGTCCCGGGAGATGCGTCTGGGTGGGTGCGCCGGTTTCGGGATGTGGGGTCCATATCTCGAACTGGGCATGGGCGTTGCGGGAGATAATGCGGCCGGTTTCGCCGATGAATTCCAGGGACCAGGCAAAGGGCCTGGTTTCGGAGCGGGAGTTTAAGATGGTGCGGATGCCGTTTTCATAGACAATGATTCCCGATCCGGGGATGTCGGCGTTGGATTGGGCCTGTTTGTCTGTGTCGATGAGACCGACTACCCATTGGGCTGGCGCACCGGCAAAGAGGCGGAGTAAGGATAGGGTGTGGCTTTGAATATTGGAAAGGCTGGCGGGGCTGTGGCAGATCATTGTTTTTAAGGGGCCAATGATGCCGTCGGCAATGAGTCTGCGGGCGTTTGTGTAGTAGCTATACCAGTTGAGGTGGCAGGCCATTGAGAGGATGACGTTGTTTTTGGCGCAGGCGTCGATCATGGCATCGGCATCGGCCAATGTGCGGCACATCGGTTTGGTGGCAAAAATGGCTTTGACGCCCAGTTCGGCCAGACCGACCGTGATTTCAGCGCGGGGTTCGGGGCGGGTGGTCAGGCATACCACGTTGATTTGTTCTTTTTCGACCATTTCCCGGTAATCGGTGTACAGGGCTGAAACGTCCCAGCGCTGTTTGAAGTCCTCGAGTTTGGCGGGGTCATCATCAGCGGCGGCAACGAGATCGATTCCCCGGGCTTCAATCATTGCAGGCGCGTGTGCCCAGGGCCATGGGTAATGAGGCATGCCAATGTGTTCGTCGTCAATGGTGCTGCCCATTCTGCCGCATCCTACAACGGCACCGCGATAGATATTTTTGGGCGCGGTGTCTCGCACGGTCTGAAAGGCTTTGCCTTTGGGTTCGGCCATTGGGGTCTCCTCTGGAAGCTATTAAGCGCTCTTTTGCACAATAAGCAACTCGCGGTGTTCGTTGGTTTCAATGCCTCGCTGAGTGGTGTATTTCTCGAGAATCTGGTTAACGCCTTGCCAGTGTTTTTCGATTTCAAATTTTTCGGGCAATGGGACTGTGTGTAGCCATAAGAGAAGTGATTCAACATCACAGAACCAATACGCGATGTCATACTCCATGAGCGCGATGATACGATTGCCGCGTTGCTGGAAAGTTTTGGCGAGTTCTTTAGCAGGCGACCACCAATCCTTGCCAAAACTGTTGCTCGTCCAACCGAATGCTGCCAGGATATTGGACGTATTGCGATGTCCCACGCTCTGCGTGATAAAATACCCTCCCGTACGTAGAACACGCAAAACTTCATCTATATTGACAACAGAATGTCGATTTAAAACAATATCAAAATTCGAGTCAGGCAATTGCAGGGCATCAGCACTCATGACATTGAAAGAGACGTTGTTTATCTGCATTTTGGATTGGTTCTTATGGGCTGTTTGAATCATTTCATCGCTGATGTCGATTCCAATGCCCCTGCCGAAATTCGGTGATAAAGTGAGAAACTTTTCACCGCCACCCGTTCCTATATCAAGGACGCGAGATGATGAGGTGAGGTAGTTGCGAACCAGAGTAAGATAATCCCAGGGTACGGGATCCCGTCTATCTCTTACGGCGGAGAAATCCCACCCTTGAATTTTACCAACAGACGCTGCGATTTGTTTTAGCTCTTTAAGCGTCATTAAGTTGCTCATCTTTGATCAGTGGCTTCGGTTTGTTATTCAAACCCATAGTCGAAACAAGCATGAATATCTTCTTGAGTCAGTGAAGGATATTCTTCCAGGATATTCTCAAAGGTATCCCCATTGGCCATCATCCGGAGGATTAGATGAACTGGAATACGGGTGCCTTTAATGCAGGCTTGTCCATGACAAACTTTGGGATCAATAGTAATACGTTCATGCATTTTTTTTTCTATTCTTTTTTGCTAAGCGTGTAGCATTCTCATGAATGTATCGTGGTTTGAAAAGTCTTCAACCCAGCACTCACATTTTCCCTCTAAGCGTGGTCCTACGCCTATGAAATGCCATTCCAGTTTTTTGGTCGCCTGGATATCCCATACAGCATCACCGATATATACGACGCGATAGAAACGGTCCCCCAATGCAGATAGGCATTTCTTCATGATCTCCACACGCTCGTCGCTGTCATCACTGGAAAATAGAACCATATTTCTCAAGCTAAATCCCGCATGTCTGAGTTTCATTTTGGCAGTATGTCTCCAGCCGCCTGTGGCAATTCCAATTTTATAGTGCTGATCAGATAGAAGTTTATCAATCAGGCAAACCGCCCCTTTCTTTGGGTGGCATTCGCCACCATTCTCAAGATATTGCCCAATTAATTCACCGAATTTTTTGCGGATTTCTCCAATTTGTTCCTCTTCCTGGATCTTATTCTTTTTCATTATTTGTCGCAAGATACCTGTGTCAGTTACATTTTTGTATTTGCTCCAATCATCGTCGATGCAAACTTCGCCCAGAATCTCTCTTATCGCAGAGATGTAGCTGGTCCCATCAAAATCAAAACTTTCGACCAGGGTTCCATCAATGTCAAATATCGTGGCTATCATTTGTTATCGCATTTTGTCATGAGAGTGTGTATTGGTTTTTCAAATTATTATTCAAATATGTGCAAGGTTGGAATGGATTGCAAGTCCAGATGGGAAAGATGATATTCTAAAGTTCGGTGCTGGTTGACTTTGGTAAAATGGGGTTGTATTTTCGGTTGCCAGATGTTTGGATCAATGTATGGGAGGGATTATGAAGATTACGGATGTTAAATATCATCGTTTGCGCTATCCCGTGACCGAGAAGTTCGGAAATTCTTTTGCGTGGATTACGGAGCGGTCATCTATTCTGGTGGAGATTTCTACCGATGCGGGTATTACGGGATGGGGACAGGGGGCGGGGTCGCTGGGTGAGTCGGATATTCAGCGGCATGTGATCGGGAAGGATCCGTTCGATTGCGAGGTGATCTGGAACGCGCTGAACAATTCGGGGAGTCTGAGGAATGTGGGCGCGACCAGTGGCGTGGATATTGCGTTGTGGGATATTATGGGTAAGGCGCTTGATGTGCCGATTTATCGCCTTTTGGGGGGTGCATTTCGGGACCGTATTCCCTGCTATGCCAGCGGGTTGTTCAGGAAGGACAGGCCGGATAATACACAGGCGTTGATGGATGAGGCCAGAGGATATGTGGATCAGGGTTTTCCCGCGATGAAGATGAAGGTTGGATTGGGGAAGGCTTATGATGAGCAGAATGTGGCTGCTGTGCGGAGAGCGATTGGCGATGATATTCTTTTGTGCGTGGATGCAAATTTGGCCTATGATGTGGGTACGGCGATTGAGGTGGGGCGCAGGATGGAGGCGTACGATTTGTTCTGGTATGAAGAACCGACTTCGAGGGATGATGTGGCCGGGTATGTGGAAATTAAAGGGGCGCTCGAGATGCGGATTGCGGGATGCGAGGGTTTGCAGGGGCGCTGGGCATTTCGGGAGTTTATCCAGCGACGGGCGGTGGATATCGTGCAGCCAGATATTGCGATTGTTGGCGGGTTTACAGAGGCGAGAAAGGTTGTGGCAATGGCCAGTGCCAATTATATTCCGGTTATGCCGCATATGTGGGGAGCAGTCGTTGGCCTTGCCGCTACCCTGCACTGGCAGGCGTCGATGCCAGATGCGTCCGGTTCTGTGAATCCAGTCCCTTCTTTTTTTGAATGCGATATGACGGAAAATGGGCTTCGAACAGCGTTGTCTAAAGAGCCTATTTTGCCGGTGGATGGGTATCTCGCGGTTCCTCAAGGCCCCGGGCTGGGGATTGAGATTGACCGGGATGTTCTTGAGAGATATTCGGTTTGACGCGGTGTCTTTTCAAAGGAGCGATGCGATGGACGAGATGCTGAGATGTTTTGCGGAGAATGGGTATGCCGTGGTGGAGGGGGCGCTTTCACCGGAGGAGGTGACGGCGATTAACGATGGGATTGATGCGGATGTGGCCGCGCATCCGAAGGAATGGGAGCCTGGACCGCGTCCGGGTCATATAGCGGTGGGCTGCAGGGCGCCGGAGTTGATGCACAGGACAGAGGCACTGGATGGCCTGGTTCACCATCCGTCGGTTGCGCCTCTGGTGCACCGCATTCTCGGAGCGGGTGTTCAGTTTTGCAGTCTGAGTTTTTTGCGGCGCGAGGTGTGTGCTGCCGATCCGCCAGAGGATATTGACGGCGGCGATCCGCTCTGTCTCTCGCGGCAGTGGCACCGGGAATACAATGGTATTGTGGAGGGTGCTGATCGAAATGCGTTTTTTGCCCCGGCGATACAGGTGATTTACTATCTGGACGATGTGGATGCCGGGTCCCACTGTACGAGCCTTATTCCAGAGAGTGCCGAGACCAAGCGTCAATTGCCCAAGACGCGGGAGGGGAAATCCGGATGGGGCGAGGGTGTCCTGCGGATTGACGATAGTGAGACGGCGTATGTAGATCCGGATAAGCCGATGTGGACAGATTCTTTTGGTCGCACAAATCCCCGACGGATTGGTCGGGTCGATGTCCACGCGCCAGCGGGGTCTGCTGTGATGTTCAATATTGCCAGTTATCACTGCGGGACTGTCCGGCAGACACAGCGGATTCGGCGCACGGCGCATTTGATGTATCGGCAGCCAGATCCGATATTCTCGCGGCACGCACTGGGTCCCGATTGGGAGAGTGTGGCGGCGTTTAGAGCCGCGCTGCCAAAGCGATCAGCGATTGGATGAAAATGCTTTCCTGATCGAAACGGGCAGATGCTGCAGGTCCTCAAAACTGCACCCACACACCTCTGCCTTGAAGGGCTGGAATGTGCGTATTGAGCGATGTGTCACTCAATGGGTTATTCCGTACCTCAACCACATCTCCACTGCCCAATCCCGTGTTTGCAATTAGAGGTGAAAGATCCGAGATGCTGTTGTCGGAAAGACCCAGCACTGTCAGGTTTGTCAGTCCTGAGAGGGCAGAGGCATCCGAGATGCTGTTGCTGTTAAGATACAGGTCTGTCAGGTTTGTCAGTCTGGAGAGGGCAGAGATATCCGAGATGCTGTTGCTGTAAAGATGCAGCCTTGTCAGGTTTGTCAGTCTGGAGAGGGCAGAGATATCCGAGATGCTGTTGCTGTAAAGACGCAACACTGTCAGGTTTGTCAGTCCAGAGAGGGCAGAGATATCCGAGATGCTGTTGGTGCCAAGATGCAGCTCTGTCAAGTTTGCCAGTCCAGAGAGGGCAGAGACATCCGAGATGCTGTTGGTGCCAAGATCCAGGTATGTCAGGTTTGTCAGTCTGGAGAGGGCAGAGACATCCGAGATGCTGTTGGTGAGAAGACGCAGTTCTGTCAGGTTTGTCAGTCCAGAGAGGGCAGAGATATCCGAGATGCTGTTGGTGCCAAGATACAGGTCTGTCAGATTTGTCAGTCTGGAGAGGGCAGAGACATCCGAGATGCTGTTGTTGTGAAGATGCAGCCTTGTCAGGTTTGTCAGTCCAGAGAGGGCAGAGACATCCGAGATGCTGTTGCTGTAAAGATACAGGTCTGTCAGACCCGTTGCAAACTCAAGCCCGGTCAAGTCGCTGATATTCTTACGCGTCGCTGCAAGCCTGGTCAAGCTCGCCATCTCTTCTCTGCTGATCGGCGCACTACTCGCCTTGTCCAGGCTGTCTGCGATTACCGCACGCAGGTTCGCATCGCGAATGGCAACCGAGCCGAAGTAGCTGGTGAAACTCAGAAAATCGCCAAAGCCAACCGCACCATCGCTGTCCAGATCATACTTCGCGTCATATCTCCCATCGCCCTGACGCGCTCCAAACTGATCTACAAACGCCAAAAAGTCGGCAAAATCCACAACGCCATTGCCGTCAAAGTCGGCGTCTGCCGCGGTTGGGGTTTGTGCAGAGGCAGGCCCCGCCATCAGAAGCAGGGCGAGAAACACAACAGCGAGCGACCCTTCTCTGTAAAAGTTTTTGCGTTTCATGTTTCCTCTTATACATACGTTTGTGTCAACTTACAAAAAAATTTCTTCTTGTAAAGCCTATTTTAGCACGACGCTGGGAAGCCATCAGCTTTCAGCGATCAGCACCCCCAATCACCCCAAGGCCTTATGTTATTTGTTTTGCTAACTGCTGACTGACCGCTAATTGGTATTTAAAGATAAGATCCGAAAAGAGACGCGGAGCCTGAAGGCTTTCTGGCTATGAGACTTTGTTTGCTCTGAGGTTTGATGCTCAATGGTCTGGTGCTTTGCCGGACGTTATGAGCGTCACCCCCTCAAGAGGATGGCTTTTACAGATACCATGGTCTGGGCTATGCTCCGTCACCGAAGCAGTCGCACTTGCTCCCCTGTCTCCTTCCGGATTGGTGATTACTGCTCGTCCTGAAAGGCTACGATCGCTTCAAAAGATGCTGCCCGTAGCTTTCTGTTTAACGCCCTAAAAGTCAACCGTACACTTTCAAGGTCCTGGACGCTGTCGGGATATGACAATTCGTTGGGTTCCACAATGTCGCGGTCTTCTTTGTAGATTACCCGCTGGTATGCTGCATCCACGACTTGCGTGTGAAGTTCGCCGATTTGCACATTCAAGCCTTTTCGCAATTCCAGCGCCTCGTTGAGATTGATGGTGTCGCCATCGTGTTCCATCTGGTGCTGAAAATTGGTCTGCTGAATGGCACTGTTGAGCTTGCGCCGTTTGTATTCCAGTGCTTTGATCTGGTCACGCACTTCAGTGGTGTCAAACCCGGGACTGGGACGATATTGACCCTCTTCGTCGCGATTGAAAAATGTTCGATTGCGATTTTGCCTGGTTTCTGACAGGCAATCTTTCAGGGTTTTAATTCTGGCCTCGTATTCAGCTCTGAGTTCCAGAGCTTCGTAGAGGTAGAGTTTGTTGTTTTCGTCTGGCATGTTTTCTCCTTCCTTTCTCCTCCCGTCATTTATGCATTTATGCATCGCTTTGGTGCAGTATCGGCTCTGACAAAGCTGAAAAGATAAAAGATTCAGAGAATTTGAAATTTTTTTAGAAAAATAAAAAACGGGTAGAGAATTACGAGACTCTCTACCTGTTATGCTAATTTTTCATGGTGGGTAATACTGTACTTGGACCGGTGATTTTTTACCTGATCGTATGAAAAGTCAGGTTTCTGGAAAGTACCGCTCCTGAATCTAAACCACTCGCATTTTCTGAGATTCCTTATTCTTTTTTCCACGGACCACCGTCTTGCCATACTTGATTGTATTCCTCTCTTCTTGTGGCTGCAAGAAGGGGTGGAGCAAGAAAAGTGCTCAACGTTTCAATAAGTTCAGGAAGTTCCTGTGGGGCATCTGTCAGGTCGCTCCGTTCAAGAAAACTACGCCACTGCTCTGCTTTCCCCGGATATTCGGCAAATTGCTTATCCAGAGCGACCGGCTGTTCGTTGGGTAAGGGTATCCTTCGTCGCTCGAAAGTCCCCCGGATGGCCTGAGTTAGCACCAGCCCTTCAAAAGAAAATGTTCTGGCTATTAGCCAGAGGTCATAGAAATCCTTCATACGGCTATTTTGCATACCCAAGACAACCAGGGCATTCAGTTTTTCGGCGACGACCGTCTCAGGAGGATAGGCTCTGAGTTCGGGTGCAGGAAAATCCAGCAACCCCGGGTACAGGAGAGTAGTGGTCCTGGGTATTACCACGTCTCCAAATCCCACGTCAATTTGCACCTGGAACCGTGCAGTTCCAAGCAAACAAGAGAGACGGATGCGATGACTCTCATAGACTGCATTATCTCGAATGGCTTGGACTCGAACACTTTCAGGGTCATAAAAAAGCCCGTCTGCCACCACATTTTCTCGACAGATTGCTTTAAAGACTTTTGCGATATGGTCATGGGAGGCTTCGCCATGGCCCAACAAATCCAGGTCTCGAGTTATACGATGAGCACTACCTGTCCAGGCGAAGAAAAGCAGGGCACCTTTGAGGATAAAACTGGAGCGAAATGGAGACTGGGACAGACGGTAGAGGAATCTTTCAATGGCATATCGCAAGAAAATCTGATTGGGTTCTTCCCTTTTTTCTCTGCTCAGGTTTAAAAGTCGCTGATGGACGGATACAGGTAGATTTTTGGGACGCGTTCTTTTCATGCCACGATAGCTTCCATATAGGGCCGCATCACATTGGTCATGCGACAGACCTTTGCGAAGTGCCAGAGGTCGTCCATTGTGATGCGGCGGTCGCGGATGCATTCTTTCAACGCTTCAAGAGCGATGTCCAGGCCGATTTTGTTGCGGTATTTGAAGCAGTCTGCAACTGTTTTGGCGGGGTTAAAAATCTGAACGGGAACGCCTTCAATCTGATATGTCTCGATCCCTTCAGTCAGTGCAACACCGGAGAACCGCATCACCCTCAGGGGAGGAAATTGCATCTTTGGCTTGGCTGCTCTGCGGTCAATGGCCATCCAGACCTGGTGTGGTAGCTGTGTGCCGATTTCGTGAAAGCTCAAAGCTGACAGCAGACAGATCACCCCGTGGGGAATGCGCTTTGCTACTTGCGCCAGCCCATAGTGTACCGAAATCTCGGCATTGGCTGCAATGTACAGGCCTCTTCCTTCCCGTCGCACCAGTCCTTTCTGATATAGCCGACGCAGATATTCGGGATGAAGGCCCCGGGACGTCAGATCGCAAACTCTCAAGAGACCTTGCTGTGCCAGTTCCAGAACTTGATTTTCTGGTGAATTTTTAGACATGTGTCATAGTATATCTATTTATAATTTTTTGTCAATATTATTACACAAAAGGCTTATATTATTATATTATTATGTGTCTATACCAGAGTTAATGTGACAACCTGAAAACTGTGATACTGGTTGCCCACATTTTGTTTTCACAAGATGTGCGATGTGGCAATTTCAGGTCTTTGATAGGATAGAGGAATCAGAATATGAAACAACCTAATGTTGTGTTTATCGACTGTCACGATCTGGGCGATTGGCTCGGTTGTTATGACCGGCCCGATGTATCGACGCCAAATCTGGATCGGTTGGCTTCTCAGGGTGCCCGGTTTTCGCAATTTATCGCGACGGCACCTATTTGTATTCCCAGTCGCGTTGGCTTGTATTGCAGTCAGATGCCGCATATGATCGGTGTGTGGGGACAATTTCCCTATGCGGATGATGCTGTGTGCATGGCGCGTTATTTTCAGGATGTGGGCTATGAGACGGTGCTGAGCAACCGGTTGATGATTCCGAATGATCCATCCTGGGCGGGTTTTTCGCGTGTGCTGGAGGAGAAGGCTGGTGTGGAAGTTTTGGCTGAGCGTTTTTTACGAGAAGAAGCACCGTCTATCGAGCGCCCCTTTTTTTTGCAGGTCTCTTTCTCGGAGGTGCATAGACCTTTTGG
This sequence comes from Candidatus Latescibacterota bacterium, assembly GCA_965208125.1. Taxonomy (GTDB): domain Bacteria; phylum Latescibacterota; class UBA2968; order UBA2968; family UBA2968; genus VXRD01. The sequence goes on from OZ242320.1 coordinate 2,437,088, forward strand.
TCTGGATTACGATCCAGAGCTTGCGGAGAGAATGGTTGTGCCTCCGGATCTGCCCGATTGTTCGGAGGTGCGCAAAGATCTCGCCGCGTTGTGTCGGCAGATTGGGGAGTTGGATAAAAAAGTGGGGCGGATTCTGAATGCACTTGATGATCGTGGGCTGGCCGATGAGACAGTTGTGGTGTTTACTACGGAACACGGTGTGGCGACTGCGCGGGCAAAACACACGCTTTACGATGCGGGTATCCGAACGACTTTGCTTATGAGGTACCCGTCTGAGATTGCCGCTGGAACTGTGTATGGTGATTTGATTAGCAATCTGGATCTGCTGCCGACGTTGATGGATTTGTGCGGTCTGGAGGAGCCGGATGGTATTCTGGGTCGGAGTTTTCGGGGGTTGTTTTCCGGTGCGGGATGGGCTGGTCGGTCTGTGGTGTTTAGCGAGCAGACCTGGGGGCGGCGTGCTGGGAACTGGTATTACACGCCGATGCGGTGTGTTCGGTCGGATCAGTTCAAGCTGATCCGCAATTTTGCGCGGGTGCCAAATTATGTCGATAATGGGTGGGTGAATCGTTTTCAGAACAGGCGAGAGGTTGTTCAGGCACTTTTTTCAAGACCGGCACCGGAACGGGAGCTTTACAGTTTGGCAGACGATCCGTATGAGTTGAACAATGTTGCAGATGATCCGCGTTTTTCAAAGGTTCGCGATGATTTGGAGGGGCAATTAACCGCGTTTCTCGAGGAGACAGAGGATCCCATTTTGATGGGATTTGTGCCGAATAGAGAAGGTCATTCCGATGTTCCGCAGTGGATTAAACAGTCAGACGGCACGTTTTTGTTGGAGGCGGATCGGGAGATTTATCACTCGGAGCAGCCTTTTGATTAAAGGAGTTGTGACATGAATCTGGAATCCTACTGCGCAGGGGAGCCACTTGAGGTTGGTACGGAAACCGTATTGCTGATCGACAATGCCACGGTGGAAGACCGCTGGGGGGTAAGTCGTGTGCTGAATGTGCCGATTAAGGATCCGCACAACCCCGTGCTTATGCCCGACAGGCCGTGGGAAGATTCGGTGGGTCAGCAAAATGTGATTTACGACGACGAAGCTGGCGTGTTCCGCATGTGGTATGCCGGGACCGATTGGAACGCGTGGATGCACCAGTTCCGCTTCAAAGACTGGAAGGCGGAGCGGCACGGGTATCCCTATTTTGTCTGCTATGCCGAGAGCCTGGACGGGGTACACTGGGACAAGCCGATGCTGGAGGGCAAGCCGTACGGACAATATGAGAAGACCAATGTGGTGGTCACGGGACAGCAAAAGGCCCAGGGGGTGCGCGTGATGTGGAATCCCCTCGGTGGCGTGCAGCAGAGCCGTTTTCTGATGACTTACAAGGACAATCTGGCCGAGGGCTATGGATGTCTGTGTCTGGCTTATTCGGATGATGGGATTCACTGGCGGGAGGATCCGTCGAACCCGGCTTTCATCGGTCTGCGGGACACGTGGCAAAACATGGTGTTCGATCCTGTTCGGGAGCGCTGGCTGATGTTCGGGCGGCCCGTGTGTACCGCTGGTGTTGGGGATGTGCCGGGTGGACCGACGGAGCACAACTTCAAGCGCCGGACAGCGGTGATGGTCGGGGAGACGCCGTATGATTTTGGCCAGCCCCGGGTGGTGATGTGGCCGGAAGAAGCAGATGATCCGGATATCGACCACATGGTGGTTTCTCGGGTAGGCAGCCATTTCATCGGTTTTGTCGGAATGATGGGGCCTCCGCCGCACATGGCCTTCCATCTGCATCTGGCGTTTAGCAGCGATGGCTTGCACTGGAATATGTTGCCCGACCGGTCTGTATATCTTCCCCATGGCGGGTCCGACGCTTTCGACTCGGGTTCTACCTCGGGGGCCGGAGGCATTGTGCGCATGGGAAATACGGATTTTATCTACTATCGCGGATCCCGCCACGGCCAGGCACAGGGCAACAGGAACAATGTCTCGGGCATCGGCCGGGCGCAATTCCTCCAGGATCGATTCGTCGCGCAGATGGGTGCGCACACGGGAGGCTTTCTGCTTACCCGCGAAATGGTTGTTGCCGCACCGGAACTGATCGTCAATACGACCGTGGCCGACGGGTATAACAGCGATCCGACCACGGCGATTGTTCCGCCCGAATTCGCTGTTGAAGTGCTGCGATTCGGTGAGAACGGTGCCCCGAATCCCGTGCCCGGGTTCACCCTTGCCGATTGCACCACACAGGCTGTTGACCTTGTCGAGCACAAAGTGACGTGGAAAAACAAGCAGGATATGGCAGAACTCGTGGGCATGCCTGTGTTCCTCCGCTTCTACCTCAAGAACGTGGGCCTCTATTCGCTGCGGTTTCGCGATGGAGGATCTGGATAAACCGATCGCGCTTTATTGGGGGTTTTCTATGCGCATACAAAACTACTGGCGGTACCCGGGGTGTGGGCCGCATGCGGCGGCGTATCTCGGAGACGGGTTGGTAGCCGCACCGTCAAAATACGGCAATCGCATCACGTTCTGGAATGTGAGTGACATCGAACGCCCTGAACTGGTTGCGGACTTGCCGGACCGCCCCGATTGCCAGTCAGTCGCCTTCTGCAACGGATATCTGATGGTGGGCAGTGATCGCGGGATCGAAAGCATGCGCTTCTCGAAGGCGGATCTCGTCCCCATCGACTGTAGCGCATTTGCCCCGGAAGTCAACGATTTTGAAGTGGCTGCCGACACGGTACTCGCCGTCAGCAAGCGAAACGTCATCAAAGTTGTACGCGTTGAGGACGATGGCCAGTTGACTGAAATCGGCGTGCGCGAAGATGTGCTCGCCCGCTGCCATGGGGCAAGCCATGAAGGATCCCTGGTTGGCGTGACGGGATTCAGAGGAGATGGCAGGGTAGAGACCCCTCTCGGCCTTTTTCCGGACGCTGTGGATGAGGATGGACGATTCACCGATCCAGACGGCTGGACGCTTGCCAACGGAGGTGAGCCTTCGAGGTGGTATATGAACATTTCGAACCGCATTATCCTGTACCGGAAGCGCGCCTATGTGGCAACTGGTATTTCAAGGATCCAGGATCCCAGGAGGGAATGGTTGCTGGATCCATCGGTCACAGTTCTCAGTGTGGAGCATCCTGATGCCCCGGAGTTCCTGGGCAATTACCCCTGTACTGGTTCCGCGACCTGCACGGGGCTTTATCTCGACCGGGACCGTGAGTGCTTAATCGTCGGATCCGGGAATATTGTGCGCCGCTTTGACATCGATGGCGACCTTTTGCACGAAACCGACAGGCTTGCGTTTCCCTACGGAGATTTTGGCGACGGATATCCCAGGGCCCCGACGATCCACGATGTGTGCAAGACCGATTTGATCTGTGACGGTCTGCCCGTTTTTTTCGCCGGTGCTCAGGCGACCGACGATCTATACCTCTTCACGGTTTGAGTAGAATGGGCATTCTCGAATCTGAAAGCGGAGAAGGGTTTTTTGATCGAAACACAGGCGTCCTAAGGGGAAGAGGTCGCTTCTATTGTGAACTGGCTTGCGGGGATCGCGTGATCCGGTGGCTATTTATTACAGGAGGCCCGTATGAGGCAGCTTGAAAATGGATTGAGTGAACGGACGCTGGCTTTTGAGCCTGGTTTTGAGGTGTACGGTGAGGTGGTGAGTCGCACGTTTCAGCCGTCGTATGTGGTTACGCGCGACGGTGTGTTGATCGCCTTTTGTCAGGGCAGGTTACGCGGCGGCCGCGACGACGATCCAAAGGTGATTCTGACGAGCAGGAGCAGGGATTGGGGCGCGACGTGGTCGCCAGCGAGGGCTGTTTCGGGACGGATCACCCACTACGCGGTGTCTGCGTATCTTTCCGAACGAGATGGACGTGAGCGCGTGTCCGTTCTGTCTATGGTTGATTTGCGGGGTACGGAGAATATTTACGACAAGGACTATGGCGAGATGCGGGCGCAGTCCGGTATCGATATCGATGCCGTGGGGCGCGATACGCCTATGGTTCTTTGCCGGTTTGATTCGGATGATGATGGCGATACCTGGACTATGGAGACGTTGCTCGGGGACCGGTCGCCTCTGAATCACTGCTATTCCGATGGTACGCTGATTATGTTCAACGCGGTGGGGCAGGTTCACGCGATTTCTGAAGGTCCTTATCGGGGGCGGTACGTTCTGGGGGGACCTGTTACTGTGGTGCCCGAGGGAGAGGCCGTTACGAATTATTTTCGCAACCATCCCCAGTCCGGTTCTGCCGTTATTTATAGCGATGATCAGGGCGAGACCTGGCGCGTGGATGGTTTTATTACGGATTATCTGGCTAACGAAGCTTCCGCTGTGTCGATCAATCGCGGTGAGGAGTTGCTGCTCGTCCGCAGGCTGAATTCGCGCGGTATGCTTGAAGCTCACGTTCCCTTCTCGGATGTGCGTCCCGGTTCTGTGCAGCGCATTGCCCATACTTCGACGGATTGCGGAAAGACGTGGTCCAGACCCTTTCTCGTCGATATCAGTGGGGTGCTCTGCCACGGCACACTTGCCCGGGGCGGGAGGCGTCTGCTCTTTTCTATTCCCAATGGCTCCGGTCTGCCCGAATCCGAGCGGCAGCACGCCACAGAGCGCCAGCGCGGTGCGATCTATTTTAGCGATGACGAAGGTCAGGCATGGCGCCATAAGGTTATCGAACCAGAGACTTTCTCCTACAGCACTGTTGGTCCCCTCAATGAATCCCAGTATATCACGCTCTACGCATGCAGTTCCATGGGGCAGGAGGGCGTCGGATGTCGGGTGTTTGAGGATGCGTGGCTGGATGCTTAGAAGGATATAGGGGGTATGTTATGATTGGCGAATCTGAAATTGCACAATTTGAAGAGGTTGGGGCGGTCACTATCGATACGCCTTTTAGTAAAGCGCGGCTGGATCGCGTTTCGAGGGTTTTTGATCGGATGTTGCCGTTTGAAGGCCCGGAAGATGGGAGACCTCCCCAGTATCGTGTGGGGCAACGGTATTTTCTCGAGCCTGAATTGCTGGATCTGATCCAGGATCCGTTTTTGGAAGCTGTGGCGAAAAAGACGTTGGGGGCCGATGCCGTGCATTTTTTTAATGCGTTTATTGTCACTTCCTATCCACAGCCCGGCGCAATATTCAGTTTTTCCGAACATGTGGATATTAAATATAGCCTTTCAGACCTGGATGCCACACCCAAACAGATGCTTTGCAGTTGTCTGCTCTGGTTGAGCGATGTGACGGAAAAACGGGCACCTCTTATGTACCGACCCGGTAGCCACCGTTTGATTGCAGGGGATGTGGAAAAGCATGGGACTTATATTCAGAATCCAGTCCCATTGCGAGAACTTCCCGAGTTGCCTTTTGCAGATCCGGTTCCTTTGCTTGCAAAGGCGGGGCAGATGACGGTTTGCACCACGGCAATGGTCCACGGCGCATCTATCAATATTGATACGTTTCCCCGGAAGGTGATGTTTATTGTGTTTAAGCCCGCAGGATATACTATTGATGCCAACATGAAAAGCATAGAAGTCCGAGAACAATATTATCGCGAGTTGAGAAATCATTTGCGTGAAGATCGATTGGGTATTCTCGAAATGAGTTGACTAACCTTGCAAATGTAATCTGAAAACGAAAAATTAGTTCTTGACATTTTTATCAACACAACGATCCCCTGAAAATCAACCCGCGAACCTGGCCCCTGTATAAACCTGACTCTCCATCATTCGTTCCAGGATCCTCAGCTTCAGAGAATTCTCCACGTCAGCCATATCGGCTCTTCCGGCCAGGTTATTCACCTCACTCGGGTCGTTCTTCACGTCAAACAGCAGGTAGGCCTCCCCTTCTTTGTTGAGTGCAATCTTCCAATCATGATTCAACAGCATGACATCTCCGCCATATTCCGAAATCGCCTCGCTCCGGTGTTCGATCGAGGGGTCTGCAAGCATCGGGCAGAGGGATTTCGCAAACTGGGGATACTCGATTTCCCCTCCCGCTAGTTCAGCAAGTGTCGGCCCCGCATCAAACCACTCCGTATGGCTTGCGCATGTCTTTCCAGCAGCCGACCGACCGACGGTGTCAGGGGTCCGAATCACCAGGGGTACGCGAACGGCGCCATTCATAAAATTGCTTTTCGCCAGAATTCCACAATCACCGTTCATTTCGCCGTGATCAGAGACCAGAAGAATCACCGTATCGTCAAGCTCACCACGTGCTTCGATCGCCAATAGGATCTCTCCGATTTGGTCGTCAATCAGAGTCACGTTACCGGCGTAATCCGCTCGTAGTATCTTTTCTTCTCCAGGGTCGAATGTGGGCCTGTTGTCCAGGATATCATCCAGGGTTCCCCGAGGTCGCTTGCGCTCATCTCCGAAATAAGGAACCGGACTGGGCATGGCGTCGGGGTGGTACTTGCTCGCGTACGGTTCAGGTGTGTCATAAGGCATATGTGGTCCGCCAAAACTCACCCAGCAAAACCACGGCTCGGAGCGATCATAGCTTTCTAGATAGCCTTTGGCCTGCTGGCCTACATATATATCGTAATAGTCCTCCAGCCCCACTGCCGAGGGCCGCACCAGGTACCGTTTGGTTCTGGAACGCTCAGCGAGGTCCGCTTTGTACTTTTCCCACAGACCCTTTTTTTCCCACATCGAAGTCATATGAGAAACGCAGTTTGCGCACGCTCGTGGGCCCCCAATTTCATTCACATCATCCAGCCCATAGGCGTGCAACAGGTGCTCTCGACTGCGCAAGTCACCTGACGTAGGATGCAGGTGTGTCTTGCCGAACAGACTGGTTCGATACCCACAGGACCTGACAACCTGGGTCCACGTTTTCGCGTCGGTCGCCAGGGTATGGTCCTGATGATTCCACACACCCGTATTGTGAGGGTAGTGTCCCGTAGCCAGGCTCAGCCTTGCAGGTACACAGATAGGCGAATTCGTAACGCAATTAGAAAACCTCACGCCTTCATTTGCGATCCGATCCATATTCGGCGTTTCAACCCAGCCACCAGTGCAGCCCATCGCATCTGCACGCTGTTGATCCGTCATCAAGAGCAGAATATTCGGTTTCGCCATATGTGATTCTTCCGTTTGTCGGCAATAGAGTGTGAAGCGTTAGAACGCATCATAGGTAAATCAACCGTCGGTTTTGATAGAGAGATTTATTTATAATCCAACAAGTGCTACACATCCCACCTTGCCAATTCCATCCACCGCGTCATCTCTTTTTGAGCTTCATTAAATCGTTCGCGGATCTCTGGCGGAAGACATCTGTGGTATCCATTTGGAGGCTCGCGCATCATCACATTATAATGTGCGTGTGTGTAGTTGAAATATAGATTGGATCGCACTGGCTCTGTGGTCTTGGGCAGTCCATTGTGGATGACGGTCTCGGAAAAGAGTAAGACATCGCCTGCCTTGCCCGTTACTGCGACAGCACCCGGAAGATTCAATCCCTGATATTCCTGCCAGCTCAAATCAAAATTGCTTTTGTGTGAACCCGGTACAGCCACCACGCATCCGTCGTCGGGTCCATTATCTGTTAAAAAATACACAGTATTGAGCATCCGAGAACGAATATCGCCGTTTCGATAACTGTAATCCGTTGTTGGCACGCCGCGATGCCATCCCCCATGTTGCGCTCCCTTGTATTTAGAAATCGACCAGGTGTTGATGAGTTGTGGTTCGCCCATAAATGCCTTCAGATAAGGCACGACTTTCGGATGTGCGATCATCAGGTCAAAGACGGGATCAAGCCGTAAGAGACCGTTCAAACGGATCTGCAATTCTCGACTCTTATCACAGGTTGGTAGTGGTTTTGGTCTGCCAAAAGTGGGTGCAGATGCCATCCATTCATCTTTGTATGTCCGACTTTCCAAATCGGACAGGACATTCAGAGTGGCTTCACATTCTTCGGGTGTCAATACATTGCGCAGGATCAGAAAGCCACTCAGGTCAAAATGGAACCGGTGTTCGATTGGTATATTATCTGCCATATTTGATGCTCCTGTTATCTTCAATTCAAGCCGAACAACAAGCGAACGTATAGAACGATTGAAAAATCCAAATAAATGTAGCTTTGTGAACCAATGGCTGCAAGATGAAAAAGCCACTCCGAATTTCAGGAGTGGCTTCTTGAGGTGGATGGTGTTTGGGACCTGTTACACGTTTGAGGTTGGGTTCTCAATCTCCAGGAGGCGTTGTTCAAGGAGCAAATTAACCAGACTCTCGATACTTACACCCCGTGTTCGAGCAAGACGTTGCACACGCGCTAATAACTCACGGTCAACCCCTACCAGGTATTGCCGTCGTGCTTCTGGCGCAAAATCGAAATCAACAGGCTCCGTCTGTTCCCAATAGTCGGCAAGACTATGTGTATCCCAGAACGTTGCCATTTCTTCGTAGCTGTCGAATTTCGGAATTTTTTTATCGTCGTGCATATTGCCTTCTTTCCTTGTCACGCGCACTCAAAATGAATATAGTTTTGTGAACCAATGGTTGCAAGACGAATTTCTACAACTACAGGCTTGATATTATGCTCAAAAAGTTAGATTTTTATTGTGAAGGGTAAATTCTCAGGATATTTTTGTGCGTACTTCTGTCAGATCTTCCTCGTGCTCTCATTTGGCTCTCGATGATGCAGCATTTTCTTTTAACAGGTTGATTTGCGAGGACAGGGCTTCTTCGAGATTTTTTGCGTTCATCCGCTGTAGAATCTCCTGTTCGTATGTGGACATGAGGGGCGTTTGAATACCATTTGCTTTTGCATTGATCAGGTAGCTAATGCCATCTCGCCCCTGGTCTTTCTTTTTTACGCTGACGCTTTGAATAGCCAGCTTTGCCAGGTGTGCTGGTGTCAAGGGTTGGATATTAGCGGCAATTCGGGCGTAATAAACCACATCGATGCCCTTGAAATGTTCCAGCGGTTCTGCATACACCTTATTATCACCGGGGTTTACATGGGGTTGGTAAATTTTCCGAGTGTCAAAACAGTTCGTTTCCCGGCGCCAGAGCATATTTTTAGCTTCAGCTTCAGATATGCCGTCTCTTAATATTAGGATAACGCCTTTTACAGAAGCACCACCCTCGGCGACCGGAACTAACGTGGGTGCATAATTGCGGCTTCGGCTCTTCCGGGCGAATTCAACCATAAATGGCGTATTGACATCTTTGATTTTTGCAGCCGTGTTCGGTCCAAGTTCTGGACCCGGATTGTCTATTAGAGAGCCGTAGGCGAGAATACCGATTCGTTTCATGTTCAGATCCCAATCTGTCTGTTGTGACTAAATTTGTGCGTGCTGCCAATCACCGAAACCATCTTCGAATATGAAAACAGACCGATTTCCATCGAAAGTTCCATTCTTCCCAGTCGGATCTTATAACCTGCGTGGAATAAAACCTGAGGACGCACGCTCTCTCTACCATTTTATGTCGGATAAAGAGGTAACCCAATTTACAAGCTTACATGCAGAAACGCTTGAAGAGGTCCAATCATGGATTGAACTTATGATGGAACAGTTTGAAAAGAAACAATCGATTTATTGGGTTATAACAGAGGATAATCGTGCCATTGGTCGATGTCACTATATTTATCTCGACGCTATACATTCAAGAGCCGAGATTGGATACTACCTCGCAAAAGAGTACTGGGGCTGCGGAATTATGACGAAAGCTGTTGCTGCAATTGTAGAATACGGCTTTGAACACCTCAAATTGAATCGAATCGAAGCAAGGTCGATTTCCAGGAATTATGGTTCCGCACGCGTCCTTGAAAAAGTCGGTTTTTCAAAAGAAGGTACCCTGAGGCAGCATACTTTTAGAGCCGGTGAGTTTTTCGATGTTGAGGTGTTTTCGTTTTTAAACGAAGATTGGCAACAATTGAGAAACTCTTTATAGCACACATTACAACGACAAAAGACGGCATCCAGATGGGCACCAAAGAAAAATGGGTTGCGCATAAATTTGCGTAACCCATTGTTTTTAATGGTGGGCGATACTGGACTTGAACCAGTGACCTCTTGCATGTCAAGCAAGCACTCTAACCACCTGAGCTAATCGCCCACTAATTTGAAAGAACACACGGCCTGGTATGAACAAAAGCTATATGGATACAAAAATGTTGTCAAGCGAATTTTCTGACGGACGGTCGATTTTTTGGTGTGAAAAAGTGGGCAGAAATGCATATCATAGTATTGGAAGACCAGTACATTGCCGATAACTTTGAATTGGTTTGCTGGTTGGCAAAGGAGATAAAAATGCAATATCGCAATCTTGGGCGCACTGGCATTAAAGTATCTGTTGTCGGTCTGGGGGGACACGAGTTCCATCCTGATTCGCGTGTCGCTGGCTTTGGGGATAACAAGGACCTGGCAGTAACTCCTGGTCACATTTTTCCTGGCTTTGGTGGAGAGAACAGACTGCGGATTGTAGAGACAGCTCTGGAAGCTGGGGTCAACCTCTTTGATCTGACAATCGATTCTGAGAAAGAGGCTATGGGCAGGATTCTGAGAGCGGTGGATGTCAAAGATGAGATTCTTATACAAACCCGGCCAGAGGGCATGGTCTATACCTATGACCCGCACAACAGGAAGATGGCGGACTACAGCCTCTTGAGAACTGAAGCGATCCGAGCTTTGAAGCTCATACAGCGGGAGGTGATAGACATCTACAACTTTGCCTTCATGGCAGATGCCCTAAAACACGATCCGGACTACCTCGATAAAATTGCGGACAACATCCAGAAGCTCAAGGATGAGGGGCTGATCCGATTTGCTTCGGCAGATACATTTTCAGGTCCGGAGACTTATGCCAAACAGTATGACAAGGGCTGCTTTGATACAACTTTCATAAACTGCAATCCCCTCGAAAAGGCCAAATTTGGTGATACCATCGTGAAAGCGGAAAAGCAAGCGTTAGGCATCCTGGGGCGCGTGCTCTTTCAGAAAGCAAAGGTGTTTGCAATTGCAGAAGAAAAAGGCTACGTCAACAGGGCACAAGTTGCTAAGGCTCTGATCAAGTGGGCAGTCAAGGATAGCGGAGTTCACACCATCATGTTGGGTGTCTCCTCTCCAGATCAGTTGACAGAGAACCTGACTGCCTTAAAAGATCTAAATTATGATGAAGATGAGATCAGGATTATAGAGGCACTGAGCGAGGAATCTTAATATGCAAATTTCACATGGTGCTCTTGACGGTCAGCGCCACCGCACCCTTATTTCAACAGAAGGATTTGTGTTATGAAACCATCTATGTTTCTCACTATAGCTGCTTTTGTATTCTCTGCCGCTGGTGTGGCTCCGGGTGCCGAAGCCTCTGCGATTCCTGCGTTTCCCGGTGCCGAAGGGGCCGGTGCTCAAACTGTTGGTGGTCGAGGTGGTCGCGTCATTGAGGTTACCAACCTCAACGACAGCGGTCCTGGCAGCCTTCGCGCCGCCGTAGAAGCCACTGGGCCCCGCACCGTTGTCTTCCGAGTCGGTGGCACGATCCACCTTCGCAGCCCGCTCAAGATCAGCGAGCCTTATCTCACCATTGCTGGCCAGACCGCTCCTGGCGGTGGCATCTGCCTGGCCGACTATCAACTCAGCATTGATGCCGACGAGGTTATTGTGCGCTTCCTGCGTGTTCGCCTTGGCGATACTTCGGAAAAAGATATGGACGCCATCGGCAGCCGGTATCATAAGAATATCATCATCGATCACTGCTCAGCCAGTTGGAGTATAGATGAATGCGTTTCTCTCTATCGCGGAGAGAACATCACCGTCCAATGGTGCCTGATCTCAGAAAGCCTCCGAGAATCGACGCACATAAAAGGTGCCCACGGCTTCGGTGGCATCTGGGGTGGCAAGCGCGCCAGCTACCATCACAACCTCCTGGCACACCACTCCAGTCGCAATCCGCGTATCGCAGGTCGTGAGCCCTTTGTCCAGCTTGTCGATCTGCGAAACAACGTCATCTACAATTGGGGCTACAACTCCTGCTACGGCGGCGAGGGCGATGTTCGCATCAATCTGGTCAATAACGTTTACAAACCCGGCCCTGCAACCCGCGAAAACGTGCGCGCTCGTCTCACCAACCCTTATGAAGGTGATGAAGGTCCCGAAGGGTTGGAGCGTTGGTGGATTGCTGGAAATCTCGTTATGGGTGCTCCAGACGTCACTGCTGACAATTGGCTCGGCGTCCATCCCGGTAATGATCTCCCTATCAATCATTTTCGTGCCGAGGGTCCTTTCGAGATTGCACCGATACATACGGATTCCGCCGCACGCGCTTACCAGCGCGTTCTGGAACACGTCGGTGCCATCCTCCCGAGCCGTGACACGTACGACAAACGTATCGTCGCCGAGGTAGAATCCGGCACGGCCACTTACGGTGGTTCGTATGGCGAAGGTTCAGGCATTATCGACTCCCAGAAAACGGTTGGTGGCTGGCCCGAATTGGCTTCCGGTCAACCACCTGCCGACACCGACCGCGATGGTATGCCCGATGCCTGGGAGAAGCGTTATGCACTCAACCCGGCTGATCCTGCAGACGGCCCCAAAGACCGTGACAACGACGGCTATACCAATCTTGAGGAATATCTCAACGCGACAAACCCCACGGTTTATATCGATTATAGTGACCCGGCCAATAATCGCTTTAGTTGGGACATCGAATCGACCGAGTGAGCGTCTCAGTTCAAGCATTCGGGTTTTTTACTGGAGGTGTGTATGTCAAAACCCAATATTGTTTTTATATATTCAGATCAGCATCGCGGCGATGCGGTGGGGTGCGCGGGGCATCCGGTGATCAAAACACCACATCTGGATCGTCTGGGGTCCGAAGGGGTGGTGTTTAGCCAGTGTTATACCAATGGGCCGATTTGTATGCCTGCGCGAGCGACGATGATGACGGGGCAGTATGTGCGGGAACACGGTGTCTGGCAGAATATTGTTGAGGCCGATCAGCGCGGTCCCAGTCATGTGCGAAATGTGCGCGATGCTGGCTATCATACTGCCCTGGTGGGCAAGACCCACTTATATACGCATACAGGCGGAACAAAAAGTCAGGAAAAGACGGCAATATTGGAAAATTGGGGGTTTGTAGATATTCAAGAGATGCACGGTCCACACGCGTCGGGGGTGAACAAATCGCAGTATTCGGATTATCTCGAAGAATTGGGTTTGTGGGAGACGCATCGAGACTATGTGGTCAGGTCAAAGACGCGCCTGGAAGAGGGCAGAGCACGAGCGTGGGAAGATCCACCCTGTCCATTGCCTTCTGAATGTCATCTGGACAGTTATACCGGGCGTACGGCCGCAGAATGGGTGCGCGATTACGATGGGGACAAACCGTTCTATCTGCAGGTGCTGTTTCCGGGTCCGCACAATCCCTTTGATTCGCCGCAGGAGTATCGCGATATGTACAGTATGGATGATATTCCTGTGGGTATTATGGATCTGCCCAAAGAACCGTATCCCAAGTATATCGTGCGGTCGCTCTTTCGCGCTGGCGATGCCAAAACGATGACCGAAGAAGAGAAGAAACAACTGGTTATCAATTATTATGCAAAAATTACATTGATCGACAATGCAATCGGGGGTATTATTGCAGCGCTCGAGGCAAAGGGCATGTTGGACAATACCTGGATTATTTACAGTTCGGATCACGGTGAGATGGCTGGGGATCATCGGTTGAGCCACAAAGGGGTTTTTTACGATATGGCTGTACGGGTGCCTCTGGTTGTGCGTCCTCCGGGGGGACAGGCGGGGTGGACGTCTGAAGGATTGACGGATTGCCTGAATATCACGGCTACGGTTTTAGATGTTGCAGGGGCAGAGTCTTTGGAAAATAGCGATGGGGTTTCTTTTGTATCGCAGGTGTTGGCAGGGCCGGATGCCGATGGTGCGCAAAAGGGCAAAGACGCTGTGTTTAGTGAAGTCGATGGGTTTACGATGGTTTTTGATGGGCGATACAAGCTGGTGGTCGAGTCCGTGTCTGAGAAGCCGGTTGAGATGTACGATTGTCAAAATGATCCTGAGGAACTAAATAATGTTTTTGAGGATCCGGATCTGGAATCTGTGCGGCGAGATTTGATCGATACACACTTGAGCGCGATCAGAGATCGATTGGATCGAGAGAAGCTCGAGAGTTATCGGGCGATTCCGGCAAAGACGTATTCTCCACTAGATACAAAATCCTGAATGTAAGACTAAAAACACGATATACGACGGTATAATGAGTTTATAAAGCGTTTTGGATGGGACCAGATGTGCAATATTTTAGGACAAATATTTGTTTCAAAGTATGGAAATCTTGTTTAAAAACGCATATATTCTGTCAGATGACTAACGTGATGCGACCCTATGCGCGACTTCTTGACGATTTAGGAAAAATAAACAATGGATGAAAAAAAACTCCTGAAACGAATTACGATCAACCCGAAGATCTTTGGGGGTAAGCCTATTGTTCGAGGACGTCGGCTTGCCGTTGAACATGTCCTTGGCATGCTCGCAGCAGGAGATACCCCTGAGGTGTTGCTTAAAGGGTATCCTTGGCTGACACATGAAGATATTCAAGCCTGCCTCCTGTATGCCCGAAAGGTGATTGGGCACGAGCGTGTTGAACCGATGATTCTGGAATCCGGTTCATGAGGGGCTTTATGGACGCGATTCAAGTTGCCGATAGTATTACAAAGCTCGGCTCACAGTCGCGGGGAACGGTTCTTGTTGCCGCTTCTCACGGGGGGCGGTACTGCGGGTATCTCGCAGCATTGGCTGGTCTTCGGGGCGTTATTTTTAACGATGCAGGCGTTGGGAAAGATAATGCGGGGATTGGGTCGCTCGATTATTTGCAAGGTCTCGGGCTCGCGGCTGCCGCGATTGCACATTCGTCTGCGCGCATTGGAGATGGGGCAGATATGCTCAAGCGCGGGCGCATTAGTTTTTGCAATGAGATGGCCGGTGCGCTCGGCTGTGAAGAAGGGCAGATGTGCCGAGAGGCGGCTGAAGTTTTGTGTAATGGCATACCCTTTGAAGGGGATGTACCGGGCTACGAGGAATCGCGCTCTGTGTTGCAAGAGGTGCCTGTTCTTACGATTGCCTGTGATTCTGCTTCACTCGTTACGCCGGAGGATGCAGGTGCGTTTATTATTACGGGGTCGCACGGTGGAGTGATTGCGGGCAGGCCCGATTATGGTATTGCTGCAGAGGCGAGGGGCGCGGTGTTTAACGATGCGGGAGTCGGTATTGATCGGGCGGGTGTTCGGCGTCTTGAGATTCTGGATCGCGCCGGTATTCCCGCGGGGACAGTGGATGCGATGACCGCCTGTATCGGCGATGCGGTTTCTGCATGGGAGAGCGGTGTTCTGTCGTACGTCAATTTACAGGCGGAGAGATGCGGTGTTAAAGCGGGGATGACGGTTCCGGAGTTTGGGGAAAGGCTCGTATAAAACCCCACCACCCAACGGGCGGGCACGGGGGCACCGC
The DNA here is from genome assembly GCA_965208125.1 of Candidatus Latescibacterota bacterium. Classification (GTDB taxonomy): domain Bacteria; phylum Latescibacterota; class UBA2968; order UBA2968; family UBA2968; genus VXRD01. Next base: position 2,452,568 of record OZ242320.1, read on the forward strand.
CCCTACATTATGTATTTGGATACGGAGTTTTTATGTCTTCAGTTGTACACATGAATGGCGGGCAGGCGCTCGCTGAGATGTTTCGCCTTCACAATCCGGCGCCTATGTTCGGCATGGGGGGCTTTCAACTTTTGCCCTTTTACGATGCTGTGCGCGAGTTGGGGCTTTCACATACGTTGATCAATGATGAGCGGTGTGGTATTTTTGCCGCGGATGCTTGGGCGCGCGTGACTGGGCGTCCCGGTATATGCGATGGGACGCTCGGTCCCGGGGCGACGAATCTGGTTACAGGCCTGGTGGAGTCTCTCAATGCGGGTGTTCCGCTTATTGTTGTTGTGGGTAATAGCAATCGCGAGCATTCGTGGAAGAATATGACGCAGGAGGCGCGTCAGACGGAGATTCTGGCGCCAGCGGCTAAAGCGCTTATTCGGATCGAGAGCGGCAATCGCATTCCCGAGCTTGTGCGACGCGCGTACGCTGTTGCCACGTCCGGGCGCCCGGGACCTGTTGTGCTGGATGTTCCCGAGGATATTGCACATGGGGAGTATGATTATTCCAAATCGGATTTTTTTGTGGATCCAGAGACGCTGCGTATTCCCGCACAGCGTTCGCGCCCGGGGCGAGACGCGGTTGCACGCGCGGTGGCGTGTTTGCGCGATGCCCGGCGGCCGATTATTCTCGCTGGCGGTGGTGTCCATCTTTCTGGGGCGTATTGCGAACTGCAGAGTTTTGCCGAGGCGTTTGGTATTCCAGTTGCGCAAACGCTGAGTGGCAAGGGTGCGATTCCCTGCGTCCATCCACTTAGCGTGGGGCTGTTCGGGCGCTGGTCGCGGATTGCCAATGATTTGATTGCGTCTGCAGATTGTATTCTGTCGGTTGGATGCAAGATGGGCGAGATTGCCACGAAACGCTATGATTTGATTCCGCGCGGTGTGCCTTTTATTCATCTCGATATTGTGGCTGAGGAAATTGGGCGTACGACGCCTGCTACCGTTTCACTCTGGGGCGATGCGGCTGAGGGTTTGCGCGATCTTCGGGATAGTTTGTTTCCCGACCGGGTGGCGATACAGGAGATGCGCGCGGGCTATTTGACCGAGGTCTCAGAGCGGATGGTTGCCTGGCGAGCCGAGGCAGAGCCGCGTTATGCGTCTGATGAGAGACCCGTCAATATGGCGCGGGTGGTGCGCGAGTTGCAAAACGCGATGCCCGAAGACGGTATTCTCGTTGTGGATGGTGGGTTTGCCGCGCATTGGACTGGTTTGCTCTACGATTCAACCCGGTCTGGGCGCACGTATATTGCCAATCGAGGATTTGCATCGATCGGTTACGGGCTGCCGGGTACGATGGGCGCGCAACTCGCAGCGGGCGATTCTCCCGTTGTTGGTCTGACGGGAGATGCGGGGTTTAATATGGTGCTCGGCGAATTGGAGACAGCCCGGCGCCTTGAGCTTGGGTTTACGCTGGCGATTGTGAACAATGCGGCTTCGGGCTATGTCAAAGCTCTTCAGCACAATATGTATGAGGGGCGCTATCAGTCGAGTGATTTGAGCGAGACGGATTATGCCGATACAGCCCGCGCACTCGGTTGTCAGGGTATTCGCGTAGATGATCCCGGGGCATTGCAAGATGCTTTTGCCGAGGGTATTGCCGATCGCGATATTCCTACGATTATCGATGTTATTGTTACGAGAGATCCATCAAAAATGTTGCCGGGCGTTGATAGCCGAACAGCGCCGGTTAAAAAGGGCGATAGGCCCGCGTAGTGGAGATTATCTTATGGCTCTTACACAAGAGAAACAACGCGAGATGCTGCGGATTATGCAAACGATCCGGCGCTTTGAAGAGCGCGCGTCTGATGATTATCGCGCAGGGGATATTTACGGCGTGGTCCATTGCTATATCGGCGAAGAAGCCGTTGCTACGGGTGTCTGTGCCGCGCTCAATCCGGATGATCAGATTATCAGTACGCACCGGGGGCACGGGCATTGTATTGCCAAGGGCGCGGATTTGAAGCGTATGATGGCTGAGCTTTACGGGCGGGAGACGGGGTATTGTAAGGGCAAAGGGGGATCGATGCATATTGCCGATTTTAGTATTGGGATGCTGGGTGCTAATGGCATTGTCGCAGGTGGCATACCCATTGTTACGGGTGCTGGCCTGGCCGCACAGCTCGAGGGTAAGGGCCGCGTTGCGGTTTCGTTTTTTGGCGATGGGGCGTCAAATGCAGGTCCGTTTCACGAGTCGATCAATATCGCAGCGGCGTGGAAGTTGCCTATGATTTATGTTTGCGAGAATAATCTTTATGCGGCGAGCACTCCGGCGGCGAGTACGCTGGCATATCGCGATGTTGCCGCGCGTGCCGCGGGATACGATATTCCGGGCGTGGTTGTGGATGGGAATGATGTGATGGCGGTTTATGGTGCGACGCAGGAGGCTGTTGATCGCGCGCGCAATGGCGAGGGTCCCTCGCTGATTGAGTGCAAGACTTATCGCTGGCGGGGGCATACGGAGAGGGTTGGGGGGGCTGATCCAAGGCCGCAGCGCGAGATCCGCGCATGGAAGGAGCGAGATCCGATTGAGCGATTTGTCGCGGGTCTGATGGATCAGGGCTGTATTACTCAGGAGGCGTGGCAAGAGATGGATGAAGAAATTCTCGCGGAGATTGAAGATGCGGTGCAATTTGCCATAGAGAGTCCATTTCCAGATTTAGAAGCAGCAGTCGAGGATGTTTTTGCCGAGTGATTCCGAGGATAATACGATGAGAAAAATCTCTTATGCACAGGCCGGGATGGAAGCCCTTGTAGAAGAAATGAGGCGCGATCCTACGACGTTTCATCTGTCAACCGATGCGCCCGATGCGCTCGTCGAAGAGTTTGGGTCTGAGCGCGTGCGCGCTACGCCGATTGCCGAGGGCGCGCTTACCGGGATTGCTGTTGGCGCTGCGGGGTCTGGCTTCCGTCCGATTATTAACTGGAGTATGGTTACGTTTTCTTTTGTGGCGATGGACCAGATTGTGAATCAGGCAGCCAAGATTCACTATATGTTCGGGGGGCAGGTGAAATTCCCGATTACTTTCCGCACGTCGGTCGGTGGCGGCAGGCGGGTTGCGGCGCAGCATTCGCAGAGTCCGTATTCGATGTTTATGAATCTGGCGGGGTTGAAGATGATTTTGCCTTCGACGCCTTATGATATGAAGGGGCTTCTCAAGACTGTTATTCGGGATGATAATCCCGTCATTTCTTTTGAGTCCAATCGTCTCATGGGTGTTGCAGGTGAAGTCCCAGAAGAGCCTTATACTCTGCCGCTGGGCAAGGCGGATATCAAGCGCGAGGGTACAGATATCACTATTGTCGCGCTGGCATGGCTGGTACACGAAGCGCTGGCGGCTGCTGAGGTGCTGGATAAGGAGGGGGTTTCCGTTGAGGTACTGGATCCGCGTACGCTGGTTCCGCTTGATTGCGATGCTATTCGCGCGTCTGTGCAAAAGACCGGGCGGCTGGTTATTGCAGACGAGGCGGGTCCCACAGCGGGTGCCTCAGCCGAGATAGCTGCTGTCGCGACCGAAGATGCGGAGACTTTTGCAAAGATGAAAGCGCCCGTCAAACGCGTCTGCGCCCTCCATGTGCCCATTCCGTACACGCCCCAGTTGGAAGATCACGTATTTCCAGATCGGGATAATATTATTGCAGGTGTTAGGGAAGTGATGGATGTCTGATAAAAGAATCAAGACTTGAATTTTTTACCAGCATAGATATCTGGCGATAACCTATCACCCTACCGGAGTTTTTTTTAAGGCGCTATGATCGTTTCCATAGACAAACTTCAAACCTGGATGGACGCCAGGGAAGATGAACATCTGGAGTTCAAAGAGGCAAAGAAAAATTTCCACTTTGAGTCCCTGGTAAAGTACTGTGTCGCCCTCGCCAATGAAGGCGGTGGAAGGATGATTCTGGGCGTAACGGATAAACTACCGCGTAAAGTGGTTGGCAGCCAGGTTTTTCCAGATCTCGAAAAGACAAAGGCCGACCTGATCGAAAGGTTACGGCTTCGCATGGATGTCGAGGAGATTTCGCATCCAGACGGCCGGGTTCTGGTTTTTCAGATTCCCTCTCGACCAATCGGTATGCCTGTGCAGTATAAAGGTGCGTATTGGATGCGTGGAGGTGAAAATCTTATTCCAATGACCCCCGACTTGCTCCAACGCATTTTTGCCGAGTCTGGTCCCGATTTCTCGGCGGAGATTTGTACGTCTGCCCAATTGGGAGATCTCGATCCAAATGCTGTGGAGGTTTTGCGCCAACTCTGGCAGTCTAAGTCGCCGGATCAGGACATATCGGGCCGTCCGATAGAGCAACTCTTGTCAGATGCCGAGTTGGTCGTCGATGGTCAGGTGACTTACGCGGCATTGATTCTTCTTGGCAAGCGGAAAGCTCTGGGCAAATATCTTGCCCAATCGGAGGTCGTCTTTGAGTACCGATCGAATGAAGCACCGGGACCAGCAGCGGAACGACATGAGTTCCGGCAGGGATTCCTCTTAGTACTCGACGAAATCTGGCGGCTTATTAATCTGCGTAATGACCGACAATCGTTCCAGCAAGGACTCTTTGTGTGGGATGTGCCTACTTTCAATGAGCGCGTAGTGCGCGAGGCTGTCTTGAATGCGGTGAGTCACCGCGATTATCGCCAAGGAGGATCGGTCTTCATTCGACAGTATCCTCGGCGTATTGAGATTGTTAGCCCTGGTGGCTTTCCGCCCGGTATCACACCTGACAATATCCTTCGGCAACAAAATCCGCGCAATCGTCGTATTGCCGAAGCTCTCAGCAAATGCGGATTGGTCGAACGCGCCGGACAAGGATTTGACTTTATCTTTAGCGAGAGCATCCGACAGAGTAAACCTTTACCTGACTTTTCCCATACAGATGCTTACTCCGTATCGCTCACACTTCACGGCGAGATTCAAGATCCCGAGTTTCTGCGTTTTCTGGAAGAGATTGGTCAAGAAAGAGTGACAGCATTCGGTATCAACGATTTTTTGGTGGTCGATCTCGTCCATCGCGAGCAGCCTGTTCCTGACGATTTACAATCAAGGGTTAGTCATCTGCTGGAACAGGGAATCATTGAGCGCGTGGGACGCGGACGGGGTGTGCGGCTCATGCTCTCCCGGCGGTTCTATCGGCATATTGGTAAGCCGGGGACTTATACACGTAAGCGTGGATTGGACCGCGAAACAAATAAGGAGTTGCTGCTAAAGCACATTCGAGATAACCGGAAAGAAGGAAGTCAGTTAAAGGAACTCGTTCAAGTGTTGCCATCCCTGTCGTACGTCCAGGTTCAGAAATTACTTCAAGATTTGAGAATTAAGGGACAAATCCACAAAGTAGGGAACACTAAAGCCGCTCGTTGGTACCCGGGAATCTCTCCATCTGGAATTATGCCTAAAAATAAATAATAGTACAAAAAGCATAATTTTGGCATAATTATACACAATTAATTTTATAAATGGTTGTTTTTTAATAAGTTTTTTATATATTTTTAAGTGCATTTAAGTGCATTTAAGTGCATTTAAGTGCATTTAAGTGCATTTAAGTGCATTTAAGTGGCGTTACCCCGCTTTAGTGAATATGCGTGAAGGTTCTACTCAGGCACTGATCGTTTGGGAGGTGGATTCAAACTCTGTTATCGGCTAAAAGGATCAAGTATAAAAATAAAAAACCACGTTTTTCAGGCGTGGTTTTTTGTTTCATATTACGAGCATTTTCTCCTTCAAATTGAAACACAATGCGCCAGTTACGCGACACACTAATCGAATATAACCTACTTGATCTTTAGGATGAAGGGAATCTATTATGGAGATGCAAAAGAATATCATGAGAGTTTTCATTTTGGTAGGGTATATATATTTGGGATTATGTCAAAGTGCGAATGCCCAAATTATGATCACAGGCAAAATTGTCGATGCTGATAGCGGACAGCCATTAGAGACTGCTAATATTAGAGCTAAGGATACGTTTTTTGCAACGATATCTAATGAAGATGGTGTGTTTGTGCTCGAGGTCTCGGAATTTCCTGTCACGTTGATCATTACGCATATTGGATATGCAGATCAGAGGGTTTTGGTGAATGAGGCTGCTGAAATCCCGTCTATCAGAATGCAGCCTGTGGCATACCCATTTGAGGAAATTATTGTAACGTCTGATATGGGATCGACAATTATGCAAAGAGTCATTGAGCAAAAGGGTCAATGGCGACCAAATCTGAAGCGTTTTAAGGCGATGGCATATACGCGGCAAGTCGCTGAAAATCTCGAAGGCGAAGCGCGCATTGTCGGGATAGGGGATCTCGTATCTGAAATGCATTGGGATCGCGATAAAGGTTCCCGTGAAGTCATCCTGTCTAAACGCCATACCAAAAACGTCCCGGAATGGTTACAAACCTATTCCATCGTTAAACCTCTTTATTCACTACCCAATATTTATGATGACGAGGTTTTTTTTGCGGGAAACCGTATTATTGGTCCAACTCATCCAGATGCACTCAATTTTTATCATTTTCAGTTGCGTGAGCAACAATACAATGGGGAACAGATTATCTATGAAATATCCCTGCGCCCTAAGACCAAACTCCAACCGGCTTTTATGGGCCGGGTATTTGTTTTGGATGAAGCCTTTGTGATTTTACGAGCCGAATTAGAGCTCAGTTCTATTATATATTCAAGTGCGCCCTTAGCCAGAGTAAAAACTTCCTTTCTCCAGCAATTTCAGGAGTTTGGGGACGATATGTGGTTGCCCATTGATTTTCACCTGCAGATTGAGGGAAGCGGAGGTATTCCCGGATTGTTTCGCACTGCCAGGGGCAGACTGACGTTGATTACACAGTTGAAAAATTTTGAGATAAACCAACAATTTGCCACCCAGATCTACGAGAGGGGCCAGATTGTTTCGGTTGATGATGTTTCCGTTCGAGAGGACAGCTTATTTACAAAATTTTCAGATAGAATGCCCTTTTCAGAAAGAGAGGAGAAGGCTTATGGTGAAATTGATGAGAAGTTGACGATTCGCAAGGCATTCCCACCTTCTGGTCCTCTGGCGCGTTGGACCACAATGAGCCTGGGACCGTTGAGGTCACCAGACCCGTCTCAGACTCCCAGGGGGTATAGATGGGTTTTTAGTTGGGGAAAGGGCGGAGACTATAATCGCGTCAGTATGGCGGAAATGAGGGCGAGAATGGGTTTTGGCGTGATCAATTCAGCTACGGGAAGGCGAGATAGGTTGTTCCTTGAAGGTGGATATGCTCAGGGTCCCGCCCGCTGGCTTTATCGCGCTGAATTTTGGCACGAATGGGGCAGGACCCGTCTTTCGAGGAACCAGGGGCGACTGAGTGTTCGTCATCGAGCCGGTATTGCTGAACGGTATTATTCGTATCATTACGGTTTTCGCCCGGTAGGCAGGATTTTATCTACGAATAATATCCTCTCGCTATTGGGTTGGGAAGATTACTACGACTATTATTGGAGAGAATCTACAGATGTGGTATTTTTTCAAACTTTTTTAGAAAGAAAAGCGGGACTGATCGTTGGGTTTCACGATGAGAAGCATTCTTCGCTGGGCAAGCAGACGGATTTCAATATTTTGGGAAGAGATAAAATACAACGTATAAATCCACCTGTTGATGAAGGTCGGCTCCGTTATATTGATTTCAGATTTTATTTTGCAAAGTCTCGTTATAAGCGTGCGACTGCTCGGGTTGAATGGGGTTCTTCAGATCTCTTAAAGAGCGATTTCTCTTATGTCAAATACGAATTGGATTTTGATTGGCGTATTGAAACATTTTTGAAGCGTCGCGCAAGACCCAATGTTTTAGATGTTCGCGTTACGGCTGGCACTTTTACGGGTGATTTACCCGTACAGCGTTTTGGCGTTCTGGATGTTTGGCGTCCTTTCACTTCGTTTGGCACTTTTAAGCATTTGAATGGCTATCCCTATGAAGGCGAAAAATATTTCGGTGTGTACTGGCAGCACAATTTTCGCTCTGCGCCTTTTGAGATGTTCAATATGGAATATTTGGCAAAAAGAGGCTTTGATATCATGCTTCATGGCGGATCGGGACGAACCTGGATATCGAAAGAGAAATTGGATATGCTACAATATCAACCCCAGGTTCTCGATAAGTTCTATCACGAAGCGGGTATTTCTTTAAACATGTATCATGTGATTCGCATTAACGCGACCAAAAGGCTGGACGAGGATGGATTTTCAATACGAGCTAATTTTACACTGATGAGGCCCCAATTATGAATTTGAAGCCCAAATTTTCGGTGATTATCCCAACATATAATCGCGCAAATTATATTGGGGAGGCTGTTGAGAGCGTTTTGCAACAGACGTATCAGGGTTTTGAACTCATTGTGGTGAATGATGGTTCTACGGATGATACGGCAGAGGTGATCAGCCAGTTTGGAGATCGGATTTGCTATGTTGAAAAGGCAAATGGTGGGAAGGCGTCTGCTGTGAATCTGGGTCTGAAATATGTGACGGGTGAGTATGTTTGGATTTTGGACGATGATGATATCGGGTTGCCGAATAAGCTCGAGTTGCACGCGGCGCAGTTTGCAGAAGATCCGGATTTGAAGTTTGTCTATACGGGTTATGAATTCATAGAGGGTGAGAGAAGCGATTTGCCCGTGCGGTCTTTTGAAGCGAGGATGCCGCCCATAGGCGATATGGTGATGTATTTGTTTGGGCGGTTTGAGTTGTGCAGTCCCACTGTGGTTGCCCATCGGATGTGTTATGAGAGGGTCGGCTGTTTTGACGAGCGTTTGATTCGCGGGCAAGATTACGATATGTGGATTCGCATGATACGCGCCGGGTTTAAAATTGGGATTATTAAACAACCCACGCTTCGATGTCGCATGCATGAGGGTGATCGAGGTTCGGCGTCTGATCGCTTTTCTGCGAGCGATATAAGAAAAAAGAATCGGGAATATCTGGGGCTTATTGTGCAGAAGTTGTATTGGGAGTTGCCTCTACGGGCTTTTTACAGTCGTTTGGCTCAAGATCCAAATGACCCGATTTTGATTCTGAAGGCGCTGTTGAGGCGTTTGTGGGTGATGCCCCTCGCGCTACAGGACGAGGTGTTGCGCGATCTGGATATGCTGGAAAGACATGTCGAACAGCATCGCTTGTCTTTTGATGATTCTGCCAACCGTTTTTTGATAAGTCTAAAAAATACAACAGAACAAACCACACCCCGTGTTGCCAAAAAGGTTGAAAAAATTCTAAATATGACACATGATTAATCATCGAATCAAAAAAAAGGCGTCATCGCGGCATGTTTAAAGCCGCGATCCAGTGTTTTTGCCTTTTCATCTGTGGTTGCTTTTATGTTTAAAATCGGCACCATTCTCGACAACAAATACCAAATCCAGACGCACCTGGGAGCCGGAGGCATGGGGGAAGTTTATCGGGTGTTGGACCTGGAGCAAGGCCAGGACTGTGCGCTCAAAATTTTGAATACCATGGTGGATCAGAAGGCTGTGCATCGCCGTTTCCATAGAGAATTTCAAATGCTGAACAGATTGCAGCACCCGCGCCTGGTAAGCACCTTTGCCTGGGGATTTGCCGAAGGTCGTCCCTATTTTACAATGGAATATTTGCCCGGAAAGACATTGGAAAAAATAATCGCCGATCAGGCACATTTGGGACAATTTCGGGCGTCTCACTTTTTCAATTTGATACAGCAAATTGTCGAGGGATTGGCTTATGTCCACGCGCAGGGTGCAGTGCATCGCGATCTCAAGCCATCCAATATTATGGTTTTGGAAACAGAAGAGGGGATTGAAACCACGATTCTGGATCTGGGGTTGGCTAAATTTAGACATCTGCACAGTGTTTCCATCACGCAGACGGGGGCAACAATTGGTACAGCAGAATATATGTCGCCAGAGCAGGGTAAGGGTCTTTGGGTGGATCATCGGTCAGATTTGTACTCATTGGGCGTGATCTTATACGAAATGCTCATGGGTGCGCCGCCTTTTTCTGGACAAAACCCGATATCTGTTATTATGAAGCATATTCGAGAGTCACCACCATCAATGGCTGAAGCCCATGTCGAAGTTCCAGCCCAGACGCAACAAATAGTGCTGAAGTTGCTGGCAAAGGAGCCTGTTGATCGTTATCAGTCGGCAGAGGAGGTGGTGCAGGCGTTGAATGGTGTGGCATCATCGAGGTTTATGCTGTCTGATGACAAGCAGCGCGATGTGCATAGGAAAGTGATGCGGCCGCAATTTGTCGGGCGCGAGTCCGAGATGAAGACGTTGCGCGCGATGTTGCAGGATGTACAGGCTGGCGAGCAGCGCGTGGTTCTGATCTCCGGTGAGGTAGGGGTGGGCAAATCGAGACTAATTGAGGAACTATTGGGCGACGCTTTGATCCATGATTTTCTGTGTTTGAAAGGTGCAGGGCGAGAAGAGGGTGGACAAATCTACGGTGCGTTGGTGGAGGCTTTTCAGCGAGTAAAAACGACGGATTTGGTGGGGCGGGTGCCCGATTCATTAGAGACGGACAAGTTTTCTGTTATGGAGCACTGGTTGCAGTTATTAAAGCGTCTGCGACAGAAACAGCCCATTGTGTTGTGTTTGGAAGATATTCAGTGGCTTGATGAATTGACCCTGGAATTTTTGCAGTATGTGTTGCGCGATCCAGAACCCTGCCCATTTTTGTTATGCCTGACTTACCAATGGTCTAACAGGGAATCCATTCCAGAGGAAATTGAGAATTTTATAAGTAGTAATGAATTTGCTGGGGCGACCCGGATTCAGTTGGAGAATCTACCGCGAAAAGAGGTGGGGTATTTAGCGGCGTCGATGTTGGGGGAGCGATCCATACCATCGGATGCATTGCAAACTCTGTTTAGAGAAACGGGTGGGCAACCCCTGTTTGTCGTGGAGGCTGTGCGGACGCTGGTGAATGCCGATGTGATTCGGCAGAATTTGTATGGCGATTGGCAGTGGGAAGAATTTCCCGAAACCCTGTTGTCCGATGATATTTCAGAGGTTTTGTACAGGCGCATAACTGCCCTTCCTGCGGTGCAACGTCAGGTCATGGAATACGCGTGTGTTTTTTTGAATGATTTTTCTTTTGAATTATTGGCTGAGATTTGGCTCGGTGATGAGTTGAAGTTGTTGGATGTGCTCGAAGACTTGATTGAAGAGGGGCTGTTAATTACTTATGGCGATGAGGAGCGGTATCGTTTTTCACAGGGTTTGTATCGGCGGGCAATTTACGACCGCATGCAAGATGTGCGGCGGCGGTTGTTACATCGTGAAATAGGTAATGCTCTGGAAGAGTCGGAAGGTGCAGAAGAATTGACAGAAGAATTGAGTCGGGGTATTATTCGCCGCGTTATTGAGACAAATGAACCCGTTTTGAGTATGGACGCCCAGACAGACGAAAGGTTAAATCGTTACCAAAGCGTGATAGACTACAATATTCGGTCTGTATTGTGTGTGCCTGTATTCCATCTTAATGAAGGTGTGATGGGTGCGCTATATGTGGATCATCGCGGCATGGGCAACGCATTTTCTGAAGCAGATCAGACGTTTTTACAGGCATTTGCGAATTTGGTGGGGGTGGCGCTGGTCAATGCGAAGATGTATGAACAATTGAAAGAGAGAGCACAATATTTGCAGCAAGAGGTCGAAAGGCGGTACCAGCTTGGCGATATGTTTGGACATAGTGATGCGATGCAGGCGATCTACCGGCTTATCGAACGCGCGGCAAAGAGTGATGTTCCCGTGCTTGTGCAGGGCGAAACAGGTACGGGTAAAGAATTGGCAGCGCGTGCCATACACTACAATAGCACGCGCAAAGACCAGCGTTTTTTGTCACAAAATTGTGCCACACTATCACCAGAGTTGTTGCAGAGTGAGTTGTTTGGGCACAAAAAAGGCGCGTTTACTGGCGCAAATGAAGATCACATTGGGATTTTTGAGGCTGCCAATGGCGGTACGGTTTTTCTCGATGAAATCGCCGATGCCCCACCGCAGTTGCAAAGGAGTTTGTTGCGGGTGTTGCAAGAAGGGGAGATTCGGCGCGTGGGGGAAACAGTGGATCACACAGTAGATGTCCGCATTATTGCAGCGACCAATCGAGATTTAAAAGAGGAAGTAGAGAACGGCTCTTTTCGCGAAGATTTGTATTACCGCTTGCATGTGATTCAGATCGATATGCCGCCTTTGCGGGAATACCTCGAAGATGTGCCATTATTGGCTGAACATCTACTCATTCGTGCAAAAGAAGAGGCAAACAAGTCGGTTGGGGGACTGACAGTGGGTGCAATCAGGGCGCTCACAAGTTACAACTGGCCTGGCAATGTGCGCGAGTTGGAGAATGAGATTCGGCGGGCGGTGGCATTGGCAGAAGAAGAGGGGGATATTACGCCCGATTTGTTTTCAGAATCCATTGGGCATACAGTGTCAGATATTCCTGTCGAATTCCAGGGGCGTTTACAAGACCATGTCCAGGAGTATGAGAGACGGTTGATTCGAGCCGCACTCGAGAAATGCGATGGCAATATTACGCATACTGCCAGAGAATTGGGGATGACGCGCGTTGGTTTGCATAAGAAGATCAATCGTCTGGGATTGAGATAGGTGTGAAACCAGTGTATCCTTATATATACAGTATGTCCTATTGTTTACATTATTAATATCTATATAAATCAATTAGTTATGAGTATTTTATTTTATAAACGTTTGTAAGTGTATCCTTTCAGATACACTTGTATCTGAATGTCGCATTTACAACACACGTAATTCTTAAATTTTATTTCCTTGTTTTTTTAAGCACTTGAGCTTTTTCAAGTGCTTTTTTTTTGATAGAACGATTTGTGGCACGAATTTTGCAATATGAAGGGCAGAGATAGCATTTAAATTCTCAATAAGGAGGATACCATGGCAACGCCACGCAAGTTGAATTTGATCAATGGAACGATAGATACAGAGGGTGATATTCAAACACTTCGGTCCGCAGATAGTCTCAAAATTGGGGGATGTCCAGCTGGCTGGCCATCTGTTCCTCCCCTGCCTTTTCCCAATGACGATGACGATAGGGACGATCTTGAGCGCCCGGAGTGAATCATCTCTGTCCTGAGGATTACCCGACATGCTGTGCATTCAAAAATGCGACATGCATCTTTTTCAAACTGAAGAACACAAACAGCCTGTTGCCTATCAGGTTGAGACGGGTCTGTTTTTTGAATTGGATCCCCATTTCCAGGCAATTTTAGCGTGTTGTGAGGGCTTGTCGGCTTCACAGGTTGTCCAGAGGTTGACCGATCAATACGAGGCAGAGGAAATTGCCGAGGCCATTGAGGAATTGGTACAGGTGGGTTTGATTTCAGATGGTGCATTACCCTTGGTGTCCCAGGTGCCGACGACAGAGGGGATGGCAGCCTGTGGGGTATCGCAGACAGATCGTTTGCAGGTGTCCTTGCACGTTTCGCATACGTGCAATATCCAATGTGCGTATTGCTTTGCTCACGGTGGAGATTATGGCGGTAAGGCTATGCTGATGCAATCCGATGTTGCCGAGCAAGCCATACGCTGGATCGTCACCGAGGCTCAGGTGTTCGGACGGTGCCAGATTGATTTCTTTGGCGGGGAGCCGCTCTTGAATTTTCCATTGATTCAGGAGCTTGTCCCATTTGCCAAATCCCTGGGCGCGCGATTGGGTGTGCAGGTTGGTTTTGGTATTGTGACCAATGGCACGTTGTTGACTGACGAGATGAAGCAGTTTTTGGTTGATGAAAAGTTTCAGATTAAGGTCAGCCTGGATGGTGGGCGCAAAACACAGGACCGCATTCGCAAGTTTCACAATGGTTCTGGCACTTATGATGTTGTGGCAAAGAATGTACAGAAATTGACTGATGAGGTGCCTGAGCGCGTGTATTTGCAGGCTATTATGACAGCGTATGATATGGACGAGGATCAGATTGCCGATGCGTTGCGTTCTCTGGGTACTGATAACGCGCTCATCGGTCCGGCTGTTGTTTCACCTGATGCGCCTTATGCTATTGGGGAAGAACACATACCCGTTTTGAAGCAACAAATTTACAAGCGCAGCCGGCGTGCGCTCAAAGCCATTTTAAGTGGTGAAGAAAGTGAAGAGTTTGATCCGCGGATTCAAAAACTTTTGACGCGCGCAAAATCCTGTCACGGGTGCTTGGGTGGCAAGCAGTATTTGGCGATTGCAGCGGATGGGTCGATTTATTTTTGCTCGAGTTTGGCCGATGCGCCCGAGTTTAAGATGGGTGATGTGTTTTCGGGTATTGATCGCGAAAAGCAGCAGCATTTTGACGCGCAGTTCAATGTGAATAATCGTCCTGAGTGCAAGACGTGCTGGGCGCGCAATTTGTGTGGTGGCGGGTGTCTTTGGGAGGCGAGGACGACGACGGGTGACCCAATGTATCCAAACCCTGTTGCTTGTGAACAGACGCGCTATCGCTATGAACTGGCGATGGAGATGTGTATGGAGATAGCAGAGGAGGATGCGTCTTTGTTGCAGCGACGATATGATCTGGAAGTGGCTTCATAAACCACTGGAGGAGCAGGATCAGAACAGGTCTCCTGGTATATTCCCTGACCCGGGACGCCTGTTTCAAGCATACAGGTGTGACGAATATCTATTGTCAGGCCTGTATGCTTAAAGCCGCCACGCGCATGCCAAAGTAATCCAATAGAGAAGTGAGAAATGCATAAAATTTCAGACCTCAAAATACCGGATCGGCTTAATCTGAATGCAGGTTGGAGCATTGGTGAGACGGCGTTTGAGAGAATTAGAACCACGCTTCTTGAGATGTCCCCAGTAGAAAGAATTCTCGAATTTGGGAGTGGTCCGAGTTCTGTCCGGCTGGCTATGGCGTTTCCCGAAGCGCAGGTTTTGTCTGTGGAAGGTGATTGGCGGAATTTTGCAGAGACCACGAGTCTGATGCGATCATTCTGGGATCAACACAATCTATCGATCAAATATCGTCCGATTACTCTTGAATCTTATGGAGACGCGGAATTTTTGACTTATGAATATGGGATGTTCTGGGAGGAAGAGATAGATTGCGTGATTATTGATGGTCCACCTGTCTATACCTTGCGAGGTCGAGAAGCCTGTCTCTACCAGGTTTATGATCAGGTCAAGATTGGTGGTCTGGTCATCCTGGACGATTTCAGAAGGTCTTATGAGAAGCAAATTGTCGAGAACTGGCTGTCCGTCTATCCCGGCAGTTTTACAGTGGAAATGATCCGCGAAGACCACCATCTGGCCGTGTTGCGTAAGATCAAATCTGTGACACCGTGTTGGGATGCGCCTTATAGGCTTTCGGATGTTCAGTCTGTCAGCGAAACGCTCTCCCGCATTACACAGGCATTATCGCAGGTTGATGATGTGTATTTGAGAACGCTGGCCAAAGCGAATAATTGCTCTGAAACAGATCTGATTGGCCTGTTCAATACCATTCGCAACATCTATGGGGTGACGCCTGAGCGCATCCAGGAGTTCATGAGCGGAAATTCTATACTTTCACCAGACGTTCAAAAAAGAAAACAGAATGCCTGTTATATGACAATCGTCAACGCGTTTTTTCGAGACGCTCAGTTTTCACATTAAAGAAAGTGAATACAAAATGAGGAAAAGTCCAACGGCTGCGGGATGTTTTTCTGGATTTTTCCAGAAAAATTAAGGATCGGTCCTCCCATCCCGCAGTCTATTTAATGACCGATAGCCGGTATAATATTGAGTAGCAGGTAAATAGAAAACTACATTTCAATTTGGAACCCAACGGTCTCCACTAAACCGTTGGTTTTTTCTGTTAGGGCTTTGCATTCAAAAGTTCAAGGTGTGAGCAAAAGGAGACCTAAAATGAAGAGAATACTTGGCATAGCCATGGTCGTTCTCGTTCTCGTCTTTCTTGTGTACGGAAACTATTCCAGGATTGATCCGGCCGTTCCCGACCTCAAAGTTCGCGAACTCCCGCCTCTTACGGTGCCGCCATCGACAATTACGATTCCATTCTCCTTTCCAATCCAAGCTATCGGAGATGCATTGGAACAAGAGATCCCGAGGACTCAGGACGGCACAGAGAGTTGGGTGGGGAGGATTCTCGGCATCAAAACAAGCATCTCAGTAGATTGGCGGGTTGAAAGGGATGGCATAAGCATCTCCGGAGGCGAAGATAAAATTAGGACCAGGACTAGATTGAGTGCCGAGGTGGAAGCAAGAAATGTGGAAATCGCAGACATTACAGGAAATCTCAGAGCGACTATGAGGCCGAAACTGAATTCGAATTGGCGCCTTAATCCTCAACTGACAACGAATATTAACTTGTCAACAGCCAATCTACTCAGATTCATTAGTGTACGAGGGTTACTTGAACCTGAACTCAACCAAAGACTTAGTAATATTAGCAGTGACTTTAATAATAAGTTAAGCCGCGACGATTTCATAGAGAAAGCCGTCAGACAACAGTGGCATGAGATTTGCCGTTCCTTTCCTATTAGCCCGGATTCAAGTATTTGGCTAGAGGTAAAGCCAGTAGCTGTTCGATCAGCACAGCCCATAGTTGATACCCAAAATGTCTACTTGCAGTTCAGTCTTGACGCGGAGACACAGATCGTCGAGACGCAGACCCAACCACAATGCACTTTCCCTGACAGTCTAATTATAGAAGACTCACAGCCCGGTTACTTCAAAATCGTTCTACCCGCTGCATTGGAGTACGATACCTTAGAAGCCTTTCTAAAGAAAAAATTTGCGGGCAAAACCGTTGATAAAGATGTTTCAGTGAGGATTAATGCTGTTAACATCCTTTCAGATGGCGAGGTGATTGTATTAGGTGTCAAGTTGACCTTGAAGGCTAATGGTTGGTTCGGACCTCGGGCTCAAGGAATAGTTTATCTTTCAGCTAAACCCCATCTTAATGTCGATAGACAAGAGATTATACTTACAAAGTTACAACTCGATATAGAATCTCGAAACGCACTTGTCACCATTTTTGGAGAAGCCGCAGAATCAGTACTATTGGTTGCTCTTGGCGACGAGATAGTATTTGACCTTAGCCCCAAATTGGAAGAGGCCCGAGACAGGGCGCAGCAAGCCCTGAATGCGATATCGACGGACGAACTTCTGGTTGAAGGGCAGTTGAGTGAGATCCGAATAACGAGTCTTGATGTGGGGACCGACAGATTACGCCTTGTCACTACTGCTCAAGGAGGGGCTGTAGCTTCTGCAAAAAAAATTTCATGGAGTTCGAACTGATCGAAAGCCGGGATGACAACGCCGTTGCCGGAAAGGCTACTTCTAATGTGAAATAAATCAATAGTCTCATCACCGTTGGTTTGGACTTTAAGAAGCTGTCTTAAAATTATTTTGAACAGGCCTGACACATTTACGCAAACTGTGGGTCGATAGCGGCTATCTCGGTGAAGACTTCAAGGAATGAGACGCAAAACGGAAAGCGCACGTATAAAATTGATACCGGCTCGCTTAATTACATGGGTTTTAAGACAGCTTCTAAGGAGCGCAGATGTCAAATATTGATCGCAGCACTACAAACAAGTCTGAGTCTCACCTACCACGACGTTTTATAATGGCTGTGGTTACCCTTTTCTTTGGTCAACTCGTCGGTGAGAACTCTGTAATTTTGGCCAAACTTTTCTACTTTTACTTTCATGGGCCTGATGAATTAGAGCTATGGAAGGTCATGCAGGTCTCACTGGTGCTGCTGATGGTTTTTACTTCTTTAGCTATTCTGATAATTGTGCGTTTGGTAGAGGCAAATTCTGAACAAGTTGAGCAAGTCTTGCTTTTTGTATCATTAGCATTTATTACTGCGGGTTTCGCTATCATAGACCAATCTCTTCCATCAATGGACAAGGGTAGGCAGTTACCACTGTGGGAGACCTTATACTACTTCGGTTGGCCAATGATGCTGTGGTTTGTCATTCCTTATTTTTTATTAGATGGGTCGCGACTTGAGCGAGTCCAAAAGATCGTAACTTTTATTGCTATATCTTTTGTAGGCCTTGTTATATGTGGTAGTGTGGGTGGAGTTCTCTTTTTACTTGCTCCGACGATACTTGAATATACGAAATTAATGGAGGGTGCCGTTGGAGTCCTTGATGATCCCATAAAGTTCTGGCAAGCGAGTCCTCCTACTATCAACTCGATCTGTGCGTTGTTTGTAGTAGTGGCTTTTGCTCCCAAATGGTGGCGAAACCTTAAGCTACGAGTTTCATGGACGGTTTGGATCCTCATTTTCACTGGATTTGCGATCATTTACGCTGGGATGTTTGGTAGTTTTTTCTTTGCAGAACGTCATCATTTTAGTGACCAGAAGTCCATAGGACTGCAAATTCAATTGTTTAGCAAGTTTGGTTCATTTTCGCTCATCATAACTGTAGTATTCTTGTTAAGTCTTTGGCTGGTGCGTCACCAATCAAATTCGGATGCGGCTATCGGTTTCCCGTCAGGCAACCGCTTTTGGGTGTACTTGTCAATAGGGTTGGGGCTGGGATTCTCTCTGGTTCAGCTCTTTGAACTCCTTCCATATGGCTCATTTGTTGAGGCTGAGGCTAGACATGTGCTCGTGGTCCTGGTATTCCATGCCCTGAACGGAATATGTCTCGGTTTCTCGCTTCGATCCCTCAGATGTGTGATAAGGTATGTAATGCGGTGAGGGCGATGCGCCTACTTCAAATCGAGTTTATCCCTTGCTTCCTCTTGCACACGCTACTACGCTGTGTGGGCTTGATCCGTTTTGGATGGGGTTGCCTATCTGTGGACCAAAGCCATTTTGGAAAATCGACCGGTCAAAGTCTATAATTATGGGAGAATGCTCCGCACCAGATCCCGAGTGGACGGGACAATGTCCCGGTCTGGTTTAGAAGACATAGGAGAGATTGATGAGTAGTGAAATATTTCATTTCGTTCATTCTGATGAGGTGACAGGATTTTTTGACAGATTGCAGCTACGAGAAAAATTTGATGCAGGAAACATAAAGTGCCACTTCTGTCACACAGTAATTACCGTGCAAAATTTCAAGGGTGCTACGCGGTATAGGGGAGAGCTTATATTCGTGTGTGACCAGCCTGAATGCTATGAGTCATTTTGGACACCTGTAGATAGCGAGAACATTTAATGACATCAAAGGAAGTTCTACAATTTCTCAATCTCTTTATGGATAAGAGTCCACTACTGCTTTTAATCGGTGGACTCCTTAGCCTTGTCGTATTCTTGTTCAGAATCTTGATAGATGAAGATCGAAGTGGGCTCTGGAGAGCGAGGATCAGCTATGCAGCATATAAACTTACTGGTAACAGAGATTCAGAGAAACGGTACATCTCTGATGATGTACGTTCCAGAATTAATTTGGCGCGGAGAAAATTTTCCCACGGAGCGCAGGATCCTCCTGAAGCTGTCTCCGTTGACTGGGTGGATGAAGAACCAGGGACCACCTACGACATTGGAGAAGGTGAATTTGTCGTAAGGCTTCAGAGCAGCGATGAGCAAGAGAAGAACATTGTAGATCTAGCCATTGCGGTCACTAAGAGGACGACATTACCCGGCGTACGAACTGTCATGGAGCAGCCACTGCGAGTCGCGGTGACACTTAATTTGGTACAATCAATTCTTAGAATGATTAAGAACAAAGCAGCACTGGAATGGTTTTTCGAGAACCGCTTATCTCCCATACTACAAGATAAGGAAGGACTACGTCGAGAATTTGAGCGAATCGAAGATATAGATGAGCGCGGGCTGTTTACGCATATTCTATTGGTTGAACTTGAGGAGTTTGGTGAAGTGATATTAGGACGCACGCCTCGCCCATATATGTTTGGAGATGTCCAAGGTCTAGTTGACTTTCTCCATCGGGTCGCTACCAAACGTCCAGGCGAAGACATACCACTTGAGTATAGAAGAGCGTATATCAAAATCGCGATAATCTTAGTAGCTAAAACAGAACGGATTCTAAATGAAGGCATTGAGCCGTATGTGAAGGCGATGACACATAGTGCTAACCGAGATTTCAACACAGTTTATGTACTGGGCTATGATAAGGAAGTTCTATCAGAGAAGGATTTCCTTTCATACGAGGAATTTCGTAATTTGATCTCACAACTCGATAAAGAGCTAGATCTATTTCCGGTTCAGAAGGACTTTTCTATCGATTACTCTTGCATAGATCAACAGGGTAAGCAACGCAAAGCAACGTGTACCCGATACATACTCAAAGATACCTCGGGTCGCGTGTAAGAGTAGATCATCTGCCGAATCATCCCACACCCTGTTTCACCCTAATTAAAAAAGGAACCCCCCTTTTCTGTTATCGACTAAAATGGGTCAAGTCCATAACTAAAAAACCACGTCCTTTGGGCGTGGTTTTTTGGTTTTTACTGCTAATGTTTTCGACAGGGATTAGAACCGCGATTGTTTGCTCTCCATGCTGGTATGCACATCGATCAGCACGGTTTTGCCATCGGCATTTAGTCGCTGTGCTTCTTGTAATGCAGGGCGCATTTCGCCCACTTTTTTGACGGTGATGCCCACAGTGCCCATGCCTTCGGCAATTTGGGCGTAGTTGCCCTGCATATTGGAAACGCCGTAGCGTTCGCGCGCCGTGGGAAATCCGCCGGGGTATGTCGCCATGTCCCCGTTGTTCAGAATCACGGTTGTAATAGGGATGCCTGCGCGGGCAGATGTTTCGATGTCCAGGCCGGACATGCCGAAGGCGCCATCGCCCATCGGTCCAATTGGTTTGTATTCGCAGCCTCTTCTTCTTATCTTTCATATAGGATCTAAGGTACACACCAAATCGAGTCAAGCTTTAAGAGGCTATAATGCTGCGTAATTATCTGGTTGTAGCGGTTCGGAATCTGTTGAATAATAAAATCTTGTCAATGATCAACGTTTTTGGACTAGGAGCAAGTCTGTCGATCTGCCTGCTGATCATCTTGTTTGTGTCATACCAAAAAACGTCTGATGCATGGCACAAGAAGGCAGATCGTATCTATCTCACCATCTGCGACTACCGTTCGCCCACCCAGCCTGATCGTGTTCGCTCCTACGCAACGACACCTGCGAGTCTTGCTTCGCTTCTTCAAGATATCTGCCCAGATGTAGAAGTGACGACACGGTTACGCAGATTCCGTGGTTCCATGGGCTTTCCCGGCAGTCAAAGTCAAATTAAAGTGTCTGGCCTTTATGCCGAGCCGTCGTTTTTCGAGGTATTCGATTTCGCTCTTGTGGAGGGGAATCCCGCTACCGCGCTTTCCGAACCCAATTCCATCGTGCTTTCGCAGAACCAGTCGGTTGCATTATTTGGAGATTCCAGCCCACTGAATCAGACTGTGATGATCGGACAGACGCCATACAAGGTAACGGGCGTCCTGGCGGATCCGTTAGGGGCCAGCTATGTACGGTTTCAGATCTTGGTGTCGTTTGAGACCTTGAAATTTGCGCCACCCCGCGGCATTCCTCAGTGGAGCGATGGCATGAATGACACATACACATTTTTGGTCTTACGAGAAGGTACCCACCCAACGGTCCTGGAAAGATACTTCACACAGATCATTCAAGACCACTACCAGCCTGGTACAGATCGACAGATAGAGAGGGCAAGTGCCCAATTACTGACCGACCTCAACCTGAGCGTCATGAGAGTTAACCAACTTAGTTGGATGGTTCCTGGCATGGCTGTTTATTTTGTTAGTGTTCTGGCCGCTATAATACTGATAGGGGCGTGCTACAATTATACCAACTTAATTGTGGCCAGAGCAATGGCCAGAGCCCACGAGGTGGCAATTCGGAAAGTCGTAGGTGCATATCGCAGACAGATCATTGGCCAAATATTGGTGGAGTCGATTCTAACAGTATTGCTGGCGACGTTTTTTGCCATGTGGCTGTTGGTATGGTTAATTCCTGCTTTCAACGAGATGTTCTTTACTTCATTTTTTCCCTTGGCCCGCATCAAGCTCGACGTTCTCAAAGATCTGACGGTCTATCTCACTGTCCTTGGCTTCATCGTAGGCGTAGGCATTCTTGCGGGCACCTACCCCGCACTTCATCTTTCCCGATTCGTCCCAGTCTTGATCTTGAAGGGAGGAAGTTTTACAAAGGATCGAGCCAAGTCATTCAATCGGATGTTTGTGGTGGGGCAGTTTGGCATGTCGTTATTCTTCGTCCTCTCGACCCTGTTCGTGTACCAGCAGTTCCGATATATGGTATCGTCCGACTATGGATTTGATCATGAAAATATAGTGAACGTACGGCTTCAGGGAGTGGGCTACGACGTGTTCCGGCAGGCGATGGAGCAATCGCCCTCAGTGGAGCTCATTTCTGGTTCCTCACAGATTCTGATGCAGGGTGAGCGATCAGAACGTTCGGTGACGATTGGGAGAGGTGATCCTAAGACAGTTTCAGTTTCCGAATTAATAGTGGACTACAATTTTGTTTCGAACCTGAAACTCAAGCTACTTGCAGGCCGTTACTTCAATCGCCCATCGGATATTCACAGGAGTGTGCTGCTCAATAGAACCGCTACTCGGTTGCTAGGTCTGGAAAACGAAGAGCAAGCGATAGGTCAAATCTTGAACGTGTCAGGGAAGAACACGAAACCTACCATTGTGGGGATTCTGGAAGACTTTCAGACATATGGCATAGGCATGGATATTGATCCTGTCATACTGCTCTGTGAGCCAGCGCGTATAAATTGGGCAAACGTGCGCGTGTTACCCGGCCATATGCCTGAGGCGGTTGCGCACCTCGAACAGGTCTGGGCTGAGTTAGGAAGTCCTTGGAAAGTGGAGTACGATCTGTTTACGACGCAAATCCAAAAAGGAATGCTCGCTGGAGTCTATTCCGATGTTTTGCATATCATTGCTCTGATTAGCGCTTTCGGGGTGCTTTTGGCCTTACTTGGCATGTTGGGAATAGCTATGCATGTCATGGAAATGCAGGTCAAGGCAGTTGCAATACGCAAGGTTCTGGGAGCGAGTTCTTGGCAGATCGCTGTGCTCTTGTCAAAGGATTTTCTCTTGATGCTTGTTGTGGCGGTTCTACTTGCAGCTCCTGCTGCGTGGTTTGCAAACCACCTCTGGTTAAACCAGTTCCCCCTCCGAACCACAATGAGTCCGTGGCTGTTCGGTGGTGTTGTTGCCGTGATGGCAGCAGTTGTTCTCACAGTAGTTGGGTCGCAGACGCTTCGTGCAGCGAATTCCGACCCAGTAAAGGCACTCAGACGTTTATAGAGCTGACGAATAGACTAAAACGGATCAAGTTCATAAGTAAAAAACCACGTCCTTTGGGCGTGGTTTTTTGGTTTATGTCTGGTGTTTTCGATGGGGATCAAAACCGCGATTGTTTGCTCTCCATGCTGGTATGCACATCGATCAACACGGTTTTGCCATCGGCATTAAGTCGCTGCGCTTCTTGCAATGCGGGGCGCATTTCGCCCACTTTTTTGACGGTGATGCCCACAGCGCCCATGCCTTCGGCTATTTGGGCGTAGTTGCCCTGCATATTGGAGACGCCATAGCGTTCGCGCGCCGTGGGAAAGCCACCGGGATAGGTCGCCATGCCCCCGTTGTTTAGAAGGACGGTTGTGATGGGAATGCCTGCGCGGGCAGATGTTTCGATGTCCAGGCCGGACATGCCAAAGGCGCCATCTCCCATCATGTTGAGACAGAATTTATCGGGATGTGCCAGTTTGGCGCCGATCATCAGGGGGATGCCAAAACCCAGGTGGGTTGTTTTGCCCCAGCCGATGTAACTGTGGGGTGTGGTTGCGGTGTAAAATGGCACGATTGAGTCGCGGGGGGCGCCGGCGTCGTGTGTGACGATGCTGTTTTCGCGGTCGAGTGTGTTGTTGATTTCGTTGATGACGCGATAGGGGTTGAGAGGTTCTTCATTTGAGGTCAGCAGGGGTGTCCAGGTGTCGAGCCATTGTTTTTTTGCCTGTGCGATTTCAGCGGCGACGCGGTCGGAATTTTTTGGTTCGCCAATTTGAGCTTTTACTTCGTCAATGATCGCTTGCAGGGTGAGTTTGACATCGCCGATCAATCCGATATCTACGGCTTCGTCTTTGTTGATGTCATCTGGGTTATCGGTGTTTTGGATGAGTACTTTGCAGGGGGGAACGGATTGGGCATAAGGTGTGCGGGTTAAACTGGATCCGAGTGCGAGCAGTACGTCGCAATTTTTGAGCCAGTGGTGTACGGGTCCCGTGGTTGCGCCGCTGCCAGCGCCGAGGGCCAGAGGATGGCGTTCGTCAAAGGCCGATTTGCCGGGCATGGTGCAGAATACGGGTGTGGCGGTCAGGTCGGCCAGTTCTTTTAGTTCATCTGTTGCCCCGGCAAATACGACCCCGTGTCCCGCCCAGATTACGGGGTTTTTTGCCGCGAGTAGTGCTGTGACGGCATCTTTGATGTCTCCGGACGAGGGCATTTGTTGCGCGCGTTTTGGCGAGTGATAATTTTGTGCATCGGCGGGTATTTCCTCTGCGCAGACGTCGGAGGTCATTTCGACTACGACTGGACCAGAAATACCATTGCGAAGCGCGTGGAATGCGCGGCGCATCACGGTGCCGACATCTTCTGGTCGATAGATCGCCTCGACGCGTTTGACCCATCCGCGATAGGTGTGGGTTGCGGAAAAATTGGGACGAACCGCGATTTGACTGAGTCTTACGCCGCCTGGGAGGACCAGAATTGGGACGTTGTCGGCATAAGCCTGGGCAATGCCACCCATTGCGTTTTCCGCACCGGCTTGTGCCTGTATTGCTACGACGCCAAATCGCTGTCGGTTGCTGGTGCGGCTAAAGCCGTCTGCGGCCATTACTGCGCCGCGTTCGTGGCGAAATGCGATTGGGCGAATGCCTTCTTTGGCTGCTGCTTCAATCAGGGGATTGCTGGGATAACAGGAGATCCATTCGACGCCTTCTTGTTTCAAGATGCGCGCGATATATTCAATGCCGTCCATGAAAATTCCTTGGGAAAAAGCTATTCTTTTAATGTTTCATTAAAAAAGTCAATCGTGCGTTGCCAGGCGAGCTTTGCCGCGGCTTCGTCATAGCGCGGTGTTGTGTCGTTGTGAAATCCGTGGTTGGCGTTTTCGTATATATGAGCCGTGTAATTCACCCCTGCTTCTTTGAGCGCGGCTTCATAAGCGGGCCAGCCCTGGTTGATGCGTCTGTCCAGTTCGGCATAGTGGATGAGTAAGGCGCCTTTTATTTTTGGTACGTCTTCGGCAGCGGGTTGGCGGCCGTAAAAGGGGACTGCGGCGGAGATGATGTCGGGGATGCGTACGGCAAGGGTGTTTGACATGCCGCCGCCAAAGCAGAAGCCCACGACGCCGACTTTGCCGGTGCATTTTTCGTGTGTGTGTAGATAACGCGCAGAGGCGATAAAGTCTTCTGTCATTTTATTGCGGTCTATCTCGCGCTGCATGAGCCGCCCTTCGTCATCGGTGCCGGGATATCCGCCGAGGGGCGCGAGCGCGTCGGGGGCAAGAGCCAGAAAGCCTGCCGTTGCCACGCGCCGGGCAACGTCTTCTACGTAGGGATTTAGGCCGCGATTTTCGTGGATGACGACGACGCCGGGGACTTTGCCTTCTGCCTGTGCTGGGGCGACGAGGTATCCGCGGGTTTTTTCGTGTCCTTCTGGTGATGGGTATTCTATGTATTCGGCGCTGATGCGCTCGTCGTCTGTGGCGATTTGCTGTGCAAGCGCGTAATTGGGTTTTAGACTGTCCAGCAGCGCGGCAGCGGTTACGCCGCCGACTGCGAATTTTGCAGCGCGGTTTAAGAAGCCTCGCCGGTCTGTTTGTCCGTGGACATATTCGTCGTAGAGGTCGAGGAGTTCCTGGTCAAAGTCAGTTGCTCGTTGGCGTTTCATAATGGATTCCTTTCTGTGATTATACAATGCAAACGGCTTTTCAGGTCGCAGGGATTAATAATTCGGCGACGTTCTTACCTATTGTTGGAGGCGGTAAGACCCTGTTTTCTCGATGGGCGATTTCTAACCACTCATCAACAATTTGGCATAACGCCCGGTAAACTTCGACTTCATTATCGCCGTGACAACACGGACCAATAATGCCCGGACAATAACCAATGAAACATTGGTCTTCGTCCGACCATTCGACAATTTTGATGTACTGAGCACTGTCGGTCATCGTTGAGATTCCCCTATGTTCCTTTTGACTTCTTTTTCCTGGTAAGGTTTAGCGTCATCACCGAGTTTTCCAGAAATTGTAACGCGCATACCTTTCGGATGTTCATAATTTCTATGACTGCCTTTTCCGCCTCGATTGATGAATCCGGCCCTTTCCAAATCACTGATTAACGCTCTTATCTTTCGTGGCATAGTTTATCCAACGGTCTCGCGTACACCATCCCACTCACGCCATATATCGGTGAATGCATCTACTCCAATTTCGTCAATCTGTGTGTGTTTGGTCCTGAAGATTACGGCGTATCGAATGTCTGGCGAGGTGTTGGGGCAGCCGGTATGTACCATGGCGTGATGGGCAAAGATTACGTCTCCCGCTTCGCCAGTTACAAATACCGGACCTTCGGGTAGTTCGACATGGGGCATGTGGTCGTCCAGGATCTGATGTCCGTGTTCTTTGAAGTAGTTTTCGAAGAAGTGATGCGATTTGGGCCAGACGGTAAAGTTGCCGCCATTGGGAACGGGGACATCGTCGAGATATACGACCGCGAAGGATGTAAAATTCCGGTTATAAGTTCCATCTTCGCGCAATCCGCGCAACCGGTCGCCTACGGCTTTTATGCCGTCCAGATGCCCGCCACTTCTGCCCCACCCAATTTTTTCCGTTAAAGTATCTTTTGCAAGACTGCCTGGGGGACGCGGAAAATTGAGCTTGATACTTCCCGTCTGACTGCGCTGCAAATTGCCTTCTCCCAATGCGGATTCGAGGAGAGAGAAGGCGGGTGTTTCGTTGAACAGGTCCGTAATGACTGGTGTGGCGTTGATTTCGGGAAATGGGTTGGTATTTCCTTTGCCTATTTCGGCATTGATCGCCTGCCGCGCGGCATCTACCATCACGCGGGGCACGGCACCCGGGACTTTGAGATAGCCTTCTTCGTAAAAGAAGCGCTTTTGGCTTTCGGTTAGTTCCATTGCGGTCTCCTCAAATTCGCGTTTCAATTTCACTTCGTCCAAAATTATACCACTTTCCAAAAAAAGCAATATTTTTACCATTGGGACGGCACAGGGGCCGTCCCCTACGGTTTGTAGGGGCGACCCCCTGTGGTCGCCCGCTGATGTACGGGCGGGTTTAAAACCCGCCCCGCTGATACCTCTTGATAATTTTTTTGTTTCATGCCATAATTTCACGGGGCGTGGGGAAAGCAGATTTATCACCTTTATGATGACTCCAGTGCTGAGATAATATGGCCTGGGGCGAAAGGAATGAAGATGTCCAGTTCTCAATCAGTTTATCGCGCTGCGGCTTTTGCCGATTTCAAGCCTGAGCTTTCGGCACCCGGGGCTACGCCAGAGCGATTGGCGCATCTGGAGGAGCACGGTTTTGTCATTATCAACGATTTTGTCGATAATCCGTGGATTCCCGTTCTCCGCGAGGCGGGTCGCCGCGTTACCGAGGCGTGCGCGCCAGAGAATGGGTACGACGAGATCGATTGTTCGAAGGGCTATGTACACCGCACGGGCAATGATGAGCCGTGGGCGATTCGGGGGCTTATTCATCCGGCTTTTGGGGAGCCGTGTTTTGCGGAGTTCCACGGGTCGCCAGATTTTCTGAGTTTTGTTCATTCGTGGTGTGACGGGCTGGAGCCAGAAGATATGGTGCTGGGGGGGTTGTTGTTGTGGTGCAATCCGCGGCAGAAAGAGAATAAGCTTAGCTGGCACCGGGATGTGACGTGGTGGGGTACGGGGGAGCGCTATTTTGCACAGCGGGATGAGCGGGGTAGTAATCCAGAGGCGTACTCTGAGGAAGTCGAGCGAAAACGCTGGAAAGAGATTGTCGCAAATAATGCGAAGTCGCTCAAGGAGCGGAATGGGGTGAGTATGTTTTTGGCATTGGCGGATGATGAGTGTCACGAGCTTGTGCCGGGGAGTCACAAGCGGTGGCGTACGCCGTTTGAGCACGATGTGCTTTTGCCGAAGGCGGTGAAGGAGCAGGGGGTGCCGCATACGCCGAGTTGGAATGGCGAAGATCCATTGCCGGGGCAGGTGGCGATCCGGCTCAAGGCCGGGGAAGCGCTTATCCGCAATGGGACGACGATCCATACGGGGCACACGGTTCCCGACCGCGAGCGCAATACGTTGTCGATCGGTTGGTCGAAGTGGTCGGGACCATCTGACGAGGAGCCGTCTGTGAGCGATGTGCGGCATGCATGGCAGCTCGATCCGGCTGTGCGGGAAGCACTGCCACACGAGTGGATGAAGACGGCGTGGGATCGCTGGGCCGAGAGAACGAAACTCGGGGATACGCTCGAGGACCGGTATCCGGGTTTTGATATCAAGCGCATCAAAGATGGCGAGGTGGCCGGTTGGCGCGGTGAGTTGGAGCGACAAGCTGCGGCGGCTGGCGAGGCGTGGGAGCGTTTCCAGACTTTGTCGTGAAGATTGTGCAATAGCAAAAAGCCCCCGGTGCTTATTATGGCGTCGGGGGCTTTTTTGTGGGTGGGATGTCTATGATGTGTAGATGTTCTCCATCTGATAGGCGTCGAGTGACAGGAGTTCGCTGTCCTGTCCCTGTGATCGCAGGGAGACGCCCGTGCTGTCTTCGCGCCCGGGATAGACGCGCAATGCCACGCATTGTTTGCCGTTTACAAATACTTCTACGACGCTTTTGTCGATAAATACGCGCAATTTTAAGGTTTCATCCGGTTCGATATGGACCGAACCGGTTTCTGGCGCGCGGGTGCGCACGTCGGGTAGAATGGAGGAACACGATGAGTCGATTGTGATCAGGCTTTTCTGTGTGTTGCGTGCTCGATTTCTGAGCCCGCGATCTTTGAAGAACATGATGCGCGTGACTTCTTCTTTGTTGGGTGAGCGCAATACGTCCATTTCGACCATGGGCGCGTTTTTGGTATCGATTTCAGCGACGATCTCCATTGCGTTGCCCTGAATATTGTCGAGTACGATCTCGCTATTGGCAGCGAGTGTCATGCGTCCTACGTGCTGGTGATCGCGGCGCAGGGATTCCACATCGCCCGCTGGTTCTATGCGTATATCTTCTTCGCCGATGAGCGTCATTTTGCGGGGCAGAGTCATGATCTGGTTCCAATTCTCTGTTGGCTTGCCCGGGTTCATGTTGAAGATGACAATGATATTGCCATTTCCATCCGGGGTTGCCGAAGGCGCGTGTACGCCACAGGGAGCAGAAGGTCCGAAATTGCATTTGTCGTGCGCTGTTACCACAAATTTGTCGCGTTCTTTGTCGTAGTCGCCCAGGAGATATTGCCCCCCGCTTATGTGGCTGTAAAAGAGCAAGATATGGCGATCGCCAATAGGCCAGAAGTAGGGGCAGGCGCCGTCGTCGCCAACGATTGTGAAGAGGTCGTCTTCGACAAATGGATGCAGGTACGTCCAGTTCGCCAGGTCGGGTGAGCGGAGCAAGAAGTTCGCGCGTTTGGGCTTGCCACCAGGCCCGGGCAGGGTGCCGCCTGAGAGGGAGTAGTAAAAGTCGCCCTTTTTCCAGATGCACGGATCAAATACCCGATAGGGCGGGGTGGAGCCATCGGGGTTTTGCATGGGGATTACGGCTTGTCCGGTTACTTTTTCCCAGTTCAAGAGCAGGGGATCGTTGGATACGGCGACCATGTTGCCAACCATGGTGCCGTGATACATGGCGATGACGCGGTCGTCTTCTACGAGTGTTGAGCCGGAAAAACAGCAGCGTTCGGGGTTGGGATAGATCGCATAGGGCAGGTCTTCCCAGTGGATTAAGTCGTCGCTGATGGCGTGTCCCCAGTGCTGGCGCGGGTCTTCGGGGGGATATGCCTGGTAAAACAGATGCCATCGCCCCTGCCAGAAGCAAATCCCATTGGGGTCGTTGAGTGTGTGTTCTGGGTTTACGTAGTGGTAGATGGGTCTGTGGGGGTCGCCTTCATAACTTTTTCGCGCTTCGTTCATCCGCTGTAATAGCGGATTTGTGGCGAGGGCTTCACGCTGTTCTTCGAGTGTGTTTGGAAATGTGTAGTGCGGTACGAGTGATGTGTAATCTGGCGTGTCGCTCATGGTGCTTTGTCCTTTCTGTTTTAGGGAATCCTCATTGCTTTCAGTTCGGGATGTGCGTCCCAGTGCGCCCGGATCCGCTGTCCCCAGTTGCCGATCTGACGGGTGGGGCGTTCGTGTGTGATTCTTCGCCGTTCCAATCCCGCTTCAAAATTCAGTAGTGTCTGGCGGCATTGTATCAATAATGTGCGTTTGTTTTCTTCATGGGCGAGATTACGCGTTTCTCCCGGGTCGTTCCTGAGGTCAAAAATTTGTTCGAGGCCGATGCGTTCGGGATCGGGTCCGGGTGGGAGCAGGTCTTTTTCATCTCCGTAGGGAATATACTCACAGACGTATTTATATCGGTCGAAAAGCAGTGCGCGTCCCCAGTAGTTGCTTTCGACAAAGCCAAAGTCGCGCCAGGGTACGTCTCGCCCTTCGACGAGGGAGCGCACGCTCATTCCCCGCGCCTGTTCGGGTGGGTCAATTCCGGCGTAGTCGCATACTGTGGGGAGGAGATCGACGCCGGATACAAAGTGTTTGTGATCAAATGCGCCTTTGGGGATGTTCAGGTTGTGTCCGAGCGATGAGACGATAAAGGGTACGCGAATGCTGGCTTCGTAGAGGGAGAATTTCTGGAACATCTGGTGTTGTCCAAAGGCTTCGCCGTGATCTACGCTGAAGATGATTGCGGTGTTGTCCGCGAGGCCGCTTTGCTCAAGGGCGGTTAAGATCAGGCCGATTTCACCATCTACTTTTTCTACAAAGCGGTGGTGATGCCATATAAATGTTCGCCATTGAAGTTCGTCCCATGTTTTCATGGCTCGCAAGATGGGCCAGTGAATCAGGCATTCGTCTATGCGCCTGCATACGCGGTGTAAGACGGTTTCGCGCGTGTCGTAGTTAAAATTGTCAGGTAGAGGGGGTAAGTCCTTTTCGGTGAGCATGCCCCGGCGCACAGCGTCGGGCATTTCTTTTGTTTCAAAGTTGTGGCCATATTCGCAGATGTCGTGTGGGTTGACGTACCAGACTTGCAGATAAAATGGGTCGGTTTTGTCGTAAGTGGTTAAAAAATCTACGACGGCATGGGTCATTGCCGCGTCGTAGTATTCGCCGCCGCCTGCACCGATTCGCTGTTGGCCGTAGTAGAGGACGTCGAAGCTATCATATACGTTTCGACCATCTACGTGCCATTTGCCGCAGTGGATTGCGCGGTGGTCGCTTTGTTGTAATATTTGACCGAGGTCGGGTATG
This sequence comes from Candidatus Latescibacterota bacterium, assembly GCA_965208125.1. Taxonomy (GTDB): domain Bacteria; phylum Latescibacterota; class UBA2968; order UBA2968; family UBA2968; genus VXRD01. The sequence continues at coordinate 2,484,073 of OZ242320.1, forward strand.
TCTTCGTGCAGATGGCCGCCGTTGAACGGGGTGCCGGCTTCTGAGGTGTATCGCCCGGTCATCCAGCTCGCTCGCGCAGGGGCGCAGACGGGGTCGCTGCTGTAAGACCGCATGAATGAGATGCCGTTGTTGTGCAGGCGGTCGATGTGTGGGGTTTTTACATGTGTGTTCCCGTATGCAGATATGACGTCCCAGGTGTGCTGGTCGGTGTTGATGAACAGGATATTGGGTCGGTCGCTCATGTCGCGTCTCCCGTCAGTACGAAGGTCTGGAATGTGGTCGATGCGATGATGACCTGTTCTTGTTGATCCAGCCACCAGTACGAGGGTAGCATTCCTGCGCCATAGACGAAGAAGCCGGAGAGTTTCAGGGTTCTGTCGCCGAGTGGTAAAGTACTGTCTTCCATGTAGCCGATATGTGCGGGCGTGCGAATTTTTTCGAGGTCTTCCAGAATTGTGAGGGAGATTTTTTTGCCGGAAGATTTTAACTGGTGTGCGAGTTTTGGGATGACGTCGAATAGCGTCCAGTTGCAGGTGATGGGATGGGTGTTTTCGAGATGACCGACGGGTAAGGTTGTGTTGTTGACGACGAGTGTGACGCGCTGCTGGTTTCCATGTGATGTGATACGTCCTTCGCAGGTGAATTGGCGATATTTATCCCCCGCACCATTGGTCGCTGTTACGCGCCAGGTGTCCCGCAGGGTGCAGAGGTCGTCGTCCGTGCAATAGAAGTCGAGGTGCAGATTTTCGCCGCTTGTGGTGTTGAGAAATTGAATGTCGTAATGCCAGTTTTTCGATGGTTCGCGCTTTTGGCTGATTATTACTTCGCCGATTGTCAGGTCGCGCACGGGGTCTCCACCGCCACGCCCTTTGTATCCTTTCCAGTAGTTCGGGAGGACGGTGTATTTTTTTTCAGATGTTGGCGTAGTGCTTCTATTCAGTATTTCGATTAACTGCTTGCCAAAATGCGGGGTCTGACTTTTGCCATCGTACTGAAATGTCCAGTGTATGTGATCGGATGTCATTGGATGCCTCAATCGGACACTGGCGTAATTTTCAATACGAGCGCGTGGTCACACGGTTTTTCTGCGGGGAGTTGGACTTTTAGTCCGCGCATTGTTTGCGACCATTTTAACGATCCTACTCCCAATAGTTCGACTTTGTCGATTTGTTTGGTTAGCAGACGCAGGGAAGAGCCGAGCGATTGGATCGTTATTTCGTCTTTTTCGGGTATTGCCAATACGGTTGCATAGAGTACATCGCCTCGCGTGGTGAATCGGATGTCGCGTTCGCTAAACATCTGTCGCTTTGTGTCGGTGAATGAACCGGTTGTGACTTCTGTTGGGCCTTCGCCAAATACTTTCCAGGGACGCGAGTCGTAGATCGCTTCGCCGTTTACGTTTAGCCATTTGCCGATTGCGAGCAATAGGGCCTCTTCTTCTTCGGGGATTGTGCCATCGGCGCGCGGTCCCACGTTGAGCAAGAGTGCGCCGTTTTTGCTTACGATATCTACCAGATCGCCGATTAGTTGTGAGGCACTTTTGTATCCCCGTTCTTCTTCGATATATCCCCAGGATTTTCTCGCCACGCAGGTGTCGGTTTGCCAGAAGTGCGGGTTGATGTCGTCTAATTGTCCGCGCTCAATGTCGTAAACTGCGACCTCTGGGGGAAAGGTATCGTGTTTGTAGTTGATTGCTACGCCGCGATCCCATTCGGCGCCGCGGTTGTAATAGTAGGCTGCAAAACGCTGTACGTAAGATGCGAAAGCGGGTTCTTGTATCCACCAGTCAAACCACACGATTTGTGGGTGATATTTATCGACGAGTTCGCAGGTGCGCGCGAGCCAGTCGTCTAAGAATTCTTCGTTGGGCTGGCTGTCTCTCGGTTGCGCGGGTCCGTATAAGCCCGCGTATTGTCCGTCCTGTACGTCGGAGTCAAATTGCATCCCGCCGTCCATGAACCACCAGTGTTCTGCGCGGTGGGTCGATAATCCGAATATCAGCCATTGTTTGCGTACGGCTTCGGCGAGTTCGCCAATGAGATCGCGTTTGGGTCCCATTTTGCTCGCGCACCAGTCCGATAGGTCGGTGTCGTACAGGGCAAATCCATCGTGATGCTCGGCTACGGGGACGACAAAGCGGGCGCCAGCTCTGCGGAATAAATCAGCCCAGTGGTCGGGGTCGTATTTTTCCGCTTTGAACATGGGGATGAAGTCTTTGTATCCAAATTTTGTGTGTTCGCCATAGGTCGCTTTGTGATGCGCGAATTCTCTGGCGCCTTGTTGATACATGTTGCGGGGGTACCATTCGCTTCCATAAGCGGGGACTGCATACACGCCCCAGTGAATGAAGATGCCAAATTTGTCGTTCTGATACCAGTCGGGGACGCGATAATTTGAGAGCGATTCCCAGTTCGGTTCAAAAGGGCCTTCGGGTAGTTGTATTGCCATGGTTTCTCCTGTGAATGATTGCCGGGACGGCACAGGGTCCGTCCCCTACGATGATGTTGTGGTTTGTAGGGGCGACTCCCCGTGGTCGCCCGCCTTTCAAAATTCTACATAAGGCTCTGATTCTATGGGTGTAAATGGTTTTGGCGGATATTTTGCCAGGATATCCTCTTTTAAATCTACGCCCCAGCCGGGTCCCTCAGGGGGTACGCAATGGCCGTCGATTACTTCGATGGGTTGTGTGAGGACTTCGTTGTAGCGGTCGATGGAGGATAGGAATATTTCCTGCATTAAACTGTTGTGGATGCAGAGGTCCAGGTGCAGGCTGGCGATGGTGGAGATCGGTCCGTTTGAGTTGTGCGGGGCTACGGTTACGTAATATGTTTCGGCCATTGCTGCGATTTTTTTGAGTTCGGTGATGCCGCCCGCGTGGCAGATGTCCGGCTGGATGATGCCCACGGCATTTAGTTCTAACAGTGCGCGGAATCCCCAGCGGGTGTACAGTTGTTCGCCCGTTGCAATGGGTACGCGCACTTCATGGGCAAATTGGGCGAGGGCTTCGGGGTTGTCCCATAAGATGGGTTCTTCCATCCAGGCGATGTTGTATGGCTCGAGTGCTTGTGCGACCCGGCGCGCGCTCCAGATGTTTAATCGCGCGCGTATGTCAATTCCGATTTCGACCTGCGGTCCGGCGGCTTCTCGCGCGGCTTCTACGAGCGCAACACCGTGTTCTATGCGGTCGATTTTTGCGACTTGTTCGCCGCCAAAGGGGTAGAATTTTAATGCTGTATAGCCTTGATCTACGACTTGTTTTACGCCTTCTAAGATGCCTTCGGGGGTGTTTCCTTTTCTGGGCCAGCCGTTGGCGTACATGCGTATTTTGTCGTGGGATTTGCCGCCGAGTAATTCATATACGGGTACGCCGAGTGCTTTGCCTTTGATATCCCATAGGGCGAGGTCAATGGCGCTGATGGCGCTGGTGGTTACGGGTCCGCCAGACCAGGTGACGCGCCGATATAGGGATGTCCATAGTCGTTCGATTTCAAAGGGGTTTTTGCCGATTAAATATCGCTTGAATGCTCCAAATTCCGCTATTAATCCTTCGTCTTTGTATTGCAAACTGGCTTCGCCCAATCCGTATATGCCGGCGTCGGTTTCGATTTTCACAAATGTCCAGTTTGTTCCCCCACCCTTTCCCGGGGTGCCCATACGCATGACGTGTAGATCGGTGATTTTCATTCGTGCTCCTTTATTCTTTAATTGCGACAGCTATTTCCTCTGGTTTGTCCAGTTGTGGGATCCATTCATAAGGCACGCGATAAGCGCGATAGCACGTTTCGTGAGGGCTGATAAATTCCCATACAATTTCGAGTTCGGGAGTGACTTCAAAAAGCCGACCTCCTGCCCCTTCGCAAATCAGTGTATTGCCATTGGGCAAGCGCTGTGCAGAACTCCACGGACGGCTGTAAAAACGGCAGGCGCGGATCCGGTCACCATCCGCCTTTAGCGCGGAATACTCCCACACGAGTTCCAGTGTTACCGGATCGAATTCTACCACACGAGAATAATCTCGTACCGCGTTCATCCTCCCGTTGGGAGCACCCGGATTCGGTGCACCATATCCTGCAGCACCGCCATTATCGAATACCAGGATGTTTCCTGCACCGGGCAAGCCTTTTGGTATCATATGCGCGTGATGCAGTCCAATGATCCAGCCCAATGCCCGCAGTTCAGATGTCAGTGAATAATCCGGCCCGACTTTCCACGCGATTTTACCAGTCTCTTTGCTGATTACTGCGATTGTGTTGGTATGTCGTCCATCCCAGATAAAATTATCTGGATGAAATCGCTCGTCGCCAGCATCATACCATTTGTTTGGTCCCAAATAGGATACACTGTTGGAATGTACCCAGTCATAAGGATTTGCTCCGACGCGTCCTCCCCGGTAAATCGCATTTTTTGCTTCTTCGCTGAAATCCATTTCATCAAAGTGATCCACGCTTTGCCATTCCCACACGGTGTCGCCGTTCCAGTTTACTTCCAAAATACAATCGCCATGCAGCACCCCGGGTGCGATATGTGGCCTTTCAACTTCTTTTGCTGCGAGGACAATGGTATTTCCGCCTTCTATAATGGGATCTAAACCCGGCGCATAATACCCGGTTGGACTGCCCTCGCGTTCAAAATCGTGGTGTTGCTTGGCGGACCAGATTTTTTTCTTATCAATTTCGATTTGCTCAGTTTTATTGTAGTGCCAAATTACATTTCCATCCCAATCTATCTGAACGAGTTCGCGCCCCCGTTCCATGCGAGGACCGTTGTAACGCCGGTCACCGAGGATATGTCCCCCAGGCATTACTTTGCCCAGTTGTGACAGATCAAAATGCTTTACCAGGTTGCCGTTCATGTCAATTATCTCACCGCCAGCATAGACCGTATAGCCATTCCAGCTACGCTCGGGGTCGTACACAGATATACCTACTGGTCGGGGAACACCCGTTACGCGTGATGCCATTGATAGACTCCTCAGTAGATTTTGGGACTAAGCGGGACTGATTCTCTTTATATAAACATAGTAGGCACCGGGTGGTGCGTCAATGCCATCGTCGAAATAGGTTTGTACGCGGGTTGAGCCTTTTTTAAGTGATAGATGAAAGGCGACGCATTTGTCTTCTTCGCTGACTGCTTTTTGTTGGACGATGTCGCCTAATTGTAATTTTGCTGTTTTGATGGCGAGTGCTTCTCCCGGCAATAGATCATCTACATAAGGTACGCCTGTTCTGCCCGGTAGGGCGGCGCAGATCGGTGTGTCGATTTCAACGGGCCAGCGGCGAAGTTCGAATTCGTATTCTCCGTCTTGTTCAATGTCGATGGTCCAGAAGCCGTTGTCTCGCTCTTTTTGGCGCACATGCCGCTGGCTGTAAATTCCTTCTTTTCCGTGCCAACTGTGCGCGGTCAGTGTTGTGGGGTTTTCGCGATCTGATCCGATTGGGATTTCGCTGTATTCGCCAAATCGCCGGGAGATGTCGGTCCACCAATTTTCATACGCTTCGCATAGTGTTTTTACGATTTCGGGATTGTGTTCTGCTATGTCGCGCTTTTGCTCGGGGTCGCGTTTGTGGTCGAATAGTTCGTGTTGTGGCGCACGCCATGTTCCCGTGTGTACGAGTCGCCAGCGGTCGGTCATGGCGGCGAAGTCTTTGTATTTTTTCGGGTGATCAATTTGCTGCTGGTGTACGAATAGTGTGCGTATGGGCCAGTTGCTATAGGCGTTGTTTAACAGGGGTGTGAGGCTGATGCCGTCGAATTTTGCGTCCGGTGGTGAGAGTTTGCAGAGGTCGATTAATGTGGGCAATATGTCGATGTGGGCGGTTAGATGATCGATATCGCGACCGCCTGTCAGTTTTCCGGCGGGCCAGTGTATGAAACACGCGTTGCGATGGCCGCCGTCATAGACCCACGTTTTTTTGCCGCGCATGCCCGCGTTATATCCATCTGTTGGATATCCATCCGCGGTTATTCCCGTTCCCATGGATGTGCCGTTGTCTCCCATGAAGATAAGTATGGTGTTTTCTGTCAGGTTATTGTCCGCGAGCCACTGGCGGAGGCGCCCGATGTTTTCGTCGATGTTTGCGATCATGCCGTAAAATCGCGCGCGTTGTTTCGGTATTCCCTGTTGTAAATAAGGCGCGCTGTATTTTTCGTGTACGTTGAATGGGCCATGGGGGGCGTTGGTGGAGATGTAGCAGAAGAACGGGGTTTCATCCGCCTCCATAAATTGCATGGCTTCGTCGAACCATACGTCTGTGCAATAACGGACGTGCGGTTCGGGTGTGCCGTTTCGGAGATATGTGGCGGTAAAGTTGTCGTTGTCCCAGTAGTCCGGGATTTCTCCAACTACGCCGCCGCCAAAGCTCAGGGATTCTCGAAATCCCCGGTCAAAAGGGCGATAGGGATAGTTGTCGCCCAGATGCCATTTGCCAAAGATGCCGGTGCGATAGCCCGAGTCCGAAAATGCGTCGGCGATGGTGATTTCGTCCCGGCGCATGATATACCGGCCCCGCAAGGTGCTCCATACGCCGGTGCGCGCGGCATATCGCCCGGTCATGAGCGCGGCTCTTGTGGGCGAGCACATGGCATCTACGTGATAGTCGGTCAAGCGCACGCTCTGGTCGTATAATTGATCCAGATTTGGCGTTTGCAATACGGGATTGCCGGTGCAGCTTAGATCCCCATATCCCTGATCGTCGGTTAAGATCAGGATTACATTGGGGCGTTCTGTCATGCGCGATGCTCCTTGTATGGACTGAGGTCCATTTCTGGATAGGCGTTTTTGATGAGGTGAAGCGTTTCTGGCGTGTAGAAGTCGTCGCCGGGATTGGGCCAGCCAAAGAGGCTGCGGACCCTTGCGGTGGTTTTTGTTAAGAAGGGACGCAGGCGTCTGCGTTCTTGTATGTCTCGTTTTTCCGTGAGTGTCCAGGTGCTGGTGTCTCTGCGGCCCACTGCGTAGAAGAGGACTGCGCGTTGTTTTCTGGGGTTGGTGAATGCCTGGGCTGAATGGGGCGTGTGTGAGCTGTAAAAGAGTACGGTTCCGGTTTTTCCCGTGGCGGTGACGGGTTCGAATTTGTAAGGGAGTTTGCGGATGTCGTCAAAGCGATAAGATGCGTGTTCTGTGCCTATTGGGGCGCGGATGAGTTTGTTCATTTTGCTGTGTGCGCCGGGCAATACGCGGACCGGGGCGCAGTCTGCGTCGTTGTCGGTCAGATAAACCCAGGCCTGGATGTGGCCGTAGCGTTGCCATTCCGGGTGCGGGGGTAGCAGGGGTTTTGCCCAGTCGATGTGGAAGCCCTGCCAGGGTTCTCTTGGGGTTCCCCGGTCTAAGCGTCCGCTGCGGGTATAGACAAAGCCGTGGTGGTAGTGCATGTCGGGTGTGTCTAAGAGTTGGGTTAGGGCGTCTAAAAAGGGTTCGTGTTCAAGGGTGCGGTCAATGGCGTCGATACCCGTTGGGATGTCGTGAAATTCCGCGCGGGGTCCGCCAAAGTTGCGGCGGCCTTTTGGTCTGATGAGTGTTTCTGCAATTTCGGGATGGGCATCTATTTCGGCGTTGAATTCTTCGTGAGATTTGCCGTAAGCATTTTGTTCTGCGACTTCAAGCGCGGGTGCCAATTGCTCTTTTGAGAAGAGGTCGGGGACTAAGAGATAGCCATTGCGCTGATATGATTCACATTGTTCAGGGGTCAACATTTTCGATCTCCTTATCCGGCGATTACGGGATGCAGGGGGTGATCCCAGGGTTTGCCGATTTCCATTTCGTCTTGCGCGCCCGCTGCGTCATTTTTGCCGGTGAAGAGGACGTAGTCGGGAATGTAGATGATGGCGAATGCGCGGCGGGGTTTGTCGCTGAGGTTTGGTCCCGCATAGTGGAAATTGCATCCGTGGTGGAAGGTGACGCCGCCGGCTGGCAGTTCTATGGTTTCCGGTTCGGCGACTTTGTGGCCGCGTTCTTTCATTTTTTGGACGATGCTTTCGCCCTGAATGGTCAGGCTCACGCTTTCTTGTTTGCCGAATTTGTGGCTTCCGGGGACGAAGTGCATGCAGCCGTTTTTGACATAGACATCATCGATTGCGATCCAGGCGGAGAGTGCGCCCGGGCGATCCATGCCAGACCAGTATGGGAAGTCCTGGTGCCAGTTGGTTTCCCGGCTTTTGACGCCGGGTGGTTTTATGAGTGCGTGGTCGTGATAGATGCGGATCTGTTTGGCTTGTGATAGCCGGCGAGCGGATTCTGCGAGGCGTTTGTGCAGGGCGATTTTTCGCGCGCCTGCATAGTCGGTCCAGAGGTTGACCATTTGATTGAATACGAGTTCGTATTCGGGTCTGCCTCGTCCCGCGTTTTCTGCGCCTTTGATTCTGGCGCGGTTGATTGCTACGGCGTGGTCGAGCGCGTCTGCCAGTTCCCGGAGGTCTTCGGGCGTGAAGAAGTTGGGATAGCTGATGAATCCCTTTTTTTCATATTGCGCGATGTCTTCAGGGGTTGTGGGGCAGTCTGTGGTCATTGTTGTTCCTCCAGTATTATTTTATTTCCGCTACTTCTACCATTTGTCCGCCGCGTTGTGCCGATAGATAGGCCGCATCGACGATTTGCATGGTGTGTAAATTTCCTCGCCCACTGTGCATGGGTTCTGTGCCGCGCCGGGCAGAGTCCATCAGGTGATTCATGCTTTCACCCATTGCGTGTGCAAAAGCCCCTTCGCGATTGAATTCGCGTGTTTCCTTTTTTCCGTTCAGGGGATGGATGTGCAATGTGGCTGTGTCGTCAAGTACAACTTTTTTGACGGATAGTGCCGAGCCTTTTGTGGCGTCTATGCGCAATCGACATTCCGATAGGGTTAAGCCATGCCAGTTGGATATCATGGTGCCGACGACGCCATTTTCAAATTGTACTGTTAGACTGGTAAAGGTTTCGCCTTTGACGTCTGGATTCCAATGGCGGGTTACGGCTGATACGCTTTGGGGTGGGCTGCCAGCCAATGTGCGGATGCGGTCGATGAGGTGGATGCTAAAGATACTGATTTCCAGGCGTTGCTCCCGGCTTCGCCACCCGCGCACTCGCGTCCGATTTTTTAGTTCGTCGTGCGATATATAACGTACGTCGCCAATATCACCCGAATTGACGATGTTGCGCATTGCGACGACGTCTTCCATGAATCCCAGTTGGTGGTTTACCGCCAGGGTTACGCCTGCTTTTTCCGCTGCTTCGACAAAGGAGACTGCATCGCACAATGTTTCGCCGAATGGTTTTTCGACAAGGAGATGGATTCCTTTTTCAATTGCGGGGAAGATTACGTCATGGCGCACAGCAGGGGGTGTTAACAGGCTGATGACATCGACTTCTCCCGATGCGATCATTTCCGCCGCATTTGTAAAGCGATTGGGTATGTCGTATTGGTCACAATATCCATTCAGTTGCTCTTTGTCTATATCGCATCCTGCGACGACTTCTCCCAGGTCGTGTGCGACTTTCCGATATCCCGCAATGTGCCGATGCGCTATCCCACCACACCCTACAATTCCTATCCGATATCCGTTCATAATGAATTCCTCATAATTCAGGTGCGCCGTGATTCCACGCGATATAAGACCGCGGACTCAGTTCGATCAGTTTGTCCAGTAAGCGTTTCTGCAATTTGGATTTTAATTCTGCTATATCCTGGCGGTCCCACAGGTTTTCTTTTTCCCACGGGTCATTTTTCAGGTCGTAGAGTTCGCCATAGGGTTTGTTCCAATAATGCCCTATTTTCCAACGCCGGGTGCGCAAGCACCGAATGCCCGATGCTTCCATGTACAATTCGTCCCGGTCGTCCAGGTCTTCCGCATAGGACCAATAATGCGAGAGGTCGCGTGATGCCATGTGTTCGGGCACTTCTGCGCCTGCTACGGTCAGACAGGTGGCTGCAATATCAATTGCCGAGATTAGAGATGATTCTACTTTTCCGCGTACGCCGCCTTTGGGGGGTTTGATTACAAAGGGTATGCGCATGAGCACTTCCATTATGTTTTGCCCTTTTGCCATGAGTTGGAAGTCGCCCATGAAATCGCCGTGGTCGCTGGTGAAGAATATGAGGGTGTTGTCATAGGTGTCACTATTTTTTAATGCTTGTACGATTGCGCCGATTTTTTCATCTATGAGTGTTACGTTTGCGTAATAAGCGTGCCTAAGTTTGCGTATTTCATCGTTTGTAAAAGGCTGTTGGCGCTCGGGGCCGCCGCGAAGTGAGTTGTGCGGCGGTTTTTGTGCCAGCATCTCAAAATTCGTTTCTGGCATGTCGATGTCTGCCGGGTCGTACAGGTCGGCCTGAGGAAGATTGCCACAGTCAATGGGGCCGTGTGGTCCTGGGAATGAGATCCAGCAAAACCAGGGGTGATCTTCGGGCATGCTGCTTTCAATCCATTCGCGGCCCCGGTCACCTACGTAGTGATCGACGTGGTATTTTGGGTCCGCTTTCCATTCCGAATATCTTCTGATGTCGGGATTTCCCTGAATTAATTCACTGCGGTGCTTAAATCCAGAGTCCCATAGCCACTGGTTATAGGAGTTGCGGTTTGGATTCTGAGGTGCGGGGCTGTGGCTGTCTATAATATCTTCGTAGTTATAACCCCGTTCAATTTTCGATTCGCCAAAGTGCTGTTTTCCAATTACTGCTGTGTAATATCCCGCTTCCTGTAGATAACTCATGAATGTCTTTTCGTGCGCTGGCAAATAGGTGATAAAGGTGGGTGCCGCGCACTGATGCGGATATTTCCCCGTGAATATTCCCGCCCGCGCAGGTACGCAGGATGGATTAGGCGTATATGCCCGGGTGAATAGAACGCCGTCATTGGCCAGGGCATCCAGATGCGGTGTTTTTACCGCGGGGTTTACACTTCCCAGATGGTCAAATCGCTGCTCATCGGTCATTATGAACAGGATATTTGGTCGGTTCTTGGCCATGATTTTCTCACCTGACGACATTTTGACCGGCATATCGCTCTCTGAACAGGGTCTGGCGAATTGGGGGCATGGCGTTCAGGATGCGGGGATCGGGTCGCAATAGTCTGGCGTGACCGCCATCTACGAAGTTGTAGAGGTTGGCAATGGCAATGCGGTCGTTTTCTTCATTGGTCCACGGATGCGCGCTATGTGTTGTTGCTTCTGCGAAAAACAGGACTGAGCCTGCCGGACATGAATAGGTCGTCCAGATGCTGGAGTCGGGGTCTTGTATTTCGTCGGGCGCGGTGTACACAGCTTTGTGGCTGCCCGTTACGAGGAGTGTGCCGCCCTGTTTGTGTTTGACGGGGTTCAATTCCCAGATCACGCGGGTATGCGGGCTGTTGGCTTTGCCGGGGAAGGCGTTGTAATAGTGCGCGTCGCCGGGCAGGCGATATAGTCCATTGCCATTGTGCGGACTAAACTGGCGGGCTTCTCTTTTGCCTTCATTTCGCCGATTGGGTGCGGTTCTATACCAGAGTCCATTGGCGGCCAGACTGAATCCATAACAGTTGGGGCTTGATAAGCGGGGATTGGCCATGAATTCGTTTAACATGCCGACTACGAGAGGGTGATCTATCAATTTCTGTGTGGGACCTGCCAGTGGGGTGCGTTCGTGTTCGGGGAGCGATTGGGGATCGAAGTGCAGTTGAATACAATATTCCCGCATTTCTTTGATGTCCTGTTCGCTCAATACGCCGGGGACTAAGAGCCACCCGTCTTTGTCGAACCGGTATTTCTGCTCTGCGGTCGGTTCGATGATGTCTAATCCGTCGCCATTTTTCTTTGCCAATGTATCTGAGTAGTCGTCCATTGGGCTGCCCAGATTTTTGTCGATGATATAAGGTGTTACTGTTCCGTTGCTGTCCATGTTGGTCTCCTGTTCAATTACCCGTCCATATACGCCGTTGTGCGCGGGAAGAATGTATCCACTTTTTCGTTGTACGGTTCGCTGAAGAGCGTTTGTCTGAGGGGTGGCATGGCTTCGATGAGTTTTTCGGGGGGCAACCACGAATGCCATCGGCTCGCGACGATATTGTAGAGGTTGAATACGGCGAGGCGATTGTTTTCGGTATTGGTCCAGGGATGTGCGCTGTGCGTGATTGCTTCGGTGAAGAATAACAGAGATCCGGGTGGGCAGCTATATGTTTCCCACATGGTTGATTCGGGGTCGCGGACGGTTTCGGGTGCTGGATAAGCGGCTTTGTGGCTGCCGCTTACAAATAATGTGCTGCCCTGCCCTTTTTTGACGGGGTTAAATTCCCATACGACGCGCGTTAGTCCGCTCCACGCTTTGCCGGGGATGCAACGGTAAAAGTGGGAGTCCCAGGGCATGCGAAACAGGCCATTGCCATTATGTGGACTAAATCTTCCGGGTGTTTCAGCATCGCGGTAAAACAGGTGGGATGTTTCCAGTCTGAATCCGTATCGCTCGTCGTTGGCGAGTGGCGGATATGCCACGAATTCGTTCATAAAGCCGACGATAACGGGGTGGTCGGCCAATTTTTGCAATGGTCCCCCAAGTGGACAGCGTTCGTGTTCGGGTATGCTTTCGGGGTCTTTGGCCAATCGCTCGGCAAAGGTCCGCATTTCGTCGCATTCGTCTTTTGAGAGTACGCCGGGGATCAAGAGCCACCCATTGCGATCAAAGTCGTATTTTTGTTTTTCCGTTGGCAAGACTACTGGGAGACCATCCGCATTTTTTGGCGTGAGGTCTCTGGCGGATATCGCCATCGGGCTGCCCATGTTTTTGTTGATTACAAAGGGTTCCGACCGGACGATTTTTTTTGTTTCTGCCATGAGAGACTCCTTTCTTTTGGCATTATTCAATCACTACAATCTGATTCATTTCGACCTTGGGCACGGTAAATGATACGCGCCCGTTCGCTACTGCAAATTCAATGTCCTCGTTTTCGGGTGCGAGATATACGCGAGATATGTCGCGGTCCGCTTTCAGGGAGACTGCAATATTGTATAGCGGAATAATGTCTTCTATTACATTTGTATCGCCCCGTTTGATGGGGTTGGCGTACATGAGATGCAGGATTAGCCGGTTTCCTTCCTGGGGTTGACGGGTTATGTTTACGCGACCGCACGATGGCAGGGAGACCTGCAATAAGGGGTCGTCATAAAGCAGGTCAATACAGTTTTTTACCAGGTCGCGGTGCAATTGCATGCCCTGGTCGTCATAGACTCTGAAGATGGGTTGTGCGATGTGTATGATGTTGCCTTTGCGGATGACCGAGGGCCAACCCGCGTCGCCTTCATAAGGGGTGTTTCGGTGGGAGCAGAATTTTCCGTAGGTGCGGTTAAAATACGGTTTCCACGCGGTTGCGAGTATTTCGCCATCTGTCACTTTTGTGGTTACGCCGGATTCATAGACGAGGAATGGGGTGCGTACCAAATTTGAGGCGATGGCGTCTCCGACGACTACGTATTCTATATCATTGGGCGAGGGTCCAGTATATTCCGCGCCGATGTCATACGCAAAACCATTTCCCGCAGGGTCCAGGCCGCTTTCGCCGGACGATAATAATTTTCCGCCATTTGCCAGAAAGGCGTCGATTTTTGCTTTTAGTGCGTTATCCACGCGCACGCTATCTGGTAGAATCAGTAGCTGGTAGGGGGATAGGTCCATTGTTTCGTCGAGCATTAAGAATGGGATGTGGTTTTCCATGAGCATGAGTCCGGCGCCGACTTCGCTGTCTTCCAGATCTCTGTTTTTGTGTACTCCCGAGGGTGCGAGGACCGCCACATCTACCACGTGTTCGGCACCTTCCAGCCAGGGTTCGCGTTCTTCAACGCGTTTGTACGCTTCGCCTATGATGCGATAGGTTTCTTCGTCCATTTCACCTTCTGGATGGAGTTGATCGCCTACCATACAGCGGCAATTTAATGAGATGATTTGTCCTACTTCGTATTCCAATGCAACTGGATTTTTGAAGCCGCCAAATTCACCCCACATGCGATGGAATTTGCCCGTTTGTGCGATTGCGTTGCAGTCGGGCAGATTTGTGAAGTAGCGCGCGTTTGTCGGGAAGTGGTTGTATCCCCACATGCCGGTTGGCAGGGATTCAATTTCGTGGTGCGACCAGTAGGGGTAGAGGTCATGGCGACCCTTTTTGTCGCTTCCGTTGTGATAAATTGTGGCGTCGGGATTTCGGCTCCAGATGATGTCCGTGGTTTTGGACAGATAATCTTTGTACACATCTTGTGAGTGGATAATCCGATCTCCAGCGTTGTTGGGGTCGAGTCCCTTTTCGTGCATGCTGGCGATACACCAATCACAGGTGCAGATTTCTTCCCCGGTGATGTCGAGAAATATGCCAGAGGGATTGTACATGTCCATTACTTCTGTCAGTACGGGCAGGACACTCGCGTCCAGATAAGGTGTGTTGCAACACAGGCGATACCATCCGCCGTGTGGCAGGGGGGTATGAGGGTGCATGGTTGGCCGTCCCACATAGCCCCCATCGGGTCGCCTGACGCGCCATTCGGGGTGTTCGCGGGCCGCTTTTTCCTGCCATTGTACGGTGATATAGACGGGCATGTTGATGTCGGCTTTTTTGGCGGCGGCCTGCATGCGTCCAACGAGGTCGGTTTGCAGGTTGGGATGCCTCATATCCGTTTTTGTGGGGTAATAACACCAGCCGTGATGACATTGTGCAAAGATGGTTACGGAATTGACGTGTCCTTTTTTCAGGGCGCCGATGAACTGGTCTTCGTCAAATTTGCCACCGACATTCGGGCAGTGTTCAGAGGTGTGAAAGTCCAGGTGTACCTGTCTGTAGCGGAGTTTGGCGTTTTTCATTGTTTTTCCTTTGCGGTATTGGCATCTATCGTTTGCAGTAATGCATTCATTTGCTTGCGCGCCTGAGGTATGTTATCGCTGTTGAAGATCTGTTGTTCTATTTCGTCTGTTAAGCCCGCTTTTTCGCGTTCTTCTTGCAGCAAGGCTTTCATTTCGGATACTGTTGAGGCGTATTCAAGGTCTTCGGATACGTCCCGGGTTTCGCTGGGATCTTTTTGGGTGTCGAAGAGCTGGTAGTGGTCGTAGTTGTGGTTGTACCAGATGAGTTTGAAATTTTTGGTGCGTACGCCGCAATTTGCCAGTTCGCCGTCGGGGTGGATGTCGAAATGCTGGTAATAGAACGCGGTTCGCCAATCTTCTGGTGTGTGTCCTCTCAAGAGGGATACCAGGCTTCTTCCCTGGATGTCCGCGGGGATGGGATGCCCGGCGTATTCCAAAAAGGTCGGTGCATAGTCGAGGTTGATGACCATGTCATTTGTGTGGGTTCCCGCTGCGATTTTTCTGGGGTACCGGATCAAGAATGGTACCCGCAGGCTTTCTTCGTACATCATTTTTTTATCGACCCAGCCGTGTTCGCCCTGAAACATCCCGTTGTCTGAGGTATATGCTACAATCGTATTTTCGACGAGGTCCTGTTCGTCGAGGTAGTCGAGGAGCCGCCCGATATTGTCATCTACCGATGCTACGCAGCGGAGGTAGTCTTTGATGAAGTACTGGTAGTTTCTGTGTTTTTGTTGCTGCATGGATAACCCTTCGGGCATGGCGTCCCAGTGCGTGATATTCCATTGTTCGTGTACGGTTTCCAGCTTGACTTGCAATGCTTCGGGAGGTACCGGGCTGTCTCCAAAGTTGTGGTTAAATGTCTCTGGTTCGGGAATTGTTTCATCCTGGTACATTGTTTTGTGTTTTTCGTCCGGCTCCCAGTTGTAATGGGGGGACTTAAAATGACACAGGAGCATGAAGGGTTTTTCGGGGTTTCGCCCTTTGAGCCAATTCAGGCATTTGTCGGTTACCAGGTCCGTCGAATATCCCCGGCTTTCTTTCCATACGGGACCGTGTTCGCCGGGTTCGATAAATCTGGGGTCAAAATAAGAGCCTTGATTCCACATGACGCTGTAGTGATCAAAGCCCGTTGGTATGCTGTGCAGGTGCCATTTTCCGATGATTGCTGTTTGATATCCCGCGTTCTGTAATAGGCGGGGGAATGTTTGTTGTGTGCCGTCAAAGATATTTCCACCGATCGATGTTTGCCCGTGGAGATGTGCGTATTTTCCGGTTAAGATGGAGGCGCGGCTGGGCGAGCACAAGGAGTAGGTTACGTAACAATTGTCCAGGCGCATTCCTCCGTTGGCAATGCGGTCCATGTTGGGGGTGTGGTTGATCTGGCTGCCATAGCAACTCAGGGCACCGGTTCCATGGTCGTCGGTCATGATGTAGAGGATGTTGGGGCGTTTATCAGGCATTTTGTTTCCTTTTGATCTGAATGTCGTTTTCTGTCAGTGTTCGGCCCAGGGCATTATCCCAGTTCAGGTTTTCTTTTTTGGGCGTTGTTTGTACGGTTCCGGGCATTCCGCAGATGTACATTTCATGCGTGCCCCAGTGCTTCGTGTCTTCGGCGATCCTTTGCATGTTCCTGGTGTTGGTGTGCTGAATGGTTGCTTTCATATAGTGTACGATATAGGCTCGCCGAAATCTGTCTGATCTGTTGGGTGTGCTGCGGTGAAACAGGGCGTTGTTGAAAAATACGAGTGCGCCCTTTGGTACTTCTACTGGTGTTGCTCGTTCTTCCATTTCGTCGGATACGGTCAATCTTTTTTGCAATAAATACTCATCGCTTTCGACCTGGCTGTGATCTACTACGCCCAGGCGGTGGCTGCCGGGGATTACCCATAAGCATCCGTTTTCTTCGTCTGCATCATCCAGTGCCAGCCAGGTTCCTATGGAGGCTTGCTCTATGGCGTCGCCTATGCTGCTAACGTACGTGTTTCGGAAGTACCAGGAGTCCTGGTGCCACGCGATGGGCCGCCCGGTGCCCGGGGGTTTGAAGAAGTACAGATCGTTGGGACAGAATAAATCCGATCCTACGATCTGGGTGACTGCGTCCAGTCGCCTCGGGTCGCGGATGTGGGATCGCACCAGTGCGCTGAACCGGTGAAGTCGCGTTATACTGTTTAACGATGCAGGCCCAGAAGTCGCTTCGGCTCCAATATTGCGTTTCAGAATTGCTTGTTTCTGTTTTTCTGGCAATACGTCTGAGGTTTCGATGAGTTCTACGAGGTCTTCGATTCTGTCGCGCAGTGCGTCGATTTCGTAGGGATCGAAGGCTTTTGGTCGGATGAAGAATCCGTCTTTTGCGTAAGCCTCGCGTTCTTCGGAGGTTAAGGCATGTGTTCTGGTGTCAATAGTTGCCATTAAATAGTTCCTTTTAAAATCCATGTACCAGGTGTCCCTGTCCAAAGAAGAAGATGCTGTCTATCACGCAGGATGCAAATGTCGCTATGGCATATCCGATTAGCAGGCCGATGAAGAATGGCTGTCCTTTTCTGTAGAGGCGCACGCCACCTATTTTTAGTATGGTCGCTTTGTAGATCCAGATGAGAAATACGGAAAATACGGTTTTCTGCGCCATATAGGTGCCCTGTAGCATGAGGGCTACGGGATGGAGGGGCAGGTGTACGAAGCGGTATTTCAAATAGGTGAGTACGGCGGTGATCAATACGCCAGATCCCATGAATAACATGCGTTCTACATCGGGTGCTTCCGGGTTGCGTATCCAGGTTACGGATGCGTCGTAGGAGCGCTGCGGTCCGATCAACAGGTTCCACGCGGCTCTGAGGTTGAAGCCGCCGCCGGAATAGCCCATGTATATGGCATGGAGTATTGCAAATGTCGCGCCGGCTACTACGGCGAGGACGATTACGCCGAATAGACGCCCCCGCTCGACCCGCAGCGGTGTGGTCAATTTGAGCATTTGCGCGATTGGGGGTCCCAGAAATCCCCGGGTTTTTCCGAACATGGCCCAGAGATAGCCCTGGCATGTCAATGTGGATGCGGTTACTGTTTGCCCGCCCATGATGTGGAGTGGGGTCCAGGTAATTGAATGGTAGGCGATATCTCCATAAGGCAGTCCCAGTTCTGCGGCGAATCGGGCCATTCCGATGTAGGCGACTGCGGTGAAAAACAGGTACAGGACGACGACTCGGATTTCCATGCCCGCTGTGTGTAGCCACGCTACCATGTACAGCAAGGATGCTATGAGGGCGATTACTGCCGCGCGGTAGGATATCACTTCTTGAGAATCATCTACGTCGGAGGCATTTTTGAAGACTTTTCGAAATACGGTTTTCAGATGTCCACGCGCCATCCATAGTCCGAACATGACATAGGCGCATAGTACTCCGAAATTTTGTGACCGTACGGCTTCGCCACCTCCGTGCCCTGCCGCGATTCCCAGGCGGTCAAAGGTCGAGACTTCAATTTCTGTGAAGAGAAAGAATAACCAGAAGCTGAACAGGGTTTCGACTCGTGCAAAATAGGCAAAACCTATGACGTAAATGCTGATTTGTACCCAGAAGGGTTTGGCACCTTCCAGCCAACGGAACCATTGCCCTTCGGTGTGCGTGGTTGGCAGTCCCGGTATTAAGGGGTAAAAATACGAGATGATGTTCCAGAATACTGCAAAGATCCCGACCCAGAAACCAACGCGGAAGAGCGGTTGGTTGAGCAAGGAGGGCATTCCCCCATTGCGCTTATCTACCTGAGCCACCTGCATACCCACTTCCATGAGCGGAAATTCCAGGCGTTCGTTTTCTACCCACTGTTTTCGCAGTATTACCATCAGGCAGAGGGCCACGCAGGCCGCTGCAGCTACAAAGGTCATCCACCAGAATACCGGTACTGCCCAGGATCCCCAGGGTATGGTATGGCCCGGGGGCAGGCCATCGTAGAAATGGGTCACGGCTTTGTCTTCGTTGTTCATGACCAGCCAGGAGACCATGTTGGGGTGCAGAAGTTCTGCCCAGCCGTTTTCCGGGGTGGCGAAATAATAGGGTGCGGCAATTGTGCCGACGACGTAGGATGCCAGGCCATAGAATGGGAATAGGGAGCCGATCAGTCCCATGCCCAGGGCTACGCATAGTTGGCCCCGGTTCAGTGCCCACCGCGGTTTTACCCATCTGAGTAGCAGGTTGGTACCTACCAGCATCACAAATGGAAAGAACAGGCCCATTGGGAATAGGGCTTTGTTGTTCTTCGACGCCCGCAAGATCACGGTGGACCAGTTGATGTAGTAATCCGATGCGACGATTAACAGCAGGCCCGCGACTACGACTTTCCACGATATCAGCTTCGGTTCAGTTGCTGGATGTATTGCCTCCTGAGCAGAAGAAAGAGCCAATTGAGATCTCCATTTACCACCGGCTTCGCAGTGCCAGGCGGGGCATGTCGCGCACGTTATTGGTGGCGGCGTGGACGCAGAAGTGAGCGAAGAATAGTATGTCGCCGCATTTTGGCTCCAGTTCTACGGGGTCGCCGATATCGACGGTGTGCAGGTCCTGTGATAGCCGCCACATGTATTCGTATTTTTCGGGGTCGGATTCTGCCAGTGCGCGAATGGGTTTGTGGGATCCGGGCCACGCGACTGTTCCCCCGCCGTGTTTTTCAATGTCGTTGAGATATATGATGGAGTTGATGATGAATGGGCCGGGGAGTGTTTTGTGCATTTTGGCTTTTACACCACCGTCAAAATGCGCCCCTTGCCACGCCCATGCTTCATTTGAGGGAAAGACGTTTTGAATGAGTGTGCCGTCTGGTGGATGAAAGAGATCTACACTTTCCCCGGTTAATTGCGCCATTGCAGCCATCATTTCGGGTGTGTAACATGCGAGGAGGTCGGGGTGTTGGTTGCTGAAAAACTGGAATAATTTCGATCGGGGTTTAAATCCGGCCTGTAGCGTGGATGCAATCGCTTCGTCCGAAAAGTTGTCCCAGGTTCCCGGGTCGTCAGGGTCCATGCTCATGACTTCCCACATTGTGGCTTCGCCCGTGCGTGCAATAGCCTCGGGGATTAATCCCGAGGCCAGTATAAAACCGTCTCGATGGTATTGGTCAATTTGATTTTCTGTTAAGGGTAGTGTTTCAACGGTCATTGCGATTCCTTTCTTTTAAGGTGAGGGAACTCACACAAAGACACGGAACGGGGTACAACTGGCCGTCTCTCAGGCCAGTTCACGCACAGAGATACAAGACGATAAAGAGCCCCTTTATACCTCACCGCTTTTCAATATAAAAAACAACGGGTAATTATCCAACTATCCCCTGCACAGGGGTTCAAAGAGGACAGGGTCGCCAATTGCGTAATCGACGACCTTTACCCAGGTGCCGGGCGATAGGTTTTGGAGTTTGTTATTGTTCGGGTCGATGTAGATGGTGGTGCGTATTTTCCCGGGGGGCCAGGTGCCCGCGTTTTGGGCGTTTGCAATAACGGCCCAGTCGTCGCTGGTTTCGGTTTGGAGTCGCGTGCCGTGGAGGTTGCCGGATTTTGCCATGATGTGAAAGCCAAGGTCGATTTTGTTGTTTTCGATGGTGATGACTTTTGCGCGTCCCAGGATTGAGGTGACGTCCAGAGTGAGGCGTTGGATGTGGGCGTCGAGTTGTTCGGTGGCTTCGATGCGATAGCTGTGTGCGCGGCCGTCCGGGTTGATGGTGATGCGGTCACCCGCGGCGATGCCTTGCAGGCCCTCGATGTCGATGGAGCAGGTGTCCCGGTTGAGGGCGATGATTCGGCCAGTTTGTTGTGCGCGGGGATTTGTGAGGGTTGTTGCCGCGGTTTGAAAGGCGGTTGCACCCATGGTGGAGATTTGGCCGTCTGCGACGACTGCGAGGGCACCTGTGAGGGCGACGCCATTTTCGAATTGGGTTTTGTCATTCGGGTTGGCATTGGGTGCCCAGTACAGGGCGATTTGTTTGCCTTTTGCGGTGGTGAGGTGGATGCCAGCGGCTGTGGGGTTGTGCGATGGTATGGCGTTAGTATTGGCGATGGTGGGGTTGCCGATGTGGGGTTCAAAGACGAGGTCGATGCAGGTGGTGTCGTTGTCAGGCGCGCGACGCCAGAGCAGGGGATGGTAGAGGTAGTTGGATTCTTCGGGTTTGCCCATGGCCTGTGCCGCACGGGCGTTGACGATCCGGGTGTTTGGAGAGGTGTTGAGTTGATGGAGGTCCAGGTGTACGGCTGGTTCGATTTGCGATTGCCAGGTGCCCTGGAAGGTCGGTGGTGCCTGGGCGGTTGTTACGTTGTCCATATAGGCGAGGGCGGTGTGGTCCGGGTGGGGCAGATTGTCTGTTTGGGTGCGCTGGATGTGCGGGCCGGCGACTGTGCCGGGTTGGGGTTTGAGATCCACATTGTCGGTTTGGAATATGCCTTCCAGACCGCGACAGGTGCGCCAGTGTTCTGCGCCGCCCGCGATGCGCGAGAGGTCGAGGAGGGCGATGCCTTCGTCGTCGGTTTCGATCAGGGCGATGAGGCGGCGGAAGGTGATATCGAGTTTGCGCCATCCGCCGGATGGGTCGAGTGCCCAGCGAGTAGCTCCGATGTCGAGGATCTGGATGCCGTCGGTGAAGAGGGCGCGGACAAGGCGGCCACGGCCCGCGCTGGTGGGTTCGCCGGGTGGCAGGTCTGCCCAGACGGTGTTGTGGGTTGCCCAATGAGCTTCCCAAAGCGATGTGCTTGCCCAGGATTGGGGATAGCCGAGGTCTGTGAGAAAGGGACGGTCGAAGGCGAAGAGTTGGACGTCCAGGAGGTCTCGGTGGCGGTGGTGCATGGTGTCGCCATAGGCTATGCCCACGGCGGCTCGTTCGGGGGCTTCGGGTGTGCGCAAGATGGCAATGCCGACGCTGTCGAGGATGGTGGGACCGATTGCGCGGTGTTGTTTGTTTTTTACGGCGGATTGGATTTCTTTGATGTGTGGGTCGTTAGTGAAGGCTATGGCGCGTTCCAGTACGCTGGGGTTCATGGGTGCGTGATAGAGGTCGTTTTCCAGGCGGATTGAGTCTTCTGTCTGGATGCCAGCGGAACCGGGGGCAGAGCCGTCGCCGAATTGGAAGTAGGATTTTCCGATCATGGTGATTTCGCACAGTGCCTGTGGGACGCGCGCACCTCGTGGGTCGTTGAATAGCGAGGGGTACAGGGATTCCGGGTAGGCTTCGGGTTGCTGGATGCGGAGGTTGCGGAGGTCGTATTCCAGGTCGAAGAGGCCGTCGCTGTGAATGGCGTTGTACCCGCCCGTGGATTCTTGGGGTGTGCCGTCGGGCAAGATGTCATTGGTGGTGAAGACGCGCAGGGTGTCGGGTCCTTCGTCATAGACCCAGTCCATGACGTTCTGGGCGTCGGCGCGATCCAGGCAGCGCAGCAATATGAGTACGCCCTGGCTTTCGCGCGGTAGGTTGCTGCCTGCGCCTCGATCCAGGGTGACCTGCAGGAGGGCGGCGAGCATTTCTTCGATGAGTAGGCAGGTGTCTTCAGGGCTTTGCAGGGATAGGCCGAACGCCTGGGCGCGTTCGACGAGTTGTGTGTCTTCTTTCAAGAAGGGCCAGGCTGTGTCATAAGCCAGGGCTAGGCTTTCGATGAGGTAGGGGGTGTCGATGCTGTAGCGGATGCTGCCTTTTCTGCTCAGGGCGGCAACGGGGTCGGTTTCTTCTGCCCAGTCCGGCTGTCCCCATTCCCAGGGTTCTTCTACGCTTTTTGAGGGTCCGTAGCGGAACTGGGGGACCGCGGCGAGGTAGAGTTCTTCTGTGGCATAGCGCAGGAGCATGAGGCCGAGTTTGCGCGTGCGTTCTTCGTCGCGGTCGCCAGCGCGGAGGCTGTCTGTGAGTGCGTTGATGCCGGCGTGATAGGCGCGGCACTGGTCGCGGTGATAGGTGGCGGCAAAGAGGTAGATGTGGCCCTCTGCGTCGAAGTAGCCGTATCCGTCGTCTGCGTGTTGGCCTGATATATAGTCTTCTTTTGTAAGGTCATTGCTGGGATAGACGAAGGCGCAGTGGGGGCATTTCGATTTGAAATCACAGGGCAGGTGGTTGCGTTCCCAGGGATAGAAGCCGCTGTATTTGAAGATGGCGGTGCCGCAGTTTGGGCAGCCCTGATGGCAGTTGGCAAAGTGCGCTTTGGGTAGTTCCGCTGGCGGTAGTTGCGACCAGAGGATATGGTCGGGTTGGGATGACCACCAGGCGAGGGTTTTTTCGTTGATGTGTTCCGATCTGGGGTCATCTTGCAGGGTTTGTCGGGTTTTGGTGAGCTGGTAGTTTTGTCCCAGAGGCCATCGGCGGGGCCATTGCGCGCCGTTGTAGGTGTGGGGCTGGCGCAGGTTGTCCAGGGTGCGGACCTGGATGGTGGCTTTTGCGGTGTTGCCGTTGTGTGTTGCGATGAGGGTGTAGTCGCCCTGTTTTTGAGGAGATCGCAGGTAGTAGTAGCGTGCGGTGTCCCGCTCGCACCATCGGGTTGCGATGGTTTCAAAGTGGTCGGCTGTGAGGGCGATGTTGTCGCCGGTTGCTTGGACGGGCAGGCGGAAGTTGCGGCCGGGAAGGATGACTCTTGGCCGCCAGGGTATGCTGGGCATGGTGAGGTCCTTTGGGGTGTGTCGCGTGTTTTATTTTCTCTTATCGCCCGGTTTTCGCACCGGGTATTCATAACGGTCTCCCCTGGCGTCATAGGAGACACTTAGCTGGCCGTTTTCTACAACGAGGCGCGGCGTGTTTCTGCCCCGGGGGGCATCACGGGTGGAACCGCGCATGACGGCAAATTGGGCTTCGGTCATGCCTTCGACTATATCTTCTCCCCAGCGGTCTTCGGGTTCGATGACGCCGCCGCGGTAGGAGTGGTGGCGGGAATAGTAACTGAAGAAGATGGACCGGCGGCTGATGTCGGATTTCCAGGGCCAGGCGCCGTGGGTGAGGACGGTGTCCATAAAGAAGAGGATGTCGCCGGCTTTTGGGACCGGTTGGCGGATGGCGCCCATGTCGTCGTCGCTGGTGCGGATGCCTTCGGGCATGCGATAATAGGCTTTGTGGCTTCCCGGGACGCAGACGAACCCACCACCGCCAGGGGTTGTGTCGTGCAATTGCCAGACAGCGCGGACAAATTCGGCATGGCTGCGGCCGTTCTGGAAGACGTAGCTTCGGGAGGGTATGAGGGGTTCGTTGCCGCCGTGGAGGGAGTGCCCGGTAGAGCCTTTGACCGAACAGAAGGCGGTGGCCCCGTTGCACCGGTATCCGCTGCCCATCATCCAGTTGAGGCGGCCGATGACGGCCGGGTGGATGAGCATTTTGCGGAAGGGATCGCAATAGGGTTCGGGCAGGTGGAGAAGGCCGCTGAGGGTGGGGCGTCCGGTGCCCCGGAGGCTTTTGGATCCCCGGGCGAGTTCTTCGCCCACGACAATGCGATCGGAAAATTTGTCGATGGCTTCGTTGGCCCGTGCCAGCCATTCTTCGTCCATAACATTGCGCACGATGAGGTAGCCGGTGAGATCCCAGAAGTAGAGTTCTTTGTGGTCAATGCCAGCGTCGGGGTCGGGTTTGTAAAACGAGGGGTGTATAATGTCCGGCGATTTTTCCAGCCAGGTCTTTTTGCCATCGGTATTGAGGGTTGGCGGCGGGTCGGTGGTGTCTTTGTATCCGGGGTTGGAGAGGACGGCCACATGTTCGGGCGGCAGATTGGCCATCCATTCCGGTCTGGGTTCTATTTTTGCTCCTGGCCCATTTGATTGCAGGACAGCGCGGTTGGCATATTCGCAGGCGATGAGACGCTGTGGATTGTGCCCTTTCCAGGGGCGGAGGCCCTGAAGGGTGGTGCCGCCAATGATGAGCAGGTCGCCAGCTTTGAGTACGGGTTGTTCGACCAGGTCCATGTCGTCTGCACCTGTGAGGAGGTCTTCGGGTGCTTCTACATTGCTTTTGTGGCTGGCTGGAACCAGGACCACGCCGCCGTCGTCCGCGTTGACATCGCAGAGTGCCCAAATGACGCGTACGCCGTGGCAGACGCGGTAGTGGTTCTGAAAATAGTAAGCCCGGGCCGTGTCTCTGGGTTCGTTGTTGCCATGTAGCGGGGCATTGGGATCGTCGTCAGCGGCTTCTCCGATCAGGCGGGGTGCTCTGTCCAGGCGAAAGCCGTGGCCACAGATCTGGTTGAGGTACCAGACCAGTACGGGATGGACCAGAAGGTCGCGGAAGGGGTCCCGCAGCGGAGCGGATAGTGTCAAGAGATTATCGGTGGGTCCGGCGTCGTCGAGGGTGTTGTTGAGGGTATCGACTTCTTTCGAGGTGAGGGCACCGGGGACGATGATATAGCCTTCGGTGTCAAAGAAGTAATTCTCTTCATTGGTCATAGATTCGCGGTCCATGTCCGGGTTCTCCTTGAAAGAATAGATGGTGGGTGATGGGGTTTAGTTGATGGCAAAATATAGCCTTTGACATGCAGGTGCAAGCCAAATAGATGTTCGCGCTTTTTGAAGGTTGCGTTCCGCGGAGCGTATCGCGTATATTGCGGGACAATCAAGGAGGAGATATTATGAATGTGGCAGTGATTGGCGCAGACCGTCCCTGGGGTGCGTTGCTGGCGACGGGGTTGGGTGCGGGTTTTGAGGTGGTGGCGATCGGTTCGGAAGATGTCCGTGATATGGCCGGATACCGACAGGTCGATTTGCTCCAGCGGGAGTCAGTGGATCCGGTGCTGGCGGGCGTAGAGGCTGTTGTGTACGCGGCGGGCAGCGATCCGATAGGGGATAGCGAACAGGTTCTGCTCGATGTAGCGGCGCGGGGTACTTATGTGGCGCTGACGTCGGCCTGTGCCGCCGGTGTTGAGAAGGTGGTGCTGTTGAGTTGTCTGGATTTGGTGCGGGATTATCCAGAGGAATATATCGTTGATCCGCGGTGGAATGCGATACCGCGCGCTGAGGCTGAGGCGCTGGCACCGTTTATGGCAGAGTTGGTGGGGCGAGAGATTGCCCGTACGGGTCAGATCGAGGTGCGTTGTTTGCGCCTTGGTGCGCCGGGTGTGGAGACGATGGCGGCGGATGCGGTGGCGGCGGTGCGCGATGCGCTTATAGCCGAGCGCGAAGGGCACCACTGGTCGCTGGCGCATGTGGCGTCGAGTGGGCGTTTTGCTTGAGGGGAAATATTATGGCGACTGTAAATGAGGGCAATGTGGTGTTGTTTGGGGCGGGTGGTCCGGTGGGCGCAGCGGCGATTTCTGCGCTTAAAGACCACTATACTTTGCGGGTGACCGATCTTCGGCCGATGACGGAGATCGCGGTTTCGCCGCCGCAGAGTTCCCGGGCGCCGGTTCCAGAGGTGTTGGGTCCGCCGCACGAGAATCGGGTTGTGGATATTACGGATTACGAGCAGGTGCTGGCCGCGTGCGAGGGTATGGATGCGGCGATCAATGTGTCTGTGATTCGGCCGCATCCGGTGCTGGCTTTTCAGGTGAATATGGTGGGTGCATACAATGTGGCAAAAGCCTGTGTGGCATGTGGGATTAAGCGGCTGATTCACACGGGACCTTTTCACACTTCGCTGGATCACAATGCCGATTATTGGCACGATTTTCAATTGGATGCCGATATCCCGCTGCATCCAGGCGATGATCTCTACGCGCTGACCAAGTATCTGGGTGGGCAGGTGACACGCGTTTTTGCCGAGCGCGAGGGTCTGGAGGTGCTTGCATTTGTTTATACGCAGTTTCGTCCAGGAGAGGTGTTGCCCGAAGAATATGGGCGCGGCGCACATCCTTATACGACGTCGTGGGAGGATACGGGTACGGCGTTTTTGTGCGGGCTGCGAGCGCCCGAGATGCCGTCGCCTTATGAGAATTTTTTTATTTGTGCGCGGCTGCCGCACGATAAGTATCGGCCCGATAAGGCGAAGCGGTTGTTGGGGTGGGAGGCAAGGGATCGATTCGAGGCGTTGTATGTGCGGCCTTCAGGGGCGGGGGATTAGACGGCTTTTTCGTATGACTGCCGCAACAAAATCGGTCTTTGCGGCCTGATAGGCTTTTCGGTCTCCTCGAAGTTTTTCAGATAGATTGCGTTTCAGTTCTTTGTATTCTTCGGCAGTCTTTTGATTCGATCTCAGATAGTCCCGAAATAAGATCAGTTTTTTCCATTCTTCACTATCTTTTTCGAGCAGGTGGATGTGATGGGTGCATGGCTCGCCTTTTAAAAAATAGTGTCTGCGGGGTATGCCGTTCTCTCCCTTGAAAGTGTATCCCATTTTACAAAGTGGTTCTATACATATTCTGGCTTCTTCAAAGTCTTTGACAGCGATTGCAATGTCCAGAATTGGCTTGGCAGGCATTCCTATAATTGATGTGCTGCCAACATGCTGTATGTCCCCGATATAATCTCCTATTGCTTCTTCAATATCCCTCTTTTCTATCTCGAATAAGAGTTTCCATTCTTTCCGATAAGGGGAAACGCGCAGCTCCCCACGCTTCAAACCGAGTAAAGGTTGGTTGCTGGGTTCGGATTTCTTACTGCTCATTGGCGTTCATTCCTTTGTTGTGGGTGGTCGTCACTCTTGACGGAGCATTTTAACCGGGTCTTCAGACCAGGCTTTGCCCGCCTGATAGCCCACGATTAATAGGGTGACAATGATGCCTGAGACTGCTCCGATAATAAAAACGAGGATGCTCTGATTTATTCGGTATGCAAAATTTTGTAGCCATTGCTCCCCGGCATAATAAGCGAGGGGAAGAGCCAATACATAAGCGACTGCGATTAACTTCAGGAACTCTTTTGAAAGCAATGTAAAAATATCTGCGAGATTCGCACCCAGTACTTTGCGGATTCCAATTTCTTTGATCCTTTGTTCAACACTGAAATTTGCAAGGCCAAATAGTCCCATACAAGCGACAAAAGAAGCGAGTAGCGTGAAGATTTCAAGGACATTGAATATATTGATTTCCTTTAGATAAAATCCTTCGAGACTTTCGCTTAGAAACCAGCTTTCAAAAGGTCGGTTTGGGATGAATTGTTTCCACTTTGACGCCATGAAATCCATCGTTGATGAGACGTTTTCTCGTCCGATTTTGACTGACAGCCAATTCCATTTTTCCTGCCATTTAAAAATGAAAATTGGTTCTATCTCTTCGTGAAGAGACCGCAGATGAAAATCGCGTACGACCCCGATTACTGTTCCGCGACGACCAGTAAGAGGCCAGGTAAATTGCTTTCCAACAGGATCTTTCCAGCCCAGTCTTTTAACAGCCGTCTCGTTGAGAATGAACGCTTCGAAAGAGTCGCTTGCAATATCCTTATTCAGATTTCTTCCGGCTATCACATCGATTTCAAATGTGTCCAAAAAGTCCTCATCTACCGCCAGATGTCTCATTCTGACCTCTTCGTCATCAAATCCTTCTGGAATGACAAGCTCACGTCCTCCGTCATACCCGAGTGCGATTTGAGATGCGGCTGCACGGTGAATATTGGGATGTTTGAGAAATTCCTGCTTGATCAATTCATACTTACTTGTGAGGGCGCGGTCTCTTGCAAATAGCGGCGTCATGACCACCATGTCTTTGTTGAAGCCAAGTTTTTTGTTTTTGATATAATTCAGTTGCTGATAGACACCCCCAGTGCAAATTATGAGGGCGATAGACACACAGAATTGAAAGACGATCAGGACTTCTCGCATGCGAACACCTTTTAAGGTGTGTGAGTGCTTGCCACCTAATACCTGTATGGGTTGAAAACTTGACAAAAAGAAAGCGGGATAGCTTCCAGCGATGAAGCCCATCAGCACGGTAAGGATGATCATTATGAAAAATTCAGAGACGCCAAAACGCAAGTCTATGCCCACAAATTGTTCGAATGCTGGCAGGACAAGCTCAATCAGTGAAATTGAAAATAGCAAAGATAGGAGTGATATGAATAGCGATTCACTGAAGAATTGGTTGATTAATTGAAGTTTGTGTGCGCCGACGGTTTTGCGAATGCCCACTTCTCTCGCCCTTTTGGCTGAACGCGCGGTTGCCAAATTCATAAAGTTCGCACAAGCGATCAGAAGAATCAGAGTACCGATTGCAGCAAATAAATAGACATAAGTAATGTCTCCGCCACCTGCTATACCGTAGTCTGAATACGAGTAGAGATAGATCCGGCGAAAAGGTTGCAGGTGATACGTTGTGTTCGCACGCGTTTCAGGATCAAAATAGCGGGTGGTAAAGTCCGGCAATTTACGCTCTAAATCAGCAGGGGAAGTGCCTTTGGAAAGCAATACATAAGTTTTGACAGGGCGAAAGGAAGATTTACGCCATATTTCCCAAACCGTTCGCATCATTGGTAAAGAAGGAACTGTAAACGTCAGAATGTCGAGTTGGAGTGTTGAATGACGAGGCAAATCTTTCAAGATGCCTACTATCTCATAATCTCCCCCTGTGTAGCGACTTTCTACAGTAATTACCTTGCCGATAGGATTTTCATTACCAAAATATTTTTGTGCAGTGGATTCTGTAACAACTACAGAAGAAGGATGTTTCAGTGCCTGGTGATCGCCCTTTAGTAAAGGAAATGTGAATACATTGAAAAAACTATCATCGGCAACACAGAAGTTCTCTTGGAATCCCTTATCTTTGTACCGAACCCACGCATTACGGGTAAAGATTCGGGTCATCGCCTCAATTTCGGGGAAGTCGGCTTTGAGAGCAGGGCCTAAAGGTCCCAGCGTGCCATTGCTGAAGTAGGAATCCCCGGTTGTTTTATTTTTTACCTGTCTCAATACTCTGTAAATGCGGTCTCCGTTGAGATGATGTTGATCAAATCTTATCTCATGTTGTATCCACAGGAGGATCAGGCCACAGCTCGTCAGGCCGACCGATAGTCCGACTATGTTAATCAGTGAATAAAGTTTGTGATTGCGGATGTTTCGTATGATTATGGTGAGATAATTTTTCCACATGGTGAGACCTCCGTTGACAAATCATTGGAAAGCCCTTAGTGCCACGCAATATGAGATCTGCTTAAATAAATATTAAGCAAAAACTATGCCAAAAAAGTCAAATATTGATATAACAACAGGTTACGAAAATTATCTGAAATTGGCGTCTTATAAAGTGTCCGATTTTGATACAGTGGTGTCCGAAAATGAACACTGAGAGGAGGGGATCTTGCGAATTTCAGCGATTTCTTTTTTCGTGCAGAGGGCGTGCTGCCCGCTGGAGCAGCTATTACACGTCGGAGATTCTCTGGAACAGGATGTTGCAGGTGGGGGTGCAGCCGGAGCGCGTACGGTCTGGCTAAATCGCGAAGGTCTGATAAATGACACCGGGATCAAGGCCGATTACGAGATCAGTTCATTGACTGACCTGCCCGCAATATTAGGGGTAGGTGGAAGTTGACAAATTATTGGTAAGTTCTTAGTGCCAGGGCCATGCAATATGAGACCAGTTCCCACAATTGGTCGCATCAGTGTTTGGTTTTCGGTTTGCAATGAAACTTATTCGATTTTTTGACGTCCATTGGAATCATAAAAAGCAAGATGACGTGTCTCATCGTCATAAGAGGCTGCCCGATTCCACGCTTCCAGAGCTGGCTTCTTTTTTTTCAATAACTGATCCAGAAATAATGTCAAGAAGATGGTCGTTGACGCGGCATTTTGATAATCCAGAGAGCCTATATAGCATCTCGGATTACTCTTCAAGAATGCGCTTGCCATTGCGTCTGTCCCGCCTACACAACACGTATTCACAACAATTCGATCAGTCAGATTCGCATGTTTTGCAATACATTCTGGCGGCATGCTCTCGTCCTTTAGCATTGATGTATCAATGCCCTCCATATAATCGCCGAAGACAATCCCATTCTCATCCCCATGACCGCAGATAATGATGCAGGGAGGCAATTCAGGTTCACGGCTGATGACCTTTAGAAAATCACCCGGTGTTCCGATTCTATAGAATCTGACTGTCAGGTTTAGATCTTCGGCAAACATTCGGATTGTATGCGCTTGTTGAAAGTCTGCGATGTTTATTATGCCAATGGGGTTCTGTTTGGCGTAAAATTGAGTCTCAACCGGATTCCACATATTTGTTTTCCTCTCATCAGTAAAAAGTGCGGTCAAACCAGCACTATTATGCCGTTTTCCCCGATTCCCTGTCTATTCATATCTTATTTCGTCAATGGGATTTTTTGAGGCGGCCTGTATCAAATGCCAGGCTACCGTTGCAAAAGTAATTGCAATTGCAAATAGCGTTCCCAGGGCAAAAGCATGAGGTGATAGTTCGATCCTGTAAGCAAATGAAAGCAACCAATTGTCCATTAAAAGAAATGCAATTAACCACGCAAATAAATTAGCAACAACAAGGATTCCGAAAAACTCGGAGAAAATCAGGACAATAATATTCCAGGCCGAAGCCCCTAAAATTTTCCGGATTCCAAGCTCTTTTGTTCTTCTTTCTAAAGCATAAGATACCATGCCCAACATGCCCAAACAGGCTATAAAAATGGCGAGCAATGCAAATACACCAAATATACGCCCGAAATTAATGTCATTTTGATATAGCTGGTTCAGGTGTTCATCTAAAAAGGCGGCTTGGAATGGTTTGTCAGGAATAAATCGGCTCCATTGATCCTCCAAAAAAGCCATTGTATCTTTGATATTTTCACCTCTAATTTTTAGAGAGAGAAGATTATACTTGGGTTGCCACATACATAGAGCAATTGGCCTGATGGGTTCTTTGAGAGAGCGGTTATGAAAATCCTCAACAATACCAACCACAATGCCCTTGCGCTTCCAATATGCCCATTCGAACTGTTTTCCTATCGGATTTTGCCACCCCAGTTGCTCAACTGCTGTTTCATTTAAGATATAAGCATCGGTTGCGTCACCTGGAATCTCCACGGAAAAGTTCCGACCTTTTGACAGTGTTATCCCATACAGGTCTATAAAGTCTTCGTCAACGCCCAATATCCTCATCTGCCATTCGCTACCCTGAAAACCTTCGGGATAGACTGTATGAAATGCGCCACCAAACCAGGCGATAGTAGAATTGGATGCAGATGCAGAGATCACATTGGGGTGTTTCAAAAATTCTTGCTTAATAACGCGATATCGCTCATTTAGAGAACGGTCAGTCGTAAAAAGAGGTAATACTACAATATGCTCTTTATCAAATCCCAACGCCTTGTTTTGAATAAACGCCATTTGTTTATAAACAACAATTGTGCTGATGATAAGCACGACAGAAGCAGCAAATTGAAAAATTAAAGAGCCATTTCTCAGCCATTTTCCAGAGTTATTAAACTGGAGTTCACGTCTTAATATTTGGACGGGATGAAAAGATGCCAGGAAAAGCGCGGGATAAAGTCCAGATAGAGTGCCTATAACGAGGGCTGTAAGAAATGTTATAACAAATAACAGATGTCCGCTGAATTCCAATTTGGCTTCTTGATTTATGTAGCTATCCAGATAGGGAAGAGAGATTTCTACAATACAAAAGGCGAGGAGTGAAGAACAGAATGCCGTAAAAACAGCTTCGGCTATAAACTGAAAGATGAGACTACTCTTATGGGCACCAACGGTTTTTCTCACGCCTATTTCTTTTAGTCTGGCCGCAGATCGCGCTATAGATAGATTTACAAAGTTAAAGCTGGCAATAAGTACGATAAATATTGCGATTGCCGAAAAAATATAGACGTATGTAATGTCCCCCCCGCCTCTAATTCCATATTCAAGGTGAGAGTACAAATACATTCTTTCCAGAGGCTGGAGAATATATCGATTGCGTTCACTTACATCAGGTCCCATATAACGATTTAAAAGGTCCTGGAGTTTGGTATCTATGTTTTTTGGAGACGCTGCATCGGACAACAGGACAAATGTCTGGATTGGTCGCCAGGATGTATTTGGTTGCCATCTCTCCCAGGCAGTCAATGGTATTTCATTGTGAACAGTAGATGTCAATATGTCAAAATGCAGAGAGGAGTTTCGAGGTATATCTTTGACAACGCCAGAGACAAAATAATCTCCGCCAAAATACCTGCCATCGACAGAGATTGTTTTACCAATAGGATTTTCATTGGCGAAGAATTTTTGTGCAGTTTCTTCCGTAATAACGACAGAGAATTTGTCTTTCAAAACGGTTTTTGGATCGCCAATTTTGAGAGGAAAAGAAAATATCTGCAAAAATTCTTGATCAACAGCACAAACTGCTACAAAAAATCCCTTCTCTTCGTTGGTTGCCCAGTTTTGGCTTATGCTAAAAAAACGAGTCACTTTCTCAATTTCAGGAATGTCTGCCACCAAACTCTGCCCCAACATACCGGAGGTCCCTGGTGAAATCTGGGGTGCTCCTGCTAAAGATTCAGTTTCTCTCAACACTCTGAATATGCGATCAGAGTTTTTATGAAAGGTATCAAAGGTCAACTCATTAAACATAAATACCATAATGAGTATTACGCTTGCCATGCTAATAGAAAGTCCGATTAGATTGATCAAAGAGAAGGTTTTATCTCTGAATGTTCGCCTTAAAGCAATGACAAAATATCTGCCGATCATTGTGTAACCTTTCTTTATTATTTTTTTAGTGCCGCGGCCACGCAATATGAGACCAGTTTCCATCATTAAATCGGGAAACTTCTGTTTGAATGACAACAGCAACCCAGGAGTAATCATTTATAACGCAAATGATGAATGGGATTTAACAGAGCAGTTTTCAGGGTATGATAGACGATGGTAAGCAGGGCAATCATCAGGGATATCCCACCACCCAAGATCAGCGTTATAAGATCCACATGAACGCGATAATGAAAATCCTGCAACCAGGCCTCCATGACGAAAAAAGCTATGGGCCATGCAATGATGTTGGTCAATAAAATAAGTCCTAAAAAATCCCTCACGAGCAACCACCAGATGTTGAACTTAGAGGCGCCCAGTACCTTTCGGATACTCATTTCGTGAGTGCGATACTGCACGGTAAAGGCGGTTAGTCCAAATAAGCCCAGACAGGCTACAAAAATTGTAATTAGTGACACTAATCGGAGCATTTTTTCTAATTTTATCTCAGCCTCATAATTCCATTTATCTATGTTTTCATCCAAAAAATGAAAATTGAAGGGAAAATTTGGGATTAGTCGTTTCCACTGATTTTCCACAAATTGGATCGTGTTGGCAATATTATCTTTTCGAATTTTGAGGGAGAGATAATTCCATTTGGGAACCCACATGCAGACGAAAACAGGTCCTATTTTTTCGTGCAAAGATAGCAGATGAAAATCCTCGACAACGCCAATCACTTTTCCGGGCCGATCATTCCACTCAAACTGCTTGCCAATTGGCTTCTCCCAATCCAGTTGTTTGACCGCCGTTTCATTCAGGATATAGGCACTTGTAGTGTCGCGTGCAATGTCGCTTGAGAAATTTCGGCCTTCTTTAACTTCGATGTCAAAAAAGTTCAGAAAGTCCTCATCAGCAGCCAATATATTCATCTCCCAACCATCCGAATTACTTCCTTCTGGATAAACCACCCAGCGCTCTCCCCACCCAATATTGGGCAATGTATGAGAAGCCGTTGCCGCCAATATATCTGGATGTTTTAGAAATTCCTGGTGTATTGCACGATAATTGCCCGTCAATGACCGATCTGTCATGTATAACTCTAAAATCATGACCTGATCTTTATTGAAACCCAGGTCTTTATTTCTCATGTACTTCATTTGATTAAAGATGGTTATCGTGCCGATGATACATATAACAGAAATTGAGGATTGAAAAATAACCAATCCCTTTCGGAATTGGGCGTTGTTTTTAGTAGAAACTAACTTACCTCCTTTGAGAATATCCATAGGCTCAAAAGCAGATAAAACAAAAGCAGGATAAATTCCAGAAAATAGCCCGACCAATACCGTAATGCCGGATAATCCGACCAATAGAGATTCGTTCTGAATATTTAGTGACAATGCCTTAAGTGTAAAAGCATTAAAGGTAGGCAGGAAAAGCTCGACAAAACTCAATGCCAACAAGAGGGCGAGCAATGACAGCAGAAAGGATTCTCCCAAAAATTGCACAATCAATATCCGCCGATTAGCACCTACCACTTTCCGCATACCTACTTCCATTGCCCTGGTGGTGGCGCGTGCTGTAGCGAGATTCACAAAATTGATACCGGCAATGAGTAAAATAAAAAAGGCAAGTGTAGATAGTAAGTAGATATACGAGATGTCGCTATACATGGTCATACTGTAATCTACGTTAGAATAGAGGTGGATGCGGTTGATCGGCTGAAGGTGATAGATATTGTTTGATCGGATTTCCTCCCCCATATAACGAAGTATAAAATCGCTCAATTTTTGTTCCAATTCGGAAGGTGGATACCCTTCTTGTAGCAAAATAAAAGTTTCTATTGGCAGCCAGCCACTCTCGCGCTGCCATCTTTCCCACACAGTGCCAGCAAACTCTTTTTGTCTCCATTCCGATGATGCAGACGAAGCGAGAAAATCGAATTGAATTGTCGAATTTATGGGTATATTTTCCAGGACACCTGTGATTTTGTAATCCCCTCTAAAATATCGGTGTTCAACGGTGATTGTTCGGCCTATGGGATCTTCGGCGGGGAAGAATTTATTCGCCATTTCCTGGGTGAGAACAATGGTATAGGGGTCTATCAGAGCTGTCCTTGGATTGCCTTTTATGAAAGGAAAAGAGAAGATTTCAAAGATTTTAGAATCAGTCATCATAAATTGTTGTTTAAACCATTTATCTTTGTAGTTTATCCAGGTATCAATGTCCCAGGTACGAACAGCACTTTGTATTTCTGAAAAATCTTTCAGCAGAGACGGTGCAAGCGCACCTGAA
The DNA here is from genome assembly GCA_965208125.1 of Candidatus Latescibacterota bacterium. Taxonomy (GTDB): domain Bacteria; phylum Latescibacterota; class UBA2968; order UBA2968; family UBA2968; genus VXRD01. The sequence goes on from OZ242320.1 coordinate 2,519,688, forward strand.
GTGCCCGGCTGCGTGTGGGATTCGCCGCTATTGGCTTCCCTTTCTCTCAGCACCCGGTAAATGCGATTGCTTTTTTCGTGGAACTGGTCGTACCCTATTTCATCCTGTATATACAAAAAAACCAAAATACAACAGGCCATCCCAATAGCTAAACCACTGATGTTCAGGAATGAAAACATCTTAAATTTAATCAGGTTTCGAACTGCAACTTTTAGATAGTTTTCATACATTGCGAATCCCTTCTTATTCTATCAAATTGATCAGAAACGGTGTGTCACACTATTGAATTTTCACCATTGTTCGATTCTCCCGGCAAAAAACCTCCAGCTTGCATACGCCACAAATGGAAGAGGATGGCGGTTTTGTATTTCTATTTCCTTATAGACAACCAGAGAAGTCTCAGGATTACCTATTTTTAAAGCAAAAACTGTGCCGAAAAAGTCAAGTAGTGATATTACAACAGGTTATGAAAAATCACCCGAAATAGACGTCTTAAAAAGTGTCCGATTTTGATACAGTGGTGTCCGAAAATGAACACTAAGAGGAGGGGATCTTGCAAATTTCAGCGATTTCTTTTGATGGTGATATGACCTTGTGGGACTTTTATAAGGTCATGCGACATTCGCTAACGCATACATTGAGGGAATTGCGCAGGCATGTTCCGACCCAGCGCGCTTTAGACCTTACTGTTGAGGATATGATTGCGATTCGCAATCGGCTTGCTGAGGAGGTGAAAGGCGAGGTCTGGAATCTCGAGGAGATCAGACGGCTGGCATTTGAGAAGACGCTTGAATATGTTGAATATCCGGACAGTGATCTGGCTATGCATCTGAATAAAATATATCTGAAGCATCGTTTCGAAGATATTGAATTGTACAAGGATGTTGTACCTGCGCTTGATACTTTAGCACCACATTTTACAATCGGACTTTTGTCAAATGGGAATAGTTACCCGGAACGCTGTGGTCTCGCAGGTCGTTTTGACTTTGTTGTCTTTGCCCAGGATGTGCGTGTTGCGAAGCCTGATCGAAGAATTTTTCAGATTACCGCACAGAGAGCGGGCTGTCCGCTGGCGCAGCTATTACACGTCGGAGATTCTCTGGAACAGGATGTTGCAGGTGGGGGTGCAGCCGGAGCGCATACGGTCTGGCTAAATCGTGAAGGTCTGTCAAATGATACGGGGATCAAGGCCGATTACGAAATCAGTTCATTGACTGACCTGCACGCGATATTGGGGGTAGGTCGAAGTTGACAAATTATTGGTAAGTTCTTAGTGCCAGGGCCACGCAATATGAGACCAGTTCCCACAACTGGCCGCTGGTTGTCCGCCCAGTGTGAACTCAGTCCGACTGGAAGCGGGACACACGACAACTGAATACGCGGTTGCGAACTCATTGCCTCTTCGCTCAACGCCGTCGTCGGCGAGATATGTCTTCAAGTCCGACGGTGTTGGAGATCTTTCGCTGTTGTAGGTGTTTTCGAGAAGTTGCGCCAGGCGATTGTATCTGTTCCATGTGTCGCGTGGTTGCTTTCCTTTTTTTCTGCTTTCTCGTCCTATCATGGCGTGGTTTGTTCTCACGGCCCAATCCGTTTTGACTTTCGATAGTCTCCATCTCGAACATGAGCATTCGAAGATGGCTGCTTCATCTGTTTTGCCATCCGCAGCTATCAGGATCATACCTTCTGTTCTGTCAATTTCGTTCAGGAGCTCTCGCACATCATCAATAGTTTCACACGTCTCCAGAGCTTCGACGACGAAGCCATACGTCGGCAGGACGACTTTTCTGCTGTCTGGCTTATCAGTTGTGTTCAAGTGGTCAATGTGCAGCCAGAGCTTCGCCTTGTTGATGCCAGCGGTCGCCCAGATATCTCCCGCAAGCCCGAAGTACATGATTGGGATGCGATCCTTGACCTCCAGGATAGTGATGTATCCCCATAGCTTGGGTACAAAGGTGTCGTTGTTGTGACCAATCCAGACTTTGCCTTTGGACCGGCAGATGATGCTGCTACAGCCCTGACTGAGTGCTATTTCCTGATAACCCCAATGTGCTATGCGCTCGAACGGTATCCCACTCCCTTTAGAGAGACCCCGAAATCTGTCACTTATATGCTGGGGTAGAGAACTGATCCACGCTACAGCATGCGTTTCCGAGTGCTTAGCGCAGTTCTTCGCTGCCAGAATTCGGGCAGCAAGGTAATTTTCAAGGTAGGTACCAAAACTACGGCCGAGGCTCTCGCCAAGACGGACGCCAGCAGAGTAGGAATCGTCGGCCTCTATCCTGATTATGCGGGGTATCGTGTCCATGATTTTTCGGTAGGGTATAACATTTTCGCGGTTTGCAATGAGACCTATTCGATTTTTTGACGTCCATTGGCATCATAAAAAGCAAAGTGACGTGTCTCCTCATCATAAGAGGCTGCCCGATTCCACGCTTCCTGCACTGGCTTATTTTTCCGCAATAACTGATCCAGAAATAATGTCACGAAGATGGATGTTGACGCGGCATTTTGGGAATCCAAAGAGCCTATGTAGCATCTCGGATTACTCTTCAGGAATGCGCTTGCCATTGCGTCTGTCCCGCCTACACAACACGTATTCACAACAATTCGATCAGTCAGTTTTGCATGTTTTTCAATACTCTCTGGCGGCAGGCTTTCGTCCTTTAGCATTGATGTATCAATGCCCTCCATATAATCGCCGAAGACAATCCCATTCTCATCCCCATGACCGCAGATAATGATGCAGGGAGGCAATTCAGGTTCACGACTGATGACCTTCAGAAAATCAACAGGTGTTCCGATTCTATAGAATCTGACTGCCAGATTTAGCTGTTCGGCAAATGTTCGGATTGTATGAGCTTCTTCAAAGTCGCCGATGCATATTATGCCAATGGGATTCTGTTTGGCGTCAAATTGAGTCTCAACCGGTGTCCACATGTTTGTTTTCCTCTCATCAGGTGTTCAGTCTTGTCTTTTGCCGTCAGAGCTTTCTTCCGCTATATATTCCAAAAAGCCCATATCGATAATGGCAGGCGACTTCCTCAAAGCCGACTATCTGCAAATCCTCAAGTTGGTTCTCCAGCGTATCATAAAAGTTCTCTGGACGAACACGCGCTTCATCGGGGATATGTGAAAAGGATTCAGAGAGATTTTCCCGCGCTTCATGTTTTTGAATCCATTCTCTCCAGAGGTCGTAATACCAGTTTTCGAGGGGTTCAGTTGTTGGTAAGACAATATCGATATTCAGAAAGTACGAGTTTGGGGCTAACATATTCAAGATTTTTTCAAATAGCCCTCGTCTTTGTAATTTCTCCAGGTGGTGAATGGCAAAGCAAGAGACAATGAAGTCGAAAGTGCCCAGGTTTGCTTTACCTTCGATTATGTCTTCGAAAGGCATTTTGATGAAGTTTTCCACGTCATATACGGCAAGCCTCTTTTGGGCGGCTGAAAGCATTTCTTCAGAGCCATCGACCGCTACCAGTTGGATATGAGGATCTATAAGGAATAGTCTCTCGCTTATAATTCCGTCGCCACATCCAAGATCAAGTACTCGCTTTTTCTGAACAAAATGCTGGTAGAATGAAGCAAGTATCTCGAAATGCGTATTTCGTTCCGGTAAAAAGTGTTGCGAATGATCTTGATATTCTTGGGCATATTCTGTTTCGCCCCACCTGGATTCTTCAAATTTTGCCATAGTCTAATCCGTTCTTTTGTGCAAGAAGTCCCTCACAGGAGGAAAAATTAGGCGACTATCAGTGTATGCTTGTCCGTGATCAAGACCCGGAATAATGATCAATTTTGCTTCGGGGATTTGACTGGCACCTCGTTTCGCAGCGTCTAACATAAATGAATCGGCCTTCCCAACATAGATCAGGCAAGGTATTTTTAAAGTTTCTAAAGTATCTTCACATCCAGACCAATCTCGGGCTGCAATTGTAGATGCGATCAAAGCCTTTGGATCATTCCTCAAAAATTCCTCTCGCCTTTCAGACGAATCATACCCCCAGGCATCTGCTGCTGCCGCAATGCCACTTTTCAATACGGCAATTTGGTCATCATAGGCTTCTGGGTGCGCAGGTGGGAATGGCGCCATTCCGCCGATAATCAGAGATTCAATACAATCTGCATAGAATTGGGCGAGGCCAAAGCAAACTTCACCTCCCATTGAATAACCCCAAACATGCGATTTTTTCAGATTGAGATCTTCCATGACGGCAACAATATCAGAAGCCCTTTTCTCTATTTCATAGACTGCCGGATCATGTGGTTTATCGCTTAAGCCATGTCCTCTTTCATCAATGAGAATGAGCTGGTAATCATCGCTTAACTTTTCAACATAACCATTTCTTTTCCAATCTTTTGAATTGCCAGCAAACCCGTGCAACAGAACAAGAGGTTGCCCTTGCCCGACAACTTCATAAAAGATGCGAATATCCTGATTTTTAATGAGAGACATTTGAGATCGTTGAGTTTTTTATTTATCAGTTTTCAGTCAGTCTTGTCTTTCGAAGAAGTCCCTGGCCCAGATGAAATGACCAATACCGGCATTTTGAGCCGCCTTCTGGTCAATTTCTGTATCTCCAACCATCACTGATTGTTTGACATCGACAAAGTGTTTGTCTGCCAGGCCGTTGATCATGCCAGGGTTTGGTTTTCTATATGGTGATTCGATGTGTGGGCACACCCAGTAATCTGTGATCAGGCCCTCGGTTGCGGTGTTGACTTGGTCGATAAAGGACTTCGCGCGCTCTACCGATAAGGTTCCCTTTTCTATGCCCGATTGATTCGTGATAATAAATATCGCGTCGAAGTTCGATGCCCTTTGCCTGAGAACCTCAATGGTATTTGGCAGGAGTTCTACGTTTCCAGGGGCGTCCGTGAAAATTTCATCATTTTCTATCCGAACGAGAGTCCCACCGAGATCCAGGAAGAGAGCGCTATACATGTCGCCTTGGTCAGCCTGGTTTGTTCTCATGTGATGTGACCTTTCAGGATATAGCTCTCAACGATTCAATGATATTCACGACGTCCTTAATGTCTTGAATGACTGACATTCGGAGATTCTTTTCTTTGGCCCAGTCTGGTACCTCGTCACACCCCCAATACCACATAAACCGAATCCAACGGTTGAATGGCGCAACAATTTCTGATAGGTAGATTGTTTCGGGATCAAGTCTATTTTCGCGAACAGTTTCATATCCCGTTTTGATCCAGGACCAGCGTTCTAATTGGCTGGGTATAACGGAAGCCATAACAGATCCCAGAACCAGGACTTCGTTGCTGTAGCGCGACATCTCCAGATCTATAAATCCTTGTAGAGAGGGACCCTGGGCGATGATGTTGCTATAGTGAAAATCGTCTAAAAAAATAAAACTGCGATATGCCAGAATTGCATCTCTATTTGCCCGTAGGTCGTTGAGGGAATTCTCTAAGAGAGACTGATGTGGTAAATCGCACGTTTCTAAAACGCCAGCGGATATTTCTATGACTGTGTCAAAGAAGGTTTCTAAGTTTGCAGTGCAGTAGAATTTGTAGTCAAAACCAGGCTCGCGTGGCAGATTTTGTCTTCCAGTAGTTGCCAAATCAGCGCCAGGGGCAATCTTGACAATTTCCGCGAGCACCTGTCCCAGTTGATTAAAAAGTCCTTCCCATTCGTCCAGGCTTATATTCTCTTCAACCATGAAAAACGGTAGTCCGGGCAATCGTTCGATTATGAGGACTGAATCGTTTTTAATCGGATAAATTTGTGGGACATATCCAGTTTTTTGGAAGAGTTTCAATACTTTTTCTTCCTGGTTTTTTCTCTCTTTATCATGGAAATATTTAAAGACGATGGGTTTGCCGTTCAGGTGGCCAAAAAGAGCTGTATTCGTTCCGCCTGGAAACCCGGGCAAATAGTCTTCATCAAGTGTTAGATTGGGTGTTGCTTGCACGATGGCGTCTATTTCGGACAAAGCCAATGCAAGCCGAGGGTCCACATCGCCGCTTCTTTTGTCTGAGGGCATTTTTGTTGATTCCTGAATGATATTAGGGATGGTCTTCTTAAAAAGACGATGATCTATCAGGGGAAAGTACTCAAGGTTTCTGAGCCACTGCCATAATGTGCGGAGAAGCGCCAAGTAAAGAAGGCTCTGTCTCGAGTTTTTGTATTGCATCGAGAAGTATCTCGCGGCGTTCAGGGTCTTCCAATTGTTCTTTTATATCTCCGAGCAACCAGGCGGCACCTTCTATAGCCAATGTCTGGCATTGGGTGAATCCGCATTCAGTGATCTCGACAGTTAGTTCCTCTGGGCGATGGAAGTAGGCAGTCGTAAAGTAGTCTTTGTTTTCGTCAGGGTTGCGATGTTGTCCGTCCTTTAAGTCACGCGCTACAATTGCTCGAAAGGCTGGATCGAGGATCGCCCCGGTTCTTACTCCGTCAAGTAGAGATGCAAATCGCGTGATTGCGGCTGCAAATAGGATCCCTCCTGGTTTCAGAACTCTTCTGACCTCGCGAAGTGCCTTTTTTCGATCTTCGGCCTTTGTCAGGTGATATAGTGGCCCCATGAGCAAGACGACGTCCATGGTTTCATCTGACCATTTCAGGCTACGCGCATCGCCCTTCTGGATGCTTTTTAGAGGGTGCTTTCTGGTGCGTTCTTCCGCCTCCTTGAGATGTCGAGGGACGGGATCAATTAGATGGACTTTGTGTCCTTTCTCTGCGAGCCAGGACGAGTACGCGCCTGGACCGCCACCGACATCGAGGATGTTGACGGAAGTTTGGGGTAAGTACCGATCCAGAATCTGTTTTGAGCGTATGTATTCCAGGTGACCGCTACCGTCATCGAATCGGTCAATTTCATTATAATAGGTCCCGTAATAATTAAGGATGGATGGGTCCATATTTGACAATATCTCCGGTTAAATAGAGGACATCAAAGGTATTTCTGCACTTTGTCGGGGTTTATGGGTTCGCAGAGATAGATTGGGTAGTGGTTTTCCCGTTTGTTCGCGTAGGCCAGTATGTGATCTGTGACGTGTGGGAGTAATTCCACTTTTTCGAGGTCAACGAGGGGTATCCATTTGACCGCTGTCTGATTGGGGTCCGGTTTTTGTGGCATTTGGGGTTCTGTATTACCTGTGAGCTTGCACTCGAAGATTACTGTGAGTGAGTGACGTGTTCCTCCCCAGAATGCGTTTCTCTTCGGTTCGTATTCCGTAATGATGAGCGGCTGACCTATTTCGACTTCGGCGCAGGTCTCTTCTTGTACCTCTCTTTTAAGCGCTTCCTCCAGCGTCTCATCCGGCTCTACACCGCCTCCCGGCATGTTGTAGTGAAGGCCCGATTCGTCATCGTATTCTACGAGCAGAATGGCGTTGTCTCGAAGAATGAGAGCTTTTGTGCTGACTCTGATGTGTGTATCCATTGCGATTATTCCCTCAGTTTAATGCTATTTTGCAGCAATCGCGACTATTTCTACAAGTGTATTTCCTTCGAGCCTGGCTTCTACACAGGCGCGCTGGGGCCAATTGTAGGGACCGATCCAGGCGTCCCAAATTTCGTTCAGGATGGGTTTCTTTGCCATATCTGTGATGTAGATCGTGACGGAGAGGAGACAGGTCCTATCAGTTCCAGCTTCATCGAGGTTTGTGTCCAACTGTTCGAGCGCTTGCCGGGTCTGGCTTGTGAAGTCTGCAGATAAGTCCGGCGCAATGACAGCTGTATAGAGAATGCCATTGTGTTCGACGGATTCACTGCGACCAACTGCTTTTCCCGGGTATCGTATGATGGTCATGAGTACTCCCTGATAGATAGCGTCTTATAATGGAGATTTATCTTTTGACAGTTCTATCAGCAAGATGGTTTCTATATTGCGTGGAAGAGGAGAGTAAAGATTAATGCGAAAAAAGCCTTACAGAGAATTCTGCAAGGCTTTTTCTTTTAATAGAGGATCTCGGCGATTTTTATCATGTGCGTTTAATAACGCGAGCAACTCTTTGAAGTCTTCCTGTACTTCCATGGTGTTGTCGCCTGAGATATTCTACGGCCAAAACCCGCTCTTCTGCGGGCCGACTTAGCCAATAGGCAAGATCTTCTTTTGCCTGGGAATGCGTTGTCAGGTTTCGCTTTCGAACGACTTTTTCTATCATGTGCTTTCTCCGGGATCCCATTGCTTGTATAAAATAAATATAGATTAAATTTCTCGAAAAACAATCATATAACGGTGTTCAGCACCTGCCTTGAATAGTCCATGAAACAAGAAGTTATTCCCTCATCTATTTCTATTTCGAAGTAATCGCGCCTATTTTATCCCCAAATCGATTTCGTAAGCCATTATCACCCTGCGCTTGCCCAGGTACGCGATCTCTTCCATACGAGACCATCCGAGTTTCTCGTAATAATTCGGTAGCGTTCCGGATGTGTACAGATAGAGTATCGGCCTGTTCAGCTTTCGGGTCTCTGCAATTGCACCCGCAACCAAAAATGCGCCTGCACCCCGGCGTCGAAAATTTGGAAAGACAAATAATTGCGCTAACCAGGGCGCGATATCAGGACGGAGTGGCAGATCGTTTTCGAGTATGTTTACAGAGCCGAAGACGGTTGCGTTTTCTACGGCTACGAGCGTGGTGGGTAGGCTCTCGGATTCGGCTGCGAAGTGGAGTAACTCGCGATATTCCGATAGCGTGTTTCGACCTGTAAGAGGTCCCCACAGTTCAAATTGCGCCTGTGATAGTGTGTCAATGGCGTCAAGGTAGTGCTTGATATTCTCAATTTGCATGGCTTATAAGACAGGCTATTCCACATTCGTTTTTACGGTACCACAATAGAATTTGTAGTACCTGTGCTGTCGCAGTCCAAGTTCCTCATAGAACGTGGCTGCGGGCGTTGCCTCATTGGCAATCAGGGACATGGATACGTCCGATTCTCCGAGTTTGTCGAGGAGATGACGCACCAGTCTTCGTCCATGGCCCGACCGCCTTTGATCAGGATCAACAAAGAGTTCTTGCATGTAGTAGTTGATTCGGTCTTGCCAGGGATAGCAGTATCCGAACATCGCGCCAATCACATCATCTTTGTCGAGGACGAGGAGGCAATGTTCGGGGTCGAACGTCCAGAATCGACTAAGGTACTGGTGAGCCTGGGTAATGCTCCACGCTTCCTCGTACGGCCATTCGGAGAAGACCTCCACGTATAGACGCGCGCAATCTTCCAGGTCCTCTGATGTGATGGTTCTTATCATTATCTGATTACTCCTCATAAATTATCTGGACTACAGACTCTCTGCGATCACGCGATACATCAGTTCCCTTCCCTATCCTGGACAAGTTCTCCTATCTAATCCTTCTGTCCTCCATAACGGATTTTAGCAGTTCTATACACTTATCCCGGTTATGTCTATTCCTATTACCAAATGCTGCGTATGTTAAAGCAGTCCAATCCCGATTATCTTGCGCAAATATATTTGCTTCTGCCTGCAGAAGGAGTTTCAGGCCTTCGATATTTCTTCGTTCGGCGGCTATCATGAGTAGGGTTTTGCCCTGATCATTGGCAAGCGAAAAGTAGTCTGCACCCTGGTCCAATAACATTTTAGCACATTGCGTGTGGTCATATAATAGTGCGAATAACAATGGCGTTCTTTCCAATGCATCTCTTTGATTGATATTTATTTTGTTTTTTAACACTGTCTTTAACAGTGTTGTGTCACCCACGCCAGCAGCCAAATGTAAGATATATCTCTCATCTACACCACGTCTCAAAACTGTTTGCACGAGTTCTGCATCATTTGATTCAATAATCTTCTGAAGAACTGTTCTTTCATTTTCGTATATAATATTAATTTCTCTAAGCGAAAAGTCTGCGTCCTGGTCCAATAGCATTTTAGCGCATTGTGTGCGGTCATATAATAGCGCGAATAGCAATGGCGTTCTTCCCAATGCATCCCTTTGATTGATATTTATTTTGTTTTTTAACAGTGTCTTTAATAATGTTGTGTCACCCACACCAGCAGCCAGATGTACGATATATCTCTCATCTACACCACGTCTCAAAACTGTTTGCACGAGTTCTGTGTCATTTGATTCAATAATTCTCTGAAGAACTGTCCTTCCTCTTTCGTCTATGCTATTGATTTCGATTCCATATTTTAATAATAAATCTACCATTTCGAAGTCTTCCCGTCCCAGGGCTATAAGTATAGGCGGTACACCCTCACCATTGGGAGCCGATGAATTAGCCCCATTTTTTAGCAAAATTTCTGCGGTGTTCACCTGTCCTCTATTGACTGCTGCAATAAATGCTGTTTGGTCGAAATGATCTTTGGCATGAATATCAGCATGAGATTCAAGTAGCATGTTTATGATGCGATCATGACCGTTCAGAGCCGCATAAATGAGAGCTGTTCGTCCGAAGCTATCTCGCTCATTTATATTTACGTCTTTTTTTAGTAAGTTTTTTACTTTGGTGCTATCTCCCATCTGTGCCGCGATATTCAACTCACTCCCCATTATATTTTGTGTATTAGAAAAAAAGAGAATTGAAAAACTTCCCAGAGTTCTCATAATGAATCTTGAATACATGATTTTTCTCCTTGGGGTTGTGAGTATGTCTGACCAGATTAACCACCATAGACGCTCGTATAGTGCTCTACTTCGGGAAATGGATCGTAGAAATGATGTAGCAACCTGCGCCATTCCTGGTACTGCTCGGATCCTCTGAACCCAATAGTATGATCTTCAAGCGTTTGCCAGTTTACCAGAAGGATGTAGCGGCTGTCTTTTTCAATACATTTCTGCAACTGATGGGAAATGTAGCCATCCATACTCGATATAATTTTTTGCGCCTCGCCAAAAGCAGTTTCAAATTCCTTCTCGCGCCCTGGCTTAACGTCCAATATTGCAACTTCTAAAATCATTTTCTGTTCCTTTTGTTTGTTGAGATGTCAGCCGACAAATTTCTCAATAATAAAAGATTCCCGCTAAATAGACTATCCAGCGGGAATCCGTATTTTTTTGATAAGCACATTGGAGTTCCTCTTCGTTTAGACCTGCCTTGATACCCAGGCCGTCATCTCGCCCAGGTGCAGAGTGAACAGCCATTACTCGCGTTCCGTCCGGCAGATTGGCTTCTATCTCAAGGGGCAACTCAGACAACCAGTTCAACCATCCTGCATTCGTTATGGCACCTTGAGTCCACGAAAAAGTTGTTGCACACTCCACAAGTGCCGTCAGTTTGCTGGGGTCTTTCGCGGCTTCCTGAATCGACGGTGGGGGGCGGTCAACAGCGAAGACATAACGATCCGTGTTGCCACGGATGATCCTGGTGTTTGGCAATGCGGAAACACGTTCGAGAACTTCGACAGGACAAGGCCCCAATGCTACAAGATCCCCAAGAATCCAATGCTCATCGAATGACCCCGAGTTTGCTATGTTCTTGAGAACGGCATCAAGTGCTATGATATTTCCGTGAATGTCAGAAAAAATGGCGACTCTCATGCACAGTTCCCTTCTATGCTGAGTATCGATAAGCACCTTTGGGTTAGCTCCGTCACATTGGATTGCTGAACATCTACGAGAATGAACCCATGTTGGTTGGCTACCTCAATCATCTGTGCGTTATAGACGAGTGTGCGTTCCAGAAACTTATCAATCATCCTTCGTCCCCGAAGAGACTTCGAATGATACAGGCTTTCATCGCGGATCCTCTGCCGAAAAACTTCCTCACTCGCTGTAAGCCATAATGCAGCGATATCGTCGAAGTTCAGGGTTGCTACAAGTTCGGGCCATAGCGCTGATCCTTCTATGATTAATCCAGCCTGCGAAGGATCATTGACGTGAGAGGAGACAATTTCCTCAACTTTTGGCCATACATTGATCCTGTAGTGGTGGAGCACATCCACGATCAGTTCCTCAACTGATAGGGAGAGATAGTGTTCCGCCACATGGTCTGGGACCTTTTCTGGTTCGGGTCGCCATGGTCGGCCGGGATGACGGGCAAGTGTGTCTGTGGAGATTCGGTTCCATCCCAAGTTTTCGGCTATTGACTCGGATAGGGCCGATTTTCCGGAGTGGGATGATCCTCCGATGAGAATCACTTTTAAGTTGGGATTTACATCACGCATAATCTTTTTCGAGTTCATAGTGTGTTCTATCTATTCCATACACTGAAATTGCCTAATGATTCAAATTTTTTGGCTTCTCCCCGAACCTTTTGCGTTTTGAGAAGAGGCCAGTTTAACCTGCGATAGCAGTTGAACAAAGTCAGGCGCATTGTCTGTTATTTTGTAAAAATGCTTGTACGCTCACATCGGGAAAGAAAAAGTATTTTAATGTGCCACAAAGCTTGAATCCCAGACTTCTGTATAAGTGCTGGCCTATGTCAGTAGCTTGCAAGATGCAGTAATTGTATCCCAATTCTTGCGCTTCGTATATGCATCTTAGCATCATCTCCCTGCCCAGGCCGCGATTTCTCAATTCTGGAATTACAGATACAAAATAGATTCCAGCCACACCTGAGGATAAGAAGGTCATAGACGTAGCTACCACCTGGCCATTATGTGCACCAGAATAAAGTCTCACTTTTTTTCTATTCAATAAGGAACCAAATATATCCCTACCCAGGTAGGGATTGAACGATCTTAACGCTACATCAATCCATATTCCAAAATCTTCCTGGTTCTCTATTTCAAAAATATCCAGCTTATTCGGCGTTGTAGATCTAAGGTGTTTTGCGTTCAGATCAAGAGCCATACGAGATCTCTCAACCAGCATCTGGAAGCCGTTTCTTTTTAGACACTCATCCAAATCATTTGGTTTTGCTTGATTGCCTACTTGTATGACCGGCGGTGCGTCTAAATCTCTAATTTTTCTCGTAATCTGTGAAAGACGAAGAGATATAGACTGAGGTTTAAATTGGGGCCTGAAAATGAAATTGGGCCAATGAGGTCTGGCAATAACCCACGCGATATCTTCTTGTACGAATAATTCCCCTTTGTCCAGTTTTCCTATTTCGGTATATAAATCGTATAGATTGTTCTCCGTAGCGTGCGAGATTAGCTCAGGATTGGCTTCAGATAGAATATTGTCCATGTGTAAAAGTAGCCCTTTCATCCTGCGGTATAGAGACTCGATCTTCGAACACAATCGCGAAGCGATAACATTTGAAATGTCTCTTGTTATTTCTGTTTTCATTCATTGCGCAGGGCATCAACAGGATTTGCGGAGGCCACTTTGAGCGCTTGATAGCTCACAGTCAACCAGGCAATAATAAATGCTGCCCCACCTGCGAAAACAAAAACTTCTAACCCTATATTGATGCGATAGGCAAACGCGTTTAGCCACATTGTCATAAAGTAATAGGCTAAAGGTATGGCCAATACAAACGCAATTATCACCAACTTGATAAACTCTCTGGACAGCAATAAAATCAAATTGATAGCGGAAGCACCCAATATCTTTCTAATCCCAATCTCTTTGGTGCGCTGTTCCGCTGTAAAAGACGCCAAACCAAACAATCCCAAACAGGAAATAAAAATTGCCAAAGCTGCAAAAGTGGTGGTCAATTGTCCCAGCATCTTTTCTCTGCGATACATTCGCTCAAAGTCTTCATCCATAAACCGATATTCAAGTGGGTAGTTGGGGTTGAATTTTTTGAAAACCTTTTCCAAATTTGCCAATGCCTCGGCTGTTTGCCCTGCCCTGGTGCGTATATAAAGCTCGTTGCAAGAGGCTGGATCAATACGAATAATCAGCGGCTCAATTGACGTGTGTATCGAACGAAAATGAAAATCTTCAACCACGCCAATTATCTCACCTTCATCTCCCCAAAATTTCAGCGTTTCGCCAATCGGATTGTCTATTCCCATCACATGTGCCATTTGTTCGTTTACAACATAATTTGAGGAATCGGTTGCAACCGCCTCAGAAAACGCTCTGCCTTGTACCACTTTCATTTTCATAGTTTCAACAAAATCAAAATCGGCATTGATAATGTGAAATACAATTTGGGACTCTGGGTCTTTTCCATTCCATTCGGGATCGCTCGTTGAATGGCTAACGGATAGTGGATTTTGGCTGGATGCCGCCACGCTTTGAATGCCGGGTTGGCGCAGAAGTTCTAGCTTAACGGTTTCCAATTGTTGCTTTATTGGCCCTTCCAAACCTATAGACACCACATTCTTACGGTCCAGTCCCAGATTTTTGCTGAGGATATAATGTATCTGCTCATAAATCGTCAGTGTGCCAATAATCATCAAAATCGCCAATACAAACTGAAAAATCACAAGGCTTCGCCGAAAAAAAGTAGCACCCGATCCCGATTTTGACGAACCTCGCAATACGCCGATTGGGTTAAAACCCGACAAATAAAACGCCGGATAGCTCCCTGAGATTAGACTTGTTACCAATGTAATACCTGAAAAAACCGTCAAAATGTGTATATCTAACCAATCAAGTACAAGTTCTTGGTCTGTCAGACTATTAAATGCGGGCAAGAAAATTTCCACCAAACCCAAAGCCAAAATTGAGGCAAAAACAGTTATCAACATCGACTCGCCCATAAATTGACCTATGAGTTCCCGCTTACTGGCTCCTACGGTTTTGCGAACGCCAATCTCTCGTGCGCGCTGAGTAGATCGCGCCGTAGCCAAATTCATAAAATTAATACAGGCAATGCACAAAATAAACAGTGCAACAAATGTAAACATCTGCACATACTCAACGCGCCCTCCAACTGACTTGCCATTTTTAAATTTAGAATACAGGTGCATATCCAATAAGGGGTGCAAAAAAACCGTGGCATTTGCCCATTTGTAATGGTCTAAGAGGACACGCTCAATTTTTGCGTTTACATCTTCCAGGACAGCATTCTCTCGCAGCTTCACATAAAGTTGCAAACTGCTATTGCCCCAATGTTCGAGCCACTTGTTTTCGGCGACATAATCTTCTATTGGGAGCACGAATTCAAAACGCAGAGAGGAGTTGCCCAGTACATCTCTAAATACTGCTTTAATGGTAAATTCTTTGCGATGGTCAACCGTCAAACGTTGCCCGAGAATCGATTGGCTCGCCCAATCTGGTCCAAAATATTTACCAGCCAATTTTTCTGAAATCGCAATGGCATTGGGTTCTGCCAATATTGTTTGAGCATCACCTTGCAAAAGTGGGAATGTAAAAACATCAAAAAAAGAAGAACTGGCATATATACCAGATTCTCGAAATAATTGATTGTCTTTAGATAGGAGAAGTTTTTGCCGGGTTATTAAAATAGCGTGGGTAATCTCTGGGTATTCTTCTACTAACACGTTGGCCAGTGGCATGGGAGCAGCAGACCAGGTATAGATTTTGTCATTTGCAGAGAAATTACGCATCACCCGATAAATCTGAGTGCCCTGTTCATGAAATCGGTCATACGTAATCTCATGCTTTACCCACATAAAGATCAGAAAACTACAGGCCAGCCCTACAGAAAGCCCCGCCATGTTGATAAGCGAATACGTCTTCTGCCGCGAGAAATTACGCAACGCAGTTGTGAAGTAGTTTTTGAACATCACACCCTCCTGATCTATTCTGTCCGCAGTGCGTTTATCGGATTGGTTGTCGCTGCTCTGAAAGTCTGGAAACCGATTGTCGTGAGAGAAGCGATGATCGTAATGATTCCGCTCAGAAGAAACGGCTCGATGCCCAATTGAATCCGGTAAGGGAAGCTCTCGAGCCAGCGGCTCAGGAGATAGAATGCGATCGGTAAAGCAATGAGATTGGAAGCGACGATCAACTTCGAAAATTCGTTGAAGAGCAATAGTACAATGCTCGACACAGAGGCGCCAAGGACCTTTCGAACGCCTATCTCCCGGGTTCGAAGTTGAATCATGAAGGAGGAGAGACCGACGAGTCCTAAACAAGCAACGAAGATGGCGATTAAAGAAAATGTACCGAAGATCTGGCCCAGTCGAATTTCTTCTCTATAGTAGAAATCCAAACGCGCATCGAGGAATTCATAGTCGAACGGACGCTGAGGGAGAAAACGGTGCCAGGTTTTTTTGAGGAATTCCAGGGTTTCGGGCACACTTTCTGATGCGATCTTCAGGTGCAGGATTTTCATATTCCAGTGTTCTGTTGTGAACACGGCTGGCTCAATTTCCTCATGGAGCGTACGTAAATGAAAGTTTTTCACAACGCCTATGATCGTCCCTCTCGTTCGTCCTGCCCATTCGAATGACTGTCCGACGGGATGCGCCAATCCCAGACGCTTTACGGCGGCTTCGTTGAGAATGAAATATTCCTCTTGTCCCGTCCTGATTCGTTCTCGATGTGCGATGGCCGTGTACTCCCTCGGGAATGTCCTTCCCTCCACGAACGGAATCTCATACAGATCGAAAAAATCCTCATCCACTGGAAATGTCCGCATCTCCAAAAATTCAGCCATCTCTGGCGTTCTGAATTTATAGTGTGCTGACCAGTCCTGTAGATAAAATCGCGACGTTGAGGCCTTCAAAACATTGGGGTGCTCGAGGAAGCCCTGCTTTATCGTCTGAAATCGTTTCTTTAACTGGGTCCCGAGAGGACCAAGCTCTTCGACGCTGCCGGCTACCTGGAAAATTGGCAACAGGACAATATGGTCTCTATTGAACCCAAATTGAGTGCGGATAAAAGATAGCTGGCTGGATACCACCAGGGTCCCCACAATCAGAATACTGGATATTGAGAACTGAAGAATGACCAGCACTTTTCGAAATCGGCCCCTTCTGCTTGATCTAAGTTGAGAGCCGCCTTTGAGATTACTCGCCGGTTGGAAGCCAGAAAGGAAGATGGCCGGATAGAGTCCCGCAGCAAGGCCAACAATCAAAGCCAGTCCGAGTGACGAAATTGCAATTGCGGGGAGGTCTCCTGTTCTGATGAACAGAGGCCGGTCGATAAAGGACCGAAATATAGGCAGTGTGAGTTCCGTCAGAGCAATGGCAACCAGCAGCGCAAGCAGGGACAGCAGCAGGGACTCCCCTAAGAATTGTCTGATTAGTTGGCCCCGATTTGCTCCTACAACCTTTCGCAGTGCGACCTCTCTGTTTCGGCTGATCGACAGAGCAGTAGATAGATTCACGAAATTTACTGCGGCAATGACGAGAATAAGGACTCCGATGAGCGAGGCTTGCTCCACGGTCCTCAGGCTCCCATACGGCCGTTTGATGATATAGCTGAATGTCTGTTTGAGAATGCCGAATTGGTCTCCCGATAGCAGGTAAATGTCGTTCACACGCTGAAGATGATAGGCATTGGTCCTCGCAATTTCCTCGCCCATATGTCTCAGCATAGCGTTATTCAGCTTTGCTTCCAGGCTCTTCAAAGAGGCGGTTTCGGAAAGGCGCATATAGATCTCGACGCGAGCGGCACCTCGTGGAAGCCACATATCCCAGTAGCTGAACTCATTCCTCAGACTCTTCGGAGAGACGAGAAAATCAAAAAAGATCGTAGATGTATGCGGGATATCCTCCAGAACACCTGCCACACGGTATTCTCCTCCGAATATGTGGTTTTCTACTGAAAGGACCTGACCGATTGGGTTCTCGCTTCCAAAGAATTTCTGAGCTGCGGATTGCGTTACCAGGATTGATCCCGGTTCCCTGAGCACCCGCTGGACTGGTCCCCCAGTATGTACGGGAAAGTGAAACATCTCCATAAGCCCTTCATCGGCCAGACAGAAGATCTGCTCGAACACTCTGTCTTGATATTTTATCCAGGCGTCACGGCGATGGAGACGAACTACTTGATTTACTTCTGGCATTTCTTCCCGAATAACCAGGCCAAGCGCGCCAGACAGTCGCTCTGAATATGTGGATTGACCCTGTTCGGATCGCATCTCTCGCAAGACCCGGTAGAGCAGATGAGAATCTTTGTGAAAGCGGTCATAACTAAACTCATGCTGGACAAAGAGCGCGATAAGCATCACAGTGGTTATTCCTATGGCAAGTCCCGCGATATTCAATACGGCATATTGCTTGTTCTTCAGCAGGTATCGAATCAAGACTGCGATATAGTTCTTCAGCATGAAGCGATCTCCGGAAGTCCTGATAGCTGTAATTGCAATTACCCAGTTATACCAAATTTGACAATATCTCTCGTTGTTTTGTTTTTATTCATTACAGGTTGATCCCTTGATTCACTCATAACGCAGCGCGTCAACTGGATTGGCGCGTGCAGCGCGGATGGCTTGTAAGCTGATGGTGCAGAACGCGATCACAAGCACCAGCAGGCTTCCGATGAGAAATACGCTCGGATCCAGATCAATTCGGTAGGCAAAACGATCCAGCCATGACCGGACGAAGAGATATGCGGCAGGCCATGCCAGCAAACTTGCGACGATGATGAGTACTGCAAATTCCTTCAGTAGGAGAATTAGAATATCGCCAGACGATGCCCCCAGGACTTTGCGAACGCCGATTTCTTTGGTGCGAACTTCTGTGGTATAGGCAATCAGGCCCAAAAGACCCAAACAGGCGACGAAAATGGCCAGGCCCGAAAGATAGGTGAAGGCTTTCTGGGTACGCATCTCGCCGTGGTAGAAGTTGTTTAAGAAATCATCGACGAAGAGGAATTTGAAGGCGTGAGCCGGTACAAAATCCTTCCAGACTGATGCGAGAAAATCCAGTGTTTTGGGCAGGTTGTCCATACGCACTTTCACGGTGACGTAATCGTACCAGGGTCGATATATAAGCATCAGAGGTCGCACGGGATTGTGCAGGCTGCTGTTGTGAAAGTCTTTGAAAATACCGACGACAGTGAAATTGAAATCCCTCCCCCCAAAGCTCAGGACGGTACCCGGTTTTGCGCCGCCCAGTGCCTGAGCGGCTGTTTCGTTCAGGAGCAAGTTGAATTGGTTCTTATCAGTTAGGGCCAATGGCCTGCCTTCGAGGATAGGGATGTTATAGACCTCGGTAAATTTGTGATCCACCGACAAGAAGTGGACATTCACGGAATCTGCATGGTCCAGTCGTCTGATTAGCGAGCGATCAGTATTATTTTCATAACCAGGCGGAGCCTGAGAAACAGTCACGCTCAAAATATCGGGACTTGTCTCAAAACGGTCTCGAATGCTTTCAAAGTGCTCGCGCAAGCGTCGGTCTTCTTTGAGCAGGGGCATGGTAATCAAGCCCTCTTTTGCAAATCCGAGGTCGCGTGTGCGAATATAGTTTGTTTGCTGCCAGGCAATGAGGGTACCAATGACGAGGGCTACCGAAATGGCAAATTGGAAAGTTACCAGACTTCGCCGAAGTTGGGATCGCCCGCCGATCTTCTGTCCTGAGCCTTTTAGAACTTGCACAGCAGCAAAGGATGATAGGAATACCGCTGGATAGATACCGGCAGTTAGGCCGACAAAGAGCGCGAGCAATGCAGCACCAACGACGGACCAGGCGTTTAGCTGTAAAGAAGAAATTAGCAGGTTGTTGACTATGGGAAGTGTAAGTTCGACAATGGCGAGTGCCAAAATAGCCGATATCCCGGCGAGGAGAACAGTCTCTCCGAGAAACTGGGTGACAAGCTGGGCGCGTGTGGATCCCACGGCCTTGCGTACACCAACTTCCAGGGCACGGTTCGCTCCCCGCGCTGTAGATAGGTTTACGAAATTGACACATGCCAGTGCCAAAATGATTGCTCCTATAAGGCCAAAAGTATAGCAGCGGTTGATGTCCCCCTGCACAAGACCGTCCTGCTGGTCCAACACATCCATCTGCAATTGAAAATCGCGTCGGGCATACAAATGCTGACGACGCAAGGGCATAAGGTCGTAGGTGTCACGCGGGTCTGCGCCATTGCCCAGATGGCGGTGTGCAAATTCATGGAGCTTGGGGCGAAGAGATGACGGGGAGACATCAGGCGTGAGCCGAACAAAGGTTTTCAGAACGAGGAATTTTGTTGTGGGATACCACTGCCTTCCCCATGGTGGATTTGTGAGTCCGGTGGTTCCTTCATAAGTGACTAACAGGTCAAACACAAACTCACCCGATGTGGCAACTGGTTGGTCTCGGAGAATACCGCCGATGTAGAAGTCGCCTTCCACCCACTTGTAGTAAATCTTGAGCGTTCGCCCGATAACTTCAGTGGTGCCAAAGAGCTTTTGTGCAAAACTTTCTGTGATATAGACGGATCCAGGCGTTAATTCGGGCGGTTGGCTTCCATCAATCAAGGGAAAGGTGAAAAAGCGCAGAAAATTGGGATCGGCTACGGTACCTCGCACATCGAAGCCGCGATCTTCAAGACCCGCCCACATGGGCCGCGTGATGAAGTGGGTCATATCCTCAATTTCGGGCAATTCATTGACAAGTGTGGCGCCAGCCCGATATTGAGTGCCGAATGGATAGTATGGAAGGCCACCACCTGATGGGTGTACAAGTCGCATTACGCGATGAATGCGGTCTATGTCCCGATGATAGGCGTCGTAGCTGAACTCGTGCTGCAAGAATAGACCGACGAGGATACAAGCCGCCATCCCCACGGCAAGGCCAAAGATGTTGACGAGTGTGTAAAGGCGATGCCGAAAAAGATTGCGGAAAGATGTGCGGAGATAACTCAAAATCATTTTGACCTCCATCCTGAATCGCTGGTTATTTAATGTTTAATGCCTCCACAGGATTAATATGAGCCGCTTTCAATACCTGGGGTATCACAGAAAATATAGATATCGTAAAGGCACATATTCCGCCTACTAAGAAAGGAAATACTGTCATGTCAATTCGATATGCGAATCCCTGTAGCCAGCTCATGATAGCCATATAGGAGATGGGTCCTGCTAACAAGTAGGCAATTAAAAAAAGCTTAAAAGACTCTGTAAGCATTAACGTGATGATATTGGTTTCTGACGCACCCAATACCTTCCGGATCCCTACTTCCTTTCTTCTCTGTTCGGTCATAAATGAAACAAGGCCCAAAAGCCCCAGGCAAGCTATAAAGATGGACAGCATGGAGAACACACCAATAGCTTTGCTCAATTGACGTTCATTTTCATATTGCAGCATTAAATCATCATCCAGGAAAGTATAGCTGAAGGGACGCGAAGGTAGAAATTGTTCCCAGGTCTGCTTCATAAACGCTACTGTTTCGTCGAAGTATTCAGGTGAGACTCTAAGGTAGAGTGTTTTAGCAACATAATCACTGGGACATAGTACCATAGGTTCAATAGATTCATACAAAGATTGCGTGTGATAGTTTTTTACGATACCTACAACGACGCCTGATTCCTGCCCTTTAAATCCGAATCTTTTGCCTATCGGCTCTGTCCATCCCAGTGTCTTAATAGCTGCCTCATTGAGGATATATTCCTGTTCTCCTGTAAAAAAGTTACTCACAGCATTTTTTGAAAAATTTCGACCGGCAATCAATTCTATGTCAAAAAATGGAATAAAGTCTTCATCAACCTCGTTTATTTGCATCCACCGCTCGTTTTGTTCACCTTGATAAGCATCGAAGGAATTAAGGGGTGCATCTATTCCGTGCTTAAAACGCGATATGGTGGCTGTGGTAATGTTCGGATGTTGTAAAAATGCTTGTTTTACAACATTATATCTTTTATTCAGAGAATCGCTCATCCCATCTGGTGATTTGCGATGTTCCCAGAAGATCGGCATTGCGATTACCTGATCTTTGGCGAAACCAAGGTTCTTATTTTGAATATAGTGTACCTGTTCGAGTACAATAAATGTCACAACAATCAAGACGATTGAGATTCCAAATTGAAATATGATGAGGCCTTGCCGCAGTACCTTGCCTCGGGACCCTGTATCAAGCCTTCCTCTCAACGTTTCTATCGGTCGAAAGTGCGATAAATAAAAGGCTGGATAAAATCCCCCTAAAAGGCTTACCAATAGAGCCAATCCCAGAAATTCCAGTATTAGACCGCTGTTAAAATTCAAAGAGAGATTGATTCCCGGATAGGTATTAAATATTGGAAGTGCGAGTTCTACGATGCTAATGCCGATAACTAAACTTATAACTGCCAATAAGGATGATTCTCCTATGAACTGACATATCAAATTTCGCCGACTGGCACCAACGACTTTCCGAAGACCAACCTCTCTGGCTCTGTTTGCAGACCGCGCTGTTGCCAAATTTGTGAAGTTTATACAAGCAATAAGCAAAATAAAAATTGCTGCAAAAAATACCGTGTTGACCTGTGTGATGTTACCCTGGGGTATTTTTCCTTCCGATGCAAAGGTATGCCTGAGATCGTAATCCCGTTGGGAATAAAGATAGACCTTCTTTAAAGGTTGTAAAAAGTACTCCATGTTTACGGCAATCTCCCGTCCCAGATGGCGTTCAATAAATGCGGGAAATTTAGATTCGAGAGAGGCTGGAGAAATGTCCTTTTTCAATAGCACATAAATGGAAAATGCACGCCATCTGGCGCTGGGTCGCCATTCGTGCCAGGTGGTAAATTCTGGATGTACTGAGGATGAAAGAAAATCAAATTGCAATGTGCTATGCCTTGAGACATCGCGCATGATGCCAGCAATTGTATAATCCCCCTCGACGTAACCTTCCCCTACATTGATCACCTTTCCAATTGGGTCTTCTTCGCCAAAAAACTTTTTTGCGACTGATTCGGTTATCAAAACCGAGTTAGGTTGTAATAACGCTGTTTTATCTCCGCGAATAAGAGGAAACGTGAAAATATCCAGGAAATTGGGATCGGCGAGGCAAAAGGCTTGATTAAAAATTTTATCCTCGTGTTGAATCCATTCACGACGTATCATAATGCGAACGGCTGCCTCAACTTCGGGAAGATCTTGAACCAGTGCAGGGCCTGTAGCACCAGACAATCTCCAATCATATACTTTTTCTCCATTTTCAGACTTATATGCTCGAATCACACGATAAATGCGATCCCGATTCTCATGTTGAACATCATAGCTATATTGATCCTTAATAAATAGCATGATCAAGATTACAGAGGCGATACCTATTCCGAGCCCAATGATGTTTATAGCCGAATAAAACTTATATTTGAGCAAGTTTCGAACTGCTATGAGGATATAATTGCGAAACATCGTAATATCTCCTTTGGAAAACTCAATCTGAATTCGTACCCGAAGCTATGAATATACCGATGCTGGCGAATTTGCCGCCACAGCTCGACTGCGCTTCGCAACATGTGCCGATGCTGTCAATATATACGTCTCTTAGTCCCGCGCTCTGAAACCATTCCACAATATCTGATCTTTTGAAACCCATCCAGCGATCGTGGTGTTCTTCCCGCAGGAAGTCGAATTCGTGTTCGTCCAGGTCCGTGATCACCAGTTTACCAGCGGGCTTCAGAATTCGGACCATTTCTGCGATTGCTTTGGAAGGGGATTCAACGTGGTGGAGATACATGTTGGCAAAAGCATAGTCAACTGTTGCATCGGGAATGGGCAAGTTTTGGGCTTGTCCAACGCGATAGTCAATCGTCTCAACGTCCGCAAATTTTCTCTTCATTTCTTTCAGGATTGCTTCAGACTGATCCACTGCAATGACCTGAAGTCCCTTCTGTATCAGACCTTCGGAGATAAAACCTGTGCCTGCGCCGATATCAGCGGCAGTTTTGCCTTTTTGGATAGCAGCGATAGAAAGTGCTTCTTGCCTGACCTCATCGGAGAAGAAACTTTCTCGCATTTCGTCCCAGTCCTGGGCAACACGATCAAAGTAGTCCTTACTGCTCATTGGTATTTATTCCTTGCTGTAAAAGGTATATCAGGAATACCTGAATAGATGGGTTTGCCATCTCGATAAGGGGCTTTTACTCATCCCGCAGCGCGTCAACCGGATTGGCGCAGGCTGCACGCCAGGCTTGTCCGCCTACGGTTACGAGCACAATTCCCAGCGTCAATAGCCCTGTCGCAATGAACATGAGTGGCCCCAGTTCGATGCGGTAGGCGAAATCATTGAGCCAGGAGGACATGAGATAGTACGCCACCGGCCATCCGATTACATTGGCTATGATAGTTAGCCATAGGAAATTGCGGGTCAGCAATAGAATGATATTTCCCTCCGTGGCGCCGAGTACTTTGCGAATGCCGATCTCTTTGGTGCGCTGTTGTGTGGCAAACGCGATCAATCCGAGCATTCCCAAACAACTGATAAAGATGGACAGCGCGGCAAAAACCCCGCACACTTTTTGCAGCGTTATCTCTGACTGGTAATAGGCATCGAGCGCTTCGTTGAAAAATCGATACTCAAAAGGCCGGTCCGGCAAAAACTGCTTCCACACGCTTTCCAGCGTGGCGAGTTGTGTCCTCAGGTCCCCGGGTGATAGGCGTACGGCGACCCAATGCAAACTGGGTGAGTTTTCCAATATCAGGGGTGCAATACCGTGGTGCAGTGACTGGTTGTGGTAATCCTTGACCAGGCCGATTACCTGTATCTGAACCCGGCCATCGGCATAGAAAAGAGACTTGCCTACGGGATCGTCCCATCCGAGTTCCCGTGCGGCTGTCTCATTGATCAATGCGGAACCTTCCCATTTGTTTTCGTCGATTCTGCGAAAGTTAGGCATACCAATCAGGCTCCTGCCCGATACAATGGACAATCCGAACAGATCGAGATAACTGTCATCAATGCCGTTCCAGTACAGCTTGAATGTCGCATCGCCATGCCCTTCGGCGCGCAGAATGCGTCTATCCACAGCGATTCGCCCAGGCGGTGTGTGAAATGCCGATGCTTTCAACACACCCGGTTGTGTGCGAAATTCATTGACGATGGCTCCCGCCTTTGGCCGCAGTCCCCGGTCTTTCAAAAAGAACGGCATCATGACAATGTGTTCCTTTTCAAATCCCAGTTCTTTGGTACGTACGAATGTAAGCTGACTATACACCACCAGCGTCGTGATGATCAAGACCACAGATATGCCGAACTGTATCACAACCATTATCTGATTCATACCCCTGCGCCGAGACTGCAACGTGCCCTTCAGTGCTCGAACCGGCTCGAATGCCGATAAGACAAATGAAGGATAGCTCCCGGCGAGCAGGCCCGTGCCCAATAATACGCATAACGAGAGCGCCAGGACGAATACTGAGCCCGCGTCGGTCAAATGCAGATCAACGCCCATGAAGTCATTAAAAAAGGGCAGTGCATCGGAGGCAAATAATACCGCCAGCACGCCTGCTAATAAGACGATGATCAGGGACTCGCCCAAAAATTGACCCATTAATTGCAACCGTGTCGCGCCTACGACCTTGCGCAGGCCAACTTCGCGTAGCCGACTGGCTGATCGCGCCGTTATCAGGTTGATGTAATTGATGCAGGCGATCAACAGTACGAGTAGTCCAATGAATAGCAGCGTATAACAGCGCGTGATGTTCCCGGCATTGATCTCCGCTGTGCCGTAATCCTGCATCGAGTACAGATGGATGCGGTCGAGCGACTGTAAGTAGAAATCATAGCGTTCGGGACCGTCAAGCTGATGGTCGGCTGCAAATGCGTGTAGTTTTTCTTGCAGTTCAGCAATATCGGCTCCCTGACGCACCAGCACATAAGTCCGCAACGGTCCGATAAACCAATTTGAGGGCCACTCGTCCCACACCAGTCGTCGCCATCCGTTTTCTGGATATTGTTCCGATGGTTGTGGATATGTGGTGGTGAGAAAATCGAACTGTAGCTTGTCATTTGATGTCTTTGGTTGGTTCTTCAGGATACCGGTAATTGTGAAATCGCCCTTAAACCACTTGTAGTGAATATTGACGGTTTTGCCTATGGGGTCTTCATCGCCGAACAATTTGTGAGCCAGGGTCTGAGAGAGAAACGCGGTATGGGGATCGTTTAGTCCGGTTTTGGGATCGCCGACGACCATTGGTAGCGTAAAGACATCGAACATCTCCGCATCGGTTATGCACACGCGCGTATTGAAACCACGATCCTCATGAGATGCCCACATACCCCTGACGAGCATTCGAGTCACTGCCTCAACTTCGGGGAATTTACCGCGCAGATGTGGAGCGACGGGCTTTGTTCCCAGGTCGTAGCGTTCGCCGCTGACATCCTTGATTTTTCGGATGACCCTGTAAATGCGGTCGCTTTTTTCGTGGTGCTGGTCAAAACGAAACTGGTAACCCACATACAATACCGCCAGCAACATGCACGCAATACCCACAGCCAATCCCAGGATATTCAGGATTGAATAGAAGGCGTGCCGACGCAGATTTCTGAATCCAACGGTGAGGTAATTCCAGATCATATCGGGCCTCCGTCTCTATTGCGAGGTAAGTACTATATACATTACGTTATGAAGCAAAAATTATGCCAGAAAAGTCAAATATTGGAATTACAACAAGTTACGAAAATTATCTGAATTTAGCGTCTTATAAAGTGTCCGATTTTGATACAGTGGTGTCCGAAAATGAACACTTGATCGTAGAGAAATGTTAGTTGTGAAAATTCGTGAACCTTATGCCAAAAACTGTATCTATTGTATGAACGCGCGAATTGGGGTACTCTGATGAATGATTCATTACCGGGCGACAAGACCCTGGTCAATAAAGCCTGTGGTGGAGATGAGAGAGCATTTGCCGATTTGATTAACCAGCATCGATCTCTGGTGTTTGGGGTTATATGGGCTGTGCTGCGAGATGCTGATGATACCGAAGATGCCACGCAAGAGACATTTATTCTTGCCTATCGGAATCTCAGCCAACTCGATGATGCCGGCAAGTTCTCATCCTGGCTTTATACAATTGCGCGCAACGTGGCTCTCAAATGGGTGAGAAAGCGAACCCTTGAGGCACGGGGATTATCAAGGGTGCAGGAATATCAACAACTCGAGTTTTTGCATCCTGAGAAAGTGGTGGAGTCACAGTACGCATCTGATCTGAAGCGGGCTTTCAAATTGCTTTCCCCGGCGGATCGGATGGTTACTACGCTGTTTTATCTGGTCGGATTACATCAGAATCAGATTGCCAGTATCCTCGGTATTCCGGTGGGTACTGTCAAGAGTCGGTTACACAGATCGCGGAAACAACTGAAAAGGAGGCTTTTAGTCATGGGAAATGAAACACATGTAGATCATGAAAATCAGGAAGATTACGGGCGCAGAGTTATTGGTGGAATGAGAGGGGTTATCCACTGGCAGAAATTGATTCAGGGCGATGGGTTGACGGACTGGCGTCCCGCAAAGGGACATACCGAAGCGTCTTTGCATCGCGTTTGGACGCGCACGGACGATGGCATCGTCGGTGAAGCAGGACCCTCAAGTGATAATGATTCTCCGCTTATTACAGGTGATTCTTCCTGGGGAAGTTATGAACTGTCGCTTCTCATTACGCCCATTTCTGGCGGCAATGCTCAGGTTTTCTTCCGAATGTCCGAAGACGAACGGTGCTGGTATTTGCTGGATTTCTTATTGGGCTGGCAGGCGGTTGCCATTAGTAAGGTTACTCCCGAGGGGCTAACAAAGCTCAGTGTGGTCAATTATCCCATTGAGCACGGACAGGAATACGATGTACAAATCGCCGCCCGGGGCGCGTCTCTTACATCATATATTGATGGCAAGTTGGTCAATCAAGTGACCGATTTTAGCTATCAATCGGGACCGATTGCGCTGAATGTGTGGGAAAGCAAAACAGCTTTTCGAGACCTTCGATTCCGTCTTTTGCATTGAATCCTTAAAAAAAATTAGCTTAGTCCTGAGTGCGCTTGTCTCTGAAACAGGCTATTCCAAATATGATTGTAGCTGCTATGAGTATTCCCAGAGTCCATTTTGGAGGCAAGGGCAATGCAAAAGATACAAGTAGCAATATGAAACCACTAAGGGGACCTATAAAACGACGCAAAGACATTTGACCTTTTCGCCATTTTATGTATCCCACGACTTGATACGCAAACAGAACGCCTATAGCAAGGATCAGCAAGATCGTATACATGGTTTTTCTCTCCTGAGATAATGGATAACATAAAGCCAGCAAGTTCTGTTTTTCTTGCTGGCTTTCTTATTTGAGAATCATCTTGAAGTTATCAACTTCCGATATTACTGTTTATTCGTAGCCTTTCGGAAACATCTGACTATACCATCCACAGATATATAAAGAATGGCGATGCCACCCACAAAAACGGGTAGCCTATGTTCACTTAGGTAGTGTCTGAAAAGTCGTAAAGTATGTATTTTAGTTGCAGCATACGCCCAAGACAAAGGAGTATGATATGCAACGGAGATACGAACTGAGCGACGACGAATGGCATCTGATCCAAGACTTGTTTCCACCGCCGAAGAAGATGGGTCGTCCCCGTCGAGATGATCGTACATTATTCAACGGGGTCTTCTGGATATTGTGTTCAGGTGCAGCTTGGCGCGACCTACCAGAACGATATGGTCCTTGGCAGACAGCCTTTGATCGATTCTGCAAATGGAAACAGGATGGCACTTTTGATCGCATTGTAGAAAAATTGCATCTCAAATTGGATGAAGATGGCCTTTTAGATTATGCGACCTGGATGATGGATGCAACCCATATTCGAGCCACACAAGCCGCAGCAGGGGCGAAAAAAAAAGGGTAAAGAGGGTGAAGAAGAGCCCCCAGACCACGCTTTAGGACGCTCTCGTGGCGGTTTGACCACGAAAATCCATCTTCTTTGCGATGCAGTCGGGCATCCTTTAGCAGTGGACCTGCTCCCTGGCAACCAGTCAGAATCCACACAGGCTGAAAGGCTGTTATCAAAGGTACGCATACCCACCAAACAAGGACGTCCAAGAAACCGACCTCAGTATCTGGTGGCTGATAAATCTTATGATGTCTCACGCATCAGAGTCTATCTACGCAAACGGGGTATCAAGGCTGCTATCCCAAACAAGGCGATTCCTAAAGGCAGAAAACGGCGTAAGAGAGGACCAAGGCCAAAGTGTGATAAAAGATTATATGCCAAACGCAATATCGTAGAGCGTCTCTTTGGTTGGCTCAAACACTGCCGACGGATTGTGACTCGGTTTGAAAAAAAGGCGACTCATTTTCTCACTATGGTCAAGCTGGCCTGCATCAGACAACTCTTCAAAGCTTACTTTTCAGACACTACCTAGTTC
The DNA here is from genome assembly GCA_965208125.1 of Candidatus Latescibacterota bacterium. Lineage (GTDB taxonomy): Bacteria > Latescibacterota > UBA2968 > UBA2968 > UBA2968 > VXRD01. The sequence continues at coordinate 2,548,693 of OZ242320.1, forward strand.
TCCAAGTGCTGTATCATCGTAAATGATAGCAGTGTATCCGAGAAATATCCCTGTCATAAGTCCGACGCTCGCCATAATGATCGTAATGATTTGTGGAAGGTCAGGTTTGTTTTTTTTATAAAAGACGATACAGGTGTAAACAATCGCAAGCACTGCACCGAGAATTAGGCCGATTTTTTGTATGGTAAGCGACATCTATCCTCTGCTTCCAACCTTGTATCCACAGAAAACACCGACAGCACCTCCGATGGCAATTCCCACTGGCCCAAAGGGACTGCCAAGTACCAGACCACCTATAAATCCTGAAACTGCGGGTGTGTATGAAGCAAGGGGAGAGATTTGTGGTTGTCGGTACAGATTTTTACGATCAACGGATGCTGTGTTATCTGTTTGTTTGTGCTGATTTTTGCGATCAAATAATCCCACAGTCAATCTCCTTTTCTACTTGAGAATTATCTTATGGCGATATGGTCTCTTTCAATGATACCCAAAAGATACTTGATAAACAAACGGATTTTGTTTGTTTCGTATTACCACCCGTGAATCCCATGCCCTTGATCTGGAAACCAGATTACATCTACGAGGAATGCGATTCCGATTGCAAATACAAATCCCACGATTAGCCCATAACAACACGGGCGCACCCGCCGGTAGAGCAGGATCCCTCCGAATTGCAGTACCAGCAGCTTGGCCAGCCATACTAAGAAGATATCGAGAATATAGATGCGCATGTACCAGCTATACATGACCATCAATCCCATGGGATGGATGGGCCACCAGGGGAGCCTCGCCTGAAGTACGGCAAATAGTAGCGCGCCCAGGGTGCCCAACAGGTACACACCTGTTTTTTCCAGGTCTGGAACAGACCGATCCGTATCGCCGACTGCTCCGGCGATAATATTGTACCGTTCTCTCGCCGAACCCTCCAGTGCCCAGGAATGAAAGCTGGCACCGCCCCAGGTATAACACAGCCAGACCGTATAAGAAGCGCCAATGATCACCCCGAGGAGCACGCCGATCCAGATCAATCGGTTTGTCTTTGTCGATCTTGCCATCGTCCGTTCTATATTGGGCAGCGCCGTTGGCACGCGCCAGCCTGCCAGCAAACGGTGATTCACCATGTGCGTGCTTACCAGCGTGGGTGTGGACATGTTGCGCGTGCCCACAAACATATCGCCCAGTATGGTCGTTCCGCCTGCCCAAAAGGGGAATAAATAGGCGAAGCCCGTGGCTGCTACGAGCTTCATCGATACAAAGAGGCCGATCCAGAATGCCGCCATCCACAATATCAGTGTTGATGGGCTGTTTCCCGACTGATAAAGCCAGAATGCCATATAGATCAACCCGCCTGCAAGCACCAGCAAGGTGCTACGAGGAGACAGGATCATGGTTTCGGAGGCTTCGCCTGCAACTGGACTGCGAACCTGTCTCCAGACGCGTTTCAGATGCCCGCGTGCTGCCCATATCGCCCAGAGGGCTAGTCCCAGCATCGCCCCGTTGGAGAAAAGGTTTACTATGACGCCCGCATCGGCTTCTTGTCCGCTCATTCCCACTGTGAATCCCACGCGGTTCATGGCGTATTGTGCCCCCAGTCCTACGAGGTAAACCGACCAGATGCTGAACAGGATGTTCAGGTCGCACAAAAAAGTAAATCCCATCAGGGTGGGCAGGATGCGATAGGAGAAGGCAAATGGCGGCAAATACCGGGACAGGGGTGCGCCTCTGCGTCCGGTTCGCCCGAACATGGGGTCAAAAATTGCAATGCGGGGAAAATCGGGGATGAAGTATTCTGCGATGTTCCAGAGGAGGGGAAATGCTGCAATAAAAAATCCGGCCCAGAATACTTTGCTCTTCATAAAGGCAGGCCAACCCGGTTTTCGGTCAAATCCTTCGGTGAGTTCCAGGGAGACTTCGGCGAGGGGATAGACCAGGCGCTCGTGTTGCGCCCATTGTTTTTGAAATAATGCGGTCAATCCCAGGCCAATGGCCGTGATTGCAAGGGCGATGGATCCCGCCCAGAAGATTGGCCCCAACCACGCGCCCCAGGGTACGTCTGACCACAGCCCCTGATAGAAGCCATCGACCACACCTGGACTGTTTAAGGGCAACATCCAGTTGGGCAAGTCGTCAAAGTACAGTTCTTCCCAGCGGTTCTCCGGCGAAGCAAAATAGCGCGGTGCGGCCATCATGCCAGCCCACTGCGTTGCCCAGTTAAAGCCGGCAAATAAGCCGCCGACCCACAAGAGGCAAAATAGCACCCGCATCTCTGTTGCGGACAGGGATAACCGGGGCCAAAAGCGCTTCAATACCGAGTTGCCCAGGAGCCAGAATACGAAGGGCAATAATACGGTCATTGGCAGATTGGACATTGCCAGAAGGCCGGATCGCGTGCTCAATTCCACATACGTTGACATGGCACACGCAAAGACCAGCGTACCTACCATCGCCAATACGGCTGTTTTGCGTACTCGGCTCTCGGTTTCTGTATTTGGAGTTTCAACGCGGTCAGGCGTTTGTGACAATTGGGCCTCCTCCCCGTTACCATCCGTGTACGAAATGTCGGTTCAATGGAAACCAGATCGCATCCACTATTGTCGAAGCTCCCACCCCCACCAGATATCCCACCACAATACCGTACCAAAATGGCAGCGATCGCCGATAGAGACTCACCCCGCCAAAGCGCAATGTCAATGACTTGGCCAGCCATACGATGAATATCCCAAATCCGTAGCGAAATCGGCTGTCTGGAAAAGCCAGACCGAACGGGTGAATCGGCCAGGCCGCGTACCGCATGCCCAAAAGCGTCAATAAGCCCGCCTCGGCAATACCCAAGAACCATACTATGGTTTTGTCCAGATCGAAATACGCTGGCTGTGTTCCTTCAATCAGCGACACTTGCCTGACCATGTGTCGCCAGTCGGGCATATAGGCATGATTCAATCCGCCTTCCATGTAACACAGATAAAGCTGTGCGGCACAGGCCACTGCAAATGCCCCCAGGAGGGCAACGGGCAACACACCTGCGATGGTCCATGAGCGCTGCAGCCCATTACCCAAGAGCTTAAAAAAATGGGGAATTGCTGGCACAGATAGCATGCGGGCTGGCGCTCCGGCAAGGGCGTTTCGGCTTACCACTATCAAACCCGTCAAATCCCGGCTCGAAATATTTAATGTCCCGTAGAGCGCTTTCATAATCTGCCACCCTTTTTCTCCCTGAGGCGCGAGGAATACGTAGCCCGTGGCTGCCGCAAATTTGGTTACGCCGAGGTAGATGACGAATAGAAGGCCCATCTGCACCATTGCCGAGGGCAGACTGATGCCCATTGAGAGCAAAAAACCTGTGAAAAAGACTGTGGCACTTAAAAGCCCCAGCCAGGCCGTGCGATAGGACACGGGTACCCCATCGTCTTGGGAGCGCAGGTCTCCAAAAGCCTTGTGTAGCGTCTCCTTCAGGTGATCTCGGGCGACCCATACCGACCAGATAACCAGAAAAACCAGTGCGCCGTGTGCCTCCAGCATCAAAATTTCTTCGGGCGTAGCTGTCTGGCCCTGCAACCCGATGGTAAAGCCCGTGCGGTTCATCACTGTCATCTTAAATGCATTGACGAGGAAAAAAAACCAGAAACTCATCAAAATATTCAGCGGGCACAAATAGGCCAGACCCATCATCAGCGGGTGAATGCGCAAATAGATCGTGGGAATATACTGTCCCGTATCTACCGCTGTGGTCAGCCAGTGGTCGTAGATCGTGATGCGGGGCAATGTCAGGACAAAATAGCCGGTGATATTCCAGAAAATCACGCCGGCTGTACACGCAAATCCGGCCCAGAAAACCCAGTCTTTGAACACGTCGGGAACCCGGCTTCCCTCGGATTCTTCCAAAAGTGCCAGGGGTACTGTAGCCAGGGGAAAGGACAGGCGCTCGTGCAGGAGCCACTGTTTGTAGAATAGCACGCTGGCAAAAAATCCGGCCAGTACCAGAGATAGACTCCCCACAAACCACCAGAACAGCGGAACGATCCAGTGTGCCCAGGGAATCTCGTCTCTGTGTTCCAATCCCACGTATAGTCGCTCTACCACCTCGCTTCCTCGATCCATAAATAACCACCGGGGCAGGTACTGACCCGCTACTTCCCAGAATCGGTTTTCGGGTGAAGAAAACGCCGCTGGCGCCGAAATATCTGTGATTAAATACCCCACCCATCCGATTGCGGGCACAGTGGCTACCATCCACACAATCCCAAAAATGGTCACTACTTCGCTGCGCGATAGGGCAAATCGGGGCGCTGTCAGTTTCAACACGGTGTTGATCCCGATCCACACCACGAGGGGCAGCAATGCGGTTACGGGCAAAAAACTCTTCATCAAATTTCGCCCGTAATAAGTCGCAAAAAGACACACCCCTGCAATTGTGATCATGGCCAGAACAAAAGCTCTGAGCGTCACGCCCTGGGGTTCTGCAACGGGTGCCTCAATTGTGCGTTGGGAAATCGCCACGACAAATCCTACCAGTCTCCGCGCTGATATTTGTCCCAGGTTTCAAAGAGTGTCTGTTCCAATGTTTGAAGTTTCTCGGCTGTGCCGGGGTGTGGGGTGTGTGTATAGACAGCCCGGTTGATGTCGGTTACTGCCTGGATCAGATTTTCGCGCGGGTTGCCCTGCAGGTCGTAATAGCCATTCTGGTTGTTCTTTGCGAGTGTGTCACCGCCCTGATCATACATACAGGCGCAATATGTGACGCCCAGAACCTGCGGGTCTTTGTAATGTCTCATCAGGCTTGCGCGGTATATTTCACCGCGTGCGTCGTGAGATGATACACCAGCGTGACGCTTGCCCTTTTCGCCGGGATAGTGGAATCCGAAATAGTCATCTGACATGAGGATGGGCAATTCTGCGGTATCGGCCAATTTGTTGACTGAAATTGTGCGGTTAACATGTTGGGGTGCGATCATGTCGATGTAGGGTGCCGCTGCTTTCCACGAGTCTCCGGTTAAAGCCCATTCTTTGATAAAAGAGCCAAAGATGAGGTGCTTGCTGTCCCACCGCCGAATGGCGGTATGGGCGATCTTGTAGAGTGTGACACACATGCAGGAGAGGATGGCTTCGAAGTCATCCAGTTGCCGTGGGTCCAGTGTTTTTTGTATTGCCGGATAATTGCGGTTCTCGAAGGCCTGATCGTAGGCGAGTATTTCCGTTTGTTTCAGGTCGGTAATCTGGCTCAAAGAAATGCCGTATATCCGGTTGAATTTTTGAACGTCGTTGTCATATCGTTGCGCGAGCAGGTCGATGATGGCATTTCGCCCGGGGCTGTCTGGCGGTAGGGACAGATGGTGATTCACCCAGTGTTCTGAATGGTTAAATGCGCCGAAGCCGTAATAATAGCCCATTACGAGCGGGTCATCTGCAGCGGCTGGACAAGCCGCTTCGGCTCTGGATTCGATCAGTTGTTCAAACGCGGGATCAAAAATATCCGGGAGTGTTTCTCCTTCGACAAATTCCCAGGGGTGTTTCAGCAAGATTACGCCTACTGCAAAGGGGAAATGCTCCTCTCGAAATATTGCTTCTGATTCTTCTATATCGACAAATCCGTTCAGGTTGCGTTCCGGGCTTGTGGCACCGCCCAGGGCGCAGTTAAAGCCCATTGCACGGGCATTGGCAAGCGAGCCGCGCACCCATGCTTCCCGGTCGCCTCCGTAGATATTTTCGCAGGCTACATCGCTTTCTCCTGACAACAGATGGCTGAGTGCCACGGGAAAAAAGACGTTGCCCTGCGGCGTTATAAACCAGTTTCGCCCATCGATTTTTTCCAGATGAAAAAAACCGGTCTTTTCGCCTTGAATACCCGTCCAACCACCGTATTCATCCAGTTCGTTGTTCATTGCGTTCATTCCTATGCGTTTCCCCCGTGCATTTTTCAGAAAAAAATAGGCGCCGACGGATGAGGGTACTCCGTCAGGCGCCTGTTGTACGACGGATGCAAACGCGGTCTTACTGTCCGAATTCAAATCCGACCGTCACGACATGTACTGAACCCAGACGGCCAAATTCGATATAGGCATAATCCACGCTGATCCCGTATTGATCGCGCTTCAGATTGAGGCCCCCGCCAGCGGTCAGGCCCTCTTCGTCGTAATTGAAGCGGTACCCACCGCGGAGATAGGCCAGGTTTCGCAATCCGTATTCGGCGGCTATGTGCATTTTTTCGTCGCCGTCATTGGGATGCGTAAACTCGGTTGCCACTGTGAGGAGATGGGGTTGGTCCTCTGACTGTTCGACCAGATCAAAAGCCGCACCGAGTTTGAATACCATGGGCATTCGCACTTGCGATGGCGGTATTTGAATCTGTTCGTCGTATTTGGTGAACTCGGTATCGGGACCGAAATTTTGACCGAGCATGGCTATCCGCAGGCTTTTGATGCCGGTGTGATAGTACGTGCCGATATCAATGGCCCAGTTGCCGGTGGTGGCATCGTCCAGGGTTTCCTGGAAGTACTTCACGGTGCCGCCCACCTGCAAGCGGTCTGTGATGCGCCGACCATAATTGATGCCCACGGCGAGATCACCGCCGGAAAACGTGCCCAAGCCGTCTATAACGGGCTGGGTGCGACCCAGGGTTTCGCCATCGGGACCAAATAGTTCCTGGTTTTCCGTGCGTACCATATCCCCGTAATCGAGGGTGCTGATGCTGAGGCCGAAAACACCCCACTGGTCAAAATTTTTGACTACAGCACCGGAATAATAGGTGATGTCGGCAATCCAGTTCATGCTGCTGCCCGAAAGGCTGAGATTTGATACGTCTGAGATTGTAGCTGGATTGGTCAATGCGGCGTTGGCATCTGCCTTACTCAATACCGTTGCAATACCTCCCAGACTCGCCATGCGCGCCGAGGAGGGCAATTTGGCAAATTGCCAGCCCGACCGTCCCACGCGGCTATAGGGCAGGGCCTCAATGCCCGGTCCCACTTCCGCTTCGAACCGCCGCTGTGCGAACCCTTCACTTGCAAATCCCAGCACGAGCAAAAGGATTGGGATGATTGTCCATTTAAATGTACAACGTTTCATTATAGCCTCCGCTTATCGAATGATCATGAATTTCCCAACGTGAGACTGGCCTTCTTGTCCCGCGACATGAGAGGTTACGTGATAGATGTAAAGTCCCGCGGCCGGGCTTTCGGAAAAGTCCGTTTGCAAATAATTGCCAGCGGCCTGGCTGCCCCAGGTGGTTTCGCCAAAACCGTCGTGTTCAATAATTTTTATCAGATCGCCCGCAAGCGTGTAAATCCGGATGGTGCATTTGGCCGGGATATTCACAAAAGCCAAACGGTTATTCTGCGCCGGATCCAATAATCCGCTGCGCTGCCGGAAGGGATTGGGCACGACGCGGATCTGGGTCATATCATCTGATGGTGCCTTGGGGGCTTCCGCAGCGAAAAACGTATAGGCCGTTATACCGCTTTCCAGGCCGTGCCTATCGTAGGAGGTCACAGCAAAGCGGAAAGGGATACCGGGATCGGTCTCGATTTGAAAAACGATCTTATCGCCCTGCTTATAAGCTGCAGCTTCTGAAGCGGAAATATCCTCAAGCAGTTCCCAGGGACCGGTGATGTGAATTTCTGATCGGTAAACCCGATATCCGGCAAGGTCATTTTCACCTGTACCCGGGTCCTGGTAATTGTCCGGCACGGCCTGCCAGGTCAAGGTGAAACCCTGTGTCCCGGTACTGGCGTCGGCAAATGGCTCAGCCTCCAGCTTGGGGTATCCGTCTTCAACAAATGGCTGGGTTCCCACAAGAGGGGGTGGGTACTGATCGGCGGGCAACTTGTAGTTATTGGCGATCAGTTCCAGAGCCGAATCCCAGTTTTGCTTTAACGCAGAAATACCTTCTGCCTGGTATCGCTGTGCAGCTTCCAATCCACCGCGTTGCGACACATTGCGGTCCATCTCGCCAAAGCAATAGAGGATAATCAGTTCAATTTCATCGCCGGGCTGAAAAGTGTAGGGACCAATGTAGGAATACAGCATGGGAGATCGCTCGAAGAGATTGCCATCTACCGATCCGTCTTTGGGACGGGATGGGTCGTTCCAGAGGTCAATCCAGCTTGCGCGTTCTTGATCGTGTGAAAAGGCTATCAAATCCTGTTCCCAGCTTTGCCCGGCCCACAGACGCCCGGATTCGCGCGTTGGTACGCGATCGTCGCTCATCCTTCCTGCGAAGTTGCCCGTCCGCGTGCCAGACTCGGCCGCGGCCAGGATATTGTAATGGGGTTCTTCAGGCTGACCGTTGAAAGTCAGATTTAGAATGCCCCACGCCCGGGCTTCTGGTTCGTAAAGCCTGCGATCCAGGGATCCTGCCTCGGTGATATTGCCGGGGTCGCCAGCATCACCTGTCACGTCTCCCGGTGGCTCGAATATGCTAAACGAAATGGGCGCGCTTTCCGTGGTCGGCCACTGCACATCGTCGTAAAAAATGAAAATTTCCCGTTCGGGATCCCAGTCGAATTGCATGTCGTTCTTGAACTTGAAGGCGTTGTTCACGAGCTGACCGTTGTTGTATTGCACCTGAGCGGGAAAACACATGTAGAAATCTTCAAAGGGTACGTCATCCACATGTTTGATCTTGATCTTATGGATGACAAAATCATCGTACTTCGGCACGCTCCACACCATAGTCTTGGTGGTAATTAACATCGCCCCCATTGGCTGGCCCGCGCTGGATGGATCCATTTTGAAGGTCTGGAAAACCCCTTCAGCCCATTGCTCGGCCTCGTTGGTTCCGCCCGTCCCCGCAAAATTGTAATTGTAATTGTTGACCATCGTCTGCGCAGCACCGCCATACGAAGTAATACTGCGTTCTGTTAAATTAATCTTAACCCGTCGTCCCTGATTGTTGACCCAGATCCAGGGTGCAATCATATCCATATGATCCGGTGCCTGGTAATAGCCGGGATATGAAACGACATTGGGAATCGCCGTTTCTGCGTAATTCGCTGCGGTACTCGTGCCCCACCACAATCTCCCGGCGGTAAATTCAATTGGGTTGTTGCCCACGAGTTGGCTCTCGGGCACTGGCTCCGTAAGCACCTGGGCATTTACAACCTCCGGCAACATCAGCATCAGGCATATCACCCAGAGTGGGAGGAGCCTGCGTATTGCATTCATCTAAAACTCCTTTGTTGTTTGAGAAGGGAATTCGCAGGCCGGGTATCGTCCATTCATTGTGATACCCGGCTATTTGTGCTAATACTCAATCGATAACGAGAAGAACAGTTCTCTCGGCTGCAAGTCCGGCCTGTAGATCAACCACTGGTCGGGTTCGACGTGTTCTGCCGGAGATCCATCCGCCTGCAGGTACGAGGCTTTTACCACGGGCAATTGTCCGTCATTCTCCATGTAATTGAACAGGTCCTGTCCGCCGAGTAGCCGCAATTGCTTGCTGTTGAACAAATTGTGTATATCTACGGCAAATTCGCCTCTCATGCCTCCCAACAGTCCGAATCGCTTTGAGAGACGCGCATTTGTGCGGTGATAGGGTCTCCACGACTGGTTCAGCGGCTCGGTGCTGGTGTCTCCTGGAGAATGGTAAGTGAACCGCTCTGGCGAAGCGTAAGTGTAGTGCAAATTCAGGTACCAGTTGCTCAGGGGGTTGAAATTGCCCATCACGGGACCGAAGTTGTTGGGCGTGCTGAGCAATGCATTGATTTTGAATGTGTTGTGCGGGTTCCACAATTCGAGATTGTTTTCGCCAGAGCCGTGATAGCGATTCTGTCCGAGTTGCTTGATCGAACCATCGGGTTGTGGAATGGGAATGTAGAGGCTTGTGGGGCCATAAGCACCTGTGCTGGAATAGGACAGGTCGTACTTGAGCTGGAACTGTGCATTGGGCCAGCGTTTGGTGCTCAATTCCAATTCCAGGCCTCGCGCATCAAGGCGTCCACCTTGAATAGACCACGCGCCGCGGTTTGTGAAGTTAGCTTGAGGCGTCTGTTTTTGCGGGTTGACAGGATCCATAAACAGGTTCACTTGAAGCCCCTGATTCGCGCCGTAAGCATTTTCTCGTCCCATCTGGTAGCCGCGCTTTGTCAGATCTTTGGCGTCCTTGTAATACATGGTCACATCCAGGCCGAGTGCGCCGGCAATATCCTGGTCAAAGCCCACTTCGTATTGAATCATTTTCTCGTATCCAATCTCCGGATTGCCCCCTTTGCCCCACCAGTGGAGATAATTGTAGTCTTCCTCTGGATTGTGGTCATAAGTTGGGGGAAGCAGGTGCCCGGTGACAGGTGCGCCGCGGTTCCAGATCGTTTTGTTGCCAGCGATTTGTGTCCAGCCCGGGCGCTGGTTGAAATGCCCGTACATAAAGTGCAACACGGTGCTGGCTGTAATCGGATGTGCGATGCCCACGCGGGGTGACAGCGCGACCTGAAGCGGTGTCTTGACCGCATGGGGACCGTCCGGGTCAAAGGACAGAAGTCCGCCCGCGATATTGCCATCTGTGTCCCTCGCCAATGCGTAGGGATCCCACATGGTGTAATTCACCATCTTGTTGGCATTGAACATGTCCAGGCGCAAGCCCAGATTTACGATCATGCCCTCGGCTTCGATCTGGTCCTGTAAGTACGCGCTGAAATCCCACGGATAATAGTCTCGATGCGGCACTTTGTTAAATGGCGTGGAAGGAGGACCGAAGTTACCTGCATGCCATTCGTCTATGTACTGAGGCTCGTAAGAAAAGCCCGCTTTGAACAAATTGTGTTCATTGACCTGGCTGGAGAAATCCAGCTTGACGGTGGTTTTCCAGTTGAAGGAATGAAGCCTGGCTTGATCTACCGGCTGTTGCCTGCGGCTGATCACCGTGCTTATTGGGCTGGTGGGGAACCACTCGGGTGCTAATGGTGCGGTAGTTCGGTTTTCCCAGTCTTCAAAGGTATAGTGATAGAGACCTTCGTAGTGCATATCATACCGAACCTGATGGTACTGAACGCGGAATTCCAGGAATGTCCTGGGGCTGAAAATGTGCGTCAGTCTGGACATCGCCGTGTTGGTGCGAATGTACTGCGGAGGACGCGGAAATCTATTGTTTCCATGCAATACATTGGCAGAATTTGCAGACCACTTCTGTTGATCGTAGGGCGTTTTGATTTCCCCTGTTTTGTGGTTGCCCGTCGCGTGTCCAATGTCGTCTGATGAGAGGTACGACATTTTTGGATATCCGCTATTATCCGTTCCCTGATGCGTATAGGACAATGTGAGTCTGGTTTTGTCTGCTATTTGGTAATTGAGCTTGGAAATGAAGTTCCATTCGGGGCTGTAATTCAAGATGGATGGCCACCGGGTCACACCGCGCAGATACTTGCCGCTCAATAGCAAATCTATATTTGAACTGATGGGACCAAAAAGAGAACCCTCCCCTTCCCACTGATCCAGATCCGCGTAATTGCTCATAGTTTCCGGTGGCGTGGTGAATTCCTGGTATTTCTGCCAGTTGAACTCAGCGTCAGGCGTGATGCCCTGTTCCTGCCAGTAATTATTCCACGAGGCACCCATGTCGTTGTTTTCGAAGTATTCTCTGGTGATCAATGTGTGTTCGATATTTTCTTCGCTGTAAATATTGCGTCCCCAGTGATACTTGCCGCGTGGGCGCATGCGTGTTTTTGCATTCCAGTGCCAGCGGTCTCGCGCTGATCGTGTTACGATATTGATGATCGCATCGTTGGCCTGGCCGTATTCCGCGTTGTATCCACCCGAGAGCACTTCCATTTCCTGGATGGCTGAGGTATTGGTCACGACAAAACTGGATTGGGTGAAATTATCCCGCATGTCAACGCCATCAACCATATAGGCTGCATTGACGCCAAAGCCTCCGCGTATGGATCCCCGGATGCCCACTCCCGATTGGATTTCTACGGCTTCTTCGACCGAGTTGACCCAGCTCAATTCCAATTCCTCAGTGGTCATAGTCTGCTTGCTCCCCGTGAGATCGAGTTCTACGGGGGGGCGTTCGGCCATGACCAGTATCTCAGCTGCTTCAAGGGTTTCTTCACTCAATGTAAAATTGAGCTTTGTGGTCTGGTCAATTTTTACACGGACGTCGGTCTGTGTGACCTTTGTATATCCCACCATTGACGCCTGTACTTCCAGCAGGCCAGGGGGGACATTGAGGATAAAATAATTGCCATCGGCGTCTGTTGTTGCGCCCAGACGAGTGCCAAGCACGACGACGTTTGCGCCGGGCAATACTTCTCCCGATTTGGCGTCTTTTATTACGCCGGCAACCTTCCCCGTGGTACCTGCAAAGGCTTGAGATACCAGGCAAAGGGAAATGATAAACAGCAAACACATTCGCTTCATGTGTCAACTCCTTTGTTTGTGGTTTTGACGAGGATAGATTCCCCGCCTGACGACTTGGTTTTCTTCAAAATCTATCAACTCTCATTCCCTGAAGGCCTCCTTTCTCAGTGTAAATTATCCGTTCTCAATATCCAGTCCAACGGGGTCCAGTCCGTTTGGGGTGGTCCCGTTTTTGGAACGTATTGATATTCGGGGTCTGCCCTCAGCCATCCGTGAAACCCAACGCGGACATGGTCGCCCCGGTTGGCGGAAGCGGCGTGTACCATCAGATAATGGCATATCGCCACGTCGCCCGCCCGTGCGACGATGGGGATTGGATCGTTGAGCGGGATGTCCGGCGCGCCTGTGCTGCCGGTTGTGCGCCATTTTTCTCCGAGGTCGATGTTGTTGGTATAAGCCCACGAAAATACCTGTCGTGGACTGCCCGGCCATACGGTGAATGCGCCGTCGTGTGCATCCGTGTCTGTAAGATAGGCCATGACGAGGAGGAGAAAGTGGGTGGGATATACGGTGAGGCCATTGCCCTGGCGCGTGCCGTCGATATGCGCGCCGCCCGGTTCAAATTGTTTGGGTCCCGGCTGCGGAAATCGCAATATGGGGCTTAATCCCGGCTCACTGGTGACAGCCGGTCCGGCGAGTTCACGCACGATAGCTTTCAGTTTGGGCGAGATACACATGGTCCGATCAATCGCAATGCCTTCCTGAGTTACATGCATGCCATTTTTGTCTTTGGGCCATGTTTTTGACTCATCTGGTACAATGCCGGTTTTGTTTTTTAGTTCTTTTAGTCCCGTGCGCACGCGGTCCGGATCGACGAGACCCGGGACGATGACAAATCCGTCATTCACAAATTGCGCGACCTGCGCCTGTGTGAGGTGCGCTGTGCCTTCTGGCTGGGAAATAGACATGGAAATATCCCGAGGTTTTGAGGTTGGTATTACAATCCCGCGGGCAAGAGAATGAGTTCGGGTATCCGCGCACGCGAGGGCGTGGTCGCCACGTACAGGCATGCATCGGCTACGTCTTCTGGCTTTAGTGCTTTGGCCATGATTTCTGGGGGTGTGGGTACGGGGCGCTTTAAGACGATGGGCGTGTCGCACAATCCGGGGAAGATTACTGTGGTGCGAATGCCGTTTTCCTGTTCTTCCTGGAATGTCCCGTGCGCCAGGCCAGACATGCCGTGTTTGGATGCTTGATAAGATACGCCGGAGACATCGGGCGATTGTACGCATCCGGAAGATAGATAGATGATCAGGCCCGATTGCTGTTTTCGCATGGTGGGCAATACCGCTTTTGTGCAGTTGAATGCGCCGGTCAGATTTGTGCCGATCATCATTTCCCACGTTTCATAGGTCAATACTTCGAGGCTGCGGTCCGGGATGTTCGTTCCCGTGGCGTACACGAGGATATCGATTTGCCCGAATTTGTCCAGTGTTGTCTGGATTAAGTGGTTTACCTGTTCGATATCCCGCGCGTCTGTGGGACAGGCGATTGCGCGGTTTCCTATTTCTGCTGCAAGATTGTCTAATTTGTCTTTGCTTCGCGCTGCCAGTACCACGCTGGCGCCTGCCTGAGCATAAGATCGCGCGGTCGCTTTTCCCATTCCCGAACTGCTTCCTACAATTATAGCGACTTTGTTCTCCAGCGCGTGATGCATGGGCTTCTCCTTCGGATTGGACTCATTCAGATACAGTTATATAAAGTAATAAGGTTTATAAATGCGCGCAAGTGTGAGTGAAGTGGCAGTTGCATGCACATGCCCAGAACCGTATCTTTTACCGATAGTGGGAGATTATATAGATACTGAAAAACCGAAAGGATAAGAAATGAGCGATTTGTTGATCGAAAAATATATGGCAAAAACGCCAAGGTCACGCGCTTTGTACCAGCGGGCGCGCGAGACTTTTCCCAGTGGGGTGACGCACGATACGCGCTATTTGATGCCCTATCCGCTTTCTGTTGCTCGGGCACAGGGTGGGCGCAAGTGGGATGTGGATGGGTGTGAATATGTCGATTATTTTGGGGGGCACGGTGCGCTAATTTTGGGGCATAATCATCCAGAGGTGACCGAGGCTGTGCGGGAGCAGTTGAGCAGGGGGACGCATTACGGCGCGTCGCACGAGCTGGAGTTGGAATGGGCAGAGCAGATTATTCGGATGGTGCCGTGTGCGGATAAGGTGCGTTTTACGTCGTCGGGGACAGAGGCGAGTCTTTTGGGGTTGCGCGTTGCGCGCGCTTTTCAGAATAAGCCTAAGATTCTGCGTTTTACGACGAATTTTCACGGGTGGCACGATCAGGTGGCTTTTGGTGCTTCGACGAGTTTTGACGGTACGCCTCCGAGCGGTATTACGGAGGATCATATCGAGAATGCCGTGTTGTGCGAGCCGAATAATATCGATCAGGTTACACAGGCACTTGAGAGTCGAGATGATATTGCCGCGGTTATTCTGGAGCCGACGGGTGCGAGTTTTGGGCGGGTTCCCACGCAGGGCGAGTTTTTGCGCCAGCTTCGCGCTGTGACCCGAGAACACGGAGTGTTGCTCATTTTTGACGAGGTGATTACGGGTTTTCGCGTGGCGCCCGGCGGTGCTCAGGAATATTACGGTGTGACGCCGGATCTGGCACTTTTTGCGAAAATTGTTGCGGGTGGTTTTCCCGGTGGCGCGATTGCGGGGCGTGCGGATTTGCTCGA
This sequence comes from Candidatus Latescibacterota bacterium, assembly GCA_965208125.1. Taxonomy (GTDB): domain Bacteria; phylum Latescibacterota; class UBA2968; order UBA2968; family UBA2968; genus VXRD01. The sequence goes on from OZ242320.1 coordinate 2,563,733, forward strand.
TGTGATGACGTATCGCGACGATGCTTCGTGGAATGCCAGATACCGGGTGGCACACCAGGGTACGTTTAATTCGAATCCGGTTTCAGCGCGGGCGGGGTTGACGACGCTTAAAATTGTTGCGGAAGATGAGATTACCGACCGGGCCAATCAAAATGGCGAGGTGTTGAGAAACGCGCTCAATGATGTTATTCAGAGACGCGGGGTGAACTGGCTTGTGTATGGCGAGTTTTCGGGGTTTCAATTTTTGCCGTTGTCCGAGGATCAGACGTACACCTGTTCGGATATTTACGATGGTACAGTGCCTCATTCGGTTCTGAAGGGCGGGATTTCGATGAAGCAGATTCACTATCTTCGCTGCGGTTTGATTGCAGAGGGGGTCGATGTGATGCCCTGGCCCGGTGGTGTGATTTCTGCTGTTCACAGCGATGCGGATATCGATCAGACGGCTCAGGCGTTTGATCGGGTGCTTAAGGCGTTTAAGGGCTGATTTTATGCCTTAATGCGTACATTCCGAAAGTCAATGGGACTGCGGTGGTTTTGAAGGCCGATGTATCCGGTTTTTAAGCGGTCTTTGAGGTCCGGGTGTTTGCCTGTGTCACAGGATATGACTTCGCGCCCATTGATGATGACGTTTACCATTGTTCCCTGGCAGGATACTTCCATGGAGTTCCACTCTCCCGCCGGGTGAGACGGATCAACTGAGGGGGCGACCGCGTCGTAGATGGCACCGTTTGATTTATTGTTGAGCGGGTCGTGCGGTACGTCGTAAATTTGTATTTCCATTCCCTGATAGGCGGGGCGTCCTTCTTCGCTTGTCCGCAGGAATATTCCGCTGTTTCCTCCCGCGCTGTTTCGATAGTCCAGGCGCAGTACAAAATCTGTGTACATGGCTTTGGGGCGAATCCATCCTCTGCCTTCGCCATTGCATACCATCAATCCGTTCTGGACTTCCCAACCTTCTTCCGGTCCGATAATTTTCCAGTCGTTCAGGTCTTTGCCGTTGAATAAGGGCGCGAATCCTTCGGCTTGTTCTTCTGGGGATAAGTGTGTTGCCATTGGAGTTCCTCCGTAAATAATGATTGGTTCGTAACCTTTGGTGCGGGTTATCCATATAGTAAGGGCCTATATAGAGTTATAATCGTCATTGCGGCATGCTTAAAGCCGCCACGCGCAAGCACAACGTCAGTAATCCACACGCCTCTACTCTGAATCAGTTTCTCGCCATTTGATGAGTGCGTGGGCAACGGTTTCTACCATTTCTTTTATGTCGGCGTTGTGCGCATCAATGCTGTCGGGGATGGCTTGTAAAAAGGTGCGGATTGTGCCGGCTTGTTCGCAGATGTATTTGTCGCCATAGACGTTGTGTTCGGGTTGTCGGGGGTCGATGAGTACTTTTCGATTTTTTAATGGTTCAATGTGGTAGTTTTCGAAGATGGCTTGTTCGAGGATTTCCGCTTTTGCCCGAAGCCGGTGCGGCATAGATGCTTTGTCGTGCATGCCAATGCTTCGTGTAAAATCCGATCGCGTAAAGTGGGCGTGGACTTCTATGGATGCATCTGGTTTTTTTTCGAGGAGATACTGCCACAGTGCCGCGGTTTCTCTGGGCGCGCTTTTGCCTTCTACGAGGTGGTTGATTCCGAATTTTGGGACTTCGCCCAGGGCATTGGTTACGCTGCGTCCTTCGCAAACGCCGTCGGGATTTGTGATGGGCATGAGGCAGAATTGTACGTGGTCTAATAATCGCTGTGTGCGTGCGGTTGGGATGGTCAAGCTGTGGGCTATGTGCAAGATGCCCCAGGATACGGGTTCGCACGATTGCATTGTGGCATCGACGAGTAGTGTCAGGTCGCGCGGTTCGGTTTCCAATACGCAAATCGGTCGTCCCTGGGCAGAGTGGCCGATTTCCCGGTAGGTCCAGATGTCGTATTGTTGGGATAGTTGCCGCGCTTTTTCGCAGACGACGGATGGGTCTTCATAAGGGGCAGATGCGATGCGGATGGTTTCTTGGGGTTGCAGGAGAACGGATATGTCGATGTGTTCTGTTGGGTGAAAGTCCGTGTTTTCAGATGGTACCCACGCCCATCCCGTGTTTTCTCGCCAGATCCACCAGGGTGGATACATGTAGTTCGCGCCTTTTTTGCTGAGTAGGAATCGCAATGTTGCCCGTTTTGCGCGGTTGCCGAGGTGACGCACGCGCACATGGGCCATGTATTCTTTGGGTACGCCTGCACCGTCGAATAGTTCGTCCAACAGGTCCTGGAACCATTGCGGGATTTCTTCTGGTTTGTATCCGATTTCGCTTATGCCGGATTCTATTATTCGCATTTTTCCGGCACTGCTGCACGGAAAGTTGTCGTCGATGATGATGTCGTTGTTTTGGAGTTTCACTCAACATACCATCCCGCGTTTGGCGCGAATCCCATGGGCGGGCGGGTCGTCGCCAATCCAGCGTTCGTCAACGGGGTCCGATGCGAGTTGATATCGCGTGTCGGATGATATGCGGTACTCTTTGGAGTGGTTGTCGGAGCTTGAGTGGAGTGTGTACATCGAAAATATCAGCAGGTCTCCCATTTCGTATTCCGATACCAGCCAGCGTCCGCCCAGTTCTTTGCGGGTGGGTATGGCATTAGAGGAATACGATCCGCTCGAGTTCCACTTTATAGAAGCCCGCTCTTGATTGGTCAAGTTCCGCCCTTCGGCGCGTGCGCGTTCTACTATTTCCTGGGCATCGTCTTTGTTTTCGCAGTATAGATCGACGTCTGTTGATCCATAGCCCGCTTTTAGGTCGTGCAGTTTGTGTGAGTTTTCGAGCAGCATCAATCCGCCCATGTAGGAGGGTACATCGCCATAGGGTATCCAGGCGGTGTAGAGGTTTTTTGTTCCGCGGCCCATATAGACGATGTCGCAGTGTGGATTGGTGGCGGTGTGCAGTCCGGGCTGTTTGGCTCGAAACCAGGTGTAGTCAAAGTAGCGCGCGGGTCCGTCTAAAAAGAAGTCAAAAAACGACATGATCGGGCCTTCGTGGATTACTTTGTCCAGGGGGGGATTGTTGCGCGCGAGCAGGGGCATGAACGATCCCGTTGCGCGTCCGTCAATTTTCTTTTTTGAGGCTGCAATGCCGTCGATTGCCGGATAGCGTTCGTCTAATACACCCGCGCCCATGAGCCGATCCATGACTTCCTGGCGAGCGGCTAATACTTCGTCTTTGTTCAGGTAATTTTTGAGAAATAAGTAGCCATTCTCTGTCATTCGGCGGTGGAGTTCGTCGCGATCATCTATCGCGTCATTGGATTTGCGTAAGCTGCCAAAGTCGTCCGACGAGTGGCCCAGGGGTTCGCCCTGATACGTGAGTTTTAATGCTTTTTTTAATTCCATAAATGCCTCCAGGATGTTTTGTTGTTTGTGTAATATAAGAAAATAATTTCGATAAACAACGCTGTGCGTTGGGGGTGATGGAAAATAGTTTCTCTTTTTTGGTTGTGATATATTATTTTGTCTCGGGGAGAGGCCGGGGGAGGGATCAGAGTTCGTTTTTAGACAGTTTTTAAGGAGTTTTTATGTTTCTCGCCAATATGACTTCTCCCGATGTCGATGCTTTGTCGCGGGATCTGGTGGTTATTATTCCCGTGGCGTCGCTCGAACAACACAGTCTGCATTTGCCCGTTTTTACCGATACGATGATTCTTCAGGAGGTGGTCAATCGCGTTGAGAAGCGGTTGTCCCGGGATGTGCTTATTCTGCCGGTTATGTGGCTGGGGTATTCGCAGCATCATATGAAGTATCCCGGTACGGTTTCTGCGTCGTCCGAGACGCATCTGGCGATTATGGGCGATATGATCGCTTGTATGGTTGAACACGGTTTTACGCGATTTCTTTTGATCAATAGCCACGGGGGCAATGAACCCAATATTTCGGTTTTGCGGCAGCGCGTTATGGAGAGGTTTGAAGATGTGGATCTTTACACGACGACGCCGTATGCCGGGCCAGCAGATAAAAAGATCAATGAGGTTTTGACTCTGGGTGCAACGGGATCCGGACATGCGGGCGAGTGTGAGACTTCTATGATTATGGCGATTGATCCCGGTCTGGTAAAGACACATGCGTTATACAGGGATGGTCAGCGTCGCATGGAGAGTATTCCGGGGTTGCGTCTGTACAAGCGGTTTGATCAGAATACCGCGCACGGGGGGGCGGGAGATCCGCGTCCTGCTACGGCAGAGATGGGCGAGCAGATTTTTCAGATTGCCGAAGATTTTCTGGTTGAAGCTATACAGGAGATTTATGGGGATGGAAGAGGTCAGTAGGGCCGGGTTTCAAACCCGGCCCTACAAAGTCGAAAATAAAAAGCCCGCACAGTTCTGTGCGGGCTTTGTCGTTTGTATTGCGCCTAAAATGGCAGATCGTCGTCTGCAGCATAAGGAGGTGGCTCTGGAGAGGCCGCGTCGTCCGATGTAGAATCTGATGGCTGTGATCTTGACTGCCCTCCGCCCTGAGGCGTGCCACCGCCATAGCTACCGTCCATACCGTCCATTTCGCCGCGGGTATCGAGCATTTGCATGTCGCGGGCAACCACTTCGGTGGTATAACGCTTTAGCCCATCTTGCCCTTCCCAACTGCGCGTTTGCAACTTGCCTTCGATATAGACTTTGCTGCCTTTGCGCAAATACTGGTTGCAGATTTCGGCCAAACGGCCCCACACTACAATGCGGTGCCATTCGGTGCGTTCTTGTCTTTCACCACTGCTGTCGGTCCAGCTTTCGTTGGTGGCGATGCTGAAGTTCGATACGGCTGTGCCTCCTGGCGTGTATCGAAGTTCGGGATCGGCACCTGCATTGCCGATCAAGATGACTTTGTTGACTCCTCGTGCCATACGTGGCCTCCTTAGGATTGAGTGTGCGTTTCAGGGATCATGGCACGACCCTGTAAGAACTTGGTACGAATATACTTTTGCATGTGGGATTTGTCAAGGTGACATTGGTTAAAATAATGGCGAGGGGTGTTGCGATGCCCTATATTGGATACAATTTAAAGGAGGTGCTATGAAATATCGCACACTGGGACGTACGGGTTTGAAGGTTTCGATTATGGGTATTGGTGGTGGCGGACCTACGCAAATGGGACAAAATACGGGTGTCGATCAGGCGGGCGTGAATCGATTGGTGCAGCGCGCGCTGGATCTCGGTATCAATTTTTTCGATACGGCTGCTGCGTATGGCGAGAGTGAGACGATTATCGGAAATGCACTTAAGGGCGTGCCACGCGATGATTATATTCTGGCGACGAAATTTCACGCCCATCGTCACAGAAGTGATGAGTTTGTGGGTCCAGAGGAAGTCGTCGATACTATTGAGCGCAGTTTGAAGCGTTTGCAGGTGGATTATGTCGATGTGATGCAGTGGCACGGTGTTCGTCCGCATCAGTATTCTGAGGCTATTGAGGGGCTGTGGCCCACGGTGGAGAGGTTGAAAGATCAGGGGAAGTTCGGGTTTATGGGGGTGAGTGAGACGTATGCCGAAGACCACAAGCACGAGATGTTTTCTATGGCGCTATCGGATGATTTGTTCGATACGGCTATGGTGGGGTATAATTTGTTGAGTCCAACGCCCGAGCACGAGATTTTGCCAAAGTGTCAGGAACTCAATGTGGGTGTGATTTGCATGGTTGCGGTTCGGCGAGCACTGGCTCGGCCCGATGTACTCAAAGAGCGCATTGCTTATGCAAAGGATAAGGGGTTGATTGCGCGAGATGCGCTGGACGATGAGGATCCGTTGGGATGGCTGGTCCAGGGCGATGTTACGTCGTTGCCCGCGGCGGGTTATAAGTATGTGAACGCGCATCCCGCGATGGGTGTGGTGCTGTCGGGGACCGCGAATATCAATCATCTGGAGGAGAATGTGAAGGCGATTCTCGGTCCTCCTTTGCCAGATGAAGATATGGCGCGGTTGCGTTCTATTTTTGGCGATGTGTGGGAGCCGTTGGGGAATTAAAGGAGGTTTTTTGAATAATCCAATTTCTGAGTGGAATAAGGATTTTCGTTTGCTGGCGCTTGCGGTTGCTTCGCAGGGGATTTTTTTTGGCGTACAGTTGACGCTTTACAACAATTTTGTTGTTGATCGCCTGAATATCGACGCGCACGAATTGGGGTATGTGGAAGCCCTGCGCGAGGTGTCGGGGTTTATGAATGCGTTTTTTGTCGCGCTGATGGTGCGATTCGCACCTCCTGTTGTGGCTGCGATTTCGCTGATGGTTATGGGTGCGGGCATTATGGCTTATGCCCAGGTTGATTCGGTTTTTTTGCTGGCGGTGTATTCGTTTGTGTGGGGTGTGGGTTTTCACTGCTGGATACCGATGGAGCAGTCGATGGCGCTGCTTTTTTCGCCAGGGGGTAAGAAGGGGAAGTGGTTGGGGCAGTTGCGCAGTGTGAATAGTGTGGCGTGGTTGTTGTCTATTCTGATTTGTAAATTGGCTTATGATTTTGTCGGGTACAATGGTTTGTTTATTATGGCGGGTGCTGCTACTGTGGGCGGTGGTTTTGCCATTTTGTTTGCGTCTCGCAGGCGGCCGCCCCACGAGCGGAGTTTTGTGTTTAAGCGGCGGTATGGTCTGTATTACGCGCTGAATTTTCTGCAGGGTATGCGGAAGCAGATGTTTATTACGTTTGCGATTTTTGCTCTGGTGAAGATACACGGGATGCCCGTGCATACGACGATGATTCTGGTGTTGATGAATCAGACGTTGATTACGCTGACTGCGCCGACGATGGGCAAGTTGGTGGATCAGTACGGCGAGCGGAAGATGCTGTCGCTCAGTTATATCGGGTTGACTTTTGTGTTTGTGGGATACGCGGTGGTGACGCATCGCCCCACGCTGTACGTTTTGTATTGTGTCGATAATATTATCTTTTTTGGCGGGATCGCGCTGACGACGTATTTGCACAAGATCGCGCCGGAGTCGGATCTCAAGCCGTCGCTTGCGATGGGTGTGACGATGAATCATGTGGCTTCGGTCGCGGCACCGCTTTTGGGCGGTTTCGCCTGGCACTATTTTGGCTATCAGGTGATTTTCTTTAGCGGTGCTGTTCTGGCTCTGATTTCGCTGATTGTGAGTCAATGGGTCGATCCCGAGGGGCAGCTTCAGCGGGAGCGGGAGAAGATGCCCGGTGGCGTGGCTGCACAACCTGTGTCGTGACCACCTAAGAACGCAGATGAAACGCGATGGTGTAGGGACAGGTTCCCCAACCCAACCAATTGTAGGGGCGGGTTTCCCAACCCGCCCGACGGAGACGTCCGATGTCAGATAATGCGTTTGATACATGGGAACCAATTGTTGAAGATGACGAGGCGATCCGAGCGGCGTTGGAGGATGCGAATATTCCCGCGTTGATGGTTTCTCTGGTGCATTTGACCGGGGATATGGGCATTGTTCGGGGGGAGATTCGTCCGCGGGCGAGGAATCTGGCGGATCCACAGGCGGGTGTGAAAGAGGATCAGCAGACGGTTGTCCGGGAGATCGCTTTTGAGGTGTTGAAGGCCTATCGGGATCGCGGTTGTACTCTGCCACCTGCACCGGGTCGGGCGCGGGTTTGGGAGATGATGAATTTTATGATTGGGGAGGAGATTCCCGAAGATTACGGGGCGTTTTTGGAGGGGGAGTTGTCTTTAAATGGCGAGGATCCTTTTGTGCCTCCGGGTATGGATGATTTGCCCGGGGATAAGAAGCGGGATTTTCGCGTTTTGATTATTGGGGCGGGGATGTCCGGGTTGCTGGCGGCGCATCGGCTTCAAGAGGCGGGGATTTCGTTTACGGTGGTGGAGAAGAATGCCGATGTGGGTGGCACATGGCTGGAGAATACGTATCCGGGATGCCGCGTTGATAGTCCGAATCACTCGTATTCCTATTCTTTTGTGCCCAAAAATTGGCCGCAGTATTTTTCCACGCAGCAGGTGCTCCTCGATTATTTCAGGCAGTTTGCAGAGGATTTTCATCTGCGCGAGCATGTCCGGTTTCAGACAGAGGTGGTGTGTGGTCGTTTTGATGAAGAGAGTAAGGTCTGGAAGGTTGAGGTGCGGGACAAAGAGGGGGTGCGGCAGACGATTGAGGCGAATGCCATTATCAGTGCTGTGGGGCAACTCAATCGCCCGAAGTTGCCGGATATTGCGGGGCGCGAGAGCTATCGGGGGGTTGCATTTCATTCTGCGCGATGGCCGCGGGAATGCGATTTGACGGATAAGTGCGTTGGTGTGATTGGTACGGGTGCGAGTGCATTTCAGTTTGTGCCGGAGATTGCAAAGCAGGCGCGCGAGGTTTTTGTGTTTCAGCGCACGCCGCCCTGGATTCAGCCCAATCCGCATTATCACGCGGATGTGCCAGAGGGGCAGCACTATCTCTTGAATCATGTGCCGTTTTACGCCAAGTGGTTTCGGCTGTTTATGTTCTGGCGTTCGGCAGAGGGGATGCTCGGTGCGGCGAAAAAGGATCCGGCGTGGCCGCATCAGGAACGTGCGGTGAGTAAGGCGAATGACAAGGTGCGCCAGCGGATTATAGAATATATCGAGTCGGTGCTGGGCGACGATCCCGAGTTGATGCAGAAGTGTATTCCGGATTTTCCGCCAGCCGGTAAGCGCATGTTGTGGGACAATGGCCTGTGGTTGCATACTTTGAAGCGAGAGAATGTGCATCTTATTACGGATTCGATTGAGAGGATTACGGAGTCTGGTTTGGAGACGCGGTCGGGTGAGGGCTATGATTTTGATGTGCTGATTTACGGTACGGGATTTCAGCCGAGTCGGATGTTGTGGCCGATGACGTTTGAGGGGATTGGGCGCAGGGATTTACAGGCGCATTGGGATGGCGATCCGCGCGCGTATAAAGGCGTTTCTATTCCGGGATTTCCCAACTTTTTTTGTATGTATGGGCCAAATACGAATATTGTTGTGAATGGCAGTATTATCTTTTTTTCCGAGTGCGAGATGAGGTATATCCTGGGGTGTATCAAGTTGCTGATTGAGACGGGATGCGCTGCGATGGATTGCAAACGGGATGTTCACGATCGGTATAATGAGCGCATTGATGCGGGTAATCTGGAGATGGCATGGGGTGCGCCAAATGTTCGGAGTTGGTATAAGAACGAGGCTGGGCGGGTGACGCAAAATTGGCCGTTTTCAATGCACGAGTTCTGGAAGCAGACGCGGGCACCCGATTCCGGGGATTATGTGTTTATTTAGATTCTCATGTTCTCCAACTATTTCACCATCGCATGCCGCAACCTGTGGTCGCACAAGCGCGATACGCTGATCAATTTGCTCAGTCTTATTGTGGGGCTGTCGTGTTGTGTGATGGCGATTGTGATTATTTTTTTCGAGATGAGCTATGACCGGTTTCATCCGGATGTGCATCGCATTTATCGGGTTTTGCGGGAGCGGGTGAGCAATGAGCAGACGCAGGTGCGGTGGCTGACTTCGGGGGCGCTCGCCCGGACACTTGAGGCGGAGATGCCCGAGGTTGAGTTGGCGTCCAAGAATCGCATTTATCCGGTTGTGGTGCGTTTTGAGGATCGAGAATTTACGCTGGCGCAGGGGCAGGTTGATGACCGGTTTTTTGAGTTGTTTCACTTTCCTTTTTTAACTGGTGATGCCAGTGCGCTGTTGCAGCCGTATCGGGTTGCGATTACGCAATCAGCAGCAGAGAAGTTGTTTGGCAAGGTTGATCCTATAGGCAAAGTTATTACTATTCGCGAGCGGTATTACGGTGGCGATTATACGGTTGCCGCTGTTTTGCAAACGCCTCCGAGTTTTTCGTCCCTTCAGTTTGATTTGTTGCATTTTACCGATGGGCGGACAGTGGAGGCTATTTTTGATTGGACGCAGTGGCAAGGGCGGGTGCAACAGGCGGGTATTGAGACTTTTGTGCGTTTGCGTGAAGGGGTCGATGCGGGTGAATTCGAAGCAAAAGTGTCGGGTGTTATTGAACGGCACATGGGCGCGGATGTGCGCCGCATTCTTTCGTTTCGCTTGCAGCCTCTTGGACGGTTGCATTTATATGGGGTGCAGGATTACAATTTGTCTTCGGGTGGCAATGTCCAGGCGCTCTATCTTTTTGCAGCGATTGCTGTGCTGGTGCTGGCGATTGCGGCAATCAATTTTGTCAATCTCGCTACGGCGCGTTCGATGTATCGAGCGCGCGAGGTGGGGATGCGGAAGGTGGTTGGGGCGCGTCGCGGTCAGTTGATTCAGCAGTTTTTGTGCGAGACGGTTTTGCTGGCGTTGCTGGCTGTGGTTGTAGCCGTGCCCATTGCGCGTATCGTACTGTTGGAAATCAGCGCGCGGACGGACGCGCATTACGCGCTTGACGCGCCGATGCTGTTCGTGCTCTTGCCGGGTCTTTTTGCGCTTGCCGTGTTCGTGGGGTTGATGGCGGGAATGTATCCCGCGTTTTATTTTTCGGGGTTTCGTCCGGCTGATGTGCTTAAGGGCGTCGCGCATTTGCAGGGTGCGCGGCTTCGGCAGGTTCTGGTTGTGACGCAATTTGCCATTGCTATTTTGCTTATGATTGTTACGGATGTTATTTATAGGCAACTGGACTATATTCAGCACAAGGATCTGGGTTTTGATAAAGAGCATCTCGTTTTGTTGCCTATTTTTAAGCTGGATCGCCGGCTCAAGACCAATCATGATCCCTGGCTTGTGGCGCAGTACAATGCTGTAAAGCAGGCGTTTTTGGTACATCCCAATGTTGTTTCGGTGTCTGCTTTTCGCTTTTTGCCCGGGCAAGATGGCGGTGGTTTTGTGAGGATTGTCAAGCCAGAAGGTCAGGATCATACCGAGTGGCGGATGCCCGTGCAGGAGGCTGATGAAGATTTTTTTGCTACTTTCGGTGTGTCCATTTTGGCTGGTCGCACGTTTTCGCCCGGGATTGAGCGCGACCGCACGCATGCGTATATTCTCAATGAGACCGCTGTGCGCGCGCTTGGGTGGACAGTGGAGGATGCCGTGGGGCGGCGTTTTGGACGGGCGCGTTCAGAAGAGGATGCCAAAGGTACTGTGATTGGTGTGATTGCAGATTTTCACTATGCATCTCTTCGAGAACCGATTGGACCGGCGGTTTTTGCCTATCGCCAGTGGTTTTACGATTATCTGGCGCTGCGGGTGCGCGATTTTTCAGGGGTTCGACCTTTTCTTGAGGAGGCCTGGGATACGTTTATGCCAGCCGATAAGCCTTTTGAATTTACATTTCTGGATGAGGAACTCGATGCGATTTATCGGGTGGAAAGGGTTTTGGGGCAGGCTGTTACCGCTTTTGCCGGGTTGGTGTGTTTGCTGGCGTGTTTGGGTTTGTTCGGTCTGGCGGCTTTTACGGCTGAACGCCGCAGGCGCGAGATCGGCATTCGCAAGGTGCTCGGTGCGTCTGTTTCAAGTGTTGTTTTGTTGTTGTCCAAAGCGTTTTTGAAGCTGGTGCTTGTCGCCAATCTCATTGCCTGGCCCATTGCTTATTATTTGACAAATATCTATTTGCAAAATTTTGCGTATCGCACATCTTTCAGTTTGTGGCCGTTTGTGTTTGCGGGTTTGCTTGCGCTTTTAATTGCGCTTTTGACCGTTGGTACGCAGGCGTTCAGAGTGGCGCATACCAATCCCGTGGAAATACTGAGGCATGAATAGGTGTGTAACTGGCCGTTCCCCGGGCCAATTCATAAATCCTATCCATCAACCCAGCCTATCAATCAGCATCGTCATTGCGGCATGGTGTTAGCCGCCACGCGCAAGCACAACGCCAGTAATCCAGAGGAACTCACGCCTTGCTAACACGTATAATATTGAAATTGTAATATTGAAATTGATCACTACTATGGAGGTCCTCACATGTTCTTCACACTTCTCATCATCACTCTCGTAGTCGCCGCTCTGGTGTCTTTTATCGCTGTGCGTGCATTTAGCAGCGCTATCAATAGTATTCTTCACCGGCTTATTGATGATGCGATAGCAAGTGCGTGGGTGCGCTATATGAAGTTTGCGATTTTTGTGGTGGGTATTTCTGGCGGTGTGCGTGTTCGTTCGCTGGAGCGTTATATTTTGCCGCAGGAGCATTTCGATTCCGCAGGTGAATCCCGCGATATGCCTCCCTTTGAGCTGACTACCGAACGGTGGGTGCTCGAGATATATCGCACGATTATCGAGTCTCTGCAATCTATCGCGTGGATGTTGCTTGTCTTTTTTATTGTTTCACTCGGTATGTACATTGTCGTGCGTATCTTTGAAATGCGCCGAGGGACGAACGCGTGATGAGCAGAGAGGGGCGATAAAGCGGTGGACATCGGATTGCAGAGAATTATATTGGCGCAAAGGGGTCTGGTATGGAGAAAATAGAGAAAAAAGTGATACCGGGCTGGACCGGGAGATGCTATGAGGATTTCGAGGTAGGCGAGGTCTATCGAAGCCGGTTCGGGCGGACGGTGACGACGGCTGACAACCAGCTGTTCACGCACCTGACCCTGAATACCAATCCGCTTCATTTTGACGAGGAATACGCCCGCCGGACGCGGTGGGGAAAGATCCTGGTGAACAGCACGTTTACGCTCGCGCTGGTCGTGGGAATGAGTGTCCCGGACGTGAGCGAGCGGGCGATGGCGAATCTGGGTTGGAGCGAGATCCGGCTTCCGAATCCGGTATTTGTGGGAGATACGCTCTATTGCGAGACGGAGGTGCTCGCCAGGCGGGAGTCGAAGTCGTACCCGGAAGCGGGTATCGTGAAGGTGCGCACGCGGGGCGTGAATCAGGATGGCCGCGTCGTCGTAGATCTGACTCGTAGCGTGATGGTCTATAAGCGGGCGCACGCGCCGTTGGAGGATGCCTTTCCCGAAATTCACGAGGAGAAAGACGAGTGAAGTCGATGCGGTCCTGGCTTTTTGTACCGGGGTACTGGCAGCGTATGATCGACAAGGCTCTGGGCCTGCCGGCGGATGTGCTGATATTCGATCTGGAGGACGGCGTCCCGGAGGCTGAGAAGGATGTTGCGCGCAGTCGTGTCGCTGCCGCGCTGGACGGCGCGCGTGGCGGCCCAACGCAATTCGTTAGGGTTCACGATGCCGGTTCCTCCGAATTGGATGCCGATCTGCAGGCGATCGCGCGTGCGGGGTTGCAGGGACTCGTATTGCCCAAAGTGCAGGGACCGGAGGATGTGCTTCAGGTGTGCCAGTGGCTGGACCAGCACGAGACCAGAGCGGGTATTCCATCTGGAGGCGTCAGGCTTCTGGCGACCATTGAGAGTGCCCGGGGTCTGGTTCAGGCGCCTGCGATCGCATCCGTTACACCCAGGCTGGTGGGGCTCATGTTCGGCGCGGAGGATTTCGCGCTGGATCTGGGCCTTTTTTCGCACCCGGGACAGGGATTGGTCAATTACGCTCGGTCGGCGCTGGCGGTGGCTTCAGCAAGCGGACAAATCCGGGCTATAGACAAGGTGTTTACGGACATCAGCGATCCTGACGGGCTGGCCGCGGAGGCGCGGCGGGCCAGGGATCTGGGGTTTGTCGGAAAAGCCGTAATTCATCCGGGTCAGGTTGGGGTGGTGAATGAAATTTTCGGTCCCACGGAGGTCGAGGAGAGGTGGGCACGGCGAATTGTTGAGGCTTTTGAAGGGCGGGCGGACGAAGGCCCGGCGACCGTGGATGGCCGGATGGTAGATAGGCCGATTCTGGAACGGGCGCGATGGATTCTGGATCGCCTTGAGGAAGAGGGTTAACTTGCACGATCAAAACCAACATCCACCCCTGAATGGAATAAGGATTGTCTCGGTGGAGCAGTTCGGGGCGGGGCCGTGGGCAACGATGATGTTGGCGGACCTTGGGGCGGAGATCATCAAAGTCGAGAATCCCGAGACGGGTGGCGATGTCGCGCGTTACGTGCCACCCTATACCGCTGAACAGGATAGCGTGTATTTTCAGAGTTTCAACCGGAACAAGAAGAGTATGACGCTGAATTTGCAGCATCCAGGAGGACGGGAGGTGTTGCATCGGCTGGTGGGGATTTCGGATGGGGTGTTCAACAACCTGCGCGGAGATCTTCCGGCCCGGCTGGGTCTGGACTATCCGGCGCTGAGTGCGGTTAAGGCTTCAATTGTGTGTTGCTCGCTTTCCGCGTTCGGGCGGCGTGGGTCTCGAGCGGGCGAACCGGGATACGATTATCTGATGCAGGGATATGCCGGATGGATGAGTCTTACGGGCGAGCCAGATGGCCCACCGACGAAAACAGGACTTTCCCTCGTGGATCTCGGTGCAGGCACCATGGCGTCTCTGGGCATGGTCAGCGCGATTTTCCGCGCCAGACAGACGGGTTTGGGGTGCGATGTAGATGTGAATCTGTTCGATACGGCACTGGCGAATCTGGGATATGTGGCGGCGTGGTTCCTGACCAGAGGGTATCAGGCGCATCGGACGCCCGATTCTTCTCATCCGTCACAGATCCCGTCGCAGGTGGTGCCGACCAGGGACGGATGGCTCGTGATCATGTGCGCAAAGGAGAAGTTTTTTCAAAATCTGGTACGCGTTCTGGGGGTGCCGGAACTGTCGGAAGATCCCCGGTTCTGCTCTTTTGCGGATCGCCTGGAGAACCGGGATGTTCTGGTTCCGATTCTGAAGGATCTCTTCCGCAAGAAGACAACCGACGATTGGCTGGCGCTGCTCAAGGGCAAGGTGCCTTGCGCGCCCGTGAATACGGTTGAACAGGCTTTTGCCGACCCGCAGGTGGCCGAGGATAATATGATACTGGAGTTGCCGCATCCGGATTTCGGAGTCGTCCGGGTGGTGGCGAGTCCCATAGAGGTCGGTGGCGGATCGATTGAACCCCGGCGCGGGCCTTCACTGGGAGAACACAACGAGTCGGTCTTGGGCGAATATCTGGGATATTCAATGCCAGAGATTGAGAAACTCCGAAGCGACGGTGCCATTTGAATTTTCATGCATTGGGCAACTCCGTTCGCAACACAAGTTTTTCCTCGGGTGTTCCCGCGCCTTTTAATACTTCCAGATACGCTTGGTGCAGTCGCTGTGCTTCGGCCATGTTTTGCTGGTTATACACGTTGTGCTTTTGCGCGAGGTCTGTTTGCAGGTCGTATAATTCCGCAGGCCAGTTGGGGCCGCGATAGTGCAAGGTCCAGTTGCCGTCTGTGATGCTGGAGCATACGCTTCTGTCTTCGCGCACTGGCAGGGTTGCCGATGTGACGGCGACTTTTCGTTGTTCTTCTGCTTTTTCGCCTTTCAGTATGGGGGCGACTGATATCCCGTGTAGTCCATCGGGTTTTTTTATGCCTGCCAGATCGAGTATTGTGGGCATGAAATCGACGGGTTGTGTTAAGACTTTTGTGCGTTTTCCCGCTGCGTTGCTGCCGGGCACATATCCCATGAAGGCCGTGTGGGATACTTCTTCGTAATAGGGCCAGTCGCCGTCTGGTCCCTGTCCGCTTTTGCCAATGCGTCCGTGGTCGCCGATGTAATGTCCGTGATCAGACATGAAGATCACGGCTGTGTCTTCCCAGAGATTCAGGTTTTCTACTTTTTCCAACAGGTGACCGACCCAGGTGTCCATGAGTGTGACTTCACCTGCGTATAGCGCCCGCGTGTGTTTGATTTCTTCTGCGCTCAGGTAATCGCAATAGTCGTAAATGGGATGGTCGATGACTTCACCTGCGTATCCGGGGTTGTACATATTGACGTAGTGCGCGGGGGGATCCCACGGTTCGTGAGGGTCAAAGGTGTCGATGTAGAGGAAGAATTTTTCGTGGGTGTGGTTTGCTTCCAGCCAGTCTGCGGCGCGTTGCATGGTGCGTGCGACAAAGGTGTCGCGTTCTGTTTCCCAGTGTGCTGCACGCCAGCGATAGTGATATTGTTGCATGCGCTCAGGTGTGCGAATTTTTTCGGGGACTGATTCGAAGGGGACGGGTATATCGTCTGTGATTGAGCGGTCGCCTTCTTGCCCGCGAATCCATTCCCAGCCCAAAAACCCGCGGTCAAATTGATGTCCGTCTCTTACGAGATGTGGTGTGTCACATAAGAGCATGGTTACATATCCCGCGTCTGTGAGGAGTTCGGCTAAGATGATTTCATCTTCGGGGAGCGGTGTCCAGCCGCGGAAGGGAAAAGTGAGTCTGCCGGTCATCATGTCTGTGCGCGTGGGTATTGTTGGAAACGACGCTTGATATGCGCGGTCAAAGACCATGCAGCGTTTGGAGAATGCGTCTATATGCGGCGTGCGGATCCAGTTATTGCCATGACACCCCAGGTGATCGTAGCGCAGGGTGTCGGACATTACGACGATGATATTCATGTTAGTCCTCCAAAAAGGTTTCTGAATGCTGAAAATTGAGCTTGTGTAAAATAATTCCTTTTTTTAATTCTGCAATACGAACGTCAGATGGTTCAAAATGGGGTTGTGGTTTGTATATTTTTTTCTCTATGTTTTTCAGAGTGAATATTTATAGTCACACGCATTAGGGAGGAGATGATGGATTCTATTTATGGGATTGTGCCGCCAGTGGTGACGCCGTTTCGGGAGGATGACGCACTTGATGAGGGGGCGTTTCGAGCGGAAATTCAGTATATGATTGAGACGGCAGAGGTGCACGGGTTGGCGGTGACGGGGAGTACGGGCGAGGGGCATACGCTCGGGGATGATGAGGTGAGGCAGTTGACGCAATGGGCAGTGGAGGAAGCCGATGGGCGAGTGCCAGTGATTACGGGGATTATTACGGACAGTACGAAGTCGGCAATTGAGCGGGGGAAGGCTGTGGCCGATTTGGGTCCGGTGGCGTTGCAGGTGACACCAGTGCATTATTTGTTTCGGCCAGACGATGATGCGATGGTCAGGCATTTTGAGGCGTTGTGTGAGGGGACGGAGTTGCCGGTGATGATTTACAATGTGGTGCCGTGGACGTATTTGTCGCCGGAGTTGTTGACGCGGATTATTGACGAGGTGGATGGTGTGGTGGGGGTGAAGCAGAGTGCGGGAGATATGAAGTTGCTGGCTGATTTGTTGTTGATGGCCGGAGATCGAGCACGGATTATGACTGCGGTGGATGCGTTGTTGTATCCGTCATTTGTTTTGGGTGCGCACGGTGCGATTGCTGCGATTTTGACGGCTGTGCCCGAGTTGTGTGTGGCGGTGTGGGATGCGTGTCAGACGGGTGATCATAAAAAGGCGTTGGATTTACACGAGAAGTTGCTGCCGATTTGGAATGCGATTTTTGATGATAATTTGCCCGCAAATACCAAGTATGCGATGAAGCTGCAGGGACGTGATGGGGGTGTGCCGCGCCCGCCAATGCCACCGTCGTCTGCCGAGCAAGAGGGGCGGGTTCAGGCGGCATTGGAGAATGCAAGTGTGGTTTAATCCTGCGCCTTCAGCCTGATTGGCATTAGCAATGCCAGCCATTCCGCATTCAGGGGTGTGCGCAAGATGATCGCTTTTCCCTGTTCTCTAAATTCTATTGTGATTTCATCGCTGTCTTCAAAGTCGAGAGCATGCAGGATCTTTTTGAGATATGCGAAGTTCACGGCGAACCTGAGTGTGTCTTCTGATGGTGTTTCAAATTTGGCATTGAGGGGTACTTGAAATATCCAATCTGCAACGCCTCCTGGCGAGTCGTCATCTTTCGCGTCGTGGAGATATTGGAATTTGCCATTGTCCTCTCGGGTATATCCCGTGTCCCGTGAGGTGAGAAAGGTTATGGTTTGGGTCAGTGGCGAGAGATGCAGATCTATACGAGGGCGGTATTGCCATGTGTCCGACTCTGGGTGCCGCGCTTCCATGAAGTCTTGTAGTAAGTTCAGTGCGTGTGCGAGAAGAGTCGAGGAGATGGAAACGCGCATTGTGGGATCTTCTTGCGGGATGACCTGTTCGTATTTGACATAAGGTCCTTCGATCAAGGGGACCTGAAGGGTTGTGCCATTGCCCTGGATTTCTGCGGTTGTTTCCGCAATTTTCAATGTGGCATGTTCGGGGAGTTGAATGCCTGACCAGGGTCCGATGACAATGGGTGCGGCTAATTCCGAGAGGCTTTTCAATGTGCGAATGATCATGATATGCCCATTGGTCGCAATCGCGCGACCGCCTGTGTCGAGACATACGCCCTGCAAGATCGGGCGTTTTTCATCGTCGCTTACAAAACCGATTACTTTTTTGAGCGCGTCCATGTCCGCGCGGTTCAGTTCAGTTGTTTGCATTTGAATATCCGACATTTTGTGCAGCTCTCCTTTCAATTTGAGACGCGCACGCCTCAGGCGCCCGCGCACGGTTTCTACCGTGAGGTTCAGGAGGTCGGCTGTTTCCGCATAAGAATATCCTTTGAAATAGTGATGGGCGATTACCTGGCGATGTTCAGCCGATAGGATGCGTAGCGCGGCTCGTACAATGTGTTTGATTTCTTCTTCATCGTGCGGTGCGGGTTCTGGATAAAATGTTTCTTCCAGCCGCAATTGCACGGCTCGACGGCGATGATGGGAGTTGACGGCGTTGCGTATGATGCTGTGTAACCAGGGTCTAAATCGGTCGGGTTTGCGAAGTTGATGCAGATTTTCGTACACTTTGATAAATACGATTTGGACCAGGTCTTCTACGTCATCGACCAATCGTATGGATCGGGCAATTTGGGCATACACATATCGCGAATAGCGTTGCACCAGAACTGCGAATGCTTTGCGGTCGCCGTCTAAAATCCTGGCGATGAGCGCGCTGTCTTCAATCTGTTCCATATTTCTCGCTGCGAAAAATTAATCCACGCGTGTTTTAATAAGAGACGAGCCTGTATCCCGAAAGTGTCGCATGGATATAAAAAAAGCCCCGGATTGTTCCGAGGCTTGATTTTTTCGATGTTAAGCATTGGGACACTTGAAGTCCAGGCCATCCATGATGACTTTTATCTGATCGGATGGTTTGAAATAATCTGTTGCGGTATAGTTTTTGCCCAGGTCGCCCATTAACCGACGGCGGCGGGGTGTCATGCGGGATAGAACTTCTTCGGGACATTTTTCGTAATCGTAAGGTCTGCACCACATTTGTCCATACCGGAAGGTGATGCTGCGCCGCACGACGTCTGTGTGATTTGGCGCAACTGCGTGCCACATGGTATTCGGAAAGATCGCGCAATCTCCCGCTTCGGCAATGAGTTGTATTGCGCCGGGCGGTGTTTCATTGCGCGCCTCTTTGGGCATTGGGCGGCGATGGCTGCCGGGTACCAGACAGAAGTTTGCACAATTTTCGTGTGGTATATCGGTGAGGAAAAACTGAATTTTGAAGTTTAATGGCAGACTGTCTGGCGTGACCCGAATTTGTGCCAGTGAGCGTCCAGCATCGGTGTGCCAGCCGATCAGATTGTCGGATTTGTCATTTGGATAGCGCACGTAAATTTGCGATCCCATGATCTGGATATAAGGTCCCATCAGGTCGAGGATGACGCCAAATAAGTTGGGATGGTCCATTAACCCGTCAATACGATTCGTTCGGAAGAGCGTTTGGATGATGGTATAGACGCCTTTTTCGAGAACCTCGGGATATTTGGCTTCATACTCTGCGATTACTTCATTGGCCGCGTCGAGATAACCCGCTGCTTCGTCTTTGGGGATTACATTTTTGAGATGTAAATATCCCTGTTCCTGCCACTGTTGCCGCATGGATTTGCTCAATTGGTTCATGTCAAAGCTCCTGTGTTTTGAATGTTGTTTTAGACCTTAGCCCTTGCCTGATTGTGTACAATGAGATATTTTTCGATGAAACTATCGGAAAACAATATAAAAGGAGGCTTTTATGCTCGTGTTGACAACCCCCAATATTGAGGGAAAAACTATTGATAGCTATCAGGGTATTGTGACTGGCGAAGCTATTTTGGGTGCCAATTTTTTCAAAGATATTTTTGCGAGTCTCCGCGATATTGTCGGCGGGCGTTCAGCCGCGTATGAGTCAGAACTCCGCAGAGCCAAAGATCTCGCCATTGAGGAAATGGTCGAACAGGCACGCGGTATGGGTGCCAATGCCGTCATTGGCGTGGATCTCGACTACGATACGGTTGGCGAGGGCAGTATGCTTATGGTCAGTGCCAGTGGCACGGCTGTTACTTATCGGGCTTGAGACGTTCGTTATTTGTAGTGTGTTTGGGTAAATTTCGATTCTTTTATTACGGTTTGCGATTCGTAAATGGATCCGCTTCGGAGTGCGCCCGGCCAGGGCATTCGCACGGGTACGGCTTCCACGCGCGGGATGTTGGTCGGTTCGCCGCGCACGATTGTTTCATTGAACAAATCCCAGTTGTTCAGGCCAGATAGGGGATACGCATCGATCGCGCAGTATTGAAATAGGAGCAGTCGGCGGGGTTTGTCAGATGTATTGGATACTGATCCGTGCAGCATGCGTACGTGATGAATTGTGATGCCGCCTGCTTTTACCATTACGGGGACGGCTCCTTTGTCGCTAAAGGTCGGATCAGTTACGGCGCCGCAGAAATGGCCATCGAGGTGATGATCGTACACTGGCCCTTTGTGCGAGCCGGGGATGACGAGCAAGGGGCCGTTTTCTTCTGTCATGTCGTCGAGCACTATGCCCACAGCGAGCAAATCGTCGTTGCTATGCGGATAAAATGCCCAGTCCTGATGCCACTCGACCGGGCTGCCGTAGCCGGGTTGTTTCATGTTGAGCTTGTTGCCATTGCAGCGCAGGCCGTATCCGATCAATTGCGATACGATGCCCAAAATTTTCTCGTGATGCAGGGTTTTGCGATATACTTCATGTAGCAGGATCGGACTTTTTAAGCGTCTCAATTTTGGGTTTTCGGGTGTGTGCCCGGGTTCGAGGTCGAATACTTCGGTGTGTTCGGTGACTTCCCGCGATTTTTCCACATATTCATCGGTTATCCGACGCAGGTTATTGACCTCGTCTTCACTGAGCACGTTCTCCACACCGAGATATCCGTGTTCGTGATAAAACGCAATTTGTTTCTGGGTGAGCATGGTTTACTCCTTCTTTTTATGGATGTCGGTATTTGTTTTCAAATTTTTCGCGCAGTAAGACCGCGCCTTCTGCACGGTCGGTTTCTGCAAGGCGGTCGCAATAGTCTTCGAAAGCACCCCAGGTGTGCATTGGCCCACCTTCTTGCATGACTGTCCAGAGGGGATCGTTGTCGTAGGGTCGCGGCATGGTTTCCATCATGTGGTCGTGCCAGTTCATGAGGCGATACGCAGCCTCGCGGCATATATTGGGATTTTCAGCCGCTACGTCGCGCATTTCCCAGGGGTCGTCTGATAGGTTAAATAATAGTTCGCGTGGGTAAAGTCGATATCCGTCGTGATAGGTGCGGATATAAATCCAGTCGTCAAAGCGGACAGCCCGCTGGCACACATGGGCGCACTGGCTCAAGATTAATTCGTTGCGTCCAGCATCTGCACCTTCGGTAATGACAGTGGCATAACTTTCGCCATCCCACAACGCCTGTTTTTGCCCACCTAAAAGATCGGCTAATGTGGGCGCCAAATCAATATTGTAATGCAGGCCCTCGTCTGTGATTCCAGACTGCCCGCCGGGCCACTTTACAATCATGGGAATATGGCAGGTTGCCTGATCGGCTGTTCCGTGTTCCCCGTATATGCCGAGTTCGCCCATGTTTTCGCCGTGATCTGCGCTGATGATGATCGCGGTGTCGTTCAGTACGCCTTTGTTTTCCAATATGCCCACAATGATGGCGATTTGATCATCTACGTACCGGATCGCGGTGTCGTATCCATCGATCATCCGCCGCAGGTCGTCCATGTTGTCCAGGCGCCCGGGGTGCCGGGGAAAGCGCGGATTGGGGCGGTCGTTCCACATCATGATGTCCTGCGCGGTGTGGGGACCGACGAGTTTTTTGTGTTCTTCCAGTAATTCGGGGGTCAGCCAGTCCGGTAGGGGGTCATCGGCAAAGGGTTCGCCGTATTCCGCTGGCGCGCGATAGGGTGTGTGTACATCCCAGTAGTTGATGTGCAAAAACCAGTTGTCGTCCGCGGCATTGTCATTCAGCCATTTTTCGACTACGGGTGTTACTTCTTCGGCTGATTCCATGCCGCCTTTGCCGGTGTTGTGTATTTCGTTGAAGCCCGCGTAAAAATGCCACGCGGCATGCCGCTGTCCAAAGGGGCTGATCATGGATGTTTTAAATCCCTGGCGTTGCAAGAAGCCAGCCAGGCCTTCGTTGGCGAGTCGATCTCGAAAACCGCGGTTTGGCCCATTTATCCGCCGTTCTGCCGCTGTGCCGCCATGCCCTACGACGCCCGAATGAATGCCAAATTGCCCGGAGTAAAGTGCGGTGCGCGATGGCAAGCAGGGCGCGTCTGTTGTATAGACCTGGTTAAATCGAATGCCTTCGGCTGCGATTTTGTCAATTGTTGGGGATGTGTTGCGGTGATATCCGTAACAGCCCAGGTGTGTGGGATTTAAGGCGTCGAGATCGAGGTACAGGATACGCATATACGTTCCTTTCTATATTTTTTTGAGTTCAAGGGACAATTTACCTTTAAAATTGTTTCTTAGCAAGTTTATCAGTGGTTTGTAGGGGACGGCCCCTGTGCCGTTCCGCACGACCACCTGTGTCTGACCTTCTGCGGGCGACCACAGGGGGTCGCCCCTACAAAACGGATTAACTTGACGGATCGGCCCGTTGACATTATTCTGCATCGCACAAACAATAGCGAGGAGGCCGCAGATGCCAGAGCCAACAATTTCTCTTTCACAGGAACAAATTCATTCATTTCACGAGGATGGGTTCCTCGTTCTCAATGCGATTACCACAGAGGAGGAGGTGGAACAGCTTCGGGAGATTTACGATGGGCTTTTTTCGGATCGCACGGGTTGGGATCAGGGGAGTCAGTTTGATCTGGCGGGTACCGATGAGGATGATCAACCACGCCTTCCGCAAATGCTCGGTCCCAGCCGTTTTGCGCCCGAACTGAAGGATACGCTCTATCTGGCTAATGCGCGGGCGATTGCGCGGCAGTTGCTGGGTTCTGATATGCTCGATAGGAATGGCGAACACATGATTTACAAGCCGCCGCGTATTGGTGCGGCAACGCCGTGGCATCAGGATCAGGCGTATCACGATCCTACCATGGCGTACAAGGGCGTAAATTTTTGGATGCCGCTGGACGATGCGACGGTTGAGTCGGGTTGTTTGCAGTTTATTCCGGGTAGCCACAAGCTCGATGTTTTGCCGCATCACAGTATTAACCGGGATCCGCGCATTCACGGTCTTGAGGTTGATGATCCCGAACAGTATGCCGCTCGGGCAGTTCCCTGTCCCGTTGCGGCTGGCGGGGCTTCGCTTCACGCGTGTTATATGCTGCACTATGCAGAGCCAAATCGCACAGATGTTCCGAGGAGGGCTTATACGCTTACGTTCAGGACACCACCCCAGATGCGCGATAAGCCCGTTGATGCGTACTGGCAAGAAAACAAACAGACAGCGCGGCAAGCAAGGGCAGATGCGTATCGAAAAAAATAAATAAAAAAATCACAAAGGAGTTTTTATGAAAGTTCTTGTTACAGGCGCCGCCGGACAGGTGGGTTGCCGGCTGGTGCGCCAGTTGCTCGATCAGAATTGCGAAGTGCGGGGGACTATTCTTCCCGATGATCCCGCGCGCAGCCGTCTCGATGGTGTCGATATTGAGTTGCGCGAGGGGGATTTGACGGATTTATCTTATGTTAAAGATGCCGTCGAGGGTGTGGATGCGGTTATTCATACCGCCAATCTCGTCGGTCCGCATTTTGAACTCAACAATCAGATCAATCTCCAGGTTACACGCGCGTGTGAAGGGGTCGCCGATCATCTCGAACGCTATGTTTATACCAGTTCTTCGGGTGTGTTTCCCAATAATGGCGAAAATGTTCCGTGTGCGTATCACCCGGTGGATGAATTGCATCCCAAACGGCCGGATGGCGAGTATTCTATGTCCAAGTATTTCGGCGAGGTGATGGCAGAACGCGCGAATCGAGAGACGGGTTTGCGCTATTCTATTGTGCGTCCGAGTCACGTTTTGTCCGGGACTAAAATTTTGAATCAGTTCAGTGTTGCTCGCGTGGTCAATTTGTTGAAGAAAAGCCAGAGCAAGGCTGGCACAGAGCTGTACATGCCCGATGGTACGGAACTCTGGCACGATATCGAAGCGAAGGCAGCGTCTCCGCAGCAACCGTGTAGTATTACGGATGAGGATGGACGCCCCTGGCTTTATCAACCGCAGGATGCCCGCGATATTGCCCATTGTCTGGTTTGCGCTATGAACTCTGGCGCGGCACTGGGCGAGTCGTTTAATGCCGGCGCGCCAGAGCCATTTCCTTTTACCGAGGGGGCGCGTTTGCTTGCAGAAAGAAGAGGGGTTGAGCCGCTTGAGGTCAGAGTTCCCCTCCAGTATATGTATGACCATGCGATTGGCAAGGCCAAAAGTTTGATTGATTATCGTCCTCAAGGCGATTTGAACACGATGGTTGAGTCGGCTTTTGCGTGTGAAGAAGGTGCGACGGATTATACCTGGGATTAAAGGCGCGTTTGCAAGGCATCTATCAGATTATCTGATGGTTCGCAGGGGAGTTCTACGGGCTGATGTTCCAGTGCGCTTGTGTAGATTCCCAGAATGATGTTGAAGTCGCGCAAGGCGAGGTCGAGGTTCAGAGGATGGACTTTTGCGTCGTCTTCAATCCATTGTAGCATGGCATCTGTCATGGTCGCTTGTCCGAGTATGTCTTCGTCCGGGTATTCGTGTGTGCCCCGCTCTATGTGGCCATCGATACCTGTTTCCCACGACCACATGGTCCAGTGTATATATCCCCGCGTGCCATAGGCGGCGATCCGCTTGTGGACATTGGTGCGGTCTTCATCTGTTACGCGCGGGGCAAATGGTCCCGATATGAGTTGGGCGCGCAGGCCATCGGCATATTCTATTGCTCCGATGCACTGGTCGGGCGCGAAGTGTTTTTTTGGCGTGTCTTCCAGTCCGTTCGTGCCAGAGGCTTGTCCCATTACTTTTATGGGGATGCCATCTGGATGAAAGGCGGCTATGGATTGTAGCGCGTGCGTGCCCTGATACGCCAGGTTCATGCCGCAGCTCGCTTCGATAAATCGCACGTCGCCGATTTTTCCGTCCTGTACGATTTTTTGCAAGTACTGCCTGCGCGGGTGAAAGTGTAGCTGGTGATTTACCGCGATTTTGATTTTTGCGGTTGCCGCAAAGTTTTTGATCGCACGCCAGTCTTCTCCCTGAATTGCTATGGGTTTTTCCACGAGGACAGCGGGTACTCCGGCGTTTTCCGCGGTTTCGAATACTTCCAGTCGCACACTGGGCGGGGTATTCACGTGTACCAGGTCTGGCTGTTCTTTTTCAAACATTTCCCGATAGTCCAAATACCGCGTATCGACGTCAAATGCATCGCCAAATGCGTGCAGGCTTTCTTCTGTTCGCGTGGAGATTGCGGCGAGTTTGCCGTGTGTTACGTGTTGATACGCTTCTGCCAATCCCCGCGCGCGCCCGCCGCTTACGCCGATTATTGCACATTTAAGCATTGAGTTCTTCCTCCTTTACACTTTATCCCCACGGTTTCAATACGACTTTTGCACACGCGCCTGTGGTTTGCAATTCCCAGGCTTTTTGTACGTCTTCGAGTGAGAATGTGTGTGAGATCATCCGGTTCAATTTGTCTGTGTTTGCGCGGACGACTTGCATGAGTTTTGGTACGTCTTTTAAGTTGTAATGCCATGAGCCGATGAGTGTGATGCCTTTTCGGATCATGTCCTGGCTGATGCGCAAGGGGGTTTCTTCTCCGCATTCGCCAACGAATGCCACCTGTCCGCGCCGTCGCACGGTGTCGATGCACAACCGGTGTGCAGATACGGCACCCGAGCAATCTACGGCGGCATCCACGCCAACGCCGTTGGTGAGGTCCATTATTTGTTGTAGGGCGTTTTCTTCGAGCGGATCAATTGCTTCGTCTGCGCCCAGTTCGAGTGCTTTTTCGCGCCGATAGGAGTTGATATCTACGGCTATTACGCGCGCGCCCAGGTGTTTGCTGTTGATTACGCCTCCAAGGCCCACGGGACCGAGTCCGGTGACCATGAATGTGTCGTAGGCGTTTATTTGCATGCGCTGTATGGCGCCAAATGTGGGACCCAGACCACAGCAGGCCATTCCCCCGTGTTCATAAGAGACGTCGTCGGGAATTTTGGGCAGTAGCCAGTCGGGTTTTAACAGGTATTGCGCCATGGTGGCTCGGCCTTCGTTTCCGCCCGTGAATTCAGCGAAGTTGGCGCTTTGCTGGCAGTGGATATAATCGCCGCTGATACACAATGGGCAGGTACCACATGGATATTGGGGCATTACGGCTACGCGGTCGCCGACTGATACGCGCCCGGGTTGGGCGATTTCAACGACTTCACCGGCTGCTTCGTGTCCCAGAGAGGTGGTTTTTCTGCCGCCTGTAAATCCTTTGTATTCTGTACACATCGGCGCGGCGTGAATTTTTACCAGTACCCAGTTGTCTTTTGGCTCCGGGTCTGGTACGTCTATTACGCCGCCTTTGCGTTCACCAAATATTGCAGCTACTTTCATTTTTTACCTCCAGAATGGGGTTGACAAGGGTCATGTCTCGCTATTCATTCACACGCTATAGAATATTTCTAACCATAGATTTCACGGAGAATATGTTATGGACAAAATCCGAGTTGCATTTATTGGCTGTGGTAATATGTCGTCGCAATTGCAACGGTGCATACCGCTGGTGCCGGAGTTCGAGTTTGTCGCTACTTGCGATCTCGTCGAAGAGAAGGCGAGGTCAAATGCGCGCAGGTTCGGCGCACTCCGCTATTATACCGATTATAATGAGATGTTCAAGCATGAAGGTCTCCACGCAGTTGCTGTTGTGGGCAGGCCAGAGGACAAATTGCATCGGGATATCGGTATTGAGTGTCTTCAGCGAGGTTATCATATTTACACCGAGAAGCCGCCCGCGACTACCTCTGAAGGTGCGAAGATGCTGGTTGATGCCTCAATTGAGACCGGCAAAACAGGGATGGTGGGCACAATGTGGCGGCATGCCCCCGCGCATCAGATTGCCAGAGAGTTGATGGGCGATGAGGCATTCGGCGACGCTTGTCAATACCATACTCGCTATATGGCGCCAGGCCCCCAGATACGGGAAGTGGGTTCGCCTTTTGCCTGGCCCTTTATGATTGATCAGGTTATTCATCCTACCGATTGCATGCGTTTTTTTATGGGGCAGGTCAGCGAGGTTTTTGCGCTGGGTTCTGTTGATGGTGCGTCTGGTACGGTGTCGATATCCGTTAATTTGCGTTACGAAAACGGTGGCGTCGGTACGATGACGCTCGGTACGGGTCCGGTTTTGGAGGCGATGATTTTTGTCAAGGGTACGAATAATCAGGCCATTCAGGTGTTTGAGACGCGCCACTTGCGCCGTTATCGCGCTCCGACATGGCTCGGTTCTGGCGGTGGCTACGCCAATACACCTACCGAAGAATGGGATCTCAATACCGCGTTTCACAGCGTCGGGCGTCCCGGCTATCTCGAGGAGATGCAACATTGGGCGCAGTCGCTACAAGCCGATATACAGCCCCATGCAAGTCTTGAAGATGCCTATCAGAATATGCGCGTTTTAGAGGCGATTAGCCATAGTGTTGAGACGGGAGAGATCGTTCAAATTTCTGCGTAACCTGTGGTAGAGGAATTTTTTATGAACAAACCTATCCGCATGGCCGTGGTCGGTGTTGGGCGCATTGGCGTCTTTCACGCCCGGCATGTTCAGGAGCTCGCCCGGGAGACGGGTGTGTGTGAACTCGTCGCTGTGTCCGATACTTATGGCGATACGGCCAGTCGCGTTGCAGTAGAGCTTCAGGCAGATCAGGCGACTGAGATTCACGCATTTGATGATGTATCTGATCTCGCGGCGTCGAATTTGATCGATGCCGCGCTTGTTGCGTCGCGCACGGAAGATCACGAACGCGATGCGCGAGTGCTTATTGACGCGGGTTGTCGCGTGCTTTTGGAGAAGCCGCTGACCCATTCGCTCGCGTCTGCCGAGGCTTTTGTTGCCGATTTGAATCGGGATCCCAGAAGGAAAAATGCGCTGATGCTGGCTTTTATGCGCCGGTTTGACGCGCCGTTGTTGAGGGCAAAAGCGTTGTTGGAGCAAAAGGCTATTGGCAATGTGTTCAAAATTGTCTCGGTTCTGGAAGATCCAATTCCTCCGCCGGATGGTTATAATAGCGCAGGCTTGCTCAGCGATATGGCTGTTCACAATTGCGATGAGATTATCTGGTTGCTCGGCGGTCCTTTGCCCGAATATGTCGCTGCGTTTGGGTCCAATCTTTACAATTGTACTATCAGTACTGTTGAAGAGGATTACGATGATGCTTTTTTACAGATGTGGTTTCCCGGTCGCACAATCGGTCAGGTTATTGTCAGTCGCAATCACGTTGCGGGATATCGCAATGCGACCTGGATTTATGGCGATGGCGGGGTGATTCACGTGGGGCATTTTCAGGAGGATCCGCACAGGGTTGAGGTGGAGGCGTACGGTCGCGATGGTGTGATCCATAAAGAATCTATTTCTTTGCGAGATTACGGTCCCGATGTGCCCGTGTTTATTACCCGTTTTGGCGAGTCGTATAAGAATGAACTCACATATTTTTTTACGCAGTGTATCGACGATGCGCCGTTTAGCGTTACGCACGAAGACGGTCTCAATGCGATGCGCGTTGCTATTGCCGGGGGCGAGGCGATATGTGATAGGGAAGACGCGACGAGGGTATGACATACGTCTAACACGTTACGTCCTTGCCTTCGCTGCCATAGACGGCGAGGCGTTCTTCTGAAGA
This sequence comes from Candidatus Latescibacterota bacterium, assembly GCA_965208125.1. Taxonomy (GTDB): domain Bacteria; phylum Latescibacterota; class UBA2968; order UBA2968; family UBA2968; genus VXRD01. Next base: position 2,592,611 of record OZ242320.1, read on the forward strand.
AATTTCCTCTATAGATCCGGGGATGTAGTGCAGTTGCAGGGCGCGGCGACGTCGATCTGATTGATTCTCCGGGGAGCCGTGGTGCAATCGCCCGTGCCAGAGGAGTACGCCGCCGGGTTGCAGGGCGACTGCGGTGATGCGGTTGCGGGCGATGTCGGTGTCGCAGATTTGCCAGTCGCGTCTTTTGAAATGTATGACGGGACCTGCTCGATGGCTTTGGGGGATGACGTGCATACACCCATTTTCGGGATCCGCGGGGTCGAGGGCAACCCACGCGCTGACGATGCAGGTGTGCAGGGGCACGTTAAAGTAGGCATGGTCCTGGTGCCAGGGTTTTTCGCGTCCTATGCCGGGCGGTTTTAACATGGCTTGATTGGCGAATAATTTGGGGGGTTCACCCATGATGCGGGTCAAGATATCTATCAGTTGGGGGTCTTCGCCAAATGCGTCCAGACGCGGGTCGAATCCGACAAATCGGGTGAGTTTTCGCACGAGTAATTCGCGCGCGTGACCCGTTGAGCGTTTGACCTGTTTGGCGCGCCCGCGCTCGAATTGTACGCCTCGAAATTCGCGATTTTGTCCTGCGATCAATTCTTTTACTGCGGCCATGCCGTCGTTGACCTGTGCGCTGGAATACGCACCTTGAATTGGCAAAAAGCCCTGCGCGTGAAATTGTGCGATGTGTTCGTCGCTCACGTTTTCAAAGCCGTCAACACTTTCGGCGATGCGGGCGTATTTGTAGAGTGCGGGGTCGTATTCGCCAGGCTCGTACGTGTCTTGCAGGATATCTGTTTTTTCTATCACAATAACCTCCTTGGGAGATTTTATGCTCGATCTCGAACTTATTGAACCGTCAGAAATTGACCACGCTGCCTCTGTTTTTCACCGCGATGGGCTTGCCGTTGTGACGGAAGCACTGACCGATGAACAGTTCGCTTTTCTGAAGGATGGTGCACATCGCGTTGTCGCAGAACAGACGAGCGCGGTCCCGCTGGAGAAGGCGAACAGGGGTTTTGCGCGTTATTCGTTTGGTTCGCAGATCCATCATCCCGAATGGGCGATGTTGGTTGATCTGCCTACTATTTTACCTATTATTGAAGCTATTTTCAATAGTAATCAGTTTGTGTGCAGTGGTGCTGGTGGCGATTATTCGCTGCCGGGTGCAAAAATCCAGCATTTGCACCGGGATATGCCCGATTTGATCAATGATCCCGAGCAGCGGGTGACGATTATGGATGTTCCGGTGCCGTTTATTGTGGTCAATTTTCCAATGATTGATTTTAGTGTGGAGAATGGGGCTACGCGATTTATCCGCGGCACCCATCGCTCGCGCCAGGCGATTCCCAGTCTGGAGGATGAACCCGATTGGATGAAGAATTCGGTGGCTTGCGCGCCGAGTAAGTCGGCGATTTTTCGAGATGTGCGCTGCTGGCACGGGGGGACGCCCAATATGTCTCGGGATGTGCGTATTATGACGAGTGTGGGCTATTACGCGCCCTGGTTTCGCCGACCCGGACGAGATGGCGAGATGCCCCGTGATATTTACGATTCTCTGTCAGAGCGCGGTAAGGAGTTGTGCCGGTCTATCGTGGCGTTGGATTGAGAAGGGAGAAAATGCATGAAACTGGTCGTTCTTTCCTATAGTCACCACGGACGCGGTATGGCGCGTACGGCGCACGGTCTCGGTCACGATATTGTCGGTGTTATGGATGGCGATGCAGGTCCCCGGCAACAGTTGGCGGAGGAGTTTCAATGCTCTGGGTTTGAGACGGCGGGCGCGTGTCTCGATGCGTGCCAGCCAGATGCGGCACTTGTCGCGGGGAAACACGTCGAGATGCCGTCTCATGTGCAGGCGTGTGTGGATCGCCGCGTTCCCTATCTTCTGGATAAGCCGTTTGCCGATTGTGCTGATCGCTTGCGTCCCGTGGCCGAGGATTCGGAGAAGTACGGTGTGTTCAGTGCGCTGGTGCTGCCCAATCGCGCGAGCCGAATTGTCCGCGTGGTGGAAGATATGGTTGCAGATGGCAGTTTGGGCGATTTGGTGCTGTATAACAGCAGGTTGAATAACGGTCCTCCATCCCGCTATGATCCGACGCCGTCAGCGTGGCACAATGATCCGGGTATTTCCGGGGGCGGTTGCTGGGCAGTTGAGGCGGCGCATGGGATTGATACGTTTTTGCAGTTTGTTGGTGATCGGCGTATTACTGTGGTAGGTGCGGTTATGTCCAATGCGATGTACAGCCGGGGGGTGGAGGATAGTGGTATTGGCGTGTTGCGGACGGATGATGGTATTACCGGGATTGTTGAGTCTGGTTATTCTTATCCGGCAGGTACGCGCAGTGGCGATCATTTTTTCAGATTTATCGGTACAAAGGCTTCGGTTTTTGAGCAGTACGGTCGCAATGGCGAGCCTTTGATTGAGGTTCACACGACGGAGGGCGTCCGGTTTAGCGAGGATATTTCGCACGGCGAGCGCATGGAGCGCGTGATGGGCAAGGCGTTAGACGCGAGACGCGAGGGCAATGCGTTTGAGCCGACGATTGTTGATGCGGTGCGTATTCTCGAGATTCAGGATGCGGTTTATGTCCATGCGCGACAGGGTGTGATGACCCATGGCCCGCATCCAATGGGGGCGCAAGGTTTATAAAAAAGAGGAGAGTATCATGTCCAAAACGGCTGTTATTTCAGGGGTTGGTTCGGGTTTAGGTGCCGCGCTGGTGAGGAAGTTTGCAAGCGAAGGCTATCAGGTGGGGTTGCTGGCCCGGTCCCCTGATTATATTCAGGAACTGGCCGAAGAATTGCTGCAAGAAGGTGTGAAAGCTTTAGCCGTGCCTACGGATATCACCGATCCCCAGCAGGTGATCCAGAGTTTTGCCCGGGTGCGCGAGGAACTGGGCACGGTCGATGTCCTGATCAACCACGCTGGCAATGCCTCCTGGAAAGATTTTAACGAACTGACTCTGGATGAGTTTGAACTGTCCTGGCGCGTGTGTGCTTATGGCTCCTTTCTGTGCGCCAAAGAAGTGGTCGGCGATATGCTGTCTGCGGGTGGCGGTGCTATCCTTTTCACCGGAGCCACTTCGTCTATTCGGGGCCGGGGCGGTGCCATTGCCTTTAGCAGTGCCAAGTTTGCAGTGCGCGGTCTGGCCTGGGCGTTGGCCCGCGAGCTGTGGCCCAAAGGCATTCACGTGGCCCACATTATCATAGATGGGGTGCTGGATACCCCCTTGTTGCACGAGAGAGGAGATGTCGAGGAGAGTGAACCTCTTATGAATATCGACGCCGTGGCCGATGCCTATTGGCGTCTGGTGCAACAGGATAAAGGCGCCTGGGGTTTCGAGATCGATTTGCGACCCCACGATGAGGGGTTCTTTGAGTAAAGTCAAATATCCGGCAGGTACACGCAGTGGGGATCATTCAGCCCATCACCAGAGCCGTCATCGCGGCATGGTTTTAGCCGCGATCCAGTTTGTTTTTTTGAGAAACACATAGGCGACTGCAAACTAATGCGGTAGGCGGTTGGGTACCCGATTCTCAAACCATAAATGACTGCATTGGGATGTTTGGCAAGTAGCTGTTTCGTAGCGACCAAATCATCAGCGTTGATTTCGTATTCACCTGTTTCAATGTCTATGACCAGAAACTTGCCTTTGTGCTTAAGATCCACTTTGTCACGGATTTGTTGCACATATATTACTTCACCACGTGATTCGACTTCCTGAGACGTATAATTAGTATAGGGCATGGTCGTTTGGCCGTTCTCTTATCACTCTGAGGAAGCCAATGGCTCCAGAGCAATTCTTACACACGCACATACACCTTGCCAATCGCGGCCAGATAGATGACCGACAAGCGTAGGATGGATAGCGGAGGGTAGGGTGACAAAAAAACTGCGAAAAACTGAGGGAATCCTCAAGCCAGCCTGCGACCAATCTTGCAATACATAGTCTGTAGGACCAAGTGCCGCGGTTTGGCTGGTAATCAGGCCAACGACCACATCAGGCCGAGAGGTATGATAAACTGAAGAGGAAACAACCACGGACGGACGGCGTTTGGTACCAGTCACGCCAGGAAAGTCAAGTACCACCACATCGCCCGGATTAAACAAGGTCCTCCTCCTCCGGATAGAGTGCCTCCGCATACTTGAAGGAGGCCGTGGTTAAATCTTTTTGATCTTGTTCGCTCCAGGTATTACTCCGGTCCACAACAGATACCTGTAAAATTGTTTTCATATCCTGCCTGTGAGTCTCCACAAACCGGAGGCTTGTTTCCAACTCTCCCAATTTCAGCAACACTTCTAACTTGTCCGAATCTTTCAGGGCATTATGCAACTCGCTCAGGGCAATTTCATCGCGCTTCACAAATTCCTTGTACCTCGCTGCACACTCTGGACATAAAGCCAGAAACTGTGCCTCGTGTTCCTTGGGAAAATAGTCTCCAGAAAGAGCCTCCACTGCCTCAAAGTAATACTCACCATCGCGCTTTTTGAACGGCATCTCCTCTTTGCATATCTGGCAGATCAGTTGATCGTGTTGGTTGGTGTATTGATTTCTAAGATAGATGTCAGGCTCAATCTCTCCTCGTCTAGTCCGATTACTTCCTTCTTGCTTCTCATATTCTTTCTCTGGTGCATCTTTCACTTGATCCCAAAGTCGCTTCTTTCGGCGTTCAAGGTTAGCAGAACTTCTTTCAGGGAAGGTTTCTTTTTTTTCTTTTAATTCCTTTTCAGCTTTCCACTGCCTGAATCCCTCGGGATCTTGTCTTAATAGTTCGATATCCTCAGTTGAGATGCCAACTTCTTCTGCCAGTTTTGCAATGACATTCTTCTTCATACCAAGTTGATCCGCTAATTTCTCATCGCGGAAGAATGATTCAGGCAGATTATCAAGGGTAAGTTCGCTCGGTTTATGCATCTTTCCATTAGAGTCTGGCAGCCATTCATTTGTAGTCAATAACTTGCCAAATTCGGATATTTGTTGGTTTTTGTCACTACGCTCATAAGATTGCCTTGTTGATATTTCCACAATTCCGCGAATGCAATCAGAATTGGGGATAGCTATTTCATTCCATATAAATGTACTTTTCTCGGGACTTGGATTAGCCATTGCATATTCCAAACCATCAATACGCATACCAGGATCAAATCCATTGAGTCCCCTTTTGTGATGACCGTGACGACTTTCGATGCTGATGTGTCCTTCCCGATTCTTCTCTCTCCGGTTTACTCTTACGGTTTTGCTAACTTCCAAGTTTTTGAACAATGCAGATTGGGGATGGTCTAGATTGATACAGGCAAAAGAATCATTGCTGGAGAAATACATACGCAAATTATCACTTCCAAAATAGACTTGATCTGGCTTTCGATAGATTGTTTTTCCCAAACTGGGGCACTCTGCAAGAATAAATGGTGTTGCCCGCAATTGTTTCTGAAGTCGTTCTTTCTTCTCTTGGGAATCTGTTTTATATGCTCGCTCAATTTTCTTAAGATCGTGTTTATTCTCTTCCGATTCAATCTTTACTGAATCTTCCCTATATTTCGGCAGTATCTTTTCAACGACTTCTGCAACCAGATCTAGTTCTGGAATGCCCAATTTCTCCAGAAACGAGCGAGTTCCTTGATGATCTAATAGTTCTACTTTCACGATTGGCAACGAAGTTTTAGTATCTGTTCCAACGACCAAGTATGCATTTGGTAAGCCGCCATGCCGAAATGGATTGACATGTGACCCATCTTGAAGACGTAAAATAGGCTTATTTCGGAGGATACCTCCTTCGTCGTATTCCCAGCGTGGAGGACGCCACAGTGCATTTTGTTCAGATAAGTATTCATAGAATCTAATGAACCATTCGTCATCCTGACTGGCAAGGAATTGTTCAGATAGATTGCGAGCGAACACCTCCGGGTCAACTTCTTCGATATCAAGTTCTTGCATCAAATAAGACCGTAGATCAGGTGTGCGGTCTTGGGTGATTTCATCTGACAGCCACTTGATTTCACTATTGGATTGGAACAATACACCGAGTTGTTCTTGATTTAGAATCTTCAGAAGTGCAGCACCACGGACGAGCTTGGCGTTTCGCGCCGCGACAAACGTGCCGTCATTAGCTGGGAGTAGCTCCTCTTTCATAAGAGCCTTGCGTACTCTGCTGAAGATGGGATAGAACTCCTTGTAGAAATTCCTGAGTGCATCTTCAGGTGAGGATTTATAGTACCAGTTATCTTCAAACTTGATCGGTAGGGATTCTAAAAGAGGCACTGACAATAATCTCATCTCCTTCAACTGTCGCAAAGACTCAGCAACCAACTCAGCGGTTTCATTGATTAATTTCTTATTCCAATCATCATCTCTAAGGATGTTGTCACGCGCAGGAGTCGTACGGTATGGTCCCTGTATCAGGAAGCCCAGCTTCGTTGGTTTTTCGGTAGGGAAATAGACAACCACCGGTGAATCGTTAATTTTTCGAATATACTCAGTATTATCTTCTTGGTTGAATTCAAGTTTGAATCCGATCTCGATATGGACATGGTTACTATTATCGGGAGCTATCACACTACGCTCGAAGAGTAGCCAATTTTCTTCCTCATCTTGATCATTTTTTTCGCCAATTACAGTAACGCGGTGCGCGGTTTTACAACTATTATCTTTTTTTGTTTCCTTGAGGTACTGTCCCTGTTCTCCATCTGGCTCAACGCTCCATTTGATTTCGTCAATTCGCCTCAAGAATAGCAATACTCTTGGTCCAAGCTCTCGCAATTTATTTAAAATGAGATCAAAGGCTTGGTTTGCGGATAAATTTTTATGATCGAATGGAAAAACGAAAACAGTCTCACCGGATGCTATTGAAAGGCAGCGATTTGGTTCTCTCGCTTCTGGTCTGATATATCGTTTAATAACAAAATGTTCATCGCCAGAATGAATTTCTGGGGAAGCTGTGAACGCATACACAGACTTGAATCCGATACCAAATTTGCCAATCTGAACAAAATCCTCTTTCTTGGTCCCTTTCAAGACATCGGATATTCCTCTAACGTCTTCTTCGTTAAACGGTACGCCGAAATGTCTAAACTCAAGTCTGTCACAGAAAAGTCGAAACTGAACTGCACGGGGGGAATGGTCGTTAGGATTTTGTCTAAATCGTCTCTCTAAAGCATCCTCGGCGTTCTGTAATAACTCATATATGAAATGGGATCTATCGCTGTATAACTGTTCAGAGATGAGTTGCCCAATATCGTCAAATTCTTCGCCGCGCCGGCGTATATTGTCTTCGCAGATTTTTTTGTAGTTACTTGGCATGATGCCTCCTTCTTTTTAAGCTGTTCCCAATCTCACTAAGTATCTACGAATCTGTAAGTTCAACTGAAATTTCAAGATGAAGTACCTTGGCAACATCTTGAATATATCTTGCCTTCTGTTCCGTGCCGGAATGCGTTTCAATAAAGTATCCATCTATTTTTCGTACCTGTCCTGCTGATTCATTTTCTTTACGCGATACAATCGGATGGCCACCATGACTCCTGATTGACTTCAATTCCGAAACTTGCTCTAAGCCAATATATTGGAAAGACTTGATGAAAGTATCTACTGCCTTGTTTTCAAAAATAACCGTTCCATCGGGAAACACAACTCGTAGCTTCTTCGGGGAAGATGTTTTTCCGCCCTTGAGTTTTTTCAGATGGCGGTCTATGTCTCTTGCTAAGGTTGAGAGTTCATTCGCCAAATCAGTTAACTTTTTTATTTTTTCCGAAGCACTGATAAATTCCTCAAGAGATTTTTTTTCTGATTTTATGTCTGGTGATATAGGTATGTCCAGTTTTTTTAGCTGATCAATTACCTTTATGATTTCGCGGTATCTTGTTGTTGCTGTCTCCAAAGGAACTGTATCTGGAGATGAAAGTGATTCTTCAACCCAAGCTCTTAACTGATGAACCATTTGGAAAGGATTGTAATTATCCATCTTATGCCTCTTCTATGGTTAAGGTTCCATACGCCACTGGTTCAGCGATAACGTCTGCTTTCTCTAGGGCATTATCCAATTCTTGGATGCGTCTATCGTAGTCAGCGGTTGCGCTCTTGATCTGTGATTGACGCATCCTTTGTATTTTTTCGTCGTTTGCCTGTGCAAATTGTTCGACAAGAAGTGCCATGCGTGCCTGGTGGCTCGTTGACAGGCTCTCTTTTCGGTACTTCGCTAACTCCTGATTCCGTTGCTGATGATCTGTGCGTTCTATGGACCACAACTTATAATGATGAGCGTCTAATTCATCCCAAACAGCAGCGTTGCTTCTGTTCTGGCTATCTGCATCCACTGCTTGCTCAAGAAGATGACTCAAGTGAGGTGTTACTGCCTCTGAAGGGGCAATTGGCTTGAGCATCAAGTCCTCCCTGATGCCCTGGAACCGCCATTGGTAAATAGCAAATTCATAACGGCCGACAGGTACTTCATTGGTCTGTGTCTTCAGGCTTACGATGACTCGTTCCTTCGTATCCAATGACTTCGCCGCCTGTTTTACCAAGGGATGGAGCGGCATGACAAAAGCGGCCTCGGGGTGCTGCGTGGCGCAGTCTTGATCAAAGGTTATGGATAAGTGAGGGTCTCCGCCCTTCAGCCAATTCTCCCAATCGCGATAGCCCGTCGTATTCTGTCGGGGAAGTTGCCGAAAGTCACGCAATAGAATATTGCGTGCATCTTGTGAAAGACGAAGCGTTTTCAAGGGCCTTTCTCCAAGAATAAAGGCATGAGCTTTCCCACATTTTCGCTGTAGATAGAGCGCGACAAGCCTTTGTAGGGAAGTCGGCTCCAACCAAAAGCTTGAGGCACCTTTAATTTCTTTCTCCATCTGGTCTTCAGGAAGACGAATACCGAAGAGCTCCATTTGTTTCTGTTCCAGTTTATCTTGTTCTTGTATCAATCGAATCTTGTTATCTGCTAACTGCTGCAACTTAGCTCTTCGATCCTCTTCGGTCAAAGAATAATTCTCCGCTATATTTTTGACCTCTCTGGTGATTTCCCCGAGTATTTCTTCGCTGCTGCCAAGAGCATTATTGAACACGCCTATGCGAACAAGACAACGCTCATAAATGTCTGCGTCAACTGTTCCGGGAGTGATCAAATTGACAATAGCGACGGTCTCGCTCTGCTGACCCTTGCGGTCAATGCGACCAATCCGTTGTTCAACGCGCATTGGATTCCACGGTAGATCATAATTCACAATACAATCGCAAAACTGGTAGTCCAATCCTTCGCAGCCGATTTCTGAAAACAATAAGACATCAAGAGTGTCGCTATCCTCCCGCGGCTTCTCAAAACGGCTCCGAAGCGCAACTCGCTCTTCATCGGGCGTCCCGCCGTGAATCATGCCGACGCGAACGCCATCTGCTTTGAGATGTTTATAAAGATAGCCAAGTGTGTGTCGAAAGCTACTAAATAGCATAATTTTGTTGTTGGACAAGCTCTGTTTTTCCCGGATGACTTTGCGAAGGGCCTCCAACTTTGGATCATAGGGATCAAGAGATCGTGTCTTCTCGAGTATTACTTGGATTTGCGATTGGATGGAACCAATGTCATCGCTTGATGGGACAGATCTCATATCGTCGGCTTCGTCCCATTCTAATTCGTCGAGATGGCGACTTAAAATATCCTTGAGAAAAGGAGCTAATCCATACAAACAACTCGCGGCTTGTCGTCGGATCGTGGTCATCATGAATTTGACGTTGATATCCCCATGGAGCCTACGGAATATCTCTGCTTGTACCTGGAGCAAGTCGTAGTGAAGTTGTTGCTGTGAAGCGGTAAATGGAACGTTGACGGTTTCCGGTTTTCTAATGGTAAACGTGCCGATATCTCGCCGCCGCGTTCTGTTGATAATTCCCGAGAACGTATGCAATGATTCAATATCAGTGATGAGTTGCACCCTTTCATCGGCGGCAATACGACCTCCAGCCAGTCGTTCATGGATTCGTTTAAATTCAGGATTATTGCGGAGAATCGCCCGACCCCAAGACGTTGCGGCTGCCTGGTCAAGGGCTTCTATGGTCCGCGCTGTCCAATCTTGCTCCTGTGTACGTACATAATCCACAGCTTGGTTGATGAATGGGTTTGGCTTTGCCATGTGTTCAAAGCTCTCATGATCCAGGATGAGATCGGAACGGAGCGTGTTCAGCAGAACAAATAAGTCATGGCTGCCAAGCTGTATAGGCGTAGCGGTCAAAAATATCGCGGCTTCGGCGTGGTCGCAGAAAAATCGCACGGCTTGATGAGAGTAAGTACTCTGATTGCGAATATGGTGGGCTTCATCGACAATCACAAGGTCGAATCGTGGAGGTGGATCCAAGTCCAGCAGACCTTTTCTGCTTTTTCCTCTACCCCTTCTTTTTGAACCGTGAAGGAGCACCTCGTCAAATAACGAGTAAGGAAGAATTGTTCGCTGGTGTTGTTGGGGCCATACGCCTTCCAGGTCCATTTCCTTGATACAGGATCTCAAGATAGGTCCATTGAGATGAGTGAAACGCTCGTCAAATCGTTTCATCTCGTTCTCCCATTTGCGTTCGGTCACCAATGGGCGTGGACATATAATGAGGACAGAGTTGATGTCACGTCTGGCTTGCAACTCCCGTAGGATCAATCCAGCCTCAATGGTCTTGCCTACACCCACGCCATCTGCGATCAGTAGTCTCGGACGGTCTGATCGAATGAATCTTAGCACTGGGCGAAACTGGTAGGGTATAAAGTCAACGCGAGCCGCGTTGAGTGAATACAAGTTTGATAGGCTCGGATGCTGTATTTGTAGGGCGGTCAAGTAGGCGTGGAACTGATCGCGCGAAAGAGATTGAAAGTCGTCTTCGGGTTGCTCTCCGGCCTTCAACTGAGAAGCGTAATACGTGTGGATATTTCCCTCTGTAAAAACCCTAACCCGATCCTCATTCCCACCCGGCAATACCTCAACAACCGCTCCCTTCACAGAAGAATCGGACTTCAAGACCACAATTTGTCCCTGTGAAAATTCCATCTCCATTATTTATCTTCCTATTGAGTTTGGTGGTGAGTTTCTCTGCCAATTCATCCAGTATTTCTGGACAGGTTAATCCTTCAATTTTGCCCTGTCGTGTCAGTTCAAGACAGCGATATGGGTTACCTCCCCAGCCGATACCAGACAACAGAATGTTTGTATCATAAACGACTATGGGTTGCATTCACGATCCTCATGGATGAGGTCATCGACAAAATTCTCGCGTTCTGCTTCGCTCATCGTGTCCCAATCCAATCCCCGAGACGCACATAACTTTCGAAACTGCGTTTCGGCATAGTCCATGCCTTCCGCCCGACTGGTTTCTGCCTGTTCTGCAAGCGCGAGTAATACTGCTCGCTTCTCTTCCGGCGGTATCTGCTGGACAAAATCAATGACCTGATCGGTTGTTAATTCAAGGGTCAAATTCATGTCAATCCATGTATTGAGAAAGTTTAGTTAGCCGCAGCCAGTGGCTTCACAGCCGAATCCAATCTGATAGGTTCTCGTGCTGGAAGATCATGGTCTCCTGGATGTTCGACATCCGCCCCTTTCCCGCTTCTTTGGCTCGTTGGTACATCGCATAAGCAATAGCGACATCGACATAGGCCAGGCCAACTGCGTTGAAGTAGGCCCGTTCTCCGGGGGTCTCTCTTCCTCCTTTTTCACCGGAGACGACTTCGACGAGGTTCGCGTAGATGTCTTCGTCCGAAAGTTGCCCATCTTTGTACATACGACTGAGCGTTTGCGTTCTGTGCTTTACGGTTTCCCAATCGTCGCACACAATTTTGTCGCATTGTCTCGCCACGTCGTATTCGTCCTCCCAGCCGCCGATATGGCTGTAGAAAGTTCCGGGCTTTATCCATGCCGCTTTGAGAAGTGGGGCTTGTGCGCTCGTGGCTGTGACGAGAATGTCGGCGCCCTCTATGGCCCGCTGTGCGTTTGTATGGGCTGCGGAAAAACGCATGTCGCGAAAGAGTGTCGCCATTTCGTTGATGAATTGCTGCTCTTCGTGGTCATGCTTGGCAGAGACCCGGCACTCCTCAAGGCCTGGAAACACCGTCTTCATGGCGATCAAGTGCATCTTGGCCTGTTCTCCTGCCCCAATGAAGGCAATGCTCTTAGAATCCGGCCTTGCGAAATGCCTGGCGGCAATGGCTCCCATCGCGCCTACGCGCATATTCGAGCACAGTGTGCCGTCCATAAAGGCAATGGGGTAGCCTTTCTCGATCTCGGATAGGATGAAGACTGCGGAGAGATTCTGCTGGCCGTATTTCTCGGGATTGAACGGGAATACGGATACCCACTTAGCCCCACATATTTTTTCGGGCAAGAGTGTTGCCGGCAGGCAGTTAATGCGATCCTGGGTGTCTTCATTGAAGATCTGAACTACTTTTTCTGGAAATAGGATGTCGTTTTTTTGGTAGGCGAGCATGGCGTTTTCCGCCGCGCTTATGGCCAACCGTATGTCCAGGCATCCGGCTTGCAGGAGGTCTTCTTGAGAAAGAAAGAGACATTCGATGCGATGCTTATCCGTCATGGGTTCTCCTTTTTTAGAGATTAACGCGCAGATTGCCCGCGTGATGCGAGTCCAGTATGCCGAGCATGATCTGAAGTGTTTTTCTGGCTTCGCGTGCGGGCGATACGAGTGTGCCGCCGTTTTCGAGGACGTGGATGAGTTCTGAGACTGCGCCAATTTGTCGGATCGATATATACGGCTCCACGGGAACCGCTGCATGCGACCACCAGCGCGGCTCTTGTTGTGTGATTACCTCGAATTTCTGATCTGAGATTTCAATCCGTCCATTTTCACATGTCAGAGAAAATTTCGATCCGTTAAATGCCATTTTGTGGCAGTTGTAAAATGCGCGGACATCATTGTCAAAATGGATGTACGCCGATGCATAAGGGTCGGTCGCCGGGTCGTGTCCGCCATCGCCTTTGTATTCGGTGAAGTGCTCGAATCCGGGTTCCAGTTCGCCGACCAGCCATTCGGGGTTTGCTTCGGCAAAAAAGCACATCATGTCGATCATGTGCGTGCCGTTGCGGAACATCATGGCGCGCGTTCCGAATTGGTCGCAGACGATGGTTCGCAAGCGGCCCATTTCGCCGGATCGGATCATTTCCCGTGCTTGTAGATAGCTCGGATACCAGCGGCGCGTGTGTTCAATCGAGAGCGGTACGTTATTTGCTTCGGCTGCTGCGATCATGCGGTCGGCGTCGTCCATGGTTGTGGCAATGGGTTTTTCGCACAGGATTGCCTGTGCCGACCCCTCGGCGGCGGCTACTGTGATATCGGCGTGTGCGTGATCAGATGTCACGACACTGACGAGGTCGGGTTGCTCTTTGTCCAGCATTTCCCTGAAATCTGTGTACGTGTTCACATCGGGCCAGACGTCGCCCCATCGCTCGCAGAAGTCATCCAGTACCTCCTGACGCAGGTCGCATACGCCGACGACTTCTGTCTGTGCGTGTTTGTGATATGCCGATGCGTGAGACGGTGGCATGGCACCGAAAACAGGTCCTCTCGTTTCGTGCGGGCGGCTGGCACCAATGCCCGTCAAGCCTACGATTACAGCGCGGTACGTGTTCATCTTATACCTCCTATTGAAAATAAAAACGATTTGTTTATATTCAAATGGACAAATAGAATGACCAGTTATATATTATGCTAAATTTAAACGGAGCACACGATATGAAAACAATTGGAGCCTCAAAGTTCAAGGAGCAGTGTCTGGCCTTGTTGGATCAATTGGATACCGAAGGTTTGGTCGTTACCAAACGCGGCAAGCCGGTCGCGTGCGTCATACCTTATGACCAATTGTGCGCTGATCTGATCGGCAGTTTGCGTCACAAAGTCAAGGTTCGTGGCGACATCTTTACGACCGATGTCCAATGGGAAGCAGATGCTCAATCTTGATACGCATATCCTTATCTTCGCGGTCAGTGGCGATCTTCGACCAGCCGAGCAGGCCTTGTTGTCGCAGAACAGGTGGTCTGTTTCAGCCATTGTGTTCTGGGAACTGGCTAAGCTCGTTCAACTCGGTCGTCTTGATATGGACCTCGATGACCGAGATGTGGTCCGCACACTGAGCCGTCTGCATGTGTGGCCGATTGATCTTGCTGTTGCGCGTGCCTCAACTCAACTCGACTTTCGAAGCGACCCTGCGGACGAACTTATTGCCGCTACCAGCGTCGTTCATGATATTCCATTGCTCACACGCGATCGCACCATGCGACGTTCAAAAGTTGTTCCAATGGCCTTGCAGGTCTAATGGTCAGACTTTTCAATCTAGTAAACGATTAACCACATGGTCCTCTGTTGTGATGAGAGGATGTTGTTCATTTTGCAAGGGCAAGGTGACTGGTTCGCCTGTGTGTGCGGCTTGATAGGCGGCTGTCGTGAGCAGGGCAACGGATAGTCCGTCTTCTGCACTGGTGACGGGTGTTGTGTCTTGTTCGATGCAGTCGATGAGATGCGACACACAGGCCGCCAATCCCGCTGCTCTGGGTGGTGGCGTATCGACGAGTTTTCCGTTGACGGAATATCCCAGTCGATCTACCTGAACCCACGCGCCTTCGCCCGTGATGTTGACGCAATCGAATGTGGCATCCTCGCTTCGTGCCTTTGATCTTCCTGCGGTGAGTGTTGCCGTGAAATTGGGATATTCACACCAGAGCGTGGCAATGTCTTCTGTGCCAAATTGCTCGTATTCCTCAAAATAGAGATTTTGCATTTGGCAACTCACCCTGTTGGGCATGCCAAAAAACCAGAGCAGAGCATCCACAGTATGGCTACCCAAATTCATCAGTTCACCCCCGCCATTTTGCACGGCTGGCGTCGGATAGCTTACATAAGCCATGAGGTCGCCAAAAAATTGTTTTACGCTGTTGTGGGCATATGCGGAGATATGTCCGTATTCGCTCCGGTCAAGGGCTTCTTTGAGTCTTATCATCGCGGGCGAAAATCGCGAAGGATAGGTTAGCAGTACTTTGTTTGATGCGCTGGCGACAGTATCGACTAATTCTCTGGCTTCGACAACGGTTCGCGCGATGGCTTTATCGACCAGTACGTGTTTGCCACAGTCGAGTGCTTTTTTGATCAGGGTGCGTTTGAGATAAAAGTCCGTGCAGATGGAGACGATATCCACGTTCGGGTCTTCCAGTACTGCGTCGTAGTCTCGCGCGACTTTAAGGCCGTAAAGTTGAGATAGTGCCTCGCCTTTGCCTTTGTGGTGCTCTGCCGCTGCGACGATTTTGCAATCTTCTCGTTCATGCCAGATCGGGCCGTAACTATTCTGGTGCGCCCGATTGCCAATGAGTCCAATGCGATACATGGTTTATTTCCCTCCGTAGGTGGGCGATGAAAATTCGGGCTGCTGCGACCAGTGGTCAACTTTTCCCATTACCCTGTAGAGTTCGGGGCGCCGGTCGCTCAGATGGTTTTCATCGGATACGTCTTTGAGATCGACTTTGTGGATTAACACGTCGGGTACGTTGGATTGCAATTTTGCCGCGACTTTGCCGTGCGGGTCTGTGACCAGGGCTACGTTGGGATGCGTGAAGCACACAAACATCTGATTTTCATAGGATCGCGTGCGCATCCACCATTCATTTTCTTCATGCCACATGCCATAGGTTGGCATGAGACAGATTTTCGCGCCTTTGAGCCGCAATGTGCGAATCGATTCGGGCCATCGGCGGTCCGCGCAAATGACTATGCCTACTGTGCCAATGTCGAGGTCGAATACGGGCAGGTCATCGCCGCGCACAAAACGGTGATCGTGCGATTGTAGATGCGTTTTGTAATATGTGCCGACAATTTTTCCCGCGCGGTTCACTAATATAGCGGCATTGTAAAAATATCCCGCGCGTTTTTCAGTGTATCCAAAAACGATGTGGGTGCGCGATGCGCGTGCCATTTTGCATACCTGTTGGATGTACGCGCTTTGCTCGACGTCCTGAGCGACTTCGGCAAAGCGCTCTGCGGTCCAATTTTTTTCGGTTACTGCATATCCGTCCAGGAAGCATTCCGGGGTTATGAATACGTCTGTATCTTTTCCATGTGTTTCAAATTGTTTTTCAAATATCGTCCAATTTTTCTCGACATTCCATTTTTCGGGCATGGCTTTCAGCATTCCAATTTTGATTTTATCGGACATATGGTTTCTCCTTAGCTATACGCCCCTCAGAGCCTGCTCAAAGTCCGCGCATAAGTCCTCTGCGGCTTCGATGCCGACTGCTACTCGGATCAGTCGCTCGGAGATTCCCGCGTCGCGGCGTTCTTCTTCGGTGAGTCCGGAGTGCGATGTTTGTACGGGGCGGGTGATGAGTGTTTCGATACCGCCCAGGCTGGGTGCGGAGATTGGCAATTGTAGTTTCGATATTACCTCATCAGCTACGCGGCTGTCGCCAGCTATTTCAAAGCTCAATACGCCGCCACATCCGTTAAATAGTGTTTTTGCACAGTTGTGTTGCGGATGGCTGGGTGAGCCAGGATAATTTACGCGTTCTACGGCGGGGTGGTTTTCCAGAAAAGAAGATAGTGCGTGTGCGTTTTCGTTTTGTTTTTCCACGCGCAGGACGAGTGTTTTCATGCCGCGTAATAAGAGAGAGCAGGCGTGTGGGTCCAGGCAGCCGCCCATGATGTTCAGACGATGCACAATGCGGGTGATCAGGTCATGTGATCCAATTGCACAGCCAGCGACGATATCCGAATGTCCGTTCAGGTATTTTGTGCAACTGTGCAAGGAGAGGTCAAAGCCCATTTGTAGAGGGCGGAAGTTTACTGGCGAGGCAAAGGTGTTGTCGATCATGGAGATGAGGTTGTGGGATCGGGCAAAGGCGACGACGGATGGGAGGTCGGCGACTTCGAGAAGGGGATTGCTCATGGTTTCGACATAGATGGCGCGGGTTTCAGGGCGTATCAGTTTTTCCCATTCATGTGGCGCGTTTCCGGATACGAAATCCACGTCGATTCCAAAGTCGGCGATGTCGCGTGCCAAAAAAACGCGCGTTCCGCCGTAGAGACAATTTTGTGCGAGGAGGTGGTCGCCTTTTTTTAGTACGGTCAATAGGGCGGTGGTTATGGCTGCCATGCCCGATGCGGTGACTACGGCGGCTTCTCCGTCCGCGATTTGTGCCAGTTTTTCATGGACCACGGTGTGATTGGGGGTGTTGTTCAGGCGCAGATATTTTATGTCGTGATAACTGTCTTCACTGCTGTATGAAAATGTGGCACTCTGAAATACGGGTAGCGCGACCGCGCCTTCGTATTTTTTTTCTTCTTCACCTGCGTGGATTAATTGCGTTTCAAGGTTCATGAGAGGTTCCTCGGTTATGTAGGGGCGGTGCCCCTGTGCCCGCCCCGCTAAGATAGGCGTCATTAAGTTATTGTCCTCATCCTTGCTCTATGATTATACATTTCGGTGTTGGGAGCAACCCAAAACACCATTGCCTTATGCTATCCGGGATAATTGCCTGTTTCCACTTGACAGTATATGGCAGTTTTGATACTTTTATTCGTCTTACGACATTGTGTTGTCTCAAATATACTTAAGTTCTTGATTTTAGCGGATGTAGCTCAACTGGATAGAGCACCTGACTACGGATCAGACGGTTCCGGGTTCGAATCCTGGCATCCGCACCAGATAAGAAAAAGGGGTTACATCGCAATGGTGTAACCCCTTTTTTTTTCAAAGTAAAGGCGGGGAGTTATATGACGCGCTTTCTAAAACGTAGCCTGTTTGCTCTGTTGGCTGCTTTTCTGGCCTTGCACCCAATTTTCGCGGCTGAAATTCCCCAGGGAGATCCCGCAGAGTTGGGGTTTTCTGCAGAGCGTCTTGCGAAGATCCAACCGGCAATGCAAGCGCTCGTGGATTCTGGGAAGTTTGCTGGTGTTTTGACGTTGATCGCCCGAAAGGGCAAGATTGTGCATTTTGAGACTGCAGGTTTGCGCGATAGGGAATCGAATAAGCCGATGACAGAGGATACGCTTTTTCGCATTTATTCTATGACCAAACCGGTTACCAGTGTTGCGATTATGATGCTTTACGAAGCGGGCAAGCTGAAGCTGGACGATCCGGTGTCTAAGTTTATTCCCGAATTTGCCGATACAAAGGTCTATACGGGTGGCGGGACCGAGAATCCTGTACTGGTGCCGCTCAAGCGCGAGATAACGATTGCGGATTTGCTGTCGCATACGTCTGGTTTGACGTATGGTATTTTTGGGCGGACATCCGTGGATACGCTTTATCGGATTGCGAATCTGTATTCGTTCAATTCAAATGCCAAATATGCACAAAAGGTGGCTCAGCTTCCTCTGCGTTTTCAGCCCGGCACCCGATGGCTCTATAGCGTGGCGACCGATATCCTCGGCAGCGTGGTTGAGGTCGCTTCAGGTATGTCTTTAGGCGAGTTTTTCTCGCAGCGCATTTTTGTACCTTTAGAGATGGTCGATACGAGTTTTTACGTGCCGGAGGAAAAGCGTGACCGCCTGGCTACGCTGTATGGAAAGGACGATGAGGGCAATTTGGAGGCGCGTAGCCTTCGGAGCAATACGCGGCGCAATGCACGGGAGTCCGGCGGTGGCGGGTTGGTGAGTACGGCTCGGGATTATCTCCGTTTTTCCCAGATGTTGCTCAATGGGGGCGAGTTGTACGGTACGCGTATTTTGAAGCCGGAGACGGTCCAGCTTATGGCGAGCAATCATTTGCCTGAGACTGCGCGTTATCGACATCGCCAGCGCAAGAGCGATGGTTTTGGGTATGGTTTTTCTGTGATTGTAGATGAGACGGAGACGACGTGGGAGGATAGAAATGGGACGTATTATTGGTCGGGTATTGCCAAGACGCATTTCTGGATTGATCCGCAAAATGAGATGATTTCTATGGTGTGGACCCAGTTGCGCGGATCGGGCAATATTACGCGGCCTTTCCAGCCTCTGGTTTACAAGGCGCTTGTGGAGTAGGGAGGCTTGACAAAAGTATCGAACTTTATTAGGTTGTCGCCATCATGTTGTGAGTGACCCCGTCGTTCAGTGGCCTAGGACACCAGACTCTCACTCTGGAGACGGGGGTTCGACTCCCCTCGGGGTCACCAGAAAATAATAGTGTTTTTTTTATCTGAAAAAGGTCGTGGGGAATAAACCCTCACGACCTTTTGTTTTTTGTCTTTGCCCAAAGTTTAGTCAAATAAGATCCTGGAAAGATGCAAATTGCATGACAAATCGATTCTGCGCCAGAGAGCATTTGATTGCGTCTGCTTGTGATACAGTGAGTATGCTTTCGTGTATGGCTTTGAGCAAAATACCTGGTGTATTCAACAAATAGCCCTTTCCCAATTCATACTGAATTTCTCTGGAAATTAATTTATTTTTTTCCTCATCACAGGCCATTATCCATCGCCGACAAGTCGCAATGGCCAAACACGCAGCCTCCCCATCTCCCATTTGCTGTCTGTATCGCGTATAAGAAAGCAATTCGTTTTGATCCGCTATCTCAGTCTTTCTAAGCCATCCTTCCCCCAATGCTTGATCCAAAACGAGCCGCTGTGCTGGATATGTAATTTCCGCATAAACTTCTTCGGGAATATAAAAAGCGTATATTTGCAGTTTTTGGAGAATGTCCAAGCGATCAATTTTGATAAAGTTGATCAGAATATTTGCATCTGTAATCACACATGATTGACCATCTGTTCTCTTCTGCACGAGATCACTCCGGGAGATAGACCCCATGTTCAATATCGTCTTCAAATCCCATGCAGGATAGTATCTCGTCTATGACATCATCAAATCCCACTTGTTTTGCGAGATTGACCAATTTTCTGTACGTGATTACGTGACGGCGATAGGCTTCGATGGCTAGACCCACGAAATTGAGATCAAAATTGCTGACAGAGTGTTCTCGTCCTTTTTTTTCTTTTGGTTCTTCTCGCCCTTCTTCAATTTTTAGGTATTGTGCAACCTGTTTTGCTTCTTCTTTTTGCTCAAAGAGTTTATGAAATGCGTCTTCGGAAAGAACCTTGGTGTTTCTCAATCTGTACAAGGCGGCTTCAAAGCTGGTTCCAAAGTACGTATAGAGTTTGACCACATCGTAAAGCGTGATGATTTGTGAGGATGCCAGGCGGCGGTGATGCCCCACAATAGGATCAGGGCCAGGTTGCTCGGTATAGGCCAACAGCCTTTCTCTGCTGGACGCACCTTTGCCGATATTTTTTAGAAATTGACTCACGCCTTCTTCTGGCATGAGAAACGCCGCTGCAAAAGCATTCGCACGCACTTCGAATAAATCGCGGTCGTTTGAGATTTTGCTGATAGTAATGCCTTTATCCCGGTCAAGCAATATGTGACTGTATTCATGGGCGATGGTAAATGCGACTCGAGCTTTCGCCCTATCAAACTGTGCTTCGTTGATGACAATACACAACTGCGTCTCTGCATTAGCTATAAAAATACCGGAGATATGATCCTCCAAATTTTTCTTTATAACTGGTATGCCTTGAGATTCCACCAACTCTTCCATGTCGCGGATAGGATCAATCCCCAACTCAAGACGACTGCGTTCCGCCTCTGCTGCATGTTCGCCCATTTGAATGGCTTCCCAAACATTTTTGGGTTCACCATAAGCATATACAGGCGGTAGGTTCCGTTCCTGATCCAGATCCAAAAGTTTTTTTAAATTTCCATATTCTCTAAGGAGTTCGATCGCGTCCCTCAAAGAATTATAGGAGATGTGATTTTGCACGAGGTCTGGATGAGCGCGAAATAGAACGGCCAGTGCGTCTTTCTCGACAGCCCTTTCTTCTAAGAAACTGGCCATATCTCTCCCATAAAGACGCGATAGATGCATGAGTTCAATTGAACTGACCGTCCGTTGACCAGACTCGATCTGAGAAATTGCAACACGGGTAAGCGCAACGTGACTTGCCTGAGCGTTGTGTGCAAGCAAGTCGGCAACCTGCTGTTGGGTCAATCCGATTGCTTCACGCGCACTTTTTAATCGTTGTCCCAATTCTCTTTGCGTCAGCATTGCATTATCTCCTGCATATAAGTTTGAAAATAAGCCTCATCAATTTATTACTCATCAGTGATTTACATATAAAATTTATATTTTGGCTGCACGATGCCCCCGTCCGGAATATGTTTCATGATATCCCCGATCTTTGATGAGAAAGAGCGCGTGATGGGCATTCCATCAGCAAACGAACAGTTGTTTACATTCATCTTCGTAAGCACCAGGATTTCCCGGAGAAGGTCCTTTGGGGCACTCCCTCCGTGATGCTCAACGATTTGCCAAGGTTCAGGCACATAGGAGCTTGGATAAGTCTCCAAATAGGGAATAAAACCCATAGTAAATAAAAAATGCTGATCTTCCTCAATAGAGAAATAAGTGCCACGGAGAGGAGGATATTTGCCTTCCCTGAACAGACGCACGCCTGTCTGCCTCAAGGCTACAAAATCGCTTTCGCATCCGCGGAATACTTCATCAATGCCTTCATAGAACCCGTCAAGTTCGTTGTATTCTCTGTGTTCTGGACCCCAAAACTCGGATGATTTGTGAATCACGACGCGACGAGGTGGGATGCCAGTCACTTTTACGTATTCGTTCAGCGTATTCCGGATGAGTTTACGAGCAGCATCTTTTGTAAGATGTGGTGCGCGTCCGCGTTTTTCTGAATCCCATTCAAAAGGGTCGCCTCTCAGTACTAGGCCTTGACCCAAATGGTCGAAGGCTTGAGAGACACTTGATCGGATGGTCAACTTGTCGCTTAGATCCTGTGCAATATAGAAGTTGACGCCCACAAAACATACGTCTTTTTCCAGTGCTGTCGGCCGCCAGGGTATTCCGTCAGCCTTGTAATATTGCGCTGTACAGAAATTCCACGCGCGGGTTGCCCTTTCTTGGAGAGCACCTTTTCCAACTACGGTTCGGCGCTGCAGAAGTTGAATAGGGATACCCCACCTCATTGTTCGCGCCTTGATTGCACGGCGAAAATTGAGATGAAAGTTGCCAGAAACCCTTATGCTATGAGCCTCTTCCACAATTTCCGAAGTAAGTGCGAGGACAATGATGTCTGGAGAAGGAGAGGTGGTGGCCAGACTCTCAACTTGACTGTCGAAAAATTCGACCAATTTCCAGATACGCTCTTGCTTGTCTTCTATGGACAGAACAGCGGCAAGTTCTCTAGGTTGGACAATCCTTTCCCAGCGTTCGTTCATTTGGAAGCAGGATTGGAATGTAGAGTTCCTATTAAATCCCACAAAATCCCTATTTAAAATTTTCTCCAGTCTGGTCCGTTGTTCGTCTTGGAATACATCCTCACCAAACAATTCTCCTGGAACTGTCTCGAGTTGGTGGGTTTTTTTGACGTTTTCGCTTTCGATGGTTGAACCACATTCCTCAATCCATTCCTTTGCGCCAGAAATAGTTTCTCGCGTACCTACAAATCCGAGCTTGATCTCGGAACAATGAAGGCCAGATACGTTGATACCAAACGGCCCGAATTCTGCCAACCCTGTCTTGGCATCTTCATATTCGAAATATTTGTTGAACTGAAGCTTAGGTTCTTCCAGATATTCAATATTAATATTCATCGTTTTCCTCGGGAGTTCTAAATAAGTCATCCAAGAGATGCATCTGTCCAGTATCCTCAGTCTCCTCGTAGATGGCAAGGTCGTGGGAGATGGCGAAGTTGGCAATGAATGACAATGGTTCTTTTTCAATGGTCATTGCGGTTTTGAAGTCCAGCTTTATGTCAATAGCCGGCTTGCTTTCTGATAAAATATCCGCCCAAAATAAGACGTGATTCAACACTTGGAGATTTCTTTCTCTTGCTTTTATTCTTGTTGTATAGGGGCCGACCTTTTCGTTGTCATATGGTACTTTACCGTCTTCAGTGAAGAAATACTTCGGAATAATTTGAAGGTACCACGATTGGCTGATGTACTTGAAGGACAGATTGACGGCAAGATGTCTCCAGAAACTGTCCGAGCCGTATTTGAAAAATTTCGCAACGGTTCGCGCTGGAGCCGCTCTACCGGTCCTCACATTAAGCCAGTCTTGCTTGAATTCCAAACCTGTTTCATCCTGCCGGGGAAAATAGTTGCGCCTGAAATTCGAGTTGTATCTGAGGCCGCATCTTCTTAAATGGATGCCCAGAAGTTGATTTAAAAGAAAAACATAATCTTTGCGGCGCAGATCATCAGTAGTCCAATGCTCGGCAGGCATATTAGCAATATCACTTATGTTGCAGAAATTCCGCAAGGTGCATCGGTGGTTGTGCAGGTCGGAGAAAGTATATAACCGGTCTTCAAAGATACAAAATGGAGGTCTAAAACCTTCGATTTCGTTTCTCAGGTCTTTATAATTCTTATAATCCGTGGGCGCATGGGTGATAATTTTGGGCGTGCGTTTGACTAGTAGGAGGTTGGAAAATAGCCTTTCTTTTTGTTCCATTGATATGCGAGGAGGACTTACCCCGGCAATCCCGCATATCTGCTTATAGCAATTGGGAGTAAAGATATCAGACGCTTTGTCAAAGGTGATGTGGAAGGGGGCTTGGAAGCTTGATGGAGTGCTCTGAAGGTAAGACTTTATGTCTTTCCAATACAGTCTGTCATCTTGGGGATTATAGACAATGAACAGCACTGGAAACGTGGCATTATACCAATATTCAAGATCCTTTTTTTTAACAGGCGTAACGAAGTTGGTCTCGGAAGATTGCTGAACGTAGCTCTCACCCGACTTGGCTTGTACCTTGATTATCCCTCCATTAGTCTCAAAGCCTTTACCATCGGATTTGGGAAGGACAACTTCTATTTCACCGTCAATGCCGAAGTCGTCCTTTGAGATTTCCCGAAATATGCATTTCATTTCGTTGACAACTTCACTGATACGGTTAAGCCCCTTCCACTCCTGAAATTTTGATGGCAGAACAGTTTTGGACATGCTGAATTTCCTCTTAAGATATAAACCTGTCAATCATTTCTGATAAACAGCAATATTTTGACTAAATTGAGGCTTTAATAATGTATCTGATCCTTTCATATATGTCAATATTAAATTTGTATTTTAATTTTAAATACAAAAAAATAAAACAATATCTAAAGAGTTTACAATAGAATAGGGAAGTTAAGTTTATTTAACTTCCCTATCAAATTCAGGCAAATTTTGACATGCTTGTCACTCATCACGTCATCTAAACCCTATCTTTTTTTCTTGTAGCCTTCCAATATTCAGCCGGTGTGTAATATCAGTTACTCAGTCTCATCAGCATCAATAAGTATCTGTTCATACAAATCAGCAGAGACGCGAAAGTCGCAGGCCAATAATCCATCTATCAACGGCCTAATGGTTGGCAATAGACCTTTGCGCTTCGCCGATAACAGAACCCCTAATGTGCCAATGACAGGCAACCTCAACCAGTGAGCCAATCTACGTCCATAGCTCATCAGCCTGAAGTCGTTCGCGTTTCCATTCCTCCGCATTGAGATCAAAGAAAGCAATGCCCAATTGAGATGCATGCTGAATAAATTCCCAGCGTGACATGTCCAATAATTGAGCCGCTTTGCCACTGGATATGCTGCCTCGGCGATATAGCTCCAGAACAATCATTTCACGAGCCGTTTCTTGAATAGGCTGATTAAGTTCCTGTAATAGAACTGCCAGATCAGCATCAAGAGTTACTGTGACGAGTGACACAACAATCTCCTATTTGATGTTTTTTTACTTCTTCTAACAAGAAAATGTAAAAGACTCACCACAGAAAGTCAATCAACGATCATCTGCATTTATCTGCGTTCATCTGGGTTCAGGCTCGAAGCGATGTACAACTGCGCCAGCAGTTCATTACTCGCCTTCATTCTGCGGATAAACATGATTTCAGCCTACAGCCCCCGCAGAGCCGATAGTGCTTCGGCGACTTCTTTTCCTTTTTGTTCGATGATGTTGAGCAGGTCTTCGGAGCGACTCTCCTCGATATTGTTTTTTGGGATGGACTTACAGGATAAGTTTGGAGCAAACGCGTTTGACGTGCTTCAGATGACCGCCGCTTCATCTATGGAAAAGAGATTTTGTTCAGAGTCAAGCGTCGCTGTGATACCATTGGGAAGAATCATTTGAGGACTCGTATGCCCGATATCTACTTGTGTCAGGATGGGAAAATCAAATGCCGATGTATAGTAACCGATCAATGATTGAAGTAACTCTTCCTGGTCTTGAGATAGGTTGTTTATTTTTCCTGTGATCAAACCAGAAATTTTCTCAAAAAGACCGATCTGCTGGCATTGTGCAAGGGCTTCCTCGGCATACATAAGAACCGTGTTTCCCATATTGACCTCTTCCAGATAAAGAATTTTACCGTGAAATGAAGGCCAAAATGGAGTACCATTCAATATCGGCAGGGTATGGAGATTGCCACCTATAAGAGGTCCCTGCGCTCTGCCACCTTTGAGCCAATGCCAACCAGAATTATTTTTCATTTTGCGCGGGCTGTCTTCCCTGGGCATATCATCTGTCCAGGTCTCCGGTGCCTCCAATGGTCCCGGGGCGATTGGTGTAAACAGGACATCTTTGATACTTTCGAGTGTATAACTCAAGGGTTTCGGATATTCGCTGAGACCGTTGAGCAGGGTTGGGCCGTGGAAAGTGACCATATTGAGACGGGCGTAGATGCCAAGTAACAGAGCTGTATTCGCGCTGTATCCCATCAATATCTTAGGGGAACGCGCAATCAAATCCCAGTCGAGCAAGGGAAGGAGGGCATTGGTACCAGATCCTCCTGAGAGACAAAAAATCGCTTTGATGTCCGGGTCAGCAAATAGGTCGTGGAGATCATCGACACGCAATTGGGGGGGGGGATTCAAATGTTCGCGTTGATGGCGTGCGTTATTCGCTATTTGAACTTTCAAACCGAGATCTTCAATAGCTGCCATGGCGCGGGAAAGCCAATTTTTAGTAAAAGAAAAAAATGAGGCAGCGGGCGATGCGATTCCCACGGTATCACCGGGTTTTAATCTCGGCGGTTTGATTATGTTACTCATACTCTGAATCTCTGATTTCAACATGCCATTGACTTCCTGTTTTTATTTTGTGATTTTAAAAAACAACTTTATATTTTTTAGACAAGCGAGAGGAGGTCTATATGTCATCTATAAAGATGCCAAAATTTAAAGAACGGAAAGCTGCTCAAGTTACACGTTTATTCATACAGTGCAATGGTGACAAAAGTTTCAGTACACGCAAACTGCTTAAGTTGATCTATCTTGTTGACAGAAAAGCATTGGAGCTATGGGGGTTTCCAGTAACCTATGATACGCCCAAAAATCTTCCGTATGAGGGCCTCATGCCTGGCCACACGTATGATCTTATCGATCCTCCAAAAAAGAAAAGAAATGCCCTGTTTATGTCTGGATCTAGCTACTGGTATCATTATTTTTGCAGGTCCAATGAGGGTCATTATACCATACCAACTGAACTAAATCCAGGAACAGCAGATCTATCTCGTGCTGAGATTGAGTTGGCCGGGAATATCTTTGATCAATTTGGATATAAGACCGATGAACAATTGGATGATTATTGCCGCACTTTGCCCGAATCAGGCCATTCAGAAACGCCACACGGGGACATCGATTGGAAGGTTCTTCTTCAGGCTGTTGGTTGGGCAGGTAAGGATTTGGCAGAAATAAAGAAAGATCTTGAATTTCAGGCAAAATTTGAGGGTCTTATTACGGCAGGAGAAATATGAGCTTAGCGGGTACGTGTGTCGTTCATCCCGATTTTGGAGGTGAGCATCTATGTATATTCGTGACAGACTATGCAAATTATAGAGATAGCGAGATAGAAGCTGTCATTGTAAACATCACATCCTGGCATCAGAGAAAGGACCAGACGCTTATTCTTATGCCAGGAGATCACGATTTTATAACCAGAAAATCAGTTGTTGCCTATCGTTCGGCTTGTCTGCTTAAAGAATGGCAGGTCAACCGTGTTTTATCGTTTGGAACAGAACAGCCCCCGGCATCCAGAAACTTATTGCTTAAAATTGGTAATGGTCTTCTTAGATCTCTCTTTACCCCAGAGGATGTAAAAGATTTTTATCTTCAATATTCGCGGGATAATAATGGACCTGTATAGCTGTAATTAGTTAATTTTATAAGGCTTATTTGTGTGTGGCCTATCTCCTGTTTCTGGCAGGGATAGGCCCTTTCTTTGTGCTCATGATCTGTAATACAATATTGAGGTTCCAGGCAAGCTGTTTTTCTGGCCACTCACGGCGGTACGTTCCCTTTTTAGTTTTTGTCTTAAATTTATTACACGCTGTGTAATAAATCTGATCGGTCCCTGAGTAAGCGAGATAAACCTCATTTCCACTTACAAGGCAAATATCCTTTCCTTTATTTTCACCAGCAAATCCGCAGGCTGTCTGATCTGGGCCAGGGCACGGGAAAGCCAATTGTTAGTAAAAGAAAAAAATGAGGCAGCGGGCGAGGCGATTCCCACAGTATCACCCGGTTTTAATCTCGGCGGTTTGATTGTGTTCTTCATATTCTTTTTTAAAATAAAATGTTGCGTATATATTTTACTGGGTGTGCGTAAATTAGAAACACGCAACAAGAGCTATGACAGAAAGCCATCAGCCAAAACCATCACGCACAGCGCGTGAGTCCGTTTCGCAGCGGACATCCGTTGTCCATCCAAACTCGAAAGGCCACCTTCTTTTGTTTTTGCATACAAACGATTTGCGCTGTGCAAGCCCCCCGCAGGGGCGCCCTTTTTTTGCTTCATTTTTTTGGGCGCGCAAAAAAATGAAGTCGCCGAAGGCAAAAAAGAAAAATATTAAAAAAACTCTATACGTCGTTATACCACAACAAATGAATTATCCACACCCTTCATATATTTAGCGCCTGAAAATAATACGCTATGTATATGTTTTATGCAATAGGGCTATGGAATGAATAAGAAAAATGGATTTAAGCCCATAGTGATCGGCATTTCGGGGGGATCCGCCGCGGGCAAGACGACTTTTACGGATATACTATCTGATAGGCTCGCAGATTTTGGACCCGTCGTGCTCAATCAGGACAGCTATTTCCGCGATTGGTCAGCGCTGCCAGAAGACGAGCGCGAGATCAAGCGGACGGCAAACCATCCGCGGGCTGTGCTGTGGGAGCATTTGATCGCACATGTGAAATGTTTGCGGGAAGGACAGGCGATTGAAATGCCACCGCCCGGTACGCGGGCTTTTCGGCGAGGAGATGATCCCCAGGAGATTGCGCCTGAGAAGCTGGTTATTGTGGAAGGGCATTTGATTTTTTCGCAGGAGGCGCTGAGGGCTTTGCTGGATATTAAGCTGTTTTTGGATGTGGATACACACGAACGGGTGCTCAGGCGCATGTTGCGCAATACGTCGAGTGGGATGTCGCTGGAAGATGCGGTGGCATGGTATCGCCGGGATGTCGTGCCCAATTATCGCGTCTATACGGAGCCGACGAGTGTGTACGCGGATTTGATCGTGCCGTTTGAAGGGGATGTGCAAGTAGCCGTAGATGTTGTGGCAAATGGCATACGCAGGATGATTGTGGATGGGAAGGTTCACGATAGATAGCAAGTATGGCTTGCCTCGCGTGTTTTCTGGTCGTAAATTTGTTTGTGATATGTTTGCAAGTCCATGAAAGGAGATGATTACTATGACTGTTCAATCCGATTGGGCTGTTCTCACAGATGAACAGCGGCAGTTTTTTGAGGACAATGGGTATCTCTTGATCGAAGACGCGCTGCCACCCGATGTTGTCGCCGAACTCAATGCGGCGGCTGATGAAATTTATGACAGGGAAAAGGCTGCTGGTGGCCTGGAGAAAACGGGCAAGCTCAACTTGAGGAACTGCATTGTGCATCACGATGCTTTTCTTCAGTTGCTCGACTGGCCGACCACGGCGCCTCTGGCGTGGCAGATCCTCAACTGGAATATCCAGATGATTACCTCGCATCTCATTGTTTTGCCCTCTGGTCCAGAGCCTCCGGAAGAGGTAAAGCGCAAGGGTGGGTATCACCGCGATGGCGGTTCGTCTTCCAGAGAGATGACCGAACCCCATCCGCGCATTCTGCTCAAAATTGCGTACGCCATCAGCGACCAGACAGATCCCGCATCGGGGGCGACACAACTCGTGCCCGGAAGCAATCGGCTATTTGGCAGGCCTGCGATTGATCCGGCAACGGGGCATCCTCGGGGAGCGATCAATATGAATGTCAAGGCGGGTTCGGCATTTATTTTTGAACAGCGCACCTATCACGGTATTGGCAAAAACTGGTCGGGCTTTCCGCGCAAGACCATTTTTATGGGCTATGCGTATCGCTGGGTCAAGCCTATGGATTATATCGATATGCCCGATGAACTCGTTGCCCGCGCAAATCCCATTCAAAAACAACTCCTGGGTGTGGTCTCTGATCCGCTCAGTTTTTATATTCCGCAAGCGCAAGATGTGCCTCTCAAAGAGCTTGTGGAAGAAGGTGTGTAATTACTCGTCTGTCACACACCCCTCAGAAGCCGTTTTTACGTTTTTGATGTATTTGTAGAGGGTGCCGCGGTTGGCTTTGTACGGCGG
Organism: Candidatus Latescibacterota bacterium; assembly: GCA_965208125.1. GTDB lineage: Bacteria > Latescibacterota > UBA2968 > UBA2968 > UBA2968 > VXRD01. The sequence goes on from OZ242320.1 coordinate 2,622,217, forward strand.
TTGGGTCCAGGCTGAGCGGCGTTTTTCGAGTTCTTCGGCAGAGACGTCCATGTTGATCTCGCCTTTTTGGCTGTCGATGATGATCTGATCGCCGGTTTGGACGAGGGCGATGGGGCCGCCTTCGATGGCTTCGGGAACGACGTGGCCGATGAGAAAGCCGTGCGATCCGCCCGAAAAACGCCCATCGGTAATTAGCGCGACATCCTGTACCAGCCCCGCGCCGGCCAGTGCGGATGTAGGGGTGAGCATTTCCGGCATGCCGGGTCCGCCTTTGGGGCCTTCGTAGCGGATGATGATGACATTGCCTTTTTCGATTTTGCCTTGTTCGAGGGCGGCGAGCATGTCTTCCTCGCAGTCGAATACATTGGCCGCGCCTTTGAATACCTCGCCTTCTTTGCCCGTGATTTTTCCGACCGAACCTTCCGGTGCCAAATTCCCACGCAAAATTTGCAGATGCCCCGTTGGCTTGATGGGGTCATTAAAGGGGCTTACGATATCTTGCTGTCCTTCACCCGTGCCATAAGGGGGAAGGCCTTTTATATCGGCGAGATTTTCGGCAATTGTTTTGCCCGTTACTGTCATCTGGTCGCCGTCGATGAGATTGGCGTCGAGGAGGAGTTTCATCATTGCGGGTGTTCCGCCGATGTCGTGAAGCTCTTCCATGACGTAACGCCCAGAGGGTTTGAGGTCACACAGGAGGGGTGTTTCGTTGGATATGTGTTGAAATTCGTCGATGTCGAGGTCTATGTCATAAGCCCGGGCAATGGCGAGCAGGTGGAGCACGATATTGGTGGAGCCGCCCGTGACAACGGCGAGGCGAATGGCGTTGAGAAAGGATTGCTTGGTGACGATGTCGCGCGGTTTGAGGTCGGCTTCGAGCAGGGCGCGAACAGCGTGACCGGCGTGGATACATTCGGTGTGTTTGTCGGGGTCTTCGGCGGGTGTGCAGGAGGAATAGGGCAAGGAGAGGCCCATGCATTCGATGGCGCTGGCCATGGTATTGGCGGTGTACATGCCGCCGCAGGCACCGGCACCGGGGCAGGCGTGTTCGACGATTTCCTGGCGTTCGGCATCGCTGAGCGAGTCTGTGAGAAATTCGCCGTAGCTTTGAAAGGCAGAGACGATGTCGAGTTTGCGTTCTTCGCCTTGAATGGTGGCGCAACCTGGTTTTATTGTGCCGCCGTAGATCATCAGGGCAGGGCGGTTGAGGCGGCCCATTGCCATGACCACGCCGGGCATGTTTTTGTCGCAGCCGGGCAGTGCGATCAGGCCATCGTACCATTGCGCGCCCATGAGGGTTTCGATGGAGTCGGCTATGAGGTCGCGGGATTGAAGGGAGAAGGACATGCCGTCTGTGCCCATGGATATGCCGTCGGATACGCCGATGGTGTTGAAGCGCAGGCCAACGCATCCGGCTTCGGTGACGCCTTTTTTTGTTTCGGCGGCGAGGTCGTTGAGGTGCATGTTGCACGGGTTGCCTTCATACCAGACCGAGGCGATGCCGACCTGCGCTTTGTCCATGTCGGCGCGCGTCAGTCCGGTGGCATAGAGCATGGCCTGAGATCCGCCCTGGGATTTTCTCTGGGTGATTTGTGAGCTGTACTTATTCAGTTTTGCCATTGAAGATTTCCTTTCGTAGATGAACTTTGTCTTATTTTTTCGAGGTTGTAATTTAACCGAATTGTGGGAGACGTGTCAACAAGGGTGTGGAATATGGCTGACTATGTGTTGCAGGATTATTTGCGCGTGGGACTGAATTTGGTGTTTGTGGGGTTTAATCCGAGCTTAAAGTCCGCGGAAATTGGGCATTATTACGCGGGGCGGGGCAATCAGTTTTGGCCGTTTTTGTACGAGGCTGGGCTGACAGATCGATTGTTGGAGCCACGGGAAGATGCGACTATTTTGGATTATAATATCGGGTTGACCGATATTGTGAAGGGGCGAGCGACGCGGGGGATTGGAGATCTGACGGATGGCGATTATGTGTCGGGTTTTGAATTGTTGCGCGAAAAGATGCAGATGTATCGACCGCGGGTGATTTGTTTTAATGGGAAGAGCGGATACGCCAAGGTGATGGGCGGGAAGCGAGATTACGGTTTGCAAGATGAGATGCTGGAAGGCGCAAAGCTGTTTCTCGCCCCGTCAACGAGCGGTGCGCTGCCTATGCCGAGGGTTGAGAAATTGCGGTATTATCGAGAGTTGAAGTCTTTTGTTGATATTTGTGTCCAACCTGTGAAGGAGCGAAGATGAAGCGACCGAATATTTTGTTTGTCATGACCGATGACCACACGCCGCGCGAGATGAGCAGTTATGGGAATCCGATTTTGCATACGCCCAATCTGGATCGCATTGGGAATGAGGGTACGCGGTTTAACAATTGTTTTTCGACTAATGCACTGTGCGCGCCTGCGCGGGGCACGGTGCTGACGGGATGTTTTTCACATGTCCACGGTATTCGGGGAAATTCCGAGAGGGCCGATGCGATTGAGTTTCTGGATCCGAATGTGCCGACGTTTCCCGAGTTGCTTCGCGATGCGGGATACAAGACCGCGTTGTTTGGCAAGTATCATATCCGGCAGGATCCGCGCGGTTTTGATACGTGGTGTATTCATCCCGGGCAGGGCGTGTATTTTGATCCGACGTATATCGATAATGGGAAGGAAGTGCAAAAGGAGGGGTATGCCACGGATATAACGACGGATATGGCACTTGAATTTTTGAAGGGGTTGAATGGCGAACAGCCCTTCTGCCTGGTGTATCAGTTTAAGGCGCCGCATCGTCCGTTTACGCCTGCACCCCGGCACGCGCATCTTTTTGATGATGTTGAGATTCCCCAGCCGGAGACGTATGGAGATGATTTTGCGACGCGGAAGATTGCGGCTCTGGCAGAAGATATGAAGTTTGATATTAGTCTGGCGCCCGATTACGACGATATACCCGAGGGCTTGAGTGAAGGGGAAAAGAAGGACTGGATTTATCAGCGTTTTATGAAGGATCGGTATCGCACGATTTACGGTGTGGATGAAAATCTGGGGCGGGTGCTGGATTATCTGGATGAGACAGGTTGGGCTGACGATACGCTGGTGATTTACACGTCGGATCACGGGTATTTTTTGGGCGATTACGGGTGGTATGACAAGCGGTTTATGTACGAGCCGTCGATTCGCATTCCGCTGGTGGTGCGTTATCCAAATGGGGGTATTAGCGGGAATGTGACCGACGCGCTGGTGATGAATGTGGACTTTGCGCCGACGATTCTGGATTTTGCGGGTGTGGAAATTCCCGAAGGTGTGCAGGGAGAGAGTTTGCGTCCGTTGCTCCAGGGGACAGAGCCAGATGATTGGCGTACGTCTGTTTATTACGCCTATTTTGAGGATTCGTGGGTGTTGCACGGCAAGGGGGCAGAGGCGATGTCAGAGCCGTCATTCCAGTATTTTACGCCGCACCGCATTGGCCCGCACCGCGGCGTGCGTACAGACCGCTACAAGTTGATTGAATATTATGCCGAGGGCGATTATTGGGAGTTGTTCGATTTGCAAGAGGATCCCAATGAATTGCGGAATGTGTACGATGACGCCGCGTATGCAGATCTGGTGGTGGAATTAAAGGCTGAGTTGAGAAGGTTGCAGGCGCAGTATGGGGATTTGAGTGTGTGAAGCTATTTTTTGGGCATGTACACGTCGGTCGCAGAGCCGAGGTGGATTTCTGAGGCTATGCCGATGGATTCGGCAAGCGAGGGATGGGGGTGAATGGTGTGGGCAATGTCTTCGGCGACGGCAGCCATTTCAATGGCGAGCACGCCTTCGGCGATGAGGTCGCCCGCATGGGGTCCTACAATGCCCATGCCGAGTACGCGTTGGGTATAGGGATCGACAATGAGCTTGGTCTGGCCTTCGAGGCGTCCAATGGCATGCGCTTTGCCCAGGGCAGCCCAGGGGAAGCGCACGATATCGACTTTTCGGTCTTGTTTGAGAGCGTCGGTTTCGGTCAGGCCCACCCATGCAATTTCGGGGTCGGTGTACACGACGGAGGGGATGAGTGCGTCAAAAGACGCGGGTTCACCGGCGAGAACTTCGGCGGCGATTTTGCCTTCGTGCGCGGCTTTGTGGGCAAGGCCGGGGCCTGGGACGGCGTCGCCGATTGCAAAGAGGCGGGGGTCGTTTGTACGCATTTGTGAATCGACTTCGATGAATCCCTGATCATTGGGTTCAATGTCTGTGTTTTCAAGGCCGATATTGTCTGTATTTGGGCGTCGGCCAATGCAGAGGAGGACGCGGTCGAATATTTCAGATGTTTTCGATTCTTCGCCTTCCCAGTGTACTTCAATACCGGTGTTGACTTCTTCGATATGCGTGACGCGCGTGCTGGTGTGTATGGCGCTGAATGCCTGACGCAATCGTGTTTCGAGTGGTTTGACCAGGTCGGGGTCGGTGCCGGGCAAGAGGGTGTCGGTCATTTCGACGACTGTGACGGCACTTCCCAATGCGGCGTAAACACTGCCGAGTTCGAGGCCGATGATGCCTCCGCCAACGACGAGAAGGCTTTTGGGTATTTCGTCGAGATCGAGTGCTGTTGTCGAGTCCAGAATGCGCGGTGTGTCGAGCGCGAAAATTGGGAGGACAACAGGGCGTGAGCCTGTGGCGATGATGGCGTGCTCAAATTCGACGCGGTCGATATCCCCATCACCTGTGATGGACGCACTTTGCGAATTCTCGAATTGCGCGTAGCCCGTCAGGTGGGTAACCTTGCGCTGGCGCACCAGGCCAGACAGACCGGTCGAGAGGCGGGTGATGATGTTGTCTTTCCAGCCGCGCAGGGCGTCCAGATCGATTTTGGGATCGCCAAAGGTGAGGCCATAAGTTCTGGCTTCGCTGGCTTCGGTGATGAGTTCTGCAACGTGGAGCAGGGCTTTGGATGGGATGCATCCGCGCAATAAACAGGTGCCACCGAGGTTGTCGTCGGCATTGACCAGGGTGACTTGCAGACCCAAGTCAGCAGCGCGAAAAGCCGCTGTATATCCGCCGGGACCGCCGCCGATTACGAGGAGATCGGTTTTGTGCGTTTCGGCCATGTGATTTCTCCAGTTTATCCGCCCATGAGCATGAGTTCCGGGTTTTCGAGTGCATCGACGATTTTTCGCATAAATCGCGCGCCGTCGGCGCCGTCAATAACGCGGTGATCATAAGATAGTGCCAGAGGCATGATGAGGCGAGGTTCGATGCGGCCCTCGCGCACGGTGGCTTCTTCTCTTGCGCGTCCAAATCCCAATATTGCAACTTCGGGGTGATTGACGATGGGGGTAAATTCGCCCACGCCCAGGCTGCCGAGGTTGGTGACGGTGAATGTGCCGCCTTGTAGTTCGTCGAGGCCAATTTTGCCGGTGCGCGCGCGCTGGCTGATGTCGCCGAGTTCGAGAGCCAATTCCAGGATGTCTTTGCGATCGACGTCTTTGATGACGGGAACGAGTAAGCCGCGCTCGGTGTCAACGGCGATGCCGAGGTTGTAGTAGTGTTTGAGAATAATTTCATTGGCACCTGCATCGAGGCTGGCGTTGAATTGCGGAAAGGTCTTAAGCGCGGTGATGATTGCTTTTAGCGCGAGGACCGTTGGCGTCAGTTTGGCTCCCAGTGCTTCGGTTTTTTCTTTATTGCGCTGCCGAAATGCCTCGAGGTCTGTGACGTCTGCGCGATCAAATTGCGTGACATGAGCCACCTGTTGCCAGGCCTGGCTCATATTTTTTGCTATAATTTGCCGGACTTTGCTGAGGGGGTGGCGCTCGATGTTGCCCCATCTCGAGAAGTCGGGCAATTCGACGGGTGCGGTTGGTGCGATACCACCTGTTTGCCGGTCGCGCACAGCGGCTTTGACATCGTCTTGTGAGATGCGTCCACCGGGACCTGAGCCAGCGACCTGTGTGAGATCTACGCCGAGTTCTCGCGCGAGTCGCCGCGTGGATGGGGCTGCGGGAATGGGATCGCCGTTGGACGCGGGTGCAGGTGGTCTGGCTACAGGAGGTGTTGGTTCGGGTGCTCTGGTGGTGGGTTCGGGTTTTTCTTCTGGTGCAGGAGCTGGTGCTTCGGCTTCCGGCTCAGGGTCTGCTGTGACTTGTTGTTCGCCTTCTTCAACGGAGATCAATAAGCTGCCTACGGGCACGCGGTCTCCGGCATTAATGTGTATTTTTGTGATGGTGCCAGCAACACTGCTGGGTACTTCAACGAGGGCTTTGTCGGTTTCGAGTTCGACCACGCTCTGATCGATTTCAATCGTATCGCCTTCGGCAACGAGTACGCTGACAACATCGCCGGCTTCTACACCTTCGCCGAGATCGGGAAGTTTAAATTCGGTTGCCACGAGACCTCCTTAATCGCGGATTGAGTTAATAATACGTCGTGACGGGGCCTGCCGATATAGGATCGACTTTCTCGGGATCAATGCCGAGTTCGTCGATGGCTGTGGCGACCTGTTCGCGTTTGATTTTACCTTGTTTTGCCAGGACGTGAAGCGCGGCCACAGCGATGCACTCAGCGTCAACTTCAAAATGCCGACGCAGAGCCTGGCGCGTGTCGCTGCGCCCAAATCCATCTGTACCGAGGACCATCATGTCTTCGGGTACCCAGGGGCGAATCATTTCGGGCAGGGCTTTCATGTAATCGGATGCAGCGACGATCGGACCATCGGTTTTTTCGAGTACTTTGACGATGTACGGCTTTTTCTTTCGCCGCGTTGGGTGCAGCATGTTCCACCGTTCGGTCTCAAGTGCGTCTCGCCGCAATTCTTTGTATGAGGTGACGCTCCACACGTCGGCAGAAATATTGTATTCGGCGGCGAGGATTTCTTGCGCGCGCAGGGTTTCGCGGAGGATGGATGCACTGCCAAAGAGCTGAATCTTGTGCTGGCCCTGTTGTGTTTCGTGCGTTTTGAGCGGATAAATGCCTTTGACAATGCCTTCTTCAACACCTTTGGGCATGGGGGGATGTTCGTAGTTTTCATTGCCCAGGGTCATGTAGTAATAGACATCTTCCTGTTCCTGGTACATGCGTCGAATGCCGTCCTGGATGATGATGGCAATTTCGTAAGCATAAGCCGGGTCATAGGCAATACAGTTGGGAACGGATGAGGCGAGAATGTGGCTGTGTCCGTCTTCGTGCTGGAGACCTTCGCCGTTGAGCGTGGTGCGTCCGGCTGTTCCGCCCAAGAGAAAGCCCTTGCAGCGGATATCGCCAGCCAGCCACATGAGGTCGCCCACGCGCTGGAAACCGAACATGGAATAGTAGATGTAGAATGGAATGGTGTTGACGCCGTGTGTGGCATAAGCTGTGCCAGCGCAGATGAATGAGGACATGGCACCGGCTTCGTTGATGCCTTCTTCGAGGATTTGGCCGTCCTGGGCTTCTCGATAGTAGCTGATGTTGCCCGCGTCAACGGGTTCGTATATCTGCCCCAGGTGCGAGTAGATGCCGAGTTGCCGAAAGAGGGAATCCATACCAAAGGTGCGGGCTTCGTCCGGAATGATGGGGACGAGCAGTTTGCCGATGTCTTTGTCGCGGGCGAGTTTGGCAAACAGACGCGCAAAGGCCATGGTCGTAGAAGCCTGGCGGTCACCTGTACCTTTGAAGGCTTCGTCAAATACCTCGCGCGAGGGTGCTTGAATGGGTTTGGCCCGAACGCTTCGGGCGGGCAAATATCCGCCGAGTTCGCGGCGTTGTTGTTGCAAGTACTGCATTTCAGGGCTGTCGTCGGGGGGACGATAAAAGGGTGCTTTGCCCACTTCGCTGTCGGAGATGGGGATGTCAAAGCGCCGTTTGAATTCACGCATTTCGTCTTCTTCGAGCTTTTTTTGCTGGTGGGTCATGTTGCGGCCTTCGCCAGCTTCGCCCAGGCCATAGCCCTTGATGGTTTTGGCCAGGATGACCGTTGGTGCGCCCTTGTGCTCCACAGCGGCTTTGAAGGCGGCGTACACTTTTTCGGGGTCGTGACCCCCGCGACGCAATTTTTGGAGTTGTTCGTCCGAGAGGTGTTCGACCATTTTGAGCAGGTCGGGATGGGTGCCAAAAAAGTCGCGGCGGATGTATTCACCGGATTCGACGGTGTATTTCTGGTATTGACCATCGACGACTTCTTCCATGCGCTGCTGAAGCAGGCCCTGGGTGTCTTTTTCGAGAAGCGGGTCCCAATCGTCTCCCCATATCACTTTGATGACATTCCAGCCGGCGCCGCGAAATACCTGTTCGAGTTCTTGAATGATTTTGCTATTGCCGCGCACGGGACCATCGAGGCGTTGCAGGTTGCAATTGATCACAAAGATGAGGTTGTCGAGTTGTTCGCGGGTTGCCAGGCTGATGGCGCCGAGGGTTTCGGGTTCGTCTGTTTCGCCGTCGCCAACGAAGACCCAGACTTTGGAATCGCGAGTTGATTTGAGGCCGCGGTCTTCGAGGTAGCGGTTGAAGCGGGCCTGGAAGATGCCCACGAGGGGACCAAGGCCCATTGATACCGTGGGGAATTGCCAGAAGTCGGGCATGAGATAGGGGTGGGGATAGGAAGACAGGCCGCCGGGATTGCGGAGTTCTCGGCGAAAGTTTTCGAGATGTTCGGTGCTCAGCCGACCTTCGAGGAAGGCGCGGGCATACATGCCGGGCGAGGCATGGCCCTGGAAGAAGACCTGGTCCCCGGAGAAATCGCCATTGGGTGCTTTGAAGAAGTGATTTTGACCCACTTCATATAGCGTGGCAGCCGATGCAAAGGTGGAGATGTGACCGCCAATGCCATCGGCTTCTTTGTTGGCACGGGTGACCATGGCCATGGCATTCCATCGCACGAGACTTTTGATGCGGCGCTCGATTTCGCGGTCGCCCGGATAGGGCAGTTGTTTGTCGAGTGGGATGGTGTTGATATAAGGCGTATGGGGTGCAAAGGGTATGTCAACGCCCAGACTTTTTTGCGCTTCTTGTTCGAGGCGGTCGAGCAAATAGCGCACGCGGTCGGGACCGCCGTGTTGCAGAACATAAGCCAGTGATTCGATCCATTCTTCGGTTTCGATGGGATCGGTATCGCGAAATGTATCTGGTGCGACAGAATCGGCCATGGTAAAACCCCTTTGTTCTGTGGTGCAATGACGGGTATTTACAATAATATACGCGCGTATCCAAATGTCTCTTCTGTGCGTGAAATTTACGAGGGATAATGAATTTTGTCAAATGTAGAGCGTATTTTTTTGCGAGAGAATGGCAAATTTTAAGGAAATGTATTTATATAAGATGTTGTTAATTAGTAAAATGATATTATTAGTTGACCGGTTGGTAAAATATGGCAAAAAACAGGGCATCTCGCATCTTCCGGGAGGAGAAGAGATGTCAGGCGTCCGGTACTTGTTGTCCCCGATGGCAGGTCTGGCAGGTGATCTGGGTGAATTGTCCTTCTTTGAAGTCTTTGAGGATTTCACCATTGATTTTTTGCGTCATGGTAATCATGAGGCGCGCAATGTCTTTGCGGGGGTTTTCGTCTGATGCAAAATCGTAAGTGGATAGGGATTGGCCTTCTTCCCCTTTGTGGCAAGCGTGACAGCGCACGCCCAGTGCTTTGCTAAAGTCTTTCATGTACTGCATGAGTTGCGCTTTTTTGATGTCTTTGGGCAGGACTTTTAAGTTGGTGTAGGTGTCGGGAATTTGGGCGAATGATGCGGTGACGATCAGAGAGATGAAGGAACTGATTGTGAGAATGAGCGCGATGAGTAGCGTGCGGTTCATGGTGCCTCCTGAGGAAGTGTGAAGTGTGAAGTAGGAAGTGTGAAGTGTGAAGTACCAGCCTATGGACGGTTGGGCAGGGCCTTCTAACTTCTCCCTTCTAACTTCTTCCTTCTCTTTTTAGCCATTGCAGTTGATTTGTTTGCGGAAAAGCGGCGATGGGGTTTTCAAGGGGTCCAATGCCTTCAAAGGTCATGCATACGCGATCGCCTTCGCGCAAGCCGCTTTCGAGATCGTCGTCAGAAAAAACAATGGGTGTGCCCCAGTAGAGGATTTGCAGGGTGTCGGGTTCAAGAGGTAAACGGGAAAAGAGCGATCTCTCGAGGTGAAAGAGGCCGTCGGGCATGTTGAGATGGTTTTGCCCGGTATGCCCTTCTTTGCAGGCTATGCGCGTGTTGTTGCGTATCACTTCGCAAGAGACGGCTACGCTGCTGTCGTCGAAAGCCGATTCGGTGACCATCAGGGGACCGAGGCTGGCGCAGCCGTGGGACCAGTTTTTTGCCTGGGGTAAGTTGAGGGGGTTTTCGGCTTCGATGCCGTTGTCGGTGTAGTCGTTGCCGCCTGTGTAGCCCAAACGCTCAATTTGGCCGGTGGCATTGAGGCCGTAGATGGTTACGAGTTCTGTTTCGGGTACGAGGCGCTGGGTGTTGTCTGGATGGGATATAGAGCCACCGTGTCCGACGAGGGCAGCGGTGTCGTTTTTGGCAAAGAGTTCGGGAGTGCCGCCCTGCGCGCATTCCCGATATTTTTGATCATAGACGTTGACGGCATCACCGGTGGCTTGTTTGGCTTCGATTTCGCGCAATTTGGCGCTGTCTTCGTGGGTGACGCCGGCCAGCCAGATCCGCAATTTGTGTGGCGCATCTGTTGGTGCGGTTACCGGGCTGATGAGGTGCGGTTGATTGGGGTCGCCCGTGTTGTCCAGGAGGTCGCGGAGTGATAGGCGCGGCGCATTGCGGATGTTGATTGACTCTACTGTGGTTTCAATGCCGTTTTTGTTGCCTCCGTGGCGGTAGTAGAGGTCGTGAAGCGAAGCCGGGTGGAGGGCGCAGGCTGTGAGGTCAAAGACTTCGTCGCCTTTTACAAGCCCCAGGCGAGATCCCCGCTCGGGTTGTGCGAATTGCAATAGTTTCATAGTTTCCTCGGTGTTTGTGGGATGAAAAACAAGAATAGTTATTATTGGGGCACCTGTAAAGCAGATAATTAGGTTCGCAATTGCGCGCTTTTTTTTGCATATTGAGGAACAAAAGGAGGCGGGTCTTATGGCAATAGCACTGATTACGGGCGCGTCGAGCGGTATTGGTTTGGAATTGGCGCGGGTGTTTGCGGCTGATGGGGTTGATGTGATTTTGTCGGCTCGGTCCGAGGGTAAGTTGCATGCGCTGGCGAGAGAAGTGCAGGAGAAGTATGCTGTAAAGGCTGAGGTGATTGTGGCCGATTTGTCCGTGTCGGGTGAGGCTGAGAAGGTTTATGACCGGGTCGTGGAATTGGGATGGGATGTGGATTATCTGGTGAATAATGCCGGGTTTGGGGTTTATGGTTTTTACGCGGAGACAGATTGGTTGGCCGAAGCGGATATGTTGCAGGTGAATATTGTCGCTTTGACGCATTTGACCAAGTTGTTTTTGCCGGATTTGATCGATAGAGGTCGAGGAAGAATTTTGAATGTGGCTTCGACTGCGGCGTTTCAGCCCGGTCCGAGGATGGCCGTGTATTTTGCGACTAAGGCGTATGTGTTGTCGTTTTCAGATGCGATTGCCAATGAGTTAAAGGGTACGGGTGTGAGCGTGACTGCGCTGTGTCCAGGGGCAACGGAGACGGGTTTTCAACGCGCTGCAGGTGCAACGGGTTCGCGTTTGTTTGATATGCGCGGATTGCCCACGGGTGCCGATGTGGCAAAATATGGGTACAGGGCTATGCAAAAGGGCAAGCGGGTCGCTATTCACGGGTTGATTAGTAAGATACTGGCTTTTACTGTGCGCTTATTACCTCGACGGATTGTTGTTGCAACGACGAGAGCGTTGATTGCGAGGAGTGATTAAGCCAGTGCATCTGCCTGTGCGCGGCTCTTAGATAGAAAGCGGTCCAGTTGCAGGCGCTCGGCATGGTTGGAATTGAGGCGAATGCGCAGGTGTACGTCGTTGCCCTCATAATCCCGGGTCAGTATTTCGCTGTGGGTGTAAAGTTGTGAGAGGAGTTTGCCTTCACTTTGTGGCACCTGAAGTTTCAGGGTGACTGCATCGGCAGCCAAAAAATCACATATCCCATTTTTGACCGCGTCGAGAGCAGCGGCATCGAGCGCAGAAATTGCAAGCGCATTGGGATTTTTTGCGCAGCGTTTTGCAATTTCTTTTTGTCGTTCAGAATCTGCGAGGTCCATTTTGTTATAGACAGTCAGGGCGGGTTTGTCATCAATTTTGAGTTTTGTGAGGACTTCGCTGACTGTGATCATTTGCATTTTGTATTGCGAATGGCTGGCATCGACAACGTGAAGGAGCAGGTCCGCCTGTACGGCTTCTTGTAATGTGGCGCGAAAGCAGGCAAAGAGGTGGTGCGGTAAGCGGTTGATAAAGCCGACGGTGTCGGTGAGCAAGATGGGGCGATGGCTGTGTACATCGACGCTGCGCGTGGTGTTGGTCAAAGTGGCAAAAAGCTGATTTTCGACCAGGACATTTTCACCTGAAAGCCCGCGCATAAGCGTGGATTTGCCCGCGTTAGTATAGCCTACGAGCACAACGTTAAAACTATGGCTGCGCCCTTTGCGGCTGGTGTCCATTTGACGTCTCACTCGTTTGAGGCTGTCATGGAGGGATTTTCCGCGCTGTTCGATCCACCTGCGGGTGGTTTCGGTGTGCGTTTCACCCGAGCCGAGGCCTGCGCGACGTTCTGCGTGGGGATTAAACTGGCGAATGCGTGGGCGCAAATAACGCAGGTGGGCCATTTGTACTTGAATTTGTGCGGTGCGTGTGCGTGCGTGTAAAGCAAAAATATCGAGGATGAGCAGGCTGCGATCGAGGATGCGTATCTCAATATGGGTTTCGAGGTTGCGCATTTGCGAGGGCGAAAGGTCATTGTCAAAGATGATCGCGTCGATATCTCTGTTTTTGGCCATTTCTCGAAGTTCGTCGATTTTGCCCGAACCGATATAGGTGGCTGGATCGGGTTTGTCGCGATTTTGCAATGTGCGATCAATTACCTCAAAGGTGGCAGTGGTGGCCAGGTGCGCGAGTTCTTCGAGAGATTCTCTGGCGCTGCGTGTGGAGATCCCGCGTTGCGCCACCCCAACGAGAACGGCACGTCGTATGCCCTGTGCGTCAAAGATATGATCCATGTTGCCTCCTGAGTTTTTAGCTTATATTCATGATAAGGTGAAGATATGTTGATGCAAAGTGAAATCGCTGGAGTAGGACGGCGTCTGCTGGCAACGGTGCTGGATTTTGTGATTTTGCACCTGGTGCTGACGGTGGTTCTGCGCAATATGCTGCTATCGCCTGCGGGTGTGTGGATGGTAGATTTTGTTTTTATTGTGATATATTCCGCGATATTTGTGGGGGTTATGGGCCAGACGCCGGGCAAGATGTTGTTGGGGTTGCGCGTGATTGATGCCCAGGGTGGTGGGTTGAGTTATGGGCAGACGTTTCGGCGTGCGGTGGTGAAGTGGGCGCCGGTTTTTGTGCTGTTTATTGTGATGGCTCTGTTGACGCCAGAGGAGTTGTACCAGCGTCCCTCAGATGGAGAGGGGATCGAGATGGTAGAGGTGGAGGCGGAGTCTGCTGTGGCTTCTTCGACCGCAATGGTGATCGGTACGGTGGTCTGGGTGGTGTTGATTCACATGGCGCGCCGCCATCCCGATGGTCAGGGGATTCACGACCGCGTGGCAGAGACGTATGTGATTAAAACGAGGTGATGATTATCGGGTGCCTGGAATAAAGAAGACAGCATCTTTTTTTGTGCTCTGATCGGCGTTTTTATCTGTGATTGTGAGTTTGAGGGTGTAGCGTCCGGGCGCGAGGTTGCTGAGGGGCATTTCGAGATAGGTGTTTTCGTCGGGGTTTGTACCGACTTGATCAAAGCTGAGGCCAACGGCCTCGGTATTTTTTTTGCCCAATTTGGCGAGGAGGGATACGAGCGCGAAACCGGTTTCCTGGCGTTTTTGCACTTCGTAGGAGATGGTGTAGCGCGTCTGTCCAAATTCGTCGCGTTTGAGGTTGTAGATTTCAAAGTAAACGTACATGGACATGCCGGGGACAAAGGTTGCCGAGGGCTGCGGCTGAATGTAGAGGTCGCCGCGCACAAAGGATGTGTCGGGTGCGCGATCCGCTTCGATGATGCGGGAGGCGATCTGGATGTCGCTCATCATCAGATGGCTTTTGTCGTGATAGGCGGGCAAGTGAAGATTGGCCTGGCGATATGCGCCAATACGGTTGGTATTTTGACGCCACGCTTCAACGGCCAGTTCATATTCGCCGGGTTCGGCGATGTGGTGTACGCCGCTCAGGGCTTGTAAACCCCGGTCCCGGATATCATCGGTAATGTCGATGGCCAATGCACTTTTGGTGTTCTGAAAATTGAGGGCGCGAGGGTAGATAAGCGCGGTGCGGCGTTCGACGACCACAGTGGTGTCCGGATCTGTGGGCAGGGCCACATTGTCTAAAGGCAGGCCAAATATGACCTGCAATTCGGTTTTGTTCTCCGGTCCCCGAAAGGTGAGGGTGTCGAAGTAAAAGTCGAGGGGTTCGAGCGCTTCTATGCTGTACAATTCGGGTTCTACTGCCGCGAGCGATTGGGCGAGGGTGGCGGGGTTAAATTCGTTGAGGCGCTGAATCACGCTCATATACGAGCGCCCGGAGGATTCGGCATTGGCGAGATCTTCTTCGGTTAGCGATGGGACGGGGGCAAAATCGTAGTTCCCGCCCAAAAATTCATCGGTAAATGTAAATTCTGCGCCCTGTCCGAGGTCTTTGTATAGCCATACTTCCCAGGGGACAGAGGTCCAGCCGCTGGTCGTTGTGACAGGACGGTAGTCTGTAAAGCCCATATCGCCCACGCGACCTATGCCACCTTGCTCCATGGTGCGAATCGGATAGACGGGACCGACGAAGTTGGCCTCAATGCCCGCATCGCCGTAAATTGCGTACGCTCTTTGTTCTTGAATGCGCTGTACGTCGAGTGGGACAATGGCATTGAGTTTTCGGGAGGTGGAGATGTAGTCGGGTTCGCCATATCGGATGTAGATTTCTCCTCGGCGATCCCACGGCCACTTTTTGCCAAAATGGGTTCTCGCATGCCATATCCTGCGGTAGTGTTCGGCTCGGCGCAGTGCGCCTCCCGAGGTTTTAAAGGGATCTTTTTGCAACCAGAAGCGTGTGAGAAAACGCTCGCGTTGTGTTTTGTCGTCCGAGGCTGACGCGAGGCGGTAAGCGCGCGCTTCGGCTCTTGAGCCGATGTAAGAGATGTCGTCAAAGAGAGGCTGTTCTTCTTTCGGCAGGGTCTCGATATAGCGTTGAAATGCCGCCAGTGCGCCTTCGTGGTCGCGTCTTTTTATGAGGGTCTGGGCGAGCAATGGCAGTGCGCGGGGGTCTCGCATGCGCGATGTGATGTCTTCGAGGTCGCGGTATTTTTTGGCTTCGTATAGCGCGTAGGCAAATTGGTATGCGGTTTCGTGGTCTTCGGGGTTGCGCTCGAGGTATTTTTTGTAGTAGTAGAGCGCGACCTGATGCGCGCTACCTTCTTTGCGATGGGCGCGAGCGAGCAGGAGATAGGGCGAAGACAGGTCGGGGAATCGCGCAATGGTTTGTGAGGCCGCTTTTCGTGCGCGGCTTCCAGTGTCTTCGAGTGCGAGCAGGGTTTTGATAAGGCGGTCGTGGGCGTCCGCATCTGTGGTGTCGATGGCGACCGCTTTTTCGTAGTGCGACAACGCGCGGTCGGGTTTATTGTGCAGATTTTGGTACACGCGACCCAGGCCCGTGTGGGCAATTGCGAGGTTGGGGCGTAAGGCGAGTGCATTTTGAAAGGCTGCTTCAGCGCTGTCGGCTTCTTCAAGGCGCAAATAGAGCAGGCCCATGCGCGCATAGTTCGCCGATGAATCAGACGCGGTAGCCAGATCTGCTTTCAACCGGTTGATGACGTCGTGGAGGTCGCGGTTTTGCGCGAATCCCGTGCTTGCAAAACTGATGAGGAGTAGATAAATGGTTGAGTAGAAGACTTTGTGCATGGATAATCCTTAGTAAGTGCCGCGGTAGTTTTTACACGTTTGTTTGGGTTTTTGGTTTCTTTTTAACATTAAAAACTTTTGTTGAATTTCTCAATGACTTTTGCGACTTATGAGGCTGTAAAGGTATAAATATATCTAATTTTCTTGACTTAGTTGAAGGGGCGTTTTATTTTCCGTCTGAAAGCGATGTGTGCGGGATAGGCACACAGGCAGGGATGTCTATGCTCTCACTCGAATGAAAGGGCATTTATGACGTTGATGGAGATTCTGTCGGGCAAATCGGTCATTATCGGGCTTAAGGGACAAAACAAGCGGGAAATTCTCGAAGAGCTTGTTAATGAACTCGAAGTAGGCGATAAAATTACTGACCGAGATAAGGTACTCCAGGCGGTTTTGGACCGCGAAGATATTATGAGTACGGGTATTGGGCACGGTATTGCCATTCCCCATGGGAAGTCGGAATATGCCACGACGTTGGGAGGTGTGCTGGGCATCAAGTCAGAAGGTATCAATTTTAATGCTTTAGATGGTAAAAAGACCTACATTTTTTTTCTTTTGGTTTCGCCTCTGGATGTCTCGGGACCGCATATTAAAGCCTTAGCGCGTATATCACGAGTGCTTAAGGGAGAGGATTTTAGACAGCGTTTGATTGGCATTAGAAATCGCGAGGAGGCTCTGGCGATTATTGAGACAGAAGATAAGAAATACTAATAAATATCATAAGATTTTACCCTATGCCTGCTTTGCAGAAAAGCAGGTTTTTTTGTTTGAGCATTTTTTATGTTCGGTATTTCATTTACAAATCCAATGCTGTTGCACGGTTTGTGGGCGGCGCTGTTGCCGCTTGTGATTCATTTGTTGAATCGGCGTCGTACGGTAACGGTGTCGTTTTCAAATGTGGCGCTTTTGCAAAGGCTCCAGTACGACCGCATGCGACGGCTAAAATTAAAGCATCTCGCGTTACTCATTTTGCGAACTCTGCTCATTGTTTTGCTGGTACTGGCTTTTGCGCGTCCGACTTTGAGTGGGGGTAGTGGGCAGGTGGGCGATGCGGGTACGGCGGCGTTTATTTTGCTCGATCGTTCGTTGAGTATGCAATATCGCACAGCAGAAGGTACGTTGTTTGAGCGGGCGCTTCGCAAGGTACAGGCTCTGTTGTCCCTGTTTGATGAGCGCGACGATGTGCGGCTGGCACTGATCGACAATGGCGTTGAGGAGGTCGATGTGATCTCGCCAGAGCGGTTGCGGTTGCTTACAGATACGCTGCAACCCGGTTTTAGCAGTACAGATTTTGAGGCGGGATTGCAATTGGCTTTGTCGCATTTGTCCGGGTCACAGATGCCCAACCGCGAGTTGTATTTTGTAACAGATCGCGCTTATAATGGATGGACGAATTTGCCCGATACATTGTCAAATTTGGACGATATGTCGGTGTACATCCTTTCCGAGCGGCCTTCGCAAGTTGCCAATATCGGCATTGGGCAGATCAATACGACTTCTCCAGAGGTCGGGCGTTCAACCGCGCTGGGGATCGAACTGATCAATTACGGCGCGGCAAATCGAGGCGATGTGCCTGTGCAGATATTTTTAGATGGTCGGCGCATCGGCCAGGATATTGCCCATGTGCCTGCGGGCGGGCGTCGCAAATTGCATACGTCGTTTGTGCCCAAAACAGGGGGGGATGTTTCCCTGCGTGTGGAAATAGGAGAAGATGATCTCGAGGCCGATAACAAGTGCGTGACAGTGTTGCGCGTTCCAGAGCGCATCCGCATTTTGCTGGTAGGGGATGCGTCCTACGAGTCTTACTATCTCGCAGAGGCTTTGTCCGTTGTCTCAAGCGAGGTGGTACAGGTTAAACCCGAGCGCGTATCAGATCAGGTGTTGGAAGATATTGATGTGGTTTTTTTGTGCAATGTTGCGCGGCTTTCTACAGGTGGGATTGCCGCTTTGCAAAATCGAATATCGCGCGGGGTTGGCCTGGCTATTTTTTTAGGGGATCAGATTGATGTCCGATATTATAATGAGCATGTGTTACCCGCGCTTTTTCCCGCTAAATTACTCGGTACGCGGGGCGCGTTGTCGGGTGCTTATCAGGCTTTGCAGACGGTTTTGCCCGATCATCCCATGCTGTCGGGTCTGGAACTCAAAGGGGCATTTCAAAGTCCGCGTTTTTTTGTTTCTTATCGGGTTTTGCCTGCGGCAGATGCACAATCTGTGTTGTCCTTTGCTTCGGGAGCACCCGCGCTTCTCGAAGCGCGCAAGGGCAATGGGCGCGTCGTGCTGTTCGCGTCTTCGGTGAGTGCGAATTTGGGATGGAATGACGCGCCGCTTTCCGGTTTTTTTGTTCCATTTGTGCATCGCCTGAGCGGATATCTGGCGGCTGGGGCGTTTGGTCGATCTGACTATCGCGTCGGTCAAGTTGTGTACAGAGATATCCGACGGGAAAATGCTTCTGAAGCTGTTCTTCAGGCACCGGGTGGAGAACCCAGAACAATTTGGCCTCAACAACGCGGCTTGCAATCGGTGTGGCCGGTTGGGGTAGTAGATGCGCCAGGGCTGTGGGAAATTTTTGCGCGCGAGCGCGTCTCTGATCGCTTTGCCGTTCAGATTGATGCGCGCGAACCCGATTTGACCCCGGTTCCGATAGCGCGACTCGAGGCACTTTTTGGTAAAGATCGCTTGCGCGTTGTGGATGGCAAGGCCGATTTGAAGGAGGCGATTCTTTCTCAGAGGCACGGCCAGGAGCTTTGGCGATGGGTGTTGTTGATGGCCTTGATGGCGATGGGTGCAGAGATGCTCATTGCACAGTCTGCGCGCACGAGCCGCGGGACGCAACCTTGACTTTTGTAATTGGTGCGCGTATTTTTGAATTTTGAGCAGGCACAGAGGCGCTGTCCCTACTTCATTTGAACGATAAAGGATGTTTTGATGGCGAAAAATTTGATTATTGTTGAATCACCTGCCAAAGCGCGGACAATTTCTCGATTTGTGGGCAAGGACTACAAAGTTGCCGCTTCTATGGGGCATGTGCGCGATCTTCCCGCACGCGAATTGGGCTTTGATGTAGAGAGTTTTGATCCCAAATACGTCGTGTCGCAAGACAAGCGCAGCGTGATTCAGGCGCTTAAAAAAGATATTGAAAAAGATACGACTGTATATCTGGCAACAGACGAAGACCGCGAAGGGGAATCTATTTCGTGGCATCTGATTTCCGCGCTGAGGCTTAAAAATCAGCCCATTAAGCGGATTGTGTTCCACGAGATTACCCGGTCTGCGATTTTGCACGCGCTTGAAAATCCCCGCGAATTGGATCAAAATCTGGTCGATGCACAACAGGCGCGTCGCATTTTGGATCGCGCTGTGGGATATCAGTTGTCGCCTTTGTTGTGGCGAAAGGTAAAGGGCGGATTGTCAGCCGGGCGCGTACAGAGTGTGGCGGTGCGGATTATTGTTGATCGGGAACGGGAGATTCGGGCGTTTAAGCCAGAGGAGTATTGGAGGATTAAATCCGATTTTAAGGATCCCAAATTTCAGGCTGAATTGACGCGGCAGAATGGCAAAAAAGCGTCTGTGAAAAATGAAGCCGAGGCCAAAGCTATTGAGGCGAGTGCGCTGAAGGGACAATTTGTCGTGACAGAGGTGGTCGAGCGCGAGGGCGTGCGGCGGCCCGTGCCTCCGTTTACGACATCGACGCTGCAACAAGAGGCGTCTCGCAAGCTAAGTTTTTCCGTGTCGCAGACGATGCGGGTTGCGCAACAGCTTTACGAGGGCAATTTTGAAATTCCCGGATATACCGGCGGTTTGATTACGTATATGCGTACCGATTCGGTGAGTTTGGCCGAGCAGGCGGTGAATCAGGCGCGGGAGGTGATCGCGCGGGAATTTGGTCGGGATTACACCGTGGAAAAGCCCCGCCGATTTGCCAATAGAACCAGGGGGGCGCAAGAAGCGCACGAGGCAATTCGTCCGGCGGATTTGTCGATTAAACCCAACCGCGTTAGAGCACATCTCGATCCCCGACAATTTCGGCTGTACGATTTGATCTGGAAGCGCACGTTGGCGACGCAGATGGCCGATGCGCGCATTGCATATACAACGATTCGCATTCGGGCAGGTGAAGCGGGTGAATTGATTTTTGAGGCAAAGGGACAGCGCGTTTTATTCCCTGGATTTTTGAGGGTTTATGCCGAGGGGTCCGATAATCCAGATGCGGACGTTAGCAACAAAGATGTGATTTTGCCCAGGGTTGCTAAGGGACAGGTGCTCAATTTGGAGAAGTTGCATTTGGAGCAGTTGTTTACCAAACCGCCCGCGCGTTATACCGAGGCTTCGCTGGTGAAGAAGCTCGAGAGCGAGGGTATTGGGCGCCCTTCGACTTATTCGCCGACGATTTCGACGATTCAGAGCCGGGAATATGTGGAACGCACGCGGGATAAGAAACTCAAACCCACAGATATCGGCGAGGTGGTGAACGATTTTCTGACGGAGCACTTTCCCGATATTGTCGATTTGCGTTTTACGTCGCATCTCGAAGACGATTTTGACGAGATTGCCCAGGGCAAAAATTCCTGGAAGGCGATGTTGGAAGGGTTTTATCCGCCGTTTAATAAGCGGGTAGAAGACAAAAAGTCGGTTGATAAAATTGGGCGCAGTCTGGGCAAAGATCCCAATACGGGGCGCGAGGTGAGTGTGCGTTTTGGACAGTATGGTCCCTTTGTTCAGATTGGTAGTGCGGGTGAAAAAGAAAAGCCCCAGTTTGCATCTTTGCCATCCAATCGGAGTATTTTTGATATTGAATTGGCCGATGCTCTCAAGTGTTTTGAATTGCCGCGCAAACTCGGGCAAAATGATGCGGGCGATGAGGTGCAGGTCAATAGTGGTCGGTATGGTCCCTATGTGCGAATAGGTCGCAACTTTTTCTCCCTGCCAGAGGGAGAGGATCTGTTTGCGGTGACGCTGGATCGCGCGCTGGAGATCGCGGCGGCTGAGAAGGATCGCAAAGCCAAAAATGTGATTCAGGATTTTGGCGATTTCCAGGTGCTCAATGGGCGGTATGGTCCTTATATTCGCAAAGATGGAAAGAATTACAAGATTCCCAGAGGGATGGATGCGGCGACATTGGACCGCGAGACGCTCGAACAATTCATGCAGGGCGGAGCAGGCGGCAGGCAGTCGCAGAATGTGATTCACGATTTTGACGGGATTCAGGTTCTCGCCGGGCGCTATGGTCCTTATATCAAACACGATGGAAATAATTACCGCATTCCAAAGGGCGTAGAGGCGTCGTCTTTGACGCAGGCGGCTTGCGAGAAAATTATCGCTGAAAACCCGGCGACGAATAGGAGAAGGTCGAGAAGAAGAAGTAGGAAGTGAGAAATGTGAAGGGTGAACAACCGTAGGGGCGAAAAATTTTTCGCCCGTTGTTGTAGGGGCAATCCCTCGTGGTTGCCCGTTGTTGGTAGGGGCGAGGCATGTCTCGCTCATCATCGCGGCCCCTGCTTAAAACATGCAGGGGCAGGCTATAGGGTTGTAGGGGACGGCCCCTGTGTCGTCCCGTGTGTCATTGCGGCATGATGTTGAGCCGCAATCCAGAAAGTTTTAAAAGACTGTGTGAAGCGGGGTGGTCTATGGAATGGGATGACATTGCGCGGCGGCGCATCAAAGCGGGCGGGTATAGAAGACAGAAGACGTATGATACCTTCGGTTTTATTTTAACGGAAGAGTTGATCATTCCGTCCGCGAGGATGGGTGATATTGATCTCGATGCGTTTCGGACTTTCCTGCGTATGCAGGGTCTCGATACAGAGGAGGAACCACAGTCTGAGATTGCTGATGATTTGTGTAATAGACGTGTTCTAATTGAGTTTGATAATGTCCTGCGTCCGACGCTCTATGGATTGATGGCGTTCGGCAAAGAGCCGCAGGCGCATCCGCGGACAACGAATTTTTTCGTCGAGTGTGTAGCCTACCTGGGCGAGGATCGAGCGTCGGATGTTATTCTCACCGGCGAGGGGAAGGGACGTCTTGAAGAGCAAATACGCCGGTCGGTCGGATGGGTTCGCGGTTTGGGATGGAAGGAGAGCTACCACGGTCTTGATCGGGTGGAGACGCCACTAATTCCCGAGAAGGCACTGCGCGAGGCAATCGTCAATGCTGTTGTTCACCGGGAGTACGCGATTACAGGGTCGAAGGTGTTGCTCGAAATATTCCGCGACCGTATTGATGTGACCAGTCCAGGGACTTTTCCAAATCACATGAGTGTCGAGAATGTCCGCTCGGGCGGCAATCCCCGATCCCGCAATGAGTTGATGGCAAATGCCATGCTCGTCGCGCGCTTGATGGAACAGCGAGGACGCGGATGGCCCGTGATGCGGAGAGAGATGCGAGAATTTAACGGCACTGAGCCGGAAATCGTGCAAGACGAGGGCGGGAAGTTTGTGCGGGTGACGTTTAGTAAAGGGGTAGAGGGGTAACGTATGGCTAATAGAGAGGACACCTTAGCAACTTTCCGTCGTGTGCGTGCGATTCAAGCCGTTGATGAACTTCAAAAGCAATCGGTTGAAAATGGTCTTAATAATATGGATTTGGAAGAGGTAAACCGCGAAATTCAAGCCGTGCGAGCCTTGCCCACTGCTCAGGAAAATACTTGATGGTGCGACTATCATTTGAGATGAGTTTTTTTAAATGTTATGAAAATATCCATTACCCAATTCCTCACTCATCTATCGCGGCAGCGGCGATTGTCCGATCATACGTGTGCGGCATATAACACGGATCTGGATCAGTTCGCCGCTTTTTTGCAGGGGCGTCAGGTGGATCGCGTGGAACAGATTGATCGGAATGCGGTGCGGGATTTTTTGGGATTTTTGCACAATAGGGGATTTGGTCGGCGGTCTGTTGCCCGAAAGCTGGCGGCGGTGCGAACGTTTTTGAGTTATTTGTGCAGTGCGGGCGATTTGGACCGGAATCCAGCACTCGATGTGCGTCCGCCCAGGCAGGATAAGATATTGCCCGTTTATCTGGATGTTGACGAGGTTGCCCGCGCGATGTCTCTGCCGTCGCCCAATACGGTGTTGGGATTGCGCGATCGGGCGATTTTGGAGTTGTTTTATAGCGCGGGGATTCGATTGCGCGAGCTTGCGGGTCTCAAAATTGAGGCTGTGGATCTGGCAGATAAACTGGTGCGGGTTGTGGGCAAGGGCAATAAAGAGCGATTGGTTCCTTTCGGGGAACCGGCCCGGGTTGCGCTGGTGGCTTATTTGACGCGGCGGGAGGAACTGGTTTCTGATCAGACGACGGATAGACGGCACTTGTTTTTGGCGCGGTCTGGGCGTCCGCTGAGTCCCAGTGGTATTCAAGGTCGCGTTGCCCGGTATCTCAGCAAAGCGACCGGGCGGTCGTTGTCCCCCCATGCACTGCGCCACGCCTATGCAACCCATCTGCTGGATGCGGGTGCAGATCTCAATGCGGTGAGAGAATTGCTCGGCCATGCGAGTCTTTCAACCACACAGGTTTATACGCATGTGAGTGTTGAGCGGTTAAAAAGAGCCTATCGACAAGCGCATCCACGGGCGTGAAAAAATAATGTGGCATTATCACCAACACTTTCGACATCTAAATTAGACATGCCTGCGCTCGCGTCTCACGTCTTACATCTTACCTTTTTCTTTCTTTTTTTAGCCTGTGCCCGGCAGATGCCTCCGCCGGGAGGACCGCTCGATAAAACGCCGCCGAGGGTAGTTGATACAGTGCCCGCAGATGATTCTGTGCGAGTCGGGTTGGATACTCGGATTCGCATTCGCTTTTCCGAGGCGATGGATCGCAGGTCGGTTGAGCGGGCGTTATTTATTTCGCCACAGAGGGCTGAGGAATTTGATTTCAAGTGGCGTGGGGATGTGCTGGAAATTCGATTGTCCGATGGCTTGCAGGCCGATCGGACGTATCTGGTTACGGTGGGGCAGGAGAGCGCGGATGAGTGGCGCAACCGCATGCGGTCTTCTTATAGTTTTGGGTTTGCGACGGGGGATCGCTTAAATCGCGGGGAACTCAATGGGCGGGTGTTGAAGTCTAAGGGACAGACAGGACAGGTAGTGGATAGAGGCATTCCACCACAAGTTTTTGTTTGGGCTTATGATCTGTCTTTGGTGATGGCACCCGATCCGGGACGAGACCGTCCCACGTATGTGACACAGCCCGATGAAACGGGTCATTTTGTATTGCCGCGGTTGGGGTCTGGGAATTATCGGATATTTGCTTTTGGCGATCAGAATAATGATCGCGCGTATTCATCAGGCGACTTGTTGGCACTTCCGCCCGGCGATGTGGTGCTCACCGATGAGGGGCGCGTTCGCCTGGGGGATCTCAAACTCGCGGTGCGCGATACATCAGCACCTGCGCTCGTTGCCGCACGCACGCCAGATCAACAGCATGTTTTGATGCGATTTGATGAACCGGTGCGCGTTTTAGGCGTTGAAATAACCGACCTGTCGGTGTTGGAGATATATCAAGATCCCGTTGACTCGAGCGGGGTAGGGTTGATTACCGAACTGCAAACGCGAGGTGTGGAATACAGGGGGCGGGCTGATGTCGCAGATCAGTGGGGGAATCGCGATACCACAGATGTAACGGTGCGAGGCGATGGTACGCGCGATCGACGCGCGCCAGAGGTGCTGGCTCGCGCACCAGTGGAGAATGCCGAGAATGTTTTGCCAACGGCTGTAATTCGCATGTTGTTTTCCGATGCGATGCGTGTAGATGTCGTGTCTGACTTCTGGATAGCGTCGGATTCGACGGTTGTTCCCCAGGGATATTTTGAATGGGTTGCGCCCAATCATCTCGTGTTTACACCGGATAGTCTGTGGATGGGTGGTGAGACGATTCGGCTCATTGGAAATCGCGAAAAACTCCTGGATATTGGCGGTAATGTTCTTTCTGAACCGATTTCGTTTGTTTTTTCTGTGATGGATACTGCGGCTCTGGGGCGCGTTTCCGGGACGACTTCTTCTTCTGATGTGGTGATATGGATGGAGGGGTTGACGCATGACTTTTTTTTAGAGCAGGTTTTGCGGGATACGACGTTTAGTTTGACGAATTTGCTTCCGGGGACGTATCGCATTTCCGGATTTTTAGATCGCGACCGCAATGGCCATTGGATGTCTGGGCAAGTCCATCCGTTTGTGCCCGCGGAGCCTTTGATCGCGCATGCCGATACTGTGGAGGTACGGGCGCGGTGGGAGACGGAGGTGGAGAGGTTGGATTCCAAAATCTGGTGGATGTTGCCACCTGAGGAAAAGAAACCGTGATGTTTTTTTGGAAATATCGAGATCAGTTGTCTCAGGTGGGTGTTGTTATTGGTCTTCTGGTATTGATATGCGTGGTGTTGTTTTATCAGTTTACATATCGCACGCCCGAAGACGCAGAGCGAGAACGCGCCCGCATTATGTTGCAACGCATTGCGACTCTACAACACGCATATCGCGCAGAATATGGCACTTATTTATCTATTGATGAAAAAAGTAATGGCGGTATTTTACAACTCAATAATGTGCCCGGACGTTTTCGCTATCGGGTGACGGTTTCAGAGGATGGTTTCAAAGCGTATGCAGAAGCGGATTTTGATCGAGATGGCAAAGCCGAGGTGTGGGTGGTGGATGCAAGGGAATCAGAACCGGTACTCAAACATGAGGATTAATATTGTGAAAAAGATATGTGTTATCGGCCTTTTGCTCGCTCTGTGGGTTGGTGCAGAGGGGTATGTGATTCTTACACGACAAAATTCGCGTGAACGTATTGTGACACTTCGCTGGTCACCCTCTCGGGCCCAGGCCGGTATTCCCTTTGTGGTCAATGCCGGGAGTTTTCCTTTTCCCGAGGCCGAGGTGGTGCGGATCGCACAGCAGGGGTTTAACGACTGGGGCGGGGTGCCGTCGGCATTTATTACATTTGAATATGAAGGTACAGCACAGCTTGAAGTGGCGGGTAATGATAATCGCAATGTGATTTTTTTCGATACGACGGGAGAGGTTATAGGAGCACCTGAGGGTACGGGGGTCATTGCAATTGCACGGGTCATCGAGAACGACGACGGTTTTATTACGGATA
This sequence comes from Candidatus Latescibacterota bacterium, assembly GCA_965208125.1. GTDB lineage: Bacteria > Latescibacterota > UBA2968 > UBA2968 > UBA2968 > VXRD01. Next base: position 2,648,272 of record OZ242320.1, read on the forward strand.
CGGATATTGTTTTTAATGGACGAGATCACGAGTTTTCGATTGAGGTGAATAACACGCCTGAGAATCTGACCGATCTTCACGCTGTGATGACGCATGAAATCGGTCATTTGTTGGGGCTGGATCACAGCCCCTGGGTGGGTGACCCCGAACTGCGACCGACCATGTTTCCCTATAATTTGGACGAAGCGCCGCGTGCGGAGCGTTCTCTGGAAGTCGATGACCGCGCGGGTATAACGGCGATATACCCTGTGGAAGGGTTTACTGGCGGTGTGCGTGGACAAGTTCTGGATGCCGATGGTCCCACATTTGGCGTGCATGTGGTGGTCTATCAGGCGGGAACAGATTCCCTTATGTTTGTCGCGAGTGCTTTGTCGGGTTCGGCTGGTGAACAAAAAGGACCCAATGGCGATGGGCGTTACGAAATTCTCGGGTTGCCCCCGGGTGATTACCACGTTGCGATTGAGCCACACCATCGCGCAATTTCGGCTGATAATTTTGGCGGTATTTTTCAGACATTATATGATGAAAGATTAGAAAGAGAGTACTATAATAATGCGTTTTTGAAAGACAATGCCCAGATCATACGCGTTGAAATCGACCGCGTGATAGAAAATGTCGATTTTGCGATTGGACCTTCTGTGGCGGGCGCGCCCTTTATTCGGGAGACTATTTTTCCGGCCAATACGCCCGATCCCAATGGCCCCTATCGCTTTTCGGCAAGGGTGACCGATAATACAGGGGTGGCAACGGTTGAATTGCATTATCGGGTCAATGGCGGGGGCGTGCACGTGCTGCCAATGATCCCTACGGGTAACGATATTTTTTCCGCTGAACTCGACGGACAAAGTGTGGGATCGCGGGTTGAATATCGGGTGGTTGCGCGCGATGGCGATGGCAATGAAACGCCTTCGCCGCCACCTGAATTGCCCATGTTGCAATTCGATGTGATATCCCTTTCTGGAGCTCCCGTACTTTTTGTTGCATTGCGAGATGAAGATATGGTGGCCGTTATTGATATGGGATCGGATGAAGAGGTGGCGCGCATTTCCACTGGCGCGGGCCCCTTAAGTGTTTTGATGACACCGGATCAGCGCTATTTGTTTGTCGCCAATACGGGGGGGGCTGTCGGCACATCTGAAAATCGGGTCACGGTTATCGAGACTGCCACGCATCAGGTGGCGGCGAATATTACGGTTGACAATGCGCCTCTGGATCTCGCGTTGAGCGCAGATGGGCAGTTGCTCTATGTCACCAATTCACAGTCTAAGAGTATTTCGGTTATTGAGGTGGCGAGTTTGACTGTGCGCAATCGCATTCGGGTGCCGGTTGTTAATGACGGCGGTCCCTATGGCGTGGCGATTCATCCGGATGGAAAGCGGCTTTATGTCACAGATATCCAGGCCAATCAAGTGCTGATTGTCGATACCGCACTCAGAGCGACGGTTGGTCGCATTGATGTGATTGAGGACCCCCGCTCATTGGTTATATCTGCGGATGGAAAGCGGTTGTATGTGTCGGGAGGGGACTTTGGTGACGTTGGCAGTGGCGGTGTTGTGGTGATTGATACCGAGTCGGAGTCTGTGGTGACAACGATTTCTATAGATGGTGGAATCTTTCGCCTTGCTTTATCGCCGGATGGTTCGCGGTTATACGGAACCGATCGCGCGAATGCCCAATTGGTCGTCGTCGATGTGGCGCAGAATCGCGTTGTGAATACTGTCCAGGTTTTGCCCGAAGGTGAAGAGACGCGTTCTTTGTTTGTGTCGCGCGACGGGTCGCAGATATATGTGGCGAACCAGAATTCGAATGAGTTGGTTATTTTTGACGCGGAGTCGTTTCAGATTTTGAAAACGCTGAGTTTTGAAGATAGACCACGCGGTATAGCAGTGCGCTCTCAGCCGGCTGTGTTTCTGCCCTTGCGGGAGATAGCCGCTCAAGCGGATTTCGATGGCAGTGGCAAGATCGATTTTGGAGATTTTCTTCTGTTTGTTGCCGCTTTTAGTGCTGAGAGTCCCGATGCGCGTTTTGACTTAAATGAGGATGGGCAGGTCAATTTTGGCGATTTTTTGTTATTTACCAGTGTTTTTGGAAAAACGGTAAGCGCGTGATATGCAATAATTCCCGAAAGATAAAAAAGCTCTGGATGCCCGGAGCTTTTTTATCTTTGCGCTCAAATTGTGGTGTATATTGCAATGGTGTGTGACTTTTTAGCTTTTTTACAAGGAGGATGTGATGGCGTTTGGACAGGGTGATTATGTCTATACGGTGCAGGAAAATTGGTGGTCGTTGCCCGAAGGCTGGTCGTTTGGATGGGTACCGGCGGTGGCTGTTGATTCGCAAGACCGCGTTTATGTGTACAGTCGCAGCGAGCACCCGATGGTGGTTTTTGATCGCGAAGGCAATTTTTTGTCTTCGTGGGGCGAAGATGTGTTAAAGGATGCGCATGGCATTTATATCGATGCAGAAGATCACGTCTATTGTGTGGAGCGCAATACGCATTGTTTGCGGAAGTTTAGCTGTGATGGCGAGTTGTTGATGACGGTGGGGACGCCCGATCGGGAAGGCGATGAAGGCGAGCCGTTTCGGTTGCCGACCGATGTCGCGTTTGATTCTCAAGGGTTTATGTATGTGTCCGATGGGTATGGCAATGCGAGGATGCACAAGTTCACGCCCGATGGGGAGTTGATCAAGTCCTGGGGAGAACCGGGTACGGGACCGGGACAATTTGATCTGGTGCATTCTGTGCGGGTCGATAAGGATGACCGTTTGTGGGTGGCAGATCGGAGCAACAATCGCATTCAATTTTTCGATACCGAGGGCAATTTTCAGGGAGAGTGGACGGGTTTGCACCAGCCCGATACTGTTTATATTGATGACGACGATGGGGTGGTTTATATCGCGGAGTTGGATCAGCGGGTGAGTATCTGGACGGTTGATGGCGAGAAATTGTCTGAGTGGGGGCGCGGGGTTGAAAGCGATATCCCCGGTGAGTTCAAGAAGTGCCCGCACGGTATCTGGCTGGATTCACACGGCGATTTGTATGTGGGGGAAGTGCAGACAGATGCCCGGTTGCAAAAGTTTATCCGGGAAAGATAAGGCAGTGATGATTGAGGGTATTGTCACTTATGGCCGGATGATTAAATTCGGCCACAGTATTTTTGCCTTGCCATTCGCGCTTTCGGGCGCGGTATTGGCGGCGGCTGGATATGGGATTTCGTCCGAGCAGGTGTTCTGGATTGTGGTGGCGATGGTGGGCGCGAGAAGTGCGGCTATGGGTTTTAATCGGCTTGTGGATCGGAAAATGGATGCGGCCAATCCGCGCACGGCCAATCGCGAGTTGCCGCAAGGAGTTATTTCGGCAGGTGCTGTGAAGGTGTTTGTGTGCGTTTTTTCTGCGCTACTCGTTTTTGCGGCTTATAAGTTAAATCCACTGTGTTTGATGCTGTCACCTGTGGCATTGGGTATTGTGTTTTTTTATTCTTATACAAAGCGTTTTACGTGGACTACGCAGCTTTTTCTCGGGTTGGCATTGTCTCTCGCGCCCGTGGGGGCATGGATCGCAGTGACGGGACAATTGGATGCGAAGATTTTACTGCTCGGTGGCGCGGTGTTGATGTGGGTCGCGGGATTTGATGTGATTTACGCCTGTCAGGATGCCGAGTTTGATCGGCGGTTTGGGGTGTATTCGATTCCGCAGAAGTTTGGGATTGGTCCCGCGTTGTGGATTGCGCGGTTATTTCATGTGATTGCTTTTGGTTTGATGGTGTGCGTGGGACAGGTGTTTGAACTGGGGATGATTTATGTAGCTGGCGTGATGTGCGTGGGATGTTTGCTGATTTATGAACACTATTTGGTGAGGCACAGAGATTTGTCAAAGGCGGGTATGGCGTCTTTGACAATGAATGGTGTGGTCAGTGTGGTGTATTTTGCGGGGACGCTGGCCGATTTGTTGTTGTAATTCGCTGTATCTGGGATTCTGTTTGCTATGAAACGAATTACGGTTGCAATTACAGGGGCAAGTGGGGCTATTTATGCGTTGCGCACGTTGCGCGCATTGCTGATGCGCGAGGTTGCGGTGGATGTGGTGATATCCGAATTTGGCTGGATGTTGCTTCGAGATGAGGCGGGCTTTGAGGGGAAACAGCGAGATTTTGGTGGTTTTATCCGGGAACTTTATGGTGTTTCGGTGGATAATATGGCACTGCACCCGTTTAAGAATCTCGCTGCAACGCTGGCGAGTGGTTCGGCGCAGTCAGATGGCATGGTGGTGGTGCCGTGTTCGATGAAGACACTGGCGAGTATAGCCCATGGGTTGTCGCGCAATTTGATTGAACGCGCTGCAGATGTCGCGTTGAAAGAGCGCCGGACGCTCATTATCGTGCCGCGGGAGACACCGATGAATTTGATTCAACTGCGCAATATGGTGGCGGTGGCCGAAGCGGGTGCTGTTGTGGTACCGGCGATGCCAGCATTTTATCAAAAGCCGGAGACGTTCGATGATTTGGCGGATTTCGTCGTTGGTCGAATTTTGAGTTTATTGGGCATTGAGCACGATTTGTATCCGGCATGGGAAGGGTGAAGGGTAAAGTGTGAAGTGTGAAGAAGCACCTGTTCTGGGGCGATGTTGGGAGGACTTCTCACTTCTAACTTCCTACTCCTTACTTCAAAAGCCGACTGCTGATTGCTGGTAGATTTTTTCCGTGAAGTGTGCCCAGCCTCTCCAGCGGTCAATACCCGTCAGGCGCAGGTCAATTTCGTCGCCGATCTCTACGGGATAACCCGGATAGATGACGGTTTTGAAGGGGTGGTCGAGGAGTTCTACGAGGACGCCGCGCATTTTGAGGTGGAGAACAACGGCGCGAAATTCCCGACCAATCTGATTCTCCCACGATTGTAATATCAAATCGCGGGTACGGTGGTGTACCAGGTCGTCGATGAGGTCCTGTGTTTCCCACATGCGGTAGCGCAGGGTATTGAGGTCGTCAACCTCGTAAAGGGATTGCTCGGTTTTTAGGTAGTGATCGATCTGGCGTTGCATTACGAGGTCGGTGTATCTGGTTGTGGGTTGGGTGATGGGACAATAATGCGATATGCCATAGCCGTGATGTGTTTCTGGCGTTGTGCTGAGGCCGATGTTTGGGGTCTGGCGGTGGCGTTCGTGGCGGCGTACAACGGAGTGGGAGATTTGGATGATGGTCTCAATGTTTTCAATGGGGTCGCGCATTTCGTAAATTGCGGGGAGGCTCTTATTATCACACCACCGCCCAACAGCTATGCCAGCGAGCAGGGATAGTTCAATGGCAATGTGATGCGCGGAATTTGGGGGTGATTGTTCTTCGAGGTCGTGCATGGCCGTTTGCCGCGTTTTGTAGAGGCGTGCGGATAATTGCGAGAAGAATTGTATGGCGCGGTGCTGCGGGTGAGCAGGGTCGTTTAGTGCATGGTCGATGTTTTCAGGTGAAAGGTCCGCTTTGTTTATTGCGGCCGTTTGCGCGATACAAAAATCTTTGAGGCGGCCATCCCGATTTACGCGCCAGAAGATACTGAGTGCTGGATGCGCTTTGTCGCTTTGGAATTGGCCCAGGTCGTGTGAAAAGCGCGTTGGTAGCATGGGAATGGGATGATCGGGAAAGGGAATGTGCGCCATGCGCTCGGCAGCGTCGCGGTCAATGTGCGAATCTTTGGGGATGAGTGCGCCGATATCTGGAATGTGTACGCCAAACTCTGCGCCTCCCAAGAGCCTGCGACGGTATGAGAGGGCGATGTTTGGGTGATCGGGCGGGTGTATTACAAAGACGGGTTGTTTTTTTCGGTTTCCATAAGCGGGCGCGAGTGTTTCTGCCTGGCGGATGGCGAGGTCTGAAAATGCAGTTGGAATTTCGGCGCGGAGCAAGTCGAGGTTTTGATCGCGTTTCCAGACCTTTTTTTTAATGAGTAGTTCGACTGCGGATTTTTGGCGGTTTTTTTGGGTTTTGCAAATTTCAGAGATCAATGCCTGCGCTTGAGTTGCGTATTGGGATTCACTGCCCCACAATGCGTATTGTCGAATCTGTTCCAGATAGGTTTGCTGGCGTGGGGTCAGCGTGTGTTCTGCGATGGATTCGTCCTGATTCGCCATGGCGTGGATAAATTCTTCTCGTTCTTCATCCCGGTCTTTTCTAAGTTTGTGGCGTTGGCGAAGGACATTTACTTGACCGGCCGTATAGGGCGAATACGAGTTGGAAGATTGAGGCTGAAAATAAGGAGAAGTATGGTGCAGGTGAAGATAGAGGGCAATCCATTGTGTCGCATCGATTTCTGTGTTGTAGAAGAGGTCGGCGATTTCTGAAAGCGGAAGCGGGGTTGCAGATTCAACGGCGATTTCCCAGACGGCTTCGAGGTCTATTTCCCGGCTCAAGGTGCGGACGGCCGTTGCATAAGTTTTGAGTGGTACATCGGTTGATGAGGTGCCGGTGAGATAAACGAGGTTGGTGTGGCGAAAGCGGAGGCGCCGACCATCTTCTGATAAAACTGTGATTTCGGAAATTTTGCGGGGCAAAACAGCCTGGCATGTTCCCAGGAGCAGGCGTTTTCGAAAGCGAAACAGGATAATTTCATCCTGGATAGGTGTGCCGGGTAACCTACCTTTTGTATGGGGCGCATCTTGGGAACTCGGTATTCCATCTTCATCCAGACGGCCCGTGTAGCGCTCGTTGGGTTGGTTTTTGTGTTCATTTCGGATGATCAGACCGTAGATGCGTTTGACAAGGCTGGCGTAGAAGTAGAGATAGCGATTTGAGATTGTGACTTCGCGTTTGGATTTTTGCATGGTTTTGCCTCGTCTCTGTCGCCCATTAATAAAAAGCCCCGGTGTGTGACCGGGGCTTTTATAGTTTCAGACGATGCCGGGTGCTTAACGGTTTCGGAAGGCATCGACAAATCTCAAGAAATCGCCAAACCCAACGTTGCCATCGCCGTCTAAATCGAATTTGGCTTCATTGCTGCCATAGGCCTGGGCAAATTGGAGAAAGTCGTTAAAGTCGAGTTTGCCGTCGGCATTAAAGTCAACTTTGGCGAGATCGAGCCTTGGTCTGAGAATGGGAATGTGAGACGTATTGGATGAAAAGATGCTTGAGACAACATCTTGTGATACGTCAAACCAATCGTTGAGCACCGAGGCATAGACATGGCGGAAGTCGTGATCGTAGTAAAAGTCACCGCGCCTGTCAACCTGTTCAAAGTTGGGCTGTGGACCTGCAATACCCGCATTGATCGATGGGCCAAAGAAGAACATGGGCGCTGATGTGCCGTGATCGGTGCCTGCGCTGCCGTTTTCTTTTGTTCGACGACCAAATTCCGAAATGCTCATGCCGAGCACGCGGTCTTGCAATTGATGTTGCCGCAGGTCCTGAACAAAAGCCGTGACTGCTCCGTTGAGCTGGCTCATCAGGTTGTTGTGGCGGTTGAGCTGATTGGAGTGTGTGTCGTATCCGCCCTGTGAAACCAGATACACTTTGGATTGTAAGCCGCCAGCGATCAACCGCGCGACCAGACTGAGCTGGTTGGCGAGCCCATTATTGGAGGGGTATTGAACTCTGTTCGCGCCTTTATTTGCGGCATCTCTGACTTGTGAGGAATATTGAAGGGATTCAAAGTTGATGCGGCGGATAAAGTCGAGTTCATATCCTGCCGGTGTGGGGATTTTACCGTCTTCGATAATTTTGTTGCCCTGCTCCACGAGATTGACAAATTGCGTGGGGTTGCGCAGGGCAATGCCCATAGCACCGTTTTTGCCCAATAGAGCGAGGGAAAGCACGGGACCGATGTCAACTGCCAGCGGCTGTTCTGGCAGGGTGTCTGGGAAGCCGGGAGTTTGGGATTCAAAATAGCGCCCCAGCCAACCGTGGTTCAAAAATTCTTTGGAATCCGATGCGGTCATCCAGATGTCGGTCGAGCGGAAGTGCGACCGGTTGGGATTGGGATATCCCACTCCTGCATGACCATCAACTGACCTTCATCGTAGAGTTCTTTGAACCCTGTGAGTTGGGGATGCAGACCCTGTGTCGGGGTGAGTCTGAGGGCTTCTTGTTTTGTGATGTGGATTTTGGGACGCGCCTGATAATAGGCGTCGTTTTCAAAATTGACCAGGGTGTTGAGGCCGTCATTACCGCCATTGAGGCGAATGATAACGAGCACGCGGTCGGTCTCGCTGAGGGCTGTTGCAGCCAGAGGCCCAATAGCTTCGGCGCGCCCATAAGCCCGCGTCATAAAACCGCCCAGCGCAAACCCGGCACCACCGCGGGTCGCATTTTTGATAAAGTCGCGTCTGTTCATAACGAGCTCCTTCTGGAGGCTAACAGGCAGGCCTCAAGTCTAATTCAGTTGATAGTCGGGCAATTCAAAGATGAGTTTGAGAATATTCTTGATGCGCCGGGGTGCTGCAACAGCATCGGGATTCCAGTCATAGACATCGGCACCTTCGAGTAGCGTTTCCAAAAACATTTCGAGGCGATATTCGTCAACTGGAAAGGCCATCAGACATTCTCCCATGGCGCGAACGAGTTTTTCCGCGTCGTAGGGGTCGGGAAATGCCTTGACGAATCCCACGGCATCTGTGTTGAGGATGGTGTAACGGTTGGGATTGCGCGGTCTGGCATCGACAATCTCGTCGGTCATTTTGTGGCGTTCGGGCAATGTTGATGTGCTGATCCACAGCCGATATCCCGGCCACCCGGCTACATTGGGCGGATCAAGTAGTCTCTGGCCGAGCACCTGGGCGATGTAAACGAGGTATTGGGAACTTATGCTCCTGCCTGTGCCGGCTTTGAAACCGAGACTGCGCGCTGTGCCAGCGACGAGTTCGACGGGGCTTTTGATTTTAGCACCGATGGTGGCTGGATCGAAGAAGTGCTGGCTTAAGAGCAATGTCTTCAAAACCGGTTTGATTTCGTAATCGTTGTCGCGCATGATTTGCGCGAGTTCCGAGACGATGTTTTTGTCTGGATGCTCATAGACAAATTCGCGATAGAGTTTGCCGCATATAAATTCAGCTGTGACTTCTTGCTGGAAGATGATGTCGATAATGTCCCGATAATCAAAGTTACCAGTTTGTCCCAGGAAGGTCTTCTGGCCTTTGTCGAACCGGTTTTCTCTAAAAGTGGGTTGCCTGCCCACGACAATCCAACCTGTGAGCGCGCGTGACGCTTCTCCGATGTCTTGTTCTGTGTAGCCGCCACCTTCGCCCATTGTGAACAATTCCATGAGTTCTCGAGCGTAGTTCTCATTGGGTCTTCCCACTCTGTTGGAGTTGCTGTCGAGGTAGTAGATCATGGCCGGATCTATTGTGACTTCCTTGACAAGTGTTTTGAAATTGCCGACAGCACGCTTGCGAAACAGGAAATTCTGGAGATACATCCACTGCGGGCGTCTGACATCTTTGGCCTGGGTGGCAAAGTGATCGTGCCAGAAGAGCACCATGCGCTCTTGAATTGAGAACCCCTGGTTGACGATGAGTTCCATCCACCAGGCGCGGGTCTCGTCAACGCGCGCGCGCTCAATTTTGCGCTGGTCTGAATCGGGTTTTTGAAATGGATCCTGATAAACCCACTGAGCGGGTGGATTTGGTGGCAAAAAAGGCATTTCCAGAAGGCGATCTACAACGGCTTCTGGCGTGCTTTGCGCGGCTTCTGCTATTTCTCTTGGCGTTGGGCCAATGAGGGTGCGCCGCAAGAGGTGTGCCGCCCGGTGCTCATTCCACGGCTGTTCTGCCGAGGGGATATACGGTTCGAGTCCCGTGGATGCATACGCAAGTTTGGGCGCAACAGGAAAATGTTCGCGATTGGACACGGATACTCCTCCTCTTGATGTAAATTTTCGGGATGCTGGTGGTTAAACGCCTGTATTATTTCAATATGATAAATTTGCGCTATTAGTGCAAGTTAAAATTTGTAAATACTAAAGCTTCAGGGAGAATATTTTGTGAGAGAGTCGAGTAGAGCTTGTTGCGCCGCTAAATTTCTTTCCGATGCCACGACAATGGTTTCCTGAATTTTGATACGGGCGTGTTCTATTTGTTCTGATTGTTCTTTTGGAATGCCCAGGGCGATATTGCGGCGAATTTCGATTTGCAGGCTGTCGCGCAGGGTTTTCAGGCGAATGCGTTCTTCACTCAGCGTCTTTTCAGCTTGTGAGACCTTCATTTTCTGACTTTCGAGTACGGGATTGGTTCCCGAACATGCGAAAATCAGAATAAAAAAAAGAAATAAAGGAAAACGAGGCATATTATTTTTGACTATTGAGGTAGTGCTGGATGTGGCGGCGAGCGCGGTAGGTTTTTACGCGGCTGACCCAGCTCTTTTTTGGATGTTGATTTGGATCGGTGTCAATTTCAACGGTGTCGCCCCAGGCGAGTTTGGAGAACGGATAAGCCCGCGCGCCGTTGATACGACCTCCTTTGCATTGCAAGCCGAGGTCGGTATGCACGGCAAAGGCAAAATCGGCAAGGGTCGCATCTTCGGGCAAAATAAAGGGATCGCCTCTGGGGGTGAGTGCGACAATTTCTCGGGTAAAGAGAATGCGTTTGAGTTCAGATATCAGGTGATGGGAGGCATCGGCGCGGTCGTACCAATCGACAAAATCGTGCAACCAGCGCGTGCGCCGCTCTTCGTGCTCTGCATCTCCGCGCAACGCGGCAATGCCAAATTCGCCCAGGCGATGCATTGCGGGGGTTTGAATGTGAAGTTCGTAGCGTTGATCCCTGTGGTGGACACAGGTATGGAGAGCCTGATAACCATTGCGTTTGGGCAGGGCTATAAAGTCTTTGAAACGCTCCATTACGGGCAGGAAGTGCTCGTGCAAAATGCCCAAAGCCAAATAACATAATCGGCGACGCGAGACAATGACTTCGACTGCGTAGCGATCCTGTATTTGATTGAGGGGACGATGTTGCATTTTGCGGTAAATGCTGCCCAAACTTTTCTGTTGTACGCGCACACTTGTCCGCACGCCGTTGGCATTGAGCAAGTTGCGAATTGTGTCCTGGAATTTCGCGAGGTGCTCGGTCTGTTCTGTTCTAAGTGTGGTCTGTATCTGATTCGCGATTCGCGGTTCGAGGCAGGTAAGGCTGCGGTCTTCGAGTTCGCGGCGGATACGGGCCATGCCCAACAAGTGCGATAGGGGTGCGTATATATCAATGGTTTCTCGCGCAATGCGTTGCCGTCTGTCGATTTCTGAAATGCCGTCGAGGCTGCGCATGTTATACATGCGGTCAGCTAATTTGAGAATGAGTACGCGCGGGTCTCTTCTGGCATGGGTGAACAGGTGTTGCAAGGTGGCAATGCGCCGCGCAGTGCGACCGGCTTTTGATCCTTCTACTTTTGTAACGCCGCTGACGAGGGTGGCAATGTTTTTGCCAAAGGTGGGTTCAATGTCGTTAAGGGTCAGGGCAGAGTCTTCAACGGCGTCGTGCAATAGTGCCGCTGCCATCATTTCCGCGTCGCGCGCAAATCCCAATTCAGAAGCCAGGATGAGTGCCACGCCAATGGGGTGGGTAATATACGGTTGCCCGGCGTCACGGTCCTGGCCTTCGTGGCTGGCATTGGCGAAGTGATAGGCATGCCCGACGAGCGGATGATTGCGCTGGGGAATTTGTACCAGCAATTTCCGCAGAGGCTCGCGTATGGAAGTTAGATGTTTGGTATTCACGCCGCGCTCACTTTGTCGAACCAGCTTTTGATGGTTTGTAGTAAATGGTCTGGTGCTCGAAACGCCCGATGTTGAACCGGGAGTGCTTCGAGAAAGGCCCGCCCGTAAAAGGTGGATAAAACCCGACTGTCGAAGACAATGACAATACCTCTGTCGGATTTGTTGCGAATCAGGCGGCCAAAACCCTGGCGAAATTTGAGAATAGCTTCGGGGACAGAATAGTGTAAAAATGGATTTTTACCCTGTTTTTCGAGTTCTTCCATGTGTGCTGCAACAAGGGGGTCAGATGGCACGGCAAAAGGCAGGCGAATGATGCCCAGTATTTCGAGAGCTTCGCCGGGGATATCTACTCCCTCCCAGAAACTGTCCGTACCCAGGAGCATTGCGCGGCGGTGGGTTTTAAAGCGTTCGGTAATACTGCCGCGCGCACCGTCTATCCCCTGTCCCAGAAGCAAGATGCCATCGGATGACAGATCGTTTTTGAGTGCGTCATAAGACTGGTTGAGCATGCTATAGGAGGTAAATAATGCCAGCGTGCCCCGTCCGACTTTACATGCCAGATGGCGCAGCAAATCGTCAACAGCTTGTTGAAAATGAGGGGATTTAGGTGATGGCATAAATTGTGGCACGCAGACAAGGGCTTGTAAGTCGTAGTTAAAGGGCGAACCCAGACAACTCGTTTGCACGCGCTCTTCGGGCATGGTGTCGAGCCCCATGCGCTGAAGAAAGTAGATGAGTTTGCCGCGAATGCCCAAAGTGGCTGATGTGAAGACGATGGTGCGCATTTTGTCGTAGAGTGCGTCGCGCAATACTTCGGCGACGTGCAGGGGCGCGGAAAATAGGCGCGTGTCACTGCTGTTTTCTCGGGTTGGCAATTCAAACCAGTAAACATATTGTTCGTCTTCGGGATGGGTCAAGTGATTGAGGGTCGTGAGCAGATCGTTGCATTCCTGTGTGCGCCCGTCGAGTTCGTTGACGAGTTCGTCCTGGTTGGGAAACGTGTCGTCGGGCAAGTCTTTGAGCCAATCACACAGATTTTTTAAGCTATTATTGAGTTCTTTGACCGCTTCGGCAAAGTCCTCAAGGCTTTCACTGACTGCCTCAAACGTATTTTCACCCGGGCGATAGCGCACTTTGGGCGTGTAGTAAAATTTGCGATTGCCCTGTTTGCCGTACAAAAATTTCGTGAGGTCTTGAAAAAAGGTCTGCGCTTTGAGATAGATGTCTTCGGCGGCGTTCACAGCCCGCCCAATGCCTTTGTCAAAGGTGGCGAAGATATTGTCTTTGAGGTCGGCTACACCGATCCAGTGGCGCAATGCGGGCAGGGTACCGGTGCTTTGAAAGCCCGGACTGCGCAGTTGATCGGAAAAATTTTTGATGTGCCATATATTGAGTTCGCGGCCCAGATATTGTGCGGCAATTTTTTCAATGTTGTGGGCTTCGTCCAGGATGAGGTCTTCGTATTCGCCCAGCACGGCATTTTCCGAGACGATATCGGAAAAGAGCAGGGAGTGATTGACGACCACGATATGTGCTTTTTGGGCAGAGCGGCGCACGGTGTTGGCAAAACACTGTCCGTTGGTGCGGCACTTTTGCGAGCGGCAATACCCCGAGTCGGAACACACTTTTGCCCACAGGCCAGCATAGCGACGCATGTCAAAGCCATTGTTTTCCGAAATGTCGCCTGTTTGCGTTTGTTCTGCCCATATAACGAGAGATAAAGCTCCTTCGCGCTCGTCTTCGGTAAAGAAGGTTTCGGTATTGGCGAGTGCTGCATGCCACCGATTGAGGCATATATAGTTGCTGCGGCCTTTGAGCAGGACATAGCTGAAGGGTACATTCAGGATGCGTTCGAGGTGGGGCAGGTCTTTGAAGAACAATTGTTCCTGAAGATTTTTGGTATTGGTGGAAACGATGATGCGGCGACCATTTTGTGCGGCGTGGTGAATGGCCGGGGTGAGATAGGCCATGGATTTGCCCACGCCTGTGCCTGCTTCAGCGACGAGGAGATGGTTGTTGTTGAAGGCATCGGCAATGGCGCGTACCATTTCGATCTGTTCGGTACGCACTTCATATCCTTCGGTTTGTTGGTCAAATGTGCCGCCGGATTCAAACAGGGTGCAGAGCAGGTCGATGTCGAGAGGCGCGTGGTCCTCTGTGTCCGTTCGTGGTTCTTCGCCGCCCACATTGGATAGGGGGAGGCCATCTGCACCACCACCGCGAATGCGGTTCATAAATTCGCTTTTGGCCGCTTCGTTGCCCAGATCGACAAAGATGTTGAGCAAGGGGCTATTTGTGCCTTGCAAAAGCTGGAGTATTTGTTGTTTGGTGCGGAATGAGGTTTCGCGCAAGACCTCGACGATACCCGGGTATATGCCTGCGAGTTGCTCGGCATCGCAAAGTGCTTTGTGCGCTGATTGGGATTCGACTTCAAAATAGTCCGCAAGCGTATTCGCCCGATGATCGGATAAACTGGGCAAGGCAATCCGGGCGAGGTCGCGCACGCTGTGTATGTTGTTGCCAAAAGGCAGGCCAGAGGCTTCAGATAAAAAGCGAGTTTCAAATCGACCCTGATGTACGATGAGGGGCTGGTCGCTGGCAAAGGTCATAAAGTTTTCGATTGCCGCATTGATGCGGGGTGCGTTTCTCACGTCTTTGAATGCTATGCCAGTCAGGCGCGTTGTTTCTTCGGGCACCCCCATTTTGGGCCGCACATAAGTCTGAAAGCGCTCGACGATTTCGCCATCTTTTACTTTGACAGCACCGATTTCGATTATTTCGGCTTCTTTTGGGTTCAGACCCGTGGTTTCGAGGTCGAGGGTTATGTAGGTGTGGAGAATGGACATGGAGAAAATTGAAAAACCTTATAGGTTGACTCTTTGATTTCTGTTCGGTATCATAAATGCCGACCAGTTTTGATTTTCCGATCGGCTCTTGCATGGCAGCAATTTGATATGGTGTAACATACATTACAAAGCCCTGAATTTCAAGGTTTATTGCGGAGGTGATATGAAAGCGTCTGTTTATCTGGGTCCCGAGCGGGTTGAATTGCGCGATATTGAGGAACCCAAACCGGGTGATGATGAGGTGCTCATCAAGGTGGCGCGGGCGGGTTTATGCGGTACGGATTTGCATGTTTATCAGGGGCACATGGATCAGCGGGTGCAAATTCCTCTGGTGATGGGACACGAGATGTGCGGCGAGATTGTCTATGTTCCGAAAGATGCCGGGTTCAAAGTAGGGGAGCGCGTGGTGGTTGAACCCACGGTGGCATGTGGCGTGTGTGCGGCTTGTCGTCGGGGGCATCGGCATATTTGTCAGAATTTGAATTTTTTGGGTATTGACTCTGCGGGTGCATTTCAGGCTGTTTGGAATGCACCACTCAATCGCTTGCACCGCGTGCCCAATGCACTGGACGACGATGCTGGCGCGCTTATTGAACCGCTTGCAGTCGCTGTCCACGATGTTCGGCGTGCCAAAGTGGAATTGGGTGACCGCGCGGTTGTGATTGGCGGCGGTCCAATTGGGATACTAATTGCAATGGCGGCGCGATTGGATGGGGCCGAGGTGGTGATTTCCGAAGTGAATCCCTTTCGTTTGGCAAAGGCGAGGGCATTGGGCTTTGAGGTTGTGAATCCATTGGAAACTGATCTTCTCGCATATACAGAAGATTGGACCGAGGGTGCAGGTGCGGACCTCGTGTTTGAAGTTAGCGGCAGTGCACCCGGTGCAAAGGTTATGACTGAGTTGGCTCGGGTCCGCGGAACCATTGTGCTGGTTGGGGTACACGCTGAACCGCCGCCTGTGGATTTGCAGCGGTTTTTTTGGCGGGAATTGCATCTGGTGGGGTGTCGCGTGTACGAACCCATAGATTTTGAGCGGGCAATTCGATTGGCGGCATCTGGCGCGGTTGATGTAAAAGCTCTGATTACGGATACGCTGCCACTGGAGGATGCGGCAAAGGGATTTGAACAGATGGTGGCGGGTGGAGAGGTGATGAAGGTGCTTTTGGACTGTCAGGTGTAAAGGGAGTCATGATGGGAATTTTGGATAAGTTTGATTTGAGCGGTAAGACTGCGCTGGTGACGGGGTGTCGGCGCGGTATTGGCCGCGCTTTTGCCCAGGGGTTGGCCGAGGCTGGTGCCGATATTGTGGGGGTGAGTGCATCGCTGGCGTTGGGTAGTGAAGTAGAAGGGGATGTCGCTGCATTGGGCCGTAGTTTCCGCCCTTATGCATGTGATTTTTCCGATCGGGATGCTTTGCGTACTTTTATAGCACAGGTAAAAGCAGATGTCGCTCAGGTCGATATATTGGTGAATAACGCGGGTACGATTTTGCGGGAACCCGCGGCGGATCATCCCGATGAATACTGGGATAGGGTGATTGAAGTAAATTTGAACGCGCAATTTGTTCTCGCGCGCGAGTTTGGCAAAGAAATGGTGGCGCGTAGGCGTGGCAAAATTGTTTTTACAGCGTCTTTGCTGAGTTTTCAGGGGGGTATTACAGTTCCGGGTTACGCTGCGGCCAAAGGGGGTATTGCGACTTTGACGATGGCACTGTCAAATGAGTGGGCGAGCAAGGGGGTGAATGTCAATGCTATTGCGCCGGGTTATATTGCAACAGATAATACCGAAGCCCTGCGCAATGATTCTGTCCGCTCCGAGCAAATTTTGACGCGGATTCCCCAGGGACGATGGGGACAGCCGGATGATCTGAAAGGCGCGTGTGTGTTTTTGTGTTCGGATGCGGCCAATTATGTCAATGGTGCGATTTTGACTGTGGATGGTGGATGGATGGGGCGGTGAAGAAAAAACATTTTACTTGGAGGTTTGATATGGAATACAGGCCGTTTGGAAAGACCGGATTGGATGTTTCAGCGATTGGGTTTGGGTGCTGGGAACTCGGCGGGAATTATGGTTATTTTGATGAAGGCGAAGTGATTGCGGGCATTCACAAGGCACTGGATTTGGGGATTAATTGCTTTGATACGGCCGAAGGCTATGGAAAGGGAAAATCAGAGGCTTTGCTCGCGCGCGGGCTGGGGAATCGACGCAAGGATGTGATTGTGGTGACAAAGGTCGGTATTGGATATACGGATTCGGGGCGGGAAAAGGGGCGCGACAGTCGCAGAGAGCGGATTATGACGTCGGTAGAGAATAGTTTGCGGTTTTTGAATACGGATTATATCGATGTTTATTTGATTCACTGGCCCGATCGGCATACGCCTTTTGAAGAGCCTATGCAGGTGCTGGAAGATTTGATTCAGCAGGGGAAGGTGCGTTTTGGAGGGGTATCGAATTTCAAGGCCGAGGAGGTCGATGCGTGTATGAAGACGCGGCGGGTAGATGTGGGGCAATACGGCTATCACATGTTTGATCGGCGTATGGAGAGAGATGTTTTTCCATATTGCGAGGCGCACGGCATTGGGATGATGGGATATGGCTCTCTGGCACATGGACTGCTCGCCGGGGCATTTGATGAGCATACGACATTCGACACAGAAGATTGGCGCTCTAAGGGCGGGTTGTTTAATATGCCTTTGTTTGCAGAGGAGAATTTTCCGCGCAATCTGAAGGTGGTGGAAGCGTTAAAACAGATGGCAGCGGACCGCGGCACAGCGGTATATCACCTCGCGCTGGCGTGGGTGTTGTCCAATCCCGTGATTAGCACAGCACTGGTTGGCGTGCGTAAACCTGAGGAGGCGGTGTCAAATATGGGGGCATTAGAGTTGACGCTGTCCGAAGACGATAAGTGTGCTATTGATGCGATATTTGAGAATTACGGGGTGGATACGCGCCCGGATATTTGGGTGGAATAAGCCAAAGAGAGGGAAAAAAGGGGAATGGGCAATCTATACTTGACAAATCAAAGCATGCTGGACTATAATTAGAGTATAGCCTTCGACCTATCTGCCTTCGTGGGGGCATTAGGTTTGAGATTATAACCATTTTCACAAAGGGAGAGAATTATGTCGCAAGCTGTAACAAAACGATGGAGTAAAGCCCAGATTGTAAGCGCGATCGCAGAAAGCACTGGTCTGAGCAAAAAGGATGTGGGTAGCGTTCTCGATGGGTTGGACAGTGCCATTGAAAGCCATGTCACAGCAGGTTCTGTCGGTGAATTTGTGTTGCCCGGTCTGCTCAAAATCAAAAGGGTCGAAAAACCGGCTCGCGCAGAACGAGAGGGCGTCAATCCTTTCACTGGCGAAAAAATAACAATTGCAGCCAAACCCGCTTCGCAGGGTATAAGAATTTCAGCCCTGAAAAAACTGAAAGACATGGTTTAGCAATTGCCGCATTATAGGGAACTATCGTAAAGCCCAGCCTTTTAAGGTTGGGCTTTTTATTTTTATAACGCTCTGGGGGTATATTTTGTAGGACTGGACAAAATACCGCGAAATGATTACTTTCAAAGTCGCAACCAAAAAGCGATAATCCAATCGCCAAGGAGGCAAAATGCGGCAGTATATTATGGGAGTATGCGTGATCGTATTTGGGGTCTTATCTTGCATGGTCGATACAACTGAGGCCGTTGAGGTCGTTCTCAAATCGGGTCGCGTTGTGCGAGGCGAACTGATTCGGGAGACTGCGACTTCTATTACGCTTCAGCTATCTTCCAGCCGGATCGAAATTTCCAAGTTGAGTATCAAAACAATTGATGGACGTTCTCCTTTTGAACGGCGCAGATCCCGCGCGGCAGTATCTTCCGATAGTACAAGTAAGATGGAGGTGCAAATTTCCGCAGGCCATTTTCTCATGGGAGATACCCGAGATAAAAATGCGCCTGTACACAAGGTGTATCTCGATTCATACTGGGTTGACACACGCGAAGTTACCAATGCTCAGTACCGCGAATTTGTGACGAGTACAGGGCATGCGGCCCCACGGTATTGGGGCGAGGCCAAATACAATGACCCCAACCAACCCGTTGTGGGTGTTTCCTGGGATGACGCCAATGCCTATTGTTCTTGGAAGGGTAAACGACTGCCGACTGAAGCAGAATGGGAGCGGGCAGCGCGGGGGGTACAAAGCCGTCTTTACCCCTGGGGCGACCGTTTTGACGTCACGCGAACAAATACCAGAGAAACCCGAAACCGGCGTCCGATGCCTGTGGGAACTTTCCCCGAAGGTGCTACCAGTGAGGGCTTGCTCGATATGTCGGGCAATGTGTGGGAGTGGTGTTGGGATTGGTATGATGAGGGATATTATCGCGTCTCTCCTCTCAATAATCCCACGGGTCCAGAAGCCGGGAAAAAGCGTGTCATAAGGGGTGGGGGCTGGAGTGCTCCTCATATCCACATGGCTCGGCGGCGAGGTGAAAAGCCCGATAAGACCTACCCTTCTCTGGGTTTTCGATGCGCCAGATCGGATACTCAGGCACGGGCGAAACAAGAATAATAAGATGAAAAAAAAGCCGCTGATAAGCGGCTTTTTTTTATGAACTTTCACAAAATCATTACAGGTCGAGATCGTCCAAACCCTCCAGTTCATCCAATACCTCGTCTTCGCCTACTATGGTATCCGACTCTCGAATCACTACCAGAATGGACGCCTGGGGTACAATGAGATATTTCTCCCCTTCAAAAGAGATCTCCATCGCGGCTTTTTGCAAAAATAAGGCAAAATCGCCTTCCTCAACTTGCAGGGGCAAATACCGCGGTTCTTTTGGAGAATTGCGCCAGGGTTCATCGTCTTCCGGCGTTTCTGGCAGCGGGAGCCCAGGCCCTGTGGCCATAATGCGACCGCTCTGTACTTCCTCTTTTTCGACCACAGTTTGAGGCAAATAAAGCCCTACTTTGGTTCGTTCTTCCAAATCTTCCTGCTTGACCAAAACGCGGTCGCCAATAACGACGAGTTCTTTGTTTCCTATTTGCATTGCATCTTCTCGCTCAATGAGTCCGTTATACATCTGAACAATTGTTTGTGAAACTTAAAAAATTGTACCGCAAGTGTCAACAGTTTAGGGGTAAAACTATTTGAATAATAAAATCTTGACAAATGGATGGATAAGGTATATTATTTTTCACCGCGTTGTGATATACTTTTGATTATGGAGCCGTTCCATGTTGTTTTTTGTGCCAACAATGCAAATGCCGATGCCCGTCACTGTACGGGCTACACGTGTTGTACATTCCCACTGTGAGCAGGGGCATGGATAGCGGATCATTTTAGTCGTTTGCAAAATAAAAAAAGCCGTTGGAATGTTCCGTTCCAGCGGCTTTTCATCATGAGAGGCGATATTGAAACGGGTGATTGGACAGAAACGAGCAATTCAGTTTTTGACCGAATTGGTTGAGAGAGATCGAGTCCCGCACGCGCTGTTGTTTTTGGGGACTTCTGGCACAGGTGCAATGGCGGCGGCATTGGATTTTGTACAGGCATTGCATTGTCGGGCAGATGGTGCTGTGGCCTGTGGACATTGTGCCGCATGCCACAAGGTGACAAATCTCAATCATCCAGATAGTACGCTGCTCTTTCCCTTTTCTTCTCGCGTGAAAGAGGAAGATAGACAAGGCGTATTGCTTCAGGTGTGGCAATCGCCTTATCACTATCCATTGCCCGACGACAATGCAGCGATTGCCATTGATCGGGTTCGGGAGATGCAGCGGCAGTTTACGCACAGTGCTTTTGCGGGGGGCTGGCGCACGACTCTTATTTTACACGCGGATCAAATGCGCGCGGAGGCGGCCAACGCCATGTTGAAAACTTTGGAGGAACCGCCTGTTCGGTCGTTGATGATCTTGATTGCTCCCCATGGCGATGCGTTGTTGCCCACCATTGTGTCTCGGTGTCAGTTTGTGAAATTTTCCGCGCTTTCGCCGTATGATATCAGTACTGAATTGGCGGCAAAGGGCGTTGATAAAACAACGGCAGATTTTATTGGACGCACGTGTGGCGGCGACTTTCGCAGGGCATTGGATATGACCGATGGCCATATCGCAGACAAGCAAGATCGTTCATTTCGGTTTTTGGAAGCCTTGCTGTGGGAGCAGGAGGAGCGCACGTTTGAAGCACTGGCAAAACTCGACCGACAAGAGGCATTGGATATTTTGGCAGGTGCAGAAATCTGGCTCAGGGACGCGCTGTTGTTGCAATGTGGTCGGGAAGATAATATAGCCAATGCCGATCATGTGGACAATGTCGGGCGATTGGCTGAGGTTTTTGATCTGGACCAACTCGCCGCAATTGTAAAAAAGATTGAATCACTGCGGGAGATGAATCACCGCAATGTAAATATGAATCTGGGCTTGATTTCGCTCTGGCGACAGATCAGGTCCTTTTGAGTGGGTGTAGAAAAATGGGCACATTTTATATTACGACACCGATTTATTACGTCAATGATGAACCCCATATCGGGCATGCGTACACGACGATTATGGCCGATGTGCTGTCGCGTTTTCATCGCCTGGCCGGCGATGATGTGTTGTTTTTGACGGGTACGGATGAGCACGGGCAGAAAGTGGATGAGGCGGCGAAAGAACGCAATTTGTCGCCGCAGGCACACGCCGATGAGATGGTGGTGCGATTTCAGGCGTTGTGGGAGGTTTTAAATATTTCAAACGATGATTTTATTCGCACAACCGAAACGAGGCACAAGCGCGTTGTCTCCGAGATTTTGCAACGCATTTACGATGCAGGCGAGGTTTATTCCGACAATTATGAGGGCTGGTATTGTATTCCAGATGAGCGGTTCTGGACGGAGAAGGATCTGGTGGATGGGAATTGTCCGGATTGCGGGCGGCCGACTGAGAAGATTTCGGAGAAGAATTATTTTTTTAAAATGAGCAAATACCAGGACTGGCTCATTGAGTATATTGAGACACATCCCGATTTTATTCGTCCAGAAAAGCGGCGCAACGAGATTCTCGGATTTTTGCGTCAGCCGCTGGGCGATTTGTGTATTTCTCGCCCTAAAGCGCGTTTGGAATGGGGGATTCCGCTTCCTTTTGATGAGGATTATGTCTGTTATGTGTGGTTCGATGCGCTGATCAATTATATCACGGCACCGGGTTATATCGCAGATGATGCGCGTTTTGAGCACTGGTGGCAGGCGTCTTGTCATTTGATTGGTAAGGATATTTTGACCACGCACTGCGTGTATTGGCCCACGATGCTCAAGGCGATAGGTGTGCCATTGCCCAAAACGATTATGGGGCATGGTTTTTGGCTCGTGGATGAGACAAAGATGGGGAAGTCGCTGGGCAATGCGATCCGGCCTCTGGATCTGGCGGATAAATACGGGGTGGATGCGTTCCGGTATTTTCTGGTGCGCGATATGACGCTGGGGCAGGATAGCAATTTTAGCGAGGAGGCTTTTGTTCAGCGCTATAATACCGAGTTGGCCAATGAGTTGGGCAATTTGCTGAATCGTTCGGTGGTTATGGCTGCGCGATATTTGGATGGGGTTGTGCCTGCTGTGGATGTCAACCACGCGGCGCTCAACGCTTTGAAAGCGCAGACAGACGAGACGCTCAATGCGGTGGGCAAAGCTATTGATGCGATGAATCCCAATGCGGTGCTGGATGCGGTTTGGCGGTTGGTGCGAGAAGCCAATCGGTTTGTCGAGGTGCAGGCGCCGTGGCATTTGGTGAAGGATGCGAGCAAGAGGGCCGAGCTTGAGGTGACGATTTACGCGTTGCTGGAGACGATGCGGCAATTGGCCGTGTTGCTGTTTCCGGTGATTCCCTCAAAGGCGTGTGAGATTTGGCGGCAACTCGGTGTAAAGGGTTCGCCGGAAGGTGTTCATTTGGATGGTTTAAAAACATGGGGGGGGCTGGATGCCAATTTGAAGGTTGCACCTGGCGATCCGGTGTTCCCGCGTATTGAGGAGGTCAATGTGGCAGAGGAAAAAACAGAAGAAGATTTGATTTCTTTTGCAGAATTTCAGAAGCTCAAGTTGCGCGTTGCTAAAATTGACGCAGCCGAGCGCGTGAAGGGGGCAGATCGCCTGTTGCAGTTGCAGATCAGTTTGGGCGATGAGCAACGCCAGATTGTCGCCGGGATTGCCGAGTTTTACGAACCAGAGGCACTCGTTGGACAGCAGATTGTGGTGGTTGCCAATCTGGAGCCAGCGACTATTCGCGGTGTCGAGTCCCAGGGTATGCTGCTGGCTGCTTCCGATGATAACGGCCTCGCACTCGTGACACCGGATAGTGAGATTAGTGATGGGGCAGAAGTTAATTGAGAAGCAAATAGAGGTTAAAATTCGTCCATTGTGGCTCAGCGATGCAGCAGCAGTACAGCGATATGCCTCTGATGAACGCGTTGCGCGTACTACTACCATACCCCAACCATATCCGGAGAATGGTGGAGAAACTTTCGTCAAGAAAGGCGTTAGAGCACACAAAAATCGAGAGGCGTTCTTTTTTGCTATTGTTGCAGATGGCGATATGGTTGGGGTGGTAGAACTCGGGGCGGTTGACTACGAAAAATGCAGTGCCCGATGTGATTACGGAATCGCATCGTCGCATTGGGGCAAGGGAATTGCGACCAGGGCTGTTGCTCTCGCGCTACACTACGCGTTCTGTGAACTCGGCATGGAGATCGTCCATTCGGCTTGCCTGAAGTGCAATCCGGCGTCTGCTCGCGTTCTGGAAAAGAATGGATTTCAGGAGATGGATGGGTTTCTATACAACAGTTCCAAGTTCGAGAACGAACCCGCACGGCGGTTTCAACTGACCCGACAGACGTGGGTAGCGGTGCATCAAAAAATGGCGGTAAAACAATGAGACAAGTGATTATTTATCCGAGCGAAGATGGCTATTGGGTCGCTGAATGCCCCAGCTTGCCAGGTTGTATCAGTCAGGGAAAAACAAAACAGGAAGCTGTCGCCAATATCAAAGAGGCCATTGAGGGATATGTTCTCTCTCTTGAAGAAGATGGATTGCCAGTTCCCGATTAACACTTTGAGGCATTGGTCATAGTCGTGTGAGCGGATTATGGTGCTGTTTTATTAAAGTAAAGAGGAAGTGGAGAGATTACTATGAATAACGGGCAGTGTCTGAATGAGCTACAAAAGGCCCTTGAGAATGATCTGCAACTCAGTGAAGTCTGGCAACGTACCAAAGAAGGCAAGTCTCCTACCAAAATAAAAGATGAATTGAAATTAGATAGAATTGGAGCTATTAGTAGGTTAATAAAGGCCATTGAGAAGGGTGACCTGCCCCAAAGTCCTTCGACAGCTAAACAGTGTAGAGGGGGATTACGAAGTTTCCTAAAACGACATCATGAGGACTTCTCAAAGGAGACCATCCAGAAACTTGAGAAGCGGATTAAAGAATGCGATCGTCGGGCAAATAATCCCCAAGCCATAGAAGATGAAGACACCAAGGTGGAAAAAGAAACGAGCCAGGCGGTGGAATCCGGCGTCGCAGGGATCTACGTGTACACTTATCCTCACTACTACCGCCACTCGGTCGTTCAGGGAAAGGATGACGAGACTGATGACCGGACATATCTGAAAATTGGGATGTCTGAAAAAGACGCTTTTAAGCGCGTTATGCAGCAGACGACAGGAATGCCTGAACGCCCAAGACTTCTACAAATCTGGGTGGTCGAAAACGATAGTGACCTGCGGGAAATTGAAAAGAAGATACATGACCATTTGCGTACGATTGGTCACAGTGGCCCCCACCAACGTAAAGAATGGTTCCTGACAAATGAACAGTCCGTAGCGTCAACCGCCAACCTTCTTGGCCTCAAGCTTCACTTTGAACTCAACCTGGAAACGGATGATTAGCAGGCTCTCGCATTGTGCCCTGAAGATTGTGATCAGGAGTCCTCAAATGGCTATCACCGACGGTGGGTCTCTTGTAAGATATGAATATTCTTGAAGGAATTTGTGAAAAGATACGAAGCGGTCAGTTTGAGTTCTCACAGCATGCTACTGATCAGAGTATTATTCGCCATATTAGCGTACAAGAACTGCGTGAAGCAATTGAAGGTAGTGAAGTGATTGAAGATTATCCCGACGACAAATACGGGCCGAGTTGCTTGATTCTCGGCTTCACAAAATCCAAGAGAACTTTGCATATTCAGTGTAGTTATCCATCAAGACCTTTGGTTAAAATCATTACACTTTATGAACCCGATCCTTCGCGATGGATTAATTTCAAAACAAGGAGAAAATAAAATGTCTGATAATAAAGCGGTGCGTGAAACATTGGTTGAGATGAGCGTTACGTATAGTATTGAAGTCAATGGGCGGTTTGTTATCATTGAAGATGTTCCTGCTCGGGTCAATGTTGAGACGGGAGAAAGGTTCTTTTCTCCAGAGACTGTGGAATGTTTGCAACAGGCGGTTTGGGAACGATGTCAACCCGTTCGCACTATTGAAACACCTGTGTATGATTATGCCGCATTGACATGACTATAGACTATTGATCTTTCCAAAAATTGCTAACATTTTTTGTTCTTAGTTTCATAGACTGGATTGCGGCTAAAACCATGCCGCAATGACAATCAAAATTTTCTGAATTAAGCTAATAAAAAACTTTTTTACAGACCAATATTGTTTCAGTTTTCAGGATTTCAACATGCTTGTCGATTCACACGCACATTTGATGTTTCCACAGTTTCAGCAGGATCTGGACGATTTGCTCGCTCGGGCGCGTGCCGCGGGGGTGGGGCAGATTGTGAATGTGGGTACAAATCTGGAGACGAGTCGGGCTGCTATTGATCTTGCCGAGGCACGGGCTGATGTGTTTGCTTCGGCGGGGTTTCATCCGTCGGATTCTGCAAAGGCGGATGAAGCGGCTTTGAAAAAGTTGCCCGCGCTTTTGAAGCATCACAGGATTGTTGCGGTTGGCGAGACGGGGCTGGATTTTTATCGCGATTACGCGCCGCGCGAGGTTCAGGAACAGGCGTTTCGGGCACATATTCGCCTGGCGAGAGAGATGGGTTTGCCGCTGATTATTCACAGTCGGGGTGCTGAGACGCGCGTGTTAGATGTATTGGAGGAAGAAGGCGGATCGGAAGTGGGCGGTGTGATGCACTGTTTTGGGGGGGATGTCGAAGGAGCCAAGCGTGCGGTTGATCTCAATTTTTATCTGGGTTTTGGCGGTATTGTTACTTTCAAAAATTCGGGTGCGTTGAAGGTCGCATTGGATGTGCCCGCTGAGCGGTTGCTGTTGGAGACGGATTGTCCGTTTTTGGCACCGGCACCAAAGCGCGGCAAGCGCAATGAGCCGGCTTATGTGCGCTATGTTGCCGAGTTTCTGGCCGATGCTGGATGGGGGGATACTGGAGATGTGTGTCGGCAGACGACGCAAAATGCTCAGGCTTTGTTTGGATTGGGATCAACGTGAAAACGAAGACGCGGCTGGGTCAGCATTTTCTCACAAATGGCGCAGCTATCGAGCGAATCGTAGAGGCTGCACAGATTGAAAGAGAGGATCTGGTCGTAGAAATTGGTCCTGGACGAGGTGCATTGACGGGCCTCTTGGTTGAGCGGGCAGATCAGGTGGTCGCTATTGAGATTGATGAGGCTTTGTGTGATCTGCTTTCTGATCGATTCGGTCCGCGGTTAAAAATTGTATCAGATGATGTGCGGCAGGTCAATTTGCCCGCGCTTGTTGAAACGTCAAAAAGAGAAAAGGCGGTTCTGGTGGGCAATTTGCCCTATCATATTACGGGTGCGCTCATCAGGCAAATTACGGATGCTCGAAGGGTTTGGAAACGCGCTGTGATTACAGTGCAGCGCGAGGTGGGGCAACGCATGATCGCTCCGCCGGGCAGTAAAATATATGGCGTGCTGTCGGTTGTTACACAGGTGCGATGTGTCGCAAAACGGTTGTTTGACCTGCCTCCCGCGCATTTTTATCCGCGACCCAAAGTGCACTCTTCTGTGTTGATGCTGGATTTTGAAGCGAATTCTGCTTATGATATTGTAGATGAAAGGCGTTTGTTTGGCGTGGTGCGCGCCGCATTTCAGCAGCGAAGAAAGATGGTGCGCAACGCACTATCTGGTGTGGTAGATGATGAGATTTTGATGGAGGCGAATATCGATGGCCGAGCGCGTCCCGAAACCATATCAATAGATGGGTTTGAACGGATTTGCCGCGCATTGGCTATGCGATAGTTTTATAGAAAGGGATTTGTTATGCCCATTCCAAAGTCAGATAAGATCTGGTTTAATGGGAATTTTGTGGGTTGGGACGATGCCAAAATTCACGTGCTGTCCCATGTGGTGCATTACGGTTCGAGTGTTTTTGAAGGGATACGGTGTTATCATACCGAAAGAGGACCGGCCTGTTTCAGGCTTCGAGATCATGTGAAGAGGCTCTACGATTCGGCCAAAATTTATCGTATGGAAATTCCCTATACGCAGGATGAAGTGGAAGCGGCCATTTTGGAGACGATTCGCATTAATAAATTGCAAGCGTGCTATATTAGACCTGTGGTTTTTCGGGGTTTTGGCGAATTGGCTGTCAATCCAATGCCATGCCCAGTTGAGGTGGTGATCGCGGTGTGGGAATGGGGAAAGTACCTGGGGCCAGAAGCTCTGGAGAAAGGCGTGTCGGTTCGGTTTGCGTCGTGGAATCGTCTGGCGCCCAATACCATGCCTTCGCTTGCTAAGGTGGCGGCAAATTACATGAACGCGCAACTGATCAAGATGGAGGCGATGGCCGATGGCTATGCCGAGGGTATTGCCCTGGATACACAGGGTTATGTGAGCGAAGGTAGCGGTGAGAATATTTTTATGGCGAAGAATGGACAGATTTACACGCCTTCTACCGAGTCGTCTATTTTGCCCGGTATTACGCGACATTCGGTTATTACACTGGCCCGAGATCTGGGACATACGGTGACGACGCGGCCGATTCCAAGAGAGTCCCTGTATATTGCCGACGAGGTATTTTTTACGGGTAGTGCGGCAGAGATCACGCCGATTACGGCTATTGACCACATCAAAATTGGCTGTGGTTCTCGGGGCGGGATCACAAAGAAGTTGCAGGACGCCTTTTTTGCTGTTGTGGAAGGGCGTGCGGAAGATGAGCGCGGCTGGTTGACGTATGTTTGATGAAGGCCCTTTAACTGCTGATTGCTATGATGATAAATAAAAAAATTGCTGTTATTGGCGCAGGCAATATGGGAGGCGCGCTCATGGCCGGTTGGATTCGGTCGGGAGAGATCGCGCCTGAAAATATCACGGCGGTGGATTTGATTGCTGAAGTATTGGATCAGAGAAAGCGCGAGTTGGGTGTCCAGATTGCAGCGGATGCGCGCGAAGTGGTGGGCGATCAGGATATTGTGGTGCTGGGTGTGAAGCCCCAGTTCTGGAAGCAAACTGTTGAGGGATTTCGGGATTTGTTACGCAGTGATCAGGTGATTATTTCCTTCATGGCGGGTGTGCGAATTGCGGCATTGGAAGCGGAATTAGGTTCTCTGCCCGTTATTCGCGTGATGCCCAATGTGCTGGCGCAGGTCGGTGCGGCGGGTTCGGGGATTTGTGCTGGAGCACATGTGGGTGAAGATCACATGAGTCTGGTAATGTCTCTGTTCAACGCGGTTGGTGCGGCGGTCGTTGTTTCAGAATCACAGATGGACGCGGTGACTGGTCTTGCGGGCAGTGGGCCTGCATATGTGTACGCGGTAATTGACGCGCTGGCAGATGGTGGGGTGCGGTCTGGTTTGCCAAAAGATATGGCGTTGACGCTGGCGACTCAGACTGTGCTGGGGGCTGCGCGTATGGTTGCCGAGAGCGGCGAACATCCGTCGATTTTGAAAGATCAGGTGACCTCGGCGGGCGGAACTACTATTGCGGGTTTGCACGCGCTGGAACAGGGCGGTTTGCGCGCGGCTTTGATGGATGCTGTTTTGGCTGCGACAGAGCGGTCGGGTGCATTGGGGGAATGAGATGATTGCGGTTGTCGATTATGGGATGGGAAATTTGCGGAGTGTTCAAAAGGCGTTTGAACACGTTGGGGCAAAGGCTGTTATTGTCGATAGACCAGAGGATATCGATGCCGCCGAGCGCGTTGTGCTTCCCGGCGTGGGGGCATTTGGCGATGCGATGAACAATCTGAAAACCGCGGGGTTGATTGCGCCCATTGTAAGAGCTATTTCAGAAGGCCGACCCTTTTTGGGTATTTGTTTGGGGTTGCAATTGATGTTTGCCGAGAGTGAAGAAATGGGGCAGCACAGGGGGTTAGACATTTTGCCGGGAAAGGTGAAGCGTTTTCCCGAAGGGCAGCGCGTTCCGCAAATTGGGTGGAATGAAGTGCGAATTCAGCGCGAGACAGCACTTCTGCATGGCGTGCCCAACAGGTCTTATTTTTATTTTGTCCATTCTTTTTTTGTAGCGCCTGAGCGCGATGAAGATGTGGTAGGGGTGACGGATTACGGGATTGATTATGCGTCAATTGCCGGAAATGATCGGGCTTTTGGCGTGCAGTTTCACCCCGAGAAAAGTCAGGATGCTGGCTTAAAAATTTTGAAGAATTTTGCGGAGAAGGTGTAGGATGCTGGCCAGGCGAATTATTCCGTGTTTAGATGTGAAAAACGGTCGCAATGTGCGCGGGGTCAAGTTTTCAGCAGATAAAGATGCTGGCGATCCCATTGAACTCGCGAAACGCTATGATGCAGAAGGTGCCGATGAACTGGTGTTTTACGATATTACGGCATCGGCTGAGAAGCGCGATATTGTTGCCGAACTCGTGCAGCGTGTGTCCGAAGAGGTGTTTATTCCCTTTACGGTTGGCGGGGGCGTTCGCACGTATTATGACATTCGCACAATTATCGAAGGGGGCGCGGAAAAAGCGTCGATCAATTCGGCTGCCATACACACGCCTGAAATTATTACTCAGGGGTCTGAGAGTTTTGGATCGCAGGCAATTGTGGGGTCAATTGATGCAATTCGACGTCCGAATCTCGATCAAACAGAAGATGTGTACTGGGAAGTGGTTATCAATGGCGGGCGCACATATACTGGAAGAGATGCCCTCGAATGGGCTGAGGAATTGGTGGATCTCGGCGCGGGCGAACTGGTTTTGAACAGCATTGATGCAGACGGTACAAAAGATGGATACGATATTGAATTGAATCGCATGGTTGCCGAGCGCGTGGATGTACCGATTGTAGCGTCTGGTGGTGCTGGTGGGCCAGAGGATATGTACGCGGTGTTGTCCGAAGGCAAGGCGAGCGCGGCACTGGCTGCGTCGATTTTTCACTACAATCAATACAGTATTGCGGAAGTCAAAACGTATCTCGCAGAACGCGGGGTCCCGGTGCGTCCCAAGATCGAGATTGATTTGACATGAGTGGGACAAAAGAACACGAAATTGATCGCAGAGCTTTGTTTGCCGATGTGCGGCGGGTGGTGGTAAAATTGGGTACGCGGGTTGTGACGGCACATGGCAACACATTGAATCTTGAGGTGATTGAACGCCTGGCCGCCGATGTGGCGTGTTTGAAAGATCGCGGGTTACAGGTGGCAATTGTGACATCTGGAGCCGTTGGTGCCGGCATGGGGCAATTGGGGTTGAGTAATCGGCCGAGGCGTTTGGCCGATTTGCAAGCTACGGCTGCGGTAGGGCAGGGTTTGGTGATGGATGCTTACAAACGGGCATTTGAAGCACACGGTATTCTGGTGGGGCAGGTGCTGTTGACATCGGACGATCTGGACAATCGCACGCGGTATGTGAATGCGCGCAATACACTATATCAATTGTTTCGATATGGTGTTGTGCCTGTTGTCAATGAGAACGATAGCGTGGCGGTGGAAGAATTGCAATTGTCCGTGGGCGAAAATGACCGCCTATCCGCGATGGTGTCACATCTGGTGGATGCGGACATGCTGGTGTTGTTGACCGATGTCGATGGGTTGTTTTCAAGTGATCCCGCAAAAGACCCAAACGCGCAATTAGTTCGGTTTGTGCGCGGGATGCCCAAAGAACTCTACGCAAATGTGGGGTCTTCGGGGAGTGCGTTGGGGCGCGGGGGAATGCGCACAAAACTCAGGGCAGCCGAAGCTGTGATACAAGGTGGGCAGATGGCAGTGATTGCAAATGGATGTACAAACGGTTTGCGCGAAATTTTGGATGGAGCAGATTGCGGCACGTTATTTGGGGCGGATAATCGCAGTTTGAACAGCAGGGATTTGTGGTTGGCGCATTCCCGAAAGCAAGGAGGTGTGGTTGTAGATGATGGTGCAGTGGTTGCTTTGAGCGATAGAGGCAAAAGTTTGTTGCCTTCGGGTATTATCCGCGTTATTGGCGATTTTGAAGTTGGTGAACTCATTGGCGTTGAATCGGAACAACGCGTTGAGATCGCGCGCGGTTTAACGCGATTTGACGCCGATGATGTGCGACGTATTCGCGGAAAAAAAACGCCAGAAGTTGCAGAAATTCTCGGGATCAACAATGGCGCGGTAGTTATCCATCGGGATGATATGGTGGTGTTAAATCGGAAGTAGAACAACCGACAACTGACTTTGGAGATTGTGTTATGCGCTCATTTTATCGGGGACAAAGTACGGTGTTGCCGGAAAATAGTCCGAGGTTACCGGGAAGTGCAAGGCGACGTCTGAATAGATTTTTGATATTTGCACCCGTGGTGCTTTCCCTTTATTTGTTTTTTGCAGGAGATAGTGGGATTTTCCAACTCGTAATGCGCGAGCAGCAAATTGCCGCATTAGAACGGGAAATCGAAACTATTCGCCAACAGAATGCGATGCTGGAACGCGAGACAAAACTGCTGGAAAACAATTTGGGTGAAATTGAACGCATTGCTCGCGAGCGCTATGGCATGGTGTATCCCAATGAATCGATTTATATGGTCTATCCCAATCCACCAACAACATTGGAGTCGCCGTGATTTGCCATACCGATGGGTTGGTGTTGCGCGGTTTTCGCATGAGTGAAAGCAGCAAGGTTGTGGTACTGTTTTCTCGCGATTACGGCAAATTGCGTCTGGTCGCCAAAGGGGCGCGACGGCCCAAAAGTAAATTTGGTGCGAGCCTTGAACCCATGACCTGGGGGCGTTATGTTTTTTATCGGCAGGATAATCGAGAGTTACAAATATTGAGCGAAGGCGATATTGCACACGCTTTTGAACCGGTAAAACAACACTACGGTCGAATGGCAGCCGGAAGCGCGATATGCGAATTTCTGGATCATATTACCGAAGATGAAGACCGCAATCCACTTTTGTTTAGTATTGCACTTGAAGCGATGCAATGGGTAGGGAGCATTGCTGAAATAGCGCTGGATGTACCGGTGTGGTATTTCCAGATTCGCGCTGCGGGCGCGGTGGGGTATCGCCCCCATGTGAGTGGGTGTATTCAATGTGGTGCGCGGCTCCAGGGGCACCGCCTGGGGTTTAGCCCCGGTCTGGGCGGTACTCTGTGTGACAAGCACGCAGGAGCGGGCATGCGTGTGCAGTTCGAGACGGTAAATTTTATGGCTCATCTACAGGTGGGACGTTCCGACCGCATTGATCTTTCACTCTTGCGGGGTGTAAATCGCGCAGAGGTGACGCGAATATTGCGCGCATTTTTTGATCAACACATCGAATCGCGCTATCGCCCAAAGGCACTGGATTTTTTTGAACGCTTAAGGGCAGCAGAATCTGCGGCGCCTTATCGCTCAGGGATACAGGATTTGTGATGAATCGATTTTTACAGCGATGGTTGGAGCGCGAAAAGCCACTATTTCCCAAATTGCGCGCTATTCCACTATTTCGGGAACTGAACCGCCGGGAGTTGCAGACAGTGGTGCAACTTATAGAAATTCGCAAGTATTCAACAGGTGATGTTGTTTTTGAACAGAGTGCTCCGGGAGATGGGGTTTACGTGGTGTTAAAAGGATGTGTAGAAGTGGTTCAGAAGGATGGTGAAGACGGCGAGAAAGTGCTGCTTGCCCAATCTAAATCCGGTTCCTTTTTTGGTGAAACCGCACTTTTGGAAGATACGCCGAGAACGGCAGCAGCAGTGGCGGTAGAAGATACCAAATTGGCACTTTTCCCGCGAGACGCATTGTACCAGTTGGCGGAACAACGGCCGCATTTGGGGGTAAAAATTGCCATTCAACTTTCGCGGATTGTTGCGGAGCGATTGCGGCAAACCAATCACAGTTTGCAGGTTGCCCAAGATGAACTGGCGGAAAAACAAAAAGAGGACGGAGAAGACAAATTATGAATGAACCCTCTTCTGGTGGCCTGGGCACTGCTCAGATTTTGCGTATTGTGATTTTTTTGGGTCTCATCGTTGTGATGATCTGGTTGCTATATACTATTCGAAGTACGCTGGTCCCTTTTTTTATTGCGTTTGTGCTGTCGTATTTTCTCATGCCCGTGGTTGATTTTCTCGAATCGCACCGCTTAAATCGTTTTATCGCCGTGGTTGTCGTCTTGCTGGCTGTTTTTGCAATTGTGGTCATTCCGCTTATTGTAGTCGCGCCTATGATTGTGCGCGGTACGGAGGATATGGTCAAGAGCATTATTGGTGAGCAGGGCACCTGGTACTGTGTGGTGGAAAATACGGGCGATGATGTGGTGAAGATTGATCGGTTTGAGAGCGAACTCGAAGATTTTAAGGTTGATGGCTTGCCCCTGGAATTGACACCCGGTGGGGGAGACGCGGAATCCGCTGCCCCACAGGCCAATCCAAAAGTGGTCGGTGGGCGAGATACACTGCGCGTGGTATTTTCTCCACAAGCGGATGAACCGCGCCAGGCGTCTTTGAGGTTGTACGGTTCGTCTGGCAGCCGGGAAGATTCTATTGTGTTGACGCTTAGAGGGAATATGGAGGATGTGTCATCGGTTTCGGATACAATGGCTTCGGTTCAATTTGGCACATCTAAAATTTTAATCTCGGCGACAAAACATGCGTTTGGCAAATACAAGCCCAGTTCTTTGATGGCACTCAAGTCAGTTTATGAAACTTCATTCCTGCCGTGGCTGAAATCAGCTCAGACTTATCTCGAAGAAATTTTGCCAATGCTCAAGGGCCGCGATTGGGAGGAAGAAATTTTGCCAATGCTCAAGGGCCGCGATTGGATACAGGCCGCAAATCAGTACCTGCAAAACGTTGTGACAATTTTGCTTAAGGAAACTCCCGGATTGGTCGGGCAATTGCTATCGGGACTTACCTTGTTCATCATTGTGCCTTTTGCTTTATTCTTTTTTTTAGCAGAGGGCAGAACGATCAAGCGTGCGATTATCGAGCAGGTGCCAAATCGATATTTTGAACTGATATTAAATCTGTTGTATCGCATTGACAGGCAATTGGGGAGCTATATGCGCGGTATGGTGTTATCTGTAATAATTGTTTCGCTTCTGTCAAGTACCGGACTTTATATCATCGGTCTGGAACATTTTTTGGTGATTGGTCTTCTCGCTGGTTTGGCCAATGTAATTCCCTATATGGGACCTGCGATTGGGATTATTGCCGGTGTTGTTGCCGCTGTATTGCAATATTCTGCGCTGAGTTTTGGTGTGGTTATTCCAGTGATTATAGTGTTTGCGATCGTTCAGCTCGTAGATAATGTTTTTGTCGCTCCTATGGTGGTTGGGCGCAGTGTTAATTTGCATCCTCTGCTCGTTATTTTTGCGGTGTTCGTTGGCAGCGAGTTGTTTGGCGCAGTTGGCATGTTATTGGCCGTGCCCACAACAGCGGTGATTAAAGTATCTGTGCGGACGATTTATGAGGGGTGGCGAAGTTATTCGGTTTAGGAGAGAAGGAGTAATGGAGACGATGAAAGATAAAGCTTTGGAGCGTGCCTACGATCCAAAAGATATTGAAAAGACGTGGTATGATTTTTGGCACAGGAAGGGATATTTTCGCCCGGAGTTTCGCGCGACAGGCACCGCCTATACGGTGACGATTCCGCCGCCCAATGTGACGGGGGAGTTGCACATGGGCCATGCGCTGCAGCACGCGATTCACGACGCGGTGATTCGGTATAAGCGGATGCGGGGATTTCGCACGCTGTGTTTGCCCGGTACAGATCACGCGGGTATTGGCACGCAGATGAAGGTAGAGCAAGAGATCTGGGAGAACGAAAAAAAGACGCGCCGCGATATTGGGCGTAGAGACTTGTTGAAACGGATATGGGCCTGGCGGGAAAAATACGGTAGCACAATTTTGCGACAGTTGCGCGAGTTGGGCTGTAGTTATGACTGGTCGCGCGAGCGATTTACAATGGATGAGGAGTACGTGCGGGCGGTGTTGGAAACATTTGTGCGTTTTTACGAGAAGGGCTGGATTTATCGGGGCAAACGCATGGTGAACTGGTGCCCGCAGTGTGGCACTGTGATTTCCGATCTCGAGGTGGAAGAAAGAGAGGTCGATAGCCATCTGTGGCATATTCGGTACAAAGGGATAGATGACGCGCCCGATGTGGTTGTGGCGACAACGCGCCCGGAAACTATGCTGGGCGATACCGGGGTGGCGGTACATCCATCCGATGTGCGATGGCGAGATGCCGTGGGTAAAATGGTGATGTTGCCACTTATGGATCGCCCCATTCCCATTGTGGCAGATGACTATGCCGATCCAGAGATGGGGAGCGGTGCGGTGAAGGTGACTCCGGCACACGATCCCAACGATTACGAGATAGGGCAGCGTCACGATTTATCCGAAATCGCGGTTATTGGTCTGAATGGCGAAATGACAGAAGAGGCAGGTGCTTATGTCGGGCAGGACCGGTATGTGTGTCGCAAGGCGGTGATCGAGGCACTCGACAATTTGGGTTTGATGGAAAAAATTGAGGGTTATACCCACGCGGTGCCTCATCACGATCGCTGTGGCACGGTGATTGAACCGATGCCTATGGAGCAGTGGTTTGTGGCAATGCGCGATTTGGCCGATTTGATTTTGCCCCTGATGCGCGAGAAGAAGATTGATTATGTGCCGGATCGGTTTCGGGAATATTCGATTGAATGGCTGGAGAATATCCGCGACTGGTGTATTTCGAGGCAACTGTGGTGGGGACACCGCATTCCGGTGTGGACGTGTGAAAATTGTAGTGAGGTGATTGTAAATGCAGAGCCACCCGAGGTGTGTACAACGTGTGGCAGTCAGCAGTTGACGCAAGACCCCGATGTGCTCGATACGTGGTTTTCCTCGGCGCTGTGGCCTTTTGCAACGCTGGGTTGGCCCGAAGATACAGAGGATTTGAAGCTGTTTCACCCGACGGATTTGATGATTACGGGACGGGATATTTTGTATTTGTGGGTGATTCGGATGATTATGACGGCTGTTGAATTTGTGGATGAGATTCCGTTCCGGACGGTGCTGGTTCATCCCACTGTGCAAACGCGCGATGGCAAGCGCATGAGCAAGTCGCTGGGTACGGGAATTGATCCACGCGAATTGATTGACCGCTATGGTGCCGATGCCACGCGCCTGTCGCTTTTGTATCAATGCGGCAGTTCGCAGGATATTCGGTTTGATGCCGATGTGAAGGATAATAAGTTGCAAGATTCGCCCATCGCAGAAATGTGCCGCAATTTTTGCAACAAAATTTGGAATGCCGCGCGGTTTGTACAAATGAATCTGGACGATCGCGACATCCGCGATGTGGCGTTGCAGACGGTACCCGAGCCGATTACAGACCTTTCTGATCGGTGGATTTTGAGTTTGTACAATCGCACGGTGTTACAGGTTACAGAGGCTTTGGAGGCGTATCGCTTTGACGAGGCGGCGCGCGCGTTGTACGATTTTGTGTGGAGCGCGTATTGCGATTGGTATGTGGAGATGGCAAAAGTGCGCCTGTATGGCGATGATCAAACCGCCCGTCAAACCGCGCAGTCGATTTTGTGTGTCGTGTTTGAGGGCACGTTGCGCCTGTTGCATCCCGTTGCACCTTTTATTTCTGAGGCGTTGTGGCAGACCTTTCCACGCGAGGGCGAGGCACTTATTGCCGCGCCCTGGCCCAAATGCGACAAAATGCAATTTGATAAAGCAGCGGAGCGAGAAATGGCTTTGATGCAGGATGTGGTGGGTGCTGTGCGCCATATTCGAGGTACGATGCGTATTCCGCCGGGCAAGCGCGTGGATGTGGTGTGTAAGACGGGTTCAGAGGAGGCGCACGCGATTTTGACGTCTGTCCAGGGCTATATGAAGGCGTTGGGGCGCATTGAAAATTTGACTCTTGGCGCGGCTTTAGAACGCCCGGTAGCGTCCGCGAGTGCTGTGGTTGGCGATGTGGAAATTTTTGTGCCTTTGGCTGGCGTGATTGATTTCACTGTGGAACGTCAGAGATTGGAGAAGGAGATTGGGGGATTGGAAAAGGCACTGGGGGGATTGGAGAAGAAGTTGAGCAATGCGGGTTTTTTGAACAATGCCCCCGCAGAGATCGTGGCAAAAGAGCGCGAACGCGAACGCGAGTATCGGGAGACGCTGTCGAAGTTTCGGGAAAATCTGGCTGTACTTTCAGAGGGAGATTCAAATGTCGAGCGTTAGATTTGGTATTATGGGATTGGGGCGCGGCCGCGGAGCAGCAAAACAGGTGGCAGCAGCAGAGGGTAGCGCGTTGGTTTGCGTGTGTGATTTACAGGAAGACAAGGCCGTGGAGCAGGCCGAAATGTATGGATGCGACTGGTCGACGAATTACAAGGCGATGTTTGCGCGCGATGATATCGATGCGATCGGTATCTATACGTCCAGTGGCACGCATTGCGATTACGCCATTGAAGCGATAGAAGCAGGCAAACATGCATTTGTCACCAAGCCGATGGATATTCTCGTGGAAAAGTGCGATGCGGCGATTCAGGCTGCAAAAGATGCGGGGAAGGTTCTGGCAGTGGATTTTGGAAATCGCTATTCTAAGGCAAACCAGCAATTGAAGGCAGCCATTGAACAGGGGATCATTGGACAGATTTTTTTGGGTGATGTGAAGATGAAGTGGTGGCGCGAGCAGAGCTATTACAATGGGGGCTTTCCCATGGGATGGCGCAGCCGCAAAGAGACAGAGGGCGGCTCGATAGCCAATCAGGGTGTGCATTTTGTCGATCTCATCTGCTGGTTGCTCGGCCCGGTAAAGGAAGTTTATGGGCGCAGTGCAACCATGACACACGATATTGAAACGGAAGATATTACAATTGCACAGTTGACATTTCAAAGCGGCGCATGGGGGCTGATTACGACCACGACATCGAGTTACCCAAATTTGGGGACACAAGTGGAGATCAGCGGCACGGAAGGCACTGTACGGTGGGATCAACGCGGCGGTATAGAAGTGATGACAAAGGATGAGGAATTGGTAGATTTGAGCCGTTTTGAAGTGCCCGATGCGCCTGCCGATATTGCAGAGGATATGGTTTCTGCTATCACCAAAGGCACGGCCCCTGTGGTGTCGGGTGAAGAGGGCCGAAAGTCTGTTGAGCTCTTTTGCGCAGCTTATGCGTCTTCAAAATCGGGTTCTCCTGTGGTTATTGATCAGCAGTGATACGCGGTTCGAAATATGTCTGAACAGTTGGAAGTAAAACTCGGAATATTGCTTCGAGAACGGGGCTGGACCATTGCTGTTGCAGAAACCACAACAGGAGGGTTGATCAGCGCCCGCATTGTTTCGGTTCCGGGCAGTTCGGCTTATTATGAGCGCGGGGTTATTGCGTATAGCGCGTTGTCTAAACGCGAGATGCTGGGGACAGATGTGCAGGTGATGGATACGTATGGTGCTGTGAGTGCAGAAGCCGCGTGCGCAATGGCTAAAGGCGTGCGAAAGGTGAGTGGTGCAGATTTGGGTCTGGCCGAGACCGGGATCGCAGGCCCCATTCGCGGTCGGTCGGCCAAGCCCATCGGTACGGCGTATATCGCGCTTGCCTATGCAGAGGGCGTGACGTGTAGAGATTTTCGGTTTGATGGGGGGCGCGATGCGATCCGCAATGCGATATCAGATGCTGCCCTGCAGATGGTGATTGAGACGATACAAAAAGCAATTGATAACTGATGTTAAGCAGTTTATCAAAGGAAGCTTCATTTTACCACCATATCTTGTATATCTCATTTCAAATAAATCACAAGATATAGAGTCGCTGCATAATATCAACTGATAACTTGCTTTTTTGCGCGTTCAGCCGTATTTTCAGTGCCCTGTGCGATGTTCAATAAGTTCTGGGGTTTGGAGGCTTGTATGAGAATTTCGGAAAAGATCCGCGGGGATGTCGCTGTCTTGACCCTGTCGGGTGAATTGATGAGTGGTCCCGAGGTTGCCCCGTTCCAAGATCATATCAAAAAACTTGTAAATGAGGGTATAAAAAAAGTGGTGGTTGATTTTTCCAGGGTGAGATGGTTTGGCAGTGCCATGTTAGGCGTGCTAACGGCGAGTTTGACGACGTTGCGGGGTGAAGGCGGCGATTTGAGATTGACGGGCGTTACCAGAAAGATTGAAAGTATTTTAATGGTTACGCAGTTGGCAAATATTTTTACGACCCTGGATACAGTAGATCGGGCTGTGGAAAGTTTTGTAGATCAGGATGCATAGAGATTTTTTTAGATGAGAGTGAAAGTTGACATTCGCGACCAGGTTGCGGTTATGACTGTATCGGGTACCCTTATGAGTGGTCCTACGGTCGTTCCTTTTCAACACTATGTCGAAGAGGTCATGGCCGATGGCATTACAAATGTCGTGGTCGATTTTTCCAAGGTGAAGTGGTTTGGCAGTACGATGTTGGGAGTATTAGCGGTCAGCCTGGAGATGTTGAGAAATGCTGGAGGCGATCTCAGGTTGGCTGGCATTGCAAACCGGATGGAGAGTTTGATGATGGTCGGAAAGTTGTCGTCGCATTTTCGCACGTTGGAATCGGTTGACGCGGCTATCGAAAGCTTTGTATCCGACCCGCCGGGGAGACGGGAAACATAAATCGCCCCAAACTATCATCTGTATTTCGTTCATAAAAAAGGGGTGCGATTATATCGCAATCCCTTCTTCTTTTGGAAGAAAGTACGCAAAATATTTAGCCCCATCGACTCGGTGATGAGGCGATATATTGAAAGGAGACACATCTTATGTTGCATCGTATGATTCCCCCAGCACTGATGTTCTTATGTGCTTTTGTACAGTGCAGCGAAAAACAACCCGTGCCAAAATACA
Organism: Candidatus Latescibacterota bacterium; assembly: GCA_965208125.1. Classification (GTDB taxonomy): domain Bacteria; phylum Latescibacterota; class UBA2968; order UBA2968; family UBA2968; genus VXRD01. Next base: position 2,687,990 of record OZ242320.1, read on the forward strand.
CTGGCGATCTTCCGCAATTGCAGGATCGCGGCGTATTGCGAGTTATCGTTAGTGAGGAGCCGATTACCTATATTCCCCGGCAGGCGGAGCCGGTGACCTTGGACTACGATATTGCCCGTAGTCTGGCCGATGCACTCAAGCTGAAGTTGGAGCTTGTAAAGGCCGATAATTACGTTCAGATGTTGGAAAAACTACTCGCAGGCGAGGGCGATATTATCGCCTCCAGCTTGACGGTTACGCCAGATCGAGAAAAGATAGCAGCGTTTTCAGTTCCGTATTTATACGTCGATGAATATTTGATTACAGCGCGGGCAGATAGTCTGCCTGAGACAGTGACTGATCTGGCGGGTATGGAGATCAGCGTGCGGCAGTCCAGTTCGTATTATCAGACCTTGATCGATGTTCAGAAGGAGGTGCCGTCTTTACGCATCCACACTGTGTCAGATACGCTCGGTACTGAGGATCTGATTAAAGGCATTGCTCAAGGCGAATACAAAGCGACCTTGTGCGACGCGCATTTATGGCATGCCATTGCCAATTATTACAACAATCTCGTTGCGCCGCTCGTTGTGGCCGAAAAGCGTCCGCTCGCTCTGATGATGCGCCCAAATGATACACAGCTCAAGGTCGTGGTGGATGAGTATTTGCTGGCGCATCAATTTACGCGGCATCGTCAACAAACGTTTACCGACGATTTGTCCGGTCTGAAAGAACGTCGCCGGTTGCGGATGATTACGCGCAATAATGCGATGACTTATTTTATTTACCGGGGGCAGCAGATAGGGTTTGAATACGAGCTTATAAAGCGATTTGCCTCGCAGCACGACCTGCGTCTCGAAATTGTCATTCCGGACAGTCATGCCGAACTGTTGCCGTATTTGAATGAAGGCAAGGGCGATGTCGTGGCTTCGGCGATGACTATTACTGAGAAACGACAAGAGCAGGCCGCGTTTACGCAACCCTATAAGGAAGTGAGTGAACTGGTGGTGGTGCATGCGGATGACGATTCGATTGGCAGTCTTCGGGATCTGGCCGGGCGGACGATACATGTGCGCGCCAGTTCTTCGTTTTATACGACGCTGATGGCGTTGCAGGATTCCGTCAAAGGGCTCGAGATTGCCATAGTGCCCGATGACGTAGAGACTGAAGATATCTTAGCAGGGGTTGAAGAGGGTATTTATGATCTCACGATGTGCGACTCCCATTTGCTCGATATAGAACTTGCGTATGGCCGCCGTCTCAAAGCCGCTTTGAGTATCAAGCCCACGGCATTGGGCTGGGCGGTTCGCAAGGACAATCCGGAGTTGCTGGCAGCACTTGATGAATATATAAAGAAAGAAAAAGGCGGCTTGTTTTTTAATATGATGAAAAATAGGTATTTTAAGAGCACGCGCGCTGTCGCCAGAGCCAAAGATTCAATGCGGGTCGGTTTGAGCGGTCAGTTGTCGCCTTATGATGATCTAACAAAAAAATACGCCGCTCAATACGGGCAGGACTGGCGGTTGATTACCGCACAGATGTACCAGGAATCCAGATTTGATCCAGAAGCCGTTAGCTGGGTCGGCGCTCAGGGGCTGATGCAAGTGATGCCGAGCACCGGGCAGGATTTGGGTTTTACCAATCTTCATGATCCCCAAGAGAGCATTCACGCAGGGGTCAAGTATATGCGTCAACTAATCAACCGGTTCGATCACAATCTGCCGATGGAAGAGCGGATTCGCTTTGCGCTGGCTTCCTATAATGCGGGGTACGGGCATGTGCTTGACGCCCGCCGCCTGGCGCGAGAAATGGGATGGGATTCCAACCGCTGGTTTGGCAACGTGGAAAAGGCGATGCGATTGCTGTCCCAACCTTACTACTACGAGCGGGCGCGATACGGTTTTTGCCGTGGCGGCCAGCCCGTGCATTATGTTGAAAATATTCAGCGTTTCTATGATGCTTATGTCGAAGTACTGAATACGGCGATACCCGTGAAGGTGACACAACCACTTAGTTCGGGCTTCGTCGGACCTCCGCTTGCTGCAGAAGACCGTCGCTGAGTCTGCATTCCTTATTAAAACAGGTATTGCTCAAAAAATAGAGCAATACCTGATTCCCTTCCTCGGTTTTATCTTTCTGCCTCAATCCGCTATCTGGTAAATCTCAGACCCTTTTTCTTTAAATTCTCGCGCTTTTTCAGCCATGCCAATTTCGAGGGCTTCGGCTGATTCTATGCCTTTTTCTTCGGCATAGGCACGCACGTCTTGCGTGATTTTCATGCTGCAGAAATTGGGACCGCACATGCTGCAGAAGTGTGCGATTTTAGCGCCCTGAGCGGGTAGTGTTTCGTCGTGATAAGAACGGGCTGTATCGGGATCGAGCGAGAGGTTGAATTGGTCTTCCCATCGGAACTCAAAGCGCGCTTTTGACAGGGCGTCGTCCCAGGCTTGCGCGCCTTTGTGTCCTTTGGCGAGGTCGGCGGCGTGAGCGGCAATTTTGTACGCGATCAGACCGTCTTTTACATCTTGCTTGTTCGGCAAGCCGAGGTGTTCTTTGGGAGTGACGTAACAGAGCATAGCCGTGCCATACCATCCGATCATTGCCGCGCCAATGGCCGAGGTGATGTGATCATAGCCCGGTGCGATGTCTGTGGTGAGTGGCCCCAGGGTATAGAAGGGGGCTTCGTGACACCATTCCATTTGTTTATCGACATTCTCTTTGATGAGGTGCATCGGTATGTGTCCGGGTCCTTCATTCATGACTTGAACATCGTATTCCCAGGCGATTTTGGTGAGTTCGCCCTGGGTTTGCAATTCGGCAAACTGCGCTTCATCATTGGCATCGGCAATGGATCCTGGGCGCAACCCGTCACCGAGAGAGAATGAGATATCGTACTGTTTCATCACCTCGCATATATCGCGAAACCGGGTGTAGAGAAAACTTTCCTGGTGATGGGCGAGACACCATTTGGCCATGATGGAGCCGCCGCGAGATACGATGCCCGTGACCCGTTTGGCGGTGAGGGGAACATAACGGAGCAGTACGCCGGCATGCACGGTGAAGTAATCGACGCCCTGTTCGGCCTGTTCGATGATGGTGTCCATAAAGATGTCAAAGGTGAGGTCTTCGGCAATGCCACCCACTTTTTCCAGAGCCTGATAGATCGGCACTGTGCCAATGGGTACGGGCGAGTGGCGGATGATCCATTCACGGGTTTCGTGGATGTCTTTGCCTGTGGATAGATCCATCACTGTGTCGGCACCCCATTGGGTGGACCACTGCATCTTTTCGACTTCTTCTTCAATAGATGAAGTGACCACGGAGTTGCCAATATTGGAATTGACTTTGACGAGGAAATTGCGCCCAATGATCATGGGTTCGCTTTCGGGGTGGTTGATATTTGCCGGGATGATGGCGCGGCCCCGCGCGACTTCTGAGCGCACAAATTCGGGATCGACATTTTCCCTGATGGCGATAAATTCCATTTCGGGCGTGATTTCACCGCGTTTGGCATAGTGCATCTGCGTGACATTGCCCGTACCGCGAAGAACGGTTTTGCGGCGCAGGTTTTCCGGGATTTCCGGCGACTCTGGCTGTGGAACATAAGTTGGTGCGACGTCTTCGACATCGCCCCGCGCCCGAATCCACGGTTCGCGCAAAGGGTGCAGACCATTTCGCACATCCCCACCTTGTGGTCCGCTGGTGTCATAGACGTAAACGGGATCTTCACCATTTGTCAGAGATATTTTGCGGGCAGGGACGCGAATTCCGTGTTTGCCTTTGAGATAGATTTTTGTAGCATTGTTGCCATTCTGGTTACTCATGGCCTTCTCCTTAAAAAAAATAACCGACGATGTGTGCGAAGGCATCGGCGGTTTGTATCTCCATAATGCGCCGTGTTCCCTTCGCTGGCATTACCCAGAGCAGGTTCGTAGGGTGTGTTCTCAGCCTTTCGGCACCCCTGTACGGTCAGCGTTGTTTTGAAAATGTAATGAATATATTGGCGTCTGTCAAGTCGTGACGACTCCCAACCGTGAACGTGTTGGGCTTCTTGGCGATTAACCCCGCCTGGGTACATCATCCTGGACCCATGGGCAAAGCAATGTATCTTGTTCACTGGGTAAAAGCAGAGCAAATAGGCTCTGACCTTCAGGTTTTACCTACACAGGAGGTATGTTTCGTGTAGAACGCCATACCTGACAGCAGTATATTCACACTTTGGAGGTCTGTCAATGTTCATTTACGCTAAAGCTATGAAAGGAAGCCCTTATTATCCCACGCCTGAAGGCTGTGGGTTTTACGGGCTATTTGATAAGGGGAATATCTTGACCTGAAGATGTGAAAATGGTATCTTTGCAGATTGAAAGAAGACAGGGGTGCTTGCTGTTGCAAGCTGAGATTATACCCTTTGTACCTGATCCGGATCGTGCCGGCGTAGGGAGTTTGTTAGACGGATGGTGAGACCACTTTTCGACTCTATGCGAAGGGTGGTTTTTTTTACCTTGAGGTTGTGATGGCACAAAAGCGCGTGCTCATTGTGGGCGGTGGGGCAATTGGACTGGCGGTTGGCTGGCGGTTGGCGCGTGCGGGGCTTGCTGTGGCTCTGTTTGATCGGGGCCGCGTTGGGCACTCGGCGAGTTGGGCTTCAGCGGGTATGTTATCGCCGCTGTCAGAGGTGCAATTCGAAGAGGAAGATCTGTTGCATCTCGGCCTGAAGGGGCTGGCGGTTTATCCCGAATTTGTCAGTGAATTGGAGGCTGACACCGGGAGTTGTGTGGGCTATCGCCGCGATGGGGTGCTGCTGGTGGGCATTACGCAAGACGATCTGGAGTACTTAAAATTTCGGTATCGCTATCAGCTCGATTTGGGATTGTCTGTTACTTATCTCTCGGGCGATGAGGCGCGGGAACGGGAGCCGCATTTGTCGGCTCAGGTGAGTGCGGCTGTGTGGTGTCCGGGCGATCATCAAGTGGATAATCGACGTCTGGTGATGGCGTTGAAGAAGGGGCTTGTGGCAGCGGGTGGCGAGGTGTTTGAAGAGATGGGGGTAGATGAACTTTTGATAGATGGGAAGCGAGTGCGCGGGGTGCGAGTTGGCGAGGAAGTTTGCGAGGGCGATACAGTGGTGTTGGCTTCGGGATGCTGGTCGCGATTGATACCGGGTTTGCCCGATTGTGCCAGGCCTCCGGTGCGACCTGTGCGCGGGCAGATTATGCGCCTGACGATGACGGAGGATTTCGCGCTCAATACAATGGTCTGGTATTCGCGGGTGGCGACTTCCACAGTGGCGTATCTCGTGCCCAAGGATAATGGCCATCTCGTTTTGGGTGCTACTTCAGAAGAGATGGGGTTTGATGAAGATGTGACCGCGGGGGGGATGTTTGAACTGTTGCGCGCCGCATGGGAAGTGGTGCCGGGGGTTTACGATTTGTCTGTGGTTGAGTCCGTGGCGGGATTGCGTCCTGGTAGCCGGGATGACGCGCCTATTTTGGGCGAGACGCCTATTGAGGGTTTGATTATGGCAACAGGCCATTATCGGAAAGGTATTTTGCTGGCGCCGCTGACGGCACTATCTATTGCCGAAGTGATTTTGGAGCGGCGCACCCCGGCACTTATTCGGCCTTTTGGGATTGACCGATTTGGATTATAAACCGATGCAACTTACAGTAAATGGTCAAGATCAATCAGTGGATGATGCGTCAACGCTGCTCGATTTGCTGATTGAGATGAATTTTAACGCCGAACAAAAAGGTATTGCCGTGGCTGTAAATGCCGAGGTCGTAGCGCGGGCGATGTGGGCAGATACGCGGTTGTGCAATGGCGACCGGGTGGATATTATTCATGCGGTTCAGGGGGGATAGCGGGGAATAACAGTGAGGGTATTATGACAGGCGATTTTAAGATAGCAGGCGTAAAATATCGTTCACGGCTGTTGATAGGCACTGCGCGTTATCCCAATATGCAGGTGATGCTGAAGTCCGTGGAAACCAGTGGCGCAGAGATTGTAACGGTGGGCATTCGGCGGCTCAATATGAATGATGAATCTGGCGAGGGTGTTCTCAATTTGCTCGACCGGTCGCGATACACCATTTTGCCAAATACTGCCGGATGTTTTACGGCTCAAGACGCGGTGCTTACTGCGCGGTTGGCCCGCGAAGCGCTGGAAACCGATCTGATTAAGTTAGAGGTGATTGGGGATGAACGCACGTTGTTTCCAGATGTGGTGGGGTTACTCCAGGCGGCGGAGACCCTGGTGAACGATGGGTTTACGGTGCTGCCCTATTGCAATGACGATCCGATTACCTGTAAGAAGCTGGAAGATTTGGGGTGTGCCGCTGTGATGCCTCTGGGTGCGCCTATTGGTTCGGGGATGGGGATTCGCAATCCGTACAATATTCAGATTATTCTGGATTCGGTGAAGGTGCCGGTCATTGTCGATGCGGGGGTGGGAACCGCATCGGATGCTGCTCTGGCGATGGAATTGGGTTGCGATGGCGTGTTGTTGAATACGGCGGTGGCAGGTGCCCGGCATCCGGTGAAGATGGCGATGGCAATGAAGAAGGGAGTTGAAGCGGGGCGGTATGCTTTTGAAGCCGGACGGATTCCCAGAAAGCTGTACGCGACAGCTTCGACGGCGATGGAAGGGCGGGTGGAAATTTGAATTCATTACCACCTCTCTATCTGATTGCCGATCGGGCAACGTGCGGTGATCGACCAATGCTGGATGTGCTCGCGTGTGCGCTGGATGCGGGGGTGCGGCTGGTGCAGTTGCGGGAAAAAAATCTGGATAGAGATGTATTAGAGGCTCTGGCTGAGCAGGTGTTGTCGTTGGTGGCGCGTTATGATGCGATGCTGTTGATTAACTCAGTAGCAGATATTGCCGTGAAGATCGGTGCTCAGGGTGTGCATTTGCCAGGTGATGCATTGCCGCGGGCGGTCCGAGGTCGGGTGGGGCCGTCATTTTTAATCGGCTATTCCACACATACCTGTGTGGAATTAGATTGCGCTGACGGGGCAGATTTTGTGACTTATAGCCCCATTTTTACACCGGGGTCTAAACCCGGGTGTGATGGCGTGGAAGTAGGGCTTGCGGGATTGGCAAATGCGGTGGCGCATTCTCGCTTACCCGTTTATGCGCTGGGTGGAATTACACCTGATCGCGCAGCCAAATGCCATGCAACGGGATGTGCGGGTGTCGCGGTGATGTCGGGTATTTTGGCGGCGAGAGATCCGGCCAGGGCGGTACGTGAATTTTTGAAGGTATGGGAATGAAACAAGCCCTGACAATTGCGGGTTCGGATTCCGGCGGTGGTGCGGGCATTCAGGCGGATTTGAAAACATTTCACGCCCATGGCGTGTTTGGTCTGTCTGCGATTACATCGGTTACTGCTCAAAATACGCAAGAGGTGCGTGCGGCTTGTGATTTGCCCGAAGAGATTGTCCGCGCTCAGATAAGTGCCGTGTTTGACGATTTTGAGATTGCTGCGGTGAAGACGGGGATGTTGTCTTCGCGTGAGATTGTAGAGGCTGTGGCCGATGAGTTGACAGTTCGCAATGAGCAACCGCTCGTGGTTGATCCGGTGATGATTTCGACGAGTGGGTTTCCGTTGCTTAAGGGCGATGCGATACAATGTATCACAGATCGTTTGTTGCCGCTCGCTACATTGGCGACGCCGAATTGCCCTGAAGCAGAATTGTTGATGCATAAAAAGATAAAAACGCGAGGGGATGCCGGATTTGCTGCGCGCAAAATTGCCGATTTGGGCGCGTGTGCCGTGTTGGTGAAGGGGGGACATTTGGAGGGTACAGCGGTGGATGTGTTGTGGGATGGGGCGTGTGAAACGATTTTTGAGAGTGAACGCATAGATACCGGGAATACACACGGGACAGGTTGTACACTGGCATCGGCGATAGCTGCCAATTTTGCGCTGGGATACGGGTTGTGCGATGCGATAGATCGGGCAAAAAATTATGTTACAGAAGCTATCCGGCATGGTCTGGATATTGGCGAAGGTAACGGTCCTACGAATCATTTTTATTTTTTAAATTATACTGACCGCTAACGTCTAATATGAAAAAAATTGGCAGACTTCACGTCATAACCGATGTTGTTTTGCAAGATCGCTTTTCACACAGTGCGCTGGCGCAAATGGCTGTTGCCGGCGGAGCGGATACCATTCAGTTTCGACAAAAAGAGGGTTCGACGCGCGCGTTGATTGAGACCGCTATTGCCGTGAAGCATGCGTGTGGTGATGTGCCTTTGATTGTGAATGATCGGGTTGATGTGGCGATTGCCGCAGAGGCCGATGGGGTGCATTTGGGACAAGATGATTTTCCCATTGAAAAGGCACGCGATTTGCTTGGGGAAGATGCTGTGATTGGCGGGACGGCAAAGACGCTTTCACAGGCGCATCAGTGTGTTGCCGAAGGTGCGGATTACATCGGTTTTGGACCGATTTATGCAACTGGTTCAAAGGCAGATGCGGGTATGGTGAAAGGTCTGGAGGGGTTGCGCGAGATGGTCAATGGAGTACGTATGCCAATTATTGCTATTGGGGGCATTGGAATAGAAAATGCTGGCGAGGTAATGCGCGCAGGGGCGCACGGTATTGCGGTGATTTCAGCCGTGTGTTGTCAACCCGATTCCACTGAGGCGACCCAAAGGTTGATGGATCAAATATAGGTACGATTTTGTCTAAAAGCCATTTGATTATTCGCACGCTGGTTCTGATCCCGATTTTTGCGGGGTGTCAGCCAGGTGAACAGGTGACAGTTTCGGGTGCGGTTGCAAAGCCGGGTACTTATGTATATCAGTCCGATAAATCGGCGAACAGTTATCTCGAAGATGCCGGTGGCATGACGGAAGAAGCACTTCTCGATAGTGCATATCTGGTTCGCGGTTTGGTTGACTCTTCTGGCAAAGAGATAATCAAAAGTGTGACGATTTCCCTGTTGGAGCATCCAGAAGTTTTGCCCGATGATGTGATTAAAGTGCCAGTTCGCGTTTATGACGTGCGATTGGATACGGTTCGCGTTTTGCGCGATGTCCGATTGGTTCAAGAGAATCGGATTTTCAAAATTCCCGCGGGTGCCCTGGTGTCTGGGTGGACAGAGCGCGGCGTGCTGGTCGCGTTGTTACTTGGCCGTGGAAAAGTTTACGAGATGGCTGATACCGCAAAGGCAGTATGGGCTTTTCACTACTTATACGTTCATTTGCATCCCGATGAATACGATCGCCTGAGGAGTTTTGCGGGAGATGTGATTGACAGTTTGGAGGCTCTGGAAGATGCACACGCCATCCATACACGCACCAGAACGCAGTTGGATTATGTGCATTACGCAGGGTTGCAACTTCCGCCTGCGGGTTATTGGCGCGTGTTGCTCGGGATTTTGCTAACGCCCAGGAGTGCATCCTTCCCGGGTAGTGGATTGCGCCGGCGTCGCTTTGAGGATGGGCGTGTGTGGACGACTTTTCCCAATGGGCGACAACGCTGGCAGTATCCCGATGGGCGGGTGGAGGTGATATTTCCCGGGGGCGTGAAGAAAGAAACCCGATTTCCCGATGGGCGGGTTGTGTCTGCCGCTGAACTGCAGGTGTCTCGCTTGAAAGATGAGTCGGCGGTTCGCAATGGTGTAGCCGGCGGCGCAATGGAGGAACGCGCTTCGGAAAGGGTGACGGAGATTTCGGCAGGGATAATACCCGATGGCTCTATAGTAACCCGCAAAAAAGAGGGAAATGAGCCTGCTATTCAGCCCGATGGATATATGATTGTGAAAGGGGTGGATGGTTCAACTCGAGAAACATTTCCCGATGGGCGAGAGATCGAGAGTAATCGCTTTGGACAAAAGATCACCTCGTGGCCCGATGGTCGAAAAGAAGTGCGAATGCCGGTGGCATACAGTTATCCCGGTCCGTTGCGAACAGATCTCGCGGAGGTCAATCCGCTTCCAGATTCGATTGCTGTAGGTGAAGAACTGACGGTTACAGGGCAGTTACACAGCGAGGTGGAAGATATATCTGTCGCTGCTTTTATCGCGCCCGATGGCAATGTGATCAAAGGGGCTGTGCGAAGGCGGGGGCGGCGGTTTCAGGCTCGGTTTCGGTTTGGGGAGGTGGGACATTGTCGCGTACAGGTTCAGGTTGTCCTGCCCAGGGCACGCACCTTTACGGTTTCGCACCAGGCTGTGGTTGTTGGCAATCCCGAGAAGTTAGAAGATGAAGTTTTGACAATAGCCCCTTATCCAGGCGATGAGGCGGCTGAACAATTTTTGATTGATCAAATTAATGCGGCGCGAAGGCGGATTGGATGTCAGGCTGTACTTCCACATCCCAATTTGATGCATGTGGCGCGCATCCGCCTCGAGGAAATGTTGGCTTTGGGTGAGGTATCCCACTTTTCTTTTGGAGGATTGGATGTGATGTGGCATGTAACCGCCCGACGCTTGCCATTTTCCCAGGTGGGTGAAAATGTGGCAAACGGACATTTTGTCGAAACGATGCAGGCAGGTTGGATGTTAAGTGCGGGCCATCGTTCAAATATATTGGCGAGACACTGGACACATGTGGGGGTAGCTGTGGCAAAAGATAGGGACCTGGTGTGGGGCGTTCAGGTGTTTGCACGGCAATAAAAGCGAGGTTTGGTGTGAATAAAAAACAGGCCGATGTGCCCGATTTGCTTCAGATTGAAGGCGGGTTAAATTCAGGTACATCGCGGGAGGTGTCGCAACAAACCGGTGTTCCCGAAGCACATGTCTATGGCGTGGGTAGTTTTTTTGATTTGTTGACGGATACGGACAAAAAAGTGCGGGTCTGCACGGGTTTGTCGTGTCGCATGGCGGGTGCAGATCAGGTGCTGCAGGCGATGGAAGATGCGGGTCTGCCCGCGATGGGGTGTTCGTGTCTGGCAGCTTGTGATCGTCCGCCTGCGGTGTTGCGAGACCGCGATGTATTGCCCGCTGTATCGGTCGAAGATGTGGTGCGGGCAGATGGCGATTGGACAAGGCTTTTGCCTGAAATTGTGTCCAGTGACAAAAGCTGGTTGGGGCATGTGGGGCCAGAGGTGGATGATCCAGATACTATGGCGATTAATTTGTTGGGTCAGGCCGATTGGTCGGGCAAAGCGTTTGCTAAAGCCGCGAAGATGCGTCCCGAAGAAATTATCGAAGAAATAGAGACGTCAGGGCTGCAGGGTCGCGGTGGTGCGGGTTTTTCTGCTTCTTTTAAGTGGAATGCCGTGTGTTCAGAAAAAGAGACCACGCGTTATGTGGTCTTAAATGGCGATGAGAGCGAGCCAGGTACATTTAAGGATAGAGAGATTTTGATGCGTCGTCCCGATCTGGTTATTGAGGGATTGGCGATTGCGGCTTATACAATTGGGGCGAGAGATGTTTATTTGTACTTGCGGGGCGAGTTCGCTTTTCCAAAGGCTGTGATGGCAAAAGCTATTGCGGAGTTTGAATCACATAATATATTTCCCGATATCCGTTTTCACATGCACTCGGGGCAGGGGGCGTATATTTGCGGCGAGGAGACGGCACTTTTAGAGGCTTTGGAGGGCAAGCGCGGGATGCCGCGTTTGCGACCACCGTATCCCACAGAATACGGTCTGTGGGGAAAACCCACTCTTATTCACAATGTGGAGACTGTTGCGTGCGTGCCTTCGATTATTTCTAACGGCGGTGATTGGTTTCGCGATTTGGGGCGCACAGAGGCGGGGTCAAAAGTGTATTGTATTAGCGGGCATGTCAAACGCCCCGGTGTCTATGAGTTGCCATTGGGCATGACTTTGGATGAATTGGTTGAAGAGGCGGGCGGATATATTGGCACTCCGAAGGCGTTTAGCCCTGGGGGTGCGAGTTCGGGATTTTTGCCAGCTAAATACAGAGATCAGCCATTGGATTTTAAGACAATGGATGGATTGGGTTCGCTGCTCGGCTCGGCTGGTGTTGTCGTGTTGAACGATACGGTGGATATGAAATGGTCGGTCAGTCAACAGTTGAGATTTTTTCACGATGAAAGCTGCGGCCAATGCGCCCCCTGTCGCATTGGCACGCGGTATTTACACGAGGCACTGGAAAATCGCATTTGCAATCGGGAACAGGACCACAAACCTCATTTGCAACACGCAGAAGATGTGGCGTGGCAAATGAGTGAGGGTTCGATATGTGGTCTTGGGCAAATTGCTGCTCTCCCCCTGACGAGTGCCCAAAAATTCTTCCCCGAGGAGTTTGATGAATAAATTGACATTGAACGGACAGACGGTGTGCTTTGCCGAAGGGGAAACCCTGCTGGATATTGCATCCCGTTATGGATTGGAGATTCCAACCCTGTGTCACGATCCGCGTTTAGAGCCCGCGGGTGCGTGTCGCTCTTGTCTTGTGGAAGTTGCAGGAGAACGATTGATGACGCCGGCCTGTGCGCGCATGGCACGAGACGGGATGGTGGTGACGACCGAGAATGAGCGCATTGATCGGCACCGCCAAACCCTGATGGCTCTGTACATGACTGATCATCCGCACGAGCGCGAAGTATCGGAAGTCGGTTCGCCGGATTTATTGCTGGATATGGCTGCCGAGTTTGACGCACCGATGGATTGGGGCTGGATGGAGCCGATGCGGGGAGATCGAGAAGATCACAATCCCTATGTGGATTTTAATCCCGAGACCTGTATTGCGTGTGCGCGGTGCGTGCGCTATTGCGAGGAAGTAGAAGGCGTTTCGGCTATTACTCTTGCAGGTAGAGGGTCGCATACGACGATTTCTACGGTGGAAGAAAAATCACTGCTGGATACGACGTGCGAGTTGTGCGGTGGATGTATTGATGTGTGTCCAACTGGTGCCATGAATGAAAAATTGCCACTTATGCGCGGGCAAAAACCCGAGCGCGAACTGGTAAAGGTGCGGTCAACCTGCAACTTCTGTGGGGTGGGCTGTCAACTCGATCTCAATGTGGATTTAGAAGGACGAGATGGCAAGGGTCAAATCGTCAAGGTGACGAGTCCTCCGCCGGGCACGACGACTAATGACGGCAATTTGTGTGTCAAGGGACGCTTTGCCTATGACTTTGTCCATCACAAGGACCGGTTGACGCAGCCGCTTGTGCGGGGTGAGGATGGCGTATTACATCCGACTACCTGGGACGATGCGCTCCAAAAAGCGGCGGATGGGTTGTTGGGCGTTGCGGAGCGACACGGCGCAGATGCCCTGGGTTTTGTGAGTTCGTCGCGGTGTACGATGGAGGAAAATTTTCTCGTTCAGAAGATGGCGCGCGCACTGTTTCGGGCAAATCACGTCCATCAGTGCGCGGCCACGTGACACGCGCCAACCGTGGCCGGTCTGGTCGAAACATTTGGTGCGGGTGCTATGACGAATTCAATTGGCGAGATACGCGATGTTGATTTTCTGTTTGTGATTGGCAGCAATACGAGCGAGGCGCATCCGATTATTGCTATGGAAATGAAGCGCGCGATTCGCAAAGGCGCGACCTTGGTTGTCGCCGATCCCCGGGCGATATGGATGACGTCTATTGCGGAAAAGCATTTGCAACTCAATCCCGGTACAGATGTGTGGTTGCTCAATGCCATGGCGCATGTCATTGTGGCAGAGGATTTGATCGACCGCGAATTTATCGAAAATCAGACTGAAAATTTTGAGCAGGTCAAAGAGACTGTCGCGTCTTATACACCCGAAAAGGCGGAAGAGATAACGGGTATTTCAGCAGATGATATTCGCTGGACTGCGCGGCAGTACGCTACGACGGAAAAAGCGGGTATATACTATACGCTGGGCATTACGGAACACGCACACGGGACGGATAATGTGTATGCGCTTGCAAATCTGGTTTTGATGACGGGGCATCTGGGCAAGCCATCAACCGGGATGAATCCCCTGCGCGGACAGAATAATGTGCAGGGTGCAAATGACGCGGGTGCCACGCCGATGTTTTATCCGGGTTATCAGCGCGTGGATAATCCAGAGGTGCGGGAAAAGTACGAAAAGTCATGGGGTGTTCCACTGTCCCCTGTGCCGGGTTTGAATCTCAATGAGATGATGAAGACGGTGGGGGAACAGATGCGCGGCTTTTTTGTGATGGGTGAAGATATTGTGTTGTCCGAGCCAAATGTTCTCGAGTTGGAAAAGGGGTTGAATAATGTCGATTTTATCGTGATGCAAGATGCGTTTATGAATGAGACGGCGCGTTTTGCCGATGTGATTTTGCCCGCAGCCGTGTTTGCCGAGAAGGAGGGGACGTTCACCAATTCAGAGCGTCGCATTCAGAGGGTTCGCAAAGCGGTTGAACCCCCTGGGGAAGCGCTTCCAGATTGGGAAATTCTGGTTATGCTGGCGAATAAGATGGGCGCGAATTGGTCGTACAAAGATCCGGCAGAGGTGTATGCCGAGATGGTTAAAGACGTTCCTCAATTTGCCGGTATCAGTCACGAGAAATTGGAAAAGATAGATCGCACAGCAGGAGAAGAGAGCATAGCGGGCTTGCAGTGGCCGTGTCCCGATGCGGATCATCCGGGTACAAAATTTTTACACGAAGATGGGATTTTGCGGGGTAAGGGGTTGTTTATGCCCGTGCATTATATCCCGCCGGCAGAATTGCCAGATGAAGATTACGGTCTTTTTCTTTCTACGGGACGCACGCTGTATCACTACAATGCCGCAACGCAGACGCGCCGAGAGTCCGGGCTTGATGCAAAACAGTCCGAGGCTTTTGTGGAGTTGCATCCGCGCGATGCGCGGAAACGGGGTGTTCATCACGGGGATATGGTGGAGGTGACGACGCGGCGCGGGCGTGTGCAGTTGCGGGCTATTTTGTCGCGGCAAGTGCGCCCGGGGTGTATCTGGATGCCGTTGCATTTTGCCGAGGCGCGCGCCAATGTGCTGACCAATGATGTGGGCGATGCAGTGACGGGGACAGCTGAGTACAAGGTGTGTGCGGCGGAGGTGCGATTGGTCGAGTCGATGCCCGATAATGAAAAGTTCTTTCCGGGGAGCTATTACTACGAGAAGGGACCGGGGTTGCAGCGCGTGGGTGATTGAGTCGGGGGATTTAAAAAAGCCGCGAGTATAATTCGCGGTTTTTTTTAATAGGCTAACGCCTCTCGACCGAATCGCTCGGCAGCCTCAAGGGTCTCGCGCACATCGTCCCAGTTCGTGGTGTGGTTGGCGATGCACAGCCGGAGTGAAAACTTTCCATGCAGAAGCGTTGAGGATATAAAGGCTTTGTCTTCCCAAAAGATGCGGGCGAGTATTGTCTTGTTGATCTCTGCGAGTTCTTCTTCGTCAACAGCGGTATCGGTGGATTTGACGCGGAAGCATACGATCCCCAGTGACGCGGGGTTTAACATCTCCAGTA
Organism: Candidatus Latescibacterota bacterium; assembly: GCA_965208125.1. GTDB lineage: Bacteria > Latescibacterota > UBA2968 > UBA2968 > UBA2968 > VXRD01. The sequence continues at coordinate 2,703,333 of OZ242320.1, forward strand.
TTTGGCTTTCGCAGACGTACTCTTCCGCACGGGCGGCCAATTCCATTCCCTTTGCTACAGCCCCCCGAAATGCGGCCATCCCAAAGGTCTGGATCGACATCCAGATCTTAAGAGCGCGTACCGAACGGCTCAGTTGCAGGCCGCGATCCGAGAAGTTCGGGTGGTTCGCGCCCCATATTGTGTCCTGGAGAATGTCGTGGTGAACGCCGAAGGCGTTTTCAAGTGTACTAAGGTCTTTGACCAGCAGACAGCCGGCCTCATAAGGCTGGAAGAACCATTTGTGCGCGTCCAGGCCGATGGAATCAGCCCGCTCGATCCCGCGCAAGAGTTCTTTGCCCTGTTCGGTTACGACAGCGAAGCCGCCGTAAGCAGCATCAACGTGTAGCCATATACCTTCTGCCTCGCAGTAGTCTGACATGGTTACGAGTGGATCAATAGTCCCGGTACTGCTCGTTCCTGCGTTGGCGCATACCGCAATGGGGGTGAATCCCGCTGCGCGGTCATCGGCTACAGTCTGTGCGAGTGCTTCCATGTCCAGGCGGAAGAGGTCGTCGCTTGGGATCAGGCGTATGCATTCCGGGCGAATGCCGATGATCCTGGCTGCGCGGATGTGCGCGCTATGGCTCTGGTCGCTCATATAAACAGTGGCGCGTTCAGGGTGGCCCGCTGCTTCTCGCGCTGCGACGAGGGCATCGAGGCTGGCCGCCGAGCCGCCGCTCGTCAAAAGCCCACCCGCGCTTTCTGGATATCCGAGCCATTGCCGCAACCAATCAATGACGACCAGTTCGAGTTGACTCGGACCGCTTCCGACCAGCCAGGTGCATGCGTTGACGTTGTATCCGGCGGCCATGAAATCGGCCAGCACGCTGGGCCATGTGGGCGACGATGGGATAAACGCGAAGCAACGGGGGTGGTCCAGTCGCATCGCAATTGGTAGGATTCCGTGTGCGGCCTGTTCAATAACTTCCACTGGGGGCCGTCCATCTTCGGGCGGATCTTTCAGGAGTTGTTTCTCCAGTCCCTGCCGGAACTCTCCGTCCCAGGCATTTTCCCCTGGCAAGGTCTCGGTTCGCGCTACCAAAAGCTCCGCGGCTTTGTGCGCGAGTTCAAGCATGAGTTCGGGGGCCATCTGGAGGCTGTTACCCGTCTCGTCTGAAAGTTCTTGTTTTGTGTCTGATCTTCTTTCCATACCCCTTCTCATTTTTTCACCTGCGGATAAAAGCCCGAGAGGAAGGTTAATTCCATGCCGGTTTGTGAGTCAGTGATTGGGATGGCATAACTGATCTTGGGCGAGCCAATGGGATCGCCTACTAATTCGCCATCACCATTCTCATCTACCGCCGGATTATCGAAGTAATACTCGACAAAACCGCCACCTGCTGCGGCTGCAGCGATGAGTTCCTGGACGTATTTGACGCCATTGGGATCTTCAAAGTTAATCAGGTTTTGTCCCTCGAGATCTGCATTGGCTGCGTGAAATAATATGACGCCCTCGCTGTTTAAAACTGCGAGGTAGATGGCTTCGTGTTTCCACCTGCCATCTTCTTGTCTGAATTCTTCTGCGATGTCTTCGGAAAAGGGGAAGCTTTTCGCGTATTCTTTTGCGGCTTCTACAAAGGCTTTCAGGGTTTTCTTATCTACTACATCTCTGGCTGTGATCTGCTTTGTTGGCTCTTCCAGGGAGTATGAACCTTTCACCTGTACTTTTCCGCCAATGGGTAAATAGAGTATGACCTTATAGCCTGCGTTAATTGGTATGCTGGACCAGGAGCCGATCTCGACTCCGTCCTGCGAAGCACGCGCCTGGTAATAACCATTGCCCGATGAGATTTCCACCAGTGTTTGACCTTTTTCATCTGTTGTGCCAGACCACTCATAGGCTGGCGTCTGTCCGGCAATGGAGCGCGAAAATTCTACGGTTGCACCGCTTACTGATGCGCCATCACGATGCAAAGTGACCATGACAACAGCCTGTGCTTTGTGATGGGCTACTGCTAATTTGCTCAGGGGATGTCCAATCTGTTCCTCTGTGCCGACTTCTGGCTGCGTCACGCGCTCTCCGCCGCAGTTCCACATCAGTCCTGCAGCGAGAGCTATGATAGCTATACTGCGAATGTGGTTCATCACCGGTCCTCCGTTTGTTGAATTTATTTTTTTGTGGTTCAAGGGTTATCAGTTACCTGTCTTCAAAGGGTCAATGTGGTTATATGCTTCAAGGTGATTACCTCCTTTTTTAAGTTTGATACTGTGAACTATGCCTTTCTATGACTAAAGCAGGCACATTTTAGGGTTAAGAGATCAATTTGTCAAACTATATTAGAAGCAAAGCCCCAGGGATCTATGCTCCAAAAGGCGGTCAAATAAAAACAAACCGCTCTCTTTTTTCGCCGTGCAAGAGAGCGGTTTGAGTGTAGTAAAAATGGATTGTTGATCGATTTCAGGACCTCACGGCGTGAACCGATAGACCACGGGCAATTGCGCGGGGTCTGTGATGTTCAAATCTGTGTGGTGGTAGATGTTTATGCGCCCGGTGCCGCAGTCTCCAAATTCGTCGCAGGTGAGCGTGCCCAGGAGGCCCTGAAAGCCGGATGTCGCGTGGAGTTCTCTGCGCAGTGCGGCGCGATCTACATACAATTTCCCGCCAGCTTCGCCTGCAACAATCTCGATGGCGTTGAGCAGTAGCGTTGTGGCGTCGTAAGCGTGCGCCCAGTAAGGCGTGTTCGGAGACCCGCCGTACGTGGCTGCAAATGCGGCGAGGACTTCATCTACGCTCTTGCCGGTGGCAGCATTGACGTTTGAGCCAATCACTGGCTCCGGGCCGGCAAAGTAGATGCCCTCCGATTGCGGCAGGGCGAGGAATTCTGTCAGGAGGAGGGCCGAACTCGTGATGAGTGTCGCGTCTTTCAGGCTGTCGTGTTCCCGCACCTGCTCGGCGAAGGGCGCGCCTTCCAGATCGAAGAGTGGAAAATAGATGCCGTCCGGCTCGGCTGCTGCAAATTCCGTGAGGACAGATGCCATGTCCGTCTGCCCTTTCTCGATCCTGGCGGTGGCCGCAACTTCACCGCCCAGGGCGCTAAACGCATTGCCAAACGCGACGGTGAGGCCCATGGTGTACGGGTCGCCATCGTCTATGGCCACCAGGCGCCGCAGGCCCAATTCACTATATGCGAAATCGGCTACTGCGTTTGCCTCATAGAGGTCGTTGTTAGAGGTGCGGAAATAGCCGGAGTGGTAATTGGGACTCGCGTTACCGGCGAGGTCAGAGGTGAGCGCAGGCGAGGTGTTGGACGGCGAGATCATTACCAGCCCTGCCTCGCTGATCACCGGTGAGGCCGCCACTGCCGCACCCGAGCAGTTCGTGCCGATGACGCCGACTACCTGCGGGTCGGCGATGATCTGCTCTGCGCCCATGCGTCCGCCTTCCGGTCCGCATCCGGTGTCCAGTGATTCGCCAAGTTCAACCGCGTGACCGTGGATCAGGCCGAAGTCTCGCACGGCCAATTCAATAGCGTACCGCGACCACTCAGCAAGCCCCGGCACGACGGTGTGCGAGAGCAACGAACGGATTTGAACGGCTTCGCCCTCGTCAATCGTGACTAAAGAGCGCATGGATGAACCAGTCACCTGTGCTTGTCCACCGATGGGCAAATCGAGCATGACCTCGTAGCCCGCGTTGATTGGAATGCTCGACCAGGAACCGATTTCGATCCCGTCCTGTGAGACTCGCGCTTGATAATAACCATTGCTCGATGTGATTTCCACCCAGGCCTGACCATTGTCGTCGGTTGTGCCCGACCACTGATAGTCCGGGGCCTGTCCTGCAATGGAGCGCGAAAATTCTACAGTTGCACCGCTTACTGGTGCGCCATCCTGGTGTACAGTGACCCCTATCGTAGCCTGTACGGCATCTTCGTGCGCCACCAATTTGCTCAGGGGACGGCCAACCTGCTCTTCTGTTCCGGTTTCTGACTGTGTAACGCGCTCGCCGCCGCAGTTCCACATCAGTCCTGCAGCGAGAGCTATGATAGCTATACTGCGAATGTGTCTCATCACCGGTCCTCCCTTTGTTGAGTTTTTTCAGGTTTTGCGAAAGTCTGCTATATGGTGTAAATGCAGTTTATGCTTAGAAACTCTATTTGTCAAATATGTTTGTGAAGTCCTTGAGTAAAATAAAAAAGCCGCGAATTATGCTCACGGCTTTTTAGCCTCCGTTTGTTGAATCTCATATTTATTTTACCAGAAGCAGCCGTCGAATGATGACGCTACTTGAATGTGCCAACCGATAAATGTAAACGCCGCTGGAAACTTCTCGGCCAAACTCGTCCTTGCCATCCCAGGTGACACGATAATGACCAGATGCCTGACTGTCCTGTACAAGGACGCGAACCTGCTGTCCCAATGTGTTGTATATCGCCAGGCTCACATGCCCTGTTTCGGGTATCTGATAGGCGATTTGCGTAGAGGGGTTGAAAGGGTTGGGGACGTTGGGATGTAGGACGAGGCCCTGCATAGCCATCTGGGCGCGATCGCCTATGGGAAGGGAGAGCGTTGTGGGTTCCCCACTGTTGATGGGAATGCTGTTCCAGGTGGCGAGTGTGTTGCCATCTGCGTCCTTCGCACGGGCGAGGTAGTAGCCCGAAGCGTCGCTATCAGATTGAATTTCGATGGTGGTGCGTCCTTCGGCATCAGTGGTGCCTTGCCACAGGTATTCGGATGCGCGACCCGCAATGGATCGGGAGAATTCGACTGTGGCGTCTGCTACAGGCTGATCGTTCTGGGTGAGGGTGATATTCACCATAGCGCGCTTGAGGTCTTTATAGAACCCGGCGCCGACGATATACTCCCCGCCACGGAACACAACGAGTTCGGCGTAGCTCACTTTAGGCGAACCGATGTCTTCATCGCCTTCTACCGCAGGGTCGTCGAAGTAATATTCGACATATCCACCGCCCGCCTTTGCCACGTTAATGAGTTCTCGGATGAACTTAACCCCGTTTATATCCACCCGATCGAGACTGCTCACAAACCTGTGCTCTACCGATCGGTCGGCACCGTGAAAGTACACATAACCGTCCGTGGTGAAGACAAAAAAGTAAACGGAGCCTTGTCTATAGGGGCCACCTTCTTCTCTGAAGAGATCCTGATTTTGCTGAAGTATGTCAAGCCCGACTTGCTCTATGGCTTTTAGATAGCGGTTTCCCGTCCCCTGTACGAATGCCTTGAGGGTTTCCCGATCAACCACGTCGGCGGCTGTGACGTCGGGAGGAGGGATGAGGGACGGATCGAACGGCGTTGCACTGGCATGCGAAACATCCTGGTAATAGCCGCCGATCAGGACCACCGTGGTTCCGGCTATTCCGGAGGTATAATTGACGGCGTAGGCGACCTTGGGGGTGTCCTCGTCTCCTTCCACTGCCGGGTCATCCCAGTAATACTCGACGTGGCCTCCGCCCATGTTGGCTGCTGCAAGGAGGTTTTGCACGACCTTATTGCCGCGGGCGTCTTCGATGTCGTACAGGTGCTTGCCGTTCACGCTGATGTCACCGGCATGATGAAATACCGTGCCATCTGGTAACATGATGATGAGGTACGTGTTCCCGTGTTTCCAATCCCCCTCGATGCTAATGCTGTGGAGATACGGCGCGAGGTTGTTGGGGTCGGTAAAAGCTTCCGCATGTGATTTTGCATATAATACGAATGCCTCCAATGTCTCCGCATCTACCACTTCGCTGGCGGTTATCTTCTGAGGTGATTGAGCTATGGCAGGTTGCACTGCTGCAAAGAGACTTGCCATTCCCCAAAGGATTACTGCTGTTAGACGTCTCAAAACAATTCCTCCCTTTTTGAGTTGTGATACTGTGAACTATACTTTTCTTATGGATAATAAAGATACGACTCCTCCCCCAAAAAAAGTAGTTTTATTTATACAAACGTTTTCTTTTATTAATTCTATTTACGATACAAGCAGAAGCTCAGATCCAGGATGCTCTGCTTTGAAAGGAGGGCTAAAAAACAACCGCTCTCTTGTTGGAACTTGTAAGAGAGCGGTTGAGTGTCGTAAAGAAATGGATTGTTGATTGATTTCAGGACATCACGGTGAGAAGCGATAGACCACGGGCAATTGCGCGGGGTCTGTGATGTTCAAATCTGTGTGGTGATAGATGTTTATGCGCCCGGTGCCGCAGTCTCCAAATTCGTCGCAGGTGAGCGTGCCGAGGAGGCCCTGGAAGCCGGATGTATGATGGAGTTCCCTGCGCAGTGCGGCGCGATCGACATACAATTTCCCGTCATCTTCGCCCGCGACAATCTCGATGGCATTGAGCAGTAGCGTTGTGGCGTCGTAAGCGTGCGCCCAGTAAGGCGTGCCTGGAAATCCGCCATACGCGGCTTCATACGCGACGAGCACGTCATCTACGCTTTTACCCGTTGTAGAATTGACATTTGTGCCGAGGTCCGTCTCAGGTCCCGCAGCGTAAATGCCCTCTGACTGCGGTTTGGCGAGGAACTCCGAATCGAGGAGAGCCGCACCCGCGATAAGTGTCGCGTCTTTCAGGCTGTCGTGTTCCCGCACTTGCTTGGCGAAAGGTATGCCTTCTTCGTCGAAGAGCGGGAAGAAGATGCCGTCTGGTGTGGCTGCCGCGAATTCCGTGAGGACAGATGTCATGTCCGTCTGTCCTTTCGCGATCCTGGCGGTGGCTGCAACTTCGCCGCCGATAGCGCTAAACGCATTGTCAAATGCGACGGTGAGGCCCATGGTGTAAGGGTCACCATCGTTGATGGCCGCCATGCGCCGCAGGCCCAATTCATTATACGCGAAATCGGCGACTGCCCGCGCCTGATAGAGATCGTTGACCGATACGCGGAAATAGCCGGGGTGATAGTCGGAACTCGCGTTGCCCGCGAGGTCCGATGTGAGTGCTGGCGAGGTGTTGGACGGCGAGATCATTACCAGTCCCGCCGCGCTGATTACTGGCGAGGCCGCCACTGCTGCGCCGGAGCAGGATGTGCCGATGACGCCCAGTACCTGCGGGTCGGCGATGATCTGCTCTGCACCCATGTGTCCGCCTTCCGGTCCACACCCGGTGTCTATTGACTCGCCGAGTTCGACCGCGTGACCGTGGATCAGACCGAAGTCTTGCACGGCCAACTCAATAGCGTGCCGCGATGGGACACCGAGCGACGCCGCGATGGTATGTGTGAGCAACGAGCGGATCTGCACGGCTTCGCCTTCCTCAATCTCGACCTGAGATCGCACGGATGAACCAGTTACATGCGCCCTTCCACCAATGGGCAAATCGAGCATGACCTCGTAGCCCGCGTTGATCGGAATGCTCGACCAGGAACCGATCACGACCTCGTCCTGAGAGGCACGCGCCTGGTAATAACCATTGCCAGATTTGATTTCCACCCATGCATGACCGTGGTCGTCGGTCGTGCCCGACCAATGGTAGTCTGGTGCCTGTCCTGCAATGGAACGCGAAAATTCTAAAGTTGCACCGCTTACTGGTGCGCCATCACGGTGCACAGTGGCTCTTACTATAGCCTGTACGGCATCTCCGTGCGCTACCAATTTGCTCAGGGGACGTCCAATCTGTTCGTCTGTCCCGGTCTCTGACTGCGTGACGCGCTCACCGCCGCAGTTCCACATCAGTCCTGCGGCAAGAGCTATGACAACTATAATGCGGATGTGTTTCATCACCGGTCCTCCTGAAAAACGTTGTGTGAAAATACTGTCTCGATAAAAGCCATGCCTAAAAATAGAAACCTCCCTGGAGAAAAAGCGTTGTGTGGAATACTGTCGATTACGCAAATGCCAGAGCTTTTCTGGCAGCTTGAGCCTGAGGTGAGTTGGGATCGCGTCGTATGGCGCGATTCATAGCAAGATGTGCGCGTTTATCTCCGGTTTTAGCCAGTTCGAGGGCTTCTGCAAAACCTTTCTCCGAATAGCTGTGGTCGCGGGGTATGATGCGATTGTCCTGGTTTTGCCAGTAATATTTGAGGTCTTCGGTTTCCCAGTCTTTGTACACGTCTTCCCAGGTGAGATTGTTAAAGATGTTCAGATGGGGTTCGAGCATGTGTTCAGATAGGGTATCGCCGAGTTTTTGATAGCGGTTGTCGAGGGATACGCGAAGGCGGTCTTCGGTGAGATTTGGTAGAGCCTGGTGTACTGTGAGTGCGGGAAAGATGAGGGTATCGCCGATTTCGTAGTTGGTGCTGTGCCATTGGCCTTTCAATTCGTCGGTGTGGATGCACAGGCCGCCCGCGCCGAGGGAGAAGTGGTGGTTCATCACGGCATTGATTTTGTGAGAGCCGGGCAGTACGGCGAGGCCACCGAGTTCAATGGGGCAGTCGCCTACAGGTGCCCAGCAGGTGTAGGTGTCGAAGTTGCCCTGAAAGTGGACAAAGTCCTGGTGAATCGGTGTGGTGTGCGCCGTGTATTTGGGAAACCACAGGCGAGCGACTTTGTGCGGATGCGGGAAAACAGAGCCGTCCATTACTTTTTCGAGCAGGTCGAGTACTTCTGGTTCATGGGCAATGCGGTGAAAGGCTTCGAGTTTGTACACTTCGTGATATACGTCGGTGTATTCGGGGTCGCCTTCGGTACATTGCCTGGAAATATCGGCAATGCCATCTATGGGGTCGATTCCCTCGACGAGCCAGGGTGTCATTTTGTTGAGCATTTGTCGCCGCAAATCCCAGAGTTTGTCCGGGTTTTGCAATTTGCGGAAGAAGATATATCCCTCTTCTCGGATGCGCCGTCGCAACTCTTCCGAATCGTTGATCGCGTCGTTGGATACGCGCAATTCTGCAATCTGGTCAGGCATGGCATGCTCCTGGGTTAATGAGGAGATTTAGGCGTTTTCTCTTCGGAGGGGATAGCCAAATTCCCTATAATGTATGTATTCCGTATATTAGAATGCAACTTAAATTAGCAGAGATAAGTTTAATTTATATGATAGGGCATCGCAAACTTTGTTTGCCAAATCTGTGCAAATCTTCGATAATTAAGGGTTATTTGTTTCGCATTACAGGCGGGTTGGGAAACCCGCCCCTACGTCTAATCACTGACAACTGACAACTGACAACTGAATTTGCCATGAATCCCAAATCTTCTCTTTTGCCGCGTATTTCGGTGTTGCGACCCGTGTCCGTTACCATGTGCCTTGTTGCACTACTGGTACTGGGGGCGGTGGCGTATGTGCGTATGCCCGTCGAGATGATGCCCGATGGTTTGACGCCGCCATTTTTGGCTGTGTCTGTTGGGTTTCGCAATGCCTCTCCGCAGGAGACCGAGCAACAGATTACCCTGCCGCTGGAAGAGACGCTGCGTACTGTAAAGGGTATTAAGACCCTGCGTAGCTACAGTTCTCGGGGCGTGCGCGTGCATATGGAATTTCGCCAATATACAGATATGGTGGTTGCGTACAATCAGGTTTCGGATCGGCTCGAGCGCCTCAAGCCCTTGTTGCCAGAAGAGGCGCGAGACGAGGTGCGTATTCACAAATACGATCAGGATTCGAAGTCTGTTATGTATGTGGCTGTGTCGATTGACTCGGACATTACAGAACCCTTTCAGTTTATCGAGACCTTTGTGCAGTATCCTCTGGAGCGCGTGGATGGGGTTGGGCGTGTGGATATATTTGGCGCAGATCGCAAGGAAGTGATGGTGGAGGTGGATCAAGAGCGCATGAGGGCGCGCGGTGTGCGCATTGGCGAGATTGTTTCGACCTTGAGGAGCGACAATTTCGCGCTTGCCGGGGGCTATGTGCGCGAAGGCACAAAGAAATTTTACGTGCGGTCGCTGGCGCAGTATGTCACGTTGCGGGAAATTGAAAATATCCAGATTCAATCGCGGGCAGGCAAGGTGCGCCTGGGCGATGTGGCTTCGGTGGTTTTCGAGGTGCCCGAAAAGTCGTGGACGCAGCGCATTGATGGCAAAAGAGGTATGAGTTTTGGCATCAGACAGGAATCGGGTGCAAATGTCGCGGATGTGACCGATCGGGTTGTGGCAAAATTGAAAGCTATCGAAGAAGATCCGCACATGGCCGGGCAGGTGTCGTTTCAAGTGATGTTCAATCAGGGATTTTTTGTCAAGGAATCGATTCGCAATCTTCGGGAAACCGGGCTTTGGGGCGGGCTGTTTGCCGCGCTGGTGTTGTTGTTCTTTTTGCGTACCGTGCGGATGACGGCCATTATTACTTTGGCTATTCCGCTGTGTGTGATGATTGCGATGACCGCGTTGTATTTTGTCGGCTGGTCGCTCAATGTGGTGACTATGATGGGACTTATGGTTGGGATTGGGCTGGTTGTGGATAATGCCATTGTGATTTTGGAGAATATTTATCGCCGGCGGGGAAATGGCGAGGCGCCTGAAGATGCCGCTATCTTTGGCGCGAGTGAGGTGGGGCAGGCCATTACTATGGCGACGTTTACGACGGTGGTGGTGTTTTTGCCTATGATGTTGTTTAGCGGCAATATGTTTATGACTTTTTACATGACGCGTCTGGGCGTTCCGGTTGGGGTGGCTCTGGTGGGGTCGCTATTTGTGGCGCTGTTATTTATTCCCCTGGCATCTGTGCGATTGGGCAAAGGTCGGGTGCGTCCCAATCCCAAAATTATTGTGAAGGCGCGAGGAATTTATGAGCGCATGTTGAACTGGACATTGAGACACCGGAGGGACGCGGTATTGATCGCGCTGGCACTTGCGGCAACGACGATGTATCCCCTGGATAATCTGAAGCGCGCAGACCGCCACCGCGGTGGCGCATTTAACGATTTGGATGTGCGGTTGAGGTTGCCGCGTCACTTTTCGCCAGAAGAAACCGAGGATATTGTGGGGGAGGTTGAGGAATTTCTGGAGGCGCGGCGTGAAAAATACGGCTATGAAACCCTGCGCGTTTACTACCGACCTGGCTACGGTAATCTGAGCTTGTATATGCCGGCCAGGAGCGATGATCCGTGGTGGTACGTGGCGTACAAAAATACGCGCAGTGCTCTGGGGATACCCGTTGCTGGACCCATGGAACGGGCTGAAGTCGCGGAAGATATTAGCAAAAATATGCCCAGATATGTGGGTGTGCGGCATTCCGTGGAAGGGGCTCGCAATGAGGGCGGTGGTAGTGATCCGGGCGTGTCGATTTATCTGGAAGGCGATGATACCGAGGTCCTGGTCAGTCTCGTCGATGAGGTGGAGCGACGCTTGCGACAGATCCCGTCTCTCGTCGGTGTTGATACAGATTTGGAACTTGCCGATGACGAGGTGCGGGTCGTGATTGATCGGGAGCGGGCGAAACGACTTGGGATTTCTGTACGGGATGTTGCGCGCTATATCTCTTATGGTCTGCAAGGGGTGTCGTTGCCCCGTTTTAAGTCCGATGACGGCGAGGTGCGGGTGCGGCTTTTTCTGGATAGGACAGACCGACAAAATTTGAATCAGTTGCGCAATTTTCCGTTTGAGACCGACGATGGTACAGAAGTGGCTTTGAGCGAAGTCGCCTTCTTCCAGGTCTCGCGGGGGATGGGGCGCATTGCGCGGTACGATGGCAAGGTCAAGTTGCGTGTCAGGGCTTATACGACGCGTGCAGATATTAAGGGTCTGGCCGAGGAGATTGACAAAGTGATGGATGGTCTCGAGTTGCCCCGCGGGTATTCGTGGGACAAGGGAGAGAGTTTCAAGCAACTTAGAGAGGACGAAGCCTCTGAGCGGCTGGGAATTGTGATGGCGGTGATATGTGTGTTTTTGTTGATGGGCGTTTTGTTCGAGTCGTTTATTTTGCCGTTTTCAGTGCTTTTTTCAATTCCATTTTCTTTTTTGGGTGTTTACTGGACGCTGTATTTGACAGGCACGCCCATGGATAGGATGGCGTCTGTGGGGGTGATTGTGTTGATCGGTGTGGTGGTGAATAACGCGATTGTGCTGGTGGATATGGTCAATCGCTTGCGTGCCGATGGCATGAATCGCTTTGATGCCATTATGGAAGCGGGGCACAATCGCTTTCGCCCCATTTTGATGACGACGTTTACAACGGTCTTTGGCTTGTTGCCCATGGCTGTGGGCGATAGCAATGCAATGGGTACGTCTTATGCGCCTTTGGGACGCACGATGATGGGCGGGCTGTTGGCCTCGACATTCCTGACGTTGCTGGTTGTGCCTCTGTTTTATACCTTGCTCGACGATTTGCGTCTGGCGATTCGGCGTTTGAGCGCGAGTGTATTTGCCGCTCGCGCGAGGGATGAGGCTTATGATACGGCTGACGATGATTGATGATTGAGAGGATGAGTAATGGAAACAGTCATTGGCATGATCGTAGTAACGGGCCTGTGTGGGCTTACCGCCTTGCTGGTAAGGTGGCAAGCAAAAAAGAAGAAGTAACGATTGTGGCGGTTTTGAGACCGCCACTTTTTTGTTGGATTTATTATGCTTGAGAAAGACGATTTAGACAAACGCCCGCTGATGGGTATTACGATGGGCGATCCGTGTGGTATAGGACCGGAAGTGATTTTGAAGGCTCTGGCACATGAGGAAAGCTATCGCGTGTGCAGACCACTGGTTATTGGGCATCCCGCCATTTTGAAGCGCGATATGGCTATGGCCGGTGTGCGACTGGATGTGCGGGTTGTGGCGCGACCCGAAGATGGTGCGTTTGAATTTGGGTGTGTTGATGTCTGGTGTCCGGTGGATGTGGATGTGGATCAGATTGCTATGGGCGAGGTGTGTTGCGAGGCGGGAAGAGTAGCGGCTGAGTGGGTGATTCGCGCGGTTGATCTGGCGATGGCGGATCGCATTGACGGTATTGTGACGGCGCCTTTGAATAAGGAGGCAATGAATCTGGCGGGTTATTCCTTTGCGGGTCATACGGAGTTGCTGGCTGAGAAATCAGGTGCAGGACGCGCACATCTTATGCTGGCATCTGACCGCCTGACTGTGTCGCATGTGACGGGGCATATTGCGTTGCACGAGGTTCCAGACAGGCTTACGGTCGATTTGATTTACGATACTGTTCGGTTGACCCGCGATGTGCTTATCGGCATGGGAAAGTTAGATCCCAGGGTTGCAATATGCGGGTTAAATCCACACGCGGGCGAAAATGGCTTGTTTGGTAGCGAGGACGCGGAGATCGTGCGTCCGGCTGTTGAAAAGGCTCTGGATAAGGGCTGGTGCGTTGAAGGTCCGCTGCCTGCGGATACGACTTTTTTGAAGGCCTACAATGGGCTGTACGACGGGGTGGTGGCGATGTATCACGATCAAGGCCATGTGCCCGCAAAGCTGGTGGCGTTTGACGAGGCTGTCAATGTGACCCTGGGCTTGCCGATTGTGCGGGCGTCTGTGGATCACGGTACGGCTTATGATATCGCGGGCAAAGGTATCGCTAAAGCCGTGAATATGTTGCAGGCAATTCGCGTGGGGAGTAAGTTGGCGATTTATAGAAGTGTGAAGGATGAAGTGTGAAGGGGATGATGCACCTGCCTTTGGGTGGTTGGGCGGGGCCTTCTTCCTTCTCACTTCTCACTTCATTCCTGCAATGACATCGAGGAGTATGAGGTGTGCGCCGGTATCGCCGAAGATGGGGGTGCGCGTGGGGGCGTTTTCGGGGAAAAATTCGGCGTAGGCGTCGTTGAAGTCCGAAAAAAGAGAGCGATCTTTGAGGATGGCGGTTACTTTCAGGACGTTGTCGAGCGATGTTCCCGCGTCTTCGAGTATGCCCGATATGTTGGTGAGAATGCATCGGGTTTGCGTTTTGATATCGTCTCCGACAATTTCATCGGTTTCCGGATCGACCGGGGGTTGGGCAGAGATGAAGATGAGGTCGCCGTAGATTATGGCCTGGGAGTAGGGGAATTTGGGGATGTTGCCGCGTTTGCTGGTGAAGGGTTGTTTTTTCATTGTGGTCTCCTTGTGAAATGAATATTGAGGATGCGTAAATATAATTCCCAAGAAAAAAAATCAAAACGTTTAGATGGGAGATGATAGGTGGGAACGTTCTGGTGTATTGGGTGGTCTAAGGATTAGTGATTAAAAAATAGGAATGCGTTTTGGATATATCAACTCAACGGTCTTGGCGGGGAGACGCCGATACGCTTCGGCGTTTTGTTCTCGCTATTTTGATAATGGGAATCGTCGGCACGGGAGCCGAGCTTGTTCTTCTCGAGCATATGGAGGATTTCTGGCAGTGGGTGCCCCTCGTGCTCTTTGTGGCGGCACTTCCGTGCGCCGGCTGGCTCTTTGTCGCGCCTGGCGTGGCGAGTGTCCGCGTTTTTCAGATTGTGATGGTGCTGTTCGTTGTTTCGGGCTTTGTCGGTCAGTGGCTTCACTACAAGGGAAATGTCGAGTTCGAGTTGGAGATGTATCCATCCCGCGGCGGGCTTGAACTCATTTGGGAAGCTTTGGGCGGTGCCACCCCGTCGCTGGCACCAGGGACGATGACACTTCTCGGGTTGCTCGGTTTAGCGGTTTGTTTTCGCCACCCCGGCTTGCGGGCTGGTGAAGTGAGAAATTCTCAGGAGGGAACATGAATATTTGCGGTAGAAGCGTGAAGTTTATCAACACGGCGGTGCTGCTCGTGTGTTTTGCGATGCTCTGGGGTTGTGGTGGGTCGAACGTGGATGAGACACCTGTCTCCGACGCTCCCACGGAAGAAGCCGCGAGTAGCGCGGTGGTCGTCAATCCAAATCTCGCAGGATCCGATGAACTCGGCGCCCTTATGAGTAAAGAACTCGCTGACGCGATTGTAGCGCAGCGCCCGTTCCTCGGTATGGTAGCATTGCACCCGGTCGTGTCACAGCATCTCGGTCAGGAGGAGGTCGAGAAGCTCTACGTTCAGATGTTCATTCCGCTTAATCTGAATACTGCCAGCGAGGAGGAGATTCTTCTGGTGCCTGGCGTGGGAAAGCGGATGGCGCACGAGTTTGAGGAGTACCGTCCTTATACGGCTATTGCCCAATGGCGCCGTGAGATGGGTAAGTATGTAGATGATACCGAGGTTGCGCGGATGGAGCAGTATGTTTTTGTGCCTATCGACTTGAATACGGCTACTGAGGAGGAGATCCTCGCCATTCCCGGTGTGGGAAAGCGGATGGCACACGAGTTTGAGGAGTACCGTCCGTATTCGAGTATGGAACGGTTCCGGCGCGAGATTGGCAAGTATGTCGATGATGGCGAAGTCGCACGCCTGGAGCGGTACGTGGAGATTCGACCTTAGTGTTTTTTTATTCAGATTGCCTATATTGAGCTTGATTATCTAACGTAGAAAATTTTATGCAATGGAGGTTGTGATGTCTGTTAATCGCCGACGTTTTCTGTATCAGTCCGCTGCATTGGGTGCGGCGGTTTTTGTGACACCAGGGGTTTTTGCCGAGCAACTGACGCTTACACCCCGGCAAACCGAGGGGCCATATTATCCGAATAAGATGCCGCTGGATGTCGATAATGATCTCGTGATAATCAACGATGCGATTACGCCCGCAGTGGGAGAGATTACGCATTTGACCGGGCGCGTTCTGGATGTGAATGCCAATCCCGTAAAGAATGCCATAGTGGAGATCTGGCAGGTCGATAGCAATGGGGTTTATATTCATACCGGGGCTCCGCGGCAGAATAGGCGAGACACGAATTTTCAGGGTTTTGGGCGTTTTGAGACGGGATCTACGGGTGAATACCGCTTTCGGACGATTAAGCCCGTGCGGTACGGGGGGTCGCGAACCGCTCATATTCATTTTGCGATTAATAAAAATGGGCACCGGCTTTTGACGTCGCAGATGTACGTGAAAGACAATCCGGACAATAAGTGGGATTCTATTTTCAGGAATACTGGTCGCGCATCTCACGATTTGTTGTCCGTGCCGTTTAAGCCTTTGCCCGGGTCTGAGGTTGGCGAATTGACGGCAAATTTTGATATTGTGATTGGCGAGACGCCCGAAGACCGGGAAAATGACCGCGGGCGACGAGGCCGACGTCGCGGGTGGTGGTAAAAAAGATATGTGTCTCTTGACGAAATAAGCGCTTTTGGCTATTTTTTTGAAAGGACGTTTCCATCCTGCGCTTATCTAAAGGAACACTCGAATTATGTCAGATGAAGACTATAAAGATGGTCTTTCTGGAAGACCCCACGGTCGTTGGTCTCCCACCACAAAGCAAACTCGAGACTTCGTACAGGGAATCCGAGATCGCCAAACCATAGATGCAGATAATAAAACGAGAAACAAGGATTCATCTACGACTGAGGGCCTTGGTGATTTCTTGGAATTTATTTTTTCGCCAGCAGGTTTGATATACCTGATACTTACAGTTTTGGTTGTGTTTATATTTGATGCGATTAATCCTGATATGTCTTTATTGTGGGGCCTAGTCATATTGATATTTTCTCCCGATATTTTTAGCACTATGTCTTTTGGCTTTATTGGTGATCGTGTTGATCTTGGTAGCACTTTTTTAATTTAGGGTTTGATGTTACTTAGCGACTCTATATCTTGTGATTTATTTTTAAGAGATATACAAGATATTGTGGTAAAATGAAATATTTTTTGATAAACTGCGTAACATCAGTTAGGATATTGAATGCAGAGAATCCCTGAGATTGTTTTCCGGGCAATGAAAGAGGATTCTGATGGTAAACCTCTCGTGGAAAGGTCGGCAAGGGCATTAGGAGTTCGCATTGGGGAAAGACACCCCGATATTCATATTGATATTCAAGGACAAGTACATCCAAAGACAGGCGGGATGTCTGTAACACCTGATGATTATAGACAACTACCGAACCACAGATTGCCTGAATCTCTAGGTGGCAGAGGACGCCATCCTATTTTTTCTTTTCAAGTCGTTGACTTACCTTCTACTTCTTTAGCCCTGCGTAGAGATAAACCAAATCACGCGCTTATTGAACCATCGAAGTCCTGTTTGTTCGAAGAATATGAGCAGAATTTACATAGCACCAGAGAAGATTGGGTGAAATGTCATGAGTGAAGCTTTCGAGCGATATCGTTCTTTAGAACACGATCTCATTCATATCCGCTGGCAACATGCAGGATTTGATTCTGAGGAAGAAGAGTCGATATTAGAGGACATGGATGTGGTGTGGTATGAATTGAGCGAAGAAGAGCAGCAGCTACTATACAGCGAAGGGGCGAAGTCTCTAATTCGCGACGCCAGAGCAACTTTACCGCATAGCGGTTGGGTTGATGAAGAAGTCTATAGAGTTTCCAATTCCAGCACACCAGTTCGCACGTTTAGGGAGGCGGCCTGATGTATCTCACAACTCACAGAGTGCGACGAATAAGAGGTGAGAAGGTCGAGGTCGGTATCAATTCTTTTCTCTACCAGCACAGGGAGCTTGAACTTCCCGAAGATATGAAAGACAATAAAAATATCATTGACCAGATCGCCTATGAGAATCCAGGCAAACTAATCGCGGAATCTGTAGATTTAGTGCCGGGAGGCAATTCAGTTCTCAGTTTTGTCGATATAGTTGGCAAGGAAGGTCTTGATCAAGAGTACATCCAAGACTTCCTTGACCAAATGGAGAGCGATATAGAAGACCATTTTCAAGAGAAAAATGTACCCTTTGCCGACTTTGATCAAGATATCGCCGTTAGATTTGAAATCACTTATGGCTTAAAGGGCCAGGAGATAAGAGAGTATAAAGCCCTTAAGGAAAGGGCAATGCATCTGTTCCAGTCTCAGGAACCTCCCAGGTGGCGATCTGAAGACCCGTGGATAGTGATTCATCGCAATATTTCTCATAACCAGGAAACATTCAGCTTATCAACAGAAACTGCCGAGAAACTCAAACAGATGTATGATGAATCTTGGATTCCAGCGAAGATTTCTGTAGATCGACACACAAAGGATAATGTCGAACTCATACATGGTGACCTGATAAATAATATTGCACCGGTCTTAACCGATTTAACGCTTGAACAAATTGCTGCACAGGGTGGATTAATACTTTGTGATTCTTTGACCGAAAAAAAAATTAAATGGCCTGAGCTAAGGGAAATATAGCTCAGGTAGAAATAGAGGATATTTTTTGCGACGTTTTGCTCACATTTGTATTGTCTCGCTGACGCTTATAGGAATGGTTGCGCCCTGTCTGTGTTGGGCGCATCAGGCTTCGATGCCAGAGTGTCATGCTGCGGCAGAGATGAAAGATTGCTGTTGTAGCAAAGAGGCGACAGTTGATCGAGAGATGCCGGCGCGCGATCTGGCTGTTTTGCCCGGTGAATGGCAAAATCCAAAGTTGGATTTGACTTGTGTGACGTTGTATCCCTCGGTTGTTCTTTCCCAGAGTGATTTCCTTCCTTTTATGGTGGATGATCGCCAGAGAGCTTTGCGATCACCGCCCGATCTGTATCTTCTCCACGCAGCATTTCTCATCTGATTTTTCCTTCCTGTGCTTGAATGGCATTTGGGGATAGGTGTGTACAAATTGTTCCCGATTGTCGTTTTTTCTGCCGCATGTTTTGCGGACTTTTTCCTTTTTAAATACTAAATATAGATTCTCTGGAGGTGGCTTGTGTATGCTATCCGAGCCATGATCGGACTATGTCTCATGGGTATATCTATTTTGCCTGTGCGGGCAGATGAACTGGATCTGGATGCGCTGATTCAGGAGGCTGTGGAAAATAATCCCAATTTGTCGGTTTTGCGGGCGCGGTTGGCTGCTTTTGAAGCGAAAATTCCGCAGGCGGGGGCATTGGAAGATCCGTCTTTTCGCTTTGAGGTGAGCAATGTGCCGTTGGGCGACTTCAATTTGAGCAGTACGCCGATGAGCGGAAATCAATTTGTGCTTAGCCAGAAGTTTTCTTTGCCGGGAAAACAGTGGGCGCGCGAGCAATCGGCCCAGTTTGCCTCAGAGTCTGTTGCCTGGCTGTTGCGCGACCGAGAATTGGCTATTGCCAATGCGGTCAAGCAGCCTTTTTTTGATCTGGCTTATGTGACCCGTGCTATTGCTATTATGGAAAAGAATCGGGTGTTGTTGCAAGACCTTGTTCGCATTGCCCGCACGAAATACGCCGTTGGAAAAGGGTTGCAACAGGATGTGTTGAAAGCCCAGGTTTCGCTGTCGGCACTGGATACGGAGTTGATTGCGCTTCGGGCTAAAAAACAATTGGCAGAGGCGCGTTTAAATCTGGTGTTGAATCGGTCTCCGCAAAGTCCTCTGGGTGCGCCGCCAGATACTATTGGTCTTTCGAGCGTGCCACTGACGGTTGATGCCTTGCAAGTGCTTGCCGATGAGGGACATCCATCCCTGAAGGCAATGGATCAATCGATTTTGATGTGGCAAGCAGAGGTTGAGGTTGCAGGAAGAAATCTTTGGCCGGATATGACGGTGAGTTTGGGGTATCGTCAGCGCGTGTCTGCGGCTAATGATCCGGTGATAGGAAGCGATTTTATATCTGTTGGTATAGGTATTCCATTGCCCGTGTTTGGCGGGCGCAAGCAACGCCAGCAGATTGCAGAAGCGCGGGCTAATTTGCGAGAGGCTGAGGCTCAAAAGGTCGCTGAACGCGAGCAGATTCACTACGAGATTCAGCGTCTGATTATTGAGGCAAGACAACACCGGGAAAGCGCCGAGTTGTTTCGCACTGCGATGTTGCCTCAGGCAGAGCAGTCGCTGGCGTCGGCATTGTCGGGTTATCGGGTGGATAAGGTGGATTTTTTGACGTTGTTGGACAATCAGATGACGCTGTTGAATTTTGAGATCGCACATTATCGACATGTGATTGAGCATGAAAAACGGGTGGCGGATCTGGCGGCGGCGGTGGGACATTAGGTCTGAGGTCGGAGCAGGCTCTGTGCCTGTCCGTTTAACAAGGAGTTGTGACATGAAATATCTCTTTCCAATTTTAGTATTGATCGCGGGATTGATCGCGGGATTTGTTGGCGGGGTCTGGATTGCGGGAGATACGCATACAGAGCAGATGCAGGCGTTGGAGACATATATTTGTCCGATGCATCCGACGGTGGTGTCGGATAAGCCGGGCAGTTGTCCCATTTGCGGTATGGATCTGGTGGTGAAGGAGGTGGATGGTGGGCACGGTCATAAGATGCAGGCGTTGGAGACATATATTTGTCCGATGCATCCGACGGTGGTGTCGGATAAGCCCGGGTCTTGTCCAATCTGTGGTATGGATCTGGTGGTGAAAGAGGCTGATGCGTCGTCAGTTCAGGATAGAAGCGTGCAGATTGATCCTGTGACGATTCAGAATATTGGTGTGAAGACAATGGTGGTGGAAAAGCAGTCTTTGAAGCGCACAGTGCGCGCGGTGGGCAGGGTGGATTATGACG
The DNA here is from genome assembly GCA_965208125.1 of Candidatus Latescibacterota bacterium. Taxonomy (GTDB): domain Bacteria; phylum Latescibacterota; class UBA2968; order UBA2968; family UBA2968; genus VXRD01. The sequence goes on from OZ242320.1 coordinate 2,723,617, forward strand.
AGACGCGGATTATGGATGTAAATAGCAAGGTCGCCGGATGGGTTGAGCAGTTGTATGTGGATTATACCGGTCAGTGGGTGAAAAAGGGGCAGCCTTTGCTCGCGCTTTACAGTCCGGAACTGGTCGCGGCGCAAGAGGAGTATTTGACGGCTCTGGATTATGCGGAGAGAATGCGCGGTGGTGTGGATCGAGATGTGGCGCAAAGTGCCGAAGATTTGCTCGCTGCTGCGAGGCAAAGGTTGCTGTACTGGGATATTTCGGCGGGTCAGATTGCGGAGTTGGAAAAGACGCGACAGGTTGGACGAACAATGCCCATTCTGGCTCCTCGTTCGGGGATTGTGACGCACAAAGATGTGCTGGAGGGGGCGTATATCAGGTCGGGTCAACATTTGTATCGCATTGCGGATCTGTCGGTGGTGTGGATTTATGCGGATGTGTACGAATACGAGATGCCGTGGATTTCCAAAGGGCAGCGCGCAGAGGTGTCGCTGTCTTATTTGCCGGGCGAGCAATTTGAGGGAAAAGTGGATTATATTTTTCCGTTTATGAATGAAAAGACGCGCACGGTGCAGGTGCGGATGGTTTTTGACAATGCAGATGGTGCGCTTAAACCGGATATGTATGCCGATGTGGTAATTCGTCCCGAGGTGTCGCGTGAGGGGGTTGTGATACCCGCGCAGGCGGTGATTCATTCGGGGACGCGCAGGGTTGTTGTGATGGCTCACGGAAACGGTAGGTTTGAGCCGCGCGAGATTCACATCGGGGTCGAGACTGAGGATGGCTATGAGGTCATGCACGGGCTAAATCCGGGGGATCAGATTGTGACTTCGGCGCAATTTTTGATCGATTCAGAGAGCAATTTAAAGGCTGCACTGGCGGGGATGCTTGGAGATCCTATGAAACATGGTGGACATTGAGGCGCGCATTTTGAGGAGGCTGGAACGCGATGCTAAATCGAATTATTGAAGCGAGTGTCGAGAATCGGTTCCTGGTGGTGATCGCTACTTTGATGGTGATTGGATGGGGGGTGTACGCGATGCTGAATACGCCACTGGATGCGATTCCCGATTTGTCGGATGTGCAGGTGATCGTGTTTAGCGAATATCCGGGTCAGGCACCGCAGGTGGTGGAAGATCAGGTGACGTATCCGCTGACGACGGCGATGTTGTCCGTGCCTTATGCAAAGACGGTGCGGGGATATTCGTTTTTTGGCATTTCTTATGTATATGTGATTTTTGAGGATGGAACGGATATGTATTGGGCGCGCAGTCGGGTGTTGGAGTATCTTAATTCCGCGTCTGATAGATTGCCGCAGGGGGTAACGCCAAAGCTGGGACCAGATGCGACGGGTGTGGGCTGGGTCTATCAATATACGGTGCTGGATACGACTGGAAGACATGATCTTTCAGAGTTGAGGTCGATTCAGGATTGGTATTTGCGATATGAGTTGAGCAGTGTGCAGGGTGTGTCGGAAGTGGCGTCTGTGGGTGGGTTTGTGAAGCAGTATCAGGTGGTTGTGGATCCCAATCGCTTGCTGGCATACAATATTCCTTTGCAGAAGGTTCGGACGGCGATTCAGCGCAGCAATAGCGATGTGGGAGGGCGATTGGTCGAGCTGGCAGAGACGGAATTTATGGTGCGCGGGTTGGGGTATATCCGTTCTGTGGCAGATATTGAGCAGATTGCCCTGGGCGTGGATGAACACGGTACGCCGATTCGCGTAAAAGATGTTGCTACTGTGCAGGTGGGGCCAGAGCTTAGAAGGGGATTGGCCGAGTGGAATGGCGAGGGGGAGGTGGTGGGGGGTATTGTGGTGATGCGGTATGGGGAAAATGCGCTCAAAGTTATTGATCGGGTGAAAGAGAAGATGGAATCGCTCAAACCCGGTCTTCCGGAGGGCGTAGTGGTGGTCGCCAATTACGATCGCTCGGCACTTATTCTGCGCGCGGTTGATCATTTGCAAAAAAAGCTGATTGAAGAGATCGCGATAGTGGCTGTGGTGTGTATTGTTTTTTTACTCCATTTTCGCAGTGCTTTTGTGGCTGTTTTCACGTTGCCGATGGGGATTTTAATTGCGTTTGCCGCGATGTATCACCAGGGCGTCAATTCGAATATTATGTCTCTTGGAGGCATTGCTATTGCTATTGGGGCGATGGTGGATGCCGCTATTGTGATGATCGAAAATGCGCACAAGCATATGGAACGCGATGGCGGGACAAAGTCGCATAGTGAGATGATTATTGCCGCTTCGAAAGAGGTGGGACCGGCGCTGTTCTTTTCGCTGTTGATTATTACGCTGTCGTTTTTGCCGGTTTTTACACTGGAGGCGCAGGAGGGACGGTTGTTTAAGCCGCTCGCATATACCAAAACTTATGCTATGGCGGCGGCGGCATTTTTGGCGATTACGGTTGTGCCGGTGCTGATGACTTTTTTTGTGCGCGGCAAAATTCGGTCTGAGGCACAGAATCCCATCAGTCGCGTGTTGATCTATCTGTACCGGCCCGTGATTGATTGGGTGCTGCGACATCGGGTGATGACTGTGGCGTTGGGCGGGCTGGTGTTGTTTGTGACGGTGTTTCCTTTTCGGGATATTGTGGTGTCGCGTTTTTCCGATCGACCGCAGAGTTTGACTTATAAGGCACTGGTGAAGTTGGACGCGTTGTTTCCTATGGAAAAAATTGGATCGGAATTTATGCCGCCTCTGTACGAGGGCGATCTGTTGTATATGCCCACGACATTGCCGGGGATATCGATTACGAGGGCGCGGGCGCTGTTGCAACAGACGGATAAAATCATTCGCACTTTTCCCGAAGTTGAACACGTATTTGGCAAGATTGGTCGGGCGGAGACTGCGACAGATCCGGCGCCGTTGTCGATGATTGAGACGACGATTATGCTCAAGCCCGAGTCCGAGTGGCGAGAAGGCATGACGCCTCAAAAATTAATTCGGGAGTTGAATCAGGCGGTGAAATTTCCGGGATTGACAAATGCGTGGACTATGCCGATTAAGACGCGCATCGATATGCTTTCAACGGGTATTAAGACGCCTGTGGGTATCAAGGTGGTGGGGGATGATCTGGAGACATTGCAGATGTTGGGTGAGAAAATCGAGACGGTGGTGCGCGATTTGCCGGGTACGCTGAGTGTGTTTGCCGAGCGCGCAGCAGGTGGCAATTATCTGGATTTTGAGATCGATAGACAGGCTGCTGCGCGTTATGGGCTGACGGTTGGGGATGTGCAGGATGTTATTATGTCTGCATTGGGCGGGATGAATATCACCCATACTGTGGAGGGTTTGGAGCGCTATCCGGTGAATTTGCGTTATGGGAGGGAGTTACGCGACAATTTGCCCGCGCTTCGGCGCGTGCTGGTGCCCACGCCGATGGGGGCGCAGATTCCCATTGGGCAGTTGGCAGATCTTCATATTCGGAAGGGTCCACCGGGTATTAAGAGCGAGAATGCGCGGTTAAATGCGTGGGTCTATGTCGATATTGAAGGCGTGGATGTGGGAACTTATGTCGCGCGGGCGCAACAGGCGGTGTTGGAGCAGGTTCAGATGCCACCCGGGTACACCGCGATCTGGAGCGGTCAGTATGAATATATGTTGCGGGCAGAGAAGAAGCTGAAGGTTGTGGTGCCCGTGACGCTGGCGATCATTTTTGTGCTGTTGTATCTGAATTTTAGAAATGTGGCTGAGACCGCGATTGTGATGCTTTCTCTGCCCTTTGCTCTGGTCGGCGGGATATGGTTGATGTATATTTTGGATTACGATATGAGTATTGCCGTGGGGGTTGGGTTTATCGCGCTGGCGGGATTGGCTGCCGAGACGGGGGTGGTGATGCTGATTTATCTGGATCAGGCTTATGATAGTCTTAGACGTGAGAATGGCGATGTTTTGACGCTGGCGGACTTAAATCAGGCGGTGATGTCCGGTGCTGTGGAGCGGGTGCGTCCTAAGTTGATGACGGTGTTTTCAACGATGATGGGGCTGTTGCCGATTATGTGGTCAACGGGTACGGGGTCCGAGGCGATGAAGCGCATTGCTGCGCCTATGGTGGGGGGGATGGTGTCATCGACGATTTTGACGCTGTTGGTGATTCCGGCGATTTATGCGTTGTGGAAAGAGAGAAGGGTATCCGCAGATGGACGCAGATAGACGCAGATGAAAGGCAAGACGTAGGGGTGGGTTTTTAACCCACCCGATGTAAACCCCAAAGTTATTCACTTATCAGGAGGTATATTATGAAGTCTCGTATTTTTGCATTATTGGTCATTGGCGCGACAGCGATAGGCATGGCGGGATGGGTTGGCTGTTCGTCAAAGTCGGAGGCGACGACTGTCGAGGTGAAGTTGGCAACGATGCAGTGCGCTATGTGTTCGCATACCATAGAGGAAGCCCTGAAAAAGGTTGATGGTGTTGAGAGTGTGGAAGTCAATCTGGATGCGAAAACAGCGAAGGTGACGTTTGATGACAAGGTGACCAGTGTTCCCGCTCTGGAGCAGGCCGTTGTGAAGGTGGGTTATGCGGCTAATGACAAAAAGGCCGATGCCGATGCGTATGCAAAGTTGCCCAGTTGCTGCCAGGTTCCTGAGAATTAATCTGCCGATTGTTGGATCAAAGCCCCGGATGTTTGATAAATTCGGGGCTTGTTTTTATAATTGTGCAACACCCAACCCCAGCAATGCCAGAGCGATAGCTGATAAGACACCCAATATCACCGGTTTTATACCGCCGGCTTTCATTGCAGCAAATGCCGTAGATAATCCAACTCCGGCCATCGCGCACGTAATAATCCACTTGCCGCTCTGGCTCAATAAGCCAGATAGGTCTATATGCCGGTCGCCTGCACCAAACACAAATTGTTCAGATAAATGTAATGTCACTTCTGGCAAAAAGCCCAGGGTTCGCAGCAGTGCCATTGCCAGAAATAACACGACAAAACCCGGGACCAGCCTGGAATAACGCACTGGTTCATCGATATAAATCGCCTGTCGCTGCGTATAAGCAAACCACGCTCCCAGCACAAATACGACAGGTCCCAAAAGTGAGATGCGCACCAGTTTTACAATTGTCGCCATTTCCCCCGCTGTCTGCCCATCTCCTGCATGCGCGAATCCCGCGGCAATTACCTGTGGTGTTGCGTGAATGCCCAATCCACACCAGATGCCATATACTTCTGCATCCAGCATTTCCAGAGATCCAACCACGGGAAATAGCAGCATCGCCACTACGCCCAGCAGATTGATCACGCCAACTGAATACGTTATGTCTTCGTTGTTGGCTTTGATCAGGGGCGCGAGGGCTACAATGGCAGAGCTTCCGCAAACCCCTGTGCCCACACCAATCAATAGCCCCATTTTTTTTTCGATGTTAAGCCAGCGCGATATTAGATGGGTGAATATAACAATTATTGCAATTAACACGGCCGCACCAATCAGGACCTGTACTGCGACGCGAATCAAATCGTAAAAATCCAACCGCGCACCCAGGAGCACAATTCCAACGGGCAGCCACTTTTGCACCACTGTATCTATACCGGGCTTTAATTTTGCTGTTGACGGCATCACATTGCACAATAGCATGCCCAATAACAATGCCAGTAATACTGCGCTCAGGGGATGTTGGCCCGAGGACAGTGTAAACGGAGGAAAAGGCAATGTGTTTAAATATATTGCTGCCCACGACAAGATTACACATACCCCAATGCCTGGCCAGGGACTTTCTTTGGGCCAGATAGAGAGTTTTTTGCGAAATTGCGCTTCAAATGATCGCTCTTTTCCGCTCAGATTCATACCTTCATTTCCCTATAGAAGCGCATTTACATTTTGTACTTCGTCGCGCCGAAAATATTCTTCAATACTGAAGTATCGGGTTCCCGTATCACACAGCACTGTTACGACTACGTCATCGCTCGAAAGTCTCTGGGCCACGCGCCGGGCTGCCAGTACATTTGCCCCCGAAGAAATTCCGACCAATAGTGCCTCTTCTCGCGCGAGAGTTTCCGTCATGTCAAATGCCTCGCGATCTTCTATTGTGATTACCTCATCCAGTATATTACAATTTAAAATTGATGGAATAAATCCCGCTCCAATTCCCTCGATCGCGTGAGGACCCCGGCTTTTACCACTCAATACAGCCGAACCTGCAGGCTCAACAGCTATCACTTTTGCATCTGGCACTTCTGCCTTGAGTACTTCGCCTACACCCGTAATTGTCCCACCTGTCCCTACTCCCGACACAAAAGCCGTTATCTTTCCTCCTGTTGCTTTTACTATTTCTGGCCCTGTGGTCTGTCGATGCGCTTCTGGATTAGCTGGATTGTCAAACTGCTTTAACTCAATGCAATTTGCATTCTTTTTTACGATCTCCTGCGCCCGCTGTTTTGCGCCATCCATATCGCCTGAGCCGGGTGTGATGACCACTTCGGCTCCGTATCTGGTTACCAGTGCTCGTCGTTCAAAACTCATTGTTTCCGGCATTGTCAATACCAGCCGATATTTGAGTTTGGCACACAACATCGCCAGACCGATCCCGGTATTTCCACTGGTCGCCTCTACAATGGTCATGCCGGGTTTGAGTGTTTTGGTTTTCTCTGCATCTCGAATCATACTTAGCGCGATGCGGTCTTTTACGCTGCCACCCGGATTGAGATATTCCATTTTGGCCAGAATGGTAGCGCCCCCCGCTGGCGACAAATTCTCTAACCGAACCATCGGCGTTCCACCAATGATATCGGAAACGCGACCTACAATTGTATCTGGCATAGCATTCTCCCTTGAAGTACATTCGACGCGATGGGGTGAGGAATACGAGGTACGCGCCAGTGTGACAATATAATCCCCGATGTTAAAAAATAAACAGGTTTATGGGTATTGAGGTTTAGAGATTGGGAGGTTTTTTAAATCAGTTGTGTCTTGAATTATTCACAGGTGATGAGTATATTCGACTTGAAATATTCTTCAGTATTATTCTCAATTTTAAGCCAGAGAAATAGAAAATGGATGCCAAACCTTTAGCTATTAGTCTCTTTGCAGGCGCAGGCGGTTGCTCTTTGGGTTTCAAACGCGCTGGCTATAATATTCTTTACGCCATAGATATAAACAAAAATGCTGTGAGAACTTACAGACATAATTTTCCTGATACTCAATGTGAAATGGGGGATATTATGTCTTGTGATTTTGAAAAACTTCTTAAAAATTTGAAGTTAAAAACGGGTGAGTTGGATATTCTTATTGGTGGGCCTCCCTGTCAGGGCTTTAGCACAGCGGGTATGCGGTTTTGGGACGATCCAAGAAACGGATTATTGAAGCATTACGTCAACGCCTTAGATATCTTACGTCCCAAGTGGTTTATTATGGAAAATGTTGAAGGTTTGCTTACGGCTAAAGGTGGTATATACGTCTATGAAGCAGCAAGAGCCTTTATCAAATTGGGATATTCGATAAGAATCGATAAAATTTATGCGCAGGAATACGGGATACCACAAAGACGAAAGAGAACTCTGATTATTGGCAATAGATTGGGAATGGAATTTAATTTGCCAGAACCAATTGTGCATGTGCATGGTCGAATTTTTAAGAATGCCGATATTACACTTAGACATACGATTGGAGAACTTCCCAATCCGACACTGGATAAGAGCAGTCCTATCTGCTACATCGGCAAGCCCAAACATGAGTGGGAAGAACAACTGCGTGATGGAAATAAAAAATTATATGATCATTTTACACCCAAAATTGAGGGTGTCCAACTTGAGAGAATTAAAAATTTAAAATCAGGACAATCGATGAAGGATCTGCCAGAATCGCTTCATCATGAATCATTTAGAAGGAGAGCCAATCGACGTGTTATGGATGGAACGCCCACGGAAAAACGAGGAGGTGCGCCCTCGGGAATTAAGCGATTGATTTTTGATGAACCGAGTTTAACTATTACAGGGGCCGCTATAAGAGAATTTATACATCCAGAAGACAATCGCCCGTTAACTTTGCGTGAATGCGCTCGGATACAAACATTTCCCGATTGGTTCAGATTTCAAGGAAATACTTCAGAGAGAATCAAGCAGATAGGGAATGCGATTCCCCCATTGTTAGCAGAAATTTTTGCAATGCATTTACTGGTTAATTATGGTTTTGGAGAAACAAAACGCATTTCACCAGGTAGGTTATTTGCACACACTTTAACAAAAGCAACTGCTATGAGTCCAGCTCTCACAAAAACGGATAATATGCTTCAGGAATTGTATAAAAAAAAGAATCCTCAACTCAGTCTTTTTGGATAATTATTATGGCGAGTATTACAATTCAGAATTTACTCTCAGAGTGTAAGGTTCACGGGAGTGGCAAAGCTCAGGTTACTCTGGAAGATTCTGAAATATATGCATTATTTTGCATTTGTTTACGTGATTTGGGATGGGATTTCAATGCCATTGGCGTTGAGGATATTGAAAAGCCTGATGATGACTATTTTAAGATTCCAATAAAATGGTTCAATGAACTTCGGTTTTCGAACGTTACGCCAAAGATTCTTTTAGATGTTCTTGAGAGAGCCTGCGCTATCAATGAAGATTTCGGATTATATATAAGAAATCTCTGTGCATTGCATCGCAGACGAGTGAAATACCAACGCATTCTCTCCGCTCAACCATTGCCACAGATGGATCAAATAGGTCCGCGTTCTTTATTGGAATACGGAGAATGTGATGATGAACTTTTGTCGGGATGGATGTCCTGGAGAAAATGGATTTATGATATAGACAATCGCTCTGCACAGGAAACGGGATATTTGTTTGAGCCTGTGTTAGCAAGTTGTCTGGGAGGTACGCCTGTTGGTGCGAGAAGTTCACCTGTAAAACGAGTTGATAGTAATGGAAACCAAACACCAAGAGGCAGACAAGTTGATTGTTTTGTGGCTGGAGAAAATCTCGCCTATGAATTCAAAATGAGGGTGACAATTGCTGCGAGTGGGCAAGGCCGATTCGGCGAAGAATTATCGTTTCCCTTTGAATGTCAGGTAGCGGGATTCAAACCTATTCTCATAGTGCTCGATCCCACACCTTCCCCAAGGCTTGATGAACTGAGAACGGCTTTTGAAAATGCGGCTGGCTCTTCATACATTGGGGAGGAGGCATGGCAGCATATAAAAGAAAAATCGGGGGAAATTTTATCTATATTTGTCCAAAAATATATTAGACCACCTATAGAATCCATTGAGAGTCTTCATCAAAATATCCCACCTGATTTATATTTGCAATGGCGGGATAGCGCAGTTTTGATAAAATCACCCTCAAGTGAGTATTTGATAGAACGAAATGTGAACCCATACCAAGAAAATTGATATAGCTAATACCTACAGGTTAAAGGAGGTATTTATGGCTCTTGCGATGACAGAGCAGCAAGAGAGAGATTTTGATGAGAAGGGATTTATTATTCTCGAGGATTTCTTTACTCAGGACGAGGTGAATCGGCTTTTGCTGGCTATTGATGAGGTGGCAGGTCGGATTCGAAAGGCCGAGGGTCTGGGGCCTGATGATCCTTTTGCCGTGCGCAATGCCCTGTCGCAACATGAAGCTTTTCTCGATTTGATCGATCATCCGCGCATGTTGCCTCTGGTGGTGGATGCGATTGGCTGGAATATTCAGATTCGAACTACGCATCTGGACTATCGACCGCCGTATCCCGAGGGCTTGAAAGCAGGCGATGTTGGCGTTGGCAAGGGCGAAGATCAGGAGGTGGGGTACCGCAATGTGGCCTGGCATCCCGATTTGGCGAGCGATATGCTGTTTCTGGGTCCTTCGCTGGATGGGCGTCTCCCGTTTATGGAGATCAAGGTTTTTTATGTGCTTTACGATATGACTGAATCCAATTGTGGCAATTTGTGGTTGGTGCCGGGCAGTCACAAGCGCAAGCCCGAAGAGTTGCGGGAAATGGGGCGCGAGGTCAATCCGGAAGAGGCGGTCGAGCTTAAGTTGCGGGCTGGTTCTGCAGTGTTGTGGCGAACAGCGGTGTGGCACTGCGTGGGTCCCAATTTGTCGAGGAAAACGCGAAAAATTATGCATGTGGGGTATAATTATCGGTGGCTTCGTCCAACCGATTATATTGAGCAGGATGCGGCGCTCATTGAACGGAGTTCGCCAATTCGGCGTCAGTTGTTGGGCGCGCTGGCATCGGGAAAAGATCCACTGGGACCAGAGCCGGATTTTCACCCTTCGTCACAATACTGGCTGACAAAGAATTGGAATGATGTTCCATTGCGAGCCTGGGCACAGGCGCGAGCTTGAATATTGAGAAAAAATAAAACCCCAGGAGCGTGCTTCTGGGGTTTGTGGTGTGTCGGGCGCTATCAGGAGGGATCAAATTTGTAGCCGACACCGCGTACTGTGGTAATGGCTTTGCCCGATTCGCCGAGTTTGGAGCGCAAGCGGCGAATGTGGACGTCAACGGTGCGCATGCCGCCGTAATAGTCATAGCCCCAGATGCTGTCGAGCAGGTCCGATCGCGTAAATACGCGGGCTTCGTGGGTGACCAGATGTTTGAGTAGTTCGTATTCTTTGAGTGTGAGTTCGACAACGCTGCCCTTGACGCGCACTTCATAGCGCGCCATATTGATGACGAGGTCGTCTATTTTGAGGGTGTGGTCGTCGGGGGGATGGTCGTCGTTCCAAAGAGCCAGGCGCAGGCGGGCTTCGAATTCGCGCAGGCTATAGGGCTTGATGACAAAATCTGAAATGCCGAGTGAAAAATCGAGGTTGAGTGCGGTCATTTCATCGGTGATGACGAGCAGGGAACTGTCGTTGGCAGGGCGCTGTTGTTGAAGGTGCGCAATGGTCTGTGCGAGGCGGTCGAGGGAGGATTCGGGGTCAATGATGGTCAAATCAATGCCGTTGGCGGGTATGGGAGGCAAGTTGCTCCGTCCGCTCAGGATCACATGTTCAACCTGATGCCCGATGTATTCGAGGTCTGATTTGAGACGCGCGCCGTAGGCTTCGTCCGCGAGAAGAAGAATAGTTGCCATTGGAGACGAAATTGGGAATAAGGGAGGAACTGATATTACGCATTTTAATGCGCCCGTGTGTAACATCAGTGCTGAAAACAGAAAGCCGAAAATTAGTGGCCTCATGGCATTTTGTCAAGGTGTATCTAAGAATACGGGCGTTAGAGTTAGAGAGAAATTGACAAAACACTTTTATCACTTTTTATCAAAAAACCGTCTCAGGAGTACATTATGTCTTCTCCTCATGCAATTGCTCATCCCGCTTTCAGGCCGTCCATTATGGGTAGGAATGGCGTGGTCACATCGGGACACCATCTCGCTTCTCAAGCAGGTATTCAGGTTATGATGGCGGGTGGCAATGCCATTGATGCGGCTATTGCCACGGCTGCTGCGCTCGGTGTGGTTGAACCGCAATCTTCAGGCGCAGGAGGGGATGGTTTTATTTTAATTTACTCGGCTAAGACGGGTACCGTATCTGCGATCAATGCCACTGGCGCAGCCCCAACGGGCGCAACCCGAGAATTTTATCTCAAACGGGGTGGTATCCCGATGAAGGGTATTCTGAGCGTTTCCATCCCCGGTCTGGTAGATGGTTGGCTCGTTGCTCACGAGCGCTTTGGCACGCGCCCGCTCGAAGATATTTTTGCGCCGGCAATCGCCCTTTGTGAAGAGGGCTTTCCGCTCAGTCACAAATTGGCGGATAGCTTGCGGGGGGAGACAAAACGCTTTGCTTCCGATCCATATACGCGGGCGGTTTTTACAAATGATGGTCAGCCTCTCAGTGCCGGGGATATTGTCTATCAGAAAGACCTGGGTAAGACCTTGCGAAAGATCGCCGCAGAGGGGCGCGACGCCTATCGCACGGGTGAAATAGCCCGGGCACTTGTTGCATTTAGCCAGTCGCGAGGTGGTTTGTTTACCGAAGCCGATTTGAAAAACCATCGCGCCCGCATTGGCGATCCTATTGCCGTGACCTACAAAGGTTATACCGTATATGAAACGCCTCCCAATTCGAGCGGGCATATTTTGCTTCAGGAACTCAATATTGTCGAAAATTTTGATCTTCAGGCACTGGGCTGTAATACTGCCGAGAGTATCCACCTTATGGTCGAAGCCAAAAAACTCGCTTTTGCAGACCGCGAAAAATACGTGGCCGATCCAGATTGGGTCGATGTGCCAATTGATGGACTTCTCTCGAAAGATTATGCAAAAGAACGCGCTTCGTGCATCGATCTCGAACGCACTGCTATTCATGTCCCGCCCGGTATCCCGGAATCGGTTGAGGATACTACATGTTTTTGCGTGGCTGACGGCGAGGGCAATGCGGTTTGTCAATTGCAGAGTATTCAATCCGGCTGGGGATCAAGTCTTATTGCGGGAGATACGGGTATTCTTCTCAATAACCGTATGACGTACTGGCATTTGGAAAAAGATCATCCCAATTGTCTGATGCCTGGTAAGCGAGTTCGCCACACTATGAATCCCGTTATTGTTGCGAAAGACGGCAAACCCGTTTTGATATGCGGCACGCCGGGCGCAGATACACAGGTGCAGACCAATTTGCAACTGGTGACACATATTCTGGAATTTGGCATGACACCTCAAGAGGCTGTTGAAGCCCCCCGCTGGCGTTCTCTGCAAAATCCTATGGAATCCACGGTTCCCCATACGTGCGAAGATGTGCTTCAACTCGAAAGCCGTTTTCCTACAATCCAGTGCGAAGCTCTTGCTCGGAAAGGCCATGACCTTCGTATCCTCTCAGATTGGGGTGGGCCGGGGAATGCTCAGGCCATTCAGATCAATCCCGAGACCGGTACTCTGATGGGTGGTTCAGATCCCAGACGAGATGGATACGCCATTGCTTTTTAAGAGGAAAAACTATGAAAATTAAAAATATTCGCGCAGTTGCCGTCAATATTTCTCCCGCTCAAAAAACAGAACCTCGCGTCCCGAAGCTACCTACAGATGGGTTTATTAGCCCTATGGCGCGATATCCCGAATTTAAAAGATCGAAGTGGGGTTCAAATTGGACTCGTGCAGCCTGTGTCGTGACCGCGCAAGATGGCACATGGGGAATTGGTTTCACTATCAATAGCGGCCCGGTAATCAGTATTATCAACGATCACTTTGCCCCTTTGCTCGAAGGGCAAAATTGTATGGCGACTGAAAAGTTATGGGATATGATGCGCCGGGCTTCTTCGCCTTATCACACGGCGGGTTTGTCCAGCTATGCCATCAGTGCTTTGGATAATGCCCTGTGGGACTTGAAAGGAAAAATTTTGCAGCGTCCTGTTTACGAGCTTTTGGGCGGTCCGCAAAAAGAAAAAATTTTCTGTTATGCCAGCAATACAGATATATCTTATGGTACGGAAAACAGTATTGAATGGTTTCTGGAATTGGGTTTCAAGGCGGTCAAGCTTTTTGCGCGATATGGACCGGAGTCCGGTATTGAGGGAATAAATAAGACTGAAGAACTGGTTGCCAAAACGCGCGAGCAGATTGGCGATGATGTCGAACTTATGCTCGATGCGTGGATGTCGCTCAATGTCGAATACACGGTTCGCCTCGTCGAAGCATTAAAACCGTATCGCCTCAAGTGGCTTGAAGATTACGTGCTGCCCGAAGATATGGAAAGCTATACAAAGGTACGCCAACGCGTTTCCGGGCAAATTCTCGCAACGGGTGAGCACTGGTACACCATCCATCCCTTTGCCACAGCCGCGAGCCAGGGGCTTGTCGATATTTTGCAGCCCGATATTCAGTGGGCAGGTGGTGTGACGGCCTTGATGCGGATATGCCATATTGCCGAGGCGCATGGGCTAACGGTCATTAGTCACGCGGGCATGAATTATCCCTATGGTCAGCACCTTTCTTATGCTATGCCGGCGATACAGTGGGGCGAACGTTCCGAAGGGGTATCGCCTCCGGGTGTTCCGCTCGAAGAACGCGTCGCGCTGCCGGGAACCCCTGTGATCAAAGACGGTTATCTAATTCCGAGCAATGCCCCCGGTTTTGGTCTTGAAATCACGAAAGATTGGCTGGAACAAAAGGCTGTATAACTAATTGGAGACGATATGGCGCAAGAGTGGAAACATTTGCTCAAGTTTCGCTGCACTCGCTGTGGAAATTGCTGTCGAGACCCCATTGTTCTGGTTACTGACGAAGATGTGCGCCGCATTATTGAGGGCACAGATCAGGCGGCTTGTGATGTTGTCGATTTTTATAAGCCGAGTGAGATTGAATGGGGCGAAGACCAGCCCGGCTGGATACGTTTGAGGTCTGGTCTGCGCATTATGGGATTGCGTAGAACCGAGAGCGGATGCCAATATCTGAGCGAAGACGATTTGTGTACTATCTACGATTATCGCCCGGTGACTTGCCGACGATATCCATTTGATCTCGAGTTTGACGAAGAGGGCGATATCGAGTTGCTCAGTATTAGTCAATCTACCGATTGTCCGTATGAACTCGATGGATACACGCCATTGGGTGAGATTAAGGCTATTGCAAAATGGGAGACGTGGGAAGAAGAACCATATTATGCGAGAGTTGAAGCGTGGAACGCACGCAAAGAGACAGGCGGGAGAAAGACATTTCTCAAATTTATTGGGTTGGGATGAAATGGTCTGGATCAGGATGGAAGATACTCTATGAGTCACGACATTTTTGAGCGCGCTGAAGAATTTATTTATAACAATGCGAGGTTGCTCGAGCGGCAGTTGTTTGCCTATCATTTTAAAGGCGGTTCGCAAGAGCAGGTGCTCACAGCGCTTCGCGCCTATCAGAATGCAGATGGCGGGTTTGGGCATGCGCTTGAACCGGATATTCGCTGTCCAGAAAGCCAACCCGTGCCGATTCAGCACGCGCTTGAGTTTCTCGATGCCGTGGGTTTTGATGCCGATATGGTGCAGCGCGCCTGCGATTATTTGATGGAGATTACTACGCCCGAAGGCGGCGTTCCGTGGTTGTTGCCTTCTGCACATCGCTATCCGCGAGCATCATGGTGGAATACGGTTGAAAATCCGCCAGCGTCTTTGAATCCAACGGCTGCGATTGCTGGTTTGTTACACAAGAATCGCGTTCGACATGCGTGGGTAGATTGCGCGACAGCGTACTGCTGGTCAAAGATAGCTGATTTGCAACCTGTAGAGATGCATGAAATGGGTGTGGTGCTGACTTTTCTCTATTATGTGCCGGACCGGGCGCGCGCAGAGCGCGAAATTGAGCGTCTGATCGGTGGGATGTTTTCTGCAGGTCTCGTTGCCGATGCAAATGCCACGGGCTATGTCCGCAAACCGCTCGATTGGGCGAATACGCCCGATCATCCGCTTCGCGATTACTTTCGAGAAGAGGATATTGCGGCAAATCTCGATGCAATTGTTGCGGGACAACAAGCAGATGGGGGGTGGAATATTACCTGGCAAGCCGTGAGTCCGGGTTGCGAACTCGAATGGCGCGGCTGGGTGACGTTGGGTACACTGCTGACGCTCAGGGCGAATGGGCGGTTGTAATTGTACAGAGAGTTATCATGTTGATTGCCAAGACCGAAGGATACTACCATTTTCTCAAGGGTATTGACCCCTATTCCTGCGGCGTTATTGCCGATCTCGGCTGGGAGATTGTCCATGTTACCCTGGAACAGGCTCTGCCCTGGCGTCAGGGTTTTGATCGGATTGAGGCGCATTTGCAGGAGGTCGGGCGAGACCGACAGGCATTGTGCGGCATGGAGTTGCGTTCGCCTGCGCCTTTTACTATGGCGGGGTTTATCGCTTTTAATCGGGATTATTGTCGGGTGCTCAAGGCATGGGACCTGTACGTGGGAGAGTTGAATCCGATAGCCCGCACCAATGTGGTACCGCTGTTCGATCCGCCCGAGGAACCGGTGCTGCACGCTTTTTCCTATACGGTGCCAGCAGCGGTCGATGTCCCCCGGACTCTGGTGATCGCCGGGGCTGGGGAATTGCGCGAGGGGGTACTTGTGGAGCAGGGTATTGTCCGCAGCGGGGATACCAGTGCAGAAGCGATGCGGGAGAAGGTTGGTTATGTGGTGGATGTAATGGTCGAGCGTTTGTTTGGCCTGGGTGGGGCATGGGAGATGATCAATGCGGTGGATGTGTACACGGTGCATTCTCTGGACGGGCTGGTAGAGGATATTTTGTTCAATCGCATTGGGCCAGTCCGACAGCACGGTTTCCGCTGGCACTTTACCCGGCCGCCAGTGGTCGATATTGAATTTGAGATGGATATGCGGGGGGTGCGGCGGGACTTTGTGATATAAGATCATGGGCAGGGATGGGGTGGGTTGATTGCGAAATGATATTTTTTCTTGACATATTCCACTGAGATTGCGTAAGTTATTCAATCTAAAATACATTATTACTTCTTTTCCCAAGTCTTCTATTATGCGCTCAATTTCCACATTGGCGATTTCCACAATGCGAGACGGTGTGCAACTGCGTATCCGTTCTTTGCGCCTTTCTATTGCAGGGCGAGTTCTGCTCATTCTGCACCTTCTCCTGCTCGTGAGCCTTTTTCTATCTATTATCACTCATTAGTTTCAGGCTCTTTCCCCAACTCTTGCGACAACACCCATAAAAGGACAGAGCCTGTGATTTACTCATAGGTCGTTGTCACCTCATGTATTCAGGAAATTTTTAATGACTCAAAAACACACGATAAGTGCCCTGGTCGAAAATCATTTTGGCGTTCTGTGTCGCGTTGCGGGCCTTTTTTCCAGTCGCGGATTCAATATCGATAGTCTGTCCGTTGGCGAGACAGAAGACCCGAGTATTTCTCGCATGACTATTGTCGTCGGTGGCGACGATAGCGTGCTCGAGCAAGTGGTCAAGCAATTGGATCGCCTCATTGATGTCATTCGGGTGATCGATATTACGCAGGGCGCATTTGTCGAACGCGAACTCATGTTGATCAAGGTCAAAGCCGATACAACAACGCGTGCAGAAATTATCCAAATTGCCGAAGTGTTTCGCTCAAATATTGTCGATGTATGTCCCAGATCGATGACCATAGAGGTTACGGGCAAAAATGATAAAATTCAGGCTATCATTGGCATGCTCAGTTCTTTTGGCATCGAAGAAATCGCGCGTACAGGCACAGTTGCCCTGTTGCGAGATTCCGCGACGCAATAAGGAGGTGATGCAGATGGATCCCGATCTCGGTGATCTTACCGAAGAACTCGCTCTCGTTTGGCAGATGGGAAAAGACAGCCAGAGCGTTCCATCTGCCCATTTCCACTTCGATTCTGGCATGTTTTAAGGAATAAAAATGTCAAACGCGAAAAACAAAGACCGCGTCATTATTTTTGATACCACTTTGAGAGACGCGGAACAGACGCCGGGGGCTTCGCTCGCGTTGCGCGAAAAGGTCGAAATTGCCCATCAACTCGCAAGGCTCAATGTCGATGTTATCGAGGCCGGATTTCCCATATCGTCCGATCAGGATTTTAATGCGGTGCGGCGCATTGCACACGAGGTCGAAGGTCCTGTTATTTGCGGTCTGTCTCGCGCAATCTTCAAAGATATTGACCGCGCAGGTGAAGCTCTGAAAGATGCGCCAAATCCGCGCATACACACGTTTATTGGGACATCTCCGCTCCATATTTCCATGGTTGGCAAAACGCCCGATCAAGTTCTACAAATGGCTGTTGATGCGGTTGCACGAGCCAAATCGCATTGCGAAGATGTGGAATTTTCGCCGATGGATGCTGCGCGCACAGAACCGCAATATCTCCTCGATGTTATCGAGGCTACCATTGAAGCGGGTGCGACAACCATCAATATTCCCGATACCGTAGGCTACGCAGTTCCCGACCAGTTTGGCCGCATTATTCGCAATATTTGTGAGAAAGTGCCCAATGTCGATCGTGCCATTATCAGTGTCCACTGCCACGACGATTTGGGCATGGCGACTATCAATGCTCTCGAAGCACTCAGAAATGGCGCCCGTCAGGTCGAATGCACCGTGAATGGGTTGGGTGAACGCGCGGGCAATACCTCGCTTGAAGAAGTGGTTATGGCCGTCAAGACGCGCGGGGATTATTTCGATCTCTATACGGATATCAAGACGCGCGAAATCGTAAATACGAGCCGTCTGGTCAGCCGCCTCATGGGTATTGTCGTTCCGCCCAACAAGCCCATTGTAGGAGCCAATGCCTTTGCACATAGCTCGGGTATCCATCAGGACGGGGTGCTCAAAGACCGCGAAAATTTCGAAATTATCGATCCCAAATCTGTGGGTTGGGAAGAATCGAGCATTGTGCTCACGGCGCGTTCTGGTCGCCACGCATTGCGCCATCGTCTGGAAGAACTCGGCTATCATCTCAATCAGGATGAATTAAATATCGCTTATGAGCGTTTTGTCAAAGTTGCCGATAAAAAGAAGGAAGTTTATGACGAAGATCTCATGGCTATTGTGGAAGATGAAATTCGAGACTTTCCCATGCGGTTCGTGCTGGACTATTTGCATACTGTGAGTGGTACTGGCACGGTTCCCTCTGCGACGGTTCGCATTGGTATTGACGGTAAAAACCACGTCCAGGAATCTGCCTGGGGCGATGGACCGGTAGATGCAACGTATCGGGCGATCAAGAAAGCCACAGATAATACAAATACAAAAGTGGAAGAATATACTATCCGCGGCGTTACCGGGGGTGCCGAAGCGATGGGAGAAGTCACGGTCAATGTGTCGTGCAATGGACGCCTGACCAGGGGACGCGGCGTTTCAACCGATATTATCGAAGCCAGTGCCAAAGCTTTTCTCGATGCGCTCAATCGCCTGGCCATTCAGCAGGACAATCACAAGGAGCGAGAACCAACCGTTTAGTATCCGCAGATGGATGCAGATAGACGCAGATGAAATGTAGTGGCAGTGTTGTGTCTGCACATCTGTGGTTCCAAAGGGTTTTAAGAATAGAGGTTATAGATGGGTCAAAGTTTATTTCACAAAGTTTGGGACGCGCATGCGGTGCGAACGCTGCCGTCGGGGCAGACGCAGTTGTTTATCGGCCTGCATCTCGTTCACGAGGTTACCAGCCCGCAGGCTTTTGATATGCTCAGAGAGCTAGGTCTCACCATTGCGTATCCAGATCGCACATTTGCTACGGTTGATCACATTGTGCCCACAAGCGATGTGGCACGCCCATTTGCCGATGAGATGGCCGAGGACATGATGATCGCCATTGAAGAAAATGCCCAGCAGTTTGGCCTTTCTTTTTTTGGTCTGGACGACGAGCGTCAGGGTATTGTCCACGTCATTGGTCCCGAACTGGGTCTGACACAGCCGGGCATGACCATTGCCTGCGGCGATAGCCACACTTCAACGCACGGTGCTTATGGCGCTATTGCATTTGGCATTGGCACTTCGCAGGTGCGCGATGTGCTCGCCACACAGTGTCTGGCGATGGATCCTCTCAAAGTGCGCCGCATTGAAGTCTCCGGTACGCTGGGCAATGGGGTTTACGCCAAAGATGTTATTCTCAATATTATTCGCAATCTCGGCGTAAAAGGCGGTACGGGCTATGCTTACGAATATGCCGGATCCGCTATTGAAGCTATGGATATGGAAGCGCGTATGTCGGTGTGCAATATGTCGATTGAGGGCGGTGCCCGCGCGGGATATGTGAATCCCGATCAGACGACTTATGACTATCTGCAGGGGCGCACTTATGCACCTTCGGGCGAAGCCTTTGATCGCGCAGTTTCCTGGTGGCGTGCTATGGCTTCCGATGCCGATGCCGATTACGACGATGTTTATCATCTCGATGGCTCCGCTCTTGAGCCTACCGTGACATGGGGCATCACACCGGGGCAGGCGCTCTTTGTAACAGAAAAAGTGCCTGCGCTGACGGATCTGCCCGATGATGATCGCGATGTTGCAGCCGAAGCGTATGATTATATGGACTTAAAGCCGGGTACGGCCATATCTGGTATGCCCATTGATGTGGCTTTTGTGGGATCGTGTACCAACAGCCGTATCTCTGACCTCAGAGAAGCTGCCAGAGTTGTCGAGGGTCACAAGGTGGCCGATGGCGTCAAAGCGCTTGTTGTGCCGGGGTCCAAATCCGTTCTCAAGACAGCCGAAGCGGAAGGTTTGCACCACATTTTTGAAGATGCGGGCTTTGAATGGCGCGGTGCGGGGTGTTCGATGTGTTTGGCTATGAATCCCGACAAATTGCAGGGACGCGAGGTGTGCGCGTCTTCGAGTAATCGCAATTTCAAAGGGCGTCAGGGCAGCCCCACGGGGCGCACGCTCTTGATGAGTCCCGCAATGGTCGCAGCCGCGGCTATCGCGGGTGAGGTTATTGACGTACGCGCGATGTGAAGAAAGGTTATTTATGAATTCATCTGTGATCCAGTATGTAGAAGGACGCGCGATTCCCATTCGGGGAAATGACATCGATACCGATCGCATTATTCCCGCGCGGTATCTTCGCGCTATTACGTTTGATGGCCTGGGTGAGTACGCATTTGAAGACGACCGAAAATCAAATCCCGATCACCCATTTGATGATCCACGCTATCAAGGTGCGTCCATCCTTGTTGCCAATGGCAATTTTGGGTGTGGATCATCCAGAGAACACGCGCCTCAGGCGCTGATGCGCTGGGGGATTTGTGCTATTGTGGGCGAATCTTTTGCCGAAATTTTTCTGGGCAATTGCACGGCTATGGGTGTGCCTTGCCTGACTGCTTCATCCGGGGATATTGCCCAAATACAGGACGCGGCTGAAGCAGATCCGCAGCGGGAGATGACTGTTGATTTACAAGAGAAAAAATTGACATTTGGCGATATAGAAGTCGATCTCCAAATTGCAGAAGGCAATCGGCTCCAACTCATCGAGGGCGCGTGGGATGCAACGGGCATGCTCCTCGAAGGCCGCGATGCGGTGCGGGAGATTGCCAATAAACTTCCCTATGTTACGGGCTTTTAACCTTTTTCACGCCCGCATCTCGCGTTGCTCATTTTGCGAGTTATTATGCATTCTCACATGCGAATAGGCAGGAGATATTATCCGGGCACTCGTTGCCCGGAGGCCATTGGTTTGGGAATTGGATCGTTTTGTATGATCGCTCTTTTTTAATTCCAAACCAGAGGAAATCACATGTCTGAACTTGTACAAATCTACGATTCGACCCTTCGAGATGGCGCGCAGGCCGAGGGCATTTCATTTTCGGCTGAAGACAAAACTATGATTGCTCTGCATCTTGATGCGATGGGCATTCACTATGTTGAAGGCGGTTGGCCCAATCCGACGAATCCCAAGGATCTCGAATTTTTTAATCGCGTGCGCGATCTCGAATTTCACAATACCAAAATTGTCGCCTTTGGCAGTACATGCAGAGTTGACAATCCACCCGAAGACGATCCTACCCTCACCACTTTGCTAAAGGCAGGAACAGAGGTTATCACGCTCTTTGGAAAAAGCTGGACGCTTCACGTGACCGATGTGTTGCGGGCTACACTGGACGAGAACCTGCAAATTATCAGGGATTCTTGCGCCTGGCTCAAGGAAAACGGCCGAGAAGTTATTTACGATGCCGAACACTTTTTTGACGGTTATAAAGCCGATCCTGAATACGCACTGGAAACTTTGTTGGCAGCGCAAGCAGGCGGAGCCGAGGTGCTCGTCTTGTGCGATACCAATGGCGGCATGATGCCATATCAGATACAGGAGATTATCAGCGGTATTCAACCCAGCCTCAATGTGCCTTTGGGCATTCACACGCACAATGACGCGGGAATGGCTGTGGCCAATAGCATTGTCGCACTCGAAATGGGTGCTACACATGTGCAGGGGACTATCAATGGATATGGGGAACGCTGTGGCAATGCCAATCTGTGTTCGGTGATTCCAAATATTGAATTTAAGTTGGGGATGAAAGCTATTGGCGCGACAAATCTGAAAAGACTTATGGAATTATCGCGTTTTGTCAGCGAAATAGCCAATGTCTATCACGATCACCGCCAACCTTATGTGGGCGAGAGTGCTTTTGCACACAAAGCGGGGGTTCACGTGGATGCAATGCTCAAACAACCCGCCGCGTATGAGCATTGCGATGCAGAAGCCGTGGGCAACCAGCGCCGGTTTCTTCTTTCGGAACAATCGGGCGGCGGGGCTGTTGCAGCAAAATTGGACCATTTGATTCCGGGCCTGGACAAACGCCATCCAACCGTCCAAAAATTGCTGCAAAAAATTAAGCAACTCGAACACGAGGGCTATGTTTTTGAAGCCGCCGAAGCGTCGTTTGAAATTATTGCCCGTCAGATATTGGGCAGTATTCGCAAACCGTTCAAGCTCATCAATTACAGGACGATCAATCGCAAAAGTGCTGCAGGCTCTGAAGTAGAAGCCATTGTGAAAATAGAGATCGAAGGACAGATCTACCATACGGTTGGCGAGGGCGATGGCCCTGTTAATGCCCTCGATTCGGCATTGCGTCTCGCACTGGAACCCAAGTATCCCACACTTAAAGATGTGCGCCTGGAAGACTACAAAGTGCGCGTGTTATCCAGTGCTGATGGTACGGCAGCCAAGGTGCGAGTGCTGATCGAGTCTTCTGACCGGCGGCGCGTGTGGAGTACTGTGGGTGTATCTGAAAATATTATCGAAGCCAGTTGGACAGCACTGGTCGATAGTTTGACCTATAAATTGCTACTTGACGATATTATCGTCGTTGACTGACCCTTTTCAAAGAGTATGGTATGCAAATCAATTCTCGCCGCATTGAACGCTTGCCGCCCTATGTTTTTCACGAGGTCAATGCCCGCAAGATGTACCTGCGGCGCAAGGGCGTTGATATTATTGATCTGGGTATGGGCAATCCCGACCAGCCGACGCCGCCACATATTATTGATAAACTCACTGAGGTTGTCCACGACCCCAAGACGCATGGGTATTCGCCATCGGCGGGCCTTCCGGCTTTGAGGCGGGCGATTTGTCGCCATTACAAACGGCGTTTTGACGTTGATCTCGATCCGGAAACAGAAGCTATTGTCACTATTGGTTCGAAAGAGGGGTTGGCGCATATTTGTCTCGCGCTTCTCGATCCGGGCGATCTCGCCATTGTGCCAAATCCGGCGTATCCTCTGCACCTTTATGGTGTTGCGATTGCCAATGGCAATGTCTTTAGCATGCCTTTGCGACCAGAAAAAGAATTTGTTCCAGACCTGCAAATGATTCCGCGGGAACTGTGGCCCAAACCCAAAGTGATGATTTTTAATTTTCCTCACAATCCCACCACAGCTACTGTTGATATTTCTTTTTTTGAGGAGATCGTGGCTTTTGCCCGCCGCCAAAATATTATTGTTATTCACGATATGGCCTATTCGGATATCGCGTTTGACGACACTGTGGTGCCGAGTCTTTTACAGGTTAAGGGTGCCAAAGAAGTGGGGGTCGAATTTTACACGATGTCCAAGTCCTACAATATGGCCGGTTGGCGCGTCGGGTTTTGTCTCGGAAATCCGGAGGTGATTAAAGCGCTTTCCGTGATCAAAAATTACTACGACTACGGCGTTTTTACCCCTATTCAGGTCGCTGCAATTGCCGCGCTTGATGGCCCGCAAGACTGCGTACAGCAATCGGCCGCCAGGTATCAGAGCCGCAGGGATACGCTGGTAGAAGGTCTCAATCGCATTGGTTGGCCCGTCAATAAGCCCAGAGCGTCGATGTTTGTTTGGGCACCTATTCCAGAAAAGTATCGGTATCTCGGTTCTATGAATTTTGCCCTCAAGCTCATGGAGGAGGCCGAAGTTGCGGTTTCTCCCGGTATTGGTTTTGGCGATATGGGCGAGGGCTATGTACGCATTTCTCTGGTCGAAAATGAACACCGAATCCGCCAGGCTGTTCGCAATGTCAAACGCGCGCTTTTTTAATAGAAAGAAGGTCTTTTGTGACGATTAACGAAAATGCCATCTATCCTCCAAAAGGTTATAAGGCCGCCGGGCTGCATTGTGGTCTCAAAGAGGGGAATGAAAAAGATCTCGCGCTTATTGTTTCTGATCGGGCGGCTTCGGCAGCGGGGATGTTTACGACAAATCGCGTGTGTGCAGCACCCGTGCATCTCAATCGGGAACATTTGCAAAATGGACGGGCGCGAGCCGTTGTGGTCAATAGCAAAAATGCCAATGCTTGTACCGGAGATCAGGGCATGACCGATGCGCGGCAGATGGCGCAATGGGTGGGCAGTGGATTGGATATTGCACCAGAAGATGCGCTGGTCAATTCGACGGGGGTCATTGGTGTGCCTCTTCCGATGGGGTGCCTTGAAAGGGGTATTCAAAACATCATTCCACAACTCGATGTTGAGGGATGGGACGATGCTGCAGAGGGGATTATGACGACTGATACCGTGCCGAAGAAAGCATCTGTGCGATGTGAAATAGATGGGTGCGATATTACCATTGCGGGGATCGCCAAGGGCGCGGGTATGATTGCGCCAAATATGGCGACTATGCTCGCTTTTGTGCTCACAGATGCAGCCCTTTCCCCCGGGGTACTCCAGGACGCGCTTTGTGAAGCTGTTACACAATCTTTTAATTGCATTACTGTTGACGGCGATATGAGTACCAATGATACAGTTCTGGCTCTGGCAAATGGCGCGGCGAGGAAGCGCGAACTCGCAGGCGAAGACCTCTGTACCTTCCAGGACGCGCTCAATGCAGTCTGTATTAGTCTGGCCAAACAAATTGCACGCGATGGCGAGGGCGCGACCAAACTTATCACTGTGCGCGTTGATGGTGCCGCTACCGCGGCTGATGCACGCACTGTGGGGCTGTCTGTTGCCAACTCAAATCTGGTCAAGACCGCTGTTTTTGGACGCGATCCCAATTGGGGCCGAATTTTGTGTGCGGTGGGTTATGCCGGCGTGGCGGTGGATCCCGACCGCACAGCCGTTTCAATGACCGGTATCCCCATTTATGCCAATGGCGGTGGTCTGCCTTTTGACCAGGACTGCGCCATTGAAGCTCTGGGTGCTTCCGATATAGATATTGACATCAATTTGAACATCGGCGAGGCATCGGCTACTATTTATACGTGTGATTTGACTTATGACTACGTTCGCATAAATGCGGAATACACGACATAATACTTCACATGCCCAAATCTCCTTTTACACAGCGCGTTCTCAATATCCAGGCTTCTGCGACGGTATCGGCTTTTGCCAGGGCAGGAGAACTGAAACGACAGGGTGTTGATCTCATTTCTCTCGTTGCGGGTGAGCCTGACTTTGAGACTCCTGAGCACATAAGAGATGCTGCGATTCGGGCTATTAAAGCGGGCCATACGCGATATACGAATCCCGCGTCGGGTATTCCCGAACTCAAAGACGCGATATGCGATAAATTTGAGCGCGACAATAATTTGCATTATGCTCCCTCACAGATCATCGTGACGTGTGGGGCAAAACAAACCATCTTTGACGCTATTATTGTTTTAATAGAGGAGGGGGACGAAGCCATTATTCCCGCTCCTTATTGGACGAGTTATGCCGATCAGGTGCGCTTAATGGGTGGCAATCCGATCATTGTGCCGACTACACAAGATTCGGATTTTTGCATGACAGCGCGACAACTTCAGGATGCTATTACCCCACGAACAAAATTTGTGCTCTTAAATAGTCCCTGCAATCCTACGGGAAGTGTTTATACCCGTGAGAACCTGAATGCACTGGCCGATGTGATTGCGGGTGCTAATATTTATGTGATTGCCGATGAAATCTACGAAAAGCTCCTCTACGAAGATGCCGAGCATGTGTCTATCGCCGCTTTGTTGCCCGAGTTGGCAGATAAAACACTGACTGTCAATGGGGTATCAAAATCCTATGCGATGACCGGATGGCGCGTGGGGTATGGCGCAGGTCCCCAGACTTTGATCGATTTGATGATCAAAGTCCAGACTCAGGAGACCACAAATACGTGCTCGATTTCCCAATACGCCGCGCTCGAAGCTCTTACAGGACCTCAAGACTGTGTCGAAGTGATGCGGCAAGCTTATGTTAAACGACGCGATCAAATCGTTTCTCGCCTCAATCAGATGCCGGGTGTGTCTTGCAATATGCCCCGGGGTGCGTTTTATGTTTTTCCCGATATCTCTGAATACATTGGCAAGTCGTCATCTTGCGGGCGTATTGACAGCGATGTTGCGTTTTGCAATTTCCTGCTCGAAGAAGCGCGTGTCGCCTGCGTTCCCGGCACGGGTTTTGGAGCACCGGGATATTTGAGGTTTTCCTATGCTGCGTCACCCGAGCAAATCGCCCGGGGCATGGATCGCATTGAAGCGGCGTTGACCGCACTTTTATAAAGGACGATCATTTATGAGCGACCGATCTTATCTCGACTTTGAACAGCCTCTGGCCGACTTAGAGACAAAAATCTCCGCGCTTCGAGAACGCGCCAAAGCGGAAGGTCTGGATGTGACTGACGCGATTGACGTTCTCGAAAAACGCCGCGAGAAACTCGAACGCGATATTTTTCGCAATCTCACGCGATGGCAAAAATATCAGCTATCACGCCACCCTCAACGACCTTATTCGCTGGACTATATCGATCGTATAACTTCTGATTTTATCGAATTACACGGCGACCGCTGTAGTGGAAATGATCAGGCGATTGTCGGGGGATTGGCGTATTTTGAAGGCCAACCCATCGTCGTTATCGGACAACAAAAAGGGCGCAATACAAGCGAGAATCTCAAGCGCAATTTTGGCCTTCCACATCCTGAAGGATATCGCAAAGCTCTGAGGTTGATGCAGTTGGCTGCCAAATTTGGTCGTCCCGTGCTTTGTATGGTCGATACACCGGGTGCGTTTCCAGGTCTGGCCTCGGAACAGCGAAGTATATCAGAAGCTATTGCTCGCAACCTTTTAGAGATGGCACGGCTACCCGTTCCTATTGTCGTCGCAATTATCGGTGAAGGCGCGAGCGGAGGGGCACTGGGCATTGGTGTAGGCGACCAAATTCTCATGCTCGAAAATGCCTGGTATTCAGTGATCAATCCCGAATCCTGTTCGCTCATTCTCTGGCGCAACCGGGACAAGCGCACAGAAGCTGCAGAAGCTATGAAAATCGCAGCAGAAGATCTCCTGGATCTCGGTGTTATTGACTGCATTGTGCCAGAGCCTTATGGGGGGGCACATCGCGATTTTGAGCTGGCCGCACAAAATCTGAAGAAAGCCGTTTCAGACGCACTTGCAGAGATTGTTAAAATACCCGTTGAAAATCTTCCAGAATTACGGGTTGAAAAATTCAATCGAATGGGGATTTGGGAAGAATCTCATAGATAGTGAGGCACACCTCCAGTCTGCATATTCTCGTCAGAAAACGCATTCGTTTTTCAAGAGCTATTTTTCCGTTACAATGTCGTACCTTCAGCCTGCATATCCGCTCTGAGAGCCTCTGAAACTTTTTTTCTTTAGCGATGTTCTTAAGTTTCAAGACCTTATTTCAATCGCGGAAAAAAAACCGACAATAAAGGTCAATTTAGTAGTTGACGCGCGGACTTTCACTGTATATATTCTATTTGTGATTCAAATGAGTTTTTTGTTGTATCTTTATATTTTTAATATGGTTATGGGTATTTTTATTTAGGTGGGTGGAGGTTGCTCTAATCTTTAAGCCCTGAATTGGTCCAGGAGGAATTTGGGTTGGACTTTAACGGTTAAACTATGGTATTACCGGGGGAGATAATACTATGGTACTGGCCGACAATATGAAGAAACCACATCCCTATTTCGGTGCACTCCAATTAGT
This sequence comes from Candidatus Latescibacterota bacterium, assembly GCA_965208125.1. Classification (GTDB taxonomy): domain Bacteria; phylum Latescibacterota; class UBA2968; order UBA2968; family UBA2968; genus VXRD01. Next base: position 2,751,377 of record OZ242320.1, read on the forward strand.
GGAGGCTGATGGAAAAGATACCTTCATCCACCTGAACAAAAAAGCGGTCCTATATGGATCGCTTTTTTCATTTTTTTTCATTTTTGAGCCACGGCACGATATCGATGTGTCCGCGATCTATTCTCACTGCGATTGCACCCGAATGATCGGTTCGCCAAATTTGTATTCCCATATCGCGAAAGCGCTGTAAAACTTCTGGCGAAGGATGCCGGAACTTATTGTTTATTCCACACGATATGGCCACAACGCTGGGCGTGACACCCGCGAGGAACTCGGGTGTTGAGGATGTGCGCGAGCCGTGGTGCGCGGCTTTGAGGATGTCTGACTGCAGGCGATGACCCCAGCGCATCAGATCGCTATCTGTCTCGTGTTCTATATCTCCAGTCAATAATATCGCTGTTTCCCGATAGACAATTCGAATGACGACAGAACCATTGTTCACGCCATCGGGCGCCGGTCCCGAGTCGGAGACATAAGCCGATGTCGGATGTAGTACCAGACCGCCAATACCCACCAGACTATCTCCCGCAGCCACAGTATGATATCTGATGCCTTTTGCCTTTACGACCTCTTGAAGTCGTTTGCCGGTAAAAGAATCAACGTGTTGTCCCGCATCGAGATAATGACCTACCGATATTTGTTCCAAAACGGAGATCAGGCCGCCAATATGATCGGCATGTGGATGAGACCCAACTACGACATCTATATGATCAATACTCTGACTTTTGAGAAATGGCAGAATCACGCGCTCTCCCATGTCGGTGTATTGCGTGCGAACACCACCATCGACCAGAAGTGTTTGCCCATTCGGATATTTAAAAAAAATTGCATCGCCCTGGCCGACATCGAGGAAATAGATTTCAAGGGCTGACTCTGTTTGCCAGATATTTTGCCAAATTCCGATATTTGTCAGAACAAGGGCGATTATGAGACAATAAGTACCCCAAAGCCGTCTGGCGGTGGGGTGAATCAGAGGAATCAGGACCAGGTAAATAGCAAAGATAATCCAGGAGGGACGCGCAACTTCAAAGGCGGACCACTCTGGCTCGGCCATAAATTCTGTACATTTGATTGCCGTGCTCAGAATGAGCCAATTCGCGGCGTTTAATATCGTCGCCAGAGGTTCCCAACAGGCGAAGGCCAATACAGTCAGGAGTCCCAGCCCAACGCCAACGCCTATGAGAGGTACGACAATTAAATTTGCAATTAAGCCAATGACCGATACCAGCCCAAAATATGCCACAATAAAGGGTAGGGTCGTTGCCTGAGCAGCGAGAGAAACCGCCAGCGGTCCTGCGATAAAGGTATCGTACCATCCCTTTTTTTGGGGTAACAGATCGCGCAAGGGCCGATAAAAAATCAAAATGCCGCCCGTGGCTACAAATGACAGTTGAAAACCCACGTCGAATAAATCCTGAGGTCGAGCGATTAACAGTCCCAAACCCGCTATGCCCAGGATGTTTCTTCCATCTATATCGCGTTGTCCCACTATGCCCAAAAGTGCCACACAGCCCATTGTCGAAGCGCGCACAACCGAGGGGGGTAATCCGGTTATCAGCGCGTAAAATACCAGCGCGCAGATCGTCAATGCGGCAGTGATACCTCGCCCGATTCCCAGTATCTTTAGCGAGAAAAATACAGCTCCAGCAATCAATCCTACGTGAAGTCCAGATACCGCTAAGACGTGATTGACGCCGGTTTGCGTAAATGCGGTTTTGACTTCTTCAGGCACAGCGTGCTTTGCGCCCAAAAGCACTCCTTTTAAGAGGCCAGCAGGTCCTCCGGAAAGATTCTGATCAATTGCCTGGCGAATGAGATTTCTGACGGGTAATACGATCTGCGCCCACCAGTCGTCTTTTTCCCGTCGCTGTTCAATAATCTGAGCGCGCTTATGCACTGTGCCCAGAGCATCAATGCCTCTTCGCTTCAGGAATTCCCGGTAATCAAATGCGCCCGGATTTCGCGGAAAACCCGGTTGATAGAGCTGCATCTGCAATTGCATTCGATCCCCGTAGGTGGGCAATGCTGTACCCGCCTTAAATCTTATCAGCGCCCTGCCGCTTACAGCGCGTGCCGTGTCTTTGAAGACGATTTGAAACACGTCAAAGACGGTGCGATAATCGCCATCGATGCGTTCGGGGTCTGATGAGACCAATCCTTCGACTTCGACAAGTGTGCGATCTGTGGGTAAAAACTGGACAAAGTGATCTGCAGCGCGTTCCAAGCTCTGCGCGCTTCTCAATGCACCCAGCAAAATGAGAAGGCCCGCAAAAAGGATGCTCATTTTTCCCTTATTCCATTGCCACCACAGCCCTACACCACAAATACAAATAAGGGTAAAGGCGCAGAGTATGGTGGGTACTGGAAACACCCCAATATACCTGTGTAAACCGATGCCCAAAGCAAAGTACAGCGCAGTCCACAATGCGGGTCGTCTCATGTTTTTTCCTTTTTCGATCCCGTATTATGGCAATTTTCGTGCCATCTCTCATGGCGTGCTCATTTCCGCTATTTGAGGAAAAAACTGTTCACATGACGAAAAAAAATGTTCCCCTTTTCGTCATTGACTTTCCCCATGTGAGATGGTATATTTCCAAAACTGTATGCTTTAGTGGAAGTTAGGATTGTTCTCTCTTTGCGTTTGGTGCGGGCCGTTATCATGCAGATTCGCCTGACGCTCGAATACGATGGGACCGACTTTAAAGGCTGGCAAATTCAGCCCGACCAACGCACGGTCCAGGGCGAGCTTCAGGCACGCCTTGAGCAGCTCTATGGCGCACCGGTCCCGGTTATGGCGTCTGGTCGCACAGATGCAGGCGTTCACGCACTCGGGCAGGTCGTCAATTTTACGCCTGCACGCGATATTCCGCTCGATCGCTTGCAGCACGCGCTCAATGGCATGCTGCCACCCGATGTTGCGGTCAAAAATGCCGATTATGTCGGCCCTGACTTTCACGCGCGTTTCGATGCCCAACGCCGTCATTATTTTTATTGCATCCGGCATAACAAGCAGCCTATTGGTCGGCATTATGCGTGGTATATGCGCGGCGAACTCAATCTCAATGTAATAAAACGGGCGAGCCAAATTCTCATTGGCCAACACGACTTTACGTCCTTTTGTGTGGCGGCCAACGAAAAAGAAAATCGAGTCTGTCAGGTCTATACTTGCGATTGGCAACGACAGGGCGATGAACTCATATTTTATATTTCCGGTAATCGCTTTTTGCGCGCAATGGTGCGCAGCATCGTTGGCACCCTCGTAGAAATGGGTCGAGGGGCGCGACCAGCCGAATCTATGCGCGATATTCTCGGTGCTCGCAACCGCCAAAGTGCCGGAGAATCCGCTCCTGCCCAGGGTTTGTTTCTCGAAAGGGTGATTTACGACGATGAACTCCCGTGAGGATGAGTGCCGTGAAGCACCCCCTACTGATTTTGCTATTGGGCCTGTGCATTGGCCTGGCGCTATTTCCCCTGCTCAATCGGTCTTCGTCCAACACGAGCGCGGTAAGTACAAGTATTGAGACTTCGCGCCGAAATGCCATTGTTCGAGCGGTTGAAAATGTGGCGCCAGCAGTCGTTAGCATCAATACGGTTTACGATCGGGATTATCCCCGATATCCCGATAGCTTTTTTGAACCCTTTGAACCCTTTTCCAACAGGCAGCGCATTCCCGGAATTGGCTCGGGGTTCGTGATACAGACCGATGGTTATATCCTGACCAGCAGCCATGTTGTCGATGGTGCGCAGGAAATTTTTATAATCTTTCCCGACGGTCGTCGCTTTGATGTTCTCGATGTTTTTATAGATCGTCAATGGGATCTTGCCGTTGTGCAGATCGATGCCGATAGTCTCTATGTCCCCGAGATTGGGACATCTGAAAGCGTTATTATTGGCGAATGGGCAATCGCGCTTGGAAATCCTTTTGGCTTGCACTTTGAAGATCTCAATCCCACCGTTACGGTTGGTGTTATTAGTGCAGTAGATCGCATTGTTCGCCCAGAGCAAAACGAGCGCGCCTACAAAGGCATGATTCAAACAGACGCTTCAATTAACCCCGGCAACAGCGGTGGTCCTTTGGTGAACAGCCTCGGCCGGGTTATTGGCGTTAATTCGTTTATTTTTTCACAGGGTGGATCGCTGGGCATCGGTTTTGCAGTGCCCATTGATCGCGCAATCCAGGTGGCCTGTCAGCTCATTGATCAGGGTAGCCGCGAGTTCTGGACTGGGCTGGACATTCACAACCTCAACTCGCATATTGCCAGCACCCTTGGGGTTCGGACACTTAAAGGTGCTTTGATCACCGTCGTCGATCCCCTCAGCCCGGGTGAAAGCGCCGGGTTGCTGCTCGGTGATGTGATTGTGATGGTCAACGACAAAAACACCAGTAGTGCTGATGACGTCTTAGATGCTTTTCGGTACGCGGCTGTTGGCGATACATTTAATCTCAAAATTTTGCGTGGTCGAGGCCACTTCTTTGATACCCAACTCGTCTTAGAAGCCGACCCGCGCAACGAGTAATCCCCGATTGGAGCCTTGTCAATGAATGCCAAAGCAGCTCTGCCCAGCCTCTTTACCATTAGCAGTTTGTTTTGTGGTTTTTTATCTATGTACTACGCTGTGAATGGGAATTTTATCGGTGCAGCACTTCTCATCGTTATTGCGGGGTTTCTCGATGCATGCGACGGAAAAATTGCGCGATATTTCCATACGTCCAGCAACTTTGGCGTCCAATTTGATTCTATTGTCGATGTCTGCTCTTTTGGCGTGGCTCCGGCTTTGCTCATGTTGTACTATCTCAAGCCGTACTATCTCAATGTCTTGCCGGCCATTCCCTGGTTGCATTTTGTCGTTTGTTTTTTATTTTTGCTTTGCGGTGCGCTGAGGTTGGCGCGTTTCAATACACAATTAAAGGGATTTGACAAAGAAAATTTTTCTGGACTCCCGATTCCAACGGCAGCGGGTACCCTGGCCGCATATATTCTTTTTACAGAACGTGTGTGGCAGAGCAGCACCCACGCGCCTCATTTTGCCATCGCCTTGTGTGTTATGCTCTCATTTCTCATGATCAGTACAATTGAATACAGTGCGTTTTCGAGGTTATCTATAGAAACCAGACGTGGTCGCATACGCTTGATTTTTCTACTATGTATTATTGTGCTTATGTTTTTTTATACTTATGAAGTATTCTTTCCCGTGGCACTCGCCATTTCCCTATCTGGCCTGTTCAGATGGTTGTATTGTACCATCACAGATCGTGAAGTGGCAGATGTACGGGACTAAAAATTCACCTTTTTTTACAAAGCGTGGTTATGGGTCGAAGAAGTCTGGGGATTCTCATTGTTGCGATTTTTGTCGGCATTCTTGCCGGCAACGTGGTTGGTCAGGTTCTGGCTGTTATTTTTACCAGTCTTGGCCTGGAAAATAATGTAGCACAAAAAGTACTTGTTGAATCTTATGTCTATAAGCTCAATCCCATTGAGATCAACTTGATCATTATGACTTTTACATTGGGTTTTTCGCTCAGCTTCAATGTGTTGAGCTTTCTCGGTATTGGGATAGCCTGGTACTACGTCAAGTATTCTTATTGAGTTATTTCAGGAGGTGTGACATGTTCGGCATGGGACCGTGGGAAATCGTATTGATTTTGGTTGTTGTCCTGCTGGTGTTTGGTGCAAAACGCATTCCCGAAATTGCCCAATCTCTCGGCAAGGGCATTACCGAATTTAAGCGCGGTGTAAAGGACGTTCAGACGGAAATAGAAAATAACGTCAATACTGCTCCGCCTCCCGAACCACAACCCACACAGACCACACAGACCACACAGACCACATCGGGTACAGAAACAAAATCGTAATCTGGAGGCAGGGTGGCTGACGATTCTGTTTTTTCCGCCCAAACAGCGCGGGGGCTTGTACACAGTATTCGCAGGGGAACGCACACAGCCCGCGAAATAACGGAAGAGATCCTCGCGCACATCCACAATACAAATCCCGATATCAATGCCTTCATCACCATTGATGAAGAAGGTGCACTCAAAGCCGCAGATGCTGTCGATCAAAAGGCCTCGGAGGGTCAGGTCCTCGGCCCTCTCGCAGGCGTCCCGATTGCCCTGAAAGATGTGTTGTGTACCAAAGGTCTGCGCACGACCTGCGCTTCAAGAATTCTCGACAATTTTATCCCACCTTATGATGCAACCGTTGTTTCCCGTCTGCGTCAGGCCGATGCAATCATCCTGGGCAAACTCAATATGGATGAGTTTGCCATGGGCTCTTCCAGCGAAAATTCCCATTTTGATGCGGTCAAAAATCCACGCGATCAGACCCGCGTAACAGGCGGATCCAGCGGTGGCTCTGCTGCTGCCATTGCTGCTGGTCAGGCTCTTATGACTCTGGGGTCTGACACTGGGGGATCTATTCGTTTGCCCGCTTCTTTCTGCGGTGTGGTGGGGCTTAAACCCACTTATGGTCGCGTTTCTCGTTATGGCTTGATCGCTTATGCTTCTTCGCTCGACCAGATTGGTCCATTTTCGCGTACTGTCGAAGATGCGGCCACTCTGCTCGGCGTCATTGCCGGGCACGATCCCCGCGATTCTACCTCTGCCCATGTACCCGTGCCCGATTACCTTTTGGCCTGTCAAAGAGGTGTTGATGGCCTTACCATTGGCTTGCCGACAGAATTTTTCGGAGAGGGTCTGCAAGCCGATGTTCGCGATGCCGTTATGCAAGGGGTTGAAATTTTGCAAAAAAATGGCGCGTCTATTCGCGAAGTTTCGCTGCCTACTGCCGGACATCCCGCTTTTGCTATTGCCGCATATTATATTGTCGCTACGGCTGAGGCATCGTCAAATCTGTCGCGTTATGATGGGGTGAAATACGGCTTCCGCGATGAGGCAGAAAACCTGATTGATATGTATGTTCAAACGCGTAGCAAGGGTTTTGGCGCAGAGGTCAAGCGTCGCATTATGCTGGGTACTTATGCGCTGAGTGCAGGGTATTACGATGCGTATTACCGCAAGGCGCAACAGGTGCGTACGCTTATTCGTCGGGATTTTGAGCGCGCGTTTGAATCCTGCGATCTCCTCGCGTCGCCCGTATCGCCTACTCCGGCATTTAAGCTGGGTGAAAAACTCGACGATCCGCTTCAGATGTATCTTTCCGATATTTATACTGTTTCCGTGAATCTCGCGGGTATTCCCGGTATTTCGGTGCCTTGTGGCATATCGACCGAAGGCTTGCCCGTAGGCTTGCAGTTGCTCGGCAATACTTTTGCCGAAGAAACCATTTTGAGCGCGTCTGCGGTTGTTGAAAGAGAATTGGCGTCATGAAGAATTACGAGTCTGTCATCGGCCTGGAAGTACACGCCCAACTTGCGACTACTACTAAAATTTTTTGTGAATGTAGTGCCGAATTTGGGGGGGATCCCAATACCCATGTTTGTCCGGTGTGTTTGGGCTTGCCTGGCGCGCTTCCCGTGTTGAATCAAAATGTGGTTGAACTGGCGATGCGCATTGCGCTGGCCGCGGGTTGTACTATTCAACCACGCAGCCGTTTTTTGCGGAAGAATTATTTTTATCCCGATCTGCCCAAGGGGTATCAGATCTCGCAGTTTCAATCGAATGAAGAAATGCCTCTGGCTACTGGTGGAGGTGTTGATGTGCCCACGGCTGACGGTGGTAGAAAGACAATTTGCCTTACGCGTATCCACATGGAAGAAGATGCTGGCAAGAGCATCCACCAGGAGGCTTTTGTGGCTGCAGGGGAGTCTCTCGTGGATGTCAATCGCTGTGGCGTGCCGCTTATCGAGATTGTGAGTGAGCCGGATCTTTCGACGCCGGAGGAAGTTTTTTACTATCTGACGAGTTTGCATCAGTTGCTGGTGTACACGGGGGTGTCCGAAGGCGATATGGAAAAAGGACATATGCGGATTGATGCCAATGTGTCGATTCGGCCCGTTGGGGAAACACGACTTGGTACGAAGGTTGAGATCAAAAATGTCAATTCTTTTCGCAATTGCCAGCGCGCTATTGAGTCCGAGATTCAGCGGCAGATTGATTTGCTTGAAACGGGTGGTGAAATTGAGCAGGCGACGATGCTCTATGATCCCGATCGCAATATTTTACGGGCTATGCGTACAAAAGAGGAGTCGGACGATTATCGCTATTTTCCCGATCCGGATCTGGTTCCCCTTGTCGTAGATGATGCCTGGGTCGAGCGCGTTCAGAGCCAGATTCCAGAGCTGCCAGAGGCAAAACGCGCGCGGTTTGCAGAGGTTTACGATATTTCCGGCGATCAGATCGATGTGATCACTGCAGATCGAGATATTGCGGATTATTTTGAAGCCGCGGTTGCGGTGGGTGTGCAGAGCAGGCTTGCAGCCAATTGGATACAGGGCGATGTGATGCGCGTTCTCAATGATCGGAAGATCGCGATTGGCGATTTGCGCGTTTCAGCCGAATATCTCGCAGAATTGATTGGTTTGATTGATAAGGGTGATATTAGCACCAGTATCGCCAGGACGGTTTTTGACGATATGGTGGAGACAGGTGATAGTCCTGCGGCTATTGTGGAGAAAAAGGGGCTTGTGCAGATTAGCGATGCGGGTGAACTCGATGGTGTGATCGATCAGATTATTGCGGATAATCCCGAGGAGGTTGAGCGGTTCAAAGGCGGGGACCAAAAGCTTATGGGTTTCTTTATGGGGCAGCTTATGAGAGCTACAAAGGGCCAGGCCAATCCCCAAAAAGCCAGTCAGTTGTTGCGGGAGAAATTGGGGTGATGTAAATCGAACATCATCTCCTTAAGCCATTACTGGCGCACTCCGTCCCTCGCGCTCATATTTTTCCAACAAAGCCGTCAGTTCTGCTATCACTTCAGGATGTTCTTCATACACATTCGTGGTTTCTTCTTTGTCTGTTTCCATATCGTAGAGCTGTCCCTCAGTTTCAACTGTGCGGTCAGTCTGAGTCCCTCCCGACTCCTGTCCCAACACCAGCTTCCACTTGCCCTTCCTGATTGCGAACATCCCCTGACCTGAGTGATGGACCGTCGCCTCTCGAATCGGTTTTTCAATTTCTTCGCCCAATATCAATGGTAGTACATTATAGCTGTCCTCTCCTGCATCTTCAGGCAAATTCTCGCCCAACAGCGCCGCCACAGTCGCCAGCATATCCGTCATGCAAATCGTCTCATCACAAACTGTTCCCGCCGTCACTTGACCTGGCCAGCGTACCAAAAAAGGCACGCGGTGTCCGCCTTCATATATATCCGTTTTGTAACCAAAAAACTGCCCATTGCACCGATGGCTATACGTCAACTGTTTGCTTCCGCGCACATTGTGAATCCCTTCATCGATTCTATCCAACAATTGTTGTGAAGGCCAAATCTGACCATACCCATTGTCCGCCAATTTCTGTAACGCTTGCTCGGGATCGCCTGCAAGCCCGCCGTTATCACTTGAAAAGATCACCAGCGTGTTATCGAGCGCGCCGTGTTTTTCCAGTTCTCCCAACAAACGTCCGACAATATCATCTAATTCTGCAACCTTATCACCTCTCAATCCCGCCTGACTTTTTCCGATCCACTTATGGGATGGCAAACACGGACGGTGGATCGCCGACGATGGAAAATACAAAAAGAAAGGATCATTCTGCCGCTCTTCAAAATGCGTATTCAGCCACGCTTTTGCTTTGCTAAACAAGACCTGATCAATTTTCTCCGACGTATAATCCGGCGACATCAATCCCACAGGCGATTCGGTATCATACACTGGCCACTTCCGCTCATCCGGTTCCAAAACTGCGCGATCATTTTCAATAAAACAATACGGCAACATATTGTTTGACGCGTTCAATCCAAAAAAATAATCAAACCCGTGATCCAGTGGGCTTCCTTTTAATGGTTTGGTAAAATCAATCGCGTCAATCTGATGCGGTGTCCAGACCTCCGGATCAAACGTCTCGCCATCTTTTGCCTGCCACCCCAAACCCAGATGCCATTTGCCAACCGCTGCGGTCGCATATCCATGCGATTTTAAAAGCGACGCCAGTGTCATTCGTCCTTCGTCTATCAGGGGTTTCGAAAAGTGTGGCAACACGATCCTCTTTAACCAGGTGCGCCACGCATATCTTCCCGTCATCAATCCGTATCGCGTAGGCGAACACATCGCCGAGTTGGTATGTGCATCAGTAAACCGCATCCCTTCCGCTGCTATCCGATCCAGATTTGGTGTTGGAATCTTCGACCCGGGATTATTTGCTCGTACATCACCAAACCCGAGGTCATCTGCCAGAATAAAAACGATATTGGGTTTACTCATCATGATCTCCTTTCTCAGCCGCGCAACCAGGCACCTTCTGTGAATCTCTCGTCTAACCGATGGCTAAGTTTTTTTGCGATATCTGAGTTTTCATTAGCAATATTGTTCAGTTCATCTGGATCGTTTTCCAGGTCGTAAAGCTCATTGATATCGTTTTGGTTTTCGATCAGTTTGTGTGTTTTCGTGCGGATCAACCTGAAACGACCAATTTGGCTGACCGATTCTGTGCGGTGATCATCCGTCTCGCCTCTCAAGACGGGTCCCAGTGACTGCGCGTCGATATTTTCCTGTGGTGACAACCCGGCCCATTCGCAGATTGTCGCGTTGGTATCGATCAGTTCTACTGGTTCTGCCGATACTCTGCCCCCTTCAATGCCAGGTCCAGCCACGATAAGCGGCACGCGCAACGAAGCTTCATAGGGCATACTCTTGCCATAAAGTCCGTGGTCGCCGAGCATTTCACCGTGATCGCTGGTAAAAATAATGTACGTGTTGTCCATCATTCCGCGCTTTTCAACCGCGTCTAATATTTCGCCAATTTGAGCGTCAATGAGTTCGATGTACGCACAATATTGTCGTCGCGTCTCCAGGATCTCAGCCCCGGTTAGACCTTTTCTGCTATTTTCAACATTTCTGGGTTTACCTTTGCTCGTTGCTGGGATCGGAGCTGGCATTTCGGCATTGCGATATCGTTCGGCATATTCGGTCGGGGGATCAAATGGGCTGTGTGGTCCCACAAAACTCACGAATAAATGCCAGGGGAAATCGTCTGGTATGTCTTCAATCCACTGCACAGATCGCTGTCCGATGTACGTATCTGCAAATGCTTCGGTCGGCAGTACCGAATCGTGACTTGTTCTGGGGCCACTTCGCGCTGAATAATCATCGACAAATGCATCGAGTAACCCTTTTTCTTTTAAAAAATGATTATAAGGTCCCTGGGGAATTCTGCCTCTGCCCGCATGGCTTTTGCCTTCAACTTCAACGGGATGCGTAAACCCCCACATATACGTAGCTGGCCTATCTCCGTCGCGTCCATTGTACCCATCGGGTTTTGCCAGATCCAGTTTGCCCACGCATCCCACGTAGTAATTGTGATCGCGTAGCCGTTGGTAATACGTTGTGGCTGTGCGTGGCAGAAAATTGTTGTTACCAAGCGCTCCCAGGCGAACGGGTTGCAGGCCCGATGCTACCGCAATGCGAGATGGCGCGCAAACCGGGCAATTTGTCGTGCATTGTGTAAACTGAACACCGCACTCGGCCAGCCGATCCAGATTGGGCGTTTTGACAAAATCAGCGCCCATCGATCCCAGATAATCCCATCGGTGCTGATCGTCCATGATGTAAAGAATATTTGGTCGATTCTGAGACATAGGTTCTCCATTCTTTGATGTGTTTTCAGAGGTTGTTAAATTCTGATACGGTGTCCAGACTGAGGCCTCCGCGGATGAAGGTTTCCCAACTGTGTACGGGGAGTTCTTTTAAGATATCCAAAAGATTTTCCCGGTTGATTTGAGAAATTTCTTCTGGGCTCAATTTGACCAGGCGAATCAGCGCGTCCATGGCGAATCCGACGTCGATGACATTTTTGTCGGTTCGGATAATGTCCTTTAAGGTTTCAGTTGTGGGTCCAAGTGCATTGCCGAGGATTTTGGTGCCGTGGGAACAGAGGATGACGATGGACCACAGGGCGTTTTCCCGGACGGCAGAGCGAACGGGCTCAAAGCGGTCGAGGCCAAAATCGACGCCACTGCCTTCGCAGACGTCGCAGTCGTCGGTTGGGCGGACAAATTTGATGCTTCGTTTTTGCGCTTTGTCCATGCTGGGGCGGTTTTTTTCTCGGCTGAGGCTTTGTAAGAGCGCATTGATGCAAGCGGGGATCAGATCAGTGCCTTTACCAGTAGCTACAGCACGGCGTCCCAAACAGCCCAGGGTTCCCGCAGCGACTGAGCGGACATAAACTGAGGAGTCGTTGTGTAAGCAGGTGGTAACTGCGTCGAGTACATCCTTTGTGAGATGGCTGGCGTCGCCCAGGCCATAGACGCCTGCTTTGCGAATCCATTTGATGGGTGATCGGGTTGCTTCGATGAGTGTGTCTGTCGCATCTGGTCCTAAGGCGATCAGGCCGTATGTGGCTGCGCGTCGCACATTTTCGCGGTCGGTGTAGAGCGCGCGTCCGAGGAATTTGGTGGCCAATGCCGGGTCGCCAATTGAGGCGAGTTTGTAAGCTGCTCCAATTCGGATGGGTTCAGCTTCGTCATATTTGGCGTGGAGTTGTTCGAAAAGGGCTTTGGCTTCGCGCTCTTTTTGTTGGGGTGAAGCAGATTCTGATTCGGGACGCGGTGGCGGTGCCTGGCCGGTTTTGATCCAGTGATGATGATAGCGCCACACTTCGGTGGCATCGTCTGGTGCCTCAGAGAGGTTGACGCGGGTGATGGGGTCTATGCCGAGGTCGTTCATTGGTACAACGGTGGTTGACCCGTTGGGTGATGGATCAGTGGTGCGATAGAGCCAGAAGCGCCACATAAAGCGCGGGTTGTCTTCCCAGGTGCGCCAGTCATCGCGCCGGTGGTTGCCCCTGTGGAAGGTGTTGTGCGAGTAGATGATCACGCTGCCTGCGCGGAGTGGCTCTGCTTCAAAGGGGAGTACGAGAGGCCATTGTGTGTCGGTGACGGCATCGCGCATGCGAATGTCGTGGGCGGTGCGCTGGTTGACGATGTCTTCGATATCGTATTTGGAGTTGGGACCACTGACGTGTTCGCTTTGCATGTCGAAGAAGTAGGCAAAATCGAGGTGGTCTGCGCCCGCAAAGTTGTCGTGGTTTTCTTCGTGGTTAAAGGTCCAATATTGTGAGTAGGGTATGGTTGCCGTGGGCCCCATTTCTGCGGTGACATCTTGAGGATAATACAGCATTTCCAGTTGGACGGCCTGATGGTGGCGCTGTTTTCGGCCGTTGTAGGGACCGTTGTCGTCTTTGTGCCAGTGTTGATCTCTGGGGCCACTGGTAAAGACTGCGTTGTGGGTAAAGGGGACGATGGCCCAATTTTTACCTGCGAGCTGGTCACAGGCTGAGACGAGGCCGGGTGCGTTGAGGACTTCGAGTACGTCGGGGATGATGCCCGTTGTGACGCGTTTTTTCTCTTTTTTAGCCTTTTTTTCGAAGTCGTAAACGCGTTTGTGGATTTCAGCGGGGATGCCCAGGTCTTCGGGGGCGAGTATGACTATGCCCCGGCTTGCAAAATCTGTGACCAGACGGTCGGGTGTGGTATATGTGAGGGGGGTAAAATCAGATGTTCGGGCGCGGGAACTCATGCTTCAGGTTCTCCTTTGGGATTGAGAGAGCGACTCAATAAGTTGATTTTTAGATTGTTTTCAGGTACTATGTCCGTTGGCTTTGTTATGATACAAAAATTTTATGTTTGCGTAAACAGCGTATCAACTCTTATATGACAGCCCTTATTGTCTTTGTCAAAAATCCAATTCCCGGTGCGGTCAAGACCCGGTTGCAGACGCGCTATGCACCCGATCAGGTTGCAGCCCTGTACACTGCGTTTGTGCGCGATGTGCTGGCGCGGGCCGAAAGTATTGATGTCGATCGACAGGTGATCGCTTTTGATCCGCCCGATGCAGAGTCCGAGGTTCGCGCGCTTTTTGGTGGGGGGGTGAAGGCTCTATGGGAGTACGTTCCCCAGGTGCAGGAGGACCTCGGTGCGCGTATGCGCGAAGCACTGGTTCAACAACTCGACGCTGGTGCGTCAGCAGCCGTTCTCATTGGTACGGATATCCCTTCTCTGCCAGCTCACCATATTACACAGGCATTCGATCTGCTGCACACAGTGGATGTTGTTTTAGGTCCGAGTACAGATGGCGGATACTATCTCGTTGGTGTTTCAAAATCCATACCGGAGATTTTCGAGGGTGTGGAATGGAGCACGTCCAGCGTTCTGTCGCAGACCATTGACCGCGTTCAGCGTGCTGGACATACGCTCGGTCTCGTTCCTCCCTGGTTTGATGTCGATACATCCGATGAATTCGATTTTCTTCTCGCCCATGCGCGCGCTACAATATTTGCTACAGGTATAGATCCCTTACCGCATACCCATGCCTGCTTGTCAAACTTGACTTGATCTTTTTGGGCGCGTATCTTGAATTTCCTCCAAAAGCGGGCGACCACAAGGGTCGCCCCTACAGGTGTATTGTCCTGCCTGACGTTATGTAATACCCATAATCAAGAGGACTTACATGACCGTTCGCTATATTCTCGCGCTTTTTTTAGCCTTCTCGTGTCTGCATTCTGCAATTGCTCAGGAGCGCTACAAATTTGCTTTTGTCACGCATGGGGGACCGGGAAATCCATTCTGGAATGTGGTGATTAAGGGTATGGAAGATGCGGCCAGGCGCTATGATGTGGATGTGCAATGGTTGAGCAATCCCACCTTTTCAATTGCGGATATGCCCAATTTTCTCGATGATGCGATCGCAAATAAGGTTAATGGCATTGGTATTACGTGTCCGGATCCCGAAGCTATTCGGGAGAGCGTTGTGCGCGCACACGCGGCGGGTATTCCCATTATTGTGCTCAATACGGCAGATCCCAACGCGGGGGGAGATAATGCATTGCCCACGCAATTTTACGTGGGTGCCAGCGAGTATCTCGGCGGTCAATCCAATGCAAGAGCTATTCTCGCTGAGGCAGAAAAGCGCGGTGTCTCGGTTCGGCGCGCGGTATGCCCTATCCAGGAACTCGGGCACAGTGGTCTCGAAGCGCGGTTTGCCGGATTTTCGAGTATTTTTCAGGAGAGAGGTATTGTTGTTGATGGCTTGACCATATCTAACGATGTTGAGCAGTCCGCAGGCTTGTTGCGCGACTATTTTCTCGGGCATCCCGAGACCAATGCCATCGCTACCCTGGGACCACTGCCAGCGGATGCTTTTTATCTTTTTGTTGAGGAAGAGAGAAAAAAAGCCGGGGAAATTTTGCATGTTACCCACGATACGAGTACGTCTATATTTGACCATATTCGGAGGGGATATACGGTTCAGGCTGTTGATCAACAGCCCTATTTGCAGGGTTATCTGACTGTTTCTTTTTTGTATTTAAATAATGCTTATGGTCTCACTCTCGCACAGGATGTGCT
The DNA here is from genome assembly GCA_965208125.1 of Candidatus Latescibacterota bacterium. Classification (GTDB taxonomy): domain Bacteria; phylum Latescibacterota; class UBA2968; order UBA2968; family UBA2968; genus VXRD01. The sequence goes on from OZ242320.1 coordinate 2,766,829, forward strand.
CACAGGTCCTTTCGCCATTAATGCATCAAATGTTGACCGCATTGCCAGATTAGTGGGTACAGGTCACAGATAGGGTTTCTGTTGAAGACTTATGACGCTATTCGCACCCGCCTTGCGCGCTCTCCAGAAGCTGGCGCCGCAGCGGGTTTTTCCGTTATATTTTTGATCTTTGCACTTGCTACGCCAGATACATTTCTCTCCCATAGCGCGATTTCTTCCATTCTCAATAGTCAGGCTGTTCCGGGCATCCTCGCTATCGGTATTACGCTTTTGATGATTTCTGGAGAGTTTGACCTTTCAGTTGGTTCTATTCTGGGGGTGTCTTCTCTCGCATTTCTCTATGCTACCGTAAATGGTGTACCTGTTTTACTCGCGGCAGCAATTGGATTAATTGTCGGCGGTGTGCTCGGTTTGATCAACGGCTTGCTTCTGGTATCCACTGGCATTCCATCGTTTATTATTACGCTGGGGACGATGCTCGCGTATCGCGCCATTCCTCTTACGGCTATTTCTGGCGGGCGCATTATTCGATATGCCGACTATTCGCGCGAGTCTCCAGTTCTCGAAGTGCCCGGTCTCGTGGTTTTTATTTTTACGCTTGTACTTTTTTTTCTCGTTCTGTGGATAGCGCGAGATATCTGGCGGGCGAGAAATCAATCCATAAAGTCCAAAATCCTGGTTGCGACTGCGCTTCTTTTTGTTGCTTATCTCGTCATTGAGACACTTGCACCCCATCCTTTGATGCCGGTTAAAATTGACTTTTTTTATCTACTCAACGGACGCATTGAACCTGGGAATTACCGCACTGGCATTCTGTGGTGGATAGGGCTTACTTCAGTTTTTGCAATCGCGTTGAGTCAAACGCGCTTTGGGAACGCTGTTTTTGCTACGGGGGGCAATGCCCAGGCGGCGCGTTTACAGGGCATTCGTATTGATCGTGTGCGCGTGACCAATTTTGTCATTTCGGGATTTCTCGCCGCACTCGCGGGTATTATTCAGGTCGCACGACTCAAGAGCGTCGATCCTCTGCGCGGTACGGGGCTGGAACTCGAGGTTATCGCTGCGGTCGTCATTGGCGGGACGCTTCTGACAGGGGGTTATGGCAGTCTGATCGGTTCGGCTATAGGCACTGCGCTGACGGGTATGTTGCGCACGGGGCTTGTGCTTATGCAGGTCCCCTCGAATGCCTTTCGAGGTGCTATTGGCGCTATTATGATCGCGGCTGTTGTGATTAACAATTTTGTGCGGAAAGAACGCTGAGGCTGCATGTGGCTTTGCTCGAACTGAAAAATATCGGTCGTCGCTTTGGGCATATTGTCGCGCTGAAAGGCATTGATTTCACGCTTGAGGATGGTGAAGTTCTCGCGCTTTTAGGCGATAATGGGGCGGGTAAATCTACGCTGATTAAGGTGATTACGGGTGTTTATCCGCCGAGCGAAGGCGATATGTATTTTGGAGGCGAGGTCATTCGATTCCACTCGCCACAGGATGCTCGAGATCTGGGGATTGAGACTGTTTATCAGGACCTCGCGCTCGTGCCGAATATGAGCATTGCGCGCAATTTTTATCTGGGTAGAGAACTCGTCAAGCAGGTCGGTCCGTTTACGCTTTTCGATCAGGTAGCGATGGATGCAGGTGCGGCTGTGGCGCTGGGTGAGATAGGTATTCACATTCGCAATGCTGGCGAATCCGTTGCCCGTCTTTCCGGTGGCGAGCGACAGTCGATTGCCATCGCTCGCGCCCTTCACTTTGGGTCTCGCGTGCTGATTCTCGATGAACCGACTTCTGCTCTTTCTGTTGGCGAAACGCGCAAGGTGCTGGGCTATATTGCGGCTGCTAAAGAAAAAGGATTGGGAGTTATTTTTATTACGCATAATATTACCCATGTGTTTGAGGTTGCTGACCGGGCAACTATTCTCAGCCACGGCGAAAAAGTCGGCGATTTTCCGATCTGCGATGTCACGCAGGACGATGTCGCAGCTATGGTGATGGGACAGGGTATTCCCGAACATCTTTAATCTCATGTCCAAACCACTCGAAACGACAGTAGAATCCACCGAGCGCAAAGTCGATCTTTCGCTAACAGGGAAGATCCTCGGGATGACCTTGCCCGTTGCTGCGGGCGGTCAGATCGAGAGTGTTGTACTCATGGTTCAACTCATTTTTATCGGGACGCTCGGTCCGGTCGCCCTTTCTGCGGTGGGTATTGCTCAGGTGTTTACGCGCGTTCTTTTTACGGCGATGATGTCCATTTCGAGAGGCGCGCTGACGATGGTCGCACAGGCGATTGGCGCAGATTCTATGCGCGAAGCCAGTGCATCGGCGAAGCAGGCGTTTTCCCTGCTTTTTTTCTTTAGTATCGCTTTTGGTCTGGGCAGTTTGGCTCTTTCGCCTTTTTTGATTCCGATGATGACCTCTGATTCCGAGGTAGCAGCTATGGGTACGCCGTATTTACAGGTTTTTTTTCTGGGCGTTCCTTTTATGACGCTAAATCGTGCGATTGCGAGTTGCTTTCAGGGTGCTGGGGATACGCGCACGCCTTTCTATTTGAGTTTGATGAGTAGTAGCATTCAAATTGTGATGTGTTATCTCCTAATCTTTGGTCACTGGGGTTTGCCGGAATTGGGCGTTGTGGGGGCTGCTGTTGGCGGTCTTTTGGGGCGCAGTGCGGCAACCCTGATTGGGCTTGGGTGTCTTTATAGCGGGCGTTTTGCGCTCACACTTTTGCCCGATACATCTTACAGGTTTAACTGGGATGTTGCGCGGCGCATTCTCAAAATTGGCGTGCCTTCTGGCTTGCAAGGCATTTTGCGCAATGGCTCAGGTGTGGTTTATCTCAAATTTATTGCCATGTCCTCATTATCTACAACCGCGGTTGCAGCGTATGCGATTGGGAGTCAGTTGGAACACATTTTGCGGCGAACCGGTCTGTCTTTTGGTACGGTTGCAACGGCTATGGTGGGGCAGCATTTGGGGGCGAAAGATCCCGCAGGTGCAGAGCGCCACGGTTGGACTATTCTCTTTATTTCAGTTGTGACCAATATTGCCCTGTCGCTGCCCGCCGTTGTGTTTGCTGGAGTTTTTATGGCGGTATTTACGGATGCACAAGAGGTGATCAGTACCGGTGTCATTTATCTTTATGCGATGGTCGTTGCCGAACCATTTTTGTGTGCTTCCAATACGAGTAGCGGCAGTCTCAGAGGTGCTGGCGATACGATGCCTCCAATGTATTATACCCTGATTGCGCAGTGGCTGGTTCGCCTGCCTGTCGCTTATATTCTGGGGTTTACTCTTGGATTTGATATCTACGGGATATGGGCCGCGCTTATTGTTTACAGTATTGTGCAGGGAGTCCTTACTGTTCGCAAGTTTGCTCAGGGCCATTGGAAGATGCATCAGATTTAATTATTTTTGTTTTTTGCAGTGCGGGGATATTGTACTACAATCTGCTGTTATTAAAATTATAGCTTGGGTAATCAAAACACTATGCTTCCCGTCAGAGGAGGTGAGGTCTATTGGTTTTAAAAGTTCTCCAAATATTGACCGATTTCTTTGATTTTCTCTGGTTATCGTTCCTGTTGTTAGCACCTATGCTAATGCTGGGGTTATTTCTTTCAGGTCTGATTCACGTATTTATCTCGCGTGAGGCCATTCTGCGATGGTTGCGTGAGGATAGCTTGAAATCCGTAAGCACAAGTGCTGCCGTCGGTGTGCCCGTGCCGCTTTGCAGTTGCTCGGTTGTGCCTGTAGTTGCCGAGATGCGCAATAAGGGCGCGTCCCGTTCGTCCTGTATGTCTTTTCTGATCACGGCACCGGAAACAGGTGCGGATTCGATTCTGGTCACGAACGCGTTTTTTGGATTTATTGTCGCTATTGTCAGGCCCTTCATCAGTTTTATTACCGCGGTCATCGCCGGTATTTTTTGTATGGGTCTCATACGAGATGATCGCGTTGAGGCTGAGGGGAGCGATCTCGGTCAAGGCTATGGTCATGACTGCGATCATGAATGTGACCACGACCATGGGCACGAACCTCTGGTGTCTGGAAGCGACGATTGCTACGTTAGTCCCTCACAATTGAAGGCGCTATTTTTTGGCTGGGTGAGGATGATCAATCACCACAAACGCGATATGGTTCGGGCCGACGACAAACAAATTTCTGCGGACAATTTGACTTTTAAAAAAGTCGTCAGGCATATTTTTCGCTATGGTTTTGTAGAAATAGCGGACGATATTCTGTTTGCGTTGATTGTGGGTATCGCACTGGGAGGCGTGATCTATCTGGCGATTCCGAGCGATTTGATGTCAAATGAGTATGCGCGCTGGTTGTCCTACCCCGTTATGGTGCTGGTTGGGGTACCTCTCTATATCTGTGCGTCCGCGAGTACTCCGATAGCCGCCGCGCTGGTCGCCAAGGGGTTCAGCCCCGGAGCGGCGCTGATTTTTCTCATGACCGGACCGGCGACTAATACGGGTACTATCGCGATCATCGTCAGTCAGTTTGGGTCGCGCTTTGCATCCATCTATGTCTCATCGGTGATCGCAGTTACTGTCGTACTGGGCATTGCAGTTGATATTCTGCTGCTCGCCCTCGGCGTGACGATTCCCGTGTACCTTGGTCCCTCGGAGTCAGAGACCATTCAGCTCATCCAATGGGGCAGTGCTTTTGCCATGATCGCCCTGATTGTTTGGCGATTTCGCGCAGGTGCTTTTAAGAGTGGCTATGAGGATATGTTGTTCAATGTCCGACCTCTGTTCAAACTGTGATATCTATAATCAATCCAGATCATTTGAGTTTTTGGTTTAAATCACTGCGGATTCGAATTTGCTACCTCTTTTTATAGGATACTCTATCGCTATCATTGCCGCGTCTTTGCTCGGCGGATATTTGCCAGCAAAGATTACCATGACGCATACGCGCATCCAGACGGTGATGAGTTTTGTTGCGGGTTTCATTCTGGGGATTGCCCTGTATCATCTCCTGCCGCATGGTCTGGTATGGATTCCCGGGCCGGGTGCTGTTGAAAAAGCCATGGGATTGATGATGTTCGGCATCATACTGATGGTCCTGTTGCTGCGTATCTTTCATTTTCACCAGCACGATTTCAGCGATGAGGCAGGTGATTTTCTCCACGAGCATGCCCGCGAGCATACCAGTCCCGAAAGCAGGTTGATCGGCGTCTGCCTGGGTCTGGGGCTGCATACTGTGACCGAGGGCATCGCTTTGGGTACCAGCATCCGGGTTGGTGAACTGCATGAAGGCGAAGCCGGTTTAGCAGGACTTGGGGTGTTTCTTGCGATTCTTTTCCACAAGCCACTCGACGCGTTCTCCATTATCGGTTTGTTGCAGGCCGCGGGCCATAGTCTCCGCGTTCGTGTAGCAGTTAATATCGGATTCGCCCTGCTCTGTCCAGTGGTGGCTTTATTGACTTTTTGGGGGATTGGGTTCCTGGGGCATTGGGAGGAACGAGTAATCGGGTATGTGCTGGTCTTTGCAGCCGGCGCGTTTCTGTGTATTTCCCTGAGCGATCTGCTGCCGGAAATCCATTTCCACAGTCACGACCGCGGTAAGCTCACTGTGTCCTTACTCTTGGGGATCGCTCTTGCGTATGGGCTGTATTTTATCGAGTCCGGAGCTATGCACGGGTTGGAGACGCACGAAATGCATTGACGCTGAGGAATGTTAAAAAAAGAAAAGGCGGTCCATTACGCGATGGATCGCCTTTTTGCTAATCCATAAAGGAGGCGCTATGGGATCAATAAAGGCAGCAGTAGTGGGGCTTGGATTGGGCCAGCATTTCGTTCGTGGACTGGTTGGGCATCCGGATGTAGATAGGCTTGTCCTGGTAGATCTGGACGCCGATCGAGCCGAAATGGTTCAAAGGGAGCACGACGAGGTGGCTGCCGTCTATGAGATGCTCGACGTCATGCTCGAAAAGGAGCGTCCTGATGCGGTGTGTGTCGTGACTCCCGACCATCTCCATCGGCCACATTCAATCGCTTGCTTCGAGGCTGGAGCCCATGTGTTGCAGACAAAACCGCTTGCGACAAATCTTGAGGACGCGCGTGCAATTTTGGCTGCGGCGAAGGCGGCTGGGAAGAAAGTGATGGTAGCGCACGAGCGCAGGTTTCGGCCACGCGTCAAGCGAATCAAAGCGATTCTCGATGCTGGCGAAGTGGGCGATTTGATTCACCTCCGTATCGATGCGGTCCAGGACAAACGCGGGCAGTTTGCGCGTTCGCCGTGGTATGCGTCGGTAGAGGCGGGTCGGAGTGCCCTGAACGGTTCGGGCATTCATGAAGTGGATCTTGCGCGACATTACGCAGGCCTACCTGTCGAGTCTGTCTGTGCTTTCGCCAATCGGCTCGGCAATCTGGAGTTCCCAAGAGACAAAACAACATCCGCCCTGTTCCAGTTTGCAGGTGGCGTCGTGGGTCAGGTCACGGTGACCTACGAGGCGCGCTGGCCGCGTTCGAATTCTCTCGATGATACGTTCCGAGTGGTTGCTTCTGAAGGCATGATTGTGGGAACGCATGTCTATCGTGAAGGGGCAGAGGACTGGGAAGATTTAAGCGGTTTGGACAACAGTACAGCGTCGGGGATCACGGGGGCCGTTCATGCGTTTGTCGATTCGGTTGTGAACGATGCACCGATCGCGGTGACCGGTGAAGATGCCTTCGACTCGCTCGCGGCGGCATGCGCGGCCGATACATCGGCTGAACGGGGCGAGGTGGTGCGCCCAGAAACGCTGGATTGATGTCAAGTCCGCCACAATCTGGGGACCCTGACGGGTGTTTCAGTTACGGGCCAGTATTCGGGGGGTGCGTCTTCCCAATGGGGTACGGTGCGCGCGTCTCGATCAAAAATGATTTGTCCATTGCGAATTGTGAGCCGACAGATCAGGCGTTGATCCGTATCTATTCGCGTATAGCCGCAGTCTTGAAATGAGAAGTTTCCGGTTTCGAGGGCCAATACTGCGATGTCCGCTTCTGCGCCTATCGATAGTGTGCCCAATTCCGGGCGTCCGATTGCACGCGCTGGCGTCGCGGTTGATCTGTAAATTACGTCTTCGAGGGTCATGCCCATTGCCAGACATTTTGACATGGTGTCTTGCATGCTGAATACGGTACCAGAAATATTACCCATGTGCAGGTCTGTGCTGATGGAGTCGGGAGCAAATCCATTGGCAATGGCTCGCGCTCCGTTTCGATACCAGAAGCTCGCGGCACCGTGCCCCAGGTCAAACCAGATTCCGCGTTCTCTGGCTTCAAACATATACGGCTGGACGTTTCCGTTGTCATCTACTACGGGGAATTGCCTCGCATAGACATGGGTGTGAATATCACCGGGACGGAGTTTGTCGAGGATTAATGCGGGGTAGGACCGTTCGGGTGGTCGCGGCCAAAAATCGACCATGACGGGCATGTCGCATCCATCGCCCGCTTCAACTGCTTTTTCCACCGATTCCCAAGGCGGGTGCATTTCGTCAAATGGCGCGCTTGTCCAGTAATGTGCTGTTTTGATGCCGACGACCACTTCGCTGTGTTCGAGAGCGGCTTTTGCCGCGCCATCTACGTCAAAAGTTCGGATATCCTGCTCTGGCGCACCCATACCGGGGGCAGAAATATTTACATAGGCCAGGACCCGCGTTTTTGCATGTTCCATGACGGTTTGGCGAAAATGCGCTATTTCCTCGCATCCCGCGGTTCCCGTATCTACGCATGTTGTTACGCCAGAATGTGGGAAATGTGCATCCGGATTCAGGCTTGAACTGAAGAGGCCCTCTCCTAATGCTCGGGTGAAGTAGGCGTGGATGTGAATATCGATCAATCCGGGCGTTACTATCAGGTCTGCCACATCTACCACATGGTCTGCTTCTTCTGCGGCGATATCCGCTTCTACCTTTGCAATTTTCCCATGTGCAATTCCCACATCGCATAATCCATTTATCTTATTGGCGGGATCAATCACCCGTCCGCCTTTTAACAGCAGGTCGAATTTACCTTCGGCCATGACTTACCTCCAATTGCGTTTTTCGGATATTCATCTACTTGAGTATTATGTGCCATAATCGTATATTTAACAAGAGTTGTATGGTGTGAGCCAATTGGTCGGGAAAGGATTTCCCTCTGCAAAACGTTTACAATCAGAAAATTTTTGGGAATTAAACCATTGATTGCCAATGCCAAAAGATGTGTTCGTGGTTTCTCTATTTGTTGGTGCATTTTCTTTTTTACGACGTGCAACCAGACGCCGCCTCTTCCGGGTGCAGATTCACCCGCTTCTGAATCTGCGCTTCCGTCCAGCTATACTTATACTGTTGTCAATACCTATTTACACGATCCCAATGCTTTTACGCAGGGTTTGGTTTTTGAAGATGGTTTTTTTTATGAAGGTACCGGACAATACGGCGCTTCAACTATTCGCAGGGTTATGCCTGCCACAGGCGCAGTTTTGGCGCAGAAAAGCATTGCACCCAATTTTTTTGGGGAAGGCATCGCGATTTTTGGCGACCGCCTGTATCAACTTACATGGAAATCGGGTATATGCTTTGTGTACGACAAAAACACATTTGAGTTACAGGCTCAATTTACATATTCCACGGAGGGTTGGGGGCTTACACACGATGGTGAAAAGCTGATTATGAGCGATGGTACAAATATTATTTATTTTCGGGATCCCAATACATTTAGAGAAATTGGGCGTATCGAAGTGACCGATAGCACGGGTCCGGTTCACTATCTCAACGAGCTTGAATATATCAAGGGGCAGATTTTCGCCAATGTTTGGCAAACCGATCGCATTGCCCGCATCGATCCCAAAAGCGGTAAGATTACGGGCTGGGTCAATCTCGCGGGTATTCTCTCTCAAACCGATCGCTTGAATCACCGCGTTGGCGTGCTAAATGGCATTGCTTATGCTGCTGCGACTGATCGCATTTTTGTTACGGGTAAATGGTGGCCCAAATTGTTTGAAATCAAACTCGTTCAGTAACAGGAGTTACCCATGAAATGGACAGACGAACAACTCGCACAATACGATGAACAGGGTTATCTTTTTATGCCCGGTTTGCTCTCATCCGATGAGGTCGATGCACTCAATGGCGATGTTCCGCTTTTGCTCAATGGTGAGAACGACGGGTTGCATCGGGAACGCGAACGCGGCGGTGCTGTGCGTCAGGTTTATCTTGCTCATCGGAGTGTTGATGCGTTTCAGGAACTCATTGGCTATCCAAAAATCCTGTATCCCGTTCGGCAGATTCTCAATGATGACGTGTATGTCTGGCACTCGAAACTCAATGTCAAAGATGCGTTTGAAGGCACGGTATGGCTGTGGCACCAGGACTATGGGTACTGGATGTGGGATGGGGTTGATCCGCGTCTCGTATCTGCTATGGTTTTTCTGGATCGGGCCACGCTCAACAATGGTTGTTTGATGGTGGTATCGGGGTCCCATAAATGGGGACGGCAGGAGCACTATGCGGATACGGTTACGACGAGCTATAAGCAGTGGTGTATTGATACAGATACTCTAAAAGAAAAAATTTGTGAGGAAGATATTGAGCATATTACGGGAAAGCCGGGTGATGTGCTGTTTTTTGATTGCAATATCGTGCATGGCTCAGGTCACAACATGTCGCCGTTGCCCCGCAAGACATTTATCATCGCGTACAATGCCATATCCAATAAGCCCCGTGCGGTCGAAAATCCCCGACCCGACTGGGTGGTGGCTCGCACGTTTGATATTGTTTGACTTGACATTGAAAAGGAAGTAATCTATTCTCCTGACCATCACATAGGAGGCTGCGATGTCTGCTACTACAACTGCTCCACGTACAAATGGCAGGGCAAATTCTCTTACAAAGATGACGATTGTAGATTGCGATGTACACCATTCTCCGGACAAAGGCGATGCGCTATATCCGTATATGCCGCGTCATTTTGTCGAGTATATCAAAGATTTTGGTACGATGATGCCAAGACTCGGATATACGAATATGCCGGGAGGCGGTGCGCGAAAAGATTTGTGGGAAAATCCAAAGGAAAATCCCGCCCATCAGCCACAGGTCTGTATTGAGAAGCACCTCGATATGTATGATATAGATTACGCGGTTCTCACGGGTGGGCCTTATGCAGCAGCTGTTCACAACAACCCGGATTACGCGTCGGCTTATTGCAGTGCTTTTAACGATTGGACAAAAGACCACTGGATCAGTGCCGATCCGAGGTTTCGGGCTTCGATTCATATTTGCCCCGTAGATCCGCAACTCGCGGTAAAGGAAATTGACCGTCTGGGTCCCGATCCGGCTTTTGTGCAGGTTATGATGCCCGCGGGTGCTCGCATGCCTTTTGGCAATCGCCACTACCATCCCATTTACGAAGCCTGTGAAAGACACGGATTGCCTGTTTCGGTTCACTTTGGGGCCGAAGGTGCTGGTCTTGCAGCACCGCCCACTGCTGCGGGTTATCCCACCTATTATCTCGAGATGCGGATGGCGCGGCCCCAAATTGCACAGGCTCATGTCACGAGTCTCGTTGTGGAGGGCGTGTTTGAGAAATTCCAGAATTTCCACTTTATATTTGTCGAGATGGATACTTTCTGGCTGCCGGGTCTTATGTGGCACCTCGATCTCGATTGGCGCGCGCTGCGCGATTACACGCCGTGGGTCAAACGCCTGCCCAGCGAGTATATTCGCGAGCATATCCGCCTGGGTACGCAACCTATGCCCGATATACCGGGCGGAAAGGAAGATCTGGAGACGTATTTGCGCTGGATGCACGCCGAGGATACCCTTGTTTTTGCCAGTGATTATCCACATTGGGACTGGGATGAACCCGGTCACGTCCTTCGCAATATTGACCGCGATCTGAAAAAGCGTATTATGGGCGAGAATGCCGCCGAGATATTTGGGCTTTTCTGATGTCGAAACACAGGGTAGCGAAAATAGCGGATTTGCCCCCTGGCGAGCGCAAGATCGTGACGATTAATAACCGGGAGATTGGTGTTCTCAATGTGGATGGCAATCTGTATGCCCTGCGCAATATTTGCCCCCACCGCCTGGGTCCGATCTGCAAGGGCCGTGTACGCCCACTCGTTGTGTGGGAGGGCGAAGAGGTGCGCGATGGGCGCTTTACCGATATCGGCCATGAACGCGAGAACGAAATTATCAAGTGCCCCTGGCACAACTGGGAATTTGATCTGAAGACCGGCAAATCCATTACAGATGACGATTTGCGCGTGCGTACCTATCGCGTGGAGGTCGAGGATGATGATGTTGTGCTTTATCTGAGGTGAGATGTAAAATCCACTAAGGACACGAAGAAACACAAAGGGATCGTAGGGGCGATTCCGTGAACTGGTCTGGACTGCGACCAGTTGTACATCGCCCGTGGTCGCCCTCGAAATATTAAGATACAAGAGGCGGGGAAGGGTGGACTTGATTACTGACAACTTTTTAAAGAGAAATCTTATGCAGCTTACTTTTAGCACGACTGTTTGCTCCGATTTACTTTTGCCCGATGCGCTGAATATTGCCACAGAAGCAGGTTTTAGTCGCATTGAACTTTTCCGCACGTTTACCGAGAGTTCACCCGTTCATGCGGATACGTCGGTGCGTATGGTGCGCGAGCGTCTGGACAATGCGGGCGTTACGCTCACGGGTCTCAATATTCGCAATATCACGGGACGCAATTCCAGCAAGGACGAACGCGATTTGGGATACAATATGCGCCAGGTCGAATGGGATATCCATCTTTCTCGCGCTCTGCGGCTGCAGTGTGCCAATCTCAAAGGCGGTGATCGCACAGACGAGGCGCGCGAAGATTTTATTAAAGGCATTAATCACGTGCTCGGGCGCGTTTCTGACTTTACCCTCAATATAGGCAATCACAAGGGAAATTTGTTCGAGAATATCGATGACTATCAGCGCATTTTGCCCGAGCTTCCCGATCGCGCCAAAGTGCTGATGGATACGGGTCATCTTCTTTCAGCAGGGGTTGATGTGCGGGCTTTTGCAGAAGCTTTTGCCGATCGCATTGGCCTTGTTCATCTGAGAGATCAGAAGGGTGAAACTCCCGTGCCTTTTGGCGAGGGCGATTTGCCTTTTGGAGATGTGATCGGTATTCTCAAGGGCGCAGGTTATGATGGCGAACTCGTCATCGAATTGGAAAAAGTCACCTGGAGTGAACCGGTCCAGGCCTGTGCTGCTGCGCGTGAATATGTCGAAAAAATCCTATTCTGAATGAGCCTATGTCCCATGCACTGAGCAAACATCTGCTCGTCGATTTGTACGGTTGTTCCGCCGATATGCTCAATGATGTCACTGCGCTTGAAAAGGTTATGATTGAAGCTGCCCAACGCGCAGGTGCCACGGTTATTAATAGCATGTTTCATCACTTTTCGCCTTTCGGTGTATCGGGTGTTGTGGTCATTCAGGAAAGCCACCTGACCATCCACACATGGCCAGAGCAGGGTTTTGCAGCGGTTGACCTTTTTACCTGTGGCACGCAGACCAAACCACGGCGCGCTTTGATCCACTTAAAACGCGCACTCCAATCTACACGGATCGAAGTGCGACAATTCAGGCGTGGGCAAGGTGATTCATCGGCTGCAAAGATCAACCGCAACTTTGAGGAAGATAGTGACCCATAACTTTTTAATATAAAAAGTAAGCGCCCGTCGATTGGTGTACAACTGCAATATGACGGGCGTTCTTTATATACACGCCTATTTTTCACGATTCTAAATACAATGGAGGGCGTATGACCTCAGATCAAGCTACAGATATTCGATCCATACTTATTGCGATGTTTGAGGCTATTGATAAAAAAGAAAATATCGCCGAGCATTTGCTCAAACTCGACGATATTCAGCGCAGCCTTGACCGGGATACGCCAGCACAACTCAGACATTTTCTCGAGCGCCGTAGTTATACCAAAGCTCTCGAATATCTCGATACGGGTACGTTTACCGATGATCCCAACCGCCCCGACTGCGACGACCATCCCCATTAATTTTCAGGAGTTCAGCTATGTCTGTCACAACCCGCACCGATATCAAGGGCATTTCTCGTTTTCTATTTACCGAAGGCACAGATGCCGACCGTCTGCACTTACATGTTTCAGAAGTTGGTCCAGGTCAGCGCGCCCACCCGCCACACCGGCACGATGGGTGGGAGATTTTCTACGTTATTAAAGGCAATGGTGAAGTTCTTTACGGAGATCAAGCACATCCGGTCAATACGGGTGAAGCCATGCATCTCGAATGCAGTATTTTGCACGGGATAAAAAATATCGGCGATGCCCCGCTTCAATACGCCGTGATTATTAGAAAATGAGTAGGGAATCAGTAGCGTTTTCGCAACACATCCATAATATGTGCCGAGAGCGATTGCACGGTTTCGTCAAAATTTATATTTTCAACAGTTATGATGCGATGTGCTTCGCCCACTTTGAGGATATGTTGCTGAATCTGTAAAATGGCATCGAGGTTTTCTACATAGCGATGTGATGTCCTTTGTATTGCCTCTTCACTGCGGAATTCAAAACGCTCGGCATATTGCTTTTTGTCATCTAAGTACAAAGTCATCCAGATAAATGTTGCCTGATCTTTATAAGTGCTCAAATCGATCAAATCGGGCAAGAGATGCACGCCGTCAATCACCAGATTAACATGCTCTTCAATGGCGCGCTCAATCATCGCTCGCACGCCAACGCCAACGCGAACAGCCTGTTCGCGAAATGCCTGCACAACCGGTGGGTGCTCATCGCCCAACTCTGCGCCCGTATGTTTCCATGCAAAAAATGAAGAGGCGTGTAATGCGGGCATCAGTTCGGGTGAGATCATCAATCGCATAATCTGTCTAATGGCATCGGTGGATGCGACGCGCGAAATTTTTAGCTGATTGGCCAGTGCCAATCCCACAGAGGTTTTGCCCACTCCAGTTGCGCCGCTGATGAGAATAATGAGTGGTTTGTGCTGTTGGTCCCTGCGAAATCTGTACCAGGCCTCATAGCGCTCGGCATACTGAGAGCCATAGCCATCTTTTAAGCTTTTCAGCGTTATCTTGAAAAGCTGTGGCCGCTTAATTACTCTGTTTTGTGAACTCGAAAGTTTTTGTGCGACCTCTGAGGCAATCTGGTGTGTGAGGTCGTGATCCAGCCCTATGGCTTCGAGTGAATCGGCGAGCCGCTCCAGAGAAAATAGCGCCCTGTCTTCGCCTTCTTCGATAAAAATTTGCCGCGATGTGGGTTCCCAAAAGATGGCATCGCCAATTATCCGATCACCAAATTCGCGCTTCACCTGTTTTCGCACCAGGTCGGCCATATCTTCGGCGTTGATGTCTTTCGCTTTTTGAAGTGACCGACGGATGCCATCTGCGAATTTGTATGCCTCTTGAAATGCGAATCCATGCTCAATTAAATAATGCGCCAGCATGCCCCGCAAAAATGGAATCCTTTTTTTGCCATCAACAATTGTCGCCATGGCAGTCTCCCACAAAACGCAGCTTTTTCAAAAATAACTGCTCGTACTCGAACTTAGCGAACCTTTTGCACGGTGTCAAGTCTCTGTATTACGGCTCGCTAAAGAGGCGAGCAGGGATTACGTGACCAACCAAAATGCGAGGAATTTTATGTCTGTACAACCGAACGTCTTGTTGATTTCGACAGATCACTGGCCGGCGCATCTTTTGGGATGTGCTGGTCATCCTATTATTCAGACGCCAACGCTGGATGAATTAGCGCGAAGTGGTGTGCGTTTTTCCAATTGTTATGCCGAATGCCCGGTGTGTATTCCGGCGCGGCGCACGTTGATGACGGGTACCACGCCGCGGACGCACGGGGATCGCGTGTTTAAGGAGACACTCGAAATGCCCGATATGCCAACTCTGGCGCAGACGTTTCGCAATGCGGGATATCAGGCGTATGCCGTGGGTAAGTTGCATGTGTATCCCCAGCGAGATCGCATTGGGTTTGACGATGTGATTTTAGATGAGGAGGGGCGCACGCAGTATGGGGTTCTCGACGATTACGAGCTTTTTTTAGGCGATCAGGGCTATGCGGGTCAGCATTTTAATCACGGCATGAGCAATAACGAGTATGGCGCGGTGCCCTGGCATTTGTCTGACGAAACCCATGCGACGAATTGGGCGACTCAAAATATGGCGCGATTTATTAAAAGGCGAGATCCCACGCGCCCATCGTTCTGGTTTATTTCCTATCGGCATCCACATCCGCCGATTGTGCCGTTGCAAAAGTATCTGGATTTTTATCGGGATATGGAGATTGATACGCCGTTTATGGGCGATTGGGTTCGGTCAGAAAATCTTCCCTATAGTCTCCAATCGATGACTGCGCGGGGGGACAAGCACAGTGCAATTCAAATCGAGATGGCGCGGTGTGCGTTTTATGCGCTGTGTACGCATATTGACCACAGTCTGCGCGTGCTGATTGGTACGCTGAGGGAAGAAGGCTTGCTCGACAGTACTATTATTTGTTTTACGTCGGATCACGGCGATATGTTGGGCAATCACAATATGCTGGCGAAGCGGCTTTTCTACGAGGGGTCGGCCAATATTCCGATGATTTTGCTCGGTACGGCTGGCGATGAGCGGGTCGGGTTCAATCGCGTGGATGATCGCCTGGTGGGGTGGCAAGATGTGATGCCCACGTTGTTGGATCTGGCGGGTGTAGATATTCCCGATACTGTGGAGGGAATGTCGATGGTTGGCGAGCAAAAACGGGATTGGTTTTACGGCGAGGTTGGCGAAGATGCTCACGCGACGCGGATGATTTGCGATGGCCGCTACAAGTTGATTTACTATTCTGTGGGAAATTACCGGCAGCTTTTTGATCTAAAAAATGATCCCTGTGAACTCGTGGAT
This sequence comes from Candidatus Latescibacterota bacterium, assembly GCA_965208125.1. GTDB lineage: Bacteria > Latescibacterota > UBA2968 > UBA2968 > UBA2968 > VXRD01. The sequence continues at coordinate 2,782,712 of OZ242320.1, forward strand.
TTGTCGTCCGATCCGCAACACGCCGAGATTCTGACGCGGTTGACAGAGCTTTTGGTTGGCGAGCTTTACGGCGAGGATGAAGCATGGGTCGAGGATGGACAGTTGGTGGGTCTGCCAGACCAGCCGTATCACCCCGGTCCCAACCGGGGGCTGACCAGCCAGCGCGGGCAGCACTGGCCCCCACCCCCAAAATCCGATATGCCTCAGATACAATGGCATGCGTGAGAAGGAGGAATTATGCCATCGCGATTGTTCAATTCACATCCAGACCACGGGATTCGCGTGCCATGCGAGGTGATGGAAGCTTATGTGTGTGCGCTCTTTCTCGCTGTGGGTACGTCTGAGGAACACGCACAGCATATGGCGGTTACGTTGACGGCAAATGATTTGCGCTGTGTGTTCAGTCACGGTACGCGCCAGGTGCAGAGCTATATATCTGAAATAAAAAATGGGCATACCAATCCGCGGCCCAATGTGACGGTGGTGTCCGAGTCAGATGCGACGGCTATACTGGATGGGGATGGTGGGTTGGGGTATTTTCCATCGCATCGGGGAACGGAGATGGCGATTGAAAAGGCGTTAAAGGTGGGGGTGAGTACGGTGACGACGCGGAATCACTTCCATTTTGGGGCAGCGGGCAATTATTCTCGCATGGCCCTTGCCAGCGATTGTATTGGGATGGCTCTGTCTTCTCATCGCTATCGCCCGCGTCCAGATGCGACGGTTATGAGTGCGTCGGGTGGGTCGCCGATTAGCATTGCCGTGCCCACTGGCGAACAACCCCCTCTAATTATGGATATGGCGGCGCACTTTATACCTTATAGTGAAGAATCATTTGAGAAGTTTCCCGCGGCAGTTTTCAAGGGTTTGGGGCTGGCGGCTGTGCTTCAGGCGATGGGGGGTATTTTGGCTGGTATCTGGAATGAAGGGTATGAGTTTACAGGTGAAGGCGAGGGGGCAGTGCCGCATCAAGGTGCGTTTATTGCGGTGTTTGACGTGAGGCGATTTGCCGATGTGGAGATATTTAAGCGAGAGATGGATCGCTATGTCGGCGAGGCGCGTGCCACAAAACCCCTGCCGGGACACGACCGCGCTGAATTAGCTGGCGGCATGGAATGGCAATGGGAAAAAGAGCACCGCGAGATCGGTATTCCCATGACCGATGAGCACCGCGATCTGCTGGAGAAAGTGGGCGATAGTGTCGGGGTTTCATCGCCGTTTGGACAATTTGAAGGGTCGCGGTTTTAGGCTGTAAAATTCAAAGGTATTACCTAACAGGAGGAGCAATAGATGAGCGATAGACCGAATATTCTTTTTCTTTTTGCCGATCAGATGCACGCTTTTGCGATGGGGTGTATGGGGACGGAGGATATTCATACGCCAAATCTGGACAAGTTGGCGCGAGAAGGGGTTTTGTTTCGAAATTGTTATTCCAATGCACCGGTTTGTACGCCGTTTCGCGCGACGCTGATTTCGGGGCAGTACGGGTCGCAGACAGATACGTTGCGCAATGGGCGGTATATTCCCGAGGGGACGCGTACACTGGCGGGTGCGCTGAATGATGCGGGATATCGAACCGGTTGGGTGGGTAAGTGGCATTTGGGCGCAACGGGTAATGTGTGGATTCCACCCGAGTTGCGAGCGAATTTTACGGAGTTTATCGGGTATCAGTGCTATAACGATTTTTTGCACAGTGTGAAATTTTACGATGAAGCAGGCGATGAGCATTGGTACGATCATCACCGAACAGATGTGACGAGTGATATTGCGATTGAGCGCATGGAGAAGATGGTGGAAGACGCGCCTTTCGCGCTGTTTGTGTCTTATCAGAATCCGCATTATCCCGAGCAGCCGGGATACGAATACGACGAGGTGTATCGGGGCGTGACCCTTGCGCGACGTCCAAATTGCGTGGCGGTTGATCCCTATACGAGAACGCATAGTCCGCCGAGTCCCAAGCCCCAGGAGAACGATCCGGTTTATCAACGCTATGGCAATGATCTGGATGAATATCTGCGTGCGTATTACGCGATGGTGACGCAGTTGGATGCAAATGTGGGGCGGATGATGGATGCGCTGGATCGCATGGGGTTGCGAGATAATACGGTGGTGATGTTTACGTCGGATCACGGGGATTTGCAGGGCAGCCACGGAGAGACGAATAAGGGCAAGGCGTGGGAGGAGTCGAGTCGCATTCCCTTGATTGTTCGCGCACCGGGGGGCGCGGCAGGTGCGGTGGTGGATGATCTGGTATCTGGCGTGGATTTTTTTGCGACGTGTGTAGATTACGCTGGAGAATCTCCTGAGCCTTCGGTTGAGGGCGATAGTTTCGCGCCTGTAGTGAGCGACCCTTCTCAGACCTTAGACCGACCGGTGTTTTCAGAGATGCAACCCTGGTGTATGGTGCGCGAAGGCGCGTTTAAGCTGGTGGTGGAAAAAGAAGGCTTTGAGGCAACACATTTGTTCGATTTGGAAAATGATCCCTACGAGATGAATAATCTGCTGAACGATTCCAATTATAACGAGAAACAGGCGCATTTGTACGATGTGTTGCAAAATTGGTACAGGCGTGTGAAGAGGTGATTGTGGAGCGTGGTGGGGATAGTGAGTGGAACAATGGAGGACTGGCGTGGAGAGATCAAATAGTAAAGGTCCAGATTTGAAATTCTGGTATCGCTTTTCGAGCTACAAATACACCGTTCTCACCCTTTCAGTGGTGTTTCTTTTTTTGACAATGCCGTTGTTAGAGCGCGAGGGAGAACATTATTTAATACCGTTTCTTTTTTTACCGATTATGGCCGCGGTGCTCTGGACGTTGAGCCTTCATAGGGGGCTATTGGCGTTGTGTTTGGTGCTCGGGGTTCTGGGATTTGGTTTTCATTTAATTGTCGAGACTATTGATCTGTCTGAGGAAATATCCAGAGTGCTTGAGATGGCAGAGGCGGGTGTTTATAAACTGTTTTACGGGATATGCCTCCTGGTCTTTTTGCACCGGATTTTCTCTGAGACGACGGTCACAGCAGATACCATCCAGGGGGGGATAGCCATTTATTTTTTGAGTGGCTTGTTGTGGGCATTTTTTTATGAAACTCTGTTATTATTTAATCCAGATGCGATTTTGTTTTCGAATCATGTCCTGGGTAAGTTTTCAGATCTAATTTATTTTTCTTTTGTTACAATAACCACTCTGGGCTATGGGGATATAACGCCTGTGAGCCGAATGGCGAAAAATCTGGCGCTTTTGGAAGCTGTTTGGGGACAAACCTATCTGGCGGTGCTGGTTGCTCGTCTGGTGGGACTGCATTTAAGTCGCAGCGGTCGATTCGATTGAGGATGGTGTTTGGGCAAAAAAGTCCGGGATATCGACGGGTTCGCCCAGAGACAGATTCATGAGCATGTCGTGCATGCAGAATGCAGATTCGTTTTGGGCGGGTTCAATGTGACAGTCCGTCCCATCGGGCAGTAGTTCGCGCGATTTGACATTGTCGGCAAAGCATGTGCTGAGGAGTTCTGTTTTTATCCGATTGATCAGGTCGGGGTCTTCAATGGGACAAAGCGTTTCTACGCGGCGGCGCAAATTTCGAGGCATCCAATCCGCACTGCCGATGTACACATCGGGATTTCCGTCATTTTCAAAGTAATAGACGCGGCTGTGTTCCAGGAATCGCCCGATGATGCTACGCACTCTGATGTTGTCGCTTATACCGGGAACCCCCGCACGCAGACAGCATATACCGCGCACAATCAGGTCAATTTGCACGCCGTTTTGCGATGCGCGATACAGCGCGCGAATGACTTTGGGATCTTGAAGTGAATTCATTTTCGCGACAATACGGGCTGTGCGTCCTTTGCGGGCATGGTGGATTTCGCGGTCGATTTTTTGAAGAATAGAATCGAGCATGGTAGAGGGTGCAATGAGAAATTTGCTGACCTGGGGATGTGCAGATTGCGTGGTGAGCAAGTTGAAAACTTCGGCCACATCATTTGTGATGTCTTCGCGTGCTGTGAACAATCCCAGGTCCGTATAAAGTCGGGCTGTTGAGGGGTTGTAATTGCCCGTGCCGATGTGGGCGTAGCGGCGTAGCCCGTTGTTGGCTTCGCGCCTGACCAGCATCGAGAGTTTGCAGTGCGTTTTAAGGCCCACAACCCCATATACGACGCATACACCCGCATCCTGAAGGCGGCGCGCCCATCGAATATTGGATTCCTCGTCAAATCGCGCTTTGAGTTCAACGACCACAGTTACTTCTTTACCCACCTCTGCTGCGCGGATCAGTGCATCGATAACGGGCGAATCTTCGCTGGTGCGATAGAGCGTTTGTTTGATGGCGAGCACATCGGGATCGGTTGCCGCTGAATTGACGAATTGAACAACGGGTGTAAAAGCATCGTAGGGATGGTGAAGCAACATATCTTTTTGTTTAATCTGGTCAAAGAGGGTATCGACTTCCTCATACGTGTGGTCGGGCGGGTGATAGGGTGAATATTTCAAATCGGGTCTGGGGGTCGCGCTATAGAGTCCCATTAAACGGTTGAGATTCACCGGTCCGTTGACCTGATACACCTGGTTGTTTTTCAGACTGTATGTCGATTGTAAGCGCTTGACAAGTGCCCTGCTGGCATCGGCTTCGATTTCGAGGCGGACCGTGTCGCCTTTGCGTCGATTTTGCAATTCGTCTTCAATGGCGAGCAATAAGTCGTCGGCTTCTTCTTCGTCCAGATAAAGATCGCTGTTTCGGGTGATGCGAAAAGCAGCCGAGTCGAGAATTTGATATCCCCGGAAAAGTTCGGGAATATGTGCCTGAACAATATCGGCGAGAAAGACAAAGTCGATGCGCTGGCTGTCTTCTTCTCGAGGCAAGCGAATCAGACGCGGCAATAGACGGGGAACCTGCACGACGCCGAGCAGTGTTTCACCTTCGCGGTTTTTGAGCAAAAGGGCGATGCAGAGGGCTTTGTTGATCAGGCGTGGCAATGGGTGTGCAGGGCTTATGGTGAGTGGGGTTAAAACCGGGTAGAGTTCTGCGTGGCAGTAGTCGTCAAGGAAGGATTTTTCGCGTTTGGAAAGCGTGCTGATGGTGCGTATGTGAACATCTGCATCGCGCAATGCGGGAAGGAGTTCATCATTCCAGCAGGCGTATTGCTCATCGACCATGCGATGGGCTTCTTTTGCAATGGCTGAAATTTGCTCTTCGGGCAGTAGGCCATCGGGACCGTAGTCGGAAATGCCCGCTTCTACTTGCTGGAGCAGTCCCGCTACGCGCACTTCAAAAAATTCGTCGAGGTTGTTGGCTACAATGCCCAGGAATTTGACCCGTTCCAACAGGGGATTTTCAGGGGTGCGGGCTTCTTGTAATACGCGCTGATTAAAGCGCAACCACGAAAGTTCCCTGTTAAAATAGAGACTGGTATCGCCGAGGTCCATAACACACTCCGGGGAAGAGGCGACGGAATTGCGTTAAAGGTCTGGTATTATAATGCGATGGGGGGCAGATTGTCAAATAAAAACGGCGATCTTGAGGAAAAGGTCGGATGGGCAAAAATCCATCCGACCTTTTCTTTTGAGAAGAGAGTTAGCGGGAAGAATCCCCGAAGAAAGGATGAAATGGCGTATTTGTAACAAAAATGTCACGTTTTTGTGACCAAAGCGTAACCGTTTTGGAGGCGATTTGTAACATTATAGCGATATCTTATCGCGGAGAACGTCGTTTATTCACCAATTCGGAGGGAGAGCACATGCGCATTTGTAAAGCAATTTGGGGAATACTGTTGTGTTTGAGTTTTGTATTGGCAGGACGGGGTGAAGCTGTCGATACCAGACTCCAGGGTGTTATGTTTGCCGATTATTATATCGTCAGAGGAAATGGAGAAGAAGAGAATGGCTTTCGGTTTCGACGCATTTATCTCACCCATGATCTGAAGTGGAGTGATACCTTTTCTGGACGGGTTCGGCTGGAAGCCAAGGATGCGGGCTTTAATAGTGAGAAAAAAATAGAACCTTTTGTAAAGCACGCGTATTTGCGCTATCGCAAAAATGGCCATGCGATCTATATGGGGCTGTCGGGTACGCCAACATGGAACGTATCGGAGTCTGTTTGGGGTTATCGCTCGGTCGAGAAGACCCTCATGGATCGAAAAAAAATTGCCTCTTCTGCTGATTTAGGCATTGCATATCGCACGCGATTAGATGAAGCTGGAAAGTTAAATGCCCAGATTATGCTGGCCAATGGCAGTGGGCAGCAGTCCGAGTCAGATCACTACAAGAAAATTTACGGTCTGTTGCATTTTAATCCCGGCACTCTAAATGTGACGACTTATGTAGATTGGGAAAAACGCGCAGGCAATCGAGATCGCACGACTTTTGCTACGTTTATTGGGTGGAAAAAGAAAATTTTCCACGGCGGTTTGGAAGCCTTTATGCACTGGCGCAACCATACCGCACAGATGCGAGGACTTTCACTGTTCGGCTCAGGACAGATTAGCGAGAAGATAAAGGTGTTTGCTCGCGGCGATTTCTTTGATCCAGACGATAAGTCTGACGACGATGGGGAATATTGTTTTCTCGGAGGGCTTGACATTGAGCCGGTAAAGGATATTCACATCATGCCCAATGTGATGGGCACAAATTTTCAGGCTCCAGATGTAGATATTGAGGTGATTCCCCGGCTGACGCTATATGTTAAGTTTTGAGTACAGGTTATCACATAAATGTCGTGTTTTTGTCACATGTGTAACGCGATATAGGTTTATTTTTTGTATGCTATCACACTACGCCAAGGGAGATTGAATGACCAGATTTATTTTTATGATTGCATGTATGGCTGTTTTGATACCGGCTACAGCTCAGGCACAACAAGATTCGCCTGTTTCCGCGTATCAAAAAGTGAGTGGGATTTCCGGAAGTGCCAATAGCATTGGCTCCGATACGATGAATAATTTGATGACGCTCTGGTTGGAAGGCTTTCGCAAGTACTATCCCAGTGTAACTATTCAGGTTGAGGGCAAGGGATCGAGCACGGCGCCTCCCGCACTGATCGAAGGCACCGCGCAATTTGGGCCTATGTCGCGCCCGATGAAGGCTTCGGAAATTGACAAGTTTGAAAAGCATTTTGGATATCCCCCTACAGTGTTGCGAACCTCGTTGGATGCACTGGCTATTTTTGTCAATAAAGATAACCCAATTAATGGGTTGACTTTGCAGCAGGTAGATGCGATTTTTTCCAAGACGCGACGCGGTGAGTACAGGGAAAATGTTACGAGATGGGGACAGTTGGGTCTGGGAGACGATTGGAAAAATGCCGCATTCAGCCTTTATGGTCGCAATTCCGCGTCGGGCACTTATGGGTTCTTCAAAGATCACGCGCTGTTTAAGGGCGATTTCAAAGATGAAGTAAAAGAGCAGCCCGGGTCTGCTTCGGTTGTACAGGGTGTGGCCGAAGACAGGTACAGCATTGGTTATAGTGGCATTGGTTACAAGACCTCTGGCGTGCGTGTCGTACCTCTGGCGCTGGAAACTGGCGAACCCTTTAGAGAGGGTACGATAGAAAATGTGATCGATGGATCTTATCCTCTGGGGCGTTTTTTGTATTTGTACATCAACAAGGTGCCCAATAAACCACTCGATCCGCTGGTGAGAGAATTTTGTAAATTTATTTTTTCTAAAGAAGGGCAAGAGATTGTCGTTAAAGATGGCTATATGCCCGTGCCCTATCAGGTGGTTAAAGAGGAACTCGAGAAGTTACAGTTACCCATCCAAACACCCTAACTGCCAGCGGTGAGACGTTAGAGGGCCAGCCAACTTCCATCCCAGAGGCGAGAGAAAGCCCCAGCCCCTGTTTCTCACCTCTTATCTATAGCAATCGTCACGCCGGCAGGATTTAATCCGGCGTCCAGCTTCTACATTACTGCATAGCTAAAACATACTGGATTGCGGCTAAACACCATACCGCGATGACGAGCACCTTTCCCGTCTCACTCTTTATTATGGCACTTCCATTGAAACCATTATCAAAGCGACAATTGCCCGGCATCACGCCAAAGGCACGTCTGATGGATCGCACTGGACAGTGGGTGATCACTGCTGGCGGCATCGGGGTGATCCTGTCGGTGTTGGGCATTTTTCTTTTTGTGTTGATGGAGTCCTATCCCCTGTTTTTGAAGCCGAGCGTGTCCAGGGTGCATACCTTTGATTTTTCGCACCGTCAGCCGGTTCTGTGTACGGGGGTTGACCCCTATCAGGCGGTGATGTTTGTCGTGCATGAAGCGGGGATTGATTTTGTGGATATGACTACAAAGTCTGTGACAAAGTCTGTGTATCCCCCAGAACTACAGGGACGGCGTATTCGGGCAGCTTATCGCGCTCTGGATAACACGCATGTTGGTCTGGGGCTGGAAGACGGTACAATGCTGGGCTGCCGCGTGAATTTTGCCGTGGATTACGATGCGGAGGGAAAACAGATTGTGACGCCGTCTTTTTCTGTTGAGTCGTCGATGGTTCTAACCGATCAAGCTCTTGCACATCTCGTATTTCGGCACGATGGGGAATCCCGAAGTACGGTACTTGGTATTGCGGATTCCGGGCAACTCGTTTTGGGAATTTCCGAAACACAGCGCGGTCTTTTGGGCGGTGGTACAACAACAGTTCGCACATACGATTTGACTGATGAGATCAAAGGGCGCGCCAGGGTAGGTGCTGTGGCAAAATCGGGACGCTATGTTCTGGTGGGCACAGACCGCGGTGAAGTATTTCGGTGGGAAATTGGACGGAGGGGTTCCAATCCCAGGCTGTTGGATTATTTTCGGGTTTCCGACCAGGAGGTGACTGCGCTGGATTTTGTGCTGGGTGATGTGTCGCTCGTTGTGGGCGATTTGGGTGGTCGCGTATCTGTCTGGATGCCCGTCAGGGCGAGCGAGGGCGACAATAAAAGGGCGTTCAAAAAGATCCATACTTTGCGGTCTCATCGCGCGGCGGTGGTTGCACTGGCGTCGTCTGCTCGCGACAAACAGTTTTTATCGGGCGATGTAGCGGGAATGGTTGCATTGCATCACATGACATCGGAACAAACGTTTTTCGAATTGTCCGGTGATGGCCCCATTCGAGCCATGGCTTTCGCGCCCAAAGTGGATGGCTTTTTGACAGTGAGCGGGTCGGGGCAGGTGACGGATTTCGACCTCCAAAATCCACATCCTGAAGTGACGTTACAAACGCTTTTTGGCAAAGTGTGGTACGAGGGATATACGGAGTCTCAATACGTGTGGCAATCCACGGGGGGATCGGATGATTTTGAGCCCAAGTTGAGTATTGTACCTTTGATATTTGGCACATTTAAGGGCACGCTTTACGCCATGTTATTCGCGCTGCCTCTGGCAGTTCTGGCGGCGATTTACACATCGGAATTTGCGTCTCCCAACGTGCGTGGTGTGGTCAAACCCGTGGTGGAGTTGATGGCTTCGCTTCCCAGTGTGATTCTGGGCTTTTTAGCTGGTTTGTGGTTGGCACCGCTTCTGGAGACGAGGATTGTCGGTGCCCTGTTGTTGTTACCCTGTGTGCCCATTGTGGTGGTGGTATGTGCGTGGGCGTGGAGACAGATGTCCGAAGATTTTGCGCGCAGAATACCGGATCACTGGATTCTAACTTTGTTGGCTGGTATCGCGTTGTTCGCGCTCTATCTGTCGTTCGCGCTCGGTCCGGTAGCTGAGTCGCTTTTGTTTGGCGGCAATTTTCAAGGCTGGCTGCTCGGCACAACGGGTACGCGCTACGATCAGCGCAATTGTCTGGTGGTGGGCTTTGCGATGGGATTTGCCGTAGTGCCCATTATTTATACGATCTGCGAAGATGCTCTGTCGAGTGTGCCACAGCATCTGCGCGCTGGATCACTCGCGCTTGGCGCAACGCCTTGGCAAACCGCTATCCGCGTGGTGTTGCCCACGGCGAGCCCGGGTATTTTTTCCGCGACTATGATTGGATTCGGTCGCGCTGTGGGCGAAACGATGATTGTGTTGATGGCTACGGGCAATACTCCGATTCTGGATTGGAGCATTTTTAACGGCATGCGCACGATGTCGGCCAATATCGCCGTGGAGATTCCCGAAGCACCCCATGAAGGTACGCTTTATCGCGTGTTGTTTTTGACAGGGGTTTTGCTGGCGGCGATTACTTTTTTGGTGAATACGCTGGCAGAAGTGGTGCGGCAGCGTTTGCGCGAGAAGTATAGCAGGATCTGATGTTCTGGAGATGGATGTGAAAAATTTTTGGAAAACAGGTGTGCCATTTATCTGGTTGACCGGTAGCGCGCTGGCGCTTTGTTTGCTTATGATTACAGGGCTGATCGCGCTGGTTATGTACAATGGCACCGGATTTTTCTGGCCCTCGGATATCGAAGCAGTGATACTCAAAGATGGTCGGAAAGCGATGGGGCAGCGGTGGGGCAAACAGGAGATTCCAGCATCGCATCGAACGGGATCCGGGCTATTTCGCATTCAGCTCAAAGTGGGCAATCGCGATGTGTATAGCAGCGATTTTCAATGGATAGATGAATCGGATATTCAATCGACGGACTATCCCGTAGATGCGGTGGTTTTTGAGCGGCGCGAGTGGGGCAATTTTTACGGGTTTATCGAAGCTCTGTACGAAGGTGAAACCCAGATGTCGAATACATGGGATGTGCTGCAAGCACAATTGGATAATACCCGGCAACGACACGAACAGATTCGGCGAATTGAAAAAGATGCGATTGGCGACTTAAATCGGCAAATTGAAAATCTGCGACTAAAAAAACGCGAGATAGAATTGGGTGGTGGAAATGCCGATGAAGTGGATGCGATTGATCGAGAGAACCGAACCTATTGGGAAGCTTATGAACAATTGGCTGACCAACTGGCGCAATTGCGTGCAGCCAACGAGACCTACCGCATAGATGTGCGGTTAATTGGCGGCGAGGTGCGGCAGATTGCCACGGCCGATATCGTGCGTGCTTATCGTCCCAATCGGCTGGGGATTTTGGGAAAAATGAGCGTTTATTTTGAGCGCGTTGGGGAATTTTTATTTGCTGAACCCCGTGAATCCAATACAGAAGGCGGGGTATTTCCCGCGATCTTTGGCACTGTTATGATGGTTTTTTTGATGAGTTTGGCGGCTGTGCCATTTGGTATCTTGGCCGCGCTCTATTTGCGCGAATACGCCAGGCAAGGTATTTTAGTTAGAGTGATTCGCATTGCGGTTAATAATCTGGCGGGTGTACCTTCTATTGTTTTTGGGATGTTTGGACTGGGATTTTTTGTTTATGGCATTGGCGGAAGTATTGATCAACTCTTTTTTCCCGAAGCGTTGCCCACGCCCACATTTGGTACTGGCGGCATTTTGTGGGCTTCGTTGACCCTGGCATTGCTGACAGTGCCGGTGATGATCGTTTCTGCTGAAGAAGCCCTTTCTGCCGTGCCGAGCGATGTGCGTGCCGGGTCGCTGGCTCTGGGGGCGACCAAGTTGCAGACCATTTTGCGCGTGGTTTTGCCCGGCGCGCTGCCGGGTATTCTCACAGGCATTATTCTCGTGATTGCGCGCGGTGCTGGCGAAGTGGCTCCGCTGATGATTACTGGCGTTGTGAAATTGGCTCCTGCGTTGCCCATGGATGGTATCTGGCCCTTTTTTCACCTGGAACGCAAGTTTATGCATCTGGGGTTTCACATTTACGATGTGGGTTTCCAGTCGCCCAATGTCGAGGCGGCTCGTCCCATGGTATATACGACGACTTTATTGCTGATGGGAATTGTACTGGCTCTGAATCTGGTGGCTATTCTGGTTCGCAATCGGCTTCGCAAGCGCGTTGGTGGTGCGACGTTTTGAATAGGTGAGAGAAAGGAATCGCGATGGCTGAAGCAGAACTTGCAAATACACGGTCCGATGAAGCAATTGTTCCAGATATTCAGAATCCCATTGTCACCATATCTAATCTGAGCCTGTATTACGGCGAGACGCAGGCCCTTTTTGACATTGACATGCAGATTCCCGAGTATCAGGTAACGGCTTTGATCGGTCCTTCGGGGTGCGGGAAGTCAACGCTGTTGCGGTGCATGAATAGGCTGAACGATTTGATCGATTCGGTGCGTATCGAGGGTGCGGTTGAAATTGATAATGACGACATTTACAGTTCTGGTTATGATGTGATTTCGTTGCGCCGCCGGGTCGGGATGGTATTTCAAAAGTCCAATCCTTTTCCCAAGTCGATCTATGAGAATCTCGTTTACGGTTTGCGAATTGCAGGTGAAAATCGGCGGGCGGTGCTCAATGAGGTGGTGGAACGCAGTTTGCAGGCTGCCGCGCTTTGGGATGAAGTAAAAGACCGGCTCGATGACAGTGCTCTGGGGCTTTCGGGAGGACAACAGCAGAGGTTGTGCATTGCGCGTGCAATTGCCGTTGAGCCTGCGGTGATCTTGATGGATGAACCCTGTTCAGCACTGGATCCAATTGCGACAGGGCGCATTGAGGAGACAATAGAAGAGCTCAAAAAGCAATATACGATTGTAATTGTAACACACAATATGCAACAAGCGTCGCGCATTTCGGACTATACGGCGTTTTTCTATTTGGGGCGTTTGATTGAGATGGCCGAAACGAGTGAGATGTTTACCAATCCGCAGCTCAAACAAACCGAAGATTATGTGACGGGGCGGTTTGGCTAAGCAGAGGAGTAATGATTATGGAGCGTACTCTTGACCAGCATCTCGACCACCTCAAAGGTGAGTTGTTGAAGATGGGCAGTGCGGTGGAAGAGTCGATTGAACAGGCAGTACAATCGCTTGTAGAACGCGACAATCACCTCGCCGATGTGGTTGAAGAGGGTGGGCATCACATTGACGATTGGGAAGTGGAGATAGAAGAAGAGTGTTTGAAGTTGCTGGCTGTGCAGCAACCGGTGGCTGGCGATTTGCGCCTGGTGGCGAGTATGATAAAGATCAATTACGATCTCGAGCGCATCAATGATCAGGCGGTGAATATCGCGCAGCGCGCCCGCTTGCTCAATCAGATGCCGCAATTGAAACCGCTGATCGATATTCCGCGGATGGCTGTGTTAGCACGGGGTATGGTCAGGGATGCTTTAGATGCTTTTGTCAATCGCGACGTGGAATTGGCCAATAAGGTGCGTAAAATTGACGATACAATGGATGCGTTGCGCGATCAAATTTTTCGGGAGTTGTTGACGTACTTAAACACGGGTATGTCCGCGACTGTAGATCAGGCAATTTTGCTCATTCTCGTGTCCCGGCATTTGGAGCGCATAGGCGATCATTCATCCAATATTGCCGAAAATGTCGTCTATCTCGTTCAGGGACGCATTGTGAGACATCAAAAGGAGGAATTGCGCGCAGAGGAGTAATCCCTCTTTGTGGCGAACACTGTCGCGTAAATGACACGCGATTGTAACACCGCGATGATATCATATCCAAAGCACGACGTATTCTCCCTCTTGGGAACCGGCCCGCGACCCGGTTCCCATTTTTTTTGCCCCGAACATGAATTCGGGGCTTTTTCGTTGACCCAAAATTGGTACCTGTGTATTTTACTATCTGGAGATGCTACTATATTATATTAGTATTAAAAAATAAGGTGGTTGACCTCTTTGCCCAATTGCATAAAATCCGAAGCCCGATTTTGCGAGCGCTGTGGGACTTTGCTGGTTGTAAAAGCAGTTGAAGATCGGGAGAGGCCTTGTTGTCCGTCGTGTGGATTTGTGGCCTATCTCGATCCCAAGGTAGCAGCCGGGGTTATTGTAACCCTCGATGGTGGCGTTGTCCTGCTCAAGCGCAATATTGATCCCGGGTTTGGCAAGTGGGTGTTCCCCGGCGGATATGTGGATGCGGGCGAGCCTACCGATGTCGCGGCTGTGCGCGAAACCCGCGAGGAAGTGGGGTTAGAGGTCGAGATCGGCGAGTTGCTCGGTGTGTTGTCTTATGAAGGGGAGCGGGTGGTGCTGATTGTTTATACCGGACGGGTTGTGGGCGGAAAGTTGGAAGGCAATTTTGAATCGCAGGCTGTGGCTACATTTGCCCCTCGGGATATTCCATGGAATGATCTGGCTTTTGACACAACGAGAGAGGCATTGCAAATTTGGGTGGCGCAGTATGGCGAAGTGTACGAAAAAGAAAGGTTATTATGCTGAATTCTATTGAAGATGTTGAAGAGCGGTTTGCCGAGCAGGGTTATATCACTGACCGCACATTGGCAACGACGATTTTTTTGGCACAGTCGCTTGGCAAACCAATTTTTCTGGAGGGAGAACCAGGCGTTGGAAAGACAGAAGTGGCCAAAGTTATGGCCAGTATTTTTGATACTGAATTGATTCGATTGCAGTGCTATGAAGGCATTGATGCCAATACGGCATTGTACGAGTGGAACTATCCGCGCCAGATGCTGGAGTTAAGGCTTGAAGAAGCGCAGGGGATCGACAAGGCCGAAATTGGTCAGAATATTTTTCGCGAAGATTTTTTGCTCAAGCGCCCCCTTTTGTCGGCTCTTGAGGGTAGCGCAGAAAAGCAACAGGTGTTGTTGATTGACGAAGTGGATCGGTCGGATGAAGAGTTTGAAGCGTTTTTGCTCGAAGTGTTGTCCGATTTCCAGATTACGATTCCCGAAATTGGTGCGATAAGAGCGATGCAAGTGCCGTTTGTCGTGCTTACGTCCAACCGCACGCGCGAGTTGCACGATGCACTGAAGCGCCGGTGTTTGTATTTGTGGATTGATTATCCCACGTTTAGCAAAGAAATGGATATTGTGCGGTCGCGTGTGTCGGGCGTGCAGAACGAATTGGCACAACAGGTTTGCGGGTTTATGCAATTGTTGCGCAATCGCGATTTTTACAAAAAACCCGGCGTTGCCGAAACGATTGATTGGGCGCTGGCTCTAATGGCTATGCAAGTTGACGAATTGGATCCTCAGACAGTTGATGCGACATTGGGATGCGTTTTGAAGTATAAAGAAGATATTGAAAAAATTCAGGAAGACGGCCTGCCACAACTGATTGAGAAGGCCCGATTGTTAAAAGAACGCACGCAAGTTGCCGTTTAGGAGATTATATGCCAAGGACTATGCTGGGACGAGTTGTCGGTTTTTCAAGGGCTTTGCACAGTGCAGGTGTTGAAGTCAATGCGGGCAATCTCATCGATTTGTGCGACAGTTTTCAATATATCAGCCTGCACAATCGAAGCGATTTTTACGCTGCTGCGCGTGCAACACTGGTGTCGCGTTACGACGATCTGGAGACTTTTGACGAGGTTTTCAGGACTTTCTGGGCGCGGCCGATTTTGCCCGACGATATGACGCTGACCGATACGGATGCTGGCGGAGATCCAGATCTCGATGTGCAGGCAGATGTCAATGAGGTGGTGGATACCGCAGATTTGCAGGAAGAGGCCGAGGGGGAGGGCGAATCCGAGGAGGTTGGGTATAGCCCCGATGAGGCCTTGATGGCGAAAGATCTGGCGGCAATGTCCGATCGCGAGATTGAGCAGGCCCGAAAGGTGATTCACGAGATTGTGAATATTATTGCCAATCGCCGCAGTCGCAGGCGCGTGCCCGAAAATCGGGGGGCTGAACTGGATTTCAGGCGCACATGGCGGCGCAATGCACTATATGGTTCTGATGGTGTGGAATTGATGATGAAGCGGCGGCGCATCAAAAAGACCAAGCTGATGTTGTTGTGTGATGTGAGTGGGTCTATGGATTGTTATAGCCGCTTTTTAATCCGCTTTATCTACGCGCTCAAGCGCGAAATCCGAGATGTGGAGGTCGGGGTGTTTTCCACGCGGATGACCGCGATTTCGCGGCTGCTGAAAACAAAAGGTATTGAAGAGTCACTCGTGGAAGTGGCTGATACAGTACACGACTGGGCAGGTGGAACAGATATTGGCGGGTGTTTGCGCGAGTTTAACGATCAGTTTGCGCGCGATATGTTGCACTCGCGCACTGTGATGATTATTGTGAGCGATGGCTGGGATCGGGGTGATCCCGATTTGATGCGGCAAGAGATGGCGCGCTTGCGAAAGCGCGTGCATAAGTTGATGTGGCTCAACCCGCTTTTGGGTACGCCGGGGTATCAGCCCCTGTGTTTGGGGATGAAGACAGCACTTCCATATCTGGATTATTTTTTGCCCGCACACAATCTGGAGAGTTTGATTCAACTTGCCCGAACACTGCGGTCTGTTTGGAAGTAGGGGGATGTTATGGCTGGTCGTGATGTTTTTCAAGAGGCACTGACTCTGATTTCTCAGGGGGAAAAGGCCGCCTTATCGACTATTGTATCGAGTAAGGGGTCTTTGCCGATGAGCAAAAAGGCCAAGATGCTCGTGCGTCCCGATGGCGTGATTATAGGTACGGTGGGCGGCGGTTGTTTGGAAGCCGATGTGTGGGCCGAAGCCCGTCATGTGATGGAAACCGAAGCACCGACGTTGCAGAAGTTTATTTTGACGGAGAAACACGCGGGCGAAAATGGCCTCAATTGCGGTGGCAATGTCGAGATTTTTACCGAACCTCTGCTGCCCGATCGCGCAGATGATATGCTCGCCGAGATTGCGCGAGTTCGCAAAGTGCGCGGTTCGGCTGTGTTGGCGACACTGGTTTCGGGCGGCGATCAGGTGGGTGCGAAGTTACTGGTACATCCCGATGGTAGAACAGTGGGGAGCCTGGGCCATGATCTTGCCGAAGCCTGTGTGCGCGAAGAGGTGGCGGCTTTTGAGGCGATTCCGGAGAGTTTGCTCAAAGTTATAAAGATCGGCTCGGAACCCGTTGTGGTCTTTTTGGAATCTATTTGTCCCGAACCCACGCTGTTTTTGTTTGGTGGGGGGCATGTGTCCTATGCCATTGCACAGATTGCACATTCGGTCGGGTTTCGGATTGTGGTTATTGACGACCGGCCCATGTTTGCCAACAAAGAGCGGTTTCCCATGGCGAGTGAGACGCTGACGCTGGAGATGGAGACGGCTTTTGATCATCTAATTGTTGACGATTTGTCTTATGTGGTGGCTGTGACGCGGGGACACCAGCACGACAAGCCGGTCATTGAGCAGGCAATAAATACTCAGGCGGCGTATGTCGGTATGATTGGCAGCCGTCGCAAGATCGCATTGATGTGGAAAGAGTTTGAGGCCAAAGGCATTCCGCGAGAAAAATTGGATGCGGTTCACGCGCCGATTGGATTGGATATCGGTGCAGATACGCCCGAAGAAATCGCCGTGAGTATTGTGTCAGAACTCATTCAGGTGCGCCGGTCACAAGGGAAACCCATTCACCAGGGTATGTCGCTGTCATCGGTGTGAAGTGAGAAGCATAAAGACGGAATGGAGAGAGATCAGGCCCTGAAAAGTTTTTTCAAAATATGTTGTGGCGTGATGCTATCTACAATTCTGACGTTGGCTTCGATGAGCGTGAGCACGGTTGGTATTGCGCTGGCAGCGGCGCCCTCGCAAAAGCCACGGCTGGGTAAAGTTAGCTTTGATCAAGTGATCGATGTGAACAATATCGCGATGTTTGTGACCAATCAGGGATCGTTTGCCTGGAATCTGACGACTGGATATTCGGGTCTTGAATTTCCCAAGGGCACGTACGGGCAAACTGCGGTCTTTGCCGCGGGACCGTGGATTGCGGGCAAGGTCAATGGCGAGATTCGCGTGGCGATTGCCGAGTATTCATTTGAGTTTGCGCCCGGGCCTATTTTGCCCGATGGCACACCCGCTGACCCACAACTCGACCGCTATCGCGTGTATAAGATCAACAAAGGCGATGGTCCGGAAAATCCGGATTACGCGCAGTGGCCGGTTGAAGACGGTGCGCCAGTTAATCCCGACGGTACGCCAATGGTGCTGGGTGATCAGACCCTGTGGGCGGTGTATAACGATGCCGATCCCGGCGTTCACGTCAATATGCAGACCGCGCCTTTGGGCATTGAAATACAGCAGACGACATTTGGGTTTGACCGCACAGATCCACTTGGCAATGTGGTATTCATCAAATTTTTAATCATCAACAAGGGTGGTAATACCATCGACAGCACGTATGTGTCGCTGTGGTCTGATCCCGATCTGGGGCAGTTAGATAACGACCTGGTGGGTTGTGATGTGGAGACCAGCTTTGGGTTTTGTTATAACGGATCGAATACAGACTCGCAGTATGGTTCGTCACCTCCAGCCGTGGGGTATGACTTTTTTAAGGGTCCGATTGGCGATGACGGTGTGGAATTGCCGATGACGTCGTTTAACAAATATATCAACGGTACCGATCCATACACCGCAGAACAGGTCTATAACTATATGAAGGGCCTTGATCCAGATGGCGGTGTGGCTCTGCACACTGATCCGATTACGGGTCAGGTGAAGGCATTTATGGTCGATGGCGATCCGGTTGCGGGTACGGGCTGGCTTGACGAAAATCCGGCTGACCGGCGTTTGATGCTCACGGCGGGTCCATTTACCTTCGCACCTGGCGATACGCAGGAAGTGGTGGTGGGGATTATTATGGGTCAAGGTCAAGATCGTCTCACGTCGATTACGGCTGTGCGGGTTAACGATACGTTTGCACAATCGGCTTTTGATGCCGATTTTGTTGTATTTCCTCCGCCTCCGCCTCCGTCTCCTCCGACGCCTCCGCCCCCTCCGCCCCCACCTCCTGTTGGTATAAAGGATTGGGATATTCCATCGGGCGGGCGCTGGTACACCTGGGCAAATACCGATTGGGGGGCCGAAGGCTTCGGTGGTGCAATGACGGGCGATATTGCCCATCAATGGTTTGGCCCGACGAGTGTGCCACCTTCGCGCTTGGTCAATGTGGAATTGCGATTTACCAGTGTGATTGAAGATGAAGGCGAAGATCAGTACAAACCCATTGACTTGACCAATCCCAATGTGTCGTGGGGATATCGGTATTTGCGCAGCGCAGGTGCTCCTGCTCCTGCACCGGCAGATCAGACGACTACAAAATCACCTTATGACTGGAGCAATTATATCATCAATACATCGGGTCCCGGTGAATATGTGTATCAGGAGCGCAATCCAATCGCGCTTTCGGCCTGGGATGTTGAAAATAACCGCCGTCTCGAAGTGGGTTGGCTGGAAAACAATCAGCCCGGCGGCCTGGTCAATGGTGCGTATGGTCCGGCCTATTACAACGATGTGAGCAATCTGGCGACCAGTGGACCGCGCGAGTGGCTGTTCATTTTTGATCGGGATTATACCGAGCCGGATGATGATTCCAATTTGGCGGAGTTGTCACAGGGCTTGATCAACGACAACCCGGCGCCGCCCATTATGTATATCATTTTTGCTGCGCGCCGTATCGCGGATCGGTTTCCGCAGGATGGCGATTCGTTTTTGATTCTGGTCAATCGCGTCAACGACACCAATCCCGGCGATTTTAATGGCGATGGCACGATTAACTTTTCCGATTTTCTTTTGTTCATTGTGGCTTTTGGTACAGGTTCAGGAGATGCAGGTTTCGATGCTCAGATGGATCTCAATGGCGATGGCATGATTGACTTTTCCGATTTTCTGATCTTTGTCGGTCATTATGGGAGTGGTACCTCTGGTTCGAAGGCCGCGCTGCCACTGCCCTTTCCCTATAGGTAAAAATTGGAACAACAAGTATGGAGGCCATTATGTCATCTGGTTGTGAGTTGTCTTTATGAGAGATTTATGCAAGTGAGGTTCGGCAAGAACTTTCACAATGGTTTACTGTCGGGGGAGAACAAGGAGGTGATGCAAGCGACATAGTTGTAAACGATTTACGTGAGGGGGGAAGAATGAGAGGCGCGTGTCTTTAAGTCTGGTTTTCGAAATTATTTCAGAAGGGAGTTAACCATGACAAGATGGATAATCGCACTTGTTGCGATGTCGTTTTTATCCGCATCGGCGATGGCCGGGGTGACGGGTAAAATTGTGGGTCAGGTTGTTGACAAAGATGACGGTGGTAGTTTGCCCGGTGCCAATGTGGTGGTTCTGGGCTTGCACAGTGTCTTTGGTGCGACATCCGATACCGAAGGTAATTTTGTGATTTTGAATGTGCCAGCAGGCACTTTTGACGTAAAATGCAGCTTTATCGGGTATCAAGACGTGGTGCTCAAGGGCATCAAGGTGTTACCCGATTTGACTACGGAAGTAGATTTTGTGCTTACAGCACAGGCTCTGGAAGGCGAAACTATTGAAGTGGTGGCGGAGCGTCCGCTGGTGCAGAAAGACAAGACCAGCTCGATGCGCCTCGTAACCAGCGAAGAACTCGAGTATATGCCGGTTCGCGGGTATGCAGCGGCCACGTCCTTGCAGGCGGGTGTGACGAATCGGAACGGCTCTCTTTACATACGCGGTGGGCGGTTTTCAGAAGTTGACTACATTGTCGATGGCGTATCGCAGAAGAATTTGCAGTATGGCTCATCGACCACGGCCCTGAGCAATGGTGCTATAGATCAGGTATCCGTGATTGTGGGTGGGTTTGAAGCGGAGTATGGGCGCGTGATGTCGGGCGTTGTCAAGGTGGTGACGCGCGAAGGCGGGCAGAACTATTCGGGGTCTGTGGAACACATCACCGATGAGTGGAATGACCGCAGTTGGGCCGGTGCGCCCTCTTATGGGTATAACACTACCGAAGCGACACTGGGTGGTCCACTCATTCCCGGGACGAACGGGCCTTCGTTTTTTGTCTCTGGAGACCGCGTCGATCGCCTCGACCGCAGTCCGCGCTGGGGTGTGGAAGCCCACGAGTGGGAAAAAGACCTTTTGCCAAAGGAAGATTACGATCTGCTCAGCGAGGGCATATTGCCGCATTATACGCTCGACAGCTGGAGCTGGCAGGGCAAACTGGCGTATCGATTGTCCGACGAAATCGATCTGAAAGCAGGGATTATAGGCTCAAAATATGATCGCTTGAGCTATAGTCACTCATATCGCTATAATTTGCGGCATGCGCCGCGTGCCAAAAGCAATAACTATTCGGCGTTTGCTCGCGTGACCTACACGCTCGGAGCAAAGACCTTCTTCACCTTGCAAACAAGTATGTTCGATCAGAATTTCAAGGCGGGTGACGGGGTTCATTTCGACAATTTGCACGACTATGCCCGTCCCCAGGGCAATCCGCGTTATGACGCGGAAAGTTTGTTTGCCCGCGGCGATGTGGATTCCACCGAGATTACGCGGACAACGGAAACCATCAATGATCGCTCTATAACGTATTTTGAAGGCGATGAAGGGCGCATATATAATAGCTTTACGCAAAGCAGTTCATTTTATCTCACGCCTATCGACTTTGATTTGACCAGTCAGGTCAGCCGCAATCACCAGTTCAAGCTCGGTTTTGACGTGCAGATGCATCGGTTGCGTTATTATCGTCATCTGGTCCCCAGTTTGATCTTTCGCGGTCCATTCGTCAGCACAGACGACAGGGGTGGCTTTCAGGATGTAGATCGCTACGGGTATGATTACAACTGGAATAAACAGGGCATTGAGCCTCTGGATTCTACCCGCGACGCGCAAAAAGAACCCATTTTGGCCTCGTTTTACGTGCAGGACAAGATGGAATACGACGGTTTGATCATCAATGCGGGCGTGCGATACGATTATTTGAATGCGAGTACCGATGTGCTGGCGAATGAAGGCGTGCCACTGGGTGGCGATTCGACATTGGATCCATCGGATCTGGCTGGCAACAGCGTGTATCACAAGATCAGCCCGCGTCTGGGCGTTGGATTTCCCGTTACAGATAAGACCGTGTTTCACATGAACTACGGTATTTTTTATCAGCAACCCAAGCTGGAAGACCTGTATGTTGGTCTGGATTATCTGGAATACAAAGCGCCACTGGGGGGATATTATTACGCTTTTGGCAATCCGAATCTCAGACCGGAAAAAACCACGGCTTATGAAGTGGGTGTGGTGCAGCAGGTGGGTGACCATGCCAGTGTCGATGTGACGGCGTATTACAAAGCCGTGGAAAACCTCGTCCAGGTGACGACAATTCCGTCTGATCCCGTGGCTTTTGCCTCGTTCCGCAACAACGACTACGGAACCATTAAGGGGCTGGACTTTGGTTTGCTAATGCGTCGCATAGGGCGCACAACAGCACGCATCTCTTATTCACTGGCTTATGCGACGGGCACGGGATCATCGCCACAAACCCAGCGGCGGATCGCCTGGAGCTTCCAACCCGGCGTGACCGAGCCGCCCAAATCGACCTCACCGCTCGACTTTGATCAACGCCACAAAATTTCGGCATCGATCGACTATCGCTTTGTAGATAAAGACGGCCCGAGGTTCCTGGGCGGTCAGCCGCTGTCCAATGCCGGGATCAATGTGTTGTTCACAGCCGGGAGTGGATTCCCCTATACCCCCACGTTTACGTTTAATGAAGTGACTACAGGGGCTTCGGCGTCACGTCCTTCGGGACCGGTGAATTCCAGCTATGGTCCCTGGACATTCAGGACTGATGTGAAGGCGAATAAGCGTTTCAAAATTATAGGACTTCAGGGTGACATATACGTATGGGTGCTCAATTTGCTCAACCGCGCCAACGCAACCAGTCCCGTGTATTCGAGCACGGGTAGCCCAATGACTTCGGGCTGGTTGAATACAGCTGAAGGCCGCAAATTTGTGGAGCGCTTTGGTCAACTGGGCGAAGACAAATACAAGCTCAAAGAGAACAGCCCATTCAACTTTGGCACGCCGCGGCAGGTTCGCTTCGGACTCGCGCTCAGCTTCTAAATGGGAGGTTAGAACATGAAAAGCTTTTTGAATATTCTGACGCTGGCTTTGATGAGCGTGAGCATGGCTGGCATTGCGCTGGCTGTATCGCCCTCGCAAAAGCCGCGATTGGGTAAAATTAGCAATGATCAAGTGATTGATGTGAACAATATCTCAATGTTTGTGACCAACCAGGGATCATTTGCCTGGGATCTGGCGACCGGGGCTTCGGGTCTTGAATATCCCAAGGGCACGGGCAAAACCGCGGTATTTGCCTCCGGTCCGTGGATTGCGGGGAAGGTCAATGGAGAGATTCGGGTGGCGATTGCCGAGTATTCATTTGAGTATGCGCCCGGGCCGATTTTGCCCGATGGCACACCCGCCGATCCGCAACTCGACCGCTATCGGGTGTATAAGATCAGCAGAGGTGATGGCCCGGAAAACCCGGATTATGCGCAGTGGCCGGTTGAAGACGGCGCGCCGGTCAATCCCGACGGTACGCCGATGGTGCTGGGCGATCAGACCCTGTGGGCGGTGTATAACGATGCCGATCCCGGCGTCCACGCCAATATGCAGACCGCACCTTTGGGCGTTGAAATACAGCAGACGACATTTGCGTTCGACCGCACAGGTCCTCTTGGCAATGTGGTGTTCATCAAATTTTTGATCATCAACAAGGGTGGCAATACCATCGATAGCACGTATGTGTCGCTGTGGTCTGATCCCGATCTGGGTCAGTTCGATAACGACCTGGTGGGCTGCGATGTTGAGACCAGCTTTGGGTTTTGTTATAACGGGTCAAATGTAGATGCGCAGTACGGTTCGTCACCTCCAGTCGTGGGATATGACTTTTTCAAGGGTCCGATTGGCGATGACGGTGTGGAATTGCCGATGACGTCGTTTAACAAATATATCAACGGCACGGATCCTCAAACCGCAGAAGAGACCTTTAATTATATGAAGGGCCTTGATCCGGATGGCGGCGTTGCCGATCACACCGATCCAATTACAGGTCAGGTGAAGGCATTTATGGTCGATGGAGATCCGGTTACGGGCGCGGGCTGGCTTGACGAAAATCCGGCTGATCGCCGCTTTATGCTCACGGCGGGTCCGTTTACCTTTGCGCCCGGCGATACGCAGGAAGTGGTGGGCGCCATTATTATAGGTCAAGGTCAAGATCGTCTCACGTCGATTACAGCCGCGCGTTTTAACGATACATTTGCACAATCGGCTTTTGATGCCAATTTTGAATTGCCATCGCCTCCGCCTGCACCCAAAGTATCCGTGGGGATAACAGGGGATCACGGAGGCAATGGTAGAATTCAGTTGACCTGGGGTAGTGACTCAGAAGTTGCCTCGGGCGATTATGCATTCGAAGGTTATAACGTGTACCAGGGCGAGTCGGTTGCTGGTCCCTGGAGGCGTCTTGTGACTTATGACGTGGTCAATGGCTCGGCCATTATTTTTGACAGTCAGTTCGATGAAGGTGCCGGTGTGGTGATCAACTCGCCCGTGCAATTTGGCGGCGACTCGGGTATTCGGCGCTTTATTGAACTCACCGAGGATAAGGTTTTGGGTGGTCGTCTGGTGACGGGTAAAACCTATTATTTTGCAGTGACGGCCTATTCGTTGAATGAGAGCAGGTCGCCAAAAACGCTCGAGACATCCATCACACCTCTGGCCGATGGGCGCATGACGTTTAAGCCCCTTTCGGATGAGATGATTCCGGCCAATGGCATTGTGCCGCGCGGACCCACTGCGGGTACGCGCTTCAATACCGTGGGTGTGGATAGTGTTGTTGAACACACATCGGGTGTAAGCGATGGTATTGTGGCTGTGGAGGTGGTTGACGATACACGGGTCACGGGCGCGTCTTACGAAGTGCGCTTCCGCGATACCGAGGCCGGAACGGTTTGGGATCTGATCAATCTGTCGAGTGGTCAGGCCGTGCTTTCAGATATGCAGCAGCACGCAAATATAGATGATGCGATTACCAATCCAATTGTCGAGGGTTTGCTCGTGCGCGTTACCGGTCCTCCCCTTGGCATGAAAGATTGGGATATTCCATCGGGTGAGCGGTGGATGACGTGGTTTCATACCAGTCCCTATTTGGCTGGTTTTTCTACTGAAGGCTTCGGAGGTGCGATAACGGGCGATGTTGCCCATAGTTGGTTTGGTCCCACGAGCGTGTCACCTTCGCAGTTGGTCAATGTGGAATTGCGATTTACCAGTGTGATTGAGGATGATGGCGAAGATCAGTACAAACCCCTCGACCTGACCAATCCCAATGTGTCGTGGGGATATCGGTATTTGCGCGCCGCGGGCAGACCTGCACCTGCTCCCGAAGAACTAACCCTGTCCCATGTGCCTTATGACTGGAGTGATTACATCGTCAATACAGAAGGTCCCGGTGTTTATGTGTATCAAGACCGGAGGCCCATTGCACTGTCTGCATGGGATGTTGAAAATAATCGGCGCCTTGAAGTGGGCTGGCTGGAAAACAATCTGGCCGGTGGCCTGGTCAATGGAGCCTGGGGACCGCCACTTGGTGACGATGTGCCCCATACGTTTGTCGCCCGTGAGTGGCTGTTCATTTTTGATCGGGATTATACCGAGCGGAACGATGATTCCAATTTGGCGGAGTTGTCTCAGGGCTTGATCAACGATGCGCCGGCACCGCCCATTATGTATATCCTTTTTGTTAATCGCCGCACGGCAGATCGTTTCCCGCAGGATGGCGATTCATTTTTGATGATCGCCAATAAAATCAATACCCCCAACGATGTGTTTTTATTTAACACGCAGGGGACTCTCCGCGGTGATCAGGAGTTGGCGGTGGAGGATTTGACAAAAATTCTGGCGGTGCCCAATCCGTATCTGGGGCGTTCGTCTTATGAATTTAACTCTCTTGCACGCCAGATGCGTTTTACCAATCTTCCCGCGCAGTGTACGATCCGAATTTTCAGTCTGTCGGGCGATCTGGTGCGAACGATTGAGCACAATAACGGTCTGTCGTTTGATACCTGGGATCTAAAAACAGATCAGGGCGTGCTGGTTGCCAGCGGCATTTATATCGCGCATTTTGACGCGCCAAATATCGGTACGCATTTTATCAAGTGCGCGGTGTTCATGGAAGCTGAGACGCTGAACACATTTTAACGAACCGCTGAATGGAGGAATAACTTATGTTCAGGCAGATGATTTTTCTGTTTGCCGCGCTGGCATTGATCGTTCAGGATGCCCGTGCAGGCGATGAGAGCCGTATCGGCACAGCCGCAGCACAAGAGTTGCGCATTCCAATTGGTTCGCGCGGTACAGCACTTGGAGGCGCCATACTGGCTCATGTAAAAGGTGCGGAGGCATTGCAGTGGAATCCTTCGGGATTGGTATTTGGAACGCACAAACGCGAAGTCTTGTTTTCATATCTGGATTATATTGCAGATATGAATGTGAACTATTTTGCGATTACCACGCGTCTGCGCGATGATATTTCGGTGGGGATCAGTGCCCGTGCGTTAGCAGTGGGCGATATTATTGTGACGACCGAGGAATCGCCCGAAGGTACGGGTGAGATACTCTCTCCGAGGTTTTCGTGTGTGACATTTACGTATTCGCAATTGTTGACAGATCGCGTGTCGTTTGGCACTACGATTAAATATATCCACGAGGCGATTAAGCGAGAGGTTGCCAATGGCCTGGCGTTTGATTTTGGTTTCCAGTACAAAACCGCACTCAAAGGTTTAACGCTGGGTATTGCTATGCGCAACTATGGTCCAGACATGCGGTTTGATGGTCCGGATCTGGATCGGGTGGTGAGATTGCAAGACGCGATTCCAGAGGCTGATCCCCAAGCCGGGTCGCGCACTTTCCGCACGTCACTGGCATCTGCGGAGTTGCCCACGTCCATAGAAATCGGTTTTTCCTATGCTTTCTATGAAGACGCGCTGGGCAAAGCTGCTTTTTCTGCGACCTTCCGCAATAACAATCTGGCGACTGACGAGTATCAGGCTGGCGTTGAGTATTCGATGAAGCAAATTCTTCAGTTGCGCGGAGGGTATGTGACGTCTCCAACCGGTGATGCCCTGCCCAACGGGTTTAAGAAGGAATATATTCTCGGTCCGACGTTTGGGTTTGGTCTCAATGTGCCTATGGGCAATATGGCTTTTCAAGTGGATTATGCCTATGGCAGAACTGAGTACTTTCAGGATAATCACTGGGTGACTGTGGGGCTTGGGTTTTAGAAGTGTGAAGTATGAAGTGTGAAGTATGAAGGGTGGCCTTCTCTTCTAACTTCTCACTTCTTTCTTCTCATAGGTGTATTTAACCGCCTGCATTGGTTTTTATTACCAATGTCAGGCGGTTTTTTTCTTCTTTGAAAATCCTATTTATATAAAAAACAATAAGATAGGGTCTGAAGAGTGTTTTGGCACAGATATTGCAAAGAGATAGATGTGAATTTGATCGATAACCAATAACCAGAAGGAGATATACCATGGGTGCCTTTTCAAGGATAAGCAATGTGGTTCGCGCTGAGGTTGACGATGTTCTGAATAAGATAGAGGATCCAAAGAAGATGGTGCGGCAGATGGTGCGGGATATGGAGGACGCGCTGGATGATGCGGTGGTTGCTGTGGCACAGGCGATGGCCAGTGAGAAGTTGCTGGCGCGTCGGATTGCACAGAAGCGGGAAGAGTCGGCTTTGTGGGCGCGCAAGGCAGAGGATGCTATGGATGCTGGTGAAGAGGAACTGGCGCGCAAAGCACTATTTCAGAAGGTGGCGGTTGATGAAGCGGTCAATACCCTGCAAAAAGCGCGGGGGGAAGCGGAAGAGGTGACGGCGACCCTGAAGCAGCGACTCGCAGAACTGAAGGCCAAATTGGCGTCTGCCCGCGCACGGCAGAGCACGCTGGCGATTCGCAGACAGGTGGTGCAGGAGGTGCGACAGGATGCGCGTGTAGAAGCTTATGATCGGTTTGTTCGGGATGTGGCGCGCGAGGAAGCGACTGCTGAAGTCTATGCCGAGATGGTGGATGATGCACAGTTGCAAGAAGAGTTTGATCAACTGGAACGAAAGCAGCGCGTTGAAGCCGAGATGCAGGTGTTGAAGGAGAAAGTGAAACAAAGTGCGCGCCAGAATGATGAATCTGAAGAGGAGAAGTAATTATGTTCGCAAAATTATTCGGCATTGCCTTGCTGGTCGTCGGTGGGTTTGTTGCTTTTTGCTTGCTGATGGCTCTCGTTGGAACAGTTTTGAGTATTTTGATTTTTGCGTTGAAGGTGGCAATTCCCATTTTGCTGGTGTATCTGGGATATCGGTTGATCACGAGAGATAGACACCAGGTTACGTATTGAATGGTTGGCTGACTGCCGGGACGGCACAGGGGCCGTCCCCTACATAGACACGATCATTGCATGTAGGGGCGACCACAGGGGGTCGCCCGCTGCACGCGAATGAATAGAAGCCCTGGGCGTTGGATGACGTCCAGGGCTTTTGTGTACAAACGCTTGACAGAGAGACATATTGCAGATTATTTTTTTCACTCAGTGGAGTGGTTTATGATCGCTTATCTAAAAAAAATGAAAAATCGAACATACGAAATTCTCGAAGTCGCTGATCTTACCCGCCGCATTAAAAAGGAATTGTCCAGGCGCAAGCTCATTCCGTCTGATGTGCGTTTTACCGATGTTGTTGATGATTGATAAGGTGGCTTGTATTGGAAAATTTTTTTTTCAAACTACGATCGCGAACTACTGACCCGTTTGCGCGATTGAAAAATTATCTGAAATTTCGCGTTGAGCGATTGTTGTTGAGCGGAGCACATTCTCGATTGCTATTTATCGCGTCCTTAATTGGCATTGTCGCTGTTGGTGGGGGGTTGCTGGTGCAAGAAACGGATGCGCCTTTTGATGATAGCGAAACAGCTATCTGGTGGGCATTTTTGCGTTTGACCGATCCGGGTTATTTGGGGGATGACGAAGGGCTTGCCCGCCGCGTGATTTCAACGGTGGTAACGGTGCTTGGGTACGTGCTTTTTATGGGGTCGTTGATCGCGATTATGACGCAGTGGCTCAATCAGACAATTCGCGATTTTGAGCGCGGGCTTACGCCCATTGTGCGTCGCAATCACATTTTGATTTTGGGATGGACCAATCGCACGTCTGAAATTGTCAGCGAGTTGATGCGCGCCGAAGGTCGCGTGCGCCGGTTTTTACAACTGCTCGGTGCGCGCGGATTACATGTGGTGATTCTTTCCGAAGACGTGAGTTTAGAGCGCACAATGGAATTGCGGAGAGCACTGGGTCCTTTGTGGAATCCTAAGAAGATTACATTTCGGTCGGGGATACCCCTGCGGATAGAACATCTGGAGCGCGTGGATTTCCAAAACGCGGGTGCCATTATTTTGCCCGGTGCTGATTTTGCTTATGGCAGTGCGGATGAATCGGATACGCGTATCATAAAAACACTGTTGTCGATATCGACTCAGCGGGAAAAAGAAGATGAGATAGAAGTTCTGCCTTTGCTGGTGACAGAAATTTTCGATTCCGACAAAGTGTTTATGGCAAAGAGAGCCTATCGGGGTATTTTAGAGATTTTGGCGAGTGATCTTTTTATTACGCGATGTATGGCGCAAAATGTGCGTCATCCGGGATTGTCACAGGTGTTCCACGATATCTTGTCGCACGGGGTTGGCAATGAGGTCTATGTGCGAATGTGCGAGGAGTTTATAGGTTTTCGTTTTGGCGATCTATCAGCTGCGTATCCCAAAGCGATTTTGCTGGGCGTGGTGCGTCCTCAAGGTGAAACATTTTGCCCCCTGCTCAATCCACCCGGGGATCTGATTTTGGAATCAGAAGACCGTCTGGTCTTTTTGGCAGAAGGATACGAGGATTGTGAACCTCTGAGAAATTATCAGTTAGAACGTGTATCGCGTAAATTTCAAGAGGTGCCCCATGTGACGGAAAAAGGCAAACGACGCATCTTAATTTTAGGATGGAATCACAAAGCTGCGGTTTTGCTTAAAGAATTCGGCAGGCAAATGCGCGAACAATTTGAGATCGCGGTTTTGTCTCTTATACCCCCGGCACAAAGAGAAGCTGAAGTGGCGCAAAAAGGTATTGACCCGCGCCGAGTCGTTGTCACCCATCGCGAAGGCGACCCCACTTCTCTATCAGATTTAAGAGAAATGGATCCAGGTGGGTATGACAATGTGGTGATTTTGGGCAGTGACTGGGTAGAGACACAGGAAGAGTCAGATGCGCGGACGATTGTGGGACATCTGGTGCTGAGGAATGTGCTGGATGAGAGCACGCATGAACCAGAAATTCTGGTTGATTTGATGGATTCCGAAAATGTGGCGCTATTTGAAGATTACGATACAGAGGTTCTGGTTACGCCAATGATCGCAAGCCATGTGCTGGCACAGGTTGCGTTGCGTCGGGAGATCAATGTCGTTTATGAAGAGTTATTTGCCGCCGGTGGTGCAGAAATTTTCTTTCGCCGGGTTTCAGATTACGGCATAGCAGGTAAAAATGTGAACTTTGGAGAAATAAAAGAGATGTCGGCCTGGCGGGGCGAAATCGCGCTGGGTATTCGCCAAAACGGCGGGGTTGCGCTCAATCCGACGCCTGATGAGCCATGTGTGCTAAGTGAATCGGATGATCTTATTGTATTGGTTCGGGAGGATTAAGTATGAATCCCTGGGATAATTTACGCACGGTAATTGAGGAACCAATCGTTTCTTTCGGCGAAATAGAAATAACGCCAGCTATTTTGCTGACGGCTACGCTGATTATCCTTATTGCGTATGGTATATCGCGGTTGTTGCAGCGGATGTTGCGGCGTGGCGTATTTGAACGGCTACGCTTAAACGAGGGTTCGCAGTCAGCTATATGTCGCCTATTGCACATTGTTATTATGTGCATCGGCGTATTTATCGCCATAGAATATACCGGGATTAATCTGACGACATTGGCTGCGGTCAGTGCGGTATTGCTGGTGGGGATTGGTCTGGGGTTGCAAACTATTACCCACAATTTTATCAGCGGACTCATTATGTTATTTGAGCGCCCCGTGCAGGAGGGAGATTTTGTGGAGGTGGGCGGCGTGCAAGGTAGTGTGCAGGCGGTCAATGCATATAGCACGAAAGTCGAGACCCTGGATAATGTGACGATTATTGTGCCCAATTCAAAATTTCTATCTGAAAATGTCACAAACTGGAGCTTTCAAGAGTCAAAAGTGCGTATTCATGTGTCTGTGGGGGTGTCCTACGGTTCCGATGTGGAACTGGTCGCGAAGACGTTGTTGGAGGTGGGACGGGCGCATCCAGAGGTTTTGTCCAATCCCGAGCCGCAGATGCAGTTTCTGGGCTTTGGCGATAGTTCGCTGAATTTTGATTTGCTGGTGTGGATTGAGGATCCGACCCGTCAGTATTTTGTGATTAGCGATTTGAATTTTGCAATCGTCCAGGCATTTCGAGAGCGGGATATCGAGATTCCATTTCCGCAGCGGGATTTACACGTGCGAAGTGCCGTGCCCATGCATTTGCCGACATCATCTGAAAATGAGCGGGAAGAATAATGTCATTAGATAGACGACCTGTTGCCGGTGCATTGATGGTGGGATTTGCAGCGAGTTTTTTGTTGTGTGGTTATGAGTTTGTGCGGAGTGTATCCACGTCGTTGTTCATCGGGGCGTATGGGGCGCACAATTTGCCTTTTGTTATGACGCTGACGCCTCTGGGTACGTTTGGTATGGTTTGGATGTATGGGGTGTTGTTGTCGCGATTTGGGTCGCGGCAGACTTTGTTTTTGACGTCGGTGCTTTCGGGTGGGGGTATTCTGGCGTGTTATGGGGGGATTTTATCTGGTTTTCATCCAGCGATCGGGGTGTTATATGTGCTGCGCGAAGCGTATATTGTGCTGATTATTGAGCAATACTGGTCGTTTATCAATAGCGTCTTGCGCGATGATCAGGGGCGAAAGTACAATGGTCCGATCTGTGGGATTGCATCGGTGGGTGCGATTTGTGGAGGTTTGATTGTAGGGCAAACGGCGAAGGTGATAGGCAGTGAACATCTGTTGATTTTTGCAGGGTTATCGCTTTTGCCAGCAGCGGTTCTGGCGTGGTGGGCTTATGGTTTAGGGGGTGTGCCGGTTCAGGAGCCGGAAAAGCGGGGCAAGCTGGCATTGGGTTTGTTTCGGGATATTCCGACTTTGCGCTATCTCGCAGGTTTGATTTTTGTGACGCAGATGGTGTCGGCGGTGCTGGATCTGCGGTTCAGTGGGCTGGTGGAAACGGCTTTGCCGATGCAGGACGAACGCACTGCGTATCTTGGGCATTTTTATGCGTTGTTGAATGCATGTGCATTTGTGTTTCAATTTGGCGTTGCGCCCTTGTTGCTGCATTTTGTGTCGTTGCGAACCGCACATCTCGGTATTCCGGTGGTTCATCTGATAACGTGTGGGGTGTTGTTGGCATATCCGACTCTGACTACTGGTGCGTTGGCTTATCTGGTGTTTAAGACGCTGGATTATTCGGTATTTCGGGCGGCAAAAGAGTTGCTCTATATTCCGCTTTCGTTCGATGCGAGGTACCGGGCAAAAGAAGTGATCGATGCTTTTGGTTATCGCGCGTCAAAGGGGATGACTTCGGGGTTGATCGCTCTGGCGGGGACCATTTCTTACAGGGTTTTCAATATTGGACGGTTGCCGGGATCAGTATATCCGCTTGTCGCTTTGGGCGCGCTGGGTGTATGGAGTTGGATCGCGTGGGCAATTACAAGATCGGAGGATGATAGGGGCCGGCGACTACGGGTTTCAGAGGAAGTTGCTGATTTTTAGATGAATGCTTGACACAAAATACCAAAACCTCTATTTTTAATCGCGCTGATAGGAAAAGGATAAAAATATGAACACAACCCGTCAAACATCCCCACAACTGAGAAAGGGTCCTGCCCAGGTGACAGGTTATCTGACACCGGGCAGTGCCATTGGGGTTATACGTATATATGCCGCGGAGATGCCTGTGGGGTGTTGTTTGTCTTAAGCTATATACTTTTTGTATGACACACCGCCAGAGGCGTTTGCCGTGGCGGTTTTTTGTTGTACGCAGGGATGTTCTTTGAACGACTTCAAGGAGTTTTTAATGTTTAAAAAAGTAGATACAAATGTGAATTTTCCCCAAGAGGAAGAAAAGGTGCTCGCTTTTTGGGATGAGATCAGGGCATTTGAAAAATCGCTCGAGATCAGAAAGAATAACGATGAATACGTTTTTTACGATGGGCCGCCTTTTGCGACGGGTCTGCCGCATTACGGACATTTGCTGGCCGGGACGATCAAAGATGTGATCCCGCGCTATCAAACTATGAATGGCAAATACGTAGATCGCGTCTTTGGATGGGACTGTCACGGCTTGCCCGTAGAATACGAGCTTAGCCAAGAATTGGGCCTGAATAGCAAAAGCGAGATTGAAGAGTACGGGATTGCGGAATACAATGAGGCCTGTCGGGGTATTGTTTTGCGCTATACTGCCGAATGGCGACAATTTGTCAAACGCATTGGGCGCTGGGTCGATTTTGAGAATGGGTACCGCACGATGGACCGCGATTATATGGAGTCTATCTGGTGGGTGTTCAAACAGCTTTGGGACAAGGGCTTGATCTATGAGGGGCACAAAATTTTGCCTTATTGCCCACAGGATGCGACACCTCTGTCCAATTTTGAGGCCAATCAGGGTTATGAGTCCGTGCAGGATCCGGCTATTACCGTTGCGTTCAAGCTCAAAGATGAACCGGATACATATCTGCTGGCGTGGACGACGACGCCCTGGACACTGCCGTCAAATCTGGCAATGACTGTGCACGAAGATATAGATTACGTGTATGTCAAAGATGAGGATGTGACGTACGTTCTCGCTGAGGCGCGTGTGGATACCTATTATCCCTCGGGCAGACCCGAGATTGTCAGGACTGTAAAGGGGAAGGAACTTCTGGGTCTGCAATACGAACCGCTTTTCCCCTATTTTGAAGATCTGCGCGCGGAGGGGGCGTTCCGCATTATTACAGCCGAGTTTGTGACCACTGAAGAAGGAACGGGTATTGTCCACACGGCACCTGGATTTGGCGAAGACGATGCCGAAGCCGGTCGCGTTCACGGCGTTCCGGCTGTTTGTCCGATTGATGCCGAATGCCGTTTTACGTCTGAGGTGAATGACTACGAGGGGCGTTTTGTCAAGGACTGTGATAGCGATATTGTGAATCGCTTAAAAGAGGAGGGCAAGCTCGTTCACCGCTCTACACATCACCACAGTTATCCCCATTGCTGGCGGTGTGAGTCGCCCCTTATTTACAGGGCGATTTCGACGTGGTTTGTCAATATTGAGGAGATTAAAGAGAAGATGCTCCGTGCAAACGCGCAGATCCACTGGGTGCCCGAACATATCAAGGCGGGACGTTTTGGCAATTGGCTGGAAAATGCGCGGGATTGGGCGATTTCTCGCAATCGCTATTGGGGTTGCCCACTTCCACTGTGGCGAAATGAGGAGACGGGTGAGACTGTGTGTGTTGGCTCTATCGGCGAGCTGGAGGAACGCACGGGTGGTAAGTTTGACGATATCCACAAGCATTTTATGGATCCCGTGATTATTGAAGGTGAAACGGGACCTCTTACCCGCGTGCCCGAAGTGCTCGATTGCTGGTTTGAGAGCGGTTCTATGCCTTATGCACAACGCCATTATCCGTTTGAAAATAAAGATTGGCTGGACGCGCATTTTCCGGCGGATTTTATCGCGGAGGGATTGGATCAGACGCGGGGCTGGTTTTATACGCTCGTGGTGCTCGGCGCTGCCCTTTTTGACCGTCCGCCGTTTGAGAATGTCGTGGTCAATGGCATGATTCTCGCCGAAGATGGGCGCAAAATGTCCAAGCGGTTGAAGAATTATCCCGATCCGATGCATATTATGAATACGTATGGTGCGGATGCTCTGCGTCTCAATATGCTGTCTTCACCTGTGGTGCGCGGGGAAGATCTCGCGTTTTCGGAACAGGGGGTTCAAAAGACGATGCGCAGCGTCTTGCTGCCTTTGTGGAATGCGTATAGTTTTCTGGTGACTTATGCGCGTGTTGATAACTGGCAGCCCACGTCGGAACGGTCAGATCACCCGCTTGACCGCTGGATCCGCGCGCGTTTGAATCATCTGGTGCGCGATATTCGCCAGGGTCTGGATCGCTGTCACCTGCAAACAGCGGCTACGCGATTTGCAACATTTATCGACGATATGACCAACTGGTATATCCGACGCAGCCGGCGGCGATTCTGGAAGAGCGATAATGATAGCGATAAATTGTCTGCCTATGCGACGCTCTATCATGTGCTTTTGACGCTGGTTAAAGCATTGGCTCCTTTTGCGCCGTTTATCACGGAGACTATCTACCGGAATTTGCGCGCGAGCGATATGCCGGAGTCCGTGCATTTGTGCGATTATCCCGATGTGATCGAAGCCGATCTGGATGAGAGATTGGAACAGCAGATGGCGCGTACGCGAACAGCGGTTGGGTTGGGCAGGTTTTTGCGGAGTCAGGCCAATGCGAGGACCCGACATCCGTTGCGTACGGCGATTCTCGTGTCCATGCAGGAGGATGTGCGCGAAGATCTCAAGGCGTTACAGGATATTGTCGCGGATGAGTTAAATGTGAAAGAGGTGGATATTCGCGACGATGAAGAAGCAGTGGTGACGCTTTCAGCAAAAGCCAATTTCAGGGCATTGGGGCCGCGTTTGGGGAAAAATATGAGGGTGGCTGCGGAGAAGATTGCGGGTCTCGGCTTTGAGGAAATCCAATCTCTGCGCGAAGGTCACGCGCTGACATTGGAATTAGATGGTGCGGAGCCTTTAGATCTCACGGTGGATGATATTTTGATCCAGCGCGAAGAGAAAGAAGATATGGCTGTGGCCAATGAAGGCGATATTACGGTGGCGCTGGATTTGCACAGGGATGAAAATTTAGTACGCGAAGGTCTGGCGCGCGAGATTGTCCATGTGATTCAAAATATCCGGAAGGAGAAGGGGCTGGATGTATCCGATCGGATTGCGGTGACATATATGGATAATGGCAATTCTCTGGCACCTGCTTTCGATCAGTTTCGAGATTATATCATGGGTGAAACGCTCTGTACGAGATTGGTTCGCGCAGATGAGGTGGATGGCGATGCGATTGATATAGAGGGTCAGGCCGTGCGGTTTCTCGTCGAGAAAACAAGTGTGTTCTAAAATCAGCGGCTCGGTGTACAAAGAAAGAAAGGGCTACGATGCAACATCACGCACGGGTCGTTATTATCGGTGCTGGTATTGCCGGCACCAGTGTCGCCTATCACCTTGGACAACTGGGGTGGAGGGACATTGTGGTCCTGGAAAAGGGGCCTCTGTTCAAAACCGGCGGCTCGACCTCCCACGCCCCTGGCCTCGTTTTCCAGGTCAATGTTTCGCGCATGATGTCTGTCTTTGCACGCGAGACGACCCAGCTCTACCAACGCCTCAGTTCATCCGGCGACGAGTCATTGTGGTTTGAGGTCGGCGGATTGGAAGTCGCGACGACGCCCGAGCGGTTCAACGACCTCAAGCGCAAGGTCGGGGCCGGTCGGGCCTGGGGCATTGATACAGGCTTGCTCGGTCCGGCGGAAGCCCGTGCGAAGATCTCCCTTCTGTCCGATTCGATCTACGGTGCGCTGTACACGCCGAGTGACGGCATTGCACGGGCCTGGCAACTGGCCGAGGCTATGGCCGATCACGCTCAGGCTGGTGGGGCCGCGAGGTTTTATGGAAATACCACAGTAACCGGCATTGACGTGGTTGAGGGGCGCGTGGTTGCGGTGCATACCGATCGCGGGCATATCCGCACCGAGGCCATTGTCTGCGCCGCCGGGATATGGGGGCGCCTGATCGGTCAGATGGCTGGCGTTTCCCTGCCTCTGGTGCCTTTTTGTCACCTGTACGCCGAAACAGATCCTTTGCCCGAACTCGCTGGCGAAACCGTGCAGTATCGGCACCCTATTCTCCGCCATCAGGACCGGGCGATCTACTGTCGGCAAGAGGGCCAGGCCTACATCATCGGCTCCTACGACCACGAGCCTGTGCGCGTCGAGCCGGAGAATATCGAATCGCACGCGGAAGCCCTCGAGATGCCCTCAATGCGACCCTGGTCGGCTGCGGCCTTTCGCAAGGGGATGATCTCGGCTGGCGAATTGCTGCCTGCACTCAGCCGCGCCGCGCTGACCCGCAAGGTCAACGGCCTGTTGCTGTTTACGCCAGACGGAATGCCCGTGCTCGGCGAAGCTCCTAACGTCAAGGGGTTTTGGTCGGCCGAGGCGGTGTGGATCACGCATGCTGGCGGTGTCGGCAAGGCGGTCGCCGAATGGATGGCAAATGGTCAGCCAACCATGGATTTGCGCCACGCCGACCTCGCCCGCTTCCTTCCCTTCCAACGCACCGCGTCTTATACCGTCCAGCGCAGTACGCAGCAATACCGTGAGGTGTACGACATCATTCATCCGGCGCAGCCGATAGACGCCCCGCGCGGCCTGCGTCTTCTTCCATACCACCAACGCTATCGGGAACTGGGGGCCGTTTTTATCGAAAGCGCGGGATGGGAACGGCCTCAGTGGTTTGAGACCAACGCGGTCCCCACTGACCACAGTCACACCCGCAGCGGCTGGGCGGCGCGTTTTTGGTCGCCGATCATCGGCACAGAGCACCGCGCTGTCCGCGAGCGCGTGGGGCTTTTTGACCTGACTCCGTTTGCCAAATTTCGTGTATTCGGGCCCGGGGCCCTGACGTTTTTGGACTATTTGGCCGCCAACCGCATGGACCAACCCCAGGGCCGTATTACCTATACCTCAATGCTTACGCCACAGGGGGGCATCCAGTGCGATCTTACTGTAACACGCCTTGCCGACGATCAATTCCTCATCGTCACAGGTGGTAGTACCGCCAAGCGCGACAAAGCGTGGATCCGCCGCCACATGCCCACAGATGGCTCGGTTGTCCTGTCCGATGAGAGCAGCCGCTGGTGTTGTTTAGGCGTTTGGGGTCCCAGGGCTCGCGAACTACTGCGTCGCATTACCGACGCTGACGTGTCTGACCACGCATTTCCCTACCTGACTGCGCAGCATCTCGACATCGGCGCGATTCCGGTTCTTGCTTTGCGGATTTCCTATGTCGGCGAACTCGGCTGGGAACTTTACGCGCCGTTTGAGTTTGGGCAAGCTCTGTGGGATGAACTTTGGCAAGCCGGACAGCCAGATGGCGCAATTGCCGCCGGGCTGGGAGCCTTTGAGTCCCTGAGGCTCGAAAAGGGCTATCGGCTTTGGGGCAACGAACTCCACACTGAGTACAATCCGCTGGAGGCCGGGCTATCTTTTGCAGTGCGGATGGAGAAGGGGGACTTCATCGGGCGTGCGGCTCTCGCCAGGACCCGTGAGCAAGGTTCGGCGCGAAAACTCTGCTGTCTGACCCTCGACGCACCAAACGCGGTGGTGATGGGGAACGAGTCGATTTGGATTGACGACAGAATATGCGGTTATGTCACCAGTGCCAACTACGGCTATTCCATTGACCGCGGTATCGCCTACTGTTATCTGCCGGTGCAACACGCCCGCGTGGGAACTCAGGTTGAGATCGAATACTTTGGTGAGTCTCTCCCAGCTACGGTCGCTTCCGAACCCCTGTGGGATCCGCAGATGACGCGCCTCAAGTGCTGAGAACCTGGCAGGTTGCTAAAAAATAATACGCCCTCCTTTCGGGGGCGTATTATTGTCTCAGGTGATTGGAGCACTCTGTTAGTTGACGTAATCGCGGCCTTTGCGCTGCGCCACCTCGCGGATGTTGGGGTTTACCGATGGGCGAAAGGGCACCTCGACGATCTCGGCGGGCACCGCGCAGTCGCCGTATTCGGGGGGAAGGTAGATGCACAGGGCTGTTCCGATGGCCCGCATTTCCCAGGGCACATAAGCCAGCGCGATGTTGGTTTCCAACTCGGGCGAAAACCACGGCGAGGTGACGTATCCGAGCGGATCACCACCCTCGGCGGTACTGATCAGCCAGAAGTCGTGGGCATAGTCCGTCACCGGCATTCCTCCGAAGGTGATCCCGACCAGTACATTGCGAAATGGGGGTCTCCCAGCCTCGATGGCCGCCCGCACTTCGTTGAGCTTTTGCTTGCCGATGTAATCGGCCTTCTTTTTGCGGGGCACCTGGTAGCCGAGGTTGCACTGGAACGGCAGGGTTTCCTGGTCCATGTCCTGACCCCAGGAGAGGATGCCTGCAGCGATGCGCCGATGATGGGCCGGGGCAATGACCATCAGTTGGTGCCGCTCGCCAGCTTTGAGCAGCGCGTCCCACAGATCTTCGGCGTACAGGGTGGCGTCTCTGAGGTAGATTTCGTAGCCTTTTTCGCCGGTGAAGCCGGTTTGCGAAACCACGACCGGGTGTCCGGCCACCTCCCCTTCCATCAAGCCATAAAACGGTATATCGCGCACGCGCTCGCCAAACAGATCAACCATCAACGCCTCGGACTTCGGCCCTTGAATTTGCACCGGTGCCACATCGATTTCGCCGATGGACACGTCGTAGCCCAGCCCTACGTTGACACCGCGCAACCACAGTTCCAGGTCGCTGTCTGCCAGCGAAAACCAGTACTCGTCCTCGGCGAGGCGCAACAGTAC
This sequence comes from Candidatus Latescibacterota bacterium, assembly GCA_965208125.1. Lineage (GTDB taxonomy): Bacteria > Latescibacterota > UBA2968 > UBA2968 > UBA2968 > VXRD01. The sequence continues at coordinate 2,822,132 of OZ242320.1, forward strand.
CGGGTCGTTGAGTATGCCGCCATCTTCGTTGCAGAGGATGACGTATTTGCCGTGCATTGGTTTGATGAGGGTGGCGTCGCGGGTGATGACGTAGTTGACAAAGGCGGCGGCGTCTGGTCCCTTCACCTGAATCTGACGCTCGACTGCCACGTTCCACAGCGAGACGTGGTTGACCAGTGCGTCGTATTCGGTCATAGCCCCACCATCTTGCGGGCGCACATAGCCGCGCGGGTGGTATATGCGGTTGTACACGGTGGCACGCCAGCACCCGGCCTCCATTGACAGGTGCCAATACGGCGATTTGCGGACGCGGGTGGAAATGAGCATTTCCACCGGGGTTGCACCGGACTGGCGGAGATTAATGGGCACGCGCCGGTCAGACTGATCTACGCTGGTGCATTGGGTAACTGATCGGAGGCGGTTCATGGAAAATCTCCTGTTGATAATGCAATGGGACCTCAGGCTGGCTACAGGGACAACCAGTAGATGATTCTTCGAATTGTTCAGTTGAGATGGCTTCTTGTCCTGCTTTTATACAACCCCAAAATCCCCACCGCGATCAATACGCCCGCTGTTGGTCCCGCTATGTCCAATCCCAGCCAGAATCCTTCTTTCCACTCGATGCTCTCTGTGCCGAACATTTCATCTACGACGACTACCTGCTGCTTGTTCTTCGTAAAGATTTGCGTTCCGTCTATTACCCACTTTGCACCTATACCTATCGCGAGTATAAATGTGATTATGCTGACGGTTTTCCACATGGGTTCTCCACACAGGTGTTAATAAAACACATGCAGTTGTAATGCGTAACGCGATGAGCGAAAGGTCTCTGTGTCGAGGATGCGATATTCGGGGCGCAGTTCAATTTGGGGTGTGAGAAATATTTGCATGCCAAGTACGGCCTGCCGAGTCATCAAATCAACAGGGCGTGCTGATGCGCGGATATGCGTTATTTCGCTGGTTTCTCCTCGCGCGAACAAAAGCAGTCCGGGGATTGCTTGAAGCGTGATATCAAGTGAAGCGGTTTTTGCTTCTTGCACATCTTCCTTATCGGATAGGACATATTCGGCCATGAGGGCGATCTTGTCCTGCGATCCGACGCCCGCAAAGAGATTTGTCATCAAAAAGTCGCCGTTTTTGAGCCACGATCCTCCCAGATAAAAATTCATTCTTTGTTCGACCAATCTGGGCCACAATACGATACGTCCCAGGAATGAGGGTTTATCGCGGTTTTCGATCAAAGAGGCGTTTTGTACGGTGTTTTCAGAGAGTGCGCGGGCAGAATAAATACCTGCGGTTAGGGATAGCCACAGTTTTTTGTAATAGTGTACTTCTGCGCCGTATTCTGCGTAATTGGGCGCGATTAGCGATGTGGCTCCGGCAACGTCTGGTGTTTGGCGCACGAGCATGGTGTGGTCGTCATACCGCATGCCAATGGTTGGCTGGAAATGCCCGACGCGCAATGCGGGCCAGTTGTAATTGGGTTGATAAATCGCCGATGCTGTCCACGCGCGCTGTCCCGCGTATTTTTCGGGGCCAAAATTATAAGAGCCTTCGATTTTCAGGGCATTTGAGGGGCGGACAACACTGTATAGCGCAACTTGCATCGGGAATACTTTGCGCTCGGCTTCTGGCGATGTATGAGATCGCGCCATTTGTCCGCGGAGGTCTGCGCCCATGAGTACCAGGCCATCGGCATAAGCGGTTTTGCCCGGTAAGACGTAATTGGGTGCGAGCAATCCCACGCCGTCCATTGAGTACTGTCCCAATTCGTCTCGCTGCGCTCCGCCCTGCGCGGTGATGTGACAGTTCACACATCGATTGGCCGTCAATAATGCAAATTGCGAAAGGGCATCCGCTTGCCCGACCCATCCCAGCAGGATTAATAGTCCCAACAATCGAAAACGTTTTGTCTTGGTCACACTTCAATCCTTGGATTTTAAAGTCTAAAAAGTCTGCCCGTCTCCGGGGGGATTGCCGCCGAAAATTACTTGTTGGCCGGTCAGGTCGCGCAGGAAGATCTGCAGGCGGATGATGTGTACATTGCCCGCTCCCATGCGCATATTCAGGCCATCTATAACATCGAGGGTCATAAAATCGAAATTTTGCAAAAGAAAATTGGCTCCATCGAGATAATCTTCGAAGGCGGCTTCAAGTTCCTCGATGTGCAATCTGAGCAGATACGGATTTGCGGGACGCATGTCGTGCAAGGTAGATTGAATGGCGTGAATCCGCGCGATCATGGTGTTTATGAATTGCCGCGACCAGTAGCGTGGGATCAAGTTATTCGTGATCTCGGCGGTTACGCCGGCGTATTCTATAAAAAAGACGTCAATAGATGTAAACGCCTGGTGGATGTCGGCGATATAGGCGTTGACTTCATCCACAGTGACGTGGTCATACGGCTGTTCAGCAGATGGTTCGGGCGCAGGGGTCACGGGATTGGACGAACCACATCCCGTGTACAACGCCAGCAGTGCAAAACACAAAATCCATCGTTTCATAAATGCCTCATTCGTTTTGTCCCATATAAAGCAGACGCCGTTTCTGATATCTCCTGGTATTGTTTAAAAAACGCGCGACTTCGTCATCTGACAATGTGCGACGCAGTTTGGCGGGTACTCCGGCGACAAGTGTGCGCGGCGCGACCTCTGCGCCTTCCAATACCAGCGCGTGGGCAGCCACCAGCGCGGATTCGCCTACTGCCGAGCCAGTTAATACGGTTGCCCCCATTCCGATGGTTACGCCCTGTTCTATTCGACAACCGTGCAAGATAGCATTGTGTCCCACGGTTACATTTTTGCCGACATTACAGGGATAACCCGGGTCGGTATGCACGACAGTGCCGTCCTGGATATTCGATCCTTCGCCGATCACAATGGGTTCAACATCGCCCCGAATCACGGCATTGAACCAGATGCTCGCATGTGCTTCAATCACCACGTCGCCAATTACAACAGCACCGGGCGCGATATAGGCCGACGGATCTATGTGAGGGGTTTTGTCCTTATAAGGCAAAATTGTCATTGCGCTATCTCCGCTTGTTACCCTCAACAGGCCCCAGTGTGAAGGTTTCGCCGCTTTGCGTGGCTCTGGCACCTGTCACCAGCCCGCTTACAAAACCAAAGATGCCAAAAATTGCAGCGGCCCAGATTGTTGTCTCTTTGACGTCGGCATTGGCCTGCCAGGCGGCAAGTGCTCCGGTCAATGCGCCTGTTACGGCTCCTCCAATTCCCTGTAAAATTGCCCGTTCCATCGCCGCGGAACCGCGTTCCCCAAAGAATTGCACTTTGTGAATTTTATCTACGGCGATTTTTTGAACGCTCAATTCCGTCTCGATCAAAATGTTATCATCGTCATAGGCGGGCAAAAATTCGCCTTTGATTTGTTTTCCATCCTTCAGGGTGACCATTCCGGGAAAGCGCGTTTGCACCTGGAAGCGCGTCCTGCGTTCTTCAAAAGATATGGCATCCTCGGTATATTGCGGGTAGGTATCGTCTATTTTGGAGGAGTCTGCAATTGTGTACTCGCCTTTCACGATTTCATCGAAGTGTTCGATATATTCTCTCAGGCGGCGCAGATTATTTTCACTTTGCACATTCACCAGCCGCGTTTCAATGCGAGGGCCTGATCGATATTGAATTTTTATGGCGAGTTTGCCGTTGTCTTGTTTCATAAATTCGGCAAATTGAAATCCCGCTACGCCCAGATGCAAGATTGGAAGATTTATTTTTTGAGTATAAATAGTTACCCCCTGAAACAAAGCGTAGCGATTGCTTTCTTCTAAATCGATTTGAGGACCCACCCGGGGACTTAATACGATGCGCGTACCCGATACCTGCCGCACATCGACAATCTCCCAACCATCATGTCCCAATTGGTAAATCCCGCGCTCGTATTGCGTTTTGTTTTCGCTTTCTGCTGCCCGAACAGGACAAAGGGAAAAAAGCAAAAAGCTCATCGCAGTAATCAATGAAACCGATTTTTTAATCATGAGGTCTCCTCTGATATGAACAAATAACAGCAAATTTTATGTATCTATCCCCTTTAGCGGGCAAGCACAGAGGCACCGCCCCTACATTTGACTTTTATCCGCGTTGATCCGCGTCATCCGTTTCATCCGTGTTCATTATTGCCTCGGAAATGCCATCTAAAATATACGGGCGGTACTTGCGAAACCGCAGGCGAGGATGAAACCACGTGCCTTCGGGATCTGCTGTGCCGGGGATCGGGACCATGCTGGTCAGATCAATTCTGGACAATGTCGCCTCTCCCAAAAACCATTCCGCAATTTGTCTGGCCGTGCGATTTGGCCGACCATTTTCGATGGAAACTTCCCTGTCCATAGGAAAAAATAGCGCGCCATCTCCCAACACAGATACATCGTTTTGATATGCTTGTGCGGCTTCGGTCATTTGCCCGGGTTCTGATATGACAACACCTGTTACACAAGCAATATCCTCTTTGGACACCACGTCGCTAAATAGCGTGCGAATGCGATTTTGCAACCCGCCGTAATTATCTAAAAGATGTGATAACCGGGGGTTCACGCCAGCTTGAAGAAGGCCCAGTGTATTGTAGCGCGAACATTCGGATACAAAATCGTCTTCATTGTCAAACAGTCCCACGCCGATCAGATTTTCGTCATCCATCACATTGAGTTGCGTGAGGCCCAAATCTGATTTGTGCTGAAGCAAATCGTAAAAACGCCGCACATCCCGCTCGTGAAAACGCTTCATCCAGATGCCTCTCCATCGGTCAGCAAACGCCGCCCTGTTTCGATCTGTCTCAAAACAGAATCGCGTCCTGTTCCGCCATCCAGATTGCGCTGTGCTGTACTGGCTTCTGCCGACAATATCGCTTGCACATCGGTGTCGAATACCTCAGATGCTGCGCGCAATGTCGGCATGTCCAATTCTTCCAATTTTTGTCCGCGCGCCAGAGCGGTTTTTACCAGTTCCCCAACGATGCGGTGACACCGGCGAAAAGGTACGCCTTTTCGCGCCAGATAGTCGGCCAGATCGGTGGCTAAAATGGTGCCGTCTATGGCCTCGGCCATCCGCTCGCCTTTAATTTTCATGGTCTGCCATACACCCGCAAAGACCGATAGGGACATCAGCACGGTTTCTGCGGTGTCAAAGACGGGTTCTTTGTCTTCTTGCATGTCTTTGGCATACGCCAATGATACGCCTTTCATCACGGTGAGCAGAGACATCAGATTGCCGTACACGCGCCCGGTTTTGCCGCGTACCAGTTCCAGCGAATCGGGGTTCTTCTTTTGCGGCATCATGCTCGATCCGGTGCTGAAGGCGTCGTCCAGTTCGACAAACCCAAATTCAGAAGACGACCAGATGATCAGATCTTCGCAGAATCGGCTCAAGTGCCCCATCAATATGGATGATGCCGATAAATACTCGAGGAAGTAATCGCGATCACTAACTGCATCGATGCTGTTTTCAGTGATGCGATCAAATCCCAGTTCCTCGCGCAAAAATTCTCGGTCAACCGGATATGCACTTCCCGCCAGTGCGCCCGAACCCAGGGGCATGGCATTTGCGCGTTTCCAGCAGTCTTCGAATCGCGAGCGGTCGCGTACCAGCATCCAGAATAGGGCCATGGCATAATGCGAGAAGCGGATCGGTTGTGCCTGTTGGACGTGCGTATATCCCGGCATCAGGGTATCGAGGTGTGTTTCAGCAACGTCCAATACCACGCCCATTAACCGCTCGATCTGCACGAGGGTGTTGGCGATTGTTTCGCGTAAAAATAGGCGTTCGTCCAGAGCGATTTGATCGTTGCGGCTGCGTCCCGTGTGGATTTTTGCGCCGGCATCGCCGACCAGTTCCGTCAAGCGCTTTTCTACTACCGTGTGTATGTCTTCCAGATCATCCGTCAATGGCAAGGTGCCCGCGTCGAGTTCACGCTCCACGCGATTTAGACCTTTGAGGACCTGTTCCAGTTCCTGTTTTGTTAAGACACCCATTCGGGCCAATGCGCGGGCTTGCGCTCGGCTGCCTTCAATATCCATTTTGTACAGGCGCCGATCAAAACCAATGGATGCATTGAATTTTTCCATTAGTTCTTCAGTTGATCCCGCAAATCGCCCTCCCCAGAGCTTTTCAGCCATGGCGCATTTCCTCTCAACAGAGCCGTCATTGCGGCACGGTTTTAGCCGCAATCCAGTCTATCAAATAAGAATAACAAATATTAGCGAATTTTTTTAAGACCAATGACTACTCCACTCACTGAAATTTAGCAAGTACGGTTCCCAGTTCTCGGAGAGATTTGTTGCGTCCTGGTGCCTCCATCAAATCTTGTAGCAATTCGCTGTCGAAAATAGCACTGCCAATGCCGAAATCCGTAATCCAGCCATCCAGTGCTACTCGATCTCCTCGGATATCCTCAAGGTTGATGACTTCTGTGCCGAGGCCAGGAACGTTGCGTAAGAGTAAAACGCCGAGCGAATCCGATAAGTTGTCAGGGTTAAAGGCATCGAGAAGTTGAGAGCTATGGGTTGTGATAACCACCTGAGAGTGTTCGGAAATTTGCTCAAGAACATTTGTAATGTCTGCCAAAGCACCGGGGTGTAGATTCCTCTCTGGTTCTTCAATGGCAATAAGCGGCGGCAATTCAGGTTCGTTAAGCAAGATATAATATGCAACCAAACGCAATGTGCCATCAGATGCTCTCTTCAAAGGTATCGGCTTCTCATATCCTTCTGAAAGACAGAGCTGGTTATCTCCGTCAATTTTGCACTGGTCCAGTCTAAGATTAGTAGAAACAGCGAGAGAGTCACTAACGCTTTGGAAACGATCTGGCATATCCTCGTACCAGTCCGAGAGTAATACCGATAATATCGAACTATCATCATTGAGCTTTGGAGATTTGTCCAACTCTCCTGATAAAAGTAAAGATAATGGAAGCACCTTGAAATGCTCTCGTATGAGGTCTGGTCGAAAGTCGCAAAATTTCCACTCCTTAATAAACTCTGTCAAGGCTCTTGTTGTAGGCATATCTCCATAATCGCCTGCGGATTTCAAAGCGAGTTTATTGGACTTATATGGCGTGTCATTCTCTCCATCTTCATCCTTAACTTTGCCCTGTCCGTCCTGAACTGATATGACGTTTACATCGTTAACCAACAATTCTTCAGCAACAACCGGATTGTCAGCTTCTGCTTTCAGTTTCAGTTCGTATAGTGCTGAGATTTCTTTCACTTTTGCCTGTATTTGGAAAGTGATGTGGCTCGCCTCACCTGCCCAAAGGCGATTTTGGATAAATTCAACTGGAGGCAGTTCTTCTTCTTTCATCATATCATTGAGAAGGTTCAAGGCATTCAAGATATTCGATTTTCCACTTGCATTGGGTCCGACGAGCACTGTCAAAGGCTTTAGCGGAAGCTCAACATCGCGCAAGCTAAGAAAGTTTTTAATATGAACTTTCTCTAAAAATGCTTTCTGTTCAGACAGGGCTAATCACCTCTTCTTTGATGAGGACGGCCTCTATTTGTCCCACGCGCCAGTTGTCTGGCAATCAGACGGGTTCAAAGTATCGGCCTTCCTGAACTGCTTCCCATTCAGACTTCTCGACGAATGACTTGCTCAGGAATAGAAAGTCGTCTATCCCCAGTTCCATCAGCTTTGGACGGATGCGTCTGGTCAGGCTAAGGGTCCATTCCGCGTCCAGACGTTTTTGATCTCCATCAAATACGATGGTAATATTCAGGTACTTGTCGCCATCGTGGTCTATTTTAGGCTCTACTATGATCGGGTCGAATACAAATTCGTCCTTGAAGCGTTGGGCCAATGTTTCCCTGACGATATTCGCAACTACATCGGTCTGTGTTTTGGTTACCATCGCGGGTGCCACTTGTGGTAGATGGTTGTAGATGTCTTATCAGGTTGATTTCAGAATAGGCCGTTCAATGTATCGTTTTTTAAACATTATGTAAATATTTGTATTACAATGGGTTAAACCACTGTTTTGTCGCAACCTTATTTAATTCAAATGGATAATTGGGACGTAATAACCACTTTGCATTGTTATCATGCCTTGAAACTGGCTCATAAAATTTGTTTTCTTCACAAAATAATTCAAAATGAAATTTGGTATCTACGGAAAATTCATCATCATAATCTTTAACTTCGAATTCCAAGCCACAAGAAATTGTCGCTCGAGATAATGCTTCATCAAATTCTCCTGTATAACAACACGACACTAAATCATATTTCGACATATCCTTTTTGATTTCTTTTATACTGCTCGCCAAAGTTTTTCTTTGTCTTTCGATAATGTTCATACTTCTTGTCACATCTGACGTTAAAATAGCCATCTGTTTATAATTTTTCTGTTTCCATGCAATCAAGAATTTTTGCAGTGCATACTCTGGAGATTTCTCATCAAAATTTTGAGTCTCAAAATTTCCATCGTCAGTAATTTTTAACTTCGTCCGGGGGCGGAAAGTAGTTAAATCTTTTTCAATTTGATGGCTTTCATCTATTTGTTGAGTTCGGGACTTATTTTTTACTGTTTTAACATCTTTGAATTCCCTGATCATTTTTGTTACTCGATGTATTCCAAGCAGCAATGACCAACACTTACATGCCGTAAATTTATTATCGAAATTTGTATCCATTCCATGCACTATCCCATTTCGATAAGGAATTGTAATCTCCTCTGCATTATAACTACCGCGATTCGAACCTATCACATTTAGAACTTCCCATAGATTGGGAGCGATTAATTTCAATGCTGTTTTTGTCTCATCGGTAATCTTTTGTCGAGTTTTACTGGCAAAAATTGTGCCTTTATCATTACCCAAATCAACAAAAAATTTAGACGTTATACCATCTATCACAGGCAACAGCAATAATACACACTCAGAATATCTCTCCTTTATAACACATTGATAGGCTTTCCATATCATGTCCGAATACATATTATTTCTTTGATAATCTTCCTCTTCTATAGACTCTGAACCTGACTGAGCCACCTGCATATTCTTACTCTGTTGACGTATTCTTTTTTCACTACGGGGATCAAACTTAATATCGAATTGAACATTTTTCATGTGGAGATTTATTCGATTGAACCCACCTAAGTCATCCAACCAGAAATCACACAACACTTCTTCTGCACTGTGATAATCTTTAATTTTACATTTTTCACTGGTCGCCTTAATAATGTCCAGGCTATATAGATCATGAATAAACCAACCTCGTTTAATCAAATATCTGTCAATCACCTTAGCATTATCAAGGGCGGATTTAATCTGAACAACTTGATCTTGCAAAGATGAAATTGTTGATTTCGATGAAGGAACTAAATGTTTCAGAAATTTTAGAGTGTCCGGCAATGTATTAAAATCTATACCAAGGCTTTTAATTTTATGAGACATGAAATCTGAATAATTGTCCATCGTGTAATCATCCTTTGCCGGTGTATCAGTTGGTTTAGGCGCTGACTACAAAAATCCGTTATATCTTATATCCACGTTGTTTTTTTTTAAGGACTTGAGCCAGTGTCTCCGCCGGTTGGATATCGTCTGTAAGCTGATGCTTGTCCCGTGCGAGTTTGCGAAAGTCGCACTCTACTTGGATACCGTGCCAGAACTGATCTGACTGACCGAAGAAGGCACCAAAGCGAATCGACATGGCGGGGGTAATTGACCGTTGACCACGCACGATTTCGTTGATTTCACGCGGAGCAACTCTGATTGCACGCGCCATGGCATTTTGCGAAATCCCCATTGGCTTGAGGTACTCCTCGAGCAGAATTTCGCCGGGTGTCATTGGCTTATTCATGTCTATCTTCCCTCACTCATAGGGTCCCTTATCAATGATAATCTACTATCGCAACCTGTTCTGGTCCAAAATCAGTCCACCTGAAGACAATGCGCCATTGGTCGTTGATGCGAATGGAATGAAAGCCTGAGAGCCGACCTTTGAGGGCTTCAAGGCGATTACCAGGTGGAACGGCAAGGTCTCTGAGGGTATCAGCCTGATTCATCTGAATCAATTTTCGCAGCGCGACTCGCGATATAGCAGCAAACCGTCGATTGCTTTCCAACTCGAAAAGTTCTTCGGTGTCCTTATCCGCAAATGACTGAATCATGGTTTCGGTAAATTACCCTTGATTTGATAATTTTAGGACAGGTCTTAGCTGTTATAGGAGTTGTTGTACACCACTCGAAACTCACTCACAAATCAGCACTTTGTCCCGCTGCGTGTTGGGCTTTTGCGCCGACGCCGAGTACGTTTAGGAAGCCCTCGGAATCGCGGTGGTCGTAGTCGCCCACGTCTTCCATTGAGGCGGTTTCTTCGGAATAGAGAGAGTGCGGCACATTTTCCGATGATTGAAATAGTACCGTGCCTTTGTATGCGGCGACTGTGATTGTACCCGTCAATAGCTTTGCCACGGGGGCGAGCGCGCCTTGCATCATTTGAGTGGATAGATCGCAGTAATATCCCTGGTAGATTTGTTCGGCGAGGGATGAAGATATCGAATCGTAGAATCTTCGCGCGCGTCTGTCCAGAACTTGCTGGAGCAAGAACTCGTAACACGCGCCGAGCAGGCAAAGCCCCGGGCTTTCATATACGCCGCGCGATTTAATGCCGACAAAGCGATTTTCTACGGTGTGAATCCCGATGCCCACGCCGTTTCGCCCGCCTATTTCATTGGCTTTCAGGATTGCGGTTACGGAATCGGTATCTGTGCCATTGATTTGTACGGGGCGGCCCGCGTCTATTCTGACACTAAATGATTCGGGCTTATCCGGCGCCTGTGCGGGAAATACGCCCATGCCCGGTTCAATAAAATCGGCTGCTATGTCGAGATATTCGAGTTTGCCCGCCTCGTGTGTTAGGCCCAGAAAGTTGGCGTCGGTAGAATAGGGTTTTTCGTACGTGGCTGTAATTGGCAAGTTGTATGTATTGCAAAAGTCGATCATTTCTTTGCGCCCGCCAAATATGTCGAGAAATGCAGGGTCTCGCCAGGGGGCATACACGGTTACGCTGGGTTTGAGCATGTTGGCGACGAGTTGAAATCGCACCTGATCATTGCCGCGTCCGGTTGCGCCGTGCGCGAGTACGTCGATATCGCGACGCTTCATTTCCTCCAATAATCCCCGCGTGGTGACATATCGCGCGATGCCGGTTGTATTCCAATATCCGCCTTCGTAACGCGCTTGTCCAATTAGCATTGCAATACCCGTTTCTGCCAGGTCGGTCTTTAGATCGATCAGCACGGCTTCACGCGCGCCACAGGCGAGCATGCGTTTGGATATGTCATCGATATTTTTCTCATCGGGTTGGCCAATATCGGCGGTTAAACTCACGACATTTACGCCGCGGTCAGCCAGCCATTTTGTCACGGTGCAACTGTCCAATCCCCCCGATGATGCAAGTGCTACTGTTTTTCCGCGCAGTTCATTAAGCGTCATGGTTTTTTCCTTTTCATCCTTCGTCTAAAGAAAAGCCCGCACTATTCAGTAAATCTATCACATTTTCGCGTGCGTGTCGGATGCGAATGTCGATTTCCTCAGCGGTAAAATTACCACCTGTGCCGTTCACGCGCTCGACCACCACTGGGCCATCAAAGCCCGCTTCGAATGCCGTGGCAAAGATGCGTTCAAAATCTACATCTCCTTCGCCGGGAATGGGGAAGTTGTTTTCTGCTTTGGGACCAATGTGATCTTTGGCGATTATTTTACAGGTTTGGGCTGCAATATGGGGAAAATCGTCTTCGGGAGATATGCCTTCGTAATAATGGACATTTCCCGGGTCGTAACAGGCCCGCACCGAGATCCGATCAATTTCGGGCAATAAGCGGGCCAGATGTTTTGCGGTTGCGGTATTGCCCGTATGCGGTTTGAGGGCGAGGATGATGTTTTGATTTTGTGCATGGGTTCCCGCTTCTTTCAGGTCTGCGACATAGGCTTCGTGGGCAGATTGAAAGACTTCGGGCGCGAGCGGTTCATCGGGAAATCGCCGATACCCGCCCACTCCGGCCATCTGAATTATTTCGGCGCCGAGTGCCCGGCACACGTCAATTCTGCGCATAAGATAACGCGCGTTATCTCTTGCCGGGGTGGATCCAAGTCCGATTACTACAGGGGTTAAATCCGCTTGTTCGCACAGGGTTTTTGTGCGGTGCACAAGGGGTCCATCGGGATCAAAACCGAGCGTATCTTCGCCTTCGTGCGACCAGCCCAAACCCACGTAGGAATATCCTGCGCGGGCAACGCCTTCAATCCCTCGCTCGAGAGGATAGTTTGCATAGGGTAGTGTTAAGCAGACGAGTTTGACCAAAAGAGGCCTCCACACTGTTAGTCGGTTTTCCGTGTTACAAATAGCGCGAGAAATCCGGGTAAAAAGGCGATGGTCCAGGAAAGCAACTTATAGACATAATGCGGCCCACCGAGCGCGTGACGGGTCCATATACCCAAAACCAAGAAGGCGAGGCCGGAAGTCACGGCAGCCAGGATACCTCGGAGCAATGTGCGTTTCAGGCTTTCGGAGATGGTGTTCACCCACCAGTGGAGCAGGGCTGCGAGGATCCACAGTTCCATCCACGAGACGACTATTGCATTAGCGCGAATGAAAGGGCGCAAGAGGTAATAGCCACCGGCGGATAATATGCCAAGGACGAGGCCACCGAGTGCGCCCAACAGGATCGTTTGTGTTGTTTTGCCGCTGTAGCCGAGGACAGCACCCAAACAGAGGCACAATAGTGCGCCGTGAAGAATGCCGGCAAACATGCGGTGTTTGATCCCGTGATGCGCCCACAGAAAATCGCCCAGTGTGCTGAGCGCGGCGAGTATGATCGCGGCGACGAGTGCGCGTAAGATTCCGTTGTATTGAACAGTCATGTGCTCCTCCTGGATAACTGAGGTCTATCCATTTTGTCGATATGCGGGATTGGGCGTGGGTATCACAGCGCCGGTATCTGTCAGGAATTGGTCGATAAGGTCATTCAATTTAGATACGCGGTCGGGGTATTCGTCTGCCAGATTATTTGTTTCGCCGATGTCTTCCACCAGGTTGTAAAGTTCTACGCGGTCGCTCTGGTCGTCGTTGTCGCAGTAGAATCGGATGAGTTTCCAATCGCCTTTGCGAACATAAGTCGATGGCAGGCCATCTGCTGCCGGCGTATAGTGCGGGAAGTGACAGAAAATGGTGTCCCGATCAAGGATTTCGCCGCGAAGCGCGGGGGCAAAACTGATGCCGTCAACCGATGCAGGTGCGTCGAGGCCGCAGAGTTCGGTCAGGGTGGGGAAGAAATCGATGCTCTGCACGATCGCCTGATCGTTATGACTACCCGCTTCAATATGATCGGGCCACGCGACAATTAATGGTTCGCGAGTGCCGCCTTCGTAGGTATTTGCCTTTCCGCCTCTCAGGGGCGCGTTGCTCGTTATAGGTACATCGACATAATCGGGATGGACATTGTCTGTCGCGCTCCAGTGTACTCCGCCATTGTCAGAAAAGAAGATTACGATGGTATTGTCTAAAATCCCCTCTTCTTCAAGTGTTCCAATTAATTGCCCTACCGCGTCGTCCATTGTTTCAACCATGGCTGCGTAAACGGGATTGTGTTGAGGATCTTCGATATCGACTTTTTGCGCGTATTTTTCTATTACATCCTGTTTGGCGTGCCAGGGAGAATGTACGGAAAATTGCCAGAAATGGAGATAAAAAGGTGTGTCTTTGTTTTCGCGAATAAATTCAATGGCTTCCAGCGCCATGTGATCTTCCAGGTGCTCGCCCGGTTCGCCTTTGTTGGGATAGACTTTCCACGGCGCAAACCAGCCGTCGGCCAATGGGCTGGGGGCAGGTGTATGCGGGATGTCGATGTCGAATCCGTGTTCAAACGGGCTATAAGGCTCTGCGCCCAGGTGCCATTTCCCAATGTGCGCGGTTTTGTATCCGGCATCGCGAAATACCGAGGATAGGGTCTGGTATTCCGTGCTTAAGCGGGTAACGCTTTGTGCGATCAGAGCTTTGTTATGCGGTGGTCCTTTTTCGTTTAAAGAGGATTCGAGTACAATGCGGTCCAGATGGCATCCCGGCGTTGTAATGCCAACGCGCGCGGGCCACAATCCCGTCATGATGCTCGCGCGAGTGGGTGAACACAGTGGATTGGCGGCGTACGCATTGGTGAACATCATGCCGCGTTCGGCAAGGGCGTCGATATTTGGGGTTTTGCAAAATGCACTGCCGTATAACGATGTATCGCGCCAGCCCAGGTCGTCTGCGAGAATGAATACTACATTTGGTTTGTTTTTTTTCATGGGGCCCTCTATCTCAGACTTGATCAATTCCCTCTTGGGTTTCGGCAATCAGGAGATCGACGACGGCGCGCAATGCCTCTATTTCGGTGGCACCTTCCAGGCGGCAGATGCGAAAATGGTCAACCTGTCGGTCAGCGCTGCTGCCGTCGCGGATGATTTCGGATACGCGGTGTAATTCGTCTTCACAGCCGAGTGCACGTGCGTCTTCGGTCAATTGTTCAATTAGTCCGCGTGCGTAGTCGTCTATGTCCATGCGCCCGCCGTCGCGCGTATCACCCAGGAACGCAAATACCCCGTAGCGCTGTGCAAGCCAGCGATTCTCGGCGATGATTTCGGTGCGTGGCTCATGGGGCAGGGTGCCTGCCCGCGCCTGCCGCAGCAGCATGCGGATGAGGGATGCGTAGAGTGCGACAATGCATACTGCGTCTTCGATGTGCGAACAGGTGTCACAGATGCGTATTTCCACTGTTGGATAAGCGTTGCCGGGGCGGATGTCCCACCAGAGTTCGCTGCCGTCTCCGATAAAGTTCAGTCGCTGGTAGTCTTTTACGAGTTGCTCGTATTCTGCTTGAGAATACAGGGGCCCGGGAAGGCCGGTGCGCGGGAGGGCACTGAAGATGTTCAGGCGATAGGATTTGAAGCCGGTGAGGTTTCCGCCGCTGAATGGCGACGAGGTGGATAGTGCGTGGAGCAGGGGCAGGTACCGGCGAAGTGCGGTCATGACGCGGATGCGTTCATCCGGGTTACCGAAGCTGGCGTGGATATGCATGCCCCCGATGAGCAGCCGCCGCACGGATTCCTGGTATGTGACTTCAAATTCCTCATAGCGCTTTTGGGGTGTGGGCGTCTGCACTGACCACGACGCGAAGGGATGGGTGGAGGCAGCCATCAATGCAGCACCGTACTGTGCAGCGGCATCAATGACTATCCGGCGGGTCTCTATCAGTGCCGTGCGGACTTCGGCTATTGATGTGCAGACGTGGGTGTTGGTCTCTATTTGGGAGCGCAGAAATTCCGTTACTACTTTGTGGGGACCGCTGTTTTTTTCGCAAACGGCGAGGATGCCCGGGTCGGGGTCGGCAACGAGGTCGCGGGTGTTGGGATCGACGAGAAAGAATTCTTCTTCGACGCCGAGGGTGATTGTGAGGTCTTTATCCATATTGGGCCTTTTATGCGATTGCTTCGGCCAATTCTGTAAAATCGGCGACTGTTATATCTGCGCGATACGGCGAGTCTTCGTAGGGCAAGTTGTAGCGGTTTACATAAGCGCCACGCATACCGCAGGCGCGGGCACCTACCACGTCAAACGAGTTGGCCGATACCATCATGCATTCGCCTACTTCCAGTCCGAGGATTTGTGCAGCGCGGCGATACACAGCGGGATGCGGCTTGAATGCGCCCATTGTCGTTACGGAGATGACGGCGTCAAAATCCCACTGGATTCGATTTTTCGCCAGGTGATCGAGAAAGGCGGGGTCGCCGTTGGATAGTCCGACGAGTTTGTAACGCGCGGACAGTTTTTCCAGTCCTGCTCTGACTTCGGGAAAAGGTGACAGTTCTTGCCAGCAGGCCATAAATGTCTGTACTTCCTCTTTTGACATTTCAATTTTATTCAGGGCGAGTACATATACAAATGCACGTCGCACTGTCTCCAGGTAGCCCCCGTGCCCGAGCATCATGATTGTGTCCTGAAATTGTTCCAGGCGTTGACGATAACGCCATTGCTGCCAGAACTGTTCTGCTGTGGTGTCGGCTCCTTTTTCTCGAAGCATTTCGTCGATAAATGGGGTCAAACTGCCACCCAGATCCAAAATCGTGCCAAATAGGTCAAATGTCAATGCCTGTACTTGTTCTAATTTTTCCATAAAAACCATCAGCCCTCTCTATTTTTATTTTTGACCACGAACAATCAGGGGTTGATTCACCACTGCAAATAGTCTATTTTTGGGATAACGCATCGCTTTTAGGATTGGACACATGCCAACAGTCATCATCAACGGATACAAGTTTCGTTTCTATTCTTCAGATCGTTTTGAACCGCCACATATGCATGTTATCAGTGCCGAAAAGGTAGCAAAAATTTGGCTACGCCCCGTGTCTGTTGAGTATAATCGGGGATATCACCGCGCAGAATTAAATCAAATTGTGAAGCTTACCCGAGAAAACATAGAACAGTTAGAGGAAGCCTGGGATGCTTACTTCTCCAGATAAAAAGACAGTTATTGCAACAAGCGTCCGTTTTGATAATGATCTTCTGTATGTCGCATTAAGCGATGGACGCGAAATAAGTCTGCGGTTGGACAATATTCATTGGTTAGATTGGTTATACAGGGCAACTGGCGAACAACGTGCCAACTGGTCAATAGAACCGGGCGGTTTTGCTATTTATTGGGAAGGCTTAGATGATGGTATCGAACTTTGCCATCTTTTGAGCCTTGAATCCCTTTTTTGAGCTATTCGACAATCATTTGGGCGAGCCTACCGGTATTTCCACTCTGCGACCTGTGCGGGCAGATTCGTGCGCGGCGAGGGAAATCGCGATGGTGCGTCTGCCGTCGAGGCCGTTGGACTGAGGTTGTTCGCCTGTTCGGATACATTGCAAAAAGTAAGTCATTTCTTCCAGCAATCCGTTGTTCCTCTCATAAGTCATGTGTTCGGGTTTTTTGCCTATTCGGTTGAGTGTGAGTTGTGCGCCTGTTCCACTGGTAATTTTTACCGAGCCTTCAGTGCCAGCTACGCCCAGTTCATAGCTTCCGCCTGGATAAATTCGACTGCTGCTTAAAGATCCGATTGCGCCTGAACTAAATTCCAGATTGATAAAGACACTTTCCTCTACGGTGTTATCTGACGCATCGTCGTATCGCATCACTGCCTGAACAGCGCACACTTCGCCAGCCATCCAGGTCAGTTGATCCAGTTCGTGGCTGTGCATTGAGAAAAGCCCGCCGTATCTCTCCCGATCCAATTGCCATCCCGCTACGCCTCCAGGTGCTCCTGTGCCCAAACGCACGGTATGCGCCATGCGAATCTCGCCGATTTGTCCTTCGTCGATCAATCGTTTCATTTCGCGGTAGGCATTTTGAAATCGCCGCACATACCCGATCATTAAAAAGACACCGGCATGATCAGCCGCTTCAATCATTGCGTCGCAATCTTCAACTGTGAGTGCCATTGGTTTTTCGCAAAATACATGCGCGCCTGCTGTGGCGGCATCGACTGTAATGGGGCTGTGTACAAAATTGGGTGTTACTACGAGCACGGCGTCTGGGGATTGCGCCGATAGCATGGTTCGGTGATTGTCGTAAATAGCGGGCTGGGACGCGAGTTTGCCGGATAGAGCCTCTGCCGAGGCCCGTTCCCGATCGCAAACTGCCACGAGTTCTGCGCCTTCTATACTCTCTACGTTGGCAGCGTGACGCGATCCCAATCCCCCACAGCCGACGAGTCCTATTTTGAGCGTTTGGTCTGGTGCCATGTCGCTTCTCCTTCTATAGATGAACTGGCGTACCACGATCCCGTGCGGATGCTTCAGCGGCGAAGCAGGCCAGATGGGTGTTGACCGCTACGGATAGATTATCGTGGGATTCCACGTCGGTTGTGATACAGTCGATGAAGTGGTCGATCATTTCCTGGAAGGGATGGTGTGATACTGCGCCGCTATCTGGCAATACGGTTGGAATTTCAGATAGGTCGCGTTGTCCCGAGATTTGTTTTGTATAAAATCGATTGTTGCGGATTATGCCTTCGTCGCCAAATACTTCCAGGTTGAATACATAAGGCATAAAAAATTCGGTCGATCCGGAAATTTTTCCCGCGGTGCCGCGCTCAAATTGAACTGCAGCCACGGTTGTTGCGAGATATGTTTCGGGATGACTGGAATTGCGAGCAGAGACTCCGGATACCTGAACGATGGAATCATTGTTCAGCACATATCGCGCTGCGTCCATTGCGTGACAGCCCCCGTGTACAATAGCCCCGGCAGTCATGGGATTCCACCCGGGTTTTTCAAATTTTTTTGGGTGCTGATGGGTTGGCCCGTGCCAGTAGTCGGCCTGTACGAGAAGAGGCTGTCCAATCCATCCTTTTTCAATGACTTGTTTGATGGATTGGACCATCGGGTTCCATCGCAGGACAAAGCTCACGACGGTTTTTACCCCGGCTTTTTGAACCGCTGTATCCATGGCGTGAAGTTCGTCTGGATTCAGGGCCACGGGTTTTTCGATCAGAATGTGTTTGCCGGCTTCGGCTGCTGCGATGGTTTCTGCGGCGTGTAAATCCGGGGGGGTGCAAATCGATACCAGATCCACGCCGGGATGGGCGAGCAGGCGGTCGTAAGAATCGAATAGTTCACAATCTATACCACAAGCGGTGGCCTTTTTTTGAGCGCTTTCCATTGTCCGACTGCCAATGGCTACGACCCGGGTATGGGGATTGTTCTGGTATGCTTTGATATGTTCGGTGGATACATTTCCCGCGCCCTGAATTGCTACGCCGATCATTGGACTTCCTTTTTAATAATTGTGTACATTGTGCCCGCGAGCGGGGAACCACACCCAATCGATGGCAAAGACCAGGGCCGTGCTCAAAGCCTGGGCGACGATCAATCCGATGAAAAAGGGCTTGCCGCGTTCGTAGAGATCCACGCCGCCTATTCTCATCAGCAGCGATTTGATTGCCCAGACGATCACAATTGAAAAGAAGACCTTTGTGACGCCGTAGTTGCCCTGTATGGCCAGGCCAATGGGATGCAGGGGCCACCAGGGGAGCCAATAGCGGGCCATCGTGAACGCGGCCATAGCTGCCGCACCGATTAAAGCCCATATTGCCAATCCGCCTTTGCCACCCATTGGAATTGGGTTGCGAATGGAATTGATCGCTTTGTTAAATGCGCCCGGCGCGGCGTTTTTGAGTCCCATGTTGCCCAGGTTGTACGCGCCATAAGCATATCCCAGGTACAGTGTGTTGGCGACGGAAACCATATAACCCAGGATGAGTGATAGCCCGATCATCAGAGCAATCTGTCTGGGTTTTACCACGCGATCTACGGCTTTGACGGATTGTGTCATGGCGGGCATGACATAGCCTTTGCCGGCGCTGTTAAATATCCGCATAAATGATAGGATTGTGACACTTTGCCCGTTGATTGTCGGCGTGCCCCAAATTTGCAATACTGCGTCAAACGGCTGTACCTGATAGTACACGTACACGAGGCCGAGTTCGGCAACTACGCGAGAGAGCCCCAAAAATGTCAACAGGGCAATTGGCAAAAATGTGAGAATGACAAATAGTGCCAGGCCCGCGGCGTATAACCAAGTAGCGACAAATAACAGGGAGACGATCAGGCCGATTACAGCCGTGCGATACGATAGCAATTCGCCGCTGTCATCGACTTCGCAATCTGGTTGCACGGCTTTTCGCCAGACATCTGTGAGGTGCGCGCGGCCCATCCACAGGCTCCAGATTGCGAGAAAAATGAGCGCGCCACCGCTTTGCCAACCCAGTGCCGGACTTTGCCACTGTCGGTCTGCTGCGCCGGGTGTGTACCCAAATTTGTTGAATAAAAGGACCTCAAATCCCGATAAAAGCACCCATACCCAAACGCTGAATAGCACGTCTAATCGCGCAAAATAACCGAAGCCAATGGCATAAAAACTGACCCTGCGAATTAAAAAAGGAAAGTCGGGATAGAACCGAAATTGCCCGCCTTCAAACGGAATGTGCGGAAAAATCGGTGTGAAGTACGACCCGATATTCCAGACTTTCAGCAGCATCACGAGTCCAAACGCGATCCAGAACAGCGGCGACGAAAAAACCTGGCCTAATCTGCCCCCTTGTTGGGTCTCGGTCAATAGGGTGCCCACTTCTACGATGGGATAGGTCAAGCGTTCGTGATCTACCCACTGTCGGCGCAACATGACGACCACACAAAAGACGGAAAATGCGACTGCGCCGAGGAAGCAGGTCCACCAGAAAAGTGGGGTTATCCAGGCGCCGAGTGCGGGGACATGGCCTGCGGGCGTGCCTTCGTAAAACCAGTTCATCGCACCCGTATCATTTTGCGGTGCCAGCCACGTTGGGATATTGTGATGGAGATAAAAATTCCATCCATTTTCCGGCGTGGCAAAATAGTACACCCCGGCTAAGACACCGATGAGGTGCCCGGTAACGCCGTCATAAGGCACAATTGCGGCAACGAGTCCCATCCCCAGAACTACGCGCAATTCCGGTGGTGTGAGCACGAGAGAGGACAGGGCACGGCGCGCGATGATGTTCAATACGGCCAGCGATAAGAATGGAAAGAGCAGTGCCAGGGGGAAATGGCTGCGGCTGATATTGGAGCCGCTCATGTAGTAGGCCATCCATTCGTCCCACAAGACGGTTGCGACGATGATCACGATGGCTACAAAAATGGCCCGGGGCGTTACGGCGCGACCGCTTTGAACCTCAGTTGCTCGATATGTGGATGCTTCTGCCATTTTATTTTATATGCCAATCGGGGTGTTCGAGGGCTTCGTAAACCACGCCGCCTTCGACCTGCATTGGCATGGGCACACCGGTGAGATAACAGATTGTGGGGGCGACATCGATTGAGCGCACTTGTTTTGTGAGCAGGCCAGTCTGCTTAATTCCCGCGCCCGCAATAACAAATGTCGAATGCTGCCCGGCCATGCCGAAGCTCACCGAGGGCAATTGTTTGCCGTGTGCGCCGTCAAATTCGGGATGCAGTGCATAGACCACATCGCCGACCAGGTCGCTCCACAAGTTGACCATTTCGGCATTTTCGCGGCTCAGAGCCAGCGCGAAGGGGTGGCGTCCGGTGGCTTCGTCTTTGTATTCCATCAGTGCGGCAATCAACTCTCGACGCACGGTTTCGTAATCCTCTTGAGGAACGATTCCGTCGGGTTCGCGTCCTTCCAGGTTGATGAAGATATGCACCAATCCCACGTCGCAGGCGCGCGTTTTGCTCCAGTCGATCTGTCCATTTTCGTGGTATTTCACAAATCCCGTTTCTGTGAGGACTTTGCGGATGTTGACCGCGGGGAATTGATTGGATGTGCCGCCGTGATCGGCCACGACTGCGACGACGGTATCGTCGTCGGCAATATCGTCAACGATGCGACCGATCATGCGATCAATTGACTGATAGGTGCGGAAGACGCCTTCGCGCGACCGATCGAGGACCGATTGCTCGGCACCGCTCGTGGGATCGGCTTGCCCCAGGAAGAAGTGGCTCGTATAATCCGACGCGTGCGTTTCAATCATTAATAGATCCCAGGACCGAGATCCCGTCAGGTACTGCGCCACATCGGCCAGTCGCTGGTGGTGGAACTCCAGCAATTCAAAATACGTGTCATCGTCAATTACGCCCAGGGCATCGCGGCCGGGGTTTTGCAAGAAGTTACCGACATTTTCGTCAATTTCCCGCGCGATGGAAGCCGGTTTTGTATATCCGTCGGGAGGCCAGATTTGCGGTACAAATAGCTCGAACATATCGGCATTTTCGGTCAGTGCGATCAATTTCATCTGTACGTGGCCGCTTACCTCTTCGCCGTCTATTTCAAATGTGTCGAGCCACCAATCGCTCCATTCGCCCACGCCGAGGTCACACACTTTGGAATCTCCGTTGCGCGCGCGACAGACGGACACGCGGTCGTATCCCTTTGCGGTTGTCGCGTAGATTAAACCGTAAAATGGTTTGGGCGTGCCCTTCTTGCCCCGGTTCATGGGTGCGCGCCCGCGCGCCAGAGGCGTGATCACCATTTCGACTTCGAGCGGTGGCTTTTCGGAGTCGGGCAGTGCTGTCCATCCATCTGCCGCTTTGAGGGTGACGGGATCGAATTCCGATACTGTTTGCAGGGCGCTCGGGTCCAGTGTTTCGGGGTCGCGCTGTACGACCAGTCGCCGCGGTGCCCACTTGCCTCCTACAAATAAGTGATAGCCCGCGACCTGATGGTGATTGGATACACCGGGTCCCGTGCCTTCTACCTGGATCCCGGTCGTGACGGTTGGCGGCCACGACATTTCCCATTTGACCAGAATCGGCGTTTTACCCGCGCGCTCATAAGTATTCCAGATATACTCGGATTTGGACAGATCCGTATTGATGCCCCAGACGGTCTGATCCAGTCGTTTGCCCAGAGCGCGGATGTTAAAATCCATCACTTCGTGATTGCCGGGCCATGATCCCGTGGCTATAGCCGTCCATCCCGGCGGCGTGAGGGTGGGAAATACGCCGATCATGGGGCGCCAGGCTCCGCGTTCCATAAGTTTTGCGATATTGGGCATGTGTCCCCAGTCGGCCAGGTTTTTCACAATTTCCATGCTCGCCCCATCCATCCCTATGACAATTGCCTTTTTTGCTGGACTTTCCATATACTCCTCCTCAAAGTGATTGAAGAACGTCTCGCGTTTTCGAGAGCGTTTCATCTATATCTGTTTGTGAATGTGCAAACGAAATACTGCCTTGTTTTGTTGCCAGTGGAAAGTGATAAATGCCTTTTTCAATCAATGCGCGGCGATACTGTTCGTCAAGCGCGAAATCGTGGTGTTCGGCAATATCGTGCCAATCAATGGGCGCGTGGTCCATAAAATAAACGCAAAAAGCCGATCCCTGTCGGGAAATTGTCACATCTATTCCGGCTTCTTTGAATAATGCCGTCATTTCCGTTTCCAATTGTTCGCCTACCGCGTAAAGCTGTTCAAAATCTGCCGATGCGAGTTTTTCCATTGTGGCAATGGCGCCTGCGCATGATATGGGATGGGCATTGTATGTTCCCGCGATCAATACGCGCTTTGCTGGATTTTCGTGGACAAAATAATCCATGAGGGATGCCCGTCCGCCAATTGCGCCAATGGGATAGCCATTGGCTATTGCTTTGCCAAATACGGACAGGTCTGGCATGATGCCACATATGCTTTGATAGCCTCCCATCGCGTGGCGAAATCCCGTTTTTACTTCGTCGAATATTAGCACAACCCCTCGCGCATCGCACAAATCGCGCAATCCCCGTAAATAGCCCGCTTGCGGATGTACGATGCCGATATTTTGCAAAATAGGTTCGAGGATTAACGCGGCGATATCGTACTGGTCCATTGCCCAGCGCACGGAATTGAGGTCGTTAAAATTCACCACATGTACATCGTCCAATACGCTGTTGGGTACGCCAGCAGAGAGCGGTATTTTTTTGTATTCACCCGGGGAAACTCGCGGTCCGATTGCATCTATCGGCGTCGTGACATTCAACGCTACGTCATTGTGCCAGCCGTTATATCCTCCCTGCATTACGATGACGCCATTGCGCCCCGTATGCGCCCGCGCAATGCGAATGGCGTGATAGGTGGCTTCTGACCCCGTATTGGTGAGCATGACTTTTTCGACGGACGGTACGTGTTTTACAATCAATGCGGCGCAATGTCCTTCCCAGGGGTTGGTGCCCGATCCCATCAGTGTTGCGCCTTCGGCGAGTACTTTTGCCACTGCCGCGTTTACATCCGGATCATTGTGTCCCAGGATAAATGGCGCGAATGCCGCGTGATAGTCGATGTATCCATTGCCGTCTGCATCCCACACATGGCTGCCCTGCCCGCGCACAAAGGCGATTTCCGGCGCGACGGCGCGGTTGACTGATACTACGCCTCCGGGGATGACTTTGCGGTTTTTTTGGAAAATTGTTTTGGAAGAGGACATAGCTTTATCACACGTCGCGTTTGTAATAATTTTCCCAGCGTTCAGCCGGTTCGTAACCCAAAATGCGTTTTGCTTTTTCCATGGTGTATTTCTGGTGCGCTGTCATACTCACCATGTTGAATTCCTGATAATTATCCGGCACGGATGCGATATCCAGCGCGAGGCAACACGCATGGGCCAGGTCTTTCCAGAATATGCGAAATGGGGGGAAGTCTTCGCCTTTGATCGGCTCACTCGGCTCCAGACCCAGGCTGTTGAATACAAAACAAATTGTCTGTATATCGTATATTCGCGCGTAGGTGCGACAAATCTCGTAGCTGAGCATTTTGGTTAAGCCGTAATACCCGGTACCAGGAGCGCGGGGGACATCGGTGATTTCAAAATCCTGATCGTAATAACTCCGCACCAGTTGCGGTCCCGTATGTACTACTTTTTTGATGCCCAATTCGGCAGCGGCTTTCATGACATGCAGTGCGCCCAGCACACTGACGTGAAAGCTCAGGATGGGATCGGGACGATTTACTGTAAAATTCATCACCGCGTCCACGCCCCGCATGGCATCGCGCACCTGGTCGTAATCGCGCATATCTACATGTTCGATGGGCCGACCATCGGGATAGGGCTTTACGTCGGCCAGTATGAGATCGCAATGCGATTCCATATCTGGTATGATATTGGGTGCAATCTGTCCCGAAGCGCCCAGCAAAAGTACTTTTTTCACGCGTCACCTCCACGCCAGCTGGCTTCAAAATTGTGCTTCGGTTGAAAACCCCGCAACTGGGATCCACTAATTTTGCCGACCAGATATTTTGGATTTGGAATGTCTGCACAAATGTGGTGGAGGGCAAATCGCTTGTTCCACTTCAATTCGGATTGTGCATCTCGATTGAGAGATAGGCGAAATGCCCGCGCCGCATCGCGGTAATCGACCCACATGAGGTCTGGGTCTTGTGGAGAAGTGTCTTCTTCTGCGATCAGCTTGCCCAGTCGCAATACTGTGACGGCTACGGGAAAATCGCGCGCAAATTCGCGCGCCGTCATTTCGCCGAGATAGCGCGTGAGTTGGAATTTGTCCGTGGATGGCATGGGGCGCCACATTTCGCTGATATATACATCATCGGGATAGGCTTCGAATATTTGTAGTGTGCTTCCATATACGAATCGCTTTATGCCGGCATCTATACCGGCTTTGAATAGAACATGGGTGCCCCGGGTTGCCAGATCCAGCAGTTCTTGTTCGCAGGCGAGATCGTCTTCGGGCAGGTTGGGTGGTGGCTCACCTGTGTATATAATAGCCTGCATGTTTCGAACTGCACGCCACGCTACGTCTGGGTCGCGCATGTCGCCTTCAAAATAGGTGATATTTTCATCCTGTTCAGAAGGTGGATCGCCCGTTCCCCAGAGTCGCAACTGGTTACCGGGCGCCAATTCTCTGGCGATGGCCTGTCCCAGACGGCTCTCGGCTCCTGTTATCAGTACATTCATAATTTGTCCTCCAGATCAGATTCCCAGCCAAATTGCTGGCATAAGCGCTGAATGGGGCCAGGGATTGGCGCAGAGATTTCGGTCCATTTCTCCGATTTGGGGTGTGCAAAACCGATGCGGGTAGCCATTAGTAGCAATCGGTTGATTTCAAAATGGGATTGAAAAAAGCGATTGTGATGGCGGTCTCCATAGCGCGTATCGCCGATGATTGGATGGTGCAGATGCGCACAGTGGCGGCGGATCTGATGTTGCCGACCAGTTACTGGCATTGCGCGCATGAGCGAATACCGCGCGGTTTTATATCGCCCCACGGGGTATGGTAGTTCAACAGTGCCCTTGCAGTGGAAATCGGTGATGGCTTCAACGGGTGAAGATGTGTTGGGCGGGCAATAAGCGTGGCGTATCCGCCCTTTGTCTGGCAAGTATCCGCGCACTATGGATAGGTATTCCTTTTTTACCCGTCGCGCTGAAAATGCGGCACTCAATGTGCGTGCAATTTCAGGACGAAGTGCAAATAGCACAACGCCCGATGTTCCTCGGTCCAGGCGGTGGACCGGATAAACCCACTGCCCGAGTTGGTTTCGCAATACGGGCATGCAACACATGGCCGACCGATCCAGATGGGTCTGGTGTACAAACCAGCCACACGGTTTTTGTATGGCGACAAGATCATTGTCGCCATACAAGATGTTTAGCTTCAAAATCAATTCTCGCGAAAAAATAGGGCAGACCGCGTGGCTGCCCATCGAGACGTCAGATTATATATCCATTATTTGATCTCGAGCAATTCCAATTCAAATATGAGTGTTGAATTGGGACTAATTTGCCCGGCTTGCCGCGCGCCATAAGCCAGATAGGAGGGGATATAGAGTTCCCATTTTGATCCTGAGGGCATGAGTTGCAGGGCCTCTGTCCAGCCGGGAATGAGTTGATCTACGCGAAATTGCGCCGGTTCCCCGCGGCTATAAGAACTGTCAAATTCCGTGCCGTCGAGCAATGTCCCGCGATAATGGCATACTACTGAGTCAGTTTTTTTGGGTTTCGCCCCGTCGCCGGCTTTGATCACTTTGTATTGCAAGCCGCTGTCCAATGTCACTACGCCTTCTTTTTTCATGTTTTCCGCGAGGAAAGCCTCGCCAGCTTTTTTGTTTTCTGCTGCCATTTTGTTTTTCTCCGCCATTTGTTGTGCTCGTTGTTCTTGCTGTGTCTCGATTAGAATTTTTAGTGCTTCGTCCGAGGAAAGCAGGGGGGATTCTCCAGAATAACCGTCTTTGAATCCCTGTACAAATACATCCATATCAATCTCCATGCCCTGCTGCTTTTTCAATTGATCGGATAGATTTAAGCCCAATGCATAACTTAGCTTGTGTTGCTTGTCCTCGAGGTTGACTTCTACAAATTCGGGTTTTTCCTGTGTCTGGCAACCCAATAAGCCAGCAGCAATGAATACTGCAAAAAGACGCTTCATGTTTTCTCCTGAATAATAGGTAAACGTCCGCCTGTAAGGTCTGTCCCCGCAGGTCTGTGCAGGACGTGTCAGACTAAATAGCCTGAAATCGCGTTTTTACTTCTGATAGCACAATATCTGGAATATCCTCTGTGCGCTCAACTGCATAAACACAAATGTGATCCGCAGCAGCAGCCCGCTGGCGAAATCGTTGGGCATCCCGGTTTTGCGCTACATGAACAGCGGTTACCCGGTTTTCTTTTTGGATCAGAAATTGCATTAGTGCATCGAGGTTGGTGATCTGCATATCTGTTATGAGAAAAATATCCACATGATTTTTGAGAAGGGGGTCCAGATCGGGCAGATGCAACGCGGTTCCACCACCGAAGTAGCGGCACAGGGCGAAGAATACGCGCTTGCGATCTCTTGAGAAATCCAGTACTTCTTTTCCTCCTGCCTGTGCATCGCTAAAATTGTAAACAGCCACGCGCTTGCCCCGTCGCAAATACGCATCGGCCGCGCATCCGGCACCTAAGACGGCGTGGGATATTTCTCGGCATGGATCGACCATACTGCCCGAGGAATCGACGATGACCACACAATCGGGTATGCCATCGCCATCGCCGTGGGTTTCGCCATCTCGCCAGTTCCACATCTGGGAAATGCCCGGCATGACGCGCCCAAAACTGGTCCACACATCGATGTGCTGAACGGGTTTGCCAATTTCCCAAGGCGAGTGAGAATGCGGATGTAATCCGCCGACCTTTTCCAATGGCATGGTTTGCACGGGCAGGCGAAATGCAGATGCGCGCGCCATGTAAAACAAGAGGTCGGCATCTGTAGGCGTGCCTTTGCCCCGGCCCATATCGGGCATCATATTGGCGTCTTGTAGTTCGTCGGCAAAATCGCGCACCATTTCTCGAAAGGCGTAAAATCCCTGCTCGGCAAATTGCGCCATTCCCGCTGCGAGTTCGCCTGCGGCATACTGCTGGGTATCGCCCATCATGCCACCCTGTCCATTTCCATCGTCCATTTCTTTTTGGATTAACGGGGCAATTACCTGTGCAAATGCCCTGAGGCTATCGCCCCACTGCGAGGCGTCCAGATAGGGTATGCGGGCGAGCCGATCTACTTCGCCGCGATCTTCCACGCCCAAATTTTCTCCCCAGAGACGCTGGTACAATGCCCGAATTACGTCTGTCACTTCACTCGATTCGGCATGGCGATACACTTCGGGCAATTTTGATTCGCGCTCGCGCACAGCATGGGTATCGACCACTACGTCCGAGAAATATTCGACTACCTGCTTGACCAGTGCCCCGTCCAATAACACGGGTTTGAGCGCGGCATATAGCTTTAAGTGCGTCTCAAAATCCCAGGGACAAACGGTGTGATGCCCCACGCCGTGGTCCAGGAGTGCAGAGGTGGCGTCTTCTATGTCCATTACTTGCGCGAGGGCAGCCAGCCGATTGGCATTCAATTGGATCACTTTGTCCGTCATTTGAATGCTCGCGGCTTCGTCGCCTGTTTCGATTACTTCTGGCGTTGGCAATTCGGGAAATAGATGGCGCTTGCGAACTGTGGGCCAAATGCGCTGGATGAGGTCGTTGAAGTTCATTTTGTTGATCCTCTGAGCATTTGGTCTCGGTGATAAATCGCGCCGCCTTCGGCATTGCCCACACCTCCCAGACGTCCGCCGATGTGGATTTCGCCGGCTTGCATTTGTTCGCCGATGTATCTGCCGGCGTCTCCCGAGACTTCAATCCGTCCGTCGATCATACCCGCGCCCAGATAGTGTCGGACATTTCCCTCGACCTTCAGGCAGCCTCCCATGAGCGAAATGCCCGTGAGGTCGCCCAGGTCGCCCACAATGGTGAGTGTGATGTCTTTGCGCAGGCGATATCCCATGAGAGATAGGCGCAAGTCGTGATCCGTGAGATCGAGATGAATGTCCGACTGGGACGATGCGTTGCAAAAGGCCGATAAGAACAAGCCGAGAGGTTCCATGACAAAGAAAGCCGCGTTATTGCTTTGCAGGGCGTGCGCGCAAAACGCTTCGATATCGGTCATTTCCCATTCGATTTTTCCCACGATCTGCGATGCCGCAGCATAGGTCGATTCAATGGTTTTGCGGTCGGCTTGCCAGAGTCCCTCGCCGACGCATTCGTTGATTAGTGCGCTGTAAGCTGCTGTCAACCGATCCATTGTCTCGGTGTGAGATGCGAGAATTTCATCCATGGGCAGGACGCGCTTTTTGCGCGTGTCTTCGACGAATTCGGCGAAGGGATTGCGCTTTGGGGATAGTAAGCCGTTGACGCGCTCTGCGTTTTCAGGGGTCAGATCGGATGGTGCAATTCGATCATATTCGCGGAATGGGTTTTGTCGCATGTCTGGCTCTTGGAATTACGAAAATTCTGGGCGTATAGGCTCTTGTCCCAGGTCGCGCATAATTTCCAGGTAAATGGGGTGTTCGCCCTGAATGGGTTGTTCGTCGGCACCATTCAAGATGCGATTGGCAGTTACCAGAGCAGTTTGGATGCGTTCGCTTTGCTCGGTGTAGCGCCGAAAGACTTGTCGCACCGCTTCTCGCGCTCTGTGAATGGGCAATACATCATCCCGGTTGTCTTGCGTTTCTTCTTCGTCTCGCCATTGGATGCGGTGAGCACAGGTGTATGGCAATATCGTGCGGATATGTTCGATATGCACTTCTTTATCGCGCAGCACCCAGGCGAGTGCCTGTGCGTAGCGCCGGATGGAGATGGGCAGGCGATTGGACGGGCATGTTTGTACTTCGTAACACAGGTAGCCCGTGTAATGACAACCTTCTCCACAAACTTCATTGGTGCGTTTTTGTCCGTATTTACAGCAGAAAGATAGCTCGGCCAAAAAGGTTCGAATATAGGCACTGGCATCGGCCTGGAAAGGCAATGCGCTCATTTCACTGCGAATGGTTTCGCGCTCGGCACGCCCCAGAGTTGGTACGGACAAACGCTCGGAAATCGCTTTTCCATAATCCTCGGAAATCGCTTCTATCTCTGCTTCGGCATTGGGGTTGACCAGACACGCCTGAAGGGCCTGCTCGCGTTGGGGATCTCGCAGGAGATGCGCGGGAGAGGATTCGGTGCCGATCATCCAGGACAAATTTGCGCCCGGATATTTGGATTCTACCATTACGTCAAAGCGATCCAGGAGAGGTACAACAATGGTATTTGTTCCGCGGTCCTGATAATTGGCCGTTGCGAACAAACAGTATTCTTCGTTGATCTGCATCTGGTTCAAGTAGGACCAGTTGCCGCGATCCACGCCGTTGAGGATCAGGCTCTGCTTTGTTTCCGGCAAACGGTTAATTTCATCTACGACTTTGACGGGTAAGACGGAAAATGCCGACCAGACCACATCTTCTTCGCCGCGGTTGAGTGCGCCGAGGTTTGGGCGCCCGACAATTTTTTCTTCGGTCTGCTCGGGGTGTCCGCTCACTTCGGCTTCCCACACAGCTCCCAATGGCATGCGATATAGCAGCGCGCCTATATACTCTGCCGATGTTGTTTTGCCCAGGCCGGGTTCACCTACGATCAGAATTTTGCCACCTAATAATCCCGTCAGGGTGCTGAGCAACAAAGCGGCATTGTGTTTTTGTCCTTCGATCTCCAGGTCTGCCCGGTTAAAATACAACCGATCCTGGATAAAGGTCAAGATATCGCGTACTGTTGTCTGTAAGTCGGCCATTTTGACCTCAGTCTGCCTGGGAAGCGGCGGCGGAGCGGCGGCGTAGCCATTCGACGGTGAGCAGTAGCAATACGGCAAAGGCGATCAGGAATGTTGCGACGGCGAGGATGGTTGGGCTGATTTGCTCGCGGATGCCCGCCCACATCTGGCGCGGGATAGTGCGCTGTTCAATGCCGCCCATAAAAAGGACGACTACTACTTCGTCAAAAGATGTTGCAAACGCGAAGAGCGCGCCAGAGATAACGCCCGGTGCGATTAGCGGCAGTTGTACTCTGCGGAACGTGAGGATTGGCGAGGCACCGAGGCTTGCGGAAGCGCGCGTCAGGTTTGTATCAAAGGCGGATAGGGTAGCGGTGACAGTGATTACGACAAATGGCGTGCCCAGTGCGGCGTGGGATAGGATTAATCCGATGTGGGTTTGTGCGAGGCCCAGAGTTGAATAAAAA
Organism: Candidatus Latescibacterota bacterium; assembly: GCA_965208125.1. Lineage (GTDB taxonomy): Bacteria > Latescibacterota > UBA2968 > UBA2968 > UBA2968 > VXRD01. Next base: position 2,853,214 of record OZ242320.1, read on the forward strand.
AAGAACATGCCCGCCGCGGAGATGATCACTGGTGTGACCATCGGCGAGATCAATAGCGCCATTGCGATGCGACGACCGGGCATGCTGGATAGACCCAGCGCGGCGAGTGTGCCCAGCGCGGTTGCCAGTGCAGTGGAAGAGATGCCGATGATCAGGCTGTTGACCAGTCCGCGCGTCCACAATTCGTTTTCGATAATTTGCCGGTACCAGCGCAGGGAATACGCTTCGGCGTCCAGGCGCAGCATGCCCTCGGTGAAGGTGAAGTAGGGTTCGGCATTGAAGCTCAGCGGTACGATCACCAGAATTGGCGCGATCAGGAATGCGAAGATCAGGGTACAGGAGGCCAGGTACGCGACCCGGCCAATGTATTGTGTAGAGATCATGTTAGCCCAGTCTCATGCGGTCAATGCCGACTATGCGGTCGTAGATCAGATAGAGCGCGATTACGCATACCAGCAAGATGCCGCCAAGTGCCCCGGCCAGGCTCCAGTTGAGCGAGGTCTGCATGTGGTAGGCGATCATGTTGGAGATGAGTTGTCCGGTGCTGCCGCCTACCAGCGCGGGGGTGATGTAGTAGCCGATGGCGAGGATGAATACCAGCAGCGATCCGGCACCTACGCCGGGCAGGGTCTGTGGCCAGTACACGCGCCAAAATGCCTGAAAGGAACTCGCTCCCAGCGACGCAGCAGCACTCATCTGGCTCGGTGGAATGGCGCGCATGATGGAGTATAGGGGCAGGATCATAAAGGGCAGGAGCACATGGGTCATTGCCACCAGTGTGCCAGTCATGTTGTAGATCATGGCGAGGCGGCCATCGTCGCCGATTAGCCCGAGTGTGACGAGCAAGTCGTTGAGTACGCCCTGGGTCTGGAGTAGTACGATCCAGGATGTGGTTCTCACCAGGAGCGATGTCCAGAAGGGCACGAGTACGAGGATGAGGAGCAGGTTTGCGATGCGCGGAGGCGAATGCGCGATTAAGTGGGCGATGGGATAGCCGAGCAGCAGGCAGATCGCGGTGATACTCAGGCTCACGACAAAGGTGCGCCACAAGAGGGCCAGATAGATGCGGCGTTCTGGGGGCTGGCGTGCGATGGAGCCGTCGGGCAGGGGTTGCAGGTCAATGGCATTGAGATAGTGCCGCGCGGTGAAACGGTCTCCGGCACTGCGGATGGCGTGCCAGGTTTGTACATCGCCCCATGCGGTATTAAGGCCAATCATGGCATCGCGATAGGGCCCTTCGCGGACGTTTTGCAACGATCTTGCACTGCGCGTGAAAACGCTGCGAAGACCCGGATGTACGCGGTTGACGCGGGTGGCAACTCGACCCAGCGAGCGATCTGTGCGCGCTTTTAATAGCTCGCGCGCAGCCGCTGCGTACACCGCTTCGTTGGGTGTGCTCTTTCCATCCCATTCTCTCAGCAGGCCGAGGGTTTCGGGCAGGGCATTGCCTACTGTGGGATCATACACACTGTGTACGAGCATCATCGCCAGCGGCGCGATAAATGTGACGCCGATGAATGCCAGTAATGGCAACACCAGTCCCGTAGCGCGCAGTCGCGGGCGGAGGATGGTGGTTTTGATGTTTGTATTGGAGTTCATAGGTTAGTTTCGAGTTCAAAGAATTCGTTCAGTTTGGATTGTAGTAGCTTTTTGTCAGGCAAATGTAACTGGTATTCGGCAACGACCGCGGGAGAAGTGCTGCGGCTTACGGCGTATTCCACTACCTCGTCCTCTTTGGTTTTACACAGCAAGATACCGATGCTGGGATTTTCGTGAGATTTCTTGACATCGCGATCCAGGGCTTCAAGGTAGAAGTTAAGTTTGCCGATGTGTTCGGGTTCAAACGCGGTAATCTTCAATTCAATGGCGATAGGGAAGATCAAGAAATTCGACTACATAGCTGTCTTTGAATGCATGTTTGGCTTCCGACGGCAAAACTCGTGACACTGTTGCGAGTTTTTTTTCGGCGAGTACCGTGCGCTCGAAGGTTGCGCTGTCGATGGCTCGCTGGAGTTCGCGCACGGAATGATTTTCGCGGATCGCGTAGCGGAGATAGAATTCACGTTCTTCGGTAGTTTTACAGCGTCCGAGTAAGTCGAGATGGCTGCTCCATGCTAATTCTCGCAACAGTGTTGCGAGTTCTTCAGGAGTATCGCGCCAGGTCTCGTAAAACTGACGCATGCGCCACAAATTGGAAGCCGAAAAACCGCGCAAACCGGGAACATGCATGGCCAAGTAGTCGGCCAGTTCAGTCACAGTGCCGCGTCCCCAACCGCTATTCTGAATACGGCTACTGATACGGGAGCCTATCTCCCAGTAGAGGTCAACCAGTTCGCGGTTGACCAAGCGGAATACCCGGCCTCGCCGCTCGTGTATGAGGTTGACGAGATCGGAAAAATCTGACTGGGGAATCAAGTTAGACATGTCCTATCGTCGCGTTGATATAGTCTCGCATCATGGCTTTACCGGTGTCCACATCGTCAGCACGTATGCACCGGATGGCCTCTTTTATCAATTCCTTTCGGAATACCGGATCGCGCTGGACGCGGGCCTTTATCGTTTCTTTGAAATCACATGTAAGTGCCATATCTTTTTTTATGCCGTTTATATTCTTAACCACAGAGTTATCGTGTGTTTCGCCGACCAAGCTCTTGGAGGACTACACTGAGTTGATCTATTGCGTTGAGAGCTTCTTCTTCAAGGGCTTCAAACCGCCGATGTATTACCTCGTTTCTTATGGTTATCAGGACTTTCGCGGCCTGCTCAGTCGCCTCGGGAAGTAGTCTTCCCTTCCTCGCTTTAGTTAAAAGTCCACCGACGGTATCCTTTTTGCTTTGCTCCTCAGTGATACTGCCTGCGTCAACAAGCTCCTTCCTATCACCGGGCCAGCCAGGCACTGAAGCGCTCGTTCATTTCATCGATGTGATCGCTCCACCATTCCCAGGAGTTTCGCAGGGCACGCTTAGAATTTTGCGGGCTGTTGGGCATGTGGGGGTTCATTTCCACGCCTTTCTCGGCGTGTGTCGATATTAGCGGCTCTGCAGAGATGCGCGTGGGACTGTAGGCGATGTAACGACCGACGCCAGCTATGGCTTTCGCCGTTGCGGCGAAGTGGAGAAACTTCTTTGCGGCTTCGAGGTTCCGTGTTCCCGCGACAATGACAAGTCCACCTGTGTCCAGTATTTGCCCGTCCCACACGATGACAAAGGGTTGATCTTCCAGTACCTGGGCATTGAAGATGCGTCCGTTATAGGCTGTGGACATTACTACCTCGCCATCGGCGAGCATCTGCGGTGGCTGTGCCCCGGCTTCCCACCATACAATGTGGTCTTTGATGGTGTCTAACTTGCGAAAGGCGCGATCTACGCCTTCGGATGTATTGAGGGTGGGATATACTTTGTTGAGCGGCACGCCGTCTGCGATCAGCGCGAATTCCAGGTTCACCAGAGGCGTGCGGCGCATGCCTCTGCGCCCGGGGAATTTTTCGAGGTCAAAAAAGTCGGCCATTGTGGTGGGTTTTTCGCCCGGGATATTCTCTTCGTTGTACGCATATACGGTGGAGTAAAATATCGTTGCCGGACCGCAATCCGTCATCGTGCCGAGCGGAAAATCCTGTGACGCAGGTGTTCCATCGGCTCCCGCTGGCAGCGAGTTGACCGGGATGGGTTCGAGCAGGCCCTCGTCACAGCCTCGCACCATGTCGGGAATTTCCATATCGACGACGTCCCAATGCACATTGCCCGACTCGACCTGTGCGCGGATTTGTGCCAGCCCGCCGTTGTAGTCTTCGAGGTTGATTTTAATGCCTGTTTCAGCGGTGAATGCCTCGTGGTAGCCTTTGACGCAGGCGTGTGCATAAGATCCACCCCAGGAGACCACGGTCAGGGGTCTATCGTTGGCAACTGCACGATCTGAGGTCCATATCGCCAGTGCGGTCAGTACAGTTAGATAAAATGCCGTTTTACGCTTGTTTTTCCACTTCAAGTTATTTCCTCCTTGTACGGTATGAGTAGAATATCCCTTATTGCGCCAGCCAGGTGCTGAATCGCTCGTTCATTTCGTCGATGTGAACGCTCCACCATTCCCAGGCATTTCGCAGGGCGCGCTTAGAATTTTGTGGGCTGTTGGGCATGTGGGGTTTCATATCGATGTCCTTTTCTGCGTGTTTCGATATCAGTGCCTCCGCAGAGTGGCGCGTGGGGCTGTAGGCAATGTGGCTACCGACACCGGCCATGGCCCTCGCTGTTGAGGCGAAATTGAGAAATTTCTTTGCGGCTTCGAGATTCGGCGTTCCCGCGACAATAGCAAGTCCAGATAGATCCAGTATTTGCCCGTCCCATACGATGACAAAAGGCTGATCTTCCAGCACTTGAGCATTGAAGATGCGTCCGTTGTAAGCCGTGGTCATGACCACCTCGCCATCGGCGAGCATCTGGGGTGGCTGTGCCCCGGCTTCCCACCATACGACGTGGTCTTTGATGGTGTCTAACTTGCGAAAGGCGCGGTCCACGCCTTCGGGCGTATCGAGGGTGGCATATACCTTGTTGAGCGGTACGCCGTCGGCGATTAGCGCGAATTCCAGGTTCTCCTGGGGTGAGCGGCGCAGGCCTCTGCGCCCGGGGAATTTTTCGAGGTCAAAGAAGTCAGCCATTGTGGTGGGTTTTTCGCCCGGGATATTCTCTTTGTTGTACGCGTATATGGTGGAGTAAAACAGTGTTGCCACGCCACAGTCTGTCGATGTCCCGAACAGAAAATCCTCTTCCGCAGGCGTTCCATCGGCTCCTGCTGGTAGCGAGTCGATCTCAACGTGTTCGAGCAGGCCCTCATCGCAGCCTTGCGCCCATGTCGGGAATCTCAAATCGACGACATCCCAATGCACATTGCCCGCTTGAACCTGTGCGCGAATCTGTGCCAGTCCGCCGTTGTATTCTTCGAGGTTGATTTTAATGCCTGTTTCAGCGGTGAATGCCTCGTGGTAGCCTTTGACGCAGGCGCGCGCATAAGATCCGCCCCAGGAAACCACAGTCAGCGGTCGGTCTTCCGAAAAATCGCAGCCCAGAGTCAACATCGCCAGCGCGGCTATTATCGCGGTGCATAATGTCTTTCTCTGTTTGGTATTCATGTCTTAATCCTCCTCCTCGTCCGGGTCGAGCACCCGGCAGTCTGTTGGTGTCCAGCCGATGCGAATTTTATCGCCTTTCAACACGGCTCCGTGTCCCACGATATTGGGTATTTTTGCGATGAATTCCAAGGACTCGCACACGTTCAGGCGAAAGCGCAGATGGTCGCCCAGAAAGGTGATGTCCTCGACTTTTGCTTCGAGTTCATTGGTGTACAGACCCGGTTCGGGTTCAATGGCGACGCGTTCCGGGCGAATCGACAGCGTGGTGGCGTCGCCGATCTGGCAAGGTGCAATGCGCAACGCATGGATGATTTGGCCGCCGGTTTCCACTTCGCAGATGTCCCCATTTACTTTTTTTACGCGGCCGTGCAGGCGGTTGTTTTCGCCGATGAAGCGGGCTACAAATGAACGCTCTGGCTCTTCGTAGAGGGCCTCGGGTTCGGCAATTTGCTGGATGTCTCCCCCGCGCAGGACAGCGATGCGGTTCGACATTACCATGGCCTCTTGCTGGTCGTGCGTGACGTAAACAATGGTTACGCCGAGGCTCTGGTGAATACGGCGGATCTCGTACTGCATCTCCTCGCGCAGGCGCCGGTCAAGTGCGCCGAGGGGTTCGTCCATCAGCACCAGATCGGGTTCAAATACCAGTGCGCGGGCGATTGCCACGCGTTGCTGCTGACCGCCAGAGAGTTGGTTGGGCCGCCGGTCTTCCAGGCCGCTGAGACGAACCAGGTCCAGGGCACGTGCCACGCGTTCGCGACACTGCTCGCGGTCAAATCCGCGCACTTCAAGGGGAAAAGCGAGGTTGCCGCCCACTGTCATGTGTGGGAAGAGCGCGTAGTTCTGAAATACCATGCCAATGCCTCGTTTGCGCGGGGGTAGCGCGTGTACAGAACGTCCGTCAATCCGAATGTCGCCCGATGTGGGGGTTTCGAAGCCAGCGAGCATCATCAGGCAGGTCGTTTTTCCCGATCCGGATGGGCCGAGCAGGGTTAGAAATTCGCCCTTTCGGACGCTGACATTGACGTTTTGGACAATTAGCGTGCGTCCGTCGTAACTTTTGCAGACATTCTCAAATTCGACGTAGGCGTTATCTTTCGTGGGCATTCGCGTGTCCTTATCCGAGGTCCAGAAAGTACAGATCGACAAGCTGGCAGATCAAGATGTGAAGTAAATTCAATATTACTCAAATGTCAACGTCTTTCCTCTTTCGCCGTGTCGCGCTTCGCTATATATTTTAGAAGCTATTATCAACATTTATTATTTTTGGGAGGAGTCAGATTGTATGCGGTACAAACGCGTTGTTCTCAAACTCAGTGGTGGCGCTGTTTCAGGTGCTTTGGAATCGGGATTTGACCCGGAGGCACTCGAACATATTGCCGACGAAATTCTCGATATTCACAGCCGTGGTATTGAAATCGGTATTGTTATTGGCGGGGGCAATATTTTTAGGGGTGAACAGAGTGTGCGGTGGGGCATTGAACGCTCTGAAGCCGATAATATCGGCATGCTCGGCACTATTATCAACAGCTTGATGCTGCGCGGTGTGCTCAATGCCAAAAGCGATGCTGAGGTGCGCGTGATGACCGCGATTCCCATTAATGCAGTCGCAGAACCCTTTATTCGGCTGGTTGCTGCTCGGCATCTCGATAAGGGATATATTGTCATTTTTGCCGGTGGTATTGGCAATCCCTTTCTCACCACTGATTATCCCGGGGTACAACGCGCTCTTGAGGTTCGCGCAGAAGCCATTTTGTTTGCCAAGCACAAAGCCAATGGCATTTACACAGACGATCCAAACAAAAATCCCGATGCCAAGCTCTATCGCCGCATCAATCACGATACAATTATTCAAAAGAATCTGGGTGCTCTGGATCAGTCCGCTGTAATTCTCGCACGCGACCATCATTTGCCGATTCACGTTTTCGATTTTGAACAAAAAGGCATGATGCGCCGCATTGTAGAGGGTGAGGATGTCGGCACACTGATTACCCAAACGCCAGAAGATGTGCTTGAGGAAGAAAACAGCTATGAAACCATGTGAAAAGAGTCTCAAACTCGCAAAAAAAGTCAAACAAATGTTGATCGAAAGTGGCATTTCCCCCATTAAAACAGTCATGTTTGGATCCAGGGCGCGTGGTGATGCAGGTCCACAATCAGATCTGGACCTTTTTGTTATAGTTGAGAAACGAACGCCAGAGATTCGAAAAAAAATCAGCAATTGTGCCTGGAAAGTCGGATTTGATGCCGAAGTTATTATCCAAACGGTTGTTATGACAAACGATCAGTTAGATGGTCCGGAAGGGTCATCTTTACTCATTAGTGATGTCAATGCAGAAGGGGTGCCCGTTTGAATCAGGACGATTTAAAAACACTTATTCAATATCTCGATCCGGAGAATCCCACATGAAACTTCTCGTCGTCGGCAAGGGCGGGCGTGAACACGCCTTTGTCTGGAAACTCGCCCAGAGCAACAAGATCACCAGGTTATACGCAGCGCCCGGAAGCCCGGGTATGGCACAGTACGCCGAATGTGTTGATATATCGGATAGCGATCTCCAGGGTCTGGCAGATTTTGCACAACGAGAGGGCATTGACATTTCGGTCATCGGTCCTGAAGCCCCTCTTGCAGATGGTATTGTCGATGTTTTCGCGGAACGAGGTCTCGCGGTTTTTGGTCCGACACAGGCAGCGGCGCAAATTGAGGCGGACAAAGATTTTGCGCTTGAACTTATGCATAAATACGATATTCCAACCGGTGCTTATGAAACTTTTGTGGATGCTGAAATAGCCAGGGAACGGCTCAGGGAGTGGCAACACCCGCTCTATCTCAAGGTGAGCGGTCTCGCCGCGGGCAAGGGGGCGATTTATTGTGAGACGCTGCAAGATTCTTACAAAACTGTGAACGAGGTGATGGTGCAACGCGCTTTTGGTGCCTCGGGTGACAAGCTGGTTGCAATGGAGTTGCTCGAGGGAGAGGAGGCGTCGATATTTGGATTTTCAGATGGGGAAAATGTTGTTTGTGTTGTGCCTTCGCAGGACCACAAAACGATTGGCGAGGGCGATGTGGGGCTCAATACGGGTGGTATGGGTGCGTATGCGCCTGCCCCAGTTATTACGCCAGGACTCTTCGACGATATTGTTCAGTGTATTATGAAACGCACGGTACACGCACTGGCCCGGGAAGGCTGTCCGTTCAAAGGCATTCTCTACGGTGGTATTATTGTTACGGCTGATGGTCCAAAGGTGATCGAATTTAACTGCCGCATGGGCGATCCGGAAACGCAGGTGGTTCTTCCATTGATCAAAACCGATCTCGTGGATATAATTGAGGCTGTGTGCAATGGTTCTGTGGCGGATCTCGATATTAAACTGGATAATCGTGCAGCGACCTGTGTGGTCATGGCCTCGGGGGGCTATCCCGAAGCATACGATACCGGCTTTCCCATTTCCGGGATTGATCGCGCCGAGGCATCCGGTGATGTGATCGTTTTTCACGCTGGCACGGGACGCGAAGACAATCAACTCGTCACCAATGGGGGACGCGTTATCGGTGTTACCGCAATCGGTGATACCATCAAATCATCTATTGATCGCGCTTACGAAGCCGTAGGCAAAATTGATTTTGACAAGGCCTATTTCCGAAGGGATATTGGGCATCGCGCTTTGACGAGTGCTTGAGTGAGAGGGTTCCTCTTACAATGAGGAGGTAAAAAATGGCACTTATAGAACATGGTAAGGTACAAGATGGGAGTATTTTGCTCTCCAAGCCTTTGCCCTTGCCCGAAGGGACAGAAGTGGTCATACATGTTGAACCGATTAACTCTGCTCGCGAAAGCACTACATTCGATGAGCACGAAAATTTTACCGCCTTACCTTTCTTTGGTATGTGGGCGGAACGCGAAGATATGAGTGATAGCGCATCATGGGTGCGAAAGAAAAGAAAAAAGTGGCGCCAACGAATCATACCCCAGGATTAACAGTTATGCGACCATACTGAATATGAGTTTTAGTTGTCAACCAATTTGGCGGTTAAGCGTTATAACGCGTATATTTTGAATACCAGACATTTTTGGAGGCATACGATGTCTTACAAAGCAGCGGTTATTGGGCTGGGGCGTATGGGCAGTACATTTGATGACGAAATCACGCAGGGCGGGTCCATTTTCTTGCCCTATTGTCACGGTCCCACCTATTGCGCGCATCCGCAAACCGATCTTGTTGCCGGGGCTGATCCCCACGATGAGCAACGCGCTCTGTTTGGCGAGCGATGGGGGCTTGGTAGCGATCAGTTGTATGCCAATCATCGCGATTTGCTGGAAAAGGCAAAACCCGATATCGTCAGTGTGACTACTACAGCGCGTTATCGTCCGCAGATTGTAATTGACGCTGTTGATGCTGGTGTCAAAGCCTTGTGGGTGGAAAAACCTATTGCCTTTAGCCTTGAAGAAGCCGATGCTATGGTCAATGCTTGTAGGGAAAATGGCGTTTCCATCGCCGTGTATTGCTCGCGTCGTTACAATCCCTATTTCAGTGAAGCCCGCCGCATGATTGAAGCTGGGGATCTCGGTGATATTCTCCAGATTACAGCTTATGCCCAGTGCGGTTTGTCACACAATGGCAGTCACGCGATTGATACTATTCGCTATCTCGCAGGTGGCGATGTTTCCTGGGTTTTTGGAGAGATGGCGTCGGATGAGGAAGCCGCATCTGATGACGATCTGATGGGCAATGGGTATCTCGCTTTTGACAATGGCGTTCGGGCGTATCTCCGCGGGACATCGACAGGTGTTGCTTCGTGGGAATTTGATATTATTGGGACAAAGGGCAGGGTTCGCACGTTATCGGATGCGCTTGAGTTTGAGCTTTTTCAAAGAGTTTCAGGCGGCCTGGGGGACCGGGGTGTCCCCGCGCGGTCTCCTTTCCCGCAGCCAGCGCGTCCCGTGGGTCAGGGTATTACCACTGTGGATGATTTGATTGATGCTATGGAGAACAACCGCCCGCCGCGTTGCTCTGGAGCCGATGGCCGCGATGCTCTTGAGGTTGCGATTGCACTGCGGGAATCCCATCGCCGTGGCGGTGCCCGCATTGACCTGCCCATTGAAGACAGGTCGCTCAAAATTTTTTCCAGTGAGACACAAGCAGACCACACACCTGCGCGCGTGCGCCGGTTGAATCAGTGAAAGAAGCGATCAGCTTTCAGCAGTCAGCAGAACAAGCTGTTAGCTGACCGCTGACCGCTAAAAGCTAACTACCAAAGGAGATTTTTATGGCAGATCCAGTTGTTGGCATTATTATGGGCAGTTCTTCGGATGAACCCACGATGCAAAAGGGCTGTGCCATTCTCGACGAACTCCAGATTCCCTACGATATGATCGTATGTTCCGCCCATCGCAATCCCGAACGCACCGCTGAATACGCCAGTACGGCAAAGGCGCGTGGTCTCAAGGTGATTATTGCGGGTGCTGGGTTGGCCGCAGCACTGCCCGGTGTGATTGCCGCGCATACTACTTTGCCGGTTGTTGGCGTTCCATGCGCTTCGGGTGCGCTCAACGGCGTTGATGCGTTATACGCTATTGTTCAGATGCCACCGGGTGTTCCCGTTGCGACTGTGGGTATTGACAATGCGCGCAATGCCGCTGTGCTGGCAGCGCAAATTCTCGCGCTTTCAGATGAGGGCATACAAGAGCGCTTGCAAGCCTATAAAGACGCTCTGGGTGGATAATACTATTGCGATTTAACGGAGGTCTTTTTGGAACGTCATATATTTGTTTTTGTTGCTCTTCTTTTTGTAAGTTGCGACGCACCCAAAACAGATCGCGCGTCGAATACCGATCAGTATCTCATTCCCGCGACGGCAGAGGAGATTCTCAAAAATGTTAAAGAGGCCGATGCCAGGGTCGTTCTGGTCAATGTCTGGGCAACGTGGTGCCCCCCATGCGTTGAAGAGTTTCCCGATTTGATGGCTGTTTATCATCAGTACAAAGACCAGGGCTTAAAGCTCGTCTTTATTTCTGCTGATTCCGAAGGTCAGGCCGATGGCGCAATTGCCTTTCTCAAAGCGCAGGGTGTTGATTTTCCGAGCTATATCAAGTTGAGGAGCGATGGGGCGTTTATCAATACATTAGATCCCGACTGGTGGGGCGCAATACCCGCTACGTGGCTATACGACAGCGCGGGCAATAAACGCCATTTTTGGCTCGGGAAGACCTCACGCGAACAATTTGAGCAGAAGATACGCGATGTATTGATGACGGGCGGTTAAGGGACACTTTGGGGCGTGTCTATCCAACATTCAGACAATAGGTACTCTCATATCACCAAATATCAGGAGGATTCTATGCGTAAATTATTAGCCATTGCACTTGTTGCAGCGATGGGTTTCAATGCCGAAGCAGCCAAGAACGAAACCCTCGCATTGGGCGCGAAAGCACCGGCAACTGATCTGGAGATGAAGGGCACCGATGGTAAGATGTACACTCTGGAGAGCGTGCAGGGAGAGAAGGGTACTCTGGTTATTTTTTCGTGCAACTCCTGCCCGTGGGCGGTCAAATGGGAAAGCCGCGTAGCCAGCATTGGCAATGCGTATCGCGGCAAGGGGTTTGGTGTGGTTGTGATTAATCCCAATGATCCCAGGCGCGCTGCAGAGGATAGTTTTGACGAGATGGTCATTCGTGCCAAAACCCTGTCTTACGAATTTCCCTATGTGGTTGATCCCGTATCCCAGGTCGCCCGCGCATTTGGCGCCAGCCGTACGCCAGAAATTTTTCTTTTTAACGCCAAAGGCAAGCTGGCGTATCACGGCGCGATTGACGATAATGCTTCGGATGCCAATGCCGTGGAAGCAGCTTATCTCAAAGACGCGCTGGATGCATTGTTGGCCGGAAAAGACATATCAATATCCGAGACCAAAGCCCTCGGGTGTAGCATCAAGTTCAACGAAGACTCATAGGACTGGTTGTATCAAAGTGCGGCAAAGCCTCTTCGTATGGAAGGGGCTTTGGTGTTCATGATTGAAATACCCGTTGAAAGGAGTTCTTATTATGGCCATGTCGATCACCCCATCTCTTAGTGAGCAACAGATTGCGAATTACCACGAGGATGGTTATTTGATTATTCGCAATGTTTTATCTACGACTGAAGCGAATGACCTTCGTCGAGTTGTGCAAGAAAAGGTTAAACGTGGTGCGTATCCACCAAAGCTTTCGTATCCCGAGCCAGCGAAATACACGGTGAGTGGCAACAGACTATCAGAACCAGGGCTTACTTCGATTTCCGAGCATCCGACGGTTATTGGTGCGGTAGAGTCCGTGTTGGGGCAACCCGCGCATTTGACGGCTTTTGTCGCGTATCTGAGGACGCCGGGCGATAAGGGGGGTGGTGCCCACTGCGATTACAAACGGTGGCGTCCCGTGGGTTCGTCGATGAACTGGGTGTTTGCCATTATCCCGCTGACGGATTTCGATCCGGTATATGGTCCCTTTCTGGTGTCGCCGAAATCGCACAAACTGACGCGGGTAATTGACGAGGATGCACATATATTAGATGTCAATCGGCCCGATAGGAGCCAGTTGCCGGATTTTATCGATCCAGAGCTTAAAGCGGGGGATTTGCTGGTTGTTAATGAGCACGTCTGGCATGAAGCACCTGCGGGTACGAGTACAGAAGACCGTTGTGGTATTTTCAATAAGTATTGTGCGGTAAATGCGCCTCCTGCCGCGGGATATTATCCTTACAATCCCGCCGCCCTTGAGGCTTTGAGCGATGATGGAAAACGGCTTATTCCCGTGTGTTTTGACAAGCCGATTGAGACGACCCGTCTGCTTATCGAGTATCCGAATAGTGGAGAACCAGAGTTCTTGTTACGGCGCGATGATGAGACGAATCGCTGGGAGTTGCCGGGTGGCGAGGGATGGGAAGAGGAGGATCTGGTCGGTTGGGATGTCGGCGCGCGTGTCGGCTCTTTGCAAGAACTTACCAGGACGCAACTCGAGCTGGAGGTGCCGTGGATGTCCTATATCGAAGATGTGGAAGAGGAAGATGGCGTTTGCCGAGTTTATGGTTTTTCGGATGAGAATATAGACGCCGATGCGCTGGCAAACGGAGACTGCGACTGGTTCACCAAGGCACAGATACAACACCTCGGCGAGGGTGACGCGATTAGTCGCACTGTTGATCTATGGCAGCGAGCAGATATTATCCGCGGCAAGGGCAAGGCCTGTAATCAAAGCAAAAAACAGTTTGAATGAAAAAGTGAATCGTTCAATTATTCTTTTTTAAACACGACGACTCGGTTGGTGTTTGTCCCTTTTGTTGTATTATCGACGCCCCAGACATTTGCGGTTTTGGTGAATTTTTGGTCGTTGATTAAGACGAGCAATGGCGTGAGTCCCACTTCGATGCCGCACGGGATAACCGCTTCTTCGAGTTTTATTTTGCCATGTCTGACTTCGCCGACTTCAAAGGCGATATGTCCGCCGGGTTTCAAGACGCGCTCTAATTCCAAAAAGACCTTTGTCATTTCGCGTTGCCATTGCTCGATTTTTCTCGCCATGGTGATGGGCACAGTTGCGGGGTCTATCCCGCAAAACCAGCATCGCAACCAGTTGTCCTGCGCGTAGTTGACGACATCGAGAAACGGCGGTGAGGTTACGACGAGGGAGACGGAGTTGGACGCGATTTCGGGAGTGCTATCTGAGGGCTGTGTGAGGAACTTTGCCTGGGGAAAGATGCCTGTCAGGGTATGCCGAGTTTGTTCGTCGCAGTGTTTCAAAAGGGCACGCGTTTTTTTCAGGATGAGATTTTTGATATCGCGTACTGGTGGTGCTTGATTTCTTTTTTGATTGATTTTTTTTTGAGAGTCAACGGAGACGGCCTGATTAGGAGGCAGAGTATAAACCGAGAAAAAGCCCGATGAGTGACCTGTCAATCGGTTCAGTGCGACGAGGCTGATCCATTGGTCCACCCAATCGAGGCTGCCAGTTTTTTCTGTCAGATATTTTTTGAGCGAGCAAATCTGTTTCAGGGTTTCCGGGTGATAGAAGGCCAGTAATTTTTTTGGATATTTGACATCTTTGAGTTCTATACGCGATAGTCTGTCGGCGACTTGATCAACAGTGGGGAGATTCAGGCGGGGGAGCGTCATAATAGAACTCAACGGATTAATATCGCATCCTATGGGAACGCGCCCCAAAAGAGCGGATTCTATGAGTGTAGTACCCCGCCCGGCAAAGGGGTCATAGACCGCGTCGCCCGGTAAGGTCAATCGTTCGATAAAGAATCTGGGGAGTTGGGGCTTGAAGCACGCTCGATACGATATTTCGTGGAGTGCGTTGGCCGCTCTTTGTTTTGCGGTCCAAAATTCGTTTACGTAAGTTTCAATGTGAACCCGATCACAATCAGTCGCGGCCTCCGTAGAAGTCACAATTGTATTTTTGCCAAATGCGTTGAAGTCCTCCAGTTCTCGTTTGAGCCAGTCAGATTCAGGGGATTCTATCGATAGTGTCAGTTGTTTCGCAGTCATATATGGATTCTTTATAGAAAAATTCATTGCAAATATCTATAGACATAAAACTGCCTGATGTCAAGGATGGGAGGAAATATACCATTCAGTGAATGGAAATGGATCATGGATATTTTTGTTAAAAAAGAAATATGCCGAGATCTCGGTCAGGCGATGGGGCGGGAGTGGCTTGAGACCAATGGTCTGGGTGGATTTGCGTGTTCGACTATTATCGGGATGAACACGCGGCGGTACCACGGTTTGCTTATTCCCGCACAAAGTGCGTCGCATGGTCGGTTTGTCGCGCTGTCCAAATTCGAAGAGACGCTTATTGCGCCCGATAGGGGGACTTTTGAACTGGGCAGTAATTGTTACGCTGGCGATATCCACCCGCACGGTTATACCCATCTCGAACACGTCCGCCTGGATCCCTTTCCCATCTTTACGTATTGCATCGACGATTTGTGTTTTGAAAAGCAAATTTTTATGGTTTATGGTCAGAATACCACTGTGATTACTTACGGTCCCTTTGATCGCCCGGTTACACTTGTGCTGCGGCCGCTCGCGGCTTTCCGAGATTACCATCACCTGACGCGCCAGAATCATTTGCTCAATGGCGATGTCGATATTTGCGATGGTTTGATGAGTTTTCAGCCTTATTCGGAATACCCGCCTTTGCATATCGCGCACAACGGAGAATTTCAATCGCGTGGCGATTGGTATTACAATTTTGAATATGCCGTTGAAGCCTATCGCGGTCTGGACAATCGGGAAGACCTGTATTGTCCCGGAGAATTTACCTTTGATCTCGCAGCACGTGAATCCGCGCATTTACTCGTCAGTCTTGAACGCGGCACATGCGATCAGGTAAATGCGCTTCGGCAGGCTGAGATAGATCGCAGAAATAAAATTGGCCAATCAGTTCCCAAATGCACGGGTCTCAGTTTGAGTGCAGATGCTTTTCTCGTCAAACGTAGCGACGCTCGCGCTACTATTATCGCCGGTTATCCCTGGTTTACGGATTGGGGGCGCGATACGATGATCGCGTTGCCTGGTCTGGCGCTGGTGACCGGGCGATTTGACGAAGCCCGCGATATTCTCGCTGCTTATGCGCGTTTTTGCGATGAGGGAATGATTCCAAACCGTTTTCCCGATTGGGGTGATATACCCGAGTACAATAGCGTGGATGCAACCCTGTGGTATGTCTATGCGGTGGATCGGTTTTTGGCGTACACAAATGATTATAATTTTGTAAGGGAAACCCTCTGGTCTGTGCTTCAGGAGATCATCTACTATTTTGTTCGGGGAACGCGCTATAATATTCATCTGGATTGCGATGGGTTGCTCTATGCCGGGGAATTCGGTGTGCAACTGACATGGATGGATGCTAAGGTAGGAGATTGGGTCGTTACCCCGCGACAGGGTAAACCCGTTGAGGTCAATGCGCTGTGGTACAATGCGCTGTGTGTGATGCGCGACCTGGCTGATAGATATGACGAACCCGGGCTCAGTACCGAATACGCCGGGCTGGCTGAAAAAATAGCTGCGCGCTTTGCCGATGCATTTTGGAACTCCGATGCTGGATGTCTGTACGATTGCCTGACTGATACGGTGCCCGATGCGGCGATTCGTCCCAATCAGATTTTCGCACTCAGTCTGCCGTATCGCATGCTCGATGCCGGGCGTGAACGCAGTATTCTCGATGTGGTCGAACGCGAGTTGCTCACGCCTTACGGTTTGCGAAGTCTGTCGCCGTCCGACGCAGCATACAGGGGTACTTATGGCGGCGACCCGTATAATCGAGATGGCGCGTATCACCAGGGAACGGTTTGGGCATGGCTTATGGGGCCGTTTATCACTTCATGGGTTCGCATTTACGGCAAAGAGGCAGATGTTCGTACTTCTGCAAGACGCATGTTGCGCCCTTTGTTGTGCCATGTTGAAGAATCGGGCCTGGGACATATTTCTGAAATTTTCGATGGGGACCCGCCCCATGCATCTCGCGGTTGCTTTGCCCAGGCGTGGAGCACAGCCGAGGTCTTGCGCGCTTTTGTCGAAGATGTGCTGGACAAGGGATCTGAAAAATGAAATAGAGAGGAAATATGAGCGAAATAGATCAAAACGGTCGTGAGCCGGTTGTGACAAAATGGGGACGTATTGAGATCGATTTTGAGAGTGATAAAGATTATGCAAATCCCATTCAAGAAGCGGCATTGCAGGTGGTGTTTACATCGCCTTTTGGATCGATTTACAATGTGATGGGATTTTGGGATGGCGGGCGGCAATGGCGCGTGCGTTTTTGTCCAGACGAAGAGGGCGAGTGGTCGTATGCGACGTTTTTTTCAGATGCGGAAAACGCGGGATTGCACAATCGCGAGGGGCGTTTTACGTGCGGGCCATCGCAGACGATCAGTGACTTTGATGTACACGGCCCCATCGCGCTGTCTGCAAACAGGCGGCATTTTATCTATGCCGATGAGAAGCCGTTTTTCTTTTTGGCGGATACGGCGTGGAATGGGTGTTTGCGGTCAACGCGAGATGAATGGCGCTATTATCTCAGCGAGCGCGTGCGGCAGGGGTTTAATACTGTTCAATGGGTGGCTACGCAGTGGCGGGCGGCTCCAGATGGCGATGTCGAGGGCAATCTGGCGTTTTCTGGTGTGGAAAAGATCGCAATAAATCCGGCTTTTTTTCAGCGGTTGGATGACTGGGTGGAGATGACTTTTCAGGCGGGTCTGGTCAATGCGCCCGTGATGTTGTGGGCACTGGGAGGGCGCAGTCATCCGGAAAAGAGTCCGGGCGTGTCGTTGTCAGAGGACCAGATGATCCTGCTGGCTGAGTATATGGTTGCGCGATGGGCGTGTTATCCCGTGGTGTGGATTCTGGGTGGGGATGGCAATTACAATGGCGAGAATGCCGAGCGATGGCAGCGCGTTGGTCGCGCGGTTTTCGGGAAAGGTCCCCACGCGCCTGTGGCGATGCACAGTTCGGGGCGGCGATTTCCGACTGATGAATTTCGGTCTGAAAATTGGCTCGATGTGGTGGGTTATCAAAGTGGTCACGGCGACAGCGACGAGACTTTGCAGTGGATTGTGACGGGACCCCCTTCCGAAGATTGGAAAATGACGCCGCGTCAATTTTATATTAACATGGAGCCTTCTTATGAAAATCACGTGGCCTATCATTCAAAGCGGCCACACGATGCAGCGTCGGTGAGGAGGGCAATGTACTGGAGTCTGCTCAATGCACCAACCGCTGGCGTGACTTATGGGGGACACGGCGTGTGGGGGTGGGACGATGGCAGCGGTCCTCCCGTTGATCATCCCAATTCGGGAACGCCATTGCCCTGGCATGATGCGTTGCTGATGGATGGGGCAGAGCAAGTGCGCCATCTCGTCGATGCATTCGATTCTATCGGGTGGTGGACGCTGCGTCCGTCTCCAGAATTGCTGGGCATCCAGCCCGGCGAGCGAGATGTACACAAACACATTTTGATTTCTAAATCTGTGGCAAACGATCTCGTGGTTGCCTATACGCCACAGGGCGAGGCGGTGGAGGTGAAAGTGGCGGGTTTGGCACCACATCTGCGGGGTATCTGGTACAATCCGCGCGATGGCGATGTGGAAGCAGCAGAAGTGCGCGAGGTCAATGGTAGGCGCATTTATGAAGCACCGGGAGATGGCGATTGGCTTCTGGTTTTGGCATGAGGAGATGATATGGATCAAACTTTTGAACAAAATTGCACATTGTCTTATAAGGTTCTCGGTCCCAATACCCGCGGATCAGATCACCATTATGACATAGATGTTTGTGCATCGGCAGAGGAGTTGCGGCAATTTGACCGAGAGGGATATCTGGTGCGCGAGGGGTTGTTCGCGGGTGAGGACTTGAAAACATTGCAAGATGCGCTGGATCGGTTGGAGGATCGGGAATCAGGTGCGTTTCGAGACAGCGGAAAGCGATCCTGGGGGCGTATTCCGCGGCATTTGATGGATAAAGATCCGGTGTTTTTGGATTTGTTGAAATTTCCGCCTGTGTTGTCTATTGCACGGGCGATGATGGGACCGCTGGTCAGGCTTCGGGGATTGAGCGCGCGGATCAGTTATCCGGCTGAAACGCCTCATCAGACCCCATGGCACCAGCATTTGCGCGTGGTTTCCAATCCTTTGCCGCCGTGGTTTTCCAGACCACATGGGATAGATGCTCTGATTTATCTGGATGATTTGAATGAGGATACGGGACCCGTAGGAATTGTGCCGGGGTCGCACAATTGGTTGGATAGAGCACCGCCTTCCGATACTTATGAGCCGGTTGAAGGTGAGCTTGTGGTTCGCGTGAAGGCCGGGGGCGGTGTGTTGATTCACAGCAATCTCTGGCATCGGGGATTGCCGACGTTGAGGACAAAGCGCAGGATGTTGATTTTGAGTTATACGCCGACCTGGTTGCGCCGATCACCACACGGTGGGCCGCCTCCCGGTGACGGGTTGACGCAGGCGATTTTAGAAGGTGATGACGAGGAGGCGCGTATTTTGTTGGGCAAAGGTGGATATACTTGAGTTTCCAAAGGAGCGATATATGAGTGTGGTAGCCGTTGGAGAATTGAATGTAGATGCCGAGCTTTACGCATTGGTCAAAGACGAAATCGCACCCGATACGGGTGTAGATGCAGAGGCTTTTTGGCGTGGGTTGGAGGAGATTGTAAGAGATCTGGGACCGGAGAACCGGCGTTTATTGGAAAGGCGCGATGTCTTGCAGGCAAAGATCGATGCCTGGCACAAGGGGCGCGAATCTATTGATGGGGAAGCGTACAGGGCATTTTTGCAAGAGATCGGATATTTATTGTCCGAAGGGGATCATTTTCAGGTGTTGACAAATGGCGTTGATCCAGAGGTTGCGACAGTGGCCGGACCGCAGTTGGTCGTGCCGGTGGATAATGCGCGTTATTGTTTGAATGCGGCCAATGCGCGCTGGGGTAGTTTGTACGATGCGCTGTATGGGACAGATGTGATTCCGGAGGATGATGGTGCGGATAGGGGAACGGCGTATAATCCCGTGCGCGGGGAGAAGGTGATTGCCAGAGCGAATAATTTTTTGGATGCGACTGTGCCGATGTCCAATGGGGCTTATGCAGGAGTGACGGCGTTTGCTCTGGGCGAAGAGGGCGGACAAAAGGTGCTTGTGGCAGAGGTTGATGGTCGGGATACAGGATTGTTAGATCCGAGTCAGTTTGTGGGCTATGCGGAGCGGGATGGGGAATTATCCAGTGTTTTGTTGGCGCACAATGGATTGCATATTGAGATTCAGATCGATCCGGACCATCCCATTGGAAAAGACCATCCAGCAGGAGTAAAAGATGTGATGATGGAATCAGCTATTACCACGATTCAGGATTGTGAGGATTCCGTATCTGCCGTGGATGCCGCGGATAAGGTGCTCGTGTATCGCAACTGGTGTGGTTTGATGAAGGGTACGCTGGAGACGACTTTTGAAAAGAATGGACAACCCCTGAATCGCAAATTGAATCCCGATAGGAATTATATCCGTCCAGATGGCGGTGCGTTGACATTGCCGGGGCGAAGCACGCTGCTGGTGCGAAATGTGGGGATTCACATGTACACCGATGCGGTGACGACTGCAGATGGAGAGGCGATTCCCGAAGGGTTTTTGGATGCGATGGTGACGTCGCTGGCGGCTCTTCACGATTTGAAGGGCAATGGCGTGTTTCAAAATAGCCGCTCGGGCAGCGTGTATATCGTAAAGCCCAAGATGCACGGACCCGAAGAGGTAGCGGCGACGGTAGAATTATTTGGGCGCGTGGAAGATGCGCTTGGACTTGAGAGAAATACGCTGAAGATCGGGATTATGGATGAAGAGCGGCGCACGACTGTCAATTTGAAGCGGGCTATGTGGGAAGCCCGCGAGCGCGTCATTTTTATCAATACGGGGTTTTTGGATCGCACGGGTGATGAGATGCACACGAGTATGGAAGCCGGTGCTATGCTTCCGAAGAACGAAATTAAGGCGCAACCGTGGTTGACGGCTTATGAAGATTGGAATGTGGATGTGGGTATTGAGGCGGGGTTGATCGGCAAAGGGCAAATTGGCAAGGGGATGTGGGCGATGCCCGATGCGATGCGGGAGATGGTAGAGACGAAGATGAATCACCCCGAAGCGGGGGCGACTACTGCGTGGGTTCCCTCGCCAACTGCGGCCACATTGCATGCGATGCATTACCATCAGGTGGATGTTTCGGCGCGGCAGGCAGAACTCGCGAGGCGAGAACGCGCGAGTCTGGATGCGATTTTGACGCCGCCTTTGCTGGATAGGGATTTGACGGATGAGGAGATCGCGCAGGAATTGGACAATAATGCGCAGGGTATTTTGGGCTATGTGGTGCGCTGGGTTGATCAGGGTGTTGGCTGTTCCAAGGTGCCCGATATTCACGATGTGGGTCTGATGGAAGATCGCGCGACATTGCGCATTTCGAGCCAGCATATTGCCAATTGGCTGCATCACGGGATTGTGAGTGCAGAGCAAGTCCGCGAGACGTTTGAGAAGATGGCCGCGGTTGTGGATCGGCAGAATGCGGGCGATGCGGCGTATCGCAATATGGCTCCAAATTTTGATGAGAGTATCGCGTTTCAAGCGGCACTCGATCTGGTTTTCAAGGGCCGCGAAGTACCCAATGGATATACTGAACTGGTTTTACACGCGCGGAGAAGAAGTGTGAAGGAAGAAGTGTGAAGTGTGAAATTGTAGGGGCGATCCTTGTGGTCGCCCGCCCTATCTAAACAGGAATTGAACAATGGGGCGAAAGTTGCTGGTTTTTGATATTGGCAATTCGCGTTTGAAGGCGGCGTTATACGATGGCGACCGCCCGATTGCGCGTGCGTCTATAAACGCGGTGCGAGATATGGCCGGTGAGGATTACAAGGCACAGGTCGTGAATGTTCTCGAATCGCGTTTTGCCCCGAGAGAGACGCCTGACCACTGTTTGATTGCTTCTGTGGTGCGCGGCGTAGATGAGATGATTCACAAGGCGGTTCAGACTGTATGGGGGTTAATGCCACAGGTGGTTGATACAGAAATGGATCTGGGGATTGATGTCGCTGTGCCCCGTCCCGACCATGTTGGTATTGATCGGCTATTGCAGGCGAGCGAGGCGTTTCGCGTTTGCGCAGGAAGTGTGGTTGTCGCCGCTTTTGGCTCTGCGCTGACTGTGGATCTGGTGACAGCAGATGGTGTTTTTCGCGGGGGGACGATTGCGCCCGGTTTGGGGATGGGGTTGCGCGCGCTGCACGATGAAACGAGTTTGCTTCCCCAGGTGGCACTTCAACCGCCTGATTCGGCTGTTGGGACGGATACGGCTTCTTGCATTCAGGCGGGGGTTATTTATGGGGCTGCTGGTGCCGTAGAGCGACTGTTTAGTGAATTGGTTTCCGATGGGCGGGCGACGCTTGTTTTGACCGGGGGGGATGCCGAGTTGATTGCGCCTTTTGTGAAATTTCCACATCGCATAGAGCCAGATCTGGTTATGCGTGCGCTGGTTTGGTTAGATCGCAGGATTTTTGCGGTTAAGGGGCAAAAGTAGCGGCGTTGAGGAGAACGATGCGGTCGCAGGTGATAGCGGGATAATCCCGTACGGTGATGGTTTTTTCCGAGGCGGATTCGATTTCGTAGCCGGTGTCTGCGGCTAATAGATAGGTTCCGGGGAGGGTGTCGGGTTCGGACAGGGTTTGCGATATATGATAGGTGCGATTGTCAACTGAGGTGACGTCGAGTGAGGTCTGTGCCTGTGAGCGCGTAAGGGTGTGACTGCCGTAGCTGAGTTCGGTGCCGCAGAGCAGATAAGCCCGTTGGAGATTGCCCTGATTGTCGATGGATACATAAGCGAATTTGCCTGTGATGGAGATGGGGCCGAGGTCATGAGTGGTGCTATCTGGGGCTGATAGGATGTAGTCGGTACAGCCATCGCGTTTTACAGCGATTGCCATGGCGCTGGTGTCGGGGTCGTTCAGGATCAGGTGTGCGGATTGGATGGGTGATTTGTCGGTGTAGGGTGCGATGACAGCGGCGTACCTTGTGTTCGCGTCGTCTTTGCGTTCGGCCAGGATTTGCTGGACAGGTGGGGCGTTGAGCTGGTCGCCCAGGTCTGAGCGCCAGCCGGGCGCGTCTGCGAGCAGGAGGCGATGGATGGGGTTGAGCAGAGTGAGGTCCATTCGCAGGTCCTGGTTTTGCCATGTGGCGGTGAAGGGGGCTTGGGGATGGTCGGCGCGGATGTTGTCGAGCCATTCGATTTTTTCGTTTACGGGTTGGGGGTCGGCACCGCGAATGCCCGTAAGGCGGCCGTTGCAGTGGAAGCCATACTGGTGGAGATTGCCGCCGTTTATTCGGAAGATGTCGATGGCATAGGTCTGTTCGCCGGGGATCTGGATGAGCGCACAGGTGCGCTGGTAGCGGTCGCATTGCTCGTACGGAGCGGCGGATGCCTGGACGATTTCGACGCCTGCGCCCGTGCCAAAGAGTTCCAGGGTGGCGGGTTTCGGGTTGCCGTTCTGGTTTTGGGCGTCAACGGTGACGATGTTGTGGGAGAGGGTGCTTTTGGTCCATGCATTTCTGGGGTCGTCCCAGATATAACCCCGGTCTGCAGCCATTTCTCGCCCATGGGCGATGTAGATGATGCCCAGGCTGTCGTAGTGGCGATGGCCGCCAAAGCCATAACCGTTGAAGTAGAAGGCGGTGTGACCTTTTGGGTTTCCGCCGCGCAGGACGGCCACGTGCCAGCCGGGGAACCATTCGGTGTGGTGGGGCAGGTCGGTGTCCTGTTCGGCTACTATATCGGGGGCCCGGTGCCAGAGGGCGTATTCGTCGCCTTTTTGTGAGAGCGGGGCGTTCTGCGATTTTTCCAGCAGGCCGGCGTAGCGATTGCCGTAATGGGCGGATAGGACTTCGGCGTAGATGGGGTCGATGCTGCGGCCTTCTCGGGAGTCTCCGATGACGGGGTCTTGCAGGTTCGGGTCGAGCATGCGGGCCATGCTTTCCAGAGAGAGACGGTAGCGGTCAAAGTGCTGAAAGGGGTCCAGGTTTTTGAGGGGTGGACCGGTTTCGGGTTCGTAGCCGTCGGGGTCGGAGTATCCGACGAGCAGTTCTGGGATGTCGCGCAACAGGTTGAGGTGCATGGCGGAATAGGAGGGAGATTCGGTACAGAAGCCGTCGAAGTGGAAAGCATCTTCGAGGAGGATTTCAAGACCTTCGATGGCGCGGCGCACGCTTTGTGGTCTGTTAAAGAGTATGCCGACGGCGGCGCTTAGTGCGCGGCCGGGACCGCATTTGTTGTTGATTTCGCTCCAGTTTTCGGTGTCTGCACAGCCGGATAGGATGAGGTCGTTGACGATGCGTTGATCCATTTCGGGTGTGAGGACTGGGGAGCCATCCTGATATTGGGCAGTTCGGATGAGGTCGTAGGCCAGGGTGACCTGGAGAATGCTTCCGCCGTCAGAGCCGCTGCAGCCAAAGCGTCCGGCACCCCAGAAGCCGTTGTTGAGTATTGCATGGTCGGCCTCGCGATGGCGGCCTTCAAAGGCGGTGATGATGGTTTCGACGGGAAAACGCCCGGCGCGGGGATATTTGCCCAGGGAGATGGCTACTTCGGCCGGCGGGCAATCCGCTATGGTGCCGTCGTAGGAGTGGAAGAGCCAGTTGGGGTATCGCCGCGCCATGCAGTCCATGATCCAGGCGCATCGCTGGGCGTATAATACGTCATCCGTGAGGGCGTATAATTTGGCAAGCGGTAGTATTTGTTCGAAGCACCAGCGGCTTTTTTTTGTGCGGATGATGCCGGTCCAGCTCGTGTGTACGGGCCACCGGACCCATTTGAAGGCGTATTTGCCGGATTTGTCTTCGGGGTGGGCGCGTTCTTCGTCGGTGAGGTAGAAGGTGAAGGTCTGGTTCATTCTGGGCGCGGTGATGCTGCCGGTTTCGGGATAGTTGGCGTTGGGATATTCGGTTTTGCAGTATTTGCATAAGAGTTTATCCGGATCGGTGGGATCCCATTCGTACAGGCCGGTTTCGCCCATGGAGGAGAGGCGGTTGACGCAGGCGGGACAGTTCTGGCCGTATTCGGGCCAGGGGGTGAGTTCGGGCATCATGGCGTCGATAAAGTCGCGGTTCTGGTCCATGAGGTGGGTGACCTGCTGTTTCCAGCTTTCGAGGATGGTCTGCGCCCAGGGGTAGCGGCTGAGGTTTTTACGGGCGTTTTCGACGTTGAGTAGCGGCATGGGTACTCCTGTGGAACGCGTTGGTTTTATCGCTTTTACTTTTTGCAATATATTGAGAAATAGACTTTGTGTCTAACCATTCTTGCGTCTTGCGTCTCTCTTTTGTAATATCTTCACTGACCGGATGCATAATACCAGAATACAGGTTATTTATTTTGGAGGACTACGATGGGGAAGCAGCAAATAGCAGCAACAATGCTCAATAAAGACGATTTGATCGTTATTTGCGGGGCGGGCGGTTTTATTGCCGGTGCGCTGACGCGATATTTTCACGATCAGGGGTTTGTGCGGCTTCGCGCTGTTGATAAGAAGCCTTTGCCCGAGTGGTACCAGCGTGTGCCGGGGGTGGAGAATCTGTGTTTGGATTTGAGCGATGCAGATAATTGCAAACGCGCCGTTGAAGGGGCTGCTGAAGTGTACAATCTCGCGGCGGATATGGGGGGGATGGGATTTATCGAGCGGTTCAGGATCGACTGTTTGCGGAGTATTCTGATCAATACCCATCTGATTGAAGCGGCCTATTGGGCAGGTGTTGATCGGTATTTCTTTTCTTCTTCTGCCTGCGCGTATAATACTGAGTTGCAGGAGGATCCCAATGTGCGCGCACTCAAAGAATCAGATGCGTATCCGGCAATGGCAGAGCGTGGATACGGTTGGGAGAAGTTGGTTTCGGAGATGTTTTGCGAGGAATACTGGGCAGAGCGCGAGATGAAGACGGCGATTGCGCGGTTCCACAATGTGTATGGTCCTTATGGGACGTGGGATGGCGGCCGGGAGAAGGCGCCTGCTGCGCTTTGTCGCAAAGCGATTGAGGCCAAAGACAATGGCAATCTCGAGATTGATATTTGGGGCGATGGCAACCAGACGCGCAGTTTTATGTATGTTGACGATTGTATCAGGGGCATCGATCTGATTATGCACAGTGAGGACCTCGTTGCAACGCCTATTAATCTGGGTTCGAGCGAGTTGGTTTCCATCAATGAACTGGTGAGTGTTATCGAGGAGATCGGCGGTATTAAACTCAATCGCACGTATGATCTCACGGCACCTCAGGGCGTTGCTGGTCGCAATAGCGACAATACGATGATTAAAGAAATGCTCGATTGGGAGCCAGATACCTCTTTGCGCGATGGTATGGCTAAGACTTATGCCTGGATTGCACAACAATATGCGGACCGCAAAGCGGGTAAGCGGACGGTGAGTTAAGGGTATTTATTTTATGGGCAAAGATATTACGAGCGTTATTGGCAATATTCCATTTCGCATGGCTTTTGCCGGTGGGTGGATTGATCAGCCGTTTTTGTCTCAGTACAATCCATCGCCTCCCGGGTCTATGGTTGTGGTTTCGCTCGAGCCGACCAGTCGTTTTATGAATCGCTGCGGTATGGCGACGAGTACGAGAGACGTTGCGATGAGGCTCTGGGGTTCTGCGTTTCCCGATCGCGCGCCGTCCGATCTGGTGAAGGAATTGTACACGGTTGAAAATGAGGGCAAGGCCGAGCCGTCGGGGTCGCAGGATATGGTCGGGTTGCTTTATCCGGGTGTGAGCAGGCTCGATTACGATTGCGAGTACGAGGGGGGGTATTTTCCGGTCCATATCGAGTCCAATAATGACCCCGATGTCGCACGTTGGATCGAAGATGTGATCTACATGGTTCCGGTTGCCCCGCGGCCCGATGGCTATGAGCCGTTGGGTGAAAAGAATTTAGATCCGATATGGATTGAGAGATTGAGCCAGTCGGGCAAGGATTGTTATGATGCGATTATTGCCAGGGATGTGCGGGGATTGGGTGCATCGCTGAATGAGTGTATGGTTTGCTGGGAGACCCTGTTGCCGCATACGGTACGACATCCGACTATCCGGATTGATCTGATGGGTATTCTGGAATATTATCAATCGAGATATGTCGGGGCGATGTATTCGGGTTGTGGCGGTGGGTATATTTACGTTGTGTCTGAAGAACCCGTGCCGGGCGCTCTTCGCGTGGATGTCCGATATGATAAAGGGGCGTAATATGAAGACGGTTATTGTTTCAGGCAGTTTTGACGATATGAGGGCGCGCGATATCCGTTTTTTGCAAGAGGCCTCCAGATACGGATGTCTTCACGCGCTGGTGTGGGGGGATGATGCTATTGAAGGGCGACTCAAATTTCCGGAAGAAGAACGCATGTATATGATGGATGCGATTTGCTATGTGGATCGCGCGACGCTTGTGACGGAGTTGGCAGATAAAGACGGTCTTCCCGATGCGGTCCAGGCCGATATGTGGGTGGTGGATGAACGAGACGATACGCCGCAGAGACGACATTTTTGCGAGGCGCACAATATCGCATATCGCGTTTTGACCGCAGACGATGTGAGGGGGTTTCCGATAGGGGAGACAGCGGATGGGGATGCGAAAAATAAAAAAGTGATTGTTACGGGGTGTTTTGACTGGTTTCACTCCGGGCATGTCCGATTTTTTGAAGAGGTGTCGGAGTTGGGCGATTTGTACGTTGTTGTGGGGCACGATGCCAATGTCCGTCTGCTCAAAGGCGAACATCATCCGATGTTCGGTGAAGACGAACGCCGATATGTGGTGCAATCCGTTTGCTTTGTCAAACAGGGGCTTATTTCCTCTGGCGATGGATGGATGGATGCCGCGCCTGAGATTGCGGTTATTAAACCGGATATTTACGCGGTGAATGAAGACGGCGATAAGCCGGAGAAGAGAGTTTTTTGCGAGGAACACGGTCTGGAATACGTCGTGTTAAAACGCGCGCCAAAAGAGGGATTGCCCCGCCGAGAGAGCACGGTTTTGCGAGGGTTTTAATTCTCTATTCGTACCGTATCAAATCTACAGGATTGGTCCGTGTGGCCCAATAGGATCGAATCCCTACGGTGAGCAGGGCAATTGCTAATGCGGCTATTGTACTTAGTGTGAAACTCGTGATATTTGGTGTAATGCGGTATGAGAAATTTTGAAGCCAAATGTCTATAGCATAGTAAGCCACTGGCCAGGCAAT
The DNA here is from genome assembly GCA_965208125.1 of Candidatus Latescibacterota bacterium. Taxonomy (GTDB): domain Bacteria; phylum Latescibacterota; class UBA2968; order UBA2968; family UBA2968; genus VXRD01. The sequence goes on from OZ242320.1 coordinate 2,881,121, forward strand.
CAGGCTGGCGATGGATACCAATTTCATATACTCCTTAGAGAATAGCATCACGATATTTGTAACTGTAGCACCGAGAATCCTGCGAATACCTATTTCTTTGGTGCGTTGCTGAATCGCAAAAGAAGCCAGGCCGAATAATCCAAGGCAAGCCATTGTAATTGCAATTAGAGAAAAAAGAGTCAAAAGTCTTCCCATCTTGCGTTCTGATTGATGTAGTCTTGCGAAATATTCGTCAATAAAGAAGTATTCAAATGGAGGTCCAGGAGATATAGACCTCCATTGTTTTTTGAGAAGATCAAGCGTGTTTTCAATATTTTTTGTGCGAAGCTTGATGGTAATAAAATTCAGTCTGTCCGCAGGTTGATAGACGAATACCAGGGGTTCGATATTTTGACGAAATGAAGCGAAGTGAAAATCTTTCACGACGCCGATGACGTGTCTTTCTGCACTACCCCATTTTATCCTGTTTCTCTCTCCCAAAGACCAATTGAAACGCGTCAGGGCAGTCTGGTTGATGATGACGTATTGCGTTATATCGCTGCTGTGAGCTTCGGAGAAATCCCGGCCTTCTAATAATTCGATTCCCAGTGTTTCAAGGAAATTGTAACCAACTTCAATTATTCGAACTGGAATGCGTGTATTTTCAAAAGAGCCTTCGGGGTAAATAGATGCTGTCGTGAATCTTGTACCCGGAATACAGTCTGAGATGGTTACGCTGGAGACTTCAGTGAACTTCAGCAACTCATCCTTCAAAACTCTATAGGTATTTTCCGGTATAGGTGAGATGGGAAGAACTATGACCTGTTCTTTGGCGAATCCCAATCTCTTGGAAGCAATATAATTCAACTGGTTATATACGATGCTTGTGGCAATTATTAACATAATGGATATGGAGAATTGAAAAACGATAAGGATTTGTCTGAATCGTATTCCTCTTAATCCCGTTTCTGAATCTTTTTTCACAACTCTGATGGGTTCAAATTTAGATAAATAGAAGGCTGGATATATTCCTGCCATAGTTCCGACGCCTATTACAGAACAAATCACGAAGAGGGCGATATCCCAAAAATGATAGTTGAAGCCAATCTCTACGGTCGCAAATAGCTGTATCCAGGGAAGAAAATAATAAACTATTCCCCAGGCCAATAGGACAGATAGGAAAGCAAATAAAATGGATTCCCCTAAGAATTGTTTAATCAACTGAGTGCGGCTTGCTCCAACGACTTTTCTTAAACTGATTTCGTCTGTTCGATTGAGAGATTGTGCTGTTGTCAAATTTGTGAAATTGATGCAGGCAATAAGCAGAATCAATACGGCAATAGAGGATAGTATATAGACATACAGAATATCGCTATTGGGTTCGATTTCGTTTTCGAGATTTGAGTGGAGATGAATATCCGTTAAGGGCTGCAAGATAAGCTTTGAGTTGTCTCCATATGAACTTTGTGCTAAAAGGTTCAATGACACATTAAGCATTTCTGATTTCAAATTTTCAGGGAGTAACAGGTAGGTGTAGAAATGGTGAGAATTTTTACGGGATATTGCCCGCTTATTCGCGCTTTCAAGCGTGGAGAAGGAAATTAAGCAGTCGAATTTAAAGTGAGAATTGGAGGGTATATCTTTCAGGATTCCCGTAATTTTGAAATTTTTTTTGAAGGTTTCAAAAACGAGTGTCTGCCCGAGCGGGTTTGTGTTTCCAAAATACTTGATAGCCATTTGCTTTGATATGACAATTGTATTGGGTTCCCGTAAGGCTGTGTTTATATTGCCCTGGAGAAGCGAGAATGAGAATACTTTAAAAATGGAAGCGTCGGCAAAGATAATGTCTTCATAATGGCTTTGATCTCGATACTTGAGGGTGTAATGTTTCCAGGGCCACAGTCGCGTATAAAGGATTTCGGGAAATTCACTTGCCAAGCCCGGTGCGATGGGAGCCGCGATAGATGCCCAGGTTCTATCTTTAATCTGGGAGACTAACCTGTAGATTCGGTCCGATTTGTCATGATGGCGATCATAGCCGAGTTCGTGCTGCACATATAGCATGAGCATGGTGAAACAGGCGATACCTATTGACAATCCCACAATATTGATGATCGAATACATCTTATTTCGAAATAGATTTCGAAGCGCAATAGTAATATAGTTTCTGTACACAGCGATCTCTCAATTGCATCGGATGGTTGATCTCAAATAGATTTCCTCATTCTTACATCGTAGAGGATGCACTTTGACAATGAGGGGTGTGAGAGTATTTCAGAATACTATGCTATGAAACTTTATCGCGGAGCGTTTTGTCTTTTTATGTAGTAAATTAAGACCTCTATAGCTCTAAATAACAGGATTGTGCGATGTCAAATGTTCTTTTTGATAAATCCGATGTCGAATCCCATCTTAGGACGCTCGGTTTCGACAGGGTGCTCGCTTATAAGCTCTGGTGTTACCGCAATGGGTTGGATACTGGTCTGGATAAAACCGCTGTTCAGCGTCAGGCAGAGATTGATCTTCTTCAACGCGAGGTTGAGCAGCGCGATCCCGATGTTAGCCCGAGACACAATGCCCACCGCGCCAAATTTATTGCCCGTATCTTTAAAGGCGAGCTTCAGGATGAGACTGTCTCTGATTTGCTCTTTCGCATTCGCGCGATTTACAATAATCTCGACGGTGATCCCGACGCGCAACAAGCTCTGGGCCGCCTCGTTCTCCACGTTGAAAAATATGGCGATTTGATGCGGCCCGCACGCGCCTGCAAGCGTTTTGGTCATACGGTTGTCAATACCTATATCGCCGCTCTTGAGCAACTCGCTCGCAATCACGCGGATTGGATTCGTCCCGTTGAAGATTGGCGACCTAATAGCTATAAACCAGCGCACCAATTCTATAGTCTTGCGCGTCATCTTCTGGCACAATACGATGTGCCCGCATTTTTTGATACGGCATTTTTACAGGGCAATACATCACAGGCGCGACAGGAACAAGCGTGGTTTATACACGTTGGCATGGGGCAAAATATCCGCACAGCCGGTGTGCCTATGCGGATCACAAAGCGCATGGCGCATTTGCTTTTGCAAGAAAAACGCAGTTATCACACTGTTGTTCAGTGCCTTCGCAAGGTTCAGTACGTAGCTTATGGCGGCAATCCGAAGAGTGCCTGGGAAATTGCCCATGGGCCTCTGGGAGAAGGATTCGAGAACGAAGATTTTTGGGAGACTGTTGTCCATTTCCTCGCCAATCAGGCTTTTCTCGAACGCAGTTACATCAATCCCATTATCGACTATATCCGCAATCAAAAATTCACGCCTCAGCGCATGCCGCAACCCGATGGCACGGAGATCGAAGGTCCGCCGCCACATCCCAATTTTTGCATGAAGGGCCGCAGTATCAATAAGCTTCTCCGCCAGGTCGATGTGTGGCATCAAGAGCTTACGGGTTTGGAAGATGTCGAGTTGGAAATCTGGAAGCCCTCTGGTTTTAGAGAATTTGAACACGTTGCGCTGGATCCCAAGCTCAAACGCAATGTTCAGTGGACGGTTCACGAACTTATCACTTCGCAGCAACTCTACGCCGAGGGACGCATTATGCATCACTGTGCGGGGTCTTATACCAGACGTTGTGCCTCGGGTGAGAAATCTCTCTGGTCTTTGCGCGCGCTGGACCTCGACGCTGCTGAGGAAAATCAGGTGCAGGAACACGTTCTCACCATTGCGGTCAATAATAAGAAAAAAGCCGTCGAGCAAAACGCTGGCAAATTCAATCTCAAACCCTTTGGCAAAAAACATCTCGCCAGGCGACGCCAAACGGGGAACGTTTACCTTCATCTCCTCCGCGAGGCGCCGACGATTATGCGCCTGTGGATGAATCGCGAAGGGTTGTCCCATGGATAATACTGCGATAGCCGGTCATGCGTTTCCTTTTGTCGAAGTATCCGGTACGGCTTATGACCTGGGTTATCAACACGGCAAACAGGCCGCAGATCTCGTTCACAAATATCTCATTTGGATTGATAAACTCACAGGCAAATCCCGCGATGAACTCTGTCAAAGCGCGCGCGCTTTTCATCCCTTGATTGAAAAGCTGAGCCCGTTGCTTATGGAAGAAATTCGCGGGCTTGCCGATGGCGCGAGTATTTCTTTTGACGAAGCGCTTTTGTGTCAGGCGCGGGGCGAGGCCGCCAGTGTTCCAGCCGAGGGGTGTACGGCTTTCGCGCTTACTGGCTCTGCGACTGCCGATGGGTATCCTCTGGCTGGTCAAAATCAGGATCTCGCGGTCGAATACGCCGATGTGGCCATTCTCTTGCATGTCTGTCCTTCTGATGGTCGGCCCCGGGCATTGCTTTTCACTTTTGCGGGACAATTGGGTTATTCGGGTATGAATCAGCACGGTCTGGCTCATTTTGCCAATGCGCTTTATGATTGTCCCTGGCAGATGGGGCTGCCTCACTATCCGCTCAAACGCATTATGCTGGAGCAGAAGGGGCTGGATGCCTGTCTTCGGATTCTCAGGCAGCATCCCACCTGTTCTGCCGGGAATATGGTTTTTTGTTTTGGCGATGGGCAGATTGCCGATCTGGAAATCCGCCCCGAAGGCGTGATGCAATTTACCGATACACATCCCGATGCGATTGTTCATGCCAATCACTATCTCACCCCCGAATTTGCACCCTGCGAAACCAATAGTCTCGCCGATTCCTGCCCCCGACGCGATAGGATGCGCGATCTGGTCAAAGAACACTGGGGCGATATCACGGTGGATACGATGAAGGCCATTCTCTCGGATCACGATGGCGACCCGGCAGCGATATGTCGCCACGGTGCTGTAGATATGTTTTCTATTTCGGGTTATATCGCCGAACCCGCGAAGGGGTTGCTTCACGTGAGACGCGGACTGGGCTGTACGGGAACGTGGACGGCTTATGAAGTATAGTGTTTTTTCAGGGGGTCCAGGTTTTGGCGCGTTCGGCGTAGTCGCGGGCCTGGGCGGGGATATCTACGCCGACTTCTTCGGACCAGGCTGCGAGGAGCTGTTGATAGATAGGACCGGGTTTGCCGGTGCCGACGGGTTGGAAGTTGAAGCGTGTGATGGGTACCATGCAGATGGTGGTTGATGTGTACCAGGCTTCGTCGGCTTCTCGCACGTCGTAGGGTTCGATGTCGGTCTCATAGATGGGGATGTTCAGTCTTGTAGCGAGGTCCATGCAGACCTGACGAGAGACGCCGCGCAGGATATCGTGTGGTTTGGGTGTGTGGATTTCGCCATTGCGGGCGATGAAGAAATTGGTGCCAGTGCCTTCTGTGATAAAGCCGCGTTCGTCGGTGAGGAGGGCGTTGGCACCTTTTTCCATGCGTTGAGCCTGAAGATTGGCAATCTGGTAGTAGATGCGGCTGCGGTTTTTGGCTTTGGGATCGATGTACCGGGCGGGTACGGATTGCTGGGGCGTGATGACAAAGTGAGTGCCCTGTTCGTAATAGTGGGCACTGCCTCCAATGTGGCGCACGAGCGGGATGACGTTGATGGTGACGATGGGACTGGCACCTTCTGTGACGAGGGTGTCGTAAAAGCCCAGGGCACCCCGGGTGACGTTGTGCATGATCTGAAAGTCCAGATTTTCCAGGGCGGTCAGATTTTTTTTTATGGTTTTGTGCGTGACGTCTTCCATCTGATCGATGCTGAGGCCGCAGTCGATTTCGGCGTATTTCATGGAGGCGTACAGGCGTTTTAGATGGTTGCGAAGGCAGTAGGGTTTTTGCTTGAAGGAGCGGGTCATTTCAAATACCATGTCTCCAAACATCAGGGCGGAGTCGAAGATGGAGATACGGGCTTCGCGTTCGGGAACGAAGTTTCCGTTGAAATAGACGAGGCGCTGGGGCATGGGGAGGCCTTTCGTAAGAGTCGGAGATTGTGAAATGGGTTGTTATATATAAAACAATTTTTTTGAAATTCAAGTGAGGATGGCGATGTAGGTCGAACTATAAACCGAAAGAGAGGATCAAGACAATGGCGGAGCGATATAGAGCGGTGTTAATCGGATGCGGCAGGATGGGGGCGACGATTGACGATGAGGTGCAGGATCGTCCCGACCGTCATTTGTGGCTTCCGTATTCACATGCAGCAGCGGCTGTGGCGTGTGAGCGGACGGAGCTCGTAGCGGTTTCGGATGTGGTAGCAGAGAAGGCAGAGGCGATCCGCCAGCGGTACGAGGTTGCGGTTTGTTATACGGATTATCGGGAGATGATTGAGAAAGAGAAGCCGGATATCGTGTGTATCGCGACCCGTCCCGCGACCCATTCAGAGATAACGGTTTTTGCAGCCGAACACGGGATGAAGGGGATTTATTGCGAGAAGCCGTTGTGCTGTTCGATGGCAGAGGCAGACGCGATGGTAGCAGCGGTTGAGAAGTACGGTGTGAAGTTCAATTACGGTACGCAGCGGCGATATATTCCGGTTTATCGGAAGATGCGGGAACTGGCGGATGCCGGGGAATTGGGTACGGTGCAGGCTGTCATTGTGCAGGATGGGGTGACAGCGGCGTTGTGGGGGTTAACCCATGGGGCGGATATGATGTTGTTATTAGCCGGAGATGCCGAGATTGAGTACGTGCAGGGAACCATTGTGTGTGAGGATGAGGATTGGGAGGGCAATCGCCTGAATGTGGATCCGGGCATAGCCAGCGGGTACGTTCGGTTTGCCAATGGGGTTCACGGATATACAACGGCGGGCAGCGGCTCAGAGTTTGAGATTTGTGGCTCGGAGGGAAAGTTGAGAACGTTTAATAATGCGCTTGCCTATCAGTTTCGAAAGGCAAGCGGCGTGCGGTATGTGCTGGAGGAGCAGGCATTTCCAGAGGTCCCGTGCGAGAGCGGTACGGTGAATGGGATTCGGGATATCGCGGAGGCGCTGGATACTGGGCGAGAGACAAAGGGGCCGGTTCATCTGGCGCGACGGAGCCAGGAGATGGTGATGGGGTTTATTGAGTCGCATAGATTGGGCGGCGTGCGGGTAAGTTTGCCGATGGAGAACCGAGAACTGTACGTGGGGCGGGAGGGTTGGTGAGTGCGCGTCATTTATTAAGGAGGATGGTGATGAAGATCACGGAGATTGAGGTGATTCCGCTTCGGGTCCTGTATGAGGCGCGTATCCGGAAGGCGTATTATCATTTTGCGATGAAGGAGGAAGTGACGGTTTATAAGTTTCATACGGATACGGGACTGATAGGGTTGGGGGAGAATGTGGGTTCGCCGTTCGGTCAGGATATGCTGGAGACTTATATCGGGACGGATCCATTTGACCACGTGATGGGACAGGGGCGGTTTAATCTGGATATGGCATGCTACGATTTGATGGGCAAGCATCTGGGGCTGCCGGCGTGGAAGTTGATGGGGCAGCAGGTGCGTCAGTGGGTGTCTATGGGGTGGTGGATGCCGTGTATGTCGGTGGAGGATACCGCGGCGGAGGTGCAGATGGCGGCAGAGCGGGGATACCGGGGGTTGAAGTGCAAGGCACGGGCGTTTTACGATGTGGTGGCATGCGCGCAGGCGATTCAGGATGTAGCGCCGGTAGATTTTCGGGTGGAGTTCGATTTTAACGGGGCGCTGATTTGTGTGGAGAAAGCATTGCCAGTGCTGCGGGAGCTGGAGAAGATTCCGGTGGTGAAGGGGGTAGAGGAGCCAATTTTTGCGTATGATGTTGAAGGGTGGCGCAGGCTGCATGAGGCGATTCGAATACCGTTCTATCTGCACGGGGTGCGGGTGCTGTGTGAGGCGGCGTCGCGGCAGCCGTCGGGACCGTGGATAGGTCTTCGAGCGGGCGATTTTGATGGGGCGCTTTGCAGCCACGAGTGTGTGCGGGATGCACTGGCGGCGGCCTGGACTTTTGCAGCGGCGAATACGCCGATTTTGTTGCAGTATGTGGGAACGGGGATTACGACGGCGTTTGCGCTTCAGTTGGGCGCGGTGATGCCGACAGCGACGCTACCGGGGGTGACGGCGAGTCATTCTTATGAGGACGATTTGATTGTGGACGCGCATTCGGTGCAGCGCGGGTTTATGAAGGTTCCAGAGGGACCTGGTCTGGGTGTGGTGCTGGATGAGGATGCCGTGGCGAAGTACCTGGATACACCTGCTGTGGAATGGCCCCGGCATGTTTCGGTGCTAACGCTGCCGGGTGGTATCAAACATTATTATCGGAATTTGCAACAGGCAGAGCGGCTGATGAAACAGGGGGTGGATGAGTCATTTGCGCCGGGCGTGCGCCTGGATGAGTGGGAGGACGATGGGAGCGAGGAATTTGACAGGCTGTGGACCCAATTGCAGGCGCAGGATGCGCCGATTTGGGATGGGTAAAGATGAGATGGTTTCTAATAGCATTGTTGCTGTGGCCCCTGTGTGGGCAGACCGAGGAGAGAATATTGATGCAGGTTACAACGACGATTGATTTTGGCAAAGATGTGGGGCAGAACTGGGGTACGCTGTTTGAGGCGCGAGATGCAGAGGGTCGCGTGGTTTTGGGTGCGGGGTTTACAGGTGTGTATAATACGGCGTTTCGCATGGATCGATATACGTTGCAGTTTTTTGTGCGGGACGATGAAGCGGAGATGAATTTTGAGACGCTGCCGCCTTCGACGGAGGATGGGGGGAGTTATTTGTTCGATTTGGATGGCAAGGTGTACGCGTGTAGCTACCATCAGGACCGGACTGCGAGAGCGTGGGACGATGTAGCAGGTGCCTGGCAGGTGGATGAGAGTTTTGGCGTGGGTGAGACGGTGAGCGGGGAGGGCAAGATGCGGGTTGCGGGAAAGGTGCTTCAGTTTAAGGGGGGTGAGGCGTGGTATGATGGGGAGCGGGTTCTCGCAAAACCGGTGTCCGGATATTATCATCATTTTTATTACGCGCTGGGCTATTTGACGTTTTTCTATAAGAATGAGGAGGTGGGACAGCCGTACACGAAATTGTACGCGGTGCCCTGGGTGCCGGGAGATGGGGCGGTTGATCTGAAGAAAGCAGTGGTGCTCGATCTGAAGTACGATCGGGAGACGCCGTTTGCCATTGGGCAGCTTGGGAATGAGATTGTAAATTCGTCCAATATGGGGGGGATATATGCGTTTGACGGGTCGAGGTGGAAGGTGTTGCGCGCATCATTGGAGGGGGTGAGTTTTCAGCTTTATTCGATGCTGAATTGGTATGATAAGCTGTTGATGTCGCAGTATCCAACGGGCAATTTGTTTATTTACGATGGGGAGGAGGTTCGCCATCTGAAGGATTGGCCGCCTGTGATGCCGGGTGTGTCTGATAGGGTGCGAGAGGCGCAAACAACGGGGTTTTACGGCGGGGATCTCTATGTGGGCGTTTGGCCGTGGTCCGAGTTGTGGCGGTACGATGCGTACAGGGATCACTGGCAGTTTGTGAAGCGGATGTTCCGGCGTCCGCCAATTACGGATGAGATGAATCATCCTTGGGAAGATCGGGTTGTGGCGTATAATGAAGAATACGATGGCGATATCGTGATCAATGAGTGGGGGCAGCGCGTGACGGGGTTGGCTCCGATGGGGGACGCGCTCTTTCTTTCCGTGAGTGCTAAGGGTTGTCCCGAGCGAGATATGCGGCTTGCATTTTTGCACGATGACGAGGTGTGGGATGAGTACCGCGTGGTGCATCGGTTGAAAAAGCCGGGGCATGTTTCTGTGCCGGTTGTGTGGCGCGAAGAGCCGACGACGCTGTTGTTCACCGTTGGCGAGACGGAGATCAGTATCAGGCAGGATGGGAAACTCCTGGGGACGGCGCCAGTTCGACGGGAACAGGTGGAGCAGGTGGTGAAGGATGCCGAGTTTCAGTGGGAATACGGGATGTATGGGCCGCTGCGAGCGGGATTGCTGTCAAAGGTAGTGGACCGGTAATTTGAGTAGGGATGGTCAGGATCTGCGGGCTGTTTTGCGTTACCACATTCTTATCCTGGAGGGACTCATGGCTGTTACACGGGAGGATTTACAGGCTGCTATTGATCGGTTTCCGCGTACGGAATTGGCGGATTTGCCGACGCCGTTGGACGATTGTCCGCGATTTTCAGAGGCGCTGGGTGGGAAGGTGCGGGTGATGGTGAAGCGGGATGATTTGACGGGGCTGGCTTTTGGAGGGAATAAGACGCGAAAGTTTGATCTGGCGCTGGGAGACGCGGTGGCGCAAGGGGCTACGGCGTTGATAACGGGCGCAGCGTCACAGTCCAATCACGCGCGGCAGGCGGCGGCAGCGGCTGCCAGGCTGGGGATGAAGTGCGTGCTGGTGAACCGGCACGATCACCGCAGCCAGATGGGTATTCAGGGCAATCAGTTGCTGGATAATATTCTGGGGGCGGATGTACGGCTGGTGGTGGATGGCGTGAATCAGAATGAGGTGAAGGAACGGGTTGTGGAGGAACTGACGGCGCAAGGAGAGAAGCCCTATCTGATCGGGCAGCGTGCGGTGGTGCTGGGTACGGTGGCTTATGTGGGCTGTGTGCTGGAGATTGTGGCGCAGCTTGAAGTGATGGATGCACGGGCGGATTTTATCTGTACTGCGTCCGGGCACGGGACACATGCGGGGCTGGCTTTGGGGGTGAAAGCGCTGGGGTTGCCGATTCGGACGCAGGGGTTTTCGCCGAGCAAGGGGGATGAGACACAGCGGAGGGCGAGACTGACGGAGGTAGGCAACGAGGCGGCAGAGCTTTTGGGGCTGGATGTTCGATTGCGGGCAGAGGAGTTGGAAAATACGGATGCGTATGTGGGTGAGAATTATGGGATTGTGACGGAGGCAGGGCTAAATGCATTGCATTTGCTGGCGCGGACAGAGGGAATATTGCTTGATCCGGTATATACGAGTAAGGCGATGTCGGGGGTGATTGATCGGATTCAGACGGGAGAGATTCCAGAGGGTTCTACAGTGGTGTACGTGCATACAGGTGGGAATCCCGCGCTGTTCGCGTATGCGCCAGAGTTGATTTCACACGGGGATTATCGGCAAAATCTCGTGACGAGTTGAGGGAGGCTCTGGGACTGGAGGCGAATTGGGTTTGTCTGTTTCTTATTGGTAAACACCATCGATAAGCGTCTTTCCAAATTCTGCGACAAACAAAAGAAAATCGCTAAGACTTATTGTTCCGTCAAAATCTAAATCGCCATGTCTCGCCCTGAAAAGAGAGTCTTGTATCGCGGTAAAAATAGGAGCTGTGCGGTTCGGGTCACTCCACACGCCCTTGTTTTGGGCCTTTGCTTCCTCTTGTGCTGATACAAACTCATTTCGCTTTTCGTATTCGTGTTCAACGTCTGCTACGCCATATCCCTGCCTTACCAATTCAAGATTAAACAAGACGCCGTCCAAATACACATAAACGAGCAACCTGCCAAAAGCGTCTTTTTGCTGGTGGTCAAAAGATAATTTTACTTTTTTTTCGTACAGTCTTTGTCGTGTGTATTCTTTCGCTTCGGGACCGTAAAAACCAACGGGTTCAAATGGGTGATTTGTCTCTGGCGTATCTACTCCTAACAAGCGCACGGTCACTGTGTATTCTAAATGCGTAACGTCTATTGTATCGCCGTCTTTCACGTCGGTTACTGTAAAATACACATCGTCAAGGTCAACGCATCCAGAAGGCGCATGGCAATGGTAGGTGTTATCCGATGTGTCAAAGTGACCGCCCTGTGAATCTTGCCCGCCTCCGTGGGCAATCGCTAATGAACAAAAACAAAATAAACTGCCAAATATCAAAATCTTTTTCATGTTTCTACTCGCCTCTCAAAAATAGCAGTTCTAAGCGTTTACTTCGCCTTTTAACCGCAGGCCGCGGGATACGAACACGCGCTCAAACAACTCAAACAGTCCCTGTACAATGAGCGCGAGCAATGCCGCAGGTATAGCTCCTTGTAAAATTAGACCGATATCGTCTAATCGAATCCCTGTTAAAATGGGCTGCCCATATCCCCCAGCGCCAATTAATGCCCCCAAAGTCGCCGTGCCCACATTGATCACAGCCGACGTTTTGATGCCCGCCAGAATCGACCGCGAGGCTATCGGTAATGTTACCAGTCGAAGTTGTGCCCAGTCGGACAAACCCAATGCTGTAGCTGATTCTCGTATCCCCACTGGAATATCGTGCAATCCCGCGTATGTGTTTCGCACTATGGGCAGCAAACTGTACAAAAACAGCGCCACAATCGCAGGTGCCCCGCCAATACCCAATAACGGGATCATAAATACCAGCAGCGCCAGGGATGGAATGGTCTGAATAATGCCCACCAATCCCAAAATAATTTGTCCACCTCTTGCCCATCGGAATGCCACAATCCCCAGGGGAATTGACACCACAATTGCCCCCCAAAGAGAAATTCCCACCAGGGTCAAATGATCCCATGTGTGCCGCCAGAATCGAGCGCCAGCAGTTTCTTTTTTTATTTTGACCTGTACATTGAGATTCTCAGCTAAAAAATCAGCCGCAACTTGGGCTTCTGACTTTTTCTCCAATTTGACCTGTGCATTCATGGCCATCATTTTTTTTTCTGAAATCAGCCCCTCTAATTTTAAAATTTCTCTTACCACTTGAGGTGCTCGATCTATCAAATCTCCCCGATAGACAATGACGGCATTGTAAATGGGGAAATGCTGCAGGTCATCCACCAGCGACCGCAATCCGTAATACTGGATCTCGGCATCTGTCGAATACATATCCATTACGTCAATTGTACCGCTCTCCAACCCGCGATAGGCCAGATCGTGATCCAATCCACTCACATTCTGATGTGGGAGTACGTACCGGTTCCGCAAACTCGGCCACCCATCTCCTCTGTCCATAAACTCATTGCCAAATCCCAACTTCAAGTCTGGATACTTCTTTAAATCCGAAATTGTCCGAATCCCCAGTGCCTCAGCTCTTGTTTCCACCATGCCCAGTACGTATGTATTGTTGAATCCCAGAGGCCGACTCATCACAAGGCCCATCTCTGCCAACCGGGCGCGAATATCTGCTTCATCGCGCAAATTTTCTTCTGCCAAAATTTCCCGACTCAGGGTACCTGTGTAATCTGGATAAAGATCAATATCGCCCGCAATCAATGCATTCCACAACACCCGCGTTCCCCCCAACTCGCGCCGATGCGTAACCGATGCGTTTACACTGCGCCCGATATGAGACAGTACTTCACCCAAAATGACCGACTCGGTAAACTTCTTTGACCCCACGACAATCTCTTGCGCCTGGGTTGATGCGCAGAACAAACAGCAAAATAGAATACACAGGGCGGTGAATTTCGCTGATGTTGTGGTGTAGTGCGTGCGCGTCATTTCGCTATCTCTCCCGGCGCCATACTTTCCAACGGACTTCGCTGCGCGTGAATAAATTGCGTCACAAATTCATGCGCCGGGTTTTGCATCAAATTTTTCAAGCTTCCTATCTGAACGATCTCCCCTTCTCGCATCAACATGATCTGATCCCCGAAAAATCCCGCTTCGCCCATGTCGTGTGTCACCATCACGACTGTCTTGCCCAATGTCTGAAAAATCGAACGCAAATCCGATTGCAAATCCGCCCGAATCATCGGGTCCAGGGCACCGAGTGGTTCGTCTAATAGCAATACGTCGGGGTCCAACATCAATGCACGCATCAATCCCACGCGCTGCCGCTGACCACCTGACAATTCTCCTGGAAATCGTTCCAATCCATCTGTTGGAAAATGCGTTAAAGTTGCCAATTCCTCGATCCGAGAATCGATCCGATCCTCCGCCCAACCCAGATAATTTGCCATCAACGCTACATTTTTTCGCGCTGTTAAATGCGGAAACAAGCCCCCCTCTTGAATCACATAACCCATCTTATGCCGCAGCGACAACACATTTGCTGGCGTCAGAGCTTGTCCTCCATAAGTCACCGTGCCCTCGTCGGGCCAGATCAGTCCCACCATCAATCGAATTAAGGTTGATTTGCCACAGCCACTCGGCCCAATTAACACCGTCGTCTGTTTAGCCTGCACGCTCAGGTCAACTTCGCGCAGCGCCTGCAAATCGCCAAATGTTTTCGAAACACCTGTCACCTCAAACATAACGTCTCCGTTCACACGTGGTTTCTCAACATCAATTCCATGGGATATGGGTTTAAGTAGGTTTGCTCGTGTACCCAGTCGGGTACGCGGTTGCGGTTGAGATGGTGTTTTAATAATGTGATTGGCACGATGAGCGGGAGCAGTCGCTGGCGATAGGATTCAAATACGTCGAGCAGTTCTTTTTTGTCCGCGGTTGTCAGTTCGTTTTTTATAAATCCCATCAGGTGCATCAATACGTTTACGTGTTTGCCCGGTGTGCTCATTACTTTCAGGCCGTCCATCAGCAATTTGCCGTATTGAAGCGTTATATCTTTGCGGGAAGACTGTGCGACCAGTTGGCCCAACTCGCTGTAGTGTTTTGGGCTGTGTGATAGAAGGCTCATTTTGATTCCGGTGTGAAATTTTACCAGGCCGCCGGGTGCTGGATTATGGGTCAACATTTGTTGCCAGCGGTAATAAACAAATACGCGTTCGATAAAATTTTCCCGCAAAGGCAGATCATTTAGCCGACCTTCTTCTTCGATGGGCAATAAGGGGAATCGGGTTGTCAATGCTTTTGCAAATAGCCCGCGCCCATCGCGCGTGGGGATCTGCGTTTTTGTGTTAAATACCCGTACGCGAAATAACCCACAACTCGGTGAGTCCTTTTTGAGTATATACCCATGTAAGTTCAGGTCTGTCAGTTCGTTGAGCCGTTTTTCTGCCCATGCCTGCATGCCAACGGTGTGATCTATGCCCGATTTTGGGGCAATGAGCCGCGGTGATTCCGCGTCGCCTTCGAGCCGGATGGTCTCGCGCGGAACGCCCATTCCCATTTCTACTTCTGGACATACTGGTACCCACTCGACGTAATCGCCCAATACGGTTGTCAAAAATGGCATGTGCTTGTGCCCGCCATTATACCGCACTTCTTCGCCCAGCAAACACGCGCTTACACCGAGCCGCAGTTTTGATGTTGCCGCTTGCGTTTCTGTCATGTTACCATTATCTCCAATTGTTGACTGTATTCGACGCGATTAGCACCTTGCGGACTGACAGTTTCCAGTATTCGCTTATTCTTGAATCAGGTCCAATTGATACGTCAAATGCGTGAAGAAAGCATTTACAGGTCCACAAATCAAACACGAGGAGACCAACATGCCCCTCCAATTCTCTCAACTCACTGAGCACCTGTTCGTCCACCGCGATTGTATCAACGTTGGTATTTTATGCGACGGCGAGCGTGCCCTCTTAATTGATTGCGGCAACGGCGATGTCAAAGAAACGCTCAATGCGCTCGGGATAACGACTCTCGATACCGTCCTTTTCACACATCATCACCGCGATGGCGCCTCCGGTTTTCGACATTTGAGAACACGCCTTTCGCCGGAGACGCGCGTCGGTGTTCCCGCAGGGGAACGCCCGTGGTTCGACTCGGTCGAGACGTTCTGGAATGAGCCGAAAAACCGGTGGCATCTTTACGACTATCGTCCGCACAATCTGATGCTTACAGAATCGCTCGCCGTGACCGATACCTACGCTGAAAATGATTTGATTCAGTGGGGGAGCGCCCAAATTACAGTCCTCAATACGCCCGGACATACGGACGGGAGTGTCTCTTATATCGTTTCGGTTGATGGCAAACGCTTTGCGTTCTGTGGTGATACCATCTACGACACAGGGCAGATTTGGGATGTGCATAGCCTCCAAAAGGGGGAACAGACGCGGGATTATCACGGCTTCCTCGGTGCGAGACAGGCGTTGGCGTCAAGCCTCCAGAAGTTGCGTCAGGTGGAGGCAAATGCGCTCATCCCGTCACACGGAAAAGTGATGACCCGGCCAGCAGATGCGATTGACACACTGCTCGAACGCATGGATACGTGCTACGATAAGTACGTCGCCATCTCTGCTCTGCGGCATTATTTTCCCAGCCTGTTCACCGAATTTGAGGGACGAGAAGGACACATGTCCATCCGCGAGGGAAAGGACGTGCCAGCATTCCTGCGCCATTACGGGACAACATGGCTCATTATCTCAGAGACGAAGGAAGCGTTTGTAATGGATTGCGGCAGTACCCGTATCCTGCAACAGATTCAGCAACTTCAAGCTGATGGTGAAATCTCAGATGTGACACAATTTTGGCTCACACATTACCATGACGACCATGTAGATGCTGTCCCCCAATTTCAAGCGGTTTATCCGTGTAAGACACTGACAGACCTCGTTGTTGCCCAGGTCATTGAAAAACCGCAGCGATTCCGCATCCCGTGTATTTCCCCTTCTGTTGCACGCATTCACCAGCGGACGCGTGACGGCGAATCGTGGCAATGGAACGAGTTCCAGATGACCGCCTACCACTTCCCCGGTCAGACGTATTATCACGGCGGATTACTGGTCGAAGGGAACGGGGTGCGCTTGTTCTTCGCAGGGGATTCGTTTACAATGGCGGGAATTGATGACTACTGCACTGGGAATCGCAACCTGCTCGGCAGCGCCGTTGGCTATGACCGATGTCTCGCCCTCATTGAAGAGTTGAAACCGACGCATATCTTTAACTGCCACGTTAACTGTGCCTTCGATTTTACCCCTGAGGAGATTCGACTGATGCGGGAAAATCTCGCCGAACGGGAAACACTCTACACCGATTTGTGCGCTTGGGACCACGCGAATTATGGACTCGATGAACATTGGATTCGGGCTGATCCCTACGAGCAGGAAGTCGGGTCAAAGCACTCTGTCAATTTGCACATTTATTTCACCAACCATTCCGAAGAGGCGCGGCGAGCGGGGTGTTGCCTCGTCCTGCCGGAATCGTGGGATATCCGCCTGCCGCAACAAGAGATAACAATTTCCGCCAAACAAGAGGGGCATATCAATTTCACCATACCCATTCCGGAGGGTAATCACGCCCGGTCCCAACGTCTGATCATTCCGATAGAAGTGACCTATGATGGGCGTTCGCTCGGGCAGTTTCGCGAAGCGGTTCTGGTTTTTTAGTCTTCCAATATCAGACCATCACGCCGTGCAAAAAGTATCGATGTTTCTGCTGCGCTACCATTCTCCTCACAGACCCACTGTGCTCGACGCGAGCCACAAATTGGGATGTGTTTTCAGAATCAGATCTGCCACTTTTTGCACCGCCTTTTTTACCCCCCAGGTGGGGCGCGGTTGACCCATTGGTGCCAGTTTGATCAATAGCTGATTGTTTTTGCGAAATAAGAGGGATATGCCGAAATATTGGGCGAGTTCTCCTTCGCGTACCATGACTGAGATGAGGCCGTGATTGTCGGGCAGTTGGCAGTAGATGTCTGTCATTTTGATCACGACCTGCGTATTCCGATGGGTTTCGCGCCATACCTGATCTGTGGCATGTCCGATAAGTCTCAGTATTTCTTCGCGTTGGTATGCGCCTTCTAATACGATATTTGGCATTTTCCCGACCTTTTGAATGTGCGTTTCGACTGATGGTTCCGATTTTTGACGCCAGACAAAATAGTGGATGGGTACGCCCGCATCTATGGCTTTTTGTTCGTATTTGGTGGGGGTGCGTCCGGGTAACTGGTGAACAGATGGGGTTTCGTAAATGGATTGCAGGTGAGATTGTCGCGTCAATATATCAGTGATCCAGGTTGCGTAATCTGCGTGATCTGTCGCTATGGTTACCGCGCCGTCAGGTTTTAATCGTTCGGCCAGTATTTTTATAAATGCGTCTTGAATCAGACGCCGGTTGTGGTGTCGTTCTTTGGGCCATGGATCTGAAAAATTGATCCATATTTCCGATAGGGATTGCGGGGCAAATACATGTTGTAATAAAAATGCGGCGTCACCCTCTATTGCGCGCACATGATTTAAGTCCTGAGCGTTTAATCGCTTAAACAATCGGCGCATGGACCCCCAGGCGCGCTCGATTCCGACAAAACACGCATCGGGACGCGCTGTTGCCATATCGGATAGAAAATGTCCATTGCCAAATCCGATTTCGAGGACGAGGTCGCCTGGCCGATCAAAAATTTGCGGCCAGTCTATCGGCCAATCCAGTTGCAGCCAGGGGACTGTGTATTTTTGTATTTCCTCGCTGAGCGGTAGAGACATCATGCGTTTAATTCATCTCCGGATTTCCGTAAACCGCTTGATCTGCTCTGTTATCGCCACTTCCGTCGGCAGGCGTTCCATTGAGCTGGCGCCGTAAAAGCCATCGACTTCTGGAACCCGTTCGAGGATATAAGAGGCGTCTTCTGGTTCGGCAATTGGTCCGCCGTGGCAAAGTGTGATTACATCGTCCCGGATCGATTTGCAGGCATTGCAAATTGCCTTTACTTCTTCCACGCAGTCATCGAGCGTTTTTGCCGTGTGCGCGCCAATTGTGCCCTTGGTTGTCAATCCCATGTGCGCCACAACGATATCTGCGCCTGCTTCTGTCATGAGTTGTCCTTCTTCGACATTGAACGCATAGGGCGTTGTCAGCATGTCCATCTCATGGGCTGCGGCGATCATTTCCACTTCGAGGTGGTAGCCCATTCCCGTCTCTTCCAGATTGGCGCGAAATAACCCGTCGATAAGTCCCACTGTTGGAAAATTTTGAATTCCCGCGAAGCCCAGGTCTCTCAGTTCCCGCAAGAAGTGATCCCGCAACATGAATGGGTCTGTTCCATTCACCCCGGCGAGCACGGGCGTGTGTGTTACTGCTGTGATGACTTCGTAAGCCATTTCTTTTACTATTTCGTTGGCATTGCCATAGGCCAGGACGCCCGATAGCGATCCCCGCCCCGCCATGCGATAGCGTCCCGAATTGTAAATTACAATGAGATCAATGCCGCCCGCTTCTTCGCATTTTGCCGAGATTCCCGTGCCAGCACCACCACCGATAATCGGCAGTCCATCTGAGATTTTTTTTCGCAAGCGTTCTAATATTGATGTTCGGCTCTCTGCTGCCATTGTTGTCTCCTTGTTTTTATTTTATCGCCTGGAAACTCGCCACCAGTGCTGCTGCAAATTCTGGATCGTTGATATTGTTCGCCAGCCGTTTGATTTGTCGGTTTTCCGTTTGTTCGATTCGCGCTTCCAGGGTTTCAAATAATGCCTTATCTGCATCCGGGTCGTGAAAGGGTTGTCCTTCATCATCGATTAACGATACGCCGTTTTCCGGGATTAGAATTTGAATTGGTACCGTTGATTGGTTCAATTTGTTCGCCATCCATTCGGCAAATTGGCGGTTTTCATCCGCTGTTGTTCGCATCAATGTGACCTGGGCGTTGTGTACGTGGAGTGTGCGATTTTTGAATTGTTCGGGGACGGTTTCTACTGCGCCAAAATTTACCATGTCGAGCGCGCCCAGGCTTACGACATAAGGTATTTCACGCGCGAGAATGCAATCCATTCGCTCAGGTCCGGCGGGAAATACGCCGCCTACTACTTCGTCGGCGACTTCGGTTGTGGTGATATCCAGAACGCCGTCGATCATTCCACTTTCGACCAGTTTTTCCATTGCCTGTCCACCCGTTCCTGTAGCGTGAAATACCAGGCAGTCATATCCGTCTTTTTCCAGTGCCTCGCGGACCATGGTTACACACGGCGTTGTTACGCCAAACATGGTCATTCCAAGCGTGGGTTTGTCTTCGGCCTCTGCAACAGTGTTTACGACCATTCCCGCAATTGCATGCGCTGCATTGCCCAGTACTTGCCGAGATACGCGGTTGATTCCGGCTACATCTACCACGGAGTACATCATCGCTATATCACAACACCCCACATAAGGTTCGGTATTGCCACTGGCGACGGTGGATACCATGATTTTGGGTACGCCGATGGGCAATGCCTGCATTGCCGGCGTGATGAGTGCTGTGCCCCCGCTGCCCCCAATGCCAATAATACCCGCTACGTCGCCTTTGGCGTATTCTTGCAGCAAGTAGGCGCACAGTGCTTCTCCCATCGCTGTTACGGCGTCGCCCCGGTCCGTATGTCCGATTACGGCGTCCGTTCCGCCCGCGTGACAGGCGGCTATGGTTTCCCGCGATACATCCGGCACGCCGCCTTGCGCGTCGCTCTGCGTGCCTACATCTATGACTGTCACCTCTGCGCCCGCGTTTCGAATGCATTCGGCGACATACCCGATTTCTTCACCTTTGGTATCCATTGTTGCAATTGCGTATATACTGCCCATTATACTCTCCTTAATTTGATAAGTTGCTTTTTAACCGCTGTTCCATCGTATATTACCCGGTTCGGGAGAAGATAGCAATATCATTCCCTGTCTGCGCGCCCAGATGTGTGCGGCTCTGGCGAGTACGGAGTGATCGGCATTTAGATATGTTAGAGCCATTTCCTCAGTGCCATACTGATGCAGGGCCTGGACGAGCAGGAGTTCTGCTTCGGACATCCCGTTTCGGATGAAGAAGGCATGCGCGGCTGCTACGATCAGGGTGCGTTTCTGTTCCAGGGCTTGCAGGAGTTTTTGGGTCGCCCTGGGGGTGGCAATCTCTCCCAGAGCTTCGGCAGAGCGCCATTGCACTTCTGGCTCGGGATGGTCGATGTGTTCCAGAAAATAGGTTTCTATTCGCAGAGTCGCTTCCCGTTCCCGCCAGTTGGTATCCAGGCGGTCCAGCACCCGCACCATTCGCCGCGCCCATATCCGTCCTTTACCGATAACCGAGATGAGAGTATCTGCCACAGACGCATCGCCGATTGATCCCAGGGCATCGGCCGCTGCCCAGCGCACTTCGGCTGACTGATCGTTCAGCGTTTTCAACAGGGGAGCGATGGCACCGCGGTCTCCAATTTCTCCCAAAGCCTCGGTCGCAATGCGTCGGACCTGTACCGATGTGTCGTCCAACTGCTCAGTTAGCAAAGCCGTTGCGCGGGAGTCCTTCAGCACACCCAGAGTTAGTATTGTTCCCAGGCGAAATACGCCGTGTTCTGTATTGGACAGGATGGTCATGAGTGGTTCGACGGCGCGTGTGTCGCGCAGTTCTCCCAGTGCCAGGGCAGCGGCTGAAACGATGCCGGGGTCACGATGTTCGAGGGCTTCTACCAGTGGTTCGACGGCTCGCGCATCGCGGAGTTCGCCCAGGGCTTTTATAGCGATATACTGTACTTGCAGGTTCGGATCTTTTAGTGCCTTAAGGAGAGACGGTACTACCCGGGCGTCTCCGATCTGCCCCAGGGCCTCGACAGCCTGTATCCGCGCCATCAGGTCTTCGTTCGCCAGTTGTGCGATAAAAAAGTCCATGGTAGTACCCGCACGCGTTTTCCACCCGGCATCCATTTCCGATAGTACCTGAACTACCTCGTAGCGCGATTGGTTTGGCGTCTTCAATCCGTCAATCAGGCGATTGATCGCCTCTTCAGCAGGTGCAGAAGTACGCCACGATGGATCGATGGTGTCGAGTGCCCATACCATTACCCGGCGCAGTTCTCTGTCTGCCTGTGGCAGAGCCCCAATCAGGGGTGCCAGGGCCTGTTGACTTTTTGTGCGGGCGAGGGTCAGTGAGGCTACCCACCGCACATCGCGTGCCTTATCGGTCAGCGCGGTGGTCAGTGCCTTTACGGACCGGTCGCCCCCCGCGGTACCCAGACTTTGAATTGCCCCCAGGCTCAGGGCCCCTTCTCGCTCTTGCGCGATCCGCAGCAAGGTTTCCACAGCCTTTTCGCCTCCGATATTGCCCAGGGCTTCGACCACGGTCAGACCCACCATGACATTTGGGTCGCGAACAATCGCAATCAGCGAATCTACTGCCCGCCGATCTCCCAATTTACCCAGGGCTTCGCTTGCGGCCAATCTCACCTGTGCATCTCGGTCTTTGAGGGTTTGAATGAGAGCCGGAACCGCACGTCGGTCACCCATTTCTCCTATTTGTATCGCTGCGCGGGTACGGTCCGCGGGGTTGGGGTGATTTAGATGTTGTATCCAGTCGTCGGCTTTGGAAGCGCAGCCTGCGGTAAGCAAGCCCAGAATAATCAACCACAATTCGCTTTTTATGATCACATCTCGCCTCCTGCATTGTCTCATATTGACAGCGATTGTTTTATCCGGTATCATTGAGCATTAACTAACTATTTGTCGATGGGGAATGTGTTCATGAATCGATTCTTACAGGTTTGGTTGGTCTGTTTTGTGGTCGCCTGCGGTTCGTCTGACAAGGGACTCCAGCCCGAAGAAAACATTATTTTATCCGAAGGCGACATTTTGCTCACAGACGCCTCCCAGCGTGCGCTGTTCCGCATCCATCCCAGCACGGGAGACCGAACCGTTGTCACCAGCAGCATCGGCGGTGTTCCTCGGCAGATCGCCCGGGATGCCAATGGCGACCTTCTGATAGCCCTCTCTGAAAGAAGCCTGCCCATTGTCCTGCGGTTCGATGTCCGGACGGGTGATCTTTTTATTGTGTCTTCAGGCGGTAGCCCTGTTGATCCCAATGTCCCGATCATCGGTTCAGGTCCCGCGTTTTTAGGACCAGTCGGTCTGGTGCGAGAAACATCTGGACAACTCATAGTCGGCGATCAGCCTTCCGCCACTATCTTTCGCGTTGATCCCGATAGTGGTGACCGCACGGTCGTCTCTGGTCCTGGCCGGGGCGATGGGCCACCCTTTACTGGTCGCATTAAGCAGTTTGCCCTGGATGCCGATGGCAATCTCCTGTTGGTGGTCGGCTCAGTTTCGCAGGGGGGCGAGGGGCGTATTTTCCGCATTGATCCCAATAGTGGCGACCGCACGGTTATCTCTGGTCCAGAAATGGGTGAGGGACCCCGACTGATGGATCCGGAAGGCATTGTTCTGAACACCCTTAACACCATTTTTGTCACCGATATCGGCCAGGCCGCTGTTATTCAAATTGATCCTATCAGTGGAAACCGCACCATCATTTCAAGCCCTTTTACGGGTGAGGGCGAATTGCCCGATATTCCCTCTGGCCTCGCTTTTAATACTCTCGATCAACTCCTGGTAGCAGATCGCACCCTTATCTACCGCGTGGATATCGATACTGGCGATCGCACGGTTATTTCGGCTCCCGTCATTGGTCAGGGCGAACCCTTTCTGGTGGCGGATGATATTTTTGTGATTAAGAATTGATTTATTTGACCTCTATATTCTGAATCATTTGCAGGCCCTGCCGTGCGTCCGGATGGGTTGGGTCAATTTGAACCGCGCGTTCGAAATATACCTGTGCCGAGTCTGCGCGACCCTGATTGAGCAATAGCGTTCCCAACTTCACATGTCCATCGTAGAACCGGGGTGACAACTCGATTGAGCGGCGAAATGCCGCTTCCGCACCGGCTATATCTCGGAATCTTTCCAGGGCCATCCCCAGATCGTAATGCGCTGTGAAAAGCGTGGGTTCCAGGTCGAGGGCTTTTCGGAATTGGGCAATGGCCAGGCCGAGAAATCCCCGCCGGTCCAGTGCATATCCGATTTGCAAATAGGCTTCTACATCTCCGGGAGCCAGCGCATCGGCCGCTGCTTGCTCTCGCGCGGCCAGGTCCATCCGACCATTTCCCGCGTGGCGCGCCGCACGTTCCAGGTGCATCATATAGACTTCGCACTGCCGGCTCAATGCTACTCCCGAGCGATAAACGCCCAATCCGATGCCCACAAATAATGCGATCACGCCGATGCGGAAAAGCCATTGTCTGTTCCACCAGGCGCGGCCCTGCAGGAATAAGACCGCGGCTACCGGTGTTGTGACAAAACCTGTACCGAATCCCTCAGCTACCCAGGCGATAATCGCACAGGCCAGAATATAGGGCATGGATACTTTTGGCAATGCCATGAGACATAGCAGGGCGAGGGGAATCAGCGAAATTAGCAGATCTGGTCGTCCGCCAATGCCTACCTGCGCTACGACCATTACCGCTGTGAACAGTCCTATGCACACCCACATTAATTCGTGTCGCGACCTGTGCTTGTTTGAGGTTGTTTCCACAGTTGTTGAGGCTGCGCCAGTCAGTGCCAGAATGCCCAGGGTCAGGATGCTTATCCAGTGCCAGAGTACAAAAGGCTGTGTGGGAACCGCGCGTGAAATCGGCTCGGAAAACAGGTGTAAAAACAGGTGTAAAAGAAATACGCCCCACAGCGCGTGCGCCCAGACTCTGCGCCGATAGGGCGTACAGAATGCCAGAAAATAGGGGATAAAGAACTCGAATCCCACTGCAAACCACTCCGCTATCCCCACAGTTGGTACACCGACAAAAAAACGGTTGTGCGTCGGTATGCTCCACACCCACCAGCCCGCGGCTGCTGCGCCGCCTTCTACTCCATAGCCCACGGCTGCCATTCCCACGCAAGTCATCCCTACCGTGGCCATCATATCGCCTTTAAGCGCGGGTATTCGCGCCAGCACCCGCTCAGCCAGCCACCAACTCACATAGAGGGCAAAAATCCATCCGATTACCGCCTGTAATGACGCTGAAAATATCTGCACTACTGGCTGCGTGAATACATAGGGCATCACGCCTCCCTGCGATTCGACTGTGATCCAGTGAATCACATTTCCCCGCACGACGCCAAACAGAAACGCCGAGATGAAAAAACTTAGCGCAATGCGGCGGCCCCGATGGGACCAGGCGTGCCACATCAGCACGGCTATTGCCACAGCAGAGGGCACAAAAAGCAGAAGCGTTTTCATGGCTCCTCTTGTTTTATATTAGGATGTCTGACTGCGTATGGGGTGCGTGGTTTTTGATAAACCAGAGATAGAGCACCTGACTGTAGGAAAAAAATACCATCTGTTTTCGTTGAAAAAAGGGTTCCAGTTCTTTTTGCAATTTTCGCAGGTTGTAAAATGGTACGCCCGGGAAATAGTGGTGTTCCAGGTGATATGTCGAAAACAGATAGAGAAAATTCCATATCCAATTGGATCGCATGAGGGTTGTCCAGTTGGCGATTTCATCCGGGTTTATCATATAGTGCTGTCCCAACCGGTTGACAGTAAAAGCAATGGGAAAGATAAAAAATACCGGAAAAAGATGCGCTTTGAACGCAAACCACGGGTCCAGCGTCCAGAACCATGTCAGAATTCCCAGGTGCAGGATGATTCCCACTGTGCGTTCTCGTTTGATCTGGCGGCACAGTTGTTCTGGATAGCCTTTAAAGGTTTCGGCTACTGCCCGAAAATAAATGGGGAATAGCATTGGCGTGCAGTAAAGTAGCTTGAACCACGGCGAGTTGATGCGGGGGGACAGGTGCGCGCGTTTGGGGTCGGCGTGCGTCGAACCCAGGTGATCGTGATGGTCCAGATGCCACCGCTTGAACTGTGAAAATGCCAGCCCGGAAATCCACCCGTACACAAGCCCCAGGAGGTCGTTGAGCCGGGGCTTCTTGCGGAAAATGCACCGGTGTACGGATTCGTGTAGCAAAACGGAGAAGCTGAAAATTACGAATCCCAATAGTACGCTTGCGGGAAACCAGCCCCAGAATGAATCGACGTAATAAATCCAGATGGGTAGCCCCACCACCAGTGCTGTCTGCCGGAAGGCGATCCAAAAATGTCGCCAGGGTCGCCGCTGGTGCAGGTCTGTCAGCCGTTGTTTTGGTATTGCCGCCCTCAGTTCCCGGTTTAAGTCTCGCGCATGGTCGTGATATGTCAGTTCCGCTGCCATGGCAAACCTCCGCGTTAGCCGATTGCAAATACACACACAAACCCCACATGTCCCGCCATTAATAGCAAATACATGTGTTTCCACGAAATGTGATTGGATTCAAATGTCAACGCCTCGGGACGCTTCAACATCAACCAGCCGACATATCCTCCCCAAAGTGCCAGAAAGCCCAGCCACTGCGCGCTCGACGGCACCCATTCCCACATCGCACCAATGGGAATGAGCGCAAAGGGCAATACCAGAAAAGGCAGTATCATCCAGGCTGCTCGCCGGGGTCCCAATAGTACGGGTAGGGTCTGCATGCCGAAGGCGCGGTCTCCTTCCACATCTGCGAAATCTTTGGTGTTGCTGGCTCCAAACACGTAGAGGCCGAATATCAGGCCCACAAACCAGGGTGCCGGGTGCCATATAGGTTCCACAGCCGCCCATCCCCCTACGGGTAGCAAACACCCCCGTCCAAATCCCAGTGCCAGGCTTGAAGAGAGTGCGTGCCGTTTTAGCCGCAAGGGCGGTGCTGAATAGGCCAGTGTGAGCAATGCGCCCACCGCGAAGATGTCCAGCAGCCGGGGATGTACCAGATAGGCGAGTCCGAGGGCGATGATATAACACGCGGTTCCCAGCAGTGCCGCCCCGCGCATGGATACGCTTCCCGAGGGCAAGGGACGGGTGGGTTTGTTGATCCGATCAATTTCCAGGTCGCAGCACTGGTTGATGATATTCGATCCCGCATTCAGGATTGTAACAGCCAGCGTGCCTACCAGGCCTGCTGTTGGGATCTCTCCACCGGTAGCCATTGCCGATCCCGCGAGAAATCCCACGGCAGGTGCCAGTAGTGTGAAGGGGCGTGCGAGTCCCACAAAGGCGCGGAATCCATTTTGTTCCATAGAATTGCTCATTCGCTTTGGGCCTTTGCTCCCTGCTTATCCACCACGTAAAAACGGGCTGTTTTGAATACTTCAATGTCGCGGTTTAGATCTTTTACGGCTACGACTACTTCGTGTTGACCGGGTGCGATATCTCCCAAATCCAGTTCTACAAAATTTTCGCTTTTCGTTTGTGTGCCCGTCTGCTCGTATCGAATCGTCACCTCTTCTCTGCTACCGCCCGATAGCATCCGGCCCAGTCCGGACAGCGCGCGGATCAGTAGCGGCGTATGATTGGCGTCCCGCACTGTATAGGCGACTTCGTAGCGCGTCTGTCCAAATGAATCGCGCAACAAGTTGTAGATTTCAAAATAAATAAAAAGCGATGTTTCCTGGTAAAATATCCGACCTGGTGAGGGATCTACCCGGAAGCCCGATCGCACAAACTGGCCCGCGGTTCCCGAATCTACCTGAGTCACTGCACGGGCCACTTGAATGCCGCTGACCATCAGTGTATCCCGGTTGTATGAATCTACCGGTACAGCCTTTTGATAAACGCCCATCAGATCCGCTTCCGGGCGCCAGACTTGAATGGCGAGCATGTAATCGCCCGGGGGTACGTCTATTGGAAATTCTTCCACCAGTACAGATCTGCTGCTCCGCGGTGCCCTGACTTCAACATTGCCCTGTACGCGATAGACCTGTCCAGAGCGCTCGTTGATCAGGGCTACCCGCCGCTGTACCTGCGCGGTATCGCTGGCACCCTGTACATAGAGGTTGCGGGTGGGTACTCCCATAAATACCCGAATTTCTGTATTGTCGTCTGTTCCCTTAAAATCCACTGTATCAAAATGGAAATCCAGAGGTTCGTAATAACTGATGTTATAGATCTCGGGCACATCCCGGGTGATGCGGGGCATAAAGATGGCGGGCGAGTAGTCCGAGAATAGTCGCGATACCCGCAATGTCTGGTCGTGTCCAACCCGTTCCAGGCGATCCCGGTCTTCTGTGGTCAGAACGGGTGGCGGCGCGTAATCGTAACGTCCAGAGGTAAATTCGTCAGTAAATACCACTTCGATGCCTCCGCCAATGCGGGTGTAAAACCACACTTCCCATTTTACGGTCATTCCGGCAATGCCCGTTGTTACGGGTTTGTACCCGTAAAATCCCAGGGTGTCTTCAGCCGCCATGCCCGCGCGGGCCTGCATGGAGCCTTCAAAGGGCATGCGGGGCAGGTCGTCCAGTTCGGGGTTGTCTTCGTCGATGATGTTTATAAATCGTTCTGTTCGCACTGGATATACAGGTCCCAGAAACGTGTGGTGTACACCATCGGGACCGTAGAGCCTGCGGGCGAGTTCCGTCTGGATGATCCCGACCGATTGGGGTACGTTGTGGTTCAATGAGCGAGAAGTCGAGCGGTGGTCTGGCTCCCCATAGCGGATATAGACCTCACCTCGCCGGTCATAGGGAAATTGCTTTCGTCCGTAGTTTTCCCGCGCATAGAGTACCCGCCGATAGTGTTCGCACCAGCGCATCAGCCCGCCACTGGCTTTCAGGGGGTCTTTTCTCAGCCAGAATCGCCGCAAAAAATCGCGCCGCCGTTCTGGTGGGGTCTGTCGATAGGCCTCCGCTTCTCTGGGTGTAGCTACAATCGAGATATCCCAGTAGAGTCCTCCCTCCTCTTCGGATAGTGTGGAGATATATTCTTCAAAAGCGATGAGTGCGTCTTCGAAATTGCCCCGCTCCATGAGTATTTGTCCCAGAATCGCATAGCCTCGAGGGTCTTCCAGCCTGCCCAGCAGGCGTTCGGCTTCTGCCTTTTTGTCCGATTCGGCCAGACTGCGGATAAACAGGTAGGCCGCTTCCTGGTCTTTGGGCTGGCGCTTGAGGTACTGGTCGTAATAATAAACCGCTACCTGATCCAATTTGTCGTCATTGTAGAGTTGACCCAGTAGCAGATATCCCGGTGCGTATTCGGGATCGATCTGGATCGCCCGTCCTGCCGCTTTTATGGCATCGCCTGTTTCCGATACTCGGTAGAGGCGAGCCAAGTGGTAATACATTTTTGCCCGGGTCGAATCCAGTGTTACGGCTCTTTGCAAATGGGGGCGAGCACCCCGCCAATCGTTTTTCAGATCCAGGTAGGCCAGACCCAGACCCAGGTACGCCTCTACCCACGCCGAATCGGCCTGTACTGATTTGCGAAATGCTTTGATAGCGTCGTCGGCCTGTTTAGATTGCAGATGAAGCTGTCCGATCATGGTCAGCACCCGCGCAGGCTGGGGTTGTTGCCCGGCGATCTTTTCCAGGTTTTTGACGGCCTGTTTTACACTGTCTTTGTGCGAGACTTGTAATGCCCGGGCGTAAATCGATTCGGCGTCCTGGGCCTGTACCGTTCCGGTTCCGCACAGTCCAATAAAAAGGCCTATAATAAGCCAAAATCTCATGAGACAAATCCTCAAAGTGTAGTCATCGCGAAAAACTCAGTCTCTTTTTCGTCAGTAAGTGAAAAATATAGCATGTATTGGGGTACCTGGTCAACTCTATAAAAGAAAAACCTCCACCCAATTGGTAAGAGGTCAGCAGATTTCAGTTTATTTTTTTCAAAATTACTCTGACATTTCCCGAACTAACCTGAATACCGTTTGCTGAGATGCGATCTGACCGCTGTGGAGATCTTCCACTTGCACTTCGAGCTGGTGAAGACCTGGTGCGATCTTTTTTGTATCCAGTTCAAAGTAAATGCGTTCCCAGGGCTCTGTTCCCTTGCGTTCATAACTGACAATGATCTCTGGTTTGCTGCTTGAGAACAGCTTCGACACGCCTGAAACCAGAACACCGAACACATTGCGTCCTCTCTGTCTCACCTGTCGAATGCTGTAGGTTACCCGATAATGCGTCTGATTGAATACATCTTGCTGCAAGTCATAGACTTCATAGTAGATGTAAACACTCTGGTTCTGCCAATAGCTTCGACTCGGCATGGGAATCACCCAGAGGTCTCCCTTGCGAAACTCTCCTGCCTCTTCATTCTTGGAGATATTCCAGGCCACCTCAAGATCACTCAACCCGAGTGAATCTGAAAATTCCGGGATTGTCACCTCCTGTTGATACATGCCCCATTTCCCGCCGTTCTGGTCAACGAGCTTGACAACTAACTGATAGGTTCCCGGCAATACCGCAACAGAGGCCAGGCTCACCAACACACCATCAGGCATCTCACCCAGAGACCTTGCCTCCTGCACTTCCTCACTCAGCCGATAGGTGGTATTTCCCTGTGCATCAGCAAGCACAATCGACCGAAGCATCTCCGTCTGTCCTTCTGCGAGTTGCTCTGTTGGCACGCCGAAATACACTTCCATGTTGGTCTTCGCCTTTTTCCCCTTAAAACTTGCCGTAGCATAGTAAAAATCCAGCACTTCCACACCGGGTGGCACATTGAAGTATTCAGGCGTGCGTGCAGCTATCTTCATCAGCACCACTGCAGGGGCAGACTGGCTGAGCATGGTAACCAGTTGCGTATGCCAGAGGTTTTTGTGAGGTGGAGCCGGGAAATTCCAGTGCCCGTTCATGTAGGGATTGATGAATACGAATTCTGTTCCGCCCGCCACATCGACATACACCCACGATTCCCACGGGACGAGAATGTCTCCATACATCGATCGCGGCACTGGAAACACGGGCCCAATACCGGCTTCAAGTCCCGGAGGTTTGTTCAAATGGACATCGCCGCCACTTGGCCCTTTGACCTCCCACAACCATCCAGGCTGGGGTGGGATAAAACTTTCATGAGCAGGTATAAAAACATCACCGGGAAATACTGGTGGCAATGAAACGCGATCCGGCTCCTGCCCCCTATAACTCATGCTTCGCTCATAAAGCGCTATAGCCTTTTGTTCCTTCACATACTGCACTGCCAGGCCAGGAAGTGAGTTGGGGTGTCCCGAACGCGACCGATAGTCCGGCTCACCATATCGGATATAGACCTCACCTCGCCTATCCCACGGCTCTATCCTCGAAAAAAACGTTCGCGCATACCACACCCTGCGGTAGTGCTCAACCCGTCGCCCAGGACCTCCCAGCAACAAAGCACCGCTTTTCTGCTGCCAAAAATTAGCTACAAATGCCTCCCGGTCGGTCAGAGGTACATCTTTCAAGGCTTCCAACTCTTCAGGCAAGGCGACCAGTGACAAATCCTCGTAATACATCCGCTCAGACTCGGGAAGCCGCTGCAAGTAATGCTGGAACAAACCCAGTGCCCGATCTGGGTCGCCCCGCGCTGCATGCGCCTGACCCTCCAATGCGATCCAGCGCACATCCATCGGAAACCGTTCGCCCATCGCGTGTGCGATTTCCAGAACGAGCCCGTATCGCTTGTCCTCTGCGTAGGCAATCCCCAGACGGTAATATCCCTCTGGAGCATCTGGCTGCACTTCAATATATCGCTTGCACAGTTCAATCAGTTCTTTCCCATAGTCGTAATCGTAGCGATTGGCATACCAATCCATCAACTCCAGATAGGCTGGTGAATATGTCGAATCGATCTTCAAGACCCGTCTGAATGCCTTTTCTGCATCAGACTCTCGAAGCGCAACGTGCAACCGAGCCAGATCCATCGCAGCTTCTACATACCTGGGATTGACGCTCAGCGCCCGTCGAAAATACTCGGATGCTTTCCGTTTCGACCCTTGCGGATCTCGCTGATACACCAGCCCCAGACCGTGATACGCTGCTGCCTTAGATGTCCCCCGAATGCCATTTTGAAATGCTTTTTTGGATTGCTTGAACACCCCTTGATCCAGATATGCGTATCCGATCCGAACCCACAGGGCACCCTTCTCAGGATCTTTTTTTACCATCTCCAGCATTGCACTCAGAGAATCTACCTCATAGGCTTTGACCGCATCGGGCACAAGCAGGGGGATTAATAGAACCATCAATTTGCAAATATGTTTCATTGGAGATAACCAGGATTTTCCCAAGAACATCAGGACAAACAATAAATAACCGAATTTGCCATCGCTGGTTCAGGACAACTTCTCGAAGCGGCCAGGGATCACAAATATTGTAGAATTAAAAGCATTTGGAACTACGCGGGATACTTGAATATCTGCTATTCTCTTCGCTTTTTATATGCAAAATACGTGCCATAAATTCGTTCAAAATAAAAGAAAGCACTCAAAGACGCTCAAATGGTTGAAAAACAGAGGGATAAAATTTTTATGTTTTAAATATTAGAAGTCATAATTTTTTGTGAAATGTATAATTTTTTATACATTTGTCAAAAAGAACCCGCGACAAAATTATACACTTTAGAAACTGTTTTAATGAATAGTGGAGATTATCGCTGGATACAAAAAATCGTCTGTCTGCGACTTCTCGACAAGTGTCCGATTTTGATACAGTGGTATCCGGAAATGAACACCAGGCAAGAAAAAACAGGCGCGTTGAAGTCAAAACAACGCGCCTGTTGGTTTTGCAAAGTGACAATAAAAATGATAATTTTTCATTGTGTCGTGTTCACAAGAGATGTGATCCTTCGCAAGGCGTTTATAAAGTATAACAAAAAACCAAAATAGAATCGCTGTTTTTTCGCGCTGGTCTCTCTTCAGGTAAGGCAGTAATTGCATTTTTTGCATACACGCCTTAGATTGTGGATTGAACTGTTCAGGAGCTTTTCATGCGCGTCATTATTTTATTTTTGATTTTGCTAATGCCTCTATCGGTTCACAGTCGCCCGGTGGTCGCGGTTTTGCCTTTTGAAGAGGCGAATACCGGTTGGCTCTCGGAGGGTATGGCCTGGAGTTTGTCGGATAAGCTCCGCCGCGTGTCGGCACTGCAAATGGTCGATTCTGATCGGCTGAATGCCGCTCTGTCTAAATATCAGACGCCTGTGCAAATTGGCCAGTCGGCAGGTGCAACACTGGTTCTGTACGGTGCCTGTAGGCTGCAGAAAGACCAGCTTCAAATTTCCGCCCGCGTTTTGCGGGTTGATACCGATGATATTCTGGAACTGGGCGAGGTGGGAGGTCCGCTCGATTCCCTGTTTGCCCTGCAGGATAGCGTGATTCGCCACTTCCTGGACGGTGTTGCTCTCAGTGCTACCGATATCGAATGGGAGGCGATTCTTCGCAGACCCACCCGTTCGGTTCAGGCTTATGCCCACTGGGTGCGCGCCCGGAGTATGCTGACTGGCAATGCCGAGGATCCGGATGTTGTGCGCGATCATCTCGACCGCGCCCTTGCCGAGGATGCCGATTATGCCGATGCCCACAGCCACCTGGGTTTGCTCTTTGTCGCGCAACGTCGGTTCAAAGAGGCGCTCGGTGCCTTGCAAACCGCTGTTCGCCTCAAGCCGGATGATCCACTGACTCGCTACAATCTGGGTGTGGCTTACGCCAGTTTGGGGCAGCCTGATCACGCGGCTATTGCGTTTCGAGATGCGATCCGTCTCAAGCCCGATGATCCCATTACCCACTACAATCTGGGTATTCTACACCATCTTCAGGGCAATCACGAGGCTGCTATTGCGCCTTTGCACACGGCGGTTCGTCTCAAGCCCGATTTTGCGGTTGCTTATCTGACGCTGGGCATTGCCCTGGCCAATACGCAATCCCTCACCCGCGCAGAAGACGCACTGAAAGAGGCGATTCGCCAATCTCCCGAAAATGCCGATGCCCACTACAATCTGGGCGTTGTCTATATCGAGATGGGGCATCGCGATCAGGCGACCGAAGTTTTAGAGCGAGCCATCTCGCACAATCCAGAGCATGCCGATGCCCATTTTAACCTGGGGCGCGCTTATGAGGCACTGGGGCGCTATGATGAAGCGGTCGCTGCCTTCAAACAGGCGGCTCAATTCAATCCCGATTATGCCGATTTGCACTTTAACCTGGGCATTGCCCATACTGAGGCTGGGCGTTTTGAGGAGGCTATTCGCACGCTGCACACTGCCCGCCGGATCTATCCGCAAGATCCGCTCATCTATCACAATATGGGTATTGCCTATCGAAATGCCGGGCGTTTTGAAGAGGCGGAAAATGCTTTTCGAGAGGCGCTGCGTCTCAATCCCCATCTGGCTGATATTCACTTATCTCTGGGCAGTCTGCAACTGGATGTGGGGCGCTATGAGCAGGGTCTTTCATCCATTCGGGAGGCTGTGCGCCTGACGCCCAAAAATGCCGATGCCCACCGCTATCTGGGCGAGGCTCTGGCTTATTTGAAACAGTATGCGGATGCGATTCAGGCTTTCCGAAAAGCCATTGAGTTCAAACGCGACGATGGAGACGCGCATCTCGGTCTGGGCATGGTTTATTTACATACCGGGCAAAAAACCGCGGCTGTATCTGCTCTCAAAACGGGTCTTCGACTCAGTCCCGGACACCCCGATTCTCTGGCTATTGCCCGCGAGATTGCGCGGTTGCAGAAGCAGCCTGAGCAGGTCAGTACCTATCTGAACCGCGCCCGCGCTTTTGAGGATGCCGGGCTTTTGGACGAAGCGATTGATACCTATCGCAAAGCCGCCAGTCTCAGTCCCGAGAATGCCGATATTCAGCACGCCCTCGGCCTGGCATGCCTGCGGGCGAATCGTCCGGAAGACGCGCTGCCCGCTTTTCGGAAGGTTCTCAGGCTTCGTCCGGATCATCCCGATGCAAATCTCATCCGTGATTTTATCCGCCGCATGGAAGAGGGGCAATGACCATGATTCGCGTTGCGTTGTTCCTGTTCCTGTTTTGCGCGCCCCATTCTGTTGCCGCCGGTACTATCCGTTTTACTGAAATAGCGGAGAAGGCGGGTGTCCATTTTGTCCACAGTACCGGAGCCAGGGGCGGATGGCACTATATTGAGACGATGGGTTCTGGCTGTGCCCTTTTCGACGCGGACGGCGATGGGGATCTGGATCTCTATCTTGTCAATGGTGCCAATCTGCCCGGGCAACCGGTTCAGGGTAGCAATGCGCTGTATCGCAATGATACGGATGAAACGATTCGCTTTACTGATATTACCGAATCTTCAGGTGCGCTCGGGCGAGGCTATGGCATGGGCTGTACTGTGGGCGATATAGACAATGACGGCGACCTGGACCTTTATGTTACTGGCTATCCCGAAAATATTCTGTATGTGAACAATGGCGATGCCACTTTCAAAGACGCTTCCCGGCAGGCGAATGTAGCCGCAGGCGGATGGAGCGCGGGGGCGGCTTTTTTCGATTTTGAAGCCGATGGGGATCTGGATCTCTATGTGGTGCGCTATCTCGCGTACGATCCCGCCCGAGAGCCGGTGTGTGAACGCAGTGGTGTGCGGACCTATTGCGCGCCGTACCGGTTTCGAGGTGCTCCCGATTTGTTGTACCTGAATAATGGCGACGGCACATTTGAAGATATTTCTCAGCGGGCCGGAATCGCCGATCCTAGGGGCAAAGGTCTGGGCGTGCTCACGCTGGATTACGACCGGGATGGCGATACCGATCTCTATATCGCCAATGATACGACGCCCAATTTTCTCTACCGAAACGATGGCGACCGCTTTACTGAAGTCGGTCACAAAGCGGGTGTGAGCACAAGTGCTTCGGGCCGTCCACAGGCTGGCATGGGCGTGGATGCTGGCGATGTGGATGGCGATGGGCGTATCGATCTCATTGTTACCAATTTTTCCTATGAGTCAAATGCTTTTTATCACCACGCAGAACTGGGTGTTTTTGCCGAGGCCAGTGCCCGCATGGGTCTTGTGGGACCGAGTACTCTTCCCCTGGGCTTTGGCACGCATCTCTTCGACGCGGATAGCGATGGCGATCTGGATCTTTTTGTCGCCAATGGTCATATTTTTCCCAATGTATCGGATTTTTCTTCTGCCGAGTCCTACCCTCAGACCGATCAGTTTTTCCGCAATACCGCAGGTGTTTTTGAAGACGTTTCCAAATCAGCGGGTTTCACCTCGCCTGCTGTCAGCCGGGGTTCGGCACTGGGCGATATAGATACCGACGGTGATCTGGATCTGGTTGTGCTCGTCGCCGATGCCCGTCCGCATCTCTACAGGAATGATACCTCGCCTGCCTATCCATGGGTTATTGTTGAGCTAAAGGGCGCGAATCGCAGTGCGATTGGTGCTCGCGTCACCCTTACCGCAGGTGGCCGTACCCAATCTCGAGAGGTGCGAAGCCAATCCGGATATCTCTCTTCGGGGGATTCGCGCCTCCACTTCGGGCTGGGCGATGCCAAACAGATTGACCGTCTGGATATCTGGTGGCCCTCTGGACGCACCCAAACTCTGAGCAATCTGTCTCCGAATCAGATTCTGGTCATTGAAGAATAGGCTTACCACCCGTGTACAAAGTGTCCACTTCCGGGAAACCAGATCGCATCTACGACACTCGATACGCCCACGCCCAACAGGTATCCCACTACTATTCCATAGGAAAATGGCATCGATCGCCGGTAAAGTCCTACGCCTCCAAATTTGAGGGTCAGTGCTTTGACGAGCCATACGAGAAAGATAGCGAATCCGTATGTATGGCTCGGGAAGGCGAGTCCCACCGGGTGAATCGGCCAGGAAGCGAACCTGGTATTCAGCAATGTCAGCAGTCCCGCTTCTCCGACCCCGAATAGCCAGACCAGCAGTTTCTGAAAATCAAAATATGTGGGTTCTGTCCCCTCAATTATGCCTACCTGCCTCAGCATTACGGTCCAATCGTACATGTAGGCTGCGTTCAGGCCGCCTTCCGTATAACACAAATAAAGCTGGGCACCGCAGGCTACGGCAAAGGCGGCGAGCAGAGAGATGGGCAGAGCACATACCACCAGAAAACGGCGCTTCAGGGCTTGTTGCAATAGCCGAAAAAAATGTGGAATGGCCGGTATCGACAGCATTCGACCCGAATGCGCGGCCAGTCCGCCGCGGTTTAATACCATTATTCCCGTCAGGTCAGAGGGAGAAAAATTGGCTGTTCCGAGAAGCGTCTTTAGTATCGGCCCTCCTTTTTGCCCCTGGGGAGATAGAAATACGAATCCCGTGGCTGCCGCGTATTTGGTCACGCCAAAGTAGATCACGAAAAACAGTGAAAGCTGTAGCAGAGCCGCGACGGGTCTCATGTCCAGAGATATCATCCAGCCTGTGAGAAATGCAAATGCCGCGCTGAATCCCAGCCAGGCCGTGCGGTAGGTCACGGGCGTTCCATCGTCTTTGCTCCGGTCGTCTGATAATGCCTTTTGCAGGGTTTCTTTTAGATGTCCTCTGGCTACCCAGACCGACCAGACCACGAGAAATACCAGTGCGCCGTGCGCCTCCAGCATCCGAATTTCTCCCGAGGTTGCCGCCTGCCCCTGCATGCCCACTGTAAATCCCGTTCGATCCATCAGTGCTTGTTTGAAAATATTGAGCACAAAAAAGGTCCACACGCTCAGCAGTATATTTAGCGGACACAGGTAGGCCAGTCCCATCAAAAGGGGCTGAATCCTCAGGTATAAGGTCGGAAAATCGCGCCCGATATGCACGGCTTTGGTCAAGTAGTGATCGTAGATCCCAATGCGCGGAATTGTGAGAATAAAATATCCGGCAATATTCCAGAAAATTACGCCGGCTGTACACGCAAAACCCATCCAGAAAACGGGCGTTCGGAACACGATGGGCAATCGGTGTGAGGGGTCTTCCCGAAGGAGTTCCAGGGGCATTGTCGCCAGGGGAAACGTCAGCCGTTCTCGTTCTACCCACTGTTTGTAAAATAACACACTTGCAAAAAAGCCAGCCATTACCAGTGCTACAGTTCCGGCAAACCACCAGAACAGCGGGGTTAGCCAGTTGCGCCACGGAATCGATTCCTCTGATCCCAGCCCCACGTACAGCTTTTCTACTACCATATCTCCCGGCTCAAAAAACAGCCAGCGGGGCATATAGGCTCCCACGACCTCCCAAAATCGGTTTTCCGGTGAAGAAAAAGCGGATGGTGCCGAAATATCTGTGATCAAGTACCCGGCCCAGCCCACTGCCGGTGCAGTACCTACCATCCAGACCATTCCAAAAATCACCATTACCTCTGTGCGCGACAGGGCAAAGCGAGGCAAAATTAGCTTTAATACTGTGTTGATCCCCACCCACAATACCAGTGGCAGCAACGCGGTAACGGGCACGAAGCTTTTCATCAGATTTCGCCCGAAGTAGGTCGCGTACAAACACATGCCCGCAATTGTGATCAGCCCCAGTACAAAAGCCCGAATGGTGAGCGATTCAGATGCTGTTGATGCTTTTCTTTTAGGTTCCGGTGCCGAAGCCATATTCGCAAACCCCATCTCTCAGGGCATGGGTTCTGTGATATTCACAATTTGTCCTGCGGGCAGATTTTCTGCGACCTGCACTGTTCCGCTGGGCCAGATCACTTTCAGGCGCGTTGCGCGGTCGGCATCTCCCAGGCCAAAATGGATCGCATAGGGGTCGGTTGATCCGAATCCGACGCTTCCGGGTACCTCCCGGAACAGGGTGCGGTTTCCCACTGTCAGGCGCAATTTTGCGCCCACGCCAAAACGATTGCTTTGCTGTCCTTGAAGTGTGATCTGTAACCAGCGATTCTGATTTTCCGACTCGTTGCGGTAAAGTGCATTTTCGAATAGGTCTCCGTGGTACCATCCGCCTTGCGGTGCATAGACATCCAGGTCGCCGTCTGCGTCGTAATCGGCAAATGTGATGCCGTGTCCTTTGCCCAGGTGTCCCATTCCCGCGTATTTGGTCAGATCTGTGAATGTCCCGTTCCCATTGTTGCGATAAAACCGGTTTGGTTCCAGGCGTCCCAGGTCCGGATCGCCCGTCCCGAAGTACACGTCCAGGTACCCGTCGTTATCTATATCTCCCACATTGCCGCCCATTACGCCGTGTGCGTAGATGAATCCCGCTTCGTAGGATACATCTGTGAAGCGCCAGCCTTCGGCCTGGCCCTCGTTGCGGTATAGCTTGGGCGTTGGATAGGCCGGGTCGGTGGGCGCGGTATAGCCGATCCGCTGTCCCTCTAAGCTCTCTTTGAATCCGGCAAGGCAGGTGGTCAGGATGTCCAGGTCGCCGTCGTTGTCGTAGTCGAAGAAGAACGATACATAGCCCCGAAGCGTGCCGCTTCCGGCGACGTTGGAGGCTTGCGCCACATCGACAAATGTGCCGTCTCCGCGATTTCGATATAGGGCATTGGGCGTCTCGAAGCCGGTTACAAAGAGGTCCAGGTCGCCGTCTAAGTCATAATCGCCAAAGGCTGCGCCTACCGTGCCCAGGTCAAAATGAAGGCCCGCTTCGTCTGTGGTTTCGACAAAGGTTCCGTTTCCATTGTTGCGGTAGTGCGCGTTTGAGGATCCGTCCCCGGCAATGCCATTTGCGATAAATAAATCCAGGTCGCCATCGTTGTCCGTATCGCCCCACAGGGAGACAAATCCCGATCCCCCGTCATTTGTGCCCGAAGCTGCAGATACATCGGTAAATTGGCCGCCGTCATTGCGGTAGAGTGCGTTTGGCCCGGGCCCGGACCACCCGCTGCGGGTGATGTAGAGGTCCAGGTCGCCATCGTTGTCATAATCGACGAGATTTCCCGAAAATCCCGAATCCACGTCTTTCAGGCCGATCTGGTTGCTGATATCCACAAATCGCGTTCCATCGTTGCGGTAAAATGCGAGGTACGTGTCGCATCCCTGCGCCAGCAGATCCAGGTCGCCATCGCCGTCGATGTCTCCCCAGGCACTTGGCCCGGCTCCGTCCAATTTGGCTACGCCCAGGTCGCGGGCTACATCTGTAAAGCGCACGGGCAGGGGTGTGTCTGTGGATTCGGGGCGCTGGTCGAAGCGATAATAGGACCACAACGACCAGGGATAACCGCCGAATTTGTCATAGGCTTGTTTCAGATTCCACTGGGTGCGGAAAAACCATTCGTCTGTTTCGGGCAGGGCGCGCAGCAAATTTAAGAATGTTTCGGCTGATTTTCGATACTGTCCCGCGCGGTAATAGGCCACGCCCAGCCGATCCGGTACGCGCAGGTCCAGGCGGTCCTTTTGCATTTGCATCGCTACTTTCAAGCGTTCAATTGCCGCTTCGTAATCCCCCATTCTCAGAAGGGCGAGGCCAGCCAGATAGCGCGCTTCTGCATCGTTTATGGCGTTATCGGATAATTTATCGGCGTGGTGAAACGCGCGTTCCAGTAAGATTCGGGAATCGTTCAGGGGCAGGATTTGTCCGCTGCTTCCCATTTTCTGATTTTCAAACCAGATGGTTTCTCCGCCCAGCAAATAGGTGACGTATTCTTTTCGCACGTCCAGCATGAGGGGTTGTCTCACAAGAGCTGCTTCAAATTGCGCTGCTGCTCGGGCGGGTTCCCGCTGTGATCGGTAAAGCCGCGCGAGCCATGTTCGCGCTTCGACTGCATCCGGATTGCGGGCTACTGCTCGCTCAAACGTGGTTATTGCTTCGGGGCGGTTTTGAATTGCGAGTATTTTGCCCAGGTGGAGATAGGCCGCGCTTTGCGTCGAGTCGATTTGAATACATCGGCGGAACTCGGCTTCGGCAGCTTCGTGCTGCGCCCGCCGCATGCTTTCTATTCCCTGCTGGAGATGCGTGGTATAATCCATCCGCATGCCCGGAGAAGGTGCTTTTTGTTCACTGCATCCGATTGACAGGACAATCAGTAACAGAAGGAGTACAATCATGTCAGACCACCCGTCCATCTGCGAGTTTTATCTGTCGATCTGCTCGATTTGCCAGATTCTGGTTGTGCGTGGATAGCACGATTGTCACTCCTTCGGTGTGGTTCATATCCCGCAACAATGCCACAATCTCATTCCCCCGTTTTGAATCCAGGTTGCCAGTTGGTTCGTCTGCGAGCAAGATCTCGGGGTTGTTTACGAGTGCGCGTACAATGGCTACCCGTTGCTGTTCGCCTCCCGATAGTTCTCGAGGCAGGTGATCTGATCGGTGCTGCAAATCCACGCGTGTCAGCAAGTCTCTTACCCGATTGTGGTGATGCAGTGCACGGGAAAAGAGGAGGGGGAGTGCCACATTTTCTTCGACGGTCAATGTGGGGACCAGGCAATAGTCTTGAAATACGAATCCCACGTGTTGCCGACGCATGGTTTCCAGGTCTTTGCCGCGCAAAGTACTCACGTCTCGATCCAGTAATTTCAAAAGGCCCGATGTGGGCCGGTCCAGACAGCCCAGAAGGTTCAACAGGGTTGTTTTTCCCGCGCCCGACGCGCCTGTGATGGCTACAAACTCGCCGGGTTCTACGATCAGATCTACACCGAATAATGCTGCGATTTCTTCGGCTGAACGGCGGTATATGCGGGTGAGGCCCTGTGCGAGAATAGCCGACATTTCAGCGCATCCACGCAATGGGATGCAGGCGGGAAGCCCGCCACCCCGGTATGATTCCAGCCAGTATGCCCATGCCTGCTGCCATTGCAACGCCACCTATAAGGAAGGTCCCATCAATTTGCACCAGTATGCCTGGGGGGGCAAATGGGAGGATTGCACGCACGGCTTCAGATGCCAGGCGACTGCCCAGGACCGCTATTCCGCCACCTGCGATTCCGCCTATGGTGCAGATTGTCAGTGCCTCTGCACAGATCAATGCAAATACATCGCCCCGGGATGCGCCAATTGCTCGCATTACGCCGATTTCTCGCGTTCGCTCAAAGACTGCGATTAGCATGGTGTTCATTACGCCGAGTACTGCAATTGCTACGGCTACGATGGTGACTGTTCCAATGAAAAACCGCGCTGTGCCCAGGAGGTCGAGAAGGGTTCGCTGGACCTGCGCCATGGTGATAACCTGTACCGAGGGTATTTCGAATACGCGTTCCGAAAATCCGTCTATTCTGGACAGGTCTTTTAATTTTACACCGATGCCTGTGAGTTTCTCCTTTTTGTCGAAGAGGCGTTGCGCTACCTCAAGCGGCACGAAGATGGTGCCGTCGTCCTGCGTTCCGCTGCGGTCAAAAATCCCGCGTACTCGGAATGTTTGTCCCAGTCCCTTGAGCGGAAAATCGTCCCCGATGTTTTTTCGATAATACGCCGCTACGCTGTATCCCAGTATTACCTCGTCGGTCGCGCTTTCGTTGAACCATTCGCCCCGCTGGAAGGTTAGCCAGGGTTTCATTTCCAGAAAGCTGTCTTCTATTCCCGTTATCAGGGAAAATCCCTCCCGGTGTACGGGAAGCGATCCGAGAAATAACCGTGTCGTGGTCGCCACATCGGCGTCTCGAAGAATTTCACGGTGGATAGCTTCATCCATGTACATCGGTATTACCCCACCTTGCATCAACAGGGTCGCGGCTTCGTAGGGGCATCCTTTTGAGGTGACCAGTACGTGATAGCCCAGTCGGTCAATGCTGTGGATGAGGGATGTGCGGTATCCGGTTCCCAGGCCCAGGAGGCTGACCAGTACGCATACGGATAGGGCTACGCCGCTTATGGTTAGAGCGCTTCGCGTGCGGTGTCGCCGCAGTTCTTTCAGGACGACGCTTATAAATTGAAAAATGACCAAATCCACGCCCTTTTGCGATAGATTTCTACGCCTTTTCCCATCAGGCGCAGATCGCCTGCGATGCGTTTTACTACGCCTACGACGCGCAGGGAGTCGCCAGAGATATTGCGGGGGACGGTTATGGTCCGTCCCTGTTCCAGGTCAATCAGTATATGCTGAGTATTGTCTTGTAGTACAAACCAGCATCCCATGTGCTGGCATACCTGTCCCACGCGGCCCGATAGTACTACTCGCTGTTCGAGAAATGCAGATGGACGATCCAGGATTTCTTTGATCCGGGTCGCGCGATTTGCAGGTACGGCTTCGCCCACTTGATGCACTTTCGCAGAATCGCATCCGATTATCAGGACCAGGAGTAGCAGATACAGACGCATCTATATATCTCCAGTTTTTGCGTGACGCCTGCCATATGAGATGATATTTTGTTTATGGGATAAAATCAAGGGATTCTCCCATCCGTTTTCTGTGACAGGAATATGCCGATGAAAAAAATAATAGGTATTCTTATAGTCGGCGTTTGTCTGGCGTGCAAGCCCTCAAAACCCGATGTATCTACGGAGTTCGTCGGCGTACATCGCTGTGTGGGTTGCCATATAGAAGCGTATCAAAAGTGGCAGCGCACTACCCATGCGACCTCTATGCAAGAAGCGACTTCGCAGACTGTTAAGGGCGATTTTAAAAAAAATAATACCTATACTTTCGGCGGTGTTACCTCAACGATGAGCCTTCAAAATGGTCGCTATTTTATTACGACGCCGGGGGCTGATGGGGCGCAAGGTACCCACGAGGTGCTATACACGATTGGCGACCGGGATACGCAGTGGTACATCGCTGAGCTTCCCGGAGGCCATTTGCAAATTCTTCCGGTTTATTTCGATGTTCGCAGAAATGTCTGGTACAATCCCGTTGAAGGTATTATTGCCTCGCCGTCCGAACAGCCTTTAGATCCCCGCGATACGTCTTTCTGGATGCATTTTGGACGCAATTGGAGCGCGCAGTGTTTTGACTGCCACGCCAGTCAGATTGAGGTCAATTACGATCCCGATGCGGGTACTTATGATTCCCGTTGGGTAGATTTGAGCATCAATTGCGAGACCTGTCACGGTCCCGGGCAGGGCCATGTCGCGTTTTGGGAGAGAGCACTGACAGATGCCGATGCTGCCGGTATGCAGGATACTTCGCTGGTGAATTTGAGAATGCTCTCCTCAGAACAATCCGTAGAGCTTTGCGCGCAGTGCCACGCGACGAAGCGCATTTTGAAACTGGGCTATCGACCCGGCGACAATTTTTACGATTTTTACGAACCTGTTGTTCTGGATTTTGAAGGTATGTGGCCCAATGGTCGCTACCGGCATCTCGCGTATAATTATACGGCGCTCACGCTCAGTCCCTGTTATACAGAGGGCGGAGTGACGTGTTTGACCTGTCACCCCTCGCATGGTCCGGAGGTGAAAAAGAAGACAAGGGCAGATTTCGACGGTATATGTATGCAGTGTCATCGGGATATACAGCCAGGTGAACACAGCCGCCACGAGCAGCACATCGCCTGTGTAGATTGCCATATGCCCCCGATCCCAGAAGTGCGCCGGGTGCGCGTGTTTGACCATCGCATTGCGCCCCCGGTTCCAGCGAATACGGTGCGCTTTGGTATCCCAAATGCCTGTGGCGAATGCCACGGGGATCGCACGCCTGAATGG
Source organism: Candidatus Latescibacterota bacterium (assembly GCA_965208125.1). Classification (GTDB taxonomy): domain Bacteria; phylum Latescibacterota; class UBA2968; order UBA2968; family UBA2968; genus VXRD01. The sequence continues at coordinate 2,924,804 of OZ242320.1, forward strand.
GCTGTGGAAAAGACAGAAGCCTGGTGGGGGAAACAGGATGATTATCTTTTGCAAACGGCGGCTGTTGCACTGGGGCGACAGGGAAATCCAATGGCTGTATCTCCTCTGAAAGACGAGTTGGTCGATCTGTCCAATAATCCCATGCGGCGGGCTTCTGCGGCTCTGCTTCTGGGACGCACCCGATCCTCGCAGGCTGTTCCTGCGCTCCTCGATGCTTTAAAAGATTCGCATCCACTCATCCGTGCAAAGGCGGTAGAAGGTCTGGGTTTGATCGGTCAGGCGCGGGTTGTGCCCGCGTTGGTTCCATTGTTAGACGATCCGATCCGCCTCGTGCGGTTGGCTCTTGTGCCGGCTGTCGAAAATCTGGGGGCATACCATCTCACGGGCCAGGACTACGAGCGCTATGAGGCCATTTTTGCCGAATACGAACAGGCGAGCAAAGAGGTCTGGGCGACTGATCCCTATGTGCATTCGTTTCTCGGATGGTGTTATATGAGGCGGGGAAATACTGAATTGGCCCGGCGCGCTTTCCAGCGGGCACTGCGGATTTGGCCCGGCATTGAGGACGCGGCCAGAGGACTGGCGCAGATACATAATCCAGAAAAAAATGACCGATGAGTACAGGACTCACCGGTCGTTTTTTTTCGATTTAGAACGTCCGTTAGAAGGATCCGGTTATGGATACGCGCAGGGGCGGATCAAATAGCTCGCCGAAACTTATATACGCAAAATCGACGCCGATCTTCCGTCCCACGCCCAAATCCTTTTGGACGCCGCCGCCCAGTGTCCAGGTACCCAGGTCGTACCGACCCCGGTAACCGGCGCGCAGTGCCAGCGTGTTGGCTACCCACAATTCGCCGCCCACATGCCAGCGCTCGCGGTCATCGATGTGATGTATCAACTCGGCCGCTACGGTCAGATACGTGGGGTCTCCTTTGCGTCCGTAAGGCTCCATCGCCAAAGCGATGGTGTAGATCAAAGGCTGGGCAATTGACGTGCCCTGCGGCAGGGAGCCGGGGATTACCAGTTCCTGGTCTTTGCCGAAGTTGCGAAGCGTCATGGCCAGGCGCGAGCTGCCAAATCCGGTGTAAAAAATACTGGAAAAGTCGAATGAGGCACTGTTGATCTTGTCCTGGTCCAGCGTCTCTTGAATCCACTTTACTGACACGCCCAGCGACAATTTGTCCGTCATCTTGTACGCATAACCGAAGTTTATGAAAATATCGCCGGCCGATATATCCCGCGTGAAACGCCCTTGTGGATCCAGAGGCGTGGTCTCGCGAGAGGTGCCCGCGTCAAACTGAACGACGGATAGCCCAAAGGTCTGTTGGCCGTACCGCCAGGCGACTGCACCGTTGAAGAATTTCGAATCTACCATCCAGCGCGTATATCCCAGGGCATATTCGAATCGCTCGATATGGGTCAATGCCGCCGTGTTCCAGAACATCGCATTGATGTCGTCGGCTGCGGCTGTAAATGCATCGCCCATTGCGGCTGCTCGCGCGCTCTGCCCCACCTTCAATGCGTGGAACGAAGCCCGCCCGGTTCCGTGGAACTCTTTTGTCCGATGCTGACCCGCGCGCACGCCGGACGGCAACTTGTAGTCCTGCGCCCAGGCGTCTGACCCCAAAAGCCCGACGGCCAGGAGCATCGTATAAATAGTTAATCGTTTCACATCTACTCTCCTTTGTTTGTAGAGGGGCGGAACAGAGTGCTCGCCCCTCCCGTCGGTCTTACTGGATAATCAGAAAACTGCCCGTCTGAACCTTGCCTTCTTGTCCGGGTACCAGCGATTCTACGGCAAAGAAATAAATCCCCGGAGATGCATACGACGTGCCAGAACGCGCTCGCTGAGACCAGCTCACTTCTGCCGTGTGCTGCGCGCCGCGAGTTCCATCGTGTACTATCTCCATGACCAGGTCTCCGGCAGCCGTGAAGATCGAAATTCGGGCCAGACGCGGCAGGTTGGTAAATCGCATGCGTTTGTTGTTGTCGCCCTGTGCCCCAAAGGAATGCACGCCGTCGTCCTTCCACGGATTTGGCACGACAAGCACTTTTTCCTCTAAGGCGTCGAACCCATCTGAGGCAGCCACAACAGGCGTAAACTGACCGCCGCTTGTGTTGTGTCGCGCAGCCGTCACAATATGGCTCGACTCGGTCCCTGCCCGGATGTGGTTCTGAACCACGGGGGGCAGATCTGCAAGTGTTGTCGGGACGGGCATTTGCGCGCCTGGAATCGCGTTTTTCTGCGCATTCAGGTTTTCCCAGTTCGCGTGCCCATTGGCATAGGTTACGATATTATACCGATACCCGAATCCCGTAACAGAGTTCTCATCGGCAAAAGTATAAATCCCGGTGGATGCATCGTAATACCTCGGGTCTTTTGCCTGAATTGTGGCGATCAGATTCCACGGGCCCGAAGGCGCGCCAGCATGCTGCACGGGATCTGTCTGGATCAGCGCCGTGTTCCCGTAAATTTTGTAACCGGCCACATCCTGCGCCTCGCCACCCGCATAATCCGGATGCACCGCATCGTCGGCACCGTCGCTCCAGGACAGTTCCACGTTGCCATTTGCATTGCTGCGAAGCAAAACAGCGCGGTCGGTTTCGGCGCGTGAAATTGATTCCACATCTGGCGGTTGATTGGGCAGGTCAAATCCCATTGCGTACAATTGACGCGCGCGGTCAATGTGGTTGAACAAAATATCCTCGCCGCCTGGCACCTGTGCCTGCGCGCCTGGCGTCATTGCCCACAGGCGGAAGTCCATCGGCTCACCGCCCGGACCCGCATTTTCGGCGGCCATACCCGCGGCAAAAACCACCACGATCTTTGCCTTGTCGCCCGGTACCAATTTCCAGGGACCGAACATCTGCGAGTGCAATTGTTCCTGCAGTTCTCGCTCATCGGGGTTTGGGCCACCCTCAATCGGGTTGTCGTCATAGGGCTTGCCCGGGGTGATAAATTTCTTCCACAATTCATCAACCGTATCAATTGTCTCATGCGGCTCAAACTCGATATTCGTACGGCTTCGGCGTTTCCACCAGTGTGCAAAAGCGGGCTGATTGCTGGGAATATCCTCGCCTCCCATTGCCGTGCCCGTAATCGACACATAGACGTCCGGGTCGTTGATAAAGGGCGGTGTCAGATCTACAGGTCCCCAGCCTATGTATTGCGGCGAATACAATTCTTGCTCTGCGCGATACCCGATCACGCCAATAGCCTCTGCGCCGAACCGGGGTTCTCCCATGTCGTTGTTTGAACTGGTGGGCGCATCGCCATCGTACTGATACGATACCTTCTTACCGCGGTATTTCCCACCGTAATTGGCGGCCTCGGTAAACTGATATCGGTCGTCTTCCAGGCGCCGCCCCGGCTCGGAAAACCAGTAGCCGTTCCACTTGCGATAGGAGTGCCCGGGCTTGTTCACGCTGAAGTAGTTCAAATACCCCATGTAAACTTCTTCATAGGATCGGTTAGAGGTATTCTCTACGACCAGTTCTACAAAAAAGAAATCGTCGTAATCCGGATGGCTCCATCCATACGCGGTCCGCGTCATCGTCATCCCGGTCCCGTCTGGCTCGATATTCGTATTGCTGCGCCATCTCGTAATCACGGTCTCTTCTGGAAAGTGATCGAACTGGGGTAGCGTATAGGATCCGTTTTCGCGGTAATTATCCACTTCCACAGGCTCGTCGGAAATCGGCTTGGACTGCTCGGTAATCCCGCCGCGGTCCGTGTTGAACCACACGTTGGCATCCTGGGTGTCATACCCCAGTCGGGCGGCTACGATCGGCGGATCTTGCCCGTTCCGCAAGCGCAAATTGCCCGATCCAGGCGTCAGGTCTGGCACCACCTGCTCCACATCTCCGGTGTTGGACACTGGTCCCGAGGATGTGACAAAGGTGTTCCCATTCGCATCCCGCGCGAGTATCCACACCCCCTGGCCCTTCGAGTTGTCGTAGTCCTGGTCTCGACCGCCGAAACTGCCCGATGTCGAAGATCCCGTATAAATATACGGATATGTCATCGAACCGTTTTCCCGCGCCACATATCCTTCCGACCCCAGGGCAAATGTTCCGCCCTGCTGTCCTGTGTTGCGAAACGATTCCGACAGCTTTGACCGGTCAATCTGTTTCATTGGCACTGGCTCATCCACCGCCTGAACTCCTGTCACAAATAGTCCAGTCAGAAAAATGCCCGCAAGCGCCTTACCAATCATTTGTCTAAACATAAATTCACTCCTTATAGAGGCGCCAGGATCGGGGAACATGTTCTGATTCCCCGACCCACCGGTTTACATGCTCGTGCGCACGCCGAAATAGATCTCGCGGGTGCGATTCGTGTAGCTGTTCCACTGATCCCAGATCTGGTTGTTGTCCCGCACCACCACTGGCGTGGGCTGGTTCTCTGCCAGACCGTATTTGGGTATATCGTGGAAGAAATTCCACCTGCGGATCGGACGCGGCTTTTTGGCATTGAACAAATTGGTCGCCTCAAAGAATATGGTCGGACGCAATTTTCCAATCCGGAATCCCTTCTGAATGCCCAGATCCGTACGGAATGCCGTTGGATTGGTGTACAACAACTGGTTCCTGATCAACTTGTTGGCAGTCGAGGGAGATGGCGTGGGCTGGCTATAGCGGAAGAATGTGCCCGGCTCGATTCGCAGTACCAGGTTCACGTTCAGATCGCTCAGCACCTTGCTCCCGCCCACCTCTGGACCATATCCTTCGGGCGTGGCAAATAGGAATGTGATGCTTCCATCGCCTGTGGCATCGCGCATGTTGGCAGGACCGCGCACAGACCCCACGGTAGCTATACGAGCCGCAATATTCCGCTCGTTGGTCCAGGGGAATCCAACCTGTGCATCCGGCACCTGATTGGCGAATTTTTCAGTAATCCACAATTCCCGATTGGCGTCGATTTCCTGTTGCACCAACTGGTTGGCAAACATGCCAATGGCATCGACTTCGGCACTCGACAGGGGTTGCCAGATGCGCTCACCCGTGGTTTGATCGATTTCAAACTTAAAGCGATACGCGTCTTTGGCCAGGAAGTCCGAATCCACATACCAGCGGGATACCCACTCCCGACCGCCGTAGAAGTTGTTCTGCTCCCAGTACCAACTCCACGTCGCGCGGAATGAGAAGAAATTGGTGAACCGCTTGCTCACGGCCAATTCCAGGCCGCGCGTTTCGCCGCTGTACGCATTCTGATACCAGTGCGCGCGCTTGATCTGTTTCTCTACCGGGTCGTGCAAGAACGTGTTGTTCTGCTGGAGATAGTCTTCTGTGCGGCGGTAGAACATCGTCGCATTGGCCGTGTAGTCCGAAACAAAGTTCCAATCGACACCCACTTCGTAATTCACGGTACTGCCCGGACGCGAATTGGTCGATCCGCGCTTGGTCGATCCCATTTCCAGGCCGCCGTAATACTCATACGAGCTATATCTGCCGTCCGCGTTCAGGTCTTCGGCTACGCTTCGGCCCGAAGCCGACTGCCAGGTTTGTCCATACATCGAATAGAAAATCGGGAGGACGAAGAACCGGCCATAGGAGAAGTGAATCGCAGACCGCGCGGTAATCGGGTGAGATACCCCAAAGCGCGGCGATAGTTTGAACATATTCAGACCATCATAAGTGGGGAATGACTGCGGATTGTTGGGATAGGGCGTTTGACCCTGTCGCGCCAACGACGCATCTGCATCGGAAAACCAGCGGTTTTGGGGCAGCACTGACCACACGGGTTCGGGACGCGTCTGCCCGCCGTGATTGAACGCATCCAGACGCACGCCCACGTTTACGACCATTCCCTCAAACTCCATTTTGTCCTGTGCATAAGCTCCAAGCTGGAATGCCTTTCTCGGGTGATCCCGAAAGGCGTTCCAGGCCGGGTCGTCGAGATTGCTTGCTCGACTTAAATCGGGGAGTTTAACGCCATTTACAGTCGTGGCGGGTACAAAGTCCATCTGACCATCTGCACCCAGGCGGTTCTGAGCCGATGCATAGTAGTCGTACATCGACCAGACCCGATAACTGCCCGATGTTCCACGGCTCTGTGACTCCCACTGATAGGTCTGGAACCACGTTGCCTCGGCACCCGCCTTAAAGAAATTCCCCTTTGTAACCTGACTGGAAAAATCAAATTTCAAATTGTGACGTGTCTGACGGTTCAATCGGTAGTCCAGCACCTCGCGAGGTGCCGCCGTAAACCACTTGTCGTGGTCTCGAAGCACATTGAACGTCTCTATGGGCATCCCCGATGTGTCCTGCTCGCTGTCTGCACGCGAGATACGCAACTCGTACAGGGTGCGCGAAGACAGAGAGTGCGTCAAATACGCATACAACATTGAGTTCCATTCGATCTCTTTGCCCGCACCGTCTATGCCCGTGGGTAAATACAGGTCTCGACCGGCTGACAGTGCCGACTCTCGCGTGTTGCGGAAATTCTGGTTCGTTCCATACACACCACCCAACTTCAGGTTGATATTGGGCTTTACGCCAAATGTCAGCTTGCCCGTCACCTGATAATTGGGCAGACTCAGAAGCGCGGGGTCGGGACGCTGCACGGGTTGACGATCTGTCTGCGCGCTCACGTGAAATGAGGTCTTGTCCCCAATGGGACCCGAAATGGATCCTTCAACGCGATGTCCCGATACATCTGTATAATCATCTGGTTGGATATGCACCAGGCGTCCCGAATCATCCGCTGTGCCAGGCAATCCATCGGCGCCAATATTTTCCTTTTCCTGCAACCAGGCCGGATCGTCCAGGCGGATGCGGCTCTTGCCCGTGCCCTGGTTCAGGTGGATGATCGGGTCATAGGCATTGAAGCCGTAATGCCGCTTTCCGGGCACCGTGTATCGATACTCGAAGAATCCGTGGTAGTCCCGGCTACCCTCTCGCGTCACGATATTGATGATCCCGGCGTCCATATTTCCGTATTCGGCTTCTGGAACACCAGTTACCACAGAGATTTCCTGGATCGATGCGCGGTTCACACCCGTGAACATATTTGCCGCGCGGCGGTCATTATTCACCATCCGCACACCGTCAACAGTATAGGTGAGTGAAATGGGCTTTGGCGTTGTCGTGTACCAGCCCGCACGGCGTTCGCCTTCGTCCATTTGAAAGTTGCCCTGCCGCACTGACCGTCCGTCTTTCTGTACGCCCGGCTGCAAGCCCGCCCACGCCCGAGCATCTTTGACCACAGGCTGCAAGTCGATCTCGTCAGCCGTTACATAGTATTTGCTCGCGGTCTTGTCCGGCTCTACGGGTGGACGCTCTGCCGTCACGATCAGTTCTTCGGCTTCCAGCGCTGTCTCGGTGAGACTGAAATCCACTGTGGAGGTATAGCCCACCACCACTTTTACATCTTGCTGTACGACCTTCTGGTACCCCACCAGCGAGGCTTCCATGCTGTGTGTTCCCGGCAGAACCAGCAAGATGATATAATATCCTTCTGCATCTGCGGTCGCACCCCGGTTTGTTCCCGTGATTACGACGTTGGCACCGGGCAAGGGATCGCCTTTTGTATCCATTACCCTGCCAGCTATCTTACCCGTTGTTGCCGCCTGTGCCCAATCCTGTACACCCAGGATACAGACCAGCACAACGGACAAAATCGATAACTTTCTTATCATCTCTATGCCTCCTTATATAAAGGGTTGCTCGTTACACTTACATCACGTAGTATTTGACCGAAAGTCCGATCTCGAAATAGTGCAGCGGAAAGGTCCGCGCGACGCCATAAGATTCCATCTGGCGCAATTCCCCGATCAGCAGATTCCACCGCGCCCGCGCATCAACTGCTGCGCGACCACTTGCCAGGACCTCTATACCCAAACCCACGTTGAGACCCCACGCCACATCCGTATCGTCAAACGGCGCCAGTTCCAATGTCGTATCGATCCCCCCGCCCAGGTTCGGTTGTCCTGCAAAGATCAGGCCCGATACCGAGTTTTTGTAGTGGTAAAATCCACCGCCATAGGTGATGAAGGGGCTTCCGACCACGCCATCCGAACCACCTGTTCGCGCTTTCAGATGATATAGGCCGTTGATCGTAAACGCATTGACGGTCATGTAATTGCGCGCCAGCGGGCTTGTGATTCTCTGCCACTCCTCCGGCTTGTCTTCGGGCCAGTAAAAGGTCGCTTCTTGAATTTTGCCGGGATCAAAGCGCGTGCGGTGATATTCCACCTCCAGGGTATTGCGCGCATCTCGCGCATAGGTGAAATACAGCCCGAATGCTTCCTGTGCGCGGAAACGATCACTCATGCCGAATACGGGAAAGTTGAAGTTTCCGCTCAAGCCCAGGCCAACTTTCCCCACTACGCCCGTGTCCTGCCCATGGGCATCGCCATAGCTATTGCCTGGAAACGCGAAGAACATCAAACAAACTATAGAAATTATCCCTCGTTTCATACGCAACCCTCCTTGTGACATCCACTCAATGCGAGTGGGGTTAATTGCTGTAAAACGCTAATTATTTTTATAGCTAATAAAAGCATGACTCAAAAACAAATATAAATGATAATTGTGATAATGGTAAGTATTAGCTTACCAGAATCTAAAACGCCTGTACTCAGATGTCAAGCGGTTTCGGTACAAAAAATTTTGCATTTTGCAGAATGGGAATCAAAGGTGATTTGAATAGCGTTCACATAACCTGCAACGCTGTACAGGGTGTGTGCGTAAGGATGGGGCTTTTGAGGTAGGATGCAAGGCGGAAGACGGACTCACATCCTGTATGTGATGAGTTTAACTGATAGGATTTTGTAACATAATTTTTGTGATAGATTATTTGAATTACTGCGTCTCAACGAATCCCAAAGGTCGTTTTTTTCCTCACCTGCACGCCACTTACCAGATCTTCTACGGTTACCTGCACCTCATGGTCGCCTTTTCCGGCTCCGTCGAGATTTAGTTCCACATAAGAGAGGCCCTCTGTGGTATTTCCGACCTGGTCATAGGTCACGCTCACGCCCTGTTCCCCTTCCTCTTTCCCCAGCAAACGACCCAGTCCAGCCAGGACGCGGGCACCCCGGCTTTTCAGGTCTTTGGATTGGATGTCATAGGTCACGCGGTAATGCGTTTGTCCAAATTCATCTCTGCTCAGGTGATAGATTTCAAAATAGAGAAAGGCCGGATGTTTTTCCGGGAATGCCCATACCGACATGGGCATTATGTTCAAACCTTGTTTGACAAAAGCACCTTCTGACGGTGCCTCATCTGAGATTGACCAGGCCAACTCGATGTCGCTCAAATTCAAGTCGGCTCTGGAATAGTCTTCCAATATTATCTGTTGTTGGTATATCTGAAACCGCCGCGTTTCCGCCTCCCGAACCCGCAGGCCGAGTTCATAAGTTCCCGGCGGTGCTTCTATGGCGGCTATATCCAGTACCAGGTTTTGCCATCCCCGAGATGTATCGACAGAGGTTTGTAAAAAGGTTTCATCGAGGAAAAATTTCCGTTCGTCCCGGTAGGTTTGATCCACTGCGGGGTCTGTTAGTGCCGCACTGCGCATGACCCATGTGCCCTCCTGCTTTTTGAGCAGTGAATCCGGTGGGATGCCGCTGTAGATTTCCAGGCGTGTGCGGCCGTCTTTTCCCTTAAAGCTGGCCGTGCGGTACCAGAAATCCAGAGGTTGGGCACCCCGGGCAAAGTCGTGAAAGTCGGGTATCCGTCCGGCCATTTTGTTTACGACCAGTTCTGGAGAATGGTACAGAAAATCCGTGAGGTCTCGCACGGCGACATAACGCTCTTTTAATTCGTTGGGTACATGCGTGGGTACGGGTGCAAACTCGAAATTGCCCTGAAAATACTCGTCGGTAAATGTGACCTCCAGGCCCTCAGCGACCATGGTATATACCCATGATTCCCAGGGTACAATGCTGGCGTCTTCGCGGTTGGTGACTGGCATGAATAAGCCCATCGCCTGCTCGACAAACCGCTCCTGGCGCACCCGCGACGGCGAGAAGCTCAAATCGCCCGTGTTCACATCGCCCAGTGCGGCGAGGGTTTGCTCTTGATCCACAATTCGGTTTACCTGGTCGCCTTCGCCCGCGTCTGCAGCCTGTACTCGTTCCGACAATTCGGTACGTTCGGCATCCTGGGCGTCTTCCAGCAAAAATATGAGTTGGATCTCTTCCGAGGTTAAACCCAGGTCCTGGGGATCGGGTGCTTTGACGCTGAAAGCCCGGTTGCTGCGAACGGGATATACCGGTCCCGTGAAAAATTCGCCCACGGCGTCCGGTCCGTAGAGATCTACGGCCATCCGCTCTTTAATGCGCTGTGCTTTGGCCGGCATGTCGGCATTCAGGCGGTCGGATGTTGATCGATAATCGGGTTCGCCGTAGCGGATGTACACTTCGCCCCGTCGGTCCCAGGGATATATGGCTTTTGAAAAGTGCGTGCGTACGTGCCAGACCCGGCGGTAGTGCTCGGCCTGGCGCAAAAATCCGCCGGATACGCGCGATAGGTCGTGCCGAATCCAGAAGCGGCGCAGAAAGGCTTCGCGTTCTATAGCCGATGTGACTCTGGCATAGGATTCCAGTTCGGGTATGGAGGCCAATAAAGAAATATCCCGGTAGAGTGCTGCTTCTGCGGCATCGAGAAGGGTGATGTAATTGCGAAAGATGCGTACGGCTCGTTCGCCATCGCCTTCATAGAGAAAGACCTGGGCTATCAGAGGCAAAAAACGGCGCTCTTCGGCTGCATTGCCCAAATGGGTCAACAGGTCTCGCAACTCGGCGAACTGCTCGTTCATGGCGTAAATTACGCCCAACTGATAGGCGACATCCAGGTTTTCGGGGGCCTGCTGCATACAGCGTTCGTACAGGTTGATTACCCGATCCCATTCGTCCTTTTTTTTGTGGTGTTCCGCCATGATTTTGCAGGCTGCGATATCTGTTGAGTCGCGCTCAAGTGCCCGTTCAGAAGCCCGTTTCAAAGATCGGTCCTCTTGCAGGAGTTGCACGAGGTCGAGGTGATAGCGTATTTTCTGCGATTGGGGCGCGAGAGCGATTGCTTTTTCAAAATGTGCCCGTGCCCCGCGGATATCCTCCTTCTGGTAGAGTGCAATCTGCCCCAGTCCGTCGTGCGCTTCTGCGAGATCTGGATTTAAGCTCAGTGCCTTTTCAAATGCCTGCCTGGCTTTTTTCCATTGTTTTTTTCGTTCGCGGGATTCCAGATATGCCGTGCCCAGGCGAGCGTGTCCTTCTGCCAGTTCCGGATCCAGGTGTACCGCTTCTTGCAACAGATCTATTGCGTGTCGCGCACTGTTCATCTCAATCCGTACATCGGCAGCCAGCATCAGAGAGTCCGACCGGGTCATCAGGGTTATGAAGGGCTGTTCTGCCTGTGCTCCGTATGTAATCAGGACGAGGTATATGGGAATCAGTCGAATTGCAAGATGATTTTTCATTGCGCCCTCACTCGATTTTAAAGCTCGCGGTTTTGGTCACTTTTTGTCCGTCTTTGCGGTCCATTGCTGCGACCTCGATGACGTATTCCCCCGGCTCAGAACCAGATAGGTCAAGTGCCAGATAGTTGACCACGTTGTCGGCATCGCCCGTCTGGTCATAAGAAATCGCAATTTGTTCTTCGTTCTGGTCTATGCCCACCAGTTTTCCCAGGCCACCGAGTACTTTTGCGCCAAACGACTGTCCGGAACGCGGTTTTAAGCGGTAGGAGATCTGGTAGTCCGTCTGTCCGAATGCATCCTGACTCAGTCCGTAAATTTCGTAGTAGAGATAGACCAGATGCCGCTGTGTATAATGCCGCGTGGCCAGTGGAATGACTTCCAAATTCTGTTTGACAAAATGTCCCTCTCCGGTGGTCTGTTCAATTGATGCCGCCATTTCGATATCGCTTAGTCTGAGTTTGCCGTGGCGATAAGACGGGACCCGCAAGGGCATGCCATAGACCTGCGTGCGTCCAGACCGCTCTTCAATGGCCTGCACGGCGAGGTAGTACGATCCGGGTTTTACATCCAGTGCTATTACATCGGGAATGATCCCGGTTTTTCCATCTACCCGCAGTACTACTCGTTTTGCTGCTCTGAATACCGGATCGCCTTTTGCATTGTAGAGAACGGCTCCCCGGTTTATCCGAACATCCCCGCCATCTCGCGTCAATGCAGAGGCGGGAAATCCGTAGTAGATCTCCACGCGCGTGCTGTCGCCCAGTCCTCGAAATGTGGCGGGATAGGCCGCGTAATACAGCGGTTCGGCGAGAAATGCCGGTACATAGATTTCTCTGGGGGCTTTGCTCAAAATTTGTTCGGGGATGAGAGGTTCCCACAGGTGGCGCATTTTGGTCGCCATTTCCGCGGGCAATACGGCGTAGTCAAAAACGCCATCGGGTGCGCCGGGCATCTGGCGAAACGCGATTTCTACGCCGTCTCCCAGCCCCGGATAGATCCAGTATTCCCACGCCCGGCGATCCTGGATCGGGAAGATGGGTCGTCCCAGAAATGCACCCAGTCCCCCCACGGCCATCGCCGATTCGGCTCGTTTTCGGATCTGTTCGCTTTTTTCATTGCGCTCGGATGATCGGCTGTATAGCCGCTGGAACTGCCTTTCCAGTTGGCGTTGTGCCCGTTCTGCGCCAGCTCCGCGGTGGGTCAGGCTGTCGCCATCAGCGGCGGCGTAGTCCGATAGCAGTATTTCGGCTGCCCAATCTACGCGGTCTAATAGCCGCTGTTTGATATCCCAGTCTTCGGGATGGGATTCGCGTTGCCGATTCGCGGAAGCACTTTTGTGGGATGGCGTGCCGTAGCGCACATAGATTTCGCCCCGTCGATCCCACGGAAAAACCGCCGATCCGAAATGCTCCCGCGCATAAGCTACCCGGCGGAAGTGTTCGACCCGCCGCTCGTTGACGTCTGTAATGGGTGTGGGGTCCCGGCGTTTCCAGAATTGTTGCAGAATTACTTGTCTGTCCTTTGCCTGCTTAAATGCCTCTGTTTCCCTTTCTGAGGCGAGTAGGGAAATATCTTCATAAGGCGTCCGCTCTCTGGTACTCAGGCCAGCTATATAGGTTTCGAAAAGGGTTTCGGCTTTTTTGTAATTTTTTCGTTCCAGATAGACTTCGGCGAGTTCCAGCATGTATTGCCGCTGGTTTGTGCCCTGAGTCTGCATGAGCCGCGACAGGGTGCGGGCGGCCTGATCCGTGCGGGATAGGGTGCGGTAGAGTTGTCCCAGTCGCCACATGGCGTCTTTGTGTGCGGGATTGACCGCCAGTTGTTTTTCGTAATATTCTATTGCGCCTTCTTTTTTTAGTAGATCGTATTCATACATAAAGCCCAGGCGGTAATACGCATCTGGATGGTCTGGGTCCATCTCGACCACCTGTTCGAAAGCTCTGATGGCATCGCGATTCATGAGATTCAGATGCGTCAGGCCAATGTGGTATTGGGCTTCTACATAGTCGGGCTTTTCGGCCAGGGCGCGACAGAAATAATCAATGGCACGCACCCACTGGCCTTTCTCACGGGCATAGACGAGGCCCATGCCAAAGTAGGCTTCGGGCATTTTTCGCTGGTATTTTTCGGCATTTCGAAAGGCTTTTCTGGCTTTGCCAAGCTGATCCTGGGTCAGATATACATGCCCCAATCCACAGTGGGTTGAGGCATGTTTTTTGTTTGCTTGTAGAGATTGCTCAAACAAAATTTTCGCGCGGTCTATTTCTCCTGCTTTGAGTGCCTGATTACCCAGTAGATAGAGGGAATCCGCAGCAGAAGGATCCGCCATGACTGATGCAACAGTCCAGAATATTCCAAAGATCAGGGCGAGTGCAATGCGCCCGATATGCCAGCCTATTTTCGACATGCCCAATCGCCTGTGTTTATTTTGCCAGCGGTCCCGTGGGTGCTTCTTTGCTGTAGAGCGCGCTTCCCCTCTCGTAGGATACCGCTACCTGTCCGTTTTCTACCTGTAAACGGGGTACATTATTTGTGCCCACATCGCGGTCCGGTCCTCTCATTACGGCGAGTTGTGCATCGCTCATGCCCGCTATCAGATCGCCCCATCGGCTTTCTGGATGCACCATGTCGCCTCCGCTGCGGTGGAAGTTCCGGGATGTGTATTTGATCAGGATGCCCCGTCTTGAGATGGGGTTCTTCCAGGCGAGAGCACCGTGGGTCGTCGCCCCATCCCCAAAAAAGAGCACGTCGCCCGCCTTCATCACTGGCTGTACCACAAGTCCCATGTCGTCGTCGCAGGTGCGGATGCCCGGCGGCATGGGATAAAACGCTTTGTGGCTGCCCGGTACACAGGCGAATCCGCCCAGACCGGGTTCCACGTCTCGAAGTTGCCAGGCTACGGTTACTGCTTGATCATAACTGCGCCCGTTTTGAAACACATAGCCCATCGGCGGATAGAGCGGTTCGTTGTTGCTGTGGAGCGAGTGTCCGCTGCCGCCCAGGACTGAGCAAAATGCCGTGGCGCCTCCGCACCGCCCTCCGCTGGTGCCCATCCAGTTCAAGCGGTGTTCGACTACGGGATGTGCAATCATTTGCCGGAATGGCTCGCAATACGGTTCTGGTAATTCGAGCAATCCAGAGAGGAGAGGTCTTCCCGTGCCAGCCAGGCTTTTTGAGCCTCGGGCGAGTTCTTCGCCCACTACGATGCGGTCTTCAAATTTATCGATGGTCTCGTTGGCTGCTGCCAGCCATTCTTCGTCCATGACGCCGCGGAGTACCAGATATCCGTTCAAGTCCCAGAAATAGAATTCTTTGTAATCAATCCCCGAGTCCGGGTCCAGTTTGTAAATTGAGGGATGAAATACCTCGCGGGATTCGTCCATCTTTACCGTCTTGCCATCCGTCACAATGGTCGGCGCAGGTGTCGTGGATTTGTAACCGGGCTTGTAAAGCGATGCGCGCTGTTCTTCACTTAAAGCGTCGTGCCATTCCGGGTGCGGTTCTTCCTCTGTCATTGGACCTGTTCCTGCAGATCGGATTACGCCCCTGCCCACGTATTCATAAGATAGCAGTCGCTGCTGTCCGTCTCCCTGCCACGGACGCATTCCCTGTAATGCGGATAGTGCTACTATCAGGAGATCTCCTGCCTTTAGCACGGGCTGGTATGTCAATCCCATGTCGTCTTCGCCTGTGGTTACGTCTTCTGGCGATGCCACATTGCTTTTGTGCGAGCAGGGCAGGAGTACGAAACCGCCGTCTCCTTCGTTCACGTCTTCCAGTGCCCAGATTACGCGCACGCCTTCGCAATAACGCTGGCCGTTCTGGTGGTAATACGCAATGCCCGGCATTCTCGGTTCGTTGCCGCCTGTTAGTGGTGCTGTGGTGTCGCAGGTTGCGTCGCACAAGATTTCAGGCTCGCGGTCCAGGCGGAAGCCGATTCCTACAATTTGATTTAGATACCACACGAGATGCGGATGGACGAGCAGTTCCCGGAATGGTTTTTTCGATTCGCCTTCCCATCCCAGCATGCCCGATAGTTGACCGGCTTTGTCGATGGTCTGGTTCAGTTGCACGACTTCGCCGCGGTTCAATACGCCCGGTACATGAAGGTAGCCAGCTATATCAAAACAGTAATTTTCTTCGTTGCTCATGAGTTCTTGATCCATTTCAAACCTCCCCCAGGTTGGAAATAAGGATTATTGACAAGGCTGAGGAGCCAATCATTAATTAATCTAAAACATGTGTTAAATTATATTAAAAAACAAGAGAAATACAGTCTAATCTGGCACTTCGACGACGTAAATCTGGCTGCTACCGGTTTGATCCGATGTGTAGATGACCCGTTTCCCATCGGGGCTAAATGATGGATGTGGGTGAGACCACTGGGGTCCATAGGTATCGGCCTGGACTTTGTCGTCGTCCGCGGGGACTGTTTCGGCCCATTGCGTTCCCCCATTGGAACTGCGGGGATAACACAGGGCTTTGTGTTCCCCCGTTTCTGGATCGATCAGTTGCAGTCCGATGTCTGGACATGTGGTGTCGCATACAATGCGCGATCCATCTGGGCTGGGCGATGGATGCCAGGTGTTGAATTCGGCGATTTTTCGATCTTTGTCTTCGCCCACCCGAATGCCCCGTAACGCGTATGGCCAGTGTACGAAGATGACTTCGTCGGTGTGTCCCAGGAATGTTTCATGGGTAATCCACACGGTCTTGTCGTGTTTGAATAGCGGGCGCTCGTTGCTCCCATCAATCCGCACTTCCCACATTCGCTGATTGATATCGCTGGAATACAGGATGAGGTCCGGATCAGTCGGGCAGACCTGCACATGGCCCACAGCGCGAGGGGGTTCACGGACGATTCGGTGTCCCGATCCGTCTGTGTTCACCGCGACTACCGCCGAATACCCGTTATGATGTAAAGATGTCACCAGTCGTTCCCCATTTGCCGAGAGGCTGCATCCACCCACGCGGCTTTCGCCAAAATCGGCCAGAATGTATTCCTCCAGTGTCTGGATATTCACGGCGCAAACCCGTCCACCTGTGTTGTAAAATACCCGGTGTCCGTCTTTGGCCGGGCAGGCGGCAAATCCACCGAATCCCTCCACATCGGTCAATTGCGTCATTTTCCCGCTGTTCTCATCCATTTTGAAGAGGTTGGGGTATCCAGAGCGATATGAGGTGAATACAATGGTTTTTCCATCCGGCATCCAGGATGGATTTGAAAAGTACAGGTTGTGGCTGATTGCGGGATGGTCCGTCATTTGTCGGATCGCCGCGCCCGTTTTTTTGTCTTTTAATGCTTTTGTTTCCGAAAAATACGTCTGTCCTTTTGCCATGTCTGATGCCTCCATTGGTCATCGCTTTGGGAAGAACACATCCACACACGTTTCCACATCAAATGGGTCGCATCCGTAGTCCCGTTTAAATTTTTCGAGGTGTTCTATTTCGTGTATTGTCGGTTCTTTCAATGGCAGATCGACGGGTTTTCGCCCTATGCGTCCGGATTCTTCTACTGCGACCTGGACTTCGATATCCCGTCGCGCTCTTTGCGCGTCATAGCGCGTGGGCAGGTCTTCCCGAACTGCTTGAGCAATGCTGTCCATTTCTTCTACAATCGCCAGTCTTCCCGGCGATGTTTTGTATTGGGGCCATGGATTTTCCCACTCCAGCGGGGGATCGGTTTCGATTACCATTCGTTCCAGTACCTGTACCCCGTCTTTTTCTCGGGTTTCTGTGTGGATGGGGTAGGCAGTGGCTCGTCCTCCGCTCAATCGCTGTGCTTGTGTGGTTATATGTATTTCATTTTCTACAATTGTTCCGGTTGTGCCATCCACCTGGAATAATGTCTGGCTTTTTCGCCCGAGTGCCCGACCGTGATACATCGACGAGTAGGACATTATCGCCAGTGCGCCGTTTTCAAACTCGACGAGGTCCATTGTCCAGTGTTCGGTGGTGAATTGTCGAATTTCACTCACATTCACGCGTGGGATTGGCGAATCCATCACCAATCCCGTTACCCGAATGGGCGCCGCATCGCCTACCATCATCCGCACGCTGCTGACGATGTGATAGCCGCCGGTTTGAAATAGGGCAAAGACCCGAAGTACGTCTCCAATGGCTCCGGCGTCGATGGCTTGTCGTTTGATCAGGTGAAGGGGATCCCGGCAATATTGCTCTGCTATTTCGAGTTTTACGCCGTTGCGTGCCACCGCGTTGATCAATACATCTGCGGTTTGCAGGGTGGGGGAAATGGGGGTTTCTACGATCAGGTTTACGCCGTGTTCAGCCAGATATGCACCGATGGCGTGGTGTGAGTCAGCCGGTGTGCTTATTGCCGCGATGTCCAATTTCTCATGTGCGACCAGGTCCTGTACCCGCGAATAAGCGGGTACGCCGTGTTCGGTGCCTATTTTTCGCGCTTTTTCTCCATCTACATCGCATATCGCGGTGAGTTCGAATACATCCGACATCAATAAAATCGCAGGGAGTCGCCCCCCCAGCCCACGGCCACCGCATCCCACGAGGGCGATTCTCAATTTTTCTTTTGCGGTCATGGTGGTCCTTTCTGGGGTGATAGGTATATACGCTACGGCGGTAGTCGCGGTGGTATTGGTTGGATAATTTTTTTCTGTTCGGGTGTCAAACGTTCCAATAATCCGTCCGATGGGACGTAGTGAAACCGCGTGCGGATAAATCGCGGGGAATACCGATAGACTACGGTGCGGCGATACCCTTTGTTCGTGCGTTCGGCTGATCCATGTGCGACCGCATCTGTGAAGAATAGCGCGTCACCCGATTTCATGTACATTTCTTTCATGCCTACAGCAGTTCCAGCGGGTTCTGTGCCAGAACTCACCACGCCCTTGTCATCGACAAGTAATCTGGGATGTATTTCTGCGCTTTTATGGCTGCCGGGTACGAGGACTGTTGGTCCATCTCCCGGTTCTATATCCGTCAATGCGACCAGTACGTTGATCTGACCCACCATCCACGCGCCTGTGTTGTGTTGCCGAAAGGTGAAATAGCACCGGGGCGCGTGACCACCACTGTGGATATAGATAAATCCGCCGGGTCCGCGTACGGTTAAAAAATTTTCGTGGATCGAGATGCCGTTTACGTCGTCGTTGATGTAGCGTTTGGCCAGGTCAATCCACGATGGATGATCGATTAATCGCTCGAATACCGGTCCAGCTTCGATGATGTTCTGAAAGTTCAATCCGTCTTTTTCACGGTAGGTATGCGTTTCCACATGGCCGATCCACGCACCCGAATCGTCATTCGCACCCCGACGCCTTTTGCCGTGTACATATTCCCAATGGTCATCTACCCATTGGTTCATTTCGCACACATCCTCTTGGGATACCGCGTTCTCCAGGAGTAAATAACCCTGCAAATCAAATAAATAATCCTGTAATTGCTGGTCTGAATTACCCATAAGCACCTTTCTCATGCCGTCCCAATAACCGCTGCATGCGCGGGTCGGTTCCTGTCCAGACGTATTCGGGCATGCGGTAGTCGATAAATGGGTATAACCGCTGGGCGATGATGCGCTGGCTGTACACGACTGAGCCTACATAGCGGACCTGGTCGGATTTGTTTTGCGATCCCCGGTGCCACACTTGATTGTGGAACATGCACAGATCACCCGGGTCGGCAATCATGGATACTGGGCCCTGGCCGTCAAACTCGGGGGCTTCCGTTTTGTCTGGTCGCCTGCCCGCATAATGGCTGCCGGGCACCACTTCTGTGACGCCGTATTCGATGGCGTCGGCCCGGCTTAGCGGGAATAGTACGTTTAACACAAAGCACGGCAATGGGATTTTTTTGTTGTGCCGGGGGACATTGTCTGGTAATGGAAAAATCACGCGGTCATCCAGATGCCATCCTCCGCCCTGACCGGGTTCGTAACGCAGGGCATTTTGCGACATCATGTGGCAATCGTCACCCAGGATCGCCTCTGATAGGCTCACGAAGGGTTCTCGCGCGATCAGGTCCCGGAAGTTGATGTCATATTCATACATCCGCATCATACTGATGCCCCGAATATGGTCTCCTTCGGCTTCGTGCATTTTGGGGTCCTGATATTTACGTTCCATTGCTTCCCGCAATGTCAGTACCTCTTTTTCGGTTAATACGTCTTTTAAGAACAAATACCCATCCCGCTGAAATTGCGCGACCAGTTTCTGGATTTTGTCCGGGCTATAAGGTTTGGCGTTTTTGTCGATTAAGCTGTTTGTGGTGTACATTGTTATCTCACTTCATTAATCCCAATATATCCTCATACACGGCAAGGCCGCCAAAATAGGTAAAGGCCAGGCCCGAGATTATATTGAGGGCGACGAGGAACCAGCCCATTTGCAATGGGGGTGGGACGTATTTGCGGTCGATATAGATCATCGCAAAGCACCAGGGTCCAGCGAGAAGTACCCCGGTGATGTGTAGAGGGATTGTCATGATCGATATTGGGTTCCAGCCTATGCCATTCGGGTCCTGGGTGGCTGTCCACCAGGCGTATAGTACCAGTGCGCCACCTGCAATAGCGGTGTATCCCAGCGTCCATTTTCGCACGTCGTTCAATGATAGGTCGCGCCATTTGGGGGTTATTGCGCGTATGCTTTCATGCGCGGTGCGGACGTATAATTCATACGCGCCGTACACGGTGCCAAAAATTGCGAAGAATACGCCGAGTTTATACAGTCCCGCGAGGAATGTCTTGACGCCCGCGCTTTCGTGCAATGCGGTTAAAAATACGACTTGGTGGTTGTAGAGGTCCATGCCGGATGGTACGATTTCTCGCGGATGCAATAAGGCGGCACCCAGAATCAAAAAGGCCGCTGTGAATAATAACACGCTGGCAAATGATACGAGTGTATCGACCAGCGGTGCTTTTAACCACGCTTTGCCCAATTCGAGATTTTCCTGAGTTTCCAGGATTGTTTCCTTCTCATTGCTGCGTCTGCCAATCATTCCCCACACTTTTTCGCGCAGCATGCCCACATATCCCACATAGTCCTGTACTCCGCCGCCGATTACGCCCATGTACGCGACCATTTCGACAATTAGCGTGCGGTCTGCAAATAGCGGATTGCGCGATACCCATTCCGGATATACCGGGAATGTGGGTACTACTGCACCCATTAGCGCGGCAATCCAATCGGGATTTGCCGCTACTGTCGCGATTAACATGACGAGCAACATCAATCCCACGAGTGAGGTTTGCGCTTTTTCCAACAGGCCATAGCTCTGTTTCAGGGTTAGCAGGATTAAGAATGCAATAAATACCAGGGCGATTAAATGCGGATATCGCGCCGGGTCGTCAAATAATATCCACGATGAGATCGTGCCGAGCATGATGGGCAGGCTGGAGAGATAAAATGGAAAGCTCACGACCATTACTACGCCTACAACTGCTGGAAATAATCCCCTCGGTCCGGGCAGTTGCGCCCAGCGTTCCATGGGGTGCTCGCCGGTTAGTGTCATATATCGCGCTGCGGAATACACTTGAACGACTTTTGTGATGCAAAACAGGCTGAATGCCCAGAACATCGCGTAGCCAAAGATCGCCCCGCTGCGCGATGCCCACACGGTTTCTCCACTGCCGATGGTTACTGATGCGATAATTGCGCCTGGTCCAAAGAATTTTAAGAAATCGCCGATTTTCCGCGAGCGCAATGCCGCCGCCAGTTCCGGAAATTCCAATTTTTTTGATTCTGCCATGATTTCTCCTATCGAAAAACCCCAGTCCAACCGATCTTACGGAGGACTGGGGATTGGAAGGTGTGGCACTATTTTACGGCTATTGGATTTCCCGGAGAACCCGTTCCGCCTTTCAGGCGCAATGGCGAAAATACAAATGCAAATTCATATACCTGATCTTTTGCCAGTTCTTCCAGGTCCAGGTTTTCTAATATGTAAATCCCGTGCTGGGCGATGAGCAGTTGATGTACAGGAAAAGCCAGCGAGGCATCCTCGCCTGGTACGACTTCCAGGCCCCAGGTATCGCCTGCGACCATTACAATTTTTTTATTTACGAGCCACTGGCCCACAGCCATTCCAATACCCGGCTGGCCTTTATTGAATGTTTCGTTGTCTTTCATCCACAGGGTGCCGTGTCCCGTGCGGAAGATCACGACATCACCTTCTCCCACGGATACATTTTGTTTTTTTAATGCTCCCTCGGTATCGGCCACTGTGATTACGTATCCGACTTCTAATCGCTCGACACCTTTGTATCCCGCCACGTCTATCAGTACGCCGCGCGTGAAGAATGACCCCGCCTTTTCCACACCCAATTTTTCCAGGCCATAAGGTTTGCTAAAGTTCGAGCTTTTGAAGCCATTGTAATACACATCCTCGTTTCCTACCCGCGTGCCAATATGCCCCAATCCGTCGAATTGTGTACCGATTTGACCGATTTCACCACTGAACATTTCATCGTACCATACGAGTTTGTTTTCTCCGAGCGGTCCACCACTTGGGTTGCCCACGATTGTCAAACTGTAATGCCGGGATCCAAATAGCGGTATTCCGTGTTCATATACTTTTCCCAATTGATAGACTTTGCCGGTTTTGATCAACCTGGTCGCTTCCAGGACTTTGGCAGGTGTCAGCCGGTTTGCGGCACCCCGTTCATCTTCGGGACCCCACTCCGATGTCGGTTGCTGGGCATATACTGGCACCAGCATCAGATTGACCAGTAGTGTTATAGATAGTATGCGTTTCACGATTTCCCTCCTTTAAAAAGATACCGATTCATCGTGTCTTCTCATAAAGCGCGATGCTTACCTGTGTGCCGGGGAATAGTGCAGATGGATACACCCACATGTCGTCTTCCCGAATGTACACCCGTTCATCTCCCGAGCGAATGTGTAAACGCCCGCTGTTTTCCCGGCAAATTTGTTTGACAATGTATAGACCCAGTCCCCGCGTATCGCCCCGCGAGACGGTCTTTTGAATCGCCATTTTTATTGCCTGTCCGTGCGACCAGTGCGCTGTATCGTGTCCTGTTGATAGGCTCTCGCGAATGCCAATGCCGAGGTCGCATACGCCGATGATCGCAAATTTTCTGTTCAATCTGTGATTGGTATAGCGCTGCGCGACCACAAACCCTTTATCCCCGCTGTGATCCAGGATATTGTGACATAATTCGGCTACGACATTTTTAAATCCCGTAATTTCTCGCACGGTATAGTGCAGTTCTTCACTCAAGATGGTGCCGACCCGCGATTCAATCACGCTTAGAACTTGCTCGATATCGCTCCGCTGTTCGATGGTCGTGATTTCCAGCAGGCTTTCGTTGCGGGTTCGCGGCTGTCCCGTTTGCGGTGCTCGCCCTACTGTCACATAAGACATCAGCGCGTCAAATACTTTCATGCGAGTCAAATAACGCTCGACGTCTGAATTTTCGGGCAGTCGGCATGTAATATCCCAGTATTTGGCACTCAGATGTCGGCCTATCAAACACAACATCCCCATTCCATAGGGATCGACAAAACCCAATTGCGACAGATCCAGAACGATATTGTCTTCATCTCGCCGCGTCCAGAATGCTCCGAGATCGCGCAGTACATTGTCACACGAGACAGCAGACAAATTCTGTTCCGCTATCGCCAGCGTGTTGTTATTCATATTCATGTGATCGTTTAGTTGCGCACGCGGAATATGGATCGGCGTTTGACATTTTTCTTTTCGTGCAAATCCGTTACCGCGACCTCGAGTTTATAGACGCCACGCGGCATTTTGGACAGGTCGATTTCCAGGAAGGTGAAGTCGTCGGATTTGTCGCCTGCATATACCGAACTGATCGATGTGCGGCTTTGCTGCCCGGCTTGGCGCAGTTCTTCGACTGATTCGGCCATCAGGTTGCGTTCGGCTGGCATGTATTGCACTTCAAAATCCACGGTTTGGGCTTTGAGCGTTTCTTCACCGCCGGTCATGGCATCGCCCACCAGGTCGTCCTGATCTTGCATTTCACCTTCAGCAGTTTCGACATCTACACCGTCGAGCGCGTCGCCTGCGGTGAGAATGTCACTGCTGGAGCGATCATCTGCTTCTGCTTGCGCCAATTCTTCAGCGGTTGGCACAATGAGCAATCCGCCCACCTTTTTGAGGGCTACGGCGCCAAACATCGCGGGATTGACTTCCTGCTGATCGGGAACGCTGATGGTGTAGGATATCTGGTATTGGGTCCGCCCGAATTCGTCTTTTTTCAGGTTGTAGATTTCCAGATATACAGATGCCGATTCCCCGGTGCGATACGCGCGGAGCGGATTGGGTGCAATGCGTAGATCCATTCGCGATTCGGGAAAGGGTTTGACCAGTTCAATTTTCTTGGCGAGTAGCAGATCGCTCATATCCAGGCGCGATTCGGATACAGAAAAAAGGCGTTCCGTGCGGAATGTGCCGATGGATCCGCTGTTCCTGTCTCCCACTTCGACCACGATATTATACGTGCCCTGGGGAAGTTCCATGGGGCGTTGGCTCAATAAATACTGCGGGGCATTGCCTCCTTTGGGTTTTTCTTGCGCAATCGGTCGCACATTGCGGTAGATGTCTCGCCATCGGTAGTCGAACATAAACAATCCTTCATCCATGACGATCACCCGGTCGTCATTTGCTTTTAATTTGCCCGTGGGAATGGCATAGGCGATTTCCACGCGCATATTTTTGCCCGAGCGGAAGGCGGTGATCTGGTGTGGCATGGAGTATTTTCTGTTTCGGAATGGATCGTCAAAGCGCGCTTCTTTTTCTTTGAACGCCGCGCGATTTTGTATTTCAAAATACTCGTCGCGCATTTTGTCGCTCGCCCATTGCGGGTTAGTAGATTTTCTGAAGAGCGTTCGATCTACCTGTGTTGCATCCACATTGCGCGTTCTCAGCGCGTTGGGGTCCCCGCCTATGACATCCACCGTGGTGCTGGGTCCCACTTCGCCTGCAAATCCCCAACCGTCAACGCCGTTCACACTTTGAAATGTGAACCTGTATCCCCCATAATACCAGGTTTCCTTGAACATGGGAAATACACCCGTTGTGCGGCGCAGGTATTTTCCGTATTTGATATAGGTTTGTCCGCGAATGGTTTTCCAGCCTTCGATGTTCCGCGCGGGTACGCTAAAGCGCAGATTTGCATAGGCCACGCGACCGTAGTGTTCCATCCGCCGCTCGTTGTGGTCAGTCAGAAATAGCGGATCGTTCTTATTCCAGAATTGCGTCAATGCCGCAGAATCCTTCCACTCGCCATCATCGCCGACTTGCATGGCTTTTGAAATGCGCGCATTGTCTTCTTTTGAAGCGATGAGATCCACAGATTCCATCATTTTGCGCTGTTCGGGATCCATAGCTGCAATGGCTTTTTCATACAATTTGTTCGCTTCTAAAAGCTCTCCTTGAAGCTGGTGAGAATAGGCCATGAACAATTGTGCGTTGACATCGCCAGGGAATCTTCGCATCATCCGTCGCATCACCCGTTGCATGGCGGGGATTCTTCTGTGTTCCAGATGCGCCAGTCCCAATAGATAATAGGAGTCCTGATAGTCCGCATCGACTTCCAGGCTCTTTTCAAATAGCATCACAGCCTGGTCGTATTCGTTTTTGGCAAAAGTTCGAATGGCTCGTCGCTGCGGTATTACCCGGTCGCGCGTGATCATGTATTCGCCGAATATATGGCGACCAGCATCGTAGGCTGCAACGGCTGCATTGGGAAATTTTTCAATGACTTTTTCGTAATGCGCCTTTGCTTCGCGCTGAAATCCCCGGTTCCACAATGCTTCGCCGTGCAAGAGTTGATATTGCAAATTTTCCGGTTCAATCCGAACCGCCTTTTCGCTTGCTTCTACTGCGCGGCGTCGAAACTCGGGCGTGTCCAGGCGAATGTAGAGGCGAGTTAGCTGGGCAAGCGCAGGGGCATGTTTGCCGTTTTTCTTGAGCACTTGCTTGAATTCTTCCACGCTTTCTTTGGGTTCAATCTCATTCATGCGCGAGAGTGCAGCGTGATATAGCGAATCTACTTCGCTGGTCCAGGCCGGTGCTGCGAGCAGGCAACTGAGGATTAAAAGCGAGAGGGCTTTCATGGTGGTCTCCTTGTGAAGGGGTTTTTTGCGAGTGATCTTAAAATCTATAAAATGTTTTTGCATTTTCGTATAGAATTTTTCCCAGCAATGCGTCCGATAAGCCTCTGGGTATTGCCTCTATCGGCGCGTCGAAATGATAGTGTGGATAGTCTGTGGAAAACATCAGCATGTCATCGGAGTTCAGGTGTCCTATGATTTGTAGCAGATATTCGGCCTGGGGCGGAGCGTCCAGGGGTTGCAGGGTCATCCGAATGTGTTCGCGGATGTATTCTGATGGTGGGCGTTTGACCCACGGGATATCGCGTCGCAACCCCTTCCACTCCTTATCTATGCGCCACATCAATGCGGGCATCCAGGTCCAGCCACCTTCGATGAGTGCTACGCGCAATTCTGGGAACCGATCAAACGCGCCTTCTACTACCAGACTCATGACTTGCGACTGAAATATTTGCGCCATACCGACCATTTCTTCGGCGTAGGTTGCAGGCCAACCGACGGGCGTGGGCGGCAGGCTTGATGCACCGCCGTAGTGTATCCCGATGGCGAGGTCGCGTTTTACCGCGGCTTCGAATAAGGGGTCGTAAATGCGCTTGCCATAAGGTTGATAGGATCTGACTGGTACAATGACCTGCACAAAGCCCGGGTGATCGCCAAATCGTTCGATTTCGCGTGCGGCGAGTACCGGGTTTTGGCTGGGCACTACGAGGGATGCGCGCAATCGGTCGTCTTTGTTCAACCACGCGTCGATTTGCCACTGGTTGATCGCGGTTGCAAGTGATGCAGATAAGTCGTCGTTGTGTACGCTTTGCACGCGGTAAGCGCAGGTTAAGATCCCGATTTCGACATCCCAGGCGTCCAGTGTCTGTTCTTTTAGCAATTCAAAATCAGATCCCGGTGGACCATTTTTAGGCTTTGTCCCTTTTCGCGCAGATGTGGGTGCTCGCGCGGGATAATCATTCGCATTGGGTCCCACAAATGCCGATTCGTTGATGTATGCAACCCAGTGTTCTTCCAGATATGGAATCAGAGCGTCCAAACCGGGCAATTCGTTGTGAATATCACAATCGATGATGGGATGATAAAAGGGATTGTCAGGTGTATTGCGCGGCATGGTTAATATCCCGCACCGCGGCAATACTGATACATTTTGGCACTGCGGGTCGCTTCATCTATTGCGTTTTCGCCTTCGTAAACTGGCGCGCCCGGACAAGCTGTCACCCATCGGTCATATCCCGTGTCTTCAAGCACGTTTGCCAGATCGGGAAAGTCTAATGCTTCGCCGACGCCTACAGAGACCCATTGGGGCGTGAATCGTCCCTCTGCATCCCGCGTGATATTTTCATCTGCCCAGTCCTGCAAGTGTACGTAATTGAGCTGGTCTTTAAAGTCGCGCAATGATTGCGCGGCGTCATAGTCCCAGAGTTGTGCGTGCGATACGTCGATACACAGTTTTGCTTTTTCGAGGTGTTGCATGTATAGCGTCCAGTCTTCTTTTGAATCTACCAGCAGATTGGTGTGGATGTGATAACTCAATTCCAAATTGTATTGCGCCGCGTAATCAGCCCAGTTGTCCGCTGCTTCAGCCGCCTGTTTGATATCGTCTTTGGTGATGTCCCGATCTTTGGGTTTTGGACCGCTCATGTACATAAAGCAATCTACTTCCATTTCAGCGGCAAAATCAATGCGCCGCTTGTTGCGTTCCTGGTGTTCCCGGTCGGATATTTCGGGCGATCCTTGCGCTGTGTAAACCGCCATAGGCAATCCCACATTGTCACAGATTTTCCGAACTCGACCCGCTGGTCCCAACCAATCCAGCGGCAATCGACATTCCCAGCCGTCCCAACCCGATTTTTTGAGGGCTTCAAGGGCGGGTTCCAAATCCGGGTTTCTCCATCGCAATGCACAATATCCGAGTTTAAATGCCATGATAATCTCCTTTCTCCCACGTTATCCAAATAATTCCCGATATTCTCGTTCAAATGCGTCCGATCCGTCATCCAGTTTTAATTCCAGGCGGATGCCCGGTAGAAAGCCCGTTAGTCGGCCCGCCAAAAAGTCTTCGCGATAGCTTCCGTCCGGATAATGGGTTCGTCGCCCATCGGGCCAGCATATTGTGTGAATTTGCCGTTTTTCTTCGAGTTTGAAATCTGGATCGACGCGGTAGCGTTCAATGACGTCCCAATCGAGTTCAATGCCCAATCCAGGTGCATTGGGTACGCGAATATGACCGCCTTCTACTTTGAAGTCTTTGACGAGTGGATGCGTCCAGATGTTCACACAGGGGATCGCGGGCCAGCGCGCATGAGATAATACAGTGCCCAAATGCACGCCCCACATGGTAGTTAATCCCGATCCCACCAGTTGCAGCCAGAATGGCAAATTGGCTTCTGCGGCGAGGGTGCCCTGTTTCATCACGCGACTTGCGCCGCCACCTATTACAAATCCATCGCATACGCCTTCGCGCACTGCCGTCATAAAGGGTGGATTGCCAAAGTGCATGGCGATTGGACTGGCGATTTTTTGCCGCAACAGGGCGTTGCCCGCTACGTCGTTTTGCGGGATTGGCGTTTCGACCATTGCCAGTTGGCTATATGTATCTTCTAATCGCCGGATTAAGGGTGCGGCATGATCTACGCCGAGCAATAGGCTATTGAAGTCTGCATCGATTTTGAAATAATTCGGCACGGATTTTTTTATGGCTTCAAATTGTTCTTCGGGATAAAACCAGGGGCGCGTCTTGACCTTCATTGTCGTAAATCCGTGGTCTATCGCTGCCCGCGCTTCCATAGCCCATTCTTCGGGGGTGCGATCCTGCGACCACCACGATACGGGACACGAGTCTCGATATTGCACCCCCAGCAGTTTGTGGCACGGTACACCGAGTGTTTTTCCCGCTGCGTCGAAGAGTGCCATTTGCAAGCCCGCGCCCAGGCTGTCATCCCACAAATGATCGAATATGTTCTTTCCGCGAACGCGGGCAAATTGCTTTTCATTCGATTGTCCCCACGTATATCGCGTCAGGGTTTCGCCATATCCCGTTACTCCCGCAGAGGTGGTTAGTTTACACACATCCACGAGTGACCAAAACGGTACCCGAATTTGTTTTACTTTTGCACACCGCGGATGAAATGGGACGTGCAGAAGGATGTGTTCAATATCCGCAACTTCGCAGTCTTTGGAGGTCATTTTGAACTCTCCTTGTTATACGATCAATTGACCGATATCGCAATTGTGAGCGTCGCAATACCACAGGACGCCTTCGTGCATGGTCATGCCGTGGACTTCATCGGGTGCTTCTACGCGGATTACGTCGTACACGCGGCCATCTGCTGTGCCGAGTAAATTTACCGTGCCTGCGGATGTGTCCGCCACCCATAATTTGTCGTCTTGCCAGGCCAATCCGTGGTTGCGGAGGCCCGGTGTTCGGAATGCGTGTTTTTCTGTCCAGGTTTCGGCATCTACCACATGTACAAATTGGGAGGGGGGGGACGCAATGTAAATTTTGCCCTCGCGCCATTCCAATCCGTGTGCGCCGGTTTCTGAGGCTCCTGGCAGGCCCTCGCGCCAGGATGCGACACCAACGCCAGGGGAATCGTATTTTGCAATGGTTTTGCCGGTTTTCATATCGAGTTTTGCTATTTGTAATTCAAATGTGGATGCGATCCACACATGTCCGCCACCGACTGTGATTCCACTCGAATGCTCTGTGTCTGTTTGCGCCTCAAATAGCACGTCGCCCGTTTCCCAATCTACTTTGTATATTTTCAGATCTACCTGGTCGATAATCCACAGGCCATCTGGCGCAGCTTGCAAACCATTTGGCTGCGGTCCTGGACTCTTAAAACGTTTTTCGACCTTTGCTATTTTTATCATGGTATGGCTCCTGTTAATGTAAATGAAAAATTAAAAGCACCCCCATCCTGGACGCCTGCTTAAGGCATGCAGGCGTGACGACAGAAATAGTGATTGTCATTGCGGCATGTTTTTAGCCGCAATCCAGTGTTTTTCAGTACTGACGTTGTACTCCGCGTGCAGCGGTCAGTTCCTTTCCTCTATTCATCCTAAAACCACGTATGACGTAATGTAATACATCTTTTGCTTGAAGCAAGACATTGTACTACTACATTTTCTTTGACTTGCCGACTTTCGAGTGCCATTTTGTTTTTACCATGATTCAATTTCTCGAAAATATCAAGGCGGTGCTTTTCCGTTTTTGCGCGTGTTTTCAGCACAGGCTCAGAGCGGCTATGCGTCGCGTAAAGTACCTGCGTCCGTTGATGGTGGCGCTGCTTCTCATTGCGCTGATCGGTGCAGGTGTTGCCTGGAGCGAATATCAGACCAATTGGTTTGCGCGACGCCTTGGAGCATTTTTGCTTTCGATCAATGCGTTGCGTCCAGAAAGTGGTGCGATCTGGAAGGATATTCAAGCACAGGCGCAAACTCAGCAAGCCATTGATGCAGCCTATCCCTTGCCTGTGCCACGAGCGGGTTTGCCCGATGCGGTTACAAATAGCCGTTTTGAGGGTTCACGCGTGCCCGAATCAGGCGTTCCGGGCTATGTCGCGATTTACAAGATCCCTTTGCCCGGCGTTGATCTCAATACCAGACCGCTCGGCGATGTGATCGCCAGTTTGCGTGTTTACCGCCAGGGGCTTGCGGTTGTCAAAGCATTGCATCTGCCGGATGTGCATTTTCACGCGGAGGTGCGCAAACAGATCGATTATCTCTACGCTCAGGTGGGAGATATTGAGACTGTTGCGCCAGACACGCTGGGCGTAACCGATCCCGATTCGCTCAAGGCTGCTGTTTTTTCCGAACTCGCTACTGCGGTTATTCCCGATTTGAGACTGCGCGAGAAAAAGGCTCTGATTGAGGCTTATGAAAATGGGCAGATTGCACAAATTTTCTTGTATCGCGACCTCGGGCGTTTTCGCGGTGAACTTTTCCGCGAGGGAAGTCAGGTGCCTGTTGTTTTTGAAATTGAGGCGCGTGCTGTTTCCGAAATTGTGGAGTAATGGCATATCCTATGAAATTAATCTTACATCGCGGCTTTTTTCTCGCTCTTTTGATCATTGCCGATGTTTTGCTGATTGTGCTGGGCGCGGCATGCTGGCTTGTGATTACCCTGCCGAGGCTGCCCGATGATCCCGATAGCTTATTGGTAGAGTCCGGGATCAATATTTACGCAGCTTCTGGGGAGTTGCTCTATACGGTTAATCAGCGCGTTGGTCGCGTTGGTCTCGACGAGGTGCATCCGCATTTTGTTCAGGCTGTGCTATCTATCGAAGATGCAGATTTTTATCACCATCGCGGGTACAGTATTAAAGGTATGGTCGGTGCTTTTTTTAATAATATTCGACACTGGGATAGGGTGCGGGGTGGCAGTACAATTACACAGCAGATTGTGAAAAATATCTTTCTTACGCGAGAAAAATTTTATGTGCGAAAGCTCAAAGAAATTCTTCTCGCAACGCAACTCGAAGCCCTTTTTGAACGCCACTATGGTGCGGGCTATAAAGACCGATTGCTCGAGATTTATATCAATGGCAGTTTTTACGGTGCCAATGCTTATGGTATTGCCGATGCGGCGCAGACCTATTTTGGCAAGCACGCCGCAGATCTTACGCTTCTCGAAGCTGCAATACTCGCGGGGCTTCCCAATGCACCGAGTGTGCTCAATCCGTTCCGCAAAGACCAGTCTCGCGTTCTGGCGCGTGCCAGGCTTGTCTTAAACCGCATGCAGGCATTGGGTTTTATTAGTTCAGAGGAAGTACAGAATGCGATGGCTTCGGAATTGAAACTCGTTTCTGAACGTATGCCTCAAAATCGAACGCCTTATTTTGTCGAGACTGTTAAGGCCGAGGTTACGCGCCTGTGGGGTGCTCAGGCGCTGAGTTTTGGCGGTTTGAATATTTACACGACGCTCGATTTGCGTATGCAACAGGCTGCTGAGCGTGCCGTGGCCAGGGGGTTGGCAGATCTGGATGCGCATCTGGGGTTTTCAGATTATGGCAGTGCGTCATCTGAACAGCGCGCCGATTATGTACAGGGCGCGTTGATCTGCCTGGATCCGCGGACTGGATATGTCAAAGCGATGGTGGGTGGGCGCGATATTTTTGTCAGTTATTACAACCGGGCTACGCAGGCGCGGCGTCAACCGGGTTCGGGTTTTAAACCTTTTGTGTATCTGGCGGCTTTTGAAAGCGGTGCTTTTTCGCCGGTTTCTCTTTTTAATGATACGCTGCGCACCTATCGCGTGAACGATGAGGACTGGTCGCCCAAAAATTTTGCAGATAAATATCTGGGGCTTACCACTGCTGCGAATGCACTGGTCAAGTCGGCAAATGCGACGAGTGTGCAAATTGCAATGGATATTGGTCCTGAGCGCATTGTCGATCTGGCGCAACGTCTGGGTATTCAGAGCAAGCTTAGACCGTATCCCAGTATTGCCCTGGGGGCGCAGGAGGTCACGTTGCTCGATATGGCTGTTGCCTATGGCGCGATTGCAAGTTACGGTTTTCGCGTGATACCGACATTTATCGCGCGGATTGAGGATGCCACAGGGCAAATACACTATGAGCATCGGCCAGATCCCATGCTTGTTCTCGATCCCGAACAGGCAGTGATTATGGTCAATTTGATGCAGCATGTTGTCAATCGCGGTACGGGGCGTGCGATTCGCGCGTTTGGATTTCAGGGTGCTGCTGCGGGTAAAACTGGTACGACAAATGACAATACAGATGCCTGGTTCACGGGGTTTACACCCGATCTGGTCGCCAGTGTGTGGATTGGTTTTGACAACCGCGAGGGTGGCCGTCGGCTGATCGAGAAGAGGAGCAGACGCCAGATTACTGGTGGGAGTGGCGCAGCACCGATTTGGGCCGCGTTTATGAAGAGTGTAGGTAAACCCTCGCGGGACTTTATCACGCCCACAGAAGTTGCCGCGCATACTGTGAATTTGCGGAGCGGTATTGCCGATACTTCTGATGGAACTGTCACCCTCGTTCTGCCCGAAGGGGTTGCGCCCAATACACCAGTAGATACATTGAGGTTTTTCAAGGAAATTGAGATGAAACAAGAACCCTAACGCAAAAGGAGACACCATGGAACCCTGGTCTTTTCTTCATATCTGCGATATGCAACCCGGTTCGCCCCGGTCCTTTCGCTTCAATCAGCGAAATATGGACAATTGGCAGACTGCTTACCGACAGATTCAAGATATTACCGATGTCGATCTTCTTCTCGTGGGTGGCGACCTCACGCGGGATGGGGTGCTCCACGATTTTGAGTTTGAAGTTGCCAAACGCGAACTCGATGCCTTGCTTTATCCGTATTACGCGATTCCCGGCAATATGGATACGTGCAACAAGCATACGGATAAAAATGGTGCTACCGGGCGCGAAGATATCCGTTTGAATGTCACTGCTGAGCAATTGGATCGGTTTGTGCCCTTTTTTGGCGATTTTCCCTGGAGCTTTGTTCACAAGAATGTGCGCTTTAGCGGATTTTATGCGGCTGTGGCGGGTTCGGGATTGCCCCATGAGACGCGCATGTGGCACTGGCTGGAGAGTGAGTTGCCGTCTCTTCCCCGCGCGGCGCATCACGTTGTGACGATGCATTATACTCTTTTTATGGATACGCTCGATGAACCCAAATGGGATATTACAAAAGCGGACGAATATAGAGACTGGTATTTTTCGATTGATCCGCCACACAGACAGCGCATTTTTGAGGCGTTTAAGAAATCCGGTGTGTCCATTGTTCTCAGCGGACATATTCACTGCCGCCGTCCGCCCCAGGTTGTTGAGGGTATTTCCTTTTATCGCTGTGCAGGTATAGCGATGCCCCAGGGGGCTGACCGATGGGACGATGGCGATCCCACGTTGGGGTTCTATCGTTTTGACGTGACAGACACTGATATAACCCCTACATTTATTCCTCTGATTGAGGAATCGCGATCTACCGAGGGTTATGGCCCCGGGGGTCATCCCAGGCCTGAGGAACGCGATTATTCACTCGCGTGGGAGAAAGGTTAGAGGCTGGGCAACTATGTAAAGAGGAGAAATAAGATGAATCATTCGCGCGGACGCGATCCTGTTATTGAGGTTTACAAAAAGGACGTTGATCGAACACTCATTCGCAGAAATCTCAAACTTTCTCATGAAGAACGGTTGCAAAATGCGATGGAGCTTCAACGCTTTGCACAGGAATTGCGAAAAGCTGGGCGTCGTAAGCAACAAAATGAGGAGTGATTTTTATGTCTGTTTTACATATTACGTCACCTGCTGCCCCTCCTGAGTGGGCACTTTTGCAACGGGAACTGATGCGCGCGCAGGCTACGGCGTGCGAGGTTTTTTATCATCGGTATTTCGATAGTCGAGGGTATCTCAAGTGTATTCCGAGGTGGGGGGGTAATGATGGGCCAGATGATGCAATAGAAAATCTCACGGGGTATTCGATGGTGCATACGCTGGGCGGACCTGCGCATATTCTCGATCTCTACAAGCAGGCGTGGGAAGG
This sequence comes from Candidatus Latescibacterota bacterium, assembly GCA_965208125.1. GTDB lineage: Bacteria > Latescibacterota > UBA2968 > UBA2968 > UBA2968 > VXRD01. The sequence goes on from OZ242320.1 coordinate 2,958,821, forward strand.
GCATATCGAACAATATTCCGAGGCTAAGACCGAGGTTGTGCCTATCGGGCGTGACGGTATGTATTACAAGGAGTTTCCCGCGTGTTTCGACTGGTTCCACCACGGGGAATCGCTTACCATTTTTAATTTGCAGGGTCTGTCCGATCCGCATGAGGTTACTTTTGGTCATCGCGTGCGTCGCTACGCTGGTTTTTATATGGATGAAGATCCCCAGGCGAAGAATTACGATCCTGAGCACAAAGTAATCCGTAGCCTTTTCAATGGCAGTCGGGGACCTTTGTTGCGAAAAGCCACGGGTCTGGATTGGGCAGGGGATCCCTTTGAGGTTGAGGGGCGTTTTCCCGCGCCGCGTCACGGTGAACGCAATTTTGAAGAGATGCTTATGCATTTTGAAGATTATACCGATGTGATTGGCGATCATCCCCTGAATCTGGCGGCTACGACGCTGGGTCTCAATGCGTTCGCGCTGGCTGGTGAGGAGAAATACCGCACCTGGTTGCTGGAATATGTGGATGCGTGGGCAGATCGCGCGGCCGAGAATAACGGTATTCTTCCGTCCAATATCGGTCTTGATGGTGCGATTGGCGGTGCGTGTGATGGCAAGTGGTATGGCGGTTGTTATGGCTGGGGATTTACTGTGGTTGTTCCGCAAACAGGCGCGCTTGCTGACCGCAATTCCATAGCTCGAGGCATTGCGGGGTTTGGCAATGCCCTGCTTCTGACGGGTGACCAGAAGTATCCCCGTGTCTGGGGCACGATGATCAATGCGGTGAATAGCAATAGCAAGAATGTCGATGGGGAAATACAATATCCGCATATGCACGGGGATGATGGCTGGTATAGCTATAGCTCCCAGCCCTTTAATCAGGGTGCGCTTGACGTGTACTACTGGACGATGGATGATGCCGATCTTGAGCACATTTCCGCAGATCCATGGATAGACTACCTGCGCGGGAATAATCCCGACCATCCCACGCGCACTTTGCGAAATGCTTTGAGCGCGATTCGCGGGAAGATGGAGAATGTGCGCAACGATACGTCTTCCACGGATACCCGGTTATCCGACGATCCATTGCCCTATAATCCCGCAACTACTGTGAACGCGCTCATACAACTGCAACTGGGTGGTTTGGCACCGCGCCACGGCGAACCCCTGCATTGTCGCGTGCGTTATTTTGATCCCGAGAATCGCCGTCCCGGGTTGCCGTCTGATGTGGCTGCTCTGGTCGAGACGCTGACCGCGGATGGTGTTGTGTTGTCACTCGTGAATGTCAATCAGACAGAATATCGCGATCTCATTGTCCAGAGCGGTGCTTATGCCGAACATCAGATTAGTGCCGCTGAGGTTGATGGCAATACATCTGATCTCGATGCATCGTGGATGACGGTTCGTCTTGGTCCCGGTTGCGGTGCGCGACTTACACTTAAAACAGAACGCTATGTCAATTCGCCCACTTTTGCGTTTCCATGGGAGAGATAGATTCAGCAATCAATAAAAGGAGTTTCTTATGTCCAGAATTAATGTTGGTCTTGCCCGCTGCGAGAATCACCGCCGGAATGTATTTGGCGCTCTCGATCTGATCCGCGATGATGTGGTTCCCAAACTCGCCGAGCAGGTGATGCTCAAACCCAATTTTCTTTCGTCTAAAAATCAACTGGCGTCTTCTCATCCCGATGCAATGCGAGGGGCTATTGATTTTTTGCTTACCACGCCCAATCCACCGGATGAGATCCTTATAGCCGAGGGGGGTAATGAAGATATTCCAGGAGAAGCTTTTGACAATTTTGGGTATCACGCTTTGATAGAAGAATACGATGTTCCCATTCGACTCATTGACCTCAATTCTGAGACCCGATGGGAGACTGTGCCGATTTTTCTCGATGACCGCACTGAATACCAGGTGCATATGCCCAAGACCGTGCTCGATTGCCCCTGCACGATTTCAATGGCGGTTGCCAAAACCCACGATGTTACGGTTGTTACGCTCGCGCTCAAGAATATGATTATGGGAACGATTCGGAAAGAAGACCGCGTTAAGATGCACGGGTTTCCCTCACATCCAGAACGCTTGCGTCCAAATGAGTCCAAACGACTCAATGTCAATCTTATTCGGCTCGCCAAATATCTGGCACCGGATATCGGCGTGATCGATGGTACTGTCGGTTTGCAGGGCAATGGTCCCGGAGGGACGGATTCGGTTGATCTGGGCGTTGCCGCAGCGAGTGTAGATGTTTTCGCTGTGGATGCGGTTATGACCAGTGTTATGGGTTTTGAACCCGCGAAGCAGGGGTTGCTCTATTATGCCAATCAACTCGGCATTGGTGTGACTGATCTCAACAATATCAATATTCTCGGAACTGCTATCGAAAATGTCGCCAGAGCGTTTAAGCCGCACAAGTGGATCGAAGAACAACGCCAGTGGCACGAGCCAAATGCCATGGCCGATATTTTTGCGTGATAACGATCTCGGTAGTACAGGAGTTTTTCTTGCCTACTATTGTCCTCATTGGCGGCGGTACCGCAGGGCATGTTACGCCCAATATTGCGCTGTTGCCCGCTTTGCGCGATGCTGGATACGATGTGCATTATATCGGTACGCGAGACGGTATCGAGCAAGGACTGATCGCGCGGGAGGGCGTTCCCTATTACGCTGTTCCCGCAGGCAAACTCCGCCGCTATCTGGATTGGCAAAATTTTACCGATCTCGTCCGCATCAAGTTAGGGTTTCTCAAGTCGCTGTTGCTTCTCGCTCGTATTAGACCCGATATTGTCTTTAGCAAGGGGGGATTTGTTACGCCGCCCATTATCTGGGCTGCGTGGTTGCTGGGCATTCCCGTTGTGTGTCACGAGTCGGATCTCACGCCGGGGTTGGCCAATAAGCTTTCTCTTCCGTTTGCCCGGCGCATTTGCTATGCTTTTGCAGAGACAGCTAAATATTTGCCTGCTGAAAAAGCGGTTCATACGGGTATTCCGGTTCGGACAGAGCTGGGAAATGGAGATGCCCAGAAAGGGCGCGATTTGTGCGCGTTTACGTCTGGGAAACCCATTATTCTCATTATGGGAGGTAGCTTGGGTTCGCGTGCGATTAATGCAGCGGTTCGCGCTGCACTTCCCGATTTGCTTGTCGAGTACCAGATTTGTCATTTGTGCGGACAGGGCAATCTCGATTCGGATCTCGACCAGACCGAAGGGTACGCGCAGTTTGAATATGTCTCGGATGATTTGACCCATCTTTTTGCGGCAGCCGATTTTATTGTTTCTCGCGCAGGTGCTACCGCGCTCTTTGAATTTCTTTCGCTCCAAAAACCCGCGCTTTTGATTCCCCTTTCCCTGCAAGCCAGTCGCGGAGATCAGATCGATAATGCCGAGGCATTTCGAAATGCCGGTTATAGCCTCGTGCTTTCAGAAGAGGGGCTTACGCCGGATGGGCTTTACAAAGCGATTCGCGATTTGTGCGATCAAAGTGACGCGCTCCTTCAATCCATGTCTGATTGGCGCGGGCGCGACGCTATTGCGGAAATTCTCTCAATCCTCGCCGATTATCTGAATAAGAATTGATTACTATGGCACAAGAAAGACATCCATCTGTTGAACCCACTCGATTTGTAAGAGAAGCTGTTACGCTGAAGTCCATTCTGGTAGGCATTGTGGTCATTCTGCTATCCGATGCCTATATCACATGGGGCATGTTGCATCTGGCTTCTCGTATGAATAAGTCCTATCTGCCGATGGGGCTGTTTTTTGTGTATGTGGTTCTGGTGTTGATAAATATCGCGTTTGATCGGGCAAAGAGCAGGTGGGCACTTTCTCAGGCTGAGTTGCAAGTTGCGCTCGGTATGGGGTTGATTGGGGCGTTTTTCCCATTTTTTGGTCTGGCGAGTTTTTTGCCTACGGTGATTGCGGCGCCCTTTTATCTCGATACGCCGGAGAATGGCTGGCGCGAGCTTTTGCACGAGCATATTCCCAGGTGGATTGTTTTGCACAATGAAGATGGGGCAGCAACACTGTTTTACGAGGGTCTTGCGCCGCATCAGCCGATTCCGTGGGGTGCGTGGGTGGTGCCGATTTTCTGGTGGGGATCGTTGATTTTTGCAATTGGTTGGTTGACGTTGTGTATTATGGTGATTTTGCGGAAGCAGTGGGTGGAGAATGAGCGGTTGGAATATCCGTTGATGAATGTGAGTATTAAGATGGCTGCCGGGTCAGATGATGCGGAGGGCATCGCACATATGGTTCGACAGCGGGGGTTTAAGGTTGGCTGTTTCTTAGGTGCTATAGCTGTTTTGTGGAATATTGTGACATTTTTTTATCCTTTGATACCGCGTTTGCCCACGACGCCAAATGCCGCCAGTTGGTTGCGCTGGATGGAGGGCGCGCCGACGTTTTGGGTGCAGATCAGCATTTATATTATTGGCTTTGCGTATTTTGCGCGTGTGGAGGCGCTGTTCAGTTTTTGGGTGTTTTTTGTGTTGACGGGTATTGAGATGTCTGTGTTTGACCGTCTTGGCGTGGGGTCTTCTGTTGGTCAGGGGGGATTGGAGGCGGTGCGGTCTCAGAGTTTTGGCGCGTTTGTGATGATTGTTCTGGTGAGTTTGTGGATGTCGCGTGGTCATTTGAAGGCGGTGTTTCGGAAGGCATTTAAGGGTGATGCTGAGGTGGATGATTCTCGGGAGGTGTTGTCTTATCGAACGGCGGTGTTTGGTCTGGGGATTGGGCTTCTTTACGTGGGTGGATGGTTGCATCTGGCGGGTATGGAGTTGAAGGTGCTGGTGCTTTATATGTTTTTTGCTGTGGCAGCCTATATCGGCTTGTCCCGGATTGTGGCTGAGATGGGGTTGCCCTATGCAAATATTTCGGATACGGCACTGAATTTTGCGCCTATTTATATTTTGGGGTCGCGTGCGATTTCAGCGCCTTCTATGGTGAGTCAGGGGTTTATCTATGCGCTTTTTGCCACGACGCGCGGGTTTCTCGGTCCGCCTCTGGCACAGGCGCTGAAGCTGACGAGTGGGTTGAAGTTTCGGCGGAATCGCTTGATCGGTGCGATTGCGATTGCATTGGTGTTGGGGTTTTTCGTATCCATCGGCGATACGGTTTATACTGCCTATCGGCACGGCGGATATAATCTGGGGGGGTTGACGAGGGTGGCGGGCGTTCGGAATAATTATCAGAAAGCCGTGACGTGGATCAGAAATCCCCAGCCTCCGGATTGGGACCGGCTCACGTTTGCCGGATCTGGGATGGCGATTGTGTTGTTGTTGACCTTTTTGCGATACAATTTTATCTGGTGGCCTTTGCCCGCTGTTGGTCTGGCACTGCAGGGCATGTATATGGCGCGTCGTCTGGTGTTTCCGGTTTTTATGGTGTGGGTTTATAAGTCGCTTATTTTGAAGTTTGGTGGTGTTGGGATGTACCGCAGGGGACAGCCGTTTTTTATAGGTTTGATGGTGGGCTATGCTTTTGCGGTGTTTTTTTCGACGTTGATCGATCATCTCTTTTTTTATGGGCACGGTCATGTGGTGCATGATTTTTGAGAGAAACCGATAGGAGGGAATAATGGGAGAGAAACGAATTAACAGATGTATCGAGCTTCTCGAGCAGGGCGAGTATCTCTATTATACGGGTGCTGGCCCTCTTACGTATGAGAATGGGAAGAAGCAGGCAAAGACGTGGGCGGATTTTTTGATGGTGGATTACGAGCACAGTCCGTTTGATGTGGTTGGTCTTCGCGCGTTTATGCAAGGGCTGGTGGATGGCGGTCCCACAAATTCGGGGCACCGCACGCCGACGGTGTTTGCGACGTTGCCGTCCAATTGTCGCACTGTGCATGAGGTTCGCGCCAATGCGTGGCAGATCAGGCATGTTTTGAGTTCGGGGGTTCACGGTATTTTGCATACGCATGCGCGGCAGGCGGATGCAGTGAGGGCGTTTGTCGAGGAGTGCAGGTATCCGTTTCAGACGGCCGGGCTGGATCGCGGATTGGTGCAGGGGCAGCGCGGGGCGGGCGGTCAGGGATATGCCGCGAGCATCTGGGGGCTTAAGGGTCCGGAGTACACGCAGGTAGCGGATCCGTGGCCGCTGAATCCGGATGGGGAGTTGATGTTGGGGCTTAAAATTGAGGACAGGGAGTGCGTTGCGAATGCCGAGTATATATGCAAGGTGCCGGGTCTGGCATTCGCTGAGTGGGGACCGGGGGATATGGGTATGTCCTATGGTTTTGCCGATGCCCACGATCCGCCGTATCCGCCAATTATGGAGGAGGCTCGAAGTATTGTGAAGGGTGCGTGCGATGATAATGGGATCCATTTTTTGTGTTCGTGGAAGGATTCTTCAAAGAGTGCGGAGGAAAATATTCGGTTTTTGATGGATTGGGGCGTCAGGATTCTTTCTGGTGGGGGAGAAGATCAGGCGCGTATTGGTCGCGCAATTTCGGGCAGGAAGATGCCTGTGTGAGGGAGGAGAGGTCAATGGGAAAGAAGCCCAATATTCTGTTCATTTTTAGCGATCAACACCGCCACGATGTGCTCGGCTGTGCCGGGCATCCGCTGGTTCAGACGCCGAATCTGGATCGACTAACGGATTGGGGGATGCGTTTTGAGCGGGCGTGGACGCAGTGTCCGGTTTGTATGCCTTGCAGGGCCACGATGATTACGGGGCGATATACGCATGAGTTGGGGTTTACGTCTAATGTTACGGCTGATCGAGGGGATACGGTTGATGATAGTCCTTTTAAGCCCGCATGGCCAACGATTATGAAGCAGTTGCAGGGCGGGGGGTATGAGACGGCTTCGATTGGCAAGACGCACTATCACGGCCGGCCCGGTTCTCAGGAGGCGGGAGCGCGCGGGGAGCGTTTCGATACGCGGCAGTTTGGGGATTTTGTGAAGGGTTTCGGGTGGGATTATGTGATGGAGGAATACGACCGGTATGGACACGTTCAGAGCCATGTGAAAAGCCCGTATATGGATTTTCTCGAGGCGCGGGGTCTTCTGGAGGCGCATCAGGAACAGATCCGGGGGATTTACAGGCTTACGCCCACGCACTGGCGGGGCGAGACGAGTGTGTTGCCGCAAGAATGCGAGTTGTCCAGTTTTATTGCCGATCACGCGATGGATTGGCTGCAATCGCGCGATTCTGAAAAGCCGTTTTATCTTCACTTGGGTTTTGTGCAGCCGCATGTTCCGCTGATGGATGATCCGGTTTGGGCGGCTTATTATGCAGATGCGGATATCGAGTTGCCGGATATGACGATGCCGAGTGCCACGAATGAGGTTTGGGCAGAAAAGGTCAAACGGCTCAAAGCGCATTCTCAGGTTCAGACTATGACGGATGATTTTGTGCGCGAGGGCATCAGGCATTATCTGGGTGCTGTTTCTCTGGTCGATCAGAAGATTGGCGAGGTGATTGATACGCTGGATGCGTTGGGGGAATTGGATAATACATGGATTATTTACAGCGCGGATCACGGCGAGATGCTTGGCGAACACCATTTGTGGGCAAAGCACTGTTTTTACGAGGGCTCGGTGCAGGTTCCGCTGATTGTTAGTCCGCCGGATCGCAAGAGCAGAGGGGTTTGTGACGATCTCACGCAGTTGATCGATGTGGTTTCGACAATTGCAGATATTGGGCAGGTTGCACCGCCGGAGGGTGCTCGCGGACAATCACTGTTGCCGATGTTGGAACGCGGTTCTGGGGGATATGAGTATGTGTTTTCGACGATTGAGGATTGGACCGGGGTGAGGAATGAAGTCTATCGCCTTACGCTGCATGTTCCGACGGGGACGCCCTGTGAGCTGTACGATCTGGCAAGAGATCCGGGCGAGTTGGATAATTGCGTGGAAGATCCCGCCTATGGGGAGATTGTGGATCAGCTCAAAGCGGTTGTTTTGGACCATCGAGCGGGTTGAGGTCTATACAGATGAGTGACCAGGCAGAGATATTGATTGTTGGCGGTGGGGCAATCGGTGTTTGCTCGGCTTATTATTTAAATGCTGCGGGTAGAGATGTCGCGCTGGTTGATAAAGGCGATATTTGTTCGGGGTGTTCGTATGGGAATGGGGGGCTTGTTGTGCCGAGTCACAGCATACCTCTGTCCGCTCCAGGAGTGGTGTCTCAGAGTCTGAAGTGGATGTTGAATCCAGAGAGTCCGTTTTATATTAAGACGCGACTGGACTGGGATTTGATTTCCTGGTTGTGGTATTTTCGCCGTGCGTGCAATGAGAAGCATGTGGTGAGGGCTACGCCTGTTATTCGGGCGATGAATATGGCGAGTGTGGCGTTGTTTGAAGAGATGGCATTGCTTGAGGGCATGGATTTTGGGTTTGAGAAGAAGGGGACGATCACGGCGTATAGAACCGAGAGGGGTTTGGCAAAGGCGGTTAAAGACGCGGGTTTTTTGTCGGAGGTGGGGGTTGAGACGCGGGTTCTCAATGCCGATGAGATGGTGGGATTAAATCCCGGGATTCGGATACGGGCGATTGGGGGGATATTTTTTCCCGAGGATGCCCATCTCGTGCCGCATCGCTTTGTGTGTGGGCTAGCGCAGTACGTCGGTGAAAAGGGTGTTCGGATTCACAGGGAGACAGAGGTTCTGGGGTTTGAGATTTCGCGCGGTCGCGTGGTTGCTGTGAAGACGAGTCGGGGTGATTTCCAGGCGGAGCATATCATATTGGCGAGTGGGTCGTGGTCGCCTATAATTGCCAGGGATCTTCATATCAATCTGCCGATTCAACCTGCCAAGGGGTATAGTATTACTTTTAAGCGACCTGATGTTTGTCCGACAACGCCGTTTTCTCTGGGGGAAGCAAAGGTCGGTATTACGCCTATGGGGGATATGCTGCGGTTTGCGGGTACGCTCGAATTGGCAGGTCTCGATTTTTCGATTAACGAGCGGCGCGTGCAGGCTATTCTCAAGGCTGTGCCCGAGTATTTTCCCGATTTGAATCCCGATTATCTCGAGAGGATAGAAATCTGGTGCGGTTTGCGGCCCTGTACGCCGGATGGGGTGCCATTTCTCGGTCGCGCTCCCGGGGTTGAGAATGTGATCGTGGCTGCTGGTCATGCGATGATTGGCATTTCTCTGGGGCCTGTTACCGGGAAGTTGGTGGCGGAACTGGTTTCCGATGAGATACCATCTGTTGATCTGTCATTATTAGAAGTGGATCGGTTTGGGTAGTTGGGAAAAGTCGGGAAAAGGATTTCCCTCCTACTGTTGGAGTGGCATCCTTGCCGCGATTACTTGGCTCTTGCCATGAAACCATAAGACCTAAATAGAGAGGTGAAATATGGTGAAGATGTTGCTGAGGGATGTTGCGATGTCCGATCTGGCGGAGATTTACGAGCGAAATGCAGATCGGACACCCGCGCCGTATCTCAAAGATGCAGAGGCGGTGGATCGGGCGAGGGGATTGGCGAAGAAGAATGGGATGTGGGATGATTTGAGCGAGAATCTGGATGGAAGTCGAGAGATTCCCGTGTTGAAGCGGTCGGCTTTTCGCAATTATCAGCGGGTTGGAGATCGCAATTTGCCACAGGCTGTGGCGGGCAATCGCAGACGCGAGTTGGAGTGGGCAGCGATGGCTTTGTGGCTGGGACATCCCAATGCCGATGTGGATTATTTGCAGGATTTGCTCTGGGCGTATTGCGACGATCATACATGGGTGATGGCCGCGCACGAAGGTCGGGCTATTGATCTGGGGTCGGCTGCATTGGGGGCTGCGTTTGCAGAAATTTTGCATGTTCTGGATGATCAACTGGAAGAAGAAGTGGTAGAGCGCGTTTCGCGAAAGATTGAGGCGCATATTTTTGAGCCGTTCTGGAATTATAGACATCTGGATTTTTGGAAGACCGTGCGGATGAATTGGAATCACGTTTGCAATGGCGAGATTATCCGCGCCGCGCTTTATCAGATTGAGGATCCCGTGGTGCTGGCTCATATGACCCACGCGGCGATTATAAATTTGACGTATGCGCTGGATGGGTTTACGGATGATGGCGGGTGCGAAGAGGGGCCGGGGTATTGGGAATATGGCTTTGGGCATTTTTTGTACGTTGCCTATGCGCTGTATTTGAAGACCAATGGGGAATTGAATTTGATGGTGGATGAGACTGGCAAAATCCAGCGGATATGCGAGTACCCGCTCGCCGCGCATATTCAGGGTGCGTTGCGCTCGACGTTTGCGGATTCGAGCCACGGATATACGGGGGCGCGGTCTGCTATGATTGTCAATGCGTTTTTTGATATGCCAGAATTGTACGCGCTGTGCGATAAGCATTCGGATAATACGTTGAAGGTGCGGGATATGCACAGCCTGGCGATGTATTCCGGGTTTGAGGTGGAGGCAGAGGCGGATGATCGGGATTGTGTTTTGCCCGATTTGGGACAGGCGAAGTTGCGGGGGACGCCCGGGAAAGAGCAGTTGACCCTGATGTGTCTGGCGGGGAATAATGGGGTGCCGCACAATCACAATGATATCGGCAGTTTTATTGTGCATCGGGGGGATGCGCTCTGGTTGACGGATCCCGGAGGTCCTGTTTATAGCCAGAAGACCTTTGGTCCCGATCGCTACGATATTCTGTTTTGCAATGCGCTGGGTCATTCTGTGCCCGTGATCAATGGGCAGTTGCAGCAGCCCGGCGGGGAGTATTTTGGTACGCTGGAGGTGGAAAATTTGAATGGCGAGGGCGAAAAACGCGCAATAATAGATATGACACATGCGTATCCCGAAGGTACGGTGAAGAGCTTGACGCGTACCTTTGTGCTGGATGCAAATGTTCTGACGATGGAAGATCGCTATGTGTTTGACGGTGTGCCGCAGACGCTGGAGGAGGGGTTCATTACTTTTGAGGATGTGCAAGTTGATGGGGGTTCGGTTCAGGTCGGTCCCAAAGGCGAGGGTATTATACTTTCTGCGGTGGATACACCGGGCGCGTTTTCGGTCAAGCAGTTTGAAGAGGAGTCAAGAGAGGGGCGCACAGATGAGGTGGTCACGCGCGTGATTTTTACACCGGAAGAACTATCGCAAGATCTCTGTTTGCGGTTTGCGATGGGGTGAGTTTCTGGGAGGATTCAGTTATGTATAGAATTTCCTATGATGGTAGCAATAAGAAGGTGATGTGGCAGGAGATGTGGCGGCATGAATTTGAGGACGCTTTGGAGCGCGATCCCGTGGTGATTGTGCCGGTGGGTTCTGTAGAGCAGCACGGGCCGCATTGTCCGATGGATGTGGATATTTCGGCGCCGTTCTATATGGCGGTGGCTGTTGCTCAGCGCGTGGATGATTTTCCCGTGATTGTCGCGCCGCCGGTGTGGTCGGGGTTTACGCATTATAACATGGGATTTCCCGGTACGATTAATTTGCGTTTGGAGACGTTTCAGAATTTGCTGGCGGATATTTTTCGCAGTATTTATGCCAATGGGTTTACGCGGATCATTTCTGTCAATGGACACGGGGGCAATGCCGCGCCCTGTCGCGCTGTTTCGTGGCAGGTGGCAGAGGAGAATATTTTTACGCTGTCATTTAGCTGGTGGGATATGGTGGATAAGGAGTTGCGGGAGTGGAGTGCGACAAATGAAGGCGTGGGACACGCCGGTGAGTGGGAGACTGCTGTGCAGCTTCATTTGCGCGAACATCTGGTTGATAAGAGCCGTATTGATAGCGATGTGACGGGGACGAGGCCATTTAGCGATGATCTGTCGTTTGCGGAGTTTGCCGAGCGGCGACGCGATACAAAAAAAGATACGGGTATCATGGGCGATGCATTTGCTGCGAGCGCGGAAAAGGGTGCGCGCATTTTTGAATTGGCCTGTGAACGTCTGGAAAAGCTGGTGCGCGAGTATCACGAGTTGCCCGTGCGCGAATATCGGGAGTTTGGGTCTCACTGTCTTTGAAAGAGGGGGTACGACGATGTCAAAGCTAAGAGTGGGGATTATCGGTGCGGGGGGTCACGCACAGAGCCACTTCAGGATGATCCATGACGAGCGGGAAATGGCGTTGGTTGCGGTTGCAGACCTGGATCCAGAAAGACTGGCGCACACGCGAGAAACGCACGGCGTGACGTCCCTTTTTACGGATTACCGGGAGATGATCGAGAAGGTGCAACTGGACGTGGTCTATGTTGTGACCTTTCCGGGGCCACTACCCGACATTGTGATCGACTGTCTGGAGGCCGGACTGCATACCTCGGTAGAGAAGCCGCCGGGGATCAGTTCGGATCAGACCCGACGGATGATGGAGGCCGAACAGCGATCCAGCGCCAGGGCGATTGTCTCGGTGAACCGGCGGTATATTCCAGAAGTGCTGGCGATTCGGGCCATGCTGCAAGATCGAGGTGGACCCGTTCATGTGGCGGCGACGTACAACAAGCCGCATATTGGGGACAAGGTCCGGGATGTCGGGCATCTTATCCGATTGGACGCGATCCACCATGTGGATCTGTTGCGGTGGCTGGCAGGTGACGCCGTCGAGGTTTACTCAGAGGCATGGTCTGCGCCTTCCCACCCTGCCGAGATGCGCCACAATGCCGTGATCAAGTTCGAAAGTGGCTGCCGGGGCGTGATGATGAGCCACTATGCTGTTGGATACCGCATTCAGCGGTTTGAAGCGCATGCGGAAGACTTCAGCGCGTACGTGGATCTCACGAGTGGTCCCAGGTGTGAGATCTATGTTGATGGAGGGCCGTTCGAGGGCGAGCTGGATCTGGAATCGGTCGGTGGTCCCGACTTCAACGAGACCCGGCATTTCGTGGCGTGCATACAAAACGATACACAGCCGTGGAGCACGCTTGAGGATGCGATCAAGACGATGAGGTTGTGCGAAGCGATTGAGGCGGGGCATAAAGGTCAATTGGAATGATTTTTGGGGTTTGGATCGCGGTATGAAGATCGTCGATATAGATACTATTATGATTAATTCTCCCGGCCGCAAGTGGACGATTGTTCGGGTCCATACCGATGAGGAGCTTATGGGTTTGGGTGAGGCCACGTATTCGAATAAGGAACCCGTGGTCTGTGCGGCGGTTGAGCATATGAAGCAAGAACTCATCGGGTGCGATCCCGCACGGATTGAGTATCTGTGGTACTATTTGTTTCGGCAATCTTCTCTCAGTGGTATCTGGCGCATGAGCGGGCCAGTGTGGATGAGCGCGCTGTCGGGTATTGATCAGGCTTTGTGGGATATAAAGGGCAAGGTGGCGGGTATGCCGGTTGTGGAGTTATTGGGCGGTGTGTTCCGCGATCGGGTCGAGGTGTACACGCATTTTGGCGGGAGTACGCCAGAGGTGGCCGCGGCGCACGCGCAGCGGCTGGTGGCACGCGGTTTTCGAGCACTTAAAGGCGGTATGGGTAGCGATAGTGATGATCAATTTGATCCGTATGTCGAGACGGGCGATCCCAAAAAAACAGCCGCCCGTTTTGAGGCGGTGCGCCAGGCAGTGGGTCCCGATGTCAAGCTGTTTATCGATTGTCACGGGCGTTTGACTGTGTCCGGTTGTATTCGTCTGGCACGAGTATTGGAGCCTTTTGATCTGTACGCGTTTGAAGATCCGGTGCCGCCAGACGATTTGAGCGCTTATCCCAAGGTGCGACACGCTATTAATATTCCGGTGATGGGGTCGGAGCGGCTCAATACGAGGAGCCAGTTCCGCCAGTTGTTGGATCTGGATGGCATCGATATTGCCCAGCCGGATTTGATGTATGCTGGGGGGATTACGGAGGTGCGGAAGATCGCCGCGATTGCCGATACGTACCACGTTCCCATTTCGCCGCACAATACCAAGGGTCCGGTGGGCATTGCCGCGGCAACGCATCTGATGGCGTCTATACCCAATGCCGCGCCTATGGAACTGGTCACGGGTATTGATTGGCGCGATGAGATTATCACTGAGCCGCTGAGAATTGAAGCCGGGTATATATTGCTGCCACAGGGACCGGGCTGGGGCGTAGAACTCGATATGGACGGTGTTGAGAAGCACCGCTGGCGTCCGGGGGATCCACGGTAAAGATTCCCATTACATAAGGAGATTTTCCATGCGTCACTTTACGCGCACGCCTTACTACAGCGGTCCGGATGATCCGGCTATTGGCGAGGTGCGGGGTACTATCGCTCTGGGCGAGACCGTGGTTATTGAGACGATTGGTGGAGCTGACAATGATTTTGAGGCTGCCGGTGAGACCCGCGCTGGGATGATTACTTCTGGGGAAAGCCACCGCCGCTATGCCCGCCGTGGCGGTCCTTTTCGCATTGAAGGAATTGCGCCCGATGACTGGGTCGCTATTGAGATTATCGATATTGAGGTGGGTCCCTACGGTTTTTATCGCAATGGGGGGCCGAACTGGGGCAACTGGCGCTGCGTGGCACCCGTGCGCGATGGGTTGATCCACTTTCCGCCGGATTTCGTGGTGCCGGTTCGGCCTATGGTTGGCGTGGTTCAACTGGAACCGTGGGCTGCCCATTCAATTGACCACGGCGGCAATATGGATTTTAACGCGGTGCAGCCGGGTAGCACTATACATATCCGTGCTCAAAAGCCTGGGGGATTGCTCTCTTTGGGCGATGTGCATGCGCGGATGGGCGATGGCGAGTTGACCGGTGCGGGTGTCGAGATTGATGCGGCGGTTACCATAAAGGTGGATCGCTCTCCCGGGTTTCCCAATAGCAGTCCGGTGGTGGAGACGACTACGGTGGTAGAGGCTGCTGAGGAGTATCTGTCCAGTGCCCGGGCGACTGAGTGGGGCGAGGCTCTCAGGCTGGCATGGCTGGAGATGGTGGCGTTGATTATCGATCGCTACGATACCACGTATGAATACGCCAATATGATTGTGGGCACGATTGGCGATGCGCGGCCCGGCTTTGCCACGGGCTATATGGGTAGCTATGTCACATGCCAGATTGCTGTGACCAAAGAGTTGCGGCGCACCGGGGTGCGGTATGAGGCGTAGAGGTTGATACTACACACAACATTCACGAAAGGATTTGCTATGTTTTTGTACGGGATTCGCAATGCGAGTCTGAATATGGATTGGGGGAAAGACGCTTTTGCCACAGCAGGGGATATTGGGTTTGATGGGGTGGAGATTGTGCTGCGAGAGGAGGACCGGTTGGATTGGCTTTTGAGTGCTGCGGGTCGGGAGGAGGTTGGGAGGTGGGTTCAGGAGACGGGTGCGCAAGCGTGTTCTATTAGTTTTGCCCTGTTTCGAGAATACAAGGGAAATGAGGAAGATGAGGCTGTGCGCGACCGCGTGGTGGATCTTGTGCAAAAGGCGATTCGCGCATGTAAGGGGATGGGGGGTGTCGGTATTTTGCTTCCGTATTTCGATGCGGAGAATCTCGATATGTCGAGCGCGCATGCAGAATTGTTGATTGAGGATATGAAGCGATGCGCCCCTATCGCTGAAGACGAGGGTATTAAGGTTGCTCTGGAGACGAGCTTTTCTCCGGAATTGTTGAGGACGATTTGCGATGGCGTGGGGTCTGAGATGGTGGGGGTGTATCAAGATACGGCTAATGCGCTGCAATACGGGTACGATTCGGTCGATATGCTCGTTACGTTACCTGAACACACACAATTGATTCATATTAAAGATACACGGCGTTCAGATCTGGGCGAGGGCGATGTGGATTTTCCCGCGTGTCGAGATGCGATTGCACAGATCGGTTATGAGGGTTGGCTGATTTTTGAAACGCCAGGGGGTGCTGATCCCGTGGCATCGGGTAAGAAAAATTTGGCGTTTGCAAAAGAGATGTTTGGGTAGGCTGGCAGAGGGTGAGGGAATCGAACCCTATGCGGTTGCCCGCACCACCGACCAATGTCAGGCGGCCCACCTTGAACCGTTCACCCCCTACCTATTTTGACAAAACTGCACGTTCAAGGGTTTCTTCAAAGATGAGGACGCAGTTCACCCAGGGATTGTTCCCCAGGTTGGATATATTCTACTGCTGGGCTTTCGACGCGTCCATAGGCATTCCACACTTTGAATCCGAGTAAAGATAGGAGATCAGACGATGCCTCGGCGAGGACTTCGGGTGCCGTGCCCACGGTAAAATTTTCCTGTGGACGGAATTGAGGTCCGCAGAATGTGGTGAGTATGGCCCAGCGCAGTTGATCGCTTATATTGGCTCCCGTGCCGTGCCAGATGCGTCCGTCGAGGAATCCAACTGTGCCGGCTGGACCTTCGAGGGCGACTGTTTCAGTGGCGTTGTCGTCGGGATTGTCTGGGCGTCGTCCCCACAGGTGGCTGCCGGGAACGATGCGGGTGCCGCCGTTTTCTGCTGTGAAGTCGCCGATCATCCATACTACGTTGATGACGACGCGGGGCCAGATGGATGCGGTATCGGGTTCGTCTGTTTGCTCGCGGCTGATAGAGCCTGCGGGTAAATGCGTTCGGTCTGCGCGCGTTGGCATGGGCATCCACCACTGATCTGTGTGCAGGCGCATGGGAACGCCACCGGGTTTGGCGATGTTGGCCGAATGGCTCGATAGCAAATAATCATTGCCCAGTGCGTGATCTATGATGTTGCGAACCCCTGAGTGTAATAGCATGTCTTGAAATACCCAACCTTTGTTGATTAGCATCCACACGCGCTGGTTGACGCCTCCTGCCGATTGTGTAAACGCCCCTGCGCGTACCTGCCCTGTTTTATTTTTAAAATCCCCCCAGTTTTGTTTTGCACCTCCGTCTTCAAATGCAAGTCCGTGTTGTTTTTCGGCAAGGGCCTGTTCTTTTAGACGGGTTTTTATTTTTGAGAGGTCTTTTGCATTGAGCGCGTTGGCGAGCAGGCCATAACCACAGGTGTCGAGTTGTGTTTTGACCTGTGCGAGGTCTTCGGTTGGTTGTGGAAGTTCAGACATGCGTATTCCTCAGATTTGGATAGTAGATATTATCGGGGCAAAATGCCATACTGGCGCAGGGTGCTTTCCAATGTTGGCCTACTAAGGCGAATGCGGTCGTCGTTTAGCAAATAGGAGAAGACGTACCCGAGGCCGAGCATAAAGATCCCGATCAAGAAGCAATAGATGACTGCGCGGTCGGGGTATTCGTCTTTCAGGTATCCTACGTAGAGCGGTCCAAAGATTCCCGCTGCGGCCCAGGCGGTTAGAATTGCCCCGTAGATTGTGGACATTTTTTTGCTGCCAAAGACATCGAGAACAAAAGATGGCATTGTGGCAAAGCCGCCGCCAAAGCACAACAGGACATAACAGACGAGCGCGGAAAAGATCCAGGGGTTGCGCTCCGTCATCAAGATGCCGAAGACAATCATCTGGCTGGCGAGTAAGATTCTGAAGACGCCAACGCGACCTATGCGATCCGATAGCAATCCCCAGAAGAGCCGCCCTACGCCATTGCACAGAGAGCTGACGGCGATAAGCGTTGCCCCATACTCGGCGAGTGTTACCGGTTCCAGGGATGGATCCGCGAATCCCCAAACTTCTTGCAGGAGTTCCGACTGAAAGCTGATGACGGAGATGCCCGCGGCGATGTTGAAGAAAAATACGATCCACATGAGGGCAAATTCAGAAGACCGCAGATAGGGCGCGACAGTGTCTTCGTATTCCATCGGATCATCGTCAGCAGCGGCGGGTACAACTGCGGCTTTGGGATCGCTTAACACAAAGCTGGAGGGCAAGAGGATACAGGCAAATACTATGCCGAGCCACAAGAAAACAAGGGTCAGATCCGACTCTGTTCGCAGTACGAGAAAGGGTGCCAATACTTTGCTCAAGAGAAATGCACCCACGCCAAATCCCATCACGACGATGCCTGTCACGAGACCCTTGCGATCTGGAAACCACTTTGCCGCGGTTGCAACCGGCGTTACATAGCCAAGTCCAATTCCCGCACCGCCGATAACGCCGTATCCCAGGTAAAAGAGTGGGATAAAGTCCAGATGAAGGGCAAGGCTCGCGATCATATATCCGCCGGAAAACATGATGCTGCCCGCGACTGCGAGTTTTCGGGGTCCGAATCGCGGCAGCGTCGCGCCTGCCCAGGCTGCAGATGTGCCGAGGGAAAAGATCGCGATGCTAAAAGCCCACGCAGTTTCTGTGAATGTCCAGCCGAGTTGTCTGACGAGGAGCGTTTGAAAGAAGCTCCACGCGTACACGGTGCCGAAACAGAGTTGCAGGAGCGTGCATAAGAGCGCGATGACGGAACGCGGAATCTGTATTTCCCGTTTTGCCATTTTTATGTGTCCGATTGATCGCTTTTTTTACCTTCAGAAACATAGAAGAAGAGATTGGCCAGGTGCCCAACCTCGTCGTCGCGCGATAGCAGTTTGTCGTCCGAGTCTCCATCTTCACCGCGCGCGCGACCCACTGCATAAGCGAGGAGGTCGCCGAGGGGATTCGCCGCGAGGTTGACGAGCCATATCGCGGCAAAGAAGCCTACCACGAGTATGATGCAGATGAGATAGACCTGCCTTCCGATTGCTCTTTGAATTTTTAGCGCAATCAACCCCGTGTCCATGCCCACGTGAACCGTGCCGGCAATGCCTGCCAGAATCGGACTGCCAACTTCCACGAAATCGCCCATTCCGGGCAGATTGCGTTCTATAGCTTCTGTCTTGAATGGGTCGTCTGCTCGAATGACTTCGGGAATGCCGGGCACAAAGGTGTGGGCGAGAAATTCACCTGATTCATCCGTGATATAGATGTATTTGATGCTCTGGATTTCGACAAACTGATCGATGAGCGACTGCAAAGCCGCGAGGTCCCGATTTAAGAGAATATCGACACTGGAGTCGGCGATGGTCTTCGCGATGTTCTTGCTGTTGTTCTCGTATTCCTCCGATAAGTGTGTATCGACCGTATAAATACACAAAGCGGATGTTGACAGGCTGATCGCACCAAAGAGCGCGAAGATGCCGAACCGCGTTTTTTGAAAGAGTTTTTTGATTTTCATTTTATGCCAAACCTGTCTTCCCAGTTATCCAGCGTGACAAAACGGTCGTTTTCGACAACTGTGTAATAGACTCGCTGTAGCCCCTGTCGGCGGTCTGGACCAAAAGAGACCTGTTCGCCGATGCCCAGATCGAAATCTCGAATGCTGAAGACCGCGTCTTCGAGCTGGCTTCGTTGCGGGTTGTCGTCGAGGCGGCGCAGAATTTCAACCATCAATTTGGCGTTGAGAAATCCCTCGAGACTGACAAAGCTCTGCGCAAAGGGTGTGTAGTCTTCTTTCACCAGTTCTTCGGGTGGTTGAGGGGCGTATTGTTGCATCATTTCGCGGTATTCCTGGACGGCTGGTGTGGATGTTTCTTCGTAGCTGGGCACGACCTGGGAATTTACGAGCAGTTGCGTGTATGAGTCGCTGTTTTCTTGTCCTTCGGTGAGGAGTTTTAAGAGGTTTTCGCTTCCAACAAAGGACAGGTTGGCAATGGGAACCCGCAGGCCGAGGTTAACGGCGTCGCGCGCAAAGGCCGCACAAGCCGCATAGGCTCCAATGCAGATCACCGCTTCTGGGTCTGATGCTTTTAGTATTTCGACCTGTTTTCGCATGCTGCCGGTGAATTTTTCTCCGCGGCGGTACGTCGCTTCGCCCACGATTTGCTCTCCGTGCCGCTTCAGGGCACTTCTTACGCCCGCCCATCCACTGCGACCATAAGCATCGGCTTGATAGAATACGGCAATGCGTTTTCGGTTGATACGAACAAAATTATCCACGAGACCGGCGGTTTCCTGGCGGTAAGAAGCGCGTAGATTAAAGGCAAAGTCGCCATAAGGCGGTTCTCGCTGCGGTTGCGCGCCGGTGAATGGAAAGAATAAGAAGATGTTTCTGTCCTGGAATTTTTTGAGCATGGGGAGCACGCGGGTTACGGTGGGGGTTCCGACATAACCGAAGAGCAAAAATACTTCGTCTTCCAACATCAATTTCAGGGTGTTTTTGACGGAGGGGTCGGGTTGATAGCCGTCGTCATAGGTTTTGAGAACTACTTTGCGTCCCGATATGCCTCCCTGCTGATTGATGTGTGTGAAATACGCACTGGCACCGCGATACAGTTCGATGCCCAAACCCCGGGACGGGCCGGAGAATGCTGCGGACACGCCGAGTACGATCTCGGTGTCGGTCACGCCAGATGATATCTGTGTCATGGTGTGCCTCCTTGTTTGTGGTTCATGCTGGTCGGTGTTGGCGACCGCTATCAGAGTTTTCAACCATGGGGCGATCGCGCAACAGGCAAGACCGGAACGGATGAGTGCTCTTCTCGTTATTGGTTTCATACGGGATGTGCTCTTTCGCTGACGCCCGGACTTGATCATTCTTCGAGTGTTGGGCGATTTAACCGCGTGTGATAAGGCGGTTCCATGACCGCGCGTTGTCGTTCGTTTGCCCATTCGGGTATGTCATAGGCGCGAACGTACGCCATGTTGCCGGCGGTGTAACGGGTGAGCGTTGACCGCCGCGGATGATCCGCTTTCCAGGGCAGGGTGCCGTGTGTGACGGCTTCGGTGAAGATGATTGCGTCGCCTGCCTTACAGGTGATCTGGCGGATGTGTTCCTGGTGTTTTTGATACAGGCGCATTTCTTGAGGACAGGGATAATTGCTTTTGTGTGATCCCGGGATGAGGGAGAGACCACCGTCACCCGGATTGACATCGGTGAGTTGGATGGAGACGACGGTGAGTCCGTTGTGCATTTTGCCATCTTTGAATATATAATACTGGTTGGGGTCAAATCCGGGTCCAGAGGAGCCGTGGAAGCGGTGGCCTTCGGCGCCTTTGTCCATCCACAACAGAAACATCTGGTGATCGATGCGAAAACCCTTGCCGAGGATTTCGTTGAGATAGGGCACAATGAGGGGATGCGCCAGCATGTCGCGGAAGGGGTTGCACCAGGGTTCGTCCCAGTGGATGAGGCTGCCCAACTCGCCGCGACCATGCGTGCCTTCAAGGGCTGGTGAGTCGCCGTCAAGACGCTGTTCTCTCGGGCGAACACGCCCTTTGTCGAGGTGGCGGTCAACCGCTTCGTTCGCCAGGGCGAGTTCGTCTTCGGTCAAGACGTTTTCTACGACGAGATAGCCGTTGAGGTCAAAGAGATATTTTTCGTTTTCGGTCATTGTAAATCTTCCGATTCGGGGTCTTCTATATTTGTGCGGATGACGAGCGTGCCTGCAATAAAGTCGTGCAGTGCCCGGCGTTTCTCATTTGTGAGCATGGTAATTAATTCGGCTACATACCAGATTAAAAGAATGGAGCCGAATAAGAGAAATCCTGTTGCGAATTCTCTGTTAATTTTTTCTGTGGATTCTATGTCAATGAGATGATCAATGCTTATCGTTCCAGTTGCGAAGAGATAAACATGATACACTGTTAAAGCGATGACAGCTAAAATTGGGATGCTATCCCGCAATATGGCATGCCTGAAAGATATGGGATTATGGGTTTTGGCATCAACGACTTTAACTCGGGTAACCATTTTGCCAATGGTTTGCCCATACTTGCCGTGCATGGATACGCTATAAATCCAGTGTGGAAAAAATTGTAGAAACCAAACTGTCACCAGTTGCCAAACAGGGATGTCGAGTTGCAAAATTAGAGTGAAGATAGCGTGCAATGGCCATAGTACAAGACCATCGACACAACCTGCCCAGAGCCTGGGCCAAAAGGTCAAATACTGTTTTTCTGAAGAGACCTTGAGGTTCTTATAATACAACCACGCGATCACTGAAGGTACGAAAGTAAAAAACAAATTAAACCAAATTTCTGTATTTTTTGTCATGGGGATGTTCCATTGTTTTGGTACATAATTTTTGTTACCTTATTTACAATATAGTAGATTTCGATATAAGGAGGTAATAGTAATGATTAGGATTAAACTTCAAGATATGATGTGGCGGAGACAGATCCAAAGCATTGCGGAATTATCCCGTAGTGCGGGTGTTTCCAAACAAACGGTAGATGAACTGTATAACCGACCAGACCAAGTTAGCGGGATTCAGATCGAAACACTGGATCGACTGTGCCGGGCGTTGTCCTGTAATGTAGAAGATCTGATTCAATATGTGTCGAATGATGAGCCTGTTGAGCCGTTCCAAATCGAAATGGTTCGAAGAGATGACCCAGATTATGCCATTTTTGAAAAATATGCAGAGGAACCTGCTACGGCATTAGAAGACTGCGATGAGTTGTTTGAAAAGCTCGATTTGATTCGTCGGGGGCAGCGTGACCGTCAGGATTAAGTCTTCAGTTCGACGAGCCATGTTAAAACTGCCCGATGCAATTTTGATCAAAGCGTTTCGAACCATTTTGCAGATTAAAGATGCGCCCTATCCGCGCGGTTTCAAAAAGGTACGTGGTCAGAAAGACCGTTTACGTGTTTGGATTGATCGCAATTATCGGATGATTTACGAAGTGGATTCTGATGCTGAAGTCCTCGACATTGTATATGTCGGTCCCAAAAATGAAGCCACTTATAGATCGTGATATTATTTCACTAGACTCGCATATGCCTCTCGCCCTTGTCGGAAGAGGTCTTTGACTTCTTCGCGTTGCTGATCGGTGTTGTAGCGGCCATAGGTGTCGATCCATTTGAGCGCGTCTTCGATGCCGTTGAGAAAATACTGCGCGGATTCGTTGCGCTCGGCAGGCGGACGGCCGCAGGCAAAATAAACCGGGCTGCTGTGCGCGTAGATCGATTGGTCAAAGCTGTCGCGCTGATTGCCCCAGAGCCGGGCGGCGACCCAGCCGTCGCGGTCGATGTTGACCCGGTGGCGAATGGCGCCCTCGCGTTTGCCTTCGGGATAGTTTTCCCTGTGGATGATGTGTCCGTTCATCGCGATTTCGGCGCAGTGAATGGGGTAATAGGATGTGAATGTGGATTCTATGTCGAGCGAGCCGCCAGAGGGCAATTCAACTGTGGTGCCCATGGGGTGATCGTTTACGTTTAGATCAATGGCGGGACCATTGGTGATAAAGGTGTTGCCCGATTTCATACCGGTAATCCAGTTTTCGTAGGAGAACGCGCCTTTGGTATTGACATAGACGCGGTTGTTGGAGCAGACGAACCAGTCGGTGCCGGTGGAGGCGGGTAAGGCGATACCGCAGTTGAGCAGTTTGTACCACAGGTCGTATTCGGGGTCCATCCAGAAGGGGTCGAAGAGGTTGAAGGCGTCCAGTTTGCCCAGTGCCGCGGCAATGGGGGCTTCCATGCCGCGACCGTTGTGACACCATATCACAATGCCGCCCTGATCGCGGGCTTCGTCGCAGCAAAAGCACAGGGGGGGATAGTCGGGGTCGAATTGCGCGGTGAGGATGTGGCCGCGGCTGACGGGTTGGATGAGGTTGCGGATGTTGAGGAACATGACGTGCCCATATCCGAACCCCCAGGGCGAGTTTTCGCCGTAGTGGCGGTTTTCTTCGCCGATGTCGAGGATGTGATGTGCGGTGGTAAATTCGTTCATCACGCCGATGGGATATTTGTTGCTGGCGTAGGGGAGTTGTCTTCTGTCGAGGACGCTTACGACGGTGACGTTATAGCCTTCCACGCTGCAGTCAATGGCCAGTCGGTCGTCGGGACGGGTTTCTTTTTCGTCGTAGTGGATGTGTGTGTTGCCCGGGTACCAGTTGTTTTCCTGTGGGATATACCAGCGGTTGAGGGTGATTTCGACGTCTTTGACGCCGTTTTCCGGCATTTCGACCACGGTGCGGACGGGTTCGTATTCCGTGCCGCGTTCGACCAATATGTCGGTGCGCCCGCGCGAGGCTTGAACTTCAAATTCGCCATCGCAGAAGAAGAAGGGGGTGCCGGGTCCGCGTTTGAGCATGGCGTCGCGCGGGTGACAAAAACGACCGTTGGCGGTCAGGACGTGTACTTTGGCGTTGATGTGTTCGCCTGTCGCACTGTCAATAATATGTCCGTGCAGGGTGCCCATCTTACGCTCCGGTTATTCGAGATGTGCAATAGCGTTTCGAGAATTCGATCAAATATTCCTTGCAGCCCTCTCAGAGCCGCAAGAAACGCCTGATTATAGATCGAGCTTGTCTGCAAATGCCAGCATTTTTGCTTCAACCTCCTGGGCAATCGGTTGTAGTGTTTTCTGGTCGATCTCGATTTGCTGTATCCTTTCATCCACATTTGTCGTGAGACAAAAACGCAGGTTGTGTGTCAGGTCGTGCATCGCGTGCTCAATATGGTCTCGAACCGTTCCGGGAGGGTACATCCATTGCCTTGCCCGAGTCTGTTTCAGGTTGATGTGGCAATGGCCTTTCCCTCCGTGTTTTTTTGCCTCGCCAAAGCAGTCCAGACGCAAAACCTCCTGGTTGTAAGCATACACAGATGCCGCGGGACCGTAACCCGCGCGGTCGTTCCGCCAATAGACTTCCAGTCGCACATCGTCTTGTATCGGATATGTAGTCCGATCTTGTCTGCCTGGTTGTGTATCCATGACTTTTCCTTTCTGTTGTGGCGCAGATGGCTACATGATCTATGGGTCTTTCTTCAGGATATTATTAAAATTTCTTGAAGTCAAGATACATCTCTTGTGGAAAAAAAGAAACACTTCTACCAGGGCGTTTTGCGTTTTGTATTGGTCACAGGCTATTGGTCGCCCGTCTGGGAATGGGATTGTATCCCGCATTCTATGTGATCGACGATGATATCCTCTTCGATATTCTCTGCGGATTTTGCGATGGTCAGGCCCAAATGGTTGTCGCCATAAATAAATGGCGGGTTTGATAGCGGGATTGTACACGATGGGAATTGGTCGCCGTCGGCCCAGGTCCAGGTCAAATTTTGAGATGGGATTTCTGTGCCGTTGATGTCAACTGTGAGTGCGTCGTCTTTTGACAAGCCCTGTGCAAAGAAAGTGAGGGTGTTTTCTGAGGGAGTGGATTCTGAGGGGAGATGTTCACACAGGCGAAATCTGAAGGTGTCTCGTTGCCCCGTTTTTTTGCGGGAGAGGACGAGTTCTTCTTTTTCATAGACTTCGCCCAGGCTTTTGCTATTTGCCCAGAGTGAACGGAACGTGTAGTGTCGATCTGGGCCGATACGTTGCGGGTCTTTTAATTCTACGAGGTCGTTCATCGCCGCTGGATACATTGTGGGGTTTTTTGCGCCATTAGTTCCCGGGGGTTCAAACTGAGGTCCCCAGTGAAAGAAGTAATTTTGGGTCGAGAATCCGTCGGCACCTGCGGCATAGAAGTTTTGCAATGCGGCGCGGTATTGGGGCATATCCATGAGAAATTCTGTGTCGATACTGAGTCTGGGTTGCACTTGAGGATAGACATAACAGTTGTGCTGCCGGGCTATTGATACAAAGTCTTCGTATTTTTCATTGAAGTCAGTGAATCCAAAATCTCCAGGTGCGACATAGTCGATCAGGCTCTCTTTAATCCAGGTGGGAACGTCTAAGCTCAGATTTTTACAGCCCGCCATTTGCTGGGGTACGCGAACGCCGAGGATGAGGTTCCGCTCTCTGCCCGTTGGGGAATGGACATTGTCCAGCATGTTGCGGACTTCTCTGATAAAGCCGGTCATGGTGCTGTGGCTGTGTGATAGTTCAGCTCGGGGAAAACATTCTGCCAGGCGGGTGAAGTTAAATTCCATGCCGTCGATGTCGAAGCGATTGGCGACTTCTTCCATGATGTTGAGGAGAAAGGCGCGCACTTCTGGTATGGCGTAGTTTAAGGAGCACCCGTATTTGCGGCTTTCGGGCGGTGCGCGTCTGGTGGAGGGTTTGTATTCTCTGAGTACCCATTCGGGTTTTTCGTCGCAGAGTTTTTTGAAGAATTCCGTGTGGTGGCCGTGGCGGTCGTTCATTCGAAAGCCAGCGATAAATTCCATGCCCTGTTTATGGCATTCGTCGATGTAAATTTCGACGGGCATGATTCCGCTGTCCATTATGGGTATCAGGCGCTGGTGCTGGTGCCGGATGTCGTAAGGGCATTTGTCGGTTCGCCAGAACATGGTCATTGCTTCGGCGAAGATTTCCTGCACGAGGGTGTCAATACTTCCCGCAGAGGCGTAATTGCGAACGATCTGACGCAGTTCTTCGGGTTTGGCCGCCGGTACGCTGAGGTGGCTGGTGGTGTTTGAAGGGTCGCTGACGTAGATGAGACGGCGCGTGCCACGGGGTTGCAAGTGACCCAGATGCGAAGATGATGTTTGTGAAGTTGGCATTTGGTCCGTCCTTGTTCTCGTTTATGGTGGGGCTGTGTGTTGCGGTTGCGCGCCATTGGGCAGGGGAGGAACGTCGATGCCTGCCTTCGGCAGAGTGCCGGTCATTTCCTGCTGCGGGTGTGCAACAAAGCCCGCGGCACAGCAGTAGATCATCTTCAGGGGGATATCGCCCGTGTTGGTGAGTTGATGATATTCTCCCGGGGGGATGTACACGGCCTGACCGGCTTTCAGGGTTTGTTTTTCAGTGCCGAGGCACATTTCGCCTTCGCCTTCGATGACGAAGTAGATTTCTTCCTGTGCCTGATTGTGCCAGGGCACCTGTCCTCCGTTGGGTTCGAAGGTGACGTATCCAACAGAGAATTCCTCTGTGGGGATGGGGGTGCCAGCACCTGCAACAGGCTGTGTTCTTCTGCGTGCGGGAAATTGTCGGCCTTCAATCTCGCGCAGGTCTGAGATGATCATGTCGGGGTCCTTTAATCGGCAGCGACTGTTTCGCGGGCTTTCATTCTTTCGCGTTCTTCGATGAGCAAGTTCATCCAGTGTTTCATGTATTGTCCGTGATCGTTCCACACGCGGCCGCTAACCAAATTGCCATCGATGACGCACGGTTCATCGACGAAGATGCCGCCGCAGACTTCGAGGTCAAATTGGCATTTCCAAACGCAGGCCATGCGCCGCCCTTTGACCACGCCTGCGCGACACGGGATTTCAACGCCGTGGCAGACGCTGGCAACGGGTTTGTTGTGTTCAAAGAAGTAGCGCGTGATGCGAATGAGGTCGGGGTTGTCGCGGATGTATTCGGGGGCGCGGCCACCAGAGAAGAAGATGCCGACGTATTCGGAGGGGTCAACGTCTCGAAAGGCGATGTCTGCGTTGATCGAGTATCCTTTCCATTCTTCGGTGATGTCCCAGCCAGGGGAAATTTCGTGGAGTACCATTTGATAGCGTCGTTTGTCTGGACCGGCGACAACGGGGGTAAATCCGTCTTCTTGTATCCTGAGAAATGGGTATAGCGTATCGACGGTTTCTGTGGCGTCTCCAACGATGATGAGAACTTTGTCCATGATGGTCTCCTTTAATGTAAGGGTGTGTCCCATAGCTTACCTCCAACAATTGTTTTAGAACGGGAGAAATAATACGGGAATTCCCATTGTGTAAATCTACTATGAGGTAATCAGGAGTCAAGAAATTATCATATTGCATTGCTTATGATAAAAAAATAAGCGACCAGGGGCATAAAGCCCAGGGTCGCTTAATACTACGTTGATGGAGGAGAAGTTTACTCTTTCAAGCCGTATTGGCGAATAAAATCACTCGTCATTTCGCGCGCTTGATCGTCGCTAAATTGTCTGGGTGGCGATTTCATGAGGTAAGATGATGGCCCCATCAAAGGACCTTTGAGACCGTGGTTGAGGGCGAGTTTGCAGAGTCTGACTGCGTCGATGACCACGCCCGCTGAGTTCGGTGAGTCCCAGACTTCGAGTTTGAGTTCCAGGTTGAGTGGCACGCCGCCAAAGGTTTCGCCTTCCATGCGGATATGACACCATTTGCGGTCTTCCAGCCAGGGGATGTGGTCGCTGGGACCAACGTGAATATTGTCTTCGCCCAGGTCGTAGTCGAGTTGAGAGGTGACGGCCTGTGTTTTGGAGATTTTTTTGGATTCTAAGCGTTCGCGCTCGAGCATGTTGTAAAAGTCGGTGTTGCCGCCAAAATTGAGTTGATATGTTTTGGTGAGTTTGACGCCGCGTTCGCGGAACAGGCGGGTGAGCACGCGGTGGGTGATGGTGGCGCCGACCTGTGATTTGATGTCGTCTCCGATGAGGGGCAGGCCGCGTTTTTCAAAGCGTTCGGGCCAGTGTCCGGCACTGGCGATAAAGACGGGCATGCAGTTGACAAAAGCACATCCGGCTTGCAGGACTTGTTCCACATACCACTTGGTGGCCTGTTCGCTGCCCACGGGCAGGTAATTGACGACGACATCTGTGCGCGTGGCTTTGAGGATTTCGGCAATGTCAACGGTATCGCCTTCGGCTTTTGTGATGACTTGATCGAGGTATTTGCCCAGGCCATCGTGGGTCATGCCGCGGTAAACGGGAACGTCGAGGTGGGGGACATCGGCAAATTTGATGGTGTTGTTGGGGTGTGCAAAAATGGCTTCGCTCAAGTCTTTGCCCACTTTTTCAGCATTGACGTCAAAGGCTGCGGAAAATTCAATGTCGCGGATGTGATAGCCGCCCAGGTTGGGGTGCATCAATCCGGGGATGAAATCATCTTCAGAAGCGTTTTTGTAGTATTCGATGCCCTGTATGAGGGAGGATGCACAGTTGCCTGCACCGATGATGGCGACTCGGACTTTGGAGGACATGGTGCGTCTCCTTAAAGAGAAGGTGTTTAAGGTATTGTCGGGCAAAATGTCTGTGATTTTTTCTTATTAGACAAATCAATAATTACTATATTATATATAGATAAAATCTATGGGTTGCATTTCGAATAGGAGCGAGAGATGAATCTTTATCATTTGCGCTATTTTTTGTCTGTTGCACAGACCGGGAGTTTTAGTCAGGCAGCACGGGAGATGCATGTGACTCAGCCAACGGTGAGCAGTGGTATTGCGGAATTGGAAAAGACAATGGGGGTACGGCTTTTTAACCGGGGAGGCAAGCGCGTGGCGCTGACAATGGAAGGGCGCACGCTGGTGAATTATGCGATGCAGATTCAGGATCTGGTCGAAGAAGTAGAAGACCACTTGCAGCGGCGCGATGTGTTGCCTGGGGAGGGGTTTCAGTTTGGCGCGATTGATGCGGCTGTGACGTATTTATTACCGGATATTTTGAAGGATTACAGGCGTGCTTATCCCGATGTTTCTCTGTCGGCACAGGTGGCGCCATCGCGCTATCTGGTGGATGATTTGCTGATGAATCGCTCTGAGTTTGCGGTTATTTCACTGCCTTATGATCATCCGCGTGTGGAGACGGTGTCGATTTATCGAGATTCTATGCCGCTGGTGGTGGGGGCATCTCATCCTTTTGCCGCGCGAGAAAGCGCGACTTTGCAAGAGGTGGTGCAAGAGCCTTTGATCCTGTTTCACACGGATTCAATATCGCGCAAAATTGTGGATGAGCGATTTGGGGAAGCAGGTGTGTCTCCCGGCGGGGTGATGGAGATGCGAAGCCCGGAGGCGATGCGAAAGCTGGTGGAGGTCGGTGTTGGGATTTCGTTTTTGCCTATGCTAACTGTGCAGGAGTCCCTAAGTGCCGGGGCGTTAAAGGTGGTGGATGTGGAGGGGGTGGCATTTAGCCGCGAGGTCGGCGTGGCGTGGAGGCGAGGACGCTATTTTAGTGCGGCGATTCGGTATTTGATTGAGGCGATTTTTGAAGCATACCAGGGGCTGGATATCTGGCACGAGAAGGTGGGAAGTGCTAAATGAGTATCTACAACTTAAACGTTTTGCGTTCGGTTTGTTCAAGGGTTTGTTCGATGAGGGGGACG
Source organism: Candidatus Latescibacterota bacterium (assembly GCA_965208125.1). Lineage (GTDB taxonomy): Bacteria > Latescibacterota > UBA2968 > UBA2968 > UBA2968 > VXRD01. The sequence goes on from OZ242320.1 coordinate 2,988,424, forward strand.
AGGTTGAGTGTGGATTCGATTTCGCGGACTTTTTCCAAATTGGCACGCGTTTCGGGGTGTTTGGGTACAAAGACAGAGCAACAATCTTCGTAGGGTTCAATGGAGATTTGATATGTGCCAATGCGTCGTGCTTCGTTGATAATTTCTTCTTTGTTGTCACCGGCCAATGGACGCAAGATGGGTAGCGGAGTCACTTCTTCGATGACGCGCAGGTTCGACAGGGTTTGCGAGGCGACCTGCCCGACGTTTTCGCCTGTTACGAGTGCCAGGGCATCGACTTTTTGGGCAATGGCTTCTGCAATGCGGAGCATGGCGCGGCGGTAGAGAATGACGCGGTAGCTCGCGGGTGCTCGCATCATTATATGGCGTTGAATTTCGACAAATGGCACCAGGTACAGGTCCGACACGTATTGATGCCGGGTGAGGAGTTGCACGAGGTCTTCGGTGTTGCGCTGGGAGTTGCGATTGGTATAAGGTTGACTGTGAAAATGCACATAAGTCAGTTTGACGCCGCGTTTCATAATTTTGTAAGAAGCCACGGGTGAGTCAATTCCCGAAGAGATGAGGCTTACAGCGCGTTCATTGGATCCGACGGGCAAGCCCCCTGGTGCCGGGATTTTTTCGGCGTAGATAAATATGCGTTGTGGGGCAATTTCAATAAAACAGGTGAGATCCGGATTGTCCATCAGGACTCGGGTACCGGATAGGGTTTGAATATGCTTGCCCACATCCCGATTGATTTGATCCGAATTGAGCGGAAAGGTTTTGTCGCCGCGTTTGGTGACAATTTTGAAGGATTGGAAGTCGGTTTTTTGTGCGAGTGTCCAGGCTGTTTCTCGAATGGCTTCGATATTGCGTTTGGCGACGACTGCTTCGGAAAAGTTGGCGATGCCAAAGACTGTTGAGAGTCGTTCTCGGATTACATCTATCGGTGATTCTGAGGTGAGTGCAAGCATCATGCGGCCCGATAGGCGTTCGAGCTTTCCACAGGGTACGCCTTTGAGTGCACGGGTGATGTTGGTCATCAGGTGCCGTTCAAATTTGCCCCGATTTTTGCCTTTGAGGCCAATTTCGTGATAGTGTATGAGTATGAAGCGGTCGTTGGTCATCATGAGATGGGTCGGGGATTAAGGGATAAATCGCGCTGGAGAATAACGAGGGTTATGTCGTCGGTGCGCCGCGCTTTGCCAATAAAGGATTTGACATTGGCGACGAGGTCGGCAATCAGGTCTGTGGGTGTCTGATCTATGGATGCGCGTTCGAGGCAACGGACAAATCGGTCGTCGTCAAAGAAGTTGCGTTTGGCATTTTGGGCTTCGACAACACCATCGGAGTAGAGCACGAGGCGATCACCGGGCGCGAGTGTTAAATGCTCAACGCGATAAGGCGTTTGGGGGCGTACGAGTGCCGGGATTCCAAGAGGATAGCCCGTGATGTCGATAAATTGAGATTGATTGGATAGGTGGATAGGTGGACAGTGTCCTGCACTTGCAAGCGTGACTTCGCCTGTGGGTACGTCGAGTACGGCGATGCAGCAGGTAATAAATGTCGTGTGGTCAATTTGGCCTTCCAGGGAGTCATTAAGACCGTCGAGAATATCGGCTGGTGCAACGCGATTTTGACATTCATAGCGGAGTATTTCATTGAAACGCACGGCGGTCACGGCTGCTTCCATGGCTTTGCCAGAGACATCGGCAACGACGATGCCGAGTTTTGTTTTGTCTTTATCCAACCAGCGGTACGTATAGTAATCCCCGCCGACGCTGTTGGCGGGAATACACGTTCCGTCGAGTGTAAAACCCGGCAGGTCGGGACTGGATTGTGGCAATAGACCCATTTGCATGTCGTGTGCTGTTTGCAATTCATCGCGCATTTCCGAAAATTGTTGTTTGTAGCTTTCCCACTGTCGCGCTTCTTCGCAAAGGGTCTGGTTGTAGGCCGATGCAAAAATTCCGAGGGCGAGGGGTTGAAAGAGGGCGAAGACACAGAGTTGGGCTAAGGCATTGTCGATGATGCTATCGGTGAGAGCGACCGAGCCTGCAAGAATTCCGAGCGCGGTGAGTATAAGCGCACAGTGGCGAAAGAAGCCGTAGCGTTCTACGGCTTTGCGACTTTCGACATAGGCTTCGTCGATGTGTACCCCCCGGTCTGCTGCCAGAAGATAGATGTAGAAGCATTTGACAACAAAAATGAGGCCGGGTAAAAATAAGAGGCAAGCTGCCGGAATGACGGCATAATAAATAATATTTTTGTCTTCTAAGAATCTTCCAATGTTTTCTGGTGCAGCGGGGATATCCCAGGTCGTTTCCCGGGCGACGACCTGTTTGAATGCATTGAGCAGGAATGCAAAGAAATCACTGTTCACAAAAACCAGTGCTACAATGAGGGCGAAGCCGAGAATAAAAAACAGGAAGATAAAAATGTTCATCGAGAAAAAACGGATGAAACGAATGATCTGTCCAAATAGATCTCGCATAGCGGGTTTTTCCCCTTGTTGCGCACGCAAGATCATGATGGCAAAGCCAGCATATAAGCTGCCCAGGAGCAAAGTGCCCGATAGCACACTCAGGATTATTGCCAAAAATGAAGCGAGAAACAAAATGGGCAGGTGACTTGCCCAGGAGGATATGCTGTCGTTGAGACAGCGAAGGTATTGGAGATTTGCCCGAACGGGGATATCGAGAGCCATAATAATCAAGGTTTTTCTTTGTTGAGTTTGTATTTGCGGTACAGGTGGCGAAATTGGTCGTAGCTGAGTTTGAGTTGTTTGGCGGCTTCGCGCTGGTTCCAGGAGACTTTATTGAGAATGCGTCGCAATAGACTCAGTTCAAAGGATTGCACTTGTGATTCAAAGCCGTCGTTCAATTCGGGCGATTGGGGCGCTTGTTGAGAAACTTCGGGGGGCAGATCGTCGGATTCAATCTCAGTTCCACGGGCGACACAGGCTGCGCGTTCGGCCGCAAATTTGAGTTCGCGCACATTGCCAGGCCAGCTATATGTCGTCAGGCGTTCTATTGCCGCATCGGAAAAATTGCGTTTTTGAAGGCCCGGTACTTCCTCGACGATTTGCGCGACAAAATAATCGGCTAATGCGGGAATGTCTTCGCGGCGTTCGCGCAACGGGGGCATGTGCAAGACTTCAAAGCGCAATCTGTCGTAGAGGTCCTGGCGGAATCGGCCTTCGGCAATTTCCGTTTCGAGATCGGTATTTGTGGCGGCTATAACGCGAACATCGACAAAGATGGGGGTCGCACTGCCCACGCGCTGAATTTCGCTGTATTCAATGGCACGCAATACGTTTTGCTGAAATTCGGGGGTGGTGTTGCCGATTTCATCGAGGAATAGGGTGCCGCCACTCGCGGCTTCAAATTTGCCCGTGCGGGCTTCTGTTGCGCCCGTATAAGCCCCTTTTTCGTGTCCAAAGAGTTCGCTTTCGAGCAATTGGTCGGCAATGGCGGCGCAATTGACTTTGACAAAGGGACGGTCTTTGCGGTCACTGCCATAGTGGATGGCAGCGGCGACGAGTTCTTTGCCCGTTCCGGGTTCGCCTGTGATGAGCGCGGGCCGGGGGATGGGGGCTACGGTTTGCGCTCGCTGGAGAATTTGCTGGAGTTTGGGGCTGGAGCCGATGATTTGATAGCGCTTGCCAAATTCGTCCCGGTAGAATTGGTTTTCGCGTCCCAGGTCCTGAACTTCTGCCCGCAGTTGGGCATTTTCCCTGAGTGCTTGATAAACGCGGTCGAGTTTTTCAAGGCTGAGTTCGATTTTGTCTTCGATATAAAAGTCTTTTTCAATAAAGTCTGTTGCGCCCAATCGCAATGCAGCTACGGCAGTATCTATTGTGCCCTGTCCGGTGAGCATAATGACGGGCAGATCGGGAACCGATTCGAGCATTTGTGGCAAAATTTCGAGACCATCGGGTTCCTCGGGTCCGTAATCGAGGTCGAGAATGGCCAGGCCAATCTGATTGGGATGCTGTTGCAGATATGTTAGCGCTTCGCGCCCGGTCGAGAAGGCATGGACTTTGCGCGTGTCGTCTCGCAGGCTTCGAATCAGCATGTCGAGGACTTCTATCTGGTCGTCAGCAACGATAATTTCGGTCATGGGAGAAATATTGAAAAGGGTCTTATTGAATAAATTCTTCTGCTATAGGATCGCGTGAGGTATCGGGTACGCTGTGCTGCAGTCCAATGCTGTCTTGTTGTGTTGAGACTTCAAAATCGACGGGCAGGTCAATGCGAAAAACCGCACCTGCGCCCGGGCGGCTGATCACGCGCAGCGTGCCGCGGTGTGCCGCTGCAATGCGAGAGCAGATACTCAGCCCATATCCATTGCCCCTTTCCCGCGTTGAAAATCCGGGGTCAAATATGCGGGTTTGCAAATTTTCGGGAATGCCGGGACCATTGTCTTCCACTTCAATATATACCGAACTGCGCTCTGTATCGGCGCCGACCTGTACTGTTACCACGCCATTATTTTCAACGGCTTCGATGGCGTTGAGAGTCAGGTTTGTGACGGCTTCAGATAACATGCCAGCGTCTGCTTTTACCTGAGGTACATGAGGTTCGGCGGCAAAGATGAGTTCTTTGTCCCCTGCTCGTGCAGAGAGTCTGTGGGTCATTTTTTCAATGAGTTGGGACACATCGACCAGCGCGGGATTCATAGTGTCTTGTTTCATAGACCGCAAATAGGCAACCCATTGGTTGTAGATGTGTTCTTGTTCGTACGCGATGTCTTTTAGATCATCCAGGCCGTGTGTATCTGGCGGTAAATTGCGTATGGCGCGGCGCATTCGGCTGCCGGAGAGACCCATCAGATTTTTGATGCGGTGGCCGTGCGTGTAGAGGCTTTCATAGACTTGGGCACGTCCCAGGTCTATGAGCTCGAGAGAGAGTCGTGCGAGAATGCCCGGTGCTCTAACACCAAATTCTTCGGTGATGCTTTCGTATTCGCGTTCCATTTGTGCTGGGCTCATGTGGTGAAAGAGCAATCGAGCGAGATTTCCATAGGGCAACATGTAATCGGGTTCGAGGTGTATGGCGATTTTAAACTCGCCAAGTGCCGATAAAATTTGCCCATTTTGCATGAGCAAAACGCCCAGGTTGTTATGCCCGGGCGCGAAGAGGGGATCGGCTTCTAAACCCCGGCGGTAAACGGCAATCGCTCGAGATGCGTTTTCAGGAAAGTCATCGAGCAGGCTGCCCAACAAAAAACAGACGCGGTCAATGAGGGCTTGTTCACCACCCCGGTTATCAGACAAAATGTATTCGAGGTGTTCAACCGCTTTTTTGTAGTCGTCTGAACCCGGTGTTGCCCCGCGAGCGTGTTGCAGCGCCATTTGGAAACGGGCTTCCAGATCGGGGATTATGTTCAGGGTGTTGGACATGGTTGTACTTATGCGTTGTAGCCTACGCCTCTGCGTCTTCTGTGGTATCGGGTTTACCGTTTTCCCCGGATGTTTGTTCGCCGTTCATTTTGCCCAAAAATTCGGGTAATTCAAGCCCTGCCAGACGCGCCAGATCGTGCATGGGCGGTATGGCACCCATGAGGCGTTGTCCCAGGTTGGACATGCCACTGTCGCCATTGCCGCTGTCCCAGACCATTACTTTGTCGATGGGTAAGTTGCTAATGGCTTCTGCCTGGATGTTGGCGACATCGGTGAGGCGTTCGATGATCAGAAAGGCCGCTGCTGCCTGGTCGTTGCTGCCACAGGCTTCGACGAGTTGTCTGTATCCTTCGGCTTTGGCGTTGAGAATGGCCTGAGTCCCCTGAGCTTCGGCCTGTTTTTGCGCGAGAATGGCTGCGGCTTCACCTTCGGCAATAAGTCGTCGCTGTTCTTTTTCGGCTTCTGCCTGAACGACCTGGCGTTGTTTTTCGGCTTCTGCCTGAACGACGATTTCTGCACGCAGGCGCGCTTCCTCGCGCAGTGCTCGGGCTTCTTCGGCTGCTTTTTCCGCGGTTTCCTGGGCGACGCGAATAGCGCCGTCCGTGGCTTTGGTCGCTTCTTCTGATTTTCGGCGCGCGTCTTCTTCAGCAACGCGTTGTCCCGCGCGATAGCCCGCTGTTTTTGCTTCTGCTTCTGTTTCTGACTGTACGGCTTCTGCTTCGAGAGCCGCGACATTCTGGCGTTTGTCTCGCCCGGCCTCTGCTTCGCCGATTTCAGCTTCTGATTCGAGTGCGGCAACTTGTCGTCGTCTGTCTCGCGCAGCTTCTGATTCGCCGATTTCAGCTTCTGATTCGAGTGCTGCGACCTGTCGTCGTCTGTTTCGCGCAGCTTCGGCTTCGCCAACTTCGGCTTCTGATTCGGCTGCGGCGACGTCCCGACGCCGGTCGCGTGCGCGTTCGGCCACGCCAACCTGCCCGTGTCGTTCTTGTTCGGCCACGTCGATAGATGCCTGGTTTACGGCTTCGGCTGCTGCTTTTTGGCCGATGGCTTTGATGTAGCCGCTTTCGTCGTCGAGGTCTTTGATGTTGACGTTGATAACGGCCAGACCAATTTTTTCCATTTCAGTGGAGACGGCATCATTTACTTTGGTCATGAATGCCTGTCGGTCCTGATTGATTTCTTCAATTTGCATGGTTGCAATGACTGCGCGCATCTGGCCGAGGATGATGTCCTGTGCCTGGCTCTGAATTTGATCGCGGGACAGGCCCAGGAGGCGGATGGCCGCGTTTTGCATGACGCCGGGCTGATTGGAGACAGCCGCTGTGACTGTGGTGGGCACGGATACGCGGATGTTTTCCTGTGAAAGCGCGTTGTCCAGGTCGATGGGTACGACAAAGGGTTCGAGGTCGAGGTATTCGTAGTCCTGCAATAGGGGCAGGACAAAAGCTGCGCCACCGTGTACACATTTTGCGGCTGTGCCTCCTCCTGTTTTGCCGTATATGACGAGAATTTTGTTGGATGGGCAGCGCTTGTAACGCGATATGAATGTGAGGAATAGCAATAATACAACGGCTGCCAGGATGACGATGAGAATGAATTCGTTGGGCATTGTACCTCCTTTAAGTTCAGAATTGAATAGGTTCGACTTCAACAGTGGTTATGTCGAGTGTTCGCAGTACGCGAATCGGCGTCTTGTTCTGGATGGGTTGCCCGTCTTTGCTGCGCGCAGAGATGTAGTTGACAGCCCCGCTTTCCATCACGCGAATTTGACCGGCGCCATTTTCGGGAATGTCGATATAGACTTCGCCTTCATTGCCGATGCAGGACGATAGGTTTCGGTTATGCGATTCGGAGAGTTGTTGCACTTTGTAGAAGAAGTACGCAACAAGGACCATCCCCGCGCCGCCCCATACGAGGCCGCGAAGGACCGAATCTTCGGTTGAATGTCCCGAGTCGAGATAGAGCGCGCCCGCCCATCCAAAGAGCATGCCAAAGGCTATTACAGAGCGCAGTGAGAGCAGTTGAAAAGTGGCAGTGCCGTGATCATAAAGACTGTTATCGACATCTGGCCCCGCATCATTGGCATTGAAGTCGTCGGCAAGGCCATCTGAGGAATCGCCCAGGCCGATGAGTGTTGTGATAAATTGCCAGAGAAACAAAAGGGTGAAGAAGACAGCACAGCCATAGAATGCCTGATTGAGAGGCGCGAGTTCTGACCACCATGCCTGCATATTAACCTCCAGAAATCGATTGCGCGTTCCATCAACTGATCTTTATGTTCCTAAATTTGTCCATGCAAGGGGCGAAAAGCAAGAGTTATTTCTTATCCGGTCATCCGGGTTGTAAACCGAGTTTGCGAAATTCGCTTTTGAGTTGGCGACGGGCGCGGCACAGCCAGGTTTTCACGGTTCCAAGCGGAACGCGAAGCGCCTGTGTGATTTCTTCGTAGGACCAGTCCATGACATAGCGCAGCCACATGGCTTTGCGATAGCGTTCGGGCAAGTTTTGAATGCTTTTGTGGACCAATTGTATGCGTTCGCGTTTTTCGACTATTTGATCAGGTAGCGCGCCGGGTATGAGGTCGCGAAGGACGTTGCGAACCATTTCGGGGTCTTCGGTTTGATAGACCCAGTTTTGCCGAACTTGTTGTGAGCGCAGGTGCGAGCGATAGACGTTGAGGGCAATTTGTGTGAGCCAGGTCGAAAATGCTGCCCGGCCTTTGAATGTGTGAAGCGAGCGATAGGCGCGAAAAAATGTGTCTTGCATCAGGTCGTCAATGGTGTCGCGATCCGAGATGCGCTGTGCGAGGGTGCCGTAGATCTGACTTTGATATTTGTGGTAGAGCGTTTCAAATGCCCGGCAGTCGCCCGAGAGGGATGCGCGAATCAGGTTTTGATCCTGTGTTTTCACTTTTTTCTCCATTCGTTAAGATAATTCGCTTATTGCTATTCTTTTGTTTGTGACAAGACGGATTTTTCCGTCAGTCTTCCCTACTGACCAACCGCCAACCGATCGCAATAAATCCAAGGGCGATGACAAGTCCGATCAGGTGAAAGATAGACTCCAATAGAGAGCCAAGAAATGGGAAGAGAACCTTGATGGTGATAATGCCGCCGATGATAATGAGTGCGATGCCGATGAGTTTTGCCAACATGGGATGTCCTTTTTATTTTTGAGGTTGTCCGTCAATCCGAGATGGTTTGCGGAGGTGGAGATGGTGTAGCGACTGAGAGACGCTCGAGTTTGTCGTCGTTGGTGATGACGATGTCTTGAAGGTCGATGAGGCGTTTTTCAAGTTCTTTTACGCGTTTTGACAGTTCTTCAGATTGGTTGTCGTTTTTTGTCGATCTTTTTCCCTTGTTATTAAAATCTGGGATGAATGTGAATGAGAGAGTAAAAAAGGCAATGATGGCTATAGCGGCCCAGGCCGCCACCAGGCCGAGACCACCTCCAAATGTTGGGTTTTCGATATAGACAATTGTGCCGGCTGCAAGAATAATCAGACTGATGCCAACCGTGATTGTAAGAAAGATGCGCATGGTGTCCTCCCTGTTAGTTTCAGTTAGCGAGAAATAGGCGATCGGTCGAATTTTTCGTCAATGGTGATGAGGATGTCCTGAATGTCCGTAAGCCTGCGGTCGAGTTCGTCCATTCGTTCATTCAAGCGTTTTTCTGCATCGCTGGGGATAGACCCTTTTGTGCGGCGATCAATGTATTTGTGTACTGCTGATACAATGGCTGATACGAGGATGATCATCGATATGCCAATAAAAAAATTAGTCATGGTACCCCTCCCTATTTTCTGCTGAGTTTTTCGTCAATAGTGATCATGACGTCCTGAATGTCGGTGAGTCTGCGGTCGAGTTCGTCCATTCGTTCATTCAAGCGTTCTTCCGCATCGCTGGGGATGGAGCCTCTGGTGCGTTGTTCAACGTATTTGTATGCCGCTGATGCGAGAATGATTATCGCTACCATGATTCCAATTTCAAACATCATTTAGCCCTCCCACACATTAGAGTTCATCCACGGGTCTCGCGCGGTATTTTTCATCCCAGCGTTCGATTTCCGGAAAATGATAAACGACCAGTCCCGAATCTGAGATTCGCATTTCCGCATGACCACTTATGGTTAATTCTCGCAGGATTTCTTCAGTTTTTTCAACTGTTATTCTGGTGTCCATAGCGGCTTCTGTTACGGTGAGGCTGCCCCCTTTTTCCCGGGCGAGACGGAGTATGCGATGCTGATTTTTGGCATGTGCTTTTTTGTCTCCCGATCTTTTGACCCGGCGACCTGCCCACCATATAAGTTGAGAGAAAACGATTATACAGAGGCCAGCACTGAGTTCTTCGTGCCTGAATGGATTTGTGCCATCGATCCAGGGAGGATGTTCTACCAGTGTAATGAGTACGAGCATGAGGCCGCTAAATCCCATAAGTACAGCCATTCCTATTAAACCATAAGCAAAGAGATAACGCATGGCACAGCTCCCATCGGTGGCGAGGTCAGAGAGGCGGTCGGGCACGCGCTTGAATGAATTGGTTGCGGTTTGGAAATCACTGCTCGCGCTGTGAACGCGCGCCTCCCAGTTTCCCTTCCATTTCTTTTTTATTTTTCGCTCTGCGTTGTTGACCGCGCGGTCAATTTTGCTGGCGATTTCATCGGCGAGTTTTTCCAGGTCACGCATCTTTTTGTCCCATTTTCTTTTTTAGGGCACTGAGTTCGTCTTCTACTGTGCTTTTGCGCTCGAGTTTGGAAAATTCTTCTTCCAGAGAGGGGTCAGCACTCGCCATCTCTTGATGGGCTTCAGCTTCGGCTTCTTCTGTTTCGATACGCTGGCGGAATCGTTCAAAGCTCGAAAAAGCGTCTTCACCTACTCCTGAGAGGCCTCTGGCGATTTGCTTGCGGGCTTCGGCTGCACGCCGGCGGGCAATCAGGGTGCCCTGGCGGGTGCGGGCTTCGTCGAGTTTGGCTTTGAGTTGGGTGAGTTGTTGTTTGAGTTGGGACGAAGTTTTACGGCTTTCTTCGAGGGCTATTTCAAGGTCGTGCGTGGCTTCCTGATTTGCAGCTTTGCGCTCGAGCGCGCGGCGAGCAAGGTCGTCTTCGCCAGCTTCAACAGCCATTTCGGCTTTTTTCTGCCAGGCTTCGATTTGATCCTGTTTTTCGAGATATTGTCTTTCCAGGCGTTTTTCATTGGCAACAGCCGTGCCGACCGAGGCAGTGGCTTTGTTGACGGCTTCTTCCATTTCCAGAATCATCTGACGGATCATTTTTTCCGGGTCTTCTGCGCGGGTAATCAGGTCGTTGACGTTGGCTTTGACGATGTCGGCCATTCTATAAAAAATTCCGCGTGCCATGATCTTCTCCTTTCACAAGGTGCTGCATTTATGAGGATTCTGATGTTTTTTGTTGTCGCACTCTTTTTATGCAAAATCTATGCCAGGAGCGAGATATGATATTAAATGTTGTTTTTCATATACATAGATATTTTTGTGAAGTGGGGGAAATCGATAAAGTTGGTGAAAATTCCCATGTGTTCTGGCGAAAGAGACCAAATTTACCATTTTTTAATCCGGGTATTTTTAGAGGGTCATATCTTGTCTTTTTTTTCTAAAAGGTCTATTATCTATCGGTTTGTCGCAAATAGGTCTCCAATATTATCACTTTTCACTTTATATACTGAATTTTTTATGCTTCGATATATCCGAGTGTCTTTATTGGCCTGCTTCCTTTTGTCGTGTGCGGCACATGCGCCTGCTTTAACAGAGACTTATGTGGTGCAAAGAGGGGATTCTCTATGGGAAATTGCCGATCAGTTTTCCATGAGTGTGGCCGAACTGAAGCGGAGCAATGGATTAAAGTCGCATCACATTTACCCGGGACAAAGACTGCTCATTCGCTCACAAAGGCTTCACACGCGCTCCTCCAGTGGAGTAGAATACGTGGTGAGAAGGGGAGATTCGCTTTCTAAAATCGCCGCGCGGTTTTCTATGAGTGTGACCGAACTGAAGCGGATCAATGGGTTGAGGTCGAATAATATTTATCCCGGACAAAGGCTTCGCACGCGTTCTTATACGCAATCGTCTCGCTCCCGTTCTTATACTGTGCAGCCGTCTCGCTCCCGTCCGTCTCCCGGCTACATAGAAATGGACTATGTGGTGAGAAGGGGAGATTCGCTTTCTAAAATCGCCGCGCAATATTCCATGGGCCTGACCGAACTGAAGCGGAGCAATGGCATCAGATCGGATCGCATTTATGTAGGCCAGAGATTAAAGATACGGACTCGGTTAAAAACGATCGCGATGGATAATGGACCGTATTATTTTTATCGTCCCAAAGCCGCTGTGCAACGCAGTCGCGGATATCGGGAAGTGCCCCCCAAAAAGCCGATTGAAGATTATAGAAATGCCCAAAATTTGATGGGTGTGTTCAATGCAAGTATTAATTCTGATGTGCGTCGAGATAGCAGATCACAGCCGTTGAAAGGCTGGCGCATTGTGCTCGACCCGGGGCATGGTGGACGCGACCCGGGTGCTATTGTTTCCAATTTAGATGGCAATAATCGTTCGGTTTATGTGGTTGAAGATGAATTTGTTTACGATATCGCGTTGCGTTTGTACCAAAAACTGAGGTTTGCAGGTGCCGAGGTGGAGATGACGGTGATTAGTCCAAATCATCTCATTCGGGAAAATAATCCGCCTGCGAGGACGTTTGTACACGAACAAAACGAAGTCTATAACGATGTAAGTGCCAACAGAAGAAATAGTTTTTCAGTGCGTCCGGGGCTTGACAATATTGTACAAAGAGTAAAAATAGCCAACCGTTTCTTTGCAAGGCGCGGGAAGACTCTGTTTATATCACTGCATGCAGACAACACTCCCCATCGCCCAAGGGGTCCGCTGGTTATTTATTGGAGCAGGCGCGGGAAGATCGATTCTCGGTCCCGGGCATTTGCGCGGATTATGGAAAGGGCACTCGATCTGCCAGATGTGCCCGCTCAAATTGGGGGGCGCAATCTGGCGGTGTTGCGAGGCAATCTGGCGCAGGCAGAAATTCTGGTGGAGATACGCAATGTACACGATAAGGGCGAAGCCTGGGCGTTGCGTTCTCACAAGATACGCGATTCCGATGCCGATCGAATTTTGCGCGGGATATTAAATTACGCGAAGAGGTATTAGGATATAGATATTACGGAGAAAATCGCTTTAAGCGCAGGGCATTGGTGACAACGGAGACAGAAGAGAGGGCCATAGCGGCGGCAGCGAGCATGGGACCGCCCAGGGGATTGAGCAGGCCCAGGGCAGCAATGGGAATGAGAAGGGTGTTGTAGGCAAATGCCCAGAAGAGATTTTGGCGAATGATGCGCATGGTTTGCCGCGATAGCCGAATAGATGTGGCTATGGCCGACAGGTTGCCCGACATGAGGATCATGCCCGCGCTTTCTATGGCAATGTCTGTACCCGAACTCAGGGCGATGCCGACATTGGCCTGGGCGAGTGCGGGTGCGTCGTTGATGCCATCGCCAACCATGCCCACGTTTATATTTTTGTTCTGGAGTTGCGCGATTTTGTGTGCTTTATCCTGAGGTAGAACTTCGGCAAAGATCTGATTGATGTTGAGCTGTTGCCCAATGGCTTTGGCCGTGCGCGCATTGTCACCTGTCATGAGCGAGACTTCAAGGCTCAGGTGCTGGAGGTCTTGAACGGCTTGCGCGGCGTCGGCTTTCAGGTTGTCTGAAATGGCGATGAGGCCCGCGGGCTGATCATTGACGGTGACGAATACGGCGGTTTTGCCCTCGGCTTCGAGTTTTTCGGCTGGATATTTTGCGCGGTCAGATATGGCGCGTGGATTGCCGAGTACGACGCGCTGTCCGTCAATTGTAGCGGCAATACCAACGCCGGGTCTGGCTTCAAAATCTGTGGTTGGATGCAGGGAGAGGTTGGCTTCTTGCGCGGCGCGAACAATGGCTTCGCCGAGGGGGTGTTCCGATCCTTTTTCTGCGGAAGCTGCGAATTTGAGTATGTAATCGCGGTGGTAATTTTCTGTGGGGATAATATCGGTGACAGTGGGTTTGCCCTCTGTTAGCGTGCCTGTTTTGTCCAGGACAATGGCATTGAGGCGGTGTGCATTTTCGAGCACATCGCCTCCTTTTATGAGGATACCGAGTTGCGCGCCCCGTCCTGTGCCGACTGCGATGGCGGTGGGCGTGGCCAGGCCCATTGCACAAGGGCAGGCGATGATGAGGACGACTACGGCATTGATGAGAGCGGTTTCGATCCCAGAGCCAGAAATCCACCACAGGGCGAAGATCAGCAGGGCGATAGCGAAGATTATGGGGACAAAGACGCGGGCGACTCGATCGGCGAGGTGTTGTATGGGTGCTTTAGATCCCTGTGCTTGGCGTACGAGGTCGATGATTTGAGACAAGACTGTATCGGCACCGATCTGTGTTGCCTGGAAGATAAAACTACCGGTCGTGTTGCGCGTACCGCCTGTGACTTTGTCGCCTTGTTGTTTGTCAACGGGTAGGGATTCGCCCGTGAGCATGGATTCGTCAATTGCGGATTGTCCGTTTTTTATGAGGCCATCGACAGGGATGTTTTCACCGGGCCGAACGCGAATATGGTCGCCGACCTGGATGTGTTCAACGGGTGTTTCAACATCCCGACCGTTGCGAACGATGTGGGCAGTTTTGGGGCGCAGGTCGAGGAGTTTTCGGATGGCGGACGATGTTTGGCCCCTGGCGCGCGTTTCGAGCAGACGACCGAGCAGGACGAGTGTAATGATCATGGCAGAGGTGTCGAAGTAGGTCTGGATATTCTGCGTACCGAGTGGGGCAAAGGTTACCGCGGCGCTGTAAAAATAAGCGGCGAGGGTTCCCGCAGCTATCAGGCTGTTCATGTCGGCTGTGCGATGGCGCAGCGCAGTCCATGCCCCTTTGAGAAAACGCCAGCCGCATAAGAATTGAACCGGTGTGGCCAATGCAAAGAGCAATATGTGAATGTGATATGGGGGGATGTTCGCGCCCCACAGGGTTCGGGTCATGCCGGTTGCCATGATGAGTGCGGAGAGGATTGCGGCGATAGTGAATAGAGAACGCAGCTTGCGATATTCGGTTATGCGTCCGATTTGTTCGGCGTCTTCCGAAGTGTGAGAAGAGGCTTTGTAACCCGCATTGGAGACGGCATTTACAAGTGTGTCTATCAGAACGGCTTTGTGATGAACCGTGGCCTGGTGAGTGGCAAAGTTGACCTGGGCATCTGCGACGCCGGGAACGGTTTGGAGGGCATCTTCAACCCGCGCCACACAGGCGGCACAACTCATGCCTTCGATGGATAGGGTCAGGGTTTGCATGGGGTGTTCGGTTTTTGTCATGGGCTGTTGTGAAAGCTATTTGAGGTTTTCGGGGTTTAGTCCTTTGAGGTCCTCTACGACAAAATGCCCGTCTTTGCGAATGCATTCGTCATCGAAGTAGATTTCTCCACCGCCGTATTCGGGTGTTTGGATAAATACCATGTCCCAGTGTACGGCAGAGCGGTTGCCGTTGTCGGCGTCATCTTGATAGGCATTGCCAGGTGTAAAGTGGAATGATCCCGATATTTTTTCGTCGAAGAGAATATCGAGCATAGGCGATGTGATATAGGGGTTGAATGCGATGGCAAATTCGCCAATATAACGCGCGCCTTCATCTGTGTCGAGAATATCATTGAGTTTGGCGGTATTGTTCGAGGTCGCGTTGATGATTTTGCCCGCTTGAAAGGTCAGTTCGATATCTGAAAATGTCGTACCGCGATAGATGGTGGGAACGTTGAAATGGATGTGGCCGTTTACGGAGTCTTTAACCGGCGCGGTGAAACACTCGCCATCGGGGATGTTGCGAAGCCCCGTACACGGTCTGACCGGTATGTCTTTGATGCTAAAGGACAGATCCGTATCGACGCCTGTGATACGCACGCGGTCGGTTTGTTCCATGCGTTTTTTAAGGGGTGCGACCGCTTCGGCCATTTTGCCATAGTCGAGCGTGCAGACGTCAAAATAAAAATCTTCAAATGCTTCGGTACTTTGTTGCGCCTGTTGCGCCATCGAAGGCGTGGGCCATCGCAAGACCACCCATTTGGTGTGCGGTACGCGGATGGCAAAATGCACGGGTTTGAGCCATTGTTTTTCGTAGATATCCATCGCGGTACTGGGTATATCTGATAATTCTGAGATGTTGCGGCTGCCGCGCAGACCAATGTAGGCCTGTACGCGTTTCATTCGGTAGGCTTCATAATCGCCTGCTTGTTGCATGGTGGCGATATCGCCTGCATGGATGAGTTCGCGTTGGATGCGGTTATTTTTTATAGATATTAGGGGAATACCGCCAACTTCGCGCACTTTGCGAATGAGTGCAATGATCATGTCTTCGGGCATGTCGTAGCCCTGGATGAGGACGGTTTCACCCGCTTGTAACTTTGTGGAATGGCGAATTAAGACATCGGCGAGTTTTTCAAGGCGAGGGTCTTGCATAAAGTTTCCTCGAGATAATTGCGGTTGATGTTGATATAAAAATAATATATGATGTGTTTGTAAGCCATCATAAAAATAAAACAGGTAGATCACATGAAATTTAGACCGTGTATTGATTTGAAAGATGGCCGGGTTGTACAAATCGTGGGGGGCACGTTGCGCGATGGGAATACCCAGCGCGCGGTGACGAATTTTGAGACCGAGCGTTCTCCTGCGGATTATGCCCGGCTGTATCGCGAGGACGGATTTTTAGGAGGCCATGTGATTGCGCTTGGGCCGGGCAATGATGCGGCGGCGTTGGAGGCTTTGACGGCATTTCCCGGGGGTCTGCACATGGGTGGGGGTATCACGCCGCGCAATGCGGAAAAATTTTTGCGTGCGGGTGCAAGCCATGTGATTGTGACGTCTTATGTTTTTCGCGATGGGCAAATTGATATGACGCGATTGGATGAGATGATACGGGCTGTGGGTAGAGAGCATTTGGTTCTGGATTTGAGTTGTCGAAAGCGCGGTGATGATTATGTTGTTGTAACGGATCGCTGGCAAAGATTTACGGATGTGACTGTCGGCGAGGAGATATTGAGTATGTTGGCCGGTTATTGTGCTGAGTTTTTGGTGCATGGGGTTGATGTAGAGGGCAAACGTGCAGGTATAGAAGAACCTCTGGTGAAAATGCTGGGCAGATGGTCACCCGTGCCGGTAACTTATGCAGGTGGCGTGCGCGAGCTATCGGATTTGCACCGCGTCAATGTGCTGGGCCAGGGGCGGGTAGATCTGACTATTGGCAGTGCGCTGGATATTTTTGGGGGCGATGTGGCATATCGAGATGTTGTGGCATGGATGAGAAGTTTGAAGGAAGAAGTGTGAAGTGTGATCCGCAGAAAAAAACGCGAATGAGCGGTGTACAACTGGCCGCCTATCAGGCCAGTTCATTTGAGCGTTTTTCGCAGATGATGTAGGGGCAATCCCTCGTGGTTGCCCGCTTTTGTAAGATACAAGAAGGAAGAAGAGAGATGGATCGGTTTAAGGACATTGGAGAGTTCGGTTTTATTGATCGCATTGCCGCGCACGCACAGCGCAATCGGGTTCTGTGTGGGATTGGGGATGATTGCGCTGTTATGGCAGCCGGGCAGGCGCGCGTGCGATTGGTGACGGTTGATGCAATGGTTGAGGGCGTGCACTTTGTGCCACAGGCATCGCCAGAAGGCGTGGGGTACAAATTACTGGCCGCGAGTTTGTCCGATGTGGCCGCTATGGGCGGGAAACCGACTGATGCTGTTGTGGCGGTTAGCGCGTCAGGTGATTGTGATGCGGGTTATGTGGAGCGGATTTACAACGGGCTTTTTGCCTATGCAGATCGGTTTGGTGTGGCTGTTGTAGGTGGTGATACAACGCGCACGTCTGGTGCGCTGGTTTTGAGTTTGACGCTTACGGGTGAGATGGCGCGAGATCAGGTGTGTTATCGGTCTGGGGCACAAGTGGGTGATGCGGTCTATGTATCGGGGACGTTGGGCGATGCTGTGGGTGGTTTGGGAGTGGTATTGGGTGACGTGGATCTGTCGGACGAGGTGCGAACCGCGTTGTTACAAAGGCATTATCGACCCGAGCCGCGGTTGGATTTGGGACAGGCATTGGCGGAGACAGGTGCAGTGACAGCGATGATCGATGTGTCGGATGGGTTGGCTTCGGATTTGAGCCATATTTGCCGGCAAAGTGGTGTGTCGGCTGTGATTCGAGCAGCGGCGATTCCCTTGTCGCGGGCGTTTATAAAATTTTGTGAAGTGAGCGGTGAAGAAAAATTGAATCTCGCACTCACTGGAGGAGAGGATTTTGAGTTGCTATTTTCTGTGTCACACACACAGGTCGATAAGGTCGAAGCATTGGTAGAGAAGTATTCGATTTGTCGCATTGGCGAGATTGTGACTGGCGATGGCCGTGTGATGATAGAAGATGGAGATGGAAAGCGCGTACTACTGGAACAGTTGGGTTATGATCATTTTGGGAGCTAACTGTTGACCACGCGTTGCCGCTGACGTTTTTTTTCTGAGCGCTGGCGTTTTTTGTCGAGGCGTTTTTCAATTGAAGATCGGTTGGGGCGGGTTTTGATGCGCGGTTTGCGCTTTTTGTCGCGCTCGTTCAGGCGATTTTGCAAACGCTCGAGGGCGAGCTGTTTGTTGCGGTATTGTGAGCGGTGTTCTGTGGCGATGACTGTTATACCCGTGGGTATGTGGATTGCGCGCACGGCGGTTTCAACTTTGTTGCGGTGTTGACCGCCGGGTCCAGACCCGCGCATGGTTTGAAATCGAACATCCTTCAGGAGCGCGTTGTTGTCGGTGTTTTTAGACATTTTGAATTATAAAAAAATAGCGGTCAGTTTTTAACGATCACCCCACGAGACGTGATGGCACAAAACTGACCGCTGAATTTTAATAGCTCAGGCCAGTCCTGCACGACGAAGGGCGTCGGCCATGGCATTGTCGCTTTGAGACTCTTGCGTTTGCTTGGATTTGAATGCGGCCATGTCCTCAATTTCGGCAGTTTGCCTATCTTGTTCTTCGATGGCGCGCATCGAAAGTGAGATGCGTTTTTTATCCGAATCGATTTCGCGGATCAGGGCTTTGACTTCTTGACCGGCTGAAACGACCTCGCTGGGGTTTGAGATGCGTTTTCCCGAAACGAACTGCGAGATGTGGATCAGTCCCTCAATACCGGGTTCAATTTCGACAAAGGCACCGAAATTCTGGATTGAAACAACTTTGCCGGTGATGATGCTGCCCGATTGGTAGCGCTCTGCTACCGTATCCCAGGGATCTTTTTCCAGTGCTTTGATGGAGAGCGATATGCGCTCATTTTTTTTCCCCAGATTCTTGAGGCCGATTATTTTGACACGCACTTCTTCGCCTTTTTTTAAGACACTGCGCGGATTTTCTACGCGGGTGTGGCTGATTTCCGAGACGTGTACCAGACCTTCAACGCCTCCGAGGTCAACAAAAGAGCCGAAGCGTTCTATGCGTGTAATGGTTCCCGTTCTTTCTTCACCTTCTGAGAGTTGCTGGCGCATCTCGTCGGCTTTTTTGCGGTTTTCTTCTTCCAGATAAGCGCGGCGTGACACGACGACATTGTTGCGTCCTCGCAGTTCAACTATTTTGAAGTTGTGGGTTTGGCCCGCATACGAAGCCGGGTCGTCGCAATATCCCGTGTCGATTTGCGACATGGGGCAGAATGCGCGAAGTCCGCCGATATTCACCACGAGGCCTCCGGTGTTGAAGCCGGTGACTTTGCCGGCGATGGGCATGTCGTTTTGATGTGCTTGACGCAGGAGTTGACGGCTGGAAACGCGCAACGAAAATGCCAGGCGTATTTCGCCATCGGTGCTGGCGACGAAGGCTTCGATGGTATCGCCAGTTTTGTATTTCAATTCGCCCGATTCGTCGCGCAGTTCTTGAATGTCTATTGATGCTTCACTGCGTCCGCCAAAGTCGATAAATGCTGTGGAGTCACCGATTTCGCGGACGGTTCCGGTGACTTTATCACCAGTAGCGACCTCGCGATAATTCTGCTTATCGCTTTCTTCGAGCAGTGTAGCAAATTCGGTATCAGGTGTGTCTTCAGCGTATTTTTTGTCGAGTTCTTCGACAGTGGGCGCGTCGTCTGAAGGGGCTTGAGATGGTGTATCGGCAGTGGTTTCGCGTGTTGTTTCGGGGGTGCTCATAGTTTATAACCTGTGGAATCGTTTTTGAGGGACGGGGGTTGTTAGACAGAACAAATAATCTATAAAGGATAGAGAAAATAAGCAACCAAATTTTCCTCCGCAGGCGGGCGTTTAAATTCATCCCGATCTTGTGCCTGCCAAAAAAAAGTAACAGTTTGATCTGTGTGATGTGTTAAAAAATAAAGCGATGGGTTGTTTATGAATGTCGAATTGTTATATCAAAAATACGGTCCTATGGTGTTGCGACGCTGTCGGCGATTGTTGCGTGATGAAGATCGCGCCATGGATGCCATGCAAGATGTTTTTGTGCGGGTATTGCAACACCGGGATCGTCTGAAGGCGACCTATCCGTCGAGTTTGTTGTATCGCATTGCGACCAATGTGTGTTTAAATCGCATTCGAGGTCAGCGGCTCGACCTGCCGGGCGATGAGGTGTTGATGCAGATTGCGGGGATGGAAGATCTGGAATCGCGGTTGGATGCCCGGGCGATGCTGGACCGGCTTTTTGCCCGGCACAGAGATTCGACGCGAACAATTGCGGTTTTGCATTTTGTGGATGGTTTCACATTGGCGGAAGTCGCTCAAGAGGTGGGGATGTCGGTTTCTGGGGTGCGAAAGCGGTTGCGGGGGTTGCGGGAATCGCTGAAGAATCTGGAGGAGCTATGACTATGGAATGCGGTATTCCCGATTGGAAATTGGAGCGTTTTCGGCTGAATGAATTGCCGGAAGAAGGGATGAGAGCTATTCAAAGGGCGCTGGATGAGGACCCGAATTTGAGCGCACACTTGGAGGCACTGGAAGGGTCAGATCGAGAAATTTTCGAGTCCTATCCGACCGAGTGGGTGGCGCGGCAGGTTGCGCGTCGATCGGAGAGGCGAGGGGTGCCGAGTATATCGCGGTTCGGTCCGCGTTTGGCATTGGCGGCCGTGATGGTGCTCGCCGTTGTTTTTGCAATCTATTTGCCGGGGCCTGAAGCGCCACCAACCTGGGATCGGAAAGGGATGGATGGCATTCGGTTAAAAGGCGTAAAGCCAGATTTGTTGCTGTACCGAAAAAGAGCGTCTGGGGTTGAACAATTGGCGGATAGCAGTGTGGCTTATGCAGGCGATTTGATTCAGATTTTTTATCGCGCGGCAGGCAAACCTTTTGGGGTGGTTGTGTCTGTGGATGGGCGCGGTACTGTGACGCGGCATTTGCCCGCATCGGGAACAAGAGCCGTGCGCTTGATACAGGGCGATCCCGTGCCGCTGGATTATTCTTATGAATTGGATGATGCCCCAAAGTGGGAGCGGTTTTATTTTTTAACAGCAGATACGTCTTTTGATGTGCGCGATGTGACACAAGCGGCGAAGGATGGTCCCGATTCATTGCGGGTGGGAAGAGAGTTTGAGCAGTTTGCCATTACGCTTTACAAGGGAGTCGAGTGATGTTGTGCCGATGGATAGTGCTGTTGGGAATCGGTTTGCTGTTATGTGCCCAGGGAATCGAGGCAACACAAGTTGTGCGGCGGTGGGTACTGGCAGTGGGTGCCAATGCTGGCGGTGCAAAGCGCGAGACTTTGCAATATGCTGTCTCTGATGCTCAAAATTTTGTGCAGGTTATGGAAACAATGGGCGGTGTTGATGCTGGTGTTTTGTTACCCGATCCGCGCATTGACGATCTTGAGGAAGCTTTGCACGCATTGCACAATCGGGTCGCATCTGCGGAAGCAGCGAGGAGAGAGGTGATTATCTATTATTCGGGACACGCCGATGAAAATGGCCTTCGGTTGGGGGAATCGCTTTTTTCTTACGCACGCCTTCGCAATGCGATGGATCGGATGGAAGCCGATGTGCAAATTGCTATTCTGGATGCCTGTGCTTCTGGTGCGATTACGCGATTGAAGGGCGGGCGACGGCAAGAAGCGTTTATGGTGGATGCGTCATCGGATATGCGAGGATATGCGTTTTTGACGTCGAGTTCAGAAGATGAAGCGGCGCAGGAGTCGGATGCGATTGGGGCGTCATTTTTTTCGCATTATCTGGTGTCGGGATTGCGCGGCGCAGCTGATGTGACCGGGGATGGGCGAGTTACGTTGAATGAGGCCTATCACTTCGCGTTTCAAAATACATTGGAGGGTACGGAACGCACACAAGGCGGGGCGCAGCATCCGGCTTATGATATCAAGATGACGGGTACGGGTGATGTGGTGATGACGGATGTGCGACAAACGTCGGCGGGACTGATTTTGGCGGAGGCACTTCAGGGACGATTTTTTATTCGAAATGCCAATCGACAGTTGATTGCAGAGTTGTTTAAGCCCGCTGGACGGCGCGTTGAGTTGGGGCTGGAACCCGGTACGTATCGCGTTCACATGGCCCGTGAGATCGAATCGGCTACAACTTCGGTCGAATTGGCGATGGGACAACGCGAGATACTCGACGAAGATCATTTTGAAATTATTGCGCGAGAACGCACCACAATTCGGGGTGGGATTAAATATAGCGTAAAACGCTCTCGGGTCGAATTTCGCGGGGGATATTGGAATCCAATCGGAAGATCGACGACAAGTACAGATGGGTTGGCGCGGCAAAGTGTAGGGAGCGGATTGGTGCAGCAGAGTGCAGAGAATGTGATGGGGTCTGTCGCTTATACCTATCAGCTAAAAGAAAATCTGGCTTTGACGGTTCGATGGGCTGGGTTGATTGTAGAGGCGAAAAATAATGTGGGTATTCTGGGTATATCCCAGGACGCTGTTATTGTTATGCCTCTGCTTTTTGGTGTACGCTACTACTGGCCTTTGGCACCGTCCCCTTTTCGGCCTTATGTTGTCGCAAGCGCGGGATCCTATTTTTTGTCAGATACCTATCAAAAAGTTGGTACAGGACAAAATGTGCCAAACGTCGATATTGAGGCGGAAGGTGTTAGCGTTAATGTGCAAGAGGACGATGAGGGGCGAACCGTCAACGTTCAGGCTGACCTTGAAAAGCTAAATCTCGACTTGACCACATCGGGGATTGTTCAAGAAGCTCGTATTCAAGCCAGTTTGGGAGCTTATATCGGTGGCGGTGTTGATTTTGCCATCGGAAGGTATTTGATGCTCGGCGCAAGCGCGGGCTATCATCTGATTGCAAATTTTGCAGAGCCAATAAGAGGTCGTAGAAATTTCAGTGGTCCGGAATTGAGCTTTAGTTTGAGTTTGTTGTGGGGGAAAGATGTGGGAGCGGTCAAGAGTATTCGCTGATGAAGGCGTTGGTCTTGCACCCGATGTTTGGGTTTCGACGCCGGACGCGCTTTTGGAAAGTGGAACGGATCGCATTTTTGAGACAGCAATTGAGATTCTGCGAGAGAAATGAGCGTATCTTTTCATCTGAAATTCTCCTTCATTCTCGTTGCATTCGCAGTTAAATGTTATTAAAATTTGTTGAATTTTCAGATCGTCAAAATATTTTACTGCACTGCGACAAGAGGGGAAGGAAAACATGGCACAAAAAAATTCTGCTATTGCACCAGAACTCGTCAACCAATTTGTCCAAGATGCCCACGGCGACTTCGACAGTGTAAAAAAGCTGCTTGAGAAAGAACCGGCACTCGTCAATTCTTCTTGGGATTGGGGAGGTGGCGACTGGGAAACGGGACTGGGCGCAGCAGCACACATGGGTCGCAAGGATATTGCCGAGTTTCTGCTGAACAAGGGCGCGCGCATCGATTTGTTTGCGGCGGCCATGCTGGGCAAGCTCGAAATCGTACAGGCGGTGGTGAACGACAATCCAGCGGTTGTAAATGAAAAGGGACCACACGGGATTGCACTGATGACCCATGCCAAAAAGGGAGGCAAGGAGTCGGCAGAAGTGGTGAAATTTCTGCAGTCTGTTGGCAATTCGGTCAAGAAGAAGGCGTAACAGAGACGCGGGACCACACGGATGGATGTACATCTGTCTAAAGATGATGCTTTTCTTATTCGCCTATTCTTGTTGTGTTATTAGCGAATACCGGTATAAACGCTAATAAGCATTATTCTTCTTTTCGCATTTGAAAACAAGGAGGGGAGCGGGCCGAGGCGCAGAGATCACTCTACGGGTTTCCGGCACTCGTCTTTGCGTTTTTATATGGTCTAATTCAGATTTTATGCATAAGTCTTAATAAGTGTGCGGCTTATTAAGTTATGCTTAACAAGGATGCTTCTCTATGAAACGCGGCGAGACCGAACACGAAACAGGGATTACGGGGGATTTTAATGTGAGGAATCGTTAATCAGACGGCGAACGACTTCGGCGGGGTCTCCAGTTAGGGCGAGGAGGTCCATTTGTCGTTGTGCCCAGGTGGGTTGGTAAGCCATGTCGAGGACGTGTTTGAGATAGGGTACGCAATTGAGTTGTTCGGCCATGGGGAGCAGTTTTTCGACGAGTTCCTCGGTTATTTGGGGGACGGATTTGAGGTTGTGAGAAGTGGAATCGACCAGTTGTGCTTCGATGCCGTACCGCGAGGCGTGCCATTTGTTTTGGCGGATGAGCATGGGGTGGCTGTCGTGTTGATAGATTCCCCGGTCGATTTCGTCGGACAGGTTGCAAATTAAACACTGAACGAGTGCGACCAATCCCAATGTGTCTTCGAGAGTGCCGGGAATGTCGCAAATGCGGACTTCAACGGTGCCAAATGCGTGATGGGGACGCACGTCCCACCAGATTTCGCGGATGGATTCGATATAGCCGGTGTCGATGAGGTGGTTGATTAGCCAGACGTATTCGCTCCAGTTGCGCATTAAGGGGGGCAGCCCAGCGGTGGGGAGGCCCTCCATTACTTTTGATCTCCAGGAGTGTAAGCCCGTGACTCGACCCTCCCAGAATGGGCTGTTGCAAGAAAGCGCCAGCAAGACGGGCAAATAGCGCAGTATTCGGTCGCAGATCATTATGGCTTTGTCGCCGCTGTTGACGCCTACGTGTACGTGGAGGCCAAATGTGACCAGTTGCCGGGCGGTGTCCTGGAGGAGGTTGACGAGGCCCATGTATCGGTCATTGGGTGTGATTTTTTGTTCGCGCCAGGTGGAAAATGGGTGTGTGCCCGACCAGTAGAGCTGGACATTCTCGGCGGCTGCTACGCTGGATAGTGTATGGAGTTTGGGCTTGAGGTCGGCTTCTACATGGCTGACACTTTCACATATATCGGTGTTGATTTCAACATAACACTGCATCAATTCGGGCTTGATTTTGTCGGCATATTCGCCGGGAATGCGGTTGAGTATCGCGGCATTTTTGCTGCACAAAGCCATGGTGTCGGCATCGACCAGAGCCAGTTCTATTTCCACGCCGAGGGTGGGTTTTTTGCTGGGATTAAATTCAAGTCGGGTCATGGCAATCTCCATTCTTTTTTCGCGATGGATCAAAATAGTTGACGACGCTGCGCGCGAGTATTTTGGCACCTATGATCAGGGCGCGTTCATCAATGTCGAAGTCGGGTGCATGCAAAGGCGGGGCACTTCCGCGGGCGGGCATGCATCCCAGGCGAAACAAGCTGCCGGGCACATGGTCGAGATAATTGGCAAAGTCTTCGCCCCCCATGCTCGGTCTGGCGATGGTTTGAACGTGTGTTTGGCCCAATAGATCGATGGCATTTTGGCGGATCAGTTCGGTGAGTGCGGGGTCGTTATTGACCGATGAGGGGCCGGTGAGAAAGCGAACATCGATTTCCGTGTCGGTGAGATTGGCTATGCCATTGGCTATCTTGAGGATGTGATCCATGGCATGGGCTTGAGAACTGCCACTGAGGGTGCGAAGGGTGCCTTGAAGCAGAGCCTGGCCGGGTATGACGTTGGGATTTTCGCCCGCAGAGATATGCCCAATTGATATGACAATCGGGTCGTAGGTATCTACATTGCGAGGCAATGATTGATAAAGCGCAGTGATGACCTGTGCGGCAGCGACGATGGGGTCTCGCGTTTCCCGGGGGCGCGCGGCATGTCCGCCCCGGCCCTGGATGCAAATTTCTATTTCCGCGCAATTGGCTGTGAGCACGCCTTTGCGTGTGCCCACAGTGCCTGCTGGACGCGAGGGATCGAGATGAAGACTGAGCAGGCCACAGACGTTTTTGAGGGCGCCAAAGGCGATCATGTCTTTGGCGCCGCGATTGGTTTCTTCAGCAGGTTGAAAGATGGCGCGCCAGTGTACAGGCCACGGCAATACCTGGTCGCATTCCAGAAGACCCAAAATAGCACCGAGCACTGTGGCTGTATGACCATCGTGTCCGCAGGCATGCATCACACCTGGTACGCGACTGCGATAGGGCACATTTTTGTCATCTTGTATGCGAAGTGCATCGATATCGGCTCGCAGGCCTATACGCGTGTTTTCCAATGTATTGTCGGCTATAACGCCACAACTTCTGGGACCTATCTGTACATGGCATCTGGTCTGTTGTAACAATTTGACGAGATAGCGCGTGGTTTCCACTTCGCGACCGCTGGGTTCGGGATACATGTGCAGATCGCGGCGGACGCGTATAATTTTTTTGCGTTGTGCGTCAATGGCACGGTCGAGTTTTTGTGTCCAGGTATTGGGCATGCTTCTAAAAATACTGATAATTTTTTTTTTGCGCTATAATATTGTTTTAAGTGGTTCGCAGGCTCCTGCAATACCTGTTTTCTCTTGACTTCCTGTCGTGTATGGTTGAAATTAGGTCGTCATTTTGTAGCAATAGATAACCGAAGATTATTTCTAAGGAGCGTGTTATGTGGCGACGACAAGAAGCAAATCGCGATTTTTTTTGGATTGGAGTCGTAGTTGGCCTTGCTGCCGTTAGCCTCGCCGTTGTGGGATTTTTGTTGGGAACGGAAATGGGGCGAAATACGCGCACGAGATTGGGACAGACCGTTCAACGCGTGCGTAGCCGCATTGATGGTTCGGCGGAATCCAATGGTTCAACAGAATCCAAGGAGTCACCCGCTGAAGAATATATAGATTAAAAAGAGCCCCGGGTGTGTTTCTGGATTGAACTACCCGAGTGGTTAACCGATAAGAGGTGAGACGCAAGAAGTAAAACGCGAGGGCGTTTTATTTCTTGCGTTTTTATATGTGATGAATTTGCTTTATAAACCCGATGGATATCCCATTTATGCCGTTGTGGAAAATGTTCGTTCACTGTTTAATGTGGGCGCGATTTTTCGCTCGGCAGATGGGATCAACGCATCGGGGGTTTATTTAACGGGATTTACGGGATGTCCCCCGCGCAAGGAGATCAGTCGCGTGGCGTTGGGCGCAGAAGAGACCGTGCCCTGGTATTATGAACGGGATACGGCAAAGTTGATCGGCGATTTGCGCTCGCAAGGTGTACAGGTGGTTGCGTTAGAGCAAACACCAGATAGTGTCGATTTCCGAACTTTTTACTATCGCTGGCCGGTGGCTGTGATTTTGGGCCATGAAGTGACGGGTGTGCGTCCTGAGACCCTGTGTTTGTGCGATAGCGTTGTTCACATTCCGATGTTGGGAACAAAAGTGTCTCTAAATGTGTCTGTAGCTGCAGGGGTTATGCTTTATGAATTGTTGTCCGTTTTTGAGAGACAACGAGATAGGTTGTGATATACCTGGTTTGAAATCCGGGGCTGGGCGGGCTGACAATGTGGTATAACTGGCTGCTGACTACTGAGAAAGGACGTATCCCAATGAGTTTACGCTTTTGCGCTGTGCTGTGTATGCTTATGGCCCTGAACGGGGAGGAACTGCGGGCTGAAACGAGCGTGTTTTGGGTGGCTAATGGTCCGATGGCATCGGATTTTGATGGCGATGGCGAGGTGACGTTTTCCGATTTTTTGCACTTTATCAATAATTTTAATGTGGATTCAGAAGATGAGAGCTATGATCCTCGCACGGATTTGAATGAGGACGGGGTCACGAATTTTAACGATTTTTTGGCATTTAGTTCTTCTTATGGTCAAACAAAGACCTCTGATGAACCGAGCGGAGATCGATATATTATTTATGTCGCGGATTCGGATGATAGTTCGATTATGGCACTGGATTTTGATTCACACTTGCTGCTTGATTATATACCCTATCGGGGTACGGGTGGCGTGATGGTGTCTGCGGATCAGCAGTCGATTTACGTGACGGATATATTTGGGTTTTACAAGATGAACACGCGCCATGAGGTGCAGTTTAGCGTGCCTGTTGAATCGCGGGGCAAAGCGGTGTTGAGTCTGGATCAGACGCGGGCTTATGTGGCTGATCAGGTACAGGATCTGGTTCGGGTGGTGGATGTGGTGAATGGCGTTACCACAGATTCTATCCTGGTGGGCAATCGACCGTTTGATGTCGCGCTCTCTCCCGATGGCACAAAGTTGTATGTGGCAAATTTTACCGATCAAAATGTGGCGGTCGTCGATTTGGAAACGATGACGGTTACGGCGAGGATAATTATCGGTGATATTCCGGGGGAGATATCAGTTACGCAGGATGGGACGCAGGCTTATGTGACAAATTTGAGGCGCGGTGTGATTTCTGTTTTGGATCTCAATACCAATCAGGTGGTGGGCGCGCTTCAGATTGATCAAGAGGCTTCGTTTGGCGCAGAGTTTTCGCCCGATAGAAAGTTATTGTACGTGAGCGCAGAGGGCGTGTTGTTGGAAATTGATGTAGAGCGCAATTTGATTGTTCGCACATTGCGGTTGGGAGATGATTCGACGGTGCTCGGGGTTTCACCCGATGGCTCTCGGGCTTATGTTACAACGCTTTTGAGGCAGACCAGCGGGCCGGGACTTACGGTGGTGGATTTGAATGAGTGGAAGATTCTCGGGCGATTACGGGGGTTCATTTTTCCGAGGGAGATCGCGTTTCTGGCTGTGCCGAGGAGCACGGGGTCTCAGTGAGGTGAGGGTCTGATTTGATGTATAAAAGGATAAGAAGCGGCCTTAATGGTCGCTTTTTTTATTTGGTTGGTAGCAACAGGTCGAGACATTCTGCCATGAGGATGTTGATGCGTTCAAATTTGTGTTGATCTGTCAGTATTTCGTGAGGGGATTGAATATAGGGCGCATCGACGATTTCGTGGCCACAGTGATCGATTAATGCCCGGGCTGCGTTGGGCGTTGTTTCCAGATGGAATTGCAATGCGAGGATTTGATGATCGCCTACCGAGAATGCCTGATTTTTGCAGGCACGGCTTTTGGCGAGGTGAGTCGCGCCAGTGGGGAGGTCATAAGTGTCGCCATGCCAGTGAAAAACTTCGCCGGCATTGGAGAGTAGCTTTTCTATGGAACCGCTGGGCACCGTTCGCACGCCCTCAATGGGAAACCAGCCGATTTCTTTGTGGTCATTGGGATAGATCCTGGCACCGAGTACTTCGGCTATGAGTTGGGCACCCAGACAAACGCCCAGTACACGTGTACCGGTGTCCATAGCCTGTTTCAAAAACTTTTTTTCGCGCCCGAGCCAGGGGTAGTCGTGTTCGTCATAGACGCCCATAGGTCCCCCCATGACGACCAATAGGTCAATTTCATCGGCTGATGGCAATGCCTCGCCGGCAAAGAGGCGCGTGCGTGAGATTTGAGCGCGACGCGCTTTTGCCCAGGAAGCAATGCTGCCGAGGCCCTCGAATGGCACATGCTGGAGATAATGCAGGTTCATGATTTCAAGAAATGTCAACGGGTTGTTGTGTTCTCATGGACTCGTAGATGGCGTCCATTGTTTTCATATTGCCGATGCTGTTTTCGGGCGGGATGCGGTGCGGTTGCCCGGTGTCGAGGCAATCGCACAGATGGTGGAGTTGGTTCAGGAATTGAAAGACAGGTTCAAATTCATGGGTTTCAATGCCATCGCGGGTGCGGACCTCAAGGGTCGTGGGCCGGTTTTCGTTATTCCAGGCGAGTTCTGTTCGCAACATGCCATCGGTGCCTGAGATTTCAAAATATTGTGAGGAGGACATTTTGAAGCTAAAGGTGAGTTGAGCTGTGACATGATTGGGAAATTCATAGATGGCTATAATTGTTTCATCTACTTCTCGACCAAATTCTCCCGTGGCATAGACGCGGATGGGGTCGGCGTTGGCTATGAAGCGGGCATGATGGGTGTTGTAACACCCCAGGTCATAGACTGCGCCACCGCCTTTTTCTTTGTTGAATCGCCAGTTGAGTTCGGGTTTTCGGCGGTCGTCTGAAACACCGGTGCAAAAGGTGCTGCGAATGTTGCCCAGCGTTCCGATTTTTCCACTGTCGAGAATTTCTTTGGTTTTGAGATGTAAGGGGTGATGGCGAAATTTGAAGGCTTCGGCGAGGAGGATATTGTTGGCTTTGGCACAGGCGACCATTTCTCGGCATTCTGCAGCGGTTTGTGTGATGGGTTTTTCGCAGAGGATGGCGCGGACTTTTTGCGATTTTGCAATTTGATTGCTCAGGCTGGCGTGAAAGCGCCCCCATGTGCAGATGATGGCGATGTCGAGGTTTTCATTGTCGAGCATCAGGTCGAGATCGGTATAACCTTTTCGGACGTCAAATTCACCGCGGTATCTCTCAACTGCTTCGGGTAAGACATCGCAGACTGCAACGATTTCTGCGCGGTCAGATTGTGCTGCAGCCCGACCATGAGCACGCGAGATACCGCCAGCACCAACAATTCCAATGCGATAAGACATGTAAAACTCCTGAAAAATAAAAACCCTCAGGCCAGTGCATCCAAGATATGTCGCGCAACAGATTCAGCCAGTATGACAGAGCCTTCTTTTGAAAAATGTACGTTGGCGGGGAGTTGTATATCGTCAAGGCGTTCTATAGCATATCCATAGAGGTCATGTGTGGGAATGCCTTGTGCTTCCATGACTTTTTGTGCGATGGCGTTGTATTCAATTTCGTCGCCGGGTTTGCGGATGGACGCGCCTTCGGGAACTGGTGTGGTGGCACACCAGATCAATTTGGCACCGGTTTGTTTGAGGCGTTTGACCAGGGTGTCGAGGTTTTGTTCGTATTGGTCGGCAGGCACCTGATGTTGGCCCTGCGGTGGATCGACGCGCTCACCCTGTTCTGTCATATAGACGATGTCGTGTAAGCCCCAGTTGAAGTGGATGACATCCCAGGAACCGTCACCGAGCCAGTTTTCGATTTCCTCTACGCCGCGTTTTGTCGGTCCGCAGTTGGTGAGCGGGCGGTGGAGATTGGCTTTGCCTTTGAGCAGTTCGCGCACGGGCACGGTATAGCCAATGGAGATGGAGTCCCCAATGATCAGTACGCGGGGAAGGCCGGGGTCGTCCTGGATGGGTTCAAATGCTGGATTATTCACATGGTTCTCCTTTTTATGGGGCTTATGCGTTGTGCCATGCGTCTTCCCAGGGCGTGCCTTCGAGCGATTCTGCGGCGATATCCTGAGGGCTGCGTTTGAGCACTTGTTCTTTATATTTTTTGATGCTCAATTTGTCGGGTGATAAGGAGGTTTCTTTGCTGATGGCGCGGGTAAAGGCTTCGGCAAAGGTTTCGATGCTGTCTTTTTCATCTTCGGGCAAGCGTTTGGGCCAGGGGCCGTCGTTGAGGTTGACCGTGCGGCATTCTTCTTCTGTGGGAATGCGGACCGGGCCGGGATATGAGCGTAGTCTATCGCCGTCAAGCGAATCACTCAGGCCGTGCTGTAGTTCCCAGGCGATGATTTGATCGCGAAATTTTGCCGCCAGTGCGGGGTGTTCGGCGATGAGGTTGTGCTGTTCGTGTGGATCATTTTCAAGGTCGTAGAGTTCTTCGATTCCGCCGTGGGCAAAGAAGGCGTATTTGTGTTTCTGGTTGCGTGCTGAAATCCAGCGTCCTTTGCCCTTGCCGTAGTCTATAATCGCGGCTTCTCGAGGCTGGGATAGACCTCCACCTGTTGCGCCCAGGAGGTTTGACCCTGACAATGGGCCGTGTTTTTCCGGGTACTGAAGGTCGAGTTCTTCTATGAGGGTGGGAAAGAAGTCGAGCAGGCTGACGAGGGCATCACATTGTTGCCCCGCCTGTGTTTTGCCGGGCCAGCGGAGGAGATATGGAATGCGCACGGAGGATTCATAAGGGCAGTTTTTTTGCGAAAGGCCGTGTTCGCCCATCATTTCACCGTGGTCTGAGACAAAGAGGACAACAGTGTTATCGGATAGGCCGAGGGTTTCGAGTTCATTCAAAATGCGACCGATGCCGTCGTCAACATGAGAGATGAGGCCATAGTAAAGGGCACGCAGGCGGCGCAGGCGGTCGGGATCGCGATGGGCACCATCCAGACGTCCGCGGCTGCCGTAAAAATTGGGTGGCAGGGTTTCGATAGGGCGGTCGGCAAAGGGCGGAAGTTCCATGTCGGCGGGGTCGTACATGTCGTCGTACGGTTCACAGGGCGCAAAGGGCGGGTGCGGCGATATCCAGGAACTCCATAAAAAAAAGGGTTGATTGGTGCGGTAGCGCATATGTTCTCGGAGAAAGTCAATGGACCGGTCGGCGACCCAGGTATTTTTGTGGTGTTCAACAGATATGCCACAGGTTTGGGGCTGGAAGAAGAGCAGATCGCGGATGCCTTTGGGAAAACGGGTGCGAACGCCGTTTTCTCGCAGATAGCGGAGGTAGTCGTCATTGACCCGGTGATCGATACATTCTTCCATGGTGAGGAGGTTTCGGAAGCCGTAGTGCCGACCGTGAAAGTGCATTTTTCCAATGCCCTGCGTCCAGTACCTGGCGCGCAAAAGAAGCGTCATGATGGTGGGAAGTTCGGGTAAGGGACCAGGTAG
The DNA here is from genome assembly GCA_965208125.1 of Candidatus Latescibacterota bacterium. Taxonomy (GTDB): domain Bacteria; phylum Latescibacterota; class UBA2968; order UBA2968; family UBA2968; genus VXRD01. The sequence goes on from OZ242320.1 coordinate 3,020,718, forward strand.
CGCACTGTTGTCTGTCCAGTGGTGTCGGGACATTCTGTGTCCCGTGATGAAACTCATGCGCGCGGCAACGCAGACGGGGGTGGGCGTGACGGCCTGTGTAAAGCGTACACCGGAATTGGCGAGCGCGTCGAGGTTGGGCGTGCGGATCGTTGTATTTCCAGCGCAGCCCAGGGCATCTGCGCGCTGCTGGTCGGTCATAAGGACGAGAATATTGGGGCGATCAGACATGGTGTTTGATATTAATATGTCGAGTCGAGCCGATAGTTGGGTGCTTCTTTGGTAATGGCGATGTCGTGAACGTGGCTTTCTCGCATGCCGGCAGAGGTGATGCGCACAAAACGCCCATTGTTGCGCAATTCGTCGAGGGTGCGCGTGCCACAATAGCCCATACCCGCGCGAAGCCCACCTACGAGTTGATAAATAAAACCCGAGAGGGATCCTTTGTAAGGCACCTGTCCTTCAATGCCTTCGGGCACGAGTTTGTTGGTCGCTTCAACTTCGCCCTGGAAATAGCGGTCTTTGCTACCGCGCTGCATTGCGCCCAATGATCCCATGCCCCGATAGACTTTAAAGGTGCGCCCCTGATAGATAACGGTTTCGCCAGGGCTTTCGTCCGTGCCTACAAATAGGAAGCCGATCATGACCGAATGGGCGCCTGCGGCAATGGCTTTGGTGATGTCGCCAGATTGTGTGATGCCCCCGTCGGCGATCAGGGGGACACCGGTTTTGGCGGCGATTTCGGCACAGTCCATAATGGCTGTGATTTGGGGTACGCCAATGCCGGCGATTACGCGGGTGGTACAGATTGTTGCGGGACCCATACCTACTTTGATGGCGTCGGCACCTGCCGCGGTTAAATCGGCCGCTGCTTCTGGTGTGGCGATATTACCTGCGATGAGGTCAATTTCGGGATATTTGTTTTTGAAGCGCTCTATGGCTTCGAGCACACCGCGCGAATGTCCGTGCGCCGTGTCGATCACTATGACATCTACTCCCTGTTCGATCAGCGCGGCGGTGCGTTCTTCCGCGTCGTCCCCCACACCGACTGCCGCGCCAACGCGCAAGCGCCCGAGGTCATCTTTACAGGCGTTGGGATATTGGATTGTCTTTTCGATGTCTTTGACTGTAATCAAACCCTTTAAGACGCCCTGATTGTCGATAACCGGTAGCTTTTCTATGCGATGTTGTTGTAAAATTTCCTGCGCGTCTTCAAGCGAAATGCCCAGTTTGGCTGTCACCAGTCCTTTGGCTGTCATGACGTCTTTGACATGGCGATTGAGATTTTTTTCAAAGCGCAGATCCCGGTTGGTCAAAATGCCGACAAGACGGTTGCCCTGAGCGACGATTGGCACACCCGAAATGCGGTACTTTTTCATGAGTTCCAGCGCTTCTGAAATGTAGTGATCTGGCGATAAGGTCACGGGATCGACAATCATACCGCTTTCTGACCGCTTGACTTTTTCGACCTCTTCGGCTTGTTCTTTAACGGAGAGATTTTTATGGATAATTCCGATGCCGCCTTCCTGCGCCATTGCAATGGCGAGGCGCGCTTCTGTTACGGTGTCCATGGCGGCGCTCACCAGAGGAATGTTGAGTTTTATGTTCCGTGTGAGCCGCGTGCTGAGGTCGGTGTCTTTGGGCAAAATTTCTGATTTGCAAGGCACGAGCAACACATCGTTAAAGGTGAGGCCTTGTTTGATAATTTTGTCTGTTGATTTATCCATCACGTGTCCTTTCTATAGTAAAGTCGAGAAAGTCGATGAGGATTATTTTCCCCTTTAGATTATAGAATACAAAAATCCCCTTGACGCAGACACATCAAGGGGATTCAAGCGGCAGGCACAGTTACACACGCCGCTCCGAGGCCTGGCGGAGGTGTAAACCGCCGTTTTTTTCGGCAACAATAAGTGTAAAGCCTCTGGTACATGATCTTCTCCAAATCGCAATTAGATTTGCCAAATATACCGCTTCTCTTTTGTTCTGTCAATATGTGTGAAATAGATTTTGTTCACAGGGGTCTCTGGAAAAGGGGTTGACACCGATCTTAACTGCTTATATTTTTTATTTTTATTCACACGAACTTCCAATGTTGTTGTCGGTTGATTAGCTGTTTTAAATTTTTAAGACCGGGATAATTAACATTCCTCATAACGCATTGTTGTAGAGTTGGATATACCGGGAACTCTACTGATTTGTATTTCGTTATAATCTAAAGCAGATTTTGGCTTGACAGGGTTTTTTTCATTCATTAGATTCTTCAGCCCTGCTACCTGTAATTGCATTATTTTTTAGGAGTGAGTTATATATTGTTATTAGCAGGGAAGCGGCTTGTCTAAACTATGTGTCGTTTCCTCCAAATTTTTATTCACAATATTATGGAGACTGGAGCCATGATTTTGGATTTGAAATTCCGATCTGGTTTTTTGGTTTTGCTGTGTGGGTTTTTTGTTTTGAGTACAGCGTCATTTTGTTTTGCCGAAGAAGGCGAGACCGAGATGACACAGGCGGATTCTATCAAGAGGGCCAGCCAACATTTGGGTTGGGGTGCTCGGTATCTTAATAGTGGGCAATATGAAGACGCCGAAACACAGTTGCTCAAATCATGGGGGTTTAATCCCAAAAGAGCAGCAACGGCTCGACGCCTGGGCAAATTGTATAATGAAACAGAAAAATATGGGGACGCTATTCGATGGTATCAAAAAGCCATTGAGATTGACCCTATGACCAAGTACACCAGAGGAGTACACAAGATATTGAGCAGTATCTATGAAATACAGGAGCAGCCTGAAAAAGCCATTGGAAGTTATGAAGCATTGCTGGCATTAGACCTCGAGTTAGAAAAAATAATTAAAGAAGCGTTGTTGGCCCCCGAGTCAGAGAAAAAAATTAAAGAAGCGTTGTTGGCATTTGATCTCAAGTCAAAGGACATGAATAAACTCGAAGAGGAAAAGAATAAACTCGCGGAGGAAAGAATTCCAACTTACCATAAGCTGGTCAGTTTGAATGTTGAAACTGAAGACTATGAGATGGCATTGGATTATGCCAAAAAGTGGGGTGAATTGGCTCCTGATGATCCCGAAGTGCGGGATATGATTGGTAAATTACATCTACAAACGGGCGGCGAGGACGAAGCTCTGGCCGAAATGGAGAAAGTGCTGGAGTTAAACCCCGATGATTATGCTACGCTGGAAAAATTGGCGGGTATGTATGATCGAAGAGGCGATGATGATAAAGCCTTTAATGCCTTTGAAAAATTATATCAAAATGATGATTCGAGTGTTTTCTTTTTGGAAGAGACCATTAAATTGGGCAAGAGGATAGGAAAATCCAAAAGCTGGATCGTTAGTCGGCTTGAAAAATTACATGCCCTGCGGCCCGACAATTTAGGCGTGATCGAAGAATTGGCCGAGTTGACCGGAAGCCTCAAGTGGGTCAATAAAGGACTTAAACAAGATTCACAAAATGGTAGGTATCCCTATATGATGGGGGATCATTATTTTAGCAGGTGGGAAAATTCAAGTGGAAAACAGGATTCGATCAATGCCTTGAGATGGTACAAAAGGGCGTTGATAGATCCGATGTGGAAAGGCAATGCCACTGCAATGATCCTGACACTTGATCCTCCCCTGACCGAAGAAGAAAAGAAGCGTCGAGAATTTTTTGAAGGTAGTAAAAAGAAAAAGGAGGAGGTGGAAACAGAAGGTAAGAAGTAAAAGGCTTTTGTGTTGTTAATCCATTTTTCGCAATTCATAACCTAACTTCGGGAGATGTGGCATGGTTGATCTTTTTATTAAAGGCGGAAACTTTATGTATCCGTTGCTGGTGATGTTGTTCTTTGGTGTTGTGGTGATGATTGAGCGCTTTTACACGCTTTTTAAGGCACATATCAATGCCAAAGAGTTTATGGTAGAGCTTCAGGATGCCCTCAAGCAAAATGGGCCAGAAGGTGCTGCCGAGTTGTGTTCCAATACGCGCGGCCCAGTCGCCACGGTGCTGCATGCAGGGCTGTTGCGTTTAGACCGCGGTATTGAGCATGTGGAGAAATCGATTGAGGAATCCGGTGCTATCGAAATGGCTTTTCTCGAGCGTGGTCTCGTGTGGCTTTCCACTGTTGCAAACCTGGCACCTCTTGTCGGTTTCCTGGGCACTGTGTCGGGTATGATCCGAGCTTTTAACGATATTGCCGCTGCTGGCGATGTTGATCCCAGTGTTGTGGCTGGCGGTATTTCTGAAGCTTTGATTACAACGGCTTCGGGCCTGGTGGTTGCTATTCCAGTGCAGGCTGCATACAATTTCTTCCTGTCAAAAATTGACAAGATCATCATCGATCTTCAGGAAAGTTCCAATCAATTTGTCGATGACCTGATTCAATTGGGCTACGGCAAGGAGGAATAAAACATGGCCCTTCAGCGACGCGAAAAATCTTCACCTGAAATCCCCACCGGATCTATGGCAGATATCGTGTTTTTGTTGCTGGTGTTTTTCCTCGTGACAACCACGATGAACCAGGATAAGGGTATTGGTATGCACTTACCGCCGGCAGGCGAGTCCAAGAAAATCCAGAAGAAAAATATTTGCAACGTCTGGGTCAATGTCAATGGGGATATTCTCATCAATTTGGAACAAAGTGTACCGTTGAATATGCTTCGAGCAGATATTGAGCAGCGATTGGCGCAAAATGAGAAGCTGATCGTTTCATTAAAGGCCGACGAAGAAACGCCCTATGAGAAATTTATCGATGTGCTCGACGAGATTAAATTATCAGGGGCAGACAAAATTTCGCTCGCCTCGCCCAGTGAGTGAGTTGAGGAGGTTTTCATGAATTTTAAGAAAAAAGGTGGTGTCTCACACAGCATCCCAACCGGGTCTATGGCCGACATTACTTTTTTGCTGCTCATTTTCTTTATGGTCTCTACGGTTTTTGTGCGCTACCGCGTGACGGGTATTATTATGCCCAAAGCCGAAAAAATTGAAGAGCTCAAGAAACGTCGTCACATCAACTATTTATGGGTTTCTGCTGATCGCAAGATATATATTGACGACAAGTTGGCGAATCTCGACCAGGTAGCCGGGATTTTTTATGATCGCCGCGTCAAAGATCCCCGTATGGTTGTGTCACTCAAATGTGACTATCGCGCGCCTTATGGGTTGATCAGCAGAGTGATGGAAGAATTGCGCGAGGCCGATGCGTTGCGCATCAACTTTGCGACTAACCGAGAGGGGTAAGCTATGGCAATGATTCGGGGAAAAGCACCAGAAGCCGATTTGCGACGCACGTATAATAAGGTCTTTGGATATTGTACGTTGATCACGTTTGTCCTGCATACCGCCGTGGCCGTGATTTTTCCAACTTTTGAAGCCTCTGCGAGTGATCGCAAGAAGAAACAGATCATTATTGAAAATGTAGATATTCCAGAAACCCAACAGATCAAGCGTCCGCCACCGCCGCCTCGACCGGCTGTGCCAATTGAGACAGAGAGCGACGATGTGCCCGACGATGTGACTATTGAGAGTACAGATCTCGATTTTGACGATGCAATGGTCGATATGCCGCCGCCACCGCCGCCGGGTTCACAAGAGGAAGAAGAAGAGATCTTCGAGTTTTTCATGGTTGAACAAAAACCAAAAGTTATAAAGCAGGTAAATCCTAAATATCCGGAAATCGCCCGCAAAGCCGGGTTGACTGGCAAAGTGTTTTTGAAGTTTTTGGTTGATAAGAGTGGTCGGGTAAGCAATGTGACCGTTCTCAGAGGTCAAGAAATTTTCCGGCAAGCAGCAATTGATGCCGTTTTGCAATTCAGGTTTGAACCAGCCCAACAAAATGACAAGCCGGTTTCTGTTTGGATGACACAGCCGATGTCTTTCCGTCTGAATTGAGGTGGTAGTTTTATTATTAAAAGGCCATTGTGCAGGGCGTACAATGGCCTTTTTTGTGTAAATATGTAAACAATACTTGACATATACGCCGAAATTTTACAATATATATTGCCTAATCCGAATTTTAAGTCTATGTAAAGGTTCAAAATAGAGGAGATTTTCCATGCATATGCGTTCCTTCTTTGCGATGCTTTCGTTGTCTGTGTTAGTGGTTGGTTCTGCCCTTGCACAGGGAGTAAGCCCCGAATCGGCTGAAAAGTATAATGCTGGACAGGAATTATTCAAGAAACGACAGTTTCAAAGAGCACTCGTATCCTTTGAAGAGGCTGTAAAGCTCGATGCCAAAAACGCGCCGGCATATCGCGCGATGGGCACGACATATAAAAAGTTGCGCAATTACAAAAAGGCGATTGAAGCTTATCAAATGGCGACTTCAATTAAGTCTGATTACGCAGCCGCTTATTTTGAGATGGGCGAATTGCAATTTCAGACCAGAGACTATAAAGGTGCCCAGGCCAGCATACAAAAGGTGCTGGCGACGGATCCCAGCTTTGAAGCAGACAAAACGCGGGAGATATTGAAGAAAGCCTATCTTCAAGAGGGTACCACGTTGTTCAAACGGCGCGATTTCAAGGGTGCAGCGGCTCAGTATGAAAGTGCTACGCAAGTCGATCCTTCGGATGCGACCGTATTTTTCAATTTGGGATTGGCACATAGATATGCACGCAGTGTGAATGCCGCGCGCGAAGCATTTGAAACCGCCATTGAGTTGGATCCGAACTATGGCAAAGCTCATCGCAGTTTGGGCGATCTCTTCAGGGCGACGGGAAAAAATAGCAGTGCAGCAAGGGCGTACTTAAATGCGATTAAGGCTGACGCAAAAGATACGAGGTCTCGTCTGAATTTAGCAATAGTCTATCAGGCGATGAAGCAAAATAGCAAAGCAATTGCCGTGCTTACAAAAGCGGCACAGGTTGATCCCAAAGATGCAGATGTTCACACAGCACTTGGCAAAGCCTACTCAGATGGCAGACAGTACACAAATGCTGTTGCTTCCTACAAAAGGGCACTGGGCATTAAGAATACAGCCGAGGCAAATTATCGGATATCGGAGCCTTATTTTGGACTCAAGCAATATCAAAATGCCATCAGGCACGCCAATAGAGCTTTGTCTTCGTCTAAATGGAGAGTGCCCGCCAATGTCATTCTGGGCGATTGTTATCGAGAGCTTGGTCAAAAAGAAAGAGCGATATCGCACTACAAAAAAGCGGTTGGGAATCGCCAATATAAGAAATACGCCGAAGACCAGATTGATCGCATTCTCAATCCAATGGGCGGTGGAGAAGAAGAAGCACAGTAAGCAGTGCAGTGCTTTGTGTTAAAAATGAAAAGGGACTCTTTTGAGTCCCTTTTTTTGTAGGAGAATCCTCTTTTTGTGAAAAAAGACACCTTTTTGTATATCAATGCCTTTTTAATGGATTGTTGTTTTGCCATTGTGGGCGTTTGCGTGCCATTGCACGCTCTGCAATTCGGTGCGACTTATGACGATCTGGGGCACATCAATGCCTGGGGGGCATTGGCTTATACGCTGACCAGTCTCGTGTCGGGCCGTCTTGCAGATCGGATGGGTTATCGCCCGGTTATGACTATTGGGTGTGTTTTTCTCGCGCTGGCATTTGTGGGATATATCGGTGTCAATCGCATCTGGCACTTTGTTGTACTTTCTGTGCTTACGGCGATTGCCATTGCACATTATTGGCCCCCGATGCAAGCCTATCTTGGGCGTGGGAAATCGCGAGATATGCTGTTACCCGCGTTGGGGCGATTCAATGTGGCGTGGACATTGGGCGTGTGTATTGGTCCGGCCGCAGGTGGTGAGTTGTTTGAATTTCACCCTTTTAGCGGATTTATTCTGGGTGGTTTTTTGGTCGTTTTGCTATTTGTCGGTTTGCTCGTTGTTCCGATTTTGGAATCGGAGCCTGATGCTGTAAATAGACGGCCGGTTGCCGCAACGTCGGGACATTTTTTACCGCTTGCTTTGCTGGCCAATTTTGCAACGTTTTTTGCTATTGGTCTTGTGCGTGCATTGTTTCCAAAGTTGGCGACAGACCTCGACATTTCACCGAGTTTGCTGGGGTATTTGCTGGCGCTGATCGCTTTGACCCAACTTGCGGTTTTTTATTTCATGTCGCGGACGGATCGATGGCAATTTCGCCTGTCACCCATTGTTTTTGCTCAGCTTCTGGCCGCTTTGGGGCTCGGTTTGATCGGGATAGGTACAAAGCCGATTGTTTTTGCATGTGGTTTTTTGCTGTTGGGCGGGCTTATTGGCGTGACGTTTACGGCGAGTATTTTTTACAGTTTATACACCGAAGGTCCAGGAGGCCGTCGCACGGGGATTCACGAAGCGATTGTGGGGAGTGGATTTTTGTTTGGTCCCCTTCTCGGCGGTCTTGTCGCCGAGCATTTCAATGCGCGATTGCCCTATTTGATGGGTAGTATGGTTATTCTGATGACGATTGGTATTCAGTTGTTTATCCATAAAATGAAAGCTCCCAGAGGGTTTGTGCCACAGGCGGGTGACTAATTTCCAATCTTGTGTGGAGGATGAATTTGAAAAAGCGTTTTAGTAAAGCCGAGAAAGCCGAAAGGATTGCCGAGATTTTGGACGAATTGTATCCCGATCCCGAAGGATCGCTGAGACACGGGAGTGCTTATACTCTGCTGGTTGCGGTGTTGTTGTCGGCGCAGTGTACCGATGTGCGGGTCAATCAGGTGACGCCCGTTCTGTTTGCCCGGGCGGATACGCCAGAGAAAATGATTGCGCTGTCGGTTGAGGAAATCGAAGGCATTATCCGTCCGTGCGGATTGGCGCCTCGCAAAGCGCAGGCGATTTTCGATTTGTCTCGTATTTTGCTGGATAAACACGATGGCGAGGTGCCCCAATCTTATGAAGATTTGGAAGCATTGCCCGGCGTGGGACACAAGACAGCGTCGGTGGTGATGGCTCAGGCTTTTGGCGTGCCAGCATTTCCCGTGGATACGCATATTCACCGTCTCGCCTATCGATGGGGATTGTCCAGTGGCAAAAATGTGGTGCAGACCGAGCGCGATTTGAAACGCATTTTTCCCGCAGAAATTTGGAATAAGCTGCATTTGCAGATTATCTTTTTTGGACGAGAATATTGCCCGGCGAGAGGCCATGATCTCCATCAATGCCGCATTTGCAATGTGTATGGACGCAGGAGTTTGTTTTGAGAGATTGGAGGTGGGAGTGAAGATTCGAGCGATTGATATTTCGGTGTTTGAGTTGCCCGCCAATACGGGTCGGTTTCGGATGGAACAAACTGGTCAGGGTGCCCGCAAGCGATGGGCAAAGCGGGGTACGGGTAAGTCGGCAGAGCATATACACGTTTTGCATGTGAAAACTGATGAAGGGATAGAAGGGGTATGTACGGTGGGGGATGCGCGGTACACGACGATGCGTCCTGAAGATCTGGAGCAATTGCGGTTGCTAACGGTTGGCGAAGATCCATTTGATCGCGAACGGCTCGCTCAAAAATTACACAAAGCAACGCGTGGCATGTTCACGCGACCTGGATGGTTTGGTGCTTTTGACAATTGTTTGTGGGATATTGCAGGCAAGGTTGCAGAGCTGCCCGTTCACAGTCTAATTGGTCGTGCGCGGTCTCGTTGCGCGGCTTATTACAATTTTAGAAGTGGTTCACAAGAGGAGGCCGCAGCCGATGCAAAAAGGGCAGTGGAAATGGGATTTCTGGCTGTAAAAGATCACTTTGGAGGTACGGCAGATGAAAATATCGCGTGTTTTCACGCGGTGCGCGATGCGGTGGGGGATGATGTCGATATTTTGCACGATGCCGCAGGGTGTGATTATACGTTGCACGATGCGATTCGGGTGGGTAAGACTCTGGAGGCGTTGCGGTTTGGGTGGTTTGAAGAGCCTTTGGCAGATCGAGATCAAAAGAATTTGCAGCGTTTGTGCGCTGCGCTGGATATTCCCATTTTGGCGCCTGAGACTTTGATGCACGATGTGGATTTGAGCGCGCAATGGATTATTTCCGGGGCAACCGATGCCCTGCGCGCCAATGCGCGGCTGGGTACGACAGCGACGTTGAAATTGGCACATTTGACTGAGATGCACGGCGCAAATATTGAATTTAATGGACCGGGTGGGTTGTTTGGGCTGGTGCATGCACATCTGGTTTGTGCCATATCGAATACGAGTTATTACGAGTTTTTCCCAGGCGGCTCCCGGGATGTGCGCGGTCGCGAGATTGGATTGCTCAATCCTCCCCTGCCCGAGAATGGTCATATTACGCCGCCCAATGATCCCGGATGGGGCGCCGAATGGGATTGGGAATTTTTTGAGAAGAAGCGGATTGGAGAGTTGTGATACTGACAACTGAAAGGAGATTTTATGGCTTCTGATAAACCAAATATTATTCTGATTCTGTCCGATGATTTGGGATATGAATGCCTGGGGTGTTATGGGGGTGAATCGTATCAAACGCCCGTGCTGGATGGTTTGAGTAAAGAGGGAATGCGTTTTGACCATGCGTATGTTCTGCCGTTGTGTACGCCTACGCGGTTACAGTTGATGACTGGTAAATACAATTTTCGCAACTGGCGAGCTTTTGGGGTGATGGATCCCCAGGAGCGCACCTTTGGGCATTTGATGAAAGCGGCTGGGTACAAAACGTGTATTTCGGGGAAATGGCAAATGTATAGCTATAATCCGCCGGATTTTGAACCCGAGTGGCGCGGTAAGGGGCAATTGGCGGAAGATTCGGGTTTTGACGAGTATTGTTTGTGGCATACGGAACATACCGAGGATAAGGGGTCGCGGTATGCCGATCCGGTGATTCAACAAAATGGGGAGTATTTGGAGGAGACAGAGGGCAAGTACGGTCCAGATATTTATACGGCTTATATTTGCGATTATATCGAGCGGCACAGGGATGAGCCGTTTTTTGTTTATTATCCAATGGCACTGACACACGGTCCGTTTGAACCCACGCCCCATAGTGAAATATGGTCTGAAAACCGACACGATAGCGGTGTGGAATATTTTAAAGATATGGTTGAGTATATGGATGTGGTGATTGGACGGATTGTAGATAAATTGGATGAACTCGATCTGAGAGAGAATACTTTGCTTTTGTTTATTGGCGATAATGGGTCGCCTCGTCAGGTGACTTCTATTATCAATGGTCGCGAGTTTCAGGGTGGAAAGGGCCTTTCGACTGATGCGGGTACGCGGGTGCCATTTGTTGCGAGTTGGCCGGGTACGATTCCCCCCGGGTCTGTGTGTGATGATTTGATCGATTGTAGCGATTTTGTACCGTTGATGATGGATATGGCTGGGGCTTCCTTGCCCGAGGACGATGTGTTTGATGGGGTGTCATTTTTGCCGCAGTTAAAGGGCGAGGCGGGAACGCCACGCGAGTGGATTTTTGCCCATCACGATCCCCTGCCCGGATGGGGTAAGGAGGGTTATTACTTAAAGCGATGGGCACAGGATAAACGCTGGAAGCTCTACGATACGGGCGATTTGTACGATGTTGTAGCAGATGAGTTGGAAGAGCATCCCATCGTCGATGGAGGTGCAGAAGCAGAGGCAGCGCGACAAAAATTACAGCCCGTGCTGGATCGGATGAAGTAGAAGATTTATTGCATGTTTTGTTCTGTGGAGGATGGCTATTTTGAACAGATCTTTCAACACCTGTCCGCTTTGATATGATGTATTTCATTTTATAACAATAGGTTATATCTCTAAGGGGTTCTGGCACGCTCCTTGCCTGATTCTATTGCTTCTTTCAGTTGGTTCCTTTCAGGCAAGGAGGTTTTGATGACTTCGCGTGTGTTGAGTTGTGCAACGCTGGGTATTGATGCGTATATCGTGCATATTGAGGCGGATATTTCGCGTCGGCTTCCCTCATTTTCAGTGGTGGGTTTGCCCGATAGTACGGTGAAGGAGAGCCGGGATCGGGTGATGGCTGCGATTAAAAATTCCGGGCGAACATTCCCGAATAATCGGATTACGGTGAATTTGGCACCGGCAGATATCCGAAAGGAAGGCTCGGCATTTGATTTGCCGATTGCGATAGGTATTATTGCCGCGATGGGCGATTCAATTTCACCCGAGAAGCTGTCGCAATATCTCATTTTGGGTGAGTTGGCTTTAGATGGCACGGTGCGGCCCGTGCGCGGGGCGCTGTCAATGGCTGTGGAAGCCAAAAAGGCGGGTTTAAAAGGGTTGCTCGTTCCTGTGGAGAATGCGCGAGAGGCGGCGATTACAGGAGGATTAGATGTTTTGCCGGTGCGCGATTTGAGTGAGGCACTGGATTTTTTTGAGGGGTACTGCGATATTATGCCCTTTGAAATCAATAGCAAGGCGATTTTTCGGCAGGCGCAGATGCATCGGGTGGATTTTAAGGATGTGCGCGGGCAAGAGCATGCAAAGCGCGCGCTGGAGGTGGCGGCGGCAGGCGCGCATAACGCGATTCTCATGGGACCTCCCGGATCGGGCAAGACGATGCTCGCGAGAAGATTGCCGACCATTTTGCCCGATCTGACGCTGGATGAGGCCCTGCAGACGACAAAAATTCACTCGGTGGCGGGGTTGTTGCCGCCCGATACGGCACTGGTGGCGATAAGGCCGTTTCGCTCGCCGCATCACACGATTTCAGATGCGGGGTTGATCGGTGGCGGTCCCTATCCCCGGCCAGGAGAGGTGTCGCTGGCACATCACGGGGTGCTGTTTTTGGATGAGCTTCCCGAGTTTAAGAAACAGGTCCTGGAATCTCTTCGACAACCCATTGAGGACAGTTTTGTGACGATTGCACGCGCGGCGATATCGCTTTCGTATCCCGCGCAGTTTATGCTCGTTTGCGCTATGAATCCGTGTCCCTGCGGGTATTTGGGCGATCCACACCACGAGTGTATTTGCTCGCCTCCTGTGGTGCAGCGCTATGTCAATCGGATCTCGGGACCGTTGATGGATCGCATTGATATTCACGTAGAAGCCCCGGCTGTGCAGTATGAAGAACTGGTCAATGAACCCGCTGGCGAGTCTTCCGCAGAGGTTCGCAAGCGCGTGCAAGGCGCGCGGCAAATACAGTTGGAACGATTTGCGGATTATAGCGATTTGTTTAGCAACGCGCACATGGGGTCGCGAGAGATTCGGATGTTTTGCAAAATTGATGATAGGAGCGAGGAGTTGTTGCGGATGGCGATTACGCGATTGGGGCTGTCGGCACGGGCTTATGATCGCATTCTGAAGGCGAGCCGCACAATAGCAGACCTGGAGGGCGAAGAGGATATCCAATCGCGCCATGTTGCCGAGGCGATTCAATACCGTAGTCTGGATAGAAGGTTGTGGGAGTGATATCACAATTGTAAAACGATGTCCAGGACGGTATATTATGACATTCCTCGAAACAGTTGAGCAGGAGTATCCAAAATGAAAAAAGAACTGTTTGATGATTTACTCCAAAGTGTGCGTGAGGGGGGTGCTATTATGCGTGGTGAGATGGCACCGAGTCGCGTATTTGATTTTACGCCTTTGGATGTCAAAGCCATTCGCGAAAAGCTCAACAAGTCTCAACATGAATTTGCACTTATGATCGGTGTGAGTACGTCAACGCTACAAGATTGGGAAAAAGAACGTTGCATTCCTCAGGGGGCTGCCCGTGCAGTATTAAAAATTGCAGAAAAAAATCCTCAAGAGTTTGCCGAGATATTAGAGGCGTACAAAAAATCTCTGGCAGGGGATCTTCAGGTCTCGTCCAGTCAACAGGATTAAATTCATCCTGAATTGGCGGATTTCAAAACAAAAAGCGGAGCTTTGAAAGATGCTCCGCTTTTTTTGGGTTACAATATGAAACGCGATGCGAATAAAATTATAATACCAGGTGTAAAGGGCGAGGTGTGCATTCAGCGGATGGCGCATGGGTTTCCGCATATTTCGGCGCGGGATGAAGGGGACCGGTATTACGGTCTGGGGTATGCACATGGCCGGGATAGGCAGATGCATATGTGGTTGCTGAAGCTCATCGGGCGCGGGAATGCGTCGGCATATCTGAAAGCGGATGACGAGTTGATTGAGGTAGATCGGTTTATGCGCTGGCTCGATATAGCGGGCGATGCGGATCGGGAAGCGCGACATTTGTCACCTGATGTGCAAGCGGTTCTGGATGCGTATTGCAAGGGGGTGAATCAGGCGGTTCGCGCAATGGGAACGCCTTTTGAGTTTAAGCTGATGGGATATCGACCAGATGATTGGACGCCGGCAGATGCCTTGCTGATGGTTAAGTTGATCGGTTTTGTGGGGCTTTCGCAAATGCAGGGCGATATGGAGAAGTTGATTGTTCAGTTGATTCAAAAGGGTCTGGATACGGAGCGACTAAAGACGCTTTTTCCGGCGATTCGGGACGATATATCAGAAGAGTACATCGATCTGATAAAGAAGGTGCGTCTGGTGCGTCCGATGATTCCGACATCTGTGGTGTGGCGCGATTTGTTGCCCGATTTTTCCGCGAGCAATAATTGGGCTGTGCGTCCGTCAAAGACGGCATCTGGATGGGCGATGATGTGCGGGGATCCACATCTGCAATTGCAATTGCCTTCGGTGTGGTATCTGGCGGTGCTGTCTGGGGACGATGATTATTTGATGGGTGCGACGCTGCCGGGGTTGCCGGTTGTGGCTATGGGACGATCACCCCATCTGTCGTGGGCAGCGACCTATGGTACGGCCGATGTGTGTGATTATTTTTTGGAGGAGGTGAAGGATGGGAAGTATAGATGTGGGGATAAATGGGTGCCTCTGCGCGTGCGAGAAGAGGTTATTCGGCCTAAGAAGCGGGATCCGATAGGGTTGCGCGTTTGCGAGACAGAGCGCGGTTTGTTGGAGGGCGAGGTTGAGGAGGATGGGTTTTACCTGTGTTATGCGTGGACGGGTAAGCAGCAAGAAGGGACGGGTGCGAATGCGTTGGATTGTGTTTTGCGGATTACAAAATCGAAGGGTGTTGAAGAGGCACGAGATTATTTTGCGGGGTTGACGTTTGCGCCGTTTAATTGGGTGTTTGCAGATCGGGCGGGGAATATTGGCTATCAACTCGGGGGGCTGGTGCCCAAACAACCCGAAGGTTCATCGGGTTTGCTTCCGTATTTGGGGTGGGATGAGAAACAGAATTGGGATGGGATGGTTGATCCGATATTGTATCCGCGTGCGATGAATCCCGAATGTGATTTTATTGTGACGGCAAATCAGGATCTCAATTTTATGGGGCAGTTCGCGCCAATGAAATTGTCGATTTCGTCTTATCGCGCGGATCGAATTTGCGAGATGTTGCGGGAGAAGGATGATTTAACAGTAGAGGATATGAAGCAGATTCACTGCGATCTTTACGCGCTTCAGGCCAGGGAGTTTATGGCAATTATACGTCCGTTGTTACCAGAATCGGAAAACGGGAATATATTGCGGGATTGGGATTTGTGTTATGATGCGGATTCTCTGGGTGCGACGCTTTTTGAACGCGTTTATCGCGAACTCGTTTTGCTCGTTTTTGGGGATCATGGTTTGGGGCGCGAGATGGTGACGTTTTTGCTGGATGGTACGACGTTGTTCAGTGTTCTGCACGGGTATTTTGATCGCATTCTTTTGAGCGAGGCGTCGGTCTGGTTTGGAGATCAGCCGCGTGAGGTTCTTTATCAAATGGCGATTGAACGCGGGTTAAGGGAGAAAGCCGTGCCGCATGGCGAAGTGAGCAGGGTTTATATTGAGCATATTTTTTTCAGGGGGAAGTTGCCGAGGTTTTTGGGTTTTGATTATTCGCTTGCGAATACTGGGAGTCGGTCAACGGTTTCGCAGGCTGGTGTGTTCAAAGGTGGCGCGCTTGCACCCACTTTTCGAATGATTTGCGATTTTGGGGAGGATGTTCTACACGCGAATGTCGCGGGCGGTGCTTCAGATCGCCGTTTTTCCAAATTCTATACGTCGGGGTTGGATGCGTGGGCGCAAGGTGAGTACGAGGTTTTAGGACTATAAAGGGCTGACCGCTAACGGGTTGCTCTGTTAATGCCTTTGATTTTTTGATTTGCTTTGGCGCGCTGGTCGATTTCTTCGGGTGTGACGATGTTGTGGAGGTCGGCGCGGAGGTCGGAGAGGATGTCGGCACAGGTGGGGTCGTCGGCGCGATTCTCGGTTTCGTCGGGGTCGTTGGCGATGTTGAATAACTGGTCTGGCAGGCCGACGTAGTGGATGTATTTCCAGTCGCCTTTTTTGATCATGAAGCCGCCGTTTAGAGCGCCCTGGGCGTGATATTCGCTGAAGATGGGGCGGTCGGAAAAGGCGTGACCGTGGATGGCGGGGAGGAGGCTGCTGCCGGGTAAAGGCGCGGGATCCTGTTCGGCGAGGTCGAGAAGGGTGGGGAGGATGTCGATGAGGTTGGCTCCTGCGGCGATGCGCTGGTTGCCCTCGGCGTTTGGATGGCGAATGATCATGGGGACGCGTACGGCGTGTTCGTAAAAGCATTGTTTTTGCCATATACCGTGATGTCCACCCATTTCGCCGTGGTCGCTGACGTAGATGACGACGGTGTTGTCGCGCAGGGATGAGTTATCGACAATGTGGAGCAAGCGACCGACGAGGTCGTCGGTGAAAGAGATGAGGCCGTAGTAAGCAGCGGTTGCGGTGGTGGAGATGGCGTCGGGCAAGGGTTCTTCGTTGCGTAGCCAGTGGCGGAGTTGCTGGATGGAAGGGTGCTGGGTATCGCAGGGTTCGGTTCTCGTGTGTGGCAAGATGACGCGGTCGGGATAGTAGCGGTCGAAGTATTCTTGCGGGCACAGGAGGGGGAAGTGGGGGTTCATGAAGCCGGTGTAGAGGAAGAAGGGACGGTCGGCGTATTGTGCGCGGGATTTGAGGAAGCGTTCGGAGAGGTCAGTAGCTGTGCTGTCGTAGTCGTTTTGCCAGTTTTCCCCGGGACCGCATTCGGTGACGTGGCTGTTGCTGCCGCGCCGGTTGTCGGGTGTGCGCGAGGGAGCACCCATATTCCAGTGTTTCCATTTTTCTGCGTCGTCCATGAGCCGTTTGCCAAAGCCGTGCAGGCGTTCGGGACCTATGAAGTGGGTGCGGCCACAGACTGCGGTTTCGTAGCCCGCGGCTTCGAGGTAGCTGCCCATTGTGGGGATTGTTCCCGCGAGGGGCGAGCCGTTGTCCCAGGTGCCGATCTGGTGGACGTATTGTCCGGTCATAAAGGACATGCGTGCCGGTACGCATATCGGGCAGGCGGTATAGGCATTGTCAAAGGTGGTGCCTTCGGATGCGAGGCGGTCCATGTGTGGCGTTTCGATATGGGGGTGGCCGTAACAACCGGTGACTGAGGGGTCGTGTTCGTCGCTCATGATGAGCAAGATGTTGGGACGCTGGTTCATGCTAATATCTTCCTATGCGTTCGGGACCGGGGTCGGTGCATATAACGGTGTGGTCGAAGTTTTGTTTTATGAGCTGGTATTTCAGATCTGTGTGGGATGGATCTTCCCAGAGGTTGTGAAATTCATCGGGGTCTTCTTGCAGGTCGTAGAGTTCGCCATAGTTTTCGCCGTGATAGGCGACGAGTTTGTAGCGGTTGTTGCGCAACATGGTGGCCCAACATGGCGTGTGTTTTTCAGAGGCGTGTGGGGCGAATTTATCGACGACATCGTAGTATTCACAGCGCACAAATTCGTGGTGCGCGTGACCGGGATTTTCGCCTGTGAGAATGGGGATGAGGGATTTGCCGTGTGTCCATTCGAGAGGAATACCGGCGAGGTCGGCGAGGGTGGGCGCAATGTCTAAGAGCGCAGTGAGGCCGTCTGCGCGGTGGCCCTGGAGAAAGGTGCCGGGCCACGAGATGATGAGGGGGACTCGCACGAGGGCTTCGTAGAAGCGGCAACCTTTGCCGGTGAGGCCGTGATCGCCGAGCATTTCGCCGTGGTCGCTCGTGAAGATGACGACGGTGTTTTCGCGTTGACCCGTGCGCTCAAGTGCATTGAGCATGCGACCGACGTTTTCGTCGATGAGGGCGATCATGCCGTAGTAAGACGCTTTGTTGTGCTGTTCGCGGTCACCTGGCGGGTTGCCTTCCTTGTCAGCAAAAAAGCGTTTGAGCCGCGTTTGTGTTTGCAGGTCACTTTCGCAAAATAGCGGCGGTGGCAGGTCGGTGGGATTGTATTTGTGCGTGTCGGGGGCGTCAAAAGGTCCGTGTGGGTCAAAGGGATTGACGCTCATGAGATAGGGGCCGTCGTGGGGAGATTCGATAAATTCAATGGCGCGGTCCGCACACCAGGTGGTCTGGTGGTGTTGGGGATTCATGTCGGGACGATAGTTGCCATACGTGCCGTCTTTTTTTGTTTGAAAGACGTCGCCGAGGTCTATGCCCTGTTCGGTGAGCCAGTCGGTGTACTGGTTGCCAATTCCGATACCTTGATTGTGCGAGTGGCTGTACCAGAATTTGCGATATCCATCGTCAACGCGTTGTTCTTCGCCGTTCCAGGCCGAGGCGAGGTGGAGTTTTCCCGATAAGCCGCAATCGTATCCGACATCTGCGAGGCGTTTGGTGATGAGTTGTACGCGTTCATTTGCCGGGAAATAAGCATTGCCATTGCGATTGCCGTGTACAGTGCTGGGATATAGCCCGGTGAGAAAGCTGGAGCGGCTGGGCGTGCATATCGCGCTCTGGCAGTGGGCCTGTGTGAATGCTACGCCTTCGGCGCAGAGGCGGTCGAGGTTGGGCGTCTGGATGTGTTCATTGCCGAGGGCGTGGATGGTGTCGTAGCGTTGTTGATCGGTGCAGATCCAGAGGATGTTGGGGCGTTTTGATGTCAATGGTGGTCTCCTCAATCGCGCGCGCCTCTGATAACGCGGCCGTTTTCGATCCAGTGATCGCGGTAAAAGGTAGTGGGTTCAAAGGTGTCGTTTAGTGCGTCCATGCGCGTCCGAATCTGGTCGCGGTAATGCTGGATTGTTCTGGCATGGTCAGGGCTGCTGGCGAGATTGTGCAATTGCAGGGGGTCTTCGCGGTGATTGTAGAGGGATTCTCCATGTTTTTCAATGGCATAGGTATATTGTTTGTCGCGCAAGGCACGCCATTCAAAGCCATCGTCCCAATCGACACTGGGGCCCATGCCCTGCAAGAATGCAGCTTCGGGTTCTTTTCCAGGCTGACCAAATGCGCAATGCGAAAGGTCAAATCCATCGATACCATCTGGGATATCGATGTTCAGGAGTGAGAGCAGCGTGGGCATGATATCGGGTGTGTTGAGGCAGGCATCGCTTTCAGAGTTGGGTGCGATGCGATTGGGCCAGCGCATGAGAAAGGGGACGCGAGCGGCTTCTTCATAGTAGATGTTTTTCTGAACGCGACCGTGTGCGCCAAACATTTCGCCGTGGTCTGATGTGAAGACGACAAGGGTGTCGTGCGCGAGGTTGAATCTGTCTATCGCGTCTAAAATTCGGCCCACGTTCCAGTCGAGGTTGGCAGTCATAGCAGCATAGATTCGCTGCCATTCAATGAGGTTGGGTTTGACGGATTTCATCCACCAATCGCGGTCAAACCATGCGTGCCAGTATTCACCTGATCCGTCCCGGTAATTTGGCGGCAAGTCAAAGACCATGTCTTTGAAGTGCATACCCCATTCTTCGGGGACGTTGTCCCAGTTCCAGGGCTGATGGGGTGTGCCATAAGAGACGAAGAGGGCGAAGGGTTCTGGATTTTCGCGCGCGTTTTCGAGATAGGAGATGGCGAGGTCGGTCATGGCATCGGGTTCATAGGCCTGGATGTCGATGCGTTCAAATTTGTCTTCGTAATAAAATCCCTTGTAATAGCTGTGGTTGAAGTTGTAGGCTGCCCAATAGTGGTCAAACCCCAGTCGGTGCGGGCCTGGAGGCACGAATTGATTGGCGGGATTCTTGTGAAAATCTCCGGCCTGTTTATAAATTTTACCTTCGGTCGCGTAAATGTGCCATTTGCCGATGTAGGCACAATGCGTGCCGTTCCGCGTCAATGTGCCGGCAAGCGTTGGCAGATCGGTGCGGGCACTCAATTCGTTCATGACGTAGCCATTGGTGGTGGGATAACAGCCCGTAAAGAGGGATGCGCGATGCGGGCTGCACACGGGATAGACCGAGGTGGCGTTGACAAAGTTGATGCCTTCAGATGATAGGCGGTCGATATTGGGAGTGCGGGCGCGGTTGTCGCCCATATAGCCACAGGATTGCGGGCGGAGTTGATCGGCGAAGATGTAGAGAAGGTTAGGCACAGATTACGCGCTTTCGTGTTCTGCTCGCATTGCGTTAAAGAAGCGCACATCGATCCGCGCCAGGTCAATTACGGTTTCTATGGGTTCACCGCTGTATTCGCTATGGAAACTCACGGGGCCTTCAAAGTTTAATCGATCCAGTGTTTTTACGACTGCGGGCCAATCGCCAAATCCCTGTCCCAGTCGCATTGTCCCACCCGTGGGCGTCCCCTGTACAGTGCGCCCCAGAGGTCGCTGGCGAATCAGGTCTTTAAATGCCAGGACTGATAGGTACTCGCGCACGATATCCAGTGCCATTTCTATGGGTTCACCGCATATTGACAGGTGTCCCGGGTCGGAAAATACGCCGATGTGTTCGGGATTAAATCCCTTGACCACGTTCATGACGGCACACGAATTTAATCCCATCGATTTGCCCGAATGGTTGTGTACTACGGTTTTGACGCCGTGTTTTTCCGACAATTTCTCAAAGCCTTCCATCCAGCCCCGGATTTCATCCAGCTGATCCCAGTAGTGCTTTGCGTCCGACCAGTGCCAGTAGCCCAGTTTCACGTTCGCTACGCCGGCTTCGCCCAGCGCGCCGTAATAACGCTCGGCGTAATCGATGTCCGGGCGACTAAAATCGCCGGGGGCTGTTACGAGTGGAATGCACAGGCCCGCAGCTTCAAACTGTTTGGCTGCTTCGGGCAGTGCTTTGTCGATATTGTCTGGGTTTACAGGATATCCCTCTCGCACACACAAATCCGCGCCCTGCACGCCTACCGATTGGAGGGATTCGATGATTCCAGAAACGTCCATGCCTTCGAGATGTTTTGTGAACATGATGTACGTGAGCTTCATTTTCTTTCCTTTCTCTGGTGTCGTTTGCATTTGTGAGCGCTTCAGGATACGCAATTGTGCGTCAAAAATCAATGGTGAGTTGAAAGCTCAAATCTTGACAGGCTGTGAAAAATGTATACCTTGTCGTCAAATTGTTGTGAAAAATGACGACAAGGTAGTCAAAAAACACGGTTTCCCATATTTCAGCATCCCGATGCAGAGGTCGTAAAAAGACATGAAGCTCAGTCGTTTTGCCATTTTTAAACCCATCAGTACGATTATGATCGCGCTTAGTCTTGTGGTGATGGGTTTTATTTCCCTATTCAAGTTGCCGCTTGAATATTTGCCCAGCGTGACGTTTCCAGTCCTTTTTGTGTCTATTCGGTATCCGTCTTCGTCTCCAGAGGAAATTGAACGGTTTATCACGCGCCCGATTGAAGAGATATTGGGCACTATGCCCGGCATTGAAAATATGGGATCCACATCCAATGAGTCTTCTTCGACCATTCGCCTGGAATTTGCAATGGATGCGGATATGGATCTCGTCGGCATTCATTTGCGCGATAGGCTCGATCAGGTTCGCGCAGATTTGCCCGAAGATGTGGATTATATTGGTATAAAAAGTTTTGATACGGAAGATATTTCGGCTCTCGAATATACTGTTTCGTGGCTCGGTGAAGATCCCGAGGATCTCATCGCGGTCTATAACCAGCGCCTGTTGCCGCGATTGCAGCGGCTCGATGGCGTGGCAAGTGTTGAATTGAGGGGTTTACAGCAAAAGGATCTCCTCGTCGAGGTCGATCAGAGAGCTATGACCGCGCACAAATTGGATTTTCGCGCTATCAATCGCGCGCTTCGCAGAAATAATATCAATATCTCGGCGGGTTATGTCACCGATGGCGACAGGCGATTTGCCGTGCGAAGTGTGGGCGAGTTTGAGACCGTTGACCAGATTCGCAACTTGCCCATTCGCCCAAATTTGACACTGTCCGAGGTTGCATCGGTTACTTACGATTATCCCCCTGCTCGTCGCTTTGATCGCCTCGATGGCATACCTTCTCTTTATCTTTCTGTGCATAAATCTTCAACGGCAAATATGGTTGATGTTTGCAAGCGTGTCCGCGAAGAACTCTCCCGCATCAACGAGGAGGTTGGCAAAGATAAACTTCGAATGCTTCTGGTTCGAGATCAGTCAACTGATGTTATTGCCAGCATAACCAGCCTCAGCCAATCGGCGATTATGGGCGGTCTCTTAGCCGTTATTGCCATCTTCATTTTTCTCCGCAACTTCCGCAGTACGCTCATCATTGGCTCCGCCATTCCAATTAGCGCGCTCACGGTGTTTCTCATGATGTATTTTCTGCGACAATCGGGTATTGATATTACCTTGAACTTGATTTCGATGATGGGGCTGATGGTCGCTATTGGGATGCTCGTGGATCCCGCTGTTGTGGCTCTGGAGAATATTTTCCGCAAATGTTTTGATGAAGGTCAGAGTGCCACACAGGCAGCGCTTGAGGGTAGTGAGGAGATTGGTCTCCCGGTTCTGGCTGCTACGCTTACTACTGTGTGTGTATTTGTTCCGGTCATTTTTGTGACTGATTCGGGCACTTCGCTCTTTATGCGGCAATTCTCTGTGACAGTAGTCGTGTCTGTGATTGCATCATTTTGTGTCGCGCTTTCCCTGATCCCGTTGGCTGCATCCCGCGCCTTTAATGAAGGGGGAAAGACGCTTGATCGCATTCTCAAAAGTATTTTGGTGCTCGCGGCCATTGTCGGGGTGGGCGCGTATATCTATTATACGGATTTCAGTAAGGTTGATTACGCTGGTTTGTGGGACGCAATTGCGAGTACTATCGCTGCTCTGCCTTTGTTTGCCAAAATTGGTGTTCCTACGACAATTGCACTGACGCTTTTTCTGTATTTCCGTTACCGCGCCATTGGTGCCAAAGCTCTGTACGCGAGGGTGGTCGCCAATACTTTGCACTATCGCTGGGCAACGCTTTCTGTTGCCTGCGTTCTTCTCTTTTTGGGAAACCACATCTACGGCAAAATAGAACAAGAACCCTTCCGCTATCAACCCACACGTGCGATCAGGCTGACGGTAGAGATGCCTCGCACGTACGATTTGGCGCAGGCGAGTAATACTTTCAAAATCGCCGAAGATATGCTCATTCCCCTGAAGGAGGAACTGGACATAGAGGCTATTGCGACGAAGTTCAATACGGGTAACCGCCAGGGAAAGAGAAACGCACTTTTGACCATTTATCTCACGCCTGCAGAAGAAAGCAAGTTGACGACAGACGAAGTTCAGCACAGGATCATCGCGCTTCTTCCAAAGGATATTCCCGGTGTGCGTTTCAGATCTCGCGGGGGCAAGTCGGGCGGGACCATTGGGGTGGGTGTTGAACTCAAAGGGCGAAAGCAGGAAATTCTGGAGGTTCTGGCCGAGGATATTGAAATGAGTATGCAGGGGATGCCCGGCGTTCACGAGATCGAAACCAGCCTTGAGACGGGTATGGAAGAGATTCGCGTGGTTGTAAATCGCGAACGGGCGCAGCGGTATGGCATTTCTACGCGCGATATTGCCACCAATATTGCTTCGGCGCTCGGGTCGCGCGGTGCTTCACACTTCAAAACACCCCATGGTGAAATTGATATTACTGTTCAGCTTCGCGAAGAAGATCGCGCTACTCTCGAGCAACTCAAAACAACGGAGTTTGAGAGCGACAAAGGTGGGATGGTCACGTTCTCAAGTCTGGCGGATTTCAATCTTATACAGGGACCCAATGCCATCTCCCGCGAAGACCGCATGCCCACGCTAACGGTTTTTGCCAATACAGAGCAAAAAGCAGTATTCAGCGTGGGACAGATTATGAAAGCGCGCATGGAAAGCGTGCCCCTGCCCAAGGGATATACGTATCAGATGGACCGCCGATTCAAGTCTATGGATGCAGAACAGGATCAGGATTTTGAGACGATGATTTTCGCGCTGATTCTCATTTATATTATTATGGCCTCGCTCTTTGAATCCTATGTCCATCCGCTTACCATTATGTTCTGTATTTTCTTTGCGTTCATCGGTGTTGCGCTCGGTCTCTACACTTTCAAGATCGCTATGGATAGCAATGCGAAGTACGGCCTTCTGGTGCTTTTTGGTATTGTGGTGAATAATGGCATTGTTCTGGTCGATCATATCAACAGATACCGAAAACAGGGGCTTGTTCGCCGCGATGCCATTATTCGCGGGGGGCAAGACCGTTTGCGTCCGATTATGATGACTGCCACGACCACCATTATTGGCCTGATGCCGCTTGTCATTCCGATGCTTTTTGGCCATGCCGAAGGCACAGCCCGCCGCTGGGGTCCCATCGGTCTGGTCGTTGTATCGGGGTTGTCTATTTCAACCATTCTGACACTTGTTCTCCTGCCCACGATGTATTCGCTTATGGATGACCTCTCCCAATTTGCCAGGCGCGTTGTCGCGGTGGCGCGTGCGCGATAGGATCGCGGAATTTATATTTGCTGTGCAGATGCCAACATCTCACCAACGGTATCGGGCAGGTCAACGCGATGAAAGCGGTGGTCGCCAAAAGCGTAATCTTCACCGCTTTCATCAATGATGCGAATATAGCCATGAGCAGAGGCTTCGTCATCGGGAATGATGCGATAAACCTTACCCACTTCGAGAGATGCCTCGTATCCCTCGTTATTGATGCAGAGGGCAAATTGTTGTGTAAAATTATTTTTTTTCATAATCAACCAAGAAAGGGTAGTTTGAGTTTAAATTCTTTTTTGCCAATGCCATGTGCTTCGTACCAATGAATTTCGGCAAGCCTTATACTGTTGTCAAGTAAGCGTATGACAAAAAAAGAAAACGTTTGCGGTTGTAAAACACCTTATCGCTCTGCTGTCGATATTCATATTTCGGAGGGAAGAAGATGAATCCACTGGAAGAACGTTTGAACCAATTAGAGATGCGCGTTACGCGCTATCGCAATTTCAATATCCTGTTGTGTCTCCTGCTGGTGGCCATTGTAACAGTTGCGGCAACAGATGGTATATCACCATTTCAGGCGGGATCAGCCCCTGACCCCATCCCAATGCCCAAAGGCAATATAGGAGTTCCTGATTTACGAAAAGAAGATATACCTGCTGTGATGTATCCAGATGCAGACAGAGCGGGAAAAGTGACGTCACAGATACAGGGTGTGATTCGCACGAGGGGATTGCAGATTGTGAACAGCGATGGACAAGCAGTTGTTGAACTGTGGCCCAGTACCGTAGGTAATGGCCTCATTTTTGTCAATTCAGCAGAAGGTAAGCAACTGGTTTACATTGGATCCTTAGCCGCGAGTGGCGATGGGTTGGTGCATATCAATTCAACAGAAGAAAAGAACCAGATTGCTCTGGGATCAGATTCTGAAACAGGAGATGGGTTTATCGGTATCAGAAACAGAAATGAAGAGCCTTTGATTAGTCTGAATACGGGCGAGAGTTCTGGTTGGATAAGAATCGACAAAACTGGAAATGAAAATTTGGCATATCTGGGTGTAAACACTTTGGGTAATGGACTTTTGAGTCTGAGTAATAAATCGGGAAAAGATATGGTGTCAATGTATGCAGATGAGACCTCTGGTAATCTGTGGCTATCAAATCATAACGATAAGACGATTGCTCGCTTGGGGGCATATTCTGCTGGAGACGGATTCTTGAACATCAACTCCAAAACAGGCACAGAGCTTATTACTTTAGGTTCAAACACAAATGATGATGGGTTGCTTAGAGTAAGTAATCGCTATGGTACCCTCGGCGTTTGGATCGTTGGCGCAAACGAACATGGATACGTGGGAATACAGGATAACCGGGAGAGGTTGCTTGCAGAACTGGGAGCGACGGTAGGTGGCAATGGGCTTGTTCGCACTTTATCTCCACAGGGTATCACGACCTGGTCGAGCAATTCTGTTCAAGTCAACACGGGTTCATCCTTAAGAGGTGATATGGACAATGATGGCGATATTGATGGCGATGATTTTCTCATTTTCTCTGAAAACTTCGGCAAAAAACGGTGAGCAATGTTTGTCTATTTGAAATCTTGGGGAAAGCGATTAGTTTTCTCTGTGCTCGTCCTGCTTTTTTATGATGCTGTGGCTTTTGGCGCAGCCCCAGTTGAGTACGAAAAGGTAGATCATCCCCCGAAGTTGGAAGGCGTGCTGGCTCGGATTCAAAAGAGTTGGGTAGCGCAAAAGCGGGCGTTGGCCAAGGCGACGGCGAGACAATATGGTGCAGCAGATATTGATGGCGAAAATATCACAGTCGTATTGGAGCCACGCCAGGGCAGGCTTTCGGAAAGTATTGATTTTAGGGCGTTGTCCAGTTTGGGCGTTAGAATTGTTGCCCAATCGCGGCATTTGGTTGAGGTGTCTGCACCTATAGCTGCGCTTGAAAGGCTGACACAGGTGAATGGTGTGCAATTTGTGCGGTTGCCCATAAAGCCAAAATTACATGCTGTGGTCAGCGAGGGTGTAGAACGCATTAAGGCATCAGTTTATTCAAATAGGGGGTTTACTGGACGAGGCATAAAAGTGGGGGTCATTGATCTCGGTTTTGTCGGGGTTCCAGCACTGCAAACTCGAGGAGAGTTACCCAATCTGTCTTATCGAGATTTTACGAGAGAAGGGATTTTTACTGAAACAGTGCATGGATCGGCCTGTGCTGAAATTGTTCACGACCTCGCTCCGGATGCTGAGATTTATCTGTATAAGGTCGGGAATCTGGTCAGTCTGGAAAACGCTAAGGATGCGGCAATTCAGGAGGGTGTTGACATTGTCACGGTATCTTTGGGAACCCATGCTACTGGTTTTGGCGATGGATTGGGTTTTGAGTGCGAAATTGTAGATGATGCTTTTCAGAATAATGTGCTGTGGGTGAATGCTGCGGGGAATGAGGCCCAACGAGTTATATACGCCCAGTTGCGCGATCCCAATAGCAATGGGTATCACAACTTTGCAGGAGACAATGAAATAGTCAAGTTAAAAAATCGTCAAACGGGAAATACGTTCCTGCAAAGAGGAGAGGAAGTAGAAGCATGGCTGACATGGAATGAATGGCCTCTTACGTCTCACGACTACGATCTTGTGCTCGTAAAAATTGAAGCAGATGGTAGCACTGAGATTGTTGAGCGCGCAGATACCAGACAGCTTCAGTCGCCTCCCAGAGAACATCTCATTTACACGATCCGCGATCCGGGAACTTATGGCTTTGCAGTTTGGAAAACAGAGGACGCCAAATTTACCGATTTCAAATTGATCAGTAGCAATCATGACCTCGATGGGCCTGTGTCAATTACGGGGTCCGTAGGCACACCGGGGGACGCCCGGGGTGCGCTGACTGTGGGGGCATTGTATCATCAAAACTGGACGACAGGGCCTATTGATTCGTACAGTTCGCAAGGCCCTACATTTGATGGGCGAATCAAACCGGATTTGGTTGCACCTGCGGGTGTTTCTACCATAAGCTATAGCCCCGATCCATACTTTGGAACATCGGCGGCAACACCGCATGTCGCCGGGGCGGCTGCTCTCTTAAAATCTGCCAATCCAGTCCATTATAATGCGCGAAATTTATATGACGCGCTGGTGCAATCTGTGGTCGATATGGGGGTTGCTGGACAAGATAATGTCTATGGCCATGGGAGGCTGGAGTTGTCTTTGCTTCCCGTTGGCGCACCTGTTATGAATCTTTCGCGTACTGCGCTCGATTTTGGGGCGGTCTTATTGGGGGCATCCCAAACCCTTAACCTTGGGATTGTCAACACGGGTCAGGCGTCATTGGTTATTACAAATATCCTGTTGCCATCCAGTGATTATAGCCTTTCTCAATCTTCTTATGCCGTAGCACCGGGTCGTAGCCAGCAGATTTCTGTCACCTTTTCTCCGCAAAGTGTGGGCGATAAGTCTGGCGATATGACCATTTTGAGCAATTTACCGCAGACCACTGTGACACTGCGAGCACAAGGTGTTCAACAACCCGTTGTTCCCATTCCGCAAATATCGATCAATGCTTCTCAGCGCGATTTTGGCAGCGTTGAGGTCGGCAGTTCAAATTCTATGACAGTGACTATCACAAATTTTGGAGACGCTTCCCTGTCAATTACAGATATTGTTGCCAGCGATGAACAGGTGGGTGTTACGCCCAGACAATTCGTGATTCCCGCAAAGCAAAACGGCTTTTTTACGCTTCGTTTTGAGCCGAATAGAGCGGGAGATTTGTCAGCGCGTGTGACCATTTATAGCAACGATTCTAAAACGCCTGCGGTTAGTTTCCCTGTTGTTGGAAAGGGACTTCAATCTCAAACCACTTCTTTTTCCTTATCTCTTGTAACAAATGCGCCAGAAAATCAGGGTGTGTATGTCACGCCTTCGGATGGTGTGATTGCTGTGGAAATTCACGGGCAGCAGGTTGTAGATGCAATAGGATTTCGCGCTTTGTTTGATTTTGATGCACCATTGTTGGCTTACGAAGGTTTTGATATTGGAGATGGTATTCCAAATGGACATTCGCCAGGGCCTTATTATCCTTCCTATCCTTCTTCTGTTGAAGTGATGGCAGCGTCATTTGGAGGAAAAATTGCACAGGAGTCGGTGAGGCTCGGCACGATACGTTTTCGCGTTTCGGATACTTTTCAGACGGGTCAAATACGACTGCGATATGCGCGTATTCGACGGTCTGGACAGTTTGAATCCTTTGCCAATCCCGTGGTCTTAAAGTTTTCGCAACAGGGGGCACTGCGGGCAGACTTTGATGGCGATGGCTCAGTGGGGATCAGTGATTTTCTCCTTTTCACGTCTCATTTTGGTTACGCGGTTGGTCACGCAAACTACAATGCGCGATATGATCTGGATGGTGATGGGCAGATTGGTGTTGGAGATTTTTTGATCTTTGTCCAGGATTTTGGGCAGTAAAGAGAGGCTCTTTGTAATATAAAAAGGGCTTGCGATTCGATCTCGCAAGCCCTTTTCTGCGCCAGGTGTTTATGAGCTATACCTGTTGTATAGATGCCAACATCTCACCCGTCTTTTGTGAACCAACGTCTTATTGTTCTAAATAAAATTATCCGACCTTGAACAGAATGAGCGTTCCGAGAGTCAACAAGGTTGTGATTTGAATGCCGATAACCCAACGAATATCGGTTCTCAAATCACGCTGGCCTTGCTCAACGCTTGTCAAGCGCGTGTTCATCTGTTCATTAATGCCTTCAATGCGAGACAAGCGGGCATCAAACTCTGCCAACTTGTCTTGAGGTGTCGGAATCTGCATTATGGTTTTCTTTTGGGATTTTGGTGGTCAATGTTTGGAGTACGTTATAGAAATTTTCAGCAAATTCATTTGTTCAGACTATAAGAAATATAGTCACTGATTGGGGGGATTACAAGGATTTTTAGAAATATCCCTTGCTATTTCCTATGTATAAATTTAAACTCTGCTCCACCATGTCCCCTTTGTGTCTTAGTGTCTTTGTGTGATCCCTGCTCCTATGAAAAAATTGTCCCCGAAAAGCACTGTTCTATCAAAAGTGACACGCCGATCCCTTGTAATCGGCCTGGTCATGGCGGCATGGGTCAATTTTTGGCCCGTGTACGCGAGTCTGGTGTTGCATTCCACACGCGCTGATCACGCGCATTTGTCCGTGGCTCTGCTCATTCCGTATTTGTTTTTGCTGGTGGGCAATCTGTTTCTGGGGCAGCGCGGTTTGTCGCCGTCTGAGTTGCTGGTCGTGTGTTGCATAGGCATAGTGGCTGCGTGTATGCAGGGTGAATGGTTGTCGAACTATTTTCTCGAAGCGCTTACTATGCCGCACTATTTTGCGTCGGCAGAGAACCGGTGGGGCGAGTTGCTGTTGCCGCATTTGCCGGGGTGGGCTGTGGTAAATGATCGCACGGCTGTGACGCATTTTTATGAGGGACTTCCGCCCGGGGAGGGGTTTCCGTGGCGTTTGTGGATTGCCCCGCTGTTCTGGTGGGGCACTTTTTTGGGTGCTATACTGGGTGTCAATCTCTGCTTGAGCGTGATTTTGCGAAGGCAGTGGGTGGCGCACGAGCGGTTGGCTTTTCCCGTGGCGCGTGCGCTTTTGGAACTGACGGGTGTGTCTGGAACGCGCGGCACGCTTTCCTCTCTGGTGAGGTCGCGTTTTTTTCTGGTGGGGTTTGCGGTCACTTTTCTGATTATTTGCTGGTTTATACTCACCTGGTTTTATGTGGCTGTGCCGCCACCGCCCATTTTGAGTGGCAATTTTGCGTCTAAATTGTTGCCACTTGCGCGGGGTTTTCCGCCTTTTCAGTTCCGGTTCAGTATTTTGACACTGGTGTTTGGCTATTTCACGAATCTGGAAGTGCTGTTTTCAATCTGGTTTTTTCATGTGCTGGCTATTGTGCAGGCAGGGGTGTTTAATCGCTTTGGTCTGGAAGTGGGCAGTGTGGATCCGTGGGGATCTTTTCACGCGGCGGTGGGGTGGCAGAGTTTTGGGGGGATGATCGTTTTTGTGGGCTGGGGCATGTGGATTGCGCGGTCACATTTGCGGGATGTTTTTCGCAAAGCGTTCTGGGGCGATGAGCGGGTGGATGATACTGGAGAATTGATGTCGTATCGGACCTCTGTGTGGGTGATGCTGGGCTGTTCTGCATATCTCCTGCTGTGGTTGAAAAGCGCGGGTATGGCCTGGGGCCCCATTCTGGCATTTTATTTTGCCACGCTGGTCTTGTATTTGGGATTGGCGCGGATTATGGTGGAGAGCGGGCTTATATTTTTGCGCGGGCCGATCACGGCGCAGGCTTTTACCTGGCATTTGTTCGGCGTTTTGGGCATGGGACCGGGCAGTGCAGTGATTTTGACGCTGACCAATGCGTTTGCCTGCGATGCCAAGACGTTTGCGATGACGCCTATGGCGCATGTGCCGAGATTGGGTATGGCAGTAAATCGCAGGTTGCGCAAAGTGCTCGCGCCAGGTGTGATGCTGGGGGCGTTAATTGGGGCTGCGATGGCGGTGGGATTTATTTTGTATTACGGCTATTTTGTCATGGGAAGTTACAATTTTGGAACTGTGAGTTTCAGGGGTATTGGAGCGCTGAATCTGGCGGGGTTTAACCGGCTCGCCGCGGACCGCATTCAAGCCGGGACAATGGGGACGAGTTGGGATCGCATTGGTTTTTTGGGGATTGGTGCCGCATTTACGGGATTGTTGTTTTTTTTGCGGTATCGATTTCCGGGTTTTCCGATTCATCCGATTGGGTTTACGATTTCAGCTTCTGCACCGCTTCGCAATACAACACTGACGATTTTTATGGTTTGGGTATTGAAGACGATTGTTTTGCGGCTTGGTGGATTGGAGCGCTATCGCAGGTTGATACCGCTTTTTTTGGGGATGATGGTCGCTTATATGGCGGGCACGGCAATCGGTGTTGTTGTGGATTGGATCTGGTTCCACGGGCAGGGGCATATGATCCATGTCGCGTGGTGAGAGGGCCTACGTTGCTCTTATTAGCCGATATAAATTGGGGATTGTCTCCCGGTGGTCGCCCTGAATATAATAGCTTTCGCCGCCGTCTCGTACCGTGCGAACGAGGATGGTTTTGAAGGGGCGGTAGTAGTAGCGGGGGTCGGTTTTGGGGGCTTCGGTGTCGAGGTCGTCGCCGAGGGGGATGAGGTCGAAGACTGCCGTGGTAAATCTGGCGATGTTGCGACCTTCCTGGCGGGCGACATTGCGGGCCATGGCGAGGGCTTTGAGATAGACTTCAGGCCCCATGATGGCCGTGCCGATGTTGAGCAGGACGCCGCCTTCGAGGTGGGAGATGGATTCTGTGAAAATTAAGAAGTCGGTGTAGGTGCTTGCGCCAATCGCTGCACCGTCGCAGTTGGGGTGTTCGTGCACAATGTCATAACCGATGCTGACGTGTGTGGTGATGGGGATGTTGAGTCGGACAGCAGCGGCAAAAATGCTGATGTCTTTGTGTGGGTAATTGCTTTCGAGGATGTTGCGCCCAACGGCTTCGCCCAGTCCAATGCCTTTTTGCGCCGCTGTTTGGGCAATGAGGTTGAGGTCGCCGGTTTCGGTCCACAGTCCAAATTCTCCGGTGCGGATATATCTGCCCACGCTTTCGGTGGTCGCGCCGATGCGGGCAAGTTCGTAGTCGTGGATGGCACAGGCTCCATTGCCCGCAATATGGGTGATGAGGCCGCGTTCCATCATGTCGATGAGATAGCGCGCGGCGCCAGCGCGAATGACGTGTGCGCCAATCATGAAAATGATCGCGCAATTGTTTTGTCTGGCGCGTATAATGCGATCTGCGACAATGGGAAGGTTGGGGTTGTGAAAAGGGGGTATTGGCGCGTTGAGGTCGGGAATTTGATCGACGGAGAGGTCGTGTTTCCGCTGGTTGAGAGGGCGGAGTTTGAGTTTGGAGCGGTCGAAGGTTTTGTAGGGCATGTTCTCTGTTTTAAATGTATTGATATGCTTTCATCGCGGGATGCAAAAACTCAAAATCATGGACGCCATCATCGGTTTTCCACCTGCCCACGGAATCGGGGCGCACGATTACTTTGCCCAATGGAAATCCGAGAAATTTTTCTACCCGCGCAAATGTCTCATCCTGATTTGTGATCGCATCCTCAAATCGCACGGTGATACAGTGTTTGGGCACGGGTGTAGATTTCATGATTTCATACTGATACAACCAGGAGATTGCCCGTCGCTCGCGTATGTCATCTGTGTGCGGATATTGAATATCGAAGTCGCGCAGATCATCTGTTTTGTGCCCACTTAAGATGCAGTCGCGGGGATCGCGTACCCAGTGAATGTATTTTGCATCGGGAAACATGCGCACAATCCACGGATAGACCAGTGTGGTTTCGGGCAATTTCCATCCGTAGTTCTCGTACCGATTTCTGGGGGGAAGCACGTCTTGCAAATAGGTTTCGACGAGGTGGATAAATTCGGGGTCGATGTCCATGGTGTGCAGGTCATCAAAATCCCACGATAGATCGCCGTTCCATTTTACGTATTTTGCCATTACGCGACACGCATCGTACAGCGCCTGGGGAGGCATTTTATCGCCCGATGCATTGATCAAGCGTCCCATGTACATACCGCTGGCATAGAGCGTGTGGGAGATCAAGCGCGTGCCCGAATGCCCACGTCCGATAACTGTGACTAACGACAATGTTTTTCCTCCTTATAGCTTTTCTTCAAACTCGTTTTTTATGCGAATTTTATCGGCTGCATTTCCAAAGCCCAGACTGAACCATCCGTCATATCCCATGGTGTTTAAGCGTTTGAAAAGTGCGTCAAAATCGATTGTTCCTTCTCCCGGTACCAGGTGTATTTCACGATCGCCATTGTTATCATTGATGCGTATCTGGCCGATGTTATCTACGCCAAATGCATCGAGAAATCCAGCCCAGCCTTCGGGTACGAGATGCCCATGCGCGACGTTGAAAGCCCACTTGAAGTGATCGGATTGAATGGCATCAAAAAACCACTGTGTCTCTTCGACATTGTGTGGCAAATAGTGAATTTCGGCGTGTTCGGGTTCCAGGTTGTGGTTTTCAAAATAGATCGCGACATCGGTTTTTTCCGCCCGATGTACCAGTCGTTTCATGCGTTCTATGGCAGCATCTCGGCGCGAGGCTATATCGCCAAAGTGATAGCCTCCATGGCCGACGATCCAGCCGCATCCCAATTGAACCGCGAGGTCAAAATTGGCGTTTACATAGACATCGACGGCCTCGGATAATATCGGTACGTATTCGGCATTGTTAATGGCGGAGGAGGGATGTACGCCGATTTGCACAGCGTGTTTTTCGCACAGGTCTCGAATGCGTTTTACGCGCGCATTGTCAAAAGAGGCGAGATTATTTGGGGGCATATCGGCCTGAAAGTCGATATAGCGAAATCCATTTTCTGCACCCCACACAATGCCCTCTTCAAGGGGTGTGGTTCTGTCCATGTTGTATCCAAATCGTCCGCTCATTATTGTCTCCATGAAGATGTAAAAAAATCATTACGCAATCAATGCCTGGTACACCAGTGTTTTAAATTCAGCGCGAATGCGATAATAATTTGCGGGCATAAATTGCGTGAGCAATAGCCCGACGAGTTCTTCTTCATAATCGATCCAGAACGCAGTTGTTGCCGCACCACCCCAACGAAATGTTCCCACACTTCCGGGACCGCCAGCGGCAGCGTCGAGCAAAATCGCGCCTCCCAATCCAAAACCTTCCCCCGATAGATTTGTCAGTCCCAGAGAGATGGGCATCAGTTCGTCGGGCAAGTGGTTCATTGTCATCAGTTCGACGGTTTTGCGTCCCAGAAGGCGTACGCCTTGAAACGCGCCTCCATTGAGCATCATGTGGCAGAAGCGAATATAATCAGAGGCTGTGGAGACCAATCCGCCGCCACCGGAAAAGAATTTTTGCGGACTGGAAAATTTGCTGGTCGCCGGGTCGTCAATTACTCGAATCCCACCTTCTTGTGCCGGGCCGTAATTTGTTGTAAACCGATGTCCCTGGCCCTCGCGCACCCAAAATTCCGTGTCTTCCATGCCGAGGGGATCTAAAATTCGCTCTCTGAAAAACGCATTGAGAGGCATGCCAGAGACAACTTCGACAAAATGCCCGAGTACATCGGTCGATACGCTGTAACGCCAGGCTGTACCCGGTTGATTCGCCAGGGGTAGCTTTGCCAGTGTTTGTACCATTTCTTTTGTCGAATGATCTGGCCGATTAATTTTTGCCTGATTATACATTTGTTCGACGGGTGAATTGCCCAAAAAGCCATAGGTCATTCCCGATGTGTGGGTCATCAAATGGCGAATTGTGATTTCTCGCTCCAGGTCCTCTGGGGGTACGCCTGTACCGGCGAAGACTTTTACATCATTCAATTCTGGAATATAATTCGATACGGGATCATCCAGTTGAAAAAGTCCCTCTTCAAAGAGCATCATGGCCGCGACAGTTGTGATCGGTTTGGTCATTGAATAAATCCGAAAGATCGTATCGCGCGTTGTGGGTACTTTTGTGTCTTGTGTTCCGAAACATGAAAAATGCGCGATTTTGCCCTGCCGACAAACCATCGTTATAATGCTGACGAGTTTGTCTTCGTCGATATAGCGCTGCATCACGCGATTGATGCGGTGCAGACGCGTAGCCGATAGTCCCACATCTTCTGGTGCAACGGTGGGAAGCCCTGGATCACTGTTCAAGATTTACTCCTTTCGCTTAAAGTATGTATCGCTTTCAGTTCAGTCCATTTACCAGATCCGGTGGTATAGACGCCACATGAATCTGGGGCTGTCCACTCAGGTCGGATGTGAACACCAGCCATTGCATATCCGGAGAGGCGTAGGCGTGTGGATGCGCTTTTTTGACGAGAATTGAGGTGCGGGCGTCGCATACGACCGCATTTTTTCCCGTCTGGATGGATCCCAGCAGGAGCTTGCCGGATCCCTGCCAGTCATCGGCAAAAAAGTACTGGCCGCACGGAGATGTCCCCAGGTGATTAAATCGGTACCCGCGCGAGACGCTCCGGGGCGGTGCCCCGGCTTTTACGCCCAGCAGATTGCCCTTTTCGGGGGTGTAGTCGCCTTCTGCAAAATACCATTCCTCGGGGCTGTGTAGCCCGCGGGCGTTTGGGGCACGGACTGTGAGCAAGATCTCGTTCGTTCCCGCAATCCACGCCTCGTGTCCCACGATGCTGGGCGTATAAGGTTCCCCTACCTGCAACCGCGTCACCTTTCCGCTCGGGATGTCCAGAAGAAATTCTGTGGCACCCTGTTCTCCGAAAATTACCGCCCTGGTACCGTCGGGCAGCACCTTGCATCCCCGGTTGTGCTGTACCATAATTTGCTTGCCCCAGGTGGGCTCGAACTGGGTGTGGGGGTTGCAAATATCCGGATCGGTGTGGATGAGATCCCGCGTGCCGGTCTTCAAATCCAGCAGTTCGATCCCGAACATCTGGGGTTCCAGGCTGAGGGTGACGCCATAGGCATAGTAGCGCTCGTCGGGAGACACTGTGTCCATCCCCCGGTGCTGAAAATCTTCGGGAAATTCAAAAATTACCTCCCATTCGCCCGTGGCGAGATCCACCCGCCGCAGTTCCAGGCATTTCCCCTCTCGAACATGGCGGTAGTAAAAGATCCCGGTGTGGCTCATCCCCGGTGCCCGCAGTCCCTGCCCCACAACCTCACTCTTCCAGGTCCCGAATTCGCAGGTCACATATTCGGTATCGTTCGGGCCGGGTTTCGGATTTTGCCGTTCGTACACAAAAACTCGAGAGTCCGCCGAACAGTAGGGCTGTTCGCAGTAAATATTAGATTTTTCGAGTGGGTCGTCGGTGATCTGATAGACGACAGTGCCACTTGTATCTTCCTCAAGTATTCTGGCCATAGCTGGTTTCCTTTTCTATCGTCCTCCTGGTTCTGGTGGCCAATGTCCTGTTATGGCTCAATCAGATTGTCGTTAATATAATCCCAGTTGAAATCAAATCCCAGACCTGGTAGCTGGGGGAGGATGACATTGCCGTCATCATCCAGGGGATCGACAATGGAATTCAAATAGGGGGGTGGGGTTTCGTAGTCGAAGTCGGGACGCAAGAGGCCGCGTTCATAGTATTCACAAGTTGCTTCTGTTGTTGCGCCCAGGATTTGCATGTTTGCCCATCCGCCATAGTGCATTTCACACTGAATGCCGAAGGCCTGGGCTATGTTGACCATTTTGTAGCATCCCGTGATACCGCCATAGTTTTGGTCGATGCGCAGCATGTCAGATGCGCCCTGGAGTACCCATTCGGCGCGTGTGAATACGCCACCGGGAATGTGTTCGGGTGAGAGAATGGCGATGTCCAGCTCGCGGGTCAATCGTCGGTATGCTTCTGTTCGCGTTTCTACCATGGGATGTTCGAGCCAGTAATAGTTCAGTTTTTCCAACTCTCGACCGACCCAAAGCGATTGCTCTAAGGTATAAACGCCAAAGGGGTCTAACATCAAGACCATGTCATCGCCGACGGCTTCGCGCACGGCCTTGCATACTTCTATGTCTTCTTTGGGAAATCCGGGTACCTGTGGGGCAGGTTCCCAGGTGTGTGGATTCCAGCAGATGTACGCGTGAACTTTATAGGCTTTGTATCCCTGTTTTTTGCATTCGAGTGCATGTTCGGCATAGTCTTCGGGTTTGCCGATGTTGGGATAGGTGCTGGCATAAGCTTTGACTTTGTCGCGCGCACCGCCGAGGATCTTGTGTACGGGCAGGTCAACCATTCTGCCGAGCAGGTCCCAAAGGGCGCAATCGACTGCGCCCATCACATGCTCGGGCAAGCTGTGACCGAAAGTGACGAGTTGGTCCATCCAGTTCCAGATTGTTTCACGCGCAAGAGGATCTTCGCCGATTAACATGCGCTTGATTGGACCTTCAAGGTATCGCCGATCGCCGCCGACCATATATCCTTCGAGACCCTCATCTGTAGCGATTTTGAAGATTGAGCTTGCCGACTCTTTTTGCTCTTCTCCCCAGATGCCGTAGCCCCACTTACTCGGTCGAGACCTGCCGCCTGGCGTGCGGAATGTAATCACTTCGATGTCTGTAATTTTCATGGGGTCCTCAATTCAAAAGATGAAAAGGAACACAGATTGCTCGTGATGTTTCAATTTAGTTTTTTATACTGAAAAATCAAGGATAAGCGGATATCTCTACCAGGTGTGGATCCAGTGACCTCCCTCGGGAAACCAGATGAGGTCAACGATGGAGGAGGCGACGATGCCAGCGACATACCCCACCGTGATACCGATAAAAAAGGGTGCGGCGCGGCGGTAGAGCGCGACCCCTCCAATGCGGAGCAGGATGAGTTTCGCCGCCCAGGTGAGGAATAGCGAAAAGGAATAGAATCGCAGGCCACGCGTGTCTTGAAAGACCAATCCGAGCGGGTGAATTGGCCACCAGGGAAGACGGTTGCGCAGAAGAATCAGAAGACTTGCCTGGAGGCCTCCTATCAGCCAGACGATCATTTTGGCGGGATCGAAGACAGTGCGATCGGCGCGAAGGATATCTGATCGCATTGCGTTGTAGGAACCGACGGGACCTGCGCTCGAGCTGAATGGCGCAAGATGGAGGTTCTGTCCGCCATAGTGATAGGCGATATAGATGATGGAGATGAATGAGGCGGCCATACCGACGACAAAGGCCAGCAAAGCCAGGTGAGGGAGGCGGGAAGATGTTCTGGTCTGTCTGCCGAGGAGCTTGAAGTGGTGGGGTAGCGCGGGCCACGCCGGTACGCGAGCGTTCCCGAAGAAACCGCAGGAGTTCACCAATCCGATGCCGATGAGGTTTTTCCGATCCAGATGCGCTGTGCCGACAAAGCTTGTCAGCAGTTCCCCGCCCTTGGCTCCATAGGGATTGGTGGTGGGGGGGAAGAGGTGGGTGAACCCGGTGGCAGCGGTGAATTTGGCCACGGTGAAGTAGGCAATATAGAGCAGGAGTGTGTGAAACACAGCAACCGGATAGGCCATGCCAACTGCGTGCATCCACCCGATGATGTAAATTGTGGCGGCAAAAAACGCGATCAGTACAGCGCGATAGCGCCTCCTATCACCCGCTATGCGGTTACCAGTGCGCGCCGACTGCCATACCTGGTGGAGATGCTCCCGTGTCGCCCAGACCGACCATATTACGAGCAGTACCATAGCGCCGTGGCTTTCGATCTCGATGATCTGTTCGGGGCGGGCCTGCTGGCCTGCCATGCCGACAGAGAAGCCCGTTCGGGTCATCAGGCCCAGTTTCAGGGTGGCGAGAAGTCGGATAAACCAGAAACTGAACAGAATATCGAGATCGCAGAAGTAGGTGAGTCCTACGACAGAAGGCAGGATGCGAATGGGGATGAATGGGTAGCCTTTGGCAATCTCTATCTGTTTGCTTCCGATGCCGCCATAGATGCCCAGAGGCGGTAGTTCGTGAAGGAAATAGCCCGCGATATTGTATAGAATGACGCCGAACACAGCGAAGAATCCTGCCCAGAAGATCTTTTTTTTGAAGATGGCAGGCACGCGGTCGTGTCCGTTGAACCCCGAAGTCAAGTGGATAGCGAACTGCCCGAGAGGATATGTCAGGCGCTCGGCATCTTCCCACTGCCGTTGGAAGAGCATGCAGAGGCAGACTCCCGCGGTAAACAGGGCGATGGATACGCTCCCCCACCAGAACATGGGTTTGATCCACCCGATCCAGGGTATCGACATGCCCGGAGAAAGACCGTCGAAGAAAGGCCGAATGACGCCCGTCTCTGTGTCTGTAAACGCCCACCAGGGAATAGCGCTGAAAAGGACCTCTTGCCACTGGTTTTCGGGAGACGCGTAATAGGTCGGGGTCGAGACGATAGTGGACCAGTAGGCTGCCCAGCCTTCAAGGGCAATGCCGGAGGAGATCCAGGACATACAATAGATGACCAGAAGCTCTCTGCTGCTGAGGGTGGCGGAAGGGAAGAAGGCTTTCAGAACGATATTTACAAAGAGCCAGAGGAAGAAAGGAATCAGCATCGCCATGGGGTATTGTGACTTTACAAGGGCGGAAGATCCCATGACCAGGCCTGTGTGATTGGTATAGATGTGCAAGGCAATGATGGTGACCACACCCAGGAGGACAGAACGAAGCGTGATGCGATCCGGTCTGGCGACTTCGACGTTTTCTGTCGGACTGATCCTCGGTGTATCCAGTGCTGACATCCATAATTCCCGTTGGCTGGATCAATGCGTACCCATCAGGCGGAAAGAGTTCCTGAGATCGTGCTATCAGGGAAAGATCTGCTGATGAGTCTCATTCTTTCGACCAGGTGAAATCTCCTTCTTCCAGGGCGGTGAGGCCGGGCACTCCCCGATGCACTTCCAATGCCGTCCGGAAGATGCGCGATTTGCCCTTTGCTCTGAGGAGGATTGTGCCTCTGCTATCTGGAATGGGGTTGCCGGGGGTCCGCGCTGATGTGATTTCGAAGGGACCATCGGAAACGGCAAGTAGGCGCAGCCAAACCCGAGCGGAAATTCGCCAATCTACACAGAGAGTTCCGTCTGTAGAAGTGGTCTGGCGATTCCTGAGCCAGGCAAACACGCCGTAGTATGACAGAGGCGGGAAATCGAGGTTATCGATAACGTTTGATGGACGAACAATCATGCCGCCTTTAGCATGAAATACCCACGCGTACCGGTGGATGGTATCGGATGTGCAGCGATCTTCGATCCATATGCAGGGCGGTTCGAACCGGATGCGGCGTTCCAATGCCACATCCTCGTACGCGTCTTCGATTACGGCAGATGCCAGTCGAGGATCTATTTCACGGAATTCCAGCCGGGCCTTTTCCACAGGCTGCTGATTCTGCTCATCTACCATCAGGGTGTTATGCGACAATGTGCTTCTGTAATAGGCATGGATGTCGCTGACAGCATAGCCCGCTGTGCCGAGGTCGGGCGCGATTTGTACTCCGAGGGCCCTGAGATCGATGGATAGCTTATCGGGATGGTCGTGACCGGCTCCGTGCGCCCCTCCTTTGAACAAAAGATAGAAAGGGCCTTCGGCTGTGTCTTCTCGAAAGATGCCGAAGCCCATGGCCGAAAGATGGGTGGATCCCTGCGACAGTGGAGCTATGTCGATCTCATCAGGGCCGAAGGCGAGTGCGGTCAGGCTGTTACGGGGAATACCTCGCTTGTATATGGCGTTGAGCGTTTCTGCGAACAGATCGCCGCCGAGTTGTCCAGCAGCGTATTCGTAAACGTGTCTGTAGATGGCCAGAGAACGTGAACCAGGCGATCCCAGGTCGCCCACGCATGGCAGGTCGAGATTCTGGTCACACATGTGTACGGGTGCTTCGAGTAGCTTTTCAAAACGCGTCTGGATATCCTGGGTTACCTGACCTTGCTGGCGAAGCATTTCAAACACAGTGACCATGGGGCAGATTGAGTAGAAATGGTAGAACATGGTGCCTTCAAACCAGAATCCATCCACTTTGCCTTCCGGGTCGGTTCTCAATCCATCGGTAAGTAGCGCAGATAGGCCTCCACGGTCGCCGCCCAGACCCATCGAAAGCCAGTCTTCATGGCCGGTCGCTTCGCCGGAGAGAGCCAGGCACGCACCCACATAACAGGTCATGTTGTGCGCGCCTGTACGTTCGAAAAATTGGATCTGCGAAGGCATCCCGGCTTCAAAGATCCCTTCGCGGATGGTTTGATGGTCGGTGCTGGAATACACCTCGCTGTCGCGCGTCCAGGAGTAAGCGTTAGCTATTAGAGCCAGCACCTGGGCATCGTAAAGCGGCTGGAAATAGAGGGCGTCACCGTGGTTCCCTTCGCGGAGGTCTTCCCGGGTGAAGAACTGGGCTGCCAGGCGCATTCCCTCGGCTATCCACCTGGCATAGCGTTCATCTCCGGTGAGGCCGTAGAGCAGTCCCAGGCTGCGCATAAGGCGATAGGTACGTTCGTGGGTGAGCAGTGTCCAGGCCCGGTGTTGGACTTCACTTTCGTGGAGTGATTGATCTGCGGGATCCAGAAATCGATATGGACTCTGGGGATCATAGATCAGATGCTCGGCAGTGGTGTGCGAGTAGAAGTCGTGGCGCCACCCTATCCGTTCTTCGGGTAGCTGCGGTGGTTCTTTGAGTACAATCTCGGCTTCTTCTCGCATCTGTGAGAGGGAATCGGCGGCCCACTGCAGTGCGTCTGTTTTTCTGCGGATCTCTTTTAGGCGTTCTGCGCCAAAGAAAATTGTCGGCCAGACATCCTCGATGACCAGACCCGAGTCATAGGGCGATAAAGTGTAGGGCCATTGAAAGGTCTGGTTCAAAATGCAATTCCCACTGAAAACCGGCTCACATTGGCGAAAAACTCGTTCCTGGTAAAGGAATAATCGATCAGGACCTGCCTCTCGCCGATACGTTGCATCACGCCGGCTCCCGCGGTCAGGCTTTCCATATCGTGATTGAACTTGTAGCCAACCCGGAGCGCCAGCATCTCCTGAAACCAGTATTCTCCGCCCAGGTAAATCCGCTCGCTGAAATCGCGCGGGTGGATGGCGTCGAATGCCAGCGATAGAGAATGTGAGGGGGAGTCAAAGAGTTCCATTGCGGCGCCGATATGGAATGTCAGGGGAAGCTGAAAACCAATTTTCTGGTATTCGATTTCTGGCGAGAAGTTCCGAATGTAGATCCCCAGTCTCAGGCTCCTCAACCCGGTGTAGTAGATGGTCCCAAACGTGAAGTTCACCGCATTCGCTTTGTTATCAACGGCCAAGCTGGATGTCCCCGCAGGTGAGATTATACTTGAGCCCAGATGCTCGGACACATACTTGATCTGACTCCCGATGAAGAACTTGTTTGTCAACTGCTTGGAATAAGCAAGTCCCACAAAATAGGCTCCCACGTCGATGTTTCCCGTCTCGGTAAATCCCTTCTCGTTCCCGGCGACCTGCGTCCCGATCAATTCACCGTAATCGATAGCGCCGAAGTTCACTGCAAAAATCCCGTGAGATGCTTTGTAGGCAGTCCCCAGTGCCGTATAGTTGATATCCGCGATCCACTGGACTCGGTGTGCGACCATCTGGACCTTAGAGTCCATGCGGGCCATGCCGGCCGGATTGTAGAACATAGCATCGGCGCCGTCACCTACCATCGAATACGCCCCGCCCATTGCCTCCGCCCGCGCACTGAGACCAATCTTCAGAAATTGAAACCCCGTCTGGGCCAGTTTCTTTTTCTGTGCCTCGGCAGGTGTAACCAGACACAGCAACAGTATCAGAATTAAACCCATACATTTTTTCATTGTTTTTCTCCTTCTCCGAGACCGTCGATTACCTGACGATGACGAATTTGACAAAGCTGGATTCTCCGCTTGGCGTCTCTATATGCGCAATATAGACGCCGCTGACAACGATCTGCCTGGTTTCGGTCGTCAAATCGCTCCAGGGCTCATCTCCCGAACCATCTGTGTGCTCCAGGACTTTGACCAGGTCTCCGCTTAGAGTGAAGATACGGATTGTACATTCTGGCGGCAGCCCTGCGAACAGGATCTTGTCATTTTCTCCTGGAAACTGCAGTCCTGCCTTCTGCTGCCGTAATATTGTAGGGATTGGGCACGACTCTGATATCGGCCAATGTATTTCCTGGCGCTCGCGTCAGAGAGACCGGTTCCGTCGTTCGGTTATAC
Organism: Candidatus Latescibacterota bacterium; assembly: GCA_965208125.1. Lineage (GTDB taxonomy): Bacteria > Latescibacterota > UBA2968 > UBA2968 > UBA2968 > VXRD01. Next base: position 3,063,953 of record OZ242320.1, read on the forward strand.
AGGATGCCGCTTTCGACGCTCTCGCCGGGTTGAAGTCCATTCTCGATGCCCGGCTGATTCTGCGACCCATCGTCAAACGCTGTGACAGCGTAATAATAAGAAACGCCCCGCTGGGCGGTGATGTCGTCAAACGAGTGGACGCTGTTTCCCAGAGACTCGTGAATCACCGTGAACGTCGTGTCGGGACTCCCAACCGCTCGATACACCCTGTATCCGGCAAAGTCGGACGCGGATTCGGATTCGGACCCCCACAAAATCTGGACTTTATCGGGGCGCCCCCATACCTCAATGGATGGCGGCGGCGGAGCCTTGGGGACGTTGTAATTGTGTCTTACGGCCCACTCCGCGTTGTAGATGTTCTGGAACAGCGAGTCCTTACCCGTGGCGACCCAGTTGTCTTTGGCGCGATCAACGGCCGTCGGAATGAGATCCGGAACGTCTGGCCCACGGGCGGGATCTTGTCTTCGCCTTCCCAGGTCAGCGTTCCATCTTTCCATCTTTGTCCGATATCCCACCTCATCTCGCGGGATATAGAGCCGCCGACAACGGCGAATACCACCCGGAAATCATCTCCGGCCTTCATCTCGTCGAACGGTCCCAGAGACATATAGATGGCCCCACGTCCCTTCGTTGCATCTTGTACCCATTTGATCTTTCGCTCATCCATTCGCGACTGGTAGCGCACACGGCCCTCGCGGGGACGTTAAGGCCGAAGTAGTAAGCCTTCTGACCCTCCACCAGTTCGGGAAAACCGTAGTGGAAGGAGCTGTATTCCAGTTCGGTCACTGTTGGATCGTTCTGGTCATGCTGTTTGGCTGTGGTGTATTTCTGCAGTCCGGATGCAAATACGTGTGGCTGCTCTCGGTCGTCGGTCGGGTCGTCAACAGATTTGTCAACGTGTAGAATGGCGATGCCAACGTAGGATGGTTCTTTGATAAACCCCGTCGTAGGATCGGGATTTCCGAAAGTGTCGTATTGCTGACCCCTGTTCCAGGCGGGATAATTGTAGGCGACCCGCAGCGAATCGCCTTCCCGTTCGCCATACGTTGTGCTCCAGCCGAAATTTCCCATATCCTGATTGACCCATGCAGCGAGGGCAAAATATACGCCATTCAGGGTCTGGGCGGGCAGATCCACCTGTATCCCGGACGGCGTCAGGTACTGACCTGTGGTATTCTTAAAAGTCCAGTCATAAAGCACATAGTCGTCGTGGTTGACCTGCGAAAAAACGAACACCTTCTGATGGATCGTGATCCCGACCGAGGTTCGAATCCAGGATTCGATTAACTGATCAGCACCTTTTCCCCCACTCGAATCGATATAGTCTGGATTGACTTCATCCCCTTCTAATGGAAAGAAGGGCTGGATGGGAGCACCCTGAACGGATATAGATGGAGGCTGGAACCTCACATACCTTCTAATCGTAAACCCATCTACCTCGACGGGCATATTGTCAAAGGCCTCTTCACCGTTATAGACGCTCGTACCGCTGGTCTTGAAGCCCCAGGTAGTACCCTTCTCATCGGTCCAGTCCCTAACCGCAACCCTCCACGCGATATTCTCCATGAATCGGTTTCCATTGTAGTAGAATTGCCGGTATGATCTGAGGGGCCTAGACATATCGCCGGAATCGAAAATGGCGCTCCACATTCGCCCGATTCTCACCCACTTGAACACATCCGCCCGGGCAGTGTTGTCGAGGATCAGGAAGGCAATCAATCCAAAAACGATCGCCACCAGTGCCTTCGGGATCCTTATCCTTTTCACTGAATATTTCATGGCTTTTCCTTCCTCTTAACTGTCAGAAACAGAACAGTTTTTTAAAAACTCACCTTGATTCCGAAGAAGATATCCCTCGGAGGCAAGAAGGTCGCGCTTTCTGCGTTTGGCATTATGATATGGCTGTCCTCTCCTCCGATGGCTCCCATCCTGTCGTTCCCCACTGGATTTTCATAGGCCGGGGATTCGGGCAGGTTCAAGGATGTCATATAGTCCTCCCTGTCGGAGGTGCTGACAAAACCCGCGTTCCCATTGAAGTGTTTCTGGTTGAACAGATTCGTAATATCCACAAACAGGCCGACATCTACTCCTCTCGCCGCGAAGTCCTTGGATATCCGCGCGTTCCAGTTCGAGTAGTTCTCCCACTGGAGGTTGTTCTGGATACCTGGAATCTGGTTTGGATTGTAGGTGATCCAGCCCCCGGCTCTCCAATTGTAGAAGAGGCTGAATCGAAATCTCTCCAGCGGCTTGAATCCGGCCACTTCTGGTCCGGAATCCGGCGGCACCAGGAGCATCACATTCGCCCGGAATGAGGGCCGGGTTTTAGGCCTGCTCTGGTATGGGTCCTGCAGGCCAAAAAGTCTGTGTTGAACCGGGTCCTCGTAGTAGTGCCGGCGCCCGATAAACCCACTGGTCAGGACCATGTAGTTGTAGTTCGCCCATCCTGTGAACCACTGCCCCACGCTTTTATCCACTCTGATTTCGAAACCCCTGATGTCCGCGTAGTTGTTGTTTTCAACGGTGGTATAGACCACACTTCCATCTACATTGTTGTAGGTGACATTGCCAGCCTGATCGGCGACATCCTTATAGTATCCGGCCAGATGAATGAGCACCGTATTGAACAGATTGTGGTCGTACCCCAGTTCATAAGCGATGGTTCGTTCCCACTCTGTGCTCGGGTTGCCCAGATAGGTTATCTTGCCCGGAAAACTTCTTCGGACGCCGTAGTAATGCTCTGTTCTGGGTATGCTGTAGAAGTGACCGTAGTTGAAATAGATCTTTGAATTCACTGTGATGGGGTGTGATACGCCCAGCCGTGGGCTGAATTTGAGGTGGCTCTTAGCAGGCTCCGTGGGAACGACTTCCTCAAAGTCTTCCTGGTATTTCGCCGTCAGGAATTTGGAATAGCGATCCACTGAATACCAGTCTGTGGCGGGCGTGGCGTAATCCATACGAACCCCAATATTCGCGATCATGCCCTCCACCTCCAGCTTGTCCTGGGCGTACGCGCTGAACCGTTTGGGGATCTTTTCGTACGTGTTGATCCAGGTGTAGGGTGTGATGCCCGGGTTGTAGATGGCATTCCAGATCGCCATGTCGTTATAGACGTAGTGAAATCCCGCTTTGGCCTGATTGTAACGGCCGATCTGGCTGGTGATATCCACCCGGATATTCGTGGTCGTAATAATCGAGCTGTCACGAGCCGTCGAAAGATGCATGCCCATACGCATTCCGTCCTGGGCTTCAATTGAATCAAACCACAAACCCAGCGGTGCTTCATCTACCATCATTGGACCGAACTGGTATTGCGGCGTGCGGTCCCTTATGGGCAGAGCAGTCGTACGGTACTCGGATTCCATCTGATCTACCCTGAGGTTATAGAAAGTAGATCTGCCCAGCGTGTGTGTGAGTACGAAACCCAACGAGGTCCTCTTGAGGCTGAACAGAGAAAACCTGGATGGTGTATAGATCGTCGCGCCGCTATAGCTGGTCGCGTCTGCCAGTGCCTCGATGGCGTTGTCGTAATAGAGCCCTGTGTTGCCGTCTGCGACTGACTCGATATTGCTGTATCCTCCAACAACAGTGAGTTTCATTGATGGGATGATATTCAAAATCAGCTTCAGCGTCGAGTTGTCTTCCCGATGGTTGTCTCTTGACATCGGATAGGGATAGACATTGATATCCGTACGGTGTGATGCAAAGAAGCTCAGCTTCCTGCTGGCGGGAATCAGAGGGCCGCCGATACTCGCGTCTCCAATATGGTCCGCTTTGTCCCCATCCTTCAAAGGACGCGGTCCGCCTTCGGCGAATTTTCTGAACATAAATAGCTGCTGGGCTTCTTGGGGCGACATGTCATTTGAGGGATCGTCATCTTCTGTATATCGCCTGGCTATCTCATTCCAGCCTACAAATTGCCTTTCCTGTAGCTGGGTTTCCTCATCCCACTTGCCCGTACCTTCAAAGGCAACTTCAGGATCGAGAAAAGCCCGCAGATAGTAGTTATCTGCGCTATACCATGAGGGTCCGAAATGCTTTTTGGCAGGGGGGCTGTAGCGATAATCAACCGACCCGTGGTAACGGTCCTGGGCAGATTTTGTGATCACGTTGATCACACCTGATCTCACATTTCCGTATTCCGCATTGAATCCACCGGTGATAATTGAGATCTCCTGTACGGCACTCAGGTTGAGGGAGGTCAGCGTGGGTCTGTTCACCCGTTCATCCACCATCAGGATGCCATCCACCATCATCGCGACCTGGTTTTGCCCACCCCCTCGGACCACCATATTCTCGATTCCCGGCTGCGTGTTCAGAAACTGCTCGACCTTCACAACTGCAGGGATCTCCCTCACCTGTTCACCCTGGGCAATTACTTCGCTGGCGGAAACGTCCATCTGGACCACTTCCCTTTCAGCCGTGATCTGGATCTCCTGCCCCTCTATACTGCTAACCTGCAATGAGAAGTTGATAGGAACCGTACGTCGTCCCTGCACCAGCACATCCGTTTTGCTCACAGTCGTGTATCCGACCATGGATGCCCGGACCACATGCTTGCCCGGCGAAACGTTCAGGATGTTGTAAACGCCTTCCGCATCGGTTGAAGCCCCCAGCGATGTGCCTTCGATGATTACATTCGCCCCCGGTAGGGGATCTCCGGTCTGCGCGTCTGTGACGACACCGCGGACCTTACCTGTCTCTTGAGCAAACAGGCCTCCCTGGACGAGGAAGAGGGAAAGCGCAATGCTGAGTAGCGGTAGAAAACACCTTCTTGTCCGTTCCATATTTCTCTCCTCTTTTTTCCAACTTGTGATACAACGTGTTAAATTTTATAGCATTTAACCTCCTTTCTACCGAAAGGCCCGATTCGGTTGGCAATTTTTGTTGCTGAAAATGTTTAGGAAATTTAATACTAATCTTATGAATGAACTTTGACTGGTCCATTGTTTGCTGAAGCCGTAGCAGAGTCGGAAAAAGGATTTTCCTGCTACGAATTGCATACTATGGGAGCGATATCCCCGCCGAGATCGCCCAGTCAAGATTCTATATTTAATTAGTATAATTTAATAAAATATCAAGTATAGTTTATTATCATAATTAGTAGATGTCAATATTTTATTTTTCTATCCGATGGGCTGCTTTATGGTGGGCGATACTGGATTCGAACCAGTGACCTCCTGCTTGTAAGGCAGGCGCTCTAACCAGCTGAGCTAACCGCCCGGATAGTGTTAGCGCAAATTAGCCTAATAACGGGTTCAAATTTTGGGTCACAGATCCTGATTTGAATACTTCTTCAGTCATGCTTATCTCCTATACTCAATAAAACAGCCCTGTCTCCGCTGAAAGAGACAGGGCTGTTTGTGTGTACCTCCGGTAAGGGAAGCTATTCGAGCTTTCCAATTTCCCCTACCGCGAGGTCTGGGGTTGATTGGTTAATTGATGGTCACGCCAAACGCATCCATAAAGATCAGAAAATCGGGCACCCCGATTTCCCCATCCATATTCAGATCGTATTTGGCATCGTATCTGTCATCGCCAAGTTTGGAATCAAAGGCACTGACAAAGAGCACAAAATCAGCAACATTAACTATTCCGTTGCCATCAAAATCAGGTGTAAGGGCTGGTTTGAGCAACAAATCAATTCCAGTATTGAGCGACACGAACACTGGATGTGTCACATATTGAATACGTGCTTCAACCATTCGTATAGTAGCACCTGAGAACTGGTCAGTTGTACGCAAATTTAATGTAAACAGATGACCAGGTGAATAGTGAGTATGGTATGAACGGACTCGCACTCGCTTGATATCTGACTCTGTTGCAATAGGGACAAGATAATAAGAGGAATGTGCGACTTCGATGTGATCTATCTGAGAAGAATCATACTCAAAGTCAATATATATCCGATGGACAGGTTCATCAGGCTCAGTGCTGAAAATCTGGATTGGGACGATCTCATTCGGCGCAACCTCGATTGAATTAACCGATTGATCACCACGAGCAAGGTTTAAATCCATAGAAAGCGTTGTGGGATTGACCGCAGGGGGATCAACAGGTAAAGGTGTGGGTGGATCAGGCTGCACTGGTGGCGTGGGCGGTTGCACTGGGGGTTTAACTTCTGGCGGCGTGATATTCCGCAAGACGAAGCCCTTGAAACCAAGTGGTTTATTATCGCCACTCTGCATGTATTGATCTACTTGAACAATAGCTGGCTTTGAACGTCTAAGGTAGCCTTGACCAGAAGGAGCAGACTTAGGTGTATCATTTGTAAATCCAAAAGCATCATCATCTGTAAAGTGTGCAGCCCACACACCTTCCCTATCTTGTATCGGTTCGTAGTCGTCTGGACCTCTGCCAACGGATATAAGAAAGGCTCGTTCAGCATCGAGATGAGCCCCACGTCCAATCTTACTATAATCATCAACAACATGATCGTAATCCACTGCAACTCTATCAGTACTTGTCACTGCTTTGTTTAATGTCAGTGTGACATTCCTACCGCTGATAGAAACGGTTGATACTTTATACCCATGGCCAATATCTCCGTTCAAAGACGAACCGTTTATAATCATCGTGAAGTCCATAGGAGAAGGCGGTTTGGCTGTTTTTAGCAGTTCATCATAAGCAATCGTGACAGTGTTGCCATTTACATTGCTTTCCGATGCTATGATGATAGGGGCAGGATTGATACTGGGAGAATGGTTCAAATTTGGAAGATTCGTAGCAGTTCCACCAATATTTGCTGTAATTGTAGAACCGCCATGACGTACCAAGGTGTTTGCAAGCAATACTAATCCTGAACCCTTTGGGACGTTGCCAGTGCTGCGAAATGTCAATGTGTTGGTTCCGCCGCCTGAGTTATAATTGGCAATTCTATTATGAGTGGTGTTGTCTGACATTTTTCTCGCCCTGAATGTAACTCGAGGCGTGCCTGTGACTGTAACAATCTTAGAAAATTTCATCTTCACTGTAATGATACGATCCGCAATTGCTGCTTGCTCATATAACTGATTGTCGTCTGGTCCTGATATAGTTGCACTCAGAACCGTATTGGTCAAATTATTGGTTACAGATGTAGCAGTGAAACTCGGTGTGCTACCCAGGTTTTTACCTCCATCCTTCATCGTGTTGTCATAAGCAACCGTGACAACTGCACCCCAGCCTATAGGCTCCATAACATAAACCTTCACCTCTGTTGACACATCATTATATCCCCAAGGATGGAGAGGGACATTTTCGCCATCTGCTGTGACAGTGATTCCGCTCGTGTGGAAGCTCCAAATATTGGCGGGCGGATTTGATATTGTAATCGGGGTAGGGTCACTTGTAAAATTCAATACTACGCAGATGCCAGAGAGACGGCCCTGTGCATCTGGCTTGAAAGAATCCAATCTCATCTTGGCATTTTGAAGTGCTCCCCCATTCGGTTGCCCCCATGATTCTCCAATAAACACTGCAAACAACATACTCATTGCAAAAACAAACCTGGTAAACCTTGTCGCTTTTTTCATTTTATTCTCCTATCTTAATTGTCTTACATTCTGAATGATAACGTTTGCCGGATTAGGCCAAAATTGCAAAATCTGAACTGGCCAGAGAGTTTGAGCCAACCGCTCAGACGATCCAAAACTGGATACGCCATGCTGATCGAGATGAGGGCCTTCGAGAAGATGGTCTTAAGAGCGATGAGCGCGAAGAGTTGCGTCGTCTTCGACGCGAGAAATGGCACTTATGGTGCCCCGCGCATCTGGAAAGATCTGATGGATGAGGATATCCGAGTAGGCAAGAAGCGCGTAGCGCGTCTGATGGGTGAGATGGGCATTTATGGCTTTAGGCGCCGAAAGAGCACACAAACGACTGTTAAGAGGTGCATTAGGTGAATTTGTACAAATAGAAACGTCAGTTTATAGACAGTGGTGCTGAGATTTTCTCTGGTAATGATACAGTCAAGACGTATGAAGCGCGTCTTTCTGAGTTGGAGCGATTGCTGGGTCAGAAAGAAGTAGAACTGGCTCTGCTTAAAAATTTTTTAGGCAACCGTTGAACGTGCTTGAAACACAAGCCCTAAACTCTCCACCGAAGCGGGGTAACTCCAGTAGCGGTAGAAAACATCTTCTTGTCCGTTCCATATTTCTCTCTTCTTTTTTCCAACTTGTAATACAACGTGTTAAATTTTATAGCATTTAACCTCCTTTTACCGAAAGACCCGATGAGGTATCTTCTAAACAGGACAAGGGGTTATCGGTTGGCAATTTTTGTTTATAGAAACGTTTGCATAATTGAATACTAATCGTATGAATGAACTTTGACTGGTCCGTTGTTTGCTGAAGCCGTAGCAGAGTCAGAAAATCCTTTTTCCGACTGCGAATTGCTTACTGTGGGAGCGGCATTCCTGCCGAGATCGCCCAGTCAAGGTTCTATATATAATTAGTATAATTTAATGAAATAAAAAGTTTCTTTAGTAAATATATTAAATTTTATTTAATATTGCAATTAGAAAATATTAATATTTTATTTTTTTCCTATGGTTTGCTTTTATGGCGGGCAGTATCGGATTCAAACAAAAAAAGGCCTACGATTTTCTCGTAAGCCTTTCTTCTTTATGGTGGGCGATACTGGATTCGAACCAGTGACCTCCTGCTTGTAAGGCAGGCGCTCTAACCAGCTGAGCTAACCGCCCGGATAATGAAACCTATCTCACATCGGTTGATGGCTCCTCTTCTTTCTGCCTGCTGAGCAGGGCTATTGGGATGAATACACAGTAACCGAGCACGAGCAGCAGCGGGGCAAGCGTGAGTGACATAAAACCATCGACTGGCGGTAGGGAGAGAAAAACATAGCCCAGTGCAATGGTGGCAAGCCCAAGTCCAAAAAGCCACATATTCCGTTCTGTATAGGGCAACTTTGGCCGGGGTTTGGGACGTTGTCGCGCTCGGCGAGGAGGCATAATAGAATTCCTATCGACGTTCTGCAATGCGGGCAGCACGACCGCGCAGATTGCGCAGGTAATAAATTTTTGATCGCCGCACTTTACCGCGACGCAGTACTTCAATTTTAGCTATGCGAGGCGTGTGCAGCGGAAAGATGCGCTCTACCCCAACGCCACCCGTGCTAATTTTGCGAACCGTAAATGTCGCGTGAATGCCCGATCCCCGGTGCTGGATGACCACGCCCTCAAAAAGCTGAATGCGTTCTTTTTCACCTTCTACCACGCGCACCTGCACGCGCACGGTATCGCCGGCTTCAAACTCGGGTACGTCATCGCGCAGTTGTGCTTCGGAAACAGATTTCAAAATGGCATCCATGATTTACATACTCCTGAAAAAAATTAACGTTCAAACAAAGTTGGTTATTCCAACAAATCGGGGCGTCGCTCAAGCGTGCGTTGTCGCGCGTTGTCGCGTCGCCATTGGGCGACTTTTTTGTGATTTCCGCTGAGCAATGCCTCTGGCACGGTCAAGCCTTCAAATTCACGAGGCCGCGTGTACCACGCACAATCCAACAGGCCATTTTGAAACGAGTCTTCAAGTGCTGACTCGGCATTGCCAATAGCTCCGGGAATTAACCGGATCAATGCATCGATTAAAATGAGGGCGGGCAATTCGCCGCCGCTGAGGACATAATCGCCGATTGAAATTTCATCATCGACATAGTTTTCGCGAATGCGCTCATCAATGCCGCGATAGTGACCGCACAATAATACGAGATGATCCGACAAAGACAATTCATTGGCCACAGTTTGCGTAAATAACCGCCCTTGAGGCGTGAGAAAAATCACGCGACCACCTGTGGGGAGTGCTTCTATCGCGCGTGCAATGGGTTCGGGTTTGAAGATCATTCCCGCGCCACCGCCGTAAGGCGTATCGTCGATTGTTTTGTGCTTGTCGTCTGCGTGGTCTCGAAGGTCGTGCGCCAAAACGTCGATCAATCCCTCATCAATGGCGCGTCGCGGGATACTGTATTTCAGTACATCCCGAATCAGATCGGGAAAAATTGTGATCACGTCTATTCGCATCACAGATGGTCGTCCTACAAAAGTCCTTCGATTTCCTGAACGACAATTTTACCGGCTTTTTGATCTACGTGGACAATCTCGCGTACGGCCGGGATCAATACGTCTTCGCCATTGCGATCTACCACATACACATCGTTGGCCGGGTACGACAAGACTTCTACGATATGTCCCACCATTGTGCCGGACGCTGTTTCAACTGGCAATCCCTCGAGTTCAAAAACGTAAAACGAATTGTCGGGCAAGGGATGCACGGCATCGCGGGGCACTAAAATAAAGTGTTCGCGCAATCGCCCCACATGTTCAGGGGTGTCAATGTCTTGAAATTTGATTGCCAGGCGCGAACCATAAGCGCGTACATAAGCCACATTCAATACAGAATATGTGCCATTGGGCGCTTCGACGCGCACAGAGTCCAAATCGTCAAATCGTTGCGGAAAATCGGTCAGCGGCAGCAAAAAAGCTTCACCCCGAATGCCTCGGGGTTTCATAATTTTGCCAACCGTGACAAAGCCTGTGCTGGAGTGGTTTAATTCAGTATCCGGCTCCAAGACTTATTCCTCAGATGGGGCGTCTGACTCAGCATCCTCAGGTTGTGCGTCCTCATCGGGATTTTGTTTGAGCAGACCCTTTTGGCGAAATAAACTGCGCACTGTATCGGAGGGCTGTGCGCCTACGTCCAACCAATACCTTATGCGGTCTTCTTTCAATTCGATAATCTGGGGATCTTTTGTCGGATTATAATGCCCCAGGACCTCAATGAACCGACCGTCGCGAGGTGAAGTGGCATCAGCCGCTACCACGCGGTAGAACGGTGCTTTTTTCGCGCCCATACGACGTAAGCGAAGTCGAACCAAATCAAACTCCTTTGTTGGGGCGGGTTTCAAACCCGCCCGTACATTGGGCGAAAGATCTTTCGCCCCTATCCGAACATCGGAATTGCCATTTTGCCCTGTTTTTCCATACGGGACATGCGTTTCATCATTTTTTGCATCATGCTGAATTGTTTGAGCAATTTGTTGACATCTTGAATGCTGCGCCCGCTGCCATTTGCAATGCGTTTGCGCCTGCTGCCATTAATAATATGCGGTTTTTCGCGTTCTGCGGGTGTCATTGAATAGATGATGGCCTCAATATGCGAGAAGGCCTTTTCATCTACCTGCAAATCCGGCATGGATTTGCTCACTCCGGGAATCATTTTCATCAGTTGATCTAAGGGTCCCATTTGCCTGATTTGCGCCATTTGCTCGAGAAAATCGTCAAATGTGAACGATGCCGAGCGGAGCTTTTGCTCGACTTTTTTGGCCTGTTCATCGTCAATGGTCGCCTGTGCTTTTTCCACCAGTGTAACCACATCGCCCATGCCCAATATGCGAGAGGCCATGCGGTCGGGATGAAATGCTTCCAGACCATCGACTTTTTCGCTGACGCCGATGTATTTAATCGGAACGCCCGCAACCTCGCGGATGGATAAGGCCGCACCGCCGCGGGTGTCGCTGTCCATGCGCGTGAGTATCACACCCGAAAAATTGAGTTTTTCGTAAAAGGCAGAAGCTGACGATACGGCATCTTGCCCGGTCATGGCGTCGCACACAAACAGAATTTCTGAGGGCGATACGGCTTCGCGGATGCGAAATACTTCATCCATTCGCTCGTCATCAACGTGTAGCCGACCCGCCGTGTCGAGAATTACCACATCGAAATTTTCATTTTGCGCCCGATCCATCGCTTGCGTGCAAATATCGACCGGATCGGTGCCTTCTGACGCCCGATGCACGGGTGCGCCTACTTGCTCGCCGAGTACGCAAAGTTGATCAATTGCTGCGGGACGATAAATATCAGCCGCTACGAGCAGGGGTTTTTTGTTTTCCGATACCAATAATCGGGCCAATTTTGCTGCGGCTGTCGTTTTACCCGATCCTTGAAGCCCGACCATCATTATTGCTGAGGGCGGCGATTCTGCAAATTGCAATGCGGCATTTTGATTGCCCATCAACGCGATCAATTCGTCGTGGACAACTTTTACAACTTGCTGCCCGGGCGTGATGCTTTTGAGCACTTCCCGCCCTATGGCGCGGTCTTTGACTCGCGCGATAAACGAGCGGGCGACCTTGTAGTTGACATCTGCCTCGAGCAATGCCCGGCGCACCTCTCGCATGGCGTCGTCAATGTTCGATTCGCTCAATCGACCGCGGCTGCGAAGTTGCTTAAATACGCCATTGAGGCGCTCTGTCAACATTTCAAACATAAAAAACCCTTAAAAATGGCGGGGCAAGACGGAGAAATATAGAAGATTCGTCAATTTTATGCAAGAAATAAGCTGACGAAAACCCCCTCCTGGCTATCCTATTGCCGCCTGGCGAATGGCCTGTACGTTTTTTGCAATAGCCCCGTCGCGAAATACTGCCGAACCCGCTACGAGCACTTGCACGCCGGCCTGGACCACCCGATGTGCGTTTTCCACGCCAATGCCACCGTCTATTTCTATTTCTACATCTAATTTCTGACGCACAATTTCGGCTTTTAATGTCCGCACCCGATCGAGAGATGCCGGCATAAACGACTGACCACCAAAGCCCGGTTCGACCGACATAATGAGTGCGAGGTCCAATTTGGGTAGCAGCGGGAATAACGCCTCGATCTCCGTGCCAGGGCGCAGGGTAGCACCGGCTTTCATATTGGCTTTTCGGATGTGATCCAACAGTGCGGGTACATCTTCTTCGATCTCGACATGAACGGTCAAAATATCTGTGCCCGCATCGGCAAAATCTTGCAGATATTTACCGGGTTCAGAGATCATGAGATGCACGTCCAGCACCAGGTCTGTGGTTTTGCGAATGGCTTCGACGACCAGCGCACCAAATGTGATATTGGGCACAAAATGCCCGTCCATAATGTCCAGATGGATGTATTCGGCACCGGCCTCTTCGACCAGGCGCACCTGATTTTCGAGCGTGCGAAAATCGGCAGAGAGAAATGATGGGGCGATTTTTACCATTTTAACCTCAAATAAGACTTTCTCACAGTTTACTCACAATCAACAGCACAGAAGCCCCGCGTTTTATTGGCGTGCCCGTTTCTGGCTCCTGGCGGATTACGACGTCGGGTTCATAAGCGGTGCTAAATTCGTATCGGATATTATTTGGCTGCAGATCGAGCGACAATAACAAACGCCGGGCTTCGTCTAATTTTAGCTCGGTAACCCGGGGCATATTGACAAATGCGCGAGGAGGACCCGTGCTTACAATCAGTTCGATCTGCGTCCCCTGGGCGACTTTCTCGCCAGCTTTGGGTTTTTGATCAATAATATTGCCCTCTTTTATTTCTGAAGATGATATTTCGATGACTTTACTGACGGTCAAATCTGCCTGTGCTATCCACAACTGAGCCTGTCGCAAAGGGCGGTTGAGAAGATCGGGTACGGCGTGGAGACGCTGTCCCAGGCTCGGCGCGACATAGACCGTGCGATTGGGTTTTACATGCGAGAGAGCAGACGGATTTTGCCATATAATTTGTCCTGCAGGCACAGAAGCATCCCAGCGCGGTTCTCGTTCTTTCATGCGCAGGCCCTTGTCTTGCAATTTCGCCTGTGCCTGTGAGGGGGTAAGTCCGATGAGATCGGGAACAGCGACTTCTACGCCTTGCCGCACATAGATGGGCATTGCAATTTGATTGACTACAATCAATCCAATTATTGCCGTAAATATGGCACATGCTCCAAAAAGGACGATTTCGCGCAAAATTTTCAAGGGCAAATTCATTATTCCAAAATAGCCGGAGGCCCAAATCCTGTCAAGCGCGAATCCCTTGAAGCAAGGGGTCAATGCTCAAAGATCACCGAAGCGCGATGCGTGATTCCCAGTACTGTATGCCATACTGCGGCATAGTCGATCGCAAAGCCACTTTTTCGTACGCCAAATCCCGCACTCAATCTTTCCGGGCGGCCGCCTGCACCCGTGCGTAACACGAGTTGGGGGTGGATATGATATATTACCCCTATGCCCGCACCTGTGGAGAAATTCGCTTCTTTCTGTATATCTGCCACCAGCGCGACCCGTGGCATGATGGCAATACCTATTCCCACGGTGCCACTCTGTCCCAAAAGCGATGTGTGCCTGCTACCTGCATTCCAGATTGTTGCGCCCAGAAAGACGCTTTTGCGCATTTGCAATTTTATCCCCGCATCGAATACCACCCAGTGTTGTGTGGGTATTCCCGTTGTGTTCAGTTGCAAGGCGCGTATGCCAACGCCCAGGCTCAGTTGTTGAAATACGCGCAGTCCATAACCGAGACCAAATACCTGCTCTTTGTATAGCGCGAATCCAAATCCCGTATATCTCACGCCCAGGCCATGGCGCCCAATCCGCAGGCCAGCACTGAACGCATGAGTTGCCAGTTCGGCTATTCCAAAGGGCCGATCATACATGCCAAATAAGCTTATTCGCTTGCCCCAGACCAGTGCTGCGGGATTCCAATATGCGCCCGAGGCACCGGCTGCCAGTGCCACGCCTGCATCGCCAGTACCTGCTGTATGGGCGCCAATGGGTTGAAATTCAAAGGCTGCGAAAGATGATGATGGGAGGAGTGAGAAAAGTAAAACAAGGACAATCTGACGATATTTTGTTCGTATAAGCGAACTGAGATACAGTTGATCTGGCATGTGAAACCACGTGTGGAATGGGTTGGGAATGTGCGTTTTTTGCAGTTTATCTGCAAATGACATGCCAGAGTTATGGTTTAGCCCATAACTCTTTGATATTACACGCCAAAATCTGTTTGTTCTCAGTCAAAACAGGCGTATAACTGTCGGTAATTATGCGACAGAATATTTCAATCTGTCGCTTGTTATTAGACAAAAAAATTTTTCAATTGCGTGCGTTGATCGCAGTTGCTTTATGGAGAAAAAGAACCGATATTTTGTCTGTCCGGTTTCTGCGAATCTTTACTGGGGAGAGAAGGCTATGGCTTATTTTACCGACGAAGAAAAATTGCATTTTAAAGAACAGGGGTATGTTGTCAAACGCGATGTGGTGCCGATGCATTTGATCGATAAGGCGGTGGATGTGTTGTGGGAGGAGATTGAGGCAGATCGCAACGATCCCGAGACGTGGATCAACGCGGGGCCGAAGGGAAATTTGAAATGCAGCAGTCATCCCGATGTGCGGGCGACGTTGACGGAAACACCGATTCAGGATATGTGCGAAGAGATGGTGGGTAAAGGGACCCTGGCGGTGTCGAATTACACATTTGCCAAGATGATTTATCCCGAAGGGCACGACAATTGGACGCCGGCCAGGCATATGCATCTGGATGGCTATACGTGTGAAGGCGTGGTGGATACCTTTGCGATTGCGGTGACGGTGAATATCAATCACGTCAAGCCTCGCTCGGGTGGGTTTTCGATCTGGCCGGGTGCGCACAAGCGGGCGTATGAGTATTTTAAGACGCACAGTCTGGTGAATGGGTTAGATGCATTTCGCAATGAGCAGGGGGAGTATTACGACCTTCCCACGCCGGTCGATGTTACGGGACCGCCGGGTACGGTGACGTTCTGGCATCATCTGATGTTGCACAGCCCGGGGGTAAATTGCGGGCGGGATATTCGCATGGCGTTTGTGAGTCGATTTCGGCGAAGGGATAATAACGAGATGCGCTTTGAGACGCCGGATGATATGTGGGCGTATTGGGATGGATTATAAGCCGATTCCGCGTTGGAATATCGAAGGATAGGATGGCGAGTAAAAACGAACAAATAAAAAAACGCAGATCGCGTAGAAAGCGGCCGAGTCCGATGTCGTCAGTGTGGTCGCTGCTGCCCGCGTGTATGCTCAAAGATGGCATGGAGATTGCGCGGCAGTTGCGGCAAATACAGCGGCAAAAGCGGCGCGATACAACGCGGTTGAAGAAGCTGAAGGTGCAGGCGGAGCGGTCGGCGGCGTTGCGGAAAGACCGGGGGGAGAATCCGCTGCATCTGACGTATCCAGAAGCGTTGCCGATTACAGCGCGGAAGGATGAGATTGTCAGGGCGATTCGAGAACATCCGGTGGTGATTGTGGCGGGTGAGACGGGGTCGGGGAAGACGACGCAGTTGCCCAAGATGTGTTTGGAGGCCGGTCGCGGTGTGGCGGCGAAAATTGCGTGTACTCAACCCCGGCGCGTGGCGGCATTGTCGGTGTCGCGGCGGATTGCAGAGGAGTTAAATGTCGCGTGGGGTGCTGAGGTGGGGTGCAAAATACGGTTTAAGGATGAGACGGCGCCCGAGACGCGGATCAAGATGATGACGGATGGGATGTTGCTCGCGGAGATCCAGGGCGATCCGAATTTGTATGAGTACGATACGGTTATTGTTGATGAGGCGCACGAGCGCAGTTTGAATATCGATTTTTTGCTGGGATATTTGCGCCTGTTGCAAAAGCGTCGCCCCGAGTTGCGAATCGTGATTACATCGGCGACGATTGATACGGAGGCGTTTTCAAAGGCGTTTGACAATGCGCCTATTATTGAGGTGTCCGGGCGGATGTATCCGGTGGATGTGCAATACTGGCCTCTGGAAGATCTCGCTGGGGAGACGTATATCGATGCGGCGGTGACCGCAGTGGATATGGTGGTTGATGCAGGGCGAGGCGATGTTCTGGTCTTTATGCCTACGGAGAAGGATATACACGAGACGCGCAGGCGTTTGGAGGGGCGACACTTCCGCTTTACAGAGGTTTTGCCGCTGTTTGGGCGGTTGACAGCGGGCGATCAGCAGAAGGTGTTTCACAAGCAGAGATATCGGCGCATTGTGGTGGCGACGAATATTGCGGAGACGTCGATTACGATTCCGGGGATTCGATATGTGATCGATACGGGGCTGGCGCGAATCAGCCGGCACAATCCGCGCAATCAGACGCATCGGCTGCCGGTGGAGGAGGTTTCTCAAAGCAGTGCCAGGCAACGGGCAGGGCGGTGTGGGCGCGTGCAAAATGGGGTGTGTATTCGTCTGTACGATGAGAAGAGTTTTCTCGCGCGACCAGAATACACGCAGCCCGAGATTCAGCGGTCGGATTTGGCCGAGGTCATTTTGCGGATGATTGCGCTGCGGTTGGGCGATGTCGAGACGTTTCCGTTTATTGATCCCCCCCGTTCTCAGGCGATTCAGGGGGGTTTTAATGTGTTGAGGGCGTTGGACGCGATTGATGATCACAAGCGTCTGACACCGCTGGGGCGCGATATGGCGCGTTTGCCGCTTGCGCCGACGGTATCGCGGATGATTTTGCAAGCGCGGAAAGAACGCGCTTTGCGCGAGGTGCTGGTTATTGCGTCGGCAATCAGCATTCAGGACCCGCGCGTGCGACCGCTCGAGCAAGAGAAGGCGGCAGACCAGGAGCACCGGCGGTTTGTGGATGGAGAATCGGATTTTATCGCGTTGCTGAATATCTGGAAAGCGTATCACGATACGTTTGAGAAATTGAGAACGCAGAGCCAGATGCGGAAGTTTTGCAAGCAGCATTTTTTGTCTTTTAATCGCATGCGCGAATGGCGCGACATTTATATGCAGATTCGACACACTCTGCGCGAGATGGGCGATTTTCGGATGAATCGGGACGATGCGGGATACGATGCGATTCATCGGTCGGTGGTGAGCGGGTTGTTGGGCAATGTGGCGCAAAAGAAGGAAGGCAATATGTATCGCGCGGCGCGCGGGCGCGATGTGATGTTGTTTCCGGGGTCTGGTCTGTTTCAGCGGAAAGAGGGAAGAGAGAAAGACAAAAAGAGTACGCCTGGTTGGGTGGTGGCTGCGGAGGTGGTGGAGACGTCGCGTTTGTTTGCGCGCACCGTGGCTCGCGTACAGCCGTCGTGGTTGGTGGAATTGGGCGCGCATTTGTGCCGGGCGTCTTATAAGGAGCCGTTTTACAGCATGCGGTCGGGGCGGGTGCTGGCGACCGAGACTTTGACGCTGCACGGTTTGCAGGTGGGGCAAAAGCGCGTGGGGTATGGAGGTGTAGATGCCAGTGCAGCGACGGAGATTTTTATCCGCGAGGCTCTGGTGAATGATGAGGTGGCGTTGCCTTATGAATTTGTGGCGCAGAATCGGGATTTGCGCGCGCGCGTGGAAACATGGCAGATGCAACAGCGGTTGATGCAATTTCTGGATCTGGACGAGGCTGCGTATCGGTTTTATGCCGAGCGATTGGAGAATATATCTTCTACGCACGATTTGAATCGCCTGATTAAGAGGAAGGGCGCAGATTTTTTGCTGATGTCCGAGAAGCATCTGGCGGGTGAGCAGGTGGATTTTGATCGGGATGCGTTTCCCAATTTTTTGGAGGTGGATGGCGAACGGGTGCCGCTTTCTTATGCGTATCGGCCCGGACAGGATCGGGATGGTGTGACGTTGCAACTGCCGTACAAGCTGGTGCATTTTGTACAGTCCGAAGTGCTGGACTGGCTGGTGCCGGGGTTGTTGGAAGAAAAGATCACGCATTTGTTGCGCGGGCTTCCAAAGAGTATTCGCAAGCGGTTTGTTCCCGTGCCGGATAAGGCGCGAGAGATTGCCGCGATTTTGCAACCGACGCATGGTGCGTTTTTGGATTCGCTGTCTGCCCATATTTTGAGTCATTATGGTATTGAGATTTCTCAAGGCGATTGGAATGTGCGCGATTTGCCGGAACATTTGCAGATGCGCGTGGAAGTTCGGGATGAGAAAGAGAAGGCGATTGTGGCAGCGCGGGATTTGCGCGTGTTGCGCGAGCAGTTAGATGCGCGCGAAGAAGATGTGCAGTCCGATGCGTGGGTGCGGGCGCAAAAGCAGGTGGCGCGCCGAGATGTGACGGGGCAGACGATAGGTGAATTGCCCGAGCGCGTAGAGGTGATGCAAGCTGGTGGGATGCCGGTGTTTGGCTATGTGGGGTTGAGGCGCGAGGGGGATCGCGTGGATGTGTGTTTGTTTAAGCGCGCAGACGAGGCAGAACGCGAGACTCAGGCGGGTTGGATGCGGTTGTGCGAGCGCGAAATGCGGGATGAGATGCGGGCGTTGAGACGGTCTTTGGGCGATTTGGCGCAGTTTGAGGGCGGGCGCGAGGCTTTGCGCGAGGGCGCGTACGCAAATTTAATGGCGCATCTGTTCACGCGCGACACGGCGTTTCCCATCACGCGCCAGCGCTTTGATTCGCGCGTTCAACAGGCGCGGTTGTATTTGCAGCATCTGGCGCCGCAATTGATTCAGGCGATGGAATCGCTGTTTGAAACGCATCGAGAAATTCGCCTGTTGCGCAGTGGATATCCCGAGATGGAGGCCGATCTCGCGCGTTTGATGCCGACGGATTTTTTGCGACAAACGCCTTATGATCAGGTGTTGCATTTGGGTCGGTTTTTGAAGGCGATTGTGATACGGGCCGAACGCGCGATGCTCGATCCTATGAAGGACCGACAAAAGGCCGAGCAGGTTCAACCCTTTCAAGATGCGGTGGATGAATTGATGGATTCGGAGTTGACGGGGGCGAAGCGCGATGCCGTGCAGGCGTTGCGGTGGATGGTCGAGGAGTTTCGGGTGTCGGTTTTTGCACAGGAACTCGGTACGGCGCAAAAGGTGTCGCCAAAGCGATTGTACGATAAATTGGAGCAGGTGAGAGGGATGGCGTAGTTTATGAGTCTCAATTTTTTTAAACCCTTTGCGGAGTATGTGTATCCCCATCGATGGAAGATTTTCTGGGGATTGGTGCTGTTGCTGGGTACGCAGGTGGTTCAGGCGCTCGTTCCGTTGTTGATGAAATGGGCGATTGATACGGCTAAAGCGGGGCTGGATGCTGGAGATCTTACAGGCGATGTGGTCGATACAATCACGGGCAGCCCGATGGGCGATTTGCAGATGTACGGGGCGCTCATGGTTGCACTTGGCATCGCGCAATGGGGCATGTCATTTGGGATGCGCTGGTTTATTGCCAGTGCGTCTCGTTTTATAGAGCGCGATATTCGCACGATTTATGTGCGACATATTGTGCGGCTACCGCTGAGTTTTTTTCAGGCGCAGCGCGTGGGCGATTTAATGGCGCGGGCGACCAATGATGTGGAAGCGATTCAGCGGTTTTTTTATTTTGCGTATCGCCTGTCGCTACAGGCGGTTTTGAGTTTTGTGCTTAGTCTCATTTTGATGTGCATCATTGACTGGCAGTTGGCTCTTTTGGCACTGGCTCCTATGCCCGTGATGGCTTTTTGTGCTCGGTGGGTCGGGCAAAAGGTGCGCGTGGGATACCGCCGGGTTCAGGAACAATTTGCCGCTGTCAGTTCAAAAATTCAGGAGAATTTGACGGGTATGCGAATGGTCAAAGCCTTTGCCATGCGCCCGCTCGAGATTGTGGATTTCGGGATTCTCAATGAAGAATACGTCACGCGCAATCGCCATTTGATTAAAATCCGCAGTCTGTATTATCCGTTCACGTTTTTGTTGAGCGGTGTTTCTATGATTGTGATTTTGTGGCTGGGCGGTCTGCGGGTGATTGAGGGGAGTTTGAGTCTGGGGGCATTTGTGGCGTTCAATGCGTATTTGCTGCGTATGAGTCGCCCGATGTCGATGTTGGGGCGAATTGTCGATGAGTATCAACGCGCTGTGGCTTCGCTGAGGCGTATTGAAGAGGTTTTGAAAATATCGCCGCAACCCGATGTGAAGGGTGGTACAACAGATGGTATCACGGGGGAGATCGAGTTTCGCAACGCAAATTTTTCGTACAATGGTCGGCGCGTGCTCAAAGATATCAATCTTCGGATTCCAGCGGGGAGTACGCTTGCCGTGGTGGGACGCGTGGGTTCGGGAAAATCCACGCTGGCGCGGTTGATCCCCAGGTTGATTCAGGCGAATGAGGGACAGGTTTTGATCGATGGCAAGCCGGTGGAAGATATACCGCTTCAGACCATTCGTGACGCGACCGGATATGTGCCGCAGGATGCTTTTTTGTTTTCGGATACGATTCGGGAAAATGTGGCTTTGGGCACGCGGGCAGAGGGCGATGTTGCGCGCGCGACCGAGATTTCGCAATTGGCTCCGGATTTGCACCTTTTTCCCGAGCACCTGGAGACGATTGTGGGAGAGCGAGGGGTCACGCTTTCGGGGGGACAAAAACAGCGCACGGCAATTGCGCGTGCGGTGATCCGGGAGCCGCGGATTCTGATTATGGACGATGCTTTGGCCAGCGTGGATACGCGGACTGAAGAAGAGATTCTCAAACATTTGCGCGAAATTATGGCTTCGCGTACGACGATTTTGATTGCCCATCGCATTTCGACTGTGAAAGATGCCGATCATATTATTGTGCTGGATGAGGGGCGCATTGTAGAGCAGGGGTCACACGACGATTTGGTTGAGCACGATGGGATTTATGCAGATATGTTTCGACGCCAGCATCTGGCTCAAGAATTGGAAATATTGTAATGGAAGAAGAGGAAATTGGTCATAAGGGTTTTGATCTGCGTTTGATGGCGCGGTTGATGAACTTTCTCAGGCCCTACGCCTGGTGGGTTGTTCTCACGTTTGTGCTCATCATTGTCGCATCGGTTGTGCGGCAGGCCGGGCCTTATTTGACCAAGATTGCGGTGGATGATTATATCGTGCCGGGAGATGTGGATGGGTTGACCTATCTGGTCATGATCTATGTCGGTTTGCTTGTCGCGCAATTTGGCGTGGGGTATTGCCAGAGTTGGACGACCAATATGATCGGGCAATGGGCTATGCACGATGTGCGGTTGCAGATTTTTATGCATTTGCAGCGGTTGCCCATGCGATATTTCGACCGCACGCCTGTGGGCCGTTTGATGGCGCGCAATACAAATGATGTGGATGCCCTCAACGAGTTGTTTACCGATGGCATTGTGTCGATGATCAGCGATATTTTTACGATTATCACGATTCTCGCATACATTTTTTATATGGATGTCACGCTCGGTTTGATGATCTGTCTCGCATTGCCGGTGGCTTTTGTCGCAACCGTGTGGCTTCAGAATAAGACCTTTTTTGCGTATCGCGTTGCGCGCACGCTGTTCGCGCGATTTAGTTCTTCGTTGCAGGAGACCGTGTCCGGGATGGAGGTGGTGCAGTTATTCGGTTGCGAAGATCGCTGTGTGAAGCGGTTTGAAGATCCGAATAAAGAGTATCTGGATGCGCGGCTAAAGAGTACGTATTACCATGCGATTTATTTTCCGATTATGGAGTTGGGCGGTGTTTTGTTGTCTGCATTGGTGTTGTGGTATGGCGGCGCGCGCGTGCTGGACGAGGAGATCCAGTGGGGCGTGCTCGTGGCGATGTTGCAGTATGTTCCGCGGTTTTTTATGCCTCTCCGCGATATTGCCGATCGCTTTACCGTGCTTCAGGTTGCAATGGCGTCTTCAGAGCGCATTTTTGAATTGCTGGATGCGGAGCCTGAATCGCCTGGTGGCTCTGTGACGGCCGATCATCTGAAGGGTGAGATCGAGTTTCAAAATGTCTGGTTTGCGTACAATGAAGGCGAATGGGTGTTGCGCGGTGTGTCTTTTCGCGTTGCGCCAGGGCAGAGTTTGGCATTGGTCGGGGCAACGGGCGCGGGTAAGAGTACGGTGATTGGTCTGGTGTGTCGGTTTTACGATATTCAGCGGGGTGCGATTCTGGTAGATGGTGTCGATATTCGCGAGTGGGATGTCGAGGAGCTTCGCAGGCGCATTGGGGTTGTGCAACAGGATGTTTTTCTTTTTGCTGGCGATATTGAAGCCAATATCGGTCTGGGACATCCGCGCATTAGCCGCCAGGAGATTGAGCAAGCCGCACGGGATGTAAATGCGGACCGGTTTATCGATAAATTGCCCGATACCTATCAGCACGATGTGCAGGAGCGGGGGAGTTCGCTTTCGGTCGGGCAGCGTCAGTTGATATCTTTTGCGCGTACGCTGGCTTCTGGACCGGATATTCTCATTCTTGATGAGGCGACGGCGAATGTGGATACGGAGACCGAGATGTGGATTCAGGATGCGGTGGCAAAATTGATGCGGTCGCGGACTTCGATTGCGATTGCACACCGTCTTTCTACTATTCGAAATGCGGATAATATTCTGGTGATGCACCGCGGTCAAATCCGCGAGGAAGGCGACCACGATACGCTGCTCAAGCAGAATGGGATTTATGCCCGGCTTTATCAGTTGCAGTATCAAGAGGAATAGGGGATCGTTCTTTATTTTAAGGAGGTACACCATGCTGTTCGGAGAAGGCGATTATCGGTACGAGGAAGTTGAGGGTTGGGCGAAGTTGCCCGAGGGATGGGTGTTTACACAGGTGTCGGATGCTGCGGTGGATTCACAGGGCCGCATTTACGCCTTTACGCGCGGGATTCATCCCGTGGTCGTGTTTGATAAGGATGGCAATTTTATTACGTCGTGGGGGTATGGCGATTTTGGTATTTCGCCGAATTTGATCAGTCAGTCACACGGTATTTTTATCGATCCGGACGATAAGGTGTTTTTGACCGATTCGTTTCAGCATATTGTCAGGCGTTATACCCGTTTGGGCGAATTGGAGCGCGAATGGGGCAATCGCGGGGTTCCGGGTCCGACGTTTCACCGCAGGGAATACAATATGCCTACGGGTGTTGCTTATGCGCCAGATGGCAATTCGTTTTACGTGTCGGATGGGTATGGCAGCCGGTGTGTTCACAAGTATTCGCGCGAGGGCGAGCATATCGGGGTGTGGGGCGAAGGGGGGAGTGGACCGGGGCAGTTTGCATTGGTACACAATATTGGATGCGATAAGACCGGGCGGGTTCTGGTGTGCGACCGGGAGAATAGCCGCATTCAGATTTTTGATCCAGATGGCAAGTTTATGGAGATGTGGACCGATGTGATGATGCCGGGCGATGTGTGGATTACGGATGACAATACGATTTATGTGGCAGAGCAAGGGGGCGGGGGACGCATCAGTGTGTGGTCTGCTGATGGGGAATTGATTTGCCGCTTTCAAGATCAGAGTGCTGTGCAGTCGCCGCACGGGCTTTGCGTGGATGACGAGGGTAGTATTTATGTGGCTGAGATCGGTATGGGTGGACAGGGACAGCGGTTGCAAAAATTTGCGAGGGTTTAGAGTTTTTAAGTAATCACAATATAGGGAGGGGTTTATGGCTACACCAAATCGCATTCTCGAGCGTTATCGCAATGGCGAAAAAGCCGTTGGCGTGCAGATGAGTTTTGTTTCAGAAATTGTGATCGAAGTGGCGGCTAAGATGGGGATGGATTTTATTTCGCTGGATGGGCAGCACGGCGCATTGACGCTGCCGACTATTGAGACGGTCTGTCGCCTTTGCGATGCCTATGGTATGACGCCCACTATGCGGGTTGTGGATCAGTCTGAGGCGGCTATTTTGACGGCGCTGGACCGGGGTATGCAGATGATTACGGTGCCCAATTTGCAGACTGCTGAAGAGGCTGAGCGGATTGTCCAGTTTGGTTTTTACGGGCCTTTGGGTCGGCGGAGCGCGATGAGCCAGCGCGTGGCTTATGGTTTGAACGATACCAGTGATAGTCGGAAGATTTTTGAGTTTACAAATGACAATACCATTATTGTGCCGCAGCTCGAGAGCAAGACGGCTTTTGACAATTTGGATGAGATTCTTCAGGTTGATGGGCTTATGTTTTTTGCGGGTGGTCCTCAAGATATTGCGCAGTCTATGGGGTATCCCGGAGAGCCGAATCATCCAGAGTGCATAGCGGCGTATGAGGCGGCGTGTGATAAGGTACGTGCGGCGGGGAAGCACATGAGTGGCGATGTGATGGTTAGTTTGGATGCCTTTGGGGCGATCTACGATGCGGGGAAGGCGTTGCTCGAAGCACACGGCCGCGAGTGTGGTATGAAGATTGGGTAAAGATATCGGTGTACGATATTGTAGGGGCGGTGCCCCCGTGCCCGCCCGCTTGGTGGCAGGGTGGGGTTCGTCTATTCGTTGATTCGTTGATTCGCTGATTCGTCTATTCGTTTGCGAGGTGCATTTGTCTAAGGCACAGGTTGCATCCGGGGAGGCAGAACCGCTGTCTCCTCGGGCGGCTCGGCGCGTGTTGATTAGCCTGATGTTTTCGTCTATGCTGATGCCTATGGTGGCTGGCATGTCGCGGGTTGCACTGCCGGTTATTCGGGATGATTTTGGGATTCCAGCAGATTTGACGGCGTGGGTTCTGGCAGCTTTTATGCTGCCTTTTGTCGTTTTGATGCCGATTTATGGGCGTTTGAGCGATGGCGTTGACCGGCGGTTGTTGATTCTGCTGGGGACTGTGATTTTTGGCGTTGGTTCTGCGATGACATTTCTGGCACCGAATATGCGCTGGTTGATGGCTGGCAGAGCGATTCAGGGTATTGGCGTGGGGGGGATGACGCCGATGGGTATGGCGTTGCTTGTGTCGATTTTTAGTGCGGGAGAGCGCGGGCGCGTCCTGGGTACGTGGAGTGCGGTGGGACCGGCGATGAGTTTTTCGTCGTCGTTTGTCGCGGGTCTTCTCATTGCGCTTTGGGGGTGGCGCGCCGCTTTTGTGCCGGGGCTTTTGCTCAGTGTTGTGACTTTTGTCGCGATTTACAGGGGGGTGCCTTCTCAGGTGATTGGGGAGGCATCTAAATTTTTGCGGCAGTTTGATTGGGGCGGGGTCGGGCTGTTGTCGGGTGGGATTGTGTTTTTGATGTTTTATCTGTCCAGTCGGTCTGTGACGGGGGTTGCCCCGTTTGAGGATTGGCGATTGCTTTTGGGCGCGGGAGTGTTTTTCGCGGGTTTCTGGTGGTGGGAAAGAGGGCGGAGAGATCCTTTTCTTCCGCTCAATTTTTTTGGCAATCGCATGTTTTGCCGGGTGACGTTTTGCGCTTCGATGCGGATGTTTGTGCAGGGCGGTATTGGGGTGTTGATGCCGCTGTATCTGGTCGATGTTCACCGCATGGGGCCGGCACTGTTGGGCGTGTTTTTGATTATTAGTTCTGCGGCGATGACGCTGATTGTGCGGTTTGGCGGGCAGATGTCCGATCGTTTTCAGAGTCGGTGGCTGGTGATGATTGGGATGTTTGTGCAGTTGACGGTGATGCTGGGCTTTGCCCATTTGTCCGATTCGATTTCGACATGGGTTATTGCTGGCCTACTGGCGTACTACGGGCTTGGGGCGGGGTTGATGCTGGCTGCATTGCACAGTACGGTTATGGGGACTGTCGATTCAGACCAGATGGGTGCTGCTGCAGGGCTTTATAGTATGTTGCGGTTTATGGGTATGGCGATCAGTACAGCACTGGTCGGGGTGGTGTTGCAGTTTTTCTTCGATGCAAATCTGGCTACACTCGACGCGTACCAGAAGGTGTTTATGGTGCTTGCGATATTTCCCGTTCTGGGGATGATGGTGGGGTTTGGGTTGCGAGAAAATAGGGGATGAAATACGTCAATCATCACTCAATAGCCAAGGTTATATACGATAGTTAAAGACTTGACGCTGTAGATAAAAAAAAGCCTCCAATTAAAAGGGGGTTATGTAGGATAGTGACCGGGCATATAGAGGCTTTACTGCCATTCTGGTGGTTTACGAAAAGTACCATTCGCATCAGTCAGTGTACCAGGAAGTTGACTGCGCTTAAGAATGCTGGGTCTAATTTCGCCTATAAACGTGGCGTATCTTTGAAGGTCTCTTGATTTTCTAATTATCTTTCGTGTGCCTGTATGTGGATCAATTGCACCAGTAGGAAATGCGACACCTACCTTCAGGTTTAGGTCTTGGGTCACAATTCGTAAGGCTTCTGATAAATCAGAATCATTTGATACAACAATAGCAACATCATAATCCTTTTTGTAAGCATCGTTTAACAGATGAACAGCCAAATTGACATCTGAACTTTTTTCTTCGGTTCTCAAAACTTCCACAGTGTTATGTGGTGGTGATGCTAATGGTAGTCTAACTTTGCGGGTCTGAAATCTTCCTTCAATAATTTCAATTTGTGAAAAAGTCCTTAAAGCCCGCAAATATATTTGTTGACGTACTGGTTTTCCCATGTCATCAGGGCGCGATTGTACAACCGAAGTGAAATACTTAATTTTATGAATCGTGTTTTGCGGGTATCTTTTTTGAACTAATTTAACTATATCCAACCACTTATAAGGCGTACCCTGAACGGCTCTATAATATAAATTAAGCCCATCAATATAGATATTTGTTTTCATTAAATCCCCTAAAAATACAGGAGCCGTATAAAGATTCTATACGGCTCCGTGCCCTGCTCCCGAAGCAACAGGGGTGGTTAATTATTTGTATTATACAAAAGTAATAGCATAATATCAAGTTTTTTTGGTCACTATTCTACATAATCCCCTGTGGGACGGTCAAGTCCGAAAAGTTCTGTAAAATTGTAGCTTCGTGATATAGGGGTCAGAGCGTTTATTTCCAATCCGTCATGTCCAGGTAGCGTCTGCCGGTGATCCACTCGTCAGACCACTCCATACACAACGCGCCGATGAGACGTTCACAAGCCTTTTGATTGGGGAAGATCTGCACCACATCGGCACGTCTTTTGATCTCACGATTGAGTCTCTCCAACAGGTTGGTGGTACGAATGCGTCTTTGATGCTTTTGGGGAAAGTGGAAGCAGGCCAGACAATGGATAATATCCCGGTCTATTTTGTCCACTATATTGGGCAGTATCTCTTCATAGGTGTCCATCATAGAAGATAGGCGGTCTTGTGCAGTGGCAAGATCGGGGGCATTGAAAACGTCTTTGAGTGCCTGTGCGACTTCGCGTTGATGCTTCGGCGGTGTGATACCTTTGATATTTCGGTGAAAGTGTGTCTGACAATGCTGCCAAGCGGCCCCCTGAAAGTGTCGTTTGATGGCGTTTTGTAAGCCTTCGTGGTGGTCAGAGATGACGAGATGCACACCCTTTAACCCACGCTTTTTAAGGTCTTTAAACAAGTCCGCATACGTGGCTTCTGTCTCAGTGTGCGCCACGTCAATGGCCAAAATGTCTCGGTGCCCACTCCCTGCGATCCCAGAAACGATTAAGACGCCTTCACAGGCGACCTGCCCCAAAGATCGGATGTGGAGATAGGTCGCATCAATGATCAGATAGGGATACGCCTGTTCGAGAGGTCGCCCCCGCCAGGCGTTGATGTCTGCATCCAGGTCTTGACAAAGCTGTGAGATGTGAGACTTTGAGACGCTGGTCCCACATAAGGCTTCTGTGATCTTTGTCACCCTACGTGTGGAGACCCCTTGCAAATACGCCTCTTGAAGGGCAAGAATGAGGGCTTTTTCACTGCATTGAAAGCGTGAGAATAACTCACTGCAAAATCGCCCTTCCCGATCTTGAGGCACGCTTAGCTCGATACGGCCTACGCGCGTCTTGAGTATCCGCGGCTTATATCCGTTACGGTAGCCCGTACGAGTGGTCGTTCTTTGATAGGGTTCGGCTTGTAAAAACGACGTGATCTCGGCTTCGAGGAACTGTTGCAGGAAGCGAGTCACGGCCTGATTGAGAAAATCAGGAGCATTCAAAAGTGCAAATTGCTCTCTTTGAGAAATTTTAATATCTTTGGGGTGAGTCATCGTAGCCTCCAAGTTAGGGTTTATATTTCGTTCACCCCTATTTTAAGATTTTTCTCGGAGCTACGGTGACTTTTTACTTCTTACAGAAATTTAAGGACGCTATCTGTGGGACAGAGTATTTTGCTGGGTATGATAATAATATCGGCTTCTTTCAAAAGGCAATGCCAAAGATTCTAAACAAGATGATTGCCGCGCTTGGCGACAACCACGACGAGACAATCTTTCTTCTCGGATCAGATTATGAACAATGGAGCGTCTTGCGTTGTGGTAGCATCCGTCCAACATCCGGAGAGCCGGGAAAGGCAGACCGAATTGGTATAGACTTGCACAAGGATGGCAGTGACTACCGTAAGGGAAAGGGAAAGGCACTGATTGTCGAAGACCTTGCGGCCTATCTTGCTCAGACCATTCACAGAGGCGATTTTTCAGTCTTTGAAAGGCAGATGCCCTTTCTATTCAATACACAATTTTAAGGAAAAAAGAAGGAGGGCCTATGACTATGTGAAGCGTAGAAACGGAAAGCCCCAATTAAGTTTTTCATGAGGGAGAAACACGGTTTGTTGGGGCTTTCTGTTTTTTTATGCTCAACAGAAAGCCACGCACGCAGTATATTGTGCGCTGATATGCAAGGTCTTGCCCCTTCAACGCAGAAAGGATCTGACAATGACAATATATTACTTATTAACAAATAGAGCAATGCCCGGGCTTGTGAAAATTGGACAAACAAATAAAACCGTAAATCAAAGAATAAAAGCTCTCTACTCTACAGGTGTTCCAACCCCTTTTGTTTGCCAATATGCTGTTGAAGTACCTTCTAATAACAAAGAAAATTATGAAAAATTGATGCATGATGCCTTAGACACATTACGGTATAATCCCGATAGAGAGTTCTTTGAAATTCCTGTAGATGATGCTATTAGCCTAATGAAAATGATACCAGGCACCCCTTTGCCTTTTCCCTCAACCGAAACACGCCCTATTGCTTTTGGACTTGGGGAAGAAATTAGTCCTGATGATCTCCAAACAAAGAAACAACGGCCTCAATTTCGGTTTTCAATGATTGGATTAAAAGTGGGGGATCCTGTGGCTTATCGTGATGATATATCTGTAGTTGCTGTTGTTTGTGATGACAAAAATGTAATGTATAATGAAACAAAGATGAGTTTAAGCAAAGCTGCGAAAATAATTGGAGGCTCAGATGTCTCAGGTCCAAGGATGTGGAAATACCATGGAGAAATCTTAGATAACATACGCACAAGAATGGAGAAAGAGGCAGAAGATAGCGAAACACGGCGAATAAATATACACGGCGATGTTGGGATAAACGGGAAAACAGGCGAGAAATGCCAAAGTAATGGACTATATCAAGCTGAGTGCTGCCACCAAGAAAATATAGCAATTAAACAGAATGATTTTTTTCCTCCTTGCAGTATAGGATATCACGGTGTTTCTTGGAGACAGACAGGGACTTATCAGCCTTAAAACGCAGTATATTCTATTCGAGTGTGTAGCAAGATGTGCAAGGTCTTGCTCCTTCCCTTTACGTGGCGACGAAGAGGCGGAGCCATCCGGGTGCTCTACGCGAAGAGAAGGAGCAAGAAAATGGAAGTAGAAATCAAACATGTGCCTGAGGGCTCCGCGACCGAAACCAGAACCATTATGTTTGATGTTTTCGTCAAAGGCGTAACCACCCCAATCTCAGAGGCAGAAATCATATTGAGCGTTAGTAATATGGCGAGTGAACGTCCGAGGACTGTCACCATCTGCGACACTAACTTTGAAAATTCAGCAATAGAAAGGGAGGACATTCAACTCAGAAACAAAACGCCCAAAAAACTGCAAGCATCTGGCTTTCTCGCAAGAGTTGAAATTCCCCGAGTAGGCATTGTGCGAGTTGAGAAAGTTACGTTGACAGGATCACCTGAATATCCAAAAATTGTTCTTTCATCAAACATGACTCTCCGCTATTGATAATTTTGTTCAATTGAGGAAAGAATATCTTGGCCACACTCAGGGCAGACTTTGCTGGAACACCTATCTAAGTCTGCCAATTTCCTTTTTCTCGATCGTTCCCGAAATTTCTTTATTTTATCTCGGGTGTAAGTACCTTTTGGAGTTACCCCGTTTTGGTGGAGTATTTAGGGCTTGGGTTTCAAGCCTGTGATTGATGCAGTTTTGCGTAAGCTATCGGCGCATGGTAGGCGATGGTATTGAGTCCTTTTGGAGACGTTTTAAGACGGAAAACAAAACTTTGCTTGTGTGCCACAAGAAGTGGTGCAGGCAATTCTTATGAGAAATATCACGGCTAATCCTTAGCACAAATTAGCCTACAAATTGCTGGTTCAAATTTTGGGTCACAGATCCCTCGTCAACTAACTGGTTGTGCCATCTCAGCCAATCAGGGTGCAGTATTTCCCAATAAGTTGTCCTATGCACGCCAGAAACTAAATACATAAAATCCTCCTTAAAAAATTATCAAACTTGACAAAAAATTATCAAGTTTAAAAAGAAATTGTCAAATTCACAAAATACAATACTTTATACAAAAAACACACTGGATTTGTCGTTAAACTGCAAGAAAAAAAGTGAGCGAATTGGTCAAGAGAGATCTGCGGTTGGAAAAGCGGTTGTTTGTGGCCTGAATTCAGGTTCTGTAAGCCCTATGTTTATTGCATTGAGACAGAATTCGGAATTCGGCAACATCATCCAAAACGGGTCAAGTCCACTTTTGCCCAAAGGTATTTATGGTGTTGTTTTCGATATTGCCCGTTCTGGGTATGATCGTTGGCTCTGGTTTGCAAGAAAATAGGGGGTGAAATAGTTTGCGTGAGTGGAGGATTTTGGTTGTCATTGTGGCCTGTTTTAGCCGCCACGCGTAGCACAACGCCAGTAATCCAGTTGTAAAATATTAAAATAGAAAAGCCGAAGGTCTAAAAACCCTCGGCTTTTTGTTTTGATCTGATGCCTTCTAAAAATCATTTCCGCGGTAAGAGTCGCTGTAGGTCACTTAAGTCCTTGCAATTTTGATAAAGTGTTAGAACCCCGCGATTAAGATGCGCTCGGAAATAGTCTTCTAAACCATTCTCAGTATCTAACCCGTCATTGAAACAGCGCTGTTTTAATAGAGCAACAAAGAGGCTGTCCCATTCACCTGTTAGTGTATATCGATTGAACTCCTGCCCATCTTCGGGATAAACATCTGCGTTGGGCAGGCCACTCTCTCGAAGCGACAGGCAGAAACCGATCCGGCATAAGATATTTGGCGTTAATCCCGTTCTGCCTTTTAAATGTCTAAGCCGGTTGGAGGCTTCCAAGCAGAGCTTGATCTTGTTGAGTTTCATGATCGGACTCTCTGTGTTTCCAAAAATAACCTTCGGATGCTGCGGATGATTCAGTCTCGGGACTGTATTGCAAGTGGTATGCGTGAGAAATGAATGGATTCAGTGCTTTGATATACTTTTGATCAATTTCTGTGTCAGTGGAAAGAATGATAACCTGGTGACTGGCTTTAGAAAAGTAGCACTCTATCAGGTTGTGGCGATGGTCACTGTCAAGTCGCCCGAGAGGTGTATCGATAATTACGGGTAGTGGGCGTCCTGATGTTTGTGCCAATGCCCAGAGCATGGATATGGCGTAGATTTGTTTTTCTCCCGCAGATAACTGCTTTTTGGGAATGGCTTGACCTTGACGGTCATAAAGGGTTACAGAGAATGTTTTGGGATCAATTTCAATACGGCGTATCATATCGCTTTTGCGGCAAAGCAGGTCGAAACATTGAGCCACAGCATGCTCCAGTTTACGCACCTTTGTTTGTGCCAGTTGATCAAAGTATTCGCCCAGAACGCCCTGGACACCATTGATCAATTTGAGACGATGGTCCATGTCTTCTTCAAGGGATAGTTCATCCAGTGCTTTTTGATATTCTCGATTGGTCTCTTTAAGCTGGTATTCATGCTGGCGGATTTCTCTTTCAATGCGCTCTGATTTGGTATTGAGTGATCCCAGGGTCTGGTTTAGATCATTCATTTTTTTGATATGCGGAGCAATTGCATCATCATCGGGAATGCGCTGTAAGTTCGTTTCGACTTTTTCGAGTTCTGTCAATGCTTTTTCAAGTTGACGGGTCTTGGCAATTACAACGTCACGACTAACTGGCGCGCCGCTTTTGGCCCAATTAATCAATTGAGCACCTTCGTCCTGAGAAAAGTTGTGTAAAATTTTAATGGTTTCAAAGTCTTCAGGAGGTTGGAATGCCTCTATGATCATAGAACCAATTTGGTCTATCAGGTTCTCATTGTCAGCAATTGGGGGTTTTAATATTCCGTTGTTGAGATTTTCTTTTATATCTTCCCAACGAGTCTGTGCAACATCCTCCACGATGTGCCATTTTTGGACTTCATTCTCACCTTGAACTTGCTGCGTAAGTTGCTCACATAATTCGGGTACCAATGAAAAGGGGAATAGGCGTGAGCATTCTTCTCGAATGCGGCTTTTAAATTGTTCAATTTGTGTCTGCAAAGAAGCGTGTTGAGATTTAAATTCCTGCCGTCTTTGTGCGTATTTTCCACCCGCTACTGCAAATTCGGTTTCGGCTTCTTCAATTTTGGCTGTTACACGTTGCAAATGTGCTTCAATCTGTGCCCTGTCTTGCCTTAAGTCTGAGAGTTGTTCATCAAGCGCAAATTGTCTTTTTTCAATATCTTTTAAGTATTTTTCTGTTTTTCCGTCTTGTGCTTTCTTTTTTTGACGGTTTGAATAAGTAGTCAAATCAGATTTTAACTGTTCAATGATGTCCAGACTGAGCATTGATTTGACAGATTCCGCCAGGATAGTGCCACCCTCTTCTTCAGCGAGATTTTGAATTTTTTCACCATCAAAGAAAAAGAGCTGTGAAACACCTATAGGAACCAAATCATTCAGAAACTCTTGCACTTGTTCCGTCTCAAACAGTTCTTCTCCATTTTCTTCAAGCGTCAATTGTTCTTCTATCTCATCTTTCATAGAGTCCAATTTTTTCCAGGCTCTTTTTACAGTATAAAGGTGCTGTTCTCCAAACTTGGCGTAGGAAAACACAAGCTGGATGCTTGTATTTTTTAACTTTACACCCCCACCGCCTCTGGGGCGATGTATGCGTCCTGAAATGTACTTGCAATAGTCTCGATTGCTCATTCGACGATCAAGCGCGTTTTTGCCATAAAGACAAAGCAGGATGGCTTCGAGGAAGGTAGTTTTTCCAGCCCCGTTTTTGCCCCCAAAAAGAATAATCGGACTTGTCTTGCGATATTTGGTACGCGGTTCAAGATCAAAGTCATGTGAACCACAAAAAAGTCCAAAATTTTGGATGGATAGGGTTTTAAAAATCATCTTTGAACACTTGCCTTTCGAGATCGCCGCTTTAATTCCCGTTCAATAGCCTCTTCCTCATTTTGCCATTCCTCGGTGAGCACTGCTTCGAGCTCTTTAGAGATGTTTGAACGATAAGCCATCCCATTCATGGAAAGTTCGACATCCAGTAGCTTCATAACAAGTTTGGGTGGAATATTTCGCTCCTCACAGATTTTCTCCAATATAGAACGATCCTGGGGAGTAAAACTCCCGGTATCATCTTCGGCCCAGGTTAAGTCATCACCTATAACCTCCTGGTAGATCTTCGGTACACTGTCTTCCCAATCCTGTTCTTCCATCCGCCAGATTCGTCTGATTTCCTGTAATTCTTCGGGATGAATGAGTGTGGCATTCGGATCAGGCCCATTTTCACGCACTGATTGTTGTGCTTGTAAAACCATGCGTAAAATTTCTTGCCGAATTCTCAAAAAATAGGGGCCAGGAACTACTTTTTGTTCGTTGCTGCGATCCAGCATAATGCGTCCATTGCGACGTTTGTAGTCTCTGTATTCTCGCTTCTTTTCCGGATCTTGAGTAGCTGCCAACCAGTCGCGTAATTCCAGTAGTGGCTCCATCCAGTATTCGCCATTATCAATCATTGACTCCATTGCTTTGTCCTGGGTTACGACTGTACAGACCCAACAGCCAAAGCGACTGTTTCCACAGGAAGGCGTTGTGGTGTCAATAACAAGGGGACATTCACCTGCCTGGGAGTTCTTGTAGAGTGCAACGAGGTCTCGATTGTTATTGCCCCAGGGAGATTTCCACTGGAGCAAATAGGTCCAGACATCATTGGTTGTAAAGTTCTCAATTGGCGTGTACACGTAAGCGCGAGGCAGTGTTGAATGCCGCTTGAGGCGATTACCCGTAATTTTGTGCAAGCTCATAACCTGAGCACGCGTTGCACTTTCATCGCTACGCACGCCGAGTACCATAATGACTTCGCCGTATTCTGCAACTCGCTCTAAAATGAATCGATTGGCGGGATCAATTTTCATTCGCTCAGTACACCAGCGAAATGTTGTGGTAGGTGCAGGATAGCCACGACCAATGAGGTTGGTCCAAAAGCTATCTTCCATCAACGGCATAACTTTTTCAGCCTGAAAAGGCATGCCCTGGATTTTGGCTGCTTCGTTAATTCGATTCAGTGTGTTGTCGATGTAATCCACGATAACAGGTGTTTCGACCAGTGTATCGGATGATATTACAAAGATCATTTTTTCCCGTTTTTCGCGCGGTAGTTCAGAGATGGCATACCATATTGCTTGAAGGGCTGTGGTGGAATCCTTGCCGCCGCTGTAACCGATAATCCAGGGACGGTCATCGGATAAGTAAAGGTCTCGGATTTCTTCGTATAGGTCTTTTAGACCTTCACCGCTTAGATTCGAGGCACCATTCAAATCCTGTTTTCTAATTTCTATCATGGCGTTTACTTTCTGTTCCGATTTGGTTTTTCAAAGTTGGCTTCCAGAATAGCTTCCTCTTCATTTAGGGCAAGGCCAAGGCGTTTTTTCAGGACATTGGTCGTCAGCCTGATATTATCCTGAGACCGACGAATCTTGCCCAACTCCATCGCACGTCCTTCCCATAGTGCTTTATTACTGCGAGACCAATTGACTCTTTTGAGCCGTTTTAATCGCGTTTTCCAGGCGTCCGGATAGTGTTTAAGCAAATCAGCACCTGCAATGCCCATGGCTTTGAGCGCGACACCGTGAACGTGAAGATAATTCTCTCGAAGCGTAGCAGCAACAACATCTCCATCTGCTATCTGTTGCCATTCAGAAATGTGAGTGGTCATTTCCATCCAGAACTCATAGGCAATGACTTCGTCTGCTTCAAAAACAGAATCTTTTCTATTTTTACGCAGGAGCATTTGAGTGGCTTGATAGATATTGCTCAGGGTGAAAATTTTAGTAGATCGATTTGAAATCGTCGTTTTTTCGAGTTCTGTCTGTCCGTCGAATACGGGAACACTTTGCACCAGATTACGCACCATCCCGGCCATTGGGTCGCGTTGGTCGTAGAGTATTCCGAGTGACCGCGTGGGACGCACGGCGTGCTTGTTCAGATCAGCGAACATCTGCTGGCTACGCTTCAAGCCAGCGTCGATAAACAACACGACAGCAATGGTTTCGTATGCCAATTCGGGACATTCTTCCAACGCCAATTGAAGTGCCGCCCGCCGATGTTGACCATCGTTCACAATAAACCTGGCTTCCATCGGCACAATGAGTGTACCGATCTTGCGATTGCCACCCCGTTCTGCGGCGGGTACAAACTCGATATCCCCATCAACAGAGGCCGTGATCGCCGAAAAACAATAATTATCTTTGTTTTCGATGATGTACCGCGCAATTTCTGGCACCCGTGATCGATTCAAAACACGCTGGGCACGCATCTCTGCGGGCACTTCGCTTTTTTCATCAAAACAAAAAAACCTCGTGATGTCCCTAAGAGAACACATAACGAGGTAATATTCGCGTTTTGCTTGAATACCACGAATCGCAGGAAAAGGGATTTTACCCTCTAAATCCGTTAAGTTCATGATTTTCAGGGCCTCTTGGAAGTTTGTTTATTCCATTTGGAAGTTTGTTTTGCTGTTGTGCTAAAGTTTAACTCCTATCTCTATAAAAGTCAATAACAAAGATCAGGATGGTGAACCCACCTTACAATTTCTTATTTAGAAGTAAGATCATCTAATTTTTTTTCTATTGTACTTGATTTGAAGGTATTCATTACTCGAGACAGGTCTTTATCACTGAGTCCCCTAACTATGGGTTTCAATTCCTGGATAGCTTGGTCATAAGATGCCTCTAGTGAATCTGGGTCTTGCTCTATTTGATTAATAAAATTTTCCAACTTAGAAGGACCACAATTTTTCCAATTTCCTAATTCATAATACCCAACTAAACGTGCCACATGAAAGTGACCATATTTCGCAATAGCACTCTCAATTCCTGTAATTGATGCATCTTTTTGTAATTGCTTATTCATCTGATAACATTGTTGATATAATAGATACGCTGCCAATAATATTTCGACTTCAGAACTAAAAATATCTTCATAAAAATCTAACCAGATTTTAGACTTTTGAGCCATTGCGATGGCAGGTTTTTTTTCGACCACAGACAAATATGCTTGTCCAACCTTTTCATTTGAAATAACCTTCTGCTTTTCTTGTCTGCTTAAGTCCTTAAATTCTCTTGGTTTTTTCTCATAGTGGTAGTTTCGGTTCTTGAAGAGTGTACTTAAGGTCGATTGGAGGGTATCATTAGAACGTAGATCACGACTTGACACGGCATTTTGATTATTAGTTGTAAGTGTAATTTTATCCACAATTTTTCGATCTTGAGTTTCATAGATTTTCACTAACAAAGAAACATCATCTTGTAATTTGCCTTCGTTAAGCGCCTCGACAAGTGTTAGTGAGGTTTGCCCTCCATTTACAATTTGGATACCATCGAGTTGTACACAAGGGACTGATTCTTGTATTTCAAAACTATCGCAGGTAATCGTTATTCCGTTATTGTAAAACCAAAAATATCCAGATTGGGTATCGTCTTGCGATGTCTTCAGGATTTCCTTATTTACCTTTCGATTAACGCCGAGAAAAGTTCTTACGTTTTCCTCAAAAATCACATCAATATGCTTTTTAACTAATTCAGCCAAATGTATCCCTTTAACTGTGCAAATAGCTGCTCTTACTCCTTTTGATTGGAAACGTATAACAGATTTATTATTGGCATCATATTCAATGGGTAGCTTTTTGTTTCTTATCTTATCTTTCTCTTTTTTATTTTTATTTTCTTCTTCAATAAGCTCGTTGGGTCCTAAAGTATAAAATTCAAATTCTTGAAATTCTTCATTTTTAAACTTACTTCTCGTATCTGCAACTTCCTTTTCGTAATAGGCAGAAGGTTCTTCTATACTGTTAGCTACATAATAGACTTTTATATTTAAATTTTTTTTCCCAAAGGCTCTTTCTATCAAATCTCTTATATCTCCAATTTTTAGGACTAAATCTTCATTTGTTAGTGTTTTGTACTTTTCTTCTGGATGTTTAAATATCCAATCAAGACCATCTCTCATTTGTACTATTATAGTACTTCTAAAACTGGAACTTTTTACTTGAACAAGATGTACAGTTGCTTGTCTATCATTTGCCTCTATATGAATGATATCAAACTGCCTGTCATCACTACCATCAACTAAGTCGGCTTCGAAATCTGTATCATTAAATTCAGTATTAAATAAAACACTATATACATATCTCAAAAAAGCTACATCTTTTGTAATCTTCATTGATTTTTCGATCTCTGAAATTTGGTCATCAATGATCTGCTTTTTTTGTTTTAATTGCGCTTGATTATTCATTTTATTTCTCCAATTAAGAACAGGACTATACGGATAGTTCCCCTATAGCTTGATCCAATCTCATCTTATATATCGGCAAAAACACCTCTATTGTTCTTGGCCGATCATCAAACCATTCATTCGCCAGCACATCGTATCCGCCATACGAATAACGGTTGATCTCTCGCATGCCATCATCGCTAAGCCAAGATGGTTCCTGTGGATTAATAAGACGTGCAATCTGATCATGCACTTGACTCTTCTCCGACATGCTGACACCCATCTCCTCCAATTCTTTGCTCAGAAATAGTGCAATAATGACTCCTCTCTGAGACCGATATAGGCCAGGAAAATTATTTACTAAATCTGTTGCTTCTCCAGTAGATATATTTTTTTTACGGCCCATAGCCAATCCGGCCATGAGACAAAAGTAGTAAGTATCGAAATCAAGCTCTAACTTGGGCCTTATGTCTCTAA
Organism: Candidatus Latescibacterota bacterium; assembly: GCA_965208125.1. GTDB lineage: Bacteria > Latescibacterota > UBA2968 > UBA2968 > UBA2968 > VXRD01. The sequence continues at coordinate 3,102,723 of OZ242320.1, forward strand.
ACCACTTCCGAGCGTCTTCGCGCAACCTAAACGGCATTTATAGGCTCCTCTTCAAGTTGGAATCCTTCAAAATACGTCTTGCCGTGTACACACCATCCGTCATCACTCTCTTCGGCGTGTTCACCATTTAAATTATCATCAGACTGCATATCTTTGCGAAACATCGTTATATATTGTATATCACCATCAGCCGATGCTGCTTCAAGCGATGGTAAAAATCCTTCTCTTTCACTCGAAATCGTAAAGGCTATAAACTGATGAGAAAGTTTTGGCACTAACTCTGCTACCTTGGCGCGTACTTTGAGATCAATTGGATTGGCCGGGCTATCTACAATAAACGGCAATTGATGCTCTGTCCTGTTAAACAGCGTTGCTAAGAAAGCATATCCAATAGATAAAGTCTCACCAACGCTGCCAGCTTCTTGGCCTCGTAGAACAAGCGATTGGGTAATTTTTTGAATGCGAATAGTATTTGATGGCATAAGTTCTTCAATGCGTTTATTAGCTTCCCGGCATAGATCAACACTAATTCCCTGCTTTGCCTTATTAAGTGCTCTCTCGATTATTTTGGTCATCATATCCCCCTTGGCTTTTAATTCCAATGTGTCCGTCGCCTTTGCCAATTGATGTTCTGCGTTCTTCAATCGGTCTTCCAATACCTGAATACCATAGGTATATTGATCTCTTCGTGACGGATCAGGGTCCTCATACTTGCTCATATCATCCTTTAAGCTACGGCGTTCTTCCTCTAATTTGTTAATTTCTTGTTCGACTTTCTCCAGTTCAGGGTCATCGGCTACAGCTTTATTCTTTACGGCATCTCGCACTGTTTTCGCGTGTTCTTCTTTATCTCGAGCGTCATCAAGAACGGAGATTTTTTGTTTTAGTTCGGCTTCAGGTGAGTCTGCTTCAGGGCCCACGAAGTTTGCAACATCTCCCTTTAGCTGATTTAGTAGTGATACATCATCCGATCCCATATACCGATCCGCCTGACCTTTTAGATGCGCACGTATGGCATCAGTAATGCATCGTCCACAAATACATTCTGCTTCGTCAGCTAATTCCTCAAAAAACTCTCGTGCTGCGCTTTCCGGTAACTTAGCTCGATCAAGGCTGTCTTTGAGAGTAATCATCCTTACAGCAAATGAAGATGACAAACTATGAGGATTTCGCATATCGATTAGGACATCGTGTGCTGCTGAAGCAACATGACGTTGTGCTTCTTTAAGGTTATCTTCTTCTTCTTGGAGTCGAGCCTTAATTTCTTTATGTTCAGTAAGTGCTTCTTCGAATTGTTCTTTCTTTATTTTTAACTCTTTCTCTACCTTTTTGTATTCGGTATTTATGTCGTCCTTCTCTTTCTTACGTTTTTCCAATAATTTCTGTAGAGAGTTTACTCTATTACGACGTTGTGTAAGCCCTTTTTGTTGTGTGACACCTCCCTCACGAGATGTTTTTTCTTTCCAATATTCGTCAATTCTATTAGTCATGTTTGGGAATAAACTTAGTTGGAATAAATCCTCAATAGCCAGTTGTGCCCGAGTATAATTTTGCTTGAGTAACTGATCTGCTAACTCGCCATCAAAAACAAAGAAATTGACAAATTGTGGCTGGCAGAACTTTTCTATTTTAGGGAAAGGGTGGAACCCTTCGCTATTTCCTAATGACGATGTTGTCGAATACCTAACGCTACCATCATCGAAGTCAAAATCCATTGTAATAGTGAGTCTGCGTGTATCACAAATCAGGATAACCTGAAATTGTCCACTACTGCACTGATAATTTCTTTTTTTTAGCGACCGTACCTTATCAGCACTCCACTCTTCTGCATTCCCCGAAAGTGCTGCCCGAAGTAATTCAAGAGTAGTTGTTTTTCCCGTTCCATTAGGCATCTGAATCAATGAAATTGGATAAATGTTCTGTCCATCTTTTAGGAATGATACCTGATGGTCTGGACACCGCAGTCCTTCGGCACTCCATCCAGCAACTTTGATGACTACAGCCATTACTTTTCTCCATCTATTAAGCAGTTTTCATACAGCAAATCGAGACGACGAGACACAGAATCTTTGTCGGTCAAACGTTCGTTGCCGTTTGCAACGGCTTCAAACCAAGCGATTAATTTGTTCGCTAATCCTTCATTTTGACCAAAGTCTGCAACAGCTTCTCTGATAGCTTCTTGTATTTTTGCATCAGTACTCATAGTGAAACCTCAGATAATTTTTGGAGCCAGGTTTTTCTTTTTTGATCTGAATTGTCGGGATTTTGAGGATCAGGGGCACGTACGAAGTCAATAATATTAGCGCGTTTCTGAGGATTGGATGGATCAACTCTAAGACACCGTCCCATTCGTTGAATAGTTTCCAGCCGAGTACGGGCGGAGGAGAACAGGATAACCGTGGTTAAATTCTGGATGTCAATACCTTCAGATAACCGATGACAGGTTATGAGACACTCTAAATTTCCTCGCGCAAAGCGTGCTAATGTTGCTGCCTCATCCCCGTCATAGTAGGTATGGAAATCGTGGCGATATTGATGCACAGTTTCCAGTACCTCTTCACCATATTCTTTAGTTTCAACAAAAATGATACATCGCGTTAGCAAATTGGGACGCTTGTCTATGAATGTTCTAAAGATAGGAAGTTTTGCCTTTGATGTTTTATAAACCCGCGCTAGAGCTATCCAAAGTTCTTCTCGTGACATAGGACTGTCTGAATGTTTGCTTGCCTCAAAGCGCCGGTGAATCGCTCGCAATTTTTGTCTATTTTCTTCACTCGGTTGATATGTTAGTGGATAATATGAGAAAGGTGCTAAAATTTCGCGCCGGATAGCATCCGCAATGTCAAATCTAAAAATCACGGGACCAATGTGGGTTTCTATGAAGTCTGTTCCTTCCTGATCGTATTCACGTTCAGGAGTCGCGCTAAGCCCTAACCTGAAGCGAATGGAATCCGATAAACCGGATAGGTCTTCACGGTTCTTGGTACTCCCAAGTGCGTGGACTTCATCGTGAATAAGCATCGTTTGCTCTGCTATTTGCAAAGACCGGAGTGCAGGAGCTAAAGCTTGACGCGAAATTAGTAAGATTTTTTGATGAGGCTTTAAATGGTATCGCTCGCGGTCGTGATATTTGTTGTAATGCCGCACAATACTATATGGTCTATCTAATTCTTGGCTGACAGGAAGCAATTGTTCATACCATTGATTTAGAAGATCTGTCCCATCTGTTGCTACGATCAGCGATTCGATTTTGTGCTGTTGAACAAGCTCTTTAAAAATTCGCAGTGCTGTTCGAGTTTTTCCCGTTCCTGTCGCCATTTCCAATACACCGCGTTCCTCCTTCAAAAAAGTATCAATTGCTTCATCCTGATGACGCCAGCGATTTGCGCTTCCCTCACGCACAAGGGGGGGCGGTTTGGGAAAATCTTCATCGGGTGCTCTTTCTTTAATATAACGTAAGGCTTTTGGAGACAATTTCAGGATTCGGAGTCCATGAGCTTGGTTTGACCATGCTTCGGCAAATTGTTCGCATTTAACTTTGACTCTCGTAGAATCCTCAGGCAACCAGTCCCGGAATACATCAATTGATTCATGGTTTTTTGTATGTCCCATTATTGTTTCGTTTGCTGAGCCTGTGAAAGCTACAGTCCTACCCCACGGAAATTTAAATATTCCTATTTTTTCATGGAAAATACCTGGATCTTCAACATGCGCTGGAAAAGCAAAACGAAGCTCAAGCTTCTTGGATGCTATTAACCAGGTAAGAAGTCTGAGCCTCAATTTTATATCTTCGGGAGATTGTGCAAAAGAAAGCGCGTCGAGAACGATTTTGTCAGCAGCCTTTTGTAGAAGGGCGTCCCGTTCATCAGGGATGACTGCTGAGCGAATGGCCTCTTTATCTTGTTCTGAAAGAAGCGGCGAAATAAGCAATTGGATTTTTATGGTGTCCAATTTCGCTATACGGGGAAGCACTTTAGCCCATGTTACGAGAACGGAACTGGAAAAATATCCTACCGCTCTCTTATAGGAGGAGCAATGCTCTAAACATGGAATAAAAAAATCACGAGCGAGATCAGAAGTTCCTGAGCGGTAATGTGAATTGAACCCTTCAATAGCTGCTTTACCGGTCTCTACCGTATAAGAATATTTAGCATGTTTCTGTATAGACCCTATCAATTGATACCACTCTTCCAGCCAGCATTCTTTAAATTATTTATCCGTTAAGTGAACAAGGCAAAATAATAATATAGAGTCAGGCAAATGTCTATTGATTTTTTAAGAATCGCGATTCCATTGCTGCTTTGCTTATCTCAGCGACATTTCTATCGGGCCAGAGGTTTTGCTGCCATTTCGTATAGTCAAATGGCTCGCGCAAGATCAAGCTGATGAATTTTTCAGCTTCAACAATACCCAGAGCATCTACCAGAGCGCGTAGTCCATGTACTCGTATTTCAGTATCGGTTCTCATGTCTGATTTCTCGTTGCCAGACCGCCACGTGTACGCCGTATGTGACGGCTCAAAACCTTCTGGATTGCGGCTAAAACCATGCCGCAATGACGGGTGCAGCCCTATAAGTGGATAACCTGCACCAAAGGTTATTAGACAAGATTAACTGTGTTTAAATCAATCATCACCCAATAACTTCTGTGCATTTTGATATGTTATTTTGTCGAATGCCTCTTTTGGTAAGTTCAAGCGCTGTAGATAATCCATCAGGCGCGTGTCGAAATAATCCCTTCCAAATAACAGGCTATCTTGAAAGTCGATCAGGAATTGTCTGCCAAATGCTTCATCTCTGCTGATTGCCGTGAGTCCCGATCCCGCGGAGAGGTCGGCGTATAGATTGTCGTATTTTTTGAGCATCTCGGGTACTTTGCCGCCCGGTTCAACGGGACCTGTGGGATAGGCTTCTTTGTCAAATTTGCCGTCGCCGGAAATGTGTGCCCAGAATCCAGGTGCATGGCCGATGAAGTTGGTTTCGGGACATGCGATAATCGCCCGTTCAAATGCTTCGATGCTGCCGCCATACCACCAGTTTGGTCGCGGGTAATCCCCGCGTCCGTGATCAATGGGGTAGTCGAGATGGATCGTGATTGGCAGGCCCATTTCACCACAGACGTGGTACAGTCTGAGGGCATCCGGGTCGTCAAATACGACTCTGACCTTTAATTCGCTGGCAACCCGTATTCCGTGAATTTCTACGGCTGCTTTCAAGCGGTCAATCGCGTCGGGTCGCTTTGGGTGTGGCATATATCCCAGTACAAATCGATCAGGGGCTGTGCGCCCCACCTGTATCACGTCTTCGAGGGGGATACACACGCCTGTTGGGGGCAATACGTTGTGATAACTGGGGCTGTATTCGTCTTCTGGCGCTTCCCAGGAAAAGAGCCATAGCTGGTCGATGTTTTGCTCATCCATGTTTTTTAAAATTTTTTCGGCGTTGAATCCGTGCCAGTTTGGGTGGTTGTGCGCGTCGATTAACATGTGAAGCTCCTTTTAGATCAGATACTCGCCATCCCGGATGATTTGGCGTGCCTTCCCGTCTGCTGAAATCAACAGGAGTGACGCTACTTGAATCGGGCTGTCTTTAGCATAGACAATGTCTTCGTGAACAATATGTGCGGGGGATTTGAATTGTTCTGGCCCAATTGTGCCGCCGAGATGTTCGCTGCGTCCGTAAGCCCAGTGAAAACCCGCTTTTTCATCTTCTAAGACATTGCCCCAAACAACGGCTTTGGGATTACATCCCAGGGCGAGTTCGGCGATGTTGCCGCGCGTCGGATCTTCGGCGAAATAGGTTTTGAAGCTCGCGGCTTGTGTTGTTTCTCCCGCGACATCTACTATCCGGTTGTTCTCGACCCGAAATACGATGATATCGCCGTTGTCACTGACGGGTATTTCGCCTTCTGTGCGACTCGGTTCGCCCTTTCTTTCTCCTTCATAGGGGACCTGGAAACTTTCTCCACTCGGCAAGTTGATGATGGGAAAGTCCGAGTTTGCCTTTTCTCGGGGCAGTTGTCCGTCGTCTTTGTGGGCTTCGCGGTAGCGCAGGTCAACGGTCCATTTGTGGCCGGTTGAAAAAATAACCCGTGCGTATTCTGCTTGGGAGAGGGCGTCCATTAATATCTGGCAGCGGCGCGCCACTTCGGTATAATCCGCAGAGAGCGCGGTTTCTTCCATGCGGCGAGCAACGCCTGGCAATGATGCGGCGCGAAAATCATCGTGTGAACGCGCCCACATAGATAGGGGTGCGGTGGCGGAGAATTGCGTGAGTGCAAGTGCTGTTGTCGCTCGCGCCAGGCCGTCGCGCAAGGGGATGGGGTCGCCTTTGTCGAGGGGCAAATTGCCATTGTGCGCGCCGGTGGCGGGAAAGGTGATAAGGGGCAGGACGTCAAAGCCGATTTGTTCGCCGAGCGATATCCAGGCCGCACGCCATTCAGCGGCCATTTCTCTGCGCTCGCGCCAGGTCTCGCTATCGCGCAGTTCACCGTGCGGGACATCGGCAATGACGGCTATTGTTTCGTCGGGTTCGGGATGAAATACATCTGTGAATAATTTGTGTAAGTCCATTACAGGTTGTCCAGTACTGCGCGCAATTGCCGCACGCCTTTTAGCATGAGTTCTGGGGATCCCCAGTGTTCGATGCTCACGTTGCCCGTATAACCGTCTGATAGGACCATTTTGAGCAGGTCTTCGTATTTTATATCGCTGTCGCGAATGGGGTCCAGTTCTTTGTCGGGGTTGGGTTTGACGTGCAAGTGGGTGATCCGCCCTTTGATCTGTTCGTATCCATCGGGTATGGCTTGTTCACCACATCCGATGCCGTTGTTCACATCCCAGCAGAAGCTAAATCCCGATGTGTCTCCCAGAGCGTCGGCAACCATTCTCGCTTCCGCGCAACTGCCGGCAATGGTCGCGCCTTCGTTTTCCATTGATAGGGTGACGCCTTCGCGTTCGGCTGTTTTTGCAATGGGTTCGAGAAATGGCACGATGACATCGAGATAATTCTCAACGCCGGGTCGATTTGCCCGGTCTCCTTTTCGTCGATTGGGATTCCAGAGGGAAAATCCGCGGATGACGGTTGTATCAAATGCTTTTGCGAGTTCGATCATGCGGTCAAACATGCGCTGGTGTTCGGATTTTTCTTCGTCGCTGTCGTGCGCGCATTTGCCCACGGGCGAGCCGACGGACATAACGGTTACATTGTACTTTGCCAGTACGTCCTGGACGCGCTGCAGTTCGTCGTTGTCGATTTCCTGGACGCGCTTGCCCCAGATGCCGCCGCGCAGTTCAATTCCCGTTGCGCCCGCTTCTACGCCCAGGCGCACAGATTTATCAAAATCAGCTTTGTCGATTTCATCTGCAAAATAACACAGTTCCATCCGTTCCTCCTGTTAGTGGTTATACGAATCAACGGAGCGGTGTACAACTGACCGCCTCCCAGGTCAGTTCATCAATGTAGGGGCGGTGCCCCTGTGCCCGCCCGTAGGGTGGCTTGGCTACAATAAATATAATATCTCCCTTCACAGTCAAAGAAAAACGCGACCCACGCGAGTTTATTTTTCATTTTTAATTTTTGGTTTTTAATTATCATGGTCTTATGAATGAACAGACGCGAAAGAAAATTCTGCAATCCACACCGCGCCCAAAGGGGATTCGCAAGGTGGATAGGAAACGCCTACTGGCACAGTTGGCTCGCACTGAGCCGCCGCCCGATTACGACCGGTATATACGATCCAAGTCATGGCAGATTAAAAGGCAGAAGTTTCTCGCCCATTACAATTGCCAGTGCGTTTTGTGCGGGAGCAAAGAGCATTTGCACGTGCATCACTTACACTACAAGACGCTGGGGAATGAGGGTGTGGAGGATGTGATCGTTTGCTGCAGGCGTTGTCATTTTATAGAACACTTGAAAAAGTGATCCAGTATTTTGTAGGGGCGGTCCCCCGTGCCCGCCCGCATTTCCGGAGATTTTCATGCCGAATATTATCATTATTACGACGCACGATACAGGTCGGCATTTTGGGTGTTATGGTGTCGATACGGTGCATACACCTGCGATTGATGCGATTGCCGATGAGGGGTTCAAGTTTACCAATTATTTTACGACGAGTCCGGTGTGTAGTCCCAGCCGGGGGGCTATGCTTACAGGGCGCTATCCGCAGAGCAATGGGTTGATTGGGTTGACGCATTCGCCGTGGGATTGGTGTTTTAATGAGGGGGAGCGACATCTTTCGCATATTTTGCGCGATGCGGGTTATCATACGGCTCTTTTTGGGTTGCAGCACGAGGCGTCTAATACTGAGGATTTGGGTTTTGAAGCGACTTTTGCACAGCGCGATGATAATGGTCGCCGCGCAAACGCGCTTGTGGTTGCCCAGGGTTTGGCGGATTTTCTCAGGACAGACGCGGGTTATAGGACGCCATTCTACGCACAAGTCGGTTTTTTTGAGACGCATCGTCCGCACGATTTTGGCGATGTGGGGCCTGATGATAGTAAGGGTATTGATGTGCCGCCCTATCTGGTTGACGACGAGACGTCGCGGCGGGAACTGGCTTTGCAACAAGGTGCGATCCGCCGCGTTGATGAGGCGATTCAGATTATTGCCGATGCGTTGAGAGAAAGTGGATTGGAAGACGATACGCTGCTGGTTTTTACGGTGGATCACGGTATTGAATTTCCCAGGGCGAAGTGGTTTTGTTATGACGCGGGTATTGGCGTTGCATTGCTTATGCGCTGGCCCGGTGGGGGGGTTCGGGGTGGACAGAACTGTGACCACTTGCTCAGCAATGTCGATTTTTTGCCCACGCTTATGGATCTCATAGACCATCCTATTCCGGATAATGTGGAGGGTTTGAGTTTTGCCAGTGTGTTCAAAAATCCGGATGCGGAACCCACGCGGGATGCGGCTTTTTCGATCTTTCAGGGTAGCGATAGTCGGAGTGTTCGCACCAATCGCTATAAGTTTATTCGCAATTTCAGTCCGCGGCGCCTGATAGATGTGCCAGTTGATATGACTAATCCCCCAAGACCGCGCATCAAACAACCGGTGGCGCAACTCTACGATTTGGAAAAGGATCCCAACGAATTTGAGGATGTAGCCGATAAACCCGAATACCGGGATGTCTATAATGCGTTGAGCCAGCGCCTGTGGCAATGGATGGAAGATGTGAATGATCCGTCGCTTAGAAGCCCGATTCCCACGCCGTATTATTGGGAGGCGATGGCAGAATATAACACGAGAAAGGAAAATTGATGTCCAGAGGAAAAATTGTAAATCTCGCGCTTGTCGGCTGTGGCGGTATTGCCGGTGGGCATCTTCGGCGGTATGGAGAGCTTATTGACAGTGGCGAAGACCGTTTTCGCATTGTGGCTACGGTTGATAGCGATATCAGTCGCGCACAGGCTTATGCCGATCAGATCAACGACAAGACCGGATGGGAGGTCAATAGTTATCCCTCGGTTGAGGATCTGCTCAATTCAGAGTCCAATCTCGATGGGGCCGATATATGCAGCCCTCACGGTTTGCATCATGTGCTGGCCTGTGAGTTGCTCGAAGGCGGTGTGAATATTTTGTGCGAAAAGCCTATTGGTATAACGGTTAAAGCCACGCAAAAAATTATCGATACAGCCAAACGCTGCAATAGGATCGCCGCGAATGCCGAGCAGTGTCGCCGCAGTGTTGGGCAGCGCACGATTCACTGGGCGTTTAATGGTGGTCCGCTCGGCGAACCCAGGTTGTGGTACGCCATCAGGTCGGGATGGCAGGATCCCGCGAATTATCCCGACTGGCACTGGCGCGTGGATCGCAAACTGGGCGGTTGCGGGATGGTTATGGATAGCGGTGCGCACTGGGTGGATACGATGCGCTACTGGTTTGGGGAAGTGGAGAGTGTTTATGCGCGTGTGGAGCAAATGGAACAGCGTCCCCATAAGAAAGGCGAGGATCTGGTCGATGATAGTCGCGAGGATTTTTGGACCAGTATTTTCAATTTTGAAAGTGGTGTGATCGGCACGTGGTCGTGGACGGTTAGCGCGCCGGGGAAGGGTTTTACCCAACTCAATCTCACCGGGAGTAAGGGCACGATTGTCGAGAGCGATATTTTTCATCCGGCAGCGTCTCAGGCGCGCGGTGAATGCCATTTTATAGATGGCACGGCGTATGGCGTGTCCCAGCTTCAAGATATGTTTCTCGATTCACTGAGTCAGGGCGAAAAGAATCGCCTCTTTCCCTATGGGCTGACCGATGGCATGGCGATTGAGTTGTGGGATTTTATCGATGCTCTGAGTGTTGGGCGCGATGTGGAAATTGACGCCGAAGAGGGTCTGAAGAGCAAGGCCGTGAGCGAGGCGATTTACGAGTCTGGAAAAAGCGGAGAGGTCGTCAAGGTGAGCGATGTGATTTCCGGCGAGGTTTGTGCGTATCAGGAGGATATTGATCGCATGTGGGGTTTGGTGTGAGAGGTGGGATGACTACTAAAAAATAGGCCGCGATCCCTTGAGACCGCGGCCCGATTTTTTCACGTATTTCCCGGACGACCTATTTCGATGAGGTTGCCATCCGGGTCGTGTACGAAAACATAGCGCGTGCCGTCGTGTGGACGCACGCCGGGACCGGAGGCAACGCGCACGCGTTCGCGGTCAAGCGAAGTGATGACGCGATCGAAGTCGGCGACTTCAAAGGCGATGTGGCGGCGCGAAGGACGGGGGTATTCTTCGGCGAGGATCAGGTGGATTTCGATGTCGCCACAGCGATACCAGGCACCTGCAAAGTCGTAATCTGGCCGGGGAATGGGTTGCAGCCCCAAAAGCTTTTCGTAAAATGCCGATGCGCGCTCGAGGTTACCTGTAACCAATGTGATGTGGCTGACGCGGGTGATGCCCATGCCAGCCGATTCCATGCGATTGGTCACCGGATCAATTCTCCAGGAGTAAGGTTCTCATTTTTCGCATACGAGAAGGATGTTTGAGTGCCGCCAGAGCTTTGTCGCGTATTTGGCGCACGCGCTCTTTGGTCAGGTTGAGGATGTTGCCAATTTGCTCCAGCGTCATTGTTTCACCGCTGTTAATGCCAAAATAGAGGCGCAATACGCGGGCATCGCGCGGTGCCAATGTGTTGAGCGCGGTGCGTATTTCCTCTGCCATAGAATTTTCGAGCATGGTCTCTTCAGGGGTTTCCTGATCGTTGTCTGACAACATTTCCAGCAAGCTGGTATCAGGACCGTCTTCAAGGGGCATGTCGAATGAGACATGCCACCGCGAAGCGCTGAGGAGGTCTTGCACTTGCTTGGGGTGCAATTCGGCCTGTGCAGCGATTTCTTCGATACGCGGTTCGCGCCCCAGCGATTGTTTGAGTTCTGAGGATATGCGTTCCAATTTGCTCAGGTGTTTGATTTTGTTGACGGGCAGTCGCACCATGCGGGCTTTTTCTGCCAATGCAGATAAGATGCCCTGCCGAATCCACCAGACTGCATACGTGGTGAATTTGACGCCAACGGTTTCGTCGTAGCGGGTGGCCGCGCGAACAAGACCCATGTTGCCTTCGGCAATGAGGTCTTCCAGGAGCAGGCCGCGTCCCTGATATTCTTTGGCTATGGTAATGACAAATCGCAAATTGGATTCGATCATTTTATTGAGGCTTTTGCGATCCCCTGCGCGGATGCGCTTGGCCAGATCAATTTCTTCTTGTGGCGTGAGCAATTCGCTATAGGCGATGTCTTTGAAATAGAGTTCCAGTGCAGAACTACTGCCTCCATTTGCTCTGGTTGAGGTGCTGGAACTCATGAGTGCGGCAGACATGTATTTCCCCCGTGACTGAGAAAACGATTCTCTTAATCAAGTGTCTTGTGTTTCAACTCGTCAAAGGTTCACAATAAGCACTGCGATACCTTCCGACTCTTGTATGGGAGAGAATCGGTTGTTGCCAGAATATATGGGACATCGATCATGGGGAGACCAATGGCCTGATTATGTGACAACCTGGTTTAGGGGAGTGTTACTTTGGGGAGTTGAGTTGATCTGGATGGGGAAACGATCACGGGCCGCAGGGGAGCGGTGTGCTCGACCAAATCATAGTGTGTGGGGCAAGTATTGAGGGGAAAAATAATACTTGGGCAGACAAGATAGCAGATTCAATTCTGTAATGCAACCCTTTTTCTATGCTCTTCTCCTGATATTTTGAGACTCAAGGCCATATTTTTTATTTTTTTAATGAAATACTTATTGGCATATTGAGGGAAAATAATAAATAGAATGTCGTTTGTCAATAAATAACTCTTGTTTAACAAGTTACAGGCTTGCTATTGGCCCTCGGTAGTAGCGGTGCCGTTGAGTCCCCGCTGGGCGAGGTCGCGGTCGAGCAAGAACAAGCCATTGCCCTCCTGGCCAACCAGCTTGAGCGTGTCGATCAATTCTCTGACAATGGCTTCTTCTTCGACCTGTTCGGCAATAAACCACTGGAGAAAGGTATGGGTGGCATGATCGCGTTCGGACAGGGCGAGATCGGCGATGTTGTAGATGCTTTGAGAGACTTTTTGCTCCTGGGCAAGGCTGTCTTCAAATACTTCCAGAGGGCTGTCCCAACTTTGTTTGGGGGTCTCAATGGCGCTAAAGCGTATATCGGCCTCCCGGTCGTCAAGGAAGTCGTATATTTTCATGCCATGGGTGAGTTCTTCCTGGGCTTGAACGCGCATCCAATGGGCAAAGCCATTGAGGTTTTGCGAGAGAAAATATGCGGACATTGCCAGATAACTATACGCCGAGTAGTATTCCATATTGAGTTGCTCATTGAGCGCGGCATTTATGTTTGTGTTGATCATGGTGTCCTCCTGTTGCGAGGGGGAGAAAAAAGCTGTAACAAGGGGGGGATAAGTATAAAAAAAATATAGGTTTTGTCAACCTATTAAAATAATTGGTTGATTATACGATATTTAGAGTACGACATCTCCAATCGTGTACGGCATTTTTCTATTGATTCTTTTTGCGAAATTGCGTAAAACTTTAGCAACTTTTAGACGTGGAGCATTTGACTACCCCAGTGTGGCATATGAGCCACCCGACAGGAGGTTTGTTTTTTATTATGATTCCCAAAAAGGTCCTCATGGCCTTGAACGAGCAACTCAATTTTGAGTTTCATTCGGCATTTCACTATCTCGCCATGGAGACGTATTTTCACGGGGTAAATCTACCCGGGTTTGCCCATTATATGCGCGAGCAATACAAGGAAGAACGGCAGCACGCGCTCAAGATCGTGGATTATATCAATGCGCGAAACTGTCGGGTCCTGCTCAAGCAGATCGCCGAACCACCTTCTGAATGGGCATCACCTCTGGAGGTTTTTGAAGACGCTTACCAGCAAGAGCAGAAATCCAGTGGGATGATCAATGACCTGGTCGATCTCTCACTGGATGAGCGCGACCATGCAACGGAGATTTTCTTGAAGTGGTTTATCGAGAAACAGGTAGAAGAGGAAGCCCAAATCGGGAGTATGGTGCAAAAGTTGAAGCTGGTGGGCGATGATGCTTATGGTCTGTTTTTACTGGATAGAGATATGGGGTGAGAGATAAGGCGATGTACACAAAAAGTGCCCTCAGTATCTGGGGGCACTTTTTTTATGTGCGACGACGCTTTCTGGTGCGCCACCATAAGATCAGGCCGGAGATGGACAGGCCGATCAGGCCCCAGGCGGCGATGTCGTAGAGATAGACAAACCAGTCGGCGAAGAAATAACCGGTGTGAATCTGGTGTATGATCGTGTAGAGGTCGCGTCCGGGTTTTGCGGATTGGGTGATAGAGGCCCAGGTTTTTCCGCTGTTGGAACTGGTGAGCAGACCGCCTGAGGTCCACAGGTTCAAATTTTGGGTGGAGCCAATGCCAATGCGCTGGAGGCGAACGCCTTCGGCAAGGGGCATAAATCCGAGGCCGACTTGTTCCCAGACGATGCCGCCGTCGGTTGAGCGAATGAGGCCCAGGTCTTCGAGGACGACGTAAATGTGGTCGGGATTGTCGGGTGCATAGGCGATGTCAACGGCGCGTTCTGCAGCGAAGAGCATTGGGACTTCGGTCCAGGTTTTTCCGCCGTCTTCAGAAGAATAAAGGGCCGAGCGCGTGCCGCGATAGAGATGTTGGGGATCGCGGGGGTCAACGGCAAATGAGAGGGTGCGTTCAGAGGGTGCGCCGAGGAGGCCGGGGTGATTGAGCAAAAAGCCCGAGACGGCGAGAAGAGATAAAAATATGAGTGCACCGATGCCGATATAGCGATGGAGTTTGCGGGAAAAGCCGACGCGTTTTGTTTGCGTTTTGGGCTGTTCTTTGTGAAGCGGGATGGTTTTGCTCCGGCGTGTGGAGGCTTCAGGTGTAGCACTCATTGGGATTCTTTTTCCGAGTAAATGACATTGAGGACGGTGAGAACTCTCTTGACGCCCGCATTTAAGGCGCGTACCGATAAGGTTGCGCCACTGATGCCGATGATGTCGCGGTTGAGGCGAATGTGATGATCGATGTTTTTGTTCCTGTATTGGGTCAAGAATCGCTGGCGTTTGACCTGGCCGCCTCGCGATTCGCGATAGACCATGATCCATACACCGCCAACGCTGTGGTCGGGTTTGACTTTGACGATAAAGGTGATGGGTTTGTAGAGGCCAATTTGATTTGTTATGATCGCGTATCCCTGATGTCGGTCATTTTTTTTTGCCTGAAAAATCGTGAAATCGGGTTCTTCGAGGCGCCACCCCAACCGCCGTTCAATGCGCCGCCGTTCTTGTGGGGTTGGGGTCCAGACTTCGCTCCAGAGCGTGTCTGCATCTGGGAAGGCTTTTTTTAGAGCTTGTTCTTCTGTGAGGTAAACAGTGATAGCCTCTGGGCCATCGGGACCCTGCGCGAATCCGAGTCCCGCCAGCAGGCAGACCATGATACAGAGCACGTACTTATTTTTTATCACGGTTTTCTCCAGCCCGCCCAACCTCAGTTAGTCACAACTCATCCGATCTCAGCATCTCAGAAATACGACGCAATCGAAAAGAAGAGGCGTCCAATGCCGTCGCCTTTGTCGCCATTTGCCGGCGTTTTGTAGGTGGCGTTGTAGTCCAGCTTGAAAGCCGTGTCTTCAACGGGGCGGAAGTTCAAGCCAAAGGTAATCCCGTATTCCGAGTCGCCGGTTATGGAGGTATCAAAATCGACCCAGTCCCAGCGTGCTACGGCTGTGAACACGGATTCTGATAAGAAATGATCGTGCCCAAAATGAAAGTTGGTTTGCGCATAAGCACCGCGCTGATCGCCATTAAATCCATCGGCGGTGGCTTGCGCGTATTCGCCCTGAAGTTCAAAGGGTCCCTGTGTAAATAGCGCGTCGGCACCGAAGATGGAGAGGCGATTATTGTTCGCATCGTCGTATTTGCCCGTGTGGAAAGATGCGCCGAGGTCAATGCCCAGGCGCGGGCTGAAGCCGAACCGTCCGACGAGTGCTTTGTCGTGGTTGTTGTCCGATTTTTGGCTGCCCCGTCCGCTTCGAATGCGGAGTTTGCCGCCGGAGTTGACTTTTTCGTTGAATCCGTTGACGAGGTAGATTTCATAAGTTGCTACGGAGAGTTCAGAGGGATAAAAGGTGCCAAAGAAGCCCATTCCCGCTTCTGAGAGGGTGGATGGCATGATCTGACGGTTCACGGTGGGGCGTTCAGTCAGGTCGTTGAGCGGGCTGTCGTGCAAGAGGTTAAAACGCCCGAGTGGGGAGAGTATGACACCGCCCCGATAGTTGAAGGCTTCTTTAAAGGTGAAGTCCATGATGGCGAATTCGAGTTTGATTTCGCCATCGGTGTTGCTGCTACCTTTGACGAGACCACCGTGTTCAAATTCGATTTCGCACGAAACGTGAATTCGGTCGGTGATTTCCGAAAAGATGAAGGGGATGAAACGGTGCTGGTCAAAGGTGCTGTCTTTTCCTTCTGTCCATTCAAATTCGTGGTCAATATATCCGCCGATAGCTACATTTCTGCCCATGCGTTTGATATAGGGTTTGTCGTATATGCTGCCGGGCAATTCGGGTCGTTTGTCTTCCTCGGCTATGGTGGGTAGTGCGAGTGTGAGAGATAAGAACGAAGCGAGCAGTTTGAAGCGCATACTTTTCTCCTGTGTGAAACACAAGACTATTCAAAGTGGGTTGACATGGTGCGTGGAATACCCTACTTTGAATATGAGTTGTGCTTTTGGTGTGACTCAGACCATCTTCCGCCGGGCTGGCAGGCTCTTAAAGCGGGAGGTGGTTTTTTTGTTTGGCGGTCTATAAAAATGTTTTACTAATAAAACACTCGCCCAATAAATAAAACAAATGTTGGGTATATGTCAACAAGTTTTTTAATTTTTTTCTTAAATTATGATAAGTCAGATTAATTTAGCTTTGGCGATCAACTGAAAAGGGTTGAATTTTCAGGGCAAGTACCTATTATAGCGCAGTGTTTTTTCGATCTCAATGCGAGGAGAGTTAAATGCCTGATAGATTAAAAGTCGCTGTTATTGGCGCGAGTGGCATTGGGCAGCACCACGCGCGATGGCACCATTTGTCGGGGTCTCAGGTGGTGGCATTTGTGGGTACTTCGGAAGAATCGTGTGCAAAGACTCAGAAGCAATTGCAGGCGTATTTTGGATTTGATGGGCGCGCATATACGGATGTGGCGCAGATGCTGACGACTGAACAGCCCGATGTGGTCGATGTATCAAGTCCTTTTTATCTGCATAAAGAGCATGCGATTGTGGCTCTGGAAAGCGGGTGCCATGTGGTGTGTGAAAAACCCCTGTGTTGGGATGTGGATAGGAGTCTGGACGATATTCTGGCAGATGGACAGGCTGTGGTGCGTGCGGCGGAACAGGTGGGTAGATCGCTGGTGATGTCTGCACAATATCCCGCGGGGATTTCAATTTATCGCGATTTTTACACGCGTGTGCGGGGGACATGGGATGCGATTGAATCGCTTGAGATGGAGATGGAGGTGAAGGGGCGCGGGGGACCAAAGGCGCGGGAAGATATCTGGATTGATGTGGCTTCCCATCCGTTGAGTTTGGTTTTGGGATTTTTGCCAGGGGGAGAAATCGATTGGGCAACGGCTTCGTGTGCGATAGATGAGCGGGAGAATCGCGCGGGTTTTGAGGTGGTTACGCCCGGGGGACGGTGCGATGTGCGGTTTGTTTTGCGCGATGTCGATGAGGGGGTTCCCGTGCGGCAATTTGGCGTCAATGGCTTTTTGGTGAATTGGGAGGGGTTTGCCGATGATGAGGGTATTTATCGCGCGCGATTGGTCCATGGAGACGAGGCTGTGGTTTGCGATGATTTTATGCATATTTTAATCGATGAATTTGGCAAGCATGTACGAGGGGAAGGTGGGCGGGTTGTTGTTTCTGGCGCGGATGCTTTGGTGAATTTGCAGTATCAAATTGCTCTGCTAAAGCAGGCGGATTGGTCTGTATGAGTGCGCGAGCAGACATTGGGGTGGTGATTACCACGCATAATTACGGGCATTATCTCGCCGCGTGTTTGGAATCGGTTTTGTCACAGACGCTTTTGCCCCGTCAGGTGCTGGTGGTTGATGATGCGAGTGAAGACAATGCGGCAGATGTTGTCGCATCATTTTCCGGTGTGGCGTATTGCCGCGTGGATTTTCGCAATGGCAACCGCGCCCGGAATTTTGGTTTTTTGAAGGTTTCGACTTCTTATGTCGCGTTTTTTGATGCTGATAATGTGATGATGCCGAGCTTTTTAGAGGTGCTTTACGGTGCGTTGCAAGAGGTTCCCCAAGCGGCTTATGCTTATGGCGACCGCATTGTGTTTTCCGATGGCGATTTACAGCAGGGCGAACGCGAGGTGTCTGGTACGTTTGATGTGCGGCGATTGCGCGCCGGAAATTATATCGATCTCGCCGCGTTGATTCGAGCTGATAGTTTTCCCGGATTCGATCCGGCTGTGCGCCGATATCAGGATTGGGATTTGTGGCTGAATATCGCGCTCAAACAGGGGGGGATTGGGCATTATGTGCCCGAGACATTATATTATTATCGGGTGCATGCTCACAGTGTAAGCCAGCGCGAAGACCGGGATCGGGCTATGTGGCGTATCCGCAGAAAATATCGTCTCGGATGGGGCGCGCTACCCCTGCTGCGCCATTCTTTCAGGCTCTATCAATTCGCGCGGAAGACGAAGTCGTTTTGGACGGGGTGAGCGGTTGGGGTGACCTTTGACCGATGTCATCTTGACATGATGCGGTGCAGGCGTTACTTTTTCCGAGTGTGTTCATATACTTAATAAGGGCATTAAGAAAAGTGGAGATTGCCATGTCATTCGATATTGCTGCAATTGCCAATGCCGATTATATCGACGCGATGTATGAGAAATACAAACAAGACCCAGATCTGGTGGATGAAAGATGGCATATATTTTTTGCGGGGTTTGATTTGGGGATACAGCGCGATGGTGCCGACTTGACTCCAGATACGTCAGATGAAAGCCAGGCGGAGGAAAATGTCCTGGCGTTTCTCGATGCTTATGACACGTTGGAGGAATATACCCGCATGGATGCGAATAGGCAGCAGGGCGCTCTGGCCCTGGTCAATGCGTATCGCACATGGGGGCACCTGGTCGCCGATATCGCGCCGATGAGTTATACGCGCCCACCGTATCCGCTGTTGGAGTTGTCGGAATACGGCTTTGCGGAAGAGGACCTGGATCAAATTGTCGGCGATGGCGGGTTCCTCGGTCCCACGGACGGGACGTTGCGCGACCTCGTTGCAAAGCTCAGGCAAACATATTGCGGTTCTGTGGCGGTAGAATACACGGATATTCCGTATAAGAGCCAGCACGAGTGGCTGGAGCAGCACATGGAGCCGATCTTAAATTCGCCGAAATTCAGCGCGGAACAATGCCGGGATCTGCTTAGACAATTGATTGAGGCACAGGAATTTGAACAATTTTTGCATGTTAAATATATCGGGAAAAAGCGATTTTCTATTGAAGGCGGCGAAGCACTTATCCCGATGTTGCACGCGCTTATCGAAACGGGAGCTGCGTTAAATGTCGAAGAAATGGTGATGGGGATGGCGCATCGCGGCAGGCTCAATGTGCTCACGCATATTATGCAAAAGCCCTATCCGGAGATATTCAGTGAGTTTGAGGGCGTTGAGATAGGTCGATCCGAGGGGTCGGGCGATGTAAAATACCACATGGGGTTCGCCCATGAGTATGTCACGCGCGATGGTCATACGGTGCATTTGGGTTTGACGCCCAATCCGAGTCACCTCGAGTTGGTCAATCCCGTGATTGAGGGCATTGTTTGTACGAAGCAAGAGACAAAAGGCGATGTTCAACACGAGCATATCGTACCGCTGATCATTCACGGCGATGCCGCTTTTGCCGGGCAGGGTATTGTGCCTGAGACGATTTGCTTGTCCCATCTGGATGGCTATGATAATGGGGGTACGATTCACATTGTTGTGAATAACCAGATCGGTTTTACAGCACTGCCCCGGGAATCCCGTTTTACAGCGTATCCAACAGATGTGGCAAAGATTGTTAAGATGCCCATTTTTCACGTCAATGCCGATGATCCCGAAGCTGTGGTACACGCGGCGCGCATGGCTATGGCTTATCGCCAGGCGGTGAAGAACGATGTGATTATCGATCTGTGGTGTTATCGCCGATACGGTCACAATGAATCCGACGATCCCGTTTTCACTCAGCCCCTGCAATCTGCTGAGATCGCCGAGCATCCAACGGTTGTCGATTTGTATGCGAGGCGTTTAATTGAGCAAAATATCGCAACAGAGGATGATGTCGATGCAATGAAGCAGGCTGTGCGTGAGAAGCTCGAGGCGGCATTCGTAGATGCCAAAAATCAAAAGACAAAACCGCGTGAGCCAGCATTTGGAGGCGCGTGGAAGGGATTTGGGAAGGCAGGTGCAGATCGCACGGCAAAGACTGCGGTGCGTAGAGAAAAATTGATTGATATTGCCGAAAAGGCGACGACTGTACCCGAGGGTTTTAACGCCTATCGCAAATTGATGCGCCAACTCGATTACCGCATGCAAATGGTCCACGGTAAGGTGGGAATGGACTGGGGCTGCGCGGAGATGCTCGCGTTTGGCAGTTTGTTGGTCAATGGATTTCCGGTGCGATTGGCAGGGCAAGATTCTCAGCGGGGTACATTTAGTCATCGACAAGCGGTGTGGCACGACGTCAAAAATGGCGCGATTTATTCACCGCTGAACCATCTATCGGATGGTCAGGGTGGTTTCAGGGTCTATAATACGATGCTGTCGGAGTTGGCGGTGCTGGGCTTTGAGTTTGGCGTGAGTTATGCCAATCCCAATAAATTGACGATCTGGGAAGCCCAGTTTGGCGATTTTGCCAATGGCGCGCAGATGATTATCGATCAGTTTATTTCCAGTTCAGAGGCCAAATGGCACAAGATGAGCGGGCTGGTGATGCTGTTGCCGCACGGGTTTGAAGGCCAGGGACCAGAGCATTCGAGTGCGCGGTTAGAGCGATTTCAGGCGCTGTGTGCCGAAGACAATATGCAGGTGGGCTGCCCCACGCTGCCCGCGCAGTATTTTCATTTGCTGCGCCGCCAGATGCTGCGCGCATTTCGCAAGCCCCTCGTTTTGATGATGCCAAAGAGTTTGTTGCGACTCAAAGAATCGACCTCAACGCTCGAGGATTTGTCCGAGGGGGCGTTTTACCCTGTTTTAGACGATCCCGCACAGCCCGATCCCGGCGGTGTGAAGCGCGTTGTTTTTTGTACGGGTAAGGTCTTTTTTGACTTAAAAGAGGGACGAGATAAAAAGGGCGAAGAGCGGCTTGCTCTGGTGCGGATTGAGGAACACTATCCCTTTCCGTGGGATGAAGTGGGTGCTATACTCGAGACGTACGGCGATGCGGATATTTTTTGGGGACAAGAAGAGCCGCAAAATATGGGTAGTTGGGATTTTATGGAGCCAAAACTTCGCAGGTTACTCGATAACAAAAAGCCGGTGCGCTATCTGGGACGAAAGCCCACGGCTGCAACGGCTACGGGTATTCAGTCGGTGCATTTGACCGAACAGCAAGAGATCGTGGAGACGGCTCTGGATTTTTCTTAGGGAGGCGCGTACATGCCTGTTGATGTAGTTTTGCCCGAATTGGGAGAGTCAGTGACCGATGCCATTCTGGTCGAGTGGTTGAAATCGGATGGCGAGGCCGTGACGGTGGATGAACCCCTTGCAGTTATTGAAACGGATAAAGCCGATGTCGAATTGCCCGCGCCTTCGGCGGGTGTGTTGCATACACTGAAGGCCGATGGCGATACGATTGAGGTCGGCGAGACCATTGCTACAATCGATGAGGATGGCAAAGCCGTTTTAAAGGCCGAAGTATCGGAGAAGGTCGATGCGCCTGTAGAGCCTGTAGAGACAGATGGTTTGAGTCCGGCGGTGCGCCGATTAGTGACAGAGCACGACCTCGATCCCGCGGCGATTACGGGTACGGGAAAAGACGGGCGATTGACCAAAGGAGATGTGCTGGCGTATCTCGATTCTGAAGTGTCTGAAGGACCGGATCCGCCGGTTTCTGAACCCGAAGTTCCTGCACCATCTCCTGCGCCCGCTACTTCGAGCGATGGCGAGCGGCGCGAACCCATGAGCCAAATTCGCACGCGCATTGCCGAGCGTCTGGTTTCTGCACAGCAGACAGCGGCGATGTTGACGACGTTTAATGAAGTCGATATGAGCGGTATTTTTGATTTGCGCGCGAAATACAAAGAGATGTTTGCGGATGTGCACGGCATATCTCTGGGTTTGATGTCCTTTTTTGTGCGTGCCTGTGTTATTGCTTTGCAGGAATATCCCGATGTAAATGCCAGTATCGATGGTTCTGATATTGTCTATCGCGATTATGTCAATATGGGCATTGCAGTGGGTACTGATCGCGGTCTTGTCGTGCCGGTTTTGAAGTCGGCTGAGCGCATGTCTTTTGCTACTATTGAGTCTGAAATTAAGCGCGTGGCTCTCTCTGCACGAGAAGGCAAGCTGGGGTTGGATGAGCTGAGCGGGGGCACGTTTACAATTACCAATGGCGGGGTGTTTGGGTCGCTGTTGTCAACGCCTATTCTCAATCCGCCTCAGACGGGTATTTTGGGCATGCACGCGATTCAGAATCGGCCCATCGCCGTGGGGGATGAGGTGGTTGTTCGCCCGATGATGTATCTGGCATTGACTTATGATCACCGCCTGATTGACGGTCAGACTTCGGTCACTTTTCTCGTTCGCGTAAAAGATCTGCTCGAAGATCCCGCACGTATGATGCTGGAAGTGTGAAAGGAGCATTTCGTGGCAGATAATACATTCGATCTCATTGTTATTGGTGCTGGACCGGGAGGGTATGTGGCGGCGATTCGCGCGGCGCAATTGGGCATGCGCGTGGCGTGTGTTGAGAAACAGGCATTGGGGGGTACATGTCTGAATGTGGGCTGTATTCCGAGTAAAGCCCTTTTGGAGTCGAGTGAGTTGTTTCATCAGGCGGAGTCTTCGTTGGGTCTTCACGGTGTGAAGACCGGTGGTGTGGAACTGGATTTGAAGGGTATGATGAAGCGCAAGTCCAGTATTGTGCGGAGGATGACGGGCGGTATCCGCGGTCTGTTTCGGAAGAATAAGGTGACGCATATTTCGGGGCTGGGGCGGTTGGCTGGCGATGGAAAAGTCGATGTCGGAGGGGATGTTTATTCGGCTGAGCGCATTTTGATTGCTACGGGCAGTTCTGCTATTGAGTTGCCCAATTTGCCTTTTGACGGCGAGTATGTGATCAGTTCGACCGAGGCGTTGGCACTGGATGAGGTGCCCGGGAAGATGATTGTTATTGGCGCTGGTGCGATCGGTCTCGAGTTAGGGTCGGTGTGGCATCGCCTGGGTGCGGAGGTGCATGTGGTGGAATTTCTCGATGGGGTGACGCCGACGATGGACCGCGAATTGTCCCGCGGTTTGCAGAAGGTGCTGGAGAAGCAGGGGCTGAAGTTTTCGTTTGAAACGCGCGCGGAGTCGGCAGAGGTTCGCGATGGTAAGGTGATTGTAACTCTCGCACAGGGCGATGAGACGACTTCTGAGACGTGTGACCGATTGCTGGTCGCTGTTGGGCGAAGACCAAATACCGATGGGCTGGGTGGCGAAGATGTGGGCTTGGAGATGGATGACCAGGGACGCATTCTGGTCAATGAGGTGTTTGAGACAAATTTGCCGGGTGTCTATGCGATTGGCGATGTGATTCCCGGTCCGATGCTGGCGCACAAGGCAGAGGAAGAGGGCGTGGCTGCGGTGGAATGTATGGCGGGAAGGGCGGGGCATGTGAATTATGGCGCGATTCCCAATGTGGTGTACACGCATCCAGAATTGGCATCGGTGGGGCTGACAGAGGAGCAAGTTGTAGCGGATGGCATTCCCTACAAGGTGGGTAAGTTTCCAATAGCTGCCAATGGTCGCGCGCATACGCTACAGGCAGTGGATGGAGAGGTGAAGATTATTGCCCACGAAGAGACAGATCGCGTTATGGGGATTCACATTTTGGCCGCACGCGCGTCCGATATGCTCGCCGAAGGGGTTCTGGCGATGGAGTTTTCCGCGAGTGCAGAGGATATTGCGCGAACGATGCACGCGCATCCCACGCTTCCAGAGGCGCTGAAGGAGGCCGCGTTGAATGTGGAAGACGAGGCGATTCATATTTGAAAAAAAATGACCATTTTGGAATTACATCATATTGCAATGGCTTACGGTGCTCAGGATGTGCTGGTTGATGTGTCTTTTAAGATCAATAAAGGCGAAAAGGTTGGTTTGATTGGTGACAATGGCTGCGGAAAGACCACCATTTTAAAACTGATTGCAGGTATTGAAAGACCCATTTCTGGCACTGTGAGTAAGGTAAAAGGCATATCTACGGGATATCTCGCGCAGCACCTGAAATTTCAGGCGGGAAGGCGTGTTGAAGAAGAAATCGCCTCGGTATTTGAAGCAGTCAATCGGATGCAGCGCAAAATGCGCAAACTGGAAGCTCAGATGGCAAATGGTGCGTCTGATCAGATCAACGCTGTGATGGAACAGTATGGGCGCTTACAGGAGGCTTTTGAGCGGGCAGATGGCTATGCTTGTCAGGCAAAAATTGATGCGGTCATAGATGGACTGGGTATAGGAGCTTGGCGGGACCAATCTACCGATGTACTGAGTGGCGGTGAAAAGAATCTGGTGGGATTGGCAAAAATTCTGCTGGGCGAGCCCGATCTGCTGTTGCTGGACGAACCGGGCAATCACCTCGATTTTGAAGGGTTGGCCTGGTTAGAGACATTTTTGCAAAATTTGGACCGAACGGTGATTCTGGTATCACACGATCGCTATATGCTGGACCGGGTTGTGAATCGGGTCGTGGAAGTTGAAGCTGGAAAAGCCAGCACATATATGGGCAATTATTCGGCCTACCGCACAGAAAAATTGCGTCAATTGCTCCTGCAGAAAGCGGCATACGACAACCAGCAGAAGAAAATTCAACGACTGGAGGAAATGATCAAGCGTTTTGAATTGTGGGGTGGGGAAAAAAATATACGACGTGCGAGAAACAAGGAAAAAATGCTGGACCGCATAGATCGGATCCATCGGCCAGTCATGGATCGCCAGCGCATTGATCCTGCATTTGGCGCAATTCAGGGTAGTGGAAAAATTGCTTTGGAGTTGCGAAAGTACGGGCGCAAAGCAGGTCAACGCACGCTGTTTCGAGATGTTGATTTGCTGGTGCAATCGGGCGAGCGCGTCGGATTGGTTGGGGGTAATGGGACGGGCAAATCCATGCTCTTTAAGGATATTGTTGCCGAGGCTGCCTGGGAACACCCCACAATGCGAATTGGTCCACGCATAAAATTGGGATATTACGCACAAGAACACGAGACCTTAAATGACAACCGAACGATTCTCGAAGAGATCTGTTTGTCGGGTGAGTTGAACCGCGATCAGGGAGGTGGAGTGTTGTCCAGGTTTTTATTTGGATGGCGTGATCTGGACAAAAAAGTCGGCAATTTAAGCGGTGGGGAAAAAAGCCGCGTTCAGTTGGCCTGTTTGATGGTGTCTGGGGCCAATATGTTGCTATTGGACGAGCCAACCAATCATCTGGATATCGCATCCCGCGAGCAAGTGGAAGATGCCCTTGAAGACTTTGACGGTACACTTATAGTGATTTCACACGATCGCTATTTCCTCGATAAAATCGCCGAGCGCGTGATTGAAGTGCGCGATCTGAATTTGGAATCCCATGTGGGCAATTTCTCAGATTTTTGGACAAAACGGAGATCAAATAAGACGCCAGATGGAGAGATCTATTCTGAGGTTGAAAAACAAATTGAGGCGTTGGAAGATGAAAAATTGCGATTGGAACGGGGGATGGCATCGGCTTTTAAAAAAAGAGATTTCAAGCGGGGAGACCGCCTCAGCCGTAGATTGCGTCTGGTGGAACAGCAGATTGAAAACCTTTATGAGGCTTTGTAAGTTATATTGTCAGCGTTATAAGAAAACACCGCAGCAAATCTGCTGCGGTGTTTTTGTTTTAAGACTGTCCTGCTCCGTTTATTCCAGATCTTTGAGGGGTATTGATAGGGCGTCTCGCAGTATTTTGCCGGGTTTGAATCCGACTTTGCGACGTGCAGGCACATAGACTTCTTCGCCAGTTCGGGGATTGCGCGCGCGAGGACGGGCATTGGTGCGTTTGACTTCCCAGCTTCCAAAGCCTCGAATTTCGATCCGTTCACCTTCAATAATAGCTTCTGCAAGAGTTTCAAAGAGTACATCTACGGCTTGTTTCGCCATTGTGTTTTTGCAGTCGATTTCATCTGCAAGTATTTTTGCCAGATCTGCCTTGGTGATGGTTTGCACTCGCTACCCTCCGCAAAAAGTGCCAAACGCATTGAACAAAATAAAGCGTTTCAGGCGATTATCCAGAAAACAATGAAGCGACTATTCACAAAAAAACGGCGACCTCGCTGGATGGTCACCGCGATGATTTATGGTGGGCGCACAGGGACTCGAACCCCGGACCAACGGATTATGAGTCCGTCGCTCTAACCAACTGAGCTATGCGCCCCAAATTTAGTTTGGCTAATCCAATGCGAAAAACAAAGATAAGGAACATAGATAAGTTGTCAACTGAAAACTGGATACCTCATGAAAGTTCTTTGGGTTCAACCATCGCTTTTCGCCGGGCTGTAAGGTGGCGGTGTTTTTCCAGCGTGGCGCGCAGGTCGTCGGAAGAAAGCGGTTGGCGCAATTGCTTTTCGATCAGTTCGATTTCGCGTTCGAGACTTTTGAGATGGAACTTGTGAATATAATCTTGAATGGGGATATCGATGTTGGGATTCTCAATGCCGATTTCCAGAGATAGGTCGGTTAATATGCGGCTTAAGCGATTATCGTTGCACTGATTGATGAGGTGTGCGATCTCGATAGATTGGTTCTGCTGTCGGTTGTGGGCAATCAGGGTAGCGATTTGCCGGTATGCACTATTTGTAAAGTTGTCGGGAGATATTTGTTTGAATACACTATCGGCGGTTTCGGGATGTTGCATCAGGTAGGTGAGCAGTTCGCGTTCGGAACGGGGCCGCGTATCATAAGTTTCGGGTTCTGGTTGTCCATTTTGTGGTCTTGTAGAGCTGCGTTGCGTTTGGGCAATGCCAATGAGGATTTCTTCATCTATTCCGATTTTTTCGGCGATGTCTTTGATGAGAAATTGTTTGAGCGCGTTGTCTGTGATGCGCCCAACGAGTTCGGCCAATGCGTGTGCTGTCCGGGTTTTGCCATCTACGGTGGAGAGGTCGTTTTGTTGAGCAAGTTGTTCTATGAGGAAGTCGATGGCGGGTGCGGCGTTTTCGGTGAGGCGCAGAAGGCCATTGGGTCCCTGGGCGCGCACATAGCTGTCGGGGTCGTGGTCTTCGGGCAGGGTGACAACGCGCACTTCGAGGCCCACTTCAAAGAGCGATCCGATTCCCCGCATTGCCGCGGTTGCCCCGGCGGTGTCGCCGTCGAAGATGAGTATGGTTTTGGGCGCGTAACGCCTGAGCAGGCGCGCGTGGTCGGGAGTGAGTGCTGTGCCCGAGGATGCGACCGCGTTTTCAATGCCGTATTGCGATAGGGCAATGAGGTCCATATACCCTTCTACAACGAGTGCTGTTCCCGCGTCGCGAATGGCATCTCTATTGCGCCACAAGCCGTACAGGGTGGCGCTTTTGTTGTACACAGGGGTTTCCGGAGAGTTGATGTATTTGGCCTGTTCGTTGGGGTCAAGGGCGCGCGCGCCAAAAGCGACGGGGCGTCCTGTGGCGGCGTGAATGGGGAAGGTGATGCGGTTGCGAAAGCGGTCGTAAAAACCGCCTCCTGTTTGCCTTGGTGTGACCAGTCCGGCGCGTTCGAGTATTTGCGGAGAGAATCCCCGGCGGGTGGCGACTTGCAAGAAGCCATCCCACTGGTCGGGCGCATAACCGAGGGAAAAGGCATCGATCACATCGCGGTTTATGCCGCGGTTCTCGAGGTAGGCCATTGCATCGGCGGCTTTCTCGTCTTGCGTGAGCAGGTGGTGAAAATATTTGACCGCGAGTTCATTGGCGCGGTAGAGTTGATCAAAGACTTCCTGCTGGTCCGAGTCTGCGGGTTTTGAATCGGGCAAGGCTATGCCCGCGCGATCGGCGAGTTGGCGAACGGCTTCGATAAAGCTGATGTTTTCTATGTCGCGCAGAAATGTAAAGCTGTTGCCGCCCGCACCGCAGGCGAAACACTTGTAGATCTGTTTTTCTTGCGAGACGTTTAAGGAGGGTGTGGAGTCGTCGTGGAAGGGACACAGGCCGACAAAGCTTTTGCCCCGGCGGGTCAGTGCAACGTGGTCGCCAACAACATCGACGATGTCAATGGACAGGCGCACTTGGTCGATGACAGTTTCTGGAATGCGCGGCATGTTAAGGAACTCCCCGGGGAGAGGGGATGGAGGCTGTAACAGGTGTTGCAAGCTAATTTTATGCTGGCTCAACCCAATCGCCGCCAGCGCGTATCAGGTCAATCAGTTCGTCAACCGCACCTTCTGTGGGGATATTGCGTTTGACGATGTCTTTGCCCTTGTAGAGCGTGATTTTGCCAGGTCCACTGCCTACATAACCGTAATCGGCGTCGGCCATTTCACCGGGACCGTTGACAATGCAGCCCATAATGCCAATTTTGACGCCTTTGAGGTGGTTGGTGTGGCTGCGAATCAGGGCGGTGGTTTCCTGCAGGTCGAACAGGGTGCGCCCACAGGAGGGGCAGGATATGTATTCGGTTTTGGAGATGCGGGTGCGCGTGGCTTGCAAGATGCCGAAGGCCGTGCGGGTGAGGGTGTGGTCGTCTATTTGATTGGATGCATCAAGCCACAGGCCATCGCCGAGGCCATCGACGAGCAGTCCGCCGCAGTCTGTGGCGGCGTAGAGCATGAAGGCGTCATTGGCTGAGTACATTGTTTCGCTATATGTTCGGCGGATGACTACGGGTATGTCGCAATGCCAATCTGCAAGCAGGCAGAATGCGCGGCGCAGTTCGGGCATGGCGTGGGTGTTGTGGGTTTTC
Organism: Candidatus Latescibacterota bacterium; assembly: GCA_965208125.1. Classification (GTDB taxonomy): domain Bacteria; phylum Latescibacterota; class UBA2968; order UBA2968; family UBA2968; genus VXRD01. The sequence continues at coordinate 3,131,342 of OZ242320.1, forward strand.
AGGATGAGTACTGCACGGGGATCGTCCTTGAGCGCATGGATAAGCGGTGCGTCGAGTTCGGCGAGTTCGGCACAGATAAAGGTGATGCGGTTGGCTGTGTGATTGGATTGCAAGTATGCAGCCGAAGAAAAAAGCGGGTATGCGGTGGAAGCGGGGGACCAGGCCCGGGCATTTTGAATGACGCCAAGTGTGCCCGGTAGTTCAAAATCGAGGGAGCGATTGCCGATATTTATAAAATCAACGGCCATGTCGGCAATGTGCCATTTGTCGAGCGCTGCGTCGTACGTATAGCCAAAGGGGTGCAGGGATTCGGGGGTGATGGCGTCCTGTGGCGTGACAATGACGATTGGGACACTCGGTTTGCCGATTTTTTCGACCTGTCGCGTTGTGCGGCGGGTGTAAGAAAATGGGTCGATATGAGATGTTTGAATGTCCGGTATTGGCGCGTGATCGCTGCGGTTGCAATAGCGGGCGACCAGTGTTTGCGCCACGGGGATTTCGGCTTCGGGTTCTTCGGTGAGGGAGACGCGAATGGTATCGCCCAAACCATCTTCGAGCAGCGCGCCTATACCCACGGCCGATTTGATGCGCCCGTCTTCGCCATCGCCAGCTTCCGTGACACCCAGATGGAGCGGGTAGTTCATGCCTTCGGCTATCATTTTGTTTACGAGGAGGCGGTAGGCTTGAACCATGATTTGCGGATTGCTGGCTTTCATGGAAAATACGATGTCGTGATAGTCGAGATCACTGCATATCCGCGCAAATTCGAGTGCGGATTCGACCATGCCGAGTGGGGTGTCGCCAAACCTGCTCATAATGCGGTCTGAGAGCGACCCGTGGTTGGTGCCAATTCGCATGGCTGTGCCGTATTCTTTGCAGATTTTGACCAGTGGTGCGAATCTGTCGCGGATGCGGTGCAGTTCTTCGGCGTATTGGGCATCGGTGTATTCGATGATCTGGAATTTTTTTTTGTCGGCGTAATTGCCGGGGTTCACGCGCACTTTTTCCACAATTCGAGCGGCGATTTCCGCAGCATTGGGGGTGTAGTGAATATCGGCTATCAGTGGGGTGTGGTAGCCCGCGGCTCTGAGTTTTTTTTGGATATTTTCGAGATTGCGGGCTTCGTTCTGGCTGGGTGCTGTTATGCGCACGTATTCACATCCGGCGCGGATCATGCGGATGGACTGGGCGACCGTGCCATCGGTGTCCATGGTATCGGTTGTGGTCATTGATTGCACGCGGATGGGATTGTCGCCGCCGAGTGGCATACCTCCGATATCGACTTCGCGGGTTTTGAAGCGGGTGTATTCCGTGAGCGAATTGCAGTATTTGCCCTGGGAAACGAGCAGGTCACTGGTTATGGACATTGGTCGTCTCTGTGGTTGTTAGTAGGGACGGGTTTTAAACCCGTCCCTACTTGGATTCCTCAAGCATTTCGTTGATTTTTTTTCGCGCTTTACCGGCTTCTTCGTTGAACTTTTCAATCAGAGGAGGCGTTTTTTCGATCTGAATGCCCAGTGCTTCGAGCAGGGTTTTTACGTTGGGAAACATGGCCTGTACACCATCCGCAATCACCCGAGCGGATTTTTGAAGCGGTGCGCCTAAGGCGGAGTTGTCGATGAATTCGGGCACGCGGCTATGGATGGGCTTTGCATGTAAAAATATGGCGATCAGACCTAAAATCAATGCGCCTTGAACCAGCCCCAGAGCAATGCCACCAAATGCGTCAATCGCGCCGAGGGGAGAGGTCCTCAGCATTCCGTGAAGGGCGCGCCCGAGAAAATAGCAGGCGGCCAGGACGGCCGCAAATACCACAAAGAATCCGATTAGCGCGGTGCCCGTGCCGAGGTCTTCTGTTGTATCGAACAAAGCGCGCGCTGTCGTTTCGCCATAAGTGAGGGCAAAACCATAAGCCAATATCACGCTGAGTAGCATGATGAGGCTTTGTACCAGCCCAATTTGCCATCCTTTTCGAGCGAACCAGAAGAGGCCGAGGGCAAAAATGAGATCGACGATGTTCATTTGAAGTGCAAAATGGGAATGGATAAAAAAAAGCGATAGCCACCCTGAGTGATTATCGCTTAATTCGAATAATTGCGAAAGACTTAGCGGGTGTATTGCTGGTCCAATTTGATCCGCTTGCGTCTTGCTGCAGCAATTTTGCGTTTCCGACGTTCACTCGGTTTTTCAAAGTGCTGATTTTTCTTCATGTCGGAAATAACACCGGCTTTTTCGCAGGCCTTTTTGAACCGTTTGAGTGCTCTTTCGAACGGCTCATCGTCACGTACGAGAACACCAGGCATGCCGGGACTCACCCCTTTCTTTATGAAAATGTGATGAATAACTAAGACGAATTTCAATATAACATATAAAATGTCCCGCACTTTTGCAACCCGTTTTTCCCACATCGATTCATTTACTATGGCGCGTGTTATACGCCTTAAATTGGTTCGCCATAAAAAACGTCTTTGTTCATTTCAAGGCGTTTTTTATTTTTAATACGGAAATTGTGAGACTTTGGTTTTGAATGGGAACTCAAAAAAGTGTCGGGCGTTTTGGATGGGGAAGGACCACCAGACGGAGGAGCGAATGCAATCAAGAAATGAAAATGAGATCGACGACAAGCTTAAGAACTTACACGTACGCCTGTCCAGCCAGAGTTTTTTAACGGCTTATTTTTTTCTTTTAGCGGTCATTATTGTCATCGCATTCCTCATTTATACACAGCTCTATGTGGTGCAACCCATGCGGCAAGAAGCCAGGCGTATGGGAGAGTTCTACGCTTTTATGCACAGTGTGGTTACGTTGGAGAAAATTGAGTTCAAGGGATTTTACAAGAATGTCATTTTTCACACTGTCCAAAACCCCAATTTTCCGGTTGTAATCACAGACGCACAGGGTATTCCTCGATACTGGAAAGCGATTGACATTCCCCCCTTTGGTGACCGTACCCCCGAAACCCTGGGCAAAGTGATGGACAAAGCTTACGCGCTCGATATGGAAAAAGATCCGTTGCCGTTTGAATGGCCCGGAACAGAATGGGGTCCAGATGGCAATCCCGTCAATCAGGAACCGGAAACCTGGCATTTGCACTGGGGGGCGTCCGCGCTGGAGAAGCGTTTGAACTGGTTGCCCTGGGTCGCTTTTGGGGTGACAATTTTATTTACTGGCGGTGGATATCTCGGATTTCGGTATATTAAGAATAGAGAACAGCGGTCTATCTGGGTGGGGATGGCTCGGGAAACAGCCCATCAGTTGGGTACGCCGCTGTCTTCACTGTACGGTTGGTTGGCGCTGTTGAAGGACGAGTTGGATGCAGAGGGTGATAAAGAGAGTAGTCAGAGGCTGAGAAGTATCCTGGAAGAAATGGATCGGGATACGAGCCGATTGGATAAGATCGCTTCTCGTTTTAGTCTGATTGGTTCCACGCCCGAATTGCGATTGGATCGGGTGCGCGATGTGGTGGCTGAAACAGCGGGTTATCTGCGCGCACGCTTGCCGGATAATGTGCAAATTGTAGAGGAACTGGACGATGTGCCGGTTGTTCCGATCAATCGGGAGCTTTTGGGATGGGCGTTTGAAAATCTCTTCAGAAATGCCGCCGATGCAATGGAAGGGAGAGGGGGCCGCATTGATGTGTCGTCGCGCGTGGAGGAACACCGGGTGGTTATTGAGGTACGCGATACGGGAAAAGGCATGCCTTCGCATATGTTTAAGCAGGTTTTTTTGCCGGGTACCAGTACCAAGAAACGCGGTTGGGGACTCGGTCTGGCATTTGTGAAACGCATTGTGGAAGACTATCACAGTGGAAAAGTATATATCAAAGAAAGTGTGCCAGATCAGGGCACGACATTTGTCGTCTTGCTGCCTTTGTCTCCGGCAGATATAGATGACTAAAGGTGAGACGAGAGAGGGGTGGAGTGGTCGTTTTACCTCTTGCGTCTTACTTCTTACCGCTAATTGAAAAGAGGTGCCTGTGAATCAAACGCAAGAAGCCAAGCAGATTTTGTGGGCGGATGACGAGATCGATTTGTTGCGACCCCATCAAATTTTTCTCAAAGATCGGGGATATGATATAACTCCTGTGACCAATGGCGATGATGCTATTGCCATGATTCAGAAGCGCGGATTTGATGCGGTATTGCTCGATGAGATGATGGCTGGACGAGATGGGTTGTCAACTCTGGCGGCGATTAAGGATATCAATCCGCATATTCCGGTTATTATGATTACGAAAAACGAAGAAGAACGGTTGATGGAACAGGCTATTGGACAGCGGATTGACGACTATTTGACCAAGCCCGTGAATCCGAGTCAGATTTTGCTGGCGTGCAAAAAATTGCTCGATACACGTCAAATTCAAAAGGACCGCATGGGTCTGGACTATGCGGCTGCATCCAACAGGTTGCGCGAATCTCTCATATTGGCGGAGTCATGGCGAGATTGGATCGATCTTCACGTGCGCCTGTCTGAGTGGGATTTGGAATTGGACCGCTTTTACGATCCGGGCTTGCGCACCATGCACGACGATTTGCGCCGCGCCTGCAATTTGGGGTTTGGCAAGTTTGTAGAGGACAATTACAGCCAGTGGGTGCAAGATGAAGAGGATTCACCCACGCTTTCTGTGGATATTGTATCCGAATTTGTCGCGCCCTGCGTGCAAGATGGGCAACAGGTGTTTTTTGTAGTGGTCGATTGTATGCGATTGGATCACTGGCTTGCCATTTTGCCGTTGTTGTCCGATATTTTCGATATTGAGCAACACTACCATTACTCTATTTTGCCCACTGCGACGCCGTATTCTCGCAATGCCATTTTTAGCGGCCTTTTTCCCATTGACCTCGCGGTTTTGTATCCAGATGAGTGGCAGGTGGCGCGTGACGACGACATGAGTCGCAACCGACACGAACACCAATTGCTCGATCAACAACTCGCAGAAATTGATCCGAAATTGGATTTGGATACGCGCTACATCAAAATATTGGATATTGCAGAGGGCAACCGGCTGGCGAAGAAGGTGCATTCGTACCGGTCTTTTCCGCTTATGGCAGTTGTGGTCAATTTTCTGGATATGCTCACGCATGGTCGTTCCGAATCCGAATTGTTGCAAGAAATGGCGCCCAATGAGCCTGCTTATCGGTCTTTGACGCGGTCCTGGTTCTCGCATTCTTCTCTTTTTGAGATGTTGCGCAAGCTGTCCGAGACCGACTCGACAGTGGTGCTGACGACAGATCACGGCTGTATGCTGAGTGCGCGGGCTTCTCTGGCTTATGGCAATCGGGATACTTCGACGGGGATTCGTTTCAAATACGGCAAGAATTTGCGATGCGATAACCGCCATGCGATGCATATTCGGGATCCCGAGGCTTTTGGTTTGCCGAGTGTGGGGCAAGGGACCAATTACATTATTTGCAGGGAAGATTACTTTTTTGTATATCCCACCAATTTCAATGAGTATCAGGCCAAATACGCGAATAGTTTTCAACACGGGGGGATTTCTCTCGAAGAGTGTATTTTGCCGGTTGCCATTATGCGCGGGAAATGATTGGGCATTATGTCGGATAGAACGATTACACAGGTGTCTTCGTCACCAGATCAAACACATGGGTTTGGACGCGATCTCGCGGCTCGGCTCGAGCCGGGCGATTGCGTTGCTCTTACAGGAGATTTGGGTAGTGGTAAAACCTGTTTTGTACAGGGTGTTTGCGCGGGCTTGAATGTGACCGATTATGTGACGAGTCCAACTTTTGTAATCGTCAATGAATACGCAGGGGTTTCGCCCGATGGAAAGCCGATGCCGGTGTACCATTTTGATCTTTATCGGTTGGGCAGTCCCGATGAACTCTATGAGATTGGGTGTGATGATTTGTTTTACGGCGAGGGTGTGTGTTTGATTGAGTGGGCAGATTTGGGGGGCGATCTGATTCCCGACCATGCAATTGATGTGCATTTTGCCCATGCGGGAGAGATGATTCGGAATCTGACGATCTCGAGCAGGACGAGGTTGTACACCGCTTCAGAGGGGTGACGTGTTAAAAAAAAGATATAATTGCAGATCTATTTGGGTTCGATCAGGACGAGGTTGTACACTACTTGCCATGTGTGTTTACATTATGGCAGTTGCACCGGTTTGGGCACAGCAAGACTTACAGCCGCGGCAATTGGTTGAAGCCCCCACGGCGGGTTTGTTGCCCGGTCGCAGTTTGGGGTTGGATCTTCGGTTTTATGGCAGCGATGGCATTTTGGGCGGTGTATCGGTCGGCCTGTTCAGCCGGGGTATGGTTGGGGTGTCTTTTGGCGGTAGTGATCTTTTGGGCAATGAGGAGATAAAATTAAACCCGCGGATTGAGTTTTCAGGCCGCGTGCGGGTGATTGAAGAGGGATATACAATCCCGGCTCTGGCAGTGGGTTATACATCGCAGGGATACGGGATGTACGATGATGAGTTGAAGCGCTATACCCGCAAGTCCAAGGGTGTTTATGTCGTTGCCAGCAAAAATTTCAAGTTGCCTTTGGGGCATACGGGTTTCCACGTTGGCGCGAACCGAAGTTTTGAAGACGGCGATGGGGATAAGGATTTTACGGGTTATGTCGGGGTAGATACAGGGCTTGGAAAATATGTGGTGGTGCTGGCGGAATACGATTTTGGATTGAATGATAATTCGGACAATAGCCTGGGTTCTGGAAAGGGATTTTTAAATGCCGGTATCAGATGGACGCTGTCTGAGACATTTGCTCTGGAATTTGATTTGAAGAATATTTTTCGCAATGGTATGCAAAATCCACATCCCGATCGGGAGCTTCGCATTGCGTATTTTGGAAAGTTTTGATTTTTTCAAGGAGTAGGTATGAAGCGCCTGATCGTTGTCTTAATCGCCTTTTTGTTTTTGCTTCCACTTCAAGCTGAGGAAGAAATGTCTCGTCGGCCCGTTGCTACTTATTCTATTGTCGCCCGCGATTCGACCACGGGACAACTCGGTGTGGCCGTGCAGTCGCACTGGTTCTCTGTTGGTCCCATTGTGCCCTGGGTTGAACCCGGCGTGGGGGCTGTGGCTACGCAATCTCTGGTCGATCCGGCTTATGGACCGCTCGGTCTGGATCTGATGCGGATGGGGCGGACTGCTCCCGAGGCGCTCAAAGCACTCGTTTCAACGGATGAGGGTGCCGAAGTACGCCAGGTTGCAATGGTTGACGCCAATGGCAATGTTGCCGCTCATACGGGCGAGCGCGCTATTTATGCCGCCGGGCATCAAACCGGTGCGCAGTATTCCGTGCAGGCCAATCTTATGGAGAAACCCACGGTTTGGGCGGCTATGAGCAGAGCCTATGAATCTTCCAGGGGCGACCTTGCCGAGCGTATGCTCGCAGCCCTTGAAGCGGCAGAAGCCGAAGGCGGCGATATTCGCGGCAGGCAATCGGCGGCTATTCTCATTGTGGGTCCCGAAAATACAAACAGGCCCTGGGCAGATCGCTTGTTTGATCTCCGCGTTGAAGACCACCCCAATCCCGTTGTTGAGTTGCGCCGGCTCGTCACCTTGCAACGCGCCTATCTCAAGCTCAATGAGGGCGATGAATGGCTTGGTAAGGGCGATATCGAAAAGGCACTTGCCGCCTATCGCACGGCTACTGAGATCGTGCCCGATAAAGCCACCAATGGCGAGGCAGCCTTTTGGGTTGGCGTTACTCTCGCCGAGGAGGGCAAGCCCGATCAGGCGATTCCTTTTCTCGCCCGGGCATACAAACAGGATAAACGCTGGGCTGAACTTCTTCCCCGCCTTCCCGCTTCCGAACTCCTGCCCGACGACCCCGATCTCATCAACCGTCTGGTGCAGGGTATGAAAGAGTGAATTTTACCATCCCTCTCTCATCCACTCAAACATTTTGTAGTGGTTGCCATCCATTCCCATTGCGTTATAAGTTTTTTGCGCCCGTTCATTTTCCCGCTCGACGTAGAGCCTGAGTCCGCGCAGGTCGGCAGATTGTTCGACTCTGGTTTTTAAGTTTTCATACATCATCCGAAAAATACCACGCCGCCGTGCGCTGGGGATCACATAGACCGAATGGATCCACAATACTGTTCCGTTGCGCCAGTCACTCCATTCGGGGACGGTGAGCAAGCAGCCTGCAACTTCGCCGTCTAACTCGGCAATCCAATACGCCCCTTTGTGCGGGTCGTCAAAGACGGCCTGTACGCCTTTTTCAACGGTTGGCCGATCCAGTGAAAGATTTTCTGCTTCTTTTGCCATTCGGATCTGAAAATCTACGATATTGGGCGCATCCTCTCGTCGCCCCCGACGAATCTCGATCATAATCCCTTCTTCCATTTGCGATATAGCTCGAATGTTTCTTCATCTGGCGGATAGTATTTGCCCGGGGAGAGATTTTCCGTGTCCAGGCGTCTTCTGATCCATTCTTCGAGGTCGTCGTATTCTATCGCTTTTTGAGCTATTTCTGGCGCGACTTTGCGCGGGATGACGACTACGCCGTCGTCGTCGGCTACGATGTAGTCTCCCGGTCTGACGAGGACGCCATCGACCTGTACCCAGTCATTGGTCGAATATGGCGTTCCAACGCGGGTGCCGAGGTTTGATGTTTTGCCATATCCCCACAACATGATGCCGTAGTCTTTGACGGTGTGCATGTCGCGGATGCCGCCATCGCAGATCAGTCCATCTACTTCCCGCTGTTTTAAGCGGAGAAATTTGATGTCTCCGCCAATGGACATCAACTTGGTGCGCATGGATTCCATGACGATGACGTCGCCCGGACCAGCGAGTTCAAAAGCGGCGTATTCAGGGGATTCTTCGCCGCCCGGTTTTTCTTCGTCGGCATCGGGGCGCGAGGGTACAAAGCGCACGGTGACTGCTCTGGCGACCAATCGCTTCCCGGGATTCATGGTTTGCAGATTGGGCATGTAGGTGTATCGCGCGTCGTAGCCATTGCGCGCGAGTACATCGACTACAGCGGTTGTGTTTACGCGCTTGAGTGCTTCTCGCGTTGCTTTGTCCAATACGTGATCGGGGGTGGGTTGTACAATTGCCATATATGCTCCTGTTTTTATTTACTCTCGTTTTCGATTGCCTGGATCAATGCGATGATGTACCCAAATTGGAATGCCCATGCCTGGGTTACGCGGCTGGAGACGCCTTCGGGGGCTGTGTCGTCGGGATGGCGGGGGGCGTGGTCGGGCATGAGCATGTAGGGATAGCCTGCCTGGTGTAGAGCTTTTACGATTTCGTACATGTTGACGTCGCCTTCATCTGGCCAGGTTTCGCAAAAGTCGTGCAGGCCTCCGCGTATGTTTCTGAAGTGTACGTTGAAGATTTTTTTTCTTTCTGCGAAATATTTGACGATGGGCGGAAGTTCTTCGGCCGGGTTTTCCAGTCCTTCGGCGGCCACGCCGCAGCAGAAATTGAATCCGTGATAGGGGCTGTCAACCAGTTCGCTGAATCGCTTCAGGCCTTCAAATACGGGATAATTCCACTTTTCTATGCCGTTTAACACAGGTGCCGGTGGGTCGTTGAGGTGACACGCCATCTGTATTTTGTATTCTTCTGCTACGGGCATTATGCGTTCGAGAAAGTACGCCGCCCGTTCAAAGGCTTCTTCTCGGCTTACGCGACCTATTTCGGTGAGGGTGTCGTTGTCGTATTCAGAGAGGACAAAGGAGCTGTACGTTGTCCCGCCGCGGCCCGGCCTGCGCCCGGTGCGCTGTACAAGGCCGCCCGAGGGTGCGCGCAAGACGCAGAAGTTGTAGTTCAGACCGCGCAGTCCGGCTTTGTGCGCGTTTTCGATGTATTGACAGAACAGGTCGATGTCTCTGTCGCGCTGCGGGTCTTTTGCCATGGGGATGCTGTCCATTGGGGGAACGTGAATCATTTCGAGTTCGACCCCATAAGCGGCTGCTTCTTCTCTGTGCCGCGCGAGGGTGTCGGCATCCATGCCATCGACTGTGGCGTCAAAATGGGTGACGCCATGGCGCGATAGAAATTCCATTTCTATTTTTGATGTGCCGAAGTATTGTGTGCCTACGTACATGACAGGTGTCCTTTCAAAGAATTTGGGATAGAGCTTCGTCGAGTTTTTGAACGGTGCGGTCGATGTTTTGGAGTTTGTCCAGGCCGAATAGGCCCAGGCGAAAGGTCTGAAAGTCTTCTGGTTCGTCGCATTGCAAGGGTACGCCAGCGGCGATTTGAAGGCCCGCGTCCATGAATTTTTTGCCCGTTTGTATGTCGGGGTCTTCTGTGTAGCTGACTACTACTCCCGGTGCCTGGAAACCTTCTGCTGCCACGCTTTTTATGTCTTTGCTGTTCAGGAGTGCCCGCACTTTGTCGCCGAGTTCTCGCTGTTGCGCGCAAATTTTATCAAAGCCGTAATTTTCGGTTTCTTTCATTGCGTTGCGAAAGACTGTGAGGGCGTCCGTGGGCAGGGTTGCGTGATATGCATGGCCGCCACCTTCATAAGCTTCCATAATTTGGAGCCATTTGTGCAGGTCGCAGGCAAAACTGGTGCTGGTTGTGGATTCAATTTGTTCCAGTGCAGGAGAACTGAGCATGACCAGGCCGCAACACGCAGCGGCACTCCAGCCTTTTTGCGGGGCGCTGATCAGGATATCGACACCGCAGGCTTTCATATCGACCCAGATTGTTCCCGAGGCGATGCAGTCCAATACCAAGAGGCCGCCAACAGCGTGTATGGCATCTGATACGGAACGGATGTAGTCGTCGGGGAGTATGATCCCGGATGCGGTTTCGACGTGTGGCGCGAAGACAAAGTCCGGTTTTTCCGACGCGATTGTCTCTGTGACCTCTTCAATAGGTGGCGGTGCAAAAGGGGCGTGTTTGTCTTCGCCTGTGCGCCGCGCTTTGAGGACAATGGATTGGGATGGTATATCGCCCATTTCGAAAATTTGGGTCCAGCGATAGCTAAACCATCCATTGCGAATGATCAGGCATTTTTTGTCTGTGGCAAATTGTCGCGCTACGGCTTCCATGCCAAATGTGCCACTGCCGGGTACGACGATGACCGCGCTGGCGCGATACACTTTTTTGAGTGTGGTGGAGATATCTCGCATGACGCTCTGGAAGGATTGCGACATGTGGTTGAGTGCGCGGTCTGTATAGACGACGGAGTATTCCAGGAGTTTATCGGGGAGTAAATCTGACATTATTGGCCTCTCGGTGGATAGATGGTTTGATCTATGGTTCCACTTCTGCTATGGCTATGCCGCTTTCTCCTGCGACGGCATATAATAAATAGATGTGGCCATTTTCTTCAAAGATTGTCGGGTCGCGCAACTGGTTGACGTGTCCATAAGCCACGCTTCGGATAGAGGGTTCCAGAGGTGCGTCCGCGCCTTCCCATGGATGTTCTGGACGCAAGATTTCTACGCTTTCTGTTTCACACCAGTTTTGCCAGTCAACCGATATGTCAATGGTGCTCAGCAATATGCTTTCGGGTACGTCCCCTACCTGTGTCCAGAATATATACAGGGTATTTTCGCGCTTTAACAGAGCTGCGTGGCGCATGTTTTTGTTGAATAGCAATGGGCCTTCTTCAAAGTGCGAGAGTCCGTTGGCTGACCGATAAAATTGGCCCGGCATTGCCATGCCATAGACATAACCCGCGTGTCGAAAGATTCTGAGATAGCTTTTGGCGAAGGTTTCTGGGCGCGCTGTGAAGTTGATTCCATCGGGGGATGTGGCGACGCGGCTGATTTGATGTGCGAGTTTTTCGAGGCCGTGATAGTACATGACAATGGTTTGATCGGCGTGGTTGACGTGTACATCTGGCGATGCGATATGCGGTGTGGTGGCTTCTGTCATCAGGTCGTGGGATAATTTTTGAGGGCCTTTTTCCGCGTGCCAGCGTGCTTTGATTTGTGTTATGTCTTTTTTTGATGCTGTGAGTGTCTGTGTGGGAAAGTGCGATTCGGCGAGTTGCAGGGTCCCCCGTGGATGTATTTTCCAGGGTCCGCGCAGGTTATCTGCGTATGCGAGGCGGATGTAGCTTCCTTTGTGGTCGGCAAAGTACAGGTAATACGATCCGAGTGGTTCGGGTACCCAGTCGGGTACCCGGATTAGCGAGGGTCCCTGGATGTTGTGTCCGATACTCGGGTGCAAATCCGGGGTGATGATGGGGGCATTGAGTAGCCGCGTGACGCGCATGTTATTTTCCTTTATACCAGTCCTGGTGTGAAGAGTACCATATCGTCTTCAAAATTTCTCAATGGCGCAATGCCGAGTTTTTTGAGTGCGTTGTGATAGATTTTGACCCCTTCTTCCGGGCTGATAAGGCCATCTGCGATGTCGCGCAGGACTTCGACAAATGCTCTGGGATTTTCGGCGCCTTTGATGCGGCGGCCAAAGAGGGCGACGCGCGCGCCGTGTTTTTTGGCTTCGGATATGAGTTTGAATGAATCGTAAGTGGTGCTCGTTGGTCCGCCGAGGATGCCGACGACGACTGTGGAATCGTAGTTGACGAGGGCTTCCATGGCTTCTGGGCCATTGTAGGCTATTTTCAAAAATTCGGGACGCGATGCCCGGGGTATGCCGGCGAGCATCCGGGCGATCTGGTCATTTACGTATTTGGGGATGTCTTCTGCGCTCAGCCCGCAGTCTGCTACATTGGGGTTAAAGACTTCGAGGAAGTATCGAAATCCTTTGCGTGTGGCTTCTGTTCTGAATGTTTTAAACTGCATCAGTGAGAGCCAGTCTGTATCCAGGTTGTTGTTGAATGTGATGGAGTACAGGCCGAGGTCGATATCTGGTTTTTGGTCGGGTTGGGGCAATAGCGTGCCGTATTGCGCTTCTTCAATTGTGGGTGAGGCAAAGGGGCGAGATGGGAGGGAGGTGTATTCTGCGCCTGTTGCATCCCACAGGTCGGTTGTGTCATTGGCGCGCACGGCAGGTGTTACGGGCGATGTGTCAAAGAGCCGTTTCTCATGTGCCAGGACATCCATAGTGGAGACAGAGGTCAGTAAAACGTCGATTTTTGCTTGTTCAGTGATATCCACAAGGTCATCGTAATAGGCTTGTATAGTTGGTGTGGCATCTGTGAGTGTTGCAAGCCCTTTTGACATGTCGGGATCAGCGGCATACGCGATGATAAAGGCATCGCTGTTGGGATTGTTGCGTATGTCGGCGAGTTTTGTGTCTAATGATTTTTTCATCTGTGTCCTTTTCATGTTTTGTGAATTAAGATCACATCGGCTCCGATGAATTCTATTTCTGTTTTATAGGTGTTTCCCAACCATTCAAATGTCGTTTTTGAAAAAAAACAGATGTGTGTTGGGTCCCTTTTGTAATGCCAGTTTTTAAATGCGGATTTGTCGATTACGAGTTTGGTCATGATGCCGAGTATGCCGCCCTGTTTTACAAGACGATAAAGTTTTTGCAATTCACGTTGGGGATTTCTCAGGTGTTCTACGACTTCTGTTGCGGTTACAAAGTCGTATTCGCGCTGTAAGACTTCGGGGTTATGGGCGTAAAATTTGTCGTATATATCGACGGTATATCCGCACGCTTGAAGCATGAGGGATAATGTCGGTCCGGGACCGCATCCAAAATCCAGGCCGTGCGCGCGTTTGGGAAGGCGCACTTTCAGGGGGTTGCAAATTCGCGATAAAAATGCCCTGTATTTTGGGTCTGCGGGGTCGTTTTTGTGCAGGTCGTAGCGTTGTTTTTCCTCTTGTTCCGATAGGTGAAACGTTTTGGGCACAAAGACGAGGGAGCAATCCATACAAATCAGATATTCTCTGAATGCGTCGCGGAGATAGTGGGCTGTGTTCTGGCTTTTGCAAAGCGGGCAGATGTCCGCTGGAGAGTTGTGCATGGTGTAGATTAAATGATGTGGCGTCTCAAAATCCCGTTGTATTATTCGTGCAATCAGAATATCTTTGGCTCCGACCCTGAACAAGTTAACAATTTATCGTTTTTTTACCAATATACAAAATGGAGAAATTCATGACTGGTTACGATGCTATGGCGCGTGTGCTCAAGGCAGAAGGTGTTGAGTTTCTGGTGGCGTTTCCCCATCAGACACTGATCGAAGCGTCGGCGAAGGTGGGGATTACCCCTATTATTTGTCGTCAGGAGCGCGCGGGTGTCAATATGGCCGATGGTTTTAGTCGCGTGTCCAATGGTAAGAAGTTTGGCATTTTTACGATGCAGCAAGGTCCTGGTGCAGAAAATGCGTTTGGAGGTGTGGCGCAGGCGTATGCAGATTCGGTGCCCGTGTTGCATTTGCCCGGCGGAGAGGCGCTGTCGCGTCAGGGCATTCATCCCACGTTTGAAGCGGTGCGGAACTACCGTCATGTTACGAAGTGGGCGGCTCAAATATACGCGGTGGAGGATATTCCGGTTATGATGCGTCGCGCGGTTGTGCAGTTGAAGAGCGGGCGTTTGGGTCCTGTGTTGTTGGAGATGCACAGGGAGGCTATGGCTGCCGAATATCCCGGTGAGGAGGTTGCTTATACGCCGGTTCAGGTGCGCCGTTCCGCCGCTGCGTCTGAAGATGTGCGCGATATGATTACAGATCTTCTCGGAGCTTCTCGTCCGGTTATTATAGCGGGGCAGGGGGTGTTGTATGCCGAGGCGACGGAGGAGTTGATCGAGTTTGCCGAGTTGGCCAGTGTTCCGGTGATGACAACGCTTGCGGGCAAGAGTGCTTTTCCAGAGACGCATCCGCTGTCGCTGGGTACTGGTGGGCATACATATACGTTGATGGTCAAGCGGTTTTTGGCGTCGATGGATTTTGGACTGGGTATTGGTACGAGTTTTACGCGCAATACATTTACCACGCCGATGCCAGAGGGGGTTCCTCTGGGGCAGGTGACGAATTGCGCCGAGGATATGGGCAAGGATTTCGAGGTTGCTGTGGGTGCGCTGGGGGATGCGAAGCTGGTGTTGCGGCAGATGATTGAGGAGGTTAAGCGACAGGTTGGGGAGAATGGGCGTGAGAATGATGCTGAGGACCGGGTTGCCGCTGTGACCCGGGAGTTTGCGGCCCTTTGGGAGCCACATTTTACGTCGGATGAGGTTCCGATCAGTCCTTATCGTGTGATTCGTGAGTTGGAAAATGCGGTTGATGTGGGCAATACGATTATTACCCACGATTCGGGTTATCCGCGGGATCAACTCGTTCCGACGTGGAAACCCGTGACGCCGCGCGGGTACCTGGGCTGGGGCAAGTCAACGCAGCTCGGATATGGCCTGGGCTTGGCAGTGGGCGCGAAGTTGGCCGCGCCGGAGAAACAGGTGATCAATTTGATGGGCGATGCCGCATTTGGGATGGCGGGGCTGGATCTGGAGACGGCTGTTCGGGCAGAGATTCCGATTTTTACGGTTGTGCTCAATAATGGGGTGATGACGAAGTACGATTCGCATATGCCGTATGCTTCAGATCGCTTTGGGAGCAATGAGTTGAGCGGGAATTACACGCAGGTGAGCGCGGGGTTGGGCGCACAGGCAGAGCGCGTGGATACGCCCGCTGAACTCGCCCCCGCGATCCACCGCGCACTCGCCGCGAATAGAGAGGGCAAAACCGCTGTGCTGGAGGTTATGACCAAGGCAGAGCCGAATGTTCCGACGTGATGTAATGTGAGCAGGTAGTATTTCAAATTTTATAAGATAATAATAGGTGGTTCGGCATGGACAGTGTTTTCATTTATTGGGATAACTCCAATATCTTCCATGAGGCACAACGGTTGGCACAGGAACGACGCGAAGGCCCCAATGCCCGTTATCGCGTGCGTATCAACGTTGACAATATACTGCGCCTGGCGCATGCCGACCGTCCTTTGAAGAAGGCACTTGCCGCTGGCTCTGTGCCGCCGGAGATGCGCCAGTTGTGGAATCGGATGGAGAGCAAGGGGGTGGAAGTTCATCTATTTGATCGCGGCGACTCTGCGCGTGGCGAACAGGAAATGCCCGATCGGGTATTGCAGTTGCGGATGCTGGAAGATGCGCTGGATTACAACGGCAATCCGGGTATTGTGGTGTTGTTGACGGGCGATGGGGCAGGTTATCTGGAAGGCGCGGGTTTTCACAGTACATTGGAGCGCATGCACAAGCGCGGCTGGCGGGTGGAGATCCTTTCCTGGAAGCATTCCTGCAACCAGCGGATGCGAAGGTGGGCGCAGAAAAACGGCGTATTTGTCGCGCTAGACGACTTTTATGAGGCCATTACCTTCATGGAGCCGTCCAGGCCAGGGGCTGAGCTTGCGATCCCACGCGATTCTGCGGAATTGGATTTGTCGAAAAGGCCGATGGCTTGATTGGGAAATCTATTCACTCTTCACTATGGAACGAACTCTTGGCCGATCTTCCACACTCCTTTCTCACGGAAAGCGGGAATAGTCTGGCGGCGGGCGGCGTTGGTGACAGCGGGTGCCGAAAGTCCATTCTGTCTGATATAATCCGATAGCTTGATGATTGCCTCTCCCTTCAAATAGCTCAGGCGCTTGTGTAGCGACTCTGTGAGAGCCAGTGATAGAATTCCCTCCATCGTCCTGGTCGTTCTGTTATCTTCGTAGTCTCTGAATGCCCGATAGTACGTTTCTTTCTCCGAGTTGCGGATGATAAGGCGCGGCAGACCGAGTTGCAGGAGTTGAAAGTTGATAATGACCCGCCCTATGCGGCCATTGCCGTCGCAAAAGGGATGGATGGTCTCGAAATCCAGATGAAATCGGGCAATTTTATCCAGAAAGTAGGTGTCGAGGTCACTGGAATACTCAACGAGGATATTATCTATCATTCGTTCCACATGCTCGGGTGCCGGCGCTATATGAGTGCCTACCCGCACGTATTCTCCCTGCTGGCGAAAGCGACCTGCAATATCATCGTTAATGCCGCCAATAAGCATCTGATGTAAGAGTAGCATCAGGTCTTTGTTCAGTTCGCTATCTTTCGCTCTGTTGCGCTTATATTCTGTGACACGAGCCAGATTTTTCGCTTCAAAGACTTCCCGCACAGATACATTCCGAGATAACATCTGCTCCAACAGGATTTTCTCTGTCTCATTGAGGGTGAGGGTGGAATTTTCAATGGCGTTCGAGTTGTACACGCTCTCGGGTACCTCTACTTCGTCAATCATCGACAGTAGCGATTCTTTACCCTGACGCAAGGTATCGTACTCTCGTTTCAGAGTCTGGATGCGGTTTTTTGTCGGTTGTGTGCTTGCCATATTATTAGAATACCTTATTCACGATAAATTGTCAAATATTAGTGAATAGAGAGGTGAAAATGGATGTCATTCATGATAAATTTCCAAATTTCAGTGAATAGACGGGCAAAAATGGGTTCTATTCATGGTAAATTGTCAAATATTAGTGAATAGAGAGGTGAAAATGGGTGTCATTCATGGTTTTTTCAGGTCAAGTAGCGAAAATTTCGTATCTGCAAGCGTTTCAACATCGCTTTCACTCCTCGCTTGGCGCGCCAGCCACTTGTAATGAAGTGCCGAGTATTTGATTGTGTTTTATATCGGGATATTCCTGCCATTGTCTTCCATCCAGCGTATTGCCGCCAGCCTTGGGCGTGCGCTCACCCCATTGTTTGAAGAAGAAAGCGACATTTTGCGACTGACATTGATCGCGCAATTCACGTAGCCACTCTACTTTGACCGGACGCGCCCCTGGTCCGCTCTCGCCTCCTGCGATTACCCAATGAATATCTGTAAGATCCACTGTACCAAGCGCGTAGAGTAACGGCTCGAATGAAACAAAGCGCGTTGAGGCATTGGTCTGTTTCAAGTGCCGCAGGCGCGTCATGGCTGCGGCATCTTCGATAGAGACACCGAGCCAGATATGTGGCGGAGCGGACAGGCTCCCATAGCGTTGATAGACAAAATCGCGCATCAGCGAACTGCGCTTGGTCAGCACTTGATAGATGTGCCAATCCGCCTGTTCCATCGTATCAAATACACGATGGATGTACTGAGTTGGTATGTCCTTATGGAACAGATCGCTCATCGAATTAACAAAGATGAGTTGCGGACGTCGCCAGTGCCTGGGTTGCTCAAGGCGTTCGGGACGAAGTGTGAGGTCAAAACCCGTTTCAAAAGGGTTTCCCTTAACGCCGCGGAAACGCTCCGATAATCGCTCGGCATAGCAATGGTCGCAACCCGCACTTACTTTTGTGCAGCCAGTGACCGGATTCCATGTGCCGTTGGTCCACTCAATAGTGCTTTTGCGCGACATACAATTCTCCTGTGTGCCACTTGAAATAGACAAAAACTACTGCACATAAGTATAGTTTGATCTTGCACAAAGATCAAGTATGGAGTATTTTCTTTTAGAAGGGAATGAGTTATATTCGGCTTATGATCCTCAGCATTCCGTCACAATTGTCTCAATCGTTCCTGCTTACACGAGACTTGTAGGCAAGGATTTGGTCTATCTCTTTCTTAGGGGTAGCGGTCTCCTATCCGTTTGATTTTGCCAGTACTGCACCATATCATTAGTCCGTGCGAGCGATAGGGGTGAATTATCCATAGGCTGAAAAAATGAGTGCTCTTGATAAGTTCCACAATAAGGCTATGGAAGTGGCGTTTTTCGCTGATCAAGAACGGCGACGAGGGAATGAGAAACAGGCGGCAGAGTTGTTTGAGCAAGCACTGGACCTGGAGCTTAAGGCCCTTGATGAGATAACCGAGCCTGTTGAGCCGAGGTATTCAGTACTGCATCGCAGTGCTGGTTGGCTGGCTTTGGACTGCAATAAACCACGCCTGGCAGAGCAATTGGCCTGCAAAGCTCTCACAGGCGACCCTCATCCAAAAATCGCTCAGGAACTGCGTGACCTGCTGGCGGAAATCTACGCACGGATGCGCGATAAACCCAAGGGTGCCGCAAAGTCGAAGCCGTTTGGTTATACTGGCATCTTTGTTAGGTAGGATTAATATGCCGAAACCCGGCACCCAAAAGTCTAAAACGGTTAGGCAAGCAATATGGAAATCACAGCATGAATAAGGGTCTAAAATTTCTGGATCTTTTCGCAGGTGCTGGAGGGCTGTCTGAGGGATTTATACAAGCGGGATTTGAGCCTGTCGCACACATTGAATCAGATAAAGCGGCATGTTTCACTCTACGCACACGGATGGCATACCATTGGTTGAAGGATCGTGACCGGATAGAACTGTATGCAGATTATCTGAATGGAACACTGAGCCGTCCAGATTTCTATGAACAAGTTCCCGAACAGATTATCGAATCAGTCATCGATGCCGAGATAGGTGACAAAAAACTGCCGGATATTTTTCGGCGGGTTGACGCTCTACTGGATAATTGTAGGCTTGATTTGATTGTCGGTGGGCCTCCTTGCCAAGCCTATTCCCTAATAGGTCGTTCTCGTGACTTGAATAGTATGAAGGGAGATAAGCGTAACTATCTGTATAACTATTACGCCGAATTTTTGAAGAGGTACAAACCATTATACTTTGTCTTCGAAAATGTCACCGGTCTTCTATCTGCAAGAAATGAGGATGGCAGCCGCTATTTTGACGCCATGCTAAGCCTTTTTCGTGAATGTGACTATAAAACCGATTTTCTGAATCTGTCAGCGGAGAATTATGGTGTCCTACAGAGACGAAAAAGAATAATTCTTGTCGGAAGAAGAGGTAAAGAGACTGATTTTTATCTAGAGCCAGACGAGTGGAATCCTGATACCTGTGTCAGAGAAATATTCTGCGACCTTCCTACCATTGCCGCAGGTGAAGGTGTCCCGGGGCCATGTAATGTCAGACCATATTATGGAACATATCAGTATGAGGCAGGCATAAGAAATGACGATCTTCCGGTCACTTGGCACCAAGCGAGACCTAATACGGAACAAGACCTCGAAATTTACCGGATCGCTGTTGATCAATGGAATAAAAAAAAGACTCGTCTGAATTACAATATGCTTCCGGATCGCCTGAAAACACATAGACATCGAAACTCGTTTCTGGATAGGTTCAAAGTCGTCGCTGGGGATCTGCCATTTTCTCATACTGTAGTTGCCCATATCGCCAAGGACGGTCACTATTATATTCATCCGGACATTAATCAGAATCGATCAATCACACCCAGAGAGGCTGCGCGATTGCAGACATTCCCAGATGATTATTATTTTGAGAGCGTCAGAGATGTTCCCGGACGCACGCCTGCTTTCAGTCAGATCGGCAATGCAGTGCCTGTGCTTCTGGCACGGAAAATAGCTGATAAATTGCAGGAGGTCTGGTTATGAGCACAAGCGGAACATACAGAATAAGACCGGCTGGTCGGCATATCCTGACCATTGGCCGTGATCTGATTCAGGATGTCTATGCGGCGGTCGTAGAACTGGTGAAGAACGCTTATGACGCCGATTCTCCTGATGTAAATATCAAATTTATGGCCAACCCTGACCACAGCGGATATTCCATCATTATCTCAGACCATGGTCACGGGATGTCTAGGGATACTGTCATTAACAAGTGGATGGTGCCGTCAACCCGAGACAAACTTGATCGGCGCACGAGTCCTTCCGGAAGGGTTATGCAGGGACGTAAAGGGGTAGGGCGCTACGCCGCATCCATCCTCGGTACAGACTTGTTTCTCGAAACAGTGACTGCTGAAGGCGAAAAAACAACGGTCTATGTCGAGTGGGGGAACTTCGAGGATGCCGAATATCTGGATGATGTGGAGATCCTCATTGAAACTACTGAGGTATCCGAATCGCCGGGTACACAACTGACTATGGCTGGGGATATTGAGCTTCTTGCTGACTGGGACAAGAAACAGTTCGAAAAACTTCGTTTTGAGCTGAAAAAACTGAAATCGCCTGTAAGTGCTACTCTTAGCGATGATGACTTTTGTATAATTCTGAAGGTTGAAGGCTTTCCTGATGTAGAGGATATTAGTGAAACTATCGAGTCATTTCCGATCTTCGATCTCTTTGACTATAAGATAGCTGGCAAAATTGGTGCTGACGGCAATGGCACCCTGACTTATTCATCACAGAAGGCTCGTAACACCGCCGACGAGAATATTCCTTTCGATACTGGCGGGCCTACCGGATGCGGTGAGCTTGATATTGATGTACGAGTGTATGACCGAGACAAAGATGCTATTGATTCTTTGATAGGCCGCGGTCTCAAGGATGAATCCGGCAACTATGTCGGAAAACTTCAAGCAAGGCAACTTCTTAACGCCTCCAACGGCATAGGTGTTTATCGGAACGGATTTCGTATCCGGCCGATGGGCGATCCAGACTTTGATTGGTTGAAACTGAACGAGCAGCGCGTCCAAAACCCATCACTCAGAATCGGCAGCAACCAAGCAATCGGATACGTGCAAATTCAGTCAGATGAGCAATCCGGTCTGATTGAAAAAAGTGCGCGCGATGGACTCAGAGAAAATTCGGCCTTTGGTCATCTCAAAGAAATCACTACAAAGGTCATCGCTGAACTCGAAACGCGACGGTTCGATTACAGAATGAAGGCAGGTCTGAGCAGGCCTGTTATCAAAGTCGAACGTGAGTTAGAACGCCTTTTTTTGTTTGATGAACTAAAACGGGATGTCTTGGAAAGACTTACCAAATCCGGAGTTGACCAAAGCATCTCTGATAAAATTATTGATATCATCAGTCGGGAAGAGGAAGAAAAAAATAAAATTGCCGCTGAAATCCGCCAAGCTGTTGCTATTTATCAGGGACAGGCCACCTTGGGGAAAATCATTAACGTGATCCTTCATGAAGGCAGACGGCCACTCAATTATTTCCGAAACCAGATACCAAACCTCCGATACTGGTACAAATCATTTCGGAAAACTGAGAATTTAAAAAATCTTGAGAAATCTCTGTCAATTGTTGAGGGCATAGGCATGAATGCAGAGTTTTTCGTCAATCTCTTCAACAAACTTGATCCTCTGGCAGCGGGGAAGCGCTCTAAAAAAGAGCCGCTTGCGCTGAAGAAAGAGATAGAAAACGTGCTTGCTGTCTTTGAACAAGAAATGAAGTCTCAGAAGGTAATCGCTGAAGTTACAGGATCCGACGACTTTAGATTTTCCTCTTGGCGTCAAGATATCAGTGCGATTTTCACAAATCTTGTGGACAACAGTCTGTACTGGATGAACGAAAAGAATACGCCCAAGCGAAAAATCATTATTGAACTCGCAACGAACAAGAATTCTCTTCTTCAGATTGATTATCATGACACCGGGCCAGGTATTGAACCTGACCACATTGCAAGTGAAGTGATTTTTGAACCTGAGTTTACCACCAAACCATCTGGTACGGGTCTGGGGCTGGCAATTGCAGGTGAGGCTGCCGCACGTAACGATCTTGAATTGAAAGCTTTTGAGTCTCAAGAAGGAGCTTGGTTCAGGTTACAACCTAAAACGGAGGATGAGGAATGAGTGTGTTGCGACTGCTTATAGTTGAGGATGATGAACAGGATCTATCTACCTGTAGAGATACTGTCGAAAGATACGAAAATGAAAAGCAGCGCAAAGTCGAACTCGTCGAATGCAAGGATGTCAGTGCGGCTTTCGAGTGCCTTGACAATTCCTTCGACGGTGCGATTATTGACCTGAAGCTCGGGGATCAGGGTGATGAAGGCAATCAGGTTATACGTAAAATCGAAGATTCACAGTTCCGGATTCCAGTCTTTATTTTATCTGGAACCCCTGTCAACACGGATTTTGCACATATAAAAGTTTTCAAAAAAGGGGACATTGGAGCAGGATACGATGATTTGTTGGACAGATTTTGGAATATCTATAACACAGGACTGACCCGCATCATGGGCGGCAGGGGCATCATCGAACAAACATTGAGCCAAGTATTTTTGGGAAATCTCCTCCCACAGATAGATAAATGGATACATTATGGTGAGGACGATTCTTCCAGAACTGAAAAGGCTCTTCTTCGGCACACGCTGAATCATCTGCTCCAGCTTCTTGAAGATGACGCAGACAGTTGTTTTCCCGAAGAAGTCTATCTGCATCCTCCGCTTAATGACGACATCCGGACTGGTAGCCTTGTTAAAGAAAAGGAAAGTGGGAAGTGGTTTGCTGTCATGAGTCCAGCCTGCGACCTTGTCGTGAGGGAAGATGGCAGCCGTAATACTGACAGGATTCTTATTGTCGAAGTTGATCTTGGAACGACGTTATTTCCATGGTTTAATGATACAGATCTGAGTAACACCAAAAAGGGAGAGTTGAAACGAGCGTTCGGGAATAACAAATCAGCCTATCATCACTGGCTTCCTAAGACGGATTTCTTTGAAGGAGGTTTCCTCAATTTCAGAAAACTCTTCACGTTGGAAATTGAGCAATTCCAAGAAAAATTCCACACCCCTCCTGAAATACAAATCTCGCTATCTTTTGTGAAGGATATTGTGGCGCGTTTTTCATCATACTACGCTCGTCAGGGGCAGCCAGATATCGATTTTGACAGATTTATCAACTCTTGAAATAGGCGTATAGGAAGTTGCAGGATTGAAGTTCGCTACATTTCGATGGATTCACGTTTTTTAACTCATCTCATCCACCCATTCTACCGCATACTGTATTTTCTTTTTAAATCGCTCAATCAACTCACGAAAGGCCAATCGGTCTTAATTTGCCTACGCTACTTATTGCCAATCCTCCCCAGCGACCTGTTTAAGCACGGCTCGGACGAATTGAGCAGACCTGCATAGCTCAGGCAAGGGTAATGATCGGCGAGGCATTGAGTATCCACCCCTCACTCACTGTTTACTTCCTCTGCTATTTCGTCCACACTATATTGGAATGTTGAAACCTCAAACCGGCCCAGTGCCTCAATGAACTCACTGCGGGATAGTCCCGCAATCTCAGCCGCCCGACTTTGAGAAACCTCTCCCATCTCGTACCATTTCACAGCGGCAGCCAGACGCAATTCCCGGGTGAAATGATTGGGATCTTTCAGTACCGACGAAAGCACATCTTCTGGTAGTTCAAAAGTGACTGTTACCATGTGATTCTCTCCTGATAGACCAATCTATGTTGCGTGTAATCGCCCTACTACAGTCGTATGGTTTCTTAAATATGGATTTAAGACTGCTTTTCTGAAGATTTATCAGGCGCGAACAAATAAAACAATTGTTCCAAAATCAGGATTCCAATAACCGCATTTTTGCTATTATATTCCGATGGGTCTGAAACTCCGTGTGCTATACTATGGCGAGATAACTTTGCCCTTGTCTCAGAAGATTTGAAATTTCTAAAATAAAATTCTTTCAGGTATTCCGAAAACTGATATGGCAAAAGAATACTCAGAGGTTTTTCTATGTCATCTTGCACCGCAATTTTTCTAAGGTCCTCACCACGAGGATCTCTTGCCCTTTTTTGTAATCCATGTGATCGGATTATACCTTCTATTTTTGGATATAGTGTTTGTATGCACCCCCTCCAGTCTCCTTCTTTGAATTTCTCAACGCCATACGCTAAATCTTCCCGATGTTCGAGAAAAGAAGATTTGTTTTTCCACCCATCCAGCATTTTATCACAGCGACCTTGAACGTCTGAGACAACTATATCAACAAATCCATCCTCATCTGGACCAAACTTTGGGTCTTTTGTCCACTCAATTAACGTATTCAGATTTTCTTCGGACAGTCCAATAAATGGAAACCATCCTTTTTTGTGCAGCGCGGCATGGATTTCTGCCGAAACTCTATGCCTTTCCTCAAATACAGTATATTCTAATAGACTGCCTAATTGCACTTTGATCTTATATTCACGCTTATGATGAGGAGGCCATAAAGGGGTATGATCAAAAAAAATTGCTTTTCTCCATCTGTGCGAAAAGACAAATATGATACCAGCATCATTGGGTATATCTATCATATCAGCATCATTGATATCTATGACATTAGCATCATTGGGTGTATCCACGACAAGTTCCAACGATTCTATGCCTGCTATATCGCTCTTTCTTATAAGATCTCCTTTTTTCATTGATCCTCTGAGTTTGGCTGACGGGATAAATTTTAGCTCGTCTATATAAGCCTGAACCCGGCCATCCGGGTGCGAAACAAAAAGCATGTGATTGGTCTGAGAGGGGTCAACTGAAGAATCGGAAGGCAGTTTGGATAAAAACTCATCAACAAGACCAGCCAATATCTCAAACTTGTCCCACTCTGAAGAAGTTGCAAAATCCATCACATAAAACGCAGGTTTTTCTCCTTGCCGTACATTTTCGGCTAGATAGCCTCGAGCTGGATCTTTCAGCGTGAACTCAAATTTAGCCATTGTGTCTTTTTTTTTGTTTGTGTAAATGCGCTCCAAACGGTTTGGCTTTCAGCAATTCTTCCAGTTTATTGGCAAGCCAATTTTTGGCCTCACTCTCCCCACACCCTTCCCACCGCATCCCGTATCTTTTTCTCGAATCGCGCAATTAAACCCCGGTTCGCATCCACCAGTGCCTGTTCGGCTTCGATCTCGGTGACGATGGCTTGTTGAATATCGAGGGATGGGAGCGGGAATCTAATTTGTTTTATAGCATTGCCATTGAACTGTGGTTGTCCTCCACCAGTCACCAGAGTTTTTGCCTGATCCCAATAAGTATCACTTTGGGTAAATGCCCAATAGTAACCTGGATGAACGCGCTCTAATGGAAAGCGGAGTCGAATCAGATAAGAAGCGAAGACCGCCAAATATTCCTCCTCGAATATCATTGTCTTGCCATAGGTCGCTCCGGTTCGAGCGACGAGGATATCCCCCTTTTCAAGTATTGATTTTTGCGCCTCACTTGTCAAAGTAATGAACTTAGGCTCCTCTGAACGAAGCGTTCCATCTTCAGAGATGTCTGTAATGCGAACAAATCTGGCATCTCCTTGGTCATCTGCCTTTTCGGTAAAGCCATATTCTGGTTTCGTGAGTTCTGAAATTGTCACCATCGGCCACTCGGGATCAATCGCAATGTGCGGTTGATAGTTCTCCACCACCGCTCTCGCCCCGTCAATCACTCGCTGATAGCCCTCTATTTCCGAGACGATTTCCCGCTGCACTTCGAGCGGCGGTAAGGGGATTTGGATACGCTGGATGTCGCTCTTGTTTATTGATGAGAATGCTGATCCTGTGCTTCCGGTTATTTCTGATTCCAAGCTATGGAGAACATAGAAGATATAGGTCGTGAGTAGCCGACTCCTGATTGGTCTAATGGCGGCGAGTCCCCGTCCGATACAGATACGCTGTGTTGTTAGGTTGACAGGTCCAACAGGAGCACGCACGGACATGAGAATATCGCCTTTCTCAGCAAATCTTCGCGGGTCCGTCGTCCATTTTGTGGGTTTCCCGATAAACATTTGTCCAAACTCAGTTTTGCCTTGATAGAACGGCGTCCCTACCCCAGTATCATTGTAGGACTTTCCGGGCGGTGATTGTCCAGAAATGACTTCCGCCACTTCACCCAATGGTACGATGGGAAATTGCGATAGACGAACTTCACCTCTCCGATACCGCTCTCCGCTCAAGTTATACTCTTCGCTCTCTGCGACTTTTGATTTTTCAACGACGAGTCCGTGTGTGATGGATTTATCGGTTGTGTATTGCGCGTGTGGTTCTGCGACATTTAGTGTGAGTTGGGGGTCATCTGCTGTTTCGCCTGCTCGCAGTCGTGCGAGATATTCGCAAAGTTCCTCTGCTACTTGCGGCAGGTCGTTCTTGTCAATCTCCCGCCGTTGTGCGCCCAAATCAAAGCCGTCGTTTTCTACCTTGAGGAAAGCGATGTGGTCGGTCTTTTTCGCCAGTACTTTGTCCAGTATGAGAATGGAAGTCTTGACGCCTGAGTATGGATTGAACACGCCAGCGGGGAGTGAGACGACGGCGACGAGATATTCTTCCACCAGCATTTTGCGGAGTTGCTTGTGCGCGTTCTGGCTCTGGAAGATGATGCCTTCGGGTACGATGATACCGGCGCGTCCTGAAGGCGTTAGATGTTCGGCCATGTAATCGACGAATAGCACTTCGCTGCGTCTGGACTGTACGGAGAATCGGTTGTGCGGACGGATGCCCCCTTTCGGCGACATGAATGGTGGGTTGGCGAGGATTACATCGGCGTATTCGTTCCAATATTCCTCACTGGTCAGGGTGTCGTATTCAGAGATATGCGGATCGGCAAAACCGTGCAGGTACATATTTACCAGTGATAGGCGTACCATATCGGGTGATATGTCGTAGCCCTTAAAATTATCCGCCAGTCTCCCCCGTTCATCCGGTGTAAGCGTAATTAGGCCCTGCTCATTGGTGTTGGCTTTGAGTATGTGCTTGTAGGATGAGATTAAAAATCCGGCGGTGCCGCAGGCTGGGTCGAGTACGCTTTCGTCTTTTTTGGGGTCGATGATAGTGACGATGAAGTCGATAATATGGCGCGGTGTGCGGAATTGTCCGGCATCTCCCTGCGAACCGAGTACAGAGAGCAAATATTCGAAGGCGTCGCCGAGTCGCTCGGAGTGGTCGTACTCAAACTCGTCAATGATTTTGAGAAAGGCGCGCAGGGTTTCGGGGTCGCGGTAGGGCAAGAAAGCATTCTTAAAGATGTCTCGAAAGAGAAGTGGAATACCGGGGTTTTCTGGCATTCTGGTAATGGCATCGGCGTAGAGGTTGAGCATTTCGTGTCCACCCAGGCCAGAGCGCATCAGTTTTGCCCAACCGAAACGGGCGAACTCTCCGGCGAAGAATTGGCGTTCTCCCCCGAGTTCTTCGCTTTCGGCGTCCAGGTCGTCCATGAATTTGTAGATCAGCGCAATGGTAATTTGCTCAACCTGACTCTTGGGATCGGGTACTTTGCCCACCAGAATATCGCGGGCGGTGTCAATACGGCGTTTGGTGTCTGTATCGAGCATGGGACTTCCTTTAAGTCATTATCTATCCACGAAGGACACTAAGGACACGAAGGGTTATGAAGGGTACAAAGAGTCATCAAGGGTTTTTCTTCGTGCATCTTCGTGTTCTTAGTGGATCATTTTACAAACCGTTTCCATTCCAGTTTACCATGGCTGCCAAAGTTGATAAGAACACCCACTTTGAAGCCGGTTGCTTTCAGATAGTTGAGAATTTGAGCTTGTTCATTTCCAGAGAGACGATTAAGTGCTTTGAGTTCAACAATAATCAGGTCAAAACAGATCAGGTCGGCAACGTATTTTTTATTGAGTATCTGGCCTTTGTACCGAACCTGAATTGGTTTCTGAGCATCAAATGGTATTCCTCTTGTACTCAATTCGATTTCCATTGCCTCTTGATAGATAGCTTCCAGAAACCCGGGGCCAAGTTCGCGATGCACTTCAATAGCAGCGCCTACCACAGCGTACACTTCTTCCTTCAAAATCAACTCTGACATATTTCACACGCTCCTTCTCTCCTCCCCCTAAATTGGCTTCTTGCTCTCTTTCTTCTTCACATCCCCCTTCATGCATCTGGGTGTCCTTTGTGCCCCTTAGTGTCCCTTCGTGGATCATCCCAGTTCAAGCAACAAACTGATTCAATGACACATAATCTTTGACATACTCAGGAATGAGTGTGCGATACTTCTCTGGCACAGCACGGAAGTCGCGGATAGAGAAGACCGGGTTGGTGGCGAGTTCTGTGTATGCGCGGTTTTCGATGATGAGACGGATCTGATCGCTGGTGAGGTAAGCTTTGAAATAGGTCTTGAGGGCGGGAATGGAATGGGCGTCTTCCGGTTTGTTGTCGGCGACAAATTTGTTGAATTCCTCTTCTAATAACTCGTCCTTAGACTTGAAATGTGGGATGAGGTCAAAGACTTTTTCCAATATCTCGCGCAGGGTCAGACGACGATCTACGGCTGCTGCTTGGCGGAGCTTGTTGAGGGTATAGTATTCCTCGGGCTTATCAAAGACTTCGCGGTTCACATAGTCGATTACGCGATCCCACTGTCCGGCTTCAACGGCTTTTACTATGGTTTGATCTTCGCGCACTGTGTCTGCGAATTTGTCGAAGAACATGCGGTCAATTTTCATGCCGTCGTAGCCTATGTCTTCTTCGGAAATTTTAGAGAGTAGGTCTTCGCCCGGATACTCGTACACGCCAATAGGTAGGGTTGGGTCAGGGTCTCCTTCACTTTTTTTAGTGTGCCTGTACGCAGGTAATTCCAGGATTTCGTCGTAGTTGAATTCGGTTTCGAAGTATTCACAGTTGCCGAAGAAGTCAAAGAGTTTGAAGGCGGTTTTCTCAGGGTGCGCGATGCGGTCCTTGTGGCTGTCGTCTAAGAGCAGGTCGCGGAAATCGTGCTTTCGCGTGCCGCGGCCTTTGATCTGGATGAAGTCTGTGGGTGAGAAGATGGGGCGAAATAAGCCGAGGTTGAGGATATCTGGACAGTCGTAGCCAGTGGTCATCATGCCGACGGTGACGCATACGCGGGCTTTGCTGGTGCGGTATTGAGGTAGGAAGTTGGCGGTGCCGAGCAGGTTATTATTGGCAAAGTTGATGGTGAATTGTTGTGCGTCCGGTATGAGTGATGTGACCTGTACGGCGAAGTCGGACTGGTACTTGCCGGGAAACATCCGATGGGCCATTTCGTTGAGTATGTTGGTTAAGTGGGCGGCGTGGTTCTGGCTGACGGCGAAGATGATG
Source organism: Candidatus Latescibacterota bacterium (assembly GCA_965208125.1). Taxonomy (GTDB): domain Bacteria; phylum Latescibacterota; class UBA2968; order UBA2968; family UBA2968; genus VXRD01. The sequence goes on from OZ242320.1 coordinate 3,160,914, forward strand.
GACTTGCCAATTTCACCGCTGACGGGATCGCGCAGGGCGTTTTCGAGAAAGGTTTTGCAGAAAAGCACGTTGGTGGCGTTGGAAAAAAATCGTTTCTCGAACTCGCGCTGTTTGTAGGTTTCCTCGTGGTCTTCGCCCTCGGTATCGGTGAACGAGACGACGAAGCCTTGCTCAGAGAGGAGTTGTGTTGTGACATCGGTGCGAGCGTCAACAACGGTTGGGTTGATTAAGACGTTATCTTTTACCCCATCGAGTAGGGAATAGCGAAAGGTGGGTTGTCCGCTCTCGCATCCAAAGGTGCGGTAAGTGTCGAGTAGCAGACGCCGTTCAATCTCGCGCGGGTCGCGTATTGCTGGGTCAGATGTTTTGACGCCGCGCAGATAGTCGCGGGGTGTTGCGGTCAGGCCGAGTTTGTATCCGACGAAATAGTCGAATACGGCACGGGCATTGCCCGAGATGGAGCGATGTGCCTCGTCGGAGATGACGAAATCGAAATCCGTGGGTGAGAAGATTTTCTGGTACTTGTTGTCGAATTGGAAGGATTGGACCGTGCTGACCACAATCTCGGCTCGTCGCCAGTCATCGCGGTTCTCTTTGTAAATGACTGTCTCAAAATCGGCTGAGAGCAATTCGGTGAAGACCTTTTTGGCCTGGTCTTCCAATTCGAGGCGATCTACCAGGAAGAGCACGCGGTTGGCATTGCCAGAACGCAGGAATAGCTTGATGATGGCGGCAGCGGTGAGTGTCTTGCCCGTGCCAGTAGCCATTTCAAATAGGAAGCGGTCTTTGCCGTCCTTCACGGCGCGTTGCAGGGCGTGGACGGCTTGTAATTGATATGAGCGGAGGAAGCGCAGTTTGTTGGCGTTAATGAAGGCGGAGCGTTCGGCTTCGTTTTTCCATGCGGCTTCTGACACATAGTTGGGGCGTTGGGTGAGGACGATGTAGTCGTCGCTGACACGTTCATCTATCAGACGTTGCGGATTGGGCGCTGTCTTCTGGTAGCCTGTGACTGAATCCGGCGTTGGGAATGCAGTGATGATGTAGGGGTTGCCCCGGTCGAGGTCCCAGAAGTAGTGGAGATTTCCGTTGGAGAGGATAACGAAGCGGCAGTTCTGTGAGCGAGCGTACTTTCGCGCCTGTTCCTTTCCCGCCAGTGGCTGTTTCTCTTCTGCCTTGGCTTCCAGTACGATGAGCGGAAATCCCCTGTCGTCCAGCAAGAGAAAGTCGATATATCCTTTGCGGGCTTTCTCGAAGTTGTCGCCGAGGGTGTTAATCTCAACACCCGCTTCGAGACGAATATTGGCGGGTTTGTCTCCTTCGTCAAAAAATCGCCATCCCGCTGATTCGAGTAGTTTATTGATTTTTAACCGTGCAGTAGCTTCGTTCATGCTGTTCTCTTGTTCATTATCTATCACCCGATAACTCTGCGTAATCAATTTCCAGTGGCTGGGTGATTCGCTTAGCAATTTCCAGGAGGTCGGGTCGGTTGAGTGGAAAATCTTTCTCCATCTTTCCATCGGGATATACGGTTACTGTGTCTATCCTTTTGATGAATCCCTTTTTGGCTATCGCTCGATTGACCTGGAGGCCGTCTTTTGAAATTGCCATGCGAGTCTGTAAAATGCGTCCTTCGCCGATAATGCGAAAAAGAAAGCCCAGGATGCCGGATGTTGGGCGGCCTGTAAGCCCGTTGATCTCATCATAGATAACCCAATTTCCAAAATCCAGCAGTCGATAGGTCATCACCCGCCGATTGGTTACTTTGAGATGCGGCGTCGAGAGCGTATCCATGTACGAATACCGATCTGGCCTCCCCGGCTGGTCCTCCCACCAAATTCGCACATTTACTGCCAGTTCGGGCGTTGGGGCTTCCACTATCTCGCGGATGACCCGATCTACCCGATAATCTACTTCCATATTCTGTTTGTGTTGATAGGATAACTGCGCGTACTGGGGCATCGCGTCTTCCGCGCGTGCAGTTACTTCCATAAATGCCTGAAACCAGTTTTCGTACCCGATAAATAGCGGCAGTCCCTGCGGATTGCGCGCTCTTGCCTTCTGTGCGAGATAAAGGATCATCTCCCCCTGAAAACGCGCACCATTGGTGGTCGCTGTCGGGTCGTAATTGTCACATTGCCGCATCGCCTCTACGATCTCTGCCCGACTGACCACCTGATACCCCGGACGCACGTCGTCTGCACATGCTGGCCGGTCCGAAAAAAAGAAAAAACAGAGGAGGGTTGCGATTCTCAACCCTCCAATGTAGTGAAAGCTCGTCATATTATCTCTTAATCCATCATCTATCGCCCGATAACTCCGCATACTCAATTTCCAGTGGCTGCATGATTTGTTTTTTCAGTTCTATGAGATCGGACCGGTCGGGTGGGACATCTATCTCCATCTTTCCATCGGGATATATGGTCACTGTGACTATCCTTTCCAGGAATCCCTTTCTGGCTGTTACTCGAGAGATCTGGAGGCCGTCTTTTGAAATTGCCATGCGGGACTGTAAAACGCGCGCCTCGCCAATAATGTGAAAAAGAAAGCCCAGTATGCCGGATGTTGGACGGCCTGTAAACCCTTCCATCTCGTCAAAAGCAACCCAATTTCTAAAGTCCAGCAATCGACAGGACATCACCCGCTGATTGGTTACTCTGAGATGTGGGGTCGAAAGCGTATCCATGTACGAATACCGATCTGGCTTGCCGGGCTGGTCCTTCCACCAGATTCGTACAGTCACTGCCAGGTCTGGCGTTGGGGCTTCCACTATCTCGCGGATGACCCGATCTATTCGATATTCTACTTCTATATTCTGTTTGTATTGATAGAGTAGTTGCGCGTACTGGGGCATCGCGTCTGCCGGGCGTGCAGTTACTTCCATAAATGCCCGAAACCAGTTTTCGTACCCGATAAATAGCGGCAGTCCCTGCGGATCGCGCTCCTGTGCCTTTCGCGCGAGATAAGATACCACATCTGCCTGGAAACGCGCACCATTGGTCGTCGCTGTCGGGTCGTAATTGTCACATTGCCGCATCGCCTCTACGATCTCTGCCCGACTGACCACCTGATACCCCGGACGCACGCCGTCTGCACATTCTGGCCGATCCAGTGTAAAGAAAAAACAAAGGAGGGTTGCGATTCTCAACCCTCCAATGTAGTGAAAGCCCGTCATGTTATCCCTAATTCGTTACGCCACGCGATCTAATTTTTCAACACAATGAGAATGCGCTGACCAACGAGCAAGGGGTCGGAAAAGGAGATGGTGAGGGTTTGGGCTTCTTTATCCTCGCCGAGTGCGTATTCTTTGTCTTTGCCCAGTTTGCCATGGTCGTCACACACGGCGGCGAGTTCGCCCTGTACGGTAATGGTTTCTCCAATGGCAACTTTTTTAACGTCGGTGTTGTCAACATCGGGGAAATTTATAATTTTGTAGTTTTTACGAATCCTTCGCCATGTATGGAGATATCCCTGTTCTTTCAGGTTATCTTCAGTGCCGATATAGACGAGGACTGAACTGATAATTTCTTTGGCATCCTGAAGGTCTTCCTTAGTAACCTCAAGATTTTCCTGGGTGACCTGAAGGTCCTGTTGGGTAGCCTGAAGATCTTCGCGCAATTTTTGGCTTTCCTTATGAGCTTTTTCGAGGGCTTCTGTTACGCGTTGAAGGCGATTGGTTTGTTCGAATAGGCTGTTGCGAAGGCTGTCGCGGGAGGCTGTGACCTGTTCGAGGTCACCTCGCAGAGTGGTGGTGAGACGCCGGTATTCTTTCATTTCATTGGTAAGGCGATGGAGGGTGGTTAGCAAAACTTTATTTGACGTGCTGGTACTATCCATTTGCGCACGCACAGAATCGATGCGGACATTTAATCCTTCGACCACCGTATTTAGAGAGTCTATCAGTGCATCATCGCGTTTGGCTTCTTCCTCCATTTGCATGACGTAGGGACTTTCTTGAATAATCTCCTCTTCGCTGGGCAAAAACGCGATGTACAAAAGAAGGGCTACTGCGATGGCTGCAATGCCAATTACCAGGATGATTTGCTTGTTGTTATTCACGGGGTACCTCCTGAAAAAAAGACGGTTGCAAAAAATGGGGGTTGTGGGTATTAGCGGGTAAGAGATTTTCTATGGCGTTGTACCCGCTCTGGATTATTTTTCGTGGTGAAGCTGTGTGGTCCTCCCTTGTTATGGTGTTATTATGGTTTCGCGGTCGGGAAACCCGCCGCCCAATGCGAGGTGGAGATCAATGCGCGTCTGGAGTCGTTGCTGGCGCACAACGAGCAATTGGCTTTCGGTTAGGTAAGCCGTGTTGCGTGTTTGAAGCACGGTCAACAGGTCTATAAGCCCTCTGTAATATCTATCTTCTGCCAATCGCCGTGCTTCCCGCGCCTGTTCAGCGGCGGTTTCCAGCGCGGCCTGGCGTTTTGCCAGATGCGCTTCTGCTGAGAGTGCATTTTCAACTTCGCTATATGCTTGCAAAACGGTTTGGGCAAATAGTGCAGCGGCTTCGGTTTCTCTGGCACTGGCCATGTCGATATTGCCCTGTATGCGCCCGCCCTGGAAGAGGGGTTGTGTAAGATTGCCGATCAGGCTCCACACGCTGAAGTCTCCATTGAGCAGGCTGCCTAATGCGTCGCTGCTGGTTCCGCTTGAAGCAGTCAGGCTGATGCGCGGATAACGCAGGCGTTTGGCGGCTTTGTGATTGGCCTGAGACGCGGCAAATTGGCGTTCAATTGCAATGAGGTCGGGACGTCGGGAAATGAGATCTGCCGGGAGACCTGCGGGCACTGGATGTGGTACTTGAGGGAGGTCTCCGGCAATGGCGAATGTGCCTGAGGGATAGCGACCGATGAGTACTTCGAGTTGGCGAATGGTCATTTCATAGCGTTGTTCGCGCTGGTGCAGGCGGTCTTGCGATAACGCGAGTTCGGATTTGCTCTGGCGCATGTCGAGTGAGGGCCGCACTCCCCGTTCGTAGCGCATGCGTACCTGTTCGTGGTTGGTGAGGCTGTTTTCGTACGTCGCCTGTGCGAGTTCGAGTTGGCGCCTGGCTTCGATGGTGGCAAACCACGCTTTAGCGGTTTGTGCAGCCAGTGACATGCGTGCGCCTCGATACGTGGCCTGTGTTGCCTGATAGGTGGCTTGTGCAGCCGCAGCACTTGCGCCAAGCTGCCCCCAGAGGTCGATTTCCCACGCGGCATTGATAGAAACGCCATAGGTGGTGCTGGTGTTTGAGAGCACCTCGCCAGGCGCCTGACCGGGGAGGGGAAATCCGATGAAGTTTTGTTTGCGTCTCAATCCCAATGATCCCGCGCTGATTTGCGGGTATAGGGGGGCGCCGGCCATTTTGGCCTGTGCGCGTGCGGCTTTGAGGCGCGCTGCAGCAGCGTGCAGGTTGTGGTTGTATGCGAGTGCCTGCGCGATTAAGCTGTCGAGACGGCTGTCGTTAAATGTCACCCACCAGAGGGTATCGGCAGGTGTTGTTGCGACAATTTCTGTCTGATAAGTTTGAGGTGGCTGAATCTGGGATTGTTGAACGCGAGGCGCGGACGCACATGAGGTTATAAGTGCAAGGCAGAGTGCAAAGTAATGCCATGTCGCGTGGGTACTCATTCTCGATCTCCTGAAAGAAGCTGAATGCTGACCGCGCTTATCATAAAGAAACTTTTGTTTTTGTCAATATATATCGCAATCGGAGAGGATTAGATTATGGCGATGCATTGTTTTGAGGGCATGCTTGAGAGCACATCGGTTAATATAGGGTTGACACTGGGATCGGGACAGGTGTTTCGGTGGGGACGAGATGTCGATGGATGGTGGAAGGGTATTGCTTATGGCGTGGTTGTACATCTGAGGCAAATGGGAGACCAGATCCAATATCGCGCATCGTCTGAGCAGGTGGCTACATACTGTGGCGAGATGGCGATTGATGATTTTTTGAGGTGGTATTTAAGACTGAATCACATGCCCCGGATCAGGGTGCCGCGCGAGGATACCTATTTGCGAAGGGCGCGGGATTTGTTGAAGGGGCTACAATTTGTCCGCCAGGATCCATTCGAGTGTATTATTTCTTATGTTCTCTCGGTTCAAGCACATATGTCGTTGACTAAAAAGAGAATCGGGTTTATTGCGCGAACTCTGGGGGAGAGACGAGTTTTTGAAGGCGAGACGTACTGGACATTCCCAGATTCAGATGCACTGTCTGAGTTGGATGGCGGGTTTTACAGGCGCCACCGTTTTGGCTGGCGTTCGGAGCGGGTGGCTGAAACAGCGCGTTTTATCGCCGAGTCGATACGCGATGGGGCAGACCTGGATACCTGGCGGGGTGTTTCTGATGATTTGCACGCACTGCCCGGCAGTGGGGTTGGTATTAAGGTTGCGCGGTGTATCGATCTGTTCGCGCTGGATCGGCTCTATGCTGTTCCCGTTGATACCTGGGTGCGAAAATTTGCCCGAGAATGGTATGGTGTAACGGGTTCAGATGCGAAGATATGCCAGTGGGGCGAGGCGCGATGGGGCAAGTGGGCGGGCTATTGCAATGAGTATTTGTTCGCGTATTATCGCGAGTTGTATGGGCCAACGCTGTACGATCGGGTGCTTTCTTTTGATGCTTCTGATGAAGCGTCAGCGGTGATGCCGTTTGAGGATACGGGATGATTGTTTTTACTCTCTCGCGTATTTGGGGTTGCCAAAACCGTCGTTGACGATGTGGGAACGCGCGGGGATTTCGGATTTGTCGGGAATGATGAGGTCCAGTTCGGTGCTGTTTTCAACGATTGTGCCGTCGCCCACGCGCACGTGATCTCCAAGGATGATTTTTCCCGGGTCTCGGGAACCAGAGCGCACAGTGCCGAGTACGACTGACGATGCGATTTGACAGCCTGTGCCCGTTTCGACATAGCCGTAGATGTCTGTGCCGCTGCCGATCGTGGAGCGGTTGCCAATGACGACGGGTCCGAGCAAGGTGGCATCTGTGCCTATTCTTACAAAATTGCCAATGGTGGGGTGTCGTTGTCGCGCTCTTCCCGTCAATCCGCCGAGTGTGCAGGGATAGATGATGCACCCATAGCCTATGACACCCGTTTGACCGGTTGTGAGGCCGCGGTGCGGGTGTTCGAGAAAGTTGGCGTCTGCGATGACGGTTTCCGGGTGGATATCGGCTTGATAATAACGCCCGCCGAGTTCTGAAATGGCACGGGGCAAGAGAGGGATGGGCGTGCATTCAAAATTTTCAACCTCGCCAGTTTGCGTGAGGGCATTGGCGATGTCGTGATAAAACAAGACGCGCCATCCGGGATACGCACTGGCGACGAGTTGCATCTGATATGCGAAGGCAGATTGCAGGTCTTTTTCGGCGAGAAATGTTTCGTAGAGATCAAAGGTGCGCGCTTCAATAGCTTTGTCAATGACGGGCGCAAATGCGAGGACGGCGAGGTCGCTGTTATCCAGGTTGTGTACTTTGCGTAAATACGCATCCCACACGGCGGGGTCTTTGAGTGATGCAAAGCGGTTCCAGAGTGCGCGGGTTTTGAGTTGGGGCAGTCGAGAAATGAGCGCGAAGGCGGATTGTAGTGCCACGTCTTCTATTGGGCCGTTTTCGCCCTGTGCAGCTTGAAGCGATTGGTAGATCATGGCGTAGAGTTGGTCGGTAATTTCTTCGATATTTTCAGTCAGGGTTGCCTGCGCGGCTTCAGATGCATTGTGAGAACCGGGTGCGACGCATTCGAGCAGGTTGCCGAGTACGGTTTCGAGCAGGTCGCGATTGACAAAACCGCGGCCTGAACGCTGTGAGAGAATCGCGCGATTGATGGGGTCAATGCGAAGCGCGGTCAGTTCTTCCTCTGTGTAAATCGGTCGAATTTGCTCGATTACTTTTTCGAGGAGGGGGCGTTTGCGATTTGCATACGCGGCGTCAAATAAGGTGGTGTTGTTCAAGGAAAATTCCTTTGTGATCCTGTTTGTTCAACTTCCGGTGGAGCGATAATGACGCACACCGATTTTCCATATCTGGAGGGCGATAATGAGAAAGACAATGCAAATCAGGGGCGCGACCCACTGCAAGACAGCGGGCAATCCCATGGGGTCGCCGCGTTCGAGAATTGCCAGTGCCGGTAGGTAATTTACACACGCGAGGGGTATGATGTAAGTAAAAAATTTCCGAAACCAGATGCGGTAGATAGGTAAGGGATACTGCGCGGTCTCCACGCCGCCGTAAGTCATGGTGTTCATGAGTTCGAGAGATTCGGTGGTCCAGAACGCAATGGTGGCTTGAATGACCATGAGGCCGATAAAGAGGCAAGCCCCTCCAAATATGGCGGTGAAGATGAGATAGATTTTTGGTGCGGACCAGGCGATGTCGAGGGTGTAACTCGCCCAGGAGAAGACAGCGATGCCCTGGAGCAGGCGGCCAACGCGGCGGAGGGTGAGTTCATAGCCTGCGAGTTGCAGGGCGGTGCTTCGGGGGCGAAGCAAGAGGCGGTCGAAGTCGCCGCTTTTGACCATGGTGCCGAATATGTCGAAGCCGCGCGAGGCAGCGTCGGCAAAAGCGAAGGAGATGTTGATGAGGCCGTAGAGAAAGGCCACCTCGGGGAGGGTCCAGCCCTGAATGTGTTTGAATCGCGCGAAGAGAGAGGCGATGGCGAGAAATTCGACGCCGGTGGTGAGAAAATGTCCAAATGAGAGCATGATGAATGATGCGCGATATTGCATTTGGCTGCGGACAGATTGGCTGAGATAGTGCAGGTAGAGGCGAAGTGCGTTGGCCATCGCGTTATCCTCCTTGTGCGACGAGGCGGCGAATACCGCGGGTGAGGATGAGGTGCCCGGCAGTGATCAGCGCAATCAGATAGGCGATTTGAAACGGCAGGTGATACCAGATTTGTTCTGGTGGGATATGGCCCATGTAGAAGCGGAAGGGGATGTCCATGAGGTATCGAAATGGGAGGATGTTGATGGCTGTCTGTGCCCAGTCGGGAAAAAAGAGCAAGGGGATGATGATGCCGCTGAAGAGCCAGGTCAAACTACTCAGGAGTACGCCCAGGCCCTCGCCAGATATGGTCCACAAGAGGGCAATGGTCAGGAGATTGGTGATGGCTGCACTGATGAGGACTGCAAAGAGCATCGATACGACCCAGGCACATGTAGCCGGGATATTGGGAGGCATTTGCAGGTTGAAGAAAAGACTGGCTGTGATGAACATGGGGAGGGCGCGGAAGACGCCGGGCGCGGTGCGTTGCGCTATGGCGCGGCTGTACCAGAAGAAATACAGGTTGGTCGGGCGCACGAGTTCATAGACGACATTGCCCGAACGCACCATGGCGCGCACGTCGGGGTCGGCACCCTGGTAGGGAATGAGAACGAGAAATGCCTGGCCGAGCCATATATAGGTGATGACTTCATCGGCGGTCATGGGTTGTGGCGCAGTGGTTGATCTGTAGAAGGCTTCAAAGATCATGACGCGGATGAGGCCCCAGAAGAGTTGGGTGCCGAATCCCGCGAATGCCGCAGCGCGGTATTGCAAGAGCGTGCGAAATCTGGCGGAGAGTACGGCTATGTACGGTCTGATGGCCAGCGATGATGTGCGGTTAGCGATTTTCGGCATAGAGACGCGAGATGATTTCTTCGATGGGGGTGTTTTCGACAAAGAGGTCGCGCACGGGGTGCTGCGCCGTGATGCGGGCGATCAAATCTGCCGTGGCAACGCGGTCGGGGTCAAATGTGAGGTGTACGCGGTGTCCGTCGCGCAATACGACAGATGCGTCGGGGTCGGTGATGTCTTCTGTGCCTTCGAGATCGACGATGAGGCGGCGCTCTGTTGTGACGCGAGCGCGAAGGTTTTCGAGCGGGCCATCAGATAGTATCTGGCCCTGTCCTATGACCATTACCCGCGTGCAGAGGGCTTCGATGTCGTCCAGGTCGTGGGTGGTGAGGATGACGGTGACATCGCGCTCCTGGTTGAGGCGTTTGATGAAGTCGCGCACAGCGAGTTTGGAGACGATGTCGAGGCCAATGGTCGGTTCGTCTAAGAAGAGGATTGATGGACGGTGTATGAGGGCAGCGGCGAGGTCACAGCGCATGCGCTGGCCCAGGCTGAGTTGGCGCACGGGTATGTCGAGAAGCGATTCGAGGTCGAGAATGGCGATCATTTCATCGCGGGTTTGCGCGTATTGGTGATGATCGACGCGATAGATGTCGCGGAGCAGGTCAAAAGATTCGATGACAGGCAGGTCCCACCACAATTGCGTGCGTTGTCCAAAGACCACGCCGATTTGTGCGACGTGGGCGATGCGTTCTTTCCAGGGCACGCGACCGAGGATTTCACAGCGGCCAGTATCGGGAACGAGGATGCCGGACAGTACTTTGACTGTGGTGGATTTGCCCGCGCCATTGGGACCGATATAACCGATGAGTTCGCCGGGTTCAACTGTGAAGGAGATGCCGTCGAGGGCAGTTATCTGGCGGTAGTTGCGGTGCATGACGCCGCGCAGAGCACCCCAAACGCCGGGCTGGCGCTGGGCGATTTGGAAGGTTTTGACGAGGTTTTCGACAATGATGTGGGGCATGGCGCAATATGCAGGGTTATATTTCTTCGTGTTTATTAGACGGGTATCTCGGCGGGTGTGTTTTGATTTGTGGGAATTTTTTTAACTGGACGAATCCCGCGAGCTATGGTTTTGCATAAAAATAGCGTGCCCGATTCGTACGTACAGAATCGGGCACGCGCTTTTGTAGAGATGGAATCCAGATCTTTACTGCGTGGTCTGGTAATACGGGTTGGTGCCTTCGGCGTGGTCTGTGATATCGCGGATGTTTGCGATTTCGGGAACGGCTTCTTTGATCATGACTTCCACGCCCTGTTTGAGGGTGACATCGACCATTCCGCAGCCCTGGCATCCGCCGCCAAATTGAAGAAAGGCCGTGTCTTCTTTCACATCGACCAGTGATACGTGGCCGCCGTGTGCGGCAATGCCCGGGTTGATTTTTTCGTCAATGACCATTTGGATTTTTTCGGCCACGCTGCCTTTGAGGTGCGGGGGTACTTTGTGTGGGTTGTCAATTTTGAAGCCGCGTCCCATCAGGCCATCGACAAAATCGAGTGTGATGTCCTGAGTATAAGGCACGCTGTTTTCGTCAATGTAAATGTCGAAGCCGTCGTATGGTATCGCGGTGTCGCGGTCGGTGTCCTGTCCTTCGGCCACGAAAGCGAGGCGGTAGTTGGCCTGCAGGGGCGATGTTGCTTCGGCGGTGATGCGCACGCCTGTAATCACCTGTTCTTGTTCGTTTATCAAGCGGGTGATTTCTGTTTGTGCAATGTCTGTGACTGTGATGTCCATGGGGTTTCTCCTGTAGAAGTTAGAAGTTAGAGGTGTGAAGTAAGAAGTCCGCTCCCAACCGCCCAAAGGCTGGTGCTTCATCACATTTCACACTTCACATTTCACACTTCACACTTGCCTTTACGGCATTGTGACTTGTAAGAGTTCGTCTGCTTTATGCGCGAGATGATTTTCGAGCTGGTGCCCATCTCCCATCAGGTCTTGCAATGTAATGCGGTCGAGCATCTGGTCAACCACAAATTGGATGGCGTTCCAGAGGGAGCGAATTGAGCAATCGACAGAATGGGTGCAGCAGGCTTCATAACCGGTGTGTTCATCGCAAAAGCCTTCGTTGAAGAACGGGTCGCCGAGGGCACCGAGTACATCGGAGATCAGAATTTCACTGGCGGGACGAGCCAATTTGTATCCGCCAGCTTGACCGCGCACGCTTTCGACGAGGTTGCCCAGGCGCAAGAGGCGGACGAGTTTGCCGACATGGGCGTTGGATAATCCTTCGCCGCGGCTGATTTCGGGAATCGAAATGCTTCCACCGGTTTCAGATGCGCGCTGTGCTACCTGCATGAGACAGCGAAGGCCGTATTCTTCTTGTGTACTCAATTTCATAAAAGAACCTTTTCGGTGAGAGGCACTGTCAAAACATGCCCAATTCGAGTTTGGCCGCTTCTGACATGCGTTCTGGCGTCCAGGGAGGGTCGAATACGAGGTCGAGTTTGACATCGTAAACGCCTTCGGCAGACCGGGCTGCGGATTCGACCTGTCCAGGCAAAATACCCGCGGCGGGACAATTGGGGGCTGTGAGTGTCATTTGGACGTAGGTATTGCCGTCTTCTTCTACTTTGATTTCGTAGATGAGCCCCAGTTCGTAAATGTCAACAGGGATTTCTGGATCATATACTGTTTTGAGTGCTTTTACGATTTCTTCTTTTACGGCTTCGGTGTCGATGGGGCCTTCTGGCGAGGGTTTTTCAGGTGGTGATTCTGGTGCTTCAATATTGTGAATTTCCTCAGTATGATCAGAATCATCGTTGGATTCAGATGTGTCTTTGCGGAAGATGTTCAGGAGGCTCATGTGTTATCTCTTTCTGTCGTTATAGGCGTTTGGACATTGTCTATGGCTGCCCGAAGCGCGTGCCACGATAGGGTCGCGCATTTGATACGGGTGGGATAGTCGCGCACGCCGGCAAAAACGAATAGTTTGCCCATCTGATCGAGGCCGAGATTGCTGGATGGATCGGTGAGCATTGCTTGAAAGTCTTTGAAATAGGTTTCCGATTCATCGAGGGTTTTGCCTTTGATGGTTTCGGTCATTAAAGAAGCCGATGCTTTGGAAATGGCGCATCCCGAACCCTGAAAGCCGATGTTTTTTATGCGGTCGCCGTGGAGTTGGAGATAAACCTCCACTTTATCGCCGCAAAGGGGATTGTAGCCTTCGGCAAAGCGGTCTGCTGGATCGAGTACGCGAAAATTTCTGGGGTTTTTGTTGTGATCCAGAATGAGTTGCTGGTAGAGTTCGCGCAAATCTGACATCAGCCAAAAATCTTTCGCACGGTGTGAAGGCCAGAGACCAGCGCGTCAATGTCTTCACGCGTGTTGTAAAGTGCCAGCGAAGCGCGCGTTGCTGCGGGTATGTCGTAGTGTTTCATAATGGGTTGCGCGCAGTGGTGCCCGGCGCGAACCGCGACACCGGCCTGGTCGAGAATGGTGCCCACATCGTGGGGATGAATATCGGCGAGGGTAAATGAGAGCACGCCTACTTTGCGCTCGGCTGTACCGATCAGGTTGAGGTCCGGCACGCCGCGCAGTGCGTCGTGTGCGTATTCCAGCAGATTGGCTTCGTATTTTGTCGCGCCATCAAAGTCGATGCTGTTGAGGTAATCTATGGCGGCACCCAGGCCAATACTGCCCGCGATATTGGGCGTTCCCGCTTCAAATTTGTTGGGTAAGTTTCCGTACGTAATATTGTCAAAGTCAACGCTCTGGATCATGCTGCCCCCACCCTGGTAGGGCGGCATGGTATCGAGGTATGTTTCGCAGCCGTACAGGACGCCAATGCCTGTGGGCGCGAACATTTTGTGTCCAGAAAAGGTGTAGAACTCGCAGCCGAGGGCGCGGACATCCACGCGCTGATGGGGCACGGCCTGTGCGCCGTCGATATGTACGGGTACGCCGTGTGCGTGCGCGATTTGCACGATTTCTTCCACGGGATTGACTGTGCCGAGTACATTGGAGATGTGTACGATGGAGACGAGTTTTGTGCGTGGGGAGAAAAGGGTTTGATATGTGTCCATGCAGAGTTCGCCCCGGTCGTTCATGGGGATGACGCGCAGTTTGGCTCCCTTTTCCCGGCAGAGCATCCACCAGGGGACAATGTTGGAATGGTGCTCCATTTCGGTGATGATGATTTCGTCGCCCTCGTCGATTTGTTCGCGCCCAAAGGTTTGTGCAATGAGATTGATGCCTTCGGTGGTTCCGCGCACAAAGATGATTTCTCTGTCTGTGGCGGCGTTGATAAAGGTCGCTACCTTTCTTCTGGCGGCTTCATAAGCATCGGTCGCTATTTGCGAGAGGTGGTGTACGCCTCTGTGTACATTGGCATTCTGGTCGGTGTAATAATGCGAGAGGGCATCGATGACTGCGCGGGGTTTTTGCGATGTGGCGCCATTGTCGAGATACACGAGCGGTTTACCCTGCATGTGTTGGCCCAGGATGGGAAAGTCCGCGCGAATGCGGCGCACGTCAAAAGGCGGTGCTGGACGTGCGGCTGGCTCGGGCGGTTGGAGTGTTAAGATGTCCAGAGGCGAACTCATGCGATGTCCTTTGCGTCGATGCGTTCGAGGCGGGTGTCGATTAAGTCGCTGAGGTGCGACCGCACGGGGACAAGGGTCACGCGCCCGATAATGTCATCGGCAAAAGCGCGGAGCAAAATGTGCTTTGCCTCGGTTTTGGGAATGCCGCGCGCTTGCAGGTAAAAGAGTGCGTTTTCGTCGAGTTGGCCTATTGTTGCGCCATGCGAACATTTGACTTCGTCGGCGTAGATTTCGAGCTGGGGTTTGGTGTTGACGCGCGCGTTGTCCGAAAGCAGAATATTTTCGTTTTGCTGGTAGGCATCGGTGTGTTGCGCTTTTTGATGGACGTGAATTTTTCCCCGAAAAATCGCGCGAGATGATCCTCCCAAAATCCCTTTGTAGAGTTCGTGGCTGGGGCAATGGGGTTCGGCGTGTTCAAGCAGGGTGTAGTTATCGACTTGTTGGGATCCTTCGAGGGCGTAAAATCCATTGACGGTGGCTTCGCTGCCTTCGCCGCGCAGGTACGCGCTTACGTCGTTGCGAACAAATGCCCCGCCGAGTGTAAAATCGTGAAAGATCATCCTGCTGCTGCGCCCGAGTTGTGCCTGAAAATTGGCGACGTGCAAACCCGCTGTGCCCTGCAATTCGAGGCGGATACAATTTACGCTGGCATTGTCGCAGGCGATGATTTCTGTGACTGCATTGGTAAAATAAGTCTCTGTGCCCGTTCCCGCATAGGTTTCAACAAGCGAAAGCTGACTGTTTTCATCCGCGATGATCAGGTTGCGCGGATGAGATATTGTGGGGATTTCTGACTCTGTTGTGATAAAGAGGATATGCACGGGGGCTTCAACTGTGACATTTGGCTGAACATGGATGAATACGCCATCGCGCATGAATGCCGTGTTGAGGGCGGTGAAGGCCAAATCTGTGGTTTGTGCGAGTTTGCCCAGATGCGCTTTGACGAGTGGATGGTCGTAAACGTCGGCGAGGTTGGCAATGGTTATGCCTTCTGGTACGTCAGATGTGTGTTCTGGCGCGTAATGTCCATTGACGAATACGAGGCGGATGCCCTGCAGGTCGGGATAGATGAAGGGTTCCAGTTCTGCATCTGCAAGGGTGGCAGGAGCTGCAGGCTCAAAGTCGGTTCTGATGAGCGCTGAGGGGTTCACGCTTTTCCAGGCTTCATCTGCAGTGGTGGGATATCCCAGGCGGTCAAAGTCGGCAATTGCCTGTTGACGCAATGCTCGCAGTGGCTGGCCATTGAGGCTGGATTCAAATTTTTGAATCCAGGATGTGTGATTAGACGCTGTGTGTCGCGTGTTCTTCTTTGATCCAGTCATAGCCTTTTTCTTCCAATTCCAGGGCGAGTGTTTTGTCGCCCGATTGCACGATGCGTCCGTCGAGCATAACGTGGACCATGTCGGGCACGATGTTATTGAGCAAGCGCTGGTAGTGCGTGACCACAATGGTGGCTTTGTCCGCGCTGTGGAGTGTATTGATGCCGTTGGCTACAACGCGCAGGGCGTCGATATCGAGTCCGGAGTCGGTTTCGTCGAGTATGGCGAGGCGGGGTTCTAAGACAGCCATTTGCAGAATTTCATGGCGTTTTTTTTCGCCGCCGGAAAAGCCTTCGTTGACCGAACGTTTGAGAAATTTTTCGTCCATTTCGACCAGTTTGAGTTTGTCGCGAATCAGCGCGAGGAAGTCTATGGCATCGACTTCTTCTTCATCTCTGGCCGTTCGAAGGGCGTTGAGCGCTGTGCGCAAGAAATACGCGCTGTTGACACCGGGTATTTCTACCGGGTACTGAAAGGCGAGAAAGACGCCCTGTACTGCGCGTTTATCCGGGTCCATATCGAGCAGGTCCTGGCCCTCGTAGATGACTTCGCCTTCCGTAACGCTATAGGCTTCGTGGCCCGCGAGGACCTGAGCCAATGTGCTTTTGCCCGACCCGTTGGGTCCCATAATGGCGTGGATTTCTCCTGTGTTGACCGTGAGGTCGATGCCGTGAAGAATTTCCGCGCCTTCCACACCTGCGTGCAGATTTCGAATTTCGAGCATGTTATTTCTTTCCTTAAATTGTGATCTAACCGACGCTGCCTTCGAGGCTGATGCCGAGGAGTTTTTGGGCTTCGACTGCAAATTCCATGGGCAGTTCTGCGAGGACTTCTTTGCAGAAGCCGTTGACGATCATTGAGACGGCGTCTTCTGTGGAGATGCCGCGCTGGTTGCAATAGAAGATCTGGTCTTCGCCAATTTTGGATGTGGTGGCTTCATGTTCGACCTGCGCGGATGGGTTGCGCACGTCGATATAGGGAAAGGTGTGTGCGCCGCACTGGTCGCCGATGAGCATGGAGTCGCATTGGGTAAAGTTTCTGGCGTTGTGCGCGCCTTTGAGCACTTGCACGGCACCGCGATAGGTGTTTTGTCCGCGCAGGGCGGATATGCCTTTGGAGATGATGGTACTTCGGGTGTTTTTCCCTATGTGAATCATTTTTGTGCCGGTGTCCGCCTGTTGTTTGAGGGAGGTGACGGCGACAGAGTAAAATTCGCCCACCGAGTTGTCCCCCTGAAGAATGCAACTGGGATATTTCCAGGTGATGGCC
The DNA here is from genome assembly GCA_965208125.1 of Candidatus Latescibacterota bacterium. Classification (GTDB taxonomy): domain Bacteria; phylum Latescibacterota; class UBA2968; order UBA2968; family UBA2968; genus VXRD01. The sequence continues at coordinate 3,177,642 of OZ242320.1, forward strand.
GATCCGGTTTCGACCTGTGTCCAGGAGATTTTGGAATTTGCGCCCCGGCAGGCGCCGCGTTTGGTGACAAAGTTGTAGATGCCTCCCTTGCCGTCCATGTCGCCGGGGTACCAGTTCTGGACGGTGGAGTATTTGATCTGTGCATTGTCGAGTGCGACAAGTTCGACCACGGCCGCGTGAAGCTGGTTTTCATCGCGCATTGGCGCCGTACAGCCTTCCAAATACGATACATAAGCACCTTCTTCAGCGATGACGAGCGTGCGCTCGAACTGCCCGGTGTTGGCGGCGTTGATGCGGAAATAGGTCGATAATTCCATTGGACAGCGCACGCCTTTGGGGATATAGCAGAAGGATCCATCGCTAAAGACAGCCGAGTTGAGGGCGGCAAAATAATTGTCGGTGTGCGGGACGACAGAACCGAGATACTGGCGCACGAGGTCGGGGTGGTCTTGCACGGCTTCTGAAAAAGAGCAAAAGATAACGCCTGCTTCGGCGAGTGTTTCCTTAAAGGTGGTGGCGACTGAGACGCTGTCAAAGACCGCATCGACAGCGACACCGGCCAGCATTTTTTGCTCTTCGAGAGGTATGCCGAGTTTTTCATAGGTGGCGAGCAGTTGGGGATCGACTTCGTCCAGGCTTGCAGGACCATCGCCTGCGTTTTTCGGTGCTGAGTAATACACGATGCTTTGATAGTCGATATCGGGATAGGTAACCATGGCCCACTGTTCGCTTTTTTTGCGTTTGAGCGGGTCTGTCATGGTCAGCCAGTACCGATAGGCTTTTAAGCGCCATTCGAGCAGCCAGGCGGGTTCATTTTTTTTCTCAGAAATAAATCGAATAATGTCTTCATTCAGACCTGGAGGCGCAGATTCCTGCTCGATATCTGTCACCCATCCAAATTTGTAATCACTCGTTGCGAGCGTTTCAAGTTCCTGGGCCTGTGAACTCATTGTAGAACTCCTTTTGGGGTCTAAAAAGTAAGCCGTGCAATGGCAAATTACCCAAAGCATACAAAAATGTCAAGATTAAAAATATAAAAAAGCCCAAAATAATTTGTTGTAAAGTAACGTATTAGAGGCTATAAAGATCTAAACTATCCCCATGCCTTGCCGCTGGCGCGCCTGCGACGCTTGCTGCCGGGCAGGTCTTTTTTGGCAACGGCAAAGCCGAGTAGCCCTTTTTGCCCGAGCTTTTTGAGATAGGCAAGCAGGGATATTTCGGCTTCTTTCACATTGAGTTGGTGGGTTTTGCTCAGGCGTTTGATGATGGCTTCGACGGTTGTGCGCCCGTCGCACATATCCCAGACCTGTGCGCCAATTTCGTCGAGTACCAGTGTTTTTTGTTGGGGAATCCAAAAAATTTTAGATAGCGCGCGCACTTTCCACGAATCGCCGCGGGTAAGGGTGACGTGGATCTCGCCATCGTCGTTTTTTTCCCATTCGACCTGGTTGTTGCGAACGGGCTTGGATTTGAACATGGCCTCGCGGCCAATTTTGGGTTGTTTTTTGAATAGCATAACAGGACTCCGCATTCTGTCAGGAAATGGCTGTTACATCCTTGCAATAGGCATCGAGGTTTGGGGCACCTTCGGAGTTTTTCCAGAAGGTCTGTACAACAAAAATTTTATTGGTCTCCATATCGGTCCAAATCCGTCCCGAAAGATTCTGGCGGGGGCGCATGTTCCAAAAGGGCAGGGGTTGAAGAAGGCCCTGCCACCGGCTTTTAGGGCGTCCATTGACCGAGAGTACGATGTTGGAACCCCGGGTTTGGATATCGGTTTCAATGTGAATATGTCGAAGGTCTTTTGTAAAAAATTCAACATACCATTCATCGAGGTCTTTGCTATTGAGGATTGTGCGCGCCAGGCTGAAACGGTCAATATTGAGTCGCGTGCTGTCTTTTTGAAATCTCAAGCCTATATGCCCGGATTTGAGTTCAAAATTTTCGAGTTCGTATTCTGGGGGCGATTGACAGATCAGGTCGTAGAGCGCCCAGGTCAGGGGACCGCCGGGCGGGGTGTCCCGAAGGGTGTTGAGGACGAGGGGCAGAACGGGGTCGAGGTTTTCATCTGTGCGCCCCATAATGCGAATAAAAATGAGACGGTCTGAAGCGGGACTATACGTTGCGAGGGTGTGTACTGTGTAACGCGATTCCCAAACAAAATACTGCGTGTTTTGCATGGCGGGAAGATCGAGGTCAAGGGCTTTGGGGTTGCGTTCAACGCGGAGGCGGCTTTTTTGTTTTTTGGCATTTTTTGCCAGACCTTCGATGTAGCGATCCACAATTTGCGCCACGCGGTCATCCCCTCGCGCTTCTTTCCATTCGAGTTCGAGGCGCGCAATTTGAGAATCGTCGAGGCGCACTTCGCCCGAGTTGGCCTCCCCCGATATTTTGCCGGGGTTCCATTCCGATGGAATGGTCAAGCCGATGCCATGCCATGCAAAGGGTATATATTCGTCAAATATGAGGTTTTTCATGGTGCTTTTTCCGTTCGGTGCTCGTGTGTCTGCGCTCACACAGATAAGATACAAGGGGGTATTTGCGGTGTCAAGAGAGGATATATAGATGTATTTACGGTGTTTAGTGTGGGTGAAATAGGGAAAGATGATACCTTTTTGGGGAGAATTATTTGAGATGAAAACTTGACAGATGCACGAACGTGCACTATATTCAAATGTGCAGGTTATGGATATACGCGTTTTTGGACTAATTAAAAGGAGGTGTGTTATGCGAAAAAAACTAACTGCGCGCCAGCAGGAGATATACGATTTTATTGCTCAGGTGATTCGCAACCAGGGATATCCGCCTACGATCCGAGAAATTATGGAGGCTTTTGGCATTGCTTCAACCAATGGTGTGCGAACCACGCTGTCTGCATTGGAAAAAAAGGGTTATATTCGGCGGACTGCCATGTTGTCGCGCAGCATTGAGTTGACGGATTATCAGGCACGCGATGCATCGCTTTCCGGGGATGTGCGCGAAGTGCCAGTGATTGGGCGCATTGCTGCCGGTGAACCGATTCTGGCGATGGAAAATATTGAGAGCACGCTTGCGGTAGATTCCGGGTTCGTGCCGCGCGGCGATGTTTTTGCCCTTCAGGTTGAGGGTGATAGCATGCGCGATGCAGGGATATTAGATGGCGATTTTGTGCTCGCGCGCCATCAAGAATCCGCCCATCAAGGTGAGATTGTCGTGGCTGTGATTGGCGAAGAAGCGACGGTTAAGCGCTACTATCGAGAGGGGGCACAAGTCAAGCTGATGCCCGAAAATGAAGCCTATCAACCCATTGTGGTAGGTGAAAGCCACGAGTCATTCCGAATTGCCGGCAAAATTGTGGGTCTGATGCGATCTTTTTAGATGGGGCGGACGATCCGTCGATCCGTAGGTGCGGGTTTCAAACCCGCACCTACTTTTTTTTATTTTTTTTGCCTGAAATGCATGCCGGGTAGCTGTTCGACCTGGCCCTTGATTTCGAGGCTCAAGAGGATGTTGAGGGTTTCTCCAGAAGAGAATCCCACTGCTTTGGTGAGGGCGTCAATATGTACCGAGGTCGCATCGGCAGACAGGCTGCTAAGAGCGTCCCATACGCGTTGTTCTCGGTCGGATAAAACAGGTTGCTCAGAGGGTTGAGGGGGGAGCGGTGACCGATGTTCAATTTCGCTCAAGATGTCTTGTGTCGTTTGTACGAGAATGGCTCCCTGGCTGAGAAGGCTATTTGTGCCCTGACTTTTGCCCGAATAAATCGGACCGGGTACGGCAAAGACATCGCGGTTCTGGTCAAGCGCAAATTGAGCTGTGATGAGTGCGCCGCTCTGTTTGCCCGCTTCAACAACGACTGTGCCGAGGCTCAAGCCACTGATAATGCGGTTGCGTCTTGGAAAGTTGTGGGCTTCAGGGCCTGTGCCCATTGGAAATTCTGAGAAGACCACACCGCGTTCACATATTTGCTCAAATAGGGTGCGATTTTCAGGTGGATAGGGGCAATCTAAACTGCTGCCCAGCACCGCTGCTGTTGCGCCGTGTTCGAGTGCTCCCCGGTGTGCATGGGTATCAATGCCAACGGCCATGCCGCTGACCACTGTTATCCCCGCTCTGGCGAGATCACTTCCCAGGCGATGGGCGGTTTCCCGTCCATAAGCCGTGAAAGAGCGCGAACCGACAATGCTAATGGTAGGGCTGTGACACAGGCTTATATCGCCTTTTGCAAAGAGCAGAGGTGGGGGGGCGTAGATTTGATTTAGTATTTCGGGGTAGAGGGGATCGGTGAGCGTACAGATTTGGATGTCGAGGTCTTTTGCGCGTGCGATTTGATCTCGCGCCCATGCCCAGTTCCGTTTGGTAGAGATAGATTGCGCGGTGCTGGGACCAATGCCGGGGATCCCGCACAGTGCTCTGGGAGACTGGGACAGAATATTTTCCGGCGTTTCAAAATGTTCGAGAAGAGCGCAATAGGCGGCGGGACCCAGACCCGGTACCGCGTAGAGTACCAGCCAGGGTAGAGTGTGGTCACACATAATGTCTCGTTTGAGATGGAGTTTTTGGGGATATAGACAGCAATGTTTATGCCAAAAAAAAAGCCCGTTAAATGGGCTTTTTTTCTTTATAGAGTGAACCTTTTGTTCAAAATGCGGATGATGGGTTGAAATATTTGAAAGCGGGATAGCCTTTCATTTTTCGCCTCTCTCCACTGAATACCCGGGGATATTGTAGAGGGGAACCGCCCATCCCGCATCCTGAATTAACAAATTTGCATCCGCGCTTTTGGGTTCAGAAATCGCGCCAAAGTCTTTCCATTGGTTGCCGTCCAGAGGGTCGGTATAGCTTTCGTTTTGGAAAAAGCCTATTAGCTTTTCACGCATTGTTTTTACTTCGGAGGCGTACAGGATATTGTACGCACAGTTGCGCGTTTCCTCTGCATCTGTGCGGTGATCGAGCAGGTATTCCTTTTGGTCGCCCGCCGAATAGATGTATTTCAAATTGCCGTCATAGGCCATGTACATACCGCGTTGTCCGCGCTGAATCTGACCGTAAATCATTCGTTCACGCCCATTGCCGACGAAGTCGGCCATGTCCAGGCCGTCTAAATCTGCGTTGTGATCGGAAATACCTGCTGCGCCCAAAAATGTGGGGATCAGGTCCATTAATCCACACGGTGTTTCTTCTACAACACCGCGAGGGAAGCGCTCGGGATAGCGCACCAGCATGGGCACTCGGGCTGCTGGATCGAGAAAGCTGCGTTTGCCAAAACAGTTGTAATCCCCCAATAGTTCACCGTGATCCGATGACCAGGCAATGAGGGTGTTGTCCAGTTCGCCCTGTTGTTCGAGTTCGTCAATGATCCTGCCCACGCTGTAGTCGATGAACGATATGCACGCCCAGTAATACCCGCGCATGACCTGCAACATGCGATTGTCCAATCCCGCATCGCGGTACTTGTATCGATTCTGATGGCGGTTGAAATGCGTCCACAGGTCTTCCATGTCATCGGGGCGTTTGGGAAAGGGCATCAGGGAACCGCGATAGAGTTTGTTCCAGGGCGTTGGCGGTGAAAAGGGTGGATGTGGATGGATAAAACTCGACCACAGGAAGAACGGTTTGGATGTGTCGCGGTTTTTCAGAAAGTCAATGCTGCGGTCCGCGACCCAGGCCGTTGGATGGTGGCGTGCGGGAAGTTGAGAAATTTGCGGGATATAATACATTTCTCCTCTTGCGCCCATTGGATCGTGTACATAGTCATAGCCGTGTGCATGTAGATATTTTAGATAATCGTTTGCATCAGTTGTTCCCGAGATTTCTTCCTGTACATCTCGTGCATGAAACCCCCGCAGTCCTCCACGATCACCGGTAAAGTGCATTTTGCCCACTCCGTGACAGAGGTACCCGCCCTGTGCGAGGAGGTCCATCAGCGATGGGCGGTCTGTCGGTTGTCGAAATCCATTGTCAAAGCATCCATTTTTGTGCGGATACTGTCCGGTAATAAGGGATGCGCGGGCCGATACACAAACGGGCGAGGGCGTGTATCCTTTGGTGAAATTTACTCCTTCATGGCACAACCGATCCATTACTGGCGTGCGAATATGCGGATTGCCTGCCGCGTGAATGGTGTCCCAGCGTTGCTGGTCGGTAAATGCGAATAGAATATTGGGTTGTTTAGGCATTTTTCACTCCCTGGAGAATACTGACTTAACCCTCGTCAGCACATGTTTTAATAACTCGAAGCTTTCATGTAAAAACACAGCCAGAATCCCATCAAAACGGTGGTGGCAGATAGGGCAAACACACCTTGAAGATGTACGAGGTCTGCGAGTATGCCTCCAAATATGGGATAGAGCGAACCAATGCCCAGCACGGTGTTGGTGATGCCGATATAGGTTGGGCGACGCTCTGCTGGCGCGATGTCCAAAAGATAACTTTTGAATCCAATAAAGATGCCCGTTGTCGTTCCGCCTATTAAGAGAAAAATTGGCGAAAAGCAAGCCGCGATTATCCACTCAGACGTGTGTTGCAACAAACTCGCCTGGTTGCTCAAGATCAATGCCATACACGGAATTAGAGCCACGCCCAGCACGGCGAACAAGACCACGCGGTGGTTTCCGTAATTGAGAGAGAGTTTTCCCCATATTATATTAAAAATAGCTGCGCCTATGGTTTGTATGGCCAAAAAAAGGCCGACTGTGCTTTCCGAGATGTAAAATGTCTCTCGGGCGAGTACCACGTAAAACGGGAGTGAGAATCCGATGCCCGATGCCAGCATTTGAACCAGGAGGAACCGTCCAAAGTTGCGGTCGCGGCGCAGTAATTGAGGAATACCGCGAATCACCTGAATGGCATTTCGGTGGGTCGTGCCCATCTCGCCTTCTGGCTCTCGAACCAGACAGAAGCACCCGATGCCCAGACTCATCATTCCGGCACCCATCGCGAAGATCATGACATAATTTATCGGAAAGTTATAACCGCTATCTGAGTCGAGAAAATACTTGACCAATATGCCCGCGAGAATGCTCAATACGCCGCCGAGAAATGAACGGGATGCGTAAAATAATCCGGTGTGCGACCTCGGCAGAGATCTGCCCACAATATCTGTATAGGCATTGCCCGCGGGGCCTCCAAAAAGAGAGGCGATGCCATATAGAATGAGAAAGCTGCTCAATACCAGACTGGGCCGTTCGAGTCCGTACCACGCGAGTAGTGGCACGATTGTCCAGATCAGCGACATGCGAATGAGGTTGGCCTGTCTGTACACAGGTAGCCGACGCGCACGCCGCTCCAGATATCCCGCCACGAGCAATTGGGGCAAATGCCAACCTGCGCGGTGTAGAGAAGCGGCCAGGCCGACCAGCGTATCTGAGGTTGTAAAATGCCGAATAAAAACAGGTAAGACTGTGGTGGGGTCCAAAAATGCCGTGCCAAATGCGAAGATGCCGCCATTTAATGTTCCCACAATAAAGTTGAACCGCGCATTGCCCTTTTCAGGTAAGAATCCCAAGGAATTGTCCCCACACCCGATGAACCGCTAAGTAGTTATACGCTGTTCCACAATATAATGCTTCTTGACAATCGGGAAACTCGTTTCTATATCTTGGTTATAGATTGATTTTTTTTAAGGAGATCCCATGTCCAAAATTATCTATCTCGCCAGTCCCTATGGTTTTTCGTCTCAACAGAAACAGAAACTTTTGCCCGAGTTTGTTCAGGTGCTCGAGTCTCTCGGCGCAGAAGTGTGGGAGCCTTTTGGACGCAATAATCAGATTGACAAGGCACAGCCTGGATGGGCGTATCAAATCGGGCAGGCAGATGTGCGCGATGTCAAAGAATCAGACGCGATATTTGCTATTGTCAATGGTACGCCTCCCGATGAAGGTGTGATGGTTGAGCTTGGGATTGCCATTGCTTTGGAAAAAAAGACCTTTCTGTTTCGAGATGATTTTCGCCGCTGTACCGATTCAGAAGACTATGCGCTTAACCTTATGCTCTTTACTGGTCTGCCGGAACACGGCTGGGAAGATTATTATTACACTTCTTTGGATGAAGTTGCCGATCCGGACAAGGCTCTGGTGCGCTGGCTGAATGGAGCGGTAGATTGACGATATGATGTGTTCTAAAAAAGGGGCAACCGGAAAAGGTCGCCCCTTTTTACTGTCTATTTGCTGTGCGTTATCGCGCAGCCTCTATGGCCTCGGCTTTCATTTTTTCTCTCTCCATATCATCCTGCCATCGCGCTTGAATGTCTTCGCGCAAACGCCAGAGTGGATCAAAATAAAAGAAAAATGTATCGGGTTTTACTACGGGACTGATATAGACGGCGATTCCGGTTTCCCTGTTGTAATGTTCATAGGAGTGCGCATCTCGTTTTCCGCCACCGCCCAATGTATCTACAATAAATGTGGGCATGTTAAACCCGGATGTGGTGCCGCGTATGGCTTTTTCAATGGCGAGGCCATCGTCGAGCGTTGTACGCAGGTCTTCAACGCCGCGCACGAGGTCGTGGAAATACACGTAATAGGGTTGTACATTTAAGTAGCTCAACCGCTTGACCAGGAGTCTCATCGTCTCGGTGCTGTTATTCACGCCGCTTTGAAGTACTGCCTGGTTGCGTATTGTTATTCCGCGCGACTGTAGCCGATTAAGTCCGTCCTGGGTAATGCCGGTGATTTCGACGGGGTGATTAAAATGGGTGTGCAAGACGACTTCTTTGTGCATTTTGCGCCCGCGATCTACCACGCGCGTCAGCGCATCTACCCAGGCATCATCTGTGACGAGTTTTTGCGGCATGACCGCCGGACCTTTGGTCGCAAAGCGAAATCGCCGAATGTGGTCAATATCCAGCAGACGATTGCCCAGTTCTTCGAGTTGATCGGCTTTGAGTTGATACATGTCGCCGCCGCTGACCACTACGTCTTCGATTTCGGGACGCGATTGAATATACCCAATCGCATTGTCCCAGCGCGCGCGATTGACCCGCAAATTTACCTTTTCCACATCTTCTGTATCCAGTCCTACGGCATAGCTGCGGGTGCAAAATCGGCAATATACGGGACAGGTATCCAATACGAGGAATAACACGCGGTCTGGGTAGCGATGTGTCAATCCCTCAACGGGGGCATCTCCCAATTCATTGAGCGAATCGAGGTGCAGCTCGGGATGATCGCTCTCTTGCTCGCATCTGAGAGATAAAAATTGTTTGCGAAGCGGATCGCGATACGGGTCATCCCAATTGATCAAGCTCGTGATATACGGCGAAATACGCACGCTCATGGGCGCGTGTTGCAGACCCGCTGCGACTTCTTGATAAAAGTCATTGGGTACCCGATTCTCAAGTACTCGCATCAATTTGCCCACGCTGGTTATTGAATGGCGCATCTGAAAGATGTGCGAGTGGAAGGTGCGCGCGTCTATGTCTGCAAATGCGGGGATATGTCGCCAAAATTCATCCCGACGCAGTTCGCGATGCGCGAGATCCTCGGGATCGACGGGCGGTTTTGTGCGATGTGAATACGCGGTTTCGGTAATGGCCATTTTGCTACCTTTTTTAAAATGTATAGACGCCCAGATGCGTCTATGAACAGGCCTGAGGCGTGGATACGCGTTTACGCCTGGCCTAAATTCTGCGTCTGGGAAACTATCTATAATACATCCACAGTATATGTCTGTCAAGTCTGGGCGCGGACAAAAACCTTGTCCGACTCGTTTGTTTATTTTACTTTAGAAAATCTGTTGCTATCATTCTGAATGGAATTTTTTTATGTCAAAACGCGCGTTTGTTCTCCTCATTTTGGGTTTTGCTGTTTTTGCAGCTTTTGTTGGGCTGAGGCTGCTCTCGGTGATTTATACCGATTTTCTCTGGTTTTCGTCACTCGGTTTTCACGACGTATTTATCACCATTATACGCACCAAAACCCTCGCCCTTTTTGCATTTGGAAGTGTTTTTGCACTGATCTGTGGTATCAGTATTGTCGCTGCTCGGCGCTATGGGCAGCCCACGCGTATTATGGCGCTTGAGGTTATTATCGATGGCGATGTTCCCATACCGCCTGATCATTCTCTCCGACAGCGTTACGCCTGGATCGGCATTGTCGCGCTGTTGTCCTTTTTTATGGGGGTTGCAGGCACTTCGGCCTGGTCAGTTGTTCTAAAATACATCAATCCCACCTCTTTTGATCTGGCTGATCCCATATTTGGGTACGACATAGCATTTTATGTTTTCAGCCTGCCGCTGTACAATTTTCTGCAGGGTTGGCTCATTTCTGCAGTTATTGTGACGGGGGTTGCTACGGTTGTTTCCTATCACCAGGATAGAGCGATTCGATTCGATGATAAGCGCTGGATTACGACCCCACAGGTGCGGGCACACGTCTCGATTCTCGGCGCTGTTCTCGCTCTTTTACTCGCGTGGGGGTATTGGCTAAAAAGATACGAATTGCTCTTTTCCTTTCGCAAAGAAGCTTTTTTTGGCGCGGGTTATACAGATCTCAATATTCAGATTTGGGCTTATTATCTGATGCTTTTGGGGCTTATTATTCTGGCGGGTTTGCTCTTTTACAACGTGTGCGTTCGCACATGGAAGATTCCCGGATTTGGTGCGGCGGGCTATCTCGGTGCGATTATTGTCGTGAGCTGGTGCATCCCTATTATTTTTGAATTGGTGGTTGTGCGACCCAATGAATTTGACAGAGAAAAGCCCTATATTGAACATGCCATCAATTACACGCGCAAAGCATATCGTTTGGATAAGATCGAGGAGGTGCCTTTTCCCGGCGAATCTGATCTCACTGCGGATGATATCGCAGATAATCAGGCTACCATACAAAGTATTCCGCTGTGGGATCGCCGCCCGCTTATGGATACGTATTCGCAGATTCAGGAAATTCGGTCCTACTACAAATTTCGAAGTGTCGATGTGGATCGGTATCGCATTGATGACACGTATCGGCAGGTTATGCTGGCCGCGCGCGAACTGGCGAGAAATCCGCGCGATTTACCAGGGGATACATGGGTCAATCGACATCTTGTGTACACGCATGGATACGGTCTGGTGATGAGTCCGGCGAATGAGATTGCAGCCGAAGGACTGCCGGGATTTCTGCTCAAAGATATTCCACCAGTCTCATCGAATGGCATTGAGGTTGCCCGCCCCGAACTCTATTACGGGGAGGACATGCGCGATTATGTTATCGTTCGGACCAATACACCCGAATTTGACTATCCCAAAGGCGATGAGAATATATACACGAATTATCAGGGACGCGGTGGTGTGCCATTGGGCGGATTTTTGACGCGCCTTGCATTTGCCATTCGCTTTGTCGATCCATTTATTATTTTTACCGATGCGATAACGCCCCAAAGTCGCATTGTGTTTGACCGGCACATCGGCACTCGCTTTGGCGAAGATGCCCCGCGGCGGTTTGACAAAATTGCTCCCTTTCTCCGTTTTGACAACGATCCCTATCTCGCCGTGGTGGAAGGCCGCCTGCTCTGGATACAGGATGCTTATACTATATCCAATATGTTTCCCTATTCGATGCCTTATGGACGGCCTTATGTGCGAGAGATGAATTATATCCGAAATTCTGTCAAAGTGGTACTCGACGCGTACAATGGGAGTGTCACTTTCTATGCCTGGGATACGAGTGACCCTCTTCTCAAGACCTATATGGCGATTTTTCCGCACCTGTTCAAGTCAGCCGATGAAATCAGTCCTGCACTTCGCGCACACTTGCGGTATCCGATAGATCTCTTTGATATTCAGGCGTCGCTTTACAATACGTATCATATGACCACTCCGATAGTGTTCTACAACCGCGAAGATGTGTGGGAGATTCCCACAGAATACTACGGCACAGTTGATCGCCCCATTCGCATGCGTCCGTATTATGTGATGGCGCGTTTGCCGGATGAAGACCACGAAGAATATATTCTCATGCTGCCGGCTACGCCTTCCAACAAACCCAATATGATCGGCTGGATATTTGCGCGCTGTGACGGAGAAAATTACGGACGACTCGTGGTCTATAAATTACCGAAGGAAAAGCTCATTTATGGGCCGATGCTCATTGAACAACGCATCAATCAGGATACTGATATTTCCCGAGAGATTACGCTATGGGACCAGCGCGGGTCAGATGTCATACGCGGCAATTTGCTGGTTATTCCCATCCGCAATTCGTTCATTTACGTCGAGCCGCTTTATTTGCGCGCATCCCAACACGGCATGCCAGAACTCAAGCGCGTGCTCGCTATTCACGGTGATCGCCTCGCTATGGGCGAAGATCTCAACGATGCTCTCAACAGGGTTTTTGCCAAAACAACGGGCACGCGAGTTCGGGATACTGAAATTTTGCCAGAAGACCTCAAAACACTCGCCCGGCAGGCGTATCGGCAATTTGAAACGGCGCAAAAGCACTTACAAGCGGGCGCATTTTCCGATTATGGACAAAGCGTTGAGGCACTGCGCCAAACCCTTCGGCGCATGTATGAAAGTGAAGGACAAAATAGACGAGATGAATAGTCAGGTCTCAAAGTGGGCTGGTTTGCTCACTGAACAGCGCAATCCCAATAGCACCCACATTGACCGGTGTTCGACGGTGGATGCATTGCGCCTTATCAATGCCGAAGATCAAAAAGTAGCGCATGCTGTTGAAGGTGTGATAGATGATGTTGCCTGTGCTGTCGATCTCGTGGTATCGGCATTGCAAAAGGGCGGCCGCCTCTTTTATGTCGGCGCGGGAACCAGTGGTCGCCTCGGCGTTCTCGATGCGTCTGAATGCCCGCCGACCTATGGCGTGTCACCCGATCTCGTACAGGGTATTATTGCCGGCGGTATTCCCGCTTTGACACATTCACAAGAAGGCGCGGAAGACCATCCAGAAGACGGAAAAGCAGCGCTTAAAGATCGCGGTTGCACATCCGATGATGTCGTTATGGGCATTGCGGCGAGTGGGGTTACACCTTTTGTGCTCGGCGCGCTTGAATACGCACAACGCATTGGCGCAAAGACTTTGTTTTTTACATGTAATCCAGATGTGATAGAAAAAGTACGCACAGATGTCGCGATTGTTCCTGTGGTGGGGCCAGAAGTCATTACCGGTTCGACGCGCATGAAAGCGGGTACGGCAACCAAACTCGTGCTCAATATGATTACTACAACGGCTATGATCCGCCTGGGCAAAGTCTATGAAAATCTGATGGTTGACCTCGCGCTGACCTGCGACAAACTCATAGACCGTGCCGAACGCATTTTAGGGATTGTATCTGATCTGACGCCTGAAGAAAGTCGTCGGGCACTCGACGATGCACAGGGCGATCTCAAAACGGCTATTATCATGACAAAACGGGCTGTTTCTATAGAGACAGCCCGCGATTTACTGCGGCAAAATGATGGCGTTATCAACAAGGTTCTGGTAGATTAAGCCTTATTTTGTTCCCCTTGATAGAATGCTTTTACCAGGCTGTCGAGAAAGTTTTTGGGCTGGCGCACGGCTTCTGCAGTAATGACAAAAGATTGGTGTCCCAACAGCTTTAGCCCATGTCCGTAATCGTCGAATAAATCCGGACAGACTTCTTCAACTGTGCGATTTTCTTTTGCGGCCTTTTCGGCAAGTGCGCCCAGTGCCTCATCGTCAAAGATGAGTGCGATGCCATAAGCATTCTGGAATCGCTTCGCAAACGCGTTTGTGCCCCGCAGGATCAGCAACTGCTGAAGTGCGTGATCGGGATTTTCAATCACATTTTTTGTGACGTGAAACGAATCGATTTCTGTCGATGGTAATGATTTTTCAAATTTTAGCAGTGTGCGTTCACATACGCTGACCAGACTTCGCGCACCGGTTTGTTCCTGGGCTGCTTGTTCGGCCAATAACCTGAGCGCTTCGTCGTCAAAAGTCAGATCAATGCCATAGGCTTTGAAGTCGCGTTTTTTGCCCAGAATTACCGAACTGGTCTGGCTCTGCAAAATCGCGTAGAGATCGTCAACGCTCAAGGGCGTTAAAACTGCTGTTACGGGCAACCGCCCCACAAACTCAGATTCAAAACCGTATTCGATCAAGTCTTCTGTTTTGGCGTGTTGCAAAAGTTCTGTGTGGTCCTGTTCGTGAGATATGTCGCGCCCGGATTGGAACCCGACTTTGCCCAGATTGAGACGCTTTCGCACGATATCATTGAGGCCGCTAAATGCACCGCTTACGATAAACAGGATGTTGCGCGTGTTAATTTTTTGACGCTCTACTTTGCCACTGCGCTGAAATTGCATCATGGATTCCATCTGCGATGTGAGGTCGTGCGGTGCTTTGAGATCGACGTCGGTTTCTTCCATGAGCTTGAGCAAGTTGCGCTGAACGCCCGTGCGCGATACGTCTGGTCCGACCAGATTTGAGGCTGATGCGATTTTGTCTATTTCGTCGATGTACACGATGCCGTATTGCGCCATTTCAATGCTGCCATCGGCTTCTCGCACGAGTTCTCGAATCAGGTCTTCGACATCGCCACCTACATATCCCGTTTCGCTGAATTTTGTAGCATCGCCCTTGACAAATGGAACGCCAATGCGTTGTGCAATCAACTTGATCAAATACGTTTTGCCCACGCCCGTAGGGCCAATCAGGAGTATATTGTTTTTGATTTGTCCTACATTTTTGCGCGAAAATTCCGGGTCTTCGCGGTCGAGTTTCATGCGATTGTAATGCGTACATATTTTGGTGGCTAATACTTCTTTTGCTTCGGCTTGTTGTACCACATACTCGTTTAAGTAAGCCTCCAACTCTTCGGGTTTGAGGTCAAAATCTATGGTTTGTTTCGCAGGTTCTTCCACGCGGGGACCTTCCTGCATCCCGTCAGTCTCCCCTTCGGGAAATACCACCTGATTCCCGTATTTTTCTTCGAGGAAGTTTTTGAGATCTTTTTGTAATTCTGCTGGAGAAAAAGGTCGTTTTTCAGACATAAAAAAAGCTCCAGGGTCAAGGGGCTGGGAATAAGTGCTCAGTCCATCCTGAGTAATAACTGAAAGCACCTAAACAATACCAATACTGCTTCTAACTGTCAAGTTATCATCAGAACATACTATGTTAGGATGAGATACAGGTATGAACCTTAGCCCACTAACACTTCGCAGATTATGCGATGAATTGCGGCCTCAGATCGACCATCGTCTGATTCGCGATGTGTACCTCGTAGGCCAACACGATCTGTTTTTGCATCTGGGCGATGCGGGGTACCTCTTGCTTTCCTCACATCCGAGTCGAAGTTGTCTGATGCTGACCCAACCGCCTATCGACGCCCAGCATGTGCGCATCCCCTGGGCGGATCGCTATTTGCGCGGTGCAGGTATTATTGACATTGAACACGTTCCCCATGAACGCATTGTGCATCTCGTGGTTCGCAAGCGTGACCGCATTGGCACTGCTACCGATTCCCGCATTATATGCGAGTTGATCAACAGGTATGCCAATGTCATTCTCGTCGATATTAGAACGGAACGAATCCTGGGGGCACTCAGGTCCCTTCGCTCGCGCCAGAATCGCGTGCGGGAAATATCCCCGGGAAAGATCTATCAGCCGCCACCACCACTCGACCGCACACCACCGGAGAGCGCGAAGCTTTCCTTTTTGATTGATATTCCCGAAGATATGCGCGCAAATGCGCTTGTACAACATATTGCGGGTCTTGACCTTTTATCCGCACGCGAATTGCTTCATATTGCTGGTTTTGTGGAAAAACGCCTGCTTTCCGCCAGCGATCTCGTAAATTTTGCAGAGATTATTCGCGCCTTTTTTGCAAATCCACCATTTTATGACGGGGGCCTGCGCGTGCGCGACGGGGATAATCACAACGCGATTTGTGCTCTTGATGTTCGGCATACGCAGATAGAACAAGCGTATAGTACGCTCAGTGAAGCCATATCGGATGTTGCGGCGAGCGAAGTTCAGGCTGAAGCACTTAAAGGGCGACAAAAAAATATCGAGAAGGATGTGAAAAAACGCCTGACTGTCTGCGAGCGGAAAATTGCGCGTATCCGCGCAGATATCGACGATGCGAGCAATGCAGATTTGTATGAAAAGATGGGAAATGTACTGATGTGCCACATCGCGCAGATTCCTCCGAATGTCGATACTATTACGTTGCCCGATGTGTTTAGTCCATCCAGTGGGGATATGGTTATTTCCCTCAATCCGCGGCGTACAGCTTCGGAAAATGCCAGCGCGTATCTCAAGCGAGCGCGGAAAGCGCGAAAAGGTGCGCCCATTCACGCCAAACGCCTCGTGGCCGCGCAGAGGGAGAGGGATAAAATCCAGCAGTACATAGATCGCCTCAATACTGTCCGTTCGGAAGCCGAGTTCGACGAGATACGGCAGGAACTGGAAGACGCGCGCCTGATCAAAGCTCCTCAAAAGAGGTCGCAAGTCGGATCTAAACGCCAGAAGAGCGGCGATATTCATCCCAGGCGGTATCGCACACAAGATGGTTGGCGCGTGCTGGTGGGGCGAAATAATGCGGAAAATGACAGGCTTACCAAAAGTTCAGGCCGCGACGATCTCTTTTTGCACGTTCATGGATGCCCCGGATCTCATGTGATTCTCAAACGCGATGGCAGAGCGGACCGCCCTTCTCGAAAAACACTTGAAGAAGCGGCCAGTCTGGCGGCTTATTGGAGCAAAGCGCGGGGGGCAAAAACTGTGCCGGTTAATTATACGGAGGTTCGCTATGTGCAAAAGCCGCGCGGAGCACCGCCGGGCCTGGTCACGATTCGCAATGAAAAAACCGTAATGGTCTCGCCTCGTGAACTCAAGCGAGAGGATGAGGAGTATTCGTAAATTTTTTAATTTTTCAAGGGAGATATTGTGTCGCGAAAGAGGGTGTTGATTACAGGTGCAGCAGGGCGTATTGGCGTGGTTCTCACAGATGGTTTGCACGAGCGGTATCAACTGCGAGTGCTTTACAATCGCACAGTTTTAGATCAGAAGTACGACGAGGAAGTGATGGTGGGAAATATCACGGATCTGGAGAAGATGGAAGAGGCGGTGGATGGAATGGATGGCGTGGTTCACATGGCGGGCAATCCGTCGGGTGGTGCGACATTTGAAGAAACAGTTGAGGCGAATATTATCGGTACCTATAATATTTACGAGGCGTGCAAGCGCAGGGGGGTGAAGCGGGTGATTTTTGCCAGTACAAATCACGTTACGGGCATGTATGAAAAGAAGGGTCCGATTTATACGACCTGGGAAATGCCCGTGCGTCCCGATAGTTATTACGGTGCGAGCAAAGCGTATGGTGAAGCGTTGGGACGGTATTATGTCGATGAATATGGATTGTCTGTGATTTGCCATCGCATTGGGTCTTTTCAGCCTGTTTCTTCTGTTCGCAATCGAGGTAGTGACCGCATTTTATCGACCTGGCTGAGTTATAAAGATACGGTGCAATTGACCTGGCGAAGTATTGAGGCGTCGGAGAAAATTGATTTTGCAATTTATTACGGTATTTCGGATAATACGCGAGCGTATTGGGATCTTCAGAATGCGCGCGAAGAGATCGGGTATGATCCCGTGGATAATGCCGAGGATTATGTGTAAAAGGCGATCCGCAGATGAAAGAAGAGGGGGGATGAATTAAGAATTGAGAATTAGGGGTTGGGTGGCGGGCTGACTGCTAATAGCTGACCGCTGATTGCTGAGCCGCAATCGGCGGTTTTTTTATGCGAGGTCGTGCAGGCGTTTGGCAGATGTTATGGTGTTGTACAGGAGCATGGTGATGGTCATGGGACCAACGCCGCCCGGAACGGGTGTGATGGCACGCGCTTTTTTGCTGATGGCTGTGTAATCGACATCGCCAACGAGGCGATAACCCGCTTTTTTGGATTTGTCGGGTACCCGGTTGACGCCAATGTCGATGACGACTGTGTCTTCTTGCACCATATCGGCTGTGATGGTGTTGGGATGTCCTGTTACTACAATGAGGATATCTGCCTGACGGGTGAAGTGCCCGAGGTCGCGCGTGCCGGTATGGCATAAGGTGACGGTGGCATTTGTGGCTTTTTGCGAAAGGATGTTGGCGAGTGGACGCCCTACCAGGGTGCTGCGCCCTACGATGACGACGTGTTTGCCTGCGACTTCGAAGTTGCCGCGTTTGAGGATTTGTTGTACGCCATGGGGCGTGCAGGGCAAAAAACCTTCTTCACCGCGCATGAGGCGACCGAGGTTGACCGGGTGGAGACCATCTACATCTTTGTCTGGTGAGATGCTGTTGAGGGCAGTTTGTTCGTCAAAGCTCTGGGGCAAGGGAAGTTGAACGAGGATGCCGTGAATGGTGGGGTCGGCGTTGAGTTGTTCAATGGTGTCGAGAAGGTCGGATTCGGGCTGGTCGGCTGTCAGGGTGTGTTCAATAGAATATATGCCGATGTCCGCACAGGCTTTGCGTTTGCCTTTGATGTAGGATATGGATGCCGGATCGTCGCCGACGAGTACGACCGCGAGGCCAGGGGTGAGTTTGTGATATGCTTTGAGGTGCCTGACTTCTTCAGCCATTTCTGCGCGCATGGTTTTGGACAGGTCTGTGCCGTTTATGATTTTTGCCATGATCGCTTTCTCCCATGTGAATGCCCAAAACAAAAATACGCCCGGGCGATGTGATTGTTTTTGCCCAGGCGGTCGGCATGTGATATAGTCCAGTGCTTCCTCGTGGTTATTTCCACTTTTCCGCCAGTTACACTGGATATTTCTGTAAATTTAAGGGATTTGGGCAGACAATCCAAATCTTTTTTGGAAGTTACCAGCCCGCATTTTTTCAAAGGGAAATCGGATGCTCGGAATCTCTTTCCATTGTTTCGGGGAGTTGATAGACGTTGCCTTTTTTGTCGCAGAAGTAAAGGCAGGATTTGGATGCACATCGCGCATTGCCGTCGGCCCAGAGGGCGTAGAAGTCGGGGTGTGCATTGACGGGACTTCGGGCATAGGTGTGGTTGCGGGCGCTGTTTTGCGTGAGTTGTTTGACGCGCTTCCACGTTT
The DNA here is from genome assembly GCA_965208125.1 of Candidatus Latescibacterota bacterium. GTDB lineage: Bacteria > Latescibacterota > UBA2968 > UBA2968 > UBA2968 > VXRD01. The sequence goes on from OZ242320.1 coordinate 3,196,634, forward strand.
GTCTTTTGCGTTCCCACATTGCCATTTCTCCGCCGGGATTGTAGGGTTGTGGTCCGGTTTCTGTGGGGGCGATGACGCGCCAGGTGCCGTCTGCTTCGAGGTAGAGGGACCCCATGTCGTAGTTGCTGTCGGATATGGTGATGGGGTGGGCGTGCCAGTCGCTCCCAGTCCATTGTAATAGGGTCCAGGTGCGCGGGCCATTTTCCGGGCCCGATTCATAACCTTTGCTGGTGATGACGAGAATGACGGGTTTGCCCTGTGGGTCGAGGCGAATGTCTTTGAGATAGACTTTCAATCCTTCGGCTTCGTAATCGCGCACAAGGGCGTTGTTGGGTGGGGTTGTAAGCGGAATTTCGACGGCTTCCCCGGCTGCATTTTGCCAGGTTTGTCCAAAGTCGAGGGTTTCGAGATAGTAGAGGTTGGTGCGCCAGTTGAGACCGAGAGGGTCGGGATGGTAGTTAAAGGCTGTGACGGCTTTTTGGCTGGAGCATATACTGATTTGATAATGTCCTTTTTCGATGGCGGCGAGGCGCGTCCATTCGGACCATTTGACGCCGTTGGGGCTGGTCATGAAGAAGAGGGTGCGGTCGGCCGGATCTTTGTAGCGGGTGACAAAATTGATGAAGCCGCGATCCGGTAAGTGCCAGGCTTGCATGTAGGAAAAGTTGTCCATGGGGCGTTCTTCGCCATTGAGGCGATAGGTTGCATCAATTTGCTCAAATTCGTCAATGGTGTAGGGTTTTGCGCTTCGGTGGATATACGAGGGGCGCGATAAGCCGTGTGCCGTTGAGAAGATCCAGATATAGCCGTCGTCGTCTATGGATATGACGGGGTTGTCGTGGGCGTCGGCTGTGTTTTTGTCGAGGAGGATGGTCGGACGGGGAACCTGTCGGGTTTTGTGGTCGAAGTAGGAGATCATGTGCAGGAGAAAACCGCTGCGATTGCGCGAGAAAGCGCGGTCGCCGTTGAGGTCTTCTTTGGCGTGTTTGAGATGTGCGTCAAGGGGTGTGCCGCCGTAACAGAAGAAGGTTTTGTCAACTTCGGGACGGTACACGGCAAAGGGGCGATGTTTGGCACAGTACGTGCCCAATCCACCGCTGTATTTGTACACGTATTCATCGCCCGATGGCTGATTGTAATACCATATCCCGCGATAGCCCGTGTCTTTTTGGTTTAAGGTGAGGGGCATAATTTTCTCCTTTGGAAGAAATATTCGTAGATAGTAAAAGAAAGAGAAAAAGAAACTCGCGTCAAGTTTCTTGACAAAGTTTGGTTTCATGACTTCATTGAAAAAATAATGCGCCATGTAGAGGCGGTGCCCCTGTGCCCGCCCTCCTTTAGAAAGGGTTATTATGTCGAATCCCACGATTGATGTGTTGATGTCGCACAGGAGTATTCGGAGGTTTGAAGATCGGCCCTTGCCCGATGGGGTGTTGGAGTCTCTGATTCGGTGCGGGCAGCAGGCGAGTACGTCGAGTAATTTACAGGCTTATACGGTGATTCATGTGGCTGATCCCAGGCGAAAAAAGAAGTTGGCTGAGTTGTGTGCCGATCAGGTGCAGATTCATCAGAGTGCGGCTTTTTTGGCTTTTTGTGCGGATTTGCATCGGGATTGGATGGCGAATCAGATGCACGGGGTTGAGCGATTTGATGGGGATTATGTCGAGGCGTTGATGATTGCGACGGTGGATGTCGCGCTGATGATGCAGAATGTGGCGATTGCGGCGGAGTCTATGGGTTTGGGTATTTGTATGATTGGGGCGATGCGGAATAATCCAAAGGCTGTGGGTGAATTGCTCGGTTTGCCGCCTTATGTTGTGGCTGTGTCGGGATTTTGTATTGGGTATCCCGCACAGGAGCCAGAGGTGAAACCGCGGTTGCCCGTCGATGCGGTGTTGCACCGGGAGCGTTATCTGGATGACGAGACGCATCGGACGATTATGAAGGATTACGATGAGAAGATGGTGGCGTTTTATGCGTCACAGGGGATGCACGAAGGAGATCAGCGCTGGACAACGGTGGTGGGCGGGCGCACCGGGCAATTCCATGTGCGTGAGGAACTGGACGAGTTTCTGACAGCGCAGGGGTTTAAGTTGCGGAGGTGAAGGGATGATTCGTTGGAATGATGGAATTGAAAAGCGCTTGACCGAGTAGTGGGCGTGTATTATATACGCCTGCACTTTGGAGACAAATAATCATAAAGGAGGACAAGATGAAAGTGCTGATTTTATCGGGGCCGAACCATCGGTTTGATGCAAGTGCCGAGGTTATCAATGGGTTTTTGGGTGCTGAGGACGATTTATCTGTGGCGCTTGAAGACAATAAGGATGTGCTGACTTCAGACGCTTTGGACGATTTTGATGTGCTGGTACACGGTACGGGATTCACGCGTACAGAGCGGGACGCAGATGGGACGGTGAATCGCTTGCCGGATTTGACGCCTGATCAAGAAGAGGGGTTATTTGATTTTGTCGCAGGTGGCAAGGGTCTGGTGGGTATTCACGGTACGGCTTGGTGGATTGGTGGGAGGGCTGTGGATTTGATTGGCGGACACGCAAACTGGCATCCGCCGGGATTGACGTTTACCGTCAATATTGCAGATGACGCGCATCCCATTACGCAAGGGGTCGAAGATTTTGAAGTGGAAGACGAGATTTATATGTCGGCCTGGGATCCCGCCGTTCACATTTTGGCAACCGCGGATTGGAGCGATAAGCAGCATCCTATGGCCTGGGTGAAGAATTATGGCGAAGGACGGGTATTTTACACGACTCTGGGACACGGGCCGGGTACATTCGAGCGGGCAGGGATGCAGCAACTGGTGACGCAGGGCGTGAGATGGGCTGGAGGGAATTCGTAATGCTTAGATTTGCCGAAGAACTCTTGCTTCTGACACTCGACGACGAGAATGGGAGATTTGCTCGCGTGCCAGACCGGCTGATGCGGTACGCGCTGGCTGGCGGTGTGTTGATGGATTTAGCGCTGGAGAATCGGATTGATACGGATCTCAAAAATCTGATTCTCGTCGATTCGACTCGGCTTCAGGATAGCTTGCTCGATCCGACGCTGGCGGATATTGCAGAGGCGGACGATACTAAGGATGCGCGCTTTTGGGTGGAACGCACCGCACTTCGCGCAGATACGATTCGAGAAGTGGCACTCAATCGGCTCGTAGAACGGGGTATTCTCAAGCGCGAAGAGGACCGGTTCATGTGGGTATTCCAGGCGCGGCGCTATCCCATTATTGACAATACGGCCGAGCGCGAGGTCAAGCTGAGGATTATGGAGGTGTTGTTCAGCGATCAGATTCCAGGTCCGCGCGATGTCGTGATTATTGGCCTGGCGCATGCATGCGATATTTTCAAAGAGATTCTGTCCACACGTGAACTGGCGCGTGTTTCAGATCGCATCGATCAGGTGCGAAAGCTGGATTTGATCGGTCAGGCCATGTCGCAGGCGATTACAGATATCGAACTATCGCTCGCCCTCGCCGTGCAGATGATGCCGTGAAAAGTGTGAAGTGAAAAGCCGCCTTGCTGGAACTTCAGCAAGGCGGCTTTTTTCAGGTGTTTTCGGTGGGAGTTTCCCCTCGCGGATACTGAGGCAGAAGTTACACGCCTTCGGCGATTATCACGGAGGCGGTGGCGGACCTCAGGCGGATCTCTTTGAGTCTGGCGTATTCCGGGGAATTTAGCCACGTTCTCGCCTGTTCAACGCTGTCGAATTCCACTACTACCATGCGGTCGGGTATCCAATCGCCCTCTATCGCCTCAGTGGCACCGCCTCGCACCAGGTATTTGCCACCGTGAGCCTCAACGGTCGCTGCAATCCCTTTTTGAAATTCAGCGAAGACTGCCTGGTCCGTTATTCCATTATTCAAAATTACATATCCAGCCATATTGACTTCTCCTTTCGCATGTTATGTGAGCACTGCATAGATGGTAATGCCGATTTTACTATAAGCAACGATCTAAAGTTTTTGTCAACACTCTTTTTTATGGATTGGTGTCGCTCGTATCCTCAATGGATCCGTCTCTGGTTTGCAACCGCATCCCGGTGTTATTGGCGCGCGTGCACCAGACTTGCCCCGAGATAGCAGCGTGTTTCCGTAAGGCTGTTAGCAACTGCGCTTTGACTACATCATCTGAGGTCTCATCGGCGTCGAAGAATCCGAAGACTGTGGATCCAGTTGACGAAAGGCCACACCCAACAATGCCGGCCACCTCGTCAAACCCGCGCCGAACCGCCTGAAGCGGGGCGAGTTCTGGCCGCTCCCAATGTCGCCGCTTCCAGCCAGTCTCCTGCAGGGCACTCAATGATGATCCAAACGCCGGCAGGTCGAACTCCAGGATCGCGGGCAGGAGTTGCATCAGGATCACATGCGACACCGCTTGAACCTCATTCAGCGGTATCGGTGTGTTAGCGACCATGAATTCAAGTTCTCGCTGGCCCGATAGCCCACCCAAATCCCGAGGTCTGAACAGGACCACGCCCCAGTGAACTGGAAATTCGTAGCGAAGCAAGAGAGGCGGTTGACGCACATCGCGGGCAAAGCGGCTGGGTGCAAAGAAGTCCTTGTCCCGGTCAACGGAATGGCCGCCGTCCAGCAGCAGACCGCCCCATTGGAATGCACCAATGCCGATGCCCGACGTACCCCCTCGCGTCGATATTTCTGTCAGTTTTGACTGTGACAGGTTCAGCTCGAAGCAGTGATTCAGTGCCGCCAGCAAGGACAGCCTCCACTGGGTACCCGAACCAAGCCCGTGATGGTGAGGAATCGTCTCGTGGATAACGATCTGCAAGGCTGGATCAACATCCAGCAACTCGCTGCTGGCTATGAGTTCTCTCATCACGAACTTTCGTAGCCTGGCGTCGCCACCGCGCACGTTGGCGTGCCCGTGGGAGCAGAAGTCGAACGCGATTCCCGGTTGTTCCAGCGCAATACCGAGACCGCCGTCGATGCGACCCAGTTGACCGTTCATGTCAACGAGCGTGAAATGCAAACGCGACGGGGTGCTAATACGATTGTGAGTGAAGGTTGAGGACATCGGCAGCCTCTGTGGAATTGACCGAGCAACAGGCGCTGGATACGAAATTGTGGTAACGCAGAAGTTACGCGTCTTCGACGATGGTAGATTTGATTCTATGTTCTGTCAATACTATCGCGAGCCATCGACTTGTACCGTAATGATGTCTATGCCGTGATATTTCCGGTGGCGCACAGAAGACGCGTAATGCCGCAACAGGCGGAACGATATCTCGCTTTCCTCCGGAACCTCGACCTGTTCGCTCAGGTACGCCAACTGGTCTTCGATGTTCTCCTCTTCGAAGACCGCCAGGAACTCTATCTCTATTGTCCCGTTGTTGGGACGCGCAAAGAGGATCAACTTCGGCGCATTATCAGTCGCGTAGTTCCCCCCCAACTGTAACAGACTCGACAGTGCCTCCTCACCGGCGGCACGTAGCCGCTCCGTCGAAGCATCATTCCAGCCAATCCTGGAGGCGAGGTCGCAGAGTAATGCGTCAATCCTGGGCAGAGCGGAGATGTCCAACGCGGTCTCCAGGCGTCTGCGCCGCGGGTTGGTCAACTCTGTGAATGAGGTCATCAGAATCGCAGCCAGAACGCCGGCTGTCATGCCGTTGCCGAGTGATGCGCCCCACGTCTGGCCCAGCAGGTCCAGGAGGATGTTCTGATTCTCCAGGCCCACCCCGATCGAGAGCGCCAGGCCCACCGCCAGAGCCTTTCGATGATCGAGACCGTCCTGAAAGATTGTCCTCATACCTTCCACGAAGAGCAGACCCATTATCATCAACAGAAATGCCCCCATGACGTGACTGGGAATTGTGAGCAGGATAGTCGCCGCCTTGGGTAAGAACGCCAATCCGAATAAGATGCCCCCAATAATATATCCAACGCTGCGTGCTGCGACTCCAGTGAGGGTGATGAGCGACACGCAGGAAGGCGAATAGATTATAGTGGGTAGCGTTCCCGCAATTCCGGACAGTAGCGCGCCCAGTCCGTTGGTGTTGAGTGTACCTTGGACCAGACGGAAATCGGTCGCCTGTGGCCTGCGCCGCGAAACCTGTTGAATGACAACGCTATCGCCGCTGGTCTTGATTGCGACTACGAGACTCACAATCACAAACACTGGCAGAAGTGCCCAGAACTCCGCACCCGGTCTCAGATCGAGCCCCGCCCATGCTGCGATATCCGGCAGGTCAAACCAGGGCGCTTCAATTACTCGCTGAGCATCGTACAGTCCGAAGTATGCGGCGACCGCGCAACCCGCCGCGATTCCGATAAGTGGCGACCACAGCCGCCAAATCCCCGAAGCGCGCAGTGCCAGTGCTACGGCGACGGTCAATGTCACTGCGGCACTGACTATACCCGCGGCCAGAGGCATCCCTTCGGGCACCTCTTTCAGCCTGTCGAATGCGATTGACATGACTGTGACTGCTATCAGCATGAGCGCTGTACCTGAGACGACCGGCGTGATAATGCGCCGCAGCAGCGGAAGCCAGGCGGCCAGTGCGAACTGCATCAGCGACGACACGACGATGAGACTCGCCAGCATGGACAGATCGCCCTCCTTTAGTGCCAGGACAGAGATCGCTATGAAGTGGGGTCCGGCACCTGTCATGAGTACCTGCCCCGCTCCCAGCCGTCCGACCCGACCAGCCTGTAGAGCAGTAATAACGCCACCGATTATAAGAGAGGAAAAGACGGCCCACGATAGGTAGTGATCACTCTGGTCGGCCGCACGGAAGATAATGGTTACAAACAACACCGTGTTGGCCAGAGTAAGCATGACACCCTGAAAGGCGACGCCAATCGACACTAAGGGAGGACACTGCTCGTCAGGCTCGTATTGGATGGTTTCATTTTTGTGCGCTATACTCAAATCTAACTCCCAATTCAAACTAATTCTGCAGGGTCGTTGATGCGCGCGCCTTCAGGGGCAGAAACTGAGCCTGTGAGCAATGGGTCGTCGGTTGTTTCCATCCAGGTTTGGAGGCGGTGGCGCAGGTCGTCTATTGCGTCTTGATGGTTGGGGTCAGAGGCGAGATTGCTGGTCTCATGGGGATCAAAAATGAGGTCGTAGAGTTGTTCAGGGGGTTGGTTTTTCTGTCGCCAGCCCTGGGAGAGAAAGTAGGTTTTGCTGGGGCTGCCATCGCAGTTGATGTCGCCGGGACGCAAGGTGGGATACCAGTGGCGGATGTATTTCCATTTTTTGGTGCGAATGGCGCGTTGTGGATCGTAATAGCTGTGGTAGTTGATTTCTGCGAAAATTTCATCGTGGATTTCATCTGTTTCTTCGCGGACGAGTGGTAGTATGGATTTGCCTTGCAGCCAGTCTGGATGGTCTATGCCGATCACATCGCACAAGGTGGGGAAGAGATCAATTTGAGAGACCATGCCATCGATGACTTTGCCGCCTGAAAAGCCCGGTCCTCGCATGATGAGCATGACGCCGATGCCGTGATCGGTGAGGTTGCATTTCATCATGGGAAATGCGATGCCGTGATCGGTGGTGCTTATGACGATGGTGTTTTCGGAAAGTCCGGCGCGATCTATGGCGTTTAGGACGCGCCCGACTTCGGTATCGAGGATGCGAACACAGGTTTTGTAAGCGGCGGTGTCGTATCGGGTTTCGGGAGTGTCGGGCAAGGGCACGGGAGGTATGCAATAGCGCGGGTCGTCTCCAGGACCCGGTTCGGGAAAGCTGCGATGGGTGACGGTATATCCGACGTCGAGGAAGAAGGGCTTGTCGTGGGATCGGTTGAGAAATGCAATCGCCGCATCAGAGGTCGTCCGTTGATTTTTCGCTGTGTCGAATATTTCGTCATAACCGATTTCCGAGGGATCGGCTGCTGGGGGGCGACCGACGTGCTGAAAACCCGAGAGAGCGGTTGTATAACCCGCTTTTTTGAGCGTTTGAACGAGGTGATGGCTGTAATCGTTGAGCCGAAAACCCCGGTGGGCAAGCCCCAGCATGCCACAACTGTGGGGCCATTGTCCGGTCAGGAGTGCTGCGCGGCTCGGCGAGCAGGTCGGGTTGGCGCAAAATGCCTGGCGAAAGAGAACGCCTTGTTCGGCGAGGCGCTGAAAATTTGGGGTGGGTATGGCATGCCCAAAGGGCTGAATGTAGCGACCCGTGTCGTGAGAGTGGATGTAGAGGATGTTTGGATGGGACATTGAATTCTCCTGTGAATTATCACGCATGAGATAGATACGCTCGGAGGTGTTTGAGGGCGCGGCCATTGTCTATTGCTTCTCGCGTCTGTCGAATTGCATCGTGGGGATCGGCGGTGAAACCGAGTAGATGATCTGTGAGGGCTGCATTGAGTACAATGCGGTCGTAAACAGGGCCTTTTGCCCCAGAGAGAGCTGCAAGGCCGAGTTTGGCAAAGGTCTGTGCATCGACGGCATTGGGACGTGGATTTTGTGCGTAGTGAAAGCCATAAGTGGCGGGATTGATGTCGCAAGCATAAGTTTGATCGGCGCGAAAGCCCTGTGAAAAATTGATGGCGTTGCGCGTTTTATCGGTGGGTTTTCCCAGGCGCAGGGAAAAATGGCTGGTGCCCTCTTCCCCTTTGATAGCTACCGCGGATGTAAACCCGGTCTCGCGTGCGATTTTCAGAAGGGGGATTTCGTATCCCGAATGGTAATAACCGATGACAATGTGATTGCTGCCCGCACAGGTGAAGATTTGTTGCGCTTTTTCTGTGGCAGACCACGGAGGGCGTTTGCCTATGTGGGCGCGAAGGTCGCGGGCTGCGTAGGCCGCTGGCGCATATTCGCACTGGCTGATGTAGGCAAAGCCAATCTGGGGATTTTCGAGTCGTTCAGCTGCTTCTGAAAGCGACAGATTGGTGCGGGCATTGAGGGCGTTGAGGATCTGTTCGTCAGTTACACCCCATTTGGGCGGCATGGTATCTACACCGTGAAGCACGGTGGGGCGACCGAGGGCTGCGCGCAGTGCTGCGACAAAAAGGGTGGGTTTGAAGTAGCGGGTTGAGCCATTGTAGGGTTGACCAAAGTGGGTGAGGTTATTCACATGCACTGTGTGGGCGCATTCGGGTGCAAAGGTCGAGTGCAAGTATCCGCGTACCTCGTCGTAGGATTCGAGGTTCATGCGCTGGCCAATCAGCGCGGCACCTTTGAGGCTGCCGCGAACGCTTTCGGTGAGAATGGCTTCGCACATAAGGCGCGTTTGGTCGTAGGTGAGATGACCTCCGGCGAGAATGGTTTTTAACGCGACAATGACGGTTTGCTCTTCGGGTGATTCTGCGGGACAGTGATCTTTGAGGCCGAAGATGTATTGCAGGTCTGGTGAGAGGTGGGTTTGTAGAAGAGGGGTATATTGTTCAAAGGCATTGATTTCCGCCTGGCTCCAGGCTGTTTTAGGCGGGTAATTGCGCCGCAGACGCATGGCGGCAAAGAAGGATCCCATCTGGATAGCGGAGACTGGATGATGCGTTTTGTTTTGCAGGGTATTGAGGATGGTATCCAGTACGGGCTGAGGCTGTGGATCGCTGGATTTATTGCCCAGGGGACGAGATTGCGTGGGGCCTGTACACACACGCGCCTGGGCTTCGAGGACGAGGGGGTTGGGATCGAATAGTGGCATAGATGGAAAGTATTGCGGGGATGCGGTGTTGTCAAGAGATTGAAAACGCGAAGGGAAAGTGCAAGGGGAAAGTCACAGAGGGTGTAAAAGTGCTATACATCCCCCCAATTTGTTTGTATTATGTTTCCCATTAGTCGCAGGCCGTGTTTCGTTGGAGAGTATAAATCAGAAACTGAGGAATTTTCCAATGTTTTTCAGGTGTTCTCGTTTCGCTTTTCTGATGGGACTGTTTCTGTCCCGTGATGCATTTGCACAGGAAGCTTTGGCTGGCGAGTCGTCTGGCGCGATACAGATGGTTATTGACGTATTGAATGCAGGCTTAAGTGCGATAACCAATTTTCTATCTTCGATTATATTTTTTGATTTTGGCCTGGGTATTCCACTCGTCATTATTGTGCTCGTAGGTGGTGGCATTTATTATTCTTTTTATTGTCGCTGGATCTCTCTGCGCGGAATGAAACATTCGATTGATGTGATTCGCGGAGGGTATGACAATCCGGATCATCCCGGTGAAATTTCGCATTTTAAGGCTTTGACCAGTGCGTTGTCTGCCACTGTGGGCCAGGGGAATATCGCGGGTGTAGCGATTGCAGTGAGTTCTGGGGGGCCTGGTGCTGTTTTCTGGATGATTGTCACGGCTTTTTTTGGTATGGCGTCCAAGTTTGTATCCTGTACTCTGTCGGTGATGTACAGAAGAATCCATCCCGATGGGCGCGTGTCGGGTGGTCCGATGTACTATCTGGAACAGGGCTTAAAAGAAAAAGGCCTTGGGATTTTGGGGCGCGTGATGGCCGTGATTTTTGCCTTGTTGACAGTTGGCGGTTCTCTGGGCATCGGCAATATGTTTCAGGTGAATCAGACAGTTGAAATGCTCGGCACTGTATCTGAGGAATTTAAGACCTATAACTGGGTTGTCGGGATTTTAATGGCGGGGGTAGTGGGCATTGTCATTAGTGGAGGTATCAAGCGCATTGGCACTGTCACAGCGGGCATTGTACCCTTCATGTGTGGGTTGTACGTGCTCACATCCTTTCTCATTATTCTCGCGCGTATTACCGAATTGCCCAATCTGATTGTGAATATCATTTCCCAGGCGTTTATACCTGAAGCCATATATGGTGGCTTCATGGGAGCCCTGGTTCAAGGAGTACGCAGGGCGGCTTTTTCCAACGAAGCGGGGTTGGGTTCTGCGGCATTTGCCCATGCGGCAGCCAAAACCGATGAACCCGTGCGTCAGGGGATAGTGGCGATGATTGGACCATTTATTGACACCGTTATTATATGTTTAATGACGGCATTGGTTTGTATGATTACGGGTGCGTATCTGTTGCCCGAATTTCAAGGGCAAAGTGGATATCTCGTGGGAATCCAGATGACATCTGTGGCATTTGATTCGTTCGCGCCCGGGTCGCGTTATGTCATCGCAATTGTGGCAATGTTCTTTGCATATACGACGGTGATCGCGTGGGCATATTACGGCGAGCGAGCGTGGGAATATCTTTTTGGATTGCGATCTACTCTGACGTATCGAATTGTTTTTGTGTGCTTTGTATTTATCGGGTCTGTCACCGCGCTAAAGAGTGTGGTCGATTTTTCTGACGCGATGATTTTTGCAATGGCGTTTCCGAATATTATCGGCTGTATTATCATGAGTCCACAGATCAAAGACAGGCTCAACGAATACTGGGGGCGTTACAAGGCGGGTGAGATAAAGGCGTATCCGAGGAACACATATTGATAACCCTTATTAAGACAGGTTGACCATCACAGGTGAACCCGTTTTGTTTGTACTAAAAAGGTGAAAGACGAGTAATATGTTATTTTACAACTTGTCGTGTATTGCGAAATAAGAGTTAAAAAAAGATTTGACTTTCGCATAGACAAGTAATATTTTAGCTGAACTTCTCAATTCCCTGCAAGAATACATCTCGCTATGGGGCGCAATGGCTCTTGACCAAAATTTTCTGCTCGCGATGTGCAGCAAGAGCTTTCGTAGATAATTTTCACACATCAGGATATGGATCCATGGAGATTAAAACCCAAAGAGAAAATGGCATTTTAATCGCGAACGTGAATGGCCGGGTTGATAGTGCCAATGCCCGCGAGTTCGAAAATGTGTTAAGCTCCGCAATCAGTGACGACGATACATGCGTGGTCGTAGATTTTGGGGGGCTTTCTTACATTAGTAGCTCGGGCCTGCGGGTCATTTTGCTGGTTGCCAAGTCACTCCGGAATCGCAATGCGGAATTCGCGCTTTGCTCGCTTTCTGGTCCCATCGGAGAGGTCTTCAAAATCAGCGGATTTGACAAGATCATTTCGATCTACGACTCACAGGCAGAGGCTTGCGCCGCACTGGGCGGATAATTCGCTTTATCGCGTGTGCTCTCAAGCCATAGATGAGAGTTTGGCTTGTTTTATATATTGCACAGACCGATTTAGACCCGCCATGCTTACTGTGTGCTTCCCCAATCGGGTTGCAAGCGTTATCTGACCCACCAATCCGATTTTCCTGTGTATCTGGTCCATAGATCACTTTCCAGGGTATTTCTCATGCCCCGTATATCCGCTTTCAAAACCTCCCGAATAACAGCCAACCTTCTACCGGGTGTCGCGCAGTTTGTCATTACAAAATGACCGGTCTGGCATCTATCTACTTTAGTAACTCTCCCCGGAACCCTTTCCACACAAGTGAGTAAAAAAGATAGGTCCATTAAGCGAGGACTTTTGCTATCGCAATCATTAGTGCTCCGATCAAATAATGCACAACATCAGTATAAGTAAGACACCATTAATCTAAGAGGCGCGTATATGAAAAAGGCGCAATACAAAATACTCGTGGTTGATGATGAACCCGATCTCGAACATCTCGTAAGGCAGCGCATGCGGCGCGATGTTCGCGCCGGGCACTACGAATTCGTCTTTGCCTACAACGGCATTGAGGCTCTCGAGGTGCTGAACGCGGATCCGGATATCGATATGGTGCTCTCGGACATCAATATGCCGCGGATGGATGGCCTCACGTTGCTCGAACAGATGCCGACAGTCGATCCAGACCTCCGGGCTGTCATTGTCTCGGCTTATGGCGATATGAAAAATATCCGTACGGCCATGAATCGGGGGGCGTTCGACTTTGTTACCAAGCCCATTGATTTTCAGGATTTGAGGGTCACAATTGAGCGCACTTTGGAACACCTGCAGATGTGGCGCGAGGCTGTGGCTTCGCGGGATAAGTTGGTGGCACTGCAAAACGAGCTTCGCGTTGCCCATGATATGCAGCAGTCTATCCTGCCGAAGACCTTTCCAGACAAAGCTGAATATCAGGTGTTTGGAAACATGGAGCCTGCACGCGAAGTGGGGGGCGATTTTTTTGATATTATCAATCTGGAAAACGACCGTGTCGGTCTGGCAATTGCCGATGTTTCTGACAAGGGTGTACCGGCTGCTCTATTCATGATGTCCAGTCGCACGTTGATGAAAGGAGCTGCAATTGGCAGATCGAGTCCGGCCGAGGTGTTGAGCGAGGTCAATAGTCTCCTGCAGGAAGACAACGACGCAGCGATGTTTGTCACCGTGTTTTATGCCGAATATAACCCGGCGGATGGGTCGCTGTCTTACGCCAACGGAGGGCACAATCCCCCGGTCCTCGTCCACGCGGATGGCAGCTCGACTGTGCTCCCCCAGACCAACGGAATTGCTCTGGGTATCATGCCAGATGTTGAATACGAACAAAACTCAGTCACTCTGTCGCCTGGCGATGCCCTTGTGCTCTACACAGATGGTGTCACCGAAGCCATGAATGCCCAGAATGAGGAGTTTGAGATGGAGCGCTTGTGTGCGGTATTGTCCGAGTATTGTTCGTGTGATGTCCGCGAAATTAATCAGGCAGTTTTTCAAGCTGTGCAGGCATTTGCGGGTGATATGCCCCAGTTCGACGATATGACCTGTATGACACTTTTTTGTAGAGAGATAGGAATATGAAGGTGAAACGTTCTCTATGTATTGCGTCGGATCTCAACGAGTTGGAGCGGCTTCACGATGCCGTGGCAGAACTCGGCGAGGCGGGGGATTGGCCCCCCGATCTCGTGTATCAGGTTGATCTCGTCCTCGAAGAATTGATCGTCAATACTGTGAACTACGGGTACGACGACGATGCACGCCACGAGATTGAGGTCACGCTGACCTCGGATGAGGATGTCTTTACAGTTGAGATTATAGACGACGGGCATGCCTTCAATCCACTGAGTGACGCTCCCGAACCAGACCTGGACGCAGGGATAGAAGATCGGCCGATAGGGGGGCTTGGCATCCATCTGATGCGCGTTATGATGGACGATGTACACTATCGCCGCGAGCAGAATAAGAATCATCTTACTCTGATTAAGCGGAGGAATGGATGAGCAGTACGCGCTACAGTTGTGCGGTTTTATTACTCGTCTTGCTGATTGTAGAAATTCGCGCGGAAGAATCCGGAATCTCTGACGAGCGCATCCTTTTTGGGCAATCCGCCGCCTTTAGTGGCCCCGCTCAAGAATTGGGTAAGGACATGCGGATTGGTATTGAGGCAGCTTTTCAGGAGGCCAACGCGCGGGGCGGCGTGCATGGTCGGCAGCTAATATTGTTGTCTCTCGATGACGCATACGAACCCGAAGCTGCCATCGCGAACACCCGTCGCCTGATTGAACAGGAAGGGATTTTTGCGCTGATCGGTGCTGTCGGTACGCCTACATCGCTCTCTGCCACCCCTGTGGCCGCAGCTGCTGACGTCCCCTACATCGCCCCCTTTACCGGTGCTGCCTTCTTGCGTGAAGATAGGTGGCAAAACGTGATTAATCTGCGGGCGTCTTATAATCAGGAGACCGAGGCTATGGTCGCTCGCTTGACCACAGACCTGGGTATTAAACGCATTGCCGTTATGTACCAGGATGACTCTTTTGGTCGGGCGGGTTATCGCGGCGTGCGGCAGGCACTTGAGCGGCGTAGCATGGAACCTGTGGCAATAGGGGTGTACCAGCGCAATACCACGGCGGTGAAGACAGGTCTGCTCAATCTGCATAGTGCAAACCCCGATGCAGTCATCCTGATAGGGGCCTACCGGCCGGTGGCAACGCTGATTGCCTGGGCGCGACACATAGGGATGGATCCCGTATTCATGACCATCTCCTTTGTGGGCAGCAATGCGTTGGCCAGGGAACTCGGTCGCGGTGGTGCTGGGGTCTTCGTTACTCAGGTCGTACCTTTTCCAACAGATAACACTCTCCCCGTTGGTATTGCCTATCGTCGTGCCCTAACGGCCCACGCCCCCGAAGCGACTCCTGGTTTTGTCTCCTACGAAGGCTATTTGGCGGGCCGATTGGCTATCGCTGCCCTCGAACGCTGTGGGGAAGAGGTTAACCGCACCCGGTTTCTCAAGAGTTTGCGCGGTGCAGATACTATTGATCTGGACGGCTTTGAACTTCGCTATGGCGCAAATGACAATCAGGGTTCAGATGCTGTCTTTATCACTGTGATTGGCACAGATGGCAGTTATCGCTCGATCCAAACTCTGCGGGACGCAATAAAGCCATGATCGACATACTAAAACACCTGCTTGAAGGCCGCTACCGAATCTCGACGCAACTCTATTTGGGTATTGGTGGTGCTGTTGTCCTCACTATGGGGGCGAGTCTGGTTGGCTGGTTTTCCTTCAACAGCGTGGGTGACGCGCAAAGTCGCGTGAATGAAGGCAGTGTGCCCGGAATGGCAGCCGCATTTGGCGTCGCTCAACAAAGCGGTGCCATTGTAGCCGCAGCACCGCGTCTAATCGCTGCTGCAACGCCAGAGACATTTAATCAGGTTATTGCCGAGATCGCCACAGAGCGAAACACTTTTGAAGCGCAGTTGGCGGCTCTGACGCAGCAAGGTGAAGAAGAGGAACGCTTCAGTCGCATTCGCGCCCAGGGTGGTACTCTGATCTCAAATATTGAGGCAATTGAAAGTTCAGTAGCCGAGCTTTTTGTGCTGCAAGAACGGAGTGAAGCCCTGCGTGCAGAACTGGTTAAAGTGCGCAACGAACTGGTTGGTGTCATGGTTCCGCTTATTGACGACCAGTTGTTCTACGCTGTGACGGGGTATCGCAATCTCGGCGAAGCACCCGCGTCGCCTGCACAGCACTTGTCGAGACAAGAGTTCGACCACTATCGCCATCTGGCTGCATTGCAAGCAGACGCCACCACAGCAATCCAGCTTCTGTCGAGTGCTTTCAATCTTTCAGATGCGCCCCTGATTGAGCCATTGCGGGAGCGATTTGAGGCAGCTAAAGACAGGATTGAATGGAGTTTGTCGGCACTCGGAACGGCCCGTGCGCGCAGTCAGATCGCTCCGATATGTGCCCGCCTGTACCAGTTGGGGCTGGGGGAAGAAGGGGGCTTCGACCTGCGTACACGAGAACTCGAACACGTCGCGCACCAGCGGGACCTGCTCGCACGCAATCAGTCTCTTGCCCTTAATCTGGTCGCCGAAGCCGAAGGGCTGGTAAATGCTGCCCGCATAAGTGCCAAGGAAGCCACCCTCGCTTCCACACTGGCCATCGGCACCGGGCGCAGTCTTCTATTGGTTTTGAATGTGATCAGCATTACTGGCGCGTTGTTGATCGCCTATTTATTCGTGGGACGCATGCTATTGCCCCGTCTCGAGCGACTATCCGAGCGGATGCGCCGCATGGCTGATGGCGACCTGGAGGGCAAGGTCGAGATCGGTGGGAACGACGAGGTGGCAGACATGGCTGCAGCCCTTGAAGTCTTTCGCCGCCACGCTCTGGAGGTGCAGCGCCTGAATCTGGTGGAAAAACTGGCAGAAGAGTTGCAATCTAAAAACGAAGAGCTCGAAAAGGTGCTGGAGGATTTGCAGGTGG
This sequence comes from Candidatus Latescibacterota bacterium, assembly GCA_965208125.1. Taxonomy (GTDB): domain Bacteria; phylum Latescibacterota; class UBA2968; order UBA2968; family UBA2968; genus VXRD01. Next base: position 3,213,155 of record OZ242320.1, read on the forward strand.
CGCAGGACCAGATTGTTATGCGCGAGAAATTGGCCGCGCTCGGCGAACTCACTGCAGGTGTGGCGCACGAGATCAAGAATCCGCTGAATTTTGTGAAAAACTTCTCGGAAGCGTCGGAAGAGCTCATGGAGGAACTGGTGGAGGTACTGGACGAAAGTCCCGAAGCACTGAGCGAGGAGCAGCGCGAATTGGTTGACGAGATATGCCAGGACCTCACCGACAACATGGGGCGCATCCTCCAACACGGCACCCGCGCCGACCGCATTGTTCACGATATGCTCATGATGGGGCGCGGCTCTGGTGAGAAACAGTCCATTGAAATCAATAATCTGCTCGATGAACACGCCCGCCTTGCCTACCATAGCGCACGGGCGACTGACGCGGATTTCAACTTGACTATTGAGACGGATTTAGATCCAGATGCGGGGCAAATTGAGGTCGTGCCGCAGGACCTGGGGCGCGTCTTTCTCAACATGGTAGGCAATGCCTGTTACGCTACCGATGAGAAACGGCGTGCTATCGAAGCAGATAATGGTGAGACCTATTTTCCGACCCTGTCGCTGAGTACCAGACGCATGGATGATCGGATAGAGGTGAGCATAAGAGATAACGGGAATGGGATTCCGCCCGAGGTTGTCGATAAAATTTTTAATCCTTTTTTTACGACCAAACCGACAGATAAGGGCACGGGTCTTGGCCTTGCCCTTTCCAATGATATTGTGCGCGAACACGGGGGAAATATCCGGGTGGTATCCGAACCCGGTGAATTCACCGAGATGATAGTAGAATTGCCTTTGGTGCCGCCCGCAGTGACGACTGAAGAGGTAGCGAGATAGAAGGGAGTGGAGGCACTGTTCCATCATTATGGGAGGGAATAGCTATGCGAACGTTCTTGAATATCTTTATTTATCGCCGGTTTACCAATCTGGTGGGAAAAACACTCGCGGTACTCGGCCTCCTTGCGTGTGCTACAACCGCCGCGCACGCAGCGGTTGACGAGGAAACGCTGTTTGTCTTCAACACCTTCTCATTCCTTATTTGGGGCGTGTTGGTGATGTGGATGTGCGCGGGATTTACCATGCTCGAGTCAGGTTCTGTGCGCACCAAGAATGCCTCCATGATTTGCTTGAAGAATATCGGCCTTTATTCTATTGCCGGGCTTGCCTACTATTTCATCGGCTATAATCTCATGTACGTCGATGTGGAGAGTGTGATCGGTTCATTTAAGTTTTTATACGGACCGTCAGGCGATGAGATTGCTTTGATAGCGGGCAATGAGGCCGCGAAGGCGGCAGTGGTTAAGAACGGCTATTCCACCATGTCCGACTGGTTTTTCCAGATGGTCTTTGTCGCGACCACTGCGTCCATTGTCTCTGGAGCTCTGGCCGAACGAGTCAAGATATGGTCCTTTTTCCTTTTTATTCTGGTGCTGACAGCGATTATCTATCCCGTCGTCGGTGCGTGGACCTGGGGCGAGGGATGGCTAAGTGCGATGGGGTTCAAAGATTTTGCTGGTTCGACCATCGTGCATAGCACCGGTGGTTGGGCCGCTCTTGCCGGTGCGATAGTCGTTGGGCCGAGGTTCGGCAAATTCCGCAGTGATGGTACAGTTAAATCCACGCCTCCCTCAAATATTTTGATAGTAACATTGGGCGTCTTCATCCTGTGGTTCGGGTGGTTTGGCTTCAACGGCGGGTCGCAACTGGCATTGGGAAGCGCGCTTGACGTGGTCGCGATGAGTCATGTGCTGGTCAATACCAATTTGGGAGCTGCAGCCGGTGTTATGGCAGCTCTCTTAGTTTCTCGTCCCATCCTGGGACGCATAGATCTGTTTGCAGGGCTGAATGGCGCAATCGCCGGTCTGGTGTCGATTACTGCGGGACCTGATATTGTTGAGCACTACTGGGCGGTCGTTATTGGTGCCATTGGCGCGGTTTTGTGTACTGCGGGGATCAAGTTTCTGGAAAAAATCAAGCTGGATGATGTGGTAGGGGCGATACCGGCTCACTTGTTCGCCGGTATCTGGGGCACCATAGCGGTCTGCATCGCTGGCGGTGGCAACTTAGGCGTACAATTGATCGGCATCGTAGCGATTGGCGCATTCGTGTTTGTGACTTCGTGGGTGTTGTGGCGCGCGATTGATATGACGTTGAGTGTGCGCGTGTCGCGCCAGGTCGAGCAATTGGGGCAGGATGTTGGAGAATTGGGAATTGATGCCTATCCCGAATTTGTGCTTATGCCAGAAGAAGATGATGAGGAATAAGCGCTGGCAAGAATCTTCTGCATATCCCCGGGGGGGCGTGCTCGAAAGACCATTTCTTCTTTTGTTACGGGATGCACAAATGTCAATTGAGTCGCGTGGAGCATCTGTCGATTAGTTTGTGCGAGCAGGTGGGCTGCTCTCCTGCGAAACAGGGGGGCAATCCCAGACAGCCGCTCCTCGCGTCCGCCGTATAGCAGGTCGCCAAATACAGGACGATTGAGATGCGCCAGATGTACTCTGATCTGGTGTGTACGACCCGTTTCCAGCGCGAGAGATAGCAAAGAGAGAAAATCGTAACGCGCCCTTATTTTCCAGTGCGTTGCCGCAAATCTCCCATTCTGAGAAACAGCCATTCGCTTTCGATCTTTTGGATGTCTTCCCACAGGTGCTTCTACGCGCCCTTCATCTGCTTCAAAGCCCCCCCATATCAACGCGAGATAACGCCGCTCCATCGCTCGAGCTTCCAACTGGGCAGCCAATCCGCGGTGCCCTTCATCACTTTTGGCAACGACCATTAGCCCCGATGTGTCTTTGTCCAACCGATGTACAATACCCGGTCGCAAAACCCCATTGATACCCGATAAATGCGTGCAATGTGACAGGAGGGCATTGACGAGTGTTCCCGAGGTCACGGCCCCTGCAGGGTGTACTATCATACCCGCAGGTTTGTCGAGTACCAGCACATGATCATCTTCAAAAAAAACATCCAGAGGAATATCCTCTGGATTAATTGCACTATCTATTGGAGGGGGTATATCTATTGTGATGTTATCGCCAGCCACCACCCGATAGCTCGACCGCGTCGTCTTTTCATTGAGGCAAACAGCACCCTCGGCAATTAGTTTTTGAAGGCGTGAACGCGAAAGTTCGGGGCGTTGATCGGCCAAATAGCGGTCCAGACGCTGGCCTTCATGTTGAGGCAGAATTTTTAGATGAATCACGGTTGTACACCGTCTTACGGTGTTTAGGTGTGATGCCAAAAGCAAAAATTAAGAGGGCGGTTCCCACACTGACGCAGGCATCCGCGAGGTTAAAAACCCACCACCGAGCACTTCCAATGCCAAAATCGAGAAAATCAATTACGACACCGAAGCGCACGCGGTCGATGATATTGCCGATTGCACCTCCCAGTACCAGAGTCAAACCAATGGTTGCGAGGCGGTCTTCGGGAGAGATACGCCACAGCAACCCACCAACCACTATGAGTGCCACACAAGCCAGTAGCAGATGCAGGTATGGGTTGCCCAATCGGATGCCGAATACTGCACCTGGATTGTGAATATAGGTCAGCTTAAAAAAAGATCCCAATACCGGTACAGATTCGCCCAGGGTCATGGTTTGCAACACCCACCATTTTGTAAATTGGTCCAGCACCAATGCCACACCTGTAATCCACAAAAATTTCACAAGCATACCTCATGCCGATTTGTTTTGTTTTTCTTTACAAGGGACGCAAATTTCCGTTGTCGGTACAGCTTCCAATCTCGCTCTGGGGATGGGATCTTTACACGCTCGACACACGCCAAATTTGCGATTTTTAATGCGCGTTAAAGCGGCTTCAATTTGGTCCAGATAAGCACCGTCGCGTGCTGCAAACAGAAAAGCCTTTTCGCGTTCCATGGTCGCATTGCCCAAATCGGGCATGTGATCTGAATACGTCAGGTCACCCGACGATTCTGCCGAGGTGGTCTGCATGGACTGGCTCTGCAAAGTGCCCAGGTCTTTAACGATAGAAGAGCGTTTGCTCTCTAAAAGATTTTTGAAATACTCCAGGTCACGGTTTGTCATTTTATTCCTTTCTATCCACAGCTTCCCAAATTTGACATGTGTTTTCTTTAATTAGCGCGTGTTGTTCCGGCCAAAAAAAAGTAGGCAGTGGATCAAGCGGAACCCAGGACATACTTTCATGGTGTGTTGTGTCGGTTGGCACGGCATCAATCTGTTCGGTTAAATATAAAAAATAATGTGTTATTTTCCACTCTGTCTTGCGAAAATCAAGCCGTTCTTTTGTGCCGAGTTTTTCTACGAGTTGCAATTTTGATATTCCCACTTCTTCTTCGATCTCTCGTCTGGCAGCATATTCGATTTCTTCGCCCGCTTCAATGTGTCCTTTGGGCAATACATAGTCGGTATGCCCTCTCTCTCGGGCGAGAGCCAACAATGCCTGATCGCCATCCCAACGCACGACCACACCGCCTGCAGCATGACGTTCTCGCAACCCTTTGGGGCGTATGTACCAGCTATTGTCGATCATAAAAGTTGTCAGTGGTTCTCGTCTTTTTCACTTCCAGTACTTATCGTATAGAAGACCGAGTCTTTCTTTTGCCGCGCTGGAAATAGCATCTGGCGATGTAATAATCGCAAATTGTGCGGCATTGAGACAATCGCAATCCGATGTTCTGGGCAACTGTGCAGCCAATGTGCATACAATTTGATTTGCGTGCTCGGCATTGGCTTTTAATACAGCGACTACGGCTTCTACCGATACATCTTCTTCTGCTTCATGCCAGCAATCGTAATCGGTGCCCATAGCCAGCATCGCATAACACATTTCGGCCTCGCGTGCGAGCTTGGCTTCAGGCAAAGCCGTCATCCCGATCACGGTCGCATTGACTTCTCGACGATAAAAATGGGACTCTGCGCGCGTGGAGAACTGAGGCCCTTCCATACAGATATAGGTTCCGCCATCGTGGGTGGTTACTCCGGAGTTTTTTGCAGCGGCCAGCAGTAAGTCGCGCAATTCACCGCAAAAAGGATCGGCAAAGGTTACATGTCCGGCAATGCCTTCACCAAAAAATGTGCTCGCACGGATGCCACGGGTGCGATCAAAAATCTGGTCGGGCACCACCATATCACCCGGTTTTATGGCTTCCCGCATAATTCCCACAGCACTTATCGCCAACAGATGCGTCACGCCCATCTGTTTCATGGCATATATATTGGCGCGATAGGGCACTTCAGAAGGCAGCAGCACATGCCCGCGTCCATGACGGGGCAAAAAATATACCGTTTGGTCGCCTATACGCGTTTCTACAACTGCATCTGAAGGCTTGCCAAAAGGTGTGGCAAGACGATGTTCGGCTACGATTTCCACACCTTCCATGTGATAAACCCCCGATCCGCCCATAACACCCAGTCGAAGAATCTGTTCAGGCATCTTCATCGCCCTGATCTGTGGCGTTATCTTCTATTTCGGGAATATTCTCTTTTACCACATCGAAGGAGGTCATTTGCAATTGGTCCAAAAAATCAGTTTGAACCTGTACCAGAGCCTTAAACTTGGACAAGAACATATTGCGTTGATTTTGTAACTCCACAAGCTCTGTGCGGATCTCATGCACCTGTGTGCGTGCTTTTTCAATGGCCCGATTGCTGCGGATTTCCGCTTCTTTCACAATTAGCCGCGCTTCTTTGTGCCCATTTTCCTTGACTTCTTCGGCCGTTTGTTGAGCAGTTCTGAGCATTTCCTGGAGGGTTTGCTCTATTGACTGATAGTGATGCACTTCTGATTGCAACGCATTGAGAAATTCTTTTAGTTCGATATTTTCGGAGTTGAGATGTTCAACTTCAGTCGCCAGCGTTTCGAGAAATGTCTGCACTTCTTCTTGATCATAACCGCGCAAAGATTTCTTAAAAATCTGTTTGCGAATATCCTGTGGTGTGATGTTCACAATTTCCCTCCCTCAACAAGGGCTATTTATAACTCAAATACACTTTGGATAGCACTCTGAACAATTTGCAGAAGTAAAATTAACAAAATAGGCGACAAATCGAACATGCCCAGCGGAGGAACGATCTGCCGAAAAGGACCCATAATAGGCTCAGTCAAGCTGTAAAGAGTCCACATAAACCTGCCCCCGCGCACAAAGGGCAACCAGGAAAATACGATACGCGCGATAATTAAAACCAGCAGGACCGCAACGGCTCCATAGAGCAACCAACCGATGACCTGCAGGATTTCGCCAGAAGAAATACCGTGCAGCAGTCCAATGAGTGCAAGCAGCACATCGCTGGTTAACCACTTAAAAAAAAATGCTCCAACCAATGTCGCTATCACCAGAATCAATGGTGCCGCGGCGGCATTTCCAGGCATGTGTTGCGCAATGGGCCACACGAGTGGGTCGGTTATGCGCCGAACATAATATTGAGACCAGCCAAAAGAACTCATACGCACCAAAACAGCGCGTAATAGCAACAACGCCACCATGCCGATTACCAATGCAACAAGCATCCAGTCAATGGCTTGTTGGATTAAAATAATCGCCTGAGCAACCACATCAACCATAGTTTATACCGCCCGATGGCCAAAAATCGCCGTGCCCACGCGAACCATTGTCGCGCCTTCTTCAATTGCTACTTCAAAGTCGCTGGTCATCCCCATAGACAGGGCAGATACATGGGGCTTGTGAATTGCGATGCGATCTCTGATCTGTCGCAGCAAGACAAAATTTGGTCGCGCTGTTTCGGGGTCTGGGTCAAATGCGCCAATTGTCATCAGCCCTGCCACCGAAACGCCCTGCAGGTCATCGACCTGCCCGACCAGATCTAATGCCGCGTTGGGCGATATACCAAACTTTGATGCTTCGCCCGATGTATTTACCTGTACTAATACGCGGACTGGGGTATTTATCCGCACAGCCCACCGGCTGATTTCTTTTGCCAGGCGCAATGTGTCAACCGAGTGAATCAGGTCGAATAAAGGCAACGCCTGTTTGACTTTGTTGCGCTGTAAGTGTCCAACCAAATGCCAGGATACAGTGCCTGCTACCTCTGTGACTTTATGCTGGGCCTCTTGCACGCGACTTTCGCCTAAAACCCGTGTTCCCGCATCTACGACCTGTTGCACGACATCGGCAGGCCAGGTCTTTGTCACAACAATCAATTTAACCGCATCTGCCGACCGCCCGGACCGATGGGCAGCCCTGGCAATGCGGTCTTGAACGCGTTTTAAGTTCTCAGCAATTGCCGACATAGATTTCGGTCTCAAAATTGAAATATAGATTGTATAATTTAGGCAAAAACCAGTGTAATAGCAACTAAAACGGCCTGGAAGATGTAAGGCGAACCGCGTGAGATTTTTAGCTGTGAGGGCAAAAAAACGTTGACCCTATACGGAGGATATATGTATTGTAGTGCGCAGTGTAAGGCCCTCTCACCCTTTCAAATCTGGAGCTATTCTTATGCCGCGAAATGGTTATGGACACATGGTGCTGGATGACTATGTCGAGCGCGTGCGGGCTGTAAATGCCGACCGAGCAAAACGCCTATCATCTATCCGAACAAAAAAAGAAGCTTTCGCATACCGCGATGAAGTGCGTGAGGCTATTGACAAAGCCTATCGCCCCTGGCCGAGCAAAACACCGCTTAATGCGCGCGTTGTCGGTACAATTGAACGCCGCCATTACCGCATTGAAAAAATCCTCTTTGAGAGCCGTCCGGGCTGTTTGGTTACCGCTCACCTTTATGTGCCGGACAAACTCGATGGACCAGCACCTGGTATTATTGGTTCTTGCGGTCATGCTGCCGATGGCAAAAATGCATCGCTTTATCAGGCATTTTGTCAGCGTCTGGCACGCAATGGTTTTGTCGTTTTGATCTATGATCCTTTCAACCAGGGCGAGCGCGATCAATACTATGCCCTGCACAGCCGCGAGAGTGTGCGATCATCAACACATGCCCACAATATGATGGGCAAACAACTCGAACTTGTGGGCGAATGGTTTGGCGCGTGGCGAGCATGGGATGGTATCCGCGCGCTCGATTATCTGCTTACCCGTCCCGAAGTTGATCCCAGGTGCATCGGGCTTACGGGTAACTCGGGCGGCGGCACTATGACCAGTTGGATATGGCCGGTGGAAGCGCGTTTTACTATGGCTGCCCCCAGTTGTTTTGTCACCACTTTTGTCGCCAATCTCGAAAATGAACTGCCCGCCGATTCGGAACAGTATCCGCCGGGCGTGATTGGCGCGGGCCTGGATATGGCTGATTTTTTTATTGCCCGAGCACCTGCTCCCGTCATTTTACTCGGGCAAGCCTATTGCTTTTTTGACCGACGCGGTCTCAAACAAGCCTATTCTGAAGTCCGTCGTTTCTACGATATCATTGGCGCGCCAGCCAATGCGACTGATATTTTTATCGGGTCAGAAGGCCACGGTTTTTTCCGCGATAACCAGGAAGCTATGGTGCAATTTTTTGCAACACATGCGGGCATTCAGGAGGTTGCCCGTTTGGAAGAGACCGAAGACTTGAGCGATGTTTTAAATGTCACCCCCAAAGGCGAGGTTGTGCCCGAAGGGGCTACGCCCATTTACGATTTGATTGCCCAAAAAGCAGATGTTCTTGCATCAAAACGCAAAAAGTTGGGCAAAGAAGAACTCCTCCGTTGTGTGCAGAATACGCTCAATTTGTCTGATGACCGCGACCTGCCCCACCACCGCTGGTTGCGTAGCACGACGGAAGATGGCGTTCGCCTGGCGCGGTATGCGATTGAAACCGAGGGCAATATTCGCGCTATTATGCGGAAACGCCTGTCCAATCCGTCTTATTCGCATACGCTCGATGTCGAACGCGAGGTTCATCTCTATTTGCCACATGTTTCTGCGGAAGTGGATCTGATCGAAGATCCTTTTGCGAAAAGACTGAAAGAACAATATCCGCTCTATGCACTTGATGTGCGCGGTCTGGGAGAATCGCTTGCCGATGATGAACGCGACTTTTTTCACCCTTATGACAATGACTATATGTGCAATGGCTATGGTCTGATGCTCGGTCAAAGCTTTTTCGGACGGCGGGTACACGATGTGTTATCCACAGTTGACCTGCTGGCTCATGAAGGTGCGGAAAAAATTCATCTCTATGGTCGTGGGCAGGGTGCAATTCACGCGCTGTTTGCCGGATTTCTCCATTCTGAAGTGACGACTATAACCCTGAAAAATTATCCGCTGTCCTATCATGTCTGGACACAAACACCCCTGGTCAGTTGGCCTGCCGCCAATATACCTCGGGGCGTTCTCACATCATTTGATCTGCCCGATTTGATACACGCGTTGGACAAAAAACTCGAGCTTATTCAGCCCTGGGGGGCGGATATGGGAGAAGTGTGAAGGAGGAAGTGTGAAAAGCAACCACAGAAGAAACGCGGGAAGCAAGGGAAGTGGGGGCTGGTGGGACTGGGTGGACTGATAGCTGACCGCTGAGAGCTGGGGAGGCTGGGGAATGGGGGGGTTATCCTTCCAGTTGTTGGCGTAGATGGGATTCCATTGCTACAAACTGGGGATCGGCGCGCAAGGTGTTTTCTCGAGGATGGGGAAAATTGACTCTCAGATCTTCCGTAATTTTGCCGGGTCTGGCAGACATTACCACAACGCGGTCAGAGAGGAGCAATGCCTCAGAGATGCTGTGGGTAATAAATAAGATAGCAGCACCGGTCGCCTGCCATATTCGCAACAGTTCAATTTGCATCTTTTCTCGCGTCATTTCATCCAATGCTCCAAAAGGCTCGTCCATAAGCAAGACGGATGGTCGGAAGGTCAAGACTCTGGCTATGGCGACCCGCGATTGCATGCCGCCCGATAGTTCGCGCGGATACGCCTGCTCAAATCCAGCCAGTCCGACAATGTCGATCATTTCAGAGACCCGGCTTAAAATCTCTGTGTCTCCAAAGACCTCTGCGGGCAGGCGGACATTTTCTTCAACCGTGCGCCAGGCGAGAAGCGAAGGATGCTGAAATACAAAGCCGACCAACCGTTCGCGCCGCGCGGCTTCGGGTATTTTCCCCAGTACGCGAACCGTGCCATTCGTCGGTGTTTCCAGGTCGCCGACAATCCGCATTAAGCTCGTTTTGCCACATCCCGAGGGTCCGATCATACTGACAAATTCGCCCTGCGCTATTTGCAGAGAAATTTGTGCGAGTGCTTCTACCCGATTGCTGTCGGTCACAAAAACTTTGTGGATATCCCGCAGTTCAATGGCTAATTCGTTCATAGTAGTCAGTAGTCAGTAGTCAGTTCCCCAGTCCCAACCGCCCGTATCGTGAACTGCTGATGAAACGTCGCAGTCCTTCGTGGATTTCACTTCTTGTATCTTATGTTTGCGGGCGACCACAAGAGTCGCCCCTACGATTTAATGTTTGTTCAAGTGTTTTTCCAGGGTTTTTACCACGGTTTTCAGCGTTTTAATGCGCGCATATAGCTTGCTATTGGACTCTACAATGGTCCACGGTGCGTAATCTGTATTCGTGCGGTACAACATCTCATCCACAGCGTCGCGATACTGATCCCATTTTTCTCGATTGCGCCAATCCTCATCTGTAATTTTCCACTGTTTGAACGGTACTCTTTCGCGGTCTTGAAAGCGTTTCAATTGTTCGTCTTTGTCGATATCGATCCAGAATTTAAATAATAAGGTGCCGTAATTTGCCATCTGTTCTTCCATTTCGTTGATTTCGCGGTACGCGCGCTGCCATTCCTGTATTGTCGCAAATCCCTCTACGCGCTCGACCAGAACGCGCCCGTACCACGATCGGTCAAAGATGGCAAAATGACCGGCTTTGGGCATTTTGATCCAGAACCGCCACAAATAGTGATGTGCCAGTTCAATATCATTTGGTGCGGCGATGGGGATTACTTCGTATCCACGCGGGTCCATGCGGCGCACCAGGCGTTTGATATTGCCTCCCTTTCCCGCAGCATCCCAGCCTTCGTACACAATGACGACTGACTGCCTTCGCAAATATACTTCGTGCTCGAGTTCCCATATCTTTTTTTGATAAATGCGGCGCAGGCGATCGTATTCTTTGCGCGTGAGTTCTCTGGATAAGTCAGAAGTCTCGAGCATAGAGTGCGGGATTGGGGGTAGGGAAACCGCTTTGGTCCGTGTCTTTTTGTTCAGAGATACCATTTTTTTTTCGAGGACTTTAATCACTTTTTCAAATACTGAAACCGTTGCAAAACGCCAGTTTTCAGCTGGCACAATATGCCAGGGCGCGTATTTGCTATCCGTGCGTGAGATCATTTCTTCGATGACTTCTCCATACGATTCGTATTGTTTATTCTTTTTCCAATCGTAATCTGTTACGCGCCAGGACGTCAGGGGATTTTTCTCGAGTTGCTTAAAACGCTTTTTTTGTTCTTTGCGCGAGATGTGCAGGAAAAACTTGATGATTACATGGCCGTCATCTACGAGTTGTCGCTCGAAATTATTCACTTCTTGATACGCTTTATTAACCGGCAGCTTGATCATCATCGGATCCATGTTCTCTACTATGAATCGGCTATACCAACTCCGACCGTAAATCGCCAGGCGCCCGCGTTCGGGGATTTTGGTCCAGAACCGCCACATAAACGGTCGGTATATCTCTTCTTCATTGGGAACTTGTGTCGAATATACTTTGACACCCCGGGGATCGAGTACTTGCAACAACTCATTGATTTGTCGTCCTTTACCAGAAGCACCCCAGCCTTCGAATACAATCGTGATGGGCACTTTGTTTTCCAGTGCCTTGCGCTCGAGTTGCCCCATTTTTATTTCAAGCTTTTCCATTTGGGCGTTGTATTTAGATTTTTTTATTTTTTGTTTTAGATCAATAGCATTCAGGATTCCCATATTTACTCCTTTATCCATGTGCGCGAGTCGGGCACGTCTAACCACGCGCCATCTTGCACAATTGACTGCTGACTGATTAATCCCGGCAAGGTCATGTCCATGGCCTCGTGAATGCCAATTGGACAGGCAATTTCGCCGTTGATGCTTTGAATAAAATCCATGATTTCGAAATAGTCGCCCCCGCCGTGTCCGGCTTTTAATGCCGCTTCAGAGGGGTTGCGCCACATGTCGGGTAAATAGTCTTCTTCCAGATCTGTCAGATCTATCCATTCATTTTTTCCGTCGCAGATATCTGCGAGCCATACGCGATTGACACCGCCGCGCTCTCGCGCCGATTCGTAACACCCTTTTGTCCCTTGCAGTTGAAAATTGCCAGTTGCATGGGGGCGTTCCGATAGCATATCTACCCGGATTTTTACCAGCCCGCCGCTCGCCATCTGGCACAACATGACGCACGAATCTTGATTTTCATACTGGTCTCCCCGAGGGTCTGTGTAATGGTGTCCGCTGCCCGCACAACACACGCGCACTACGCGGTCGCCCGGCATCCACTGCAAGAGAGGTCCCAGGCTGTGCGTGCAATAGGTGACACCATCAATGCCCGTTTGCCACTTGCGCCGCCATTTTGTGATTTCATTCAGGGCTTTCAATTCGTGCAAATACTCTCCTTCTCCGTAATATACATCGCCGAACAAACCCCGCCGCACGAGTTCTTTTACCAGTACATTGGGGCGGGTGTAGGTGTAATTTTCAGCCATCATATAGATTGCTTTTGACGAGGTAGCGGCGTGTACCAGTCCGCGGCATTCCGCTACGGAGACCCCGGCTGTGACTTCGCTCAAGACGTGGATGTTGCGATGCAGTGCCTCAATTGCCTGCTGAGCGTGAAAATGCATGGGTGTGCCGATGACTACTGCATCGAGTTCAGAGCGCGCGAGCATGGTTTCGTAGTCCGCGTATTTTTCAGAGGCTCCCAATCTCTCAGCAGCAGCGTCGAGTTCCTCTTCGCGCACATCGCATACCGCGTGAATACGGGCTGTTTCATGGGCTTCAAAAGCGACTCGAAAACTGCCCCCACGCCCCGCAGCCCCCACAATACCCACGTTTAATTTTTCAGCGATTCCCATTAAATACCTCCGAAAAATTGGCTAATCGCGAAGGTTCGACAAGCGTATGTCCTCTACCAGCATTTGCACATTGGTTCTGCCCTGCCAGGTATTGGCCTGTAGTGCAAAGGCGAGATCGACGCGGTCGCCCACTGATAATTCGTAAACTCGCTCGCCCTGGCGAAACCAGATTGCATCGCACAGGTCAGCACCTGTATCTACGCTGAGTTTCAAATGCGCCCCGCGACCTATGGCGCGCGCATCTGCAATTCGGCAGTTGCGGGCTGCAAAACGCGGCAACTCGTTTTTTGCACCAAAAGGGGCCAATTTGTCCAGGGTGTCAACGGTCACGAGCGAAATATCGGATGGTTTGAGCGCGACATCGACTTCCAGTTGGGGCGTCAGTGCTTCCTCTGATAGCCGCGCTTGAGCATCTGCGATCAACCGGTCTTGAAATTCGAGATAATTTTCAGCGGGAACTGAAAATCCGGCGGCATCGGCGTGTCCGCCAAATTCGGTGAGCAAATCTGAGACTCGGAAAATTGCCTCGACGATATTGTATCCACCTGCTGTGCGCGCTGAACCCGTGTAGATGCCATTTTTGCGAAAGTTGGTACACACCAGTGCGGGTCGCGAAAATTTTTCGACCAATCGCCCGGCGATCAGCCCGACCACACCCAGATGCCAGTCTTCACCGCGCACGACCAGAATGCGATACTGATCCAACCAGTTATCTTCTACCATGCGTTCGGCTTCGGCTATACCGTCGTTTTGCAGAGCCTGCCTTTCGCCATTTAGACCGTTTAATTCTTCGGCGAGTTTTGCCGCCTGTTCTCGGTTTTGACAACGCAACAAATCGAGTGCCAGATCGGCTGATGATAAGCGCCCGGCGCTGTTGATGCGCGGTCCGAGAAAGAATCCAATAGAGATCGTGTCGATGGGGCGGTTGGTCGTACCAGCGACGGCTTTAAGTGCCTGCAAGCCCGGACGCTCGGTGGTATTGAGGACCTGCATCCCCTTTCGCGTTAGCAGGCGATTTTCTGCAACCATGGGGGCCATGTCAGCCACAGTGCCCAAAGCGACCAGATCCAGAAGCGAGTTCAAATACCGGCGGCGTTCTGAATCGGACAGGAATTCTGATGTTAGAGCCTGTACCACCTTAAATGCCACTCCCACGGCAGCCAGTCCCTTGAAGGGATATTCGCAGTCTGCGCGATTGGGGTTCACCAATGCCAGAGCGTCTGGCAATTTGTCCTGTGGATGGTGATGGTCAATGACTACCACATCTATTCCGGCGTCATTGGCTGTGTCAACAGCCTCAAAAGCTGAAATGCCATTGTCCGCGGTTACAATGAGTTGTGCTCCTTGCGCGTATGCCGTCTCTACACCCGACGGTTTCATGCCATACCCATCCCGGAACCGGTCGGGCAACAAAAATGTGGCATTGGCACCTACCAGATCGAAAAAATCCAGCAAAACAGCGGTGCTCGTGACGCCATCTACATCGTAATCGCCAAAAACCACAATGCGCTCTTTATTGCGAATGGCTTCTGAGATGCGTTCGACAATGCGGCGCATGTCTTTCATTAAATAGGGGTCATTCAAAATATCGGGAGAATCAGTCAAATCTTCTATTTTTAATGAACGGTTTGCGAGAATGACATCGGCAATAGAATGATAGTCGCCCTTATGGCGTATGTTCCATATCGGGTACCTGGGTTCCATAAAATCTCCAGAGTGGTTGATCAGAGTGCGTATATGCGATCTCTACTTGACTTGAAGTCAATTTGAACGTTAATTTTTGAAACCAATATTTCGCTTGGGTATCTCATAGGCAGGACGGAGGGTCACGTTACACCTTCTGCTAACCGCTTTCAGGAGTTTAAAATGTCAGAATATTTCAATACAGTCAAATCTTATCTTTTGGACCTCAATCTCGCGATTGACGAGGAAGATACCGCTGAAGAACTCGTTGTGGTGAGTGACGAAGATCGCGGTGTCAATCACCTCATTGTCGATTGCGAAGATCCCATCCTCATTATCGAGCAAGCTATTATGCCCATTCCCAACGTCCCTGGGGATCTGTACAAAAGGTTGCTCGAAATGAATCGCACACTCGTCCACGGGGCGTTTGCCCTGGACGATGAAACCGGCACGGTTCTTTTTCGCGATACCCTGCGCCTGGATACACTCGACCGATCTGAGCTTGAAGGCTCGATTACCGCGCTCGAACTCGCCTTAGCCGATAATGCCGCAGAATTACTCGAATATAGCCATCAGTAGGGAGCGGGTTGAACTGCTATCGCAGTTGTACATCGCTCAAAACCCGCCCGTACAAAAACTGACCATTTTTAAAAAAGGAGTATCTCATGAGCATCTTTCAACGTCTCTTCAGTGTGGGCAAGGCCGAAGTCCATTCGGCCATTGACAAATTTGAAGATCCGATAAAAATGACCGAACAGGGTATCCGCGATCTGAAAAATGATCTCAATAGCGCGATGACCAGTCTGGCTGAGGTCAAAGGGCAGGCCATTCGATTGCGAAAGCAGGCCGAAGATAACAAAAAGGCGTCTGCTGACTGGGAGCGTAAGGCCATGGTTTTGCTCCAAAAAGCCCAGAGCGGTGAGCTGGATGCTGGGGAAGCAGACCGGTTGGCAACCGAAGCCCTCAGTCGCAAATCAGAGGCCGATAACCGCATTTCTCAGTTTGAGCAGGATGCCCAGATGCAGGAAGATATGGCCACGAAGCTTCAAAGTCAGGTGGAGAAACTCAAATCTACCATTGCAACACACGAAAATGAACTCATTTCACTGCGCGCGCGGGCAAAAACAGCCGCTGCGACGAAGAAAATCAACAAGCAACTCGCCAAAGTCGATTCGTCTGGTACAATTGCCATGCTCGAGCGCATGAAAGAACGGGTTGAAGAAGATGAATCGCTCTCGCAGGCTTATGGCGAAATAGCCGGTGAATCCAAGAGCGTTGATGAGGAGATTGACGCGGCCCTGAGTACTTCATCGAGCGGCACAGATCAACGCCTTGCTGAATTGAAAGCAAAGATGGGGATGACTTCGAAAGACTGATCATAGGTGTGCCTGTGGGTGAGGCACTGGCGCACCCGTTCTATGCTGTCGCAGAAGGTTCATGGGTTGCATGGAGAGAAAATGAATTGGAATCCTTTTAAGAAAAAGAAACAAGAACCCGAAGCTCTCGATCCCCTCAATGTTACGCTGTCCGATCTCAAGCAGGGTTATGTCCTCGACTACGATCTCAAAACCTGGCAGGTTACAGCGCAGCATTATTACGATTACGAAGGTGATCGCGTGGATGAATGGGAACTTACCTGCGGCGATGATGTGGCATATCTCGAGCGGTCAGAAGACGATAGTATTTCCTGGGCCCTGACGCGCAAGATCCCCCTTTCCGATATTGAGGGCGATATCCGTGGGCATATGCGCGACCACGACAATGATGATCCTCCAGATGAAGTTAGATGCCAGGGGATTATGTTCTATGGCGTATCGTCAGCCGTTGGATCTTTTTACAAAGATGGCGGGGACGAGGGACAAAAGTTTATCATCTGGAATTATCTCGACGAGTCGGAGGAACACACCCTATCCATTGAGCAATGGGACGAAGACGCTTTTGATGCTGCGGTGGGTGAGATTGTCGAAGAATATCAATTTAGCAATATCCTGCCAGTAGATTAATATCTTTACTCAAACCCCCATTCTGATTTCCGATAGTATCGATCTACTGTCGGCTCCATTTCTGTGCTGACCTCAATTGCATGTTTTTCATCGAACATGCCCTTCCAGAAGTGCAACATTCCCCGCATTGCTTCTGCATCCAAAAATTGCGTTTCAATATTCTCAAAAGTGAGTTGCCGCATTCGGTGAATGAGGTCCTCTTCGTATATTTCTTCGGATTTCATTCCCAATACCCATCCCCAATCGCCCATCGTCGGTATATAGGTGTGATAGGGGATTGTCGAAAAGTTAGCGTCTGCCATCGTGCGTTCAATGCACAGAAATGCAAGGCGCGCGTTAAGAGGACTCGATGCCTGGGTTACCAGTACGCCGTCGGGTGTTAAGTGACGCGCACACAGGCGATAGAATTCCCGCGAATACAATCTGGCGAGGTCCGGTCCTTTGGGATCGGGCAAGTCGATGATGATGATATTGAATAATGCTTCTGAACGCGTCAAGAATGCGCCCGCATCGCCAATTACCACGTTTACACGCGGGTCGTCCAGTGCCCGCGTATTCGCTTCTACAAAAACCGGGTGTGTGCGCGCCAGATCGATTATCGCTTTGTCTAAATCTACCAGCGTGACTGCTTGTACATCTGCATATTTTACGACTTCGCGCACAGCCAGTCCATCCCCCCCGCCTAAGATGAGTACGTTCTTCCGCGACCCCGATAGTTTCATAGCCGGATGTACCAGCGATTCGTGATAGCGTTCTTCGTCATAGGTGCTGAATTGCACATTGCCATTTAAGTGCAGCCAGTGATGGCCTTTCCATTCTGTTATGACAATGCGTTGATAAGCGGTCTGATCTTGATAGACCACGCGGTCGCGATACCGGCTTTGTTCACCCCATATTACAATGGGACGGATATAAAGTCCCAATACCAGAAGGCCTGTGCCCAGGATCCAGAATGCCGTCAATAGCAGCCAGCGACGCGCCAATAAGTGTCGATATTGCCACAGTAATACCGATGCTACGACAAAGTTAATTGCGCCCAGTGCCAGCGGTGTGTACGTCAGGCCCAATTCTGGCAATAAAAAAAAGGCGAACAATAGTCCGCCGATCAACGCGCCAAAATAGTCTTTTTCCATTACTGAGGCGATATTGGTGCGCAAATCCTGATACGCTTCGTTCATGCGCGCGACCAGCGGAATTTCCATGCCGATTAGCACGCCGATGGCAAAAGCATAGATATAGATGAAAACGCCTGCCGATAACACAAATGCCGATCCAAAATACGCTACGACCGCACAGGTGGCGCACAGGACTGAGAGATAAAATTCGATTGCGATAAAGCGGTCCAGCAACCTGTCCGTCAACAATCGGCTCCATCGGCTGCCCAATCCCATGGCAAATAACATCAGCGACATGAGTACCGCCCACTGCAATGTCGTGTTGCCCAATAGATAGCTCGCCAGTGTTGACAATGTAAATTCCGCTACAATGCCGGCACATCCCGTGGCGAATATACAGGCTTTTAAGAGATAGCTCTGTCGCATAAAAAATAAACAACTCGGCGAGTTTTCAGCCCGCCGAGTTGGAGAGATTCAACACAACTTTCTTTTTCACAAACTCCACACAATCAGGAACGATGCGCCGACGTAAGATGTGGCTTCGATAAAGCCCGCGCCGAGATTGGGATGTTCTTGATTGGCGATTTCATCGGTCAGTTTTTGTCCAGGTAAGAGGATTACATCGGAGATGAATCGGACGATGGGTAGCAAGATCAATCCCGCGACGACTTCGATTGCAAAGTCCTGTAAATTTACAGTCCAGGAAATAAAATTGCCCGCCGATGCGTGAAACACGATGATGCCAATGCCGACTAATGCACCCGCAAACGCGACGCCTGCGGCGACGTTGTCTTTTTCGATTTCATCGTGAATGCTATACGGGGTAATCAATTCGTACACCAGCCCGGCCAGTACCAGAGCTACCTGACCCAATGCCCAGAAAATCACGGTTGTCACAATTCCGCCAATCTCACCCGATACCGCGCCAAAGATCACCAATCCAGTTGCTATGTACGACGCGGCAATCACAGCACCGGTGCCCGCGTTTTGATCGTCGATTAATTCATCCCGAATTTTGAATCCGTGCAGGATCACTCCGTCGTTGACCAGACGCGAGAGATTTAGCAAGATGATCGCCAGCAATCCGTATATGCCGATGTCGATCAAATCGTTTTCCAATCCCTGAGATGGGCCAGATAGGGTGCCGCCGATGGCCATGATCAATCCGAAGTAATATCCCGCCATGGCTACACCCAGTGCGACGTTGTCTTTTTCTACGAGTTCTTCTCGCACGCTGTAACTCGTTGTCGTCAAGTCCTTGACCAATTTGCCGATCCAGAATAACACAAACGCGCTGATGAGGTAAATACCCGTTGCGATTAAGTCCTGTCCTATCATTTTCCAAACCCTCCAAAACTGCGGCTGCCAAATCCAGATCGGCTGCGACTCGTTGAACGCGAACTGCCAAATCCACTGCGGCTCTGGCTTGCGCGACTTTGCACTTTTTGTGTGAATGATTGTCTCTTTTGCGCTATGTTTGCCTGGCGCCGCTGGAATGTCGTTGGTTTTTGTTTCTGGGTGACAGATCCCTGCGTGCCATATTCCCGATTGCGTCCGTAATACGGACGCTGATCTCGGCGATAAGACCGATAATCGTCGTAATCGTAGCGACTCATGCCAAATCCGCCGCCCCAACCGAGCAAATGACTCATGAGCGCGTATTGGCCGTAGAATTCCCAGAACGATGTGCCCCCGCGATCCGTCCAACGCCCGTAGCTCGGATTGCCCACATAGTGGTATCCGGGAGGATGTGGCGTGTTGTTGACGCCATCTTGCTCCGATTTGGCAACGAGCGCCATCCCCAAAAACGGTTCGTATTTTCGATAGATGGATTCCGATACTTCTATCCAGTCCGATTGTACCTGTTTTTCGCCCTGGCTAATTAGATACCGGTGATAATACGTGGTGAAAAGAGAGCCTTCTTCACGCATGTCATCCAGTACAATCATATATGCCGGCGCCGAGGCCAGCGATTTTTGCATTTCAACGACGGGATCGCGTTCGCCGCCGCACCCGGATAATAACAGCAGGCCGATCAGCAAGACCGGCAGTCGTCCTCGTGTCATAATTTCCTCCTTTGTTTTATGTAAGATACCTCAATATCAGTTTTGTGCAATACTATCTCGGGTCTTCGGGTAATTGTGAGAAGTCGAATTCGTTTACGGTATCAATGTCTGGCGCGAATGGGGGGATGGCGTGGGGGATATGGCTGTGCCCACAGCGTGCGATGAGTGCTCGGGCGCGTGTTTGTCGTTCTGCTTGTTGCAAGATGTCATCGGCAGACCAGCGTGCAAAGATTTTTTCGAGGCCCGATTGGATCACGTCTTGATACCGGGGATCATTGGATAGGTCGCGGCGTTCTTCGGGGTCTTCGTCGATGTTGAACAATTGGCAGGAGTCAAATTCGGAGTAGTAGTTCAATTTCCACGGTCCCGTGCGGAGCATGCACGCGGGCTGGTCGCCGAGCAAGCCGATGTATTCTGCAAAGACTTCATTGGGCCAGTCCGATGGTGGATCGCCTGTGAGGAATGGGGCGAAACTTTTTCCGGAGACATCGGGCATGGGGTCAGCGCCTGCAATGTCCAGAGCCGTGGGGCCTGCGTCGATGAGGCTGACGATGGCATCTTCTGTGTGGTTTTCGCGAAGATGACCCGGCCATGAGCAGATCAAGGGAATGCCTACAGAGCCTTCGTAAAAGCTGCTTTTCCACCACATGCCGTGTTCGTGGGCCATGTCGCCGTGGTCTGAGGTGTAGATGATGACGGTATTGTCCGCATCGGAGGAGGATTGTACAGTGTCAATGATTTGACCGATGTATCGGTCGAGTTCGGTTGTCAGGCCGTAATACGCGGCTAACCCTCGGCGGTTCTGTTCTGGGGTTATGTCTTCAACGCCGCGTCTTTCGCGCCATTTTTTCATGGCTGGATGCAGGGCGTTTAAGTATTCGGGCGATTCGGGCTCGAGCGGTGGGATTTGCGCCATGTAATACTCGAAGTCTTCTCTGCCGCAGATGAGGGGATTGTGGGGGTTGATGTAGCCTACGACGAGGGCATAAGGTCTGTCGTCCTCTTGACGGTCGGCGATGAATTTGCAGGTTGTTTCGGTGACGGATTTGTCAAAGTAGCGATAGCCCGTTTCGCCATAGCCGGATACCTGGACGCCGTATTTGGTCTGTCCCGTTGTGCGGTTGTATCCAGAGCCGAGAATTTCTGCGGATAGCCCGCCGCAGTCGGCGTGGATGCGTTTTTCAAAGCCGTGGAATTGGTCGGGGTTTCTAAAGTGCATGCGACCGCATAGTACGGCTTCGTATCCCGCTGCGCCAAATGCATGGGCGAATGTGGGGGTGTCAAAAGACAGGCTGCCGCTGTTGTCATAGACGCCCACGTCGCTGGGGTACTGCGCGGACATGAAGCCCGACCGCGAAGGCGCGCAGAGGGGATAGGGACAATACGCATTGCGAAACCGGACTCCACTGCGGGCGAGCGCGTCCAGGTTGGGCGTTTGCACAATGGGATTTCCCGCACATCCCATTGCATGGGGATTGTGCTGGTCGGAGATTATGAGGATTATGTTGGGAGTCATAAAATTAAGAATTAAGCATTAAGGAGCGGTGTACAACTGGCCGCCGTCCAGACCAGTTCATTGAGAATTGATACATCTACATCCATGTAGAAGCGATCTCCGGTCTCGTATTCTTAGACCAGAAAATGGCCTCGCGCGTTCCAGACTGATCAATTCCGACCCTATTTTTTATCATTCCCGTTATACAGTCCCTCTCCGCGCACGAGCAGGCGTTTGGGGTTGGGAATGTCCATGAGTTCATCGACGCTGTGATAGCCTACTGTCATGCTCATGCGCGTGTCGTCGGTGTGGTTTTCGCCTGCGCCGTGGACGACCATGCTGTCGATTGCGAGCATTCCACCTGCGGGCATGGGGACGGGGAGTGCTTGACCGAGGACATCGCTTGCCCAGTCTGCATCGTGAATAGATGTGGAGACGCCGGGGAAGTGATGCGATCCGGGTACAATGCGGGTGCATCCATTTTCGAGGGTGGTTTCTTCGAGGTAAAAGATGATGGTGTAGATGTTGCGCGTCCACTGTCTGACATCGCGATGAAGATACGCGCCTTTGTTGTCCTGTGCTGTGCGCAAGGTGGCGTGGTTGTGGCGGTTGGTGAGGATTTCGATGTTGGGTCCCAAAAGCGATTCGAGCGGGTCGAGTGCGAATGGATGCGTGACTGCTTCTCGGAAGATCGGCGCGCGGTCCATAAGGGCAGAGATGCGCACGGCGTGGCCATCCTTATTGCGTACGATGGGTTCGACTTTGCGGTCAATGTCTTCCATGATAGCGGTCTTTAAATTTTCAACCATTTCTTCTGGCAAAGAGTCTGGGAAGCAGAGAAAACCGTTGTTTCGGAAGAGCTGGATTTGTCGCATGGTGAGTGAGGGCATGTGCTACTCCTGAACGGGAAGAGAATAGGGGTGTGGATGTCCCGTATAGACTTTTTCGCCGCGTACGAGAACTTTTTCAGGGTCGTCTTTGATCACATCGTGGGCGTCGTGGGCGCGATAGGCAACCGTCATGCTGCGGCGAGAATGATCGGAATGATTTGTGTCAGAGCCGTGATAACAGCAGTCGTTAAAGAGCAGTACGCCACCGCGCGGCATGGGGATTGGCACTGCGCGGTAATAGTTGTCGCTGTCGTAAAAGTTGTCTCTTTGTTTCTGCGGTCGGCGCGGGTTGAGAAATGGCCGGTTGTGGCTGCCGGGCACGATGCGCACACAGCCGTTTTCAACGGTTGATTCTTCGAGGTAGATCAAGCCGGTGATGAGCGTGTGGTCATAGGGTTCTTCACCGGCGTGCCAGGGGACGGGATAAGATCCGGATGGGCGCACCATGACGTGGTTGTGTTTGTTGGTGAGTACTTCGATGTTTGGACCGATGATGCCTTCGAGGGCGTTGAGGATGATGGGGTGAGATGCGGCTTCAAAATAGACGGGGTCTCTCAAAAAAATTTTTGAGAGACGGCGAATATTTTTCGGTTCTCGCTCCACCTTTTCTTCCCAAACAATGGGTTCGCGCATGTCTGCAATTTGCCGGGAGGTGACTTCATTTAGACGATCGACCAGGTCGCCGGGCAGGGTTTCGCGGATTTTGTAAAATCCCGTGGTTTTGAAATACCAGAGGTCTTCTTCTGTGATCATGTTTGGGATCTCCTTGTATTATCTCGGGTCCATTACTCGCCCGACAAACAGGGTGGTATTGGTCGCTATGTCCCGGATGAGGAAGATGAATGGCCGATCGATCGCGACTCTGGGGGGCATGGATGTTACGCCTACGGTCACGGTGGTGGCCGCTGCGGCTTCTGTGCCATTCTCATTGACCAGGACGAACGCCTTGTGAAAGGCGTCCGAAATGGACAGGTCTTTTCCTCCATCCATGCCGGAGAAGTCCGCTAATTGCGGGTTAAAGGCATCAGACATTCCCATCTTCTGGAGCATTGCACCCAGCTTGAATTGCGCTTCAAATTCGAATGAAGGCATTGTGAGTTCTATGCGCTCGAGTCTCAGGTCTTTCGAAACCTGACTGATGGGTTCGGCGTTTAGCGTATTTTCAAATGGGTCAAAAGTGCCTTTGTCGGGGAGCAGGATGACCATGGATATTTCACTGCCGTCGTAGAGCAACTCAACGGCTTGATATCCCGTACCTCTCGCATAGCCAAATAACCCGGTCTGCCGCATCATGGGGACTTTGACGCTGTTGCCAGTGAGCAAGTGGAAGTCGCCTTCAGCAGTGGCTCTTTCGTCGAAAGGGTGGAGCCAGGCGGCGTTGAAGTAGATGGCATTGGTGAGGACTAAGCGGGTCAAATTGTCGATGGCACCGGAAGGTATCAGATCTTTGATTTTCTCCTCGGTCTGCTGGGCGACCCAGTCGTTGATTGTGACTCGCGAGTTCTCGGGTGCTTCGGTGAAGTTTGCGATTCTCATTCCAGCACCGTAATTTTCAGCGAGTTTGTCCAGAAAGTCCTGCAGGAAGTTATAGCCCTGTTGTCCCCAGATTGCATTGGTGATGTTCAATCGAAACCCCTTGCCATCTTGACCGCTGCTCCCTTCGCCGCGAGAGGCGAGTTGGAGATCGAGGGCGTTGAATGCGGGGTGCAACTTGTCCTGGGACAAGATGAAGTGTAGTGCGTTTGATATCTGGCGTTCGGTTTCGCCCCTGGCACCGGCATAGGTCATGGCAAGTGCCAGCGAGATGCTGTAAGGCGAATAGAATAGGTTTCCACTTTCTTCCTCACGCAATTTTTGATACAGGCCAAAGGCGAAGTCGTTGTTCCCGCGTACCAGGTCTGATAGCTCTGAATCTGTCGCCAGAGGTACGGTTACCCGCGTCTTTTCTGATCGCACTTCATTTGATTGTGTTTCTTCTGTCGCAGCTGTCTCGTTTGGAGGGGGTGCCGTGGGAGAGGTCTCCGGTATTTTACCGCATCCGAGTAGTGAGATTGATAGTATTATAGCAGACAGGTTGGTGAAGAGGAAAAATCCCATTCTATATGGCTTTTGTATCATTTTCATTTTAGCCTCCTTGTCCCGGCTATCGTCTCAATAGATAGGTACAGAAAAATTATCTCAAATTACGGTTTAAATCAAGGTTTATTGTTCACAATGATCCGAGGTATCCATTTTTCCCAATCGGTATGCTCTCGTTTTTTCTATGAGTAACGAAAAAAATGTAGTATATTGAATTGATTAGAAGTTCTTTGTTTTTCATTTTGTGAAAGGATAGTTGTATGCCCAACGCGCTGCTTGTATATCCAAAGAATCCGGTGACGTTCTGGAGCTTTGATGAGGCTTTGAGGTTGGTCGGAAAGAAGTCTGCTTTTCCGCCTTTGGGGTTGTTGACGATTGCCGGTATGATGCCCGAGCAATACAGTTTGCGCGTGGTGGATGTGAATGTGCATCCATTGACAGATGAAGATCTGGGTTGGGCAGATGTTGTGATTACATCGTCGATGATTATTCACTGGCATTCTCTCGAAGAGATTATTGCTCAGTGCAATGTCGCAGGCGTGCCTGTGCTCAATGGCGGTCCGTTGCCCACGCAGTATTGCGAAGATATTGAGGGAGATGCGGTTTTTTATCTGGGCGAGGCTGAAAATGGCTTTATGGATGTGGTCGAGCGATTGGTGGCCGAACCCTACCATGGGGGGCGAGAGTATATTGATCGGCGAGGTGATTTTCAAAGCCTCTCAACAACACCGCTTCCTCGCTGGGATCTGATCAATTTTGACGATTATACTGTGATGGTGATTCAGATTACGCGGGGTTGTCCCGAAAGTTGTACATTTTGCAATATTCCCGCGCTTTATGGCAAGATAACGCGTTTGAAAAATAGCAGCCGCGTGATTCAAGAACTGGACGCGCTTTACGATAGAGGCTGGCGCGGTTCGGTTATGGCGGTTGATGACAATTTTGTTGGCAACCGCGAAGAGATTCGAGAAACACTGGAAGAAGAGGTGGTGCCCTGGCAAAGAGAGCGTGGATATCCTTTCCAGTTATTTACACAGGCCAGCATTCGCGTGAGTGATGATCCCGCGCTGTTAGAGGCTATGCACCTCGCTGGATTTGATAAAATTTTTGCGGGGATTGAATCGCCAGTGGAAGAGAGCCTGAAGTTTATGGGCGCGCAAAAGAATTTGCAGGGCGATACGCCTTTGCTGGAAAAAGTGAAGATTCTGCAAGACTATGGCATGGAAGTTCAGGCTGGCTTTATCATGGGATTGGATACAGATCCAGATGATATTGCCGATCGCATGATTGCGTTTATCAGAGAAGCGGGTATTCCGGTGGCTATGGTGGGGGTTTTGGGTGTGCTGCGCGATACACCCGATTACAAGCGCTACAAGCGGTTGGGTCGCCTGCGTGAAGATGTAAAATATACGGGTGATTCGGGTATTTTCAGTCGGGAGTTGAGTTATGTGCCCCTCATTGATCCCGATGAACTGCTGGCGCGTCATCGCAAGGTCGTGGAAACGCTGAACAGCCCAGAGATTTTCTTTGAACGCTGCCGCACGCACTATGCACACCGCGCGCGCAGGCCGATTCCGTCAATGCCAATTGGTTGGACGGAACTCAGGGCTGGTCTTCGCTCTTTTTGGCATCAGGGTGTGGTGGGAACTTATCGGTGGACGTTCTGGAAATTTATGGCCCATATGCTCGTACACCATCCCCGAGATTTTGGCGATGGCATACGCATGTCCATTCATGGCCGTCATTTGATCCTCACCACGCGCGACGCTCTGCAGGTTGATGATGTGCAGACATTTTTGGATGAGGCGCTGGATCACCTGAAGCGATTTAGCGAGGGATATAAAGAGGTGAGTGTCGGTGATTACGCGAGCAAGTTGATGCATGCCCTGCACGGGCGGTTTGATCATTTTCAGGACGATTATCGCACTTTGCAACACAACGCCGAGGTGATGTTGAAGGCGGCTCAGGAATACTGCGGATTGATTCGCAAGGAATTTCGCCATCAGGTTGCAGAACCGCTCGAGCGTTTTCAACAAGAGATTGAAGCAATTCTCGAATCATATCCCACACAAAGCAGTTTACAGCCTGCGCGGTAGGGCGCGCTGCGAACAAAACAAAAGCCCGGTATCATAAAAGATATCGGGCTTTTTATTTTCTTCAAATAGGAAGCCGGAGACACTGTCTTCGGCTTCTTTTATGCAAGTACGGCTTTGAGTTTGTCTTCTATCGCGCTTTTGGGGACAGCACCGATAAGCTGATCTGCCTGTTTGCCGTCCTTAAAGATGAGCAATGTGGGGATGCTGCGAATGCCAAATCCCTGTGCTGTCTGCTGGGCGTGATCTACATCGACTTTGCAGATTTTAACGCGACCGTCGTATTCACGAGCGAGTTCTTCAATGCTGGGGGCAATCATGCGACACGGACCGCACCACGTTGCCCAAAAATCCACAAGCACCGGAAGATCGGAATCCACTACTTCTGTCTGGAAATTTTCATCTGTAACATTTAATGGGCTTCCCACTTCGAGACTCCTTTCAGGTTGGGTTTTGTTCTGATTAGAATGTGCTAAACTACCAGATTTTTATAGGGTTGTCAAGGGGCTGCACGGCAGATTCGGTAGGCCAGATGGGCGAGAATTTCGTGTGGTGTACCGCCGCTGGACTTGAGGCGATTGTCTGCATCGAGAAGGGCATCATGGGCATTCCAGAGTGCTCGTTCGTCAAATAAACGGGCCTGATCGAGGTAGTTGTTGAGAAAAAAAGCGGGTACTTTGAGGCGTGAAGCCATTGCATTTCTGGGTAGGCGCTGGCCCGATATCCATCGCGCGCGCAGCAGAATTCCAAAGTGACGAACGAGTAGTGCGATTGTGCCAGCGGGGTGTTCTCCCTGTTCGCGGAGCCGTCCAATAAGGATTTGCGCCTTGTCCAACTGGCGGTGTCCGAGTGCGTCGGCGAGTTCAAAAACCGTAACTCCCCGCGTGCTGTCGATTACCTGAGCGACGTCTTCGCGTGAGATTGGATTGGTTGGAATAGCGATAAAGAGTTTTTCGATTTCGCCGTTCAATTCGCGTAAATTTGATCCAATGCTCATGTGGAGCAGGTGAGCCGCGTCGGGCGCGATTTGCCCGCCCAGGGTTTTGACATGTGTCTGGATCCAGGCTGGAATTTCGTTGTCGTAGGGCGGGCGAAATTCGATTGTAATTGCGCGTTTTCTAAGTTCGGCAAATAGTTTTTTGCGACCATCGGGTTTGGTGGCTGTGATGATGATGGTCGTGGTTTCGGGTGGGGATTCGATGAGGGGCAAGAGTTCGGGGGTGGCTGAATCGGGTAAACGGTCGGCGCTTTTGAGGATAATCAAGCGGCGTTGCGCCATCATTGGAAAGGTGAGTGCTTGTGAAATAACCTGTGGAATATCGATGTCTTCGGCGCGATAAATATCGAGATTGAAGGGGCGCGCTGCGGGTTCAATGAGGGTTTCAACGAGGGCGTTGAGAAGCTGATCGCGTTGAAAGTCTTCTTCCCCGTGGAAGTAGTAGAGGGATGAGATTTCGCCTTTTTTTACGGCATCGAGAATCTGAGCTGGCGATGGGCCAGTTTTGCGAGGGCGTCGAGTAGCCATCTGTGTTATCCGAGGAGTCTAAAGGTCTTTGAAGTCTGCGTCCTGGATTTGTGAATCGTCAATGTCGCGCAGGGGGTTTTTCTTAGATGATGTACGAGTGGTAGCGCGCATTAGTATGGCGCGGAATAGGCCACCGATAAAACGAAAAAATAAGACAAGGACAAGGGCAAAGAAAAATATACGAAGCAACATGGTTGTCTCCATAGCCTTAATGGCTCAATCTGCGGCGGTGTGTCGATATGGGGTTGTCGATTCAATTTTGGGCGCGCCAAACCATCGCCAGATAAGGCTGATTAGAACAGGTACAACGACCAGTGTGAGGGCTGTGGCAAATGCGAGACCAAAGATGACAGCTACGCCCATGGGACCCCACCATTGACTGCTGCGCCCCCCAATTTCCCACGAAAAGGAAAGAAAGTCAAAACTGATACCCGTGGCAAGGGGCAGCAGCCCCAGGATAGTGGTTATGGCTGTGAGAATGACGGGGCGAAATCTTACGACGCCTGCGCGTATGATCGCTTCGCGCGCTGAAAGGCCACGCTGGCGCAATTGCAGGGTATAGCCGATCAGAACGATGGCGTTGTTGACGACCACGCCTGCAAGGCTGATTACGCCAATGCCCGTCATGAGAATGCCAAAAGGGGTTCCGGTGACAATCAGGCCGATCAGCACGCCAATCATAGACAGAATGACAGATGTGAGAATGGTAAAGGGCAGGGCCAGAGAGTTGAATTGCGTAATCAGAATGAGCGCGATGCCAGCCAATGCTATGAGCAAAGCTTTGGAAAGAAAGGCGGTGGCTTTTTGCTGTTCTTCATTTTCTCCGGAATAGGCGATTTGATAGCCCGGTGGAAGGGAAAAATCGGATAGGGCTGCTTGCACATCGCGCATGGCCGCATCAGATGTGCGGTCTTGCACTTTGCCTTCAATGGAGATAACGCGCTTGAGGTCTTTGCGCCGAATGCTGCCAAATCCCCCGCCCGTTTCTATGCGTGCCACCGCGCTTATGGGCGTGATTCTGCCATCTTTTTCAATGGTGATGCGCTCGAGGTCGGCAAGGGTGTTGCGCTTGTCGGACTTGAATCTCACGCGAATATCGTACTCGTCTTCGCCCAGCCGATATTCGGATGCTTCTGAGCCGTAAACAGCCGAGCGTACCGTAGCGGCAATCAGGCGCGTATTGAGGCCCGCTATTGCAGCGGCTTCTCGATCTACGACGATGCGGACTTCGGGACGCCCGCGGTCGTAGTCGTCTTTGAGATCGACAACGCCGGGCACTTCGGCTACGATGCGTTTGATGCGCGCGGATAATTGCCCCAAAATTTCGAAATTTTCGCCGGATACCTCAACGCTGATGGGAGGGCCTACGGGGGGGCCGCCGCGCTCCTGGGACAATTCGATTTCAGCGCCGGTCAGATTTTTGAGTTTGCTGCGAATTTCCTCGATGGTCTTAAAAGAGGATTGTTGCCGAATACTTTCATCGACAAAATCAACGGAAATGCGACTGGCATTTGAAACGCCTTCGCCAGACGCAAATTCATCGCCGCCCGAGACACCCACATTGGCGACATAGGTTTCAACATCGGGAATACCAGCGAGAATGGATTCGATCTGGCGTGCCAATTGATCCGATGTTTCGAGGTTTGTGCCCGATGGGGCGCGCACATCGATATAGGCTGTGTTGGGTTCAATTTCGGGAAAGAATTCGATGCCTCGACCTGTGAAATAGTACGCCGCAATGACGAGAATGAGTGTGCTCGCTGCAAGAGAGAGGGTTATTCCCGGGTAATTGAGTGCCAGTTCGAGGCGACGCTGATAGGCGTTGAGGCTGCGCTGAAGGCGGGGTGATGTTTCTTTGACCGTTCCGCGCACTGTCATGAAAGATGCACAAAATGTGGGATTGAGGACGAGGCCCACGAAGAGGGACGAAGACAGGGTTATGATCAGGGTGATGGGCAAATATTTCATAAATTCGCCCATGATACCGGGCCAGACAATCATGGGTGCAAAAGCACATAATGTCGTCAATGTTGAGGTTATCACAGGCCAGGCGACTTCTCCCGTGCCTTCCAACGCTCCCTGGATGGGAGATTGACCTTCTTGCCGGTGGCGGTAGATATTTTCGACAATGACGATGGCATTATCCACGAGCATGCCAAGTGCGAGGATCAGGCTAAACAAAACGATCATATTGAGCGTGATGCCCATAATAGAGATGATGACAAAGGCGATGAGCATAGAGAGGGGTATGGCGATACCGACAAAAAAGGCATTGCGTAGGCCCAGAAAAAATAGAAGCACCAGAATGACGAGGATCAGGCCGGATATGATATTGTTTTCGAGATCTTTAACCATCATACGAATGTCTTCGGACTGGTCACCCAAAATGGTGATTTGTGTGCCTGCGGGAAGGGTGGGTTTCAAATCGTCGAGCGCGATTTTAATTTGATCGGCTATGGCAATCAGATTTTCACCACTGCGTTTGACAATTTCGAGGCTCACACTGGGCTTGTGGTTGAGGCGGGCGTAATTTGCGCGGTCCTTAAACCCATATACAACATCGGCAACATCGCGAATATAGATCGGGCGGCCTTGCGACGCTTTGATGAGGAGGTCGCCAATCTGGGGAACGGTTTCAAGTTCGCCGGGCACGCGCACGGCGTATTTGTATGCACCTATATCCACGCTGCCGCCAGGAAGGGTCAAGTTTTCGCGTTGGATGGCCTCTATTACGTCCTGGATGGCGAGTTTGTAGGCGATGAGGCGATCGGGATCGACATCGACTTTGACTTCGTGTTCGAGACCACCGACCACGCGTACTTCAAGGATGCCGGGGATGGTTTCGATATGATCGGCAAAGTCTTCGGCAATTTCTTTGAGCCGAATAAGCCCATAGTCGGCCGACAATGCGACGAGCATCATGGGGATATTGGAAAAGTTGACTTCGAGAACCACGGGATCTTCTGCATCATCGGGTAATTCTGTTTTGGCGAGATCGACCTTGTCTTTGACGCGCTGGAGTGCATTGTCAATGTCGGCATTGGGATTAAATTCTACCGTGATTGACGAAGCACTTTCGATCGAACTCGAGCGGATTACTTTGACGTTTTCAATGGATTGAAGTTCTTTTTCCAAAGGTCGGGTGATGAGGTTTTCAACATCCTGAGGCGAGGCTCCGATATACGGCGTGCTGACGATGATGAGGGGGATGGTAATATCCGGCGCGGCTTCGCGAGGAAGCGACAGATAGGCCGAGATGCCCGAGATGATGAGGATGCCGACAAAGACGTAAACGGTGATGCGATGTTTGAGTGCGTACGCGGTAATGGTCATGGGATGGATTCCGCATATTTTATTGCCACGCGATCGCCATCAATGAGGTCTCGCCCGCCTTTGACGACGATCTGATCGCCAAAGGAAAGCCCCTTTTGGACGACGACGCGTTCAGCTTCCGATGGGCCCAGGCTGAGCGGGCGCATAAGGGCCCTGTCGTCTTTTACGACAAAGGCCACAGGCCCGGTTTCGCGTTCGATAATGGCTTCGCGGGGAATGACGACGGCATGTCGGTGAATGCGCCGCACTGCTTTCAGCGTGCCGATCATGCCGGGGCGAATATGCCCTGTTGGATTGGGCAAGTGGATTTCAATGGGAAAAACCCTCTGGTCTGTATCTGCTGCCGGGCCAACATGGGCGATTGTGCCCTCATAAGTCTGGTTCGGCAGCGCATCGAGGATGAGGGTGACGAGGCTGCCTTCGGCGAAGTCGATGATTTCGCTCTCGGCTATCCAGGCCGCAACGCGCAGGCTGTCGGTTTGTACGAGGCGAAATGTTGCGTCACCCCGTGTGATATGTTGCCCTTGTGAGAGGTGCCGCTTTGCTATAGTGCCTGAAAAAGGCGCTTGTATCTGCCCATAAGAGAGCCGGTGTTTTAAGGTCTGCGCTGTTGATTTGGCTTTTTGAAAGTCGTATTCTGTAGCAAAATAAGACTGCTCGGAAATCGAGCCTTCGGAGAAAAGTTGTTTGCTGCGCTCGTAATTGTAGGCTTGAAACTTGAGATTGGCCTCGGCTTCTATCAATGCGGCTTGCAGAAGCTCCATGTTGAGTTGTGCGAGATGCGCTTCGCGTTTGACGTAATCACCCACATCTTTGTACGTGTTGATGACCTCACCAGATTCGAGCGCACTGATGGTCACATCGCGCCAGGCTTTTACCGTGGCAGACAGTCTGCTGTATTGGACGAGCGAATCGGGTTTGAGCACAAATGTAGATACATTGGTGGTGCGCTCTTTGGGCATTTCTTTTTGCGCCGAAGATTCGTCGCCACAGCCCAGATGGATCGCGATCAAAAGAAAGGGTATTAAAAGTCTGTACAAATTCATGGTTTATCCTCTTCACCCAAAATGCCCACATTGAGTTCTAAATGTACGAGGGCAACCGCAAGATCTCGCTTTGCGCGCGCGAGTTCGGCTTCGGCGCGTTGTAAGGTGAGTTGTCCATCGACGACTTCGATCTGGGTGCCAACGCCGTTTTCATAACGCGATTCCGCGATTTCCATGCCTCGATGGGCGAGACCAACGGCCTGTATTTGTGCGCTTTTTCTGGCGCGAACTTCGAGGAAAGTGCGCCACGCCTGCAGGATGTTGAAACGCACGTCGCGCTCGGTTTGTTTTCGCATCAGTTTGGCCTGCCGCGTGTCTGAGCGAGCCTGCGCAACCTGTGCATTTGTGCGAAAGCCATCGAATATGGGAATGTTGATGGCGATGCCCGAAAACCAACTCTGATGAAAATCGTCTTTTACAAAATCAAATTCGTTTTTTTGCGCCTGCCACTGTCCATTGACAATTAAATCTACAGTAGGGCGGGATTCTGATTGGGCAATGGTCTCCGCGTGTTGGAGCATTTCGACCTCGAGGGAGTACTGGCGCACAATGGGATTCATTTGCATTGAGAGGTCAATTAGTTCTGTCTCGGTGATAGTCGATAAAAGGTGGATTTCTTCGCGGAAAGTCCCACGAGGTGTAATGGATTCGTTGGGGTCAATGCCGATCTGATTTTTGAACGCGAGATCTGCCAATATACGCGCATTTTCCGTACTTATGGAATCGGTCAGCAGTTCGGCGACCTGTACCTGTGCACGCAGTAAATCGTAGTCCGATACGCGCCCTGCCTCGCGCAATTTTTCGACGCGTCTGAAATTTGCACGCGCACGCGCCACGGAAGATTTGCTGACGTGCGTGAGTTCCCGAGCCAGTAGCAGGTCGTAAAAAGCCGTTTCGACCTGGGTGTGTAATTGCTGCTTTGCAGCGCGTACTTTTTCTTCTGAAAATTGTCGGAACAGACGCGCAGCGCGCATGGCAGAAAAAGATTTGCCCCCACCCCAAATAGATTGTCGAATGCCAACCGTGCCGATGAGATTATTGTGTGCTCCTACGGTAAATTGTTGTTGGCCTGCTGGCGTATCAAAAAAAAAGGTGGGTAGCAACCAGTTGCGCGTGTATTGCATGGTGATATCAAGCTGGGGCAGAACATCGGCTACTGCATGGCGAACCCGTTGGCGTGATTTGCCCAGGTCTTCGCGCGCAATTAGCAGGTCTTCATTGTGCGATAGCGCGTGTTGCAAACTCTCTTCGAGTGTAATAGACCGGGAATAGGCTCTGGGGAGCGCGAAAAAAAGGAACAGAAGGCCGATGATACACAGCCATCGACAAAAAGATATATAGTCCATCGACATTTGGAAGGCGTGAGGTTCGGTCGGAATATTATTTGCCTGAAAATCTACAGGGTTTTGCCATGTGATGTCAAGGCGTTTCACAAACTGATACGGCAGACGCTGTCTGATAGCACCAATGCTTGAACAGTTTCTGCGACATCGTGAACCCTTACAATGTGAGTGCCTGCGATTGCGCCCAATGTGATTGCAGAAATGCTGCCCGGTAGGCGCTCGTGAGGCAGACTTTGTGGCGCAGTAAATTGCTTGCGCGATGCACCCATGAGAAGGGGGTATCCCAGCGTGTGAAAATCGGATAGTCGGGCGAGTATTTCGATATTGTGCGCGTATTTTTTGCCAAATCCCAGTCCGGGATCAATTACAATCTGAGATCGGGAAATGCCCATCGCCCTTGCGCTGTCGATTTGTGCGCTTAAAAAGTCGAGAATATCGGATACGACATCGTCGTACACGGGGTTCCGCTGCATGGTTGCGGGCGTTCCCTGCATGTGCATCAGAACAACAGCAGCTCCCGTTTCTGCGATCAGATGCATCATGCTGGTGTCAAAACGCAGGGCACTGATGTCGTTGACAATGGTTGCGCCATTGTCAATGGCCTGTCGGGCAACTTCGGATTTGGTTGTGTCTATAGAGATGGGTACGTCGAGTTGTGGGGCAATGGCCTCAATAATGGGAATGGTGCGATCCAGTTCTTCTTTTAGAGAGACAACGGTCGCTCCTTTGCCATAAGGCCCGGTTGGACGGGATGATTCACCCCCTATATCGATTATGTCGGCACCGGCTTCAACCAGTGCCAGTGCTCGTTCAATCGCTTTGCGCGGTTCAAAATAAAGGCCGCCGTCTGAGAACGAGTCTGGCGTGACATTGAGAACGCCCATCACGAGTGTTCGATGCCCCAATTGAAGGGGTGTGCCACAGCATGAAAGCTGGTAAATAGGGCGTATGTGTTTCATTGGGACGGTGTGAAACAAAAAAAGAGATGGCGTTTGCCATCTCTTTTTTTAGTTATCTGATGGCTGTTTTTCTTGTTCAGAGGTGTGCTCTTCCGATGTTTGGTCTTCCTGTTCTTCTTCAGATTTTTCTGGCTGTTTTGCTGGCTCGACTGGTTTTTCGAGCGTTTTGCCTTCTAATAACTGGTTGAGCTGTACATCGTCGAGGGTTTCAAATTCCAGCAGTGCTTTGGCGAGGATGTGGACTTTGTCGATGTTATCGCTGAGCAATTGTTCGGCGCGGGACTCGGCTTTGAGCACGAAGTTCTTGATTTCCTCATCGATCATTTCGGCCACTCTGTCGCTGTGATCTCTACGTTGTGCCATTTCGCGCCCGAGGAATATTTCGTCGTTTTGCTGCCCATAAGCAATGGGACCCAGTTTGGGACTCATGCCCCAATCGCAAACCATTTGCCGGGCGAGATTGGTGGCCATGCGGTAGTCTTGCTGCCCGCCTGTTGTGATTTCGCCAAAGACGAGCTTTTCGGCAATTCTGCCACCCAGGGCGTAAGCGAGAACCGCTTCACAATAACTCTGGGGATAAGTGTGGCGCTCGTCGATGGGGAGGGTGTGTGTGACACCGAGGGCACGCCCGCGAGGGATGATGGTCACTTTGTGCAAAGGATCGCTCTCTGGTATGAGTTTGGCTACCAGTGCGTGACCAATTTCGTGATAGGACGTGAGGCGTTTTTCTTTGTCGGAAATGACCAGGCTGCGTCGCTCTGCACCCATCATGACTTTGTCTTTGGCATCTTCAAAGTCGCTCATGGTTACGCGGTCGCGATTATTTCTGGAAGCGAGAAGAGCGGCTTCGTTGACCAGATTGGCGAGGTCTGCTCCTGCCAGTCCGGGAGTTCCTCGCGCCAGCACTTGTAAGTTGACGTCGTCGGAGAGGGGTGTGTTGCGGGTGTGGACTTTGAGAATGCCTTCGCGCCCTCTAATATCGGGACGATCTACCACGACCTGGCGGTCGAAGCGCCCAGGTCGCAACAGCGCGGGGTCGAGCACGTCGGGACGGTTGGTAGCTGCGATGAGGATGAGGCCCTCTTTGGATTCAAAACCATCCATTTCAACCAGGAGTTGATTGAGGGTTTGCTCGCGTTCGTCGTGGCCGCCTCCAATACCTGCGCCGCGGTGCCGTCCCACGGCATCTATTTCATCGATAAAGATGATACACGGAGCGTGATTTTTCCCCTGTTCAAAGAGATCGCGCACACGCGAAGCACCCACGCCGACAAACATTTCGACAAAATCAGAGCCGCTCATTAAAAAGAATGGGACACCCGCTTCGCCTGCGACGGCGCGTGCCATGTGCGTTTTGCCCGTTCCGGGAGGACCAACGAGGAGTACGCCTTTTGGAATGCGCCCGCCCAGACGTTGAAATTTGCGTGGATCTTTCAGAAATTCGATGATTTCCTGTAGTTCTTGCTTGGCTTCTTCGGCGCCTGCAACGTCTTTGAATGTGATTGTTGTTTTATCTTCAGAGACGAGCTTTGCTTTGCTTTTGCCAAAGCTGAACGCACCTTTGGGACCTCCTTGCATCTGACGCAAAATGAAGAGCCAAAGCCCTATGAACAGGATCCACGGCAAAAAATTAAAAAATATGTTGAGCCAGTTGGAGGGTCTTTGAAAGCGAAAGTCAACGCCGTATTTGAGCCATTCTTCGATGGTCTGAGCATCTACGACGCCCAGGTCAACGACAAAATCGCGAAAGGTGTGCTGTTGTCTTCGCCCCGGCGGTGTAAGCTCTTCTGCGACGAGGTGGCCGTGAAATTCGTTATCAATAATGATCGCGCTCTGGATTTTTCCCTCTTCGAGGAGCATTTTGTACTCTTTATAGCTGAGTACGACATCGCTGGAGGGGGAATTGCCAAAAAACTTGGAAGCAAAAATGATAACCAGCAAAAAAAAGACCCAGAAAGCCAGTGGTTTTGAGATGCGCCGCCAGGGCCACTTGCCATTCTCCGTATCCCCCTTGCGATCGGGATTATCCCGATTGAGCACGGACAAGTTGGGGCGCCGCTCTTTTTTTTCTTCAGGCGCGTCATCTTCGGGCTGTGTGGGAGCGCGATCGGGCGTCTCGTCAGACGAATGTGTTTCTTCATCCGGTTTCGAGTCCCTGTCTTTGGGATCGGTCATAAATGCCTCTCTTCGCATTGTGTGATCATGCTACTATAGGTTGCTTTGAGCACGCGCCGAGTATCCGGTGTGATAGGTGCGATTTGTGAACGCCGAAGGCCAACGACCCACAGAATGGTCGTACCGCTCACCAGCAGTGGTATTTCGCCGCGCAGTGGGCGGGGTATTTTGCTATCGCCGAGCAGTCTGCTGACTTTTTTTTTCCCCTGCATGCCAAAAGGGTGAAACCAGTCGCCCGGTCTGGGTGAACGGAGATACAACGCCCGGTTGGGAAGTTGATCCAGGTCAAAAAAGACGGTGTGTTTCGCTGTTTTTGAACTGCTGATACAGTTGTACACCGTTCGCAGGCGCTCATGGTTGACCCGGTTTAATATATTTATTGAGAATTTGCCGTTGATATTGAGCGGCACATCGGGTTCAACCGAAAAGCAGTAAGTTCGGGCGGGCTGGGTTATAATAAGTGTGTCATTCGCGCGATAAGCTGAGATTTCTGGCGTTATTTGAATGCTGTTTCCAGAGGTGGAAGCAATTTCGAGAATGCGTTCAACAACCTGGAAACGCGCGGCTTCGGCACCGGCCTGAAGGGCAAAAAGCACCTTTCGGATCAGGCGACGCCGAAGTGATATATGATAACCGAAAAAACGCTTAACATCAAGGATAAATTTTCGACTGTCGCGATACAGGAGGGTTTCCGAAAGTGCCTGTTCCGCAATGTTTTCGAGGTGGGCATCGTCATTTTGCAACAGGGTTGCCGAACGTGAAAGCAGGGCTTCGATTTGGGGATTATATACCTTTTGCAAGTGGGGTATCAGATCTGTGCGAATGCGATTGCGCAGAAATTTTGGATCGCTATTTGTTTCATCGCGCAGCACCTGCAAATTGCGGGTGCGTACATAAGATTCAATTTCCGATCTGGAAAATGAGAGCAGAGGGCGAATCCAGCATGATTCTGAAATTGGACGCATGCCTCCCAATCCGGTGAGTCCTGCACCTCGAACAAGGCGCAACAGGACGGTTTCCGCCTGATCGCTTTTTGTATGGCCAAGCGCGATCCGGTTTGCTCCAGTTTTCTGTTTTACGGTGTCGAGAAATGCCCGTCGTGCATCGCGCGCTGCTTCTTCGAGAGATTGTTTTTTATTTTTTGCTCGCTGCACAACATCGTCCTTTTCGATATAGACGGGATAGTTTCGGGCGATTTGTTTGACAAACGCGGCATCGCTTTCGGCATTGGGACGAAGTTGATGATTGAGATGCGCGATATAAAGTGTGAGGTGCCATTTTGATTTGAGGCGGCGGAGCAGATCGAATAAGGTGACGGAGTCGGGACCGCCAGACAGGGCTACGACCACCCCATCACCTATTGTGAGGAGGCGTTCTTGTTGGATATAGGCTTCAACGCGATGTAGAATATCCATTTCTCGAGCGGACATGCCGAGTTCCATTTTGCAAGTGTTGGACGCGCGAATAGCGTCTAAAGTTTCTCGTACCCCTATGGTAACATGCAGTAGTAGCGCAAAAAAAATCGGCTGTGGATTTACAGCCGATTTATACGCTTGTGACTAAAAGTAGGTATTGAGGCGCATTTCCACACCTTTAAAAGGGAGTACCAGATAGCAGGTTCCCGATGTACAGGCGGTGCCTCCGCGCCGCTCGCCCACAAAGAGGACGGCGTCGTAATGCGTGCCAAACCGCGCATTGAGGTTGAGAGATACGAAGGTGCGGCTACCCGTTTCGATGTCGAAAGTTTCCGGACGGTCAACTTCAAAAGGGTCGGTTGTATGATCGACGACAAGGGCTGCGCCAAAACCGCGCGCGTGTTGTGCGGCGAGCGCGCCATAAGTATTGGAGAAATGCGGTTCGTTTTCAAAATGGACGGCGCGTTGGTATTGGAGGTCGAGGCCGAGGGTATGGCCCTGGTCCGTTGTGGTTTCAAAAATCGCGCCGCCCGTGCGGTGGCTGTCGATGCTTTCGATGTCGTCTTTGCCCCAGTTGTAAAAGAAGGTGGCAATCAGGTTATCAAATTTGTACAGATCAAAGGAGAAATGTCTTTCTTTGAAAAAGGTCTGTACAGTCGGAGCCAAATCATTGCGCGCGTGGCTGATATTGACTGTGAAATTTCCCAAACCCGGTTGCGTATAAGTGCCTTCGATCTGGTAGCCTTTTTCGGTGGCGAGCTGCAGTACATGTGTGTTTTTGTTGAGCAAAAAGGCAGTGTGTTCGCGGATGAGCGATGGAGGATCATTGAAGTGGAGGTGCATGTTGTAGTAATCTTTGTATTCGACACTCAATCCCAGATTGTTCCAGCCCATATTGCCCGATAAGTAGAGGGCGGTTCCTTTTTTGTCGTCTTCGCGCCGCGCGTATTCGCCTTCGCGTTGCGCGTATTCGCCGTAGAAGCTGCCGTATAGGCCGGCCTCTTGCAGGATATTAGAAAGGTCGAGATCGGCAAAACCAGACCAGGCCCAATTTTTATTGATGAGGGAATCTCTGGGAGTGATGTGAACGCCCGTGCTGCCAATTTTGAGGTTGGGATTGAGTCTGATGGCGAGTTCGCCACCCGTGGCCCAATCTCCGCGACGGGAAACACTGCGCGGCGGATTCCCGGATTTGGCACCTGGGGGAATATCGCTGAGTGCTGATCGGCCGATGAGTGCTCTGGCTTCTACGCGATTGCCAGTCCACGAGGCTGTCGCGCCTTCGAGGTCCTGAGCCGGGGCATAGCGCAGGCGATAAATGGGGCTTTCGAGCACGACGCCGGGCAGTTCAAATGCGCGAAGTGTGAGGCCCCGTCCGAGAATTGCGTAGTAATTGCCGATTTCCACATTCGCAGCACCATGGTTCCACCGCGCGTATTTCTGCGTGATTTGATACGTTTCGCGGTCTGCACCCCAGGTGTTGTAAACTTCTGCTCTTAAACCGACCTGCAATCCCTTTTGCGTAAAGTCGAGATTCAACTGGTTGTAAGCCGTAGAGATGGCTGTGGAGTCAGATCCCGGCACTTCGCCGCGCTGCATTTC
Source organism: Candidatus Latescibacterota bacterium (assembly GCA_965208125.1). Classification (GTDB taxonomy): domain Bacteria; phylum Latescibacterota; class UBA2968; order UBA2968; family UBA2968; genus VXRD01. The sequence continues at coordinate 3,252,970 of OZ242320.1, forward strand.
CGTCAATCCCGTGACGGTAATTTGTGCAGAAATGGGGGCTGTGAAGAGCAGGATAAAGAGCAGGCTACTTGCTTTCATCTGGGGTTTCCTTTTTTTCTGATGCTTCCATTTCCTCCGATGCTTCTTTTTCGGGCAATAGGATCTCTAAGGCGTCGATGATGGACTTTCCATCGGATAAACCGGCCTCCCGCAATACAATTTCGCGGTCTGGAGCAATGAGGATTGTGGTGGGCAGGGCGCGAACTTGCATGCGTTTCATAATCGATCCATCGGCGTCAATGGCGATTGGGAATGTGATGTTGCGGCCTCGCAAAAATGGGCGAATGCGGTTTTGACCACGGGGTCCATCTTCGTTCACGCCGAGAACTGTGAGTCCTCTGTCGGCGTATTTGGCGTGGATTTCTTCGAGCTTGGGCATTGCTTTGATGCAGGGTTTGCACCAGGTGGCCCAGAAGTCGAGTAAAACAGGACCTTTTTCGAGGAGTGCAGTTAGTTGTATTCGCTCGCCACTGAGGCCCGGCAGGTTGAAATCTGGTGCTTCGGTTGCGCGGGCAGATGATGCGACGAGAAGGCAGAGCGATAATGCGAGAAGTTTTTTCATGAGATGACCTCTTGAGGATTGAGATTTAGCCGACTTTTCAAAAGTTATACGTAGGGACGATGCCTATGTTCCCACTTGTTGTGATAAGGACGGTCAACTAATATAAAATATAACAAAGAGGGTCAAAAAACAATGGTGTAAAGGTGGAATGTAGGGTTATTTTATTTGACCCATCAGACCAGAGAATACTGCAAAAATCCGAGAAAATAAATATGCGCTCGCTCCATGTGCAAATCTTCATTGCGTTGATCCTCGGCGCAATAATTGGAATGCTGTTAGGTGAATCCGTTCTTCACTTCGCCTTTTTGGGGACCCTTTTTCTCAAGGGTCTTAAGATGATCATCGTTCCCTTGATCGTCACCTCCATTGTTTCCGGGGTGATCGGCATAGGCCAGGTAGGTCATTTTGGACGCTTGAGTGCTCAGACCTTTATCTACTATCTGAGTACCAGCCTGTTGTCCATTATCACCGGCCTGATATTGGTCAATGCCATAAGTCCAGGCAAAGGGGCACAGTTGCATTTGCAAGCTCCTCCTGAACAACTGGCCCATTCCATAGCTCAATTCGGCGACGGTCCCAAAGCCGCTCTTGAGCGGTTGTTGTTGGATATGGTGCCGGATAATGTATTCAGGGCCATGGCTGAGGGGCAGATCTTGCCCGTGATCGTCTTTTGTTTTCTTCTCGGATTTGCGATCATCCGTTTGTCCGATTCGCACCAGGAACGTCTGCGTGGGTTTTTCCAATCGGCTTTCGAGGCCATGATGCAAATAACTTATTTTATTATTCGTCTGGCACCTATCGGCATTTTTGCCCTCGTCGCCAAAGTCGTTGGTACCACCGGTCTGTCAATTTTTGTCGATTTGGGGTTGTACGCCCTCACTGTTTTTGCTGGTCTGGTCGTCCACGCGGCGATTATTCTGCCGCTTGTGCTCTATTTTTTGGGCGGCATATCGCCTCTGGCTTTCCTTCGCGCTATGAGTCCGGCTCTTCTCACTGCTTTTTCTACGAGTTCTTCTTCGGCGACCTTGCCCATTACCATTGAATCGCTGGAACAACGCGCTGGCGTTTCCAACCGCACCACCAGTTTTGTCGCGCCGCTGGGTGCCACCATCAATATGGATGGTACAGCCCTGTTCGAATGCGTTGCCGCCCTGTTTATTGCTCAAGCCTATGGGGTTGAGTTAGGATTTATCCAGCAATTCCTGGTCGTTCTTACCGCTTTGCTGGCGTCTATCGGCGCGGCTGGCATTCCTATGACGGGTCTGGTCATGCTTTCTATTGTTCTATCCTCTGTGGGGCTGCCTCTGGAGGGGATCGGCCTGATCATAGCTGTGGATCGCATTTTGGACATGTTTCGCACCACTGTCAATGTTTGGAGCGATTCGTGTGGCACTGCCCTGATAGCCCGTTACCAGGGCGAAGAATTAGATATTACTAAACACTGACATTTACTTATTGGAGGTTTATTATGGTTTCGATAGGTATTATCGGATTGGGATTTATGGGTATGACGCATTACCGGGGGATTCGGAGTGTGCGTGGAGGTAAGGTGGCTGCGATATGTACGCGCAGTCCCGAAAAGCGAGCGGGAGACTGGCGGGGGTTGGGCGGCAATTTTGGAGAGCCGGGGGGGATGGAAGATCTTTCGGGTATCCGCACGTATGAGAAGATTGATGATTTGCTATCAGACGCTTCAATTGATCTGGTCGATATCTGTTTGCCGACGTCACAACACTGCGAGGTTGCAATTGCTGCGATGCGCGCGGGCAAGCATGTGCTGGTCGAAAAGCCCATTGCGCTGAGTCTGGAGGACGCCGACCGCATGGTGCGGGTTTCCGAACAGACGGGAAGGTTGATGATGGTGGCACAGGTTTTGCCCTTTTTCCCGGAGTTTGCCTATCTCAAGCAGGTGGTCGATGGCGGGGAATACGGCAATGTGCTCGGTGCGCATTTTAAGCGCGTTATTTCGCAGCCCAATTGGACATCGGCTTTTGCCAATATGGAAAAGAGCGGGGGACCTGGCGTCGATTTGCATATTCACGATACGCATTATATTCTGGTGCTGCTCGGTCGGCCAGATCGGGTGGTGTCTTCGGGCAGGCTGGTGCGAGATCGGTATGTGGAATATATTTCGACGAGTTATCAATACGACAGCCAGCCGGATTTGTGCGTGACGTGTGCTTCGGGCGCTATTTCTCAGCAGGGCAGGGCGTTTACGCACGGGTTTGAGGTTTATATGGAGCGGGCTACGGTGCTTTTCGAGTTTGCGACTCTGGGCGGCAAGCCGGTTGTGACGATGCCCGTGACCTTGCTGACGGATGACGGTGAGGTGCGAGAACCGGATTTGGGCGATGCCGATCCCGTTGTGGCATTTACCAACGAGATTCAAGCCGCAGTAGATGCTGTGGAAAGCGGAGAGGTTGCCAGAGAAATTTCAGGTGAAAGTGCTGCCGATGCGCTTCGTCTGTGTTTTGTGGAGGTCGAGTCGGTAAGGCGCAGGCAGGCGGTGGCGGTGTGAAGAACGGCGAGTGCCACATCGGTTACAAAAAAATAGGGCGAACACACAGGTTCGCCCTTGCGATTGACTATCGCTTATGCTTTCAACGCATTATCACCTCAGCAACAGGTGTTCCCGTTGCCCCATCGAGCATGAGACTGCTCGCTCTGGCAAGGGTGGCAGATATGTTTTCGAGGCTTTGCCCGTCGAAGGATTGACCGCCAACTATTTTGGGACTGACGATGAGTGCCTGACCAGCAGGTTGATCGAATAGTGCGAATGTCACGTTGCCGCCATAGCGCGCCATAGCGCTCATTGTGTCGTGAAATTGGGAGATGGTCTGGGTAGAGACATCGCCAGCTTTCATTTCGATAAAGATAATATCGGGAAGTGCGGCTTCCATGGCCTTTTGCGCGACCTCGGTGATGAATGCGCTGCCGAGTTTGCGGCTTTCTTCGCTGTCCATCAATACGCCGGTTACCAGCCGGCCAAATGCCTCATCTTTGATGATTTTTTTTAGTTTGAGCGCTTCCGGAGTCAGCTTGGGTTTGACCATGCGGTCGATATATCGCTGCGATTTGCCCTGTTTTATGGCTGTGCCGAGTTGTTCTTCTATGGTGCCTGCGATTTTTTCGAGGCTGGGTGCGTTGACGGCATAAGGGCTATATCTGACACCATAGTCCTTGGTTTTACTCACTATGGGGGGGATTTCTTTTTCCCCAGATTGATAGAAAGCCAGTGTGCGCGTATGGGTTTTGTCCTCGATGGCTTTGTTGTGGTGTTCAAAGAGTGAAGGGACTTTGAGATTTTTGCCTTTGATTGCATTGGGTGAAGCCGTTTGAACGGTGGTCATCCAATCGCGTGGATTTTTGCCGTAGTCAATATTGTTAAATAATGCCCCTCTGTAAGTCAGATAAGCGGGAATATTCGTTCCCTGGTCCGATCCGGTGATCGCAACGATGACCACGCCTTTGGGCAAGCCCTGATCCGATAGGACAAAAGATTGGAAGGCGCGCTCGATCATGGCGTATTGAGCAGGTGTAAAGTCGGTGATATTCAGACTGAGACCTCTGCTTCCGCCACCACGTCCACCTCTGCCGCCGCGTGCTCCTTGCCCCCGGCGGCCCTGTCCACCGCCCTGAAGTGCCTGAAATTCGCGCAAGATATCGCCGAATACTGCGTTAAATACCCGGCGGTCGGTGTTGGGAAGTTTGCGAAAAAAGATTTCGAGTTGCTGGTGGCGAACGGGAAATAGATCGTCCCATTTTTTAGCTTGATCGAGTACATACATCCGTATGGGTGCTGGTATTTGGCTGAGAATCTGTGCGTTGGCTTCGAGGAGTTTTTGGGCATCCCAGGGGAAATCGTTGAATTGTCCGCGTTGCTGGGGGCGCAAATCCCCGCGACCACCGCCGCCACCGCCGCGTCCGCCACCACCACGCCCACCACCGCGCTGTGCGTAAATATCCGACAGGTCTAAGGCGCATAATGCTGTGCCTATAAGTAAGATCGATATCCATCTTGAAGGTCGCATGGTAGCCTCCCGTGTGAAGAGATGACGCGCTTTCATACATCGTTTCAAAGATTTTGGTCGAGCCAGTCCAGGACGGTTGTCCACGCATTGCCCTGGGCGAGCAAATTGAGTCCATGTCCCGTTCCCTGGAAGCCGATTACGGCAGTAACCCCCCGGGTCAATTCAGACATGTTTTGGGATGAGGTATAGGCATATCCATCGCCAAAAGCTGCGAGGTAGAGGATGTTGCGCGGTGCAAAACCGGGAATATTGGTGCCAATGAGGAATTCCTGAGCCTGGTTTACGCGAAATTCGGGTGAAACAGATACGGTTGCTTTGATGTCGGGAAACAGCCCCGCGCTCACAAAGGCGATATTGGCACCGATGTCTGTACCGATGACGCCGATGCGGTTGGGGTCGGCTTCTGCACGGGTTTTGAGAAATGCAATTGCAGCGACGACATCGAGCGGCATCTGGTTGAAGTCATCAGAGGAAAAATTCTGAATTGTGACGGGTTGACCATTGCGAAAGATACTGTTGCCATGCCCGCGCAGGTCAAAGGCGAGTGCCAGATAGCCTCGCTGGGCAACGAGTTCGGGAATAAAGTCCGCCCACTGAATGTGGTTTTCGTTAAATGAGTGGAGCAAGATGACTGCAGGGCGAGGTGTGGCGTGGTTGGGAGAAGAAAAGAGTGTGCCAAACAACAGAAAGCCGTCTGGCGTTTGAAACTGCACGGGTTCCAGACGCGCGTGTTGGGCGGTGAGGTCGGATTCGGTGGGGGGCGCAGTGGTGCTGCCGCCGCATCCGATTAAAAATATTGCGATCCACAGGTATTGTCGCATGATATTATCCTTTAAGCTATTTTATTTTTGACTATTGCAGATAAATGTTTGTTCCTCAGAATAATAGGAACATAAGGCAATTAGATTAGAATAGCAAGTGAGCAAGTAAGCATACCCTATTTCAAGGAGGAAAGATGCCAGAATTTACGCGCTATGATTTGATTCTGATGGCGATTACCGGAGGACTTTTTATCGTGGGATTGTGGTGTACGATTTTTGCCTTTCTCTATGGATTTATGAAGCGGTTAGATCAGATTATTTTGCTGTTGAAGCAGGCGAATCGAGATGCCGATGCGGATTCTTGAGAATGGTTGCCAATTTTACCTGAGGCATTTATATTGGGCAAAATAGTTCCTGAAAACAAATTCAGAAAGGACGCTGAATGAGCAAACCGAATATTTTGATGATTATAACCGATCAGCAGCGGTGGGATGCGCTGAGTTGTGTGAGCGACTGGTTGGAGACGCCCAATATGGACCGCATTGCGGCCGAGGGCGTGCGGTTTTCAAATTGCGTGACCAATTCGCCGGTGTGTATTCCAACGCGGTTGAGTCTGGCTACTGGACATTATCCGCACAATACGGGTGTGTGGGATAATCAGAATCACACGTTATCGCCAGATTGTCCAACGTGGATGCAGGCAGTGCGCGATGCGGGGTATCGCACGAGTCTGTTTGGCAAGACGCATTTACATCCGCACGGAGGCGATTTGAGGGATCGCGAGCATTTGATGCACAGTTATGGGCTTGATGATGTGGATGAAATCGGCGGGCCAAGGGCGAGTGCGCGGTGTCTGTCGTACATGACGGCGATGTGGGAGGAGAAGGGGTTGTGGGATGCGTATCAGGCAGATTTCGAGGAGCGTTTTAGCAATAAGCCCTGGGTGACGCGGCCATCGACATTGCCTTTTGAGGATTATGCAGATGTGTATGTGGGGCAGCAGGCGAAGAAATATCTGGCGGGATATGACCGCGATCAACCGTGGTTCTGTTGGGTGAGTTTTGGCGGGCCGCACGAACCGTGGGATACGCCAGAGCCCCATTATAGCCGGTATAACCCGGAGGATATGCCCGATCCGGTTGTTCCGATAGAGGATGATCGCGAGCGCCCACAGGGTTTGTTGGACGCCAAACAAAAGATACCGTTTGAACCGGAGGAAGAGAAATTGTTGCGCGCAAATTACGCGGGCAATGTCACGTTGATTGACGATCAGATTGGCGAGATTTTCGATGTGATTGAACAGCGCGGTGAGATGGATAATACGGTTGTTGTGCTGACGTCGGATCACGGCGAGATGAATGGGGATTACGGTTTTATTTACAAGAGCAATCTTTTAAATGGCGCGGTGCGGGTTCCCCTGCTGATTCGCACGCCCGGGACGGCGAGTGGTGATGTTGCAGGATCTGTGTGTGACAGTCCGATTGAGTGGTTTGATGTGGGACCGACGCTGGTTGAGCTTGCAGGTGGGGAAGTCGATTTCAGGCAGTTTGCCAAATCGGCCTGTCCCGTTCTGGAAGATCCGACGCGAGAACACCGCACAGAAGCGATATCGGAATACGGCGGGGAAATTATGTTGTTGAATCGCGAATGGAAAATCGCGCTGAATCGCGAAGGGCAGCCCTATTTGCTTTTCAATGTGCAAGAAGATCCCGATGAGGTGAATAATCTCGCGGGTTTGCCCGAGATGGCCGAGGTTGAGAATCAACTGCGTCTGCGGATTCTCGATCGCGTGGCTTCGTCACAGGTTTTGTCGGGGGCGCATTTTGCGTTGGGGACATGAAATGGCCTGGTATCTGAGGGTGAGTATTAAGATGATCAAGTGAGGGCTCTATGCTAACTACATATATCCAATCCGCTATGAAACACGCGAAATACGAGATCCTTGATGACCAAACGTTCTATGGAGAAATAGAAGGCTTTCAAGGTGTGTATGCCAATGCAAATACCTTAGAAATGTGTCGCGAGGATTTGCAATCCGTACTCGAAGGTTGGATCATTCTCGGCTTGAGAATGGGGCATCCGCTTCCGGAAGTAGATGGGGTGCGTTTGGACGCTGTATTGGAGTCTGTGTAATGCCCAAATTTGGGCCAATTAGTCGCCGCGATCTAATTCGCTATTTGAGGCAATTGGGATTTGAAGGTCCGTATCCTGGAGGCAAGCATCATTATATGGTTCGAGAAACAATACGTCTTGCCATTCCCAACCCGCATCGTGGTGATATTGGACGTGGACTTTTGCACAGGCTTTTGCAGCAAGCGAATGTCAGCCGAGAAATTTGGGAGAATTTGTAGCATATCAATTAAATTCTTGTTTGAGGAGAGATTATGTTTAATGGCAAGCCCCATATCATTTTTATCATCACCGACCAGCAACGGTTTGATACCATCAGCGCCTGGGGATATGATTATATGGTTACGCCCACGCTGGATCGGCTCGCGCGTGAGAGTGTGTCGTTTCGCCAGGCGTATTGTCCCGGCGCGACGTGTGTGGCATCGCGGGCGGCGATTTTTACGGGTATGTATCCTCATACGACGGGTGTTTATAGTTTTGATCACTGGGCGAATCACCGCAACTGGGTGCAGGATTTATCGGATGCGGGCTATTATTGCGTGAATATTGGCAAGATGCACCTGACGCCGCGCGATGTTCCCGGTGGATTTCACGAGCGCGTTATTGTGGAAAATCCCACGAATAAGGCGCTGGATGGTGGCGGGGCAGATGACGATTGGGGCAGGTACATGACGTTTCACAATGTGAAGCGGCCCAATGATCGCAATAAGGCAGATCCCGAATGGCTCAACAAGTGTCAGGGGGTCGTTTGGCACGAGGAGGAGCGGTTTCACAGCGATGTGTTTATCGGTAATTCCGCGTTGAACTGGATTCGCAACCACCGGGGCGATAACCCGCTGTTTCTCCAGATCGGATTTACGGGACCTCACGAGCCCTGGGATCCTTTGCCAAGACATTTGGATTTGTATCGCGATCGAGATATGCCGCCGTGTGTGAAGCGGGATAGAGAGTTGGAAGAGAAGCCACCGCAACATGCGGCGCATCTGGATATGCACGCGACGACCGATCACGAATCGCAAATCGATTTGCGCGGGCGCACAGATGATGAACTCGCCGAGATGAAGCGGCATTATTACGGAAATATTTCGACGGTTGATGAAAAGCTGGGCGAGATTCTGGATGCCCTGCAAGCGCGGGGGTGGTTGGAGAATAGTTTGTTGATTTTTTGTTCTGATCACGGCGAGATGCTGGGCGATCACGGGCTGGCGTATAAGTGGTTGATGTACGATCCGATTGTGCATATTCCGCTGATGATTCGCACGCCGCAATCTGTTCACCGTCCGTGCGAAACGCGCGATCTGGTTTCACTTATGGATTTGGGACCTACGATTCTGAAGGCTGCGGGGGTAGCTGTTCCGACCTATTTGGAGGGGCGTTCTTTGATGCCGTATTTGAATGGGGAGACGCCCGTGCCGCGGAAATACGTTTTTTGCGAGGACAATTATCAGATTATGATGCGGTCACAGACCCATAAGATGGTGTATTATATCGGGCAATCAGAAGGCGAGTTGTATGATTTAGACCGCGATTCCGGAGAGTTGTGGAATGTGTGGGATCAGTCTGAATACGCCGATGTGAAAGGCGAGATGTTTGCGGATTTGCTCAGTTGGATGGCGACGAGCAATTATTACAATGCCGGATACAAGCGCCAGCGCAGCAAGCAATACGGCATGCGATGGCCCTCGGAAAACGACGCGTATTTGCACGGGCGCAAAGGGCAATCAAAACCCCGAGTTGTCGATTTGTAGAGGGTGATATACAATATGATCGCAGACTTGTGAGAAGAGGAGACGCAATGGCGACGCTACAACTGAAAGTGCAGTACTTCCAAGACAGCACGCCCACAGAAGTGCCCTGCCGTGAGGAAAATTTCGTCGTGCGGGAACTGGATTTCGCCCTGCCAGTCGAGCAGACGGCGCTCGTGCTAATCGACCTGTGGAACGTGCATCACATCGATAGCTGGATCGAGCGCGCCGAGGCGGTGACCAAGGAAGTGATTGCGCCGCTTATCGGGCGAGCGCGCGAATACGGCCTGACCATCGTGCAGGCACCCAGTCCCGGAGTACTGGCCAATTTCCCGGATAAGTACGAGGTGTACCAAGGCTGCACGCCCGAGCCTGAACCGGGGTCGCCGCCGAGTTGGCCGCCAGCCGAGTTCCGCAACCGGCAGGGGACGTACGCCTGTTTCCGGGGGCCGCGCAACCAAGAGCCGGGCATTGATCTTTATTGGCAGAGCCTAACCGGGCAACTCGATCTTTCGCCCCACATCGCCGTGGAGGAAGGGGACTTTGTCGTGGGCACGGGCCAGCAACTGCACGATTTGTGCCAAGAGCGCGGCATTCTGCATTTGCTCTTCGCCGGCTTTGCGACCAACTGGTGTATATTGGGCCGCGACTACGGGGTTCGCGCCATGCGCGGGCGGGGCTATAACACCATTTTGGTGCGAGACGCCACGGACGGAGTGGAATTTCCCGATACACTAGAGGCTAAGTGGGCCACGGAATTGGCCGTGCGCGAAGTCGAGCAAGTGCATGGCTTTTCCACCTCGACAGCCGATTTTTACGCCGCCTGCACCGCTTTGGATTGATAGGATAGTAACGCGCTTTGGAGGAGCACGTGCGGCGGCTTTTGCGGTCGTGCAAATCCTATTGTCTAGCGCCGTGTACGCGCATCAACAATGGCATTACACGGGTGACCATGTCGTCGATTAAGACTTGTGCCTTTTAGATAGTCGTATATATTTTTGATTATAAATGTGCTAATGTTAATCCATATTACACAGAGGTGGACATCTTGAAGAAAACAACTCCTATGGTACATCGCGTTCCTTTAACCAAAGCCCGCACCAATTTGGGACAGATCGTGCGACGAGCGCACCTCAACAACGAGTGTTTCATCCTGGAAAAGAACGGTATTCCCATTGCTGGTATTATGGACATAGATGATATGGAAGATTGGTTAGAACTCCAGGATCCCGAGATGCAGGAACAGATTGCGGAGGGGTATAAAGAATATCGACAAGGCAAAACCAGACCTCTGGATGAGTTTTTGTCTGAACTCCATGCTGGCGACGACCCCAAAAAAGTAAAAACGTATTCATAGGCACTATCTATAATGCCGCAACCGTTTCTTGTTCGTACTTCATCTCGATTTCTGCGCGATGCTCGAAGACGCCTTAGACAAAATCCCAAACTGGTGGAAGTCCTTGAGGGGTTACGTGTCATTCTCGGCGAGGATCCCTATAATCGCACGAGGCAACACCATATTAAAAAACTCAAGGATATAAAACCGGGTGAGGGCCAGTGGCGCATTCGGCATGGCGACTATCGCCTGCGTTATGATATATTCGGTAAGGAAGTCGTTCTATACTCTTTTCGGCATCGTAGAGAAGTGTATTGACTGATCACAACAAAAGCCCTCCTGAAAAAGACAGGAGGGCTTTTCTATTTAATATTTCCTTTTTATTTACACAGAAACGACTTGTCGCGTGTCTTCGATCTCGGCGTCGAGATTGCCCGACAGGTCGTTGTCGTTGAGGTGAATGCGGTCGACTTTTTCGCCGATGTGTACACCTATGCGCTGTGTTGCCGTTTCATCATTGCCAATGCGGTTATTTGTGAAGGTGAGGTCGTGGGTTTCGCCCAGGATGCGTATGCCATAGCCTTTGTTTTTGTCGCCGTTGTCGAGTATCTGATTGTTCTCAAAGGTGTTGCGATGCCCACCCATGGGTTCGGATTCGTTGCGGAAGAGTATGCCTTCACAGCCGTTGCGCAGTGATCGGTTGTTGGAAAACACATTGTCGGTGTCTTTGTGGCCAATGGAGATGCCCGTGTCGCCATTGCTGATGAGGTCGTTGTTTTCAAAGATGCCGTGTTTGACGCGCCAGCACAGGAAGAGGCCAATGCGGCCGTTGTTTTCCGAGCGGCAGTTGCGGATGATGGGGTGCTGGCTGCCACTCCCCGGGTGCAGGCCCAGGTGGGTATTGCCCCTGCAGGTGCAGTTTTCGACTGTGACGTGCTGGCTCTGCTGGAAGCTGATGCCGTCGCCGTGATAATTTTTGATCGCGCAGTTTTGTATCGCTGTATGGTGCCCGCGGTAGAGGAATATGCCAGCACCGCGGCAACCGTTGAGGTGCGGATTGTTTTCCCGGTTGCCATCTACAGTCAGGTTTTCGATCCGGGCATTTTCGATGTGGTAGCCACTGATGACCGGGAAGGTGGTTGCAGCGCGCGCATTGCGAGAGATGAGATAATCGCCTCCCATGGGCACATTGACGCCAAAGGTGTTGTCCTTTTGCCAGAGAATGGTGCCGACAGCGGTGTGAAATCCACCGCCCTGATCATCCGTGATGCTGACGCCATAGCTCACTTTGAATCCATCGGGATTTTCAAGGGTGATCTGTTCTTCGCCAAAATCCCCGTCGAGGAGAAGTGGAGTCTCAACGCCGTCTGCCTTACGCAATGTGGTATTTTCGCCCTGTCCTTTGACCGTGATGTTGCTGCGAAGATGGAGCGCGTCGCGCATGATGTACGTGCCGGATAGGATTTCAACCGTGCCTCCGCCGAGCGCGGCGATGTAATCGGTTGCGGCTTGCAAAGCGCGATTGTCATTGCCGATGATGTCGGCGTTTTTTTGTCCGACGGTGATGTGTAAGCCAGTCATGAGAGTCTCCTAATCAATGCGAATTTCCCGTCCGGTTTCGCCACTTTCGAGTACGGCTTCCATCATTTGTTGCACTTGATATCCGTGGCGCAGGGGTGCTTCGCAGGTTTTGCCGTTGAGGATGCAGTCGATAAAGTGGCCCGCAATGCGGTCCCAGGCCTGGGTCGCGAGCGGGATATCGACGGCGATGTCGTGCGGGACGCCGTCCTGTGTTTTGTAGATTTTAAGCGGGCGGAATTGCGCGCCTGCTTCGTCGCCAAAGAGTTCGATCTGGAGTTCGTTGGGCTGGTGCGATGCCCAGAAGCTTTCGACCTGAAGACCGGCGCCGTTTTCAAAGCGGATGAATCCGCCGGCATAGTCGTCAGCGGCGTATTGTTCGTAGGTGCTGCGCGGGACTTGTCTAAAGCCCCAGTAGCCGCGTCCGCGCGGTCCAAATTTTGCGCCGCACACGCCTGTGACGGTGACGGGTTTGGGCATGCCGAGCAAGTACCACACGGCGTCGAGGACGTGGACACCCATGTCGCGGAATGCGCCGCCGCCTTTTTGGATGAATCCGAGGTTCCACGCGGGGATGCCGCTTCGGCGCACGCTGCGGGCGCGGGCATAGTACAGGTCCCCAAAATAGCCTTCGCGTGCGAGTTTTCCGAGGTATTGGCACTGGTCGGAAAATCGGGTGGAGAGCGACATCATGTTGACGACGCCAGATGCTTCGGCGGCTTCGACGAGTTTTTGTGCTGCCTGCTCAGAGTCCGATAGTGGTTTGGTGACCATGACGTGTTTGTCGTTTTTGACGGCTTCGAGTGCGATGGGCACATGCCACTGGTTTGGGGTGCCTACAAAAACCGCGTCGATGTCGGGATCTTTACACATTTCTTTGTAATCGGTGTAGAATTTTTGTTCGCCGGGCAATTCGCGGGCAAATTCTTCCATTCTTTCGGGGATCAGGTCGCATAGTGCGACGACTTCGCCGCGATCATTTTTCGCAAGGGCGCGGCCATTGGGTTTTCCAATGCCCATACCGACGACACATACGCGGACTTTTTTTTCTGGCATGATGCACTCCTGTTGTTAAATTGGATTGATTTTAAAAATGCGCCCTTTATTATGCAAAAAAAATAGGGTTTTACCAACAGGATTTCACGGAAAGGACATGGTGTTATGCTCACTCTGGAAGGTTGTCGCAATCGGCAGCAACGATTTCGCGCGCGTCTCTCTGAGGAGGGGATTGATGCGGTTATTATTACGGACTATCGGGATATTTACTATTTGACTGGCGTGCTCTTGTCGGCGTATCCATCGTTTTCTTTTCCCGCGCTTCTGTATTTTGAGACCGATGGAGGTTCGTGGTTGGCGTCAACGACCGATGAAGGGGATGTGGCTGTGGATGAGCGCGTGGTGTACGATTCGCATGTGCTCTATACGATGAACCCCGATCCGATGCGCTTGCTGAATGCGGCGGTGGCGCAGAAGCTCCGCGATTGTCGGGGTATTTCTCGTTTGGGCTGGCAGCAGGAAGCCACGCCCAAGTTGCTTGCGGATACAGTGTCAGATACTTTGGGTGGCGAATGGGTGGGGATAGACGATTTGTTGATTGCACAGCAGATGCGTAAGGACGCCGATGAAGTTGCGATGTTGCAAAAGGCGATTGATATTAATCTGCGGGCTTATGATCGCGTGCAAGAGGTGATTGCGCCGGGTGTAAATGAGCTGGATGTGCTCGCGGCGGGGCAGCAGGTCGCGCTGAATGCAGCGGGTGAGGTGCTGCACCACGGGGGCGATTACCAGTGTGGGCAATTGGGAGGGCTTGCCAGAGACCGGATTATTGAAGATGGGGAGTTGTATGTTATCGACGCGCAGACAGAATATCACGGGTACTGGTCCGATCTGTGCCGCACCTTTGCGGTGGGCGATCCCACAGATTTGCAGACGTCGGTGTACGATCTTTTGAAAGCTATTTTAGAGGATGTCCCCAATCTGGTAAGTCCCGGTGGACGGGGAACCACACTGTGGCATGCGATTGATGAGAGAATCCGCGAGCATCCCCATTTGTCTGACATCGGGCTGATCCATCACGCGGGACACGGTGTGGGGATTCGCGCACACGAGCCGCCCGATTTGAATCGGGACAGAGAGGGTATTTTTGAGGTGGGCACGGTTTTTTCCTGTGAGCCGGGTGCGTATAGCGAGGCATTAAACGGGGGCATTCGGTTGGAGAATACGTTTTTGGTGACGGAAGACGGTGTGCAAAATTTGACGGATTATCCGCTGGTGTTAAAGAAGTGAGAAGTGAGAAGTGTGAAGTCCACCCAGCCTCTGGTCCTCAGAGTGGGAGTACGTTGCCCGTGTCCGCTGCTTCGCGTGCCTGGAGGCACAGGCGCGTGACTTTTATGGCTTCGTCGGGTCCGATGATGTGGGGTGCTTTGCCCGTGCGTTCCCCATGGAGGTTGACGAGAAAATTTTCTTCGAGGGGCAAGGACAAGTCGCAGGGTTCTTCGCCCGAGCGAATCAGATGCGTGCGGTCGTCGATGACTTCGATGACGCCTTCTGATCCGGCGATTCGGAGGCGGTCGTCGCCGTGGGTGGGTGCTGTTGAGGGACGCAAATAATCGAGGTTGATCATTGCTGTGCCGCCATTGCTCAGGCGGAAGAGCATACCGCCGTGGTCTTCGCAGCCGGGGTAGTCGGGGTGGGCGAGGTTGCCGTGAAGCGCGGCGACTTGTGTGTATTCACGCCCGGTTGTCCAGCGCGTGTAATCGACGGCGTGGATTGCGACCCAGGGGATTGTGCCGCCGTAAGTTTCTCGCTTTTTGAAAAAGTCCGGGCGCGTGCCAAAGCGATAGGATTTTTGCGCGGTTGCCAGAAGGGGTTCGCCGATGAGGCCGTCTTGAACTGCCTGGTGTGCTGCGCGAAATGCAGGGGATAGTCGCAGGCCAAACATGGCGGTGAGGCGAATTCCGCTGTTTTTGACCGCTGTTTCAAGGGCGTCGAGATCTTTCAGAGTGGTTGCAACGGGTTTTTCACTGACGATGTCGATTCCGCGGTTTGCAGCATCTATTGAGGCTTCGGCGTTGAGGGAATACGGACGACATATACTGACGATGTCGATTTCTTCAGTGTCGAGCATGTGGCGATAGTCGTCATACAGGCGGGTGTGTGCGGTGAATGCGGCGTGCGATTTGACTTTGGCGAGGGTGTCGTCGGGGTGCCCTTTGGCACAGGCGATGAGTTGTGCGTCGGGGATGTGCGCGATGCCGTCGAGTACCATGTTCTGATGTCCGTCGCTGCCGATTTGTGCGATTTTGAGTGGCATGGTGTTCTTGCTCCTGTTGTTGAGATTTAGGTTGATGGTTTTAATTAACGGAGGAATAAATGCTTTCGCAAAAGTATTCGGAAGACGTGTTAAAAGATATTTTGATTTCGCGGGATGATTGGCAGCCTTTTCCCACGGCGTTGACGCGCTATGCGTGGGATGCATTGCCAGAAGGCGTTCGGCAGGCGCAAATTGCGCGGGGGGAAGAACGCCTGAATTTTGAATGGCCGAGCGTGCCTGCGGTGCGGTTTTTGGATTATGCGCGCAATGGCAATCGCTCGCGGTACGAGAGCTTGAGTTTTGGGCGACGCACGGCGCTGTCCGATCTGGTTCTGGCAGAGTGCGTGGAGGGCAAAGGCAGATTTTTGGATGATATTACCAATGGTATCTGGTGCATTTGCGAGGAGTCTTTTTGGGGCGTACCCGCGCATATTGGCGTGCAAAAGGCGGGTAGTGGCTTGCCGGATACGGCTGAGCCGATTGTCGATTTGTTTGCCGCAGAGACGTCGGAATTGCTGGCGTGGACGGTGTATTTGCTCGGCGCGCAACTCGACGCGATTTCGCCTTTGATTGTGCCGCGCATTGCGCGTGAGATGCAATATCGGATTTTGACGCCTTTGTTGGAGCGCGAAGATTTTGGCTGGATGGGATATTCTGGTGCGCGCGTGAACAATTGGAATCCGTGGATTGTGTCGAATTGGTTGACTTCTACTTTGTTGATGGAGACCGATGATGCGCGGCGGGTTGCTTCGGTGTTTAAGGCGATGCAGACGGTGGATCATTTTATCGATCCGTATCCGCAGGATGGGGGCTGTGACGAGGGTCCGGGCTATTGGGGGCGTGCGGGGGCATCGCTTTACGATTGTTTGGAGTGGCTTTACAGTGCAACGGGTGGCGCGATTGATGTGTATGATGAACTGCTCGTTCAGAATATTGGCAAGTTTATCTATCGAGTGCAAATTGCGGATCGATATTTTATCAATTTTGCCGATGCGTCACCTGTGGTGATGCCAGCTTTTGCGGTTGTTTATGGCTATGGCAAGCGCATTGGCGATGACGCGATGGTGGCTCTCGGCGCGTGGGCTGCAAAACAACAGGGTGCTGCCGAGAAGGGTATTTCGGAGTCTTTTGGGAGCATGGGGCGCGCATTGCCCGCGCTGTTTTCGCTGAATGAGATTCTCGATGCAGACGCAGCGCTGCCGTTGCCGCGTGATGTGTTTTTGGACGAGATTGAGGTGTTTGTCGCTCGCGATCAAGGGGGTTCGACAGAAGGCTTTTTTGTGGGGGCAAAGGGCGGGCACAATGCCGAGAGTCACAATCACAATGATATCGGGCATGTGGTGGTCTATTTAGATGGTGAGCCAGTGCTCGTGGATGCGGGGGTCGAGACTTATACGGCCAAGACGTTTAGCAGTACGCGGTATGATATCTGGACGATGCAATCCCAATATCACACGTTGCCGACGGTGAATGGACAGATGCAGATTCCCGGGCGGGTTTATTCGGAGACGGGGATTGATTATCACTACGATATTGCCGCTCGGGATGTGTCTTATGCGGCGAGCGAGACGGATGCGACGTTTGCTCTGGATCTGGCGCAAGCCTATCCGCCAGAGGCTCAGATTGATTCGTGGATGAGGAGGGTTGTTTTGCATCGCGGCGAGGGTGTGACGATTGCAGATCGATATGCGTTGAAAGCCGTGACGGGCGATGTTGTGATGAATGTGTTGACGGCATGTGGTGTTGAGGATCGCGGCGATGGGACAATCGCGTTGATAGAGGTAGAGTTGGCGGATGGACGCATGTCTGGCGCGGCGCATTTGCACTATGATGTAGATGTGTTCGATGTGGCGGTTGAGGATATCGCGATTGAAGATGCGCGATTGAAGACTGTTTGGGGTGATTTGTTGCGAAGAATCACGCTGACGGTTAAGAATCCCGAGCTGCGTGGTGGGTGGACAATTCGAGTGACGCGGTGAGACGAAGCGGGGTATGAAGGCGAGTAAACCGAGCATGACTGTGCCAGCAGTTCATCGACCTGTAGGAGAGGCATCCCTGCCTCGATTTTATAGCTTTATGATACATTTTCAGAAGTCAAAAAGGAGTAGGTCATAAGGGGCTTGCTCCTTTTTTTAAATTATTCGATTAAGGCTTCGGAGATGGCGTCGTGAAATTCGGGGCGGAGATGGGCAATTTGGTTGTTCTCGCGGGTGGGGTGTACGCGGTTGGTGAGGAGGATGACGCCGAGGTCCCGTATGGGGTCTCCCCATACGGATGTGCCGGTGAATCCGAGGATGCCAAAGGCTTGTTCGCTAAAGTAGCGGCCGCTCGAACTTTCGCCGGGTGAGACGGTGTCCCAGCCGAGTGCCCAGGTGCTGTTGGGCGCAATATTGGCGCGTGTGGTGAATTGTGGAATGCTCCGTTTGGGAAAGATACCTGCGCCGAGCCATGCGAGCAGGCATTTCGACAGGTCATGGGCTGTGGAAAACAGGCCAGCGTGGGAGGCGATACCGCCCATTGCGGCGGCGTTTTCATCGTGGACTTCGCCGTGTACGAGGTGATCGCGCAAGTCGGAGCCGTCTTCCGTGGGCGCAATGCGGTGTTTGAGAGAGGGCGGTGGACAGTACCAGGTGTCGTTCATTTTGAGTGGTTCGAATATGTGTTGTTTGACGAGGTGATCCAGACGCTGGCCGCCGATGGTTTCGAGGATTTTGCCCAGGGTGAGAAAGCCCAGGTCGCTGTACACGGTGTCTGTGCCGGGTTCATAAATTAAGGGGTGTTGGCAGGCTGCGTTGAGCATGGCATCGCGGATGTCAATATCGTGCGCGGCGCGTTGGTTTTCGTACAGGTGAACATGTGCGGGCAGGCCGCTGCAATGGGCGAGCAGGTGCCGAATTGTGACGCGGTTTTTGTTTTTGCCGGTAAATGAAGGTATATAGAATTGCACGGGTGCGTCGAGGTCCAGACGATCTTTATCGGCAAATAACATACAGAGCGTTGTTGTGGCGATGACTTTGGTAACGGAAGCGAGGTCGTAGAGGGTATTGATTTGTACGGGTGTGGCGTTGGGTTGATAGGTGTGGTGGCCCACAGCCCAGCAGGTGACGATGCCCGCACGGCGCAGGACGAGACCGACAGCACCGGGGGTGGTGCGGGTATGCACCTGGCGTTGTAAGACTTGCCTGGCGCGGTCGAGTTTTTGCGAATTAAAACCGAGTTGTTCGGGTGTCATTTGTGTCTCCCAGTTTCCAGCCTCTTGCACGTAGCATTTCTGTGTCCTATATTGGTGAAAGTACGGGAAAAAAACAAAGGAAATTTGACAGGGGAAGGTCGTTTTATGAGATATCGACATATCTTTGGAGTCGGCGCGTTTATCGCTTTGTTTTTTGCGATGTGTATGCCCGCTGAGGGACAGGTGAATGTGGAACGGCTCGAGAGCATTGCGCGACATGTGGCACGGGCGGTTTTAGCTGAGGGAGATTCTTTGACGGCAGAGCAGGTCGCATGGGTCGAGCGCATGACCGCGCAATTGGCAGAGGATGCGGCGTTTCTCGACGAGCAAAAACAGCGGTTAGAAGAGGTGCGTCGCGAAAGAGATGCGTCGATTCGGAATATCGCGAGTCAGGTTGCCAAAGGGATCGCTGTTCTGATTGCTCTGCTGGTTTTGTGGGCTATTTTTCGTGTTATTAGAAGAGGTGTGAGTGCCGAGTCGGGAAATGATCCTCTGGGGGTGTTGATTGCGATGCGTACAGAAGCGCGGGCGCAGAAACTCGGCGAGACACTTGTTAAAGAAAATTTGGCGATGGGGGGAACTGTTGCGCCGAGTATCCGTTCAATCTATCGCAGGGAGGATGGGGTGCGAGAAGCTGCGGAGGCGATGGTTTTTTTGAAGACGACGCGGGCGCAACTCAGCCATTTGATCGGCCGCGCAGAGGAATTGGGTGGGGGCAAGACGCCAGAACTCGTTGTGATACGTGAGGGGTGAAAGGATGTTAAAAGTCTGGATCGTCATTCTGTTTGGATTTTGTTTTGCTGCGTCCGCAGAGGCTGTGGAAGAGAATGCTTCGCGTATTGCGCGCGAGATGGTTCGCTCGCTGTACGGTTCTGAGCGCGTGAAGCCGTTGCCTCCTGTGGCGAATGCACAGGTGCGCGTTATTGCGAGAAGGTTGGCTGCAGAGTCGGATGGACGTTTTCAGCATGCGTTTTTTCAGGAGGAGGATCGCGAGCAAGGGGCGTTTTTCAGCGGGCTGATGAAGCACGTTCTTATCGGGGTGATGATTTGTCTGGTGTTTTTTGTGGTGCATACGGTTGTGCGAAAACTCGATGCGGCGCGGCGTCTGGGGAAAACTGATCGCGATGTCGCAGTTCAAGGTGGGTTGCGAAATGCGCCTTGTATTCTGGCTCTGCCCATGCCATCTGAGGCGGAGGCAAGTCGCGTTGGGCACGCGCTTGTTGCCGAGCGGTTGGCTGCGCGGGTAGATGTTTTTTCGCAGTATTTTTTGTCGCCGGATCGGGGTGAAGGTACCGTGCTTTTTGTGATGACTGTAAAAGGTCGCTTGAGGTCACTGAAAAAACGGTTGGGGAGTGTGTCTATGTCATTTCCCGTGTCGCATGGACACAGATCCTATTTGACGTGGATTGCCGATGCGGCTGATGGGAGGGGATGAGGATGTCCGCTACAATGGTTTTCAGGGAGGGCAGGAGGTTGCTATGTCATACCGTATTTCTCTCCTCGTGTTGCTGATGCTGTTTGCGTGTAGCAAAAAGTCGCCCGAAGACGCGCCACAATTCTATCCTTTGGAGACGGCGCGTATGGTGAGCCATGTGAGTGAGGGGGTGCTCGCATCGACTGATCCGATTCGCGTGCGCTTTGTGTCGCCTGTTGTTGGCAAAAGTCAGGTTGGACAGGTGTTGCGAACGCGCGTGTTTCGCTTTGTTCCTTCTATTGACGGTTTGGCGACATGGGAAGACGTGCGTACTCTTGTTTTCAAGCCAAATATACCGCTGACGTTGCGCACGGTCTATAGCGGTGAGCTCAGCATGGTCGATTTGTTTCCCCAGCACAAAGATCTGACGCCGCTCGTCATCCAGTTTGAGGTCGCGGGACGAGAACTCGTCGCACTCGAGGCAGATTTTGAGTTGCCCGATGCGAATGATCCTCAGCGTCTCGTTTTTAGTGGTCAGATTAGCTTTAACGAACGCGCGGATTCTTCGGCTGTGAGCGATGCGGTGGCGTTGCGTTTGGGAGATCAGCAGCTTGCACTCCATTGGCGCATCTTATCAGATGGCAAGACGCACGATTTTACAAGTTCCGAGATCACGCGCACAAAAGAGTCCCAAGAACTCGCGATGCATATTGACCGGGCTGATCTGGATCTCTCGCAAGACTACGACAATACATGGTCTCTGCCCCCTTTGTCAGCACTTTCCGTTGTTGAGATTGAAAAACACGCGGACCGGGATCGTCCGAGCATAAGCATCATTTTTTCAGATGATCTCGATTTTGGTCAGGATATCGCGGGGTTGATCACAGCCGATCCACCGCAACAGCTTCAACTCAACGCGATTGGCAAAACAGTGAATGTTGTGGGCGATTTTCAGCACGGACAGCGTTATGTGTTGACTGTACATCCGGGGGTTCGCAGTCGCTGGGGCATTGCGCTGGCACAACCGCATACAGAGACGGTGGTTTTTGACGATATCAAGCCCCGCATGCGTTTTGCGCGTGACGGGGTATTTTTGCCCACTTCTGGCAATCGGAGAATTCGGTTTCAAACGGTCAATGTGTCGCGCGTTCACCTCAAAATAGACAAGGTTTTTGAATCGAATCTGGGACAGTTCTTGCAAGATCAAAAGGTGGATGGATCGCGCGGTCGCACGCGAGGTGGTTATATGCGCCGCGTGGGGGTAAATGTGGCGGATAAAAAACTGGATATTGGCAGAAAAAAAAATATGTGGTTGCAGCACGAACTCGATCTGGATGATCTGATTTCCAAAGACGAGAAGGGGCTTTATCTGATCGGTCTCACTTTTGGGGCAGAGGATATGCTCTACGGAGATCCCGTAGAAGCGGCAGAGGCGCGTCAACAACGCAGGCGATACCGCGGAACTGATTATTTTAACAATCCTTATTCGCGCGGTTATGTCTATCAGCACGGGCGTATCTATAAACCTGTGGTTGTCAGCGATATCGGTCTTACGCATCAAAAGACGCATGATCGGCATCTCGTTTATGCCACCCATCTGGAAGACGCGCGCCCATTACCCGGAGTCACTATAACCCTGCGCACATACCAGAATCAGGTTGTGGAGCAGAAAGTTACAGATCGGAATGGTTTGGCGGATTTTAGTCCTGTGGAATCGGATGTTTTTTATATCGAGGCCGAGAAAGACGGGCAGCGCAGTTTTGTCAAATCGGGGGATATGGCGTGGAATCTATCGACTTTTGATACGGGAGGACGAGACCCCGCACCCGACGGTATTCGGGCGTTTTTTTACGCGGAGCGCGGGGTTTATCGACCTGGCGATGATATTCATTTGTCGGCGATTGTGCGAAATCACAACCACACGTTTCCAGATGGGCATCCGATTTCGCTCGCGTTTTTCAATCCATTGGGACAGCGCGTGCTCACGCAGACCAATCGCGAGGGGAAAGATGGATTTTACACTTTTGATTTATCGACTTCGGCCGACGCGCCAACGGGCAACTGGCGCGCTGAAATTGACGTGGGTAGCCGCAAGTTCAATCACAGAGTCAAGGTCGAAACCATTGTGCCTTTTCGTCTCAAGGTTTTTCTCGATCCGCAACTTGCAGAGCGGGACCGCGTGTTGAAAGCCGATCTGAGGAGTGTGTATTTATTTGGCAATCCAGCGGCGGGCTTAAAAGCCAGTGTCGATGTTACGTTGCGCAGTTCTTCGCTTGTATTTCCCAAGTATGAGGGTTTTTCGTTGTCAATCAGGCAGTTCAATTCAAGCCGATTACAACCAATATTTTTTCGGGTGCTCTGGATGAGGAGGGCAAGGCCGCTATGTCGTGGGAGCTTCCTTCTTTGAGCGAAGCACCTTCGCGCCTGTCTGCGATATTGCGCGCCCGCGTGCTCGAAAAAGGCGGGCGACCCAATAGCACAGCGCGCATGGTACACATCGATCCGTTTGAGGTTTATGTGGGGTTGCGAAAGCCAGATATGGACTACGGTTTTATGCGCACCAATGCCTCTCTTGAAGTGCCCGTTGTTGCGGTGACGCCCGATGGGGAGACAGCGTCTGGACGCACGCTGATGTATCGCGTTTTTCACAATGAGAATTACTGGTGGTGGGAATACGATTCGAGGGATCAGTTTCGCCTGCGTTTTAAGCGGGATTTTAGTACGAAGAAGATTTTCGAAACATCGATTATTTCTCGTGATCGCCCGGTGCCGGTTGCGTTTACGCCCGAGGAAAAAGGAGAGTATTTGATTGAGGTGGCGGATGCGAATGGGCATAAGGCGTCGATTTTTATTCGCGCGTATCCCTGGGGCAGTTTGCCCGCAAGTGGGCGAGATGCCGGCGCACTGGTGCTCAAGACAGACCGCGAAAATTACGCGCCGGGTGAAACGGCTGTGGTGTCTTTTCCCGTGCCCGATATGTCGTCTGTGCTGGTGACTGTGTCACGGGGTGGAAGTGTGGTGCATTCGCAGTGGCATACGCCGAGCACGAGGAATACCGCGCAAATCGAGGTTCCCATTACAGCAGATATGGCACCGAACGCGTACGTGACGATATCTGTTATTCAGCCGCATAGACAGACGGCCAATGATCGCCCGTTGCGGATGTATGGGGTTGTGCCTTTGCGCGTGGTTGATTCAGATACACGACTCGATCTCACACTGACTGCGCCCGATGAACTCAAACCCGACGATTCTTTTGAGGTTGTCGTGCAAACGGATGATGAAAAACCCGCGCAGTTGACGCTGTCTGTTGTGGATGAGGGTTTGCTGGATATCACGCAGTTTTCCACGCCCGATCCATGGCGCGCGTTTTTTGGCAAGTTGCGTTTGGGGCTGCATATCTCCGATCTGTTTGGGCAGGTTATAGGTGTCAATATCGGCGATGTGTTTAAGACTTTTGCGATAGGCGGCGATGCTGCTCTGGCTGCTTATCGGCGCGATAGGCTACCCGAGGAGCAGAAACAGCGTTTTAAGTCTGTATCGCTTTTCGAAGGTCCGATTGCAACCGACGATCAGGGGCGCGCTGTGGTTTCTTTTGTTATGCCCAATTACGTTGGTTCGGTGCGCATTATGGCTGTGGCTGCGCGGGGCAATGCTTATGGCAGTGTGGAAAAAACAGTGCCCGTGAAAATGGATTTGATGGTTTTACCTACTTTGCCGCGCGTGTTGCGCCCCGGCGAGCGCATTGCTGTTCCCGCTACTGTATTTGCTATGGGAGATAGTTTGGGATCTGTTGAGGTGGCGATCAGTACAGAGGGATTGCTTCGCGTTGATGGGCAGGCGCGAGATACTATTGCGTTTCGAGAAGCCGGTGAGGTAGATGTACTATTTATGTGTGTGGTGCCCAATGCTATTGGCGATGCGCGCGTTGCGATTACTGCGACTGCGGGCGATGTGATTGCCACGCATACGACGGATCTGGTCATTTCTCCTTCGTCGCCGCGCATCAGTTCCGATGAGACGCGGGAGATACGGCCGGGACAAGCGGTAGTACTTCCCGTTCCCGATCGGGGCATTCCCGGTTCCAATCGCGCACGTCTTACCCTGCATACGCGTCCAAATATGAAGCTCGGCAACCGTCTGCTGTGGCTGGTGCAATATCCCTACGGTTGTGTGGAGCAAGTGGTGTCGGCGGCATTTCCACAGTTGTATCTCAAGGATATTCTTCTCGTATCGGATAAGTCGAATGAGATTGCGCGGGAGATCGACGATCATATCAATGCTGCGATTCGACGGTTGCGCCGATTTCAACTGCCGTCGGGTGCGCTCAGTTATTGGCCGGGACGGTCTAAGCCCTCGATATGGGGTACGCTGTATGCCGGACATTTTTTGATTGAGGCCAATGCCCTCGGTTATTATGTGCCAGACGATCTGTTTGAAAGCTGGGTGCAATACGAGCAGTCTCGCGCTTTGACCACGCGCGATGATCTCATGATCCGAACCTATCGCGCCTACTTGCTCGCGCTGGCAAATCAACCCGCGCTGGGGGCGATGAATTTACTGAAGGAAAGCAGTTTGCGGGATATGACGGATGTGGAGAAATGGCTGTTGGCATCGGCGTATCACCGCGCGGGTGGTTCTGCGATAGCCAATGATATTCTCAAGGATGCAGGTACGCTTGCAAATGAGGGCAAGAGGTGGGAACATACCTTTGGGTCTGCGCTGAGAGATCGCGCGATGATTCTGGGGGCAATGATCGATTTTCAACGCTGGGGAGAAGCCGATCCTCTGGTTGATGAAATCGCGCTGGCTCTGGCATCGGACAGGTGGTATTCGACACAGGCGAGCAGTTTCGCACTGCTGGCACTGGGCAAGCATATCCGGGCGACTGAGGGGGATCAACCGTTGCGTTTGGCGGGTTCGGTGACATTGCCCGGTGGGGAGGTCGTGCCGTTTGATTCGGGTTCGCGGTTTTACAATGTCGATATCGAATCTGGATTTGGACAATCTGTTCGCGTCCAGCTCAATCCCGAGAGCACGGTGACGCGGGCGTTTGTGACACTCGAGTGGTCGGGTGTTCCGCTCAAGGACGATGCAGTGGCCGAATCTCGCAGCTTGCAACTCGATGTGCGCTGGCGCGATGATGATGGCTTTTCCGTGTATCCCGATACGCTCAAACAGGGGACGACTTTCTGGGGACATTTCAGCGTGAAAAATACATCTGTCGCACATATCCGCGAGATTGCATTGACTCAGTTGTTGCCTTCGGGTTGGGAAATTGAAAATACGCGCTTGTCGGGCGCGCCAATGCCGAGGTGGACTGATAGTTTGGGTTTGGGCAGTGAGGCATATTTTGATATGCGCGACGATCGCGTAACATATTTTTTTGACATCGCACCTGAGAGTAAGACGCAGAATTTTGTCGTGAAGCTCAATGCTGTTACCGCAGGCACATTTACCCAGCCACCCACACTTGTCGAGGCGATGTACAATAATAAAGTTAAGGCGGTTGTGCCGGGTAAAACAGTGGTGGTGAGGTAGATGAGGCGCCGATACAAAATTTTAATCGGTATTTTTGCGGGAATAGTATTTCTGTACTTTGCCGTTCCGGTGCCGCATTTTTTAGCGGATTATAGCGCGGTTGTGCTGGATAAAGATGGGCGCATTTTGCGCGCTTTTCTCAATAACCGCCAGCAGTGGCATTTCCCGCCTCGGAAGGATGCGCGCGTTTCGCAGAAGCTCAAAGCGAGTGTGCTCTATTTTGAAGATCGGTATTTTGATTATCACTTTGGCGTCAATCCCGTGTCCGTGGTGCGCGCGCTGTATCAGAATTTGAAACAGGGCAGAACTGTGAGTGGCGCAAGTACGTTGACTATGCAAGTGGCGCGGCTGATGCACCCCAAACCGCGCACTTATTTTAACAAGGCACTGGAGATGCTTCAGGCGCTGAAGATGGAGATGCGGTATTCAAAAGAAGAGATTTTGCAACTTTATCTCGATCACGCGCCTTATGGCGGAAATGTGGTGGGCTATCGGGCAGCGGCGTTGCGTTTTTTTCGTAAATCGCCGGATCAGCTTACCTGGGCAGAGGCGGCATTGCTCGCGGTGTTGCCCAATGCGCCGGGAAAAATTTCGCCTCAGACGCATCCCGATCTTTTAAAAAAGAAGCGGGATGCGTTGCTTAACGCATTGCACGGTGGGGGATATTTTGATGCAGAGACGCTGTATTTGGCAAAAAAAGAGTCTGTGCCGAGCAAGTCCCATCCATTTCCCATGCTGGCTTCTCATCTGGCGCGGTACATTAAAGATCGCCAGACGCCATTTGTTCATCCGACTACGATCGATCGGGATATTCAGATTCGAGCAGAAGCGCTCGTTGCGCGTCACGTCAGCAGGTTGCGGCAGCGCGGGATTCACAATGGTTTTGCCCTGATTGCGGATACCAAAACGGGTGCTGTTCGCGGGTATGTTGGATCCGAAAATTTTACAGATAGCTACGTCGATGGGATTCACGCGCCGCGGTCGTCGGGTTCGCTGCTCAAGCCATTTCTCTACGCGCTCAGTATGGATGCGGGGCTGATTCTGCCACAGAGCAAAATTCGGGATATTCCGACGTATTACGGTTCGTTTTCGCCACACAATGCCAGTCGCACATTTCAGGGGCTTGTCTCGGCGCATGATGCTTTGATTTTGTCGGCGAATGTGCCTGCGGTACGCTTGCTTTATGAGTATGGTCTGGTGGCGTTTTACGAACGGCTCCGCGCGGCTGGTTTGACGACGTTGTTCCGCACGCCCAATGATTACGGCTTGCCCCTCGTTCTCGGTGGTGCTGAGGTGACGGGTTGGGATATGGCGGTGCTTTTTCGCGGTTTGGGCAATGGGGGCGTGTTTCAGCCTCTTCATATAAATCCGACAGATCGCCCGTCTGAACCCGCGCGTTTGCTCAGTCGCGGTGCGTGTTATCTGGTGCTGAATACGTTGCGCGATCTTTCGCGGCCCGGAATAGAATTTTACTGGCATCAGTTTCAAAACCAATGGCCCATTGCGTGGAAAACGGGTACGAGTTATGGGCACCGCGATGCGTGGGCTGTGGGAGTGTCGCCACAGTGGACGATTGCTGTGTGGGTGGGTAATTTCGCGGGTGAAGGGGTGCCCGAGCTCACGGGCGCGCGCTGTGCTGCGCCTTTGTTTTTTGATTTGTTTAATAGTTTGCCCCGCGACCCCGATCAACGGTGGTTCGCGGCACCACAGGCAGATTTGATCCGGCGCGATGTTTGTGCTAATACTGGGTATCGCGCTGCGTCGCATTGTCCAGAGCGGGTTTCTGTGGAAGCACCCCGCGTACTTTTGAAAATTTGCCCGTATCACCGGGTTATTACGGTGAATGCCGACAGTACACAGCGGGTATGCTCTCTTTGCTGGCAGCCGGGTGAACACCGTCGCGTTGCGCGTCTGGTGTATCCGCCAGATGTTGTTCACCACTTGCGGCAACGCGGTCAAAGTAGGGGGGATTTGCCACCGCATCGCGCGGATTGTGCGGCGCAAGCAGGTCACGCACCTGTACATATTGTGTATCCGACGCGGAATGCGCGTCTCTATTTGCCCCGTGATTTTGACGGGACCTTGCAGAATGTCGTGTTGCGGGTGACACATCGCGATCAAAATCGCACGCTATACTGGTATCTCAACCATCGCTATTTGGGAGAGACGAATACGCGGCACGTCAAATCCGTTGCGCTGCCAGCGGGCCAACACACTCTCGAGGTGATCGATGAGATCGGCCACTGCGATCAAACGCGCTTTTACGTCTCGTCCAGACAGGGGTAATTTGGTAGGCAGGTGAAAAATCTATGTACATTCCAGAAACTCTCTCGTCTAATCCAAAATGGGCTGAATGGATCGAACGGCTGCCAGATATCGTCGCTGCGTGTGCAAAGCGGTGGGATCTTCGCATTGAAGATCCCATGACAGAAGATTATGCCGAGATGTCCTATAGCTATATCGCACCGGCGACGGATGCGAGAGGCACAGAGGTTATTCTGAAAATCGGTTCGCCCGTGCAACTGGCGGAAAACTGGCAACAAGAGTGCCATGCGCTGCAACTTTGCAATAGTAATGGTACGGTCAAGTTGCTCGATTTTGACGAGGCGTTGGGCGTGCTGATGCTCGAGCGCATTCGTCCCGGTGTCCCTCTGGGTGTTTGCCCGGATGACGAGGAGAATACGCGCATTGCCGCTCGGCTGATGAAAAAGTTCTGGCAACCCGTTCCAAAAATTCACAGTTTTCGACCTACGGCGTATGAAATAGATGGCTTTGATAAGTTGCGCAAAAAATTCAATGGCGGCACCGGACCGCTGCCCGAAAAGTGGGTTGTGCGCGCCGAAACACTTTACGATGAGTTGATGAGTACGAGTACAGAAACGGTTGTTTTGCACGGCGATTTGCATCACTGGAATATTTTGAGTTCAGAGCGCGACCCCTATCTCGTCATTGATCCCAAAGGTTATTTTGGCGATCCGGGTTACGAGGTCGGTGCTTTTTTGGCGAATTATCCCGATGCTTCCTGTGATGGATGCGACAGGGGTGAAATCGATGTTCGCCGCGTGGAGATTATGGCCGAAGAGTTGGATATCCCGCGCGAGCGTATTATCAAATGGGGTCTGGTTTTGGCTTTAATCTGGGCGAGATGGAGCGCGGATACGCCCGAGGAGTTCTGGCGTACAGATATCAGTCGCGCCCAGGCGTTGGATCAGTTGCTTTAGATGATGTGTCATATCACACTAACCGTAAGGAGATTTTATGTCTGACCGTCCCAATATTCTGATGATTATGTCCGATGAGCACGACCCGGCAGTGATGGGGTGTTATGGCGATTCTATTGTGCAAACGCCGCATATGGACCGACTGGCAGAAGAGGGTGTTGTGTTTGATGCGGCTTATACGACTTCGCCGCTTTGCGCGCCTGCGCGTGCGAGTTTTACGGCGGTGCAATACGTGAGTCGCTGTGGGGTGTGGACCAATGATTGTCAGTTGCCCTCTGACGATTATCCTTCGCTGCCTCACGCGCTGAATGCGGTGGGCTATGAATGCTGGCTGGGTGGCAAGATGCATTTTTCGGGTACACATCGCTATGGTTTTCGCGATGTTTATCCCGGTGCGAATCAGGGGGACAGGAGTGGCAAGGGCGGGAGGCGCGCGTTCGATGATCTGAGTGAATCGAGTTTTGGTTGGGAAGGGCGGGTGGCGGCTTTTAAGACGAGTGATACATCGCCCGTTTTGGAGAGGGACCGCAAGGTGACAGCGGAGTGCAGTGCGTTTTTGCAGAATCGCTCGGCGGATGATAAGCCGTTCTTTTTGCTGGCAGGTTATGTGGCACCGCATTTTCCGCTGACTATTCCAGAAGCGTATTACACGCCTTATAAAGATAAGGTGCCCATGCCCGAGATTCCCGAGGGTTTTTTGGAGACGTTGCCGACCAATTACAAGCATTTGCGAGCCGGGTTTGGCGTGACAAAGGCGACGCCCGAGCAGACGAAGTTGGGGCGCGAGCTTTACTGGGGTTTTGTGAATTGGCTGGACGACGAGATCGGCAAGTTGCTCGCCGCGCTCAATGATTCCGAAGTGGCGGATAATACGATTGTGATTTACTGCACGGATCACGGCGAGAACAAGGGCGATCACGGGTTGTGGTGGAAGAATAATATGTATGAGCACGCTTCGCGGACGCCGCTGATTGTGTCTTTTCCAAAACGCTGGGCAGGTGGGCAGCGGCGGACGGGTGTGTGTTCGCTGGTGGATCTGGCGCAGACCATAGCGGAGATCGGCGGGGCGGAACGGTCAGATGACTGGGATGGCGAGTCGTTGCTCAATTATCTGGACGATGGGAATAGCGAGTGGCGGGATATTGCGGTGAGCGAATACTACGCCCACAATATTGCGTCGGGCATGATGATGGTTCGGCAGGGTCCGTGGAAATACGTGTATCACGCGCGGTTTGATGAGGTGCATGGACCCGAACGCGAGTTGTACAATTTGGAAGATGATGCTGGAGAATTTAACAATCTGGCAGATGATCCCGCGCAGGCCGATCGCATCGCACAATTGCACGATTTGTTGACGAGGGAATTGAGACGCGATCCCGAAGAGGCTGAGGCGCAAAGCCGAGCGGATTTGGCGAAGGGGTATTGATGGACCTGTCGTTATACGAGACGATCTGGCTGGTCGGCGCGGCGATTGCCGCCGGGTTGCTCTGGGGCATTTTTGCCTCGGCGATAAAACGGAAAGGCACGCCGCTGCCGCTGTTGTTGTTGATTTCAGCGGGGGCGCTCTGGTACACTGGGGACGCGCTGCGCATTTTGATCGAGCAGGCTGCGCCGGATGCTGGTGCAGTGAATTATGCGGCGCATGTGGCGCGTTTTGGGCTGGATTTTTTGCCGTCTGCGCTGCTGGCAACGGTGCTGGCTTTTGCAGATGAACACAAGGTGGCGCGTGGGTTGCGGCGGTATCTTATTCCGATCACTTTTGTGCCGGGGGTGATCATTTTTTTGATTGGCATGTCTCAAGCGCCGATCAAGCGCGTGAGTTTTAGCCTGTATGCTATTGCTATGCTTCTGTTTTCGGCGTATCTCTGCCGGGGATTTGCGATGCGGTCGGAGACAGAGGTGCATAAGGTGTTTTACAGGTTGATGGCATTCTCGCTGACGGGTATCGCGGTTTTGACGGTGTTTGCGTATCCGATTGGGTTGCTTCAAAGTGCTGTTGTGGGACCTGTGCTCGCGCTGGTGCTTTTTCTTTCGCCTATCGCTCCGGCGTATATTCTGGGGTATTTTATTTATCGGTATAGCTTTTTCCAGATTGTGGTGAATCCCGCGTTGTTTTATTCTGCGCTGACGGGTATTGTGTTGACGGTTTATTTGCTGGTGATCCGGCGCGTTGCAGAGGCATTGGGCCGTCTGGATAGTGGGTTCAGGGTAGAGGTGGTTGAGGCTATTTTGATTTCGTTGCTGATTTTTTTGTTTCAGCCGATTAAGAATCGGTTGCAGGGGATCATCAATCGCCTGTTTTTCAGAGCGCGATACGAGTATCAGCATTTGCTGGGTACGCTGAGTCAAACGCTGAATGTACCACACGCGCTGGAGAGGCGGTTGAAGTCGGTGGTGGATGCGGTTGGAACTGTGTTGAAGGTACACGCTGTTTCGCTGGTGGTGTTTGAGTACGAGGAGGGGCAGGTGAGTCAGGTGGAGGTGATCGCAAGCAGTGGTTTGCCGGGGTTTGAGCCGCCTGTGACACCGTTTGGGGATGGGGACGGGGCGCAGATTGAAGCGGTGGTCGGCTGGTTGTTGACCCATCGCCGACCGCTGGATGTGGGCGATTTGCACCACCCGACACTTACTGCAATACTCGCAAAGCAAGGGGTTGAACTGTGTATTCCGGTGTTGCAAGAGGAGAAGCCGGTTGGTTTGCTCTGTCTGGGGGAGAAGAAACGCGGGGGATCTTTTTCTTCTGAAGAATGGGACTTGCTGGGTACGCTTTGCAATCAGATTGCTCTGGCGGTTGAAAATACGCGCCTGGTGGAGCGGCGGTTGCAATTGGAGCGGCAGATGTACGAGGCGGAACGGCTTTCGGCGTTGGGGTTGCTTTCGGCGAGTATTGCGCACGAGGTGAAGAATCCCCTGAGTTCAATCAAGGCGATTGCGACTGTGTTGCGGGAGGATTTGCAGGGTGATCAGACAAAGGCGGGCGATTTGTCTGTGGTGTTGCGCGAGATTGATCGGCTAAACCGCGTGGTGGATCGTCTGCTCAGGTTTGCTCAGCCCAAGCAGGATGATGGGTTTCAGGTGCTGGACCTGAAGGCGGTGCTGGAAGATGTGGTGCTGATTTTGTTTCACGAGGCGGAGCGACAGAATGTGGCGGTCTGTTTCGAAGTGGCGGATGGTCTCGTGGTGACGGGCGATCCAGAGGATTTGAAGGAAGTGTTTTTCAATTTGATTTTGAACGGTATTCAGGCTATGGAAGGCGATTGCACAGAGCGGCGATTGACGGTGCAGGCGCGGCGGTTGCAAGGCGGTGTGGAGGTGCGGGTGTCGGATACGGGTCCGGGGATTTCAGAGGAGAATCAGGCTCGCATTTTTGAGCCGTTTTTTACGACAAAGGCTTCGGGTACGGGGTTGGGGCTTGCGATTGTGAAGCGCGATGTGGAGCGCATGGGGGGTGCGATTGAGGTGGCAAATCCAGATGGGGCGGGCGCGGTGTTTGCGGTTCAACTTCCCGGGGGGGATGATGCAGTATAAAATTCTGATTGTGGATGACGACTCTGCGGCGCGGTACGGGTTGAAGCGGGCACTTGCGGCACTGGGATGTGAGATTGTCGAAGCAGAGGACGGCGAGGCGGCACTGGCGGCTGTGGCACAGAGCAATCCCGATTTGTTGATTTGCGATATCCAGATGCCAAAGATGGACGGGTTGACGCTGGTGAAGCGATTGGCTGATCAGGGGGATGCGCGGCCTGTTATTGTGATTACAGCTTATGGGTCGGAGCGGGTTGCTGTGGAGGCGATGAAGGCGGGGGCTTACGATTATTTGAGCAAGCCCTACGATGTGGATGAGTTGCGCTGTCTGGTGGAGAATGTGCTGGAGACGGTGCGGTTGCGGCGGGAGAATGAGACGCTTCGCAACGAGATTCGGCAACAGTCGGGGTTTGGGTTGCTGATTGGTCGCAGCCGCGCGATGGAGGGGATCTATGATTTGATCGGGAAGGTGGCTGCGACAGATGCGGGGGTGCTGATTAGCGGGGAGAGTGGTACGGGTAAGGAGTTGGTCGCGCGGGCGATTCACGAGCAGAGCGGGCGAAAGGCGCGGCCTTTTGTCGCGGTGAATGCAGCGGCGCTGCCGACAGAGTTGATCGAGAGCGAGTTGTTCGGGCATGAGCGGGGTGCGTTTACCGGGGCGACTGCGCGGCGGCAGGGCAAGTTTGAGCTTGCGGATGGTGGGACGCTGTTTTTGGACGAGATCGGCGATATGCATATCGAGACGCAGGCGAAGTTGTTGCGCGTGCTGGAGGAGCAACAGTTTGAGCGGCTGGGCGGTTCGGAGACGGTGACAGTGGATGTTCGGATTATCAGTGCGACGAATAAGGATTTGCCAGCGGAGATAGTGGAAGGGCGGTTTCGGGAGGATCTTTTTTATCGCTTGAAGGTGGTGGATATTTTTTTGCCGCCGTTGCGGGATCGGCGCGAGGATATTCCGCTGCTCGTTCAGCATTTTTTGGCGCGTTTTAATGATCAGCACGGCAAGGCGATGACAGATGTCCCGCCGGATGTGATGAAGATGCTGATGGTGTATGGCTGGCCGGGCAATATCCGAGAGTTGATGCACGCGGTTGAGCGGGCGGTTATTTTTTCGGATGGGTCCGAGTTGCGTCGCGATTTGCTTCCCCAGGAGGTTCGGGGCGTTGAGTCTGTGGAGGGCCCTGAGTCTGTCTGGCGGGATGGGGTGTTTTTTCAGGATGCGAAGCAGGAGGTTGTGCAGTCTTTTGAGGTTGCGTTTATTCGAGCCGCATTGGAATACTACGAAGGTAATATTAGCCGTACAGCACCGGCTATTGGTATGAAACGGCAGGCGCTGCAACAGAAGTTGAAGGAGCACGGGATTGATCCCGGGATTTATCGTTAGGACGAATACGGGCGGGCACAGGGGCACCGCCCCTACAACTGAACTATGTAGGGACAACCCCCTGTGGTTGTCCTTGCGTCGATAAACTGCTAATAAAATTTACAATCTGTTTAACAGATCCGGAGATACACATTGTGTCTCCGGATTTTTTTGTGTCTGCCGTGCAGTACTCAGTTTGCAGGTGCAATATTGAGTTTGCACTAATTGGGCGATTTTGGGGGTGGATAACAGGGAAAATGGCCTTTTTCGAGGGTAAAATGGTTTTGGCACGGGATTTGCATATGACGTGTTGTGACCGCGAAGTTTGAGATGTGAACTTTTAGAAGGAGGCTGAGATGTCAACGCTTACATCGACGTTTGCGACCGCGTTTCCAGGTCAGGTTGCCAATTTGATTACCGCGGGCCGGGTGGTTCTGCTGTTTCTGGCGACGGCTTTTGCCGTGTCTGGAGATGCGATGCTGGCGTGGGTTGCGGTGCCGCTCGCTTTTGTTGCGCTGGTGATGGATTGGCTGGATGGGTATCTCGCGCGGCGGTTGGGTTGCGAGAGCAAGGTCGGGGGGTTGCTGGATATTGTTGGGGATCGGATTGCGGAGAATGTGTGGTGGGTGGTGTTTGCGTGGTTGCATGTCATTCCGCTATGGGTGCCGATTGTGGTGCTCAGCAGGGGGTTTGTGACGGATGCGATTCGCAGTTGTGCCCTGACCAAAGGATTCACGGCGTTTGGCGAGTCAACGATGATGAAGTCGCGGATTGGGTTCGCGCTGGTTGCCTCGCGCGTGAGCCGGGCGACGTACGGGACTTCCAAGGTGGTCGCGTTTGTGCTGTTGTTCAGCCTGAATGCGGCGCAGGAGATGTCGGGTTTGACGCCCGCATTTTTATCCTGGCTCGAACTGGTTGCTGTGGCGGCGACGTATCTGACGGTCGCGCTCTGTGTTATTCGGGCGATTCCAGTGGTTACGGCTGCGAAACGGGTTGTTGTTTAAGATCGCGATTTTCAGGAGAATAAGATGAAACGGGAAACGCATATTGTGCTTTGTCTGATAGGGTTTGCTGGCCTGGGTGTGCTTTTGTACCAGCTCAGTACCCCAGAGGTGTGGCAGCATGTTTTGATGATGGGCTGGGGCTATGTGCCGGTGATCGGCCTGTCGCTGGTGGTATTTGTTCATCAGGCGTGGATATGGCGGGCGTGCTTTGATCGCAGGGCGAAAAGGCCGCGTTTGAGGCAGTTGCTGTGGGTGCAGCTGGCTGGCGAGGCGGTGGGCAATGTGGCGCCGGCATCGCAGGTTGGCAAGGAGGTCGGCAAGGCGATTGTGCTGAGAGACAAGATGTGCGTTTCCAGTGGGGTGTCATCGCTGGTGGTCAATAAGACGGGTGAGATGATTGGTGGGGTGATTTTTGTGATAGGTGGTGTTGTGTTGGGTTTGCAGCGGTTTTCGTGGTCTGCTGAGGTGCGAGGTGCTCTGATCGCTGTTCTGGCGTTGTCTGTTCTGGGGGTTGTTTGGACGGTTTTCAGGCAGCGTCGGAGTCCCTTTGCGCGATTTTTGAATTTGATGCTGTGGTTGCGGCTCAGGTTTTTGGAGCGGTTCCGCGATCGCGCAGTGGAGATTGACGAGAATTTAGCGCAGTTTTATCGGCTGAATAGGTGGCGGTTGGTGGGTTTGCTGATGCTCCATGTGTTGGGCTGGTTTCTGGGTACGCTGGAGATCTATGTGATTCTTTATGTGCTCGGCGAACCGATGCCGTTTGTTTGGGTGTATCTGTTCCACGCGCTGATGGTCGTGATTAACGCGGCGTTCTTTTTTGTTCCGCTCGGGATGGGCGTTTTTGAAGGTGGGCATGTGTTTCTGTTTCATTTGATGGGTTTGGATCCAAAGATGGGTTTGGCTGTGGGCATTGTTCGGCGGATTCGGAGGCTTTTCTGGATGCAGGTGGGTCTAACTTTGCTGCTGATCGGACCGCGGGGCAAGCAGGCTGATGCAGCGCCGAAAAATGATAGCCTTCAGCAGGTGTAGATGTAGTGCATCATTTAACTAAAAAAGGAGAAATAATGACACGCTCAATTTCTTATCTGGTCTGTGTCTTTTCGATTGTAACCTTCAGTTTTTCAGCTCAGGCGAAAAAGACTGACCTTACCAAGAGTTATGGTATTGGTCTTCAGGGCGCGACACCCACATTTGGTGGGATTAGTTTTCGCTATAACGGACTGGCTCCCGTATATCTTCAAACCGTTGGACGTTTTATTCTCAATGGTCAGTATAGCGATCATATGTTAGGTGCTGGCGTTTCGTATGCGATATTCGAGCATCAAAGCCGGTGGAACGTTGCCCGACTTCATTTCACTCTCGAAGGCGGCTGGCAAGAGAAAAAAGAGGAGGATCTCCGTCAAGAGACTGTCAAGACCACGACGCTGGGAACTGGACTCAGTTTTGGCGGCGAGATTGTGTTTTCACTCGGGGGGATTCCTCTGGGTTTGAATGTGGAAATCGGTCAGGGATTTGGTCGGGAAAAAACTGGCTCTCAATCTAAGGGTCTCGCTGGCGTTTATGCAGGCGGAGGTGTCCATGCCTATTTTTAGATATGGCAAAATTGCTGCCTGAGGTTGTCCAAATTATTGAAAATAAAAAATATTTGAAAAACCGCGGGAATGATATATTTTACTTTTGTCAACAGTCGAGCAGGTGCCGTTATGTCGGGTATCTGCTGAATACAATAGCCGAGTATAGACATGGACTGATCCCCCATGTCTCGGTAAATAGGTAGGACATTCCCGCATTTCTATTCCTGCGTGACTGTTGACAATGCCCGACACCCCTTTTTTGGGGTGTCGAGACACGCAGTTGTCAACTCGTCACACTGCGCCTTGCGTAGATGAGGAACGAAATGCGATTTTTTTTGTACGACACAAAAGGAGTAATCCATGCAGGTCGAATACAACGCGAGTAAAACCATTGTCATCTTTGTCACTACAGCCTTCTTGCTCAACGCGATGGCTCCCTCACTCGCGTATGCAGCTACATATTTGCAAGGGGCAGAGGTCAATGCCAATACGTTGGTCCGAGATGCTTATGTGCAAGTCACCTATCGCGATAGCAACGACCAGGAAAAAACGGAGAGGGGATGGATTGATGCGATTGGTGAAACTTCGTTCACGATTCGGAGCGGCGGTGTCAAGGACAAGAAGACCATTGCCTACGATAAAGTTGTGTCCGTGATCAGGAGCGATGAATCAACCGTGCCAGCGAAGCAGATGAATGAGGTGAATCGGTTTATTAGAGAAAACATTAGCGTGCAAGAGACAGAAAACAGACCTGACCAGATTCTCGCTCAAGTGCTCAAAGGCAGTGGTATAGATGGTGATAAAGTTGGGATCGGTACTTTTGTCGAGGTGATTTATGGAAAAGGAGAGCGAGATTCCATATCGGGAGATTGGGAAGAACAGCAAACCCTGAGAGGATATATTCAAGCTATTGATGCGAAGAGATTGATCGTTGGCGAACGGTTCAGGAAGAAGAAGATCGCCTTAGACCGCATTCAAAAGCTGACGCCTGTCAAAAACTTTAGACAATCACCAATTGAGATCGGTGCCGAAATTCTATCTGTGCGGTACGCGATCAATTACTCCGATGATTCCGAGGCCCTCGGTGCCTTAGTCGGGGATACTGGCACACTCATTGGTATGGGAGGAGGCTTGTACGGGAGACTATTGCCATTAATCTATGTATCTGGTTTTTCTTTTTCAAGATTGACTTTTGACCTGGGTGGAGGGCTTACTTCTGCCTACTGGGATGGCGGGAATTTTACCGCTTGGGGCGCACAGGGTGGGGTCGCTTATTTCTTGACCAAGAAAACATTGAACGCTGTTTATATCAGGTCTTTCGCGACAATATTGACCCGTTCCACAGTTGGTGCGGGAATAGGTATTGGGTATCGCCGCGTTTTCCAGAACAAGATGGCGATCAGGATTGAGCCATCATATAAGCGATGGTTTTTTAATGGACAAAGACGGAGCAATCTCATGCTCCATCTGAAGTATGGCGTCATTTTGGGTGGGAAATCCCCGTCCTCAAACTCGAAATGATCTCGCAGGTCTGAGGGATTTTGTATTAATAGGGGTCTATGTCCTGAGTTTGTGACAAAGACCAATCACGAAAGGTAAATGATTATGAGACAATATATTCTGATCGGGCTATGCACATTGTGTACCTATCTCATAGCAGGTGAAGGATTTGCCCAGGGGCATGCTCGCACCATTGCTTTGGGTGAAGTTGGTGTGGGATTGATCGGGAGTGGGCAGGCCATTCTGTACAATCCAGCAGGACTGGCTTTTATGGAACGCAGAGAAGCCTATTTTACCTACATAGACTGGCCATCGGACACGGAGGAACACAACGTGGGTATTTCTGCAAATGTGCTGGGCAAAGGGGCATTTGGCCTTTATGCCGAGCGCAATAGCTCTAACGAGGATTATGCCATTTTCGGAGGCTATGGACAAAAAATAACGGACAGAATTGCGGTGGGGACGACGTTTAAGCTGACTCATGACAATTATCAGACCTATTCTTCAGAACTCAGACAGCTTATTTCACAAACACAAAATAGGGTTGCCTTTGATTTGGGTGCGTATGTTATTGGGCCCCGGAATATGGCGATGTCAGTAGGTCTGAAAAATGTGAGTTCAGATAGCCTGCTTCAAAAGGATGCGCGGCTGGGGTTGCTTATCGATATGTTCGCCTTGATAAATGCCGGGGTCGTGCCACATCATCTGGACGTTGTGTTAGACATGGAAATACCGATCAATTTTGACCGAGACAAAATACTGAGTGCAGCTATCGAATATGGGTACACGCACTACGGTGTAAATGGTTCTATTGGATTCTCGTTGCGTTTAGGTGGATTTTGGAAGGACTTAGGAGATAGAGATTACATCTCTACGGGGTCGGCTAAGTGGGGATGTGGATTGCATTCCATGATCAAAAAGGGGCTGGGAGTAAAGATAGATTACACGCCTTATTCGAGCCGATACGGAACTGAAACTGGACATATTTTCAGCTTGTCGTTGTTATTTTAAGCTGTTTTAAAATTGATTTTGGGAGCGGAGATGTCTCGCCTGCCTGTACCTACCTCAGGCAGGCATCTGATATATGTGGAGGTGAAGTCTATGCATACCGAACACAACACCCGTCAAGCCCAAGCCCTCGCCATCCTATTCACTACCGCCCTCTTGCTCAACGCGATGGCTCCCTCACTCGCGTATGCAGCTAAGCAGAGTCAAGACGTGGAACAGGCCACAAAGGAGCCTCAAGGAAAGACCGTCATGGTCATGTCCCGCGGACAGATTGATTCTTCAAAGATCACAACGGGATGGTATGCCCATATCGTCTATATATCCGAAGAGGGCTCTGAAAGAATCGCAACTGGACAGATTATGGAAAAAGGCACAGATCATATCTTGATTAGAGTTGAGGATGAGGCATTGAAATCTTGGAAAACAATAGCATACACTGACATGGATACCCTCGTTATCGCCCAACACACACGAGATATTGAAGAATGGAAAAATGCAAGACATACTCAAAGACACGGGGAACAGCCTATGCAACAACTCTATGCAGGAGAACTCAGAGTGCGTGTTGCTGCGCCTTCAATTCGGAAGGGATGGATGGTCGGCAAGCTGATTAAAATGACACAAGACACACTTGTTGTCCGTGGAGGACTTACACTTTATGGACGTAGATTTTATCAGGTGCCTCTTTCTTCGATCTCCAATTTCGAAGTCAGCACTGGACAGTATAGAAACACATTCGAAGGGATGAAAATCGGCATTTATATTAGTGTAGGATTTATTGCTATAATGGCAGTAGGAATGGTAGTATATGAACCAATGATTATTCTAGCACCCGACGTATTGGAAATAGCACTTTTTTCGTCCTATGTGTTGGTGCCAATTACTGCCCTTACAACTGTAATCGGTGCGATGACCAAATCCGACAAATGGTTGGCAGTGTCGCCACAACGTCTCAACCTGAGCATATCCCCCACATCCACAAAAGGGTTTCGCGCCGCGCTTACGTTTAATTTTTAATGTCAGGGTCTGTTCTACAGAATATGCGGCTGAGGGTACTCATTGATGTGATTGCGCTGACAGATATTGATCCCTTGCACTGACAGGCGCAAGGGACCATTGGTCCTTAAGTTACACCTGACGTTGATACATAAATTGCATTTATGCTTATCGTGAATAAAATCTTCCGTAATGGCGTTTTCGAAATGGTCGGAAAAAGGATGATGTGATGTCATGAGAATAGAATGCAAGATACTCAGGGTAAGCGTGTGCCTGTTTGCGTTGCTCTGCCTTTCATCTGTCGGATATGCTTCTCAGCCATCGGCTGATGTGCATTTTTGTAGGGTTCTCGATTTCGAAGACATGTGGGCACGCGATAGTTTGTATGCCGCCACGAAGCACGCGCTTAATCTGAACGTGGGCGACCCCCGCACGGTGCGGATGATCTACTTCTTGCCGAATGATCGTCCGTTTCGCCAGGAGGTGGTGGATTCGATGAAAGTGACCATTCGGCAAGTTCAGACCTTCTTTGCCGAGCAGATGCAGGCGCACGGATATGGGAACAAGGCCTTTCGCTTTGAGGCCGATGTGCAGGGCGAACCAATGGTTCATCGCGTGGAGGGTCAACATCTCGATAGTCACTATTTTGATGACACACCTGGTACTGTGATTAACGAGCTCGAACAAGCATTTGATCTCGATGCTAATATTTACTTCATCGTCATTGACAATAGTATAAATGCAATTGGTAGTGGTGGTCTGCGAGTGCCTGGTGTAGGAGGACGACGAGGGAAAAATGGTGGCTTAGGGTTGGTTACTGGCAAATTTAGTTTCGAATCAGCGGCACATGAACTTGGACACGCTTTTGGATTATCGCACGATTTCAACGATGTTGCGTACATTATGTCTTATGGTTCAGATCAAGATCGGTTATCTGCTTGTAATGCCGAATTTTTGGCTGTGCATCCCTACTTCAATCTCGATACTCCAATTGAAGAGGCACTGTTACCAAGCATTGAGCTTCTTTCACCGCAGGAATATCCCGCAGGGTCAAAGAGCATCTCTGTCCATATCAAAATCAGCGATTTAGAGGAGCTTCATCAGGTACTCCTATTCGTTAGAACAAGAGAACCCCACCTCGCCGCTGGATTTCTTGAAGTGAAGGGATGTCGTGGATTGGCAGGTGACAAAGATGCTGTCGTTGAATTTGAATATGACGGCGTTATTCCTTCTGCTGTCTTTACGAGTCTTTCCGACCCTTCTGTCCATCCGATTTATGTCCAAGCCGTTGATACTGAGGGGAATGTGGGCAGGGCGTATTTTGAATTTTTAGAAATTTCGCCACACCATATCGCCACGCTTGAAGAGCATAAGAATGAGGTCTATTCTATTGCATTTTCACCCGATGGCAGTACACTTGCTTCTGGGTCATTAGATGGCCTGGTCAAGCTATGGGACGTTTCGACAAGGCGCGATATTGATACCTTTGACGCGCATACAGGGTGGGTCGCTTCTCTTGCGTTTTCACCCAATGGGATGATGCTTGCTTCCGGATCAGATGATCAAACAGTCAAGCTATGGGAGGTTTCGACAAGGCGCAATCTCGCCACCTTTGAGGAACATTGGGGTCGTGTTGTCTCTGTTGTGTTTTCACCCGATGGCAGTACACT
This sequence comes from Candidatus Latescibacterota bacterium, assembly GCA_965208125.1. Taxonomy (GTDB): domain Bacteria; phylum Latescibacterota; class UBA2968; order UBA2968; family UBA2968; genus VXRD01. The sequence continues at coordinate 3,294,513 of OZ242320.1, forward strand.
TGCTTCTGGGTCATTGGATGGCCTGGTCAAGCTATGGGAGGTTTCGACAAGGCGCAATCTCGCCACCTTTGAGGGACATATGTGGGGAGGATCTGTTGCGTTTTCACCCGATGGGATGATCCTCGCTGCAGGATCAGGTGACGGCACAATAAAGCTGTGGGATGTTGCAACCGAAAAAAATATCGCCACTTTTGAAGGGCATACGAGAGAGGTCATTTCTGTTGCATTTTCTCCCGACGGAGAGACGCTTGCTTCGGGTTCAGATAATGGTACGGTCAAGCTGTGGGATGTTGCAACGCGGACAAATATCGCCACCTTTGAAGAGGATAGAGGTCGTGTTTCCTCTGTTGCGTTTTCTCCCGATGGCACTATCCTTGCTTCGGGTGCGTGGGATAAAACGGTCAATCTGTGGGATGTTGCAACACGGACAAATCTTGCCACCCTTGAAGGGCATAGAGGTCTTGTTCACTCTGTTGCATTTTCACCCGAGGGGACGATGCTTGCTTCAGGTTCGGGAGATCATACGATCAGATTATGGGATGTTTCTGAGTGGCGGCTACCCCGGCCTCAAAACCTTGTGAAAATCTCAGGAGATAACCAGCAGGACACGCCCGATGCAGAGTTGGCGATGCCTTTGGTCGTTGAAGTGAGAGATCAATACGGGAATCCCTTACAACATGCTCGGGTCACCTTTGCTGTCACCGCAGGCGAAGGGAAACTCAGCGGGCGGTTCACGGTTGAGAACACAACAACTGATGCCAATGGCAGGGCGCAGAGTACGCTTACCCCTGGTCCCGGAACAAATACTGTTAAAGCATCGATTCCTGGGATTGAGGTGACATTTAACGCTGTGGGCGTTGGAATGCCTACTACGTCGGTTATAGGTGGTGATTATCAGCAGTGGCGTTTACCCAATGGTGCGACTGTACGTCTGGAAAAAGGACACATTAGTGGAGACGATAAGGCGGTGGCATTTTCGCCAGATGGTCAAAGTCTCGCTGTGGCAAGTGCCATTGGTGTGTGGCTTTACGATGTGGCGACATTGAGAGGACGCGCACTACTCACCGGGCATAAGGGTGAGGTCAGTTCTGTGTCGTTTTCACCTGATGGGACAATACTCGCTTCCGGGTCTTCTGATCACACAATCAAGCTATGGAAAGTTCAGACAGAAGAAAATATCGCCACTTTTGAAGGGCATAGTAGAGAGGTCACTTCTATTGCATTTTCACCTGATGGGACAATACTCGCTTCCGGGTCTTCTGATCACACAATCAAGCTATGGAAAGTTCAGACAGAAGAAAATATCGCCACTTTTGAAGGGCATAGTAGAGAGGTCACTTCTATTGCATTTTCACCTGATGGAACAACCCTCGCTTCCGGATCATGGGATGAAACAGTCAGATTATGGGACGTTGCGACAAGAACAAATATCGCCACCTTCTTAGAACATACGCGTGAGGTCACTGCTGTTGCATTTTCGCCCGATGGGACGACACTTGTATCTGTCGGAGGGGATAGGATGATTAGATTGTGGGAAGTTTCGACGCGAACAAGTACTGTAATCCTAAGGCATAAGGATACCGTCACTTCTATTGCATTTTCACCTGATGGAACAACCCTCGCTTTGGCATCTTATGATGAGGTCAGACTATGGGACATTGTGACGAGGCAAAATGTTGTCACCCTCTCAGAGCATATGGATGAAGTTACAGATGTTGCATTTTCGCCCGATGGGACAATACTCGCTTCGACGTCTTATGGTGAGGTCAAACTATGGGATATTGCGACACAAAATACATCTATCCTTACGGAACATCTATCTGGGGTCCGTTCTGTGGTATTTTCACCCGATGGAACGACACTTGTCCTCTTGTCAAGGAATCGCCTGGTTAGAATGTGGAATGTTGCAATGAGAATAAATCTCGTTGCACCTTTTGAACATATCCATGGTATCTCCTCTGTCGCGTTCTCGCCAAACGGGACAATACTTGCTACTGGGTCATGGCAGGAGGTCAAGCTGTGGGACATTGAGATAAAAGAAAATATCGGCACACTCAAAGGGCATACGGATTGGGTCAATTCTATGGCATTTTCGCCTGATGGGACAATACTCGCTTCTGGGTCGGGAAGAAACGTCATGCTGTGGAATGTTGCGACTGGAACCAATATCGCCACCTTCTCAGAACATACGAGTAGGGTCACTGCTGTTGTATTTTCGCCCGATGGCACGGTGCTTGCCTCGGGGTCTCATGATAAAACGATCAGATTGTGGAATGTTGAAACAGAAAAAAATATTGCGACCCTTCCATACGATGAAAGGGTCCGGTCTGTGTCATTTTCGCCCGATGGGACAATACTCGCTTCTGGGTCGGGAAGAAACGTCATGCTGTGGGATGTTTTGACAAGAGAAAATATCGCTATCCTTGAGGGCCATACGAATAATATCGCTTCTGTATCATTTTCGCCCGATGGCACGGTGCTTGCCTCAGGGTCAGGGGATAGAACAGTCAAACTGTGGGATGTAGCAGCAGGACGATCTATAGCTACATTTGAGGGGCATAAGGATTGGGTCTGGTCTGTCGCATTCTTACCTTACGGCACTACGCTCGCTTCGGGATCAGATGATGGCACGGCTCTGCTGTGGGATATATCGGAGTACATCACACCTGTGGTCAACATTCCCGATGCTAACCTCAGAGCGGTGATCAGGGATGCGTTGGGCAAGTCGCGTTTTGCACCTATTACCACTACTGATATGGCGAGTTTGACTACTCTGAACGCGAGTAATCGCAATATCCGCGATTTGACCGGGCTGGAGTTTGCAACCAATCTGACCGAGTTGAATCTTGTGGGTAATCGGCTGAGTTCGCTGTCCATCAACACGCATATTCCAGTGCTTCAGAACAGAGGTGTTGGGGTCTTGTTTGACAAGACGCCAACACCCGATTTTGATGGTGACGGTACTGTTGGTTTTGCTGACTTTTTGCTTTTTGTCGCGCAGTTCGGGTTCGGTGAAGACGATGAGGGATACGACGTGTGGTTTGATCTGGATGGGGATGGCATGATTGGATTCGGAGATTTTCTGATTTTTGCCAATAACTTTGGCAAATCTGCATCATCCAATTGACGGTATAAAAAAAATCAGGAGAATCTCATGTATATACACACGAAGTATGGCTCGCGCAGAACAAAATATCATTCAAGCAAATTAGGCATTAGTCCACCTCAGCACAATGTCATTAAAACCATTGCCATCTTTGTCACAGCAACCCTTCTACTCAACGCGATAGCTCCCACATTTGCGTATGCAACTACGCAGAGTCAAGACGTGGAACAGGCCACACAGAAACCCCAGGAAAAGACAGTTACAGTCCTGTCTCGCGGAGAGATTGATTCTTCAAAGATCACAATGGGATGGCATGCCCACATCGTCTATATATCCAAAGAGGAAGCTACAAGAACCGCAACCGGACAGATTATGGAAAAAGGCACAGATTATATCTTGATTAGAGTTGAGGATGAGGCATTGAAATCTTGGAAAACAATAGCATACCGTGACATGGATACCCTCATTATCGCTCAACACACACGAGATATTGAAGCATGGAGAAATGCAAGACAGACTCAACAACACCCAGGACAAGCCATACATCCACTCCTTAAAGGAGATTCCAAAGTACGTGTTTATGCGCCTGTAATTCGGAAAGGAAGGATGGTCGGCAAGCTAATTAAAATGACGCAAGACACACTCGTTGTCCGTGGAGAACTTACATTTTATGGACGTAGATTTTATCAGGTGCCCCTTTCTTCAATCTCCAATCTTGAAGTCAGCATTGGACAGCATAGAAATACATTCAAAGGCCTGGGCATTGGACTGGGTATCAGCGGACTTTTAATAGCCGTCGCTGGAATGTCCGGCGGTGGCGATTTAGGTATGGGTCTGTTGGTGTCATTGCATGCCGCAATACCTATTACTATCGTTGCAACTACAATTGGCCTACTAATGAAATCCGACAAATGGGTCGCGGTGCCGCTGCAACGTCTCAACTTGAGCCTTACACCCACATCTACAAAAGGGCTTCGCGCCGTGCTGACGTTTAATTTTTAACGTCAGCAATCCGTGTCCGCAGAAGGGATAAATCCATGCACTCAGAGCGCAACGTGAATCACGCGCAGCACAACGTCATTAAAGCCATCGCTATCCTGGTCACTACAGCCCTCTTGCTCAATGCGATGGCTCCCACACTTGACCTGAGCGCGCGCGATAGTTTATATGCTGCGCCAAAACAAACGTTTAATTTAAACGCAGGCGAACCCCGTACGGTGCGGATGATCTACTTCTTGCCGAATGACCGTCCCTTTCGCCAGGAAGTGGTGGATTCGATGAAGGTGACCATTCGCCAGATTCAGACCTTCTTTGCAGAGCAGATGCAGGCGCACGGGTATGGCCGCAAGACCTTTCGCTTTGAGACCGATGCTCAGGGCGAACCTATGGTTCATCGCGTGGAGGGTCAACATCCTACTGACCACTATCTTGGCGGTAGTGGTGAGGTTGATGAAATTGAACAGAAGTTTGATCTTTCGGCGAACAATGTTTACTTCATCGTTCTGGACAATGGTACGGATGAAATTAAGCTGGGGATAAAAGGTTTAGGCATAGGGGGAAGAAATAGTGGCATTGCGAAGATTCCCGGCGAATTTCACTGGAAAACGGCCGCACATGAACTTGGACATGGCTTTGGGTTGGGACACAATTTTAACGATGATGCGTACATCATGTCGTTTGGCTATACAGGCCAAGATCGGTTATCTCCCTGCTATGCCAAATTTTTGGCTGTGCATCCCTACTTCAATTCCGATGTTCCAGATGAAAATACATCGCCGCTGACAATTCAACTTACTTCTCGGCGTGCATATCCAAAAGACTCAAAGAGCATCTCTATCCAACTCAAAGTCAGCGATTCAGATGGGCTTCATCAGGTACTTTTGTTCACTGGTGGTGTTTTCAATTTAAAGGCATGTCATGGATTGAATGGCGAACAAGATGCTGTTGTTGAATTTGATTATGACGGCCGTATTCCATCTAATGATGAAACGAGTCTTTCCAATCCTCTTGTGCATCAAATTTATGTCAAGGCGGTTGATACTGGCGGGAACGTTGCCAGCCTGTCTTTTAACTTGTGGGAAGTTTCGCCACAACATATCGCTACTATTGAGGGACATACGGATCAGATCCGTTCTGTGGCATTTTCCCCTGATGGTACTCTACTCGCTTCAGGGTCTTGGGATGGCAAGATCAAGTTGTGGGATGTTGCGACGCAAGCAAATACCGCTACCCTTGAAGGGCATACAAGTTGGGTCAATTCTGTGGCATTTTCACCCGATGGAACGACTCTTGCCTCTGGGTCATGGGATACCACGGTCAGACTATGGGATGTTGCGACAGAAAAGAATATCACCACCCTTGAAGGACATACGAAGTGGGTCAATTCTGTGGTGTTTTCGCTTGATGGTACTCTACTCGCTTCGGGGGCAGGGAATACGATTAAACTATGGGATGTTGCGACGTGGACAAATACCGTTACCCTTGTTCATACAGATTTTGTTTACTCTGTGATGTTTTCTCCCGATGGAAAGACACTCGCCTCTGGGTCATGGGATGGCACGGTTAGGCTATGGGATGTTGGTAAAAAAGAAAATAGTATCACTCTTGAGGGACATACATCTGCTGTCTTTGATGTAGCGTTTTCTCCCGATGGCACAATACTCGCTTCAGGTTGGGGCGAGATTAAACTGTGGGATGTTATGACGCGAGCAAATATCTTCACTATTAAAAACTATGGATCTGTGAGTTCTATGGTATTTTCACCTGATGGGATGATACTCGCTACGGGGTTAGAGGGTGGCGAGATTAAACTGTTGGACGTTGCGACTGGTGAAAATATTGAGGCATTAAGAGGTCCAAGGGTTCAGTCTGTGGCGTTTTCGCCTTACAGTACAACACTTGCTTCCGGTTCAGAGGATGGTGCAGTTCTGCTATGGGATGTGTCGGAGTACATCACGCCTGTAGTCCGTATTCCTGATGCTAACCTCAGAGCAGTTATTCGAGATGCGCTGGGCAAATCGCGTTTTGCGCCTATTACTACCACTGATATGGCGAATTTGACTACTCTCGACGCGAGCAACCGCAATATCCGCGATCTGACCGGGCTTGAGTTTGCAACCAATCTGACAGAGTTGAATCTTGTGGATAATCGGCTGAGTTCGTTGTCTATCAACACGCATATTCCAGCACTTCAGGACAGAGGTGTTGAGGTCTTGTTTGACAAGACGCCAACACCCGATTTTGATGGCGATGGTGTTGTTGACTTTTCTGATTTTTTGCTTTTTGTAGCACAGTTTGGGTTTAGTGAAGACGATGAGGGTTATGACGTGTGGTTTGATCTGGATGGCGATGGTGTGATCGGATTCGGAGATTTTCTGATTTTTGCCAATGCCTTTGGCAAAGTCATATCGTCAAATTGATGGTTTGTCTGTTTTGGAACGACACTTCAAGTAAGGTGCATATCCAATGAAAAATTGGGTTCTTCATTTTACCTCTTTGATCAAGCTGGCAACATGCTTTTTGGTATTGCTCTGTCTATCGTCTGCTGGATATGCTTCTCAGCCATCGGATGATGTGCATTTTTGCTTGCCACTTGATTTCGAAGACATGCAGGCGCGCGATAGTTTGTATGCTGCCACGAAGCACGCGCTTAATCTGAACGTGGGCGACCCCCGCACGGTGCGGATGATCTACTTCTTGCCGAATGACCGTCCATTTCGCCAAGAAGTGGTTGATTCGATGAAAGTGACCATTCGCCAGATTCAGACCTTTTATGCCGAGCAGATGCAGGCGCATGGACACGGAAACAAAACCTTCCGCTTTGAGATCGATGCCCAGGGCGAGCCGATGGTTCATCGCATGGATGGTCAACACCCCGATAGTCACTATCTCAACAATACGACAAATACTGTGTTTGGCGAGATTGAACAGGCGTTTGATGTGATGGAGAATATTTACTTCATCGTGGTTGACAATAGTATAAGTGGAATTGTTCAGGATGGTCAGCATGTGTCAGGTGTAGGAGCCCGACGAGGTAAAAATGGTGGTGATACATTATTTCCCAGTGAATTTAGTTTTAAAACAGCGGCACATGAACTCGGACATGCTTTCGGATTGCAGCACGATTTCAACGATGATGCGTATATGATGTCCTATGGAACAAGTAGCGATCAATTATCAGTATGTAATGCTGAATATTTGGCTGTTCATCCCTACTTCAATCTCGATACCCCGGTTGAAGCGACGCAGTTGCCAACTATCGAACTTCTTTCGTCACGGGATTATCCGGCTGGGGCAAAGAGTATCTCTATTCAACTCAAAGTCAGCGATTCAGGAGGGCTTCATCAAGTAATCTTATTCGTTAGAACAAGAGCACCACACATCGCCGCTGGATTTCTTGAAGCGAAGACCTGTCGTGGATTGACGGGGCAACAAGACGCTGTTATTGAATTTGATTATAATGGTGTTATTCCATCTCTTGGCTATACGAGTCTTTCCGATCCTGTGGCTCATCCAATTTATATCGAGGTAGTTGATACCGATGGGAATGTGAGCGGATTACCTTTTGACCTTTTGGAAATTTCGCCAAACCATATCGCTTCCTTTGAAGGACATACGGATAGGGTCTATTCTGTGGCGTTTTCACCCGATGGTACAATGCTCGCTTCGGGGTCAAGGGATAACACTATCAGATTATGGGATGTTGCGACTAAGGCGGATAGCGCTACCCTTGAAGGGCACACGAACTATGTTTATTCAGTGGCATTTTCACCCGATGGGAAAATACTCGCTTCCGGGTCAAGATCAAGGAATAATTCGATCAAACTGTGGGATGTTGAAACCAGGCAACATATCGCTGACCTTGATGGACATGATTGGGGAGTCCGTTCTGTGATGTTTTCACCCGATGGTACGATACTTGCTTCTGGGGCAGGGGATAACACGGCTAAGCTGTGGGATGTTGTCACAAGAGAAAATATCGCTACCTTTGAGGGGCATACGCATCGTGTAAATTCTGTGGCGTTTTCACCTGACGGCACAACGCTCGCTTCGGGGTCTTATGATAATACGGTCAAGCTATGGGATGTTGCGAAGAAGACAAATATTACCACTCTTGAAGGGCATACATATACTGTAAATTCTGTATCGTTTTCGCCTGATGGTACGATGCTGGCTTCCGGGTCAGGAGATGACACAGTCAAGCTGTGGGATGTTGCTACCGGACGACATATCGCCACCCTTGAAGGACATATCAGTGATGTTGCTTCTGTGTCATTTTCGCCCGATGGAAAGATTCTCGCCTCGGGAGCAGCGAATGGCACAATCAAGCTGTGGGATGTTGTTACCGGACGACATATTGCTGACTTTCCGCGCGATGGTTGGATTGATTCTATATCCTTTTCACACAACGGTACCATGCTCGCTTTTAGTTCAGAGGATAGCAGGGTCGAACTGTGGGATACATCTGAATGGACGCAATCTCGTCCTCAAACACTTATGAAGATCTCGGGGGATAACCAGCAAAGTACAACAGGTACAGAGTTGGCGAACCCGTTTATCGTTGAGGTACGGGATCAGTATGGTAATCCTTTACAAGGTGCTCTGGTCACCTTTGCTGTCACCGCTGGTGATGGGAAACTCAGTGGGAGATTTACTGTAGAGAATGCTATAACTGATGACAACGGCAGAGTAGAAAGGACGCTTACTCTTGGTCAGGGAACAAATACTGTCGAGGTATCTATCGCTGGGATTGAAGTGATTTTTAACGCTGAGAGCGTTGGAATACCTGCCACACCGATCATAGGTGGTGACTATCCGACATGGCATTTACCCGATGGCGCAATGATACGCTTGGGAAAAGGACACATGGGAAAAGGCGATAGGGCGGTGGCATTTGCGCCGGATGGCCGAAGCCTTGCTGTGGCAAGTGGCATCGGTGTGTGGCTTTACGATGTGGGGATTGCCCGTGAACGTGCACTACTCGTCGGGTATAAGGATGAAGTTACTTCTGTTGCATTTTCTTCGAATGGAATGACACTCGCTTCGGGATCAAGGGATGGGGAGGTCAAGCTATGGGATGCAGCTATAGGAGAAAATATCGCCATCCTTGAAGGGCATGGAAGTGGGGTCACTTCTGTTGCATTTTCATCTGATGGTACAACGCTCGCCTCGGGATCTTATGATCGAACGATCAAACTGTGGAATGTCGCGGACAAAGAAAATATTGCGACCCTTGAGGGGCATACAAATTTTGTCACTTCTGTTGCATTTTCCCCCGATGGAAAAATCCTCGCTTCGGGTTCATGGGACGAAACAGTTAGGCTATGGGACATTGCTATAAAAGAAAATATCGCGATCCTTGGGGGATATAACTACACTATCTATTCTGTTGCGTTTTCACCCGATGGCACGATGCTCGCGTCAGGCTCACGGGATGGCACAGTCAAGCTGTGGGACATTGCGACAAAACAAAATATCGCGACCTATAGGCATGGCCTGAATCAATGGATCTCTTCTATAGTGTTCTCTCCCGATGGAGCTACCTTTGCCGTGGGATTGAATAATAATACGATTAAGCTATGGGAAGTGACAACAGGGACAAATATCGCCACTCTTGAGGGTCATACGGGTTGGGTCTATTCCGTTGCATTTTCACCCTTTGGGACAACCCTTGCTTCTGGATCAGATGATGGTACAATCAGGCTGTGGGACATGGCGACACAAAATGTTTCTACTCTTACGGGGCATCTATCCGTGGCCCGTTCTATAGCATTGTCACCAAATGGCGCGATTCTCGCTTCAGGATCAGATGGCAAGGTCGCGTTGTGGGATGTGGCGACAGGACGCCTTGTTGCCACACTTGAGACGCGTGCGGGCTCAGCCCAGACAGTGGCGTTTTCACCCAATGGAAAAATGCTGGCTATGAATTCATGGGATGGTATCAAGCTGTGGGACATGGAGACGCGCCAAACAATTGTTACTCTTAAGCATCGAAGTTCAGGCCAGACAGTGATGTTTTCACCCAATGGAAAAATGCTTGCTTCCGGTACATATGGATATGGTAATATCAGATTATGGAACACTGTGACAGGAGAGAATATCGCCGATCTTGAGGGTCATACCTCCGAGGTTCGTTCTGTGGCATTTTCGCCCGATGGGAAAATGCTCGCTTCCGGATCATTTGATAACACGATTAGGCTGTGGGATTTGGAGGCAGAACAAACTATTGCTATCCTTCCGCACAATATTTGGGTCAATTCTATATCGTTTTCGCCGGATGGTACAACGCTTGCCGGATCAGATGATAAAACGATCAAACTGTGGGACGTTGCGACGAGGAAAACTATCGCTACATTCGGGGGATATACGAGTCCGGTTATTTCTGTATCGTTTTCGCCGGATGGCACAATACTTGCCGGATCAGATGATGATAAAACGATCAAACTGTGGGATGTTGCGACAGAACGATCTATCGCTACATTTGATGGGCATACAAGTACCGTCACTTCTATGGTATTTTCATCTTACGGCACAACCCTTGCTTCGGGGTCAGATGATGGCACGATTCTGCTGTGGGATATGTCGCAGTATATCACGCCTGTGGTCTATATTCCCGATGCCAACCTTCACGCAGTGATTCGAGATGCGCTGAGCAAGTCGCGTTTTGCGCCCATTACAGTGACGGACATGGCGAGTTTGACTACTCTGGATGCGAGCAATCGCAATATCCGCGAGTTGGATGGGCTTGAGTTTGCAACCAATCTGACCGAGTTGAATCTTGTGGATAATCGGTTGAGTTCGCTGTCTATCAACACGCATATTCCAGCACTTCAGGACAGAGGCGTTGAGGTTCTGTTTGACAAGACGCCAACGCCCGATTTTGATGGCGATGGTGTTGTTGGCTTTGCTGACTTTTTGCTTTTTGTAGCACAGTTTGGGTTTAGTGAAGACGATGAGGGTTATGACGTGTGGTTTGATCTGGATGGGGATGGCACAATTGGATTCGGAGATTTTCTGATTTTTGCCAATGCCTTTGGCAAAGCCGTATCGTCAAATTGACGGTTTGTCTGTTTTGGAACCACACTTCAAGTAAGGTGCATATCCAATGAAAAATTGGGTTCTTCATTTTACGCCTTTGATCAAGCTGGCAACATGCTTTTTGGTATTGCTCTGTCTATCGTCTGCTGGCTATGCTTCGCCGCCATCGACTGATGTGCATTTTTGTCTGCCACTTGATTTCGAAGACATGCAGGCGCGCGATAGTTTGTATGCCGCCACGAAGCACGCGCTTAATCTGAACGTTGGCGAACCCCGCACGGTGCGGATGATCTACTTCTTGCCGAATGACCGTCCGTTTCGTCAAGAGGTGGTGGATTCGATGAAGGTGACCATTCGCCAGATTCAGACCTTCTATGCCGAGCAGACGCAGGCGCACGGGTATGGGAACAAGACCTTCCGCTTTGAGACCGATGCAGAGGGCGAACCGATGGTTCATCGCGTGGATGGGCAACATCCCGATAGTCACTATCTTGACAATACATTTTTTACTGTGCTTGACGAGATTGAACAGGTGTTTGATCTCGATGTGAACATTTATTTTGTTGTCATTGATAATAGCACGGATTTACTTGCTGGAGGTGCGTTAGGTAGGGGAGGACGGAGAGGGAAAACAGGTGGTATGGGATTGTTTCCCGGTGGATTTAGCTGGACAACAGCTGCTCATGAATTGGGACATGCCTTTGGATTGGAGCACGATTTCCAGGATGATAGATATCTCATGTCGTATGGCCCCGGGCAAGATCGGTTATCTATGTGCCATGCCGAATTTTTGGTTGTACATCCTTACTTCAATTCCAATGTTGAAGTGCAAGAAACACCATCGCCGACAATCGAACTCATTTCGCCGCTTGGATATCCATCCGGCTCAAAGAGCATCGCTATCCAACTGAAAGTCAGCGATTCAGGGGGGATTCATCAAGTAATTATATCCGCTAAAACAATACCACTACACCGTGCCGCCGGATTTCGTGAAGTGAAGGCGTGTCGTGGATTAAACGGCGAACAAGATGCTGTCGTTGAATTCGATTATGACGGCATTATCCCGTCTAATGGCTTTACAAATCTTTCCCGCCCTGCTGAGCATCCAATTTCTGTTAGGGTAATAGATATTGACGGAAATGTGAGCCGGATATCTTTTGACCTTTGGGAAATTTCGCCACACTATATCGCTACCCTTTTAGGACATACAGAGTATGTTGGATCGGTGGTCTTCTCGCCCGATGGGATGATCCTCGCTTCTGGGTCAGGAGATCACACGATCAGGCTATGGGATGTTTCAACGCGTACAGAGGTCGCCACACTTATAGGGCATACCGAGGGGGTCAGTTCTATAGCGTTTTCGCCCGATGGGACCATCTTGGCCTCGGGATCATGGGATCACACGATCAAGCTGTGGGATATGACGATCAGGCGTAATGTTGCCACCTTGGAGGGGTATACAGGGGTTTCAGTTTCTTTTTCCTACGACGGGACGATGCTCGCTTCCGGGTCTTGGCAGAATATCCAGCTATGGGATGTTTCAACGCGTACAGAGATCACGACCCTCAAAGGGCATACGGGCTGGGTCTTTTCTGTGGCTTTCTCGCCCGATGGAATGCTACTTGCCTCGGGTTCTGATGATGGCACGATCAAGCTGTGGGATGTTTCAACGCGTACAGAGATCACGACCCTCAAAGGGCATACGGATAGGGTCTATTCAGTTGCATTTTCGCCCGATGGAATGCTACTTGCCTCGGGTTCTGATGATGGCACGATCAAGCTGTGGGATGTTTCAACGCGTACAGAGATCACGACCCTCAAAGGACATACGAATGGGATCTATTCAGTTGCGTTTTCGCCCGATGGGGCAACGCTCGCCTCAGGGTCAGTGCAGGATGCCACAAGACTTTGGGACATTGTGACAGGAAGACATCTCGCCACGCTTGACGGGCATAATGGTCAATGTAGATCTGTTGCGTTTTCACCCAATGGTATGATGCTCGCTGTGGGGACATGGAATTCTTTGGTGGGACGTCCAAGTGTGGTTGAACTGTGGAATGTGCATGAGTGGGTGAAGCCCCGTCCGCAAACACTTGTGAAAATCTCAGAGGATGACCAGCAAGGTACATTGAGCACTGCATTGGTGAATCCCTTTGTCGTTGAAGTGAGGGATCAGAACAATAATCCCTTACAAGGTGCTGAGGTCACGTTTACTGTCATCGCAGGTGATGGTAAACTCAGTGGGCGGTTCACTGTTGAGAATGCAATTACTGATGCCAACGGTAGGGCGCAGAGTACACTCACGCTTGGTCCTCATCCGGGAACAAATACGGTTGAAGCAACGCTTGCCGAGTTGGGACCTGTGACCTTTAATGCCGTGGCCGTTGGAACGCCTACCACGCCGGTCATGGGTAGTGATTATCAGACATGGCATTTGCCCGATGGTGCTGTGGTTCGTTTGGGAAAAGGGCGCGTGGGTGGAGGCGACAGAGCAGTCGCGTTTTCACCCGATAGCCAACACCTTGCTGTGGCAAGTGGCATTGGTATCTGGCTTCACGATGTGGCGACATCTCGGGAACGCGCACTACTCACCGGGCATACTGATGAGGTCTATTCAGTTGCATTTTCGCCCGATGGTACAACACTCGCTTCTGGGTCTTTTGATAGAACAGTCAAGCTATGGAATGTTGCGACGGGAGAAAATATCGCTACCCTTGAGGGACATGCGAACAGGATCTATTCTGTGGCTTTCTCGCCCGATGGGAAAATGCTCGCCTCGGGTTCTGATGATCGCACGATCAAGCTGTGGGAAGTATCAACAGGAGCGATTATCGCCACCCTTGACGGGCATACTGATGAGGTCTATTCAGTTGCATTTTCGCCCGATGGTACAACACTCGCTTCTGGATCTTGGGATAATACAGTCAAGCTGTGGGATGTTGCGTCAAGACAAAGTATCGCCACCCTTACACATACGCATTGGGTCTATTCAGTTGCGTATTCACCCGATGGTACGATACTCGCTTCCGGGTCTTTTGATCGCACGATCAAGCTGTGGGAAGTATCAACAGGAGCGATTATCGCCACCCTTGAAGGCCATAGGTCTGAGGTCTATTCAGTTGCATTTTCACCTGATGGTACAAGGCTTGCTTCTGGATCTTGGGATAATACAGTCAAGCTGTGGGAAGTATCAATAGGAGCGATTATCACCACTCTTGACGGTCATACAAGTGAGGTCTATTCAGTTGCATTTTCCCCAGATGAGAAAATACTCGCTTCAGGATCAGGAGATGGCACAATTAAGCTGTGGGATATTGAGACACATAATATCTTGGCTTTTAATGGTCATACGGATGGTGTCATTTCCATGGCATTTTCATCTGATGGGGTGCTACTCGCTTCTAGGGCAAGGGATAACAAGGTCAGGTTATGGGATATGGCGACAAAACAAAATATTGCTGTCCTCAACAAAATAGTTTCTGAGAACATTGCGTTTTCACCCGATGGTAAGACGCTTGCTTCCGGGTTATGGAATACCATCAGACTATGGGATATGGCGACAAGACAAAGTATCGTCACATTGGAAGGACATATGGATGTGATCACCTCTGTTGCGTATTCGCCCGATGGTACGATCCTTGCTTCCGGGGCAGGAGATAGCACAATTAGGCTATGGGATGTGGCTACAGGAGAAAGTATCGCCACTCTTGACGGGCATACGAGAGAGATCACTTCTATTGCGTTTTCACCCGATGGTACGATCCTTGCTTCCGGGGCAGGAGATAGCACAATTAGGCTATGGGATGTGGCTACAGGAGAAAGTATCGCCACTCTTGACGGGCATACGAGAGAGATCACTTCTATTGCGTTTTCACCCGATGGTACGATCCTCGCTTCCGGTGCAGGGGATAGTATCATTAGACTATGGGATGTGGCAACGCAAACAGAGATCACCACCCTTGAGGGGCATACACATTGGATCTATTCAGTGGCGTATTCGCCCGATGGCACAACGCTCGCTTCGGCAGGATGGGATGAGGTGCGGCTATGGAATATTGCGACGCGAACAAATATCGCCATTCTTGAGGGACATCGGGATAGGGTCTCTTCTGTGGCGTTCTTGCCTTACAGCATAACGCTCGCTTCCGGGTCAGATGATGGCACGATTCTGCTGTGGGATATGTCGCAGTATATCACGCCTGTGGTCTATATTCCCGATGCCAACCTTCACGCAGTGATTCGAGATGCGCTGAGCAAGTCGCGTTTTGCGCCCATTACAGTGACGGACATGGCGAGTTTGACTACTCTGGATG
The DNA here is from genome assembly GCA_965208125.1 of Candidatus Latescibacterota bacterium. Lineage (GTDB taxonomy): Bacteria > Latescibacterota > UBA2968 > UBA2968 > UBA2968 > VXRD01. Next base: position 3,309,969 of record OZ242320.1, read on the forward strand.
CGAGCAGCCGCAATATCCGCGATCTGACCGGGCTTGAGTTTGCAACCAATCTGACCGAGTTAAATCTTGTGGATAATCGGCTGAGTTCGCTGTCTATCAACACGCATATTCCAGCGCTTCAGGACAGAGGCGTTGAGGTCTTGTTTGACAAGACGCCAACGCCCGATTTTGATGGCGATGGTGTTGTTGGCTTTGCTGACTTTTTGCTTTTTGTAGCACAGTTTGGGTTTAGTGAAGACGATGAGGGTTATGACGTGTGGTTTGATCTGGATGGGGATGGCACAATTGGATTCGGAGATTTTCTGATTTTTGCCAATGCCTTTGGCAAGGTCATATCGTCAAATTGATGGTATCGAAAGCATCGTTCCGCACTTTAATTATCACGTAGTGCGATATTCAAGGTTATACCCCCAAAAGAGATTTATTTTTTAGTTTCTGAATCCAACACGCGGAATCCATATCGCTGAAAGACCGCAGCCGCTGTGTCTGATTGAAAAAAGTGCATGGCGGCTTTGACTGTCGGGGTGCGTCGTCCTTTTACGATGGCGATTGGATAGACAATGGGTGTGTGCAATAGGGAGTCGGGGAGTGTGGCAATTACTTCGACGCCATCGCTGATTATCGCGTCTGTGGCATAGACAATGCCGGCTGCACATTCTCCGCGAGCGACGAGCGCGAGTGCGCCGCGTACGTCCATTGCCGGGGCGATGCGGTTTTTGAGTAGTGCCCACCAGCCCAATTTTTTCAGGGCTTCTACAGTGTAGATACCAGCAGGCACATGAGATGGGTCGCCCAGGGCCAATTGTCCTTCGAATGCGTTGGGAAAGTCAAAGCCTGCGTGGGGTTCGATATCGAATTTTTCATCCTCTGGCGCGATGATTACCAGGGTGTTGCCCAGCAGGTTGATTCGGGTATCGGGTTCGATCAAATTTTCTCTCGCTAAAAAATCCATCCATTTTATATTTGCCGATAGATATATGTCCGCAGGCGCGCCCTGGGCTATTTGTTTGGCGAGGATTGAAGAACCGGCAAAAGACAGTCGCAGGGATATGTCCTGTTTTTCCGCGATTTTGGAGAGGTCTTGCAGGGCACTCGTCAAGCTGGCAGCAGCATATACGGTGACTGGTTCGGCAAGGACGATTCCGCGCGTTGAGAGGCAGATTGCGATGTAGATGTAGATAAACCATTGTTTCATATGATATTCCGGTTGGAGATTGGGGGTTGAGTGAGTGGGCTGACCGCTGACTGCTGACCGCTGATAGCTACCCGCTTACAAGGAGAATAGAATGTCCGATTTTTGGGTTCAAGATGGCGAGACGATGTTGTTTATTGGCGATAGTATTACGGATTGTGGCCGGCGGGCGGCTGAGGCACCGCTGGGCAATGGGTATGTGCGGGCGTTTACAGAGATTGTGACGGCGCAGTTTCCCGAGCGAAAGATCAATTATATCAATAGGGGAATAGGCGGCAATCGGGTGACGCATTTGCACGAGCGCTGGCGAGAAGATGTGATTGATCACGCGCCGGATAAGTTGTCGATAAAGATCGGGATCAATGATTTACACAGCTATTTGCGACAGGCGGAGGATGCGGTTCCGCCCGCGCGATTTGAAGAATTGTACGATGCGATTCTGGATACGACGCAACGGGAACTCGGATGTCCTATTGTGCTGATTACGCCGTTTTATATTTCGACGGATACTTCCGGGCAGACGTTCCAGAGCGAGGTTATGGCGTTGATTCCGGAGTATATCGGCATTGTGGAGAAGATGAGCGAGAAGTACGGGACAAAGCTGTTGCGTTTGCACGATCTTTTTCAGGCGCATTTGAAATATAGAGGTTCAGAAACTTTTTGTCCAGAGCCTGTGCATCCCAATCGGACAGGGCACTTTATTATTGCGGATGCGTTGTTTAAGATGCTGTGTGAGGCGTGAGAGGCGAGACAGAGGGGCATACCATATCAGCTTTCTTCAATTGGAGGCACATCAATGGATAAGCTCAAAATTGCACATATCGGCACGGGGAATCGCGGAACACGCGTGTACCTTCCGCTCATCGCCAGGTTGAAGGACGATCTTGAACTGGTCGCGGTTTGCGATGTGAACGAAGATTCTGTCAAAGCGCAGGGCGCAAAGTATAACGTTGCTGCATACACAGATACCGCTGAGATGCTGGAGAAAGAGAAGCCAGATATTTGTTCCATCGTTATTACTCCGAGCAATAATCATATCCCGGGGCTGTTGTGCTCTGAACATGGCGTGAGTTACTGCACCGAGACGCCGATCGATACAGACCTCGGCTGGTCGGACAAGATGATTGCGTCCGCAAAGCAGCACGGGACGAAGATCGAGGTCAACGAAAACTATTATCGCGCGCCATCGGAACGGATTAAACGCGAGATGATTCTGGCGGGTGTATTCGGTAAGATCAACGTTGCTTACAACGAATTTCGCGGACACGGGTATCACGGGATTGGCTTGATTCGCAGTTACGTCGGGTTTGATAACGAACCCCTGCGCGTGTTCGGTGTTCGAAAGAGCTTCACAGTGCAGGAGCATGTTTGGCGGCGTGGTCAGCCGACACGCGACTCAGAGGATTGGCAGCAGGGCGTCATCGAGTTTGCCGATGGCGCGGTTGGGATATTCAATTTTAGCAGTTTGTCTTACGGTTCGCCACTTCGCGGTTTCAATGGCACGAAGTTTTACGCCGAGCGTGGGATGTGCTTCCGCGATGAAGCGGTTATTCTGAATGACACTGCCGATGAGCAACGCAAAATTATGGTCGCCCGCAAAACCAACGATGTCGATGGGTTTGAGACCCTCGCCGCTCTCGTGGCGGATACAACGCCGGAGGTGGTGTGGGAAAATCCATTGCAAAATTATCCGCTCAGTGATGGCGAAATTACCGTCGCGTCAGAATTGATGAGTATCGCAAATGCCGTTCGCAACGATACCGAGCCAGAATATGGGGCTTACAACGGTCGCAAGGATCGGGAGATTGATGTGGCGATGGCGAGATCGTGGGCAAACGATGGTGAACCTGTGACGTTTCCATTTGAATACGAGCGGCGATGAAGTCAGGTCAGCTTTTTCAGCCGTTCTGCTGCTTCGCTCAGGCTGTCGAGGGTGCGGCAGAAGGCAAATCGCAAGTACCGGTCGCCGTCGTTGCCCGTTGCGTAGAAGTTGTCGCCTGGTACGGGGGTGACACCGATTTCCCGGGTCATGTACAGGGCGGCATCGGTTGGATTCATGTCGCATAAGGTGGGGACGGAGCGGTAATCTGAAAAGAGGTAGTAGGAGCCGTCGGGTGGGGTGATTTTGAATCCGGTGGATTGGAGGGCGTTGAGGAGCAGGTTGCGTTTTTGTAAGAATGGTTTGTGGATATTTTTGAAGATGGCGTCGGGCAATTGCAACAGGTGCTCGGCGCCTTTTTGCAATGGGGTGGGGGCCTGTACGACGAGGGTGTCGTGAACAGCGCGAATCCTCGGGGTGTGTTGTTCGGGCGATATGACCCAGCCGACACGCCAGCCGCTGGCGTTGGCGGTTTTGGTGATGGCGTTGATGACTATGGTGCGCTTGGCCATGCCGGCGAGTGTTGCTGGGCAGATGTGGACGCAATCGCCGTAGAGGATGTGTTCGTAGATTTCGTCGGTGATTAAAAATAGGTCGCGTTTGCAGCAGAGGTCTGCGATGAAGGCGAGTTCTGCTTCGGAGAAGACTTTGCCCGTGGGATTGTGTGGCGTGTTGAGGATGAGTGCGCGCGCGCGTTTTGCCGCGGCGGTCCATTCGTCTTTGTCGAGAGCCCAACCATCGCTTTTTTCGCGCAGGGTGACATATTCGCAATGCAGCCCAAAAAGGCTGGCCTGGTTGGGATACATTTCGTGAAAGGGTTGTAAGACGATGACGCTATCGCCGGGATTGCACAGGGCGCGAAGTGTTGAGGAGAGTCCTTCGGTCGCGCCTGCGGTGACGGTGATTTGCGTTTCGGGGTTGGGGCGAAAGGCGTAGAATTGCCAGGTGTAGTCCGCAATTGCTTCCCGCAATTCGGGCAATCCGTAGGGGAAGGAATACTGATTGTAGCGGTCGTGTTCGGGTTGGAGGATGGCGCAGAGGTCTTTGAGGGAACGGTTATCGTTGCCTGGGTTGCGCGAGAGGAGGTCGCGAAGGGCGAGAGTGTGCAAGTGCTCTGCACCTTCATCTGAGCCACCCAGAATGGCGGCGATGCCCGCCCAGGCGAGGTCGTAGAGTACGGGTTCGTCTGTGATCCCCTGAGAGAGGTTCACGGCATTGTGCTCAAGGGATAGGCGGGTCATGCGCCGGATGACGGATTCTTGTGGGGAAGAACTTTTTATCCCAGCAATTTCTGTTCCCATGTTTTTATGTATTCTTCGGGCGATAGTTGGCTGTCCGTTGCGCTTTGATGTTTGTCGTACATGTCTTCTACTTGTGCTGCGATGACCTCTGGATCTTCGGGGATTTCGCCCTGGTCGCCGTACGTTTTGATCCAGTTGTTGAGGCGTGCGCTAAGGTCGTTGAGCGCGTTCTGATGATCTGGTGACTCTGCGAGGTTTTCGACTTCGTGGGGGTCGGCTTGCAGGTCGTAGAGTTCTTCGTAAGGGCGATAGGGTGCGAGGAATTTTGCCTGTGCTTCGGTGAGTTTGCCTTCTTTGCCGAGCAGGGGCAGGAGTGTCCAGAGGGGGTATTGCTGGTATTTGTAGCGGTTGAATTGCATGTAGGGGCGGTCGGGGTGATAGTTGCGTATGTATTTGTAGTTTTTGGTGCGTACGCAGCGGATGCGATCTACTGTGCCATCACATCGGTCGCGTGCTGAGTAGATTTCGGTGCGGGATTTTGCATCGGGACCGAGGAAGATGTTGCCTTCCATTTCTGGGGGGACGTCTAAACCCGCGAGCGAGAGTGCGGTAGGTGCGAGGTCTATGCCGCTGACGAGTTCGTCGCTTACGACGCCTGCGTCGATGTGTCCTGGCCAGCGCACAATGCAGGGTATGCGAATGCCACCGTCGTACAGGAATTGTTTGTCGCGGATATGCGCGCGTCCGTGATCTGCGATGAGGAAGACAATGGTGTTGTCGGCAACGCCTTCGTCTTCGAGGCGCTGGAGCACCTGGCCGACTTTGCGGTCAAAGACCTGAGCGCTTTCGAGATACATTGCCCAATCTTTTCTGATGAGGGGATGATCGGGATAATAAGGCGGGATTTCTACGGCACCGGGATCGACGGGGTTTTGCGGATCGGGCGTGAAGTTGCGATGGGTGTCTGTGATGTTGTTCTGGGCGTAAAAGGGCTGGCCCTCGGCGCGCTGGGTCCAGTCGATACCGTCAAAGACGCCGTTGCGCTGGAAGTTGAAGTCGGTTTTGCCAGGTTTGTCAAAGGGCGGGCCAGGGCTGTTGCAGGTGTAATATCCCGCATCGCGGAAGTAGTCGGTGATGAGGCGAATGTGTTCGGGCAATGGGGTGTCGCGCTTGCTGCGGTGGTTGTGCGCGCCAAAGCTGGTTTGATAGCGGCCGGTGATGATGGCCGATCTGCTCGGGGAACACACCGGGCAGGTGACAAACGCATTTGTAAATAGCGTGCCTTCCGATGCGAGTTTGTCGATGTTGGGTGTTTGCACTGCTGGCGTGCCATAGCAGGCGAGGTTGGGATAGAGGTCTTCGCCGTAGATCCAGATGATGTTGGGTTTATTGGGCATGGTGAGAGATCTTTCTGTGTGTGGTTTGAGCTGTCTTGCAATGTTGTAGGGGCAGGCCCCTGTGCCTGCCCGTTGGTCTATTCGTCCAGTTTATCGCGCGCCGCACGCTTGCAAGGATGCCTGCATGTGTCCGCGGGTTTCCGCGCCGATGATGCAACACTGTTCCAGGCTGTGTCCCTGTGCTTTTGTGCCGATGACTTCGAGGTTGACGGGTCCGTCGTAACCATTTTCGTGAAGGACGCGGATATAACCGACGAGGTCGATGTCGCCGCGGCCATTGGCCTGGTTTTCAGGGGCGCCTGGACCGCGTTCGCGGCCTTTGCAGTCGCGGATGTGGACGTGTTTGACGCGCGAGACGACGGCTGCAATAGCTTCTACTGGATTTTCGTTTGCGCGGTGGATGTGCGAGGGGTCCATGTCAATGCCAAAGGCGGGAGATGAGATGGCTTCCATCGCCCGCAGGGTGGTTGGGGTGTTGTAGATGGCTGCGCCCACATGGGCTTTGACGCAGAGGGTTACGCCGTATTTTTCGGCTCTGTTGGCGAGGTTGCCGAGGGAGTCGATGCTTTGCTGGAAGGTTTCTTCGTCGTCTGATTTTCCTCCCGGACCGCAATTGACGACGGGGATGCCGGCTTCGTTTGCAGCTTGAAATGCTTTTTCCATGGTGTCGGGGTCTTGCCTGGGTTGTTCCATGGCGAGGAGTTCGAGGCCGTATTCACGTCCCAGACGCCTGGCTTCCCGGGCTGTTTCGCGCCAGTTGTCGAGGACGAGGTGCTGGCTCATGCCACTAATTGCCGCGACTTCTATGCCGTCGTAGCCTGCCATAGCCGTGTACTTAAAAGCGGTTTCCATGTCCCACGCGCCAAAAAGAACAGAGTTGAGTCCGAGTTTCATGTTTCCTCCTGTAAGGGGTTTATTGATTCTGCATCGCTGGCAAGTCCGTGCGCGATCCCCGTACGTCTATCGCTTCTTTGGAGAGCCGAGCCTGGGGTGCTTCGCCATTTAAGATTCGTTCGAAATCATCGCCGATTACTTCGGCGACTTGCAAGTTCGCGTCTCGCGTGCGTCCGGCAATATGGGGGGTGTGTACCACATTGTTCCGATTGCGCAATAGATCGTCTGTGGGCACTGGTTCATTGTCATATACGTCAAATGCTCCGGCGAGTTCGTTGGCGATAATGCGTTCGCGCAATGCGTCCATATCGACGGCATGTGCGCGGGTGGTGATTACGACCAGGCTGCCTTTGCGCAACCGATAAATGCGTTCGCGCGATAGGATTTTTCTGGCAGATGGCGTTGGCGGTATGGTGACGACGACTATCTCGCATTCATCTACGAGGGTGTCCATTTCCACGCCTTCTACGCCGAGTTCATCCAGTCGCGATTTTGGAATAAATGGATCGTAGCCGAGTACGCGCGAGCCGAGCGCGTTACACCACATTGCCATCCGCCCGCCGATTTGTCCCAGTCCCATGACGCCGACGGTTTTGGTTCCCAATGTGCCGTTGACGAAATCTGGATTGTCGCAAAATTGCGTGTATTCAAAATTCCACAGGCGTTCCCCCGATGCCATGCGTTTGTGCCATTGCGGTATCAGGCGCAGGGAATTTAATGTCAGGGCGAGTGTAATTTCTGCGACAGATGCCGCCCACGCGCGCGTGCCGTCAATGATGGGAATGTCGCGTTCAAACATGCCATCGACTGGAAGAGAGCGATGGCCCCAATTATCCAGTACCCCTCCCACGGCTTTTAATTCGGGCGCGCGTGCCAAACACGCTTCTGTCAACTGTCCACCGAATAGCGCGATAGCCGATACATGCGACAAATCCGTCAATTCTCCAAGTGGCACGCCGCGTTCTACCTGTACTATGCGCACTTCATCTATTTCATTTAGCCGCGCCATCAGTGCCTCTGGCACATACGGCCATGAACGTTCCAAATTTTCCGTCCGAGCGAACAGAATCGCCATTATCCATCCTTTCTTAAAAATAACGTTATTATTGTTCTTTTATATGAATAGCAAAATAATGCGTCTTGTCTGGACAAACAAGAACCAAAAAATGCGGATGCATTGTGAGGAAGGGAAGGTATTGAGGAGAAGGGGTAGGGTGAGACGGCAAACGGGTTCGCCCTGCGCTGGACGAACCCGCAGTTTTCATAGTCTATGGTGCGAGCATCAGGGCGATACCCTGTGTATTGACCAATCCAGTGGTGACGAGGGCTTCGGGACCGGAGCCATCGAGGTTGGCGCGCCAGATTTTACCGTCATTGACGTTGGCCGTGCCGGCATCTGCCCAGTACATCTTTGGAGGATCGCTTGTCAGGTCCAGAGCTATATCGCGCGGGGTGGTGGCTGATCCGGCGAGTGACTGTCCACCGAATGTTCTGGTGTTGAGGATATCTTCTGCTTCAGTGCCGTCGAGGTTGGCGCGCCGGATTCTATCCCTGCTGATGTCCGTCCAGTACATCTTGCCTCCGGATACATCCAGAGCAATGCCTCTTGGGACCCGCAAGAAGTTTTCGTAGGTGAGAAGGGTTTCAACATTGGATCCGTCGAGGTCGGCACGCTGGATTTTATCATCCTGTGGTGCGTCGGGCCCACCCGTGCCGGAGTCCGTCCAGTACATTTTGCCCCCAGTTGTATCCAGAGCGATGCTCTGCGGAGTAATCAATCCGGTGGTGACAAGGGCTTCGGGACTGGATCCGTCGAGGTTGGCGCGCCAGATTTTACCGTCATTGACGTTGGCCGTGCCGGCATCTACCCAGTACATCTTTGGAGGGTCGCTTGTCAGGTCCAGAGCAACGTCGCGTGGAGTGGTGGCCGGGCCACCAAGTGACTGCCCGCCGAATGTTCTGGTGTTGAGGATATCTTCTATGCCAGAGCCATCGAGGTTGGCACGGCGGATTCTATCTCTGGTGGTATCTGTCCAGTACATCTTTCCCCCGGCCACATCCAGCTCAATGCCCATTGGAAGCCGCAAGAAGTTTTCGTATGTGACGAGGGTTTCAACATTGGATCCGTCGAGGTCGGCACGCTGGATTTTATCATCCTCCATAGGGGTAGGGTTACCCGTGCCGGAGTCTGTCCAGTATATCTTTGCCGCAACCTTAGGCACTTCTTTGCCAAATTGCCCGACGAATATTAGAAAATCTCCAAACGCGACCTCGCCATCGCCATCCAGATCGAATCGACCTTCATATCTCTCATCGCCCTGACGTGCTCCGAATTTGCTGACAAAGAGCAAAAAGTCGGAAAAATCGACAATGCCGCTTCCATCAAAGTCTGGATTACTTGATTGTGATCCAACTCTGGCCTGAAGCGGTTGAGTCAAAAAACCTGCGAAAACGATTGCAAATAGTAATAGACGCATGATTTCCTCCCTCTTGTTGGAGTTTTAAGCGTTACTGCTTGCTCTCATAAGACATGATAACATGATAAATATAAATTTTCCAAATAAAAATAGTCATGATGCCCGAACTTGAGGAACGATGCTAAAATCTCCGTGGGTCTGGCTGTACATAAATTTTTTGACTTATGTGTTTTGCGTATTATCATGCGTTAGACATAAATCATATAACCCATCAGGAGATTTGACTATGAGTAGCAAAGTTGCAATTGTCACTGGCGCGGGCAGCGGGATTGGTAAACATACCACGCTTGCCTTTTTGGGTGCGGGATATTCAGTGGCCCTGGCAGGACGACGCGAAGATCCCTTGAAAGCCACGGTAAGTGAAGCGGGTGTAGATGATTCAAAGACGCTGGTTGTGCCGACAGATGTTGGCGACCCAGCGTCTGTGGCAAATCTTTTTGCACAGACAAAAGAGAAATTTGGACGTCTGGATGTGCTTTTTAACAATGCGGGGGTGGGCGCACCTGGCGTCAATCTCGAGGATTTGACTTTTGAGCAATGGCAAACTGTGGTCAATACCAATTTAACGGGTGTCTTTTTGTGTACTCAGGAGGCGTTTAAGATTATGAAAGACCAGACGCCTCGGGGTGGGAGGATCATCAATAATGGGTCGATATCGGCTCATGTTCCTCGCCCAAATTCCTCGCCCTATACGGCGACCAAACACGCAGTGTCTGGCCTGACCAAATCCGCTTCACTCGATGGACGCAAATACGATATCGCCTGCGGACAAATCGATATTGGCAATGCGGCGACCGATATGACCGAGCGCATGAAAAGGGGCGTTCCGCAAGCCAATGGATCTACTCTGGTAGAACCTACGATGGATGTCAGGGGCGTCGCACAAGCCGTGCTCAATATGGCGAGTCTTCCATTAGATGCAAATGTTCAATTTATGACGATTATGGCGACCAAGATGCCCTATATTGGTCGCGGGTAAGACAAAAAAAGACCGGACAAAGCATCCGGTCTTTTTTGTTTGTACTATGGGAGAGGGGTTACATCCCCAGCATGTATGAGACTTTTACGAGAACGGCCCGGTTTCTTTCGCTCCATTCGCGCAAGACATCCCGGTCATCCAGGTGATGGTCGTAAGTGACGTCAAAGCCCTGGTCGTAAACAAAGTAAATATCACTGCCGGGGCGGAAGCGGTAATTCAGCAATACATTTACACTCGCCTGTTCGCGGTCATTATTCCACTGGGCGAATAGTTTGACATAAAAGTCCGTGGAAAAGGAATAGATCAAGCGGTTGCTCAATACCTGAATATTGAAGTTGCCCTGGGGTAAGCGTAGCCAGTTGACTTCGTAGTCGGTTTCAAGCGAAAGTTTTCCAGAAGGCGTGAAGGTATTTTCGAGTGAAAGTTTATATCGCTTACCCGTGTAATAGTTGCCGATTTCAATATCGAACTCGGGGCGGACTTTTCGCGAGCGACTCGGATAGGGGCCGGTTCTGAATTTTGTAAAAGTGTATTTGTCGCGTGGGATAATTATATCTGGCCGCTTTTTCGATGGCTTGAACGTGCGCTCGACCACGTCGTGCGTTCGCGCAAATTCTACCCGATACCAGTCTCCGGCATTGAATCGCGTGTAAGTAGATACCTGCAAATCCCAGAATTTGACTTTATTTATTGGGTCACTGGGATCTGTAATGAGCCGAAATCGCGGTCCTGTGGAAATATAGCGAATGAGATCCGTGTTGGCGGGTATTCGCGCTCTGAATTGTGCCTCGTATCGCCGAAGTCTCTTCAATCCTGCGCGGCGGTTGACAAACCCGGCTTTGGGTTGAAAATGCGCTCCAATATCGACGTATTTCAGGGTGCTGGAATAAATACCGCCCGAATAGGTGGCCTGTAAAAATCCTGCGGCCCCTGTCGGCACATCTTCAGCAGAATCCCAGGTTTGTGCGTAAAATCCCTGAAAATTGAGGGCGTTGGATGGTGAGAAACTGAAATCAAGCCCGGCAGCGCGGTTGTACTGGTCCCAACCTGAGCCAGGAATAGGGGTTTGTTTGTTCACGACAATGGCACCGATATTTGACCGCGCCATCACGTCGTGTTTCAGGCGCAAGACCGAGAAATTGCTGCGTTGAACAAATGTATCATCCTGAAGCGTTTTGGAATCCGTCAATACATTCAATGCGCCAATACTCGTCTTGCCGGCTTTGCCCGCCAGTTTGCTGCCCAGGAGAATGGGCACGGGTTCCCCCGATTCCAGGCCGATTCGGCGGCTGTAAAACAAGATCGTGGGCGGGCGGCTGTCCCCTCCGCGTCTCGTGGCGGCTTCGCCAAAATCAAAGAGGGTGGATCCCTCCAGGAAGAATTCGCGCTTTTCGGGGAAGAATTGCGAGAATTGCGTCAGGTTTACTTCCTCTTGATCTCCTTCAACCTGGGCAAAATCTGTATTATAAGACAGGTCCAGTATCATGTTGGGCGTGAGGCCGTATCGCACATCTACACCGGATTCAAAAGTCTCTTGTACAGATGGGTCATCCGCCTGCAAATCTTTTAGCGCGCCGGGCAATACATAGGGTTTGATCTGAAATACGCGGCGGGTTTTTAAGGATTTTAGTCCCCTGAGTTCTGCGAGGTCTGTTGTGCGATAGCGCTGCGTTGGTGATGTCGATCTTTGCCCCACCATCAATGCTGTCGATTCGGTTTTGCGGGCAATAAATCGCGCCAGGTTAATGCCCCATACCGCATCTTCTTCGTCCTTAAATCGCAGTTGATCAAATGGAATCGCCACCTCAACCGACCACCCTTTATCGTCCCGGTGTCCTTTGGCTTCCCAGATACAATCCCAATCGTCGTTGTAGGTGCGGCCTTCCCGCGATAGGATCAGATCGCGCTTTGCGCCCAGGGAGTTGACGAAGAAGAATGCGCCGGTTTGACGGTCATTATAAGTGTCCAGCAGAATTTGTACATTGTCATCGCCCCACAATTGCGAATCGCGCCGCATGTTATTTGCCACGATTTTGTGTGGCTCGGAATCAAAACATTCAAATCCGAAATAGATTTTTCTCTGGTCGTAAACGATACGGGCCGTTGTGCGTTCGGTGCTCGGCACCCAGTAACCCGGGTCGCGCTGGACAAATCCCTCAATGGGTTTTGCATTTTGCCACGCAGGGTCGTCCAAACGCCCGTCCATTTTGGGACCTTTATCCACGCGGGTGGCGTAAACAGCGCGCGGTGCATCGTCAGAAGTCTGTGTGGTGACAACGCGAATGCGATCCGCTACCTTTACGGGTGAGCCGTTTTCTTCGACTACGCGAGCTACGAGTACGTCGTCGAGTTTTTTGATGACCTGAAGCGTTGACCCATTATCCATCTGCAATTGGCTTCCCAGGGATGCCGCTCCGTTGAGTCCAGATACATAAGCGAGATCGCCCGTGATTTCTTTGACAATACCAGCTGTGTCATCACTATTAGCCGACGGCGCGCAAATCGCTATACAGATAAGCCCAAGCAAGCACGCTCTGATCATATTTTACTCCTGGAAAGTGGTCAGTAGTCAGTCCCAACCTCGGTGGAATGTCCACAAGTAAGTTTTTACTTACTTATACATAATGTAACGAAAAATAAAATTTTCGCATTACTTTTTTTTGATAAGCGATCAGTTCAGTACATATTGTCTTTGGTCGTGATGGAACACCAGCGTGAATTGAACAGGTTTTGGAACAGAATATCTCGTGCAGCAGGTGTGCCGATTTGTTTCAGTAGATATGCGGCGTAAAAGCGATTGTAGCGGTTTTCGTCTTCGAGCATTGTCGCCAGTGCTTCAATTGCAGTACTGCCTGATTCTCCGAATTTTGCGAGGGTGAGGGCTGCGTTGCGCCGCACGCGGTAGTCTTCATCGCTGAGTGCTTCTTTCAGATCAGAGCGTAGCTCTGAGGAGAAATCGCCGAGTGCGCCCAGCGCTTCGATTGCATTGCGGCGCACCCACCAGTGATTGTCTTTTATCGCGGTTCTCAAAGCGGGCGCAGATGCAATGGCGTCTGATCCCATACGTCCCAATACATTGGCAGCAACCGCTCGTATCCACCAGTGATCTTCTGATAATGTTTCTGTGAGGGCGGCGACTGCGGGTTCTCCTATGAATGAGAGGGATAGAGCCGCGCATCCACTCGTGGGATTTGTTCCATGGGCATTGTCCGGTGTTTTTGCTTCTGTTTCTTCAATTGTCGCGAGTGTTTCTTCTCGCATGGCGGCGATGAGTTCAGGTACGGCTTCTGCGCCAAACTCGGCGAGTTTATACGCCGCGTCCAATCGTTCACATTCCGATCCATTCTTTAAAATTGAAATCAAATTTTGCGAATTGCCCTGTCGCCTGTTGCGTTCTTTCTGGGTGTTTCCGCACATCCAGTTCCATACGTCTTTTGATATGGCTGGATGCCGGTCTTCAATGCCCGGGGACCACGCGCGGCTCTGGTGATTCCATGTGGGTTTTTGCGGTTCCCGTGTGCGCGCAAATTGGAATTTTAGCATGTATCGATTTTTGGTGCTTATATTTTCGGTTGCGCGGTGCCAGGAATCGAAGTGGATTAGAGCTACAGTGCCCGCAGGTCCACAAAATGCGCGGGCTTTTTCTTTTGTTTGTGCGGGATTTATATCGCTGATGGTTTTGTATATTTGCCTGCCGGGCAATACGCCCGAAGGTCCCATATCCTCAGTTGTGTCCTGTGGGAAATAAAAAGCGAGCAGCCAGTAGAATCTCGGATGCCGCAAGTTGTGATCATATACATAACAGTCTTTATGCCAGCGCTGTCCGTTTCGTCCCGGAGGATTCAGGTGACAATGTCGGTGGGGGTTCAAGATGTATCCCGGTCCGAGTAAGCTGGTGAGTGCCCCTTTTACGTTGGGGTGTTCAAACACCTGTCCGATCTGTGGTATCCGGGGCAAGATGTTATTACCGGGGTTGCCTTCTTTTTCAAAGACGGTCTCGATTTGATCGTGGATATTCGCATGAAATGAGGGCGGATAATCCGCGTGAACTGTCATGCATCCATCCACAATAAATCGCTGTACTTCTTCATCATTCAATAACCGCATTGGATCAGCCATGATGGGTCTCCTCAACTGAAAATTTCCACAAATTTCGCAACGCTCGCCCTGAACCCGTCTTCATAAGTGCCGCCTTTGGGACGATAGACGCTTTCGTAAGAGATCGCGCCCGCATATCCATCGCGTTTGAGCGCGTTTGCAATGGGTTCCAGGTATGGTCCCACATCGCCTTCGCCCAGGGGATAGAATCCTACGGTCGCACGCGCTATATCGGCTTTTGCGTCTTTGATGTGAATATGGCCGATGTAATCGCGAATTTCATTGTAGGCATCGGGGAAGGGGACGTCTGTACAATACATTGTGTTGGGAATGTCCCATAGGAGTTTGAGGTGGGAGCTACCCAATTCATCGATCAATTTTCGCGCCAGAAAGCCCGATGTTATCATGGCATTATTGCCCGTTTCAACGACGAGTGTCACGTCTTCTTCTTCGGCTATTTGGACGGGTACGGCCATTAGTTTTACCAGTTTGTCCCATGCACCGGCCGTTACAATCCAATCTTCTGCGCCGTTGTACCCAAATAGTATCATTTCTTTTTTCCAACTCATAATTCTGACAATATTTGTTTCGAGGGTTTTGGCAAGGTCAATGCACCGCCGCAATCCCGATACATGATCCTCAAATACGGCATCTCCTATCTCGGTTTGCAATACGGGCAAGCCGCCAAAGTTGTGCCGCGAGATGCATGAGACTTCCATGTCGTGCTGATTGAGTAGTGTCTTCATGCGCGCCACTTGCCCGGCGTCGTGGTCCCCCACTTCTCGATCCCATACAAACTGGAGTTCTGGATATTTCAGTCCGTATTCCGCCATGACATTCAACGCGCGTTCAAAATTCCTGCTAATTCCATCCGTAATTACACCGAGTTTCACAAGTAAGCTCCAAAATTAATGGTCAGCAGTTGATCCAACCAGCCTCCTTCTGGACTCCTGCTTGCGCAGGAGTGACGATTGTCATTGCGGCATGTTTTTAGCCGCAATCCAGATCTCTTCTCACTTCAATATCCAGCATGTTTTCAAAAATTTTGATGATGGCCCAGTTCGCTTCTTCGGGGTTCACACTGATGCCCGCTTGAAACCACTCCGCAGCCGATGAGAGTGTGAACAGGGGGACGCCACATTCGCGTCCCAGTGTTTTTGCGATTCCGAGGTCCTTGTACATTGTGCCAATGCGGCTTTGGCCCGCGAAATTTCGTTCCATGATGTTTTGCGTTGTATCCCGAAACAAAAAGCTGCCGACCACACTGGTGTTGATGACTTCGTACAGAGTTTCGGGTTTTACGCCGGCTTTTACGCCCAGTGATAGGGTTTCGAATATGCCCGCATAGGTTACGCCTGTCAAGACGGCCAGACAAGCTTTCACGGTTTGTCCGGCTCCGATCTCTTCGCCGACGTGGTAGATATTTTCTCCGACTGCGTTGAGAACTTCTGCTGCATCCTCAAAAACATCTCGCTGTGCCGCTACCATCATTGTCAGTGTGCCAGCCGCTGCGCCGGGTGCGCCACCGCTTACCGGGGCATCTATGACGCGAATATCTCTTTCTTTTACGCATTGCGCGATTTCGACTAATTCCGACCGCAAAATGGTTGCGGTACAGATAAATGTCGATCCCGGTTTCATGCTGTTCAACAGACCATTGTTTAAGATGGCTTTAATTTGATCGCCGTTCATGACCATGACGAATACGAAGTCTGCGCGTTCACCCACTTCGCATACATTTTTGGCTGCATAAGCTCCTCGCTCGACAAATGGTTCCAATTGTTCGGGGCGCAAATCATATACGACAAGCTCATGTCCGTTCTTCAAGATATTCGCAGCCATCCCGCTGCCCATATCTCCGACACCGATCAACCCAACACGCGCCATGTTTTTTCCTTTCGCATCTAAATTTAGTTTGCTAATTAACAATAAACTACTAAACTCCATTGGTCAAACTTACACTACGGGAGGTTTTCAATGAACAATATACATCTGAGATGGTGGGGGTGTGGTGCTTTTGACATTCTCTCGGGGGATGTCAATATCGCCATTGATCCATATCTTTTCGGTGATAATCTAAAAAGTGCCGAACCTATTTACGACTACATTTTTATTAGTCACGAACATTTTGATCATTGTCACCCCAAAACCCTGACGAAATTGTGTCGGGGAGATCGCTTCGAGAAACTCTTTGTCAATATCGGTTGTATGACGCCAAATGAACCTGTTGACGAAAATTATGGCGATGCGGCTTTTGCTCGGGATTTGCCCATTAGCAAGCATATACCCGAGGAAAAAATTCAGGTGCTCTACCCCAAATATCGCACCGATGACGTGCGCACTTTTCCCGGTCCCTTTTCGTGTGACCTGGGCGCTGTGCAGGTAGAGGCTGTTGAAAGTGGTGAAAATGCGCGGCCCGATTTACCCACCTGTGGTTACTTAATCACATATATCGAGAAAGATATTTCGTTCTATCACACTGGGGATCTTCACGCGACCTATCCCGCGCTCGGCAATCTGAAGGGCCGTGTGGATTATCTCATACACATGAAAACGGGACTGAAGAATTGGCCTGTTTTTTCAAGTTTGATCGATCTCGTACAGCCTCGATTTTTGATCCCAACTCATTATCGAACAGATCGCAAAACCGATCCTATTCCCGAAGGACATTGGCCTCCCGATGTTACGGATGTGAATGCTTTTATCGAGAGTATTCGCGAGCACGCTGGCGACCGAACCCAAATTTTGCCTTTCACTGCTGGCGTCCAGTACGAGATTGAATTGCCCGATAAAAAAGTTGTGTGGGCGTGGGATTGGCACAATACATGGACTGTGCCCCCGTGGCGAGAGGAATAGATCTCCAGTTTTACACGCGATCTTTCAACTGATATGCAATCGCGTAAAATGCCATTGAGTTACCCGTGCGATTTGGCTCGCTGCGATGCCAGGTATAATTTGAGAAGAAGAGGCCGTCACCCGGTTTCATTTCGACCAGGACTTCATCGGAGTAATCGATCTGATTTAGGGGGATGCGGTGGCGCTTAAAGGGTTCATAGGTTTCTTCGCCATTCACACGGGATTTTCTGTACATCGGCGGGTTGTCGAAATAAGATTCGTGTGGTACGAGTTCCCAGCCGATATGGCTGCGCGGCATGACCGATAATGCGATGGCGTTTTTTCCGACTTCCTGCATCGGGATCCAGCAGTTGCAACCCAATTCTGGATCGATTTTCCAATACCACGAATCCTGGTGAAAATAACTGCATCCACCCTGCTCGGTGTCAATCCATCCGTGTTTAACCCCTATCTGATCTGTGAAGAGTTCCACATCGCCGCCCAAAACCGCCGCCATTGCATTTGCCATGTTGCTGTGTTCTGCGACCGTGGCAAATACCTCTTCTTCCAGGCCCGGACGTTGAATGCCCTTGGGTACTGGATCGCCAGATGCGGCGCGATATATTTCGGGATTGAGGACTTGAAATCTACCCTTTTTCCAATCTGGCGGATGATCTACTATTTCCC
Organism: Candidatus Latescibacterota bacterium; assembly: GCA_965208125.1. GTDB lineage: Bacteria > Latescibacterota > UBA2968 > UBA2968 > UBA2968 > VXRD01. Next base: position 3,327,648 of record OZ242320.1, read on the forward strand.
GCACTCGCGCCCAGGCGTTCGCCATGAGTTCGGCGGGGATCAATCCCTCCACATGGCAGTATCCTTCTTTTCGATACTGCTGGATATGTTGTTCGGTGACTGTGCTCATCGTTTTTCCTTTTAATCGCTTATCCAGTGTCGGAACAGGGGTTTTGCATTTTCTGGCAATTCCTCGTAAACCTGGCGGGGTACTGGTTCCTGGTCGTTATCGGTCAAGCCGGTTTCATCCACCATCATTTTGCGCTCTTCAGATCCCGGCATCAACACGCGCGTGTTCAACCACCAGGGGGCATAGCGAACGACAACGGATACCCGGTCCTCTTGCGATTGATTGGGGGCGGTTGCGTGCCATATCCGACTGTCCAGCACGAGGACGCTTCCCGCTGGACCCGTTGCATTCATCTCGGTTGTATAAGGTTCGAGCGGATCCACATCTATATTTCCGGTTGGATTATTCGACCATCGGTGGCTGCCCGGCACAATCAATGTGCCGCCATTCTCATGGGTAAAAGGAGATAACATCCACAGGGTTGTGATATGCATTACCGCATCTGGATAAGGTGCAAGCACATGTGAGGCGTTGATCTGATTAAACGGCCAGTCTGCATGCCATCTGCCCCGTGGATTGCCCCGGCGGTTGATGGTCGCTGAGACATAAGACACTTTGACAAAGGAGCCAAAGAGTGCTTCGAGGATAGCCATCAGCCTTGCGTCTGCGAGATAGGGCGCAAGGGACTGGTCATAGCGTATAAATCCCGGCACGTGTCCGATGCCTTGTTCTGCGGCCTTCGCTCTGCCGTGTATCCCGGTCGAATGCAACACGTGATCGCGTATTGCATCTACCTCATTTTTTGGGATTACGCCTTCTATTACGGTCCAGCCATCTCTGCGGATTCGGTTTAGATCGGTATTTAAACTCATAGTGCATCCATTTGGTTATATGTCAAATATGATGACCTGCCGGGCGACGTCGCCTGCGATCAGAGCCTTGAAGGCATCGTCAATATCATCTAAGGATATATTGTGTGAAATCATTTCGTCGATCTTGAGATTGCCCATGAGATACATATCCACATATCGAGGCATATCTACGCGAAAGCGATTGGATCCCATGCTCGATCCCTGAATTTTGCGCTCGCGCAAAAAGTTGTGCCCTGTAAGCTCAATTTTAACGCCCTGGGGAATCATGCCAATAATTGTGGCGGTGCCGCCTTCTTCGAGCATGTAAAAACACTGTTCCGCAGTCTGTTTCAATCCCACGGCTTCAAAAGAGTAGGCCACGCCTTTTCCACCGGTCAGGTCCATTATTTGCTCAACGGGGTCGCCGTCGTTGGCATTGACCAGGTCTGTCGCGCCCAATTCTCGGGCCAGTTGCAGTTTGGAAGAGACGGTATCTACTGCAATAATACGCCCTGCGCCACCTATTCGCGCACCCTGTACAGCACTCAGGCCAATACCACCACATCCGACAACGGCTACTGTGCTGCCAGGCTCTACTTTGGAGGTGTTGAGCGCGGCACCAACGCCGGTTGTTACACCACATCCGATCAGGGCTGCTTTGTCCAGTGGCATGTCTTCGCGCACTTTGCATACTGCATTTTCGTGTACCAGCAACTGTTCTGCATAAGAGGCGAGGTTTGCAAATTGGAAGAACGCTTGACCATCCTGAGACAGGCGCGGTTTATCTGTCTCTTTGCGCTGTGTCGATTCTCTATCTTCACATAAATTTGGACGCCCGGTGGTGCAGTAGCGACAATGTCCGCAAAAGACCGATAGACAGGTGATTACGTGGTCGCCGGGTTTTACATAGGTCACGTCTGGCCCGACTGCCTCTACAATGCCCGCTGATTCGTGGCCGAGCACGGCAGGTAGCTCGCAGGTATAAAGTCCTTGCTGATAATGAACATCGCTGTGACAGACTCCCGCGGCGGCGGTGCGAATCAAGACCTCGCGCCCGATTGGGTCGGCAATTTCGACGTCTTCTACACTTATTGGTTGATGTGCTTCGCGCAAAACAGCGGCTTTCATGGTGGACCTCCTGTTGTTTATTGACCTTCTTCTTCCCAGCGGCGAATCACGATTTTGGGATCGAAATAGGTGTTGTTCGGATAGAAATCGGGCAGCGATGTGCGATTCCCCTGTTTCGCACCTTCCAGATGCAATAGTGCGAGTGGTAGCGCGGTATCGATATTCGATTCGCCTTCCCGACTGTCTGAGACAATCAGGTCATTCACCTGGTATTGCCGCAGCAATCGCTCTCCAAGAGAGGTGGCGGACTGCAATAGCACATTATCGCCTGTTGCCGAGTGGAGTTCTAATAAACCGAATAATGCACAGGCGTCGTTTTGTCCTTTGTTTACCCACGCTTCATCACTTGCAGGCGAACTGCCAGATCCAAAATCCACAGGCGCGTTTAAGTCGCCCCATCCCATCCCCTGGGCTGTGGAAAAAGCCATTTCTCGAAAACGCACAATACCGGTCAGATGGTATGCCCGCGCGTAAGATAAGAACATCAGTCCATTTGCAGGGACTTTTCTCAGCTTTGTGGGCGGACAATAGCCGATTCCTTCATTGCTATTTTCTGGATAGAGGCGGGTGCCGTCATTGATTGCGGGATAAAAGCTGTGGTCATCGATATTATAACAGTGGGTTGCCAGGGCTTCTAAATCCGCGGTTACCACATCGAGAAATGCTTTGCCTTTTTCACTGCCCAAAGTCTCTGCGGCATTGAGAAAGGTGACGGCGGCTCGTCCGTATCGAGTTTGAATTACGCCATTGGTGATAACTGTTACTTCGTTGACATCTGTCCGTTCGCTAAATGGTGGTTTGAACGACTCTCTCACCCGACAGGGGTCGCGGTGATTAAACTGATATCCCGCCAATCCCGCCTCGGGATGCCGAATTTGATCGTATCGGGAAAGTAGATGGTTTGCCCATTTCAAAGGCGTTTTATCACCCGAAAGTGCGTGTAACATTGCCCCGCTCAGGATTAAATCGCTTCCCGTGTTGATAAAGGAGAGCGCAGTATTTTCCACAATTGGCAGTGGACCTCCTTCAAATTCTGCATCCCACTTTTCACGCCACGCTTCGTAAATTCCATGTCGATTAAAGAGCAAGGTGGGCCAATCCCAGATATGCGCGTGCCAGACCGCTTTGATAAAGCGGCGCATGCATTCGGGATGAACTTTATAGAGGTACGCATAATGCGGATAGACGCACTTCATTTCGTGATTGCCCAGTACTGGTGCGTCCGTTAAGAGATCGTAGCTTGTATGGCCGCCCCAGTAGAACAGGTCGGATTCTATATCGTGAATTTTATCCAGCGCACAGCCAATCCATTCATCTGCCCGTTTGTGGTATTTGTCGTTCCCTGTGAGTGTTCCCAATGCATCCAGAACCCGCAAGAAGTTCTGCTGACACGCGAGGTTGGAAAGCATATTTCCTTCCCAAATCAGCGGCTGCGAGGTCGATAGGTCGAGGCCGTCTGCCAGCATTGTACCGTTTTTGTGTGTACAACGCGCAAATACCTCCTGTACGTGTTTATCTACCACATCGATAAATCCCATGATTGCCCTCCTTGTCTTGAGCCAAACAATTATAGCTCCAATAGACGAAATATCAAAGTGCTCTCACATCCGCTCAACAATCGACTTGACATTGTTTGCGACTGCAAGCATAAATACATCTCACCTCTTATTTACCAACTACTTTGGAGGAATCACATGTTAAAAGCCGGATTTATCGGAGCTGGGAATCGCAGTCAGGGCGCACATTATCCAAATGTCCACCGTCTGGAACAGGATGTCGAGATGTGCGCGGTTTGCGAACTCGATGAAGAACGTCTGGATCAGGTTGCAAAAAAATACGAGTTTCCGCAAGTATATACAGATCACAAAAAGATGCTCGACGAAGCCGATCTCGATATCATTTATTGCGTTATGAATGAAAAATGGATTTTGCAGACGGCTATTGATTGTATGAATGCGGGCAAACACATTTTTATTGAGAAGCCACCTGGCGCCAATCTCGAAGAAACCGAGCAATTGCTCGAGGCGGCGGTGTCCAATAATGTGTTCGCCTCGGTCGGGTTTCAGCGGCGCTATACAGCGGTTACGCGCGAGGCTATGCGTCTCGTGGCAGAAAAGGGTCCCGTTTCATCCATTGTAACGACATTTAACAAACAGATGCTCGGTGGCGATGGCAAAGAATTTACTTCTACTCTGTGGAATGATGTCTGCCATATTGTCGATCTCACGCGCTATATGGCCGGGAGTGAACCCGTGAAAGTGACGGCCTATCAGGACAAGTTTGGCGGGGAGAGCTATAATAATTATACGGCTCTTATACGTTTTGAGAATAACGCGGTCGGTACCATTCATGGCAATCGCGCTTCTGGTGGGCGCGTGTTGCGTTCTGAACTGCACGGTGTGGGTATTGGGTGTTATATGAAGATTCCCCAGGAGATCGAGATTCACGAAGACAATCAGGTGCGTACCCTGGGGGGATGGGAAGTTGATGGCGTTGAAGAGGATGATGTCGCCAGTTACGAGGGTGTTTTGACGATGCACCAGCATTTTGTCGATTGTATCAATAAAAACGAGGTGCCTCACAACGACCTGCGAGATGTTATCCACTCCATCCGCCTGGTGGATCAACTCGAAGCTAAGGAGTAAATGTGCTCGGGTGAGCCAACCAGTTCGCCCGCAGCCTCTAATACTTCGATTCCAGCATCTTTTTTGTACGCATTTTCGCTGATGTATCGCCGCCAGGTTTTTGCACCCGGCACGCCGGCAAATAGCCCTATGAGATGTCGCGCAATATGGTGCAATCGCGTACCGCGTTCGAGTTGCTCGGAGACATAGGGTAAATATGCGTGCAGAATTTCATGCCGAGAAGGTATTGGGCGAGTCTCACCGAAAAATCGATGGTCGGCATCGGATAGAAAATAGGGGTTTGAATAGGCTTCCCGTCCGACCATCACGCCATCGACACGCGCCAGATGCGCGGCGGCTTCGTCGAGCGATGTAATCCCCCCGTTGATTATGACATCCAGATCTGGAAAATCGCGTTTGATGCGATAGACTATGTCGTAAGATAATGGCGGAATTTCTCTGTTTTCTTTGGGACTCAGACCCTGAAGCCATGCTTTGCGCGCGTGAAATGCAAAGATACGGCATCCCGATTCGGCAACGGTCTGGACAAAATGGACCAGTTCTTCGTAAGAATCGCGATTGTCAACGCCAATTCGCGTTTTCACGGTTACGGAAATATTCACCGCGTCGCGCATTGCGCCTAAACAATCGCGTACCCGTTCGGGTTCTTTCATCAAGTACGCGCCAAAAAGCCCCGATTGTACGCGATCGCTCGGGCATCCCACATTCAGATTAATCTCATCATATCCCCAATCTTCTCCCACTTTGGCGCACAGTGCGAGGTCGGCGGGGTCGCTTCCACCCAATTGCAGTGCTATGGGATGTTCAATCGGATTAAATCCCAATAAACGCGTGCGGTCGCCGTGTATGATTGCGCCGGTGGCAACCATTTCGGTGTATAGCAAAACCCGTTTGGTGATCAGGCGCAAAAAATACCGCTCGTGCCGGTCTGTACAATCCATCATGGGGGCGATTGAAAATCGCCTGCTCTGTCCAATAGCCATATAAAAACTCAAAAAAAAACGAGTCGATCACATAGGGCAACCGACTCGTTTTGGATTAACACCAGTGTTTGTCATGCATAATCGGGAAGCCCGACTTCACTTGCATTGACAATACTGGGGGCTGCCTGTGGGGGATTGTCGCCGAGGAAGGGCAACACACCGTCCGGATCTTGCCACGCACCATATCCATTCAGAACACCAGCCACATTCGAGGCCGCCAGAGTGGCCATTCCCGAGCGGGTCCATATTGTCGCCGATGCAATATGCGGTACAATGACCACATTGGGCAACTCTTTAAGCCCGGGTTTCATCAGGGGTTCGTCTTCAAATACATCGAGGCCGACTTTGAAATCGGGATGGGTTTGGCAGTGTGCGACCAGTGCGACTTCGTCGATGACGGGACCGCGGCTGGCGTTGATGAGTATCGCATTGTCCTTCATCAGTGCAAGACGCTCGGTGTTCATCAGGTGGAAGGTGGTGTCATCCAATAGCGGATGTAAGCTCACCACATCGGCAACTCTCAACACGTCTTCGACCGAGTCCAAACGCTGGCAGGTTATGGGTTCATCGCCCTGAGCTTTTAAGAACTCGCCATAAGCCGCGATATAATTTTCCATATATTCATTGGGATACGGGTCAAAATAAACCACGTTCATCTTGAACCCTTCGGACATCATTTTGGCATACGCACAGCCGATGCGACCAGCGCCGATTACGCCAACTGTTTTCCCGGTCATCAATTCGCCCAGATAAAGCGTGGGCAACCAGCCGTGATATTTTTCGGCGCGCATAAAAGCATCGGCTTCGATTACCCGACGCGCTGCTGAAAAGGTGAGGGAGACGGCCATTTCCGCGGTGGTCTCGGTCAATACACCCGGCGTATTGCCCACCGGTATGCCGTATTTTGTCGCTACGCCAACATCTACATTATTGTATCCCACGGCATAGTTGGAATACGCTTTGCCTCCCGCATTCTTGAGGGCGGTGAACAGTTCTTCGCCCCACTTTTCCGTCAACTGTCCGATTACGCCATCGCATTGATCGCCGATTTTGTCTCTGATTTCTTCGACACTTAAAATTTCCGTCGATGTGCCAATCTCCACGCGGCAATCAGCCGCCGTGAGTATCTCAAGCCAGCGGTCGCCGGGCAATTCTTTGGTTACGACTACGCGCTTGCTGCCCGATTCGTTGTGTGTTCTCCAGTCATTGGTGCTCAAAATACATCCTCCTTGAATTATGCGTTTTATTCAGAAAATTGCGAATGTGAAATATAATCAACCAAGGCGTTTGGTTCAAGAAAATCTCGTTTTGTGGAGTGGCAGATAGTCTAAGCGTTTTCGACTACAGGCTCGATGTCGAGAACCTCGCGGTCGAGTTTGGGGGGTGTTCCTTTGCCATTGAGCCAGTAGTCAGCCATTTTTCTGGCAGCGGCCATCTTGGGCCAGATTACTTCGCGGTAGCCCCGCACGTCGTCGGGGAGGCGTAGCGCTTTCACATAAGTATCGTATCGCTCGGCACTGTGAAAATCAAAAGCATCTACCAGATCGATATACCAGTCTCGATAGTTTTTTTCTTCGCGGTGCCAGGCCGGAAGTCTGCGTAAAAAGCGCGCGCGCTTCATGAGATTGAGCATCCAGTCGCGGGTTTGAATATCGAATCTGATGTCCAGTCCCAGGACGGTGAAATGCGGGCGGGTTAAATGCCTGTAAGAAATCCGGTCGCCGCGATCTGGATCGACATCGTAACGCGCGCGATCGCGGCGATACTTTTCCTCGCTTGTCAATAGATGGGCCACATAGATTTCATCTTTATAAGCCATCACGCGGGCGAGAAAGCGCACTACGGTATCGGTTGCGCGATACTGATGTTGGGCATTGTCGCGGTCGTAAATCCTTTTTACGCGGACGATATAGGACTGCGCGTATTCGACGCCGTCCCATTGGATGAGGTCGTAAACGCCGAGGGCAAATTGCAATTTTGTCGCGTCAGAAAGAGACCAGTCGGCGACTGTCTCTGAGAGGGTGCGATAGGTTTCGGTCAATTTTTCGCCCCGCGTTTTTGCCAAAATTTTCGCTTTATCGTCGATGAGATCTCTGTATGTGGTTACGAGTTTGGGTTTGAAAAATGCATCGGGATCCAGAGCGGCTTTGCGCCCCATCTCAAATGCTTTGAGATTGGCTTCGAGTTCATTCGATTTGATATTTTGCTTCATCGCCCAGCGGATATTTTCCAGCGTGAGGGGCAGTGCCCCCCGTTGAAATGCCGCGCCCAGCAAGATGCTGTTGGCATAGATTTTATTGCCCAGATATCGTTCGGAGATTTCGCCGAGGTCCATCCCAAAATACGTGTCGGGATTGGTATAACGCCGCAACATATCCTCCAGATGATCTGTATCAAAATCGTCTCGTCCAATCATCGACAAAATAGTTTCGCGTTTGCCGGTTTCTACGACAGCTGTGGTGCGCTGAGGGCTGCCTACGCGACCGGTTCCATTCGGATCTAATCCGCGTACGGCCTCCAGAATGTCCAATCCCAATAGCAAGTCTGCATGTCCATAGGGCGTCAATTGCGAAATCACCCGCTCGTCTTTGGTAAAACTGACGTGCGAATACACGCCGCCATTGCGGATAGCCAGTCCCTTTTTGTTGGTAAATCGAACGGTATATCCCTGTTTCGCGCCTGCAACGGCGATAATCGCAGAGATGGTATTGATGCCCATGCCGCCTACGCCAGCCACATACGCGTACCACGCCGTATCAAAGTCGCGGCATTCGGGTTCGGGAATATTCGATAGATCAATCGACTCGGTTTGTACTTCGGGCGCGCGCGATCGATGAATTGTCAGGCTTTCAAAAGAGGGACACGTTTTATCGCCATTGGCAACTTCGACTTTTGTACACGCGCCATCTGCAACGCACAAAGACAGATCGGTCGCGACTTTTGGACCGTGAAGCGATTCTTCTACGGTCAAGCCGCTACATCCGGTTGCCTGCGTGCATTCCAGGCAATATTCACAGACTTCTGGCGTGATGTTGATGTGGGTTTCTTCCGACAGAAATCCCTTTTCCCGAACGGTCTGAATCTGCTCTGCGCGCACGCGACGGTGATATGTTATGCCGCACTCTTTGTCGGCAATGACAATTTTGACGCCGTCTTTTAGAAGTGCTTGTTCCAGGACATCGCGATATGCCTCCCGGTTTGCCGGGTTCATGCGGGCGACCATCACCGGGCCGTTTGTACCGCCCCCCAAACCGCGCACGACCTGTTCAATATCCTGGGCAAAGGTCGAGCGTCCCATCAGGTCGATATCTACCCCTGGCGTGGGCTGATGCCCCGTCATTGCCGTGGTTTTATTGTCTAAAATGACATAGGTAATATCTTGCCCGTGTTTAATCGAATCGGAAATCGCCGCCATTCCACTATGAAAAAATGTCGAATCGCCCATGAATACGAGTTGTTTGTTGTCGATAAAAGGATCGATACCCGCACCCGTGCCACCACCGAGTCCCATTCCCGACAAATTGTGCATCAGCCGGTTAAATGGCTCGTATTTCAGCAGGGAATAACATCCGATATCCCCGTGAAAAATCAGATCCATCGGATCTGTGCTGTGCTTGCGCTGCATGTAATCGCCATCTTGAAAATCGTCGATCATCTTGTCCAGCACGCTGGCTGAATCTCGGTGCGGGCAGCCCGGGCAGAACGAGGGTGTGCGAACCGATGCGCTCAGGTCATAAGTTTCTGTTTGTGCCATCAGGGCTACAACGGTGTCAATGCGCCTGGCATCTACAGGTACTGTGGGGTCGTCGAGCGATTTTAACATTGGGGCCAGCACATTGAGTGTGATGCTCGGGTTCAGGCCACAACTGTCGGGAAAACCGCGTCCATGAGGAAAGCGTTTGCCCCATATCCGGAACGCATTTGTTTTGCCGGCTTGATACAGGTTTTGCAAGGCAGTGGCAATTTGTTCTTCCAGAAAACCGCGTTTTTCTTCCACCACGTAAATTTCATCGACCATATTTGTAAATTCGCGCAAAATCTCCGAATCAATTGGATAGGTAATCCCGTATTTCAAAATGGGAATGCTGCCCCCCAACCCAACCATATTGAGCGCGTGTTCCAAATAACAATAGGCCAAACTGCTGGTGACAAAGCCGATCCGCTTTTTGCCAGAGTCTGGCCGATATAAAATTCGATTCAGCCCGTATTCTTTTGCAAGGGTGAGCAGCTTGGGAAAACGCTGCTCGAGGACCTCCTGTTCTTTTATTACAGTATGTGGTGGAATAATCACCCGATCATCTGGAGAAATCGTCTGTGGATCCAGGCGGATGGGGTGGTTAAATGTTTTTTCGGGAAACTGGTTTGCGTGTACCTCAACAGTACCCCCGCCATCTGCCTGATTGGATGTCACGAGGTAGGCGATATAAAGCCGGGTTTTTTCGGACAACTCAAAGGCTACTTTGATCCAGTCTTTCATTTCCTGAAAGGTGCTGGGTTCGAATATGGGCATGTACAAATGTTTGGCGATAAAACGAGAATCCGCGGGCACTTGTGTACCTTCAGACCACGTATCATCGCCAAATACAGCAACCGCAGCAGCACCCTCACCTGTTCCGGCCATATTGCCCAGTGCCAGCGCGTCTGAAGCGACATGCGCGCCCACGCTTTTCATCACTGCGATGGCGCGAATGGATTCCATCTGTGCTCCATTGAGACGCGCAGCCCCCAGGGCCTCGTTGTTGGCAATTTGCACCATCACGCCTTTTTCCACCAACAACTCGCGGATGCGCTCTGCAGCATCAAATACTTCTGCCACGGGTGAGCCGGGATATCCCGTCATCAATCCCATGCCGCCTTCGAGGCTACCCTTGACAATCAATTCATTGCCCGTAAAAATGCCGGGCCCTTTTTCAAGTGTAAATCGAGGATCCATCAATATCCTTTAAAATGCTGTGTTTCGCCATTCGGGATTGTAGATTTCGCCCGACATGGTCGAATGTACCAATTCGTAAACGCCGGTTCCGCGGCGATCAAAAAATTCAAAAATATACCGTCCCGACTTTTCGTAAATCCAGGTGTCTATGGCTTTTCCCATAGCTACCGATGTGGTATAGTCGCGCTCGTTGGGCGGCCCGTATTTGATATAAACGCGTCCTTGATCCGTATCCGATCCCCGCTTGCCCGGCTGCGATGTGAACGTATCATCGGAGTATTTCATGCGACTCAGATGGTCTTGAAGCCGTTCATTTAAGGGCGTGCCCGGAGTTGGATCCAATTTTTTCCAAAATGCGTGGAGAAATTTCATTTTCGACGCCTGTGTTGGCAAAGATTTGTAAAGATTGATATCTTTTTCAGACGCAATGTGATGAATGGTTTGAAAATATCGCAATTGCTCCTGTTGCGCTTCTGTCAATTGTGGATTTTCATTTTCATCTGAAAGGAGGAAGACTTTGCGTTTGTGCCGCACATGTTCGCGCGTGCCGCGGTCAAATAACTCGACTTGCAAATCGTACGCGCCGCCAGATAGTCCCTCTGTTTCCAGGATTTCTGTTTTTACCACGCTTTCCCCGGGCTTGAGCAATCGCTTTGCCGGATACGATTTGACAATGACATCGGCGGTGTCGAGCAAGCTATATCCTAAAACAAATGAATCATTGGGATTGTCGGACATGACCTTGAAGTTGTAAACCTCAAAGTAGATCTGAATTGGCTTACCTGTGCGGAAGAACCGCGTTGTATTGGGCACGACGTGCCATCCATTTTTGACAAAGCGCCCGACAGCTTCGGCTTTTTTTAATTCCGAAGCGAATACCACATCGCTTACGACCAGCGCAGTGCCTTCAAAATGGCGCACGCGCATATTCCCTTCACAGGTGCCTGAAATATCTCCGTAAATATCTTCGGCTGTCAGCGTCATTTTGTAGGGACCCGGTGCAATATCAACGGCGATGATATCGCGCACCAGTGCGCCATTTTGTTTTAATTCTCGGATATTTGCCACCGAAACATTTCGCGTCCACAACTCTTGTACTGTGGGATTTCCCGCAGAATCTTGAAGAGAAAGCTCAAAGTCAATTTGGGATACGTATTTGCCGCCTTCGGGTACAAACTGCAATTGTCGCGCATCTATTAATGTATAGACTTCCAGGCGCGTGAGGTTTTGAGGTCCCCGAAATGCAGCAGTTTCGGCAAAAACGCGCAACTCGCCCTTTGAGCGCAAAGGCATATCTCGATATATTGGCGCATCTTCTTGCCCGTATGCCGTTGCCCCGCAAAAACAGGTGGCAACCAGTACAACATACCATTTTATGGAACGCATGACGATCCTCCAGGTGTATATATAACAATTCCCCGGCTGGAATTTAAGACAGTATAAAGAGTTGAAAGAATGGAATCAAGAGTTATCAAGTCACTTGATCGGCGGCATGGTAGGAACTGCGCACCAGTGGGCCGGATTCGACATGTCGAAAGCCCAGTGTGAGCGCGAATTGTTTGAGATCCAAAAAATCATCGGGATGATAAAAGCGCGCCACAGGGACGTGTTGGGCAGACGGTTGCAGATATTGGCCTATCGTGAGAATATCTGTTTTGCAATCTGCGATATCTCGTATCGTCTGGCGCACCTCGACTATGGTTTCGCCCGCGCCGACCATAATACCCGACTTTGTGGGCATACCGCGCCCCATCGCTTTGGCCCGTTTCAAAAGTGTTAGCGACCTGTCGTATTTTGCCTGGGGACGCATGGTTTTATACAGGCGGGGTACGGTTTCGACATTGTGGTTCAAGATATCGGGTGCTGCTTCTATGACCACGCGCAATGCCTGCCAATTGCCCTGAAAATCCGGGATCAAGACTTCGACCTTTGTGTGTCTGCACAACCGCCGGATCGCATATATGGTTTCGGCAAAAATGTGCGCTCCCCCGTCCGGGAGTTCATCGCGATTTACCGATGTGACCACTGCATGACGCAATCCCATAGTCTGCACGGCTTTGGCGACCCGTTCGGGCTCTTCGGTATCAAGGCCCTCTGGATGACCGGTTTTTACCGCGCAAAATCCACAACTCCGCGTACACACATCTCCCAAAATCATAAATGTCGCCGTGCCCGAGTTCCAGCATTCGCCGATATTGGGACAGCGCGCACTTTCGCAGACTGTATGGAGATTTAACCCGCGCATTAAGTTTTTCAATGCGCGGTATCCCTCACTGCCTGGGGCTGGTACGCGAAACCATTCGGGCAGTCGCCTTCGGCGCACAGGAGGTGCTGCAATGTCCATCAGACCATTCATTGCACCCTCCGCCCGGTCAGTGTGCGCAAGGTCGTTTGGGTAATTTCGACATTGGTTAGCGCGTTGTCTGCAACGCCCTCTCGAGGAAATACGACCGTCTTGAAGCCATCGGATTTTCCCACGGCCAAACCCTCACCTTTGCGGGCATCTCCCTGTACCAAAACCTCAAGGGTGCGACCGATATAAGTCGCATTGATTTCTTCAGAAATGCGATTTTGTTGTGAAATAATGGTTTCGAGCCTTTGCACCTTTTCCTCTTCTGATACCGTATCGGGCATCTCGCGGAAGGCGACCGTGCCTTTTCGCGCGGAATACTTAAACATAAATGCGGAATCATAACGCACCTGCGCCATTAATGCCAGCGTAGCCTCAAAGTCGGTTTGTGTTTCGCCGGAAAAGCCAGCGATGATATCTGTACTCAAACACAGATCTGGCATTGCGTTGCGCAAATCATTGACCAGGGCGAGATATTCTTCGATTGTATAGCTGCGTTTCATCGCTTCCAGAACGCGGTTTGACCCGGACTGCACGGGCAAATGAATAAAGCGACAAATTTTCTTTTCACGCGCCATCGTTTCAATGAATTTTTCAGAGAAATCACTCGGATGAGGCGAGGTAAAGCGAATGCGGTCAATGCCGTCTATGCGCGCAATCATCGAGAGTAAATCGGCAAAATCGCAGGTGTCATCACGATAAGAATTGACGGTTTGGCCCAATAAGGTGACTTCTCGAAAACCCGCATCGGCAGCGGCATGAGCTTGTCTGACAATTTCGCGTGCCGGTACACTGCGCTCTCTGCCGCGCACGTAGGGCACGATGCAGAATGTGCAAAACTTATCGCATCCGCGCATAATGGTGATCCAGGCATTGCTGCCCTCTTCGCGCAAGGGGTTGATGTCCATATAATATTCGCCGCGATCCAAACGCACATCCAGAGCTGAATCGCCACGCGCTTCGGCAATGAGTTCGGGTAGGCGCCGATACGAATCTGGCCCCACGACGAGATCGACATAGGGCGCGTCGTTCATCAGGGATTCTGAAACGTGTTTGGCCATGCATCCCGATACCCCCATAATCAGGTCTGGACGCCGATACTTCAGCCTGCGCAATTGTCCCAATCTGCCCCTTATTCGCTCTTCGGCGTGTTCGCGTATCGCGCAGGTATTCAGCACAATGACATCGGCATCTTCTGGGCGACGGGCAGAGATATAACCCGATTGCTTTAAAATGCCCATCATCAGTTCTGTATCCGATACATTCATCTGGCAACCGTATGTCTCGATAAAAACCTTTTGCCCAGACATGGGCGCGACAGGTATATCGGTTTGTACGGCGCGACCGTCTAATTCAATATCGAGCAATGCGCTCACGTTCGTTTCCTTTTTATTTTTTTTCTTGCCAAACGCATCTCTTTGATTACTTCTGCATCGCGTTCGCACATCAGTGCTTTGTCGAGTGCCCGTCTCGCCCGCCCGCCTCCAATTTTGCCCAGTGCCCAGGCTGCGTGTTGTCGTACGAGCGGCTCGTCATCTTTCAGGGCATCTGTTAGGGTGGGAACTTCAGATTTGCCTCCCACATTGCCCAATGCCACGGCAACATTGCGCAGTAATCCACGCCGTTTGGCGCGTTTTATCGGACTGTTTTTGAATCGCTTTGAAAAAGTCTCTTGATCCATGTGCAGCAAGTCGGTCAGCGCGGGTGCATTCAAACCCTCGCGTGCCTGAAAAGCATTTTCAGAAGTCGGCTTTGCGTGTTTGCGATTCCATGGGCATACTTCCTGACAGATATCACATCCGAAGACCCAGTTGCCCATATCCGATCTCAAATCCCGCGGAATAGCGCCTTTCAATTCAATAGTCAAGTAGGAAATACACCGCCGCGAATCCACAACATAAGGTTCTGGAATGGCATCTGTTGGACACGCATCCAGGCACTGCGTACAGGTGCCGCAGTGATCGGGTTGTGGACGATCGATTTCGAGATCGAGATTCAGAATAATCTCACCTAAAAAAAACCAGGATCCGCGGCTTTTGTCAATTAAGCAGGTGTGTTTTCCAAACCAGCCCAGCCCGGCTCGGGCGGCGAAATCGCGCTCCAGAACAGGCCCGGTATCGACATAGACCCGCCCTTCCGCTGAGGGTTCTATTTTTTGGATTTCGGCCAGTAATTCAAATAAGCGGTCTTTCATGACGGTGTGATAATCATCGCCACGGGCATAGCGCGCAATCTGCCCCTCAGGTGCATCACTGTTGTCAGGCCCATCGGAATGGGGCTGATAATTGAGCCCCACGCACAGTACTGATTTTGCGTCTGGAAGGATTTGGCGAATATCTGACCGCCGATCCAGATTGCGTGCCAAATACTCCATTTCGCCTGCGTAGCCCATCCCCAACCACTTTTGATAAAACGCCCAGTGTTGCGGGGGATCTGCCGATGCAATCCCCACGGGATTAAATCCCAAACGCCGTGCCGCGTCCTTAATCCGATGGGTCATGCAGGTACTCCAAAAATAGAGGGCAGGACACAACAATGCCCTGCCCCGTGATTCTCAGGTCTGACGAGCCAGTTTGTCAAGTGCATTGTGAACTGCATCTACTGCCAGATCAGCGGCGTGTTTTCGCGTCGGGGGCAAGCCGTCAAGTGCAGTCTCGATATCGGCACGAGCGATTTTGCAAGCTTGATGGGGCGTTTTGCCAATCACCCATTCCGTGAGCACAGATCCCGAAGCAATGGTTGCAGCACATCCCTGCGCACGGAAAAGAGCGCGGTCAATAATGCCGTCTTTGATGGCGAGATGCAGGGATAGGGTCGTACCCGAAGCTGGATTTTCTGCAAATCCAATTGCATCGGGGGTGTCCAATGCGCCAACATTTTTGGGATGTTCAAAGTGATCCCGTAAAATCGTGGAATAACCGTCAGACATGGGATTACGCGCTGGCCCGTGAAGAAGTTCCCGAGCGGTAATTGCTATTGCGCCCGCGCCGGCCGTAGCGTCGGCTTCGACTGCGCGGGATGCGTTTGCCAGACCGGCCAGCCCAATTTGTGGCAATTATTTGTCTAATTACTGTGATCTGAACCTCGCCCGGATAGGTCATTTCCTCGCGAATGCGCTCGGCAATTGCAAAGGACAGATCTTTGGCCTGTTCGTCGTTTACGTGCCCGGCATTGACCAGCACGCGCACTTCGCGTCCAGCATTGATGGCATAAGCATCGCGCACACCATCGAAGGATTGCGCCATTTCCTCTAAATCGCGCACCCGTTTGATATACCCTTCGGCATCGTCGCGCCGAGCACCGGGCCGCGATGAAGAAATCGCATCGGCTGCTTTGACCAAAAACGAAAGCGGGGTGGAAGCCTCTGCCTCGCCATGGTGATAAAAAATGCCGTTGATAACCTCCGGGCCCTCGCCGTATTTGCCAGCCAGATGCGCACCAATATCGGTGTGTTTTCCTTCGAGTTCCTGGTCCACGGCTTTGCCGATATCGTGCAATAGTCCACATCGCCGCGCGAGTTTTTCATCCATGCCTAATTCTGCTGCCATTGCACCGGCTAAAAAAGCCACTTCTTTAGAATGCCCCAAAACGCTTTGCCCATAACTCGTGCGATACTTGAGCTTCCCGACCAGTTTGACCAGTTCTGGATGCAATGATTCAATACTCAATTCGCGCACTGCCTGACGGCCTTCTTCGGCAATAAGTGAGTAGATCTTTTTTTCGCAGTTGGCAACAACCGCTTCAACGCGGCTTGGATTGATGCGGCCGTCGCGCACCAATTGCTCCATAGACAGGCGCGCCACATCGCGCTTGACCGGATCAAAGCTGGATAAGACAACCGCCTCGGGCGTATCGTTTACAATGACTTTCACACCCGTGGCGGCTTCAAAAGCAATGATATTGCGCCCCTCTTTGCCGACAATCCGCCCCTTGATATGATCATCGGGCAATGTGACAACCGATATGGATGACTGAACGGTTTGATCGGTGGAACAGCGTTCTATTACCTGCGCCAGAATTTTCTTGGCCTCACGGTGGGCTCGTTCCCTGGCGTGATCGATAATTTCTCGGCCGATATTTGCTGCTGTCTGCCGCAGTGAATTTCGGATGTTTTCGAGCAGCATCTCGCGGGCGCGGTCGGCATTCATGCCCGAAATACGCTCCAATTGCGCCCGTTGCTGATCGAGAATATCGGTCAATTCCAGTTCTCGTTTCTCCAAACGGACGGCTTTTTGATTCCCTTCTTGTTCCCGTCGTGTTAAGGTCTTTTCGCGCTGGCTTGTAACTTCGGCTTGTTTTGCGAGGCGCGTCTCTTGTTCGTGCAATTCGTCTTTTCGGCGATCTAAGGTACGCTGTTTTTGATCAAAAGACTTTTCAATTTCGGCCTTCTCTTCATACCAGCTATTTTTAATTTCTAAAAAAGCAGCCTTGCGATCCCGGTCTTCGTTTTTCGCGAGTTTGATTGCGCGTTTCTCTGCCTGTTGCTCAATATCTCGCATTTTTCGATCTCTAATGCGGGTGCCAACAAACCACCCGATTCCAAACGTAATAAGGGCAATGGCAACTGCCAGATAGATGATAATGTTCGTTGCCATTGAAGCTCCCTGAAATAGCATGTCCATTGGAGCCTCCTGTCAAGATTCAAATCCGGTTTTATATCCATAACGCAGGTGCGTTTGAAGATGTTTCCAAAAAGCTTCTGCACAAACTGCGCCGATGCGTTATACGCATCGCAAATAAGAAAAAGTATGTAAAAAATAGACGT
Organism: Candidatus Latescibacterota bacterium; assembly: GCA_965208125.1. Lineage (GTDB taxonomy): Bacteria > Latescibacterota > UBA2968 > UBA2968 > UBA2968 > VXRD01. The sequence goes on from OZ242320.1 coordinate 3,345,352, forward strand.
CATGCGTTTTTGTTCCTCAGAAGCTGCTTAAAGCGATAGAGGGGTTATGTAGTGACCCAAATATTTTAAAGGACCCAAAAGGGAGGAATCGCGAGACGACCCCTCCCTTCTGCACATTGGCATTTCTGCAAAACGATGTTCAAACGCTGAACGATTCCCCACATCCACACTGATTTGTGGCATTGGGATTGTTAAATCGAAATCCCGTTCCCATCAGACCATCGTCGTAATCCAGTTCAGTACCTGTCAAAAAGAGCGCGCTTTTCATATCGACAAAAACCCGAACGCCATAGGCTTCAATCACGCTGTCATCTGTGCGGGCTGTCTCGTCGAAATCGAGCTGATATTGAAGGCCGGAACATCCGCCGCCGATTACTTTCAAGCGCAAACCATGATCTTCGGGACGTCCGTCTCGGTCCAGGAGTTCTTTTATTTTGCCCGCTGCTGTTTCTGTGACGCGAACCATAATGCCTCCATTAACTCAACGCTTGCAGACACGCTTTGATCGCATCAAAATCGGGCAGTTCGGTTGGATCGTCGGACACAGAAGCAAAGCGTACCACACCGCTTTTATCTACTACAAAAGCCGAACGTTTTGCCACGCCCTTAAATCCAATCAAATCCTCGAATTGCGATCCATAAGCCGCGCTGACTTCTTTGTTGAAATCGCTGAGCAAGGGGACGGTAATATCGTTTTCCTTTGCCCATGCTTCCTGAGCAAAGGGACTATCTACACTGATGCCCAAGACCTGTGCATCGAGTGCGTCGTAATCGGCCAAACCACCACTGACCGAGCACATTTCGTCGGTACAAACGCCGGTATAAGCCAGTGGGAAAAATAAAATCACGACGTTTTTTTCGTCTCTGTAATCGCTCAGAGAAATATCGTTCATATCGTCACCAGCTTTTGATTTCAGCGTAAAATCTGGTGCATGGTCACCTACAGTAATACCCATTTCTCATATCCTTTGGAAAGACTTATAGCGCAGCTTCGTAACGGCGATTGACTTCGTCCCAGTTAATTGTGTTGGTCCAGGCTTCAATATAATCGGGACGCAAATTCTGATACTTGAGATAATAAGCGTGCTCCCACACATCGAGGCCGAGAATGGGCGTTCCGTCACCTGTCATGATCGGATTATCTTGATTGGCAGTGCTCAAAATATCGAGTTTGCCGTCTTTGACCACAAGCCAGGCCCACCCACTTCCAAAGCGCGTTGTTGCAGCGGTGACAAATGCTTCTTTCGCAGCTCCCATGCTGCCAAAATCGGCGACAATGGCATCGGCAACTGCACCTCCTGGTTCTCCGCCATCGGAGCTCATAATCGTCCAGAACAAACTGTGGTTGGCATGGCCTCCGCCATTGTTTTGAACAGCCGTGCGGATATCGTCTGGTACGCTGTCCAGATTGGTGATCAAACTTTCGATAGACTGATTTGCCAGGTCATCATGCCCCTCAAGTGCGGCATTGAGATTGGTCACATAGGCATTGTGGTGTTTGGAATGATGAATTTCCATCGTCCGCGCGTCAATATGTGGCTCGAGTGCATCATAAGCATAGGGCAAGTCGGGCAATTGATATGCCATTTTGGAACTCCTTGTTTAGAGATGAGTACTTTAGAAATGAATTGCGATACCATTATCGAGTTTGAAATCAAAATATAATGAACTACCATAGAGGCGTCAAGTCCTTATACAAGTCGTTTATTTTATATAACATAAATACTTACAACAACTTGATATATATCTGGAAAAATCATTTGATGTGAACCAGTGCGTTGTCTATCAGACGTGCATTGCCAAACCGCACAGCCACGGCCAGTAAGATGGAGTCTTTTAGCTCGGCAACGGGTGTGAGGTTTTTTGCATCGACGACTTCGATATAGTCGATTTCTGCACAGCGCTGAGGTTCAATGACATCGCGCATGGCTTCAATGACCCTTTGGGTACGCCTTTCGCCCTGACCGATCATTTTTTGTCCCACCATCAATGCGCGGTAAAGCGCGGGAGCTTCGCGCCGTTCTTCAGCACTTAAATAAGCATTTCTCGAACTCATCGCCAATCCGTCCGCTTCGCGCACTGTGGGGGCCATCTGTATCTCCACATCCAGGTTGAGATCGCGCACCAGGCGTTGAATGACTATTGTTTGTTGCGCGTCTTTTTGTCCAAAGACAGCTACATGGGGTTTTACCGCTGCAAATAGTTTGGTGACGATTGTTGTCACACCTTCAAAATGCCCCGGACGACTTGCGCCACACAGCCTTTCGGTCAGCTTTGCCACGCGCACCGATGTTGCAAAATCTCCGGGATATATTTCTTTTTTATCGGGCAAATACGCGAGATGTACGCCGTGTTGGTCGAGCAATTTCAGGTCCCGATCGAGATTTCTTGGATAGGCTGCGAGATCTTCGGTGGGACCAAATTGCAGCGGGTTGACAAAAATGCTTACCACAATCCGGTCTGCTACTTTTAATGCCTGGCGTACGAGACTGAGATGTCCTTCGTGCAGATATCCCATTGTGGGTACAAGCCCGATGCGCAGGCCTGCCTGTCGGATACGATCTGCTGCGCAGTGCATCTCGCGGACGGTTTTTATAATTTTTACGGCCATTATCTGTCTATCCGCGCTCTAAATCGGCGCAGTTCCGCGCTCGTTATTTTAAAACGGTGTTTGTCTTCTGGAAATCGACGCGACTTGATATCTGCGACATAGTCTGCAAATGCCTGATGCATCTCCCTTTTGAGATCGGTGTATGTTTTGACAAACCGATAATGGCTTTTGTAAACGCCCAGCATATCGTGTGCAACCAGCACTTGTCCATCGCATACACGCCCGGCACCAATTCCAATGGTTGGCATGGACACTCGTTTGGTCACGACTTCGGCGACGCGCTCGGGCACGCATTCTAAAACTACGGCCAGCGCGCCAGCAGACGCCAATGCATCGGCATCGTACAGGACATCGAGTGCTTCTTCGGCGCGATCGCCAAACACGGGACGCTTACCCGTGCGCGTTTGGGGCGTATAGCCCACATGCCCGACCACGGGAATGCCCTCGGCGACGAGCGCCTCGACCTGGGGCGTTATATTGCGCCCTCCCTCGAGTTTAACCACTTCTGTACCGGCAGAAACCAATTGCCGCGCATTTTCTATTGCTTGCTCTGGTGTTTCGTAAGATCGATAGGGCAAATCTGCCATCAATAGAGCACTCACTACTCCGCGCCGCACCGCGCGCGTGTGGTGAAGCATATCATCCATTGTCACCTGCTGTGGGTTTTTATACCCCAACACATTGACGCCAACCGAGTCTCCTACGAAGATGACATCGACACCCGCAGCATCCTGAAAAACAGCCGTGGGATGATCGTAACAGGTCAACATCGCAATGGTTTCGCCTCGTTGTTTCATCAGCGCGAGGGTTTCTGGTTTTACCCGCGATCCCATAAGTCAGGTCCGCCTCGTCTTGCCAGCTTCCAGGTGTGCTGGTCGATAATAACGGGTTCCAGACGGAGGCGATTTAATTTGTGCCAGTAAATCTTCCAGGTGTTCTGGGCGGTTTTCAAAATCGACCTCCGATACATTGACTGCGAGTAGCGGTGCTATCGAATAATGAAAGAAAAACTGGTTATACGCTTCTAATAACTTGGAGACGTAGTCTTTTGTTATCTCTCTTTCATATCCGCGTTCATGGAGTCTTATGCCCCGCATTAGATGATTGACTGTGGTTTGTAAATAAATCACCAGATCTGGACGGGGAAGTTTTTCGCTCAATGTTTCGGACAGTCGCTCATAGAGGGCAAATTCCGTATCATTGAGTGTCACGTTGGCGTAGATGCGATCTTTTTGAAAAATAAAATTGCTGATCACAGCTTCTTCAAACAAATCCATCTGGTGTAGTTCTTGTTGCTGTCGATAGCGGCTTAGCATAAAAAAGACCTGAGTTTGAAAGCCATATTGGTCAGGAGCCTCGTAGAACAAAGGCAAAAAGGGATTTTCTTCGGGTTCTTCAAGCATCAGGCGGGCATTTAGACGACGCCCCAGCAGACGGGCCAATCGCCTTTTCCCCACACCTGTTACTCCTTCAATAGCTATATATTGCAATGCTAAATCCCCTGGTCTTATTTTTTCATGATCAAATTGAGACCTTCAATTTTTCGCACGGGCAAATCCATGCCCAGGGAATCGGTCAAAAATTGAATTGATTGATCTAAAACGGGATGTTTGAGATCGGGTTTGAGATCGCAAAGCGGTATCAGGACGAATGCGCGCTCGTGCAGGTGTGGGTGTGGCACCTGTAAGCCCGGCTGATTGATGACGGTTTCGCCGTAAAATAAAATATCGAGGTCCAGGGTGCGCGGTCCCCACCGCGTCTGACGCACGCGACCAAATTCGCGCTCAATTGCCAGTAGGCAATTCAATAAACTTCGCGCAGAGAGACTGGTATGGACTTGCAGAACTGCGTTGAGAAAATACGGCTGGTCGATCACTCCGATCGGGGCGGTCTCATAGACCGCAGAGGCAGCGACAACGGCGATTTCGGGTTTTGCATCCAGAATACCCGTCGCGTCCTGGAGCGTTTTTTCCCGATTTCCCAAATTCGCACCAATGCCAATGTAGGTCACGTTTCGCGCCTCACTTCAACTTCAACGCCATCGAAATTGACGGGGACCGGTGGATTGGGTTTTCGCACTCGCACGAGGAGTTTTGTCAATCCCAATTCTGACTGCAAAACATCAGCGATGCGGTCTGCCAGGGCTTCTACGAGGCCAAATCGCTCGCCTGTCACCACTTGCTCTACTACTTGACAGACGCGCGGATAATCTACGACCTGAGGCGTATTGTTGTGTGCAACCCCCCTGAAATCGCCATAGATTTCTACGTCAACTTCAAATTTTTGACCGAGTTTGGCCTCTTCTTCAAACAGGCCATGGTAGCCGTAAAAAGCCATATTTTTTATTCTCAGTACGTCTTTTGCCATGGTGCTAATATTTACAATTCCATTTGTTAAGTCAAGGAGTTTGCTGTAAATGGTAAGGGGACCACTTCGGCCTCTGATCCGTCGTCCAGAATTACGCGTTGTCCTGCCTCGTGATAGCCCCGGCGGATGATGGCAAGGGCGATCACGCGATTGAAGTGGAGCGATTTCACGCATGTGGTTACCCGTCCGACGATTTTATCGTTGACTGTAATATTGCCACAAACAGGCGTATTGCCGCTCAATGATAAGCCCGTTAGATAGCGGCGGGGACGTCCTCGAAAGTGCATTTTGGCGATTACTTCTTGCCCAATGTAGCATCCCTTGTCAAAATCGACTGCGCGATTCAATCCAGCTTCGAGGGGGACGACTGACTCTTCGATCTCGGCGCCATAACGGGGAATACCGGCTTCAACCCGCAATATTTCTTCCACTTGCGATCCGATTGGCGTTCCTCCCGCTGTAACGAGTGCCCGCCGCAATGACTCGGCCTGGTCTTGAGCAATGCGGAGATCACAACCCGATTCGCCCGTGTATGACCGCGCCGTGATCCAAATAGGGGTGTCGTCAAATTCGCGTATAATCGTATGATGCTCGGGGAGGTCAACAGGTACGCGCCCGACAACCCGGCCGATCAACTCATAGGCCGCGGGACCCTGTACCCCAAAAATGGCCCAGGCGTCGGATTCGTCCGATAGTGCGACATCATCGGCGATCAGATAGCGGTCCAAAGTTTCAATTAACTTTGTCGCAAGTCCCGGTTCTGTTTCCATATAGATACAATCTTGTAAGCGGTGGACCCAAATATCTAATAGCGTTTGTCCCCGCGCCGATGTGACTGCGGCATAATTGCCTTCATTTTCGGCGAGGGATTCAACGGTATTGGTCACCATGCCGTGCAAAAACCTCAGACAATCCGCGCCTTCTGCAAGCACTTTGCCCCGCTTACTGCGGTTGAATATCCCCGCGTTTTCTCGAACGGCGCAGTACTGTGTTTCCATATCTCGATGTGATGACATATACTCTATCCTCCTATTGCCTAATTGGGGTAATATCTATATACTTTGAAAATGCCGTTTTTGTCAAAGGGTTCTCATTCTTATCATAAAGGAGATTCAGGTGAAGGCCATTCGCATATCGCAATACGGTGGTACAGAAGTTTTGAGTTTTGAGGATGTTGACGTAGCAGATCCGGGCGAAGGACAAGTGCGGATTACCATAGATGCCGCGGGTGTGAACTTTATCGATACTTATCATCGCACAGGTCTCTATCCTCTGGATTTGCCGTTGACGCTGGGTCTGGAAGGCGCTGGCATCGTGAACGCGGTGGGCGCAGGGGTTTCGGATTTGACTGAGGGCGACCGCGTGGCATGGAAGAGTGTGGAGGGTTCTTATGCCGAGCAAGTTGTCGCAGACGAAGCCGAGGTGGTCAAAATTCCCTCAGATGTCGCCACCAAAACCGCAGCCGCAGTGATGTTGCAAGGGCTGACCGCGCATTATCTGGTCAATAGTACCTATCCGGTTCGAGAAGGCGACACCTGCCTCATCCACGCAGCCGCAGGAGGCGTTGGTCTTTTGCTCGTACAGATGGCAAAAATGCGCGGGGCGCGGGTTATTGGCACGACATCTACCAGAGAAAAAGCGACTCTGGCACGGGGGGCAGGTGCCGATGATATTGTTCTTTATACCGAACGGGATTTTGAGACCGAAGTTTTGAATCTCACAGATGGTCAGGGCGTTGAAGTTGTTTACGATTCCGTTGCCAAAGCCACCTGGGAGAAGAGCATAAATTGTCTCAAACCGCGCGGTTATATGGTCTTTTTTGGCAATGCCAGCGGACCGGTTCCGCCAATTGATCCTCTGCTTCTGTCGCAAAGAGGGTCTATTTATCTCACGCGCCCGACTCTCAATAGCTACACGCAGACCCGCGAAGAATATCTCCAGCGCACCCGCGAGGTTATGGGCTGGATTCAAGACGGCGAACTGGATGTGCGTATTGGCGAAGAGCATTCTCTTGAAAATACGGCTGAAGCACATAACCGCCTCGAAGGTCGGCAGACTACGGGGAAAGTGCTGTTGATTCCGTAGTCGCATGCGTATCGAGAACCACACCACGTTGATATTGCTCGTGAAGGACGATCCCATAACCCATGTTTTGCTCGGTTATAAAAAACGCGGGTTTGGCGCAGGGAAATACACGGGTATTGGCGGAAAAATCGAGCCAGGCGAAACGGTGCGTGCAGCCGCTGTGCGCGAAATGCGTGAAGAAACAGGCGTTGTGATGTCGCCTCAGGACCTTGTGGATGCCGGGCATTTGACGTTTTATTTTCCCGCCCGTCCCAAATGGAGCCTCACGACCCGCATTTTTATTGGGCGCAGGTGGAAAGGTGAGCCAACGGAAACAGGGGAAATACGCCCTGTGTGGTTTGAAATTGATCACCTGCCCTTTGATACCATGTGGGATGATGCCACCTACTGGTATCCATATGTGTTGGAGAATAAGTGCGTCAGGGCGACATTTACATTTTCCACTGACTGCAAAACCGTAGCGACCAGCCAGATTGAGATATGGTAGCTGGAATCGTTTTCAGTTGCCAAGACGTGCTGTGTGTTTTTTTCTTGACTCTTGTGGTAAAATCACTATATATCAGAACGTTTAATAAACAAAACTTAATAACCCCTTTATTTTTTCTTTAATGAGGTGATTGCTTTGCCTATATTAGCCAAAGGTGTCTCCAAAGATGCACTGCATCACTACCTCGAAGATGTAGCTTCGTCTCAACCTCTGTCTTCCGCAGAGGAAGTTGAACTCGCTGTTCGCATTCGCAAGGGCGATCAGAAAGCGCGGGCAAAACTCATTGAAGCCAATCTGCGCTTTGTGATTACTGTGGCCTACGAATATCAAAATCAGGGTGTGCCACTCGTGGATCTCATCAGCGCGGGAAACGTCGGTTTGATCACAGCGGCAGAGCGTTTTGACGAGACGAGAGGGTTTAAGTTTATCTCTTATGCTGTTTGGTGGATTCGCCAATCTATTTTACAAACACTGGCGGAACACGCTCGGGTCGTGCGTCTTCCACTCAATCGCGTGGAATTGCTCAGACGTATATCTCGCTGTAAAAACAACCAGAAGCAAGAGCCTTCGACGCGCACTGCCGAAGAAGAAATTGCCGAAGAATTGGATATTCCGGTGGAGCAGGTTACGGATATTCTCACGAGTGGGCAGCGCACCTTGTCTCTCGATACGTCTCTTGGCGATGGGGAAAATAGCCTTCTCGAAATGATGCCCGATAACTCTCAAGAGTCGCCGGATGCAATGACGCTGCGAAATACCCTGAAAGATGAAATCTCAAGCGCTTTGAGCACCCTTGATGAACGCGAGCAAAAAGTTATCCGACTCTATTTTGGATTGGGCGGCGGCACAGAGATGACGCTTGAAGAAATTGGCAAGCAATTTCGCCTGACGCGCGAACGAATTCGGCAAATTAAAGAAAAAGCACTTCGAAAATTGCGCCATCCCACGCGCGGGCGAAAGCTGATGCCCTATGCGGAAGATGCGTGAACCGAAACGCTAATCTCTCAATTTTTCCACGCATTCTCGAAACCGCTCACCGCGCTCTTCATAATTGCGAAACTGGTCGTAACTCGCCGATGCTGGCGATAGCAATACCACATCGCCAGCATCGGCGAGGCTTGTCGCGCAACCCATCGCTTCTTCCAAATTTTCTACGCGGTGAATATTGGTTTTCCCTTTTGCTGTTGCCGCAATTGCTTCCCCGGTTTTGCCCATCACAATCAGATGTGCGACCTTTTCCGCTATCGCCACCCCCAAATTTTCAAATGCAATGCCCTTATCGTAGCCGCCAGCGATCAGTACGATTGGCCTGTCAAATGCCATGAGCGCTGTCCGCGTGCGGTCGGGGCTCGTGGCTATTGAGTCGTTCACATAGAGAACGCCGTTCACTTCTGCTACCTGCTCCAATCTGTGCGGTACTCCCTGAAATGTCTGCAATACTTCGGCGATATTTTCTTCAGATACGCCGCTTATGACCGCTGCACCCGTGGCTGCCAGCGCGTTGGCGAGGTTGTGCCGACCGCGCAAAGATAGGGTATCTACAGAACAGACGGTTCGCGCTTCGCCTCCGATTGCGTGTTGAATTTTTCCCTCTCGGACAAATACATCCCCTTCGCCTTCAACGGCAAATACCACCCGCTGCCCTGCGCCCGTCCAACGAGACACTTCGACATCTTCTCCGTTGACAATTGTCCAATCGCCTTTTGTCTGGTGCCTGACGATTTGTTGCTTGGCTTGTCGATACGCTTGTAGAGATCCGTGAATGTCGATGTGATTTGGCGCAAAATTGGTTATAACAGCGATGTGGGGACTCCACGGCAAATCGCCCAATCGGTCGAGTTGAAAGCTCGATAGTTCCAGTACGACGGGTACATCGGCGTGTAGCAGGTCCAATTCATCCAGCAGGGATCCTCCGATATTGCCGCCGATTTGCGTGCGTTTGTCTTTTTGCTTGAGCATTTCTCCTATGAGCGCAGTTGTCGTGGTTTTGCCACTGCTGCCCGTTATGCCGATTGTGGGCGCGGGACAGCGTGCGGCAAATAGGCAGATTTCCGATGTAATGGGTACGCCCGCAGATTCTGCGATTTTCAAGTATCGCGATGACCGGGGTACCGCGGGGTTGGCGACAATTAAATCTGCGTTCCGAAAATCTGTTTCTTCGTGCCGACCCAGCTTAAAGGCGATGGGTAATCCATTCAGGGCACTTATCGAAGTGCGCAGGTCTTTTTCAGGGCGCAAGTCCGTCACTGTCACCACGGCGCCTTTGCGTACCAGAAAACGCACCGCTCCCACGCCTCCGCCAAATAATCCCAATCCCATTACTGTGACGCGCTGGCCTTTTAAGTTCACGGGTAATCTCCAGTTGTCGATAGGTGCGGGTTTCAAACCCGCACCTATCGACTATTCTTTTAACAATTGATCGATGAGATCGACCGGGGTGATGCCTTCTGCTTCGGCGTTGAAATTTGTGACGAGGCGATGGCGCAAGACGGGTTTGGCGACAAAAGATACGTCGTCGATAGAGGGTGCATAGCGTCCACTGAGTACGGCGCGCGCTTTGGCGCCCAGGATGAGGCATTGAGAGGCGCGCGGACCGGCGCCCCATCTGAGCATGTTGGCGATGGATGTGTCTGCGTTCTGAGGGCGGGTTTTGCGGACGAGATCTACCGCGTGATCTACGATGTGATCGGCTACTGGAACTTTGCGGATGAGTTGCTGGAGGTTGCGAATTTGTTCGGCGTTGATTACGGGCTGCACGTCGTGGGTTTGGGCACCTGTGGTGGCTTTGACAATGGCGCGTTCTTCTTCCTGGGTGGGATAATCGATCCACAGGTTAAATATGAAGCGGTCGAGTTGGGCTTCGGGCAGGGGATAAGTGCCTTCCTGTTCGATGGGATTTTGGGTGGCTAAGACAAAGAATGGTTCTTCGAGGCGGAAGGTTCCTCCCCCGGCGGTGACTTCGTGTTCTTGCATGGCCTGTAATAAGGCGGCCTGAGTTTTGGGCGGGGTGCGGTTGATTTCATCGGCAAGGATGATGTTGGCAAATAAGGGACCTTTGACAAAGCGGAATGCTTTGTGTCCGGTGGTCTGGTCTTCTTCGAGGAGTTCTGTGCCCGTGATGTCTGAAGGCATGAGGTCGGGGGTAAATTGGATGCGGCTGAAAGACAGGTCGAGGGCGCGTGCGAGGGTGCTGATGAGGAGCGTTTTGGCCAGGCCGGGCACGCCGACGAGCAAACAATGGCCTCCGCAGAGGAGGGCGATGAGTAGCTGATCGACGATTTCTCGCTGGCCAATAATGACTTTGCCAATTTCGGCGACGATCTGGTCATACGCGGTTTTTAATTGTTCAACGGCCTGGAGGTCTTCATGAGGTGATGCTTCGGGCATGTTGTTCCTTTCTTATGTTTTGCGTTTTTCCTTTTTTGCCGCTGGGAAGAGAATATTGTTGAGTATGAGGCGATAGCCCGGCGAATTTTTGTGTAGTGCGAGTTGCGTGGGCGGGTCGTTGACAAAGTGCTGATAGTCTTCCGGGTCGTGTCCCGCATAAAATGTGAATGTGCCTTTGCCGATGTTGCCGTGGATGTATTTGACGTGGTCTGTGCCGGGTATGTCGCCCATGATGGTGACGGATTTTTTGATGCGACTTTTGCGAAAGGCCGTGGTTTGGCCCAAAAAGCCGGGGACGATGGGCGTGTGGTTTTGCGTGAGCATGGTGGGTACGGGATCGTATTTTGCCGAGAATTCAAATAGTGAAAAGGCATCGATATCGGCATTTTTTATCTGGCTTATTTCAATGGGCGACAGGTCGATGTCGGCGTGTTCGTATTCGAGGGGGTCCATAACGAGGTTGAAGTTTTCAAAGGCTACTGTACGCGAAAAGTCGAGTTTTTGACGCGCCTGTAGATCTGCAGGGTCGCCGTCGTAAACGCTATCGACGATGTCGATTCCGCGTGCGGCGAGGGCAATGTCAAAGGTGTCGGTGGCCGAGCACATGGCAAAGAGAAAGCCGCCCTGTGCGACGTAGTTGTAAATGGCCTGTGCAACCGCGCCTTTGAGGTGGGAGACTTTGGCAAAGCCCAATTTGCCAGCGAGGGCTTTGAATCCGGCCTGTTGTTGCCGGTACCAGAGGGTGTGGCCGTGGCTGCGATAAAATTTGCCGTACTGTCCCGTGAAGTCTTCGTGGTGCAGGTGCAGCCAGTCGAAGTTTTCGAGTTTGCCCATGAGAACTTCCTCGTCCCACAAGGTGGTGTAGGGAATTTCCGCATACGTGAGAGCCAGTGTGACGGCGTCGTCCCAGGGCTGTTTGTTCGGGGGGGTATAGACCGCGATGCGAGGTGCTTTTTCAAGGCGCATGCGGTTCATGTTGCCGGATTCAATATCGGCGTAGATGCGCGTGGCTTGCGCAGCTGAGATGGCCTGGAATGAGACGGCGCGTATTCGGGCTTCGCGCGCGATGGTTTCGTGGTTGTCGATGAGGAAGGAGCCGCCGCGGTAGTTGAGCAACCACTCGACGGGATGGCCCTGTTGCAATGCCCAATACGCAATGCCGTAGGCTTTGAGATGATCTGTTTGCGATACGTCCATGCGGATGAGTATTTTGCCGACGTTCGCGCTTCCGCCACCAATCGCCGCTGTGCAGGGAGATGATGTTGTTAGAATAAAAAGCAAGGTGAGAAGAGTGAAGTATGTGTGTCTTGCATTTTGCCGTTTTAATGTCATCCCGCTTCCTTTGTTTTTTCGAGGGTTTTGATTTTTTGTCGGAGGTTTCGCAGTCGCTCGCGGGCTATGTCGGCTTCAAGGCTTGTGGGATAGTTGACGAGCAGGGTTTCATAGATTTTTTGCGCGTCGTAATATTGTCCGAGATATTTGTCGTAGATCGCGCCCTGTGCGATATATGCGGCGGGGGAAAGTGGGCTTTCGGGTTGCGTGGCGATGAGTTTGCGATAGGTCTGAAGGGCTTGTGGATAGCGTTTCTGGTCGGCGTAGATTTTTGCCTGATGGTCGAGCAAGCGATCCGCGAGAAAGGATTGCGGATGGGCGTGGTGAAGGGTTTCAAAAGCGTGTAATGCCCCGTTCTGGTCTTTTTGGCGCAGTTTGAGGCAGGCACTGGCATACGCGCTGAGCAGGGTTGCGTCTGCGCGCTGGCCTTCTTGTAATAGCGCGGATAGGGCGATGGCGTCGTTGATGATGTCGCGGTTGACATCTGTTTTGAGCACGATGTCGAGCAGGGTTTGTGCCTGGTCGATCTGGCCCGATAGAAAATGCAATTCGGCGAGGCGAAAGCGGGCTTCGGTTGCTTCGGGAGCGGTCGCTCTTTCGGAGATGATCTGGTGGTAGATGAGCCGCGTCTTATCTATGCTGTTCGCCTGTAGATGGCCTTCGGCGAGTGCAAATAGTGCCTTGTATCGCCAGGTGCTGCGCCGATGGGTCTGGATCAGGTTTTGAAATGCTTGTTGGGCACCTGCGGCGTCATTGTGGTGGTCGCGCAAGATGATGCCTACGAGAAAGCGGGCTTCGTCGGTCTCTGCGCGATTGGGGTGATGGGCGATGAGGTCACTGTAGTGGTTTTGTGCCTCGGCGGGGCGATTTGCAAGCTGATATGCTTTGCCCAGGCCCAATAGCGCGCGCGCGCGATGGTCGGGATGGTCTGCGCGGTCGCGTATCGCCTGATAAGCGGCAATGGAGGTTGCGGGATTGTCATTGTCGAGGGCATAGCGCGCAATGCGGAAGAGATAATTCCAGTTATTTTTTGTCAGCGCGTTGGGCGAGAGCAAAAGGTCGAGTGTTTGAGCGACAAATCCAGCGGGCAGGGCGTATTCGATGAGCAGGCTGAGATGGGTTTGATCACTGGGCGATGAGAGCAGGTCAAAGATCTCGGCGTGCTGGTCGCCGTTTTGGGCAAAATCGCGCAGGCGTGCTTCAACGTGCGCGCGATATTGCGGGTTTTGCTGAACCCAGATCAGATATTCGCGCACAGCATCGGGATAATGGGCGCGGCGTTCGGCGACTTCGGCGAGTTCGCGGGCAAAAAGCGTTGTTTTTTTGAGTGTGGCTCTCGCACGGCGGTAGGTCTGTTCGGCGCGTTTGTCGAGGTTGCGTTTGCGATAGCGACCGGCAATGATGGCAAAGGGGTATGTGGTGGTCGCCTTCTGGAGCAGGGGTTCCCAAAATGCGGCTGCGGAATCTATTTGGCCCAGTTCAAAGAGGGCGATGCCCAGGCGAAGGCGCGCGTTATTATCATTTGGAACAGACGATAGGCGTTGGCGCAACAGCACGACGACTTCGTCATGCCTGCCCGCCCGCGAGAGTGCGGATTCGAGGCGCATGAGAAGGTCGGCGCGATGGGGATGCTGGATGTAAAGACCGCGGTAGATGTGAATCGCGCTTGTGAAGTTCTTTTTAGCCTCAAGGGCTATTGCGCGCTGGAGCGCGGCGTTTATTTGCTCGGTAGATGCAGTGGCAATCCCCGCTAATAAGAGGAGGATGGCAAATAGACGAATAGACGAATAGACGAATAGACGAGTCGGTGAATCGGCGAATCGGCGAATCGGCGAGTAGATGAATCGACGCAATGGTGTACAACTGTGTTTATCTGTGTTCATCTGTGGTTGCATTTGTCTTTTTAGCATCTTCAATCAAGTTTTCAAAATACCGCCGGATAAGAGCCTGGTATTCGGATGAATATCCTTCTTTGAGGGCGTCGCGCATCAGATGGCGCAGTGGATTGTCGGCTTCTCCCAAATCTGAGGGGAGCGATCCCGGTCCGCGATAGGTCAGATTTATGCCCGTGCGCGCCTGTCGCTTTTTGCTCTTTCCGCGCGATCTCATGGCCTGTTGGGCATCGAGCAGACGGGAGAGGATTTGTCGCTGTCGCATGAGGGTTTGGGGGGCGACCCGGCGTTGGAGAAGTTCACGTGCAGTTTCACGCATGTCGCTGGCAATTTTGCCCAGATCGCCGAGCATTTCGCGCTGTTGCCGCGCCAATTCGCCGCGCAGGGCATTGAGCGCGTCCCGGATGGCGCGCTGTTGGGCCGCGAGTTTTTGCCACGAGGGTTGGCCGCCTTGCTGCCCAAATAGATTTTCGGTTTGGGCGTTGAGTTCTCCCTGTTGCTGTGCGAGTTGGGCCATTTTTGCCATCATTTCTTCAAAACCCGTGCCCGATTCTGACGACGCGAGTTGTCCCAGTGCTTGTTGTACCATCATGGCTGTGCGGTTGATTTCTCCCATGGCTTCGCGGGCGAGTTGAGCCGCCTGATTGGCATTGCCCGCATTGAGTTGTTCGGCAGCGCCTTCCATTTTGTTCAGGGCCTGACCCAGGGATGCCTGTGCGCGGGGGGGCATGAAGAAGGTTTTTTGCGAGGCGTCCATCAGGCGTTGTGCCATGCGCGATGCCCCGGTTATCGCACGCGCCTGGTCCAGCGCGAGGGGAGCGGCGTCATCGCGGCTTCCCGCCTCATTGGCGCGCTGTGCCGTGCGTTCCTGCGCCTGGGATAAGGTGAGGAGATCGTGCAATACGCGGTTGAGTTCTCTGGCGATTTCTTCTTTTTGAAGCTGGATAAATTGCTGTCGGGTGTGTGCGAGGTTCTGGCTCAGGTCTTGCAAGTCCCGGGCGAGAGAATCGCTGCCTGAGCGCGCACTTTGTCGTTGTCCTTGTGCGAGGTCCTGGCGCACTTGATCCATGCGGGGGGTGAGTTGTTTATTTTTTATTGCATTGGCGATTTGGTCGAGTTCGCCATCGGTGGGGCTGTCCATTTTTTCCGATGCCTGTTGCAGTTCTGTGTGCAATTGTTCGGTGTCTCGGGCGATTCGCGTCTGGCGACGGATGAGGTCTTCGGCGGGTTCGCGTTCGATATTTTGCGTGATCTGATCCTGAGCATGGGCGAGTTCTTCGAGTTTTTGGTTGAGCGCGTCGAGGGTTTGTTGTTGTTGAACGCGCCGCAAAAGGGCGAGGGTGCGGTCGATGCTTTCTCGGAATTTTTCGCGCTCCATCTGAAATTCTTCAAGGGCTTCGCGCACCCTGTTTGCATCGGCACTTTTGATGGCTTCGTCCAGTTTTTTCATGACGTCTTCGAGTTCTGGCGTGCGGATTTGTGAGAGCAATGTTTGTAGTTCTTCGAGTTTTTGCAGGGTATCGTCTTCGAGTAATCCGCTTTCTTGCAGGCGGTCGAGGGCGCGTTCGAGTTGTTCGGCTGTGGACTCAATTTGTTCGGCGAGTTGTTCTTGCGTTTGGCGCGCTTTTTCGAGTTCGCGTTTTTCCTGCCAGTCGAGTTTGTCTTTGGAGAGCATATCGCGGGCGAGTTCTTTGAGGCGCGCGTCGAGTTCGCGCCCGCGTTGTTGCACGGTTTCGATCTCGTCGATGCCCTCACGCTGTATTTTATCTACTTCCCGATGAATTTCAAACAGGCTGGGCATGCGAATTGTAAAGGTAGCTGTTTCACCATAAGAGGGCCTGGGGTTGTTGTCATAAGCGCGGATTCTGTAGGTGATTTGATCGCCCGGTAGCAAGTCGAGGTTGGACAGGTCCCAGTGATAGGATGTTTCGAGTTCTCGCCCGGATGTTGTGACAATTGGAAGGATGTGGTCTGTGTCGTCGTCTTTCTGGTATCTGAGTTGTAGGTGCGATATGCCGTAGTCGTCAAAGGCTTCGATAACGAGGGAGACGCGCATTGATTCTGTGAGATCAATGTCTTGTCCCGGTCGCAACAGGCGCACATCGGGTGGTTGATCGGGCAGCGCGACAATGCGATATGCCACGGGGTCTTTGTTGGCGATCATCTGGTGATCGCGCAAATGTACGCGATAGCGTCCATCTTTTTTTATTGACAGAGTTGCCCGCGCAAGCGATGAAGATACTGTGGCGGATAATTCGGTTGCGTCGTCAAATACGAGCGAGGCCGATTCGAGAGATTTGTTGGTTTCAATCGTCAATGAGACTTCTGTGCCGGTTGGTACAATTATGTCGCCGCCCTGTTGATCGATGCGGTCGGGCATGGCTGTGTGCGGCGGAAATCGGTCGCGATGCGAGATGCGCGTGACAATGGGACGCGGATGTACGGTTGTGGTGTAGGTGGGCGTTTGCGCGTCGTGGGCAGATAGGCGGTAATCAAAAGATCGCGTGACACTGGGAAAGTGGTGAGATGCGCCCGCTTGTTTGATAGGCAAGACAAAAGAGGCCCATGTTTGTACGTCTTTTTCGCGTACATACAGGCGCGCAGTACGCGGAACAATGCCCGCAAATTGTGCGGTGAGTGTAAGAGGCTCCCCACCGACGATTTCGATATTGCCCGGTTTTAAAATTATATACGTGTCCGGCGGGCGGGTGTATGGGGTTTGCGGGTTTGCAAGGCGTTGGGCAGCGTCGGATAAGGCCGTGGGCCATCCCGCGTGGAGTAATAGCGCGACGAGGGCGAGCACGACAACTGCCGTGGCAGCGCGAATGGGTGGCTTGCGATTGATGAGGGATTCATACGAAAGATGCTGTGTGGCGCGTTCTGCCTGGATGATTGCGGCATCGACGAGTGCGGTGGCGTGTTCTTCGCGGTCTCTTTGTCGCCACAATTGGAGCGCGTTGATCAGGTGTTGCTGGAGGCCACCAAAGTGTTGTTCCACACGCAGTGCGATCTGGTCGAGGCTGGGAGGTTTGATAAATGGCAGGACGCAGAAGCGAGCGAGCAGGTATAAGAGGCACAGAGCGCACAAACTCTCTAAGACAATTTTGAGAATCGGGCGCAGGTAGAATATCGATTCGAGGATGACGAGGGCGGTACCCGCGCTGAGGATAAATACCAGCGCGAGGCCCACGCCTGTTAGTGCCCGATTTGCCGCGAGCAGTGTGCGCAGCCTTGTGAGGCGGTGGATGAGTTTTTGATGTGCGGAGTGCGAGGTCATGGAAATCAGTGGTCAATGCGTCAGTGCCCAGACAATGACGTTGGTGCCCATTTTGAGGGCTTCTTGTCTTTTTGCGGGCGGGTCGTTGTGTACGTCGGGATCATCCCATCCATCGGCGATGTCGCTGCTCGTGTTGTAAAAGACGATCAGGCGGTTTTCGTGAAATAGACCCAGAGCCTGAGGTGGGTCGCCGTCGTGTTCATGGATTTTTGGCAAGCCGTTTGGAAAGTGAAACGGCGTTTTGAAGAGGCCAAAAGACGGGGGCAATTGGACGAGTTTTTTGTCGGGGAATGCGCGTTTGAGTTCCCGGCGAAAGGATTCGTCCAGGCCGTAGTCGTCGTTGGCAAAGAGAAATCCGCCGCGTTCGAGATAGAGGCGCAAACGCCGCAGTTCTTCTTCGGAGAATCGGATGTTGCCATGTCCGGTGAGAAATAGAACGGGATAGGCAAAGAGGTGTTCGTCAGTAAGCGCGACCTGGGCTTCTTGCTCGGCGGTGTGGATGGGCGTGTGTTGTCTGATAAATGCGAGCAGGTTGGGAATTTCTGTTGGGCCATTATACCAGTCACCGCCACCGTCGTATTTGAGACGCGCTATGGTGAATGCCGCGGGCGGGTCTTGCAATTGGGCCAGGCTGGGCGCAGAGATTATCAGGAGTAGAAGGATGAAATGGCGCATGGTTTTTATGACGCGAAAAGGCGGCTTTCGGTTCCGTTGTAGGGGCGGTGCCTCCGTATAAAATCATTACGGAGCAGGCTCCTGTGCCCGCCCATCGGAGGTCTCTTATGTTTCACTTTTTACGTTGTCTATTTGCAATATGGAGGGCGCTGTGCCAAAGGTGTAAGAGCAGTCGAAGTCAACTTCTGATAAACACCGCGTGTCAATTGGAAATGCCGCGCATTGTTTGGGGCGGTTTTCGTAGATGCTACAGAGGGTTTCTCCGGTGTCATTTTTGATGAGAAACGGACATTTGAACAGGAGTTCACAGCAGTTGCCACACTGGTTGCATTCGCCCTGTCGGTTTTTTTCTTGTTGCGCGACATAGGCTTTGCGAAATCGCAGCAGCAAAAAGCGTCGCACTTTGCCGATGGCTTGTTCGCACATTTTGCCAAAGGTTCTGGGCATGGGAAAGTCCCGTTTCTTATTTTATTTGTTCGATTTCACGCTCTGCAGCCTGTACGCTGCTTTTGGTGTCGTGAACGGCGATGGTGAGGTCGCAGTGCTGGGTTTCGCCGCCGTTGAGTGTGATGACGCGTCCGGCTTCGCGTTCAACGCTTTTGGCGTTGGGATAGTTGGTGGCGGGTTCGAGGCCTACAACGTATCCATCTGGGGTTGCTGCGGTGTTTTTCCAGAGGGTAAAGTACGGCATTTGTTTGAGTGCGTAGTGGAGCGAAGACCCGAGGTTGCCTTCGGCGTTTTTGAGCAGGACAGATGTGTTACCTTCGCTGTTGCCGGCGAGTTTGTAAAAATAAACTTGTTCGATATAACCCGGGGTGGGGGCGAGGCATTTGTCGAAAGTGTCGATGCCTTCCTCTGCGCGTGGGTCGCGTGGAGAGACGGTTTTGTGCGGTGTTACGATGGACGCGCCTTCTTCGAGGAGAGGTGCGCCGTAGTTGCAGTGGTAGAGCAGTTCCATTTCAGCGGGTTTGTCGTTGAGGTTGGTGACTTGATCGGCTATGGTGAAGTTGTTGCTGCCGAGTTCGGTCGATATGGCTGTGGTGAGGCGCAGCGCAGGACCAAACATCATGGTTTCATCGACGATGCCCAATACGGTGATGCGATGGGGCGGTGTCAGTTCGATTTGCACTTCGACATGGCGCGCGGGTATGTTGGCGATTTTGCCGTGCAGGGGGACAAAGACTTCGGCTTCGTTGCCGTTGTTGTCGATGACGATGTCTTTGCCGGGTGCGCCATTGCTGTCGAGGCCACAGCGCACGATCCATTCGTTAAAGCCTTTGAGCCATCCCAGGCCACCCCGGTCGTTGAGTTCGACAAAGGCCGGGTTGACGAGGTCGCGCACGGGCGATTTCCAGCCCAGGGGTATGCCGCGATAAGTGCCTTTCCATATTCCCATGCCGCGCGTGGGGACGATGAATACAGAGAGTGCCCCGTTGTCGAGTTCAATGAGGTCAACCCCGTCTTGTGTGCCGCCTTTGAGAGCGGTTTTTTGCACGCGCCATGTGTGTTCTGTGCCAAGTGGTAGGGTGGATTCATCAAGGGCCCACGATTCTGTCCAGAGTGCGCGTTCGACATCGGTGAGAACAAAGCGATAAGTGCCTTCCATGAGATTTCCTTCTGTGTAGGGGCGGTGCCCCCGTGCCCGCCCGTCGTAGGGGCAGATGTCCTTTTTTGTTCGTCTGAATATACGGGAAAATGCGCGAGGTGAAAAGCGCAACGTATGGGCGACGCGGCCTGATGCTACCGGGTTGGTTGTCAAAATGGGTATAAGGTCTTAATTTTATATTGATTTTACGCAACTTCTACAGCATTGGCGATTGTAAAATGAAAAAGCAAACTTTCTTTTTTTGCGGTATTGGTGGCAGCGGCATGAGTGCTATTGCACAAGTGTTGCTGCATCAAGGCCATGCGGTGCGCGGGTCGGATCGCAGTTATGACCGCGGGCAAAATGCGGATTTGTACGCGAGATTGCAGGCACTTGGGGTGGTGTTGTTTCCGCAAGATGGGTCGGGTGTGGATGCAGATGTGGATGTGCTGGTGGTGTCAAGTGCGGTCGAGCCGACGATTTTAGATGTACAGGCGGGGCTGGATCGCGGTATTGCTATTCGCAAGCGGGCTGAGGTGTTGGCGGACTTGTTTCATCGGGGGACGGGGATTGCCGTGGGGGGGACGAGTGGAAAGTCAACGGTGACGGGGATGATTGGGCATATTTTGAGCAGGACGGGACGAGAGCCTACGGTGATCAATGGGGGGATGATGCGCGATGCGGTGCAGCCTCCGCGATTGGGCAATGCATTATGCGGCGATGCCGAGTTGGTGGTGATTGAGGCAGATGAGAGCGATGGTACGATTGCGCTGTACGAGCCGACGGTGTCGGTGTTGACGAATATTTCGCTGGATCACAAGCCGATGGCGGAGTTGGAGGCGCTTTTTGGGGCGTTTTGCGCGCGGGCAAGAGATGCGGTGGTGGTGAATCGTCTGTGCGAGCGGTCAATGGCTTTGACGCAGGGGGTAAAGCGGCGGGTGACTTTTGGGGTGGATTGCGAAGGGGCAGATGTGCAGGCTGCCGATGTCGAGTTGTTGCCCGATGGTGTGCGGTGTGTTGTCAATGGGTATTCTTGTGGGTTGCGCGTGCCTGGACGGCACAATGTTGCCAATGCGGTGGCGGCTATTGCCGCGTGTGGGGTGCTTGGGGTAAGCGCGAGAGATGGAGCAGAAGCATTGGGTGATTTTCGGGGGATTGGCAGGCGGTTGGAGGTGGTGGGTAAAGCACAGGGGGTGACAGTGATCGATGATTTTGCACATAATCCGGATAAAATTGCCGCGAGTTTGGCAACGCTGAAGGCGCAGCCCGGGCGCGTGTTGTCGGTGTTTCAACCGCACGGTTTTGGGCCAACGCGGTTTTTAATGGATGGGCTGATTTCGGCATTTGTCAATGGGATGGATGGGGATGATCTGGTGATTATGTTGGAGATTTTTTATGCGGGCGGGACAGCACAAAAGGATATTTCGTCGGGGGATTTGATCGCGCAGATTGCGCGTGCTGGGCGACGGGCTGAGTATATTGAAAGGCGCGAGGATATTATTGTGCGGTTGGCGGAGGAGGCGCGGGAGGGCGACCGGGTTGTGGTGATGGGCGCGCGGGATGATTCGCTGACGGTTTTTGCAAGAGATATATTATTACGGATTGAGAGCAGAGTGCGATGAGTTTGCCTCCTGAATTGCAACCGGGCGATACGGTGGGGGTGATTGCGCCGTCCGGGTCTTTTGAGCGCGAGCGGTTGGCCCCCGGGCTGGCGTTTTTGCGCGCGAAGGGGTTTGATGTGCGCGAAGGGGCGTCGCTTTACGCTCAGGATCGGTATTTGGCGGGGGCAGATCGGGCGCGTGCGGATGATGTGAATGCGATGTTTGCCGATGGAGATGTGAAGGGTATTTTTGTTGCGCGCGGCGGGTATGGGGCAGCTCGCATTTTGGAGTTTTTGGATTGGGCGTCTATTGCCCAAAATCCAAAGGTGCTGGTGGGGCTGAGCGATACGACGGCGTTGCAGTTGGCGATTTTTGCGCGAACGGGATTGGTGACGTTTTCCGGGTTTTTGCTGTGTTCGGATGCGACGGCAGAAGGCGTTGATCAGGAGACGGAGCAGGCATTGTGGACGGCTGTGTGTTCGCATCGGTTTGAGGGCGTTGGTTTAACGCCTCTGCGCGGCGGCGAGGTGAATGGTCCACTCATTGGGGGGTGTTTGTCGCTGGTGGCGTCGCTGGTGGGTACACAGTTTTTGCCAGTACTGGACGGTGCTGTGCTGGTGCTGGAGGATGTGAATGAGCCGCCGTATCGCGTGGATCGGATGCTGAATCAGTTGGCGATGGCCGGGGTGTTTGATCGCGTCGCAGGTGTGGTGTTTGGCGAGTTTGTGGATTGCGAACCCGAGCGTGAGACAGAAGGCCGTATTGAAGATGTGATCGATGATTTTGTTGCGCGGGTATCCTGTCCGGTTTTTTGTGGTTTGCCTTATGGACACGGCAAAGCGCGGCGGGTGCTACCTATTGGTCTGGGCGTCAGGATTGCACGGGATGTGTTGGAATTTGATCTATGAAAAAAATACCCCTGATATTGATCATTGCCTTGACGATGTCGTGCGCGGTGATAAATAAGCTAAATTTGTTGACGCCCGAGCAAGAGGTGGAGCTTGGCAGGCAAGCCTCGCGAGAGGTGGAGCGGTCCGTGCGATTGTACAGGGATCCGCTGGTGCGCGCTTATATAGATAGTCTGGGTCAGGCTCTGGTGCGGGTGTCGGCACGGTCGCAGTTTCGATATTATTTTAAGGTGGTCGATGCACCCGAGGTGAATGCATTTGCTCTGCCAGGGGGATTTATATATGTGAATCTCGGGTTGATTAAAGTAGCTGAGACCGAGTCGGAATTGGCCGGGGTGATCGGGCATGAGATAGGGCATGTGGAGATGCATCACGGGGCTAAGAAAATTTCACAGCAGTATGGTGTTGCCGTGCTGGTCGATGTCATAGCCGGGGGCGGAGATCCATCGCTGAGGCGAAAAATTATCGCCCAATTGGTGGGATTGGGCGGGGGATTGGGCGTGCTGAAATACGGGCGGGAAGCAGAGCGCGAATCCGATAAGTTCGCGGTACATTGCATGGTAAATGCGGGTGTTGATCCCGAGGGCATAGCGCGTTTTTTTGAGACGCTGTTGAAGTTGCACAAACGCGCACCCAAAGGGGTTGAGGTGTGGTTTGCAACGCATCCACCAACGCAGTCGCGCATCGATTTTGTGCGATCTGAAATTGCCAAACTTCCGAATACTTCGGAACTGAAAAAGACATCTGTGCGGTTCAAACAAATTCGCGCCCGCGTCGGCGGAGGTAAAGGCCGTTAGTAGCCTTTGCGAAATTCACACTTCCTACTTCACACTTCCTACTTCCTATGGTTCGTTTTCTCAAATGGTTTTTCCCGATTAGCACGGCGATTCTGATTGTTTTAGTCGCCAGTGCATACTGGTATGTGACGCCGCAACGATTAAAGGCGATTGTGCAGCCGCGTTTGTCCTCGGCTTTGGGCAGAGAGGTGATGTTTGATCATATAGATTGGGGGCTGTCTGATGGTGTGGTGTTTTCGGGTTTAAGAGTGGAAGGTCGGACTGGCGTCGGTCCCTTTTTAGTCGCGGAGCAGGCTCAGGTGTATATGTCTCGATGGAAGTTGTTGTCGGTTTTGGGCGCATTGGTGCTGGAAGGTGAGATGCCTGGGATGGGTGAGCAGAGCGATGCCGAAGGTGCGCCAATTCTATCCATAGATCGCATCCGGTTTCAGGATGGTACGTTGCGGGTGAGACGCATTGCGATTGTTTTTGATTATTTGGAGACGACTTTACTTGCCGAGAATGGGCGTGTAAATCTGGAGGCAATTCAGGGGCAGGTGTACGAGGGGACGCTTGAGGGGTCTCTGGCGTGGGATAATGGTGTGTGGGATGGGGCTGTGTCGCTTGCGAATGCCCAGGCAGAACAGGTGGCGCGTTCGATTGGCTGGGCTATTCCGCTTTACGGTGTGGTTGATATAACGGCTCAGGTTTCGGGTGCAAATGTGCGTGGCACCGCGAGTATGGACGAGGGGCGCATTGTGAAGTGGGATTTTTTGCAGCGGTTGTTGCACCCGATGGCACAATGGGGTTTGATAAATGCCGATGAGGTCCCGCTCAAAGATGTGAAGGTGATTTTTCAGGTGCAGGGCGATGAGGTGATTCTCGATGGGACACAGTTCACTGCTTCAGATATAGCTTGTGTATTAAATGGTAAGAGTGCTCAGGATCAGTTGGATTATGTGCTGGATGTGGAAATGCCCATTCAATTCGCCGGGTTTCGCCTGGGCAGAGCCATTCCCATACGAGTAAAAATTACCGGTGCGGCAAACGCACCAGAAGTGACGGTGGAGATAAAATAGATTTTTTTTAAAGAGCCAGCACGATGACGATGACTATACCGAGCACGATCAATCCGCCAAAAAATACGATGCAGAAACCCCTGACAAACCCGCCTACAAAACCATTGTTATTGTCGCTCATGTTTTATTCATTTCCTTCCATATCGCCGCGAACAAAACCCTGCGGGATATATCATCGTAGGGGCGGTGCCCCCGTGCCCGCCCGCTTTCCCATGTCGCAGTGAACAAAGCCCTGAGAGACACTGGCCTTCAGCAGAACGGCTGGTAGCCGTTTCAGTTTTTCATTTCTCGGATCAACCTCGAATCCACCGGATTCCAAAGCGGTAACGCCGAGCAATGGTTCCGCTCCTTCTTCTCCGTACACAATGGTCCCACCGACGATTTCTCCCTCAAACTCAATCTCGGCGATGGTTATATCCATGGCCACAGGATTCCCGTCTGCAAGCACATAATCGCGACTACCCCTCGGTTCAAGTCCAATCTCTTCAAGGCGCACCCTCGGCACGAGCGAGTCGAATGCGCCAGTATCGACTAAAAATTTGCCGGTCCAGCTGCGTTGTCGATCCGCGGGATTGCGGATCGTTACGTCAACATAAGTCGCCCCCATGGCGATTCTCCTATTTGAAGATATAGGACAAAATTGAGTCTGTATAGGACCACCGAGCAGAATAAGAATATGGGAAAACGGACCGCAATGCAAGGTTCGATTCTTGTTCTGGCGGAATATCCTTATGAGTTTCAATCCGCTCCCTGTAGCGAGGTGCAGGGAGATAGACTTGTCCGCATAGTACTCGAGCAAGTCTTTCATGTTTCAATCCACTCCCCCAACTAGAGTTAGGGAGGATTGCGATTACAGAGCCTATCTCACAGATAACTATGAAGTTTCAATCCGCTCCCGCACCGGAGTACAGAGAGATTCGCGTTCCTTGGTATTCTTAATCTCATTATTCTGGATGTTTCAATCCGCTTCCTGCACCGAAGTACAGAGAGATACTACGATCCCCTCCCTGAGTGGGCTGGATGGTGCAGTTTCAATCCGCTCCCTACACCAGAGTACAGGGAGATCTTATACAGCGCATCCTTTATGAGCCAGTGCTTGTAGTTTCAATCCGCTTCCCCAACTGGAGTTAGGGAAGATTTTGGAGATGCCAACACTGCCGGACAATTCGACGTGTTTCAATCCGCTCCCTGCACCGAAGTACAGGGAGACCCTGCGGCTGGTCGTGAACCCAGACAATATTGTCATGTTTCAATCCGCTTCCCGCACCGAAGTATAGAGAGATTTTACGCCCGAACCGCGCTCGTTTTGTTGCTCTTCGTTTCAATCCGCTCCCTGCACCAGAGTACAGGGAGATATGGGGTTATATCCATAACGAAAGAAAAATTCATTGTTTCAATCCGCTCCCTACACCGAAGTATAGGGAGATGTTTGCCCGATATTTGGGACAAAATATCTGTGTAGTTTCAATCCGCTCCCTACACCGAAGTATAGGGAGATCCATGATCTTGTCCTGGTCACGTTTTGGGAAATGGGTTTCAATCCGCTCCCTACACCGAAGTATAGGGAGATCACCACACCACCAGCGTCCATGCGCGTGATTGAAGGTTTCAATCCGCTCCCTACACCGAAGTATAGGGAGATAACTCAGAATATCCCCGGCGTTCCAGGTGCTGATGTTTCAATCCGCTCCCTACACCGAAGTATAGGGAGATCGGTGAGTATTGGGCTGGACGGAGAAGATGAGGACAGTTTCAATCCGCTCCCTACACCGAAGTATAGGGAGATGAAGTCACAACCGGTTGGTCAGTTGATTTTGTAAATGTTTCAATCCGCTCCCTACACCGAAGTATAGGGAGATACTGCCTGTTGCGAGCACATTGGTCCATCCACTCCAGTTTCAATCCGCTCCCTACACCGAAGTATAGGGAGATAGGGTAAATTTTGTCATGGGGTTTCCTTTACTGGTGTTTCAATCCGCTCCCTACACCGAAGTATAG
This sequence comes from Candidatus Latescibacterota bacterium, assembly GCA_965208125.1. Classification (GTDB taxonomy): domain Bacteria; phylum Latescibacterota; class UBA2968; order UBA2968; family UBA2968; genus VXRD01. The sequence continues at coordinate 3,371,412 of OZ242320.1, forward strand.
GGAGATTGTCTGTTTGGTGGTCGCTCATCGGGCAAGACGTGGTTTCAATCCGCTCCCTACACCGAAGTATAGGGAGATTCCCCGCCCGCCTTTGTGTATGCTGGCGCGTAAACGTTTCAATCCGCTCCCTACACCGAAGTATAGGGAGATCCACATGCGGTGCCCTATTCCCGACACGGATATAGGTTTCAATCCGCTCCCTACACCGAAGTATAGGGAGATTAGTTTGCCATGATTGTGAGACAAAAGGGTGTGCAGAATGTTTCAATCCGCTCCCTACACCGAAGTATAGGGAGATCGAGGCGAAGCGCGGCATTAAGGTGCTTCGTGATGAGGTTTCAATCCGCTCCCTACACCGAAGTATAGGGAGATCCGGCCATTCTCGGTCAGGTAATGGTTCATTCTTTGTTTCAATCCGCTCCCTACACCGAAGTATAGGGAGATAAATGGAATTACCGAAATCTAATCGTCGCTATGTATGTTTCAATCCGCTCCCTACACCGAAGTATAGGGAGATTGTGAGTAGGCATGTTTTGAAACCGCTGGAAGTGGGTTTCAATCCGCTCCCTACACCGAAGTATAGGGAGATCTTACCGGGGCGGTCAGTGATGATGTGGTCACATTGTTTCAATCCGCTCCCTACACCGAAGTATAGGGAGATATGGACTCCATCGCGTATTTCAACTTTGTGTGGCGTTTCAATCCGCTCCCTACACCGAAGTATAGGGAGATTTCACAGATATAGAGTGTGGAAACATTATTAACACGTTTCAATCCGCTCCCTACACCGAAGTATAGGGAGATAGATTTCATTAGAATACCTTTTGGAATAAGTGTAGTTTCAATCCGCTCCCTACACCGAAGTATAGGGAGATTTTCATATTCCTTCACTAGACCGCTCTGCAGAGGCCCTGGTTTCAATCCGCTCCCTACACCGAAGTATAGGGAGATATTCCGTGGTTCGGAGAGGATGCTTGGGAATGGGCGAGTTTCAATCCGCTCCCTACACCGAAGTATAGGGAGATGTGTTAAATACTTGGGTATATAGTCTGTCAACCGACGTTTCAATCCGCTCCCTACACCGAAGTATAGGGAGATGGTAAACCATAATAGCCTTCCATGCCCGGAATTGCAGTTTCAATCCGCTCCCTACACCGAAGTATAGGGAGATCCCGTCCATCTTGTCCAAATCTGCTTACAATTCGCGTTTCAATCCGCTCCCTACACCGAAGTATAGGGAGATACAAAACACTAAAACAAAAAATCTTCAGTGCGGCAGAGTTTCAATCCGCTCCCTACACCGAAGTATAGGGAGATCGTTGGATACTGGGAAGAGAACAATAATTGACAGGTTTCAATCCGCTCCCTACACCGAAGTATAGGGAGATTCCATTTAGGGATCTTTCTTCAGGTGAAGAATAAATGTTTCAATCCGCTCCCTACACCGAAGTATAGGGAGATAGATAATCCCAGAACAATCAGAGAACGACTATCCCTGTTTCAATCCGCTCCCTACACCGAAGTATAGGGAGATGATCGTGTTTTTGAAGTATAAACAAACTGAATGAACGTTTCAATCCGCTCCCTACACCGAAGTATAGGGAGATCATCGTCCAAACTGTAGTGGCTGTGATTATGCAGGCTGTTTCAATCCGCTCCCTACACCGAAGTATAGGGAGATTCGCGTTCAGCGAAGCCAATAAACCACATGTAATGGAGTTTCAATCCGCTCCCTACACCGAAGTATAGGGAGATAAATATGATGTTTAAATCGCCAGCCGCGTCACAAAGTTTCAATCCGCTCCCTACACCGAAGTATAGGGAGATCATCGATGGATATGAGGATCACCAGAAAATAATGAAGTTTCAATCCGCTCCCTACACCGAAGTATAGGGAGATTGGGACCTGGGGTATAACCCGGCGGGACTGAAAGAGTTTCAATCCGCTCCCTACACCGAAGTATAGGGAGATTCAAGGAACAGGGGTTCTTGTCGAATGAATCAAAATGTTTCAATCCGCTCCCTACACCGAAGTATAGGGAGATGTCGCATAATCTGCAAGCCCAGCATCGACATGTGCGGTTTCAATCCGCTCCCTACACCGAAGTATAGGGAGATTTTTCATCTGCGCTTGATATGTCGAAAACAGAGACCGGTTTCAATCCGCTCCCTACACCGAAGTATAGGGAGATATCATATCAATGTTCAAACGGGGAAAATCTATTACCAGTTTCAATCCGCTCCCTACACCGAAGTATAGGGAGATAAATAACAAGCATCTGAACCTTGAATCGCCAAAAGGTTTCAATCCGCTCCCTACACCGAAGTATAGGGAGATGCCTCATTCATTGTCAGACGTTTCATCTCGCAATATGTTTCAATCCGCTCCCTACACCGAAGTATAGGGAGATACTGGTTGTTGTAACCAGCGTAATACCAAAAGGTTATACAAGTGGATGCGCGAATCTCCTTTCTTACACATCCTTCGATTAAAGTGAGAGCAACAAACTTGCTGTAAATAGTTGTTAGTCATAGGTTTGTAAATTGCGCGAAAGTAGGGGCAAAACGCCGTCACTTTACTTTCGCGCCAGTTAAAAAATCAGTGGTTCGTTTAAGTCCACGGGTTCTTTAAGCCCGTGATGCTCTATCTTGTTTTTGGCGTCTTCGTCCAGGTGATAGATCCTGAGAGAATCTTGCTTGGGATCTATTTCTTCCAGCAGACGGGTCTTGAGTTCCGCCCATTCTGTTTTTCCCACCTGACATTCAAAAAGCGATTTTTGAGCACGGACACCATAATCCTTACAGGCTCTCGCCACTCGCCGCAGCCGCCTTTGTCCTGCTCGGTCAGTTGTGGAAACATCATAAGCAATCAGTTTCAATTTTTTCTCCTTACCGAAACAAGTGGCGATACTGCGTTATTTTATGATAAATGGAATATAGTCGGGAATATCGCCGCGGAGTTTTCGGGCCAATAATTTAGCTTGAATGCTGAACACTTGCCCTATGCGGATATTCTGCTTGAACAAAGGGTGCTTTACTTCTGTTTGCTTGCGCCGTTGCCAGGCCTGAATAACCTCTCTTCTACCATGATCGGTAAACTCTACGGCACCGCCCTCTCGTTCGCGGAAGTGCTTAGGCTCGATTTGGCGGCGGTTGATCAGAGTCAGTGCCAGCCGCTCTGCCAAACAGGGACGAAATTCTTCCATCAGATCCAGGGCACAAGCCGGCCTTCCCGCGCGTGTTGCATGAAGCCAGCCGACATAAGGATCTAACCCGGCGGTTGTCAATGCGGCCAGGCAATCGTGACGAACCAGGGCATATATAAAGGAAAGCAAGCAGTTTACCCGATCTCGGGGCGGTCGCCGTGTGCGGTTTACAAATTTGAAGTTTTCTCGTTGCTGTTTGAGCATGTATTGGAATACCGAAAAATAGATTTTTGCTCCCAGACCTTCCAATCCTCTGATAGGATCAAGTGTCTCCCGAAGTCCGCAATCTGGATCAACGGACGAAGCGTCTTCCGGCTCAGCCTCAAGTGCAACTGAAAGTTGGCGGATCAATCGGGCGAGTTCATCAGCCGCTCCCGCCAATTTCGCTCGGTCCGAATCTATATCGGCTTCCCGAGCAGATCGCAAGAGGTTGGAACGCGAGTTCTGTAATTTCCCGGCGACAAATTGCCGAGCCAGACGAGCCGCGTCTTCTGGGCTGTCCGCTGCTGCGTACTGAGCACGACGCAGCAAGTAGCGGGTATCTCCGCTTCCTATGACTTGTGCCAGCAGGTAGCCATTTTCTGTATGATAATGTACGGCCACTTGATGCGCCCAGCACAAAGCCATAGCTGGCGGCGTAACCACGACCTGCCCGAAAGCGCAAATACTTTCCAGATGGTGAATCGGAACGGTCAGACGGGTTTGCTTTTCGATCTCAATCCGAAGCGTTAAGTGGTCTCTGAGCACTACGGTTTTTGGTGTCGTCAGATAAAGTGTATTTTGAATGATAGCCATACGTGGTTTTAATCCCCTCCCGATGAATCGGCAGTATCAAAAACTTGCCGATAGGCACGCGCCAGCGTGGGAGGAACGCTGGTGATCTCGGGAAGACAATAATCAAAAAGCGAACACTCAGAACACTGGGGCTTATGGATGGCATTTGGGACGACTTCCTTTTCAATGAGCCGATGCATGGCTTCAATGGCCTGTTCGGTAAAATGGCGCAATTTCTCTGTGAACACTATCTTTCGGCGGCGTTTGCTCCTGGCGTGAAAGATGGCACCCTGAGAAATATCCAACCCGAACATTTCTTCGAGGCACAGAGCCTGCGCGCAAAGCTGGGCGTCGTCATTGTCGAATTTGCGCCGTCTGCCTTTTTTGAACTCGACAGGAACCAACGAACCATCGGAATGACGTTCAACAATGTCGCATCTGCCGCTGAGACTGAGCCGATCAGACCAGATGGGCAAAGCACGCAGCAAGGTGACGCCTCTGATGTTTTCATAACCCGAAACATCGGCCTGTTCGTGAACACTACCGCCGATCACGGTGTGCTCGTTGGTCCCTCGCCACCCCTCAATCGCCTTCAATGCCGCCCGACGTTGACAATAGAGGTAGTCGTTGAGGAGTGAGAGGGGAATGGGATCGTGGAGATTTATCATATTGACACTTCACTATTCCTAAACGCATTGAGTTCCACAACATCCTTTATTATTTTATTCAGGTTAGTATTAATTCATAACATGTACCCGTCTGCGCCACCATCAACGAGCGGGAGCACACCCGCCATGAATCCTAAAAAGGGATCGTAATCAAGTTCCCATGAGAATAGTCCAGGCAGGCGGTCGAACTCGCGCAGTGCCCATTCTGTGGCGCGTGATCCATATATCTGTACGCTTCCATTTTGAAGATCTTGAGTCAGAACATGTTGGTCGTATTCAATTTTTTCTTTTATGGACTCATCAACTACGGCTGTCAATGTTGGTGAATCTATGACTCGAAATAGTTCGGCAACCTTTGGAAAGTTCAGAGCATCCTCGGCTTTTAGCAACTCATCCTTTTGCAGCCGTGATCGACGAATCTCACGTCGTAGTGCCTCGGTACAGGCACTCACTCCAACTTGCCTTTCATTGAACAACTCTCCCAATACTGCGGATGAATATTCAAATGTCGGATGGGGTCGGAGCCACGAGTCATGGGCCAACTGAATGTCCCAAACATCGGCAGACTCATATTCCCTTCCACGGTTTACTCGACCAGCGATTTGCAAGAGACTATTCAAGCAAGCACGCTCGCGGATGCCCGTCCGAAATGAAAAATCAACTCCAGCTTCAACACAGGAAGTCGCTACGAGTGTCCAATCTCGATCATCATCGTTCGATAACCGATCAATAACTCGATTCAGAGTAATCGCGCGGTCAGTTGGTATGAGTGCCGTTGAGAGATGTTCTACTTGAGGGTGATTCGATTGCCAGTTGTTTTGATGCTTCCAGTTAGCAAGATGTCTTGCGATAACGGCAGCCGATTGCACAGTGTTCACAATGAGCAGACGTGGACCTGGCAGTTGAAGTAACCACGGCTTTAGTGTTTTCAAACTCATGGGTTCAGGATGAGATTGATAGGTGACACGCGTCGCCTCGCGATCCAGACTTTCATCTCGCACGCGCATATCTACCAGATCAGGCACAGTCGGGAGGGGATCAACAAACTCAGGCAATTCCCAGAAGCGGCTCAATGAACCTGACCCAACAACGAAGTAACAGCCCCAGTCGGTTTTCAAGTCCTGTAACCACTTCCATGTGATCGGCCACAAATGCGCTGGCAGCGCGGCGTGGGCCTCGTCGACAAAGATCGCAGAGCCAGCGACTTGATGGAGTTTTCGCAATGCTCCAGTTCGACAGGCGGCAAGAGTTTCAAAAAACTGAACGGCGGTTGTCACAACGATGGGAGTGTTCCATAGATAGGTCAGATGTCGAGTCGCAAGACTGTTGAATTCCGCACGGTGATGGTGGGCTGCGACAACACGTTCGGGATTCTCATCTGCTCTGACGAGTGATTCTCGATACACCCGGACTGACTGGTCAATGATATTTGTATATGGCAGGACTATAAAAATCCGACGTAGTTTTTGTGTAGCCGCTACATTCAGTAGATGTGCCATGATTGCCGTTGTCTTTCCAGAACCAACTGGTGAATCGCAGGCCACCAATGATTCACTAAATGGATCTGCATTGCGGCAAGCGCGATAAACATCCTGTCTCAGTTGCGTGCGTTCGTCTTCTTTGTTCTCAGATAATCCAGCGACGTATTGATCCAGAAGCTCGAGCCGTATAGCTGGCTCAAGTTTCGGACTCGTAACAGAAAAAGCTTGTCCATAATTCCGCGCTGTATCAAAATGATCGGCATCAACAAGACAGGACAACGCCAAACGGAGCAATACAGATAGATCGCTTTGGCGTTGCTTATTTAAGTCTATTGATTGCCTTGTGCTTGCGAATACCGATTGGTGCATACGCAAGTATTCGTCTAACTGTTTGTCAGTGTGATCTTTTGTCGTTCGTCCAGATTCGTCCCGCTCTAAATCGCGAAATGGTCGCCCAGCTTCTCGTGTACTATGTTCGGTGATATCCGGTAGTCCACGGTGGTGTGAGAAGATGAGAATGGCCGCCAACTGTGCGGCCATTTGCGGCGGATCTTTCAGTAAATTAGCCACTCCCGCATCAACGTGATTCACTGGCAGACGACCACTGCCACCTACTGAAAGAACCGCTTGGTTCTCAGGATCAAGTTTGCCGAGATCGTGAAATTCGGCTGCCAAATCAACAGCTAACTTGAATAATTGACCATCAGTAGCGGTAGCAGTCAGTTCATTAGCATGTCGGACTGCCAACTTAATAACGTTCTCCAGATGTTCGGAATACGGTTGAGCTGGAATCTCGTTCTCTGGCTGCGGACTATGTGCGAGCAACATCACTCCTCCATCAAATCCCGAATTTTTGCGACACGAGCGGCTAATTCACCAGGCAACTCTGTGGGCACAATGTAATCAGCCCAAGCATTCGAAGGTGAGTCGGAATTGCCATTCTTCTTTGGCGTCAATGCTTCTATAATCGCGAAATCGGAGCAGGATCCCAGCACTGATTTGTGTTCAACTACCCAGGCGTGACGTAGATCGACAAGCGGTCGGGCATGAGACCGAGTATGTGCGTAGGCGTGAGGGATGACTTTGAACAACAAGTCAATATCTTGCTGTGTGCAACCCGATTTGTGGGCCACGGATGGGTTAATAAAAAACGGCATGCAATAGACACCATGTGGTACAAAGCGATATCCCATCGGTGCCATGCCACGGTCTTTACCTTCTTGCACTCCAGCTTTATTTGTATTAGTATGGCGACTGATTTCGATAGGGGCTACGCTTAGTCCAAGACCGAATTGAGCCACACCTGTCTTGATCGTGTCAGCGGATCCTTCTTCCAAGAAAGTGTTCCCGAACACGCGGCCATCCCAATATTTGGCTTGAAATGATCCGTTTTTCAATTCACCTTCAATCGTCTTGCGAACCCGCCCACGCGACTCAAGGATCGCAAATTGTTCATCATTCAGGTTCATTTCCTTCTTCATAACTTGCCAAACAGTCCCATCCTTTGATTCGATCAAATCACGCACTTTGCGTTTGAATGAAACAGGAGAAATTTCTCCTCGACCATCAGGGCGTTGCCGAGGATCGCTCTCACGGTCTGGATCGCCGTTGGGATTGGAATTGACGACTTCTATGACCAGAAGTCCCGTAAATCGTTTTACGTCATTGGCGTTAGTATCTGTCATTCTACTCTCCTTCAGTTAAGGCATTAGACGAATCGTCGTTAGATTTTTCCTTTTCAGAACGGGCGAGGTACCCAAGCAGCATGGCGACCTTGTCGGTATCTGAACACCGACTCGGCACATCCGTGTCGGAAAGTGACGCGCATACGCGCCCCATCTCACTGAGGAAATACTTGGCGAGACGCACTTCATCACCGCCTTGGACTGTTTGTGCCCAAGCGTGATAGGGCTTGATGCGCTGCCACAACAAGGCGAGAGCCTTTTCGGGTGTTTCCATCGCACTTGTCATGAGGGCGTTGCCCACCAGTTGAGGTGGTATTTGGTCCTTGCGTACTTCACGACAATACTGAACATGTAATTGATCGGCTAAACTCAGTAGGCGACCAATCAGATAAGGTGGGCTCTTCATATAAATTCCTTTCTTGTAGTCGAGTTTTCCAAGTAGTAATCCGAGAATCTGGGGAAGCAACAGTGCTTGCTTACCGTAAATCTTTCCTATAGGGTGAACCTTTCCTTGGTGGGCAGCTTGTCCGAGCGTAAGTAGAAGTGATAACGAATTACTGGTGATCGCCCGAACTGCCCTCATAGTGACCGCTTGCAGGATTGGCCCCTCTTCTAAGAGTAACGCTAGGCCATCCGAAATCTGGAAGTCAAAAGCAATTTCCGCATGTGTGCCCATTCGCTTCCAGATCGTGTTTAGACACCAAACCACTTCAGATGGATAGGGTATTAGTGGACGCTTCCAGACGGATTTCTCACCTTTCTGAGAACCGAATTGACGAATCATTACTGGCGGCGAATCGCGACATAGTGCTTGCCATTCGTCAGCACTGTTGAGCAGATGTTGAACGGTATAGCGACTGCTGTGTAGCACCTTGGTCCGAAAGCCATCAGGCTTAGTTAGGACAAAAATGCGCAGTTCAGCATTTCGTGACGATGCAGATTGTCCCTTGAGAGTCTCGGTAACACGACGTGCACATGCCTCAAAACGTAAACCATCGGGATCGGATTGTTCTCTTTTATCGCCGAATAACCCCGCGAGCTCAGGTGTTTCTGTAGGCAGTTCGGAGGGATAGACGATCAACATTGCCGACGCATCACCACCGAGCGAGGAAACGTCACACCATGTTTTGCCACGTCGTTCATCTCTTGTGATCCATTCCAGAGCGTTTTTCAGGTTTTGACGTACTGGCTGCGAGACTTGGAAAGATTTGGCTTCAGCCAGACCATACCGCCGCTGACACGGCGATTCGCCAGACATTGCATGGAGTTTTACATTACCCATTACCGACATCTTAACTTCGGGAAACTTGTCATTCATTCCACCGCCTTCCATCGCAAAGGCATCTGTCGCACCTTCGTATCTCTCTTTTTCTAAGGTTTCCATAGCTAGCAGGCGGTCACTTACCCAAGTTTGAACTTCTGGATGGTTGGCTGGATACGCAAATTGTGATTGATCAACGAGTTCCAGGGTGATCGCTATATTCTTTGGTGTCTTCCCGGAATGGAAGAACAAAACATCCATCCATTCAGCAGCTTCTGATTGGTCGGACTTTATCCTCTGGATCGCGATTTCTTTCAATTGTTCATGCAGTGCAGCCCCATTCGTCTTCTTCGCGCGACGCAACAATTCTACAAATGATCGTGATTCAGGGGTACCTTCATCCAAAACTACTGTTAGATCTTGAGTGACTGAGGATAAACAATCATTCAATTTGTCCATTGCATCTTTGCTGCGTGCGCTTTTTTCGGGGCGAATCCAACCCGACGTACTAACCGACAGTAGGTGTACCAATTCCTCGTCACGCATCAAGGCATCCGGAGGCTTTTTCGATCCCAATAATTTTTTAAATTTAGCCGCACGTTCCTTTTTCTCATCGTTTTCGAACTGTAGCAATGGCGGTACATTGAACGATGGAAACGAGTAACCAGCCGCTTTTTCGTATTTCCGCAATCCTGCACGAATTTGCGGATCGGTAATCGGCGAAACTTGGGCAACCTGTCCTTGAGTATCGAGTTCGACAAAGAATGCTTTTCCTCCTTGCGGGCATTCTTTGAAGTGCCGATGCCAAGACTGAAGTTTGACGCCGGTCCGTTCCAGACTCTTGTAAAGAAGAAAGAGTTCATTTATCATAGAGTAGGACTCCATTTTCGATTACGACGTTTTGTCGAAATGTGGGCTGATAAGTACCAAATTTTGGTTCGGAGAAGACGGAGTGTAGCATGCTTGGAATGACGGTGTTGATTTTTTGACAGACCTTAGTCTCGTCACGAAATGGTCCTACATAACTTGGCGTAAACTCCTTCCATCCCAAGCAGGGAATAGAATGCCATTGACCACGCATCAATCGGCGTCCAAATATATCTCGATATGCGTGTGCCCCATTGCGAGAAAGAGTAGGCGATTGCTTCGCGCGTTCTGACAGTCTCCGCATGCCAGGATCCACGGTGACCACCTCAGCGTATAGCCGATAGTTGACATTGATCAACACTGTCGCCAGTAGTTGGTAGCTACTTCCCTGCTGCATTATTCTGCTCTTACGCAGAGGCCCGCCATAGTTTGTCGAATATGTGTGGAATACAAGAGGTGTGCAGATTTCAACCTTAATTGGCACGACGTGAGCAGACTTGAGCCAACAGATTGATTCAAACATGCCCTTTGCTGCTGAAAATGTTGGCACCGGATAGCTAACAGGAGCATCACCAGTATCAGGCCGAGTCCACATGGCCGTTGGTCCGGCGATTTCGAATTGCACTGTGTAGGATTTCATTATATTCTCCAAATGTATTACCGAAATTTCGAGCTGGAAGGATTTGCAGAATTCACCAAATATAGTGCAAATATGTTCACTAAACAAGAAAATTTTGAACCTACGATATCCTCAAAAGAAATGGTAGAGGAAGGATGTGTATAGAATGGATTGGAGACTATGACGTTGTTCTGATTCCATGATAATTCCGTGCAAAAAAGTTGCTTTTCGTTCCGAAGTTGGCTATATCTTATTCGGCGACCAGATGGGCCGGTGTCAACCGACCCAGGACAATGTCCCTGGCCGCTACTTTTTTGATCTCCTGCTCATATATTTTCCCTTTACCGCTTGCGTGAAAAAAGAGGAGTTATTCATGCTCCGCACAGCTTTGGGCATTGTGAGAGACGGTAAAATCGAAATTTTAGAACACATTGCATTACCTGAAGGACAAAGGGTATTGGTCACCATGTTGCCCAACGATGATATTTTTTGGCGGGAAGCCAGCCAGGAAACCCTGAAACAGATTTGGAACAATAAAGAGGACGATGTGTATGCCCGATTACTTGATAAATGATATTAAACCATTGTTGAAGCAGAATGGACAAACGACAGACGCCGATATTGCAAAACAGCGGGAAACTGCTCGGCGTATGCGCGAAGCACGCGATAAAATGCCTCCACTTGATATGTCAATAAAAGAGATGGTGGAGGAAGGGCGTGTGTAATAATGGATTGGAGACTATGACTTTGCTCTGATCCTCTGATTACTTCCCTTCTCATACATCCTCCCCGCCGCGATCATATCCTTTGCGATGACCTGTCGCAATTCCTCTGGTTCTATCACCTCGCAATCTGCGCCCCAGCCCCTGATCCAGGGTTTCATTTCCAGCGTGTGACTCACGGTTAATGTCATGAGACAGCCGCCGTCTGGCAGGTCGTCAATGGTATCGACGCAGGGCCAGTCCGATTCCCGCACGCGGTAGGCCACATTGGGCGAGAATCGGAGTTTGACGACAATGCGTTCATCGCCACCCATGACGCCCCAGGCTTGCGTGAGATAATCGTAGGGGTCAAAATTGTCGCGAATCTCATAAGATGATTCGAGGATTTTGACCTGCTGCACGCGCTCGATTTTGAACTCTCGGATGTCGTGGCGCAGATGGTCATACCCGATTACATAACAGGCATATCCCACGGGCGAAGGTTCGATAAAATAAGGGTCAAAGACGCGCCTGGTGGTTTCATCGGTGTATGGATTGTAATACGTCAAACGCACCTGTTTGCGTTCAGACCACGCGCTGGTGAATGTTTCCAAAATGCGGATGTACTCGCGATGCGGTCTGCGCTTGTGCGTGGCTTCGGCGGTTCGGGTGATGTGTTGACCGATTGATTCGGGAAGCGCGCTGGCGAGTTTTTCAAGTGCCGAGACGACATGGGGATTGTGTTTGTCGCTGTGCGCTGAGAGCAATCGGGCTGAGAGATACAGTGCGAGGGATTCGTGCAAGTTCACGCGCACAGATGTGATATAGCGATCTTTCACAACGCCAAAATGGTGGTCTTCTTCCCAAATCGGCACGCCAGATCGCTCAAGAGAACGCAAGTCGCGATAAGCAGTTGTGCGGTGATACCCAAAGCGTTCAGCAATTTCACGAGCAGTTAGCCCTCGAGAAGATTGAAAAAGCAAGTTTTCCAGCATTTTGAGTCGTTCTGCGCGGGTTTCGTCGCGGTCCATAAAACCTCCTGTGTGACAATATAAGACATGGGTGTTGCGACTTTCGCTACATATAATAAAAAAATCGTGGGATGGGATAAACGGAATCAAAATAGAGCGCGTTGAGGGTGGGGTTTTAGAGAGGGAAAGTTATGGCAGGATAGCGTATTGATCGACAAATTCAGCAGGAGACAAGATGGGAATATTTTGGTATGAACCCAAATTCTTAAGATGACGGTCACCAGAGACAATGCACTCGGCTTGAGACTCAACCGCGGCGATGATGACAGTATCGTCTTCGGAGTCGGCTTCAATAGTTTTGATATCTAAAACGCCAGGGGTGACTCGTGCCTGTCGGCGTAAGGAGCGTAGAAAATCTTGAATTTGTTCGCCAACATCATCAGGGGAAAAGCGGGCCGAAAGAAACCGGAACAGTGCTGGGCGGTGCAAAACCTCATCTATTTTGTCTATCATAGACTCGGATAGTGCGATAACGAGTTCATCTCGCTTCCAGGCAGATAAAATACGAGCCGGGGGAGCGAAGTCCTCCCGCCGGCTAATAAGAGCAGAGATCAAAACATTAATATCAAGCACCACCACGGGGCGCGGGTTATCAGGTGGTTGGGTATTGGGCATTTACTCGCTTTGCATATGAGTTAGCGTTTCACTTCATCTACAGCCTGATCTATCCTGGCGGATAAGTCATCCACATCTTTGAAAGCTTCTGCTACGCGATCAAAAACGGCAAAATCTTCAGCTTTCTGACGCATATAAGTCCTGTAAGATGCGTAGCGTTCTGCTGGCAATAAAACAGCTACTGTTTGGCCTCGGTCATTTTTGACTTCACAGGTTTCGTCAGTAGAACAAAGCGATTGAACAAGCTGACGAAATTTGCTATCACTGTCTTTGAGGTTTAAAACTTGAGACATAACCAATCCCCCGAGGTTTCGGCCTATTCATCAAAGATTAAAGCACATATAATTGAGAATATACTACAATACACAGGTAGATGCAACGCACGTAATAAAGTAACCCATTTACGCTTGCCAAGCTGCCGAACCTGCGCGCGGTTTTAACTCGGCTGGAACCGAAACGCAAATAGATCCGCGTCCTTGAGGGTGAAGCGTAACCGCACTGGCTGACCTGCCAGCAGACGCATATCTCCCCTACTCTCCCAACGGACTGTACCGTCAATGGCATCGCCGAATATCTCAGGGCACTCGTCCAGTGAGAAGCCCGGCTGCGGATGCCCTTCCGTATCCTGGATCTCAACGCGCACAAGTCCCACCGCTGATGTCGAAAAGTTCAATCTCAGACTGTCGCCTGTGAAAATGAACGGACGGGTGACGAACTCGCCGCCAGCGTAGCCTGCCCGGACCGACACGAACCCGTCGGTTCGGAGCGAGAATCGACGAATATGGACAGTTGGCAGGCGCCAATTTTCCATACCGTACAGCGAGAGTTCATCGGGTGAAGTTTGCAGAATGCCCCGCTCCATGTACATTCCGCGCTCATGCCAGTTGCCCTCATCGAGCCCGGGACGGACAAAAGCCTCCATAAAGCTGCGGTCAAAGTGGCGTCCATCGCGGCTGGACATAAACACGATGTCATTCACGCCTGAACCGTATTTCCAGCCCGGAATTGGCTCGCGTTCTGGCACGAAGCGTGACGGAAACATCAGATATATGCCCGGCGCCCGCTCATAAGGCACGCAGGCATTGGTGTAGAGATGTTCATAGGGAATCTCGCCGGTGTCAATCAGTTCAAGCGGTGTCCAATGGCGAAAGTCTTTGGAGGTCGTGCGGCGAATCCAGCGCACCCCGTTTATGAAGTTGCCCTTACCCGCCACGCCGCGCGTGTACGCGACATATTCCTCCCGTTCCGCGTCCCAAAAGGCGATATTGTGTGAATCAAAGGGTTGATCGGTCAGGATTGGTGCATCCTGCATCAGTCGCCAGCGGAGACCGTCAGGCGAGGCCAACGCGAGTACATCACTGGTACGCACAATGGCTTTGTACCGTTCTTCGTCTAACGCGTTGGGATTGCCGTCGAGAAACGGCGACATGTTCTTACCCGGTCCCGCCCAGACGAGGTTATTCTCTTTCGAATCTTGAAATTCAATCAGTCCGAGTCGTGGCTTCTCCCAATGAACGCCGTCGGTGCTTTCAGCATAGGCGATGAGCGGTTGACGCGTACCGCGAATCGGCATCTTCGGGTCGCAGCGATACCACGCGCGGAACCGGTCGCCTTCGCGGAACGTTACCATATAGGAAACACCGCCCAGTTCCCACGGATGCTCAGCGGAAATTACAACCTCGCGACGCACAGGTTCATGCAAGTGCTGCGTAACACCCTGCGCTTCAGCAATCCAGAAATTGTCCACGAATAGTTGGCGGTCTGTGCCGATGTGGATAGGTGAACTGTTGTTATCTTGTCGTTCCATTTTGGACTCTTTCGTTTATAAAAAAATTAAAAAAGGGAGAGTTGAACGGGGTCTTGTTCTGTTGTGGGTTGTGGGGTGGGTTGTCTGGCGGGTCTGTCCTGAGGATAGCATACGGCTTTGAAGGGACAGGTGGTACACAGGTGGGTGTTTGTCGTCATTGGAAAGGTGTCTTGCGATGCGGTATTTTGCTCGGTATCGTTGAGGAGGGCGCGCATTTTCTGGACGCTTTCGGTGACGAATATACGGGTCTGGGCGAGGTCGTCAGGAGAGAGGTCCAGGGTGCGTTCGGCGCTGGTTTGCAGGTAGATGTCCTGGAGTTGCAGGTCGGATAATGCGACGTCCCACTGCGAGGTGGCGTACAGGGCGTACACAGCGAGTTGGTGGCGGTCGGCCTGGCGTTCGCGCCCGGTTTTCCAGTCGAAGATATAGACCGATGGATCGCGGCGAATTGCCACGTCGAGCACGACCCAGATTTTGGTACTGGCAAGGGTAAAATCTGTGAGGTCCTCAATGGTGAGATAGTCTTCGGGGCGGGCAGATTGCAGGGTGGTGTAGGCTTTGGAATCGAAAAAAGCATTGAGACTTGTCGAGATGTGATTGGCCGAATTGATCTGGTCGGTTTCTGTAAAGGGTTCGTTGTAATAGTGTTCAAACAAATTGGTGTATTGAGAGGCCGAATAGCGCCAGAGATGATCTTTGGATTCTTGCAGACGTTGGTGAAATAAATTTTGCGCGTAGGTCTCGACGGCAAAGGGGAGAATATCGCGTCCCAATTTCAGTGCATTGAGTACGTTGCTGATGGCGTCGTGAACCACGGTACCGACAAGTTGCGGTACTGTGGTTATTTTTTTTAGGCGATAGAGCAATTGGGTCTGCGCGTCTGCGCCTTTGTCCCAGCCACCCCAGCTGCCGTAGTAGTTGAAGTAGTATTGTCGCTTGCACGATTCAAACATGCGATGGCGCGAAGGCGACCAGGAAAATTCGTTTTGGAAATTGGACATGTTTCAATAAAGCGCGTTTAAGACATCGAAATACGTCGGAAATGTTTTGTTGACGCAGTCGGGGTCGTTTATGACAATGCCGGGGATTTTTAGTCCGATCAGCGATAGGCTCATCGCCATGCGGTGATCGTCATACGTGTCCAGTGCCGAGGATTGGATGTGGTCTGCTGGATAGACTGTGAGGCCATCGGCGCGGGTATCAACGCGCACGCCGAGTTTGTTCAGTTCGGTTTTGAGTGCGGCGATGCGGTCGGTTTCGTGGAGGCGGAGGACGGCTACGTTGCGTACGCGGATTGGAGCAGACGCAAATGGAGCCATCGCGCACAGGGTTGGCACGATGTCGGGCGTGGCGTTCATGTCGATGTCGAGTCCCGACAGGCGGCCTGTTCCGCGCACTTCAATGCCTTCGGGGTCTTTGTTTACCTCACATCCCATTTTGGAGAGGATATCGACAAAGCCAATGTCGCCTTGAATGGATTGCGCCGTTAAATTGGGTATGCGCACGCGACCACCTGTGAGTGCGGCTGCGGCAAAAAAGTAAGAGGCGTTGGACGCATCGGGTTCGATCTGGTAGGTGCGGGAATGATAGCGCTGGCCTGCGCGTGCTGTGAAAGAGCGGTAATTATTATTGGTGACTTCAATGCCAAAATCGCGCATGACGGCAATGGTGAGGTCGATATACGGTTTGGATACGAGGTCGCCTTTGACGTGGATTTCGACATCACTTTGGGCATAGGAAGCTACCTGAAGCAGAGCCGTGAAATACTGGCTGCTTTTGTTGCCGTTCATGGTGGTGCGGCCGCCCTTGAGGCCAGAGGCGACGATGAGCGCGGGGGGGCATAGCCCGTCTTTGCCTTCACAACGCGCGGTTACGCCGAGGGGGGTGAGGCCGTCGAGGAGGTCCTGGATAGGGCGCTCGCGCATCCGTTCGACGCCGTCTATGGTATAGGTTCCAGTGCCGAGGCAGAGATATGCCGCGAGAAAGCGCGCTGAGGTGCCCGAGTTGCCAATGTGGAGTTCTGCGCGGTCAGCGGGAATAAGCCCGCCTGTGCCATAGACGCTAAATGCGTTATCTGATTCATCTACGCGAATGCCCAGATCGCGCAAGGCATTTGCCATATACCGCGTGTCATCGCTCATGAGTGCGTTGTTGAGGTGGCTGATACCATCTGCAAGGGCGGCAATTAGCAGAACGCGGTTGGTGATGCTTTTAGAACCCGGAATCGCGACATCTGCATCAACTGGGGCTTTCATGGATCGGATTTTAAGAGTTTTCATAAGTATGAAAATAAATTAAAAATCAAAAATGAACAAGGCACAATAGTTTCCCTGTCGGTGTTTTTTCGATGTCCTGTTTTAATGGCGCATACGCACGTTCTCACCCTGCCATTCTGACGCTTGATTTTTCTAGATACTGGTTTTAGATTAAAGAGCAGATTGTGATATTCTCTCCTAATTCTTTTCCTCTCTCCAATTTCTTTGTTTGTCCGAGATGCCTTCCCCCAACATCTCCATTTACGGGAGTGTGTTGATGAAATCCTCTGACTTTGTCCATTTGCACAGCCACACCATGTATAGCTTGCTCGATGGTGCGTCGAGAATAGAAGATATTGCCCAAATAGCCGCCGAATGGGGCATGCCTGCGGTTGCAATGACCGATCACGGCAATCTTTTTGGTGCCATTGATTTTTATCGCGCGATGAAAGATGTGGGCGTCAATCCGATTATCGGGTGCGAAGTGTATTGCGCGCTCGGAAGTCGATTTGACAGAAAATCTATGCCGGGTCTTCAGGGCAGTTCAAACCATCTGGTTTTGCTGGTCAAAAATTATACGGGATATAAAAATCTGATCAAGCTGGTGTCTTCGGGGTATCTCGAGGGCTATTATTATAATCCGCGTATAGACAAAGACTTGCTGCGCCAGCATTCGGAAGGGCTGATTTGCCTGTCGGCATGCGTCGGAGGCGAGGTTCCCTATTTGATCGAACGCGAGGGATACAAGGCGGCGCAAAAGGCAGTGGAAACATATCTCGATATTTTCGGCGATGATTATTATCTGGAGATTCAGCGACACGGCATTGACAAAGAAAAAAAGATCAATCCCGGATTGGTCAAGCTGCACGAGGAGATGGGCGTGCCTCTGGTGGCGACCAATGATTCGCATTTTACGCGCGCTGAAGACCACGAAGCGCATGCGGCTCTGGTCGCTATTCAGACGGGTAAGACATTGGACGATCCCAAGCGCATGTGTTATCCCGAAGGCGTGTATTTTAAGTCGGCAGAGGAGATGTACGAGCTGTTTCAGGATATGCCACACGTTCTGGAACCCACGCTTGAGATTGCCGAAAAATGCAATCTCGAGATTGCATTTGAGGAATCTCACGCGCCTGATTTCCCTTTGCCAGAGAGGTATGATTCGGCCAGCGATTATCTGGGCGATCTGGCGCGCGAGGGCATGGAAACGCGGTGCAAACAGGTGACCTCTGAGCATGAGGAACGCTTGAAGTTTGAGTTGGGCGTGATCGATCAGACGGGATATCCGGGCTATTTTTTGATTTTGCACGATCTGGTGCAATTTTCCAATGCCTCTGGCATCCGCGCAGGCGCGCGTGGGTCTGCTGTGAGTAGTCTGGTGGCTTATGCACTGGGTATTACGGCTGTGGATCCCATCGAATACGGGCTGGTGTTTGAGCGATTTTTGAATCCCGAGCGGATTTCGCCGCCCGATATTGATCTCGATATTGCCGACCGCGACCGCGAGCAGATCATCGATTACGTGGTGGAAAAATACGGGCGTGACAATGTATGTCAGGTGATTACGTTTGGAACCATGGGGGCGAAGGGTGTGATTCGCGATGTGGGACGGGTGTTGGACCGGCCATTTGCAGAAGTCGATGGAATTTCAAAACTGGTGCCCGCAGAGTTGAAGATGACACTCGATAAAGCACTCGATCAGGTGCCCGAGTTGCGTCAGATTGCGGAAGATGGGAGCACGGGGCAAAAGATGATCGGCATAGGAAAGCAACTCGAAGGTCTGGCGCGCCATGCGTCGATTCACGCGGCTGCTGTGGTGATTACGCCCGAGCCTGTGACCGAGTTTATGCCCGTTTACAAAGCGCCCAAAGGCGGGGAGGTGATGACGCAGTACAATATGCACCACGTGGAAGACCTGGGCTTTTTGAAGATGGACTTTTTGGGGCTTCGCAATCTGACAGTGATTGACGATGCCGTGAAGATGGTGAAGGAAAATTACGGCGTGGATGTGGATGTGGATAACTTGCCTCTGGACGATGAGGCGACCTATCGCCTGTTTGGCCGGGGCGATACGACCGGGGTGTTCCAGTTTGAAAGCGCAGGGATGAGGGGCTATTTGGAACAGTTGAAGCCGGATACGATTGGCGATATTATTGCGATGAACGCGCTTTATCGCCCGGGACCGATGAAATATATTCCCAATTACGTTGACCGCAAGCACGGGCGGGAAGAAGTGACGTATGACGATGAGAAGATGTGCCCGGCTCTGGAGGAGACGTACGGCATTATTACTTACCAGGAACAGGTACAACGCCTGTGCCGCGATCTCGCCGGATTTACACTTGCCAAAGCCGATGGCATCCGCAAAGCCATGGGGAAGAAGTTGGCCGATGTGATGGAAAAGTATCGGCTCGAATTTTTAGATGGGGCCACGACCAATGGCGTTGAAAAAGCGGTTGCAGAACAGATATGGAGGGATATTGAGGTTTTCTCGGGTTATGGATTCAACAAGGCGCATAGTGCGGGCTATTCGATGGTAGCTTACCAGTGCGCGTATCTCAAGGCGCATTATCCGGCTGAATTTATGGCGGCGAACCTCAACAGTGAAATTGGCAATATTGATCGTCTGGTCGTTTTGATTGAAGAATGCCGGCGAATGGGTCTGGATGTATTGCCCCCGGATGTGAATGAAGGGCAGGGCGATTTTGTGGCGGCCAAAAACGAGATTCGAATGGGTATGGCTGCCATTCGCAATGTGGGGCGCAGCGCGGTTCAAGCGATTGTTGCAGCGCGTGAAGCAGACGGCCCCTTTGAGTCGCTATTTGATTTTTGCGACCGCGTGGATTCTCAGGCTGTGAATAGGCGGTGTATCGAAAGTCTGATTAAAGCCGGTGCTTATGATTGCGTGCCCGGGCATCGCGCGCAGTTGCTCGAAGCCTTAGACCGCGCACTGGAGATGGCGCAATCTGTACAGATGGATCGCGCGCGCGGGCAAATTTCCATGTTTGAAATGGTCGAGATGCAAACGCAGATGGTGAACGACCAATCGTTGCCCGAGGTTGAGGAATGGACTGAGCGCGAACACCTCGCTTTTGAAAAAGATATGCTGGGCTTTTATCTTTCGGGGCATCCGCTGGAACGCTACAGAACCGATTTGGCAGAAATGGGTATGAGATCGGTAAATGATCTGAAGGAATTGCCCGATGGTGCTGAGGTCCAGGTGGGAGGCGTGTTGGCCGAGGTAAAACCGCATACGACACGTGATGGCCGGCCCATGGCTTTTGGTACGCTGGAAGATTTGAGCGGCGCGGTTGATCTGGTGGTGTTTTCCGATACTTTTGAAAAATTGCGCGAGCAACTGCTGGTCGATGAAATGGTGGTTTTACAAGGTCGGTTTTCCGCACGCAATGGACGGTCTTCGGTGCAGGTTGAAAATGTGATGCCTATTGAGCAAGCGCGCGAGCAATTGGCCGATACCGTCAATGTGTTGTTGCCGGGTGATTTAATTCGGATGGAGCCACTCAAATCGCTGCATACCCTGTGTCTGAAACATCCGGGCAACTGTCAGTTGCGGTTACATCTGAAATTAGAGCGCGACCATTCCACCATCGTCCTGTCCCGTCAGGTTCAGGTGTTGCCTTCCGATGTCTTGTTGCGAGAAATTGCCGAACTCACGGGCGGCAGGGCCAATGCATGGGTATCAACCGAGGCGGGACGCGCTCGACGCGCGGCGAGACGCCAATCCGATGAAATGGTCTTTGAGGGGGGTCTTGTAACGGCGTGATTGGAGACAAAAAAGAAAGAAAAAGGCGAGAGGCCATCCGGCCTCTCGCCTTTTGCGTTTTACATCGTACATCTTTAATAATCCTCATATCTATTGGCGTAAATGTTGAGTAACAGACCAACGAGAATCATATTTGTGATGAGGGTGGAGCCTCCGTAGCTCAAGAAAGGCAACGGGAGGCCCGTGACGGGCATGATGCCGATGGTCATGCCGATGTTGACAAAAATGTGGAAGAGGAGAATGGTCGCCAGTCCGATAGCAGTCAAGCTGGAGAAGCGGTTTTTGGTCTGTATGGCAATGGACAAAGCACGCCATAAGATGAACATAAACAATGCCAGAACAAAAAAGGCACCGATAAATCCAAATTCTTCGCATATAACAGAAAAAATAAAATCGGTGTGTTGTTCGGGTAAAAAGGCGAGTTTGGTTTGTGTGCCTTCTAAAAATCCTTTGCCCTTGAGGCCACCAGACCCGATGGCGATTTTGGACTGAATGACCTGATAACCCGCGCCGAGTTTGTCCATATTGGGGTCGAGAAAGGTGAGGATGCGGCGTTTTTGGTAGTCGTGGAGTTTGTTTTCCCACACATAAGGTGCGACGATAGCAACCGAGAGATTGACCAATAGCAAGATGCTTGCGGTGAATAAGCGGGGGCGTTCATAAAAAAGGATCCCAATGAGCAGGAGTACCACCGCGACTAACATCCACGGGTGAAAGGCACATATCAAGGTGAGAGCAGGGGAAACTAAAAAAAATAAATGTATGGGTCTGGCACCGGCCCAGAAAAGCATGGGCAGGATGAGAATGCTAAAAACCAGAGCGGTACCCAGATCGGGTTGCTTAAAAACGAGTAAGATGGGTACGAGAACGAACAACAAAGGTATAATAAAGGTACGTACGCGGGTCAGGTCGCGGTTGCGATAGGCCAAAAAGCGCGCGAGTACCAGGACGGTCGTTATCTTGGCAAATTCAGAAGGTTGTATTTGAATAGGACCAATGTTGAACCAGCGCCGGTCGCCCAATTCGAGCACGAGTATCAAAAGTGTAACTGTCAGGCCATACAGGACATACGCAAAGGCATAAAAAAGTTTAAGGGGAATGACCATGGTGATGATCATGGCAATAAACCCGAATAAGGCCCAGAGAATTTGCTTTTCATAAATGTTGCCGGCCAGGCCCAGATCCCAATTGTAGCTGGCACTGTATATGGTGGTAATGCCCACACCAATGCCCAGGCATATCGCTGAGAGGAGGCCGATGTCGAGGTCGCGTCGAACAAATAGAGAAAGATTCACAACTACCTCTAAAAATGAGAGGTTACTGGTTATTGACCGCAATCAATTCGTCAGTGGATTTTGGCACCGCGTGTTCGAAATAGGCTTCGAGCGTTTTTTGTGCAATAGGCGCGGCAACACTGCCCCCCGAACCACCGTTTTCAACAATTACGGCAATGGCAATGCGCGGGTTTTCTGCCGGTGCATAAGCGACAAACCAGGCGTGGTCTTCACCATGGGGATTTTGTGCGGTACCCGTTTTTCCCGCAACTACAATATCGGGTAAACTGGCGCGATGACCCGTGCCGCCAGGGCTGTTGACCACATCTACCATCATGCTTCGCACGGTTTTGAGAACCTCTTGTGAGAGGGGAATTGGCGCGGTTTCGCCCTGAGCGCCTTTGATCACATGCGGAGTGGGTAACTGACCGGTTGCCAGCGCGCTTGTATAGCGCGCCACCTGAAGGGGCGTTGCCAGAAGTTCCCCTTGTCCAATGGTCAAGTTGAGCATATTGCCGTCAGTCCAGAAGCCGTGCCTTTGTTTGTAATAGGCGTGGTTGGGCAGCAGACCGCGTGCTTCACCATCGCCTCCCGAAGCGATGTCGATGTTTGTCAATTCACCAAATTTGAACATAGCGGCATACCGATGCCAGTCGTCAATACCCACTTTGAGGCCGAGTTGATAAAAGAATACATCACACGATTTTACGAGTGCTTCTCGCATGTTGATAGGCCCACAGCCTTTTTTGTTGTGACATCCAAACCGGCGATCGCCGAAAGCCATGCTTCCCATGCATGGTTTCAAACGATATTCATCGGCTTTGATTATGCCCATGTCCAAAGCGGCAATCGATGTGATCATTTTGAAGACCGAAGCGGGTGGATATTCGCCTTTAAGGCTGCGGTTGAGCAAGGGTTTGGATGGGTCTGTTTGCAAGTGCTGCCAGGCTTTGGGGTCCCGGATGGATTGTGGATGAAAACCGGGTTTGCTGACCATGGCTATAATTTCGCCAGACTGTGGATGCATGGCAATCAGGCTGCCGCGCATGCTATCTGCAAAGGCGTGTTCGGCGGCATGCTGTACGCGCCAGTCGAGCGTCAGCCACAGATCTTCGCCAGAAATGGGGGGGTCTGTTTTTTCGGGGAAAATGCCCACCTCGCGTCCCTTTGCATTTACTTCGATGTATCGGATACCTTTATGACCCCGCATCCGGTCTTCAAATATGCGCTCAATACCTCGTTTTCCAATCTGATCGTCGTAGCTATATCCCCGCGTTTTCATGTGGGTATATTGAGATGCGTTGATAAGCCCGACATAGCCCAAAATATGGGGGGCTAAGACCAGGGCGTTACTGGCGTTGTGCTGCGCGTGCGAAAACTCGGTGGATCTCGCCGAGGGTGTGTCAAAGATGGGATAGCCCCTGCGAGATTCGATTTGAATTTCTACGCCTGGAAAGTCATAGCGGTTTTCTTCGATAATGGAAATGGCTTCAAAATCCACATCGAGTTTGAGTTTGACCGGGTCGTAAAAATACCGGTTATGCAATTGCAATTTTTTTCTTATTGTTTCACAGGGCAGATCCACAATTTGCCCGAGGCGTTCGAGGAGTCCATTGCATTTGTCTTCTTCAATATTTGCCAAAAAGCGAGGGGGAATGACCGAGATGTTATAAGCTGGTCTGTTATCGACCAAAATGATATCATTGCGGTCGCGGATCAGACCGCGACCGGCCTGGATGATGACGGGCTGCATGGTATTTTTTTCGGATTTAATGCGATACTGTTCCCATTCGGCAATCTGCAACATATAGAGGCGGACACCCAATATGCCAAAGAGGAACGCCATTACACCGAAAAGAATGCGTGCGCGCTGTGCGCGAATGCCGTTATGTGTGAAGTCATTCTGCATGGGATTCAATATTGAGAAGTGAGAAATGGGTGAGGACAGACGACAATGCCGTACCCAACACGGCTGTATAAAGGCCCGTACCCAATCCGATGCTCAGAATTTTGAGCGGTTGCAAAGTAACGAGAAAAAAAATGATATCGTGTAAAAGTGTTGCCAAAAACAAAATGGCAGCCTGTGCTCGTAGAGCTTCTGCGGCAATACTCACACGGCTATAACCTGCAAAAAAACCAATCAGACTGTTGCCGAGGGCATTGGTGCCCAAACGCGTGCCGGGGTCGTATATGTCGATGAGCAATCCCGATAAAAAACCCAGTACAGTCGCTTCAATTTGCCCTCGGGTAAAGGCAATAAAAACCAGTATGATGATGACGATGTCCGGCGCAATGCCGTAAATGGCGAGGCTATTAATCCAGGATGCCTGGAGAAGCAGTGCCAAACAAATAAGCAAAATATTGCGGGCGATAATCATATGGGAAGCGGTCAGTCAGCTATCAGTCCCTAAAACACAACACATCAGCGATCAGCAGTTAACTTCTCGCCATCCAAATAGGGCGAATTAATCCGCAATTTCTCTAACGCGAATGCGGGTGCCGGGCCGCAGACGCGATGGACTTCGAATGTCATTCCAGGATTGTAGGGCTGCAACACTGGTATCAAAGGCACGCGCGATGCTCCACAGGGTATCACCCGTGCGTACTGTATAAAAGATGGGAGATTCCGATGTTCCATCTTTGGGTACCCACAATGTGAGGCGATCGCCCGGGTGAATGGGACGATTGGTATTCAGATTGTTCCAGGCGCGCAGGTGTGAAACCGTGATGCCTTTTCGTTTGGCTATATCCCACAGAGTATCACCTGTACGCACCGTGACATTGATCTGGCGATAGTGTTCAGGGTCGGGCTTGTGGGTAATATTTTTTATTTGTATTGCTGGGCGTGTCTGTGTTGCGGTAGCCAAGCGTTGGGCGTGGGGATACATTGGAATGCTGAGTTTCTGGCCGATTTGCAGGCGGCGAGGGTTGGTGATGCCATTGGCCGCTTGCAGGTCGGCTGACGACACCCCCACGCGGGATGCGATACCATATAAGGTGTCGCCGCGCTTGACCACATAGTCGATGAGTTGGATTTTTTTATGTGCTGGTATTTGCGCGTAATTGGCTCTGAATTTCGCGCCTGCGCCCTTTGGTACGCGCAAATTATAGGCGTTTCGCCGCATGGCAGGCGGTGTATATGGGCGGCGCAGTTCGGGATTAAGATAGCGCAGATAGGTGTAGGTAGTGCCCGCACATTCCGCAGCCAAACGCAGGTTCACAGGTTCTGTTAAAGCGACTTTGTCATAAGACATGGGAGGTTGATAGACAACATCTTTAAAGCCAAAAAAAGCGGGATCTTTGGCGATGATGACCATGGCCATGAACTTGGGTACATGATTGCGAGTTTCTCTGGGTAATGCGCCAATTTCCCAAAAGTCACGGGTTTTAGATCTTGCAATGGCGCGATCCATACGGCCCTGTCCACAGTTGTAGGCTGCGACAACCAGACGCCAATCTCCAAAGTAGGTGTATAGATGATTGAGATGTCGCGCAGCAGCATGTGTGGATTTTTCGGGGTTCATGCGATCGTCGATATAGGTGTTGCGCCGCAGGCCATAGAGCAAGCCAGTGCGGTACATAAATTGCCACATGCCCAGGGCGTATGCACGCGAGAGGGCGCGGGGATTAAATCCGCTTTCGATCATGGCTTTATACGCGAGGTCCAAAGGCAGGCCCTGTTCGCGGAAAACAGTCTGGATCATGGGCAAATAGGCGGTGGAGCGAGACAGACTTCTTTCAAAGAAGTCGCGCTTTTCCGTGAGGAAATATTGGATATAAGCCATGACTTCGGGTGTCAGGTCAATAGGTACATCAGCTTGCCCTGCCAGTACTCTTATTTTTAGTTCTCGATAGTGCGGATGATGCAACAAGTCGGCAACCACAGATTCGGGAAGGGCATTGAGCAAGGTTGCCAGTGGTGCATGCGGTGGTATGGTTGCACGGGACATAATCGCGTAATAGCGTTCGAGTGTGAAACGCATCAACGCGGTCCATTTTTTTGCTGTTTTCGGTTCAGAAACAAAACGATGGTGCAACATGTGCGCTGCCGTATCGAGCAAAGCTCTTACGCGAAGAGTGTGAGTTTCGACTGCGGCTTTTTGAAGCAGTTCATAGAGATGATCACCCGTGGGTTCAATATCTTCTATCAATACGGGCTTTGGTAGTATAATGGGTTCCACAACTTTTGGCACATTTACGGGTGCAGGTGCAGGTGCAGGTGCAGGTGCAGGCGCAGGTGCAAGAGGCGTGCGTGCAGTGGTTGCACAACCGCCAAAAATTAGAACTGCAATAAGACACAGGTTAGACCGCAGGGCAGTCTTCGCGTTATTGAGAAGATTTTGCCTGTACAATGAATGCTGTTTCATAGCCTTTCTTTGTTACCTCCTCGAGTAATATTTCTGCATCATTGCGCGTCTGAAAATTGCCGACGCGTACCTTGAAATAAGGGGGTTCAAAATCGATAAAAACATCGTCGCGCGTCAGTTGAACACGCGCTTGCCTTTGTACATTTTCCGCTGAGCTTTGCGTCGATGACGAAAAAATTTGAACTCTAAACCGCGATGTGGCATCGCTTTCAGATTGCACGTTGACAATTTGTGTGCGAACCACATAAGCATCGGGAAAGCCTAATGCTCTGATGGCATCGCGCAGTATTTTGGCCGATTCAGGCGTGCGGCTGTTGCCCGCTTGAATTTTGTAGAGTTGTATGTCTTCGTCGAGATGAATATATGTCAAGACCTGAGCCTCGCGCTGAATTTGTTCGCGCAAGGCTTCTGCCCGGTTGTGATCGCGAAGGGCTGCAACTTGAACGCGGAAGCCTTCAATTTGTGATACTTTCGCAGGGGGCATTGCTTCGGCGCGTTCAGGTGTTTGCAACACCAGATCGTCGTCCATGAGGGTCTGCGGGTCAAATTCTTCTCGCGCCGCCGATGAATCAACTGCTGATGAATCAGCCATCGGAGAATCAGCCGGAGGAGCGAGTTGGGTCTGTTGTGCGACACAGCCGATCAGGAACACGACAAATAAGACAAATAACAAGATATTTTTTCTTATCATTTTGCCTCCACGAGCAGTTATTCAGTTTATTTTTTAACCTTTACCCGTGCCATCTACCTCTACTCATTGTTCAGACATAATTCTACATGTTAGACCCTCACACTTTAAGAATACATGCAAAATTTGTCAACGACTTATATTGCGCAATTTATCGAAAATTGCTCTATTTTCCCCAATATCTTGTATATCTAAAAAAATAATAAAGTCGCTTAATTATGCAATAAACCAGAGCATCACTCTCCAAACCACCGCTTAAATATTTCTGTGTAATTGTCTTTTGCTACGCCTTTTTCCGTTATGATCGCCGTGACGAGGTGGTTGGGGGTCACGTCAAAGGCGGGATTGTACACCTGGATGCCACTGGGCGCGGTTTTCCGGCCCATGCCGTGTGTGATTTCTTCTGTTTCGCGCTCTTCTATGGGAATTTGCGCGCCAGTATCGCGTTTCATGTCAATGGTAGATAAGGGTGCGGCTACGTAAAAAGGCACCTGATGCGCTTTGGCCAAAATGGCCAGTCCATAGGTACCGATTTTGTTGGCGACGTCTCCGTTTTTGGCAATGCGATCTGCTCCGACAACGATGCTGTCGATGTTTTTTTCGCGCAGCACTGCAGCGGCCATGCTATCGCATATTACGGTGACATCTACACCGCTTTCATTCAGTTCCCAGGCCGTGAGGCGCGATCCCTGTAAGAGTGGGCGGGTTTCGTCGGCATAGACCGCGACTTGTTTGCCCGCTTCAACCGCGGCGTAAACCACTGCGAGGGCCGTGCCGTAGTCGGCCGTAGCCAGGCCGCCTGCATTACAGTGGGTCAATACAGTCGCTTGCGAAGATAGCAATTCGGCACCATTGCGGCCAATTTGGCGACATATTCGTTTGTCGTCTTCAAAAATTTCATGGGCTTTTTTGAGCAGGCGATCGCGTTTTTCAGCGGGTGAATGGCCGGCTGCTTTGGCGAGGACCTTTTTTTGGCGGTCGAGTGCCCAAAAGAGGTTGACGGCTGTGGGGCGCGTTTGCGCCAATTTTTGAATACTTTCTGCGACATACTGGTCAAAGTCGGCATTTCGTCGCGCTATGGCTTCTTGCGCTGCAATCACGACGCCATAAGCAGCCGCTACGCCAATGGCTGGCGCACCGCGCACCCTCAAGCTGACAATGGCTTCTGCCACCGTGTTGACATCGCGGCAAGAGATGAATGTGTACTCTTCGGGCAATAGGGTCTGGTCGATGAGGCGCAGGGCATCATTTTCCCAGGTGATGGTTGGAACGGGCATTGGCCATCTCTTGTGTCACTGGTCGTGGTGGATTAAGTTGTCCATCAATACGTCGTCTTCAATGCGTTCTATCGGCGCGTCGCGCCACAGGCGTTCCAGACCGTAAAATTGGCGCGATTCTTGTTGAAAAATATGTACGACAATGTCGAAAAAGTCGATCAGTACCCATTTTCGCACATCATACCCTTCGACCTGATAAGGGGGCTGCCCTTCTGATTTGAGACCCTCGATTACCGCATCGGCTAAGGCGCGAACATGTACATCGGATGTTCCCGTACATATAATAAAATAATCGGCAAAGTCGGCTGTTTGACGCAGATCAATGGCAATGAGGTCTTCGGCTTTGCGCGATAGCAACTGTTCAATACAGGTACTGCGAACGTTTTCGGTGGTATCTGACAAAGTAGGCTCTTTCTCCTCATTTAAATATTTCCAGTCCTCGATAATCGCGTCCAATGATGACGGTGACTTCCTCGATGCGAAAGGGGTCGGGTGTCTTTTGCTGAATCACATTGGGCGTACCGAGCACATTGGCGACTTGCTGAGCATATTCTATTTTGCCCAGGCGATCTATGACAATGGTTTCGGGAAAGTTGAAATTTTCAGCATTACCCAGGGTCATGACATCTATACCATAATCGCGCAGTTTTTGCCCGACCTCGTTGGCTATGCCGCCTGTGCCACAGCCATTGAGAATTTCAACGCGAATATTCTGAGAGACCTGGGGAGCTTCGGGCACGACATCAGGTGCCCTTTGCGGTTCCCAAAAGGCTTTTGTAGCAAAGACCAGACCGGCGATGATCAGGGTGCCGAGAATCCATAACCAGCGTTTCATATTGATAAATATAAGGATAAAAAAAAAAGACGCCAGCCTTACGTGCTGGCGCCCCTATCTGTTCAGGTCAGTCCTTTAATAACGTCTGTACCTGTCGTTGTAATAGTAGGGATAGCCATAGCCATTGAAGGTGCTGAATCCAAATTCGATGCGAATATTGGGTTTGGGCTGATACAAAAGACTGACGTTGGGAACGACGACTTGAACGCCGCCCGATGAAGTCGATCCGTAGCGCGTATTGCTCGACATTTGATTGACCAGGCCAACTTGCGCTCTGACGATGAGCGGTTTGGATATCTGGTAGGTGATGTCGTTGAGATAATACTGGTTCAAGCCACCGCCGTATCCCGAACTGTAACTGATTCCAATGGTGTGGTTAAATTTGAGTTTTTTCAGGTCGAACAAACCGCTGGTGGTTTTTAACCCATTTACAAGGTTTTCACCTGCGAGCGGGATTTTGTTTTGCGGCTGAATGCCAATGTCTGCCCGTGCCTGTGTCGCAATCAAGGCTATAACAGCAAGTGTACAAATCCATTTGTGCATGTGTAGCCCCCTTTTCTCTATAATACAGAATACGGAAACTGAGGTGCGATGTCAAGTGTTCTGTTTTCTTAGACACCTGAGCATATCTGTGTGTTCCACAATAGAAATTGCGCTTGAAAGAGGACTATTTTTACGCGTTTTCCATCAATTTTGCAAACTCATCGAAAAGATAATCGGCATCGTGCGGGCCAGCGGAGGCTTCGGGGTGGTATTGGACGGAGAAGGCGGGCAATTCGCGGTGGCGCAAGCCCTCAAGGGTGTTGTCGTTGAGGTTGATGTGGGTGAGCACTACGACTTCCTGGTCGAGGGTGTTGAGATCGACGCAGAAACCGTGATTTTGTGCGGTGATTTCGACTTTGCCTGTGCCGGCGTGCTGCACGGGCTGGTTGGCACCCCGGTGACCAAATTTGAGTTTGTACGTTTTTCCACCCAGTGCCAGGCCGAGGAGCTGATGGCCCAGACATATTCCAAAGGTGGGGCGTTCGCGGATCAATTTGCGGATGTTTTCGACCGCATACGTCACGGGTTCTGGATCGCCCGGGCCGTTGGATAAAAAGATGCCGTCGGGATCGATTTCGAGGAGTTGCTCTGCAGGTGTGTCGGCGGGGAAAACAGTTACATCACAGCCGCGGTCAACGAGGTAGCGCAAGATGTTGTGTTTGATGCCAAAGTCGTAAGCCGCCACGCGGTATTTGACGTTTTGTCGCAGGTGCCTGGATCGACCGGTTTTGAGATCGCAAAGGCCCTCGGTCCAGTGGTAGGGTTCTGTGCAGGTGACGTTTTGCACGAGGTCGCGGCCTATTAGGCCGGGGAAGGCGCGCGCTTTTTGAACGAGGCTGTCGGAATCGAGATCGATGGTTGATAACACGCCTTTCATCGCGCCTTGCTGGCGAATGTGCCGCACGAGGGCGCGGGTGTCAATGCCCTCAATGCCGGGTATGTTGTGTTCTTTTAGAAAGTCGCCGAGGGCAATGGTCGATCGCCAATTGCTGGGATATGGACAGTATTCTTTGACCACAAAGCCAGAGACCTGGGGTTTTTGCGATTCGAAGTCGGATGGGTTGATGCCATAGTTGCCAATGAGTGGATAGGTCATGGTTACGATCTGGCTGTTATAAGACGGGTCTGTGAGGATTTCCTGATATCCCGTCATGCTGGTGTTGAAGACAACTTCCCCTTCGCATTCGACTTCTGCGCCAAAGGATTTGCCTTTGAAAATGGTGCCGTCTTCCAATGCGAGAATCGCTTCCATGAATGTTGTTCCCTTACTGTTTGTACGTTATCCGACCACCTAATATCGTCATTGTGGCCCGGCCTTGTAATGTCCATCCGTGAAAGGGCGTGTTGCGAGATTTGGATTTGAACCGATTGGCATCTACAACCCATTCGAGATTGGGGTCGATGACTGTAATATCGGCAGGTTTGCCGAGGGAGAGGCTACCGCCTTCAATGCCGAGGATGCGCGCGGGTTCTATGGTGAGTTTGGCTATTGTATCTGAGAGGAGAAGCAAGTTGGTGTGGACGAGTTTGGTGAAGATGACGCCGACAGCGGTTTCGAGGCCGAGTATGCCATTGGGTGCGCTGGTAAATGCACCCAATTTTTCTTTTGTCGTATGTGGCGCGTGGTCTGTGGCGAGTGCGTCAATGGTGTCGTCCTGTAAGCCCGCGATTACGGCTTCCCGGTCTTCACTGGAACGCAGTGGTGGACTCATTTTACCAGCCGTGCCGAGAATGCGTACGTCTTCATCGGTCAATGCGATGTGATGGGGCGAGGCTTCGCAGGTGACGGGCAGGCCCTCTGCTTTGGCGCTGCGCACGAGTTCGGCGGCGCGTTTGACGCTGAGGTGCAGGATGTGGAGGCGCCCCCGGGTTTGGCGCACGAGTTCGATGTCGCGCGCGTTCATGGCGGCTTCGCCTTCTGCTGGCATACCCTTCAGGCCGAGTTCTCGGGAGACTGCGCCTTCGTGCATGTGTCCGCCGCGCGTGAGTTCAAAGACTTCGGAGTGGGGATAAACTGCAAAATCGCTGGCGGCGGCGCGCTCCAAAAGTTGGCGCATTAGAGTTTCGGATTCTATGGGGAGGCCGTCGTCGGAAAATCCAACAGCACCTGCTTTGAGCAGGGCATCGGTGTCGGTGAGTTTTTCGCCCTGCATTTTTTCGGTTGCACAGGCGATGGGATACACGCGGGCATCTGCCGATTTTGCCTGTTGGGCGATGTATTGGACAATTTCCGGGCTGTCCATCGGCGGTTCTGTATTGGGCAAACAGGCCACAGATGTGAAGCCTCCGGCGGCAGCGGCTTCACATCCGGTTTTGATGGTTTCTTTTTCTGGAAAACCCGGATCGCGCAGGTGTACGTGCATATCGATGAGGCCGGGTGCGACGATCTGGCCTGAGACATCAATGGCTTTGGCACTTGCGGCGATATGCGGTTCAATACGCGCGATGTGACCGCGCTGGATGAGCAGATCGGCTATCTCATCACGATTGTTAGCCGGGTCGAGGATGCGACCGTTTTTGAGCAGGAGATCGGACATTAGAAAGGTTGTAGATATCCTCTCTCAATCTGCGAAAACGGATTCGGGTACGCGGTCGCGGTAGGCTTCGATGGGCGGTAGATTGCCGTCGGCTTCGGTTTCGAGGGGGCGCAGTCCAGTGAGGATTTCGAGGTCGTCGCGGATGTCCGCCTGTGCCAGATAGGCTTCAGAGGCTTCGACTTCACCCAGGTCGAGCGTGTTGGGAATCCAGAGTACGCGGGCGTCTTCCGGCGCGATAAGGCCAATGGATTCGAGGGCGATGTCGAGGACATCGGCGTCTGTGTCGCAGTGTAGTGGGACCGCCCCTGCTGAAACGTGTTGTCCGGTGATGACGTTGGTATAGGTGGCGTGATAGTCGATTTTATCGACGAGGCGCCGGGTGGCAAATTCGGCCATGCCGATGCCGGTGGCGTTGCCGTGCGTGGCTTCGGTGAGGTCGCGCACAAAGATGCGCAAGACGCGCGGGGTTTCGTCGCCCATTGCGCGTCGGTCATTGCGTTTGCGTCCGATGACGTTGGTGTCCATGCCAGAGCCGGAGATGTTTTTGCCCATTTCGTCTATGATGAGGAGATCGACATCATCAAAGGGCAGTGAGGGACACCACTCTTTGGATTTTGCCTGAAGTACTTTTTCGCGTTCTTCAAAATCTGCCGCGGGAATGGCTTCGATGAGCGCGGTTTCGTCATAGCCGTTTTCAAGGGTGGCTACGCCAAAGGTGATGGGCATTTCCTCGCGTACGACTTTGCCGACTAAGCGCACGATTTTGTCAAAGGAATGGTGGATGATGGCGCGGTGATACACCGAGGCACCTTTGTGTTTGCCCAGGCCAATGAGCATCATTTTCATCAGTCCGCTTTCAATTTCACCGGCAAATCCCGTATGTGGTTTGACGCGGTTGACCACAATGACGTGATCGGCTTCGGATGCGTGTTTGTCAAAGTAGATGGGCATGCCAAAATCCGATACGCCGATCTGGACGACGTCCATCGACGATTTGATCGGACAGCCCATTGTGCCTTCGGTGATGCCGTATCCAGCCAGGACCTGGGTCTGTCCCTCGGCTGTGCCGCCGCCGTGCGATCCCATTGCGGGTACGATGTAGGGAACAGCGCCAATGGCTTTCATTTCTTCGACGATAGTCTTGATGATGGTGTCGATGTTGGCGACGCCGCGGCTGCCTGCGGTTATGGCGACGGTTTGACCGGGTTTGATCACAGAACTGGGATTGATTCTGGCGATTTCATCGCGCACAGTACCGGCGATGTCATCGACGCGAGGGGCGTCGAAGTGCTGGCGAATGCGGAACATTTGTGGGTAAGTCGGCATGGTTTATCCTCCTGTTGTGATTTGCTATCACATGGATTCTTCGTAAAGGGCGATTACGTCTTTTATCGTTGTTTTGCGCGGGTTGACCTGGATATTGCCGCTTTTCATCGCGTCTTCGGCCATGACATGGATGCCTTCGGCTTTTGCACCGGCTTCGCCCAATGTGGCGGGAATACCCACGTCGTCGGATAGATTTTGCACGGCTTCAACCGCGAGAACAGATGCGTCAACAGCGCCCAATCCATCGACATCTTCGCCCATGGCGGCGGCGATGTCAGCGAATTTCTCCGGACAGGCGCAGCGATTGTAGTCCATGATGCGGGTGAGCAAGATCGAGTTGGCAATGCCGTGTGGTACGCCGTAGTGACCGCCAACCGGATGCGACATGGCATGTACGTTTCCCAAACGCGTTTGTGAGAATGCGAACCCGGCCATGGTGCTGCCGATGATCATGTTTTGCGTGGCCTCGTGGTTGTGGTCGCTGTACGCGGCTTGTCGCAAATTTTGCGAGATGAGGCGAATGGCGTGCAGGGCCATGCCTTCGGAGATGGGGTTGGACATTAGCGACACATAGGATTCAATGGCGTGTGTCAATGCATCCATTCCGGTTGCTGCGGCAATGGGCAGCGGCAATGCGACGGCCATATCGGCATCGAGAATACCCACATCGGGAATGACATGGGGACCTGCGACGGTGCCTTTGAAGAGGTTGTCGTCGGTAATGACGGCAAAGGGCGTGACTTCGCTGGCTGTGCCATAGGTGGTGGGGACGCACAGGAGAAAGGGGATGGGACCGGGAACGGGTTTTTCGCCGATAAAATAATCGGTAATTTTCCCCCCGTGATTGACGAGTACGCCCGAGGTTTTTGCCACGTCCATCGAGGATCCCCCGCCAATGGCGAGCAGGAAGTCACAATTTTCCGACTGGTATTGCGCGGCACAATCCTCGACGTTGCGAATGGGGGGGTTGGGTTCAACGCCGTCGTAGATGCTGTAGGAGATGTGTGCCTTGTCGAGTATTTCTGTAACGCGCGCGACAACGCCAGCCTGAACGAGGCCCCTGTCGGTGACGATTTGTGCCTTTTTCACTTGCTGTTCGTTCAAAATTTGGGGGATGTCGCCAATAGTCCCTCGCCCCATGATGAGGCGCGAGGGACCGTAATAACTAAAGTGATCTTGAAACGCCACGAGCAAACTCCTCCGCGATTTTTATTCTTCCGATAGTAGCTAAAAAAAGAAAATGGTTTTTGATGGTGTTGTCAATCAGATAAAAACACACCCGTGGCATTGGTTTAGAACGACATGCCGACGCGGACATAGTAGCCGACGCCTTCTGGATCGGTGAATCGGTATGCCACGCCGAGGCGGTAGCGGATTGCCGAATAGAGGACGTAATAGTCGATGATAATCTCGGTGCCAGCCGAGAAGAGTGGGTGCGACTGCGATGTGTCGCGTCCCCAGGTGTTGGCGGCGTCGGCGAAAAATGTCCAGAAGATGCGGTTGTAGTGTATCGGCCACGCCCGCAGGCCGCGATTCTCTAATGCGAGGGGGGCGCGGTATTCCAGGGATGTGGACCAGGCGTGCGGTCCCGACCGCGTAGATGTATCGTATCCTCGTGCCGGGAAAGTGATCGGCTCAGCGCCTCCGAGGTCGAAGTAGCCGTTATCACTGCCCGGACCTCGAGATGCGCCAGCACTCGCGCGCAGTGCCAAGACGGGTGCCGCGAATCGGCGTCCTGGAAACCAGTGTGGCAATCGCACGTAGGTCCTGAAGGTGCCTCTGATATCATCTACGGAGCGGTTGTTTGAGGCAGGAGAGAGGTCGTGGCGTCGCCTGACGCGGACGGAGAATGATGTGCCGGTCGCCGGTCCCATCTGAAAGGCGTGTGAGCGAGCATTGGTGGCGGAGAATCGCACCGATAGTTCGCCCAGAGTGCTGTGCGGATCGTCGAGGCGAAAGCGATCTGTTGTCTGTAAATCGGAGTCCAATGTCTCCCGATGCTCTCGCACGAGTCCGCCGGAGACGATGAGTGAAACACCGCTCCGCGCCCTTGGCCGCACCAGCGTCATTGATGCTGAGGCACGGCGTTGCCGCTCGAGGATGAAGAATGTGTTGTCGGTCTCTTGTTGTATTCTGGTGCCGTCTTCGTCCCAGTCCTGCGATAGCGATAATCCGATCACGGGGTTCCCCAGTCCGTAGTAGCGGTAAGACAAATTGCCTGCTGCTCTTCCGGAAGAAGAGGATTTAGCTGGCAGGAAGATACGCGCGCCAACATTATATGAATGACGGCGCACGAGGTCGATCCCGGAAGTGCGAGCGCCTATGGATGTGCCGAGTACTTTAGTGCGGGGTATCGCAGTTTCTCCCTTGCGGTGCGTGGGTACTGCTATGGAGTGATTCCATACGGGCATCCAGTAGTAGGGCCGCAGGGTCTCAAGAGGTGAGTAGGCACGCACC
Source organism: Candidatus Latescibacterota bacterium (assembly GCA_965208125.1). GTDB lineage: Bacteria > Latescibacterota > UBA2968 > UBA2968 > UBA2968 > VXRD01. The sequence continues at coordinate 3,407,470 of OZ242320.1, forward strand.
GATCCTTCTGTGCGTCCGCGCGATCTGTTGGCGACCTCGATGTACGTAGAGTCCGCGCGAGGCGCGGGTGGTGCAGCAGTGGGATTGAAGGGGATCCGTTCGATCTCCCAGCCATTGACGTGGTAACCGGAAAAGTAGAGCCAGCGGTCCGACGGATCGACGCTGGGATACGCAGCTCCCGTGCGGAGATTGGTCAGCATAACGGGGGGCGAAACTTGTCCGTTATCGATTTTTGCGGCGAGTACGTTTGGGATGCCGCTGCGGTCAGATGCCCAGACCAGCCACTGTCCGTTGGTACTCCAGGAGGGGGCGAAGTCGAGAGCGCGGTCATGGGTCACTTCGCGGACGAGATTGCCGTGTGCGTCGAGGAGGACGATGTCGTGGTGCCCCTGAGTCCAGCGGGTCGCCGCAATCCATCGGCCATCGGGTGAGATTGCCGGGTGTGCCCAGTGGATATCCGGGTCGGGGGAGACCAGCACTTCGATGGCGCCGCTGCCGAGATTGACTCGCGCCAGTCCGCTGGTTCCCCCGCCTTCGGCGACTGCAACTGCCCAGCCTGCGGGGCTGACTGATGGGGCGGTTAAGCGCGCGCGCGTTGTGATACGTCGTACGGCACTGCCCGGGATCACGCGGTAGAGATCTCTAAATCTGCGGTGCGGACCAGCAAATTCATATTGCGCGAAGACGATGTCGCCATCGGGGGCGAATGCGAATGTGGTGCCGCTGATCAGGGTTATGGTCGATTCTCCGCCGCCATCTAATCTGGCCGATACCAGTTTTGGGTCTGACCGCCCGTCTGATCGGATGTAGTACAGTGCTGCGCCATCGGGCGATACTTTTGGGTGGTATGCATAGCGGGCACCGCGGGTTATCGCCTGGGGCTCGGTGATAGCGCCGAATCTGGCGAGACGGGTGTCCAGTCCCTCTGCTGCTGTTCGCTGTGTGTCTGCCCACGCTTTCCACTCATTCGTCAAGGTAGTGCCAAAGGCGCTGCGCCCGGCGGCATTGAGGCGGTAGGGTATCCACTGTTTCTCCACTGCTTCGACGAAGGCTATCATGCGATCGCGCCCGTATTTTTGTATCAGGTGTTCGAAAAAGAGCGATCCATAAGCATAAGCGCGGGTGCCACCCGGCCATTGGGGCGAGTTGCCACTCGTCTGACCGATGGATTCAAATCGCCCTTCGAGAGCTGCTGTTCGCAGGACCATTTTGTGAAATGTTCCCTGAACGCGTCCGGTGCCAGTCAGTGCAGATTCGTACCAGGTGGCGATGCCTTCGATGTTCCACAGCGGGGTGGTGATCGCTGGGAACACCGGCACGCGCCCGAACAGCTTGCGAAAGAAGCTATAACGACCCGGTCGGTCTATGTGGAAGATGTGCGTCAATTCATGTGCGATGAGGTTTTCCAGCCAGTCGTTGAAGTAGGCAAGTCCGAAAGAGTCGATAGGAGGGCGGGCGTAGATGACGATTCGGTTTGAGGGTAGCGGACTCGCGAAGCCATTCGAGACGTCGATGTGATCGGTTAATACAAGGTCGATTATTCCGCGCGGCGCGGCGATGAACTGTTCGGATAGCCGGGCATGCGCCCATTCTGCGCGTTCCGCTGCCCTGCGTCCCATGTCTTCGAGATGTGCGGGAAAAGTGACGCGAAAGTGTTCTGTATCGAGCGTGTGCCAAGATTCGTCCGGCGCAATGCGTTGTGCCGATACCGATGCCGTGCATAAGACGATGATGGCGAGTACAATTTTTATTCTTGCACCCATCCTCAATCTCTTAATTAAAAATTATGGAAACCGTGTCCAGATCCAGGGAACCAGATGAGGTCTATGACCATTCCGACGCCAATGCCGGTGCAATAGCCTATTACTGTGCCGTAGAAAAAGGGTTTTGCGCGTTCGTAGAGGCGTGGACCGCCAAAATGGACGATGAGGAGTTTGGCTGCCCAGACCATGAGTATGCTCAGGGCGTAATAGCGTGGTCCCGTTGTGTATTGAAATGCGAGACCAAGGGGATGCAGTGGCCAGCGGGGAAACCAGGTGCGCAGGCCCGCCAATAATGCGGCTATTCCCGCCCCCAGAAGCCAGATGCCGAGTTTTTGGGGGTCGAAAGATGTTTTTTCGGTTTCGCCCAATGCGCGTCCAATTCCGCCAAAAATACCCAGTGGACCTTCCCAGAGGGTCCAGGAACGCAGGAAGAGCGCGGAGTCGCGATAACAATAGTAGATGATGGTGGCGGCACAGACAAAGAAGCCCATGGTGAATGCGAGAAAGACGACGCCATTCGTCCAGTGTTTGCCGCGTTCTGCGGGCACGTCGTCCATGGCTTTGAAGTGGTGGGGCAATACCTGCATGGTTTGTATGCGTCCGCCGCCGTAGAATACGCCGCTGTTGACCAGGTGCATTGCGGTCATTTCGCGGGTCGATAGGGTGGCTGTGCCGAGAATTGCGTTGACAAAGCCCGATCCTTTGATCCATACGGGGAAGAGGTATCCAAATCCGCTGGCAGCAATGAATTTGGAGGTCGCAAAATACGCGATGAACATCATTAGTAGATGGACAATTGCGAGAGATAGCGACATGCCCAGGGATATGAAAAAGCTACAGAGGTATAACACGGAAATGAACAGGCCGATAACGGCGAAGCGATAGGAGATGGGGCCATCGCCACGGTCGCCTTTTAAGGCGGTTTTTGCGACATGTATCAGATGTCGTCGTGCGATCCATACAGACCAGACGACGAGTACTGTCATTGCGCCGTGGCTTTCGAGGTTAACGATTTCTCCGCCTTTGGCAACTTGTCCTTCTAACCCGACTGTGAAACCGGTGCGGTTGATGATGCCCATTTTGACCACGGCGAAGAGGCCAAAGAACCAGAAGCTGAACAGAAGATCCAGGCTACACAAATACCCGAGGCCAATGACCAGGGGTAAGACGCGCAAATAGACAGGCGGAAAGCTCTGCGCAACGGTCATGGATTTGGTGTTGATGCTGTCAAAGAGCGTGATGCGGGGTACGTTGGGAAACCAGAAGTTGATGATGTTCCAACCAATGATGCCCGCAGTCCAGGCAAAGCCAGCCCAGAAGACGGGGTCGCGGAAAATTTTGGGCAATGCACGGCCTTCGCCAAAGCCTTCCATGAGGTCCATGGGGAAGTTGACGAGTGGATAGGTCAAGCGCTCGGCATCGGCCCATTGGCGGTGAAAAATGGCGATGACAAAAAATCCAGCGGCCATGAAGGCCAGTACGCCAGAGAACCACCATAAGACGGATGGTATCCAGCCTGTCCAGGGGACAAATTCGCCCGTGTGCAGGCCGAAGTAGAAGCGGTCCATGATCCAGGGGGTGGGTTCGGGAAATGCCCAGCGGGGCAGTTCATCTAAGAACAATTCTGCCCAGCGATTTTCCGGTGACGCAAAAAAATGGGGTGCGGGCAACGCGCCGACAAAATATCCCATCCAGCCGACGCCGGGCATCATGCCCACAATCCACATGGTGGCAAAGATGACCATCATTTCGTGACGCGAGAGCACAGATTGAGGCGCTATCCGGGCGATGATCATGTTGACCACGACCCATAGGAGAAATCCCAGGATGAGGGCGACGGGAAAACTGGATTTGACCATCGATCCCGCGTGGAGTACGATTTCGAGGACATTTTGAGAATAGGCCATCAGGCCAGCGGTGAGCAGGCCGAGGAGGATGGATCGTCCGGTGATACGCGGCGATTCGGTTGGTTGAATTTGGGGATCGGGTTGCGAAATAGCCATTTTGTGCTCCGTATTTAGAATGCGCGTTAATATACGATGCCCGAATAGAGGTGTCAAACGCATGGGGTAGTATTTGTCAATTTGTGCTATTGGGGTTATTATGAGGGAGTTGGGGGTTGGGGACTGGGGGCTGGTGAGTTGGGTTGTTGGGCGGGCTGGGTGCCGACCGCTGACTGCTTGGGGGCTGGTTGGGTGGTCGTCTTACGTCTCACCTTTTACGTCTCACCTGAATCTTATGGCACGCAAAGATATTCGAACCATTTCGATTTTTTGTGCGAAATGTAAAACACTGCTGTACAAATACCGCAAAGGTGGACGAGGCGGGTTGGTGAAGTGCATGGTGGAGCGGATTGCCGAAGACCATACCCGGGGGGATATGAAGTGCCCAAAATGCAGACAGGTGTTTGCGAGGTTCAGGATGTATGGCGGGCAGGCCGCGCATAAGATTATACAGGGAAAGGTTTTTACGAGGGGTATGGCGAGGCGGTAGAATGAAAATATAAGGAGCGAAAACACGATGGCTAAATTTGTCGCGAATTACGATGAAGACAAAGTGCCCGATTACACATTGCCCGATCCGTTGATTTTTGAAGATGGGACAAAGGTGGAAAACGCGGCTATGTGGGAAAGACGGAGGGCAGAGGTTTTGTCTTTGTTTGAGACACAGGTGTATGGCAAGATGCCGGGGGCAGCGGCGGGCATGCATTTTGAGACGCGGTTTGTGAATGGGGATGCTTTGGAGGGGATTTGCAAGGAAGTTCGGGTTTTCTTTGTAAAGGATGCAGAAGAGCCGCGAATGGATACTTTAATTTTTTTGCCAAAAGATGCTGATGGACCCGTGCCTTTGTTTGTGGGATTGAATTTTGGAGGGAACCATACCGTTCATCCCGTTCCCGCGATTACATTGTCCGAGCAGTGGATGCGTTCGAAGACGGAGGGGGTTTTGGATCATCGGGCGACGGAAGCAGCGCGCGGTAAGGCTGCAAGCAGGTGGCCTGTGGGGAGGATTTTGGCAAGGGGGTACGGTCTGGCTACGATTTATTGCGGCGATCTGGATCCGGATTATGACGATGGGTTTCAAAATGGTGTGCATCCGCTTTTTGATAGGCAAGACACCGGGGATGACTGGGGGGCTATTGGTGCGTGGGCATGGGGATTGAGCAGGGCGATGGATTATTTTGAAAGCGATGAGGCGATTGATCACGCACGGGTTGCTGTGATGGGGCATTCGCGATTGGGTAAGACAGCGTTGTGGGCCGGTGCGCAAGACGAGCGGTTTGGTCTTGTGATTTCAAATAATTCGGGTTGTGGAGGCGCAGCGCTTTCCCGCCGTCGATATGGCGAAACTGTGGGGCGGATTAATACCAGTTTTCCCCACTGGTTTTGCGATAATTTTAAGCGGTATAATGAGCGCGAAGACGATTTGCCCGTTGATCAGCATTTGCTCATTGCTCTGATGGCGCCTCGCCCGGTTTATGTTGCCAGTGCAGAAGAAGACCGCTGGGCGGATCCCAAGGGGGAGTTTTTGGGCGCGAGACACGCCGATGCGGTTTATCGTTTGTTGGGAACAGATGGTCTGGATGTTGAAGATATGCCGCGTGTTCACGAGCCGATTATGAGTCGCATTGGGTATCATATTCGCGCAGGTGGGCACGCAGTGACGGATTACGATTGGGATCGGTATATGGATTTTGCCGATAAACACTGGCAGTGAAGTTCGACGCGTGGTTGAACAGAAAGGTATAGTTATGGCAACTCAAGTAGAACGATCTTACGCGCTTAAGGTGGTGCAGGGATTTTATTCGACGTATTCGGGTATTCAGATTGCGGCGCAGACGTCGGATAATGCGAGCGATGAAGATTTGCAGTTTATGCAGCAACTCGGCGTGGAATGGATGATGGTGGGCGTTGACGACCAGGAGAATCAGAATGCCGATTATTACAAGGCTCTGAAAGACAGGTTTGCAAAATACGGTTTGCAGATTTATCGCATTGCCAATCGCAGTGTACACAATATGCCCGAAGTGACCCTGAATTTGCCGGGGCGAGATGAGAAGGTCGAGGAATTTATTACTTTTATTCGCAATCTGGGCGAGGCGGGTATTCCATACAATACGTATGCACACATGGGTAATGGGATTTGGAGTTCGGGGCGCACAACTCGGCGTGGGGGCATGGATGCGAGGACGCTCGATATCGAGAATGCCACAGGGCATTGGGACGGTCAAATTTATGAGGGCAAATTGACACATGGACGGGTATATAGTGAGGATGAGCTTTGGGAGAATTACGAATATATGATTCGCAAGGTCGCGCCTGTTGCCGAAGAATCGGGTGTTTATATCGGTATTCATCCCGATGATCCCCCCGTGTATTCTCTGGGTGGGATTCCGCGCTGTATGTTTGGCAATTTTAAGGGGTACAAGCAGGCGATGGATATTGCGGATAGTCCAAATATCGGGGTTTGTTTGTGCGTGGGGTGCTGGCTCGAAGGGGGTAAAGAAGGCATGGGCGTGGATGTGATTGAGGCTATTCACTATTTTGCCAGCCGCAAGAAGTTGTTTAAGGTGCATTTTCGCAATGTTTCAAACCCGATGCCAGAGCCGTGGGCAGAGACTTTGATGGACGATGGGTACCAGGATATGCATGCGGTGATGAAAGCACTGCGGGAGGTGGAATTTGACGGGGCGATTATTCCCGATCATATCCCGCAGATTCTGGGAGGTAATCGCGCGGGGGTGGCGTATTCGATTGCCTATATGCGCGCGCTGGTTCAGGCGGTGAACAACGAAGCGGGTTGAGGCGATAGGTATTACGGTCCTTGTTTTCCTGTCGCGATGATTGTACCGGCGGGCAATAAGGTATCAAGTCGGTTTGGCAGATCGTCGCCTATGCTGTGCAGCCATGTCATGAGTTGGTCGTGCAGGTCGTTTTCTGCGGTTGATATGTGGGGTTGCCCACTCAGGTTTTTCATTTCGTGTGGATCGGTTTGAAGGTCGTAAAATTCGTCGATGTCTTGCGGATTCCACACGTATTTGTAACGCTCGTTGCGAATGGCGCGCACTTCAAAGCTGTAACCGTTGTAGCGATAGTAGGTGCCATGTGCGATTTGAGGCCAGTCTGGGGGACGGCTTTGCGTACCGACAAGAGGGAGAAGGTTGCGCCCCTGGCGCGGTTGGTCAGGGGATGGTTTGGCACGGATGAGAGAGAAGAGGGTTTCGCCGATGTCGAGCAATGAGACATAAGCATCCTGGGTTGCAGGCGGTGTGTTGGGCGCGCGAATGATGAGCGGGATGCGCCAGACTTCTTCGTAAAAATAAGCCCCTTTGTCAAACCGGTTGTGCGCGCCTTCCATGTCGCCGTGGTCAGATGTGAAGACAACGGTTGTTGTATCGGCGAGTTTGAGCCGATCTATGGCGTCGAGTATGCGCCCGATGGCTTCATCGACCATTGTGATGTGTGCATGGGAATAGGCGATAACGGTTTTCCATTCTTCTTCGTCGAGGGGGGATGTGTCCATGCAACCCCACCAGGGTGTCGAATGGAACCAGGGGCGTCCTTCGCAGTTGTCGCTCAGGTTTGCAGGCAGTTCGACGTGAGTGCGGAGTTCTTCGGCGAGTTTGACGTATTCTTTGGGCAGGTGATGCGGAAAGTGTGGTGGTGCAGAAGATACGGTGAGAAAGAAGGGTTTGTTGTGATGGCTCCGCGCCCATGTTTCGAGAAATTTTACGCCTTTGTTCACTATGGGAAAGGGTTGGATATTTTTTTTGGGTTGCGGTGAGTCTCCCCAAAATGGCGCGCGTCCTTTGATGAGGTTTTTGGTTTGGTTGGCGTAGTTGGCAACTGTTTTTGCGTAGGTGTGATCATTTGTTTGTAGGTGGTATGGCTTTGAGTGTATTTCGATATTGGGATCAAAGCCGTGTGCGCCGCGTTTTTCCGGGTTGATATGCCCGAGGTGCCACTTGCCGTAGTAACCGACGTGATAGTCGAGGCGTACGGCTTCGTCGATCCAGGTTTTTTGATGGAGTGGCATGGATTCCTGGAGGGAATAGCCGACGGATTGGTTGTCGTAAACGCCATTTTGGTGCGGCCAGCGAGCCGTGAGTAGTGTGCCCCGGGCGGGTGTGCAGAGGGGACAAGATGTGAAAGCATTTGTGAATACCGTGCCTTCGGATGATAGGCGATCAATATTCGGCGTGGGTATGTCGGCACCGAGAAAGCCAAATGCCCATGCAGGCCATTGGTCGGTGAGGATGAATACTGTGTTTTGCATGATCAGAAGCCTTTCTTCTGCGTTTATCTGCGTTCATCTGCGGATAGTTCTTTTCGATAATAAACCGATCTTTGCGGTATTTCGCAATCTCAGATTTGCCCTTGATAGATGCACATATAGTCACTATATTATATCACCTTTTATTCTCCTCCCCTGAGCTGTTTTTCCTTCCCCGCATGTCTTTTCTGTTATCTTCACCTTCCAAACAAGGGTAGGAATATATTATGGCAACGGCAATAAAATCGCGCACTTCCAATGCTACACAACTCGATTTGCTCTCGCAACCGAGGACCAATGGGAAAACCAATGGCAAGAAAAATGGTGCCCATAATTACGACGAGAGTAAGATCAAAACCCTTTCATCGCTCGAGCATATTCGGTTGCGCACGGGTATGTACATTGGGCGGCTCGGCTCGGGTACCGATCCCGACGACGGTATATACGTTTTGCTCAAGGAGGTTGTGGATAATGCCGTCGATGAATTTATTTCGGGTTTTGGCACAAAAATCGATGTGACTATTGACGCCAATCACGTCAGTGTGCGCGACTATGGGCGCGGCGTTCCGCTGGGCAAAATTGTCGAATGCGTTTCTGTGATCAATACCGGTGCCAAATACAACGACGATGTTTTCCAATTTAGCGTGGGCCTCAATGGCGTGGGTAGCAAAGCGGTCAACGCGCTTTCTACTGATTTTCGCGTGGTGGCCTATCGCGATGGCAGGTACGCCGAAGCCCGCTTTACGCGCGGGAAACTCATTGGCGAAAAAAAGGGGAGGACTCGGGAACCAGATGGCTCCCTTTTTGAGTTCACGCCCGATCCTGAGATTTTTGAGGAATACGATTACAATTTCGAATACGTTGAGCGCCGCATGTGGAACTACGCCTGCCTCAATAGCGGTCTCACGCTCGTTTTTAACAAACAGAAATTCGTCTCCAGGCGCGGCTTGCTCGATTTTCTCAGCCGCGAGGTCGATGATTCGGCGCTTTATGAACCCGCGTATTACAAGGGGCAATATCTCGAATTTGCATTTACCCATACGTCCAATTATGGGGAAAATTATTTTTCTTTTGTCAATGGGCAATACACTATTGACGGTGGTACGCATCAAAGTGCTTTTCGGGAGGGTATTTTAAAAGGCGTCAATGAGTTTTACAAGAAGAATTACAGTGGCGTGGATGTGCGGGAATCTATCAATGGCGCTGTTGCAGTCAAGCTCAAAGAACCCGTTTTTGAGTCGCAAACAAAAAACAAACTCGGCAATACCGAAGTGCGCTCGTGGATTGTTTCTGAAACGCGCAGTGCAGTGGTCGATTTTTTGCACAAGAATACCACGGCGGCACAAAAGCTTCAGGAAAAGATCAACCACAATGAGCGCCTGCGGAGAGAACTCAACGATGTTAAGAAAAAGGCAAAGGAAGTCGCCCGCAAAGTCTCCATCAAAATCCCGCATTTCAAGGATTGCAAATATCATAAAGGCGATAAAAAACGCGGCAATGAATCTACTATTTTTATTACCGAAGGTCCATCTGCTGCCGGGTCTATGGTTGCCGCGCGGGATGTGGAGACTCAGGCTATTTTTGGTCTGAAGGGCGTGCCTCTCAATGTATTTGGAAAAACAAAAGCCGCAATTTACAAGAATGAAGAACTCTACAATCTCATGACGGCTTTGGGTATTGAAGACAGCGTTGAGAATCTCCGTTTTAACAATGTGGTTATTGCCACTGATGCCGATTACGATGGTTTCCATATCCGCAACCTGCTGATGACTTTTTTCCTCAATTACTTCGAAGAACTCGTTACTTCTGGTCATGTCTATATTCTGGAGACGCCAATTTTTCGCGTGCGGAATAGCCGTGAGACGCGCTATTGTTATAGCGAAAAAGAACGCAATCAGGCCGTTGCAGATTTGCGAAATCCCGAGGTTACGCGCTTCAAGGGGTTGGGGGAGATCTCTCCCGGTGAATTTGGACAATTCATCGGAGAGGACATGCGTCTGATCAAAGTCGGCGTGCGCGCGCTCGCCGAGGTTCCGACTACCCTCGAATTTTACATGGGAAAGAATACACCTGACCGCAGAGATTATATTGTGGAGCATTTGATTTAGAGGATTAAAAATGGCTTATATCGACAAGTTATTTGACCAGTATTTTTTAGAACACGCTTCTTATGTCGTGAAGGACCGGGCGATTCCGGACATTGACGATGGTCTCAAGCCCGTACAGCGCCGCATTTTACACGCGCTCAAAGAGCAGGACGATGGAAAATTTCACAAGGTAGCCAATGTCGTGGGACAGACGATGAAATACCACCCCCACGGCGATCAGTCGATTTACGGCGCGCTGGTTCATCTGGCGAACAAAGATATGTTTATCGACAAACAGGGCAATTTCGGCAATATTTATACCGGCGACGAAGCCTCGGCTGCGCGTTATATCGAATGCCGATTGACCCCGCTCGCCAAAGATGTGTTGTTCAATCCGGAAATTACCGAATACATCGAATCCTACGATGGTCGCAATAGCGAACCCGTTGTTTTTCCGGCGAAAATTCCCGTGCTCCTCGCGCAGGGTACCGAGGGTATTGCGCCGGGCATGACCACGCGGGTATTGTCCCACAATTTGATCGAATTGTTGCAGGCACAAATTGCCTATCTCCAGGGGGAGGATTTTCAGGTCTTTCCCGATTTTGCGACGGGTGGTTTTGTCGATGTGACCGAGTACGCCGATGGCAATGGCAAAGTGCTCGTGCGTGCCAAACTCGATACCAAAAATTCCAAACGGATTGTCGTGCGCGAATTGCCTTTTGGATCTACGTCTGACTCTCTCATCGCTTCGATTGAAGGTGCAGCCCGAAAAAACAAGCTCAAAATCGCGGGTATTAGCGATTATACGGGTGAAGAAGTCGAGATTGAAATTCGCCTTGCCCGAGGTGTGCATACCAAAGATACGGTGGATGCGCTTTACGCTTTTACCGACTGCGAGCAATCTATCAGTGTCAGTGCTCTCGTTATCAAGGATAATCGTCCCCATATCGCCACGGTGAGCGATATTCTCAAACACAATGCCGACCGATTGGTCGATATTCTCACGGCAGAGCTTAAAATTGAGCAGAGCCAGGTGCGGGACAGGTTGCACGCCAGAACCCTCGAACAGGTTTTTATTGAGAATCGCATTTACAAGGCAATTGAGGAAGTCGCCGATTCCAATGCGATGCACGAGGCGATACGCACGGGGCTTGAGCCTTTTTTCAGTTCAATTAGACGCCAAGTTACGGCAGAAGATCTCGATACGCTTTTACAAATTCCCATTCGGCGCATTTCGCTTTACGACATCACGAAAGCGAAAAAGGAAATGCGTGGGATGCGTGCGCGGCTCAGAGAGATCAAGACCAATCTTGAGAATATCACGGGCTTTACTATTGATTTTCTGGAATATCTGATTGATCAATACAAGGACAAGTACCCCCGTCGCACCGAGGTCACTTCTTTTGATCAGGTAGATGCACGCGAAGTGGCACAGCGCAATCTCAAGTTGCGCTATGATAAGAAGACGGGCTATCTCGGTTATGATGTCAATGGCAGCACGCTTATGGATGTGTCGCAATACGACCGCGTGCTCGTGATTCGAAAAAATGGCACTTATTCTCTGCACGAAGCCCCCGACCGTCTCTTTGTGGATAAAGGTATGCTATTTTGCGATTTTGTCGATTCCGAACGGGTGTACACGGTTATTTACCGGGATAAGAAGACCAATTATCCCTGTATCAAACGCTGTAAGCTGGACACATTTATTCTGAATAGAGGATATGAACTCGTGCCACCGGGATGCCGATTGCTCAAGCTCACAACCGATCGCGATGTCGAGGTTCACGTATCGTATAAACCCAAACCCCGCCTGCGTATCCTCAATGAAGAATTTGCGATCGAAGACTATGCGGTTCGCGGCAAGACCGCCAAAGGCATGCGCCTATCAGCGCGCGAGGTCAAAAGCGCCAAATTTGTAAAGCCTAAAGTTTAAAATAAAAAAACGACCCCAGAAGAGTCGTAAAGAAAAAAGATGTCTATGGCATTGTAAGACGGAGAAATTTCATGGAAGTTGCTGAATTAACACTTGAAAGTGCGCCAACTCTGGAAGATGAGTGCAGAAACGAAAGCCACACACTGCACAGAGACCTGTTAGAAAAGAAATACGAGAGCCTGATTACCCACAATCCGAAATTAACAAGAACCCTTGTCAGCTTTCAGGCGAATAAAAACACGCCGTATTATCGATGGTTTAAGTACAAAGAAGGCTTCTCGGCGCAGATGGTTCAGTATCTTCTGAACACATTGACGGAGAAGCGGGGCGCATTGTTGGATCCGTTCTCAGGAACAGGAGCGGCTTTATTTGCCTCGCAGGAATTTGGATGGGAAGCTACGGGTATTGAGCTTCTTCCTGTAGGATGTGCGATTACCGAAGCCAGACAAGCAGCCGAGCAAGTAGATATTGTACAGTTAAAAAAAGAAATTGAGGCCTTGGATAGCATTGATTTTTCGACGATCAAATCCGATAGCCCGATCCAACATATTGCGATTACGGAAGGTGCGTTTTCTCGGCAGACGGAAGACCAATTGAATGGTTATTTAACTTATTGTGAAAATCAGATAGAAGATTCTCATATTAAGACACTATTGCGCTTTGCCGCTTTTTGTATTCTGGAAAGGATCAGCTATACCAGGAAGGACGGTCAATATCTCCGCTGGGATTATCGCGCTGGCAGGACGAGAGTGAAGTCGAAATTTAACAAGGGTAAAGTCTATACTTTCAATGAAGCACTTCAGCAACAGCTCAATTTAATGGTTGATGATCTTCTCCATGAGGACATGGATCTTTTTAAAAAGGGAAATGTGCAAAAAAAAGAACAGAACATCCGGCTGATTCAAGGATCCTGCCTTGAAGAACTGTGTAAATTCAGTAAGGAGAATTTTAACTTTATTTTGACGTCTCCGCCTTATTGTAACCGCTATGATTATACGCGTACTTACGCGCTTGAACTGGTATTTCTCAATAAGAACGAAGAGGAAGTCAAGCACCTGCGACAACAAATGCTATCCTGTACTGTCGAAAACAAAGAGAAAATTGAATCGTTGAAGACGCAATATGCGGACATGAAAAGAGAAGACTTTTTGCAGAAGGCTATTTTTGCTTTTGAGAACCATAATGCACTGCAAGAAGTCCTCTATTGGCTGAACGTATATAACAGGGAAGGCCAGTTGAATAATTCGAATATTCCGCGAATGATCGCAAATTACTTCCTCGAAATGGCTCTGGTCATATTTGAAATGAGTAGAGTGCTGAAGCCGGGTGGAAAGGTCGCGATGGTGAACGACAATGTCAGATATGCGGGAGAAGAGATTCCCGTTGATTTAATTCTTTCTGACTTTGCTGAAGCAGCGGGCTTATCCACAAGGAACATCTGGGTTCTGGGAACTGGCAAGGGGAATAGTAGCCAACAGATGGGCAAGTACGGTCGCGCAGAATTGCGGAAATGCGTGTATGTTTGGGGTAATTAGCAGTTGAGTAAGATGAGTTACGTAATCTAATGGGAAAGCAAGAAATAAAAACAAGCATCCGTTACGCCAAAATTAAGGAAAATTTTGATGCGGGTCTTTGATATTTTTTCGAAACGACAGAAGCGACAGCGGGGCGAAATTCCCGACGTGTATCAGTACGAGACCATTCCTCAAGAATTGCGGGTTCAAGTTGTCCATATCTTGCGGGATGCCCTCGGAGAAGGTAGCGAAGCTGATCCGTACAAGTTCATCCATGAGACCTTATGCCGTGAATATGGCAAGTTCACACTTGGTGAATCCTATGATTCTGACCAAGAGGCAGTCCTCAACTTCTTTCTTCGGACAAAAGAAATAGAAAAAGCAATTGATGTTATTGAACTTACATTTCAATATATAGATCGTTACGTCCGTGAAAATGCACATTACTTCTATGAACAAAAGCTTACACCTGACCAGGCGATTGATGAGCTAAATCATCGGTTCCATGAACACGGAGTAGGATATCAGTATGAATCTGGTTTTATCGTTAGGGTTGATTCTCATTTGATCCACGCTGAAGTAGTGCGGCCTGCATTGACTATGCTTTCCAATCCGATGTACAAAGGCGCGAATACAGAATTTCTGAGCGCACACGAACACTATCGAAAGAGAAGATACAAAGAATGCTTAAATGAATGTCTCAAGTCATTTGAGAGTTGCATCAAGGCGATTTGCGAAAAAAGGAGATGGCCTTACAATGACAGCGATGGTGCCAGTCGCTTGGTTAGTATCGTGTTCGAGTGCGAATTGATCCCAACGTTTATGCAATCACACTTCTCAGCACTGAGGAACACATTAGAGGCGGGCGTTCCCACTGTTCGCAATCGCCTGTCGGGTCACGGGCAGGGAAGAGCAGAAGTACCCGTTCCAGAATCCATCGCCGGATACGCACTTCACTTGACCGCATCAAACATCCTTTTATTGGCGCGAGCCGATGAGGAGATGAAATAAGGATTATATATGCCCGAAAAGAAAAAACAGCATTATGTCCCTGTCTTCTATCTAAAGCGTTTTTCATCGGATGGGAGAAGTATCGGGCTGTGGAATATCCAAGCTAAAAAAAAGGTACTTTCAGCGAGCTTAAAAAGCCAATGTTGTGAAAATTTTTTCTACGAACAGGGCGAAAATATAGAGAATTCGCTCAGCAATCTTGAAAGTCCTGCATCAAAAATCCTTAGATGTATTGATCGGGACAGCTCTCTGCCTCCCGCCTGGCATCAAGACTATGAAATTTTAAGGCGGTACATTTTTACGCAGCTTTTTAGAACTAAGTATATGACAGACGAAATAAATAGTATGTTAGATCAATTCAAGGGCACGGTTACACAAAATAATCCTCATCCATTACACATAAATGGACATACAAAAGAAGAATTTGAGGAGATCGTAGAAGAATTTAAGGAGAATACCCCGGAATTTTCTATAGTTGTTGCTTACTCTGATAGGGTGAAAAAGACAACTTCAGATTTAGAGAGTAAATTGTTAATTAACAAGACTAAAGTAGAATTTTTAACGTCTGATCATCCTGTTATTTTATACAACCAATTACTGAATTTTATGTCATCTTTTGGGATACCTGGTTCTCGTGCGGGATTGCCTGCAAAAGGACTTCAAGTTTTCTTTCCTATTAGCCCAACGAAGTTATTGTTGTTTTATGACCCTACCTCATATCAGGTTGGTCATAGTCAAGGGAGAAACGTAACAATACGTCATAAGCAGGAGGTTTTAGATATAAATGTTCTTCAGATGTGCTCTGCCCATGAAAACATTTATTTTAAAAATGAAACTTTTGACATCAACACTTTATACAATCGAGCCAAGCCATATATGAGAAGAATGCAAAATGCTTTTAATAAGCAAAACTTTAATGTCCAAAAAGAAAAGGAACGTGGGCTTATCCCCATGCATGGCTCAAGACCAGATATAAACACCGATTTGAAATCGTCCTTTATTCGTATAATGCAGGACGCCAAGCTTTACCGAACGAATCTCAAAAAGAAAATAGAGGCTGGTCACAGTATTCCGGCTATTCTCCTACGAGAATCTTTGGGTAATTTAAGCATATAATTTCCGGATATATTGGATTCCCAACAATCCTATATAAGGAGTTTATCGAATGAAAACAGAATTTTATCCCATTTCCTTATCAGCGATATCCATGAAGGTTGCACAAAAAAATGGCAGACGAAGAAAATCTCAAAAGGAAGGTCAACCTTTTTTATTTGAACATCAATTCGTGGATAACACAAAAAAGATTAAGAATGAGTTTGGAGAGGAGATTATTCGAGTGGATGGCGATATCCCTGTGAATTTACCCGTCAATGATGGGGATAGATTTCTGTTTATCAGTTACGACCAGAGTATCCTAACACATGGGTTGCACAAGTATCCAGCCAAATTCTTTCCAGAATTGCCTCGCTGGTTGATTCAACGATATTCTAAAAAGAAAGACCTCATACTTGATCCCTTTTCTGGGAGTGGGACCACAAATGTTGAAGCTCTGCGATTGGGCCGGAACTCTGTTGGGATTGATGTAGATCCCTTTTCCCGCTTCCTTTCAAAAGTCAAAGTAACGCCTTTAGATGCGGCAGAACTCAAATCGTCTCAAGAATCTCTTTTACAGGCAGCCTTGAATTACCAACCCTCACTGGTTGCAGAATCGGATATACCCGACTTCCCATATAGGGATAACTGGTTCAATCGAGAGATTACCCTCGAACTGGCCTATTTAAAAAAGTGTATTGATTCCCTTGATACAAGTCAGGATATCAAAGACTTCTTCAAAGTTTGTTTTTCCTCGATCATCCGCTCGGTGTCCAATGCCGACGATAATTGCACGCGAACTGTGATTCGTAAAACATTGGGCAAAAAGGTATGTCCTGCCGATGCACTGAAAAAATTTGCAGAATCTGTACTGGTCAATGTGCCTAAGATGGTAGAATTTTCTCAAAATGATCTCAACGGTATAACGACGCACTTCCCAGAAGACATGGACGCGAGAAATATAAAGTACGATGCAGAGGCTTTTGATTTGGCTTTGACGTCTCCTCCATATGCCAATGCAGTAGATTATCCGAGAACCCACCAGTTGGAAATTTATTGGTTGGGATTTGCTGAAGGCACATTGACGCCGTTGAAGAAAAAAAACGTGGGCACGGAAAGTGTTTCATCTCGTGATTACCAGGTACAACATCAGATTGGTGTAAAGGATGCGGATACCGTCATTTCTAAAATTTTTGAAGTAGATCCAAGGAGAGCCTATATTGCGTTCAAATACTTAGAAGACATGAAAAAGAATCTGGCTGAAGTGTACAAGGTTTTGTGTAAGGGGGGGAGATACATCATCGTTGTGGGTAATAATCGGATGCGCGGTCAGCTATTCGAAAGTTGGAAGTATCTCATGACACTCGCTGAAGACATCGGGTTTGATGTTGAAAATTACTTTGGATCAGAGATCATAAAGCACTTTATCAAAGTTCCTAGAGGCGAACGCATCAATACCGACTGGATTTTGGTGCTAAAAAAGTAAGAACAGAGAGGGAAAAATATGGCAACGCGTGAAGATAAAGGGCGACAAGCGTCAATAGATGGCTTTGCCCATGAGCATATTGTTGTTGGAATTCTAATGAAAAAATATCGGAACGTTTCATTGGTTGATTTACCTCTGTCACCTTACGATGTAATCATTGTATTACCAAGCGAAGAACTTGGACGCGAAGAGATTATTCGCGCTCAAATAAAAACAGCAACTCAATCTATTAGCTTTACCGGTGGTAGTAGAGGCGGTGTGGATAGAGAATATAAATCTGGCGTTAAAGAATACCGACAATCAACAAAAACTTCAGATGTTGTCATTGGTATTCACCCGACAGACGATAACTCATTTGAACTCTATTTCGTTCCCACTGTTCTAATTGAACGTTTGGATCAAAACAGTATTTCCATTAACAAAATTCAAGGTCTGAAGGAAAACTATGATGTTTTAGAAAATTGTAAGAACAAGGATCTGATCATCGAGAAGTGCCAAGAATATGGAATTCTTGAGCGTTCACTATGGGATTCTTAAGCGTTCACATTTATTGAGATCTCCTACACTATTCACTAAAGCAGGGTAACTCTATAAAAAATAGACTGTTACTTTGCTTCTGAAATTATCAACCATTTTATCCATATTTCCCGTAAGGAACGGATAAATGACGATTATGTTCTGGAGCTTCGAAAATGAGCGATACAAACGACAGAGCTGAAATAGGCAAACGGTCGTCAATAAAGGGATTTGCTAATGAAAGTCGGTTGTTAGCAGCACTACTTGACCGCGGTTATAACGCTTCTCGCGTTGACCTGCCACATTCTACTTATGATATTGTAGTAGAAATCGCAACTCGTGATGTAATTCGGATTCAGGTAAAAACAGTATCTCCGTTAAAGTCAATACCCTTTACAAGTGGAGGACGCGGTGGCGTAGATAGAACGTACAGATCGGACGTGAAAACCTATGTTCACAACACCGAAACATGCGATATTATTGTCGGGGTAGAAAGTCTTGCATCTAACGGAGATCAGGAAATCAATTTTTATTTTGTACCGACCTTATTTATTGAAAAACTTGGCCAAAGAAGCATAACGATTAGAAAAATCTCACAAGCGAAAAATAATTGGGAGATTTTAGACCGATGTAGGGAAATGAGATTTGTGTATGAGATGTTTGACTGACTTTTTATGTTTGTCAAGTATATAATCCCCTAATTTTTTTGAAGTTCTCTTTGGATTTTGAGGTCAGCGGCCATTTTGCTTAACTGTGCATCATCATCTGTTTTATCAGAGATATTTTCTCGTACTTCAGCAACGGACAGGATTGGACATTACTGTAAATTAGGAAATCTGAGATATGGATATATTCTGGAATTCTGGAGAAAGAGAGAAAATCCAGGGATTGGACTTCCTGAATGTCCGAAGCATTGACCAGGCGATGGAAAAAAAGTGGGTTGCTGGCATCACGACGATTGCACCCCGAGCTCGATATCTTTCCTTGCTCCCTTGGGCATTATCATTATACTATGAAAGAGAATTAGAAAAAGCCCAAACGAGTGTTCAGTACGACTATCAGCATTTGAGTCATTTTTTGAGCCGCTTGGAAGTCATCATCCTTGCGGCTTCTTTTCTTACAAAACCTGGTGAAAGTATTCCCAAAACCACGAATATCTTAGGTCGAGACATACACGAAAACTTACTCTTGCAGCTACAAGATTCGGGGTATGTAGAATTGGAACCGAATGGCGGTGGGGCGATTGCTCAGACATATGTCATGCCCTGTCAGGGGTTTGATATCCTGGAGAGCGGTGCCCCTATCAAAGTGCTTGAGCGAGGACAAAAGCTATATGATGTAAAGCAGCGATTGCTTGAAGGATGTCCTTTTATTGACAATCTCTTCACCGGAGGGAAAGTCACAGCCAAAGATATTCTCACCTGGCGAGATCATTTTTCTATCACGGGATTGCTATCGGATGCTGGGAACAAAGAAAAGAATTTGCTTATATCGTTTTTTTTAACACCTCAGAATCCGCAAAATAAGCCTCATTACCAACGGTTCCGCGGCACATTAAAATGGATCCTGATGCGGGCTAGAGAGAATCCTTCATCTCCTGGGGATCTGATTGCTGAGGAATACAGTCAGTGTCTTGGAAATGGCTCAAATGCGAATTTAGAAGCTGCTCGGGTTGCCTGGATGAATTACGAACTGCGTCGCCGAGGGCATTGGGGGCTTGAACTACTTCTCTCAGCTTTCAGTGACACACTCGCAAGGCTTGTCACTGCCAATCTGGATGAGGTTATCAGTGAGTGGATAGAAGAAGATGAAATTCCGGAAGGTCTGCGTAGTGCCATAGCAATCCATAATACACCTTGGGAATTGTCTTGGAATGAATTTCTTGCATCAATTCCTGAAAATCTGTTGCTACATAAAACGCCATCAACCGGTGATTCCAGGAGATTTTCCTCACATATACAAGCCTTTTTAGGATTCTTGCTGGTTGTGTCTTGCTGGCGCCATTCACAACCTTGGCGTGAGAATGAATTGCTTCAGACTTTCGAGAAACGACCTCTGGATTTCGCATTTGAAATTCTGGATCAGGCTGAAGGGAAGTCTATTGTTGAGGTTCTGTCTCAGCTTGTAGGTGATTGCGCCGTTGCACCTCATCTGCAATCGACATGGCGTAAGATGGGCAATGGGCAGAAATGCTCACTCAGATTTTTTTGGGACGGAGAAGCCTTTAGATCAACGGGAACCATCACCAAGCCTGGATTTAGCGGCGAAAGATTAGGCAGTGTAATGCGTATGCTGGCAGACTTAGGTCTGCTTACTTCCCCACAGACAGGGAGGTATACCACTACAGAAGCAGGCCATGCCGTGCTTGCTGAATTGGAAAAGATAGGATGAGAACGGATTTAATTGGCAAAATGCAACACTTGGGAGATTTGGAGAATGCGATTGTGCTCACTCACAACATTGATTGCATCTTCTTGGAGTCTATCCTTCTGCCAACTTTGAGGCAGGCTGGTAACCCCCTGCTTACCGTATTTGCTGAGAGCACCTGTGCGATCGATACGTTTCAACGTCAGAGTCTCTATCTTTCCGAACTGGGACGCAGGTATCGTCTGGTCTCTGTCAACCTTCCTCATCCCTTTCGATTTCATCCCAAAGCTGTGTTACTTGCCGCACGAGAAAGTGCCCACCTGTTTATTGGAAGCGGAAACATAGGTTTTGGGGGATGGCGAGAGAATGGAGAGATTTGGGTAGAATATGTGCTGGATGAAAAAAATCAACAAGCAGCACCCGCTTTTGCCTTCTTTCAGGATTACCTGAAACAGATATTGAGGATTGCCCCCTTTACAGAGACCATAGAGCATGAAATTGTAGATGCCTTTTCGCGGGAGCGAAAACAGTGGGTCTCTTATTTGGCAGAAAGAGGTGGGCTGATTGGTCGAGCAGGAAGTGGCCCGAGTCTGATAGACTGTTTGGACGACGTAATTTCGAGTGAACCGGTTGATTGTCTCTGGATCTGTGCTCCTTATTATGATATTCGGGCAGAAGCCCTGAACGCTTTAAAAGAAAAGTTCGCGGCAAAGGAGACTCGGGTGCTCTTGCAGGAGAAAGAAACCAATTTTACTACCGAAGCTGCGGAAGCACAGACAAAGGATGTTCGGCTTAAATCCGTGAACTACAATGGAAATGATGGTAAACCCAGATTCTTGCATGCCAAATTCTATGGTCTTGAAAGAAAAAGGCGAGTTACTGTTATTCTTGGAAGTGCCAACTGTTCGAATGCGGCCTGGATGATTCCCGGCAATCGGGGAAACGCGGAACTGGTGGCGATTAAGGAGATGAGCAAGAAAGAGTTCGAGCAACATATTCTGCAGGAACTCCATATAGCAGACGAACCACCAGAGCTTCAGTCTCACCAAGAGCGGGATGCTGTGTCTGAACCGGAATCGTATGCGTTGCGAGCCTTGGCTGCGAGTTTTGACAGATTTGAAGGTATCAATGTGCGGTTTCAGAAAGATGTAAATATTGAAATTTCTAGATGTTTGATCGACAACCAACCCGTTGAATTCAAGATCGAGAACGAAAGTGAACTCACAGCGAATCCTCTTCCTCAGACCATACATAATGGTAAGGGCAACCGGGTTTTGCAGTTGGAAGGAGAGGGCTCACTAGGGAAGATCTGCTCGAATCCCATCTGGATAGACCACGAATTTGAATTGCGCACGACCTCTAAAGAACGCACACTGGTTGAGACCATACAACAGAATGTAAAGCAGGATGCTTGGGGACTGCCAGCTTTCAATGAAATTTTAAGATTGCTACAAGATCACCTGGACTATTTAACAACACATAAGACATCGGGTGGTGGACAGAACGGGCGTAGCGGTTCTGAGAGAGTCATTCGATTCACACGCGAGGATGTATTTGCCGATGATTTCGGACTCCTCCCGGAAACGTCAACAGTTTCTGATATTGCTATTCCGAATCAAGTAGACGGATTGAAGGGTTTGCTGCTCAGATATTTTGGTTTCGAGTGGATTCAAGACGAGGATCCATCGGAAGAGGAAACGATGGATGATGAAGAAGCTGAAGATGACTCAATCAGTCCAGACGAACTGGAATCACGAAAGCTGGAGCGATCCCTTGTTGGACCATCTCCAAAAGACTCTCATCCTGATAATGACCCGGTGAAGCAAGAGAAAAACCGTCAAATAACTCTCCAGTTTTTTGAGTCGATCATCAATACCATTTCTGATGAGAGTTATTTACTGCAAAGATCGCCGGATCTGATTGCTAAAGATTTAGCGATCATCGCTATACTGATGACTTCTGCAATAAATGAAGAAGCACCGAGTTTGGGAATAAACTGGCTCACTGAAGATGAATACTTCGAATTCACTCGCCGGGTTTGGAATGTATTTTTTTTCAAATTTATACAGTCTGAAACGGATTCTTCAAGACAATACCACGGTTATCTTGACAGACGTTATCAGGAATCCGAAGATCCACACGCTTTCATCCAGTCTTTTGCATCTACCGATTTTGCCGCTGCCATTGCTGTGTGGGTGTTGGCGAATTTGAAAGACAAGCCTTCTCCGCGAGAAGCACAATTAGCTCTGATACAAATTTCTACAGTTGCTCGTTTTCCCTGGCTGTGGGGCGCAGATACTTTTTCTGATCTAGCTCCTTTAATTAAACGTCTTTTAGTCCATACCAAAGTTCTGCCATTAGAAAAACAGGAAGATTTCGGACGCTATCTCACAAAATGGCGTGAATTTATCCAAGTTGGAAATGCAATCGGTGTTTTTCAAGAAAAATTCGAGGATTTTGAACCCGAAAATGTAAAGGACATACTTGAGCGGAGTGAAATACAGAGGGGAGAGCTTCTTTGGCAGGGAGGATCAGGTCTTTGTGTCGCCCAGAAAGATTGCCTAAGGTTACCTAAAAAAAAGATTGATGTTTTGAGTTTACGGAGTCATGGTAGCAGTCCGAAGAAGACTTTCTATGCTGACTACCTAATTCCAGTCGGAGCGCTTTTGGATACGCCTCAAGGTAGGAAAACGAAGCCATTGCCCGAGGCTGTTCCTAAGATTCTGAATCGTTTTGTAAGAAAATTCATGCAACCTTTATCTCTATTGACTGAAAGAGATATTGTATAGGTAATCTATGGTGGCTGTTGGACTTGCCATGATGTGTCTTCTCAGAAATTTTTTCGTTTCTTCGGAACCAATAGCATTTCTGGCTTTCTCTGTCAGCCCCAATGCCCCGATGAGGATTTCTATAATCTCTTGATCTCTTTCCGCTGCCTGGAGCAAATTCTCTAAATCCGGTCCGATGTGTGCGAGCTTTTTCTGGGCTTCAATTATTCTGCTGACAAATGGTGATGCTGATGTGAACTGCCTCCTGGATTGTTGGCGAAATCCTTCGGCAGTTTCCGCTGGGGTGGTTGTGATTTCGGATGGATGATAAATGGGCTGCATCTGATGTTCCTTGCATTATAGAGGCGAGAGATTTTTCTTTATATCGAACGGCGTCTTACATTCTCGTTCTGTGGTTGAGAACTCATTTTTAATTTTTTGAAGTTCCCTTTGTATTTCGGGATCAGCGGCCATTTCGCTTAACTGTGCATCACCATCTGTTTTTTCAGAGATATTTTCTCGTATGCGGTGGCTTACACGCTCAATAAGGAGCAATTGTTCATCCAGGGACAACCGACTGATATTTTCTTCTAATTCAGAAAGAAGGGATGGTGCAGACATGGTTGTTCTCCTTAAATCATCCCGCTCAAAATGGGCGCGGATGATTTTTCTTTTACAACATCAAATTGTCTATTAACTTCCTGACCTACACGGCGACATGAAGTATAGAAAGAATTTAAAAAAAAACAAGGCCAGATGTCCTTTCAAACTGGAGAACCTCGATGGGTAGTACTGCTTCTGTTGATTTGCGCGATGTTCGCAAGCAGGATTTAAATCACGTATGGCATCCTTTGATGCAATATGAGGGTAAGAGTGAAGATGATTTGCTCGTTATTGTGTCGGCGGATGGGTGTGAGATCACGGATTCGGATGGGAAAACGTATCTTGATGCGTATGGCGGGATATGGAATGTCAATGTGGGGTATGGTCGGGATGAGATTGTCGAAGCTGTGTATGAACAGATGAAAACACTTCCGTTTTATCCCATGACGCAGATCAATGTGCCCGCGGCGCAGCTCGCTGCTCGTTTGGCCGAATTGTCACCGGGCGATCTCAACCATTTCTTTTTTGTGAATAGTGGTTCAGAGGCTAATGAAACCGCTATTAAAGTTGCGCGACAATACGGCCGGGCGACGCATCCGGGCGAAAGTCGCTTTAAAATTATCTGTCGGTATAAGGGCTATCACGGCTTTACGATGGGATCCATGTCTGCGACCGGGCAGGTGAGGCGACGCGCGCCGTTTGAGCCCCTGGCGCCGGGATTTATCCACGTTGAATTGCCCACTGCCGATGCCCACGGAGCGGATGAGATCGCGCGGGTTATCGAACGCGAGGGTCCCGAT
This sequence comes from Candidatus Latescibacterota bacterium, assembly GCA_965208125.1. Lineage (GTDB taxonomy): Bacteria > Latescibacterota > UBA2968 > UBA2968 > UBA2968 > VXRD01. The sequence goes on from OZ242320.1 coordinate 3,431,683, forward strand.
ACGGTCGCTGCTGTTCTTGCAGAACCCGTGGTTGGCGGGGGTGGTGTGCATGTCCCGCCAGACGATTATTTTCCGGCTCTGCGCGATGTGTGTGACCACTATGGGTGTTTGCTGATGTTTGATGAGGTGATCACTGGATTCGGGCGTACTGGAAAATTGTTTGCCGCTGAACACTGGGGGGTTGTGCCCGATGTGATGACGATTGCCAAGGGCGTGTCGAGCGGGTACCTGCCGCTGGGGGCATGTGCTGTTACCGAAAAGGTCTGGTCGGCATTTTTGGGAGGGGCGGATGAGGGAAAAGAATTTGCTCAGGTTTCCACGTATGGCGGGCATCCGGCTTGTTGTGCTGCGGCGCTGGCGAATATCGAAATTCTGACCAGGGAACGGCTGTGGGAAAATTCGGAAACTGTGGGTGCGTACTTGTTGGCGCGGCTCAAAGATATGTCATCGCCTTTGATCAAAGAAGTTAGAGGTCTGGGGCTTATGCTCGCAGTTGAGCTTCAAAATGAAGATGGGACGGAATTGGATAGCGAGAGGACAAACAAGTTTGGTGGCGCGCTTCGAGATGCGGGTGTGATTACCGGGAAGATGAGTCATGTTATGGTCGGGTCTGAGCCTGTATTTACACTGGCACCACCCCTGATTCTTACGGAGGAGCAAGCCGACCGAATAGCAGGTGCGCTTGTGACTGCGCTTCGGGCTATAAGTTGAGTTGATAAATTCGCAGGCTGTTTAGATTTTTCGCCCCTGCGATCACCACCGGAGTGCGCATGCACCTGAGTTGGATTGACTATGCCATAGTTCTCGTATATGTCGGCGGCACCATCGTCGCTGGCACGTTGGCGCGAGGAGCCATCAAGGGCATCTCCGACTTCCTCGTCGCTGGCCGCGGTCTCAAAATCCACATGGCCGTCGCCACTATGGTCTCAACCGGTCTCGGGCTGGTTACGGTCATGTACATGGCCGAAGAGGGCTTTAAATACGGCTTTGTGCCCTTCGTCTTTGGCCTCATGGCCCTGATCACCACCCTGATCATCGGCCGCACGGGCTTCATCGTCAGCCGCTTGCGCCATTTGCAGGTGATGACCGTGCCCGAATTCTACGAACTCAAGTACACGCGCGGCGTACGCCTGCTCGGCGGCATCATCCTCACCCTCGCCGGTACCCTCAACATGGGGCTGTTTCCCATCCTCGGCAGCAAGTTCGTCGTCGGCTTCACCGGCCTCGACAAGGAATACGTCAACTACGTCATGATCGGCATGTTGCTCATCGTCGTCTTCTACACGCTGATGGGCGGCATGGTCTCGGTGGTGCTGACGGACTTCGCTCAGTTCGTGCTGCTGGCGCTGGGGTTTTTCTTCGGCACGTATGTCATTCTCAATCATCCGCAACTCGGCTGGGACAACCTCGTCCAAGCCGTGCAAATCTACAAAGGCGATATCGGCTTTGACCCCATAGCCAATCCCGGCTATGGCATCTCAATGATCTTATTTCTTTTCTGCGTCGGCCTGGTCGGCGTGGTCTGGCAACCCGAAATGATGCGGCCGCTGAGTGCCGAAAGCCCCAAGGTGGCCCGCCGCGTATTCTGGATTTCCTCTGCCACAGTCATGGGGCGGGCGATGGTGCCGATGTTTTGGGGCATCGCGGCACTGGCCTATTTTGGTAACCCCGAACTCGACCCCCACTACGCCATGCCCGAAATGCTCGGCAAAATTCTGCCTCTGGGCATCGCTGGCCTGCTCATGGCCGGGATGTTCGCGGCCTTCATGTCCACCCACGACAGCTATCTGCTGGCCTGGAGTGGCGTCATCGTCCGCGATGTGGTCTCGCCGATCAAGGCCATGCTCGCAAAATCGAGCGGCGAGCGCGAAGCAGACGGAACCTGGGGCGGGCTGTCGAGCGAGCGCGAGATCTACTGGACCCGGGCTATCGTCGTCATCCTCGCTACCTTCTTGGCCATTTTCGGCGCGCTCTACCAGCTTCCCGAGACGGCCTTCCGCTTTATGTACGTCACAGGCAGTATCTACTTCTCCGGCTGCGTCGGCACCGTAGCTCTGGGTCTGTACTGGAAAAAGGCCAATACTCCAGGTGCGTACTGTGCCCTGATCCTGGGTGCGCTGGTGCCACTCAACTTCCTGATTATGACCGAAAACCAGCATGTGGTGCCCGAGTTTTTGTTGCCACTGGTCGAAAACTCCAACCTCGTCGGGATTACCAGCCTGGCCCTGGGCGGCCTCGCCATGCTGGTCGTTGCCTCGCTCACGCAGCGCTCGCACCCGCCGCGACCTTTAGATTTTAGCAACATGGAGTAGTGCAATGGACGTCGAAACATGGAAAATCTTCTGGCAATTCGTCTTTATCGTCGCTAGCGTCCTCTTTTACGGCATTGTCATCGCCGTCGCCTGCAAGGGCTTTGGCGATGTGGTCCAGATGATCCGCAACATGGCTGCCGGTCGCGGGGCCAGCGAATCCGCCTCAGACTCCCAGCACGAGTGACGCAGCGCATGTACTGGCGTTGCGCCAATTCAATCAAGGAAACCGCGATGATCAATGCGACCTTATGCTATGTCAAAAATGGCAATAAAACGCTGATGCTGCACCGAGTGAAAAAGGAAAATGACATACACGAGGGCAAATGGAATGGCCTGGGTGGCAAGATGGAAGCGGGCGAGACGCCAGAGGAATGCGTGATTCGGGAGGTGCGCGAAGAGAGTGGTCTGCGGATTCAAAACCCCGCTTTAAGAGGTGTGCTCACTTTTCCAAAATTTGATGGGATTAATGACTGGTTGGCGTTTGTGTTTACTGCGGAGATGTTCACGGGTGAGTTGATTGATTCGAGTGAAGGTATCCTGAAATGGATTGACGACTCAGAGCTGCTTGATCTCAACCTTTGGGAAGGCGATAAAATTTTTTTGAAATGGCTAAACCGAGATGCGTTTTTTTCGGGTAAATTTACGTATGAAAACAAGCGGTTGATCGATCACGATGTTGTGTTTCACACATTTATTTAACTTTTTCTAAAACCCGCCGCAGATAAGCCGCGTCTTCTTTTGCCCAGGCTTCCAAATTTGGAGGCGATGTTTGCGCGTAACCAACTTGACGGATGATGGTTTCGTCAAATTTGTATTCGGTGTGGACGGATAAGGGTCCGTCAAATCCCATTTCGTGCAATAGCCCCAGGCAGCGATGCCAATCTACGCATCCTTCTCCTGCTTTTGTGAAGCAGGGACGATAGCGCGGTGTTTGACCTTCCGGTTGCTGTAGATAATACGCATCTTTAATTCCCACGACTGAGATATAATCCCGAACCATCGCCAATCCCATTGCCCAGTCTTCTCCATCCAGTGCGAGATGTCCGAAATCGGGGTACGCGCCCACGTATTGCGGGTCAAAGCCTTTGATGAGGTGCATCAATCCCGCGCAGTTGCTTCCCAGACAAGGCCCGCTGTGAATCTGATAGCAGGTCTGTACGCCGTATTTTTCACTCAGGCGTACAATTTTTTTCAGATCTCTCCGCGCTGTATCTACGACCTGCCAGTAATCATCACCGGGCTGATATTTCCAGAATCCGATTTTGAGACGGGGAATTTCGGCTTCAGCGCAGGCGGTATAGTAATTTTCTATTTCTGGTGATTCTGGATCTATTAGTGTCACGGGCGCGGTTATCATAGGGCAGACCAGGTCCTGACCGCGCCAGATTTCGGCTGCTTTGGGCAATGCCTCTATTATATTGTCTGCGTGAATGGGATGGCCCGGACGCACGCACAGGTCAATGCCGTCGTAGCCCAGTTCAATCGCTTTTTCGCCGAGTTCGGGCACGGAATACTGCGCGAAAAATTTGGAGTTGATAATGAGGTCCATTTGAATGATTCCTTATTTTTAAATGGGAAAATCGTACGTTTCATCTCCCAATCCGTAGGGCTTGAGGGAGATTTTGAGGATTCTCCTTGAAGGCCAGAGGGGCGCGATGGTCGGATCTCAGAACCAGTTTGATTTCTGACCACTGACCCATTATACTGCTTAAGCGGTCTATTAGGTAGTTAAAACGACAAGGGAAAATGAAATGAATACGTTGAGCAAAGAAGATGTTGAGGCTTTCAGGGAGCAGGGATATCACGTTGCGCGAGGCGTGTTTGATGGGGATGAGATTGCGCGTTTGCGTGAGGGGTATGATTATATTTTTGAACTGGCAGCGCGGACAGATCTTCCCGATGCCATTCTTCAGGGCAAAGACCGCGAGGTGCATATCCATTTGCAGACACCCGGGCCGATGGTTGGTCCAGGGGCTGTTCAGTATCTGCGAAAAGTCCAGTGGCCTTCTCTCATTCACCCCGCGTTTGAGAAGATTCGGAATAGTGCGAAGTTTCCCGCTCTGTTAGAGCCGTTGATAGGTACGTCGTTGAAGCAGTATATTAATCAGATTAATTTCAAGATGCCAGGGGGAGATATTCACTTTCCATGGCATCAGGATATCCGTCCCACACCGGCGTTTCGCGATCAGGTGAATAATTATGTGCAGACCATTATTGTGGTGGATGAGGCGACTGTTGCCAATGGTTGTTTGCACATTGTTCCCGGCAGTCACAGGTTGGGAAATTTGAAGGTGACGCGGTATGCAAAGGGCGAAGTTGAAGATCAGGTGGATGTGTCATCGGCTGTGCCTTGTGAGGCAATGCCAGGTGATGTGGTGATGTTTACGTCTTATACGGTTCACGGCTCGGCTCCGAATACGACGGATAAGCCGCGGCGTTCGTATATCAATGGTTTTGTCCGTGCTTCGGCGTGTGATGTGGGAAAGTGGGCATTTCTGGAAGGGAAACCCGTTCCGATTACGAGTGATCGCGATTATCACGAGATTCGCTATGGGGCTGCCGGTTAAATAAAGAGAGGTTCACAATGCGTACAGCAAAAGCCGGTTGGGCGCAGTTTGATTCAACGCCGCCACTGGGGCTGCCAATGGGCGGTCGAGGCCCGCGGTTTTCACCCGGGGCTGAGGTGCTCGATCCTCTGGTCGCGCAGGCGGTTGTTATTGAGGATCAAAAGGGCTATCGCACGGTCTGGATTTCGATTGATATGATTGGGATGACATGGCATGTGACGAGTCGTTTGCGCTGTGAGTTAGCTTCAATAACGGGTATTCCTTTTGAAGCGATTATTGTCAATTTTTCGCATACGCACAGCGGTCCCATGTCCGGGTTTGAGGGATATGCGACGACTGTATCTAAGCCAGCAGAACTCGAGGCTTATGAAACTGATTTGCTGTCTCGTACGGTGAAAATGGTGGTCGAAGCCATCGAGAATATGCGAGAAGTCTCTGTTTGCGTGTATCGCGGTACGTCTGAGATTGGGATTAACAGGCGCAGGCGGGGTGCCGATGGCAGTATGGGGATGAGGCCGAATCCAGATGGATATATGAATCGGGATCTCTGGGTACTCGATCTCGCCGCAGAAGACGGTCGTTGTGTGCTGTTTAATTATGGATGCCATCCGGTGATGGTTTACGGTTTTGCATGGGATGGCATTTCTGCTGATTTTCCCGGAGTGTGTCGCAATCGATTGGTCGAATCTCTCGGTCCGAATACCCACGCGCAGTTTATTCAGGGGCTTGCCGGCAATATTCGTCCGCGCCGCCTCGCGGGGGCAGACGCATTTCGCAAATCCACGCCAGAAGATGTTGTGGCGACGGGTACTCAACTCGCCGATGATGTTCTCTCGGCTATGGATGCGGGCGGTGAATGGTTGGAATTGAATCTCAATTGCGTTTCGGGATTCGCGCTGGCGCCGCGCGATTGTGATGCGATTCCGCCTCTTGCTCATTGGAAAACACTTGCCAAAAGCGAGGCAGAACTGGAGCGCAATCTGGGTGCGTACTGGGTCGAGCGTTTGGGGTCTGGCATACCGCCTGCGCGATTTTTTCCCTGGGCGGTTGGTCTTATTCGCCTGACTGGGGATCACACCATCGCGTGGCTTGGCAACGAGGTTGTTGCGGAGTGGCTTCCTTTGCTGAGGACTTATCTCAATGATCCGAATCTCATTGCCTGGGGTTATTGTCAGGATGGGCGCAATTACATGCCGACAGACGCGCTTATCCCCGAGGGTGGGTACGAAGTTGATAGCGCGAATGCGTACACCAAAGCGGGTCCCGGTCCGTTTCAGGTTGGTATTAACGAGGTGACCGAGAAGACATTTCTCGAACTGGCCGTAAGGCTGTGACGGTTAGTTTTGATTAGATCGTCTGCCTCGTCCGCGTCGCCGCTGTTCACGCCACCGTTCGTATGCCTCTTCGTCAAACTTGATAACGGGGACCTCACCTTCCCATACATCGGCAATGATGGGCATGATGCGCGATGTTGCCAATTGGAAATCCCGTCCAAAAGGTCTCGGGTTTGGAAACCATTTCCACAGGAGAGCACCTGTGATTCGCGGTTCGTTTTCAATGGCTTCGAGCGCGACGCGCCAGCACATTTCTTGTAAGGGGCGCGCGCCATCGTCATCCACGCGATATGTCCACGGTTCTGACGCTGCTTTATAAGATTGGTTGTATCCCAATTCGGTAAATACGATGTTGCGATCTATCTTTTCAGCATAAGCTCGCAATTCTTTTACCAGACGATCCCATCCACGGCGCAGGTCGGCCTCTGTGGGATTTTGATTTTTTGTTATCGGAAAATAGCCCTGAATACCGACCGCATCCAGAGCATCCCAGAATGGCACGCGCGTGTAATCCGACCAATTCGCCGCATAGGTGATCCGTCCTTTATATACTTTGCGCACATCTGCAATCAGGGCACGCCATTCGGCTTCGTGATGCAGGGTTTTGTCCAGTTCTGTTCCTATGACAAATGCATCGGCGTCTTTGCAGGCTTCTGCCACGGCCAGAATCCAGGCGCGATAATCCGCCCAGAAGCGCGCCCATTCTTCCTCAGAGCGAAACGCAATTTCGCCCCGCCACTCAAATCCCGACCGCCAGTATGCCAGATGGGGCTTGATGCAAATTTTCAATCCCCGTTTGTGGGCTTCTACTATTGGTCGCGTCCAGTGTGCGGGAGCCAATTCATCGGCGCCTTCAAATCGCCTTACTCTGACCGATCCATCCTGCGAAATGCCCGCATAGGGATGGGTCGCCACCCAGTTTGCCCCCAGAATTTCAATATCCCGCAGCGTTGAAACCATTTCGTCACTCGCCCAATCTCGCCCACCTCCGTGCGTTGAAATCGTGATTCCCCGCATTGATGTATCATCGTCAAATGCATGGGGTTCAAACGCGGTTAATAAGCTGAATAATAGGATGGTGCAATAACGAGGCATGATGGCCTTTCATTTATGCAAAAAAGGCGCAGTGCGAACTGCGCCCTCCTGCGGTCTGATTTGTTTTTATCCTGCTCATCCTTAAATCCTGCCCATCCTGATCCGATTTTACGGCAGGTCGGTCGATCCCATAAGGTAGCGGTCTGCTTCGCGGGCAGCGCCGCGACCTTCTGCGAAGGCAAAGACAACGAGGCTCATGCCGCGACGCACATCGCCTGCGACAAAGAGGCCGGGAATTTTAGTGGTGAATTCGCCTTCGACAGCTTTGGCGTTGGATCGTTCGTCTCGTTCGAGTTCGAGTTCGTCCATAATGGTATCTTCGGGGCCGAGCCAGCCCATGGATAGGAAGACGAGGTCGGCAGGCCATTCTTTTTCTGTGCCGGGCACTTCGCGGAAGGGCGCGCCGTTTTCTGCGGGTATCCATTCCACTTGCATGGTTTTTAATGCTTTGAGTGTGCCGTTTTCATCGCCGATAAATTCCGTGGTGCTGATGAGATATTCGCGTGGGTCTCTGCCAAAAATGGCGGCGGCTTCCTCTTGACCATAGTCCGTTTTGAAAATGAGTGGCATTTGCGGCCAAGGGTTGCTGTCAGTGCGCGTTTTGGGCGGTTCGGGAATAATGTCGAACTGGTACAGACTTTTGCAGCCGTGGCGCATTGCCGTGCCCACGCAGTCCGTACCCGTGTCCCCTCCGCCGAGCACGATAACGTGTTTGTCTTTGGCGTTTATATAATTGCCGTCTTCATGGTTGGAGTCGAGCAGGCTTTTGGTGTTTTTGTGCAAATACTCAATGGCCTGATGCACGCCTTTAAGTTCGCGGCCTTTGATCGGCAGGTCGCGGGGCTTGAGTGCGCCAATGCAGAGCACGACCGCGTCGTATTCATTGAGGAGATCTTTTGCCAGCAGGTCTTTGCCAATTTCTGTATTGGTGATAAACTCGATGCCCGATTCGATCATAAGGTCAATGCGGCGTTGCACAACTTCTTTTTTGTCGAGTTTCATGTTGGGAATGCCGTACATGAGCAATCCGCCAATGCGGTCAGACCGCTCGTACACGGTGACTTTGTGCCCGGCTTTGTTGAGTTGTGCGGCGCAAGAGAGCCCTGCGGGACCTGAACCCACGACAGCCACGCGCTTGCCCGTGCGCTTTTCGGGTATATCGGGTGTGACCCAGCCTTCTTCCCAGCCTTTGTCAATGATGGAGACTTCGATGTTTTTGATGGTGACGGCAGGTTCTGTCATGCCCAGTACGCAGGAACCCTCGCAGGGAGCGGGACAGACGCGACCTGTAAATTCGGGAAAGTTGTTGGTCTTGTGTAATCGCTCGAGGGCTTCTTGCCATAGGCCGCGATACACGAGGTCATTCCACTCGGGGATGAGGTTGTTGATGGGACATCCAGAAGGAAAGGGTGTGGATTCGGGCAGGCGCACGCCGGTATGGCAAAAGGGTATGCCACAGTCCATACACCGCGCACCCTGTTCACGAAGTTTTTCATCGGGGTGATGATGGTGAAATTCTTTCCAGTCTGCGATGCGCTGTGCGGGGTCTCTATCGGCCGGAAGTTCTCGCTGAAATTCCATGAATCCGGTCGGTTTTCCCATAAATACTCCTTTTTTCAGGCTTCAACTTCTACGCCGCGGCGGAATGCTTCAAGCCATGCATCTTCGCCTTTCAAACCCTCTTGTTGCGCGGTTTCATAAGCAGAGAGAATGCGCTTGTAGGGTTTGGGGAAGACTTTGACAAATTTGGGCAACATGTCATCCCAATGGACGAGGATGTGTTGCGCCACGCTGCTCTCGGTGTAGTCGGCGTGTTTGGTGATCATGCTTTTGAGTTCTTCAATGTCTTCGTCGTTTTGGACGGGTTCGAGATCGACGAGTTCGGGATTGCAGCGTATGTGGAAATCGCCGTCTTCGTCGAGGACATAAGCTATGCCACCGGACATGCCGGCTGCAAAGTTGCGCCCGGTTTTGCCCAAAATGACGGCCATCCCACCTGTCATATACTCACAACCGTGATCGCCAACGCCTTCGACGACTGCGCTAACGCCAGAGTTGCGCACGCAGAAGCGTTCGCCCGCTTGACCGCGGATAAAGGCTTGCCCATTGGTTGCACCGTAGAAGGATACGTTGCCGATGATGATGTTGTCTTCGGCTTGAAAGGTGGATCCCTTGCGCGGATAGACAATCAGTTTGCTGCCGCACAGGCCCTTGCCAAAGTAGTCATTGGCGTCGCCTTCGAGGCGGAAGGTGATGCCCGGCGGGGTAAAGGCTGCAAAAGATTGTCCGGCCGATCCCTCAAAGGTGATGTCAACGGTGTCTTCGGGCAGGCCATCGGGTCCGAATCTGCGCGTGATTTCGCTACCGAGGATGGTGCCGACCACGCGGTTGGTATTTTTGATGTCGAATTTCGCGCGCACTTTGCTGCCATCCTTGAGGGCGGGTTCGCAAAGTTCGAGCAGGATCTGGTTGTCCATCGCGTTTTCGAGGCCGTGATCCTGCTCAATCTGGCAATAACGGCCAATGTTGGGATCGGCGTCTGGTTTTTCGAGAATGGGGGAAAGATCCAGATATTTCGCTTTCCAGTGATCGGTTTTTGCCTGGTGGAGCAGGTCGGTGCGACCGATGAGTTCATCGATGGTGCGCACGCCGAGTTGCGCCATTATTTCGCGCATGTCCTGTGCGATAAAACGCAAGAAATTGACGACCTGGTCGGGATCACCCATGAACTTTTTGCGCAGTTCGGGATGCTGCGTGGCCACACCCACAGGGCAGGTGTCGAGGTGGCAAACGCGCATCATAATGCAGCCCATGGCGACGAGTGCTGTGGTGGCAAATCCAAATTCTTCGGCACCGAGCAGGGCTGCAATAATCACATCGCGTCCGGTTTTGAGTTGTCCGTCGGTCTCGACTATGATGCGCGATCTCAGATTGTTGAGTACCAGGGTCTGGTGGGTTTCGGCAACGCCGAATTCCCAGGGCAAACCGGCGTGTTTGATGCTGGTTTGCGGCGATGCGCCGGTACCGCCGTCGAGGCCTGAGATGAGTACCACATCGCCGTGGCCTTTGGATACGCCCGCTGCGACGATGCCGACATTGATTTCTGCGACGAGTTTGACGTTAATTCTGGCATGATGGTTGGCGTTTTTGAGATCGTGAATGAGTTGCGCCAGATCTTCGATGGAATAAATATCGTGATGCGGCGGCGGTGAAATGAGTTCTACACCCGGTGTGGAGTGCCGAACTGAGGCAATCCACGGATACACTTTATTACCGGGCAATTCGCCGCCTTCACCAGGCTTGGCACCTTGCGCCATTTTGATCTGCAATTCTTTGGCATTGACCAGATAATTGCTGGTGACGCCAAAGCGTCCAGAAGCCACTTGTTTGATGGCACTGTTTTTAGAATCGCCATTGGGTTCGAGGGTATAACGCGCCGGGTCTTCGCCGCCTTCGCCAGTGTTGCTTTTGCCACCGAGACGATTCATCGCGATGGCGAGTGCTTCATGCGCCTCTTTAGATATCGATCCATAGGACATGGCGCCAGACTTAAATCGCCTGGTGATTGCTTCGACGGGTTCAACTTCGTCGATGGGAATGGGTTCGTTGGCATAGTTGAAGTCCAGGATACCGCGCAGAGTTGCCAGATTTTTGGCCTGTTGATCGATGAGAGTGGCGTATTCTTTGTACACTGCGTAATCGTTGGTGCGCGTGGCGTGCTGGAGTTTGTGAATTGTAAGGGGATTAAAGAGGTGATATTCCCCGCCTTGTCGCCACTGAAAATGTCCGCCGACGTCGAGGGTGCTGCCGTTGACTGAAATTTGGGGATACGCATCGCGATGCCGCATCAGGGCTTCTCGGGCAATGACATTGAGGCCAATGCCGTCTATGCGGGAATCTGTCCAGGTAAAGTATTGGTCAATGACGTTTTTTGAAATGCCAACTGCTTCAAAAATTTGAGCACCCCGATAGGACTTGATGGTGGAGATGCCCATTTTGGCCATGACTTTGACTACGCCTTTGGTCGCGGATTTGACATATCCTTTGACCGCATCGCGGTAGGCAATATCGGTCAATTGTTTTTCAGCGATCATGTCGGCGAGGCTTTCATAAGCCATATAGGGATTGATCGCCTGAGCGCCATAGCCGATGAGCAAGCAGAAGTGATGCACTTCGCGGGGTTCACCCGTTTCGAGGGCAATCCCGACTTTGGTGCGCGTACCTTCTCGGATGAGGTGGTGGTGGAGACCGCTCATGGCCAGGAGCGCGGGAATGGGGGCACGATCTTTGTCAACACCGCGGTCTGAAAGAATCAGAATGGTATAACCGCCTTCAATGGCTTTGTCGGCTTCTGCACACAATTTATGCATGGCTTTTTCGAGGCCGGCTTCACCATCGGCCACATTGAAGAGCATAGGAATGGTGGTGGCTTTGAGGCCTGGGCGGTCAACGCCGCGCAATTGCTCGAGTTCTTCATTGGTCAAGACGGGCGTATCGAGATGGATTTGTCTGCAACTTTCGGGTTCGGGAATTAGCAGATTGCGCTCGGGACCAATGGTGGCGTCAGCCGAGGTGATAACCTCTTCTTTGAGGGGATCGAGAGGTGGATTGGTCACCTGGGCAAAGAGCTGTTTGAAGTAGTTGTAGAGCAGGTGTGGTTTGTTGGACAATACCGCCAATGGCGCGTCATTGCCCATTGATCCGACGGGATCGCGCCCGATTTTGGACATGGGACCAACAAAAATTTTGAGGTCTTCAAATGTGTATCCAAAAGCCTGTTGCCGCGTGAGTATTTCGGCGTGATTTGTGGGAGGTGCAATGGGCGCGACTGCGGGCAGGTTTTTGAGCGAAATGAGATGGTCGTCGAGCCATTGCTGGTAGGGATGCTCGGAGACCATTGACTGTTTGACTTCGTCGTCGGAAATGATGCGGCCCTTTTTTGTATCGACGAGGAGGATGCGACCGGGTTGCAATCGGCCTTTGTAAGCGATGCGCTCGGGTTCTAAGTCGCAGACACCTGCCTCGGAACTAAGGATGAGCATATCGTCTTTGGTGACGTAATAACGCGAAGGGCGCAAGCCATTGCGGTCGAGGCAGGCACCCACGATTTCGCCATCGGTAAAGCCAATAGAAGCCGGGCCATCCCAGGGTTCCATGAGACAGGAATGGTATTCGTAGAAGGCGCGCCTTTCGGGGGTCATACTCTCGTGGTTTTCCCAGGGTTCGGGAATCATCATGACGGCTGCATGCGCCATTGAGCGGCCAGATAGAGACAGAAATTCAAAGCAGTTGTCAAAGATCGCGGAATCCGAGCCGTCTTCGTAGAGGATGGGAAATATTTTTTGTACGTCATCACCCCAGAGCGCTGAAGCCAGCATGGCCTGTCGGGTTTTCATCCAGTTTTGATTCCCGCGCAGGGTATTGATTTCGCCGTTGTGGATGAGGTAGCGATAGGGATGCGACCGTTCCCAGGAGGGAAAGGTGTTGGTGGAAAACCGGGAATGCACGAGGACAATCGCGGCTTCCATGCGGTGATCTTGCAGGTCGGGATAAAATTCGGGCACCTGCATGGGCGTGAGCATGCCTTTGTACACAATGGTGCGCGACGACAAGCTGGGGATATAAAAATTTTCGTCGTGCCCGGCATAGCGGATCGTATTGGTGGCGCGCTTGCGAATGACGTAGAGTTTGCGTTCAAATGCCCTGGAGTCGGGCAAGTCGGCACTGCGACCAATGAAAATTTGCCACACAACGGGTTCACAGGATCTGGAAGTGAGGCCCAGATAGAAATTGTCGGTGGGCACTTTGCGCCAGCCCAGAATTTCTTGCCCTTCTTCGCGGACAATATCCTCGATAATTTGACGCGTTTTTTGGCGGATGGACCGATCCTCATGATCGGTCATGAAAATCATGCCAACTCCGTATTGACCGGGATCTGGTATATCAATACCAACACCCTTGCAGGCGTGTTCAAAGAATCGATGAGGAATTTGCATCAAAATGCCAGCGCCGTCGCCCGTGTTGTCTTCGGCACCGCGCGCGCCCCGGTGGTCGAGACAGACCAGGGACTCGAGGGCCATTTTGACGATCTGGTTGGATTTTTCGCCTTTGATATTCACGACAAATCCAATGCCACAGGCGTCGCGTTCGTATTTGGGATTGTAGAGTCCGTGCTTGCGAGGATATGCCATAAAAAATGTTCCTTAATCACATGGCGCGAAAATGCCAGAACCGCGATCCGGCCCTGGCATTTGAAAACCGGTTATTTTGTTAGACGCTATTCAAAGGCGACTGCATTGATTTCGATGTATTCCAACCATTCGTCGGGGGTATCTTCTTCGGCGAAGATCGCTTCAACCGGGCATTCGGGTTCACAGGCTCCGCAGTCGATGCATTCTTCGGGGTGAATATAGAGCATATTGAGGCGTTCATCTTCCGGCAAATCGGTTGCATCGGGTTCGTAGATGCAGTCCACCGGACAAACTTCCACACAGGCCTTGTCCATAACATCAATGCATGGCTCTGCGATAATATAGGCCATTTTATTTTTCCTTTCCTTTGCTATTGTTCCGACTCATCCGGCGTTGACTTTGCCAAATATACTTATTTGGTTAGCTTTGTCAAGTATTGTAAGTTAAAATTATGATTGCAGGTACACAAAAGAAGACATTTTACTTTTAAGATAGATTCTCGAGGAGTTTTGCAACGGACCAATCGCCCTCTGCGCGAATGTCCAGGGTGAATCGTTGCTTGGCATCTTTCCTGCGTTCGGCAGCCACCTCTGAACCGTTGTAAAGCTGGTGCAAAAACGCCTGGAGATCGTCATTTATGGCGTTGTGCGTGTTTTTGGTGTTGGGGGCATTGAGGCGGTCGTTGAGGATGAGCCTGAGTTCATTCCCTCGGAAGGCGACCGCTTCTTCTGTTTCAAGGCGCTGGCAGATTGTGCAGGCCGCGCGAACCGCTGAGGATAATTGCTGCGCAAAATTACCTCCGTTGGGTTGCTTGCGGTTATAGAGCAGGCCGCGTTTTGCGTCCGTGTCATCAATGCTGATGTCGTATTCGTGACCGATTAGCAGGGTTACAGGACCATTGGGTACGTGACTGTAATCGGCTGCATCGAGCAGCACATCGGATCCATTGTGTGCTGAAATCCAGTTGTTGAAGGTTTTGAACCAGGTCTCAGGCGCGATATTGTGCCCCTGATCGAGATAAAATTTGACACTGATTTTATGGGTTGGCATAATTACCTTTCACACCACATTCATTTGACCATAACAGGCATAGGCTTCTTCGATGAAGAGTTGTGCTTCTTCGACGACCTGGTGGGCAATGTCGCGGGTGTATTCGGCGACTTTCTCTTCGTGAACGCGGAAGAGATAATTGGCAAATTTTGCGCCAGCAAACTGATTGTAGAACAATTCGGTATCGCAAAAGCGCGTGCGAAATTCTTCGACGATGACATCGGCCTCTTCTGGTACGTCGAGAAACTGCGTTTTGACCAGTGCTTTGGCGGCGTGCAACATGGCGCTAAAAGCCGTTTTGTACGCGGCTTCGTAGTCGCCTTCCTCCAGGTAAATCTGCGATTCAAAGGATTCGGTTTCGCAGCCGGATAGTTCAAATTGCACCAGTGAAACCACTTCGCCAGCGCATTCGCCTTTGCCCATATCGCCGATGGTAAATTCGCGTGTATCGCCCCAGTCCGTATAGTAGGAGGGGTCTATTTCGTGCATGGGAACCTGCGTGAGGCCCTGAAGCAGGTCTTTGACGTCTTTTTTTCCGATACGCTGAATATAGGCCTGGAAGCTTTCGTCTTTTTCGCGGTTTTCAACATAATTGCCGGTGATGCGTTCGATGACGGCCGGAATATTTTTGGAGGGAATAGCGCCCATGGCCAGGCCGTAAGAGGCCGCATTTTCGGTCCATTGTCCGCCGAGTACGACCTGGAAGTGCGGTACGGTATAGCCATTGATTTTTCGGCTGTTGCCGTAAAACCCGAGATCGGCTACGTGGTGTTGCCCGCAGGAGTTAAAACACCCGCTGATTTTGATGCGGAAGTTTTTGATGGCGTCGTCGAGTTGGAGATTCTGTTGTGCCAATTGCGTGCGCAATTCCGCAGCGAGACCGCGCGATGAAGAAATGCCCAATTTGCAGGTGTCGGTGCCCGGGCAGGCGGTAACATCAACGATGGTGCCAGCCCCGGATTCGGCTAATTCCAGTTCACAGAGGTCATTGTAGAGCGAAACGACATCGGATTCGCTGACCCACCGCAGGATGATGTTTTGCTCGACGGTGGCGCGAATGGTGTCTTTGACGTATTTGCGCGCAATATCGGCCAGATTTCGCATCTGGTCGGATGTGATGTCCCCGAGAGGCAGACATATTGTTGCGACCACATAACCTTTTTGTCGTTGTTTGTAGATGTTGGTCTCTGCCCAGGCGTCAAATTCTTTGGGACGCGCAACTCCATTGAGGGGAGCCGCGATTTTGAGGGGTTCTTCACCGTAGCTATCCAGGTCGTCGAGATAGGCTGTCCATGCGGGGTCTTCGGGCATGATTTTGCGTTCTTCTTCGACCAGGCGAATAAATTCTTCGATGCCGAGCTTGGCGACGAGGAATTTGATGCGCGCACGGGCGCGATTTGTTTTTTCGCCCAGGCGGGCAAAAACGCGGCATATTGCCTGCGCTGTGGGCAGGAGTTCTTCGGGAGGCAGAAATTCCGAGTAGAGTTTGGCCTGGTGGGGCACGGCTCCTAAGCCGCCGCCGACGTAAGTTTCGAACCCTCGTTTGCCATCTTTGATGCGCGCGATCATGCCCATGTCGTGCATGCTGGTCAAACCGCATGCTTCCTGTGCGCATCCGGAAAAGGCGATTTTAAATTTGCGACCAAAGTCCTGGCAGTCGGGGTGTCCGAGGAGGAAGTTGGCAAGGGCGTGAGAATACGGCGTGACATCGAATGTTTCGGTGTGACACACGCCCGAAAGCGGACAGGCGGTGACATTGCGGATGGAGTTTCCGCAGGCTTCTCGGGTGGTAATGCCCACGGCGGCGAGGCGGCGCATGAGGTCGGGTGTGTCTTCGATGTGTACGTAGTGGATTTGAATATCCTGGCGCGTGGTGATGTGCAAAATGCCGTCAGAATATTCTTCGGCTATGTCGGCCAACACATCCATTTGATCGGTGGTAAGACCGCCATAAGGGATTTTGATGCGCTGCATGCCCGGCGCATCCCAGACTGTGTCTGGACCTTTGAGCAGATCGCCGCTGGGATAGTTGAGTGGTTTGGTTACCAGGCCGTCAAAGCGTTGCCCATTGTCGTAGCGCTGGCCGTAAACACCGCGGCGAAGACGGGTTTCTGCAAAGACGCGGTCGTCAATTTGTCCCTGTTTTTTTTGTTCGATCTGCGCTTCAAATGTATCGATTTCAGCACCTATATCTTCCGGGATCAAATCGCGCAATTCTTCTTTCCAGTTTGTGGCCATGATATATCACCTGTAGTTAGGAGATTTTTGGTTGAGCATGATCAAAAATGAATTTGAAACTTAGTGTATTATGGGGATTTGTCAAGGGTAAAAGGTAAGAGGTGAGGCGTAAGAGGTAAGTGGGCTACCGCACACAGGCAGATGCCTTTTCGCACTTCACACTTTATACTTCCCTCTTCCCCTTATCCCCCGATTTGATACATTTCGATTTTGCGAGTTGCAGGGGTGTGTTCAGAGCGGATTTCGGAGTAGCGGTCCGTGCGGTGGCGCCATATCCGGGTGATCTGGTCGCGGAGGTCGGCGTTGGACGCGCCTCGTCGCAGGACATTGCGCAGGTCTGTTCCCTCTGAGGCGAAGAGGCAGGTGTAGAGTTTGCCGTCGGTGGATAAGCGGGCGCGCGTACAGTCGCCGCAAAAGGGCTGTGTGACAGAGGCAATGATGCCTATTTCACCGCCGCCGTCGAGATAGCGATAGCGTTTTGCGACTTCGCCTGTGTAGTTTGGGTCAAGAGGCTTGAGAGGTAAGACTGTGTGAATGCGATCGATAATTTCTGCGGCGGGCACGACCTGATCCATGTTCCAGTTGTTGCGATTGCCAACGTCCATAAACTCGATGAATCGCAGGATGTGTCCCGTGTTGTGGAAGTGTTGGGCGAGGTCGATAACGAGGTGATCGTTGATGCCTTTTTGTACGACTGCGTTAATTTTTATGGCTTGAAAGCCCGCCTTTTCAGCAGCGCGGATGCCTCCGAGTACGCGCTCGGTGCCATGGGTGCGACCACTCATGAGATTAAAGGTCTGGTCGTCAATCGCGTCGAGGCTCACGGTGAGGCGGTGCAGACCGGCGTTTTTGAGGCTCTGAGCTTTGGTGTCGAGGAGATAGCCATTGGTGGTGAGGGTGAGGTCTTGTACGCCGTTGATTTGCGAGAGTTTGGCGATGAGGGTTTCGAGGTCTCGGCGCAGGAGGGGTTCACCGCCGGTGACCCGGATCTTGGTGACACCGAGATCGACAAAAATTCTGGCGAGGCGGGTGATTTCTTCAAAGGTGAGGATTTCTGCTTTGGGAAGAAATTCGTATTTTTCGCCAAAAATCTCGGCGGGCATGCAGTAGGGGCAGCGGAAATTGCATTTGTCGGTGACCGAGATACGCAGGTCGCGGATGGGGCGTTGCAATGTGTCGAGGAGATCGGACATTGGAATATTATTTAGAATTTCAAGATTGTCCATACGGGCACGTGATCCGAAGCAAAGTCGCCGCGTGTGGTATAGACGATTTCGCCGTCAGAGAAGCGGATGCGTGAGCGGGTTCCTTTCACGGCTTCGGCGTGGGTGAAAATACCCGATGATTGGACGTGATCCTTCAGGTTTTGGGACACGAGGATTTGGTCAAAAAGAATTGCTTTGACTTTGACGTCCCGGGCAAAATTGTGTGGTTTGTCCCGCCATTTGTTGTTTTCTGCGCGCGCACCTGAGACCATGGGCTCAAAGATATCGCTTTCGATTTTTTCATAGATATCGTGGTATCCATAAGAACAATAGTCCCGATCTAACAGGCTCTCGGATGTGTTGTAGAGAAATGCATCGGGCACCTGGTCAATTCCGGGAAACGCGTCGGGATTGCCGGATTCGAGAATGTTGAGCGATCGATCGTCGGGGTTGTCGTTGAAGTCGCCGAGTAATACAATGTGATCGTATTTCACGCGGCTGGTGAGATAGCGCATGGTCATGGTCGCGCTGGCTTCTCGGCGCGCATTGGTTTTTGCACGACCTCCTGATCGCGATTTGGCGTGGTGAACCAGAACAATCAAGCGGCGGCCATATCCTTCGACATAAGCCTGGAGGAGATCGCGTTTGCGTGGAAATGCCTGGTCGTGTACTTTTTCTGGAAAGACCATTTTGAGGTCGGTAATTTCAAATGGCTCGCGCACAGCTATGGCGAGTTCCTGGAGTTCTTCGGGATCATCGAGCATGCCAATGGTATAGTTGTCGGGCAAAATGCGCTCGAGCGCGGATTTTGATTGGATTTCCTGAAAGCCGATGATGTCCGCATTGAGTTCGCGTACAACGGTTTGTAGGCGTTCCTGGCGCGCATTGGAAATGCCATCGTCGAGCCAATAGATGTTGTAAGTCGCAATCTTGATCTCGGCGGGCTGTGGACCACACGCAAAAAATAGAAGCAGAATCAGGGAGGCGAGATATGTCATCCGTACATGTTTTTGCATGCAAATCTCCAGATAGGGTCAGGATAGAGCTATCTGCCCAATAATATACACGATTGCGAAAAAAATAAAAGGGCGACGGTATAAACCGCCGCCCTTTGTGTTATCCGGGGTCGGGTATCAATCGTCATCTGCGGGTTGTGCTACGGCTTCGGTGAACGAGTCAACACTATCGACCTGGTTTTCGCTATCGCTGGATATTTTGACGGAAACGAGCCTGGAGACGCCGGGTTCTTCCATGGTCACGCCGTGCAGGGTTTCGCCAGATTCCATTGTCCCTTTGTTGTGGGTGACAACGATGAACTGTGATTGTTTGGAGAATTTTTGGATGACTTTTACGAAGCGCGCGATATTGGCATCATCGAGGGGCGCATCGACCTCGTCGAGGACGCAAAAGGGACTGGGTTTGACCAGGTAAATTGCAAAGAGAAGGGCAATGGCCGTCAGCGCGCGCTCTCCGCCCGAAAGCAGGTTAATGCTCTGAAGGCGCTTGCCCCATGGACGCGCTGTGATGATGATGGGCGCCTCGAGGGGATCTTCGTCGGGAGGCATGGTCAGATCGGCTTCGCCACCTTCAAAAAATTCCTGGAATGTGGTCTGGAAATTTTCGCGAATGCGGCCAAAGGTGTCGAGAAAGCGCTGGCGCGCCGTGCGGTCAATGCGCGTGATGGTGCGCTTGACGATTTCTTCGGCTTCCAGAAGGTCGTCGCGCTGGTGCGTGAGAAATTCGAGGCGTTCTTTTTGGACTTCGTACTCTTCGAGTGCCGCCAGGTTGACAGACCCCATGCGCCGCATACGCTCTTGCAATTCGTGGGTCTTTTTTTCTGCCATATCCGCGTTAAATTCGGGATCCTGAAAACGCCCTTGTTCGACGATATCGACTTCGTAATCGCGCTTGAGGCGTTGGATAATTCCCTCGCCGCGCTCTTTGATATGCGCCATGGCGACTTGAATTTCGCTCAAACGCTCGCGGTGTTGTGTTGTGCGGCGGTTCTTTTCGCGCAACTTTTCTTCAATGGTGCGCGCAGCCATCACGATTTCGTGTTGTCTGTGCGCTTGTGCATCGCGTTTGTGTTCAATGCGGGATTGTTGCTTGTGCAGGGCTTCCAGTTCGCCCGACGCTGTTCCGATGCTCTCTTCGCGTCCTTGTTTGCGTTTTTGGCTTTCATCGGCCTCGGCGGACAAGCGCTCGGTTTCGCGGGCAATAGCTTCTCGCTCTCGGCCCTGGCGTACGGCCTCGTGTGCGAGACTTTCGATGCGTTCTTTCAAAGAGGCGATTTCCACGCGTACAGCGGCGACGCCATCTTGAAGTACGCGCCGCTGGTGTTCTTTTTCCCGCAAGTCTTCATCGGCACGGCGAACCACGTCTTCGAGGGTCTCTCGCTTGGCGTCGAGCTTTGTTTGCGCTTTCTCGGCCTGGGAAATCAAATGCATCAATTCGCTTTCTCGCTTGGCAAGTTGTGCAGCCTCCTGGTCGAGTTCTGTTACAGCTCGAGCCTGGCGTTTGGCTTCTGTTTCGGCGTTTTGCCGGTCTCTTTGAAGGCCCGCACGGCGGTTGTGCAAATCGGCCAATGTGTTATCGCAGGCTTCGATTTGCGCGAGGTGTTTGTCGAGTGTTTTGAGCGTGCGTGTCAGTTGTGTTTCGCACTTTGAGAGTGCGGTTTGGGCGGATTCTATGGCTGACTGGAGGTCGTCAATTTGTTGCTGGCGACCAATGAGCCCCGATTCTGAGGTTGCATCTGCACCGCCATATACCGTGCCATCGGCGGAAAAAACTTCGCCGCTGAGTGTCACAATTTCAATGCCTTTAGCATGCATGGCACCACTGTGAACAATCGCGGTTTGTGCATCGCTTACAATCAGAGTATGGCGCAACAGCGCAGATACGGCACCGTGTATATCGCGCTGTGGATTTAACAGATCGCTTGCCAGCCCGACAATCCCCTCTCCATTGGGTACATCGCAAGGTGTACCATTGGTAGAGATGATGCGTTCGAGGGGCAAAAATGCAGCAGCACCGTGCTCTCCTTGTCTGAGAAAATCAATAGCCCAACGCGCGTCGTCGGTATTGCTGACGATCAAACATTCCAGTGCACGCCCCAGCGCAGCTTCAATGGCGGTGATGTATTCTGGCTCGACATCGATCATATCGGCGACGACACCCTGTATGTGATTGGAAAAAGGCGAATCGACAGCCAGGGCACGCACGCCTTTGGAATAACCTTCAAAGCCCTCTCTCAGTTTTTGGAGAAGGGTGATCCGCGCCTGATCGGCTTCGATATTTGCGCGCAAGCGGTTACGCGATTCGATTTGTTCGTCTCGCTGGGCAATACAGCGATCTCGACCGTCGATCTGTTGTTGTCGTTCTTCTGTGCGTTGGGCAATTTGACTTTCAACTGCGGCGATTTGTTCTGCGGACTGATAGGCAGTTTCGTCAGCCTCCAGGCGGCGTGCAGCCACGCGCTCAATATCCTGAGTCAATCGCGCTTTGCGCTGTACAATGCCTTCGCGCTCGGCCTGCATGCGCTCGAGGGCTTTGCCCTGATCGCTATTTTGGCGCAATAGATCCATCAACTGAGATTTTTGGGCATCAACTTGTGTGCGTTGTGTGTCCAGATCCCGGATTTCTGATTCGAGTTTGGCGGTTTCCTCTTCGAGTTTCGCTTCTGAGGATTTGAGCCTTTTACCGGCTTCACGCCCGTCTTGTTCGGCAGCTTTTTGGCCTTTTTGGGCGTTGTCAAGACGCACCTTGAGCGATTTTTGCTGATACTCGGCGCGTTCTAAAAATGCGTGAATGTTGCGTAACTCTTCGCGTGCAACGAGTATCTCGCTGTCTTTGCTGTGTACGCGCTCAATGTGTTGCGATAGCTCGATATTGGCCTCGGCCAGTGCGCGATCCTGATCGGTTAGTTCGGCGCGCATTTCTTCGAGTTGGGCCTCGAGAGTGGTCATGTCGGTTTCTGAAATTTCGATGTCTTCTTTGAGGAAGACCATTTCCTCGCGCAGCGGTCCAGATTGGTCGGCAAGGTCGAAGTATTGGAATCGCGCCAGTTTGATTTCGAGGTCGCGCAATTCATCTGATAGTGTTTTATAGAGCCTTGCTTTGCGCTCTTGTCGCTGTAGCGATGCGACCTGGCGCTGGATTTCTCCGAGCCAATCTTCCATTCTCTGCAGGTCTTGTTGTACGGCGATGAGCCTGTTCCACGCAGATCGCCGGCGAATTTTATACCGCGTTACACCAGCGGCTTCTTCAAAGCACCGGCGGCGTTCTTCGGCGTTGTCGCTGATGATCTCATCCACCATGCCCTGTTCAATAACATAGGAAGACTGCGTGCCCAGGCCGGTGTCCATCAGCAAGTTTTGAATGTCTTTCAGGCGGCACGGAATTTTATTGAGCAGGTAGTCGCTTTCGCCGGATCGGAACAAACGACGGGTAATTGTGACTTCGGAAAATTCGGTGGGCAAAACTTTTTGTGAATTATCGAGTGTGAGCGATACTTCGGCCATACCGAGGGGTTTGCGCGAGCGCGTACCGGAAAAAATCACATCTCCCATACTGCCGCTGCGCAAAGATCGGGGGCGCTGTTCGCCCAGTGCCCAGCGCAGGGCATCGACTACATTGGACTTGCCACAACCATTTGGTCCCACGACACATGTGAAGCCTTTTTGGAGGGGCATATCGAGCTTTTGTGCAAAGGACTTAAAACCCAGTGCTTGCAAACGAGTCAGGTGCAATGAAAACCTCCTACTCGAATTCTTCTAAGATCATAAAACGCGAAAAAATAGGGGTATATGGCAATAAAAGTCAGGACACTTGTGTGTCAAAACTCAATGGGGAAAATAGAGGACGCACTTTTGGACTGCGTTTAAACACAGCAGCCCGGGGAGATTCGGGGAACTACATTTTGTGGAGGGGAAGGTTGTTATACGTCGCTATAATACTATATCTTGTGGCAGTCGTCAAGGGTAAAAAACGGGGTGATGCCTCTGTGCTCGTCCATTGAAGTGGTGGGGTTCTTTGGCGATTGACATTATATCAGGGGCGTTCTAATTTAGGCAGGGCGTTTCGCAACTATGCAGCACTTTCTCAGAATGGGAGTTTTTATGCTGAATTTACACGGTGAAAAAATTGTTCGGATTGAAAAAGTGGTTATGAAATTTAAGCGTCCCCGCCTGATCGGGCGCAATGCGCGGATTGGTGTTCACGGGGATATGGTGACGGATCCCGTGGTTCGCATTCATACAAGTAGCAGTGCTATTGGCGTTGGATGGTCGCGGTTAGGGCGGGAAGAAGCCGAGTCATTGGTGGGTAAAAGCATTGGGGATGTGTTTCAATTGCCGGGGGGATCAAACGACGCTGGAGCGGCGATTGACTTGCCTCTGTGGGATCTGGTAGCCAAATTATCGGATCAGCCGTTGTACAAACTTTTAGGTGCTCGGGGGGCTCGGGCAGTCGAGTTGTACGATGGTTCGGTTTATATCGACGACCTGGATGCCTCGGACGAGGAGGCGGTGGAGATATTTCGAGACGAAGTCAAGACGGGACACGATTACGGGTATAAAAATTTCAAAATTAAAATTGGTCGTGGCGCGCGCTGGATGCCCGTTACAGAAGGTACGGATCGGGATGTGCTGGTTATTCACATTGTTCGGGAAGCCGCTGGCGCAGATGCGAAGATACTCGTTGATGCAAATAATGGCACGACGCTCAATATTGCAAAAGACATTCTCGAGCGTTGTGAAGATGTGGGGATTTACTGGTTTGAAGAACCGTTTCCCGAAGATGGGGCTTTTAACGAAGATTTTAAGCAGTTCATCGTCGAAAAAGGATATGATACACTCGTCGCTGATGGGGAATCGGGGCCTCCGCCACCCAGTTATTTTGATATGGTCAAAAGGGGATGGATCGATGTGGTGCAACACGATTTTCGCGCCAAGGGTCTTACGTGGTGGCGTGAGACTGCGGCGATGATCGAGCCCTGGGGTGGCCAGTGTGCTCCTCATTGCTGGGGCAGTTTGATTGAGCGCTATGCCCACGCGCATTTTGCCGCTTCAGTTCCCCATTTTGCGCTTCAAGAAGCCGCTCCCGCAGATATGCCGGGCATTGTGCTGGATGGCTGGACGATGCAGGATGGGTGTTTGATGGTGCCAGATACGCCGGGTACGGGTTTTGATCTCGAGGCAGATGTGATTGAAGAGGGGGTGAAGCGGGAAGATGGGTTCAGGGTGTAATGGAGATAATAATATGGATATGACATTTCCTGGAGCAGAATGGGAGACGAGACCGCCCGGTGACCTGGGCTTTGACGCGGATAAACTCGCGCGGGTGCAGAGATGGTTGCGCGAGGTGGCGGGTGGTAGATCTTTTCAGGTGGGGATTGCGCGTTACGGGTATCTCGCGGCGGAGTGGCGGCAAGGTGTTGCGGCTGCTTCTTCGCACTCACAGGCTTCTGCGGCTAAGTCGTATTATTCGACGCTTTTGGGCATTGTGGTGGCGGGAGGCAAGTTGTCTTCGCCAGATGAAAGAGTCGTCGATTACTATCCTGAGATGATGGATGTGGGCGAGCAGGAGGGTCCAAAGCCCGGGCGGTATGCGTTTGAAAAAGATCGCTATATTACGTTTCGGCATTTGATATGTAATGTGTCGGGCTATATGAAGCCGGGGGAAAAACCGGGGGAGGTTTTTCACTATCAGACTTATGGGATGAATATTCTGACCCACGCAATGGCTAAAATTTATGGGTGTTACGATGCAGATGATCCCGAGGGTTTGCCGGGGTGCGGGAAGGTGATAGAAGAAAAGTTGCGCGATCCCATTGGCGGGACCTGGACGCATTCGCATTCTAATTTTGATCTGTGGCCCAGTGCGCGGTTAAATATTTTCGGGTATTACACGCAGGTGCATACCACATTGCGCGACCAATTGAGGGTGGGACATTTGTGGGGCAACTACGGTAATTGGAATGGGGTTCAGGTTGCGCCGGAGAATTACTTGCGCGAGGCAACAGTGACGAATGATTTTCTTCTGAAAAACGAACCCGAAGAGAACTGGAAATACGGACACGGATTCTGGTGCAATGATCGCGGGATGCAGTGGGCAGATGCACCGAGGGATTCTTTTGCTGCATCGGGTGCTGGTGCCAAACATGTCTGGATGTGCCCGCGGTTGGGGCTGGTTATCGCGCAAAATCCAGGGTTGTGGGATCAGTTCAGGGAAGAGCGGGATAAGGTCGGGAGCCAGAATGAGGTGATTGCGCGAGTTGTGAATGCGGTGAAGACTTAGGAATTGCTTGCACTCTGCACTATCGCATCATGTATCAATCACATTCAATGGGAGAGTGAGATTTCCGTAGAATAACTTGACACAAAACAACGCGAGGCTATTTTGGCTAACATGAAAACTACGATCACACTTGATACAGATGTGGAGAAGGCAATGCACCGACAGGGCAAGAGCTTCCAGGAAAACTTAAATCACAGATCGTTCAGGCTGTGAAGAGGATATTTGCATTATGCGCTTCTTCAATACTGCTGGTCCCATCAAGCCCGAAAGGCACTACTGCATCCTGCCTCTGGAACGCTTAAATATGGACGAGGTGCTCGCACTCATCCGAGACGAGAAATACTTTGTCTTGCACGCGCCTCGGCAGACGGGCAAGACTTCTGCTTTGCTGGCATTGCGCGACCTGCTCAACGCTCAGGACACCTATCGCTGTGTGTACGTCAACGTTGAAGGTGGACAGGCCGCGCGCGAAGATGTGGAACTGGTGATGCGCACCTTTTTGGGTGAGTTGGCATCTCGGGCGCGTTCAGTAGGTGACGAATTTTTGGACGAGATCTGGTTCGACATCCTGGCGAAATACGGGCCTCACACTGCACTGCGCGAGGCGTTGATGCGCTGGGCACAGGCTGCTCCGAAGCCATTGGTGTTGCTCATTGACGAGATCGATTCTCTGATTGGCGATTCTCTGCTGTCCGTGTTGCGGCAGTTGCGGGCTGGCTATGACCGTCGCCCGGAGGGTTTTCCGCAAAGTGTGGTGCTGTGTGGGGTGCGCGATGTGCGCGATTACCGCATCCAATCAACGGCAGAGAATGCGATTATTGCCGGTGGCAGTGCGTTTAATATCAGAGCGCGATCTTTGCGCCTGGGCGACTTCTCGCGTGACGAGGTGCTCGCCCTGCTCAACCAGCATACGGATGAGACAGGACAGGTGTTCACTCCTGCTGCGTTGGAACTGATCTGGAGACAGACCCAGGGGCAGCCGTGGCTGGTCAACGCGCTGGCGGAAGAAACCTGTTTCTATGGCGAAGCCGCAGAGGACCGGGGTATCTCGATTACTGCCGACGCCATCCGCGACGCTCGTGAGCAACTCATCCTGCGCCGGGAGATACACCTCGACCAACTCGCCGACAAGTTGCAGGAGAAGCGCGTGCAGCGCGTGATTGAACCGCTGCTGAGTGGTGGAGAGGACAGCGACTTCTCCACTCGCGATCTCGAATATGTCCGCGACCTGGGTTTGATCGCATCCGAAGATCCACTCCGTATTGCCAATCCGATCTATGCAGAAGTCGTCCCGCGCGAATTGACCTACGCAGCCCAGGTCGGGATCAATGAGGACACAGAATGGTATGTCAATGCCGATGGCAGTTTGAATGTGGTGAAATTAATGACCGCGTTTCAGACCTTTTTCCGCGAGCACTCAGAGCATTGGGTGACGCGGTTTCAATATCAGGAGGCAGGGCCGCAGTTGCTGTTGCAGGCATTTCTGCCGCGCATTGTGAACAGTGGCGGACGCATTGAACGGGAGTATGGTCTGGGGCGAATGCGTACGGATTTGCTGATCGTCTGGCCGCAGGGTGATCAGACGCGCAAGATTGTGATTGAGTGTAAATTGCTCCACAAGAGTCTGGACCAGACCATTGCCGATGGCCTGGATCAGACCGCCGAGTACATGGATCGGTGCGATGCAGAGGCGGGTCATCTGGTGGTTTTTGACCGCCGTGATGGGAGACGTTGGGCGGACAAAGTATTCCACGATCGCCGGACATCAAGCAGTGGGGTCGAGATTGAGGTGTGGGGGATGTGAGGCATTCCCGCACATTATCCATTTACTGATGTTACGCCGTTTATCTACAATGGGCTGTCATTAGAGAGAGGATGAAAATGGATGCAAAAACCAAAAAGTTGCAGGTGGATCAGGCTGTGAAATCGCAGTCGCGACGGGCGTTTAAGCTGTCGCGGAGTATTCACGGCTGGGCAGAGCGGCCGTTTCAGGAATACGAGTCGTCAAAGGCGTTGGCGGCGTATTTGGAGGAGAACGGATTTCAAATTGAATTTCCGTTTAAAAAGATCCCGACGGCTTTTCGCGCCACATGGGGCACGGGCAAACCCATTATTGGCATGTTGGGGGAGTACGACGCATTGCCCAATTGCGGTGCCGAGGAGGGTACCTGGGGGCACGGCTGAGGTCATAATCTTTTGGGCGTTGCCCCGGCCGCAGGTGCGGTTGCTGCAAAAACAGTGTTGGAAAATTTGAAGTCGCCCGGTCAGATTATTTACTACGGCTGTCCGGCTGAAGAGACGCTGGCGGGCAAGGTGTATATGGCCCGCGATGGTGCGTTTCGAGATCTGGATGCGGTGCTGGCATGGCATCCGGGATCGAGTACGGGTGTTAGTAATTATGGTGGTTCGTCGCTGGATTCGCTGGTGTATGAGTTTTTTGGCAAGACGTCTCACGGCGCGAGTGCTCACAATGGGCGCAGTGCATTGGACGGGGTGATGTTGATGGATGTTGCGGCGAATTATTTGCGCGAGCATGTTCCCGAAAATGTGCGTATCCATTGTGTGATCCGTGACGGTGGGGATGCGCCCAATGTGGTGCCGGCTTATGCGAAGGTGTGGTACTATGTGCGTGGGAAGGATCGTGAACA
The DNA here is from genome assembly GCA_965208125.1 of Candidatus Latescibacterota bacterium. Classification (GTDB taxonomy): domain Bacteria; phylum Latescibacterota; class UBA2968; order UBA2968; family UBA2968; genus VXRD01. Next base: position 3,459,619 of record OZ242320.1, read on the forward strand.
GGTGAATAAAGTACGCAAGCGATTGACTAAGTGCGCCAAAGGTGCGGCGATGGCTACGGAAACAACTATGAAATGGCATCGTATCACGGCTGTGTACCCGCGTTTGCCAAATGATGTGATGTGCGAAACTGTGCGCAAAAATCTCGAATTATTCGGTCCACCTCGTGCGTCAAAAAAAGATAAGGAACGCGTAAAGGAATTGGGATACAAAGGTGAATTTGACGGGAAGATCAAAAAGGGGAAGGGGTCGCAGGGGCGTGGGTCTTCGGATGAAGATAATGTGTCGTGGCTGGCACCGATGGGGCGGTTTCAGATGGTGTGTTATACCAAGGGCACGCCGGGCCATCACCGCGATATGACCGCACAGGCGATCATGCCTTATGCCGAGCGCGCGGTTTTGCAAACGGCCAAGGTGTTTGCGGGATCGGCTATTGATCTGATTTTGGACAAAAAGGTGTTGCAAGCAGCGCGTGCGGAATTTAAGAAGGGAACGAAGGGGTTTGAGTACGATCCGTTGATTCCGAAACGCCAGAAGGTTCCCGTGGATCCTCCATAGAAGGAGATGGTCGTGAAAGCACAACGATTAATATGCACAGATGTCCGGCGGATTGAATTAGAGGATTTTGAACTGCTGCGTGTGCCAGATAATGGCATTTTGGTGCAGAATGATTATACCGCTGTGAGTGTGGGTACGGAAATTTACAATTATGCACATGGGGGTGAACCGTCGCGTGCGAGAACATTTCCGCGGCCAACGGGGTATTGCAATACGGGTGTGGTGCTCGAGGTGGGCAAAGATGTGAAGGGGATAGAACCAGGTGATCGTATTGCCGCGCAGGGCAATCACGCCAGTCATGCGGTCATGAGCGGGAATTTTTTTAGAGTGCCCGAAGGTGTTTCGCCCAGGTCCGCGGCTTTTATGGTTATGTGTGCTATTGCCATGCACGGGCACCGGGTTGGGCGTCCGGAATTGGGTGAGGTTGTTGCAATTACCGGTATGGGTATTGTAGGCCAGTTGGCAGCGACCTTTGCGCGATTGGCCGGTGCGCTCCCGGTTATTGCGATTGATCTGGATGTTTTTCGGTTGGGTAAAGCGAGAGACAGGGGCGCAGATGTTTGTGTCAATCCCAATAATGCAGGGGATGTCGCCGAAGTGGTGCGCGAGCATTGCGTGGGCGATGGTGTCGATCTGGTTATTGAAGCGACGGGTATTCCGGCGGTTTATCCCATGGCGTTGACTTTGCCGCGGTTGGGAGGGCGTCTGGTCGCTTTGGGGTCTCCTCGCGGTACCGTGGAGGTTAGTTTTTTGCCCGAGGTTCATTTGCGCGAGATCACAATTCTGGGCGCGCATCAGCCCAAGACGCCGGATAATGACCATATTTATTATCCGTGGAGTAAGCACAGAGATCGCGAACTAATTTTGCGTTTGATGGCTGCGGGCAAGTTGCCCATCGAAGATTTGATTACCCATGTTGTCAATCCCGCCGATTGCCAGGCTACCTACGATATGCTCGCCGATAATCCGAGAGAAGTGTTGGGCGTGGTATTTGAGTGGAGGTGATCTCGCCTGCTGAAATAAAATCCCTGTCAGAACCATAGAGGAGATCGAATATGAGACGCCACTCTTTTGGAAGTCGTGCTGTAGTAAAGGTTTTCGGATTCTATCTTCTTTTGTTTTTCTCGTTTTCCGTCTTTGCTAATATCAGAAAAGTTTTCGCACAACAAGTCTCACAAAGCAGAGGTTTGGCTTCACAGATGTCAGAGATAGCAACCATTAAAAATTACAAGTACGGCCCCCATGAGCGGAACGTATTTGATTTTTATCCGGCACAATCGGACGAACCCACCCCTGTTGCAGTGTATATTCACGGCGGCGGTTTCAGAAACGGCAGCAAGGATGGGATTGGTAATAAGACATTGAAAGCTTTATTAGATGCGGGCATTTCTGTCGCGGCTTTTAACTATCGCTATGTCCAGCAGGCTCCTTTGCCTGCTGCGCACTACGATTGTCGGCGAGCGCTTCAGCTTCTGCGTTCCAAAGCCACCGAATGGAACATCGATAAAAATCGGATCGGTGCATTTGGCGGATCGGCTGGGGCACAAATTTGCATGTATCTTGCTTTTCACGAAGACATGGCCCGTCCAGACAGCGATGATCCAATCGAACGCGAATCTACCAGACTTCAGGCCGTGGCCACATCTGGCGGTCAGACCACGATGGACGTTGCCTGGTGGAAGAAGAATATTCCCGGGTACGACGAGTCCCATCGAGATTTTTATCAGACATTAGGCGCAACGACCCAGGAAGAATATCAGAATCGCGTAAGCGAGATTTCGGCGCTTGATTTGGTATCAAAGGACGACCCCGCTATTTATATGAGCTATAGAATGTCACCGAAAGATCCTGTGCCAGAAGGACAGACTGCTCGTGGTTGGAAAGTGCATCACGTGCAGTTTGGTGTTGCTTTACAAGAAAAAATGACAGCGCTTGGTATAGAATCTGATCTGGTTTATCCAGGTTCAAAAAATAAATATCAAAGCAATGTTGACTACTTTATCTCAATGTTAAAAAATAGGAAATAGACGGGTTTGAGACACCAGTTTGGAGCTTTTTTCTTTGACAAGTTACTTTTGGGGCGCAATTATAGAGGTGCATAAATGCAGACCTACTGTTCAAAATATTTTACGAGGTGATTGATGGCTTTCAAGACTACTGATTTGTGCGATGAGCACGAAACCGATCCAGCACTTCAAGTTGCCGAACCGATATTCAATGACTATGGCGGCGTGATGGCATTTTGCGGTCCGATTGCCACGGTCAAAGTTTGCGAAGACAATGTGCTGGTGCGCGAGATCCTCGAAACCCCGGGCGAGGGGCGCGTTCTCGTCGTCGATGGCGAGGGCTCGATGTGGTGTGCGCTGTTGGGGGATATGGTCGCTGAAATCGCCAGTGACAATGGCTGGTCGGGGATTGTCATAAATGGCGGTGTGCGCGATGTGTCTGAACTTGCACAAATTGGAATAGGCGTCAAAGCACGCTTTGCTGTGCCGCGCCGCAGCCGAAAAGAAGGCAAGGGCCGCCAAAATACGCCTCTTGCTTTTGCCGGTGTCGCCTTTCTTCCGGGCGATTATCTCTACGCCGATGAAGACGGTATTTTGATTGCTACGAGAGATTTGTTAGACGCGCAGGATTGACCTGCAATACAACCTTACACTATGGAGACAAAATATGCCGCAGACGGATCGGCCCAATATTCTCTTTATTATGGACGACCAGCATCGTTTTGATTACATGGGCTGTGCAGGTGCTGATTTTGTTCGCACACCCAATATTGACCGCCTGGCAAAGCAGGGGGTGCATTTTACCCAATGCACGACGAATTGCCCTGTTTGCGCGCCTTCGCGCATTGCACTGGCTTCTGGCATGCAGCCCTCGCGCCTCGGTTGCGTTGGGAACAATTGCTTCTTGCCTCGCAGCCAACCGACTTATTACCAGCAATTGCGCGATTATAATTATTATGTGGGTTGTGTGGGCAAGCTCGATCTGGCCAAACCCGACGGATACAATGGACGCGATGGCGACAGGCCAGCTACGTATATGTGGGGCTTTACTCATCCGGTCGAATGCGAGGGCAAAATGCACGCTGGGCATTCCAAAACACCACAGGGCCCTTATAACCACTTTTTGGAGGAAAGAGGGTTGCTCGGTGCTTTTGTCGATGATTATACCCGTCGCTCCAAAGAGGGTTATCACGCTTCCTGTCACGATTCGGTCTTACCTACCGAAGCTTTTGAGGATGTGTATATTGGGCAGCGATCTGTCGAGTGGATTGAGAATATCCCCGGGGATTTTCCCTGGCATTTATTTGTGAGCTTTGTGGGACCTCACGATCCTTTTGATCCGCCAGCCGAATACGGAGAGAAGTACCGCGATGCAGAGATGCCACCCGCCACGCCTGCTAATTTGCCGGGTAAACCCGCTTACTTAAAAGATCGCATCAAAGACATGACCCCGGAAAAAATTGCAGAGACCCGACGGCAATATTGCGCGGCAATTGAAGTTATTGACGATCAGATCGGCGAGATGCTCGCGGCAGTGGAACGGCGGGGGATGGCCGATAATACGTATGTTATCTTTTCCAGTGATCACGGAGAAATGCTGGGCGATCACGGTTTGTACACCAAAAGTGTGCCTTACGAAGCATCGGTACATGTTCCGCTCATTGTTGCGGGGCCTGGGATTGAAGGCGGTCGCGTCTCAGATGCTCTCGTTGAACTCATTGACATGAATCCAACGATATGTGATCTTGCTGGCGTGCCTCCGCTTTCGGATATCGATGCGCGATCAATTGGCGCGGTGCTTCGCGGAGAGGCAGAGGAACACCGCACGGAAACCGTGAGTGGCATACAAAATTTCAGGTGTATCCGTACGCGGGAGTACAAATTGGTGGAGAACTACAACGATGTTACGGAACTCTACGATCTGATCGCTGATCCTGCAGAAGAACACAATATTGCCGAACAAGAGCCAGAGGTACGGCGCGAATTGTCTCGCCGTCTCTCAGCGCGTTATTTAGAAGGCACATGGTATCGGTAGGAGGGAATCGTGAAATACACCAAACTGCCCGGTACGGATATCGATGTCTCTGTTATTGCTCTGGGCTGCTGGCCTTTTGCTGGTGGTGATGTTTGGGGTGAGCAAGACGACGATGTGTCTATCGCCACGGTGCATGCTGCGCTTGATGCGGGTATCACTTTTTTTGATACGGCAGAAGGGTATGGCAAGTCCGAGCGCGTGCTTGGGGAAGGTCTCAAAGGTCGTCGGCAAGACGCGGTGATCGCCACCAAAGTTGGCGGCGGTCATCTTTCGTCCGATGATTTGCCCAGAGCCTGCGAACAGAGCTTGAAAAGTCTGCAAACAGATTATATCGATTTGTACCAGATTCATTGGCCCAATCACAATATTCCCATCGCAGAAACAGCAAGCGCACTTCAACGTCTCCGCGATCAGGGAAAAATTCGGGCTATTGGCGTTTGTAATTTTGCCTGCGGCGATTTGCGCGACCTGCTCGCTGTTGCCGATATTGTCACCAATCAGTTGTCCTTTAGCTTGCTCTGGCGCGTTATTGAACGCGAGATTCAGCCGATGTGTTTGGAAAACAATATTGGCATTATCTGTTATAGCCCGCTGATGCAGGGGTTGCTTACCGGACGTTATGCCTCTGCGGATGATGTGCCAGATGGTCTGGCGCGAACCCGCCTGTTTTCGAATGACCGCCCCAGGGCCAGACACGGTGAAGAAGGCTGTGAGGCCGAAGTGTTTGACGCGCTGGAAAAAGTTCGCGATGTTGCCGATGAAGCAGGCGTTGCAATGGCAGAGATTGCCCTTGCCTGGGCACTACAACAACCCGGTATTACATCGCTTCTGGTGGGCGCGAGAAATCCCGATGAAGTGCAATGGAATCTCCCTTCGGTTGATCTCGCATTGTCAGAAGATATATTGCAACGCTTATCTGAAATTACAGAAGGTGTTAAAGACAAACTCGGCAATAATCCCGATATGTGGATGTCGGAGTCGAGGATGAGGTAGTTTTGCGAAACAAATTTTACTCGTATTTGTCTCATTTTTTAGATACGCTACGTTAGAAAAGATCAGGAGGCTCTCATGGCTCATCTTCAGATTGACGACCCAGAAACATTTTTTCGCACCTTTGCAGATCTTTTAGCTGCTGGTGAAGACGACAAACACATGGCCCGAAAATTGGGGTGCTCGCGGGGCGAAAGCAAGCGCAGGCGACAGGCATTTCAAAAAGGGGGTATTGTGACGGGAAAAGGCGTATCTAAAGAAAAATTGGATGCGTGGCTGTCTTCAAGTGACGGCCAGCGCGCACAACGCCAGTGGGAAGGCCATCACAAGCGTCAACAGGCTATGGGGGCAACGGGTACCAAACCGCAAAAGGGTTTTCGCAGACAGCCCGAAGTCAAGCGCGGTTGGATGCGGCAAAAGATTTGAGGTATTACAATATCAGTTTAAAAAAAGGCCGATGGGCAATGTTCCATCGGCTTTTAATATTTTTATATCTCTCACCGCTCGTCGCGTTTCAAGTCCAGCCAATCGAGTTCTTCCTGTGTGAGTTTCAAATTGAGAGCCTCGATATTGGCCTTGCACTCATCGGGATGGAACACGCCGATTAATGAGAAGAGATTCAGGGGCTGGTTCAGGTTGAATGCCAGCGCGATTTGTGGCACGGTCAGCCCTTTTTCTTTTGCCAGTTCGCCCGCGCGGTCCAGGCGTTTAAAATTTTGTTCGTAACAATAGGCTTCGACGCAAGAGCCAGGCAGATTTGCTTTGTAGTCTGCAAAAGTTTCGCGCGTAAATCTGCCAGAGAAAAATCCCTGCGCGAGACTCGACCAGGTAAACAGGGGCATGTTTTGTTCTGTGTACCACACGCGGTCTGCCTCGTTGTCAGGCCCACTGATGCTGATACAACCTCTCCAGGGTTCTTTCACCTGTTCTGCAAGGCTGTAATTGGGGCTGCTCACGGTAAATGGTTCAAGGTTGTGCTTATATGCGTATTCATTGGCTTCTTGTATGCGCGGCACGGTCCAGTTCGATCCGCCAAATAGTCCGATTCGACCCGCTGCTTTGTGTTCGTTTAGTATCTCTACTATTGGCCCAACTTCGACATTGAGATCATCGCGGTGCAATACGTAGATGTCGATAAAATTCGTTCGGCAACGCTCCAATGAAGTGGTTAGATCGGCTGTAATGTCAACAGGCGTTACTTTGTTTTTGTTCCCAGTGTGGTGTGCCCCTTTGGTCAAGATGACGGCTTCTTCGAACAGGCCTCGTTCGTCGAGCCATTGGCCCAGAACACGCTCACACTGACCGCCGCCGTAAATATATGCCCCGTCAAAGCCGTTGACGCCGAGTGCCCATACGCCGTCTAACAGGTCAAATGATTCTTGCAGGTGATCTTCGCGCAACATCATTGTCCCTTGTAAAATGCGCGAAATTTTTTTGTTCATTCCTTCAATTGTGCCGTATTCCATTGGCATGATATTATGTCCTTTCCATCGGATATTTCAATCCCCATTGCTCTCGAATTGCGTCCAGGGTCTGCATATTGGCAAGCGTATCGCCGTGTGACATGAGATCGCTTTCCAGCTTGCCCGCGCGCACGCAACGGGCCACCTCGGCGGCTTCACATTCGTATCCATTTCCAGCGCATTCCAGTGTTACCACTTCCTCTTTGTCGCCAGCGGAGAGGATAGCGGTGCGTCCATCCCAAAACTTCGGTACTGTGATCATGCCGTCTGTGCCCAAAATTTTCGCTTCGTGTGGTGTTTTGATTCGCACGCCACAGGAGATCAATGCGAGTTGTCCTTTGTCGTAGCCAAATACCATCGCTGCCTGTTCATCTACGCCAGTTTCGCCGATATGCGCCTGGCTCGAGATGGTGGCAGGTTGGGTGTCGAAGATCAGGGATGCATAAGAGATGGGGTAGATACCTATATCGAGCAGGCCACCTCCACCGAGTGCGAGATCGAACAAGCGACCTTCGGGATTAAGGTTGGCGCGAAATCCAAAATCGGCGTATAACATCCGCACTTCGCCAATTGCGCCGTCTGTGACCCACGCTTTTACCTGTTTGGTGATGGGCAAAAATCGGGTCCACATGGCTTCCATCAAAAACACGCCTTCGCTGCGGGCGACTTCGATAACTTCTCTGGCTTCGTGTTGGTTGATTGTAAATGGTTTTTCGCACAACACGGGCTTGCCCGCTTTCAGGCATAAGATACTGTTCTCTTTGTGAAAGGGATGGGGTGTTGCCACATAAACCGCATCGACTTCTGGATCTTCGGCGAGTGCTTCATAAGAGGCGTGGCGATTGGGTACATCATACGTATCGGCAAAGGCGTCGGCGCGATCCTGACTGCGCGATCCCACGGCGACGACTTGTGCATCGTCGAGGGCGCGCAATCCCGTGGCGAACTTGTGTGCAATACTGCCGGGACCGATAATGCCCCAGCGGAAAATATCACCCATTGTTGATCCTTTTCTTATCAGGAGGTTAAAAATAGAAAATGCAAAATCATGCGTAAGGCGAGCAGTGTTACCAGCCACCTTAAAAGGACGCGAAAATGGTGCTCGGGCACATGCCCGCGAATCAGGGTTCCCAGATAAGACCCAAGCGATGCCGAGGCGATCATGCCAACGACCAATTTCCAATAGGGTGCAAAGGCAAATCCCAAAAATCCAAATGTCAAAATTTTCATCGCATGGCTCGATGCCATCTGAACCGAATGCGTGATTACCGTGCGGTCTCGGGGCAGGTTTTCTCGCAGGAGAAATGGCATATTGAGCGGACCACTTACACCCAAAAACAAGGATAAAGCAGTTTGAAAAGCACCCAGAAGTGTGAATTTTGCGGGTAAATCGGGCGCGCGGGAAAATTTGGGCATCCACGTGATGAGCAAAATAAAAATACCCAAAAAGAGGGGCAGGAGTTCCCATTTAAAATCGATAATAAAACGAGAACCCAATGCGGCGCCAATCACTGTTCCGATCGCGTATTGCCCCACAAGACGCCATTCGGTATGCTTGAGGCCAATGAACGCGCGGCTCAAATTGCTGGCAATTTGCACCAGTCCGTGAATCGGGATAATCGCCGCAGCGGGGAGGAAGCCCGGCATAATCGCAATGAGGACAACGCCGCCGCCAACGCCGCCAACAGCCGCGATCATCGATGTTATACACGCCGCCCCAATTAAAAACCAATCCGCTGTCTCCATGCACTCATCACCAGGTCATATAATGCGTTACAGGCTCGCCCTGTTTGGCGGTAAAGCGATCGTATTTCGGATGGATAAAATCTTCGGTTGCATCCATGTGGGCGTAAAAAGTTCGCTTCATTTCTTCTCTTTTTTCCGGTTGGGCGTCGTATAAATTGTTTAGTTCAAAGGGATCGTCGATTAGATTGTACAACTCGCCGTAATTTTTTGCCGGGTAGTGAATATATTTCCACTCTCGCGTGCGGATGCAGCGTTTATCGACCGCTTCGGCAAAAATTATGTCTCGTATTTCCGATTGTTCGCCATTCATCAGCGGCGATAAATCCAGGCCCTGCACGCATTCGGGCGCATCAAAACCCGATAGCTGCGCGATTGTGGGAAATAGATCCACGGTTTCGATCAGGGCATCGCAGTCGCCGCCAGCACGACCCGGCACGGCGATAGAGCACGGTATATGTAACATGCAGTCGAGGAGAAATGGCGCTTTGGCCGGGATACCGTGATCGCCTAAAAATTCACCGTGGTCCGATAGAAAGATTACGATGGTCTCATCCGCCACGCCTTTTTTTTCTAATGTCTCGATGATCTGGCCCACTTGATGGTCAATTTGCGATACCATGCCGTAATACGCCGCCTTCATCTTGCGGAATGTCTCATCGGAAGCCTGGTCAAACCCGCGGTATTTGTGGTGTTCTGCTTTGAAATACAAACTGTATTCGGGCGGTTTTTTTGCAATGTCGTCTTCCGCGTACCGAAAGGGGGGCATCCCATTGGGATCGTACATATTTGCAAAGCACCCAGAGGGGACATAGGGATGGTGCGGTCCGTAGAATCCCACCCATAAGAAAAAGGGGTTGCTCGTATCCAATCCTTTGAAGTATTCAATGCTTTTCATTCCCACATAGGCATCGATGTGGCAATCTTCGGGGAGATCGGATGGCACAGCACCGAGGTTTTTGCGAAAATTGGGCAGGGCGTATCCCGTTTTATATTCGTATCCCCGATCGCGAACATATTGCTCAAATGGATTGGGATCGGTGACTGTATAATTTCCATCTGCGCGCTCTTTCCATCCCCGCCGTATTCCCACGGCGTCCATGTGGTCGAGTATTTGTCGAAAACGCTGCTGTCCAATGCCGTGTTTGCCCACGCTGGCAGTTGTGTAGCCCTGGTTTTTGAACGCTTCTACCATTGTAATTTCATTTTCGTTGAGCTTTGAACCGTTCCATTTTACGCCGTGATTTTTGGGATAACGCCCGGTCATGAATGTCGCACGCGACGGAGAACATACGGGATTTTGCACAAAGCATTTTGAAAATCGCGTGCTCCTTTCAGACAGAGCGTCTATCGCAGGCGTTTGTATAACGCGATCCCCCGTGTATCCCAGCGTATCATATCGCAAATGATCGGTTGTGATAAATAAGATATTGGGCTGTTTAATCATCGCATACCTCATAGCAAATCGTTACTTAAAATTGTTGGACACCAGAATTTTTCAATAAACGATATTACCAATTGCGTGCCTACTTCATGGCTCACATAAGGCGGCTTTGCCGGATTGTACATAGCATCGGTCAAATCTCGAATTAGCGCGACCTGGATGCCCCAACGCGTCATTTGTTTGATTGCAAACGTGCGATGCAACACGCACATGTTAGTATGCACGCCCATGATGAGCATTTTGTCGATTTCCCGATGCTGCATATAGCTGTAGATTTCGTGTCCTTGATCGGAAATAATATCCCGTTCGTGGTCAATATCTATCCCCGCGTGTTGCCGCGTCCAGACCTGCGTGTTGATTTTCTTCGGGTCTTCACCCGTGTCTGACCCGCCATCCGAATCGTCGATCGGTAGCGGGGGATCAGCGAGATCTAAATTTTCAGGTGGCTCAACGGGTGGGACATCCAATACCCGTCTCCGCGCAGGCGTATTGGCATAAACATCGAGTGTGCCCGAAGGTGCGTGAATAATGGTCACACCTTGCTTTCTCGCGCTTTGCACTACGGCGTGCATGCGGGGAATCATTGCTTCTAATCGCTCAACTGCACCGCGACACCAGTGGTTGTTCCACACATCGCATAATAACAGGACTGTTTGCTCGGGAGGCCAATAGACCCGTTCTGTTATTGTTTCCCAAACTGTGTGTTCACTGTCGTCCCACAATAAGGTCTGATGCTGCACGGTTAGATTCATCGCGTCCTCCATATCAAAAATCAGGTTTCCCACACCAACCGGGGCCCCTCGTCCATCCCGCATACCACCCCCAATTGTCTCTCGCGCTGATAGCCCAGACAATGAGAAATATACGTCACACCCTCGATTTCTCGACACCGATTGCGATGCTGATGGCCGTATATGTGAATCGATGAACCGAGTTTTCGCAATAGGCGATCTAAGGCCCTTGTGCCAGCCACCCGACTGAAATTGAAATTCGACGCGCTCGTCAATGGGCGCGGACGGGGAGCGGAATGGGACCTGCCAAAGATCAACTCCCGTCTGGGCAAAAAGTGGCTAAAGGTAATGACTGGCCCATCGCCCTGAACAGGCGCGGTATTTTGGGCGAGCATATAGCGCGCAATGGATCGCTCGTTTTCGGGCCAGCGAATCAGACGGTTGTCCGCCCACATGTGCAACGCTGCGTCTTCTCCTTCTTGGGGCACGTACAAACTGTCGGTACTTTCTTCGGGTTTTTCATACCACGACAAAAGCGGTACAATTTGTACACCCGGCAATTGCGTCCGCGAGGTTTCTATGTTCAACACGTTACACAAAGCCATAAGCGCGTGGAATTTCTCCAACGAGTCGCATCGTTCATTGGGCCTCACCCACAAATCGTGATTGCCCGGTACAAAAAAAACGCGTGCAAATTTTTGCTTCAGTTCGCACAGGGTATCGCGCATCGGGTCGGCGCGGTCAGTTATATCTCCGGCCACAATCACCACATCATCGGTAAAATCGCAATTGGAAAGCCGCTGCACCCACCGATGGTTTTCCTTGTAATCGACGTGCAAATCAGAAATGGCAAAAACGCGCATGGGTTATCCAGTTGAAATAGCCACGAGCGGGGTATGAAGGCGAGTAATGAACTGCTGACTCAGTTGTACCCCGCTCCGAGCATGACTGGCCGGTGAACGAGCCTGAAAAGCGGCTCGTTGTACACCATCCTCAGGCCAGTTCAAAATCACAAAAGAAATCACGCTCAATATCTCTCATCGACCAGCCACGCGCTTTTGGGATTTTTTTCCCAGTGTTGGCGCAACACCTGTTCGTTTGGACAAAATTCACCGCGATAGGCGACCCCGCCATGAGAAATATTAAAGCTCATGGCGACCTCATCTTCGCCCGCATCAACCCAGTGAGGCGTCAATAACTGGTTCCACAGCAAATCGCCGGGTTGCATGTCATAGGTCAAAATATCTGCTGGATCTATTTGGGGAATATCAATGCGCGTAACACCCGTTCGATCTTCCACGAGTTTCTGAACAGGTTCGCGTTTTTCCGGTTCCAAAAACCCGTGAAAGTGTTTTTTTCCATAAACTTGCCACGCGAGTACATGCGAGGAATCTGCGTGATAGGTCGAGCTACATCCTTTTCCAGAGATAAATATAATGGGATAACATCTTTGCCACGTAAATCCGAGTTGAGAGAGGAATGTGCGCCAGAGAATCATCACACATTCTTGAAAGTGTTCGAGAAATTGTCCTGCGCCATAAAAATTTTGCAAATGAAAATGCGCCAGACTAATCGGCATTTCGACGGCTTTTTCTATGGGCGCAGCCTTAAACTTTTCGACCAGATTATTTTGCTCTGCATCGCTTAAGCTGTCATCTAAAAATTGAATGCGCGCCTCGGAATCGCGCCGCAAAATATCTATAACTTCTTCGGCGGGGATGAGTGGCATTTCAAATTTGAACAACGCAGAATGGATAAGAAAATTTCGCTCGCCATTCCAAAGCTGGCGAAAATCATCTGCTGTCTTGGCAATCAGGTGCATTGTTTGCTCCAGTGGTTAGTGGTAAAAGGGCCATCCAGTCCCAGCCTCTAGTCCCCAGCCCCTTGCTTCTCTAACATACATCATCACCCAAAGAGATTCAAGCGATCAAGATAGGGCGGCGTGAAGGTACTTGACAGTAAATTTTCTTGCATTCATTATGTACTATCAATTCCCACATATAGGAGGCTAAAGATGAAAATCACCGATATTGAAGCCATCCCGATTGCGATGCCTTTGGCAAAACGCTACGACAACCACCACGGGCGCACACGCATGTACGATATTGATCAACATGTGGTGGTCAAAATCCATACGGATAACGGGCTGATTGGCTATGGCGATTACGAAGACAGTTCTGCGATTGCGTCTGAGGAAATCGAGCCGTTAATTGGGCGCAATCCCTTTGACTTTTTGCACAATAATTTACATCTGGCTCTTGGCATGGCGCTCTACGATGTGATGGGCAAGTACCTCGAAGTGCCTGCCTATAAGCTCCTGGGGCAAAAAGTGAGAGATGCCGTGCCGGCGGCGGCATGGACGCGGCCTTGTTCGCCCGAAGTATTTGCCGGAGAAATCCAGCGTGCTGTCGATCAGGGGTATCGCATTTTCAAGATGCACTCCGACGCCCGCTATGACGTTATTGAACAAACGCGAGCCGCTGCCGAAGTTGCGCCAGAGGGCTTTAAGCTTCATTGGGATTTCAACCACAACCGCACGATGGGTGTTGTACTTCCCATTGTTGCCGAACTCGAACGCAATTATCCGGTGGTCGGTTTTATCGAAGACCCGCTGCCATGGGCCGATATTGATGGCTGGCGCACATTGAGACAAAAAACGCAGTTGCCGCTTATTATGCACAATCCTCAACTCGGCGGCATGCAGGAGGTCTTACACGGCACTGCCGATATTTATATGATTGGTGGTCGCATTGGCGATACTATGCGAAAGGGATTTGCGTACGGTCAGGCCAATATCCAGACGCTCCTTCAGCAATCGGGCAATACCCTGATGAAGGCTTTTACGTTGCATCAAGCGGCGGTCTTGCCCACGGCAACCGCGCATATTATCACCCTTGACGATCAATACGAAGACGATATTACCACGTCGCAACTGCTGCCGACAGAGGGTTTCTGTCGCGTGCCGGAGGGGGCGGGGCTCGGTGTTGAGGTCGATGAGGAAAAACTCAAGCAGGCCGCCCAACGCCAACATATTCCCAAACTCGATGTCATTGGCGTGCTCCACCTGCCTTATGGACGCAAGTATTATACCCGCGGAGAGCCCAATGTTATAAATCTTACTGGTTTTGAAGAAGGCGCGTTGCGGGGTATCCATTGCGAACGCCTCGTCAGAGGCGAATCTCCCGACTTTGAGCGCGTTCACAAACGGCTCGAAGAGGAGGGGCCATTTGTTGAATGAAAAATAAACAGGGCATCTCTTTAAAGAAATGTCCTGTTGTGTTGCGGGCTGTATTATGCAATTTTAAAAGAATCGATCTGCATCGCGAGGTGGCGTGGTGGCGAAAGATACGAGGATGAGAATGAGCGCGGAAACAGGGACGATAATGCCGGCGGGGATTAAGCCAGTTCCGCCAATGCTGTACGCGCCTTCTGCGTTAAGGGAATCTGCATAAAAAAATAGCCATAGACCAATTACACTCAGGATTGCCGCGGTTGCGCCCTGCTTTGTGCTGCGCTTCCAGTACAGTGCGCCGACGAATACGGGTACCAATCCCGCAAAACCCGTGAGTGACCAGGCACCGAGTTCAAAAATTGACCGCGTTGTAAATAGCGACGCAACAAAGGCCAGGACGAGGAATGCAGCGACAAATAGACGCCCAAACAAGACCTGCTGTTTTTCGGATAGCTGGTTGTCAAAACCGTAAAATCGCACAATATCTTCGGTAAACATCGCGCCCAGGGCAAGGGTTTGAGAGTCGAGCGAAGACATAATTGCAGCAAAAACACCTGCCGCAAGGCATCCTGCCAGCACACCGCCCGTATGTGCCAGAATCAATTCAATCAAAATGGGGCCGTTCAGCGGCGCCGTAAAATCAATGCGACCGACCATTCCCAGGGTGACGCTGGGCACCCATACAGCGGCGATACACAGGGGATAGAATACTATGGGCGTTTGAAATGATCGCGCGGTTCGGGCGGAGAGCCAATGACCGTAAATATGGGGAAATGCCGCAACACTGATGGGTAGCATGAGATAGGAGAGTATTTTGAATACGGTATAAGATCCGCTGCCAAAAACCACAAATTCGGGGTGCGTATCGCGCAGCGTTGCCATAGCTTCGCCGATCCCGCCGTAGTGATCCATAATGACGAGATAGGCGATGATGCCCACGAGAATAAATACTGTTGTTTGAAAGGTATTTGCCCAGGCCGTACTTCGCATTCCGCCATAGGTTACGTACAAAAATGTTACTCCACATACGAGCAAACTACCAGCCCAACTCGGCCACTCACCGCGCGTGATTGCCGCGAGTGCATCGCCTCCACCTTTGACTCCTATCAAGATGTAGGGTAGCATCAACAACACCACGACGACAAATAAGAGCGTTCCCAATGCTGGCGAGGTATAGCGGTCCCGGATCATCTGGATTTGGGTGACATAGGAAAATCGTTTGCCCAACCACCAGCTTTTTGTGCCGAGATAATAAAAGAGAAATGGTATCAGAATAGACGAGCTCGCGCCCATCAAACCGAAAACGACAATCCCCAGACGATAGGCTTCTCCAGATGCTCCCAGCATTGTAAATGCAGTGAGATTGGTGCCCAGCAGTGTCATCAACAGGACTACAGGGCCAATGGTTCGGCTTGCGACAAAGTAATCTTCTGCGGTATTGCGAAACAGCCGATGCCCCAGGGTGCCGACCACTATAACCAGCCCCAGATAAATTGCGACAACCGCAATAATCATTCCCGGTCCTCCGCATCTAAATGATGAGGCCAGGCCAGGCGCACGATTACGAGCATAGAGAGTGTGGTCAGGACACACAGGCCAATGTGGTAAAGCAAATTGATCGGCAATCCCAGGATTAGTGCGTCGTTGTCCCACATCCAGATATTAAAGAATAAAATCAGCAGACTGAGCAAAACACTCAAGGGCCAGATTTTTGTCTGTTGTGACATGGATTTCTCCTTTTTGTTCTGCTCGAGATTACGGCCTTTGCGCGCCTTTTGCTTCAAGGTACACTGAGTACAAACACATGCCGCCTGTCATGAAGAGGCGGTTTTTTTTGTGTCCGCCAAAGCAGAGATTGGAACACACTTCGGGCAGGTGAATTTTGCCAATGAGGTCGCCATTGGGCGCGAAAATTTTGACGCCGTTGTCTTCGGGGTTGCCCCAGCCCGAACTGCTCCACAGGTTGCCGTCAATGTCGCAGCGAATCCCATCGGCAAATCCGGGTGCCATGTCGGCAAAGATGCGACTGTTTTTGAGGTGGTTATTTTCCACATCAAAAGCGCGAATATGTGCGGGACCTCCCAATCCATGAGAGGACCCGGTATCGGTGATGTAGAGAATTTTTTCGTCGGGTGAGAAACACAGTCCGTTGGGGCGCACAAAATCGTCGGTAACAACTGTGGCATTTCCAGTATTGGGATCGAGGCGATAGACGTTGGTGGGCAGTTCGCTTTCGGCAATGTTGCCTTCGTAGTCGAGCATGATGCCGTACCCCGGATCGGTGAACCATATACTGCCATCGGAATGCGCGGTGACGTCATTGGGTGCATTGAGAGGTTTGCCCTCAAAGCTGTCGATGAGTACGGTGATGGTTCCGTCGTATTCGGTGCGCGTGACGCGCCGCGTGCCGTGTTCACAGGTGATCAGACGACCTTCCCGGTCGCGGGTGTGACCATTGCAATAATTGGAAGGTTGACGATAGACGCTGAGGCTGCCATCACTTTCGTTCCAGCGCATGATGCGATTGTTGGGGATGTCGCTGAAGAGCACACAACGCGCGTCTCCAAACCACACCGGGCCTTCACCCCAGCGCAAGCCAGTACAGAGGCGCTCGACTGCGGCGTTGCCTATGGCGTATTTTTCAAAGCGCGTGTCCAGAATTTCGATGGCGGGGTCGGGATAAGGGACAGGGCTGCCGTCCCAGGAACGGGTTTTCCAATCGGACATTTTTTCTCCTTAGAAGCGGTTTGATGTCTGCGCTTACGATGGGCTTCAACGAGTACCGTACTTTGAAGAGCTGCAGGTATAAGAGAGGATGGGAGGAGGGGATTTAATCCAACGAAAATTCTATTGGCATAAACATCCAGACTTTGCGGCGTTCTCCCTGGTGTTTGCCGGGGCGGAATTATTGTCGCTTCAGCGAAAATTCTATCGGCATAAACATCCAGACTTTGCGGCGTTCTCCCTGGTGTTTGCCGGGGCGGAATCGATATTGCCGCGCCGCCTCTAATGCCGCTTTTTTGAAAATTTCCGGGCCGTGTACAAACTGGACGTCTTCTACGTTGCCTATCTTGTCAACCAGTACTTTGACCATGGCTTTGCCTTCGAGGCCCTTTTTTCGCGCTTCAACGGGATATTCCGGTACGACAATTCGACTTGGGTGTGGTTTGTAGTCAATCTCAGTATAGTCGAGCGGTTCGTCTAAGTCAGGTCCCTTTGTGCTTGCTAAATTGGGGATAAATATTTTGTCGAGGTCCAATTCCGTTGATTCAATTGTCACATCCTCGGGTACCTCGTCGCCTTCAACGGCCAATGGTACCTGCGGGCGTGGGGGCGGTGGCGGGCGTTTTTGTTGACTGGTTTCGGGAATATTTACTGTTTGAACCTTGATGGCCGATTTCGTCAGGTGTACGGTGGGATGGTATTCGGGGTAGAGCAAAGTAGCGGCGATGAAGAGTATGAGATTCAACAGGCTCGCGCGCATCATGTTCGGCCAGTAGGGCAACTTCAAGTCAGCAGAAGGGTTTTTTGAGCGCGTTTCTATCTGAACATCGCAGGGCTGGGCAGATAGTCTTTTTTGAAATTCGCGCTGAGCCTGGCGCGCCTGATAAATTTGACCACTTAGTGTATTTCCAAATCTAATCTGGACGAGGTTCATGCGTTTCCCGTTTAATAAACAATTTTGATCAGTCAGGTATTCTTTAAATTTTCAACGAAGAATAAAGTTCCATTTCTACGGATCAGAAGGGCAGTAGAAAACAACAATTTATATGAGTCTGAGGCGTTTGTCCAGACGAATCCGTATCAAACCAGTTGTGTTTTGGGGCGATGAATTGTAATATAAAGGCGATATTTAGGTTATGACAAAACTTATTGGAGGAAGAGATGAATCGTCAGATTACGCTGGCCGCACGTCCTGAAGGATTTCCCGTACCGGAGGATTTTAAGCTCGTTGAAATGCCTATTCCAGAGCCGGGCGAAGGCGAAGTGTTGTCGAGAACGCTGTTTATGTCTGTTGATCCGTATATGCGCGGGCGGATGAATGATCGGGCATCGTATGCGGCAAATGTGCAAATTGGCGATGTGATGGTGGGAGGTACGGTGGGTGAGGTGATCGCGTCGAATGATCCGAATTTTGGGGTTGGCGATATTGTCCAGGCGCAAATTGGGTGGCAGGCTTATGGTGTGTCTAAGGGATCGAATTTGCGCAAGGTCAATCCAGATATTGCACCTGTGTCAACGGCTTTGGGGGTGTTGGGAATGCCTGGGCTTACGGCGTATTTTGGATTGTTGGAAGTTGGGCAACCCAAAGAAGGCGAGACCGTGCTGGTGACGGGTGCTGCTGGTGCTGTGGGATCAATTGTGGGACAAATTGCCAAAATCGTGGGCTGCCGCGTTGTGGGTGTGGCGGGATCGGATGAAAAGATCGCCCATGTGGTTGATGAGTTGGGTTTTGACGCCGCTTTCAATTACAAGGAGGTCGATGATTACAGCGCCGAATTGCAACGCCAGTGTCCCGATGGCATTGATGTATTCTTCGACAATGTAGGGGGCGCAGTTTCCGATGCGGCCTTTCCCCTGATGAATGTGCGTGGTCGCATTTCTGTTTGCGGGCAAATATCGCAGTACAATTTGACCGCTCCGGAACAGGGTCCGCGGATGATGTGGTACTTTATCTCTCAGAGATTGACGATGCGCGGCTTTCTGGTTTTTGACTTTGAAGACCAGCATGCCGAAGCACTCAATCAGATGGCTATTTGGGTCAATGAAGGACGGATTAAATATCGGGAAGATATCTGGGAGGGGTTGGAGAATGCTCCCGAGGCATTTATCGATATGATGCGGGGTGGTAATGTTGGGAAGCGCGTAGTAAAGGTGGCGGACTGAGTATGATAGATTATCAGATCGAACATTTTCATCGCAATGGATTCTTTTTTGTTTCAAATCCGTTGGGCGATGATGCTATGTTCGAGATTGACCAACGCCAGCGAGCGGTTGAACCGGAGTGGTTAAAGGCCGAGTGGGCAGCGGGTTTTAACCGGGGGGCCTGTCAGTTTTTTATGGTTGGCGAGCCGTTGTTGCAGGCGGTGGAGCGGCCGGAATTTGTGGATATGGCGCGGCGCATTTTGGGGTGTGAAGATGTGCATGTGGGCGCGTGCGGGTTGGGCGATGCGTCGAAGATTGTGTCGGCAGATGGGCGTTTGCTGCAGCAAGTCCACTGGCACGCGGATGGGGGACCAGATGTACAGCAGGTGTCAATGCGTACAGCATTGGATAGACACGACCCATCCAATGCGCCGTTGCGCGTATTGCCCGGCACCCATGTCAGATCCCGCGAGGAGGTCGAAGAAGAATTGCGACAAATCGAAATTGCCACGGGACAGCACGATGAGATGCCCGAGTTGTTATTTGCCCCACACCCCCGCGAGGTGGAAGTGATTCTGGATCCGAGATGGACGCTGGTGTGGACGCCGAGTTGCTGGCATGCGACGGGTGTGAAGACGGCTGCGGGTCCAAGGCGTGCGATGGCGTGGAATTATTTCCCGAGCGGTGGTCGTAAGCGAGATGTGGAGGCGCTGAAGTACGTGATTGAAGGTTGGGAGGATTGGTCCGATGACCGAAAGCGGTTATGGGGGCTTGTGGCGTGAAGGCGGATCAGGATAAGAGGGGGCTATCTGAGAGCGGCGCACAGGTTTGGTGCCGCTCTTATTTTTTTGATATCATTACCAATGCGCCGATGGCATATATTCCACCGCCAATGAGAAAAATCCAGTCCGATGACAAATGTACTTGCTGTGTCATCCATCCGAGCATAGGGCCTGTTGCCGAGCCGAGGTCAGATGCTGTTACGTATCCGGCAACTGAACGCGAACCGCGCATTCCCGCCTCGGCGTGCATTATTACCGTTGCGCCAACACCACACAAAAAAAATACCACCACGCACAAGATCAACAATCCCATATTGGATGTGATTGACGCAGAGAACAGAGCCAACATCCCTATGCCAAAATAAATAATTGCACTCCGCCGCCGTCCCAACCGATCACTGATGTGGCCCAGAAAAGGGGCACCGATCGCGTCGGCAATCCACCGTGAAGATAGCAACAGGCCGTTTAATGTGGCTACGCCAATGACCATACCCAACAGGTTCAGCGATGTGCCCACGGTTTCGACGAGGACTACTCCCAGGGTGGACATTAAAATGCCCGGCCCAACGCACCCGATCACAAAACCGCAAATCATTAATTTGGGTACCCAGCCCGAGTCTTCAACACTTTCTTTTTTTTGACTTTCATGTAAAACGGCGCGTCGAGCCAACCAGCCCAGGGGTGTTCCCAGCAACGAGATGATGGCGAATAAAAAGAGTGTGAGTGTAAATCCAATGATGTCGTGAGCCAGCCCGCCCAAAGAATTGCCCGCCAACGACCCAAGGCGCGATACGCCGTTGTAAAATCCCATCCTGTGACCGATCATTGATGGCGGCGTGGTATCTACTACAGTCATCAAACCAATCTGGCGTATAAATGACCAGGATAATCCCCAGAGCATGCGCGCGATAAGCAAGATGGGAAAAGAGGTGAAAACCCCGTAAACGGCGGTCAATACGGCTCCGAGAATCAAGGAACCTGTCATCAAAGCCGTCAGATTATAGCGCTGGCACAATTTTTCAGCCAGGGTGTTTGTTATCAGGCGCACCCAGCGATTTACAGAGAGAATGATGCCGACCTGATAAGGCATCAGTCCAATTTCGGCATAATGCGTTGGCAACACGGAGTACAACATCTGGTCGCCCAGCAATGAAAATGCCGTAGCCAATGCAATGAATACTACAGACGACTGCATTACGGATGATGTTCGACATTTTCTCCGCGATGCTCGCCGTCGATAAATGCCTGAGTAAATGCCGTTACCTGTGTAATTGCATCTTCCACGAGTGCTGCGCCGGCTTCTGCGGTGGCTTCCAGCGGTTCTTTATCTATTTGGTCCTGCATTGCATCGTGGCGCACGTTTTCGGGCCACAGTGCCAGCGCAAATGCCGTTTCAAATTCCTGCGCGTGTCCCGGATAGCGTTTTGTTTTTAAATTCTGCTCGGCAACATCTTTTGACATGAGATCCCAGTAAGAAGTCCATTGTAGATTTACGTCGGGACGGTCGATCTTAAAAAACAACCGCCATTGACCAAATATGCCCCGCAGGGGAGCTACATTGCCGCCGTGACCATTTAGCACAATGACATTTTTTACGCCATGACGCACCAGGCTTTCGACTGCGTCGAATAACACGGCCAACCACGACCCGGGTTTGGCTGTCACGGTTCCTTTGTGTACCATATGGTGTTCGGAGATGCCCACGGCCATCGGTACATTGACAATTACCTGGGGATACAATCGTTTGGCGGCCTCCACCGCGACATGGGCTGACGAAGCGGTATCGTGCTCCATTGCCAGGTGCTCTAAATGCTGCTCGTTGCTTCCCACCGGAATAATCGCCGTTTGAAATTCTCCGCGCGCCAGTGCTTCCCGAAACTCGCGTCGCGTCAATTTCGCCAGCAGTACTTGCTCGCTCATTGCGTTTCTCCTTATGTTAATTAATCTTGTGAATAATACTCCGCGGTCTGGTTAGATGATGCCTCTGTGCCATTACGTCTCTGAATTAATCCCCTCATCGCCCTGTACATGAAATAAATCGAAATAGTAGCCCAAACAAATGCAATTGGATATGCCAATATCTCTATGCCGAAATACCGCGCCAATATTCCCGCATCGGTCCGTTCTGTCTGCATCCACAAATCTGTGCGAAAATCGTACAAACTGTACAAACACAAGACAATACCGATCCACGTTGCCAACAGATGGGATAAGCGACCAAATCGAATCGTTACGACAATCAGTACGAGACCGCAGGTCGCGCCAAACCAGAAATCGAGTGTCCCAAATGGTGTGTACAGTGCAGCCATTCCAATTTGCATAACACCGATCAATCCGAGCAATATTCTTTGCGTGCCCAGCCAGCGGCCCGTATAAATCAGCAATGCACCGAGAATGGCCGATCCCACATAACCCGCTGAACTGATGAGTGGAAATATTCCCCCTCGGCTGATCACATGCCCCGATTCATTCCACCGTACGCGCAGTTCCTCTACTTCACCACCTGTTGCAATCGCCATACTCGCATGGCCCATTTCGTGTATCCATACCACAAATACGCGAAACGGTTTTATGACCGGCGTGTCCCACAATGCCAGGGCGATAACCGCCAATAGCAGATGCAGCCAGAATGTTCTTATTATGATCATTCCCAATACAAACCTATCGTCCGGATTCAAGATTCACGGAAACGGCGTCCAATTTATCTCGCAATGCGGCATCCAGAATCCATCCCACGCCCCCGATATTGTCCTCTAAATGCGCGATGGTGTCGCCACCTGTAATTGCCACGGTCACTTCGGGATGCGACAGGACCCAGGATAGGGCGACTTGTCCCGGTGTTTTGTCCAGTTCATCTGCGATATCAAATAGGGTTGTTAGCACTTTTCCCTCTGCGCCCGCCATCATGGTTTCGTATTGGTCCATTCGGCGTTTTGCCCATAGTGAACCTTCTGGAGGTGGTGCGTCGGGTTTGTAAAATCCGCTCAATAGTCCCACGGCTAATGGACTGTAAACCATTACTCCCAGCCCCTCGCTTCGCACAAAGGGGAAAATTTCTCGCTCCAATGCGCGGTGTAGCAGATTGTATGGATTTTGCATGCACATATAAGGCGCCAGATTCAATGTGTGTTGAATCCAGAGGGCTTTGCACGCTTGCCATGCCGAATGGTTGCAACACCCGATATAGCGCACTTTGCCCTGATGTACCAGGTCGTCCAGTGCGCGTGCGGTTTCTTCAATGGATGTCGATTCATCGAAGTTATGTACGAGATACACGTCGATATGATCGGTGTCCAATCGGTTCAGTGAGCGCTCTACTTCCCGCATGATGTGATAGCGGGATAGACCCTGATCATTAGGTCCCGTGCCGATGCGGCTAAATACTTTCGAGGTGATTACCACATCATCGCGCTTGCCCTTTAGAGCTTTGCCCAACACGACTTCCGAACGCCCGATATGCGTACGATCATCACCGGGCCCATAGGTATTGGCGCAGTCGATTAAGTTTATGCCCAGATCTATCGCCCGCTCAATAACCCTTTGTCCTTCTGCTTCGTCTGCCTGTCCGCGGAATCCCAGGCCCAGTGCCACCCGGCTTACTTTTACACCCGCTGAACCAAAATTGACATATTCCATAAATCTACTCCCGTTAATTGTTCATATTTTCGCCAATAAGATTGGGGCGAGTTTATCTCTTGTTTTGTGTGCCCAGGCTTGCAGGTGAGTTTTCAAATTTGCGACGGTTTCAGAGCTTGCCATTTCTTGCCAGCGATTTTGACGTTCACCCGGGTCGCTGGGCAAGTGATACAGTTCGGGTTTTCGCACGGTTGACAAAATTAGTTTCCAATCGCCTGAAACCACACACCGCTCTTCTCCTTTATCGAGTTCGGGCTGATTGGGGCCTTCGCCTTTTTTATCGATAAATGGCGTATTTACTATGACAAGTGCCTCGCGTCCTGTTTTGCCACTCTGTCGGATTGAATCGCTGAGGTCTATACCATCGAGGCCCTCGGAGACTACATATCCCAGAAGGCCGAGGATCGTCGGTATCAAATCGACCGAACTGATGAGGGATTCGTCGATTTTACCACTGGAAATCGCTGAAGGAAATCGCATGAGCAGGGGGATGCGCGCGACAATGTCATAACAGAGGCGTTTGCTGTGGTCATTCCACCGGTGGTCAAAGAGGTGACCGTGTTCGGAGGTAAAGACGACGAGGGTATTTTCTGCTATTCCTTTGTCATCGAGTGTTTTCAACAGGTCGCCAACTGCATCGTCAATCGCTGTACACATCGCGTAGTATTTGCGCCGTTTTTCGTCCTCGGGGTAGAGTTTTTGATAAAGTGCTTCGTATTTTTTGGGGACAGAATAAGGCGGATGGGGAGGATAATAGGATACATAAGCACAGAATGGACGCGCGTCATCTTTGCGAATAAAATCAATGGCGTCTTGTGCCAGCACATCCGTTTGATACACTTTTTTGTCGTCGATTGTGTAATAATGCCCTTGCCCACGGCCATCGCGGGGATATGTGGGCATTGTCTCCCAGGCGTCTCTCGATGGATCTCCCAGATGCCATTTGCCAAAGTAGGCACACCGATATCCCACAGCTTTGAGGAAATCGGGAAAAAGCGGTATTTCTGGATCTATATCCCATGTGTTTTCGAGCACGCCGTGATTGTGCGGATAAAGGCCCGAGAAAATTGTGCCGCGATTTGGCGCGCAGACGGGTTGTGCGGCATAAGCTCGGTC
The DNA here is from genome assembly GCA_965208125.1 of Candidatus Latescibacterota bacterium. Classification (GTDB taxonomy): domain Bacteria; phylum Latescibacterota; class UBA2968; order UBA2968; family UBA2968; genus VXRD01. The sequence continues at coordinate 3,484,219 of OZ242320.1, forward strand.
AAATCGCATTCCGTCTGATGCCAACCGATCCAGATTGGGTGTTATAATGCCTTTTTTTCCGTAACATCCCACGCCATCCTGGCGCTGTTGGTCCGTTAAGATGAATAGCAAATTGGGTTTTGGCTCTGCGGTAGCCGTGCTGCCAACTGCTCCTGAGAAATTTCTGCGCGATACATTTTGTGCCATATCAACTCCCATTACATTTCACCAGTCGTTTGCCAATATTATCACCTCGCAGCATGCCGATGAATGCCTGGGGTGCGTTTTCCAATCCTTCGACAATATCTTCCCGGTAATTGAGCCGACCTTCCTTTAGCCAAGCCGACATCTGCTGTAATCCCTCGGCGTGTTGATCTGCGAAATCGCCCACCAGGAATCCCTGCATGTGCAACCGCTTGCCAATAAAGCCACTCATCATCCGGGGGCCCATTTCCGGTTCGATGAGGTTGTATTGTGAGATTTGTCCGCAAACGGAAATTCGACCCCACATGTTCATGAGGGAAAAAACCGCATCGGTAATGCTTCCGCCCACGTTGTCGAAGTACACATCTACACCATTGGGGCATAAGCGTTGCAATGCGGCGCGGTAGTCCGCTGTGGTTTTGTAATTGAATGCGCCATCAAAACCCAGACCGTCAATGGCATAGTTCACTTTTTCATCGCTGCCAGCTATGCCAATGGCGCGGCATCCTTTGATTTTTGCAATTTGCCCGACCAGCGATCCCACGGCACCGGCGGCTGCCGAAACCACGACGGTCTCATCGGCTTTGGGTTTGCCGACTTTCAGTAAGCCAAAATAGGCTGTCAATCCCGGCATGCCGAGAATGCCGAGTGCGGTTGAAACGGGTCCCAGTGAAGGATCTATTTTTCGGAGGCCCTGTGCCGAAGAAACCGCGTAAGCCTGCCATCCGTGATCGGCCCAGACAATATCTCCGGGCTGAAACTCAGAGTGGTTGGATGCGATTACTTTGCTTACACTCCGCCCAATCATAACCGCACCAATTTCTACATTTGGTGCGTAGGATTTTCGATCATTGATGCGCCCGCGCATATAGGGGTCAACGGAGAGGTACTGCGTTTTCAAGAGCAGTTCCCCTTCGCCGGGGTCGGGGATGGGCGATTCCTCAATTGAGAAATCGGATGTTTTGGGATATCCGACTGGACGCGCTGCCAATCGAATTTGAATATTTTTCTCTGCCATAGAAATAGTGCTCCTGATTTTTCGGTGGTTTGGATATCTCATTCTGCATAAACTGCTTCTCGTAAGCCCTTCAAATATCCGACGGCAAATAGCCGCGCGATGCCGTGCTCGTCACCAAATTGCTCGTCTCCCATTTTGGGATAGTGGTCTGGGCGGCACACGCCGTCAAATTCGACGTCTCGATATGCGCGCAAACATTCGACGAGGTCCGTTTTGCCATCGTCGTGAAATGTTTCTTCAAATTTATCGGGTTGACCGACAACATCGCGGATGTGCAAGAAATGGATTTTTTTCTGTTCGCCAAAGTGCCGGATGACCGAGGGCAAATCGTCTGTCATCAGTGTAAAATTGCCCTGGCAAAGCCCTATGCCATTCATCGGACTCGGTACGAGGTCAACGAGTTTTTGGTAGTTTTCAACGCTGCTCATAATGCGCGCAATGCCGCGGATGGGCGATAGCGGTGGGTCGTCGGGATGCAGGGCCAGTTTGACATTGGCTTCTTCGGCCACGGGTACAATGCGCTCGAGAAAATACTTCAGATTGCCCCACTGTTGTTCCTCTGTCACGGTTCCCGAGGGATTCTCTTGCTGGGCTATTGGTACGCCGTCAATATTGTGTATGGGACGCTCGGCGGGATCGCCTTGCGATTCCAGTGCACTGAGATCAAATCCACTTACATGCGCGCCACCCCGCGATGAAATGGATCGGGATGTACGCATGACTCCCAGTATGGGCATCCACGCATAACACCACACGGGGATTTCGAGTTTGCCCATGTTTCGGAGCAGTTCACAGACTACCTCAATTTCCTCATCTCGTCCGGGCAATCCCAGTTTTATCTTTTCCATGGGTGGTCGCGATTCAATGACCTCAAAAGGTATTCCGGCCGCTTCGTAAGCGGCTTTTGCTTTTGCCAGCGATGTGTAACTCCAGGGCTGTTCTTCTGGCTCTGCGTCCGGTTTTGGGCGCAGTGTTATGCCGCCAACTGCGCCTTCGACCCCGCATTGTTTCATGAGCGTCCATCGCTGACTGGCTTGTGGCGGTGCCAGGATAGCAATTCTCAACATGACTATTTCCTTTCGTTGTTGGTGTTTTTGCCATTTTCATCGCTGCCCAATATATGCAGACCGGGTGCGATATGCCATAAAAAATCCATCGCCAGGAGCGTGCTCTAAATGGCTTTTGAGAAGCTGTGCTCTTGCATATATTAATAATGACAAAAGGCAATCACTATCTGGCATACAAGGAGGCTCTGCTATGACCTGTAAACTGCTGGCGCAGTCATGCTCAATTTACTCGCCTTCATACCCCGCTTGGAAAATTCTCGCTGCCATCCTGTTGATCACACCACCTCTATTGGCTCAGGAGCAAGCTGAAAACCGCTTCCAGAGGGCGGCGGAGCGACATTTTGAGCGCAATGACGCAAATAAAGACGGCAAATTGTCGCGGGAGGAATTTCCCGAACAACGGCGCCGTCTGTTTGAGCGAATTGACACAGATAAAGATGGCTTTGTCACACTTGAAGAAGATACTTTTTATCGCAAGAGCGCACCGGATCGTTTTTTAGCACGCAATGACGCAAATAAAGACGGCAAATTGTCGCGGGAGGAATTTCCCGAACAACAGCGCCGCCGGTTTGAGCGAATTGACACAGATAAAGATGGCTTTGTCACGCTCGAAGAAGATATTCTTTTTCGCGATAATCAATGGAGGAATGCCGTGCAGGTTCCAGAAGGTGTAACTGTCCACCGAGATTTGATCTACGGACGGGTTGGGGAAAGAGAACTCCCCCTCGATCTCTATCTTCCGCCCGATACGTCATCCCCCGTGCCCGTGGTGATATGGGTTCACGGGGGGGCGTGGCGTGGGGGGGGCAAAGGCAATGGCGGACGGGCGCGCAATATGACCACACGCGGATTTGCCGTTGTTGCTGTGGAATATCGGCTCAGCGGCGAAGCCCTTTTTCCAGCGCAAATTGAAGACTGCAAAACAGCCGTGCGATGGGTGAGAGCAAATGCAAAAAAATACAATCTCGATCCCGACCGTATCGGCGCGTGGGGCTCGTCTGCTGGGGGGCATCTCGTGGCGCTGATGGGTTTAACGCACGATGAAAATGTATTTGAGACGGATGATCACAGCCAATATTCGAGTCGGGTGCAGGTGGTATGCAACTGGTTTGGGCCTACAGATTTTTTGCGTATGAATGATTTTGAGGGTCGAATTGATCACGACGCAGCCGATTCGCCCGAGTCCGAATTAATTGGTGGTCCTATCCAGGAAAATAAGGAGAAAGTCGCTGCGGCCAATCCCATTACTTATGTCAGCAAGAACGATCCGCCCATGCTCATCATGCACGGGGAAAAAGATCGGGCAGTTCCCTATAATCAGAGCGAATTGCTCTATGCCGCAATGCAAAAAGCGGGATTGGATGTCACGCTTTATAAGGTCGTCAATGCCGGTCACGGCTTTGGCAATGCCACGCAAGATAACCAGGCATCGCTGTTTGAAATGTCCGCTCAATTTTTAGAAAAGCATCTTAAACCCCAAACGGATGCCGCATCACCATAAAAGTATAATGTGAATGAATAAGCCCTGGAGATTGAGTTCTCCAGGGCTTTTGTTTTTAGATGGGGCAAAAGTCAATGAAACTCCAAACTCGCCACAATTTGCTCATATTCGGTTAGCGGATAGCCTGCGTCCCGGCTGCCATTGCCGATCATGTAATACCCCACCCGATTGTGGATGGCTATGGCTACGAGAAATCGGGTGCCGGGATAATCTCGATTGGATCTTTCCAGTTGAGAATAGCGAAATTGCCACTGAATTGCCTCGCCCACATTGAGCCGGATGCGCTGTTTTTCGCCAATAACGCGATATTGATCAAATGCCTGCATTAGATACTCTTCTTCAAACGCCTGAACGATCTCATCCACTGTCATTGTGGTGAATCTCGCCGGCAGTCCTTGTGGATACAGGTGCATTTGTGGACGAAAGTCACTTGTGAATCCAGGGCTGAGAATGCGTACGGTTACGGGTGATAAACCACTGTTGGGATCTCTTTGAGATGTAATGGTTGATATATCGATACCCCACTGGTCGTTGGGACGACTGACTCGAAATCCCCATGAGTTGTTGGTATAAACGAGTCCATCTAAAGTGGGTTCAGGCTCTGTGGGGATTGGTTTACACCCAGAAGTTGCCAACAGGCTACACAGCGCGAAAGCGCAAAATATTCGGACGCATATCATATTAATCTCCTTTTCGATCAATCGCGAAAGCAGACAAGTACTTTATTTGACGCCAGATGGCTTGGTCGTGTTCCTGTCGCGTTGGAGCAATTCCGGGTGCAGGCGATAAAATATCGCTTCTATCTGCTTCAGACCCTCGGCCTGCACCACAAAATGCCCATCTATTACCACAGTCGGCGATCTTGTCGGTATCACGCCGAGTGCTTGAGCAGTGGCGTGTATTTCCGCCCTGTTGTCTGTTCCGCTGACGTCAATACCCATCTGTTTTAAGCAGTTTACCACAGAAGATGTGTCGGAAGTAGCCTTCTGTTTGTGGCATAATAGGGCGTCAACTATCCGCTCTGGAGCGGCCTGTTGTGCCTGCCGAAATAGTGCGTTTTGTTTGTCATTGCCTATAAAATGCAGGCGCAAGCGCCCAGGTGCCTGGACTTTTTTTTGCCATTGCAAGAGTCGTTCAGCTATTTGTAGTGCTGGAGATACGTTAACATCCATAAACAGGTCCATACCCTCTAAATTTTGGCCTTGAAGAACCCGCGCAATGGGTGTCAATAGCACGGTTGGCACAAAGTGATCGCCAACGCGCTGCATCAAGTGTGCAAACCGATTAAAATGGGCTGTTTGTTCAAATTTGTCATCCAGCACATAAGCCGGCACCCGATCCAGCCTATAACGCGCAATCAAATTCTGTCCCATCTCGCTGTTCACATCCAAAGTTTGGAAATCAGCACCGGGAAAGAGCGATAGTGTAGATCGAATAAACGAATACGTATCACATACTTTACAGGTCGCGTCGTTGAGAATGGTCGTTTGAAAGGGGATGGGATCGCGTACTTCGCATTGCGCGCGGGGCGTTCCGCCGTTTAAGCACAGGCCAACTTTGCCCGGATGTACACAATCCCGATCGCTTATGCACTCGGGAATATCGGCGCAAAAGGGCAAATTTTTATTATTGCGACATATTAATTGCGCCACCTCATGAGACGACGTTTTGACATCGCGCCCATTTACGCGCAATGTGGGCGATGCGTTGATCCCCAGCAGATTGGCTCGGCGAATATTTTCGGCAAATAGCGTTTCACCCGCAATGCTTTCGGATAACTCTGCGATTTTGTCTGCATCCATGTTCACCTGCGTTGCACAAACGCGCCAGTCGGTTGCAATACCCGATTTATTGCGACACAAAATGTAATCCCAGAACCGATTGGGATACAGCGACATCACAACGGTTTGCCGAATGCCTTCGGCTATTTCTCTATCGCCGTGCAAACTGCGAAAGCGGCCCGATCCCGTCGCGGTCGTCGCCTGACATCCAGGCTCTGTTGTTCGTGTCGTGCGTGCGACGGGGGGAGGCGATGCGACATCCTTTGCGTTCGCTTCATCTGCGATAAAATACAGATGAAAGTCGATTTGATCCCTCAATTTGCGAAACAGAGGGGCAAGGGTTTGTTCTGCGCGTATGCCATAAGGGCAATCTGCCATTACAAATAGCTCGACGAGGGGGCGACCATCTCGGCTCTGTCCCGTATCCTCGTGCTCTTCTGATTTAGTTATTGGGTGAGAAGAACCGTGCCCCTTGTGATTCACTTCCGCCAACATATCGGCAAATCGGGTGTCAAAGTCGGGCGTCTGATTTGCATCGTGACAGCGCTGGCATAAATTGGGAGACGGTGTGCGGCGAATATTGCGGACTTCGGGCCTCCGCGCATGTTGTTCTCCTGGTCCGTGGCACACTTCGCACTGCACATTTGTAAGTCGTTTGGCATCTTTGCCAATTCGGAATCCCGTGGGATATCCAAATCCCGTTGTATGACACGTTACGCAGTCGGGCTGATAGTGTTTTTGTTTTTGTAACAAGCGATTAAATGCATTCGCATGATGCGACTGCTCCCAGTCTGTAACCTCGGCTGCATGGCATCCTTTGCACGTCTCTACCCCCACATATCTATTGGTGCCCTGACGCACCTGATCTTCCAGTGCAAATCCTGCAAATCTCGGTCGCCCCGTCTGCTGTAATGCAGAATTTTTTTGAACCAGATTGTAGAATTCATCCACGAGCCGTTTCACGGTGCGGTCTTCGCCAATGGATTCCGAGATCAATACGGGGGTGATTTGTTCTGCTGCCACCCGTCCATTTTCTACGTTTAAGATCGCCTGCCCAATTGCCTTGCCCTGAGGCTGGGTGCCCAGCAATAGGGTATTGCCAATCTGATGGGTTGTCTCGGTTGACCTCGCGCTGATCACGACATCTATATCGGCGATATGTTGTACGAGGCCGCGTTCTGCCTCTCGATCCAAATCGCTCAATACAACTATGAGATCGGTCTTTTGACGCACAGATGCGACCGCTTCCTGGATGCCATCAAGTTTAACGTCTATGCCATCGGGCATATTTATATGCGAGGCCCCCATTGCCATACCGTGTACTTCAATATTCCGTTCACCCGCCACACCTATGACACCTACGCGCACATCACCCGCGTCCAAAATTTGCACGGGCGCACCCATTTGTACGCCATTTATCTTCAAGTTTGCACTTACAAAAGGGATGCCACCAGAATCGCGCATGGTTTCAAAGAACGCTTGTCCAAACCGCAATTCTCCCACACCGATATTGGCGACGTCGTAATGGATGGCTTTCATGGCTTGCAAATGTATTTTGCATCGCAATTGGTCCAATACGGTATCGCCTGCAAATAGACCGCCGGCATCTAATAACAGGGCATTGGGATACGATCGCTTTAAGTCATTTACCATTGATGCACGCCTCGCAATGCCGCCGAGCTGATTGTCCGCGCAGCCACACACTTCCAGGAAGCTCTGTGTGTCTCCCGTATAAAGCAATACTACCTCTGCCGCTCTACTTTGTCCGATGAGACAAAAGACAGCTAATAGGAGAGACAAAACGAAGGGTGATCTTTTACAATCCCATCTGTGTACATTTGGGTCCATCTGGTTGCTTTCTGTTTTCTGAATTTTGTCTGTAAAAAAAGGCCCGATATTTCATCGGGCCTTTTAAGTACCTTTTTTATTCGGTTACTCCACCAGACCCAGCCTGCCCCAACGGATTTTTTGAAAAATGTTCCACAGAGGCTTTTGGCTATCCCAGGAATAATAAATAAATAATGGGTGTGCTTTTACTTTTTCCATAGGCACCATCCCCCAAAATCGGCTGTCGTAGCTGCTGTCGCGATTGTCCCCCATTACAAAAATGTGTTCCGGTGGCACTGTGTGAGGTCCGTAATTGTCGCGTGGACTATGCTGTTTGTGTTCTACTCTGGGATCTTCGTGCTTAACGCCTTCTGGATTTTCAAATCGCTTTCCATCTACATATACAATTTTGTTTTTGATTTCTACTGTCTGCCCTTCCACCGCAATACACCGCTTGATAAAATCGCGCGACTCATCCCGGGGGAATTCAAAAATCACCAGATCCCCCGGTTGGGGGGTTGAAAATCCCGGTACGCGAAATGAGGGCAATTTGGTATTCAGTATGGGCACGCGGTCGGGTATTTGCGTGCCGAAGGTCAGTTTATCGCCCAGTACGTAATCGCCTTCTAATAGCGTATCTTCCATCGATCCCGAGGGAATGTGATACGCTTGTACCAGCGTTCCCCGGATCAAAATGGCCAAAAATATGGCGATTCCAAATTCTCGCAACGCGCTCCGTTTTCGCTTCTTTCTTTTTAGCATAGTCCTTCCATTGTGGTGAGTTGTCGGTTATACTGAGTCGTGCCCTGCAAGGGCGGTAACTGGTCTGACTGCTTTCTTCAACGATTTTGTGAAAAATAAGTTCGCTCGGGTTGGCCTGTTTCAGCAGATTTGTTTGCCGCGAGCGAAATATCGAGGCTGCGCAAACCGTCTTCAAAGTCAGACAAGATTCCCGATCTATCTCCCGAACGAATTGCAGCCATAAATACTTCGTCAATATCTTCCGATTCGAGCATTTCGCCGACTTCCGCCGCACCTCCAGGAAATACGGTTACACCATTTCCATCGACGGTCGCTCGCATATCGCGCATGATGATATCAATGCCATTTGAGCCACCGCCATTGCGGAGAACGCATGTGGAACTCAGCGTGCCCACAGCACCATTTTCAAATTGGAGAGATAGAGCATATACATCGGGGATATCGAGATTTTCGACATCGTTCAATGCGCGGGTGGCATAATACGCGTGTACTTCTGCAACATCACCCACGAGGTAACGCAATAAGTCGATCTGATGCGTGGTCTGTTCGACAATCTGCCCACCCGACTGCGCCATCACGCGCCACCACGGGGTGCCAGGCAAACCGCCCCATCGATAGGCCAGGGCCATGGCAACGGGCTTGTCTTTCAAAAATTCACGCCCCTGTTTTGCCCAGCCCGTATATCGCTGTTGATAGCCCACAGATGTCAGCACACCTGATTTTTGAACGGCTTCCAAAATTTCCAATCCCTTTTCCATTGACGGCACTACGGGTTTTTCCAACAACATGTGTACGCCCTGTTGCGCCGCCAAAATCTCTGCGTCGTAATGTGCAAATGTCGGCACGACCACATACATTGCGGTCAAATTTTCACTGTCCAGCATCACGCGATAGTCGGTATAAGCTGTGCCACCAAATTCCGAAGTCGCGCTTTGTGCTGTTTCTTCTTTTATGTCGCAAATTGCAACGATCTCGACATCTTCTATATTGGCTAACGCGCGCATATGCGACCGCGCACGTCCTCCAGCACCCACAAAACCCACATTAATGCTCATTTATATCCTCCATAGTATTCTTTTGTTCAAAAATAGACTGCATGGCCAGAACTGTCAAGAGGCACGCCCATTATTAAGCTGTGTTGTGGCACTTTGCATTATTTTTTTGCCACTGGACCCTGTGGCGCCTCCTTACTGTACAATGTACTGCCTCGCTCGTAAGACGCGACGACTGAACCGTCGGCAATTTCCAATCTGGGTACGTTTTTTTCGAATACATCGCGGTCGGGTCCGCGCATGACTGCTATCTGTTCATCGGTCATGCCCGAGACGAGATCGCCCCACCGTTTTTCTGGATGGGTCAATTCTCCGCCGCTGCGATTGAAGTTGCGCGATGAGTATTTGTGCAAAATTCCCCGCCGCGAGATGTCACTTTTCCATGCCAATGTGCCATGTGTGGTGCCGCCATCCATGAAGAAGAGCACATCGCCCGCTTTCATCTCTACGTGTTTGACCAATTCCATGTGGTCATCGCAGGTGCGCACGCCCGGAGGGAGTGAATAATACGCTTTGTGCGATCCGGGCACGCACGCAAATCCGCCATCGGCTTCGGTTACGTCGCGCAATTGCCAGGTCACAGTTACGGCTTCGCAATAGCTTCGCCCATTTTGATAAATATATCCTCGTCCGGGATTGAGCGGCTCATTGGAGTCGTGCAGAGAATGGCCCGATGTACCTTTGACTGCGCAAAATGCCGTTCCCCCTCCCGTGCGACCGCCACTGGCACCCATCCAGTTGAGCCGATGTTCAACAGCCGGGTGGGCGAGCATTCGGCGAAATGGGTCACAATGGGGACTGGGCAATTGAGTCAGCCCACTCAACAGGGGCCTGCCCGTGCCCGCGAGGCTTTTTGACCCGCGTGCGAGTTCTTCGCCAACGACGATTCGATCCTCAAATTTGTCAATGGCGGCATTGGCCTGTGCCAGCCATTCTTCATCCATGATTCCGCGTAGCACCAGGTACCCGTTCAGGTCCCAAAAGAAAAATTCCTTTTCATCAATGCCCGAATTTGGATTTTTAATCAGGTAAGATGGGTGGAAAATCTGGCGGGATTCGTCCAATGCAATTGTCTCACCATCTGTTTTCAACGTTGGTGGTGGCGTGGTATCGCGATATCCAGGTCTGTACAGCGATGCACGCTGCTCTGGACTCATTCCCGCCATTGAGTCGGATACTGGCATTTTTTCTGTTTCAGGGCCAGGTCCCGCAGAACGGATCACACCACGTCCCACGTATTCGTAGGATAGCAAGCGTTGCAGTCCCTCGCCATGCCACGGACGCATGCCCTGTACGACGCTCAGGCCGACAATGAGCAGATCACCCGCTTTTAATTCTGGTTGAAAAATATAATCCGAGTCATCCTCGCCGGTCAATATATCCTCTGGCGTTTCTACATTTGCCTTGTGTGTACACGGTACGAATACAAATCCGCCTTCTCCGGCTTTGACATCAGAGAGTGCCCAGATTACGCGCACGCCTTCGCAAAATCTTCGATCGTTCTGATGATAATATGCCAGCGCGGGATCTCGTGGCTCATTGCCGCCCTCCAGCGGGGCAGAGATGTCACAGGTTACGTCACATAGAATTTCGGGGGCGCGGTCGAGTCTGAAACCGTATCCGACAATTTGATTCAGATACCACACGAGTTGGGGATGGATCAGCAAATCGCGGAATGGTTCGCGCAAATCGCCTTCCCAGCCGAGCATTCCTTCGAGTGACCCTGCCCGATCAATTGCGTCGTTTATCCGCGCGACTTCGGGACGGGTTAAAGCCCCTGGTATATGCAAATAACCCGTTAAATCAAAGGCGTAATTCTCTTCGTTTGTCATCGTTTCCCGGTCCATGTCAGCCTCCTTGACTGTGATGTACCTGTTTGCCTGCCGATATGCAGGCATGAATGTGGCGGTTTATTCATGAAATGTTCAAATTGATGCAAAAAACAAGCATAAAATGAAACCCTTCTCGACCGATTGCTTGACGCATCTTAAAAAAAACTGCCCATTTAAATGGACAGTTTGTGAGTTGTGACGCTTTGCATTATTTTTTTGCCACTGGACCCTGTGGCGCGTCCTGGCTGTACAATGCACTGCCTCGCTCGTAAGACGCGACGACTGTACCATCGGCAATTTCCAATCTGGGCACGTTCTTTCTAAACACATCGCGGTCGGGACCGCGCATGACTGCCATCTGTTCATCGGTCATGCCCGAGACGAGATCGCCCCACCGTTTTTCTGGATGAGACAATTCTCCTCCGCTGCGATTAAAATTGCGCGATGAATATTTGTGCAAAATTCCCCGTCGCGATATGTCGCTTTTCCACGCGAATGTGCCATGTGAGGTGCTGCCATCCATGAAGAAGAGCACATCGCCTGCTTTCACCTCTATGTGTTTTACCAATCCCATGTGGTCATCGCAGGAGCTCACACCCGGGGGGGTAGGATAATACGCTTTGTGCGATCCCGGCACACACGCAAATCCACCATCGGCTTCGGTTACATCGCGCAATTGCCAGGTTACGGTTACGGCTTCGCAATAACTGCGTCCATTTTGATAAAAGTATCCCCGGGTGGGATTGAGTGGCTCATTGGAGCCATGCTGGGAATGTCCCGATGTGCCTTTGACCGAGCAAAATGCCGTTCCCCCGCCCGTGCGACCACCACTGGCTCCCATCCAGTTCAGCCGATGTTCAACGATCGGATGGGCGAGCATTCGTCGAAAAGGATCGCAATGGGGACTGGGCAACTGAGTCAGTCCACCCAACAGAGGTCTGCCCGTGCCTGCAAGGGTTTTTGATCCTTGTGCGAGTTCGTCGCCAACGACGATTCGGTCCTCAAATTTGTCAATGGTGGCATTGGCCTGTGCCAGCCATTCTTCATCCATGACCCCGCGCAGCACCAGGTATCCGTTCAAATCCCAAAAGTAAAATTCTTTTTCGTCAATGCCCGAGTTTGGATTTTTAATCAGGTAAGATGGGTGAAAAATTTCGCGCGATTCGTCCAATGTGATTGTCTCGCCATCTGTTTTCAACGTTGGTGGTGGCGTGGTATCGCGATATCCGGGGCGATACAGTGATGCGTGCTGTTCAAGTGTTAGTTCTGCCATCAAGTCGGATACTGGCATTTTTTCCGATTCCGGGCCAGGTCCCGCAGAACGGATCACACCGCGGCCTACGTATTCGTAGGATAGTAAGCACTGCGGTCCCTCGCCTTGCCACGGACGCATGCCCTGTACGACGCTCAGACCGACGATGAGCAAATCGCCCGCTTTTAGTTCGGGTTGAAAAAGATAATCCGAGTCATCTACACCGGTCAATATATCTTCTGGCGTTTCTACATTTGCCTTGTGTGTACACGGTACGAACACAAACCCGCCATCGTCAGCCTTGACATCAGAGAGTGCCCAGATTACGCGTACACCTTCGCAAAATCTTCGATCGTTCTGGTGATAATATGCCAGCGCGGGATCTCGTGGCTCATTGCCTCCTACCAGTGGGGCAGAGGTGTCACAGGTTTCGTCACACAGAATTTCGGGTGCGCGGTCGAGTCTGAAACCGTATCCTACAATTTGATTTAGATACCACACGAGTTGGGGATGGATCAACAAATCGCGGAATGGTTCGCGCAAATCGCCTTCCCATCCGAGCATTCCCTCGAGCGATCCGGCCCGATCAATTGCATCGTTTAACCGGGCGATTTCGGGACGGGTTAGAACCCCCGGCACATGCAAATAACCCGTTAAATCAAAGGCGTAATTCTCTTCGTTTGTCATGGTTTCCCGGTCCATGTCAGCCTCCTTGACTGTAATGTACCTGTTTGCCTGCCGATATGCAGGCATAAATGTGGCGGTTTATTCATGAAAAGCTCAAACTGATTCAAAAAACAAGCATAAAATGCGCCCCCTCTCGACCGATTGCTTGACGCATTTGATAGGGCTTTGTAAATTGCGTCTATTCTCTGTCTGACACTTGTTTTACCCGGCTCTTTTTTCAGGTGAGTAGTCGGGCGAGGTTGGTCTATTCTTTGAAAGGTATAACAATGGCAAAGTCGCGTCCCAATATTGTGCTTGTGATGTGCGACCAGATGCGCTGGGATGCGGCTGGTTTTGCGGGTAGTTCTGTTGTTCACACGCCCCATCTGGATCGTCTATCCGAGGGTGGGGTGTGCTTTGAAAATGCCTATTGCGCTTCTCCTGTTTGTTCGCCCGCTCGGGCGAGTTGGTTGACCGGGTGCTATCCCCATGCGCATCTGCAATTGCGAAATTATGGGCCACAACGAGGAAAAGAATGGGGAGGTTATCTGCCGCAGGACTGTGTTACGATGGGGGATGTTTTGAAACGCGCGGGATATTGCTGTGGCATGGTTGGTCCGTGGCATCTGGGCGATGACCATGCGCCACAGCACGGGTTTGAGGATTTCTGGCAGACCTATCGATATCTGGGCGACGAATATACAGATCCTCTTTTCGATTATTTTGAACGCGAGGGGGTACCCAATATCTACGGCGATGGAGAATCTGTCACCCAGTACGGAAATATACTGGCGTTTACGACACTTACAGATCCGCGACAGCAGCGTACGACCTGGACGGTTGACCGCGCGATTGATTTTTTGCGCCAGCAAGAAGATGACCCGTTTTTTCTTTTTGTGAGTGTTAAGGATCCGCATCCCCTCATCGTTATTCCGCCAGAATTGCTCGAACTCTATCCGGTAGATCAAATGCCCTTGCCGGATTCTCTGCGAGATCCACTCGAGGGTAAGCCGCATTTTCAAACCCGCACAAAATTTCGCATGCCCAATACGGTGACAGATCGGCAGTTCCGCGAGATGATTGCGTACTATTATGCCCTGATCACCCATATTGATGCACAGATTGGGCGTCTGATTAGCGTTCTCGAAGAACAGAATATGCGCGACAATACGCTCGTGGTTTTTATGAGCGACCACGGCGAATTGCTCGGCGATCACGGTTGCACAGAAAAGTGCCTGATGTACGAGGCCTCGGTCAGAGTCCCTTGTCTGCTTTCCTGGCCGAGTACTCTTCCAGCGGGTTTGCGCGTGACGACTCCGCTTGCCGGTGTTGATTTAATGCCGACTTTGCTCGATCTGGCAAACGAGGTGCCGCCCGAGAAAATTGATGGTCGCTCTGTTGCGGACGCGATTCTGAATGGTCGGCAACCCACATCTCAGCCCATTTTTGCAGAGATCGCCAGCCAGGAGGCCATTTATTGGGGGTCAACAGAAAGAGAGCAGTTTGCCGCGCATGTGATGAATTTCGATGGCCGCTGGAAGTATATTCGCAATCGCTTTGATATCGATGAGTTGTACGATTTGGAGACAGATCCAGGCGAAATGCAAAATCTCGCGCAGCTTTCCGAATATCAACCGCGCATCGCGACTATGCGCCAGCAAATCGCCGAGATGATTTGCCATACAGGTCCTGGTCCTTATGACTGGTGTTTGCAAGTGTAGATAGCGCGCGAAAAGGAGAACTAACAATATGGAAGAATCAACAGGTCTTGCGGAGAACGGTGCCATTCCATTTGAGGTGTTTGCGGGTTTCGAGCGGCTTGAAAATGTCAATCCCATCATTGCCTGCGAGCCGCCAGAGTGGGCTGCCGCCGCCCATGCTTATGTGATGGATGATACGGTGCACTATTTGTGGGGGAGGAGAAAAGAGGGCAACTATTGGATTTTGATGCATAGCACGGCTCCGGTGAACGATCCCGCAAAGATCGCGCACGATCCGCGCAATCCCGTGCTTTTGCCTTCGAGCAAGGGATTTGACGATTATACAATCGAATATCCTTTTCCGTTTTGGAATCCCGCCGATGGCAGGTTCTATGTTTATTATTTGGGGCGACGACAAAAGCCACCGAAGCAGACGGGGCTATTGGTGGGGGACGGCGATTTTGGCAAGTGGACGCGCGTTTGCCATACGCCTGTGATTGCCTCAGACACCGCGCACGAGCGACAGGGTTCGTCGCATCCCTCGGTTGTGGTGGTAGATGATACCATACACATCATTTATACGGGGGAGTCGGCAGATCCGCCGACCTTATGTCATGCGACCGCGCCGACAAGCGATCCCGCGGCTGTTACCAAAGATCCCGCGAATCCCATTTTTAAAGGTAGCGGAGAAATGTGGGATAGTTGTGGTGTCCGCGAGGCAGAGATTTTTAAGGGACCACAGTATTTCCATCTCTTTTACGGGGGATCCGATGGCGAGGTCTGGCGGATTGGACATGTGCGGACGCGCGATTTTCGCACCTTTGAACCCAATCCGCACAATCCAATTTTTTCTCCCTCGCCAGATCCCGATGCATGGGATTGCGATGGGTTGCTAACGCCCCAGGTGATTGAGATTGACAATCGCTATTACATGGTCTATGCGGGTATGAGAGGGAGTGAGTGGCAGACGGGTCTCGCGGTAACGCGGTCTGTATGACTCAATCTTTCAGAACGCGGTTGGGCGTGTACTGGTTTGTGTAGTGACGCAGGTTTCCCGTGGCGTTGTTTTGTTTGATGGCGTCAGCGGGGAAGGTATGTAGAAACCAGTTGTTGTAGATTTCAGCACTTTCCTGGGGAATACCGCGAATGACTACGGCGGGTACACTGGTGGCGTGAAATGTGTTGTGGTGGATTAACATGAAATCGCCAGCGATATGCGTGTCGTCACCGCGATCTCGGCCGCCGTGCATGTCAAAGCTGTGGCTATTGGCATTTTCCAGAATCAGGTTGTAACGGGCCTCATAGCTGGTGCCGGGCCTGCCGGTGCCTGCTATGTGGTGGCGACACCAGTCGAACAAATTGGCTTCGATAAGGGCATTGGACTGGTCCAGCACCACGCCGTAGCCCAGGCCATAGCGCTGGTTGTGGTGAAAATAGTTGTGATGGATGTGGTTGTCCGTTGAGCCTGCCCGCAGAAATATCGCGCCGTGGCTCCAGCCCCAGAGTTCGCAGTTATCGACTTCGAGGTTGGGGTATTCGGTCTGGATAGCGCGGGAGTTAGGGATGCTGTAGTAGCGCCCTTCGGCATGGAGTTGTCTCATCTGCTCGGTGCGTCTGAGGGTGTCTGGACCCTGAAAGCGAAGGCCAGTGATACGGACGTTGGGTCCGGTGGCGATAAAGAGCGGTATGGTTTCGAGTTGTTTGGAGTAGAGCAGGGCACCCTGAGAGCCGGGTTTGCCCCGGCCACTGGCGAGTGTGACGCCTCCGCGTATGGCGATGTTCTGGTGTCCGGTCAGGTCGATTCTGATGGTATCTACTATATAAACTACCTGGTTGGGACCGGCGAACTCGAGGGCGTCGAATAATTCCATGCGGTTTGTGACCAGGTATTCGGATGGGTTAAGCAGGCGGTTATAACCCTCGCCGCCACCGATGGGATTGCCGGTGGGGTTGATATCGGCACCAAATTTGTCATCCGAAAGCAGGGGTTTTTCCTGTTGACTGTTGCCATCTGAGGAAGGATCGGGCGTGAGTGGCTTTTCTTTGCCAGAACAGGCGAGCAGAAGGAGCAACGCGATGAGATATCGGAGTGTTCCTGACATGGCAATATCCTTCTTTATTTCAGAATGATTAGTCAGTAAAAAACTACGGCAATTCAGCTAATTGATCAAGTCGAATACAAGTCCAACCAACACGGACCACTCACGAGAAAGGAGTTCGCAATGCGCGATATTGTGGTCTTTAGCGGGAACGCACATCGTCAATTGGCAGAGCATATATGCCAGTATCTGAGCGTGCCTCTTAGTCAGAGCACGATTAACCGCTTCAGTAACGATTGCATTCAGGTGCAGTTGAACGCAAATTGTCGGGAGGCTGATGTCTTCCTGATTCAGCCTTTTGTGCCACCTGTCCAGGACCATCTCATGGAACTCCTGCAGATGCTGGACGCGGCGCGCGGGGCATCGGCTGCCCGTACGACGGCAGTTATTCCATACTACAGTTATGCACGGTCGGATAAAAAAGATGCACCTCGTATCTCGATTGCAGGGAGACTGGTGGCAGATTTGATTGATACGGCAGGTGCTAATCGAGTGCTTACGATGGCCCTTCATGCACCGCAGGTACATGGATTTTTTCGCATTCCCGTCGATCATCTCAATGCTCTCCATGTGTTGGCGAGATATTTTCAGGGCAAAGATCTGGCGGATACGGTCGTTGTTTCGCCCGATCTTGGAGGCGCAAAGGAGGCAACGCATTTTGCCCGTCTGCTCAAGTTGCCCGTAGCTGCTGGAACCAAACGCCGCATCAGCGATGAAAAAGTCGTGATTGATTCAATTGTCGGCGATGTAGAGGGGAAGAAGGTGATTGTTCTGGACGAAGAGATAGCTACGGGGGGAACACTTGTGGAGCTTATTGATCGCCTTCGGGAGCGCGGTGTTAATGACATCACGGTATCCTGTACACATGGACTTTTTACGGGACAGGCCCTGCCGCGTTTGGGTGCAATTGCAGAGGTGAAGGAATTGGTGACGACAGATACGGTTCCACTTTCTTCGCAGAGCCAATGTCCTCCCAATCTGACCACTCTATCCGTGGCACCTCTCCTGGGTGAGGCGATCCGCAGGATACACCACGGGGAGTCGGTCAGTAGTCTGTTCACGGCCCCAGATTGGATCGTGGATACGGGATAGATGGGAGGGGGATTTAGCAATTAAGCCACCGGAGCGGTATCAGTTAATGGCTCATTTTGAAGGTCGCCGATCTTTTGTTGCGCGTGCCAGAGGTCGTATTGCAGTTGCAAATTCATCCAGAAAACAGGTGTTGTCCGAAATGCTTTGCTCAACCGAATCGCCATTTCTGGACTTACTCCGGCCTTGCCATTGACAAGCTCAGAAACGGTCTTTCGCGCCACGCCAAGTGTATGGGCTACTTCTGTCACGGTCAGGTTTAGTGGGATTAAACAGAGTTCTTTTAAAATTTCACCTGGATGAGCCGGATTGTACATTTCCATAAGAATGCTCCTCAGTGATAGTCCACGAGATCCACATCAAATACAACACCATTTTAAAATAGGTTAAAGATAATGAAAAAGAAAGCTGTTGTCTTACTCAGTGGTGGTTTGGATTCCACTACAACGCTGGCCATTGCGACAGACAAAGGGTACGCGTGTTATGCGATTACATTTCGCTACGGGCAACGACACGAAACCGAACTCGAATGTGCAAAAAAAATTGCCGCTCATTTTGGCGTGCGGGATCACGTTATAGCCAATATTGATTCGCGTGCTTTTGGTGGTTCGGCATTAACCGACGATATCGATGTGCCCAAAAATCGAGACGAGAGCGAAATTTCCGACGGTATCCCGGTCACTTATGTCCCCGCTCGCAATACGATTTTTCTTTCTTACGCGCTTGCAATGGCCGAATCTCTCGATATCCGCGATATTTTTATTGGCGTCAATGCCATTGATTATAGCGGTTATCCCGATTGCCGCCCTGAATATATCGCCGCCTTTCAGGCCATGGCGAATCTCGCCACCAAAGCCGGTGTTGAAGGGGATGCGTTCACGATTCACACGCCGCTTATTGATCTGACCAAAGTCGAGATTATCAAACACGGCTTAGAACTCGGCGTTGATTACGCTATGACCTGTACCTGTTACGATCCCGATACAGAAGGCCGCGCGTGCGGGCTGTGCGACGCCTGCTTGTTGCGCTTGCAAGGTTTTGCTCAGAATGGTATGAAAGATCCAGTGGTGTATCGGTAAGGGGTGGATCCTTTTTGCCATAATGCCAAAGTCAGCTTGCTAAATACAGGCGGATTTACGATCTTACAAAGTCGTTATCTCATTCACATTCAAAGAATTGTGTTTATGCCACCTCTTTCTCTCGACCAACTCATCGCCGATTATTGCGATCAAAACGCACACTCGCAACGTCTTTTCAAACGCGCACAAGAAGTTTTGCCCGGTGGCAATACGCGCACCGGTGTTTTTGTCAATCCCTTCCCGATTTACGCTGACCGGGGTGAGGATGTTTATATTGATGATGTCGATGGTAACCGCCGTCTCGACTTTGTCAATAACGCCACCGCCCTCATCCTGGGTCACGCTCATCCCGCTGTGAGCGATGCCCTGCGCGAACGTATCAATAGTGGCACGGCCTTTTTTGGCCCTACCCAACTCGAAATCGAATGGGCAGAACTCCTGCGCGAGCGCGTCCCTTCCCTCGAGCATCTGCGCTTTTGTAGTTCGGGTACCGAGTCTGTGGGCAATGCTCTGCGCGTTGCCCGCGCTTTTACGGGGCGTCAAAAAATTGCCAAATTTGAGGGTGCGTATCACGGTATTGACGATCCGGCTCTCATAAGCTATGTGCCACCTGTTACTCCCGATCTCGGTCCCGAAGATGCGCCTCATTCGGTACTGTCTTCAGCTGGTCTGGCACCCGCGACTGCTGAAAATGTTCTCGTTTTGCCCTTTAACAATGCGCGCGCTTGTGAACATCTCATTCGCCAACACGCGGAAGAACTCGCGTGCGTCATTATTGACCCGCTTTCTACGGCTGCGGGCATGGCTCTGCCCGATCCCGAGTTTCTCACGCTCTTGCGCTCTGTGACGCGGGAACTCGATATTCTTCTTATATTCGACGAAATCGTCAGTTTTCGAATGACGTCAGGCGGCACACAGGCGGCGTACAATATCACGCCCGATCTGACCTGTCTGGCGAAGGTTATCGCTGGTGGCACCCCGGCAGGTGCTTTTGGTGGTCGCAAAGATGTGATGGCTCTGTATGACCCCACATCTGGATCGCCCGCCATCCCACAATCTGGTACGTACAATGGCAATCCTCTCGTGGCCATCGCTGGTCTTATGACTCTTAAAACCATGACCTCCGATGCATATCGCCATATTGATTCCCTCACAGAGTACATTGCCGCTGGTCTCAAAGATGCTTTTAAAAGTGCCAGTATTCCGGCGACTATCGTCACTGCTGGTTCGCTTTTTCGCATCTACTTTCTCGACTTTACCCCTGCCAACTATCGCCAGGCCGCACGAGACAGTGGCGAAAAACACCGCTGGCTCTACTTTTATCTTTTAAACCACGGTATTGTCATCCGCCAGGGCGGCTGTGTTTCTCTTCCTATGACGAGCAAACATGCCGATGATTTGATCAACTGCGTGCGTGAAGGATTGCGCGTTTGGCCCTATTAATTGGAACTATGTCTGTATCCATACCAGATGGCATCGTTGTCCTCACTTTTGATGATGGCGTCAAATCACAACATACCTTCGCTGCCCCCATCTTGCGCGAATGTGGATTCTATGCCACTTTTTATATTACTGAGGGCTTGAACTTTCTCGCGGATAAAACGCGCTATCTCACCTGGGAAGAGGTGCGCGAATTACACGACCTGGGCTTTGAAATTGGGAATCATACGCGGCAACACAAAAGCGTCGCCAACCAATCGCGGGAGGAACTTTTGTCCGATATTCGCCACATCGACCGGCAATGCAACCACTACGGCATCCCGATTCCCACTACATTTTGTTACCCCGGTTACACCAATACCCCCGAAGCTGTTGATGTACTCAAAGAGCGCGGTTTTACTTATGCCCGACGTGGCACTGTACCCGAATATCCTTATGATAGGGAAGGTGGTCGCGGCCCGGCTTATAATCCCGAGCAACACAATCCGCTTCTCATTCCAACCACGGGCGCGTCGGGACCGCACTGGAACTTCGACGATTTCTTGTGGTCGCTTGAGCAGGCACAAAATGGTTGCGCCACAGTTCTCACCTTTCACGGGGTGCCCGACCTCGATCATCCCTGGGTGCATACCGAACCCGCATTTTTTGAACGCTGTATGCAGCATCTCACAGATAATGGACACAAAGTAATCGCCCTGCGCGATCTCACAAACTACATCACCTCGGAGTCCTGATATGGTCGATCCTCTTCCTCTTATTGCCTACGACACGCTTGTAGAGCAAACCGAAGCTCTGTACCGCGATGGCTATGCCTATCTGCCAGGTGTATTGACGTCCGATCAAGTGGCAAAACTCCGCGGTCATATGGACGCGCTTACACCGGTTTCGGAAAGTTTTGACAAAAACGGTCGTCCTGAAGATGTCGGTTTTATTAATAAACACATCAACAATGCTTTTAACCGACACGCTCATTTTTTACAATTTCTCGACCGCCCCGATGTAATCGAGATCGCTGAAGCTATACACGGCGACGATTGCCACTGTATCGGCATGACTGCATGGATGACGGGTCCCGGTCGTCCCGATCAGAATCTCCATACTGACTGGCTTCCCCTGAGTCTGCCCGCAGATATACTTGAGGATTCTCGGGTGCGCATCCCCATTTTTATCACTACGGCGCATTTCTATCTCGACGATATCACCGAAGCCCTTGGTCCGACTAATTTTATCCCCGGCAGCCATCTTTCGGGCAGAAGCCCCAACGGAGATACAGCATGGAAAGGTCAGACTGAAAAATCCATTATGTGCAATGCAGGTGATGTGGTCATTTTTCGCAGTGAGGTCTGGCATCGCGGTACGGCCAATACCAGTGATAAAACGCGCTATTTGCTTCAAGTCCACTATGCGAAACGCATGATTACGCAAAAATATCCCCCGTATCTCAACCGTTTTCAATTTGATCCCGAAATTCTCGAGCAGGCGACCCCACGCCAGCGCCGCCTGATGGGCGATCACAAAAGCAGCAACTACGATTGAGGAGGGTACTGTGACTTTCTTGATAGGATATTATCTTTGGCTAAAAGTTGTACATCTCATCGCCATGATCGGTTGGATGGTCGGCATTTTGTATTTGCCGCGGCTATTTGCCTATCACGCCGATGCCTCTACTGATACGGATGCGGTGTTTCAGCAGATGGAATACAACCTTATGCGGCTTCTGCTTATGCCCTGTCTAATTGTGGTTTTTATTACGGGCATTCTCTTGATTGTTGCAACGGGGAGCTTGGCGAGCGGATGGCTTCACACCAAAATTCTACTCGTGCTCCTGCTCGCCGGTTTGCACAGTATGATGTCGCGCCAGCGCAAGAATTTTCAACGCGGCGAAAATACCAGAAGCGCGACTTATTTTCGCACATTTAGCCACGTTACAACGCTTATTGTGATTCTCGTTGTCGCGCTGGCTGTTTTGAAACCTTTTTAGTGTCCTTTTGAGTGGGAGTGAAGCATGACAAACGACGAATTTGTGATTCCGAGACGATTGATCAATTCGGACCGGGAAGAAACACCGAGGTCCTTGCTGGACCTGATTGAACAGGGGCCATTCGATTTGGATACGGCGGCGTGGTGGATGTCGCACGTGACGAATGGAGCATCGTGGATCGTGGGGTCGGGACCGGGCGGAATCGGGAAATCGACGACGATGCGTTCCTTTCTGAGCGTTGTACCCGGGGACCGGGCTTTTGCGATTGCGATGCCGGGGGAGATCCCGCCGCTCGCGGATCAGAAACGCTGCACGATTGCGCTCGAGTTGAGCGATCACCGGCCGCCCGGCTACCTTTGGGACCAGGACCTGCGTGACTTCTTCGACCTATCAAAGGCGGGACATCAGCTTGTGGGGAACGTCCACGCGGATACGGTGGAAGAGACGCGTGAACAGATCGTCGGGGCGTGTAGCGTTCCCGAGGAACAGTTCCATCACATCAACATCATCGCATTCGTCTGGTTGGAAGGTTATGAACGCGGACAAAGTAGGCGGATCAGGGATCAGACGTCGCGGCGGTTTCTGACAAGCGTACACTACACCGATGGTTCAGGCGCTCATGCGCAAGTCTATTCAGAAGGATCAGGACTCTCGCCCAACGCACCGAGGGATGTGGAACACGAGGCAAAGTGCCGAACTTTTTTGGAGGAGGCATTGGGAGAAGCGTCGCGGGATATAGATGAACTGAGAGAGCGATATCTGGCCTGGCATTAGGAGTGGTGGATTCCCTGCGCAGCCTATGTGACCGGAGGCGATTTAGCGCATCGTCACCAGCCTTTTTTTGATCAAACCTGGATCTGATCCAGCCAGCCTTCCAGGGTGTAGCTCGGATCGCCGATTTCCTCCGGGCGGAGGCACGATAGGTCGGTGCGGTGTATGGGCAGGATGCCGAGGTCGGGGAGGGTGGCGCCGCGCTGGTGAAGGTCGGTGCCGTAGAGTTTTTCCAGGACGATGCCGTTGGCGTCACACCAGTCGCCCGAGTTGAGGGGGGGCAGGCTCTCTTCTGGGTCGAAACCGGGGGCACCGAGGTGGCGGTGGATCCATTCCAGGGCGACGGTGTAGCCGAAGTAGGGGCGATGCCCTCCCTCCGGTTCGAACCAGCAAGCGATGTGGCCGTCTGGGAAATTCGGCGCTGCTCTGGCCACGGCGTTCCGGGTACCTTCCCACGCGGTGCCGTCTCCCTCTGTGTCGATGATGACGTCGGCGTCGCCATTGAGGATGAGGACAGCGCAGTGAGGCGCCGCCAGGGAGAGAAATTCTGGCCAGGTACAGAGGGTGCGCAGGCGCTGATTTGGGACGCGGGTGCAGAACTTGCCTGTGACCGTCATGGTGTCACACAGCGCCCAACCGGAGACCAGGGCCAGCTTGAGGCGGGTGTCGAGGGCCAGCATCCAGGAGGCCTTGGCACCGCCGAGGGAGTTCCCCGCCACCCCGACGCGCTCCTGATCGATGTCGCTCCGGGTGAAGAGGAAATCGATGCCCCGCATCGTGTCGAAGACGAGCTTGCCCATGATGAGCCGGCCAGCCCCATCGGCGCAGGTGTGGACTTCTTCGGGGTCATGCGCCCGGGTACCCATGTCGCCGCAGATGTGACGCTCTTCTTCTCCGACCGGGTCCAGAACCAGGCAGGCCAGTCCGAGTCTGGCGTAGAGCTGGGGGATGTAGGTGTACTGCCACTGGCTTTTGCTGCCGCCGTGGCCGCAGGTTATCACGATGGACGGCATGGGTGCAGTAGGGTGTGAGGGTCGATAGAGTACGGAGGGGACGCGGGAACCAGGTTCGCTCGTCCAGATCCATTTTTCGACGATGATTCCATCCCGTTCGATCTGTCCGCGGGACTCCGGAGCCAGGTCGCAGCGGACCGTGGGGATGCCCAGGAGGTCGCGCAGGTCGCGGCGGAGGGATTCGGTTTGCATGGGAAAGCTCTTTAGCTGGACAGCGGGATGGTGGCGTGCCGTGAGACGGTGAAGGTCCGTCTTGTAGATCGGCTCGCCACAAAAGAATGGTGGAGGCGGCGGGAATCGAACCCGCGTCCGAAAGCGGTTTGATAACGGCATCTACGTGTGTAGTCTATTCACTTAGAATCTCGCACCTTGCGCCCCAACAGACAGGGTCGCTGAGGTGCCAGCTCGATGGTTGGGGCTGTGGCCCACTCTCATCCGGAGGCCCTCGAGCGGAAACCCCCGCACCAGCCTGCTCTCGTCGGCGCTCTGCCCAGACCACGCAGGCAAGGTCTGAGAGAACGGACTGCGTAACGTTTAGTTAGGCAGCCATTGCGTACGTGTTATCGTCCGCAGTTGCGTTTTTTCCCAATTGTTTTACGAGGTGATTGGGTACCTCGACACGCAGCTATTATCTCTCCACCCCCGTCGAAGCCATGTCGCCCCCAGCACGTTGAAAAATATATCTAAGTTAATCCTTCCAGTCAAGCGGTCAACTCCAGCCTAATTTTCTCTAAACCATTCAATTGTCTGTCGCAGTCCCTGATCTGGTGTCACTTTGGGTTCCCATCCAAGGAGTTTTTTCGCCAGGGTGATATCGGGTTGTCGCTTTTGAGGATCGTCGCCGATTTGCGCGTTGGGCATCAGAGCGATTTCGCTTTTGCTCCCGGTTAGTTCAATAATCTTTTTTGCCAGATCTAATATTGAGGTCTCACTTGATGGATTGCCGATATTTACAGGTGCGTGATAATCTGTGTGCATCAACCGATAGATCCCCTCAATAAGGTCTGAAACATAACAAATACTGCGCGTTTGACTGCCGTCGCCATATACTTTTAATGGTTCACTTGCCAGTGCCCGATTGACAAAATTGGGAATGGCCCGTCCATCGTTTTTACGCATGCGGGGACCATAGGTATTAAATATTCGCACAATCCGCGTATCGACCCCGCTTTCGCGGTGATAGGCCATTGTCATGGCCTCGGCAAAGCGCTTGGCTTCGTCATAGACACCACGCACGCCCAGTGTATTGACATTGCCCAAATACGATTCTGGCTGTGGATGCACCAGTGGATCGCCGTAAATTTCGGATGTTGAGGCAAAAAAAAATTTCGCTTTTTTGGCTCGCGCTACACCGAGCGCGTTATGCGTACCATGTGCGCCTACTTTCAGGATGCGAATGGGATAGCGCGAAAAATCATCGGGGCTGGCCGGGCTGGCAAAATGCAACACATAATCCAGAGGTCCTTTCACATAGATGTATTGCGTCACATCGTGTTTGATAAATGTAAAACCATCTCGTCCAAACAGGTGTGCGATATTTTTTGTACGTCCAGTCAACAGGTTATCCATGACAATTAGTTCGTGCCCTTCATCCAGCAAACGATCACACAAATGCGACCCCAAAAATCCCGCACCGCCTGTTAGTAATATACGCATATAATCCCTGTTACAGTTTAAAGACGTGATCTTTCTTTCCAGATACAGCCTGCGTGGCATTGCGTGTATCGACAATACAGCACGCGTGTTTTACAATCCATTCATAATCCCAATCGCTGTGATGTGTCACAATTACCACACAATGGGCTTCAGTTAAATTTTTCTCGTTTAAAGTAACGCTCTTCATGTCCAAATTTTCTGTTTGCAAGTAATCTATAAACGGATCACAATACGAGACCTTCGCCCCTTTCTCCTGAAGCATTTCCAGTATATCCAATGCTGGCGATTCTCGAATATCGCGGACATCGGGTTTGTATGTCACACCCAATATCAGGATGTTCGCGCCCTTCAAACACCGCTCGTATTCGTTGAGGGCGTCGGTGATTTTTTCGACCACATAACCAGGCATGCTGCGCGTCACTTCGCTGGCCAATTCGATAAAGCGCGCATTGTAATTCAAGGTCTTCAACTTCCAGGCCAGGAAGTGCGGATCAACCGGGATACAATGCCCACCCAGCCCGGGACCGGGATAAAATGGCATAAATCCAAACGGCTTGGTCGCTGCGGCATCGATCACTTCCCAAACATCCACTCCCAGACGGT
Source organism: Candidatus Latescibacterota bacterium (assembly GCA_965208125.1). GTDB lineage: Bacteria > Latescibacterota > UBA2968 > UBA2968 > UBA2968 > VXRD01. Next base: position 3,510,591 of record OZ242320.1, read on the forward strand.
CACACATCAGTGCCACTTCGTTGACAAGGCCAATATTTACACTGCGAAATGTATTTTCCAGCAACTTGGTCATTTCAGCAGTCTGGGTCGATGAGACCGGCACGACTTCGCCGATCAATTGCCGATAAAAATGCGTGCCTATTTCTGTGCAAGACGGTGTAATACCACCCACGACTTTGGGCGTGTTGGTGATGGAATAAACCCTATTGCCCGGATCGATGCGCTCTGGAGAAAATACCAGAAAAAAATCGCGGCCAACCTTTAAGCCACTTTTTTCGAGCAGTGGCAATACCAGTTCCTGAGTCGTACCTGGATACGTGGTGCTTTCCAGAATTACCAGTTGTCCACAGCGCAGTCGGTCTTTGATTGCACCACACGCTTGTAAAATAAATGAGACATCTGGATCGCGTGTTTTATTTAAGGGTGTGGGTACGCATACCACGACCACATCGGCCTCATTGAGCACATCGCATTCTCGTGTTGCTGTCAATTTGCCCACAGCTTTGAGACCCGCTACTTCAAATTCCGATACACCCTGCACATCGGACTTTCCCGATTCCACCAGATCTACTTTGCGCGCCGATGTATCGATTCCAGTGACGGAAAATCCCACTTTACCCAATTCCACGGATAGGGTCAATCCCACATACCCCAATCCCATCACGGCTATCCGCGCTTCGTGCGATGCGATCTTCTCCTCCAGCGTCTGCCTGGGGTTGGAGATTTCCCGAGATACTCTTTCTGTTATAGCCATTATGTTATCCGCTCTGGTCCGATCATTTGAATCAATACGGCCTTTTGAACGTGCATGCGATTCTCTGCTTGATCCACAGCAATGCATCGCTCGCTTGCCATGACTTCATCTGTTACTTCATATCCCTTATGTGCAGGCAAGCAGTGCATCACATAAGCGTCGGTCTTTTTGAGCAAATCGCCGTTGATCTGATATGGCATGAATACTTTAGTGCGTCGCTTTTTTTCTTCTGCAAATTCTGGATTGTTAAAAAATTCCATATCAATCCACGTATCGGTATAAAGAAAATCTGCATCGGCAACAGCAGCTTCCAGGTCCAGTGTTTCTTCAAATAACCCGGTTGCACGCGCTGCTTTGACCAGTTCGGGATCTGCCGATGGCTTGTTGATCTCTGGCGTCACAGCCGTTATGCGCACGCCGGCTTTTGTACACGCTGTCACCAGCGAATTGCACACATTATTCCAGATGCCCACATAAACCACATGCGTTCCCTTTAACTTGCCTCGCACTTCCAGGATCGATAGCAGATCGCCCAGAGCCTGACAGGGATGATAGCGGTCACAACATCCGTTGATTACAGGGACTTCGGAGCCGAGAGTCAGCCGCAATAAATCCTCGTGTTTGAGCATGCGCGCCATAATCACATCTGCATATCGCGATAGGACTTGTGCTTCATCGCGTACATCTGCCAATCCAAAATTGGTGGTCATCCAGTCCAAAAATACGGCCTGCCCTCCCAATTGATGCATGCCTACTTCAAAAGCTACGCGGGTGCGCGTTGATGTTTTCTGAAATAACATCGCCAAAGTTTGTCCCTTTAGCAGACCTTCATAGCGCTCGGGATTCTTTTTGATCACCAGACCCATTTCTACCGCACGCAAAATATCATCTGGCGACCACGTCTTCAGTGTCAAAAGATCCATATCTATTTCCTTTCTGTTGAACCGCTACTACAGCCTGCCCCTGCTGGAATCGTGCAGGGGGTTGCCAGGCCTGGGGGAGTTTCACCGATTCACAATTGTTCGCGCACAAGGGATAGCAAACGCGCTTGCACTTGACTGACAGAGCCTTTAATCTCGCACCCCGATGCTCGGATATGACCGCCACCATCAAATTGACGGGCAATGCGATTGACATCCACTTTTCCCCGCGACCGTAAACTCACGCGCTGTTGTCCCGGCTCTTGTTCTTTAAAAAATAGTGCGACTTCAACTCCATCAATCGACATCGCGTGATCGACCACGCCATCCAGATCGCCATTCATCGCATGGGTTTTGTGATCGACGTACAATATGCTGATCTGTCCATTTTCGTGTAGTGTTAGATTCGACAGCGCGAATCCCAGGGTTTTCACCGTTTGGTACGTTTGATGTGAAAACATGTTCTCCGCAATCTGCTGAGGGTCAGCGCCGTGTGTAACGAGTTCTGCAGCAGCGCAGAGTGCGCGTTCTGGATGCGAATGTTTAAATAGCTTTGTGTCAAAAACAATTCCGGCATATAAACACGTCGCTATCTCGGGTGTAAATCCCAAATTACTACGACGAGCATACCGGTTTATGAGCAAATAGATCAATTCACTGGCAGAACTGGCATCTGGATCAATCACCCGTACATCGCTCTCTTCATCTGCATCCACATGGTGATCGATAACCAGCGTTTTTGTCGCAGGCCCAATCAGACCCGCGACATCGCCAATGCGTTTTTTCGATGTCGTCGTATCTACCACCACGAGGCGCGGCACGGGGGCTACCAGTCCAGAGTTATACACCGATTCTATGCGATCATAACCCGGCAAAAACCGATATTTGCGATCTGGTATCTCGTCCGCCACCACAATGCGGTGCTTTTGGTCCTGCCTCGTCAACCAATGGCTCAATCCCAACAGTGCACCGAAGCCATCGCCATCGGCATTCACATGCGTTGTTAGCACGAGTTCATCGCCTGCCAACAAAAAATTTAGAGCCCCTTGAAAGTCCATTGTTATATCCAAATGTACATATCAATGCAAGAGTATAGCTATTCGTCAAGGTTTTAAAATTTGCTCGTGCTGGCGTTTGCGTTGCCACAAAATTTGCTGTCGCTGCTTCTGCGAGTTGAGTATGTTAAAAAGAATATTCACCCGTTTGCGCGCCGCCTGCAATGCTTGAACATCCCGCTGGTCCTGATCTTTTATCCGGGAAAAATACAGCATGCGTTGGGCCGCATCTCGTAGCGACTTCGCCGAAAACAACACGGATAGTATTCCCTGTCGCCCTATTTTGTATATTTCGCGCGCACGTTGCGCTATATTCTGCTCGCGATTTTTAAGTTGTGATTCAGCCAGTCGAAGCTGTTGCTCAGTACGGTTGATTTCATCATTCAGACTATTGATTTCTTCAGCTAGATTCAAAGATGTGTCCCGCGCCTTCTCACCCTCGCTTTCAGGTTGATTCTGTACCGATGCTTCAGATGAGGACTGGGAGTTTAAGTCCCGCGCTTTTAAGCTGTCCATCGCCGCTTGTTCGGCTTTGAGACGCGCTTCCAGCGCTGTTATAGTCTGCGCGCTTCCATTGGGAGATAATGCGAGTAGAAAAGTTATTATACACAATATATATTTTTGCACGCCATACCTCAATGGACAGGCACTGCCCTACGCGATTTCTCTCAACACTCGATTCAGCGATGACCAACTGCCTATCGCGCCCAGCACGGTGCCCAATACTACCAGACAGAATGACAGTTCAATCGTTGGTGTGACTGTCAAATCCGGTACTCGAACAGCCCACCACGGTGATATATAAGCCAACATCAGGGGGGCTAAAAATCCACCGATAAAGCCCAATAGTGCTCCCCCAGCCCCAAAGATCATCCACACAGTCGTATTTGTTGCGCCGACCAACCGCATAATCTCAAGAGTATCGCGCTGCGCCAGCACCATCAACTTGGTCGTATGGCTCACTGCAAATGCACACGCAAAACACAACATACACCCAAACGCGAGTCCAATTCCGGTGGTTACTTGAATAAAATGCTCCAAAGAATCCGCCCATACTTCACCCACATTTACACCTTCGACAGCACTATGATTGGTTACAGATCTTGCAACAGCCCGAGCGCGGCGCGGCATATTCTCACCGGGAGAAATGCGTACTCTAAGTGAAGCGGGCAATGGATTGCTCGAAAGCGCATCGACCGTACCCAGACCAAATAGTGACCGAAATTCTCTGGCAGCTGCTTCCTGATCCATATACACAATCCCGCCTACCTCGGGTCTCGCTTCTAACGTGCGCCGCAATGAGAATACGCGTTGAGGTGAAACACCATCTTTCAGGTAAATGTCTATCTCCACCCGCGCGCGCAATCGGTTAGCCAGCGCGTTCCCACTCTCGATCGCTTGCCAAAAGAATCCCAGTACCAGCAGCGATGCACCAATGGTCGCCACTGAAATCACACCTGCGATTCCCGTGCGCCTGATCCCTTGCAATGCCTCGCGCAATATTAGATTCATTCCACTTTTCCATTTGCTCAATTTGTAATCTGTTCAATGGCCTCATTTTCCAACTGCAATATTCGCCCCGAATATCGGTCCTCCAGCGCTGCATCATGTGTCGCTATGATCACAGCTATTCCGCGCACATTGATTTTTTGAAAAATAGCCATCACCTGCTCTGTTGCTTCGGAATCCAAATTGGCAGTTGGTTCATCTGTCACCAAGACAATGGGATCATTCACCAGTGCCCGCGCTATTGCTACTCGCAGCCGTTCATAAGCCGACAACTCATCTGGATACGCATGGCGTTTATGCAACAAATCTACATCCGATAATATCGCCTGTGTTTTGCGCTTGATCCGACGCCGCGAAACGCCTGTTACTTCAAGCGCGAAGGCCACATTTTCATATACTGTGCGATGGTGCAATAGTTTGAAGTCTTGAAATACTACGCCCACTTGCCGTCGCAATCGCGGGATATCCGTTTTTCGCATTTGCCGCGAGTCGTATTCTCCCACAGATACCACACCCGAACTGGGTAATTCCTCAAATATAATCAGTTCGAATAGCGCGCGTTTTTCCGCCTCTGTGTGTCCGATCAGATAGACGAATTCGCCCTGATTGATCTCTGTGTTGGCATCGATCAATATCGGTTGGCCCCGTTGCTCGACACACGCGTTTTGTAATTTAATTACTGGCATAATGTACAACTGCATCAGCAGTTCCAATTAAACTATTTTTTGAGAACAAAATGCACCCGGTCCGAATGTTCCGTCGGCGGTGCATATCCAAATCCACCATAAGCCCCCACCATTTCAAAAGGCGATTTATCTAAAATTTCTACAATCGTCTCCAAAGAATAAATACGCTGTTGGTGTACTTCTTTGACCACTTCATTCGTGTCTTCAAAGTGAATATCAAATTTGTTGTATTGCACACCCTTCTCGTAATAGCTGTGCCGCCGATATGAAAATCCGTCTCCCGAATCTTCTGACTCCATATTGCAGAAGTATTGCCTCGAATTGCTCTCTGTACAGATATCGACCACAAAAACCCCGTTGGGATTTACAATGCGATGCACTTCTTCCAGAGCAAGCGCAATCATTTCAGGTGACATCAAATAGTTGATGCTATCGTACAAGCACAATACCGCATCACACGGGGGCAAATCGTCCAAATCGAGCAAATTGCGATGGTAAAATGGAATGGCATAGCGCAACTTACGCGTTTTATTTTTAGCCACATCCAGCATTTCCCGGCAACCATCCGCACCCATTACATCAAACTTCTGACGGTATAGCTCAATTGCCAGACTGCCCGTGCCGCAGGCCAGGTCCAATATGCGGTTGGGTTTCACTTTGTGTCGTGCGAGCAGTGACGACACATAATGCGCCCAATGCACGTAATCCACATGTCGCATTACATAATCGTAAATGGTCGCTAAGCGGCTATACGGGGTTGCCTCAGTTTTGAAGTTTTGCATAAAATGAAAAACGGCCAGCCCGTGCCGGCCTTTGCCTTTCTACTTTTTTTCGTTCTGACGGGGTCGCGTTTTAAAAAAACTCTGGTGCCCGTGCCTCATCCCGAATAACGCGATAATATTCAGGTGCTCGCTTCCGCGATACATTGCCCCGTGGAATCGCCAATACCTCAAATTCCAACAGACGGTCGGAAAACGCAATGCTCACCCTTTGCCCTGCGCGTAAGACGCGACTCGCTTTGGCCTCTTGCCCATCTACTGCTACAATCCCATTATCACACGCTCGTTTGGCCTCTGATCGACGCCGCACCAGACAACACGTATTTAGATAGATATCTAATCTCATACTTTCCTATTCCAACCGCACATCCACATATAATTTCGCCCGCGTTTCTGCCAGTTTCTCGCGGAATAATTCCTGCAAGCGTTCCTGTCCTGCAAATTTCTCTAATGTTGCGGCATCGTCATTGAAGCGGAATATATTCCAACCGCCTTCCATTTTTACGGGCAAACTCACATCACCCGGCTTGAGTGTACGCACCACATCTGCAATTTCGGGGGGAAGATTTTCCCTGGTAAGGTCGTCCCTCCAAAATCCGCCGCGCGATGCTGTTTCTTCAAAGTCGGAATGCTCGCGCGCAAGTTCGGCAAAATCAGCCCCATCTTTAATCTGTTGATACAACGCCATTGCCTTTTGTTGACCGGCTTTTTCGTCTTTTTGCAACAAAAACAAAATGTGACGCGCCCGCACCTGATCGCCTGAGGTTTCCTCTACGCGAATAATGTGAAAGCCAAACTGCGATTGTACGAGGTCACTAACCTCGCCGGCTTTGAGACTAAAGGCAACGTCTTCAAATGCAGGTACCATGGTGCCGCGCCCAAAAAAGCCCAGATCCCCACCTTGAGACGCGCTGCCAGGGTCTTGTGAGTATTCTTTTGCCAGCGCTGCAAAATCTTCACCTGCCCGAATGCGTTCTAAAACCGCTTCTGCCTGGGGGCGAATTTTGTCCTGCTGTTCTGTCGATGCAGCAGGTTCAATAAAAATATGACTCAATGACACGCTACCCGACTCACCACGGCGGTATTTTTCTTCAAATTCCTTTATATCCCGGGGCGACACTTTAACCTGCTGCGACAGCAGTCCATACATACTCTCTTCCAAATACTGATTGCGAAAGTGCTCTCTGTACTGGTCTCGCATCTGTCGCTCGGTCAATCCCTCCTTTTTTAGCTCTTCAGCAAATGCCTCTGCGCCAAATTGTTCCTTAATGTAGCGAATCTGTGCGCGCACCATTTCTTCCACGCGCTCGTCATCTGCCTCAATGCTATCTTCTCGCGCCCTGACCAGTAATAAGTTGCGCTGAATTTCATTTTCCAGAACTTTATTAAACATATTCTCAAGCTCTGCCTGCGGCACGGTGCGCACATCAATTCTTCGACCGATCAATTCCATCCGCAGCTTGTTCTCCACATCAGATCGCAACACAATTTTGTCATCTACTACCGCTATAATTTTATCCAATAAGATAGGCTCTGCACGCGCTGTACCCGCGAGCAGGAATAACCCAATTAGCAAGTTGATAAATAGCGTTTTCATGTCGATAAATTCCTTGTATTAGTAATCAGTAGCCCGTCCAATCCTCACTGTGCTCTATTCAATTGCTTCCAATCCACTGACCATTCAGTCCGCTCTTTGAGTTCGGCCAGCATTTTTGCGCGTTGCTCGCGTCGGCGCTCGGTCAGGATGCGTTGCTGAATCTCGCCGCGCACATCGACCAAATCGCGTATTGAGCCCTCGTCGTCCCGATCCATTACCTCAATGATATGGTAGCCCAACTCAGTGCGTGTGCGTATCCGATGCCCCAATTTGGCTTCCCGACAGGCTGTCCAGAAAGAGGCGGTGACCATATCTTCGGTAAAATATCCCAGATCGCCGCCATTTACAGCCGACTGATCGATAGAAACTTCGCGTGCCACCTGCTCAAAAAATTCACCCTTTTGCAGCCGGTCCCACGCCCGAGTCTGTGCATTCCGATCTGCCACAATGAGGTGCCGTACCCTGAGTTCGAGTTGATCGCGTTCAAAATCTGCTCGATGTTCTTCGTAATAGGCGAGAATTTCATCCTCTGAGATTTCGGCGTTGCGTGCGTATGCGCGGGTCATTAATTCGTTCGCTAACAGTTGTCTAACAGCGCGATCAATGCGATCCGATAGTTCGGCGTCCTGGTCGAGTTTTTGTCTTATAGCTTCTCGATAGAGGAGTTCTTCCTCAATCCAATTTTCGACCAATTTTTGTTTTTCTTTGGGCGAAATTGTGCTTGCAAACGGGGTGGGAATACGCCTCTCAAATGCTTCTGTGGTCAGATAGCTATTCCCCACTTGTGCCACGACGGAAACTTTTTGTGGTCTCTCACATCCCCACAGGCCAATCAGGCAGATTATCAAGCCAATTTTCAAATACCGCGCCCGTTTCAAAACGCGATCCCCCATTGCGGTCATATCCCCGTATGTGGCTCTAAACTATTGACAATAAAAAAGGTTCCGACTAATCGAATATACGCCTTCAAATTAGGCTCTGCAACACATTTTTAGCCGATTCTAACCGCGATTGTGGTCCCTTTCCCATTAGCGCGACTTCTATTTTTGGCGGATCTCCCAGGACAAATTCCAGGGGGAGTGGTGACTGTGTCACCATTCGTTCAATATCCGTTCGCATCAGCGGTTTGTCAGGCGACAGGGTCATTGTCATGATCTGTCCGATTTGCAACAGCGACAACCTGAGTTGGCGGGCCAAAATTTTGACTTGTAAGATGTCTAATAATGCAGTTGTGGGCTCGGGCAAAGGTCCAAAGCGGTCCACGAGTTCTTCCTCTATTGCCAGGACTTCCACAGTTTGCCGTATCTGGCCCAATCGCTGATAAAACTGCATTTTTTGATCTGTATCGGGAATATAGTCGTCTGGAATATACGACGAGACGGATATCTGTACATCTGGTTCAATCGCGGGTTCGGTCTCATCGCCCTTAATTTGCCGCACGGCTTCGTCCAGCAATCGCGTGTATAAATCAAATCCCACGGCTGCGATATGTCCGTGTTGCTGCGCGCCGAGCAAGTTGCCCGTGCCCCTGATTTCCATATCTCGCATTGAAATGTGAAAACCCGATCCCAAATCCGAAAATTCTTCGATGGCGCGCAATCGCCTGACCGCTGGTTTTTTGAGTGCTTGCCACGACGGTACAAATAAATACGCATATGCCCGCTTATTCGATCGTCCCACCCGACCACGCAATTGATACAACTGTGCCAATCCCAGGCGATCTGCCCGATTTACGATTAGCGTGTTCGCGTTGGGAATGTCCAGCCCGGATTCCACGATCATGGTTGAGACCAGAACATCGTATTTATGCTCAAAAAAGTCCATCATCACTTTTTCGAGTTGCCGTTCGGGCATCTGTCCGTGTCCCATGCCAAAACGCACCTGCGGTAGCAAGCGAGTGAGAAAACCCATCATCGCGTGCATGGATTGAACTCTATTGTGGACAAAATAAACCTGTCCACTGCGATCTACTTCCCGTAAGATCGCTTCGGCTATGCGGTCTTCTTCAAAAGCCAGCACTTCAGTCTGAATTGGTAAGCGGTCTTTGGGCGGGGTTTGTATGACAGACATATCGCGCGCGCCCATCAGCGACATGTGCAGGGTGCGCGGAATTGGTGTGGCGGTAAGCGTCAATACATCCACCAGGCGCCGCATTTCTTTTAACCTCTCTTTGTGCCGCACCCCAAAGCGGTGTTCTTCGTCTATGACCAGAAGACCGAGGGATTTGAAGTTGACATCTTTTGACAATAACCGATGTGTGCCCACCACAATATCTACGGTGCCTTTCTTCATCGCCTCAAGAGTTCGCATTTGTTCGGCCCGCGTGCGGAAGCGGCTCAGGACCGCTATATGGATGGGAAATTCGGAAAACCGTTCGCAGAATGTGCGATAATGTTGCTGCGCCAAAATGGTTGTGGGGGCGAGCACTGCTACTTGTTTGCCATCTAAAATTGCCTTAAACGCCCCGCGAATCGCCACTTCTGTTTTGCCATATCCCACATCGCCACAGATCAATCGGTCCATTGCTGACCGCGCTTCCATATCTTTTCGCACGGCGTCAATCGCTTCTTGTTGATCCCGGGTTTCGCGATAGGGAAACGAGGCTTCCAGTGCGTTCATTTCTGATCCATCAGGTGAAAATGCCGTGCCCGGTTGCGCCTTGCGTTCGGCGTATAATGACACGAGTTCCGCTGCCATTTTGAATATCGCTTTGCGCGTCTTTTCCTTTAGCCTCTCCCAGGCTACTGTGCCCAATTTGCTCAATACGGGTACTACGCCATCTTGTCCGGAATATTTTTGCACCTGATTCATCTGATCTACCGGTACAAAAACCCGATCTCCATCCCGATATCCAATGGTCAGACAATCGCTGGATATGCGGCCTATTTCAATTCGCTCCACGCCTTCAAACCGGCCAATTCCGTGATCTACATGTACGACAAAATCGCCTCGCTGAAGAGCGGACACTGTCTTGATGGGCTGTGCATCTTGAAAGCGGCGATACCGTCGTCTGCGATGTACGCGGCTGTAAATTTCGTGATCGTTGATTAAAAAGACTTTGCCGAAACGGTATGTAAATCCGGATTGTAGCGTGCCTACATACAGAGAGACCACATCGGCGCTTTCTTCCAGAATTTCTTCCAATCGCGCTTTTTGCCCATCACTTTCACACAGAATGACCACTTCATAAGCGTCCAACCAGTACTTTCGCAAATCCTCTTTTAATAGCTGTACATGGCCTTCGTAGTGTCGCCCACTCTGTCCGCCCAAATCCACTACTTCCTCAGATGCCCCTCCCAGTGCGCGATTCAAGACTCTGGGCATGTGTTCCAGTTGCCGAAGTACGGTTTCCGGTTGTCGGAGTACACATTGCACTGGCAAGGGTTCTGTTTCCGCCCGCCGCTTTTTTTGTCGCTGTGCGATTTGTTCGCACGCGCGCCATGCGTTATCTGCAGCAGTAGCGATGCCATCCGGGTCATCGAGGACGAGCCAGCATCCTTCGGGCACGTAATCCAACAGGCCCGTTCGCTCGCCGTATAACACACTCAGGTAATGTTCCTGTCCTTCAAAAATGCCTTCGCGTTCCAGTAAGTTTCGCACCTCGGGCAATTCAATGCCCAAATCCCGTTCTGCTATTTCCAGATTTTCCAGATAAATATCTGCCATTGTCAGGGGAAGTACACTTTCCCGACAGGGCAAAATGCGCGTTTCATCCAATTGTGCGATAGACCGCTGAGTGCCCAAATCAAATGCCCGGATGGATGAGATTTCATCGCCCCAAAACTCCAGTCTGACCGGATTTGTATTGCCAAATGAACAAATGTCGAGGATGCCGCCGCGCATCCCAAATTGCCCCACACCTTCTACAGTTGTTACCCGTTCATATCCGATTTCCACCAGATGGTCCGCGAGATCTAAAGGGGAAACTTCCTGTTCCAGGCGAAGCGTTTTTACACTCAAGTCAAAGAGGTCCGGGGGCAAGGTGTGTCCCATCAAGGCTTCGATGGATGTGACCACAATGCCACTGGCTTCCCGGTGCAACTGGTCCAGTGCCTCCATCCGCAATCCCACCACATCGAGGTGCGGGGAACGCCCGTCAAAATGAGCTACATCCCAACTCGGAAAGTACCCCACGTGTTCTTCGTCCAGCAGCCGCTCCAAATCATTGCGCAATGCCTCGGCGCGGTCCTCATCTGGACATACGACTACTATGGGACCAGGTACGGTTTCTTCAATCCACGCGATGGCAAATGCCGATAGCGATCCGGATCCTCCTCGCATGGTTATGACCCGATCTCCCGATTCCAGTTTTTGTGACAGGTCTTTAAATGGCGGCGAGTTTTTGATTCTGTTGTACAATCTGTCAACGGACATAAATTTCTAACTTTTCCTCCCAAACAGTACACGCCAAAAAGCTCGACACATTGTATGCGTCGAGCTTTTTGGCAAGATGGCGGGGTAGACGGGGCTCGAACCCGCGACCACCGGCGTGACAGGCCGGTACTCTAACCAGACTGAGCTACTACCCCAGGTTTAATTGTAAAACAATCTTCAAAATTCCCTGAAGGACCGAAAATTTAACAAGGTGTCTTTGCAGTGTCAAGCAAATTTAGCATATCATATCCCTTGTTTTTGGCATATCATCTCATTATGTTAAGGCGATTTCGCGCCAAAACTTTCAAAGGAGAATTTTATGACTCGACGCGATGCTGTCTGGATCGTTTGCTTCCTGATCGCAGGGGCGCTCGGTCTTACATGTTATATCCAGTTTTTTGACCGCGCGCTTCCCGTTGCTTCGCTCAATTTTCGCGTTGATCGAGAACAAGCACATCAGGCTGCCGAAGTGTATCTTAACCGCCTGGGTTATGATCTCAAGGATTACGAAAGTGCTCAGGTCTTCTCGTACTCCAGCCTGTCTCAGGTTTTTCTCGAACGCACCCTGGGTCTTGAGGAAACCAACCGACTCGTGCGCGAATGGGTCTCGATATGGTATTGGAATATCCGCTGGTTTAAGCCGCTTCAAAAAGAAGAACTCCGCGTGCGTATTGATCCCGGTGGACGTATCGTAGGGTTTACACACAGCATTCTCGAATCTGACGAAGGTGCGAGTCTCTCAGAAGAAGATGCCCGCGCCATTGCCGAAACCTTTCTGGCCGATGTGCAGGGCTTTCAACTCGGCGATTACGAGCCTATCGAAGCGTCGAGCATTGAGCGTCCCAATCGGATGGATCACACTTTTACTTTTCGAAAAAAAGATTTTGTCGTGGGCGATGATGGACACTACCGCTTGAGCGTTACGGTTAAGGGCGACAAAGCAGGCTATTTTGCCGAATACCTCAAAGTGCCCGAAACTTTTTCGCGCAATTATCGAGAAATTCGCTCGCGTGCAGGGCTGCTTACCACTATTGCTTCGGTTTTCGCTTTCGCACTGGGCATTGCAATGGTTGTCGTGCTTGTGCGAAAATATCGCCAGCGCACATTGATATGGCGCGCTGCTCTTGGCGTGGGCATTCTCGTGGCTGCTACCAGTTTTCTCGGTGCCGTTAATGGCTATCCGATCACGCGCTTTGGTTACGATACCACGCAGTCCTTTGTTTCCTTTATTCTCACCTTTATCTTTTATACCTGTCTATTGAGTGCCGTGCTCAGCGGAATCATGATTACCCTATCTGGCGCAGCCGGGGGGGCTGCTGCCCAGGATGTAGAAGGTTGGAAAAATCCACTCGCGCGTCTGTCTCTACGCGGCTGGCGATCCTCAAGATTTGCTCGCATCACCCTCATCGGTTATGGGCTTGCATTTGCCCACCTGGGATATGTGACCATTTTTTACATTTTGGGCAATGATTATCTGGGGGTCTGGTCTCCCGCGGCGATGACACAGTACAGTAATACGTATAGTACTTATTTGCCGTGGATCTATCCCTTGCTTATCGGTCTCGTCGCCGCAACTTCAGAAGAATTTCTCTTCCGCCTGCTTGCTATTTCCTTGCTCATTCGCTGGCTAAAAAAACCCTGGTTGGCCATTCTCATTCCCGCGATTGTGTGGGCCTTTTTGCACGCGAATTATCCGCAGGAGCCTATTTATATTCGCGGTCTCGAACTCACCGTGGTTGGCGTTATCTTTGGTATTGTGTTTTTGCGCTATGGCGTTTGGGCAACCATTATTTCTCATTATGTGTACAATTGTTTTCTCGGCATTTATCCGATGGTGCAGTCCGATAGTCTCTACTTCAAGGTCTCGGGCATTCTGGCGGTTGCGATTATCTTTATTCCAGCTATTCCCGCTATTTTTGGTGTGATTACGGGGCGGTATAAAGAGATTGAGGAGCCCGAAGAGGTTTCGCTCCCTGAAGCGCCAGAGAAGCCAGTATCTGAAACACCGATTTCCGAACCCGAACTACCCCCTGAACCCGAAGTCGAGCGCAAAACGCCTGCAGATTATCTCATTCCAAAGAGTGGTCTCGTAGTTTTTGGTATTTTGGGTCTGATCGGTTGGGCTGTGTATTTCATATCCGATCTCCCGGGATTTGCCAAATACGCCCGCGAGTCCATTATTACGCGAGCCGCGGCGATTGAGAAGGCAGAGGATATCCGGCGTCAACTCGGTCTCGATCTCGAAGGCTATCAACGCACCACGTCGTTTTCCAGCAGTTTTAGATCCGGCCATTTTACACATCTCATCCGAAATGTCGATCTGGCGCGTGCGGATACGCTCGCTGCCGAACACACGGCATCGTGGCGCTGGCGGGTGCGATGGTTCAAACCACTTGAAAAAGAAGAACTCACTATCAGTATTGATGGCAATGGCGATTTTTGCCGCATCTCGCATTATGTTCCCGAAAGTCGAGAGGGCGCAGAACTCAGTACGGAAGAAGCGCAACAGATCGCCGAGTCTTTTCTGTCCGAATATTTACGGCGAGATGTGACAGATACCGCGATTTACAAACGCCTTGAAGCCCGCTCGCAAAAACGCGAAAATCGGATGGACCACAGTTTTGTGTGGGAGCGCACGGATATTAAAGTTGAAGAGGGAGAATTTCGCATTACTGCCTCTGTACAGGGCGATCAAATCGGTCAGACAAACGCATACTACAAAGCACCCGAAGAGTTTTTGCGCAAATTGCGAGAACGCACGGCCAAAGGTACGATTGTCTCTACTGTCTCGACGATTGCAGTGATTGTCGCCGCTGTGCTCGCCATTATTTTCTTTTTGCGCGCTTATCGCGATGGACATGTCAACTGGCGCTTGCCCATTTGGGTTGGCATTTTGGCCAGTGTATGTTATGTGCTCGCCATACTCAATAATCTGACTGCGTTCTACGCAGGTTATAATACCAGTGAAGCGATGAGCACCTTTCTCGGAGATAAACTCATTGGCTTCGTCATAGGACTTGTTATTGCTGCGATCATGGTTTTTTTACTCAGTGCATTTGGCGATACCATATATCGTCGTGAACGCCCCCATGAGATGCAAATTTCCGATTGGATAGATGTGCTTCGCCTGAAAATAAATAGCGTGGGACTCTGGTGGCAGGTTGTCTTTCTGGTCGTGTGCTGTTTGGGTATTATGAGAGGTAGCAGCATTTTTTCGTCTTATATCACCCTCACCTATCTCGGTGATTATCTCACCGCAGGCGGTGGCTCGCCACCCGGTATCAATAGTTATCTGCCCGCATTTGGTGAACTCATCAACGAAGTCAACTTTATACTCCTGGCTCCCTTCGGTGTACTCGGTGTTTTGTTCGTCTTTTGGCGCGTGATAGGCAAGATAAATCTGCTGATTCTCGGCGTAGTGCTCGTACTCATTTTTCAATCGGTGGTCTCGCCAGCAAAAGACTTTTACCACGCGGGCATTCTTCTCGCCAAAAGCGTTCCCTATTGGCTGATTGTGGCATTCCTCATTTTGAAGTATATCCGCTTCAATCTGCTTTTTTATGCTGTGACGTTCTGGTGTTCAATTATTTTTGTTGGCATTCGCTATCTCAAATACGATCCCAGCATTTATCAGGTCAATGGAATTTTCATGGTTCTCTTTGGTCTCGTTCCTCTCATTCTCGCCGTTCTCGCATGGTACAAAGCGCGATCCTCGGTGTAGGAGGTGTCTGTGCCCCATCTTCATACGGCCTGGCAGACTTCAGTAGAGGAGGAGGCTTACTGGCAGTCGATTCGCAAGCAGTACATGATTGCGCCAGATGAAGTTTATCTCAATACTGGCTCTTTTGGTTCGCAGCCCAGGCCCGTGTTTGAGAAGATGCTGGAAATATTGGAGGATGTTGAACGCAATCCTACAAGGCATCGGGCGGAATACAACAGCGTTGTAGATAAATCTCGTGCCCGCCTGGCGGCGTTTATCAATGCGCCGGCAGAGGATATTGCTTTTGCCACCAATGTTACTATGGCTATCAACATGGTTGTGCATGGCCTGGATTGGCGACCGGGCGATGAAATTCTGGCTTCAAATCAGGAATACGGCGCGATTGACAACTGTCTGCATCTGGCTGAACGCCGCTATGGTGTGGTGGTCAAGCGTGCCGAAATTCCCATTCCTCCCGAACATCCCGAAGATATTCTGAACGCTTTTGAGGCTGAATTTACAGATCGTACAAGGCTGATCTTTTGCAGCCATATTACCACTCGTACTGGTTTGATCACTCCGATTAAAGCGCTGACCCGACTGGCGCACGACCGCGGTGCGCTGATTGCAGTAGATGGCGCGCATGCCCCGGGGATGATCCCGCTGGATCTGCAGGACCTCGGTTGCGATTTTTACGGCGGCAACTGTCACAAATGGCTCTGTGCACCCAAAGGCACGGGTTTGCTTTATGCATCATCTTCAATGCAAGAGCGACTCAATCACGTTGTAGTGAGTTGGGGATACAGCCGGGAAGGCGCGAAGAGGGGGGCAGACGACATTCTGCGGATCAATGACCGTCCGTTTATGTGGGGGATTGAGAACTGGGGCACCCGGGATCAGGCGTGTTTTGCGGCTGTAGGGACAGCGGTTGAATTTCAAGAGGCGGTTGGCAAAGATCGGATTCGGGAACGAGGGCAACAACTGGCGGCGTATCTGCGGGATCGTTTGGCTGCAACTGGCTGGGCAAAACAGCTCACGCCTTCCGTGTCAGATCTATCTGGATCGATCTCAGCTTTCCATCTTTTCGGATTCGACGATCTGGATCTTTATGAGCGATACCGGATTACTGTGCCGATTGCAAAGAGCGATAGGGTTTACTGGATGCGCGTTTCCACTCATATCTGCAATGGCTTTGACCATGTAGATCGTCTGGTAGATGCTTTACACGAACAGAGAAAGGAGAGAATTGTTTTATAACTTTTAAGAATCTACCTCGCTGAATCCTTTGGGCAATTCTTCTCCTTTCACAAGTGCGGCCTTCAATGCGCGTGAGTGCTGACAATTTCCTCTGTATTGAAATCCACGGCAGGCACATGACACGTCGTTTCCATCTACTTCCAATTCGTAAAAAGCCCCTGGCCGTGACGAACTTTCCGCGCGATATTTTGCAATTTTGGGTCCACTCAACACCCGTGCCAAAATCTCAATAGCTTCTTGAGATGGTTGTTGGCTTTCGACCCGTTCTCCAGTACCAAATGTCTCTGCATGCGCTTCTCGAAAAGCCGCGCTTGCCTCGCGCAACACTTCGCCCACTTGTGCGCTGTCTATATCCTCTGGCAAGGCATCTTGCAATACATCCATAATGCGTCGCATTTCACCCATCACGTCGCGATGGAAATCTTCGGGTAGTGCGCTGCCTTCCACCATCTGATCGATCAAATCTGCTTTTGTTTCCAGCACTGTGCGTACAAATGTATCGACTGTATCGCGTCCAACCATATAAGTCACATTTACCATACCGGTCTGTCCAATGCGATAAGCCCGATCTTCGGCTTGCCAGTGATTGACGGGTACCCAGTCCAGATCGTTAAAAATGACCTGGCGAGCCGCTGTCAGGTTTAGCCCCACGCCACCCACTGTGATATTTGCCAGCAACAATCGCACATCATCGTCTTCCTGAAACCGATCCGCCCTTTCTTGCCGTTGTGCTACCGGCACTTCACCTGTAATGACTACGGCTTGATCTCCGAATTTTGTTTTTAAAATTTCCAGTGGGCGCAAGAAGCACGAAAATACTATCGCTTTTTCGCCCTGATCTACTACATTTTCTACAAAGGGCAATGTCGTTCGCACTTTGGATGTCGCCAGGCGAAGCCTTGCCCTTGTCAACTGTCCCAGCGCGCGTCCCCGTTCTTCAGATGAGTGGGATTCTTCTAAAGCCTCTCGCACCCCTCGTCGAGAATATTTCCGCAGGAGACCCAGAACGGCTGTGCTCATTCGATGCGCGACCCGACTCGATACATCCACATCTAACCATGTCCGTATTTTGGGCGGCAAATCCAGGACCTGATTCTTGGTCCGCCGCAACATAATTCCGTGTAAGTGCACGGTTAGTTCTTCGATATTACTCGCACCATCCGTTACCCAGCCATATTCCCCCTTATACGCATCGCAATACCGTTTTGCAAATCCCATAAAACTGCGTCCCAGAGCATGCCGAGCAAGTTGTAGCAATGGAAAGAGATCCCTTGGACGACTCGTCAGGGGCGTGCCCGTTAAGATATGCACCACTGTTTCTTCGGGCAATTGCTTTACCAGTTGTATAGAAAATTTGTGTCGCTGACTGCGGTGATTTTTTAAATAATGCGCCTCGTCAAAGACAACGCCTTTCCATCCCAGTGCGCATAACGCATTGATGTGCTTGCCCAGGATATCGTAGTTGACAATCGCCCAATCCTCAAACTCCGCTTCAGGGGGATCGTCCGGTCCAATAATCCATGTTTGTACACGAGGTAGAACTACCGCAATTTCTCTCGCCCAATTGCGTTTCACTGTCGCCGGACAAATCACCAGATACGGTCCCTGAGGTTCGGTTTGTGACATGGCAATTACGGACTGCCGCGTTTTGCCCAGCCCCATGTCATCGGCTAAGATCGACCGCCGCCGTCCCATCAAAAACGCGATTCCCTCTACCTGATGTGGATAAAGTCCTTTGGCAATATCTGTTGCGCGATTGAGTGTTGCTGTGTCGAATGTTTCAGCCATAGAGATGACCTGTTTGGTGAATTTAGTTGCTTTTAATAGAAGTCTTTTCTTTTTTAAATATAGTTCATACTTTGCTTTTTGCAATCTGCAAACTATTAATACCTACCATTAAGGAGTTTCTCATGAATTTGGATTTTTCCAGCAATGTTTTTGAAACCGAGACTATTGACCTCGCTGGCACGCGAGAAAGGATTGTGCGTGGTGGGCGCGATCTTTTCCACAAATTGCCAGAGGCCCTCAAAGATATTGACCAGATTGGCGTGATCGGCTGGGGATCACAGGGCCCTGCTCAGGCACAAAATTTGCGTGAGTCTCTGGAAGGAACGGGGGTTGTGGTCAAAGTGGGACTGCGGCCCGGTTCGTCCTCAGTTGAGGACGCCGAAGCCGCCGGTTTTACCGAAGCCAATGGCACTTTGGGAGAGATGTATCAGGTCATCGCGGAATCGGATCTGGTGCTTTTGCTCATCGCCGATGCAGCGCAGGCAGAGAACCATCAGGCTATTTTTGATCGCCTCAAACCCGGTGCTACGCTCGGTCTATCACATGGGTTTTTGCTCGGTCACCTGAAAACTGCGGGGACCAAATTCCCCGACAATGTGAATGTGATCGCTGTTTGTCCCAAAGGCATGGGGCCTTCTGTGCGCCGCCTGTACGAACAGGGTAAAGAAGTCAACGGTGCGGGCATCAATGCCTCGTTTGCAGTGGTGCAGGATATCGACGGCAATGCTACCGATATTGCTCTTGGATGGTCTATTGCTCTGGGTGCGCCTTTTACGTTTCAGACCACATTGGAACAGGAATATCTCTCCGATATCTATGGCGAACGCGGCATCCTTCTCGGCGCTGTACACGGCGTGGTGGAATGTCTTTACCGTCGTTACACATTTCAGGGGATGAGCGAGGAAGACGCTTTTGACGAATCGTGCGAGTCCATTACTGGTCCCATTTCAAAAATCATTTCCAAGCAGGGTATTCTCGCGGTGTACGAGGGTTTTGACGATGTGGGCAAGGTCGAATTTGAGAAAGCCTATTGTGCATCTTATCACCCTGCGGCTGAAGTTTTGCTCGAGATCTACGACGATGTTGCAGGCGGCGATGAAATTCGCAGTGTGATTGCGGCAAATAAACGCTTTGAGCGTTATCCTATGGGGAAGATTGACGGTACGCGCATGTGGGAGGTGGGCAAGAGCGTGCGCGCCAGGCGCGTTGAAGAAGATATTCCCGTCAATCCGTTCACCGCAGGCGTTTATTGCGCGGTTATGGTGGCGCAATGCGATATTCTATCTGAAAAGGGTCACGCGTGGTCCGAGATTGCCAATGAATCCGTTATCGAAAGTGTGGATTCTCTCAATCCCTATATGCACTATCGCGGCGTGGCTTATATGATTGACAATTGCTCGACAACCGCGCGTTTGGGTGCGCGCAAATGGGCACCTCGCTTCGACTATTTGCTCACACAGCAAGCCTTTGTCGCCATTGATACGGGGGCAGATCTCGATAGACAGGTCTTCGAAGCCTTTCTCACACATCCCATCCACCCCGTGCTCAAGACCTGTGCTGCGTTGCGTCCTTCCGTCGATATTTCACTTGGAGAGTAGGACGAGGGTTATCTGTTTTAGTACATGACAAAGCGCTGTGCAGAAGTGCTCTGCACAGCGCTTTTTTTAAGGTATTGATGCGATTCAGGCTCTTTTTGCCACGGCCACAATCCGCTTTGTATATCCCGACAGGTCATCCATGAGCGAATATATGGTGGGCAGGATGACGAGGGTGAGGATAGTAGAGATCGAGAGGCCAGAGATAATGACCAGACCAATTGGTCCCCAGCGTCTGGCATTGCCTTCGGCATTGCCGTAAATCATCGGGATAACCAGTGGCGTAAGCCCCAGGATAGTCGTGGTTGCAGTCATTAAAATGGGACGCAGACGATCTTGTCCACCGCGCAAGATCGCATCCCTTCGATATAGCCCCTGCTTGCGATAGCGATTGATGTGGTCGATTAATACAATGCCGTTGTTGACCACAATGCCAAACAAAATGAGCAATCCATAAGTCGCATTGCTGTCCAGCGCAATGCCGAATATGTAAAGTCCCAATGCGACGCCTATAAATGCAAAACTGATGGAAAACATGATGGTAAATGGATGGATGTACGATTCAAATAGCGATGCCATGATGAGATAAATGAGCAGTGCCGCGAAAATCATAGTGAAATTTGTTTCACCCTCTTCAGAAGACATATAACGGAACCGTCGATCCATTTGCCAGCTATACCCATTGGGCAATGGGATGGCGTCCATGCGGTCGCGCATTTCATAACCGACCTTTTGCACCTCCGATGCTTCCGTATTTGCAAATACGGTTACGGTTGACATTCGATCCTGACGCTCGATGGATTGGGGACCTTTGGTCAATTCAAAGTCGGCCAGGCTGGCAAATGAAATCATAGTGCCGCGGTTGTTTTCAAAGGAGAGGGTCTTGAGTTGGTCCAGCGTGGCGCGATCCTCTTCCCGCAATTGCAGCGCAATGTCGATTTCTCCATCTGGCGTTTTGAATTTGCTATTTCCACGAGAACCCAATGCCGTGGCAACTGTTGTGGCTATTTGCTGCGGTGACAGGCCGTATTGTTGCGCGCGGTCTCTCCTCACCGATACCCTGATTTCTTCTGCGCCACTTTCCAGGCTGGTTTCCACGTCGTGAATGCCCTCGATATCGTCCATTCGCAGCCGAATATCTTCAGCTAAAATCGCCAGCACTTCGGGATTTCGCCCTTTGATTTCTACTCCGACGCCCGTGGCACTGCTGCCACCACGCCTGAAGCCAGCCTTAAAACGCACGCCAGGGATATCTTTGGGCAACAAAGCACTTACCTGTTTTTTTACATCATCTGTGCTGAGCGGGCTTTCTTCGACGGGTTTTAAGTACAAATAAATCGTATTGCCACGTCGGGTACTAAATCGCGTTTTTATCGCTTCGATATCCAGTTCTTCCTTGTGCGGGATGATAATGGCTTCAATCTGTTTAAAAAGCGCGAGTGCGTCGTCGATATCGTACGTTCGCGGCATTTCCACCATATAACCCACCATGCGGTCGGGTTGGTAGCGATAGCGCTGTACTTCAATTTTGGTAAAGATGTATATGCCGCCAAAGAGGATAAATGTCGCGACGACAACGGTGGTCCAGCGATAGTGCAGGGTTGTGCTAATTACGCGCGTATAAACACCTTTGAGGCCGAGATGTCGAAACCGGAAATAGAGATAGCCGATTGTGGCGGCAAATGCGCCCAGCGCGATCCACGCGCCTATTGGCACGGTTGAAAGTCCGCCCAAGATCCACAGGGTATTATCTTTGAGCCAGGTGATCGATTCGACAATGCCTTTCTGGTATATGAGATACGCCGCGCCTGTGGCAAATAAAGTGCCCAATCCAATTTTCAGGAAGAGATCGACGCGAGTACCTGCATTTGAAAATGCTCGAGAGCAGGCCAGAGGTATGAGTGTCAAAGCCACGCATAGTGCGGCTACGACTGCAATGCACACGGTGATGGCAAAATCGCGCATCCACATTGTATTGTACGAGCCAGAAATGAAGATGAGGGGTACAAATACACATATTGTCGTCAGTGCCGCCGCCAGTACGGGTATGCCGATTTCACGGCTGCCCTCAATCGCTGCGGTTCGAGTGCCATCGCCTACATCGAAACGCCTGCGATAAATATTTTCCAGAGCCACGACCGCTGGATCGACCAGCATCCCAATGGCGACCATTAAACCCATCATCGAGATCATGTTCAGCGTGATAGTTGATCCAAACACTTGCCGCATCAGATACATGATCATGAAAACGCACAATACCGAAATGGGAATGGCCGACCCCACAATGAGCGTGCTGCGGAAGTTTCGCAAAAAGACAAAAATGATGCCAATAGCCAGCATGCCGCCCAACATGGCGGATTGCCCCAGGCTGGCGATACCCTTTACCACTGCTTCTGATTGGTCTCGGCGCAAGTGCAATCTCAATTTGTCGCGTCCAATTTCATCTTGAAGGGCGTCTAACTCTGCCCGGACCAGTCGGCAGGTTTCTACCAGATTGGCTGTAGAGGTTTTGCGAATTTCCATAGAGACCACATCGCGCCCGTCCATGCGTTCAAAATATCGCTTTTCCGGATAGTCGTAACTCACCTGCGCCACATCTTTTATTTCCAGACCATTGGGAAGCGTGAGATCGCGTATTTGATCCACTTCATCAAATTCGCCCACTGCCCGCACCGCGAGGCGTTTGTTGCCCTCTGTGACATAACCGCCGGAAATATTGATGTTGTTGGAGCGTATCGTTCTGTTGAGGGTGCGAATGTCTAAGCCATGGGCGTGCATGCGGTTTTTATCGACATCGACTCTGAGTATTCTTTCGTCGGCGCCTTCCATTTCGACATTGCCCACCCCGGGGATGCGTTGCAAACGCGGTAAGATTGTGTTTTTATATACCGTAGCAAGTTCAGATTGATTATCGCCCAGCCAGATCATATTGTAGTCCAGAATTTCCCAATCTGCCGAGTCCCATCTGCGCATTTCAATGCGTTCGAGGTCTTCGGGGAGTTGGTTCCGAACTTGATCGACGCGATCCCGAACCTGAATAGATTTGAGATCCATGTCGGTACCGTAGTCGAATTCCATGAAGACATAACCTCGACTGTCATAGGATCGCGCGCGGAGTGATTCAATGCCGGGAATCGTGCCCAGTATCTCTTCGATTGGCTTGGTAATTTTCTTTTCGATCTCTTCGGGCGATGACGAGGGATATGAAAAGCTCACATACATCCTGGGATACTGCAAGTCGGGAGCGTATTCGAGGGGTAATCTGAATAGGGAAATAAAACCCATGACTATGAGACTGAGCGCTATCATTACAGCAGTAATGGGCTTTTGGATCGCATATTCCGAGAGTTTCATAAACGGACCTCAAAAAGGTAAAGTTGCAGGTTGAAGTAAAGAGTGAGACGCGAATCTCAGGGGGCGTTCATCAGTGGCTGAGACTGATTTCGCTAAGTAACCATTTACTTACTTATGGATAATATACAACATTTCGCTGCAAAAGCAACCACAGTTTTTTTAAAATTTCACCGTTACAGAAAAGACTTGCGATTTTGTTTCAATAGATATTTCATGCTGAAGTTTGGAACATACACACATTTACTTTTTAAAGGAGACTCCAATGGGCAATCGCGTCAATCGCGCAGTTGAATTGCTTTCAGAAGATCAACCGATCTATTACACGGGGGCACACACAGGGCATGTGCTTACGTTTGAACAGGGGCAGAATGATGCCAGTACCTGGGCGGATTATATCAATGTGGGTATGGAACACGGGGCTTTTAATCTGGGAGGGCTTGACGACTATATGCGCGGTCTGGTGAGCGGAGGACCTACAAATAGTGGACACAGGACGCCCGCTGTTATTGTTGAAGCTCCGGTGGAGGGCGCGTCGGAAAATATCGTGCGCTACAATGCCTGGCAATTTCGACAGATTCTCGCGCGCGGTGTACACGGTATTTTGCTCTGTCAGGCGGAATCGCCCGATGCGATACGCGCTTTTGTCGAATCGTGTCGCTATCCCATTAACAAAAGTGGTGTTGGACATGGCCTCAGTACGGGGACGCGAGGCGTGGGGTCCGAATCGTCTGCTGCAGCGATATGGGGTGTTAGCCGCGATGAGTACATTCAGAAGGCCGATCCCTATCCGCTGAATCCCGATGGCGAGTTGCTGCTGGGCATCAAGATTGAGAATGTGCGCGGTGCGTCCAATATCGAACAGATTCTCAAGGTGCCCGGTATTGGGTTTGCCGAAATGGGGCCGGGTGATTTGAGTATGTCGATGGGGTATTTGCACCGTCCAACGCCTTTTCCACCCGAAATGCAAGAGGTGAGGGATCGCGTGAAGGCCGCGTGTGCAGAAAATGGCGTTGCTTTTCTCGAGGGGGGTAGTCCCGAGACGGTTACCGCAAAAATAGACGAGGGCGTGCGCGTGGTTTCCGGTGGCAGAGAAGAGATCGCGCGTATTGGACGCGAATATTCAGGCCGTCGTATGCCGGTTTAAAAAAATAGGGCTGTGCGATGTTTGCACAGCCCTGGAGGTCCGATTTAATACGCGCTTAAAATGGATTGCCCTCGCGCGCCAGCTCAAATTTTCGCCAGCCGACTTGTTTGTTATCTTCGAATACTTTTTCTATCGCGTAAAAGGAGGACGGATCGTATTCTCGCCAGACGCCCGTTTTTTTCCCCTCCAAATATCGGCCTTCTTCTTTTTTTACACCGTTTCTAAAATAAGATATCCAATACCCGTCTTTTACACCATTTGTCCAGTTGCCTTCTATTTTTTTCTGTCCGTTGCTGTAAAATGTGATTTCAAGCCCGTCTTGCATGACACCATTTTGGTATGTGCCTTGCCCGCGCACGTTGCCTGCGGTATCGTAATATGTCCAAACCCCAGTGCGATCGCCGCTGTCGTATTGCCCTTCTGCCACTACGCGGCCGTATTGTTTTATTTGTGTCTGTCCTTCAAATAGTGAGGGCATCTGACACCCGGCTGTGAGCATTCCCACGAGAAGAATTACAACTTTGAACATTTTTTTCTCCTGTTTCTTTGATGGATGTTTTAATGTAATATAACTAATATACAAAACTGCTTTCACAAGGCAAAGATGAAATGACAAATGACGTGTTTAATGCTTGTGCGTGTGCATAATATTATACCGGCTCTCAACTGCAAAGCGATTGCACTCAACGATCTCTTTATTGTCACAATCGTCCTCTCTTCGTTATTTTTATTTTACAAACGGTTCGCCCATCGTGCGATAAAAAGTCCAATATGTTACTCACCGAACTCGGCCAACGCCTTCGCGCTCAACGGGAACGCCTTGGTCTCAAGCAAAACGACATTGCCAATGCCCTGCAGGTAAGCCCACAGGCCGTTTCCAAGTGGGAAAGAGGTGAAAACGGTCCAGATATTGCTACTCTCGGACCGCTTGCCAGATTGCTCGGCGTTTCTACGGACTGGCTTTTGGATGCACATGGCGAAAATCAAGATGTTTTTGATGCTACTATCTTCACCTCTACAGTTGTCGGTGCATACCAAAAATCATTACAAATGGAAGCGCGGGAGTTTGCAGCCTGGGCAAATGGTATTTTGTTTCAACTGACCGAAGCTGTTTTGCGCCACGATGGCGTTCCGCTCAGATATATGGGAGACGCATTTTTGTGTTTTTTTTCTGGCGTTCACCATCAGCTTCGCGCTGTCCAGGCAGCGGCATTTTCTCAGCGGCTCATCAGTGAGGACCTGGTTATCGGCTTGAGTAGTGGTGAGATTTATTTGGGCGCAATGGGGCATCCCGATTACGCCCATCCCGATGTGACAGGCGAAGTGGTCAACATCGCATTTATTGTCCGAGAATGGGCAGAAACAAATGTCCGCAAAGGAATTGCAGCAACGACATCCGTATTGAACAATCTCGATGAAGTTTTTGACATTTCCCAACCCACAGAAATCAATTTTCGCGGCATCAAAACGCCCATCTCAATTTGTCAGGTCAGATAGGGGAGTTCCCTGCCCGCGTGTGCCAACCGAGAGAAAGGATAAAATATGGCCGATATAGTGTTGCCCGATAGCGCGACTGATATTCAAATTCCCGATTATTCGCATCTGCTCTATAAAGTCGCCGATATGTCTCAGGCAGATTTTGGACGGAAAGAGATCACAATTGCCGAGCGCGAAATGCCCGGTTTGATGGCTGTGCGCGAGAAATACGCAGATCAGAAACCTCTGAAGGGTGCTCGCATAATGGGGTCTTTGCACATGACGATTCAGACAGCTGTGTTGATCGAGTCGCTCAAAGTGCTGGGAGCCGATGTGCGCTGGGCATCGTGCAATATTTTTTCAACGCAGGATCACGCCGCTGCCGCGATTGCGGAAACAGGTACGCCGGTTTATGCGTGGAAGGGCGAGTCGCTGGAAGAATACTGGGAATGCACTTTGCAAGCACTCAATTTTGTGGAGGGTGGACCGACTCTTATTGTCGATGATGGCGGGGATGCGACGCTGCTGGTTCACCGGGGGTATCAGGCAGAAGACGATCCTTCGATTCTCGATGAGCCGACTGATAATCGCGAATTGGAGATTGTCAATGCTGTGCTCAGGCGGCAACTCGAACGCAATCCGCGTTTTTGGCACAATATGGCCGCGGATATTCAGGGCGTGTCAGAGGAGACCACAACGGGTGTTCACCGCCTGTATCAGATGCGGGATGACGGCACTCTTCTTTTTCCTGCGATCAATGTCAATGATTCGGTGACCAAATCGAAATTCGATAATCTCTATGGTTGCCGCGAGTCGCTCGCCGATGGTATTAAGCGCGCGACAGATGTTATGGTCGCAGGGAAGGTCGTTTGCGTGTGCGGTTACGGCGATGTGGGCAAGGGTTGTGCCCAATCTATGCGCGGATTTGGCGCGCGCGTGTTGGTGACGGAGATCGACCCGATATGTGCTTTGCAAGCGGCGATGGAGGGGTTTGAAGTGACGACTGTAGAAGATGCCCTTTCCGAAGCCAATATTTTTGTTACGACGACGGGCAATACGGATATTATCCGCATTGAGCACATGGAAAATATGCTCGATCAATCCATTGTGTGCAATATCGGGCATTTTGACAATGAGATTCAGGTCGATAAGCTGGTCGATTATACGGGTATTGTGCACGAAAATATCAAGCCGCAGGTCGATAAATACACGTTTCCAGATGGGCGTGCGATCTTTTTGCTCGCAGAAGGCCGTCTGGTCAATCTCGGCTGCGCGACCGGGCATCCTTCTTTTGTGATGTCCAATTCGTTTACCAATCAGGTGCTGGCGCAGATGGATCTTTGGGCACAGCAGCGCGAAGTCGGCGTTTATACCCTGCCCAAACACCTCGATGAAGAGGTTGCGCGCCTTCATCTTGAAAAACTGGGTGTAAAGTTGACCCAACTCACGCAGAAGCAGGCCGATTATATTGGCGTGTCCGTCGAAGGTCCGTACAAACCCGGTCATTACCGGTATTAACGCTCAGGGGCTGGGAGATAAGCTCTCAGCCCCAGCCCTATTTTATGCGATTTTTAGACTATTTTACCGGCAATCAACCGGTCATTTCCTTTGAGATTTATCCGCCGCAGACGCAGGGTGGTATGCGCGCCCTCAAAGCGCGGGTTATTCCCAATTTGCTCAAGCTGAATCCCAGTTATATGACGGTTACGTATGGCGCGGGTGGTTCTACGCGCGCCAAAACGCTGGAGATTGCCTCGTTTATCCAGAATGAGTTTGGTCTGACCGCGGCGTGTCATCTCACCTGTGTGGGGTCGTCCCGAACAGATATCGATGATATTCTGAAGGCGATTCGCACAGAGGGTATTCGCAATATTGTCGCGCTTCGCGGCGATCCCCCTCGCGGAGAGGATACTTTTGTGCCCGCAAAAGATGGATTTGCATACGGCAATGAGCTTGTGGCGCATATTCGCAGTGCAGAACCGAAAGATGATGGGTTTGGGTTGGCTGTTGCAGGATATCCCGAGAAACACCTCGAAGCGCCCGATTTCGATACGGATATTGCAAATCTGAAGCGGAAAGTTGAATCTGGTGGGGATATTGTTATTACACAGCTTTTCTATAATAACGATTACTTTTTTCGCTTTGTCGATCGCGTGCGCGCAGCCCATATCACAGCACCTGTTGTTCCGGGTCTGATGCCGATTCTCTCGGCAGGGCAGATCCAGCGCATCGCGTCTCTATGTGGGGCTGAGATTCCCGGAGATTTGCAGGATCAACTCAAGGGGGCTGTGGATGATGAAGACAAGGCGATGAAAATTGGGGTAGATCAGTGTATCGCTCAGGCAACCGAATTGCTCGAACAGGGTGTGCCGGGTATTCACTTTTACGTGCTCAACAAATCCACTCACATGCGCCGGATTATCAGTGCGCTTCCTCTCTAAGCGGAAACTTCTCAGTGATCAGCATGATTGGCTTTTTATTGGCGAATACCCTGTAGGTGCGGCTGAGTAGAGGTTCTCCTTCAAGGTGCGCGATGGCTTCCGGCAAATCCCGTGCGGTTTCACAGCAGCACCACAACAATTCACGGCGGGTTTCCAGTCCGCTGTTTTGCAGAATTCCTCCCAATCCCGCAGGATCTGATTCCAATTCGTCCAAAATGCCTTTTGGTAAGTGTTGCGGTACAATGAGAGATGTGGCATACGCCTGAATTTTTGGCGTTTCTTTGCCGATTGAGGGCGTTTGTAGTACTACTTGTCGCGCGATGACTGGTACTCCTGCTGGAAGTTCGAGCCAGATATGCTCGGAGCAGAGTGTCTGTTTCGCCTGATGGAGGATCGCGACTTCCACCGGTGCGAGTGTATAGGCTTCGATGAGCCTTGTGACGGTGCCGTCGGTGACGATCAATGCCCGCTGGAATGGCGTTAACTTCGCGATGTTGATTTCTCCAGACATCGCCGGCCTTTCGGCTTGTGCGATAAATATATTTTTTACATGCGTGTCAACAAAGGTTGCCGAACTGAAAATTGAATCTGTCTTCATCGAGCTATTGTCCTTTCATATATACAGTTGTTACTTAACATCAGTGAGCTTTAGACACATAAGAAGAAAAAAAGTTCTTTGAAACATTGCATGTGTGATTCTAATCAGTTATTTTGACGGAAAGGACAGCATGCGTATTATCACATGGAATGTAAATGGATTGCGGGCGGCACTTCGCAAGGGGTTTATGGATCATATTAAGACGCTAAACCCCGATGTGATCCTTTTGCAAGAGATTCGGGTTTTGCCCGAGCAACTATCTGCGAGCGAGCGCAATCCCGAGGGATGGGATGTTATCTGGCATCCGGCTGAGCGCAAGGGCTATGCGGGTACTGCGGTATGGTCTCGCACGCCTTTAAGTGAAGAAGAGCGCGGTGTGGGGGAGGGCGATTCTGAAGGTCGGATTTTGCGGGTGAGTACTCGGGGTATTCAATTCGTCAGTGTGTACCTGCCTTCGGGGTCATCGGGCGATGAACGCCAGGCGATCAAGGAGCTATGGATGGATCGCTTTCGCCCCTGGGCCGATGGTCTGGTCAAAAAACGGATTCCCATAATTATGGGCGGTGATTTTAATATCGCGCATACCGAACGCGATATTTTTTATGCTAAAAGCAACGAGAAGAATTCGGGTTTTTTGCCGCATGAACGCGCGTGGATGGGCGATATTATCGCTTCTGGCTGGCGCGATTTTACACGGGAGCACTACGGCGATATTCAGGGTCCTTATTCCTGGTGGTCCAATCGGGGGAGAGCCAGAGAATTAGACCGCGGCTGGCGCATCGACTATTTGTTGGGCAATGCAGCAGCCGCAAAGCGCGTTCAATCTGCCCATGTTGACCGCAAAGGCGGCTTGACCATATCTGATCACGCACCGGTTGTTGTAGATTTGAAATAGCTAATACACACAGGAGATTTCTATGCACACTCTTGAAACACATCCCTTTGCAGCGTTGTTCGGTGTTGATGAAAGCGTGGCTTCGCAGGCATTGTCCGAAGCGATGTCCCGAGGTGCCGAATTTGCCGATCTCTATTTTCAGTATGTGCGTACGACGTCTCTCAGTTTGGAAGATGGGATTGTTTCCAGTGCCAATACAGGCGTTGATCAGGGCGTGGGGATTCGCGCGGTGATTGGAGAGCAGGTTGGCTATGCTTTTTCCGAGAGTTTAGAAGTAGATGCTATTTATAAGGCTGCTCGGACAGCGGCTGCGATAGCAGAAGGCACAAAGAATATGCCGCCGCAACACCTGCAGGGTAGAGAGGTTGGCAATTACTACGCGATTGGCCGCGACTGGGATGAGGTCAATATTACCGAACGCCTGCCACTGGTGCAAAGTTCAGAGACGATGACTCGCGCAATGGATCCCTCAATAGAAAAGGTGTCTGTGGGGTGGATGGACAGGGATGAGCGCGTGCTTATTGTGACCAGCGATGGTGTTTTCAGTACGGATCGTCGGCCTATGGCGACGCTGTATTGCTCGGTGACTGCGAACAAGAATGGCGTGCGGCAGAGCAATGGGGCTTCGGTTTCCCGGCGCGAGGGCATTGGCTATTTTACCGAAGAGAATATCAGAGCGGTCTGTCAAAAGGCGGTTGATCGCACGATGATTCTCTTTGAGGCGCAGCGCCCACCTGCTGGCGAGATGCCGGTGGTGCTTGCAGCAGGTGCTTCGGGTATTTTGCTCCACGAGGCGATTGGGCACGGTCTGGAAGCTGATTTCAACCGCAAGGGTACGTCCATTTATGCGACGATGATGAATGAGAAAGTCGCCCCGGATTTTGTGACGATTGTCGATGATGGTTTGCAGGAAAATGATCGCGGGGCGCTCAATGTAGATGACGAGGGTCAGGCTACCGCGTGTACAACGCTTATTGAGAACGGCGTCTTAAGAAGCTATTTGCACGATCGCATTTCGGCAAAACACTATGGGGTTGCACCCACGGGGTCGGGGCGCCGAGAGAGCTTTCGGCATGTTCCTATGCCGCGTATGCGATCTACGTATATGCTCGACGGACCCCACGCCCGCGACGAGATTATTGGCGCTGTCGATTACGGCATTATTGCCGATACATTTACCAATGGACAGGTGCAAATTGGCGCGGGAGATTTTACTTTTTATATCAAGAATGGATGGCTTATCGAAGGCGGCAAAATTACCGCGCCGATCAAGGATGTCAATATTATTGGCAATGGTCCCGAGGCATTGAAAAATGTGGTTATGGCAGCAGGCGATGCCGTGTTGGACGATGGTAGCTGGACGTGTGGAAAAAACGGACAGGGCGTGCCCGTTTCGATGGGCGTTCCGACGATGCTGGTGGAAAAGAGTATGACTGTGGGTGGGGTGAACTAATGGAACGAGAACTTCTCCAACAGGCAGAACAAGCGATCGAGCAGGCGCGAAGAGCAGGTGCGAATGATGCGATAGCGCGGGTGCGTGATGAAAACAGCACGGAGTACACGTATCGCGATGGAAATATCGAGCAGGTTCAACAAAGTGCTACTCGTGGCTTGAGCATTCAATTGTATGTCAACGGGCGGTATTCGACACACCAGACCTCGGATTTGCGCGCGGCGTCTGTTGCCCGATTTATCGAAGATGCGGTTGCGTTGACACGGCATCTGGCCGAAGATCCGCATCGCGTTATTCCCGATGCTGCGCTGTATGCAAATCGCCCGGATACGGATCTCCAATCCGACGATGCTGTGGTGCGCGATCTGCCTCGCGAAGCGTGTATTGATTGGCTGAAAAAGATGGATGCTATCACCCATACAGATGACCGTGTGGTGAGTGCTACCGCTGATGCCTACTATGGTTGGAATACGTCGGCTCGGGTGAGTTCAAATGGATTTTCGGGGATACAGAGCGGGACTTCGATAGGCTATGGCGCGAGTGTGACGCTCAAAGAGGGCGGGCATGGGCGTCCCGAAGATCATCGCTATGTGCGGGCACATCATTTGTCGGATTTGCCCGATCCGGAGACGGTTGCGCGCGAGGGCCTCAATCGCGCGATTTCCCGATTGGGTAGTGAAAAAGCGCCGAGCGGGCGGGCGACTATGGTGGTTGATCCCGAAGCGGGCGGGCGTTTGGTTGGCGCGATATGGGGTGCGTTGCAGGCGCGCAGCGTTCAGCAGAACCGGTCTTTTCTCGCTGATAAAAAAGACGCGCAAGTTGCCAGTTCGCTCCTGACGGTGACAGATGATCCCCTGATGGTGCGCGGTCTCGCATCTCGGCATTACGATGGCGAGGGCATTGCGGCAAAGCGCAGGTGCGTTGTCGATCAGGGCGTTTTGCAAATGTATTACGTCGATACGTATTACGGACGCAAACTCGGCTGGGAGCCTTCAACGGGAATGTCGTCTAATCTCGTTTTTGCACCGGGCGATAAAGATCTCAATGGCCTGGTTTCAGGGATTAAAGACGGCTTTCACGTCACGTCGTGGCTCGGCGGCAATGCCGATACGACGACTGGAGATTTTTCTTATGGTTTTCGCGGCTTTCGCATTGCCAATGGGCAGAAAACAGGTGCGGTGTCGGAAATGAATATCGCTGGCAATTTTCTCGATCTGTTGCAAAATCTCGTCGCCGTGGGCAATGATCCCAATGTCTATTCCAGTATGCAAACGCCCACTTTGGTTTTTGATAATGTGGCGTTTAGCGGGAAGTAGAATGAGTGGCACGCCGAGGAAAAATAATGTCTGCCGCGTCAAAAACGCCGCGCCATATTGCGCTGGATATTCTCTGCCGCGTTGAACGGGGCGCATATCTCGACCGCTTGCTCGACGCGCAGCGCGAGCATATCCGCGGTCTCGATGGCGATTTGCTTCAACGTCTCGTGCGGGGTACGCTGACCTTTCGGGCGCGTATCGACCATATTTTGACGCCCTATCTCAAAAAACCCCTGTCCAGACAGCACGCGAAACTCCGCAATCTCCTGCGCCTCGGTGCTTATCAACTCCAGTATCTCGACCGCGTGCCACCTTATGCAGTTGTTTCTGAATCCGTTATTCTCGCCCGTCACATTCTCGGGGATCCGGTTGCCAGGCTGGTCAATGCCGTGTTGCGCGGTGTAGCCGAAGACCGCGAGCCAGTTGTTTTTCCCGATTTTGATCGCGATCCCGTCGAATATCTCGCCATTGCGACATCACATCCTCAATGGCTCGTCGCGCGATGGATCAAACGCTACGGCATAGATGAAACACGCGTCTTGTGTGAGTTTGACAATGCCCAACCCGCCCTCACGATTCGCCCCAATGCGTTGCGAACGACGCCCGATGCCCTGCGCGAGCAACTCGCTATTGAGGGGATTGAGGCCGAATTTTCAGCGTCCGATCTTCTCACAGTATCCCATGTGGGTCGCCTTTTTCAGAGCAGGGCTTATTGCGATGGTCTCTTTAGCGTTCAAGGCGCGGGGGCTGCGATGGTTGTTCCTCTGCTCGATCCCCAACCCGGCGAGGCTGTTCTCGATTTGTGTAGTGCGCCCGGTGGTAAAGCCACTGCTATGGCGGAGCGCATGAAAAATCGGGGTTTTATTCTCGCTACAGATCTCTACCCGCGCCGTCTCGAAATATTAAAACAAAACACGCATCGACTCGGGGTTACATGTGTTTGCCCACTCGCTGCCGATGCGCGTTATTTGGCTGTGAATCGCTTATTTGATCGGGTTCTGGTCGATGCGCCCTGTTCCTCGCTGGGTATTCTGAATCACCATCCCGATCTGCGATGGCGGGAATGTGATATTCACGGTCTTGCGCGCTTGCAACGTGCTCTTCTCGATAACGCAGCCGATTACGTGTGCCGAGGGGGCGTTCTGGTTTATAGTACTTGTACGCTTGAACCGGAGGAAAATGAGCGCGTTGTCGAAGGCTTTTTAAGCGATCATCCGGGCTTTCAAGTCACCCATCCCTATCTGCAATTACCACCCCATAAAACTGGTAATGATGGTGTTTTTGCCGCGCGGTTGCATAAAACTTCTTAAGCCAACTCGTAGTGGCCGGGGTCAGGTAGTGGCACTGGCCGGGCATCTTCGGTGTTGATGCTCCAGTCGGCCAGTCGCAGGCGCATGGCGGCGAGGGCGTCGCGATGTCGATCTTCGTCGATCACATTGACCAACTCGCCTGGGTCGGCGACGAGGTCGTAGAGTTCGTCGCGGTCTCCCATGGGGTCGTGGACGTACTTCCACTGGCGGGTGCGGACCATCTTGCACCGACCGGCTGCCTCGCGCCACTGCAAGGTGTCAATCAGGGTTTTGCGGCCCCAGGGTTGGGGTAGCTTTTCCAGGTCGGCCATGGTAAATAGCGGTCCTCCGCTTCCGTATTCGGAAAAAGTCGCGTCCCGGGGTGCGGCTGCGGTTACAGTGGGCAGTGGTATTCCGTGCATGGAATGCGGCTGC
Source organism: Candidatus Latescibacterota bacterium (assembly GCA_965208125.1). Taxonomy (GTDB): domain Bacteria; phylum Latescibacterota; class UBA2968; order UBA2968; family UBA2968; genus VXRD01. The sequence continues at coordinate 3,545,006 of OZ242320.1, forward strand.
GCCAGCCCTTGTAATTCCAACAACGTCGGCACCACGTCGATCAGATTGGCCATGCTCTGATCGCGCACCCCGGCGGTGACCTGCCCGGGCCAGGAGACGATTAGCGGTACCCGCGTCAGGCTGTCGTAGAAGACTCCGCCCTTGCACTGCATGGCGTGTTCGCCCATAAAGTCGCCGTGGTCCGAACAAAAGACCACAATCGTCTGCTCTCGCAGCCCCAGTGCGTCGAGTTTGTCGAGTATTTGGCCGAGCGCGTCGTCGATAAAGCGCACCATGCCAAAATACGAGGCCATAACGCCGTAGAGATCTTCTATCGGATCGCGGCGCACCCCCAGCATCTGGTAGAGTACGCGGTTGCGCTCGGGGGCGCGTTCGTCGTCGAATTCGTCGTCGCGCCAGGGGGGAAGGTCAATGTTCTCGGGCGGAAACAAGGCCGCGTACTTGGCCGGGCACAGCCACGGTTCGTGTGGATCGGGAAAGGAGACCCACAGGGCAAAGGGGTGGTCCCGGTGCTTTTCGATAAAGCGCGTCGTCTGTCCGGCGATCAGGCCGGTGGAGTGATCTTCCAACGGCAACTCGGAGGTGCCGTAGCTGAAGCGAGGGTTCTGATGGGCGAGCTGGCGATTTTCGGCGGCGACCTTGCGGCGACCTTCTGCCGACCGGAACCAGTCCATGCCCCGCGTCTCATCGCCGCTACCGCCGTGGGTAGAGGGGTTCCACACATCGAAGAGTGCTAAGTCTTCTTCCCTCTGGAAGCAGTGATTTTTGCCGATCAAGCCCGTGGCGTAGCCAGCCGCTTTCCAGATCTGCCAGGCGTGTTCGGCACCGGCTGGCATCAGGGTCTGGTTGCGTCGGCCCCCGTGCGAGTGGGGAAACTGCGAGGTCCAAAATGAGATGCGTGCTGGCACGCAGAGTGGGTGTGGGGTAATGGCGTTTTCAAAGAGCACGCCGTCGGCAGCCAGGCGCTCCATCGACGGGGTTTGGCAAAAGGTGTTGCCGTAGAGATGGCTGGCTGTGGCGCGCTGCTGGTCGGTCATGATTACCAGGATGTTGGGGCGGTCAGTCATGGTGTGCTACCTCATTTTTTTATGCGGCTTACGACATGGCTTTGCTCAATATCTGCGATGTGCTCGAGCGCATGATTCGGGGATCGACTTGTTCACCATTGCTGAGTGTGTCGCGCACTTGAGAGCCTGAAATAAAGACCGGTTGTTCATCGGGGTGATTTTCCATCAAATCTACGCGTCCAAGTGATTCGTAATAGGCGGCAAACCCAACGTTCACGGGCTGAATTTGGAGGTCGCCATTCAGCTGCTCAAAAATTTCCTGTGCATCGAAGTCCCCCCAGATGGCACTGCCGTCGTGATAGGGGGCATCGGCGTGTTTGCGGCCGATAATAATGTCGGTGAATCCAAAGTTCTGGCGATAAATGGCGTGCATGACGGCTTCTTTGGGTCCGGCGTAGAACATTTTGATATCCAGTCCGAGCAAAATCACCCTGTCCGGTACAGATTCACCGCGCTTTTGCCACAGGTCCGCATCGCTATCCCCTTCGCCCAGTCCCCGAGATGCGATGAGTGCTTCGTAAGTTTGCATGCGAATTTCTGCGCGTACGTCGTCCGATTTGGTTTCGCCTACGAGGGGATTTAAGCACGCACCTGCGTTGTGTCCCTGGCGCAGGAGGGTTTCCAAACCATATACCAGCGCGTATTCGTGTGCGCGATGCAGGGCATTGCGCGTTTGAAATGCCACAACGCGGTTCCAACCTTTTTGAGCTAACAAGGGCCTGACTTCTCGCGGGCTGAGTACGTATTGTCCAAAATGTGGATTTTTGGGTTGGGGTAGTACCTGAATTTCACCGCCCAGGAGATGGGTTTTGTCGGCATCGCCATTCAGGACCATATCGGCGCCAGGATGGTCTGTGCGGTCCGTTAAATATACGCGCTGGAGGTATTTGGTTTTGTCCCATTCAAAGATGTCGCTGATGTCCAGCATCGCCACAATTTCGCCAGATGTGTTTTCCAACGCGACTTTCTGTCCAATTGAAAGTGTTTGGGCGAGGTCGGGACTCACGGGTAGTGATATTGGGATGGTCCAGGCATAGCGCTTGCCGCCTACTTCGATGATGGCTTCGTCGAGTATCCGATGATATGTTTGTGCATCCATTGGTCCTGTTAGTGGACTCAATCCGCCGTCGCCAAAACGATAGACCGAGGATAGATCTGCATCGCTGACCGGGACGCGCGTCAGTCCGTTTGCTCTGGACAAAAATGTTTCAACATCTACTACCATGCGATTGACCGGTTCGGATAGACCACCGTGGGGTGCAATCAAGGGTGTATCGGACATTTGGATAAACCTCCAGTGTTGTTTTTGATATTCTTGATTCACTAAGTAATGAATATATCTTTGGCCTGTTTTCTGTCAAGAAATAAAGCGGTTTCGGACCTCTACTTTTTCAACGCAGTTCATCCCATTTGAATTCCAGGCGGATGAGATCTGGGGGCGATTCGCGGTGGTGGAGGGATTTATAGGTTATGATGTTGAAATATACTTTTTTGGCGCGCGTTGTGAAATAAGGCATCGCATAGTACCCGTCGGGTACAACTGCGCCTTCGTAATTGTCCAATATGGCATAGGAGAGGATTTCGAGTGATTCGGAATCGAACTTGAATAGGCACAATTTCATGCCGCGTATCGATTCCATGTAATTTCTACCGATGAAGTAGTAGCTGCCATCTCGCTTGAAAAGTCGCGGTCTGCCTATCTGGGCGCGTATGAATTTATAGGTCTGTGTCAGGTTCACTTCTCTGATTAAGCGGAACGATCTATCGGTAAAATGCATTCGCTGTATGCCGTCCAGTCCCCGCGTGTTGAAGATGTATCCGTCTTCATATCTCAGGAAGGATGTTTCGTTGATGGGGGCGTTGCCAAAGGCTTTTGTGAGGTTTGCTACAAACTGCCAACTTTTTCCGTTGTCATCGGATCGAATCACATCCACATTGGGACTGTTATTTCGATAATGCCGGTAGGGCGTCAGGAGCATCCAGGTCGTTCTGCCTTCTGTTAGAGATTCAAACGCATAGACATATTCCGTGCCGTTGATGGAGCCGAGTTTTTCGCCGCCTTCAAAATGCACGCCATTGTCCGAAGACCGATACGCAAGTAGCCCGAATTTGTCTTTGGAATTTGGGAAATGCGGATCTACGTACAGGCCAATATCCCCATTGGCGAATCGGACAAATTCTCCGTTCTGGATCGTGAATCCATCCAGGTGCGCGACAATTTTCCGATCCGAAATTGTCCCCGTGGTGGGATTGTAGCGAAACATCTCCCAGTCCGCCGCTGGTTCTGTGTTGTGCCGGGTGCCGCGTTTGTAGGCGATCAGGACATTATTTTCGTCCAGAAACAATAGGTGAGGTGCCTTCACATAGGGCAGTGTCTCTTGTTCTGCGGCTCGTATCAGGATTTCCAGAGTTTTGTAATGAGGCAGGGTGGGAGTATGAGATTGAGGGTTCATAATAAATATAAGAAAACAGGCACTTGCGAGAATATGCGTAAGTGCCTGTTGGATTATGGTGCGCCCACAGGGAATCGAACCCCGAACCTACTGATTAAGAGTCAGTTGCTCTGCCAGTTGAGCTATAGGCGCGTTTTTTTGTGTGATTGGAAATGTAAAGAAGCCTTTGTTTGATGTCAAGTCTTGCGAATATAAGTTCCGCTGCGTCCACCGCTTTTTTGTAAGAGACAGATTTCTCCGATGACCATGTTGCGATCTACTGCTTTGCACATGTCGTAAATGGTCAATAGGGCGACGCTTACGGCGGTGAGCGCTTCCATTTCGACACCTGTGCGGTCGGGTACGCGCACAGTTGCATGTGCTGTAATGCTCGTGTTTTCGACTTCAAAATTGAGTTCAACGCCCGTAATGCCCAGCGGATGACACATTGGGATGAGTTCAGAGGTGCGTTTGGCGGCCATGATGCCCGCAATGCGCGCGGTTTCCAGCACATTGCCTTTGGGGATATTGCCTCCGGTAATGAGATGTAGAGTTTCGGGTTGCATTTCAATTTTGCCCGATGCGATTGCCTCGCGGTCTGTCACCTTTTTATCTGTGACATCTACCATCTTTACGGATCCCAGTTCGTCAATATGTGTCAATTTTGCCATGATCTTTTACCAACTATTTAATAAAATGAGGTCTAATTCGGTTCCCGCAGGTACATGGGCATCTTCGGCATTGACCACGAATAAGCTGTTCGCGCGGGCCATTGAGAACAGATCGGCCGAGCCGTGGTGCCCGACCCAGGTGCTTTCCCAAACGCCGTTTTTGCCCTGAACACTGTGCGCGGGTACAAATTGCTTTCGCCCGGGCGTTTGTCGAAAGTCGGCGCTGAGCACTGTGCGGACGGTGGGGAGGTGCAGATCCGTCATGCCCTGCATTTTTCTGATCGCAGGGCGCATGAGCAATTCCAGGCCGACTACGGAAGATACCGGATTGCCGGGTAAGCCAAAGACCTGTCGCGCGCCTTTTACGCCAAATGTCAGGGGTTTGCCGGGTTTCATGCGGATGCGGTCAAATAGTACTTCGACACCCAGATCTCGCATGCCGTCTTGCACCAGATCGTATTCGCCGGCGGAGACACCACCCGATAGGGCGACGATATCACAGGTCTCCAGGCCTTCGCCGATGGTTTGTATCAACGCATGGATATCGTCTTCTACAATGCCGAGATAACGCGCCTGCGCCCCCGAGCGCAAGACTTGAGCTACCATCGAGTATCCATTGCTGTTTCGAATTTGCCCGGGTTTGGGTTTGTGGTGTGGTTCCACCACTTCGCTGCCGGTTGCCACAATGCCGACTACTGGTTGGCGATAGATCTCGATATGGATATGTCCCACAGCGGCGAGAATGCCAACTTCCGGGGGACGTATGACTGTGTTGGCCTGTAATACTACCTGATCGACGCGCACATCTTCGCCGAGGCGGGCGATATTTCTGCCTGTTTCCGTGGTGTCGAGTACCTGCACTTTTTGGGTGTCTGTATGTGGTAAAGTATCCTCGACCATAATTACCGTGTCTGCACCATCGGGTACGGGTGCGCCCGTCATAATTTGAGAGGCTTGTCCACATTCTACGCGTTTTTGCGGCACGGTGCCCGCTGGGATCTCTTCGATTACATCGAGTATGACTGGTGTATCTCCAGATGCGGATGCGATATCTGCTCCCTGAAGGGCATAACCATCCATGAGGGCTTTGTCAAAGGGGGGCATGTCGATATCCGATCTCACGTCTTCGGATAAAACGCGCCCGAGCACATCGTCCAATCCAACGCGGGTTTTGTCAATTATCTGTGTGTTTTCCATTACTATGCGAATGGCATCATCCATTTCAATCATAACTTTACTCCTTGTTTTATTTTCATTAATCGCGCATAATATACGTAAACTTGCCCGAAGTATCTGAGATTTTTTTGTATTTTTTATGGGAAAATCGCGATAGAGTGTATCTTAACTATGAGGAGCAATATGTCCAAGACAGCAATTATTACTGGCGCAGGCACCGGAATTGGTGCGGGTATTGCCATTGCTTATGCCGAAGCGGGCTATAATCTCGCGCTTGTGGGGCGGCGCGTAGAACCGCTTGAAGAAACGGCACGGCAATGCGGCACCGAGAATATCGAGATTTGCGCTGCCGATGTTGCCGACCGCCAGGCGGTTCAATTGCTTGCCGAACAAACGGTCGCGGCATTTGGTCGCATCGATATTTTAGTGAACAACGCGGGTATCAATACCAAAAAACGCCACTTGACCGATATTGCAGATGAAGACTGGGACCGCGTTATGGAGATCAATCTCACGGGTGCTTTTAATGCGTTTCGCGCTGTTTTGCCACAAATGAAGGTGCAAAATGACGGTCTGGTTATCAATGTCTCATCTATGGCTGGCAAAAGAGCCGGTATGATTAGCGGTGTGGCTTATTGCGCGTCCAAATTTGGCATGGCCGCGCTGAATCAATCGATCAATGTCGAGTTTCGAGAGGAGGGCATTCGCGCCTGCTGTATTTATCCCGGTGAAGTCGATACACCTATCTTAGACCATCGCCCCAATCCCGTCTCTGATGAAAAACGCGCCGCCGCTCTTTTGCCCGAAGACATTGCCGCTGCCGCACTTATGGTCGCCCAGATGCCAGACCGCGTCATTGTCGAAGAAATTACCATTTTTCCACGCCGGGTGGTTGGGAGATAGAAGAATATCAGTAAGGAAAATAAAATGAAAACCGAAATTATTATCAATGTCGCTTCACACGAGTCGAGAATTGCCATTCTCGAAGATGGCCGGCTCGCGGAGATTCTCGTTGAACGCGCTGAAAAAGAACGCATGGTTGGCGATATTTACCAGGGGGTTGTAACCGCTGTTCTGCCTGGCTTGCAGGCAGGTTTTGTCGATATTGGGCAGGAAAAAGCGGCTTTTTTGCACGTTTCTGATATGCCTGGCTCGCCCGGCTCAATGGTCGAACTCGACTCGGAAATCCTCGAAGACATTCGAGATCAGACCAATGGACAGGGTAAATTCAATATTGATGAGCTTTTGCACAAAGGCCAGGAGATCATTGTGCAGATTACAAAAGAGTCCATCAACACAAAAGGACCGCGCATTTCCGCTGTGCCATCGCTCGCTGGTCGGTTTATGGTGCTTGTGCCCGATGGCGATAAAGTAGGTGTGTCGCGCAAAATTACCAATTGGCGCGAAAAGCGGCGCCTTCGGGATATCGCGGGCAGCCTAAAACCCGAGGGTTTTGGCCTTATCGTGCGTACCGAAGCTCGTGGCAAGGGCGAGCGGGAACTCAGGCGCGATCTAAAGCAGCTTTTGACAACGTGGAGGAGAATTCAGAAACAAGGGATGAAAAATAGCGGTCCCAAATTGCTGCACAAAGAAGTGGGCATGACATCTGGCCTTATCCGCGATTTGTTTACGGAGGATGTTCATCGTCTCGTCGTCGATTCGAAACGCGAATACAAGGAAATTCAGGCATATCTCAAAGGGGTTTCGCCAGAGTTGCGCCGAACCGTCGAATACTATGGCGATACGCGACCGATTTTCGATGCTTTTGGCATTGAAGCTGAGATTGAAAAACTCACCGAACGAAGAGTCTGGTTCAAAGGCGGTGGTTATCTGGTTATTGATCCGACAGAGGCGCTGGTTGCCATCGATGTCAACAGCGGACGCAGCGTGGGTAAAGGGCGCGCCAAGCAGGATGAGACTGTGCTGAAGACCAATTTGGAGGCTGCCCGGGAAGTTGCCCGGCAACTCCGTTTGCGCGATATGGGCGGGCTGGTGGTTGTCGATTTTATCGATATGGACCATGCGCGAGATCGCAAGCGCGTTGAAGAAGAAATGCGTCAGGCTATTCGCCGCGACCGGTCCAGGATCCGGTATTCACGGATTACGGAGTTTGGTCTGATGGAGATGACCCGCCAGCGGGTTCGTCCCAGTTTGATGTCCACTTATTCTGCGCCCTGCCCGCAATGCCAGGGTACGGGATATATTCCAAGCCAGGAAACCGTGCTGTCGCGCATCGAACGCTGGCTCAAACGCTCTCGCGCAGCCGCGCTCGAACGACGGCTCACTGTGCAGGTTCACCCTACACTCGGATTTTATTTGCTCGAAAATCGCAGGGAGCGCCTCAAAGCTATTCGCAAATCCACCCGGGTTTGGCTCGATGTGGAGTCGGCTCCAGATTTGAGTGAGGAAGATTATCGCATTTTTTCCAGAAAGCGGAAGGTTGATGTGACAAATGAAGTTCAAACTTGACATAAAGTGCGACTTCGGATAAATTTAGCCCTCTTTGGATTTCCCGATCCTCGCCGGGTCGGGAAGTTTGTTTGTAAATAAAAAGTGGGGGCTGGGGACTGGAGGCTGGGGACTGGAACAGTTTCTGGAGGTTTTGAGTATGTATGCAGTGGTCGATATCGCCGGTAGCCAATACAAGGTGCAAGAGGGCGATCATATCCGCGTGGCTCGGCTCGACGCCGAGGAGGGGGATTCACTTACTTTTCCCCAGGTGTTGCTCGTAGGTGACAGCGATGAAATTAAAGTGGGGACGCCTCAGGTTGAAGGGGCTGCCGTCGAAGTGAGTGTTAAAGGACACGGTCTCGCAGACAAAATTACGGTTTTTAAGATGAAGCGCCGCAAGAATTATCGGCGCAAGAGAGGGCATCGGCAATCTTATACCGATCTTCAGGTTGAAAAAATTGTAGCGGAAAGCTAAAATCAAGGAGGCTTTTCATGGCACATAAAAAAGGTGTTGGCAGTTCGAGAAATGGCAGAGATAGCGCGGGAAGACGTCTGGGTGTGAAATCCCCTGGCGGCCAGGTTGTCTCTGCAGGGACGATTATTATGCGCCAGCGCGGCACAAAAATCCACCCGGGCAATAATGTTCGCAAGGGTAAAGACGATACGTTGTTTTCGCTCATCGATGGCCGCGTCAAGTTTGAGCATCTCGGTAAGAAGCGCAAGAAGGTGAGTGTTTATGCGTAGATGCGGGTTTAAAACCCGCACCCACAGGTTTCAAATCCGTCCCAATCGACAACTGACAACCGACAACTGACAACTATCTATGGACAAAATTGGGATTGTTGGTGCTGGCAATGTGGGGGCGACTTCTGCACAGCGCATTGCCGAGAGAGAATTGGCCCGCGAGGTTGTGCTTCTCGATGTGGCAGAGGGTATTCCGCAGGGCAAGGGCCTCGATATGGCGGAGTCTGCACCTGTCGAGCGTTTTGATACCCATCTGATTGGCACCAATGACCCCAGCGCGCTTGCAGGGTGTGATCTCGTGGTGATTACCGCTGGGCTTGCGCGCAAGCCCGGTATGAGTCGGGATGATTTGCAGGCGACCAATGCCGATATTGTCGGTACGGTGTCCGAGAATGTGCGAGATGTCGCTCCTCAGGCCATTGTTATGGTGGTCTCGAATCCGCTGGATGTGATGACGTATGTGGCGTTTAAAAAAACCGGCTTTCCCACACATCGCGTGGTTGGGATGGCCGGTATTCTCGATTCTGCGCGTTTTCGCTTTTTTATTGCCGAGGCGCTCGATGTCTCGGTTGAAGATGTGACGGCGTTTGTGCTGGGTGGACACGGCGATTCTATGGTTCCGCTGCCTCGCTATTCTTCTGTTGCGGGGATTCCTTTGACCGAATTGCTTGATGGTGCTACTATTGATGCGGTTGTGCAGCGGACGCGGGATGGCGGTGCGGAGATTGTGGGGCATCTCAAGACGGGGAGCGCGTATTACGCACCGGCTTCGGCCGTTGCCGAGATGACCGCGGCGATTGTGCGCGATAAGAAACGCATTTTGCCCTGCGCGGCGTATCTGACCGGGCAATACGGTATCCACGATCTGTTTGTCGGTGTGCCCATAAAGCTCGGTGCCCAGGGTGTTGAGAGTATTATCGAAATTGGCCTGACGCCAGAAGAGACCGCAGCCCTGCAAAAATCCGCCGACGAGGTGCGAGAAAATATTGCGAAACTCGAGTTGTGAGAGTTGGCAAAAAACAAAGTACACGACAAAAGAGTAAAACAGCGGGATGATCCACTAAGGACACAAAGAACACGGAACGGGGTACAACTGCGACGCTTCACCAGCAGTTCACGGATTGTAGGGGCGATCCCTTGTGGTCGCCCGCATTTCCGTAATTTACGACAGGAAAACCATTGCTTTTGTAGTATAGTGTAAAAAAAGAGAAACGGTTCCACAATCAGCCCGTTCAATCTCCCCAATAGAAGGGTAGTTGGACGGGCTGATTATCTTATGTGCAAAAAATGAGAGGACGATCAAATGCAAGATAGCCAGGTCAATCGCATTCCCAACTTTATCTGGGGCATTGCCGACGATGTGTTGCGCGATCTGTACGTGCGGGGCAAGTACCGCGATATTATTCTGCCGATGACGGTGATTCGGCGGCTGGATGCGGCGCTCGAGCCGACCAAGCAGACGGTTCTCGCTATGCAAACCAGACTGGATGAGGATGGCGTGATTGAGCAGGAAGCCGCTCTGAAGCAGGCTGCCGGGCACGCTTTTTACAACGCATCTCCATTTACTTTGCGCGATCTTCGCGCCCGCGCCAACCGGCAGCAACTTCGCGCTGACTTTGAGGCGTATCTGGATGGGTTTTCGTCCAATGTGCAGGATATTTTGAAGAATTTCGAGTTTCGCAACCAGATTCCGCGGTTGTCCGATGCCGATGCTCTCGGCGCGCTGATTGAGAAATTTCTGTCGCCGGATATCAATCTGAGTCCCTATCCGGTGGAGAATGGCGATGGCTCTGTGCGGTTTTCCGGTCTGGACAACCACGCGATGGGTACGATTTTTGAGGAACTGGTGCGGCGGTTTAATGAGGAGAATAACGAGGAGGCTGGCGAACACTGGACGCCGCGTGATGCGGTCAAGCTGATGGCAAATCTCATTTTTCTCCCGGTGGCTGACGAGATTGAGTCGAGTACCTATTTGCTATACGATGGTGCTTGCGGCACGGGTGGCATGTTGACTGTCGCAGAGGAAACGCTTCGAGATCTCGCCCAGGAGCGGGGCAAACAGGTTTCCACGCATCTTTATGGACAGGAGATCAATGCCGAGACCTATGCTATTTGCAAGGCGGACTTGTTGCTGAAGGGCGAGGGCAGCGCGGCGGATAATATTGTTGGGGGACCGGAGTATTCGACGCTTTCCAACGATGCTTTCCCTTCCCACAAGTTTGATTTTATGCTCAGCAATCCGCCTTATGGCAAGAGTTGGAAGAATGATCTGGCGCGTATGGGGGGCAAGAGCGGCTTATCTGATCCGCGATTTCTTATCGCTCATGACGGCGATGCGGAGTATTCCCTGCTCACCCGCTCCAGCGATGGGCAGATGCTGTTTCTCGCCAATCTGCTTTCCAAGATGAAGCGCGATACCGCGCTGGGCAGCCGTATTGCCGAGGTTCACAATGGGAGTTCTCTGTTCACGGGTGACGCCGGGCAGGGTGAGAGCAATATCCGCCGCTGGATTATCGAGAACGACTATCTGGAGGCGATTGTCGCGTTGCCGCTCAATATGTTCTACAATACCGGTATTGCCACGTACATCTGGGTGCTGACCAATCGCAAGCCCGCGCATCGGCAGGGCAAGGTGCAACTTATCGATGCGACCGAGTGGTACAGTCCTCTGCGTAAGAATCTGGGCGCCAAGAACTGCGAGTTGTCCAATGACGACATCCGCCGTATCTGCGACGCTTTTCTGGCGTTTGAGGAGACTGAGCAGTCGAAGATTTTTCCCAATAAGGCATTTGGCTACTATAAGGTGACGGTTGAACGACCACTGCGGCTCGCTGTGGATTTGTCGCCGGAGCAACGGGCGCGATTTCGGGATGCTTGCCGTGAAGCAGATGAAGAGCCGCTCGCCGATGTGGTTGATCTGGTGGCGGAGAACATTGGCAATGGTCCTCATCTCGACTTTAACAGTTTCATGGATGTGGTCGCCGCAGAGGCGTCTGAGCAGGGCGTCAAGCTGATTGCCAAACGGAAAAAGCTGTTGCAAACGTCGCTGGCATTTCGGGATGAAGCCGCCGAGCCGGTGATTAAGAGAGTTCACAAATTGGGCAATAGGGAGCCAGATCCGATTCGCGGTCTGGTAGAGGCGCCTGTGAATGATCAGTGTGTCGTCGTTGAATATGAGCCAGACAGCGAGTTGCGCGATACCGAACAGGTGCCTCTGCTCGATGAGGGCGGTATTGAGGGCTTCTTGCACCGTGAAGTGTTGCCATACTCTCCGGATGCCTGGTACGTCTCGACAAGTGTTAAAATCGGCTATGAGATCAGCTTTACTCGCCACTTCTACAAGCCACAACCCATGCGGTCACGAGAAGAAATCCGCGCTGATATAATGGCGTTGGAGCAAGAGAGTGAAGGGGTGTTGACGGAGATTATTGGGGAGTAAATATCATACCAACCTTGAAGAGCTAAATAAAGTTGGCTATACTAAATATGCCAATTAATGACAATTGATACTTGTCACGCCTGCATGCCTGAAGCAAGCGTCCAAGAGGGGTGGTGTTTTGACGGAGAAACGCGCTACCCAAATCCGACTGAGGGTGAGAGGGCAATGAAATCATTAGATGACCATATTGAGATTACCCCCGGTATATGCAGCGGCAAGCCTCGTATTGCTGGCCGTCGTATTACCGTGGCGCACATCGCCATCTGGCATGAACGCATGGGCAAATGTGCAGATGAAATCGCCACAGAATACGATTTGACACTGGCCGATGTGTATGCAGCATTGGCCTACTATTTTGATCACCGAGAGGAAATTGACCAATCGATTCAAGAGGGTGAAGAATTTGCGGAGGCTTTACGCCAGAAGACACCGTCTCGCCTGGGTTTTATGGCAGGGCAGATTAAAGTCCCAGACGACTTTGATAGCATGGGCAGCATTGAGGAAGATAACTAAACATGGCTGATAATGACAAAACTGTTCTCGATGGATGGAAGAAAACACGATCTGGAGCACGGGCTGGTCGGGGTTTTGATTATCAACATCGATTTTCAACTCTTATCCTTGTTCAGCAATGGGCCGGACTGTTACCTACGGGCAATCTTGTCCCAGAGGGGCTTGAAGATTGTGTTGTAGAGTTGGCCGATCGTGACATTTGGATCCAAATCAAATCGAGAGAGCAGGGCACATTCAGCAAAGGCGAAGTAAAAAAAATTTTTGAGCAAGCCCGACGGAAAGCCAGCCTTGTCAACAATCAAAAGCCTACACTATTGGTTGCTGGTCTTGAGCGACCTTGTCCTACTGTTACCGGATACGAGATGGATGGTCTCTTTGATGGCAAAACCGAGAAGGTTGTTGTTTGCACTACACCGGAAGAGGAAATAGTTAATTTACTGTCTCAACATCTAAATATAGCGGAGATTATCGCCGAAGGACTGATGAACGACCTGTATAAACTCGTTGCTGAGAGTTCGGCGGCCAATGCCTCGCTTCCCTTTGAGAGAAGGCGGCGTATATCTACGACGGAGGTTGAATGCCGCATCCTTGAACGGCTTGAGGCTGAAGATCCTTCCGCAATCAATCGTGCTTTCGATATAAGGGCTCTGGAGCCTGTTGACTTCGTTACTCCTGTCTCTGAGCCTGGTTTTTATCAGGGCGTTAAAGTTAAACCTGGACACATCGCTTCCGGGTTAGTTATAGAGCGTCCAGGGGAAATACAAGACGTTGCCCAGGCATTTAAGAAACGCCGGCATCTTCTTGTCACCGGCCCCTCAGGGTCAGGAAAATCTGCTCTCATTTGGCTGGTCGCTCATTCGTTGACTACTGAGTTCCGCTGGTATCAGATTTCTGCCCAAGCGAACGCGCAAGATGCTGATGCAATTATTCGTTTCGTGAGGTCACGCCGCCCTAAGAAAGTCTCTCCGATTGGATTGATATTTGATGATGTTGGAGAATCCAGCAGCAATCTGTGGGATATTCTTACGAACCAACTCAGAAGTCTGTCAGATGTTTATATATTGGGATCAGTGCGTAATGAGGATATAGCTCTGATTACTAATCAATCTGATACCGAATTTTTTGAGATCAGACTTGATAGTGAACTTGCACAGAGTATGTGGAAAAAACTGAACAGACAAAGCCAGACGAACTGGACTTACTGGCGTGAACCGTTTGAACAATCCGATGGGCTGATGCTCGAATACGTACACCTCCTGACGCAGGGTAAGCGACTTGCCGCCGTGATCGGTGAACAGATTCGTCAAAGGGAACGAGAAAAACGATATGACGAACTCGCCATAATTAGAAGCACGGCTGTTCTATGTGCTTTCGGTGGCGAAGTTGAGGCTAAAAGGCTCTTCGAATTACTACAATTGCCACCAGACAGTGCAGCGCAGGCATTAAAGAGATTAATTGACGAACATCTTGTACGCGAAAGCCGTCCAGGTGTGCTCGGCGGTCTTCATGCTTTACGCTCGAAAGCACTTTGTGATGCTTCCCATGATGATGTTTCTTATCTACGCAGCGACTCGTTATGGCAGTCACTGGCGGCCTCAACAAATGAGACATTGCCAAGAATTATTCAGTCAGTTCTCAATGAGACACAGAATGGAGCTGAATCTGTGACGATTCAGAATCTGGCGAAGGCACTTGCAGCAAGCGATGACATTGAGGTATGGGCTGCTATTCTTACCGGATTGGGTATAGGTACAATGGAACAATCTGTCGCTTCATTCATGGAAATGCTTGAAAAGCATGGAGTCCAACGCACCCATTGGTTTTTGGCCTCAATGTTCGCGGATGCCAGCATCGATGTCCCTGAATTATCAGGATTTGAAAACTTAAAGCCTATGCGAAACGCCGTGATAGCCTTCCGCGCGTTACCGAAACGCGATCTTCGGGCCGAATGTTTACAGATGTTGCCTCAGGGGACACAAGCTCCGGTATGTACAGATATTCGGCAACTTAACCTATTGCTCTCCTCTCTGGTACCGATACCTGGAGGAGACCACAGCCGGATTCCATTCAAGACGGATTTCTCTGGTTATGGTGAGCAGAATATTCATGATGTAGCCGCTCTCTTATCGACTGCTTACTTGATCGGGCCCGACGTGGCCAAAGATCTCGTGGACGCCTTTGGTGGGGAGCAGACCTTGTTTACCTGGTTTCATTCCCAGATTCCTTGGGTAACTGTACCTAAAATTGAACCACAGGGAACTCATGGACGCACCGTCCGTGCTAACAGGTTTTTTGTAGCCGAGTCACATCAGACTGACGCTCATAAAACTCTCTGTGATATTTGTGAGACATTGATTGCTATATCGCCAATGTCGGATGCAGCTGCATCCGATGCCATAGGTCTGTCAGGACAGTCTATAGAAATAAACGGACTTAGCGATTGGTCAAAAAATATACCCAGAGAGAACCTTCCTTCAAAGGCTCGGGTGGCTTGGAACGTTGCCTTTCGCCAAATTTTGCTCGCACGAGCAGCTGAGCATAGTCTAACGGATTACACGCACGAGATGGCTGATCAGGTGAGACACACAGAAAAAATTTTTCGTTTGTTTTCGGAGCAATGGATCAAAGGATGGAGGATATCGAATAAGGACAGGCTTGTTTCGGAGATCAATGAGATTATGGATCATGTCGATGACTTGATCTATGCTAAGCCAAAAACATTAGCTTCCTCAATGACAAGTACCACCGGTGATACAGAAGAGGATGATAAGCTCGGTGCATTATTGGCTGGCGTACTTAGTAATCTTGTTCCACGAATGTGTAAAATACCACCTGAGCCCAACGCGAAAGCGGCCGCGGCATTCACCAGCGGCCTCGCTGCACAGGCACGAGAGCAGGGAAGATCCGAAATTTGGCGCACAACGCCATCACCGCCGTTAGATGAGTTAGCCACATTCTCAGAGCGTCTTGATGGTGTTGCTTGCATCTTGCACGAAATAGCACACGACGATACAGCCAGAGCAATCAAAAATCTCCGTAAGGCAGCCAGGAAAGGGAGAATGGGAAAAGCTATTCATTCCGCGGCTGGTCGTTGTCGCTTGTTGGCTAAACAACGCTTCCATCGGAGGCTGCGTGCTTTAGAAAACGCGCTTAAAGCACAGGGTTTGACTGCCAGATGCAGAACTCGTCCTGTCAATGACGCCGATAGTATTGATTGGCCTGCCGTAGAAGTTGCCATTCTTATCAAGATCACAGATTCTGCAACTGATTGGGATTATCTCGAATACGGTCTTGCGATTGGAAAAAAGCAACTTGCACAAGATTGGCGATTCTGCGTTGTGCCTGTCATAAATAATCAAGTCATTGCAGACTTAGCATTCATTTCTTCATCACAAGGGCCATTACCTGATGTGGAATTCGCACACAAATGGGAAGCTCATATTGACTTGCCGTTCCTCTCTCCTGAAATTTCAAATGCATTTGATGCAGCCGTAGAAGCCTGTAAGCAGATCTCAGCAATTATTAGCCATCGTGATCTGAAAACACTCCATCCTATGGAAGAAGAAGCTTTCTTGAAGGCCATAGACGACTTCGAGTGCTACCGGAAGACTGTTGATGCTTTTCAACAAAAGACAGGACTGGAGCTATTTGATGGGGCACTGGCGTATCTCGACGAAATATGGAATCAGATTGTTAGCGAAATTGAGTCCCTGAAAACAGGTCAGATGGTTGATAACCCATTGTGCCACATCATGGCGGATATGGAAAACGAAAAGGTTATTGAACTGGGTGTTGCGAAGATACTCTTGCGACAAGCTGAATGCTGCACTGTCGCCGCAGAGTGAGTCTTACATGAGGAATAGTTCTTGTCTCATGTGGGCAGGTAAAGCAAGACTGGATGATTGTATATTAACTTGGTTGGGAGAATCATAATGATCAATGAACTCCAACCCTACCCTTCCTACAAATCTTCTGAAGTCGAGTGGCTTGGCGATGTGCCTGCCCATTGGGAAGTCAAGAGATTGAAGACAATAGGGCGTATCCGTTATGGGTTGGGTCAGCCACCTCGTGAATTAGCCGACGGGCTACCTTTGATACGTGCCACAAATGTGGATCATGGTCGCATAACTGACAAGAATTTGTTGTACATTGATCCATCAGATGTGCCGAACGGCCGCGATGCCATTCTAAGGGAGAAGGAGATTATAGTCGTACGAAGTGGAGCCTACACGGGTGACTCGGCTATCGTTCCAAAAGCCTACGATGGAGCGATCACAGGTTACGATATGGTCGTAAGCGTGACGGGGGCGCAACCTGAATTTGTCGCTATGGCGTTGTTATGCAAATACGTACGGGACGACCAATTGATTGCCGCAAGCACTCGATCTGCTCAGCCACACCTAAATGCTGAAGAATTGGGAACAGCAATATTGTTGGTTCCACCCCTCTCCGAACAAACTGCCATCGTCGCGTATCTTGACCAGGCCGACGAGCGCATCCGCTGCTACGTCAGCAGCAGGGAGTGGCTTATCGAACTGTTGGAGGAATATCGGCAGGGGGTCATCCACCACGCAGTCACGCGCGGCCTTGATCCTGATGTGCGCCTCAAGCCCTCCGGTGTCGAATGGCTTGGCGATGTGCCAGCGCATTGGGGCGTTGCTGCGGTCAAGAGACATTATTCCATTCAGTTAGGCAAGATGTTGCAGAATGGCCCAAACGTTCCAACAGACATTGCAGTGCCTTATCTGAAGGCGCAACATGTTCAGTGGTTTTCTGTTCGCACAACTGATGCGCCGACAATGTGGGCGAGTCCCCATGAAATTGAACAGTTTGGTATCCGAGCAGGCGATCTCCTTGTCTGTGAAGGCGGTGAAGGTGGACGATGCAGCCTCGTTGAAGAAGTGCCGCCCGGCTATATCATTCAAAACGCTCTTCACCGTGTAAGGTCATTCGGAACGAATAGGAATGATTATTTACAGTACGTGATGAGTTCTATTTCAAAAACAGGTTGGTTTGACGCAATCAACAACAAGGCAACAATAGCCCATTTTACAGCGGAAAAGTTCGGTTCATTGATGATACCCATCCCACCCCTCCCCGAACAAACTGCCATCGTTCTCTATCTCGACAAGGCGACAGCTGACATTGACGCTGCCATTGATCGTGCGCGGCGAGAAATTGAGTTGTTGGGCGAATACCGCACTCGCTTGATTGCCGATTTGGTTACAGGTAAAGTAGATGTGCGTGAAGCAGCGGCCGATCTGCCCGATGATGGGGATGTATCAGCGCTTGATTTTTGACGAAATTGAGCGCGTTTAACGCCTGTTGCACAGTGTCCCGATATTGGATATATACTCACCGAAACGGAGTATGCTAAACATGACCAACAACCGAGACCATGATTATCTCCTTGGCTTGGTACGAGAATTGTGCAACCTGCCGCATGAGACCGATTGGGTTGAGTTCAAAGTCAACTATCGTAAGCCACACACCATCGGGGAGTACATCTCTGCGCTTGCTAATGCAGCGGCTCTCCATGGCAAAGCCCACGCGTACATGCTTTGGGGAGTAGAGAACGGAACGCATGTCGTTGCTGGCACAAAATTTTCGCCAGCGACCGCGAAAAAGGGCAACGAGCCGCTTGAGACCTGGCTGTTGCGACTTCTAACTCCCCGCATCGACTTTCGTTTTCACGAAGTTATGGTTGATGAACTTCGCGTCGTTCTCTTAGAGATTGAACGTGCGTCACGGCATCCGGTCGCGTTCAATGGCATCGAGTACATCCGAGTGGGTAGTACTAAGAGAAAGCTCAAAGACTATCCCGAAAAGGAACGGACACTTTGGCGTGTGTTTGATCGGGTGAGCTTTGAAGAAGGCATCGCCAACGAACGCCTGAGCAGCGAGGACATTTTGCTCCTGCTTGACTATCCAAAATACTTCGATCTGCTCAATGTACCACTGCCCGATGGTCGCGTAGCCATCCTTGACGCACTCCGGCGAGACCGACTGATTGCGCCCTGCGAGGCAGGCAGCTTTAATATCACAAATCTGGGGGCGATTCTCTTTGCGAAAAATCTTGGCGACTTTCCACGGCTGAAGCGCAAGGCCATTCGGATTATCCAGTACGTCGGTACGGGACGCATTGAGACCCTGAGAGAATACGAAGACACAAAAGGCTATGCCGCTGGTTTTGATGAACTGATCGGTTATATTGACGCGCAACTGCCAGCAAATGAAGTCATCGGACAAGCACGACGCGAGACAGTACGGGCATTTCCCGAGTTAGCTGTACGCGAATTAGTGGCAAACATGCTCATCCATCAGGACTTTTTCGTAACGGGGGCAGGGCCTATGGTGGAGATATTTGAAGGCCGCATCGAGATTACGAATCCCGGCGAGCCGCTGGTGGATACTCAGCGTTTCCTCGATAGCCCTCCGACATCTCGCAATGAAGTACTCGCCTCGCTCATGCGTCGCTTTCAGATTTGTGAGGAGCGCGGCAGTGGGATTGACAAAGTCGCGATAGAGGTTGAGCGTTATCAGTTACCTGCCCCGCTTTTTGAAGTGCCAAAAGGTTTCACGCGCACTACCCTGTTTGCCCATAAGTCTTTGGCCGATATGAGTAAGGCAGAGCGGATGCGAGCATGCTACCTGCATGCCTGTTTACAATACGTGACCCGTCAGCGAATGACCAATGCGTCACTACGCGAACGATTCGGGATTGCCGAAAAAAACGCTTCGATGGCTTCACGATTCCTCAATGAAACTATGGAAGCAAACCTTATCGTTGTGGCAGATCCCGACGCTGGCCCGCGAAATCGCCACTACCTGCCCTTCTGGACGGCCCTTGAACCGAATGCAGGAGAAATGGTTTGATGAATCCCCCAAAATGACCCAATGGAAGCATAACCAACCGATTTTTTTCTTGACTGAAAGACCTAAAATGACCCAATAGAAATATTTTAAAATCTCTAATTTATTTTTTTTCAAATACTTATGAGAAATTTTTTTCTTGACTGTTATTTGATTGGTCATAGAAATGAATCCGCGATGCAGTGAAGAGGTCGAGTCGTCATTTGGTCTGGAATTGCTCTCTACGGTGCATTGGATCGCCAGCGAGGAGAAGATATTGGATTTTGATGACATCGTGAATCATACTTACGCCTGGAGCGAGAGAAAGAAGCAGTTTTCACAGCGTCAGATTAAGATTGCATTTGATGTTTTGTCGGAGAAGGGCTGGGTTGAGCATACCGTAAGATGAAGAACTATTTGCTCTTTTGGATCTGAGTTGCCATTCGGTAATTGACGCAAAGCGGGCCGATAAGTTGTAAATTTCACTTAACTTATTTATTTTATTAAAATTATGTTAATTGATGGTCATTTGCTTGATGGTTGTTTGACGGTTGTTTGATAGAAAACCCTAAAAATGACTCGACAGGGCAGGTTTAATTTTTTAACTTATTGTTATACAAACACTTACTATTTTACAATTTGTTTGATGGTTGTTTGATAGAAAACCAAACGATGATCGATACTACCGGGCGCGGTTTGGAAGTTTGTATCGGCGATATGAGGATGTAGAGCAGCCTGATTTTGACGAAAGCGAGCACGTTAACATGAGTGAAAGCCAGGACATCGCTCTCATTGATGAGTTGCGCAGTCTGCGGACAGAGACCGAATGGTTGGAGTTCAAGCGCAATCGCTATGAACCCAGACAGATCGGGGAATACCTGTCCGCGCTTGCGAACTCGGCCTGCATCGCTGCTAAGCAGGCTGGCTATCTTGTCTTCGGTATTGACGACGAGACACATGAGGTCGTCGGCACAAATTTTGATCCTTATAATACCAAAGCGAAGGGCAATCAAGACCTGTTGCCCTGGGTTGGGGCGGGGTTGCATCCGAATGCAGGATTCGAGCCACGTATTGTCAATCATCCGGATGGTCGGGTCGTTGTCTTTGAGGTTGGCCCCGCGAGAGATCAACCGGTTAGCTTTTACGGAAAAGCTTATATCCGCGTAGGTTCCAGCAAGACCGAACTTAGCAAGTATCCCGAGAAGGCGCGCGTGATTTGGACGCACGGGAGCGACTGGTCCGCAGAGGTGTGTGAACAGGCGAGGCTTGATGATCTTGACCCTGACGCCCTGGTCAAGGCGCGCGAGCAGTTCGTCATCAAGCATCCGGCGCAGGCGGATGAGGTCAAAGAGTGGGACGATGCGACATTTCTCAATAAAGCCCGGATTCTAAAGCAGGGTGCTGTGACGAATACGGCACTGCTGTTGCTGGGAAGGCCGGAATCGTCGGCTCTACTCTCGCCGGTGGTGGCTAAAATTTCTTGGATACTCAAGGACGACCACAATCTCGAGTTGGATTACGAGCACATTGGACCGCCGTTCTTGCTTGCGGGAGACCGTCTTCTGAATCGCGTTCGCAACCTCACTGTGCGCGCCCTGCCGAGTGGGACACTGTTCCCTCAAGAAATTACTCAGTACGACCCGTGGGTAATCCGCGAGGCCCTGCACAACAGCATCGCACATCAGGACTATCGTCTGCGTGGACGGATTGTTGTCGTCGAATTTCCTGACCGTATCTTGCTGACCAATGTTGGGGATTTTCTGCCCGGCGATGTCGAGACGGTCATCCAACAGGACGCTCCCCAGGCCATCTACCGCAATCCATTCTTAGCTGATGCCATGGTTGAATTGAATCTGATTGATACTCAGGGTGGCGGTATTAAGCGCATGTTCGATACACAGAGGAAGCGTTTCTTTGCACTCCCAGACTACGATTTGACCGAGATAAGTAGCGTGGCTGTGAGCATCCACGGTCGCATTCTTGATGAGCGCTATACTCGGCTCCTGATGGAACGAACTGACCTGAACCTCAGTCAGGTTATGCTACTTGACCAGGTACAGAAGGGAATGCGTATCAGCCGGGAAGATCATCGCTATCTGAAGACCAGTGGCCTTGTTGAAGGCCGTTATCCTAACTTGATGGTCGCTGAATCGATTGCTAAGGTGACGGGGGATACTGACCGCTACGTCCGCGAACGTGGGTTCGACAAGCAGTACTACCTGGATATAATTTTAACCTTGATCCGCGAACATGGCCCGGTCAGTCGCAAGGAGATCGATCAGGCCCTGACTTCGAAGCTACCTGATCGGCTGACAGAGGAGCAGAAACAGATCAGGGTCCGTAATCTTATACAGGAATTGCGTCTCTCCGATTTGATCGTCAACCAGGGGTCCCGTGTTCAACCCGCATGGGTGCTTACAGAAGCGCATCCGGAAAGAAAATTTAGTAAAGAAAATAAAGAAAACTAGTCTAAAAAAGAGTAGCGGCATAAAAGGAATATATATAAGTATTTGTTTTTATAAGGTTTGTTCTTTACTAAAATTTGGAATATTTTTGGAATTTAGTAAAGATTTAGTAAAGAATTTAGTAAAGCCGCGTTATTTTTCAAGCTCTTAATCGACTGCGGTCCTGAATCTTTCACAGTAGTTGACTGGTACTTGACTGAAACGCATTTGGAATGATATTTTTCCATACTTGGAAAGCAACCCGGAGCGAGAGAGCAAGGTATGAAGAGTCGGGATACTGAACCAACGCAATCTCAGAAAGAAGAACTGGACGCGCTTGCGGCTTTGCCCGATGACGAGATAGATACTTCTAATATTCCCGAGATTATCGAGGGATCAAATTCTGTGCGCGGGCTGTTCCATAAGTCCGCCAGTGAGCGGAGTAAGGCGATGGGTGAACTCAGAGGCAGACGCCCGTCGGTTACCGATACTTCTGAACGCGGGTTGGAAGATCGCATTTGCGAGATGTTGGCTGGTAGGGGGGGTAAATCGGATACGGGTGATGTAGGGGAGCGTCCGGCTGCATATAGCGCGGGTTGGCGTTATGGGGAGCGCGAGGATTACGACCGCGAGTATTGCGTGGATCTGGCGCAGTTGACGGCTTTTCTGGTGGCGACGCAGCCGGGGGTTGCTGAGGCGCTGTCTTTGGAGAGCGATAATCCGACGCGACGCCGGTTTCTCGCCCGGTTGAAGAGCGCAGTTGGCAGGCGCGGTATTGTCGATGCGCTTCGCAATGGTGTTAAGCACGGGCCGCACGATATTGCGCTTTTTTACGGTGCGCCATCGCCGGGCAACCAACGGGCGGTGAAGCTTTATGAGCAGAATCGCTTTTCGGTTACGCGCCAGTTGTCGTATAGCAATGCCAATAAGCGGCTCGCGCTTGATCTCGGGCTGTTTATCAATGGTCTGCCTGTGGCGACTTTTGAGTTGAAGAATAGTCTTACGAAGCAGACGGTGGCAGATGCGGTTGAGCAATACAAACGCGATCGGAATCCGAGGGAGGAACTTTTTCGCATTGGTCGTTGTCTGGCTCATTTCGCGGTGGATGAACACGAGGTGATGTTTTGTACGCATCTCAAGGGTAAGTCGTCGTGGTTCCTGCCTTTTAATAAGGGTTGGGATGATGGTGCTGGCAATCCGACCAATCCCAATGGGCTTAAGACCGATTATTTGTGGCAGGAGGTTTTGACCCGGCAGAGTTTGACGGATATTATTGAGCATTATGCTCTGTTGGTGGAGTCTGCTGACGCACAGACCGGGCGCAGGTCTCGGACGCAAATCTGGCCGCGCTATCACCAGTTGGATGTGGTGCGGAAGTTACTGGCTGATGCTGTGGAGAAGGGGGCGGGGCAGCGCTATCTCATTCAGCATTCGGCGGGTAGTGGAAAGTCCAATTCTATCGCGTGGTTGGCGCACCGTCTCATTGGGGTGGAAAAGGGCGGTGAGACGGTTTTTGATTCTATTATTGTTGTGACTGATCGGATTATTCTGGATAGGCAGATCAATGATACCATCCGGCAGTTTGCGCAAGTGGGTGCGACTGTTGGGCACGCTGACCGATCTGGCGATTTGCGCCGCTTTATTGTTGAGGGAAAGAAAATCATTATCTCGACTGTGCAGAAGTTTCCGTTTATCCTGGACGAGATTGGCACAGATCATCGGGGAAGCCGCTTTGCTATCATTATTGATGAGGCGCATTCCAGCCAGGGTGGGCGTACGTCTTCGGCGATGGCGCAGGCTCTGGGCGACCATGAGGATGGGGATGATGAAGATACTTTTGAAGATAAAATTAACCGGATTATTGAGCAGAAGCGTCTGTTGACCAATGCCAGCTATTTTGCTTTTACTGCCACGCCGAAGAATAAAACGCTGGAGTTATTTGGCACGCCAGTGCCGCAGCCCGATGGCACGACAAAGCATCGGTCCTTCCACGGATATGCGATGAAACAGGCGATTGAGGAGGGGTTTATTCTGGATGTGCTGGGTAATTATACGCCGGTAACGAGTTATTATCACCTCGCCAAGACGATAGAAGATGATCCGGAGTTTGATACAATAAAGGCGAGGAAGAAGCTCATCCGCTATGTGGAAACGCACAGCCATGCGATTCGCCTCAAAGCCGAGATTATGGTTGATCATTTCCACGAGCAGGTGCTGGCACCGCGCAAAATTGGGGGACAGGCACGGGCGATGGTTGTAACGGGTGGTATTCAGATGGCGATTGAATACTATCACGCTATCCGCAATTACCTGAATGAGCGCAATAGCACGCACAAAGCTATTGTCGCTTTTTCTGGCGAGGTAGATTACGGTGGTGAGAGGGTGAGTGAATCGTCGTTGAACGGTTTTCCATCATCGCAAATTGCCAGCAAGATTCAGGAAGATCCCTATCGGTTGCTGGTCTGTGCGGATAAGTTCCAGACGGGCTATGATGAGCCTTTGTTGCATGTGATGTACGTGGATAAGGTGCTTTCTGGCATTAAGGCCGTGCAAACGCTCTCTCGTCTCAACCGCGCCCATCCGGATAAGCGCGATACGTTTGTGCTGGATTTCTACAATGACGCTGATATGATAAAGGATGCTTTTGCTGATTACTACCGCACGACTATTTTGGCGGATGAAACCGATCCCAACAAGTTGCACGATCTCAAGGCTGAACTGGATGGGCGGCAGGTTTATTCCGATGAGCAGGTCCGCAATGTGGTGGCGTCGTATTTGAAGGGCGATGACCGCAGTGCTCTTGATCCCATTCTGGATGCGTGTGTGGCGATCTATCGCAGTGAACTGGATGAGGATGGGCAGGTTGAATTTAAGGGCAATGCCAAAGCCTTTGTGCGCGCATACAACTTCTTGTCTCAGGTGCTTCCCTATGCAAATGTGGAATGGGAACAGCTTTCCATTTTTCTGAATTTTCTCGTTCCCAAGCTGCCGACGCCCGCTACTGAAGATTTGTCGCTGGGTATTGAGGGTGCTATTGATATGGATAGCTATCGCGCCGAGAAACAGGCGACGATGCAAATTCTGCTATCCGATGAGGATGCCGAGATCGAGCCGGTGCCCACGGGTGGCGGCGGTCATAAGCCAGAGCCGGAAATGGATCGGCTTTCCAATATTCTCCGGTCCTTCAATGATCTTTTTGGCGATATTCCGTGGACCAATGAAGATCGCATTCGCAGGATGATTACCGAGGATGTTCCGAAGATGGTTGATGCGGATAGTGCCTATCGCAATGCGCGGGAACATTCAGATGAGCAGAATACGCGCATTGAACACGATAAGGCGTTGGAGAAAGCGATTATGGCTCTGCTCTCGGATGATACTGAACTTTACAAGCAGTATTCACAGAATGAGGCGTTTAAGCGTTGGTTGGAAAATAGCGTGTTTGAACTGACCAATCGCTAAGGCAGAATACTTAGCGTAGCAGAAACAGCCCGTCCAAAGAGTTGGATGGGCTGTTTTTTTATTTGCAGTCTTGAATATGTGGATAAAGTTGGCTATACTAAATGCGGTATTGAACAGGCGTTCTTCGGGTGTCTTGTATGGACGAGGGAAGCAAAGGGTTATTAGAGCCAGATTATTTCAGGTAATTTTCCATGGCAGAATTACGATTCGACATTACGCCGTTTCTGGATCAAGATGAAGGCCAGCACTTTGATCGCAAGTCGTTGTATGAAGGGGCAGTGGGTGCCAAACGGGCACGTAATCGCCGCGCCGTGCGGGATCAGGTTGCGGAATATGTGGCGGGCTTCGCCAATGCCGAAGGTGGCGTACTGATCCTGGGTATAGAGGATGACCGCACCATTACTGGACACCAGCTTCCTCAGGATGCCTTGAACAGTATCCTGAAGACCCCGAGCACTCGCTTGAAGCCCGTACAGCCCGATGGCTTTATTATGAATGTTCAAGGGTGCGAACTGATTGTTTTTGATGTGCCGGCTTCAGATGTTCCCGTTCAGGTAATCGGGGATGGCTTCCCGCTGCGAATGGGTGACCAGACAGTGCAATCCAGCGAGAGCCAAATCAATACGCTCAAGTTTGAAGGTATGGCGGAGAGTTGGGAAAGCCGACGATCATCAATGACTTTGGCTGATCTGGATGAACGACTGTTAGAAAGTGCAAGACAAGGGGCGGGTTTATCCGCTTTGAGTGATGAAGAATATTTGCTCAAGCGCAAATTGGCCGATCGCCGTGGGCGAGGGATTGTGCTTCGAAATGCTGCGGAGTTACTCTTTGCCCGTTATGGTCCGGACCATCCCAATGCTGGCGTTCGTCTATTTCGCGTTATTGGTACGGAGCGCTATACCGGACCCGAACACAATGTCGAAGAACGTCCGCGCTGCGAAGGCAACTTACCTGCGGTCATATTGGAAATCCGCACTGTCATCAGCAGTCTGTTGCGACGCCCTATGCGACTCGTGGGTAGTCGCTTTCAGGAATCCGCCGAATACCCGGATTTCGCCTGGCTGGAGGCGTTGCTCAATGCCATCGCACACCGCGATTACAGGATTGAAGGCACCTGTACAGAGGTCTGGCTATTCGATGACCGTATGGAAGTGGTCAGTCCGGGCGGACTGGTTGGCAACTTGACTACGGAAGCATTGCTCACACTCAAGCGCGTTCATCACAGCCGCAATCCCCGGATTATCCGGGTGCTCGTAGATCTCGGTCTCGCACGCGACCAGGGCGAGGGTATCCCACGGATGTTTGCAGAGATGGAAGACGCTTTTTTGCCAAGGCCAGATATAGATGCTACCAATCGCAGTGTCACAGTCACGCTTCGGAACACGCTTACCCTGAACGCCAGTGATAGAGAATTTATCTCGGCACTCGGTGATATTGAGCTTTCTCGCAATGAGTTTCGGGCATTGCTTTACACTTATCGTCATGATCAGATAGACAATGCCAGGTTGCGGGCTTTATCCGGTCTGGATACCTTAAATGCCAGTTACCTTTTGCGCGGCCTCCGCGACCGGGATTTGCTGGCACTTCATTCTCACGGTCCCAACAGCTACTACACACTGACTTCTGTTCTGACATCGCAAGTTGGAGAATATAGAGCAAAAGGTAAGGAACTCGGTGCGGATGGGAGGGAGTTCGACCCGGATACAGGTAAGCTAGGCCCGGATACAGGTAAGCTAGGCCCAGATACAGGTAAGCTAGGCCCGGATACAGGTAAGCTAGGCCCAGATACAGGTAAGATTCCTGATGATATCCAGGTCGCTATCGACCAACTTGGCCAGCGACCGCGTCGAGAAAATCTACGCCCTGTCATTCGCGCGATATGCGATCAAGGGAGATGGGTAACTGCCGCTGAACTTGCCGATTACTTGGGTTTTCACAAAAAAAATCTATTAGGACACCTCGGAGAAATGGTGCAAAGTAAAGAACTCGAGCGACGCTTTCCGGACAAGCCTAAACATCCTCGTCAGGCTTACCGAGCCGTTGTGCCCAACACCCTTAGTCCTGAAACACGTTAGGTTTCTCTTTTCCGGCTGTCAAATAGCGTGTTTGAACTGACCAATCGCTAACGCTGGGTACGCCGCAAAAATAAAAACAGCCCGTCCAAAAAGTTGGATGGGCTGTCTTTTTGTTCGTATCACTGAAGGGGCTATTTGATAGCGAGTTCTTCGTCTTCTTTTTCCAGAGATAAAGTTTCCCCAAAAGGTTCGCGGTCGAGGCGGTCACCCAGGATAATGGTTAGCACGGCACCGCCGACAAATGCGGTTATGAATCGCGCACCTGAAAAGAAGGCAATGGCCGCGGCTATGAGGCTGTTGCTGATTACAGCGGTGATTATGAGATCATCTGGATCAGGTGTGCGGTGGCGTTTATAGGTTTTATCGCATAGCATGCGGAGGGCATTGCCCGCTACTGTGCCGAACAGGGCGAAGGCGATGAGCAAAATTGTGGAAAATAGACGAGGGATCATAGGGCCTCCTTAGTGATGTACAATGGGTCATTATGGATTATTGTCAAATCCGCCTTCACGCGTCTGGCGAGTCATTTCCTGGATGAGTTTGGGCGCGGGGTCTTCCCAACCTTCGGGTTTGAGTATTTTGCCGTCTTCCCGGCGAATGACTTTTCCGTTTACGACTTTTTGCATGTTTGCATTGTGGACGATGTCGAAGAGCGGGTCGAGGTTGATGCCGTTGCGTACGGCGAAATCGCAGATGTAGTAAATTGCATCGACGAGCGCGTCGGCCTGTTCTGTGACGGTCTGCGCGGCCATTAACTCGTCCATTTCATCGTTGACCATTTGTCTTATGAATGCGATGCCTTCTGCTGTCATGTTTTGCGGATGCGCTGGCAGGTCGTCGTTACAGGCCATTGTAAATTCGCGCACTTGAGCTGTATATCCCATGCGTACTCCTGGTGAAAGATAAGGGGGGAGGGGTAAGAGGTGAGATGTATGCGTTAGAAATTACTACAATACACAATCAAAAACAAATGCAATGGTTCGTCTATTCGTTTTTGGTCTTTGACTTTTGGGCGTTGCGTCTATATTTTTTGGCGCGATATTTTGTTGATTGGTGAACTATGACGCGAAAGGACTTATGTTACATGGCGAGTATTAACGCAAATTACGACAAATTGGCTGCGGGATATTTGTTTCCCGAGATTGCGCGGCGGACGCAGGTTTTTCTCGATGCCCATCCAGAGGTGTCGGTGATGCGGTTGGGTATTGGCAATACGACCGAGCCGCTGACGAGGAGCGTGATTGCCGGTTTGCACGATGCGGTGGATCAGATGGCGCGTGTGGAGACGTATCGCGGCTATGCCGATGGCGGAGAGGGCGAGCCTGAGATGCGGGAGGCGCTGGCGAAACGCTATGCGAAGCACGGGGTTGATCTCGATGCGTCTGAGGTTTTTGTGAGTGATGGCGCCAAGTCGGATTCGGCGAATATCCAGTCGATTTTTGGGATGGATAATGTGATTGCCGTGCAGGATCCGGCATATCCGGTATATGTCGATAGCAATGTGATTGCCGGGCGGACGGGCGGGGCGGTGGACGATCAGTACGAGGGACTGGTTTATATGCCGTGTACAGAAGAGAATGGTTTTATGCCCGAGGTGCCGGATGAAAAGGTGGATTTGATCTATATTTGCAGTCCGAATAATCCAACGGGTGCTGTGGCAACCCGAGCGCAGCTTCAGGCGTTTGTAGATTATGCGATAGAACACAAGGCGGTGATTATTTACGATGCGGCTTATGCCGGGTATATCTCGGATGCGGATTTGCCGCGAACGATTTACGAGATTGAAGGGGCAAAGTCCTGCGCGATTGAGATCAATAGTTTTTCCAAAGATACCGGGTTTACGGGCGTGCGCCTGGGGTGGACGATTGTGCCGATGGATCTGGTGGTAGAAGACGCAGAGGTGGGTAAGTTGAATACGCTGTGGGGCAGGCGTCAAAATACGTTTTTTAATGGTGCTTCGAATATTGTGCAACTGGGCGCTTTGTCGGTGTTTACAGAAGAAGGCGAGCGAGAGTGCCAGGAGATGATTGCGTATTATATGGAGAATGCGCGCATTATTCGGGCGGGGCTGAGAGGTATTGGGCTGATGGTTTTCGGCGGTGTACACGCGCCGTATTTGTGGCTCAAGACACCGAACGGCCTGTCCTCGTGGGACTTTTTTGACAAGTTGTTGTCAGAAGCCCATGTTGTGGGTACGCCGGGTTCGGGTTTTGGTCCTGCTGGCGAAGGCTATTTTCGCTTGAGTTCGTTTGGACATCGAGAAGATGTCGAGCGGGCAGTGACGAGTATTCAGGCGAATTTGAAGATTTGAGGTGAAAGGATGACGCGATCCAATCCAAACATCATTTTTATTCTGGCTGATGATATGGGCTATGGAGATCTGGCGTGTCAGAATCCAGAGTCTAAAATTCCAACGCCCAATCTGGACAGGTTGGCGTCACAGGGGGTTCGTTTTACCGATGCCCACGCGCCGTCCAGCGTTTGTACGCCGTCGCGCTATGCGATTCTTACGGGACGATATTCGTGGCGCACCCGGTTGCAAGGCGGCGTGTTGTGGCCCTGGGATCCGCCTTTGATTGATCCGGGGCGAACGACGGTGGCGACATTGCTGCGCGATCAAGGGTATCGCACGGCTTGTATTGGGAAGTGGCATCTGGGATGGCACTGGGAGACAAAGGATGGGCGTGCGGCTTATGAAGGCGCGGAATACGGGGTGTTGGGTAGGGATCAGCGGTATGAGTTGGGTAAGAATATCGATTTTAGTAAGCCGGTTACTGGCGGTCCTGTGGAATGTGGATTTGATTATTATTTTGGCGATGATGTGCCCAATTTTCCGCCTTATACCTGGTTTGAAAACGATAGGTTAGTGGATGCGCCAGTGGAGGAGAAGCCCGAGGAAATGTTTGGGACGCCCGGAGCTATGGCGCCGGGATGGTCTCTCGAAGCGGTGATGCCAGAGTTGACCCATCGCGCGGTTCAATATATTGAGGCGGCGGATGATCAACCGTTTTTTTTGTATTTTCCACTGACTGCGCCGCACACGCCGATTGTTCCAATAGATGAATTTAAGGGTATGAGCGAGGCGGGTGATTTTGGAGATTTTGTGTGTGAAGTGGATTGGACAGTGGGCGAGGTGATGGCGGCTCTTGATCGAAAAGGGATTGCCGAGAATACGCTGATTATTTTTACCAGCGATAATGGGCCAGAAAATTCTGCGTATAGACGGATCCAGGAATACGGTCATTACAGTATGGATGGCTTGCGGGGGTTAAAACGCGATGTGTGGGAAGGCGGGCATCGGGTTCCGTTTGTTGCCAGATGGCCCGGTCGGATTGAGGGGGGCAGGGTTTGCGATGAGGTGATTTGTCTGTCCGATTTTATGGCTACGGTGGCGGCGATAACCGGCGCGTCTTTGTCGGAAGATATGGGTGAAGATAGTTATAATATACTGCCCGCGCTTTTGGATGAGACTTTTGATACGCCTATCCGGGAGGCGACTGTGCATCACAGCATTCGGGGGAAGTTCGCCATTCGGAAGGGTCACTGGGTGTTGATTGATGCACCGAGTGGGGATGATAATAAAGAGCCGGATTGGTTTGTGGATGAACGCGGGTATGTGCCCCACGATCATCCGGGCGAACTTTTTGATCTCGAACGCGATCGGATTGAGCGATTTAACTGTTATGCTGAATATCCCGAGATCGTTGAAGAACTCAAGTCTTTGCTCGAGAGGTATAAGCGAGAAGGCCGAAGTGTTTCGCGCTGATTGAAAAAGGGAGCAATTTTATGGGACATATTTTGCGTGTCCTGATTGTATTTGCGTGGATTGGTACCGCCGGGGCAGAGGTGCAGGTCGCGTTTCGCTTTGAGGCTGTTTTTGGCGAAATAGGGGGTGGTGATGGGCAGTTTCTCGATCCGGAGGGATTGACTCTGGATACGTCGGGCAATGTGTTTGTGGTAGATACGGGCAATGATCGCGTCCAAAAATTGTCCCCAACTGGCACTTTTTTGAGGGCGGTGGGGGGACCGGGCTGGGAAGATGGGCAATTTAATAAACCGGGTGGTATTGCCGCGAGCAAGGGGCTGGAGATTTATGTGGCCGATGGCCGAAATCGCCGCATTCAGGTGTTTAATCTCAATTTGCGTCTTCTGGCGGTGATTGGTGGTGCGGATACTGGTGGTTCTATGGATCTGGGTACGCTCAGTGGTATTGCCGTGTCAGATGCAGATGAGATTTTGGTGAGCGATATCGATGCCGATCAACTGGTGCAGATCGATACATATAGCCGCGTTGATCGCAGTTTTGGCGGATTTGGATATGGGGCTGGCAATTTGCGGCGGCCTTTAGGGATTGCTATAGAAGGGCGCGAGGTGGTTTATGTTTGTGATAGCGAGAATGATCGGATCGCGATGTTCGACAGGTTTGGCAATTTTCAAAAGGCAATGGGCGAAGATGTTTTGTTGCAGCCCTCGGCGCTTTGCATGGGGCCAGAGCGGACGTTGATTGTGGCGGATACAGGACACCATCGCATTGTGGTTTTTGATCTCGAGTCTGGCGGTGTTGCAGGCTCTTTGGGTGGTCCCGATCCGGGAAAGGGTGCGATGGCGTTCCAGTTCCCCCGGGGTGTTGCACTTGGACGCGCTGGCAGGTTGTTCGTTCTGGATTCGGGCAATGGGCGCATTCAGAAATTGCAAATACAGGTTTCAAGGGTGAAGTAGGAAGTGTGAAGTGTGAAGGATGAAGTGTGGAGTGAGGAAAGGCCGGGATGTTCCGCGGGGGCGGGATGTCCTGTTTTTTTTAGCGAGACGCGAGAGATGAGTTTTAACACCCTTCGTATTGCTCAGGGTATTGTATTTTTTTTCGTGTGTGTTGTGACGGCACAGGCACAGGTTCCCGTGCCAGAGCAGTTTACGCTGTTTGATGGGGAACGTGTGTTTCAAGCGGATGGGAGCCGTGGCCCTTTTTCGATTTCCGATCGCGCCATTGAGGCGGGGAGTGAGCGGGTTTGGGTGGATGGGGTGTCGCTCATTCGGGATCGGGATTATGTGGTGGATGCCGACCGCGCGTTGCTGACGCTTTTGCGGGATGTTGTGCGGGGTGTGGAGATTGTGGTGCGTTTTAGGCAGCATCCTCTGGTGACCGCGCCTGTGGTTCAGCGCCGTCAGTTTCAACCGGGGAAAGGTGGTGGGGATCAACCGATTGTGCGTGTATTATCCCCCCCTGTGGTGCGAGATAGGGATGAGGAGCAGAAGTTGACGATTGGCGGTCATAAGAGTATTTCTGTAACTGCGGGGTCTCAACACGCGGTTCATCAAGCTTTGCAGTTGCGTATTTCGGGCGAGGTTGCCGAGGGGGTCAATTTATTGGCTGTGTTGTCCGATCGCAATTTGCCAATAGGCGAGCAGGGTGGGTCGAAGCGGTTACAGGAATTGGATCGCGTGTTTTTTCAGGTTAATGCCAATCGGGTATCGGCTACGCTCGGCGATCTCGATGTGGCGTTTGAAGGGACTGTGTTTGGGCGCTATCGGAGGCAGTTGCAGGGCGCGCGTGTGTTGGCCCATCGGCAGAATGGGCAGGTCGCGGCTTTTGGGGCGGTGTCGCGGGGGCGTTGGGAAACGCGGCGGCTGGTGACGATTGAGGGGTTTCAAGGCCCCTATTCACTGTCGGGGGGTGGCTTGAGGGGGCAAATTGTGCCAGAGTCTGAGCGCGTGTATCTCAACGGGCGATTGCTCAACCGCGGTGATGGGGCAGATTATACGATTGATTACGAGCGCGGGCATGTGGCGTTCATGCCTGAGATACCGATTGGGGTGGAGAGCCGCGTTACAGCGGAATACCAGGTGATTGATGCCGGAATGAGAAGCCGGCTGATGGGTATAGAGTCCCGCGTGTCCCTCGCTGAGGGGATGTCTGTGGGGACGACGCTGATTCGAGAGTCTGATCGTTCTGCACTGTCGCCTGGGATAGCTTCAGTGCATCGACAGTTGGGGGTGGTGTACGCGACGTACACGCCGTGGTCAAATGCGCGTATTTCTGGGGAGTTTGCTCTGAGTGATCGGGATTTGGGAAGTGGACGCGGGTTTCGCATGGATGGCGCGTGGCAAGCGCGCAATTTTGAAGTCACGGGCCGGTTTCGTCAGGTTGGGGCCAATTTTGAAGCATTTGAGCGATTGGATAGAGGGCGGGCAGCCGGGCGGTGGGGGTGGCAAGCCGATACTGCGCGAACCGCCCAACGCGAGGGTGAGATGGCTGTGCGTTGGGATTTGGGCAAGGTGCTTTCTGTTACTGGGGAATACGGACGGCATTTGGGCGCTGTGCGAACGGACCGGAAAAGTGTGGGGATTCACGCGCCTGTAGGGATGTACCGCTATGAGTCGCTCGGACGCGGTAGCGGCGAGATGCGCCGACATGAGGGACAGATTGAAGTGTCGATGGGGGAGGTTGTGCCGGGGTTTCGTTTTTCGCTGGAAAATGGGGTGGGCGATGGTGTGAGTAGCAGTTCGCTTTTTTATGCCACACGTCCGCGTTTTTTGCCTCAGGGTGTTGACAAACAGGAGTTGGTGTGGCACATAGGTGTTGGCGAAGGGCGAAATTGGTCGTGGGTATCGGAGTTGAAATATCGGAAGTTCAGGCAGCGGGAAGCGGTGTGGCAGGATAGTTTGCGCGGGTGGTCGCACACCCACAGGGCGCAGATGACAAATTGGAGGGGTTGGATTTTTTCTGGTTCTTATACCCATGGGAAAATCCATATCGGGCGCGAACATCAGCAGACGACGACACATCTGGGGCGCGTGCGGTTGGGGCATAATCGTCCTGGCTCGTCGCATCAGATAACGTATCGCGTTTCGAGTACGCGGATCAGTCAGCCCATTTTTGTCGAGGTAGGATCCGGGCTGGGGGAATATATCTGGGAGGATGCCAATGGCGATGGTTTGCGCGATGTGGAAGAGTTTGTACTCGATGTCGATGGCGATTATGTGCGGGTTTATGACTACGGGCAATTTGCACCTGCACGCGATGGCGCGCTGGGCATGCGCGTGGAGATTGATTTTCGGCGTTTGATTGGAGATGAGCACATTTTGTCCGCTGTTGCGCTGGATGCGTCGTTGCGTGCGGAGCGGCAGATTGCGACCGGGGCGAAGCATGCGGCTCCCTGGGATCTGTTGGGTTTTGATGCAGATGCTGGGATTTTGGGCGCTCGCAGGGATGGGCTGGCGCGTCTTTATTTGTTTCGGTATCACAGACGTGGATCATTGCGTTTGACTGCGCGCGTGCGCGATCTGGTTAATCGGGCGTTTTACGGCGGGGCTGCCGAGTTTTTTGTGCAGGGTGGCGTGTTGGGAAAATTGAGGCCTGTCAATCGTCTTGAACTGGAGACGGAATTTGATCTGGGGCATAGAGAGCGAGAGGGTGCAGGTGCTTTTGCCTATCGCATTGATGGGGCGAGTGGTGCGTTGCGTTGCGCGTTCAGGTCTGCGCGTAAATGGTATTTGCGGTTGGGCATTTTGGGTGGGCGAGATTGGGAAGGTATCCGGACGTTGCGCGTGTGGCATATCGGTGTCCAGCCAGAGGTGATTTACGCTTTGCCCGGTCGCGGTCGATTGCGCGGTCGATTGGATTGGACGCGGGCCTGGGCGACGGATATAGCGCCCTTGTTTTTGGGGTTGGCACGGGGTAATCGTCAGGGGCAGAACTGGGCGTGGCGATTGGGGATGGATTACCGCTTTGGCAAATATGTATCGGCGCGGGTGATGTACGATGGTCGCGTAAGGCCTGCTCGTCAGACGATACATCTCGGGCGCGTGGAGATGCGAGCGGTGTTTTGAGAATTAAAAATTAAAAATTGAGGAACGGTGTATAACTGCGTAGCAGTTCATTAAAAATTAAATGTAGGGGCGGTGCCTTGTGCCCGCCCGCCGTTGTGCAAAGGTGCAGATGAATAGAAATAAATACATAAAAGTATGGCGATACTTTCTGCTTGCGATTTGGATGGTTTGTGTCGTGTCCAGCGCGGGGGGAGAGGTGCGTGCGATTGTGAAGCGCGTGCAGGTTGAAGGTACGCGGTTTGTAAGTGCGCGTGATGTGCGAGGGTGGCTGGTTACGCGGGCGGGTGTTGCGGTAGATTCGGCGTTGTTGCGAAAGGATGTTCAGCGCATTTTGAAGGGGTATCAGGCGCGTGGATTCTGGCAGGTGGCGGTGGCTTTTTCTATGCGTGAGAGCGACGCGGCAGTGGCGTTTGAGATTGTCGAAGGGGTGCGAACGCGGGTCGTGTCTGTGGAGGTGCGTGGTGATTTGATCTTTGATTCATCGGAGGCCTTTGGTCTTGCGCAGGGTATGGTGTTGCTGGAAAGTGATTTGAACCAGCGGTTGGATCATTTGTTGCGTTTTTATGAAAATCGGGGCTATCCGTTTTGCGCGTTGCGTCCAGATGTGCGATTTGACGGTGATAGCGCACGCGTGCAGGTGGTGGTGTCGCCCGGTCCTCTGGTGCATGTCGATGCGGTGCGTTTTGAGGGCAATGAAACGACGCGGGAAGATGTTTTGTTGCGGCATATTTCGTTTGTTGCGGGCGAGGTCTATGATCAGCGTCGCGTGAATGCTTTTGTGCGGCAATTGCAAAATTTGCCGTTTATTGACCGGGTTTATACGCCTGAACTCGTATCTACCGGTGATGAGATGGCTCTTGTGATCGATTTGGAGGAGTCGCGTCACACGCGCGTTGAAGGGGTGCTCGGTGTGGGGTCTGGACGGGGTTTGACCGGGGAGGTCGCGCTCGATGTTCTGAATTTTTCTGGTGGAGGACGAGAGGGGTACGCGCTGTGGTCGCGGCAGGGGGTGGGTTTGTCGAATTTGCGCGTTTCGTATCGCGAACCCTATATTTTAAATAGTCCGCTTTCTGGTTGGGGTGCGGTGGAGATGGTTGCGCGCACAGGGTATGTGACGCATAAGTTTGGGGGGGGCGCAGATGTTGCTGTGGGTGAGGGTGCACGGTTTTTTGGCGGTGTTGCACACAGGCGCGTTTTGCCCGATTCCGCAGGGTTGGGATTCTTCGAGGCTGAGAGGATGTGGTCTCTCGAGTCGGGTGTTCGGTTTGATCGGCGAAGGCAGGCCCTGGGCGGTTGGAAAGCGGAGGTCAGGGGAGAGGTTGGCGAGGTTTCTGATGGGATCAGGCGCGTGCAGTGGGGGGTTGATGGTCAGGTGTTTTTGCCCGTGGGCAGGCAGTCTGTTGTTGTGGGACGGGCGCGCGCTTTTTGGGTGGGACAAGAGGGGGATGTGCCGCAGTCTGCTGGCATCTGGCTGGGGGGTGCACAATCGCTGCGGGGCTATCGGGAAGAGATGTTTTGGGGAACGAATGCGGGGTGGGTTAATGTGGAATGGCGGTGGTTGTTGGGGCCGAAAGCGCGACTTTTTGCTTTTGTCGATGCGGGAAGGATTGCGGGAGCAGGGTCGCGTTCATGGCCCGTGTCCTATGGCGTGGGGCTTTTGGCAAATGGACGGATGGGCGCAGTTGGGATAGATTATGGTTTGCCACGGGGCGAGAGTCTGGGGCAAGGTATGGTACATGTGCGGATGGTCAGTGCGTTTTAGTTTGTGTGACGCCTGCATGCGGAGTATATTTTGAGGCGCACGAAATTCGTATGCAATTATTCACGAGGAGAGTTTTATGTTGAATAGGATTCGCATTATCATGCTGGTAATGCTTGCCGCGGGTCTCATGTGGAACTGTGGCGGTGAGCGCGGGTTGGAGCCTTCCGGGGTAGATGAGCAGATTGGACGTCCGCTGAGTAAAATGGCTGTAGCGGATGGGGGTATGTCTCAGGCGATTGTGGTGGCGACGGTGTCGCAAGATGACGCGCCTGTGGCAGGTGTGATGGTCGAGTTTGCGCGTTCTATTGCCGGGCAGGCACCCGATTATCAGTGGTCGGGTATGACCGATGATATGGGGCGCGTCACGGTGGAGATATCAGGTCAGGCGAGTGGATATTATCAGGCGCAGGCGTCTCAGGATGGCTCTGTGACGGGGCGCTGGTCGAGTATCCCGATTAACGGGGGCTATACGTCAACAGTTGCGTTGCCCATTGGTGGACAGGCGCAGGTGACGGGTACGTCTCGACTCATATCAGTTGGCCTTGTTGTGTCTCAAACGGGTCGGCTATCCGTGACTGGACAGGGGTTTATCAATGGCTTTGAAATGGCTCTTGAAGAAGTGAATTCACAACTGAGTGATGCGACTTTGAGGTTTATTGTCGAGGATGATCGGAGCACTATAGAAGGCGCGATTGCGGCGTATAATAAACTTATTCATAGAGACGGCGTGCCAGCCATTCTCGGTGTTTATACTTCTACTATAGTGCGCGCGGTATTTCCCATTGCGCAGGAAAATGAGGTTGTGGCGATCAGTCCTACTTCGGCCGCACGCGGCCTTAGCGCGATTGGCGATTTTGTCTTTCGCGTCGCCCTTACCGTTGATGCGCTGATCCCGGGGAGTGTAAAACTGACGCGGGAAAAACTGGGCTATGAGCGTGTGGCCACAATGTATCAAAGCATGGATGTTTTTTCGCAGAGTAGCGATGAGGTATTAAAGCAGGCCTTCAGTGAGAATGGCGTCGAGGTTCTGGGTACTGAGACTTTTGAAACCGGCGCTATGGATCTTTCCGAGCAATTTTCCCGGATTGTGGCGTTGAATCCAGATGCGATTTTTGTTTCGGCTTTGGCAACAGAGCGGGCACAGGCTCTGATTGATGGAGGACAACACGGCATTCCTATTCTGATTCCCCTGCTCACTATGGATGAGGTAGAACGCGCTGGAGAGGCAGCCGAAGGGGCAATTAGTTTTACGTCGTGGAGCAGTGCGGGTGATGTGCCGGCCAGTCGCGCCTTTGTTGAGAATTATATGGCGAAATACGGTGCCGAGCCGAGCCGATTCGCCGCCGCGTCCTACGCGACGGTTCATATTTTGGCAAAAGCGATTGCAGATGCCCAGTCCTCCGATTCGCGCGCAATTCGGGACGCATTGGCTCAGATCGAGAATTTGGATACGATTTTGGGTGCGTTTTCATTTGACGCCAATGGAGATGCGGTTTACGATCCGGCTGTTCTGATCGTCAAGGATGGAAAATTTGAGGTGTTTGATACAAAAACTGCCTTGGCGACAATCGGCGAGACGAACGAAAGCGGTGTGGCCGGAAAAGCGGTTTTCACACAAATCGGCGATAATATCAAGCTCGTCATCTCGCTCTCTAATGCGTCCGCAGGTGAACACGCTGTCCATATCCACACAACTGGCGATTGCAGTGCGCCAGACGGGACATCGGCTGGTGGGCATTGGAATCCCACTGGCGTTGCACACGGAAAATGGGGAGAAGGTGAATTTCACCTCGGCGATATTGGCAATATGACCGTCGATGATCAAGGCATGGGGAAAATTGAATTGACGACAAATCTTTGGGAGATGAACACTGGCTCAGCCAAAGATATTGTTGGAAAAGCGATCATCGTCCATGCGGGTGCTGATGATTTTGTCTCACAACCTTCAGGCAATGCTGGTGCACGCATCGGTTGCGGTGTGATTGAGTTAGGACAGTAATAGGAGACAGGCTGTAGAGTCTGTTACACGCTCACCACCACAGCCCGGATACCCGCGGCGAGTACTATTACTGTCACGCGGTGTTTGAGAACTACTATGACGAATCGCCTCTATAAACAGAGTAGGTTATGGTTTGTTGGACCATTCCTGCTGTGTATGTTGCGTCAGAAGGCCACTGGCTGACTACCAATCCGACTGGGCCTTTTAAGGGCGTTTGATCCCCAGTTTTTTCATTTTGCTATACAGGGTAGAGGGTGGTAATCCCAGCAGTGCCGCTGCTCCCCTATCCCCACTTATCTGATAGTTGGTGATTTTGAGCACTTCAAGAATATAGTGTCGTTCATATTCGTCCAAAGGCACGACTTCGCGGTCCTGAGAAACTGTCACGGTGTTCCTCTTACGATCAAGATCCGGGCCTTCGATTCGGAAACCATACGGTCCCAGATCACCCACTTCGATTTGCGAACCGCGACACACGATTACGGCTCGCTGTATCGTATGTTCCAGTTCCCGCACATTGCCTGGCCAATCGCAGGTTTGCAACACCTCTATAACCTCTGGCGTCAAAGGGACTATTTGCTTGCCCAGGTGTGTGGCCATGCGATTTTTGAAAAACTCGGCAAGGTGTGGGATGTCCTCTCTGCGCTCGCGTAAGGGGGGGAGATAGATTGGAAAAACCTGGAAACGATAATACAGATCTTCGCGGAAAACACCTGCGCTAACCATATCCTCCAAATTGCGATTGGTCGCCGCCACAATGCGCGCCTGCACCGACAGCGTCTCGCTACCCCCAACGCGCTCATAAGTGCCCTCTTCCAGCAAGCGCAACATCCTGGCCTGTGTTCTCACAGCCATATCGCTGATTTCATCCAAAAAGAGCGTGCCGCCCTTAGCCAATTCTACCTTGCCCAATCTGCGAGACACTGCACTGGTAAACGCTCCTCGCTCGTGACCAAAAAGCTCACTGTCGATCAGCGTTTCAGGCAACGCTCCGCAGTTGACCTGGATAAAAGGACCATCGCTATTGGGACTCTGCGCGTGTAATACTCGCGCAGCTAATCCCTTACCCACACCCGTTTCGCCTATAATCAGCACGGACAGATCAGTGGGTGCTACCTTTCTGAGCTGGAATTGAAACTGTTGCAAAACCTCGCTTTGACCGATAAACTCGTTATCCCCCTGATTATTGAGTGTCGCCGTCAGGCCCTCAATACGCGGATCTGGCTCTACCGAGAGTTGAATCTGCGCCATCTCTGAGTAATTGAGGTCGCGATCTATCGCTTTGACCTGAAACGTGTAGTCTCCCGGCGGTAGATCCTGATAATAGGCCCGCATCTCTCGGGTCGCTGGTTGCCAGTCGGGGTCGTATCCTTCAAGACGATAGACATAGAGCAAGTCGCGGGGGTGTGTGGAAAAACTCATCCCCTTATACTCGAAAATTACCTGTTGGTCTGTCGTGGACAATACGACTTCTTCTAAATTCTCATAGACCTGATCGGCGACGACCTGAAGCAGACGAACTCTGGGCGTAGTCTGTCGCTTGCGGTAGCGCACCAGAGTGTTTTGGGCTGTACCGAAATAGAAGGCGCCATCGCGGTCTTCGAGTATTTTGAGCACCGGTCCTATGTGAGGTGATTTGATGGTCTGGAAAAGCTGGCCATCGTAGTGAACCACGCCTCCGTCTGTGCCAAGCCAGA
Organism: Candidatus Latescibacterota bacterium; assembly: GCA_965208125.1. Lineage (GTDB taxonomy): Bacteria > Latescibacterota > UBA2968 > UBA2968 > UBA2968 > VXRD01. The sequence continues at coordinate 3,585,617 of OZ242320.1, forward strand.
GGTGACCTTGAGAGTCCTCAAGCAAGCAATGGATGCGGTTGCTCGGCAAACCGTCTTCAGTCGTGAAGGTCTGGAAGGTGCTACCATCAAAACAGGCGAGACCGCCCTGGGTAGCCACCCACAGGTTGCCAGGGCGGTCTAATAGCAAGTCACTGACCCTGTCGTCGATCAGCCCGTCTTCAACCCCGTAAAATTTGAGGTCATCTTTGGGATGCCAGCGGGCGAAGCCTTTGTCGAGGTCAGAGAAATGTTGGTGAACAAGATGAAAATAGACCTCGCCATTGCGCCCGGCAATCACAGTACCAATGTAGCTGCGAGGATCCTGATTTTTATCTTTTACAAAAATGGTTTGAAACTCTTCGCCCTGCTGATAAGTGAGCCTCAATGGACTGGCAAAAAGGTCTCTTTTTCTTTTGTTTTTTTTATTTTTCCAATGACCAAAAAGAAATTGCCCTTCCCGATCCTGGGCAATTGCACAAATACTGCTTGAACCTGCGATTGTTTCTATTTTTTCTATCTTCTGCCCATCGTAGCGGAATAAGCCATTGATGCCGCCAAACCACAGATACCCGTCGTGGTCTTCGTAGATGGCAAAACAGTTATTGATATCAAAATCATCCTCAGGGTCTATCAGGTCAATGACCTTTCCATCAAAGCGAAAGACGCTATTGCTTTGATATTTAAAAACAGGAGACACAGACCCCACCCATATATCACCGCGACTATCTTGCACGATCTGCGAGATCTCACTCACGCTTTCAGAGACCCTTGCACTGAAGTCGAAAATGCTGATACTATGTGCATCGTAAAGGCCGACGCCACCCCAGGTAGCGAACCAATACTGATGATCGCGATCCTGGTACACGGCTTTGACTGCGGGATGAGGCAGACCATCGGCAGGGGTAAACCTGCTGAATCCATCACCGTCTTGATAGAGCACGCCTTCTGAAGTGCTAAACCACATCCGACCTGTACCGTCACTCTGAATGTTGCGCAGTGGGCTACCCAAATTTATCTCAACAGACTGAAAGGTGCCATCGACATGACACCAGAGTTCGTTTTCGCTTTCGTGCTGACCAACCCACATCTTGCCGGTATCATCCTGCCCGACCGCATAGCTTATATCGCTTTGCGGAAAACCGTCTTTCTCTTCATAGCGATGGAAGGATGTGCCATCAAAGCGAATGAGGTGGTTAAAGCCAAACCACAGATGACCTTCCGAGTCCTGGGCAATACCCCGACACTGTTTGCGCAAAGGTAGCGGCTCGTAGTGCTTAAGGTAGAGCGGCATCAGGTCGTGGAACACAGTGCCGTCGTAATATCCCAGGGTCCTGTGACCACCACACCATATACGCCCTTCACGGTCTTCGTAGATGAACTGCACAGCGCGGTCTGCTATACTCTCGTCCTCCAGATGGTGGAAATTCGTCCCGTCGTACCAACAGACTCCATTTGCTGTACCGATCCACAACCGATTCTGACTGTCTTTTTGAACAAAATAAATACTATCATTAACAAGACCGTCCTGTTTAGTAAAATTCTGGAACTCGTCCCCTTCGAAGCGGCTGACACCATTGCCCCAGGTGGCGAACCAGAGATAACCTTCGCTATCCTCGGCGATGTGTTCAATGCGCATCCCGGCCAGACCATCGGCTATGGAATAGATCCGCCAGGTGCCTTTGCGGTTAAGTGATTTGAGCATAAAACCTCATGATACAGGTAAAAATTTTAGTTCGTAGTGGGGCTCCTTTCTAACTACTGAGAAGGTAACCGCCAAAACGGATCAAGTCCACTAACACTTACAAGTCCTCGACTCTTTCGTACTCATTACGGGCACGACGTAATAGTCCCGTCTTCTTAGTATCAACGACCGGACGAGCTTCCACATTATTCGTAACGGACATTGCCAAAGCCACAACCCATCCAATAAACGTCCATCCAAGAAATAAATTGATTACCAGAATGGAGGCTCGGTTTCTATGGTATCGAAAAAACGCAGTAATTGCCGGAGCGAAGTAAAGTGCCAGTAAGAGCACCAGAATAAACTGACCCATCCCGGTATTTAACAAAGTGTCCCTGAGATCTGACAACGCTAAATACAGCATTAATAAGTCATAATACATATCTAATTTCTCATCGTGTAGTTTGACAAGAAATAAACCGACAAGCCTCAAAACAGTTCAAATTTTGGGTCACAGATCCTTCTTTGCGAAAGAACTTTAACTATGCAATATCCGTGCCAACGTGAATTTCTCACAAGATGTTTTTAATCATAAAGTATTATTTATATTGAAGTAGTTAAAAAAGGAGATATGTAAATCAGTCCGAAATTTTATATTCCCAGTCACTGTATATCGCGATATTTGACCATATATCGTGATTGCCAATATTAAGAATATATGATGCACAATTTAAGGAAGTTTGATGCCCAGTTTTCTCATTTTGCCATACAGGGTAGAAGGCGGTAATCCCAGCAGTGCCGCTGCTCCCCTATCCCCACTTATCTGATAGTTGGTGATTTTGAGCACTTCAAGAATATAGTGTCGTTCAAATTCATCCAAAGGCACGACTTCGCGGTCCTGAGAAACTGTCACGGTGTTCCTCTTACGATCAAGATCCGGGCCTTCGATTCGGAAACCATACAGTCCCAGTTCCCGCACTTTGATTTGCGAACCGTGACACACGATTACGGCTCGCTGTATCGTATGTTCCAGTTCCCGCACATTGCCTGGCCAATCGCAGGTTTGCAACACCGCGATAACCTCTGGCGTCAAGGGAACTATTTGCTTGCCCAGATGTGTGGCCATGCGATGCTTGAAAAACTCAGCAAGGTGCGGGATATCCTCCTTGCGCTCGCGCAGGGGCGGTAGAAAAATTGGAAAAACCTGAAAGCGATAATACAGATCTTCGCGGAAAACACCTGCGCTAACCATATCCTCCAAATTGCGATTGGTCGCAGCCACAATCCGCGCCTGCACTCTCAGCGTCTCGCTACCCCCAACGCGCTCAAATGTGCCCTCTTCCAGTAATCGCAACATCCTGGCCTGTGTTTGCGGAGCCATATCGCTGATCTCGTCCAAAAAGAGCGTGCCGCCCTTAGCCAATTCCACCTTGCCCAGCCTGCGAGACTCTGCGCCGGTAAACGCTCCTCGCTCGTGGCCAAAAAGCTCACTATCGATCAGCGTTTCAGGCAGTGCACCGCAGTTGACCTGTATAAAAGGTCCATTACAATAGTGACTCAGCGCGTGTAATACCCGCGCAGCCAATCCCTTTCCCACACCCGTTTCGCCTATAATCAGCACGGTTATATCAGTGGATGCCACCTCTATGAGTTTGTTTTGAAACTGTTGCAAAACCTCGCTCTGACCGATAAACTCGTTATCTCCCTGGTCATTGAGTGTCGCCGTCAGGCCCTCAATACGCGGATCTGGCTCTACCGAGAGTTGAATCTGCGCCATCTCTGAGTAATTGAGATCGCGATCTATCGCCCTGACCTGAAACGTGTAGTCTCCTGGCGACAAGTTCCGGTAGTAGGCCTGCGTCTTTCGTGTCGCAGGCTGCCAGTCGGGGTCGTATCCTTCAAGACGATAGACATAGAGCAAGTCGCGGGGATGGGTGGAAAAACTCATCCCCTTATACTCGAAAGTCACCTGTTGGTCTGTCGTAGAGGCGATGACTTCTTTCGGGTTTTCATAGACCTGATCGGCGACAACTTGAAGCAGAAGCACCCTGGGCGAGGTCTGTCGCTGGCGGTAGCGCACCAGAGAATTTTGGGCTGTGCCAAAATAGAAGTTTCCATCACGAGCTTCGAGTATTTTGAGAACCGATCCTATATGGGGTGACTTGATGGTCTGGAAAATCTGACCATCGTAGTGAGCCACACCTCCGTCTGTGCCAACCCAGAGATGGCCTCGCCGATCTTCAAGCAAGCAACGGATGCGGTTGCTCGGCAATCCGTCTTCAGTCGTGAAGCTCTGGAAGGTGCTACCATCAAAACAGGCGAGACCGCCCTGAGTAGCCACCCACAGGTTGCCATGGCGGTCTAATAGCAGGTCGTTGACATTGTGGTCTATCAGTCCATTTTCAATTCCATAAAATTTAAGACCATCTTCGGGATGCCAGCGCGCGAAGCCCTTGTCAGCGTCAGAGAAATTTTGGTGAATGAGATAAAAATAAAACTCACCGTTGTGCCCGGCAATCACCGTGCCAATGCGGCTGAAAGGATCTTTATTTTTCTTTTTCTCAAAAATGGTTTGGAACTGCTCGCCCTGCTGACAAATGAGCCTCAATGGGTGGACAAAAAGGTCTCTTCTTCTCTTTTTATTTTCGTTTTCCCAATGACCAAAAAGGAATCTCCCTTGCGAATCCTGAGCAATTGCACTGATACTTCCCTCGCCTAAGCCTGCGGTTGGTTGCATTTTTTTCAGCTTCTTCCCATCGTAGTGGAACAAGCCATTAATGCCGCCAAACCACAGGTCCCCGTCGTGGTCCTCGTAGATAGCGAAACAGTTGTTGATATCAAAACCATCCTCTGTGCCTACAAAGGCAAAGTGCTCGCCATCAAAGCGAAAAATGCTTTTCTCCAGACGGTTGAGAAAGGGAACTGCATATCCGACCCATATATCATCCCGCCGGTCTTGCACGATATGCGAGATTTCACTCACTTCTCTGAATAATTCCGCACTGAGGTCGAAAACGCTGATACTATGTGCATCGTAGAGCACGCCGCCGCCCCATGTGGCAAACCAATACTGATGTTCGCGATCATGGAATACAGCTTTGACCGCGGGATGAGGCAGGCCATCGTCAGAGGTAAACCTGTTGAATCCATCACCATCCTGATAGAACACGCCTTGTGAAGTGGAAAACCACATCCGGCCTTCACTGTCACACTGAATTTTGCGCAGTGTGCCCTCCAAATCTACCTGAACAGACTGAAAGGAGCCATCGGCATAGCACCAGAGTTTATTTTCGTATTCGCGATAGCCGATCCACACCTTACCGGTGTGGTCCTGTCCCACAGCATAGCTCGTCAGAATGCGTGGCGGAAACCCCTCTTCCTCTTCATAGCGATGGAAGGATGTGCCATCGAAACGGATGAGGTAGTTAAAACCAAACCACATGTGGCCTTTCGGGTCCTGGGCAATTCCCCGGCACTGGTTGGGCCACTGAGGAGAAGGCGGCTGCTCGTAGTACTGAAGGTAGAGCGGAATCAGGTCGTGAAACACAGTGCCGTCGTAATACCCCAGAGTGCGATGACCACCACACCATATACGCCCCTCACGGTCTTCGAAAATGAACTGCACAGCACGGCCTGCGATCCCCTCATCCTCCAGATGGTGGAAATCTGTTCCGTCATACCAGCAGACCCCATTTAATGTACCAAACCACAACCGATCACGATTGTCCTGTAAAACAAAATGAACGCAGTCATCTACAAGACCATCCTGTTTGGTAAAATTCTTAAACTCGTCTCCATCGAAGCGACTAACGCCGTTATCCCATGTGGCGAACCAGAGATAGCCTTCGCTATCCTCGGCGATGTGTTCAATACGCATCCCTGTCAGGCCATCGGCTATTGAATACGTCCGCCAGGTGCCCGTACGGTCAAGTGATTTGATCATAAAAAAAACCTCATGATACAGGTAAAAATTTTAGTTCACATCGAATAACATATCGCGAATATAAAACCCTTCTTAATCTGTGTATTATAACCAAATTTCAAGAAAATTGTTGCGACTCACGAGCCTCCTTACCTGAAGAGTTGAACTGAAACTATCTGGTTTTTCATCATATTATTACCTCTTGATTTTTGAATTTTAAAACTATACATTTAGCAATAGAGTGGGTTATGGTTTGTTGGACCATTCCCGTTCTGTATGTTGCGGCAGGGGGCCACAGGCTGACTACCAATCCGACAGGGCCTTCTGCCGTTTTTGCTGCAATGAAAAAATAAATTTCTGTTTTTTTAATCTGATATTAAATAAAGTAAAAGTCAAGATTTTCTATATTGTTACCCGTTTTTTAGGAGAAAAGGGCGCGTTCAAAACGCGTCCTTATTTTTGTACTATGGATTTAAAAAAAGGGGAAAAGTTTTGGGATGTTGTCATTTGTGAGCGCGCTGCCGTATTCACAGCCTTCAAATGCTTCGGCGTATTGAATGCTCGAGCCGCGTTCTTGTCCGTAGTATTTGATCAATAGATCGCGATACCGATCTGCTACGGTGCGAAATTGATTGAGGCGATGCCGCAGCCATTCGCGGCGGTTTTGCGGCGATTCGGGTACCTGGTCGAGGTGGCCCGCGTTAAAGGGCAACCATTCGTACATTTGCGATGTGTGGCAGTGTAGCATGTCGAGTTTTTTTTCGATGATATCGTCTATGGCTATGACGACATCGGGAGAAAATGGTTGCGGTTTTTGGAAGTTGTCGCTCAGGTACGCGATGACAGGGTTGTACGATAGGGCGGGAGTGTCTGTGCAGATGTTGGGCACGGTGACCATGTATGCCGAGTCCTGCACGAGGATAGATGTGTAGCGGTGATCGGGGTGGTAGTCGTTGGGGCGATGGGTCAGGATGAGGTCTGGCGTGTAGTTGCGAATCAGGCGGATGATTTTTTTGCGATTTTCAAGGGTGGGTTCAAGTTCGCCGTCGTGGTTGTCGATTACGTGGTATTCGATGCCAGCGACTGCACCTGCTGCCTGGGCTTCGGCGCGGCGGCGACGGGCGAGTTCAATGCCGCCGATTTCGTGATGGCCCGCGTCGCCGTTGGTGACAGAGACAAATTTTACCTCGTGTCCGAGGTTTGCATATTTGATGGCGATGCCGCCCGCTTTGATATCGCAATCGTCAGGGTGGGCGCCAAAGACAATGATTTTCAGGGAATGGTTGTTCATAGCAGTTCCTCAATTTAATGGGTTTTCATTTTTTCCATGCAGGCGATAGAGGCCCACACCGCAGGCGAGTGCGCCGAGACAAAATAAGACGGAGAAGCCAAAGGGCCAGACGGGACCCCAGTCGATGAGTTTTCCGCCGCCGAGGCTGCCGGAGAGCATGCCCAGGCTCCAGGCGAGGTGGGCTGCGCCAACGACGCGGCCTTTTTCGTCTTCGCGGGCGATCAATTGTATGAGGCCCGGCATGGTGGTTGAGAGAGACCAGGCCGAGGCAGTTGCGAGAATGCCAAAGGCATAAATGCCAACAAGAGTGTGCGCGGTCAGGGCAAGGCCAAGCGCGCTGATGGCGACGAGCGATGCGGATACGAGAATGGGTCGCCAGCGCCCAATGCGGTCGCAAAGCCGACCGGTGAGGACCTGAAAACAGGCCGCGATGATCAGGCTGATGGCAGTATAATTCGTGGCTTCGGTGCTGGTGCCCGCAATGCGAAAAATGAGCAGGGGCAAGAGCAGGGTGACTGCGCCCCAATAGCTGGTGGGCAGGTAGCGGATGCCCAACAGGAGGCATACGTCGAGACGGCGGAACAGTTGTATGAATGCGGATAAGTTGCGACCATTTTTACCAGATTTTGGCGAGGGTATCGCAGGGAGGGTCAGGATGCTCATCAGGATGAGCATTACCCCCGCAAGTGTGATGCAAAAACCGAGGGTTTGAAATCCATACGCATCGGCGATGGGGCCAGAGAGAAAATTTCCCGAAGCCGAGCCGAGGGTGTTGCCGAGAAAATAACCAGCCGATGCGATGCCGATGACAGACGATGGGGCTGCGCTGATGAGATAGCTTTGTCCTCCGGCGCTGTTAAATCCGGATGAGATGCCGATGCCGGTACACAGGGCGGTCAGGAGGAGGGGATCGCCGCTGTAAAAAATAACGCCGGCGAGAATAGGTCCCAAAGTGCCGAGGACGTAAACGGGTTTGACGCCCCAGGTATCGGCAAGGCGGCCCGCTGGTACGGCAAAGACACCGCCTAAAATGAGAAATGCTGCGCGCAGTCCTCCGGAAAAGAGGGGCGTGCCGAGCAGGTCTGCTTCGACATATACAGGGAGGAGGGTGTTGAGGGGGGCAGAGACAAAGCTGCTAAAAAAAGAGACAATGAGCAGGGCGATGAAACGGCGATTGAGGAGTTGGGAATACATTTTTTAATTTTTTTTCATTTTCGCCCTTGACTCTCCAGTTACTGGAAGGTGTATATTGTCCTTTGAAGGCCTTCAACACCCGTTACATGGAGAAAATCCATGCTCAAAATTGGAGAATTTTCCAGGCTTGTCAATGTGCCGGTTAAAACGTTGCGCTACTACGATGAGATCGGGTTGTTCAAATCCGATTGTATCGATGAGCAAACCGGCTACCGCTTTTACTCATTCGAGCAACTCCCGCGGCTCAATCGCCTGCTGGCGCTCAAAGACCTGGGTATGTCGCTGAGCCAGATTGATCAAATGCTGCAAGAAGACCTTTCGGCTGATCAACTTCGCGGTATGCTCTTGCTGAAACAGGTCGAACTCAAAGACCTCGCCGAAGATATCCGGGAACGCATTGCCCGCGTGGGTGCTCGATTAAGTCTTATCGAAACGGAGGATAAAATGCCAGATTATGAAGTTGTCATCAAAACAGTGGAGCCGATCCTGGTCGCTTCCAAACAGGAGGCCATTCCCAACGTTGAAACCATCGGTTCTGTGATGGATCGCCTGTACAATGCGGTTGTCGGTCACATTGTGAAACACAAGGGACAGTTTGCAGGACCGGGCCTGACCTTGTGGCACGAATGGGGCGAAAATTTGCAAGCCGAGGCGACTTTGCCGATTAAAAAATCCATCCCAGAAGGTGATGGCGTCAAGGTCCAAGAGTTGCCAAGTGATCAAATGGCATGCCTGGTGCATCACGGAGGTTTTGAGGCGGTTCCGCGGGCCTATCAAGCGATCATTCAATGGATTGAGGCCAATGGCTATGAGATCACCGGGCCGAATCGGCAAGTGCATTTGCAATTTAGTCCCGATGGCGATCCGAAGGATTATGTGACGGAAATACAGTTCCCTATTGCAAAAGTATGAGCAGGGGCGGGTTGAACAGCTATCGCAGTTGTACGTCGCTCAAAACCCGCCCGTACATCAGCGTCCGACAAGAGAAATACCGGGATGGTTTTGTGTCCCGGTATTTTTTGTAGGGGTGGGTTTTAAACCCGCCCGTATATGAAGTCCGATTTGAATTTTTCGATGCAGTCGTGGCGGGTGCCTTCAAAGAGGTAGATTTTGCCGCGTATAGTCGCGGTTTCTCCGGGCGCGAGGGCACCTGCGCGAATTGATTGGTGCATGCAGCGCCAGGGGTTGTGACCCTGAACGGAGAGATAGTCTGCCCAGGCTATGCCCGCCACCCATGTGCGATCTGTGGATTCGCGCATCAGAATGCCGCCTGTGGCATTGATGGGCGATGTGGGCCATTTGTCGGACCAGACGGTTTCGGTATCTATTGCGTTGCGAAATGTGTAGTTGTAGTGAATGTCGCGGTGGATGAGGGGGACCAGACCCTCTTCGGCGAGGAAATAGGTACGCTCGTGGTCGTCGTCAAAAAATGCCCGGGTTTCGGAGACTTCGGGCTGTTTGCCGGGGTTAAAGCAGGGGATGATGGCGGCAATTTCGGGCCAGGTGCGGTCGGTTTTGTTGGTGATAGAGAGCAGTAGATCCGCCCCATTTTCACGCCCCGTGACATTGAGACGCAGACCGAGGTCGGGGTGTTCGAGGACACCCGCATTGTCGTCCAGTGTTTTTTGCGGCACATGTACGCCACCCGTGTGCTGGCCCGGGTGTACGGCTTCAAACATGTTCCACTCGTAGAACCAGAGGTACATGGTTAAATCATTTCGTCCCTCGGGCGCGAATGAAAATCCGCGTCGCCATTTATTTAATGTGATCATTTTTTAGTAGTCAGTTTTCAGTAGTCAGTAGTCAGTTGGCCCACTCAACCGCCCAACCTACCAGCCCCCAGTCCCTTGCCTTTCATCCTGCCTATTTACCTATCTGCAACTTTTCCAACCGACACAGCTTATTTTTTGCTCCAATTCTCTGCCCTACGGGTTTTATCCTGCTCATCCTTTCATCCTGCCTATCCTGATTCAGACGATATTTTTTGCCATGCCATTGGGCATGAAGATTTCGTGGCGTTTGGGGTCGGAGTAGCCTTCGATTTCCATGTGGGTGACGCCGGGGCTTTCGATAGCGGCTTTGACTATGTGTTTGTTAAATGTGCTAACAATTTCGCTTGAGAGATACTCCGGGACGGGCAACCAGAGGCATTCTTCGATTTCTTCAGCTTGGATAGAAATATCTTCGCTCAAGGGCGAGAGGCGGCAGACAAAGTAGATGTCCGATTTGTCATAGCGATAGCCGTGCCAGTGCCGGAAACAGACCAGTTTTTCAAATTTTGTGCGTACGCCTGTTTCTTCGAAGACTTCGCGTTGTACGCAGGTGGCAATGTGTTCGCCCGGGTGCAAAGCACCTCCGGGGAGTTTGTAATAGGGCGATTCAGAGCGGCGGTGCAATTCGCTGACGACCAGGAGTTCTGCGCGCTCGTTGATGACGACTCCACCAGCGCCGATGTAATGCGTGGCGTATTCGGGTATGAGGGCGTTGGGTTCGAGGCGTTTGGTGAGCAAGAGGTAGTCTGTTCCCGAGTGGTGAAATGTAAATCCCGCTTGTGTTGCCACTGGAATGAGCGCGGCCCGTTCAATGGGGATGTTGATCCAGACGACCTTAAATGCCTCGCGGTTCCATTCCCTGAGAGACGCGGAGAGGCGCGTGCGAAATTCCTCGGGATCGTGCGGCAGTGCTGCTGGGTCCAGTTCAATGCCCTGAAAGCGGTTTGGCGTGGCTTCGAGTATTTGCATGGATTACCTCGTTCATAGGATGGTGGTGAACCGACACATGGTACGGAACATCACAAAATCGGGCAAGGGGTTTGCGGTGGGCAGTTCTACTTGACAGCGGTTATGGGGACAATCATATTGAATAAAATCAAAAAATGATGTGCGAGGTTGAAACAGTTGATGGGTTGGAGGCGTTAAATTGAGGGAGGGGTAACATGGTATCTATTTTTGAACAGTTGGGCGTACGCACCATTATCAATGCTGCCGGGCCAGTTACGCGTTTGAGCGGGGCACGCATGGATGAGGATGTGATCGATGCGATGCGCGAGGCATCGCAGGTGTGTGTGGATATAGCAGAGCTACAGGCAGGGGCAGGGAAGTTGATTGCCGAGGTGACTGGTGCCGAAGCCGGATATGTGACATCGGGTGCGGCGGCAGGGCTGGTGCTTGCAACGGCGGCGTGTGTTACGGGTATGGATCCGGGAAAGATGAACCGATTGCCCGATACGTCGGGGATGAAAAATGAGGTGATTATGCCCCGGTCGCATCGCAATTTTTACGATCACGCGGTGCGTTCAGTGGGTGTGACGCTCATTGAGGTGGGCATTCCCGACCGATTTAGCGGCGCGGGAGTGCGCGATACAGAGGTCTGGGAAATTGCGGATGCAATAACCAATCAGACCGCGGCGATTGTTTATGTAGCGCAGTCTTTTGCGCAGCCGCCTTTGCCACAGGTGACGGCTGTGGCGCACAAACGCGGCGTGCCCGTCGTTGTCGATGCTGCAGGGCAGTTGCCGCCAGCGGCAAATTTGAAGCGGTTTATCAGCGAGGGTGCCGATGCGGTTTGTTTTAGCGGCGGGAAAACCATTGGCGGGCCTCAAGGTGCAGGCATTTTGTGCGGGCGCCGGGATCTGATTTCCTCGGCGGCATTGCAGCATCTGGATCTGGATGTGTATTATGATTTGTGGGCCCCACCCCCTGAATTGATCGATAAATCCGCGCTGCCGGGGGCGCCGCAACATGGGATTGGGCGACCGTGCAAGGTGGGGAAAGAGCAGATTGCGGGACTGATGGTTGCACTGCAAAAATTTGTCGCAGAAAGCGATGAGGCGCGGCAGGCCCGCTGGTCTCGGTGCCTCCAGGATTTGGCAGACGCGATGGGTGATTTGCCGGGGTGCGATATTAGCATGGATGCCTACCGCACAATACCCATTTTGCGGCTCGCTCTTTCTCCGGCGGAAAGAGGCGTGGAGGTGGCGCAGCAGTTAATGGAAGGTGATCCGAGTATTCATGTTAGTACATCGGGTGTTTACGATGGCGTGTTGATTTTTAATCCCATGTGTTTGTCAGAAGATATGATCAAACCGATTGCCAGTCGGTTAAAAGCGTTAATTACGAGTTGTGGTTCATAAGTTTCCCAACCATTGTACGCAGGCTTTGCCTGAGCACTAATTCCCCCATTTTACAAAGGAGGCGTGCCATGGGTGTTATCACTATTTCAAGGGAATACGGCAGTGATGGACGTACTGTTGCCCGGAAGGTCGCCGAGACACTGTCTTATCACAATATAGACAAAGATTTGCTCGTTGAGGTGGCACAAAAAGCCCAGGTGCCCGTGTCAGAAGTTGAACGCTATGACGAGTTGCCCGAACATCCCGCTCTGAGAATTTTGCGAAAATTTCTCACGCCTGGATACGCTGATACCTTGACGGGGTTGTCGGAATACGAGTGGTGGGCAGCGGCGACTGTGCCCGAGTTGTCCGACCACAGGGATCAGGCACTGATAACCATGGATGAAGAGGTGTACGCGAAGTTGACCGCAGAGGTGGAGATGCAGATGGCCGATCAGGGCGATGTGGTTATACTGGGCAGAGGTGGGCAGGCTGTGTTGAAAGACCGCGAAGATACGTTGCATGTGCGCGTAGTGGCGACGCAAAATTTTAAGCTGGATGTGGTAAAAGAGCGCGATCAATTGACTAACGACGAGGATGCAATAAGGCGAATGAGAGGCGTGGATGAGCGCCGCAGGACGTACATCAAACGCCATTATAAGGTGAATTGGGATAATCCACATCTATACTCTGTCATAGTGAATACCGGCTTTCTGGGCGTTGACGGAGCCGTAGATGCGATTGTTTGTGCTGCCCATAAGGTGTTGTGACGCTATCAAAGTCCCATTTCTATATACGCCCGTGCGATTTTTTCTATGGCGATGACAAAAGCAGCAGTGCGTAAATCCGGCACATTGTCGCGCGAATTGCGGATTTCACTCATGGTTTGATAGGCAATGCTCATGGTGTCTTCAAGGCCAGAGCGCACGAGGTCCAGTTCATCTGAGCCGTAAGAGAGTCTTGCTTTGAGGTGGTCTGGAACGGGTTTGCCAACCATTTCTTCCAGGGCGGTGATGATTTGTGCGCCGCGATGTGCTTCGTGGCGTCTGTCCAGGCGTCCGAAGCGGATGTGTGAGAGGTTCTTGATCCATTCAAAATAAGAAACCGTGACGCCGCCCGCATTGAGGTAGGCGTCGGGTATGATGGTTTTGCCGGCCTCGCGCAATATGTGGTCTGCCCTGTAAGTGACGGGACCATTGGCCGCTTCTGCTATTACTGGCGCTTTGATGCGTCTGGCATTTTCAAGTGTGATCTGACCTTCAACAGCGGCTGGTATGAGCACGTCACATTCTGCTTCGAGCAGGCTTTTGCCATTTGCGACATACGTGGCTCCTGGAAAGTGTTTTAATGAACCGCATTCCGCGCGGTAAGCAGCGACTTCTTCAATAGAGAATCCCTTCTCCGACAGGATTACCCCTTCGCGTTCAATAATGCCGATGATGCGCGCGCCACCTTCTTCTTCGAGAAATTTGGTCGCGTGAAAGCCCACGTTGCCCAATCCCTGTACGATTATGCGTTTGCCTTCCAAATTGCCTTTCAAGCCCGCATTTTTGACGTCTTCTGCGTTATTAAAAAATTCTTTGATGCCGTAAAATACCCCGCGTCCGGTTGCTTCGACGCGCCCCTGAATACCGCCCTGAGAAAAGGGTTTGCCCGTTGTGCAGGCAATGGCGTTGATGTCTTCCGGGTGCAGGCTGCGATATGTGTCTGCGATCCAGGCCATTTCTCGTTCTCCAGTTCCCATGTCGGGTGCTGGGACGTTGAGGGCTGGATTGATATATCCCTTTTTGATCAATTCCTGTGCAAAACGTCGGGTAATGAGTTCGAGTTCCTGGTCGTCGTATTCTCGGGGATCAATGCACAGGCCCCCTTTGGCACCCCCAAAGGGCACATCCACGATCGCGCATTTGTACGTCATGAGTGCGGCGAGTGCTTCTACGTCATCTTGACTGACTGTAGGCGCGTAACGGATGCCTCCTTTGACGGGCAAGCGATGCTCGCTGTGAACAGAGCGCCATCCCGTGAAGATGCGATAGCTGTCGCGGAGTTTGACAAAGAAGCGCACCATGTAAATGTTGTTGTTGATTTTGATCTGGTCGGCGAGTCCAGGGGGCAAATCGAGTGTTGCCACTGCGCGGTCAAACATGAGGTCAACGCTTTCTTTGAAGCTGGGTTCATGTGAGGCCATAAGTATTTCTCCTGAAGGTGAAATGTGAGACGAAAGACGTGAGACCAGGCATCCCCTCTTACCTCTTTCGTCTCACCTCTTACCCGCTTTCAACAGATAGCGCAGAGCAGGCTCAAGGTGGGGATGGGCAAAGGAGAAGCTGGTGTTTTCGAGGCGTGAGGAGATAACGCGGGTGCTTGCGATCAGGAGGGCATCGGCCATTTCGCCCAGCGCGAGTTTGGCTGCAAAGGCGGGTAGCGGGAAAATTGTGGGGCGAGATAAGACGCGACCGAGGGTTTTGGTAAATTCGCGATTGGTGACAGGTGTTGGGGATACGGCGTTGATTGCGCCGCTGATGGATTCGTGATCTATTGCAAAGAGGAATAGAGATACCAGGTCGTCAAGGGTGATCCAACTCATGTACTGGTTGCCCGATCCGATGATGCCGCCCAATCCCAATTTGAAGGGCAAGAGCATTTTAGAGAGTGCGCCACCTTCGGGGGATAGGACAATGCCAATGCGCGGGTGAACGGTTCGTATGCTGGCTGCTGTGGCGGATTTGGCGGCGTTTTCCCAGGCGATGGATACGTCCGGGAGAAAGCCTTCTCCCGGTTGGCTGTCTTCGGTGAGGATTTCGTCGTGGCGATTGCCGTAATAACCGATGGCAGAAGCGGAAATGAAGACTTTTGGCGGCGGAGATATAGATGCGAGTGTTTGGGCGAGCAATGTGGTGCCCTGTACGCGGCTGTCGCGGATGCGTGCCTTTTGCGCCGCGCTCCAGCGTCGGGAGGCGATGTTTTCTCCTGCGAGGTGTATGACCCCATCTATGTTGGTGAGGCGCGAGGGATCGAGGGTATTAGAAGATGGGTCCCAGGTGATTTCATCGTCGTTGTGGGTATTGCGTCGGGTGAGAGACAAGACGCGGTCACCGCGCTCTCTCAGTGCGGTTTTGAGTGCTGAGCCGATGAGGCCAGAAGCACCGGATATCAGAATTTTCATGATTTTCAACTTTCGGGACGGCACAGGGGCCGTCCCCTACGGTGATATTGTGGTTTGTAGGGGCGACCCCCTGTGGTCGCCCGCTGATTACTGTTTATAGAGCATCAGGTAGATGATGACGCCGGTAATTGAGACAAATATCCAACTGGGCCAAACCCACCGGGCCAGGCGGCGGTGGCGATCAAATTCGCCTTTGTAGGCTCGCCAGACAAGCGCAATGATAAAAGGCACGTTGACAGCGGCGAGGATGATGTGCGGGATGAGTATGGCAAAGTAGATCGGGCGCGTCCAATCGCGGTGAGGATAGGGCACAGAGCCGACCTGACTGTGATAGATGAGGTACGAGATTAGAAAGAGAGCCGATAAGATCAACGCTGTGGCCATGCATTTCTGGTGTGTTTTGATGTCGCCGCGTTTGATATAGATGAATCCCAACAGAAGAAATATGGTGCAAAGTCCGTTGAGAAAGGCGTTTGTCGCGGGCAAGTCTGTGATGGACATATTTGGTCTAACGTTTATCCAGTGCCTGTTCAATCATGTGGAGGATATAGCCGGTGTGAGCTTCGGTGCTTGCATCGGTTGTTTTTTTCATTTTGAGCATGTTTTGAATGGTTTTGAGGTTGTGTAGTGCGATGGCGCGAGATGCATAGATCCGCTTGCTTTCGGGATCGATGATGTTGATGAGTCGATTGACGTATTCAGCCTGCAAATTCTGGCGGAAAGAATTGACAGTGCCTTCGGCGTCTGCGGCAAAGACGGCATCGGTCAAGTCGGCCATCATATCGGACAGTGCGTATTCGTTGCCATAGAGCGCGGTGTCGAGCAGGCGAGCCTGTACTGTGGGGTGTAAGAGATGGCTGAAGACGCGTTGTTGAATGCCGATTACGCGGTCGTGGATTTTTGGGTCTTCTGGGGCGCGGGAGAAGCCGAATCCACGTCTTTGTTCCTGCAAATGGTTATAGAGCCCGGGCGGCATATCAAATGCATTGGGCGATAGGACGTATTTGGCAAGTGCGTCTATCGCGCGTTTCTGGTCGGCGAGAGCAACCGGTGTGAATGGTCGGGTTGCGCCGGGTTGGGCGATAACTGCGCGATCGACGTAAATGCCACCGATATAACGGGAGAGAACGGTTGCGGCATTGCGATGCTGCGCCGTGAGAATGAGGTAGGCCGTTTTCAGTTCGTGATAGGTGTTGCCCGGGGTGTTGTATTTTGCGAGGATTTTGTTTTTGACGTCGTTTACCAGTTCAATCCGACCTGTGGCGTAGGCAATGGCATCGCTGCTGAGGTCATAGACCATCACGCGCGGGTCAATGCCGCTATTTGACGAGCGCATGTCGTCGGCGTCATTGCCAAACATGAGTTCGGGCTCTGTAGAGCGTGCGAGAATTTTTTCGAGGCGTTTTTGTTCGTCTTTGACATTGTCCCGTCCTGGTGAATACCCAAATTCAATGGCCCAAATGTCATAGGGACCAGGGCGTGTGGTGTAGTAATGCCCCTGTTTTTGCCCGGGCAATGCGAGGTTGACGCCTGGATAGTCCATGACCGAACCCGTGAGGCCCATTTTGCCGGTTCGATTTTTGTCGTGGAGTTGTGCTGGGGTGTGCAGTTGACTGGATTTCATGTTGTGGTTGAGACCGAGCGTGTGGCCGATTTCGTGGAGGATAAGAAAGTAGATGCTTTCTTTGAGTAGCGCGTCAACTTCAATTTTGGACGCGCCAGAAACGCGCAGGGCCTGGGTGCCAAAGAGGTTGGATATGTGTAACTCGTGCCCCAGGGAACAGTATTGCGGCCTGTCTGGGTCGGCATTGGGTATCGCGTTGTCAAAGAGCTTGTCATAGCGCAGGCTGCTCGTGAGAAATGCAAATTCGAGCATGATGTCAGCACCCAATATTTGCCCGGTTCGCGGGTTGACAAAGCTGGGCCCATATCCGCCAAATGGCGGATTGGGCGATGAGGTCCAGCGCAGGACATTGTATCGGATATCGCCGGCTTCCCAATCGGCATCATCGGGTTGTTCTTTGACATGTACGGCATTTTTGAAGCCAGCGGCTTCAAAGGCGATATTCCAGGCGAGAGCCGCTTTTTTGATGGTTGAACGCAATTCTTTCGGGGTGGTGTTTTCGATCCAATAGGTGATTGGCACGATTGGTTCAGAGCGTTTGGCTTTGGGATCCCTTTTTTTGAGGTGCCAGCGGTGAATCAAATCGCGATAAGGCGTCGCGCTCCTGGAGGTCAGGTCGGTCACTTGTGTGCTGAAGTAGCCGACGCGCGGGTCGTCAAATCGCGGTTGATAATCGTTTTTCGGCATTTCGATCAGGGTGTGTTGCAGGGTAATTGTCACATTGCGGGCATCGGTTATGCCGTCGCCACCGCCTTTGGGATTGGGATTTTCATAGGTGTAGGCGATGATGAAATCCGTGTTTTTGGGATAATTTTTGATGGATAGACATTTGGTTTTGGTTTTGCTGAGTCTGCCCAGTGAAAAGTTTTTGCGGTTCTGCGTTCGGTTGACGCGATGGAGTGCTTCTGTGAGGAAAATAGCGTCGGCTTTGATGAGGATGTTGCCCGTGGAGTCATTGCGCGCCGCGATTTTTTCCGATACGAGAATAGAAGGGCTGATGTTGGCTTTGGCTGCGCGACTCAAGGCGTTTTTGGGATCGAAATAGTACGCGGTGTTTTCAGAGATGATTTCGATTTTGTCAAAGTGCTTCTGAATAGAGAGCACGCGGCTACCGCGATAGTTGCCCCTGTATGTTCCCGCTGATACGGGTGCATTAACGGTGTGGGTGAAGTAGATGTATTCTTTGCCGATTTGAGATTCGCGGATTTGCAATTGCAACGCACCTGTGGTCGTGTCTTCATAAACGGTGAAGAGACCGGGATACTTGCGACTGGATTTGGTGAGGTCGGCTATGGTTTTCTTCGGTGTGTCCTTTTTTTGAGTTTCCCTTTTTTGAGTTTTTGCGGGATCTCGTTTGGCGACCTTTGTCGAATCCGCAGGTTGTTTTTCCTGCGCTTGAACGGAAAATGCGATTCCAAAGACGAGTGCGATTAATAGACGTTGAGCATTCACGGTCATATCTCCTAAAAAATGTCGCAGGAGACCCCCGGCTTTAGACGGGGGAGGAATGCGACGTGAGTGAATGTTATGTTGCATGTAGATGTTGACATCCACATCATTTGTAAGTATATTAGAATATGATTAAATTAATAAAAACAATAGGTTGTGTCTATAAATCCGCATTACAGAGGGTTAGTTTTAGATGCCATACCTGACAATAAAAGCCCATCTTCGTGGCGCACCTGAACGCTTTGCCATTCTTCGTGATGCGATGTTGTCTGCGACCAAAGTCTATAATGGCTTGATCTTTCATCTGCGTCAAGAATACGAGCAACAGGGAAAAGCCTGTTATGCGGCCAGCTATCTCAACCGTATCGCCCGTGGGTTGCCACGCCACAAGGAATTGTATTCCGATGTGGTAGATACCACGCGGCAGGCGGTGGGATGGGCTTTTGGGTCGTTCTTTCAAAAGCACAAGTGCGACAAGAAGGCACGACCTCCAGGATTCAGGAAGAAGACGCGACTCTCTCCGCTGCGCTATTCCCATCCCAACAATGGCTCCATCAAGGTAATCCACAAGCGCGGAATGACATATCTTCGCATCTCGCTTGGCACCACCCGCAAGGACGGTGTGCGCCATCTCGTCTTTCGTCTCCACACCCGCCCAAATGTTGTCCTTTCCCAGTTGAAGAACGTCCAGATCATCTACGATACGCACACACGGGATTTCCAAGCCCGTCTGGTGGTCGAAGTGGATGTTGTTCAAAAGCCGGGAGAGGCCACCGTTGGTGTAGATATAGGCGAAGACTGGCTCATTGCCGCAGATTTCTGTGATGGCTCCCAGTATCTGATCTGTGGACGTGAACTTAAGGCCACACGCCGATATTGGCAGAAGGTCAGAGCAAAGGTCAAGCCGCCCAGCCAGGACCACCCCAAGATGTCGAGACGCTATCGCCAGATCGCCCGAAAAGAAGCCCGCCAGATCACGCATGCCCTCCATATCGCCAGCAGACGGTTTGTGGATGTGTGTGCCGATAAGGGTGTAGGACTTATTATTTTGGGAGACCTCACCGGCATTCGATCTGGCATCGCCTATGGCAAAAGGATGAATCAACGCCTGCACGCTTGGCCATACGCCAAGCTCAGGGCGATGATTGAATACAAGGCTGCACTGTGTGGCATAAAGGTCAAAGTCGTCTCGGAAAAATATACCTCGCAGACTTGTCCGCAATGTAATATAAGAAAGAAATCCAATCGCAAGCATCGTGGTTGGTACTCCTGCCTATGTGGCTTTGAAGGTCAAGCGGACCTTGTGGGTGCGTTCAATATCCACCGGCAAGTATCTGGGGTTCCCAGTAGTGGGCGTTCGGCGCGCCCTGTGGTCTTGGTGTTTGATCACCATACGGTCCACGAAGCTGCAAGTTCTCGGGAGGCCGCCTGATAAAGGGTGACCCCCGGAATCCCTTGACTGAAGTCAAGGGAGCACGTCGATTAGGTTCTGTTCATTTTTTTAATGAGATCAGCTTAATTTCTTCGCGGTGTTGGCATTTATCACGGGCAAGTCTCTGATGGACAGAAGTTTAGAATATTTCGCTTGAATTGATAGCGCATTTGTACACCTTTGTAAGACGCCGGGCGTTTTTTAAACAAAATTCGGCAGATTTTCCCCCTTGCTTGCCAAATATTTGGCATGTAGATATGAGATCCTAATCTGCCCACTCTTGTACCGCCCACTTGAGCAATTTTTCCTCCCGTTTTTGAACTTCTGCCTTCCCCCATTTGCCAGAACACTGCTTTGCAACATCCTGGGCAATCAAAAGTCCCGTTTTAGTATATTCACTGGCTTTATCCTTTGGACGTTTGTTTCCCAACTGGGAGTTTAGTTTAGGGGGTAGCATCATCAGATTACCTAGCCTATGGACATAGGAATATTCAGTGCTTTTGGGTTGGATATGTTCAATGGAGTCAGTAGCGCTAGATTCCCAAATACGATTCCATTGTTCGTTATCGAATTTCTGTCCGGCTTCCTTCGCCAAGTGTTCTTCATACCGAAAAAAAATGTAGCGCAATTCTTCTGTTCGGTCTGGGTACAAGTCTGTCTCTCGAAGTTCCTCAACAGCCTTATCGCATGGATACCTTTTCCCAATCTTCGCTAGGTTATCCATAATTCCATCCCTGGACAGTTTTTCTTTTATAATTCGCCGTGCAAGCCTCACATAGTCTCCCACTGCTGTCCTGGAATCCTTTGCATACATGCCATAAATGCGAAACGTCACGTTCTCCCAACGACGAAGTATCTGCGCCTTTTCACTTTTTGTCAGGTCATAACGAAGATTCACTGCGACAGCAGCCAACCTTGCCTGTACAATTTTCGTAACTGCATTTCTCCGGCGGTCTACTACTAACGTATCTAATGCCTCAGTCACGGACTTTATCCATTTCGTAGTCTCAATTACACTAATCGGGTTCTGGGACTGTTCGAATAGAAGTTGGACAGCATCTTCCTCACTCATCGGACGGCTCTGAGGATGGTCACTGCGTAAAGTGGCAGCGAAGCGAAGCGATTCAGTACTCAGCCCCAAGCGCAATCCTATGATCCTGTATATTTCAGCCCAAAGACCATGGACTTCTTCAATTAAAGCTTGACTTTTATCGGTCTTTGCTTCAAATACAACGGCCATTAACATACTCTTGAGTCGATCAAACCAAGAAACTTCTAAACCTCTGCTGTTAAGTACTTCGAAAACGGTGTATACGAGTCCTTCATCGCCAATTGCATAAAAAATGAAGAACAGTTGGTTTTTGAGATGTCCATAGAGTTTTGTGAGAGAATCAACCTTGGCTTGCCAGTCTATCACAAAATCCTCACATTCTTTCATAGCCAAGAGAAGTTGGTAGTCAGCTAATGTATCTGCCGAATTAGGGTCCGGAGAAGTTCCGTTTCTAATGTAGTCAGCAAAGTATCCCTTTCTATCATGATTGGTTTGTAGAAGCAAAAGTGACGCTTCGTCCGGCTTTACCAGAATTTCGTCAATCTCATGGCCAATTCTTTTTTCAATCGTATCGGAACGGTTTAGCGCCTTTGCAATAGCCTTAAAAAGCAATACCAATGTTGTGATTCTCTGCTGTCCATCTACAATATCAACCTCTTGATATTCGTCGGTAATAATGTGTACCTTTTCTTGACGTAGCCCCACGATGGTAGCCATGAAATGATCTTTAGCTGTTTCTGCCAAATAGCTTTTTTTTATATCATCGAACAAGTTTTCTCGCTGTTTTGACTGCCAACTGTAGGACCTCTGATACGGCGGTATTTTGAATAGGCGTTTGTTGAGTAGTTCTGCAAGGCTAAAAAGCTTAGGTTCCATCATGTTCATGCTAAAATCCTTTCTGTCTGTCTTATGTTGGTTAATGTATCTTCGGTGTTTGAACTTACTTAATTATCTCAAAATTTTCAAGTGTGTATTGTATATCGACTATATGAGCTATCAATTGACTTTATGTTTTTTTTTCTTATCTTTTGCGTTCCATTTTTTGAAGGGTTTAGACCTATTTAGCGCGAGGTTTGAAAATGGCAGAGGCGGGAAGCGCGTGGTTGACGCCTAAGGAGATCGCGGATCGGTTGAGTAGTCGAAAGGCGAGAGAAGTACAGGAAGATTTGCTCTATGGGCGCCGAACACGGCGTGAGATATTGGATCTGGTGATGGAAGCTGTGGGTTGCAATGAATATTCGGCGGAAGACTTTTTGCGTGAAATTGTAAAATAAAAAAAGCAATCAGCGATTAGCTGTCAGCGATCAGCCCACCCATCTCCTCCGAAGTCAAAATCGCCGTTTGTTTTGCTGGCTGCTGAAAGCTGACCGCTATTTATGTTTGCCGCGTATGGGATTTCCAATACGCGGCTCGATATTTTTTGACCTGTAGGGTACGCCATGTCTGAAGTTTCTAAGTCTGATTATCTGGTCATTGGCAGTGGTATTGCGGGCCTCTCATTTGCGCTTAAAGCAGCAGAGACCGGGTCTGTCACCCTGATTACGAAAAAAGAGTTTCAGGAATCCAATACCAATTACGCACAGGGCGGTATTGCTTCTGTTTTACATCCCGACGATTCGTTTGCGCTTCACAGGGAAGATACCATTCAGGCTGGCGCGGGTTTGTGCCGCGAAGATGTGGTGGATCTGGTGGTGAGAGCAGGTCCCGATATGGTTAAGGCGCTCATAGCCTGGGGAGCTGAGTTTACGCGAGCGAGTGAGGGGGGTACAAATGGTGATTTGCAACTGCCATTATATTCCAATTCAGAAGTCCAAAATCTCGCGCTCGGGCGCGAGGGGGGGCATTCAAAGAATCGCATTGTGTATGCCGCTGATCTGACCGGGCGAGAGATTGAGCGGGCATTGACCGAAGCAGCGGCAAGACATCCCAATATCGCGTTGTACGAGCACCACATGGCGATTGATTTGATCACGGAACACCATGTGTATGGTTCGAAAATTTCAACGCCGGGGAAGATTCAGTGTTGGGGTGTTTACGCATTGGATGTCGTACACGGACAGGTGAAGACTTTTTTGGCAAAATTTACGCTGTTGTGTAGTGGTGGATGTGGTCAGATTTATTTGCATTCGACCAATCCGGCTATTGCAACGGGCGATGGTATTGCCATGGCGTATCGCGCGGGCGCAAGTGTGGGCAATTTGGAGTTTATGCAGTTTCATCCCACGACGCTTTATCACCGGGATGCCGATTCATTTTTGATTTCCGAAGCGGTGCGCGGGCATGGTGGCATTCTGGTGGATCGGGCGGGGCGGGCGTTTATGGCTGATTATCACGAGATGGGGCCGCTTGCGCCTCGGGATGTGGTCGCGCGGGCGATTGATAGCGAGTTGAAAAAGAGCGGTGATCCCTGTGTGTTTCTCGATATCACGCATTGTCCAGGCGCAGAGCTTCAGGAGAGGTTTCCCACGATTTATGAGCGGTGCTTGCATTTTGGTATTGATATAACACAGGAGCCCATTCCGGTTGTGCCCGCGGCGCACTATATGTGCGGTGGGGTGTTCACAGATACGCAGGGGCGCACGGATATCGAAAGGCTTTACGCTTCGGGTGAGGTCGCTTGTACAGGGCTACACGGCGCGAATCGCCTGGCGAGCAATTCGCTGTTGGAGGCTCTGGTTTTTTCCGATCGCGCGTTTTCCGATATCCGACAGCACATCGATGCGCGGCTCGATTTTCCCGATGTGCCGGCATGGCAAGACGATGATGTGTTTAATACAGAAGAATGGGTGTTGCTATCACACGACCGGCAAGAAGTACAGCGTTTGATGTGGGATTATGTGGGGATTGTGCGGTCGGATTTTCGATTGAAGCGCGCGGCCCGTCGCATTGGCGTGATTGTGCAGGAGGTCGAAGAATTTTATAAGCGCACACAAGTTACCGAGGCATTGCTGGAGTTGCGCAATATGACGACTGTTGCCGCGCTGACTGTACGGTGTGCATTGTCCCGGCGCGAAAGCCGGGGGTTGCATTATACGCTCGATTGTCCTGCGTCGTTCAAGTCTGCAAACGATACGGTAGTGTCTGCCTGGGAGACGTGGGGCGCGGGGTTGCCGGTTATTGAAGTGTGAAGGGAGTTTTTATGCGCAACGGCATTGCCGTGATTGATTTTGGCGGGCAATATGCCCATTTGATTGCCAATCGGATTCGCAGGTTGCGGGTTTATTCCGAAATTTTTCCGCCGGATGTTGATCCTGCGGCATTGCAGGGCGTGTCGGGCATGGTTTTTTCGGGTGGTCCGTCCAGTGTATATGATCCCGATCCGCCTGCATTTAACCCCAGATTGTTGGATGCGGATTTGCCTGTGCTCGGGCTGTGTTATGGACATCAGTTGTTGTGCATGCATTTGGGGGGTGAGGTTGTTGCTGGTGAGGTGCGAGAATACGGTTCTGCCAGGTTGAATATTGCAGGTGGGTCGGATTTGTTTGCCGGGCTTGGCGATTCCCAGGTGGTGTGGATGAGCCACGGCGATGTGGTCGCAACGCTGCCAGAGGGTTTTGAAATTTTGGGGGCGACAGTGGATTGTCCTTCGGCTGCGGTGGGCGATGTCAAACGCAGAATTTATGGCTTGCAATTTCATCCCGAGGTGGCACACACGCCGCGCGGATTGGATATTATCGATAATTTTCTGACGATATGCGATGCGCCTCGAACCTGGACTATGGGCAATTATGCCGAGGTGGTTATGGAGGAGATGCGGGAGAAGGTGGGGGATCGCAATGTGTTTTTGCTGGTGTCGGGTGGGGTCGATTCTTCGGTGGCTTTTGTGCTGTTTAATAGGGCGCTGGGGGCAGACCGGGTGTTGGGATTGCATATTGACAATGGTTTTATGCGAAAGGGCGAGACGGCTGCGGTGGAGGTTTTTTTGAAAAAGGAGGGGTTTGACAATTTGATTGTCGAGGATGCCAGTGACGATTTTTTGTTGGGTGTGGAGGGTCTGGTCGATCCAGAAGCAAAGCGCGAGGCGATTGGACAAACATTTCTACAGGTGAAGGACGAGGTGATGGCGCACTTGCATCTGGATGCAGATCAATGGGTTTTGGGGCAGGGGACGCTTTATCCCGATACCATAGAATCGGGAGGGACAGAGCACGCGGCGTTGATTAAGACGCACCACAATCGCATTGATTTGATCGATGAGTTGATTGCCCAGGGCAAGGTTGTCGAGCCTTTGGCACAGTTGTACAAGGATGAGGTGCGCGAGTTGGGGAGCGAGTTGGGGTTGCCCGATCATCTGGTGTGGCGACATCCGTTTCCCGGTCCCGGTCTGGCTGTGCGCTGTTTGTGCTCAGATGGTGCGGTGGATGGGGTTGATATTGCAGCATCAGAGAGGGCTGCTGCTGAGATCGCCTCTGAGGCGGGTTTGCAATTGCAGGTTTTGCCCGTTAAGAGTGTGGGGGTTCAGGGCGATTTTCGCACGTATTCGCATCCTGCAATTGTTTCGGGTTTCACAGCCGAGCGCAATGGCGATTGGCGCGTGCTCGAAGATATGTCAACGCGGATTACCAATAGCGTGTCGGGTATTAATCGCGTGGTTTGTCTTGTTGCGCCAGATATGTTGCCCGGGTTGCGTCTCAAACGCGCTTTTTTGACCTATCAGAGGCTCGATGTTTTGCGGGAGGCAGATGCTATTGCCATGCGCGTGCTCGACCGCGCGGGTCTTATGTCCTCTGTGTCTCAGATGCCGACTGTTCTGGTGCCGTTGACGACAGATGGACAAGATGAGATTGTGATTTTGCGTCCGATTACGACCCCGGATTTTATGACTGCGCGATTTGCCGAATTGCCCCACAATCTGGTGCGCGATATAGCGGGCGAGATACTGGATCTGCCCGGTGTCGCTGCCGTGGGGTACGACATAACCCACAAACCGCCAGGGACTGTGGAATGGGAATGAGGGTGATCTGAGCAAACACCTGCCATCTCAACAGAGGTTACAATGAATTTCAAACCCACTTCTGACCATACGTGGAACGGACTAATTTGCGGTGTTGTATTATATATGCTCTTTGTCGTAGCTCCCGTAATTATAATCCTGAGATATTTTTTGAATATCGATTATGGTTCCCTGATGATTGGCTTGATTGTGTTTCTTATCTACTTTGTAATAAAAAGAAAAATGTATTGGGCTCAGGGGGATAGAGCGATAGTGTTGACGTTGAGTTTCTTTAGGTCCAATGCGAAAAATAAAAATAATATAAAGGAGTTCAATTACGACAAGGATCAGGATATTCTTAAAGTAGATTTAGATAAAGATGGTATTTTTCATATGCTTATGTTTTATTTTGCATTTGGTATCGCCATTGCTGTTCAATTTTTATTTTTTGGGGAGATCGAATTGCGTTTTTCGGGCATTGATATATGGAAGTTATTGGGATGTATTTGCCTCGTTATAATTCTTCACGAAGCGCTCCATGGTTTTGCCGCGCTACTGTGGGGGAGGATCCCTGGGCGTTCAATACATTTCGGAGTCAACTGGCGACAGTTCATGTTTTATTGTCATTGCGATAAACCCATGAAGGTGAATACTTGGCGAATTTTTGTCCTTTTACCTCTCCTTATCACCACACCTATTGCGGGGCTTATTTGGTGGTTAGATCCATCTATTTGGTCGCTATTGTTCTTCAGCATAACAGTAGCTTTTTGTTCTAGAGATGTCTTGTTATTTTTCCAGACCCGCCAGGTTGAAAATGACAAATGGATTCAAGCCCACGAATCAGAACCTGGTTTCTATATCCTGCCAGACGCTATCGCCACATCCTCTGAAGAACACCACAGATAATCTAAAATTCACACTAAAAAGTTGTTCTAAAACTCACATTGGGAGATTGAGATGACATATCCAAATTTGAAGCAGTCTATTTGGTTGCTGATATTATTGATTCTCATTACAATTGGCTTGACTGTATTGATAGTCATTATAGGTGCCATTATTGACGAGCCTTTGTATGAGTATGATTACTATTCTGGGCTTTTGCCGCTGGCAAGTTTTATTCTCATTTTGTACTATGTTTCGCATCGGACAGGTCGAACATGGGCAGATATGTTGCCTCTTGCGATTAGAAATATAGACTATGACTGGCGCATGTGGCTTTCCGTTGGGTTCTCTATCCTTGGACTGGGGATTGTTCTGACTGAATTGTCCAATGCGGTGATATCTGTGTTGCCCATGCCCGAAGTGTTTCAGGACATCTTTCATCAATCCTTCGGAAAAGAAACATCTTATCTGTCAGCCTTATTTGTCGCAGTTGTAATAGCACCTCTTACTGAAGAGATCGTTTTTAGAGGCATTATCTTGAAAGGTTTATTGGCACATTGTACTCAAAATCGGGCGGTTATTTGGTCGGCGATTCTGTTTGGTCTATTTCATCTGAATCCGTGGCAATTTCCAGTGGCTTTTATATTGGGACTTATCTTTGCCTATTGGGTTATTCAAACGGGATCTTTGTGGCCTGCAATTTTGGGGCACGCACTGAACAATTTGATATCTGTGACATCGCTGCATTTCGATGTACCAGGGTTTCCAGTTTCAGAAGATTTTAATGTTGTGGTTCACAATCCGTGGTGGTTGAATGTGTGCGGACCGATATTGGCTGTTCTTGGGTTGTGGTGGTTTTATCAGGTGGCGAAGCGCAACAAAACAGATCAGCTTGAGGCGAGAGTTGAACCCGAAGGAACTCAGGAGATGTGATAATTGAAAACAAATATAGCCTATTATGAGACCGTATGAAATTGTGATTTTGCGTCCGATAGAGTTGTTTCTTTTCACTTTTTTGAATTGCAATGGAACAAAATGTACCCCTTTTCTTAAATAGCGACTCCCCTGATTAGCAAGCGTGATCTGCTAACATCAATTATATATCCTTGTTTTATCGTGCCTTAGAATATTCTAAGGCATTTTTTTTGTGCTTTTTCAAAAATGGGCACGGTATTTGCAGAATATGTCGTGTGCAAATCGCGTGAACGGGATTGATGCGGACGGAATGTCCGCGATGTTGGAGGGTTCAAGAGATGAAGATTTTACATATTCTGGATGTTTCGCTGCCACACCGACAAAGCGGCTACAGTTTGCGAAGCCAATATATTATCAACACGCAGAAAGCACTTGGCTTTGATCCTGTGGTGCTCACGCGATGGGGGAGGTCTGAACAACTCGTGGATGGTGTCGAATATATCGATGACGTGCCTTATTTGAGAAATACTTCTGAAGCATACGCGATACGTGTGGGTGAACGTCTGGGCAAGTTTCAATTGCGGGATACGCCACAAATTTATCACGCGGGGCAGGAGCAACACTTTCGCAAGCGCGTTGCGCGGGCTGTTGAGGCAGAAAAACCCGATGTGTTGCACGCTGCTTCGCCAGGCAGAAACGCGCAGTTTGCGATTGATGTAGGGCATTATTACGGCTTGCCCGTAGTGTATGAGGTGCGGGGTTTGTGGCACGATAGCGGTGTGGCGCAAGGTATGCTGGTTCCCGATTCAGAAGCGTATCGCCAGCAACACGCAGAACATGTCAATGCGATGCGACAAGCTGATGCTGTGGTGACGCTGTCCGAGGTGTTGAAAATAGAGTGCATACGCGAAGGGGTTGACGAAGACAAAATAGGCGTGGTGCCCAATGGTGTGGCAATAGAGCAATATGCACCCAAAACTCGGTTGAGCGAACTTGCCAAGCGCCTGGGGATTGAATCGGGAGATGTGGTGTTGGGCTATATCGGTCTCGTGCGGTCGCTGGAGGGATTGCGGTTGTTGTTGCAGGCGTGTGAGGTTCTTCGCGGGCGGTATGCCAAGCTCAAAGTGTTGATTGTGGGTGGTGGACGAGATTTACCGGCGTTGCAGCGCGAAGCGCGTGAACGCGGTCTCTCGGATATGGTGATTTTTACGGGTGAAATACCGCACGACCAGATTGCTGCGTATTACGCGATGTTAGATGTTTTTGTGATTCCTCGCACACGTAGCCGCGTTACCGAACTGGTCACGCCGATGAAGCCCTATGAGGCGATGGCGATGGAAAAAGCCGTTGTTGTTAGTGATGTGGCTGCACTTACAGAGGTGGTTACAGATGGTGAAACCGGGCGGGTTTTTGTGGCAGATAATGTCGAGAGTCTTACTCAGACATGCGCCGAGCTCATTGAGAATCCCGCACTGCGGATGCACTTGGGAAAAAAGGGTAGCGAATGGGTGCGGTCAGAGCGCACATGGACGCGGATTGTGGAAGGCTATCGCGGGATATATGAGACCACTGTAGAATCATTACGGGATGTGTCTAATCCACATTTTGGGACTCAAATTCGACACAAGCGCATTGCGTTTTATAGCCAGCATCTGATTGGCGTAGGACACCATTTTCGCAATCGACAGATTGTCAATGAACTGGTCAAAACAGGTGATATGTTTTTTATCGATGGTGGCCGTCCCATTCCCGAGGCTGATCTCGATGAACGAGTGAAGCGTATTCCCCTGCCGCCCCTTCGCACGGGACCACAGGGCATTGAGCCTGTTGATACAGGGCGAGATTTGCAGGCTGTGATGCGCGAGCGTCTGGTCAGACTTGCCGAAGCGATGGAACAGATTCGTCCCGATGTGTTGTGCATTGAGTTTTTCCCTTTTTCCAGATGGTCGCTCAAGAGCGAAATCCTCCATACTATTGTCAGGCTCAATCAGGTCAATCCCGGTGCGAAGGTGTTGTGTTCGCTGCGCGATGTTCCAACGCGAGCAAAGAGCGATGCGTTGCAACCGACTGTCGCGCTTGCTCAGAGACGCGATGGAGATGCGATGCGGTTTTATTCGGTGCCTTTTGGCGGGATACATCACGAGTATTTGTCTTTTAATCGGCGGTATTACGAGGAGGTTGTGCCTGTGTTGAATCTGTATTTCGATGCGGTCTTAGTGCATGGTGATTCCAAACTATCGCGGTTGGAAGATCACTTTCCCTGGGCTGCTGATATCGGTATTCCCATCATTTATACGGGGTTTGTTTCTGAGAAACTCAAAGACGTATCTCGGCCTGATGGTGCGCCGAATCGGTATGTCCTGGTCAGCGCTGGCGGTGGGAGTGGAGGGCTTGCGCTTGTTGCACCGTGTATTGAAGCGTGGAAACAATTGGACCAGAACAATGCGCTTGATGGGCGCAAGATGGTGATTTTTGCAGGTGCGTTTATCAATGAAACGCATTTTGAGGCTTTGCGAGAATTGTGCGGTGATGGTCCGTTTCGCATTGAGCGTTTTACGTCCAATTTTTTGGCGTGGATGAAATACGCGGATTTGTCGATTAGTCGTGCGGGCTATAATACGTGTATGAATGTGCTTGAGGCACAAGTGCCATCGATTCTGGTGCCGAGCATTGCGATGGATGATCAGGTATTTCGCGCACAGCAGTTGATGGGGTTGGGTATTGCACAGGTGATACATCCCGATCAAATAGGTGCGGGAAAGATGGCAAAAGCTATTGCCGAAATGCTCGAACGTTCTGTGTCCGAACACGATCTATCCATAGATGGTGCCGAGCAAACGCGAAAGTTCATAGAGCAGCAGTTAGCAAAACAGAAAAAATGAGGTAAAAAATGAAAATTTACGTGCCACACCCATATTGCGACCGCGAGAAAGTGATAGCGTCAAATAGTGGGGCGTCTCTATCAGGTTTTAACCATGTGCTGGCGTTATCGAAGTATTGCGAGGTGTATATGCCAGCGTCTGAAGCGGTGGATTATGGTCCGAATTTGCACGGTATTCGACTCGCATTTGAGACGATTGATTCGTCTCGCCAGTGGTTTGCGCGGCAGGGATTTGACGGGGTGCTGATGTTTGAACCCAAAGCAGATGACCTGGCATTTTTTCGCCATGTGTGTCCCGCACCCATTGTGATTCGGCTGTCGTGTTCTTTTGGGCGCAATCGCGATTTTGTCGATAAAGTGCTTCAATGTTATTCGCTGTTGCGGCCTTATGATGCCTTGTCGCCCAAGTCGGCGTATGTCGCTGACGAAGTGGGCAAGTTGGTGTTTGACAAGTCGTATTTGCGTCCGATTACCAATGGGGTAGATGCCGAGGTGTTCAAACCGATGGATAAGTTGCAAGCGCGCAAAGAGGTCGTGGATAAGACAGGTGATCAACGCTTTTTGGAGATGCCTGTGGTGGGTTTTTGCGGGCGGTTTGAACCGGGCAAGGGCGCGTATTCATTTTTGCGAATGGCCGATCTGAATCCCAATGTGTTGTTTACAGTGATTGGCAAGCAGTTCGCTCCCGTGACGCATCCTCCCAATGTGATCTTTTTGGGCGCGCAACCCTATACGGATATGCCGCTGTATTACAATATGCTGGATGTGTTGTGCGCGTTGTCGGTGTATTCGTATGAGTCGTGTCCCTCAACTGTGATAGAGGGCATGGCGTGTGGTCTTCCGGTTGTGGCGACAAATTTTGCGGGTGCGCCAGAGTTGTTGGGCAGTTGTGGGCAGTTGATAGAGATTGAGCGATTTGAAGATGAGCCATTGAATGTGACGGGTTATATCGATCCTGAGGTGATTTCAGATGCTGTGCGCGGTTTGTTGAATAGCAAAACGGAGCGGGAGAAATTGGGTGAGTGTGCTCGCAAACGCGCACTCGAATTTTCCTGGGATTGTATGGCACAGCAGCACCTGGCATTGTTTGAAGATCTGCTGACCAAACGCGATACACCCGCGTGTCCGATTCCACTAACCGTGAGTTTTACACAGGGTTGTGATATATCTGGTGTGCCGAAGAGTGTGTCTAAGGGGTTTAACTATTTGGGCAGCAGGCAAGGCCCATTGCCGCGTATCCCGTTTTTGGGGCAGGATATGTCCCTTATTGAGGGTCTGGGCCTTCACTTGATGCAACATTTACATCCAAACGAAGTCGAAGCCGTCCTGTTGGGATTATGTGAAACGCGCGCTACAGCCTACAAAACGCTTCGCAAAATCCGACGCTTCAGCGATATGCTCACTGCTCCCTGATGGATAGAAGGATACAGCTTGCGCTGAGGTAGTGAAGAAAGGAGGTGATAGAGATGAAGAGACGAGTTATATCAAATCCCGAGCAATCGGTCGCTGATGTGACCCCTCTACCGATTAAAACGAGTGATCTGGACGCGTATCAAATTGCTCATATATCTGGTGGATCTATATTGGATGTCATCGGTGATTATATCAGTGAGGAATTGGGTATAGACGTACCAGATTTAGATGTTCATCCATGGTCCTGGTAAGTTTTTGGTAGAGTGAATATTGGGCTTCCTGATAGTAATCGCGCTACACCTGCAAAAATCGACACTTCAGCGACACGCTCACGGCTTCTTGCGTCCCCAACAAGGGATGCTATTTGCACTGCGCTGAGGTGGTAAAGAAAGGAGGTGAGGAAGAATGGCGAGACGAATCATATCAAATCCTGAGCAATCGGCTTCCTGTGTGACCGATCTACCGCTTGAAACGACGGATCTGAACGTGCATAAATTTTCTCAGGTCTCTGGTGGATGTTACCCGACCCCGGAGGAAGAGTTCAGTGAAGAATATGACCCAACACTGGAAGGTATTTTGGATGATGTTGACCCCTTTTACCCCTGGTCCTGGCCAATGTAATTCAGAACCCGGTAAGTATTTGGCTCAGTGGAACCTGTTGGTCATTTGTTGTAAATCTCTAATTTTTATTTTTCAAGTACTAAAAAACCAGCTTTATTCTACAAAGTACTTGATAAATTTTACAATTCATTTATTCGGAGGATATCATGTCTGCTGTCGCATTAAATAATCGCGTGACTTCAGATTCAGACGCTATTTTTGCGTCTTGCACATCACTGCCCATCCAGCAAACAACGCTCAATTGTGAAAAAATGGCAGGTATTGATGGTTTATGCCTGTGGGGGACAGTTTTTGGTGAAGTGCACGAGCTTATTTCTGAATGGGAAGATCAGTTGGAAGATGTTAATACTGTAGCTTCGCTATATTATTATGGCGGTGTTGTTGTTTTGTCTGCCGACCCTCCTGAGCCTGGGGTTGAGTATCCCCTAATAATACCTAATAAGAAGCTGTTTTGAAATTATTGGGACCTATCCCTTTACTCCTATCCGCGTCAATTTAAGGGGTAAATCACTGTCACTCCTGCACATGTGGTATCACAATTCCTTTCATTTACCCGGAGGCTATCATGTCCCCTATTGCATCAAATAATCGCTTGACTACGTATTCAGATGCCGCTTTCGCCTCTTGCACGGCACTATCTATCCATCAAACAACGCTCGACATTGAAGAAATGGCAGGTATTAATGGATTGTGTCATTCTGAGCAAGAAGAAGAAGAGAATTCTGCAATCCCGACACCACCCAGTCAAGCGGTCATTATGTATTACATATTGAAAGCTAAGAGGCGAATGGAAACCCCCGTGATTTACTGTTCCTATTCTATTTGGTAAGGTGCATCAACCCGTTATTTCTGTGGCTACGCCGTGGGCATGGCGTAGCCACACCACATAATGGATTGAAAAATGAATCTTTCCCACTTTTTCTTAAAAAACTCGGTGTGGACGCAGTCTGTTCATTTTCCCTTTGGAGGTGTTGTTTTTCAACAGGGGCAAGCGGGTGAGGCGTTTTATATTGTGGAGTCTGGACGGTTGCGGGTGATTAAGCAGGATGCGAATGGTACTTCGACAACTGTGGGATATTTGTATGCGGGCGATCATTTTGGTGAAGGGGCACTGTTGACCAGGCAGGGGCATCGGGCAACGGTGCGAGCGGTTGAGGATGCGGAGGTGTTGCAGGTGCCCAAGGATGAGTTTTTTAAGGCTGTGAGAAAAAGTTCTGATGTACGAGCCTACCTCGAAGAGCAGGTTGCCTGTATTGCATATCGGGATTTTACGCGATTTTTGAAAGGAGATGTTCCGGGCGAGGCGATGCGGGTGTTGTTCGCGCGGTTGAAGCGCGAGGCAGCTGAGGAGGGTGTGACCGTTGTTGAGCGAGGTCAGTTGGGTCAGCGATTTTATTTGCTTGGTAGCGGTCAGTTGGAGGCTGTGTTAGAAAATGGTGATACGGTGATTCTACGCCCGGGTGATTATTTTGGCGATGGTAGAGATGATGAAACGATCATTCGCAGTCGGCGTGATGGTGTACTCTTTTATATAGATAAAAGCAATTTTAATAAGCTAAAAGCTATGATGCCGGGATTCGAGGAGGCGTTGGATAAAGGCTGCATATTGCGTGGAGAAGAGGGATCAAGAGGGGAATTGCGACCTGTGCTTGAGCCGCCTGTTGTGCGATCTGTTACCCAAAAAGATACAGAGCCTAATACAGCATCCAATGTGGTTAATATCAGAATAGACGGTGAAAAACCACAAGTACCTACATTGTTGCGTTTTCCGTTTTTGAAGCAACACGATCAATCAGATTGCGGCGCGGCGTGTTTAGGCATGATCTGTAAGTATTACAAGATGCCTATTGGATTAAACAGGTTGCGCGATATGTCCAATGTGTCGCGGTATGGCACGTCAATGGCGGCATTGGCCGAGGCTGCGGAGACACTGGGCTTTGTCACGCGCGGTGTGCGAACGGGTTATGAAGCTCTGATGCGAACAGAATTGCCAGCTATTCTCCACTGGGAAGGCAATCATTTTGTGGTCCTGTATCAGATGAATAAAAAGGAAGTGAACATAGCGGATCCAGGTGTGGGTATTCGCAAGCTGTCGCGGGCAGAGTTTGAAAAGGGTTGGACAAACATGGCGCTTTTGTTGGAATACACGGATCAGGTGGCAGAGAATGAACCCTCTCGGTCTTCTTTTAAGCGGTTTTTTCCATTAATCAGACCCTATACAAGCATTTTGATTGAGGTATTGTTGGCGTCTTTGGTACTCAGTTTGTTTGGTCTGGCATCACCCATTTTTATGCAGACGATTGTCGATCAGGTCTTAGTGCATCACGATGAGGATTTATTGAATTTGATGCTGGTGGGTATGGTCGTTGTCGCATTGTTCCAGATGGGTACATCGACGTTGCGTGTCTATTTAATCGGGTATGTGAGTGCGCGATTGAGCATTGCGATGTTGTCGCGTTTTTATCGGCATTTATTGGCACTATCCATGCGGTTTTTTGCCCTCAGGCGCACGGGCGATTTGACCACGCGGTTTCGGGAGAATGCAACGATTCAGCGTTTGTTGACGGATACGACGGTTTCTGCGGTTCTGGATTTTATCATGCTTTTTGTCTATCTGGGTCTGATGTTTTATTACAATGCGGAACTGACGCTGGTCATGTTGATTTTTGTGCCGCTATCTGTGGGTCTCACGCTGATTTACACACCCATTTTGAAGTCTTTTAGCCAGCGTGCTTTTCTGGCGCGTGCCGAACAATCCTCGGTTTTAATTGATGCGCTGCACGGTATTGATGTGGTTAAAGCCGAGGCGGTGGAGCGCGCGACACGGTGGCATTGGGAAGGTAAGTTCACAAGGGAAATTCAGATTGGCTTTCAACGGTTAAAAATGCAGATGTTGTTTGGGGGGATGGGAAGGGTAATTAATTTGCTGAGCAGTACGGTGATTTTGTGGTATGGTGCCTCATTAGTGATTGCGGGGGACCTGTCGGTTGGGCAGTTGATGGCGTTTAATGCGCTGATTGGCAATGTGATGGGTCCCATTATGGGCTTGATCGGAATATGGCCTCAGGTGCAAGAAGCGCGTATTGCCCTGGATCGGCTGAATGATGTGTATGACACGCAGATGGAAGATGCGCGGCAGCAAGGTCAGGGTTTGATCTTAAAGCATTTGGTAGGGCGCGTGGTTTTTGATGCGGTGTTTTTTAGATATGGTGTTGGTTCTGATGAACCTTATGTGTTGAATAATATAGACCTGACGCTTGAGCCAGGTCAAAAGGTTGCAGTTGTGGGACGCAGTGGTGCGGGTAAGACGACGTTGGTCAAGCTGTTGCCCCGTTTGTTTGATCCGTCAGAAGGTCGGGTGATGATAGATGGTATGGATGTGCGAGATCTGGATCCCCATTGGTTACGGCGACAGGTGGGTATGGTGATGCAGGAGCCGTTTTTGTTTTCTGGCACGATTGCAGAAAATATCGCTATAGGTCAGTCAGATGCGGATATGGATCGCATTTTGGAAGTGGCGAAACTATCGTGTGTCCACGATTTCGTAAGTGATATGCCTTTGGGGTATGAGACAAAGGTGGGTGAGCAGGGCGTGGGGCTGTCTGGCGGACAGCGACAGCGGATTGCCATTGCCCGAGCACTTTACCATGATCCGAAAATTTTGATTTTTGACGAGGCGACCAATGCGTTGGATACAGATTCAGAACAGGCGATACAGGCGAATTTAGATCTGTTTTTGGATGATCGCACGGCGTTGATTATCGCGCATCGGTTGAGTACGGTGCGCGATGCGGATGCGATTGTGGTCTTAGATAAGGGTCATATTGTAGAGATGGGCACGCACGATGAGTTGATGGTGCAACAGGGTTTGTATTATCACATGTGTAGTCAACAGTTGCAGGTGGTGTGAATGGCAGAATCGCTTTTAGAGACACCAGCAGAGACAATGTCTCCAGGTATAATCCAGGGACAAGATGACGCGGCAGAAGAGGTGCATGCGTTTATGGGATCCTTGCGGCCCTTTTGGGGTCGTGCATTGCTCTATATTGTCCTGCTATTTGTAATTATTGCCATTATCTGGGCATGGTGGGGCAAGGTGGATGTGGTGGCATCAGCGCCTTTTCGGCTGGTGCCCCTCGGACAGGTGAAGACGATGCAGGCGCGGCGAGGTGGTGAGATTGAGTTGATTGGTGTGAAAGAGGGAGATCAAGTCGAGAAAGGGCAGGTATTGTTCAAGCTCAAATCGTGGGAGACCTGGGGAGAGTTGCGGGAATGGGAACAGGCAAAGATGGCTTTTCAAAAGGCAGAGTATGATCTCAAGACGGTGTTGTCTCAAAGGGCGAGGTTAAATCGAGAGACGATAGAGGCATTGGAGCAACGTCTTTCTGTTTTGCAGCAGTTTATGGAGGCACATCAGGATGCGTTGGAAGATTATCAAAGCGATGTGGCCGGTGTTGAGGGATCGAAAAGCAAAGTATCTGACGTGGGGTTGCAAGCGCAGATCGGGTTTCGTCAGGCTGAAATTGATCATTTGAAGGGGGAGTTTTTGCAGCAAAAGACGCTGTTTGAGCGCGAGTTGATCAGCCGGGCGGATATGAATCGCGCGCGCGTGCAGTATTTAAGTGCTCTGTCTGCGCTTCCCTCGCGTATGTCGGAGATATACAAGAATGAAATGGCTGTACAGGATCTCAAGCGTCAAATCACAGAGGCGCGCATTGCACATGGTCGCGAGACTTCGCAGATGCAATACGCTTATGAGACTGCACAATTGCGATTGGAACAGGCGCGCAAACGCATTGATCGGACCCTCGAAGCCGAGTCGGATTTGATTCTGGCACCTGAGTCGGGCGTTGTAACACAGGTGATAGTGAATGCGATTGGACAGGTGATCAACAAGGGGCAGGCTCTCATTGCACTGGCACCTGCTTCAGCACCGATGGTTGCAGAGGTGAGGGTTTTAAATAAAGATGTGGGCTTGCTCAAACTCGGGCAATTGGTCAAGCTGAAATACGATGCGTATGCCTTTCAGGATTTTGGTATCAAACGCGGGTGGCTTACATCCATCTCGCCCGATGCGGTGATCGATGAACGTATTGGACCGATATTTAAGTGCGTTGTTGAATTGGAAGAAAATACCATGCGCGTGAAAGGATATGACAAACCTCTGATGTTTGGTATGAAGGGCACGGCGGAGATGATGACAGATCGGCAATCGGTTTTGCTGATATTACTTTCTCCTTTGCGACAGCTTTACGAGTCGGCGAGGTACGATGTTGAGGAGGGTGCGTTGTGATGGTGGAGGATGCTATGTTGATTCAGGTCAATAGTATCGCAGTATCATTGCACCATATTGTGCGACAATTAGGAGTTGCCGATAATCTACGTTTTTTTGATGAATTTGCGCGTAGAGAATTGATCCGGCAACTCGCGCTACGTGAGGGTGTTTGTGCAGCGCGTGAAGATATTCAGCGTAAGGTGAATGAATGGCGGTATCAACATCGCCTCGAACGGGTGGAAGATACAGAGGCTTATCTTGCAAAGCGGGGTATTACGCTTCAGGATGTGGCAGAAGATGCCGAGGTGAGGCGGCTGGAGTTTTTGCTGTCTGAGAAGATTGCCGAGGGACAGGTCGAACCCTATTTTGCACAACACACATTGGAATTTGATGAGGCGGAGATTTGCTGGATTTTTCACACGGATGAGGGTGTGATCGACGAGGTTGATTTGCAGATACGAGAAGATGGTGCAGATTTTTACGCGATGGCGCGTCGGTTTTCTCAAGATGCACACACGCGGCCAGGTAGTGGCTTTTTGGGTCGTGTGAGGCGCAAGCAGTTGCCAAAGGGGATTGCTGCACGCGTGTTTGCCGCTTCACCGGGTGAAATTTTGGGTCCAGAAAAAGTATCGAAAGGCTTTGCGCTGTATTTGTTGCAGGAACGCTATCCGGCAATGCTGGACGAGCGGATTAAAAAAGAAATTCGCAAGCACCTGTTTAATCAGTGGTTGCAACGAGAGATGCAGCGGGCAGATATACGATATCCGATTTGGCAGGCGAAAGTCTCTAAATAGAAGGAGAATATGGGTGAAAATTATTCTTGTTGCGGGTGCGCGGCCCAATTTTATGAAAGTTGCCCCGCTGTGGAATAGACTGATCAAGATGCCCGATGTGTTTGATCCGATTTTGGTGCATACGGGACAACACTATGACGATTTTATGTCCGAGATTTTTTTTCGAGACTTAAATCTTCCCAGGCCACATTATGAATTAAATGTGGGGTCGGGCAGTCACGCGTACCAGACAGCGCAGATCATGATGGGATTTGAGGATGTTTTACTTCAAGAAAGGCCGGATTGGGTTCTTGTCGTTGGCGATGTAAATTCCACTCTGGCATGTGCGATGGATGCAGCAAAATTGCAAATCCCCGTTGGACACATAGAGGCAGGGTTGAGAAGCAGGGATAGGTCAATGCCCGAAGAGATCAATCGGCTCGTTGTGGATGCCATATCCGATCTTTTGTTTGCACCTTCGATGCAGGCGTGTGAAAATCTGAGGCGCGAAGGCATAGAAGAGAGCCGCATTCATTTTGTGGGCAATGTGATGATAGATTCCCTTGTGTTGCTATCTCCCAAAGCCGATGAATCCCGCATTCTGGATATACACGGTTTATCAGTTCAAGAGTACGTTTTTCTGACTCTCCATCGAGCCTCAAATGTCGATTGCCCAGATACGTTGGCTGGCATTGTATCCGCGTTGCAAACCTTCAAATGTCCAATCGCCTGGCCTTTACATCCGAGAACCCGCAATCGCCTATCCCAATTTGGTTTTTTGCAAAGGCTTGAGATGATGGACAATATCAAACTTATGGATCCGGTGGGCTATCTCGATTCTTTAAAACTTCAGAAGAATGCAAAATGTGTGATGACAGATTCTGGAGGATTGCAAGAAGAGACGACGGCTTTGGGTGTGCCGTGTTTGACGCTTAGAGAGCATACAGAACGCCCAGAGACTATAGATATTGGGACGAATACACTTGTGGGTGTTTGTCCCGAACGCATTGTTGCAGAGGCTGAATCTGTTTTGAAAGGGCACTATAAATCCGGTCGCTTGCCCGAGTTGTGGGATGGCAATACCGCAGAGCGAATTGTTGCTTTGCTTTGTTGACGTATGGCGTACGCCAAGTTCTCAATTGTGTCAGAAATGTAATTTCTCTATAATTGTATGAAGAGGAAGTATATTAAAAAAAGAGGCTGTAACAGGATGGCAGAAAAAACAGACGAAGAAAGGGTGTCTATTTGGAGCACAGGAGATAAAGAAAGAATATGGTTTATATCCTTAGCCTCGGCATTCTTTTATACTTCACTTATACTGATTCTTTGGCACAAAATTATTGAAGTTGATTACAATGCGATTGTTGAAGTAATCAATGTCATAGGATCTGCAAGTCTTGCTGCCATAGCATTAGCATTCTTCATTATAGAGGGGGTAAATCTTATGATTATTCCAGTTGAAAAATATCGCCAAAAACAACGACAGAAAGGTCGACAGGAGGGTCGGCGAGAAGAGCGGCAAAAGATTTTTAAAGCAATAGAGTTGGCCTGTCCGGAGGTTGATATAGAGGCCATCCGTGCTGCATTAGAAGACCAGAATAGGAGTGCAGAAAACAGTAAATGATTGCGCCAGAAGACGAAAGATATCTGTAAAATAAAATAGCCCGTGTTAAATACATCAACGCGGGCTATTTTGTTTGATATTTTACCATTAACGGGATAAGCACATGGGGCATGTCAAGGCATCACAGCTTCTTTCCCCTGATATTCTCGGATCCAGCCTTTTAATGGCACGTCCTCTTCTGTTGGGGATGTGTAGCCGTGAATGCCCGATGGAGAATGCCGGCACATTTGCTTTCGGATTGGACTTAGTTCATCCC
Organism: Candidatus Latescibacterota bacterium; assembly: GCA_965208125.1. Lineage (GTDB taxonomy): Bacteria > Latescibacterota > UBA2968 > UBA2968 > UBA2968 > VXRD01. The sequence goes on from OZ242320.1 coordinate 3,626,111, forward strand.
AGAAATTTTCCACATTGCATTCGCCGCGGGCTTGAAGCCAGCGATAAGCGTAGCCGTAGAAGAGCACCTTGCGGGGTTGTGTCCAGTAATTTGCACTTGCCGAATGCCACAATCGACGGTCAAAAATAACGGCTGTACCCCGGGGGGCGAGGATGGGTACGGCGCGTTTTACCATCTGATTGCGATTTCCGTTCGGCCAATTCATTTTATTTTTTAACTGGCTTCCCGGAATGACGTGAAAATTGCCGCGTCCCGGTTCACTTGTATCCGATAGGAAGTAGGCCACTTTGACCGATAAGCGAGGCCTCGGGTTTGTCTCCATCTCTTGATTCACGCGCCCGGTATCTTGATGCCAGCCGATCCCCAAACCGCGTTTGCTATCTGGTGGTTCGGGAGGTGTCACGTTCAGGTGTGCCAGATAGATTTGAATATTCCATCCCAAAATTCCCCAAACTTTTGGGAATGTGGTGTAGTGATCTATCAGGTCAATAAACACTTGATCCCGCCCCAGAAAGTCGCGTTCGTGAACACGCTTATGGGGTTCGATTTTTTGCTTTTCGCGTTCTTCGGCATTGACGCGATCAACTGCTTTGGTCAGTTGTCTTCTCTTGGCGTCGCTCAGCGCGTTTTCAATGATGAGATAACCCCGATCGTCAAATTCGAGCCGTTCGTCTTCTGTCAGGCAATGGTGTAGCCAGCGTCTGTTCATAGCGTATCTCCTTTCAAGAAAAGAGGTTGGCCTTCCTTTTTTTTCGATCCAGAATATAAAATTTGATAAGCCCTATCCCGCCGATCAGACCACAGGGGATTACAATGAAGCGGTACATTGATACTTCATCATATCGAAGCGATGCACCGGTCGCGCCCATTGTCGCTACGACAAATGACAGGTGAATGAGTTTTTGAGATAGGTTTTTATTTACAAAGGTTGAGATCAGAATCAACGCGAGTGCGGTGTGGAAAATGACAAATCCCGCATAACCGTTTCGCACGGCGAGATCGAATTGCCAATCATAGCGATAAATCCATACCATGAGCACATGTACCAGAATGATGAGTGCTATAGCGCGCCACAGCGTGGTCGGATGTTGTCCTCGCAGGGTGAGTACGACCACAGTGGTTAAGCCCACATATCCTGTGATAGCCAATAAAAAAGTGATGAAAATTTCCGTTGTTCCTGTCCCTACCATCAAACGATTCTCCCATCCCATAGCTCTGTGTCGCGTTTGATATGCAATATATGGCATGATATTCTGAGGACAAGAGCGTTTCACAGGGCAAGCCGAGGAGTATAATACAAAACGGGTTATGACGTATTGTCATAACCCGTTGTTTTTTGTGGAGCCGCCCAGCGGACTCGAACCGCTGACCGCCTGATTACAAATCAGGTGCTCTACCAGCTGAGCTAGGGCGGCTGGTCGTCAAAGATATACAAGCGGACTATTTTTGGCAACTCTTACCTTTAAAAAAAAGAGGTTTTGTGTTTTTGTTCGCGTTCGTAGCGTTCAATGCCCAGTTGGATGAGGCGATCAATCAATTCCGAATAAGAAATGCCACTGGCTTCCCACAGCTTGGGATACATGCTGATCCGCGTAAAGCCCGGAATGGTATTGATTTCGTTTACCACAAAGGTGCCATCGTTTTTTAAAAAGAAATCCGCGCGTGCCATGCCCTCACAGCACAGGACTTGAAATGTGCGAATGGCAAGGGCCTGTACTCGTTTTACCGCTTCTTCGGATAAATTAGCGGGGATGTGCAATACGGCGCCTTTTTCATCCAGATATTTTGCTTCGTAAGAATAAAACTCGTGCTGAGGCAAGATTTCGCCAGGGATTGAGACAATGGGCGTTTCGTTGCCCAATACCGAACATTCGATTTCTCGACCCTCGACAAAAGCCTCAATCAGTACCTTCTTGTCGTATCGAAATGCTTCTTTTAACGCGGGGATTAGCGCGCTTTTGTCGTGTACTTTACTCACGCCGACTGATGAGCCTAAATTTGCCGGCTTTACAAATAGGGGTAAACCAAGTTCTGAAATGATATCACTTACATCCAGATTGTCCAATTGGAATTGAAGTACTGTTCGCCACGCGGCAACGGGAATACTGGCATCGCGCAACAAGCGTTTCATGACGTCCTTGTCCATTCCCACAGCTGAGCCGAGTACATCGGCACCTACATAGGGGACATCGGCCAATCTCAAAAATCCCTGTACTGTGCCGTCTTCTCCCAGTGGCCCGTGCAAGACGGGAAAAACCACATCGACCGAGTCGGATGCAGACTTCCCTACGAGTTCACCGCGCCCTTCTGGCATCAATGTAATCAGCGCGTTTTGATCTGCGCCAGAGAGGCCCTCTGTATTGGCTTCTGGCAATAGTTGTTCGGCCTCGTTTAAGAACCATTGACCCGATTTGTCGATTCCTATTGGCACGACTTCGTATTTGGTTTTGTCAATGGCGTCAATGATGTTGCGCGCAGATTGCAGTGATACTTCGTGCTCTGCTGATTTCCCGCCAAATAATATTCCCACGCGGATCTTTTTCATTTTTCTCTTTGCTTTTTTTTTCGTCGCCACCACCAGAACCCGATTATGCCTATAGCCATTAATATTGCCAGTATGCGATTATAAGTTTTCAGTACAGCGACTACGATTTGCCAGTTTTCACCGACCGTAAAGCCGAAGTAGATCAGCAGACTATTCCACAATAATGTGCCAAATAACACGTAAAGCGTCATGCGCAGGGGGTGCATCTGGCTGATGCCAGCCACAATGCCGACAAATATCCGCACGGCGGGCAAAAATCGGTTGAAAATGACGATTTTGTCGCCATAGCGATTGAACCATGTTTCGGTGCGGTGCAGGTTTTCTTCATTTAAGAACTTTATATTCAACCGCAAGAAGAACGATCGCCCTTTTACAAATGCGATGGCGTAAAGAAGCAAACAGCCCACTGCGCTGCCTATCCACATTGCGAAATACGCAGGCCAGACGGCGATTATCCCAATGCCAGCCAAATACGCGCCGAATACAATCAGGGTATCACCAGGAATGATAGGTACTATGTTCTCTAAAAAAGCACCCAGACATAAAAAAAAGTAAATCCACTCTGGCGGTTGGTCTCTCAAATAGGTGAGAAAAGAATTCCAGAGTTCGGTAAAGTAGGTGAGGAAAGAACCCCAGAGTTCAGTAAAGTACTCCAATTGCGTATCCTTTGGATGTGATACCCGAGGCGATTACATTTTTGAATAAACTGCGCAAGAAGTCAATAACTTTTTATTAACGCTACCGCCTGTGATGCTATGCCTTCTTCGCGTCCGACAAAACCCAGATGTTCGGTTGTTGTTGCTTTTACCGATATAAGATCAACCGACACTTCCAATGCGCGTGCCATGTTTTCGCGCATTTGTTCAATATACGGCGATAGCTTTGGCCGTTGCGCCATCACAGTTGCATCCACATTGAGTACCTGCGCGTGCGATTCTTTCAGGATGTGGGCCACGCGTGCCAGCAATGTGAGACTCGAGATATCTTTGTACGCGGCGTCTGTATCGGGAAAGATCTGACCTATGTCGCCAGCACCCAGTGCGCCCAATAGGGCATCGATGACGACATGGGTCAATACATCTGCATCTGAGTGGCCCAGCAATCCTTTTTCGTGGGGAATGTGTACGCCACCCAAAATTAGTGCACGGTCTTCTATGAGTTGATGTGCGTCATAGCCCTGGCCAATTCGCAATGTCGGTGTCACGTCACCTCGTTTTTCTAAAATGTACAACCCCATGTCGAGGTCTTCTGGCGATGTAATTTTAATATTGTCCGCTCGTCCGGGCACAATGGTTACTGCTTCGCCCAGACGCTCTACCAGAGCCGTGTCATCTGTACCCAGGTATCCCGATTCGCGTGCAGCACGATGGGCGCGGAAGATCACATCGCGGCGAAATGCCTGGGGTGTTTGTACGGCTCGCAATGTCGATCTGTCCAGAGTTTTTGCGACTTGATCGCCCTGCACGCGTTTTATCGTGTCTGTTACTGGTGTGCCTAAAACAGCAGCACCGCGTTCTGCCGCTGCCAGAACCACGGCATTGATATCTTCGGGTGTTACATAAGCCCGCGCGCCATCGTGGATAGCAACTATGTCGGCATCTTGCGGTATCGCCTGTAGTCCGCAGGCCACAGAATCCTGTCGTTCTGCACCGCCAGCGACCACATCGACGACTTTGGAAAATTTTTTCTTTTCGAATTGTTCTCGACAAGTATCGATGTCTTCACGCCCCACGACCAGCACAACGCGATCAATGCGGTCTGCGCGTTCAAACGCGGTCAATGCCCAGGCCAATACGGGACGTCCGGCAAGATCGAGAAATTGCTTTGGGATATGCGTGCCCATTCGCTTTCCCGACCCGGCAGCGAGAATGATGGCGTAGTTCATGGTAAGTTTTCAGCTTTTTGCTCTTATGCGTTATACTGATCCTGTTCCCGTTTGGCCCAGTCGGCGTTGACAAACATGTTCAGGCCCGGATCGGCGTATATGCCGTCTATTTTGTCGCCATCGTGTTGTCGCAAGAAATCGATGTCGATCTCTACGCCCCAGCCCGGACCACCGGGCAACTCGAAATGACCATCTACGACTTCGGGGTACGGCGTTCCCGCGCGTTTGACGTGCTCATCTGCAAAGTCATTAAAATGTTCGAGCACTTTGCCATTGCGGAGGGTTGCCATCAGGTGAAGGGTCGCAACGGTGGTAATAATTCCGCCGACATTGTGCGGCGCGACCATCACATTGTAGGTTTCAGCCGTTGAGGCGATTTTCTTGGTTTCCAGCAGGCCGCCACACTGGTTCAAGTCTGGCTGGATGATATCCACGACCCGCATGGGAAACAGGTCTCTAAATTCTGCGGCTTTGTAAAGCCGTTCTCCGGTCGCAATTGGAATGGATGTATGTTGCGCCACTTTGGTCAATGCGCCCAAATCTTCCGGACGCGTCGGTTCTTCAATCCATCCCGGGCGCAGGTGTTCAATTGCTTTGGCGATTTCGATGGCCTGATGCGCTGCAAACCGACCGTGCATTTCCACAAAAATTTGTACGCGATCACCCACGACGGAATGCACGGCTTCGATCAATTCAATGGATTTGAAAAATTCGTCGCGCGTCAGTTCCAGATTGCCATTGCCAAACGGATCGAATTTTAGACCGATATATCCGCGGTCAATCACTTTTTGAGCTGCTCTGGCATATTCTTCTGGCGAACGTTCCACTGTGTACCAGCCATTTGCATACGCGGGCACGCGTTCAATGGTTTTGCCGCCGATCAGATTGTACACAGGCTGATTGGTCAATTTGCCAATGCAATCCCAGCACGCCATCTCTACGAGTGCCAGTCCCGTCATCACAACTTCGCCCGGTACACCGAAATCGTGGAGTGTAAATCGGCAATAGAGATCTTCAATATCGTACACACTGTGCCCGATAAAATGACGTCTGGTGTCTTTCAGAAATTCCAGCACAGTATGTGTTTTACCCAGTACGCGCGCTTCGCCAACTCCGCGCGTGCCGTCTTCCAATTCGATAAATACATAAGTCAAATTGCGCCAGGGCGTTCCCAGCACATAAGTTTCGTAATTTTTGATTTTCAAGGGGTGCTCCTTTTTCGCTATAATATCATCATTGCATCGCCGTAGCTGTAAAACCGATAGGCTTCGCGCACGGCTTCCCCATATGCCCGCATCGCAAAATCGCGCCCCATGAATGCGGCGATGAGCATGAGCAAAGTGGATTCTGGCAGATGGAAATTTGTGATTAGACCATCTACCAATCGAAAATTGTAGGGCGGATAGATAAAGATATGCGTCCAGTCCGAGCCGGATTTTAGTTGCCAATTCGATCCGATTTTCACTGCTGCAGACTCAAGTGTTCGCACCGATGTCGTTCCCACTGCTATGACGCGTCCGCCATTTGCCCGGCATCGGTTGATGGTTTCTGCTGCGCTTTCATCGATTTTCCAAAATTCCGCAGCCATGTTGTGATCGCGCACATCGTCTGCTTTCACGGGTTTGAATGTACCGGGTCCTACATGTAGCAGGATTCGCGCTAAACTTATGCCCAATGCTTCAATTTTGGCCAATAGGTCGGGAGTAAAATGAAGTCCTGCAGTGGGGGCGGCGACCGATCCGCGCACGCGCGCATAGACCGTCTGATACCGCTCTTTGTCAGAGGCGCGATCTTCCCGCCGAATATAGGGCGGCAATGGCACATGGCCATGCGTTTTTAGGAGTTCGTCAAGCGACCCTTTGCCCTCAAACCGAACGCGGCGGTTGCCCGAATCCAGTACATCTACGACAATGGCGATCAGATCAGATCCTTCAAAAGCAATTTCAGCCCCAACTCGCAATCGCCGTCCGGGTCGCGCCATTGCTTCCCAGCTATCGCCATTGGGATGCAGGAGCAAAAGTTCTACCGCGCCTCTGGTGATTGGTCGGTATCCTTTTAATCGTGCGGGAAATACCCGCGTTTCGTTCAATACCAGACAGTCACCTGCGCGCAAATAGTTCGGTAATTCTCGAAATGTTCGATGTGCAATCTCGCGATGCGTGCGATTTGCCACCATCAAGCGCGATCCATCGCGCTCAGCGGTTGGGTATTGTGCGATCAGGTGATTGGGCAATTCGTAATAAAATTCAGAACGCTTCACTGGACGAGTTTTTGAAAAAGTGAGAATATGGCAGTACGGCGTCATTTCATTCAAAGAGCGATGGGAAGTGACGAAGGGGTTCTGCTGGCTCTCTGAAGAGTATCTGCTGACGCGGTGTCAGTTCTGTGTTGGTTGGCGGTTGTACGCGATTGGGTCTCCAGGCTGTATGCGCTACGCAATATTTGTAGAGGAGAGAGCGGCGTTCGTGCTTGCCGTACCAGGCCGATGTCCCGTGTGTTAGAGCTTCGGTAAATAAAATAGCGGAGCCAGCGGGTGCCTGTGGAATGATTATAAGGGGCGATTTTTCAGGGGCATCGAATATCTTTTGGGGCAATCGGTAGTTGCTTTTGTGACTGCCGGGAATGCAGCAGAATCCCCCGTGGTCTGGCCCTGCGTCTGTGAGGCTCCACGCTACAACCAGGAATCCGTCGGTTATCTCGTGTTTGGGAAAATTAAAGTATTTGCCCGGCATTGATCCCGAAATGGGTGACATGGCACCGTAGTCGGCGTGCAGACGCCCTCTTCCCATGCCCGCTTTCATGTACATGCCATAGAGGCGGTCAAGACGAAAGCAGTCGCCCAATCGGAAGCGCAATATGGGCATAATTTGAGGGTGGTCGAGGAGTTCGCAAAAGGGTTTTCCCCATTGCAGAAAGCCCGGCCCGTCAGGTGCGCTGCCAAATCGCTGCGTTTTGCCCGGTGGGGGCAGTTTTTGTTGGTCAAATAGTTCATTGAGTGTTGCTACTTCGTCTGCGTTTAAGACATTTTCAACGACGAGGTAGCCCTGCAAGTCGAGCAAATACTGTTGTATTTCAAGGTCTTCCATAATGTTCTCCTGTTTTTTTAGATGATGTGGTGTATTAAAATTCCGGTTGATCCTCAGCGTGTCTTGGAATATCATTTTGATTGGACTATATTAGATTTCGACTTTGGACGCAAGGAGAAAGACCAGCAAATGGTCAGTTGCAAAATCAGGTAGGTGGTATTATATTTTTTCGTGCCTTATTATTTTATGTAAAGAAACGGTGTGTATCACGCCGTTTCTTTTTTTCCGAATAACAGGAGTGAGCTATGGCAGTTAAAACGTGTCTTATGGTGGGCGGCGGTGGTATGGCAGGGGGCTGGATCAATCGCATGACGCAAAAATTTGGAGATCGCATCAAAATTATCGGTCTCGTCGATGTCAATCGGGATGTGCTGGACCATCAGGCTCAGGCACTCGGTCTGTCTAATGATCAACTTTTTACCTCACACGAAGATGCTGTGTCCGCTGTCAAAGCCGATTTTTGTGGTGTGGCAACGCCGCCGCCGTTTCACGCGCCGGCAACGGTTGCCGCGCTTGAGGCGGGCATGCCTGTGATATCTGAGAAGCCGATTGCGGATACTTTCGATGCGGCCAAAGACATGGTTCTCGCTGCCCAAAAGACGGGCTTGCCCTGCGCTATTATTCAAAATTATCGCTATGCCCGAAATAAGCAGGAACTCGTTCGCATTCGCAATGAGGGACGCCTCGGTCGCCTCCAGCATATTGTTGGACGATATGCTTGCGATTACCGGGAATTTGAATCCTGGGGCAAAGCCTGGCGACATACGATGGAATTTGGCCTTCTCTTTGAAGGCTCAGTGCATCATTTTGACATGCTGCGGTTTCTTTCGGGTGGCGATCCCGATACGCTTATGGGATTTGGCTGGAATCCCGAATGGTCGAGTTTTGATCACCATTCGAGCGGGATGTATCTCGTAAATATGGACAATGGCACACATGCGTTTTATGAGGGCAACAGCTCGGCGGCGGGTATTACCAACTGCTGGCATCGAGAACACTATCGCGCTGAATTTGAAGAGGGTACGGTCGAAATAGCCGAAGGCGCTACCGTGACGATTCACCGCGTTGGGCAAGAGTCCGAAGTTTATGAAGCACCTGAAATAGAGTGGGAAGGTCACGATCATCTCTTTGATGAGTTTCTCAATTGGCTCGACGGAGGACCGCCTTCTGAGACGCGTATTGAAAAGAATATTATCTCGTATGCGATGGTCATCGCCGCTATGGAGACGACGCTGGATGGGCAGCCGAAGAAAATCGCAGATTATGTTTCGGACCTTGGATTGTAGTCATAGAACAATTGGTTATATGCCCGACAATATTCCCTTGATATATCCCAGTGTGAACGCGAGGTCGCGGTCGATACCCTCAAGCGTTTTAGAGCCGACGCATTCTACGTAGAGAGGACCTGTGAATCCCCCGCCGGTTAGTCCGGATAAGATGCGGTGAAAATCGACTTCGCCATCGCCTGCTGTAGTCTGTACATTGGGGTTGTTGTCGGAGTCCAATGCACAATCTTTGATGATCGCTGTTGAGGTGTATTTTGCAATATCATCCACTTCCTGCTCTGGGCGCACTTCGCCGCGCGTGTAGTGAATGATGTTGCCCGGGTCGTAGCTTACTGCAAATGCGGGGTGATTGACCTGGTGATACAGGTCGATCAATTCTTTTGCTGTCAGGCTGATGCCCCCGTGAGGCTTGAGGGAAATTCCCAGGTCTAAGGTTTCCGCGTGTTCAGAGGCACGGCGCATGACTTCGGGATAGATGCCGTAATATTCTTTTTTGCCCGTTCCCAATTCCAATATCCACTTTGCGCCGAGTTCGGCGGCGTTATCCAATAATTGTTTATACGCATCTGCTGCACCATCCACTCCGCGCTCCAACAGCGCTCTGCCGAGCAACATGGATGGATTGACGCCTGCCTGGGCAGCAGCTTTTTTGGTGTCTGCGATTTTCGCGGCACTGCTTTCATTATTTACGGGTATAACCCCATCATGTGCAAATACAGCTACATCTGTGTATCCCGCGCTTGCGATGTGTTCACACGCCTCTGCAAATGACAGGGCGTTGAGAGGCCGCGTTGTGCTGCCAATGACCAGTTCCATCATTTACTCCTTCCTTATTTTATCCGGATTGTTTACCCGTGGTTGTTAAGGTCTTTCCCGCAATGTGGGCATTTATTTTCGCGAGATTCCTGCATGGCTTCGACAAAGCCAGAACTCAAGATGCCGGCGGGTAAGGCAAACATCCCAACGCCCAGTACGGCAATTATTGCCCCCAGGAATTTGCCCAATGGCGTTATGGGAAAGACATCGCCATAGCCCACGGTTGTCAGGGTTACTATTCCCCACCACATGGTTGTTGGAATACTCGAAAATGCTTCGGGTTGTGCATGGTGTTCGACAAAATACATCAAGCTGGATACAATGACCAATAAAAGTATTAGTGCAAATGCCACGATATAGAGTTCCCGGCGTTTTTGCCATATTACCCGGCCAAACATTTGCATCGAATGCGAATATCGACCCACTTTGAGCAGGCGAAATAATCGCAACAAGCGCAGGGGGAGCGTGTAATCGGGTGGTATTGTTACAAGCAAGAAGATGTAATAGGGAAATATGGCGATGAAATCAATGAGCGCCAGAGGCGTCAGCATAAATGCCAACCGCCCGATCAGGGGACGCGCGAATTTTGTATCTGCCGTGCAACACCAGATGCGCAGCAGGTATTCAACGGTGAAGATCAGCACGCATACAGTTTCAAAAAGCTCGATAAACTCGCCATAAGTCTCATTAATTCCCTCAACGGTTTCGAGTATGACCATTGTCACATTCAGGACGATGAGGGTGATTATAAAAAGATCAACTACGCGGCTCAGCAGATCACCTTCTTCGGCTTTTTCCAGGATTGCGTACAAGTGTGTTTTTGCGGTCATCGCGTTTACCTCCCGCTCCAAAATAGAATTGTTTTGTACTCTTTACAAGTGAATATTAAGCGGTGAGATGTAAGAGGCGAGAGTCCGCAGTCCCCAGTCCCTTGTAATGGGTTGCGGGACGGGGTTCATCAAAGGAGATTTTATTTGTCCGATCTTTTAAAAAATCCAATTGTCCGGGTTATTTTTGCACTTATTCTTGCAATGGTTCTGGTGAGCATTTTGCCGGGGAACCGGGAGCGCGTTTTACACGAGCAACTGTTGACTGCGATTCCCAAATTGGCGGAACAGTTTGGCGATTATCCATGGATGCTATCGCCAGATGCAGACCGCGTGTTGCAGAAGGCTTTTGCCGAAGCACAAGGTCGTCGGCCTGATGCGTCTGATGAGGGTGCAGAGATTGTATTTCGCAGCGCGGCAATCTCCGAGGGTTATCACCTCGTTGCTGTGCGCGGTTCTGATGAACGAGGAGAAGTTTTGTCGCCGGTTACTGCGTGGAGTCTTTTTCCGCCCGTTGCTGCGATTCTGGTGGCTATTATCAGCGGGCGTCTTATTCTGGGGCTTTCGCTTTCTATTCTCGCGGGGGGATTTCTCGCGTCGCTGGGTGAACCTCTTTATTATTTGCCGATTATTGCGCTGCAAAAATCCCTGATTGGCTATGTTTGGACGCCTTTGGAAAGTTCGTTTCAGCTCTATATTCTCGCGTTTACTGCAGGGCTTATTGGTATGGTGCGCGTTACCACGCTTTCGGGTGGCAATCGCGGTATTGCCAATGTGCTCGCCCGACGTGCCGAGGGCGCGCGCTCAACGCGGTTGGCGGCATTTTTTATGGGTCTTGCCATTTTTTTTGACGACTATGCCAATTCTATTGTGGTTGGCTCTACGTTGCGCCCGATAGCCGATCGGTTCAGGGTGTCGCGCGAAAAACTCGCGTATATTGTCGATTCAACAGCAGCCCCTATCGCAGGTATTGCGATTATCAGTACGTGGATTGGATACGAAGTCAGCCTTTTTCAGGATTTGATGACGGATCTCAAGACTGGACTGTCGGGATACCAGCTTTTTTTTAATGCTCTCCCTTTGCGTTTCTATTGTTTGCTCACGCTCACTTTTGTTCTGCTTTCGGCTTATCTTCGCCGCGATTACGGGCCTATGCTCGCCGCCGAACGCCGCGCACAAACAACGGGTCAGGTGATGCGCCCCGGTGCGACGCCAATGACCGGGCGTGCACAGGATGAAATTGGTCCTGTTGAGGGCGTCCATCCCGTGTGGTGGGCGGCTGTTTTGCCTGTGATTCTCGTTATTATATGCGTCATTGGGGGGATGGCTTTTGATACTTGGGATCACGAGAGGGTGCTGGCAGCACGGCGGGATTATGGCTTGATGAGCAGCGCGTTTTGGAGTGCGTGTTTTTCAAATGCCAATACGGCACAGGTTCTTTTTGTGGCGGCAATGCTCGGTTCCGCACTCGCGATTGTGATAGCTATTACGCGCAGGCATGGTGAAACAGGTGCGCGGATTATTTCTGTGGGGAATGCTATCTCGACATGGGCGCGCGGTATTGTCGGCGTGTGGTATGCGATTGTTATTCTGATTCTCGCATGGGCGATCAAAGAGGTCTGTGCAGATGCGGGTACGTCAACTTATCTCACCGCAGCACTTTCTCCGCTTATATCTCCAGGGCTGCTGCCTTTGCTGATTTTTCTGCTCGCTGCTCTTGTTGCATTTTCAATTGGCACGTCCTGGACGACTATGGCGATTCTCATTCCTACGGTTGTTCCGCTCGCACATGCGTTGGGGGGACTACCGCTGACGATCCTGGCAGCAGCGGCTGTGCTCGATGGGGCGATTTTTGGCGACCATTGCTCGCCTATTAGCGATACTACAGTGATGGCGAGTATCGCGTCGTCGTGTGACCACATGGATCACGTTAAAACACAGCTCCCCTACGCGCTGACGACGATGAGTGTCGCGGGCATTTTTGGCTATCTGGGGACGGCGCTGATTTATCCGGGCTGGGTTGGGCTTATTTTTGGACTGATCACTATTCCAATAATTCTTCTCGCCATAGGTAAAAATCCGGATGAGCCCATCCAGTCTTCCAATCGGCTTTAGTGTCTGCGCTCTATTGTTTTCTTGACTTCTATTTTAGAGTGATTCATGCATGTCCTGTAACGTTTTTTTAGTTTGAGATTCGAAGGAGGTCGCTATGACCATTCAGGAGCAGTTGCACTACGAGCAGGTGAATGATGAGTCGCTGAGTTTTCTCAAAGCGATTGGCGTTGACTATCTGACGATCAATCCGTCGATGGATATGCGCGATGGCAAAGATCGCCGCGCGTACTGGGAAGAGACGCGGGATAGGGCTGCTGATCACGGCCTGATTTTGCGGAATGCCGCCAGCTATGGTTGGGATGAGTTTACTCTGGATTTGGAAGATCGAGATGAAAAAATAGATGCCTGGTGTATGTTCATCCGCAATTTAGGAGAAGCGGGCATACCTACTTTGGGATACAATTTTAAGCCGATTGGCAATTTTCGCACAGAATCGGCGACGGGACGCGGTGGCGTCAAATACAGCACGTTTGATTACGACGAATGGGCGCGCGAGCGCGTGTATGTGCCCGACAAAGTAATTTCAGAAGCTGGCATGTGGGAAAATATCGAATATTTTTTGAAGCGCGTGATACCCGTGGCCGAGGAATACGGCGTGAGGATGGCATTGCATCCGGATGATCCGCCCATTCCCGAACCGATGGGTGGGGCCGCTCGTATTGTATCGACATTGGAGCAATATCATCGCATCTTTGACCTTGCTCCCAGCCCGTGTAATGCCATGCTATTTTGTCAGGGTTGCGTGGCGGAAATGGGCGAAGATGTTTGCGAAGCGATCCGCGATATTGGTAGTCGGGATAAAATTGTGTATGTGCATTTTCGAGATATTCAGGGTACGCCGAAAAGTTTTCGAGAGGTGTTTATCGATGAGGGACAAAATGATATGCACAAAGCGATGCAAACCTACAAAGACGTGGGGTTTAATGGCCCGTTTATGATGGACCACACTCCCAGGTTCTGGCAATCGGGTACTGAGTGGGCAGGACGCGCGTTTGCCGTGGGGTACATGCGCGCGTTGATTCAGGCGGTTTATTAAAAGGAGAGCAATATGGGAAAGAAGACGGCAAGTTCTCAGAAGGTCGTCAAGGTTGCCATGATCGGTGCGGGGGGGCGGTCGCGCAGTGTACACTATCCCTCGCTGAACGATATGGACGATGTCAAAATGGTGGCCGTATGCGAGTTGAATGAAGTGCGTATGATCGAGGTGGCGGGGGAGTACGATATTCCCGCGCGATACACCAATTATGTGACGATGATCGAACGGGAAAAACCCGATGTGGTGTATGCGATTATGCCACCGCATCACATATACGATCTGGCGGCGAATATTATGGATATGGGCGTTAATATCATTATTGAAAAACCACCTTCAGTAACGACCGAGCAGGCCAAACAGATGGCATTGTTGGCAAAAAAGAACAATGTGATTACGGGCGTGACATTCCAGAGGCGGTTTGCGCCGGTGATTCGCACGGGAAAAGAAATATGCGAGAAAAATGGGCCGGTGCACAGCGCGGCGTCGTATTTTTATAAAAACGAAGTGGGTGGGCGGCCCATTTACAAGGGCGCAATGGAAAAACTGACCTGCGATGGCATTCACGCGGTGGATACGCTGCGATATTTGTGTGGTGGAGAAGTAGAAGCCGTGGCGAGCGATGTGCGGCGATTGGATGCTACGTTTAGAAATATGCACACAGCCCTGGTGAAGTTTTCGTCTGGCGCGACAGGTGTGCTACAAAATTGTTATATGATGGGACGTCGGATGTTCACGGTGGAAGTACATTCGACGGGTATTTCGATGTTTGGTGATCCCGAAGAGGGCGGGCAGGTATTTGCCGATGGCAAAGTCGAACCCGTGCGCTCGCTCGATCCATGGATACTGGGCGAAAGCGAGCAGCCGCATGTCGCTTTTGGGGCTTATGCTATCAACCGCCATTTTATCGATTGCGTAAAAACGGGGCAACAACCTGAAACAAATTTTGAAGATGCGGCAAAATCCATGGAATTGGTCGATGCGATTTACGATTCGCAAATCGGATGAGATGTAATTATTAAGAAAAGAAAAGGGCGGGATATATCGCATTCCGCCCTTTTTGTTATTAGAATACCGATTAAAGCCCTAAGTCATCGGAAATATTATGCATCGCATCGCGTACAAAAGCAATATGGTCGTCTAATTCTATACCGAGTTCTTCGGCGCCAATTAGAATGTCTTCTCTCGAGACATTTCGGGCAAAGCTTTTTTGTTTTATTTTTTTTTGCACTGAAGAGACTTTGAGGTCTGCGAGTTTTTTGGTGGGTTGCATTAGAGTTACAGCCACGATAAATCCAGTCAGTTCATCTACTGCAAAGAGGGCTTTATCGAGCAGGCTTTCTCTGGGCACTCCCAAATAGGGCGCGTGTGCTTTAATCGCATGGATCATTGCTTCTGGATATCCCTTTTCTTCGAGTATTGCCACGCCAAACATGGGGTGTTCGTCTGGCGTAGGATGTTTTTCATAGTCAAAATCGTGTAGCAATCCGGTAATGCCCCACAAGTTCTCATCTCGACCAAATTTTCGCGCATAGGCACGCATTGCAGCTTCTACTGCGAGCATGTGTTTGATGAGATTGATGTTTTCTGTGTGCTCGGTCAGCAATGCAAAGGCATCATTGCGGTTGAGTGACATGAGAATTCCTCGGGTTTATAACAGGTGTCCATTTCCACGTGTCCGGTGCTTTACTTCGCGCAGGGTGACGAGTGACTTTTCGAGTGCATTGGACACGGTTTCAAGGCGTTTGTTGGGTGAGGTATTTTCCAGAAGTGCTTGCTGTTCGTCGAGGGATAAGCTGAGATTTGCTGCGAGGATGTATGAGAGCACACCCAGTTCCAGGGCGGGTATTTGGGGCGATATCCAGCCCGATGAGAGCTTCAGGGCTTCGGAATAGAGTTTTTTGGCGCGGTTCCCCAAAGCGATGTCAAAGGCTTCGTCGTCGTCTTCTACGTCTTCCACAAAGCCCGATATATACGGATGGATATCGTATTGCTGAATAACGCGAAAGCGTCGCGTTCCTTCAATCATGATGTTCATGCGGCCGTCGGGAAAACGATTGATCAGGCCGACAACACGCGCTGCGCATCCGATGTCGCTAAAATCGTCGTCCGTACCCCATACAAGACCAAATTCGGTATCGTTGTCAAGACACTCACCGATCATTTGCTTGTATCGCTCTTCGAAGATGTGCAGGGGAACACGTCGGTGTGGCATCAGCACCAGGTCGAGAGGGAAGAGGGGAAGTTCCATTGGGTCAGGGAGCGGGTTTTTGATCGCTGTTTAAAAGAATATCGAGCAATTTTTGAGTGGCGATTGACAAACTGCGTCCTTTGCGAAAGAGGATGCCCAATGGCCGATCAAAATCTCGATCTACAAAGTGCAGATATGCAAGGGTTTTGCGAGCGAGTTCTTGCTCAATGGAATTGAGTGGCAAAATAGAGATGCCAATATCGACTTCTACAGCGTGTTTGATAGGGGCTATGTGGTCGAGTTCCATGACGATATTGGGAAGTATTTTGTATTTTTTTAGGAACTGATCAATGGCACGCCGCGTTGGGGTTTCGGGAGTAAAAAGAACCAGAGGAAATTTGTTGAGTTCTTGTGGTAAGAATGCGTTGCGAGAGGCCAATGCATGCTCAGGATGCATGGCTACGACCATTTTGTCTTGTGTAAAAGGCATTATATCTACATTGCGTTGGGTGCGGGGATACGGCACAATGCCCAAATCGACTTCGCCATTGGCAACATCGTCATAAATTTTGTTTACTTGATCGTATTGGAGACGGAAATTAACCCGGGGATAGGCTTTGAGATAGGTTTTGAGAAAGGGGGTGAGTTCGAGCATACCCACACTGTAAATAGATGCCAGACGAACAGTTCCCGAAACCACCCCACTCAGAGCCTGGATACGGTGTTCCATTTCTTCGTAGCGCCGGACAATGTCTCGGGCATAAGAGTAAAAAATTTCGCCTTCTGCAGTGAGTGTCAGGCGTCTTTTTTCAACGCGTTCGATGAGTTGTTTTCCCTGGCGTTTTTCAATGCTTTTGAGTTGCTGGCTTACCGCGGATTGAGTAACGGAATTAAGGACAGCTGTTTTGGAAAAACTCTGCGTTTCAATCAGGTCACAAAAGACTTTCAGGCTCGTAATCAGCAAGGGGCTTTCTCCATCGTTAAAATTATAAGAGGATATGAAATTGTGAGGGGGTGTAAAGTAGAGTGACGAATCTATAAGAAAATTGAAACTATGTCAATAGAAAAACTGGATTTTAAAAAATAGTGCCCATTTTGAGCAACTCGTGGAAACAATGAATAGGGACTACTGATAGAACATCAATTTTGGATTTGCCCTTGTAAAAAACGCCAGAACATCTTATACTTCAATTTGTTATCGCTATGTGGAGATCACTTATGAACTGGTTTAACAAGCTCAAATCTGGTATTCGGACGCTTGTGCGAAAGCGTATGCCCGAAAATATTTGGATTAAATGCGAGCGATGTGAGCAAATAGTTTATCGAAAGAAACTCGAGCAAAATACAGGTATTTGCCCGCATTGCAAACATCACTTTCGCATATCCAGTGCCGATTATATAGTCGCTGTGCTCGATGAAGAATCGTTTGAAGAAATAGGCCAGGAGGTCAAATCGGCCGATCCGCTCGTATTTGTCGATCTACAGCCCTACCCCGATCGGATCAAAGAATATCGCAAACGCACCAATATGGATGCCGCTGTGCTGGCTGGCGTGGGGAAGATCGATGGTGCGCCTGTGGGTATTGCCGTACATGAATTTGGTTTTATGGGGGGGTCGCTCGGTTCGGCTGAAGGCGAGCGAATTTGTCGGGTGATTGATCGATGTATGCGCGATCAATTGCCGCTGATTATTGTGTGTCGGTCCGGCGGTGCACGCATGCAAGAGAGCATTTTTTCGCTGATGCAAATGGCGAAAGTCAATGCCAAGTTGTCCCAATTTGCAGATGCGGGACTGCTGTTTATTTCTATTCTTATAGATCCCACAACAGCCGGTGTAAACGCCAGTTACGCTTCAATTGGCGATATCAATATCGCCGAGCCAAATGCGCTGATCGGGTTTACGGGATCGCGTATTACAGGGTCTTCTGTGAGTGCCTCCGAGATGGAAGCCCTGCGCCAGGCACAACGCGCGGAGCAAGTGCTCGAACACGGTTTTGTCGATATGATTGTTTCTCGAGATAAAATGAAAGCTACTCTGTCTCAGTTGATTGAGATGTTAAGCAAAAAGTCCCCCGAGGTTACTTCATGAAGATTCTCGTTTTACAAGGTCCCAATATTAACATGCTGGGACGGCGCAAAGCCGAGCACTACGGTACTGTGACAATGGACGAGATTCACATGCATCTCGAACAAAAGGCGGATGAACTGGGGTGCGAAATTGTGTGTTTTCAGTCGAATCACGAGGGGGCACTCGTCTCAAAAGTGCAGGAACTGCGCGATTCTGTAAATGGTATTCTTGTAAATCCCGCAGGGCTGACTACAACAAGTGTATCGCTGCGGGACGCATTTGAAGATGCGGGTTTACCACTGGTTGAAATTCACCTGTCCAATATCCACGCGCGAGAAGCATGGCGGCGACATTCTCTGTTTTCTGAAATTGCCGTGGGTATTATTGCCGGATTCAGGTGGCGCGGCTATGTGTCGGCACTTGATATGCTGGTGGGCATGTTGAGAGAAGTAAGAAGTGAGAAGTGAGAAGTCCACCCCGCTCCACCCAAAAACTGGTATATCATCCTACCTTTTGCTTCATCTTCACCCTTCCTACTTCACCGTGAACTGGTCTGCGACCAGTTGTACCCCGTTTCCTACTTCATTTGTAAAGGTCGAATGTCTCAATAAATTGGGCAATAGATTCTGGCACGAGATCTGTGATAGGATCTCCTGCTCGGATGCGTTTGCGTACTTCGGTAGAGGAAATATTGCCAAAGGAAGGGGGTAGTTGAAGAGGGTGTACGCGGTTCGCAAAAGGCGCGCATTCAGGGCGTGACATAAATCTGTGAAAGACTTCCCGCGAAGGATTTTCGCGGTTGGCAGATACAATGTGGCACAGTGAAAATAGCACTTTGAGTTCGGCGGGCATGTCGGTGTAATAGCGCGGGTCAAAGATGCGTATCAGGGTGTCGTGTCCGACGAGAAAGTAGATTTGGGCGTTGGATGAAAAATGTGCTCTGAGTGCGTGTGCTTTGTCGATAAAGCGGGCATGGCTACATCCCGCAATTGACAGGCAGGTGTCCAATTGGGTATCAGAATTCGCGTAATTGACCATCATGGCGAGGCGTTGGCTCAGGTCTGCACCAAAGAGGGCTTTATCGACATTGGTTTTGGCGAGGAGGAGGACGATTTCGTCAAAGTTAAAAGCATTTTGTGCATGGCGTACAAGTGCCTTATGGGCAAGGGTAAGCGGATTGAAGGATGCGTCGAGTACCCCGATATGCTTGGGTTGCCGAGGTGCGACTCGATGTACAAATCGCACCACAGGGGGACTTTGGGGATCAAGGCTATCCATGAGGATGCGGTAGTTTTCAAGGGTGTTCATGATGAGGAAAATTTATGTTAGAGGCAGGTGGGGGGCAAGTATAAATAGCGATTAGTCCAGATAACCTATCGCCGAAATGCATGAGGATATCATAAATGATTTACCGATTGTTTTTAATGGTTCTTGTCATTCTGTTTGCCAATCCCGTTGTGCCGTTGGCATCTGAGCAAGATGTGGAATCTATTGTGAGAAAAATTGACGCGCTCTACCGCAGCAAAACCAGCGTGGCGGATATGGAGATGCAGATTGTTACGCCACACTGGGAACGCACGTTGTTGATGAGGGTGTGGACAAAGGGAATGGATAAGACTTTCATCCGCATTGACGCACCCAAAAAGGAAAAGGGCGTTACAACGCTGCGCATCGGCAACGAGATGTGGAATTATCTTCCAAAGACCAACAAGGTGATAAAGGTGCCGCCATCGATGATGATGGGGTCGTGGATGGGGTCGGATTTTACGAATGATGACCTCGTCAAAGAGTCGTCAATGCTCAACGATTATATCTACGATTTGATTGTGCCGGATGACGCGGAACCGGGTCATCTTTACATTCGGTTCATTCCGAAGGAAGATTCTCCGATTGTTTGGGGCAGGCTCATCACGGCTGTGCGGGTAGATGATCTGATTCCGGTGTGGCAACATTTCTATGATGAGAAGGGCAATTTGATGCGGGTCTTGAATTTCAAAGAGATTGTGTCGTTCGGCGGCAAGACGATTCCAACTTTGATGGAGATGATCCCCCAGAACAAGGACAGGCACAAAACCGTTATGCGTTATCTCAAGGCCGAATTTGATGTGCAGATAGATGACGATGTATTCACGCGGCGCAATCTTCAGAGAAAATGACGATGCTCAAAATGGCATTTCGCAATATCTTTCGTCAAAGACGGCGCACTGTGTTGACTGCGCTTGCAATGATCGTGGGGTTCACGCTTTCGTCGGTCTTTATCGGCTGGTCAGATGGCGCGTATTCAGATATTATTTCGATGTTCACGCGGAATCGCATCGGGCATATTCAGGTGCATCGAGCGGGCTACCTCGACAAGCCGTCGCTTTACGATGTGATCGACAGTTATGAATCCATTGGAGAAAAGATTGCCGGTGTTGCTGGCGTTGAGGCGTGGACGCCGCGCATCTATTCGGCGGGGCTCGGTTCGGTGGGCGATAAGACGATGGGGGTGCAAATCATCGGCGTAGATGTGGAGCGCGAGGTGAAAGCCACGCGGTTTGATCGGAAGATCACCAGTGGGGCGATATTTTCAGAGACTGCCACGGGCGAAGCGGTTCTCGGTGTTGGGCTGGCGCGCATCCTGAAGACGGATGTTGGTCGCGAAATTGTGCTCGTCACACAGGGCACGGATGGTGCTATTGCCAATGATTTGTACACAATTATCGGTATAGCAGAAAGCGGCGACAAAGCGACTGATCGGATGGCGTGCTATCTTCATATCGATGACGCGCAGGATTTGCTCGTACTCAATGGGCGGGTTCATGAAATCGCTGTGATCGTCGAGGCGTTGGATCGCGTCCCCAAAATTACCGCGGAGATTGAGGTGCGGCTCAACGACACAACGCTCGAGGTGTCGCCGTGGCAGGTCGTCGCCAAATCATTTTATCGCGCGATGCAGGCCGATAGACAGGGCGATCTTATTGGACGCATGATTATTATGCTGATTGTCGCCATTGGCGTGCTGAACACGGTTCTGATGTCGGTGCTGGAGCGCACGCGAGAGTACGGTGTGTTGAAAGCGATGGGAACAAAACCGAGTCAGATCTTCGGAGTGGTGGTGGCTGAGGTGACGTTTATCGCGCTTGGTAGCATTTTTATTGGTGCATTGTTCGGTGCGGGTCTCAACTATTGGCTGTCTATCTATGGCATCTCACTGCCGCAAGAGTTTTCCTATGGCGGTATTGTGTTTCAGACGATGTACGCTGCGGTCACTGTGCGAAGTCTTGTAATTCCCGCAGTTACGGTCCTTGTCTCGGCAATTTTGGTCAGCCTGTTTCCCGCGCTGAGAGCAGCGCGAATTGCCCCGGCCAACGCGATGAGAACGCATTAGGAACTATGTCCTGGATACTGATAAAGCTCGCGTGGAAGAATCTCTTTCGACATAAACGCCGCTCCGTCATAGCTGCAACAGCTAT
The DNA here is from genome assembly GCA_965208125.1 of Candidatus Latescibacterota bacterium. GTDB lineage: Bacteria > Latescibacterota > UBA2968 > UBA2968 > UBA2968 > VXRD01. Next base: position 3,647,417 of record OZ242320.1, read on the forward strand.
GGGAATTGGACTTGCTGCACTTATCTTTGCCGATGCACTCTGGTTGGGGATGGAGCAGAACATGGTCAAAACGGCGACGGCGTCATTTCTGGGAGATGGCCAGATTCATCGGGAGGGGTTTTCCGACGAGCAAGCAGTTGAGTTGACGATTAACCATCTCGATGCGGTGGTAGCCAATCTTCGGCGGGAAGGTATCGTGGCGCACTTCACCTTGCGGACGTTCGCCTTTGGTATGATAACTTCACCTGCAACTGTTGCGGCGGTCAATCTCGTGGGCGTCGAACCATCTACCGAGCAGTATCTGTCTCAAATTGACGATGCGATTGTTGAAGGCGCGTTTTTTGAGGGGGCAAATCCGCGGGACATTGTCATCGGTGAGGAACTCGTGGAACGCCTTGAGGTGGGGTTAAACGATAGGGTTGTCGTGACGATGGCGCAAGCCGGGAGCGGCGATCTCTCGCAGGAGATGTTCCGCGTTTCTGGAATTTATCGTTTTGCCGACGAGGGGATGAACAGCGGCATGGCGTTTATTCGATTGGAGAAGGCGCAGCAGATGCTCGCTCTCGGCGCAGGAGCGCACGAGATCGCACTGAAGTTCATTGATTCAATATCTGCGGAGGATCAGAGTCTGCTGTTTTGGAAAACTTATTCGCAAGGTGGAAACAAAGCGCGCAGTTGGACAGAGGTTTTGCCAGAGGTTCAAGCGATGTTCGAGATGTCGAAGTTCAGCAAGTACATTATGGGCTTTGTGCTGTTTGGCGTGGTTGTTTTTGGCATTGTCAATACGCTGTTTATGTCGCTTTACGAACGGATGTTTGAATTTGGCGTGTTGCGCGCAATTGGCACGCGTCCGTTTGGCATGGCGCGGCTGATTCTGTTTGAGGCAGGAGCATTGGCAGTTCTGGGTATTATTTTGGGTACGATTTTTGGATTCTGTGTCACTTTGATTTTTTCAACGATTGGCATTGACTACACGGGGATCGAGATGATGGGTATCACCATGCAGGAGTTGATCTATCCGGAGATGCGCATTCAACCATTCATTTTTTATTCGATCTGGATCTTTGTTTTTACAATTATCGCGGGGCTGTACCCGGCGCGATATGCAGCGAAGATGTCTGCGGCGACGGCGATGCGAAGGAGTTTTTGAAGGAGGGAGATATCCGCGGTGCCTGTGATTGTGACAGAAGGGGTGACCAGAGTTTATTCAGACGGTGGCGTGCCCGTTCACGCCTTGCGCGGGATTGATCTGTCCATCGAGCATAGTGAATTTGCAGCGTTGGTTGGGCCGTCTGGGTCGGGGAAGACGACTTTGCTCAATATCATCTCCGGGCTGGATGCACCAACGGATGGTAAGATATGGCTCAATGGTAAACTTTTGTCGCGCATGAGCGGTAATGCGCTTTCGGATTTTCGGCGAGACAATATCGGTTTTGTCTTTCAAGCGTATAATTTGATTCCGGTGCTGACCGTTGAGGAGAATATTGAATACATTATGCTCCTGCAAAAGGTGCCCAAATCCGAACGGCACAAGCGCGTGCTGGCGATACTGGAGGAGGTGGGATTGGGCGGGATGGCGAGTCGCAAGCCGACGCAACTTTCGGGTGGGCAGCAACAGCGGGTCGCGATTGCGCGGGCCATGGTGTCTCAGCCAGCGATTATTCTGGCGGATGAACCGACGGCGAATCTCGATTCAAAGATCGGTGCAGAGTTGCTCGATATGATGTATCGGCTCAATACGCAGACTGGAATGACATTTATTTTTTCCACGCACGACCCGATGGTGATGGCGCGCGCGCGACGGCTGATTACGCTGAAAGACGGAGAGATTGAGCGCGATGAGGTAGGGGCACTATGAGATGGGTTATTGGAGCAATGATTGTGCTTTTGCCACAAGCTGTCACATCTGCACAACTGAGCGGTTTTTACAAGAGTTTTTCCGTCGCCTTTGATTCGCCACAGGTGGGTGTTCCTGTGAAGGGTATGGTGAGTAATCGGCTGCGGCTTAGTCTCGCCAATTCGATTAGCGAGCACTTGTCGTTTGATTTCGCCTACGACTTTATCCTGCGTATTCAGGATCCATTGCTATTTGAGAACCGGGTGGAAGTCGCCACCATTGATCTGTACGATTATCGCGTTGTCGATCTGGAGTCGTCTGTTTATCCCGGCGACAATGATTTCGGTGGTAGCGTTGGCGTGTTTCAAAACCTCGACCGGGCCAGTGTGACAGCGCGTTTGTCATTTGCAGATGTGATTGTCGGACGTCAGGCGATTGCGTGGGGAAGTGCGCGGGTCGTCAATCCGACGGATATGATCGCGCCGTTTACCTATAGCGAATTGGATACGGAAGACCGCTCTGGTGTCGATGCCGTGCGCGTGCGCGTCCCGATTGGAGCACTAAGCGAAGTCGATGCAGGGTATGTGTTTGGGCGAGACTTCGCGGTTGATCGGAGCGCGTTTTTTGTTCGCGGTCAATTCAATGCGGTGGAGACCGATGTGTCGCCGATGCTCGTCCGTTTCCGCGAGCAGTTGCTTGTTGGTATTGATGTCGCGCGTGGCGTTGGAAGTGTTGGCACATGGATAGAGGGGGCCCGCGTTTTTACGATGGAGCAGGATGACGCGATTGGCGACTATTTTCGCGTATCTACGGGCATGGATTACAGTTTTGGTGGCGAGACTTATGGATTCATCGAATACCACTTCAACGGAGCAGGGGTGCGCGACCCTGAAGATTATCTCGTCAACCTAAATCGCTCGGCATATCGCGACGCTGCTGTTTATCTTATGGGCACCCACTACTTCGCGCTCGGTATCACCCATCAACTCACGCCACTGGTCGCGTCGAGCGGGCAGTTTCTCGCCAATATCACTGATCCGTCGTTCTTTTTTTCTTCTGTTATAGAATACAATATTGAGCAGGATTTTTATCTTTCTGCTGGTGCGTTTATCGGCGTTGGTGATCGACCGCAAGATGGACAATTTCAATCTGAGTTCGGCGGGTATTCCAATATTCTGTTTTTTGCGTTCCGTATTTACTTCTGACGCAATTCAGACTTTGATCATTTTTCTTGACTTCACCTTCACTACGCGTTTTCATATCAGCGTAGCTGAGACAACAGATAACAGTTTTTTTATTTTAATAGGAGGTAGCGCAATGCATGTGGGTATGCGAATCCCGCCGATGGGGCGGGAGATGGGGTTGGAGGGCATTATTCAATGGGCAGCAGAAAATGGCTTGGGGTCAATTGATCTGCCAGAAGTAGATGCTGAAATTCGCAAGATGTGTGATAGTGCTGAGATTGGGATTGGCACTGTGGATTGGGGGGCAGGCGGTGGGTTGTTGAGCAAAGATGACGGTGTGCGAGAAGACGCTGTGGCCGCGATGAAAGCGCGGATTCAGGCGGTTGGCGAATACGGTTCAGGGGTGATTTTTTTGTGTTTGGCTCCAGACGACCGATTGCAAGCGCGAGCCGAAACCTTTGAGGTGTTTAAGCAGGTCTATCCAGGGATTGTGAAAGAGGCAGAAGCGCACGAGGTTTTTCTCGCGATTGAACCATGGCCTGGTCCGGCACCAGCATACCCGAATTTGGGTTGTACGCCCGAGACCTTGCGAGCAGTTTTTGAGGTTGTTCCATCACCCAATCTGGGTATTTGTTACGATCCGTCGCATTTTGCGCGCATTGGCGTCGATTACAAGCGGGTATTGATGGAGTTTGGCAATCGGGTGCGGCATGTGCATGCAAAGGATACCGAGTTGTTGGCGGATGGGCTGTACGAGTTTGGCTGTTTGGGCCAATCGTTTGGTCAGCGCTACGGTTATGGCGAGGGGTGGTGGCGTTATTGCATTCCGGGATGGGGTGTGGTGGATTGGAAATGGGTGATTGCGCGTCTGGAGGAATTGAGCTATGACGGGCCGTTGGCCATTGAATTGGAAGACCACCGCTACAGCGGCAGCGCCGAAAAGAATGCAGCGGGTATTTTGGCTGCGAAAAGCTATCTCGAAGATATTTTGGGATAAACCGCTCGGTATTGAGCAAGACAAAGCCCCCATAAGCGATGTACTGTGGGGGCTTTTTGTTTTTTAAGCAGTACTACTCCGATAGGGCACGTTTCATTGTTGCGCCCATTTCGGCGGGGCTTTCGCATACGTGAATGCCGGCTTCTTGAAGCGCGGCCATTTTGTCGGCGGCGGTGCCCTGTCCGCCGGAGATAATCGCGCCCGCATGCCCCATGCGCCGTCCCGGAGGTGCTGTTTGGCCCGCGATAAAACTGACCACGGGTTTGTCAAAGTGCGCTTTGACATAAGCGGCGGCTTCTTCTTCTGCGGTACCGCCAATTTCCCCGATCATGATGACGGCGTCTGTGTCGGGGTCGTCCTTGAAGAGCGCGAGGCAGTCTGTAAAGGTAGTGCCGATGATGGGATCGCCGCCAATGCCTACACACGACGATTGACCAAAGCCGCTGTCGGTGAGTTGCGAGACCGCTTCATAGGTGAGCGTGCCGCTGCGCGAAATGACACCAATGCGACCTTCGCGGTGAATGGCGCCGGGCATAATGCCAATTTTGCACTTGCCCGGAGAAATCAGGCCCGGACAATTGGGGCCGATCAAGCGCGTGTTTTTATCGGCCAGATAGTGTTTGGCTTTTAGCATGTCGAGCACGGGTATGTTCTCAGAGATGCAAACGACCAGAGGCAGGTCTGCATCGGCCGCTTCCATGATGGTGTCGGCTGCAAAGGGCGCGGGAACAAAATTGGCCGATGCCGTGGCACCTGTTTCTTCTACGGCATTGGATACAGTATCAAAAACGGGTATGCCAACCACGCTCTCGCCGCCTTTGCCCGCGTTGACCACGCCGACGACTTGCGTGCCGTAATCTACCATTTGTTCCAGGTGAAATCGCGCTTCGCCGCCCATCGCTCTGCTGCTGGAAAAGCTCTGGACGATCACGCGGGTGTTGTTGTCAATGAGGATGCTCATAAAATCTCCAGTGTTCGGTTACTCAAGCGTTCGTTCTTCGATTGTGCCATCTGTTTTGCCGATGATGATACGGTCTGTAAGTCCTATAAAAAGGCCGCATTCGACCACGCCGCATAAGGCGTTGATTTTTGCTTCGAGCGCGGGCGGGTCGTCAATGCGACCAAAATCGCAATCGATGATGTAATTGCCGTTGTCTGTGACAAAAGGCGCGTTGTCCTGTGCGTTGCGAAGTGTGGGATGACAGCCCAGGTCAGCGAGCAGGCGTTGTATGGCTTGCCAACCAAATGGGATGACTTCAACGGGCAAGGGAAAAGCCCCAAGATGCACCACTGGTTTGGATTCGTCGGCGACGATGATTTCTCTGTCGGATAGAGAGGCGACGATTTTTTCTCGCAAAAGCGCGCCGCCACCACCCTTTATAAGATTAAAGTCCGGGTCAAATTCATCTGCGCCGTCAATGGTAAGGTCAATGCGGGTGACTTTGGCGAAGTCGATGAGTGGTATATTTTCAGATTCCGCCTGAATGCGCGATTGTTCTGAGGTGGGTATGCCGCATATATCGAGTCCTTCAGCGATGCGCTGGCCGAGTTTTTGGATTGCAAAAAAAGCCGTTGATCCCGTTCCCAGACCGACGACCATGCCATCTTCGACATATTCGGCAGCCCGTTCTCCTGCTAATTGCTTGGGGTTAATTGTCATATCTATTCCATCCTTACGCAATAAAAACAAGCGAAAGATAAACGGAAGATAGTGATTTGGCAATGATTTTGACTCAGACAGGCACGGTATTTTTCTGTTTATTTTTTTTAGAAATTGTCATACTCTATCAAATAGGCAGGACAAAGTTGAATATGATTAAATTCGGAGAAGAAGATGGCTTATCGCACACTGGAAGATTTTTTTGGTGATATTGTGGGGAAAGCGCGTCGGGGACAGGGGATTTCGGAATCGGAACTGGCGCAACAGGTGGGGCTGAGTGTTCGAGAAATCGGGCAAATAGAATCGTACGAGTTGACACCTGACGATCAGACCATTTGCCGACTTGCAGACGCTCTTCATCTCGATGGCGAAAAATTGGCGGAGGTGGCGCGTGGATGGGTGCCAACGCAGGGCAATGCGGCGTTTGAAGACGAGAATATGCGGGTTGATCGATTGATTCTCGATGCGGGCATGACAGTGAATTGTTATGTGCTAATATGCAAGACATCGGGCAAAGGAGCTGTGGTTGATCCCGGTGGGCAGGCGCAGTTGATTTTGAATGCGATTGCCGATGTACAGGTGACGCACATTTTGCTCACACACGGACACGGCGATCACGTTGGGGCACTCGAAGCAGTTGCCGAGGCGACACGGGCACAGGTATGTGGTTGCGAGCGCGATTTTGGGTTGATGGGAGGGCGCAGTCAGCGGGTGACTGAACGCGTGGATGAAGGGTGGCAAACAGCGATTGGCGAACTCGGTATTGATACGGTGAGTTTGCCCGGGCACACGGGCGGAGGCATTGGGTATTATACCGCACCTGTGTTTTTTTCGGGCGACGCGCTATTTGCGGGTTCTCTGGGAGGGGCGAGGGGTGATGCCTACCGCGGGCAAATTCAGGCTGTGCGTGCGAAGGTGCTCTCTCTGCCTGGAGAAACGACGATTTTTCCCGGTCATGGTCCGATTACGTCTGTAGCGCAAGAACTGGCGCACAATCCCTATTTTGTTTGAGATGGATCCGGGGACTTTTTATTCTTGCTCGGATGCCTGGGTTTCAACCCATTGTCCAATGGCCTGGCGAATGGATTCGACTGCGGCTTTTTTGCGCTCAAGGCGGTCAATATGCACGCGTAGCTGGTCAATTTGTGCGTCGATGTCTTGAAGTTCACCATTTGCTGCTTCAAGTGCTTGTTGATACAGGGGTTCGCTATGGGTCGGTTCTGCCATGAATTAAGCTCCTTGTAGTATAAGAAATGAAGTATGCGATTCAGCTAAACATAACCTGTGTGGCCTTGTGTCGTCAAGCGCGAAAAAGTCCGCTTGCTGTTGGTTTGTGAAAGTGGTGTATTTTTTGTCTTTACAACCCGTTACAATTTATTACAACTTTCATGGGAACGAAGAGGTTCTGCCAGTTGTTTAATGCCGTAAATACTGATTCTTAGAGATATGCAACTTTCTTTTGATTCACGCATTTAAAAAAAGTAGTAAATTCCAATATATAACGAGCTTTGGGAGTATGTCAGCACTGTTTTACAAGGATAAGGATATTTCTCAAAGTTGATTACGTCGCAAAGGAGCTAAACATGGCTCGGTGTTGTCTTTTCGTGCGAAGCGCCATATTCGTCCTCATTTTGGGGGTTTCAATCTCTGCTTTTGGGCAAGAATATTTTGGCAAAAACAAGGTCAATTACAGCCAGTATGTGTGGCATTATATCGACAGTGAACACTTCACGGTTTATTTTGACAAGGGTTCACTCGGGCTGGCCGAGTTTGTTGCCAAAGAAGCCGAAAGATCACTGGTACACATTGAGAAAACGCTGAAATATACGATGAAGGATCGCTATCCCATTGTTATTTACAATTCTCACAATGGGTTTTCGGTATCGAATATTATCAGCGGGGAACAGTCTGAGTTTACGGGCGGATATACCGAGTTTGCACAGGGGCGCGTGGTGATTCCCTTTACGGGATCTTATGGGGATTTGCAGCACGTCATCCATCACGAACTCGTTCACGCTGTTACAATTGAGTTGTGGACCGGTGGCGGCTGGTTGGGGTCTCTGGTTTCTCAAACATCGACGTTACCTCCGCTGTGGATTGCCGAGGGTATTGCCGAGTACGTATCTCGATATGGCTGGCATAAGGAGCACGATAATTTTATGCGCGATGCAACCATTACCGGATATGTGCCGACTATCGAAATGATGTCCATGAGTTATTTTGCCTATCCCGGTGGCAATTCAGTTTTTTACATGATAGAACAGGAATACGGCAAGGACAAAGTGGCATCTTTTATTTCTTCTTTCCGCACGGCCAAAAATCCCGATAAAGCACTCAAAGCATCTCTGGGATTTGGGATGAAAGAATTGGAGGAAAAATATCAATTGTGGCTCAAGCGGCAATACTGGAATGAGATCAATTTGCGCCATACGCCCAAAGAGATGGCAACAAATTTGACAGAGCACGAAGATAGGCGTTCGGCGTATAATTTAGCTGCTGCGTTATCTCCACAAGGCGACAAGGTCGCGTATTTGACCGACCGAAATGGTACTTTTGATATTTATTTGATGTCGGCGATTGATGGCAAAGACCTGGGGCGTTTGGTCGAGGGACAGAAGTCGTCTGCTTTTGAGTCAATGTTTGTTTTACGGCCCGGATTTACCTGGTCACCGGATGGTCGGCATATTGCATTCGCTGCCAAATCGAATAACAAAAATACCCTGTATATTCTCGAAGTTAAAAATAAACGAATTCGCAAGCGATTTAAGTTTGACCTCGATGGCTTGTTTGAACCCACCTGGTCACCCGATGGAGAAAAAATTGCCGTCGCGGGTATTAAAGATGGCTGGTCTGATATCTATGTGGTCGATGTGAACGACGAGTCGCTTACGCGGCTTACAAATGATCCCTATGACGAGCGGCATCTGGATTGGTCGCCCGATGGCACATGGATCGCCATGAGTTCTGATCGTCCCGATACCCATTTGAAATTCAGCGGTGGGAAGGATTTTGCTTTCGGTCAATACGATATTTTTTTAATGCGTACAGATGGCTCTGAAATGCGCCGGATTGTCGCGTCTGAAGACGCCGAAGATTCACATCCCGTGTGGGGTGCCGATAGCAAACACATTGCCTTTGTTTCTGACCGTACGGGTGTGGGCAATATTTATATTGCAAATGTTGACAGTACTCAGGAGATATATCCCATTACCAATTTATTGTCGGGGGCGCAATATCTCGATTGGTCAGCCGATGGCAAAAAGATCGTGTTCAATGCTTTTCACAAGGGTGCCCTGGATATATTTGTGATGCGCGACCCATTCGCGCAGCGAAAAGAAATGGCGGATTTGCCGCGTACTCGATTTGTCAAGCGCCTCGCCGGTGAAGATGAAAAGATGTTTGTTGAGTTACAAAAAGAAAAGTATGCAAGCCGCAAGATTGCCAAAGTAGAAGTCGATAGCACCGCGATCGATTCGACAGCAAAAAAAACAGAGAAGAAAGTGGCGCAGTGGATCTCCGATCAGGAAGCACTTGCAGCGGCAGAGAGCGCGCCTACAGATAGTACGGCTGAGATCGATACCACGCATCCGGTCGCAGGTAGTCCAGAAATGGCCGATACTGGCAAACAAGGGGTAAAAAATTGGGGTGAAAAGGAATTTCAGGTTAAGAAGTACAAGCTGAAATTCAAGCCTGAACTGTTTGGTGCACAGGCGGGATTTGATACGTTCTACGGCGTGAGTAGCTCTATCGTATTGTCCATGAGTGATGTGATGGGTGATCACCGCGCCACATTGGTGACGAGTTTAAATTTTTCACTCAAAGACAGCGACTTTCTGCTTGCGTATGCCTATTTGAAGAATCGTACAAATTACGGTGCGCAGCTTTTTCACACGCGGTTCTTCTTCTTTGATAATACAGGTCGTCTAACTGCGGATCGATATTACGGGCTTGCCGGAATGCTCGAGCGACCATTTAATCGGTTTGCCCGTTTAGAACTCAGTACGCGTTTTGTATCTGTTGATCGCGAAGAGGTTTTTACTGATATCAACAATTATTTGTATCAGCCGGGCTTTCGCGGCGTTGGGCGGTTTTCGAGCCAATTGATCGACCGTCGTCGGGCGGCTATCGGCGAAGTGGCTCTGGTGGGCGATAGCGCGCTGTACAGTTTGTTTGGCGCGGTAGATGGGCATCGCTATCGGTTGAATTTTGAAGGTTCTGGTGTGGGCATGAAATTTGCCACATTTGCGCTGGATTATCGCAAATATATGCGGTTATTAAACGAATACACCTTTGCCATCCGAATGTCGGGCGGGACGAGTTATGGCCCCAACAGCACCGTATTTTTCTTAGGCGGTGTGAACAATCCGGTCAATCCAACATTTTCCACCATTGCCAGTGTTGACCAGAGTCGCGTGTTTTTCTCTTCTTACGTCTGGCCCCTGCGCGGCGCGAGATTGCTCGAAATGGCGGGTGATTCTTATGTGCTGGCCAATGTCTCATTTCGGTTCCCACTCATTCGGCAATTGGCCATGGGCTGGCCCCTGCCGTTTTTCTTCCAGAATGTACAGGGCGAGTTGTTCTTCGACATCGGGGGGGCATTTAACCGCGCCGATTGGAGAGATGGATGGGTGTCCCGAGATGGGGGTTTTGAACTCAATGTACCGCAGCATTTTCGCAGCGGATCGAGACATGGACTACCAAAGCCCCAAATGGCTGCCGGGTACGGGTTTGGCGTGCGGGTAAATTTGGGCTATTTCCTGTTCCGATACGATTTGGCCTGGCCTACAGATCTCGCGCAAACATATCATCCATACCAGTATTTTTCAATTGATTTCACGGGTTTGTTCTAATCAACAAAATCAACCGCTGCATTTTGGGAGAGGCGTTTTACGTCTCTCCTTTTTTTGTCAGGTTGATGAAAGGTGATTTTTTGTGTATTATTGAAGGGCAAGACGCACGTTAAACCACAAATAAAATGAGGTCCTTACATGGCAACCAAAGAGTATTATATGGCGGGGTTGAGTAAGTTGGGAACTGGAGACCTGGAAGGCGCAATTGTCGAATTTGAGAAGGCTGTTGCAGACGATGCCTCGTTTTACATGGCGCATCTGGGATGGGCGCAGGCACTGGATCGGCAGGGGAAGATTGACAAGGCGATTGAACAGGTCAATCTCGCTTTGCAAATTGTTCCCGATGAGGCACTGGCCCATACGAGTCTGTCGCGTTTGTATCAGCAGAAAGGGATGATTGACGAGGCCGAGGAGGAAATGGCTATTTCTCACAAACTCTCTCAAAATATTTGAAAATGGCTCGTGTACTGAAAATGAGGACGTCCTGTTTGGGCGTCCTCTCTGTTTTTGTGTTAATGGCGTGTGTAACAGCAAATGCAGATTCAGTTGATTCGTTGCTGGCACGCGCGCAAAGCGATACGTTGAAACCGCTTGATTATCGCATTGATTTGCTTCGAAAAGCACTCAGTGTGGATGGTGATCGCGCAGATGTCTGTGCGGCATTGGGCGCGTTGTTTATGCAAAAGAACACGCCTGCGAGCAGGCTGCGTGCAGACCGCTATATTTATCGCGCAATTGTATTGGATCCTGAGAATATAGACTATCATCTGTCTTACGCGACTCTGCAGCGCAAGAAGGGTTTTCGGTACAATGCCAGGCGATATTTTGAAAAGGTGCTCAGCATAGATTCAACGCAGGTTGAAGCAGCCTGTGAAGTGGGCGATTATTATTTGCAGGATATGTTGAAATACGTCGATGCGCGACGTTTTGACGGAGGTGGAAGTATGCGGTCTTTTGCAATGGAGAGTGTGCAAACGGCCGCGAATTATTACCACTACGCACTTGCACATGATCCCTATTGCAGGCGCGCGTATCACGGGTTGGGTATGCTGAGTATAGAGGGTGGGTATAACGAGGATTTGATTGTTATTGCACGGGCACTTTTAGACCGATGGCCACAGGATCGGGACGGTCTTTTGTTTTTGGGATTGGGGTATTATGCAGCCGAAAATTTTGAGGCAGCGGGCAAAGCATTTGATCGCGCGTACGCACAGATGGATTCGGTTGGGCAGGCGGCAATGACTTCAATAGAATTGTTGGGTGGTGGGGATGAGGCACACGCGCTTTTTTGGCAAAAGCGCGATCCTTTGTTTCTCACGCCTGTGAACGAAAGAAAGCTGGCACATCGCGGGCGGGTTGCTTATGCAAATTTGAGATTTGGTCTGCCCGATGAGGGGATTGCGGGTTGGGAAACGGATATGGGCAAGGTCTGGATCCGCTATGGTCGCTATGTCAATCGCGTGAGAACGCTTATTCCGCATCGGGAGATCTGGACATACGAAGATTTTTCAATGGACTTTTTTTCTTATGATTCTGTGCATTGGAAATTGGAATCAATGAAGGATGAGCGATGGGCACTCGTTCCAGGCGGGTGGGGCAGAAGTCAGATTCTGTCGTCCAATTTTTATTTGCCTGAGCGCTATGTCGATCCATATCGAGATCAAAAATACGGATTGCCCGTGCAGGTGGGATTTTTTAAGGCTGAGGAAGGACAGATCAAAGTGGCACTATCGTGGGGTATTCCCAAGCGTCAGTTGCAGTATCTCAAGCTCTATGAGACCTATCAAGTCGATTTAGATGCCGGTATTTTTGTACACAGAAGCAATGGGCAAGAGGTAACAAGTGCCAGATGGCAACCAGAGGTATTGCGGGATGTTTGGACCGATTCATTAAAGGCGCAGTATTTATTGGGTCAACGCGATCTGGTTTTGGCAGCAGATCAACAAGACGCCGATTCACTTGCGTTGTCTTTAGAAATTAGAGATGTGGGAAAGAAAACAGTGGGCATGTTCCGCGATACCGTTTTTGTACAGGCATTTCCCGATGATGTGATTTCTATGAGTTCTGTATTGCTGGCTTCACACGTAGGGGAGAGCAAAGAGGGAATTGAAGTGACACCCAATCCGTTGAGAACTTTTGACGCGGACGAGTTGTTGTATATCTATTTTGAGATCTACAATCCGGTACGCGATGAGTTTGGGCAGACTGATTTCTCTGTGACGTACAGAGTCGGACCACCAGATTTGCGGCGTTTTTCCGATAAGCGAGATCGAAAGGCGATTGCGCAATTGGGTATAAGTGATGACAGGTGGCGTATTTCCGTTAGTACAGATTATCGAGGCGGGGATATGCTGGAGCCGATTTATTTATCTATTGATTTAAATGAACTGGGATCTGGCGTGCATCTGCTATCCATAGTCGTCACTGACCGTCAGACGGGGTTACAGGCCTGGCGAGAAATCCTGTTTCGCATTTTGTGACGTCAGGAATTTATTTTTTTTTGTGCCAGAGGAGGCTAATCAATGGCGGACCGCCAAATAAAATAAAGCCGAAGATCGCGACCGCGTGTACAGACGTGGCAAATGCCACTGCTATTTCTGTCGGCACATGGTAGAAGTGGTGGAGAGTTTCAGCGCAAAAGAAATGATAGGTGCCTATACCCCCCGGAGCGGGAAGGACAAATCCGATCGTGGCGATGGTCATCACAACCATAGCTTCAAACAAGCCGAGGTTGTACTTATGTGATAGGTCAAAACTATAGAAGGGCAAGTACATAGCGAACAGATAAAGGCTGTTGAGAATCAGGGTTGACACCAATATCCCCGCGTAGCCTTCCACAGTGTGAATAGCTCTCATTCCCTGTAAAAAAGAACGCAAAATGTGGGTTGCACCATCGGCCAGCCGGGGAGAGAGGCGTGCCAGCAGGCGGTGGAAAATGGACAGGCCGCGTTCTTCGCGGGCGGAGAGCAGTCCTAAAAATACGAAAGCAAACAGAATGAGGGGCAATGTCAGTAAGGCGACTGGTTCAAGCCAGGGAAATGCCGCGCCGATCTGCTCTCTGGCAAAAAACAAAACCACGCCAAAGATGATCAAGAGGGTGAGTACATCGAGCAAGCGTTCTACAATCACTGTCGCCAGGATTGCACCGATGCCGGTAGGGTGATCCCTTTCGAGGGCAAGGGCACGCGCAACTTCGCCAGCGCGTGGGAATACGACATTGCCCGCATAGGCGACCATGACAGCCCAAAATGCCGAGCGAATGGAAATATTTGAGGCAACGGGCAATAGCAAAATGCGCCAACGCCAGGCTCGGGGCAAACCCGAAAGGATTATTGCGATGGCCGATAAGAGCAACCACAGGGGATTGGCTGTTTGGAGGGCCTCCACAAGGAGCGTTCCATCGACATCTCTAAACGCTGCCCAGAGAAAGGTCCCCATTAGCACGAGACTGGCTGCGAGTTTGAGAAAGTTTTTCATGATAGGCCATATCCCAGACTGCGGAGGGCGGTGTCTTTTTTGCGCCAGTTCTCATAGACTTTGACGTGCAGGTCGAGGTAAATTGGACGTTCCAAAAAGGCCTCGATTTTTTTTCGTGCCTGATGTCCAATGGTTTTGAGGGTCTTACCCTTCCGTCCGATGACAATGCCTTTTTGTGAATTGCGTTCGACAATAATATTGGCTTGAATATAGACTTTGGGGCGGTTTTCTTCAAAAGCCTCAATGCTGATTGCCGTTGCATAAGGTAATTCTTGACGCAGGTGGTGAAACACTTCTTCGCGAATGAGTTCCGCAACAAAAAATCTTTCGGGCTGTTCGGTGAGTATATCCTCCGGGTAGTATTGTGGTCCTTCTGGCAGTGCATGGCGCAGAGTTGTATGAAGCTCTTGCAGGCCCTGTCCAGTGATGGCCGACACAGATAAGACGGTCTGCGTCGCGAGTGAGGTGCGAATCTGTTGCTCGCAGCGTTGTGCTCGCGCGCGCGAGATGAGGTCGGTCTTGTTTACGGCAATGATTTTTGGAATATTCCATTGTCCAAAGGTTTGTCGCACTTCGGCGTCATAGGAAGTGTCAAATTCTGAACCATCAACGATGCCCAAAAGCACATCGGCACTTTGATATGCACGCCCAATTTGCCGGTTCATAAATTCGTGAAGGCGATAGCGCGCAGACAAGATACCGGGGGTGTCGAGAAATATCATTTGAGTCTGTTTATCTGTGACAATCCCCAGGATATTATTGCGAGTTGTTTGGGGTTTGGGCGAAATAATGGATAGACGCTCCCCTACGAGTGCATTAAAAAGCGTGGATTTGCCAACATTGGTGCGTCCGGCGATTATGATATATCCAGATTTGAAAGTCATCACTCTCCAATCAAAAAAATAAACTGGCCGAAATGCGGTACGTATTGTCGAGTTGGTCGTGTTCCATGAAGGCGAAGTCTACGCCAATCCGACGAAGTTGCAAGCCAGTGCCTGCTGTAAAGTGCCCGTCTTTGTATCCGAGGCGAAATGCAAGGCGGCGTTGCAAGCGGTATTCTATACCGAGTTGTATGCTGCGTGTTTTTTCCAGTGTTGATTTTTTATCATTCAGGTGTGTGCTAAAACCGACTTTCATATCGCCGCCGGGCACCCTGTGGTGGAGGGCGGAGCCAATGAGAAGAGATGGGGAAATACGATCTACAATGCCGTCGGGAAATGCAATGCGCGTTTTTGTGAGATCGCGTATTGTCGCGCCAATGCGAAACATCGATGTGGGCAGATAGAGCAGACCGATGTCCAGGCCAAAGCCACTTCCGATGCCCACGCTGAGATCGCGTCTGATCATTTTTATACCTGCCCCAAGACGCAATTTATCTGTGATATGTCGGCCATAAGCAATTCGAAAGACGTAATCTGCCGTGCCGCTTTTATCGATTATTACGGGGCGATTGTCTGGACCAATTGGACGGTCAGAATCTTCCAGGCCCGTCAGAGCAATCCCATCAACGCCAGCGCGAACAATGCCCAGACCAATGCCGCCTTTTCTTATGGGCAAGCGCAATGCAAAAATATCTTGATTCACACTGCCGCCAAATTGCTCTGCATGTTGTAAGTGAATTTCACGTTTTGGCAGCGATGAACTGCTGTCCAGTCCAGGGTTGTACACCTCTGGAGCAAGTCCTGCGGGATTCCAATAGATCGCCGTTGCATCAAAACTGATCGCGACATAAGCACTGCCCATGCCCAGGGCGCGGGCACCGGCACCCAATAAGAGTGGATCCCCTGCATAATGGGATGTCTGCGCATGGGTTGGGCTTGTAAGCGCGCACGCGCAATACAATGCCAGGGTCGCAAGGCGTTTCAATGATTGGCCTCTGCATGGGGGATGAAGATGGCGATATTGCCGGGGTGCAATGCCGACCCCAGGGCTTTGATGTCGAGAGGAGATAAAGTGAGGTACGGGGCAGCACCTGCTAAAATTCCGTCCGCTCGAATGACGAGATTTGGCGTAAAGTAGAGGCGGGAACGGTGGCGAGGCCCTTCTATCAGGCGCCCGGAGAAGTCGAGGGGAAAAAGCCGCCCGCGAAGTCGCAGATTTGCATTGCCGGGTTCAACAGAGATGGGATCAATTCTGTTTATAAAGTGGTAGTTCTGAGTGAGGCGTGTTTCTATGGGCGACAAGTTGAGAATAGGGCATGTTCTCAGCACGTTGCCCTGTAATTTGAGGTGAATTTGTTTGGACGAAAGGTCTATAATAAGGTAGAAATCGCCCGGTGATGTTTTGACTTGATCAAGTTCGCGAACAAGGGCTTCGCGGTAGTTTTGGAGAACGATTTGGTCCTGACCAAATACAGGTATTTCCACCATAAGGAAACAAATTAGTAGATATAGACCCGGTCGCCAACTTGAAGTGAGCGATACACAAAAGCCAGGTCTTCGTCGTTGAGGCGAATACATCCGTGCGTGATATGCCGTCCGAGCAATGTGGGATAAAGGGTGCCGTGAATTTCGTACCCATCGCCCAATTTAAGAGCGTAAGCACCGAGGGTTGTCTGATCGAGACGCCGAAATTCCCAGGGCAATACAGTGGGTTCTTCACCATTTTCGATAAAGGCCCACAGGGGCTTGGCCCAGATGGGGTCTGTCACTTTGTGCAAAATAGTTCTGACACCCAATGGGGTGTAAAATTGCCAGCGTGCCGAAGCACCCGGATGAAGCAGTACTTTGCCGCTGCCTGTCGCACACGCAGCTTCTCGTATTATCTGGTTATTGTACCAAACTTGAAGACGGTTATGTACGGTATCAATAACGATGTAGGTTTCTGCTGAGTGTCGTTTTAACGCTTCCTGCAGTGATGCGATGTCAGCTTTGAGTTGTTCGATCTCTGTTTCTCGCGCGGGTATATGCAGGGAAAAACAGAAGAACAAATAGAGAGCGAGCAATATGGTGTAAAAGCTGTGCATGTATGGCTCAGAAATTGTAAAACCGAGGTGCTTTTTGCGCGCCTCGGTTTTTGTCTTTATCTAAGAAGATATTTAGATGGTGTTACCTACAGGCGGAAGTACCAGGGTTTATGTCGCTCTTTCCAATCTTCGATTTTCTGGAGCGCGACCGAAACAGCTCCCTGAACCTCAGCAAGTTTGTTTTCTGCATCCTGAGCTTGAGCAAGAGCATCTCTGTATTGCCCGTTGTCGAGGCTGCTGCGTGCATCGCTTATACTGGTCTCGGCCTGATTCAGATCGGCGTTGAGTTGATCGAGATCATCGTCTGCGCCTTTTCCCCGAGGTGCTTCGCCCAAACCGACTCTGGTATCTGAAATACCGGGCATTACGCGTTCGATAATTGCCTGGGTATCGGCCTCCAGTTGCCTATTGGTATCAGCTTCTGATTTGGCGCTATTGGCTAACTCTAGAGCTTCTACATAAAGAGGCTCGGCCTCGTCAAATTTATTAAAAAAGAAGAACTTTTTTTCTTCAAACTTCTTGGCGGCACTGTCTATGGCAGCAGTTGCTATGCGATATGCTTCGGGCGCATAAGCCTCGGCCTGAGCCGCTTGGGCTGCGGCATAAGCGGCCTCAGTATCTGCTTTCAATTTTACCAATTGTTCGGAAGGCCCACAACCCGTTATGGCAAGTGCCATAACCAGAACAGTGCAAAGGCTTAAAATGGATCGCATCCTTAGACTCCTTGAGTTTGTTGTCAATAAAGGCTTTACGCATTGCTTTCTTTGCGGAAGATAAAACACAAATTTCCGCTTGTCAACACCAATTTTGGGATATGGGAAATGGCGTTGAGCAGTTGGTGACGATGTATTTTATTTATCGCCGTTCACTTTTTTTATAAAAAAGTTTGTTCAGTGGGCTTTTGGGGGCCGTAAGGTATTTGGCTTCGTCGGGCGTCAGGGCTTTGTCAAAGATGGCGATTTCGTCGATCTGTCCGGGGTATTTGTAATGATTAAATCGCATCACGAGGGTTTCTATATCCCAGGTCATATTCTGCTGAAGCGGACCTTTGCGTCCTGCTTCCACGCCATCTATATACAGTGCCCATTCTGCATCGGCTTTGCCGCTGTTAAAGTTGGACCATGTAATCGCGACGTGGTGCCAGTCATTTGCACGCCAATTGACGGGAATAGAAATCACGTATTTATCGACCTCGCTATCGCCAATTTCCTGTTTTTTATCGGGATAACATCCAAACCGAAGCGTGCCATCGGCTTTTTTGAAATCGACGAATACAACTGCGTCATCCCACGGATATTTTTCACCATCTTTTTTTCCTACATGAAAAGGTTCTGGATAATTGTCTTCAAAGCTGGCGATGTCGGTTTGGAGCCAGAATGCAATGCTGCCAGACCACGCGCTGTTTGCACTGTAGGCGAGGTTGTTTTTACCGCTGTAATTGAGCGCGCCTGCATTTGGGTTAAAAGCCAAATACCCGTCGGGATTGCCACCCTGCTTAATGTGGTTGGTATTGGCTGTGTCAAAGGTCGCCAACGGATCGCCGAGGCTATCGAGGGCATCCACGCCTTTTTCAAAGTTAGCAAAAAAAAGTATGTGTGCTCGCAGGCTCTCTTCAATGGCCTTTTCGGGACCACCACAAGCTGTTGTGATTACCAGAAATACGAGGGTTAGAGTGCCGCGAGATATATGGGGAAGATGGAACGACATGTGTAAGGTCTCCTAAAAAAAAATTGGCGCGTTGTTAAGTTGAGTGTACAAGTTGATATACTTCCAAAATGCGGGTATGTCAATACTAAAATCACGAGATTACTAAAGATAGCTTAAGTAATCGAAAAACTAACTGTGTGCGTCTCGGAAATTGTCTTGACATCTCAAAAGTTATTTGTTAGCATAAAAATTCAATTTTTTAAAATGTTCAGCATTTTAACAGGAGCCTCCTCGATGCGTAAAATCGGCACAGGTATTCTCTGGGTCATCACGATTTTGATGTTGTCTTCGGTGACCATTTTTAATCCGGGACAGGTGACGGATTTTTTTGTCACGCTTTTTAATATTAAACCGAGTATTCCCGAACTCAAACCCATTGAAATTTCAGAACGCGATCGAGAAATTCGATCCATTGCAGCGTCCATTACACAAGAAGATGTGCATCAAATCATTGCCGACCTGTCGGGGATGGGGTCTCGGGTGCCTGGCTATGCGGGGCACAGGCAGGCTTTTGAATATGTCAAACAGCATTTTGAGCAATTTGGTCTTGAAGATATCGTGGTCGAAGAGCACACGGTAACGGTTCCTATCGACAAAGGTGCTTCACTCACTTTGACGGATACCGGTGAAGAAATTGCGATCTACGGTTTTTGGCCCAACCATGTACAAACGCCCTCTGTGCCCAGCGCTGGAATTTCGGGGGCACTTATTTATGGGGGCCAGGGGTCATTTTCAGAACTGAATGGCAAAAAGGTCGAAGGCAGCATTGTCCTGATGGACTTCGATTGTGGCCAGGGCTATTTAAGCCCGCGTATGCTGGGGGCGCAGGCCATTTTATTTTACGACAATGGGCGGGTTACACAGGGGCAAGCTATGGATAAGTTTTTGCCCGTGCCCGTTGATGTGCCCCGGTTCTGGGTCAAAAAAGACGATGCTGTGCGTTTGCTCGAACTGGCCCAAATGCAATCTCCCGAAGTGCGTTTAACATCAAAGATGGATTGGGAAGAGGTGCCGACCTGGAATATTTTTGCAACTCTTCCAGGATCCGAAGACTATATCACGGAGCGCGAAGAGCGCAAGTGGAAAGATCAGCAGATTGTGTTGAGTGCTTTTTACGATGCCATTTCCGTGGTACCCGCTCTTGCGCCGGGTGCTGAAAATGCGTCGGGGATGGCTGCGCTTTTACACACTGCCCGCGTGTTGAAACAGAATCCGCCCAAATATTCGGTAACCTTTTTGGCAACGGGTTCTCATTTTCAAGGTCTGGCTGGCATCAATGATTTTGTGTATCGCCACTCGCGCGAAAGCGATCATTTCCGCGATAAGATTCCCGATAGTGTGTCGGTTGCTGGTGCTTATCTCGATGGCGAACTTATTCCGCGCGACAGCGAAGATTTTGAAGAACTCATTCCCAATAGCTATAAAATCGATTTCCGGTTATTTATCGGGTTGGACCTGTCGAGTGAATCCGATCAGTTGGCGAGCTTTTCGCACGGCACTTTTAACAACCCAAATTGGCAGACAGACAATTATTTGAATAATCTGCTGGCGCCTTATGCGGATAAATTCGATAAATATATGGCCAAAGTTTTTCCGGACGAAGACGTGCGCCATGTCGATGCGATTGCACCGCCAAAACGCACCTGGAAGAATTTTATGCCCATTCGCCTGGGATTTGATAGCGAGGCCGTTACTTTTGTTGGGAAAGAAGGCATTACACTGGCAACGCCATCAACCGTGAGGCGGTTTGTCGATACGCCTATTGATCGCGTTGAACACGTCAATATGGACAATTTGACGCGCCAGATCCAAACGGCGATCGCTGCCATGATGAAAGCGGGCGAAGATCCCGAGTTTTTCCGGGTGTCCAAGCTCAAACTGCAAGATCGGGGACACAGTTTGAGAGGGCAGGTATTGTGGTTTGATCGCAATGTCGATTTCGCGTTGCCCCGCGTGCCTGTCCCAGGGGGGGTTGCGACGTATCGACAGCCAGGCAATGTTCATAGCTGTGCGGGGGTGCGTACGCTGATTATTGACAAGACGACAGAAGGTCCCATTTACGATATCGATAAATTGGCAGACAATCAGACAGAAGATGCAGATCTAAAATTGTTTGGCGACAAAGAGAAGGTAAAGGAAACTGGATGGTTTTCCTTTGATATTATGCGAAATCGGTTTACCAATCGCATTTTGGCTTATGATATTGATGAAGAGGGGACAATTACGTCGGCACCCGACATGGGGACTGAGGGCGACAAAAAATTCCCACTGACGCAGCGATATGGCTGGTGGGAAAATGAAATGCTGACAGTTCTGTTTAAGAGCCGCTCCATCAGCGTTTTTGAAATTATCGACTCGAGCTATTTGTCCGCGCTCGATTTTATGACGGTGCTCAACGACAACGATACGCAGCCCATAGAATTTGGCTATACGTATTTGCCGGGACAAAGCACCAAAGAGGGCGACGTGACGCGCGCTGCCGTGACGTTTGCGCGTGTGGATGAATACACGGGAGAAGCCGAGCGGTTGAAAGTTTTGATGAGTACGGGCTTGTTTGGTGTTAAGTATTTGCTGATCAATGCGCCCCAGAAGTTTTTGGACAATCCCGTTGATAAAAGCGAGGTAAATCCCGAGCTTCTGGAAGAGGCGCGAGGTGAGGGGTATGAACCAGGTGTCATTTTCAGACCTTCGTATCAGGCCGCTAAGGATATGTGGGTAATTGACGATGTGCGGATGAAACAGTTGGCGCAATTTGGTATTGAAAACAATCGGCTCACCCTGTTGCACAACAGCGCGCGTGAGGCATTGATCGAAGCGCGTCAGCACCTTGAAAATTTGGATTATGAAGGGTTTATGAACGCATCCCGACGGGCCTGGGGGCTGGAGGCGCGGGGGTATCCCGAAGTGATGGCGACGGCCAATGATACTGTGCGGGGTATTATTTTTTATTTTATTTTGTTGTTGCCGTTTTCATTTTTCTGTGAGCGGTTGTTGATCGGCGCGTCGAGTATTACCGCGCGATTGAGTTGGTTTGCCGCATTTTTTGTATTTTTCTTTATCGTTTTGCGCTTTGTCCATCCGGCTTTTCAGTTGAGCAATTCCCCCTATATTATTTTTCTCGCATTTGTGATTATGGCACTCGGCGGCGTGGCGATGGTTATTGTGGTGTCTAAATTTGGCGATGAAGTACGCAAGATGAAGCAGGCGTCTGCCGGGACTTATGAAGCCGATGTCGGGCGCATTAGCGCGACGTCGGCTGCGGTTGTGCTGGGCATTTCAAATCTGCGAAAGCGCCCCATGCGCACGGGGTTGACGGCCATTACGCTAACTTTATTGACTTTTACGACATTGTCTTTTACCTCGGTGCAGACTTCGTTGAAATTTTACAAATTGCCCCGGGATAACGAGCCGTCATATCAGGGAGCACTCGTGCGCGATCGATCCTGGCGCGGGATGCAAGAATCCGTGCTCAATTATCTCAATAGTGCTTTTGAAGGCCGCGCCGATATTGTGCCGCGATCGTGGTATTTGTCACAGGTGCGTGGTGAGCGCGCTTATGTGAATTTTTCTCGCGTGACAGAGGCCACAGCCGATATGGGACCCAAGGAGATTTACGTCGATTTCGATGTGGGCATTACCACGGGGAAAGACAGTTTTGTCAATGCGCTGTTGGGGCTTACGCCAGACGAACCCAAAATTACCGGGGTTGATCGCTATTTGATGAGTGGGCGATGGTTTGAACCCGGAGAAGAGTTCGTTTGCCTGTTGCCAAATGATCTGGCCGAGCTCGTCGGTATTTTCCCCGAAGACGCCGGTACAGCCAAAATTGAAATGCAGGGACAGGTTTTTACGGTGATTGGCATTCTGGATTCTGAAATGTTTAATAAGTTCAAAGATCTGGATGATGAAAAACTGACGCCTGTTGATACGGTTAAAGAAAAAGACGATTTGGCAGATGCACAGGATCAGGATCCGAGGGTTGTCGCGGCTGCGCCGATTGAGACCTTTACCCATTTGGAATCGACCAATGTGCTTGTCGTGCCCTATGAGTATATTCGGGATATCGGGGGCGTGTTGGCCTCAGTGGCGATTGCGAATTTCAAGGATGAGAGCGGACAGCCTAAGTTGAATTTTGTCCCCGACATTGAAGAGTTTATGGCGCGCGTGTCTTTAACGATGTTTGTGGGCAAGGATGATGGTGTAACCGTCTATAGTTCGATTGGTTCGACATCGCTTTCTGGATTGGGCAATTTGTTTATTCCTATCTTGATTGCGGCGCTTATTGTGCTCAATACTATGATGGGTGCTGTGTATGAGCGTTTCCGGGAGATCAGTATTTATTCTTCGGTGGGATTGGCCCCCAATCATATTGCCGCACTTTTCCTCGCGGAGGCCGGCGTATTTGCCACACTCGGTGCGGTTATGGGATATTTAATTGGACAGGTTCTGGTGCTCATACTTTACAATGAGGGATTGTTGGGAGGCCTGGAATTGAATTATTCGTCGTTATCTGCAATTTCCGCCACGTTGATTGTGATGGCAACGGTATTTCTCTCCGCGCTTTATCCAGCCAAAAAAGCCGCTGATATGGCCGTGCCCGATGTGACCCGCAAATGGGAATTTCCCGATCCAGATGGCGATCGGTGGATATTTGATTTTCCCTTTACAGTAGGCGGTGCTGAGGTATTGGGTATGTACTCTTATTTGACCCGGGTTTTTGAATCTTATGGTGAGGGATCGGTAGGTGATTTTGTTGCAGATCATGTGAAATTCTGGTCTGAGGATCACGAGGGAGAACCGCAATACAATATTGACCTGACGGCATGGTTGGCACCTTATGATCTGGGAATTAGCCAGGAAGTGCAGTTAAAAGCTATTCCAACGGGTGAGCACAATATTTATAAAATTGAAGTGGTGATCAATCGCTTGAGCGGCGATGTGGCGTCCTGGAAACGGATCAATCGCGGATTTTTGAATGTGTTGAGAAAGCGATTCCTGGTCTGGCGCACAATTCCGGGCGACATGAAGTTCAATTATGCAGAAGACGGACGCCGGATTTTGGCTGGCGAAGTCGCGGCAATAGCATAACGCGCAGATTTTGTGAATTTCCTTCTGGGAGGCAATTTTGGCAACCGACGAACCAAGAGAGACAGAAGAAACAAAAGAGGATCTGACAGAATACGAACAGATTATGCCAGAGGACGCGCCCTTTGAAGATGGCTTTGGCTGGAAGACGATATGGGCGACGGCGTTCGTTGGGATTGTTATGTTGCCAGGGGCGATTTATTTGGGCCTGGTGACCGGGCAGAGCATGGCTGGCGCGTCTGAGTGGGTGACGATTATTCTCTTTTTAGAGATTGCCAAGCGCTCTTTTGTTCGGCTCAAGACACAGGAAATTTTAATCATCTATTGGGTCGCCGCTGGGCTGCTGGGTATTGGGGTAAAACTCGGTTCTGGCGCGCACCTTTACGGTGGACCTTTTGGAGGGTTGATCTGGGATCAGTATTTGATTCAGTCACCCGCAGCAAAAGGTCTGGATAGTTATATCCCAAATTGGGTGACGCCACCTTTGGATTCGCCGGTTTATGCCGAGCGCACGTTTGTGCATCCCGACTGGATTTTGCCGGTTTTGATTCTGTTTCTGGTCATGATTATCAATCAGGCTGCGCGGCTGTCCTTTGGGTATGTGATGTTTCGCATTACCAGCGATATCGAGCAATTGCCCTTTCCCCTCGAGCCAGTTCAAGCACGCGGTGTCACTGCACTGGCTGAAACATCGGCCAAAGCCGAGGGTTGGCGATGGCGCGTGTTCAGCACGGGAACGTGTATTGGTCTGGTGTGGGGATTGCTCTATGTGGTTGTGCCCACGTTGTCGGGCATTTTTCTGACGGAGACCGTTCAGGTTTTACCCATTCCATTTATTGATTTTACCGCCGAAGTAAAAACCATATTGCCCGCTGCCGTGTTTGGCATAGGAACGGATTTGGGGCATTTATTGTATGGTTTTGTCCTGCCGTTTTACGTGGTGGTGGGGTCGTTTATCGGTGCTGTGCTCGCCAATCTGGTAATTAATCCAGCCCTTTATCACTATGAAATTTTGACCCGATGGGCACCGGGTATGACGGCGATTCCCGCGAGTATTTCCAATCGTTTCGATTTCTGGCTGAGCTTTGGAATCGGTACTTCAATCGTGATTGCGCTCACCGGTTTTTATATGATAGGCAAAACCTTGCTGGAACAGCGCAAGCTGAAACAGGAGACAGGACATCATTCGATAAACATTAGTATGGAGGATTTGCCCGAAGGCCGGGGTGATATGCCGATGAAGTGGCCTCTCGTGTTGTGGGTCATGGCTTCTTTTGCCGCCATTGGACTATGCCAATGGCTCGTGCCGGAATTTCACTGGGGATGGCTGGTTTTCTTCGCGTTTATTTATACGCCTGTTTCGTCTTATATCGGTGCCCGAATGATTGGTCTTACGGGCAGTCCTTATGGGGCGAGTATTCCCTATATTCGAGAAGCAGCTATTTTGTTGTCGGGATATAAGGGGGTGGCGGTGTGGTTTGCCCCCATTCCATTGCACGACCACGGGCTGGCCGTGCGGCAGTTTAAGCAACTGGAATTGACCAAAACAAAGATCGGCAGTTATCTCAAAATGGTCGTGGTTACGATGTTTGTGATTTTCATTTGCAGCTTTATGTTCTATGAGTTTATCTGGCGGTTGGGACCCATTCCATCTTCTACATATCCTTATGTCCAGCTATTTTGGCCCTATGAAGCCACAATGCAAACCGTATGGCTTAAATCGACTTTGCCGCCTGGAGAAGTACAGGGTGCTGTAGGTATGGATCTCTTAAGAGAAATTATCATCCCCAAATACATTCTCACAGGGTTGGTTTCTGGTGGACTTCTCTATCTGGTACTGGTCGCAGCCAAGGTCCCCGTTCTGGCGTTTTTTGGTTTTGTGAATGGCCTGGCGCAATGGCCGCATTTTGTCATTTTGAATTTTGCCGGGGCCATGCTGGGGCGATATCATTTTCAAAAGCGGTTTGGCGAGTCCAAATGGAAGGCTTACGCTCCTATTTTAGTAGCGGGTTATTCCTGCGGCATGGGGCTTATTGGCATGACTTCAATTGCCGTGGCATTGATATCCAAAGCCGTGTCTCAGGTGGTTTTCTAAAATAAAATCATGGGTGGAACTTTTATCCGGGCATGTGTCGTCTAATTTGTTGCGATATATGCCTGGATTTTTATGGGTATTTTTACAACCTTTTTAAAGGAGCGGATTATGCAGAGGTTTCGACTCTTCGGTTTTTTGGCAGTGGCAATGCTGATGGTTGCGTCCTGCGATGTGTGGGCACAGCCTCAAAGAGGCGGTCAAGGTCAGCGCGGACAAGGTCAACGCGGCGGCGTTCAGGTGCAGCGTTTTTTGCCGGTTGAACAGGCGCTAACTTATCTGGCATTTAACGAGAATGTGGCTTTGAGCGATGAGCAACTCGTCAAGGTGCGTGCGTCACTTAAAGGCGTTTATGCAAAACGTCAGGAGTTGCAAAGAAGCCTGCGTGGAAGTAACGACCAGCAGGCGGCGATGCAGAAAGTGCGCGCACTGCGAATGGAAATGATGCAGGGCCTGACAGCAATTCTCAATGAGAATCAGACGAAGGTATTTCAAGAACAGATGCAGCGGATGGGTCAGCGCGGGCAACGCGGAGGGCAAGGTCAGCGCGGTCAGCGTGGAGGACAAGGTGGTCGTGGCGGTGGTGGCGGTGGCGGAGGTGGTGAATAGAGCAGATGTTTCGCTATCTGTTTAGCGTTGAAGATATTAAAACGCGGGTTTCTTCAAAGAAGCCCGCGTTTGTTTTTTGGGCACGCTTGTTTATTGTAAAAAAATGGGTTACATTATCTCACATTGCAAGGGGAGGGTTCTGTGATACCTGAGTCTTTCAAACATCTCAAGCGGCCTTTTTCATTTGCGGTTGTGAGTGATACGCATTTTGTGACGCGAGATTTTATTGGGCAGGCATTTGACGCGACAAGACCGCTCAGCACTGAGGGGTATGTGGAAAATGTGACCTATTCGCTCGCGCCAATGATGGATGCTCTGCGCCATCTCAAACCGGATTTTATAGTTTTGACCGGCGATGTGGCCGAACCCCCGCTGGATCCAGAACGCCACCGCGAGAATCTTAAGGCAGCACTGGATTTTTTTGCCACATGCGATATTCCTCTGATCGTCGCTCGTGGGAATCACGATGGCACTTCGGCTTTTGATGAGGTTGTGGGACCGCGTATTGCACAGTTTTTAGGTGAGACGCGCAAAGCGCATTATTTTTCGTTTGAGGTGGATGGTTGCCAGTTTATTGTTCTGGATACACCGTTTTGGAATACTGAGCAATGTCAGTGGTTGGATGCCGTGTTGAAAGAAAATGCTTATGCACCATCGTTATTACTGGGACATCATCCTATATGGCCGGTAGCACGCGCTTTTTTTTATAACCGCGATTTTCAGAAGGATATGGTCAATCTTCTGTCTCGGCACGCGATTGATGCCTATTTTTGCGGGCATTCACACAATCAAAGTATTGTGTTGCACCGCACGCCCCATTTGCCGGTGCTGCAGTGTATGGGTGCTCTGGTTGGATTGTCTGATGCGCCGCCGCTTCCGCTCAACCACGTTCAAGCCCTGTTGCCTACACCCGATGATCTCATGGCTGTTTGGCCTGGATATATTGAAAATACGGCTCCAGGATGGTTTATGGGATATGTTGCACAGGGCCTGGCGCGTGTGGAATGGCATCATATTAACCGCGGGGCTGAAGCTATGGTGCGTTGGTTTCGGCCTGGTGACATTCAGACTTTTTGGGCAATGGATCCCGCGCCTCCTGCCCAACTCATTGAAGCAAATTTGCGGCGTATTCGCCAGGGAATGCTCCGCTTTTGCGCCTGGGATAGTATGGGAGATGCGCGCGTATTTCTCAATGGGAATGAGATTGGCCTTTTGCCGCGTGCAGATAATTTTACGCCCAGTCGCCTGTTTTTACCTCCCAACGCGCTTGCTTGTTTGCAAATGGA
This sequence comes from Candidatus Latescibacterota bacterium, assembly GCA_965208125.1. Taxonomy (GTDB): domain Bacteria; phylum Latescibacterota; class UBA2968; order UBA2968; family UBA2968; genus VXRD01. The sequence goes on from OZ242320.1 coordinate 3,675,166, forward strand.
AAATAAGGTGCGTATTGAACCAACTGCGGGAAGTGAGATGACGCTTGGCAATCTGGTTCTCGAAGTGGTATTGCCCGGTGGTCGTTATGTGCGGTCGCAGGTTTTTGATGATATTTATACGTGGTCTAACCGGTGGGAGGGGTATGAATATGAGACGTTGCAAAAGATGAAACCGGGACGGTCGTTGAGGACGGTGTTGGCTTTCAGATGATGGTAGTTGTCAGTTGTCAGTGCCACCACCCAACCCCGGTGTGGCGGTGCGGGGTAACTGGCTACTGACTACTGATTTTCAAGTGAGGATGTGATGGACGATAGAATAGATACCAATAGATTGATCCACGAGACCAGTCCGTATTTATTGCAGCATGCACACAATCCCGTTGCGTGGTTTCCGTGGGGTGAAGAGGCGTTTGAGAGGGCTATTGCTGAAGACAAGCCCATTTTTTTAAGTGTGGGATATGCGGCCTGTCACTGGTGCCATGTGATGGCACACGAGTGTTTTGAAAACGAGGAAATCGCGCAGATTATGAACGCGCATTTTGTCAATGTGAAGGTCGATCGCGAAGAACGCCCCGATGTGGATGAAATTTATATGAATGCGGTACAGGTTATGACTGGGTCTGGCGGATGGCCCATGAGTGTGTTTTTGACGCCGCAGGGCGTACCGTTTTACGGGGGCACTTATTTTCCACCTGAGAGCAGACACAACATACCGGGTTTTCCCCAGGTTCTGGAATCCGTTGCCAGGCATTATCGAGAAAAAGGTGAAAATGTCGCAGATGTGGCGAATCGGTTGCACGAGCATTTGCGGGCAATGGCGCATATTGATGCGTTGGCAGATGACCTGACTGAAACGGATTTTGATGGTGCATTTCAAAAGATCAGATCGAATTTTGATTTTCAAAATGGCGGGTTTGGCACACAGCCCAAGTTCCCAAATTCGATGAATCTCGACGTATTTTTGCGAACTTATTTGCGTACGGGGGACATAGAGGCACGCGCGATGGTGAAATTGACGCTCGAAAAAATGGCACGGGGAGGTATTTACGATCAGCTCGGCGGGGGATTTCATCGCTATTCTGTGGATAGCCGCTGGTTGGTACCCCATTTTGAAAAGATGCTGTATGACAATGCGTTGCTCGCACTGCTTTATACGCAGACTTATCAGGTGACGAGGCAACCGTTTTTTGCGCGCATTGCCAGGTCAATTCTGGATTATACGCGTCGAGAGATGACTGCGCCAGAAGGCGGTTTTTATTCTACGCAAGATGCCGATAGCGAAGGAGAAGAGGGCAAGTTTTTTGTGTGGACGCCGCAGGAGGTGGTGGATCTATTGGGCGAAGAAGAAGGGGCGGTATTTTGTCGGTATTTCGATGTGACGGAGCGGGGCAATTTTGAAGGTAAAAATATTTTGAATATTCCTCGTATTTATGAGGTGGATGAAGACGCAATGGCACGCAGGTGTGCAATATTGTTTGAGGCGCGAGAAAAGCGCGTAAAACCCGGGCGAGATGAAAAAATTCAGGTGAGTTGGAATGGGCTGATGATTTCGGCTTTTGCCCAGGCGTATCGGGCGTTTGGCGATCCCATTTTCCTGGAGAGTGCATCGGATGCAGCTCAATTTATCTTGGAGAATATGAGAACAGATCGCGGGCTTTTGTTGCATACCTATACTGATGGCCGCGCGCGTTTCAATGCCTATCAGGATGATTATGCCTGTTTGATCGTCGGGTTAGTCGATCTGTACGAGGCGAGTTTTGAGCCTTCTTATCTCGTTGCTGCCCGCGATTTTATGGAGGTGATGATCGATCAGTTCTGGGATGATGTAGATGGCGGATTTTTCTATACGGGGAAAGATCACGAGGAGCTGATTGTGCGTTCAAAAAATCCCTTTGATAATGCCACGCCGTCTGGTAATTCGATGGGGGCTATAGCATTGCTGCGATTGGGAACGCTGCTGGAGCGCGAAGATTGGCGAGATATGGCCGCCCGTATTTTGCATCTTTTTGGCAGGCATATTCGGGAGGTACCTTCGGGCTTTGGCAATATGATTTGTGCCCTGGATCTCTATTTAGAAGGAGCAGTTGAAGTCGCTGTTTTGGGTGATCGAGATAGAGAGGATACGGTTGCTCTACTCGATGTGGTGAATAAAACATGGCGACCCAATGTCGTTTTATGTGGGGGAAGTGATCCCGTGTCCGACGCTATTCCGCTTTTGAAAAATCGCGGCATGATTGACGGACGCGCCACAGCTTATGTCTGTCGCAATTTTGTCTGCTCTGAACCCGTTACAGATGCCGGGGCACTGGAAAAATTACTGGATGAAGTTGGTTCGGGATACTAATTTGAATGGAAGAGTTAACAATCTAACAACTAAATTCCAAATTTTAAATTCTAAGAAAGGATATGTTATGGCAGATGTTTTGATTATAGGCGATGGGCCTGCGGGGTTGAGTGCCGCGTTGTTTTTGGCGAAGAATGGTCAGAATGTGACGGTGTTTGGGCAAGATGGGACGCCGATGCACAAGGCGATGCTTTACAATTATCTGGGTATTCCCGAGATGACGGGGAGCGAGTTTCAGCGGGTAGGTCGCGCGCAGGTCCAGAATTTGGGCGGCGAAATTGAGGATGTAGAAGTGACCGATGCCGAAAAGACGGATGGTGGGTTTGCGGTTACAACGGCGGATGGAGGCCGAAGAGAGGGGAAGTATCTCATTTTAGCCACCGGTACAAATACCAAATTGGCCGAGGGGCTGAGTTTGGCTAAGGAAAACAAGGGTATTGTTGCCGATGGAGATGGTCGTACCTCCGTCGAAGGGCTTTTTGCGGTGGGTTGGAATACGCGCCTCATTCGTACGCAGGCGATTATTTCCGCTGGACAAGGTGCCGCAACGGCGCTGGAAATACTATCGCTCGAAGCTGGCGAAGATTTCCATGACTTTGATGTGGTTGAATAAGGTGTATAGAGGAAGACATGAAAATTACCGAGACCAATACCACTATTGGCGCACTGATTGAACGGCTCGAAGCTACGGGAAAGCCTAAGACGACGAAGGCCCGAGCCTTCATTATCATAGAGGATGAGTCCGCACAGACACGCGAAGATATCCGAGAGGCTGTGGCGCAGTTTCGGGCGAGTTTTAAGGATATACCCTCTGAGGAGATCGAACAAATTATTGGTGAATCCAGACGGGCAGTAAGAGCGCGAGGATCATGACGCGAATTGTGCTGGATACCAATGTATTAATCAGTGCTATCCTGAATCCGCACGGGAGTCCAGGCATTATACTTGACCGGGTCTTTGATCAGAAAGTATCTCTTTGTCTCTCTGCGCCCCTTATAGATGAAATTCAGCGCGTCATTCATTATGAAAAGATGGTTGATTTGCTAAAAAGAGGGGGAAGGACCGTTGAGCAGGCGGGAGAGATTGTAGATAAGATTGTTGGGATAGCGGAATTAACCGCTGGTCGCAGAGAAGTAAGCCTGATAGATGCGGATCCTGATGATAATATGGTGCTGGGGTGCGCTCTTGAAGCCGAGGCAGATTACATCATTTCTGGAGATCGACATCTCACTGCCTTAGGTGATTTTCAAGATATACCCATTCTCACGCCCAGGGCTTTCTTGGATATGCAGGTTAATTCTTGAATATCCTGATCTTATTCTGGCTTTCAACGATGAGTTGGCTCAGTCTATGTCTGATGGTTTCTTGTCTCGTGTATGGAAATTTTGATGTTGTGGAATAAGGTAAGATAAATTTTTTCGGGAGGTTCCATGTATGCCCTGTGCAGATGGGTACCTGGAGCCTCCTTTTTGTTTATATATAAGGTAGATACTGTAAGGGCAAACCCCTGTGTTCGCCTATTGTTAGAGGATATCCTTATGCGTATTTTTTTAGTTGTACATTTCATGGTATTTCTATTCTTCAGTCCTGTATTTTCAGAAATAGATGTTGGTGTCGTATCTGAAAGTATTGTGCAGGTGCGTGCGTACAAGAATAACAGAATTATAGCTGAAGGAAGCGGCTTTGTTGTCAATGAGGAAGGGTATGTGCTAACCAATGCACATCTTTCAGCAGATGCGGAAAGATTAACTGTATTAGCCTTCAAAACAGGTGTCGAGATCGTGTCACAGCAGGTCTTTGCCAACCGGGATTTAAATCTCGCTTTATTGCGAGTACAGGGACTGGGTTTACCGTCCCTCAACTTATCCGAGCAAGGATCCGCTGTGGGGCGGGTCGTGCAAACCCTGAAGTTGACTCTTCAGGATAGTATCCAGATTGCTCGCGGGACTATTGGTGCATACCAGGATGTGCCGGGAAAAAAAGTGAGTGATCCCGTGGCACATTTGCTACAGCACAATGCCATAGTGACTTCCAAAGCATTCGGTATGCCACTGTTTAATGAGTGTGGGGATGTTATCGCTATCAATCTGCCAGATCCGGATAGCGGACGCTGGCCGTTTCGGAAAGCAGCCCCCAAAGGAATAATTTTTGCCTTGCGTAGTAGCGATATCATTGCCGTGCTTAAAGACTTGGAAATTGCACATTCATTGGTTGAGGAAGAATGCTTGAGTGCCGTGGAACGAGCTGAACGAGATAGAAAAATCGCAGAAGGTCGTATCAAAGCGGCACAAGATAGTGCCCAGGCAATAGCAAAAGCGGCAAGAGATAGTGTTAGTGCAGAAAGAGCTGCCCGGTTGGCGGCAGAAAGAGCGATCAGAGCTAAGCAACAAGAGGCCGAAAAAGCAAAAGCACGGGCAGATTCAGCAAGCAAGGCGGCAATAGATAGTATCAATACAGCCCGGCTGGCATTAGAACGAGAAAAGGCTAAGACAGATTCGTTAAAGAAGGCGACACAGGAGCGTATTGCCGCTCAAAAAGCAGCAGATAGTCTCGCCGTAGTGCATCAAGAGGCGCGTGAGAAGACATCGCAAAGATTGCAATGGGCCATCGTCTCTGGGGGCACTGTGGTCATTCTGGTGCTTCTCGGCTGGTTCATTTTCGCGCGTAGTAAAAAGGCACAATTGCAGAGTGCCGCCTCTCGTTTGAGCGAGGCAGAACAAGAGGCTGAAGTCGCGCGACAGGCCGTGGCAGAGGCACCACAGCCCGCGCCTTTCAGATGTCTATTAGAAGGTCAAGATAACACAGGCCAACCCTTTGCACTGAGTATATCGGCATTAGCCCTTGGTACGTCTTCAGGTGCCACACTTGGGAGAAGCCCTGCCAATGCGGAATTTATTATTGACCACGAGGCCGTATCTCGTGAACACATCAGGCTTTTCTATACCAATGAACATCTCTATACAGAAGATCTGAACACTCTGAACGGCACTAAGATCAATGGTCGCCTGCTCAATCCGCACGAATCAGTGGTATTGCAAAACAATGATCAACTCGAGTTGGGGCCTGTTGTTTTTCAAGTGCGTTTGATGCAGGAGTGAAAATTGCAATCGATATGCAACTATTGGCGTCTTGTCGGTCTTGTTTTCGCGTTTCTGTTTTTTTCGCGCGATGCTGTCGCCGCGCCAGACTTTGATGCGCTTGAGAAGAGTGTTGTACGTATTGTAACGCAGACAAATCAGGGGATTGGTACGGGTACTGGATTTATAATTAACGATCAAGGTTATATCGTCACGAACGTACACGTTATTGCCGGTAGCAATTTGATCAAAGCAATACCGACAAATTCCAATGCACTGTACGATGTTGAAGTGATTGCCATGTCCCAGGAACTCGATCTGGCAATCGTACGCGCACCAGGGATCAATCTTCCACCGATTACGCTTTCGCTCGCGCCATCGAGAAAGGGGCAAAAGGTATGGTCTATTGGTTACCCAGGCGGAGCCGATAGGAACAGACCTGCCCACGATCCAACTGTGCAGGATGGTGTTATAGGTAGAATTTTTTCAGGTGCATGGAAGGTACAAAAATTCAGGATTATTCAACACAACGCGCCTACGAACCCCGGTAACAGCGGCGGTCCTTTATTGGACGACTGTGGAAGGGTGATCGGTGTTAATACGCAAGCGTCTCTCGTCGTGATTGCCAGCCCATCTGATGGAGTAACGCGGGTGCCACACGCGGCGGGTATTTATTGGTCTTCCCATATTGAGGAATTAGCAAAACTGTTACGTGAAAATACAATTTCTTTTCAGTCGGACGACGATGAGTGTTTGGCGGCTGATTCTACTGGGCGTTCTGCGGAGGTGGAAAGAACGCGCCGGGAGGCGGACCAAGCAAAGAGTCAAGCAGATGATGCGAGCCAGAAATTTCTTATTTGGGTGATATTATTGGGTGCTGTGGCTGTGGTCGCTCTTATACTTGCTTTGAAGAAACCTCGGCAGCAGATCATTCACGCTGCAGACCATATCAGCCGACGCCTTAAGGCAAAAGAACCTGCTGAGGCTGTTCAAAAACGAGCATCGGAAAAACTTCCAGAATACGGTCTGATGCTGACCGGGTTTGATGGTAATGGCAATCCCATCCGCATTGCTTTACCGCCAAACAGATTCGCTGGTCAGCGTCTGGGGCTTTCATTGGGCAGGCATCCCGAGTTGGTGGATGAAATTATCCATGACCAAAATGTGTCGAGGCGGCATATGCGAATAGCGGTGCAAGCGGGTCAATTTTATATTGAAGATTTGAACTCTCGTAACGGCACTTTTCTGAATCACCACAAATTGTCTCCGTTTAAGCCAATGCTTTTAGACTATGGTGCGATAGTGAGATTGGGTGGTTTAGAGTTCATGATTTCAAAACAGTAATGAGAATGCTTTGTAAATGAAAAAACGCAACCGAGAAATTAATATTTTTAGCATGTCTGCTCTCGATCTATTCGCTTCGGCAATGGGAGCTTTCATTTTAATTACCATTGTGCTGTTTCCCTTTTTTCCGAACTTGGGCGATTCATCGGAAAACATGGAAAAAGAAAAGGCCGAACTGTTACAGGAAAAGGCTAAACTACAACAGGAAAAGGCTAAACTACAACAGGAAAAGGCTAAACTACAACAGGAAAAGGCCAGATTGGAGCAAGAAAAAGCTAAACTACAACAAGAGAGAGCTAAACTGGAACAAGAAAAAGCCAAAACCCCCCAAAAAAATACCCCACTTGAAGAACGGGTTAAAGCTCTGCAACAGGAGATTGATGACACATCTGTTTTATTGGGTATCAGGACCAAAGCAAAGAAGTTTGTGATGGTCGTGGATATGTCTGGCAGTATTTATCAACCAGGCAGCCAGGACTATCGCCGGTTCATTACATTGTCAGTACAGAATATGCTTGCTTCTTTTCAATCGGAGATAGAATTGGTTCTTATTGGTTTTCACGCCCCAAATCGCAGGACACGATTGCACTATTGGCCTGAAAATAGGCATTATTTTCAGGTGCGGAAGAATACGCGAAATCGCGTTATAGCTACTATAAACAACTGGATGAGTCTCGTTAATGGTGGCACACCAACCCGTGAAGCTCTGTTGGCGGCATTGGCTCTCGATCCCGAAGAGATTATCCTCTTAAGCGATGGCGCACCCTCGGAAAATTGGCGGCAGGTCGTCAATGCTATAACAGTCAGAAACAGAAAAAAAATACCGATACACGCTGTTGCTGTTGGCAACTATGTCACAAAACGAGATTTTATCGATTTTTTGGTGCAGTTGACAGAGCGGAATCGCGGGTATCTCGTAGGTGCCAAACCCGGGTGAGGAGAAGTGCGAAGTAGTAAAGTATGAGTTGGAGTTAAGGTGTTGGAAGATGTTTTAGAATCTCTGGGGGAGAGACTATGCGGATGAGACGCACGTGCACCCATTGAGAGGATTTCGGGATGTCTAATTTTTTTATTTATCGAATCGGTCGCGGTTCAAATGTGGATATTCGCATTGATGATAGCACAGTTTCCCGCATTCACGCAGAGTTGGTTGTGACTGCGAAGGAGACATATTATCTGACTGATTGCGATAGTAGCGGCGGGAGTTATGTTGCGAGAAATGGCGAGTGGGAACCTATTACGCAGGATTTTATAGCTCCGATGGATGCAATTCTACTCGGTCGGTATCAGACGACCGTACAGCAACTCATGGCGATGATTAATCAAGGTAGCCAGGATGTAAGACGCAAGGATGATTTACCCGAAGGACCGGTGCGTCGCAATGTAGATACGGGTGAAATTATAGGAGACGAGGACTGACATGGCAATGGGTCAAACAGTAGAGACGAATCAACGCCTCATCGCATCAGGTTTCAGTTTAGTAATAGGTATTATTCTTATCGCGCTACTGAGTATTTTTTTTAACAGTCCCGATTCACAAGTGGGTGCTTTCTTGCTTGACCGTCACACGAAGAATTTTCCCTATCCATTTACGATCCAAAATATCATGTGGCTTATGTTTTGCATAGGCTGTGGCGAGTTGTGGGGGCGATTTAGCCAGTCCAATTTGGAGTTGAAGCAAATCTCAAAGCGGTATCTTCCAGAAGACGATTCGATTATGTTGCGGGCGCAGGATCTCGGTGCTCTCTATCAAAAGATGCGCCCAAGGGAAGGGGAACGGACTTTTTTCTTGCAACGCTTAATCACACGCTGTATTTTGCAATTTCAAGGGAGCAGATCCGTCAATCAGACCAATTCTCTGTTAAATTCTTCTCTGGAATTATTCCAGCACGAGCTTGAACTCAAATACACTATGCTGCGATATCTCGTCTGGCTGATTCCCACGATGGGCTTTATTGGCACAGTTGTGGGGATCGCCTTTGCACTGGATTATGCAGCGAGCATTGAAAATCCCCAGGATCCGACGTTGCTGGCGGAGATAACCGGACGGTTGGGTGTTGCGTTTTATACGACCTTACTCGCCTTGATTCAATCGGCACTGTTAGTTTTTGCCCTGCATATCGCCCAAGGAAGAGAAGAGATGGCTTTGAATCAATCGGGGCAGTACTGTTTGGATAATTTAATTAACCGACTCTATGAAAAATAGGAGGGTAGTGTTATGCCTGTTTATCGGGGACCCGATGGCAAGATTATTGAAGAAAAAACCAATAAGTTAGAAGATGTAACCCAGTCGACTGACAAGGCACAAAGACCTTTGCCACCAACACCACCGGGAAGCGGTCAAGCCGCCGGTGCGGGGCGTTTGGATGCACCCACCCAGAAGATGGATGCGAGTGGTTCTTCATCCAATGCAATTACTGAGGAAAAGACTCGGGTCGTAGGTGGTCGTCGCAGGCAAGAAGATCAGCAGCGCTTGGAAGAACGCGCCGAGAAAGCCGATGGTATGGACGATCCAGTTGTTGGGTGGTTGGTTATTGTCGAGGGGCCGGGAAAGGGGAGGGCCATGCAATTAGGTTATGGTTCTAATTCCATTGGCCGCGGGGAGACTGACCGTGTCAATCTCAATTTCGGTGATGATCAAATTTCGCGTAGCGGACATGCTATCATGACTTACGATCCGCGTGGCAGAAAGTTTTACGTGCAGCACGGCGGTGGTACCAATCTGACCTACGTTAACGACCAGCCCGTGCTCATTCCGATTGAGCTGCCCGCACTGAGTCATATTAGCATCGGCAATACGATTCTGCGATTTGTGCCCTTATGTGGCGACGCATTTGATTGGCAGGATACGGGAGAAAATGCGCGAGAGTAAACCATAAAAGAATATATAATCAAGGCAAACTCTATGAACGAAGCACAACATCCGATCCATGCCTTGCCTCAAGGATACCGACTACAGGAATACGAACTGGTACGCGTGCTCGGCTTCGGCGGCTTCGGCATGACCTATCTTGGCTTTGACCACAATCTGAACAAAGCTGTAGCCATCAAAGAATACCTGCCATCAGATATTTCCACCCGTACAAGCAATAATAGCGTTGTCCCACAAGCGAGCCAGTTTCAAGATGATTTTGAGTGGGGATTGGAGCGCTTTTTGGATGAAGCACGCACCTTGGCTCGCTTTGACCATCGCAACATTATTAAAGTGTATCGTTTCTTTGAGGCACATGGCACGGCGTATATCGTGATGGAATATGCTGAGGGTGAGACCTTGGCAGCATTTTTGGAACGCAAGGGGACGCTAACAGAAGCCGAACTCAGAGCGATACTATATCCGCTTCTGGATGGTCTGGAGGTGGTGCATCGTGCTGATTTTTTGCATCGGGACATCAAGCCTGGCAATATCATCATCCGGGATGAGGACAATTCGCCCGTGTTGCTGGACTTTGGTTCAGCGCGTCAGGCGATGGGAGCGAAGAGCCGTTCGGTTACGTCGATCATCACACCGGGATATGCGCCGATAGAGCAGTATTCGAGTCGAGGTGATCAGGGTCCTTGGACGGATATCTATGCATTAGGTGGTGTATGCTATCGTACATTGACTGGTGAAGTGCCAGATGATGCGACGGATCGTGTTCGGGATGATCCACTTATTTCAGTAGTTGAGCTTTGTGCGGGTCAAGCGAGTTCTGGATTTTTATCTGCGATAGATTGGGCGTTGGTGGTGGATGAGGGTGATCGTCCGCAAAGTATAGGTGTATGGCGTACTGCGTTGGGGGAAGAAATACCAAGGAATGTGAGTGCTCAGCCGTCAATCACGGCGTCTGTGCCTGCCCCTCCATTGGAAGAAGAGAAGCGTGAGATAGTTGATAGCATAGCTGGGAGGCAGCCTGATGCATTTCCATCGGAAAGAGAAAGGGGGACAAGAGGCAAGGTACTTGCTGTGATCATAAGCGTGGTTGTTGTCCTGATTGTAGGCATAATTTATATTGATCAAGCTGAGAAGCAGCGTCAGGAGTTAGTAGCAGAACAAGCAAGACTGAAAAAAGAAAAAGCAAGATTGGCAGCAGAAAGAGCGCGAATAGCGGCAGAGCAAGCTGAGAAGCAGCGTCAAGAGCAAGCAGCATTGGAGAAGCAGCGTCAAGAGCAAGCAGCATTGGAGAAGCAGCGTCAAGAGCAAGCAGCATTGGAGAAGCAGCGTCAAGAGCAAGCAGCATTGGAGAAGCAGCGTCAAGAGCAGGCGAAAACAAAAGAAGAACTACAGGAACCAGTGTTGCACGGTGATGTGCGTCGAGGATTTTTAGGTGTACAGATTAGTGACTTAGATCCGGTGCGAGCTAAGGCTTTAGGGGCGTCCAATATCCAAGGCGTGGTAATTGAGCAGGTAATACCGGGAAAAGCTGCGGACAGAGCAGGTGTCAAGACCAATGATATTGCGATTGCAGTTGATGGTCACTCGGTGAGCGACGTAACCGAGTTGACTAGTCGGATCGGGCGTGTGCGTCCTGGTACAGAAGTCGAACTGTCAATATTGCGCAATGGTAGGAAGATGCGCATTAAGGTTGTTTTAGATGCATTGTCCGAGACAGTAGTGACTGCACATAGCCCGCTAAACAACCTGAACAATATTCAGCCTGGCCGACGTTTTAAGGACTGTTCCGTGTGTCCTGAGATGATCGTCGTTCCATCTGGTTCATTTACTATGGGGTCACCGTCCTCTGAAGTCGGACGTAAGGATACTGAAAGTCCGCAACGTCAGGTGCGTTTCACTAGGCCATTTGCCGTGGGAGTCTATGAAGTGACATTTGAGGAATGGGATGCCTGTGTGAATGCGGGAGGATGTAACAACTCTTATCCTATTGATCAGAATTGGGGGCGAGGCAACCGGCCCGTGATCAATGTGAGTTGGAACGATGCACAGGCTTATATACGGTGGTTATCTGAACGGACGGGCAAGCATTATCGATTATTGAGCGAATCGGAATGGGAATATGTGGCGCGTGCAGGAACGACGACCCCATTTCATTTTGGAGCAACTATATCTACGGATCAAGCGAATTACAATGGCAATTATACATACAACACTGGTCACAAAGGCCTATTTAGAAAAAAGACCTTACCGGTGGGAACGCTTTCACCGAACCAATTTGGTTTGTACGACATGCATGGCAATGTAATAGAGTGGACTCAGGACTGTTGGAACGACAGTTATAATCGAATATCGAGTAATGGGGCAACTCGTGAGTATGGGAACTGTGGTTTTCGCGTGATTCGCGGTGGTTCGTGGTACAACGAACCACGGTATCTCCGCTCAGCAAATCGTGGTCGGGGTACGCGTGAGATTCGGAATGCCTATATCGGATTTCGTGTCGCCCGTACGTTCTGAGTCTTACATTTTTAATTTATAATCACTCACAGGTCTTTTAGTTGGCGTTGATATACGTTCCGATTCGGTTCTATACTGATGTCCACTATGAATAATCATCCATTTTTTAAGGAGGAATAGCAATGAAATGGCACTATGTATGGCACTTGATGACTGTTTTCATTTTGAGTTCTCCTGCCATGTGTATTGACTCATCTGATCTCACAATTGGCGACCGTATTCGGGTTACTTTCGCAAATGGAACTATCATCACAGGTTCTATGATCTCAATGGAGGTAGATGGCTTGAAAATGAAACAAGATGGGCAGAGCCATTTTCAGAGGATGGTGACTTTTAGCGATGTCGAGCGGATAGACCACAGTATTGGTGTCAATAAGCCTCTATTCACACCTACTATTATTTGCGGTCTGATAGGTTCAGGTATCTATACACTTTCAAAATATAAACAGGTTGAAGGACAGGAAGGGGTTCCAACAGAAGATAAGAAGTATGAATTCAGGGATTGGGATAACAAACAGGCGGCTTACTTTACGCTCGGTGGCATAACAACGGGATTTTTAATAGGCCTGATGCTCCCAGGCAAAGAGAATTGGGAGAAAGTTGAGTTAATGCAATTTGGTTTAGATATTGACATGAATTTAGGACATAGTGGAATAGCGATGCTTGAGTTGAAAATTAAATTTTAAATATTGATATCCAGGCAGGCAGAACTCGAAGCACAGTCATTTCTTGCTCTATTAGGTAATCTCTGGAAAAGATGAACAGCGTCATCAACTTATAGTGCCTGCTTTGACATATTTGTGCAGTAGCCACTGTGGTAGCCCTAAGGACGCCAATGTTGTCTGGGGTAGGGGTCATTCAAAAAAAAACGATTTGATCCTTACCCCAAACTGTCAATCCCTTTGATAAACTCAGAGCACAGCATTTTTTATCGAGCGTATAGGTCTTCTCAATGCGCTTTTTTTATTTTCTATATCTGGTCGGTTACTTGTATGATGTAGCTGGTAGCGATGCTCTTGAAGCGGTAAAAGTATTGCATCGTTAAGGTGGTTTGAAGGTGAGATAAGCTAATTTTTAAATAATCGGAAATGCTATGAACGAAGCACAACAACCTCTCAATGCTCTGCCTCAGGGGTATCGGCTTCAAGAATATGAACTGGTACGTGTCCTCGGCTTTGGCGGATTTGGCATGACCTATCTCGGCTTTGACCACAATCTGAACAAAGCCGTGGCCATCAAGGAATACCTCCCATCTGATATTGCTATCCGTACAAACGATAACAGCGTTGCTCCGCAAGTCAGCCAGTTTCAAGATGATTTTGAGTGGGGATTGGAGCGTTTCTTAGACGAAGCACGCACCTTGGCTCGTTTTGATCATCGCAACATTATTAAAGTATATCGTTTCTTTGAGGCACACAGCACAGCCTATATCGTGATGGAATATGCCGAGGGTGAGACCTTGGCAGCATTTTTGGAACGCAAGGGGACGCTAACAGAAGCCGAACTCAGAGCGATACTATATCCGCTTCTGGATGGTCTGGAGGTGGTGCATCGTGCTGATTTTTTGCATCGAGATATAAAGCCTGGTAACATCATCATCCGAGACGAGGACAATTCACCAGTATTGTTGGACTTTGGTTCAGCGCGTCAGGCGATGGGAGCAAGGAGCCGTTCGGTTACGTCGATCATCACACCGGGATATGCGCCGATAGAGCAGTATTCGAGTCGAGGTGATCAGGGTCCTTGGACGGACATCTATGCGTTAGGAGGTGTATGCTATCGTACATTGACTGGTGAAGTGCCAGATGATGTGACGGATAGGGTGCGGAATGATCCTTTAATTCCGGTATCTGAGCTGTGTGCGGGTCAAGAGAGTGCGAGTTTTTTATCTGCGATAGATTGGGCGTTATCTGTAGATGAGGGTGATCGTCCGCAAAGTATAAATGTCTGGCGAACTGCGTTGGGAGAAGAGACACCGAGGATTGAGAATGTTCAACCATCAGTCACGGCGTCTGTGCCTGCCTCTCCATTGGAAGAAGAGAAGCGTGAGGCAGTTGTTGGCAAAACCATGAGGCAGCCTGATGCATTTCCATCAGAAAGGGAAAGGGGAACAAGAGGAAAGTTGCTTGCTGTGATCGGAAGTGTGGTTGCTGTCCTGATAGCAGGCATAATTTATATTGATCAAGCTGAGAAACAGCAGAAAGAGCAAGTGGCATTGGAAAAGCAGCGCCAAGAGTTGGTAGAAGAAAAAGCAAGATTGGCAGCCGAGCAAGCAGAGAAGCAACGTCAGGAGCAAGCAGCGTTAGAAAAGCAACGTCAGGAGCAGGCCTTGTTGGAAAAGCAGCATCAGGAGCGGGCTACAGAAAGAGCGCGACTAGCGGCAGAGCAAGCTGAGAAGCGGCGCCAGGAGCAAGAGGCTGAAAAAACAAGACGACTGGCGAAGTGGCGGGATCCCAAGACGGGCAGAACATCGCTGCATGATGCGGCCTATAAAAATGCTCCTGAGACAGCAGAAGTATTGCTCAAGCACGGGGCTGACCCTAATGCGCAAGACAGAGATGGTCATACGCCATTGTACAATGCTGTGAGGAAATGTAGTCGTGAGGTAGTAGAGCTATTGCTCAAACAAGGTGCCGATGTCAACGCAAAGAGCAATTTTGGTGGGACGCCACTGCACGAAGTGTTACAGACACATGTTAGTGCGGTAATCCAGTCAAGAAAGTATTCCAGTTTTGAAAAAAAAAGAGGTGATGAGTTTCGTAAGAAAGCAGAAGTTGCTCTTGATATCTTCAAGTTATTGCTCAAACATGGTGCTGATGTCAATGCGAAGAACAATTTTGGTGGGACGCCACTGCACAGCAGTATTATGTATAACTCCTCTGATGAGACTAAGATAGTTGAGATGGCAGAGCTATTGCTTAAACACGGTGCCGATGTCAATGCGAAGGACAACGGGGGCTTGACGCCGCTACACACTGGAGCGCACAATGCGAAGAATAACCAAATTTCTGTTGAGATGGCAGAGCTATTGCTTAAATATGGTGCCGATCCCAACACGAAGGATAAAGATGGCCGCACACCGTTGCACTGGGCTGCTTGGAACATAAATTCTCATAAGTTTGCAGAGCTATTGCTCAAACATGGTGCCGATGTCAATGCGAAGGACAATTTAGGCGAGACACCGTTGCACGATGCGAGAATGCGTTCTCCTCGTACGGCGGGGATATTGAGACGTTACGGTGGACAATAAATATAAAATATCGGAAATGCTATGAACGACGCACAACACCCGATCCAGGCCTTGCCTCAAGGATACCGACTACAGGAATACGAACTGGTACGCGTGCTCGGCTTCGGCGGCTTCGGCATGACCTATCTTGGCTTTGACCACAATCTGAACAAAGCTGTAGCCATCAAAGAATACCTGCCATCAGATATTTCCACCCGTACAAGCAATAATAGCGTTGTCCCACAAGCGAGCCAATTTCAAGATGATTTTGAGTGGGGCTTGGAGCGTTTCTTAGATGAAGCGCGTACCTTAGCCCGCTTTGACCATCGCAACATTATTAAAGTGTATCGTTTCTTTGAAGCACATGGCACGGCGTATATCGTGATGGAATATGCTGAGGGTGAGACCTTATCGGCATTTCTGGAACACAAAGGGATACTGAAGGAATCAGAACTCAGAGCGATACTATATCCGCTTCTGGATGGTCTGGAGGTGGTGCATCGTGCTGATTTTTTGCATCGAGATATAAAGCCGGGCAACATCATCATTCGTGATGAAGATAATTCGCCTGTATTACTGGACTTTGGTTCAGCGCGTCAGGCGATGGGAGCAAGGAGCCGTTCGGTTACGTCAATCATCACGCCGGGATATGCGCCGATAGAGCAGTATTCCAGTCGTGGGAATCAGGGTCCTTGGACAGACATCTATGCGTTGGGTAGTGTATGTTATAGTGCGTTGACCGGTGAAGTTCCTGACGATGCTACGGATAGGGTACGGAATGATCCTTTGATTCCAGTGGTTGAGTGCTGTGCGGGTCAAGCGAACTCAGGGTTTTTATCAGCGATAGACTGGGCGTTGGTGGTAGATGAGGGTGATCGTCCGCAAAGTATCAGTGTATGGCGTACTGTATTGGGAGAAGAGACACCGAGGATTGAGAATGTTCAACCATCAGTCACGGTGTCTGTGCCTGCCCCTCCCTTGAAAGAAGAGAAGCGTGAGGCAGTTGTTAGCACGGCTAGGATGCAGCCTGATGCATCCCCATCGGAAAGAAAAAAACACACAAGAGGAAAGCTGCTTGCAGTGGTCATAAGTGTGGTTGCTGTCCTGATTGTAGG
Organism: Candidatus Latescibacterota bacterium; assembly: GCA_965208125.1. Taxonomy (GTDB): domain Bacteria; phylum Latescibacterota; class UBA2968; order UBA2968; family UBA2968; genus VXRD01. The sequence goes on from OZ242320.1 coordinate 3,691,661, forward strand.
CATAATTTATATTGATCAAGCCGAGAAGCAGCGTCAAGAGTTGGCCGTGTTGGAAAAGCAGCGTCAAGAGTTGGCAGCAGAAAAAACAAGGTTGGCGGCAGAGCAAGCTGAGAAGCAGCGCCAGGAGCAAGCAGCAGAAAGAGCGCGACTGGCGGCAGAGCAAGCAGAGAAGCAACGTCAGGATCAGGAAGCAGAAAGCGCCAGACAAGCTGCTGAGCGTCAGGATAAAATCACACGATATAAGATGAAGTTTGAGGAGGCGTTGGGACGTAATGATTTTGATATGGCGGGTAGGTATGTAGATTCTATCCGAGCAGTTGATAGTAATGCGTCAATGTTGTCAAATTTGGAAGGTCGCTTGTCGGAGGCGCGTCAACGCTTAGTGAACAGGACATTCAGAGACTGTGGAGAATGTCCACAGATGGTAGAGGTGCCGTTGGGTTCGTTTACAATGGGATCACCTAGTTGGGAGTGGGACCGTGATGATGATGAGGGGCCTATTCATCGTGTGAGGATAGATTATAGGTTAGCAGTGGGTATGTATGAAGTGACCTTTGGCGAGTGGGATGCGTGCGTGTCTGCTGGTGGTTGTAGGGGGTATATTCCAGATGATGAGGGCTGGGGACGAGGGAACCATCCGGTGATCAATGTGAGTTGGAAAGATGCTCAGTCTTATGTGTCGTGGTTGTCGCAACGGACAGGTGAATCGTATCGTTTACTGAGCGAGTCAGAGTGGGAGTATGTGGCGCGAGCTGGATCGGTGACAGCTCGTTATTGGAGAGAACCGGCAAATGATCAGTGCCGTTATGGGAATGGTGCGGATGAGACAGCGAAACGATATAATAGTAGCTGGACTGTTGCATCGTGTGACGATGGTTATTATGGGACATCACCAGTGGGAAATTACGAGGCAAATAATTTTGGTTTGTATGATGTGTTGGGCAACGTGTGGGAATGGACTGAGGATTGTTATAAAGATAGCTATTCGGGATTACCTGCTGACGGTTCTGCGCAGGCGTCTGAGGACTGCGCTGAACGCGTGTTGCGTGGCGGTGCGTGGAGCAGCAAGCCGAGAGACCTCCGCTCGGCTGACCGCTTCCGCTACTCTCCCGAGGTCCGTGCTGTCCATTGGGGTTTTCGAGTTACCCGGCGTTTTTAGTTCTTACTACTTTGCTTTTTGGGGATGTGGGAGAAGAAATGATGATGAGGATTTTGGGGTATGTGAGGGTTTTTCGGGCCATCCTGTGGTTTATCTGGATGGGCTGGTTGATCCACCTGTGGTCGGTTCTGAACGCCGCCCGGCGGAGGCCGTAAGCGCATACACTTTAATACCAACAATCGCGCTCAAGTATAGCACGCGATAAGAGGAAGTATATGGATCTGTTAGACGGACGATTTGCCGCGCAGCAAATTCCCGGTGGGCGGGAATATCAGGAGGACGATTACGGTCTGATTGAGCCGGGTGATCCCGATGCTGATGGAAGTGAGGTATTATTGATAGCCGATGGGATGGGTGGACACGTCAGCGGCGATACGGCGAGCAGGACGGTGGTCAAAACCTTTGTGGAGACCTATCACTGCACGGATGGACCGGTGCCGGATCGTCTGCGTGCTTGTCTCAATGCGGCCAATGATGCTCTCGCCGAAGCAATCAAAGAAAACCCTGAATTGGAGGGCATGGGATCGACTGTGGTCGCAGCCGTTGTTTCACAACACGGACTCGACTGGATCAGTGTGGGCGATTCCCCCTTGTGGTTGTTCCGCGATGGCAAGTTGCGCCGCCTCAATGCTGATCACTCTATGGCACCTGTGCTTGCGAACCTGGTGGCGGTTGGGCGCATGACCGAGGAAGAAGCGGCGACGGATTCCAAACGCCATGCCCTGCGTTCGGCGGTTATGGGCGATGAGATTCACATGATTGATGTCTCATCGCAACCTGTTGCGATTCGGAAAAGCGACCGCCTGTTATTGGCGAGTGATGGTTTAATGACGCTTGAGGATGGGGAGATCGCGGGTATTTTACAGAATATGCAGGACGCAACTTTGTCAGAAGTCGCCGATGCACTCATCCAAGCTGTGGAAGAGGTCGGACATCCCAATCAGGACAATACGACGGTGTTGCTCTATGCTCCGAAGGCCGATTGTGGGGTGGAAACGCTTCCCGTCGATACTGCCGAGGAGGAGTCCAGACAGCGCGAGGAGACTCAGCGATCAGGGCGAAAGAAGGGCCTATTTTGGATATTGTTATGCGGGATCTTGATTGCACTTGGAGTAATCACGTATTGGATCACGTCGCGCACGCACCACAAAGAAGCAGCGTCTGAATCCCCACCTGCACCGCAGGTAGAGCCAACCAAACAGGATGTTTCTCCACCTGCTACGAGAACTCCTGATTTACCGGAAGTGCAACCGGAGGGCAAATCCCCACAGGCAGAGCCACCTGCAAAGGATGCGCCAGCACAACTCGACACAGGCAAGGTGAATGAGGAATCACCGAAGAAAGAAACCGAAGATATTCCAGCGAAGCGATCAACAACACTCGACACCACAGCCCAATCGAAAGGAACGAGGTGAACGACGCACACCACCGATTGGCACTGCCACAAGGTACCCGTATACAGGACTTTGAATTTCACCGCGTCTTAGGTCAAGGTGGTTTTGGCATCACTTATCTCGGCTGGAATATCGCGCTGGATATTCCCGTGGCGATTAAAGAGTATTTGCCTTCTGACCTTGCGACCCGTGAATACGACCTGTCGGTAGTGCCACAGTCACCTCAAGCCGCGTCAGACTTTGAGTGGGGGCTGGAGCGGTTTATAGATGAAGCGAGAATATTGGCGCGTTTCCAACATCCAAACATTGTTCGTGTGCATCATTTTTTTCAAGCGCATAGCACGGCATATATTGTGATGGAATATGCCGAGGGAGAGACCTTGGCGGCATTTCTGGAACGCAGGGGGCCGCTGAGAGAATCTGAACTCAAAGCTATACTATATCCGATACTTGATGGTTTGGATGTGGTGCACCGGGCTGTTTTTTTGCATCGAGATATAAAACCGGGGAACATCATCATTCGCGATGAAGACAATTCGCCCGTGTTACTGGACTTTGGTTCAGCGCGTCAGGCAATCGGTACCAGAAGCCGTTCAGTTACATCAATTATCACGCCGGGTTATGCACCTATAGAGCAATATTCGAGTCGGGGAGATCAAGGACCCTGGACGGACATTTATGCATTGGGCGGCGTGTGTTATCGCGCATTGACAGGTCAAGTGCCGGATGATGCGACAGACCGGGTACGAAATGATCCACTCATTCCAGTTTTTGAGCGATGTGCAGGTCAAGCGAGTGCTGGGCTTCTCTCGGCGATAGATTGGGCGTTGGCAGTGGATGAAGGGGACCGCCCGCAAAGTGTGGCAGCTTGGCGTGTTGCGCTGGAGGGGGAGGTCCCAGGCAGTGTGGATGAGGAACTGTCAGTCACAAGGTCTGAAACCGTAGCCCGATCAGAAGTGCAGGATCAAGAGAGAGATGATGCCCCACCTGTGCATTCTCCCAAGAAGCCCAAAGAGAAATTATTTGCTGCGTTTGCCTGCCTTTTCGCTCTGTTGATAGGAGGTGTCTATTATTATCACTATGAATATCTCCCCGATCAGCGTCGTCAAGCACAGGAAGCGGAAAGAGAAAGACAAGCTATTGAGGAGGCAGAGCGTCGTCAGGCTAAAATAGCGGCATATGAGAGGAAATTTGAGGAAGTGTTGGGGCATAATGATTTTGATATGGCGGGTAGGTATGTGGATTCTATCCGAGCAGTTGATGATGATGCGTCAATGTTGTCAGATTTAGAAGGTCGTTTGTCTGCGGCACGTCAGGCTGATCAGCGTCGTCAGGCGCAAGCTGCATTGGAAAAGCAACGTCAAGCAGCGGAAAAAGCAAAACTGGCAGCAGAAAAAGTCGAACGCACGCGCCAGAGACAGGTATTTGTCGCAGAAGTGGGGCGTATGCCGTATCCAAGGGGGATGAACGATAAGGATGAGACCGATCTGCACATTGTAGCTAAATTGAACCTGCCTATGCTGACTATATCCTTGCTGAATCAGGATGCCGGTGTCAACGCGAAGAACAATTTTGGATTTACGCCTCTGCACTTTGCTGCAATGGAAAATGCTCATGAGACAGCAGAGGTATTGCTGAAATATGGTGCTGATGCCAACGAGAAGGACAACTCTGGTTCTACGCCGTTACACACTGCGGTAGAGAACAACGCTCTTGAAACGACAGAGATATTGCTCAAACACGGTGCTGATGTCAACGCGAAGAACTATTCTGGTCATACGCCGCTGCACACAGCGGCGGCGAATAATGCTCATGAGATAGCAGAGGTATTGCTCAAACACGGTGCTGATGCCAATGCGAAGAACAATTATGGCGATACACCACTGCACAACGCGGGGTGGAAAAATAATCACGAGACAGCGGAGGTATTACTCAAACATGGAGCCGATGTCAACGCCAAGGACAAATATGGCAATACGCCGCTACACAATGCTGTGGAAAAAAATAATTACGAGACAGTGGAGGTATTGCGGCGTTATGGCGGACGATAAAATAAGCTGATTCTTAAAAAAAACGAAAATGCTATGACCGGCGCACAACACCCCCTCAATGCTCTGCCACAAGGCCACAGGCTCCAGGAATACGAACTGGTACGCGTGCTCGGCTTTGGGGGATTTGGTATGACCTATCTCGGCTTTGATCACAATCTGGACAAAGCCGTTGCGATTAAAGAATATCTGCCATCCGATATTGCTACCCGTACAGGCGATAATAGTGTTGTGCCACAAGCGAGCCAGTTTCGAGGTGATTTTGAGTGGGGATTAGATCGTTTCGTGGATGAGGCACGCGCCTTGGCCCGGTTTGACCATCGCAACATTATTAAAGTGTATCGTTTCTTTGAGGCACATGGCACAGCGTATATCGTGATGGAATATGCTGAAGGAGAAACCTTGGCAGCGTTTCTGGAACGCAAGGGGACGCTAACAGAGGCCGAACTCAGAGCGATACTATATCCGCTTCTGGATGGCCTGGAGGTGGTACATCGGGCTAATTTTTTGCATCGGGATATAAAGCCGGGCAACATCATCATCCGCGATGAAGACAATTCTCCCGTGTTGTTGGACTTTGGTTCAGCGCGTCAGGCGATGGGAGCAAGGAGCCGTTCGGTTACGTCAATTATCACACCGGGTTATGCGCCAATAGAGCAGTATTCGAGTCGTGGGAATCAGGGACCCTGGACGGATATTTATGCGTTGGGTGGTGTGTGTTACCGAGCATTGACAGGAGAGGTGCCGGATGATGCGACAGAAAGAGTACGCCATGACCCGCTCATTCCAGTGGTTGAGCGGTGTGCGGAGCAAGTGGATGCTGGATTTCTTCTGGCGATAGATTGGGCATTGGCGGTAGATGAAGGTGATCGTCCGCAAAATATCGGTACCTGGCGTACTGCACTGATAGGTAATTCGACAGATGATTCGATGGAAGCAGAAAAGCGTGAAGCGGTTGATGATACTGCCATTAGGGCTACTGAAGAAAAGCGTGAGGAAGAGGTATTTGTCGCAGAGGTGGGCCGCGTGCCATCCCCGGATGCAGTGGACGATGATGGTGGGACCGACCTGCACCATGCAGCGGCTATGAGCCTACCCTTGATGACTATATCCTTACTGAAGCAAGGGGCAGAGGTCAATGCGCAGGACAATGATGGCTTTACTCCGCTGCACTATGCGGCAGCAGGAAAAAATGCCCATGAGATAGCGGCCATGTTACTGAGTCATGGTGCTGAAGTCAACACGAGAAACAAATATGGCGAGACGCCGCTGTATTGGGCTGCGATGAAAAATGCTTGTGAGATGACCAAGGTCTTACTGAATTGGGATGCTGAAGTCAACACGAAAAGCGAATATAGCCAGACGCCACTGCATTGGGCTGCGATGGAAAATGCACATGAGGCAGCAGAAGTATTGCTGAATCAGGGAGCTGAAGTCAACGTGAAGGACAAATATGGCGAGACGCCGCTGCACCGTGCGGTGCGAGAAAATGCTCGTGAGATGGCTGATATTTTACTGAATTGGGGTGCCGAAGTCAACACAAAGAACAATTCCGGTAGCACACCACTGGACATTGCGGTGGGTAAAAATGCACATGAGATAGCTGAGGTCTTACACCAATGTCATAATGAGAGCTTGCGCCAGCCTCTCTATAAGGACAAAAAAACGAGATCTGGAAGTGGTGGATGCTTAGTGCTGGTAGTGGTGTTCTTAATCATAAAGGCATTCGTATTGGGAATGATAGGCTGTTGATTTAATAAGCGGGCTACTCCGACAATGACCGAAACCATGTCCTGCGTAGCAACGACGGTCAATGATTGGTAATTGGATGTGATCGCCGTGTTATCATCGGCGGTACCTGTCTGATGGGGGCGTGGAAGCTGGCTCTTGAACAGTAGTAGTATTGTGCCTTTACGGTGAGCGAAGGTGAAATAAGCTAATTTTTGAAATAATTGGAGATGGTATGAACGACGCTCAACAACCTCTCAATGCTCTGCCCCAGGGCCACCGGCTCCAGGAATACGAACTGGTACGCGTGCTCGGCTTCGGGGGATTCGGCATGACCTATCTCGGCTTTGATCACAACTTGGACAAAGCCGTTGCTATCAAGGAATACCTCCCATCCGATATTGCCACCCGTGCAAGCAATAATAGCGTTGCTCCGCAGGCCAGTCAGTTTCACGATGATTTTGAATGGGGATTGGGTCGTTTCTTAGATGAAGCCCGCGCCTTAGCCCGGTTCGATCATCGCCATATCATTAAAATACATCGTTTCTTTGAGGCACATGGCACAGCGTATATCGTGATGGAATATGCTGAAGGTGAGACCTTGTCGGCGTTGCTGGAACGCAAAGGGACATTGAGAGAAGCTGAACTCAGATCGATACTATATCCGCTTCTTGATGGTCTGGAAGTGGTGCATGGGGCTGATTTTCTACATCGGGATATAAAGCCTGGCAATATCATCATTCGTGATGAGGACAATTCGCCAGTGTTGTTGGACTTTGGTTCAGCGCGTCAGGCGATAGGAGCAAGGAGCCGTTCAGTTACGTCGATCATCACGCCGGGATATGCGCCTATAGAGCAGTATTCGAGTCGGGGAGATCAGGGGCCATGGACGGATATCTATGCGTTGGGAGGCGTATGTTATCGCGCACTGACGGGTGAGGTGCCGGATGATGCGACAGATCGTATGCGGAATGATCCGCTTATTCCAGTGATTGAGCGATACGCGGGGCAAGTGAGCGAGGAGTTTCTTTCTGCGATAGATTGGGCGTTGCAGGTAGATGAAGGGGACCGCCCGCAGAGTATCGTTGCATGGCGGGCTGTGTTGCAAGGTGAGACACAGGCCCTGCACGTCAATGAAGGTACAATCTCTGCTAGCCCAGTTGTGCTGCGTCCCAAGACTTCGGTGCCTACAGGCTCTGCACCCCCTGCGGCGGCACGTCAGGAGGAATTGGAACTTCAGGACAAGGTTGAGAATTTGGAAAGCAGGCATGGTCTGGAGTTTGTGTGGATAAAGCCTGGGACATTTAAAATGGGTTCTCCGTCCTCTGAGAAGGACCGCTATGATAATGAAGGTCCAGTCCATATGGTGCGGATAAGCGAGGGATTTTGGTTGGGTAAGTGTGAAGTAACGCAAGGCCAGTGGGAGAGTGTGATGAGAACGCGGCCTTGGCAGGGAATATTCAAAATCAAGCGTTATGTGCGTTCAGGTGCGAATAATCCAGCGGTATATATCTCTTGGAATGATGTTCAAAAATTTATTGGTCGGTTGAACGCGGCGGCGGGTTCAAAAGTATATCGTTTGCCTACTGAAGCAGAGTGGGAGTATGCGTGTCGGGCAGGGACGCGTACGCGTTGGTCTTTTGGTGATGATGAGAGCCAATTGAAACATTATGCGTGGTATGCTGATAATGCGTTGGGTGAGAAGTATGGTCATAGCGTGGGGACAAAGCGAGCAAACCCTTGGGGGTTGTATGATATGCATGGGAATGTATGGGAATGGACACAGGATTGTTATAAAGATAGCTATTCGGGAGCACCCACTGACGGTTCTGCATGGAAGTCTCAGAACTGCGATATTCGCGTATTGCGTGGTGGTTCGTGGTACGACGAACCGAGGAGCTTGCGTTCGGCGAATCGCAGCAGGTACACCGCCGGGAACCGGTACAGCAGCGTCGGTTTTCGGATTGTCCGGCGTTTTTAACTCTTGATTCTTTACTCCTTTACCTCTTTTGTAGGGAAGGGTAGATAAATGAAGATGGAATTTTTTTTAAAAGAGGTCTTGTGCAGTTAAGGTGATAGATCAGATGCAGGGTAAAGCGGCTTGATCAGTGCAGATGAAAAGGAGAAAATATTATGGCGGGGCAAGGTTCGGGCGGTAATGTTCTGGCAGCTTTGTGTAGCTTTTTTATTCCGGGTTTGGGCCAGTTGCTTCAGGGGCGTTTGCTAATTGCCCTTTTCCAATTTGTTTTGGCGGCCATCCTGTGGTTTATCTGGATGGGCTGGATAATCCATCTGTGGTCAGTTTTGAACGCGGCCCGGTGGAGACCATGAGCGCATATAATCGTTAATATCGACAATCGTGCTCAGGTAGAGTACGCGATAAGAGGAAGTATATGGACCTTTTAGACGGACGATTTGCCGCGCAGCAAATTCCCGGTGGGCGGGAATATCAGGAGGACGATTACGGTCTGATTGAGCCGGGTGATCCCGATGCTGATGGAAGTGAGGTATTATTGATAGCCGATGGGATGGGTGGACACGTCAGCGGCGATACGGCGAGCAGGACGGTGGTCAAAACCTTTGTGGAGACCTATCACTGCACGGATGGACCGGTGCCGGATCGTCTGCGTGCTTGTCTCAATGCGGCCAATGATGCTCTCGCCGAAGCAATCAAAGAAAACCCTGAATTGGAGGGCATGGGATCGACTGTGGTCGCAGCCGTTGTTTCACAACACGGACTCGACTGGATCAGCGTGGGCGATTCCCCCTTGTGGTTGTTCCGCGATGGCAAGTTGCGCCGTCTCAATGCCGATCACTCTATGGCACCTGTGCTTGCGAACCTGGTGGCGGTTGGGCGTATGACTGAGGAAGAAGCGGCGACGGATCCCAAACGCCATGCCCTGCGTTCGGCGGTTATGGGCGATGAAATTCACCTGATTGATGTCTCATCGCAACCTGTTGCTGTTCGGAAAAGTGATCGTCTGTTATTGGCGAGTGATGGTTTAATGACGCTTGAGGATGGGGAGATCGCGGGTATTTTACAGAATATGCAGGACGCAACTTTGTCAGAAGTCGCCGATGCACTCATCCAGGCTGTGGAAGAGGTCGGACATTCCAATCAGGACAATACGACGGTGTTGCTCTACACTCCGAAGGCCGATTGTGGGGTAGAAATGCTTCCCGTTGATATTGCCCAAGAGGCGCCCAAACAGCGCGAGGAGACTGAGCGGGCAGGTCGAAAGAAGGGCCTGTTTTGGATATTGTTATGTGGGGTTTTGGTTGCATTTGTAGTGCTCGCGTATTGGATCACGTCGCGCACGCACCACGAAGAAGCCACGTTTGAACCCCCACCGGTACCGCAGGTAGAGCCAACCAAACAGGATGTTTTTCTACCGGCTATGAGAACTCCTGATTTAGAAGTGCAGCCAGGTGGCAAACCTCCGCAGACAGAACTCCCCGTAGAGAATGCGCCAGCACAACTTGATACAGGCAAGGTAAACGGGGAATCACCGAAAGAAAAAAACGAAGATACTTCAACAAAGGCATCTGCACCGCCCGATACTACGACACAATCGAAAGGACCGATGTGAACGACGCACAGCACCGATTGGCACTACCACAAGGCACTCAAATACAGGACTTTGAAGATCCTCTTAGTGTAATAAATAGAAAAAGAAAGAGAATGGTATAGAGATGTATTATTATTTTATATTATATTTATTTTTAGTTTTACTTATGAATTTCGTTTTAGTATATTGTTCCTCTGAAGGGGCAGATCTTTATGGTAGAGGGTAGCTAAAGATAAAGGGCCGAATAGAAATTACTGAATAGCTATTTTAATTGTTAATTATTAAATCCATTGATAGGTAATAAGACCGCCGAATGGTGGTTTGTTAAATTACGGTGGCCTGATGGGATAAAAAATTATCAACATCATCCATCAGACACCACAACCCAATTGGGAGGAAGATATGAATAAAAAACAAAAAGAAGTTAATGTTAACGCGCAGGATAGCTCTGATCAGATGTTACTACACGAGGCGGCCAGTAGAAACGCTTTTGTGACAGTGGAGAAATGGCTGAGAAAAGGTCTTGATGCAAACACAAAGGCCCAAAATGGCGATACGCCGTTGCACTATGCGGCAAGGGCGTACGACGCTCCTGAAACGGCAAAGGTATTGCTCAAATACGGGGCTATGGTCAACGAGAAGAACATTTTTGGCAATACGCCGTTGCACTATGCGGCGGTACATGACTTTCCTGGGATGGCAAAGATGTTGATTGAACACGGTGCCGAGGTCAATGCGGAGAACATTTTTGGCAATACGCCGTTGCACCGTGCGAATTCGTATAGATCTCATAAAACAGCAAAGGTGTTGGATCGTCACGGTGCGTGAGGATAAACGCTTTGATGAGGTGATCGCAGTATGAGATTACCCCGGAATCTATCTGGCGACGATTTAGCAGGATTGTTGCTTGTTCTCTCTGTTTATTGGTATTAATCGGTTTGGAAAGCACACATGAAGTTTTGCATATCATGTTGCGTCCATTTGCCGTGCTGAGTTGAGAGAGGGTGCGAGCTCAGCATACGGCTCTATCTCCCGCTCAATTTTGAGACGTACTGTGTGCTCGGCGACATCGAGATCGTAGCGGGTTTGAAGATTCATCCAGAACTCAGGCGTCATGCCAAAGTAGTGACCAAGGCGTAGCGCGGTATCGATTGTAATTCCATTGATTCCATGTACGATAGCGTCTAAGTCCTTCTCAGAAACCTTGATACCTTGAGCAAGGCGAGCCACACTGAGATTCATCGGAATAAGGAACTCATCGCGCAGGATCTCGCCAGGATGTACCGGAGATAGTAGCTGTCCGGTTGTGACTTCCGAGAAGTCAACCTTTCGCCGGTCCAGTTCTTCGCGTTTAATGGTCATCATTTATCTCCTCAATGATAGTCAACGATCTCGACCTTCCACGATGCACCATCGCGCCAGACGAAGCAGATACGCCATCGGTTATTGATGCGAATACTGTATTGCCCTCGACGATCCGCTCGTAAAGCCTCGAGACGATTGCCAGGTGGTGTAAGCAAGTCGTTGAGCCTATTAGCAGCATCAATCGCCAGAAGCTTCGTCCGTGCCCGTTGCTGGAGTTGCAGAGGCAGGCCTCGAACAGCATGTCCCGCAAAGATAGCCGCGGTGCGCTTGTCTGCAAAGCTCTTGATCATGCGTTAATCATGCGTTAATGTAATGACAAATGGATGATCAGTGACATCTATCCGCTACTTCCAATCTTGTATCCGCTTTCCTTTGTGTTTACAGAGGAATTTTTCCAGAATTGCCGAAAATAATAGCCGATTTGATCTCGCGTGTCAAGAATTGTCGTGACTAATCAAGAAAACCCTGCTCGGCTACCCAACGGGCGGGCACGGGGGCACTGCCCCTGCATTGTATAGATGGACTGCTATTGAAAGGATTTTCCTGTGAAAATTGATGCTGCGGAAATTCGATATGTCGAGTTGCCGCTGATTTCGCCGTGGCGCACGGCTTATGGCGAGGATGCGACGATTCATTCGGTGATGGTTAAACTCTCGGGTGGAGGAACCGCTGCTTGGGGTGAGGCTACGCCGTTTTACGCGCCGACTTATTCGTCCGAGTCGGCACGATCTGTGTATGAGACAGCGCGGGAATTTTTCTTGCCGCATCTGGTAGGAGAGCAAATAGAGACGGCAGCGGAACTGATGGCGCGGATTGCGGTGTTTAAGGGCAATCCTTTTGCCAAAGCATCTGTGGAAACCGCGTGGTGGGCATTGGATAGCGTGTTGAAGGGCATACCACTCTGGCAGTCGCTGGGCGCAACCGATCCTACGGTGGCATGTGGTGCTGATTTTGGTGTGCAGGATACGGTTGATGAGCTTCTGTCACTGATCCAGGGTGCTGTGGATATGGGATATCCGCGGATCAAATTGAAGGTACGACACGGATGGGATATCAAGATGCTCAAAGCCGTGCGCTCGGCTTTTCCCGATCCCGTGATTCATGTGGATTGCAATTCGGGATATGATTTGAATGCGGATTTTGATACGCTCAGGGCATTTGATCAGTTCAATTTGGCGATGATTGAGCAGCCCTTAGATCATCTGGACCTGATTGAGCATGCGGAGTTGCAAAGCCAAATTGAGACGCCTGTGTGTTTGGATGAGTCGGTAAAACGCCCTCGGGATTTTGAACTCGCATTGAAAATTGGCGCCTGTCGCGTGATCAATGTAAAACCCGGTCGCGTGGGTGGCTTGTTAAATGCTGTGAAAATTCACGATATGGCGCGCGATGCGGGTATAGATGCCTGGGTGGGCGGGATGCTGGAGAGTGGAGTTGGTGCTGGGATTTGTGCGGCGTTGGGTACGCTGCCGGGATTTAACTATCCAGCAGATGTGTTTCCATCCCGCAAGTTCTATGTTGAGGATATTACAGATCGGTGGATTGAGCAGGATGAGAATTGTAATGTGGTACTGGATGAGACACCCGGTGTTGGGTTTGATCCGATTCCTGAGCGTCTGGAGAAAGTGACGGTTATGAAGGCGGTTGTAGAGGCGTAAATAAAACTACAGTAAAAATGAAAAATAACAGTCCTGCTGGATCCGGTAGGATTGTTTTATTTTTTCCTTAAGCGAGCGCAAATTTTCCCTCAATCGGTTCTACGGTGACAGATACCGTGAGTGCGTGTTGACCACCGCCCAGGACTACGCCTTTGAGAGGGGTGACGTCGGCAAAGTCTCGGCCCCAGGCCACGGTGATGTGCCGGTCACCGGGCAGGAGGTTGTTGGTCGGATCAAAGTCGATCCAGCCGTGATTGGGCAGGTACACAGAGAACCAGGCGTGGGAGGCATCCGTGCCAATCAGGCGTTCTTTGCCGGGAGAGGGCAGGGTCTCGAGATAGCCGCTTATATAGCGCGCGGCCAGACCCATAGCGCGGAGGCAACCGATAGCCAGGTGGGCAAAGTCTTGACACACGCCTTTGCGGTGTTTGAACACATCGGATAATGGTGTGGATATGGTAGTGAATCCTGGTACGTATTCAAAGTCGTTGTAGATGCGTTGGGTGAGGTCGCTAACCGCTTCTATAAAGGGACGGTCTTTAGAAAATGACGGTTCTGCATATTTTGTCAACTCGGGGACGGTAGTGGCTTTGGGAGAATCCAGTACAAATTGGCGCACTGAAAGAAGGTCGGGAACGGTAGTGGTTTTGAGGATATGACACACGGTTTCCCAGGACATATCGCTGGTCAATTGGGTTTGCGATACGATATGCACATCGCTTTCGGCTGTGACTGAGAGGATATTGTGGGGTTGTTCGATGGAAAAATAGGCGGTGCGATTGCCAAAAAAATCTTTTCGCTCGCGAAAAGATGCTGGCTGTGGATTGATGGTGATGTGGCTATTCAAGCATGTCTGATTGAAAAAACTGCGCGGGCTCAATCGGGCTTGATTGTGAGACAGGCCTACGGTCTCTGCATATTCGTAGTGGCTCTGATGTGTGATGCGATAATTCATGCGCCAAAGTTCCGGTGTGGATGACCGTCGATTACCCAGGTGTCTTTGCTGTGAACAAACGCATGCGTAGGAACGACAAAATTCTCGCGCTCGGGTGCGCTGCGCGTGAGGCCTCCGGGCATTACCGAGTATGTATTTTGATGGGAGACTGCAAAGGCTGTGAGGGTGGTGTAGCGAGATTCGAGATGGCCGTTGATCAGGGAAGGCGCCGTTGCAAAGCTGACGTGTTCCAGGCCTGCGTAATGGGTGGGATTTGCCCTGATGCGATCGCGCCAGACTTCGCGCTCGGATCGGCTGAGCAAGGCGCCGAAGACGCGGGGAATAGCGGATTGCTGATCAATTGGACAGAGAACCAGGCTGTCGAGATGATCGAGCACATAGTTCATTTCCCGCACTTGCCCACACCACCAGGTGGCTATTGAGGGCAGGATGAGATCTTCGCCCAGCAAGTGTTGTGCAATGCCGGGCAAAAAAGGCATCAAGCCCAGATTTTCGAGCATGCCACTGCCCAGGGGATTGGCAATGACTACATGCCCATTTCGCACAGCATTGAGCAGACCGGCAACGCCGAGTTTCGATTCTTCGTTGAGTTCCAATGGGTCGCAAAAATCGTCATTAATGTGGCGCAAAATGATATCGACGGGATGCAAGCCATCGATGGATTTGAGCCACACGCGCCCATCGCGCACGGTGAGGTCATCGCCTTGCACAAGGGTATAACCCAGATAAGCCGAGAGATATGCATGCTCAAAATAGGTGGCGTTAAAAGGTCCCGGGGTCAGTACAACGATCCGGGGGTTTTCTTTATTCTGAGGAGCAATTTGAGACAGGCCAGCCTGAAAGGTGCGAAAAAAATCGGCCAGGCGTCGCACATTGCAGTCGTTGAACAAGACGGGCATGATGCGCGATATCGCGGTTCTGTTTTCGAGCGCGTATCCCAGGCCCGAAGGTGCCTGTGTGTGGTCGTACAAAACCCACATCTGTCCATCGGGTCCCCGCGCGAGATTGGCGGCATAGACGCGCAATTGATGTTCAACAGGCAAAAAGACATCTTTGCAGGATCTCAAAAAACCAGCGTGATTGTAGATGAGTTCAAAGGGTAAAAGGCCCTCTCGGATGAGTGTTTGGGGACCGTAGATGTCCTTGAGCACGAGGTTGAGTAATTCGGCGCGTTGAGATACACCTCGCGCAATATGGGTCCAGTCATTTGCCTGAAGCAGGAGGGGGATAGGATCGAGTTCCCAGGGTCGGTGCAAGCCATCGGGATTGCCGTGTACGTTGTACGTAACGCCGTTTTCGCGGAGCAACAATCGCGCTTCCTGATGGCGGCGCGCCAGTTCTTTGCTGCCCATGCGTTCTATTGCGTGAAAAAAGGGATGCCAATGGGCGCGCACCCCATCTTTTTGGTCCCACATTTCGTCGTAAGAACCGGGTTCGATGGCATACCCTTCGGGCATAATATCGGCAATTGGGGTTTTGGACAAAGCTGGTTCCCCGGACAACAAAAAAAGAGGAAGATTTCAGGCGGTCGTGGAGGAAGGCGCAGTTGCGAAGAAGGTTTCGAAAATAGCGTTATCAAGCTGGTTGAGCCGCGTTTGAAATGCGTCGAGGTATTCGTGCAGACCCCGCGTGATGATTTCATCTATACTGGTGTAATCCAGTTCGGCGAGCAGGCGACCCAGTACTTGTTCGGACGTGTTTTGAAAAGAGTCTTCGGGCGTACCCGATATGGTGTGCAAGGATTGATTGGCCCTGGAAAGACAGTATCGAATAGCGCGGGGAAATTCGCGGTTTAAGAGCAAGAAATCGACTACATTATGGGGGTCGATAGGGCCATATTGCTTGCGATACATTTCGAGGGCACTGGCAGATTTGAGCAATGCCGACCACTGGATATTGTCAAAGGGCGTGCCCACATCATCAACTTCGGGCAATAAAAAAAAGTATTTGACATCGAGGATGCGCGAGGTCTTATCGGCGCGTTCTAAGTCCCGACCCAGTTGAGCAAATTGCCATGCTTCATTGTGAGACAGGGTGTTGCGCTGAATGCCAGTGAACAGGTGGCTGGCCATGATGATATCTGTAAAGTAGGTATGGGGAGCATCCTGTGCCTGGGGTTTGTCGATGTTTTGCACCTGCAAGTAGAATTTGTTAATCTGTTCCCACATTTCCGTTGAAATAATTTCTCGGATAGCACGCGCATTTTCACGGGCGTTTTGCAAGCAGGAGATAATGGAGTTGGGATTTACGGGACTAAATGTCAGGAAGTCGATGACGCTGGCCTGGTTGTCCGTTGCGTAGTTTTCGTAGAACAGGTCCTGATCGCCTGTGGTGAGCACAAGCGGTTCCCACTGACCTTTGGCTTCAACGGGTAAGTCGAGCATCAAGTGACAATTGACCTCAATAAAGCGGGCGACATTTTCGGCGCGTTCAAGATAACGACTCATCCAGTAAATGGATTCTGCAGCGCGGCTTAACATAAGATGGCTCGGCGTTAGTGCGTTTGTGAAAGGTATCTGTATGGGACAAGTGGATCGTCGCTGTCGTATAATACCCAGGTGTCTTTGCTTCCCCCACCTTGTGAAGAATTGACTACCAGAGATCCTTTTTTAAGGGCCACGCGCGTCAGCCCGCCGGGCAAGACATAAGTATCTTCGCCATTGTAGAGAATATAGGGCCGCAAATCGACGTGCCTACCTTCAAAGTGGTCTTCTACCAGAATAGGGCTTCGCGAGAGTGAAATGGTGGGCTGTGCAATATAATTGCGTGGGTTTTTGGTGATGCGGTTGGCAAAGTCTTCGCGTTCGGCTCGTGTGGAATTTACGCCAATGAGCATGCCGTATCCGCCCGACTCATTGGCGGCTTTGACCACAAGGGTGTCCAGGTTTTCGAGTACATGCTGGCGTTGCTTGTCGTCCCAACAAACATAGGTAGGCACATTGGGCAGCAAGATGTCTTCGTTGAGATAATATTTGATGATTTGTGGCACATAAGCATATACGACCTTGTCGTCGGCAACACCTGTGCCGGGCGCATTCGCAATGGCGACTTGACCGTTTTTATAGACCTCCAGGAGTCCGGGCACGCCCAGCATGGAATCGGGACGAAAGACTTCTGGATCGAGAAATTCGGCATCAATGCGCCGATAAATAACGTCGATGCGCTGAAATCCACGGGTCGTCCGCATCGATACAGAACCATCGGCAACGACGAGGTCCCGCCCTTCGACCAATTCGACACCCATTTGTTGGGCGAGAAAGGCATGTTCAAAATAGGCCGAGTTGTAGATGCCGGGTGTGAGTAAAACGACCGTTGGCGATGTGACATGGGTAGGAGATAGAGAACGCAGTGTGTTGAGCAATTGAGCGGGATAGTCATCGACATGTCGCACATGAGAAGCTTCAAATACTTCTGGAAATATGCGTTTGAGAACCTCCCGATTTTCAAGTACATAAGACACACCCGAAGGACAGCGCATGTTGTCTTCAAGGATGTAAAACTGGCCGTCGCTATCGCGCACGAGGTCAATGCCGGAAATGTGACACCATACATCTTTGGGTGGCGAAAGGCCAATGCAGGGTTTTAGAAATTCTTTGGCTGTGTCGATGACGTAGCGGGGAATGATGCCGTCTTTGAGGATTTTTTGCTCGGTGTAGATGTCGCAGAGAAAGAGGTTGAGGGCCTGAATGCGTTGCGTGAGGCCATTTTCGATGTAGGCCCAGTCGGTATGAGAAACGATGCGGGGAATGATGTCGAAGGGAAAAATTTTCTCGACGCCAGCTTCGTGGCCATACACGTTGAACGTGATGCCCATGTTCATCAGGGCCAGTTCGGCGGCTTGGTGGCGTTTTTGGAGTTCGTCTTTGGAGAGTTCGCCGAGTGTTTCGAGGAGCAATCGCGCGCCGGGATGGGGCGTGTTCGGAGATTCAAAGAGTTCGTCGTAAAATCCGCCGAGTTCATAAGATGAAAAGTCCATGTGTTCACCATCTATCAAAAGAAGGCTTACGTGACGTGGTGAAAAAATAATAAAGCGGTGGAGAGCACCTGTCAATTGTTTTTTGGGTGAACGACGAGTCGGGATTTTAGGATGAGAAGATGAGCAGGATGAAAGGCGGGAGGTATCCGCAGATGGACGCAGATGAGTAGCGTCACATCTCATCACCATTGCATTGACCACGTACTGCAATTACAGTATATTTTCTATTGAATCGTAAAATGCGGTTTTAATCTATTATCTTGTTTCTACTTTAGGCCATTATTTTTCGGAGGTACGGTTATGGCTATCGCTATTCAAAGTTTCCAGGATCGGCTCATGGACGGGGATATGACCCTGGATGTTTCTCCGGTAGTGGATCCGAGCAATCTGGTGTATCACAAATTGTGCTCTGCTGATGATTTTGAAGAAGGCGAAGGGAAGCCGTTTACGGTGGAGGGCACCCACATCGCCGTTTTCTGCTACGAGGGGAGGTTCAATGCGGTAGATAACCGCTGTCCGCATATGGGATATCCGATGTCCGAGGGCAGCGTTCGGGATGGGGTCCTGATTTGTCACTGGCACCACTGGGAGTTCGACCTTAAGACGGGCGGTTGTTTCATAACCTCCGGAGCTGGAAACGATCTGAAGAGCTTTCCCGTGGAGGTGCGGGACGACGGGTGTCTGTACGTGGGGCTTGCACCGGGCGAAAAAGAGGCGGCCAGACGCCGGCAGATTGACCGGGGGAAGTATATTCTTGAGCAGGGTCTGAAAGATCGGAGTTCGCTCCTGATTGCCAAGGCGATTACCGCGCTAAAGGCTGCAGGCGCCACGCCGCAGGAGATGATCCAACAGGGACTTTTTTACGGGGCATATAAATCGAATGAGGGTTGGTCATCGGGCGTGGCCATTTTGACGCTGGCTGCAAATATGTTGGAAGATGTAGGTGAGAGGGACCACAATCTTTTCCTGGTCCACGGGCTGACACAGATTTCCAGACGCACATCAGGAGGTTCGCGGCGGCAGGGTTTCCCTTTGCCCAAAACATCGGACGAACCTGATCTGGCGACCCTCAAACGCTGGTTCCGGCGGCTGGTGGATCAGCGCAGCAGCAGCGCTGCACAGCGTATTCTGATGACCCTGTACGACCGTGGGTATTCACCAGAAGAGATTGCGGATATTGTTTTTACCACGGCGACGGATTTCTATTTTACCGGGGACGGTCACGCGCTCGATTTCGCGAATAAAATGTTCGAGGCCTTAGATTATGTAGATTGGGAAGGGGCGAATGAGATTTTGCGACCGATTGTGGTCGATTTAGTGGGCAGGGAACGACACGAGGAGACCGCCCGATGGGAAGACAGCGTGCCGGTCCTGGAAGATATTTTCACCCGTCTGGACGGGATGTGGGAGGCGAACCAGGAGAACGAGGCACCGCTGGATATTTCTGCTTTTACGCAGACGCTGCTGGGGGAGGCGTTCGAGCCGATTGTCGCCGAGATAGAAGACAAACTGCGCGAAGGTGTGAAGCCCACGGATATCTGCCGGGCGATGACCTATGCCGGGGCCATCCGCACGGCGCGGTTCCACCTCAAGAACGAGGGGGACTGGCACGATGTGGCGAATATTTACTCTTATGCCCATGCCCTCTATCGCGCTTTCCACCTGGCGCCGAGCGCAGAGCTTTTGCGCGGCATTTTCCACGGCGCTGTGTTTATGACCTATTTGCGCTGGCTCAACATGCCAGCGGCCCGCCTGCCCAGGGAAGGACAGCGGCTGGACGAGACGTTCGCATCTGAGGACAAGATGTTGGACCGGCTACAGGAGTTTGCGGATTTCCAGAAGGTCTTCGAGGCTGAGGTGCTGGTAAGCCAGTACCTGGAGGAAGGATACGATATCACGAAGCTCAGGCATACTTTGGCCCATATTATGCTGCGCGAGGATGCGGAACTGCACATGTTCCAGGTGCTGGAGGTGGCGTTCCGGCACTACGACCTGTCGGACGATCCGAAGGAGAAGCGTATGCACCTGCTGGCAGCGACCCGGTATATTACCGCCCAGAAGGTGATGAAGGGGATTCTGTGGTCCACGGAGAACGCGGAGCGGCTGCAGCGCGGGGAACTGCTAAGCGAGCGGGATGATGATAATTAGGACAAGGGGCAGGTGAAGGCATAGGGCTGAACAGGCAGTAGCAGGTAATATCCTGCTACTGTTTTTTTGTGTGCCACTATCTGATCGATAGAAATTTTCCACCTTGTCGCGCCGATTCTTCGGCTGTGATGCAGGCATTGGCAACGGCGAGGGTATCGTCTGTTGAGATCGAGTTTTCTTCACCGCGCGAGAGTGCATCAATCATATTTTCAACAAATGCGTGATTGGTTGAGGAAGGGAGTTTGGGTTCGTAAGTGCCCGATTTGTTGGAGACAATGAGCACGTGGTCGTCGGCATAGGCACGCAAGTGTGCCGAGCCTTCGGTGCCCATAATAATGAATCGCGTGTCGCCAAAAGATCGCGCATCGTTTGGGGTGAGCCAATCGGCAGTGGCGGTGGCAAGTGCGCCATTGTCGAGTTGAAACGAAGCCTGGACGTGATCGAATGTGAGGCCCGTGTCGATGTGTTTTTTGAGCGTGCCGAGCGCGTGAACCCCCGTGTATTCTGCGCCGGTGAGCCAGCGAACCTGATCTACGCCGTGACCTGCCAGGTCGTGGAATGTACCCACATATTTGTCTGCATCAAAGTAGAGGGCGGGGGGATTTGCGCCGAGTTTGTGCGGATGCGTGGTGATAAGGCTCACGAGGTCACCCAAATCGCCATTTTGAATCGCCTGTCTCAATGCGATAAAGGCTCCATAACTGCGAGATGTAAAAAAGGTGGAAAGTTTGATATTATTTTTTGCAACAGCCGTTTTGATGCGTTTTAATTCTTCCTTCGTTCGGCAGAGCGGTTTGTCGAGTAGCATGTGGACGCCAGCTGCGGCACACGTTTCAATGACAGGCGTTTTTTCGTGATGCTCAAGACCCTCAATTACCAGGTCGGGTTTTGCTTTTTCGAGCATCAGGTCGAGTGTGGCAAAGCGGGTGATGTTGTGGTCTGCGGTATATTTTTTATAAAGTGCGTCATCTGATTCTACAATACCGACGATTTTGCCATTTGGCGCGTTGATCGCCGAGTGAAACATACCGCTTATATGTCCGTAGTGCATGCCCATAATACCGATTTTCATAATAGCGTCCTTCCTACGCTCGCCATCTGCGCGATTCGAGCACCGTATGTGTTAAAAAAAGAAAAAAAGCCGCAGCACTAACAAAAAATACCACGTCGTGCGTATCGACAACACCGTGAATCATGTCTCGGGTGTGTTCTATAAGGGAGAGAAATTTCAAAATAACAAAAAATATATCGCTGGCAAAACGCGCAGCCCAGTCGATAATCCACAACAGTATTAAAAAGAAAAAAGACAACACAGCTGCGATAATCTGGTTCTCAGTCAAAGACGACGCCAAAATGCCCACACTGATAAATGTGGCGCCAATCAACACCACAGCCAGCGCACCGGAAAAAATGGGGCCCCAGTCTAATTGCGCATGCATAGACAACACGCCAATATAGCCGAAGGCCATTGCTTCGATTAGCAAATACAATACATAACAAGCGAGAAATTTGCCTATCAAAATTTGTGCCGAAGTTACCGGTGAAGTCATCAATAACTCATACGTGCCCCCGCGTTTTTCCTCGGCGTAGAGACGCATCGTGAGCATTGGAATCACAATCATCCAGATAAAAATCTGAAATTCAAAAAATGGTGTGGCAACTTCTGTATTGACGTTTAGTAGCATTTTTTCTTCGCGTTCTGCCAATTTCAGATATACGGTCATATCGTGAAATTCGAGCAACTGATTGCGAAAAACAAAGCCGCTAAATAGCAAAAACACGCTGGCCATCACGTATGCAATTGGCGAGCCAAAATACGACCGCATCTCTTTGCCAAAAATCGCCATTATATTGCCCATCACACCTCCTCCTCGTGCATGGTCAGAGCGTGAAAAATTTCTTCCAAAGACATGGCTTCACGCTTCATTTCCACCAGTCCCATGCCCAATTCGACAATGCGAGCCGATACTGCGGCACTCAAATCCGCTTCAGCCTGCCAATGGACATGCAGCCCATTTTTTGTTCGCGTCACATCGCTAATCCCTTCAATAGCGGCAATCGCTTTGGCGGCAATATCCTCATCGCCCGATATCCGAACAAAAAATCGCGTTGTGTCGCGCATATGAGCTGTGAGATTTTCTGGTGTATCAACAGCGACAATTTTGCCTTCGTGAATAATGATCACGCGATTGCAGGTCATTTCAACTTCGGGCAAAATATGAGTGCTCAAAATTACCGTGCGCTCCTGGGCAAGTTCGCGGATCAATTGTCGCACCTCGATGATCTGATTGGGATCGAGGCCCGAAGTCGGCTCGTCCATGATGATTACTTCAGGGTTGTGCAATATCGCCTGTGCAAGCCCTACCCGCTGTCGATATCCTCTGGACAAATGACCGATGAGTTGCTCGGTGCGATCCACAAGCCCGCATTGGACAACGACTTCATCAATTCGCCGTCTGGATTCTTTTGGCGCAACGCCCTTGATTTTAGCGATAAACTCCAGATATGTACGCACGCGCATATCGCGATACAGAGGCGGCAATTCGGGCAAATACCCAATACGTTTTTTGACTTCCAATGGATTGTCAAAAATGTCGTAGCCGGCAATGCGCGCTGTGCCTTCTGTGGCGGGCAAAAAACAGGTAAGCACGCGCATGGTCGTGGTTTTGCCCGCGCCGTTTGGCCCCAAAAAACCGACAATTTCGCCCTTACCCACTTGAAATGAAATGTCGTCAACAGCCGTAAATGCGCCGTATCGCTTTGTCAGGCGATCAACTTCTATCACGTCTTGCTCCTTATCCCTTAATTTTTTTTGCCCGCATTCTGAAAAATTGCATCAACGGTTCGTGATACGCTCCTTGAGTCGAAATATTCACGGCGTCTAAGCCCATACGTCGAAACAATGCGTCGCGGTCATCGCGCTCTTTTCGCGTTAGCTTTTGGAACGCATCTCGTACTGCTGTATTGCCAAAATCGACCATTATGCCTTCGCCCGTCTCAGCATCTTCCAACTCCACAATGCCAATTGCAGGCAGATCGTACTCCCGCGGATCTTCCAGTGCTATCGCTACCAGATCATGACGTCGATTGGCAACGCGCAATGCTTTCTCATAGTCAGAAGCGAAAAAATCCGATACCAGAAACACAACGCTGCGCCGATAGGTCACGCGATTTAAATACTCCAAGGCAGTATTGATATTTGTACTGCGTCCTGAGGGCTGAAAATACAACAATTCTCGAATTACGCGTAGCACATGCTTTTTGCCCTTTTTGGGGGGAATAAATAACTCGACTTCGTCGGTAAAAATGATCAGTCCCACACGATCGTTATTCTGAATTGCGGAAAAGGCGAGCAAAGCGCAGATCTCAGCACCTATCTCGCCTTTCATTTGCGCCACCGTTCCAAAGTCACCTGACGTACTCGCATCCACCATCAATATCACGGTGAGTTCGCGCTCCTCATCGAATACTTTGACAAAAGGATCGCCCATACGCGCTGTCACATTCCAGTCAATTGTGCGAACATCATCGCCGGGCTGATATTCTCGCACTTCTGCAAACGCCATGCCCCTGCCTTTAAATACCGAATGGTATTCGCCGGCAAATATTGTATTTACCAGATTGCGCGTGCGCAACTCAATGCGTTTCACTTTTTTTAAAATTTCAGTTGGAATCATGGTAAAAACTATCACGGCACTTCAACGTGGTCGAATATTTGGCGGGCGATTTCTTCGGAGTTAATTTCCTCAGCTTCTGCCTCGTAAGTTACCAGTACGCGGTGGCGCAATACGTCCATGCCAATGGCTTTCACATCTTCGGGAGTGACATAGCCGCGGTGGCGCAAAAACGCATGCGCTTTGGCAGCGCGGGTCAGGGCGATAGACGCGCGTGGCGATCCGCCAAATTCGATCAGGGCGCGTAAATCACCCAAACCATAAGCCTCTGGATCGCGGGTCGCCAACACGAGATCGACGATATAATCTTTGATTTTGTCATCCACATAAATCTCGTCGGCTACACTCCGCGCGCGAATGAGATCGTCAGTTGTTATGACTGTCTCAATTTGAGGGGGTGCAGCGCGGCTCATGCGATCGACAATGGCGCGTTCTTCCTGTTTATTGGGATATGTTACCCGCACTTTTAGCATAAAGCGATCAACCTGTGCCTCGGGCAGTGGATAGGTCCCCTCTTGTTCGATGGGATTTTGCGTGGCCAGCACCAAAAAGGGATCGGGCATGGCAAATGTTTCGTTTCCAATGGTAACTTGACGCTCTTGCATGGCTTCGAGCATGGCACTTTGCACTTTTGACGGTGCGCGATTGACTTCATCGGCGAGTACGAGTTGGGCAAAAATAGGCCCTTTTTGAGCCATAAATTCGCCCGTCTCCCGGTGATAGACCATTGTGCCAATCAGGTCTGCGGGCAACAAATCGGGTGTAAACTGAATGCGTTTAAAAGATGCCTGAATCGCATGAGCCAATGAATTGACGGCTAAAGTTTTCGCAAGACCGGGAACGCCTTCGAGCAAGACATGCCCGTTGCACAATAGACCGATTAACAATCGCTCAATCATGTCCTGTTGTCCGACAATGACCTTGCCCACCTCGGACAATAATCGATCTACAAACGCGCTTTCGCGCCCAACCCGTTCATTGATTAATTGAATATCTTGTCCAACTGTCATTGTATCACTCTCGGCTTATTGGTTTGGTACGCAACCACTGCTCGGGCGTTTTGCCCAAATTTTCGATTGAAAATTTGGCATCATCCACTAACTCAGATTTTGGATAGGTATCAATCACCTGTTGATAGGCTACCCGCGCTTGTTCGTAATCACCGAGTTGATCGTGGATATAGCCAATCATAAACTGTGCCTGTACACAATATCGGCTCTGCGGAAATCGCGCGATCAGGGTTTCGTATCGCGCAATGGCTTCTTTGTGTTTTTGTTGATTCATCAATACCCGCGCCAGAGCCTGTAGTGCCACCTCAGCGCGAGGGTCGTCGGGAAAACGCGTCAGAAATTCCGCCAATTTGACTTCGGCCACGGGATACGACGCCATATCGTGCGTGGCCTGTTCGCCCTCTCGAAAGAGTAAATCCGCAGATTGTTCTTGTGCTCCACAGGCGACAAATAGTGGCAAAAAGAATAAGAATCGAAATCTGTGCATCTTTGCCAATCTCCTTTGCTTATTTATACTTTTTCAAAAACGTTTTTGTCCAACGCGAGTTCCGTTTTTTCTTTTTAGACAGTGCAATCAGATTAGACGGTGTATATTAAAAAATCGCCCTATTTTCGTCAAGATTTCTGTGCGCTTGAGAAGTAAACACAAGATGCCTACCAGTGCCAATCCACCGTATTCCACCCATTGAACCCAGGCGGCTTCTTCCCATACGCCACGGGCCTGGTATTGAATCAGAACGTGATAGGATAAGACTACCAGGAGTGAGAAAGCGATCCAGGGCGGATGCCGATAAAAAACGAGAAATGGGATTAACCACAAGACATACCACGGATGGAGCGTGGGGGTGAGTAGAACAAAGGCCGCCGTAGTCAGATATACACAGTGCAACAGGGGGACGCGCTTCCAGATCAGCAACAGCACAACACTTGAAAAGAGCAGGGCAATGATACCGCGCGCAATTTGTCCATCGCCACAAAGCAGAATGAGTACATTAAATACCGCGCTGTTAAATGACCAGTGTTGTGCATAAGTACCCAGGCTACCCAAAACAGGCGCGCCGGTCCACGCATAGGGTAAATATCCCAGAAGCACGACACAGGGGGCCATGAGCAGAGCGGGCCAATTGGTTGGTACCCACCCTTTCCAACGCACGAGATTCGCCAAAAAAACAAGAGGGAAAAATTTCACCAGAACAGCCCCACCAAGCGTACTTAGCGCGATGTAATCTCGTCCTTTTAAGAACAAATACAATGCAGCCAATAAAGCGACAATGCCCAGCGATTCGATATGTCCATTTCCAGCAATTTCCACTACGACCAGCGGATGCCAGAAGTAAATCAAAACCCATTGTGGTCGCTGCTCAAAATGCCTGAGCAAACAGACGATCAGCCATCCCGCAATCAGGTCGGCACATGCGAGCAGCACCTTGATGCCCAGTATGCCACCCGAAATGCCATATCCCATCCAGAATGCTATTTGAGCGATAGGCGGATAAATGGTCGGTAATTCGGGGTGGTTAATTTTAGGGAAAATGAGCGCGTCTCGTACATGCGCCAGTTCTTGTGCTACAGGTGCAAATCGGTAGGGATTGACGCCCGCCCACTGTACGCGTCCATCCCACACATAGCGATAGATATCATCGGACAGCGTTGGAAAAGAAAACAAAAGGCTAAGCCGGAACACAGCGGCAGCGATCACAATAGCCTTCAATGGCACATATTCACAATGCCAGACTGCAATGAGATAGGCCACAGATGAAATGCCAAAAAGCACAAAAAAAACCGGCACTTGCTTGCCCAATGCCGGCATCGCAGCAAAACTGCTCGTCATGACCAACCCCATCAAAAGGGGCACGATCCACCGCTGCATAAATATCTCTTAGTGCAATATGTCCATTACCGCTGGTCTTGTCCAATGTGCCACCGGTGTGTGTTGATTTGCAAAACGATTTTGCCCTGCTTAAATACGCGAACCGTTCCGGTTGACTCAGAAATAGCCAGAGCAATGGCTCGGGTGGTTTTGGTAATCGCCGCCGCCGCCACATGCCGTGCGCCCAATCCCTTGGGCAAAGTGAGACCGCGCACACTCGCTGAAATATAGCGCCCTCCAGATAGGATAACCCCATCTTCCCGAATGATAAATGCACCATCCATCAGCGATACTTCTTTGACACCTTCGTGAACATCGGGATTGCAGATATTTTTTTCTTTATCGGAATATCCGCGAAAAGGATCAAATGTCATGGACCGCGAATGGTGCAAAACCCGTTTGGAATCGCCAATGACAAATAAGGTGCCGACCGGTTCGCCTTCGCGACCGTCCTTACCAATATCGATGGAAAGATCGAGCGTGGTTTTGACAACTTTGAGCGGTAAATCGCCCGCTATGGATGAGATTTTTGCCGAATCGTATATATCAAACCCAATACTGGTATCCATCACCGTTATCGCATCCACACCCCGCGAAGCCAGCAGGTGACTCAGGCATACCAATCGCGCATCCCTGCGAATATACCCGCTCTCCAGACCTCTGATAACGCATTGTCGCAACTGTTCGAAGTGCGTGTCATTACCCAGGCGATAATCATAAGTCAAACGCTGCACACCCTTCTTTTCAACACCACTCAAAAAGTGTTTTTTTCGCGTAACAACCAGGACCTGACAGGTGGTGTTCAGTTTGTGAACATCAGCGTGGCTCACGCCGGAATTGGCCACGAGCAGAATCATATCGGCGCAGGTTTTCCGAGCCAAATTTTGGGCGGTACTCATCAAGGACTGCGTGTGATTTTCGTGTGATTTAGCCATAAAACGATTTTGTGAGAAGATTATTTATTTTAGCCTTGTAAACATGTCCAAAACTGCTATTTACTACCGCCGGGAGGAGAAGCGCCGTCGCCGACCATAAGTCACGTTATCTCGTTCCTGAGATATGTTATGCGATGTTATGCCCCCTCCCCGTTCTAAATCCAAAAATTCCCCGGGAATATGTTTGGTCAATACGGTTGGGCCACAATCGTAGAAATGCACGCCAGCTTGATGGGCGCGTGTCGCTGCAATGCGTATGACAGCCCCTCGGCGTCCGGGCCTGGCGCTTAACCTCGCGGCGACATCGGCATCAAACGACAAATGTACATAATCGCGATCATCTGGTGCCAAGCCTTCGGATAACAATCGCTCAACATCGGCGGAATCTACTCCCTTGTACAGAAATTCGGGGGGTTCTGATGGGTCGAGACCCAGGTCGATGGAAAAACTATGCCCATAACGCGCTCGAATGCGGTTTTCCACAATCTCAAAACGTTGTTTCTCTCCATCATAAACCACTTTTTCAATATCTTCAAGAGTAAATGTCGAATTTCGGTCTTGAAATGCACGTAAAACCTCGTCGAGATCGGCAAATCCATAGCGATCAACTTGTAGTCCAAACTCATCGGGTCTGTGCCGCAACATCAATGACAACAATTTAGAAATGTGTACCATTCTCGGTGCCATGCGCTTTCTCCGTAATAATAATCTTTATGAAAACACTACATCTTGCGCGGCATCCACATCCTGAACGCCAATCAATGATAGGCCATCGGGAATGCGTGCCCCACTCAAATTTGCTTTGGCGGCAATACACCGCGTGAAGCCCAGTTTGCGCGCTTCGGCCATTCTGCGTTCAATTTGACTAACAGCACGCACTTCTCCACCCAACCCCACTTCGCCAATTACAACCGTATCGCGGTACATCTGTCTGCTGCGAAAGCTCGACGCCATAGCCATAGCTATACCCAGATCGACAGCGGGTTCGTCAATACGCAAGCCCCCTGCGACATTTAAGAAAATATCCTCAGTTCCCAATTGCAGGCCCGACCGTTTTTCGAGCACGGCAATTAAAATCGCCATTCGCCGCGCATCAAATCCCGTGGCCACGCGCTGCGGGTATCCGAAGTTACTGCGGCTGACCAGTGCTTGTACTTCGACCAAAATGGGACGTGTACCTTCAATTGTGCAAACAATGGCTGTGCCTTCTCGATCGGCCTCGCGCTCGGGCAAGAATACCTGTGAGGGATTATTCACTTCGACCATCCCCCGATCACACATTTCAAAAATACCGATTTCATTTGTCGAGCCAAACCGGTTCTTGGCAGCCCGCAAAATGCGAAACGCACCGTGTTGCTCGCCCTCCAGATAAAGTACGGTATCGACGATGTGCTCGAGCACGCGCGGTCCTGCAACCGTACCTTCTTTGGTGACATGTCCGATTAAAAAAATCGATGTGCCCGTGCGTTTGCCCAGTGCCACCAGTTTTGCAGAAGATTCTCTGACCTGCGCCACACTTCCCGGCGCGCTTTGCAGATCTGGGCTAAAAATGGTCTGCACTGAATCGACCACAACCGCGACGGGCTGCATTTCTTCGATGTATCCGCAAATCAGATCGAGATTGGATTCAGAAATCAAGTACAATTCATCGGATAACGCGCCGATTCTTTGGGCGCGCATCCGCGTTTGACGAGGGGACTCTTCTGCGGATACGTACAGTGTTTTCATACCCGAAAACGCGAGTTGTGCAACCCCTTGCAAGAGCAGTGTAGATTTGCCAATGCCGGGGTCGCCGCCAACAAGCGCAGCCATGCCGGGCACTATGCCGCCGCCCAATGTGCGGTCAAATTCTCCGATAGCTGTCTTAATGCGGTCTTCTCTGCCACCCACCACTTCGGTAATCGGCTGCGGCGGATTTGCTTTGACCCATTCGTCCGTGCGTCTGTTTTGTTTTGCTTCGGACGATGCGGTTTCTTCGACACAGGTGTTCCATTCACCACAGGATACGCACCGACCAAACCACCGTCCCGAATCTGCACCGCATTGCTGACATACATACCGCACGCGCACTTTGCCCATGGGCTATTTCCTCAGGGAAATTCGCGATAGATTTCGGGCTCTTCAAAGCGAAGATACTCTGCCCGAAAGACCAAAAAAACGCTGCCAATCGGCCCATTGCGTTGCTTGCCCAAAATGATCTCGGCTCTGCCTTCTTGTGAATTGCCCTCTTCGTCCATAATGCCATATACTTCGGGGCGAAAGAGAAACATCACCACATCCGCGTCCTGTTCAATTGAGCCACTCTCGCGCAAATCAGCCAATTGCGGTCGCTTATCCGTGCGACTCTCCACAGCCCGCGACAATTGCGCACAGGCAATGAGCGGGATATCGAGTTCTTTGGCGAGGGCTTTCAGGGACCGCGAAATAGAGGCGATTTCCTGTTCGCGGCTGCTGTAATTTTCAGTTGTGGTCATCAATTGCAGATAATCGACAATGATTAACTCAATATTGTATTCGGATTTCGCGCGGCGCGCTTTGGCACGCAGTTCCATTACGGAAATAGCAGGTGTGTCATCGATGTATATGGGGGCTTCAATGAGCTTTCCCGTCCAGTTGGCTAATCTATCCCATTCATCGTCCGACAACTTGCCCGTTCGCAAACGGTGCGAATCCACGCGCGCTTCGGCACACAAAAGTCGCTGTGCGAGTTGTCCTGTTGCCATTTCCAGAGAAAAATACAGCACGGGGGTACCCTTCACGGCGGCATTGCGCGCCATGCACAATGTGAGTGCTGTTTTGCCCATTGAGGGACGCGACGCGAGGATGATCAGGTCCGAAGACTGCAAGCCCGCTGTGATTTCATCGAGTTCCGTATAGCCCGTGGTCACGCCAGTCAGCGCACCGCCATGTTCGCGCGCTCTATCAATGGCTTCATAAACCTCGTTAAGTGCAGATTCAAGGGACATGACGCCTTTGCCCAATTCACCTTCAGCAATTTGAAAGACCCGTTGTTCGGCGCGGTCGATGAGTTCGCGCACATCCTCGGTTTCTTCATAGCTTTCGGTGAGTGTTTGGGTCGCTGCGGCAATCAACCGCCGCCGTTGCGCTTTTTCGAGTACGATCTGCGCGTGGTATTCGGCATTGGCTGCTGTCGCCATTTCACTGGCCAACTCGGCAATCAAAACCGCGCCGCCGACATCGTCGAGTTGCCCTCGGCGCTCGAGTTCTGCTGTGAGTGTCACCTGATCAATGGGATCGCCGCGCTCTGACATTTTTTGGATTGCCGCATAGACTTTTCGGTGTGGGGTATGGTAAAAAGCCGTTTCATCACCCAGTACTTCCACCACGCGATTGATTGCCATATTGTCAATCAACATGGCGCCCAACACAGCGCGTTCGACTTCGAGTGCCTGGGGCTGTGCGCGTTCAGCCGTGTTCAATGTAGGATTTTCGACCATTAAATTTCAGTTCCATCGTAAAGTTTGCGAACCAGTTTCAAGTCTTCCCAGGCAGGGCGCTTCCAGTGTGCATTTCTCAATAGGGCAGCAGGGTGATATGTGGGGACTAATTTCGCGCCATGGTATTCAAAAATTTTTCCTCGCAAACGCCCCATCGACTCGGTGGTCTGCAACAGGGTTTGTGCGGCAAAACGACCAAGAGTACAGATTATAATCGGCGCAATCAGGTCAATTTGTTGTAGTAGATAAGGCTGACACTCGGCAATTTCATCGGGTTTTGGATCCCGGTTATTAGGAGGCCTGCATTTGATAATGTTGGCAATATAGACGTCTTCGCGCGTCAAACCCATAGCTTCGATCATGCGCGTCAACAATTGTCCAGCCGCACCCACAAAAGGCAATCCCTGTCGATCTTCGTCAGCGCCTGGTGCTTCGCCAACAAACATGAGGTCTGCATTGGTTTTCCCGCTTCCAAACACGACTGAGGTGCGCGTTTGCGCCAATCCGCATTTTTGACAGCTGCGGGCCTCTTGCCCCAAGACAGTCAGGGGATCAGCGTCCGATTCTCGATCATCCATCAGCGCAACCGAGGCGGGCGCGTAAGCGATTTCTCGCGATAGAAAATCGCGTGCAAGCGCGAGGGTTTCCAACAGGTCAGGGGGTTCATTCATGCGCGTTCTCCCAACGCGAGACCAGCCAATCCAAAATGCGGTCTGCCACATCGCGTTTGGACATCAAAGGCCATGCGACAGGTTCCCGACGGGGTTCGATAAAAGTCACGACATTGGTATCGACACCAAACCCCGCACCTTCCACATTCAATTCGTTCAACACAATCAGGTCAAGATTTT
This sequence comes from Candidatus Latescibacterota bacterium, assembly GCA_965208125.1. Taxonomy (GTDB): domain Bacteria; phylum Latescibacterota; class UBA2968; order UBA2968; family UBA2968; genus VXRD01. The sequence goes on from OZ242320.1 coordinate 3,723,459, forward strand.
TCTCGTGAAGTTTTTTGCGGGCATTTTCCAGCGCGTGATCGGTTTCCATCGCAAATCCGATTACGATTCGCTCGCCTTTGTTTTGTCCCAGGGAAATTAAAAAATCTTCATTGGGCAGCAGGTGGAGTGAAAGACCGCCATCGCGTTTTTTGATTTTTGATTCGGACACATGTTCGGGGCGAAAATCGAGCACTGCTGCGGTCATAATTAGTGCGTCGGCCTGCTGATATGCGCGGATGGTCGCTGCTTTTAAATCGGCTACTGTGCGGATAGACTCGACCTGTACACCTGTGGGTGCAGTGAGTTCTGTCGGTCCGCTGATCAACGCGACATCAGCACCTCGGCGGTGCGCTTGTTCGGCAATAGCATAGCCCATTTTACCCGTTGAGCGATTGGTGATAAAACGGACGGGGTCAATAGGTTGCTCTGTCCTGCCCGCTGTCACTGCAATGCGTTTCCCCGCAAGTGATAGCGTTGCGCCCATCATACTGCTGGCCTCATCCACAATCTCATGGGGTTCGGCCATGCGTCCCATTCCCTCGGCACCCGAGGCGAGCAATCCCGCCCCCGGCCCAACCATCCGATAGCCGTCTTTTTTTAAGAACTCGACATTTTGTCGTACAGCACCGCGTTCCCACATTTGGGTTTCCATTGCCGGAGCGAGTAAAACAGGTGCTTCTGCAGCCAACAACGCACAGGTCAACAGGTCGTCGGCCAACCCATGGGCCAATTTGCCCATGCAATTTGCAGTTGCTGGCGCGACAATGATTAGATCGGCCCATTTGCCCAAATGTACGTGGATAACATCTGGGTCGCCGTCCGACGGAAACAAATCCGTATAGACGCGATGGTGCGAGAGTGCTTCAAAAGTGAGGGGCTGCACAAACTTCTGTGCAGCAGGTGTCATGACCACCCGAACTTCTGCACCTGCATTCTGAAGAAGGCGCAATAAGAATACGCTTTTATAGGCGGCAATTCCACCGCTAACGCCCAGAAGAATCCTCTTTCCCGTCAGCATAGGTCACCTGAATTTTCTTTTCTACAATTCGGTCCAGTGCAATGGTTGTTATTTTTTCTTCACCTTCGGGTACACCCGCAACCAGCCGGGCTTTATTCAACCGGCGCGCTTCTTTTGATGCCAGCAATACGGCTTTATAGGTATTCATATCCTCTTCAACTGTTAATTCTTCAGAAAAAAATACGTTTGACATAACGCTCTCCTTATCGGAAATGGGGATTTTGCACTGCAATAACAGACCGGAAATAGGTCGGGAGCATAGCTGGAGTTTTTAGTGATTCAATCCATGCAAACACATCCGCCGTGTGCGTCGTCGCTCTGCGTGAATAATAGCGAGTAAATCGGCGATGGCATGTTCCAATTTGTCATTTACGATAACGTAATCGCTGTTTTTTGCCTGGACGAGTTCAGAAACGGCATTTTCCATACGCAAACGAAAGGCCGACGTGCTTTCAGACTGTCGCGCATTGAGTCGCTCTGCAAGCACATCGAGAGAAGGCGGTACGACAAATACGATTACACAGCGATCTCCCAAGACCTTTTTCCACGCGGCTACGCCTTGCACATCCACGTCCATTAACATCACCTGTCCGCCGCTCATGGCTTTTACAACCGCATCGAATGTCGCGCCGTAAAGATGTCCGTGTACTTCGGCAGACTCGATAAAATCGCCTCGCGTTTGCATGGCTTCAAATTGTGCAACTGTCACAAAATGACGGGCAACACCTTCTACTTCGTCATCGCGTGGTGGTCGCGTCGTTGTCGTCACACACCGCCGCACGCGAGAATCTGCACGTAAAACTCCCTGGCATATCGACGTTTTTCCCACTCCCGATGGCCCGGCGACGACCACGGCAAATGCGTCGGGACTATCGCTCAGCTTTTGCCGAATTCGTCCAACACTCGTTTTTTTTGATTTAATCCGCGCCATCCGTTTTATCTGCACCTCGCTTTAATCCGTGTCATCCGCGCCATCCGTGTCATCCGCGATCATTACTCGATGTTTTGAACCTGTTCTCTGAGTTTTTCGATTTCTTCTTTGATATCTACGACCACATGGGCTATTGCCGCATCACCCGCTTTGGATCCTATGGTATTGGCTTCCCTGAGCATTTCTTGCAACAGAAAATTGAGACGCCGGCCAACTGCTTCTTTGCGATCGAGCATTCCGAGAAACTGCGCGTTGTGACTGTGAAAACGCACGCATTCTTCTGTTATGTCGCTGCGGTCAGCTAAGAGGGCAATTTCCATCAACAGCCTGCTCTCATCAATTTGTTCAGGCGTTAATAATTGTGCCAATTTTTCCTCTAATCGCGTCCGAACAGTTTCTACTCGCTTGGGTGCGAGTGCTTCGACGCGCTGGAGAAATTCGTCGAGCACTGAAATGCGCATACGGAGATCACGAGCGAGTTTTTCACCTTCTGCCAGGCACATGACCCGACAGGCGTCAATGGCTTGACTGAGCGCAGCAGATACTATTTTCCAGAGGGCTTCAGAATCGAGTTCGGGAACTTCAAATGCGAATATTTGAGGCAATTGGGCAATTTGCATCAGATCGACATCGCCCGATATATCTGAACGAATTTCCTCGATTCCCTTGAGATATGCGGCCAGCACTTCGGGCTTGAGTACGGGAAGGCCCTGCTCTGATGCAGCATCCTGCAAGGTGACACTCACATCGAGTCGCCCTCTTGTAAAGACCGATAACACTCGTTCTTTGATGCGAGGCTCAAGCTCAGACAAAGAACGGGGCATGCGTACCATCACATCGCCATAGCGTCCATTGACCGACCGAATTTCAACAATAACGCGGCCCACTTCCCCTTCTGCAACACCCTTTCCAAAACCGGTCATGCTGGCGATCATACACGCTCCCACCTGCTGGCAAATGCAGTAAAAATATCTGAAATAATAGCTAAAAAAGATAGTCAATTTACATATTATTGTCAATCAAACCGGATAGAACTGCGGATTTGTGGTTGTCAATCGCATTTCTTTGCAGCTCGCAATTGGGGTGGTCTGGAGGGCGTTTCTACAATCAGGTCTTAGATTGACTTGAACAGAGCAAGACGGTATATTCTTATTCTTTATGGCATTTATTGAACTACTATGACAGTTATCACAACTTTTCGAACTTGTTACAACACGAAAACATGAATCTTCAGAATATTCGAAATTTTTCCATCATTGCGCATATTGACCATGGAAAATCGACTCTGGCCGACCGGTTGCTCGAGCAGACACAAACTCTGAGTAAATTTCAGATGCAAGATCAGGTGCTCGACAGCATGGACCTTGAGCGCGAGCGGGGTATTACTATCAAATCGCACGCCATTCGCATGGATTACACGGCGCCGGATGGGCAGATTTATGAACTCAATCTCATCGATACGCCGGGCCATGTCGATTTCTCTTATGAAGTCTCGCGTAGCCTCACTGCGTGTGAAGGTGCGCTGCTCCTCGTTGACGCGGCACAGGGAGTGGAAGCCCAAACCGTTAGCAATGTCCTCCTCGCTATGGAACACGACTTATTCATCATTCCCGTGATCAACAAGATTGACCTGCCCGGTGCTGAAGTAGATCGCGTGGTCATGCAACTCCACGACTTGCTCGGTGTAGAAGAAGAGGAAATTGTCAAAATCAGCGCTAAAGAGGGCATTGGGATCGATACACTCCTGGCCGCCATTATCGATGAGATACCACCTCCTGAAGGGAATCCGGATGCTCCGCTCAAGGCCCTCATCTTCGATTCTATTTTTGATCAATATCGCGGTGTCGTGGCTTATGTGCGCGTTTTTGATGGTGTTTTGAAAAAAAGCATGCCCATCCGCCTCTTTTCGACCAACCAAAATTACGACGCCGAAGAGATCGGTACCCTCAAACTCAAACGCATCAAACAACAAAGCCTCAGCGCAGGCGAAGTCGGGTATCTCATCGCGGGTATCAAAGATCTTGAAGATGCTCGGGTCGGGGACACCGTCACCGGCTCTGCGAATCCCGCCATTCATCCCTTACCCGGCTACCAGGAAGTCAAACCCATGGTCTTTGCTGGACTTTATCCAGTATCATCAGATGACTTTGAAAACCTCCGGTCTGCACTCGAAAAACTGCACCTTAACGATGCGTCATTGTCCTATGAGCCCGAAACTTCGACAGCACTCGGTTTTGGGTTCCGATGTGGCTTCCTCGGTCTGCTCCACATGGAAATTGTCCAGGAGCGACTGGACCGCGAATTTGATATAGACATCATCACCACTGTGCCCAATGTCGAATATCGCGTGCGTCTGACCAGTGGCGAGCAAATTGATGTGCAAAATCCCGCTGAGATGCCACCTGCGGGAAACATAAAAGATATTGCCGAACCGATACTTGATGCCCAAATTCTGGTGCCCTCTGAATATGTGGGCAATATTATGCGTATTGCACAAGATCGTCGGGGCCATTATCGTACGACCGAATACATTGACCCCACCCGTGCTCTCTTGCGCTATGATCTGCCGTTATCCGAAATTGTGCTCGATTTCTACGACCGCCTCAAATCGGTCTCGCGCGGTTATGCATCGTTTGACTACGAATACAAAAAACACCAGGCTGCGGATCTGGTCAAACTCGACCTGCTCATCAATGGCGAACCCTTAGACGCACTCTCTGCAATTGTTCACCGCGATAAAGCCTATGAATGGGGGCGCGCGTTGAGTCAAAAACTCAAAGCACTGATCCCGCGCCAGCTCTTTGAAGTCGTTATTCAAGCGGCAATCGGTGCCAAAGTGATTTCGCGCGAAACCGTGCGTCCCTTCCGCAAAAACGTCACTGCCAAATGTTATGGCGGCGATATTACCCGCAAGCGCAAACTCCTCGAGCGTCAAAAAGAGGGCAAAAAGCGCATGAAACAAGTCGGCGCAGTAGAAATCCCTCAAGAGGCGTTTCTCGCTGTTTTGCAGATGGAAGTGTGAGGAAAATGCCCCAAAAAAGATCCGTGACTATTGAATATATCAAAGCCATCTTACTCGCGTTTGCACTCGCGCTTTTTATTCGCATATTTGTCGTGCAGGCATTTCGCATTCCTTCAGGATCGATGGAAAACACTTTGCTGGTTGGAGATTTTTTGCTGGCAAATAAATTTATTTACGGTGCTCGCATTCCCTTTACCGACATTCGCCTGCCCGCGTGGCGTTCGCCAGTTCCCGGCGATATTGTCATTTTTCAGTATCCCAGAGACCCATCCCGCGATTTTATCAAACGCATTGTTGCAGGTCCCGGGCAGAAAGTTGAAATTAAAGATAAAATCCTTTATGTTGACGACAAACGCGCGATTGATCCATCCAGAGCTAAATATATCGATTCTGTTATTCTCAAACGGAGATCGGTGACCAATACGCGGGATAACTACGGGCCTAAGATCGTACCCGAAGACTGCTATTTCGTGATGGGCGACAACCGCGACAGCAGTGAAGACAGTCGATACTGGGGTTTTCTCAAGCGCGATCTCATTCGGGGGAAAGCATTTATTCTCTACTGGTCCTGGGCACCAGATGATCGCGTTCCCGCATATAGCAACGTGACGTCTCTATTCGGTATCGCGCTCTATAATCTGTTCCATTTTCCAGAGCGTGTGCGCTGGCGGCGCATTGGTATGCTCGTGGAGTGAAACGTTATGCACCTCGGCCTTTACATTCATATCCCATTTTGTCATTCGCGCTGTCCGTATTGCGATTTTGCATTTGTCGTGGGAAAAAATCATATGGCGAAACGCTATACAGATGCGGTGATTGTCGAGATGCAAAATCGCATACAATCCCTCAGAACGCCGCCCGTGTTCAATACGCTGTACTTTGGAGGAGGCACGCCCTCGGCAATACCACCTGGACAATTGGATCGGATCACGGCAAGTGTAAAAAGCACGACCGCTCCCGATGCAGAGATTACGGCGGAGGTCAATCCCAATGATCGCAAGCACTTTGAAAAATTATATGAATACGGCATCAACCGCTTGAGTCTGGGTGTACAGGCATTTACAGATCGCGCACTCAAAGCACTCGGTCGATTTCACACGACATCAGATGCGATAGGCGCGTTTCAAGTCGCCCGCGATGTGGGGTTTAAGAACATAAGTATCGACCTTATGTACGGCGCGCCGGAACAGACGCTTGAAGAATGGGCAACGAGTATTCAGAGGGCCATTGACCTGCGTCCCGAACATATCTCGGTGTATGGACTCACGATTGAGCCTCAGACCAATTTTGCGCGCCGCTTTCGAAAGGGGAAATTGGATGTGCCGCCTGAAATCGATCAGGCCGAGATGTATATGTATGCTATTGACCAACTCGAAGATGCCGGGTACACACATTACGAAATTTCCAATTTTGCCCAACCGGGCTTTGCGTCACGTCACAATCTTAACTACTGGCATGATCGCCCCTATCTGGGCGTTGGTTTATCTGCACATTCGTACCTCGACAATCGGCGATTCTGGAATGTGCGCGAGCTCACAACTTATATGCAACATATTGAGGCAACCGGATTTGCGTTGGAAAGAGAAGAACAGCTTACGCCGACGCAACATCTGCTGGAGCGCATTATGCTGGGGTTGCGCCAGCGTCGGGGGCTTCGGGCAGAGTTTTTGAGTCATCCGAAAATTCACAAACAGTATATTGCGATGGCAAACCAGCACTTGCTGGAACGAACTGATAACCGCGTTCGCCTGACGCGGCGAGGTCTCCTGCTCGCCGATCTGGTATGCACCGAACTCGTTAGAGAACTATAGATGGAATTTAGCATCCGGCTACCCGGTTCCACCGCCAATCTCGGTCCCGGTTATGATGCACTGGGCATGGCGTTGTCCATTTACAATTATGTCGCGGTAAAAACCCGTTCCCGACCGGGCGTGTCATTTAGCATTGAGGGTGAAGGCAAGAATATTTTGCCCACCGATGAGGAGAATCTCTTTTATCATGCCGCGCAATTTGCCGCCCAACGCGCGGGGAAAACACTGCCAGGAATCGATATCCACATGCACAATACCGTGCCTCTTGCCCGGGGATTGGGCAGCAGTTCAACGGCTATTGTCGGCGGTATTATTGCGGCTAACTCTCTTTTAGGTGAACCCTTTTCACAGATGGAGATGCTCGATATTGCCACGGCTATTGAAGGGCATCCCGACAATGTCTCGCCCTGCTTGCTCGGCGGTCTTACAGCTTCTATTATGGATGGCAATCGCGTTGCCTGCGTGTGTGCCCTGCCACCGAAAGAATTGCGCGCCGTGGTCGCTATTCCCGAATTTGAACTCAAGACCGAACATGCCCGCAATGTTTTGCCCGACGCGATTTCCCACCGTGACGCTGTTTTCAGTACAAGCCGAGCGTGCATTGTTACAGCAGCGCTGATTACAGGAGATTTTGAGCATCTCGCTGTTGGCATGCAAGACCGCTTGCATCACCCCTATCGATCAAAACTCATTCCGGGTTTTGATCAGATACTCGCAGCAGCGGTCAAAGCAGGGGCATGGGGTGCCGCGCTTTCGGGCGCAGGGCCGACTCTCATCGCGCTTACAACCCAAAATGCCGACGATATTGGACAGGCTATGATCGGTGTTTGGGGGGAAAAAAATATACAGGCTCGTTATCGCATCCTCAAAATTGATCCATCGGGAGCCACCGTCACATGATCACCTCTATGGCATATCCGGGGCGCTATATGCGTTTTTTTTATTTCGCGCTCGTGGGCTTGCTCATTTTTGACTTTGCGTTTTATCCCTTCGCTGCACACGCGCAATCTCGCCGCCGTGACTCGCGCCAGAGTGAAGAAAAACCAGAACGGCGAGAACCCACCAGACCTTTTGCCGCGCCTTCTGTGGAAAAAACAGAGCAAGAAGCTACGCCACTGGTTGAAATCAAAAGTATTGGCAAGGCGGCCTATGATGCGGTTATTCGCTCGGGTCGCTATATTGTCGGGCCGGGCGATGTTTTTGCCGTGGTTGTAAATAGAGGTGAAGAAATCGAAACCTTTGAAGTGCCCGTCGGCGCGAGCGGCAGTTTGCTTTTTCCGTCTATCGGCCCTGTTCCCGTTGCGTTTTTATCGCTTTCAGAAGCCGACCAGGCTATCCTGGCAGCTATAAGAAAACGCTTTCATCAACTCGATATCTCTATTAGCCTCGCGCAACTCCGCACATATCCCATCAACGTGGTTGGCGAAGTGCATATACCCGGTACTGTTGCAGTGAATGGTGTAGAGCAGGCATCGCAACTCATTCTCAAAGCCGGAGGTCTTATCGACGATCCAGACCGCAGAGGCTCCAGTCGCAATATCCAGATTATGCGCCTTGACGAAAATGGACAATGGCACAATACGGGACGCAGGGTTGATCTCGAACTGTGGAATCGCACGGGCGACGAACAATACAATCCCTTCATGCTCGATGGGGAACAAATCGTGGTGCCCGCTGCCCAAAGCGATTCTATCTATGTCACAGGGGCGATACAACGGCCCGGTAGTTATGAATTTGCGCCAGGCGATCGCGTATCCGATCTCATTGTTCTTGGGAATGGTTTGCGCGCCCATTCCCCTCCAAAGCGCGCCCATCTTTTGCGCCTGTCGGATGATGGCGAAGGGGCACCCATAGATATTGATCTCCCGCGTGCGCTTGCAGGGGATCCCGAGGCCAACATCCCCGTACAAATAGGTGATAAACTTTATGTTATTGGCGATACAAAGTGGGTTTATGTCGAAGGTGAGGTAAAATTTCCCGGTCCTTTTCCCCTGAAGGAGGGGCTTCGCCTCAAAGAGTTATTACAACGGGCCGAACTAACACCCGAAGCGTCCGTGGTTCAGGCGTCTCTTATTCGCAAAGTCAATTTTGAAGAGACCGAAACAGAAGACGATCCCGCGCTCGACCGATTGCTCGACATTCCTCGCACACAGCGCACCGATGCCGAAGAGGCTCTCATTACTCTTAAAACCCAGCAGCTTTCGGGGCGTTTGCCCATTGATTTTGTAGCGCTCATGGCCAGCGACGAGCGACACAATATCCTCCTGCAAGATGGCGATGTCGTCCGCATTCCACGATTTGTGCCTTCTGTGCGTGTGACAGGTGCGGTCATTGCGCCTGCGAATATTCCTTATGACGCAGCACTTATGGTTGGCGGTTATATCGATCTCGCCGGCGGTTTTAACACGCGTGCAAAACGGAAAGATATCATTATTGTTGAGGGCAATACGGGCAATGCCATAGGGGCTACGTCAGAATCGATCGTGCGTCCCGGCGATGCGATTTTTGTTCCCCCACGAGAGATTGTGCCCGGGCAGGGCTATCGCATTTTGAGAGAAGCTATTGCAATGGTGGGTGCTGTTGCATCAATTGTTCTGACCATCGTGGTGATCGAACGCGAACGCGATCGAGGGCAGGGGCAGTGATTATGGAATCTGAACGCAATATTCTCGATTACATTTACGTTCTCGTGCGCTGGCGGCGCATGATTCTCATGTGCTTTTTTGCCGTCACGCTGGTGACAGCGGGCATTTCGCTCGTCTTGCCCAAAGCCTACCGCGCGTATGCGACAGTTTATCCACCGCAAGATACCGGCAGTAGTCTCGGGGGACTATCTACCCTTTTACAAGAACTGCCCTTTAATTTCATGGGATTGGGCGGTGATGCCGTATCTGCCACAGAATTTGTTCCGGTCGTTGAAAGCGAAAGCGTGCGTCTATCTGTTGCCAGGCGGTTTGATCTCGCCACGCGCTATGGTGCCAGCCATCAAAGCGCATTGCTCGATATGATAGCCAATCGCCTGGAAGTCGGGCTCTCGCGCGAGCAATTTCTCACGATTTCCTATGAAGCCGACTCCCCAGAACTGGCGGCAGAATTGACCAATGCTTTTGTTGAAGAACTCAAAAACGCGCTTGAACGACGCAATCAAAACAAAACGCGCGCCTATCTGGCTTATCTCGAAGAGCGGCTCAAAGAAGCCGAACAGGACATGCTCGAAGTCGAGCGGCGCTATCGGGATTTTCAGAACGAGCACATGGTATTAGACGTTGAAACGCAGATCAAAACACAGTTGGAAACCGCTTCCACTCTCATCGGCTCGCTGGCAGAACTGATTATCAAGCGCGATGTCCAATCAAAACTGATGACCTCAGACAATCCCGAATTGAAAAAACTCGATATAGAAATCCAGACCACGCGTCAGGTGCTCGACGATATGCTTATGGGGCAAGTCCCCGATAGCCTGCGCAGCAGTGATTCGGGCGGACAATTGCCCGAAATTTTTAAGCCTTTCCGACAATTGCCCGAATTGGGCCTGGCCGCACTGCCACTCATCCGCGATATTCAAATACAGAACGCCATCTATCAGTTTGTCAAACAAGAGTACGAAAAAACGCGATTTGAAGATGAAAAAGGCACGCAGGTGGTTACTGTCCTGGATTATGCGCGATCTCCTGATACGCGCAGCTATCCGCGCCGCAGCCTCATGGTTGCCATTGCGGGGGGGCTCAGCCTGATATTGAGTTGCTTGTTTGCCTTTGTATTTGAAGCTCTGAGAAATCTGACTCCGGAGAATCGGGCCAAACTCGATGCCATATCAGATGAATTGTGAGTAAGCGAGGTATTTCTATGTCTGAAAACCTGGATACAATTCTCACCACCACAGTTGGGTCTTATCCGCTACCCGACTGGCTCGTGGCTGCACCGAGTGAAACCGCTGTTGTGGATGCCACGCGTGTCATCTTTGATACGCAGCGTCAGGCCGGGATTGATCTGCCCACCGATGGCGAACTCTACCGATTTGACATCAACCATCCAGAGACCAATGGCATGATCGAATATTTTGTGCGTCCTATGGGTGGTACACGCGTCGATTTTGGACGCACCGAGGTTGAGGTATTTCGCCAGCGACAATCCATGGACTTTCGCGCCAAACCCGCCGCTGTTGTCGATGACGTGCTTTCAGAAGGTTCTCTCGATTTGTTATCCGACTGTTTGCGCGCGGCAGCCGTCGCAGGTGGGCCTTTCAAATTTACGCTTACCAGCCCTTATATGCTTGCTCGCACCTTGCTCGACAATTACTACGGTGATTTTGAAGCCCTGCTCATGGGGGTGGCCGATGTGTTGGCCGGTCAGGTGCGCGGCCTGCCATGCGCCTGTGTACAGGTTGATGAAGCCAATATCCCGGGGAATCCTGAGGATGGACCTATCGCAGCGAGGGCGATTAATACGGTGCTTGACGCGGTTGATCCCAATACTGAAAAAGCCGTTCATTTTTGTTTTGGAAATTACGGTGGGCAAACCATCCAACGCGGCACATGGCGCGCGCTTATCGATTTTCTCAATGACCTGCACACCGATCATCTCGTGCTCGAACTCGCCCATCGCCCTGATGATGATCTGGTTGCTCTGAAAGAAATTGATCCGCGCATCAAGCTCGGCATTGGCGTGGTTGACATCAAAATCAATCACGTTGAAACCGCGGAACAGATTGCCCGACGCCTCGACCGGGCTGAAAAAGAACTCGGCCCGGGGCGCATCGCATTTATTCATCCCGATTGCGGGTTCTGGATGCTCAAGCGCTCGGTAGCTGATCCCAAGATCGCAGCTCTCGCACAGGGTAGAGATCTTTATTTGGGAAGTGTGAAGTGAGAAGTGTGAAGATCGGTAGTAGTATTCCGTCCTATAATTTTACCATGCGCTATTTTTATATATTTTTTTTTAGTATTCTGATCTCGGAAGCAGGTGTTTTTGCTCAGGCACGCGGTACGATTGTCACGATCGCCGGTGGTGGTTTGGAAGATGGCGATAATGTGCTGGCTACGGATGTTGCGCTCAACCGTCCGCTCGGAATGGCGCTCGATCCACAGGGCAATCTCTATATCGCGGATACAGATAATCACCGCATTCGACGGGTAGATGCGATAACGGGTATTATTACTACGGTCGCGGGTACTGGGGACCCGGGATTCTCAGGTGATGGCGGGCTGGCGACAAGTGCGTTGCTCAATACCCCCAATGCTATTGCGATCGATAGCGCGGGCAATATTTATATCAGTAGCGGTGGCGCGAGTGAAAGTGATGTTCGCAATCGGCGCATTCGGCGCATTGATTCTTCCGGTATCATCACTACGGTCGCGGGTACGGGCGAAGGTGGTTTCAACGATCTACCTGCGCTACAAGCCACTTTCCACGAAATTGTCGCGCTGACGATGTTAGGCAATGTAGCTCTTTTAATCTCCGATAGCCTTGATGAAAATGGACAGGGTAACAACCGCGTGCGGCAATTCGATCTGGCGAATAATACCATAGGCACAATCGCGGGCAATGGCAGTGCTCAGGCGTCGAATGTTCAGGATGGTAGGGAGGCACCTCTGGCGGGTTTAACCCCTGGGCAATTGGCTGTGACGAGTCAGGGCGATATTTTGATTGCCGATTTTAACAATGGACGCATTCGGCGCGTCAGCAGGGCCATACAAGGCACTACAGAAGTTGCCTTGATCAACACCATCGCCGGGCGGGAAGCTACCTCTGAGGAGAAGCAGTCAGAAGATCTCTATCAGGGCGATGGTGGTCTAGCAACACGTGCTCTATTTTTTAATCCTCTGGGGGTTGCTGCCGATGAGGCTGGCAATGTTTATATTGGCGATACGGGCAATAATCGCATTCGCGTGGTCGAAGCGGAAGCGGACACTGTGTTGACTATCGCGGGAACGGGTATTGAGGGCGCGGGGCCTGAAGGTACACTCGGTCTTCTGTCTGATCTGGGGCAGCCCACGCATTTGCTGATTGATGGCAATGGGGATCTCATTTTTATTGATGTCGCCAACAATCGTATCCGCAAATTGCGTGATCCCACATTCCGCATGCCCTTGTTCAATGTTCTCTCCGAGAATATCGATTTTGGCGAGGTTAGCGTTGGCGATCCCGCCGTGAGCCGTTTGCGCGTTGAAAATTGGGGCAATTTGTCCATCCGTATCGAAACAGCGATTTCCGATAACTCCGCTTTTCGCGTTTTGTCGGCATTGCCCCTCGAAATCGGCATTGCCCAAACCGCCGATATTGAAATTGTGTTTGATCCTGTACAAGCTGGCTCTATAGAAGGGCTTATCACCCTCACCACCGATGATTCGCGCACCCCTTCTATCGCTGTCACGGTGCGAGGTCTGGGGGCTGAACCCAGTATCGGACTTTTTCCTACGGATGTCTTAATTTTCGATCCCACGTTTATCGGGCGATCTCAAGTATTGTCGGTTCGCATTGATAACCTCGGCGCCGGTGTGCTGATCGTTCCCAACGCCACGACTACCGACTCGCAATTTGTGGTGGAACAAACCGATATCTTGCGGATTGACGCAGGGCAAAGCCAGCAGCTTTCCATCGCATTTCGCCCGCAAGCCGAGGGCCAGCAAGAAGCCACGCTCACCATTTTTAGCAACGCACCAGCCAACCCCACGGCCACGCTCCAATTGCAGGGCATTGGGGAAAGTGCCCAACCCGGCGGGTTTGTCGATGAGGCCCCCAACGCGGGTTTAGGCGATACGGGCGCGGGATTTGGCGCGGCGTGGGCAGATTACGACAACGACAATGATCTCGATCTCTACCTCGTGCGTAGCAGAGAGCCGAACCGATTATATCGCAACGATGGGACTGGATTTACAGATGTGGCTTCAGCGATGGGTGTTGGCGATTCAGGCGATGGCAGCGCGGGCGTCTGGGGCGATTACGACCGCGATGGCGATCTCGACCTCTACGTCACCAATTTTGGTGGACCGAACCGGTTATATCGCAACGATGGGACTGGATTTACAGATGTGGCTTCAGCGATGGGTGTTGACGATTCCGGCGATGGATATGGCGCGGCCTGGGGCGATTATGACCGCGATGGCGATCTCGACCTTTACGTCGCCAACTTTGGCGCGAATCGCTTTTTCCAGAACAATGGCAACCGTTTTTCCGAACTGGCGGATAGCCTGGGCCTGAGCGATACAGAAAGTGGGATTCAACCTGCCTGGGGCGATTTTGACAACGATGGCGACCTCGATTTGTTTTTGGCAAATAGCGGTCCCAACCGTCTCTTTCGCAATGATGGCGCGCGCTTCGCGTCCATAGAAAATATTTTTAATCCCATTGATGAAGGGCCGAGTTTTGGCGCGGCCTGGGGTGATTTTGATAACGATGGGGACCTGGATCTGTTTATCCCTTATTTTGGTGCGGATAATAGATTTTATACCAATGAGGGCAATGGCACGTTCAGAGATCGCGCGACGGAGTTGGGGCTCGCCCACGATGGACGAAGCCGGGGCGCGGTCTGGGGTGATTTTGACAACGATGGCGATCTCGATCTCTATGTCACCAATAGCGATCAGCCCAATTTGTATTACAAGAATGTGGATGGGCATTTCGCCGACATATCCGATTCTTTGGACGTTGCCCTGAATGCGGACAGCCGCGGCGTTGCCCTTGCCGATTACGACAACGATGGGAGACTCGATTTTTATGTCGCCGTGCAAAATGGTCCCGATGCACTTTTTCGCAATCGCGAGGCCAATGGCAACTGGATCGCAATTCGGCTTCGCGGCACAGAAAGTAGCCCCGATGCGATTGGCACGCGCCTCGAAATTGCGTTCAAAGACAGAGATGGCAATAACCGCCGCGCCATTCGAGAAATCACAGGCGGTGCGTCCTTTTTGTCGCAAGACGCGCTCACGCCCGTGTTTGGTGTAGGCAGAGCCGAATATGTCGAGGTACTCACCCTGCGCTGGCCCAGTGGCATTGTCCAAGAATTTCGCAGTGAGACCGACGATTTGTCGGTCAATCGCGTTCTCCACATCGTCGAACAACCACTTGCGTCTGCAAAATCCTTCGATTTTAATGCCGATGGTCGGTTCGATTTCAACGATTTTCGGATTTTTGTCAGTGCTTTTGATTCTGCTGATATGCGCTTTGACCTCAATGCCGATGGTCGGGTTGATTTCGGCGATTTTCTGCACTTTGCCAGGGTTTATGAAGTGAGAGGTGAGAGGTGATAAATGTGAAGCGTAGGGGCGATCCCTTGTGGTCGCCCGTTCTATTATTGAATATCGACATCAAAAGTCTTTGACTATGATCGCACTGCCAACTCCTCAAAATATCAATCAGGCTGCCGATATAATTAAAAACGGCGGCCTGATTGCCTATCCGACCGAGACTGTTTATGGTCTGGGGGCAGATCCCCATAACGATGAAGCTGTTCAGAGAATTTTCACTGCTAAAGGGCGTGCGGAGGATAAGGGGATTATTCTCTTGATTCGCGGTGCAGATGATCTTTCAACGCTTGTTCGCACTGTCCCTCCGACAGCTCAAATACTTATTGAGGCATTTTGGCCGGGACCGCTCACCCTTGTTTTTCACGCCAATCCCGATCTTTCTCCCGCGTTGCTCGGCGGACGCGATACAATAGCACTCCGCTATTCGAGTTCTCCCATTGCCACTCAATTGCTCATAGCTCTCGGTGGTCCCCTCACGAGTACGAGTGCCAATCGTTCTACAGAGCGTCCGGCGCGCTCGGCATGTGAAGTAGAAAACGCGCTGGGAGAACATCTCGATCTTATTCTCGACGGTGGGCCTTCCGACAGTACACTCCCTTCTACACTTGTCGATGTTTCTACCGACCGCGCAATTCTCCTGCGCGAAGGTGCTGTTTTTGCTCAAAAACTCAGATCGCATATTCACCTTTATTAAAAAATAAAAGGCGAGGAGATTTTTCCCCTCGCCTTTTCGCAACACAGGAAGCAATATTACTTTAAAATGAAACATTGCTCATCACATAAGCCCAGTGCATATTCTCGTTCAATCGGCCCAATGCTTTGATGGCATCTCGCGCCAGGGCAATTGTATAACCTGTGACAAAGGTTACATTTTCGCTGTATTGATACGATAGTGTTAAGTCGAGTTCGTCTGCCAGATGCCCCGATTCCAAATTGCCTTTTTGGGCGAGGAAGAACACATGTCCGTCCGCTGCCAAACGCAACTGCTCTTCCTCATCCAGCGGTACGGATACTTTTATCGCAAAGTCCTGAAGGCCGAGATTTTGAGTGTGGACGGGAATGTTGAGAAATAAATCGGCAAATCCGTAGTATTTGTGATTGGTTGCAAATAGGGTATCAAATGATTTCCATTTGCTGTCTTTCTCATTGCCATCGCCAGATAAATAATCATACCACAGGGTCAGGCTACCTTTGCCCAGTGTTGTGCCCAGTCTGCCGCCAAACATAAATGCCGAGCCATTCGGCCCGCGCCGTTCGCCCGTTTGGAAAGAGCCTTCTGCGCGGTAGGTCCAGTTCGATTTTTCGCCGTAAATGCGTGCGCCGAGTGTCCATAGCCGCGTATTGTCACTTCTGTTGAAGCCTTTGGGAGATACGTGGTGGTAGATGCCGTAAAAATCTGCGGATGTGTTCGTTCCCGATGCCGTAGCATACAAAGCGGCCAGATAGGCATTGCCGTTTATACCTTCGGCTGTGGTATCGGATAGGCGAACACCAACGCCTTGAACTGTGCCCCATTGGGGTCTGGCGGTTACGATAACGCCGTCGAAGGCACGCCCTTGTTGTGCCCATTCAACTGCGCCGATTATCCGCTGTCCGCCCAATCCTATCGCCTGTCGTCCAATGCGAAGGGATAGAGTAGAGTCACCCATATCTTTAATGTCCATATATGCCTGATGAAAGTCGAAATTATCGGCATTATAATCGGTGAAGGTATTGGTTTCTTCACCCCACAATCGCACATCTTGCAACTGGATAAACACATTCACATCTTGATCTAAATTCGCTGTGATATTCAGCCGAGCACGCATCGAAGTGAATACGTCGTGCCCATTGCCAACGGGATCTCGAAATTCCGTGCGAGGCCGAATTTGCCCCCCAAACTCGATATCTGTGGCTTCAACACCACTTGCTATAACGACAATTATCGCTATACCAACCAACCATCTCGACAGCATATTAGCCTCCTGGATACAAATCTTTCAAATAGAGGTCACGCCAAGTATAATATACTATAAAATTTTAGACAATAAACGAGTATCGCCATAGCGGCGGTGGCCATAACCTAAAAAAACAATCCTTCTATCACAACAAAGTTCCCTGGACGGGTTCTTCAACAATTCCTGCTCGAATGCGCTGAGATAGGGTTGTGTGTCGTTCTGCAACCCGGTTGTTGCGAACAGCCATCCCCAGGGCTTGTTTTGTGCCTACCAGAACGACCAGTTCTCGCGCCCGCGTAATGGCGGTGTACAACAGGTTGCGCTGTAACATCATATAGTGTTGCGTGGTCAAAGGCATGACTACGACGCGAAATTCAGCGCCCTGGCTCTTGTGTACACTCATGGCATAGGCCAGCACCAACTCGTCTAATTCCGAAAACTCGTACTCCACGACGCGGTCCTGAAACCGCACGCGCAATATATCGTCCTCTATTCCCTGGACGTGCCCAATATCACCGTTAAAAACATCGCGGTCGTAGTTATTTCGCACCTGCATTACTTTGTCGCTCACCCGAAAGCGGATACCGCCGCGCGTCATCTCCTGTCCTTTGGGATTTAACTCGTCTTGCAAGACCTGGTTGAGATTGTTCGCGCCGGTTTCCCCTCGATACATCGGCACGAGTACTTGAATATCTTCAATACTGTCCAACCGATATGTGCGCGGCAAACGTGCAGCACACAATCCACAAACCATCTCGACGACCTGATTGGGTTCCGAGACTTCGAGAAAAAAGAAATCCGCATCGCGATCATTTTGCACGTATGGCATTTCGCCGCGGTTGATCGCGTGGGCATTGGTAATGATGCGGCTCGTTTGTGCCTGCCGAAAGATCTCGTTGAGTTCCACGACTTCGACAATGCCAGATGCAATGACGTCCTTCAACACATTTCCCGCGCCGACCGATGGCAACTGATCGACATCGCCTACCAGGACCACCGAAGCACTGATTGGTACAGCGCGCAATAGACTGTTCATCAGAACCGTATCGACCATGGATATTTCATCGACAATCAGGGCTTCGATCTCCAGAGGGTTATTAAAATTTTTTTCAAACACCATTTCAGATGGACTAAATTTCAGCAATCTGTGGATGGTTTTGGCCTCATACCCGGTTGCCTCAGACATCCGCTTGGCCGCGCGTCCTGTCGGTGCTGCCAGTGCGATTGTTTTTTTTCGCGCCTCTAAAAGTGCGATGAGTCCCTTAATGGTCGTTGTTTTACCCGTTCCCGGGCCGCCCGTCAATACCAGTAAATTGTGTGACAATGCCTTTTCCAATGCCAATTTCTGACGGGGTGCGAATGTTACTTCATCTCGCTGTTCTATGGCTTTGATCTCTGCAGGGATATTGCCCAATTCAATGCGTTGCACTTGAGATAATTGATAGCACCGCGTTGCAGCACCTTGCTCGGCATAGTATAAATGTGGCAAATACACCCGCTTGTCATCAACGACTATCGATTCTTCGGAGAGCAATTGCGCCACGCACGGTGCGATTGCATCAACGGGTACATCGAGTGCTTCGGCACACGATTCAATGAGCGCCTCTTCGGGCAAGAAAACATGTCCTTCTTTGTCTGCAGCTTCATTGAGTACATGCAAAAGACCGGCCTGAATGCGCCGGTTTGAATGTGCGGGTATGCCCATTTTTTGCGCGATGCGGTCTGCTGTCAAAAATCCAATGCCCCAAACATCTACCGATAGGCGATAGGGATTTTCCCGAATTAATTCAATGGCTTCATGCCCGTACCGCTTCCATATTTTTACGGCGTATCCCGTGCCCACTTCGTGCGATTGCAAGAATAGCATTACATTGTGAATTTCGCGCTGGTCTTCCCAGGCTTTGATAATCCACTCTGCGCGTTTTGCTCCTAATCCCTCGACTTCGACCAATCGTTTGGGGGCGCTTTCAATGACATCAAGAGCTTCTTTGCCAAAGTGATCCACAATCCGCTTTGCCGTGACGGGTCCGATGCCTTTGATCAATCCCGATCCCAAATACCGCCGCATTCCCTCTACTGTAGATGGATGCACGGTCTGGTAGGATTCAATTTTGAACTGTGCGCCATATTGCTTATGGGTTGTCCATTCGCCTTCCAAAATCACGGTCTCGCCCGGGTTGATCGACAGCATTTCGCCCACAATGGTCGCCAGACGGTTGTTGTATGCGGCAGATCCCTCTACCTGCAAACGGGCAACTATGTATCCATTTTCTTCATTTTGAAATGTAATGCGATCCACAATTCCGCGAAGCTGAGCCATATAAAACCTCGGCGAACATGTTCTCCCATCACACAATCGGAGTAGTAGAAGAATTATACGACACTTGCCGCGGTTTTACAAGTTGTATCAAATTTGCAGTACACAAAATGTATAAAATCCGTATATTGTTGAAACACAACATTTAACGGCTACGTCACAACGGAAAAGAGGTTGGCCCAAAAGCATTGACACACCGCATGTACCTGTCGGTGTGATCTGGGGTCCTCGCGCCGTCCCGCCAAGAACTCGCGCGAGGGCCTTTCTTTTTGGTATATAAAATAGTTGCCTTCGGGCCAACCGCATCACAACTTAAATTTTTTTATGAAAAACAAAAAGCACCTGCTCGTCCCTCCACCAAATCGTCAAATTTGACGTAAGGAACAGGCAGGTGCCTCGTGGACTGGTATGGCAACGCTGCTGAAACGCTGTGCATTTCGAAAATATTGTTTTTTTCACAGGCCAGTCGGCGAAAAATATAGCCAATCTTATATTTGAGGTCAAGGGAGAAGTGTGAAGGAAGAAGTGTGAAAAGAAGTGTGAAGGGAGAAAATTCCGCCGTTGGAGCGGCATCCCTGCCGCGAATTTGAAAAAATAAGTAGAAATATGAGGATAAAAAGATGAAGCAGTTTCTTATCGTTATTTTGCTCGGATTAACATGGACGGCTCATGCTGAAGAAGATCGCAAGACGATTTTGTTTTTAGGAGATAGCCTGACTGCAGGTTATGGTCTGGATAAAACGCAGGCTTTTCCCGCGCTGATTCAGGCAAAGATCGATTCGCTCGGGTGGGGGGGTGATGTGATCAATGGTGGACTGAGTGGCGAAACATCGGCGGGAGGGCTGCGGCGGGTCAACTGGTTGCTGCGGCGAAAAATCGATGTGCTGGTGCTGGCATTGGGGGGCAACGATGGTTTGCGGGGGATTCCCACGACTGAAATGCGGCAAAATTTGCAGGGAATTATAGATCGCGCAAAAGAGAAGTATCCAGATATTCAAATCGCGCTTGTGGGTATTGAAGCACCACCAAATTTGGGAGATGCATATACGACGGCTTTCCGCGCAGTGTTCCCGGCTCTATCTGAAAAAAATCGCGTACTTTTGATACCCTTTTTATTGGAAGGTGTTGGTGGGATTCCAGAACTGAATCTGCCAGACCGCATTCATCCCAATGCTGCAGGACATCGGATTATAGCAGAAACCGTGTGGCGCGCGCTTAAACCGGTTCTGGAAAAGTGGTGAGAGGTAAGAAGTGAGAATTCAGCTATTCTTCACACTTCGCTTCGCAAAATTTCGAGTGGAGGGCGGTCAGCTATGCCGCGGCTGTTGAGCATGCCGACAAAGATGGTGAGCGCGGTGACGAGAGCAAAGACACCGGCTATGGCCGCAGTGGGCAGGGCAAAGTGGATGTCGAAAATAAAGACGGTGACAGCCCAGGCACCGCCAATAGAGAGTATGAGTCCTGTCAGGGTAGCGAGTGCGCCCAGGAAGGTGTATTCCAGCAAGAGTATGCGGCGAATCTGTTTTTGAGATGCCCCCAAAGTGCGCAGCAAAACGGCTTCTTGAATGCGTTGATAACGGCTGGTGGTGACTGCGGCAGTTAGCACTATGAGTCCGGTAATCACACTAAAGAGTGCCATGAAGCGCACGACAAAGGCAATTTGTGAGAGTACATCGTCAACGGTTTTGAGAATGAGGCCGAGGTCCACAGCCGAGACATTGGGGTATTGTTGAACCAGGGTGCGCTGCAACATAGCAGATTGTTCCGTTGTGTTGATGCGCGTGGTCAAGACGTGAAACTGGGGAGCGGTTTCGAGTACGCCTTTGGGAAAGACGATGAAAAAGTTTGGCTGGATGCGCTGCCAATCGACTTCTCGCAGGCTTTGTACTGTGGTCTGAACGGGCACGCCCTGGATGTCAAAGGTCAGGGTATCGCCAAGCGAGACGCGAAGCGAGCGGGCAATGTCGCGCTCAAAAGAAATGGGGATGGGTTCTTCTGTCCATGTTGCATCGATCCAGGTGCCGCCTACAAGACGTTCTGAATCAAAGAGGTGATTTCGATAGGTCGAGCGGTATTCGCGTTGAATTGCCCAGCGCCGCACATCGTGTATTCTGCCATAGGAACGCGCCTCTTGACCTTTGATGCTCTTCAGGCGCATGGTGACGATGGGGGCATGGTGGATGACGGGTAGGCTCTGTTTGCGAAGCAACGCGCTCACGCCTTCAATCTGATCGGTTTGCACATCGACGAGTACAAAGTTGGGACGGTTGTCACTCCCCGCGATGGCAATCTGAGCGAGCAGGGCGTGTTGCACAATATAGAGCGTGGTGATGAGAAAGGTGCCCAGGCCCAGTGCGAGCATGAGAATTACGGTTTGATTGTGCGGACGGTAGAGATTGGCCAGGCCCTGTCGCCATACGTATTGCCAGGTTGTGGGAAAGAAGCGGCGAACGGTTTTGATGATGAGCCAAGATGCGCCTATGAGCAGTCCAAAGGCAATGCCAAACCCGATGGCAATGCCAATCCCAATGAGGATACTTCTGGTTTGCACAATGCCCAGTCCCGCGACTATGAGACAGATCCCACAGATGGTCATCAATTGCAGGGGATCTATTTGGGATCGTGTGTTTTCAAAAGATGCCCGCAAGGTGTGCAGAGGCGATGTTCGACGTATCGGCAATAGAGGGAGCAATGCAAAGAGTAGCGACAGACTCAGGCCAATGCCAGTGCCCTGAATGATCGCCCAATAGGAAAACTGAATATCGAGTTCAATGGGGAGGATTTGTGCGAGAACACCGGGCAAGAGATACTGAATACCCACACCGAGGAGAGAACCGCATCCCGTACCAATAAGACCCAGCGCAATGGCCTGGATGGCGTAAATACAGAGGACCTGGTTCGATTGCGCGCCCATGCAGCGCAGGATGGCGACGGTTGTTATTTTTTGGCGCGTGTAAACGTGAATGGCACTGGCAACGCCGATACATCCGAGTAAGAGAGCGGCAAAGGCGACAAGACTGAGAAAGATATAGAGATTATCCAATATGCGATTGAGGCGTCTTTGACGGCTGACAACGGTTTCGGTACGCAAGTTTTGATCCCCGCGATAGGGGCGAAGTTCGCGCTGGATGGATCCGATTCTCGTGCTGCTATCAAACTTAAAATAGGCCATATAAGACGCCAGGCTGCCAAATTTGATGAGGCCCGTTTTATCGAGATGCGATAAAGGGATGTACACACGCGGTGCCACTGTGGCAAAGGCCATGGCCTCGCCCGATATTTTTGTGATGCGTCCGCCTATGACAAAGGTGTGGTTGCCAATTCGCACGGAATCGCCGACCTGAACCCCAAATTGGACGAGCAAGCCTTCGTCGAGTAGCGCGTGATGGGTTTGCTGAAAGGTCTTCGCCGCTTCTGATGGATTGGTTTCAAATGTGCCGTAATAGGGAAAGTCGCCTTGTAATGCGCGCACCTGTACCAGGCGGGTTCCGCCGTTTTTGGGAAAGAAGACCATCGAGGCAAAGCGCACTTCTCGGGATTGCTCCCCACCCCATGAGTTGAATAGGGAATCAATCGCGGGCGCAAAAGCGCGCTGGCTGCTGACGCTCAAATCAGCGCCTAAAAGTGTGCGCGCTTCGTTTTCGACAACGCGTTGCAAATTATCGCCCAGAGCGCGAACTGCTACGAGGCCCCCCACGCCGAGCAATATGCAGGAAATAAAGAGCAGCAATCGGCGGCGATACGTGCGGCTATCGCGCCATGCCATGCGCCAGGTCCAGGCGTTGAAGAGTGGGCTGGCGGTCTGATTCTTAATGCTGGTGATTCGATCCATGGTAAAAATTAAGAATTGGAAATGGGGAGGGTATCCTGTTCATCCTTTAATCCTGCACATCCCGATCTACTCTGCCACCTTGCAAGTGGATGATGCGTTGCGTGCGTGCGGCGATATCGTGATCGTGCGTGACGAGGATGAGGGTTGTGCCCGCTTCGCGGTTGAGGTCAAAGAGCAGATTGGCAATAGTATGACTGGTATCGGCGTCGAGGTTGCCCGTGGGCTCGTCGGCAAATAAGATGCTCGGTCGGTTGATAAAGGCGCGTGCAATACCCACGCGCTGTTGTTCGCCACCCGAAAGCTGGGTGGGATAATGCATCAAGCGGTCGCCCAATCCCACGCGGTCGAGCAATTCTCTCGCTTCGCCAAACACACCGTTTTGACCGCGTAGTTCGAGGGGGACCGCGACATTTTCAATGGCGGTGAGGGTGGGGATGAGTTGAAAGCTCTGAAAGACAAAGCCCACGTATTCGTTTCGCACGGCTGCGCGTTGGTCTTCGTCGAGGCTGTCGAGGGCCATGCTGTGAAGGGTGACTGTTCCAGATGTTGGGCGATCAAGGCCAGCACATAATCCGAGTAGCGTGGTTTTTCCACTGCCCGAAGGCCCTACTATCGCACAGGTTTGGCCTTTGGGAATGGTGAAAGTGACGTTGTCTAAAACGGTGAGGGGATGCCCTCCGCTCGTGTAGGTGCGGGTGAGGTTTTGAACTGCGAGGGCTGCTTTTGGATGGCTCATAGGTTATTAAAAAAGGTGAAATGTGAGATGTAAGAGGCGAGACTGTTCCCAGTCCCCGTACAAAGCTGCTTGCGTCTCTGGTTCTAATTCTTACCTTTGTGAGACCCCAAAACATAACATAGAGTTCCATTATGTGCAAAAAATGAGTGGAGGAGACATGCGAGCTGAGATTGTGATGATTGGAACGGAGTTGTTGTTGGGTGAAATTGTAGATACCAATGCCACGATGTTTGCCAAAGCGCTACGCGATATTGGAATGGATTTGTTGTATAAAACGACTGTGGGAGACAATGAAGATCGGATTGTGAACGTTTTGGATATTGCGCTGGATCGGTCAGATGTGATTCTGACATCAGGGGGTATTGGTCCTACGGTGGATGATATGACGCGGCAATGTGTGGCGCGTGCAACGGGACGCAAGCTCGTTTACAGTAAGGTATTGGAAAATCAGATTGCGTCGCGGTTTCGCAATTTTGGCCGCGAGATGGCAGATAATAACAAGCGACAGGCGTATATTCCCCAAGGCGCTATGCCCCTGGAAAATCCCATGGGCACGGCACCTTGTTTTTTGAGTGAAGATGCCCAAGGGCGCGGCTGTGTGATTTCGCTTCCGGGGGTGCCGCGGGAATTGGATTATATGTTGCACAAGGTCGTGATTCCGATTTTGATTGACCGCATGGGCGGGAGCAAAATTACAAAGGTACGTGTGTTGCGAACTTGTGCGGTGGGCGAGAGCAATATTGATCGCACAATTGGGGATCTGATGACTGAGAGCAATCCAACGGTGGGATTGGCGGCGCATGCTGGGCAGACTGATGTGCGCGTGGCGGCGAAAGCGGATACAGAGGAAGATGCCGATGCGTTAATCGCGCCGATGGAAGCGGAACTCAGGAAGCGGTTGGGGGTTGCGATTTACGGTACGGGGAAAGAGACAGTGGCCGAGGTTGTGGGCGATTTGTTGCGGGAAAAAGGGTTGAAGATTGGGGTGGTGGATACGCTGACAGACGGCCAAATCGTGCGGGAGTTCGAAGAGAATGGCGCAGGTGATGTGGTGGCCGCGCAAAGAGATGCTAATATGGATGGACAGGATGACCCTCGCGCTTTGACCGAAGCGATGGCTCAGGAGGTTGCGCCCGAAGGTGGCGTGGGGCTGGCGATGGTTGGTCCTTATGAAGGTGGCGCGACGTTTATGGCTGTCTATGGATCTGATCCACAAGCGCGAACGTGTATTGCAAGTCGCCGCTTTCAGGATTCGGATCATATCCGCCGATGGTTGGTGATTCAGGGTTTGGATCTGGTGCGCCGGGCGGTGTTGGGCAAGTTGGCTTCGCCAGCAGATTGAGTTTGAATAAATGGGAGGGCTGTAGTGCAAAACGATGAGTCTTTGTCTTATTCAAAGAGTGGCGTCAATATTGATGAAACAGATGCTGTTAAAAGAGATATGGCTTCAAATATCGGGCGCGGGGATTCGAGAGTGCTCAATAAATTGGGGGCCTTCGGCAGTCTGGTTGATGGCCGTTTTGAGGGGTATGATCACCCCATTCTCGTGCTAAAAACCGAGGAGCCTGGTTCGAAGCAAAAGTTGGCGTTTGAACACGGAAGTGTCACGTCTATTGCCTATGATTTGGTCAATCATTTGATCAACGATATTATCGTTATGGGTGCGGATCCCTTTTATTTGCAAGATTGTATTGTCTGCGGCAAACTCGATCCCCCTGTTGTCAAAGCACTCGTTGGTGGAATTGCCGATGCTTGCGAGGCACAGGGATGTACATTGACAGGTGGAGAAACATCAGTTCAGCCAGGGGTTGTGGAAGATGGGGTGTATATTCTCAGTGCTTCGGCTATTGGGGTTGTCGATAAGGACAGTATTATTGATGGCTCTGAGATAGAGGAGGGGGATGCGGTTCTCGCGCTTGCATCCAATGGACTGCATACCAATGGCTATACACTTGTCAGGGCATTGTTGAAGAATAAGCCAGAGTTGATAGATCGGGATATTCAAGGAGTGTCTTTTCTCGATATGATTTTGCGCCCACATCAGTGTTATTATCAACCTCTGAAGGGTCTGTTTAAGGATGAGGGGTTAAAGGGGATGGCACATATTACAGGTGGCGGTATCCAGGATAATCTGTCCCGCATTCTTCCCGAGACCTGTCAGGCTGTAATCGACCTTTCGTTACTCCAAATTCTCCCCGTCTTCAAAACGATTCGCGCAGAGGGTTTGGTTCCAGAAGACGATATGCTGAGAACTTTTAATATGGGTGTGGGGATGACGCTTGTGTGCGCCCAAAATTCTGTGGCGAGGATTAAGGCTCAGTTGCAAAGTACGGGATGCCAGGCGTATCCAATTGGGCGCATTGTCAACGGCGAGAAAGGCGTTGCGTTCACGGGAAAAGTTCAGTGGTGAAAGGAGATAAATCGTGGACACACCATATCGCACCATCGACGTGAAACCACTATCTGGGGCACTCGGCGCTGAAATTGAAGGCGTTGACGTTGCGTCGGGGATCGGTGAGGAACAATTCGCTGAAATCTATCGGGCCTTTGCGGATTATAGCGTGATTCTCTTTCGCAATCAGTCCCTCACACAGGAACAACACATCGTATTTGCCCGACGCTGGGGAGATATCAATGTCAACCGGTTTTTTACGGGTGTAGCGGAAAATCCCATTATTGCCGAGGTGCGAAAAGAACCCGATCAGGAAACCAATATTGGGCGCAACTGGCACACTGATCATTCTTACGATACCATTCCCGCACTCGGCTCGATTCTCTATGCACGCGAGGTTCCCGAGTTTGGTGGTGATACGATGTTTGCCAGTATGTACAGGGCTTACGAAACCCTCTCGCCAGGGTTGCGGAAAACGCTCGAAAACTTAAATGCTCTACACTCCAGCCGACATGTTTTTGGAGCTATGAACGGCAGAAAGCCCGATCAAAGCGGTCGGATTGGCAATCCCGAACTCGCCACGCAGGATGCTGTTCATCCCCTGATCATAAGGCATCCCATCTCAGGTCGCAAAGCACTTTACGTAAATCCCATATTCACCGTTCAAATTGAGGGGTGGACAAAAGAAGAGTCCCAACCTCTGCTTCAGTATTTGTACCAGCACGCTTCCCACCCGGATTTTACATGCCGTATTCGCTGGGAAAAAGATGCCCTCGCTATCTGGGATAACCGCGCGACCTGGCATTGTGCTCTCAATGATTATCAGGGACAGCGACGCCTCATGCACCGCATCACGGTTGAAGGTGTGCCGTTAAGTTAGGAGTAGCTCATGCAAACGCGCCGCGATTTTTTATGTACTACCTTCACGAGTACTGCTGTACTCGCCACAAGTGCTTTTCCCTCATCGCTTTTCGCACAACAAAAACCCAATGTGCTCTTTATTGCAGTGGATGATCTCAATGATTGGATTGGCTGTCTGGGGGGGCACCCGGATTCTGTAACGCCAAATTTAGATCGTCTGGCGAGTCGTAGTACCTTATTTACCCATGCGTATTGCAACGCGCCTGCGTGCAATCCCTCGCGTGGAAGCCTGGTGACGGGTAAATTGCCCACGACAACGGGGGTGTATGAAAATGCCCATTCATTCCGACAGCAAGACCCGGATGCCGTGACTCTAATGCAGCATTTTATGGGCAATGGATATTATGTTGCGGGTAGAGGCAAAATTACGCGGCAAGGGAGACCTGCTGATGTGGTGTCTTATCACGACTATGTTCCCCAGGGACGGGATCCACTGCCTCCCAACCCACCGCTGAATGG
Source organism: Candidatus Latescibacterota bacterium (assembly GCA_965208125.1). Classification (GTDB taxonomy): domain Bacteria; phylum Latescibacterota; class UBA2968; order UBA2968; family UBA2968; genus VXRD01. The sequence goes on from OZ242320.1 coordinate 3,751,081, forward strand.
TTTTTCACAAAGCCGGTTCGATTGGGGACCAATAGATGTGCCAGTGGAAGAAATGGACGATTGGAAAGTGGTGCAGTGGGGCAAGGAGGTGCTGAATAAGAAGCACGACAAACCCTTCTTTTTAGCCTGTGGTCTCTATCGCCCACACCTGCCGTGGTACGTGCCCCGAAAGTATTTTGATTTGTATCCCCCGGACGAGATCACATTGCCCAATATAGACGAAAACGATCTCGACGATGTGCCTCCTATCGGGCGATCATTTGTCGCGCGGCGGGATGATCACAAAAATGTGACTGAGACGGACAATTGGCGGAGGGCTGTTGCGGGGTATCTCGCCTGTATTCGATTTGCCGATGATATGATCGGGGAATTGTTGGATGCGCTGGACAATAGTTCTTATGCCGATAACACGGTGATTGTTCTGTGGGGAGATCACGGCTGGCATCTGGGGGAAAAACTCCATTGGCGCAAATTTGCACTTTGGGAAGAGGCCACGCGCGTGCCTCTTATGATTTCAGCACCGGGCCTGGCATCTGGACGATGTGACCGCACGGTGAGTCTGGTCGATCTGTATCCAACATTTATTGACGTCTGCGGCTTGCCCCAAAGAGATGGTCTGGATGGCGTGAGCTTAAAACCCCTGATGGAGCAGTCCGACCGTGGATGGGATCGTCCTGCGCTGACCACGCATATTCGGGGCAATCACAGTGTGCGCTCTGAACGCTGGCGATACATTCGCTATTCAGATGGGACAGAAGAACTCTACGATCACGAGAATGACAGCCTTGAATGGACAAATCTCGCTGGGCAGGCACAGTACAAAGACATCATAGCCGCACACGCTGCCTGGATACCCAAAGTGGAAGCACCTACCGCAGAACCTCTGCGCCGCGAGTAGGGATTAATCGGTGGACAATTCCTCCCAAAATCCGGAGAAAATCCGTCATGAAAATCGCAAACGCAACCCGTTTTAGCCTCAATATTCCCTTTTACTGCAAACGGGTCGAACGCGCCATGCACCGCGCTCAGACTCACGACGAACGGGTCTATCTCTACCGCATTGAAACCGACGAGGGCATCGTGGGCTATGGAGATAGCCTGTCTGTTAGTGATGTACATACACTGGTCGGTCAGAACCCCTTCCAGATCATGCACAACGACGCCATTGGCTTTGGCCCACAGCTCGCTGTTCTGGACGCTGTTGGAAAGGCCGCTGATGTGCCCGTCCATGCCTTGCTCGGCACCAAATTGCGCGACCGATGCCCCATCTCCTGGTGGGACATTGACATGTCACCTGCCGATTGGGTCGCAGAGGCCAGAGAATCTCTCAAACGCGGGTACACTTCCTTCAAAATGAAAGCCCGCCCCTGGCGAGACATCCTCTATCAGGTCGAAGCCATTGGCAAAGTCGTACCCGCAGATTACAAATTCGATATAGATTTCAACGGCTTTCTGCTCAACCAGGCAAAAGCGGAGATTATCCTTCAGCAACTCGACAATCACCCCAATGTCGGCATCTACGAAAGTCCCTTCTACCTTTATGGCGATCTCACCGGCGCGCGAATTCTTCGTGAACGCGTATGCAAACCCGTCGTCGAACACTTCAGGGAAGAGTATTTGCACGCCCACGCCTGCGATGGCTTTGTCATTGGCGACGGTGTCACAGAAGTTCGCCGGCAGGCCGCACTCGCCGAGGCTTTCAACAAACCCTTCTGGTTACAAATGGTCGGCACTGGAATTACCACTGCCTTCGCCGTACATCTCGGCTCTGTTCTTTCTCACGCTCAGTTGCCCTATATTACCTGCCACGAACTCTGGAAACACGATTTGCTCAAAAAACGCCTCGACGTGATCGACGGTCACATCCAGGTCTCCGATGCTCCGGGCCTGGGCATTGAAGTCGATGAAAAAGCTGTCGAAAAATATACGGTTGATCCCGACACACCCACACCTAAAAGGCTCTACCGCCGCAAAAAACGCATCCTGCGCATCTCGTGGCCCGGTGCGGGCAAACAGAAACGCATCTGGGAATTTACCGATGAAGCCATCTACCAGAAGACCTTCTACGCAGGTAGCATCCCCGGATTTGAACGCGGTGTTACCCTGGAAGTTATCGAAGACGACGATAGCGCGACTTTTAAAAAAGCCCATGCCACGCTGGCAAAACGCGAGGCAGCTATACCTGCCCTGATGTGAATTAAAGTTAGGAGAACCCATCGATGGCATCCGTAACCTTTAAAGGCGTCTTTCCCATCGTAAAGGACCACCCTGCCTCTACTTAACTCAGAGGATTCGATCATGAAAATCATCGACATCGACATCATCCCCATCTACCCCAAAATCGCCGACCGGAATGCCGATCAGAAAGCCCGGTTTTTTAATATAAACCATCGTACCATTTTTAAAATTACGACTGACAATGGCATTGTGGGCTATGGCGATGCACGCTGCGAGGCCCCTCACAAGTCCACTGTAAATCACCTGATCGACCGCGATCCTTTTGACTTTATCAACGCCGATCTCAACAGTGGCCTGATGGGCGCACTCTACGATGCCATGGGCAAATACCTTGAAATTCCCGCGTACAAACTCATGGGTCAGAAAATACGCGACCGTGTACCCGTAGCTGCCTGGACCCGCCCTGCCTCCCCGGAAGATCTGGCCAAAGAAGTTCAGCGAGCCGTGGAAGAAGGGTATATGATCTTTAAAATCCACACCTGCGCCTATTACGATGTGTACGAACAAACCAGAGCCGTTGAGGAGGTTGCTCCGCCCGGTTTCAAAATGCATTACGACTTCAATCACAATCGGCCGCTTGCCGCTGTCCTGCGCATCTTGCAGGAACTGGAGAAGTCCCCCGTCGTAGGTATGATCGAAGATCCCCTGGTCTTATCCGATGTCGAAGGCTGGCGCCTTCTGAGGGAGAAAACCAGTTTGCCGTTGCTCATGCATGTCCCTCAACTCGGCGGAGGTCAGGAGATTATCCGCGGTTGCGCCGATGCCTACATGATCGGCGAAGGCGGCATTGGCTCTACCCTCGTGCGTGGATTTGCTGCTGCCCTGGCCAATGTCTCCTCTGTCATCCAGCTCACAGGCGGTACCCTCACCAAAGCCATGGCTCTGCATATGGGCGCCGTAATTCCCAACGTGGCTCATTCTACCAACCTGGACGACCAGTACGGTGAAGACGTTGTCAAACAGCGCATCGAAGTCGCAAGCGGTTCCTCTCCGGTACCCGAAGGCCCCGGCCTCGGCGTAGAAGTCGACGAAGACGCGCTGGCCAGATGCGCCGCCAACAAACCCACTGTTATTCCCCCCACTATTTGCATCCTGCATCTACCCGAAGGCCCCAAGCTCTATACCAGAGGATTCCCAAACGTTGCTCGCCTCACTGGTTTCCCCGAAGGCAACATCCGGGGCATTCGCCTGGATGTCTGGGAAGACGACGATTCCGACAAGTTCAAGCAAACTCTGCAACGCATCGAACAGCAGGGTCCGTTTATGGAAAAATAGATGTTCTGTGTGGCGTAAACTTTCTATCAGGTCTTTTCTTATGCACACCAGCACCCTCTTAATCTCTCAGGACTTTGAATACTGGCAATCTGGCGAAAACGGCCTCACTCGCGTCGATTTTGAGACCTTCTGTCCGGACTACCACGAATTGGACCGCGCGGGTGTCATATCTCCCCATCTCGAAGATGGCATACTGTACGCCGGATATGCACTTCTGGCACTGACCACTGCCTTTTACGATATCTGGCGCGCTCGCACGGATGATTTTTTTATCTATCCCCAGCACTTTGCCCTCCTGGACATCACCAGAGAAGGCGTCAATACCGGATGCGGGCGCCTGCCACTTGAAAAAAATACACTGGGCGGTCCCTGGGGCAACTTAGACGTCTGGCCCAACTCAAAATGGATTTCCGCCCACGGTAGCGTTTCCGGCATGCTCAAGAAAGCGTTTGACCTTCAGATCAACCGCCTATTCTGGCCCGAAGCCTTTCGCCCAAACCGCGAAGAAAAATTTCTACCTGCTTATGCGGTCAAAATGCTCCGTACCCATTTGAAAGCAGTCTATTATTACAACACCTCCGAACCCAATATCGAAATCCATACCGCTCAAAACGTGCAAGATCTCTTTCAGACGAGCCTCAATAGACTGTCCGACATAGACGGCCTATCAATACAACACTCTCTTCAGAGACATGTTCTCGAAAACCCACAGACCGATCATCGTTACATCGAACAGTATCGCAAAGTAGATCTGGATCATTTTCTCAACGACATGGCAGATTGCTTTGAAAATGCCTGATCGAGACTCTCATAATTTTCTCTTGTGGGGAATCCTTTGGTCAACGGTCAACTCTTAAACCTGCTAACTGCCCGCGCCGAGTCTAAAAATCCCCTTCGCGTGGGCCTCATCGGCGCTGGAAAATTCGGCACCATGTTTCTGGCTCAGGCCCGTCGCGTTGCGGGTCTGCACGTCCTGGGTGTGGCCGATCTATCCCTGCACCGGGCGCGTGAAGCCCTCACGCGTGCTGAGTGGCCGTCTGAACAATTTGCCGCAATCGACTTTGATCACGCCCTCAAAACCGGTGCCACCTATCTCACCGATGACGGCGATGCTCTCATCCGGGCGGACGGTCTGGACGTTCTGGTCGAAGCCACTGGCAATCCTCTCGCAGGCATCCACCACGCCCTTCGAGCCATCGAACACGGGTGCCACCTGGTCATGGTCAATGTCGAAGCAGACGTCCTGGTCGGTCCCCTCCTGGCCCAACGTGCAGCATCCGCTGGCCTCGTGTACACCCTCGCCTATGGCGATCAACCAGCTCTGATCTGTGAACTGGTTGAATGGGCTGAGACCAATGGCTTCGATATTGTCTGCGCGGGCAAGGGCACCAAATACCGGTCCGCGTACCACACATCCACTCCTGATACCGTCTGGGAGCACTACGGTTTCGATGCTGAAACCGCTGCAAAAGGCGGTCTGAACCCCCGTATGTTCAACTCTTTTTTGGACGGTACAAAATCCGCCATTGAAATGGCCGCTGTCTCAAATGCCACCGGCCTGAATCCTCAGCCCGAAGGCCTGAAATTCCCGCCCTGCGGCATCGACCAATTGCCCGATATTTGCCGGCCTCATAGCGACGGGGGGCAACTTTCCCACAAAGGTACCGTCGAAGTCGTCTCCAGCCTGCAACCAGACGGAACCCCTGTAGATAGAGATCTGCGCTGGGGTGTTTACGTCACTATTGAAGCCCCTGGCGACTACATCCGCCGCTGCTTCTCCGAATACGGCCTTCCCACTGATTCCACTGGACGTTACACGGCCATCTACCGCCCTTACCACCTGGTTGGCATGGAACTCACCACCAGCGTCTTGCGCGCTGGCTTGCGCGGCGAAGCCAGCGGCGCGCCCGTTGTTTTTCATGCAGACGTTGTCGCCACTGCAAAACGCGATCTTTCCGAAGGAGAAGTCCTGGACGGCGAAGGCGGCTACCGCGTTTACGGCAAACTCATGCCGGCTGGTCAGGCTCGCATATCCAATACCCTGCCCATTGGCCTGGCCCACGATCTCAAGCTAAAACACAAAATCGCCGCGGGGCAACCCATACACCAATCCGACGTCGAATTTGACAAAGACAACGCCATTCTCCGCCTCCGCCGGGAAATGGTACAATGCTTTGTGGAAAGGAGCGAATAATGAACAATGAACAATCGCTTTTGCCACCGAAAATTTCATTTTTTGAAAAACGATTGACAATAATTCTTGCTCGGGATGATGCGATGGTATGCGCTTTCTGTCCTGAATTGGATTTGGTGACTGAAATGGCAACGCCCGATGAAGCACTGGAAGATATGCTGGAAGCCATGCAGGATTATGCTGAGGAATATTTAGAGGACTTAGAAATTTATCAAAACAGTCCCAATCGCGCCCATCATTTACCTTATATCCAGGCTATTGCTGCATGTAAAGATGTCTGGGATATAGGAGAACCCATCGATGGCATCCGTAACCTTTAAAGGTGTCTTTCCCATCCTCGTCACTCCATTCGATAACCAGGGCAACCTCGATCTGGAATCCTTTGATCGAACGGTACGCTTTATGGCGGATATCGGTGTAAATGGCGTTACTATCATTGGTGTACTCGGCGAATCCAACCGAATGCTGGATGTCGAACGGGAACAGCTTATAAAAACCGCTGTGGGCGCTGCAGGCGGGCGCATCCCCGTTATCGCGGGCACGAGCTACAGCGGCACACGGGCGACCCTTGAACTCAGCCGGATGGCCGAATCTCTCGGCGCTGCCGGTGTGATGGTTACCCCCTCGCGGGAATCCGTGCCCAACGAAGACCGCATTTTCGAATTTTTCCAGCAGGTGGCCGAAGGCATTTCCATTCCCATCGTCGTACAGGACCATCCCGCCTCCACCCAGGTCCACATGTCTGTCTCCCTCATTCTGCGTCTCGTCCGCGAAATTCCGCTCGTCGCCTGTATTAAAGAAGAGGCCGTGCCCACCCCGCCCAGGATTACCGCCCTCTTGAACGGCATTGGAGACCGTGCGGTCACCATTCTCACTGGCCTCGGCGCTCTCTACGGCGCCTTTGATCTTGCCCGCGGCGCTCACGGTTTTATGACCGGCTTTGCCTTTCCCGAAGTTCTGCTCGCCCTGGTTCGGAGTGCTGAAAATAAAGACTTTGACACCGTACACGACATCTATCACCGATATTTGCCGCTCATCGTGTACGAACAGCAGCCGGGGGTGGCTATCCGCAAAGAGATCTTCCGCCTGCGCGGCCTGATCGCCAGTAGCTACGTGCGCCATCCCGGCGCACATATCGACCCAACCACTTCCGGCCATTTGAAATCACTCTTGCACAAAATGCTGCCCAGCGTGGATATTACGAGACCTATCGAAGTGTGAGACGAAAACCCCCCGATAGTGAGTGCAAAGCTATCGGGGGGTTTTTGTAATCTATTAAGTATGCGGAATAAACGGTTTGCCGTTCAACAGTGGTTTGTAATGCGTTGATCCTTGTGGCGCAAATTTTCGGTCTTAAATCCGTGCAACTTGGTAAAATCAAGTGGATCGATAAATTCAAACGCACTCCTGAATGAATCTAAGAGTTTTTTAGCCACATTGCGCGTTAAATTGCTTTTTACCACGATGCGGAACATAGATGTCTTGCCCGCTTGATCGTAAAATAAGGGCAAAATTTCTCTGCTTAAGGGATGCTCGTATTGCATTCTATAGCCACTTACATACCAACGGTATTGAGACAAAACGTGCTGCAAGTCAATATCGTCGTAGCTGATATCGCAGTCTGGATTCAGCTTGGCTGTGACAACGGGTAAACATTCTGTATCTCCGTCGTCGAGGATCGTGAACCTCGGCTTCCCCCGGTATGTCATGGCTTTGAGACCATCGCGCAAGAATTTTGCGTTTTGCATCAGGTTGTCGCAACATTGTTGGTATCCACTCAAGCCCTGCCGTATCAGTTGGTAATACTGGACGTAAACCCCACTGGCGGGTCTGGAAAAATTGAGGGTATAGGAATCCGCATTGCCACCGAGATAGGTCACTGAAATTGCGACATGCTCGCTCAAGTCTTTGCGTTGTCGCCACACGATCCAACCCGTGCCACAACACGATTCTCCGTATTTGTGACCGCTGGTAGATATGGACAACACATTATTCAGGCGAAAATCCCACGGACGCAGATTTGGCTGAAATGGTGCAATAAACCCGCCCGATGCAGCATCTACGTGGATACCGACCTGATATCCCTTGGCTGCGTTGACTTCTTCAACCACCTCATTGACTTGTTCAACAGGATCGTAGTGACCGCTGTAGTGATTTCCCATAATACACACTACACCCATCGTATGTTCGTCAATCGCTTCGCGCACTTTTTCTGGGTCCAGAGTAAAGGTATCTACAGATGGCTGAATGAGGCGTGGCTCAATATCCATGTACTTAAACAGTTTTTCCCAGGCAGCCTGAAAGCAAGTGGAAATAACAAGATTGGGTCTGGTGCCCAGCACATCGTTGTCCGTTAAGTTTTTGCGCTTAGCATACCAGGCTCGCCAGCGGAATTTGAGGGCAAGCCCGGCCAACAAACACGCTTCAGTTGAACCAACGGTACCCGCACCTGCATACACGCCATAGTCATCAAAATCGTCGGGTTTTGGACAATGCCATAGGTTGGCAATCATATTGACAGCAGTATCGTGCAATTTGTACGAATTGGGATAGACCGTCTGGTCTGCCATATTGACGTGGAGGCCGAGCAAGGCGATATCTCTTTCTTCTTTTTCCAAAAAGACATTGACATAAGACGATGTGTTAAACCGGTAGTCGAAATCGAGTCCATTGACGCTCTCAATAATGATTTGCGCCGCTTCTGGAGTAATGCCGTGTTGCGGGATATGTGTGATATCCAACCAATTTTTTTGTGCCGCATCCGAATAGTAGTAATTCTGGGAAAGTTGGTTGCGCGATTTGAGCGCTTTTACCTGTGTACGCAGACGATCAATTTCTTGCTGCATAAGTTCGGTTTCAGACATATTGCCTCCGAAAAAATGTCGCATTTCTACCTACGACGCCTCTGTGCGGAATAGAGGGTGAAGTTTTGCGAGGATGGCGTCGAGTTCGCGGTTGTCGTCGTCGTCCATTTTGGTGCTGCCTGGCGCGCGCATGCCGCTCGTTTTGAAGATGCCCCGGCGAATGAGTACTTCTTTGGCAAGGCGGAGACCGAGGATCTGGATCAGGTTGGTGAGTGGAAGGAGTTGATCGAAAAGGTCGCGTGCTTTGTCTTCATCGCCTGCTTGAAAGGCATCCCATATGTCAACGTGAATATCGACAACCGGGGCACCGGGCATAAAGCCGCTGGCGCCTCGTCGCATTTCTGAGATCATCCAGCGGCACCACGCCCCACCAAAAACGCCCTGGCAGTGATCCCCTGCTTCGGCGACAATGGCACTGATGTGATGTGCGCTGGGATTGGCTTCTTCTTTGACGTAGATGAGGTGCTCGACTTCGGTGAGTAGGCGAACGAGTGCGGGAGGTTGCATGCCAGCACCTGCATTCTGGATGAAAATGGGCAATTGTCCCGCGCTGGAAATGGCCTCGAAGTAGCGGAGGTTTTCGTCGGGTCCACCGCTACCCATATAGGGTGGCATGGCGATGACAGCATCGGCTCCTACGCGCCCGGCATGGGCGGCGTGTTCGGTGGCTGTGGAGATATTGGTGCCGGCCACACCGGCGATGACAGGGATGCGTTTGTCGGTTTTTTTGACGACGATTTCGACGAGGGTTTGCCGCTCCCGGTCGGAGAGATATTGAAATTCACCTCCGAGTACGGGAAAGACCAGGCCACCTGCACCAGCGGCGATGCAGAAGTCGATTTGCCGCTCAAGGCTTTCGATATCGAAGTCGCCGGATTCGGCAACGGGCGTTTGTAATACGGGCAAGATACCGCGGATGAGATTGCTCAAGGTGGTCTCCTGTGTTAGAATTGCTGGCTGCTAATAATCGTACGATAGCGAAATATTCCAGCGGCGCGATAGGCCGAGGAATACGCGAGCACTCGCTGCGTCGTGATCGTTGCCGTCATTTGCATCGGATACGTAGCGTTCGTCGAGCAAATTGAAGACGTGCAGTTGGAGTTTTACTTTGCCATTGCCAAATGTATTGCCGGGCAAGGTGTAGCCCGCATGCAGATTTACCAGATTGTAATTTGGAAGTTTCCAGGACTGTTTTCGGTCGTTGGCATCTGTTCGGTTGGCGGGATCGAATTTGGCGTAGTGATCCATAAATCGCCGCAGATTCAGCGAGGCGTAGAGGCCGCGTGTGGGAAATACTGTACCGCTCAGCGCAAGGGTTTTTTGCGCCGAGTCACCCACTTTTAGTCCTTTGGCATAGACTTGAAAGTTGCCGATAACCGATGGGTCTTCTTCAGGGGAAAATGTGACATTGGCATCGTTGAGCCATTCCCAATTGCCCAGCGATAACATGCCGCGTACTTCCAGCATGGAATGGGGACGCGCTTTCAGGTCGAACTCTATACCTGTATGCCGCGCGTCAATGCCGTTTAGCAAAAACCGGAAGCTCTGGTCGAGCTTTGCGCTGTAAATGCTCTTGGGCCACGAGCGGTCTATCCATCTGGTGTAATAGAAATTTGTGTTTGCTGTTACCACACCGCGTTTGAAATACCCGGTGCCCAACTCAAAGGCGGCGACTTTTTCATTGAACGTGGGGTCGTAGAGGCTGTTGTCGTAATGATAAACGGAGTCGAATTTGGGGGCTGTTGAAAGCCAGCCCACGTTGGCATACACATTGATTGCGGGGGTTGCATTGTAGTTGCCGCCCACTTTTGCGGTGTAGCCTTTGAAGTTTTCCCAGTCAGTCTGATCCCATTCGCCATTGACCTTTGCGCGGAAATAGTCGATGCGTTTATAACCTGTTATAGACGCAGATGTGCTCAGAAATGCCGTAAAGTCGTTAAACCGGCCTTCGAGTTGAGCAAAACCGCCACCCCAGCGCGTGAGACCATCGTTGTGGTAAGAGACTTTGTCACCGAGTCGCTTGACGGAGGTCGTGGCATTTCTGTCCCAGGGGAAGACGTAATAATCGGCACCGAGCAGATTGCGTACTTCGCGCCAATGCTGCCCTCTGTAATAGCGCAAATCTATGCCAAAGGCCAGCGTGTAGATGTCGCTCAAATGGTATTCGGCCGTGCTCAAATAACCATACCAGAAGTGTTGGTTGACCGAGTTACGGATAACGGTCCTTGCTGCAATTTCACCGCTGCCCACTTCACCTGCGCCCACGAGGTCGGGATGGGCTTCTGACGCTATTTGGGTGTTCAATTCATCGGCAACGCGTTGCCAGTTGATGCTGCCATCGGGCAGTGCCCTCGGGTTGGTACCCAAACGCCCTGTGCCACCGCCTTTGCCACGCGAGAAATAAAATACATTGGACAGGATGAACTGCTCGTTGGGTGTCCAGTACCAGTTCAAGTTGATCTGGGGTTTGTGGTAAAAATTCTCGCGTTCCATGATGATTTTGCTATCGCGCGCATCGTGTACCTGACCGTTGTAGTACTCCTGATAAGATGAAAATGGCGAGCGTCCCCAGTTGGGGTTGTAATCGATGCCGTAGTTTCTCGCATCCGAAACATCAATGCCCAGGGATCGGGCGTAATCGGCATCAAAGGTTGCGATGGATTGCTTGTACAGGCGATGCCCGTGGCGTTGCGGAGCGCCTACGACAAACAGGTCAATTTTGTGTGTCTCAGATGCTAAAAAGCTCAGCGCACCAAAGTAGGACCACGCCGATGTCCAGGCCTGATCGGGCAGGCCATCGCCAGTTTTGCGCGTGAGGCCCAGGGTGAAAGCAGTTTTGCCGTTCATCAAGCCCGATGAAAAATTGACTGTGGTTTTGTAAAAGGCGTTGTTTCCCGCTTCCTGTTTGATTTTGAATCCGCGCTGTTGACGGGCGATGTCGGTGACAATGTTCATGGTGCCCCCCACTGAGGCTATTGCCAGATTTGAGGCACCCAATCCGCGCTGTACCTGGATTGACGATGTGACATCGCTCAGTCCATCCCAGTTGGACCAATAGACCCAGCCGTTTTCCATATCGTTGACTGGCACGCCGTTGATCATGACGGCGACATTGCGCTGGTCAAATCCCCTCACATTGATGCGAGAATCACCAGGGCCTCCACCTTGCTCGGTTGCATAAACACCCGGCGTATCATTCAAAATCATCGGAAGATCGCGTGAGCCGAGTTTGCGCTCCATATCGGCTTTTGGTACGTCTGAGAAGGCAACGGGTGTTTCGCGCAATTTGGCGCGATCGGCAACGACGGTGACTTCTTTGCCTCGAAATGCTTCGGGCATGAGTTCTACAAATAACTCGGCAGCATCTGGTTCTACAACGACGGTGCTGCGATATTCTTTATATCCTACAAAACTTATGACGAGTGTATAGCTGCCTTCGCCGACTCTGCTGATCTCAAATTGTCCATCGAGATCAGCAGTAGTTCCTCGCCCAACACCTTCTAAATACACGTTTGCGCCCGGCAGGGCTTCACCGGTTTCAGCATCGCGTACTTTGCCTTTTAATTCGGCGGCAGACAAGGTTGAATAGGTCAGGAAGAATAGAGCCAAAAACATAATCAGTTGCTTCATAATGTACCTCCTTAAAAAATGGGACACATAGGCTATGTGCGGTGTATTAGACGATGTTGTTGTGCTAATATATACAATCTTCTATTGGCAACAAGTGCGATTTGGTAAAACAGCGCTACAATGAGATACGGCCTGCGTTGGCAATGCGCAGGCCGTTTTATTTTACCATTCGCGATCTGGTACTTTCCAATTGGCGTACCAGACAGAGTTTTCTGGGAGCGTGGCGTCGTCTGACCAGGCTGTTTGCATGGTGAGGAAGTTGGGCAGTTCGGGGCAGATAACGGTTTCCCATATATGTTCGACCTGGTCAAAGGTGCGTAGTTTTTGCGTGGGTTTTTCCGATTCATACGCGGCGAGCAGTTCTCTAACTTTGTTGCCGAGCCACTCGATTTCGTCATTGACCATACGTTCTCCAATTTGGCGATTGGATTCGCGGGCGTTTTTGCCCATGGCAAAGTGCGGACCGGGATCGCTTTCGGGTGGTAAACGGGAGATATCGACACAGTCGGGTTCAATGGCCCATAGAAGTGAGGTTTCGACTTTTCCCGCGTGGTCGCCGCCGCTGTTGTTGTCATTGTCAAAGCCGGGTTGGTTGGCTTCAAAATCGGGCAGGCTATAAAGGCGCGTGCCCACATGGGGTTGGATGAGTTCACAAAGGGTTTTCAGATCTTGCCAGTTGGGGCCGTAGTGCCCGGTAAGAAAGATGGCCGCGTGAAAGCCAAGGGTGTCGGCCTGGCGGATGTGATAGCAGATGTTTTTGAAGTGTTGCCAGGGCGGCATGCAGGTTAGCCAGGATCGTTCGGGTTGGCCGACTGCGCGTTCCGACCAGAGGGCATAGCCCCCAATTTCGTGGATATGCCAGTAGTCGGGCGGGGCGACAATGCCGCCGTGTTTGTGCGCGGTGCGAACGGCAATGCCGTGGGCTTTGAGAGCGTCGAGTCCCACGGCATTTTGTGGGCCGTGTGGTTCGCACAGGCCATAGGGGAAATAGACGACTGGACAGGTTTTGAATGCAGCTTCGAGTTCATCGGGGAACATGCGCTCCCAGCGTACGTCTCTCACGGCGGAGTACTCCTTTTGAAAAATTGGTTTGTTGCAAAATGAAGCTACGATTCCAAATCGTGGTGCAGTTTTAGTTGGGCGATAAATTCTGGTGTGAGTGTGGTTCCCGAGTTTTTGAGATGGTCTATGACATCGTTGCCAAGTGCTGTGTTGAGATGGTAGTGCTGTACAGATTCGTTGATTTGGATGAAGCCCATGTGGTTCATCAGATCCGGGTTCATTGTGCCGTTGACGATGGGTGCGTGGAGAGTGCAGTTGGTGAAGCGCGTGCCCAACGTGCTTTGCAAAATAAAAAATCGCTCTGGTACTTTTTTTACGTCGGGTTGGAGACTGCACTCGGTAAATACGAGTTCGCCACGCAAATTAGGTGCGGTTATGGTGTTCAGGCTGCACCGTTCAAAAGTCGCACTGGCAATGCAGTTGCCCAGGTATGCGCTGATATTTTCACAGTCGGTAAATCGCATTTTGGGATAGAGGGCGAGTTTATCGGCATAATCAACCGCCGATTCTCCACCGATCAGGATATGCACCTGTTCATCATCGTCGGCAATTTCCTGAGTGAATTTTTCGAGTTGTATATTGTCGCAGATGAGGGTGCTGTTGGCGTGGAGTTGCGTGCCATCGTAGCCGCCATTGCGGCGCAGGTCGTAGTATTGGGGATTGGGTATGCGGATGAGACGAACGCCCTGTTTTCTGCCTTCGACAGTGATGTTTCGAAATTCAATGCGATGGGGAAAGAAGAGGCGGGTATTGTTTTTGGTTTTGGAAAAGGGAACAGTGTCCATTAGCCAGCACGGTGCATTCGATTTGGGTGCTGCGCTGTAATCGATGAGCAGATCTTCGATGGTGACGGTGCGTGCAAAGCCGATGGGATACTGGTAATCGAAATCGGCTGGGCGACAGGATAGGACAGAAACGCGGCCATTGCTACTGGGCATTAACCGGCAACCGCGGATGCGTATGTGCCCGTCCCATTTGGCCCCATAATCGCGTCTGAAATTGACGAATTGGTTGCCGTGGCGCGTGGTGTTTTCGATCACCAATTCACCGCCGCCTGTCAGGGCGATGCCTTTGAAGCCAATGGTGCAGTTGCTGATGTAGAGGTTCCAGCAGTGAAAATGCACATCGATGCGATTGAGACGGCAGTTTTCAACGCGGAAGTTTTTGTTGAGGTTGGTGCCAAAAACACCCCAGGCAACCCAGCCGCCTTCTGCTGTGATATTGCGAAAGGTGCAATTGAGCATCCGGGCGCCCCCAATGCCATAGGTGCCCGCACCGATCACTTTGTCTTTTTCTTCGCGATTTTTTTCCCAGGGCATTGCGCGGATATTTTCCAGTGTGACGTCGTAAACACCGCTGAATACGTAAAAGCCACGACGGGGGTGCATGGAGATATCGCGTTTCCCCTTTTCCAGGCCCATCCATTGTTCGCGGATGATGGTTCGGCTGCGCCGTATGGAGATGCCGTGATGGTGATACCTCCAGGAGTTACCGCTACCACTGTCGCCCGAAAAGTAAAATCCACCGCCTTCGACGATGAGGTAATTGTCGTTGCAGGGTATGGCGGTGATGTCGGTGAAGTTTTTGAATTCCCAGGCTATATCGCCAATGATGCGGCCCTCTTCTTCAACATAGAATAGTTCTTCGCGTGCCCATCCCGCCTTTGAATAATTGCCTTCCCGAATACCAATGCGATCATCATCATCTTCGGCGATGATGAGATGTCCCGCATATAGTGCCAGTTCGGGAATGAGTTGCACGCCGGGTTTTAGTTTTTCCAATAAAGCCGCTTTGATGGTTTCGTCTCGCGTGAGTTTTTTGGAGGGGTGATCGTTGAGAATTTCAAAGCGCGGCTCCCTTTGGCTGTTGTACTGTTCATCAATGTGAAAAGTGGTTTGCCCCCAGGAGACGTTGGTTTTGATGGGTATGTCATTGGTTTGCAAGATCCAATATTCGCCGCTTAAATTCACAATTGGGACTTTGTGTGTGTTGGCGTATTTATGTGCCAGGGTGATTTGAACACCGTCGTCGTTTTTACCGTCGCCAATCGCGCCAAACATTTTGTAATTCACGGCTTCGTTTTCGTGCAAGATGGCGACTGTGCCATTGTCCAATGCGATGATGTCGGCATCATTTGGCTGGCTATTTGCATCTGTTTTTTCGATGTGATACAGGGCTGCGCCTCCGTCGCCGGGAGTGTAAAAACCCACAGTTTCTACCCAGTCGCCTTCGCGGGTTTCGGACGAGGATTTCATAGCTTGAATGGTGGCGTAGCGCGTTATGGTTGCATTGTTTGTTGTGTTCACGGCGATCTCCTGAGACAATGCACGCTGTGTAAGGACAATGCCACTGATACCAATGCCAGCGATTGCTTTGCGTCTGGATAATTTATTTGGTTGTTTGGACATGACTTTTTTTGAATATCAAATTTCTACTGTACTTTTCCGCGACCTGCAACTTTCCATATATGTTCTACATTGCCATTTCGCACGGCATAGACTTCGTCGTGGAGGTTGGTGGTCATGCCCTGGTGCAGGGGGATGACAGAGAGGCGGTCGCCTACGGTGAAGGTGTGGTTGCATTCTGAGACATCTATGTGACCGTGTTCGACGGACATGCCGTAGATTTTGGCATTGGGGTGTTCAACGATGTGTCCATAAGGGGTGGGGGCATAACTGGTGAATGTTTTTTGGCCGCCATCGATGATGACGCGGTCGGGTGTGGGTGTGCTGACGATGGTGACTATCATGCGTTCGGCACAGGTGATGGGGTTGGGAGGGTTGTGTTCGCGGTTGATGCGGCGCAGGCCCTCAAAGACGTAGGAACCAATGCGGGTCTCGGTGCAGCCAATGGCTTTGGAAACTTCGGCAGTGCCCGTGCCACCTCCGCTGATGGTGTTGAGTGCGATGCCCGCGTTTTGAAGCAGGTCGCGCGTTTGGTCGATGAAGGCTTTGGCGCGTTCGTTGCTGGGATAGGTCATGATGCCCTGGAACTGAAGGCCGGGCATGGTTGTAATTTTTTGCGCGAGTTCAAGCGCGGCTTTGGGCGATTGTACGCCGCAGCGATTGCCACCGGTGTCGCATTCGATTAGGATGTTGATGGTAACATCGTTTTTTGTTGCACCATCGGATAGACCGCGCGCGGTGATTTCCGAATCGACAGCGACGGTCATGGTTGCGCTTTTGCACAGTTCGGCAAGGCGTTTGACTTTGATGGGTCCTACAATATTATAGGGGATGAGGATGTCGGGAATACCGACTTCAACCATAGCTTCGGCTTCGCCTACTTTCTGGCAGACAATGCCAATGGCTCCCGCAGCGAGTTGCATTCTGGCGATTTCGGGGATTTTGTGCGTTTTGGTGTGTACGCGTAGCGGAATGTCGAATTTGTCGCATGCCTCTTGCGTTTCTCGAATATTTTTTTCGAGGACATCGAGGTCGATGGTGAGCGCTGGTGTGTCGAGGTCGTGTATGGTCATGGCAATATCTGTTATTAAAAGGTGAGAGATGGTGCTGTGCGGGGATAGGCAATGTACGTTGGTCAGGGAAGGACGTCAAGCGGTTGTAAATATGTTTAATCTTACCTATAGCGAAAAAGGTCTGCGTTGACAATGTGCAGGTCGTTTTGTTATTTGAGAGGAGGTCTCACACAGAGACACAAAGACACAAGGGGTTAGGTGGTCGGGCGGGCTGATAGCTGACTGCTGACCGCTTGGGGGGTTGGGGCTGAATGCTAATTTAACTGAGGAGGCAAAATGGCAGATAAATTGAAGGTGGGTATTGTCGGGGTGGGAGGTATTGCGCGGACGCACATTCCGGGTTGGCAAGCTTCAGAACACGCCGAATTGGTGGCCGGAAGCGATATTAGCGAAGATGTGTTGAATACATGGGGTGAACAATACGGTATCAAAAAACTGTATGTGAATCCTGAAGATTTATTTGCCGATCCAGAGATCGATATTGTGGATGTGTGTACACCAAATAATTATCACGCGCCTTTATCCATCGGTGCGCTGGATGCGGGTAAACATGTGATTTGCGAAAAGCCACTGGCACCCAGCCCCCAATTGGTGAAAGATATGATTGCAGCGCGCGACCGGTCGGGCAAGTTGTTGATGTGCGCGCAGTCGTCGCGGTTTTCCGGGTCATCTCTGGCGATGAAGAAGGAATTGGAAACGGGGGTTTTGGGCAATGTGTATCACGCGCGATGCTGGATGTTGCGGCGGTCGGGTGTGCCCGCGCGACCAGGTTTTATTATGAAAAAGCACAGTGGTGGCGGGCCTTGTATTGATATTGGTGTTCACGTTTTGGATTTGACTTTGTGGTTGATGGGCAATCCCAATCCCGTAGCTGTAACAGGTGTGGCGAAGGCGGAGTTGGCACATCAGGAGGGTGCGTTCAGTACGATGGGGCGCAGTGGTGGTGCGATTCCCAAAGAATTTGACGTGGAAGATTTTGCAGCGGCTTTTGTGCGGTTTGAAAGTGGGGCTTCGCTTATTCTGGAGACGAGTTGGATGTTGCATCAGGGTCCCCCGTCAGAACGGCAGATATGGCTTTACGGTACGAAGGGCGGGGCACACTTGCCGAGTTGTGAGATTTATTATTCGGATTCCAAGACACAGCAACATCAGAAATACGCATTGCAAGATACGGGAGATATCGCCAAAGCGCACGCGCTGGAATGCATGACGTTTGCCAGGGCGATAGCAGAGGGTAAACCGTCACCAGTACCGGTCGAGCAGTCGCTTCAGGTGATGGCGATTTTGGATGGGATTTATCGCAGTGAGGAGGAAGGGTGTGAGGTGGATATAGCGGGAGATGCAACCGTTGATTAATAAACTTTATCGTCTTTGTTTTTCTTTTTAAGGGTATTTTCCCAACGGCGTTCGGGGGATTGGGGTGCGCGATCGATGAGTTTGTTGGGTTTGCCCATCTGTTTTACCAGATCAAAGGCATCGTAGAGTTCGCCTACAGCGGTCATTGCGCGGTAGCTCAGGGTGTCGTCTGAGACAGTGATGATTTGATAAAGCTGTGTGTTTTCCCCACCGCGCGTCATCCAGCGATCTTTTCTGAGTTTGAGTTGTTTGGGGCCGCTGACTGATACGACGTACACTGTGCCTTTGGTTGAGTCGCGCACGGTTACGCCGCTGCCGATATTGTGTCCTCTGGCATACGTATGGTTGTGACCTTGAAGTACCAGATCGACTGCGTATTTGTCAAAGAGAGGTTTCCACGCTTCGCGCTGGTCTTTATTCGCGAGGCCCTGGGTTGCGGAATAGATGGGATGATGGAATGTGACAAAGGTCCATTCATTGGGATTGTTTTTAAGTATTTTTTCCAACCAGGGCACCTGTTCTTTGTAGCGTTCATTGGAATTGAGCGAGATAATGCGTGCGCCCTGATAGTCTGTGTAATAGGTGGTTTCCGCAAAGCCTTCGGGACCATTTTCAGGCAGGGTGAATTGCGGACGCCATAGGACAGATAGACGGCGTTTGCTCACATCTTGATAGTTAGAGTATTCGTTATTCCCCGGCGTAGAAATGCTGGGGATTTTTGCATGGATCCAACTGCCAGATTCAAACCATTCATGCCAGTCGCTGTCTTTGTTGGGATAATCAACGAGGTCGCCTGCGTGGATGATAAAATCGGCGTGGGGCGCGTCGAGTACGGCGGTTCGAATAGTGCGTGCCCACAGGGATAGCAGGTTGTTTTGTGCATCGCCAAGGTAGATGAAAGTGAATTCATCTGGTTCGGCTGAAGCCGTGCGAAATTGATACCAGGAACTCCAGATATCGCCACTGCCCACGCGATAGGCATAGAGGGTGTTGGGTTTGAGACCCTTGAATGTGACCGAATGGAAATGGGCGACAAGTCTGTTGCGTTTCCATTTTTCAGTGTGAGCGTTTTCGCGCTTAGCCCATGTGGTAAAATTGGCCGAGGCATTGGCTTCTGCGATCTGGCCTTCGGCTTGTGTGATGCTCGTGTCGGTGCGCCATGTGACCGATGCCGTGGTGGTGGGATCTTCCGACCAGGTGAGTACTATGCGGTCGGGGATTTTTTGGGGAGCGCGATCTACGGCTGCACGGTGATATTCATTTGCATAAGCCGGGGCTGTGAATAGGAGCAGAAGGGTGAGAGAAATCAGGCGCATGGGGTTCTTTGGGTGAAATTTTTGAAAGACCACCAATTGATTAATAAACTTTGTCGTCTTTGTTTTTCTTTTTCAGAGTATTTTTAAATCGGCGTTCGGGGGATTGAGGAACGCGATCGATGAGTTTGTTGGGTTTGCCCATCTGTTTGACCAGATCGAAAGCGTCGTAGAGTTCGCCCACGGCGGTCATTGCGCGGTAGTGCAGGGTGTCGCCTGAGACGGTGATGATCTGGTAAAGCTGTGTGTTTTCCCCACCGCGCGTCACCCAGGGGTCTTTTCTAAGTTTGAGTTGTTTGGGACCGCTGACCGATACGACGTACACAGTGCCTTTGGTCGTGTCGCGCACAGTTACGCCGCTGCCGATGTTGTGTCCCCTGGCATACGTGTGATTGTGACCTTGAAGTACCAGATCGACGGCGTATTTGTCAAAGATGGGTTTCCACGCTTCGCGCTGGTCTTTGTTGGCGCGGCCTCCCGCCGAAAAGATCGGGTGATGGAATGTGACAAAGGTCCATTTATTCGGGTTATCTTTGAGTACTTGTTCCAACCATGGGACCTGTTCTTTGTGGCGTTCATTGGAATTGAGTGAGATGATGCGCGCGCCCTGATAGTCTATGTAATAAGTCGTTTCCACAAAGCCTTTGGGACCATTTTCGGGCAGAGTGAATTGTGGACGCCATAGGACAGATAGGCGACGTTTGCTCACATCTTGATAGTTAGAGTATTCGTGATTCCCCGGTGAAGGAATGCCGGGGATTTTTGCATGGATCCAGTCACCAGATTCAAACCACTCATGCCAGTCGCTGTCCCTGTTGGCATTGTTGACGAGGTCGCCTGCGTGGATGATGAAATCGGCGTGGGGTGCGTCGAGCACCGCGGTTCGGATAGTGCGCGCCCAAAGAGCGAGCAAATTGTTTTGTGCATCGCCAAGGTAGATGAAGGTGAATTCATCCGGTTCGGCAGAGGCTGTGCGAAATTGATACCAGGAACTCCAGATGTCGCCGCTGCCAACGCGATAGGCATAGAGGGTGTTGGGTTTGAGGCCCTTAAATGTGACCGAGTGGAAATGGGCGGCAAGTCTGTTGCGTTTCCATTTTTCAGTGCGTGCTGTCTCGTTTCTGGCCCATGTGGTAAAATTGGCCGAGGCATTGGCTTCTGCGATCTGACCTTCGGCTTGTGTGATGCTCGTGTCGGTACGCCAGGTGACCGATGCCGTGGTGGTAGGGTCTCCCGCCCATGTGAGTACAATGCGGTCGGGAATTTTTTTAGGTGCGCGATCTACGGCAGCGCGGTGATATTCGTTTGCATAAGTCGGGACTGTGAACATGAGCGAAAAGATGAGACAGATCAGACGCATGGTGGTCTCCGGGTGAGAATTTTTATAAGACCACTAATAAACTTTGTCGTCTTTGTCTTTCTTTTCAAGGGTATTTTCCCAACGGCGTTCGGGAGATTGAGGCGCGCGATCAATGAGTTTGTTGGGTTTGCCCATCTGTTTGACCAGATCAAAAGCGTCGTAGAGTTCACCCACTGCGGTCATTGCGCGGTAGCTCAGGGTGTCACCCGAGACAGTGATGACTTGATAAAGCTGTGTGTTTTCCGCACCGCGCGTCATCCAGCGGTCTTTTCTGAGTTTGTATTGTTTGGGACCGCTGACCGATACGACGTACACAGTGCCTTTGGTTGAGTCGCGCACGGTTACGCCGTTGCCAATGTTATTCCCTCTGGCATACGAGTGGTCGTGACCCTGGAGCACCAGATCGACGGCGTATTTGTCAAAGATGGGTTTCCACGCTTCGCGCAGGTCTTTATTGTCGCGACCTTCAGACGCCGAATAGACGGGATGATGGAATGTGACAAAGGTCCATTTATTCGGGTTATCTTTGAGTACTTGTTCCAACCAGGATGCCTGTTCTTTGTGGCGTTCATTGGAATTGAGCGAGATGATGCGCGCACCCTGATAGTCTGTGTAATAGGTCGTTTCCGCAAAGCCCTCTGGCCCATTTTCTGGCAGGGTGAAATGCGGACGCCATAAAACAGATAGATGGCGTTTGTCTCCATTTTTATAGTATTCGTGATTCCCCGGCGTAGAAATGCTGGGGATTTTTGCATGGATCCAGTCGCCAGATTCAAACCATTCCTCCCATTCACTGTCCCTGTTGGCGCGATTGACGAGGTCGCCTGCGTGGATGATAAAATCGGCATGGGGCGCGTCGAGTACGGCGGTTCGGATGGTGCGTGCCCACAGAGCGAGCAAATTGTTTTGTGCATCGCCAAAGTAGATGAAGGTGAATTCATCCGGTTCGGCTGAGGCCGTGCGAAATTGATACCAGGAACTCCAGATATCGCCACTGCCCACGCGATAGGCATAGAGGGTATTGGGTTTGAGACCCTTGAATGTGACCGAATGGAAATGTGCAGTATTTCCATTGTGTTCCCATTTTTCAGTGCGCGCGTTTTTGCTCCAGGACCATGTGGTAAAATTGGCCGAGGCATTGGCTTTTGCGATCTGTCCTTCGGCTTGTGTGATGCTCGTATCGGTGCGCCAGGTAATCGATGCTGTGGTGGTGGGGTCTTCCGACCAGTTGAGTACAATGCGGTCGGGAATTTTTGAGGGTATGGAATCTACGGCAGCACGGTAATGCTCGTTTGCATAAGCCGGGACTGTGAATAGGAGCAGAAGGATGAGACAAATCGGGCGCATGGTGGTCTCCTGGTGAGAATGTGGGATTGATGTTTCTCTTACAAAGATATACAATGCGTGCCAAATTAAAAAGGCGAAACGCAACTTTTATTCAATCAATTTCAAGAGAGATTTCGTTGTTGAGTTGTTCGCGTTCGGAGCGAGAATCGGTTGTGGCATAGTGGAGGATGAGCGCTTTGCGCCATGTGTTTGTGTGGTTTATTTCGCTGTGGTGCAGGGTGCAGCCGTGGTGAAATATGACAGATCCTGCTGGTACGGGACAGGCGACGGATTCGGGGAGTTCGATATTTCTCGTATCGGGTATGTGATGTACGGGACGGTCTGGGTCATGGGTGATGTCGAAGATGCCGTGTCTGTGTGAGTTGGGTACATAACGCATACAGCCATTGGTATCTGTGGCCTCGTCTAAGGCAATCCAGGCGGTGACGAGACCATTGATGGGTTGTACGCGAAAATAGCTCTGGTCCTGATGCGCTGGTTTTGCCTGACCGCCCGGTGGTTTGAGCAGCATCTGATCGCGAAAAACGCGAATGCGCGGTCCGATCAGGCCGCGCACGAGTGCGAGTAATTTGGGATTTCTGGCAATGGGGTGATAGGTGGGGTCAAAGCGCACGACAAATGCGAGAACGCGCACACTGTGATTTTGCGCTTCTGGATTTGATTTGTCTGTTACGGTATTGCCTTCAAGGCCAATTGAGATGCCTTCGGGTGCGCGATCCGGGTCGGCTACAATCTCGTCGGTGCGCTGTATGACGTCGGCGAGTTCTTCTTTTTGAAAGAGGTTTTTTACGACGAGGTAGCCGTGGGTGTCGTAAAATGTTTTCATACTGGGTTCAAACACGGTGTTCTCCTTTGACGCGGAAAATACAGGTTTAAACACAGTATGTCAAGCGTGTGAATTGGGGGCAGACTATCATCTCTGCTATTACTCATACCGCAAGGCTTCCACCGGATTTGCTCGCGCAGCTTTGATGGCTTGATAACTGACGGTCAGAAGCGCGATGAACAAGGCAATGAGACTGCTCAGGATAAATGTGCTGATGCTTAGATTGATGCGGTACGCGAAGCTCTGTAGCCATTGGTTCATTGCGTAGTATGCAATTGGCCAGGCGATGAGATTGGCGATGAGGACGAGTTTGAGAAAGTCTTTGGAGAGCAAGCACACAATGCCTGAGACAGAGGCGCCAAGGATTTTGCGAATGCCGATTTCTTTGGTGCGCTGTTGGGTGGTAAATGCAGCCAGACCGAAGAGGCCGAGGCAGGCGATGAGGATGGCGAGGCCGGAAAAAATTTGGAAGACCTGGGACATTTGTTGCTCCCGGTTGTAGAGCTTGGCGTAATCCTGATCTAAGAATGTGTAGCTGAACGGCTGATTTGGAGCGAGTTTTTTCCAGGTTTCTTCAACCGCAGAAATGGCTTCTGCGACATTGCCGGGGTGGAGACGAATGGCAAGGTACATTGGCATTCGGCGCAGGTAGGGCAATACGAGCGGTTTGATTTCCTGTTTGAGTGAGCCGATGTGGAAATCGGATACCACACCGATGATTGTTCCTTCGAATTTGCCGAAGTTGTTTGTTTTGAGTTTTTTCCCGAGTGCGGTTTGCCACCCCAGTGCTTTGACAGCGGATTGGTTGACGAGAAATGCAGAGACATCTGTTGCATGTTCTGTGGGGGCAAAGTTACGGCCTTCTACAATTTCTATATTCAGCGCCTCGACGTATTTTTCATCTACCAATGTGTACGTGAGGGATGTTTCTTCGTAATTTGCCGGTTGTTCGGGCATGAAGCGCACGGAATCAAAAGCTCGTCCTGGTACGCCCGTATTGAATGAGGCGGTAGCGACCTGTGGCAGTGTTTCGAATTGGTTTCTGAATGTCATGACGAATGTCATGGCTTGTCTGGGAGAGGTCAGATTACGCGGTATGGGTATCCCCTGGAGAATGAGGACGTGTTCTTTGTCAAATCCGAGGTGTTTATTTTGTGCAAAATGAATCTGGTCGCGGACGACGAGTGTGCCGACCAGGAGGCTGATGGAAATGCAAAATTGTGCGATGACCAATCCATTGCGAAGATAGGCTTTGCCAGATGATATATATCCTTTGAGTGCCGTAACAGGCCAGAATGAGGAGAGGTAAAGTGCTGGATACATGCCGGCTGAGAGGCCGACGACGATGATAAGAAAAAATAATCCAATGAGCACATGGGGCGCGATCAGGCTACCCATTGTGAGATGTTTGTTGGCAAAGCTATTGAGCAGTGGCAGCCCCAATTCGCACAATCCAATTGCCAGAATACTTGAGAAGGCGACGCAGATGGTGGATTCGGAGAAGAATTGGCGAATGAGTTGCGAGCGGTGAGAGCCGAGGACTTTTCGAATGCCGACTTCTCGGGCGCGGGTTGATGAACGCGCTGTGGAGAGGTTGACGAAGTTAATGCAGGCGAGTAGCAGGACAAAAATTGCGATGAGTGAAAAGATATAGACATACATGATGTTGCTGTTTGCTGTGATTTCATATCTGAGGTTCGAATGTAAATGGATGTCTGTGAGGGGTTGAATGAGGTAGTTGGTGTAGTCGCCTGACTGAGAAGGTCTTTCGCTCAAGATGTGTTCGCGAACATAAGTGGTAAATTTGGTTTGCAATTCGGAGGCAGATGCCCCGGTTTTTAACATGAGGTACGTATAAACAGTGGCCGATCCCCAGTCCGATTTTCTGCGCTCGATAATGGGGAGGGTTTTGAGGGGTGCGAGAAAGTCGAAGTGAAAGTGGGACTGGGGTGGGAATGCTTTGACCACGCCCGTGACTTGAAGCGATTTGCCATCGTTGAGTTCAAGGGTTTGTCCCATTGGGTCGCGATTGGGAAAGTAACGCTGCGCACTTTGTTCTGTGAGGATGACGACGTTTGGGGCGTTGAGTGCTGTTGAGGGATCTCCCGCGATGAAGGGAACGGTAAAGACATCGAAAAAGCTGCTTTCTGCGTAGTAGAAATTTTTCTCGATGACGTAATTCGACTCTTGACGGATTGTTTGGCTTTCTCGTCTCAATCGCGTGCTGTGGATTACCTCCGGATATCGTTCTTTCAGTGTTTCAGATATGGGTACCGATACATAGGGAATGGTCCATTCGTTGTCGCCGTATCGGGCGTTCCACAAAACGCGATAGATTTGATCGGCATTTTTGTGAAATCGATCGTAGCTCAGTTCGTCCTGTACAAAGAGCATGATCAACATGCAGCACCCAATACCCACGGCGAGTCCAGAGATGTTGACAAAAGAATAGACTTTGTGACGCAAGAGTGTGCGGATGGCGACGGTGATGTGATTTTTGAACATGGCTCCCCCTGTAGAAAAATAAGATAGGCTATCAAGCGTTATTTTATTGATTGAAGCAATAACCGTGCCAAAAATTGTTTGTGTATATTTTTCAATAGGTTAAGTAAAAATAGGGATTTGGTAGCCACATACAAGTGTCCGATAATGATACAGTAGTGTCCGTTTTCGGACACCTGGCACACAAATAATCTATGCCTTGAAACTGAACTATTCAGGAGGATAGTTCCAAATTAGTTCAACTATTTTGGAGCAAGTTCCAAAATGGTACACTATTCTCGGGGTTTAAGAATCGGTTTGTCCAACCGTTAGATACGCGGTGGGCGCAGGCTACCTAATTGAAATCTGCGGGGATCACCGAGGCGTTTTCCCAGAGCCTCGGGTGTCCAGTTGGTGTGGGTGAGTGCCCAGTCGATTTCGCTGGCGAGTGGGCTGTCGAAGATGCCGGGATCGTCCGCGCCGATGACGAGGTTGACATTTGATTCGAGGAATGTGTGGATGGGGTGATGGGCGGGATCGGGTACGCCGCCGATGCGGAGATTGGAAGTGGGACACGTTTCGATGACTGTGCCGAGTTGCGTGAGGTGGTTGAGAACAAATTGCTGGCGGTTGCGGATTTCTTTGAGACGTTGGGGAGTATAAGGGCGCTCGATTATTTCTTCGGGTGTTCGATTTTTCAGGGTTTGTTGTTCGGTTTGGAGTGCGCTGGCGTGCACTTCGATACCGAAAGCCGAAAGTTCAGAGGCGTGTGTGAGATCGTAGGCGATCTGGTCGAGGCGTTCGCTGACCCGTTCGTTTGCGTGTGCATTGGGTCTGCGCGCAATCGCGACTGCCGGGTCGAGGCCGAGCGCTGTGGCATGGCCCAATCGCCTGGCGCCCATTTCGGCAGCTTCGTGACACCAGCGTATCGCGCTTTCGAGCGATTTGTCAAAATAGCTTTCGCCCACATGATAGGTGATTTCGAGGGCGCGATCGGGGTGTTGTTGGTTGTTGTTGTGTACGCGTTGGAAGAGTTCGCGGTTGTCTTTTGGGGGATAACCTTCTTCGATATCGGCAAAGTCAATGCCGACGATGGTGGGTGTGAGTTCGGGGGTTTTATCTATGAGTTCTTGCACCCATTCGTAGTCTTGCTGTGCGGTCTGGCGGCGCAGGGTGACGATGTAGCGCGCGGTTGTGTTGTTTTGCGATGCGTTTGAGAGAATTTGGGCGTTTGTGCGGTGAAAGTCGATGAATCCCTCTCGCGTTTCCCCACCGCCGCTGCAACGGTATTCGATAAAGGTGATACCTTCTTTGCGATGCCGTTCATGTGCTTTGAAAAACGCCTTGATCAGGAGTTCCTGTCTTTTGGGCGGGTGTCTCAAAAGGCTGCTGATGAGGTTGAATTTGGCTTTAAACCGGCCAAAGTCGCCTCCGTCTTTTTCTGTGTAGATGTAGTGTTCCTTAAATTTGGCAAGTCCCGTGGTTGGATTGGATAGGGCATCGCGATAGAGTGCGATGGGATCCGGGCGAATACCATAAGCTTCTTCGTAGGCGTCGGTAAAGAGCGTCCAGTCAATGTCTTCGTAAAGGTCTTTGCCGAGTTCTATGAGGTCTTCGGCGGTCAAGCATCCGCCGGGATGGACATGGAGTTCGCAAGTTTTAGCTAAGTGGAGTGGGGACATGTAGCATTCCTTTGGATTCGCGCGTTTTGAGCCTGTTACATCTAAAAAAGTTAAGAGAATTTACAGGGTGAGACAAGTCCCTATTTACAGATCAAAAAATGTCTCAATTTGGGGCAATTCACCGCTTGACGCAGCTTGTTATTTATGATATTTTATGAAGTGAAATAATCGTGTAAAGTATTTGGTCGTTTGGAGGTTCAGGTGACTCTACAGTTGTTAATTTTTATCGCTGCAGTAATTTATTTGTGTTGGGTATCCGTTCGGTATTGGAAACGTCGCAATAGCAAAGATGGTCCGTTTATTGAAGTGGTTGAAAAGAAGCCCGTGAGTAAGCCGTATAGACAGAGACGGGTGCAAAAGAAAAAAGAGTCCGATGATGACCGCGAGTGGCGCAAGCGCGTGCAGGACGAAATTGAAGATATGACAAAATAAAGGTCGGGGGTCTAAAGCCATTTGTTCACGAAAAGCGGGGTCTATTACAACAAAAAACCTCATCCATATTGGATGGGGTTTTTATTTGTACTTGCACTTGAGCGATTTGCTTGCTACGTTACTCGTGAGTGAGCAAACCTTTTGAATTGGAATATTGGATATGCGCGAATATTTGATTATTGATGGACATCTCGATATGGCGTTTAATGCACTGTTTTATCGCCGGGATCTCACGCAGTCTGTATATGTGTTGCGCGATCGCGAAGACAGTATGGTGGGGGGATTATCGACGCATCCGGATTCGCTGGAGAAACGCCTGGGGCCACAGCCCAAACGGTTTACGCCAACTGTTTGTTTGCCCGAGATGCGAAAAGGGCGCGTGGGGATTATGCTTTCGACCATTATGTGTCGCGTGCAAAATCCACAGGATAATACGCACAATGCGGTGCGCACACAGGATGTGGCTTATGCGAGAGGCCAATCTCATCTGGCGTATTATCGGGCGCTGGAACGGTGTGGCGAAATTCGGTTTATCAAGTCTGTTGCAGATCTCAATGCCTGTGTTGCTGACTGGGAGAACCCATCGGATGATACGCCCGTGGGGCTTATTTTGTCGATGGAAAGTGCCGATCCGATTCTGGGGCCCGATCAGGTGGGCGAATGGTATGAAGCGGGACTGCGCTCTGTATCTTTGACTCATTTTGGCGCCAATACGTATGGGCACGGCACGGGTACGGTGGGCGGGCTATATCCACCGGCTTACGCGCTGATGGACGCGTTGTCTGAGACCGATATTGCGCTGGATCTGACGCATGCGGCGGATCTCACTTTCTGGCATATTCTCGATTATTGGAAGGGACCGGTGCATGCCAGCCATTGCAATTGTCGCGCATTGGTGCCGGGGCAGCGGCATTTGTCGGACGATATGATCCGCGCGATTACTGACCGGGGCGGCGTAATCGGGATGGTTTTTGCCGAGCAGATGCTGTCTCCGGCATGGAATTGGGACGATCAGAGTACGCATTATACCACGGCAACCCGACCGATGAAGGCAGTACTCGAACACATCGATCACATCTGCGAACTGACCGGCAGCACAGATTACGTGGCTTATGGCACGGATCTGGACGGTGGATTTGGGTTGGAGCTTTCGCCCACAGATTATCATACGGTTGACGATTTGCAGCGCTTTCTAAATCTCATGCGCGATCACGGCTATGGGGAAGACGACGTGAAGGGGTTTGCGCATGGGAATTTGGTTCGATTTTTTACCACGGCCTGGGGATGACATGTCCGATCATACTTACTTTATTGTCGATAGCCACTTAGACCTCGCTTTTTGCGCCATTCAGGTCAACCGCGATCTCACGCAACCTGCGGCAACCGTGCGGGTACACGATTCGGAACCGACTACGCGGAGTTTTGGGTCGTGTACGACCACGTTTCCCGAGTTGCACAAGGGGCGCGTGGGGATTGTATTTGGCACGGTGATGTCGCGTATTGATACCAATGATCGCTGGACGCGCACGGGGATGTGGGATCAGACGCAGTGTTACGGTGTCGGGATGGGGCATTATGCCTTTTATAAGGCGATGGAGCAACGGGGGATTATCCGGCAGATTCATACGGTTGAGGATCTGGACGCATGCGTTGCGGCGTGGGCGCAGCCTGCGGCAGATACCCCCATCGGGTTGGTGCTGGCGATGGAAAGCGCCGATCCGATTCTCGATCCCGATCAGGTGCCCGAATGGCGCGATCTGGGCTTGAAAATGGTGAGTATTTCGCATTATGGCGTGAGTTCTTATTGTCATGGAACGGGGACAGAAGGGGGATTGCTGGATCGGGGCAGGCCATTGCTCGACGCGCTCAAAACTGCGGGAATTATTGTGGATATGACGCATACAACCGATCAAGCATTCTGGGAAATTCTCGATTATTACGATGGACCGGTGGCTGCAAGCCATCACAATTGTCGGGCATTGACACCAGGGCAAAGACAGTTAACAGATGATATGATCCGCGCGATTGTTGAACGCAGCGGGGTTATTGGCGCGGCTTTTGATGCTTGGATGCTTGATCCAAAGTGGAAGCGGGGCGTGCCGTGTTATGAGCAGACCACAGAGGCGACGCTCGAGACTGTGGTTGATCACATTGATCATGTGTGTCAGATTGCTGGCAATGCGAATCATTCGGGCATTGGGACAGATCTCGATGGGGGGTATGGCCAGGAACAGTCGCCGCGAGATTTAAATACAATTGCCGATTTGCAGAATCTGGTGCCTATTTTTGAACGGCGCGGATATTCAGAAGAGGATATTCAAAAGGTTTTGTCGGGAAATTGGGTGCGGTTGTTGAAGTCGGTGTGGAAAAGGTGAAAGGACACAAAAATGTCAGAGCGACCAAATTTGTTGTTGATTACAACAGATCAACAGCGAGGCGATTGCCTCGGGTGTGATGGGCATCCGGTACTGGAGACGCCGTATCTCGATGAAATGGCCGAGCGAGGAGCGCATTTTCCCCACGCATATACGTCGGTGCCGTCGTGTACGCCTGCACGCGCGGGGATTATCACGGGGATGGATCAATGGAATCACGGGCGGTTGACTATGACGGGAAGCCATCCGCTGGAATATCCGGCGACATTGCCGGGAGAACTCGCAGCGGCGGGGTATCACACGCAGGCTGTGGGTAAGATGCATCATGCCCCGCAGCGCAGGCTATACGGTTTTCACCACATGGTGCTGGATGAAAGTGGGCGGCGGATGGGAAACTTTATCAGCGATTATCATTTGTTTTTTGATCAGCACAAAGAAGGTGTTTACGGGTATCGGGATCACAGTATCGACTGGAATTCATGGATGGCGCGGCCCAGCCATTTGCCCGAGCATTTGCATCCGACGCACTGGACGGCGAGCGAGGGGATTAAATTTTTGCAGCAACGCGATCCGACCAAACCGTTTTTTATGTGGCTTTCATTTGCGCGTCCTCATTCGCCTTATGATGCGCCCCAGGCGTATTGGGATATGTATATCAACAATGACAATATACCCAAAGCCGCTGTAGGAGACTGGGCAGCAGAGTTTGATAAAAAGATCGCGGATGTCAATGCGCCGCGTTCGCATCGCTCCGATGCTGAAACGCATAGGGGCCGGGCAGGGTATTACGGCAATATCACGTTTATCGATCACCAGATTGGGCGCGTGCTGTACGAGTTGCGCCGCCACGACCCGCAAACATACAGCAATACTCTGATTATTTTTACGTCTGATCACGGCGATATGATGGGTGACCATCACCACTGGCGGAAGACGTATGCTTACGAAGGGTCTGCGCGCATTCCGTTTATCGTGAAGTATCCCGATACATGGCGCGATGTGGCGCGAGGGATGAAGTACGATCATCCGGTGGAGTTGCGCGATGTGATGCCCACATTGCTCGATGCTGCCGAAGTCGATATACCAGAGTCTGTAGATGGAAGGTCTCTTCTGGATATTGCGCGAGGGGATGACGAGGGATGGCGTGCGTTTGTGCAGGGTGAGCATACGTCGTGTTATACAAGAGAACACGGCATGCAATATGTGACTGATGGGCACGAGAAGTATATCTGGTTTCATCACACGGGAGAAGAACAATTTTTTAATCTGGATGACGATCCATTGGAATGTTGCGAGTTGTCCAAAGACCCGGCATACGAAACGCGCATAGCAATGTGGCGCAGTAGATTGGCAGAGGTGAATGAAAATCGGGGCGATCCGAGGGGACAAAATGGGGAACTCGTACCGCAGCCCGATGGCGCGCTGAGCCTGTCGCCAAATTATCAGAAATGGAAAGATGCCGCACAATAAAAATGCGAGGATGCTATGGCCCAAAAATACTGGCTTGTAAAGTGCGAGTACGATGTGTGCTCTTTTGAAGAATTGAGCAATCGGCCCAGTGGAATTGGGTACTGGCGAGGGGTGCGCAATTATCAGGCGCGCAATTTTATCCGCGACGAAATGCAAAAAGGCGACCAGACACTTTTCTATCAGTCGAATTGTAAAAATCCCGGTGTTGCCGGTATTGCCAATATTGTGCGTACGGGATATCCCGATCCCACTCAATTCGATGTGCGTCATCAGTACTACGACGAGAAATCTACCGAAGAAGATCCGCGCTGGTTTTCTTTTGACGTGCAGTGGTCAAAGGCATTTGAGCCTTATGTCAGCCTGCAAGATCTCAAGGATAATCCCAAGCTCAAAGATATGAAGGTGGTTCAACGCGGGCAGCGGTTGTCAATTCAGCCGGTGACAAGGAAGGAGTTTGAGATTGTCTGCGAGATGGGGGGCATATGGCGAGATGAGAAGGCCAGAGAATAGAAAATGAAATTCTTCAAAGACAATTCGTTGCAGAGAAAAGGTACATCATGCCGCGTAAAAACAGGGTTCTTAGCCTGGACGACACCGCCCCCTTATTTACTCTTCCGTCACATCAGCGGCAAGACGTATCGCTCGTATCGTATCGAGGTAAAGAACATGTCATTCTGACGTTTTTTCGGGGAACCTGGTGAAAAAGAAGCCGTCGTCAGTTGGCGATAGTACAAGAACATATAGATGCTTATACCGAACGCAATGCGACATCTATCGCTATCGCAGCAGGACAGCAACTCTGTGAACTGCGCGAATACGCCGAACAGAGTGGTATAACCTATCCGCTTCTGGCGGACGCAGATCGAAGTGCCATCAAAAGCTATGGGGTCTATCACTGGTTTGGTCTGGCGTTTGCTCACAATCTCATTTACAACATTTTGCGTCCAGCGGGATTTTTCATCGACAAACTCGGCTATTCGTTATACAACTGGCTCGGTCTGCCAGATCACAGCCTCGTTAACAGTATTGCCCGTCCAGCGATGTTTATCATCGATAAACTCGGGGTTATTAGATATATGTATATTGGGTCAAATCAGTTTGATTTAGCCGAACAGGAAGAAATTATCGAGCACTTGAAATTGCTACCATAATTCAGATTAAAAAATAAATAAAACTTGACAAAAAATTGGTGGTATTCAAATATTCTTTTAATTTTAAAGAGTTTCTTATTAACAAGTTAAGTATGTGGTTCGCTGTCTCACCTCGAGAATTTGGATTAAAATGAGGCGATAGAATGCAGATACCTTCTTCATATCAACCCGGGTATGAAAAAGCTCTTCTGACCGATCCCGATCTCGCCAAAACATACATCCAGCACACGCTCATTGGCGATCCCGATGCCGATGCCCTTATCAATGCAATATCCGACATTGACCATGAGCAACAGGGCGAATTTATCCGGGTAGGAATGGATCAGGATGAGGAAAAATTGCGTGATGCGCCGCAGGGAGTGCGAGAGTTTTTTGAGAAGATCGGGACGCCACCCGCGTGGTTTGATCCACAGTCCGTATATCCCGGATGCAGTGGCTTCCACGCGTACTCAGATCTGTTTCTCACCGCATTTGTCACCGATATCATCATCCGGGGTTTCACAACGCTAATCAGTCAGTCGTTCTTTATGACGGGAAGGCTGACCGATTGGGGTGTGCGGCGGCTGAGACAGAATATCCGGCATCTTCTGGAAATTATGTTGCCGGGTGGCCTGGAGCGACATGGCGAGGGCTGGAAATTGTCCGTCCGTCTCAGGCTGGTGCATGCACAAATCAGGCGACATCTTCTCGCTTCTGAAGATTGGGACTATGAAGCCCACGGTCTGCCGATTAGTGCTGCCCATGTCGCGCTCGCATCCTGTAATTTTTCCGGGATGATGCTGGATTCAGCCGCGAGGATTGGCGCGCGTCTAAACGATGAAGAGCGCGACAGTTTCATGCAAATCTGGCGCTATACCGCTTATCTGATGGGTGTGCCCGATGTTCTACTATTCCGCAATGAGACCGAAGCCAAAGAAATATTCCGCGTGGGCTATATCTGCGAGCCGTCCCCCGGCCTGGAAGCTATTGCTATGGCAAACTCTGTGATTGCCTCTGCCCCTTTAGTGATTGGGATTGATGACAGGAGCGAGCGCGATGACCTGTCTAATTATGGGTATCGCCTTTCTCGATCGTTGCTTGGAGATGAACTCGCCGACCAACTCATGTTCCCAGAGAGTCGGACAGCCGGGGCCGGGACGCTGGCATATTTGAGGCTGAGGCGTAGAATTCAGGAGGTTATCGACGTCTTTCGGTGGGGAAAGAGACCGAGGCAGCGTACAAGGAATTTCATAACTCTGCTTCACATATCTATGCTCAAGCCAGATATGATCACTTACCGCTTGCCCAATCGCCTGCATGCAGATGCGGCGAGTTGGTGGTAAGGCGAGATGAGGCAGCCAAACTACCAAATAAAACTTGACAAAAAATGGGTGATATTCAAATATTCTTTTAATTTTAAAGAGTTTTTTATTAACAACTTAAGCAGGTGTTTCGCTAACTGACCTCGAGAATTTGGATTAAAATGAGGTGCTGAATTGCAGATCCCTTCTTCATATCAACCCGGGTACGAAGAGGCCCTTCTGACCGATCCCGATCTCGCCAAAACGTACATTCAACACACGCTTATCGGCGATCCCGATGCCGATGCCCTGATCAATGGATTAGCCGGTATTGACGAGAAGCAACAGAGCGAATTTATCAGGGCTGGAATGGATCTGGATGAGGAAAAACTGCGTGATGCGCCGCAGGGAGTGCGGGAGTTTTTTGAGAAGATCGGGACGCCACCCGCGTGGTTCGATCCACAGTCCGTATATCCCGGATGCCGTGGCTTCCAAGCCTATTCAGATCTGTTTCTTACCTCGTTTGTCGTGGATATTATTGTACAGGGTTTCACGACGCTGATCAGCCAATCGTTTTTCACCACAGGAAGGCTGACCGATTATGGGGTGCGGCGGCTAAAGCAAAATATACTTCACCTCCTGGAAATTATGTTGCCGGGTGGCCTGGAGCGACATGGCGAGGGCTGGAAACTGTCTGTCCGTCTGCGGCTGGTGCATGCACAGGTCAGGCGGCATCTTCTCGCTTCTGAGGAGTGGGACCATGAAGCCCACGGCATGCCGATCAGTGCTGCCCACATCGCGCTCGCGTCCTGTAATTTCTCCGGGATGCTGTTGCGGTCAGCCACGCGAATTGGCGCACGTCTAAACGATGAAGAACGCGACAGTTTTATGCAGATATGGCGCTATACCGCTCACCTGATGGGTGTGCCCGAGGCACTCTTGTTCAGCAATGAGACCGAAGCCTGTGAAATATACCGCGTGGGTTATATCTGCGAGCCACCCCCTGGTCTGGAAGCTATTGCTATGGCAAACTCGGTGATTGCCTCGGCTCCTTACGTGATCGGTATTAAAGACGAGAAAGAGCGAGATAATCTATCTGGTTTTGGGTACCGCCTTTCCCGAGCGTTAATTGGAGACGAACTCGCCGATCAACTCATGTTCCCCAAAAGTCGGACATCTGGGCCCGGGACACTGGTATATTTGCGGCTGAGGCGCAGAATCCAGGACATCCTCGATGTCCTGCTATGGTGGAGACCGGATCATCGTACCCAAAGCTTCATGGCCTTGCTCGACGTATCTACGCTCGAAGAACATAAAATCAGTTACCGATTACCCGACAAGCTACACGCAGACGAGGCGAAGCCGTGGTGAGGTATGACGGTCTTTATCCACCAATATATAAATGAGGAAATCATTCGCTCGGTGAACTCGTCGCCGCACTTAATCCGAAATGGTCGAAGGAGTGTTTCTTTTGCGATTAGAACGTTACATCGCTGTCATTTTGCGCTATCGATGGTTGGTCGTTGCGCTCGCAACGCTGGTCATGCTGGCTATCGCGGCAGGTGTTCGCTTCATCACCGTTACAAATGATTACCGCATTCTATTTGGCGAAGACAATCCGCAACTCCTCGCTTTCGACGCTCTGGAGAACACGTATTCGGCCTCCAATGCGGCACTGATTGCCATTGCGCCGCGAGATGGCTCGGTGTTTACCCGCGAGGCGCTTGGCGCTGTTGAGGAACTGACCGAAGCCGCGTGGCTTGCGCCTTATTCCAGTCGCGTCAATTCCCTTACCAATTATACCCATAGCGAAGCACTTGATGACGATTTGGTTGTCGCTCCGCTCGTTGACGACGCATCTTCTCTGAGTGATGCCGATGTGGTGCGAATCGAGAAGACCGCGCTGAACGCAATCGAAATTGCCGGACGTCTGGTGTCTCATGATGGGCGCACGGCCGGGGTGGCTATTAATTTTATTCTGCCCGAAAATCACGACCAGGCAGTAATCGAAATTACCGATTATCTCAATTCGGTCCTCAGTCAAGCCCGCACGAGCCATCCGGATATCGATTATTACATGACCGGCGATGTCGTCATGAACCGGACTTTCGCCGATGTCACGAAGAACGACATGGAGACTCTGACACCTGTTGTATTTCTCATCATTGTAGGTGCCACAATTATTCTCCTGCGTTCGATTCTCAGCACTTTGGCTATTGTTGCCGTGCTCGTGTTTGTCATCAGTACGACTATGGGATTTGCCGGCTGGAATGGCGTGGTGTTCAGCCCCACCAATGCCGGTGTGCCGATTATTGTCATGGTGATCGCCATCGCGGATTCGATCCATGTTGTCACGAGTGTTTTATTGGGTATGAGACGCGGTCTGGACAGAAATGCGGCGATTGTTGAGTCGATCCGCATCAATGCCTATCCGGTATTTATCACTTCGGTCACGACGGCGATTGGATTCCTCAGTCTGAATGCCTCAGATTCGCCGCCTTTTCACATTCTGGGCAATTACGTGGCATTTGGTGTATTATGCGCGCTTGTTTACACTATGACGCTATTGCCGGCATTGCTTTCGATTCTGCCCTTGCGCGCGTCTCTTGTGCAGTCTCACGGGACGGCCTTTTTCGACCGTTTTGCCGACTTTGTCATCGCCCGTCGCAAATTTCTGCTCTGGTTCGTCACTGCGGTTGTCGTTGTCCTGATACTCGGCGTTCCCCGCATTGAGTTAAGCGATAATATGGCGCAGTATTTTGATGATCGATACGAGTTCCGGCGCGATACGGATTATATTATTGATAATCTGACTGGTCTGGATAAGCTGGAATATTCGCTGAGTGCAGGGCGCGAAGGGGGTATTACCGATCCGGATTATCTGCGCCAGGTCGATGCTTTTGCCGAGTGGTACCGGGAACAACCCGAGGTGACCCATGTCCAGGCTTTTTCGGATATTATGAAACGTCTCAATAAAAATATGCATGGCGACGATCCCGCCTTTTATCGCTTGCCTGAAGATCCGGATCTCGCGGCGCAGTATCTGTTGCTTTACGAGTTTTCGCTTCCGTTTGGCAGCGATCTTAACGACCGCATAGATGTCGCCAAATCCGCTACGCGTCTGAGTGTCGTGACCAGGAATGCGTGGTCTCGAGATCTGCGTGAACTCGATAAGCGCGCACAGGTCTGGCTCCAGGCCAATGCACCCGCTTTTGCACACGAAGCATCGGGTCTGAGCATTGTCTTTGCCCATCTGTCCCTGCGAAATATCAGTAGTATGTTGCGCGGTACGATCACTGCGATGGCACTCATTTCATTCATCCTGATCTGGATTTTCAAAAGTGTTCGGGTCGGTCTCCTCAGCTTGTTGCCCAATTTTATCCCCGCGATTATGAGCTTTGGCCTGTGGGGCTATCTCGTCGGCCATGTGGGTATTGCCTCTTCGGTGGTGATTGCCGTTGTTTTTGGAATTGTCGTGGATGATACGATTCATTTTCTGAGCAAATATCTGAAGGCCCGACGCGAGGGTCTTCCCGCTCCCGAGGCCGTGCGCTATACTTTTAACACGGTGGGCCATGCGTTATGGACGACGACCGCAGTGTTGTCCGTGGGATTTCTTGTGTTCGCCACATCGGGATTTGAGGTGAGTTGGGCACTCGGTCTTTTGGTCACGATTACGATTGTCTTCGCGCTTGTTGCCGACTTTTTACTTTTGCCAACTCTACTGATTGCTATTGATCGGAGAAATTCATGATACCAATACGACCAATACACCTGTTTTTCGCGCTTTGTCCAATTATTTTGTTTTGTCTCGGCGTGTCATCACCCGCTCGTTCCGAAAGTGCAGAGGAAACCGGGTTGAAAATCGCTCAGGATTCCCAGGATCGCGAGAAGGGTTTTGGTAATTTTACAGCCCAACAAACCATGGTGTTGCGCAACAAACACGGACAAGAGAGTCGTCGCCAACTACGGGTAAAGGTTCTCGAGGTCTCCGAAGATGGCGACAAAAGTCTGTTTGTGTTCGATGAACCGCGCGATGTTAAGGGAACGGCGTTGCTTATTCACGCGCATAGGGAAAGCGCGGACGACCAATGGCTTTATTTGCCTGCTCTGAAACGCGTCAAACGCATTAGTTCGTCCAACCAGTCCGGCTCTTTTATGGGAAGTGAATTTGCTTATGAGGACCTGACCCCTCAGGCTGTGGAGAAATTTACCTATCGTTACCTGCGCGACGAGGCATATGGCGATTTGACATGCACGGTCTCAGAACGCTTTCCCGTGGATAAGAAATCGGGCTATAGCCGCCAGGTGGTCTGGAGGGACAAGGACGAGCTTCGCGTCTGGAAAGTGGAGTATTACGACCGCAAGAATTCACATCTGAAGACGCTTACGCTGGGGAATTATGCGCAGTACCTGGATCGTTACTGGCGCGCTGGGGAGATGACGATGGTCAATCATTTAACCGGGAAAAGTACGGTTCTGACCTGGACGGATTTCGAGTTTCAGATAGATCTTAATGACCGCGATTTCACGCAAACCGGGCTAAGACGGGTGCGTTGATGTTACGCCGTACCTCTCTTTATCTCGTCGCTATCTGGATTTTGGCTCAGGTCTTTGCCGATGGTGTATGTGCCGAAATTGGGATTGATCGCGATTTTTCCGGGCGCGTGAATGTCGAAAGCCGATGGTTTCCCCAGGCCGGTGCTTTTTCCGGTCAGGGGGCACATGCCATCGGTTTTGTTGTAGTACCCAAACTTTATCTTGAAGACGATAAGGGGCGGAGTTTCACGCTGTCACCGTTCTTTCGCTATGACAACGCGGATCCACGCCGCACCCATGCCGATCTGCGCGAAGCCTATTTTCTACTATTCGGCGAGATCGGCGATGGCGAATGGGAGTTGCGCGTGGGTATTGATCAGGTTTTTTGGGGCGTTACAGAATCGCAACATCTGGTCGATATTGTCAATCAGGTTGATCTGGTGGAGCATCCAAATGGAGAGACAAAGCTGGGGCAGCCGATGGTGCATGTCACCTATTCCAGCAGTTGGGGGGTGATGGAGTTTTTTGCTTTGCCGTATCACCGGGTGCGTACCTTTCCGGGCGAATCTGGTCGCCTGCGTCTTCCGATTGTGGTGGAAGATAAGCAGGCCGAGTATGAGAGCGAGGCACATCTGGATTTCGCGGGGCGGTATAGTCAGAGTTTTGGTGCTGTGGATGTTGGTGTGAGTGTATTCAACGGTACCAGTCGGGAGCCTTTTTTGATGCCGGGCGCAGATCGTAGCGGAGCGCCGGTATTGGTTCAGTTCTACGATCAGATCCGTCAGTTTGGGCTGGATGCGCAACTGACTGTCGGTTCGTGGTTGTTCAAGTTCGAGGCTATTCAGCGCGCGGGTGCTCGAAACCTGCTGGGCATGGAAGAAGATTATGTGGCTTCTGTTTTTGGCGGCGAATACACGTTTTATTCCGTGTTTGGTTCGGCTGTTGATGTCAGTTTGCTCGGCGAATGGAATTACGATGGACGGGGACGCAATGCGACGCCGAGTCGTTCGCCCAATACGCTCGAGAACGATTTCTTTTTTGCTACGCGCCTTGCGTTTAACGATGTTCAGAGTACTGAAATTGTAGCGAGTATTCTGGGGGATGTGGGCCGTTCTACACGCGCACTATCTGTCGAATTGGATCGGCGTATCTCTGATCAGGTGTCTCTAAACATAGAGGCGATACATCTTCTCAGTATTGATAAAGCAGATATCCACTACGATACGCGACGCGATAGTTTTGTTGATCTGAGACTGATTTGCAATTTTTAGTTGTTGCACTATCTCTAATTAAAAACACCCCCTGCCTGGCCATTCCGGGCGAGGGGGTATTTGGTTGTATGAAGAAGCGATCACGTTACGCCAGGTTCCATACCCGGTTCGCCCGCGTGGTAAGACGCCAGGCACCAGGGGTCCCGGGTTTCTTTGCGGAAGGTGCGAACTTTTTGTCGCATGGCTTCGGCGATGTCTTGAACAGCGGGATCGTCGATGATGTTGGTGGATTCCATGGGGTCGTTTTCAATGTCGAAGAGGGCTTCGGCATCCTGGTGTAGAAATTTTTCCGTGCGGCGTTTGCCCATTTCCAGATTTTCTCGGCGAATGGCCTGCCAGGTGGGCGATGCCCACAGGTCACTGGGCAAAGGGGTGGTGAGTTCGGGATAGAGATTGCGGACGTATTTGTATTTGCGTCCGCGCAGAACCCGGTAGGGATAGTAATTGGTGACTTCGTGAAAGGTGTGGGAAAAGAAGGTTTCGTCAAATCCCTCGGGATGTGTTTCGTCGAGGATGGGAACGAGAGATTTTTCGGGCAAACCTTCAGGGGGTTCAACGCCGCACCATTCATAGATGGTCGGGGCGATGTTGTTCCAGTTGACGAGGGCGTCACTGACAACGGCTTCGGCATTTGGGCGCGTAATGATGAGCGGACAGTGATGGCCTGTGTCAAAAGAAGAGGCTTTGCCGCCTGGAAAGGGCATGCCGTGGTCGCTCATGACGATGATCATGGTGTCGTCGGCTCGGCCAGCGTCTTGAAGTGCCTGCACTGCCATGCCAATGCCGGTGTCGAGGCGAGAGACGGATTGGTAGTATTCGACAAATTCTCGTCGGACATCTGGATGGTCGGGCAGAAAATCGGGGACGATGACTTCTTCGGGTGAATACGTGACTTCGGGGACGCCGGGATAGGTTTGTTTGTTGCCGAAGTCACGGTGGGGATCGGAATAACCGACGTGGAGATAGAATGGCTGGTCGTTGTCAATGCTTTCAAAGAATTTTGATATGTTGTCCGCGATAGAACGCACATTGCGCCCACCACCGGCTTCATAGTTCCAGGGATAGACAGATTCGGGTTGTACGTGGAGTTTGCCGACAACGCCGGTTGTGAATCCAGCGGATTGCAGTGTTTTGGGAATTGAAGGCATGTTGAGTTGTGTGTGGAAGTTGTGGATGCTGTGCGAGTGACCGTATTGACCATGTGTGTGGCTGTAGTGCCCGGTGAGCAGGTTGGCGCGGCTGGCTGCACAGGATGGGGTGGTGCAAAAGGCGTGTTTAAATAAGGTGCCTCGTGCGGCAAGTGCATCTACGCTGGGCATTTTGATGACGTCATTGCCGTAACATCCAGCAATGGGGCTCCAATCGTCGGCTATGAGTAAGAGGACGTTGCGATAGGACATAATATCTCCTTGTTGTGATTGCACCCTTTGGACGCTTCAATGTGGGTGGTTATGTGGTTTTCCATTCGGTTTAATATCATACTTTGTCTAACCAGATCGGGCTGGTCCACGCCCGGTGACCATCGTGCTGGTAGATGCGAAGATAGCAGTAGTGAACACCTGAGGGTGAAAAGGTCAGGTGGACGGTATCTCCCAGGATAATGTGCTGTTTTTTGGGTGTAAAGGTTTGGGATATGTCCCCATTGACCATCAATTCGATGCGGTCTATGTCTGCTGTGCCCAGAACTTCGGCGGTAAATTCGTAGCGATGTGCCCTGACAGTGCTGCCCATGGGATGGGAATTGATTTGAAAATCGATATAGATCCGGGTGCCAGTGGTGGCGTAGCACCGGCGCTTTGAGAAAGCATCGAAGATGGTGGGGCGGTCAAGCCGTTCCGCCCACAGGCCGGTAAGTCCCGCGGGTTTGCCAGGTCCCGGTTCCGGATAAGGGTTTGCCGGACGGGAGTCGTGGGTGTCGCTGCCGCTGACAATACCGAGTTTGAGACCCTGAAACTG
Organism: Candidatus Latescibacterota bacterium; assembly: GCA_965208125.1. Lineage (GTDB taxonomy): Bacteria > Latescibacterota > UBA2968 > UBA2968 > UBA2968 > VXRD01. The sequence goes on from OZ242320.1 coordinate 3,792,661, forward strand.
GATGGCCCGGTTGATTTTGGCTTCTTCAAGATCCACGTTGACATTCTGCTTCTGGTAGATTTCTGCGAGGCATTCCCGTTCATAAAAGGCGGTGTGAAAGTGCCCTTGAGTGAATCCGCCCCGGGCATGGACGGCGTCATAGAGTTCTCGGTAATCCTTGCAGAAGACGGTTTCCGGATGGTAGCGCGCCTGGAGTTTGGGGTCGTGGGCTTCGGGTCGATCTTCGCAGAAGATGGGAGAAAGACCGTCCAGGTCGGGAAAGAATCCGAGACGATGACTGCCGTCGGGCGGTGTGGCGAATTCAATGGAGGGGAGAGCAATAAATTCTCCGGGCAGTGTGAAGGAACGCCAGGCATCTATAAGCTGTTCCCAGACTTCGGCGATGCAGGCGCTATACGAAAAAAGCTGTCCGCCCGAGAAGCTCAGATGGGCGATGTCTCTGGCCCAGATAAAATAGTCTGTCAGAGGACGCTGGTTGAACAGCATGCCGTGGATATCACCCCAGTACAGAGTTAAATCAGAGGGTGTAGTAGTGACCCGCGTGGGATTGCTCTGAGCGTTCAGCTTTCCACACATGGCAGAGATCTGGTCCCAGGGGGCCTTCGCAGAGAGGTGCGTACGCGTGGTGTGGGAATTGTCCAGAAATACGCTGATGCTTTCCGCTGCAGTAGCAAGGGTGAGTTCGTCTTTGGAAAAGACGGGATTGCCGTATGTGTCGATGGGGGTGACCTGCGCTGCGATACGCCCTGTGCTCAGCGCGTGCGCTGTCACCCGGAGCGTTTCCACAGATCCGGGCGCAATGGTGAGGGGATTGCTCTTGAGAATGGAGAGGTCTGTATCTCTGGGCAAAAAAAAGTGATACTTACCTCCTGGATGATCAAAAGAAAGGACACCGTCCAGATCTTCGACAAGCCAGAAGTGAAAGGCGTCAATGGCGTTCTGCGGGAGCAGAAACCCGTCCGGATGGGTGCGAAGCGCAATGGTGACGCGTTCTCCGGGTGCAACCCGACCTTTTTCGCACCTGATGTGAACGGCGTGGAGAAACTCGGGCGTCAACGGGTGCGTGTCAAAGGTGCGCACAACGCCGCCTCCCACAAGGGGGACGCCCTCCCAGTCCGTGTCTGGTGGGCCTGTGATCTCGATGCCGTCGTGGGGTTGAAATGCCTGATCCCTGTTGAGGTACTGGCGGATGTCGTAGAAGATCCACAGGTTTCCACCGGCCCGAAATCCGCCGTCCGGTGCCCGGTAGTGGAGCCGGAGATCCACGGGACAGCAGACCTGAAGCCTGCCGGCTGCGGTTGCCCAAAATCGGCTGTCGGGCATGTGAATGTCTCGCATCTTACCTTTTTGAACTGTTGTCGCGTTTTCGCTCATCGGCTATTTGTTCGAGCATGCGATGCACGCGGTCGGTTTGTTTAGAGGTAATATTTGTTGTTTCATAGGGGTCGGCACCAATGTGAAAGAGTTCGGTTTCTTCAGGTGTCTGGCCTTCTTCGTAGATCAATTTCCAATTGCCCGTTCGCAGGCCAAAGGACGATCCTCTAAAGTTCCAGAAGATAGACCGTTCTTCAGGTACGGTGATGTCGCCTGTGAGCAGAGACCAGATGTCCTGACCATCCCATTGGGGATCGCTGTTCGGCGTGTAACCGATGAGATTGGTCAGGGTTGGCATCCAATCGGTTATGTGCAGGGGGTGAAGGCATTTGCCGGGTTGGAGATGAAAAGGCCAATTGATTAGAGTAGGAGTGCGGATACCGCCTTCGTAGAGTTGAGATTTTTGTCCCCGCAAGGGCAGGTTGCTGCCCAGGCGCGGCATGTCTTCGTGGCGGCCTGGGTATTTGTCCGTGTCGTGAAGTGGGCCAGCAGGGATGGCACCGTTATCCGATGAGAAGATGATGATGGTGTTTTCGCGCTGGCACAGACGGGCAAGGCTTTCGACGAGTTGGCCGATGGCGTGATCCATCTGGCTGGCGTAGGCGGCATAGGTTTTGAATGAGCGGTCTTTGTTGTCGTCGGGATCATAGCGTCGGTCTGAATAGCGATCTATCCAGTGTTGCGGCGCTTTGATGGGGGTGTGAACAGCAGTGAAAGGGACATAGCAAAACCAGGGGCCTGTTTGTTCTTCGATCCACTGAGTGGCTTCCCGAGCGATGAGGTCGGTGACGTGACCGCGTTCTTCGATGAGTTCGCCATTGCGGTGCCAGGTGACGCTGAATGGCCCCGATTTGTAGCGGTGGTTATAGGGGTCAACGCCGCCAGCCAGGCTCCCATAAGCTGTATTGAAACCAAATTGGTGGGGACCGTATTCGGGGGAGGATCCCAAATGCCATTTTCCAAAGAGGCCGGTTTCATAGCCTGCATTGCGAAAGGATGTGGCGAGTGTTTCATAGCCGTCGGGGAGGACGGGGGCGTTGGATGGGACAGTGGCATGGCGTCCAAAGCGACCGGGATGACGGCCGGTCAATAGGCATGTGCGGGTGGGTGTGCACATGGGACAGACGTAGTGCTGGTCGAGTTCGATTCCCGTGGCTGCGAGGCGGTCGATATTGGGCGTGCGAATGTGTGAGCCGTGATAGCTGACGTCACCCCAGCCCATGTCGTCGGCGAGGATGAAGAGGATGTTGGGTTTTTCAATTTTTCCAGATTTTGTCATGTCGGGTATCCTTTTAAATAAGCTATAAAATCCATTGTCTGATTTTACCGTTTTCTCTGTGTTTCGCATACCACAATAATAGAATTATGATTGCGACACCTGTGCCATCCCATACGACATCGGTCCAGACGCCAGTGCGATTGGGTACAAAGGATTGATGGTATTCGTCCAATATCGCATAGAGAATGGATATCAGGACGCTCCACAATACACAGGAGGTAAATCGGTTTTTTGTCCATAAAGAACGGAAACACAAATAGGTCAGAATAGCGTATTCTGCTATGTGCGCGAATTTGCGCACTGCATGGTGTATTCGTTCACTAAAAAAGAAAATTTTTTGTGTGTTCTCGAACGATAGCAGGCCACTTGATCCAACAAAAATTAAGAGTAGCCAGATAAATAGGGCGATGCGCCAATGCGTTGTTGTCATGAGTTTTCCACCCTACTGTACAGTTTTGAGGGCTTGTATCGCGTCGTCGGTTGCGTCTATGACATGAGTACTCGCGGGTACGATAAATTCAAACCATTTGTTTTTCAATTCTGGATTGATACTCAAATTGTGAAAGGTCTGCGTAATGATCTCATTGTCTTCGGCATCAAAAAAGCCAACCCGGCGCAACAGACCATCTTCGGGATTGATGAGCAATTGTGCTTTGACAGGGGGGGTAGGTAGTTGTGCGTGCAAGAGATTAGCTCTGGGTTTGGCTTCAAAGACGCGGTGGGGGCGTTCTTCAAATATTTCGTCTGCGGTATAGCGAATGCTGGTCCATTCCAGACCTCTAAAGGGACGCAAGGGATCGGCCTGGTCCGCATCGGCTTCGAGGTTGGTAATGCGATAGACGCGCCCCAGGTTCACTTTGGTGACGATTTTTTCTTCGCGGTCATAGGTCCACATCAGGCCGCCATCCGACAGGCGCTGTGAAATGATCACTTGATCTTGCACGGTGTCGAGACGCATCAGATTGGGGCGCTTAAAGGTTGCGCTGGCATTGAGCGTTAGTTCCTGATCCATAACGCGAATGACGGTCGTCTGTTCGGCCTTACAGGTAGCGATTTCTCTGGCATTTTTTTGAATTTCAACCATTATTTCATCGGTTTTCCCATCCCCTGTTGACATTTTGTTTTCATTTTCCGCGCTGACCTGAGCTGTGAGGATCAGCATTGCGATCATCCAGCGTTTCATAACGTGCTCCTTATGAGAAATTTTATTCTTCGCGCTCGCAAAGGTCCGACCACACCCGATTTTTCACTGGATGACCTGCGCCGAGTTGGACGATTAGAGATTGTGGCGCATTGTTTGGCTAACGCGCTTTTTTATTCTCAAAATATACGAACCAATACTGTTGTACATCTCGTCTTTGATGGGCCTTCAGATCCGCCGAAAATCGTGCGTTTTGAAAGCGATCATTTACCTTATTTGGGTGGGTTTGATGAACGCACACTGGCAGGGGCTGTGCAAAAAGCACTATCTGCTGGCAAGGGTTTGTCTCTGGGCGAAGAGCGGCAGGTTGAGGACGGTCTTTTTGTGGCGAAAAAGGGATTTGAACGCGTTGTGCAAGATCGCACGGAATCGCTCTATGTACTCGAGCGCAGAGGTGCTGATATTCGCACGGTGACATTTCCCCAGGATGTAACTTTTGTCTTTTCAGACCACCTTACAATGCCAAAAAAAACGGCTAAGTATTTGCGCCGTCTCGGTGCTAAACCAATTTGCGTGGGGCCCCGGATGTTGTTTGCCTCTCAGTGTATTGTACTGCTACACAATGAATTGGATCGGCAAGATATTTGGTAAAGTGATTTACTGAAAGAGTTTGAATGTCGCGCCGATGTGTCCGGAAAATCCACTGATGACATCGTTTTGATCTTCGACAAATTTGATCTTGGCAAATAGCCCGAGTTTTTCACCTATTGGAAATTTGTATCCCAATTCCCCACCTATAAAACGCTCAGAAGCACCATCGGATAATACAATTCCAATACTCGGTCCCAAAAAAAGCTTGTGGGATTCAAAGTCGCGCATGCCAATCGCATAGTTGAGACTCAGGCCCAGGGTCTGCATCATTGGGCTGGCAAAACTTATGTCGTAAAACGGCGCAAATATGAATGGTCCAGGCAGGTTGAGATGGACAGAGGCGTGCAGAGCGATCCCTCCGGCTGATTCAAAACGCGGGCGAATACTGTCGTTCCACATAAAGCCTCCACCTATGTTTACGCCGTCGATAAATGCCGCATCGGCAGTACCTATACCAGAAAACAACACACATAGCACGAGACAAACACTTTTTAGAATCTTCATAAAATCTCCTTTAAAGTTTGATTCCAGATCACACGTATCGCTCGTCCAATGCTGCGACCACATTTTTTACGCGCTGAGAGCCATCGCGGGGTACAATAAGCAGGGCATCGCCCGTATCGACTACGATTAAATTCTCGACATCGACCAGCGCAATTATTTTGTCTTTGCCGCCATAAACTGTTGTGTTTTTCGCATTGAGCGATAGCACATCGCCGCGTAGTAAATTGCCATTTTCATCTACGGGCAAGACATCCGTCAAAGCTCCCCACGCGCCGATATCGCTCCATTCAATATCGGCTTGTAGGGTCGCAATATCCGACGCGCGTTCGATAATCGCATGATCAATGGCGATGTTTTTCATCTGGGGATAGACCTGGGCAATGACGTCTGCTTCTCGTCCCACTTTAGCAGCGGTGCCAATTCGTTCGAGCAGGGCATACATCTCGGGTTCAAATTTTGCAAAAAGATCCAGTATTGTTCTGGCTTTCCACACAAACATATTGCTATTCCACAGATATTGCCCGCTCTCCAGATATGTTTTTACTGCTTCCGCATCGGGTTTTTCTGTGAATGACTCTACGGCATAAATCGGCTCGTTGTTTACTTTTACAATCACATTGCCCTTTTGTATATAGCCAAAGCCCGTGTCTGCGCGCGTTGGTTTTACACCGAGTACAAACAGGGTTTCTGGGCGATCCTCCAGCGCGTCGGCTGCTACTTTGAGCAATCGACAAAATTCCTCTGGTTTGCCAATGTGGTGATCAGAACCCAGACTCGCAATTGTACATCCGGGAAAACGAGCTTCCAACAAGGCGCATTCAAGCCCCACCGCAGGCCCTGTGTTGCGGAGTGCTGGTTCTAAAATCGCATTTTCAGGAGGTAATTCGGGCAATTGTTCTCGAACGCTATGCAATAGTTTTACGCCGGTGGATACAAAAAGATCATCCATTTTAGCCAGCGAATTGAGGCGATTTACCGCCTCTTGCAACATCGTGTATTCACCTGTTAAAGCGTGAAATTGTTTGGGCCTGTTTTTGCGACTCAAAGGCCATAGCCGCGTGCCAACACCACCCGCGCGAATGACAAATTTCATGTCCCGTATCCAGATATTACAAAACAAAAAGTAATGTCTCTTGCCAGAGGGCACAACCGAAACCTTGCAGCAAAGGCCGTCTTTTTATATCTTTATCCAAATCCGGATGCAACATCCCCCAGGGGTTTGCTACCCCGTAACAGGAGCTGACTCTTATGGCACTGACTGCCACTACTTTGGAAGAGACCTATCAACAGATGTCTGAACGATTAGAAGGCATTGTGCCCGATATCGAATTGCGCTACAAAGCCGAATTGGCCTACGAAATTAATAAGCTCAAAAAAGAACGCGGGGCCATTATCCTCGGGCATAACTACATGGAGCCTGCACTTTATCACTCTGTGCCAGATGTCGTGGGTGATTCGCTCGAGTTATCGCGTAAAGCCGCAGAAACAGACGCCGATCCCATTGTTTTTTGCGGCGTGCGCTTTATGGCCGAGACCGCAAAAATCCTCAATCCCGACAAAACCGTACTCTTGCCTGCGCGCGTTGCGGGCTGTTCACTGGCTGCGAGCATTACCGCAGAAGATGTTCGCAATCTGCGCGAACAATATCCAGGCGTTCCCGTTGTCACGTATATCAATACCTATGCCGATGTCAAAGCCGAGTGCGATATTTGCTGCACATCGGGCAATGCCCACAAGGTTGTTGAATCGCTTAATTCGGATACCATTATCTTTTTGCCCGACGAATACTTAGCCGCCAATGTAGCGCAAGAGACTGACAAACGCATTATTTTTCCCACAGTAACAGGATTTTCCGATCCCAAACCCGGTCTTGAATATGAAATGATCGGCTGGCATGGTCGGTGTGAAGTACACGAGCAATTTACGGTTCAGGATATTGAAAATGTGCGCGAGCAGTTTCCAGATGTCGTTGTTCTTTCCCACCCGGAATGCAGCCCGGAAGTGGTTGCTGCGTCCGATTTTTCGGGCAGTACCTCTCGCATGGTTGATTATGTGCGCGACATGGATGCCGAGCGCTATTTGCTGCTCACAGAATGTAGCATGGGCGACAATATCGCTGCGGAAAACCCGGATAAGGAAATGGTTGGTCTGTGCAGCATTCGCTGTCCACATATGAATGAAATTACACTTGAAGACACGCTCAATGCACTTGAGTTCAACGAGCAAATCATCGAAGTGCCCGAGGATATCCGCGTGCGAGCATTAAAGGCTGTGGAACGCATGCTGGAAATTGTATGACCGCTTAAAAAATACAGTTACGCGATACCAAAGGCCCGATACATTCCGGGCCTTTTTCGATATTGAACATTAGACCTGTGTGTTTTTGATCAACGACTAATCTCACTCGCCATCGTAAATTTCTGTTTGAAACAGGTTATTTTGAAAATCGAGGTACTGCTCTTTTGTCATCTCTGGCTTGTAATTTGCAAGGACGGCTTTTGCTTCTGCCGCGCGGTCGTGTAGTAGATCCACTGCCATCATAGCCAGTGATTTTGCCGGTTCCACATATCCCATCTCTTTATCGGAAATATGCCACTCGACGCTGTGTCCGGGTCCTGTAGCACCCGACATATAGGGATGAATCGCGGGCATAATGCAGGATATATCGCCCATATCAGTTGAGCCGGTTCTGTGGCCAACTGTGCAAAACTCATCTTCTCCAAAACGCGCTCTGGCATTTTTTCCATAGAGTGCCTGCAAATCCGCATTGTTTTTTAATGGCATATATCCCGGTAGCGTTTCTATTTCTACTGTTGCGCCAAGTGCCATTGCGCCAGCTCGAAGTGCGCGATCTACTTTCATACTGGCATCGAGAATTGCTTCTGCCGTACGCCCTCGAACATAAGTTTCCATGCAAACTTCATCGGGTATGACATTGACCAACTCTCCACCTTTGGTGATGATGGGATGCACCCGAACTGCATCGTGATCCTGGAATGTTTCACGCTGCGCATTGATGGCACTCAGAGCAACTTGAGCGGCATTCAGGGCATTGATGCCCCGGTGGGGCGCGCCTCCCGCGTGTGCGGCTTTGCCCACAAACCGAATCATCTTTGCCACAAATCCATTAGATGAGGCGGAAACCGCGGCTTTGGTCAATGATTCATCGCTATGTGTATGAATCATAACTGCCATATCGATATCGTCAAAATGCCCGTGCTTGATCAATTCGGGTTTGCCACCCAAAAAGCTCAGTTTCCCAGACTTTACCAGATTTAAACGATATTCAACTTCTACAAATTCCTCTGCTGGCACGGCAAAAAAGACGATCCGGCCCGCCAAATCGTCAATTACGCGAGCATCTACCATGCCCATCATTGCTCCCATTAATCCCGCGATCTGTGCATTGTGACCACAAGCATGTGCGGCGCCCGTATCGGGATTGGCATTGGGATGGCCAGAGACCACGAGCGAGTCGAGTTCGCCAATTAGTGCAATAGTTGGGCCAGGCTTGCTTCCCTGTAATACGCCCTTTACACCTGTAATCGCCAACTCGGTTTCACACGGCACGCCAAACTCATCCATTGTTTGCGATACCAGCTTTGCTGTCTCAAATTCCTTAAATCCCAATTCGGGATTCACCATAATGTGATCGCCAATGCGACAAATTTGATCTCGACGTCGATCAATGGCTTCACAAACGCGTTTCTTGAGTTCGGTTTTTGTAGACATGTTTCCTCCGTTTACTTCTCACCTGATTTTTAATAATAATATCAGCAAAAGAGGTGTTACAATGGCTTGTAAGAGCGTAAATCTGACCAGCACCTGTGTATTAGACCAACCCCATTTTTGACGGACGTGATCGTGCAGGGGGTAACGCACCTGTTTGAAAATGCCGATTTTAAAAAAACGCAACAAAGCGACTTTCAGAAGGCCTGTTGCGCCATTGACCAGTACCACCCCGGCAACTACGATAATCAAAAACGGATTGCCACACGCCAGGACCAGCATACCGAGTAATAAGCCCAGAGGACGAGATCCGGCATCACCCATCAATACGGCACTTGGATTGGCATTGTGCCACAAATAGCCCACCAAACACCCGGTCATGACGAAAGCCATTACAGCCCAATTGGCTCCTTCGTTATAGTGTGGCACAAGCAGGTATTGAGCGATATCCCGATGTCCCACAATGCCGTACAGTGCGCCACCTAAAAAAATAAATGCCAGCATGCACAAACTGCCCGATAGGCCATCTACGCCGTCTGTACAATTTGTGGCGTTAATAGTCATCCACAACAGGCATGTAGCGATAGGGATATAAATCCAGGGTGGGACAATAACCGGTGTCTTAATGAGCGGCAGCCACACTTCAACCGATGCCATCTGGCACACTACCATAGCACCCAAAATAGATATGACCAGATCGAATAAGCCCATGCGGTATTCACTCCACTCATAGCGGTCATCGAGAAACCCCACCAGCATCGCCAAAAACAAGCATCCCAATGCGGCCAGATAGCGCATTCCAAGCGGCACAAATAAAAATCCAACTACAATAAAAATGGAAATGAAAATAATACCAGCTCCTACAGGCTTGCCCTTATTTTGGGCGGCGCCAACAGCATGAGCTCGCCCTTGATCGCGCGGTAACTGGTGCCACAATGTGGGCAAAATTCTCCAGGTTAATACGCAGGCGAGCGCGGTACCTGCACCAGCTAAAAATAGATGAGAAGTAAAGAGGCGAAATGGCCCATAGACATCCAAAAGTTGCTCCCCCAGCCAGTAGAGCACAGTGCAATCTCCCGTGTGATATGATTTGAAAAATGAAACAAATCACTCCAATGTAAGGTCTCTATGATTAAAGGGCAAGTCTGAACTCGCTGTCAATCCTTTTACGGGTGGTTGTTTACTTATTTTTAAAGAAAATCCTTGACGCGAAAATAGAGACTTTCTATTTTGTACCTATTATGAACGCACTGATCAACAACCCGGTTATTTTTTCAAATCCAAACACAGTTTTGGCCGGGGATGCGTTTGCCCACACCGCCCATCATCACACGCATCAGGCTACGTCTGCGACCTTTTGCAAGATGCGCTCGGCGGTGGATATGTCATAACAGTTTGTCCAGTGAAATAAATAAGCCCGCTGTCGAGAGACAGGGGGCTTTTTTTTTACGGAGAGTTAAAATGGCTATTGATTATGCACTCGAAGAAAGCACAGAACTTCATCTCGATTTTGAAAAGCTTCGAAAAGTTGCACAGACCGATCATCTCGTCATTCCCGTTGCTGTGCAGGATGTGGATAGCAAAGCCGTTCTCTTGATCGGCTATGTCAATGAACAGGCGCTTGATTATGCGCTTGAACACCGCGTGGCGACTTTTTGGAGTACTTCGCGCAATGAACTCTGGATTAAAGGGGCTACGTCTGGCGATATGCTCGAACTGGTCGATGTGCGCATTAACTGCGAGCAAAATTCATTGCTCTATCTCGTGCACCTCAAAGGCGATGGATCGTGTCATACAAAAGAAAATGGTCGGGCGCGGTACGGCTGTTATTACCGCAGTATCGATAATGGAAAATTGATATTTGTAAATCCTAAAACCATACCAGAGTGATGAGTTATGTCATCAAAAATCGTTACCCGAATCCGGTCAGATCAATGGCAGATTCTCAAAAACGTGCGTCTGCGCGCGCTTGAAGAAGCGCCTTATGCTTTTGGTACAACGCTGGCAGGAGGAAAGAAAAGAACTGACAGAGACTGGCAGGATATGGCGAGAGACCATGCTACTCTGTCGGATCGCGCATATTTCATGGCTTATGTGGGGGATAATCCCTGTGGAATGGCGGGGTGTTATCGCACCACATCAGATACAGTAGTGCTCACAGCGATGTGGGTCGCACCCGAATTTCGGGGACAAAAGATCGGTGGGCAGATTGTGCGTGCCGTCATAGAATGGGCACGAGAGGGTGGGGCCACCACGCTTGAAGCCTGGGTCAGCGAAGATAATCCAGCGCGTTTTTTTTATCAAAAAATCGGATTTGAAGAGACCTGTTTAACCGAACCGCTTCGCTCAGATTCCAAAATTCAGATCATTTTGATCAGGCGCAATATTGTACCCTGAAATCCGGGTTGATTCGCAATCTTCTCAATACTATATTGCCCACATGATACATGGTGTACAAATGCGGCAGCAATTCATTCGGGCAAATCAGGGCACCCGACGACAGGAGGGAGAAAACGTGGGTTACGATCTCAAAGTTTTTTCGGGCAATACCAATCGGCCATTGGCGGAAGATATCTGCAATATTCTCGACACGCGGCTTGCCGAAGCCACTGTGAGCCGTTTTTCCGGCGGTGAAACACATGTGCAAATTGATGAAAACGTGCGTGGGTGCGATGTTTTTATTGTTCAACCTCTTTGTGCAAATGAAGAAGAAGGCATTTCGCCTAATGATGCTTTGATGGAACTTCTCATCTTGATTGATGCTGCGCGACGCGCCTCTGCCCGACGCATTACAGCGGTTGTGCCCTATTATGGCTATGCGCGGCAGGATCGCAAAGACCGTCCCCGCGTGCCCATCACAGCCAAACTGGTCGCCAATATGATTTATACAGCGGGAGCGCGGCGGGTTTTAACTCTGGACCTGCACGCCAATCAGATCCAGGGTTTCTTCGACATACCGGTTGACCATCTCTACTCCATTAATATTTTAGGCGAATACTTCAAAATGAAAAATCTCAAAAATCTCGTTGTTATAGCACCCGATGTCGGAGGCATAAAAATGGCGCGCGCTTATGCCGAACTGCTCGGTGCGCCGTTGGCTATTGTAGATAAACGCCGCTGGAGTGGTCAAAAAACCGAAGTTCTTAACGTCATTGGCGAAGTGAAAGACAAAAATATCGTCATTGTTGACGATATTATCTCTACGGGTAGTTCCCTCATTGAAGCAGCCTCTGCCTTAAAAGAAAAAGGCGCACGCGATATATGCGCTACCATTGTCCATCCGGTGTTGGCAGATCCCGCCGTTGAGCGCGTGCAAGATTCCGTTCTTACAGAGCTTGTCGTTTCCAATTCCATTCCCGTGCCCAAACGCGCCCAAAATGGCAAAATCAAAATTCTATCAGTTGCCCCTATTCTCGCCGAATCTATCCGCCGCATTAATAACGATGAATCCGTCAGTAATCTCTTTGCCAATGCAAAGGTTGAAGGGTGATATACGCGAGATGTGAAAGGGTTTGATTTATAAAAATAAAAACCGACCTGATGATGAGGTCGGTTTTTTGATTTTTCACATCGTTATAGGCGTACACTAAAAATGGTGGGACTCATGGTTTGCCCAGGTTAAAACCAATCCCCACGGCTGTGCGCAGGGCACTTGCATCTTCTTCCTCGCCAATGACCCAACGAATCTCAAATAAAATCTCCATTCTGCGGTTCAACAATTGTTTTTCCATGCCGACCATAATAAAGTGAAGCGCGACCTGATATTCATTTTGAAATTCGTTGATGATCAGCCTTTCGCGCCGCACCCGGTTCACGCCCAATCCACCGCCCATATACGCATATGCGGTTCCCGATTTATGCGGCCACAAGTACTTTAGAAAAGCTCCACCGCCCCTCGCCTGAATCTCTGTGCCGTCGAGATCGGATCCGCTTCCCGTCTCAGCTCCTACCTCGAGGCGCAGATTGGGCGAAAATACAGTTGCAATATCTGCTTGAAGTACAAAGAAATGCCGCGTGTCGTTTGCCTGTACAACGTCTAAACCAACCTTGGTAGCCAGATTGTAGAGCTTAAAACCGGCCTGAGCACTTGTTGTAAAAAAAATTAAAACTAAAAGTCCGACACCAGCAAAAACCCTCATAATAATCTCCTCACAGCACTACGACGCCAGTGCTAATTGTTTGAGATAAGAATAGGTATAAATTCCCGTATCGTGTCCATCTGTCCACCGAATTTGGATGGCATAATTTCCGACTGGAATGACATCCGACAGATCTACTGATGGCGCTTGATCCGCAGTAATCATCTGCAATTGCTCGTCTTGCTTTGCCCGCAGGTCCCCACACAATGCACACGGACAGGCTTTTCGCACATCGGATAATCTCACGCGCAAAACCCCATCGTCTGCCCAATCCATTTCGAGCCATCCCTCTGCGCGGTCAATGCGAATACGTCTGGGTTTTTCCGCCACGATCCGCCCCCTAACGCATCAACCGATGCCTCAATCCCAATTCCTGAAGCAAAATACCATACTGCTCGCGTAGATCGTTTTGCAGGGCAAAAGCGCGGTTATAGGCGATGGTCGCATCTTGAAAAAAACCCTGAGCAGTCAGAGCACGACCCATTAAAATATAATTGAGCGCGTAATGAGGCATGCGTTCTGTGGTCTCACTGGCCATGTCAAGTGCTTGCTCTAATCGTCCCGTTTTCAGATAAATCCAGCCCAAACCCTGATAGGCTGCGATGATATCGGGGTTCAGGACAAGCCCCTGCTGGTAATATTGCTCCGATAGAGTCATATCCCCTATTTGATGATATAAATATCCAAGCGTGACCAAAGCGCTCGCGTCAGTCGAATCGTGGGTGGCTAACTGCTGGCAGGCGTCAATCGCGCGATCGAAATCTTTCATTCGCAAATAAGACGATATGAGAAGGCGCAATGCTTGTGTTTGTACAGGGTTTTGTTCTAAAATATCGCGCAACGCGACAGCAGCAGCACCGGGATTGCCAGCTTCCAGCGAATCGACAACACTTTTCAATGCGGGGTCGAGAATTACAGCTATCGAATCATCCGACACCACGACCATCGGATCACTGCTTTCGAACATCTCTTGAGCATTGGAAATCTTTGCACTCAAAAACACGACGACGATTATTCCCAGTCGCAATATCATATACTTTCCTGAAAATATTAGAAAATCGCGCAACGCTTTAGATATGCCAACTCAGCAGGGTCGGGAAAAGGATTTCCCTCCTACTATACACCTGTTGGAGCGGCATCCTTGCCGCGATCGATTATCCTCTATAGATACGAGGGACGTCCAGTGTAGGGCCATTGTACTGATGACTTTGGCAAATTCAGTCGAGTCGTCGCAGTTGTATCCCACACAAAGGGATCGACTATGGGGTACTCAGTAGAGGTATGTGGCAAAATATTGTTTGTGCGATATAAGCGTAGGCTTTGGCGTATAGAAAGGCCCGGCTCGTAAATTTCAATGGCCGGGCGATTGCACCACATCACAAGAACAAGGTCCGGATCAATCTCTATTCGCTGACAAATCAATTTGAGTATCAGATAAGCACCCGCCATAAATTTGGTCATAAAATCCTTTTCTTTTTTTAGCTTTGATCACTAACCGCTCTTGCTGCCAAACGCGGCGACAAAGAGGAGAAAATCTGAAAATTCAACCGCGCCGTTTCCATCCAGGTCCATACGGGCATCAAAACCGTCATCAGATGAAGACTTGCCAAACTGCGCGACAAAGAGGAGAAAGTCTGGAAATTCAACCGCGCCGTTTCCGTCAAAATCACCAGTTAGCGTAGGCGGTGGTACTGGTGGCCCTGTATCCTTCATTTTCGCGAAAGTGATCACTATTCTGACTGGATCATCTGGCGGAGCGAACTGAGAAAGCACGCTTAGTGCGATGGGTCTTATACCTTCGGATAATGACGCCAACAATTCTTCTAACTGAAGCGGGCGTATGATCTGCAGTGAATCCGCCGTCGCCGTGTACGTATAATTGAGTGGGTCTTCATTTTCGCGCGTTATGGTGAGTGCATGGGTATCGGACGTGACCGTATAATTTCCCTCGTATCGGCTTGTATCGTGTACAGCGACTACAACCGGAATAGTCAATAGCTCCGCAGAGATATTGGTCACTGTCTTGTAGTCAGATTGAACACTGCCATCTGAACCAAAAGTCAGTGTGCCGTTGATCTCGCCTTCAACTGTAAGAGGCTTTACTGCTTCCACGAGCGCGGCCGGGACATAAGCGTTCAACTCGACCTTTTCAGCTACCCAGGATCCGACGATGTCGCCACCTTGAGGACTGGGGGTTTCTGGTATCAATCCCGCGCCTGCCTGTCCAAATGCTATGAACGCCGTCATAATTAGAACGCAGTTTTTCAATACTTTAAACTGCCATTTTTTGACCACGACGCCAAAATTTGATCCGTTCATATCCCTCCTCCAGTGTTTATTCGATTCTTCTACAACACACGATCACTTTTCAATTTACGCAATTCGCGTGTCCTCTGCAATACTTAACTCATGTTGTTAAATTTTTCATTGCGTGCTATTTTGAAGTATTCTGTAAAATGATACTTGAGAAAGGAGCACATATGCAATATCGAGTTCTCGTCGATGTCGATCTCCCCGATGAAATTCCAGAGATGATGAATAACCGCTGCGAACTGCACATTTTGGCGCAAGGCGATGTTTCAGATGATAAATTCGCGTCTGCACAAGGGCTGCTCACTTATGGACACCCGATTATCGGCGGTGATTTTATGGATCGCATGCCCAATTTGAAAGTTATCAGCAATTTTGGTGTTGGTGTAGATCACATTGATCTCTCAGCAGCCAAGCAGCGCGGGATTCCAGTGGGCAATACACCCAATATGCTCGATGGCGCGACAGCCGATATGACTTTTGCAATGCTCATGGCAGCCGCCCGCAATATCGTTATTGGCGACCGTTTTGCCCGCAGTGCGGCGTTTACGCATTACGATCCACGCATTTTGATCGGACATGAAATCCACGGTACAACACTGGGTATTATTGGTATGGGCAATATCGGCAGGCAGGTCGCGCGACGGGCGCGGGGATTTGACATGAATGTGCTGTATCACAACCGAAAACCCGATCCCAAAGCCGAGGTCGAGTTGGGCGCGACTTATGTATCCCTCAACGATCTGCTCGAACAATCGGATTTTGTCACTTTGAATGTGCCGCTGACTGAGGAAACGCGAAATATGATTGGTCGAGATCAGCTCAGGCGAATGAAAAAAACTGCCATACTGGTCAATTTGGCGCGCGGGGGTGTTATCGATCACGATGCGCTCGTAGAAGCTCTTGATAATAATTGGATCGCAGTTGCCGCGCTCGATGTGACCGAACCCGAACCCCTTCCACGTGATCATCCCCTCCTGTCCATGGACAATGTGGTTATAGTTCCCCACTTGGGTAGTGCCACACGCCAGACGCGCATAGCAATGGCACAGCGCACAGTAGATAATCTTATAGCTGGACTCACGGATCAGCCATTGATCACTTATGTAGTGTAAGATAGATGCTAAGCGCATGCAATACCCATTTTGTCGCATCTCCTTCTCAGTCGTTTGAGTTGATCTGAGGATCTGTGATCTCCCGCGAGATTGAAGGATTCGCGAGGGTCCTTGCGGAGATCGTAAAGTTCCTCATAGACGGGCTGTTGTTCGTAGTAGCGAATGTATTTCCAGCGTTTTGTGCGTATCCCTTCGCTCTTGGGGATGTTGGCGCGGTGGAACCGGTGTTCGCAGAAGAACGCTTTTCGCCAGTCAACTTTCTCGTCGCGCAACAATGGGACAAGGGATTTGCCCTGCATTTTGTCCGAAGCGTTTAGACCTGCCAGTTCGAGGATGGTTGGCGAGATATCGATGTTTAGCGCTAATTCTTCGCGGATGAGACCCCGGTTGTTCTCGGCATCCCTCGGATCGAAGACAATAAGGGGAATGCGGATCGATTGTTCGTTTAATTGCCAGCAGTCGCTGAGTCCGCGGTCTCCATAGTACATCCCGTGATCAGATGCGAAGATTACGACTGTGTTGTTGGATAATGACAGTTGATCCATGGTCCCGAGAATCCTGCCTATGTTCCGATCGACACCGCTCACCATTCGGTACAGTCCTCGCATGTTTCTCTGGTAGTCCTCAGATGTCGCATAGCGTTTTTGCCATCGCACGCGACTTTCCGTTTCGCGCAAAAATTTCGGCAATTGCCAGAAGAAGTCGGGATGGGCGTTTAATGGTTCCGGTATCTGCGTCTCTGTGTAGAGGTGATCTTCAGTAGCGGGCCAGATGTAGTAGCGCGGATCATTGTCCTGTGCGTGCGGCGCGTTGAAACTGACGGAGAGACAAAATGGCTGGCTGGGGTGAACTGATTGATGTGTGCGCAGAAAGTCGATCGTTTTGTCCCCAGTGATGTCGGTCAGGTGGCGCACACTGCCGTCAGACTGTCTGATTTCATACCCTTCTTCGGTCCAGTGTTCGTAGTTGTCGAATACGTCAAACATTTTTCCCACTGCATCCTCGTCCTGTAGAGAAGGGGCGATTCCGTTGGTGGCAATGCCGAATTTGCCGATTAGCCCCGTGCGATAACCCGCCATTTTGAGGACCGATGGGTAGGAGATGTCGGTGTATGTGCTTTGGAGGGGTGGTGTGAGGAAAGTGAATCGGTGGCGTCTTTCATAGACGCCAGTGAGATAGCTGGCCCGGCTTGCAGCGCAGATCGGACTTGTGCAGAATGCGTTTTCGAACCGCACACCGTTTGCGGCAAGCTGATCGATGTTCGGGGTTTTGATGATTGGATTGCCAGCGCAACCGAGCAGGTCATTGCGCTGGTTGTCGGTCAGGAGGAAGAGGATGTTCGGAGCAGGTGCTTTCACATCTCACCTAATTACAATGTGCTGACCCGTGTCATTTGACCTGTATGCCGCTTCAATGATTCTGGCAACTTTTAAGGCATCTTCTCCAGAGGTCGGAGCCGTACTTTTGCCCGCAGTAGATCGAATAAAGTCATCCAAAAAAGCGATTCCATAAGCACCGCCATAAGCATCGATTTCGGGTAGCGTGTAATCAAAGGTTCGCTGAGATGCCGTGTGCCAGCCTTCTGCAACGCTTTCGAGATACAATTCTGAGGGACCGCCCGAGGGCGTCCAGAACACGCGGCCCTCGTGACCGCGAAATCCCATATACGTGTCGTAATTCGGTCCCATATAACCCGCGCCACTTATTGATAGTTGATATCCTGCCTGCAGGCTGCCCAGTGCGCCATTGGAAAACCGGAAGGATAGAGACGCTACATCTTCAACATCAATGTCTTCGCCGCTGAGTGTATCGACAACTGCAGAAACGGAGACGATGTCTGAGTCCATTACATAGCACAACAGGTCGATATAATGACATCCCAGCCACGACAAAATACCGCCGCCGGAAATCGACCGATCAAATAGCCAGTGTTTGGGGTTGCGAAATTTTACCTGCGATGTGACCATCCGGGACTCACAAGATGTCACCTGACCTATTGCACCGCCCTGGATGACTCTTCGCGCTTCACAAGTGACGGGGTGATAGCGATTCTGATACATGACCCCCAATTGTACGCCCGCTTTTGCGGCGCCATCTACGACCCGAGAAACAGCGACAACCGAAGCCCCGATGGGTTTTTCACTGATGACGTGAATGCCCTGCTCGAACAAGCGCAGGCAAAGGTCTGGGTTCTGGTCGTTTTGGGCACAGGCCACACCAAAGACTGTATTTTCAGAGCCTAAAAGTACACTGAGATCGGAATATGCACCCGCGACTTTATCTGTTGAATTAAAGCTGTTCAGCGCCGAGGGATCGGCGTCGTACAGAATGATCTCATCTACCAGTGTAGAAGCCTGCAGGGTTTTGAAATGGGCTTCTGAATGGGGATGTGTCAGGCCAAATAAGCCAGCGCGAATGGGTTTCATCAGGTTGTCCTCAGGATAGGTTTATAAATACGGCAGTACTTCGCGCTTGAGCGCGTTGAGATATGTCCATTCTTCGCCGGGATCCTGGAAGATCAATGTGTAATATCCCGAGAAATTGGCTTTGCGCGTCAAGTCCAAACAGGTTAGGAAACGATCTCGCAACATGATCCCATCTTCGTAATCCGCTTTGGTGTGAATCGTATCTGCAAATGGCAAAACTTTTGCGAGGTCGCTCAGCTTGTGTTCTCCTTTGAAGTTGCCTAAATCGGTACACAATCCGATTTTTCCATCACATCTGTTCAAAATATCCAGTAGGGGAGCGGCACGCTGGGTCAATCGCTTGAAATTCTCGGTCATGACACGCACGCCACAACCGCGTGCATAGTCCGACAATTGTAGCAGATTTTGCGCGCTGAGTGCTATGGATTCCGCGTCTGGCTCTGCTTCGCCAGCGATTACGCGCACATTATCCGCGCCACAGGTGGATGCGATGTCGATCCATCTCCGAATTTCTGCCAGGTCCTTTTCTCTTTGTTCGGGATCGGGATGCGTAATATCCCAGGCGTCGATCAAGATGCTGTAAAGCGATATGCCGTGTCTGTCCAGTTCCGCGCGCAGGTCTGCTATAAATGCATCATCTGTTGTGGGAAAATGAAAATGGCAGATTTCCAAATGTTTGATGCCATGCGATGCCACTTCGCGGGGAACATCGAGTAGCTGTATGCGTCCCTCATCACCATTTCGGTTCACAAATCCATCGGGTGTGCGATCGTACCACGCCTTTCCCAAAGCGCGGTGTAAACTCCAGGTGGAAATAGATAGTTCTGGCATATTACAACCTCCAGTGATCAGTCGAGAAGAAGACTATTTCTCACAGTTTACGTTTTGCAGCCCACTTTTTCAGATAGCTGACAGATCGCCTGAGCAGCTTCGTCAACATCGGATTTGGAAATGCCGATGTGTGGGATCAATCTTATCAGGTGCGTGCCAATAACGCTTACGCGTATGCCGTATTCGGCGAGCAATCGGTCGCCAAAATCGCGAGCGGAAATGCCCAGTTGAGCTACGTCAAAGCGCACCATATTGGTTTCTACACCTTCGATATCAATTCCAATTCCGGGTGTTTTTGCAATACCTTTTGCCAGGCGTTTTGCATTGGCGTGATCTTCTGCCATTCGTTCGACGTTGTGTTTCAGCGCGTAGATACCAGCGGCGGCAATGATGCCGGCCTGCCGCATGGCGCCTCCGATGCGCTGTTTCCACTGCCAGGCGTTTAGAATAAACTCTGAAGGGCCCGCCAGTACAGCCCCCACAGGCGCGCCCAGGCCCTTGCTCAGATCGATCCACAGAGTGTCAAAAGACTCGGCGTACTCTTTTGGTGCAATGCCAGTTGCAACGGTTGCATTCAGGAGCCGCGCACCGTCCATGTGCGTTAAAGCACCTTTTTCGTGCGCCATATCGCACACTGCGCGTATCTGTTCGAGGGGCCATATACGGCCCCCTGGCATATTTGTGGTCTGTTCGGCACAGACGAGGCGGAAGGGCGGTCTATATCGCGTTGACGGCACCATAACCTCTTCCATTTGGTCGGGTGTAAACATGCCATTTTTCCCGTCGATGGGATACAGTGTTGCGCGAGCGAGCACTGCTGCACCGCCTGCTTCCGATATGAGCGGGTGTGCAGTGCGATCTACTAAAATGAGATCTCCTGCGCGGCAGTGAACCGCATAAGAAATTTGGTTGCACATGGTTCCCGATGGCAAAAAAAGAGCCGCCTCTTTGCCCAGCATCTCGGCGACCATATCCTGTAGGGCGTTCACCGACGGGTCCTCGCCCTTTTGCTCATCACCCACTTCTGCCCGACACATAAACTCGCGCATCGCTTGTGTTGGCACGGTGGATGTATCGCTGTAAAGATCAATTTTAATGTCAGTCATTTATCTGCTTTCTCCTGGGCCAGATTTGAAAAGATTCAGAAACCGATCTTCGTAAAATGGATAGAGGTTCCAACGGTCCAGTTCTGCTTTGAGTTCATTGGCTTTTTTGTGAAACTGATCTGTTTTTTTCACTTCGCGGAACATCTTTTCAATGCGTTTCATAACGGACTGCGGCACTTTATCCTCTTCGATCTTTCCGCCTGGAAATTCGTTTTCTGGAATATCGTCCATGTGGGAAAATGTTTTTTGGATCTGCATCTCAATATCTTCCATTGTGCCTTTCATCTTTTCGGCTGCATCGTCAATTTCCGACATATCGATTGAAAAGTTTAACAGATCTGCCAAAATCAACACAATTTCTTTTGAAGCTTTGGGATTTGGAATGGGAGCAGCATATTGCGGCATGGTTCCCAAAAAACAGGCCGCATTGAGTTCGCGTTTTTTGGCAAAGCCCAACAACAGGCCATTAAGTCCCGAAACCATCCCTTCTTTTAATATCTCTACTCCGTGAGATGATAGCAAATCTCGAAATTCAGAGTTGTTCGCCACTCCCAGCACATGTGCGTCTTCTTTGTGGCTGGCCTGCGTGAGATAGGCCGCGCCTGTGAGAACCGTATCGATGCCCACCCGCTGCCCCACATCCAGGACTTTGTCCAGCAATTCATCGCCGGGTGCTCCGCCTATTTGCGCCTCGCTTTGAAAAATAATCAAATCGTGTTCTTCCACTGCATAAAATATATGGACAGGTGGATCGGGAAAGGCCGCGATCCCGTCTTCTACAATCATGGCTTCGGGCGGGAAGTGAGATCGCATGTCTATTTCTGCAAATGCGACAGCATTGAGTTTGCGCCGGATATAGTCAATGGCACCAATGCCAACGCTGCCCATACCAGGCCACCCTGCAAGCAATACTGATGCCCGAAAAGAACGGGGCAATTCTTTCAATACGTTTAGTTTCATTTTATGACCTTTCCACAAGGGACAAAGCGTTTTAGAAATAATATCAAATTATAGGCACAAACACAACTATATCAATGCCCAGAATGCCATTTCTCGAGCGGATGAGAACGATCGGGGTTTGGAAAAGTAACGCGTTGTCCAGAAATTTGAGATGCGTACGCTCCGTGAATCATTTCCAGTGCCCAACGCGCATCTCGATCACTGGAAATGGGTGCGCGATCGCGTTCTATGGCGTCAATCAGGTCGATAATGGCGCGATAATTTCCCGTTTCCTGCAAGTGATCTCCCGCAAGATCGAGCGTCTGCCATGCCTGACCACCTGTCCAGGGTGACCACAGGCCATCTTCGTAAATGGCAATCGCTTCTGCGCCTCCGCTTATGGCTATCCGTCCAGATTCTCCGACCAGCACCAACCCGTAGCCCTGTCCTTTTCCCGCCTGGTTGGCCCGCGAGACAAACGAGCCATCCACGCCATCAGAAAAAGAAAACAGGCTGACCACACCATCGCCCGCAATTGCGCCAATCGGTTCAGTGGCTTCCCGCACATCTCCGGGCGCGATTTCGCGGTCACCAACTGTCACGCGCGCTGTCATCCAAAGGGGATCGCCACTAAAAAAGCGCATCATGTTGAAGAGATGTGTTCCCAATACCAGCATGTCTTCTCCGCCTCCCCGATGGTCTTGTTTGCCATACGCATGCATGGATAGGAGTTTCCCAATTCGATTTTCTCGTATTAGATCGCGCACTTGATGTACTTGTCTGAGGTAAACTCCCTGATGCGCTACAGCAACTTTGCGGTTGTTCTGTTCGGCAGCAGCCACAATGCGGTCTGCGGACGCGAGGTCACCTGCAAGCGGTTTTTCTGCATAGACATGGCAGCCGGCTTCGATACACGCTACGATCATTTCTTCGTGACAATCGACCCACCGGGGGCATACGCTAACGATATCGAGGTTTTCTTTCGCCAGCATGTCGCGATAGTCCTCATACCCTCGCTGGGCTCCGGCATCTGCAATAGCCTTTTCTCGTCCGGCTGCGTCTGGATCGGACACAGCGATCATATCCACGCAGTCGATTTTTTGATAGGGCACATGCAGGCCATGGCCAAAATTGCCCTGTCCGGTTCGACCGATAGCACCGGCGCGATAGCGTTTTGCTGCCATTGTGACTCCTCTTAAGGTAAAAATACAACGCCCAATGCCGCGTTGGGATTCCGAATGAGTTCTTCGCATGCTTCGGGTGCGTCATCCAGTGCAACCCGATGTGTGATGAGAGGGGATACTTTTAAGTGTCCGGTATCCATGAAGCGCAAGCATTCCTCCAGGTTTCGCCTCGTTGTCCATTGCATAAAAACGGGTGGATAGTCTGCGCCGTGTTCCCATTCCTCGTCGTGATAGCCCGGTCCTGTGCGCGCGGCACTGCGGACATCCAGATTGCCCAGCGCGGCTGCAAAGCCGTGTTCTATCCGGGCACCGCCCACAATGACAATGCGCCCCATCAGGTGTGTGTCGGGTGCTTTTTTGATCATTTTGCTAAGTGTGATAAAGGCCGGCGTACCATCGCCACCAAAGGCAATTACACCGCCATCGATACCATAACCTCGCGTAAAAGTCTGCGATACTTCAACCGGATCTTCCTCTGTGATATTGACCCCTCGCAGCAAGCCGCAGGTCGCGGCTTGTTTTAGACGCATGGGCAATTGGTCCAGGCCCATTACATAACATCCCGAAATGCGTGCCCACTGACAGGTAAATTGTCCCACAAGTCCGAGGCCCGCCACGGCAATGTGTTCGCTGAGTTGAAATGCACCGCGCCGCACGGCATTTAAGGCAGTTGCGACGAGATGAATAGACGAGGCGTCTTCATCGCTGACGCCATCGGGAATGGGTACTGCCATATTTCGTGGCACACAGGCATGGGTCGCATGTTGGGCATATCCGCCCCCCATACAGGCCACGCGCGTTCCAAGCGGTATGTCTTCACACCCCTCGCCTTGCGCCACGACCACGCCGGCATTGGAGTAGCCAAACGGGCGAGGTGCGGCATCCGACGGGTTTTCTCGCCGCCTTTTCACTCCGCCCAATTCTGTGCCGGGGCTGACCATGCTCGCCGAGACTTCTATTTGAACCTGGCCTGGCTTTGGGGCTGCAACAGGTTCCTCGATGACCGAAATTCCGCCTTGACCGTCAATTGCCGCTACTTTTCGTATTGCCATAAAGTGTCCTTACATTGCCACAATTTGTTTCATGCGTTTTGCCATCTCAATTTGCACGTCTCGATCGCCACCTACTTCGTGGATGACATATCGGTCATAGCCAATATCTCGCAATCCTTTCATGACTTCTGCCCAATCCGTATCGCCATCCATCAGGGGTACAAAATTGCGTTGTTGCCGAACAAAGTCCTTAAAATGCACCCTTTTAATGCGGTGTTGTAGCCCTCGAATCCAGTGCTCTGGATATCCGTAAAACATCATATTGGCTGTGTCGAGATAAATTCCGACCCAATCGTTGCCCACGGCATCGACAAACTCGCGCGCTTCTTTCGGGTTGAGCAAGAACTTATTCCATACATTCTCTATGCCGACCGCAACGCCTTTTTCCTCGGCATAAGGCGCGATCTCTTTCATCGAGACCAGGAAATCATCCCATGCGTCTTCATAGGTGCCGTCAACCGGGAGTTGGCCCGGATGGAGTAAGACCGCGTCGGTTTCGACCAGATGCGCCACGTCAATGGCGCGGCGCAAGCTCTTCATGCCGGCTTCGCGCTCTGCCGGATCGCGGCTGAGAAAATTGCCCCGATTATCATATCTGGCAAGCGCACTGCTGATTTCAATGCCCGCATCCTCACACCGCGTTTTGACACCGCGGACCTCGTCGTCACTCATATCTACATTTGGATCACCTTCTGGTGAAAATACCAGTTCGAGTGCTTCGTAACCCGCATCACGGCACAATTGCAATGTTTCATCCAGTGTCAGCTTTCCCAGGATAATTTGTGTCACCCCTATTTTCATCGTCAATCTCCATCAGGTTGGATTTGTGTACCTACGGTATATTTTCGCCTCTCTTTTCCAATTCTTCGGCGATTTCGTCCATCAAGACAGCCAGTTGCAGGATATTTTCGCTCGTGATTGAGCCGAGAAATCTACCTGAATCCCTATCTGTGACCGGTATCACGGACAATGAATGTTTTGTCATGCGTTTCAGCACATCTTCAATTGGCTCATCGAGATGGGCTTGTGGTAAATTTGTACGCAACACATTGCCAAGCGGCGTGTCTGTCCTGAGTTTTAAGGGCATGGCTTTCAGGCGGGGAAGCGAGACAGCTCCTTCAACATTACCTTTATTGACCACGAGGTAATCCTGTTGATTTGGTACGGCCCAGTAATCGACAAAATTTTTGGCCGAGAGTGCTGGGTTGGGATAGGTACGCGTTCTGTCTATGACGTGATTGACAGTAATATCCTGCATTGAATGGCGGGCAAAAGAAAGCGGTACGGAGTCGGGCAGCTTAGGTCGATGGGTTTTCCTGGCTTTGTTGATCGCGAAGTCGATTGCTGGTGGCATAAGTATAATGTAGCCAAACATCATCAGCACGAATAGCGAGAAAACATCTTGTCCGATCACGCCGCTCTCAAAGAGGACGAGGAGGAGGGCTATCTCCGCCACGCCTTTTGCCATCAGTCCCGTGGCCTGAGCGAGAGGGTTGTCCAGACGAGCTATATAGGTACCGATGAACGCACCGGCGAATTTGCCCAACGATGGGAATACGACCAATGCGACGATGGTCGCGATTGGCAGGGTTGTAAAAGACAGATCCAGATGCAGCCCAGCCGAGGCGAAGAAGAGCGGGACAAACAAACCCTCTGCCGCGCTTCGCAGACCGGGCAAGACGTCTTTATGCACCTGATGGGGCAGACCTGACAGAGCAGCGCCGAAAAGCAATGCGCCAATGGAGCCGTGCAGGTGGATTTTCTCGGCTCCCACCACCATCAGGAAAAGTCCGCCTATTAGCAGTCCAAACGACAGTTCGGGCACGTTCAAAAAACGCTGTAAAAAGATAATTACAGGAGGTAGGAGCCGCGTTGATAAAAACCACGCTACTATTGCGAAAATCGTCATTTGTACCAGCAGGAAGAGCACGCTGGCAACACTCAGTTCATGATCATGTTCGCCAATGGAGAACCCGACTACGAGCAGAGCGAGCAACTCGGCGATGATCACTGTGGTGAATATCTCGAGGCCGATGGGTTCTTTGAAATGTTCTTTATCGGCGAGTACCTTTGCCACAAGTCCCAGACTGGTCAGCGATAGGATGCCAGCCAGAGCCAGCCCCTCTGTGAAACCGAGATTGAGGGAGAATTCCCCGATTTCGAAGAGGCTGGATGTGAAGACGATGGAGACGATCAGTGAGATGAGCACAGACACAATCGCTGCGACAAAAAACCGCCCGCGAAGAGTCGCTACAAAACTCGGTATATCAATCTCGTCAAGGCCGACCAGAAAGAAGAAGACAAAGATACCGATGCCTAAGAAGGTTTGTAGTTCGCTCGTTAGTTCAATTATATTTGTGACGGGACCAAGCAGAGTGCCGGTTATTGTATAGGCGACGATTGAATTTAAGCCGAAACGTTTAAACACGCCCTCGAAGATCTTGCCTACGACAATAAGCAGACCGAGGGGTAGTAAGGCGTCAATCATAGATAGAGTCTCAGGTTTTTGGAGAGTTCAGCATCCCGGAGAAATGACAGCGAATAGGATATAGATGTTTGATATGAAAATAAATCGCCCAACAAAAAAAGCAAGCCTTTCTCACGCCCTTTGCCTCGCGTTTATATAATGCTTGACAAGGTGATGTTTTTTCGCTATCACATCGCCTTGTTCATGCTGTTTGCAAACCGCCATCACATACAACACAATAACTCTGGAGATTGCGCTATGAGGTACAGAGCATGTATTTTGTTTGGTTTGATATTCCTCGTTGCGGGGTGTAAGCCTGCTGAATCCCCTACATCAGCGAAGCCTTCTATCACAATATGGTGGGCGCAGTGGGATCCCGCGGATGGGCTTCAGGAATTGGGCAATAAATTCGAACAGGAAACGGGTATTGCCGTTAAAGTCCACCAGATTCCCTGGCCGTCTTATCAGGATCAGGTTTTTCTCAATTTTGGAAATAATAAAACGGATTTTGACATTGTGATTGGCGATAGTCAGTGGATTGGACGAGGCGCGACGCGCGGTCTTTACGTCGATCTGACCGACTGGTTGCCCACGGCAATTGATATAGACAAAATTCATCCCCGCGCTGCGCGTTATTTGTGCGAATATCCGCCCGGTGGTGGCAAATTCTACGCCGCGCCATGCGAGACCGATGCCGTCGGATTTGTCTATCGCAAAGACTGGTTTGAAGACCCTGCCGAGCAAGCGGCATTCAAAGAAAAATATGGGCGGGATCTGACGATTCCCGACAACTGGGATGAATTCCGCGACCTGGCTGAATTTTTCCATCGTCCAGATCAAAAACAATACGGCTGCGCTCTGCTTACTGGAAGAGGGTATGATTCGATGACGATGGGCTTTCAGATGTTTATGTGGGGTTTTGGAGGCTCGTGGGGTGAGTTTGGTGAATTTTCGGTGGATGGATATGTCAATAAACCGGAAGTGGCAGAAGCCCTTGCGTATCTGAAGGAGTTGTTACAATACGGTCCCAATGGCGCGACCAATTTCGACTACGGCAAAACTTTTGAAGCCTTTATCAATGGTTCGACGGCTATGAGCATGAACTATTTCGCCTTTTATCCCGGCATTGTGAAACAGATGGGGGACAAGGCGGGATTTTTCATGGTGCCCAAAGCCGGCGACAAGCGCGTGGTGAGTCTGGGGGGGCAGGGATTCAGCATTTCGACCAAGACATCCGCAGAGCAACAGGAACTGGCTAAGCAATTCATCGCGTGGTTCTTGCAAACGGATATTCAAAAAGAATGGATTACCAAAGACGCCGGATTTACCGCCAATACGGATATTCTCAATAGCGATGAATTTCGAAACGCATCTCCGTATAACCGCGCTTTTGCAGAATCGCTCGATTATCTCCAGGACTTTTGGAATGCGCCTGTTTACAACGAGTTGCTCGCGGTTTCACAGCGTTATTTGGGCGAAGCGATTGACGGGGTTACGCCAGCGCAGGAAGCCCTCGACAAAATCGCTACCGAACACGAGCAGATTTTCAAAGATGCCGGTTTGTTGAAGTAATCATAACTCAAAAAGGAAAATACAACTCTATGTCCTCTTTTAAAACGCCTGAAGACATCAAGGTGGGTGTCATCGGCTACGGCGGCGCATTCAATATGGGTCGTCAGCATCTCACATTTATGAAAAAGGCGGGTATGACGCCTGTTGCGGTTGCAGAACTCGACGAAAAGCGCTTGAAAGTCGCGCGAGAAGAATTTCCCGGTATTGAGACCTATACATCTGTGTCTGCTATGCTGGACAAATCCGGTGTCAATCTCGTTGTGATCATCACCCCACACAATACGCATGCCAATCTGGCATTGCAATGCCTGCGCGCAGGTCGCCACGTCATCAGCGAAAAACCGCTGGCGATCACGACTGAGGAATGCGATGCGATGATCCGCGAAGCTGCGAAGCAAGATCTCCTTCTTTCCACCTATCACAACCGGCATTGGGATGGGTGTATCCTGAATGCTCTTGAACAAATTCACTCGCGCAAGGTTATTGGGAAAGTCTATCGCATTGAAGCCCATATGGGGGGATACAATCGACCGGGCGACTGGTGGCGCAGTAGCAAGAGCATTTCTGGGGGTATCCTCTACGATTGGGGGGTTCATCTTCTCGAATACTCGCTTCAGATTCTGCAATCGGATATTGTGGAGGTCACCGGATTCGCGCACACAGGTTTCTGGGCTGATGAGACTCCCTGGCAGGCCGATACCAACGAAGACGAGGCCACGGCTATCGTGCGTTTCAAAAACGGCACATGGATCAATCTCACGATGTCGAGTATCGCATCTGCACCCCGCAAGGGCTGGCTCGAGATTACCGGTACGACTGGTACTTATATTTTTGATGGTGGGACGTACGAAATTTTACAGATAAAAGATGGGGAAAAGGTTGTTTCCTCTGGTAAGAATCCCGGCCACCAATACGATAAATACTACGATAATATTGCCGCGCATCTCTCAACGGGTGAAGATTTGATCATCACGCCCGAATGGTCTCGCCGCCCCATTCACATCCTGGACCTCGCCTGTAAAAGCGCGGCGATGGGGCAGACGCTCAAGGCGAAGTACGCATAGCTCAGGTGTTGAAAAATAAAAAAGCGGCCTGTGTCGAGAGACAGTGGCCGCTTTTTTATTTTTTTCGGTTAAATACCAATCCGCTTTGGGAAGACTGTTACTCCCCATTTCACATATTGGTCTCGCTCTTCAGGTGTCTCGGCACTCATGCCTACTTTTACATGTGTGTCTTTTACCTGATCAAGTACGTGTCTCACGCAGTCTTCTACCGTCCGATATGGAAATTGGGGATGTGCCTCAATGCTGAACAATAGATCGTTTGGTCCAAAGTTCAATACATCCACTCCTGGCTTAGCTAACTGCGCGGCGTTGATTACTGCTTCAACAGATTCAATCTGAATTGCCAGCCATCCGTACGCATTCCACCAGGGAGCGTATTCCAACCGGTCTGGCCGTTCGTCCAGCCTCGCCCGATGTACGCCGCCCCAACTGCGTTTGCCCATCTGGGGATAATAAAAGGCGTTTATGGCTTCATCTACAATTTCCTCGCTTTCTACTTCTGGCACCATAATCCCCGAAGGCCCCAAATCGAGATAATTGCCGATCAGATACGCGTGGAGGGTGTGCTTAATCCGAATCTGAACGGGTAAATTCAATTCCCGGGCCATTATGCAGAAATCCACCAGTTGCGCTTCGTTAAAAGGCCCGTGTTGTGCATCTACATTTAGATAGTCACATTCGTGTTGTGACAGAATATCCGTTAGTTCACCTTTTTCAATATCCATTGGTACGCCAATAGAATTTACAATTTCACCATTCCGAATCCGCTGTTTTAGAGTTTTTTGCGACATTATACACCTCTTGTTTAGTCCAGGTTGTATAGTTCCCGGGCATTCTCTGCCATAATTTGTTTTTTAACATCTCGATCTGATACATTGCTCAGTGCCTGGTCGGGCGAATCAAAATCCCAGTGCGGATAATCGGTTGCAAACATCAGTTTGTCGTCCATGTCCATGTGCGCCAGCATCTGCTCGAAATACGCCGGGTCTGAAGGTTCTTCTACGGGCTGCGTGGTCAGATAGAAATGATCCCTGATATATTCCGAGGGCAGGTGCTTCAAATAGGGAACTTCCATCTTGAGTTTTCGGTACCAGTTATCCATCCGCCACATCAAAGGTGCCACCCACCCGAAACCGCCTTCGATCAGAACGATCTTTAAGTCGGGAAATCGCTCAAAAACGCCTTCGTAAACATAGCTCGTTACCTGCGCCTGAAATGCCATGGGCATCCCGCCGTGATCCTGAATATAATGCGCGGCCTTGCCCGCGCCCGTAATTGGGCCAATACCCGTGCCACCAAAGTGAATACCGATGGGGAGGTCGTAGTCAACGGCTGCCTCGTAAATTTTCCAGTATTTACGGCGGCCCAGCGGTTCCATTGTTCGCGCCATGAACATCAGTTGTACAAATCCCGGGTGATTGCCCAGACGTTCAATTTCGGCGACGGCGAGATCGGCGTCTTCATACGCGACGGTCAGGGATGCGCGCAACCGATCGTCTTTTTCCAGCCATTCGGCTATTTGCCATTCATTAACCGCCTGTGCAATCGCAGCTCCGTATTCCAGGTTTTGCTGTCCCCCAGCAGGCGATAGCGGGTTCAATATGCCGTAGTCCATTTCCCAGGTATCCAGCAATTGTTCCTGCATAAAGCCCAGGTGCGATCCCGGTGGTCCCTCGGGGGGGAATGCATCGTTTCTCGCAGCAAAGGGCACGGCTCTCGGACAATTTGACCCGGATCGTCTGCGCCCTGCAATGCTCAGATGGTAATCTTTCCACGCGCTGGGCATGTAATCTACCCAGACCTCAGTGGCGGGGGATTGGTATCCATCTACATTGTGAATATCGCAATCGATTACCGATAGCTTTTCTCTCTTTTTGACCTCTGGCTTTTCTAAAAGCGTCATTGCCATAGCGGTATCTCCTCAGAATTTGTAAAACGCTCGTGCATTTTCTCTTAAAATTTTTTCCAGTAGCGAATCGGACAGCCCTTTTGGAATGGCATCATCCGGTCCGTCAAAATGCCAGTGCGGATAATCGGTCGAAAACATCAGTATTTCATCCGAGTCCAGTTGTCCAATCATTTGCAAAAGGTGTTCGGAATTTATGGGCGCGTCCATTGGTTGTAGTGTCATCCGAATGTGTTCCCGTACGTAATCCGATGGGGGGCGCACAACCCAGGGGGTGTCTCGACGCAGGCCTTTCCATTCTTTGTCCATGCGCCACATCCATGCGGGCATCCATACAAATCCACTTTCGATTAATACCACCCGCAATTCGGGAAACCGCGCAAACGCGCCTTCGGAGATCAGGCTCAGGACTTGTGCCTGAAAGATCTGCGCCATATCGGCACATTCTTCAATATAAGTCGAAGGCCAGCCCACGGGTGTGGGGGGAAGCGATGAAGCACCGCCAAAATGAATGCCAATTGCCAGATCGTGCTTTACTGCAGCCGCGTACATCGGATTGTATTCGCTTTTTCCATATAGAGAATAGGAGCGAACAGGGAGTATTACCTGTACGAAGCCGGGATGATCGCCAAAGCGCTCAATTTCTCGCGCGGCCAGCAGGGGATTCTGGCTGGGTACGACCAATGAGGCGCGGAGACGCGCGTCTTTCTCCAGCCAATGCTCGATCTGCCATTGGTTGACCGCTGTTGCAAGCGATGCTGCGAGGTCTTCGTTGTGCACGCTTTGCACCCAATAGCCGCACGTTAAGATACCCACTTCCACGTCCCAGGGATCGAGTACCTGTTTTTGCGTTAGTTCCAGATTGGAACCCGGGGGACCATTTGCGGGCCGAGTGCCTTTCCGCGCAGATGTGGGCGCACCACCCGGATAATCATTTGCGCCGGGACCTCGAAAATGGGATTCGCGAATATACGCGACCCAGTGGTCTTCCAGATATGGAACAAGGGTTTCCAGGGAGGCAAACACATTGTGAATGTCGCAATCGATAACGGGACGGCCGAGGCCTGTAAAATTAGCTGTCATATTTTTTTGGAGTGTGATCATTGCGAGACGCCGCCGTGTGCGTCAAAAAAATCGAAAATAGACGGTAGGGCTGTGAACCATATCGTGTTGTGCGTAGCGTCGGGATATTCGGTATAGGTGAAATTTTTCATATACTTTGCCAGCAGTTTCGCGGTGCGTCGCGCGGGTTCTGTCAGCGCGACCATGTCCTTTGCTCCTTGCGAAAATAGCACGGGTAGATCGGCATGCGGTTTGACGTGTCTCGATCTTACCCACCGCCCGCTGGCCGCGATTGGCGCGATGGCGGCAAATTTTTCGGCATGTCTCAATCCCAAAATCCAGGTGCCGCCTCCGCCCATCGAATGACCGGTGAGGTACACGCGCTCTGAGTCAATATTGTAGATGGATAACACGCGGTCCAATACATCCATGACATCTTGCCCGCCAATCCTGCGATACCCAGTAAAAGGCCCGCGTCCACTCGGTGCAACAAATACATATCCGCGTTCTTGTGATAGGCTCTTGCATAAATTCTCTGTTTCGCCTCTTCTGCGCCGGTCTAACCAGGTGTTTTCGCTGCCAGAAGCACCGTGAAGGCCAATGATCAGTGGCCATGATTGATCCGGCGTATATCCCTCTGGAACAAATATGCGGTAGGGTACGAGCTGGCTGTCAACTGCTGATCGATACGCGAGGTGAAAGTCGCCAGTGCTTTTCTCCAGAGGGTCTTCTCCAGACAAAAGTGCCGAAGATAGGGTTTCGGCGAGGTCGATGTCCGCCGGTATGTTAATCGCGCCGCGCCATGTCAATCCTCTGCCGCTGCGGCGGTATTTCATGACCATGGGTTGCGCTGTTCGCCTGAGATCTCCCACATATTTGGCGTGCATTTCCTCGAGATGATCGACGATATATTCGATTGTTTCAACGGCTGCTCGCTGGGACGCACCACGGGACGCGATATTCTCGCCCTGCAAGGTTTTTAGCTGCGTTTGCAAACTTTTCAGGCGTGATGACATTGTGTCTGTGTGCAGAAAAGCCCGCGTGACTCTCAGCAGGAGTTTGCCCGCTGGATCGCGCAATTCATAGCGCACACCTGCGGGTCCTTCGGGCAAACCCGCTGTTGATAGGGCGCAATTGAAAGCGCGGACAGACGAAATTGGTAGTGTGCGCTCGTCAACTACACCCTTCGTTCCTCGCAGCGATAGCCGCGCCGTATATTCGCCTGAAAGCGGCTGTCCCAGGGTAAAGAGGGGTTTCAGTTGTACGTGAAGCGTGTCGCCTGTGTTTGTGATGGTGCGATTTAATACCAGGTTGTAGCTTGTGGCGAGTTCTGTTCCTTCGCCAGAGCTACCGTCTCGCGTCATTGCCATAAATCGTATAAACAGGCGATAGGCGCGATAGTTGTCTTTTTTTTCAAAAGCAGCAAAAGCTGTATCCGATAGTGCCTGGAGATCGGGTGGTACGCCCTCATCTGTTGCTTTCAGGCGGTTCAATGTAGAACGCGCGACCACTGTAAATGCGCGGGCATCTTCCCAGGCGATATCGCCGAGTTGCTCGCCTTCGAGCAGGGTGATAGGAGGTTGGGCATGGCCTCTTACACAGGTTCCTATTATACAGCACAGGAATATGCCGCATATTGAGGAGTATTTAAAAAAAAGATGTGGGAACGAGATGGACATGATTTTTTTCCAGACAAAAGAGATTTTTTCGTTTGACAAAATAAGTTACCACGGGGAAAAACGCAAGGCTAAGGAACAATTCCGACTTGTGCGATGCGGAATCCCACTTTATCATATATCGGGCAACCACGAGGGTTGCCCCTACGATACATCGGGCAACTACATACAAAGGATAAACCATGACTTCTACTGTTCGCAAATTCATTGCCGCCCTGCTGTTATTGTTTCCCTATCCCATTCTCGCAGATGTTTCTATGCCCGCGATTTTTTCAGATAATATGGTGTTGCAGCAGCAAACTGCAATATCTGTGTGGGGGAATGCCGATGCCAATGAAGAGATTACTATTGAGTTAGATACCCAGCGTGTGATGATCACAGCAGATGCGGGGGGTACGTGGCAGATTCACCTGAGTCCTATGGAAGTGGGAGGCCCGTATCAGTTCACTGTGCGCGGGAAAAATGTCGTCACGTTTAACAATGTGATGGTGGGGGAGGTCTGGGTCTGCTCTGGACAGTCCAATATGGCCTGGTTCGTCAGGCGTTCTCAAAATGCGGAGGAGGAGATCAAAGCGGCAGATTATCCCAATATCAGGCTTTTTACGGTCAAACGCAGTGCCGCACAAAGGCCCGCACAAGATGTTGAGGGCACATGGAGTGTATGCGATACGAGTAGTGTCGTCAATTTTTCTGCAGTGGCCTATTATTTTGGACGCCGTTTGCACCAGTCTTTGAATGTACCCATTGGTCTTATCAATACATCCTGGGGAGGCACACCGGCTGAAGCCTGGACTTCATTGCCCGCGCTTCAAGTCATACCGGAGTATGCGCCGCTGGGCAAACGCTGGGCAGAAGCCATCGCTACGTATCATTCGGAAGCACAGCAGAAGGAATACCAGGCCAGGCTCGCTGTATGGCAGGCAAATGCCGATAGCTTGCGCGCTTTGGGGCAACGCCGTCCGCGAAGACCGTGGCGAAATCCGAATAGTCCCCATCGTCCGTCTATGCTCTACAATGGGATGATTGCGCCTATCGTTTCTTATGGTATTCGCGGTGCAATATGGTATCAGGGAGAATCAAATGCTGGCCGGGCATATCAATATCGCGCGTTGTTTCCGGCGATGATTCAGAACTGGCGTTCGAGTTGGGGGCAGGGCGCATTTCCGTTTTTCTTTGTACAGCTTGCCAATTTTAGACAGGTAAAGGAAAATCCCGATGAAAGTGCCTGGGCTGAATTGCGCGAGGCGCAATTGATGGCACTTTCATTGCCGAATACCGGTATGGCTGTAGCGATTGATATTGGAGAGGCAGACGATATTCACCCAAAAAATAAACAGGATGTTGGCTTGCGTCTGGCACTGGGAGCAGAAGCTATGGTCTATGGTATGGATCAACCGCATTCTGGTCCCATTTATCGGTCTATGGCGGTTGAAGAAGACAAAATTCGCCTGAAATTTGATCACGCGTATGGTGGCTTAAAAGCAAAGGGCGATATGCTCAAGGGTTTTGTGATTGCCGGCCAAGATAGCAAATTCGTTTGGGCAGAGGCAAAGATTGATGGCGACGATGTGCTGGTCTGGAGCAAAGATATTCAGCAACCCGTTGCTGTCCGATACGCATGGGCTGATAATCCAGTTTGCAATTTGTACAATGGTGCGGATTTGCCGGCATCGCCTTTTCGCACAGATGACTGGCGCGGTATCACCGCTGACCGGCAGTAAGCCTCACTTCTACAGGAGATAGAAATGAAAGCAGCACTTTACAAAGGTATCCGCGAAATTGAATGGCAAGATGTTGAATATACGCCCCCTGCACCGGGTTATATCACCCTGCAGACGAGGAGTTCTGGTATCTGTGGTAGCGATTTGCACAATTATTTTGGCGAGTGGAAACCCTCGCTTGAACGCGCCGCAGGGCACGAGTTGTGTGGCACGGTTGCCGAAGTTGGCGAGGGTGTGACTGATATCGAGGTAGGGGATCTGGTTACCGCCGAATGTTTTTCGCATTGTGGTACATGTCACTATTGCGTTACAGGTCGCTACAACCACTGCGCCAATCGCAAGTGGTTTTCGGGCGAATCGCACGGTGGTTTTGCCGAATACACAACCGCACACAAAAATAGTGTCTTCAAATTGCCAGATATGACTTTTGAACAGGGTGCGCTTGTAGAACCGCTCGCTGTGGCGCATCGCGCACTTGCGCAGGCAAAAGCGTCTTACCAGGATCGGGTCGCTGTGATCGGTGGGGGAACAATTGGTCAACTCTGTCTGGCAGTTGCCAAAGCTATTGGTGTACGAGAAACGCTGATTACCGCCAAATATCCGCAGCAGGCCGACCTCGCGTGTGACCTCGGCGCGGATCACGTTGTTGATATTACGACGACCGATGTGAAGGATGTGGTTAACGATCTCACCGATGGCATGGGATATGACGCTGTTATCGAAACTGTGGGCACCGCGCAGAACTTCGATGATTCTATCGCTATATCGCGCCGCCATGCCATGATCGTTCTCGTGGCCGGTTACTTCAAGCCCCTCGAGGTTGACTTGCGCTCGATTGTCTGGTCCGAAGTCAATATTACAGGCTCTAATTGCTACGGTTTCAGCGGCATGCGTACCGATTTTGATGTCGCGATTGATCTCATTACCTCTGACCGCGTGCAAGCTACGAAACTCGTCACCCACCGCTATCCCTTTGCCGATATCGCCGAAGCTTTTCACACCGCTGCTGACAAAAAATCCGGCTGTGTCAAAGTGCATCTCGTGAAATAACAAGGCAGGTTCCATGGGCATTCGTCTCGGTATTGTTGGCGTGGGGGCATTTGCACAGGGTTTTATTTCCCTGTTCAATGCACATCCAGATGTGGATCAGGTCGTGCTGTGTGATCTGGATGAAGAAAAACGCCAGAGTAATGCGGAAAAACACGGAATTGTGCAGACTTCGCCCTCTCTCGATGATCTGTGTGATACCGATGTTGATGCTATCGCGCTTTTTACCCAGAATTGGCTTCACGGGCCACAGGCAGCGCAAGCACTTCGCGCGGGTAAACACGTCTATTCAGCCGTGCCACCGGGCATATTACTCAACGAACTTCGCGCTATTGCCGAAGCTGTGCGGGAAACGGGTAATATCTATATGCTCGGTGAAACGAGTTACTATTATCCAGCAGTGATTTACTGTCGGCAGCGATTTCGAGAAGGTGCATTTGGAGATATTGTGTACGCCGAAGCCGAATATTATCACGACTGGGATCACGGTCTGTACGCTGTTGCCAGGTGGCGCGGCGGAGAAAATTGGCGCGAAACCGCTGGTGTGCCGCCCATGTTTTATCCCACCCATTCGACGAGCCAGATTCTCTCTATCACAGGCGCGCGTATGACCCACGTTTCATGCCAGGGTTTCACGGATTGCCACGAAGATGGAATCTACGCATCAAACAAGTGGAATAATCCGTTCAGCAATGAATCTGCGTTGTTCAAGCTGTCCGATGGCAGTACCGCGCGCATCAATGAATTTCGCCGTGTTGGTCATCCGGGGGCGGTGCGTATGACGATGTTTGGTACACAGGGCAGCTTTGAACACAATGCCTCGGGTGCCGTCTGGCTCACAAAAGACCGATCTGAACGCGAATCTCTCGACGCGCAACTCACCTGCCGCGTAGCGGTAAGACGCGTTGAGGGCGATATGGACAAGGTTACCGCAGACGATGGGACGCATCACTCTGTTGCGCCCATTCATCCGGCTCACCGCTTGCCCGATGCATTCAGAGGTTTGCCCAATGGTCACAATGGGTCACATCAGTTTCTGGTTGATGATTTTGTTCGCGCCTGTGTCTCGGGCAAGACGCCGCCGAACAATATTTACGAAGCTGCGCGCTACCTGATTCCCGGCCTCATTGCCCACGAATCAGCCCTCAAAGGCGGTGAGTTGCTCGAGATTCCCGATTTGGGTGATCCCCCCACAGATAATCGTCTGGAGCTCGACTGACCTGTATATGCTCTCCCCACAAAATTGGCTTTTAACAAGGGAGTGGACCATGTCTTATTTTTCTAATGAAGAGAAAGCCTTTTTTAAAAAAAATGGCTATGTTGTCAAACCCGACCTGATTGCACCAGAGCTACTCAAAGATGCGCGGGATGCCGTGTGGGAATATATCGAGGCGGATCGCGATGATCCTCAGACATGGATCAACGCGGGGCCAAAAGGCAATCTGCCGTGTAGCGACCATCCCGCAGTCGCGGCTATGAGGACAGATACACCGCTTTACGACATGGCCGAAGAACTCGCGGGTAAGGGACATCTTCGCTCGCCTGGCAATGGGCTGTGTAAAATGATTTACCCGAGCGGCCACACGGACTGGCAGCCTCCGAGAGGGCATCTGGATGGGTATCTCATCGAAGGTGTGGCGGATACTTTTACCGTGGCTGTTACTATTAATATCAGCGATGTTTTGCCCCGCGGCGGCGGTTTTACCACATGGGCGGGCGCGCACCTCAAGGTTGCCCGATATTTCCAGGCGCATGCGCTGACTAATTTGAGCGGTCTCAAAGCCCCGGGTTTTCTACATCCCGATACGCGCTATGAACACGCCGCACCTGCGGGAACGGTTTGCTTTTGGCACCACTATATGTTGCACACGGCCAGCATGAATTGTCGGACAGATATCCGCATGGCACTTGTCAATCGCTTTGCTTTCAAGAACCTGAGCGATATCATGTTCGATCTGCCCTTCGATCTGTGGGATCACTGGGAAGGCTTGCGCGATATCAATTGAAAGGATGCGGTTATGGCACGAATGAAACGACTTGAAAAGCTCGATGGCTTCGCCAATGTGCAGATGGTCGAAGTCGAACAGCCAGAGCCCGGTTCCGATCAGATGCTGATTGAGGTCAAGCGCAGCCTGATCAGCAGGGGGTCGGAGCTATTTTGGCGATACGTCCGGGAAGAGGCGGTAAGTCCTGAAATGATGGGGTATTCCGACGCGGGTGAGGTCGTGGCCGTGGGGGCCAACATCCAGGATTTCGCAGTGGGACAGCGCGTCATGGCGAACACCCCGCACGCTCAGTACGTCATTGCCGGCGAAACGGAAAGATCCCGGCGCGCTTTCCCCCTTCCGGACGAACTCAGCTATGAGACCGCGGCCTTTCTCCCACTCGCGACCAGTTCTGTGATGTGGATGCGCACTTCGCCAGTAGAACCCGGACAGACCGTTGTCGTGCTCGGTCAGGGGATCGTAGGTGCCCTGTGCGCTCAGATCGTCTGGGAACGCGATCCCGGACGTGTGATAGTCGTCGATGCACAGCCTCTCCGATGCGATATCGCGCGGAAACTGGGGCACGAAAATGTGATCAATGTCTCCCAGACCGACTCCGTGGCAGCGGTCAAGGAACTCACAGATGGCAAGGGGGCCGACCTCGTCGTCGAGTGCGTCGGTGGGTACGCTGGCATCCAGTCCTTCGAACAGGCTCAAAAGATGCTCGCATCCAGGGGAACAATTCATCTCATCGCGAAGTATCAAGGTGCTCCATTGCCCCTGGAAGGGGACGCCTTTATGAATAAGCAGATTATCGCGGGCATCCGCATCGATACACCCAGAGAGGCGTGTATGCGGGATGCAGCCCAGATGCTGATCGACGGACGGGTCAAAGTCGCCGAACTGATTACCCACAGACTCCCCTGGGAACAAACTCCGGATGCGTATCACCTGCTCTATCACAAGCCGGACGAAGCACTCGGCGTTATTCTGGAGTGGGATTGATCTGATCGTGTGTTTTGAGCAGGACAGGAGACGCTATGAAGAAACTTCGATTGGCTGTTGTGGGGTGTGGTGCTTACGAAAGTTCCCGCGCCCGCGGATATATCGCGACGATGGTCAAGCTGACCGATCTCTACGATTTGTGCGCGATATGCGATCACAGCGAGCAGTCGTTACAGGTTGTTGGTGAGCGTTTTGGTATTGATGCGCGATATACCGATTTTGAAGCGATGCTGGATGGGGAAAAGCCAGATGTGGTTTTTATTCTTGTCCCCACCGATGGACAGGCAGTCATGGCTTTGGCGGCTATTGAGCGCGGTTGTCATATTATCACGGAGATTCCCTATGCCCACACGCTGGCAATTGGCGATGCGATTGATCGGGCGTGCCGGGATAGAGGGGTGGTCTGGGAGATCGCAGAAAATGTCTGGCTCTGGCCTCAGGAACAATTAAAACAAAAGATCGTTAGAGAAGGGTTGCTTGGGAAACTGACACATGCGCGTCTGTGGTACACGTCAGGTAGCTATCACGGTATCAACGGGGTTAGAATGATTCTCGACAAGGCCGCGACCCGCGCCCTGGGCTATGCACAATCGGTGGAGGTGTTGCCATATAGCAATTATGGTGGGGTGGAGGAAACGACCCGATGGTGGGAGAGTGCTGTTGTCGAGTTCGAAGATGATGTGGTCTGTTTATACGAGATGTCCCCAGCCGGGGCGCGAGGCAATTTCTGGGATATTGAAGGGGTGGAAGGGCATCTTTCTGGGAATGAACTGGTGCTTTATGGAAGTGGTGAACGCACATTTTACCCAATTCAGGAGGCGTTCGAGGAGATTGACGGAGAGCAGATTCTCTCGTCTGTTCGCGTGGATACCGATCCACCGGTTGTCTGGGAGAATCCATTCAAGCACCAGAAGGTTTTCCACGCGGACGATGTGGCTAAAGCCGCGATTCTCAATAGCCTTCACAGGGCAGTGACAGAGGGATCCGAACCGCAGTACAGTCCCGCAAATGCCCGCAGAGATCTGGAGATTTGGATTGCGATTCGCGAGAGCGCGAATAGGGGAAGTGTCTGGGTTGACCTTCCGCTGACGGAAGAGACAGATCTCGAGCGACGATTTGAAGCCGAATTTGTTCGTCAGTACGGCGGTCATCCCATCAAAGATCGCAAGCGTCTGCTGAATGCCCCTTTCCAGCGTCTCAGTCCGTTGTGGACTGTGGCAGGCTGGTTGTGATGTGAACTACTCAGATTGGAGAGATGTTATGCGTTTTTTTCTGGCATTTTTGTCGATGATTATTGTTTCGTCTCAAACTGTGCAAGCGCAACCGG
Organism: Candidatus Latescibacterota bacterium; assembly: GCA_965208125.1. Taxonomy (GTDB): domain Bacteria; phylum Latescibacterota; class UBA2968; order UBA2968; family UBA2968; genus VXRD01. The sequence goes on from OZ242320.1 coordinate 3,833,273, forward strand.
CAGATGTAAAAAGCCATGTTGGGGCGCTTAAAGGCAAGACGTTTTGGATCAAAATCGATTTTGTAGAGGTGAATGACGGAATTCGAGGTATTGATGCGGCAAATGTTCTGGAGAATGGCGAGGTTTCATACCGCGCGACAATAGGCAGTTTTCGCCAGTCTCAGTCTCAGTCTGCAGAGGATTTTGCCGAAGAGGTTCGGAATATCATTATAAGAGATGAGCTTGCAGGGTGGAGTGTGCGGGTGATTCAAAGAGGCGCGAAAGTTCAAATCCGAAAAGCCGAGGCGAGGGAGAAAGAGGTCTATATTGAACTCGACAGACTGTCAGGTGCTCGCCATGCCGTTCGTCTCAAGGTCAATAGGGATAAGTACACGATTTCCGAAGTTGAACGTCTTTTTAATATCGCCTTTGCAGCAAGCGAAGCGGAATTAGAAGGTGCAGAGAAAACTGTTTCACTCAAGCTGGATATGTCTATTGAAGAAGTGATCGCCCTGAAAGGCAAACCCAAAACGCGCGTTGACCTCGGCTCCAAAACCGTTCTCACTTACGACGACTTGAAGTTGATATTCAAAGATGGAAAATTAGTGGATGCGGAGTAAAGCATCGGATCATTGGATTGAGAACGGCGATTTCTCGTGAACAAAGATCATAGGAATCTCTCTAAAAAATTGCACATTGCTATGGTGGTGCAGGTTGAGAAGGATGCGCCCAATGTTCATTTAGTTAGAGACACATCTTGTCGTGCGAAGACCAATCAGACAATGATACTGATTGGTCTTAATTTTTGAGTTATACTCAAAAATACTGTTGCAAACCTTTGTTTTTAAACGTAAATTGCAGATATTTGCAAATCCAGTCAATACTCAAAAATGGGGACGACATGGCCGATCCTGCTGTTGAAACCTTAGCTACCGTCCTGTCGGCGCAGTGAACAGGGGAGACCTTTAGACATTGTGCTGATCCGATCTTACCTGAGCACTCTCCAGAATGTTGCCCCGGCGACCCGTGCGCTGAGGCCCGGTCATAGCAACTTACAGACTACCCAGTGCTACGTCGAGCTGGGCGGTGAGACCGTCCGGCATGAGCTGGACGCCTTCGCGCGTAGAAAAACGCGGATCCGGTGATCGCGAATTCGTGGACTTACCCCAACGCCGTAACTAAGTTATTTTATTTTTTATGTGCCCACCCATATTGCTTGTTCATATAGACTCGCACAATAACCGTTTACACAAAGGAGAACTCTCAGGTGAAAAAGAACCGATTGTTTAATCTCGCACTCTTGTTGGTCACGGCCCTGTTCGTGCAGGAAAGCCTCGCTCAGACCGCCCTTGGCGTGCAGCATTTACCCGAGGGTGCGAAAGCGCGCTTGGGAAAAGGCTGGATACACGCAATTGCGTACTCTCCGGATGGCACACGTCTTGCCGTTGGAAGTAGCATCGGTATTTGGCTCTACGATGCACAGACTGGTGAAGAACTCTCCCTGCTCACAGGGCATACGGATAAGGTCAATAGCGTATCGTTTAGTCCAGATGGGCAGACCCTGGCAAGTGGGAGTAGTGACAAAACGATTCGTTTATGGGATGTGGATACAGGCAACCTTCTCCACACGCTCACAGGGCATCCGTATTGGGTCAATAGCGTATCGTTTAGTCCAGATGGGCAGACCCTGGCAAGTGGGGGTGATGACAGAGCGATTCGTTTATGGGATGTGGATAAAGGCAGCCATATTCGCACGCTCAGAGGACATGAGGGCGAAGTCACTAGCGTATCGTTTAGTCCTGATGGACAATTTCTGGCAAGCGGGAGTTATGACGATACAATTCTTTTATGGGAGGTAGCCACTGGCGGTTATTTTCGCACGTTCACCGGACATACGGATATAGTCTTTAGCGTATCGTTTAGTCCAGATGGGCAAACCTTGGCAAGCGGGAGTAGGGACAAAACGATTCGTTTATGGAATGTGGATACAGGTAGCCATATTCGCACACTCATAAGGCATACGAATACAGTCCTTAGCGTATCGTTTAGTCCAGATGGGCAGACCTTGGCAAGTGGGGGTTATGACGGAGCGATTCGTTTATGGGAAGTAGCTACAGGCAGCCTTCTTCGCACGCTCACAGGGCATATGGAGGCGCCTATCAATAGCGTATCGTTTAGTCCAGATGGGCAGACCCTGGCAAGTGGGAGTTATGACGCAACGGCTCGTTTATGGGAAGTAGCTACAGGCAGCCTTCTTCGCACGCTCACAGGGCATACGGAGGCGCCTATCACTAGCGTATCGTTTAGTCCAGATGGGCAGACCCTGGCAAGTGGGGGTTATGACGCAACGGCTCGTTTATGGGAAGTAGCTACAGGCAGCCATATTCGCACGTTCACCGGGCATCCGTATTGGGTCACTAGCGTATCGTTTAGTCCAGATGGGCAGACCCTGGCAAGTGGGGGTTATGACGGAGCGATTCGTTTATGGGAAGTAGCTACAGGCAGCCTTCTTCGCACGCTCACAGGGCATATGGAGGCGCCTATCAATAGCGTATCGTTTAGTCCAGATGGGCAGACCCTGGCAAGTGGGGGTTATGACGCAACGGCTCGTTTATGGGAAGTAGCTACAGGCAGCCATATTCGCACGTTCACAGGACATGAGGGCGAAGTCACTAGCGTATCGTTTAGTCCAGATGGGCAGACCTTGGCAAGCGGGAGTTATGACGCAACGGCTCGTTTATGGGAAGTAGCTACAGGCAGCCATATTCGCACGTTCACCGGGCATCCGTATTGGGTCACTAGCGTATCGTTTAGTCCAGATGGGCAGACCTTGGCAAGCGGGAGTTATGACGCAACGGCTCGTTTATGGGAAGTAGCTACAGGCAGCCATATTCGCACGTTCACAGGACATGAGGGCGAAGTCACTAGCGTATCGTTTAGTCCAGATGGGCAGACCTTGGCAAGCGGGAGTTATGACGCAACGGCTCGTTTATGGAATGTGGATACAGGTAGCCATATTCGCACGTTCACAGGACATGAGGGCGGAGTCACTAGCGTATCGTTTAGTCCAGATGGGCAGACCCTGGCAAGTGGGCACTCTGATAGACTTTTGTATTCGGATGCTAGTGGTATGGTTCTGCTTTGGGATATGTCGCCGTATATCGCACCTCAACCCCCTAACCCCGACTTCGACAGCGATGGGATTGTTGGCTTTCCCGACTTTTTGGAATTTGTAGCACAATTCGGGTTAAGTCAAGGCGATGCGGGGTATAATGCGCGGTTTGATCTGGATGGCGATGGAACCATTGGGTTTGGCGATTTTCTGATCTTTGCCAAAAGTTTTGGTACGTCAGGATAAAATCAAAGCACTTAATAATGTTAGTATCGTAAATCCGTAGCATTTCACTGAATCAAGTTCAGTGCAGGCTATTGAGCCACTCGTGAACACGTTTCAAATTTATGTCCGCTATTTTTAACAGTATCATTCGAGTCTGAAAGCCTGAAACTGTTGCGTGCGTATCTTCGCAATGAAGATTTAACCGTGGGACCGCTTTTCAGGACGGGAAAATACAAAGATCAGCGCATGAGTTATATGGCCGCACTCCATCAATGGACGAAGCTGTGTGATCAGGCAGAGGTCAAATGCGAGATCCACCAGCTTCGTCACACAGCCGCGACGGAGCTGGTGAACAGTGGCGTAGGACTTGACCATCTTCGAGCGTCAGTGTCCTTCCACACACAAGAGAAAAGGAAAACAATGTCTTTGCCATCAAATGTAACCATCGCAGTACTCAGATATTTTTTAGTTGCTACGGTTATTCTACTGTTCGGTCACAATGTTGATAGCGGAACCCAGAAACAGATCGTTGACTTTGACTTTCGTAAAGTTAAATGGGGAATGTCTATCGGGTCAGTAAAACGATCCGAAGCTATTCAGGGTAAAAATGGGAAGCCGCGAGACTTCTACCTAAACACAGAAGAAAAACAACTTATCTACAATGAGTCTTTATTCGATCAACCGTGTCGACTTATATATCAATTTAATACAGAGAAAAAGTTAGAAGGTGCACAATATCAACTATTGGGCGAAGATGTGAGCGATGAAGTTACGCGGATGCTGACACAACAATACGGTGACTCTATAAATGTGCCAGATGTGCAAATAGTTTGGTTCTCAAAGGATCAAGATACCATGATCAGATTCATGACAAATGCTCAAATTATTTTTTACGAGCAGATCGATAAGAGTAAAATCGAGAGTATTATTGACTTTTACAAAAACCAGGCTGACAGCCGTTAAGTATATTGCAAATACGAAAACAGACAGGGCTTGACCCGCTTTGGATACTGTTGCCGAATTCTATACGCAAAAGCAACTAAGGATCATGTTCGTGTCGTAGCCCTGCGCGCCGGTCTCTGCTTCGGACGACCGCGACATTTCCTGATAGGTGTTCGTCTGGGCACCATCACCATAAATACCATCCAAAATACCCTGTGTTCTTCAGGACATTTTTTATGTGATTTTCCGCTGTAATCCTCCTGTTTCATTATAGTCCCAACTGTTCCAAATGAAACAGTTACTGTGTCATATGACACAGTTTTCCACAGGTCCTTTTCCTTGTCATCCGGTGCGGATTAGGGTATCTTTTCGATAATTCACCCATCTGGGTACGGGATTGATCAGGGTTTAGGTATTTCGGTTATCACGGTTGACGACGAACTTGTAAATTAATAAGGAAATTCAGACACAAAAAAATTCAAAGGACTGAGAATGGTACTCAATCTCAAAGAAGCTGGCAGCAAACTCCAGGAATTGGTTCAATCTCTCAGATCTTCTAACGAAGCGTGTGAAGTTAGAAATGAAGCTGGGCAGATGGTGTCAGTTGTGTTGCCTGTAGAACGCTATCGACTCTATCAGCAACAGTGGGAAAAGGATTTCGTTGCGGTTGACCAAATCCGGGATAAGATGAGGGACAATGATCCCGATTACGTCGAGACACAGATCGTGTCTGACTCCGATCCCGTGACGCCATCACCGCTACGTGGCAGGGTCATTGAATATTTGGATCCGACGGAGCCAGTCACTATAGAGGACTTGGAACTTTTGAAGTGATTATTCTGGATACGCACCTGTGGATTTGGCTGATCGAATGTGTGAATTCTTCGGAACGGGAGTATGCCAAAGGTTAGAGACGCTATCCGATTGATCCAGAGGGACGGGTGGCGGCTGGTAAGGACGCGAGGGAGTCACCGTCAATACCATCATCCCGATAAGCCCGGAACAGTAACTATTCCGGGTCATCCGGGAGATGATGTGGCACCGGGTACATGGCTGAATATCCTGAGACAAGCAGGGCTAAGGGAGAGAAACCAATGAAGCTAAAATATGCGGTGGTCTATGAACGCACGCCGAACAACTATTCAGCCTATTCGCCTGATTTGCCGGGCTGCATAAGCACTGGGGAAACCTGGGAGGAGATTCAGGAAAACATGCGGGAGGCGATTACCTTTCACATCGAGAGTCTGATGGAATACGGCGACCCGGTTCCCCAACCGCAGATGTCAATTGAGGAGGCAATGGTTTTCCATTGCAAAGCCCTCAAAGAGTACAAGGATCCGATTCCTCAACTGGAGACCACAGTAGGCATAGCTGAGGTTGAAGTCAAGCCATCACAGGAGGCAAGGGCAAGTTAATATAAACATAATAAACATACTGGACCCCGGCTAACGCCGGAGTGACGGCGTGCTATGCGTGCGGCAGGTTCAATGATTTATATCTCTCCTATCTGATCCTAAACATTTTCCAGTATATCCCTCATCGCTTTTCCCTCTTCGCGGAACCATTGCATTAAAATGCTTACATCGGTTCCCACGCAAAAGTGTTTCACGCCCATGTCCAAATATCGCTTCGCACCTCTGGCGTCTCCGAGTTCCGCCCGGGGTGCGATGCCCATTTTAAGCGATGTTTCGATCACGTATTTTTCGGCTTCTTGCACCTTTTCCCTATCATAGCCCGTGTTCAGAGAATAATCTCCTGGCCCGAATTGTATCATATCTAAGCCCGGCACGGAGAGCAGTGCTTCCAAATTTTCGACCGCTTCCTTCTTTTCGATCATGATCGCAACAACGGAATCGCGACACGACTGAATAAATTCAGCCCCCCCTGTATCTACACCGAACCGCACGTATCGGCGCATATTCACCCCGTGATGCCCGCCATCTTCTGGCGTGTCGGGACGCACGGCTGCCACACAGGCTGCCACATCTTCTACTGTACGCACATCGGCGAATAAAACATTTTGAATACCCGCACCTATGGCGCGGTTTGCAATGTGCCCACGCGGATCTTCCTCGACCTTGATCATCGCCGACATATCGTCGAATAGATCGATAGCCCGCCCGATATTATCCATTGTGTGTAAATCATAAGGGGCGTATTCCGATACGTATTCGATATAATCGAACTGTCCTGAATATCCCACCATTTCAAATACCGATGGCCACGGGCTGTGTACGTGGGTTCCCAAGCTGGGTCGATCGGCATCGAGCAGTTCTCTCAGTTTATTTCGGCGCATGTTTCCTCCTTGAAAGTATTGTTGCACATGTCAGTGCGTTTCATTTCTTATCAATACACAAAAATAATAAAAAAATCCAGTGGTCTTCTCTGTGCTCGCGTCCAGACCCCGACAATTTTGGGTTGTCTCTTGAACATGATGAAGTTATACTATTAGCAGGGATTATAAAATTCATTTTTTAGGGGAATATCTAAGATAAATTGTTGAAAAACATTGTCTTGTTATTCTGGTGATAGGGACAGAGCAAGCGTAACCAATGAGGTATTTCAGCAAAGGGGGAAATAATGTCGAACACCGATATTGCGTTAATGGCCCACCTGATGCGTCGAGCCGGGTTTGGGGCCACGAGAACAGAACTGGAGGACTATGTCGAAAAGGGCTACGAAAACGTCGTGGAAGACCTGGTTGAGCCGGAGCGCTGCGATCCCATAGATGAGGATATTTTAAGCCGCTATTTTGGCAGTTTTGAAGCGGGATATGTGGAAAAATGGATGTATCGAATGATCCGCAGCAAGCGCCCGCTCGAAGAAAAGATGGCTCTTTTCTGGCATCACGTATTCGCCACCGGGCTTGGAAAAAATCAGCATATCCTCGCCTCTGCCCGCCAGATCGATACCTTCCGGCGCGTGGGTCTTTCAAATATGCGGGAAATTCTGCTCGAGCTGTCCAAAGATCCGGCTATGATCTTCTGGTTGGATAACAATGAAAATCGCAAGGGCGAGCCTAATGAGAACTACGGCAGGGAGTTGTTGGAACTCTTCTCGATGGGCGTTGGCAATTACACAGAAGACGATATTAAGAATTGTGCCCGCGCCTTTACGGGATGGACATTCGCGCAGCCGCCGCCCCTGTATCCGCAAGGCTATTACGATGCGAAATTCGTTTTCCTCGAAGAAGACCACGATGATGGCGAGAAGACGTTTCTGGGGCATACGGGCAATTTCAACGGCGATGATATCATCGATATCATAGTCGAACAGCCTGCCTGTGCCAAATTCATATCCAGGCACCTCTACAACTTTTTTGTCGCAGACGAGCCGCAGGTCCCATCCTGGCATGTGACTCCGCCGCAGGATCCCGATGCGATTGAAACCCTGTCAAACGCTTTCATGGAGTCGAAAGGCAATATGCGCCACATCCTGAGAACGCTCTTTAATTCTGATTTCTTCAAAGACGCGCTCGGGAAAAAAGTGAAAAGTCCGACAGAACTCGTTACGGGCATCCTGAAGCTGATCGGCACCTATCAGCGTCCCGATCCAGGTATGGGAAGATATTCGGGCGCTACCACGTTAATGGGGCAGAAATTGTTGGATCCTCCGACTGTGGAAGGCTGGCACACCGGTAGGGAATGGATTGATGGCGGCACACTGACCGAGCGCGTGAATTTCGCCGTTCGCGAGGTAAGTGATGCGTCCAGGCCGGGTATTGGCGAAATCATCAATCGGATCAAAGCCGAGGGGAGGGCACTCGCTCCTGATGAGTTCGTGGAAAAATGTCTGGATCTCGCAGGTCCTATGATCGTGAGTGATACGACCCGCGAATCTTTGAGCAAATTTGCGGAATCAGGTGGCGATCTCGATCTATCTGCGGACAACGGATCTGAGGAGAGTACTGATCGCGTGATACAGATGCTGCAACTCATTGTCGCTTCGAGAGAATATCAATTTGCGTAGCGCACGGAAAGGAGGAATAAAATGGCTTATAGAGACCCGATCCTCGTCATTGTTGAGTTGAAGGGCGGCAATGACTTCATGAATACGATTATCCCTTATACCAACGGCATATACCACGATTGTCGGCCCATTGTGGGGCTTCGTCAGGATGAGGTTTTGCCGATGAACGATACTCTGGCCTGGCATCCCAATACGGTGCCCCTGAAGGAGATGTTTGAGCAGGGTGATGTGGCGATTGTGCAGGGTATCGGGTATCCCGACTCGAGCCGATCGCATTTCAGGGCTATGGATGTCTGGCACACGTGTGAACCCATAGATATCGGCACTGAAGGCTGGTTGGGCAGAGTGGTTCGAGATCTGGATCCGAAGGGGGAAAATGTCTTGACGGGCATTAACTTTGGAAAAGGACTTTCCAGGGCGCTGGCCGTTTCCGGCGTTCCCGTGACATCTGTTGACGATCTCGACAATTACGGCTTGATGACCAGCATCAAAGAAGATCCAAAGCGAATGCAGGCTATTGAAATATTCAAGACTATGTACGAACCTGCGATTGGTACGGGGGTGGTGATGGATTATCTTTCGCAAACGGGTCTGGATGTCATCAGAGGTTCCGATGAGTTGAAGAAGGCTCCGGCAATGTATCAGTCCGATGTGGAGTACGGCAGCAATTCGATTGCGAAGGCACTGCGGGATGTCGCGCGTGTTCACCTTGCCGGTCTCGGCACAAGGATCTTTTACACGCAGCACGGGGGCTATGACCACCATGCAAATGAAATGCCGTCACATCCCAAGTTGCTGACGGAGTTATCGGAAGCAATCCGCGATTTCTTCCGGGATTTGCGAAACCACAATGCTTCACAAGAGATTGTCATGCTCGTTTTCTCAGAGTTTGGGCGACGCATGAGGGATAACGCCAGTGGTACGGATCACGGTACAGGTGGCGGTGCCTTTATCATCGGTGATGGTGTGAATGGTGGGCTATATGCAGAATATCCCTCTCTTGACCCTTCTCGATGGGCCAATGGCGAAGACCTTGAGCATACAATTGACTTCCGCGGCATATACGCAACGCTCCTGGAGCAATGGATGGGAATGGATGCCACCCCGATTGTGGATGGGACATTTGAACAGATCCAGCCTTTTAAAGAGGCCATGTGATATTGAAAAGGGAGGTGAATTATGGGCAGACCTTATGGCCTATTGCGGGCAGGGTTCCCATTTTACAAGACTCTGGGTATGAGGCGGCTGACGAATTTTCCGATTGATATTGCCCTGGGCGAGGAAGGCTGTCTCTACATATTGTGTCGGAACAGAGATGCATCGACGATTAGAAAATACCATATTGATGACAAAGACTTGGGTACCGTTGGCCGTGGGCTTACGTGGGCGGTTTCAATTATTGCCGATAGCGAGGAGAATCTCTATGTCTCCGACGAGGCCGTGCATTGTATTTTGTCCTTTGACAAAGATGGCAAAGAGTTGGGGAAATGGGGTGAGCACGGCGATGGCGATGGACAACTGAACAGTCCGGCGGGTATCGCCTTCGATGCAGAAGAGAATATCTATGTTGCTGACAGCCTGAACCACAGAGTTCAGAAGTTTACCAAAGATGGTGAATGTATCTCAAAGTGGGGGAGGTTTGGCGATGGGGAGGGAGAGTTTAACATGCCCTGGGGGCTTACAGTGGATGAACTGGGCGATGTTTATGTCGCAGATTGGCGGAATGATAGAATTCAGAAGTTCACTGGTGACGGGGAGTTTATCTTCGCGTTCGGGAAGTCGGGTGACGGAAATGGAGAGCTAAATAGGCCGACCGGTGTGGCCGTAGATGAGCATGGCGATATTTATGTTTCGGACTCGGGAAATGACCGGGTACAATTGTTCAATTCCGAGTCGAGGTACGTGCAGAAATTTTTGGGGGATGCAACCCTGTCAACGGTCGCAATTGAATATATGATGACAAATGCCGGTCCAAATCGCCTGAGGGACATGGCAGACCTCGAGCCGCAAAAGTACTTTCGACGTCCGGGAGGGGTGGCTGTCAATGGAGATGGACTGATGTTTGTAGCGGACAATGGCTCCTATCGGGTGCAGGTCTATCAGAAGCAGGCCGTCCCGCTTACGGAAGAGCAATTTTCCGCGCCGAGACGTTCGCCTACACTTCACCAGGAATAGACTGAACGCGTCGAATACGGAGGCCCTCAGTTTTCGCAGGGGGCCATTTTTTATAACTCGAATGGAATTCCTATGCACAGATATCTTGTGTGCATAGGAACCTGCCCGGCCCGTTATACGATGAGCAATCCTTTACAGGCACACCATTTGTCGGCGAGAGAGCGAGAGTCATCGGTGCGCCCGGGCGCTATTGTCCTGGGGGTAGTGCTCACATTTTGCATCAACGGCTTCGACCCTGTCTCCCGTTACTTGATCCACTCTTCCTCATTCACACACAGCCAAATGCCCTTTGCCTTGCTGGTAGGGCTTCTGCTCCTGGGCTATCTCTACAATCCCCTCGTTCGAAGGCGGTTTCCCCGCCTCGCTTTGACGCGGCGGGATATGGCTGCCGTGCTCGCTATTGGGTTTCTCGGCACAACAGTACCCACTCTGGCCCAGCGATTTGTAGCCGTGATTTCGGCTCCGGATTACTACGCTTCTCCCGAAAATGAATGGCCCACCTACACACTGCCCAACCTGCAGCGCTGGTTGTTCCCCAGCAATGCCGGAGATGGCGTTGGGATGTTCTATCGAGGGCTGGTTCCCGGTGCGCCTCTGCCCTGGGAGATATGGGTCGGTCCGCTTTTCTGGTGGTTTAGCCTGCTCATCGCGATCATGCTGGCCTGTTTTTGTCTCTCAGTCATTTTGCGAAAACAGTGGTCGGAAAGCGAGCGTCTGGCATTTCCCTTTGTCGAGCTTTCACTGATGCTGGTAGAGAATCCTGGTTCCGGACGGAACCTGCCCCAATTTTTTGGCCTGCCTCTTTTCTGGATCGGGTTTGCGATTCCGGCAATCATGCTTTTTTGGAATACAGCAGGCCACTTCTTTCCAGGCCTACCCACATTCGCATTTCTCAATATTAGAACACTGCTCCCCATCGGACGTGGATTTATGCCTTTCTTTCTCCAGTTCGATTTCTACGTCATTTGTTTCGCCTATTTCACTACCCTGGAAATTCTCCTGTCGATGTGGTTTTTCCACATTTTGGGCATGTTGCAGGCAGGCATTTCCAACCGTATCGGGTTTGGTCCAAGAGGCTATGGTTCGGGGGTGATCTCTCAGAACAATTACGGCCTGATGGTTTTTGTGCTGTGGAGCCTCTGGATTGCACGCGGGCACATACGCAATGTCTGGCGCAAAGCAATTGGAAAAGGCCCCGAGGTAGATGATTCGACCGAATTGCTCTCCTATCGCACAGCATCCTTCGGTTTCATTCTTGCCAGCCTTTTCATTTTTTTTTGGCTCTGCAAAACCCAGATGAATCCGGGGGTGGCCGCGGCATTTATGTTTTTTAGCCTGATTCTCTATTTGGGGATGGCCAAGATCGTGGCGCTCAGCGGGTTGGTGTCTTTGCGGGGTTCGGGACCTACCGGACCCGTCAAAGGGTTGATCGGTATCTGGAATATGGATGATACGACGATTGCGGCTCTGAACCAGATGGGTACGCTTTACGGCAACGCAAAGGGATTTGCCATGCCAGGTGCAGCCAATGCCGCCAGGGCTGGCGATCACACCGATCCTCAAAGGCGCCGACTGGGCGGCGCAATTCTCATTGGCGGAATCCTCTCAATCCTCGCCTTTGTGATCACCACCCTTATTTTGGGTTATTACGGGCCGGGAGCTGAGAATTTTGGAGACTACAGTTATACGCGAGGCAACCGGGCCTTTTTCAATTATACTGTTTCGGATATCAAAGGGCGTCCAGATTCAGAACGGCAATGGTGGGACCTGGGCTTCGGAACCTTTGGAGCGGCGATGACCCTGCTGTTGATTTTTCTGAACCAGCGGTTTCCCTGGTGGCCTCTGCACCCGGTGGGATTTACAGTTTCTCTCCAGTATCCCACCCGCGCGTCCTTTTTTTCGGTATTTATCGCCTGGCTAATGAAAATAATTGTGCTCAAAGTCGGCGGTATTGAGCTTTTTAACCGCTCTCGTGTTTTTATTTTTGGCGTCCTCATGGGCTATACGCTGGGTGTTCTGGTTTCTTTTGTTCTGGATATTTTCTTTTTTATGGGCCAGGGCCACCGCATGCACACACCGCCGCTGTAATAACAAGCCTATGTCGATCTTTGACCCAGTTTGACGCGGTCGTACGAATCGGAATCATTTCGGACAATATCGAGTAACTGATCAACATACGCGCGAATTTGGAACAGACGGCACGAGGCGTCCCCAACCTTGCCGGTCTCCAAATTGCCTGACTGATCCCAGACTTCACCGAGTCGAATCCGGTCGAGCCAGATGAGTTCGGCATCGGGGTCTTCTTTCAGTCGCTCATTCCAGAACATCACTTCTACGACATGGATATACGTGGATGATTGGTAGTCAACGCCGAGCATCAGGATTTTGCCGTTTTGTTTGTAGGCACGGATCATGGGGGAATTTGTACCATACGTCTTTCCCCAGGGGGAACGGTCCCAGGGAGATGCCATGCCTTCCCCTGATAAATGACCAGCAACAAAATTTTTGGCGCCTTGTCCGCGTGCTGCCACGGAGTGGGAATAGTGGTCGGATCTGTGTGTCCCTGACATCAATCTGAAATACTCGGTTAACCAGCCGACTGAGGAATCTGTTTTTTCAACGTCCCAGGACTCCGCCCTCTGCTCTCGATCACCAATCAGATTGAATGATGGCATCAGGAGTAAGCCATCGTCACCCAGTGCGTTTTCAAGCGCGGCGATTACTGTTCCCGCACCACCCTGGACCATACCCAGGCTCTTGAATGAGGAGTGGACGAAGAGAATATCGCCAACCCCGACACCAAGGGTCTTTAGATCGTCACAAAGCTGCATTGCGGTGTATCCTAAATCGGGCATGTTATTTGTCGTTCCTTCTTTGTATAAAAAAAGCGGAGAAACCCAGTAGATTTCTCCGCTCTCTTTTTTGGTTCATCTCGTTACTGCAAATAGTGGCTCGCTGGCATGCCCAACCAGCCGCGACTGACGTAATCTGCCATTGCGAAGGCAAATAGGATCAGCAAGAACAGGATACCTGCACCTGCGAGCAACCAGGTCAGTCGGCTGGCGTATTTGACGTGCATAAAAAACAGAATCACAATCGTGGCTTTTGTGCATGCGATGCCAAGTGCTACCACGTCGTTAAACATGCCCAATTCTTGATAAGCCACCCAAACCGTTAGCGCGGTTAAAAACATTAAGGAGGCAAATACCGCCAGATAAATGCGTACAGTCGGGCCGTGGTGATCATCAGCCATCAGTGTCCTCCCTGTAAACCGAGAAGATAGAGCAGTGGAAATAGGAAAATCCAGACAATATCGACAAAGTGCCAATACAGACCAAATATTTCAATAGGGGCGTTGTATTCAGCCGTGTACGTCCCCTGTGCAGTTTTAACAAATACCCAGATCAACAGGCCAATGCCAATAATCATATGCAGGGCATGCATCCCGGTCATTCCGAAATACAGAGAATAGAAGAGAGCCAGTTGGGGCGAGTTTTCACCGTGCGGATGCCATGCCAGACCGGGGACCAAACCGTACTCGATTTTTGCGGAGTATTCAAAATATTTGACCACCAAAAAGGTAAGACCTAAGATTCCGGTCAGCGTCAGATAGACCAGTATCCCTCTCTTATTGCCTTCGTGCGACTTGTGTACGGCCATCGCCATTGTCAGGCTGCTGACAATCAATACTATGGTATTAAATGCTCCCAGAGGAATATCCAGGTGGCTACTGCCTTCAAAAAATGCCTCGGGATAATAGGATCGATAAATCAGATACGTCGCAAAAAAGCCTCCAAAAAACAGAATTTCCGTAATCAGAAAGCTCCACATGCCGATGACGGCGGATTCCTTCTGCTGCGGCATATCTTCGAACTGGTGGGCCAGTCCATGCGGGTGATCGTGATGTAATGCGTGATCGGCCATTAGTGCTCCTCAATTGGTCCGTACTCATAGGCTTCTTCTGTCACGAGAGGCGTTTCTTCAAAATTAAATGTGGGTGGTGGGGATGTCGTTTCCCACTCCAGGCCTTTGGCGCCCCAGGGGTTATCAGGTGCTTTTGGTCCCTTAAAAATTGACCATGTCAAATACGCGCCGGGGACCAGATATCCAAGGGCGAGAATTGACGCACCCATAGACGATGCCACATTCAAGACCTGAAATTCGTCGGGATAGACGTGATAACGCCTCGGCATGCCCATATACCCCAGAATGAACTGCGGGAAAAACGTCAGATTAAAACCGAGAAATACCAGCAGGGCTGAAACGCGGCCCCAAATATCGGGAAACATTTTACCCGTAATTTTTGGCCACCAGAAGTGCATGCCCCCCATATATCCCATCACCTGACCGCCAACCATAATATAGTGGAAGTGCGCGACCACAAAATACGTGTCGTGCAGGTGAATATCCAGGCCCATACTCGACAAAAATAGCCCGGTCAAACCACCGACTAAAAACAAACCGAGATACCCATACACGTAAAACATTGAGGTATCATATACAATTGACCCCTTGTATAAGGTCGCTGTCCAGTTGAATGTTTTGATCGCAGAGGGTACTGCTACCAGAAATGTGATGATGGAGAACACCATGCCAGCATACGTCGATTGGCTGCTCACAAACATGTGGTGGCCCCATACCAGGAAGCCCAAAATTGCGATGGCCACACTTGAAAACGCGACAAATTCATATCCAAAGACGCGCTTGCGCGCAACAGAGGCCACCATTTCGCTCATCACGCCCATTGAAGGCAAGATCATGATATAAACGGCTGGATGCGAATAGAACCAGAACAAATGCTGGAACAAAACGGGGTCGCCACCGAGGTTCGGATCGAAAAATCCAAATCCAAATCCGCGCTCGAGCATGAGCAGCACCAGCGTAATTGCGATAACGGGTGTGCCCAATAGCATAATCAAACTGGTGGCATAATGCGACCAGACAAACAGCGGCAGGCGGAACCAGGTCATCCCTGGCGCGCGCATGGTGTGGATCGTTACCACAAAGTTGAGGCCCGTCAGAATGGACGAGAAACCCGCCATAAAAGCAGCCATAGCAGCCAGAATCACATTTGAGTTTGAATAGGTACTGCTATACGGCGTATAAAAAGTCCAGCCCGTATCAACACCGCCCCCAACCACGGCAATTGTTCCCAAAATTCCCGCGACGACATAAACATACCAGCTCAAAAGATTGACGCGCGGAAAAGCCAGGTCTTTTGCGCCAACCATAATGGGAACTAAAAAGTTGCCAATGGTTGCGGGAATGGATGGCACCAAAAAGAAAAAGACCATAATGATGCCGTGCATTGAGAAAACTTTGTTATAAGTATCCGAAGACATCAAATCGCCTTCGGGGGTCATCAGTTCAAAGCGAACCAGACTGGCAAATAACCCGCCCAGGGCGAAAAAGATGGAAATCGAAATAATGTATAAAACGGCAATGCGCTTGTGGTCTCTGGTCAACAACCAGGACTTCAAGCCATAACCGTTATTCAGATAATTGACGCTCGGCGCATCTTCAGAAGCTTGAACATCTTGCTCGGTGATTGCCATGGCGCATCACTCCATACTCGTGAGTTCGGGGGCTTTCAGCGATTTGATATAGGCGATTAACTGAATGATCCCTTCTTCGCTGATCTGACCTTTGAAAGTTGGCATAATGGGTTTGTATCCGGCCATGATCTTGGCGGAAGGGTTCAGAATTGATTCCCGAATATAGGCTTCGTCAACCAATGCAGTACCGCCGCCTTCCAGAGCCACTGTTTTGCCAAAAAGACCCGCCAGGGATGGTCCGCGTCCCGTCCCATCCATCTTGTGACAGGTATGACAGGCGTATTGTTCAAATAATCTTTCTCCGGCTACTTCCATTGGCTCATTAGCAGTTCCGCCGGTTAACCAGGCTTCGTAATCTTGAGGTTCCAAGACGTGTACTGTGCCAATCATACGGGAATGCTCGGTACCGCAAAATTCGGCGCAAAACAGATGATACGAACCGACCTGCGTCGCTTTAAACCACAGATTGGTATATCGCCCGGGTACCACGTCTTTTTTTACGCGAAAAGCAGGGATATAAAAACTGTGCAGTACATCTTCCGATGTCATGGTCAGGCGCACCGATTCGCCCAGGGGTACGTGTAATTCGTTAATTTCCTTTTTGCCTTCTGGATGTTGCAATTTCCACATCCACTGTTTGCCCACTACATACATTTCCATGGCGTTTGGCGGGGGTGTAATGAGATGGAAATACAATACAGTTGCCCACACGAATACACCCAGTGCGAGCACCGCCGGAATGGCGGTCCAAAATATTTCGAGGCCGAGATGTCCCGCAATTTGTCGCGGCACTTCGTCGTCCGATTTGCGCTGATACTTAATGGCAAAAATAACTACCAGAATGACAACTACGAGCGCGAAAAACACGCACAGTGCCAAAATGCCAAAATAAAGCGCATCAACGTGAAAGGCAAAACTCGAAGCTTGATCTGGAAAAAGAGGAAAATCAGTCTGCATGTGCCAACTCAGAAGTTAGAGGTCTGATGGACTTTTCTTGTTGAGGTGTTAATTCGCCTGTAATGGCGACCGCTCTCGGCGCACCATAATAAAAATAAATGCTATGATACAAATTACAGTAATCACTCCGGCAACGCGAACCAACCGATAAATTGCCAGCGTATATTTGCCAGTCAACGGATTGTATTGAAAACAATATAGCAAAATCGCATCAATCGGAGAACTGATCTGATCTTGTGCGGCTTCCAAAAGCCCCAGTTGCAAATCCCGCGGCGCAAATTCGACCCCAAATAGATACCGGGCGATCTTCCCATTGGGTGTCAAAATTGCAATCCCGCTGGCGTGAACGTATTCGTCTGTTTCGGGGTCGTATATGTAGCGATATCCAATGGCCCTGGTCAATGCGTCTATTGATGCCCTGTCTCCAGTGAGAAAATGCCATCCATTTTCTCCGCCTTCTCGACCATATCCATCGACGTAATTCACCTTTTTTGCCGCTGCTAATTCTGGATATTCGTCGGGATCAATGCTAAATGTCACCACCACAAAATCTCGTCCGGCATTGAGAGAAACGGGCCGCAATCCCGACAACAAACCATTCAAAATTTGTGTACACAACATGGGGCATTCATAATATGCGGGCACTAAAATAATGGGGTGATCATCTAAATACTGCGCCAGCATAACATCTGTACCTGATTCATTGCGGAACTTCAAATTCACCGGCACAGAAGCGCCCAATTTCTGGTCAATCCCAACAGAATCCAGCACTGTGGGATTCGGCGTGAGGTCTTGTGACCACGCGACGCTGGTGAAGCACATCAGCGTGATACAAGCGAATAAGACGCGCATGTTTTACTCTCGCACCGGGAACCCGCGTTCGAGAACCAGGTCTATTGCTCGCTCAATTGGAAGATGCACAACCCCGGCATCCCTATCTATCCAACCGTATTCGGTAAGCGTGCGATTGGTTTCGGCACGCACTTGCGTCAGTTCAGCAGAAGGTACGGTCTGGATCAGCGGTCCTTGATGGGGCTTTTGATGTGCAGCCATGGGCGGCGGATCATCTGTCATATAAATCACGGCTTGTTCCAGACCGAGAAACATGGCCCACATAGCGATAAAAGACAGAATGGCTACGGCTATGATTCCCGCAGTGGCAGCGATAACTGGGCCAATGTTGAGATGATAGTCTTCGTAGCCCTTTTCGCGGGCATTGTGTTTTTCTGCCATATCAGTGACTTTCTCCAGCAAAGGTTTCCGGCATGCGCGGATCGTGCAATGGGATAAGCGGCACACCTTTTAGCTGCATCGCAAAAAATCCCAACCACAAGCCGCCAATACTGACGAGGACCAGCGCATCCAGCAGAAAACCATACCATATACCATCAGAACCACCGTGTCCAAAAGCCGGTGTAATAAAATAATAAAGATCGACATAGCGCATAATCAACATAAAAATTGCGATAACCGTCATCAGTGCGGCGCGGCGTTTGATCGCCCGCTGCAATAGCAAAAAGAATGGCACGAAAAAGTGAAAAATAATCAGCGCAGTTCCCACATATTGCCAACCGCCATGCGATCGGCGGATGTACCAGGGGGCTTCTTCGGCCAGGTTACCAGACCACGTAATCAAAAACTGGGAAAAACTCACATAAGCCCATAGACATGTAAATGCAAACATCAGAGTGCCCAGGTCGCTCAAATATTTGAATGCATCAACTTCTCGATAGACCTCGACATCCTTTAATTTGATCACCCACAAGATGCACAGTGCCATGGCGCCCAGTGCACCCCCCACCACAAAAATTAAGCCGTAGATCGTTGAAAACCAGTGCGGTTCTAAAGACATGACCCAATCGGTTGCCGCAAAGGTAACGGTCAAGATAAACATAGGAATCCCGGGACCACTCAGGTTAATCATCCGGCTTTTCAGACCCGGTTCGCCAGTTTCATCTTGCTCGCGCGACCATTTTGTCAGCAAAAACATCCAGAGCAACCACAGGGCAAAATAAACGACCGCGCGAATATAAAATCCGGTCTCATTCAGATACGGTTTTTTAAAGGTCAAAATTGGATCTTTGGCCACGACATCTGCATGCGTCCATTCGTATAAATGGTACATACCCAGAAGCGCAATGGGAATAAAAAGGACAGCCATAAGCCACAGCGTGCGCGCGCCCGATTCCAATAACCGCCGAATGACAAATCCCCAACGTCCGCTGACCAGATGGTGCAACATCAACAACCCCAGACAGCCCAGAGAAATGACCAACCAGTAGATATAGCCAACGAGATACGATTGGAAAAATTGCTGAGAATCGGCAAAGGCACCAATAAATAAAAGCACTATACCACAGGCACCTGCCAGAAGGCCTCGTTGCTGTACTTTATCTACAAATGGATGGTCAAAGGATTTAGTAGCCATAATATCCTACTCATTTTCAAGCCGCTGACGCACATCGGCAGGGACATCGTCCAGTGTGGCGTTTTGGCTCAGTTGCAACGCCTGAATATAGGCTATAATAGCCCATCGATCTCGCGGTTTGATACGCGATGCATAGCTATACATCGCGCCAAAACCATTGGTCATTACATCAAAAAAGTAACCTGGTGTCTCATTTTGTAGCCGTTCAATATGGTATGATGGGGGTTGCTTCATGCCGCGGCGTACCACCATGCCACGTCCATCACCTTCATAGCCATGGCAGGGGGAACAATAGATATTGTAGCGCTCTCTGCCGCGGAGAATCATATCGCGCGTAATGGGGAAAGGAAAAGTTTCCGCTGGTTGACCATCTACCATCCCGGTATATAAATGCGCGTCTATACGCAAATGCCCGCGTGCAACTGTGCCTTTTATCCATGGTCGAGAGGATCGATTATCCGCGAAAAAGGTATTTTTTTCCAGCGGTTCAAATCTCGACTGGTTATACATTTCTTGCCGCAAACGCTCGATATCTGTCGTGCCCTCACACCCTATTATCATAAAGAGAGCGAGCACCAGTCTCAGGGGATGGGCAATTTTTACCCAATTAGCTAATTTACGGTTCGACATCATCTACCTTTTTTGCTTTCAGGCTCTCGAGAAATGCACGGGTTTCGGAAATATCAAATTTGGGGTCTTCGGCTTCGATACACAAAAAGAACCCATCACCAGAAGCGCGTTCAAAATTGGGCACATTAAAAACCGGGTGATAGGGACGCGGCAAACCATTGAGGATAAGCATGCCAATCAATGCACCGAAAGCGGAAAATAGTACGCCGAGTTCAAATGTCACGGGAATAAAAGAGGGCCAGCTCAAAAGGGGCCGACCACCCACATTGAGCGGATAGTCGATTACAGATACCCAGTACTGAAGCCCAAAGCCAGAACAGGCACCGAGAAGCGCACATATCAACACAATGATGGGCACGCGGTGCTTGTCATAACCCATTGATTCCGACAAATCGTGTATCGGCATTGGAGAATAAGCGTCCATCTTGCGATACCCTTCTGCATATGAATCTTTCGCAGCTTTGAGCAATTCGTCGGGACCGTCAAATTCGGCCAAAAGACCGTATAAATTTTCAGCCATAATCACACCCGTTTAATCATCGGCAGAAGCCGTTTCCGCATGTTCTCCGTGGTTTTTATTTGCCACCAACTGGCGGATTTCAAAAATGTTGATGACGGGCATCACCCGAATAAACAGGATCATCATAAAGAGGAAAAATCCAATTGTGCCTGCGTACAATCCCCAGTCCCACGGCGTCGAGTGATACATGTCCCAGGAAGAAGGCATAAAGTCGCGGTGGAGACTTGTCACCACAATGATAAATCGCTCGAGCCACATTCCCACATTGATGAACATCGAAATAATGAACAGTCCCAATGGACTCAAACGCACCTTCTTAATCCACAATAATTGGGGAATAGCGACATTGCACAAGATCAATGACCAGTAAGTACCGGAATAAGGGCCAAATGTGCGATTTTGCATCATATAGCCTTCATAGGGGCTGGCACTATACCAGGCAAAAAATTGCTCCATCGCATAGCCATAAGCCACAATGAGTCCGGTGGCGAGCATCACCTTGCCCATATTGTTCAAGTGGCGGTCAGTGATGTAGTCGTGCAATCCGTAAAAGTAGCGAATGGGCAGCCCCAGCGTCAACACCATTGCAAAACCGGCATATACGGCACCCGCCACAAAATAAGGTGGAAAGATGGTTGCATGCCAGCCGGGAATCAGGCCTACGGAAAAGTCCAAACTCACGATGGAGTGTACGGATAGCACCAGCGGCGTCGATACACCCGCTAAGAGAAGCGCGGCCATTTCATAGTTAAACCAGTGCTTGGCGGATCCGCGCCATCCCATTGACAACACGCCGTAGATGAGCTGTGAAATTTTGTGTTTGGCCTTGTCGCGCAGGGTGGCAAAATCGGGAATCAGACCCAGATACCAGAAGATCAGAGATACCGTAAAGTAGGTGCCAACGGCAAATACGTCCCATATCAACGGACTGCGGAACTGCGGCCACACAGACATTGTATTGGGATAGGGCAACAGCCAGTAAGCCGCTACCCAGGGACGTCCCGTGTGCAACAGTGGAAACATACCTGCACACATGACGGCAAAAATGGTCATGGCTTCGGCAAACCGGTTGATCGAATTGCGCCATTGCTGACGCATGAGCAACAAAATAGCGGAAATCAGTGTGCCCGCGTGCCCAATACCGATCCACCAGACAAAGTTGATAATTGCCCAGCCCCAACCAACGGGAATATTTAAGCCCCAGATGCCAGTCCCTTTGATTAGCAGCCAGGTCGCAGACAACATCAACAACTGCAGAATACCACCTGCAATCAGCATTGCTGCGATCCACCCCAAAGGCGTGCGATTGGTGATGAGCGCACTGAGTCTTTGCGTCACCGTCGTATAGGTCTGCCCCGGACCGAGCACCGGCGCTGGCATCGTCGGATCGTTTATAGGTGCAGGACTACCCATGCTGTGAAATCTCCGGATTGGGATTGGTCAACCGCGCGAGATACGTGGTGCGCGGTTTGGTATTTAACTCTGTCAAAATGCCGTAATTTCTCTGTTGGGCTTTGAGCCTGGCCACGCGGCTATTGGGGTCTTTAATATCGCCAAATACAATGGCATCTGCAGGACATGCCCCCTGACAGGCGGTTGTAATATCGCCATCTTTCAATTCGCGATCCTCGACCCTGGCTTCAATTCGCGCAGCACTAATGCGCTGCACGCAATAGGTACATTTTTCCATTACGCCGCGACCGCGCACTGTCACATTGGGATTGCGCTGCAACTTGAAACTCGGTGTTTCTTCATCGGCATAGTGAAGGAAGTTGAAGCGTCTCACCTTATAGGGACAGTTATTTGAACAATACCTTGTACCCACGCAGCGATTATAGGCCATATCATTCAATCCCTCGGCACTGTGTACGGTCGCGCCAACGGGACAGACCAGTTCACAGGGCGCATTTTCGCACTGCATACAGGGTACGGGCTGGTTATAAAGTTCGGGGTTGTCCAGATCGCCTTTGTAGTAGCGATCGATGCGAATCCAGTGCATCTCGCGCCCGTTGAGCACCTCATCTTTGCCCACTACCGGGATATTATTTTCCGACTGACAGGCGACTGTGCAGGCATTGCAACCATTGCACGAATTCAGGTCAATTGCCATGCCCCAAGCTATGCCGTCGTTGTCGTGAATCCCATCAAAAAAGTTTGCGTCGGGACCGGGATCGTGTCCCATTTCGTGTACAAAATGCGGGTGTTTTTCGTATTCCTCGACTGTGCCAGATCGCACCAGCGCGCGGCCTTCCATGCTGTGGTGATCCTGCGTGCAGGCCAGGGGATACGTCTGTCCCGTCTTTGTCATTGACGCATTCGATGCAACCCAGGGAGAATCAGATGTCTGAAGAGCATAAGCGTTAAAGCCAACGCCATTACCCACGCGCCCGGCAGCCGTGCGTCCAAAGCCGAGATGTACGGTAACGGCATTTGCGGGATGTCCAGGTGCGATCCAAACAGGTGCTTCCACCGAGCGATCATTCGCACTCAACAAGACCACATCGCCATTTTGAAGCCCCATTACCTCGGCAGTTGCCGGCGCGATCAAAGCCGCATTGTCCCAGGTGAGGCGCGTATGGGGTTTGGGCAATTCTTGCAACCAGCCATTGTTGGCATATCGCCCATCGCCAATTGTGGGATCCAGGCGGAAGTTCACTTCGAGCCCCTCATTCGCCTGCGATGGCGTGCCGTAATTTTCGGTCAAGCTAACAGACCGCTCGGGCAAAGCTGTATCGGGTACCAACCCGTCGTGCAAATAAGTTTGCCAGGTTGTTTCAAAATCGCTGTCTTTGTATTGCTCTTGCCAATATTCTTTGACCCGATCATAATCCGTGCGTCCATCCCCCAGCATCATCGCCACCAGTTCTGCAGCGGACTTGCCACCGTAGAGTGGCTCAATCAACGGCTGGACAATAGAAACAGTGCCATCAAAAGCGCGTGTATCACCCCAGGCTTCTAATGCGTGTGCTTCGGGTAAATGCCAGTGAGACAATCGCGCGGTTTCATTTTGGGACTGGCCCAGATGGATGCGCGTTGTCACTTTCTGGTAAGCGGCGGCAAAATTGAGATCTGCCGGGGCATTATAGATGGGATTGCCACTCAGAACTACCAGCAGGGAAACTTTGCCCTCTGACATATCAACGGTTAAATCTTTGAGAGAAGCGTATTGATTGGTCGGCTCGGCTTCTACTGGATCTGTGTACGTCACGGTATTACCCACATTGCCCAACGCATCGTTGATGGCGTGTGCAAGTGCGTGAACAGCAGGCGGCTGATGATCGCCAGCAATCACCAGCGATGCGCCGCGATGCGCCGTTAAATCTTTGACCAATGCATTGAGCCAGGCATCATGCCCAGTACTATCGCCACCTGTTGTGTTTATCCCCAATGCAGCAGCCACTGCCCGCGCAAATCCCTCGATCTGACTGGCTTTTAATGGCAGGCGATGATCGGCAAAAGACCCCGTATTGGAGGGGGTGGATTCAACGACATAGATCCGATTCATATCGGCCTTTTGACCGTCGATGACCTGGCGACCAAGGGCAACGTGACGAGCGTATCGAACACTTGCCGCACCACTATCCATGAAATCGGCGTCTAAAGACAAGATGCGTTTGGCTTTTTCGAAATGATACTGCGTTTCGACCACCTCGCCAAAAGCCATTCTGGCACCTTCGCGCATGTTGTCGCGTGTACCAGGCTCAAATTGATGCCACCTTGCATTGGGATATTTTTCCAATAGCGCGCGGATTTGGCTGACCAAAATCGGGGAGGTCACCGTTTCTGTCAGCAGACGCAATCCTTCTCCTTGATCCAAATCGAGTTTTGCCACTTCGGTCGCAAGGGTAGCGGAAAATCTCGTCCATGTACTCGCCCGCCCATTTGACACGGGTACCTGCGTGCGGTCAGGATCGTAGAGGTCGAGTATTTGAGCTTGTGTAATTGCATCTGTGGGCCCAAAAGTCGCATTGCCCGATCGAGGCGTTGCAGGATGTGCGGGATTGCCTTCTATTTTGGTCGGACGTCCCGCATGGCTTTCGACCAGTACACCCCGGGCGAATCCGCCTTGAGAGAGCGCCGAAGCAAAGAACAGAGGTTTACCGGGTATGATCTGCTCGGGCGCACGGATATAGGGGACGATTTTTTCCGGCGGCTGGCGCGTACACGATGTCAAACCGGCAAATGCCAGAGACGCACCCATCACCTGTAGAAATTTCCGGCGGCCGACTTTGTCGCTCCATTCGGAAGCCCCTTCGGGAAATTCGCGGTGCAAATAGTCGCGAAATTCTTCCGTATCGGCCAATTCATTCAGGCTGCGCCAATAATCCTGCCCCTCGCGCGTAGATAGGCGTTCGCGAATCGCAGAGAGGTCCAAACCGTCTTTATGTGCTGTGCGTGTCATCGATGACATGTCGAGCAATCCGTGGAAGGGTTAATATCGTAGTCTTGAACCAGTTGTGCGCCCAGCAGGGCTTGAGAGACCACATGTCCGCGTTCATCCATTGGTTTCCAGGTCATATTGAAAACTTCTTCGCGGGGACGCACATATTTCTCGGGTGCCCGGTGACATTCCAGGCACCATTCCATATTGAGGGTGTTCACTTTCCACATCAGCGGCATTTGATCGACCTGCCCGTGACAGGTTTGACATCCGATGCCTTTGTGGACGTGAATGCTGTGATTGAAATAGACAAAATCGGGGAGATCGTGCACGCGAACCCACTCTATGGGATTACCCGTGCGATAACTTTCGCGGATGGGTTCGAGAAGGGGGCTTTCCGTCCATACTTGAGAATGGCAGGTCATGCAGGTTTCAACAGGTGGGATATTGGCAAATGAAGATTCTTCTACAGAGGTGTGACAATAGCGACAATCAATGCCCACGCCGGTCACATGGTGTTTGTGACTGAAGGGTACGGGCTGTTTTTTTGCGACCAGGACATCGGATGTGTAGTGCAATCGGTTGGTGTTGAGCAGAATGGTGAGGCCCGTTCCAACAACAACCAGAACCACGACAATACTGATTCTGGCAAACGCGTTACTGCCACGCGGAAAAAGCTGCGCCATTTATGAATCCTGTGAAGTGAGATGAGACAAAATGAGATCAGGTCGAGCCTACGAAGGGCTTAATATACACGAATCCACATGCGAGTCAAGTAATAAGTTTCGCTCATATAAACTGTACATTATTATCTACTTTGTTTGGTATATAATACACGACTTTTTAATTTTAAGTGTCCGCTGTATGTTGTTCTATATTGCGCCGATTGTCGCCTGTGGGCAGTTCGGCAATGTACTGGTAATTGGGGTCACGCGCCTGTCTGTCCAGGATCTCGGCAATTTGTTTCCACGTTTCGCGCAAGCCCCGGGTGCAGTAGGGCATTTCGTGTTTGATCAGCCTGTGTAGCCGACCGAGTTTGTAGCACGGAACCGCAGCGTACATGTGGTGTTCGGTATGGTAGTTCATATGCCAGTAGAGAAATTGGAGCAGGGGATTGAGGTAGATCGTGCGGCAGCAGAGGCGAAAATCCGGTACTTTGTCTTGCAGACCAACATGCTGTGCGGAGTTGCAGAGGGATTGCAACCACGATCCGAACATTTTCGGAAATGTGATGACCAGCGGGACAATCCAGTACCCATATGCCAGAGATATACCCGCGATCGAGAGGTGGCCGATGAGCAAGGTGCGCTCCCATCTGGTGTAGGCGCGACACCGCTCTGGATCGCTTTCGGGAAAGAGCATTCCAATCCAGGAATTTTCCCTGTTGATATGGCCGGTAAAATTTCGAAACCTCTCTTTGAGCAGTGTGTAGGGGTACTTGTGGTTTACAATGGCTCGTTTCCACAGACCTTTGAGATCGATTTTTTGAGGGAGTACGACTTCCTGGTCATCGGGCGCGTGCAAGGTGTATTTGTGGTGCTCGGTATGGCTGGCCCAGAATAGATGATGGTTGTGCCAGCCGAGGAAGGATAAAATGCGGAGAAAGAAGCGATTGAGCCATCGGGTCTTGAAGACCGAATCGTGTACCATTTCGTGAAAGCCGTTGACCAGAAAATGCCAGAAATGCCCGTTGATGAAGACCAGTAGCGCAGTGATATACCAGGGCCAGTGGCGCGATGAGTAAATGGCCGCTCCCGCAGCAACAGTTAACACGCCCAGGAAACCGAGTGTCTGAGCAAAGCCGAGGAAATCACTTCGCTTATTGAGTTCGCGCAATGTCTCGCGGGGGACGCGACAGCGGTACCATTTGATGCGCGTCTTTCTGGGCGGTTTATTGTATTTTGGACCTTCTGTGAACACGTCTCGATCCGAGAGCGCGTTTTGGTCGGTATTTTTAGTTTGTGTGTTCAAAGTCTATGATCCACTTGTTGGAAATTTAAAATCAGCGATCAAGATACGCGAATCTACTGGCGCGTCAAGCGCGTTTTGTGAGCCATTGGCTGAGAAGCCAAAAGAAAGCCCCGGCATCAAAAATGCCAGGGCGTACATGTTAATGTGTACCTGATTTACCTATCCACTTGTCTTGCCAAAGTTTGAGGTAAATATCAAAAAGTCATTAAAATCTACGTCGCCATCCTGATCCAAATCACCTATTAAACCGCTTGGCGTACCACTCCCGCCTCCGCCAGATGGGATTTCAGAGGACCACCGAAGGATCTCGTTTTGTCCCCGGGTCTCTGCGACTCCGTTGCCCACACTATCTACATGAGCCAGGAATTTGCCGCCTTCAATTCCCAATACACCGTTGCCAGCGCCATCGGCTGTCATAGCCGCAATGGGGCGTCCAGAGGCATTGAGAATGCCCATTACACCGTGTCCATTTTCATCGACACCCAATACGGAAGTCAAAACACCCTCTCTGTTTGCCACCAACACTTCCGCATCGCCCGCTTCATCAACACCCAGAACAGCTATTGAACCCGAGGCGCTGCTGGCACTGACTGAGCCATTGCCAGCTTCGTCTAAGCCCAGAATGACCGCACCTGTGCCCGATTCGGAGCTACCGCTCACGATTAGTCCAGCATTTCCAGAATCATCGGCACCGAGAAGAGTAAAGCTCGAACCCGATGCATTTGATGAAGCTATCACGCCGTTGCCAGCTTCATCTACGCCCATCCCCGCAACAGTGGCATTATTTTCTATCACGCGAATATCGCCATTGCCATTTTGATCAACTGATACAGCGGCAACTGCCTCACCTGCTGCGTTTCCTATGACCAAAATACCATTTCCAACGTTATCCGACCCGATTATGGCGACGATCCCTCCCGATGCATTTACAATCTGTAGAGTTCCTGTCTGCAGTGTGCTTGCCTGCAGTGTTTGTACCCGCAATGTGTCGGATAAAATCTGCTGTAATCCTGCTTGCGCTTGTTTGCCCAGTCGCGGTATCCCATTCTGGTGCGAGAGAATATTGTTGATAAATTCTGCTTTATCTTCACCTGGGCCAAGTCCTGGTGCCTGTATTCGACGTGCCAGAGTTTCTTTTTGACGCGACCAGATATTGCGAAAATCCGTATCACTTTCCACATTTACAGAGGCCAATTTTGGTGGAATCAGCCGGTGAAACCACTTTGACGTAAAAGCGGGCGATGTGTTGAAGAGGAATACTATAATCAATCCGATAATCGCCCGCATTTGCCAGCGCACTCTTTTTTCCAGTGCTTCTACTTTTTTTTCTACGATTTCCCTATCCATTCTATCTCCTTGGATTGGTGGTTGGTGTTGTTTGCTTTGTTAATATAAAGCAATTATCAAACAATAATAACCCAATTATCCGCGGCACTTGTTTTGACTTTGAGATAAGCACCCATGGGTTCCCCTTGCTTTGGTAAAATGAAACGGCTATTATGGACTACCATGCAGCGAATGTAGAGACTGGAGACGCACAGCGATGAATTTGCCAGATCCACTTATTGTATCCAATGACCGCCAACTCTTTGTCGATAACCATTTCATTGACAGCCTTGAAAATGTGCATATTCACCAGCACGCGCCCATCCCGCGCGAAACGTGTCTCTCTCTCAATCGCCCCTGGGAAGGTGAGACGAGTTGGTGCCCCGTTGTTATTAAAGATGTCGATAAATACAGAATGTGGTACCGATCTCAAGATGAACAACAAAACACGGGCGGTTTTAACCATACGTTTACGGCTTATGCCGAGAGCGAAGACGGCATTTGTTGGCAACGGCCTAACCTCGGTTTGTTCAATTTTAATGGTTCAACCGATAACAATATCTGCGTTGACAATCCCAACACTAAAAACATCGCGGTTTTTAAGGATGAGCGTCCCGGTGTGCCAGAATCCGAGCGGTACAAAGCAGCGGGACGCTGGAGTGGTGGCAAACCCGCTCGCATCTATGGTCTTGTCTCGCCCGATGGTATTCACTGGCAAAATGCAGGAGGCGGGCCACTCGTCGTCGCCTCTGAAGAAGATCCCAATTTTGACAGTCCGGTCAGTGCCTTTTGGGATGCGCGTCAGGGATGTTATGTCCTGTACGCGCGTGGCTGGTTTCCCGATGGCAATGAGCCGCGAATGCGTGCTATTCGAATGACGACTTCGCGGGATTTCATACATTGGGACGCATGGCAATACATCCGCATTGACGGCAAAACGCGCTTTGATTATCAACTTTATACAAATGCCGTTCATCCCTACGCACGGGCGCCCTATTATTTTGCTTTTCCCAAACGCTTTATTGCTACGCGCCAGGCTCTGCCCGACTGGGGTCACGAAGGTCTTTCCGATGTCCTCTTTCTCGCCAGTAGAGATGGACTGAATTTCACACAGCCTTATGCCGATGCGTTTATGCGTCCCGGTCTGGATCAAAATAACTGGCACGAGCGTTCCATTTTTATCGGACCGCGTGTCGTTTCTACAGCGCCCGGCGAACTCTCACTTTATTCTGTGCAAAATTATCGCACACCCAATGTACACATTCGGCGTTTCACTCTGCGCGAAGATGGGTTTGTTTCTGTTCGCGCTGACGCGAGGACCGGTGTTCTTACGACCAGGCCGTTCACTTTTGCCGGCACTCAATTGGAAATCAATTATTCTACGAGTGTTGCCGGATCGATTCGCATTGCATTGCTTGACGAAGCGGGCGATCCCCTTCCCAGATTCGCGCTCGACGACTGTCCCCACATTTTCGGCGATGAAATCGCGCGCACTGTTCGCTGGAAAAATGTCAATGCTATCGATGTCGCCCCGAATCAACCCATTCGTTTGCAATTTGAGCTGATTGAAGCAGACCTTTTTTCCTTTCGGTTCTTCAGTTCCGGAGAAATATCATGAAAATCGCTAAAATCGAACAATTCTTTCCCCGCCGGAGAATGCGTTTGATTAAAATTACGACCGATACGGGTATTGTCGGCTGGGGAGAGACCACCCTTGAAGGCAAACCCAGGAGCACTTGGGCTGCCGTAGAAGAACTTGCCGATTACCTGATAGGGAAAGATCCCCTGCGGATTGAGCACCACTGGCAACACATTTACCGATCTGCTTTTTACCGCGGGGGCAATGTGCTTATGACCGCTCTTTCGGGTATTGATCAGGCGCTTTGGGATATTGCGGGCAAATACTTCAATGTGCCGACCTATCAGCTTCTCGGCGGACCGGTGCGCGATCGCATTCGCGTTTATGCCCATTGGGGGATTCGCGATAGTTCAGAACGCGCTTTGGATGCTGCGCGTGAGCGTCTTGAAATGTTGCAAGAAAAGGGCGGATACAAAGCTTTTAAATCGGGACCTGGCGGTAAGTGGCGTGCCCACGAACCTCCTGAGGTGATCGACCGCTTTGTCAAATGTGCCTATACCATGCGCGAGTGGGTTGGCGACGATTGCGAACTCTGTTTTGATTTTCACGGCAAGATGACGCCTGCGCTTGCCGTGGAGATTTGCCACGAGATCAAAGGCATGCGCCCCATGTTCGTCGAAGAACCCGTGCCACAGGAAAATGTCGATGCGCTCAAACACGTTTCCGACCATGTGCCCTTTCCCATTGCCACGGGTGAACGCCTGCTTTCGCGCTGGGAATTTCGCACTGTTTTTGAAAAAAATGCCGTTGCCTATATCCAGCCCGATGGCTCGCATGCAGGTGGTATTTCCGAACTCAAACGCATTGCGAACATGGCAGAAGTGTATTATATGCACATCATGCCGCATTGCGCTATTGGGCCGGTCGCTTTTTCCGCATGTATGCAGGTTGATGCCGCTGTGCCCAATTTTCTCATTCAAGAGCAAGTCGATGCGGGTCTGGGGGAGGACCTGCTGCAAGATCCCTGGGTTGTCAGGGATGGGCATATTGATTTGCCCACCAGGCCCGGTCTGGGTTTTGACCTCATTCCCACAGAAGCAGAACAAAATATCGGGGTGTATGAAGAAGAACTCGGCGGGGAGTATTTTTACGAAACTGATGGCAGTGTTGCGGATTGGTAATATATGAACGAAATAACAGAACAACCCGACAAAATGGGCAAGGCGTTTCTCGATCTTGCCAATCGGGGTGAAGCGCGCTGGACAAGGTATATTTTAACGCTGTTGATCATTATTGCTACCTGGATTTTGGGCAGTGGTACAGTCCTGCTCGCTGTTTATGGCCCTGAACCCGAAGGTTCTCCCATGGATGGCACAAGTCCTTTTCTGGATTTTATTGCCCTTAACTTGCTCTTTGTCACGGTGCTGATCGGCCTGTGGATTGGTATTTGCAACGCACACAAACGCTCTTTACTCACGCTTATTACGCCACGCGATGATATCCGTTGGGGCCGCATATTGCAGGGCTTTGGTTTGCAAATGGGTCTGGGTATTGTCTTCGCAGCTATTGATGCTCTGCTTTTTCCAGATAACTACACTTATACTCTGGACCCCGAACGTTTTTACAAATTTGCCATCCTCGTCCTGATCCTCACTCCTTTTCAGACCACTACCGAAGAGCTTCTCACGCGCAGTTACTTCTTACAAATGCTCGGTCACTTCACGCGACATCCCATTGTTCTCGTTATTCTCAATGCTCTGCCCTTTGCCTTGTTCCATTTGATGAATCCCGAGATCGCGGCGTATGGTGTAGCGCCCATGTTGATTTCCTACTTTGTCGTCGGTGCATTTCTCGCCCTTGTCACGCTCAAAGATAACGGAGCAGAACTCGCTATTGGCATTCATGCCGCGAATAACATGTTTGCAGCGGTGCTCGTCAATTACGAAGGCTCCGCGCTATCTACCAATGCCATCTTTACGATAAAGGAGGTCAATGTTTGGTCCGGCACGATTGCCTACATTGTCTCCGCAGCTATTATGTATTGGATATTGTTCCGCAGTAAACGACCAGTCCCTTGATCTCTTATGGACTGCGATTTTTTGGCCAATGATTGAGTGTAGCCTGGGGTTGCTCAATACCATAGGAGACAGAGCATTTTTCCCGGTGTACCGTATATTGATTTTGTTGTCCAGACCGACAGATGAAAGGGCTTGCCGTGCCTAAATTTCAAGCGAAGGCTTTGCGCCGGATTGGTTACGAGCTTTTCGAAGCTGCCGGGTGTACGCCCGAGGACACGCGGACCGTCGTGGACCACCTTGTCGAGTCGAATCTCTTCGGTCACGACTCTCACGGTGCCATCCGGTTCTACGAGTATGCCCGGGCGGTCCGGGAAGGGCGGTTCCAGCCCCGGGCGGTTCCGGTGGTCGTCGAGGAGTATCCCTGCCTGGCTGTTGTGGATGCGAAGGGGGCGATGGGACAGGTGGGCGCGACCTTTGCAGCAAAGCTGGCCAGTGAGAAGGCCCGGATACACGGCGTCGGTTGCGTCGCGCTGCGGAATACCAGCCATATAGGCCGGGCTGGTGCGTATCCGCTCATGGCCGCCCGGGAAGGATTGATTGGTCTGATCTTTGTGAATGCCGGGCACCTGGGTTATCAGATCTCCCCTTTTGGGGGAATCGACGGACGCCTGAGCACCAATCCGGTCGCATTTGCTGCCCCCCGACGGGAGGCAGAGCCGATTCTGGTGGACATGACGACTTCGGTGGTGGCAGAAGGAAAGGTGCGGGTGGCGATCAATAGCGGGCACCAGGTCCCCGAGGGTTGGCTGATCGATTCGGAGGGGAATCCGACCGTGGATCCGGGAGATTTTTCGGCCGATCCGCCGGGCGCCATTCTCCCTATGGGCGGCGTGGTTGCCCACAAAGGCTTTGCGTTGAGCCTGGTGGTGGAGCTTTTGGGAGGCACTCTCAGCGGGCAGGGATGCGCTGCCGGCGAGCGCCAGATGATCAGCAACGGCGTGCTTTTGACGGTGTACGACATTGCGCACTTTACCGATCGGGAGGCCTACTACGACGAGGTGGAAGCATTGATCCGGCACGTGAAGTCGAGCCGCGTGGCCCCTGGATTTGAGGAAATCCTGCTGCCCGGAGAGCCGGAGTTCCGCAGCGCGATGCAGCGGAAGATGGAGGGGATCGAGGTAGATGATACAACCTGGTCGATGATCTGCGAGGAAGCGCGTGCCGTCGGGCTGGAACCCCAGCGGTGGGAAGCCGAGCGGTATGTCGGTTGAGCGCGCGCTGGCTCCGGGAATGAAAAAGACAAATGGGAGATATGGCCTTTAGCCGTGTCTCCCATTTTTTTAGCGATTAGAAAAGGCCAATAGCGTGTCCAGTTTTCAGATATACATCAGCTATAGCTTTGCGAGGATCGGATTCGACAGGGTGAAGCCTGGGAAATGCCTCGGATTATAATTTGCACCTTAAAACAAATTAGAGTATCTTAAAAAACAAATAAGGAAAAGTGCTATGAATGCGATTTATCCTGAAACCGAATACAACTTCGTAATAGGCAAAAGTCCGCAAATGCGGGAAGTCTATCGCCAGATGCAAACGGCTGCCAAAGGGGCGGGAAGCGTGCTGATTGCAGGAGAAAGCGGCACAGGAAAAGACCTGGTCGCTCAGTACATCCACCACAAAAGCGGTCGCGCCCCAAATCCCTTTGTGCCCGTGAATTGCGGCGCTATTCCCAAAGAACTCTTTGAAAGCGAACTGTTCGGACACAAAAAAGGTTCTTTTACCGGCGCCGTAAACGAAACCGCTGGCCTTTTCAGATCTGCTGATACAGGGACCATATTTCTGGATGAGATTACCGAAATTCCACTCGAAACCCAGGTCAAACTTTTGCGCGTTCTTCAAGAGAAGCGCATTCGCCCCCTCGGAAGCACGGAAGAAATTCCCCTGGATGTCCAGGTCATTGCAGCCACCAACCGCGACCTGGAGCAGGTGCTCTGGAACAGAAGCTTCCGGGAAGATCTCTATTACCGGCTCGGGGCAGTCACCATCTATATCCCGCCCCTGCGGGAACATTTAGAAGACATCCCGGAACTGGTCGCCGCTTTCATCCAAAAGCTCAACCGGCGCCTTAAACGCAACATCCTGGGCGTTCACCCAGATATAATGCAAAACCTCACCAAATATTCCTGGCCCGGCAATGTACGTCAGCTTGAAAACGTCATTGAGAATGCATATTTGTTTACCAAAGGGAAGTGGATTACCAGGTTGGGGGTGAAACTCGAAGAGGATACCCAATCTCTTGTGAGATCCACAGGAGAAATTAGCACATCCCTGGATCCGAGCGAATTCTACTTGCCGTCCAAAGCGATGTCAACCTCCTTGAGACGGAAAATTCAAAGTGCAGCAAAAAGTCCGGCAGGCGTGTTGATCCTGGGAGAAGAAGGGACCGGTTGCCATATGATTGGACGGGAAATTCACCGTCAGAGCACCTATGCCAAGGGTCCCTTTGTCATCGTCAACTGCGATACGATTCCACCCGAACTTTTTGAAAAAGAGCTGTTCGGGAATTCCATTTTTGAAGATACGCAAGAACATTTTGAAGGATATATGCACCAGGCCGAAAGCGGCACGCTCTTTCTCTACGAAGTCACGACCATACCGTACCGGATTCAGGTGCTGCTGTGTCGCTTGTTCGAAGCAGACAGGATGCGTCCGACCGGGTTTTCCAGGGACCTTCCGAAAAATCTTCGCGTTATTGCCTATACGTCGCAAGATCTGCATCAGGCTTTGAAAGAGAAAAGTCTATCCGTTGGGTTATATACCCGATTGAGTGGGTTTGTCATTCACATTCCGACTTTGCGGGAACAAAAAGAGAAAATTCCAGAATTCGCAGATTATTTTGTCAAATTATTCGCCACTCAGCAACAACGTCCGGCTCCCCAAATTCACGACAAAGCACTGGCATCTCTGATGGCCTATTCCTGGCCGGGCAATCTACTGGAACTGCGCTTTGTTATCCAGGGTGCTCTTACTGCGGCGAACTTTGGCACAATTCAAAAACACCACCTGCCAGACCAACTGGGCATACACTGGCAGACGGATGGACACACAGACACACGGGGCAAACTCTACGATGTAGAGCAGGATTTACTTCAAGAAGCACTTCAAAAAGCCGATGGAAACAAAACCCAGGCCGCTCGACTTCTCGGTATCTCCCGGAAAAAGGTTTACAAAATGTTGGAAAGTTCACCCCTTCATCATGAATCCGGATTTTAATCCTTCAGTGTTTCCTTTCGAAACAACTGTATCCTGAGGGAACGTACCAGATGCTTCTCGCCAAACTGGAATTCCCGGGCCCTGCAGGAACTCTCCATTCAATTTCATTCACATAAATATATATAAAATAATAGTCTAATTGTGCCAGACAATCTGATTTCCATTTTTTTCGTTGTCTGGCATGTTTTTTGCTTATAGGTTAAATAAGATAAAATAATTTTTTGATGAATTGATTCAGCCACCTTAAAATTACACTTAATCCCTGCCAAATCTACTGCCTCAATTTCTGTCCCGATTATCGCGAGGAATATACGTTGAACAGGCGCATTTTGATTGTCTCCGAAGATTCCCGGCTGGCCTGGGACGTGAAAAATCTTCTGTCTGGCGAACCTGTGGAACAGACTGAAGTGCGTTCCGGGCAGGCATGTCTGGATATGATTGTGAGTACTCCTGTGGAAATTGTCGTGATAGACGACCGTCTCCAGGATATGCAGGCAGTGGATCTAATCAGACATATCAAATCCACAGTGCCAGATATAATCGTCATCCTGGGTGCCTATAAACATTCTATCCAGGATGAAATAGAGGCCAGGCGAGCTGGGGCCTCCTACTGTATCATCGGTCCCGGCGAATACGATACCCTCTACCAGTTTTTGCTACAGGCCATTGCGTTAGAAAACAGACACCTTTTGAGTAAAAATAAAAAAAGGAGGTGATATCGCGTTTAACACAGCTACAATAGTCACGATAGATGTGGATTCATCCTGATTACACCAAATCCGAGAGGAGGCGTTTATGATTCGATTTCGAAGTATTTTGTTTGGCGGAGTTC
The DNA here is from genome assembly GCA_965208125.1 of Candidatus Latescibacterota bacterium. Taxonomy (GTDB): domain Bacteria; phylum Latescibacterota; class UBA2968; order UBA2968; family UBA2968; genus VXRD01. Next base: position 3,869,142 of record OZ242320.1, read on the forward strand.
TCGTGCTGATCCTGGGAGGAATCTCATTCGCCCAGGAATTTACTCCCCGAGTGGGCATCGCGGGGAATATTAGCGTGAACCTGCCTGTACTGGGACTCCGAACCTGGTTTACACAGGCCCCGCAATTCGGGGTCAATATTGTGTATCATCGCCATGCGCGGATAGAAGTGGAGTACGAATATCACTACGCCCGGTTTGACGGTGGGAGTCTGGAGGATGCCGAGTTTATGTGGGCACCAACCGGTACCACAGATCTTCAGTCTTACAAAAGCCCCAACGCGCAATCCAGGATGCGTTTTCACAGCTTTCTGGTCAACGGCGTCTTCTTTTTTGGCAAGCAACTCAATGACCAAAAGGCTCGGCCTTATTTCACATTCGGGAGCGGTATGTATCACTATCGTACTACTGAAACAGGGCTGATCTTTCCAGGACAAACGGGTAACTCGTTGAACACCAGCATTGTTCTGGAATCCGACGGGGATGTCCGAACAACTGTCGGTATCAATTTTGGTCTGGGCGTTGCTTTCTATACATCCGATCGATTCGCCCTTGATTTGCGTGGTCGATACCACATTATCATAGGTCAGTTACGCCCCATGGAGGCGTGGGGATTGAAGCAGGTTTTTCCCTTCCATGCGCTGGATCTGGGCATTCGCGTGAAGACCTACTTTTAGGGGGAACACAATATGCGAGAATCAAAACAAATTCTCCTGTGGTGCATGGCGCTGAGTCTGGTTCTGTTCGGTGCTGACTTGACATTCGCCGCCACTACGGGAAAGATTTCTGGTACTGTCAGAGACGCCCAGGGGCAACCGCTTCCCGGAGCCAATGTGGTCGTCAAGGGGATGCGTTTGGGGGCTACCACAGACGCCGATGGAATTTATTTTATTCTTACCGTACCACCTGGGGTGCACACATTGACTGCCTCTCTGGTGGGCTATGGAACGATCTCTCAAACCGATGTAAAAGTCGCCGTTGACCTGACTACGACGGTCGATTTCGCGCTGGAGGAAATAGCTCTACAGGCCACAGAATTGGTTGTGATTGCCGAGCGTCCACCTGTGGAACCGGATAAAACCACCAGCAAATACATCCTGGGATCAGAGGAAATTGAGTCGCTTCCCATCATCAGGAGCGTTTCTGGACTCCTCGCTTTACAGCCCGGCGTTTTGCCGGAGGGAAACGACATGATTCGCGGAACTGGTGCCGCGGATGTGACCTATTACATAGATGGAATCCCCATTGTGACCACCGATGGCGTGGGTGCATTTGACCGTTTCCAGTTTCAAAACACATCGGCTGTCCAGGAACTCACCGTATTGACCGGAGGATGGGAGGCAGAATATGGCAATGCCCAGGCCGGTATCATCAATCTGGTCACGCGGGAGGCAGGGGAAAACTATTCTGGACGATTGGAGTACAAGTTTGATCCTTCGGGCAAAAAACACTGGGGTAACGACGTTTACGACGCTCCTCAGTTTAGAGATAACTTGAAGTGGGGAGATGCCGCCTGGGAAAATGAGACAGATCCCGAAACGGGACAAACTATTCACCAGCGGATCGATTATGCCGATGCAGCAGGCCATTTCATAGAGGCGAATCTATCTGGACCACTTACGCCTGACGCCGGGCTATTCGTCAGCACGCGCTTTGATCGGTCCGCCCGTTCGTTTCCTTCCTCTTCCTCGCACACTCCGGGAAATACCCGCAATACAGTCAAGCTAAATTACAATATGTCAGACAATGTAAAGTTCAAGCTCGGGGGATTCTACCATTGGAGCAAAGGGTGGAACAACGGCACCAGTTTGGGTAGAAGCGCTACGGCCGGTGCTATCCGGGGTCTGGGAGACGGTGGGAGAAATGTCTTTCTACCGGAAGGAAGTTCTGCGGGACGGTTCACGGATAGTGAGAGTTTGATCTACGCCTCTTTGACCCACACTTTGAGTCCAAAGACATTCTATGAAGCCAAAATATCGCGCTCTTTTTCCAGGCAAGATACCAGCGATATTCCCGCAGCGACTCAGCCCCTGCGCAGGGATGCGGCCGGGTACTTCAACCTGTCGCGCGACGTGCGTGCCTACGAAATTTCAGCGCGCGCGCGTTACAACGTCAAGTTCGATATTTCCAGCCAGATCACGAGGGGACATCTGGTCAAGACCGGGGCTGACTTCACCTATTCCGACGCCTGGGCATTTGGCGAGATTGGAGAAAACGAGTCCCGTCGCGTCGTTGCCTTTTACGCAAAAGATGGGGCTCCAGATGGAAACTTTCAGCGGGGAATCAACCCTTTTCAGTGGGGACTCTATTTGCAAGATAAGATGGAATTCAGCGGCATGATCGTCAATGCAGGCGTTCGCCTGGATGGATTCCACAATGGAGAAAAAGGCTCCGCAGTTCCACCTTTTGAAACATCACCTATGTACAACAAACTCCGACATTTTCGAAACGCACCACGGGCAGACGCCGATGCCAAAATCGCGTTCAGCCCTCGATTGGGTGTTTCACATCCCATCACCGCTGCAAGCACCATCCGGTTTTTCTATGGGAGATTTTACAAATTTCCGAATCTCTGGACGATGAACCGGCAGGTCTGGGTGGGGAGCTTTCCCGACATCGACATCAACGGCAACGGACAGATTGATCCCGAGGAGCGGTTCAATGATCTCGGAAAGGAAAACCAGATCGGCGTTGGAAACATAGCCACACCGCCGGAGAAAACCACCAGTTTTGAGGTGGGAACCGACTGGAACGTGGTTTCGGACTATACTTTATCGCTAACCGCCTACTACAAAACGGTAGATAATCAGTTATCTACTGGTACAACGGGCGGCGAGACGACGATCTGGCAGGATCCCGGCACGGGAAGAACCGAGCAGATCCGTGTCAACCTGAGTATCAGATATGAGGATATCAAGGGAATTGAGCTTGGTTTCCAGAAGCGATTCAGCAATAACTTCGCGTTTCAGACGTCTTTTAACGCGCAGTGGCTATCGGGAGGGCGTGCAGGGGGAGCAGGGGACAGGTTCTTCCCGGATTCAACGTGGGTCGCCGCTGGAAATTACTGGTTTGGCTATGAGATTCGAAACGGGCAGGAGGTTCCGATTCCACTGACCCAGGATGAGATCCGAGAAATCGGATCCAAAGCGAATCAACTTCTTCGCGACATCCAGGCAGGTGGTGGTCCCAGCAAGGGACAGGCAGGACCGAATGAACATTTTCTGGCAGCTATTGAAAAGGAACCCGGCATCTGGGCTATCACCCCCATTCTTTCCGAGTTGAATATTGGCGGCATACGGGGCAGGGACAGAACGGCATTTGGGAGCGTGGCGTTTCTCTACCGAACGCCGAGCGATTGGGGCCCAATGGTTGGCGAAGCGGGTTTGTTCGGGAATATTCAGGCCAACATGATTTATCGCATGCAGACCGGCAGCCGGTTTGAATACTCGCTTCCAGAAGGTGGCGTGGAGGAACGAAATGAGCCACTTCGCACCTGGGTTGATTTGAATGCCCAAAAGACGTTCTACGGCCTGAGGGACCGCTTCGATGCCACGTTGTTCGTCGAAACATACAATCTGTTCAACCAGAAAGATCGGCGGGCAAACAACTTCGATTATATTCAATGGGGTTTGAGAAGACCCATACCAACAGACCAGCTCTACAGGAATTTCGGAGATCCGAACGACAGGGCCTTTCTGGGCTCCCCAAGGCAGGTGCATTTGGGATTGAGACTCAGTTTCTAAGAGGATAAGACAACATGATTACTATAAAAAGAAGAAGCATCTTGTTTCTGCTTTTTCCATTGCTGGCGACCCTCTTGCTAACTTCGGAATTGTGGGCGCAGTCGAGTCCCTTCCAGAGGAAATTCCGACACATGACGCGGGGGAAGGTCTGGCATACGTACAGGAACGGACTCACAGGTCGGGTTCACCGACAGGTGATGAGGGATATAGCCGGTATGCAATATCCGGGTTCCATCATTCCGCTGGAACCCACCGAGTTTGAGCAATACTGGAGCTTTGTCAACTATCACTGGTATCCGAGGTTTACCCGCCGATACGACACCTCTCGGGGCGAGGGTGTAATGATTCTAACAAGAGATCACGGCACCTCGGCAGTTGGCCCGAGTCAGGAAACCGAGGATATTCGGGAAAAGGTCTATGACATTGTCAACAGCCCGGAAAAAGATCTGGGATTTATGACCGCCTCCCACTTTACCGGGTTCAGCCCGATGTCCAACTACTGGCCCGGAGCACCTCCAATTGTGGGTGAGCCTGTGGAAATCCACAACCACGACTATGGGCGGTATATCGGGGACGATTCTCAAGGTGAGGAAATTCTCATCACGGCATGGTCCTCCAAAACGGGTATCAGTGTGTCGCAAAAAGCCTTTTCCTGGAGCTATCCCGACTTTGACGACTTCATCATTTACGAATATACTTTCCACAACAATGGAGACGCCAACGGAGACGGCCAGCCGGATCCCGGTATGCCCGTGCAACTCAACGACGTCTATTTTGCGTTCGTAAACATCATGACCATCTCTCAGGCGGGGTGCTTTATTTCAAGCCCGGGTGCGTGGTGGGTCGATTTCCCCGAATTGAGGGACGATTTCTACAGATACACCGGTGCAGCTAACTACGATGGTCCGGCCGAATACGCTGACCTGAAGCTCAGCTACCACTACGACGGGGACGCGCCTTCTACTTTGTGGAATGACGTTGGTGGACCCTACGTTTCGGCGCGTCACCATTCACTGTTCAAAGGCACGGCGCGAGTCGATGGAGAACTGACAGACTTCCAGTACTTTGGGTTTGCCCCTCTGGATTATACCCCACCCTTTACAAACGATTCGGAAAACTACGTTGCGCCAAAAGTCGCGGATCAGCCGGTGTCGGTAAAGTGGTGGGAAATCTTCAGCAGAAATAACTACACATACCCGGATCCCAGTAATGATGGTGATGAGCAACTGTGGAACAAACTCGTCGAAGACCAGGGATTCCAATCCAACCCCACCGACATCGGTGATTACGCCCACAGTCAAACGTATGGACCATACGATATTGGTCCTGGTGAAAAAGTGAAAATCGTGGCGGTTTTTGCCGGGGGAACAGCTGCCGACGCCAAGGGTACGGGCATCATCGAATGGGCGCAAACGGGCAATCAAGACGAGGTTTCTCTGGGTCGGGAGGCCCTCGTGGATCACGTGCGCCGTGCTCAATTCGCCTACGATAGCGGCTACGATCTGCCCGACCCGCCTCCGGATGTGCGATTTTCAGTGGGAAATAGCGAACGTGGGCAGGTTCTCCTCACATGGCCAGATGATGCCGATCGCGCGTTGGATCCAGACTATGGCCAGGCCGACTTAAGAGCCTACCGGGTCTATCGTTCGGGGACCAAGGAAGCGGGGCCTTACAAGTTGCTGAAAGAGATTCCCGTGGGAGATGCCGCGCATTTGAGTGGCGGCACCTATTCCTTCGAGGATGAGACTTCCGCTCCCGGCTTCAACTACTGGTACTCGGTCCGCTCGGTTGATTCCGGGCATTCATCCTGGACTAATAACGACGGTACCAAGACGCTTGCAGACCTGCCCGACAAGGTGCGACAGAATGTCCAGAGTGGCATGGAAAGCGGGCATTCCTCGCCTGAGCAGCGGATGCAGGTCTTCACCAGTCCGAAGATCCCCGCAACTGCTACCAAAGACAATTTCGGCGATGAAATCCTGGTCGTGCCCAATCCCTATCGGGATGATGGCACACACAGGTATCCGGGATCCAGAAAGATTCGATTTACAAATATCCCCAGAAAGGCCCAGATCAAGATCTATTCTCCATCTGGAGACCTGATCTGGACGATCAATCACGATTCGCCCCTGGGAGAGGCAGAATGGAATCAGGCGCCGCGATCCTTCGCGAGGCCGGAAGTACAGTCAGGCATCTACTTCTACTCTGTGGAATCCCTTGTGGAATCATCTCAGGGGGAGATGCGGTTCGGTTCATTTGTAATCATCAAATAGTCAAGGAGCTTTGCTATGATGACCAGGATATACGCATCAATCTGCGTATTCGCGATTGTGATTTTGCTGCAATCGCCCGCCCAGGGACAGGGATATGTGGAAATCGAGGATGAGGATATTTATTCCTCAACCGCTGCTTCGCGAATTGGGCTTACAGGATTTGCATTTCTGAAGATTTCCCAGGGGGCGCGGTCTGCGGGAATGGGGGATGCGTACACGGCCATATCCAATGATATCAATGCGGCATTCAAGAATCCTGCCGGTTTGACCCATATGAAACGGATTGAGTACGTGTTCTCTTACAACCGATGGTTGGTAAACAGCACGGTTGCTTCCAGCGCTGTTGCGGCGAATACGCCTTATGGCGTGGTGGGCGTTACTTTTATCGGTTTCTACCCTGAGAAGAGCAAGGAAACCACCATACTCCAGCCGCTCGGAACAGGAGAGATGGTGAATGCTGGGGATGTCGCCATCGGATTTCTTTACGCGAAGAAAATGACCGATAGGCTCTCCTTCGGCGCTCACGGTCGCTGGATTCAGGAAACGCTGCACGACAAGAAAATTTCCAGTTACGATGTCTCACTCGGCACGCTGTTCTACACGGGATTTGGCTCCAGCAGGTTGGCGATGACATTACAAAATTTCGGCAAAGACGTAACGCCGGAAGCGGTCACTTTCGCCATGCCAATGGTTTTCAATATCGCCGCTGCTATGGAGGTTTACGGAACAGTAGAAGATCCCACCTACCTCACAGCCGCAGTCGATTTCAGCTATGCCACTGATTTCGGTGAGCGGTTACATTTTGGCGGTGAGCTCTGGGTCGCAAGGGTGCTCGCGCTTCGAGCTGGATACAAGACCAATTACGACATCGAGAGTTATTCACTTGGTGCCGGTGTTCGCGTGAACTATGTGGGAGGTAGGCAGGTCTCTGTCGATTTTGCCTATTCGGCGATTGAGGGTGGCTTTGATCCTCCGCTGCGCGTATCTCTGAGTGGGAGTTTTTAGACCCGATCAGTTTGCGAGATCACTGGGCGGCAGGCCCCCTGGACCAGGCCAATGATAGGCCTGATACAAGCCTGTCGCTCAAAGGATTGCGAGGAGAGATTTGTCCTCTCTGCAAGATCCCATCGTTAGCCATCCAGCGCCTTCCGCCGCAGAGGAGCGGGGGATCACGTTGCGTTCGTTTCTGATTGGGTTGGGTGTGGTCTGTCTGGTCAACCTGTGGGTCACGTGGTCGGATTTCATAATTCATTCCTCGGCCTGGAATCTGAGCCACTTCCCCATGGTGAATTTCATTCCGTTTGTCATCCTCACAGTCTTCTCATCGGTTTCAGACAGATTGTTTGGACCGCGCTGGTCTTTTTCATCTGCCGAACTCGCCACCGTTCTGGCCATGGGGCTGGTGGGCAGCGTCGTGCCGACCAACGGATTTATGGGATATGTGCTCGGCATTTTGGCCATGCCGTATTACCTGGCCACCCCCGAGAATGGTTGGGCGCTCTACTTTCACCCCCACCTTGCCGACTGGATGGCGCCGCGAGATGAAAACGACGCCGTGCGCTACTTTTTCGAAGGCCTACCCAAAGGTGTGCACATCCCCTGGGAAACCTGGGCAAGCCCGCTTTTCTGGTGGCTTACATTTGCAGCGTCGATCACGCTGATCTCGGCCTGCACGGTTGTCATTTTGCGCAAGCAATGGACGGAGAACGAACGGCTCGATTATCCCATCATCAGCGTAGGCATCGACATGGCGCTGCGCTCGAATCCCTGGAACTGGCTGCCGGAATACATGAAAGGCAAGCTGTTCTGGGGTGGTTTTTCGGTCGCCTGCGGAATCGTTTGTTGGAATATTCCCAGTTACTTCATACCCGGCCTGCCCGAATTCCCTCTACTTCCCAGATGGTTTACGCTGGCCGCTGGTTTTCCCACAATTGACTTCCACATCAGCTTTTTTGCACTGGCTTTTGCATTTTTTGCCAGGCTTGAAGCCCTGTTCAGCGTCTGGTTCTTCTTCCTGATTTTTCTAATCCAGAGCGCGGTATTCAACCGATTCGGATTCACCATCGGCACCTCGGGAGATCCCTGGTCTTCCCACAACCCCGCAGTTGGCTGGCAAAGCTGGGGGTCTCTCTGCTTCATCGTGGCCTGGGGGATCTGGGTTGCTCGCCACCATCTACGCGACGTTTTTTCAAAGGCCATCTGGGGGGTACCGGGTGAAGGCAGAGCTGAAGAAATGATGTCTTACCGGATGGCTCTTACCGGCCTGATCAGTGGACTGGTTTATGCCATTGGATTTCTGTACTGTGCGGGTATGAGCTATACCATGGCCATCGCGCTCTTGCTTTCCACACTCATCGGCTACCTGGGGGTATCCCGCATCCTGGTGGAAACCGGGTTGCTCTACGTGGTCGTACCGGTAACGGGTCAGTCCTCCACCGTATATTTTCTGGGATCGCGTGGCCTGCCGGAATCCTCGATGACAGCCATGGCATTCACCTATATCCTCGTCACGAGGGGTGCCGGTATGTTCATGCCTTCGCTGACCCATCTGGGCAAGCTTGCAGATCAGATTCCCCAGATACGAAGGCGTCTGATCTACGCGCTTGGTGCCTCAATTGTGGTCGGAGTTCTGGTTGCCGCCATTGTAACCCTGTATCTGGGCTACACACATGGGGCATACAACTTCAACGTATGGGTGTTGGGCGGGGGCGGCAGCCAGCGTCCTTTCATCGATACGCTGGTCAAGATGCAGTCGCCATTCACCACAGACTGGTATCGCGTCTCCTTTTTTTCATTCGGGGTGCTGGTGTCGGCCGCGCTGGTGGCTTTGCGCTATCGCTTTCCCTGGTGGCCCCTTTCACCCATTGGATTTCCCCTGGCCACTTCCTGGCCCATGCGCAGAGTCGGGTTCACTATCTTTCTGGCCTGGTTCATCAAGGCCGTCATCATGAAACTGGGAGGTGCCGTGCTCTACCGTCGGTGCCAGCCCTTTGCAGTCGGGCTCCTGGTCGGTTGGGCAGCCGGAGTCGGCATCTCTTTTCTGATTGACATCTTCTACTTCCCCGGCAACGGACACGGGATTCACTCGTATTGAAAGAGAGGCACTATGGCAAATGCAATAGAAATCGGCATTGCGCGTGCTGATATTACCCCTGCGGTTGGCATCCCTATGGTCGGATTTGCGGGGCGAGGACCTTCGACGCGCGTAAATGACCCGTTATATGCCACGGCTATGGCAGTTTCCTGCGCGGGGGAGCAAGCCGTATTGATCGCCTCGGATCTCCTCCAGTTTAAGGCGGAAACGGTCGCCGAGTTTCGTGCACTTATCCAGGCTGCATCGGGAATTGCCGCTGATCGGATTACCCTGGCCTGTAGCCACACGCATTACGGGCCTGATATCGATCGCGCAGGTAGGCGATCTTCTTCGCCTGGTCCGAGTTCGACCGAAGGTTCCGAACTGGTCGATGCCTATCGGATTCATCTCGGATTCAAACTGGCAGGTCTGGTACAGGAGGCTCAGCAAAATTTTAAGCCGGCGCGAATGGGTATTGGCTGGGGCAGTTCCGATATTGGTATCAACCGCAGGGAGAAGACCCCTGATGGGCGGATTATACTCGGCAACAACTACGATGGGCCTGTTGACCGCGAGGTCGGCATCGCGCGAATTGAAGATACAGAGGGAAACCCTATCGCCTGTCTGGTCAATTTTGCGACGCATCCGGTTGCACAGACTTCTCAGCAGCGCGCTATTTCTGCCGGGTTTTCCGGAAAGATGACCCAGGTGGTAGAAGGTCTTACCGGCGCGTATTGTCTCTTTCTACAGGGGGCGGCGGGCGATATCAATCCGGCTCTGGGATTCCGCGGACCGGATCAGCGACCAGAAGATCTTCACAAGCCATCGGACAGTCTGGGCATTCGACTGGGCTGCGAAGTGGTGCGCGTGTGGGAAACCATCAGCGTTGGTGAGGCTCAAGGTTTGAATCTCGCTTCAAAAACTATAAACCTGCCCCGCTACATGTACGGCGACTTAAAAAGCGCGAAACAGCTCGATGGGGAATTCGATCAGGAGTTGAAAGCGAGAAATCTCTCAGACGGACAGCGATATTGGACAGAACTGAGGCAAAGTCGGGTGCGAGAAGCGATTAGTAGCCACGAGACGGGCATTCCACTTGATCCCGTTGAGACGGAATTACAGGCATGGCGAATTGGTGATCTCGCCTTTGTGACTGCTCCGGCGGAGATTTTTACTGAAAACGGCACGCTTGTGAAAAATCAATCGCCTTTCGATCACACTTTCTTCGTGGGCTATACCAATGGCTCCATTGGGTATGTCCCTACCGTGGATGCCTACCCCGAGGGGGGATACGAAGTCACCCACGCCTGCCAGGTCGATCCCGAGGCGGGCGATATGATCAATGAGAATTGCCTGGCACTGCTCCGGCAGGTCGTGGCATAACGGAGGGGATTCATATGGCAGATAGACCCAATATCCTGGTGATCATGTCCGATCAGCACAGTAAATTCCACATCGGATGTTATGGCGATGAAGTGGTTCGAACCCCGCATATGGACCGGCTTGCTGCCGAAGGCATACGGTTCAACAACGCCTATTGCGCAGCACCGCTTTGCGTGCCCAGCCGGATGGCTTTTATGACATCCAGAACGCCCACCGCGAACCGCGTCTGGACAAATAGCCATATCCTCTCTTCTGCCATCCCCACCTGGGCACATGGCATGGGCGCAGCCGGCTATGAAACTGCCCTGATTGGACGCATGCACTTTGTTGGATCGGATCAGCGGCACGGATTTGAGCGACGGCCCATTGGCGAATGGGGTGCACATCACCCCGGTGTTTCTTTGCAGGGCGCTCCCCTGTTTCGCAAAATGCCTCTGGGTGTATCTGGGCAGAGCCGCGTGAGCGTAGAATATGCCGGTTATGGGATGTGTACCTATCAGGCGTATGATGACATGGTCGTTGCGTCTGCCCTTGATTATTTGGACGAGAAGGCCCATGATGGGAGAGATCGTCCCTTTGCCGCTGTGGCTGGCTTTGTTCTTCCGCACTGCCCCTATATCGCCGCTACAAAAGAACTTTTCGAATATTATTACGATAGGGTAGATGTTCCTCAGCCAACGCCGGAAGAGGCACAGAGAGCACCGGCGGCTATCCGCAAGCTGAAACGCCTGAGAGATCTGGACAGACCACTTCCCGAGGAATGCATTCGCGTGGCCCGGGCAGCCTATTTTGCCATGTGCGAGTACTTTGACAGCATCGTCGGCCAGATGCTCCAGAAGCTGGACGAGACGGGGCTGGCGGAAAACACGCTGGTCATCTACTGCTCTGACCACGGCGAAATGGCAGGAGAACACGGACTGTGGTCCAAGAGCAATTACTACGAAGCATCAGTTTCCGTACCTCTCATTGTCCGTTTGCCCGGGGTTATCCCAGCGGGTGGAATCAGCGATAGTATCTGCAACCTCATGGATATTGGACCAACCCTGACCGAGGTGGCTGGCGCTCCTCCGATGCCTGCTACCGATGGACGTTCGCTGTGGCCCCAGATGTGCGGAGAAGACGATCCGAACTGGGTCGATGAAACCTTCAGTGAACATCTCTGGGAAGCCAACGAAGTGCCTTCTCGCATGATCCGCAAGGGAGCATGGAAGCTCTACAAGTACAATGAGCCTACACCTCCAGCGCTTTTTAATCTGAAAGAAGACCCCGGAGAACTCAATGATTTGGGTCTGGACACGCGGTACCAGGATGTGCGAGAGAAGCTCTTGAAACGCCTCCACGAAGACTGGGATCCCGCAGATATCATCAGTGAAACAGCTATTCTGGATCGGGATTATCGCACCATTTCGGCATGGGGCCAGGCTGTCCAGCCCATACACGAAGACACTGTAGCCGTGCCGGATGTGGAAGACATCGAACTTCGATAGATGGTGAATCCAAAATTAAGTGTGATCACGTGTCCCAAACATTAGAAACTCCACGCGACCGTCAAGATCAGATGCCCGAATCTTCTCGAGATAGGGGGTTGACCCTTCGCTCGGTACTCATTGGGCTTTGCTTTGCTGGTCTGGCAAATTTCTGGGTGACCTGGTCCGACTACATCATACATTCCTCGACATGGAACCTGAGCCATTTTCCGATGGTCAACTTTATTCTTTTTCTATTGTTGACCGTCTTTTCCGCTGTGGCCGGACGAGTGCTTGGCCCCCGGTTTTCGCTTGCACCTTCGGAATTGGCAACAGTAATGAGCATGGGGCTGGTCGGCAGTGTCGTGCCCACCAATGGATTCATCGGATATGTTCTCGGCATTCTGGCGACGCCGTATTATCTGGCGACGCCGGAAAACGGATGGGGTATCTATTTTCATCCCTACATTCCCGATTGGATGGCGCCATCAAACTCGGGCGATTCCATGCGGTATCTCTTTGAGGGATTGCCCGGTGGTATGCGGATTCCCTGGCAGGTCTGGATTGGTCCTCTTCTCTGGTGGCTGAGTTTTGCCGGGGGTATTGCCCTGGTCTCGGCCTGTATTGTCGTATGCTTGAGAAAACAATGGACTGATTACGAACGCCTCGATTATCCCATCATCGGGGTAGGGATCGATATGGCAATGAGGTCGCGGGCTGTGGGTTGGTTACCGGAATATATGCACGGCCGCATTTTCTGGGGTGGATTCGCAGTTTCTTGTGGCATCGTTTGCTGGAATATTCCAGGCTACTTCATGCCCGGTATTCCCGCTTTCCCGCTCTTGCCTCAGTGGTTTACCTTTGCAACCGGTTTTCCAACGATTGATTTCCACATCAGCTTTTTCGCCTTTGCCTTCGCCTTCTTTGTCAATCTCGAGGCCCTGTTCAGTGCCTGGTTCTTTTTTTTACTTTTCATTTTACAAAGCGGCGTTTTCAACCGGTTTGGGTACACCATAGGCACCCGTGGTGATCCCTGGTCCTCTCTAAATCCCGCAGTGGGTTGGCAAAGCTGGGGGGCGATGTGTTTTATCGTCTTCTGGGGACTCTGGGTTGGGCGAAATCACATCAAGCAAGTCTTCTACCAGGCCTTCCGTTCCGCCCAGGCTGGTCGTTCAGAAGAAATGATGTCCTACCGCATAGCTATTTTCGGGTTGGTCTTCGGACTCGTATATGTGATCGGTTTTCTGCACCATGCGGGGATGAGCTATAAGATGGCCTTCATTCTGATTTTCTGTACTCTCGTCGGATACCTTGGTGTTGCCCGTATCGTAGCGGAGACGGGCCTTCTTTATGTCGTCGTACCGGTGACGGGCCAGTCGGCTACCATATATCTTCTGGGGTCATATGGTATGCCTCCAGAAAGCATGACGGCCATGGTATTCTCCTATATGCTCGTTACCCGGGGGGCAGCTATGTTCATGCCTTCGTTCACGCAAATGGGCAAGCTCGCGGATCGAATTCCCCAGGTTCGACGAGGACTGATGTCGGCACTGGGTGGTGCGATCATTGCTGGAGTCGTGATTTCCATAGTGGTTACCTTCTATCTGGGATATAGCCAGGGCGCCTACAACTTCAACGTCTGGGTATTCGGTCTGGGAAGTCAGGTTCCCTTTATCGACACACTCACGAAAATCCGAACGCCCTTTTCCACGGACTGGAATCGCCTTTTTTTCTTTGGGATCGGAGTGGCTGTCTCTGCCTTGTTGACCTTTCTGCGTTACAGGTTTCCGGGGTGGCCCCTTTCTCCGATCGGCTTTCCGCTTTCCACCTCATGGCCAATGCGGAGGATCGGGTTCACAATTTTTCTGGCCTGGTTGGTAAAGGCACTGGTTATGAAGATCGGAGGCGTTGTCCTCTACAGGCGATTTCAGCCCTTTGCGCTGGGTCTGGTTGTCGGTTGGGCTGTCGGTGTGGGAATATCTTTTGCGGTAGATATCATCTGGTTTCCCGGTCAAGGACACATGATTCACTGGTATTGAGAGAGGAGGAGTCATATCAATGGACTTATCAGGTTTTTTCATCGTGGCCCCATCTGTGGTCGGAATCGGCGAGCCGTTTGAGCTGAAGCTCAAGCTTCTCGGAGAGGTCCGGGAGATCCCTCCCGAATGCTTCCCTCTCAACCAGACCGAGCCGCAATTGAGCAGCCGGTACAACCTGTCTCCAAGGGGATTGGCTTTCAAGGACAACGTCCTGCCCGAATTCGAGGGTTCGATTGACCTTTCTGGCGGTGACGGCTATGAGGGGCCGGCTACATATACATTTGAAGGGGGCCGTCGGCCTATTGCCGCCATACCGGGAATCCGCTATACTCGGGAAGGCTTCCACTATATTACCGTCACGGCCAATGGAAAGCAGGCCCGCAGCAATCCCATTCGCGTCTGTCAGGATCCCCCGGTAGAACGCCTTTTCTGGGGAGACACCCACGCCCACACCATTTTTAGCGACGCTATTCGTTCTCCCGAGGAAGTCTATGGTTTTGCCCGCGACGAAGGATTTCTGGACCTGTTTTCAATGACTGATCACGCCGAAGCCCTGACAGATCGACAGTGGGACTACTTCGTCAGCGTCGCAAACGATCACTATGAACCGGGTCGATTTGCCACACTCGTGGCGCTTGAATGGACCAATTTCGAAGTCGGTCACAGAAACGTCTATTACCCGGGCGACTACGGTCCTATTCTTCGCGCTACGGACTCGCCCTATCAGGACCTGGAAGGTCTCTATCGAGCCGCCAGAGAGCACGGTGCCCTCCTCGTCCCGCACCATTCGGCCAATACCCAGATGGGTGTCAAATGGCACGCGGGGCACGATCCCGAAATGGAACGCCTTGTAGAAATTCACTCTGTGTGGGCATGCAGCGAAAGGGCCGAACACCAGGGCAACCCCTATCCCATCCGGGTTCAGGGCGGTGAAACAGACGGTCAGCACGTCATTGATGCTCTGAATTTGGGCTACCGGTTCGGCATCATTGGTAGCGGAGACATCCACGATGGAAGGCCAGGAGACGACCTTTCCAGCCTGCAAAACATGGCGCAATCCCACCTCACCGCACGGCAGGGCATCATGGGTTTCTGGGCGAAGGAACTCACCCGTGAAGCCGCATTCGAAGCTATGTGGAACCGCCGCGTTTTTGGTACCATGAATGTCCGCGTGTACCTCCGCTTCGAAGTCTGTGGTGCTTTTATGGGATCCACCGTCAGGCACGACGGTCCCCGTCAGATCCGTCTGGAAGCTGCCAGCGAGTCCCCCTTTACGCTTATTGAGATTGTGCGGAACGGCGAAACCATCCAGAAGATTGAACCCGGCGAATGCGAAATTCTCTGGGATACGCAAGACGGAGGCTCGGGCGGCATGGACTACTACTATGGTCGTCTCATGCGAGAAGACGGTCAAATGGCCTGGTCCAGCCCGGTGTGGGTCGAGCCCTGATTCGCTCTGTGCGGCCTATGGAGAAAATCATGGATAGAGTGATCATTGCAGAGTGCAAGCAAGAAGTCTCGACGTTTAATCCCGTGCCCAGCCAGTACGACGATTTTCGAATCGTACGTGGGCCTGATATGCTCGATTTCCATCGCGGCGTCGGTCACGAAGTCGGCGGTGCTCTGAGCGTTTTGGACCGAGAAGAGGCGCTTCTCCTCGTGCCCACATACGGAGCGTGTGCGAATACGTCTGGAGGTGTGCTTTCAAAAGGCGGATTTGACCGCCTGAGCGATGAGTTTCTCGAAAGTATCCGGGATGTCGGTGAGGTGGATGGAGCTTATTTCTCGCTTCACGGTGCCATGCAGGCCGAGAGCGAAAATGATCCCGAAGGCTACTTGCTACAGGAAGCCCGCCGCATTCTCGGTGACCAGATTCCGATTGTGGTATCCCTGGACCTGCACGGTATCCTCACTGATCGGATGCTCGAGCACTGTGATGCCGTCGTTACGTACCACACCTATCCGCATATTGACTTTGTTGAAACAGGAAAGCGCGCGGCCTTTCTGTTGATCAAGATGCTGGATGGAAACATCCGTCCTGTGACTGCAAGAGTCAAGATCCCGGCGCTGGTGCGTGGCGATGAAATGATTACTGAGACCGGGGCGATTCGAGAATGTATTCAACTGGCGAAGCAGATCGAAGCCAGCGAAGCGGGTCTTTCTGCGGGCGTGATGTGGGGAAACCCGTTCACCGATGTTCCGGAGCTTCGAACAAATAGTATCGTTGTCATGGATGGCGATGAAGTTGCCGCCATCCAATACGCGGTAGATCTGGCAAACCGGTTCTGGAAGCATCACGAAAAGATGCAGGTGCCTCTGACGGGTCTCGAAGAAAGCGTCCGGCTCGCTGCAGAAGTCGATTCTGGAACCGTCGTCATGATGGATGCAGCCGACGCGACCAGTTCTGGCGCATCGGGTGATAGCAATGCCATTGTGCGAGAACTGATGTGTCAGAGATATTCCGGGATGGTCCTTGCACCGGTCGTGGATCCCGCTGCCGTCCAGAAAGCTTTCGACGCGGGCATAGGCGCCACCATCCGCACTACCGTAGGCGGCGTGTTCGACAGGGCCAGGTACGAACCACTAAAGATAGAGGCCAGGGTTCACCTGCTTTCAGATGGCGTTTTTCGCAGCGAGACCTTCGGCTGGCACTGGAATTCGGGAAATACCGCCGTTCTCAAGGTGGATAATTATACTCTTGTGGTCGGTACAAGGCCAGTCAGCCTGTTTGACCGATCGTGGTTTTACGCTCATGGGCAGGATCCGAAGAAATTCGACCTGGTTGTCGTAAAGTCGCCTCATTGCGAGCCCCACATGTTCGCCGACTGGTGCGCGAAGTTGATTAATGTTGACGCTCCCGGGGCGACAAGCGCGAACTTGCAGAGCCTTGGACATACGATTTGTAATCGACCGGTCTTTCCGCTGGATGATGTCATGGCATTTTCTCCGAAAGCGGATGTATTCCGTCGGAATTGAATAGGAATGATCATCACTAAATTATATATATTGGATCACCCTCGCTTCCATCCAGCATTGGGACTGATACAGAAAGAACGCCTATGCCACACGCCAACCAGATTGATCCCATCCGATTTGAGGTCATCCGCAATGCGCTGTCCGAAGCCACGGAAGAAATGGCGATTGCCCTGCGCCGCAGTGCCTACTCCACCAATATTAAAACCCGAGCCGACTTCTCCTGTGTCCTTTTTGACAGCCGGGTTCGGGTCGTCGCTCAGGCTTTCGCGCAGCCCGTCCATCTCGGCTCCCTGTCCTTACTTGTACCCAGGATGGTGGAAGCATACGGGGCTGAAAATCTGGGTCCCGGTGACGCTATCCTGGCCAACGATCCCTACCTGGGTGGCGTACACCTGAATGACATCACCCTCATTTCACCAGTATATTACAACAACACTTGCCTGGGGTATGTTGCCAACCTGGCTCACCATGTAGATGTAGGTGGAGGGGCCCCCGCGAGCATTGGTGCTTTCAGGGAAGTGTTTCAGGAGGGCGTCATCATTCCGCCAGTCAAGCTCGTTGAGCGGGGCGAACTCGTCCCCAATATCTTCGATCTCATCCTCGCGCAAATTCGTTCGAAACGCGAAATGGCAGGCGATCTGCGTGCCCAAATCGCAGCCAATAACACAGGCGTTCGCCGTTTATGTGCCCTCGCCGATCGCATAGGTGGCGACACGGTGTCGTTCTACATTCGCGAATTGATTGCCTACACGGAACGGCGCACGCGCGTGGAAATTAGAAATTTGCCGAATGGCGATTTTTCGGCCGATGGGCAGGTGGATAACGACGGTTTTACGGACCGGCCAGTACACCTTGCCGCGCGAATCAGCATTCAGGATGATCAGATATGCTTTGATTTTACCGGCTCTGACGTTCAGCGTAGCGCACCGGTGAATTCAACCGTAGCGATGACTTTTTCCGCCTGTGCCTATGTTCTCAAGTGCCTCATTGACCCGGATGTGCCAGTTAATGCGGGTTTCTATAATACGGTTCAAATGGTTGCGCCAGAGGGAACGGTTGTCAACTGTTCTCCCCACGCACCGGTTGTCGGAGGCTGGGAGACCCAATTACGGCTAACAGATGTCATATTGAGGGCCCTGGCTCCCGCATTTCCCGATCACATTCCAGCAGGTAGTAAAGCCATGGTATGTCATGCGGGATTCGGCGGAATTATCGCCAGCACAGGCGAGTATTACTGCTTTTTGGAAACCCTGGCCGGTGGCTATGGTGGTCGTGCCGCGAGCGATGGGCCGGACGCCGTTCAGACTCATGGGCAGAACACCGAAAACGCACCCATTGAGGAGACAGAAATCAACTACCCGGTACGCATCGCGCGCTACGAACTGGTTGAGAACTCCGAAGGCCCTGGTAAATTTCGGGGCGGATTGGGCCTCCGGCGTGACTACCTCTTCCCCGATCATGAAGCCTCCTTCACCATCCTCGCTGATCGCGACAGGAAGGGCCCCGGGGGCCTTTTCGGCGGCAAACCTGGCCGCACGGCCAGTTATTTTCTCAATTCGAATGGAAAAACCGTCCGACTTGGTTCGAAAACTACCGTCCAGCTTCAACCGGGAGATATTGTCAGCTATCGCACCTGCGGTGGCGGCGGCTACGGTCTGCCCGCGGATCGGGATCCCGAACGCGTGTTGCGCGACGTGCGAAACGGTATGGTCAGCCGGGAGCGAGCAAGGGAGATCTACCGAACGGAGATCGATACGGAGGCCTGGCGTGTGAACGATGGAGAAACGATGAGGTTGCGGAGCGAGATTACCTGATCATCCACCCGGTTCTGGAGGAACATAAGAATGGCGTACCGGCTGGGCATTGACACTGGTGGAACATTCACAGATGCAACGCTCATCGATGAAGAAACTGGAGACATCCGCGTCGGCAAGGTGTCGTCCACACCGGGGGACCCTTCTCTCGGATTTATGGAAGCCACCCGTCGAATTCTGGGCGAATCAGAAATTGAACCGAATGAAGTGGGCTATATCGTACACGGAACCACAGTGGTCACCAATGCAATTATCGAAGGCAAAACCGCTCGGACGGGTTTTATCACCACCGGTGGCTTCCGCGATCTGCTTGAAATCGCGCGCCAGATCCGTCCGTCGCTTTACGACCTGCAGTTTGAAAAGCCCCGGCCGCTGGTACCGCGCTACCTCTGCTTCGGTGTGCCGGAGCGTCTGGATGCAAGGGGAAAAATTCTCGAACCTCTCGATGAAAAGGCCGTTTCCGCCGCGGCGAGCCAACTGCGCCGGGAGGCTGTGGAATCGATCGCGGTCTGCCTGCTTCACGCCTACACCAATCCCACCCACGAGCAGCGAGTCGAAGAGATCCTGAGGAGGGACTTTCCCGAAGCGATGGTGTCGCTGTCTTCGGAAGTATCACCGGAATTCAGGGAGTATTTTCGGGCCAGCACCACCGTCATCAACGCCTGTATCCGGCCTATTGCTGCGCGCTATTTGGAAAATATCCAGACTCGGTTGCGAGAAGAAGGGTTAACGGCGCAACTTTTGGTGATGCAAAGCAGTGGGGGAGTTCTGACCTTTGGAGCGGCAGCTAAAAAACCAGTTTTTCTCGTCGAATCAGGTCCCGCAGCCGGGGTGATCGCAGCTACCTATCTGGGCGATACACTGGGCCATCCCAATGTGATCTCTTTTGACATGGGCGGAACAACGGCCAAAGCGGGCCTCGTACAGGATGGGCGGCCTCAGGTGACCATGGATTACGAGGTCGGGGCTACTGCTCAGGCGGGTGCTGGTGGGGCAAGAGGCGGGGGATATCCCATCCGCACGCCTGTCATTGATCTGGTGGAAATTGGCGCTGGTGGGGGGTCAATCGCCTGGGTAGATCCGGGTGGTGTGTTGCGGGTGGGACCACATAGCGCGGGAGCCGATCCCGGCCCGGTGTGCTACGGAAAGGGCGGCGAAGATCCCACGATCACCGATGCCAACCTGGTGCTGGGGCGCCTCAACCCGGATTATTTTTTGGGCGGTGAGATCGCACTGGACGCGGAAGCCGCTCGAATGGCGATTCAGCAGAAATGCGCTGACCCGCTGGGATTGGATTCCGTAGAAGCCGCCTACGGGATTGTGGAAATCGCCAACGCGGCCATGGTCAACGCCCTCCGGCTGGTTTCTGTTCAGCGGGGATACGATCCGAGAGAATTCGTGTTGGTGGCCTTCGGCGGGGCAGGCCCGGTACATGCCTGCCGCCTGATGGCAGAAATGGAGATTCCGACTATCCTGATTCCGATGAGTCCGGGAACCACTTCGGCGATGGGTCTGCTCGTGACAGATCTCAAGCACGACTATTCGACAACATTTATATGTCAGGTAGATAAGCTGGATCTCAAAAAGGTGGCGACGGCATTCCGCAATATGGAACAACAGGGGAGAGCGATACTGGAGGAAGAAGGGGTGCAGGACAAGGACAAGGACTTCCTGCGCCAGGTAGATATGCGCTATGTAGGCCAGAGCTATGAATTGACCGTGCCGCTTTCCGAAACTGAATTCACACCAGCCGGGATTGAAGCCCTGCTGATCTACTTTCATCGGGAACACGACCGGGCCTACGGATACAGCGCTCCTGAAGAACCTGCGGAATTTGTCAATCTCCGTCTTTCAGCAATCGGCCGAATCGCAAAACCCCGACTCCGTAGCCTTGATTCAAATTCAGACGCTCCGGCTCTCAAAACCAGCCGCCCCGTTTACTTTGCCGAGCGCAATGGATTTGTGGATTGTCCGATTTACGACCGCTATACCCTCGCCGCGGGGAATATTTTGGATGGCCCTGCGATCATTGAAGAAATAGATTCCACGAGCGTTATCCACCCCGGGTACCGGGGAACCGTAGATACGTACGGGAACCTGATTTTGACCCGGGAATGACCCGGACGTCTCCGGATACAGAGCAGAGCGAGAATTCTGGAATACACTGATATGGCAGAGGAGCAAAGGATGCCTCATAGTGAAGCTGAATACGGAATCGTCCTGTCGAAAAACGTCATGGTCTCCATGCGGGACGGTACTCGTCTGGCCACAGATATTTACCGTCCAGCACGCGATGGAGACCCACTGCCGGGGCCCTTTCCCACAATTCTGTGTCGCACCCCGTATGACAAATCCGATGCACGCTATGAGGAAATAGGAGACTTCTTTACGCCACATGGGTATGTGACCGTGCTCCAGGACCTGCGAGGCCGACACCGTTCCGAAGGTTTGGGTCAGTACTTCCACGTTGCCAACATCAATGACGGCCTGGACGGCTATGACACGGTAGAATGGATCGCTGCCCAGCCCTGGTCAAACAAACGCGTGGGGGCTGTTGGCAGTTCTTTCGCGGCTCTGGTGCAGACACGAATGGCGTTTCACCGTCCGCCGCATCTCACCGCCATCTGGCCAGACGTAACACCCATCAACAGCTATCACCACCAGGCTCGGGAAGGCGGGGCTATGCAGATGCACATGTTCTGGGCGCTTTACCTCCATGCTCAGGACGCACAGGAAATCCAGAATGACCCTGAAGCGCAGGACGCTGTCTGGAACGATCTCCGTGGGATTCGCGAGCTTCTCGTTTCAATGCCGTTTCAGCCCGGTCAAACTGCTCTATCCGCAGTTCCCAATCTCGAAAAAACGCTTTTTGACTACTATCATCGGGGAGAATACGATAGTTTCTGGGAGCGGGAATACAACGATTTCGAGCGGAATTTCGAACGCCACGCAGACATTCCTGGCACCTATTCAAGCGGCTGGTACGACCCGTACGCGGTAGCCGTCACGGGCTATTTTGCCGCAATGGCCAAACAAAACTTTTCGCCGCAGCGACTGGTGATGGGCCCCTGGAATCACGTGGGGATGAGAGGGGATTCTTCTTTCACGGGAGATGTAGATTTTGGATCTGACAGTGTTTGGGGTGTAAGCAGCTACTTCGAAGAACAACGCCGGTTTTTTGCCGCATGGCTAAGAGGCAAGTCTTCGGGAAAGGAAGACGACCCACCTGTGAGTATATTTGTGATGGGCGGAGGAACAGGTCGCAAAACAGACGAGGGAAAATACCATCACGGAGGAAGATGGCGTCGTGAGTGGGAGTGGCCGTTGGCCCGTACCCATACCCTCCAGTACCACTTTCATTCGCAAGGCCTGCTGAGTACAGATGAGCCGGATGAAGAAAGCTCTCCCTTGTCCTTCACCTACGACCCCGCCAATCCGATACCCACGATTGGAGGCAGTCTGTGCGGTATCATGGAACTTCCGAAGGATGATGGAGACCTGGACCAGATGTGGAGCCGATTTCTCTCGCCGGTCACGCGACTGCGCAACATCGTCATTCCCGGGCCGGCCCATCAAAAGGAATCTGCCGACGTATTTGGCGCGAATCCCCCTTACCAGCTTTTGGCGGATCGACCGGATGTGCTGGTCTTTCAGACATCTCCTCTGGAGGAGGATCTGGAAGTAACCGGATCCGCCATCGTCACATTGTGGATTTCTTCCTCGGCTCCCGATACCGATTTCACCGCGAAGCTCATTGACCTTGCGCCAGCCAACGATGACTATCCGGACGGATATGCAATGAACCTCGTGGATTCCGTGATTCGCACGCGGTATCGAAATAGCTGGGAACAGGAAGAACTCATGGAACCCGGTGAAGTCTATCGGGTTCAGATTCCTCTGCCCCCAACCAGTAATTTGTTTCAGGCCGGGCATCGGATTCGGATCGATATATCCAGCAGCAATTTCCCCCGCCTGGACCTGAATCCCAATACGGGCGAGCCGATGGGAAGGCATACACACACGGTACCCGCACGCAACAAGGTATATATGGACAAGCAGCGCCCATCGGGCGTGCTTCTGCCGACGATCCCCGTCTGAGCATTCATTGGAGAGAACACATGGAAACTCGATTGCAGGCCGGATTTGCACGAACGGATATTACCCCAGATCTGGGATGTCTGCTGCTGGGCTACCCGGCCCCAGACCGCAGAGCCGAATCCGTACGCGACCGACTCAACGCGAATGCGCTCTACCTGGAACAAAATAGCGTGAGAGCCGTCATCTTGAGCCTTGATGTGTGCATTGTAGATGATGTCGAAGTCGAGTCTATTCGCCAGGGAATCTATGATCGAACAGGCATCCCTTCGGATCATATCACTGTCTGTGCTATCCAGACTCACAGTGGACCCTGCACCATTGATTGCTGGGGATGGAGCGAAAAGGACAAACCGTATATCGATAGGCTCGTCGAGAGAAGCATTGAAGCCGCCGTCACCGCTGCTCAATCACCCATACCTATAACTGTAGGCATCGGCACAACGCAGAGTGACGTGGGGGTCAACCGACGAGAGGTCCTTGAAAACCACGAAGTTGCCCTGGGTGTCAATCCCTGGGGGCCTTATGATCCCGATATGACCCTTTTGCGATTTGAAGGGAAGGATGGGCCACTTGTCTCATTGATCCACTACGGCGCGCATCCAACCGTTTTCTCCAGTGCCAACAGGGCAGTGTCCCGCGATTGGCCAGGTGTCATGATCGACCGGGTGGAACACCTCACGGGCGTCCCGACTTTCTTTGTCAATGGTGCCGTAGGTGACATCGCTCCCCGCACCAATAGTCTCCGCGCCGTCGGAGATGGCGAAATGGCGCTCATGGAAGTCGGAGGGCGAGCGGGTATGGATGCGATGCGTGCTTACCGGTCCATCAAGACGTTCCAAGACCTGCCGTTGTCCATCATTACCGGAGACATCATGATGCCTTACCGGTCGCTGCCGCCACTGGAAGAAGCAGAGCGGGAGTTTGCCTTGACTAAATCCGAAAAAGATGAGCCAGGGAAGGGCATGTGCGAGTACAAACACTGGGAAGCCGTTATCCATGCCCACAAAACCGAACCGTTACCTGGCACAACTTACCGGCAGGTGATCACTGCTCTCGGGCCGATTGCATTTGTCCCTTTTCCCGGCGAGCCATTCGCAGAAATCGTTCTTCGATTGCGCCAGTACAGTCCCTTTCAATATACGCTTTGCGCCAGTACTTCGTGTGGCAGCTATGGCTATTTCGTCACGCGGGATTCGCTGCACCGCGGTGGGTACGAAGTCTGGGTGGCCAAAGCCTTCGGCGCGTACATTCTGGCTGAAAATATCGACGACGTCCTGGTCGAAGAAAATCTGGCTCTCCTGCACAATCTGCACGACCTGTAGGCCATCACGTTCAGGTTTCACCCATGGATATTCTCCAGGAGAATCAACTTCCGGGCTGTTGACTCTTCGCCTTAGAGGTCAACCCCTGCGTTCGGCGGCTGAGCCAAAGCCGCCGCCGCCGGCCTCGCGCATCGAAATCCGATCACCGGGTGACAGCTCGACACGCGATTTGGGGTCGACCAGTTGACCATTGACTTCGTACCGGCGAAGTGCCCCGTCGTCGCCGCCTTGTAGCCCCTTGGCTGCAAATTCGGTTCGCTGACCCATTAGGGCTATCTCGAGGAGATGGCCGGTGTCATTGCGAAAGACCACTTCCTGGCCGTCGCCGCCGCGCCACTTCCCGTCGCCGCCTGTGTCGGGTAGGATCTCACGCTTTTCGATGGTGATGGACGTGCGGTTTTCCCAGACCTCCGTGGGGACCACAGTCATGTTGGACGGCGCCGGTGTGACGGCGCGGCCATCCTGCCCCAGCATGGCACCGAGGCCGCCGGCGAGAAAGAAGAGTGAGGAGATTTCCTCGCCGTCACGGTGACGTCCCTGGACGCTGAAGACATTCATCATGGCGGCGTCGGCCTGGACACGGTCCGGCAGGGCCGGCGCCATGGCACCCATCACGAGCGGGACAACGAAGTGACCCACCGAATGTCGCCCACCGGTCGCCCACGGCGGTTGTGCATTGAGGATGCAATGATCGGGTGCCGAGATATCGATCGGCCGTGCCGCGCCGGCATTGTTCGGCAGATTGGGGATCGTCAGACACTTGATCACGTAGTTGGCCTGGGCGCGGGTGTAACAGAACGGCACGTTAATTGAGGCCCGCACAGGGCCTTCAGTGCCGGTGAAATCTATGGCGACATGACTGCCGTTTACTCTGACGTTGGCGGCCAGTTGAATTGGCCGGCCCGGCCCCTCAATTGCAATGGCATTGGCATAAGAGCCGTCAGGGATCTCGGCGATGCGTTCGCACATTGCGGCCTCGGCGTGATCGTTGATGGCGTCGGAGAGTGTTTCGATCTCATCGAGACCGTACTCGTCCATGAACTCCAGCAAGGCCCGCCCGCCGACTTCGTTACAAGCGATGTTCGCCATCAAATCGCCAACCGTCTGTTCCGGAACGCGGACGTTGGTGCGAACGATATCGAGGAGGAGTTCATTTAGCTGCCCACCGTCGCTTAGCTTGCACACGGGAAGGCGCAGGCCCTCGTGGTACACCTCCGTGCAGTCAGACGCCATGCCTTTGCCGCCGATATCCGGCAGATGCGTGACACTCATGGTGAACCCTGTCAGGCGATCGCCACGAAATACCGGACGCATGACATTGATGTCGAATAAGTGACCGGTGCCCATCCATGGATCGTTGGTGGCGATGACATCGCCGGGTTTCAACGTGTTGGCCGGAAACGCACGCAGCATGTGAGCGATGGTCTGTGGTGCCGTTCCGGTGAAGGACGGCACCGAGTAGCTGCCCTGCGCCACGAGGTGTGCCCTGGCGTCAAAGATCATACATGACAGGTCGTAGCCCTCTCGAACATTCATGGAGAACGATGTGCGGACGAGCGACAGGACGAGTTCGTCGGCAATCGAGACCAGGCGGTCCCATAAGATCTTGAGACTGACGGGATCGTACTGGGTCATGACGTCTCTCCGGCCAATGTCGCAATCAAGTTGCCCATGTCATCAACTTCGATCGTGTCGCCAACGCTCAGGACGGTTGTTGCCTCATTCTCCTGGACGAGGGCAGGACCCGTTATGTGCTGCCCCTGGTCCAGGGCGTAACGATCGTAGATAGGACAATTGGCAAGTCCCGTTGCGTCGTCGCAGAAGATGCTGGCCTCACCAACCTGGTCTTGTGAGGTCAGAGCGCCGCTGAATGGGCGATAGCGATCTGCGAATTCCGGCTCAGGTCCGCTCGCCTCCACTTTCCAATTGACGATCTCAATTCCGGTATCGATTGGCGTGGCGGCAAAAATCTTGGCATAGGTTTCGCAAAAGAGATCGGCAATGCCATTGCGGTCAATGCCCGGCGGAAGCGGCACTTCAACCTCGTGGCCCTGGCCGCAATACCGCATGTCAAGCCGCCTGTCAATTTGAATCTGCGCGTCGTCAATGCCGGCCTCTGCAAGGAGGCAACGTGCCTGGCGTTCAACCAGATTGAATCCGGCGTCGAGGCCATCTGCATCCAATTCTTCGAGATTGACCCGCCCAGAGCGCAAGGTTGCATAGGAGATCGGAGTCATCAAGAGTCCAATCGCCGACATCACGCCAGCACCGACGGGGAAAACCACCTTTGGGATTCGCAGCTTTCGAGCAATACGAATAGCGTGTGCCGGACCGGATCCGCCAAACGCGATCATTGTGCAGCGGCGGTAGTCGAAGCCGATTTCCGCAGCATGGGTGCGGAATGCCCGCGCGACGTCCTCGTTGATGACCTCATGAACACCCCAGGCAGCTCGGATCGTGTCGACCCGAAGTGGTTCGGCGACATTCCGGTCAATTGCATGATGTGCGGCTTCGCTGTCCAGGATCATATTCCGACCAAGAAATGCCTCTGGAACCAGATAGCCGAGGGTCAGGTTGGCATCCGTCAACGTTGCGTTGTCGCCGCCCTGGCTATAACAGGCTGGTCCGGGCTCAGCGCCGGCGCTCTTGGGTCCAACGGCCAAAAGATTGCGTTCGTCGACATTGGCGATTGACCCACCACCGGCACCGATCTCAATCATGTCGATCACTGGGATACGGAGTGGGAGACCGCTGCCTTGCTTGAAGTCATGCTCTCGCGCCACTTCGAACTCGTAGCGGCGCAGGGGGCGGCCATTGCGGATTAGGGCGCCCTTTGCCGTCGTCCCGCCCATGTCAAATGCCAGTAGATTGGGTTCGCCAATTCGCTGTCCCAAATTGGCCGCCATGAGGGCACCGGCGGCCGGCCCCGACTCGATAAGCCGCACCGGATAGCGCCGCGCGATTTCAGGCGTGACCATGCCGCCAGATGATGTCATCACCAGAAAACGACCATCAAATCCCATGGTGGACAGTCCGGTCTCCAGGCGTTCGAGATAGCGATCGGTCAGCGGGCGCACATACGCGTTGATCGTGGTTGTCGACCAGCGTTCATATTCCCGCATGAAGGGCAGTACGTCGGACGAGGTGCTAACATGCAGGTCGGGAAATGCCTTCGCGACAGTATCTCGGGCCTGGTTTTCGTGATCCGGATTGGCATAGGCATGCAAGAAACAGATGGCCAGAGCCTCTATCCCATGCGCAGAAACCAGGTGTGCGACGGCCGCCTGGACCTCTTTTTTATTCAAGGGTGTCTCAACCTGCCCATCAAATAGGATGCGTTCCGAAAGCTCGGCTCGCAGATCCCGTGGGACGACTGGCTCTGCAAAACCCAGTCGCAGGTCGAACAAATCGTAGCGACGCTCCATGGCGATATCCAGGACATCGCGGAAACCCCTGGTGACCAACATGCCAGTCGTCGCGCCGCGGCGTTCGATGACGGCATTCGTGACGAGCGTCGTGCCGTGTGACAGGACGGTGACGTCGGAGATATCGACGCCGGTTCGGCTGAGTAGTGCTGCAATTCCGGTCAGAACGCTGAGCGATGGATCGGACGGTGTGGTCAATTGCTTGTGTGTTGAGAGTTCGCCGGAGTCGTTATCGACCAGTGCGAAATCGGTAAAGGTGCCGCCGATATCGACGCCAAGCCTATGGGCCATGGGATGCTCCACTGAGAACTGAGTGAAACGCCTTCAGTGTGATCTCAACGGCGTTCTCAGTGATTTCGTGATGGGTCACAAGACGCACGTCATCGCCGAACGGCAAAACCAGCACGCCCTCACGTTCAAGCGCGGCGGCAAGGGTTTCGGGGCGCATTGTGTTTGGACGTGCGAGCACGATGTTCGACTCCACCTGGGACTTGTCAATACTAAGCGTTGGCTGGGAAGACAGATCATTTGCCAGTTGTCGCGCAGTGGTGTGATCTATGTGCAGTCGTTCGATCATCGTCTCGATCGCAACGATACCTGCCGCGGCAACAATGCCGGCCGGTCGCCAACCGCCGCCGAACATTTGTCTGATGCGCATCGCCTCGGCGATGAACCCATCGGGTCCGGCAAGGATCGCGCCGAGTGGCGCACCAAGTCCTTTGTTGAGATTGAAGGAAACGGTATCGCATGTCATGGCGATGTCACGCGCCGGGATTCCTGAGGCGACGGCTGCATTGAAGATCCGCGCGCCGTCAAGGTGCACCGGTACCTCCTGACTGCTGGCGATGTCGTAAATAGCTGTCATGTGTGCCGTGGGCACGACACGACCTCCAGAACGCACGTGCGTGTTTTCCTGGGCGACTGCGGCGGGGCGCGGGTGCTGTGCATCGCTGTGTCGGAGGGAATCACGCAAAGCGTCGAGGTCAAGCGCACCGGCCTGGGCCGGGATCATCTTCGGCATGGCACCGGACAGCGCGGCGGTGGCGGCCGACTCCGACGTCACAACGTGGGCGTCAGCTTCCGTTACGAACAACTCACCGGGCCTGCAATGAATATGTAGCGCAATTTGGTTGGCCATCGTGCAAGTCGGCACAAAAAGAGCGTCGTCCTTTCCGATGACCTCCGCCGCGCGATTTTCGAGGTCGGCAACGATCGTGTCTTCGCGCAGCCCGAAGCCGCAGGGTTGCCTCGCAGCACGCAGCATCGCTTCAACCATGGCCGGAGTTGGTCGGGCAACAAAGTCCGATCTGAGATCGACTATCTGAGCTGCACCGCCGTCAGTAATGTTCTGGCACATTATGTTCCTATCACCACCTGATGGCCATGGGCGTCAGCAGCTATGGTCTTTCCTCCCTGCAACTTCGCTGCTTTCTCCGTCTCTCACCAGGTTTCATAGTTCTCTGCAGGGCATCGTGACACCCAGAGAAGGCTCGAATTCTGGAATTTTCCACCTCATTACCCTGCAAGGTCTTCTTTATCCAGCCACTGTCGCAACTCAGTTTTCAGGATCTTTCCGTAGTTGTTTTTGGGCAAACTATCCACAAAGAAATAGGCCCTGGGGCGCTTGAAGCGAGCGATATGATCGAGACAGAGCACATCCAGCTCGTCCTCCATCTTTTCACTGGCATCCTCCGCTACAACAAAAGCAACAACCTCCTCCCCCCATTCTGGATGTGGCCGGCCGATCACCGATACCTCCTGGACGGCTCCATGCATCAGCAGGACCTCCTCCACCTCCCGGGGATAGATGTTGGAGCCCCCACTGATAATGAGATCCTTTGAGCGATCCTTCAACGTCAAAAACCCGTCCTCGTCGAACGTACCCATGTCGCCCGTATGCAGCCAGCCGTTTCGCATGGTCGTTTCGGTTGCTTCCGGATTTTCCCAGTATCCACACATGACAACATCACCCCTGACAATCACTTCGCCTATTTCGCCAGGAGGGAGCACCCGGTCATTCGAATCGACCACCCTGACTTCGACCACCGACTGAGGGATCCCCGCCGATTGAAGCCGTTCTTCAAACCGAGCATGATCTTTCTCGGCATGCAGCCCTTTCGACAACGCCGTAATCGTCATCGGGCTTTCGCCTAAACCGTAGATCTGAACCAGCTTGTTGCCAAATAGATTTATGGCCTGCTTCAGATCGGCTACATACATCGGCGCACCGCCGTACACGATCGTTTTTAAGTTTGACGTATTAGCGCTGCGGCTGGTGGGATGATCGACCAGTCGTTTCACCATTGTCGGCGCTGCGAAAATCGTCATCCCTTCGTGGGAGACAATCAGGTCGAAAACTTCATCAGGATTGAACCGGCCACTCGCCGGGATGACCTGTTTTGCCGCAACAGCGACGTGGGAGAGGTTGTACAGACCCGAGCCGTGGGAGAGGGGAGCTGCATGCAGGATGCAATCTTCTGATGAGACCGCATCGACATCGACAAAGTAATTCAGCGTCAACGCCATCAAGTTGCGATGACTCAACACAGCTCCCTTGGGGCGACCCGTCGTACCACTCGTGTAGAATATCCAGGCGGGATCGTCGGACGAACGTTCTGCCATCCGAACCGATTTGCCCTGTCGCAGGGATTTGTAATCGGATGAGGATACACAGCCCACATACTCGAGCGAAGGTATCAGATCGCGAAGCGAATCAATCGTCTCAAGCAAGTCAGCGGTGACAAAACAGCAGCGGGCGCCTGAGTTCTCGAGGATATACTGAAACTCACGCGCATGCAGCCTGGCGTTGATCGGGACTGTACACAGCCCGGCATGCCAGGCAGCGTACATCACTTCGAGGAATTCCGCACAGTTCTGCATGGCGAGTGCGACGCGGTCCCCGGGTTTGAGATGGAGTTGATCGAGGAATCGACCTGCCATGGTCGATACGCGACTGTAGAGGTCTCCGTAGGAGCAGTACGCATTCTTACCAATTGCGATCGCGGGCTTTTCGCTGAAAGCGGTCCCCGCTCTAGCCACCAGATGAGCGACATTCAATGGCAAATCCTCCTCGGGACCGTCGTGTAAAGACCCAATCGGGGTCCGGCATGCCCCCGCGCAATCATAAACCCGCACAATCCTTTAGGTCCCAATCTCGTCCAGCAACCTCACCGCCTCCTCCACGATCTTCTCCAGACACCCCGGCTCCACCTTCGCCCACTTCGCCGGCTTGTTACGAATCTCATGC
The DNA here is from genome assembly GCA_965208125.1 of Candidatus Latescibacterota bacterium. Taxonomy (GTDB): domain Bacteria; phylum Latescibacterota; class UBA2968; order UBA2968; family UBA2968; genus VXRD01. The sequence continues at coordinate 3,899,998 of OZ242320.1, forward strand.
CCGCCCCGCGGGTAACTGTGACGCGGGGCGATGTAGCCGGCGAAGTCGGTTGTGTTGTGGGCGACGAAAGTATAGGGGAAGGGCGACCGGACTTTGATCTCCAGTTGGCCTTCGACGAAGGGCTCGCCGGGGAGTCCGACGAGGGCGATGTCGCCGATGCGCAGGACTTGAATCTCATAGGCGAGCTCTGGGGAGCGCTCGCGCTCGCGCTCCACGCTCATCAGCATGGCCGCATCCATCCAATCGGCGTTCACGCGGCGAGGCGTACTATCTTCATCCCAGCGCGGCTCGGGGTGCTCGGCGAGGAGCTTCTCGGCGGCTGCGCGGTCGGCGGAATCGGCCTTCTTCAAGGGGAGCGGGACGAGCTTCACTCGTGCGTCCAGCGTGGCCTCTTCTTCGAAGGTGAGTGCACTGAGGATGTGCCGTGAGGTCTCGGCCAGCGCGCGCCCCATGCGCCGGTGGTCCGGGACGAAATCGGCGTGGAATGCGGGCCACGGGTTTATGTTGCCGCAGCAACCGTTGAGCACCAGGGGAACGCACGTTTCACCGCATTCCTCCTGCATCCCGGCGCACCAAACGCCCGGCCAGTCCGGCGAGACGGTGTAGTGCTGCGTGGCGAACACATTGACCGGATGGCACGTGAAGTGAAGGAGCATAGCGCTCATCTTCATTTTCTCATTGCGCAGACACACCATCCCCACCTCGGGGTCCGTCGGACCTTCGAGGAAGGCGATGTCCGTGGGGCCCAGCGGCCTGGACGCCCTGGAGAACTGTCCCGGCATCACTATGCCCCCGTCGCGAGTTACTCCCCTCCGGTTAAAGGCCAGATCATCACGGACCGCCCGGCCAGCGCCGAGTTGGACCGGATGCAAGGCTTTGTCCGCGGCTTCAACGCACGAAAGGATTTTGCCGACGGCGTACTCGCAGTACTCAGATTGGGAGCCGCGGAGGTACTCTAGTTCAGGCGGAATGTTGGGCAGCGCCTCGTCGATGACAAAGTTGCCGAGGGGCGGCGTGGAATGGGATTGCGGAAGATGTACCATGATGTCGTCGGGCGCGATTCCACAGCGGCGCTCAATGCCCTGGCGAATCTTCTGCGTCCACGGAAGCGTGGCGATTTCCAGGTCTGGTTGGACGATACAGAGTTTCCGTGTGCGGGATTCCAGCACGAGAGCCCGGGTGTATAGCGGTTCCGCCACCGTGCGCGCATCGCGTAACACGCCCCACGTGCCGCCCAAGTGTGTGCCTGCGTTCGGCGTTATGTCAATCAGCGCACCGCCGGCCCGGAGGACATTGGGTCGGTCGGATGTAGTCATAGCGTCTCCTTCTAAAACAAAAGAATCTGTCGGCTGATCAATGAGAAATTCTGCACGAACGATTCTCGCTGCATACAGTGCTAACGATGGCGCTGGACACTATCTTCGAGAAGCACTACTGACCGGACAACGCAAGGTTGCCCACTATCTTCCGGAATCGGTTTGCTGCCTCCTGTATGGTCTTTTCGGTACCGCCGAACATGAGCCTCACATGGTCTCCGGACCCGTACGGTCCGCCGGGCTCGACAGCGACGCCGTATTCTGAAAGCAGCGCTTCGGCAAATTCCGCGCTGGGAAGGCCGAGTCCGCGTATGTTCAGAAATAGAAATGGCGCTCCTGCCGGGACGGCAAAGGAAATCCCCGGTGCCCGGTCCATGCCCTCTATCATCAGGTCACGGTACTGCTGGTACCGCCTGGCAATCTCGTGCACCCAGTCCTGCGGTCCCTCCAATGCCGCCTGCGCTGCCCGCTGGGCGATATGGCTGCAGGTGAGCACATTCCACTCAAGCACCTTCCGGCAAGCAGCTATCAGGTCCGGGGGCCCGACAATATACCCCAACCGCCACGGCTGCATCGCATAGCTCTTGGTAAAACTACACAATGTCAGTAGCCGGTCCCGGATCTCTGGAATGGAGGCCGCCCTCAAGTGCTTTCGCCCGTCATAGACCATCTTGTCGTAGCACTCGTCAGAGAGAATCAAGAGATTGTGCCTGAGGGCCAGCTCCGCGGCCGCCTCGAGATCTCTCTTTGACGCCACATATCCTGTCGGATTTCCGGGCGAATTCAGGATTACCATGCGGGTCCTTGACGAACAGGCCGCTTCCAGGGCCTCGAGGTCCCAGCGCCAGTTCTGTTCCTGGTGAGTCGGCACGCAGGCCGCGACGGCGCCGGCGAGGTGAAGCGGGCCGCCAAATTGAAATCCCGGACTGAACATCAGAACCTCATCGCCCGGCGCGAGCAGCGCCAGAAACGCGATGCTCATGGCATGCATGGCGCCGTGCGTGATCAGGATCTCCGTATCCGAGTCCGGTCGGATCCCGTCATCGGTTTCCCATCTTGCCGCGATGGCTTTCCGAAGTTCGGGGAAGCCGTTGGAAGGAGCCATTGCATTCTCGCCTATGGCCTGTTCGGCGGCGGCCAGGACATGTTCCGGCGGCGGCCAGGCGGGCGAACCCTTGAGCGACAGGACTTCGCTTCCCACGACATGGAACGAGGCGACGCGGTCCGCCATTTCCTTCGAGCTGACCCTGCCGGCCAGGGCCGCCCGACTCGGTATCCTGGAAAGGTCTTCTGCAGAGAGATCCGCCGATGCCCTATTTTCATGTTCGCCTGCTGCCAGCATCCTCTGCCGGGTCGTGGCTGTTGCCTCTTCATCCATACTCAGTGTTAGGGGGTCGATCACCACACCATAAACTTCCCTGGCCTGCTCGAGGCTGACCTTATCATTCCGTACATCTTCCAGGACCATTTGAGGATTCCGTTCCACAGGCGTGCCCCAGCCGCCGCCGCCTGCCTGAAGATGGCGCAGGATCTCTCCTTTCCTTAACACGATCGCTTCGCTTGGAAGCACAGGAAGAAGTGATTGGTTCGGACCGGAATAGAGAGTATTGCAGGTTGGAGACCCGGAAAGGCCGCCCTGTAGCCCGTACGGCCGATGCGCCCGTCGGTCCGATCGCATGCTCAAAACGGCTTCCTCCGCGAGGATCCTGTATTCTCTCATGAGCGCCAACCCGCCCCGGTATTTTCCCGGTCCGCCGGAATCCATGACCAGGCCGTACTGCAATATCTCAATGGGGTGACGTGCTTCGATGAGTTCGACGGGCTGGTTAGATTGATTGGCGCCGGGATTGGGAACGCCTTCGGCGCCGTCGCGATCCGGCCGACCTCCTGAACAGCCGAGAACGGATTCTGTAAAGACAAATGGCTCGCCCTCGTGATAACCGCCAATCGAGGGAAACGTTGCGCCGCCCTCCCCTGCCGCTGGCACACGGTCCGGAACGGCCCCGGCCAGCGCGCCCAGAAGGGTGTCCAGCATCCGAAAGCCCGTAATCCCGCGGGTTGAGCAGGCGGCAGGCAGGACGGGGTTCATAATCGTACCCTCCGGTGCGAGAACCCGGATGGGCCGCATATAACCCTCATTGTTGGGGATATCACGCCCTCCCAGACATCGGAAAGCAAGGTAGGATGCTGAGAGAGTCATCGGGAAGGGCGCATTAATGCCGCCTTTCACCTGCGGCGCGCTCCCGCTCCAGTCCACGACTGCCTCCTCGCCGGCAATCGTGATGGTCACCTGAAACCGGATCGGTTCCGGTTCGCTGCCCAGACCGTCGATGAAATCCGTGAACTCATAGCTGCCGTCTGGGATGGCCTGAATCTCTTCCCGCATCATGCGTTCGGCGAGTTCGAGAAGTTGGTTGAGATAATGCCCCAGCGAATCCGATCCATATTTTTCCAGAAGCTGCATATAGGCCTGTTCAGCCTGGCGGCAGGCAGCGAGCTGGGCGCGCATATCGCCCGCGACTTCCACAGGTACCCTGACATTTTTTTCAATAAATTTGAATACCGTATCATTGGGTGTTCCCCGGTCGTAAAGTTTGACGAGTGGAATGCGGAGACCTTCCTGGTAAATCTCGGTGGAGAACGACGTATTGCTCCCGGGTGCGATCCCGCCAACGTCTGCATGGTGGACAAGGGCAACCGCAAAGCCCTCCAGTACGCCAGCAAAAAATATGGGCAGGGTGAGATAGATATCCGGCAGATGCATGCCGCCGGCACCGTAAGGGTCATTGGTAATAAACACGTCGTCCGCATGTATTCTGCCTTCATATGCCCGGGTGAGTTCTGCGATGGCCACGGGAAACGAGCCGAGATGCAGCGCGGTCGTGAGACCCTGGGCGATCATTCTGCCTTTTGCGTCAAACAGCGCGGTGGAATAGTCCATGGAATCTCGCACCACTGATGAATAGGCACTGCGCATCAGCACAAGCGCCATTGTATCAGCGATCATTTCCAGGGCGTTGCGAATGACTTCAAGAGTTACAGGGTCTGTCTTGTTCATGTCCACTCTCTCACACCGTGGTCAGGCATGTCGAAGAATGATGTTCTGGAAGCCGTCCAAAGATGCCTGCCAACCTGGCGGCACGACGGTGGTTGAGTCCAATTCTTCGATGATCAAAGGTCCTCCAGTGGGCGCAGCGCAGAGGGATTGCCGTGAACAAACCACGGTTTTCAGGTCATCGCCGTCCGGCCCGAAAAAGGTTCTTCTGCAGCCGTTTTTTACGACGTTCTCTTCCCGGTGATCCGCACGGAACAGGTCCCGGGGCTCATCCGCTCCGAACTCTCGAATGACGCTCGAGACAATCCTGAGGTTGACCAGTTCGATGGGGTCATGGTTTGCCCGGTGGCCGTAGGTCGTGAGGTGCTCCTGCTCGAATGCCTCCGCCAATGTCGTTAGTTCCCCGGGTCCAAGCGGAACGCCGGGTGCAGGCACGGTCAGCTCGGTGGTCTGGTTGACATAGCGCAAATCGGCAAGCCGCCGTACTCGAATCTGTTCGGGGCGATATCCTTCGGCAACGAGCGTCTCCACCGCCTGCGACTCGAGTTCGGTATAGAGCCGGTTCAAGTCTTCGGGCCTGACCTCTTCCAGTCTGCGACACCAGGTTCGGACGGATTCATGCTCGGGTTCGGACACAAGCAGCCCGAAGGCACTGAACAGGCCGGGATGCGGCGGAATAATCACCTCTCGCATGCCCAGAGCCTGTGCAAGGGTTGTGGCTACGAGGGGCCCGCACCCTCCGAACGCCAACAGGGCGGCCTCACGCGGATCTCTTCCGCGATACGTAGAAACGGACTTCACGGCCCGAATCATGGTCGCACAGGCCAGTGTAAAAGCCCCAAAGGCGGCCTTCATCAGACATTGTTGCATCGGTCTGGCCACTTTCTCCTCGAATATCCTCCTCGCTTGATCTGTCTCCAGTTTCATCTTCCCGCAAAGCAGAGCATCGGGACTGAGATAGCCGAGAAGGACGGCGGCGTCCGTGAAGGTCGGCTCATCGCCTCCAAGCCCGTAGCAGACGGGCCCGGGGTCAGCGCCGGCACTTTCCGGCCCGACCCGGAGCCGGCCGTGCCGGTCAACCGAAACGATACTCCCGCCGCCGGCTCCGATCTCCGCGATATCGATGACAGGCAGCTTGAGCGCATATCCTGCGCCTTTGACCAGGCGGCTGCTCAGGTTGATACCGGCACCGACTTCATATTCGGAAGTCCGGGCAACGGTTCCGTTCTCAACTATGGCGGTCTTGGCGGTTGTGCCGCCCATGTCCAGGGTAATCACGTTTGTGTAGCCTGCTTTGCCGGCCATCCAGGCTGCGGCCATCACCCCGGCCGCGGGTCCGGATTCAATCAGGTGGGCGGGCTTCTTCTGCGCCGAGTCGGCTGTCATCACTCCGCCCCCTGAATGCAGAACCTCCAGCGGCGCACGAATGCCCATTGACTGGAGTTGTTCGCTCAGGGAATTCAGATATCGCTGCACGACCGGCCCGAGGTAGGCATTAATCACTGTCGTGCTCGTACGCTCATATTCGCGGATTTCAGGAAGGACCTCGCAGGAGGCGGTGACAAATACATCGGGAAGCGACTCCCGGGCCGCGGCGACCGCCCGGAGTTCGTGCTCCGGGTTGGCATAGGAATGGAGCAGACAGATCGCCAGTGCTTCGATCTCCTGCTGCTGCACGGTGTTCAGGACATTTTCCAGGGACACCTGCTGGAGAGGTTCCCGCACCCCGCCGCGAGAGTCCATTCGTTCATCCAATTCGAATCGCAGGCGGCGTGGAACAAGAGGACTGGGCGGGCTGTAAAAAAGGTTGTAAAGCTCGGGGATCCGAATTCGTCGCATCTCGAGAACGTCTCGGAATCCTTTTGTCGTGATCAGGGCAGTCCGGGCTCCCTTGCCTTCCAGGATCGCATTTGTGGCAACAGTCGTGGCATGTGCGATTCTCTCAATGGAAACCTCTGAAATCCGGCGATCTTCAATCAATTCGCGAAGCCCCTGAATGATACCCCGGGCGTAGTCCTCCGGCGTGGAAAGGACCTTCCGGACAGCGAGCGAACCGTCACTGCCCAAGACAGCAATGTCGGTAAATGTTCCGCCGATATCGATGCCGATATGAGATGATGGCGGTGATATCATTTTCAGCCTCCTGATTCGGGCTCAGCTATCTTGATAGATTTGCATTTCTTCAGGCGTTAGCATAAACTCGGACTGAACGTTCAGCCGGTCCTTCATCCTCGGGACCGTCTTCACCACCTGATGGACACGGGCGTCAGCAGCCCGGCGGCCTGGCGTTCCCGTCGGGCCGTCGCGGCTTTCCCTTTCAGGAAGAGCTCAGGCTGGTTCAAACCCAATAGGTTCGTCGCGCAACTCGTGACCTCTAACTCGATCTCGTTCGGTCCCGGCAACACGAGATCGGTAAGGTCGAACGTGTAGGGGCGCCAGAGGCGCGGTGCGAGACGATGCCCGTTGACAATCAGTGCTGCCACTGCGGCGACCTCCTCTGCATGAGCCCAGACGCGGCCCCCCAGTGGCGGCAACTCGCATCGCCAGCGGTACCGTGCCGTGCCTGTGTAGTTTGGAAAGCCCGCCTCAGCCCATGACCCGGAGCCGAGACGCCCTCGTGTCTTGACCAGGCACCCGTCGTCCACGCAGAAATCGCCGCGGATCGCTGTGAGTGGCGGCGTGTGAGGCCCATCCCATCCGGGTGTGCGGCTCCGGAACGTGACCACATTCTCGCCCGGCACGACCAGAGCACGGATGTCTGCCCGCAGGTTGCGCCAATCCCAGATCCGCGCCCACTCGAAGCCGGTGAGCGGACGTTCGTTGAGCTCGAGATGAAACGCTTCGGTCAGATCCTCGGTCACGATCTCGACTGGCTCCGCACCTTCCTCGATTCGGAAGGTCCACTTGAGCTCATACTCGTCGCCGGGCTGAACCGCACATGTGGCGGGGAAGTGCAGTCCGTCAAGGTACTGCCACTCCTCGGCATCGGACGTCCGGACCTGCCAGGCGGCGGCCAGTAAATTCGCCTCGAGGAGTGAGAACTCGGCCTCGCCCAACACCATCTCCTGCGTCCAGCTCTGCTCCGGTCCCCGGCTGGCGCAGCCCGGCCCGTCGGTCCGGGCTGCAATAAGCGTCTGGAACGGAGCTAGGTCAACGTTCGCGTCGATACTCCCGGCGTCCCCTGTTTCGGGATCAAGGACTGTGTTGACGTCAGCAGGCAAGGGCACGGACACGCGCTCCGTTCCCTGGTTGTAGAGGAACAGCAGCGGCTCGCCGTCGAACACCCGCCGACTTGCCCGCACGGAGGACGGCATCTCGGGCAGGGCCCGGAATTCGCGTGGAATGACGGCATCGAGGGCATTCCTCAGCGGGTCCCGGGCGTCGGGTGGCAGGTCGTTGCTCACGATCCAGGTCACGCGATCCCGGCCGAAGAGATGTGTGCCCGTCCCCTCCTGGAGTGCGGCGGCCGCTTCACGCCCCTCGTTGTCCGGCAGCGCCGAGAGATGATCGGTCACTCGTTTGAGGAGCGCGGGATCGCCTTCCGCCCAGCCGGGCACGCTGTTGACGAAGACCGTGCGTCCCCCGGCTTCCAGGAAACCTGCCAGCTTCTCTGCGATCTTCCGAGTCAGGCAAGTGACGTTTGGCAAGATCAGCAGTTCATACTCAGCCTCGGCGGTCAGAACGGTCCCACGGTCCACGTTCGCAGAAGCCAGGACGTCCTCGAAGAGGTAGTCGTAGTCGACTCCGAGTTCCAGGAGCAGGTTTGTCACAGCAAGGAAGGCTTGCTGCATCGCCTCGAAGGCGGGCGGTCCCGGGACTCCCCGGGCCAGGTCTTCCGCACTACCCGCCCACTCACAGAACGCTGTGGTGATCGGGTGCAGTACGGCGACCTTCCCGGTGGACCGTGACAGAGCCAGCGTTTGGCAGATACGCGCGACATAGTCGCCGAACGTCCGATAGAACGGCCAGAACGGATTCTGGTGGCCGTGTGAGGGTGGATACCCGCCCGGCAGCACCTTGCGCATGCCGGCGATTGAGTAGTAGGCGCCCATGTACTGCAGGAGGTTGACACCGCCCAGGGAGAGCTTGTCGAAGATGATTTTCATCTGCTCGGGCGTGAGTTCCCAGCCGCTGCCCGTGTAGGTTTCGCAGAGCAGTCGGTCGCTTCCGAGCTGGCGGATGGCGGACCCCCCGCTCTTAGCGGCGACCATGAAGTGGTCGGCCTCGTGGTTCAGTCGAGGGAAGATGGCGTCGATCCCGGGGATGTCGAGCCAGCGGAGGCACCGGTAGAAATCTCCGAAGAAGAGAATGTTGTGGCGGAAAAGCTCCTCCCCCGAAAGGTGTCCCGTGAGCGTTAGCCCCTGCTCTCGGCACCACTCCGCGCACTGCCGGTAGTAGGCGCTCTCCAGGCGGTCGGTCAGGTAGTGCCAGTAGTCGCACCTGATTCTCCGGTAATCTCCCACGTTCGCCAGCAAGCTCGGGAGGTGCGCCGCGACGTCATAGCCATGGCGCTCAAGAAACGTTTCGCGCATGCCATGAGTCCAGGGGAGAGGGCGCTCGGACTCGCCGTAGAAGCCGGCCAGGCAGTACGACACCTCATCCGTAAAGAGGCCGGCAATCGTCTTGCCCAGCTCTCCAGGGAAACGGCTACGGTAGGCTTCATGAGTGAGCTCGATGAATGCCCGTACCGTCTCCGGGTCGGAAACATCGCCGTAGCCCTCTTGCCCCCAGCAGAAGGGCGACCACTGCGCAAAAGGGCATACCCCATTCTGTGGCGTCTCGTGGAAGACGGTCGCTTTGCCCGATTCGTCCACGCATTGCCAGGCAGCGTGATCGTCCTGGGGTTCATGCTCCGATGCCTGATCGTCGCTCGTCACCACGAGCATGCGACGATCAGGGTTGTCGCGGATCAGGTACCCGCCTGCGGAGCCGCTGGGCCAGTTGTATTCGTCATAGATCCAGAAGCGCATGCCGTGCTTCTTGGCCTCATCGACAGCCCAGCCGATGGCCTCGAACATTTCCTCGGACAGGTAATCGACCGGGAAACCGTACATGGGGTGGATGTAGAAATCGAGGATGCCTGCGTCCCTGAAGTCCCGTACCTGTCGGCGCACCTCGTCTTCCTCAAGCGGGGCGTTCCAGAACCACATGATGTGCGGACGGTAGTCGTCCCCAGGTGTGGCGAACTGCTTGATGAAGTCGTTGCTCAGGGGCATCTATCACCTCTCAGTCATTTTCGAATAATTCCGTCAGTATTGCCACCGTCGCTTCGACGATGCGCTCCAACGAGTCCGGCGCAAACTTGGCCCAGTAGGTGCAGTTGGCGTTGGTTTCGTGCCCTGGTCTTGCGCAGGCGTCGCTCGTGGGGAGGTAGCCGACGTATTGCGTGGACATGTGAGCGATGAAGGTGAGCTTCGCAGGCGACCTGGTCTTAATCTCCAATTGACCTTCCACGAACGGCTCGCCGGGCAGAGAAATGATAGCCATGTCGCCGATGCGGAAGACCTGGATTTCATACATGAATTGCGGCTCACGATTTCGGCAAAGCTCGATGCTTTTCGTCGATGCGGCATGAAACCATGTGGGATCTACTTCGCCGTTGTCTTGTAGTTTCAGCGTTGGGTGTTCGGCCAGAATGCGGTTGACCTGGTCTTGCCGATCGTTGGGAATATCGCGATACGCCAGAGGGATTTTTTTGAAACGCCAATCGATCGAATCAACGTCTGCAAAGCTCAGCGATTCGATGACGGCCTGTGTGGTGTCCGCCAATTCATTCCCCATGCGCACGTGGTCGGGCGTGAAGTTGGGGGTAAAGGCAGGCCATGGATTGACGTTGCCACAACATCCGTTGATGACCATGGGCGGGCAAGTCAGACTGTTCAGGTCTTTGACTTTTGCGCTCCACGCGCCGGGCCAGTCGGCGCAGACGGTATTTTTTTCCCGAGCAAACACGTTGACCGGATGACAGGTAAAGTGCAGCAGCATCGCGGCCACATCACCCGCGGCCGATTGCGCGCACCACACACCCACCTGTGGGTCGGCAGGGCCTTCCATGTAAACGATGTCTGTCGGCCCCAGGGGTTTGGCGTCACTGGTGAAGGGCCACGGCATGCAGATATTGCCGCCGCGCATCACGCCACGCCGATTAAAGGCCAGGTCGTCGCGAACGGCATGCCCCATGGCGACCTGCACTGGCGTTAACGCATCGTTCGCTTCCCGGATCGCGCGGGTCGCGCCGGCGACGGCCTGCTTCGTATAAGCGGCTTCACTACCGGTGATGTGCTCCTGATTAGCTCTCAGGTCAAGCGGGAAATCCGGGTCGAGCATGAGGGCGCCGCAACTCGGTGCCGAGTGATTCTGCAACGAATGCACCATCACGGCGTGGGGTTCAAAGCCCAGCGCGACAGCGCTTTCTCGAATGGCCCGGGTGTAGGGCAAAGTAACCGCCAACGTGTCTAACGTGATGATACACAATTTCGCGTCTTTGGCCTGGGCGACCATCACTTTGGCGTAAAGTGGATCGAGGATTTTTCGAGCAGGGCGGTGTTCTCCCATGCCGCTTCCGGCCAGGTGCGTGCCCAAAGGCGGTGTGATGCCGACGGCGGCTTGGCCTATTTGAAGCATAGCACAACATCCTTGACGGGGAATGACCGGGTTTTTGGCTGAATTAATTCAATATACTCTGTATTTATGGTGAGTAATACTGAAATCGAACTGGGTAAGGCAAGCGTTATTTGAATTATAACTTGCACCATCACCCCATCAGGGATAAATTGCAGACGAAGGTCGTTTAACCTATCCATATCGTCATAGGAATAAAAGCCGAGATCACTAATTATCTTTATGCACTGGCTCTTTTTTTCTATTATCCTCGACTTCGGTTTTGTCCAGCTTTTCAAGCTGGGACAAAGACGCGGCTGTTACGCGCCAGTGGTTGTTTCTGTAAACTACCTCGTCTTGGCTCTCGCAATTGCCATTTATCTCTTTGTTACCGATGCGTGGACATTTCCCCGTCTTGCCCTTTATACGGGGTTGGGAACTGGTACGGTTTTTATCAGTTCCATGTTGCTGATGAATCACGCGCTTACCCTCGCGCCTATCGGTTCTGTGGTTACGGCTTTTCGAATGTCCATTGTCGTGCCCATTGTGCTGGGTATTTATCTCTGGGGCGAGTCTATGGCCCCAACGCAGTTTGTGGGGCTGCTTCTCGCGCTCAGTGCTCTGGCACTTATGACTTCTCATCCGGGCAGAACCGCGCAAGTCAGAGGAATAAGAGCGTTTGGGTTGCTTATCGCGGTTTGTCTCTGTCAGGGTATAAGCCATACGTGCTTGCGATCTGTTCACTACAATGGTCTCGATCCCGTCTATTTACATGTCTTGATGTTCATCGGAGCAACCGCTGGACTGATAGGTGGTGTTGTCATTGCCCTGAAAAAACACCGACCACAAGGACCTGCGGTCAAACTCGGCGTTTTCATCGGTCTTTACAATGTCCTGGCGCTTTGCGTCATTATGACCGCATTAAGCAAGTTGCCAGGCACGCTTTTTTTTCCGACATTGGGATGTAGCGTTGTTGTGCTGGATAACCTCTTTGCCCATTTCTACTGGAAAGAACGCCTCGCCCGACCCGCGATAGCCGGTGTGGGGATCGCTGTTCTTGCCGTTCTTCTGGTTTTGTGAACAGGAGCTTTTTATGAGCCGACCCAATATTGTTTTTGTATTCGCCGATGACTGGGGATGGGGCGATTTGAGTTGTTATGGACATCCCCATGCCAGGACGCCAAATCTGGACCGCCTCGCCGCACAGGGTACTCTTTTTTCTCAATTCTACGTTTGCTCTGGGGTTTGTTCCCCAAGCCGTGCCGCTGTTATGACCGGGCGTTTTCCAGCGCACTGGGGCATACACGGGCATTTTGCGCAGCACGAACAAAACGCGTCACGGGGCATGCCCAATTTTCTCGATCCCGATGCGGTTACAGTTACTGGTCTGTTACAACAAAGCGGTTACGCAGTGGGACACTTTGGCAAGTGGCATCTCGGTAGCGGCAAGGGCGCGCCCGCGCCTTATGATTACGGTATTGACGAGAGTAAAATTAATGTGGGAAATGGCCCGTTGCTCGATTTTACCGATTTGCAGACTGGCGAGGGCCGCAGCCGCTCTACAGAGGTGATTATTGACGAAACGATTGGTTTTATTGAGCGCAACAAAAACGAGCCTTTTTTTGTTCAGGCATGGCTCAACGATACCCACGCGATTCTCGATCCGACTGAAGAACAGATGGAGCCTTACAAGCAATTCACGGCGAATGGTCTGGAAGACAAACACAAGGGCGCGTTGCGGATTTACTATTCGGTTGTTACCAATGCAGACCGCCACATTGGCCGCCTGATGGATAAACTCGACGAATTGAATTTGAGCGATAATACCATTGTCATTTTTTCTGCGGACAACGGTCCCGAAGATATCCATATTCGCAATGCCACGCATAGCGGCGTCGGTTCTTCCGGTCCTTTTCGCGGTCGCAAACGCAGTCTCTATGAAGGCGGTGTGCGTACGCCTTTTATTATTCGCTGGCCCAATGGCGTTTCTGCCGGGCGGATTGATAACGATACGCCGATTTGCGCGGTCGATTTTTTGCCCACTTTTTGCAATCTGGCTGGCGTTGATATCGGTGGTCTGGTGCTCGACGGGGAAGATATGACCGATGCATTGCGCGGTCACAGTGTTATAAGAAAAAAACCGCTTATGTGGGAATGGCGGTTCAATATTGCCGGACATTGTTTGCACAAAAGCCCCATGCTTTCCATCCGCGAAGGCGATTGGAAATTGCTTTTGAATCCCGACCGCAGCCGCGTCGAACTTTTCAATATTCCGCGAGATCCTATGGAACTCAACAATCGCGCAGAATATATGCCAGAGCGCGTCGCGGAAATGGCTGATCGGGTGCTGGCATGGCAAGATACCCTGCCCGAAGGTCCGATTGATGCCAATGCGGGGTCCAATGCGTATCCCTGGCCCGGCACGTTTTAGAATATGGACGCACGTAAAACTGTACACGCCTATTTTGACGCGCTTACTGCGGAAGACGCCCGGCGATTGATCGGTCTTATGTCTCGTGCGCCCTATTATGTCAAAATAGGTACAGATGAAAACGAATATATCCAGGGTTGTGAAAATATGCCCGAGTACTATCGTCACCATGTGGATAGTACAGAGGATTTTGCCATTACATGCGATTATCTCGATGTTCAGGAGCGCGAGGCAGTTGCATGGTTTTACACACGTCAGACCTGGAATCTCAAATGGCAGGGCCAGCGCGAACAATTGGCTATGCGTTTGACGGGTGTTCTCGAAAAAGAAGATGATCAGTGGAAATTTGTTCAGATCCACGCTTCACTCGGTGTACCTGAATCAGGAGATATGCACGATGGATGAACTCGCCATTAACGGTGGAGAAAAGGCCAAAACCGTTCCGTACAATCAACCGAATAAATACACAGATGAAGAGCGCGAATTGTTGCTCGAGGTTCTCGATTCGGGTAAACTGATGGGGCCGGATGGAAAAGTCGCGGATTTTGAAGCTGAAATTTGTCGCGCATTCGATGTCAAGCACGCGATTATGGTGACATCTGGCACGGCTGCACTGCAAACAGCCCTTGCCGCGCTCGGAGTTTCTGAAGGCGATGAGGTTATTACCACGCCTATGACGGATTTTGGCACGACTGCGGCGATACTCGCGCTGCACGCTATCCCGATTTTTTCTGATATCGATTTGTCAACCCGCTTGCTCGATCCGCAAAGGGTGCGCGAGAAAATTACAGATAAGACCAGGGTTATTATTACCGTCCACATGGCCGGTATGCCGTGTGAGATGGATGCGTTTCTGGAGATTAGCGAGGAAACAGGGGTTAAAATCCTCGAAGACTGCGCGCAGGCACACGGCGCGACTTATCGGGGGCGGTTTGTCGGTGCGATTGGACACGCCGCGGGATTTTCCATGAATGAGTCCAAGCAGATTTCCACTGGCGATGGCGGTTTTGTCACGACCAATGACGATGAAACCGCTGAAATCGCCCGTCTTTTCCGAGATAAAACCTATTTGCGTGGTCAGAAACTCGAACGCGGTGTGCAACCTATTCCTTTTTTGGGCACTAATTTGCGTCCGACCTGCTTGCAAGCCGCTGTCGCTATTGCGCAACTCCACAAGCTCGAGTATCTCGTTGCCCGCCGCGATCAGATTGTTAGGCGATACTATGCCGAACTCGGGGATCTGCCTCATCTCGATTTTCCGAAAATTGCCGATAAAGCCCACCCGTCGTGGTGGCCGCTTGCCATTCGCTATACGGGTAGCACGCCAACGCGGGATGAACTCGTCGCTATTTTTCGCGCCGAGGGCATTTCCATCAATACGAGCATGTCCGCAGTGAAAAATATTTTACGCACGGAAGTCATTCAGAAACGCAAGTACTATCCTTTAACGGACGATATTCCGATATTCTGGCAATATACCGCGTACAATCCCGACGACTGCCCCAATGTCGATACCCTGCAAGCCACTTGTCTGCGCCTTCCCGTGAATGAACGCTATACGGACGAGGATATTGATCAGACGATTGCGGCGGTGAAGAAGGTTTGGGCGCATTATTTTTAGATAGCGTTGTTTGTTGTCTTGACCGATCATTCAGAAGTGAGTAAATTGTCCATCGCAAATCTACAATAACTGGTAAAGCTAACCATGCCTATAGATATTGAATCCGGCATTCGCCGTCCCAAAATTGATATGCACTGCCATGTCTGGCTTATGGATGGGTGGGAGCAGTCCGCTGATCATCTCGTCGCTTCGGGTGATATGCTCGGTATTACCGAATACTGGTGTTCCTCCGTTATCCAGCAGGGCATTCTGGCACCTGTTGAGGATGTTCCTCCTCACAACAATACTATTTTGAGCGCGATGGCGCGCCATCCCAAACGCATTCGCGGCTGGTGTTTTGTCATTCCCGGTCATTTTCAAGGTGCTATAGACGAAGCAGAGCGCTGTCTTGATGCGGGCATGATTGGCATTAAGCTCTACAATCAGTACCGCATCGATGATCCGGTTTTGCACCCTGTTCTCGAATTGGCGAGCGAACGCCGCGTACCCATTCTTCAGCATGCGGGATATCCCGTTCCCGAACACCGCGCAAGCCAGCCGCTCATTTCACACGGTATTCATTTTAGCGAAGCCAGTGAAAAATATCCCGATGCGATTCTCGTTCACGCCCATATCGGGGGTGGGGGCGATTGGGAACACACTGTGCGCGAAATGCGCCAGGCGTCTCCCAATGTTTATGTCGATGTGTCGGGTAGCAACCTGGACGATGGACAGGTCGAATACGCGGTTTCAGAACTCGGTGTCGAGCGCGTGCTTTTTGGCACCGATGGCACGATGGCTGGCTCAGTGGGCAAAGTTCTCGATGCAGATCTTACAGAGGACGAACGCGAACACATTTTTTGGACCAATGCCGAGCGCATTCTCGCGCAACAGGGGGCTACGCCTACAGAACCTCGTAACAATTAAAGGAAGAAAACATCAAATGCTTATAGATGTAAATGCCTGGCTCGGCACATGGCCTTTTCGTTCTCTGCGAGACAATACACCCGATGCGCTTATCAAACGCCTCGACCGCTCGGGCATTGACAAAGCCGTTGTCTCTTATATCGAAGCCGCATTTCACAGGCATCCGCAATCGGCGAATGAACGGCTCGTCCGCGATGTTGAATCACATGGCGATCGCCTTATTCCAGTGGGTACTATTAATCCTCTGTCGCCGCATTGGGAGGATGATCTGACGTCCTGTATTAATCTCGGTATGAAGGGGATTCGCCTTTTTCCTCAATATCACAATTACCAGACCGATGGTGCTGAAAGCCGAAGCGTCGTTCAAGCCTGCGCTCAGTGCAATCTTCCGGTTTTTATTCCGCACAGACTCGAAGATGTTCGCCAACATCACTGGATGGACCCGGGCCAGAGTGTTGACCTGGCACAACTCGCCAATTTGATTGAGGCTGTACCCGATGCCGCGATTATTATACCGAATGCCCGTCCGCTCGCGCGGTCGCCGCTCTGGATGCGAGAGGATCTGCGCGATTTGAACTGGTACGTCGATCTTTCGCTGGCAGAAATTCACTATGGTCTGCACAAAAGTACCAATGCGATGAAGGATTTGGGATATTTGATTGAGGAAGGCGGTGCGAATCATATTCTCTTTGGCACGCATTTGCCCATTTCCTATGCTGGTCCGGCTCTTGTCAAACTCGCTATTCTGCCCGTCGATGAAGAGACGCTCGAAGATATCAAATACCGTAAAGCTGCTAAACTTCTGAATCTTTAGATTGTACCATCAAAATAGTGCAAACAAAATGCCCCTGTTTCTGCGAATGAAACAGGGGCATTTGAGTAAGTATCAAGGAGATTTAATCACACTTCTCGACACGGCTTTCGCACGATGACGAGGTTGAGGGTGGGATCCTGAAGGGCGTCTCGGAAGACGCTACGCATATGGTCGTCGGTGTCTTGTTCCTGTACTTCGCGGACTCGCGACGCACCGCAGGCAAGGGCGAGGTCGCGCATGGTGACTTGCGGTCCGGCTTCGCCGTTTATTTCAACGCCCTGATCGGGAGTGGTTTGTCCGCCAGTGGTAAGCGAGCCTCCATTGTCGAGTACCATAACAATGGGTGTCGCACCTGTGGCGCGTGCATGGACGAGGGCATTGATGCCGCCGTGATAAAAGGCGGAGTCGCCACATATCGCAATGGTGCGTTCGGCAATGTCCGTTTTGCTCAGGCCACAGGCCACGCCAATGGCGGATCCCATCGAAAGTTTGGTGTCGAGCATAGGAGCGGCCATTACCACGCATCCCGGATCGGCAGATATAAAGGGGTTTTGACCGAGGGCATTGGCTTCTTCGCGCAGTGCAGTAAGGATTTCCGTGAAGGGGCAGCCAGCGCAGTGGTTTTTGCGAAAGGGTTTTTCGCTTTCCCAATTTTCTTCGGTGTAGCGCGTGGTTGGCGAGAAATCGGGGAGATAGTCGTCGAGTGCGTTTTGTATGTGCCAGCGGAAGAGTTCGCCCACGCTGGTGAGATGTCCCGTGCGTTTGCCAAGGATTGGCGGGGTAAAACCGGTGTCGTAACCAATGGCTTTAATGGCGTCTTCAACATAGGGATCGACTTCTTCAACGACGAGTACTTCGCTACACTTTCCGAGAAAGTCCGCGATGAGTTTTTGCGGGAGGGGATACAGGGCACTGAGTTTGAGGATGGAGAGGTCAGATGTGTCGGCTCCGTCGAGTGCGTCGAGGAGTTTGGCGTGTACCATGCCACAGGCGATGATGCCTTTTTTTCCATCGCCATCTATGCTATTGAAGGGCAGGTCGCTAAATTGTGCGGTGGCGCGTGCGACTTTTTCGTGTAATTCTGCGTGGTTGCCTTCGGTTGTGCGAAGTGCCGATATCCAGCTCATTGGCTCGCGGTCGGGTTCACGGGTGGGGTGTTGCGCTGCGGGGCGAAAGTCGGAAAGAGCCTGCGTGCTGACGCTGTAACTTCTGGTCAGGCGCAATATCACGATGGATTGCAGGCTTTCTGAGTAGTCGAAAGCCCATTTTATCATGTCGCGGCCTTCCCCAGGCGTGGCGGGTTCGAGCATTGGAAGTTCGGCCAGGGGACCAAGGGTGCGTGTATCTTGTTCGTTTTGCGATCCCCATGCGCCGGGGTCATCGCCCATGACAATGACGAGTCCGGCGTGTACACCGGTCATGTTGAGCACCATCAGGGTATCGAGTGCGACGTTCATGCCCACGCTTTTGAGGCATACGAGCGCGCGCTTGCCGCCCTGTGATACACCGGCAGCCATATCCAGGGCAATGCGTTCATTGATACACCATTCGGCATGGTGTCCGTGGTCTTTGGCCATTTCGGCCATGGCGTTAAATGTGTTTGTGCCGGGTGAGCCGGGATACCCGGTTACAACGCCGACGCCCGCTTCTACTGCACCCCAGGCCAGGGCGCGTTCTCCATCAATGGTTTGGGTCATTTTTGTACTCCTGAATGAAAAATCGGGTGATAACATTGGAAATATTAAAGTATGTGTAGGTGTATTTGTCAAGTAGAGAAGGGGTTGTACGGCGATGGGATAAAATCAAATAAATCCAATTATACGCCAGTATAACAGGGTCAGCGGTAGCAGTGCGATGAGCGTTACCAGAGAAATTAGCGACATTACGAGTGCGAATTGGCCCATTCGAGCATAGCGAAAGCTGTATGCGACAATAAATGGCGCGCCCTGATAGGGAATGAAAACCACGCCTGTGCCGATTGCCAGACTGAGGGCGATGGGTAGGGGCGACAGGCCGAGTTGTGGACCGAGGTCGAGTAGAAAGGGGGCGAGCACGCCGCCAACCGCAGCGGTGTCCATTAAAAAATCAAATGGCACGGCCAAATACGCTATGATGGCGAGTTGGGCAATGGGGGTTTCGACTGTTTGGAGATGGTGGATGAATACGGATGCGAGGGCGCGGTTGAGGCCAGATTGTTCGAGGGCGTGACCAATGGCAAAAACCGCGGAGATAAATATGAGAAGGGGAAAATTGACTTTTTTGATGGTGTCAAAGGGCAGGGGACCCCAGCCGGGCAGGTAGCAGAGGAGGACGAGGCCCAGGCCGATATAGACCGGGTGAATGCCGTGTATAATATCGGTCGTCCACAGGAGAACACCTGCGATGAGAATGCCGAGTATTTTTTTTTCGGGACCGGTCATGTGTGTGGGAACATCGGCGATAGTGGAATGGCCCGAGAGATCGGGTTCCCGCGAGGGGCGAAATAGCAAGCGGATAAGGCCGTAGAGCAGGCCAACGCGCAGTAGGCCAATGATGGGAAAGAGATAATAGGCCCATTCGCTCCAGTAGATTGTGATATTGCGCGATTCCAAAACGCCGAGAATGACCAGGTTGGGTACGCCGGCCGTCAGGATGCCCGTGCCGCTGTAATACGTGGCGCAGGTCAGCGAGAGAACGAGGGCAGCACTGACTTTTGAGTTGGGGGCTTCGCCGAGGGTTTTGAGCAGAGAGACGACCATTGGCATCAAGATGAGGACGCGCACGACGCCAGAGGGGATCAGCAGTGCCATTGTTAGGCCCAGGATGTGCAGGCCAAAGACGAGTTGCCGATACCCACTCAGGCGACCGAGTACGCTTTGGGCCATTCGCGCCCCCAGCGGTGTTTCGGTAATGCCCAGGCTCAATGCCATTCCGGCAAAGACGAGCCAGACGGCTTTGCCGGAGAAGCCCTGAAATGTGGTTTCAAAAGAGAGAATTTTGAGAAGTGGAAAGAGTGTGAGGATGAAGATGGCGGTGTAGGAAATGGGGATGGGTTCAAAGGTCCAGAAAATAACGGTGAGCGCGGTGAGTGCGAGCGCCATGCGGGCAGATATGCCGAGGTCACTGGGAAAGATGAAAATAAATAGTGCCAGCGCGGGACCGAGGATAAGGCCAATGATTTGAGATCGGGTCATAGGATTAGCGGTCAGCGGTCAGCTTTCAGCCCTCTCCCATCCACCCCAAAGGCGATCAATCTGTTTTATTGTTGGGATTGGATTGGGCGATGAAACAACTAACAACATAATAGCGCAGTGAAGGAGAGACAAATGAATTGTGGGCAGATGGATTCGCTATTGATTAAGTACAAGAAATCGCGTAGTTTAGCGCGGAGAAAGGAGATAAGACTATGAATTTTAGAGGCAAATTGGTTGATACGTCGCAGGTTGTGACCGTGCAAACAGATGGCGAGCAGATCGCTGCTATTCATCGCGGGGTGGAGGGTGATGCGATTGGTGGAGATGATGTGTGGATTGCACCGGCGATTTTTGATGTGCAGGTCAATGGTGTGGGTGGGATCAACTATAAAGCTAAAGATTTGACGGTGGAGAAAATTGTGGAGACAGCGGGGTGGATGCACAGGACTGGTACGGGTTTGTGGTGTCCAACGGTGACGACTTCATCTGAGGAAGATGCGGTTCACGGTCTGGAACTGTTGGCAAAGGCGTGTGAAGAATCAGAAGTCGCGCGCGCGTCTTTTGTCGGGTTTCACGTTGAGGGGCCTTATATCGCGTCTGAAGATGGTCCCCGCGGGGCGCATCCCCTGGCGCATGTGCGCGATCCGGATTGGGATGAATTTCAGCGGTATCAAGAAGCGGCTGGTGGGCGTATTGCGATTTTTACGCTTGCGCCCGAGCGAGACGGCGCATTGGAATTTATTGAGAAGGTGGCTGCAACAGGTGTTATTGTTTCAATTGGTCATTCGGGTGCGAGTCCCGAGCGCATCCAGGCGGCGGTTGCCGCCGGTGCCCAAATGTCAACCCATCTGGGCAATGGCGCGCATGCCGAGTTGCCGCGCCATCCCAATTATATATGGGAACAACTCGCGGCAGATGCGTTGTGGGCAGGGATTATTCCCGATGGATTTCATCTGCCGCCTGCGGTGTTGAAGAGTTTTTATCGCGCAAAAGGCAAAGAACGCCTGTGTTTGGTGAGCGATGTGGCATCTATCGCTGGTCTGCCGCCGGGTATTTACGGCAGCGAGAGCGGGTTGGGACAGAGCGAGTTACACGCCAATGGCAAAATTTCTCTGGCGGGAACGCCTTATCTGGCGGGTGCGGGTTTGTTTTTGGATAGTGGCATTCCCAATGCCGTGCGGTTTACAGACGCTTCGCTGTCCGATGCCATTGAAATGACATCGATCAATCCGGCGCGTTTGTTGGGGATAGAAGAGCGCGTGGGGTCTGTGGAAGCCGGCAAAGAGGCGAGTCTGTCTCTGTTCCGCTGGGAAGAGGGACAGGAGAAATTGGACGTGGTGGCAACGGTGGTGCGCGGGCGGATTGTTTATCAGGCTGCATAAAGGAATGCGATATGGCGAAGAAAAAGGTTGTTCTAACAGGTGCATCGGGCTATGTGGCAGGGCGGATGTTGCCGGCATTGCGCGAGAGGTACGATCTGACATTGCTGGATGTGAAGACGACCAACCGCGAGAGTGAAGAGGTTGAAGGCGTGCAAGTTGTGGATTTGGAAAATCCGGATCGGGATGCGTATCGCGCCCATTTTCAAGGTGCCGATGCCGTGGTACACAGTGGGTTTAAGGGGACCGTAGATTGGCAACACACGGATTATTGGAAAGAGTCCGATAATATTCGGATGTGCTACAATGTGTACCAAACGTGTGTCGAAGAAGGTGTGAAACGCATTGTGGTGATGAGTTCAAATCACGCATGCGATTTTTACGAGCGGTTGATCTGGGCTGACCGATTGGATTTTGCCACGACTGATATGCTGCCTTTGTCTGATAATTTTTACGGTTGGGCAAAGTCGTCGTACGAACATCTGGCTTTTGTGTTTGCAACGGGTAATGCGACCAATGGCAAGCGGTTGGAGAGTGTTCACATCCGCATTGGCGCGCCCCGAGATACCATTATGGAAGGGCAGTCGGCAGATGATTTGAAGCAGTTGCACCGGGAATTGGGCGCGTATTTGAGTGCGCGGGATTTGTCGCAATTGGTGATTAAGAGTATTGAGGCAGAGAATATTGAGGATGAAAATGGGGTGCCGTTTCAGGTGTTTTTTGGCATTAGTGGGAATACGCACCGGTTCTGGAATATCGACAATGCAAGACGCGTTGTGGGATACGCGCCAGAGGATGATAGTCAGATTCGATTTGCGGGGAATATTGCAGATATTATTCGAGAAGCGCAGAAAAAGCAATAACGGGTTTTGAATATGAAAATTACGGGGTTTGAGACGATTCCCATTCGGGGTCGGGCGATGATTTTGAAGATGTTTACGGATGAGGGATTGGTGGGGTATGGCGAGCCGATGAATTACGAGCATTGGCGCGTGGTGGCGCAGGCTGTAGAGGATATGGCCGAGTACCTGGTGGGCAAAGATCCGCTGAATATCGAAGATCACTGGCAGGCGATGTATCGCTCGAGTTATAGCCGGAGTATGCCGGTGTTGGTCGGTGCGCTGAGTGGGATTGAGATGGCGATGTGGGATGTGTTTGGCAAAATGGTTGGGTTGCCGGTTTGGAAACTTTTGGGTGGGAAAGTTCGCGATCGCATTCGCGTGTACACAGGTACGGGCGGGACGACGCCAGAAGAATGTGCGGAGAATGCGAGCCAGAAGGTGGCAGAGGGCTTTCGCGCTGTGAAGATGGGAGCTTCACCGAGTCCTGTGAGATTTGTCGATACGCCAGAGAAAATAGATTTTATGGTTTCTCGCGTTGCTGCTGTGCGCGAAGCTGTGGGCTATTCGGTCGATATTGCGGTGGATTTGCATCGGCGGTTGAGTCCGACGATGGCTGCGATTCTGGTGAAGGAGTTGGAGCCGCTGCGTCCTCTGTTCGCAGAGGAGCCGTGTCATCCGGAAAATAACGAGGCGTTATTGGCGCTGTCCCGGGGTACAACTGTGCCCATTGCCACGGGTGAACGGCATTTGACGCGCTGGGGATTTCGCGAGCTCATCGAGCGAGAGATGTGCGCGATTTTGCAACCGGATATTCGCCATTGTGGGGGTATGTTGGAATTGAAAAAGATTGCGGGGATGGCAGAGATTCACAATATGGCGATTGCACCGCATAACGCGGCAGGGCCTGTGGGGGTGGCAGCGTCGGTGCATGTGATGGCAACGATTCCAAATCTGTTGATTTGCGAGGGGGGGCATAACCGTGGAGAGGGCTTGTTTAAGACGCCTCTAATTTTTCGAGATGGTTTTATTGAATTGCCAACCGAGCCGGGTTTGGGTGTGGATATGGACGATGATACGCTCGAGGCATTGCGCGATGAATCTTATCGCCTGCGCGGGATGTTCTGGCATGAAGATGACGGTTCTTTTGCGGATTATTGAGAAAAAGCGTTTGATGATCGTTGTGATTCTGTTGCTATTTGCCAGCAGTTATGTGGAGGCGATAGAGAGGGATGTGCTGGCAGTCCGGCGAGAATACAACGATGTGTCCGCTGCTGTAGATAGTCTCGTGCGGATGATGCAGGTGGCAGATGCCGAGGTGTTGAAGAAGCTGCCCGAAACGCGTCCCGAGCGCATTTTGCCCGAGGGGATGACGGCTGTGATGATTTTTTGGGCAGATGACGAAGCGCGGGTTTGGCTCAATGATTTTCCCGTGGGTGAGACCCGGTTGACACCCGTGGAAGTAACCGTTCCGGATTTGTATTTTCAAGGACAAAATCGCCTGCGTGTGCGGTGCTGGGATACAGATAGGGTAGAGAGTGGTTTTTTGGGTGGGTTATACCTGAAAGATGGTGCTGGCAAGTTGTACCCCATTGTGGTTTCCAATGGGGCCTGGGAGACCTCAGGAGGACGGGCAACGGAAATTACTTATGCCCATCCGATGCCGGATATTCCCGGTGCGCAACCGATTTGGGACGTGCGTATGTTTGGGTTTGTAGATATGGCCATCACATTTGACCGGGGTGCGATTGATCGCGCTGTAGAAACCGCGTCTGCAAGACCAATGGCTGCGCGGCAACAGGCGATGGATTATCACACCTTTGCCCAACAACTCGCTATTTTGCAGGGTCGGCGAGAAAAATTAAGAGCAGATTTAGCGCGTCAGGGCGATCTCAGTGTGCCGCTTTACAATTGGGAACGCGCCCGTTCTGCATCGCTGACACTGGGAAAAGCCGCGCCTTTGACTGAAAAGGTGTCGGCGCCAGTGGCAGAAAATGTGCGGTCTTGGTCGGAGAAGTTACCGGCGGTGCAGCAGCAGTTGATTTATCCAGACCGCCGCGCGTTAAAAGGAGAAGGTGCTGTAACTGCGGTCGAGGATGATGTGGTTTCCACTGCGAGTGATCGCGGTAGTCGCGAGCAGGCGTATCGCCCTCCTGAAGAGCGCGGTGGGACGAAAAGTGAAACAAAAACAAAAGATGAGGGAGTCGATGCCCAGGTGCAGCCGCAGAGGATGAGACGCGGTGGTGGGGGTGGGCAATCGAGTCAGGCTACGCGATTGGGATTGTTGTTGCCAACGCTGATAGTGGGAATTTATGTGTTATATGTGGCCATACGCTGGCAATCATTAATGGGAGAAAGCGATTGATGTACGGATTACACTGGTCTGAATTGTTATCACTGGTTCTTTTTTGGGTGGTGTGTGCGATAGCAGGTGCATTGATTTTAATGCAACGCTTAAGTACTATTTGTCGTTACGAAAAGCAATTTGGCCTGCCCGAGTCCAATTGGTCTGGTGCTATAATAGGTGGATTGAGCGGTGCTGGCGTGGCGAGTATTGGTATTTATTTTTATTTTTTTGCACCAGCAGCCGCGGGTTGGGTCGAGTGGACGGGGCGTTCGGCTTATGTGCTCGTTTTGGGCAGTTCGGCAGCGCATCTGGTCACGTTTATTCATTTTTGGCGGCGATGGGGTGCAGAAGGCGCGGAAACAGGTAATTTGACGGCATTGCGCCAGGAGCAGGTGGATAAATTTCGCCAGAGCCGCGAGAATTATGCGGACTTAAAAGCTCGCGATGACGAGGCAGTAGATGAGTTACTCGCTGTGTTTGGCGAGCGTTTGTTGTCCGAGCAGCGCGCTTTGAGTCGCATTCCGTTTTATGGGTATTTGGGTACTGTGTGCGGTATTTTGCTGATGGCCCAAGAGCTGACCAGACTGGATGAAGCGACCGAGACGTTTAAGGTGTTGCGCGATATGGCAGGTGGACTGGTGCTGGCATTTCAGACAACGCTCGTCGCCTTGCTTGCCTATTTGCCGCTTCGAAAGGGCTATGATATGTTGCTGAATCGCATGTCTGATCTGGAACGCAAATGGCTGGATATGCGCGAAGAGGAGAAAAGAGGGTGAGACGACGTTTTTTACAGCGCGCGGTGGCCGAAGCCGAAGCGCACGACGTGAGCAAAGAGTTGTTCCTGGGCATTATGATGTTGATGCTGTGCCTGGGGATTATGATTTTGAATGTGTCACAGCCCGTGTGGCGCGTCTATCACCACAATCCCGAACCGGGAGATGTGGTGATTTTATATACTTCCAGAGGTCTGGCGTTTTCAGAAGATGGACGATCTGCAACACGCAGTTTGGGACCGGGCGAGTTTCGCAAAACAGTAAATGATCTGGTTGCAGAACCCGATCGGCATTTGCATCTGTTTCTGAAGGGGGGCAGCCGAGAGCGTATGGTGAATGACGCGGCTTATGCAGATTCTCTTTTGTCTGCTGGCACAGCGGGTCAAAAGGTGCGCCCCGCCGTATATGTGCATCTGTGGTAAATCGCAATATTTCAATATTAAACAACAACCCCGGTAGTAGTATCACTGGGGTTTTGTGTTTCGTTTATCGCGTTCATCTTTGTATTTCTGCATAAAGTACTCAAAAGAGGTATTCTTACTCGACGCCGTTTCTCGATCAAATAACTTCATGATCTCCTGCATAAAATCTATTCTTGAGTCGAATCTCTCTGGTATCATACTATCAAACTGTTCTTTTGAAATACGATCTGTTTTGTTGAAGCCTTTCCGCATTCTGATTTGACGGCGAGAATCATCATTTAGCCCAGCGAGATACCAACTTTCTATTTCCCGACGCACGATTAAAATTCGATCCTCTGATAGCTTCTCAAACTGGGATGTAATCCACTCTTTCTTGGCTGTCACGCAGGGGGAATCGTCCATGTCCGCTACAAAAATGTAATCGGCGTACGGCATAGAATTGATACTATTCAGGAAACCATTTACCTTTTTTAATTTTTGCTGACTATATTTCCAAAGAGAGACGTGATCACAAATTTGTTTATACAGGGGGCTGATTACGCGATCAAAGAATCGTTCATCGTCGTCTCCTTCTATGAGAATAAAGAGCCTCCGATACGCCAACCTATACCTCCAACAAGTTCTGGATAAATAGATCGTCAATACCTATTTCATTTTTCAAGAAAATTTTGATTTCATCACTATCCGCTGGCTTTGTTATCTTGGAAAATCCTTCATCGTCTCTCGTTATGAGCAAGATATTCTCCAGATCTGCCTGTTTAACCATTTCTGGATTATGAGTTGTTGCCAGTATCTGTTTACTTCTTGATGCCTCCCTGAACATGTCCATCACTCTTGAGATTAAGTAAGGATGGACATTCCTTTCAGGTTCTTCTATAATGACTGCCTGTTTCTGTTGGAAGTAGAGCGCGATGATTAAAGCTATAGTATTGACAGTGCCATCAGAAATCAAAAAAGCTGGTAATCCATCCTCCTCAGCATATTTTTCATGTAGCCTGAAGAATATGGATTTATCTACTGCCTTTTCTACATTTATATCGTGAATGAATGGCAGGATATCCCGAAATAAATTGAGAAATCTTCGTCTATCTTCTTCCTCCTTCATAATATTGTTAAGCACTATAGCGAGATTACTACCATCCCTCTCCAATTCTGATAGACCTGTGATGGGTGCAGGTCTCTTAGGTAACTTGGGATCAAAGTCGTAGATGCCGATGTTCCTAAACCCATCCAAGGCTGATTGTACGTACAGATCAACAATTGGAGACTCTATCAGGAGGGCATTTTCATCATACGGAATGTTCCTGAAAATTGGCGCGCCGTCCATAAATAATGCAGGTGCTATGTCAGAGTCTGTTGAATGTATCTTTAATTCTCCACCAAAATTGGAAAATTTGATGCTTAATTTCGCGGAATCATCTCGTTTTTCTTCCTCATCAATAAATTTTACGTGGGAATAGGTTAAAGTCATTCTATCTTGAGCAATATAATATCCACCCTCTTTTTCATAAAATTGCAAAGAAAATTCATAATCTACTTTATAGATTGTGATTGGAAGAGATGATCTAGGGGTTCCATCTTCATTACGTCTTACAGACCACCAACACTTAAAATCACCCTGCATAACTACGCGAAACGAAAGAGGCTGTGACTGTGCTATCTTTATATTTTGTAGATACTCTACTCCACCCTGAAGTGAGATGGCATTTTCCAATCCGTGATTAACAATATCTCTCAAAAATTGGAAGGCTTGAACAAGATTAGATTTTCCCGAAGCATTCGCTCCAACCAGTAAGTTGAAGTCGTTCAAGTGAATAGATAGGTTCTCGAAACTCTTAAAGTTTGATATTTCAATTTTTGTAATTTTCATATTGGCAGCCTTGCAGGAATAGGCTTGATCCCTTTTACCACACGACCTTGTCCCTATCTGCGAAAAAGATTTTCACAGCGATATTTCGCTCGCCTATTGAAGGGTGCGGGCGAATAGGTCGAGGACCGCGTCCCAGGATTTTTCGGCTGCTTTCTCGTGGTAGTGCGTTAAACGCTGGGGAAAGAAATAGCCGTGTAGCGCGCCGGGCATAAAGTCAATGCGATGTGGGACGTCACAGCGGGTGAGTTCGGTTTTGTAGAGTTGTAGGTGTTCTTTGGTTGCGCCGGCATCCTGGTCTGCCCAGCCAAAGTAGCCTTCGGCTCTGAGTTTGGGTATGGCGAGATGGGGCGAGTCCGATGCATCGGTGACGAGTTTGCCGCCGTGAATGGAGGCAAAGGCGAGAACCTGGTCGGGATACGCCGCTGCTGCAAAGAGGGCGTGGCGGCCGCCCATGCAGGTGCCGATAGTGCCGACCCGTTGGGCATCGGCTTGAGGTTCTTCGTTGTCGAGGTGGCGAAGCAATGCGCCCGTGTCCTCAATGACCATGGCATTGGTCGTGCTGGTGTTGAGGTTCATCGGGTGCAGGGGATCCGTTTTTTCGAGATCGAGATCGCCGCTCATGAATTTTTCGGGGTTGTAAGACGGATTGCCCATGCGGTAAAATAGTGAAGGGAGGACGGTGTAATATCCCGCGCGAGCAAAACGACGGCACATGTTTTTCAATTCATCGCGAATGCCAAATATGTCAAAGTAGAAGATGACAGCGGGATGCGGTCCTTCGCCTTCTGGATGAAAGACACAGGTTGGCATTGTACCGTCTGAAGTTGCAACTTCAATGGTTTTTTCGATCATCGCGTTTATCCTTAAAGCCACGAGAATACGCACTCGCGGCTTTTGTTTTATATAGCTATTGGATCAACTCGAGATGATGCCACCACCTGGTGGATTGCCTCCACCTGGAATACCACCCTGTCCGGATAAGCCGCCGGGCATTGTGCCGGGGACGACGATGCGGGAAGATTCCTGGCGGCGGTATTCTTTGGCCTCTTCAACCATTTGATCAACGGCATCTTTGACCGCCTGGGGAAATTTTTCTATTGCTTCTTGAAGCGAAGCAGCTTCAATGGGTGCTGAGATTGGCAAAGGTCCCATTTGAGATATGATTTGTGTGGTGCCGATGTATTGGGTGGGACGACTGATGTCGTCTGTGCCATCGGCGTTGATGGGAATCAGGCGTCGAATTGTGGCGACGCGCAAATCGGTGATGGATTCTTCCCGATAGAGGTTTTGTTGATCAACCTGAATCTGATCGAGTGGCAACTGGTCGGCCATGAGAGTCTCCGCAAAAAAAGGTTACGGGTGCGTCCCGTGAGGGACAAAATGAATGTTGGCGTAAATATAGGGCAAGTTGTGCAAATACGCACTTTTATTTTACTCTGTTAAGCCCATTGAGCGCGGCAACGCGATAGGCTTCGGCCATTGTGGGATAGTTAAAGGTGGTGTTGATGAAGTACATGAGCGTATTGGCTTCACCCTCTTGTGCCATAATGGCTTGTCCGATGTGGATGATTTCAGATGCCTGAGAGCCAAAACAGTGGATGCCCAAAATTTCAAGGGTTTCGCGATTGAAGATAATTTTGAGCATGCCGGTGAGCCTTCCCGTTAACTGTGCCCGCGCGATATGGCGGAAGTAGGCGTGGCCCACTTCGTAGGGGATTTTTTGGGCTGTCAATTCTTTTTCGGTAAATCCGATAGAACTGATTTCGGGAATGGTGTAAATACCTGTGGGGATGTCTTCCACGAGGTGTTGTTCACATTCGCCAAAGATGAGATGGGTGGCGGCAAACCGCCCCTGATCGTAAGCCGCACTCGCCAGACTGGGAAAACCGACGACATCGCCAACGGCGTAAATATGGGGTTGGGCGAGTGTTTGGTACGCGTCGTTGATGAGAATGGAGCCGCGTTCATCGGTCTCGATTCCGATATTTTCCAATCCCATGTTGTCCGAGTTTCCAGTGCGGCCTTGCGCCCAGAGGAGAATATCGCTGACAATTTGTTTGTTGGATTTCAGGAATACGCGCACTTCTCTGTCATTGGCTTCAACGCGGTCGTATTCTTCGTTGTGGCGAATACGCACCCCGTTTTGGCTGAGATGATAACTGAGGGCGTCGATGATTTCGTCATCGAGATAGGAGAGCAATTGGCTGCGGCTGTTGATGAGATTGACTTTTATTTGCAGGCCGCGGAATATGGATGCGTATTCGCAGCCGATTACCCCCGCGCCGTAAATGGTGATAATGCGCGGCGTTTCATTGAGGTCCAGGATGGAGTCGCTATCGCGAATCCGCGGATGGGAAGAGTCGATGTCGGGTGGGTAATAGGGACGAGACCCGGTGGCGATAATAAATCCCCGAGCGGTATAGCACTCAGTTCCCCCGTTGAGCAATGCTACTTCGACGGTGTGTTCATCGACAAAAGATGCATGCCCCAGAATAATATCGACATCATTGCGTTCGTAATAGCCCGTGCGAAGGTCAACTTGCTGCCCTATGAGAGTAGCAGTTCGGTCGAGCAAGTCGGGAAAGCTCGTTGTTTGATGTGCATTAATATCGATGATTTGCTGAACATACTGGCGCAATGCTTTGCTCGGTATTGTGGCTCTGTGCGTGCTGTTGCCGCCCACATTTTTGTAATTGTCGATGACGGCAACGCGCTTGCCTTCCTTGACGGATTTCATTGCGGCGCCTTCTCCGCCGGGGCCAGTGCCTATCACGATGATGTCGTAGTCGCAGGTCATTTTGGATCCAGATATCCCAATTGCACGAGAAAGTCGTCCATCTGCGCGACGGTTTGTTCGTAGGCTGAGCCGTCGTTGCGGCCGTGGTTGAAAAAGCCGTGTCCTTTGCCTTCGTACGCGCAGAGTTCACAGGTATTGCCCGCTTTGTGCATGGCTTTTGTGAAGCGTTGGGCCTGTTCAAAAGGGACGGTTGTGTCGTCCGTGCCGTGAAAAATTATGGTTGGCGGCAGGTTGGAACAGACGTGTTGCAAAGGCGAGATTTCCCGCGGGTCTCTGGGAAAACGTTCGGCGAGGCGTTTTAGGCCAGCGACATCGACGACGGGATTAAAGAGTACCATGGCATTGGGCCGGGAAGATATCGCCATATCTTCATCGGGCGCATCCTGGCCGGGAATAG
Source organism: Candidatus Latescibacterota bacterium (assembly GCA_965208125.1). Classification (GTDB taxonomy): domain Bacteria; phylum Latescibacterota; class UBA2968; order UBA2968; family UBA2968; genus VXRD01. The sequence goes on from OZ242320.1 coordinate 3,930,738, forward strand.
TACCGGTACACGCACCGACATGACCGCCGGCCGACCCGCCACCTGAAGCAATGCGATGGGGGTCGATGTTGAGTTTATCGGCATGCGCCCGCAGCCAGCGAACGGCTGATTTGCCGTCTTTTACACATTCATAAGGCGAGGTGTTGTGTTTGCTTTTGATGCGGTATTCAGCCGATGCAGCGAGCATTCCGCGTTTTGCGAGATACTGGCAATGCGGAAAAAACTGTTGCGGATTACCACCTGTCCAGCCACCGCCAAAGAAGAAGACAATGGCGGCTGTCTGTTCGTCGGTATCGGGTTCAAAGATGTGAATCGCGAGTTCGCCCTGGGGCGTGGTTTTGTATATGCGTTGCATGGCTGGTGTCCTTTCTATCGCGTAAATTTTCGATATTTAATCCGATGGGGTTGGTCGGCGTCGGTGCCGAGGCGGCGTTTGCGGTCTGCTTCGTACTGCGAATAATTTCCGTCAAAGTAGATGACTTCGCTATTTCCTTCAAAGGCCAGGATATGCGTGGCAATGCGGTCGAGGAACCAGCGGTCGTGTGAGATGATCACAGCGCATCCGCCAAAATTTTCAAGGGCGTCTTCCAGGGCGCGCATTGTGTTTACGTCGAGGTCATTTGTCGGTTCGTCCAGCAATATGACATTGGCGCCTTCTTTGAGGATGCGCGCGAGGTGAACGCGGTTGCGCTCGCCGCCAGAGAGTTGACCAACGGGTTTTTGCTGGTCAGTTCCAGTAAAATTGAAACGCGCGAGATAGGCACGCGAATTGATTTCTCGATTGCCCAGAGTAATGAGGTCTTCACCACCTGAGACGGCCTGCCACACATTGTGATTGGGATCGAGGACATCGCGAGTTTGTTCCACATAGGCGAGGCTAACCGTACTGCCGATGCGGAATGTTCCCGCATCGGGCTGTTCTTCGCCAGTGATGAGGCGAAAGAGGGTGGTTTTTCCCGCGCCATTGGGTCCGATAACGCCGACAATGCCGCCGGGTGGCAGAGAAAAGGAGAGGTTTTCAAAGAGGAGTGTATCGCCATATCCTTTAGAAACTCCCTGAGCTTCAATGACAATATCGCCGAGACGCGGACCGGGCGGAATATAAATTTCGAGGTCGCGTTCTTTCTCTACACTCTGATCGAGTAACTGATTATATGAGGCAATCCGCGCTCTGGATTTGGCGTGTCGCCCGCGTGGGTTCATGTTGATCCATTCGCGCTCGCGCGCAAGGGTTTTCAGACGCTGGCTTTCCCGATTTGCTTCACTGGCCAGCCGTTTTTCTTTTTGGTCGAGCCACGAAGAGTAGTTGCCTTTGTAGGGTATGCCTTTGCCGCGGTCGAGTTCGAGTATCCATCCGGCGACATTGTCGAGGAAATAGCGGTCGTGTGTGACGGCAATGACGGTGCCCGCATAACGCTGTAAGTGCTGTTCGAGCCAGCCAACGGTTTCGGCGTCGAGGTGGTTGGTCGGTTCGTCGAGCAAGAGAATATCGGGTTTGGAAAGGAGCAGGCGGCAAAGTCCCACGCGGCGGCATTCGCCGCCCGAGAGGTGATCAACGCGAGTATCTCCCGGTGGGCAACGCAGAGCATCCATTGCCTGTTCGATGCGCGCGTCGAGGTCCCATAAGTTCTCTGCGTCGATTTTTTCTTGAAGTTCGCCTTGCTGTTCGATTACACGATTCATTTCGTCGTCGGACATGGGTTCGGAAAATTTGGCGCTGAGCGCATTGTATTCGTTCATGAGGTCAACGTGTTCCTGTACGCCCTGTTCGACAATTTCGCGCACGGTTTTACCCGGTTCAAGGCGGGGTTCTTGTTCCAAATACCCAATGGTGTGGCCAGGCGCGAGGTGGGTTTCGCCATTGAATTTTTCATCTACACCAGCAAGGATGCGCAACAGCGTGCTTTTGCCCGCGCCATTTAGACCGAGTACGCCGATTTTTGCGCCGTAGAAATAGGAGAGAGAGATATTTTCGATGAGTGGCTTTTTGTCGATGTATTTGCTCACGCGCACCATCGAATAGATGATTTTGTTTGGCTCATTGGCCATGCTATTTCCCCGGGTTGTCTGATTCCAGACCGCCGAGTAATTTTTCGGCTTCCTCAAGTTGTTGCTTGTCGTTAATTGGCAGCCAAAAATCGGCTTTGATCACTTTAATTTTTCGCCCATCTGCAATCAGTTTCATCCATACATCGGGCGTTTCGTATTCGCCGCGTTCTGATGGTGCGATTTCCGCAGAAAAGAAATCTCTGTCCATGACCATTGCGCCGTTCCAAACCAAATCTGAAATAAACGTCTGGGGCTTTTCGATGGCGTGCATAAGGTACTTATCATTATCTGTTACCAGAACCCCAAAATGTTGAGGATGTGCCACATGCGAGCCAATTAGAGCCAGGCCCTGCTGTTGGACGAGTTGCTGAAGGCTGCGCGGTCCAAAAATATCATCGCCAACCATTCCCAGCCACCGCCCGGTGATTACAGGTGCAGCGACCCGAAAAGCATGGGCGATACCCAATGGTTCTTCCTGAACGAGAAATACAATGCGCCGCCCCCCATACATGCTAGCTGAAAAGTGCTGGCGAATCGCCTCCTCGTGCGGTCCTCCTACAATGAATACGAGTTCGCTTACCTCGCGCGGCAATTGATCCAGTGCGTGCTCTATAACGGGTTTTCCCGCTACCGGCAATAAGTGCTTCGGTCCCTCATAATCCATCGCCATCCGCGTTCCCTTGCCGGCTAACAGCACAACTGCTTGCATAAAGTTCTCCCGACTGCTGATGCTCTCAATGACTGTCCCGATAGTGTTGCTTGAGAATATCGCTGCCAAAGTCATTGGTCAGGTCGCGCCAGACTGCATGGATGTGATTGGCTGCGTCCTGGGTGCAGTCGTATTCGGCGAGGAAGGTGGAGCCGAGCACGCGATAGTAGTGGCCTTCGCCGCGATTTATGCCGCCAGCCCAGGCGAATGCGGCTGTGTCGAGTGAGGTGAGGTTTGCGCGCTGGGCTTCTGCTATTCTGCCGGGTAAGCGGGTGATATATACATCGATGAGCGCGGTGACGACTTCGCGTTGCGATGCAGTCATGTCCTTGAGTTGCAGACCCTCAATTTGGACTTCTTCATTTACCTGGGGGACATTGCGGGTGAGGATGTCGGCGGGGGCTTCGTCACTGATGATTGCCACTCTTTTTTGGTCGCCATCCAGAGAGGCGAGTAAGTCGCGGGCAAGGTCTTCCTCTTCTTTTAAGGCGCGCAATCCTTCGTGTTCGCCATGCCGAACCTGTGCGGGATTTGAGCCGAAGAAGACTGGCGTAGGCGCGACGAGCGTGCCGTTGACAATGGTGTAATTGATCGAGACGTGATGGCCCTCAAAACGCCAACTCCATGTGGTGTCACTGCCGGGCGTGCCAAAGATGACGAGGTTGTAAAGGTCCGGATCGCGAGGGAACCGCCGTCTGGGACCTTCTACTTCGGCGAGAATGGGTTCCAGGTTGATGATTGTTCTGGCTTTGGTGCGTGCCTGTTCGCTCAGTCCGGTATCGAGCAGGACAAATGCTTTGTCGCGCTGATGCGCTTCCATGTCTTTGAGCGCGAGGCCCAATCGGTCGCGGGGGATGTAGTGCCAGTCCTGTCGTGCGTTTTCATCGCCAAAGCCCAGTTGCGCAGTCGCCGCCTGATCGGGACGCAGAGATGCCAAAAATGATGTGGCAGCATCGGCCATGCGATTGGCCGTATCAATTTGGGTATAAAGTTCTTCGAGGTTCATGTTCTCAACTCCTTGTAAATGTGAATGATTCAATTGATTATCACGGAGAATCTGATCGCTGTTTTCTACCCCCCAATGTGGCGCCGCCATCAATGGTCAGTGCCTGGCCGGTGATATTTTTCCCTTTGTCACTCGCCAAGAAGACGACCATGTGGCCCACATCTTCGGGGGTTTGTTCGGTTCCCAGGGGGACGCTGTTGCGGATTACATCTTCGAAAATTTCTCTTGCGGTAAATCCCTTGTATGCCGGGTTGTTGTTTTTGATTTGAGATGCGATCATTTCCCAGGCGCGCGTCCAGAGGTAGCCAGGGCATATTGCGTTGACTCTGATTCCACGCCCTGCGAGTTGGCTGGCTAAAGTTCTGGTCAAATGAATGACTCCGGCTTTGGCCGCGCCATAAGCTGGCATGGAAACGCTGGGCATTAACGCGGCGATAGATGCGATGTTGATGATGCTGGATCCGTGGCTGAGATGTGGAATGGCTGCTCTGGATGAGACAAAGGCGGTTCGGAGATTGGTGTGTAGATGCGCATCCCAGTTGTCAACGGATAATTCCGTCAGTGGAATTTCCAGCGATGCTCTGGCCGCGTTTGTATCCGGTCCTCCAATGCCCGCGTTGTTGACGAGGATATCGAGTGAGCCGAGTTCTGCAACAACCAGATCTGTTGCCGAGTGCATGGCGGTTTCATCAGATGCATCAGCTGATAGCCCTATTGCGGGCATTTTGAGCGTTTTTGCAGTTTTTTTTGCGCCATCCCCATCTAGGTCGGCAATGGCGATTTTCGCACCCGCATCCGATAGGTGTTGCGCAATGGCCGCTCCAATGCCTTGCGCACCACCGGTTATGAGTGCAACTCGATTTTGTAATTCCAGGCTCACGGTTGTTCCTTTTCCAATTTCAATCCGAGTGTTTTTCCCTTTTGCACGGCTGGAATGCCCGCGCTCATCCACACAGGGGCGGGGGCGTCTTTGAGGTAGTGATCAAAGAATTGTTGCAGGCGGATGCTCCAATCTTTGCGGTTGTGGTGTTTGCGAATGCCGTGGGCTTCTCCGTTGTAATTGACGAGCCATGCGGGTTTGCCCAGGCGGCGCAGGGCAACAAAGAGTTCGATGCCCTGGTACCAGGGTACTGCGCCGTCGTCGTCGTTGTGCAAGATAAGCAAAGGCGTTTGGATTTTGTCTGCCCAGAAGATGGGTGAGTTTTCGATAAACCGCGTGGGGGCTTCCCAGAGCGAGCCGCCAATGCGACTCTGGCTTTTTTCGTATTGCATCATGCGGCTCAGTCCCGAAGCCCAGCGAATGCCGCCGTACGCACTGATCATATTTGAGACGGGTGCGCCGGCTTCGGCTGCCCGAAATATATTGGTCCGGGTGATCATATAGGCGATTTGATAGCCACCCCAACTGTGGCCCTGTACGCCGATTCGGTCGGGATTGACGAATCCCCGATTTATGAGGTGCGTCACGCCAGAGACAACGGCGTTGACGGCACTTTCTCCGGGGAAGCCGACTTTGTAGGGGATGTCCGGGATAAAGATCAGATACCCGCGGCTGACGTAAAATGGGAAATTTATGGAGGCACCAGAGGCTCTTGGTGCCCGGTGGGCGTGTAGTTGATGGGACATTTTTTCATAGAAATAGACCAGCATGGGATATTTCTGGGCGGGGTCAAAATTTTCGGGTTTGTAGAGTATGCCCTGCAGGGGTTTGCCGTCGAGCGAGACCCATTCGACGAGTTCGGCAGTGCCCCACAGGTAGTCTTTTTGTTGGGGATTGACTTCGCTTATTTTTCGCGCATTCTGAAAATTGAGATCAGAGGTCCAGAGGTCGGGATATTCTTCAAAAGAGGATTGTCTGAAGAGGAGTACGTCGGTGTCTTTGGCTTTTTGGAGGTTGGAAAACCGTTTGTCGCGCGCGATGAGTTCAGCGGGTTTGTCAGTACTTTCAATGCGATCCCGATAGTAGCCCATAGCTTTGGTTTTGAGATTGAAACCCGATAAAAACAAATCGACTTTAGGATCGCGTGCCCGTTCTTCGGGGTCGAGGCTTACGTATCGAAAGCGCGTTTCGGTCTCGCGTCCCACCCCTTCGGTGATGTTGACGGGTGCTTTGCGCCCTTTGGGATCGGTGAGCCAGATGTCGTAGCGGTCGTAAACGAGAAATTCTTTGTCGCCTTTTGTCCATCCGGCATTGCCATGTGCGCTGGGTGGATACGGCCAGTCGTGCAATTCGTTGTGAATGGGATGGGGGATATTTTTGCTGACTCTGACGCGGATCAAGTTTTTGACATGCTGAACATACCAATTTTTCTGGATGCGATCCCACCAGTAGATGTAGTTGGACTCGGGTGAAAGGGTGGGACGCGTCTGCATTTTGGTGAGTACGCGCGTTGCTTCACCGGTTTTTATGTCGATCAAATAGCTGTCGTAATAAGCTGGAGAATCCCACGAAATGAGTTGTCGATAGGGGAGAATCGAATAGCCTACCGCGACATCGGCATTGCCCTCGCTCCCCAGGCGAATAGCGGGGATGGTCTCTGTGGCGAGTTGAACGATTTTGCCATTGTTGAGGTGAAAGACGGCGCGATAAGTGCGTTCGCGTTCCTCTTTGGCATCTTTGAGTTGCATGGGTTGGAGATAGGGGTCTTTCCAGTTCCAGATATCGACTGCTACTTTTTCGTCGTCGGGCGTGTCGTCCTCTGCTTCCACTTCTGGTCTGGGAGCGGTACCAAAAAAGAGGCGCTTGCCATTTTTGGAAAAGGAGAGGTTGGCGTGTTCGCTGACCCACCAATTGGAGGGCATGCCCTTTGTTCCAGATCGGGCGATTTCTTTTGCTTTATTGCGCGAGCCAACGGGCCAGTAATAGAGGGCGTATTCCTGCTGCTCTGCGCTAAAGCTGTCGCGGTTGGCAATAAATGCGAGATGGAGACTGGATTCGTCGGTGGTGATTTTTTTGTAATCACCCGCGCCCGTGAGTATGGCTGTGGTGTCGCCCGTGCTGGTGCGAATGGCGTATATGCCATCGGCTGTGCTGTCTTTGTTGGCGGCGGCAAAAATGAGATACGAACCGCTTTCTGTGAAGGCATAGGAGATGACGTGGTTATATCGCGTTTCAGCACTGGTCTGGAGGTTGCGGAGAACGAGCGTGGTGCCTTCGGCTTTTTTGCGTTTTTTCTTGTCTTTCGGTTCTTCCTTTTTCACTTCTTTAGTTTCAGGCTTTTGTTTGGGCTGTTTTTCGGGTTTGGGTGTTTGCTCTTCTTTTTTTTCTTCAGGTTCGGGTGCTTTTTTCTTTTTGTTTGCAGTGCTGTCTTTTTTTGCGATTTCTTTTTCCAGAAAATAGGCGACCCATCTTCCGTTTTCTTTGGGTAGTTTGAAGGATTTGACGCGCGCGGCTTTAAAGATGTCTCCCGTGGCGAGAGTGATGATGCCTATGGAGTCTTTAGGCGATTCTTCGGGCTTTTTCTTGTCGCGTTTTGCCTGTTTTACCGAGTCTTTGAAGGCTTTGATGAGGGTGACGATATAATGCGAGTCTCTGGTGAATCGAATGGATTCTCCGCGCGGTATCGCGTAGGAGCGGTCGTCTGTGAGGCTTGCGATGCGGAGTTGGGTGTCTTTTTCATCGGGGCCGATAGAGAGAAAAGCCCATTGTCCATTGTCGGAGATATTACTGGCGTGCGTGCGATTCCACACGTCGTACGCGTCGTGATCCAGCGGCTTTTTCCCCTGGGCAAAGACGAGCGGAGATAAAAACAAGAGCACAGATAGAAGGCAAGTAGATAGGCGCATAGGTAATCTCTCAGAAGCAGGTCAAACTTTTGGGCGGATCGTTTTGGTCAATATAATATAATAAAGTGATGTGGAAAAATAAAAGCCGACGTTTGTTTGTCGGCTTTTTTGTTCAGAGCTATACCTCTTCACATAGTACTCAAAAATTTGATTCTACATGGTATTTAGCAGAGTATTCTTTCAGATTCTTTTTTATTTGTTGAAATTGCGTGTATGAACATGTACCCGCGGGAATTTCAATGGGGTGTGCAGGTTGGGCTTTTGGTATAATTTCCACGCCGTTGATCTTGAGGTGCATCGCCTGGATTTCATCCCAGGATATTTTTTTTGCGTGTCCGCGTCGCTTGGCTTTGATCTCCAGCCCTTCATTGCTGAATACCACACGTGGTCGTCCGAATTTTTTTGGAAGACAGAGAGTAACGATCATTGCAACGATGATAGCAATACCGCCAATTAGCAGAATCCTGGCTGTTACCCAATCAAAGGTATGGTGTGCGTCCGACAGTTGCTGCCAGCCCTGGTATATGCAGTTGATTGCGAGTACAATGGTGAGAACGACAAATAACTTCGTCCGGCGAGGGTCTTCTACGTCAAAGTAAATTGTAAAAGTATCCATGCATCATTCTCCAGAGTTTTGCAGGACTTATCGCTCAGTCTCATCCTTTGAAACCTCACCTCGATCATCCTCTGAAATGTGGCGGATTTCTCCAGCGCGTTGCTGTACGACTTCTTGTGCTGCGCGTTTTTTGTCTTCGTTGAGCATGAGGTCTGTTGCACCGAGCATCGTGGTAGCCGATCCGCCTGCACCTTTGCGACTGCCTTTTACAAGTGCGTAAATTGCATAGCCGATGAGCAAAATTGCGATAAGTGTAAAAATGGCGACACCCAGGAAATGCTCCATTTAAGTCTCCCGAAAGATCGTGCTTTCGCGTTCAAACCATCTGGCGCAGCCGTAGAGGCTTAGGGCTGCAAGGGCGATGAGCGAGGCATAGACTTCGAACAATAGGGGTAGTTTGATGGTTCCCGCGAAAATTTCTTTTGATGCAAGCGAGACATTTAAGACCGGTATGAGCGATGTGATGGCATTGAGCTCGATGCCGGGCAAGAGGCCGATAAATACGGGAATAATAATGATGATGTTGAGGGGAGCCATAATGCTCTGCGCTTCTTTGAAAGATTTGGCAAAGATGGAGACGGACATTAAGGCGGCGGCAAAAAAGATGGTTAAGGGCAGGCACAGAGAAAGTACCAGGAGGATGGATGATATTTCGAACATGCCCTGTAGCGCGTCGAGGATTCTTGCGACAATTTCTCGTTGTAACATAACAGCTATAAAAAAACCGATAAAACTGTTGGCGATTGACGCAAATCCCGATAGGACAATCACGCCACATTTGCCCAGCAAGATCTGAATTTTGCTGACGGGGGCAACGAGCAATGTTTCGAGGGTGGCGCGTTCTTTTTCGCCTGCGCCGAGGTCAAGGGCTGGATACATACACCCCATAAAACACATTATGACAAAAATATAAGGCAAAAAACCACCTACGCTTTTTCCGATTCTTTCCCGTTGAGAAGCAATATCGTGGCGTTTGACCAGTACGGGATCCACGATCATGCGGTCGAGGGCAAGCCTTTGGAATCGGTTGTTGACGATCTGGTTTTCGTAGTCTCGAATCAGACTTGTCAGGCGATTGCGAGATGCGTCCATATCTCTGGAGGATTTGAAATAGAGATGGATTTGACCGCGCTGTAAGTCGGTGATTTGGGCATCAAATTGCTCATCAATGCGAATGGCGGCATCTATGCTGTCGGAGCGGATGAGTTGAGGGATTATGTCTTCTGTTATGTCTTCTCGAATTTTCAGGTCGTCGCGTTTGAGCAGGGTTTCGCGGAATGCCTCTGCATTGCCATTTGTGATCAGGGCAACTACGAGTGTTTTGGTTCTGACTTTTTGGGCCTGACGAGTAGTAAAGACTGCTGCAATTGTGAATAACAGCGGGAATAACAGCATTGGTATGATGAACATCATCATCATCGAACGCCGGTCGCGCGTGATGTCCTTAAATTCTTTTTTGAAGATGGTGAGGATCGTTTTCATGGGGGCCTCTGTTAGCAAATCTATGCCTGTTCAACGATGCGGATAAATTCGTCTTCCAGTGTGGGGGTTTGCATCTGGTTTTGAAAGTCTTCTAAGGTGCCGTTAAACTGCAATTGGCCTTTGTGAATGATGGCGAGGTCGTCGCTGAGCAGGCTGACTTCTCCCATGCGGTGTGTGGAAAAAATGACGGTTTTTCCCGCGTCCCGACAGTCTCGGATGAGGTGTACGATATTGCGCGAGGTGACGACGTCGAGACCGTCGGTGGGTTCGTCGAATACAATGACATCGGGGTCGTGTATGATCGTGCGTACAATGGAGACTTTTTGTTTCATGCCCGTGGAGAGTTTGCCAATGCGGCGGTTTGCAAAAGCTTCCATGTCGAGAAGGGCAAAGAGGTGGTCGCGCCGCGTGTTGTAATCGGCACTGTTCATGCCGTGCAGGTCGGCAAAGTATCGCACCATTTCATTGGGGGTCAGACGATCGTACAAACCCGTGTTGCCTGTGAGAAAGCCGAGGTTTTCGCGTACGGCTTGACTTTGTGTTACAGTGTCGTATTCCGCGACGGATATGCTACCCAAAGTGGGTTTGAGCATGGTGGCAATCATGCGCAATGCGGTGGTTTTTCCCGCGCCATTGGGACCCAATAGCGCGAAGACGCGACCGGGCTGACAGGTGAAACTGATGTCGCATACCGCGTCAATGGTGTTGCCCTGAAAACCATCTCCCATTTCGCGCTTTTGTTGCCGCGATAATTTGAAGGTTTTGACAATATTTTTTGCGATAACCATAATGCACTCCGCGATTACGGTTGGATAGAGATGTATTGGGATAGCCTCTTAGAAATACATTCAGGTAGAGTACAAACTGCTGATTCGATCCATTGTTCTTTTTAAACTTACAGATACAGTAACAGCGCGTTCTAAATCCCAATAATCTCGTACAAATTCGTTAAAACGCGCATTATAGAGAGGACCTACTTTTGCAGTTGCTGCGCCTTGTGCAGGAGCCAATTCTCGTCTCAATGTTCTCTTTCTACTCCGTCGAGCAAGTGAAACGAGAAACTCTTTGGGTTTTTCTATATTGTCTGTGTTGTGTGGAATACTATTGAGGGATACCGATAGAAATTTTGCGATGCTTTCACGATCTGCCATAATCCAGGATTCGATTTCCATGACTGCAACGCGAAAGAGAAATCCAGAATTTAGAGATGCTCCAACCCAAGATTGAATGAGTTTTGTCGGGCAATTCTTTGGAGAATCTAAATCTGTCAGCAGAAAGACATTATAAAATCCTCTGGCAGTGCGATTTAGATTACGGGCATTTTCTTTTAAGAAAGAATTGCCTTTAAATCCGATTCTTTGTACGATTTCGAGGTCAAAATATTCGAGAATTTTAGTCGAAACTGCATCGCTGAGTGTATCCTCAACGGCGAGGATTACTTTGTTTGATCTCATTCAAAAAAACTCAATTGTTCGGCACGTTTGGGTCTGGTTCTTGGAAGCACGACGTCGCCAACTGGAAAACCGGCCTCAAGGAGTTTCTGTACTTCATCAATATCAGAAACTATTTTTACCGCTGTTCCTTCCAGTGCTGGTGTAAGTAACAGAACTTCTCCTCCATCAATGCCTTTTTCTGCAAGCAATGCATCGCTATGTGTGCTCACAAAGACCTGGGGACGTCTGCTTCTTTGCATTCTGGAAATAAACGGTGCGAGTTGAGAGACGATACCCGCATTTAATGACAACTCTGGCTCTTCTAATAAGAGTACAGAGTCACTTTCGAGAAGAGACCATAATAAGCCCAAAAGACGGAGCGTCCCATCAGAAAATTGATCTTCTTGTTGTAAGCCCGCATTCGGACGCCAGTGGGAATAAAGGGCTTGCAAATGAGGCCTCCCTGTAATTTCATCGCGAATAAATTCCAATTGCTCAAGTTGGGGCACGGCAATTTTTAGGGCTTGTTCAATTTTTTGCAACCGGGAACGACGTGTCCTCTCAGGAACTGTAGCAATTCTTTCCAAAAATCCTTGCCCAAAGGGATCATCTTCAACAACTCTTCCCTGAATCGAATCAGCAAACCGCAAAAGTTGAGGAACCAGATGCAAATAGGTAATGTTTTGCAAGAAATGGACAATATCCCGGAAATTTGCATTGACATTGATTTGTTCAAGAAAGGTCTGTGTGAGTCGTTGCCGGTCCTTTTTGTCGTCTGCATCTGGCCTATTGAGAATCTGTTTGCCATCTTTCCACACGCATTCATGAGTAAGAAAAGGCTGGCGATAACCCCGAGGTTCCTGCCTAATTCCTATCGCATATCGCCAGGTTTCGGAAGATTCTGCATTATCTGCAAGGTGAATTTCTATTTCGATTTCCGGATCTTGTCGCGCCGCCAAGCAACGGATTTTAGATACACCTCCGCGGTCTTTAACCGCTTTCTGCAATCCACCTCCTTCTGCTTTTACAATATCTCGAAGAAAGCGAAAAATATCGAGCAGGTTAGACTTACCGGACGCATTTGCACCTACGACAAACTGACGCTCACGCAATGGGACATCAAGTTCTCGAAAATTGCGCCAGTTTTTTACAATAAGACGTTTGATCATCATAACGACAACTCCCATGAAAACCTAAATGGCTCATTGCTCAAGCTCATCCATGGAAACATGATCTTCAGCAGTAGAAATAACAGTATTAATAAACTTATTCGAGATGGGTGTATTGGGCAAGCCATTTTGTAAGTGCGATGCGCGCGGTATCAGATATAGTGTGTTCAATTTTAATAATGGCATATATTCTCCTGTAAGCAAGTCTGTAAAAGAGGAGATATGGACAAACGCGTTCTAAACAGTCCAGTTGAAGCCTCAGATCGCATTGAGAGTCTGGATGTGTTGCGCGGCTTTGCCGTGCTTGGTATCCTGGTCATGAACATCCAGTCATTTGCAATGCCTGGGGCGGCGTACCTGAACCCGACGGCTTATGGCGATCTCAATGGTATCAACTTTTTTACCTGGCTGATTAGCTACTTGCTCGTTGATCAGAAGTTTATGTCAATCTTTTCAATGCTCTTTGGTGCCGGTATCTGCCTGTTTGCAGATCGCGCAGAGGCTCGCAGTGGTCGCTCCGCTGGCTTGCACTACCGCCGCACATTCTATCTACTCGTCTTCGGCCTTGTGCATGCCTATTTTTTGTGGTCGGGCGATATATTGGTTGCCTACGCGCTTTGCGGCTCCGTCATCTTTCTTTTTCGGAATCGTTCGCCGCGCACGCTGGTGGTTATCGGCCTCGTTGTTTTTGCAGTGGCGAGTGTGCTGTCCATCGGAATAGGTCTGACAACAGAGTTTATTCCCGAAAAAGATGTGGCGGATATCACCGCGATGTGGGCACCGGATGCGGCCAAAATCGATGCGGAGTTGCTCGCTTATCGCAGCGGATGGTTCACACTGCAGGCGCAACGAACCAGCGATACACTGGGAATGCATACGACGGTCCTGCCAATGGAAGTGTTTTGGCAATCCGCAGGTATCATGCTGATGGGCATGGCTCTCTACCGCTGGCACATCCTGAGCGCAACCCGAAGCGATCAATTCTATCGCCACCTCGCGCTCATCGGATTCGGTGTGGGCTTGCCAGTCGTTGCTGCGGGTGCATGGTGGAATTTTGCGGCCGGGTGGAACTGGGAGCGTTCGATGTTCCTTGGGTCGCAGTTCAACTATTGGGGAAGTCTCGCTATGGCATTTGGATACATCGGTCTTGTAATGTTGGCGGTTCGGCGCGGATGGTTCTCTGGCTTACAGATGCGCCTGGCAGCAGCCGGCCGGATGGCGTTCACCAATTACATCGCACAAACACTGATCTGCACGACTATTTTTTATGGGCATGGATTCGGGTTTTTCGGGCGCGTTGACCGCTGGCAACAGGCCATAGTCGTCATCGCTGTATGGGGCATCCAACTTTGGTGGTCGCCGTTGCTGATGAGGCGTTTCCGGTATGGTCCGTTGGAATGGAGTTGGCGGGCATTGACCTACTGGCGGATCCTAGGACGATAGCGCGAATTTTGCTTCACATGATTCAAAGGAGATAACATGGACAAACTCAAACTCGCTCTGATCGGTTGTGGCGGTATGGGAACGCGCCATTTGTATGGGCTTCGCGAACTGGCGAAGACGCCGTTTAATAATGTTGAATTGTGCGCTTTGTGCGATCTCAATCGAGACAATGCAGAATTGGCTGCGAGAGAGGCCGAGCAGTTGCTCGGTTCAAAACCTCCCGTGTTTACGTCTATAGAAGAGATGGCGCAAGCGATTCCCGATTTGATGGCGGTCGATGTGGTCACTGATCCGTCGGTGCATCACACGGTGGTGTGTGAGGCTCTGGACCTGGGGTTGCATGTGCTGGTTGAAAAACCTATGGCTATTTCTGTAAAAGCGTGCCATGCTATGAATGAGGCGGCGGAGCGCAACGGGCGAAAACTGTCGGTTGCTGAAAATTATCGGCGCGATCCTTCGGCGCGGCTGACGCGCCATTTGTTGGATACCGGGCGGATCGGAACGCCTTATATGGCGACGCTCCACGCCTTGCGCGGCGGCAATGAAATTTTTATTACGCCCTGGCGGCATTTGAAAGACCGCGGGGGACCGTTGATTGATATGGGGGTACACTATGCGGATCTGATTCGGTATCAACTCGGCGATGTGGTCGAGGTGTATGGCGATACGCGTCTGGTGGAGCCGGTGCGCAAAAAACAACAGTCCATTGGCGATCGGTATGAATTTTATCAGCAGCGTTTTCGCGCGATGCCCGACGAAGTTCCCGCTACGGCAGAAGATACGTCGATGGCGATGATGAAGATGGAAAGCGGCGTGATGGTGAGTTTTATTATGGGCATTGGGGGGCACGGCGCATGCCGCAGTCAGTTGATTTTAGGCGATAAAGGGTGTTTGCAGAGCTATGGCAGCCGCGGGAGTCAGGCGATATGGCAGTCGGCAGATGGCGAGGTGAGAGATCAGAATGCGATTCTGAGTGCTGTTGACGATTTTGAATTGCATCCCCTCCTGGATCGTTTTTTTCCTACCAAAAACAGCGTGGGCGATCAGGCAGTGGATTGGAAATTGATCGCTTATGAACAATACGAACTCGCCTGTGCTGTCCTGAATGATGAGCCGATTGAGGTCGATGGTCTTGAGGGGATGAAGGATGTTGCTGCGATTTATGCGATTTGCGAGTCTGCTCGCGCAGGTCGCACTGTGACGGCAGCAGAGATCGAAAGCGGCGAGTTGTATGAATATCAAGCAGAGATCGATGCGGCGTTGAATATCAACACTTAAAATGGAGGAAAGACAGATGGTGATTCGCAATTGGCAAGATGCCACGCCCACAGTGGGCCATGAAACGGCGTTGATCTGGTCGATTTTCAGGCAGAAGGGGTCTGCCGGTTTGAGTGAGGAAGAAGCACCGATGTTGGCGGCATCGGGATTTACTCTGCATATGATGCAGAGCCGCAAGGCAGGCGATTACCACATGCACGATGACAAAGAACAGATTTATTATTTTACGCGCGGTCATGGCAAGATGAAGATCGATGACGAGATTTATCCCGTAGAGCCAGGCGATGCCGTGCATTTACCGCCTTATACCTATCACCAGTTGATCAATGACAGCGACGATTGGATTGAACACATCCTGGTGACTGTGCCGGTGGTTTAAGGGTACAGGACGTATTTTAGTCCCTCTTGTCGCTCTGCACCATCAAATGCCTGTTCCCAATTTTCGAGCGGTAGCCTGTGGGATATGTATGCCGAGGGGTCTATTGTTTTGGCGATGACCATTTCGAGGGCGCGTTGCCAACTGGGCCAGTTCTGGGCAATAGAACTGTTCACGGAGAGCTGTTTGTAGATGATTTTGCCCCAGTTCACTTCAACGGGGTGTTCAACCAGAGCCACCTGTGTGAATGTGCCGAGGGGACGTACGGCGTCGAGGCATTGATCGATGGAGGCGGCAGCACCGGCACATTCGATGACAATGTCGGCACCGTCACTGGTGATTGAGCGGACAAATTCGGATATATTTTCGCGCGTGATATCTACGGTATGTTCTGCGCTTTTGGCCATAGCGAGGCGATGGGTGTCGCGGTCTGTTCCGCAGACAATAACGCGCCCGCCTGCGAGTCTGGCGAGGTCGGCGCACATCAGGCCAATGGGACCGGGACCAGAAATGAGTACCAGGTCGCCGGGTACGATTTTTGTGTAAAAAAGGACAGCTTTGATGCAGCAGGCGAGGGGTTCAACAAGCGCGGCGGTGTCATAGGAGACGGATTCGGGGAGCGGGAAGGCGAGGTTTTGGGGGATGACGCAGTATTCAGCAAATCCGCCGTCGCGCATGCTGCCAACGGACTTGCGCTGGGGGCAAAAGAAAAACTCGCTTGCCCGACAATAGCGACAGTGCCCACACGCTCCATTTGCCGTAGGAAGGACCGTGACGCGGTCGCCTGTTTTGATGCGGGTGACATTGGCGCCGACTTTAACGACTTCACCTGAGAGTTCATGGCAAAGCGTGACAGGTGGGCGAGAGCCATAACCGCCGTGGCGGATGTGGAGATCGGTGCCGCAGAGTCCGCCGCGCTGAACGGCGATTTTAATGTCGTCGGGGTGTTCGATATCCGGTTCTGGTATGTTGCATAAGGCGATGTGTCCGGGACCGGGTTTTAGTTTGCGTACAGCGCGCATGGTATTTGTGCAGGGCAGAGAATGGTATTTTTTGTTTACTTTGATATTATGCACAATCTTTACATGGTAGGCAATCACTGTTTGTTTTGCCTTATAGCTTGTGCAATACGTATCATTTCGATGTGCTGTTTGTCCGCGAGAAGGTGAGCGATGATCCGGAATATTCTGCATATAGCAATGGGTGTGGTCGTGGTCTTTTTGGGGCTGGTCACCCTGGTGGAGTTACTGGGATATGTGACCTGGTACCTGATGCCCAGAGATGCTGAGTCGATGCAACAGGCGTCCGAGTTTGAGGCGATTATGGGCAGGCTGGTGCAAAGTCCTGCAGAGGAAGCTATACCGGTTGTGGTTCCAGATCGACATCCGAAGACAGCAAAAGCTGTGCATCGGGTGATGGAGTGGCCGAAAAGAAGGGGGCGGCAGTTTCGGGAAGCTCCTATGCTTCAAAAGAGGGTGGCGGCGAGGGATCTACCACAGGTTGGAGAACGGCTGCCGGAAAATCCATTGATGATCGTGCCGCCCCATCAGAATGGGCCTTATGGAGGTACCTGGACGCGGTTTGCAACGGGGCCGAGAGATATAGGTATTGTGGAGGCGCGGTTTGCCTATGAGGGATTGGTGAGATGGGATCCGATGGGGCAAAAAATTCTTCCCAATCTGGCAACGCACTGGGAGATAGCCGATGGGGGACGGACGTACACGTTCTGGTTGCGAAAGGGGGTGCGCTGGTCAGATGGACATCCCTTTACGGTAGAGGATATTTTCTTCTGGCATGAAAATGTGTTGCGTAACGAGGAGTTGACACCGGTGGTCGCGCGGGATTTTCAGCGGGGAGGCGAGGTGATGGCGATAGAAAGAGTCGATGCGTACACGGTGCGTTTTCGCTTCAAGCGACCCAATGGTCTTTTCCTGAAATTGCTGGCATGGGGACGCGGATACGAAATGTTGCGGTATCCGGCGCATTATATGGCGCAGTTTCATCCGCGGTATGTGCCGCTGGAGAAATTAGAAGCGATGGCCCGGGAACACGGTTTTGATTTCTGGCACCAGCTTTTTCAAGACAAGCGGGATTGGCGGAATCCGGATATTCCCAGGCTGTGGCCGTGGGTGGTCGTGGCACCGCCACCGGCTCGTCCTTCTGTGTTTGAGCGCAATCCCTATTATTGGAAGGTGGATCCAGAGGGGAACCAGCTTCCCTATATTGATCGTATGACTTTTGAGATTTACGACCGCGAGACGATCAATCTCAAAGCGATTAATGGGGAGATTGGGATGCAGGGACGGCACATTCTGATCGAAAATTATTCCTTATTTATGGAGAATCAGTCGCGCGGAGGGTACCGGGTGTTGCACTGGATTACCGGAGGAACCGGCGGAGAGAGCGTTGCGCTGAATTTGAACCATAAGGATCCCGTGATGCGTGAGATTATATGGGATCGGCGGTTCCGCATCGCGCTGTCACACGCGATTGATCGGGAGGCGATTAACGAGGTCGGTGGGTTTGGTATCGGTCAGCCGAGGCAACCGGCACCTTTGCAAACGTCGGTGCATTATTCAGAGGCATTTGAAAAAGCATATATCGAATATGAGCCGGATAGGGCCAACGCGCTTTTGGACGAGATGGGATTGGTGGAGAAAGATCCGTCCGGCATGCGGCTGCGTCCGGATGGCAAGCCGATCAGAGTGGCAATTGAGACGATGTCGATCAACAACCGGGTGCTGGAATTGGTGGCGAATTATTGGACAGCGGTTGGGGTAAAGACGGAGATCAAGGAGGAAGCCCGACAGCTTTATTACGAGCGGAGAAAGGCGTTGATACACGATGCGGCAACTGCGGGGGGTGAGGTTCAGAACCCGCTTTTGGAGCCGCGCCTGTTTGTCCCCTATAATGTGGGGTCGAGCCACGCGATTGGGTTCACGCATTGGCTTTTGACCAATGGAAAACGGGGGGAGACGCCCACAGGAGATATGCGGCGCTGTATTGAACTGTTCTGGCAGATTGAGGAGACGCCGGATGAGGCCGAACAGGTTCGGCTATTTGGAGAGATTATAGAACTGAATCGGAAAAATCTCTGGGTGATTGGAACAATCGGAAGTATGCCTTCGATTATGCTGGTACACAATACATTTCGGAATGTGCCGGAGGTCGCCATGGCATCGTGGTCAGTCCGTACGCCAGCGAATACGGCGGTTGAGTGTTATGCGATTGAGCCATAGCCCGTATAGGTGGCGATTACTCGTTCAGTGCCGAAAGTTGGGCGATTTGTTCAATCTTGCCATCGACAATGCCCATGTATCCAATTAGCATTTCGTCAAAACTTTGCTCCCCCCAGCGAACAGTTGCGGATGGATCGGGATTGAGTTTGTTTTTTGCCGAGTTGTCAAAGACAGCATGGCTGACTATGCGCGTCCCCGCAGGCAGGTGTTTAGGGGTTGAGAGGGCGTAGAACCGCTGCCAGTTGAACGTGTAATTTGGCACAGAGAGCAGGGTTTCGCGGGTTCCATCGGGATAATGTGCAACATAGCGGAAGCCCGCGCCCCGGAAGTGCATGTGGGGGAAGAGGGTGTAGAGGGTGGCATCCTGTTCAAAGATTTTTACGGATGAATCGCGATGGGCACTCGCATGCGGTGGGATTTTAATTTTTGGATTGGCGGGACCGACCACGCGATGTTCGCGCAGGTTTTGTGCGTCGGTGAAATACAACCCCAGTTTGCTTTCATCCACTTCGGGACGTCCAGTGGTCGTGTAGTGGATTTGAAATTGGATTCTGCTCCCTTTGGGGAGTAGTTGCGCCGTGCCCTTGGGCAGCATGACACCGTCCATGCCCGGTACATAAGAGGCAAAGATGCCGTCTAACCACCGGTTCTTTTTAACGGTTTTCATTTTGTGCCCTTTGGGATAGATCACGCGCGCCAGTGCATGGTGCATGGCGGCGCGATTTCCCGGCAGAAATTCGGTGCCTCGCACTCGCACATCGCGGTCTATGGGCACTGTAATTTTGAGATAGCGATAGTCAACAATACCTGTTGCGGGGATTTCTTGCCGTTCCAATACGATGACCAGGTCGGGTTCTCCATAAGCCCAGGTTGTGGCGTGTGTCGGGTTTTCGGATAGGGGGTCTGGGCCATCGCCGCGGGGAGATCCAGCTTCGATCCAGTGAACGAGGGTTTGTTCTTCTTGTTGTGTGAGAGACAGGTCGTTGCTGAATGTGCCTATGTGGGGGTCTGCATGCCAGGGAGGCATGCGGCGTGTGCGCACGACTTCGCGCATCATTGGAGACCAGCCTGCGACTTCTTTGTAATCGGTCATGTCAAAGGGTGCTATGCCGCCGGGTTGGTGACAAGTGACGCATTTGTTTCGCAGAATGGGCGCGATCTCTCTGGCATAAGAGATCTGTTTGTGTTGTGCGCGGTCTTTGCCCGGCAAGGCAATCAGGCAGCCGGGTGATGCGACGGCTTTGACGGCGATTTCTTCACCTTTGAGATGGGCGAGGAGTGCATCGGCGAGATAATGGTTGGATGCACTGGGTTTTTGCGCTTCGTAATTCAGGCGATCGTCGATGGGACCCCGATAGAGAATGTGCCAGGTTTTGGAATCGATGACAAGTGCCTCAGCCGTGCGGTGCAGGTCGAGCGATTCGGCGATGAGTTGTGTTTTGTCAATGAGGATGGGATAGTCGATGGAGAAGGCGACGGCTTCTTCGCGTACGCTTTCGCGGTCGTCTTGCAAGTTGGCATTGAGCATTAAAAATTGTACGCCTTTGGGCGCGTATTCATTGCGTATTGCGTTGAGGCTATGTACTGCATTGCGCACAATCGGACAACCATTGCCCTGGATGAATAAGACGATGGCAGATGCGTCTGAGTGTTCGTGGAGTGTGTGAAATTCGCCGTTCTGGTCATAAAGGCCAAAATCGTCAACGACAATATCCACGGATTGTGGGGTTTCGGGAATGGCAGAACAGCCGATGAAGAGACAGGAGAGGATGTACAATAGGTGTTTCATTAGGGGATATCCTTACAAGAGTTAAAATTCTCTGCTTCGCAACAATTCCAGTACGCGTTCGAGGTCGTCATTGCTGTAAAATTCGATTTCGATTTTGCCTTTGGAGCCTTTGCGACTGATGTTGACCGCTGTGCCAAAATAACGCTGGAGATCTTCTTCGAGAAATAGCAGGTTGGGGTCTTTGGGCGGTGTGGATTTTTTGGGCGCGGTGTCTTCTTTGAGTGCTTTGACAAGGGCTTCTGTGCGACGAACCGATAATTCCTGTGCAATAATCCGCTGGCATAAAGCAATTTGTTGATCCGCGTTGTCAAGACTAAGCAGCGCGCGGGCGTGACCGGCAGATATCTGCCCGGCTTGCAGTACGTCGAGTACTTCGGGTGGCAATGTGAGGAGGCGCAAGGTGTTGGCAATGGTCGAGCGGTCTTTGCCCACATGCTCGGCAACTTCTTCCTGTGTGAGAAAACACTCTTCTATGAGCATGCGATAGGCTTTGGCTTCTTCAATGGGGTTGAGATTTTCCCGCTGGATGTTTTCAATCAGCGAGAGTTCCATCATTTCCTGGTCTGTTCCCACATCCATAACAATCGCAGGTACGACTGTGAGTTCGGCCTGACGCGCAGCGCGAAAACGACGTTCGCCTGCGATCAGTTGATAGCCCGATCCAAAGCTGCGCACGGAAATGGGCTGAATAATGCCTTTTTCACGGATTGATTGCGCCAATTCGCCCACGGCTTTGGGATCAAATTCCGTGCGTGGCTGGTGGGGATTGGGTTCAATATCATCAATGGGTATTTCGATGATTTGCCGATGGCTCTGTCCAGTAGGCGAAGGCGTAATTTCCGATGTGATTTTGTCGGCAGGGGTTGCATCGGCACCGGGAATCAGAGCACTCAATCCCTTGCCGAGGGCATTGCGTTTAGCCATTGATGACCTCCCCGGCTAAATTCATGTAATTTTGCGCGCCGGTAGATATAATATCGTAGAGGATGATGGGTTTGCCAAAACTGGGTGCTTCGCCGAGTTTGACGTTGCGAGTGATAATTGTATTATAGACGCGGTCGCCAAAATGCGATTTGGTTTCTTCGGCAACCTGGCGCGCTAAATTGAGACGTCCGTCGTACATTGTGAGCAGTACGCCTTCAATAGTGAGGTTCGGATTGAGGTGTTGCTGCACGAGGCGCAGGGTGTTGAGCAATTTGCTCAGGCCCTCGAGTGCGTAATATTCGCATTGTATGGGAATGAGCACAGAGTTGGCTGCCGTCAGCGCATTGAGCGTGAGTAATCCCAGTGAGGGAGGGCAGTCGATGATGATGAAGTCGTAGGTTTCACGCGCTTGTGAGAGGGCATTTTTGAGGCGTTGTTCGCGCGAAATTATGGAAACCATTTCAACTTCGGCACCGGTGAGGCGAATGTGAGAGGGCGCAATGCTGAGAAAGGGCAGATCGCTCTGGTAGATGACTTCCATTAAGGGCACGTCTTCGAGGAGTACTTCGTACACACAGGGCGTTTGTTCATCTACCTCAATGCCACATCCGCTGGATGCATTGGCCTGTGGGTCTATATCGAATAGCAGGGTTTTCTTTTCTGCAGTAGCCAGACACGCAGATAGGTTGACGGCTGTGGTGGTTTTGCCCACGCCGCCTTTTTGATTGGCTATGGCAATGACCCGTGCAGACATCCGAAACCCCGTAAATTTGCTTAATAATATAGAGATATTCAAGTCCGTAGAATATAGTGTATGCACAGGGGAAAATCAAGCGCGGGCGTTTGTTTTGCCTTGACATAGGTTGGGAAGTCGCAAATATTTATTTTTTCCCATGGGCTACGTGGATCGCCGCGAAGAGAGGCGTTGGGAAAACAATGTGTTCTGCCGTTAGTCTGGACACTTTGTTTTAGCCATAGAAGGCAGAAAATGAAAGTATTGCGTTCATACTCGAAAGAAAAAGTGGTTCATGCGTAATATCGTCTATATATCAATTCTAACCGCTTTGTTACTCGTCTGCCCACTAACGGCCCAGGCAGAGACCAGCTTGAGCGGTACGGTAACTGATGCGGACACTGGCGAGCCGTTGGCTGGGGCCGCTATTCGCCTCGTGGGCACCTTGCAGTGGAGATCCACGGACATGAAAGGTCAGTTCGTATTTTCAGTTGTGCCTCCGGGCACTTACAAGGTGGAAATCAGCCTGATCGGTTATGTACCCCTCACCGAAACCGTGCAGGTGGTCTCTGGCGAGCAAGCTCGCTTGACCGTTGCCCTGACCCTCAACCCCGTGTATATGGACGAAGTGCTAGTCGTGGGCGATCGGCCCTTTTCGGCGGTCTCCTCGCGGGCGGTGCGGCAATTCGATCTGCGCATCCGGCCCAACCGCACGGCCCATCAGATGCTGCAACTGGCACCTGGCCTTGTCATCGCCCAACACGGCGGCGGCGGAAAAGCCGAACAGATCTTTTTGCGCGGCTTTGACGCGGATCACGGCACCGATGTGGCGATCTCGGTAGATGGGGTCCCCGTGAATATGGTCTCCCACGGACATGGACAAGGCTATGCCGACATGCATTTCCTCATTCCCGAAGTCGTCGAGGGGCTGGACGTCAGAAAAGGGCCGTACTTCGCCGAATTTGGCAATTTGGCTACCGCCGGAGCCATCGCCTACCACACCCGCAATTATCTCGATGACAATGCCATTCATCTCGAAATCGGCGGATTCAATACGATCCAATACACCATGCTCTACCAGGTTCCGCTGGCCGATATCGATCAAAGCATCTATTTCGCTGGTAAGTACTATCGCACCGATGGCCCGGTTGACCAGCCACAGGGTTTGCAGCGACTCAATATTTTCGGCAAGTACCACAACCAAATCTCTGACCGCTCTACCCTCACTGTGACCAGCAGCGGGTTCAGCTCGGCCTGGGACGCCTCTGGACAGATTCCCCAGCGAGCCGTAGCGCAGGGCCTCATTGACCGCTGGGGTGCGGTTGATGATATGGAGGGCGGCACCACCGGGCGCCAGGATTTCCATATCAATTTCCACGCCGAGGGACCGGGCATCAGTTCCTTTGATCTACTGGCGTATTTGGTCAATTACCAGTTCAAACTGTTTTCCAATTTTACGTTCTTTCTCGACGATCTCGAGCACGGCGACGGCATCGAACAAACCGATAACCGCCAAGTCGCCGGCATCAACAGCCGCTATACTTTCTATCACAACTTGGGGCCGTACTCGATCCATACGACGCTGGGAGGCGGCCTGCGTGCCGATAATGCGGCCGTGGCGTTGTGGAAAAGCCCCGACCGCCAACGCCTAAAACCTCTGGTTGAGGCCGATGTGATAGAGCGCAACCTGTTCCTGTGGGGCCAACAGGAGATTGTCCTCACGCCGCGCCTGCAATTGGTGCTGGGACTGCGCGGCGATTATTTCACTTTCAATGTTGAAGACCACCTCGAAGGACATCCCGCCGATCTGCCCCATGCCTCGGGCTTTGCCCACGCCGCCATTCTCAGTCCGAAAGCGGCCCTGGTGTATAGCCCCAGTCGCAACTTAGACCTTTTTGCCAATTTCGGCACCGGGTTTCACTCTAACGATGCCCGCAACAACGTTATCGATGCCCGGGCCTCACAGATTCTGCGGACCATGCGGCGCAATGGACAAAGCGAGGCCGACATTGCCGCGGAGTTGGCAGGGCGACACATTGATCCGGGACATCTCGAAGAAGGCACGCTACCCCGGGCTGTGGGGGCCGAAACAGGTCTTCAGGCCCAGTTGTTCAACCGGTTGAATTTGGGGGTGGCTCTGTGGTGGATGGACCTGGAAAGTGAATTTGTCTTTGTCGGAGATGCCGGTACCACGGAAGCCAGTGGTGAAACCCGGCGGGCGGGACTGGATATGGAAGCCCGTTTCCAAATACATTCTTCGCTGTGGGCGGATATCGATCTCAATCTCGCCCGAGGCGAGGCTGTAAATGAACCAGAAGGAGCCAACGAGATTCCGCTGGCTCCCCACCTGACCTCTACTGGCGGCTTGACCTGGCGTCATCCCACGGGCCTGGAAGGCAGCTTGCGCTACCGCCATATCGGCAACCGGCCCGCCAACGAGGACGGCAGCATCACGGCCACTGGATATACCGTGGTTGATTTCAACGGCGTCTATCGCCGAGGGGCCTGGAGGCTCAATTTGGGCGTCGAGAACGTGTTGAATACGACTTGGAGCGAAGCGCAATTCGACACGGAATCGCGCCTACAGGACGAAGTAGAACCTGTCTCGGAGATCCACTTCACCCCGGGAAATCCCATCAATTTGCGGCTGGGAGTGAGTTTTATGTTTTAGCAATATCTTTGAAAACTGCAGCGTCGTTTGACGACATACATACACGAGTGCCCGCCTCCTCAATAGAAGCGGGCATTTTTGTGTTTATCTCTATCTGAATAGGAGATTACTCTTCCAGTGCAGCGTGGGCGGCTGCGAGACGGGCGATGGGTACGCGGAAGGGCGAACAGGATACGTAGTCCATGCCGATGTTGTGGCAGAAGTGTACAGAGGACGGATCGCCGCCGTGTTCGCCGCAGATACCCACTTTGAGATCGCCGCGGGCGTCGCGTCCGTTTTTGGTGCCGAGTTCGACGAGTTGCCCCACGCCGGTCTGGTCGAGGGTCTGGAAGGGATCGTTTTCGAGGATGCCCTTTTCGACGTATTCGCCCAGGAATTTGCCGGCGTCATCGCGCGAGTAACCATAGGTCATTTGCGTGAGATCATTGGTGCCAAACGAGAAAAACTCTGCGTGTTCGGCAATTTCGGCAGCGGTGAGGGCAGCGCGGGGGATTTCGATCATGGTGCCGATGAGATACGCGACGCGCTTGCCAGTTTCGCTTTCCACTGCGCGAGCCACGCGGTCTGTCATGATTTTGAGTTCGGTAAATTCTTTGACCGTGCCGACGAGTGGTATCATGATTTCGGGAACAGCTTTGGATCCTACATTTGCGGCGGCTTCGAGGATGGCACGCACCTGCATTTCGTAAATTTCCGGATAGGTGATGCCCAGCCGGCAGCCGCGATGCCCGAGCATGGGATTAAATTCGTTGAGAGATTCGACCTTGTCCTGAATGACGCGCAACGAGGTATCGAGCCGCCTTGCCATTTCCTCTTGCTGATCGCTCTCGTGTGGGAGAAATTCGTGCAGGGGGGGATCGAGTAGGCGAATGGTCACGGGCAGTCCTGCCATGGCATTGAAAATGCCTTCAAAGTCGCCGCGCTGGATGGGCAACAGCTTTTCGAGGGCGCGACGGCGGCCCTGTTCATCATCGGCGAGAATCATTTCGCGCACGATATTGATGCGGTCGCCTTCAAAGAACATGTGTTCCGTGCGACACAGACCAATGCCTTCGGCGCCAAAGTCGCGCGCAACAGTCGAATCGTGTGGCGTGTCCGCATTGGTGCGCACATTGAGTGTGCGAATCTCGTCGGCCCAGCCCATTAAGGTGGCAAAATCACCCGAGAGTTCAGGCTCTTGTGTGGGGACCTGTCCGAGCATGACTTCACCCGTAGAACCATCGATGGAGACCCAGTCGCCGCCTTTGACAACCGTATCGCCAACGGAGAATTGATTCGCAGTGTAGTCGATGACCAGATCGCCGCAACCGGCCACGCAGCATTTGCCCATGCCGCGAGCAACCACAGCGGCGTGTGAGGTCATGCCCCCGCGTGCGGTGAGAATGCCCTGCGCGGCGTTCATGCCCCCAATATCTTCGGGCGAGGTTTCAAGGCGTACCAGCAGAACCTGTTCGCCCTGTTCGGCGGCTTCTTCGGCTTCTTCAGCGAGAAAGACGACCTTTCCCGACGCAGCACCCGGTGAAGCGGGTAATCCCGTAGCCAGTACATTGCGTTCAACTGAGGGATCGAAAGTGGGGTGCAGGAGTTGGTCGAGTTGTTCGGGTTCCACGCGCTGCACGGCTTCGGTCTGGGTGATCAGTCCTTCTCTGACCATGTCAACGGCAATTTTGACGGCGGCAGCGGCTGTGCGTTTGCCATTGCGGGTTTGCAGCATCCAGAGTTTGCTTTGTTGCACGGTAAATTCGATGTCTTGCATGTCTCGATAGTGTTTTTCGAGTGTTTGGTAGATATCTTCAAGTGTTTGATAGGCTTCGGGAAGTCTGCCCGCCAGGAGATCTACGGGTTCGGGCGTGCGCACGCCTGCGACCACGTCTTCGCCCTGTGCGTTGGTGAGAAATTCGCCGTAAAATGTGTTTTCACCCGTGGAAGGGTCGCGCGTAAATGCAACGCCTGTGGCGCAGTCGTCGCCCATGTTGCCATAGACCATGGACTGTACGTTGACGGCTGTTCCCCAGTCGCCGGGGATATTTTCCAGACGCCGATAGGTGATGGCGCGATCTGCCTGCCAGGAGCCAAATACCGCGCCAATACCGCCCCAGAGTTGCTCGATGGGATCGGTGGGGAAATTTTGTCCCGTGCGTGTTTTGACGATGTCTTTGAACATATCGACGAGGGTTTTGAGGTCCTCTACGGTCATGTCGAGGTCGTCTTCGATGCCGCGTTTTTCTTTGACTTCTTCGATGGCGGCTTCAAAGGGGTCTATTTCGAGGCCCTCAGGAGTCACGCCCATTACCACATCGCCATAGGTTTGGATGAAGCGGCGATAAGAGTCCCATCCAAAACGCGGGTTGTTACTCCTGGCAATAAGACCTTCTGCGATTTCATCGTTGAGGCCGAGGTTGAGTACGGTTTCCATCATGCCGGGCATGGAGACGCGCGCGCCCGAGCGCACGGAGAGAAGCAATGGATTTGTCGCATCTCCGAATTTGCCGCCCATAACATTTTCGAGTTTGGCAACGTTGTCCATTACCTGTTTTTCAAGTGCGTCGGGATATTGTTTGTCGTGATCGTAATAATACGTGCAAACCTCGGTGGTGATGGTAAATCCAGCGGGCACGGGAATGCCGAGGCCCGACATTTCTGCGAGGTTCGCGCCTTTGCCACCGAGTAAGTTGCGCATTTCTGCAGAGCCTTCGGCTTTGCCATCGCCAAAGAAATAGACATATTTTTCTTCTTGTTTTGCTGTTGCCATTGCGTCCTCCAAAAGGGTTCAAATCGGGGCACGACAGTGTGCCCCCGGGATATTTTCGCAGAAAAAAATATAATAGGGCAAAAAAACGAGCAAGGATTTTGTTTGAATTGAGAAGGGAAAGGCGGGGTTGGAGATCGGAGGTGGGCTGACTACTCATTACTGGTGGTGTCAGGCTGTGAGGCGTTAGTGGTATCGGGTTGTGAGGTATTGATGGTGTCAGGTTGGAGCGCCTGGAATGATTCAATCGATGATTTTACCTGATTGAACTGGGTATTGCTTTCCCAGCCGAGGATGGTTTGCAAAATGCTTCGCCGCCCCACGTAAATACGCAAATCAGCGGTAGATCCAAAGCTGAGGGCAATGGGGGTTTGTTTGACGACGACTTCCAAACCAAAGGTGCGAACATTGCCTTCGTGGACAGCATATCCGTGGACTTCTGACACTTTGCCCTGACCGATAAAACCTTCGCGGTCAGTGAAGAGGTTACTCAATATTTCAACGGGTTGACCGGGGCGCACTTTCCAGGCACTGGTTTCGGGCATCCAGGCACCGATGACTGTACCTTCGCCTTCTCCTGCGATGATCATGACAATGGCACCTTGACCGGCCTGCATGCCCGGATAGAGATCTTGGCGAGCGACTACGCCATTGACTGGCGCGCGCAGGGTGGCGCGTTCGAGGGCTTCGCGCGCGGCTTCGAGATTGTGTTTTGCCTTGTCCAGAGATGCCTGGGTTTGGCGCATTGCTGCTTCGGCCTGTTGAATTTCGGCAGGCAGGGGGCCGCGTCTCACCAGGTTGAGATTTTCGAGTTCGACTTTTAAGCTGGCTTCAGCCAGATCGTAATTGGTTTTGGCGCGTTCGTAGTCTTCCTGACTGAAGAGCCGCTGTCCTTCATAGAGAGCCTGGGCGCGTTTGAGGTCCTGTTGCCGGGCCGTGAGGTTAATGCGCGCTTGCTCAACACGCGATTCGGCTATTTTGATTTCTTCGGGGGTTGGCTGTGCGCGCAGCAGGGCAAGTCGCGCCTGTGCAGCTTCGAGGTTGGCGATTTCCCGTTTGATTTCTTGTTCCGCGGTTGCTGCAGCCGCTCTCAAATCGCCGTCGTAGAGCCGGGCGACGGGTTGACCGGCTGTGACGGAGTCGCCGGGTTCTGCGAGGATTTCCTGGATGTCCTGGCTCATGGGCGAGTTGATATATACTTTGTCTCCTGGTTCTACAATACCTTGAGCCATCACAATATCGTCAATCTGGATCAGTGCAAGGGCGAGTGCAATGGCCCCAATTACACCGAAGACCCAGAGTAGCCATTTGACTATTCTGCCTTTTCGGCGACGGCGCATCATGGAATTATTTTTTCCTTTTGCTTGACAGATTTTGGGAGAATGGTATATTTCACAATTCTATACCAAAATCCTGGATGGGCGCGTAGCTCAGGCGGTAGAGCAACGGCCTTTTAAGCCGTGGGTCGCAGGTTCGAATCCTGCCGCGCTCACCATTAAAAACGGCCCTGAATCGCAATGATTTCAGGGCTTTTTTTCTGTCCATTGCGAGTAAATATAGTGAACAAATTTATTACATTGTTTTGCAAAGGTCAAGAAAGTTATAAATAAAATTTATGATTTGGAACCGCTATATTGCACGGCAACTTGACATCACAATGGGTATTAAATATATTGTGAATCAACGAACTCAAGAATAGGAGATGTTTGTGCTTACTCGCGAAAAACTGAACGCGCAGTCCCTGGATCTTGAAACGGCACCATTGGAAGATATTTTGATCTGGGCTTGGGAGACATTGGGATCGCGCGTGGCGTTTGGTACTGCTTTTGGTGCCAGCGGCATGGTCTTGCTCGACGTGATGCAAAAGGCCGCGCCACAAATTCCCGTATTTACAATTGACACGGGTTTTCTGTTTCCCGAGACCCTGAGTTTGATCGACCGCGTGGAGGCGCGCTATGGGATTGAGATTGAGCGGGTGCATTCTCGTTTGAGCATTGAAGAGCAAGCGCGCGATTACGGTGCCGAACTCTACAAGCGGGATGCCGACCGGTGTTGCTGGTTGCGAAAAGTCGAGCCTTTGCAGCGCAAGTTATCCCAGTTGAATGGCTGGATTAACAGCCGCAGGCGAGATCAGAGCGATACCCGCAGCCAAATTCCTATTCTGGAATATTATGAAACAGATGGGCGCGCGTTGCTCAAATTGAATCCCATGGCTCCGTGGACGCGCAAACAGGTCTGGGATTATATTGTCGAACACGATGTGCCCTATAATCCCTTGATGGATCAGGGCTTTGCCACGATAGGATGCTGGCCCTGCACGAAAGCTGTAGATGCAGATGCAGACGAACGCGCCGGTCGTTGGGCAGGTTCGGATAAGACAGAGTGCGGTATTCACACCTTTTTACAGCCTATTGATGCAGCGGCTAATGCCGTGCCTGTTGAATCTTGACTTAGAAGGTCAAGAATAGTATTATTGCTTTTAATCGCGGCCCTCTCGTGGGGTCGTTTTTGGTTTATGGGAATGGGTGGACCGGTACCCTGAGAGGAAATCACCATGTCCAATATCATGTCTGAAATCATTTTTGAAGTCAGCGAGGATGAAGTCGATGGTGGATACTCCGCCAGTGCGCTGGGATATGGCATCCATACCGAGGGCGAAACGCTTGAAGAACTTCGGCAGAATGTCAGAGAAGCCGTAGAGTGCTACTTTGACGAAACGATGAAACGCCCTGGGTTGATTCGTCTGAATTTTATTTTTCACAAAGTCTTTGCACTATGAAAAAGCGTTCTCGCATCCGACATTCGGTTCTCGATGCGATAGGTAATACGCCGCTGTTGCGTATCCGGGAATTGGGGGATAAGATCGAGCCAGGGGTTGAAATCTGGGCGAAGTTGGAGATGTTTAACCCGGGTGGGTCGGTCAAAGATCGCCCCGCTTTGCAGATGATTGAAGATGCCGAAAAAGCGGGTGTGCTCACACCGGAGAAAGTGATTTTGGATTCGACTTCGGGCAATACGGGTATTGCGTATGCCATGATCGGTGCGGCAAAGGGTTATCGCGTCGAGTTGGTCATGCCCGAGAGCGTGAGCATTGAGCGGCGATACGTCATCCAGTCTTATGGATCTGATCTGGTGTTGAGCGATCCCCTTGAAGGCTCAGATGGTGCGATTTTGAAATGCCGGGAAATGCTGGCTGCAAACCCCGATTTGTATTACAAACCCGATCAGTACAATAACCCATCCAATTCCAGGGCGCATTATTTGCACACGGCACCGGAAATTTGGTCGCAGACACGGGGCAGGGTGACGCATTTTGTGGCGACGTTGGGCACGAGTGGTACTGTAATGGGTACTGGCAGAGGTCTGAAGGCATTTAATCCCGATGTGCAGATTATTGCCGTTGAGCCACCCGAATTTCACGGGATTGAGGGCCTGAAAAATATGGATGTGTCCATTGTGCCCGGTATTTACGATCCGTCGGTGTGGGACCAAAAGATTCGGATTGAAACGGAAGATGCGTATGATATTGCGCGATGGTTGACGCGAGATATGGGTTTGCTGGTGGGACAGTCTTGTGGTGCGGCGATGGCCGCTGCTCTAAAAGTTGCCGAGACTCTGGATGAAGGGGTCATTGTCACTTTGTTTCCCGATAGTGGTGAAAAATACATGAGTACGCCTCTGTGGCGGCTCGATCCCGTGGGGTAGAGATGTTTGACAAAGCGATTTGGGACGCCATGTTTGTCCACGCACAGCGGGAGTACCCGGCTGAGTGTTGCGGCATTGTGACCGAAGATGCTTCGGGGGTTCAGACGATTCATCCGTGTGAGAATATCCAGGACAAATTGCACGCTGCCGATCCCGAAACCCATCCTCGCACTTCCAGGACAGCCTATCGCATGAACGATATGCATGTGATGAAAATTCAATCGGAGGCGGAACAAGCGGGTGGGCGGATTGTCGCGATCTATCATTCGCATATTGACGTAGATGCTTATTTTTCTCAAGAGGATCAAGATGCGGCGACATTTTTTAATGAACCAGCCTATCCGGGCGTGGTTTATCCCATTATTCCAGTAAAAAATGCCCGGGTGGATGTCGGCGGAGAAAAAGTTTTTCAATGGCGTGATTCATCGTCAAAATTTGAGGAAGTGGAGATTAAGTAAGAAATAAAAAAGGAGGTAACAAATGGCTGTAACAGTTCGTATTCCAACGCCTTTGCGCAAGTTTACAGGTGATCAATCCGATGTAGAAGTGCAGGGCGCGACGGTTGGGGAAGCTATCGACAATCTCGAAGCACAGCATGCGGGCATTAAGGAACACATGGTCGATGAGTCGGGCGCTATTCGACGCTTTGTCAATGTGTATGTCAACGAAGAGGATATTCGCTTTCTGGATGGACCCGATACGGACCTCAGAGATGGCGACCAGGTGACCATTGTACCTGCGATTGCCGGTGGGTGTTCCTTTTAATCGGTATATCTGACTTATGATGCACATTTCCGCTAAAGGTGACTACGGTTTGCGCGCGGTCTTAGACCTGTGTCTGCACGATGGGGAAGGGCCAATTTTGCGCACAGATATCGCTGCGCGACAACACATCCCCGAAGCGTATTTGGTACAGTTGCTCAATCTTTTGCGAAAAGCCGGTTTGGTGCATAGCATTCGCGGTCCCAAAGGCGGACATGTATTGTTGAAACGTCCGGATGAACTGACCGTGGAAGAGGTGTTGGCTGCTCTGGAAGGACCTGTCAATTTGGTGGATAAGCGCGAGAAGGCTGAGGATGCGGGAACAGATGTGCTCAATGAAGTGTGGGAAGCTGTGGGGACCGCTGTACACGATGTCCTGTCATCGGTGACATTTGACGATTTGTGTCGAAAGTATCGGGCGCGTCAGATGCCTGTCACATTCCGGATTTGATTATGGATGGCGCGAAAACCGGACATACGATTCTGGATCTGGTGGGCAATACGCCTATGGTACAGCTAAACTCGGTGGGGCCTGCAAATGGTGCTCAGCTTTGGGCGAAATTGGAATTTTTTAACCCGGCAGGCAGCGTAAAAGATCGCACGGCTCTCGCTATGGTTGAGGCTGCGGAGAAAAATGGGCAACTCAAACCTGGTATGACCATTGTGGAACCGACCAGTGGCAATACGGGTATTGGCCTTGCCATGGTGGCTGCAATAAAAAATTATCGGCTGATTATTACTATGCCGGAAGGCGTCAGCGACGAGCGCACCCGATTGCTCAAAGCTTATGGCGCCGAGGTTGTGCTAACGCCCGCCCGCGAGGGGATGCGCGGAGCGATTGAAAAAGCGTGGACGCTTAAGGATACAAACTGTTTTATTCCGATGCAGTTTGAAAATCCCGCCAATCCCGAGATTCATCGGCAGACTACCGCCCGAGAGATGATTTCACAACTGGAGGGTGTTCCCGATGCTTTTGTCGCAGGTGTGGGAACGGGGGGGACTGTGACCGGTGTGGGCGAGGTCTTTAAGCAGGTGCGACCAGATGTCGTGATCGTCGGGGTAGAGCCAAGGGATTCTGCGGTGTTATCGGGTGGAGAGCCTGGTCCTACTGAGATCGATGGCCTGGGCGCAGGCATGATTCCAGATGTGCTGAATACGGAAATACTGGATCGCGTGATTGCCGTATCCAATTCGGATGCGCGCAAGATGTCAAAGCGGTTGGCGCGCGAAGAGGGCTTGCTGGTGGGGATTTCGTCGGGTGCAGCAGCACACGCAGCCGTTGTTGTCGCTTCAGCGATGAGACCTCAACAGACGGTCGCAACGGTATTGTGCGATACCGGTGAACGCTATTTGGGTACGTTTTTGTTTGGGTGATGTACGCGATTGTGAAAAAGAAAGACCCGGCATCTTTTTGAGATTGCCGGGTCTTTCTTTTTGTAAATATTTTACGATTCAAGATCAGCGACGTGGCGCCGTACTCTCGATTTGTAGCGGGCGGCTGCATTGCGGTGGATAACGCCTTTTTGGGCTGTTTTATCAATTATGGACTGCGTGCGATTGATCAGTGCTTCTGCTTCTTCTTTGCTATTTGTCTCCAGCATTTTTTTTAGAGAAGTACGCAAAGACGAGCGCGTACCCTTGTTGCGGAGCCTGGCTCTTTCAGCTTGGCGCATGCGTTTTTTTGAAGATGCCAATTTGGGCAAGGGATTCACCTCCTTAGGGTATTTCCGGAAATTTGAAGCACAAAATTTAACCATTTACAGCTATTTGCACAACCCATTTTTCATTTTCTTGTTTTTTTTTACTTCTGTCTTATTTTACAGCCCGTAAGACCCAACAGCTTTAGTGTTGGGATATAAGGGCTTCCGAATTTATGGTGCGGTGCTTTAGCATGGTGGCACATTGCTCAAGGCAATGTGGGCGGTGAATCGACCAAAATCATCCGTTCACTGACTACATAAAACTTGCATAAATTACTGTTTTTGTGTATATTTATATTATGGAATACTTAACATACAAATACAAAATGTATAGTCTCTGTGACCGCAATAAGTATCTGCACTATGAGATAGACGCTTTTGCTGAGGTGTATAATCATTTCATTGCTTTGCATAAGCGATACTATCGGCGTTTTGGCAAGTATCCGAGTAAGTTCACAATGATTAACCATTTGGCAAAGCTGAAAAGAACAGGACGCTTTGCACATTGGCGTTTGTTGCCGTCACAGGCATTGCAAAATGTGATTGAGCGCATAGACTTTGGCTATCAGAAATTCTTTGCCAGAGACAACAAGCGTCCGCCTACTTTCAGGTCTCGCTTTCGGTATCAGTCTTATACGCTGAAGCAAGCAGGATATAAATTCCTTGAGCGTAACAAGGTGCGTATCGGCAAGCGTATATTTCGCTATCACAAAAGCAGAAAATTCGATTTAGATAGTATCAAAACGGTCACAATCAAGCGTGACCGCATAGGCGATTTGTGGCTATGTGTTGTTGCAAAGGCTGAGGGTATCAAGTCATTCATTATCAAGAACGGTAAAACCGCAGGTTTTGATTTTGGCTTGCAAACATATCTAACAGCCTCAGACAGCACAAGGACACAATCGCCATTGTTCTTCAATCGTAATTCGAGGAAAGTCAAAAAGTCTAACCGCAATCTTTCTCGTAAAAAGAAAGGTAGCAACAATCGTCACAGGGCAAGAGTAAATCATGCCAGAGTGCATAGGCGCGTTGTTAATCAGCGTAGAGACTATCATTGGCGACTTGCCCATCAACTGTGTAAAGACTATGACGTTATGTTCTTTGAGACTTTGAACATTGACGCCATGAAAGCGTTGTGGGGACGAAAGATTAGCGATTTGGGCTTTTCAAACTTCTTGTCCATACTCAAGTATGTGGCAAAAAAGACTGGCAAAGTTGTCAAACAAATTGACAAATGGCTGCCGTCGTCAAAGACATGCTCGGCTTGTGATACAGTGAAAGAGAATCTCGAATTGCGAGAGAGAACATTCCATTGTTGCGAGTGTGGTCTTGAGATAGACAGAGACCTCAACGCGGCGATAAACATTCACAGGTGGGGGCGTCCACCTCTGGCGGAGGTAGCGTAAGACTTGCCGACCTTCGGGGAAGCAAGCAACTACTGTTGATCCCACAATCCCTGCTGAAGCAACAAGATTTTAGAATCCCAATGCTTTAGCTTTGGGAGTACGTCAATTTATCGCTCGGGTATTTAATTAAATCCAATCAGGAGGAATCACAATGGCATCAACTATTTATGTCGGCACAATTGGTCAGGGTGTTTGGCGAAGCGAAGATGGTGGCGACTCATGGCGGCGTACGAGCAGCGGTATGTTCTCGGAATCGGATATTCGCGCCATTGCCGTGCATCCAGACAATGCGTCAATTCTGTTTGCGGGTACAGAGGCCGGTATTTATCGCTCGCAAAATGGGGGGGACAACTGGGAAAAATTGGATTCTCCAATGAACGGTATGCAAATCTGGTCCCTTGCGATTCATCCCAGAAGCCCAGACACGGTTTATGCTGGCACATGTCCTTCTGCGCTGTTTCGGTCGGACGATGGCGGTGAGACGTGGAAGCAACTTTCCGTAGAACTCGTCGAGGATTGCGGTGCTATTATTCCGCGCGTCACGACTATTATCATAGACCCAACAGATGATCAGACCGTTTATGCGGGTATTGAAATCGACGGCATGCGGATCAGCAGAGATGGCGGTGAGACATGGACATCTGGCAATGAGGGCCTTTCGAGTCTCGACATTCACGGCCTCGCGCTTGTGCCCGCAAATCCAAAAACACTTGTGGCTGGCACCAACAACGATGTATGCATCACAACCGATATGGTGAACTGGACACGGCTCAATGTGAAAGCAGCGTTTCCCTGGCCCTATTGCAGGGGGGTGCTCTATATGTCAAATGGTCGGGTGTATGTCGGTGCGGGAAATGGACCGCCAGGCGATGAGGGAGGGCTGTTCTACACTTCTGATCTGGGACATTCGTGGGAGCGCGCCGATCTGAACGGCAATACCAATAGTACGGTCTGGGCGATTGTCCACAATCCCGCTGTGCCAAATTTGATGATAGCGTATAGCATTGCCGGACAAATTTTTAGCAGCACCGATAATGGCGATTCTTGGACCAAAATCGCCCGTGAGTTTGGCGAAGTACGCGCGGTGGCTATTGCGCAGTGATACAGGTGAGGGTAATGGCTAAACGAGTTTCTCCTCTGCGGCCGACCATGTTCCGCATCTGATTTCCAGTATGTGATTCACTGGCGTCGTAAATGTCATCAATACGCGGAAGGCAGTGGGGGCGGACTCGCTGCCCCGCAACGCCCAGAATCGATGCGTGTATGCGCCCGGTCCGACGGAAATGGCATCGTTACCGATGTGGTAGGTCGCATATCCGGATTTGAGGAATGCGACTTCTGCGGCCTGGCCGCGCACGATGCCGCTGTCAAAATCCAGTTCACCACCTGGGACAAAATCGCACGCAATTTGAAATGGCACGCGGTCATAGCCGTCTGATTTTACGTGCAGATTAAATCCTCTATCCACTTCTTCAATTTCCAATACTGTCGTTAGCGGCGGCAGGGCGTACACATCTCTTTCTTTTCGCAAATTGTAAAATTCCTCAAAAGCGACCTCGCGTCCCAATGGCAGGTCATAACCGGGTCTGCCGCCATCTGAACTTTGACTTACATGCGTCATCCTGATTTTGCCATCCACTTCCTCAAAGGTCTCGCCTGAAAATTGTGCAATAGAAAAATAGCTCGCACACAGGTTCACCGAGGCCAATTCCACGTCTCCATGTTTTACGCCAAATGGCGATGTTATACCTGCACCTGCTGTGGCACTCGTTTTTCCGCGTCGCACGCGCCACAATTGAGCGGTTGGATAGACCTTCGCGTACGACTCGGGCAGAGGCTCGCGCTCGAGGTTGTCGTCTCGCCATTCGGGATGGGTTAAAAATGGTTCGAGTGCCCAGGGCAAACCGCCCGGGGATATGGAGTGCAGCCAATCTGCGACTGCTGCGTAAAATCCATTGCCATCTCGTCGCGCCATGTTGTAATAACTATCGACCATACCTACCAGAACAACGCGCGTGCCGTAGTCCTGTCTGCGGGAAAAGCTCGTTACAACGGTTCCGTCTGCATGTAACATGTGATAGGATAAATCCAGGTTTCGGCGTACGGGTTCCAGAAGTTGGGGGCGATTGAGCGCGTCGGAAGCCAGTCTCAGTGCGCGATTGCAGATGGCGTTATACGTGCCTGCGCTGCGTTCGATGTATTCGCCATCGGCATTGTTGTCTATTGTTTCGGCGAGATAGCTTTCAATGGTGTCCATTCCGTCCAGATCGGGGAATAATTCCAGCGCCTGGGAAAGCGCGGCGACCAATACCCAGCGGTGATTCGGTGTGTGGAATCCACCTGCGATCATGCCGGGTACAGCCGTTTGAATAATTTCTCCGAGGACTTCGGCTATCTGTCCCGCGCCATTATCACCTGCTTTGCGAGCCGCGCGGACTACTGGTGCGAGTCCCTCGACCAGAAATCCCGTATCTGGCGACGAATCAAAATTGGTTGTTATCAGGTCAAAACATCCACTTTCTCTGCGAATTTTTCGCGCAAAAGCCGCGCCAGCGAGAATACGCGTTAATATTTCTTCGCTTTGATAATATCGACTGCCCTCCAGAAGATAGGCATAGCCCAGGGTGGATATTGCGCTCACATTGGTCGCACCGGCAATACCATCGCTGACAAACCCGCCGTAATCTTCTCGTCCTGCATCCATGACCTGACGGGGTAAAATGGCTTCTATCTGTTCATTCAGATTTTCCAATAGTGCTTCGTATTTTAGCATGCGTAACCCCCATGAGTGAACGACCTCCAGCAAACTAAAGACCTACCCAATATATCTCCAATTTGCCCGTACTTCAAGAGAACTCGTTTCCCACAGGGGCCTGATTCAATGCAAGCTGAAACGGATCGGAATGGTCATGCGTACCGCAACGCCTCTGTCATTTTGCATAGCTGGTTTGAACTGAAATTGCCTGATCGCCTCCAGAGTCGCAGCGCGAAAAATCTCGGGGCCTTTTAAGACTCGCGGTTCGGTCACACGCCCTTCTCTGGTCACGATAAACGCCACAAGCACCTGACCTTGTAATCCCGCTCTGCGAGCCATCTCTGGATACACCGGATTTACGAACTTGATCAGCTCGGGTTTCTGTTCCACAATCGAGAATTCCAAAATCTCTTCTTCTACTTCCCCATCGCCCTTCTGCAGCGGGGGTGGGATATCGACGACAGGTGCATCGAAATCCAGTTCTGTATCGGCAATGGTCACATCATCGGGTACGTCTTCGTCTTCTGTTTCAATGGGTACGGAGGGTCTTGGCAGAGGCGGCAATCGCTTCTTCTGATGTGTCTCGGGAATATCTTCAACCTTAAGGACCTCAATAACTTTTTTGGTCGTTTTAGAGTCGATCTTCATATCTGGAAACAAAATGGCCAATCCGACCATCAGAAACAGCGTCAACGAAGTAGAACGTCTCATTACTTTTGGATAAATTGCTTTTAAATCGGCATCTACATGTTTTTTGCGAATCATCATTTCCTCCTTTTTGAGATATTAAAAATTTAATAGTTCGTCTTAAAAAAATATCTAACTCAACTTGATCTATCCCCCCTTTCGCAGACCTTTAGGGCGAAATGTGTGAGCCAGCACATCGAGTTGTCGCATCTGAAGCGCCTTTGTGCGGTTAGGTGCATAGATCCCCATGTTGATTAAAAAGAAACGATTCTGAGCGATATCAAAGAGTGCATAACTCTTAAACGGTCCACCTTGCCACGCGCGTGTATTTTCCCACAGTCCTTCCAGGCAAACGGCCAATTTACCCAGAAACTCTGTCTGGTAAATATTCACCTCCCCAGACGATGTCTGATCGCCGCCATAAAAACGGCTCGATACGTCGTCCCACTTTTGCAAGCACCAATCTGGCGTCAATTGATCGGGATGTACACCATCTTCCCAATATACCCACAGCCACAATT
This sequence comes from Candidatus Latescibacterota bacterium, assembly GCA_965208125.1. GTDB lineage: Bacteria > Latescibacterota > UBA2968 > UBA2968 > UBA2968 > VXRD01. The sequence continues at coordinate 3,969,726 of OZ242320.1, forward strand.
GTCGTCGATCTACCTGACGCGCCAGTGCCACAAAGTTCTCATTTGCATACTCGTCCATCACTTCATAGCCTACCGGCACCCGCAGGTGCCAGCCAAATTGTCGTGATAGGGCTTCAGAATGCTCGGTATTTTCTCCCGCGTGATACAGAATGGTTTCGAGCCATTTCGACATAGATGCATCAATCGCCGACACAATGCGGTCGCCATTGAGCGCGACTTGCTCAGCCACGCCTTGCTCATCTGTAGCTTTGACGACCACAACTATCTGATCAGATGCCCACACATCGCGGTGAATTACTGTCTCATTTTTGGATCGCCCGGTAAATAGCGGCTGTAAGTCCTTCGCCAGAATACCATTTGCAGATGAAACAAGGATCAAATTGCGGTAAGCCCGAAAATCCCGAAACGCTTCAGGAGAGACATATACGAGATCAAATACGTACTCGGGTTGTGGCGTCAATACCGGGTCTAACAGTAAATCTTTCAATACTGGTTTTAACTTTTCTCGGGTGGCTCTATCGGCCACAATCACAATTTTACTGGTTAGTCCAATGCCCCTGGGCAGCGGATTGCCGATAAGTACATCTGCCAGCGGTTTGCTCCACCGGGCAATTTTTAGATGGGCCTCTGCTCGACCGGGTACGTCAATGAGAGGCCCAATTTTTACCGCAATGACACAGGCAAATATAAATATCGCGAGCCAGATGGCACTGTGCGACAGCGATGGTCGGCGCTGACTGAGCAGATATTCAAAGCGCTTTACCAGATTCGGGTGGCGATTTATAATGCCCAGTCCTATTGGACGCACCCTGCCAATCATTTCTGTCAGGCGCGTCAGACAGATCGCATAATCACGTGCATTGTGACCGCGATGCGCGGCGTAATCATCGCAGGCCATTTCTCGCGTTAGTGACAGTTGCCGACTCAGCCACCAGATGCCCGGATTGCACCAGAAAAAAACTTCTACGAGGCGCTGCACCAGAATGCCCAGGGCATCTCTGCGTTGAACATGCGCGATTTCATGCTTGAGAATTTGCTCCAATTCAGGCGGTGACAGTTGCGATATGAGGTGTCGCGGTATGAGTACGACCTGGCGAGATATACCCAGTACTGCGGGGCTGGCAATAGCATCTGAAATTCGCAAACCAACATCCACTGAGCCAATCCATCTGCGTTTGCACCGCTCAAACTGAGTCTGAAGATCCTTTCCAGCCCACTTTCCAGATCGCTTCAACCGCATCATCTGATAATATCCCAGTGCTATGCGCCCGAGCATTGCACTGGCAACGACCAGCCATAAAATCCAGACGACAATCGGCCAGGAAGATGTGCCGTGGCTCGACCGGGTTTTCACAGGCGTTGCAACTTGTGGTTGTAATGCCTCACCAGTAGGTCTGGTATCCAGAACTCTGGTTGGGGGAATCCTTGCGTCCGATTCATCTGCGGCCTCGTATGGTGCAGGTGTGACGAGAAACAGAGGCATAATTACCACACCAATCACGGCGACCCACAACAGGCGGTGCAACAAAGACGCAGGCACGCGCAAACGCGAGAGCACTGCCACGATCATTGCAGCCAAAAATCCCATCCAGATCCCATTCAGCAGATAAAACACGCTGAGTCGGGCAATGGTATCAATCCATTCGCCCATCATGTTTCATCCTCCTCTGCTTTCTGAATCATTTTGTGAATGCGGGCGAGGTCTTGTGCATCGAGTTCTTCATTTTCAATCAGATTGAGTACCAGGGTTTCTGGCGAATTGTCGAAAAAACGACTCATCAGATATTGAATGGCGCTTCGTTGTGCATCCTCTCGCCCTACGATTGGATAATACACAAAAGCTCTGCCTTCTTTTTCATGCCGCAAATATCCTTTCTGTTCCAGAATGCGCAATATTGTTAATACTGTGCTATACGCCGGAGATTCACGTCCAGCGAGTGCGTTGACAACCTCGCTCACTGTAGCCGAGCCGCGATCCCAAATCACCCGCATCAATCTCAGTTCGGCATCTGTCAGAGTAGGGGATCTTCGTCTGCCCATATAGCCCTCACTATTAAAAATTTAATACTTTCAAAATAAATATGGAGAAAAAGAAAGTGAGTGTCAATTAAAAAATTAATAGTTCAGGAAAAAAAGACAAACTGGTAGGGAGTAGGATGCCTTCGCATCCGGGTTTTCCAAACGGAGATACAGGATCACTTGAACTTCAAGGGCTTGCCTTCGCGGGCGGATTGATAAACCGCTTCGAGGAGCGCTACTGTGCGGCGGCCTTCGCGTCCATCTACGGATAGGGGCGTTTCTGTGGTCACGGCATTTACCACGTCTTCGACTATGCTGTGGACGTTATTTTCTACGCTGTCGAGTTTTTCTTGAAGCCCTGTGCCGTAAACCGTCATTTCGCCATTTAGAACGTCGTGTAGCAAAATGCCGCCTTCTGTTCCGTGTACCTCGGCGCTGAAGTACACACTCTGAGGAAAGGTCGTGGTGCCCAGGATTGTGCCTTTTGCCCCGTTCTCGAAATTGAGGATTGCCAGCCCGATGTCTTCGGTCTCAATCTCGTGATTTACGATGTCGATTTCGCCGTACACGGAAACAGGATCGCCCATAAACCAGCTCAATACGTCGAGCAGATGCGCGCCTTGATTGGCCAACGAGCCACCGCCGTCCATAGCCCAGGTTCCGCGCCAACCATCGTCGTGCAAAAAATAGTCCTCAGATCGAAACCACTTAAAACGCACTTCACCCAATATCATCTTGCCCAGCCAGCCTTCCCGAATCGCGGTTGCTACTTTGACATTGCCATCCACGTATCGGCTTTGATAATCCACACCGCACAACACGCCGGCATCCTCACAAGCGGCAATGAGCCGATCACACGCTTCGGTGCTCACATCCATGGGTTTGGTGGTTATCACGTGCTTGCCCGCTTTTGCCGCTTCAATGCCCACCTGGGCATGTTTGCCGCTCGGCGTCATCACCATCACGACATCCACATCATCTCGCGCAAACACATGTTCCATATTTATAACGCAGTCCGTCTCCAATTCCTGCGCCACTTCCTCAGCGAGATCGCCGTGCAGATCGCACACGACCTTCAAATCCGCACCGGCTGTTTCTTTTATCAATCGCGCCCTGTTGCGCCCCATGCCCAGGCCAATAACGCCAAATCCGACCATATTATCCTCCTATCGTCTATTCTTCATGCACAATCGGGATGGCCTTCCGCCCACCGCCCGAAGGGAACATCGGTCTGTCCATCCTGATTGATTTTCGACATCGCCTTTCGGGTGTCCAACCACATTTGGGTCCACACTTTTGCATCTCTCAATTCGCGCTCTGGATATTTGCGGCTGCGCGCGACAAAGCCCGGAAATGCCTCGCGTCCAGTCGTTTGACCGATGGGATTATAACGCAGATCAAAGCTCCAGCGGATTTTATCGCTCACATTGGGCAGCGATCCGTGTACTGTGCACTTGGGCAGAAAAATGACATCTCCCCGTTTGACCGGTAGCGGTATCATGCGTTCGGCTTCAAACAGTGATTCGGGTATTTGACGCCCGCCCGCTGTTTTGGGTCCATTCCCAAAATACGATGGACAGTGCGTCAAAAGTCCGTGTTTGTGGCTGCCGGGTACGACTTTTAGAGGACCTTGTTCAATATCGACGTCTTCGAGTGCAAACCACACGGTCAACATATTTGTCTCATCAGCTTCTGGTACAACCACGCCCTGATCCTGATGCCAGATCGTTTCTCCCAAAATCGGATTTCCAAACTGGTTTTTGGGCAAAATATGCTCGGGTGGTTTAATGCGCACATGTTGTACGGGATTCGAGTATATCTCTGGACCGATGAGCGATTCTATACAATCGAGCAGGGATTCAGCCGTGAAGGCATTGAGAACAGCCTGTCCCGCCCAGAATGGTGTGTCGGGTTTTACATTTTGAAATGGTAGCGAAAAATCGAAATACTGTTTGTGTACATCGCCCGTTTCAATACAGACTGCGACGAATCGCTCGGCAAAATCGAGGTCTTCGAACAAAGAAGAAATTTCTTCTTGTTCGTAAAGATCGCGCACTAAGGTGTCCAGTACATCTGTATATTCTTCAATCACAGGATCCAACACGGTTTTTGGATCCAACACGCCCTCCACCACCAGATAGCCTTCTTCTTCAAACTGTGCGGTCTGCTCGGCAGTTAGGCAACCCATGGTATTTCTCCTTTTTGTGGGACGTTTAACAGCTTTTGCTATAAATCAATTTCAGAGCCCCAGGCGCTATTGTTCTGCTGCGAATTTTTCGGCAAAATCAGCGTTAGCGCATCGGGCATAATTTCGAATACCAGTTCTTTTGGGCCTTTCTCAACTTCGCCATCAAATTGAAACCAATCGCTTTTTTCGCGCGTGATATGGACTTTTTGGGCTCGAAATATCTCGACGCCGGGCATTCGATCAAAAGTGCCATTAAAAAGTCGATAGGTATTCAACACCAGGCGAATCCACCCCGGATGTGTAAACACGCATACATCGAGAAGCCCATCATCTGGCATCGCTTGAGGGGCTACGGTTGCGCCGCCTCCAAAGTCCGGTATGTTGGCTATGGCAACGAACAAAGGCGTGCGCTCAATTTCACTGTCAGAATCCAATTTCAATCGCAATGTCTGAGGGCGATATGAGAGAAGCGACAGCGCGGTGAGCACCAGGTAGGGCAAGAATCCGCGGCGCCCCGTCCGGCTTGCATACCGATGGGCAACCTCTGCATCTAAGCCAATACCCGCCGTAGAAAAAAACAGGGCATTGCCCACGCGCCCCACGTCGAGTTTCCGAATCTCTGGATGGATAAAGGCGCGACAGGCTTGTGTCGGGTCGAAAGATAAATTCAACGCACGCGCAAACGCATTGCCCGATCCAGCGGGTATCACTCCCAGGGGTATCTCTGTAACGAGTAGCGCGCGTCCGACTTCGTTAATGGTGCCATCGCCGCCAATGGCTACCACCAGGTCGAATCCCATTTCGGATGCGCTTGCTGCCAATTCTGTGGCGTGCCCCGCGTACTGCGTCACTTCAAGGGCGAAATCCATTCCCGCTTTTTCGCACGCGTCAATCACGCGAGATCGAATATTGCGTTGCACACCTGCGTGTGGATTCGCAATGAAGAGTACGCGGGAGAATCGCACACTCATGTATGTAAAAAATCGACCAGGGTCTGACCGATATCTCTCAAAATTTTTGGCGAAGGTTGTGATACATCAATTTGTTGCACGATTTCTTTGGGATAATGTTCCAATACAGCAATTGTCTGGCGGTCGTACACATCGAATCTTTTGCGAATGATTTGTTCATTTGCGTCATCAATGCGGTATGCGACGAGCGCGCGTCCAAAGAGGCGTTTGATCAGTACATTGCGGTCTGGACAATCCAATACCATGATCAATTTTACATTTAAGTTCTCATCGGCCATTTGAGCCTGGGCCAGTGTGCGCGGTAGGCCATCTAAAATCAACGTCTGTTCATCGGGCTTGAAATCGCCAAAATCAGCCAGGCGCTGCATGCGTTCTCGCCACAGTGCAACGACAAATTCATCGGGCACCAGTTCGCCTTTGCGAATACTCGCCAGAGCCATTTCTCCGGGCTGGCTATTGACGTCCAATGCCCTGAGCATATCGCCACTTGAAAAATGGTATAAACCTGGTATTTGTTTTAACACACTTCCCCATGTGCCCTTGCCAGCACCGGGGGGTCCAAATAATAAGACAGTATCATACATTGGTACAACTCCCGCGTTTGTTTTTTGACAGAATGGAAATGTGAATGTATTTTAGTAGGAGCGGGTTTGAAACCCGCTCCTACGGATCACCGAACCTTATAGGAGAACATCATGAACCTCGATCCCGCTGCCGTCTCGCTGACAAAAAACGGCGATAAAATCGAAGCTCTTATCCATGGAAAGACCACGTTTGTCGATCGCCTTGCCCGCGCGTTTCCCCACAGCAATCCCGATCACTTTGTCAGCTTGATGGATGAATTGGGACACGAAATTGGCATTATTGAAAATCCCAAAAAACTCGACAATGCTTCGCGCAATTTGCTCGAAGCCGAACTTAAAGACATCTACTTTGTCCCGACCATCAGCGCCATAACTTCCGTCGTATCCAAAGGCACAGGCAGTCAGTGGACTGTTGATACCGACGATGGCGAATATACTTTCCGCATTATGGGCCGAGACGCGCTCAAGGGCAATGAACCGCCTGCGATTGAAATCACGGATGAAAATGGCAAGCGATACAAAATTGACAATTACTGGGATCTTGATGCGGAAAGTCGAGACCTGACCTCTGACCTGTTGCCCGATAAAGTTGTCAAGGCGCGCTATTACACCCGATCCCTCAGTTCGAGTAGTGGTAGAGGCAAAGGCAGAGGTTCGAGCAGTCGCGGTGGTAGTAGTAGTGGCGGTAGTGGCGGTAGTAGCGGCATGGGCGGATCGATTGGCATACGGTGATTCGCCGGGCATAGTGATCTGCTACCGCACCCCTAACAATAAGTCGGCCAGCAATTGATCCAGACGCTCATAGCCCAATCCAACGCGCCCCATTGCATCAATGTCAAACTGCACCTGTTTGAGTGCCAGCGATTTTTCCCGGCTGTATTTTCCCAGATGCTGTTCATATTCGGGGTTCTGGTTTCCTATTTCTTGCAAGATTCCCTGAATTTCGGCATCCGCTTCAAATTGTGCCGTTTTTTCTTTTAAGATATTGTATGTGCGCATACACCCTGCGGCAAAATCCCATACCCCGTCTTCGTCTTCTGTACGAAATGCGTGTGCGTCGAAGTGTCTCGGGCCCGCATAACCGTTGTTTTCGAGCAAGCGCACGAGCAAAAAGGCACTTTTGTAATCTTCTGAGCCAAACCGAAAATCCTGATCATACCGACCAAAACGCTGGTCGTTTAAGTCGATATGAAAGAGTTTGCCCGCTTCGAATGCTTGCGCTACACCGTGGTGGAAATTTAACCCCGCCATGTGTTCGTGTGCAACTTCCGGGTTGACGCCTACCATCTCGGGATAATCCAGCGTTTCGATAAATGCCAGATAATGTCCGGTTGTGGGAAAGTACATGTCGGCACGCGGTTCATTGGGCTTGGCTTCGAGGGCGAAATTCAAATCGTATTTCTGATCGCGCACGTAATCGCACAGATAATTTAAGCCATCCCGATAGCGTTTGAGGGCATCGATGGGATCTTTAGCCACGTTGCATTCGGCACCTTCGCGCCCGCCCCAAAACACATAGGTTTTTGCACCCAATTCGACACCTAAATCAATGGCTTGCATAATTTTTTGCAAGCCATAAGCGCGAATTTTGGGATCGTTGGATGTAAAGCCTCCATCCTTAAATACGGGATGAGAAAATGTATTGGTGGTTGCCATGGGCACGACCATGCCGTAATCTTTTAGGGCGTTTTTGAAATCGCTTACGATTTTATCGCGCTGTTGCGGTGTGGCATCAATTGGCACGAGGTCGTTATCGTGCAGGTTAATGCCCCACGCGCCCAGTTCGCTCAAGCGTTGCACAATCCGCTCGGGCGCAAGTGGTTGGCGCGTTGGATCGCCAAAGGGATCGCGTCCGGGATTTCCCACTGTCCACAAACCAAATGAAAATTTATCTTCTTTTGTGGGGATATATGCATCGGCCATTGGACCTCCTCAAAATGCGAATTAAAAATTAAAAATGCCAATAAAGCGTTGCAACTTCCGCGTGCAAAATATCATGGTGAAGTCTGACTGTCAATGGACAATTCCACAACTCATCGGGAGCACAAAATGATTATTCGCGATCCCGTTCACGGCGATATGTCTTTTAATGAATCCGAGCGCCGGGTTATGGACACGCGACAAATGCAACGCCTGCGCGGCGTGCGACAAACAGGATCGGCATATCTGGTTTATCCTGGCTGTGTACACACGCGATTTGAACACTCGCTGGGAACAACGGCGATGTCGCGTCGCATGCTTGATGTTTTGAGACGTGGCGGCGCGCAAATTGATCCCGAACAGGCCGATGCGGTCGCGCTGGCCGCACTGGTTCACGACATTTCGCACTTGCCCTTTGGACATACGTTTGAAGATGAACGCAAGCTTTTTCCTCGCCACGACACAGCCGCTCGCATGAAACATTTTCTGACGCAAACAGAAATCGCGCAAGCACTCGATGCTTCGGGCCTACGCGATACGGTGGTTTCTCTGCTTACGGATAAATCGTTTTCACCGACGTGGATGCAGCAGATTGTGTCCAGCACCATCGATGCCGATTTGCTCGATTATTTGCGTCGCGATGCGTATTTTGCAGGCCTGCGCCAGGATTATGACGACCGAATTTTTAGTACCTTTATGCTTGCCGATGAAAATCTCGCGATTGATGTGACCCGTCTCAGCACGCGCACCGAGTTGCTGCATTTGCTGCGGTTGCGCTATTTTCTCACCGAGCGCGTTTATTATCACCATGCCAAGGTATCGTCGGGTGCTATGATCGCCAAAGCCGTTGAGATCGCCACCGAACACGGTCTTGCCGAAACCGATCTGTACACTTTGACGGACGATGCCCTTTTTCGCCATTTGCTCAGCTATGAAGACCCGCGCATTGACCGTTTGATCAACGGCGTTTGCGAACGGCGTTTGCTCAAACGCGCCTATATGATTTCGACTGCCGAAGTGGGGCGCCGAGGGCGCGATGAGTTGATTGCCACCTACAATCGATCTGTCGAGAGTAGGCAGCAGATCGAGCGACGAATCGCCGATGCTGTGACCATTAACCCCGATCAGGTTATTCTCTATTGTCCAGATATCTCGGCCATCAAAGAAGCGCGCGTGCGCGTTGTTACGCGAAATGGCTTGAGCCGTCTGAACGATCCGCCCGACAATCCGCCTTTTGATGTAAAGGTCGTGGAAGACCAATATGAACGACTCTGGAAATTCTACATTTTTGCACCCGAAGGTTATAGAGAGCGCGTTGGAAAAGTGAGTGAGCGCGTATTTGGCGAACCAAACGCGCTGGTTTAAAAGCGTGAGACGTAAGACGTGAGAGAGGGAAGGGGGGTCCTCTCACCTCTTGCGTCTCACATCTCACTGATTTTCCGTTGTGATCGGTGTTTGACGCGATCGAATAACGGCATATCTGCCCGTCCTGTGCGTTCCATCTTCCTGTGGCATGAAGGGCACAGGCTGATCAGATTGCTCAGTTGATTGGCCTCTTTTGGCGAGTCGAAAAGCCGGTACGGTATTTTGTGATGCACATCCATCTGACGTCCGAGCGCGTCTTCTGTAATCCCGCAAGAAGCGCAGCAAAACCCATCGCGCACGCGCGCCTTGCTCGCCTGTATTTTCCAATTTCCCCCGCGATACTCTGGGCGGCCTTCCAGCACGAGTTCAAAATCCTCGTCAGATTCCCAATGGGTTCTGCACTTATTGCTGCAAAATAGGGAACTCATGCCCTTTTCAACATACCAGCGCGGCTGGATAAATCGCTTGCTACATTGCATACATCTCACGGCGATCTCGTCTTCGCGCCGAACTTTTTGTTCCTCTCCAAAGGGCAGACGCATTTGCGGCGATGATAGATGCTTTTTTAAGTTCATCGTTTTAAATCCTCACCCAGTTATATGACCACAAATAGCGAGCTCACGATCCAAATATAGGTTGGAATAAATTACAAGTCCATAGAAAGAATAGATTGTGCCCCACGTAGAGATTGGATATTGTATCTGAATTTATTATAATTATCCGCACTTATACCTGAACAGGAGAAACCCGTGTTTAAGAATTATATCACAATCGCGATCCGCAATTTTTTGGGACAAAAAACCCATTCCCTGATCAATATTGCGGGGCTTTCCGTGGGCTTGACCTGTAGTTTTTTAATTTTTATGTGGATTGCCCACGAACTCAGCTACGATCAATTCCATGTGGAAGGCGACCGAATCTACCGCTTCATGCGACATCATCACGGCATGAATAAGATCTCGACGTTGTCTTCTATCCCGCAGCCGAGTGCCAAATTGCTGGAAGAGCGATATCCCGAAGTTACCGAGACCGTGCTTGTGACCTGGACTCAGCCCATACTTTTGACACAGGGGAAACAGACTTTTCGGGAGCGCGGATATCACGCTGGACCGGCTTTTTTTAAGATTTTCACCTTTCCCCTCATCCTGGGCGATCCCGAAACCGCGCTTGCGGAACCGAATAATATCGCCATCTCAGAGCGACTGGCCGAGAAGTATTTTGGAGAGGATTGGCGAAGTATTGCGATGGGGCAGATATTTGTGGTGAATAGTACGCACGCGCTGATGCAATACGATAACAAAAGTTTTAAGGTGGCCGGGGTTTATGAAAACATGCCCGTAAATTCGAGGCAAAGATATGACTGTATTTTGCCAATGGCATCTTATCTGGCCAATAAACGCGGTTTTTCTCAGTGGACGGTGAATCACCTTCGGCTATACGTTCAGTTGCAAAAGGATGTCAATATCGATCAATTCAATGTCAAGATAAAAAATATTATTAAGGAGAATGATAAGACGGTTACAAGCGATGCTTTTTTACAACCCTATCAGGATATGCATCTGTATTCCGACTACAGGAATGGCAAACTGGTCGGTGGTCGGATTGACTATGTGCGTATGTTTATTGTCGTGGCTGTGTTCATCATCCTGATCGCGAGTATCAACTTTATGAATTTATCGACTGCGCGTTCTACACAACGCGCCCGGGAAATTGGGATTCGCAAGGTTGCTGGGGCACATAAAACAATTCTAATTGGGCAGTTTATGGGAGAGTCTCTCATGATGACCATGTTCGCTGCTATTCTGGCTCTGGTCATGGTCATTTTGGCTTTGCCGTCGTTTAGCGATTTGATTAATCAGACGCTCACGACGGATCTTTTCAGTATCGAGATTCTTCTCATTTTTTTTGGCATTGCGATTGTAACCGGGTTGCTCGCGGGAAGCTATCCCGCTTTTTTCCTGTCCAATTTTAATCCCGTCGTTGTTTTGCGCGGTACCTTTACACCGGGGTCGGGTTCGAGTCAGTTGCGCCGGGTGCTGGTGGTGTTCCAATTTGGTCTTTCTATTTTGCTCATTATCGGTACGCTGACGGTTTATGAGCAGATTGCGTATATGCGGAATAAAGATCTGGGAATTGACCGCGATAATCTGGTGTATATGCGGTTGGAGGGGGCAGCTAAGAGGCAGTATGAGGCTTTCAGACACGAACTTTTGCGACAGCCCGGCATTGTCGGTGTGACCAGTACCGCACACAATCCACTCAGGGTAACGAGTACCGGGACAAATGCCATGTGGGCGGGGCGAGATCCCAATTCAGAACATATTTTCCACAGGTTACAGGCCAACTACGATGTGGTCAATACCCTGCAAATGGAGCTTGTTCACGGGCGCGAATTTTCCAGAGATTTTCCCGGCGATCTCAGAAGTTTTATGGTGAATGAAGAAATGGCCCGGGTTATGGGTATGGAAAACCCGGTTGGCACCCGTCTGCGGTTTGGTCGCGAAGGTCCAATTATTGGTGTAGTTAAAAATTTTCATTTTCAATCACTGTACACTGCTATCGAACCGCTGATTATTCTTTTAAGTCCCACCCGGACAGAGTATTTGTTTGTTCGTATTGCCGCGGGACAAACGGCTGAGGCTATTGCAGGTATTGAGAGGGTATTTAAAAAATTCAATAATCGTCCTTTTGCATTTTCTTTTCAGGACGAACAGTTTGAAAGCATGTATCGCACCGAAAGCACAATGGGTACTCTGGCCACTTTTTTTGCAATTTTCGCCATTTTTATTTCTTGCCTGGGGCTGTTTGGCCTGGCGTCCTATACCGCCGAACAACGCACTAAGGAAATCGGTATTAGAAAAATTCTCGGCGCGTCTATCCCCAATCTCGTCATTCTGCTTTCCAAAGAGTTTATCAGGCTGGTTGTCATCTCCTTTGCGCTGGCCGCTCCGCTGGCCTATCACTTTATGACCGAGTGGTTAAATGATTTTGCCTACCACACATCTCTGGGCTGGCGCGTCTTTGTTTTCGCTGGCATCCTGTCTCTGATTATCGCCTGCCTTACCGTGAGCTATCAAGCGATCAAAGTCGCCATGGCCAATCCCGTTGAGTCGTTGCGGTACGAGTGAGACTTAACTGTATAATGAGGATAATCTATGGAATCTCTGACCCTGCTTTCGGGCCATGCAATGCCTGTTGTCGGTCTCGGTACCTGGCCGATGAGAGGCAATCAATGTAAAGAGGTCATCAAACAGGCTCTCGAATTGGGCTATACGCACTTCGATACGGCCTGGATATACCAGAACCAGCGCGAAATCGGCGAAGCCCTCCGAGAGGCAGGTGCTGATCGTTCGCAACTGTTCATTACTTCTAAAGTTGGTAGAGATTATCTGCAATATGACGTCGCGATAAAACAAGCCGACGATATTCTCGAATATCTCCAGATGGACTACGTGGATTTGTTGCTCGTCCACTGGCCCAACGAAGCCGTGCCTATGGAGGGAACCATTCGCGCTTTCAACGAGTTTTTCGATGCGGGAAAAGCGAGAAGTATTGGGGTTAGCAACTTTTCGGTCGAACAAATGGAACGCGCCCGTTCTCTCTCCGCAGCACCTATCAGTGTCAACCAGATCAAATACCATCCGGGCTACGAACAGCGAGATGTTCTGCAATGGTGCCTGGAAAACGATGTGGTGGTGACTGCGTATTCCCCTCTGGGGAAGAAGGGTATTCTTCGGGATTCCGTATTGCTGGACATCGCCCGCGTCCACGGCAAGACCTCTGCACATGTCGCTCTCAAGTGGTTGGTGCAAAAAGGCATGATCGTTATTCCCAAAGCGAGTTCCAGAGCACATCTCCAGGCGAATCTCGATGTTTTTGATTGGTCCTTATCTGAAAGCGAGATGCAGTCCATTGACCTCATAGCGGGGTAAACGAAATGAATGAGAAAAACAGGCCCAATGTCGTTCTTATCATTACGGACGATCAGGGGTACGGAACTGTGGAGGTGCATGGGAATGATCAGGTCAGGACGCCCAATATGGATCGTTTGGCCAATGAAGGGGTAGCGTTTGACCGTTTCTACGGGCATCCGCTTTGTTCGCCTTCTCGAGCCGCATTGATGACGGGGCGGTATTTCTATCGAACCGGAATTCTACACACGTCCCGAGGGGGTGCATTAATGTCGGGCGATGAGGTCACTGCCGCCGAGCTGTTTCGAGATGCCGGGTACCGCACCGGGATTTTCGGGAAGTGGCATCTCGGTGACAATTACCCAATGAGGCCAATGGACCAGGGATTTGAGAAAGCCGTGTGGCACAAAGGTGGAGGGATCGGGCAAACCCCCGTAAGGCCAAATAGCTACTTTAACTCACTTTTGTGGCGAGAGGGGGAAGAGTTCCAGGCGAAAGGGTACTGCACGGATGTCTTCTTTGACGAGGCCCTCGCGTTCATCGAAGAACATCAAAGCGAGCCCTTTTTCATCTACATTCCGACAAACGCGCCGCACGATCCTCTCGAGATCAGTGACGAATATGCAGATCCCTATCGCGAGATGGGGCTGGATGACAGCGTCGCACGAATCTATGGGATGGTCGAGAATATCGATGACAATATTGGGCGACTTATGGAACTGCTGGAACGTCTTGGTCTGGATGAGGATACAATCATCATCTTTACATCCGACCACGGTCCCGCGGGCGGCAGGTACAATGCCGGACTCAGATCCACAAAAGGAGACGTGTACGAAGGCGGGATTCGCGTTCCGTATTTCATGAGGTGGCCGAAAGGGATACCGGCTGGTTTCAAAACCGACAAGATTGCCTCACACATCGATGTTCTGCCCACTTTGTTGTCGCTTTGTAACGTGGATTTTCCCTCTGATCTCAGGATGGATGGCGTGGATCTGACGCCGCTGATTCGAGGTCATGAAGTGGAATGGCTTGATCGCACACTTTTCATTCAGACACACCGGGGGAGCCATCCGCGACAGTACCACAACTGTACGGCGATCACCCAGCGCTACAAGTGGTTGGGTTATCCCGGTACCGGTGGACAATGGGATTTTGAGGCTTCTTCGACAGACCCCGTGATGGAGCTGTACGATCTCGAAGATGATCCCGGCGAAGAGAAAGAGATAGGTGGTCAGATGCCCGTTCTCGTTGAGCAGATGAAGAGAGACTACGATGCCTGGTTCGACGATGTAGCTTCGGATTGGCAGGCGGGGGTCATTCACATGGGGAATTCGGCTGAGAATCCTCTCACGCTGTGTCGATATCAGGATTCAGAATACATATCGGAACTGCCACACGGCTGGCGTGTGAAGATCGAACAGAGCGGAACTTATGAGTTTCGAATCAACCGTGGGTCGCTAAATGGCGCAGGTGCCCTCGGGGTTCAGTGGCAGAGGGATACTCAGAGAAGCCCACTGGCTGCGGGAGAGAATACAGGACGATTCGAGCTTGAAGCGGGGGACGGCAAGCTGGAGATTTGGTTCGAGCTCGAAGACATAGGTCGCGTGACGTTTTCAAGCAATTTGACGATTGGGGATGTGGAGGTGGATTACCTGGGGTAGGGATAAAACGGTGCGGAATTGTAAAGATGGATGTAAGGTGTCTATTCAAAGCTGTAACCTATGAATCTTTATAATTTGTCGATATTACGCAAAGGACAATTCCGACAGGATCTGTATGACGGATATGATAATGATGTACTGTCCAACCCACTATTGGTCTTCCAAGTCGTTGACCGCGTTACTACGGAAGGAGGCACAGTCCAAAAGATCATGGCAGGGGTAGTGTGCGATCAGACGACAGGTGAACCTCAGACTCTGCTTAAAGATTGGAAGATGTTGTCAAAGCTCAATCAGATCTCTGAAGCACGAGGAGTACGTAGAAGTGAGGGGGCCAGATCGCCAGAGGATTTAGGCGTTATTGAAGCCGCAGTTAGCAATGGATTTGGTTTTGTCGAGCGACAGCTAGGTACTTTGGGTGTGCGGTTCAATGTGCCAGATGTGGAAATTATGGCTGTTTTTTGGCCAGGGATGTCAGAGGATCAGCCGCCAATAGAGACAATGTGCCTATTTTAGTTAAAATAGAAGAGATTCCATATAAATCCATATAAATTACTAAAGTTTGGGCAATAGCGTAATAAGCGACAGCTTTGGTATAAGTATTCGAGCTATGTTGCGGTATATATTGCGAGTTTTTGTTAAAAATAAAAACTCGCAGCATAAATCTGGTGTCTCCTGCGCCATCTCAGATAGATGGCAACCAGTCCGAGAGTCCATTGAGTAGACGGATACTAGTGACGTGAGTTAGTGAACGTACACCGCCGATTTTGTTTTTTTGAGAAAATTCAGTCCGAACGCTTGATACCATTCGAGAACGTATGAATGACCTTGGTGTGCCAAATGAGGCTCTAACACTTACAGGTGGGATTCACGGTACGTGGAATTGGCTGCCGTGGTTTGATGTGACAATGATTCAGGTGGATCGGTTTTTGCAACGAACATGGAAGACAATAGAGAAATGACTGATGGAACAGAGAAGCCACTAAGTGTAGCAATGAAACGGCATCGGTGTGATGATAGTGAGAATGAGTTATATACGCGTTTTCGTTATTCTCCTGTCGAAGGGCTTGGTTACGAGCCTGGTGTTGGGCGAAGAGATCCGAGTTCGATTATCAAGGTTGGCGATCTTTATTACGTCTGGTACACACATTGCACTGATACGAGATATAAATGGTTGAACGCAGACTTGTGGTATGCGACGAGTCCTGATGGGTATGTATGGACAGAGCTTGGTCCAGCCGTGGAGCGTGGTCCGGCAGGTGCCTGGGATGATTACAGTGTGTTTACATGTAATATTCTCGTCGCCGATGGCAGATACTATCTGGTTTATCAGGCCGAGACCATGCCCGAACGCGGTTTGGGTATCAACGTAGTGGGCATGGCAAAGGCAGACTCTCCGGATGGGCCGTGGGAGAAGTTGCCTGAGCCAGTCTTGGAAACCGCTCCTGATGGAAAATTTGAGGTGCCAGATCTCGATCAGGTGCATAAACGGAAAGTTATTAAAAAAGGGTCGTGGGATAGTGCTGCAGTTCACGATCCGGGGCTTTTGGTGCGCGATGGCAAGTACTGGCTATATTACAAAGGGCATGGAGTCGGAGATATCATGTTTGCCGATTCGAAGTGGGGCGTGGCGATTGCTGATCACCCTGAGGGCCCTTATGAGAAACATCCGCTGAATCCAATTACAAATAGCGGGCACGAGGTCTGGGTTTGGCCCTGGAAAACAGGTGTGGCTGCAATGGTTGATTGGGCGGGTCCTGAGAAGGGATCAATTCAATACGCGGAGGATGGCTTGAACTTTGAGGTGATGGCAACGCTGGAAGATATTCCACCTGCAGGAGGGGCTTATATTCCCGATAAATTTACGGATACAAAAGATGGCAAGGGGTTTAGCTGGGGGCTGTGTCATTACGGACGGTCCGACTGGAATTTTCTGGTGCGCTTCGATTGTGATCTGGAAAGAGGACGGGAAAAACAGCTTGCCTGGTCTTATTTCCAGCACTACAGCACGATCCGCGATGTGATGATTAATCCAGAAAGGTTCAATGTGCCACCAGAGGCGTTGCTGGGATGATAGAATTTTGAAGCTGTAATTTATGATGATATGAGCGAAATCGTTAAGATAAGAACGCGGCTGTTCGAAGTGCCATTGGCGGAGGTGCTGGTCGATGCCAAGCATGGCGACCATAGTCACTTCGAGTTGATTACCGTGACGATAACACTGAAGGATGGGTACGAGGGAACCGGGTACACTTATACCGGTGGTCGCGGTGGCAGGTCGATTAAAGCCATGATTGACGCGGACCTGGCTCCCAGGTTGATTGGCAGGGAAGGCACGGATGTGGAAGAGATCAACGATTGGTGCGAATGGTATATCCATTACGTCGGTCGTGGCGGGGTTTCGTCATTTGCGATATCGGCGATCGACATCGCTCTTTGGGATATCCGCTGCAAACGCAAGGACCTGCCTTTGTGGAAAGTTTCGGGTGGGGCGGGTGCGAGTTGCAAAGCCTATGGTGGAGGTATTGATCTGAATTTTCCTCTCCCGAAACTCCTCGATAACATCCGTCGCTATCTCAATAAGGGTTTCAATGGGGTCAAGATCAAGGTTGGGCAACCCACTCTGGATGAGGATGTAGATCGGGTCCGGGCAGTTCGAAAGCTTATTGGTCCCGATATTGCTTTCATGGTTGATGCAAACTACTCGATGAGTGTCCAGTACGCTATTGAGGCGGCTAACCGATTTAAGGCGTTCGATATCCTGTGGTTTGAGGAACCCACGCTTCCAGATGACTATCTGGGTTATGCCGAGATTGCCGATGCTACGGGCGTGCCTCTATCGATGGGCGAGAACCTCCATACGATACATGAATTTGGCTACGCTTTTGAACAGGCTAAGCTCTCGTATATTTTGCCAGATGCTTCCAATTGTATGGGGATTACCGGGTGGCTGAAGGTTGCCGAATTGTCGCGTGAGTATGAGATTCCAATATGCTCTCACGGCATGCAGGAGTTGCACGTCAGTCTGGTTTCTGCGCAACCCAATGCAGGTTGGATGGAATACCATAGCTTTCCAATTGACGAGTACACGAAGCGTCCGTTGAAGATCGAAAACCACCGGGCGATTGCGCCTGATGATCCAGGAATCGGCGTAGAATTTGATTGGTCCAAACTCGAACCTTATGGCGTCTCCGATTTGGTATTCGGCGAATAATGCCGGTTGCCATACGCGCCAGGACTGAGGATGTTGCTCAACTCGGCGAACTACGCGAAGATCCGTAACATCTCTACGATAATCCAGCATTATCTATCTACTTGACCTGAAGGCATCCTCTTTCTTGACATAGTAAGATAAATAGTATAGATTTCTGACATCAATATCAAGAGATATTTGAATGTGAGGAATGTAGTCCAATGACCGGAATCGCCGACAAGATCATGCAGAGGGTGTCCGTCCACGATAGCGGAAGATGGGTGTGTACGCCGAAGGATTTCCTGGACCTCGGCAGCCGCGAGGCCGTTGACCAGGCCCTGTCGCGTCTCGTCAAGGCGGGACGGCTGCGCCGGGTGGGCCATGGCCTGTACGACAGGCCGAGGATCAGCAATGTGCTGAATCGGCCTGCGCCCGTCGATCTGGATGCGGCCATCACAGCACTGGCACGGCGAGATGGCGTGCGGATCATGCCGGATGGATTGGTGGCTGCGAATCAATTAGGTCTCACCAACGCCGTGCCCGCGAAGGTCAGCTATGTGACGGATGGACATTCCAGGACCCTCAAGATTGACGGAAGAACTGTCCGGTTCCGGCACGCGGGTCCAAGCGTCATGCGGTGGGCGGGAAGACCCGCAGCGCCAGTGGTTCAGGCGCTGCGGTGGCTGGGGCCCCGCGTAGCCGCGGACGGAGAGATCGTCTCGACGCTGAGTCGCCATCTTCCCGACGACGTGAAGCTCGATCTGTTGCACAACAGCCGCGATCTTCCCGGCTGGGCATTGCCGCTGGCGCGCAGCATCGCGAGCGACCTGATCGACTAAAGAGGGTTTACAAGGAGAACAATATGACATCTATCAGGCTTGGTGTTGTTGGTCTTGGTCTTGGTCAATGGATAGTAGAAACTGCGAAGAAAATCGAGGGTGCCCACGTTGTCGCAGCAGCTGAGAATATGCCCGCTCGATTGGACGGTATGGGGGGTTATAGAGCTTATGAGAAGGAAAATGATCTCAGGCTTTACGAAGATGCAGACCAGATGATGGATAGCGAATCGTTGGATGCGATCGCACTTGCGGTGACGCCCAAACATCGCAGGGCGCTGATCGAATCGGCTGGCAACAGGGGCATTCCAATGCTGATCGAGAAGCCCTGGGCAGGGACTGTCAAAAGTGGAAGAGAGTTGGTTGACTTGTGCAACAGTTTTGATTTGCCCTGTCAGGTCGAATTTCCGATCCGTTGTATGCCTGCAATGGTGCGGTTGCGAGAACTCCTGAAAGGCCCTCTCGGAAAAGGGTGGATGGCGAATGGCAATCTGATGATGGGCTGGTGCCCTCCTCCAGAATCAACAAAACACTGGGATCCGGAAAACCACAATGGGCTTATCAACGAGTGCTATGTACATCTTTTCGACACGCTGGCATTTTTACTGGGCAAGCCCAAATCCGTATTCTCATTTGGGGGATCTTTCAGAGGTAGCCCAATGCCGGATGCGGCCGCAGCAGTCATTGAGTTTGAATCTGGGGCCTCCGCTTCGCTGACTTGTGGTGGCATTGGTGCTGCTTGTGCTGATGGCGGACATCTTCTGGATATTTGGACAGAGAACGGATTGGCACGCATAACTGGCACGCAATGGCTACCAGATACGCTGGAATGGGCTTTGAGGGAGGCCAAAGAATCTACAGTTGAGACGTTTCACGCGCCTGAGCGAACGACCCTGATGGAGTACAATATGCGTGCATTTTTCAACGCGGTTCGAAGTGGTGCCCCCGTAGCTGCAACACCGGAAGACGGACTGATTGCAACAGCCATCGCGATGGCCATTCAGGAATCTATTGTTACGGGGAATCGCGTTGCGGTGGACTGTTAGACAAACAGGCAAACTATTGGAATTCAACGCTATGCCCTCAACCCGGGTTTGATTCCCTAACGCGAATCATGATGAAATTCGCAACTTGCCGAAATGAATATGCGTGCGCGCCGTATCTGGTGTGCCGCTGTCCCACACGCAACGGAAGTCACCCGGTGCAGTTTCAATAAGTGTGGGATAAGAGTTCTTAATCCCGGCATCGTAGAAGGTTTTCTCTTCGCTCCAGGTGTCTCCGGGATTTTTTGTTTTGTACCGCAGAGAGGTCCGACCTCCGTTGGGAAATCCCGGTGCTTTTACTCTTTGGGGAGGACCATCGCTGTACACATAGATATGCGTGCCATTTGAGGACCGGCCAAAGAAAGCCTTTGATTTGGCGTTGTGCAGGTCGGGTTCGGGTTTGGCGACACTCCAGGTACGGCCACCGTCACGGCTCACGCTCGAATAGGCTCTGGGCGGGTCCATCGTGCGATCGGTTTCGTCGTAATCGGCCGTTCGCATGACAATCCATAGTTCCTCTGGTGTTTCTCCCTGCGCGATATTTCCCTCATGTAGGAAAACACGCGCATTGGTGGGTTGGGGAATATATGCTTCGAGTTTCCACTCCAGCAGGCTGGTACTGCTGAGGACGAAGTGGTCACGCGAACCCCGTGGGTCTTCCTGCAGCGTGTTGCGGTGGGCTGGCAGGAGATACTTGTGTACTGAGTCGGTCTCCGTGGTCACGATGGTTGAGCACGTGATGAGCGGCCCTGCATAATGCATCGCCATTTCCACCTGTGTCCAGGAATAACCGCCATCTGCGGTGAATGCACCGACCAGTTGAGATTCTTCGCTGTTCTTCTGGGCTATCGGGCAGCGCATCGCAAAGCACCAGATTACGTCCTGTCCGGGAGCGCGGTAAAGGACTGGGTTCGCGTAGGCAAACTGCACCATACCCTGACGCTGACGATGATCGAAGATCATCACGGGTTCCTCCCAGGTTTCCCCGTCGTCGGTTGAGAGCGTCGCGAGAATATCTCCCATGTCTTTCTTGCCGTTGACCATCGCTCCGAAGGCCACAATGAGATGCCTTTTCTTGTGTCCCGGAATAATGACCGGTTGCCACACGCGCCAGGCCTGCGGATGCTGCTCAACTCGGCGAACTACGCGCAAATCTGTAACATCTCCACGATAATTCTGCATCATTCATCTCCTTTATCCGCGTTCAAATCCCAGGTTCGGTATCCGCAGGACAATCCTCAAAAGCGGCTTCCAGTTCATCGGGAAACATGCGTTCCCAGCGGACTTCTCTGCGTTCCAGGGTTCTGGCTCCTTGTATTGAATGGAGAATAAGGTAAAAGGCCGGATGAAATTTAGGCTATAAATAAAAAAAGGCTACGATTATTCTCATACATCCGCAAGTACAACAAAAACACTTGACAACGACTGCCGAAAACGCCTTTTTACCAGCCATCCATACGCAAGAAATGTCCCTTGTAGTTCCTACACTTAGAGGAGATTAGAAGATGGACGACGCGATGCGTGAAACGTTCGCACGACAAGGCTATGTCGTCGTGCCCGATGTGCTCAATCAACAGCAGTTGGACGAGCTCAATCAAGTCTATGATCAGCATATCTTTGAGCGGGAGGAGACGCAGTTCACGGATGGCACCGACAAACAGAAGCGCAAAAGCATCCGGGGGCGCGACACACGCCAGACAACGGATCGGCACGGCAACACCTACGTAGGGAGAAGGCTCTGGAGCAAGGCCTACAGGGACCTTATCGATAACGAGACCATGCTGCCCATCCTTGAAGAGCTTCTCGGCGACCCGTCGTGGGGCCATGCCCCAGCACATATGCCGGCAGAGCTTCGCCCCTTGTTCCGGTTAGATCACGACAATATACATTACAAACCCGGCCGGAAACCGACAGATGGCGCAGACATAGGCGGGACACTTCACGGCGGCCCGGGTGCCTTTCATATCACATGTGTGTATGAGCTCAAGACAGTCGGACCAGCTGACGGGGGCTTCGGGTGTGTTGTTGGCACACACAAGCCGACCAATGAGCAGAAACTGCTGGACATCGACGGCGACTGGCGGCGGAACTGGTGCGACACGAAATGGACGTCGCAACTATCAAACTGGGATCAGGATGTGCCGGTGCACCGCATCGAGGCGAAGGCTGGGGACTGCATTTTGTTCAGTGAGAAGCTCAAACATGGTACGATTCCGTGGGCAGGGAGCGGCGAGCGCCGCACCCTTTTCTACAAGTATGTTCCTTTCGGCATGCACCACGGCGATGTCGCGTACGACACCAACGACCCGGAACTGACTGAGCGGCAGAAACGGATCCTGGAGTTCTCGCCGTGCTGGTTTAACGATCCCCGTGAGGACAAAGACTACTCTGCGAACCCGGCGCTTACACAGCTCCATCCGTTGGCGTGTGTGGAGAGCGACCCAAGTGTGTTGCTGCCGGGCATGTCGCCGCCGCACATCCGGCTGACGGACGAGACCAGGGCAATGCTGGGTGCCAACTGAAGATTCGAAATTTTAGGCTGTGAGGGACTTCTCACAGCCTTTTTGTTTCGAAACCGTGGGTATTCAATTTGAATGCCTGCGGTTTTTTGGTTTAAAGGAGTGTGTAAAATGAATAAGATGCACGAGTCAAATCATACGAAATGGAATGCAGCTGCACCACGGTGGAAGGCACGCAGAGACTCAAAAGGCCCTTGGCATCGCGGTCATCTGGTACCAGAGCGGATTGAAAAAGCACTCGAATATTGGAGGGAGAATGCATTGACTGAGCAGGGAGTTGAGCACATCGCTCAACATCTTGGATCCTTGGAGGGAAAAAACGCGGTTGTCTTGGGCAGTGGGGACAACTTCGCCGCCTTCGCCTTGGCATCAATGGGGGCAACAGTCACGTCAGTCGATATTTCCGAGCGACAATTGGAAATCGCCGCCGAAAGGGCAAAGGACCTTGGCCTTGAAATCACCTTCCACCAGGGCGACATTTCGGACCTCCCGACGTTGCCCGACGGAGGATATCACTTCGCGTGTAGCGTAGGCGTTGTGGCCATCTGGATTTCGGATCTCTGGCAATACTACGCAGAGGCAAGTCGGTTGCTGACCCCAGGTGGACTGTTTGTGGTAGGCGAGGTTCATCCAGTGCGGCAAATGTGGAGCAACTGTGAATACTTTATAGGTGAAGATGCGATGGTTGGCAAAGAGGGGGGCAATACTCCCGAAGCAGACTTCTTTTACTTCGATCGTGGGCCTCACCAATACTTGTATAACCCGGAGACAGGAGCGGCGACAGAATTTGTGGATCCTGAAGACGAAGAGACCAGGGATGCCGAGAATGTTCAGTACATTTTTCAGTGGACTGTTTCTGACTACCTGATGGCGATGATTGATGCTGGATTTGAGATCCTTCACGTTTGGGAAGAGCCGACCAAAAATCATGATCGATGGCGTCAGAATTGTTTTCACGCTCTGCCCAACGGATTCTATATGGTCTGTAAGAAGAAGCAATAAGTACGACAAAAGCACTTGACAACGACTGCCGAAAACACCTTCTTACCAGCCATCCATGCGCAAGAAATGTCCCTTGTAGTTCCTACACTTAGAGGAGATTAGAAGATGGACGACGCGATGCGTGAAACGTTCGCACGACAAGGCTATGTCGTCGTGCCCGATGTGCTCAATCAACAGCAGTTGGACGAGCTCAATCAAGTCTATGATCAGTATATCTTTGAGCGGGAGGAGACGCTGTCCACGGCCCGCACCGACAAACAGAACCGCTTCTACATCGGCGGGCGCGACACACGCCAGACAACGGATCGGTACGGCAACACCTACGTAGGGAGAAGGCTCTGGAGCAAGGCCTACAGGGACCTTATCGACAACGAGACCATGCTGCCCATCCTTGAAGAGCTTCTCGGCGACCCGTCGTGGGGCCATGCCCCAGCACATATGCCGGAAGATCTTCGTCCCTTGTTCCGATTAGATCACGACAATATACACTACAAGCCCGGCCGGAAACCGACAGATGGCGCGGACAAAGGCGGGACACTCCACGGCAGCCCGAGCAGCTTTCATATCACGTGTGTGTATGAGCTCAAGACAGTCGGACCAGATGACGGGGGCTTCGGGTGTGTTGCTGGCACACACAAGCCGGCCAATGAGCAGAAACTGACGGACATCGACGGCGACTGGCGGCGGAACTGGTGCGACACGGAGTGGACGTCGCAGCTGCCGAACTGGGATGACGATGTGCCGGTACACCGCGTTGAGGCGAAGGCTGGGGACTGCATTTTGTTCAGTGAGAAGCTCAAACACGGTACGATTCCGTGGGCAGGGAGCGGCGAGCGCCGCACCCTTTTCTACAAGTATGTTCCTTTCGGCATGCACCACGGCGACGCCGCGTACGACACCAACGACCCCGAACTCACTGAGCGGCAGAAACGGATCCTGGAGTTTTCGCCGTGCTGGTTTAACGATCCCCGTGAGGACAAAGACTATTCCGCGAACCCTGCGCTTACACAGCTCCATCCGCTGGCGTGTGTGGAGAGCGACCCGGGTGTGTTGCTGCCGGGCATGTCGCCGCCGCACATTCGGCTGACGGACGAGACCAGGACAATGCTGAGTGCCGGCTAGAACTTTTTGGCCAAATGATAGCGAAAATAGAAAAATGCCGTGAGATTTTTTCTCACGGCGTTTTCTTGTAGAGAAAGGAGTTGTGTCGATGAAGAAACAAACCCCGGAAGCCATTCTGGCTGGATTTGAAAAACGGGTGGACGCGATGTTCCGGGCAGAATCGGGCACTCCCCTGGTGCGCGCCAAGAAGCAGAAACCTCTCGGCCCGGGGCGCGGTAACTACGTCCGAGCCTACTCCTATTCCATGATGGCGTTTGCCGCACGTTGTCTCTACCTTGGCGAGATGCTGGATGAGGCAAATGCCGCACTGGCCGAAAATGCCCAGCACTACCTCGATAACCCAAAGGACATCAATGACCGCGACAGTTTCCACTGGCATGCGGAAATCGTCATGCGGCTGATCGAGATGTACGGCACCAACGGGACGGAGCATCCTGGCCGCATCACCAAAGAGACCGAGGCCCTCGCGCTCAAACCGGTCTGGCTCTATGCCAAAATGTGCTCGTGGCTAAGCAAGGCGGAGGTCAAGGACTCGCAGACCTGGCACATTTACGGGTCCGAGAACCATCATGCCATGGACTTTACGGTGAATTGGCACTTCTCCAAGCTCGCCAGGAATCTGCCCGAATATAGGAACCTCAAGTTTGATGACGGCGCCACGGCCGAGGATCACTACCGCGCCTGGAACGAGTACTTCATCGCTTACTGCCGTGAACGGGCCCGCAAGAGCCTGTGTATCGAAATGATGAGCGATGGATATAACGCCACGCTGATCAGAGGATTCTATAACTTCTACGACTTCGGTGATCCACCAGTACAGCGCTCGGCCAAGATGTTCCTCGATCTCTACTTTGCTTACTGGGCGCAAGAGCAGATTGGTGGGCATATGGGTGGCGGCGGGTCACGCAGAAAGGGGGAGAAAGCGTTCTACCAGAACCGGGATCACGGAAACGCTCCGTTGGCCTGGTTCTACTTCGCCATCGGCAAGCAACCAACGGTCAATGGTCATGACGTCAACGCCGCACTCAGCGCTTACCGCCCCCCGACCGTAGTGGCCGATATCGCGTCCGACGTAAAGGGACGCGGCCGCTACGAAGTGCGACAGCGTACACAGGGTCTCGGGAAACAAGGCCATTCGTTTCCCATGGTGGCAGTTGCGAGCAAAGCGCCGAATCAATTACGAACCGACGGTGGTGGCATTCTGCGCTACAGTTTCTGTGACCCTGCCTTCATCTTGGGTACCCCAATGACCGAGGCGCGACCGCTGTCCGATTGGGTCGCGATCAGCGCACAGAATCGTTGGCAGGGTGTGATCTTTGCTGGCGAAGACGATGCCCGCATCGTTCCTCTTGTGCGTCCCGAGGACAACAAGGTCGTTCTCAATGCTCAGTGGTCCGTCCAAAGCAAGGGGAGCCTAATCACACAGAAGCTCAAGTACCAAAAGGGTGGTGCCGAGATGAACGTCTGGATGTCGGAAAAAGGCTTGAGCGCACCAGTTGAGGAAGATGGTGTGGTATTTGTGGAAGCAGAAGGCGCATGGGCAGCTATTCGCGTGTCCGATGGAGGCTTCACGTGGAAGGATGGCTCATACACCGTCAAGGCTGAAGATGGCAGTACACGTAAGACGCCTCCCGGAAGGATCATGGCGCTTAAGGGCGAATACGCCCCCGTCATTCTCGAGGTTATGGCCAAGAGCGATCTCGATAGCTTCGACACGTTCAAAGCGAAGGTAAAAGGTTGTGAGATGAGCATGGATGGAGCCATTCTTAGATACACCACGATCTACAGCGACCTGTTGACCTTCGACACCAGCTTTGAGAAAACGCCCAGCATTAACGGCAAGCCAGTCAACTACGCCCCGAAGAAGGTCTTTGAAAGCCCTTTCCTCAATGCCGACTACAATAGTGGTATCGTCACCATTAGTAAGGGTAAGCGGAAGAAGGTGTTGGAATTCTGAACTACAGAGACCTCAGTGGTAGATGTGGCGTGCTGGGCATGAGACATGAGTCTTGAGGAGGTATATTCAAATTGCTGGGAGTGATATATGGGCGTAATGACAGATGAACAGAAGAAACACTTTCGCGAAGCAGGATATCTGCTGGCGTCGGGTTTGATTCCCGAGCATGTGGTTCGCAAGGCTGAAGACGCGATGTGGGCGGCGTTGGAAATGGACCGTGACGACTCTGAAACCTGGAGGCGTGTGTCCGTGCATGCGATCAATCAACAGCATCGTGCATCGCCAGAAAATCGAATGTTGAGTTTGCCGGATATCCTGGCGTGTTATACAGATGATATTTTGATCGCAGTTTCTGAATTGACTGGTGTAGATCGCGAGGAGATCTACGCGCCGACACGGGTTATGACTCAGAACACGTTTCCGACGGAAGGTGAATGGAGCCACTTGAAACCTCACCTGGATGGTGGATCCGATCCGGTAAAGTACAATCGTCCGACGTTTCCCATTCCAATCCTGGTGCATTCAATTCTGTATCTGAGTGATACAGAACCGCACGGGGGATGCACGTTTGGATGGCCTGGTTCACATCAAAAGCTTCAGGGTATTGCAGAGGACAACCCAGAGAAATATCCCTACTTGTGGGACGTGAATTTGGGTAAGGACACGGTAGATATTGGTGAAGGTGTGGAATTGGTGGCAAAGCGTGGAGACATTCTGTTTTACCAAAACTTTTTTTTACATGCAGGAAGCAAGAATATCAATGACTATCCTCGGCTTGCATGTCGTAATACATGGAAGTGGAATGCTGTATGAGTGAAACAAAGAGCAGACTGGATGTTGGAGCTCTCGGCGAGGAAAACATGGAATCAGACGGCAAAATACGAGATGGTAAATCGGGGAACATCATATGACATTTAAGGATCTGATCAATCGCCATACGTGGCCAGGTGTAAAATATCGATTTTTGGAAACCTATCCCGATGAAGCAGATTGCATAGACGCATATGCAGATGTGTATGAACGCTTGATCTTGCTGACCCCTGTAGAAACTTCTATGCGACTGAGTGTCACTGAAAAGGTCGGTGACGATGGTCGTATCTGGGGAGATGTATCTGGTCTTGACGGCACACGCTGGAAAGATCAGGATGAAAACAGCAGAATGCCAGGATTGGCAGGAGAAGACGAGGTTTCCTGGGCTATTGAGTTTTGCCCCTGGGAGAAGTGGCTTGGAATGGAGATTGACCCTGAAACATTGCAGCAGTTAGACGAGGTAGATATTCTGGTCCACTGTCTTTGGGAAATGACGTTTTGTGGTTTTGAGCAGGAGACCATTCAACAGGAATACAAGCAAATTCTCGATGCCTGGGAATCTGTTAAGAATTCAGATTTTTCAACTTGAGCCGGAGTAACAAATGGAGATCAGATAGGACTCGAACTTTCCACAAATAATCTGTTCAAATTAGAAAAATGCCGCGAGAAGAAATCTTACGGCATTTTTTTGATTGTTTTTTTATAATTGTTTTTCTTGTTATTTGCCAAAAAATAACAGCAATTCTCATTTAATAATCATTTTTCCGGGATGCGCTATGGCTAAACACCATCAAAATCAATCGCTATAATGGAAGCTGTCCCACCCGTGATTCAAGCTGCTGCCATTGCCTATGGATTCGTCTTTCTACACCCTTTTGAGGATGGTAATGGTCGTATCCACCGCTTCTTGATCCACAATATTCTCGCTCGGCGAGGCTTTACACCCGAAAGCGTTATGTTTCCCATATCGGCAGTCATGCTGAAGAATCCATCCGACTACGACGCTTCGCTGGATGCGTTCTCCCGACAACTCATGCCTCTGGTGGAATACACCCTGGAACAGGATGGACGCTTGACTGTGCATAACGATACCGCGATATGGTACCGCTATATCGACCTGACTACCCAAGCAGAGGCTCTGTTTCGGTTTATCGACCAGACCATTGATACCGAACTCGCCGACGAACTGGCCTTCCTGGCCAACTACTATGCGACCAAACAAGCGATCCAAAATACGGTAGATATGCCCGATCGACAGATTGATCTTTTCATTCGCTTCTGTCTCCAAAACAACGGCCGCCTGTCCGCACGAAAACGCGCAAGCCACTTTGATTATCTGACAGATGAAGAAATCGATGCTATGGAACAGGCTGTGCAATTCCCTGAGAGGTCTGCTTGACGATGATCAAGCAATATCGCGGACGATGCTTCAAAGAATCGCGGTCGCATTGAATCAAAGGGTCGAGATTAATTTCGTGTCAGTGGAAGGGCAACAAGAGGTCGTGTAAAAGTAGCGGGCTGAATAGCGGAATCTGTCCGTAGAAGCGGAATAATTCCAATTTTGGGCGGGTATAAAACGCGGGTATAAAGAAATCTACCATCATATGAGTGCAAAACACCTCAACCGGTATGCGGCAGAATACGCCGGACGGCATAATATCAGGGCAGAGGGAGGATATAGAAAAGCAGATGAAATTACTGATTGAAAGTATGGAGGGCAATAAATTGAGATACGATGATTTGGTGACTTGACAGAGCACACTATTTCGGTCATATTTTTTTGAG
This sequence comes from Candidatus Latescibacterota bacterium, assembly GCA_965208125.1. Taxonomy (GTDB): domain Bacteria; phylum Latescibacterota; class UBA2968; order UBA2968; family UBA2968; genus VXRD01. The sequence goes on from OZ242320.1 coordinate 3,998,609, forward strand.
ACTTTAGGTTTACAATAAACTTAAAACAGGGAGTTTTCATAATGGCGCGACAACAAGATGCACAGTCCAAACATGATAAGGAAGTTTTGCGATTGGCAGACATGTTTGTCGAATGTAAGTTTCACTCTGTTCGAGCGGATAAAATATTGGGTTATCATCAACCTCCGTTAATTGATGGTATGCGACCTGATATTGAGGCTGGACGAGTTAATGCTGAACGTGAGTGGGAGATTGTCATTGTCGAGGTCGAGACTTACGATACAGTCGACTCCGCACACGCTCAAATCCAAAAGACAACATTCGAGAACTACGCAGCACAACATGAGAACGTTGAATTCAGATTGTATGTCGTATGAAAAATGAAGCCCGAAAGTTCGCACCTTCCGGGCTTCAAAATAAAATAAGGAGAACAAACATCAACAAAAATAATCTACAAAATTCTATGGGGTCGGACAACCCATTTTTCAAAGAATGGCGTAAAAGGTATAAGACTCTCAAGAAAATAGAAAAGGATTGGTTGATGGGGTTGCATTCGACAAGTGCAATGGACAAAGCGGATCTGGATTATTTAGAGATTATTAACCGATCACCTGCTTCTGAAAATGTGGGATCATTTGGTTGTATTCATTTTTGACAGGTCAAATACCGCATTGGTGTGCATAGCATTGATACTATCGTAAGTGGTTGAGGTCATTTGCATATCAGCCTTCATTTTGGCAAGACGGTTTTGAAATCCTTGCATTTCTGGAGTTACCCTGTTTTGGTGGAGTATTTAGGGCTTGGGTATCAACCCTGTGTTTGATGCAGCTTTCATAAGCTATACGCCTTTTTTATAATGGTATATCTTTTCCGTAGAACTGCACTTCGGGCAAAATTCGCCCTTTTCCAGCGCACAGATCCAAGATACGACAGACACCCCTCTGGCGTTGCAAACTGGTGCGAAAAGGCAATTAAGCCGTCCATGACGCGCGCTCCTGTACTTTTGCTTGTCTTTTGGCTTAACTCACATTCCTTTAGAGGGCTTGCGTTGTGAAAGAACGCAAGCCCTACTTTTTTATCCCCATAAAAAATAAGGGTTTATGGGTATCAATAAAGATAACTCCATAAGCCCTTTAAATCAAGCGTTTTTACTGCCTATTTGGGCAGTATTTGGGCAAAATTTGGATTGACAAAGTTGCCGACATGGGTTATTATTCTTTGCTCAATCTTTAAGGAGGAAACGAATGAGCGACAAAACAGACATTAGAGATTTAAATATTGACATTCTGAGACGATCAGGGTTTAACTCAAAACAGATACGTGGCATATTAGCGATAATTCGGGATCCTAATCTTGCAAGTGAATACGCACATAAACTGCAAAGAGTAGAACCCACATGCGAAGAAGATATTTCGAGTTAAATTTTCTGAAAAACAAAGAAGGCCGTGCAGGGACTAAACCACACGGCCAAAGATGTCTTATTTCACCCGGAAGGGAAAAAAGACATGCCGGCCATAAGACAAAAGCCTGTTTCTGTCAACCAAAATGAGGACTTTATCGTAGATATTTTTGGCGAATACGGTTACTTAATCGTATGGGTTCGTGGTTCAAAAAAGCCTATATATTTTTGGGTTTTTTGGGACTCGAATGGCGAGATCAGGCTTATTTCCAGCCAACCAGATGCAAAAGGTATATTGGTGGGCGAAATGTGTCGCCACAAGCGAGACGAATCAAGAATAAGTGCAGACTTATTGCCGTCTTGGGCGTAGTGGGGAAATGTACACAGAAACAGTAAGATTCCTTGGGCAGAAACACTTCGATACAGGAGAGGGGTACAGTGATAAAATTTGACTATTGGGTTGCAGAGGCAAGAACCATAAGTACTTTTCAGATAGAATTAGATCAATACGGACAAGAAGGTTATCGCGTAATTCATGTCGGTTACAATCCTGACCGTGAACGATACTTTGCCGTAATGGAAAGAGAGGTCGAAGATTAAAAAACGATGGATGATAAAACTGAAATTAAACTCCGGCTTTTAGAATGGATACTTGATCAACACTCGACAACCGTATTTGACCTAAAAAAAGCGATTTTATTTACTTCTTTACCTATGCTGGGGGTTGCAGTCGCATTTTTACATTCAAAAAGTCCCGAAACACCTATCAATTCTTTGGGTGTTTTTTATTCGTCTGGAATATGTTTAATAGGCTCCGTATTTAGTACAATTATATCATATTGGTTTTTATACTTTTCAATTGCTTTTCAGTATGACAGGATCGACGAAATTGACGACGAAGAGGACAATGACGGAGAGGATGAACATGGCTTGACTAAAGAAGACAGAAAAAAAATAAGAGGTTTTCTTTCTACAATCGTTTTTATTTTATACGCACTATCCACTCTACTTTATTTATCTGGCGTGATACTGCTCTCTATATTTTTTTACAAAAATGCGCCGTCCTAATTAGCCCCTTTACCCCCAAAACCCTACAGTCTAAGTGATTGTGGGGCTTTGCTTTATGCAAAGTTAGGGGGTTAAAGTAGGTAATTCCCCAAAATCAGAGCAGGGCAAAAATTATGCCAACTTTTCTAAATGGACTTGCTCCGTTTTGGTGGATAATATCCTAAATCGCCCATCACTTATGAAAAACTAAATGGCACAGGATGATTGGGGTGAACCTTCTACACTATACACTCAAACGGAGTAAGTCCAAACATCATCCTTCGTTGCTTTAGGCGCATAGAATTCGGCAATAGCATCCAAAACGAGGTAACTCCACCTTTCTCAAGACTATCGCCCAAAAATCCTAGCATACTCTTCTTTGGTATATAAGTTTCTAAATACGTTGTAAAAAAACGACATCAGCTTGGAGATTTCTGGCTCGCATACCGCTTTCTCCTTATGCCAGCATTGTTTGTTCAGCAGGATAAAATTGTAGGCGTCGTTGGGTGGCGGCAGTATATGACTGCCGAAGGGTCCGCTACCACTAAATTGTATAAAATCTTCATCCACACTCTTTTCAAAACCATAGCAGTTGAAAATTTTTTCTAATGCCTTACTTTCCGAATGCTGAAAGATATACAGTGCCAAAATTCCAGTTTCAAAACTGGATAGACAAGCTCGAATGTCCTCAAACATCCGAGTTTTTTCAAACCTCATGAATACTTTGGATTTCTCAATGTAAAACATTATTTGAACGATGCCTTCGTAGATAACCTTTAACTCATCGTAATATGTGAAAAATCTTTTAGATAATGTCTTCAACATATACGGATCAAGGTCGTTGTCGCTAAAGCTTGTTCGTATTTGTAATACCAAATATGCAAATTTATTAAAGTAATACCCAATGGCGCGGTCTCCACAAAAATTCTCTAATTTAATATCTTTCTCAGCAGAGTTGTTAGGCAACTTTTTAGACTTTATGCGATCATCAAGCCGAAGGTTGGATATGCGCGTATTATATGTTGCAATCCGGTCTGCGATATCCTTTCTAAAGTTCTGCCTCATTGTCTGGAAAAACACAAATACCATAATACCAAAAACTAAAATTTGTATCAGGGAAGAAAAGATCTGTACACACAACACTAGAATTTGATTCAACGGGCTGCCGCTCAGTAGGGTTGCCATGATTGGCTCCTTTCTGGTGATGCAGGCTTGACAAGTGGCTTTGATGGAAAGTTTAGAACTGTCCATTTACAGCAAAAACTTACGGCCTTTGAAAAATGAAATTGCCCGATTGATGCACTCACTTGAACTTTTTACCGTGTGGAACCTCTTTCCCCTCGACACCTATATTTAACCTATATTTAAACGTCAATCCGCGTCGATTTACCGCCATGAACGCTCGGCTCGGCGCACCATTGGTCGCGCAAAATGGAGAGAGGGCTAAGGGCTACTTCGGGCAGGCGCAATAGATCCACCAAGACCGCACGGTCAAGAGCCTTCCGAGTGTCATCCCGATACGCCTCGTTGGCTGGCAAGAACGTTTTTCCCTTGAATGCTTCAAAGATTGCCTCGGCTTGAGCGATCTGTTCCTTGTTGAGATGGCGTGGGTCCAACACCGTCAGACGAGGTAGCTGAGTGATTGTGAGAATTGCACGGCCCTGTTGCTGTCGGGATCCGATCCACCAGAAGGCGAGGAGGCCCAATGTTGTATTGGACCACAAGACCAGGGGCAAGGTCCACTCGTCTTGTGTTGGGATAAAGTTAGGCCATGCTCGACCACCAATTGTTTTGGCTGGCGTGAGGCAGGTAGTGAGGCTTTGCGAGTTGATCCGAAAATCGAGGTTGAAATGCAGCCGCGAGGCGGTTGAGTTCCACACCTCAATAGCACGGGAGTCGCATCCGGAGCGCACCTCGCCTTCGCTATCGGGTGGGACGACGAGGCCCCGTTCTTGTTGCGCGTTGTGGCTCCACAACATCGGATACTGCGGCACGCCCTGAATGGCGTTTTTTTTGAACGGTCCCCGCGGCACTCCCTTGCTAATTCCTCCGATAATATCGAGATGGTATAACCCCTCCTTACCAAGACCCCTGAGTTGAGTTGTAGAAAGCGTTGTGGAGTACCCTTGAGGAAGTTGAAGTGTTCCGGTGGCCAACCCAATGGCGGTGGAAGCGAGCGTGGTTTCGCGGAGGGACGTGCAACCGCCTTGGCTCAAAGGTGCCCGAATGTACGTGCCAATAGTCTCATGGTCGCCTACACAAATCCGCCCTTGTCGGGCTTGAGGCGATAGGCGATCTACCGCTCGCGCTACCTCAAAGGCTTCCGCGAGGGTGTGTGGCCGGTGGTAGAGATTAACAAACAGCGTTTTCCCGGATCCCTGTTGTCCGCCGCGGCACTTATTGGCCACCACAAGGACCTCGGCCATGCCCGTATCGGCTGAAAAGGCCCGATCTGTCTGGCCGTACGCCGCAATGCTCAGCACGGTCAAGTCTTTGTATTCGCTTTCCAGCAAGCGACGGGAGTTCTCCCATGAACTACCGCTCACAAATGCTGCTGGCAACACCAGCGCGAGAACGCCACCGGGCCTGATCTTGACATGGGCGAGGTCAATGAAGTTGGAGGCCAGCCCGGCGTTTCCGTGACCAGCTAAGTATCCTTTCTTTTTTATTTTAGCGCATATTTCCTTTAACCGACTACTCATTTGTCGCTGTTCATCTTCACTTGTGCCTAATCCGGCAAACGATGGCACAGGCACTCCTTTGGCCGTTTCGTGATTGGTTGGTCTTGTAAAGGGGGGATTCATAATTACCAGATCGGCCGTTTCAGGGAGGAGGATCATGTCCTGGCTTCCCTCGGCTTCCACATCTGCACCCTTACCTCGCGCTACACGGATGCCAGTCCCAAACAGCGATGGTGCGGTGTCATCCTCAATGAGGTCGAGAGCACCCAGGGCCATGGCGTGTCGCTTTTCCTGGCTCTGCTGTCCATAGGGCAAAGTGTGGACACGAGTGTTGCCAAAGGTTGTGCCCGGATGGGTGCTCGACAGCATGGATGCGGTTAGATGCGTTGCTGCTGGCATGATGTCGGCTGCGATGAGGACGTGTTCCATCATCTTAGTGTGTAGTACCTGATCGTCACCGCCAGTTCGCCGATGACGCGAGGCCAGGGCACGATACGCCGCCGAGAGCAGAATACCGGTTCCACAGGCAAGGTCAGCGACCTGGAGACGGGTGAGGGCATCGGGGTTGGACCAATCCGTTACCTCGTCAAGGCGTGACACGGCCAACTCACCGAGTAGAGCAGCAGATGTCGGTAGTGTGTAGAACGTGGCAAGGAATTTTCGGTCAGCAATAAGCCTTTGGAACATGCGTCCAGAGAGGTCGTGCAAGGTAGTAGCTCCTAAGCCAGCTAAATCACTGGCTGCCTGAGCGAGACGATTGAGAACTGCATGCGCGGTGCTGTCGGCGATAGGCAGGAGCAGGTCGGAGGCAATGCGGAAGATGGGATAGTAATTGATGTTGTCGAGGATATGCTGCCAACAGGCGAGCAAGCGGCTTTTGCTGACATCGTTGCGGCCAGGAATACGCAATTCGTCAATGGTTTCGATACCGTGCGCGTCAACAATAGCGGTGTGGAAGACGAGGGCGTTGGCAACAATGGCCATGGCCATACGTGAAGTTTGCTCGCCATCTTCTTGATGGAGGGACTGCGCCATTCTCTCCAGCGCATGGATGCTGGCTGTTTCGCGTAGTTTGCCTGCGGCTTCGCCTATGCTCTGTTCCAGAATTTGTGTTCCCTCAGCAAGCAGTCGTTCGGACAGCGAGACGTTTTCAATGAAGGCAGCAAGGTCGTCAATAGAGCCAACGAGCCAACCCCCAGACGGCCAGCGCACAACGGTATCCTTTTCTTGCAGCGAAAAGGTACAGTAACGGAACTCGGCGGCTTCGATTTGCTGCTCCAGGTCTTCCTGTGGCGCACGGCTCAGTTCCTGCGGGACCTGGACAGCTATAGTCTGCTCTATCAAGTCGCCATTGTACTGTAAGAATTTCCCCAAACGAGCCTTAGCGTCTGCTTCGACGCTACGCGCTGGCATAAACTCTGTCTCGATAATGACTGGTACACCGCTTGGAGGACGAATGACAATATCCGGTTGCAGGGCGGTCTCGCGGAGGACATCTCGTTGCTCCACACCGACATGATCGCGCCAGCGCTTAGTCTGTAGTACATCTAATAGCCGGACATTGAAGGCGATTTCGTTGGTTTTGGGCATCTCTTTCCTTTTTTCATTGCAAAGTCTGTTCCGTTGAAGGTGTTGTGGTTATTGGGCACTGAAAATTACACTCATTTTTCTTGTCTGTCTATTATTTTTAATATACTTTGAGACTGGGCATCTGAGGGTGCTGATAAGGCGTGAACAGGCCGAGGCAAGAGCTAAAAATTGTTTCTTTTAATAGCGTGGAGCAATAATGGCGAACATAGCCGATGGCCTATGAAGCATGTGCCGTAATGATTCTATACGGCAAGTAGCATCAATCACAGGTTTGAAATCCAAGCCCTAAATATTCCACCAAAACAGGGTAACTCCATAATCCTAAAAGTTGTCTTCAAAATTATTGCATTGAGCAGACATTCTCAGTCTTAAAACTTTTTCCGGAGAGTGCTTGTAATATAACGGATGTTGGCTTTAGAGGAACGTCACTATGAGCAAGCCGATATACGAAATAGTCCCTGACCCTGATGTGCTGATGGCCCTAGATCCCGAAGAGATAGGAGGAGTAGTTCTTGAATTTTTGAACTCTCTTGATGCGTCCGAAAGCGGTATGATGAACCGTTACAACTTCAGCCTTCTCCACACTGTCGAAGGATATCCTTCAGAGTTCAGGGAAAAGGCGAGTGAGATACTTGCCGAAGGGTGGGCGTGGCTAGAAAGGGAAGGCTTGATCGTACCACAGCCAGGGACTCAAGGGGAATGGGTCATCATTACGCGGCGGGGTAAGCAACTGCGAACAAGAGATGATTTCGAGTCATTCAGACGATCTGATATCCTCCCACGGCATCTACTTCACCCAACTATTGCTGCATCAGTATGGAATCCCTTCATCCGTGGTGAATACGATACATCAGTGTTTAATGCCTTCAAGCAGGTCGAGATAGCGATTCGAGAGGCTGGTAATTACACTGACCAAGACTATGGCACTGACTTGGCAAGGAAAGCGTTCAATATAGATCATGGCCCCCTCGCCGATAGTGCTCGACTTCCCGCCGAACGGCAGGCCTTATCCGACCTTTTCGCTGGAGCGATTGGACTGTATAAGAATCCACATAGTCACAGAAATGTCCCTCTTACACAAGAAGAAGCGGTAGAAATGATAATTCTAGCGAGTCATCTCTTGAACGTCGTGGATATACGATCTTCGCTATAGGAATAAAGTCTCAGCGTATCATACGTCCACTTACCCTGTGCCTCAAGTATTGTATCACGAAAAGGGATGGACTTGCCCCACTGCGGTCGGGACCGTTTCTATACAAATTGAACGCATATAGTTGAATGCACGTCAAGATGTTGTGTTACCGCGGCCAACGGCATCCGCAAAATGTTGTGGTCTGCGGTGATCGCCAGGCGGCGCATAGTTCCTGTCAGACTTGAATGGCGGGGTCCAGGTAGATGAGGTCGATACTTTCGAATTGACCGCGCGCAGGATATCGAGGTTGTCCGCTTCGAAGATCGTGCGGTTATTTATATTTGGCATTTATCTCCTCTTTGGTGGGGAAAATCATGCCCTCGTTCCTAACGTAGTCCCCAAGGTCTGGATATACCGTACTTGGCCTTACATTGCAATAAACATCGAGATGGTTCAAAAGAGACAGCTTCTCTTCCTTTGGCACCGGAATAGCCAATACATCTTCATCAAGAGGGATAGATCCGCCCTCTCTTGGCCGAACAAAAACACTACTTTGGTACTTGCTGTATCCGGCATAAGGGAATTCCATGATTGGGTGCTTTTCGGGGATTGTCAATGGGCGATATATCACAATGCGCCCATCGTGACTAGATTTGCCGTGGCTTATGGGAAGGCCTGCAATATCCGAACATGCAAAATATATGGCAATATTCACATCCCTTGAAAAATCTATAAAATTAGTTTTTCCGCCTGCCTTATTTTTCCCAGCGTCTCCCACGACTTTTCAGGCACCTGCTCAAGAGGGTTGCCCTCCATAAATATAGCGAACAATTCATCTTGCCTTTCCGCATCCACCCCCTCAAATACACCAGCACCTGATACTGCGTGCCCTTCACACATTTTCATATCCTCCTCTCTTTCTTGAGCAGAATATTCAGCCCAGCGAGGATCTACCTTCTCGCGCATCCTGTAGAATCCCGAAGATACGTGCTCAAACTTCTGGGGTTCTCCTCTAAACAACATCCTCCGATGTGTGTAAGGTATGGAATCTATTTGTTTGATCAGTTCGTTGTAGAACATATCACTCCCTTCCTTTGCCGAGCTTGACAGGCATCTGGATAATCTGCGTAAATCAATAAATATACACAGTAGATTGAGGGGCAACAAGGCATGCGGCAAGTCTTTCTGCCCATGTGAGTGATCATGCTGGAACTTGTATCGCATCCATGTAACTGCTTCAGGTGTTGCACAGCGTTGATAGCGGCAATGCGGTCAGATAGGAGGGGCGCGTTGCTCACCAAAGCGAATCTCCAGCATACCAAGAAGACCCTCAATGGTGTGTTCTCTGTTACCTTGCTCAATACTCTGCTTAAGGGGATTATGTAGGATAGTGGGAATGAATAAAGCAGTATGGCAGTAGTACTTGAAAAAAATGGACGCCGTTGGGTGTTTTTTGCGTATATCATATTGAGAAGGGCACAAGTCCCTTACGTTTTGTGTTGTAAACTTTCTTACCAGGAGGGAAACAATGTACCAAAAAATCCAGCAGTGGATTCGTTTGAACTATGGGTGGGTTCCTAAAACGTGCTGGATCGCCCATTGCAAAGAACTGGCTGGCATTCAGGTCGGAAGGGCCTGGAATCGTGAAGGCGGTGAGAGAAAACACCCTTGTCCGCCTGATAAGCGTGAGCCTATATTCGCAGCTTTCAAACACTTCGGCATAACATGATTACATCCTCATAGAACACTTGTATTTTTGATTCCAGTCGCCGGCTATGTATCTGGCACGTCAAGATGTTGTGGTGCTCGACCAGACATAAGAAAAAGCCCGTTGATCTCATTCGATTGACGGGCTTTCTTTTGCAATGAAACAGATAGATTAAAATTCAGCGAGAAGATATTCTTGGCTCCGGCGGTAGGACTCGAACCTACGACCCAGTGGTTAACAGCCACTTGCTCTGCCAGCTGAGCTACGCCGGAACGTCATATTTCCAATAGCGATGAAATCTACTGGAAGTGAATAGTAGTGTCAAGCGCAATTTTTGATCCGTTGATGTTGCAGCGTCTGAATATCAGGGCATTCCTCTTGACATCCCTCTGGTGAACATCTATGTTTCCAGAGGTTAGCCCAACCACCCAACCCACCAGTCCCCAGCCTCTTGCTATTTTTATGTCAGATGAAAAATTGATACAGCGGATTGTTGCCGAAGTTGTGCGGCGGTTGAAGGCGTTGGAGGGGGGCGCGGTATCTGCACCGATTGATCCGCCGGTGAGTTTGGTGACGGAGGATCTGGTCAAATCCGCGATAAGTCGCGGTGGTGATGCGGTTTATGTGACGCCCAATGCAATTGTGACGCCGTTGGCGCGGGATTTGATACGGCAGCAGAAAGTGCGTCTGGTCGTGGCTGATGATGAGGCGGTGATTCAAGAGCCGCAGAAATCGAGTGTTGTGGCTATTGGTGCGGACCACAAGGGATTTGAACTGAAGAAACAGATTGTGCTTATGTTGCAAGATGCCGGGCGAGAGGTGATGGATTGCGGCGTGCATAGTCCGCAGGAGGCATCTTATGTCGGTGTGGCAAAAACGGTGGCGGATGTTGTTTTGGAAAAGAATTTGATGACGGGTATTGTGGTCGATGGGGGAGGCGCGGGGGCTGCCCTCGTTGCGAATAAGGTAAAGGGGATTCGCGCTGTTTCGTGTCACGATGTGACATCGGCCAAATTTGCCCGCGCCCATGTGGATGCCAATATTTTATGTCTCGGTGTCGGCGTGGTGGGCGATACCGTGGCGAAAGAGATTGTTGCGACATGGCTGAGTACCCCGTTTGAAGGCGGGCAATATGCCGCGCGTGTTCGGGAAATTGATGAGGTGGAGGATGAGGCCCAGGATTGAGCTAAATGTTCTTTTAAATAGGGGATGACTATGCTTTCACAGGAGCAACTGGCGCAGTATGACCGGGATGGATATGTGCTGGTGTCGGGATTGATTCCAGAAGAGACAATTGCCAATGCGGAAGCTGCTATGTGGTCTGTGCTCGGGATGGATCGGGATGATCCGGCTTCGTGGTCTCCTTTGCCAGACAAAACAGATGGGGTGACAACAATCGCCCGCCAGGGGTTGATTGAACATTTTGGGGTTCGTGATCCCGCGTTGCTGGCTTGTTGTACGCCCGCATTTTACGAGGTGCAGAGCCAACTGGTTCGGGAGAATGCAGATGCTTTTCACTGTCAGAAACCACAGCCTGAGGCAGTGTGGGCACGCAGTGTATTTCCGGTTCCGAAAGGCTGGAATTATCTCAGTGGGCACGTCGATGGTGGACATCGACCTTTTGATGTTTTTCCAGGGTCATTTCGGGTTTCCTCTCTGACTTATCTCGATTCTGGTGTTGCACAAGGTGGTGGGACCGCGGTCTGGCCAGGGACACATCGGAAGTTCAGCGAGATGGCAGTGCAGGATCCCGATCGGTTTCGAATGCTGTCGGATTTTGCGAAGCCGCAACAAAGGTTCGGTCTGGGAGAGCCGATTGAGTTGAGGCCGTCCCGAGGCGATGTCATGTTTTTTCATTATCTGTTAGTACACTGCGGGTCCCTCAATACAAGCAATAAACCGCGTTTTGCCCTCCGCTGGATGTGTGCCTGTGACGCATGTCGCATCTGGGAAAAGTATGGCAAGTGGAATATCTGGATGCCCTGATGTTGATGGTTGACTCGCTGTGGGGAAACCCGTATATTTTTTTCTCTATGACCTGTGTTGTTTCCGCGGGGTGTCCGTGGTGGATGATGACCTGACAGGCATGAAATTTGCGCTCGAAGAAGCCCATGTGGCAGCGAGCGAGCAGGAAGTGCCTATTGGCGCTGTTGTGATGCACAATGGCGAGGTAATCGCACGAGATCACAATCGCATTGTCCAGCGAAATGATCCCACTGCACATGCCGAAATGCTCGTTATTGGGCAGGCAACAAAAAAGTTGGGCGTTCGGTGGCTAAATAACTGCGTGCTTTACGCAACACTGGAACCCTGTGCTATGTGTGCAGGGGCTATGGTGCTTGCCCGATTGTCCCGGTTGGTTTTTGGGGCTTGCGATCCCAAAACCGGAGCTTGCGGATCCCTGAGAAATATTGTGGAAGATACACGTCTGAATCATCGCCTATATGTACGCCGAGGCGTTTTAGAAGATGCGTGTAGCCAGGTGTTGCGGACGTTTTTTCAAACTTTGCGCGAAAAATAAATAAAATATCGGAGAGGTGCTGGAGTGGTCGAACAGGCCGGTCTCGAAAACCGGTGTACCCTCACGGGTACCGTGGGTTCGAATCCCACCCTCTCCGCCAAAAATAAGCACACAGGTGTATGTGTGAGAAAGCTGATAGCCGATCGCTTACAGCTATATTGGAGAGGTGCTGGAGTGGCCGAACAGGCATGACTGGAAATCATGTGTATCCTTACGGATACCGAGGGTTCGAATCCCTCCCTCTCCGCCAAAAATATCACGAGGTTGTTATGCCGCATCCGATTCGCATTACAGTTGGCGATATTGAACTCGACGCCGAGTTAAATGATTCGCAAACAGCAGACAAAGTTCGCGAGGTTTTGCCGCTGGATTGTTCGTTTAATACATGGGGCGATGAGATTTACTTTGCAATTCCCGTTCAAGCGGGTCCCGAAGATGCATGTGAAACTGTGGCGTTGAACGACCTTGGATATTGGCCGCCGGGTCATGCATTTTGCATTTTTTACGGTCAGACCCCGGCCAGTCATGGAGATGAAATTCGTCCGGCAAGTCCCGTCAATATTATTGGACGGGTGCTGGGCGATGCCACGGTGCTCAAATCTGTTTCGGGAGCGCGCAACATCGTGGTTGAAGCGGTTTAGGTGGGGCTGTAGCTCAGTTGGGAGAGCGCTAGAATCGCACTCTAGAGGTCGTGGGTTCGACTCCCATCAGCTCCACCAAATATATTGTTAAGAGGTAAGAGGCGAGATTCCTCTTGTATCTCACTGTTTTCAGGTCGTGCTAGACGGGGAGATAGCGGTGCCCTGTAGCCCGCAATCCGCTATAGCGGGGTCGAATTCCACGTCTGAGAACCGGTATTTTGGATCGCGGTCAATGAGTATGCAGCGTTGATCGTCAGGTCCTGCGCAACGTGCCTATGCCGAACCCCGTCAGGACCGGAAGGTAGCAGCGGTAAGCAAATCGGTGCGTGTGCCGCAGGGGCACCTGGCAGGAGCCAGCGCTCGTTGAACGCCCCGGGGTAGCGGTTCGAAGCGCGGTGCACGACCTTTTTTTCGGGATGGGCGAGATGGGGGCTGGGGTTGGAAAGGCCCCCTTTGGAGTTTTTATGTCTTACACGGTAATGGCCCGAAAGCGAAGGCCACAGGCATTTGAAACAGTGGTTGCACAAAGCCATGTGACCACCACATTGCAAAACGCCATTCGGCTGGAGCGCGTGGCGCAGTCATATCTGTTTTCCGGGCCGCGAGGAACGGGTAAGACCACGACGGCGCGATTGCTTGCCATGGCACTCAATTGCGAGCAGGGGCCAACGGCTGAACCGTGTGGGGAATGTGCTTCGTGTGTCGCCATACGCCAGGGCAACAGCATGGATGTGCTGGAGATTGACGGGGCTTCGAATCGCGGGATTGATGAAATCAGGCAATTGCGCGAAGAGGTGGGGTATGCGGCTTCGCAAGGCAAGCGCAAGGTTTATATTATCGATGAAGTACACATGCTCACTACCGAGGCTTTTAATGCCTTGCTCAAAACGCTTGAAGAACCGCCAGCGCATGTTGTTTTTGTATTTGCAACTACCGAAGCTCACAAAGTGCCCGAAACCATTTTGTCCCGGTGTCAGCGCTACAATTTTCGGCGCATTCCGCCTGTGGCAATTGTGGAAGAGCTCAAAATGGCTGTGGATGAAGAAGGCGTGACAGCAGAAGAATCCGCGCTGTTTTTGATCGCTCGAAAAGCCGATGGGGGCATGCGCGATGCCCTGAGTTTGCTGGATCAGGTCATTGCATTTTCAGATGCTGATATTACGGAAGATGCCATACAGAATTTACTGGGTTTGATTCCTCGAGATGTGTATTTTGACCTGACTCAGGCCATTGTGGAGCGGGATGGTGCCCGCGCCCTGGAGATTGTTGATGAATTGACGCGCGAAGGCAGTGATCTGGGTGAATTTGTGGCGGGGCTGATGGCGCATTTTCGACATTTGCTCGTTGCTCGTGCCGCGAGAGATTTAACAGATGAACTAGAAGCTGACCGCGTGCAGTATGCAGAGGTTGCCGCGCAATTCGAAGAGGCAGATCTCGTGCGCATGCTCAATGCCGTAGGGGAACTGGAAACGCAGATTAGTCGGGTGACCGAGCCGCGATTCTGGCTCGAATTGACGGTTATGAAGCTGGTACAGATGACGTCAAGTGTAGATTTGCAGGTTTTGATTGGTCGATTAGAACAACTCGAGCGCGGGATAAAAAGCCAGGGAACGGCTACTGGAGTGCGACGGCCATTGCCCAGTTCCCAACCTGCACAGAAAGCGACATCATCCAAACCAGACACGCGCGCCAGGGTAGATAGATTACCGCCGCCAAAACCCGATCCCAAATCTTCACCTCCGCAACAGCAGGGCAACGGTCATCCTGTGGCAGAACAGCCACAAGAAGAAATACCTCCAATGCCGGATGTATCCTCAGAAGAGCCGCCAGACTTTTCTGTCATAAAAAGTAAGTGGGAACAACTTGTACAGGCAGTGAAGAACGAGAGAATGTCGTTGGGTACATTTTTGGCCGAAGGACGCCCACAATCAATGGATGGGCGACTTCTGGTGGTGGCTTTTCAGAAGCACCGCGAATTTCACGCCAATCAGGTGCGGCGTAGCCGCGCTCTGGTAGAAGAAGTTGCGCGTGGCGTTTTTGGAGGTCCAGTCACCATTTCGTGTGAGGTTGTTTACGACGATAATAAAGAGCAAATAGTTGAGGAGAAGGGTGTAGAAGAAGATGAGCGCGTGCAGATGGTGATGCAGGTGTTTAGCGGGGAAGTGATCAGGTAGGGATTGCTGCGTTGGGAACATTGTTTTTTGAGGAGATAGAGTATGGCAAAAGGTATGGGCGCGATGATGAGGCAGGCCCAAAAGTTGCAGGCCAAGCTGACCAGGGTGCAAGAAGAACTGGGGACAAAAGAGGTAGAGGCAACTTCGGGTGGGGGTATGGTGACAGTAAGGGCCAGTGGGCATCAAGATATTTTGTCGATAAAAATTGATCCCGAAGTCGTTGATCCCGAAGATGTGGAAATGCTGGAAGACCTCGTGCTGGCGGCGGTTCAGCAGGCGCGTCAAAAAGCTGCGGATATGGCCGAGGCAGAAATGCAGAAAGCCACAGCGGGTCTTATTCCGCCCGGTATGAATATGCCGGGGTTCTGAGATTGGAGCGAAGTCCTCGCGCTATAGTTTTTGGAGTTTTCCATGGCATCAGAGGCCATCGAAAAATTGATTGTCGCTTTGAATCGGTTGCCCGGGATCGGCGCTAAAACAGCACGGCGTCTCGCGCTGGAGATGTTGACATGGGATACGGATGAGGTGCGCGAACTCGCCGACTTGATGGTGGATGTCAAGACCCGGGTGCGGCGGTGCTCAATTTGTTTTAATTTAACAGAGGTTGAGCCGTGTTCTGTGTGCAGCGATACGCGTCGAGATCGTTCCAGTGTGATGGTGATTGATTTTATCGGCGATCTTTTGGCGTTTGAGCGCACCGGACTTTATCGGGGACTTTATCACGTACTGGACGGGCGTATTTCGCCGCTGGATGGTATTGGTCCAGAAGACTTGAATATTTCCCAATTGCTCCAACGCTTGCGCCAGGGAGAAATTCGAGAAGTGATTCTCGCCAACGGTCCGACCGTAGAGGGCGATGCCACAGCACAATATTTGTCTCAATGTTTGACTCCGTTTGAAGTATCTGTCACACAAATTGCGCGCGGGTTGCCGGTGGGCAGTGATCTCGCCCTGGCCGATCAGGTGACATTGTCTCGCGCGCTGGAAGGCCGTCGGGAGTATTAAATGCCCCAGGTAAATACCATAGAATCGAATCGGATGACAATGCCTGAGCCGCATACCCCAAATCGGTTGTGGACAGTGCCCAATGTCTTAACAGTGTCGCGGTTGTTGCTTACGCCCGTGTTTTTGCTGTTGATTTTTGCTGCCAACTGGTATTTCAAAATCCTCGCACTGCTCGTCTTTGCTGTAGCCTCGTTGACTGATTTTTACGATGGGCGCATTGCGCGGCGCGACGGCACAGTGACCAACTTTGGTCGCTTTATGGATCCGCTGGCCGATAAGTTGCTCGTATCTTCGGCATTGATTGCATTTGCGCGTTTGGGCATGGTTGAAGCATGGCTTATCGGGGCGATGCTCGTGCGCGATGTCGTGATTACGGGATTGCGCATTTTTGCGATTCGACGCGGCAAGCCCGTGGTGACTTCACAACTTGCCAAGTGGAAAACCATGCTGCAATTGGTGCTTGTTTTTGGCATTTTGGTCTTTATCAATGTGCGCGTGGTCGAAGCCGAATTGGCCGCCCAACCCATTGTGCTCGTGGGCGATATTTCTTATTGGGTTTTGAATGTTCTGGTGGCTGTCGTGACCCTCGTCGCCGTGGTTTCAGGCGTTCGGTATTTAATTGAAAATCGCAAGACATTTTAAGGCGAGCGAATAGCTGAGCCTATAGCTATGACAGATTTTCGGCCTCCTGAGCCATCTTTTTTTGTCCGGTTGATTGCAACCGGCTTTTTTTCTGGCTATTCGAGTTTTGCCCCGGGAACAGCCGGGTCAGGCGTGGCATTGGCGATTTATTGTCTGTTGCCGCCCCTGAACCCGTGGGCGTGGGGGGGGCTGTTGATCGGGTTGTTTTTCGTGGGGGTTTATACATCCGGGGCATGCGAAAAAGTCTGGGGTAAAGATCCCAGATGTGTGGTGATTGACGAGTTTGTCGGATTTTTTGTGACAGTAAGTCTGCTTCCGCAGTCGGTGTTGATGGGCATAGTTGGCTTTGTCGTGTTTCGCATACTGGATATTATTAAGCCACTGCCCGCCCGGCAGGTCGAGGCATTGCCCGGTGGGTGGGGTATTGTGGGTGACGATGTGGTTGTGGGCATTTATGGACATTTAATTCTAATGTTATGGCTGGCATTCGCACCTTTGTCGCTTTAGAAATGCCCGTTGCTGTTAAACGGCAAGTCGTTTCTGTGGCGCGTCACATGAGCCATTTGGGCCAGATGCGCTGGGTGAGATCTGAGGGCGTACACCTCACCCTCAAATTTTTAGGTGATGTGGAAGAAAATCGCGTTGCGGACGTTGTTTTAGCCGTGCAGCGGGTCGCTTCCAAATTTCAACCCCTCGCGTTGTCAACTGCGGGGTTGGGTGGTTTTCCGCATCTTGAAAGTGCGCGGGTGTTGTGGTTGGGCGTTGAAGGCGATCTGGAGCGGTTGAGGATATTGCAAGGTCGGATTGCACATAAGCTCGAAGACCTGGGATTTGAGCGGGAGCGACGTCGATTTTTCGCCCATGTGACGGTGGGTAGAGTGCGGCGTAAGCCGGTTCGCATGACCGCTGAAAATGCAAAAAAATGGCGTGCGGTCAATTTTACAGTTGATCGCGTCTCGGTGATGAAAAGCACATTGCGTCCCGATGGTGCTGTGTACACGACTTTGGGGTATGGGATGCTTACGGGAGACGGGAATGCGTATCCCGGTTCAGATCGCTAAATAGTTTCTTGACGTATATACAAATGTTCACTATACTTGTTGCACATTGTGCGGTGCAGAATACGAGCGGGGCTGCGCCGTGATCCCAAACCTTTTGTAAGGAGAGATACAGATGGCCAAACGCAATATTAAAGGTACGCAACAAATGGATGGCAAACAGCAAGCAATAGACAACGCTATTGCCCAAATCGAAAAGCAGTTTGGACAAGGGGCAATTATGCGCCTGGGAGGCGAGGATGGGCAACCCCTTGTCACAGAGGTTATTCCAACGGGATCTATAAGCCTGGATGTTGCATTGGGCGCTGGTGGCGTTCCCCAGGGAAGGGTAGTTGAAATATTTGGTCCTGAAGGGTCGGGCAAGACAACCTTGATTTTGCACATTATTGCCGAGGCGCAAAAGCGCGGTGGGGCAGCGGCTTTTGTCGATGCAGAACACGCATTGAATGTGGAACTGGCCGAACGTCTGGGCGTAGATATCGAAAATTTATTGATCGCCCAGCCCGATACGGGTGAAGAAGCACTCGAGATTACAGATACCCTCGTGCGCAGTGGTGCTTTTGAGGTCGTGGCTTTAGACTCAGTGGCTGCTCTGGTGCCGCGTGCAGAACTCGAAGGTGAGATGGGTGATTCTCACATGGGTCTGCACGCTCGTTTGATGTCTCAGGCTTTGCGCAAACTCGTCGGATCAATCAGCCAGTCTAAAACCTGTGTGATCTTTGCCAATCAGATTCGCATGAAGATCGGCGTGATGTTTGGCAATCCCGAAACGACTACCGGAGGCCGCGCGCTTCCGTTTTACGCAACGGTGCGTATGGATATTCGGCGCATTGGTTCTATTAAAGACGGGCAGGAGATCGTTGGCAATCGCGTTCGGGTTCGCGTGGTGAAAAACAAGATGGCACCGCCTTTTAAGGAATGTGAAGTCGATCTGATGTTTGGCGAGGGCATTTCCAGAGAGGGCAGTTTGATCGATATGGCCGAATTGCACGGGATTATCAAGAAGAGTGGTACCTGGTTCTCTTATGGGGATGATCGGCTTGGTCAAGGGCGCGAAAATGTCAAGCGTCATCTGAAAGAGAACGCGGATTTGTCTGCAAAAATCGAACGCGAGGTGCGCGAGATCGTGGGCCTCCCGGCCGATAAGGTGTCTGATCTCGGAGAAAACCCCGCCTAAGTATGTTGTTGACATCTCAATTTTCTCTAATTTAATTCATAACTGGCGTTATATATAAAAAAACTGGGAATCTTTGTCAGTTATAATTTCATCTTTTTTATTTTCCCAGGTCTTCAGAGAAATTGAGAAAGGATGTCGCAAATGTTTTTGAACAAAGGAATGTTGTTTATTACTGTCTTTGTGTTGCTATTATGCGTGGGGCACGCCTCTGCTGGTCCCGTGGGCAATCAGACAGATGGTACTGCGCAGCCTGGGGATCTCGACGGCGATGGGACGGTTGGTTTTGCGGACTTTTTGTTATTTGCAAGCATGTTTGGAGCAAGTCAAGGCGATGACAGGTATGATGCTCGGGCCGATCTGGACAAAGATGGTATGATAGGTTTTGGCGATTTTCTGCTCTTTGTCAATGCCTTTGGTACATCCGACTCTGGCGGTGGTGGCGGTGGTAGCCCTGATCTCATTGTTACAGCGCCTTCGGTGAGTGACACTCTGTTGACGCCTGGGCAGATGCTCACGTTGAATGTGACGGTACGCAACCAGGGAAATGCACAAGCCGCTGAGACGATGCTGACGTATTATCTCTCGACCGACGCGACAATCTCGACGGATGATACAGAGGTTGGCACGGATGCCATAGGCAGTCTCAATGCGGAAGGCACGAGTGGTCAGTCGATTGAATTGAATGCGCTATCGAGTGCTGGCACATACTATTACGGTGCCTGCGTGGCGAGTGTCAGCGGAGAGAGCAATACGAATAACAACTGCTCAGATGGGGTGAGTGTCACGGTCAGCGATGGCGGGGAAGGTGGTCAAAGTAGTGATGAGATGTCCTTCGATCTGGATAGCAACAATAATCCACAGGATATCATCTATGTCAACAATCGATTCTACGTGCTTGATCGGGCGGGGGCAAGGGTCTATGGGTATGGGAGTGATGGTCAGCGCGATGCGGCTGGAGACTTCCGTCTGGATAGCAGTTCTCCGTCCGGTATCACCTTTGCCAACAACCGATTCTATGTGGTTGATGACGAAGATGATAAGGCTTATGGGTATGGGAGTGATGGTCAGCGCGATGCGGCAGCAGACTTCGATCTGGGTATCAGTGATCCAAGGGGTATCGCCTTTGCCAACGACCGATTCTATGTGGCTAATGACGAAGATGATAAGGCTTATGGATATGGGAGTGATGGTCAGCGCGATGCGGCAGCAGACTTCGATCTGGGTATCAGCGATCCGAGGGGTATCACCTTTGCCAATGACCGATTTTATGTGGTTAATGACGGGGATAATAGGACCTATGTGTACACGAGTTCTGGTCAGCGTGTCGCGGATGCAGACTTCCGTTTGTTTACTGGTGATCCGAGGGGTATCACCTTTGCCAACAACCGATTCTATGTAGTTGATTTCTGGAATGATAAGGTCTATGGGCACGGGAGTGATGGGCGGCGTGATTCGGGTGGAGACTTCGATCTGCATAGCAACAACACGCCACAGGGTATTACCTATGTCAATGACCGATTCTATGTGCTCGATGTGGATGATGGAAAGGTCTATGGGTATGGGAGTGATGGTCAGCGCGATGCGGCAGCAGACTTTGATCTGGTTAACAGTGATCCGTTTAGTATTACCTATGCCAACGACCGGTTCTATGTGCTTGATGCCTCGGATCTAAAGGTTTATGTGTACACGAGTTCTGGTCAGCGTGTTGAGGATGCAGACTTCGACCTGGCTGGCGGCAACGCTGATCCAGCGGGTATCAGCTATGTCAACGACCAATTCTATGTGCTTGATGCCGAAGATGAAAAGGTTTATGTGTACACGAGTTCTGGTCAGCGCGATGCGATTACAGACTTCAATCTGGCTAACAGTTCTCCGTCGGGTCTCACCTATGCTGACAATCTGTTCTATGTGCTTGATTCCGCAGATGAGAAGGTTTATGTGTACACGAGTTCTGGTCAGCGCGTTGGGGCTGCAGACTTCGATGTGGCTTTCAGTTCCCCGGTGGGTCTCATCTATGTCGGCAACCAATTCTATGTGGTTGATATCGAAGGTGCAAAGGTTCATTGGTACCCGATTGCCGACCCCATTCCCGATCTAATTGTTGTAGCGCCGTCGGTGAGCGATAGCAGCCCGAATCCCGGCGAGCCCTTCGGTTTTAGTGCTGTGGTTCGCAACCAGGGCGCGGGTTCTTCGGCCGCGACTACCTTGCGCTTCTACCTCTCAACCGATGATTCGATCACAACGGGTGATACAGCGGTTGGCACGGCCGCCATAGGCAGTCTCAATGCGGGGGAGGCGAATGGTCAGGAAATGGGCTTGAATGCGCCATCGAGTGTGGGGATATACTACTACGGCGCATGTGTCCAGAGCGTCAGTGGAGAGAGCGATATAGATAACAACTGCTCAAATGAGGTACGTGTCTCGACTGCAGACTTCGATCTGGATGGCGAAAACACTGATCCGGAAGGTATCACCTTTGCCAACAACCGATTCTATGTGGTTGATTCCAGAGATGCAAAAGTTTATGCGTACACGAGTTCTGGTCAGCGCGATGCGGCTGCAGACTTCGCCCTGGATGGCAACAATAATAGTCCAGAAGATATCATCTTTGCCAACAATCGATTCTATGTGCTCGATCGGGGAAGTGTGTCTGATCGGGGCGATGAAAAGATTTATGGGTACACGAGTTCTGGTCAGCGCGATGCGGCTGCAGACTTCGATCTGGATAGCAACAACAGTACTCCGTCGAGTATTACCTATGCCAACGACCGATTCTATGTGGTTGATTTTTTGAGTTTAAAGGTTTATGGGTACACGAGTTCTGGTCAGCGCGATGCGGCTGCAGACTTCGATCTGGATGAAAACAATATTAATCCGTTTGGTATTAGCTATGTCAACGACCGATTCTATGTGGTTGAAAACGGAGATGACGAGGGTGATCAGGTCTATGTGTACACGAGTTCCGGACAACGTGATGAGGAGACAGACTTCAATCTGACTAACACTGATCCGTTTGGTACTACCTATGTCAACAACCTGTTCTATGTGGTTGATAATGGAGATGATCAGGTTTATGCGTACACGAGCTCCGGACAATAACACACGGGGAACCTGAAAAAGAAATCGCATTTTAGGCTTTGACAACAGAGTGGGTTTGCCTATTTTAATACCTGCTCTGTTGTTTTTTTTAACGAGAAATTATCGTGAAATCGCCCGCGCTGTTTGAGACTGATGAAGCTGTTGAAAAGGCTAAGGCGTATGTCCTGCGCTTGCTGAGCAGACGTGCTTATACGAAAAAAGAGATTTGCGACAAACTCGCTGGGCGAGGTTATGAGCAAGGCGCGATTGAACAGACTGTCTCGATGCTCAAGCGTCTCAATTTAATTGATGATGTGTTGTTTGCTCGTCAATTTGTCGAGCAACGGTTGCGATTGCGGCCTTCTGGCCGGATGGCACTTGCGCGCGATCTTGTGCATCGGGGTGTTCCTGCTGAGATAATTGATCGTGTTTTGGACGATATTTTGGCAGATATTGATATTGAAGATGTCGCACTCGATTTGTTGATGGGCAGGACAAATCGCTACCGGGGATTATCGCGTGAGAAGGCTCTCGGACGGATGTTCGGTTTTTTAGGGCGCCGGGGATTTGAGGTTTCGGTTGCGCGAGATGTCGCCTATAAAGTTTGGTCTAAAATAGAGAATGAAGAAGGTTAAATAAAAGATGAAGACTGCTGTACAAATTCGCGAAGAGTTTCAGGCATTTTTTGAGTCCAAAGGTCATACACGGGTTCAAAGTGCCCCTCTATTGCCGCAAGACGATCCTACTCTGTTATTTACCAATGCGGGTATGAATCAGTTTAAGGATGTGTTTTTGGGCACTGGGCGTCGCCCTTATTCACGGGCGGTTGATACGCAGAAGTGCTTGCGGGTTTCGGGCAAACACAATGACCTGGAAGAAGTGGGATTCAGCCCCAACCATCACACATTTTTTGAGATGTTGGGCAACTGGTCTTTTGGCGACTACTTCAAAGAAGAAGCCATAGCATGGGCCTGGGAGTTGCTCACAGATGTGTGGCAGTTGCCAAAAGATCGCATGTGGGCAACGGTGTTTGGTGGCGACGAGGAGGATGGTTTGGAGGCTGATGTGGAGGCTGAAAAACTCTGGTCCCTCGTGACGGATTTGCCCGCCAATCGCGTGTTGCGTTTAGGCAAGGAAGATAATTTTTGGGAGATGGGGAATACCGGTCCTTGTGGTCCGTGTTCTGAGATACACTTTTATCTCGGCGATGACCCGACTCAACAGGATGCAGTGCCGGATGTAGATGCTGAGGATTATGTCGAAATCTGGAATCTGGTTTTTATTCAGTACAATCGCGGTGCCGATGGCATATTGCAGCCTTTGCCAGATCAGCATGTGGATACAGGGATGGGATTTGAGCGGATTTGTTCGATTTTGCAGGGTGTACAAACCACTTATGATACGGATGTGTTTGTGCCAATTATTGGGGCGATCAGTGAGATTACCCGAAAGCCTTATAACAAAGACCATCAGGTACCCATACGCGTGATTGCCGATCATGTGCGTACACTCTCATTTGCAATCGCAGATGGGGTGCTGCCGTCCAATGAAGGGCGAGGCTATGTTTTGCGGCGGATTTTGCGCCGTGCCGCGCGGTTTGGGCGTTCGCTGGGGATGCATGAGCCGTTTATTTTTCGACTGGTAGAGACCGTTGTCAGTGAAATGGGTGTTGCTTTTCCCGAGGTGGCAGAAAAACGCGATCATATTACGCGGGTGATTCGGTCTGAGGAAGAGGGATTTGGTAAAACACTGGATCGCGGGCTGGAAATTTTCGACGCTATGCAGAGGAAAGGGCATATTTCAGGGGTAGATGCTTTTCAGTTGTACGATACCTATGGCTTTCCCATTGATTTGACGCGGTTGATGGCAGCCGAAAAGGGTATTGAGGTGGATGAGGAGGGCTTTGAAGAGCAAATGGCGGCACAGCAGGAGAGGTCTCGTTTGGCGGCTTCTTTTCATTTTGAAGTAAGAGCCCCAACAGTCACAAAGCTTCCCTCAAAACATTCGGAATTTGTGGGATACGAAACGCTCACATCCGATTCGCGCATTGTCGCCTATCAACCCGCCCAGGATGATACGTTGGATCTCTATCTGGATATAACGCCATTTTATGCCGAGTCTGGTGGGCAGGTTGGGGATAAGGGCGAACTTGCAGGTGAAGGTGTGCGCTTTGAGGTAGAGACTACGTTCAGAGAAGGAGAAGCAATTGTTCATCGCGGTCGCCTGTGCGATGGGCAGGTCGAAGGATTGAAAGGGATGGATGTGAAGGCGCACGTCGATGCTGAAATTCGTTTGAATACGGCGCGCAATCACACAGCGACGCATCTGATGCATCGCGCTTTGCGGCAGGTATTGGGCGATCATGTACATCAGGCTGGCTCGCTGGTTGCCCCGGATAGGTTGCGATTTGATTTTACGCATTTTGAAGGTGTGACACCCGCGCAATTAGACGATATTGTGGGAATTGTCAATGACGTGGTCAGGCGGGATTGGGCTGTCGATATTTCTTTTGGCTCATTCGATCGCGCTGTGGAAATGGGTGCGATGATGTTGTTTAGCGAAAAATATGGCGATGTGGTGCGCATGGTACAGGTGGCGGATTTTAGCCTGGAGTTGTGCGGTGGTACGCATGTGCAAAGCACCGGACAAATCGGGCTGTTTCAGCTCACGCAAGAGACGGGTACCGCAGCTGGTGTGCGGCGCATTGAGGCGGTTACTGGACCTGGTGCAGAAGCCCTCGTGCGCGAGCAAAAGAAAATTTTGGTCAATCTCTCGTCGCAACTGAGTGCGCCAACATCGGAATTGTCCGATAAAGTCGCGAACCTGATCGCGCACAATCGCGAACTCGAGCGCGAGTTGCAGAGTTTGCGACGGGAACAGGCCGGTTCAGAGATGGATATGCTGGTAAGCAGTGCTCTGAATGTAAATGGGTTACGCGTTGTGGCTGCCGAGGTTTCACCGCCCGATATGGATGGGTTTCGCACAATGGGCGACGGTTTGCGCGATGCCCTGGGTACAGGAGGGGTTGGTGTGATTGGTGCGAATTTAAATGGCAAGGCATCGCTTCTTGCGGTAGTGACGGACGACCTGATTGATCGGGGTGTGCAGGCTGGCAATGTTGTCAAAGCCATTGCACAAATCGTGGGTGGCGGCGGCGGCGGTCGCCCCCATCTGGCGCAGGCCGGTGGTAAGTTTCCCGAAAAGATCGGAGAGGCTCTGGCGCGAGTGCCTGATATCATTCGGGCACAGGTGGGAGGGTAAGTGCCTCAATGTCGATATTCGAACAGTTGGTGGCTATTCGCAATCGCCGCGGGGCGGGGTTTTTGCCCTATCTGGATCCCGACAGGCTCGACAAAAAAGATCTGGGACGCACGGCCTCTCTTTGCGAAGCGCAGGGGGCAGACGCCATTTTGATTGGCGGCAGTTTTTTGTTATCCACCAATTTTGATCGCATGGTACACGAGGTCGTACGCGTTGTAGATATTCCAGTGATTATATTTCCCGGCGATACCAACCAGATCTCAGCGGCTGCCGATGCGATTATGTTTTTGTCGCTTATCAGTGGACGCAATCCCGAATTGCTGATTGGGCAACACGTCAAGGCCGCGCCAATTTTGAAAGCTCACGGCTTAGAAGCTATTGCAACCGGCTACGCACTCGTGGATACCGGGCAGCTAACCACAGCCGAATACGTGAGCAACACACGTCCCTTGCCGCGCGACAAACCCGAGATTGCAATGGCGCATGCTCTTGCCGCCGAGTATTTGGGTATGCAATGCGTGTATCTGGATGCCGGCAGCGGGCCAGAGTTGATGGTACCCGAAGAAATAGTGCAGGCAGTCTGTGGTTATGTATCGATCCCCATAATTGTCGGCGGTGGTATTCGCGATCCCGAAGCGGCAGCAAAACGGGTCGCATTGGGTGCATCTTTTGTGGTGATTGGTAGTATTTTTGAAGAAACGGGTTGGGATGCCGCGCTGATTGGCGCGTTTGCTTCTGCCATTCACTGTCTCGACTGAGTCCATTTTTTGACAATTGGGGATGTCGTTACCGTCTTTGCGGACGGTTTTTTTATGCGAGTGTATTGTTATGTCTATTTCATCTGGCACAGTGTTGTGTTACGGGGTACTGGGTATCGACCAAATCGTGCAAGTGGCCTGGTTTCCCGAGCGCAATGGTCACACGCGCGCGTTTCGCGACGAAGAATTTGTCGGTGGAGAAGCGACCAATACGGCGGTGACTCTGAGCGGGTTGGGGGTTGACGTGCGGTTGATGGGGTGTGCAGTAGGAGACGATCGCAGGGGCGCACTTTTCTTGCGCTCAATGCGGCAATTTGACGTGGATATCCGCAGGCTCGATATAGATCCCAGCGTTCGCACCGGGCACGCCGTTATCCTGTCTGATGTCAATGGCGGGCGAACGATTTGTGGACATTTTCCCGATGTGCGTAGCAGGCCACTAACTGAGGCGGATCTCGATGGTGTTACCCTGTTGTCGGTTGATCCCTTTTTGGGTGAAAATGCAATCCGAGCAGCTCAAATTGCACGAGAGCATGATATAACTGTGTTTGCTATTGAACTGACGCCAGATCACCCGCTTGCAAAATTCTGTGATGTAGTGATCAATTCTGACGGTTTTATGCGCCGACACAGAATGGGCTTGCCCTCGGATGTGGCGGTTGGTCTTTTGAAGGCCGGTATAGAAACCGTGGTGATTACCAGAGGAAAACAGGGATGTCAGGTTTTTCAGGAAAATGGCAATAGTTTTGAACAGCCCGCATACCAGGTCACTGCGCGCGATACAACAGGAGCGGGAGATGCCTTTCGAGCCGGTCTTATTTACGGATATTTGCAGGGATGGACGCTGACGCGCAGTGTGCAATTTGCCAGCGGTAGTGCTGCACTAACATGTGGCAGAGCCGGTGGAGCAGGGCATATTCACGGGGCAGAACAGGTCTTGCAACTGATTGCCGAAGATTGAATTTCAAATGTTTCTAATTGTGAGTGATACACACGATGCTGGAACAACGGGCTACGGTAAAAAATAAACTGGGCATTCACGCGAGACCCGCGGCTTTGCTGGTACAGGCGGCGGCTAAATTTACTTCGGAAATTACACTGGAAAAAGATGGTCTGGCAATCAATGGCAAGAGTATTATGGGTGTGATGATGTTGGCGGCGGAAGTGGGGTCTGTGATCACGGTGCGGGTTGAGGGTGAAGATGCTCGCGATGCACTGGATCATATCGTCGAAATGATTGAATCAAAATTTGACTGAGCTATGAAATATCTCAAAGGCATACAGGCATCTCCGGGCATTGCAATTGCACCGGTGTATTTATACGATCCGGAAGAGTTTCCCGTGGATCAACGCCGGATAGATCCCAGCGATATTCCCGCAGAAAAAGCGAGGCTGCAAGAGGCAGTCAAAGCAGTGTCTGAGGATTTCGCAGCTACACGGGCGCATGTCGAGGACATACTGGGCAAAGAGCACGCGCAGATATTCGACGCGCATCTGCTCATGTTGCAAGACCCCATGCTTCTCGAGCTTACATATCCACACATAGAAAAATATAATGCCGAATACGCTTTCTGGACGACTTTCCAGAATTTGCGTCGTCAATTTGAAGCGTTTCAAGATGATTATTTGAGAGAACGCGGTGCCGATTTATTGGGCATTGCAAAGCGAGTGTTAGCCAAATTGGGGAATTGGGAAAAGGCCGGGTTAGACCGATTGCCCGACAAAGCGATTGTCGTTGCACGCGATTTAATGCCCGACGATATGGCGCACTTACAACCCGACCGGGTTTTGGGACTTGTGACAGAGGTCGGTGGTCCCACGTCCCACGCGATTATTCTGGCGCGCGGGTTAGAGATCCCCGCTGTTGTCAGCGTTGCCAATGCGCTATCTGATGCGCGTATAGGCGATATCGCGATAGTAGATGGTCGCCGCGGAGATTTTATTCTCAACCCGGATGATAAAACACTCGCACAGTATCGAAGCCTGGCCGAAAGATTGAGAAAGCGAAAGGCCGGGTTGGTCGATTCCCGAGATTTGCCCGCCCAGACTGAGGACGGTGTTCGGGTCGCGTTGCAGGCCAATGTGGAATTGCCCAGCGAGGTGCATTCTGCGATGGACTACGGTGCTGAGGGCGTCGGGTTGTACCGCACGGAATATCTCTATCTCTCCAGCGATATTTTGCCCGATGAGGCCTCGCAGGTTGCCGCTTATTCGCAAATGGCCAGGCGTATTGCGCCACATCCTCTCGTGATTCGCACCCTGGATCTGGGGGGCGATAAAATGTCGCATGTGCTCAATACACAGACAGAGATGAATCCCTTTTTGGGTTTGCGTTCCATCCGGCTGACGCTGAGACACCGCGACCTTTTTAAAGTGCAGCTTCGGGCGATCTTAAAAGCGAGTGCTGTTGGCAATGTGAAGTTGATGTTGCCCCTGATTTCGGGGATTGACGAATTGCGCGAGGCTCTTGCCGTACTCGATGATGTGCGCGAAGAATTGACGCGAGAGGGCGTGCCTTTTAATCCCCAGTGTCCCGTTGGGGTCATGATCGAAGTTCCTTCTGCAGCGCTGATAGCCGATCAATTGGCGCGGGAAGTCGATTTTTTCAGCATTGGCACCAATGACCTGATCCAATACACGCTTGCCGTTGATCGCGGCAATGATCTCGTCTCGTATTTATTCGAGCCGTTTCACCCCGCGGTCTTGCGATTGATCAAGGGCGTGGTCGATGCAGCGCATGCGGAAAATATACCGGTGACTGTTTGCGGCGAGAATGCGGGAGATCCGCATTCTGGATTGTTGCTGGTGGGCCTGGGGGTTGATAAGCTGTCGATGACGCCTTCGGCACTGCCCGAGGTCAAACGCGCAATTCGCAATACATCTTTTAAGCAGCTTCAGACACTTGGCGAAGATGTGCTCAATATGCAGGAGATCGCAGATATTCGAGCGCGTGTAAACGCCACGTTATCCGATGAGGATGACGAGATGTTCGTTGGGGGGGAAAGTGGTGAGACTACACTACAAATGAGATTGTCATTGTTCTGATTTTTTTATAGGAGCAAGTTTATGGGGCGTTTGTTTACGTCGGAATCGGTTTCTGAAGGGCATCCAGATAAGGTAGCGGATCAAATTTCGGATGCCGTGCTGGATGCTATGTTAGAGAAAGATCCCAAATCGAGAGTGGCTTGTGAAACGCTGGTGACAACCGGGTTTGTGGTCGTCGCGGGGGAAGTGACCAGTAAGGCAGTTGTAGATTTTCAGTCGCTGGTGCGCGGCGTAATTAAAGAGATTGGCTATACGGATTCGAGCTATGGATTTGATTACAAAAGTTGTGAGATCATGGTGAAATTGGATCAGCAATCGTCCGATATTGCGCTGGGAGTGGATACGGGTGGAGCGGGGGATCAAGGGATGATGTTTGGATATGCCTGTCGAGAAACACCAGAATTAATGCCGTTGCCCATTATCCTGTCTCACAAATTGGTGGCAGAACTCGCGCAAATCCGGAAAGATAAAGGGCTTTCATATTTGCGTCCCGATAGCAAAGCACAGGTGACGGTGGAATACGACGGGGACGAACCGGCGCGCGCACACACGGTGGTGGTTTCGACGCAGCACGATGAAGACGTGTCCCACGAACAGATTGTGCGGGATGTGAAAGAGAAAGTGATCCGCGAGGTGGTGCCCACGCATCTTTTGGATGGAGATACGATTTATCACGTCAATCCAACTGGCAAATTTGTGGTAGGTGGACCATATGGCGATTGCGGATTGACCGGGCGGAAGATTATTGTGGATACGTACGGTGGGATGGGGCGTCACGGCGGCGGGGCGTTTTCAGGCAAAGATCCGACCAAGGTAGATCGCAGCGGACATTATGCGGCGCGCTGGGTCGCCAAAAATGTCGTTGCTGCGGGTCTTGCGTCTCGATGCGAAGTGCAACTGGCTTACGCTATTGGGGTGGCAAAACCCGTTTCGGTCGCTGTAGATACGTTTGGTACGGGTAAAATTGAAGAATCAAAAATCGTTGATCTGATTGACGATCACTTTGACCTGACGCCGTCGGGCATTATTGCTGCACTGAAATTGACCAGGCCCGTGTATCGTTCTACAGC
Source organism: Candidatus Latescibacterota bacterium (assembly GCA_965208125.1). Lineage (GTDB taxonomy): Bacteria > Latescibacterota > UBA2968 > UBA2968 > UBA2968 > VXRD01. Next base: position 4,028,575 of record OZ242320.1, read on the forward strand.
CGCTTATGGTCATTTTGGACGCGGAGAATTTACATGGGAGCAGACGAGTAAAGCCGAGGTTTTAAGAAAAGCCGCAGGACTGTAATATTTTAATATCATCACGCCAATTTTTTAGCGCGGAATGCACTTCCGCGCTTTTTTATTTTGGGTAAATAGCGTTCTCATCTTTCGAGATCGTATTGTTTTATTTTTTTGTGCAAATTGGTGCGTTCGATGCCCAGGGCATTGGATGCGCGTGTGACATTGCCTTTGTGTCGCTCCAGTGCCTGGGCAATGTAGTGCCGCTCAACGGCCTCGCGCACCTGACGAAGTGTTTTTCCTGCGCCGAGATCCGGGAAAGAACCGGGTTGTCTTGGAATGCTCATGCCATCTAAGGTGGGTAAATCTTCAGGGTAGATGGTGTCTCCCGAAACCATAATTGAGAGGCGTTCAACCAGGTTTTTCAGTTCGCGGATGTTGCCGGGCCAGTCGTATTGCAAGAGCAGGTCTCGCGCTTCTGCCGATAGTGCTTTGGGTAAAAATCCATTTTCTTCAGCATAGGCTTTGAGGAAGTGTTCGGCCAGCGCGGGGATGTCTTCGCGACGCTCCCGCAAGGGCGGCGCTGTCAATGGCACCACATTCAGGCGAAAGTAGAGATCTTCTCGAAATTTGCCATGCTCGACTTCGGCGTGCAAGTTTTTGTTTGTCGCCGCGATGACGCGCACATCTACCCTAAAGGTTTTGGCACCACCTACCCGTTCAAATTCACCCTGCTCAAGTGCGCGCAAAACCTTGGCCTGTACCGACAGGCTCATGTCGCCAATTTCATCGAGAAATAACGTCCCTCCATCGGCCTGGAGGAATTTGCCATCGCGCGTTTTGACCGCGCCGGTAAATGCGCCTCGATCACTTCCAAACAATTCGCTTTCAATGAGTTCTTCGGGAATAGCAGCACAGTTTACTTTGATAAATGAATTTTTCGCTCTGTGACTCATTTTGTGAACAGCGCGGGCAATGAGTTCTTTGCCTGTGCCGCTTTCTCCGAGGATGAGGACGCGTCCATTAGTGGGGGCAACGCGCGCGATCTGGTTGCGTATTTCTGATAGGGCAGGACTTTGCCCCACCATTTCATAGCGCCCTTCAATTTGTTGCTTGAGGTGGCGATTTTCCGCAGCGAGTTCCCGCGTTTGAAGGGCACGAGAAATCGCCAGGAGCACTTTGTCGCGATCGAGAGGTTTTTCCAGGAAATCATAGGCCCCTCGTTTGATGGCGAGAACTGCGTTTTGCACATTGCCGTGTCCCGAAATCATGATGACTGCCAGATTGGGACGCACTTCGAGGAGTTTGGGCAACAGATCGAGGCCGTTGATTTCTGGCATAACAATATCGAGCAAGACCAGGTGAATGCGTTCTTTTTGCAATACGTCAAGTCCCACTTGTGCCGAGACACAGGTAAAGACCTGATAGCCTTCACCCGATAAGATCATGTCTAAGGTTCGGCGAATATTTCTTTCGTCGTCAATAATGAGAATATTTTGGTTCATCGCTGTTCCTCCGGTTGCGCTATAGCTCGGTCGGGAATGGGGAGTTGAAGATCGAATTGTGCGCCTCCTTCAGGGGCATCAGTGACCGAGATGTGCCCTCCGTGATCTTCAATGATGTTGTGCACTACGGCAAGGCCCAGACCCATACCGCTTTCTTTTGTGGAGACATAAGGTTGGAAGATGCGCACGCGATCTTTCAGGGGCACACCCGGCCCGCTGTCAATTACGGACAGTATAGCCGTGTCGTCAGACGTGCGCGTACGAATCTCGATCTGGCCGTTTTTGTCAGAGGCGTCAAGACCATTTTCTATAAGGTTAATCAGCACCCGACGCATCTGTTCGGCGTCGAGTTCGATCTCGGGCTGATTTTCCTCCAGGTTGAGGTGAATGCGGGCATCCGGGTAGAGGCGAACAACATTGTGTACACACTCATTGAGGTCGCTGAGAGATAGTGAGAGAGAGGGCATGCGGGCAAAGTTGGCAAATTCTTGAACCAGAGATCTGAGATTTTCGACTTCTTCCGTGACGATTTCCGTGCAGTTGGTTACAAATTGTTGATATGCGGGATCACTGCCAGAATATTTATCGCGCATTTGCTGCACGGCAAGTTGAATGGGCGTCAACGGATTTTTTATTTCATGAGCAAGGCGTCGCGCTATTTCGCGCCAGGCTGCAATTTGCTCGGCTTCGAGTCTTTTGCGTCTGTTTTCTACAAGGTCTTGCGCCATCTGGTTAAAGGATTCGATAAGTAGGCCGATCTCGTCATTCCTGCCTTTGGGAATGCGGTATTGCAGGTTATCGCGTGCCATTTCTCGCGTGCCTTTAAGCAGTGCGTTAAGCGGGCGCGTGATTCCAAAGCCAATGCGAACGCCAATCACAGATGCCAGCAGGACAACACCTGTTGCAGCGACGAGAAAGGCGAGTAGAAATGCTGTGCGCAGATCGTCTTCCGTCATTTCAATATGTTTGTACGTATGTACGGCATTTTCAACATCGATGAATGCCTCGAGTGAAAGCAGGGCAGTTAGTGCTCGTTGCGAATCGGGAAGCGCGAGTACCAGTTGAAGCTGATCGTTTTCTACTTTGGAGACCACGGGGCCTTGCGAAAGATCTATGTCGATCTGTTCGATAGGAGAAATATGCAGGGTCAGGTCGTCGAGATCGGCATCTGCAAACACGGCGTGTAAGGTATTGAGGTCGCGGTGAGGTGGCGCAGACAAAAGCTGTCCAATGTCCTGAAGTTGTCGTTTTTTGGCGTTGTAGTTCTCTTTTGCCAGAGAAAGCGCACTGGTCAGCGCACTGCCCATCTCGACATTGACGTTGGTCTGAAGGCTCTGCGCCACAAAGTATCGTGCGAGCAGTGCGAGTATGAGCGTCGTGCCCAATGCCAGACCAATCAGGGCGGCGATGATGCGCCAGCGCAGGGGAATAGCTCTCATAGTTGTGTCTCCAGACAGTGTTTATTCATTAAGAAGGTGTGGGAGTGCGCTGGGGCGAAATCTGAACAGGTCAATCCATTCAGGAGATGTGGATCTGTCCAGAGTGAAAAAAAATTCGAGAAAGCTGCCTTTTTCGATTATCTTGAGCCATTGTCGCGTGCGTTCTCGTTGCTCGGGCGAGATTGGGTTTACGTCTATCCGCACCTGCAGGGTGATAGGCTCGTCGGGAAAGGGAAGCTGAGCCAGTGCGAGTCCCTGAAGTTCAGAACACGCGTGTCGAATGTCTTCAAAATGAGATGTAATCTGCGTGTCTGGTCGCGCGGATTGCCGGATGAGGCGATATTGCCCTTCCCAGATGTCGTGCTCCAAACGCCTGAACAGGCTGCTTTGGCCCAGATTATCTCCACGATCTGTCCGCAGGCGAAATTGCACGGCGATAGATGTCGTCATGCCCGATTCAATGGCGTCAATAGCCCGTTTTGAAAAGAGGGAATCGATGGTTGCATCGAGGCGCAAGGTGTCGGATTGCACATAAATATAAAGACTGTCTTGCGGTATGTGCTGTGCAAGTAAGGGTTGCACGCTGACAAGCAAGCAAACTGTGAGCGTCTGGATGTTGAAGAATCGAGCCATCTATTCCTCACAGACCAATCTTGACGCCGGCAAAACGATGTGATTTTACGATGAGTGTTCCCGTGCTGATTCCAAAACTGATATCTACGCGGTTAAAGAGCAGCATGCCCACGCCAAAGGCGAAGTCGGCATCTCGCCGATTTTTGCCGTTTACAGAGCGATGTACACCGCCACTTTCGGCAAAGGCATATACCCGCCCCAGGGTTTTGAGATCGATGGCATAGAGGGCTTCAACTGCAAAAAATAGAGTGCCACCTTCTGGCCCAATAACGCGGCGTTCTATACCTCTGAGTTGATTATCCCCATCGAGATAAAAGCGTTCGTAAAAGGGCGGATTCCCCCAGACGCCCCCTGTTTTGACGCCGAGCGATAGGATGTGTCCTGCGGTAACTTGCTGGTGCCGATAGAGTTCAGTGCGAAATTTGATATAATTTGCAACTGATCCCAGTAGTTTGGATGACAGTGTGAGCCGGGCATTAAAATCCGTACCTTGCCTCCAGATTGCGCTCACGGGTTGTTTGAACAGGTTAAAAGAAAGAGTGGAGAGGTTTTCTCTGCCTACGGCAGCTTTAATTTCATTGGCGAAGATCCCACCGCCCGTGGGGATGGAAGGGTGTTGAAAATCGCCGATTTGTATAGCTTCAAAGGCGTATTTTAAGACGAAATGGTAGGCGCGCAGGGGAGAGGGTTGACCAAAACCCATGGCAAATCCGATGCGTTCGAGATCGTAGCGCCCTCTGATATCGGGGTTTCGATCGCGAAAAATGTCGCGGTCCGCAGAAGATCCTTTTACCTGAATGTGGAATGCCTGATTGGTTTTGAGAAAGAGCGGATCGCTGTAGTGAAAGCCCCAGTATTTGAAGCGTTCTCCCAAGCCGTATTCCACGCCGACTAATTTTCCTTCGCCACGCAGATTGGCATAATGCGCATTTGCGGATGCGCCAAAGCCATCGAGTTCGGAATATTCAAGGCTCATGCCCAGGTCGCCAAAGCGCTTTTCCTGCACATAGACCACGAGAATGGCTTTGCCTTTTTCTGCACCTGGTTTAACATTGACATATGCAGTTCGGAAAAGTAGCAATCGCTCGAGGATTACGCGGCAGCGGTCGATGTCCCCCTCACGCAGGTTATCCCCCACTTTTATGGGTAAGACCTGGCGAATGATTTCAACACGGGTTTTTTCATTGCCGCGCACTTCAATCTTTTCTATTTCATGCCCAATTTGTCCCAGGGCAGGGGTGGCAAACAGGCAGAGCAGGATGAGATATTTGTACATAATGGCAGCACTCTTGTGGTTTTTGAATTTTTAGATATAATTATGCAAAATCCGTGCCCGTTTCTTGTGGTCTTTCTTAGATAAAAATAAAATTTGAAAAAATAAGAAGTTGTGCGTATATCTAATGTCTGAAACCCGATATGCGTTGTGTGAAACAATACGACATGTGTATCTTTTTTGCAACAGGATTGCGGAATAATATTCTGGAGGGTGTAAATGATGTCGGTTTCTCGTATTCTCGAAAAACTCAAGCGCGATGGGTTTTACGTGGTTGAAAATGTGATTCCCGAAGATGAGGTGGATGCCGTTCGGCAAGCCATAGTGGCAGCACAGGCGCAAAAACACGCAGAGTCAGAGGCGGCACTGGCAGCAACCCGGGCGAAGGGACATCGCGTTGGCGCAGAGGGTGTGGCGAGTTTGCGGCAGGTGATTAATGAGACGCAGATTTTCGCACCTTATCTGGCAAGTCGAAAGATGATGGATGTGGTGGATGCGCTGTTTGGACCTTATGCGCGCGTTTCTTGCACGGATTGTGTGATCAATTATCCGGGCAATGAAAGGGGATACTGGCACGCGGATTGGCCGTATAATGCGACCAATGCGTCTCATGTTCCCGCGCCGTATCCCGATGCGTTATTGCATTTGTCGTCTATCTGGATGTTGACGGCGTTTAATGAGAAAAATGGCGGGACATTTCTCGTGCCGGGCAGTCATCGATGGCTCGATAACCCGGCCACAGGTGGGATGGACGATGTGGATCAGGATGCGCCGTATCCCTCCGAGATGCAGGTGAAGGGCGCAGCGGGCAGTGTGCTGATTTACGATAGTCGATTGTGGCATGCAGTGGCATCAAATCAGAGTGATCAACCGCGCGTGGCTTTGATTGTGCGCTATGCCCCGTGGTGGTTGAATTTGAATCCGTCGCATATTGGCAAACCCGAGCACGAGATGATGGTGGTGGAGACAGGTGGCAAGAATTACGAATCTATGCCATTGCAAAAGGAGGTGTACGACGGGTTGCCGGAAAATGTGAAGCCTTTGTACCGTCACTGGGTCGAACAATAGTTTGAAGTTACAGTAATGGAGGCTCGATATGACGCCAGAGCAAAAGTATTTCTTCGATTTGACGGGATATTTGCACTTAGAGGGCGTGGTGACAGGAGATGCGTTGGCACAAGCGCAAGCAGCGGCTGATCGGTATATGCAAGTGTCGGATGAGGATTTGCCGCCAGGTTTTCACGTAAATCGCTTGCGAAATCATTTTATCTGGCACCTTTACGGTTTTGCGTTTGACCGCGTACTGGAGGCTTTGACGCAACATCCCAAAGTGTGGCCGATTGTGAAAGCGCTGATGAATGATCGCCCGCGTTTGACGAGTGGCAATTTGATGGTGAATAATCACACGCACGAATTTCATCCCCTGCATTCGGCACGGGAGAGTCCCAGCAAAGGACCTGAAGCACCGTACTATCTGGCTCGGGACGGAAAATGCCTGTGCGATCATCTGGTGGTGTTTTTTTATTTGACAGATGTGTATGAAGGCGATGGTGGTTTGATTATTTTGCCGGGTTCACACAAGAGCGCGTTTGATCGGCCAGAGGGGTTTTTTTATCCGGGCAGCCGGACGCCCGAAGGTGGGTATAATCCGGATTATGTTTCCTATGATGTTCCGCCAGGGGTATTAAACGTGCTTCCCAAAGCGGGCGATGTGGTGATGATTTCAGAGATGGTGACACACGGTGCGCTGAGTTGGAAGCCGAGGGATCGAGACCGAAGATTTTTGACACTGCGGTACATGCCGCAGTTTGTGATGCCGCTAAATGAATTTCCCGATGAAATTGTCGAGCGATTGTTGCCCGAGACACAGGAGTTGATTGCAACAGCATCCTATTCGCAGATTAAGAAAATCGTGCAAAATGAAAATTAAGGGAGGAGACCATGTCAGATTTACAGCTTGAGTCTATTGAACTCTGGGCGCCGCATCCGACCGCCGCGCCGTTGACAGAGCGCAGTGGGGATACGCTGGCAATTGCCGCAAATGGGACGCGTACCTGTATTGGCGGATGGCAGATCGCGTATTCGGGTGTGGAGGCCGGCAAGATATATGAGATCGTTGCCCAGTCGCAGTTTCAAGATGTGGATACGGCACGCGATGTGTTGCGCTGTGAGGCGTATTGGGGCCACCTGGATCGGGACAGTGGGCGGCGCGGCGAAGTTCTGTCCTGGGATTATCTCCTTCCCGAATGGAACGGCGATACCGTGCAATTTTCACGGCGTCTCACTGCTCCGGAAGATGCCGAACACTTGACTGTGCGCTATACGTTTCGCTGGTCGGTTGTGGGATCATCCGAATGGCAATTGCCCCATGTGATCGCGACAGATGTGGCAGAATCATACAAACCCGTGAAAATTTGTGTCGCGACGGGACGGCGAGCAGACCGCGACCGGCGGTTTGAGTCGATTCGGGACAATGTCGATCTTTATTTGCCTTTGTGCCGGGAGATATGTGAAAAAGAAAAACCCGATTTGATTGTGTTGCCCGAGATCGCATTGCAATACGGGATTAAAGGCAGTCCCCTGGAACTGGCAGTGCCCGTGCCGGGGTCTGAGGCGGAGCCGTTTGCGGATGTTGCGCGCGATTATGGCGTATATGTACTGTTGGGTGTGATTGAACGGGATGGCGATGCCGTTCACAATACAGCTGTGTTGTTCGCGCCCGACGGCGGCGTGGATGGCAAATATCGCAAGGTGCATCTGGCAGTGGGTGGCGAGATGGATTCGGGTATTTTGCCAGGTGATGATTTTCCTGTATTCGATACGGAGATTGGACGGATTGGGTGCAATATTTGTATGGATTCTTCGGCGGCTGAATCGTCGCGGATGATTGGGTTAAATGGCGCGGACTTTTTGTTGTTGCCAATTATGGGCGATCACCGCGCGTGGCATCCAGAAGATCATACGTGGGATCCCGAGCGCTTTCGCGGGATTATGCAGACGCGAGCACTGGATAATCAGTTGTGTATGGTGGTGGCGGTAAATCGCGCGGAGGGCAGTTGTATTATTGATCGCACCGGGCATGTGCTGGCATGGAATGATGGCAGTGAACCGTTTGTGACCGCAGAGGTGAATCTCGTAGATGGATTCAGACCGAAGAGTCGCGGGTGCTTTCGCGGGATTAACTGGATGCAGCGACGACCACATACCTATCGCGCTTTTGTCGATGAAAAGAACGCGGGGACATTGAAGGCTGAGGCGTATTGAGAATTATATGCCGAGTGCGATTTGTTCGCATCTGGCATATTTTTTAACCAGTTCGTCATACACTGCGGTGTTGGTTGGCCTGGCGGCGGAGCCGGATATGGGTTCGGCGATGCCCTTGCTGATGTCTTCCCAGGTGGTGTTTTGTCCGGAGGCGTTGAGGTGCGCATGCGCTGCGCGGAGAGCCGCGCCGAGTGCCGCGCTATTGGTGACTTCAAATTGATGAACGGGACAGTTTTGCACGTCGGCCATGATCTGGAGGATTTCGGGATTGACCGAGGCACCGCCTGTGACGTAGATGGCTGAAGGACGCACGCCCATCCATTCTGAGTGAATGCGCATGGACATCATTTGTGCCTCGACAACCGCGCGGCAATTTCCAGCGGTGTCCTGTTCGTCGAGGTCAAAACGGTGTACGCCGGGTTTGAGAACATTGGGCACGATTTCTGGTTCAAAATAGGGGAGCATGATTTTGCCATTATTGCCCGGGGGGGTGGATTGGAGTGCATGGGAAAAACCGTCCCAGTCCAGACCATGAGATTTGCGAACGGCTTCGCGGGCGAGGGAGCCGTTTTTGAAACATATAAGGGTCATATAGTCACCAGTGGGCGAGACAAAGACGTGACCTTCGCCGCGCGGATCGGTCTGGCAATTTTTCATTGTGCCAAAGTAGGTGTCGCTGGTGCCGAGTGAGATGGCGACGAGACCCTCTCGGATGAGACCGAGGCCGATGACGCTGTTGGGATTGTCGCCCGACCAGACGAGCGCCTGTGCATTGGGATTGACGCCGTATTTATCGATAAAGTAGGGGTTCACTGTGCCGATAATTGCGCGGGATTCTGCAAGCGAGGGCAGACGATGGGATAGATTGGGTGCTGTGGCATCGCGTGCGGCAGCATGCCAGGTTCGGATCTGAATGTCCATCAAATTCATGCCTGCGCCATCGCCGTGATCGATGGGGGCAACTTTGCCCGCAATCAGAGAGGCCATGAAGGAAGAGACGAGCATGATGTGTGCGGTGTTGTTATAAGCATCGGGTTGTGTTTTGTAGAATTTGCGAATCTGTGGTCCCGTGAAGCGCTCAAAGGTGGTAGATCCCGTGGTGCTGGCTGTGTCTTGGAGACCGCCGAGGGCGTCGCAAATTTCATCGCATTCGGCGCGGGTAGAGGAATCCATCCAGATGGGAGATGTGTCGCGGGAGAATATATCGCCGAGATTTTCTACAAGGGATTTTGATGGGTTGAGATTGGATAGGATATCCGCATTTTTGAGATAGACAGAGCCGTGTTGTTGCCCCGAGCCAGAGATGGCGCGGATATTGCCGAGGGTTATGCCCTCGGTTTTCATTTTGTCAAAAAGCACATCGAGGGCTTCCGCCCACATGAGAGGTGGCGAGTGGACAATTTTGGGGTCGGGGTGGTCGAGGACGCCATTTTGAGTGCCATAATGCGGCAGTGTTTCGTCGTAGTTCAGTGAAACGTCGTACACGACTTTGCGGATGTCGATGTCTATGATAATAGCACTCAAGCTCTGCGTGCTGGCGTCAAGCCCGAGATAGAGGTTGCTCATGGATACTCCTTAGGATTCATAAATAATCGGGCATTTCGATAGATCGTCAATGTGTCGGACAAGGCCCTGTCGCTCATCGTTGACGGGGCGCGATTTTTCGGTGCGCATGTGAATAGCAAAGCTGCGACGAGGTCCATTGGATCGGTTGGGTCCGCTGCCGTGGAGCGTGAAGCAGTCGTGCAGGCTCAATGCGCCGGGGGGCAGGAGCATGGGAACTTCTCGCCAGGTGGCCTGTTCGGGTATTGATATGCCACTGCGCAATGTGTCGAGGTTCTGTTGTTGAAAGCCAAACTCGATGTCCAAAAGCCCCCAGCGGTGTGATCCGGGAACAAAGCGCATGGGTCCGGTATCGGGTGTGATGTTGCTGAGGGCAACCCACGCTGTGAAGAGTTCGCTGCCTTCTTCCCATATTCGCCAGTAGTAGCGGTCCTGATGCCAGCCGATGTTGGTGACGCGTTGATCGGTGGGTTCGCCCACGGGTTTGTAGAGCAGTTGTACCCACCATACTTGCACCATTTTTGCTCCTGTGACTTCAGCGGCGAGTTTGCCGAGGGCGGGATGCGAGACCAGGTCCATGATGGCGTGACTGGCAAATTGCGGCATTTCAATTTTGCAAAGTGCTTTGGGATCATCGCCGGGGTTCCATCGGGAGTTTTCAGGTGGGTGTCCGGTATCGTACTTACCCGCACGTACAGCATCCATGCCTTCAATTGCAGCATTGACGACATCGGTTGGAAAAACCGGGTCAGAAATAGTGCAAAAACCATCTTTTTGATATCGTTCCGAAAGGGTCATGATAACCTCACGCCATGTGTCGCCGCGATACTTGCAAAAAACGCACAGCGCGCTGTCCCAGCCGTTTTAACAGGTCCAGATCTTGCCGCGCTTTGGCCAGTATCAAAATGCCTTCGTAATACGCCCACAATGCCAGAGCTGTTTCCCGCGTATCCATGGGAGCCAGATCACTGGCTTCTACTGCTTCATCGAGTGTTCTTTGTAATCGACCGATTACATCCTCAAAAATGCGGTCAATTTTATGGCGGATCAGCGGCTCGTGCGCGCTCATTTCTACGGCGAGGTTGCCAAACGGACACCCACAAAGCTGTTTGTGCTGTTCGTAAAATTGACAATTTTGCTCATAGACCAGTTCAAAAAAATGCGAGATCCGCTCCAGAGGTGGTCGTTCTGATGAAAAAGCCCGCTCCCATGCGGTCTCCCGCGTAATCTCCCACCATCGGTCTAATGAAGCGAGTACCAGGTCTTGCTTGGTCTCAAAGAAGTGGTAAAAACTCCCCTTTTTTACCCCGGCAGCTTTGCACAATTCCTGCACGCCCACGTCGGTATAACTACGCGTAAAAAACAAATCCATCGCAGCCTGTATCAGCCGATCTTTTGCATCGCTCGTGCGTCCCATGATGTGCCTTTTACGATAGATTCGACAAGTCTGCGTCTTTTTTTTATTTTGCTTTGAGTTTTGTAAATTGATAACATGGACTATTCTAAAACTAAATATAGTCTATCCACACCGACTTTTCAACAAGGAGCTTTACATGCGCGTCATTGCAATTGGCACGGAATACACGGGCAAAACCACGCTGGTTCAAGCCATTCAAAAATGGGGCATGGAGCGCGGTATTCGCCATCACATGGACGATCACTTTTCCATTCCCGATCAGCAAACCCTTACAGATCCCGCAGATCAAAAGGCTATGAACGAAGTGCCATCGCCCATCAAAGAGCGTTTTCAGCGGTTTCAGATCGCTTATCATGTGCGCCTGGTACACAATTACCAGCACGTTTTGCTCACGGGTTTCCACATTGAGGAAATGGTGTACGGTCAACGCTATTATTATCCCGATCTGGCGCGCCCGGTCGAAAATCCCCAGGCATGGGAAAAAGACATGCCCAAAGATATTATTCTGGTGCATCTCACAGCCAGTCCCGAGGTTATCAAACAGCGCATGAAAGACGATCCACACGATTTTCCCATTGTGCCCGAATCGGATATCGAAGAAGTCCAGGAGGCATTCCACGAAGAATTTCGCAAGTCATTTTTTAAACAAAAATTTCAGATCAATACATCAGATCTGAACGCAGATACACTGCTCAAAGCCTTTCTCGACCAATCATTTCCCTATCTCACTGCCGCTGATCACGCCATTCGGTTGGCGAGACCGTAGTTAAAGATGAGGGACTGGGGATTGGTTCCCACCTCCAACCAGCCCCTTTGTATCTTTGTGTGAGGCATCTACTCCATCCTTCGAGGTAATTCATATTGTCATCTCCATCTCCCGATATGCGCCTCGCGTTCGACGATGGCACGCTCGTTCTTCTGGATCCGCCAGCAGACTATGAACCGCCATCTCCATTTATATGGGATAGCCGCGTGGGACGCTGGCGCGCTCAGGCACATCGGTATCGCAATATTCTTGAAGCATTACAGGCTCAGGATGTTGGGATAAAAAATGTGGTCCCGCGCTACAATCGCCTCAAACTCAATTTTAACCGAGAACACACCCCGCATCCGCATCAGGCTGAAGCCTTTGATGCCTGGCAATCAAATCAATATCGCGGCGTGGTTGTTCTGCCCACGGGGTCGGGCAAGTCGCTTCTGGCGCTGATGGGTATTGCGGAAATCGGTCGCAGTACGCTTGTTGTCGCGCCTACGATTGATCTTATGAATCAGTGGTATGACTTGCTCAAAGATGCCTTTTCATGCGATATCGGTATCCTGGGCGGAGGCTATCACGAGCTTGAAGACCTCACTGTAACGACTTATGACAGTGCGTATATGCACATGGACCGCTATGGCAATCGCTTTGGTTTTCTCGTTTTTGACGAGGTCCATCACTTGCCCGGAGAATCCTATTCCCACGGTGCGGAACTTTCTATTGCTCCCTATCGCCTGGGGCTTACAGCCACGCTCGAACGTCCCGATGGTCGCCATCTTATGCTGCGCGATCTCGTGGGTCCAACCGTTTATGAAAAGGGTATCCGCGATTTGTCGGGCGACTATCTCTCGGAGTACAATACAGAGCGCATAGAAGTCGATATGGTGGCCGAAGAGCGCGCCGAATACGAAACCGCGCGTTCGCAATTCAGTGATTTTCTGGAGTCCAAGAATCTGCGGTTGGGCAGTGCTTCTGGATGGCAAAATTTTGTACGCCTCTCGGCTCGTTCCAGCGATGGCCGAAGGGCGATGCTCGCCTATCGCCGCTACCGAAAAGTCGCTCTGGGCACAACTGCTAAGTTGCGCGTGCTGGAAGATCTGCTGAAAAAACATCCGCGCGACCGCATGCTCATTTTCACCAACGACAACGAAACTGTTTATACGATTTCAGAACAATTTCTCATTCCCGCCATTACGCACCAGACCCGCACGAAGGAGCGCAGGGAAATTCTCAAAGCTTTTAACCAGGGCGATATTCTCGCGCTTGTCACTTCTCGCGTACTCAATGAAGGGGTCAACGTGCCCGAGGCCAATGTCGCAGTTGTGCTTTCGGGCACGAGTACTATCCGCGAACACGTCCAGCGATTGGGGCGCATTTTGCGCCGCCGCGAAGGCAAACACGCCATTCTCTACGAGGTGATCTCTCGCAATACGGTTGAAGACCGCATTTCCCGCCGCCGCAGACAACACGACGCGTACGATGGGAAGCAACAACAAATGTTTTAGAAGGAGACGCTGTGCATATCGAAGATCTCTTTACCCCGGCCCAACGCGTGCTTGTCGCCCACCTTCACAGCCGCGACCAGGAGGAGCGCCGAGCCGGTTCTACAGATCCGCTGCGCCTCAAGGCCGCCAGCCCAGAGGTGGCTCATTATCTGTGTCTCACTGCGGTTCACCAACGCGCGAGGACGCTGGTCGAATTTGGCACTTCGCACGGCTATTCCACTTTGCATCTGGCTGCCGCGGCGCAGCACACGGGAGGCCGCGTTTTCACCCTGGATCAGATGCCGGAGAAAACCGCGGCGGCTCAGGGCAATTTGCGAGCTGCTGGTCTGGACCATCTGGTGGAATGCCATACGAGTACCGGTGATGCCTTTATCACGGCTCTTCCCGATCGCGTGGATTTCGTCTTTGTTGATTTTGGTCTGCACGCTTTCGCGCCTATGTTCGATATGTTGGAAAGCCGCCTGGTGCCAGGAGCTTTCATCTTTGTCGATGGCTGGTCTGCGGTTGAGCAATGGTACATGGATCCGGATTGGTCTGCCTTTAAGAGCCGCCTGGACGAGGATACCGATTATCTGACATGTATTCTACCCCTGCAAAAGTCGCACCTCATTGCCATTAAACGGTCCTAAAAAAAGATGGCCCGATTCCGAACGAGAGATATTTTGAAATGCGGTTGACAAAATGGCGTTGTTGCTACACTTTTTGTTTTTGAGGATAATTGAATCCGCGGCAACATCTATAAAATGGATCTGACAATGGACAAAAGAGAAATAGTGAATACGCTAAAGGCATTGAAACCCGATCTTTTGCAACACAAAGTGCGAGAAATTGGCTTATTTGGATCTTTTGTGCGAGATGAGCAGCAAAATACCAGTGATATAGATGTCTTGATAGATTTTGACGATGATGCCAGCTTATTTGATCTGATTAGAGTCGGAGATTTTTTGGAAACAAAACTTCATCGCAAGGTAGATGTTGTCCCCAAAGAGTCACTTCGAGAGGAAATTCGAGACACTGTTTTAAAAGAAATGATAGTGTTGTGAAGACATGCCTAAAGCCAAACCACACCTTCAGCAACTTTTAGCTGATATAACCCAAAACAAAAAGTAGAAAGGCATACCATGGACCTGACGAAACAACCGCCTCGCCGACCTACCAACACCTCGATGCTCGGTATTGTTTCGCTTGCGCGTTTGACCGATAAAGCGCGGGCGCACCGGGCAAATACGATTGGCGAACATCTCTATGGCGAGAACTCGGGGTTGGACAAGATAGTACTCGATTTTCTCGGCGTTTCACACGATGATTTTGCCGATGCAGCCCAGCGTAGGAATGACGCCGAATTGTGCGATTGGTTGCGCGAAAATTACCCTAAAACTGAAGACGAGATCCAGGCGTACAATAACGAGCTTCTCACCTGGGAACCCTTTGATGATGCGAGCCGTCAGCGCTTAAAAGATCGTCTTGAAAAATTCAACGCCGATCCCGATAAGGTGAAAACGATGCTCCAATCTATGGAACTTGACGACTGGGGGTGTTTTCGGGATACCGATCTGACCCAACATCCACCGCGTTCGCCGTATAATAGTGATGTTGCAGGCATTTACGGCGGATCGCGCATGGGCGATAAAGCACGCGCGGCAAAGGCGGACAAGCTCAACGATTATATCTACGATTGTCCCATTGACAAAGTCATTCTCGATTTTCTCAATATATCCGCCGACGATTTTCAGGATGCAGCCTATCACAATGTCAACGATATCGAACTCGGCGATTGGGTGCTCGAACACACGGATCGCACTCAGGATGAAATTTTGGGTCTGAACGAGGCTCTCTCTCAGAAGGGCCCCGATAATGACGAGCAACGCGCAATTTTCAATATAACGCTCAAGCGCGTGGCACCTGGGCGCACCGATATCACCACATGGTTTGACCTTCTCGATCTCGACGACGCACACGCCTACAATCTATAATAATGTCCGAACCTGTCGAACTTCCCATTGATGGCGAACTCGATCTCCATCTCTTTCATCCGCGCGATGTCAAAGCTCTTGTGCCCGATTACCTGGATGAATGCAAAGAGCGCGGTATTTCCGATGTGCGTATTATTCACGGCAAAGGCACGGGTGCGCTGCGGGAAACCGTCCACGTGATTCTGAAACGCCGGCCGGATGTCGTCGCATATTATCTCACCGATCACAACTGGGGTTCGACCTCTGTTGTTCTCAATTTGAAGACGCAATCGTGACGCCCAATTTAGAACTCGTCGAATATATCCAAAATGCCGAGCGCATCCTTATCTTCACGGGCGCGGGTGTTTCCACTGCCAGTGGCATACCCGACTTCCGCGGGCCAGATGGCGTGTGGAAAACCCGGCGACCGGTTTATTACCGGGATTTTATGACCTCTGAAGAAGCGCGTATTGAAGCGTGGGATCAAAAACTCGAGGGCTGGGCTGCCTTTGAAAACGCCCGTCCCAATGCTGTTCACAAGGCTGTTGTGAAGCTCGAGCGAGCAGATAAAATCGAATGCGTCATTACGCAAAATATCGATGGCCTGCATACCCGGGCTGGTACTTCACCCGAACGCTTGATCGAACTGCACGGGACTAATGCGGAAGTCGAATGCCAGACCTGCGGCAAACGCAGCGATCCCGAACGCCACTACGCTGCCTTTCGCCGTACAAAAAAACCTCCTGTGTGCGAATGTGGAGGTTATCTCAAATCTGCGACCATTAGCTTTGGTCAACTGCTCATTGAAGCCGATTTGCACCGGGCAGCACAAGCTGCGGCCAATGCCGATCTGGCGATATCTCTGGGTTCTACTCTATCCGTCTATCCCGCCGCGAGCTTTCCATTGATGGCAGCAGAACGCGGTGTCCCTTATGTGATTATCAATAAGGGCAAAACTGATCACGACAGTTATGCACATCTCAAATTGCGCCTTGAAGGCGATGTAACAGAAATTTTTCCACTATCTGTAGAAGAAGCACTTGAGCCTGTCCTGTAACAGGCGTTCAAGTCTTACCGCTTTATGCTCACTTCCGACCTTTTGCTCGTGCGCCGTCGCGGGCCTTATATCGAGCCTCGCTATGTGGATACTACAGCGCCCAATATTATCGCGCTGGCAGAGGAAATTATCGATATTTTTACCGATCACCAGGGCAAGTCGCGCGGTGAATTACACAGCGCTCTGGACCTGCGTGCGGCCGAGGCAACGGATTATCGCGTTCAACGCGGTCTGACGAAATTGCTCGAAGATGATCGCTGTGAGTTTCGCATTGACAGCATTGTAGAACCCGAAGAAATTCGCACACAGGTTTTTGGTCTCAGCCGAGAGAATCACCCCGTTGTCCGCGAACCCGATCTTCTCTATCCCGTCACACGCGAACACATTCTCGATCAGGTCGCGCTCAAATATCAGACCTCGTCGGAAAATATCGCGCATAGCCTCTACGCAGACCTTCCCGTCAATCACTATCTCGATCGCTTTGACGCACCCGATCCCGCGTGGTTGCTCAACCGCTACAATGTCGCACTCGCGCAGGCGATGTTCTATCGCTGCACCCGCATGCGACTCTCGGTGCATCGCAACTTGCCCGTGCGCTACAAACAGCTCTTTAAGTTTATCAAATTTTATCGTTTGATACACGATATCCGCGGCGACCGGGATGCGGGATACGAGATCGTTCTCGACGGTCCCGTAAGTCTGTTTCGCCTCTCGCAAAAATACGGTATTCAGATGGCTGTTTTTTTGCCTGCGTTGCTCTTGTGTATCCGCTGGAAAATGGAAGCCACGGTCAAACTCAAAGATGGTCGCGAAGGCGATTTTGTCCTGGATGACAACCACAATTTGATTTCGCATTACAAAGATCAGACCATGTACGATTCTCTTCTCGAAGAGACCTTTGCTACGCGCTTTGAGAAAGCCAGGACCGACTGGGAACTCGAACGCGAAACCGAAATTGTGAATCTCAAGAATACGGTCTTCATTCCCGATTTTGCATTCCGCCATCCCGATGGTCGCACGGCGCTGCTCGAGATCGTCGGTTTCTGGCATCCCGATTATCTGAGGCGCAAACTCGACAAACTCCGCCGCGCCAATCGCAAAGACCTCGTCGTCGCTGTCTCCCGCGATCTCAATGTCCAGGAAGAAGATTTCGAGGATGTGCCCGGACATGTCTTCTTTTTTAAAACCCGAATTCAACCCCAGGATGTCGTCCAACGCCTCGATCAAATTAGTCCCGAAGACTGCGTAAATGATTGAACATTGCGCGGGGAAATGGTATATTTGAAACTTCTGTCCTGTTCACAGCATCCCAAAATAGACAGACCTGCAAAATTCACAACACGGTTCACTTTCAAAGGAGTGCATTATGCGGCAATTATTCGCCCTTACCCTTTTCGCTCTTACACTGATAGTTTCACCTGTTTTCGCCGGGTTTACGCGCGTTAATGCGCCCAATCCCGACGATCCGATGAATGTACATATTTACAAACTCGATAATGGCCTTGCGGTTTATCTCACCGAAAACCACGAAGAACCGCGTTTTTATGCCGAAATCCCCGTACGTGCGGGAAGTAAACACGATCCCGCCGAATCTACGGGTCTGGCGCATTACCTGGAACATATGCTTTTTAAGGGTACGCAAAATATCGGGACATTGAATTACAAAAGAGAAAAAGCCCACATTGACCGCATTATTGCGCTCTACGAAGATCACTTCCGCGAAACCGATCCCGAAAAACGCAAGGCCATTTATGCAGAGATCAACAAAGCATCTCAACAGGCTGCACAATACGCTATACCCAACGAACTCGACAAACTCTACAAAGCTATGGGCGAGAGTGGCTTGAATGCACACACCTGGCACGAAGAAACCGTGTACAAAGTGGGGTTGCCCAGCAATTATCTCAAACACTGGGCAAAAATTGAGTCTGAACGGTTTCAAAATCCCGTGTTTCGCCTGTTCCAACCCGAACTCGAAGTGGTATATGAGGAAAAGAACCGCACATTGGACAACAAAGGCTGGCTCATCAGCGAGGCTGTGAATAAACATCTATACAAAAAGCATCCCTACGGCCAGCAAACCACGATTGGCGAGGTGGAGCATCTCAAAAATCCCTCGATTAAAAATATGTACCAATTCTACGACACTTATTACGTGCCCAATAATATGGCGATTTGTATTTCGGGCGATATTGACATTGACGCGACTATTAAACTGATTGACGAACATTTTTCAGCATGGAAAGCCAAAGATATTCCCGTGCTCCAAACATGGGAAGAACCACCCCTTAAAGGTGCTGAGCGCGTCACGGTTAAATTTCAGGGTGAAGAATACGTACTTCTGGCTTTTCGCACAAATCACCGCAGCCATAAAGACGCCGAAGCTCTGAAGCTGATTGATATGATTCTGGACAATCGCACAGCGGGGCTTATCAATCTCAATCTCGTGCAGCAGCAGAAAGTACGACGCGCGGGAAGTTATCCCTACTTGCACAATGATTACGGCACGCAATATCTGTGGGGCATTCCAAAAAAAGATCAAACACTTGCCGAAGTTGAGCAATTGCTGCTGGATCAAATTGCCCTGATCAAACGCGGGGAATTTGACGAAAGTCTGCTGTCTGCGATTGTCACGGATTTTAAAAAGAATCAAAAACGAGGTTTGGAATCCAATCGCAGCCGGGTCAGACAAATGACCAGTGCGTTTTTGGGATTTGCCGAATGGGGCCACGAGGTCGCTGAAATTGCCCGTATGGAAAAAATCACCCGAGAAGATATCGTGCGTGTAGCCAATCATTATTTTGGTGAGGACTATGTTGCGGGCTATCGCATTGACGAACAACACGAGTTGCCCAAAATCGACAAGCCCAAAATCGACAAGATTGATATTGATCCGACTCGGCAATCCGAATTTGCAAAAGATGTGCTGGCTATGTCTGCCGATGAGCTTTCTCCCGTTTTTGTCACCGATAAAGACTATACCATTGCACAGGTGCGGGACGGTGTAAAACTCTACTATGTGAAAAACCCGGTTAATGATCTCTTCACTTTTACGCTGAGTGTAGATATGGGGACGTATCAGGATAACCGACTCAGCACGGCCAGATCGCTTCTGGATAAATCTGGTGCGGGCGACCTGGCTCCCGATGCGCTGAAGAGAGAATGGTACAAACTGGGTACGGATTTCAATATTGGCGTGTCAGATAATGAGACCAATATCAGCATTTCAGGCTTAGATGAAAATTTTGGGGCTTCTCTTTCACTGATGATGAAATACATCCAGAATCCGACTGCTGATCAGGCCACGCTCGATGAGCTCGTCAAAATCACCCTCGCGCAACGCGAAGATGAAAAGAAAGATCCCCGGTCTTTGCGCAATGCCCTGCGTTTGTACAGTCGTTATGGCGACAATTCCTCGTACAAACGCCGCATTTCTTCTGAGGCATTGAAAAAGCTCACGGTTGCAGAATTGCACGGTTTGATATCCAGCCTACCGACCTATGAACATGTCCTGATTTACGGTGGTTCAAGGCCGATGGACGAGGTTCTTGCGACACTGCAAAAACACTTCTCTGATAGTGGCGAACTGAAGAAGTCCCCTGCTTATGAACGTCTCGTAGTTCACGCGCCAGACAAAACCGAAATCCGATTCTTTCACAAAGAAACAGCCCAGTCTCAGGTCTTTGTCGAGTCTGGAGGCGTAGTGTTCGATGCTGCACTCCGTCCGGCTATTGATCTCTACAATGATTATTTTGCCGGGGGTATGTCGGGCATTGTTTTTCAGGAATTGCGCGAAGCCCGCGCCCTGGCGTATTCTACATTTGCGCGGTATGACCTCGGCGATCGCAGCAATGATCAGAATGTCCTGTGGGGATATATTGGTTGCCAGGCGGACAAAACCCCGGAGGCTGTTGCTGCACTGGTCGAGTTGATTGACGATTTGCCCGAATCTCCCGAGCGTTTTTCAGAAGCCAAAAATTCTGTGGTTAATCGCTATCGCGTCGCCAAGATCAAATACCGCGAGTTGCCCGGCGTGTTGCGTATTTGGGAACGTCGCAACCAGACGCCCGATCCGCGAAAAGAGCGGTTTGATCACATTCTTCAGGCTGAGATGCCGGTTGTGTTCGATTTCCACAAGCAACATATTGCCAAACGCCCCAAACTTATCTCTATTATGGGCGACACGACCAAATTTGATCTCAACAGCTTGAGCACTCTCGGCACGGTTACGCCCGTGACACTGGATGATTTGTTTGTGGACTAGGAGTGATCAGATGAAAATTACCGAGGTAAAAACATATTATTTGCGATATCCCTTGCGAGAGAAGTTCGCGATTTCGAGGGGATGGTCCACGAGCCGCCAGGCGCAAGTTGTGGAGATCGCTACAGATAATGGCTTGATTGGGTGGGGTGAGGGAACAGGCGAAGTCCATCGGTCTGCGATTGACGCGCATATTGTGGGGCGCAGTCCGTTTGATTGTGGCGCGATCTATCAGGCGTTGTCCGATGATGGGGTAAGCCCGAAGGCGATCAGTGGGATAGATATTGCGCTGTGGGATTTGATGGGGAAGGCTCTCGATATGCCGGTGTATCAATTATTGGGGGGAAAGGTGAGAGACAAGATTCCCGCGTATGCCACCGGGTTATTTCGCATAGACCGCCCCGATGTGACACAGGCTCTTGTCGATGAGGCAAAAGGCTATGTCGATATGGGTTTTTCAGCGATGAAGATGAAGATCGGATTTGGTGCGGATTACGATGTCAAAAATGTAACGGCAATTCGGCAGGCAATAGGTCCCGATGTGTTGTTTGCCGTGGATGCCAATTGCGGGTATGATGTGGGTACGGCTATTGATGTGGGTCACAAGATCGCACACAATGATTTGTTCTGGTATGAAGAGCCGATACCAACGGATGATGTGCGCGGGTATTTGCAGGTGAAAGGTGCGTTGCCCATACGCATTGCAGGTGCAGAAGGACTGGCCGGGCGTTGGGCGTTCCGCGAGTTGATTCAGCAGCGGGCACTTGATATTGTGCAGCCCGATATTAGCATTGCAGGTGGGTTTAGCGAATGTAGCATTATTGCGGCGATGGCGAGCGCAAATTATGTGCGGGTTTTGCCGCATATGTGGGGCAGTCATATTCGGTTGGCGGCGACTGTCCACTGGCAGGCTACTATTCCCGATGCGCCGGATGCGTTGAATCCCATTCCATCCCTGTTTGAATACGATATGACGGAGAATGAGTTGCGGACGGAACTGGCTGTAAATCCGATCCAGGCCGTGGATGGCGAATTGCCCGTGCCCGATGCACCGGGATTGGGCATTGAGATTGATCGAGATGTGTTGGAAAAATACGCTGTTTGAATTGGCGTTTGATAACACAAACACAAGGAACAGAGATGAAAATTCACGAATATCAGGCTAAAGAAGTTCTCAGGGCCTTTGGTGTGCCTGTGCCAAATGGCGCGGTTGCTCGTACGCCCGAAGAGGCCGAAGCTGTTGCCGGAGATCTCGGCGGGGCAGTGGTCGTCAAAGCGCAGATCCACGCAGGCGGTCGCGGCAAAGGGGGCGGTATTAAACTCGCATCCGATCCTGCCGAAGCCAGAGAAGTGGCATCAGAAATTATTGGCATGCAACTCGTTACCCCGCAGACTGGTGCTGAGGGTCAAAATGTCAAGTCTGTTTGGGTGGAAAATGCAACGGATATTGACCGCGAATTATATTTGGGTATTGTGCTGGACCGCGCGCAGTCGCGTCTGGTTGTTATGGCTTCCCGTGCGGGTGGCATGGATATTGAAGAGGTGGCTGCGACGACGCCAGAGAAAATTCTCAAAGAGGTCGTTCATCCAGGCGTGGGGCTTCAGCCTTTTCAGGCGCGGCGTCTCGCACTCGGTCTGGGGCTTGAAGGCGATCAGCTCAAACAGGGAGTTGCATTTATCACTGCCCTTTACAATGCTTATGAAGAGACCGATTGTTCGCTCGCAGAAATCAATCCTCTCGTTGTGTCCAAAAGCGGTGAGGTTCTGGCTCTGGATGCCAAGATGAACTTTGATGATAGTGCGATGTATCGCCATTCTGATATCTATGAATTGCGCGATGTTGACGAGGAAGATCCGCTCGAGGTCGAAGCCTCAAAATACGATCTCAATTATATCAAACTTGACGGCGAAGTCGGCTGTATGGTCAATGGCGCAGGTCTGGCGATGGCTACGATGGATATTGTCAAATACGCGGGGTCGTCACCGGCAAATTTTCTTGATGTTGGTGGGGGCACCAATGTCGAGCGCGTCAAAAATGCGATGCGTATTCTCACGTCCGACGAAGCGGTCAAAGCTGTGCTTATCAATATTTTTGGCGGTATTGTGCGCTGTGACCGCGTGGCTGAAGGTGTTGTTGCCGCGCTTGAAGATATCGAAATCAATGTGCCGCTGGTGGTGCGATTGCAGGGGACCAACGCTGAAGAAGGGGCGCAGATTCTCGAAAATTCGGGTCTTGAATTTACCGTTGCCCGCAAGCTCCAGGAAGCTGCCGAGGCCGTTGTTGCCGCTGTACAGAACGCCGCATAGACCTGGAGCAGAGCGTAAAATGAAAAGGGGCGCAGGATGACAGTGTGCTCCTTTTTGCTGTGTCTTATATTGACAATATGGCAATAATTCGGACAATATGGCAAATTTTTTAAAATCGTATAAATCTCAATAATGAAAATAAATACTTATTTTATATCAAATTACAAATTTTTGGCCTTTATGGTATATATATTGCTTTATAAAACAGATGTACATTCCACCATTCCAAATCAGAGGGTCTGTTATGCCGACTTATGAATATGCGTGTACTGCATGCGAGCACGAATTTGAAGCCTTTCATTCTATCACTGCTGAACCCATTCGCCTGTGTCCCGAATGCGGTGAGCAAAAAGTTGAACGTCTCATCAGTGGCGGTGCAGGTCTGATCTTTAAGGGGTCGGGTTTTTATATCACCGATTATCGAAGTGAAGGATACAAAGAAGCAGCGAAAAAGGATAAAGAAGCATCTAAAGAAAAAAAATCTGACGCAAAAAAATCAGGGACTAAAAAGACCTCTGAGTCAAAAAGCTCAGACTCTAAAGCAGCATAAAATATAGAAATTATACTCTATACATTCCCATGCTCTGACATGGGCACCAAATAAGGAGAATTTTGCAATGAGCACAGTAATAGGCATAGATCTGGGAACGACTAATTCTTGTGTCGCTGTGATGGAAGGCGGCGACCCGGTTGTTGTTCCAAATTCAGAAGGGGGGCGCACGACGCCCTCTGTTGTTGCATTTGCACAAGATGGGGAGCGCCTCATTGGTGAGGTTGCCAAACGGCAGGCTGTGACCAATCCGGCCAAGACCATTTATTCTATCAAGCGGTTTATGGGACGCCGCCGCGAAGAGGTGAGCACTGAGATTTCCGAAGTGCCTTACACGGTTACGAGTGACGCCAATGGGCTGGCATCTGTACAGCTCGACGACAAGACATATACTCCGCCCGAGATTTCGGCAATGGTGCTTCAAAAGATGAAGCAAACCGCTGAAGATTATCTCGGCGAAACCGTCACGCAGGCTGTAGTCACGGTTCCCGCATATTTTAACGATGCACAGCGACAGGCTACCAAAGATGCTGGCAAAATTGCTGGCCTCGACGTATTGCGTATAGTCAATGAACCAACGGCTGCCTCACTGGCTTATGGGCTGGACAAAAAGAGCGATGAAAAAATCGCGGTTTTCGATCTTGGTGGCGGTACGTTTGACATTTCTATTCTGGAACTGGGCGATGGCGTTTTTGAAGTCAAATCCACCAATGGCGATACCCATTTGGGTGGCGATGACTTTGATCAGCGCGTCATTGACTTTCTGGCTGAGGAATTTTTGAAAGACAATAGCGTGGATTTGCGCCAGGATCCCATGGCTCTGCAACGCCTTAAAGAAGCGGCAGAAAAAGCCAAGTGCGAACTATCGACTTCCGCATCTACCGACATCAATCTGCCGTTTATCACAGCCGATGCATCTGGACCCAAGCATCTCAATGTCAACCTGTCACGCGCGCGATTTGAGCAACTCGTTGATGATCTCGTCCAGCGCACAAAAGGGCCTTGTGAACAGGCTATTCGGGATGCCGGTCTTTCGGCTTCTGATATTGACGAAGTGATTCTGGTGGGCGGTTCAACGCGTATCCCCAAAGTACAGGAAATTGTGCAGGAAGTTTTTGGCAAAGAGCCTAACAGGGGGGTAAATCCCGATGAAGTTGTCGCCATTGGTGCAGCTATCCAGGCGGGTGTGCTCTCTGGGGACGTGACCGATGTGCTGCTGCTCGATGTGACGCCGCTCTCGCTGGGTATTGAAACGCTTGGCGGCGTGATGACGCGCCTTATTGATCGCAATACCACAATTCCATCGAAAAAGGCCGAAGTGTTTTCAACCGCTGTGGACAGTCAGCCGTCGGTGGAGATTCACGTTTTGCAGGGCGAGCGCGATATGGCGTTAGATAACCGTACCATTGGCAAGTTTCATCTCGATGGTATTCCGCCCGCGCCGCGCGGTGTGCCACAAATTGAAGTTACATTTGACATCGATGCAAATGGCATTCTCAATGTTTCGGCAAAAGATAAGGGTACGGGCAAAGAGCAGAATATTCGCATCGAGGCCTCGTCGGGGTTGTCAGACGCGGAAATTGACAAAATGGTCAACGACGCACAGGCAAATGCGGCTGAAGACAAGAAGAAACGCGAGGCTGTGGAAATCAAGAATGCGGCCGAGCAGCAGGTGCATCAGACCGAAAAACAGATGGAGGAAATGGGAGACAAGGTCAGCGCTGAGACGAAGGCCAAAGTGACAGAGGCTGTTGACAAGGTCAAAGATGCCCTCAAGGGAGACAATGTCGATGCGATTAAATCGGCGAATGAAAATCTCACCCAGGTTTGGCATCAGGTTGCGAGTGAACTCTATCAACAAGCTTCAGCAGACGAGGCACCGCCTCAGGGTGCGCCAGGAGAGCCACCACCAGGTGGTGCAGAAGGTCCCAAACAAAGCGACGATGGGACTGTTGATGCTGAATATGAAGTCGTGGATGACAAGAAGAAGTAAACATTGAATTACCACAATAAAACGCCGAGGGCAAAAGTCCTCGGCGTTTTTGTTTCAAATATTTGGATTATTTAGACTTCTGGTTCCTGCGGGCGGTTCTCGAACCCGCACTCAGTTGTCGGCATATACGGGCCTATACAGAATGGAAGCTGGCAGCCTGAACGGGGGCGCGCCAACCCTTCTGATGAGATATGGTCCGCGACCAAAACGCTCTATTGCAACACCAGCCGCCGCCTCAAATGATTGATATGTTCCAATGAGTTCCTCATCGTGTACGACGACCCACTCACCGAAGTGATCGGTTTCTAACTCGTCGCGCATGCGCTCATAAGCGGCGATCTCTATACTTAGCTTGGCCATATCAACATTCCTGCGTCATATTTTATCAAGTGGTGGTTTTACAATAAATATGAAGAAACTAATGGTTTGTTGTCAAGTGCGTACCGGTCAGCAAAATCGCAAAAATTTAATCACGACGCTTTTTCGATTGTCACGCGAATTGCACTCAGGGGTTTGATGAACCGGAACCTGACGGTTTTGCTGCGCGTGTCGAATCCGCCTGTGCCAACATCCTGGCTCGACAATTCCCGCAAAAAGTTTGCGACCCAGGTTGTGTCGCGTTGCCATTGCGGTACGGCATTTCGGATAAATAAACGCACGAGGGCTGCATTGCGGTTCATGTCGGCATCGGAGATATCGAGTACGGTTACCATAATTTCGGATCGCAACAAATCGACTTCTGGACCCCAGAACTCCAGTACGACTTGTCCGCTGCCCGTTGCACCAAAATAGCGCGGCTGGCCCTCGAGGGGATCTACTTCTTCCAGTATCAGATCATCGGGCATCCCCACGATCATGCTATCAATGGATAGGGCACCGGGAGACGGTGGCGTTGCTTGAGGTTCTTGTGTCGCTTGCTGTTCAGTTGTAGGCTGAGTTGGGCGCGCTGCAGGCCGTTTTTTCCGCGTGCCTGAAGAACGACGCGCGAGGTCTTTTTGCAAAGCTGCGCGCACGGCTGCGGCGTCTCCGACATAATTGCCGTGTACCCATCCCTCAGTTTTTCCATCTGCGCGTACATGTAACCAGGGATTGGCTCTTTCGAAAATCTCCAGTTCACGACCGCGCTGTAAGCGCTCAACCACCTGCGATTTTGTCGTCGGTTTCTCGCGCAGATTCAGAATTGCAACAGTGACATAGACTTTTTCTTTTGGTAATAGATAATCACAACCGCTTAAACTCGCCATGAGTACACAAAAAAGGCCGACAGAAAATCGGTCGGCCAAAAACTTCGACCTCGCCATCAATCATACCTCCATTGATTCTGTATTATCCATTGATTCACGCCAGGTAAATGGATTCTGAATCTTAACTCCTCTGATGACCTGGCCATCATTCAGATCTTCGCTCAGAATCATATCACACCGGGCACTTTCGGCACAAACCAGCACCAGAGCATCCCAAAAAGAAATTTGGTTATGCTGACTACAGTCAATGGCCTCATAGATCAAGGGAGGCGATACTGGAACCACTTCAAGATTTCCAAAAGCCTGCAATATGCGCTTGGCCTTTAAAGGATCAACTCCCAGTTTTCGAGTTGCTACTACGAAGAACTCCTGCATGACCTGAGTAGAGATGACAGATCTATTTGTTTCTTGCAATTGTTTGAGGATCGCGCGACACGCATTTTGTTTTTCTGGCTCATCCTGATCTGTGGCGTAAATCAGGATATTCGTATCGAGAAAAACTTTAGACACGATAGAGGTCTTCCCGTTTCCACCTGACGCCCTGGGAGTGTGCTTGTGCCTGATCCATCAACTTGAAGCATTCATCGAGCCAGTCCTTTGAGGCAGGCATAACCGTTTGTTTTAGTAAGGAGTGGATTAGGCCATTCAGAGACGTATTGTGCTCTTGAGCATAGGCTCGTCCTGCTTTTATCACTTCCTCATCGAGAGCAATGGTAATATTTTCCATGGTATCCGCTTTCTGGAGAAGACGGCATTTTGCCGACAAAGACGAAACGCACCACCAATCATTCCTCCTCAAAACCCTTGTAGATATTTTTTCTGGATTGAAAATATCGGAAATGCGATTATGGTCAAGGATTAAATTCTACTTTAATCCAAATACGTCATCTGTGAAGTTTGAGGCCACTTGAATTGCTCGGGTGCATTTGTCGCGCTTGCCCATTCCCGAATGACTTCCAGATCCCTTCTTTTTTCCAGCATTTTTTCCGCAACCCACTCAGGGTCCCATCCATCCAGTACTTTTGCTGTTAGTTCTTCCCGAATCGCCTGACATTCGCTGTCGTCCGCCCGATTGTACAATTCCTCTGGATCTTCGGATAGATTGAATAATTGCGGATCATAGCCGTGATAGTAAATCAGTTTCCAATCGCCCTGTCGAATCATGCGCTGGTAATGGCCTTCGTAGATACAGTATTCTGAAAAAGCAATATCTTCCCATGTATCTACTTCACCGCGCAGCAATGGCAACAGGCTGCGCCCGCGTGAATATGGCAATTCGGGTGTTCCCAATGCGTCGAGCATGGTTGCATTTAAGTCCAATGCGCTGATGACACAGTTATTGACCTGTCCTTTGGGCAGTGCATCGGGCCAGGAAATAATTGCCGGTACTCGAACAGATTCTTCGTAAAATGTTCGCTTCATCCACAATGCTTTTTCACCCACATGTTCACCGTGGTCTGATGAATATACGATCATTGTGTTCTGTGTAAATCCATTCTTTTCTAATGCCTCCAAAAGTTGTCCGATCATGCGATCCATAGCTGTGACCAGTGCCCAGTAAGCTGCGCGAGCGCGCGTGGTGTCGGCATCGTCAATTTCTAAGAAACGGTTCCGGTTTCGCCACCATTGAAAAAAGGGGTGTGACTCATCGCTTGTTGGTTTGGGATGTTTTGGGGGTGTAATCACGTCGATATACTGGTCGTAATCCGCTTTTCGCGCAATATAAGGCGAGTGTGGTAGCATATATCCCACATGCATACAAAAGGGGGTGTCCGTTTGTCCGCTGCGTTTTTTTATGCCCTCTCGATTGATAAAATCAATTGCTGCTGCTGTCACATCTTCATCGTGTACTTCGTAACTGCTCTGGCCTGCACCTGATTTTTGAACCGATTGGATTAAGTTGCTGGGGGCATCGCCTGTGCCCGGGTAATTCGAAGAATGATCTCCAATGGGACGATCCACATACCCGTGCAACTGATCTGTGCCCAGGGCGTGCATGCGGCCTATGAGCACGGGGTGGTAGCCCGCCGCGCCCATTGCGTGCGCGAGTGTTGGCCGTCCCGAATCCAGGATGTGATGGTTTGTCCATACTTCATTTTCATAAGGATACCGCCCCGTTAACATCGACATCCGCGATGGCGTGCATACAGGCGATGGACAATAGGCATTGTTAAATCTTATGCCTTGTGCAGCGAGTGAATCCAGATGGGGTGTTTGAACGAGTGGATCGCCATAACAGCCGAGCACCTTTGGGCTGTGCTGGTCTGAGTGGATGTAGAGCAAGTTTGGTCGGTTCATGTTTGAGTCCTTTTCACCAGTACACAGAAGGCAGGCAGCGGATACCCGTGCCTGCCATTATTTGGCCAATCAAGAGTGTAACAACTATTTCTCACTTGCAGCTACTGTATTTACCAATCGGCCGATGCCCGAGATCTCAATTTCCACCGTGTCGCCCGGTTTCATATAGGTTCCCGTTGTATCGCCCACACCCGAAATTGTACCTGTGCTGATTAGATCGCCCGGTTCGAGGGTGATAATTGCCGAGATGTATTCGATAATTTTATCTACGGGATACAACATTTGTCCCGTGTTGTTGTGCTGTTTGCGGTCGCCATTCACATATGTGCTGATGTCGAGGGTGTGTGGGTCTGTGATTTCATCTGAGGTTACAATCCACGGTCCTTGCGGTGCAAAGGTGTCCAGCCATTTGCCGTTTAACCAGTCAAACCATTCATCTCTTGGGCGGCTGTCTGTGCGTTTTTTGATTTGCAACATGCGTTCGGAGACATCGTTCATGACCGTATAACCGGCGATATAATCCAATGCGTCTTCTGCCTGTACGCCCTTTGCCTCTCGGCCTATTACGACGGCCAATTCGCCTTCCCAATCTACGCCTCTTGCGATGGGGGGGATCAAAATTTGATCGCCCGGTCCGATTACAGTCGATGTTGGAGGCTTCATAAATACGCGCGGCGTTTCCTTGTCTTGAATTTGCATCTTGGTCGTGCCGCTTTCTTCAATGTGATCCTGATAATTGCCCGCCAGGCAGAATAATTTGCGCGGATTGGGCATTGGTGCGCTCAATTTGACGTCGCTGACGGCAAAACTGGTTGCGCCATCCGGTGTGCCATTTAAACGCTTTTCGGCATCAGCCGCCGCCTGTTGTGCCGCAGTCCTGCCCTCGGCCCCGGCTTCGAGAAGGGTCAGCATATCCGTAAAAAAGGGATGTGATTCGCGGTTTTCTGATTGGGCTAATGCTCTGTCTGCTGCGGCGAGATCGACAACAATCGCGTCATTTGCGACGACTGCGCCAATGGATTCTGCACCGCCGACTGAATAAGTCGCGAGTTTCATATTTTTCTCCTTGTACGACGAATGCTTAATGGCTGGTAAACGACAATGGAAATGTCGGTTCTTGTGCCTGTTTTTGCGTGGGGGATTCGATCTTTTGATGATAATATTCTTCGACGAATTGCGCCAGATTTTTGCTCGCTTCTTCAAACACAATTTTGCCCTTTTCTGCGGTTGCCTTTTCCGCCTCGCCCATCACGCCCGAATCCGTATATTGACTCGTCCATTCAATTATGCCCACAGGTCCTCTGCTGAATAGATCAGTCCAGACGAATTTGGATCCCCGTTTATTGGTCCTGGCAATTTCACTCTTGATTTTATCTTTTCGTACGCTTTCCGGAGACAAATAGAGCAACATGGATGTTTCCAATTCGCCCGCATGCGAACATCCGCCGGGAAACACGCTCTCGCGCCATTCTTTGTCAAAGTCCGGATCGACCTTGAGCAGTTGCCACCACGAGCAGAAAGCGCAACTCGCGTCTGTTTCTACGATTGTGCGCCGGGCGACCATTTCGACCAGATTGTGGTTGGAACCATGCCCATTGACGAGGATCATTTTCTTAAAGCCGTGATAGGCAAGGCTTTTGCAAATGTCCAGCAGGTACTGAATGAAGTGTTCGTAGTGAATATTCAGCGAGCCAGGAAAATCCATGACGTGGTGTACATAGCCATAACTTACAGGCGGTAGTACCAGGCTGTATTCCGGCTTTAAGCGGGCGCCTTCTGTTGCCACGGCATTGGCACACAGATGATCGACTTTCAAGGGCAAGTGATGCCCATGTTGTTCGACTGCGCCAGTTGGGATAATCGGAATTTTTCCCATTTCCACCGCTTCGTTCACTTCGGGCCAGGTCAGTTCGTCAAATTTGTAGATATCTTTTACAGAGGCCATTATTTAACCTTTCTAAAGTCAGTTGTTCAATCTCTAATCGACACATCGCCGCCGCTCGATTCTTTCACTTTAACAGGCTTTGCGCCGCCACGCACCAGGATGTCACCGCCAGAACTGGCATGGGCGCTTACAGTTTCAGTCAAAATAGTAGTGATATCGGCACCACTGGAAGCCCGCAGATTGCCATGCTGGCAAGTGAGATCGTTCGCTTTTACATCCCCACTGGTGCTCGCTTTGGCGTCCAAATTATCGCACGTTCCGGACAGGACTACATCCCCACTGGTACTGGCATCTACGGATACATTTCCTCCCGAGACTTTCGCGCGGATATTACCAGAGGTGGAGGCTCGCAAATCGATTTGCTGGGCAGTGAGGTCACTCGCCTTTACATCCCCACTGGTGCTCGCTTTGGCGCTCAAATTATCGCACTTTCCGGACAGGACTACATCCCCACTGGTACTCGCTTTGATGTCCAGTTTCTCGTAAGTCCCCGATACGACCACATCGCCACTGGTGCTCGCATCTACGGATACATCGCCTCCCGCGACTTCCGCATTGATGTCTCCGGATGAGGTCGCTTTGATGGACAGATCAGAAGTTTTGATTCCCTTTGCCGTTACGATGCTGCTGGAAGATGCACCGAGACGGTCGATACTGGGGACGGTAACGCGCACTGTGTAGGTGGGGACGCGTTCGCCATTTATTTTTATCACGCGCTGCCCATCGACGCGCTTAACCGATATGTTCTTGCCGTCGGATCCTATGCCGAAGAACCGTCGCCAACTCGATGTGTTCTCTCCTTTCCATATCTCTTCGGGACGCGTGGCAATAAGTACGCCATCTTCCATCCGCAATTCCAGGCCGCTAAAATCGCCACTCTCGGTATAAGCCACTACACTGAAGGCATTGCCCTGTGTGAGTTCGATGTCAACGGCAGCACTGGCATATACACCGGTAAATCCGCTGAGATTGTATGTCTTACTCTGTTCGCTCATTTTGTCTCTCCTTGTTGACTCCTCAGCGTGACTTGTAAGCCAACTCACAAGCGCAACCATGACCAGAAAAATAGTAAGATATCGTTGAAATTGCATTGTAATCCTCCTTGCTTTGTCACGTCTGCTGGGCGGGCAGAGGAGCACCGCCCCTACTTTACCCTGAACTCTGCCACCACATCTTCATCAAGGTGAGACGTGAAATCCTGCAAAAAGTTACATTTCTCTCCATTTTGTGAGGTTAGACGGCTCGCTACGGCCTTACCCCTTTTGCAATACCCGCCACCGGTCGTACAATGGGCGCATCTCTTTTGGCAAAAATCCGCGCACATTGTCCGCGAGCATCCACTTCAGACGCGGGTCCACCTCGGAGGGTTTACTATCTTTCGTGTACATACTCCAGCTTCCGGACAGGGTCAATCGCTCCACATCCTTTTTCATTACTCCGCGGTGAATTAAATTGCCAGTCCAAAACACGGTTTGCCCGGCTTTGAGGGGTACGGCATATTGTCCCGGAATATCGTCGTGGCGTTCTTCTAACAAGCACCTGCGCTCGTGGGCGGTGCGATACCTTTTGTGACTGCCGGGCACAATTTGCAGGCAATAGTCATCCACCAGGGCGAGATGCCACCTCAAACCTCTTTGGGGACGATTCAAAATTTCCATTTCTACCCGATACGATCCGTCGCGTTCCTTACTTCCAAAATCCCGGTGCCAGCCAAAACCGTAATCCGCTTGATATGGATTTGTGAAGATGAGTGTGCCTCCCAATTGCAACTGCGTGCCCAAAAAAGCGCGCGTGTATTTCATTATGGGTTCTGACATCAGATATTCGGCAAAAAGCGGTTCGTTCATCTCGGGGGCAAACAACCCTCGAATTGCCCAGGGATCTCCGTCCTCCGAGCGGTGGGTGTACAAATCCACGTCACCTGAACGCACCTTTTGCTTGGTGCGAATCGCAGCTTCTAACAGGGGTTTTAGCATATCGGGATCGACGGCGTCATCGACGATAAAAAACCCTTGCTTCCTGTACTGCCGTTTCTCGGTGTCGCAAAACATGACCGCCTCCTTTCTTGTGCGGCGCAATATAGGTGTGTCGCGCGGTAAATACAAAAAAAAAGCGCGGGGGTATTGCGCGAGACGAAGCAGAAAATAGTGGCAGGTCAGTGTCATTGTGATATTTTAAGGGAGGATATAAAGTATTGTGGAGCAAGCGATTGAAATGGAGGAAGACATGATTGGACCGCGGTTGGGTGATGAAGCGTTTTTTGAGGCGCTCGATTTGTCGCGTGAGGATATGAGAGATGTGAAAAGGGCGGTGGAAATGCGAGATTGGACAGGGGCGCGGCGTGCGTTCGCAGAACACATTCGCACGCGTGAATATCCAAAGTGGTTTTCAGATTGGCGAAACCGGTCAGAGCCACAAGACCGGGATGCAGAGGTCGAACTGGTGCGCGTGGGAGATCGCGCGATCAGAGATGTTGATCTCGAAAAAGCCGATCACATTGTGGCAAATACGCTGATGAGTTGTGATGTGGAAGAGGTGTTTGGGGATGTGATCAATTGGGAATTGGATCCGATCAATTACAGAGAATGGACGTGGCAGTTGTCTCGCCATCCGTTTTGGGTCACGCTGGGGCAGGCGTATTGGAAAACGGGCGATGAAAAATATGCCAGGGCATTCAGGCGACAGATGCGGCACTGGATTGAACATGTGCTGATGCCGGTGGGAGAGGATGGCAATACCTGGAAAGACGATGCAGAGATGGATACGGATCGCACAAATTGCTGGCGCACGATTGAATGTGGGATTCGGATGGGACAGACGTGGCCCTCGGCGTTTTACTATTTTCTTTCTTCTGAAACATTTGCTGATGACGATGTGTGTTTGATGGTGAAGAGTATGGTCGAACACGCGCGACATCTCACGCTATGGCCGCGCGGTGGCAACTGGCAGACGATGCAGGCCAATGGTCAATATCACGTTGGGGCGTTGTTTCCCGAGTTCAAAGAAGCCGCGAGCTGGCGTGAGATTGCAATGCAGTCGCTGTATGAGGAATTGGATGAGCAGGTTTATCCCGATGGCGCACAGATTGAGTTGTCGAGCGGGTATCATCAGGTGAGTTTGCGAAATTTTGTGATGGCGCTCGCGATTGCGCGGTTGAATGATTTGTCTCTGCCGGAGGATTATGTCGCAAAATTGGAGCGGATGTATCACTACGATCTGTATCTGGCTATGCCCAATTTGCGTTTGCCCGCGCTCAATGATGGCGGCCAGACGGATATTGTGCCCTATATGCAGGGTGGGTTCAGATTTTTTCCAGAACGGACGGATTTTCAATGGGCGGGGTCTGGGCGTGCTGAAGGAATAAAGCCGGAAACGCTGTCGTGCGCTTTTCCCTACGCGGGACATTTTGTCATGCGTTCGGGATGGGAACCGGATGATCTCTATCTCTTTTTTGACGGCGGTCCGTTTGGCTATGGGCATCAGCACGAAGATAAGTTGAATATCATGCTGTACGCACACGGTCGCGTGCATGTGGTGGATCCAGGGAATTATCCTTATGATTCGTCGCAGTGGCGCGCTTATGTGCTGTCAACCCGCGCGCACAATACGGTTATGGTGGATGGGATGGAGCAGAATCAGCGTGGGAAATCGCGAGAGGAATACGTGGTGTCCGAGCCGCTGCCGCATACGTGGATTTCAAATGAGAAATGCGATTATGCGTCGGCGAGTTACGATTTGGGATATGGGCCTGAGCGGGATCAGATGGTTACACATACGCGGTCGATTTTGTTTGTGAAACCCGAGTTCTGGATAGTAACAGATATTCTCATGCCCTCGGATGAGGCGTCTCATATGTATGAAGCGATGTTTCATCTGGATGCAGATGATGCCGAGGTGCTGGCGAATGGGCGCGGTGTTATAACGAAAAATAGCGCGGGAGAGAGCAATCTGGGCATTTATGCCATTTCGACAAAGCCGATAGATGTGCGGATTGTAAGTGGACAGGAAGAGCCGACTGTGCAGGGTTGGATTCCACGAGGGGGACCCTATCAGTGCGAACCCATTCCAACGGCAATTTTCAAAGCAGAAGGTGATGGCCCCACGCTGATGTCCTACATTTTATATCCCGTAAAAGCGGGTGAAGGATCTCCTGTAGCACATGTGGAATACATTCCCGCTGTGGGAGACAATGGACGAGTTGCGATTGCCGGGCGGGTTGCATTGCGCGATGGCAGGGAGATTTATTTTGTGCAATCAGAAGCGGGCGAAGGGTGGATACGCGTTGCTGATGGGGAAACCGATGCCGAAGCGGGCGCGATGGAATTGGTCGATGGATGGGTGAATAAAATAGCTCTCGCAAATGGACAAACAGTGCGGGTATATGGACAGGAGATTCGGGAGGGGCACGGTGTAAGTTTATAACTGTTTGATGTCGATGCCGCCGTTATCCGTTGTTGTTCGAAGAGTACGATCATTTGAAGGTTGTGGTATTGAATTCGCCCAGAGAAATGCACCAGTGGCTACGAGAGACTTTTCCAGAGGAATAGAGGTTGGCCGTCAGCGGCATATCATGACGCCAAAAGCATTGACGGTTGGGGTTCTGGTCGTTGTTGCGGTGAATCTGTTGGCTCCGTTTTCCGAGTGGATTGTGCGATCTACGCTTTTGACGACCAATTATTTTCCGCTGGGGTTGGCGGCGTTGTTCATTTTTGTGGTTGTGGTTTTAAACCCGGTTTTGAAGGCAGTGAAGCGCGAGGGGGGATTGACGGGTGATGAATTGGGCGTGGTCTATACGATGCTTTTGGCGGCGGTATCGGTGCCGACTTATGGGGTGACAGGTTATGTGATTTCCGTGTCGGCTTCGCCTTTTTATTTTGCGACAACGGAAAATGGTTGGGGCGAATTTATACACGACCATGTGCCCCTGTGGGCTGTGCCCGGAGGTGGGCGCGCAGTGGCGTGGTTTTTTGAGGGGTTGCCGCCGGGCGCGAAAATCCCGTGGGAAGTGTGGATCATGCCGCTGTTCTGGTGGGGATCGGTGATTGTCGCGACACTGACGCTTTGCACTTGTCTCATTGCGGTGTTTCGCAAGCAGTGGGTAGATAAAGAGCGGTTGAATTTTCCTCTGGTTGATGTGCCGCTGGCGATGATGGATGGCGCCGAAGATGGTCGAATTTTGCCAAAATTTATGCGTAGCCGATTGTTCTGGATCGGTTTTGCCATTGCCGCAGGCAAAATTGCGTGGAATGTGCCGGGTTATTTTTTTGAAGCCTGGCCGAGTATTCCAGCTATTCGATTGAGTATTCCAGGCGGACAGGTCTGGCCGGGTATTTCGTCAAATTTCTCGCTACCTCTGGTGGGGATTACGTATT
Organism: Candidatus Latescibacterota bacterium; assembly: GCA_965208125.1. Lineage (GTDB taxonomy): Bacteria > Latescibacterota > UBA2968 > UBA2968 > UBA2968 > VXRD01. The sequence goes on from OZ242320.1 coordinate 4,064,928, forward strand.
TTGTCAATGTGGATGTGATTTTCAGTGTGTGGTTTTTCAATTTGTTTAATATGGCTGAGATCGCGCTGTTTAATCGCACGGGATTTACCATTGGCACGTCAGAGGTTTATTCTGTGAGTCCTGCGGCGTTGGGATGGCAGGGATTCGGAGCGTTTGTGGCGATTGTGCTGGGCGGTATTTGGGTTGCACGCGAACATTTGCGCGGGGTGTGGCGAACCGCGTTGGGAAAGGAGAATGGCGTTTTAGATCGCGATGAGATCATGGGATATCGCACAGCGCTGATAGGGATTGCGCTCGGGGTTGTGTACATTCTTTTGTGGTTGACGCGCATTGGCATCCATCCCGGCGTGGCTTTGCTGCTTCTCTTTGCGGTTATTACGCTTTATCTGGGTCTGACGCGCATTGTCATTGAAGGCGGACTGGTTTTTGTGCGGGGACCTCTCGTGCCGCAGGCTTATGCGATGCATTTAATTGGACCGGCAGATTTGACGGGTTCAACGATGACGGGTCTGGGGCTGTCGTACGGGTGGGCGTGCGATCCCATTGCCACATTTATGCCTTTTGGCGCGAATGCCGCGCGCGTACACAGCGAGCGTCGATTTCCTCAGGGTGTTTATCTCACCGCGGTTGGATTAGCACTGGGTATCAGTCTGATCGTGTCTTTTTATTTTTCGCTCAAGCTGGCGTATGCTTCGGGTGCGTACAATTTTGGCGAGTGGGTCTTTCGCCGCGGTGGGCAGGTGCCTTATGATACGGTTGTGGCTAAAATTAAGGCAGCAGAGACGCTCAAATTTGGTCATTTTGCGTTTTTGGGTATTGGCGCACTTGTGACGGTTTTGCTGACGTATTTGCGCCATCGGTTCGCATGGTGGCGCTTGCATCCTATCGGGTTTTCAATTGCTTCTGTGGGACAAGTACGCTGGACTCTGTTGTCGCTATTTGTCACCTGGGCGATTAAAACACTTTTGATTCGCTTTGGCGGTTTGATGCTTTACAATGGCGCAAAGCCCTTTTTTGTCGGTCTGGTCGTGGGGCACTTTTCCGGTGCAGGCGTGTCGTTCATTATCGATGCGTTGTGGTTTCGCGGACATGGACACAGTTTGTATTTTTGAATAGGAGGTTTGTGATGAATGTGATTTGTATTTGTCTGGATACATTTCGCGCTGATATAGTCGGTCCGAATCAGAAGCTGAGTTTTGTCGAGACGCCGAATATGGATGCGTTGGCGGCAGAATCTGTGATGTTTGAGCGGGCTTTCGGGGAATGCCAGCCGACATTGCAGACGCGGCGGGGTTTGTTTACGGGGCGACGCACTTTTCCTTGGCGGTACAATTTTGATCGGCGCGGACACTGGCATCACGCGCCCGGCTGGCATAAAATTCCGCCGGAACAAGATACGCTTGCTGAGATTCTGGTAGCAAATGGGTATATGACCGGGTTGGTCGCCGATACGTATCACATGTTTAAGCCGACGATGAATTATACGCGCGGATTTGTGACGTATGATTTTATTCGCGGACAGGAGAGCGACAACTGGCGGTTTGGCACGCGGGAATCAATTGAGGATTTATTGCGCCCGCATGTGCGTGAACCGATCAACTGGGATCGGCATGTCGGATTGATGCAGTACACGTTCAATCAGAAGTTTCGGCAATGCGAAGAGGATTACAGTTGTGCGCGTGTGTTTCGGCGCGCGGCGGATTGGCTGAGCGAAAATGCACGCAATGCGCCGTTTTTCCTGTGGGTCGATTCCTTTGATCCGCACGAACCATGGGATCCGCCGAGGGAATATGCAGATCGGTATATGCCCGATTGGGACGGAAAGGATTTTATTACACCTGGGGCTGGAAATGAAGGCGGTGGGGTGAGCGATGCGGAGAGAGAACGGATCAAGGTGCTTTATTTTGGCGAGGTCACGCTGGTGGATCGCTGGGTGGGGCACTTGCTGGATCGGGTTGATGATCTGGGTTTGAAAGGCGATACGATTGTGATGTTGATGTCAGATCACGGCACGCAGGTACTGGATCACGGGCAATTTGGCAAAGGACCAGATCGCCTGCATCCGTATAACACGCGATTGAACTGGATGGTGCGGCATCCCGATGTGTGCAAGCGCGTTTCGGGTTTTGTTCAGGCGCACGATTTGTTGCCCACTGTGTTGGGCTTGCTGGATATTCCCTGCCAGGCGGTGGATGGGACAGATGTCTGGCCGCTGGTGACGGGAGAGGTAGATGCAGTGCGGGATCACGTTGTAATTGGCTGGGCTGCTTTTTCTAATGGGCCAGCCACGGGCAGGGTATCGGTGCGCGATGATCGGTGGAATTATACGGTGAGTTTGAATGATGTGAACAATGAAGAACTCTTTGACCTTGTTGCCGATCCCGATGAGAATACCAATGTCGCCGCAGATCACCCCGATGTGGTGGCTTTGCAAAGATCGCGCATCCAGGCGGTGATTCACCAACCTCTGCCCGCTACGTTTAACGAAGTGTGTGACAACGCGCCAGCACCGAGTGCCCTGTTTGTGCAGGGGAGAAAAAGAATGGGTTAAACCACCACGGGGTCGCTATTTTTTGCGGCTTGCCAGGCACGCCAGTCGCTGAGGAAGCGTTCCAGACCGATGTCGGTTAGGGGATGTGCGAGTAACTTGCTCAATACATCGGGCGGAAGGGTCGCAACATCTGCGCCAGCGAGGGCGCATTCGACGACGTGTTTGGGCGAGCGCAAACTCGCGGCCAGCACCTGGGTTTTAAATCCATAATTGTCGTAAATCTGTCGGACTGTGCTGATCAATTCCATGCCGTCTTGTCCCAAATCATCCAGGCGGCCGATGAATGGGCTGATATAAGTCGCGCCTGCTTTAGCGGCCATCAGTGCCTGATTTGCAGAGAAGCACAGCGTTACATTTACGCGAATCCCTTCGTCCGAGCACGTTTTGATCGCTTTTAGACCGTCCGGCGTAATCGGAATTTTCACCACGACCTGTTCGTGGATCGCGGCATTTCGGCGCGCTTCGGCGATCATGCCTTCGGTGTCGGTGCTGACCACTTCTGCACTTACCGGTCCATCTACAATTCCGCAGATTGCGCGAATGATGTCTTCAAATTCTCCCTCTTCCTGCGACATAAGAGAAGGATTTGTCGTCACGCCATCCAGCACACCCATAGCCTGGGCTTCGCGGATTTCGTCTAAATTGGCTGTGTCGATAAAGAACTTCATGTATGCCTCCTTTTTAAAATACGCGCTCGACCAAAAATGAACACATTTCTCTGAGTACTTCTCTCGATTCTGATGGGGGCAACTGGGCGAGGCGTGCTTCGGCAGATTCGGCGCGGGTTTGGCAAGCCCGATGCGCTTTTTCAATTGCGCCATATCTTCCCATCAATTCAATTACCCACTCGACTTCTTCCTGCGATGTTGCATCTCGATCTCGGTCCAGAATTTCGCGCACTTTTTGGTTTTCCTCTGGCGTACAGTGGTTGAGCAAATCGATGACCATCAAGGTGCGCTTGCCCTCGGCGATATCTCCGCCGCGCTCTTTGCCATAACCCCCGGATGTAGTTGTAGGTGCTAATGTTGCGTCGGTATCTTCAACGACGATATTGAGCAAGTCATCGCGAATTTGAAATGCAACAGCTATGGCCTCGCCAAAATCGCCAATCGTCTGTTTCATGTCATTGCCAGCACCCGCAATAATCGCGCCCATAGTACAGGGTCCGCGACCGCTATACCATCCCGTTTTGCGCCGCAGCATGTCAACAAAGTCGCGTACATCGGGAATGACTTCGGACTCGATCCAACCGATATCCAATGCCTGTCCTTCAAATGTTATTTGCGCGCCCTGGATCATTTCACAAAGCAAATCGAGCGTTGTTGTTTCTCCTAAAATTTCGCGATTTGCCTGCAATATTTCAAATACTTTTGAATAAAGCGCGTCGCCCACGTTAATGCTTAGTGGAGTCCCGTGTATCAGATGCAGACACGGTTTGCCGCGCCGCATCAAAGAGGCATCTTCTATATCGTCGTGTACCAGGGCAAAGGACTGAAATAACTCAAAAGCAGCAGCCGTTCGCAAACCCACGTTGGGATCACCGCCAAATGCTTCAATGCTCAGCAACACCAGTGCCGATCTGAACCGCTTGCCGCCGCGTTGGGGATAATCGCGCATAGGTGCGTACAAAAAATCAATTGGATCTTTATCTTCTGGCAAGAACTGATACATTTCCTCGTCGATACGAGGCACCCAGGTTTCCAAATAGTTTTTTAATCGCGTTTCCATTTATTGCTTGAACTCCTTTACTTTTTTGCGAATTTTTGCCTCGACATTTGCCGATAGAGGCCGAACGGGAATTTTTTCATCGCTGTGAGTAGCAACATCACCTGCGATGGATATTTCAAGACGCGGATGTTTGGGTACATAAGGTTCTTTTTCCAGCATGGCGTGTAACAAGACGAGGGCGGCTTCTTTGTCGGGAATCGTTCCTCTCGTATTGCCATCGTCGCCGGGTGGCAATGGCGCGCCTACACACGACGGGCACCCGGCTTCACATTCGCATTCCGACACGACCATCCAACAGGCTGTTATGACGTCTTCGATCATCTCATAAGCTTTCTCCGAAAAACCAATGCCTCCCGGATGCCGGTCATATACAAATGCGGTTGGTCGCCCCGTATTGGAGCTATCTACCGTTGTGCCAATATCCATGACATCGCACATCGCAAATAAGGGTAGCACTTCTCCCATTACATTGGCAATGCCTTTGAGTCCTTCAGATGGCACGCGGCCATGTCGGCGACACTGATTTAGCCCTTCTTGAGGCGGTACGACCCAGCAGGCGGCTGTATCGAGCTTGCGCTCTGGCAAATCGAGATTTTCCCAGCCAATGCTGTCGCGGTCTTCGAATTTTACTTTCTTAAACATCGTTACCAGTGACGAGACTGAGACGTCGCCAAAATATACGTCACTGACGCGCCAGGTGCCCGATATTTCGGTATCCTTTACAACAATACTCGTCTCGTCAACTGCATGGGTATAATAGTCCAGTGCTTTTTGACTTACCCGTGCAATTTTGCGCTCTGTGTCGAGTTGATCGACAAAGTACGTCTGCCCATTGTGCAAATATATAGCGTGTGTATGTATCTGAAAAAACGCGCTAATTTCATCCAGGGAACCGATTACCTGAGGGTCGCCTTCTGTCTCGTCGATAATAGTATAAGTCGAATCGCTGATATTGCGTAGGCCGACCTCTGCCGCTGGATATCCCGATTGGCTGTAGAACCACTGCCCATTAAGCTGGCGCGCCATGCCTTCATCTGATAGAATCTCAAGCAGAGCACCTGTAAATTCTCCCATTACTTCGCCTTCTTCGCCCCGCACGGGCAATTCGCGCAAAGCACACCGCAGGTGTCCCACGACGAGATGCGGGTTGTTGGGGTCAATGGTCGCGTGTTCGGGCGATTGTCCGAAAAAGTAAGCCGGGTCTCGCATCAAAAATTGATCGATGGGGGCGTTGTGTGCCACAAAGACCACCAGCGACTCTTCGGACTGCCGCCCCGCACGCCCAGCTTGCTGCCACATACTGGAAATACTGCCCGGATATCCCACAATTAACGCGGCATCCAGATCTCCAATATCAATGCCTAATTCCAGGGCGTTGGTACTTACCACACCAAGCAATTCACCTTCAAATAATTGTCGTTCAATTTCTCGCCGTTCTGCGGGCAAATATCCGCCGCGATAAGCCCGAATCGCGCCTGCCAACCGCTGGTTCACCAGCGATAAATCCTCTTGTACATAGCGATAGATCACTTCTGCGGATGTGCGCGCTCTCACAAAGGCAATGGTCTGCACTCTGTTGTGGATGAGTTTGCCGAGTAACCAGCGCGCTTCGGTATTTGAACTGCGCCGATCACTCGTGGTGCCTTCCAGGAAAGGCGGATTCCAGAATGCAAAATGGCGTTTGCCTCTCGGGGAGCCATCCCGGTCAATCAGGCACATCGGACGCCCGGTCAATGCTTCGGCGTGTTCTTTGGGATTTGCTATGGTCGCCGAGCAGCACACGAATTGCGGGGGCGTGCCATAGTGCGCGCAAATTCGCATCAGGCGGCGCAATACATTGGCTACATGCGAGCCAAAGACGCCCCGGTAAGTGTGTATTTCGTCGAGCACTACATAGCGCAAATTCTGAAAAAAACGCGCCCAGCGCGGATGGTTGGGCAATACGCCCTGATGCAACATATCGGGATTGCTCAAGATCACCCGTCCCTCTTCGCGCAGTGTTTTGCGCTGGTTGGACGGCGTATCCCCGTCGTAAGTGCCCAGAGAAAATTTCAATTTTTCATTTAATTCGCCAAACCGCGCCAGCCCACGCGCCTGATCCTGTGCCAGGGCTTTGGTCGGAAAGAGATAGAGCGCAGTCGCCTGCGGGTCAGATAGCAGGGCTTCCAGTGTCGGTATCTGATAACACAGGGTTTTTCCACTCGCCGTTGCCGTTACGACTACTACGTCTTCCCCGCGCCTCAGGGCGGCCAGAGCATCGGCCTGATGCGTATAGAGCCGATCAATGTCCTGCTGTTTCAAAGCGTCGGAGATTGCGGGATGCAGCGCGCAGTCATCAGCGACGAATTTAGCTTCTTGCGCGGGTATGGTTTCTATATGGGCTACCTGACCGGCATACCCATAGTCGCGGCGAACATGTGCGATAAATTGATCAAAATTCATCATGCGGGAAGGACTTTTGAATTCCAAAGGGAGAGATAAAGAAAGTGAAAAATAAAGAGGGAGGTGCGATAGCTATAGAAATATAGATGGAAGGTGAAAATGGGTCAACTTAAAAGAGGCGAACAGGAGGTGGGATTTACGTATTAGAGTAGGGATTTTTAGAAGGTGTGCCTGACAGTGTGCGAGGGTGAGTGCCAACAACTACAGTGCATGGGAGAGGCGGAGGTATAAATACCTGCCTAAGAAATCGTAGGTATTGGCATCGGACGTGCCGAGGAAACCATTGTATATCACTGCTGGTGCCTGATTGAGGACATTATTTATTCCGATTGTGAGTACGGAGTGACCAAAGGCTGTACCCAGTTGGTATGATCCATGCATACTAAAGATGCTGTTGGGACTGACTTTGCGACTCGGTGGTATTTCTGTCACATCCGGGCGGTACATGCCCTTGCAGTCGTCATCTTCGCATTCCTCAAATCCGCCGATGTATCGCCAGGTCAGCCCAATGGAAGAACGGTGATTCTCTACGCCAACTGAAGCGGCGTGACGCCAGCCTGGGAATACGCCCAGGTCGTAGTAGCCCTTGCCTTTGACTAACTCGGGACCGTTGGCGGAAGGCAGGATTTGATCATAATTCACGAGCAGATTGCTCTCTATTTGAGCTGAGACAATACCCAGAGGTGAGTCAGTAGCGTAATGGAGTCCGATATCCATGCCGCTGGTTTCGGTTTCGCCAACGTTGGTGTTGGGTGATGAGATGTAATTAATCAGCCCGGTGTTTGGGTCGCGCACGACTTGATCACAGTTGGATGGCGTGTCCTGCGAGTAGCAGTTACTCAAGATGAGGCTGGCAGGTAATGCGCCGATCTCACTCGTGATCGCGGTGGTATAGTAATCCACGGTTATATCGAATCCATCCAGAAAGCCCGGCTGATAGACCAGACCTGCTGTGAGCATTGTGGCCTTTTCCGGATCGAGATCCGTGCTGCCACTGAACTGGGCTCGCAGTTGTGCCCGTGAATCCTCAAAGTCAGATGGGATGCCTTGATCTGCACAATTTCGCATTTGCTGAGCAGTCAACGCTCGGGCATTGCCCGCTTCATCGACCGAACTACAGGGATCGCTGACCAGCGGGAAGCCATCGCTGTTGCCGAGGAACATTTCGGCGATGCTGGGGGCGCGAAAAGCATTGGAGTATGTGGCACGAAATGCCAATCCTTGAGGCAATTCGAGACGAGTCCCCGCTTTATATGTAGAGCCGTAGCCGAACGAATCGTAGTGGAAAATGCGTCCAGCGGCTATTAAATCGAGGCCAACTTCCCCCGCTTTGTAGAGCGGCAAATGGGCTTCTGCATACAAAGCCTTGACCGAGTACGCACCATCGGTGGGTGCTTCGTCACTGCCGGTAGTATTTCCCGATGCGGTTATGGGATCGGGAAGATAGGCTCCCGCTTCCCAGCGCGAAGATAGACCAGCGGCTATGACCAGTGGACCGGCCGAGAGTTGTGCGATCTCACCGGTCAGATTCCACTGTAGGATTTGCTGTTGAGAGTAGCCCCTGGCGATACCGGCATATTGGATGTAGTCTAACATCTCCTGGGTGATTGTGCCAGCACCGTGGAGTATATCCAGTGGTACGCAGTCGCCGGTACAATCTTCGTCTGGCCCCAGTGCCCGCACGAGATTGCTGATTATAAATCGCCCCTCGTTGACGCTGGTACCTTCGCTGCGTCCATAAGAAAAAGACAGATCAGCGTCAAAGCCTATGAGATGATGGTCCAAACCGAGGACGATGCGATAGGTATCGATATCCTGGAGATAGTTGCGATTGCCCGCTTCGAGAAAACGCCGCCGAACATCTATAAAATCGCGGCCAAATTCGTTGTAACGGTTGGTGGCTGACACTACGATGCCGTCGCTGATGGTGAACAAGGGCGTCGGGGCCAGCTTTTGGTCGGATTGGCGATTGGTGTACGATACCTCGAAGAAAGTTTTCGCACCTTCTGTGAATTTGTAAGCACCACTAAAAAAGGAGCTGTAGCGCGTCTGTGGGGTGTAGAGGTAATTCTCCGGTTGATAATTGTACGTGTCACCGCTCCCATCCGAGGAGATTCCCGCCCAATTAAAGGGTCGCCAGCCGGTATTTGGATCGCGGTGGTAATCACCGGCGTCCTCGCCAGCCGCCGCAACGACCGCCTGCCAGGCTTCGTTGCCCTCGGTGCCCAGGCGGTCAATAATGTGGCCTTCCGGGGTGGCCGAACTACCGTTTTTGTTATAGGTGCCGTCGTTTTTTCCCCAGTCGTAGTTTTTGTCCGATACGCTGAAACTGCGGTCGCCGGTCCAGACAGGCCTCCGGTTGTGGTAGCCTGCCGAAAACAATATGTGGCCTTTTTCGCTTTGCAAACCGGCGGTTATGCTGAGGTCGCGGACTTCGCCATCACCTGCACCTGAAATCCCCTCATAGTAATCTATCTCTACCCCTTCCATATCTGACCGGGTGATGATATTGATCACCCCTCCAATGGCGTCTGATCCATATACGGCCGAGGCTCCATCCTTGAGAATTTCGACGCGTTCGATGACTGAAGCGGGAATAGAATTGAGATCAACGGATGAATTTGCGCCTGTTCCGCCCGGCACGAAACGACGTCCATTGACCAATACCAGGGTGCGATTAGAGCCGAGTCCGCGCAGATTAATCCGGGTAGAGCCATCGCCACCGTTGTTGGACTGGGTATTGGTCGCGTTGGATTGTACTGTGAGTGTTTGTAGCACATCGCCAATGGAAGTCAATCCCCGAGCTTTGATTTCGTCACTGGATAGGACGACGACTGGCGCAGGCGAAAGATTCTCTGCGCTTTTGATGCGGGAACCAGTTACGACAATCTCTTCAAATTCGTAGGTTTTAGGCTCGTCGGACGATTCTTTAACATCCTCTGCGAACACTGGTGTAATAAAGACGATGGCGATTATTTGCCAGAATATGTGCTTCACACTCATCCATACCTCGCGATTGGAGAATGACAATTTTTTAGCCACTGCACGCATACGCATCAAATACAATTTTTAAATCGCGTTTTGCGCGTGCAAAATCCGAATATGGCTGACGTGAGCGATTTTGAAGGCAGGATAAAAAATCTGCCGTCATCGCGCGATAGCCCATCAAATCTTTTAGACCGGGCCAGAGAATCCGAAAGCCTTTCTGGGGTTTGCGTATATAAATACCATTGCTTTCAAAAACAATGCGTCCGTGTGATCCTTCGATATAAGAATGTTGAAAAACGCCTTTTGTCAAACTGGGTGTTTGCCACGAGTAATGCAATTCGCCAATTGCGCCAGTGGGATAGACCATTCTCACGACAGATTCGCGCTCTGGTGTATTGCCTGAATAGCCCGGGAATATCGCTTCGACCTGTTCGGGTACTGCATCGAATAGATCTGAAATCAGGGCGATAAAATGAATACCGCCTTCCAGCAAAGCACCATGAGCGCTTTTCCAACCCTGCGCTTGCTGCGTTGTGAGCTTTTTAACTGAGACTGAACGCATTTCGCCGATATCGCCCTGGGCGACCATGTGTTTGATGTACGATAGCGAGGGTTTGTAATAATAATTCTCCGCGATCATCAATAAGGGGGTCTCGACCCGTTCCAGCGCGGTCTCGATCTCGACAATTTCCTCTGGCGAGATGCACATCGGTTTTTCGACGAGTACGGCTTTGCCAGCTTCTAATAATGCGATTACCTGGTCTTTGTGATGCTCTGGCGGGGAAGCGATTACTACGGCATCCACATCGCTTTCCAATACGGCGTTCAGATCGTCAAAGATGCCCTCGCCCTTAAATTTGAGATTGAACTTGTACGCGCTTACCCGCGACCGACTGCAAAAATACAACACCGCCCGCCATTGCAAGTTTTTCGCATGAAGCGCGCCGATATTCCCACAACCCAGGATGCAGATACGCGGTTTTTTATACGTTAGGTGATCCATTAATGTTCATACCTGTTGACCAAGACAATAGCACAATCCGTCCGGTGCGATGACGAAGAATATGCGGAAGGATTTATCGCCGTGTTGGTCAACCCGATAATCGGGGTCGTCATTTTGCAGTCCATTGTTTTTCAATTCGTTGAAGGCGGCTTCGACATCATCTACTTCAAAAAAACAACCCTCTTGGGTCGGATCACCACCATTTTCCGCCAGGCCGATCTGGATATCGTCTCTTGCGAGTATCGCGGATTTACAGGGCGCATCCTGCCGAGATACGACCTGAAATCCCATGATTGTTTCGTAAAAAGGGATGGCTTCTTCCAGGTTCTCAACGGGGAGATTCAGGGCGTCTTGCAAGTAGGGTGAGGCTGTTTTAAATATAGATTTAGTTTTCACACTTATCTCCTTCTCTCTGAATCTATGAAAAAATCACAATTGCAAATAGGTGATGGTTCATTCCTTCTTCCAGGCTGTGGCTCGGGCTGTCCCTTCCGCAGGTACAGCCACACGCACGGTCAGCACGGTATATCTCTCATCGTCGCTGGTGACCATCGTTTCCAGACGTCCGCCATCCACCGCGTACCCTCCTGCTGGTAGCACGAATGTCACCCGGCAATCGGGAAACGCGTCTTCCAGAATATTAGTCACTGTGGCCGTCACTTTGTCGTGTTTCCCGTCGTTACCCGGATCGTATGTCACGCTAAGTGGCGGTGGCCCCGCTCGATCAAAAGGAATGGGAGCAACTGCATCTCCTCGATAGGTCGCCGATGTTACATGACCATCTTTAAAACGCACCACCCGAAAACTGCTGCTATTGCTTTTGCCCACCCGAGTCGTGGGTGTGGCTCCAATGGTCATCACCTTTTCCCCGGGGCCATGCGCGTCGTGGATCAGCTTTGCCTTATGCCTATCCAGAAATGTCTCTACCGGCGCATTGTGCTCGAATGCGTTGATTATCTTGATCTTAGCCTTCGCCCGAGAGGATAGAAGCGCGTTGGCTTGCGATAGATCCACATGCCAGGGATGTCCGAAATTCAGGATGCATAGGTTTGGCCCATAATCGATGATTCCCACCTGATCTCCATACCACCTCTCGTGTCCGTAAAATTGGTGATTGCCGAATGTGATCGCATAGGGCATCTCCAGCACCAGATGTGATCCCGAGATATACGCCGGGTTCACCGCATTGCTAATCAGGACCATATCCGGTGCGATCAGGTTGGCGACTTCGGCCAGTTGTCTCTCGTATTCCGCCTGGTACTGTCCCTGCGTGTCCAGGTGTCCAAACGTCATAAATACAGGATCTTTCGGATAGTCTCGAACGACGTACACGCTTCTGGGAGACTGTCGCGTGAAATCTCCCCGTGATCCGGACACCCTTATCGATAGATCGTATAACCCCGGTGGTATGTCTTGAGGTAGCTTTACCGTACCTTCCCGATCGTAGTAGAATCTCGCGCTTGGGTCTTCCTCAAATGCTACCGTGCGTGAGATCGTAGCTGGCCCAACCCGACGCGACAACTTCACTTGTCCTATCGTGTGATCGTAGGCCCCCAACCGCACCCGAAAAGATTCACCGAGCCGACGGATGGCCGGGTGCCCCAGAACTGGGAATCGGAAGCCTTGTGGTCTGGTCTCCGGGTTCCGGTGTAGATATACTGGTGGCAGGCGCGTTTCTTTTCCTTTTTGAATCGCGATTTCTTCAATTTTTTGAGACTCCCATCCGTACGCAATCAGTTCCAGTGAATATCCCTTTCCTGCGGGTAGGCCGGTCAGACGACACGCCCCCGATAGCCAGTTCCGCACCAGCGTGTTCCGCACTATTTGACCACCCTGGCGTACCACCGCTCGTGCATCTACGAAGAATCCATTTTCCTCGCCGTTGAGTACAAATGACAGCTCTCCAGAATGCTCCGCCAGAACTCGAAATCCAGATATACGGCAGCCCATCTCGCCCCTGTTCTGAAGATGCTCAACGCGTACCAGGTGGTTCCCTTGTGTCAGTCCCCTCGCCAGTACCACCTCTCGTGCTTCGTTCCCCGGATACAAGATGCGCGGACTCCCATCATCTACTGTCACAATTAGTTTTCCCAGAGAAGGTCTTCCGTAGGCCGACACGGCGTGCTGTCCCAGACCAAGTGCCACTCCTGTACCGGTAAATTCAAACGTCAAGGCAGCGCCATTATCCTCCGTCTCCAGACAGGCTGTCTCGGCATACCGAAACAGGCTCTCCCACCACGTACCTGATTGCAGCACACGGGCTGTATCCAGGGCTGATACCCACTCCTTATTCATTGGAGTTCATCCCCCTCATTAGACCTCTCTCGCAACAACATCCAGATCCCATTTCTGCCAGTAATATTTGACCGGATCGCTCTCGTCCCATTTTCCGTATACATCTTCCCAGGTCAGCCAATTCATGTGCGGCTGTAGTGAATCCTCTCGGACTGGATGGCTTCGCGGTTGATATCGGTAATCAGATGAAATCCGCAGACGGTCTGCAGACTCGTTATCGCGCCCCTGATGAATGGTCAGGCTGTGTAGAATAATTACGTCACCGCACATATAGTCGCCACCGACCCAGACGGAATCCTCTTCGACGGAAACTTGGCGGCCACCTGGTCCCACGCCTTCGAATGTCTCCAGTTTACCTCGCCGATGTGATCCGCGGGCGAGAGCGAGTCCACCGAGTTCTTCTGGACAATCACCATAGGGGATCCAGGCTGTCCATGTCTCGTCCGATCCTCCAATGAAGTAGTTGTCCTGATGCGGAGGGGTCGAATGGGTATCTGTATCGGGGAAGACAAGGCGGCAGATGTTTCGGCTGTGCGGGAGCACATGTTCGCCGAATAGAACTTCAAACGCCCGAATTAGAGGGGGTTCGAGTGCCAGTGCGTGAAAGTCTCGAATTTTCAGTACATCATCATAAAATGCCTGCCAGCGCGGGTCTTTGCTCTCGACGACCTGAATGTCGGGATTTGCAATGCCCTCTGTCAGTTCGGAGCCTTCCATCAGCCATCCGTGATCCCGACAGACGCCGAGGATCTGATGCCGAACTTCGATTACGCGTTCCGGATTGAGCAGGTTGCGAAAGAACAGATACCCATTCTCTTTTGCCTGTTGTCGAAGCTTCTCAGGATTCAGCAACAAATCCGTCGCATCCTCAAGTGCCTCGATCTGTTTCATCTCAATCATTGCCATATAATGGTCTCCTTCCTATAGTGATTATCGTCCAGTGAATCCTATATATCGCATCTGAAGCGATCAATTGCTGGTTGTCTGTGTAACGGTAATCTGTGTAACGGTCGGCATGATGACAGTTGCCATGACGGCTGCCTGCATCGCCGCTATGGCTTCTTTCGCCGCCGGTCCCGTGGCTTCACCATTAATAATTCGTTCGATTCGTGCTTTGCGGTCTCTTAGGCCCTTTTTATCGAAGACCATTTCCAGAAGCCCTGCGCTATTCATCAGTGACACAAGAATGACTGTTCGTGGCTCGACATCTCTGGTGTCAGTAAAGATAGCCAGACGTAAACGCTCAACCAGATTCTTTCTTGGTTGTAGATTAATCTGGGAATAAAGCTTTCGCTTGAAGATGAACAAAACCTTGTCTTCAGTTGCCTGAAGGGTACCCCGACTGCACAGTTGTGCGGCAACCCGGTGTTTGAGATCCTTTATCCTGGCAAACCGCGAAACCCAATCACGAAGTGATGCACGTCTTTTTGCGCTGGTGATTTTTTCAAGGCATTCGTCAATTACAGGTTCACCGATGGGTGTAGTACTGACAGGATTGACGAGTTTTTTTTTCGTTTCTTCAACACGGATGAGATTGCTTAACAAAAGCTCAGCCAGGATGGCTGCACCTATCGCGTACAGGTATTTGGCCTCCAATGCCAACGTGCCTTTCTCCTCTTGCAAAGCCAATAGCGTGATCTCTTCGTGTAAGAAGAGTGTGTCCTGAGTTTCCATGATGGAATCCTTTTTACAAAAGTCAAGATAGGGCTGTGGGGGATAGCTCCTGGATCTCATCTGGTTCGGGCATGGATGGGAATTGGACTGCTTTTATGGTTTTACGCCCTTCAAGTATCGCTTTGCACAGGCGATGGCCGCCATCCATGAGTGAGCTATCTGCATTTAGAATGATAGGATATTTCAGGGATGCAGTGTTAATTTTTTTACAATGCCGCGCGATCTCTCTTAGTGTGGGTTTCTTTTGCCCAAACCAGCAGTCTTCGTCTAATTCTTTGATTGATGATATTTCAATTTCAAATGGAGGAAGATCTCTGGACTGTCTCCAGAGTTTTTCGGTGTACCACACGAGCCGTTTACCATCGCGTATTGTGCTGTGTTTTTGCGGCACGATTCCTCCTTTGAATTTCAGACCATATTCAGGTTATATCGAATTTCTCTAAGTTCTACCTCTCCACGGGCTCCCACTTTTTGCACGTCCTCCGCAGCGAATCCGAATTTTTGATAGAAAGAAATTGCTCTCTGGTTGGTATCGAGAACCCAGACTTTTACTGTCGAGCAATTCATTTCACGCAGGACTGAGAGAGAAGCCTCCATCAGTTTTCGGCCAATGCCGCGGTCCCAGAATTCTTCAAGGGCGTAGATCGCATAGACTTCGCCAACGGAGTTTTTATCCAGTCCTTCATCTCGTACGGGGCCAAAGCTGCTGAATGCAACGATTCTTTGCTCTGCTTCGGCTACAAGTACTTTATTTGAAGGAGATCTCAGAAGTTGGTGCCAATCCTTCTCTCTGCGGTCAACAGACAAGTTATCGAGAAAGTCGTCGGGCACTTGCCCCTTATACGCGGCTTGCCATGATCGAACGTGGACTTCGGCCAGGCCTCTGGCATCGCTTTTGGAAGGTTCTCGGATTATCATTGCCATGGTTGGAGATCTCTTTAATCTCGGAGTGGCGGATCGCGCTTTCCTCATTCCTTGAGAGCATCTCTTACGGTCCTGGCGAGTTCCGGGTGCTTCTGCAGGGTGCTCAAGCGAGAGATGACGAGATTGCCGCTGCCGTATTTCAGGGCGATTTCTATTTCCTTGGCAAGGCGTTCGGGCGTGCGCACGAAGCCAGGCAAGTCGTGGATGCCGATAAAGGGGACAAAGCGGTTGATCGCCGGATTTTCCAGACGCTTCATTTCGGCGGCTTCCATTTCAACGCGTTCGAGTCGCCATTCGGGGGGATAGAACCAGGAGATGGTCTGTGTGCAATAGTCGAGTTTGTATTTGGCGCCAATGTATTCGTCGGGCAGGAAGTGCGGCCAGACGTGGTTGGTGACGATGGCATTGGGATCTATGGATTTAGCGTGGTCGTAGAGGAGGCGGTGAACGTCAATGAGTGTTTGCGTGGATACTTTTCCCATGATTTCGATGTCGGACAGGTCGGGGGTTTGCTCGCGCGCTTCTTTACGGAGGGTTTCACAGCGGTCACAGAAACAGGCGTAGTAGTTGACAAAGCCAAAGCCGTCGAGGGCGATCCCGTCGGCGATTTCGAGGGCGCGCTCAACCCGCTTCTTGAGTTCGGCCTGCGATTCGGGATGCTCGAAACAGAGGACTGTTCTCGGTAAGACGAACGATTGCCAGCGGTAGCTCTCTCCATGCGGTTGTCCGACAATGGCGTCCGAAATTTTGTATTCGAATTCGCGCATTTTCTGAAGGCAATGCGGATAGGTATTTTCAAAGTCGTCGTCGGAATAGGGGAAGACGGTGGCGATGATCTGGATGTCTCGTTTATGGGCGCGTGCGACCATTTCAGGAGTGGCGCTATTGGTAACAAGCGTGTTGAAGCCAAGGTTAGCCACAAAATCGACGGCTTGTTCGCGTTCGGTGTCGGTTCTGAGACGGTCGATGGCCCAGACGGCTTTCATAGGATGATGTCCTTGTATATCCTTCTTAAGCCAAATGGTATTTTAATCAGGAAGGAGATGAAGTTTATCAGGTGGCAGATGATTCTTTAGTTCTCGCAGGTGTCTTTGGCTTTGTTCAGCTAACTGAGCATACAGGGGGAATGTGGTGCCTTTTGCTCTGAACTCCACGACCAAAAGCCTGCGCTCTCGATGTCCCGGTGTTACCGATCCGCCGTGGACGACTGGGCCCGAAATCAGGGAGGCTTGCCCCTGTTTTGCAAAGACAGGAATGGGATCTTCGTATTCCAGATTGGGAGGTACTTGCTTAAGTTCGTGGTTGTTGTCGGATGGGTGATCGTCCATGTAACGCATTACCTGTAAGTGGCTGCCAGGGCGATAGTATAATGGACAATTGTCGGCATGGACATCGGTTAGCCATACGAAAAAGCTGCTGGGCATGGGGACGGGTGTGCTCTGGGCGGCAGAAGTTCTACACTTGAAATCAACGTGTTCTGGTTCGAGTTCTGTCTGTGCGTTGGGCCTGGGTTTTGTCACGCGCAGGGATACCAATGTTAGTTCGACGGCCTCAGTGCACAAGATTGTCTTTGAAACGCACTCGAAAAATGGATCACAGACAAGTCTCAATAGTTCAGGTTGGAGGACATCGCCCTTATACCATCCAAAAGCATCCTCTCGTTCTTCAGGGAAGAAATCAGAGTCATCGATTGCATCAATGGCCTTATTCGCAGCGTTGAGTAATGAGCGAGGAAAATCTGGCGATAGGGTCACGAGACCATCGGTCTGAAATCGCTCAATTTCGGTTTGATCAATGCTCATGATTTACATCTCCTGTTACATCCGCTCACCTCAGATCATTTTCTCCCAACACGTATTTGATCTGTACGTTCCCGTCTTTATCGACGATTTTCATGTTTAGTTCGCGGTTGCCTTTGGGGCCTGAGAAACGGAGTAGCCCGAAGTTGAAACCGGGATAGACGGTTGCGATACTCTGTGGGTTTCCGCGCCAGCCCGAGCGGGATCTCTGGACGATTGGGTCTGTTCTGACGGCGGCGTTGGAACTGAGCAATTCAAAGAGAGGATAGGTGTCCTGTCCCTCGCGATAGAGGCGGTTGAGCGTCCCAACGTGCCAATCGCCTGCGATGAAGACGACACCGGTGATGTTTTCGGCGAACATCCATTTCAGGAAGTCGTCTCGCTCTGTACCGAAATTGTCCCAGCGCTCGCCACGTCCCGTGAAGTCAACGACCATGCTATTTCCATTGGCGATTACTTTGAACGTCGCTGTACTCGCCTTCAGGGATGCTTTCAGCCAGTCGATCTGCCCTTGTCCGAACATGGTCTTGCGGTCTTCTGCTTCGTTCGGGTCCCTATGATAGCGGTCGTCGAGCATGAAGAACTCGACATCGGAAATTCGAAACTTGTGAAAGATCCCCTTTGTCTGGGAAGTGCCCCCGCCCGAGTTCGGCCAATACCTTCGATACAGTTCCAGGGTTTCTTCCCGGTAGGAGAATGTGCGATCGGAGTTGTTGGGCCCATAGTCGTGGTCGTCCCAGATTCCATAGCTGGGCGTCGTTGCCATTAGTGCTCTGATTTCCGGTACATGTCGCACTTCGCGATGATATCCCGCCATTGCATAGCGGACTGGATCCGGGACCTCGCCGTAGTGACTGGATCGTCCCGGCATGTAGTTGATGTCGCCAATAAAGAGAAATGCGTTTGGGCGGTGCTGCAAGACTTCTGCAAATGCAGGTTGCATGGGCTGTGTTCCCGGGTTCAAGCAGGATCCGAATCCCACGGAGAAATCAGCGACGTAGGTTGAATCATTCTGTCGCGGTTGCATCGCGGGCATTGTACGGAATACCTGGGGAACGAGTGCTCTTACCTGTTTCCCATTTACCGAAATCGCGTAGTGAACCCTTGTGTTCTGCACAAGTCCGTTCAGTGTCACCGTGCCAGTGTGGGGATAGCTTTCCGAGGTCATTGTCTCGACTGCTGCACGGGTGATCGTCATAGCTCTGCCCGTTTGCGTCCAGTAATCTACTGTGACCTTTGCTGGCGCGTCTGTCTCAACCCAGATTATCGCCGACGATGTCGTCGTATGGCTTATCATTGGGCCTGCAAGTAGCTCTGCAGCCATCATCCGCGATGGAATGAGCATCAGTACTGTTAAGATCAAAATTTTCATCCTTCCTCCTCTTCTGTAAAGGTTTTGGAACGTATTGTTTTTGCCAGTTCTTCGGATCGCTGAGAGCCAATCAATAATCGCTTTCCATTGGTTAGCTCCAATTGTACGCCATGATCTCCACTCACATTATAAGCCATTCCTTTAGTTCCATATCGAATTCCCCATCCGCCATATTCTTTGATTGGGCTGTACTGTCTGGCATCACATTTTGCAATTTCTGAGAATGGGATTCTCTCTCTCTTCAGCGGAAAGAATCGGATGTGAATGGCATCATTTTTGACTTCAGTTATCATCTTTATCGAAAGCATAAACACCGGTACTAATACCAGAGCCAGAGCAATGGCACCATAAATAAGCATATTGGTGCCAGACATTGGCCAGTTCCGAAATACCTTGAATCCTATATAGATCAAAGCTGAGATGCAAGGTACAAGTACAATAGCCAATAGCCAGCCCTGTCTAAATTGCTGAATTTCGATGAAATTTGAGTTGTGCATTTATGACTCCCAGGGAATGGGTACATCGATCTCTGTGGCAATGTGTTGCAACATGTCGAGATGTTCTTCGGTCAGCGGGATACCGCTTTGCTCGCGTGTTTGTTCGCGTTGCCATTCCAAACTGCCGGGAACTTCGGCGCTCGACAAGCCCGGCATGGGGTTCAGTGACCGGCTTTCGCGCAAAATGCGAGAGATTTCTGCCTTATAAGCCTCCAAGTCTCCCAGTTGAGCCACATCAATCGCCACAATCATAAATCCCCGCGTGGCGCTTGAAAATTTTGGTCTGTGCGATTCAGGTGTTGCTGTGCCTGCTAAAATACCCGCCAGGAACCACGATGTAAATCGCATGCCCAAACTTTTAAAAATAAAATCCGGGAATGTCTGCAATGCCTCGGCGAGTTTGCTGCGGTCTTTCAACATGTTTGCATTCATGTCCAGTACAAAAGGCGGACCTTCTGCAGTTGGTATGCCAAAACACATCGGGGGGGCAGACATCGCATCCCATACCGTTGCATCGGGGCGCGTCGGTTTGGTCCAGGCGATTCCCCCTGCCACGCAAAGGGTCGCCAGGTCGCGCGTTAGTGCCAGCCGCGCGTAGATCCCCGCGCTGCCCACATGGCCGTGATTGCGCGTGCTCGCAACGGCAATGCCGTTTGTTTTCGCCTTTTCAATGACGGCCTCTGTTGCCCGCGTTGCTATGAGGTAACCCGCACCGCCATCGCCATCAAAAATCGCCATTGAAGGGGCATCCATGATCTGGACAATTTCGGGCTGTGGGTTAATGCGCCCTTCTCGAAACTCAGCCACATACCGCCGCAACTGTCGCGTGCCGTGTGAGGCCACCCCGCGCAAATCCACATCTACAAGATAGCGCGCGATCAACGCGGCATCGCCATCTGGCAAACCGACTTTGTGCAATGCTGCGGTAGCAAAGTCGCGCAACAGATCGGGCATGATACGCCTGGCGTCTTCGGGGATATAAACGGGCATGAAGTCTCCTGCGAGGTGGAATTACTGTTCCGTCCAACTGGCGATGAAGTCCGCCGTGCTGTAGTCCGAGGGCATTTCGTTGAAATAGTGCTTCATAGGGATGGACTGAAAGCCCGGCACAAAGTGTTCTTCGTCCGATTGGAGCAGTGCTTCGAGTGGGCTGAAGCGATCCCAGAGCAAGCAGGCTTCGTCAGAGGTGAATCGTTCGGCGAATTTCGATCCCCAGTTGAGCGTGATGGGATGTTTTCCCAGCAGGCGACGCTGGAGGTCTTCGGCGATGCCCTGAAGTGGGGGATCTTTTCGCAGTCGAATCGCAAGTGCCGCTTTGCAGAGGAATACGGTTGACAGAATTCTACCTTTTTCGGCCCGCCACGGATGGAGGTTGTCCAGGGCGCTGAGATACGCGGTGCTATCTTTGGCAAGAATAGCCCTCAGTGCGTCTTCCGTGTGCTGCATCATCTGTTCGCTGCGGTTGTTCCAGCGCGCGAATGCCTCCTGTGCCTGCGGAGAGAGGTAGTTGGTAAACGAGAGGTCCTTGATTGAAGTGTGGGTCGAGAAGCCACCGTGGATGGTTCGCCGCATTTTGGGGCTGTAGTTGCTGCCCCAGTGGAGGATGGGGAGGATATAGACGACGCCGTCACCGGCTTCGAGGTGTGTCTGTACGCCATTGGGTAGTGGGCGGCAGGGGTCTGCCAACAATAGTTCGTTCTCTTCGGAGGTGTTCAGTCGCAGATGGCTGCCGGGTATCACCCAGAGGACGCTGTCGTCGTAGAGTGGGATGTTCCACTGGACGTAACGCGGGCCTCCTTCGAGGATGTCGTCGATATAGCCCTGGAGCGGTGCTGTGTCGATCGGATGATGATCTCGGTGCCACTTTGCCGGGCCGTGATTCCTGATGGGATTGCACATCATCATCATTTCTGTGACGGCTCCGTCCGCGATATCGAGAAGTTCTGTGCTGACCCCGTGGATGTTTTCCTCGAGCCATACTTCGACCGCTGGCGCGGTCTCCTGGTCGATCTGATTGACGAGCGGCTGCCGTGAGAGTTGCAGGCGAGGCTGCGGCGCTGTTTCCCATACGCCTCCGGGGGGATCATTTCCCGCGCGCTCGGCTTTCCAGTTTTCGCGCTGGCGGTCAACGAGTGTTTCATACGCCTGTCGGACGCGTTCGAGTTTGTCGCGTGGCACAGCTTCCTTGACGATGAGGTAGCCGGTTTCTAAAAATTCGTCGCGGTTGAGTTTCATGGATGACTCCAATCGGGGTAAAGGAGGACGGTGTCACCTAATATTGTGGCCTGTGGGCTGGGAACCAGCCTTGTCCTTATACTTTAAGTCCTATGTCACATGGCTCAATCGCCTCTATTTCCTCGGCCTCAGATTGGGTGGCCTGATACAGATCCCAACGAAGTTGGAGATTCAGCCAAAACGCGGGCGACACATCGAAATATTTTGCCAGACGCAGGGCTGTGCTTGGCGTCATACCGCGGTGACCATTCACCAATTCGTTGATCCTCTGATAAGGAACATGAATGGCATCGGCCAATTCGCGTTGCGTTAAACCCAAAGGATTGAGAAACTCCTCCAGCAGCATCTCGCCTGGATGAGTTGGAACACGATTTGTTGGAATACGTACCATTGAGGATATCCTCAGTGCCAGTACGCCGGAACAATTGAATCATGATAGCATCATAACATGGAACCCATGCTATGTCAATATGTCAGATGAGATTGATGTCGGGAACTGAGCATGTAATCCAAGTCTCATATCAGATAATGTTTTAATATACCTGAATCACATAGTGGTTGGGCGAATGACGTAAGCTCAAAGCCGGACAAGGACATGTTAGGCGAAGGCGCTTTCTACCCGGTCTGGATAAGTACGAAATTTTCATCATCGTTCGGAGGCTCAAAGCGATTGATGAATTCTGTAAATGCCTGATCGTTGATCCAGAGTGCATCGTGGTCGCTTTTAGAACGTGTTAGGACCCGGTTCCGCAGTACGTCAATGGGAGCGTCGAGGAAATAGAGTTTTGAGTCCGCGCCTATAGCCGCCGCCGCTTGCCTAACATTTTCGCGATCTCTTTTGTACCAGAATCCCTTATCGAGTATGACATCTGTGCCGAGGGCGAGATTGCGCGTGGCAATGCGCCAGATCAGGTTGGAAACGCGGTTGAAAAGTACTTCAAACTGCTCGGGCGATCTGCCATAGAGTTGAACCATCCACTCGTCATAAGTGTATCGTATGGCTCTATGAGTCTTCTCAAGTTCCCGAGCAAAAGTGGTCTTGCCCGAACCCGGTCGGCCACAGAGTAAGTGAACGGTTGCCATTGTGTCTGATCGATACCTCTTTTTTAATCGTCTGGTTTCTGTCCGATGTAGAGTATGTGTCTGGATGAAGCCACCATGCTTTGTTCCGCGCTGATTTCGAATAGGAGATCCAACCAGAGATCTCTCTGTTTTCCCTTAAGCGTGTTGTAGCTTTCGTCGTTTGCGGAGATAGCTGGCTCGACACCTGCAATTTTGAGGGTGCGAAATCCCACATGCTCATGCATGGGGGCGATTTCTTCCTGCCGAACATAATAGCCCCGAAAACCCCCTTTTGGAGCATTGGCGGGGCGGTGGCCTTGTTCTATATGTGACCAAACCTCTTCCTGATTTTCAATCCACGAAGGGTTGTCCTTGACGAGGTTCCCAAGAATGCCAAATCTGGAAATCATTGCAGAAAAGATTACGCCCCCTGGTTTCAGGCAGGCGTAGGCGGATCGCAGGGCTGCTGTTCGGTCGGTTTCAAGTAATAGGTGATAGAGAGGCCCCATGAGGAGAACAGCTTCGAATTCGCCACGCGGAATCCCATCCAGTTGGCGCGCATCGCCAGTGCGGAAAACGATTTGATCAGAAAGGTTAAGCTCTTCCGCTTTCGCCTTGCATCGGGTGACGTACTCGTCGGCGAGGTCAATAGCCGTGATCTGGTGGCCTCGTTTTGCCAGGGGAAAGGTATAAAATCCCGTGCCGAAACCAATTTCGAGGAGCCTGCCGCGAGGAGGAAGGTATAGGTTCAGATAGCGCCAGGTGATATCTGCTTCGAGTTGGTGGCGTTCCAACCTGTTCGCCTCTACATCCCAGGCAGCGTTGTAAAACTCGCGTATGTCGGTCAGGTCGTCCATCATGTCAGCGGATCGCTCTATCTACCTGTGGTCCTTTCCGTTACCTCGGCTCGTTGGGATATAAATTCTCTACATATTTGTCATACCCGTTGAACAACAGGGTCGGACGTATTTCGGGATTCGAAGCATTGGTGGTGATAAACCGTTCCTGGGCTTGAGACCACCGGGGATGGGCGACCTTGGGATTGACATTGGCAAAGAAGCCATATTCCCTTGGGCGGAGCGTATTCCAGAAGGTCCTCGGCTGCTCGCGGACAAACTCAATGCTCACGAGCGATTTGATGCTCTTAAAGCCGTATTTCCAGGGCGCGACCAGACGGATGGGTGCCCCGTGCTGGTTGGGCATTTCGTGGCCGTAAATCCCCGTGGCTATAAAAGCGAGTTCGTTTGTCGCTTCTTCCATCGTCAGCCCTTCGACATAGGGCCAGGGATAGTGGGGGGCGTTGAGCTGACCAGGAGCCTGATTCGGATCCAGAAAGGTTGTCATCTTGACGAAGTTTGCCGTAGAAAGCGGTTGTACCAAATCTATGAGGGCTTTCATCGGAAAACCGGTCCACGGTATCGCCATAGACCACGCCTCTACACACCGCAAGCGGTAAAGCCGTTCCTCCAGCGGAATAGCGCGGACCAGATCACCAAAATCGTATGTCTTTTCCTGGGGGACCTCTCCCTTGATTACCACTGTCCAGGGGTCTGTCATGAAGTTTTCCGATAGCGGCTTCACCTGCGTCTTTCCGGTGCTGAATTCATAAAAATTATTGTATGATCCGGCTATTGACTCCTCGGTTAAAGGCCGGTCCAGTTCATTGAATTCATCATTGAGTTGAGCGGGGTAAAGCGGTTGCGGCGGCTGTGGTGGTTGCGGCGGATCCGGCGGTTGCTGTGGCGGTTGTGGTGGTTGCTGTGGATCCTGAGGTTGCTGTGGTTGTTGCGGTTGCTGCGGTGGTTGTGGTTGTTGAGGCTCCTCTGTCGGCGTAGTGGGTGCTCTTTCAGCAGGGGTAAAAATCTTCTCATGTCCGCAGCCTGCTAACGCTCCCAGGGCACCTCCTGTGGCCACCATAAACTTTCGCCGGTTCATATAAACATCTTCCGGCGTGGCCTCTCTCTCGGGTATTTCCCAACCTCGTTTTGGCATATAAAACCTCCTTGATCAGATTCCCGGCTTATCTTTTAAATGCTATTCCAAACAAAAACGTATTTCCCGCAGAGGTGTTGCAGCCCGTTGCGATGCGAATCATATCCACGCTCAGTTCCATCCAATCGGTTAAACGGTAAATCACTCCAGGAGAGAGTTTTAAGACACTCTGGTCACCGATCAATCCCACCTCTTCAACCGGGTTGCATGTTCCGAAGCTACGGATACCAGAAAGATACCCTTTGAACAGGAACCGGTCCACTGTAATCCCGACCTCCAGGGCATAAAACCATTCATTACTGATGTCTCCTCCGCGGACCCGGTAGCCTATCTCTCCGGTCACGTAAATTGGAGCAGGGTACAGCGACTGGCCCAGTAACAGCCGAATATCTGCATCCATCTTTTTAGAACTCAGGGGAACCCGCGTGTTGGGGTCGTCATCGTGCCACAGTGGAATTTTACCCCCTATGGCCAGTGATGCGACCACGGGCTGATTGGCCAAAAGCCACCGCAAACGCATTTCCATGTCGCCAAACCCCCATCGACGCTCCAGAGCTGTTCCTGTAATAACCTCATCGAGATCTCTCAGGGTGCGGGTATCCTGCAGCCGTTTGTAGGGGACGGAAGATACAAGCGTTAGCCGGTCCAGCAGGCCGTATTCCAGATAGGCAGAATAATTGAGGTCTCTCAGTTCCCCCATATTTGCTTTCTGAATCTGCTCGCCGTTGGCATCAATATCTATGGTCGAGTTCAAATAGCTGGCTCCGACTTTGAAATAATAGCCACCCTTTTTCTGAGTCCACGCGCCAGCAAATGCCGCAGACGTCAGGCCCAGATAGGTGGCGCATATAGCGAGAAAAAACAGACTTCGATATATCATTGGTTTACCCCATATTTCGAGAGGTTTTATTGATCGTGTCAGCATTATAAAGCCTGTAATCAATTTAAGTTCCTCTTCCCTCAGCCCTCTTCGATGACGGCCGTGTGGGCAGTCATCGTCGCACTGGGCGAAAGTCGCGGTCTCAGGTTGCTGGCAGTCGTCAGCCCCCGGAGCCTTACTTGCCGGCAGGGGGTGTATGGGAAAGGACGTTGCTCAGATGCGGAGGCCTGTTCTACGCCATCGTGGAAGTCGTCCGGGGTGGTGAATAAGTACATGCCCTTGTAATTATCGGGCGTATTGGAATCATCTACGAATAGTCCGTCGATAACGACTTCTTCGGGCATAGAGCAGGGGTATCCGAAATCGTGCATGCCGTCGTTGGCAACATTGATCATGTGAGGCTGACAGATGTCTCCACAAGCCGGAATCCATCGGCAGTTGCGGATCTCGAGCGCTCCCTCCCATGTGCTGCCATAGTCGCGCCGAAAGGAGACCAGGCTACTGCCGTACAACGTAGAATCCTCGACTATTAGCTGGCCTCTGCCGATCGCGTTTAGCCCCATATGGCCCAGGGTGCAGCGACGGATAACGTAGGTGCCGGAAACACCCATGTGCGTGTCCATTCTGGAGAGATGGCAGTCCTCGAGCAGGATGTCCTTGCAGAAGTTGGATCCGATCACGCCCCAGCGCGTGCGGTCGGTGATGTGGTTCATCCGACATCCAATCATTGTGAATCCCACGACGTTGTTCGCATTGTAGTCGTAGGTACCCATACTGACTGGCTTACCCGCCGCGCCGATGGTCGAGTAGATTTTGTGCCCGGTGGCGAAGCAGTTGCGCAGTGTGATATAGGCACACTGTTGCACGCTGATGAATCCGGAATAAGGACAGCCCACGGCGGTCTCGCCGACGACATAGTGGGTCAGGCCCGCGACTTCTGTCTTCGAGCGGGAGATCACAATGTTCCGGTTCCAGTAGTTGTAACCTTTTGGGTGGTGCTCGCGGTTGGCAAATGTGGTAAAGACGCCGCCGCGCAGGTAGAGCGTCTGGTCGTCAATTGGCCGCGCCTCCACCCGGGTGATCAGATCGTATTCCCAATCGATGTCCGCCTCCACCGAGCCGTCTCGGCGCAGGACAAAGCAGTCGTGCTGAGGAGTGCCGTCGTTCTGGTTGAGTCCTCGCCGGATATACAGTCTCTTGTGCGCGTTTTCCACGAGGACGTGACAGTCGCGCTTCGGCCGCGTATCCACCTGTCTCTGGTCTCTCGTGAGCCGATCGATCTGCAGTTCCTCCGGTTCCAACAGCGAGCGTACTTCAAAGAGATGCGCCTTGTGGTCTTCAACCTGTGTGTCGTCGATCGTGAAACGGGAGGTGTTCCAGTCGGTATCGGTTGCGATCACGGCGGTCAGTGCCTGACCACCGAGATGGTACGTCGCATCTGGCTTTGTCCTGACACTCAGCCCGTGCGCGTTGGCATAGGCGTGTGCCTCGCAGATCGCCGGCATGTCATCCGTGACGCCGTCGCCCTTTGCACCGAAAGCCTCGTAGTCTATCGGGCCTTCTTTAAAATCCATGGATGTCTCCTTTTAAATGCTATCTCGGTCCCTTGTATTTCCTACCGCGATCAGCCACACGGCGCTCTCTGACCAGCGCCATGATTGGAACCCCATAGCCGCAACTCGTTTGCGTTTTTTCAATGTTCACTTCAATCACTTGCCGAGGTTTCTTCAATTCTTGAGCAGGTCTTTTGAGCATCTTACGTGCGAGAAGCGAGTCGTCAAGCTCAACGATATGCGCCTGTCCATAGAGTCGGACAATGCCCGCATCACCTTCCTCAAATGAGCACACCATGATCGTGATTGGACCTCCAGAGATCGCATGACGCGCTGTCTCGTTCCCACTGCCGGGATAGTCGAGGTAGGCAACGCGATTTGGCGTGAGAATATGCAAGGGTGTTCCACCCTTTGGCGACAAATTTACAGCACCTGTCCCATCAGGTCCGTTTTCCAAATTTGGATCGGCTGTCGCCACAAAGAATAGGGGAGCGTTCTCGATGAGCGCGGCCTGCTCATCCGTTATAGAAGTGTATTGCGTTGCCATTTCGCGTATGTCTCCTTTTAGCGGCGGTATTTGGCTAACTCGGTTTTGACCTTGTGGAAAAGATCAGGCTGAATTTCCGGATAGGTCAGTTTTTCCGGAAGATCATTATCGAGAGAGATTTCCGATATTTCAGAATTGGGCATTTTCTTCAGTTTTTCTACGTGAGCGTGAAACAGGAGGCCATAAGAGGTCCGTTCCTCGTGTTCTACCGAATATGCACAGAGTCTCTTCAGTTCAAAAACTTCTGCGCCAGTCTCCTCCTGTAGTTCTCTTGCCGCAGCCTCCATCGGCTTCTCCCCAGGCTCAATGTGTCCGCCGGGAATTTCCCATGTATCTCTGTCTTTGTGTTTGCAGAAGATCCATTTGCCTTTGGTCTCAGCAACAATAACTACGTATGTGAGATCGCTATCTGTGATAGTTCCCATTTCGGGACATGAAACGACCACTTAATTTCTCCAGAGCTTAACATTGAGAGGTTTTGTCCGTCCGGCTCTGTGTGCTACAATGGCCTCATCGGCCAACCGCTCCAGTAAATCCTCGGACTCAGGGCGGCTAAATAACTCAGCCCATCGCTGATCCGACTCAAGTTCGGCCATCAGGAAACGCGCAAATTGATCCTGTTTCTCTTGTGGGAGTTTGGTGGCTCTCTCAAAAGCTTTTTGAAGAAGTGGGGTCATTTTTTTCCTATGAAAACTACCACTTTATACTCAATCTCGATATCTACTTCGCTACCTGATTTGCGCCCATTGAGCGTCCAATAAAATGACAGAAGCTCCTGGGCTTCCTCTATGGAGTCAAACTTAAAATTGGTCTCCAAAATATGACTCTCAAAACCTCTTTTATGCCACCAGGATGAATCACTGGAAATATCGCGCTCAAAAAGACCGCAGAATTCGTCATCTCCTGCATTATCTACAATGCAGATCGGACCTTGAGGCTTGATTACTCTGATCAATTCCTCTAATCCCTCTTTTCCATATCCTATAGCAGGAAAAAAATACGCCCATGTAGCATAGGCTCCCTCAAAAGAGTTCGATCGGAAAGGAAGCTCCTGTGCAATACCTCTGACCCAGGGAAGGGGATGAGGAATGAGAATCCATGGCAGTCGGCAATGTGCTTCATGGCCAGCAAAATTTCTCGGCTGTACCCTTGTCCCTGGTAATCCGGTCTGATATCGACTCCCAATGCACAGAGAGTTGTACGGTTCTGAGGTTCTCCTCTCAAGCCCAATTCCAGCGCTGATGTCCAGCCTTCTGGTAAGTCTTCGTCATGGCCGGTCCACGGGATGGGGATTGCAATACTATAGGCAGCCAGTTGATCTCCAGATTCACAGTAATAGAGTTGAAACTGGGGAAACTTCGCGAGCAACTGGGCTGTTATTTCTTTAGGCCCCTCAGCATGAAAGATGAACTCGGGCCAGTTTGTCCGTGAATTCCATTTCTGCTCTTGTAGTTCGGGGCATTCTGCATGCGAATACACTGCCAACTTTTTCACAGTATTTTTGTAATTCCTTCTAATTGATTCTACGCCGAGAGGTTCTATTGATAGCGTCAGCCAGCAATTGGAATCCCCCGTCACGTTTATAGGTGCTTAGCCAATCTCCGCTTACAAATTCAAAATCGCCGGTCTCTGTATTGAGCGCACCAATACATCCTTCGTTGATAACCTGTAATTCTGGATCTCTGGGGTTGCTCACCACACTGGCGACCTGTATGCACTCTGTCTCATACACTTTTCTCGGGGCGACTGGATGGTGAAAGTGTCCAAATACATGGTAGCGAGGTTTCGATGTCCTCAGATATTCGAGCAAAGTCTGAGGTCCTTCGGCGAGGTTATCAGCATCGGCGCCAACTCCAAATCCTCCTTCGTGTGAAACGAGAATATCTATACCGTTTGGATGGTTGTGTTGAAGAGCCTCCGGGTCTCCTCCTTCACAAAAGCCAATCACTTCCTTTCCCACCTCAAATATAAAGCCGTCAGGTACGCACTCGAAGAGACCATGCGGGTCGAGTGGAATGGGTACAGAAGATTTTGTCTCTATAGCATTTCGAATAGCAGAGAATTCGTCGTGATTGCCTGCTACCACAAGGATCGAAGATGTCAATTGCGCCCGTGTATCCCGTGCGAGTTGTGCATTTGGCCCCTCTGCCAGGATGAGGCTACACAAATCGTACACAGCCGGATCCCACTGGGAGAATCTATCGTAGGGAATCTCACCATTCTGCGGTAGTGGCATAACCCCCAGATCACCAACTTGAACGACAAGGTCAAACTTCTTTTTTCGCATTGACTGCCAGGTCAGAAGAATGGCAAGGGCATGGCAGGCGCGTCCGTGTATATCACCTATGAAACCTATAATCAATTTAAGTTCCTTCTACCAAATAGTCCCTTCTGTAGAATGGTATAATTTTATTTTTATTCATCAACGTTCAGTAGATAGTAGATCGTCCCTAATGCTTGCGCAAATCTCATTCATTTGATCTTCACTTACTCTTTCTTCTGGGGAGACTCCCCAAATACTTGAGCACTGCGCCGGTCGGCTACCGTTCATATCGGCCTCTTATTGTATCTTTATGTCATCTGGCGTTTTCGCTTTTCCCGAATCTTGGGCTTTGTTTATTCGAAATCCAAGTTGTGTAATTTTACCACCACCGAAATCGTTGTCTTCAATTTCGTCGAGTTCGGGGGCTCGAAAGAAGCCGACTTTTGTAAAAAGATTGATGCTTGGCTGATTGTGCTCGTATATCCCGGCCACAATATATTCGAGGTCGAATTCTCTGAAGATAAAGTCCACTGAGATTTGCACAGCTTCAGTTCCGTATCCCTTAAATCTGAAAGGCTTATAGATCCAGATGCCCAGATCTGGTTCAAGGTGAACTGGCGCAAGGCTGATGCGACCAACGGGAACTTGATCCTTCAAACGAACAATAGTGGCATTGAACCGTTGTGGCGGTCTGTCCGGGTTGGTAAAAAGTGCAAGGAAATCCTTGTAGGATTCCCAATAGTGCGTCGTATTGAAGTTTCTCTGCGTTGAGATATCCTTCCACGTTTGGTAGAATGGTCTATAATCTTCCATCAGGAACTCGGTGAGGCCAACTGCTCTTCCTTTGATGTAGAAGTTCCGGCAGTCTTTGACGTTGTCAATAGTCATCAGGGTTCTTTATCCGAGTTTGTGTGTAGCAATCTCGTACATTTCGTTTGTGCAGGTCTTGAGTACTTTCAGGAGGTCGGGATATGGTTCGCCGTAGCCGGTGAGCAATCCGGAATGCTGGCGGTCCTGTTTTTGAGCGACGAGGTTGGAGGCGTCGATCAGGCCGCAATAGTGCCAGCCAATAAATTCTGGGCGTGCAAAGGCGTTCCGAAAGAACTCATCGGTCCATTCGGCTCGCTGTTCAATGTTGTCGGCCACGGGGCCGTAGGGCCGTGGCATGGTGTCTGTGATCATCGTGAAAGCAGAATCGCCATTGATCAGCGGCTTGTCGGCGGTCCTGTACCAGCGATCTAACCCGGGTTTTTGCACTTCGTATCGCGCATACATCTGATAGAATACGATGTCGGTAAATTGGCTTGTAATGGGCAATAGGGTATCCAGCGCATCTGTGTTGGCGTTGATTTTGTCGCCGACAAACAGATGGTTCGGATCGTATCGGCGGATCGCATCCCGCGTTGTCTGGTAGTATTTTGCGACGACTTTTTGGAGGAATTCAATATTGTCGCGGGTTTCGTTTCCATTGGAAAGATCAGTGTGCAGCCGCCAATTCTCGGCTGTTTGGAGCGCGTCAAATGAATCGAATTGTGTGCCATAAGTTGTGTTGAAGTCGCTGATTTGCCCGCGATAGATATCGCGCATAGTCTGAACATAAGCCTTTTTGCCCGGTGCATTGGCACCAAAATTGCGCAGTCGCCGCGGCCAGCCGATTCGCGCTTCTCGCCGTGCGCCGCCAATTACGTCGGGGCGTTCTCGGCAATCTTCTTCTGTAAATAACGGACAGTCGGTCATGGCATAACCGAGCAGGAAGGGATCATCTTTTGCAGGCGCGGCAAACTCCTTTGCCATCTGATCGCAGTGTGAGGCAAATGTTTCTGAAAAGACATCCAAAAAATTGCTGTCGGGTATTTCTGCCTGCCAGTGTGGGATATCGACAAAGTGAATCGACTGCATATAGGGGATAGATGGCTGCGGGCGATTGACGGCTGACAACTCTGTGTGTACGCCTACTGTGTTGAAGCCGTATTGACGACATGTTTGCAGGAACCAGGTTTTGAGGGCAGGTGTGAATTCGCGGCTGTCCAGATTGTCTATGCCCAACCGCTTTTTCCAGGCTTCGCGATTGTAGTCCTGTTTCCACAGATGGGGATGCAGGTGGTTTATTCCGAAGCTCAGAAACGCATTTCCCTCGGGCGTTACGAGCCACCATCTTTCGTCTTTTTCTATGCGAAAAAAACCAGTTGCCTCAAATTTTTTACCGGTCCAGCCGCCGTATTGATCGCGTTCGGGGGTGTCCCGGTGCGATTTATGTTTTTGCATTTGGATGCCTTTGAATAGTTATCAGAGTATTTTACTCGGCGGGCACAACGTCTCGCGTGACTTCCTGAACTTTACCGGGGTGGGTTCGTCCTCTTATCCACATAATGGGCTGGCCTTTGCCGGCGTTTTCCGGATTCATCCATTCTGCTTGCGCGCTCAGATAATGCGATACATAGCTGCGTCTAAATCGCTGGCTGTGATTATTTGTGCTTTTGTGCAGCAGGTGGGAGTGAAACCAGATGGCCGAACCGGGAGGGACTTCTACGGGAATGCCATCCTCATCGCGAGCATTGCGCGCGAGTTTAAATTCATTTTGCTGTGATCCCTCAATGTCATCGTGTTCGGAGATTGCCTGTTTGTGACTGCCGGGGATTACGTAGAGGCAGCCGTTTTCGCGATCGGCGGGGTCAATTGCCGTCCAGGTGCCGACGGTCGTTGCTGTTCTGAACCGCCTGCCAAAATAAAATTTGTCCTGGTGCCAGGGGAATCCCAATCCGATTTCGGGTGCTTTCCAGATGAAGAGGTTGTTGATGCCCAGAATGTCTGGCCCGAGAATATCGACAACCGGGTCTGTCAAGCGTGGATCGCGCACGCGGGCAAGGAATTCCGGGATGTAGCAACTGGGGTGATGGATTTTGTGCATGGCGTAGATGCCAGACCGCGTGTCTTTGCCGTCTCGGACAAGGGCATTCTGGTTGATGTGGACCATTGGCATTTTTCGTTTGCCTGCGACAATGTCTTCGGCGACCTGTCGCAGGTCGTCGTTTTCTTCATGTGAAAAGACGTTTTCGCGCACAAAATATCCATTGCGTTCCCAGTGCTGAATTTCATCGGGTGTCATGCGATTGGTATTTGTTTTTAATGGTGTTGCTGGGTTTTTCATATACGATCTCCTGAGTTTAAATAGGTATCGGGAGCCTCACGCGCGCCGATCCAGACCTGATTGCCATCGGGATCGCGAACTCGAAATTCTGTCAGGCCGTAAAAAGTTACCCGGATAGGATCGGGTTCGAAACCCGCGGCGATCACGCGGTCTCTCAATGTTTCAATATCGGATGTATAGTAGTAAACGACGTTTGAGGCATTCGATTCCGTGCGTATCGAACGGTCTATCATCACCTGGCATCCGTGTTCACCTTCCAGCAGGGCGTGGCCCCACTCGTCTTTACGTTGGATGACCTGGAACCCCAGGCCTTGTGAGTAGAAGGTTATGGCTTGATCCAAATCGGTTATTGGAACCATTGCGGTGATGCGATGTATGCTCACTGTTTTTTCCCCTAATGATTGATCGGAAAGGGAGATGGATCCCTGGGGAATGAATCCAGATCGACCACCGATCTGTTTGGACGGTAAAATCTGTGAACTAACGCGTTTTATTGAAGCACCGGGTCTATAGGTGCTGGCAGTTTTTTCATCTGAACATGTGTAGAATCTTCATCGACGATTGAAAATCCCAGTCTCTGGTAGAAGGCGATGCCGCGGATGTTGATCTTTAATACTTGCAGATTCACAGCTTTCCCTGAAACATCGGCATCAGCGAGAATGCGTGTCATGCACGCTGACCCGATTCCTATACCCTGATACTCTGGATGAATAAAAAACTGATGGACCTTGAGAGAATCGGAAGTACAGGATGTGGAGAAGAAGCCAATATCGTTCCCTTGAAATTGGATAATGCAAAAATCCTGCGAATCAAACCGCTTATTGTGTAATCCCCTCTGATGTGTATCGTCCCAGCCCTCGACTTGCTCTACATATTCGCGGAATGCGGCCTTCTTTACGGCAAAGACAAAGTCACTGTCAACTGCATCTGCCTTGCGAATGCTCAACTCTTCCATAGAGAGCCCTTTTGTTGCCCTATTTGTTCAAGCACTCTTAAGTAGGATCATATATGCAGGCATCCAGAATACTCAACGCCTCATTAAGCACAGATTGAGGTGCTTTAGATACGCGCTTTACCTTTCGGCTGTTGTAATCGATTGATTTAATCTGCTCCACCATGATATACCCACTAATGGCCTGTCCTTTGGGGATCGCAACATGAAGGGGAATATCTCTAAAGGTGTTGGTGATTGGGCACACCATAGCAAGTCCTGTATGCCTGTTAAATAGTGTATTACTGATTACCAAAGCGGGACGACGGCCTCTTTGCTCATGTCCGGCCTGTGGATCAAAAGTCAAAATGACGAAATCACCTTTTTGGGGAATATATTCTGGCATTTACCACACTTCTTTCCCTATAGGCTTTCCCCAGTCCAACTCTTCGACTTGATAATTTTGGGGCATTTTGGAAACCAGTTCACGCAAATCGTATTTTCCCCGCACTTTTGTCACAGGTTCAACAATGATTTGTCCCTTTTTAACAGAGATATTGACTTGATCTCCAACATTGATATGGGCTTCCTTCAGAATAGCTTTAGAAAATCGGAGTCCCTGACTATTGCCCCATTTTTGAACTTTAGTCACCATCGTGTATCTCCTTGAAATCAGCAGTCCCAGATGTATATCCGAAGTATATCCAAATTGCAGTCAACTTGCAAGGGATTTTATAGCAAACGGCACATCGCCTTATTTAGTCTCGATTGGTTTCACCATTTCAAGGTACCAGGGAACAAATCCACAGTCCCGATAAAATGCCAGGATGTCATCGAAACGCTTCGCTGCCGAGTAGAGTCGCATGTGACTGAATCCAGCGGCTTTTGCTTTTGATTGGGCAGTTTTGACCAGTCGCTGGCCTATTCCACTATGGCGAGATTCTGGACGCACATACAGTTCAACAATTTCAAGAATACGGCTGCCTTCAGGGAATACACATTCGCCATCATACGACCGTTCTACACAATAGATGAATCCAATAGGCTCACAGCCATCTATCGCCAAAAAGAGCCAATCCAGGTCGCGATCATTCCATACTTCCACCGGATCGGGCCCATAACCCCATATTGCGCCTTCGGATGCCAGATCTTCCTGCAGCGAAAGGATAGCGGCTATATCCGACTTGTTTGACTTACGGATTGTGACGGTCATTTTGTATTCCGTCCATTACTGGCAATTTCTCTATCTAACCAAACCGCTCCTCTAACCATGTAACGGCAAAATCGGTCAGAACCCTGGCGTCGAACAAATAGGATTCCGCGGCTCCAACCCGTCTCGTTGCATAGCTTGCCTGGGTCATATATTTCTCTACAATGGAAAGAAAATAGTCGCCATTGGGGGGGCCCCAATCGACGATGCCACCAGAAGTGTCAAATTGCTCAAATTCTATCCATTCGCACTTGCCATCACGCAAGATGGGCCACCGATAGCGCTCAGTTTTCTTGTTGGGCACGTCAGCAATATGCTCTGCGTAATGTAGAATCGTCAGGCTATCAAAGAGTGGTCCAAGCAGTAGTATTCGCCCCCTGACTTTGCACAATTTTGCGAGAGGGGAGCCTGCACCATAACCAAATTGGAGGGGATGATCCGATGTGATCCACTCCGCTTTTGCGCCAATAGCCGCCATTCTTGCTTCGGGATGGTTGCTGCAATACGCGCCGGGCCATGTTCGGAGGTGCTCGGTGAGGATGCTCCACTTGCGGAAGGCGCGTGTCCGTTTAGGATCAAACGGTGGGCATTCCGCCAGGTACGCTTTTTGCCAGTCCTCTGGCCAATCTTCAATTTCGTTCAGAGGCTCCTCGCATTTTATGTACATCATCAAGGTGCCCGAAGGTCCAATCACGTCCAAAATTGCCTGAATCACAATATCTGGTCCGCCAACGATCCAGCCGACTGCCTTGACAGACGCGTGCAGCATCAGGGTATCGCCCGGGACAATCCCCAGTTTTGATAAGTCAGATACCAGCTTGCTTCGCGTAATTACTGGCAAATCTATTTTCGCCATTGCGATCTCCTTTTTAGATCAGGTTTATCATAATCCTCTATTTATCTAAACCAGGTACAACTGCGCCATGTGACAAAAGCAATTCGCGCAAATCGGAAATTGGGACTTCTCGAGGTGTGGTTTCCAGACGCACAGATAATGCAGCGGCAGCACCCACAGCCTGTCCCATGGCCATAGATGACGCCTGTACTCGTAAAGCGGAATTCGCCAACCGGTCACTGCTCACGCTGCGACCAGCGACCAGCAAATTGCGACTCTCTTTGGGGATAAGCGCGCGAAGAGGGACGGTGGGAACGATTCCTTTGGATAGCGGTCTGGGTTTGATGCCATCGCGGTCGTGGAGATCGATGGGGTAAAAAGAATAGGATACGGCGTCATCAAAAAATCGTCCACTCGTGTAATCTTCATGGGTTATTTGCACATCGCCAACAATGCGATAGGTCTCACGCACGGCTGTTTCTGCCTGAGCTTTCAAAACACATGCGTTTTCGCACCCTGGTAGAGAACGCACAAAACGCAGAATCCGCAATAGTGCCTGTCGCCCTGCTATGTTGGTTTTTGTATGCCTGTCAGAGGTTGATGCATCAGCACCAAATACATGCTGGGCATTTCCGCCTTTTCGAAGATAACTGATAAATCGCACCTGTGGATTCATTACATCGCCGTGTTGCAAGCGGCCATCTTTAATGGCAGCAGAAAAATGCGCCTGAATGACCTCCTCATCCAGTGATTCGACATTATAACCCCCGAGTTCAAAAATCAACGTGCCGGGCTGGGTTTCTTGTTCGCGCAAACGCGGAAAACCGATCTGCCCGACAATATTTGCGCCACCAGTACAATCAATTAACTGTTTGGCCCATATAGTGCGGCGCATGCTTTTGCCTGTGGTTTCTACTGTCCAGCCCGTGTCCGTTTCTGAAACCCGAGTCGGTATTTCGTAGAAATGTAATTTCACCCCTGCTTGCGTACAGGCTTCTTCGACGAGTGCGGCATATACTGGACCGTTGATGCGAATTTGGTGCATCCAATGGCGCTCGGGAGGTACTGAAAAATCTGGCAATTTTCTACTGTCAAGTGCCACAGCTTTTGTAACGAGTTCCCACCCAATACCCGCAATAATTTGCTTTCCCCAGGCGTGAAAAAGGCCCGGAAACGAAACCCCACCCGTTGTGGTTACACCGCCGAGTTGGCTACCGGATTCAATCAGGGCTGTGCGAAGTCCCGTGCGCCCAGCTTGTACCGCAGCAATGGTGCCCGCTGTACCACCGCCAATGACCAGAACATCTACATTTTCTTTCATGTGCTCCATATTGACAATCTCCCTGTGCTTTACTCCTCAGTTTCAGTGTCGCCAAGAGGATGAAGATCAATCGGTGTGAGAATTCCGTAAAATCCGTATTTGATACCTGAGCGGTCTCCTTTTCCGGGCGGAAAGTATTCTTCTATAAGTGCCAATAATCGACGACTGAATTCGGATGCCTGTTCTTCAGATAGCCGCGCGCGGTTGTGATTGACGGATGTCTGGAATGTCGAACCGTACAAGCCCTCGGCAGCTTCGCGAAATGCTTGATTGAACTGGCTGATAACATCGATTGGCATGGCCTCTGCAACCTGGTTGTTTGCGAGGAGGTCCTCTCGAACGCGAATCTTACCCGCTGCTGGCGAACAACGCCATTCATTGGGGTCAGTTTCACCTTCCTTTAAATGTACGACACCTGTTTCTGCCAGATTTTTCAAGTGATACAGCACCCGGGCATCAGTAATTTCCAATGTCTGCGAGATTTCTGCAACCGACTTTCCGTCGCTAAGAGTTTCGAGGATGAGCCAACGCAGTGGATCGGCAAGTATGTTCGCGCGGTCATCCTCAATAACGATTACCGTCTCCTTTAAGGCGTTGATCGGAAATGTCAATTCACGCCACGTACTCATTTAGACTCTCCATTCGTATAATTGAGGGATCACTCTTTGAGGTGGAGAAGTATGTCTTCTGCTTTGCCTTTTAGAAATAGATCCTCTTGATGCAGAAATTCGGGTCTATTTGGCGAGATTGCTGTAATTAGAGTCCCCTGGTCACGGCAATAACTGATCAAACCATGCTCATCTCTGCCCAGGCCTATGGCGAGGAGGATTTTTCCTTCCTTTAACCAATTCCACCCCTTTCCGTCAGGTTCGAAATATGTATGGCTTTTCAGATGCACCCTCCTGGATCCCGCCCGTTCATGGAGTTTGTCATCATTCCCGGTGATGATGCGACGGATTGTACCGATTTCTTCGAGATGTGCCAGTGCCTTGTGGGCAGCATTCGGCTCTGCCTGAATGAATGCGGCCTGGAACTGCGCGAGTACCTGAGCCAGTCTGTGTGGTTTCTCGATCATCAGATTCGCAACTGTACCTGGAAATGGTTCATGCAGCGGGAAATGCCTTTCCAATCCTCTCTCTCCCCGAAAGCTTGGAATACCACTTCCCGTTGAGATGCCTGCGCCAGTGATCGCGATTGCGGGACTTTGAGAGAGGAGGTTGGATAATTCAGCCAGTGAGACTTTCCTCGCTTCAGCAGGGCTTGCATTCTGACTCACTGGATAGTAATGACTTCGCTCTATAAGGGGATTACCAGAGGCTTCGGGTTTTGGTCGAAATCGTTCAAGGTGATGATCCCAGAGGTCATCCGCGTTTCCATAGGTTATTGCAAGATGGCTATCTGTGGTCCCACGATGGGGTGTCCCGGATGTGAAATAGATCCGGAATTGATCCCGTTCTTCGGGTTTGGATTGAGACCGACGAAGTGCCTCTTTGAGTGCCAAAACCTTAAAGGACGGTCCGTTTTCTGAATGCTTTCCTGAGCATGCGACACACAGATCGAGAAGATCGATCGATCCAGTTTCATCTACTCTTAGTCTCCCATAGAAACCAAATGTCCTTTCTGGGCCAGCGAAAGTCCAACCGAAGTCTGTGAAACTTCCCCAGATGGATCTGTAGCTCTGAAGTTGGGAGGGGGTGAGATCGATTACGTGCATCGTATTTTGCATCCGTATTATTGAGGATAGAGTCTGAATCTTCCTCAATGGAAGTAGCCAGTGAATACTATCCTCTTTGTTTTTTACCTTTCTTTTCCGCTAAATGTAGGATTCGATGGACAAAGTCGGTTTTGCCTTCTGTATAACCCTTACCAGATGGGTCTTTCTGTAATAACTCTTCTTTGAGTTTTGCATACTCATCTCTTGCTTCTTGATTAGATCGCAAAAAGTCGCGGAAAAGGATCTGACGATCCCAAAATCCTCCACGGTCAGTATAGGCAATAGACAGATGGAACTTGACAGGGGTGCCCTTGGCAAAGAAGTGCCGTTCGGTACTGGATCGGGTGGGGTAGAAATCGTACCCTATTTGAGCAAGGGCTTTTATGAAGCCATCGGCATCTTTGTGATTTTCAATCTTAACGGCAATATCAATTATCGGTTTCGATGGCAGTTTCTCAATGGATGTACTACCGATATGTTCAATCTCTATAGCTGCCGTACCGAATATATCCCAGAGCTTACGTTTTTCCACGTTAAATTCCCGCTTCCAGATTGGCTGATATTGAGACAATTGGATTGGAGTAGAATTATTCATTCTTTGACTCAGCTTTGATATCCACTCGTGTCCAGGATAGCATAGCTCCAAACATCGTTTTAGCCACGCAGCTTCCTCGTAGTTGAGGAGCGGCAGAGTATTCCTGAAGTCGGCGTTATTCCGATCGATCTGTAGATTGTTCGCCTTATAGAGAAGCTGAATCTGCGGAGAGAGGTAAGGTATTCCGGATTTGGTTATCCGTCCCAGGAAGGAAATTGGCCCGGTGATCTTCGGTTCACGACGGAAAACCCACGAATCCCCGTCTGTTTCCATAAGCATCAATTGGATCGCCCAGGGGGATTCTGGCGTACGGCGCCCCCAAATGTCATTAATGGGTGGATTCAGGAATTCGCCTTTGGCCCATGTCGTAAACTCTGGCGATCTCCTGTCGCTTAGATCCCAATCAGAAAGGTGTTCCTGGAATATGAGTTGATCGTCCCTGAGGATCAGGATATCCAGGTCCCCATGAGGACGTGTCTGACGACCGATAAAGAGATCAATGGCCCATCCGCCTGAAATCCACCACGGTGCGGATAGCCCGGATAATAGCTCTTGTGCCTCCATGGGGGAGAGCGGGTCCCAAACATGAGCGGTTTCTTCCAAGTAACTTACTCCTTGTATGCTACGCCAGAACTAAATTTTGCAGAAATCTTATCGCGCGTCTTCTGATTATTAAGGCTGTTCAATTTTTGACCAGAATCACGTAGGTCCTGCGGGAGATCTCTTGAAAGCCAAGTTTCGCTGCAACTCGCAATGAGGCAAAGTTGTCCTCTCCCGTGCTCCAGATGGGAACGCGTCCTTGTTCTTGAAGCCGATTCGATACTATTGAGGCGGCGGCACTACACAGACCTCTTTTGCGCCAGGGTTCAAGAGTACCAACGCCAATCTCACCGTGAAGATCAGTGACGCCGCTTGTGTGGGCTATGGACACCAATCGCCCCGCATCAATAGCGCCCGCTACAATTCCCTCTGAGAGCATTGTTTCCATATCCTCATAACCACCACCCTGTATTTCGATAGGTGCGGATGCAATTAAGTTTCGGTCCTGCATGGTTAATCTGCGGACGTATTCACTGGTGAACAGTTGGACTGGTCTCGTCAACGAATGATAAACATCGCCGTAGTACCGTACTTTTACTCCGTTGGAATTCTCTATCAGATCACCAAGCGGTTTGGCGCATTGTCGATTCACACCTATACAGTCCCAACCCTCCACTAACTGAAGCAATTCCCACAGTGCTCGCGCCTCGGTCCCAAATCCCCTGGGTTCTTCTGAATCGAAGTGGCCCTGGACGATAGCTGCGCTGAAGGAGGTGGGACTTCCCGCTACAAAAGCCTTGCACAGTTTCTTTCTTAGAAGGTGTACTGCCACTACAGTCTCGGGGGTATCACCCAGAGTTTTCGCGAGTTCGGCGAAATCCGCTGGATTTAGTTGTGCGATGTCGTATGCCATTGAAATTGTTGACTCCTTGTGTCTTCGATTCGAAGAGCATCCGTTATTTGCCCCTCCCTTTCAGCTCGAAAGCTTATAGATTTACCATCTTTAACTGTAAAAGTCACCGTGTAATACGGATCGGTAGAAAAAACAAAGGTGTGATTTCCTATGGCTCGAAGTGAACGACCACTTACTCTGAGTGTACCTTCTGCAACTGATACTGGGAATGGCACGGGTGCCATGGTCGAACACCACTTGTAAGTTCCCGTATAGATTTCGAGGTTATCTTCTGACACCTGGATTTCATCAATTACGATTTCAGGAATCCCCAACATCAGGCGTGAAATCTGACTTTCAAGTTGTGCCTGTGGCGCAGAGTTGAGATTGCACAATACAGTGACTGTAAGATCATCATCGGGGTAAGCAGATAATTGGGCACGAAATCCGTTTATGGTTCCGCCATGTTCAATTTTGCGATGTCCATTGAGATTGCTGATGAAAAAACCATATCCGTATGTAGTATGTTTTCCATTCCTTAAAAGACCTGGCTCAATCATCTTATTATAACTTTGTCGTGATATGAGTTGATTCTCGTTTAGTGCAGTCTGCCATTTCAGCAGGTCTAATATACTGGAACCCAATGAGCCGCCAGAGAATGGGTTATCCATGCCGATGGGGCGCGCCAAAACAAATTCATTATCCTTATGGTCATAACCCGTTGCAAAATTCTTGATAGGTTTGGTTTTTCCCAAATAGTGAGTGTCAAACATTTCCAAAGGTTGCCATACGTTCGCT
The DNA here is from genome assembly GCA_965208125.1 of Candidatus Latescibacterota bacterium. Taxonomy (GTDB): domain Bacteria; phylum Latescibacterota; class UBA2968; order UBA2968; family UBA2968; genus VXRD01. The sequence goes on from OZ242320.1 coordinate 4,106,717, forward strand.
TTGAGAAAGTCAGCATAGCTCATACCAGATACATTTTCGATTATCAAGCCCAGGAGGTAATACCCTGAGTTATTGTACTGGAAATTTTCATCTGGTGAAAATTCGATGGGTTCTGATGAGAACAGACCAACGACCTCCTGCCGGGAAAGATCGCGTTCAGATATTTCCCAAAATCTCTCAATATCTGTATAGCTTTTGATGCCCGATGTATGGTTGAGAAGCTGATCAATCGTGACTTTATGAGCTCTTTGGGGATAATTGGACAGATAGTCCAGCATAATATCATTCAAATTCACCTTACCCTGTTCAACAAGAATCATGATAGCGAGAGCTGTAAACTGTTTCGTTATTGAGCCAATCCGGTAAACAGTATGTTCAGTAGCTTCTACTTTTTTGTTCAAATCTGCGTAGCCATATCCACGCGCAAGAATGATCTCATTATGGCGCATAACACCCACCGATGCCCCCACCAATTGGGTCTCATTTATCGCATTTTCTATAATTGCATCAATCTGATCTTGAATGGTCATGTCTGGCATGAATTCTCCATTTTTTTAATTCATACGACGAGTTCTTGCGACAAGAATCGGGGGGATCTCGCCAAAATTTGTCCAGGAGAGTGATCGTTTTTCATTGGGTTTTGATTCAAATACCGGTTCTTCTAAGCCATCGATCACAAACCCAGCGTCAAAGCAGCTTTGAAAAAGCTGACTCAATGATCTGTGAAAATAACGTGTGGGCACGGGCTGACCTTTTATCCCAATGCCACGATACGTGGTGGGGGTGATATAAGTTGAAGTTTTGATTGAGTGACGAACTTCGATTTCACCGTCACAGTCTTCTTCCTCAACCATTTTAACTGCCCCTGGTGATTGAAAACAAGGATGTGCCAATGTGAAGACGAAACGTCCCTGCAATTTCAATATGGAACTTAAGGCGGCAAATAGGGGCTGGAGGGTGGCCATATCCATAAAAGCCTGGTTGCATACCACCGCGTCAAAATGATCTTCACCGAGACCGAGTAATTGGGTCCTATCAGTTGCATCGATGACTCGATATGTGATTCTGTCAGCTTGATTGGTCGTTCGCTTCCTGGCCTGAGTAACAAATGTCTTGCTAAAATCAATTGCCACAACTTCTGCACCTAATGTGGCAAGTCGCCGAGAGAAATTACCGTTCCCACAAGCAACATCCAGAACCACTTCTCCAGGCTTTATGGCAAGTAGCCTTTCGACGGTCGGCCGAATAAGCTGATTGTGAAAATGGTTGCCTTCTCCAATATACTCATCCCAAAAGGCAGCATTCTGATCCCAAAACTCACGTGTTTCGGACGTTAGCTCTGGCCATTCTGAAGTAATCATAGTTTATCCTTTTAGCTATCATTCTATTTCCCATTATCTGTCTCGCTGACCGCAGGCAACACATGACCAATCGCGATCCGGAACGCCTGATTGGCCCCAGACGAACTGTAGTTGCCTCCCGTAAAGACAATGACCAGAGACAACTCTGGGATGGCGAAAATGTACTGACCGCCGTTTCCTTCGGCCGCAAGAACGTCAACTGATCGCCCGCGGTATGGAAAATGATCGAGCCACCAGCCAAACCCGTATCGGTCGTTGCTGTAATGCCCTTTCGCCGACTCGCTGATCCAGGCTGCCGATACAATCTGCCTACCGTGAAAACGCCCGTTATCCACATAGAGTTGGCCGATCTTCGCCATATCGCGCGGCCTGAGTCGTAAGCCAGCATGCGTTTGGGGCAAGCCATTTTTGGTGTACCACCATTCTGAATGATCTATTCCGAGCGGAGCAAAGAGATATTTATCTGCGAATTTGTCCACCTGCATACCCGATGCCCGCTTAATTACGCCAGCGAGCAAGATGAAACAACCGCTGTTGTAGTTGAATCGTGAACCTGGTTCGTCCGACATCTCTCTGGAAAGCACATACTCTATAAAGTCGCTGGCGTTTTCCATCTGCGCTTCGGAATTGAGGGAACCCGGCTCAGAGTTATGTGCGCCAGATTGATCCCATTTGAATCCGGCGGTCATCGTCAGTAGATGCTTCAGGGTAATTCGCCCTTTCTCCTCCGTCAGGTGGTGGGCATACTCCGGAAAAAAACGAGCCATTGGCATATCCACAGAGTCAATATATCCATGATCGATGGCGATGCCGATTAGTGTAGATGTGATGCTTTTGGAAACGGACCGTGTATCATGCAGGGTTTGCTCGCCGAACTCGACCACGCCCCTCGCACCATCTGTGCCGGTGTAATACGCTTCGAATACCAGCTTGCCATTTCTGACGATCAGAAAACTGTGGATGTTCTCGTAAATCTGGCTGCGTATCTGGTTTGCAACCTGAACAATCGGTTCTGGATCGATCCCCTCCGCTTCAAGAGTTGATAAGGGCCATTCATCGGGCATGGTAGATTCTCTGGTTTCTTCCGCCATTGCGATGCTGGGAAGACAAACGAACCATAGGAACAGGGCTATAGCTGGTTTCAACATGTGGAATCCTGCCGAGAGGCAGCGAAAGGCAGAGCAATCAGCAAACAAGAACAGCTCCAGAACCTGTCTAATATCCCGAATGCGATCACAGCAGTCACCTTCATGCAAAAAGTTCTCCTTTCAAATTTTCGGGAACATCAAGGATCTGGTGGACCAGTTCTTGACAAGAGTGTGGCTCTTGAGCCTCCTCGCAATGGCCAGCAGGACGACTGCTGCCAGAGTCGTCCTCCAAAAGGCGATTTGGTGTGGGTTGAGATTGACTGCCTTGCCGAAGGGGCTGATGAATCCATACAGAAGGGTCGCAACATGGAACTCGACAAGCGCACGCGAACTGCGTGTCATTTTTACCATTCGTACTACGACTCGCGTCCGCGGTTGTACGCTTTCCCGTTCTTTAGCGAGCTTGGCGCGCAAGACCTCCAGCATGGAATGAGAAGCATCCATCCCCGTGACATCAACGCCTTGTCGCGCCAGCGGCAGAGTAATTCTCCCGGTGCCGCAGCCGAATTCGAGGATCGGGCCACCGTACTCATCGGCTAGATCGAGGTAGAAATCCCTGTCCACCAGATCGTCTTTGACGCTGTATGCCGCGTCGTAATGCTTTGCTCCCCCCAAACTGTAGGAATCATCAATCATTGTTTGTTGCCTATCGTACTTGACCAACCACTGTCATAGGCCGCACGAAAATTCATAGGCGGTGATGTGACTGATATATAGATAAAGGGCTGGGTACCCGAGTTGATGAACCCATGAAGGTCACCGTCCTCGAATCGAACGACGTCACCAGCGGCGAATTTTTCTGCCACCTCGTTTTCCAGAATCAAATTTCCGGAACCTTGTAAAGCTATCCAAATCTGTTCTGATGTTTTATGTCGATGTGCAGGGTTTTTACCTCCAGGTGGGACGGTGACGTGTGTAATCGTGACCCTTTCCGAAGAGGAGTTCTCGGGAAATAGCAGTTGTCGAGATTCTATTCCAGAATTACAGAATACCTGAATGTCCGACGAGCGAATCAGCTCCATTTTGAATCCTCCTCAGCAGCTTTTTTGACTTTCAGTTTACTATCGTGCGGTGAAAACCTGCATATCTTTTAATTGTTGTCACCAAATTGTAAAGCCCACTACCATTTTGGGGCAGTGGGCGATTAGCGGTCTGCAGAACTTCTACATTGCCTCTTTTTTATCTATACTGATGTCTTCTGAATTGAACTTTCAAAAAAGCGAAGGCGTTCTTCCATTGATGAATCTTTGGTCTGCAAATAATGCACTTGCCGAATGAAGTGTATTTCCTGCATCATTTCATCATTCGGAAATTCCTTCCGAACATCCTCCCAAATCTTATCCCGCTCTGCCTGCGTCACTTTCCTCATAGATGACCTCCTATAACTCCGGCGGAGCAATAATCTCTATCTGTCCATAGCCCTTCAACGCATTGATCAAATTAACCTCTCGCCGCGTGTTCACTTTTACCAGATGTGTGAAGTTCCAACTGCAAAAATACCCAATTCCATTGGTCACCGCAATAGCAACATGGTTGGCATCATCTATGTACTTTTCCGGAAAAACTTCTCTTCTGACATATTCTTGAGCCAGAGCGTCGGCTTCTTCATTGAACACCAAAACATCGAAGTCCTTCACCAGGTTTTCTAATTGCCTTCTTCTTGCGGCATTTGGGGTACCACGAATTTCTAACAAGACAATGCTTGAAATAACAGCCTCAAAACCTGATAAAAGTAATTCCCAAAACTGAAGGGTCTGTCTCTGACGCTCTGGGGTTCTTGAATCGTAATATGCACTTGGAACAGTTGAATCCAGATAAACCTTCTGTTTTGCCATGTGTAATCTCTACTATGTATTTTCGACTCGAAAACCACTAACGAATTCACGAATCACCCAAAGATGTTGATCTGGTTTATAAAGCGTTTGAATATATCCTGTATCCCCAAAAGAAAATTCAATTCCCTGACCACTGACTGGTGGCTGTGCACCAACTATGCATCGCAACGTGGCATTTAAAATACCTCCGTGTGCGACCACCAAGTAGCGCCCTTTTCCCAGTCGGATCACTTTCTCCAGCGCCCGTGCGGCTCGACAGTGAAATGCCCACGCACTCTCTCCAGCATCTGCACTTACAACATGGGGTTGAAAGGGATTATGAAAAGCAGGTAATGGATATCTGGCTCTGGCGACCTGATGTGGCAGACCTGCAATCGGGCCATTATCCTTTTCCATCCAGTCTGCATCGAACTCGACCCCTACCCCCAGGATGTTATCTACAATATGGGCTGTCTCGCAGGCTCGCTTTAATGGGCTTGCAATGATTCTGTCAAATTTTATCTTTCTTGCCTTCAGTTCCTGTGCTCGGGCTTCAGCTTGTTCACGACCCACGTCTGTAAGAGGTGAATCATATCGGCCCTCAATGACATTCTCGTCATCTGCTCGAGAGCGTCCGTGGCGCATGAACATAATCTTGATATCATCATTCATAAAATAACTCCATCGTCAATCTTCACATACTCTTACAAGAATCTCCGCTGAGTCCGAGGTGTTCGTAGAACTCTTTGCCCAGCTGGTCCAGAGGCTTTCCATACACCGGCTCAAAGACACTAAGGTCAGTTTCTTTTTTTCCTTTCGCGCCACGCCATAGATCCCCAAATCGTTTCGTCCCGTACTGGTCAATGAGAAACCTGACAAAGGTGCCAGCGACCTTGGCCTGCGAAGTGTCCGTCGTTTTGCGGGGGAGTGGGGCTTTGGGATTTCTGGCGTCTGGTGGTTGGATTTTTCCTTTAATATACTGTGATATAGAGAGATCTACAATTCTAAGAATTCGGTGATTTTTCATGGAGAGAGCTATGGCTGGATTTACTTTGGATACACGCATACGCGCGAAACCTGATGATAGCATGGACACATTCGAAATTGCAACAAAAATAGTAGAATGGAACCCGGCGAAAGCCGCTGTTATCATCTGTGATATGTGGGATACCCATCACTGCATTTCGACTGTCGAACGGGTCGCTGAAATGGCACCTCGTATGAATGAAGTCATAGCAGGTATCCGAAAAGAAGGTGCACTGATCATACACGCTCCCAGCAGTTGTATGGGATTCTACGACAAGACACCTCAACGCAAACGGGCCGAGGAAGCACCTTTTGTAGAGGCTTCTGTTGAATTCGGATGGAACGGGTGGGACCAACCCCGCGAGATTCGCCAACTCGTCTATCTGGGTAAGAAGCCATTGCTGTGCCGCGATCTGACGGACTCCCATCACTGTGATCACGGAGGTCACTTCCAGGGCACGGATCTCATGCTCGAACATATCGAAAAGTACTGGTGCCCAACCGTTACAAGTGATCAACTGGTAGGAGGAGAAACATTCCGGTTTCGCGGTGACAAGCGTGAGTAGTACAACTTTATATCGTCAGGCTTTCCAGACTTTTGCCCACATAGCCCAGCAGGGATTATCATCATCCGGTGGAGGATGAATAAGCCCCTCCATTTGTAATTGCGGATTCAACCCCCAAAGTCCCTCGATTCCGGCTATTAAAGAGTCTGGTTGATTCTCTATAAGCCAGTCGAATCCCAATTCCTTCGCTACATTCGGTGCCTCGATCTGCCATTCATCTCGAGCTTCAGTCAATGCAGCCGATACAGGACGTAAGGCATCAGCGATTTTTTCTTTATCCTCTGGCGAAACAAACGGAAATCTGAGGTGGTAGCGCCCTTCAATTCGCGTTATGAAGCCCGCATTCATACACTCCGCGAGAACTTCCCTCCCCATTTCATTGGACAAGTCCGCCAGTATCTCTGTTTCAGTTTTTGGACCGTTAGCTAACTTCACTGCAATCGCAAATTCCCTCTCTTCCATGAGTCTTCCCGAACCAGGCCAATTCACTTTATAGTGTCTTCCCGAGCCATTATACTCGGTGAAAGCACGACTGCCTGTTCTTTCCGAAAAAGGGGAAGTCAGATCATGGCCTGATAAATACCAGCGTCCACCATCGGGTCTAAGCGGTCCCATAAATCGATTTATTTCTTCTTTAGATAGTGGTTTGGGTTGGCCTGGAATTGGCGGCTGAGGCAACCATTCATACAGAACAATCCAGTGTATTTCATTCCAACCGAATCCCCATTGATTAAAAGAACAGTCATCAATCGCCTTTTTGATGGTAGCCAGATTCTTTTGTAACTCTTGAGTCACTTTTTTTACATATGGCTGGCATTGGTCTAAAAGGATTTGATCATCTGAAACTGTTGGAAAAAAGAAGTTTGCAACATAATGGTTGGGCAATGCTTCTGCAATGATCTCCATTTTAAGCAACGATAACAAAGCGTCTATAACATAAGCTTCATCCGCATCGATTCGCTTGGCTAATTCAAATGGCGTAAGAGGCGTTTTTCGACAGGCTACCAGTATGCGCTGATACAACAGGGTATTGTTTAACTCAAATGGGTTAGAAGAATCGCCAGAAAAACTCCCTGAAATTTCGAAACGGGCAATGCGTTGCGGTTTCAATCGCGGCATTGGATTCAGTGTTTGCATTCCCAATATCTCCTTCCTCATTTGAATGCGGGCGTTGCGAAGTCGGTTTTTTATTGTATCTGTTGAAAGTTTAAGGAAGTCGCTGATCCTCCTGATTGGCCAATCTTCAAGATAGAACAATTCAACAATGCGTCTGGTGCGCTCGGTCAATGATTGAAGAGAATGATGGAGTAGAGAGGCCAGTTCTTTCTGATATAGGTATTGATCTGGAAGTATGGAGTGAGCAGAAATTGAGGGATCATTTCCTTCGGAGGAGATATAGAAATTCAATAATTTTGTGCGTCGCGTCTGTTTTTTCCGATGGCCTTGATATGTTCGATAGATAATGGCTCGAACCCAGGGAAGAAAACGCTGTGGGTCTCTTAGACTATCCAATGAGGCGTGCGCATAGAGTAACGCCTCCTGAACTATATCCCGAGCATCATCCCAGTTTCCTGTCAAACGATAAGCTGTTTGAAGCAATAGAGAACCATACCGGTCAACCAACGCACTAAATGCTTGCTGGTCACCTTGCACAGTTTTCTGAATAAGAACCGTATCATTATCAGGTTGAGTCATTTGACAGGCTTTCAAAATTCAATTCTATGCGACGTTTTCATATATTAGAGGGCACGAATAAAAGGGTGGTGTACAAAATTGTAAAGCCCACTACCATTTGGGGCAGTGGGCGATGGTAGCCTACCTTTCCAGATAAATGAGGGCACCGATTGTGGTAAATGCGAAAGCCGATCTACAAGCCCTCTCTTTTGACAGCGAAGAAAAATGGGTGAACCTCTTCCGGCGCATTAGCACTTTTGGATCCTCCTCCTACGGTGCCTTCCTGTTCAATCTGAAACCCAGTTTCAGTGAGAAACTTCTTGTAGGTCGAGGGGCCAAAGTTGCTCCAGTACATGGTCCCGCCGAAGAAGTCATCTTCAGTATATCCAGGCCCATCGTCGTACCTTGCAACCGTAAACAGCAGGAGGCCGCCGGGCCGAAGCCATTGTGCAAATCTACGAAAGAGGTCCTGGTGCTCTTGCCTCGGGATATGGAAGATGGCGTAAAAGCTGACAATTGCATCGAAGCTACCTGTAGGGAATTCGGTCTCCATTACGTCGGCTATGATGAATTCGGCTGCAGGGACATTTTTTTTAGCTAAAGCGATCATGTTAGAGGAGATGTCGATCCCAGTGAGGCTGAATGTCCCTGCAAGATGCCGTGCGACCGGGATACCAGCACCACACCCAACGTCAAGGACCTTGGAGCCAGGTATCAGATGTTTAGTTATCAAGTCGAGCTCCACTTCAGGCGTGGTACGCCTTTGCCCAGCGTAATCCCTCGCACACCGGTTATAGGCAGTCCTTACCAGTTCCCGATAATCGGTTTCCGGATCGTTAGCAATCTTGAATGGCATGGGTCTCCTTTGTGATCTAAGTTATGCGTTTCCTCTATCCGGTTCCGACGAGCACAAGCCCTGTGAAGATGATGGCGACCCCAAGGTATTTGGGCGTGTAGCCGGGTTCTTTGAGAAGTAGGATACCGAAAATAGTGCCCAGGGGAATGCTGATCTGGCGAAAAGTAACGACATAGCTGACGTTTGAGACAAAGGCCAGGCTGATCAGGACCAGAGTATAAGCGATGGCCATGCCAGCACCTGCCAGCAGGGCGCGAGATGCCCGCGTTTTCAGGATTTCCCACATCAGGATGCGACCGCGTTTTTGAAATAGAACCCAAATGCCCAGCCAGAGTGAGGTAATGAGGCCTTCGAAAAAGGCGTAGAGGATCGTAGCCTGCCAGCCTGCAATGGGGAGGGCGGGAGTATCTCTGAGGAAGCGCAAAGCCTCGTCGTCGATGATCGAATAACCGGCTGAGGCGAAGGCGGCCATCAATGCAAACAATACCGATGAAGTCAGGTAGTTGTCAATATGGAAATCACTCAAATGTTTCATGGGCAGGATAAACATCCCAATGACAACCAGAGCAATGCCCCAAATGCACTGTGCGCTGACCTGGTCGGCACGGTCAAAAAAGAGCGTCACGATAATGACCACGATGACCGGGGATGACCTTGCGATGGGGTAGAGGATGGATAGGTCTCCTCTCTGGTAGGCGTTGGCCAAGCCGAGGATGTAGATGGTCTGAAAAATACCTGTTGCGATAAGTAAGAGCCATACGGAGGTAGGGAATGTGGGAATTGCCGATCCGAATAAGATGAGGGCGGGAATCAGGCACAGAGTTCCCAGTGTGTTGACCAGGAGGAAAAAGGCAGAGGACGGATGTTCCCATTTACACAACAGGTTCCAGCCCACATGGGTGAAGGCGGAGATGAGGATGAGGATGATGGCGGTGAGGGTCATGGCGGTATTGTAGAAATATCCGAGGTATTCAGGCCTCCGCCAACTCGAATTTACTCTCAAACGCAGTCAGGGATTCTTGCATTTCACTTGCCAATGCCCTTGAGTCGGACGCTTCTGATAGGTTTCTAGTCTCCCAGGGATCCGCTTCCATGTCGAAGAGCTGGATTACTGGATCGCCCTCATAGGTGATGAGCTTGTGTGTGTTGGTGCGGAGCATTTTACCGCCTCCGGTGGCGTGTGCTACCACAAAATCCCGCCAATCTGGATTTTCTCCCTCAGCAATCGCACGCAGGCTGTATCCCCGCATCATGGGAGGCGGCGAGATCCCGGCATAATCACAAACTGTCGGAAAAACATCTACGCCCGATACGAGATGCTCCTGGTCAATTACCTGTTCTTCGATGTGACCGGGCCAACTCATGATAAAAGGTACCCGCGCGGCTTCATCGTATAGAAAGCTCTTAAAGACCATCTTGTGTCGAAGATGCCCGTCCCCATGGTCGGATGTAAGGATCACGACCGTATTGTCCTTAAATGCTGAATTTTCGAGCGCGTCCAGGATCAGACCGATCTGCCCATCCACCTTTTCAATATAGCGGTAGTAGGTCCAGATATAGTGACGATAGAGTTTCTCTTCCCACTTTTCCATACCCGATTCTTCGCCTCGATCTGCCAGTTTTTGATTCCGAGAGCTTATGATTTTTTCCGGTTCCGCCATGTTTGTCTCAAAATTGGGGGGTAGAGGAGGAAGGTCGTCAATCTCGGGGAACGGCATCTTCCCATCGTGCATCGTATGTGTCAGTACGAAAGAGCAGATATCGTGCGGATTCAAGAGTCCGACTGACAGGAAGAAGGGTTCTTTTTCCTGGTAGTTCTGGAGAAATCCGATCGCACTGCGGGTCGAAGCAATGTCTCCGGTCTCGGCCGTATTCCGCGGATCGGGGCAGATATGGTGGAAACTCTGCGCGACATCTCTGCCGGGAATATGCCATTTTCCGCTGTAGTAGGCGTTGTAACCATTTTTGTTCAGCCATTGTCCCAGATCCGGCATGGTCGGAACCATGTTGGCACCATTGGCCACGACACCGTTTTCGGGGGTGTGGCGTCCGGTAAACCAGCTCGCACGTGCCGGACAGCAGACTGGATTGGCGCTATAGGATTTTGTAAAACTGATTCCCCTTGCTGCAAGCCGGTCCATACCGGGTGTCTTCACGTCATTGCACCCCAGATGCCCAAGGGCTTCCGCGCTATGCTGGTCGGTCGTAATCAGAAGTATATTCGGTCTCTGTTTCATTGCTTATGACCCCTCCCTCTTGAGGATCACTGTCCGACGCGTACTCACCACGAGAAATAATCGCCCATTCGCATCTACATAATAACAGGTGGGAATAACGGATTCTCCGTAATGGCAATATACATCTGCAGTCACAGCACTTTGATCTGTTGTGATCTCCGATGTCCCGCGATAAATTAGAAACTGATTTTCCCGGATCATCGAGAATTCTTCTATCAGGTCAAATGCGTGCTTTGTAGTGTCCTTTCTGGCACTTAGTCGCTGGACTGCGTCAAAAAGACACCAGTCGGCGGTATAAGGACCAAGCGTTTTTGAGCGCGCAGGTTCTTTGTTATCCATAAAAAGTCGGCTATTTCGGATTTCTCCTTTCTGGGTGTATTCAACCAGTCCTTTTCCCGCCGTGCTCCCGTTGGAATACTTCAGCGTCCAGGCCTTTGGAGATGTGAGTGCGTTGTTCTCGCAGTGTGCATTAATTTTTGTTGTGTTATCGAACTTCAGGTCCGAGCAGGCGATTCCCAAATGACGGTCTTCACCTTCATTCTTTGCAGAAATCCTGAGTGTAGCCTCAGGTTCGTGAGGCCTGCTCCCTCGCTTCGTCCGAATGTTCATCCAGTAGATGTCGTATGTCTGCTCTCCCGGTGCCTCCGGATCAAAGGTTCCGGCGGGCAAACCGTATTTGTTCAATACCCTCTTTGTGTGGATATATTCCCATGGCTCGGCCATTTCCCCGCTCCTTTGTATGGAAGTCTCTCAATGAAGGACATTCAGATTCTACGACATACTGAAGGGAAGAGCAAGTATCATCTGGTAGGGATTTTGAAGGGGTGTTGAAAAATGCTCTATGACCTACTTCGCCGAGCTTGACCTGCAAAGGCGAAGTCGCTATTGTATCGGGCGCGAATTGTACTGCAGGAGCAACTGATGGAGGACCAACGATGTCGAATGAAAAGCCGAATGTGCTGGTGATTCAGCCCGACCAGCATCGCGGAACTGTGATGGGTTGTGCAGGTGACTCGCAGGTGAAAACGCCGAATCTGGACCACCTTGCGTCGGAGGGGATCCGGTTCTCGCACTGCGCCTCGTCCAGCCCTGTGTGTTCCCCATTTCGGGGGACGATGCAGACTGGATTGTATTGCCATACCCACGGCGTGGATGTGAACAATATTCTGCTGAATCCCGAGTTGATCACATTTGCCGATCTGTTTGCGGACGCCGGATACGCCACAGGCTATATCGGGAAGTGGCATCTGGATGGGGGTAAGCCCAGGGGATGGGGTGGATTTATTGAGCCTGGTCCCAGGCGAGCGGGATGGCGGGAATGGCACGGGTACCAGAAGGGGCACGAGTTTTTTGAAGTCTGGGACTACAACGAGAATCGCGAGAGGGTGCGGATCGAAGGTTACGACTGGGAGCCAGCGTGGCATACGGATATGGCTCTGGACTTTGCAAAACGAAATCGCGACGCCGATAGTCCCTGGCTCTACTATTTGGGATATGGCCCGCCGCACCAGCCCGAACAGTGCCCGCAGAAGTACCTGGATATGTACGATCCCGATACTTTTGAGTTGCCAGACGACGTGAAGGGACGGTTCGGAGATCGGGAACGCGAGCTTCGGCGGCTTTATCAGATGTATTACGGTCAGGTAACAGCAGTGGATGTGGAGATTGGACGTGTGATGGCTGGCCTGGAGGAACTGGGAATCTCAGACAATACGATTGTGGTCTATATAAGCGATCACGGCGATAAGCTGGGCAGTCACTGCGAACCCGATGAGCGCAACTTTCGCGGCAAGGGAAGTCCCTTTGCGACCGCATTTCGCATTCCGTTCATCGTGCGATGGCCCAATCGCATTGAGCCAAATCAGGTGTGTGACGCGCTGGTGAGTAGCGTGGATCTCACGCCCACGATTCTGGACCTGGCGGGATTGGGGATTCCCGATGTGATGCAGGGCGACAGTATGGCGAGTTGGTGTCTGGAGGGAAAAGGCGTGGCGAACGACTGTGTATATATGGGACTCCGCGGCGCGACTCAGCCCGATGGATGGCGTGCCGTATGGGATGGCCGTTACGTGTTTTCACCAGGCATTCACAATGTCCTGTATGACCACGAATCCGATCCGCTGGAGATGGAAAATCTCATCGACGCGCCGCAGATTTCAGGTGAGAAGAAACGGTTAGCGGAGTTACTCGTACAGATGGCAGAAAAGACAGAAGATCCGATGCTGCAAGAGGTGAAGGGACTTTGCGGTGTGTGATCATCCCTGACCGTCATCGCGGCCATACGCATGCTCCCACGCTTTCACCCGTCCAAACAACACGCCCACGCGTTCTTGATATCTTTCATCCTCAATCCGATTATAAAACTCCTTCGGATCCTCCGCCAAATCAAAATACTCTCCTGCTTCACCCTGATATACATTTAACTTTTCCGTTTCTGTCCGAATCATCTGGGTATCACCAATCTGACTGAATACCGCATCCCGCCAATCATCAGGGAGTGGCTCTCCATCCAGCAACGGTGTCAAAGACCGGCCGTGTATAGAGTCGGGAACCTCAGCCCCAATCAGATCACAAATCGTCGGAAACAAATCAATATGTTCTACTAGTTCATCCCGCACCCCTGATCGAATTCTGGGATCAGAAATCAACAATGGCACATGCACTGAAGCCTCTCGCATATTAAACTTCAAAAACATCTCATGCTCCCACATCTGATCGCCGTGATCTGCCGTCCAGATTACAATCGTCTCGTCCCTGATTCCCAACCTCTCCAACGCATCTAAAACCATCCCACAATACCCATCCACAAGTTCAATCATCCCGTAATATCCCGCAATTACCTGTCGCAGTTCCACGGGTGTCAGATGCGCCCACTCTTTCCGTTTCCTCAAAATATCACTGTGGGGCAACGGCGCATCAGCAGGTGCTTGCTCTGGTAATTCGATCTTTGACTGATCAATCTTTTCATAAATTTCTTTGGGCGGATAAAACGGGGGATGAGGCTCCGTAAAACTCGTCCAGGACAGAAATTTATCTCCTTTACTGACGGCTTCTTCAATCTGTCGAATCGACTCTGTCGCCACATGATATCCCCAATACTGCTCCCGACTTCGCGGACTTGGCCCGCCAGATGACCGCCGCAATACCCCCTCATTTTCCCAATCGTATCGGGCGAGCATATTCTCAGGCATTGTCTCGCGCCACATCTGTTGTGTAATTTCTGGCTCATAGCCATTGTCCATATCGGGGTCTTTCCAGTGCATATGTCCCAGATGAAAACGACGATAATTCAAGGGTTGCACCGCGTGTGCGATCGTGTACATTCCCGGATAAGGCATTGAATTATTGGTAAAGACGCCATGTGTATGGACATATTTGCCGGTTGCCAAACTGTGCCGCGCTGGCGAACACACTGGCGACTGTGTATAACACTGGTCAAATCGCACACTCTTTTCAGCCAGGCGATCCAGGTTAGGCGTATGAGCCAGTGGATTCCCCAGGCACCCCAACGCATCAAATCTGTGATGATCGCTCATCAAAACAAGTACATTCATTAATCAATCTCCTTTCAATCAACTCCTCGTTCGATTTCTCCATTGGTTAAGCGCGTTGAGCAAGCTGTCTCTGGTTTCGCGGTTCAGACTCTGAGCCAGATTGTTGCGTTCATACGGGTCGTCCGCCAGATCAAAGCAATGCGTAATGTCATTCTCGTTCCGCTTTGTAACCAGCTTTACGTCGCCCCTGATAATGCAATCATCTTTGTGTTCGATGAAGACATCTGTTGAGGTATCTGGCTCTCCTGTCAGGCAGGGCAGCAGAGAGCGTCCTTCAGTTTCTCCCGGATTTTCAGCATTGGCCAGATGGAGGATAGTGGCGAATAGATCTACGGTAGATACTGGTTTCTCAACAACACATTGAGTTGTTCCGGGTACGCGGATGAGCAGAGGCACGCGAACAGACTCATCGAACATAACGCCTTTTCCGAACAAGCCATGACAACCGGCCATATCGCCATGGTCAGATGTGAAGATGACTACAGTATCATCTGCCAGTCCAGTCGTTTCCAGTGTTTTCAATACGCGGCCAAACGCGGTGTCCAACTGAGAGATTTCCCCAAAGTACCGCTTTCTGAATTCTTCAACACCGTAGTCCGCATTCCAGCCCCTGTTCTTGAACCAGGCGTCGTGGTCTGTGTTGGGTGGGTTATCCAGTACGGACTTATCATATCGCTGCCTGTCGGTCATCGGGGGCGAACACGGAGGATGGGGCGCTTGATACGATACGGCCATGAAGAATGGGGATTTCGGGGATGATAGCGATTCCAGTTCTTCGCAGACAATATCTGTCAAGCCATCGGTTTCGTGTCCGCGAAGCCTTATGGGGTTGTCGGGATCATCGTACCAGATCAGTCCGGCATTGTGATCTACATGGTGGCTTTCCCACCCAATGAAGTGTTGAAAGCCTCCGCACAGTTCTGGCGGGACCCACCCGTTCCGTTGTTTACCGCTCAAATGCCATTTTCCGATATAGTGCGTGTCATAACCCGCCTGATTCAGGTGATGGGCAATGGTCGGCTGATTCACGGGGAGGCGCATACCATTTCCTGTAACGCCGGTTTGGCTCGGGTATTGACCGGTTAATAGACAAGCTCTGTATGGGGTGCAGAGCGGTACATTCGTATAAGCGCGATTGAATTGTACGTTTTGTGTGGCGAATTGTGATAGGTTGGGGGCGTGAATTAGATGGTTTCCATAGAACGGCAACCATCTGGCGCTAAGCTGGTCGGGAAATATGAATAGGATGTTTGGTCTGTGTATCATGTATTCGGGGTGGGGGAGAGGTCGATTGATTCTTTTTCAGTTGCTTTTGAAAGGGTCGCTCAAAACAACGAGGGTGATAAGATCGCGCAGACCCTTATTTTTTTCCTGTACATCCTGGACTATTGTATCAATCCCCGGTCGATCAGTAATTCCCAACTCGCGACCAATCGCGTAGGTCAGCAATTTTTCTGTCAGACAACGCGTGAATTCTGCGTGGCGCTTTGCCACTATCTTGCGAAATTCGACGAAGGATTGGAATGTCTCGCCACTCGGCAATTGTCCCGAAGGATCAATCGCTGCGCTTCTGGTATAGTGGGTTCGCCAACCGCCGATTGCGTCAAAGTTTTCCAGCGCAAAACCAGGGGGATCGATTTTGCTATGACATTGGGCGCAGGTCGGCATCTCGCGGTGCTTGACCAGTTGATCTCTGATGGTCGTTGCTCCGCGCGTGTCTGGCTCAATTTCGGGCACATCGTCTGGCGGTGGCGGCGGTGTGTATCCCAGCAGATTTTCCAGCACATAAATCCCGCGCACCACGGGCGAAGTATCCACGCCATTGGCCGAAGCCATAAGAAAACTGCCCTGGCCCAGCAGACCACCGCGTGGTGTCCCGGTGAGCGGAACCCGACGAAAATGATCGCCCTCAATATCTTCTATCCCATAATGCCGGGCGAGTTCCCGATTGAGAAAGGAATAATCAGCAGAAAGAAATTCGCGGGGCGAAAGATTGTTGTCGAGTATGTGCCGAAAAAATGTCTCTGTTTCAGTCACCATAGCAGGGCCGAGGTTGTCGCGAAAATAGACTCTAAAATCTGGGGACGGTGGCATCTCTCCAATGTTGTCATAGTGGAGCCATACGCGAATGAAATTTTTAACAAAGCGGTGCGATTTTGTGTCTTTGAGCATGCGATGGATCTGATTACTGAGCGTGGCCGGGTCGCTTAGTTTTTTTTGTTGAGCAAGTGCTATCAGTTCATCATCCGGTGCAGAAGACCACAGAAAATAGGATAGCCGGGCAGCCAGAGAATAATCATCCAGAGCGCCTTCGTCTTCATGCAAAAACAGAAAAGCTGGCGCACTGAGAATGGCCTGAAAACCCAGTTGTAACGCGGTCAACGGCTCCATGCCATTGCTGAGTTTTTCATGCGCAAGCGACTCAAATGGTGCCAGTTCGCCCGGGCGCAAGGGCCTGCGAAAAGCGGCTGTGGCAAATGCACGCAAACGATCCGATATACGCTTCTGATCCAAATCCTCGGGTTTTAGATCGCCATACATCAACTGATGTCCGCGTGGAGGCCAGTGTTTTTTTTGAGGACCAATAACCTGAATTTCCCAAACCCTTAGCTTAGGCCCGCGGTAAATTTTGAGTAACGCATGATTTCTTTTATTTCCCGCTTTCTGATCCACGAAGGGCAGGATTTCGGGTTTTGGATCTTTTGCCTTAGTAAGTTTGCGAACCAGGGCTTTGGTTGCCAGCGTTCCATTGCGAAAACGAACCTCAGGCTCAAATCCTTTTTCCAGATAAACATCCCATTCAAACCACTGAGGCTCTTCACGGGTCAGTTCAACAGTTGCAAGCGTGTATTCGCGAGTAATATTGCCCGTGCTCACTACACTGCCTTTTCGATCTACAGCTGCCAGTTCCAGCACAAGCGGGTCGCCTGTGGGAAAATCGTTGAGTTCTCTGTCATAATGGTGATTGCGATCAATTGCTGCCGCCTGTACCCTTATGGTGTAGATACCACTGACAGGGGCGCCACCATTTGCCAGCGGATAAAAGCCAATATGACCACCGCGGTAGTGACGTCCAGTGAGATCATCGTATCCCGTATCTGACACAAATCGAAAGCGATCCTCTCTAAAAACCTTGGGCAAGGAACTGGCCTGTTTGCCTTTAAAATAGAAGGGTGATTTCTGCACGTAATTTTTGGCTTCGGGGCTGGCTTCAAAACGCGTGGCACGGGTGACGGCTTCTTCGGCAACACGCAAATAGTGGTTGAGCAACATGCCCGATGTGACAAGCCCAGCAGCATTGTTATCAAAGCCCTTGACCTTCACTTCGGGCGGAAAATCTTCCGTTGGATCCCAGGCTTCCATATTCAGACCGAGTAAATCGCCGAGTGTCTGGCGATATTCCCAGGCGTTGAGCCGTCTCAGAGGTGTATGCTGTCCTTTGCCCGACAATCGCATACGCGCTTCAGCAATTGATGCTGTAATCATCTGAACAGTGGCGAGCACCTCATCTTTACCCGGCTGCCTCTGGCGCTTTGGTGGCATCGACTGCAGGTTGAGCTGATCGACAATATCCTGCCAGAGTTCTAATTCTTTGAAGTTGGCAATTGTCTCAGAGAACTGATCAAAGCGCCGATCGGCTTTTTGTACGCTTGAACCGTGACACTTGACACAATATTGTGTGAGAAATGCCCTGGGCAGTTCTCCCCAAACAGAATGCGCGCATAGCGTGAAGGCAATGACCATCAAAATCCGTTTCATGAAATCTCCATCGCAGAAAAGGTCCCTGTGCTTTTACCAAAGCTATCTCGCTCTACACCAAACCACTGCAAGACGGAAAGCCAGAGATTTGACAGTGGGATCCGCTTGTGTGCCTCAGCAGGACACACGAGATGTCCTTGATGTTTCAAACCGCCTCCAGCGAGAATCACCGGCAAATTCCTATTGGAATGCCTTGAGCCATCGCCCATGCCACTTCCCAGAACGACCAGTGTGTCGTCAAACACATTTGCTTCTTTGAGGCGATCCAGAAACCGACTAAACTGAGTCAACAAATATTTTTCCACTACCTGAAGGTCTTTCAATATCCCCTCCTCCTTGCCGTGGTGCGAAAGGCCGTGATATCCGCCAAGGTTGAGTTCGGATGTCTTAAAGCCCATGGGGATTTCAAAGGTCACAACCCGTGTCGAGTCTGTCTGTAATGCCAGTGTTAGCAGGTCATAAAAAAGCGGCATTTCCTCAATTTGCATCCGTTCGAGGTCTTCCACAGGTTCAATTGGGGATTCTGGCTTGGGTTTGTCGAGCCATTCGCGCGACATTTGCAAACGACGCTCGACGTCGCGCACCGAAGTCAGATATTGATCGAGCTTACCGCGATCCGCCGCATTTAACTGACCATCGAGTGTCTTTGCCGACGCGAGCAAGGCGTCGAGCACACTGCCCCGATTTGATAGCGTACGACGCTCTGCGCTTCGCACAGCTTCATCATTCTGTACAAACAGAGCCTGAAAAATGCGGGCGGGATTGTTAATCGGTGCCACATTTACGCCCGACCGCGTCCATACCATGTCTGTGCCTCTGCCCAGCCCTGCAGTAATTGAGGGAAAGCGCGTCGTACTGCCCACATGCTCAGCTGCTATCTGGTCCAGCGTCATATTCTTTTCGGGGAAACCTGCGGCTTCTTCCTTGCGTATGCTGCTCAGAAATACATGTACGCCGGAGTGTCCACCGCCCGTACCGTGATCGAGATTTGAAAAGATAGTAAAATCATTTCGGTGTGAATCGATATACTTCAGCGTCAGGCTCGTCTCATAGTCCTTGCCGGACTGTTCGGGGAAAAATCCGCCCGGCCAAAATCCCAGATGATTGCCCACGCAGACCAGACGCCTCGGATTTGTCGCACCGTACACCATTCTGCTTTCCAAGAAAGGCAAAGATAGTGCTATGCCTGTGCCCTGTAAAAAGTGCCGACGATTAACCCTCGCTTGCAAAAGTTCAGAGATGACTTTCATGCCTTGTCCCCTAATTAATGGTTTCTATATAATTTGGAATCTCTACGCCAAAATTCGTTCTAATATAGCAAACAACAAATTCTTTTGTCAAGCCGGCGATTGATGTCTTCGACTTGCGCTTCACTTTGCGCTTCACTGAATCGAAATAGACCTTGACAAAATACTCAGCCGATTCAAACTATATAGTCGGAATAAACTATTGAATATGTCGGACCAAATATCCAAAAGGAGTAGAGAGATGGCAGATCAATATGAACCCAATTGGGCATCACTCACCAGTTATGAAATACCCGATTGGGTAAATGATTCTAAGTTTGGCATTTATGCACACTGGGGACCATACTCGGCAGCGGCATTTGGCAACGAGTGGTATGCACGCAATATGTATATCGAAGGTTCACCTGAGCACGCGCATTTTGTGTCGCGATTTGGAGATCTTTCAAAGGCGGGATACAAAGAATGGATTCCACGGTTTACAGCAGAAAATTTCGATCCAGAACAGTGGGCTGAAATTATTGCTGGCTCAGGTGCGCAGTACGCAGGTATTTCACTGGTTCATCACGATGGGTTTTTGCTGTGGGATTGCAAAGTGAATCGATGGAATGCTGCAAACATGGGGCCCAAACGCGATTTGTATGGTGATCTGGTTGCAGAACTCAGAAAAAAGGGCTTACGCATTTCAGCCACGTTTCACCATATGCGCACGTTTAACTGGTATTTGCCAGGCAGCAGCACGTTAGGCGAAGCGCCTTCTGAATCGGAGATTGAGCAGGCAAAAAGTAAGGGATGGGATCTCTTTGATCCTGAGTATGCAGACTTGTACTGGAATGCTGTGACGGGTAAATACGAAGATTTTCTGGAAGAGTGGAAAAAGAAGATCATAGAAGTGTTTGACACCTATCAACCAGATCTCACCTGGTTTGATGGCGGACGTTTCCGTGAGGGGCCAGCACAAGATGCAGTTTGTACTGTGCTGGCACATTATTTTAACAGGAGCCTGGAGTGGGGCAAAGGCGTTACTGTGCTGAATAAGCTACCTACGAATGGGAAGTTTAATTTTCCACGAGAATTGGGTATGTTGACATTTGAGCAGGGCCGTGATCGTTTGCCGGGAATAGAGCGACCCTGGATTGATGACATCAATATCGCAGAACGTTCGTGGGGGTATATTGAAGGACAAACGTATCGCTCTGCTGCATACATTTTAAAGAGCCTGATTGATGCCGTAAGCCGAGGTGGCGGTATTTTTCTTTCTCTTGCACCTATGGCAGATGGCACGATTCCCGACGCGCAGGTGAAAGTGTTGGGTGAGATCGGCGAATGGCTAAGTGTAAATAGCGAAGCGATTCACGGCACGCGTCCATGGCGCATACAAACGGAGGGCAATGTCGAGCGAATATGGGAGCAGGGCAAGAGATGGCGGTATCATTTGTGCGATGAAACAGATATTCGCTTTACCTGTACAAAAGATGCGCTCTATGCTATTGTAATGGGTTGCCCAAAGGACGACACATATCACATTGAAACACTCCGCCCGATCACTCGCATTGGCGATGGCGATATTCGTTCTGTCCGATTGCTTGGATGCGATCAGCCCTTGACCTGGAATCAGGATAACGATGGGTTGCTCATCGATTTGCCCAACGAGAAACCAAACGATCAGGCATATACATTTAAGATCGAGATAGATGGTGAGATTGATTTAGAGATGTAACATCATTGGATAGGGGTTCAGATAGTCGTTCTTCCCTGATACAGTAATGGATGTATGATCCCAATCGCGTCAATCTCAGACTGAAGATCGGTGGGGAGGGGCCCACGCTCAATGGCGTCGATATTCGATTCGATTTCATACGGATTTTTGAAGCCAGTTACGATACATTTGAGACGCTGCTCAGGCAGTAGCCAGCGCAGGGTGAGTTCCGGCAACTCCAGGCCCGATGATGCCTGGATGTCCAGGTATTTGCAATACGCGCGGTGGAAGCCTTCATCCATCCATTCGGGCAGATGGTCACGCCAGTCTGACCTGGCAACGGCAAGCCAGCCCTTCATAAACATCGCACCACCAACAACTCCTACGCCCTCTTCTTCGGTAAGGGGAAGCAGAAAACGAGCAGCGTTGCGATAAATCGGATTGTATTGGTGTGCGACCATCATTGAGTCCAGTTCAGTGGCGCTGACCAGCCGAGCAAGGCGTCGTGCATCTTTACCAGTGATGCCGATGAAGCGTGCCTTGCCTTGTTTCTTTGCAATGCGAAGAAACTCCAAACAAGGTGCCGCCGGAAAGTCATACTCTTCCTCGTCTATGATCAGCGGTCCTCCGTGGGATATGGCAATCTCTTTAGGCACAGGATCATCTGACCACCACTTCCGCTGATCTGCCTCATGTAGCTGGATCAGATCCACATAGTCGGTCTGAAGTCTGCCCAGACTCTCTTCAAATTGTCGCATGAGAGAATTGACTTTGCGGTGTCCTCCCGGATCTTCTACACCACCTACCTTGGTCGCCAAGAATACCTTTTCCCGGCGACCACGCAATGCCTCACCTAACATACGCTCATCTTTGCCTTTGCCATAGGCGGCAGCCGTATCGAAGTAATTGATCCCCCGGTCAACTGCCAGGGCAATACATTCGTTTACTCCCGGTTGGCCCTGGCCAGACATAAAAGCTGTGCCCAGGCCAAGTTCGCTGACATTCACTCCCGTATTTCCAAGTGCTCGACGCTTCATATGAATACCGTACTCCTTTCGCCGTCATGTTGCTTTTCTCGCCTACACGCCAGCAGTCAAACATTGAACGGAATGACTCTGTCAATTCAAGTGGTTGTCCAGGAATCCCAATACTCTCGCGAAGGCGGCTTTCACTTGAGGGTCCCACCAGCGTCCGTCGAATCCGTGGCCGCCTCCCTCTATGGTGATCATCTCGTGATCTACGCCCGCCTCCTTCAGGCGGTTCTGCATACGCACAGACATTTCGTACGGAACGTCGGTGTCGTCTGTCCCGTGTAGCAGCAGCGTTGGCGGATAGTTCGCATCGACGTTCTGATCTGGGCAGTAGGGGGTGAAAAACGCGGGATCCTTCGCAGGATCGAAGCCGCTGACTTTGATCGGCCAGATGCCCTGCTGCCGCGTGTACAGATAAAACGTGCCTGGACGTCTGCCTTCCGAAATCGCTCTCGGCTCGATCTGCTCCATCGCCTCTTCGCGCCCGATGTGCCGCTGCCCCAGATAGAACGGGGACGGTTTTGAATACCACGAACCGATCAGATCTCCATATCCATAGAAGGACACCAGGGCCCTGGGCTTCGAATCGAACGTGCCCGACATCAACGTCAGGTAACCGCCCGCGGAATGTCCGACCACGCCAATTCGCGTAGGATCGACACCGAGTTCATCTGCGTTCGACCGAATCCACCCAAACGCATCGCGGACATCTGCTATGATATCTGGTAGTTTGGTCTCAGGGGCGAGTCGGTAGTCGATCGAGATGACCTTGTATCCCGCATCTACGTAGCGAGCCGCGTGGCCCTGACCGTTTTCTCGACTGCCCATTATGAGTGCACCACCGTGAATCCACACTACGGCAGGGGATATTTCAGCCATCGCTTCTGACGAATACACGTCGAGATGGATGTCGCAGTCTGCGGTCTTCTTGAAAGCGTAGGTTCGGCGCAGGAGTGTAAAAATGGGTTCCGGCAAAGTATCCTCGTTATTGAAGAAGCCTCAGATGATTCAGTTTTTGCCGAAGACTGTCGGCTCCAGTATAGGTGTGTCCGGCTATACCCAATCTGGTCGCTGCTGCCACATGCCCGGCGTTGTCGTCTATAAACAAAGCCTGCTCTGGAGTTGCTTCCACAGTATCTAAGGCTGCGAAGTAGATATTGGGATCGGGTTTTGTAAACCCGACCTCTGAGGAGTTGATGATGTAATCGAAATCTCCGGCGATGCCCAGTCGCTGAAGGTCTGAGGGTAACCTCGATGTCGCATTGCTGATGAGGACTAACTGAGCCTTCTTTCGACAAGCCCGCAAGATCCCCAGGACCTCCGAATTGACTTCTCCTGGCGATGCGGACCAGAGTTCAACCGCGCGCTCCGCGTTGGCTTCCGGGAAGTCCTTGCTGAGCAGGTCCGCAATTTTCCGCCGCCACTCTTCGTCAGAGATTTGTCCTGTGATCACCAGAGGGAGCAAGTCATCTGAGAACGCTGCTCTGGGGATGGCTCCTTCGGGTAACCCGGTTGCTCGTTCCGCTTTCCGATGTATTTCAGGGGACCAGATCCGAATTACCCCATCAAGGTCTGTCAAAATTACATTTGTCATTTATGTTTCTTATCTCGCAGTGATGTACGGCATTTCTATGGGCATCAATTGAATAAACACTCTTGTTATGCGTTGTGGTCTTCTCAATCAGATTCGACCGCATTCTCCAAAATGGTAAACTTGCGCCAATCAGAGTCGATTTCTGCTTGAATTCCATACGGAAGAACGAACATCGGATCTGTATGCCCGAAATCCATCTGCGTAATTATGGGGAGCGAAGTCAATCCTTCCTCGTCAGCGACTATCTGAAGTATGGCGTCGTCATAAGTATGAAACGAATCAGGCGACAACTCGTGGCCACCTGGTCTTCCAAAGAGAATCCCACTCAAAGATGGAAGAATGTCCATCGCAGCAAGAGACCGGAAAAACCTGGTTACCGTACTTGGCGGCGGTGTTTCTTCAGACGTTTCGATAAAGAGTATCGCACCTTTCCACACTTCCTTGTTAGGCCAAACGTCTGTGCTTCTTATCCAGTCGAGAACTTCGAGGCAACCACCTATGAGGTGTCCTTCTGTTTGCCCTTCTCCCTGGAGATACTGCCAACCCGCAGAGCCTTGAAGGATCCGCTTTCTTTTTTGATTCGCAGGATTTGCCCAGTCAAGACGTTCGACGGTCCAGCCATCTCGATTCTCCGGTATTTCACCAATATTTCCAGAATCAAATAAGGTCCGTCTAACGGAGTTCACCATGTAGGGAAACAACCCACCGTTCTCGGCAAATCCTGCCATAATTGCTGGACCATAAAAGGAGACAATGCCCGCCTTTAGGCACGCAAAGTGGGAAACGGTCGTATCGGAATATCCCACGAAGGGCTTCGGATTCGTCCTGATAAGATCAAGGTCTAAGTGACGAAGAATTCTAATCGAGTCATCGCCGCCAATAGTCGATATAATTCCTTTGATTTCTGAGTTTGAAAAGGCTTCCATCAAGTCATCCGCACGCGCTTTTGGATTCTCAGAGAGCCATTTTGGCTCTCTGAGTGTATGAGGCATCTCGATCACGACCAGGCCAAATGCTTCTTCCAGTTGCTTTTTTCCAGCTTCATATCGATGTGGAATTAGCCCCGGTCCACCCCATGACAGAGATACAGTGGCTACCTTATCTCCCTCTTGAAGCTTTGGTGGTTTAGTAAGCGATGGTTTCATTATCAAGTCTGTTTAGTTTTTGTGGGCGATTGCCGCTAACGTCTTCCGGTTTGTAAACCCGCTGTTAACGGTAGTCATCCTCCCTTGAGTAAACGAAGACCCCGTGCGTGGAAAATCCACACGGGGCTGAAAACACGAAATAGCAGAGGTCTCAAGAGAGGAATATACTCGTCGTCGAAGGGACAGTTGATAAAGACGTTGGTATGAAATTCTCCTTCACTGTTCACTTAGCCCGTTTCCATTTTTGTATGGATCCATCTCGTTCGTGGATGACGACATCCCTACCCTTCGAAATCTTGCTTGCGCTTCTTTCGGCAGCGGACTTAGTGCGGTAGATCTTTGAAGCTTTGGAATTCCCTTCCTTCTTGACTGCCCAACCATCTTTTCGTGAGATGACATGCACTCTTTGGCCATTGGTTGCTTGTGAATTTCTTGCCATGGCAGGTCCTTTCTCATCCTCGTAGGTGCTTATCTAAGTCTTCTGACAATATATCAAAATGTGTAGATAAACGAAAGCGATTACCCTCAGTTTTTTATTTTTTTACCCACTATGCTTGCTGTCACTTATCTCCATTTTTGGTAGCAATGAAGATCATCTCTTTTTCGTGTTCAGAATTCAGGGCCTCGTCTGTCCAATCGCCTTTGACATCGACATCTTGAAAGCCTGCCAATTCCAGCATCCACATCAGTTCATTTCGATGGTACCAGTGAGTCTGTCCGGTGTGAATCTCCTCCTTTATGAGCCGATCGCCTTCGTATAGTTCATATCGCCGTTCTCGGACAGCATATTGCGCCACCGTATCTTCAAAAATCTTGTGGTGGTAAACCAGTAGGCGCTTTCCGTCTTCAAGCTCCTTGTTGGCGATCTGTTTCCATTCGCCGGGCCACGCGTGAATCTCTTTGGGGCCCCAGTAATAAAAACTATGGGCTGGGGCAACATTAAAGGCGAGAATCCCACCAGGCTCCAAATGAGCGTGGCATCGGCGGAGCGTTTCCAATGCCGCTCGCCGCCCCATTACACACTGGAAACCACCGCACGGGATATAGATGGCATTAAAACGATCGGGGAGATCCAACTGCTGCATCTGCTGCTCGTAGAGCACGGGGTCCAGCCCCATCGCGTTCGCATGCTGGCGACATACAGATAGCATATCGCCCGAAATGTCCACCCCCTGTACATCAAATCCTTCTTGCAAAAAGGTCAGTAGTAACCTCCCCGCTCCGCATCCCAGTTCCAGGGCCTTACTTCCAGCTTTCTCAAGGATGCCTTTGTAGAATGACTTGTCTATGCGGGGATCTGACGTCGATATCGTAGCCCAATGAAGTGCGGAGAGTCCAGTGTACAGATCTCGTTCATCGAATTTCATGAAAATATCCTCATAAAGCGGAGACATTCAGTATCCGGGTTTTGTTTTTCCGCTTCACTTTCCTGTAGGAAGCCCCGTCCTTTGGGCGTGGTCAGAGATAGTTGGCTTTGCCGTTAAGCCGTTTTGTGGGTATATTTCGCAGGTGCTATCGTAGCGCACACAAAGGCACTCTCTTTTGAGAGTAAACGGTTTCGGTGTGGGATAGCACACAAAACCCTCTCTGTGATGTTAGTTGAGAGGCAGATTTGGCAACAACAGCGGTATGGATTGCGGTTGTGTTGTCGTCAAATCTGATGGGCATAGTTAGGGGCCTGACCTCCCAAACCTGCGGTAGCAATCCGCTGCTGTCAACTGCCCTGAAGTCTCGCCACGCAGTGAGCGGTTTAAACCTAAGCCCTTGCTCGGATATGCTGCATTGCCTCCAATGGGTGGGTCAAGCACCTGGGGGTGTGGCAGGGACAAGCCACCTGCTCAGCAGGTGGTGGTTGACAAAAGATTCCCTTGTGCGCGGGAATTGTGGCCTATCACCGTGATCGGCTCGGTCATTCCTATACAGACATTGCCACTCACAAGGTTCCAGTCACTGTGACCACTCTCGACGATGCCCCGCGTCTGGCACGGTGTGTCCCCCCCAACAGTCGAAGATTTGTCAACATCATCGGCGCAACGGTTGCCCTGGACAAGAAATCTTTTGACATTATGCAGGCGCAGAGCGGGATAAGCTCCTGGCTTCTTCCAGGAATTACTCCGAAGGATGTTCCCGACGATCACATGTTCCACGCCATCGCTTGCGTTAATGCCCCACTTGCCATTCTCTGAGCACACATTGTTGCTGATGATGTTGTGATGATCCTCCCCATGCCCTACGCCGCCGATGCCACTGTGTTCGTTGCCTGTGAACACACTGTCGCTACATATAGAGTCGCGCACATGGCCGCAGAAGTACAGACCGTCTCCGCCGTTTCCTATGGCGATGTTGTGTGACCAAATGCTGCGTTCTATACCAGTGCCGGGGTGATATCCGTGTCCGCGACAAAAGCGAACCTGACAGTGGGTGACCTGCACATCCGATCCGCCCTGCACGCTGATGCCGTCACTCGGCCAGTCGATGACCGCTACATTCTGGATGCGTACACCTCTACAGTAGATAGTGTGTACAGCGCTGTAAGTGAAGTCTTGCCACCAGCGCCCTTTGGGATCTCTTGACCCGCGCAGCGTCAAATCGCGTAAGCTCACGTCGTCTCTCCCGACAGCGGTAATACCAGGGAAGAGGCCGACGATCTGGGCTTCCTCTTTTACCCTCAGGCCTCTGTTCAGTGGCTCACTCAAGCGAACGAGGTTGCCCTTTACCGACTTCACCCGTGCGTGGGTCCCATCCCACCATTGGCGAGGACGGTCGGTCAGCCCGACGCCATCGTCTGCTACAAAGGGCACTCGTCCACGCAAGTAGATGCTGCGGGAACCTTTGCGTGCATCTCGAATCAGGAACAGCGCTCTGGGTGTAGCTATCGACAGTTCAGTAGCTGATCCATCGCCGATGAGGCTCACGCCACTTCGGAGGACAATCGACTGACGTAGCTGCCATTTGCCTGCTGGAATCCGGACGCTCCCACCTCGCTCGCCAAGGGCGTCAATCGCCTCCTGAATCCCCGAGGTAGCCGAATCCTGATCGAGAGATGCCGTGATTATTTTGCTCATCACGGGTTTTCAGTACCTTTCATCAAAGTCTGTATTCCACAATCGAACCGTATTCCTGAGATCGGGGCATCAATAGAGCATACGCTCTCGCCTTGTCTTGTTTTTCGTTTTTCATTCATTTCGTAGGGCATCCACTGGACTTGCGAACGCAGCTTTTAGAGTATGATATCCCACGGTTGTTACAGCAAGCGTCAGTACTAGAAGACTACTTAGAAGAAAGACCTCGAAACCCAGATGAACCCGATAAGCAAAATTCTGCAACCACGTTCTCATCACATGATAAGCCATTGGATAGGCAATTAGCATTGCCACGATTACCCATTTTACAAAACTGGCAGAAAGTAGTAGAAATATTTCAGCCACTGAAGCTCCAAGAACCTTTCGGATACCAATCTCCTTAGTTCGTTGGGACGTTAAGAAAGAAGCCAAACCTACAAGGCCCTGACACGCAATCAACATAGCAATAAAGGCAGCGACTGCGAATACTTTCCGTAATCGCATCTCATCCCGATAGAGCAAATCAAGGCGCTCGTCCAAAAAAAGGAAATCAAACGGACGACCAGGTATAAAACGCTTCCATGTCGTTTCTAAGAAGGCCATCGTTTCTGGTAGATTATCAGTCTGAATTCGCAAAGTAATAAAAAGATAACGAGACGGCGTCATACAAATCACGTAGGGACCGATTTTTTTTCTGAGTGATCTACTGTGGAAATCTTTGACTATCCCGATAACAGTTCCTGTACGTTTTAGCCCAGGTATTTCAAGCTGTTTTCCCAGAGAGTTATGCCCTCCGAGTTGTCTGGCCGCCGTTTCATTAATCAAAAATGCACTTGTTACATCTTTCTGGATATCTTGTGAGAAATTCCGGCCAGAGAATAGGTCAATTTCGTAAGTGTTCAAAAAATCCGCATCGACTTCCAGAATCCACATTGGAAGCTCTTGATCTGGAGCACCGCCTAACCTGACTGTCTGCTGGCGTCCACCATCAATACCGATCAAGTCGTGAGATGCTGTCGCGGCCAAAACATGAGGATTCTGCAAAAACTCTCCCTTGATAGTCGAATATCGATTCACCAAGCGTTTTGAAGGATCTGGTTCCACCATTCTGTCCGTTCGAAAAATCGGAATGTGAATGAGGTTGGCTTTGTTAAAACCCAGATTTGTATCGCTGATATATACCAACTGATTGTGAATCACACCTGCACAAACAATCAGAAAAATCGAGGTTGAGAATTGGATTACGACCAATCCCTTTCGGAGACCATTCCCTTGGGGGCTGATTTTTAAACTGCCTTTCAAAACCTCTACAGGCTGAAATGCAGACAGCACAAAGGCTGGATAACTGCCCGATAGAAAACCGACAAACAGCGTAATGCCCGTCAATGCCAGTATGGAAGAACTGGTGCTCAAGGCCAGGGATTTGCCTGTAAAACTGTTAAACGTCGGCAAAAGCAGTTCGACTAAAATTAGAGCAAACACAAAGGCGATTACGGATAAAAGAATAGACTCCCCTAAAAACTGTCTGATAAGTTGGAGTCGATTTGCACCAATTACTTTTCTTAAGCCTACCTCTTTTGCACGGCTTGCAGACCGGGCTGTTGCCAGGTTTATAAAATTGATACAGGCGAGGAGCAGGACAATGAAACCTACAGCGGACATCAGGTAAACGTAAGTAATATCCCCCCTTTTTGAATGTTGAATATCGTAATCTCGTTGAGTATAAAGATGAATCTGTTTTAGCGGCTGGAGATGATAGGAATAAGTCACTCTTGCTTCTGTACTCATATTCGTTTCTATCAAGTCCGGTAATTTACGTTCCAACGTATCAGAATCATAATCTTGAGGAAGCATGATAAACGTCAGAAAGTCTGTGATGTTCCCGGGGTTCGCATTCCAGGTATCTGAGATCTGGCTAAGAGAGATTGTTGAAAGGAGAAAATCGAATTGGAAAGTCGAATTCTCAGGGATCTGATTCAAAACGCCTGTGACAGTATAATTTTCCTTCAACAATCTATGTTCGGCTGTGATTGTTTTTCCTATAGGATTTTCATCTCCAAATAGCACCTGAGCGATGTCTTCTGTGATTACAACAGAGTAGGGTTCTGTCAAGACTTTTTTGGGATTCCCCTTCACCAAAGGAAAGGTAAACATATCCAGGAAACCTTCGTCAACGATCCAACCGCGACCTTCTCCTTTCCCTTTATCTGCAAGCTCTCGAATACCAAGTCTTCTCTGTAATACACGCACGGCCTGTTGAACTTCTGGGAAATTTCGGCGCAAAGTTGGTGCCAACGCTCCCGATACGCCAGTTTTATAAGAGGAAGCTTCACCATCCTTGTGTCTTTCTCTTATTACCCTATAAATCCGGTCCGTATTCTCGTGGAATCGGTCATAGCTCAATTCATACTGAACAAACAGTAAGATTAGAATACAACAGGCCATTCCCACCGCGAGACCACAGATGTTCATGAATGAATAGCCTTTATATCTGAGCAGGTTTCGAACAGCAATTATACAATAATTGTGAAGCACATTACCCTCTTCAGTTGACAGTGAACAAGAGTGAGATGCGAACAAAAAGTGCATCCACTCTTAATATAAAGTGAGAAAGAGTCTAAGCCAAAATTGACAGAAACGCTTGTATTTTTTAGAGGGAGGTGATGCGCTTGTGTAAAATGATGACGGTTCCTCCATGGGGGAGAGACATGCGTATGCCAGGAACGAGAATCGAACAGAAACAACAGGTTGCGCTATTCGCTTTGAATGGCGTTTTTTTATTGCGTTGGCCACTGCACAAACGGATGCTGTGGCCTTTTTTATTTGGAGGTACTCTATGGATATCCCGAAAGATGGCTGCTGTCCACGGCGACGTTGGGGAAAAACGGAATTGTCCATCCCAGTAATTGCCTTTGGAAGTGATGGATTTGGCAATCGGTTCGGCCACGTAAGTGATGAAACTGCCATAAGGCTCATGCAATGCGCTGTAGAACTGGGTGTCAATCACTTTGACTGCGCTCGATGCTATGGAGATTCGCTACGCAAAATAGGGTTGGCAATCAAGCAAAACGCAATCAAACGAGAGGATTTAATCATCACTGGCCGAATATGTTGTCACGGTAGTGGTCAATGGGGTCTCTTTGGAAAAGGAGATCCTGAATATGCATCAGAAATCGCTGATTATTCGTCAGATCGCGTGCTGCCAGATATTGAAGATCAACTCAAACGCTTAGAAATTGACCGCTTCGATGCACTGCTCGTTCACGGCCCCTGGCCTGTTGAACCATCCCTTGCACCGGGCGGTATTCTCGAAGGTCTGGAACAAGCCCAAGATCGCGGTCTGGTAGATTTTATCGGCTATGGCATGCACCACCCTCCCTTTCATTTGAAAGCCATTGAATCAGGGCGGGTTGATGTCCTTTTGACCTACTCTGATTACAATCTGCTTCGCCAAAATGCAGCGGATGATATTCTGCCAGCGGCAGCAGCGCATGACATCGGGGTACTCAACGCCTGGTCTATTTTTAGAGGTTGGCTAACGGGTTTACCCGTTGCGTCGTTTGTCCCTCGAAAAGAATGGAAGGAAGATCATCACCAGGCTGAAAATATTCGGCTCTGGTGTAAATCGCAAAATGTCGATATGCTCCAACTCGCTCTGCAATTTTGCCTGCGAGAAGCTCGAATACATGGCAATCCAATTGGCATGATGAACATTGAACAGTTGGAAATGAATGTGGATGCTGTATTAAAACCATTGCCCGATGAAGTATTCGACGCTTTCAAACTGGCGTACTTATGACCACAAGAGAAATTCCAAAAGCACGTACCATTGCGTTAATTGTCCTTTTTTAAAGCACTTGCCAGAGCACGATCTTCTGTGTCATAGTCGAAGATGGACTGGTCGTATTCCTCCGGAGGGTTCTCGCGTTCCCAGTCAACCGTACGCTTCATGTCCAGATCGAGTCGATTGCCGTGAATATGCTCGACGCTGTCCGGAACGAGATCGGCGTTGTGCTTCCCCCGGTGGAAGACGGTGACAGTATGACCGGCTTCGGCCAGCATGGCGACAGTATGGGCACCGATAAAGCGCGTGCCACCGATGACGAGTATGTTCATGATATCATTGCCTTATCTAATAGACCTGTTTTTTTATATTTTGCTGTTTAAATGGATTTCGAATCCCCACCAATGTTCCGTCTGCTTGTAGTGCGCTCTCTCGAAGGCATTGACCATCGGGAAATTAGTCGCCGCCGTCGTTGATCGGATGCAATCCGCTCCTTCGTGTTCCAGAATCTGAGTTCCTCGGGCAAGGAGATCATTGACATAACCTTGCCCTCTCTTTTTAGGTACAACTCCAAGCGTATAAATGCAGCCAATAGAATGATCCTTACGAGGGTTTTTTCGCTTCTGAGACAGCAGCAACATAATCACACCCACCAAATCATTCTGGGCATCATAGGCCAATTCAGAAAACCACGCATTTCGTTCATCCTCTTTGGGGCACTCGCTCAGATACTGTGATATTACTCGTTGAGGCCCAACCTCCGTGTAGCCTTTCAGAATTTCTGAATCCAAAGAATCCCGAAACGACAGAGCGAAAGACTGTGAGAAGGTTAATTCACCGACCTCTTCTCGCGTGCGAAAGGCAAGTCTGTTAGTAGCTGCTACAGAAGGTGAATTGCCAGGCCGCTCAAACTCTATCCGTTCTTGCATACATTCAAAGCCCAGTTCTTTCACTATATCAATCAGCGGTCTTGACACAGCCAATCCTTCAGGAGTTGGGTCAGTGGACAACCGGTATTGAACCACCTGTGTTTGCTCCCGTCTGAACTCTTGAAGGCTATGCCGTATAAGGGCCCTTTTGATTGCCAGATCATCCAATTCATCTACTGTATCAAGATGGAAGATAGCCAAATTTCCTGTCTTATTGTCGGTCTCATAGGCTATGCCACCCGTAAATGAGTTCTCAGCTTCTGCGGCAAAACACCACTCTGGCTTACTTGTCCCTTCAGACCATGCGTGTAGCAAATGTTTCTGAAGCACCTGCCGGTCAACTTTGCTTGTGTTTACAAAAGGCTCAAGTTCATCTTGAGAGATAGGTCTAACTTTCAATAGGTCATCCTTTCAGTGTGCGGCGCAGTGGTTTGTGGGCAATTGCCTCTAAACGTTCTCGTTACTTGCGAACTTGCCGAAGGCTAAGACACCAACGGCTTCACAGCGCACCACCGTGTTGTTAGCCGAAGTTGATCTGTTCCTAAAGTTACATTTTTCTGACTATGAAGTATGCACGTCTGCCCAGTTCATAAGGCTCGCAATCCAGTGACGAAAAAGTATCGCACACCTCGAAACCCACCTCGGAAAAAAGAAGTGTCAACTCTCGAAATCCATAGACCCGCATAGAGCTTGTCTTCGTCTCGGAAATTCCGTTCGCAACCAAAGTCCATTCAGTATCGATCCGGCTCTCCGCGTGTCTGTATTTTATGTCCTCCAGGACAGTTGTTTCACCTACTTTGCTCCAACTGCGAAGCCGGAGTCTTGGGAGTATTGTTTCAGCGACGTTGGGAATGTCCAGAGCAAACCTCGAACCAGTCTTAAGCGTTCGATGCACTGCCTCGAGGAATCGCCTATTTCCGGCGTCGTCGAAGTATCCGAAACTTCCCCAAAAACAGAATGCCGCATCGAATGTCTCAATCCAGGATAGATCCCTCATATCCATCTCAACAAGCTCAAGACCAGGATTCGCTCCTTGTGAAGCGGATTGCGCCTCTTGAAGAAAAATGGTCGTAATGTCAACGCCGGTTACTTTATAGCCTCTCTTAGCCAGCGGAATTGCCAATCTACCATTGCCACAAGGCACATCGAGAACCCGACATCCTGGTTTCAAATTGAGCACGCGTACCAAAAAGTTTACCTCTTCTGAGGTACGCTCTGCTCGCATGTTTCTTTGAACGTCGAGCCAATTTCCAGAAAAAAAAGTGGTCCACCACTCATTACTCATATTTCGCCTCACTGCACAAGGTTACGTCTTGTCGGCAACATTCAATCCTTTCAATTATAGCCTACTGGTTGCCGATCATCTTTAGGAGAAATCCCCAGTTTGATGGGCGTCATCAAATCACATAACCAGCCAATTTGACGCGCTTTGCTTCTTTCTTTTTTGCTGTATCCTCCTTTAAACAGAGGATGTATATCAAGATCGCTGGTCGAGATAGCCGTGCCATTTGCATAGCTGCCCACGAGATAATAACTGCGGATTCTATCGGGAAATATTCGCTCGAAGATACCGATGACTCCCTGTATTATCTGATCGACTTGGGAGTATCCAGTTGAATTCGTCAGCGAAACACTATTTAGCGTATTCTCTAATAGATTTTCATCTTCTTCTGATAATGGCATTTTTACCTCTAATAGTAAGATCGAAAGGACTGACTTGCCTATTCTGTCACAACCGCTTCAGGTGAGACGCGAACTGATGACAATATCAAGTAGGTAAAAGCCACCATCATTACAGCAGCTGAAATCAATAGTGTTGCCTCCCAGCCAAAAGTTTCACCGAGGTAGCCACCTGACAATGCCGCAATCGGAATTATTCCGAATACGACAAGACGCCTGGTGGCATTGATTCTACCTAACAGTCTATCTGGAGTCACTGCTTGCCTCAGGCTAATCTGGCTTATGCTAAAGAGGGTCAACGCCAGGCTAAAGACTGCCTGGATAGCAATGACGGCTGGGAGCTTCATCCAACCGAAGGAGCCTGCGAAAGGAAGCACGCCCATCGCAATGCCCTCAAGTAGCAACGCAATAATCATCAACCGGCCTGCACCCATCCGCTTTGCAAGTGGAACAGCGGATAAGGCTCCGATAATTGAGGCACCTCCTGCAACAGATCCGATTATTCCCAGCCAGATCGGCGTAATGCCCAGGGTGCGAACAAGAAAAAGTGTCCAAACTGTATGTTGTACAGCCCCTGCTGCACTTGCGAGAGCGGTCCCGATAGTCATGGCTCTCAGAATAGGGTGACTGAATAGGGTCGATATTCCCTCCTTGATGGCAGCCAGCACCCCCTGGTCCATCCTGGTCTTGATAGCATCAGATTCATCAAATCGGATCCTCAATAGGAATAGACCAGATAAGAAGTACGAAATTGAATCCACAAGTATTGCCAACGGTGCACCGAGAATATCGACAAGGTATCCAGCTGCTCCGGGGCCTGCTACATTCGTTGTTGAAGTGCTTAGCTGAAGTCGGGCATTCCCCTCGACCAGATCTTCCCGTTTCACGATGGAAGGCAAAAACGATGTTGAGGCAAGGACGTACATCATCGCGAGTGTACCACCTGTAAAAGCCACAATATATAGCAACTCTATGGATAGCCAGCCAACCAGAGCTGCTGCGGGGACCAGACCTATGACCAATCCTTGTCCGAACGCACTCGCGACCAGTATAGGCTTTCGTTTCGCCCGATCAATCCAGACACCAGCCACAAGAGCGAAGAGCAGTACTGGAAGATGTGTTGCCGCGTTGAGGAATCCCATTTCCTTCGCGCCAACCTGAAGCGTTATCACTGCAACAAGAGGGAGAGCGAGGTTGGTGACAGAAGAGCCAAGATCCGAAATAGTGACGCCGCTCCAGAGCTTGGCAAAGTCAGAATTGGAGCGCGCCAGCCGGAAGAGGCCGCCCTCAGGTGCTATACTCATTTGCTTACTCATTTCGTATGGTCGTGTTATGTGTCGTGCGATCCTCTATCCGTCGCCGAATGTGCCAATTGCGGGTTCTAATCAGCCGGTTTCGTGGCTATGAAAACCATGTCCGTATGCTCAGCGTTCAGGGGATCGTCCGAGAAGTTACCCTTCACCTCCACGTCGGCAAATCCCGCCAACTGTAGCATCCAGAGTACCTCATTGCGATGATACCAGCGCGTTTGACCCACATGCACCTCTTCCTCGATAATCTGATTACCGTCATGAATCTCGTATCGGCGTTCCTGCATCTGGATCTGTTCAACTGGGTCCTCTCCCGTGTCTCGTAGATATACCAACAATCGTCGGCCGTCTGGGAGTTCCTTGTTTGATCGCAATACCCATTCTCCTGGGTAGGTCTTCTCTTCTTTGCTGCCGTAGTAGTTCCGGTTCCCCGGAGAACAGGCGAATGCGAGTTGTCCTTTCGGTTCCAGGTGGGTGAAACAACGTCGCAATGTCTCCAATGCCTCGGCGCGATCCATGACACACTCGAAGCTCCCACAGGGGATGTAAATAGTACTGTAGCTATGCGGCAGGTCGAATGTCTGCATAGATTGCTCATAGAGGACCGGTTTGACTCCGACACGCCCTGCATCCTGGCGGCACACTGTTAGTTGATCTGCTGATATGTCTATTCCCTCAACGTCAAGTCCATCCTGCAGATAGGCGATCAACAAGCGACCTGCACCACACCCTAATTCGAGCGCTTTGCCTGAGTTCTTCACGATTATAGAACGATAGAACGCCTGGTCTCTACGGGGATCGGTGACCGATATTGTGGCCCAGTGGACGGACGCCAGTCCGGTGTACAGATCGCGTTCGTCGTAGCGTTGCTGCATTGCGTTGTCCTTGAGAAAGTGGTCAGTCTGATCCTTATGACGTGATTGCTTTCAGAGAACCGAATGTTGGATGTTGCTTAACTACAGCCTCTTTACGTACGCCGAAGAGACATCACTGATGCGGAATCCAACTCCGGTATAGAGCGAGACCGCAGCTATGTTGTTTTCGCGGCAGTTCAGAATCACGCGCTCATATCCTTCCTCTTGTGCCTCAGACAGTGCGCGATTGAGTAGATAGTGCCCTATGCCTTGCCGTCGGTGCTCCTGATCTACCCCAAGCCATCGCAAGTAACAGCAGGAGGCGAGTTCGTCAAGGTTGGCGTACGCTTGACAACTGAACATGCGGCATATTCCGATTCTGGAATCACCAGAGAACGCCCTCACGAATATGTTGGGCCGTTCTGCATGTGTCAGGACCTTCTCGACATTCACCCGCGTTGCGATTGGATCTGGGGTCACTT
The DNA here is from genome assembly GCA_965208125.1 of Candidatus Latescibacterota bacterium. GTDB lineage: Bacteria > Latescibacterota > UBA2968 > UBA2968 > UBA2968 > VXRD01. Next base: position 4,143,526 of record OZ242320.1, read on the forward strand.
TTCCTATTCGTCGCTCCAAGGTCAGATGGGCATCGTGGGGTGTGTATCCATTCTCACTGAAAAGTTTGCGGACGTGGGCGAGTCGATCAGAAAGGACGCCAACCTTATAGTTGTGAAACGAGTATCCGTGATAGAGCGGAAACGCATCGATGTACCCATAGTCCGTTAGCAAGCCTTCTGCGCTCTCCAGCAACAACTGCCCGACTGCTGGGAAATCTGGTACAAACGCCAGGCAACGGATGATTCCGCATTCGGTGTCTTCGCCACGTACTTCAGCCGGGCCAGCACAAATGTGCGCGAACCCAACAGGCTCAGCATCGACAGACGCAACAAGCAACTTCTGCTCCCTATCTGTTGCCAGTGACTCGCTGTCTTCCAGATTTGGTACAAGGCCACTTGCGAAGTCTTCGGGAACAACCGAATAGCTGAAAGGAGCCTTTGCCGTTGATTCCGACCAGACCTCGGAGAGACTACCTGCACGATACAGGGGCCACTCCTCAATCGTAGGTGAGTGCTTGTCCATTCACTGTTCTCTCTGCTGTCGATAGGAATGCGTTCGGCTAACATTTGGCATCTGCGACGGCGAAAGTAGTTACGAACTATTTTTTCACATCTTTCAGAGCAATCTTAAGCCTGCACATTGGCATAGAAATTGATGATATTCCCATCCGGGTCACGAAACCAAACGGATCGGCGCCCCCACGATTGGGTTGTAGGCGGTTTAACAATCTCAACATTCAGGGCTTTCAAACGCTCAAATTCCCGGTCGACGTCTTCTACCTCAAACTCGATAGTATAGCTACCATATCCAGCTCCCTTCAGGCATCCAGGAGCCATCTTCTCCGTGCGTTCTGAAGAGAAGATTGACAAATCTGCACCCTCCGTTGGGATGATCTCAAATATATTCCCTTCTTCTGGTTCAAGTTTTAGTATTTCTCTGTAGAAAGCGCACAATCTGTCCACATTCTGCGTTATTATGCAAATGCCAGTGAACCGCATGATGAACCTCCAGAAGTCTCAGTGAAATTCTTTTGGACGGCGCAGGACGCGTCGCCTCCTTCGAGGTGGGGATAGTCACGGCTTCCGTATAAGGTTCTCGCCGTGTGCGCACGGTCGTGCTCCCTTGCAGCCTGTATGAGCGATGCTAGCTGTTTTGTATCGTCCATTTCTGCCTCAAACTGAGGTTTTCATTTCGAGATTCGGCGCTGCATCGCTCTGGCTGATTCCCTTCGCTGTCATGAACCGCGGTCGATCCAGGACGTTAAAGCTCCTCGAGTGCAGAGCCGACATGTTCGTGACATACGCCTCACCCGGATCCCCTGTCAGTTCCACCACACGCAGAGGATGACCCCAAACGTCGGTGGGTTTCTCCATGAATCGTTGCCTGCGATCCTCGAAGTCCCTTTTATGAATTAGATTTCGCAACCAGGTGTGAGAGGCAAAGAACCTTTGCTTTATGTGCTTGACCTTCAGATCAAGCTGATGCGGGGTGAGCTCGCTGTAGAACTTGCACACAACGTGGTGTGAACCCTCAACCAGAACCGTGCCTCCGCCTTCCGGATCGACCTTACTCAGAAAGCAGAAAATGAAGATGTCGCGGAGCTGGTCAACATTGCGAAGTGGGTTTCCGTGCCAGTGCCAGTCGGTTGCGATGTCCCAACTTTCTCGCTGCTGGGGGAAGGTGTACAGCACAATGCCGCGATCTTTCGGGGGACGCCACCGTCCCTGACCGAGCAACTGATCTACCACTGCTGCAAATTCTGCTGTCATGGCTTCTCGAAAGATGCGAGAATTTCTCACGGATCGGCTGACTCCTCCCGGGTATTTTCGCCAGGTCGCAGGATCATCCCGCAATACGCCCTCTCTCTCCAGCCGACGCCAGATCGTTGATTCCATCTCTGCGGCGTCTTCGGCTGTAAAGGCGCGCACCTTGACGTAGCCTCGGGTGCAGAGTTGCTCAAGGTCTTGTTCGTTCAGTGGTCCGTCAGTCGTCATAGAATTGCCTTTCTACATCGGTGAATAAAATGAATTCGCCACTGATGTCAATCATGGCAGAGGGTGTGGGGATCGAACCCATATACGGGATATCCCACAGGATACCCGTAGCCCTCGGTTTGGAAGCCTCGGGGCCAGCACCACTGGCTCTCACCCCCTGCTCAATAATACGACGATGTCATAAAATGGAATGTTTCGGATGGGGTAGGGGAGACTACATCTTATTCGTCTCGAATGGGATTTGCATATAGGGATTCATATTCCCTGTCTTTCTATGGCGTGTCGATCCACCAGTGATACACGTTCGTCAAGTGCTGTTCATACGCATGCGACGCCTGCAGCAGCAGCCGATTCCGCTTGTGTGGATTCAGCGATCCGACCACGATGCTGTTCGAATATGCTGCGATTCCCTCCTCGCGCATCCTCAAGTAGATGCCGTCATCCCAGGCAAAGCCATCTCGTGAAGCATACAGAACAAAGTGACCTTTTTCCTCTTTCTTGCCCTGCAAGAATGCACTGCGTCCGTGCATGAAATAACAGCCGTTTAGCACAGCCGTCTGAGGGTTTCGGATCTTCTTTTTAAAGTGCGCGACCTTCGGGTCGGACCAGGTCCGGCCGCCGTCGTCGCTAACCACATAGTCCATCGTGTGCTCAGCCTTGCTGTTGTATATGTACACAGTGATACTTCCGTTATCGCGTATCCCCATGGTTCCGTACGATTTCCCGATGGTGTCGAAGGGAAGTTCGCTGCGCTTCACGAACGTCCGGCCGCCGTCTCGGCTCACGTACAACTCGTACACATCTTCAGGCTTGTTGCCCAGGAAATTGATCTCGTTGTCGTTCTTGAAGTGCAACACGAGTATCTCTCCGTTGTAATACCGTGCATCGTAGAGCCTACCCCGACTGTCGCACAGTGCAGATGGCTCACTCCATGTGTACCCTCCATCCGGACTGCTGATGTATGTCGGCACCTGAAATTGCCTCCAAATGACATTGGTCGTGATGTCACACACAAGGAAAAAGAGGACGATTTCACCCTTGTCCGTCCGAACTGCCTTCTCGGCGAAGGCGGACAGTTTTTTGCTGGTCTTCCCGCTCTGCCCGGTGTCGAACAAGTTCTTCGAATAGGCAACCACGTTCCGATCGCTCCATGTCTCGCCGCCGTCTTCCGAACGCTTGTATTCCATCCAGCCCCTGGCCGAGTGGCCCTTGTCAGACTTCTCCGGGTTGTGGCGTTCGGCGGAGCAGTTCGGATAAAAGGCGAGGATCTTCCCGTCTTCATACTCTACCAGTGCGTGCCCGAGATTTCCACCTCTTCTTGCCGGGGCGTGATCTACGAAGAGAATCCCATCGTTTGGTGGGTTTTTGGGGGTGATTTCATAATCTGCTTTGTTTGGGTTCGCGTCCATAAGTGCTTCCCTGGATGAATTTAAATGCCTTTGTAGATATTGGAGGAGTACATTTCAAAGCCTTCAGGGCCGGGGTAGCCGTCAAAGAGGTTGCATTCGGGTACATTGCCGGGGGCGCCATTTTTGAGCCAGTCGATGAAGATGGGGTCGGCATTGCGGTGTTTGAGTTCGGCGAGGCCTGAGGTGTGAAGGTCTTGAACGCGATCAGGATTTTCAGACGCGATATTGGCCAGAGAGCCGTAGGGCGTGAGGATGCTGTCTTCGGGGTTGGGATGCCATTCGAGATAGCCTTCCTGGTCGAAGACAGTAAAGTAGCCGCGTTGAAGATGTCGCATCGCTTTGCCGCGCGCCACGCCTGATAGGGCGATTTCGCGGTGGCCCATGCTGTTTTCACGCGCAGCGTTGAGGATGTCGTAACTTTCGATATTGTCGGGAACAGATGCGCCTGATAGGTTGGCGATGGTGGCGAAGAAATCTTGTGGTTGAAAGATGGCAGAACTGCGACCTGTGTCGCCTTCGGGGGTTTTGATGAAAAGTGGGATGTGGATTTCTTGTTCGCGAACAGGGGCGCCTTTGCCGAATCTGCCGCGTTCACCGACGTTGGTGCCGTGATCGCCTGCGACGAGTATGGCGGTGTTTTTGGCCAGACCCGTGGCTTCAAGGGCTTCGAGGAAGCGGCCAAAGCAGTGGTCCATCCAGGTTACTTTGGCTGCATAGCTGGCTTTGATGCGTGCTCTGGCTTCGTCGGGCAGGTTGGGATTGCTGCGGGCTTGCGTTCCACCCTTGAATATGCGAGGATCGAGCCTACCGTCATAGCCAGGCGTTTTGTCGTATTTGAGCATGAATTCGGGGGGTACGTCCCAGGGTTCGTGAGGGTCGAAGCAGTCGATCCAGAGGAAGAAATTTTCCCGGTTTTTGTTGTCGCGGAGAAACTCGGCGGCGGTGTTGAAGAGTCTGGCGCAGTTCCAGTCGTCTAAGTTGTCGCGGCCTCTGTTGGTGCGGGCATATTGTATGGTTGGTGTTGGGAGTTCGTCTTCGAGGATGTCAAAGAGCGGGTCTTTTGCCCAGTTGCTGGGCCATTTGGCTTCGTCATTTATCCAGGCGCGGTCAACTTCGGCACCGCGAATGAAGGTCCAGGTGTGAAAGGGATAATCGAAGGCGTGACCCCCGTTGACGAGGTGGGGTGTGTCGTGCAGGAGTTGCGTCGCGTAGCCTGCTTCGCCGAGGACATACGGCAGTGCGTTGGTGTTGAAGGGCAGTGGTTTCCAGGCGTGAAAGGGGCTGCCGTATTTGCCGGTCATGACGTCGGTGCGATAGGGGATAGTGGGGAAGCTCGCTGCGAAGGCACGGTCAAAACACCAGGATTGTGAGGATAGGCGGTCGAGATTGGGGGTTTCGATCCAGTCATTTCCGTTGGCACCGATATAGTCGTAGCGCATGGTGTCGATGATTAAGAGAATGATGTTCATTATGAATCTCCGAAGACGAATGGACGAATTAAGACCCTTGAGACCAAAATAAGCTATAGACCCATTTGTCCCGACACAATAGAAATACATACTGATCAGGCTGCCATTTCTTCATTGCTTTCTCTCGCAGATTTGTTCATATAAACAAGCCATTATTATCTTTTTAAAACAGGAGGTTATCGGATGTCCAAACCGCTTTATCAACTGGACTGGCAGCGTTGGGAGCAGCCGGTTCTGTCGGGGATGACTACAGACCAGGACTGGTGCCGGGTGACGGTGTACAGCCCGACTGTTCTCCGTATGGGCGATACGTACAAAATGTGGTACCTGGGCAACCGAACGGCCACGCGTACGAGCGATATGGACCTGGGGTATGCCGAGTCCCCAGATGGGCTGACCTGGACGCCACATCCGGACAATCCGATCCTCAGCGGCGGGTTGCCGTGGGGGCGTGCGTGGCAAACGCCGCACGTGATTTTCGACAGCGATGAGAATCTTTACAAGATGTGGTTCGTGATGGCTGACAGCCGTCCGGGTGAGGGGGGCAGGGCGATCGTTTTGGGACAGAAGCTGGGGTATGCGACCAGTTCCGATGGTCTGGCCTGGGAGACCTACCCCGAGCCGATCTATCCGAGTGGGCGGGGACCGTGCGTGTTGAAGGAGGGACCAAATGCCTACCGCATGTGGATGTGTTCATCCCCCAGTCCGGACGGAGAATTTGGAGATCTGGTAGGGAATATCTACCACTTCGAATCGACCGACGGCATCGCCTGGACGCGGGATCCCGAACCGATGATCCGGGCCACGGAAACGCGCCAGAGCGTGGTCTATCCGAGCGTTTTGCGGGATGAGCAGGGATATACGATGTGGTACGGATGCCATGTGGAGGGGGGAATCTTTGAGATTTTCTGTTCAACGTCGGAGGACGGGCTGAATTGGACGCACCACCTGAAGGAGCCTTCGTTTTCCGCAACACGCGATCCAAACGATTTCGACGGCCGATACACATCTACGCCCTACGTGCTGGACGACGGTGACCGCTACCTGATGTACTATTCCGCCCGAGACTGGGGAAACCTCTATCGGGCCGGGGACGGGACGATTAAGACCGACGGCGCGGGTATTTACCGCCACATCGGAGTGGCCGTATGTCCGAAGGAATGAACCGCTTTATTCGAAGATAGCCAATCTAACCACTGAATAAGCTGTAGATCCATTTGTCCCGACGCAAGAGAAATACATACCGTTCGGGCAACATGCGGTCCTTAAATTCACCTCTACCCGGTCCGGGCGGTACACGCTCAGCCTCCTCGAAACCCAGTCGGCGGAGAAGCCGGACAGACCGTTTGTTTGCAATAACGCATCTGGCTCCAATCTCGTCCAGGTCCAAATCTTCAAAACCCACCTGCAGAATGCTCCGGACAGCTTCTGACGCAAAGCCCTGACCCCAATAAATGGGAGATAACTCGTAGCCTATGTCACCCCGTCGGCTCTCAATACTTTCTGTGCGTATTCCGCAGTTACCGAGTAATATTCCATTTGAGCGGTCCGTGATGACGAACTGGAATTTGCATCTCGGACTTTCTTTGGACCATGCGATGCACTTTTCTACAAATCGGATGCATTCCTCTCTGGTGTAGGCGGGCCGGTAGTAGTATTCCAGATACCTGGGGTCCTTCCTGTACTCGGCGATGGCATCCACGTCTTGTCTGGTGAACTCTCTCAGAAGCAGGCGTTCAGTCAGTTTTTCCATACTTTAAATTACGTTTGGAGCCTTTGAAAGGCCTTAAGAGTTGAGGGATCAGTGACTATTTCCCTTGCGGCTTCAATAGTCAACCATTTGGCAGCATAGAATTCTTGTAGATCAATGTTGAAATTGCTGCCATCTGTAAGAAGTAAATACCAGATGTCATAATGAGACTGACAGGGTTGCACGGGATTTTCTATTGGTGTAATGGTCAACAAAAACGGTTGTGGTTCGGATTTAAAAAAGCGCCATATTCCCAATTCTTCACCTATCTCGCGGTTCAAAGCTGCCAAAAGCGTCTCGTCTTTATCTATGTGACCACCGGGAGAAAGCCAGAGGCCAGACTTTTTATGGTGGATGATAAACACCTTTTTGCTCTGGGTATCATAGGGCAGAAAATAGACACAAAAATGGGTCTCCAGATTTTCATCTCGCGTTGGTTTTCCTTCTTTCAATCTTTGTTTATAGCGACTATAGGTTTTCCCATTGTCACATATATCACGGTCGATAACTTTTGCAATTGATTCTTCTGTTTTCATATTGGAGTTTCCCAGATACTGTTTCTTTGTTTTGCTATCTTCACTTGGTTACCGACCAGTAGGTATTGGTGATATGTGGTGAACCCACGTAGGGTTTGCCGTCGTGGCTCCCGTATAATTCCCACTGGTCAAATCCGCTCAATCTCAGTAGCAACTGAAATTCTTCCTTGTGAATCCATCGAGTCTGCATTGGCACTTTGGCCGTTTCCCCGTCATACTCAAATGTCCAGGTGTAGGTTTCCGTCTGTGATGTCAGATCACATATTTTTGAGTAATTAACCTGAATCGGCTTCCCCGTCTCGGGATGCATGCACTCACCGAATACCTCCTCTGATGGCGGGATGTCCTGATGAAGGAGTATGTCTTCTGTGTAGGAGGGAATGTAGAAGTTCAGGAGCAGGCGTCCTCCTGGCTGTAGATGCTCATAGACATGTCGAAGGCAGTCTATTTGGCTTTGCTGAGTCGGCAGCATCATGAAGGAACTGGCAGGTATGAGAACCGCTGCAAATTGGCGGTCATAGATAAAATCGGCAAGATCCTGTTGTGAGATTCGAGAATCTATATCTGAAATTCCCAAATTTATTGCTTTGTGTCTGAGCACTTCCAACATGGGAAGCGAAATATCAAATCCAAAGATATCAAGTCCATCCAGAAGCAGAGGCAGCATTTTACAACCCGTCCCACAGGCAGCCTCCAATATCGCACCACGCGTGTTCTGCAATTGATTTCGGTAAAAATGTAACTCCCGTTCATTTAGTACAGAGCGGCCACCAGTTTCGTTCCATTGGTCATAGATTAGCGCCCACCAATGGGTATCATAGTTACTTTCAGTCTCTTGCATGAGTACCCCTATGCAAAGATAGGTTTTGTTTTTTCGTTATATACAGTTTTTATATAGTCGGGTTTTCTCTTTATTTTTCAGTCATTCAATGAAATTTTTAAGTTTATCGCTGCCAATAAACCTTCATAGTCAATCGACTTGAAGTCTGTAGTATCAATCTCAAAAATAGAGCCGCCTATATCCAACGCCTTATACTTTTCATTTATCAGAAATTCGTCGAATTGGTCGGACGTTACCAAATGATCTGTATGGCCGGGATGGCGCTCCCCAGATTCAGACCGCGCTTTGAATCTCTTAAAGAGCACACCAGCATCGGTTTTGCACAGGATCTGAAATGGCTCAAAGTCATGTCTTTCTTTTAATTCCAGAAGTTTTGGCGTATCAAACTTGGGAATAAATGCTGTGTCAACAATAAGCGATCTTCCCGCTTCAACTTGAGTTTTCAGGAAACAATGCATAAGCGCCCAACTGGCATGGATTAACCCTACACGAAATTCTCTATCTTCCCAGCCAAGGGTATCGAAGAGGACTTCCTTAATGCCATCCTTGCTAAGAAAGGGTAGGCGGAGTTGCTTAGCCAATTTTCTCCCTAATGTTGTTTTGCCAGTACACGGAGCCCCGTTAATAATAATAAGCAAAGATTTTGTCATTGATGTTTACTCAAAAAATGGGTAGTTCAGCCATGAGGTTGTTATACGCCGCCAGCCCATGAACCGTCTCTATTCAGATGAATCAATCATCTCTCCTTCATCGTGCAGACTGTCTCAACTGCCGACTACCTTATTCTTTCTAAGAATCGGAAATTCGGCACCTTTCATTCCGGTGTCTGTCAAATATGTAAGGTTGCAATGATGATACGCACAGATATAGCTTCTACGTAATTTATCAGATGAATTGGAGCCGCTTCTATGTAGAACATGCGAATGAAAAATAGCGATTTCACCTGCGTGCATTTCGATGGGGACCTGATTTTTATCATCCACATCTTGCGCGAACCGACCTGCGTAGAATGTTTCCGTTTCTCTCAAGAATACATGATCAAGTCGTCCCCATTTGTGTGAGCCTGGTATCACCCATAGACATCCATTGCCGATAGTAACAACATCAAGGGCAACCCAACACGTGATGTAATGTTCCGGCTCTGTCAGACCGTACTGAGCATCTTGATGCCAATGAAATTCTTTGCCTTGAAACGGAGGTTTATGAGCTATCAAATTCCAATGAAGATCAGCATTGGGCCCAATCAGTTTCTTACAAGCTTCGACAAAGAGAGGTTGTTTTACGAACTCTGCAAATAGGTCACTCTTCAAATGAGGATTGCGTTGAAACCATTTGGGATTGTCTGCGTTATATTTTTCACATTCCTTTGTCAGCTTGTCGAGCCACTCACCAGAGACTTTTTGTCCAACAATGCAAAACCCTTTCTCATCAAAGTCACGAAGATTACGGCTGGTTATGATATCCATTTTGGTCTTCCTCCCTGTTCAGGATTTTTTGTCTTCGATACTAACAACAGACGGGATCATCCGGGCAGATGTTCCAAGAACGAGGGTCAGTACTCCCGCCGCTAAAAACCACGGTTGCGGGCCAAAAACATCGGTTATGGGACCTATCACGATGAGCCCAAGCATAGTTGTAAATTGCACAGAACTATGAAGAGCGCCAAATACGCGGCCTTGTAGATGGGGATCGACATTGGCCTGAAGGAGAGCGCGGAGAGGCGCGTTAATTAGCGAGCTACCGACGCCGCTTAAAGCTATACCCGTGATGGCTAAAGCAAAGCGGGTATGAGGGGCGATACCTACGAGTATTGTTCCAATGCCATACACAATCCAGCCTAAGATCGTCGTCATGATTCGGCGATGAAATCCACCCCAGGCCCCAACCAGAAGACCTCCCAGGACAATGCCCACTCCCCAGGCAGAATTAAACCAACCAAGTTCGGTAGCACCTCCATTGAAGTGATCTGTTATCAAGAGGGGTGAGATGGTCATCTTCGTGTTCCCAAATATGTTTAATACGGCAGCAATTAAGATTAAGTTCCGAAGACCAGTCCATCTCCACAAATAACGAAATCCTTCCAGCATATCAACCCAGATGCCAACCTCCTGGCTTCGCTTTTCCCCCATCCTTTTGGGCTGTGGAATCATAATGAAGATGAGGGGACCGATAGCAAGCATCGCCGTCAAAACATCGATGGCCAGTATGATATGTATCTCGAACAAGGCCAGTGCCAGTGCTCCAAGGGGAGGCCCTCCCATGCTGAGTACTCCATGCAGGGTTTGGTTCGTCCCCTGAATCCTGGCTAGATGTTTTTCGGGCACCATCAGAGGCGTGGAAGTTATCATCGCCAGGCCCTGGAATGCACGACCAATACTCGCCAGAAAGTTTACTGCGTAGATATGCCAGATCTCGATAATTTCCATCCAGAAAAGACCAGCAAGACCAGCCATGGCTATCGCAACAAGCGTGTCCGAGACGAGCATTACAATACGGCGGTTCCATCTATCGTTCAGTGTGCCTATGATGGGAGCCAAAAAGACTTCTGGTAGATAGGCGACAAGGACTGAGGTCGCGAGAATGGTCGCAGATCCCGTCTTTTCCGTAAGCCACCACACCAGGGCAAATTGTGCAACTTGGGTTCCAAGAGATGACAGCGTTTGTCCAGTCCAGATGGTAAAGAAGCCGCCAGCCCATGAACCGTCTCTGTTCAGACGAATCAATCATCTCTCCTTTTGACCTGAATCGGCAAGAAAGAACGTTCCCCTCTTTTTGAACCGAAAATTCTCATCGGGTACGATGAACGCCAGTTTATCGCATAAAAAAGAGCCAGACGGGGCTGAATTTTGGAGCCGTGCACAAAGCTCAAGGCTCTCGTCTATGGATATGAATTCAGCAATGGTCATGTGCGGAGCTATGTTGCGCCGGTGATACGCTTCGTCGGAAAATGCCGATGTTCCGTGGAGGACCTGCTTTAAATTATCGATAGGCTCTCGTGGCCTTATAGGATACGAGACGCCAGGGTGCCTGGTTGAGGCATGCAGCTTGTCGTAATAAAGCGTGAATGGCTGGACATCAGTAATGACGTTGTTGATTTCATCGATAAGATCAGGCGTCATTTCCTGGCTCAAGGGATCTGACAAAGAGATGTGCGTCGGACAGGTGGCAGCAGAGCGGGGATCATACTTTGCTCGCAAGAGATCGATCTCCTGAGATACCTCTGGAAGGGGCATGATAAGGATGAGGCCTAATCGGTAGTCGCGTTGCCAATCTTCCCACTTTGATGTGTCTTTTACGTATGGAATCATGATGGACTCTCAGTCGCTGTGGACCCGCAAGCATTCGCCTAACAGAAAATCCAAAGCCCACCCTCCACCCAACCAGTGCGGAATAGAATGAACTGTCAATACCTCATGAATCTCTCTGATCAGCCCAAGCTGGATGGGGTTCGGATCTTCCAGACATCCACGAATTACAATTTTAGACATGGATCAAACTCATAGGAAACATGCCGCTTCAGAACACTGAAGCGGCATGAAGGCTAACTTCTTCGAGTTAAGAAAAAAATACCCGGCTTCGGTTTATAACCCATTTTTCGATTTACAGCAAGTATTCGTTCATTATTGGAATCATTGTGTGTTCGCAAATATTTAGCACCTTGATTTTTTGCAAATTCAGCAGCTTTCACTTTTGCAGCAAGCGATAATCCCTTTCCGCGGTAGGGGCGACTGACACCTGTCAAGCTGTTGTAATAAACTTCCTCAGTTTCCCTGATTACTAATGACATTGCCACCCATTTCTGGCCATCGAGAATTAAGATGCTACCCGCGGGATCCATTTTCTCGAATAATACGTTCCTCATTTGTTTTAATTCGGGACGTGATTTTTCTTCCATACCTGGTGCATCTTTGGCCAGTTCCCACCAAAAGTCAAGATACCTTTCAAACCATACATCATTCTGTGGATAATTAGCAAAGGATGAAAAATGGAGTTTGGAACTTAGAGACAATACATCATCAAAGTTTTGGGAATTAAAAGTAGATAAATCCAGAGTGGATTCAAATACATGCTGTTCTACATTGAACCCACGCTTTTTTGCCCACATAAGGTCTTCAGGGCTTTGTTCCCTAACTGAACCTTGGAGGGCGACAGCTTGATTTTGGGTAGAGAAATGTTCAAGTTCCTGGTAGATTTTGCTTCCAATACCTTGTTTTCGCCAGTTTTGAGTGACTCTCACAGATATTTCAAAATAGCCAGGTCGCAGAATCGGATCCCAGGGACCTGTCACTGCGAAACCAAAACCAACAATTTCTCCATCAGGAGTGATAGCTGCAATACGATATATCGCCGTATCTTCTGTACACTTGCGATCTTGAGAAAGGAGGGTATTGAGGCTGGGCATATCAGGCCCATGTTTGCTGACAATGTGAGAGAAATTGCCCGATGTTATTGGCATGATTTGTATTGGCATTTAGAAATCCTTAGCCCGTATGATGCCTGGACTCAAATTCTGCGCGCAATATCCCGAATAAGAGCCTATCCCAGCGTCGGTTGGACCAATATATAGCCTCGCGCTCGCACCCTTCCTGAGTAAATCCGAGTTTCTCGAGAACTCGGATGGCACCCGTATTATTGGAGGCTGTCGCAGCCGAAATCCTGTACAAGTCTAAATGCTCAAATCCAAATCGAAGGATTACCAATGCGGCATCTGTGCAGTACCCCTTACCTCTATCCCTCCTGCGGGCAATGCCAGCACCGAGGCTGGCGGTACGATTTCTTAAGTCGATTTCCGACAACTGAATATCTCCAAGGAGATTGCCATCTGGACTGAAGATGCCTAAATAAATTTGACTCTTTCCTTGTTGCTCCTGGATTTCCTCGAACCATTTGTCCGATCCCTCGAGTGAATGACCGGGTCTGACTGGTTCTGTAGGTATTGGCTCCTCGAGCTCATAATGTTCCCAAAGGGTGCGGCAATGCTCGCGTTCCATTGTCCGCAGTACCACTTTTTTACCACGTAGCTCAATCATGAGAGGGATCCCCGATTTAGTTCAAACATCGTGCAGACTGTCTCAATTACCGACTACCTTTCAAAAAATCACAGTTTCTTGCCTATCGCGCAGAAGACATTGTCATAGGATTCGCCCAGATCCGAGGCGCGAAATATGTGGATGTCCTGGAACCCGGCTGCTAAGTACAGGTTCTGGACTTCCTTCTCGTCAAAATAGTGCCAAAAGACCGGGCCCTCCCCGTCCTCGCTCTTGAGAACTAAGTCACCTTCTTCCAGGCCTTCGTTCTGGTCAATCCCCTCGTATCTCATGTCATCGGTAACACGGGGGAGTGTAGAGGCACCATCGTGAACCGAAAGGGACATAAGTCCGGCAGAGGTGAGAACTCGAAAGGCTTCACTCGCGAGGGTCTTGCGAGCTCGCGCAGTGGGGACGTTGGCAAGAACCTGACTCCATAAAGTAACTATGTCATATGAATCATCCGGTTCTGAAAATATGGCTCCATCTGTAACTTCAAACTCGACCTGGCTACCGGATTCAGCGGCTATACTTCGGGCCGCTGAAACAAGCGTATCGGATATGTCTATTCCCTTCACGCGAAAGCCCAGACTTTCAAGGGCAAAGGCTTCACGTCCAGCGCCACATCCTACGACCAGAGCACGGCCGACATCCGGAAAGAATCGGTCAAACATGGCCTGTTCCCATCTGCGCAGTCCTTCGCTGACCCTCCGTACGTACTTCTCAGTTGCCTGAGCAGTAGAGTAGCTATGTCGTACCTGACGGGCCAAATCACTTTTCTTTTTTTTATTCACTTTTTGCAATCGAGTATATAAGATTGAAAATAAATACCTTACAAGAAACATTGCTTGATGCTAAATTGAAAACCAACTATATTCTCTTACATCTCATTAGAGATAGACTACTACCGTTTTGTTTCATGCTTGGCTTAAGAGTCCTCAGCTATTTTAAACTGCCCAAACCGAGGAGAAATTATGTTGCGAGTCAGCGACCCCGACCTGATCGCCCACTGGCCGTTCCAGGAAAACCTGAATGACCATTCCAAAAGCGGCCTGTCCATCCAAAATCACGGGGTTGAAATCGGGGAATCAGGCGGACAAAGAAGCGCCCAATTCGACGGGGAGGGAACCTTTATAGAAGTTCCCTGCGACCTGTCTATAGGGACAGGCGATTTTTCATGCGCCGGATGGATCTATACGGAAGAAACTGAAGTGGTCGGCGATATTCTCAGCCAATTCGATCCGGAAACCCGCCAGGGATGGCAGGTCTCGGTCCTCACCAATACCGGCATGACCTCCACCGCCCAATCGAATTACCGCAACCTCCACTTCGGCATCGACAACGGACATCTCGGGGCCTGGACGGATTGCGGGCGTCCCGGTCAGGCGGTCAAGGTATCTGCACTTTCAACAATAGGTGGATACCTGTACGCTGGCACCTTCGAGAACGGCAAAGAAGAGGTCGGCCACCTGTGGCGCTATGAAGGGGAGAAACGCTGGACCGATCTGGGCAATCCAGTCGGATGCAACTCCGTCAACGCCGTCGTCGAATTTCAAGGCGCGCTCTACTGCGCTCTTGGCCGGTATAATAGCATCGGCTCCGCTCTGGGCGATCCCCTGAACACCACCCCCGGCGGCCAGGTCTATCGGGTTGATGCTGATGGTCAATGGACTTTCTGTGGGCATCCAGGTATCGAAGACGCCACACCCGAAGAAACACCTACCACGGGGCACAACACGGGCAAAGCCGATAACGCCACCGCCCTCACAGTTTATCAGGGTCGGCTCTACGCCACCAGCCTCTATCGCGAGGGGGCCTTTGTCTATGATGGCGGCACCACCTGGACGCCCATAGGTCCAGACGTGCGGCTGATGAGTTTCACCATCTATCGGGATCGGCTCTATACCCTCGTCAACGGCGGCCCGGTTCTTCGCTACGAAGGCGGCGTCGAATGGACCGACTGCGGTTGCCCCGAAACTTCTACCCAGACCTACTCGGCGGTCACTTTTGAGGGCCAGCTTTATGTCGGCACCTGGCCTCAGGGAGAAGTCTATCGATATGACGGCAATACGACCTGGACCTGTCTGGGCCGGGTCGGATACGAACGCGAAATCATGGCCATGGGACTTTACAACGGCAAGGTCTATATTGGCTCGCTCCCAATGGCCAATGTCTGGCGGATGGATGGTAATCAGTTCACATTCCTGGCGTCTCTGGACAGCACGTCTGCGCCCTTGCGGCGGGTCTGGTCCATGGCCGTTTATCAGGGCCGCCTCTATGCTGGCACCCTGCCGTCTGGGCATGTCTATTCAGTCGAAGCCGGAAAAGTCGCCACCTGGGACCACACATTTCCCGAAGGGTGGCGACACGTAGCCGCTGTCAAGCAAGGCGGTGTTCTGACCCTGTACGTCGATGGAATTCCCGTCGCTACAACAGACAGCTTCAATCCAAAACGCTACGACCTCAACCCCAACTGTCCCCTCTTAATCGGCTTTGGTACCCACGACTATTTCAAAGGCGCCCTGCGAGACATCCGTATCTATCGCCGGGGCCTCACACAACGGGAAATCCAGCGCCTTCAGTGACGGCTCTTCAGCCACCAGCGCATGGTATTACTGACCATATCCGCTGCGTCTCGTTGAACCCAATGGCCGCTGCTGGGGATGGTGACGAGTGTGTAGTCTTTGTTGATCCAATTCCACGTGTCGCGTAACCCGTCTTTGTCAACAGCCTTGTCTTTCAACCCGTGGAATTGCAATACGGGCATGGTGAGATTGGGCATCTCCAGGCTCTGGCCAGACCCCGCAGTTAGACCGCTATAGGCCGCCCGGTAGTAGTCGAGCATGCCCTTGACCGAGGATTGGGAGAACGCATTGATGTAGCGCTGCCGCACTTCGTCTGAGGCATTACCCACCGAAATACGTGTAAGCACCTCGGGCGAGAACCGTTTTTCGTATCCAGGCGTTTGAAAGTCGGTAATGTATTGCGTATTCCTCTTTTGCTCTGCCGTCGCGTTACGCAGCACGGTGCCGTAGCCCTTCGGGTGAGTCAGATTGCAGATCACCAGCTTGTTGACGAGTTGCGGATAGTGCATGGCGAACCGCCACGAAATGGCGCCACCCCAATCGTGACCAACGAGGGTGACCGAGTCGACCTCCAGATCCTTGATCACAGCTTCGACATCCGACATGAGATGGGACATGGTGTAGTGTTTCACGCCTTCGGGCTTGCCGCTCTTGTTGTAGGCGCGTGTGTCCATAGCGACGGTCTTATAGTTGTCGGAAAGAGCGGCCATCTGTTCGCGCCAGGTATACCAAAAATCGGGAAAGCCATGGACAAAGAGAATAACGGGGCCTTCGCCCAAGGTGACGTAGTGGAGTGCCACCCCGTCGTTATCCGTCTCATGGTGCTCGACGCGGTCGAATACATCCGCCTTGACGTTAGCTATCGGGGATTTGACAGCACCCTTTAGGCGTTCCTGCTGCGCCTGTCCCTGGGCGAAGAAAATGCAGGAGCAAAAGGCAGTGACCACCAGTATTGAGCGTGTCATGCGTTGTTTGGTTCGTTGTGACGGTTTCATGGCGTTCATCGTTCCAATGGTTTGGGGGATCAGGCTTTTGATGTTTGTTGGGCTTCACACGCTTGTTTCCAGACATGGTGTCTCGCCACCATCTTCTCAACTTTTTCAGGGGCGGTGGCACACAGATCGCGTTGTTCATCTGGATCGGTGCTCAGGTCGAACAGGCCGTCTGGTTTGCCGTCTGTTGCGTGGAGTTTCAGATTGCCCTCGCGGATCGCGTCCTCTGTTCTATACGTCCAGTGCAGGGGGCGGTCCAAGGGCTGCTCTTTGCCTTTGAAAAGAGGCCACACGTTTTGGGCGTCAATAACGCGACCATCGGGCACAGTTGCACCGGCGAGAGCGGCGAATGTCGCGTAGAGATCGTAGTGTACCCAGGGCGTGTTGATTTTTGTATTTGGAGCGATTTTTCCCGGCCAGACCGCGTTGCAGATGACCCTGAGTGAACGCTCCCATAGGGTTCGACCATAACCATTGGTTCGGCTGCCTCCCTGATCGCTCAGGAAGACGATGAGCGTGTTTTCCGCAATACCAGCATGGTGTACCGCATCCAGTACGCGTCCCACGCACAGGTCCAGGTATTCGACCATATATTGGTAGTTTACCAGTGGATCATCGCTGTGATAGTATCCGGGTGGGGCCTGATAGGGACCGTGTGGGGCATAAAAGGCGAGATTCATGTAGAAGGGCTCGGGTTTTTGGGATTGGCGGTTGATAAATTTGATGGCTTCATCCGTGAACAGGGTGTCGAAGTAACCCTCGTGCGCTATGGGTTCCAGACCGCGAAAAAAGTGGCTCTTCATGTCGCGGTTGTAAAGGTGGGTGTAGTAGTCGGCATGGCCAGCGTTGCTGCCGTAAAATTCATGAAAGCCGTGGTGTAGCGGATTGAATTTTTCAGCATATCCCAGGTTCCATTTTCCAAACAGTCCTGTCGTGTATCCGGCATTTCGCAAAAGCCTGGCTATAGAGACTTCCTGGAGCGAGAGTCCGGATTCCGGATTATCTGGACGTGTCTGTGAGTTGATGCCAACTCTATACGGATGTCTGCCCGTGTTCCAGGCACAACGCGCAGGTGAACACAGTGGGGTTGCGATCAGGCAGTTGTCGAATATAACACCCTTGCTTGCCATTGTGTTCAATATGGGAGTTTCGAATATCCCTTCGCCATAATAATCGACTGCTTCGCGACCGAGGTTGTCGGCGACCATGAGGATAATATTGGGCTGGTTTTTCATTGAAATTTTTCTTAATAGGTTGATAAATATAAACTTGGAGTTGTAAGGACAATATCAGTTTTGAGTCTCGGGATAGCTCGCATTGGCGAGTTCGCACAGTACATCGACCGCGAGGAGGACATCCTCCCTGCGACAGTCGAATTGCCCGACCTGGAAGCGAATGACGAACTGTCCTTCATGGATCGTCTGCGTCAGGTAGATTCGGCCGTCATCATTGACTGCGCGGAGCAGGCGTTCGGTGGCGTCGTTGGCGTTTTCACCGTCGGGGGCGTACTGGAACGTGAAGAGCGAAAGGTGGCAGTCCGTTGTCAGGCGAAAGCCGTCCAGCAATGCGATCGCGGCGGCGGCTTCTTCAGCCCAGGCAATATGGTTCCGGATGCGCTGTCGGAGGTCTTTGAGGCCGTGGGCGCGGAGCAGGAACCAGAGCTTTAAGGCTCGGAATCGGCGTCCCAGTGGGATTGTCCACTCGCTGTAATTGGTGATCTCGGTTTGACCGAGGGTCTGGAGGTAATCCGGACGGATGCCGAGGGTGCGAACCTGTGGTTCTGGATCCGCAAGAAACTGGATTGAGCAGTCGAACTGCGCACCGAGCCACTTGTGGGGGTTGAAGGCGATGCTGTCGGCTTCCTCGACACCATCCCACAACTCCCGTAACTCAGGACAGATCATCGCGGAACCGGCCCATGCGGCGTCAATGTGGACATAGAGATCATGCTCTCGTGCCACTTCGATGGTCTGGCGCACATGGTCAGATGCGCCAATCGATGTGCCTCCAACACAGAGGACGACACCGGCCGGAAGAAAACCCGCGGCGCGATCTGCGTTGATCGCCCGGCGGAGTGCCTCCGGGTCGAGTGCCCAGGAACCATCGGTCGGGACTTTGACCAGATTCCGTTGGCCGATACCGGCGATGCGTATCGCCTTGTCAACTGACGAGTGGGTCTCTGGCGATGCGTAGATCCGGAGTTGTTTCTCTCCCGATATTCCAGAATCGATCCCGCGCCAGCCGAGTGTGCGTTCGCGCATCGTCAGTACGGCGCAGACATTTGCCGACGTTGCCGTATCCTGGATAACGCCCTGGAACCCTTCTGGTAGCCCGAGCGCCTGTCGCATCCAGTCAACCATCCGAGTCTCAATTTCCGTAGCTGCGGGTGAAGTCTGCCAGAGCATGCACTGGGCAGCCATGACCGCCGTCAAATTTTCGGCGATCATCGAAACCGGCGCAGCGTTGGCGCTGAAGTACGCAAAAAAGCGCCGGTGTTGCCAATGCGTCATGCCGTCCGGCACAATGCGCTCGAAGTCGGCGAAGATCGTCTCCATGCCAGCCGGCTCTTCTGGTGGCGATAGAGGCAGCATCGCAGCGATCTCGCCCGGTTCGGTCTGCGCTCGTACGGGCCGCTCTTCGAGCGTGGTCAGGTATTCGGCACCCCACTGTGCAGCTCGTTCAGCCCATTGAAAGTAGTCTTCTCGTTTCAATGCATTGCGTCCAGGTTTTTAGAAATCCAGTTCTTCAAAGGTAATCGCTGACGTCCATTTCCGGATACGCGTTTTTTATCAGCTCAACGGAGGTGGGCGTGTACATTGCGTCACCGGGTTTCGGCCAGCCGAAGAGACTTCGAACCCTCGATGTCGTTTTTCCCAAAAAGGGTTTCAAGCGCCGAATCACTTCAGCTTCCCTTTTTCCGGTTGATGTCCAGGGCATGGTGTCTCTGCGTCCTATTGAAAAGAAGATGACGGCACGTTGCCTGTCCTTGTCTGCAAAAGGTTGTGCTGCGTGTGGCGTGTGTCCACTGTAGAAGAGTACGCTGCCAGCTTTCCCTGTGATTGAGACGGGTTCTTGCGCGTGAAGAATTTTGCGGATATCGGCAAAGCGGTAAGAGTGGGGTACCTTGCGGATGTCGCCAAAGCCCAGGCCGTCGTCTTCAATCACGCGCAAGATATCGCCCATTTTGTCGTGTACTCCTGGGACCAACCGAACAGGCGCGCAATCTGCATCGATGTCGTCCAGAAAGACCCAGGCCTGAATATGGCCATACCGCTGCCAATCCGGGTGAGGGGGTATAAAGGGTTTGGCCCAATCCAGGTGAAATTCGATTTCCGGCTTCGTTGGGGCTTTTCTATCTATTCTGCCGTTTCGGATATAGACGTAACCATGGTGGTAGTGTATATCAGGCGTATCCAGAAGCTGTTCCAGAGCATCCAGGAAAGGATCGTGTTCCAGAACCTGGTCAATGACCTCTACCCCTGTTGGAATGTCACAGAACTCCGATCTGGGGCCGGCCATACCGAGACCTGCTCCAGGCAGTCTCAGATCATTCTCAAGGTCGGGATTGGCCTTTATTTCTGCAATGAACTCGGAAAAAGATTTTCCATAAGCGTTTTGTTCCGTGGCCTCAAGTACCGCTGACAATTGGCTGGTTGAGAATAGATCCGGGACTAAGAGATAGCCCTCTTGTTGATAAGACTCACACTGTTGTGGTGTCAACATTTTCGATTTCCTTTCATAAATCGTCTAAATTTCATCGTCATCCAGAGCGCGCTGTCCTTCAAACGGTCCCCAGTGAATACGCGCTCTGGTTTTTCTATCGCTCTTGTAAATCTCTGGGTCATAATCCGGGTTTGCCTTCGGGAATCGCGCCTTGACCAGTTCGAGATAGCGCATCATCTCGTCGTAGAGTTTCTGGTGTGTTTCCGGATTTTGCTTTGCAATATTGGTGACCTCGCCAATGTCGCCAGATAGGTCGAACAACATTGGAATATCTGGTCGTTCGTAAAAATGGATCACTTTGGACGAACCAGAAATAATGACCGAATGTGGCATAGAATTCCGATAATGAGGATAATGAAAATAGAGATAGCGATTTAGAAAGGCCTCGTCCGGTTCTTTTCCCGCCATGTAATCGGCGAGGCTGACACCGTCGATGTTCTGCAATTTTTCCGAGTCGCCCCCAGCCCAATCAACGAAGGTGGGTAAGAAATCATAGTTGATCACATTGCCGGTAAAAACTGAGCCGGATTTGACTCCTGGGCCCTTGACAATCATAGGTACCCGGATGCCTCCATCCCACAACCACCACTTTGTTGCGTGTAACGGTTGCTTGTAGTCGGGTATGATTTCGACTTCTTCGTGTCGGTAGCCGTTGTCACCCACTACGATGACATAGGTGTTATCCTCGATTCCCAGTTCCCTGAGCTTGTCGAGCACCGCGCCGATCCGACCATCCAGGTCCTCACCCATCCCCAACCAGATTGCGGGATCATCTCCCCGGTTGACTGTTTCGGGATGTTTATTGTTTTTCTTATACCACTCCTGCACCAGTGGGTGATTCACATACTTTTCACGCGTTTTATCCAGGCATTCATAACCCGCATGCATGGCATAATGAGATATCTGGAGATAAAAGGGATTGTTTTTTTCTACCTGTTCTTCCATAAAGCCAATTGCCTTTTCAGTAATGCTGAACATCAATTTGGGATCGACCATATCTTTTGGCAGGCGCCTGGGCGTCCGCTCGCCCCTCTCCAGGCCGTATTTCAGCGTATTGCCGGGATTATTATCGGTAGCACCATCGTGTAATACGTAGCCCGCCTTTGCAGGATCGCCTCTCATGTGCCATTTGCCAATGTGGGCGCTGACATAACCCAGAGGTTTGAGAGCTTTGGGAATGGTGACAGCGTCTTCGTCGAGTTCTCGGTCGGACACGTTCGGAACCAGCGGGAAATGCCGATATTCCCTTTTCGTGTCGTAGTAGGGCTCTCTTGCCCCCAGATATACCGTGAAACCACTGTGTGGAGCAGACTGCCCTGTCTGTACGCACACACGAGCAGGTGCACATTGGGGCGCTCCATAGGCATTGCGAAACTTCATGCCCTCATTTGCCAGCTTTTGGATGTTCGGCATTTGCAAGACCGGCATCAGGGAGTTCTCCATGGTGTCATCCATGGCAACCGGTGATCCGTTCCAGGCCCAGTCATCGATGTAAAACATGACAATGTTGGGCCTGGATTGCGCCTGAGATCCCGATTGCGTGTTGGATTTGGCCTGTGCGGCCTGACTGCGAACGGCGAAGGTCCCAATCACAATCGCAATCCATAGGATGAGTTTTATAAAAAGGATCATATATTCCTCCTGTTGGACATCAGTTGTTGCTCCTCCAAACAATTTTTCTTTTTTTTCCTTCGACCTCGCGAAACACGGCCAGTCTTCTGGATACAGTGATTCCGAGTTTATAAGTGCCCAGATCAGACACCTTTTTGGATTCCCAAAGTACCACTTCCGGATGGTCGGGCGTACCGCGATAGGTCACCAATTGCCCCTTTTCGAAAGCAGCATAATGGAAGCCGCCGTCAGGGTCCTTTGATCGAGATCGCCAAATCGCGTCACCACTCCTGCCTGGAGCACCTCGACGAAGTACCAGCTTTCCATTATCATGCATCTTCAAATAGCATTCCAGGCGGGGGAATACGCGGACATCTCCGATCATAAACCGCTCACCTTCGTTCAGTATTACTTGATGAATCTCATCCCGCCAGTCTGCCGCGCTGTTTTCCGAGACGTCGCCCACGGCAATCTGAATTTCACGCTGACTGGATATACCGGTTTTGTCCTCTGCCACAGCCTCCAAATGATATATCCCGGGCTTCAGTGCTTTCAGGAGTTCATCGCTCGAACTGCTCCAAATCTGCGGTTTGGTTGCAGTGAGAAGCAGGCCGTTGAGATAAAGCTTCACCTCCCGAATGCCATCTCCATCGGTCGCATCTACTTCCACCCGGAGTTCAGTTTCTGCCGGAAAACGCGCGCCGTCCTTCAGGTTTGTAAAACGCACTTCCGGGAAGTCTCCTTCCCGCTGTACGGTGATGACCTCTTTTTCCACTTCCGCCAGAGTGCGGTTCCAGTCCATAAAGTGGGTCCGGGCCATCAATTGCGTTTTGTATTGGGGCGTGAGAATCGAGGCATAGGTCTTCCATTCCTCTACTGCATCTTCTAAATGGGCCACGGCTTCATCATTAAACTGTTTCCGCTGGCGATCTTCGCGAAATATCGCCAGTTTGGCTGCACCGCGCATTTTGTCGGCATAATAACGGCCGAGATAGGCCATGCTTTCAATATCGTTCAGCGTTTCCCGCAATTCCACGTTATCGCCTATCTGTGCCCACAACGCCGGGAGTGCTTTTAGTGCAGTAATTGCATATTCGTCCAGGTTATCCGCCACCTGCAACGGCGTGATACCCTTCAGGTTTTTGCCCGCAAGAAAAGCCTTTGCCCACTCTGTTACGGAGTGAATGCCCGATCCACGCATTGGGTCCCGATCAAAATAGTAGTCATCCACAGTCAGAAAACCCTGGCGCTGCATACACCCTTCCGGCGCGAAGTTTCCATCGGTGCCAGACCAGACGGATCTGTTAAGCTGGGGGATAATCTCGGAAGTTGACTCCCAGGCATCGTAAAGCAGCCTGGCATCTACACCGGGAAAACGATGCTTCAGGACAGCTTCCCAATAGTCCCGATCGAGTGACGAATTATAAGATAGCTGCCCCCACAGCCGGAAACGATACCAGTGCTTATCAATCTCCAACCGCCCGGACATTTCTGGATTCCTGGCGATAAACTCGCGGCCCCAGACATAGCCGTCCGAGCCTGTGTAAAAGCCGGGCGAATGGTCGTGTGGCATCTCTTTAATAAACTCGCGCACAAAATCTGGGCTGCCCCAACGGTGCAGGAAGATATCGTCATTGCGCAAGTTGAGCCAGACTTTGAAATTATCCAGCCAGCCATCATTTACGATGCGCCTTTCCCATTCCTGCGGCCTTCTCATCGAATAGATATGCGCGACCGCATACTTCACACTGGTTTCCAGGGTGCCACCCGTATAATTTTTAAAGGCATCTGTAACGTAGTAATGGTCTGTTACGTGTCTGCGAAAAATAAAGCGAATTTTGCGATCGGGTTGCTGCTCTAATACGTCCATAACACCTCGGCCGTAGGTGTCGAATATAAAGTTTTCGATCGCATGCATGCCTTTAATTACATTGTCCGCGTTTTCGCCAGCCGTGACGCCAATCCCCGCTATCTGCGGGTAGGTCAGCAATGCCTGGCGCACACTCTTTCGCATATAATCGACAGTGACGGGGTTGGTCTGATCCTGCGTTATGCCGTGTTTTCCAGTCGCGCCAAAAGTGAAGACGTTCCAGTGAAAAAGATAAATTTCAATCCCGCGATCCTCCGCGTATTGGAACACCCGCTGCCAATGCGCAATTTTTTCTTCGATAGAGATCTTTTTTACCAGCTTCAGGGTGCCCGGTTTGTCAAAATCCACATCCTGCCACTTGTTTTTAGTCTGCGGATAAATATCGACGCCGATGCGATAGACATCATCCAGCGCGACTTCGGGGTATTCCTCTATCTTGATAATGGAAGGATATGGATGGGTCGTCCACAGGCTCAGCACGTTGTAGCGATAGCGCGCGAGGTCATCGAGATAGGCTTGCCAGAATTCAAAGTCCCAGACCGTTTCAATATTGTTCTGTGCCGAATCGCCCGTGTCGTCGTAGGATGGGGTGCGCGCATCCAATGGGATATTAAATTTGATCCCGCGCTTTTTCACAAAGGGGGCGCGTTTCTGATCCTCAATCGGAAGGCCGAGGCGCAAAAGGTCGGCTACTTCGAGACCGCCATACATCGCCCCGGTTGCATCCGTACCGATAATCTCTATCCCGGTCGGTTCAACAGACCGAATTTGAAATGTTTCGGGTGATGTCTCATCCGGCTTAATGGTTAACGAAACATGCAGATTTTCCCGCTCCGTCTCTTTTAATGCACCTTCCAGTTCCTGCGCCGCGAATACCAACTGCGGAATCTTTGCATCGTATTCGACCACAGCCGCGAGGCGACCCGGTATGAGAATGATCAAGACGAATATCAAATAGAGGAATGAACACGGTCTCTTTTTCATTATTTTAATCCTCTAATCCTCGAAATAGACATCAACTCGTCTTCAATTCATCAATATTATCCCGCAATTTTTGGAACGCTTCGAGAATGAGGTCCATGTTTTCGCGCGGTCCGAGAAGAATGCGGTGCGTGAGATCAAGGGCTTCGGTTTCGTGAATGCGCTCGGCTTCGGGACAATAGACTTTGGTGTAGTCGATGGGATCCGCCTGGTACAACGGGCAGCGGATTGGACAGCCTGTTTCTCCCCATTTGCCACTGGCAAACATGCTAAATTGATAGAGGGGCTTTGTCGGGCCAATGCCACAGGGCACGCCTTCGGCCTGGAGCGCTTTGCGGAATCGTTCGCGGTGGATGCCTTCAAATTCTTCGGAGATAAATTTGAAGTGCCAGCGATAGGGGTTCCAGCGGGTGACGCGCTCGTCAATGTCGAGGCCAGTGAGTCCGGGAATAGATTCCATTCCTTTGTGGAGGTACTTGAGATTTTCCCACCGAATTTCTGCCTGTTCTTCGAGGCGGGTGAGTGCGATCAGGCCGATGGCCGCTTCAAATTCGCCCAGTCTTAAGGTTGTGGCAGGCCAGGTGAAGTTCATACTTTCTTCGCCTCTGTCTCGGCCTGCATGATGATACCGAAAGGCTTTTTCGTACAGGCTTTCGTCTTTGGTCATCACCACGCCGCCTTCGCCTATGGCGAGTACTTTGCCGGGCATGCAGGAGAATCCAGCAATGTCGGCTTGAGATCCCACGCCTTTGCCTCTCCATTGCCCGCCGTGCGCATGAGAACAGTCACTGACCAGGCCGATGTTGTGTTTGCGGCAGATGTCACCTAAAGCATCTGTATCGCAGGGCATGCCGCCCATATCTACGGCAACCACTGCCCGTGTGCGCGGCGTGATGAGGGCTTCTACGCTTTTGGGATCAATGGTGTAGTTACGCGGGTCGATGTCGGCAAAGATGGGGATGCCATTGCAAATCATGATGCAGGAAGCAGATGCGATATAAGTTGATGCAGGGACAATGACTTCACAGCCAGCTTCGACGCCGAGGGCGCGCAAGCAGGTTTCGAGTGCTGTGGTGCCTGTGGAGACAGCAAGGGCGTATTTGCTGTCGTGAAATTCTGCAAAGGCCCGTTCAAATGCGTAGAGTTTGCTGTCGCCATGGTTGTAATAGTCAAAGCCACTGCGCCCCCATTTGTGACTGCGAAGGACGCCGACAACGGCTTTTTCTTCGCGTTCATCGTGAACCGGCCAGGGTTGGCGCAGGTCTCTATTAACCGTTTTTGAACCACCGTTGATTGCGAGTTCAGGCATTGGAGCGTTCCTTGTGGGATGAATTATCGTGCAGTTTTGTGAGTAAGGTTTGCGTTTCGTCAATCCAGCGTTCACCTGTGCCGGGAACAACGCAAGCGCGGTTGTATTCGAGTGGGTCATCTGGGTAGGGGGTAACGCCGTAGCCACCGAAATTATACGCGCGGCGATTTGGCACATAGCCACATGACCCCTGGGAATAGCCCATGACAATCGTGCGCGCAAAGGGGGATGACGATTGGGTGGATAGAGATAGCTCGATGAAGGGTTCACCCTGCCAGAAGACGAGTGCCAGGTCGTCGCTTATGCGGATGGCGGGGATTTCGACTCGGATGGTTTTTTCGTTTGTGTATCGGTTGGGAAGTGTGTCTTGCCAGCGCTCTACTTTAAGTGAAAGATTTTTTTCTGGCGTTGCTTGTGTCCAGGCAACGATGGCTTCTCTGGCGAGTGCTTTGCCCATTTCTTCGACCGTATCATAATTGTCTCTGGGTTCCTGAATCGGAAGTATGTTGCCACATGCCCCTTGTAGAAATATTGAGAAGGGTACAGATGTGCCTGCTTCAAAGTGGTGACAGGTTTCGCCGGGATATTCGGCGGTGAAGAGACGATTGGCGGTCATCATGATGACGGGATGAGCGGCAAAGTGGATTGCGGTCGCGATGGGTTGGCCTTGGGGTGTGTCGAATCGCAGGACAGTGACTGCGGGGTCAACAGGGCCGTTGGGCAGTTTTTGGGGATTGAGGTTAAACGATTTAAAGCTTCCGTCGGGCAATATCTGGCGTCTGTTATAGGCGAGGTCGGTGTTGACAGCGCCCGTTGAGAGTGTGGTGGGTTTGAGATTGGTTAGAGATTCGACAGCAGCCTCGACAACCTGCTTTCTTATGTGAACAATCGCATCATCTTCGGGGCTTCCGCCAAAGTAATAGATGCATTCTGGACCACTGTGATTGTGGGTGCTACACAGGATCAGGTTTTCGGGCGGAAGATCGGATTGTGCGGCAAAAGCATCGCGCATGGCATCGACGTCGATCCACTGAAAGCTCAGGAGATCTGCCGAGCAAATGACGATAGTAGTCGTATCGTCAGATAGTGCCAGTGCTTTGACGTATAATGGGTCATGGATGCCTTCTGCAATGCGAGGTTGCATGGGCGAGCGGTTTACAGGGAAAGCACCCATGGCTGATCCCGTAGATGGTGTGATGTCTCGTTGTGCTGTACCAATTTTTATTATATCTGCCAAGGCTCAGATGTCCTGTTTTGAATGTTCAGGAAACCCACACTGTTTTGTATTCGAACCATCTTCCTTCTGTTGAAACGCTACTTAAAGCTTCATCGCATTCCACGGTTGTGTCGGATAATCTACCCACTGTTTTGATCCGCGCTCAAACGCCCACCGATACTCAGCGATTGCGCCTGCTTGTAGCTCTGCAATTCGCGGTGAATGTGCCGGATCATTTGCCAAATTTACAAACTCATACGGGTCTTCAGCAATGTGATAAAGCTCTGGTCCATAAGGTCCGTGAATATATTTCCACTCCTGCGTGCGAATGCTCAGGCTCAAATCTCGCGGATACTGTAACTCCGTAATCGCCACCTCGCGTTCACGTTCACGACCATCAACCAGCACCTTCAGACTCATGCCGGGTAAATGCGCGGGGATATCCATCCCCGCAAAATCGAATGCTGTAGGTAGTACATCCAAGAGATTCACAAGTGAATCGCTCACCAGACCCGTTTGAAATCCCTTTGGCGGCTTTACAATGAATGGAATGCGAATGGCCTGTTCGTAGAGATTGTATTTCGAAAATGCGGTTACCCCTCGCGATCCCAACAGTTCACCGTGGTCAGAGAGAAAAATGATCAGCGTGTCATCGTACAATCCATTGCGATCCAGGGCGTCTATCACTTGCTGATGGCTCCGGTCGCAGGCTGTGACAAAAGCCATGTAATTTGCAATCGCATCTCGTAGTTCTTCTCGCTCTAATCCGACAAAATTGGGATAAGCATCTCTATCGGGTAAATTATCCGGCGGTTCAGGGGGCAACGCAACGTCGGCAGGGTTATATAAATCTGCCAAATTAGCTGGCGTTACGTGAGGTGCGTGAGGCCCTGACAAACTGCAAATCATGAAAAACGGATTGTCCTTGTTTTTTTCCACAAAGGCAGCGGCCTGCCCGCCAACCCACCAGTCGCGCGTTTGCTCTAATCTCAAGCTGGTCGTAAATCCCTTAAATGCCGCCGCACAATTGTCTCCACCCCGACCAATCCCACGCGCTTCCCGCTCGCCCGTCCCCGTCTCCGCCCAATCCCGATGTTCCGCCACAAAATGGCTGTCCATACGCTCGCCCGTCTCGTGAAACGGCCCTGCCCGATGATCAAATCCGTAATAGTTGTCGCGTTCAATAGCCGCCTGATACGGTATTGTATGCATCTTGCCAAAGGCACCCGTTACAAAACCCGCCTGTCCAAACGCCTTTCCCATTGTCCAATCGGGGATTTGTGCGGGATTCAGTAAATGCCGATTGGAATAAATCCCTGACTGAAATGCATATCGCCCGTGCAACATCGAATGGCGACTCGGCAAACACGGCGATACAGCACACGTTGCCTGCGTAAACCGCATGCCCTCCCGAGCCAAGCGATCATACGCTGGTGTCTGCAACCCCGGATAATCCGCACACCCGAGGAAGGAATGCGCGTGCTGATCGTTCATTAAAATCACAACATTCATAACCATTCTCCATTGAGCGATCAGTAAATATATCGCACCCGCCTGAACTCACCGAGCATCGGGTCTTTCACGCGTTCCATGTGATCTTGCATACATTGCATCAGCGATTCCTGCAACGCCTTGTGTGTCTCGTGACCGTAGAGGTTGTGCAATTCGTGCGGATCGTTTTCGAGGTCATAGAGCTCTCCGATATCCGATTGATTAAACGCGAACTTGTGCGTTCTGGTGCGCACCATACGAGACTTGTGCTCCTGAATCTGACCGTTGAACTGACAATACACGCTGTCACGCCCCGTCGGTTCATCCTCTCCCTTTAATAGTGGAAGAATGCTCTGTGTGTCGGGTACAATATCGGGTTGCAGACCTGCGACTTCCAAAAAACTCGGAAATAGATCCTGCAGATAGACAAATTCGTTGTTCTCCCGGCCTGGCTGACGGCATTCGGGATGCGCTGCGATTAGAGGTAGGCGAAAACTCTCCTCATCAAAATAAGGCCCTTTTTCAAACAGCTTGTGTGCCCCCATATTGTCTCCGTGATCTGTGGAAAATACAACAAGCGTGTTTTCCGCCAGGCCGAGCGTTTTTAATTCGGAAAGCATACGCCCCACCAGATCATCGATCATCGTCATATACCCCCAGTAGCGCGCCGTAATCTCCGCCCATTCGTCCCAGTTGTTGGGATCAATCCCCCAATAACGAGACACCAGAGTCTGAACATAGGGGCGATTCTCCAGTGTATCGCAGAAACTCGGGTCCTCTGGAATTGACTTCGGGTCGTACATCGAGTAATACGGTTCTGGCACGATACACGGACTGTGCGGGCCCCAGAAATTGGTCCAGATAAAAAAGGGATCTTCTTCCTGTGCATACGCCTGCATAAGCTCAACTGTTTCCGAGGCAACCATGGCTTCGAAATTGTGCTCAATAGTTCCGGCATGGAGGCCGTGCAATTCCCGATTTCGCTGCCCTGGATTTCCCTGAGCATAGAACGCTTCTATAAGCTCTGGAGGTTCCAGATTCTTCTCGTTCAAATAGTCCAGGTAATTCCTCGCAATCTGAGAATCCTTCCGCGCACCGCTCTTGATACCTGGCATATTGATATTGGATGCGGGATAGCCATATCCGGGGAAATCTCGTTTACAGCGAAATCCCCAATCACTCGGATTCTTCTGGTGATCCACATGCCACTTTCCCGCATATCCCAGGTTGTATCCTGCCCGGGGTAGCTCTGTCGCGAAATTGGGAAGCGACTGATCCAACTGCCCACCGTTGGTTTCAACCCCGGTAATGTGACCGTACCGACCTGTAAATAGCGCGGCTCGACCGGGCGCACATGGGATGATAAGCGGAAAAGCATTGTTGAAACGCACACCCCGGCTTGCCAGGTTGTCAATATGTGGTGTTCTGCACTGGGACGCACCATAACAACCCAGCAGATCCCAGCGCTGTTGATCCGTTAGAATGAGCAGAATATTCGGTTTCTCTTGCATACTTGCGTCCTTACATTTGAGATTCCCTGTTGAGGTCCATCACCTCGCGAACACCAGAAAATTCACGCCAGATATCAGTGAAGCAGTCGTTCCCATTTTCTTCGCAATCAACATGGCGCATACGAGAGATCGTGGCATAACGAATGTTAGGCGACGCGTTTGGGGCGGCAGTATGGTACACGAGAAAATGAGCAAGGATGAGATCCCCTGCTTCACCGGTAATCATTTCTGGTGATTCCGGCTGAGGTATGCGCGGCTGTCCCTTGGATAGAACCTCTATGCCCTCTTTTTTGAGAAAAGCTTGATAGACATGGTGAGACCCGGACCAAACGGTGAAATTGCCACTATAAGGTTCGGGCACATCGGCGAGATAGATGACACCAAAGCAAGTGAAGCTCCGTTTATAGGTTCCTTTAGGTTTGCCATTTCTCCCGTTGCCCATATTGTCGATATGACCCATCGGTTCGGATGGGTCTGCGTCAATATGCTTGGGAAACCGTGGCGCAGGACTTATGCGTTCAAGGGGTGTCTTGAGGTTTCCTTCGCCAAGCAGAGATTCTGCTAGAGAAATAATGGGGCTGTTGTGATACAAATCCGAAAGAACCGAACTGCCCCTCAGGTCCCCACCAAACCCACCGCCACCTCGATTGTTTGCCAGGTCTTCTTTACTTGGACCGGTTGAGCCGATAGAATGGTTCATCGCCTGACGCGCTCTGTCCACCATTGCTCTTGAAACTGCACCGGGGATTTTAATATAACCACGGTGATAAAATTCACGAATTTGTTCATTGGTAAGTTTCATGGATTTATTCCTCCAGGTGATATTCCTTAGGATGGGTCGTCGGGAGATTCTTACCGACTTCGTCACGAAAACCTTCTTTCGGTCATTCGGGTGGATCGGAAAGAGCATTGAAGCCCATGTAATCCTGCCTGCGGACAAGGATCACATTTCTCTAACTCGCCATCGCCATTACCTGATCTTCATCTATCAGGAATTCTTTCGGTAAATCGAGGGGGTGGCCGTTTTCACACACGGGCAAATAATCCAGATATTTATTTCCAGGTCGGATCGCCCGCATCCAGGGCACATCGCGTTTGGCAATAAACGTCCCTGCCAGACCGATGCGTTGTTTGTTTGAACGGTTTGGTCCGCTATAGTGCAATGCATTTTGATGCCATACCAGAATATCTCCGGGGTCCATTTCACAGGCCACCGCGTCCTGTTCCAGGTCATAGCCCTGATCGCGCGGATCCACTTCCGTGAGTTTATTGCCCTGCCGCTGGTGTGCAATGCGTCCCAGTTTCTGTGAAAAAGGAATCAATTGCAAGCATCCATTCTCTTTTGTTGCCCGATCGATTGCAATCCAAAAATCAAACATCATAGGCTCGTTGGGATCATAGGGAGCCGGAGGCATGTTCCAGGCTGCAGAATCCTGATGCCAGGGAGTAACAGACCCGTGCCCGGGTGGTTTTAAAAAGAAACCACCGGCGTTTACACAAAAGTCATCCTGTAATACAGAGCGCACCAGCCCGACGGTTCGCGGATTTGAAATCATCTTTTTCCAGAGCGTCTCATTGTGATACGCCGGACTATTCAATCGATAAAATCGGTGCAGTGGATTTCTGGCATTCTGCTTGTCCTCCTTCACATGCCCGATTCCCAATCGCTCGTATATGTCGGCGTGTTCGGCAATAAACCGAACGCGTTCTTTGATTATGGGGATATCGTCACGGTTCAACAATCCCTGAAAGATGAAATATCCCTTTTCCAGCAATTCCAGGTTCCAATTCTTGTCGCGTATCTCGTCTCTTTTCATAATAGATTTCCTCTGTTAATCGCTTAATCTGCCAGCCCATCCTGGTTTTCATCGTCTATGCCGGCATAGGGGCTTTCGACGATTGCTTCCCAGGCCACCCGACGCATAATTCTATCAACCCGTTCGGGAATCCCCTCCGGCACGTAATCGGCGATGGTTTCCGGACTTCTTCGGTAAAGCATTCCGAAGTACATATATCCCGCCAGTTGCTCAATCCCGCTTGTTCTGGATAAGTGACCGCCGTCTCGATAGATCCCGCGTTTGCCGGCTCGACCCCGATCTTCATCGATGCAGTCAAATTCGGGCAGTTCCCCTTCATGGTATAACCGGATCATTTTCATGACGGCTTCTCCCGCTGGGATCATGTGAACTTTTCCAGGGTATTTCTCTTTCAAACGGGTGTATAGAAGTTCATCGATGGTTTTTTGCAGGTATTTGTGATCGGCCTCCAGGCTGGCCATTACCTCGTCGGACTGCTTTTCCTTGTAAGAGGGAAGATGTCGTGGCCATCCGTCCTGGATGTAGAATCTCATTTCGGGATTGTTCTCAAGGCAGAAGTCGATCCACTGTGTGTAATACTCGGGCAGGTCATCGTAATAGCAACCCCAGGTCATGACGTCCCATTCTCCAGTCGCAATCGCGGGCAGCAAAATGGGCGCAGGGGGTGTGTCTTCGTTCCATTTACCGAATTCTTTGAGCCATATTGCATTGGCGGCTCCTGTCGATCCGCCCCCTCCGTGGACGCGCTGGCGATGGTCCGTGTATCCCGCCGCCTCGGCAATTTCGAGGAGCTTGTTTCGGCCCGGTGCGACCCAGCTATGTCCTGTCATTACGATTCGGAGTCCATTTCCTTTCTCAAAGGATAGGGGGCGCGCCGAGTTTTTCCCCATTTCTATGAATTTGGCGAACTCGGCTTTGTCCGGTTTGTGAATCAGGGTCTTTTGAATCCGCGCGCCAGTCCGGTTGGGTTGCGTGCTGTTTGGCCCAATTGTTTCGGCCTGATATGCGCGCCATTCCGCTGCTGTAAGGATTCCGTCCTTATTCTTATCCGCCTTCGGGTACTGCGCCAGAAATCTTTTGAAGCGCGGATCCGTCTCCGATGTTCTCTGTTGCGCCAGAGCCAGTCCCACAAAACTGCAAAGGCAAAATACAAAGATGAACCATTTTGTTTTCATGGGCTACTCCTCCGTATTAGAATAGGGAAATACACCTGACAATATAGCTTCCGATACCGGTCATTCTTTGCGTATTTACTCTATGTTCTCCACAGCCTGACGGCGACGACGACGGGCAAGTTCGCGCAGATCGACAACCTCATCTGTTTCATCTACAATTTCACGTCCGATTATCTCTTCAAGCACGTCTTCCAGGGTCACCACACCAGCCAATCCACCGTATTCATCGATCACGACAAACAGATGTTGCCTGCGCTCAAGAAACATGCGCAACACCCGATCCAATGTCAGCGTTTCTACCACAAAGTGCGCGCCTCGCGAGAGACTTTGAATGGGAATATCTTCGCGACCTTCGGCAGCCGACGACAAAATATCCCGACGATACACGATCCCAACGACATCTTCAGCATCTTCATCTACTATGGGAATGCGACTATACGATGGAACACCAATTTGCAACACCTCATTTACTTTTTGCTGGGCTTGAAGCGAATAAATGACCGTGCGCGGTGTCATTATTTCCTGAACTGTTTTCTCTTTTAACAATAGAATATTCTGAATGGCACTGCCTTCTTCTGCATTAATGGTTCCCGCATGGCGCCCCATATTTACCAATGCTATGAGTTCCTCTGAAGATACGACATGTTCAACTTTACCATGAGATATTAGCCGCGTCACAAATTGGCACAGCCAGATAATCGGTGCTTGTATCCAGATCAAGAACTGGATGGGATAGGCAATCATGGACACAAGATGCCGGGCATAAACCACGCCAATTGTCTTTGGAATAATCTCAGAAAATAAAAGTATCACCAGGGTAAATACCACTGAAAAATGCGGCAACCACGGCTCACCCAGAACTTCTGCAGCTGCCGCTCCAGCAAGGGCGGCGCCACCCGTATGTGCAATTGTGTTAAGGGATAGGATACCCGCAATAGGCACATCTACATTTTCTCTAAACTTTTTCAATAACCGGCCAGAAACACTGCCAGTTTTTGCCAGCGATTCGATATGACCAATAGGAACTGAATACAATGCCGCTTCAAAAAGTGAACACATAAAAGAAAAGAAAACGGCAAAACTCGCAAAAAAGATCAATTCAAACATCGGATTACTCCTCTCTGTTTAAAATGATTCAGCATATGCCTTTTCAGGCCAATTCTTTATCTGGAGTCAGATTTTCCAGAATAATCTGTAAGGTTCGAATCTACTTCGATTTGGCTGTTTTATCATAACAATATAGTTTCCAATACCGGTCATTTCCAGCGAAACTTTCTCTATGCCCAAGAACAAATCGGTCACATGGACCAACACGACGCGAAGTTGAATTACCCAAGCCAAATTCCCCTTGCCTGAGACGAGAGAACTGATTTATTTATTCTCCCTATTCGCAGGCTTGCAACAATTCCAGAAGGTTGCGCCATAATTAGAACATTTTTTAGGAGGAACGAAATGACTTCCAATCAGGACTGGTGGCCAGATCAATTGGACCTGAAGGGTCTCCGCCAGAATTCTCCCATGTCCGATCCAATGGACAAGGATTTCGACTATGCTGAGGCGGTTAAGACGCTTGACGTCGATGAACTGAAGAAGGACATCGAAGAGGTGATGACGACCTCGCAAGACTGGTGGCCTGCCGACTACGGCCACTATGGGCCTCTCTTCATCCGCATGACATGGCACGCTGCAGGCACTTACCGCATCAGTGATGGTCGAGGGGGTGGAGGCTCTGGTCATCAACGCTTTGCGCCCCTCAATAGCTGGCCCGACAACGCGAGTTTGGACAAGGCGCGCCGCTTGCTCTGGCCGATCAAGCAGAAGTACGGCCGGAAGCTCTCCTGGGCCGATCTGCTCATCTTCGCTGGCAACTGCGCTCTGGAGTCGATGGGGTTCAAGACCTTTGGTTTTGCCTTCGGGCGCCCGGACGTCTGGGAGGCTGACGAGACGGACTGGGGTTCCGAGACGACGTGGCTCGACGATCAACGCCACGACGCCGACGGCGAGCTTGAGGGACCGCTCGGCGCCGATCACATGGGCCTGATTTATGTGAACCCGGAGGGGCCGAACGGCAACCCGGATCCGGTCGCTGCAGCACAGTACATTCGCCAGACGTTCAAACGCATGGCGATGAATGACGAGGAGACGGTTGCGCTTATTGCCGGAGGCCACACGTTCGGCAAAGCACATGGTGCCGCCGCTGAGGATAATGTCGGTCCCGAACCGGAGGGTGCCAGCATGGAGGAGCAGGGCTTTGGCTGGAAGAACAAGTATGGCAGCGGCAAAGGCGGGGATACGGTTACGAGTGGCCTGGAAGGCGCCTGGACCGATAATCCGGTGAAGTGGGACAACAACTTCATGGAGAATTTGCACAATCATGAGTGGGAACTGACGAAGAGTCCCGCTGGTAAATCGCAATATGCCCCCAAGAATGCCTCTGAAGTAGCCACCGTGCCAGACGCGCACGATCCTTCGAAGAAGCACGCCCCCATGATGCTCACCACGGATCTTTCACTGAGGATGGACCCGGACTACGCGCCGATTGCAAAGCGCTTCCTCGAAAATCCAGCGGACCTCGAAGACGCCTTTGCCAGAGCGTGGTTCAAGCTGCTCCACCGGGACATGGGACCTCTTAGTCGGTATATCGGGCCTCTGGTTCCTGCAGAGCCGCAGTTGTGGCAAGACCCCGTTCCCGACGTGGATCACGAGTTGGTCGGGGAGCAGGATGTCGCCGACCTCAAGGCGAAGGTCCTCGCCTCGGGATTGTCCGTTTCCCAACTGGTCTCGACCGCCTGGGCATCGGCGGCATCTTACCGTGGCACCGACAAACGCGGCGGAGCGAACGGCGCGCGCATCCGCCTTGCGCCGCAAAAGGACTGGGAAGTGAACGACCCCGCCGCGCTCAACGGGGTGCTGCAGACGCTGGAGCAGATCCAGGCGGATTTCAACGGCTCGCAGACTGGTGGGAAGAGGGTTTCTCTCGCGGATCTGATCGTTTTGGCCGGGTGCGCAGGCGTTGAGCAGGCTGCCCAAAACGCCGGTCATGACGTGCAGGTTCCCTTTGCACCGGGCCGTACGGATGCGTCGCAGGAATGGACCGACGAGGAGTCGTTTGCCGTGCTCGAATCCACCGCAGATGGGTTCCGCAACTACCTCCAGGCAGGGCAGGAGGGTAAGCCGGAGGATCTGCTGGTGGAGCGGGCATGCCTGCTTACGCTCACCGCTCCCGAGATGGCGGTGCTCGTTGGCGGTATGCGCGTCTTGAATGCGAATACCGGGCAGTCTGAGCACGGCGTGTTCACCGATCGGCCAGGGACGTTGTCCAATGACTTCTTCGTGAATCTGCTCGACATGAACACCGAGTGGAGCGCGACCTCCGCAGCGCAGGACGTGTTTGAGGGACGCGATTCTCGGACAGGTGCGCTCAAGTGGACCGGCACCAGGGTGGATCTCGTCTTCGGTTCAAACTCCGAACTCCGAGCCTACGCGGAAGTCTATGGATGTGACGATGCACAGGAAGTATTCGTGCGCGACTTCGTGAACGCGTGGGACAAGGTTATGAATCTCGATCGCTTCGACCTGGCGTAATAGAAGGAGAGTGTCATATGTATTTCGTAGTCTTCGCGACTCACAAAGAAGAAATGGGACAGGAACGGCTCCAATTGCAGGATGCATTTGCGGCCTACCTTCACGATCCCACCCAACATCCCGATGTGACCGTTCATCATGGTGGGCAGACGCTCAGCGAGAGTGAACAGATCGTTACCGGCTTCGTCCTCGTGATCGAAGCTCCCTCGCTCGAGGGGGCGCAGGCATTTGTCGCTGGCAGTCCCTATGCTCAGGCGGGCACCTTTGCCGAGTCTCACATCCGCCCATGGAACTGGTTGACGGGACGCCCTGGCTGAGCGCGTTGCTGCACCGCCCAAATATCTCTGGGCGTGAGGATCACAAGGTGTGCGTAGGCTGGCCAAGGAGGTATCATGAGCAACCGTCACGAGCAACGCGCTCCTGACGTTCAATACGAACCCGACGAGAATCCTCCCGCGCTTGTGTCTCTGGGCAGCGGCCTGCAACTGGTGGTCCTCGGCATAACAAGCATCATCTTTATCCCCACAATCGTCGTCAGAGCCAGCGGCGGAACCGATGCGTACCTGTCCTGGACCGTGTTCGGCGCGGTCGCTGTCAGTGGCATTTGCACGGCTCTGCAAGCGGTCAGGCTGAGCCGGGTCGGAGCGGGATACCTGCTCTTTATGGGGCCCGCCGGAGCCTATATCGGAGTCTGCGTCAGCGCCCTCATCGAGGGCGGTCCAGCGCTGCTCGCTACCCTGGTCGTCGCATCGTCGCTCGTCCCGATCGTGATTTCGATGCGACTGGCCCTGTTCAGGCGGCTTCTCACACCGACCATCGTCGGTACCGTGAACATGCTAATACCTGCGACCGTGCTGCCGGTCGTATTCAGTCGCCTGGCCGACGCGCCGCCCGACACGGCGCTCAGTGCGCCGCTCACTGCGATAGCGACGGGTCTGGTCATCGGAGGCATCTCTCTGAAGGCGGGGGCAACGCTGCGTTTATGGGCACCGCTCATCGGGGTGATTGTGGGTTCGGTTTTTGGCGGAACGATGGGACTCTATGACCTCGACCTGGTTGTCCGGGCTCCGTGGATCGGATTGCCACAGGGCAACTGGCCGGGTATCGGACTCGACCTCGGTCCTGCCTTCGTGGGACTTCTGCCTGCCTTCGCATTCGTGGCCCTCATCGGTGCCATCCAGACGATTACCGGTGCGGTCGCCATCCAGCGCGTGTCGTGGCGCCGGCCGCGGGCTGTGGACTACCGCGCGGTGGAGGGCGCGGTGACGGCGGACGGCATCGGCAAACTCCTATCGGGCATCACGGGGATTGTGCCGACTCAGACCATCGGAGTCAGCGTCCCGACGGTAGAGCTTACGGGGGTCGCGGCCCGCCACGTGGGAATCATTGCCGCTGGCGTGCTGATTGTGCTGGCGTTCCTGCCCAAGGCACTTGCCATGATACTGGCGATACCCAGCCCGGTCGTCGTCGCCTATCTGACCGTCGTGCTGGCACTGACCTTTGTCCGTGGGATGACGGAGGTGGTACAGGACGGGATTGATCATCGCAAGGCACTGATTGCCGGTGTCTCCTTCTGGGTTGGCGTCGGCTGCCAGAACGATCTCTTATTCCCCGAGCTTCTCGCGGAGTTGGGGGGCGGTCTGCTGGGGAACGGCATAACGGCCGGGGGAATCATGGCGATTCTCATGACCCTGTTTCTGGAAGTGACGGCGCCCCGCCGCAGCCGGATTGAAGTGGAGCTCGATCTGTCCGTGTTGCCTGAGATCAGGGCGTTCCTCAATGCGTTCGCATCCCGCAACGGCTGGGGGGCGAAGATGGTCGATCGTCTCGACGCAGCCAGCGAGGAGACGTTGCTGTCGCTGATCGGGCAGGACGAGGGCCGGGAGAAACGCGAGCAGCGGCGCCTTCTCGTGAAGGCGCGCAAGGAGAGCGGCGATGCTGTCCTCGAGTTCATTGCCGCGGTGGGCGAGGAGAACGTTCAGGACCGGATCGGATTGCTGGCGGACCGGCCCGATGACGTGCTGATGGAGCGGGAAGTCTCGCTACGGCTGTTGCGGCACATCGCGTCCTCTGTTCGCCACCAGCAATTCCACGACACGGATATCGTGACTGTCCAGGTAAAAGTTCCGGAAACGGGCGATGGGAATCGTTAAATAGGCAGGAAGCATTTGAAACATGAAGAAGCGTTCGAGAGGGCCTGGACCGATCCAGGCAACACCCGAATCGAGCTGTCTCCGGTTGACATCAACCTGGTGCTCGCCCAGTATTACCGCACGAATAAACCGCTCGAGTTTACCCGGACCATGTTGTGGGACATGGAGGTGAAAAAGGCGTTCCGACCCGATCTCTATATTCCTTCTGTTGTAACGGCGGGCAGCTCCCACTATTGGCGCCAGCAAGCGACGGCCGACGGAGCCGATTCCTTCGTGCGATGCTCGCGGCAGCGCCTCTGGCTCAAGCCGTCAGAGCACGGGTTGGTCCTCGAACAGGTCCTCCTTAACCCTGCGCGGCAGAGTGCCACTTTCATCGGGGCAGCGGAACTCCTCGACAAGGACGGGAACTTGCTTCGAGCAGGCGAAGGACAGCCTCTCTTTCACGTTGAGCATTCTGTCAATGGTGACGAATTGCGACCTCTGAACCTGTGGCGCATCGTTTACCTCACGGACAGACCCGAGCAGAAACTGATCAAGCGGTTCACGCTTGTGAAGGATGTGTGGCTACGTGAGTTCGTCGAAATCTATATCCGGCGGGACTTGAAGATCGAGTTGACCCGGAGGAATGTCTGATGAGAGAACCACCCACCGAGAAGCCTATAGGGGAGCCGCTCTGATGAAGATCCAGGACATCCGGCACGTGGGGTTGCTGTCACCGGCGGTCGCGACCCATGCCAGATTCTACCTCGAGGTGTGGGGACTCCGATCGGCCGGAGAAGACCGGCACGCACGATATCTCTGCGGAGCGTTGACCGAGCACCACATTCTCAGCCTGCATCCGGCCGACCGGTGCGGGCTCCACCACTTAGCTTTCAGCGTTGACGGACGCGCCGCAGTTGACGTAGCGGCAACCGAACTCGAACGGCGGGGAGCTACCCTCGTGGCGTATCCGGCCGACCTGGACGAACCCGGCGGCGGATACGGGTTTCGGTTTCTCGACCCCGAAAACCGCTGCATCGAGCTATCGACCGGCGTGGTCGAACACCCGAACGGATGGTCTGCCAGGAAAGTCGGCCCCCGCCGGCTATGCCATGTGGGTCTCAACACTCGGTGGTTCGAGCAAACCGTGGCGTTCTACACCGAAATTCTCGGGTTTCGGGTCTCGGACTGGATTGAGAACCAGATGGTCTTCCTGCGATGCGACCGGAGACATCACGTCATTGTCTTCAATCGTGCAGATTACGCATCGGTCAACCATGTTGCGTACGTGATGGCGAACGTAGATGACGTGATGAAAGGGGTCTCCAACCTGCGTGCCCGAGGGCAGGAACCCGACTGGGGACCGGGACGCCACGGCCCGGGCAACAACATCTTCTGCTACTACAAGGATCCGGCTGGATACGTGAACGAATTCTCCAGCGACATAGACTATATCGAAGACGACACAACGCACAAACCCGCGGTGTGGAGACGGGTGCCGGAAACTACGGACCTCTGGGGTACGGCAGGGCCGCCCAGTCCCGACGTTAGGAAGGCGATGGCCGGCGACCCTGATCCAGGCTGGGCTGTGAAGGACATCAACGCGGATTGATAGGGAAATCGCCGCAGTGTTTAGGGGGAGGACACCAGCATTCGGTGTCCTCCCCCTAAATTATTAACCGGATGGGAGTGATGCGATGAGTGAACAACAACTTTTTCAGGAACGAGTAGTCAAGGTCGAGCGACCAGAGCACCACTTTGTGCTTCTGATCGCGACCGACGGCGCTATGCTTGGATTGGAGGATGGGGGTGATCTCGCCTTGTTTGATGAGGCGGATGACCGCGTGATCTGGGACCGCACGGCGGATGGCGTGAGGCCTGTGGCGTCAGGGAAGAAACTCGCTGTAGAAATCGATGACACAACCTGCGTGTTGTCGGTTGGCGAGGAGGAGATGACATTCACCGTCAGCCATGGCCCGGAGAAGCTGCCGTCTGAATATCTCGAGCATCTGCAACGCGAAGGCTGGGTGTGCCTGACCTGTATTCTGCCACCAGAAGTCGTGGAGGATCTGGAGCGCGTCGCCGGTACAGATCGTTACGAACATTTGGAGGCGAACAACGAGATACCCAAGGTCTGTCAGAGTGTCGCTGTTGGCAGGGCGATCACGGAGCCCGTCTCCATCTGGCTGGCCAGGCAGTATATGCAGGCCCGGGACTTACATCTGGGGCATCCGCCGGGCTTTAGAGTGCTGGACCCGGACGATGGCAAAAGCAAACTTGGTGGTTGGCATTCTGATTTTCCCTATACGGCGTCAACCGGTGGGGACGAGATTGCCTACCGCAAAGAACCTGTCAAGGCCATGCAGCGCAATGTTTGTGTTTCTGACTTCACTAAGATTCGCGGTGCGACAGCATTCAAACTTGGCTCGCATCTGTCAGACACACCGCCACCGCCTGAGTGGAACAATACGCAAGAGGGGCGTGTGCCCTATAGCGGTCCTGAAGCGGATGTGGTGGAAGCGCCCGGCGGTAGCGTCATTCTCTACGATGCCAGAATGTGGCATCGGGCGGGTATCAACCGCAGCCAGCAGAAAAGAGCCGCAATGCTGCAATCGTTCCAGGTGCCGGGTGTGATGCCCAAGACGGATACCCGAAACGCCTATAAGCTCCTCGTGGAGAGTCCTGTTTATAACGAACTGAATGCGAGGGAAAAGCGGGAAATAACGGATCTTTTAACCAATCAGCCAGCAATCGCTGGCTCATAACCTGAGGACACATTATGCAAGTAGGAATTATGTCAGGTCAAATTGCTCGGCCGACCCTGGAGGAAACACTC
This sequence comes from Candidatus Latescibacterota bacterium, assembly GCA_965208125.1. GTDB lineage: Bacteria > Latescibacterota > UBA2968 > UBA2968 > UBA2968 > VXRD01. The sequence continues at coordinate 4,185,387 of OZ242320.1, forward strand.
GACGCCATACTTGGGCACGACATCAGGCATCTTCAATTCAATTTGGGATCCCTGAATGTGGAGGGTTCGCTATCTGATAAACTCGCAAAGGCACCTGTGGTTCGGGTGGAGATCGAAAAGCGCGGCATGGTCATCGCTGCCCTGGCTGGCACGGTCAATATGGTTCATCCCGATGAAGAAAAACGCCAGGAAGCTATCGAGCATCTCAAATTGCTTATTCCGGCGTGTGCCCCGATGGGTACCTCGGTGATTGCCACCTGTACCGGATCGCGCGATTCAGAGAGCATGTGGCGCTGGCACCCGGATAACGATACAGAAGAAGCCTGGCAGGTGCTACGCAATACCCTGGAACAGGTACTGCCGGTTGCCGAAGCAGCTGGCGTGATCCTTGCGTTTGAACCAGAGATAAACAACGTTGCCAGCACAGTGCATAAGAGTCGGCAACTGATTGATGAAATGGATTCACCAAACCTGAAAGTCGTGATGGATGCCGCCAACATTTTTGGCAAAGATGACCTGTCTCGCATGAGAGAGGTATTAGACGAGGCTTTCGAGCTTTTGGGCGACCACATTGCCATGGCCCATGGCAAAGATCTGGATCGCGGTGGTGATGCCGGACATCTCGCCGCTGGTACCGGCAAGCTCGATTACGCCCATTATGTGTCGTTGCTCTGTGGACTTCCCTTTGACGTGTCGGTCATTCTGCACGGCCTTTCCGAAGATCAGGTGGATGCCAGTGTCGCCATGCTCCGGCGTCACGCTGAAGCACATCAGTAAGGGATTAACGATATGAAAGCTAAAGTCGCCATTCTGGGTTGTGGAAGGGCGTCACAAAAATGGCACCTGCCGACAATGCACACGCTCGCCAAACACGGCGAACTCGATTTTGTTGCGCTCTGCGATATGGATAAGTCGTTAGCGAAACAGACCGGAGAAATCTACGGTGTTCCGTGGTACACCAGTGTCGAGGAGATGCTGGAAAAACACCCGGACATCATGGCCGTAGATGTCATCACCAGCGACCCAACACACCATGTGCTTGGCAGGCTGATCGCAGAGCACGGCAAACACGTCATGGTGGAAAAGCCGATGGCGCTGACCTTGCCCTGTTGCGACATTATCATCGATGCCTGCCGCCGTAACGGCGTGCATTTTGAGGTGGCGGAAAATTATTTTCGTATGCCAAAGCAACGGATGATTATCAAGCTCATCGAAGAGGGGATTCTGGGCGATATCATTCGCGTGTATTTCGTTGAGCCCAAGCGGCAGGATCCGTTTGAGACTACTGTTACTCACAGCGGTTTGGGCCGGCCTATCTCTGGGTTTGGGCGCACTTCTGGCATGTGCATGGATATGGGGGCACACCGATTGTCACAGTTGCGTTTGTACGCGCAAAGCGAGCCTCAGCAGATTACCGCGACGGTGAGAAAGTACCGGTCGGATCCCATGAGTATCCATGAAGACTGGGCGCATGCTATGATTGATTTTGAAAGCGGCGCAGTGGGTATTTATGAGACATCGCGCCTTGGTGAGGCACAGAAATACTGCCAGATTATCGGCACTCTTGGCGGTATTCTCGATACCGACTATTTCGGCCCGGAGATCCCCCTGCGTTTGCGCATCGGCGAAGAGATGCAGGACATTCCTGTCGAGACAGTACGGCGCAAAATCGACGGGGTGGATGTATTGCAGCGGATCGTCGTGCATACGGATCCCGAGATCGTCTATGAGAATCCGTTTCGGGACTATGCCATCGACGACTGGTGTGTCGGTCACGCTTCCGAGATTATGAGCATCGCGAATGCAGCGCTCAACGACGAGCCTCCCGAATATGGTCTCGGCGGTCGCAAAGATGTTGAAATGGCCATGGCGATTTACGAATCATCCCTCAATGGCATGGCTCCGGTTAAGTTGCCCCTTGAGGACGTGACCTCCTACGAGCAGATGGTACACGAGGATTATCGCGAAAAGTTTGGCCGTCCCATTTTATGAGACAACTTTTAGAAAAACCAGGAGAGGGAAACAAACATGCAGGAAGGCAATAGGCAGGAAATGGACGCGCTTTGGGGCGAAGATGTCATTGCACTGCGCGCTGAAAATGCAGAACGGGGGCAACTCTTTAATGATGGCAATTACGCGATGTTTATCCACTGGGGTCCATATGCTCAACTTGCCAACAAAGTCGATGGCAAAACGTATTACGGCATTGGCGAATGGATCATGAACCCGCGCATGGCCGATATTCCGGTCGAGGAATATATGGAAATGGCGAAAACCTTTAATCCCGTCAATTTTGATGCAACAGAAATAGCACAACTGGCCAAAGACGCGGGCATGAAATACATTATTATCACCAGCAAGCACCACGATGGTTTTGCCATGTATCGCTCAGCTTGCAACGACTTTAATATTGGTGCAGTTACCCAGTTTAATCGCGACCCCATGAAAGAACTCGCCGGGGCCTGCAAAAAACTCGGTCTCGGATTTGGATTTTACTACTCTCATAATCAGGACTGGACTTTTCCAGGTGGTGCAAACGGCCCAGACACAGATGCCGATGGCAACCCGGCCACCTTCGACGATTATTTTGTCAAAAAATGCCTGCCACAGGTCGAAGAAATCACCAGCCAGTACGGCCCCATCGAACTCATCTGGTTTGACACTCCCGGACAGATGCCCAAAAAGTACATTGAGCAACTCATCGAAGTCGTGCGAAAAAATCAACCCAATGCGCTCGTTTCAGGCCGCGCCGGGCACGGGCTGGGCGACTACAAGACGCTGGGTGATATGGATGTGCCATCCACCAATGTTGAAGGTATGTGGGAAAGTGTCGATACCACCAACGACTCCTGGGCTTTTGCCTGGTACGATGAGTACTGGAAAACACCCCGAGAAATTCTTCGCCGCCTGATCTCCTGTGTTGCCAGAGGTGGCACTTACATGCTCAACATAGGTCCCCGCGGTGACGGTTCAATACCCGAAAGAGCTGCCCGCACTTTACGTGCTGCTGGCGAGTGGATCAAGCGCTATCCCCAGGTCGTCTATGGCACCGATGCATCACCCTGGCAACAGGCCCTGCCCTGGGGAGATGTGACGGTAAAAGACAATACGCTCTTTCTCAGCATTTTCAACTGGCCTGCCTCTGGTACACTTTATCTGCCAGGCCTCAAAACAGAAATCGAATCTGCATCCCTCCTCGGTGGCGATCAATCTATACCTTTTGAGAAAAAACACGGCTGGACCTGCTTTGAGCTATCGCCACAGGCACCCGAAAACCTGGTTTCCGTCCTTGAAGTCAAACTCAAAGGCACGCCGAAAGCCGATTCGACCTGGGCAATTGATCCCGAAATAGAGACCGAAATTTTTTCAGAAGCTGCGGCCGTTGAAAATGCCACATTGGCAAATCAACGCTGGATGGAAAAATTTGGAGAATGGAAACACGTCAGCCGTATCTACAAATGGACGCCTGAAGGCAAAGCGACCTGGACGGTCAACGTTCTTGCGCCTGGAGACTACATCGTGGATCTCACCTATTCAGGTGAAGGGCGTCTCGTCTGGGGGGTTACTATTGAAAATGGTGAACACATTCAAAATCAGCAAAATTCGTCGCATAACTACCAGCGTTTTCCCATCGGCTGGATTAACTTTTCCGGGCCGGGTACTTACAAAATCAGCGTTTCCTGTCTCGAAGGCGATTTGAGCAAAGCCAGTCTAAAATCGATTCACTTCACGCCTGTTCACGATATTTGCTAAATCCATTGCAGGAGATACAGATGACACAGGACTTCACAGAACAAAACAGATCTTTAACGCTCGGCAAAGGTGTCAATACCGATTTTACCACAACCGAAGTAAACAAAGTCTCCTATGATAAAGGCTTTTATATTGCGTTCAAAGCAGCCGGATTTGATTCCGTCCGTTTCTTTATTAAACAGGGCTGGAATCCGGCGTTCTATAAACCGGCAGTTGACGATGCGTTGGAACTCGGCTTAAAAGTCGTCCTTGTTCCTTTTTCGATGTATTGTTGGGGAAAAGAAAGCCTTGTACAGTGGTGGGGTGAAGTTGCGGAATATTATAGAGACTATCCTGCTGAGTTGATTTTTGAAGCGTTTAACGAACCCAAAATGGCAGGACACCCCGACGGGAAAGAAGCTGAAACCATGGCATGGTATTCAGCGTGTATCCAGGAAATTCGCAGATCAAATCCAACGAGATTGATAGCCGTTGGTGGGCCGCATTTTAATGGTGTGCAGCTACTCACGAAATATGTAACACCGGAGTATCTTTCATATACGCTCCAGGACGGAACCGGTTTTGCCGATGACCCCAATATTTGGGGTGTTTTTCATTGTTATCACCCCAAACCTTTTACCCACGGTGCAATAGACCAGGATATCAACAAAGATCATCCAGGCTGGCGAGAAACCATCCTTGCAGATTTGGAAGAAGCAGACGCGTGGTCAAAAAAACATAACAAAAAGGTCTATCTCAGTGAATGGGGCGCACGTCTTAATCATGAAATAAAGCATGTTGAAGAATACACGGGCTTTATGGTACCTGAGCTTGCCAAAAGAAATATTGAATGGTCGTATTACTGTGGTGTATTCAATAATGCCTGGCCCTACGGACTGTATAATTCAGAATGGGGATTTGCAGGTGTCGAAGGTGTGGTAAAAAACCTGACCGGAAAAGAACCGCCGGCAGAAGTCCCGCCTACCAATCAGATCGTCAATACGGACTTTCAGCTCGATTTGGCAGACTGGAATTCATCCGAATATGCCATTATGGGGACTGCTGACGAACAAGGTGTAGATGGAACACGGGCCATCAGAGTGCATGTGCCTTTTACCTTTGACCCCGACGTGGGGCGCGGGGTGATACCATCGCTCTATCAGCAATACGAGCCGGACTGGAAGTTTCGCGTAAGGGGAAAGGTGCAGGCAAATAAGTACACCATACAGCTCCGGGAAGGCAGCATATATCGGATCTCGTTTTACGCGAGATGCGAAGTCGGTACCGCGCGGTTGCACATTCAGCTTGGTCACGCCCCCGAAAATGACCCCGTCATCTGGACCTCTGAAGAAATAACTGTAGATAGCAAACTGAAAAAATACGAACTCGAGTACGAACATGCCGTCCAATCGATCAGAAACGTCCGCTTCTCTTTTATCTTCATCGACCGTCATTCAGAGATCGTTCTCGACCAGATTGAACTGCGCGGCCGAAGACCTGAATAAGCAGAGGAGGCGGTCTTTATGTCAGCTTTAGAAAAAACCAATATCGTTTTTATTCTCGCCGATGACATGGCTGTTTGGGCGGCGGGTTGTTATGGCAATGCAGAAATTCGAACGCCAAACCTCGACCGCATGGCGGCAACAGGCGTGCGGTTTGAGAATTTCTTTGTGACGATTCCGGTGTGTTCGGCCAGCAGGGCTTCTTTTTTGACCGGGCGGATTCCGTCTCAGCACGGCGTTCACGATTTTATTGCGGGTCAAGTCAATTTTGGGCCTACAGGACAGAGTTTTCTCGATGGTGAAGTTTGTTACACAAATGTTTTGGCTAACAATGGGTGGGCATGTGGTCTGTCGGGCAAATGGCATTTGGGCAATTCGTCTCTTCCGCAATGTGGATTTTCTCACTGGTTTGCGCATCCGGGTGGGGCGGGCGTTTATAATGATCAGGAAATGATACGCGATGGTGTGACAGAGGTTGTGCCCGGTTATGTGACGCATGTGATTACGGATGATGCGCTTGAATATATCGATGCTCACGCAGAAGATGAAAATCCATTTTATCTGAGTGTTCATTATACTGCGCCACACGCGCCGTGGATCGGTCATCCTCAGGATATTGTGGATTCTTATGATGACTGTGCGTTTGAGACGTGCCCACAGGAACCACTCCATCCCTGGGCAAAGGTGCCTGAGGATGATGCAGATCTGCCAGCCCGATCAATGAGAGGGCTGAGCAATAACATGGGGCAGCGCGAAAGTTTGAAAGGATATTTTGCGGCGGTGACTGCGATGGATCTGGATGTGGGGCGGATTTTGGACAAGCTGGAAGAAAAGGGTTTGCGCGAAAATACGCTTGTGATGTTTACTTCTGACAATGGGTATTCGTGCGGGCAACATGGATTTTGGGGTAAAGGCAATGGAACTGATCCGGTGAATATGTATGAGAATTCGATTGTGGTGCCTTTTCTGGCTACGCACCCAGGTGTGATTCCAGAAGGCACGGTGCAATCGGCGCTGGCTTCGGCTTATGATATTTTGCCTACGCTTTTGGACTATGTTGATCTTCCGATTCCCGATACGAATTTGCCAGGACAATCGCTGGTCCCAGTGTTGAAAAATGAGTGTGCAAAAGGTCGTGACAGTGTTGTCATTTACGATGAGTATGGTTATTGCAGGATGATTCGGACCGCCGAGTGGAAATACATCCATCGTTATCCAGATGGACCAAATGAGCTTTACGATGTTGTGAATGACCCCGATGATCGCAACAATTTAATTGATGACCCGGCACAGGCTGATCGCGTGAAAGATCTCAAAGGAGAGATGGAAACGTGGTTTAAGAAATACGCGATTCCAGATGTCGATGGTCGCATATACAATGTGAAGGGTTCTGGCCAGTTGCGGCCTGTGGGTAGAAAATGGGAAGATGGAAAAGAACCTTTTGCATAGGCTGTAGTCAGGATACCAGTGAGAAATGAGTGAGATTGAGTTCAGGCGAGCGATGGTGGGGGATGCGGAGGAGGTCCTTCGCGTAATGGCGCAGGCGTTTGGGAGGGTGCCGGGATCGGAGAAGTATGAGCGCGACAAGGAGAGAATTACGAGGGAGACTGACGCGCATTGGGTGCTTGTGCGAGAGGGGGAGATCGTCGGGGCGGCGCATGTTCGGCGGGAGGAGATTCAGGTGGGGCAGGCGGTCGTGGCCAAGGCGGATGTCGGGGAGGTGTGTATTGTGCCGAGTTGTCAGGGGGTGGGGCTTGGGACGGCGTTGATGAGGATGGTGGTGGAGCAGTTGAGGGTGGACGGATATCCCCTGTCGCGGTTGGGCGGGTATCGGCGGTTCTACGAGCGGTTCGGGTGGGTGCCGTTTCCGCGGGGCTACATCGACTTCGCGCTGCGGGGATTGACGTCGCGGGGCGGGTTCACCGACCCGGTGAGCTATCTGGATCGGCCGGAGGAGGATGCGCGGATTCGGGCGTACGACGGACGTCGGGATGCGGCAGCGTGCGAGGCACTTTACGCGGCGTTCAACACGGGGCGGACGGGGGCTGAGCCAGCGCGGTCGTTTGGGGAAGGTGCCGGGAACCCGTGGCGGGTGGTATATGAGGTGGGTGGAGCGGTCCGGGCCTATGTTTTCGCGTCAGAGAATGCGCCGCCTCATACGCGGTTTTCGTCGGCGGTGTCGATCTCCGACGGGGCGTGCGATCCGGGTGATACGCGACCGCTTGGCGCAACGCTTCGATACGTTCTGCGTCAGGCGGCGATCGCGGGGGCGGAATCGGTCAGGGCGCGGCTACCGCTGGACCCGTCGCTCTACGATCTGTATCGGGATTCGAGCTGCGGGTTCGTGCCGTCGCTCTGGCAGTCGTCGGAAGGCGGGAATATGCTACAGGTGCTGAGTCTGAGGGGGCTGCTTGAGGCGATTGCGGCAGAACTGACGGAGCGGCTGCGGACGGCGGAACAGGCGACGGGCGAGGTCGGTCTTCGCGTGCGGGGGGAGACGGTTGGATTGGCGTGGGATGGGGCGCGGTTGACGGTGGAAGAAGGGAAAGGGGATTGGGTGGAACTCGGGCAGGATGGGGTGATGAAGATGGTGCTGGGGTTGGTGCCGGTGGAGCAGGTCGTGGTAGGAGAGAGGGAGGATGTGGCTATGCTGAGGGCGGCGTTTCCGGTACAGGGGACTGCGACGGGAGTTTGGGGGTAAATCCGATACAGGGAAAGCGCCCCAGATACACAACATCACTAAACGGGAGATCATCGTGTCATCAAACATCCACTTTGCTATGGGCGGCGCCATTTTCGGAGCCTTTACGACTGAATCCGTGGAGCTGATTGCCAAGCACGGTCTGCCGGGCGTCGAACCTTACCGCAGTGGCTTGATCGCCTGGCTCGACGACCCGCAAGCTCTGAAGGCCCTCCTCGACGAGCACGGTATTCGGCTCATTACCGCTTCGAACGGCGGGCCTGGTCAGTCGATGGAATTTATCAATCGATCAAAACGTCAGGAAACAATCGCCGACCACGTCGCCTTCTGCCGCGATTTCCTGAAGATTTTCGGCTGCACGCATTTCAAGATCAACATGGGGAGCCGCCCGCAGAACGGAACAACGGCGGATGACATCAAAGCGATTTCGGAGACTGTGTCAGAACTCGGCAAGCGAACGCTTGAGATGGGTGTGACGATCGCGCCACACCCGCATATCTGGGGGCCGATCGAGCGGCCGGAGGAAGTTCGCGCCCTTCTCGATCAGACCGACCCTGATATTGTGTCCTGGATTCCCGATACCGCACAGCTCAACCTCGGAGGAGGCGATCCCGTTCAACTCATCGACGATTATTACGACCGACTGGCCGCCGTCCATTGGAAGGATTCGAAGGCGTCGTATCGCGGTTATACTGGCCCGACACCGACGAAGGAGATGCACGCGGAGGAAATTCTGTACAAAGACCTGGGATCCGGCGGCGTCGATCACCCTGCGATTTGGGCCATGCTGAATGAGCGAGGCTACGACGGATGGATCACGCTCGATCTCGATCCCCCGCGTTCAAATGAAGGCGAAGGTTCAGTTGACGACAAAATGGGGATCAACTGTAGATATCTGATGGAAACATTGAAAGTTTCCCGCTTTTAGTGTGTCAATTCCGACAGGGTTGAAGAACATGGTCTGACTTTATCGAGAAAAAAATTGATTTACCGTGCGGCGTCCCCCACACAGAGACGTATGGGAAAAGGTGTTAAAAGATATAGGGGAGAAGATCCTCCCTCAGTCTTATGAGAATTGGTTTCAGCCGCTTTTCATCGCCGATATCGGAGATACGGCTGTTATATTTGATGCCCCGGATCAGATGGTTGCCGACTGGGTCGAAGAAAACTACATTGGACTATTGACATCAGCACTCAAAACCGCTGGTATATTTGATCGATCAATCGCTATCGAATATTCGAAGACTTAGTTGGACGAGTCTGAAAGTGGGAGAGAGTGTGAATTTGATGACATTCTCAATGCTTGCTTGACGACTCGCTATTAACTGAGTATAATTGATCACTCTCCCATTTCAACTCAGGTCATTGGATCTCAATGCACTCCCCCCGAGATTCGATGTCTGAAGCATTGCACGATTTCTAATCTTTTTCACTCCAGCCAAAAATTCCCATCATGAACGATTCTATCTCATCCCATTCGACATCAAACGATGTGCAGCCAGCCCCGGGATCCGAAGGAAAACTCGACCTACTGAAGACCTTGCTGCGCGAGATGTTTCAACTCGACCGCGGCGATCTGGACTTTGGCCTGTACCGCATCATGAACCTGAAGACCGCTGAGATCGCGGCATTTCTTGACAATGATTTGTTGCCACAGGTGCAAGAGAAGCTGAACCTCACGGACAATCAAGAGCGCGTCAGGCTGGAAGAGGATCTAAAGGACGCCAATCAAAATGCCAGACGGTTGGGAGTTGATCCCGATACTACACCTTTAGTTCAGGAGTTGCGAGAGAGGCTTGCCGAGATGCAAAAAGACGCGGACTCTGAAGCCGATGTGTACAACCATCTCGCCAATTTTTTCGCACGCTATTATGCTGAAGGCGATTTTATCTCGCAACGCCGTTACTCAAGCGGTGGCCGCTCGGCCTATCTGATTCCCTACGATGGAGAGGAAGTCAAGTTACACTGGGCCAACGCAGACCAGTACTACGTCAAGACGACAGAGAACTACGCCTCTTATGTCTTCACAGTTGGTACAGGCGAAGCAGAGAGGCGCGTGCGTTTTGAGATTGCGGCAGCCGATAACGAGAGGGACAATATTAAGGAAGCCGACAATAAGCAACGTCGTTTCGTAATCTCAGGTGATGATGCTATTGCTATTGAGGATGGTGTGCTCATTGTGCGCTTTGAGCACCGGCCGCTGACCGATAGCGAGAAGCAAACGTGGACGGGCAATGGTGTTAGACAACAGGGTAGGATCAACGAGACAACGGTCAAGCAGATTCTCAAGGCGGTAGCCTCCGACTGGCTGGCTCTGCTGGCTGTACCGGCACCAACAGACACGAATGAAGAGCGCACGCTGCTTGAGAAACACGTCGAGCGATACACGGCTAAGAACAGTTTTGACTACTTCATCCACAAGGACCTTGGTGGTTTCTTGCGCCGTGAGTTGGATCTGTACCTGAACACAGAAGTGCTGAACTTAGACGATCTGGAACAGGGCGATGCCCTTCGGCTGGACCGGGCACTGGCGCGCGTACGTGCAACCCGTCACATCGGTGGGAAGATCATCGATTTTCTGGCGCAACTGGAAGACTTTCAAAAGCAACTCTGGTTAAAGAAAAAATTTGTCCTCGAAACTAACTGGTGCGTCACTTTGGATCGCGTCCCGGAGGCTTTATATCCCGAGATTGCTGCCAACGCGGCGCAGTGTGAGGAATGGGTTGAGTTGTTTGCCGTTGACGAGATCCCAGGCGATCTGATAAACGGAGGTGCGACCTGGAATCATCCGCCGAGTGTAGATTTCCTCAAGGCCAATCCCTATTTGGTGCTGGATACACGGCATTTTGACAGCGACTTCAACGATCAGTTGTTGTCAGCACTCTCCGACGCTGGACCGCTGGACGAACAGTTGGACGGGCTGCTGGTGCATGGCGAGAATTTTCAGACGTTGAATCTGCTACGAGCGCGATATCAGGGGCAGGTGGATTGTGTCTATGTCGATCCTCCTTTCAATACTGATGCGTCTCCCATCCTCTACAAGAATGGATATAAGTCCTCAACCTGGGTATCCCTCATGGAGGGTAGCCTTCGCGCTGCTCGAATGCTGCTTACGGACAGTGGCATTCTAGTTGCCGCAATTGATGATGAACAACAAAAAGAGCTGAGTTTTCTGCTTTCTACTGTCTTCAACAAGAAACTACTTGGGACAATACTGGTCCGTACAAACCCTTCAGGGCGACCAACACAAAGCGGATACTCTGTAGCACACGAATACCTTTTGTATGCAGGTGAGGGGCAAGACGCCGCAATTGAACGAATGCCACCGACAAAGGAACAGGCAGCGCGCTTCTCAAAACGAGACGAAAAAGGGGTGTTCGAGTGGAGAAACTTACGACGAGAAGGGTCAAATTCAGATCGAACGGCACGTCCCGCACTCTATTATCCTATATACCTGAAAGGCAAGGCTATACGTATTCCTCAAATGACCTGGAATTCAGTAAACGAAGAATGGATTATAGAGGAAAAACCACATGCCAGAGAACAGGTAGTTTTTCCAGACAACGAAAAGGGAATTCAGAAGACTTGGCGCTGGGAAGCAAAGACAGTGATAAGTGCTTTGCAAGACATTGCTGTACGCAAGGATCGCTCTGGCCGAGATTATGTTTACTACAAAAGACGTCCTCATAATAAAGGTGTGATGTCTATGTCTTGCTGGTTTGATGCAAAATACTCATCGGTTGAACACGGTACAGTGCTTCTCAACGCGATGTTTGGAAAGACAGTTTTCTCATACCCGAAATCCATTCACGCGGTGATGGATTCAATATATACGGCGGGTGCTTCGAGGACAGATGCACAAGTTCTTGATTTCTTCGCTGGTTCCGGTACCACTGGCCATGCGGTCATCAACTTCAACCGCGAGGACGATGGACAGCGCAAGTATGTTCTCGTGGAGATCGGCGATTACTTCGATACAGTTCTGTTGCCACGGATAAAGAAGGTCGTCTATTCACCGGACTGGAAGGATGGCAAACCAATTTCGCGCAAAGGAGTCACGCAGTTGTTCAAGTGCATCCGGCTGGAATCCTACGAAGATACGATGGACAGTCTTGAAGTGACACCACCTTCAGAAGCACAGCAAAATTTGTTGACCGATAATCCCGCGTTGGCTGAGGATTATCGGTTGCGCTACGCACTCGGTGAAGAGACGGCTGGTAGCGCGTGTCTGTTGGGCAAGGCGTTCGCCGACCCTTCCACCTACACACTCACCGTCGTACGCGATGGTGTGCGTCGTGAAGTCCAGATTGATCTGCCCGAGACTTTCAACTACTTGCTCGGTCTGCGCGTGACATCCCGCCAGCGAATTGACGGTGTGCTCGCGATCACAGGTACTGACCCCGAGGGGCGCAATTGTTTGATTCTCTGGCGCAATCTCGACAAGACGGACTGCGCCGCGCTGGACGCCTGGTTTGATCACAACCGTGAGCAATTCGGGTCACTGGACATCATCTACGCCAACGGCGATCAAACTCTGAATGCCATGCAACAGCCCGGCGATAATTGGACTGCTAAGACCATTGAGTCGATTTTTCGTGAATTGATGTTTGGAGAGACCAGCGATGAGCGATAACCGATACCAGTCACAAGATCATCTCCCATTCTCGCAGCGTTACGTTTATGAACCTTTACCAGAGCCGATGCAATTGGAGGAGCTTTCGGATGATCTAAGGCGAGAAATATGGAACGCAATGCGAAGATACCTTAAGAATGTACTTATGAACATATATACAGGTGCTAGTGGCTACCATAATGAAAGAGGATATCAACTTTTCGAAAATATCTTAGGTGAGATATTGCGAGAACCTGAAGATGAAATCGATACTTCTCATGATGGAATACTTCATCAGTTCAAATCATTGATTCTGCGAGACAATTTCAATGTGGTTCTCGACCTTATTGAAATCATAGTAAACAGAGGGTGGCAAGACGAGGAATTTATCAACCGTATCTGTAAATCGTTTGAAAGTTATGCTGCTGCTTACTATCTGGATATGTCACGCCGTCCCTATCAATTTTTTCCGCGCAGTAATAAAGCGCAAGGTGAAGCAACGCGAGCAGCTATCAAAACGATCCACGATGGCGGTATGAAAGGTGCAGAGACGCATTTGCGCCAGGCGGCAGAACATATCAACACACGACAATTTGGAGATTCAATTAGCGATAGCATCCACGCGGTTGAATCTGTTGCTCGGCAAATTGATCCAAAATCAAAAACCCTTGGTCCCGCGCTAAACTCCCTCGAGAAAGCCGGTTTGGTCAAGCATCCAGCACTCAAAGAAGCGTTCGCTAAGCTGTATGGCTATACAAGTAACGAACAAGGGATTCGGCACGCGCTACTCGACAAGAACTCGCCGGATGTTGACCTGGACGAGGCCATGTTCATGTTTGGAGCCTGTGCATCCTTTGCTGCCTATCTCGTAAACAAACACCATAAGATGCAAGAAGAGGATGACAAATGACCCGCCTACAAAGTCGCCTCGCTCTGCATCGCTTTATCTGTCGGGAGTTCGGCTACGACGATATGGACAGGATGCTCGAACGGTTGGACTATGCCCAAGGCGAACTCGTCTCAGAAGGTACGAGCGACTATGCTCAGGCACTGAGTCCGCCCCCTGCACGCGCACGCGTTACCCTCGACCAGTTTGCCGAATACGACGCCAACATCGCGGCGCACAGCCGCCAGTTGCGTATGACAGAAGAACACGGTCGGACCTGGAAACCCCACCAATACCTCGCCCTGCTGTTCACCGAACATTATTTGCACCGCTATTTCGACGATCCCGATTCCCTGTGTGCCGACTTGAACGATGAGAAAGTCAGCCATCGTCCTACCTCGTTCTTGCCGGATTATACAGTAGAAGACCTGCACATACTCGCTTTCCAGAGCGCGACGGGTTCTGGTAAAACGCTCCTTATGCACGCCCATATTCTGCAATACCAGCACTATCTGGAACGTGCGGGCAAGCAGCTAAACAATATTGTGCTGGTGACGCCGAATGAGCAGATGTCCGTGCAGCACGAGCGCGAAATGCAAGAAAGCGGTCTGCGGGCACGGCTGTTCTCCAGCGAGGCCAGTTCCGATTTGTTCCAAACCATCGAGATCATTGACCTGAATAAACTGGCCGAGAAAACGGGCGTGAAGCGCGTTGCAGTGACGGATTTTGGCGACGACAATCTGGTTCTAGTTGACGAAGGGCACTTGGGTGCATCGGGCAATGTTTGGCGCGAACGCCGCCGGGAGTTGGCGAGCGGTGGCTTTACTTTTGAGTACTCCGCGACCTTCAACCAAGTAGCAGGTACAGGCAGGGACAACGACCTGCTAAACGCCTACGGCAAGTGCCTGTTATTCGACTACTCGTACCGTCGATTTCACGCAGATGGCTACGGTAAGGACTACGCCATCCTGAACCTGCCTGGTGGGGTGCAGGACGAGAACAGCAAGATGTACCTACTGGGTTGCCTACTGACCTTCTACCAGCAATATCGTATCTGGCAGGACAAGGGCGCGTTGTGGAAGGCGTTCAATCCGGCAAAACCACTGTGGGTATTCCTCGGCAAGACAGTAACGGGATCGAGCAAAGCGGACCGGGAGACCCGATCTGACGTTATCCGCATCTTAAAGTTTCTCGGTTGGATGCTGGCCCACAGGGAAGATGTACAGCACATGATCCAACTCCTGTTAGCCGGAAAATCGGGATTGCTCGATAGCACCGGCAACGATTACTTTTCTGGTCGCTTTTCTCATTTGCCCAGCGGAGTAGACCTCTACGCCGATCTCTGCGAGACCCTATTTCACGGATCGGGGCGGCTGCACGTCGTCTATCTGACCGCAGGCGAGGGTGAGTTACATCTTCGCACCGCGGACCATGATCCTTTTGGCGTGGTCAATGTCGGGGACTCGGCGAAGCTCTACAGCCTGCTCACGGAAGAATCTAAACCCGATTTCGACGTTGACCGAGAGATGGGTTTTGCCGCACGGCTATTCGCCGATGTAGATCGTCAAGACTCAACCGTGAACATCGTCATCGGCGCGCGTCGATTCATCGCGGGCTGGAACTCATGGCGCGTGAGCACAATGGGGCTGATGCACGTCGGCGTGGGCGAAGGTCCTGAAATCATCCAGATGTTCGGACGCGGTGTGCGCCTGAAGGGCTATAACATGAGCCTGAAGCGGCACCGCGAAATTGAAGGGGAACTGCCGGAGGATAGCGATGAACTGGCAGAATTAGAGAAGCTATATATCTTTGGGCTGCGTGCCAACTACATGCAGTCCTTCCGAGATCTTCTGGAAAAGGAAGGGATGCGCGCAGAACAAGAGACATTTAGCTTGCCCACCACCTGGAACTTTGCCAAAAAGACTGACCTGAAACTGATCCGACTCAAGGATGATCGAAAATACAACCTCTCCGCTGAACGCCCCATCTTGCCGGGACCAAGGGATGGTGGTAGCTCCGTTGTGACACTGGATCTGTATTCACGGCTTCAATCCGTGGCATCCAATGGCGCTGCATTCAGTGAGGAAACAGAACCAAATTCGGTCAACCTCACGTCACACGCCGCCTTCTTCAACACAGCCCGCATTTACGAGCGGCTGTTGTCGCGCAAGCAGCAAAAAAGCTGGCACAATCTGGTTATTGAGCAACGGACGGTGGAGCAGCTATTGCAAAGTCAGGATTGGTACGAACTCTATATGCCGCCAGATCGGTTGAATCCCACCGGATTCAGGCAGATGCGTGAACTGGAGAATATCGCCGTTGATTTGATCACCGAATACGCCGATGACTTCTGGCGCAGGCAACGCAGACGTTGGGAACACGGTGAACTTGAGGTCGTCACTCTGAATGAGGATGATCCAAATAATGCCGTAACCTACGATTTATCTGTGGATATAACCGAAGATCAGTTAGTCAGGGATGCGAGTGAACTGGCGTACAACATCCGCGAAGGCAGGTGCGACGAATTAAAAAACTGGTATGAGCACTTGAACATCGGCATCATCATATCACAGGCTCATGCGTATCAGCCCTTGCTACATGCCAAAGAGGACCGCGTTGTTACGGTTCAACCTGTTCCCTTGGATGCAAACGAGAAGCGCGTTGTCGATCGGCTGGAAGAACTGGCTCGGACAGGCGATCCCTGCCTGCAAGGCAAAGAGTTGTTTCTAATTCGCAATCTGACGCGTGGTCGGGGGGTGTCCTTTTTCGACGACTTCGGTTATTACCCGGACTTCATCGTCTGGTTGAAGGACGACGAACAACAGCATGTTCTATTTCTCGATCCCAAGGGCTTGAGCAGGTTCGGCCAAAGAGCACGTAAAAAAGTGCAACTGCATCACGAAATTGTAGAAATTGAAGAGCAAGTGCGCGAGCACGACCCGGACCTGTATCTGCGTGCCTATATTCTGTCTGTCACACGAGCCGCGGAAATTGATGATGGCGGGCGTTCCCCGAGCGACTGGAAAGCAGATGGTGTTTACTTCCTGAACGAGAATGATTGTCTGCAACAGGTCATCACACACGCGCTTGATGGCGACGCGGTGACATAATTTTAGTTGATTTTTACCAGATCAACCGGCTTTTGCCGGTTTTTTTATTTTTTTCTCCTGTTTAGGCAGCGAAAATCGAAAATGCTGCCGATGATCGTTTTTAGATTTTTATTGACAAGAATATGATTAACACATATATTCGAAGGCTTCTTAACTCTAAAGCATTTTTCTCCCCGCTATGCAGTACCTTCTCCCCTACTGAAACTTCTCGTTTTTTTATTTGCAAAGACATATGTGCTTGAAGTTTAGGCTTATGACCCCTCGGATAGTCTGATGGAACATTTTTCATATTTCTTTACAAAAAACCTCGGCAGCTGCAACTGCCGAGGTTAGAAGTCGCCGGAACATCCGGCAACCCCTTTTATAGTAAGATGGTCGGAATATACGGTCACATCGGGGATTATGTCAACGAAAATCAAATTTGGAAGGAGGGATAACATATCTGATTTGATGTCTGACTGTAAAGCTGCTGCATAGGCAAGCCGGGTCTGCGGCCACCTGGGAACCGAAGCGTCGCATATTCTGATGATATATACATATTACCTGCCGGTAAGATGCTTAGAGTTGCAGGAATGATGTGCTGAAGAACCCCATAACGATTTGCTAATTGAAGAACAACCGGCATTACCTTATTGAGGAAAATAATGACAGAGGAAAGACAATATCAACAAGGACCGAAACGCCGCATTCTTTCTATTGACGGTGGGGGTATTCTCGGCACCTTTCCGGCGGCCTTTCTTGCAGAACTGGAACAGCATCTCGAACATCCAATTGGTGCGTATTTCGACCTGATTGCCGGTACATCAACCGGCGGGATTCTCGCCCTCGGACTGGCTATGGGCCTTCCTGCCTCAAAACTTCTTGACCTTTACGAAAAACGCGGGCCTGAAGTCTTCGGCCAGAATCATAGTGCGCTACCAGGATTTGTCTATAGAACACTTCGTGGTATCCAGTGGCTCTATCGACGGAAATACGATTCTAATGCGCTGTGTGGTGCCCTTCAAGACGTCTTCGGCAACAAGCGCATCGGCGAAGCAACGACCCGCCTTATGGTTCCTGCATGGAATCCGGTTGAGCGGAGCGTTTATATCTATAAGACAGCCCATCATCCCCGTCTGAAGAATGATTATCGATCCCCGGCCATTGATGCCGCCCTTGCCACATCCGCTGCGCCAACCTATTTCCAACACCACATCACGCAGCACGATGTTGGGCTCCTTGATGGCGGGATCTGGGCGAACAACCCGATCGGCATTGCCGCGGTTGAAGCCATAACCATGCTGGACTGGCCAAGAGATTCCCTTCACATCCTGAGCTTGGGTTGCCTGGCAGAGACCTACACCATTCTAAAATGGGCCGGAATCGGAACCCTTGGTCGGAATATCCTGCGGTTGTTCATGGATGGTCAGTCGCACGGTGCGATGGGCATTGCCAAACTAATCACCGGCCACGAACACGATCGACGTGCCATATATCGGATCGATCACACCGTCCCCAAGGACACTTACAAGATGGACGACACGCGGGTTATCCAAGAATTGAAAGGTCTCGGTCACACGAAAGCTCGTGATCGACAACCCGTTCTTGAACCCGTTTTCTTTGATCAGCCGGCGGATGAATTCACGCCGGTTTACCAACTTAAGAAGGAGTAATGATGATGGTTGATACAAATAGTTATTCAAGATTTTTAGAGAAAGTTGCGGAAACTATCGACATTCCGCCGAGCAAATATCAAGACGCGGTTGATCGCTATCAGGTTGTTGGCAAATATCTTGAGGATGGAGAGTATCCGGGTTGCACCGGTGAACTCAGCATTTATCCGCAGGGGTCCTTTCGCCTTGGCACTGTCGTCAGGCCCATAAGAGACGGTATCGAAGCCAGCTACGACATTGATCTTGTGTGTGAATTGCCGATAGAAAAGTACCGGACAAGTCCCCGATCCGTGAAATTGATGGTTGGTGATCGCCTCAAGGAACACGGCACATACCGCAAGTTGCTGGATGAGGAAGGCAAACGGTGCTGGACACTTGAGTATGCCGAGCAGGATGAGATTGGGTTTCACCTTGACGTCCTACCGTCGATTCCTGACCCCCGATCTCCTTTCGATACCGCCATCGCTATTACGAACAAAAAAGAAAATGTTTATACGTGGTCGGCCAGCGATCCCAAAGGCTACGGCCTTTGGTTTGACCGCCAGAACCAAGCAGCATTTGAACTCGCACGAACCGACCAGAAGCGGGCCATTCTGACGCAGAGTTCCCATATCTATGCGAGCATTGACGATGTTCCGGATGCGCTCGTCCGTACGCCACTCCAGCGTTCTATCCAACTCATGAAGCGCCACCGGGATATAATGTTCGACAATGAACAGAACAACAAACACGCACCTATCTCGATCATCATCACTACGCTCGCCGCGCAGTTCTACCAAAACGAGCCTGACATCTACTCGGCACTCTACAGTATTGTCACTCAGCTACACGCACATGCAGTTCTCGTTGAAAACGGAACTGTAAATCGAAGCCTGGCCCCCCACAGTCCCATTAAGCGCAGTCCTGATGGTGGGTGGTATATTGGTAATCCGGTTAATCCCGAAGAGAATTTCGCCGACCGTTGGCATGAGGATAATCATGCGCGTGCAAGGGCCTTTTTCCATTGGGTTGCGGCGTTGAAAGAAGCCCTCTTCGATATTTTGGAAGAGCCACACCTCAATGTTCTGCGCGAACGGCTTTCTGCGACGCTCGGTGCGGCGGTTGCCTCCAAACATTTTGACCTGATCGCATCTGGCGTGGCTGCGGAGAGTAGCGTTCCGAGAATCCATATCTCAAAGTCGACGTCGACGAGGCCGTGGAGAGCATAAATGAAAGAAGAACTTGTTGCCGAGATTGCCGAATTGCAATGTGTACACCGTGGGCTGACGGCAATCACGAGAGCAGAAAACGCGACAATATTATCAGGTCCATTGCCGTTTGAGGCATCGGCTAATGGACATAGCACAATCGTAGAGTGCTTCGAAATTGAACTCACCATCCCCGATATTTACCCGGAGAATCTTCCGTACGTCCGTGAAACCGGTGGGAAGATCGATAGCGATTATGATCACCTGAACGGGGACGGTACGTTATGCCTTGGGATCCCTATCGAAAAGCACCGCGTCTTCTGGCAACAACCCTCACTCTTGGGATTTGTAAACCGTCTCCTCATTCCGTACTTCTTCGGATACAGCCACTACAAGAAATATGGTACGCACCCCTTTGGTGAGGCAGAACACGGTGCAGTAGGCATCGTTCAGCACTATATGGATACTCTTGAATTGGTCGACGAACGAGCGGCATTGGCTGTCATTGCCTTCCTTATTGAGCATGGTTACCGGGGACACCATTCCTGTCCGTGCGGCAGCGGCAAAAAAGTTCGCAAATGCCACGGTCAAGCTCTGCGAGACCTCCACAAGCTACACACGGCACGTACCTTACAGAACGATTTTGTTGCGTTACTTGATGTTTGTATTGCTATGATCAAGTCGAAAAATCTACAAATTCCTGAGCCGCTTCACCGTCAAATTCGGCGCATTCTCAACAAAATGATTAGACGGTGAATGGCTTGTTGAAACTAATTTGGAAAATTTCGTCCCTGTCTATAACGCATACCTGCCTTGTCGAGTCCGCAAGAAGGTGAACAGCTTGAGATACAGCCAGTTGTAAACCATCCATAGTATAGGCTATTACAGTAATGCACTCTTGTCGATATTTAGACCAAATAAGAGGGACCTTGCATGTCTGATCAATTGGATAAAAACTGGCGTGACAACATTGCACTCGTCACGAAGACCGCGGCAAGCCTTGTGCCCGTTATTGGTGGGCCGCTGGCCGAACTGATTACCGAAGCAATTCCTCTATACAGGCCGATGAGTTTGTCTTGTCGGTCCATCCCTTTACCCCTATTTTCAAGGGTGCTCTTTACTTGAATTTACATCATAACTCCGATCTGAAT
The DNA here is from genome assembly GCA_965208125.1 of Candidatus Latescibacterota bacterium. Classification (GTDB taxonomy): domain Bacteria; phylum Latescibacterota; class UBA2968; order UBA2968; family UBA2968; genus VXRD01. The sequence goes on from OZ242320.1 coordinate 4,205,920, forward strand.
GACGACGGCGACCCTGATCCCAATTTTGCAATAGTAAAGAAAAAAAAGGACAGAACGATGATTGACCAAACAATCCTAGACAACATCATCAGTCGTATTGTGGAAGTGGCTGATCCCGAGCGGATTATCCTTTTTGGGTCTGCTGCCCGAGGTGACATGAACCGCCATAGCGATGTCGATCTGCTCGTTATCGCGGATGTCGATGATCGCCTCGCCGCAATGGCGCAAATTCACCGGAGATTGCGCGGAAGGCATCTGGCAGTTGATGTGATCGTGGTTACGCCAGCAGATGTCGCCCGATACGGCAAGAGCCATGCCTTAATCATTAAGCCGGCATTGCAGGAAGGAAAGGTGGTGTATGAAGCAGCCTGAACGCTTTCCACCGGACGACCCGCGCGAGTGGATCAATCGTGCCCGGAGCTACCTTTTTACAGAACTTTAAGGACGCTATCGTCTGGCAAAAAGAAAACGGGTAAAGAATATTATAATTCTCTACCCGTTCTTTTTTCTTAAACCGATACCCTCACGTCAATCAGGGCTCAACTCAATATTGAGCCGACAGCCTACGGTCACACTATATTTCGCCAATCATATCCTTGACCTTACATACACCATACTCGCTTATCTTCCAGGTCAATCCAAGTCGTGAACCGATCTTTATCGGTGTATTACTCAGTTCGGCGCTTGCGCAAAAGACGTGATAGATGACGTGTACGCATGGCCTCTTGCCAGTCTTCGCTTCTCGAGACTACTACGAAGTTCATCATACTCCCAATTCCCGCTCTCGGCCTCCTCACGCCACTTCATGTTGTATGTCTCTCGCTTGCAAACGTCCAGGTGTTTCGGGGCCAGCGTGAGCCACGTCTTCCCTGAAGTAACACTTCCGAAGCCGTTAAAGCATGGGGAGTGCAGGTAGAGCAAGTTCTTCGCCATGTACGTCAGATAGTCTTCTGAGCTGTACCTGGCTCCATTGTAACTCAGTTCGTTGTTGCAGAAGATGGTTTTGTGTCGGCAAAGTCGGTCCCTGGTCTCCCATGGGCTCAGGATCAGTCCTTCAGAGTCACATAGAAACGCATTGTACGAGGGGTCAACCATCACCCACTTCGAGCGAGAAGTACACCAAACCACCGTAACTACATGATTGTCATAGTCGTATGGATTCAGAGGATTCAGAGACACTATTCGGCTCTGCAACCCCAGAGATAGGCAGGCCTCTGTTAGCACGATAGACAGCATGTAGCAGTTGATGCCATAGTCCTCACCTTTGCCGAACGAATAGCTCAGAAGTCCCGAAGCGTTCATGGGCAGTACTTTGCAGACCTCGGGCAGCGCTTTGCTTATGTCACCTCTGTGGCATATGCCTTCAGACATCCACTGCATTAAGTTCAGGATTTTAGACCAGTCGTCTCCACCTCCTGCAACCTGATCAAGTCTATATGCTTCGCGCAGACGCTCGAGTTCAGGATGGGAGAGTTCATATTGGAAGCCAGGTGCCAATTCGTCTGGTAAGGAATCAAACTCGTCAAACAAGCGTAAGAGCCCGCAGTTTAGTCTAAACTGATAATTCATCGTCACTACCTCAAGATATGTTGATTCTCTTTTCCCATTTCATCTACCTACGTTATTCACGCACCAGTTCAGTTATACCATAAATATACAGGTACTAAACGAAAGTGTGCAATCGTATTTTCGGAGAAGGAATTTGTAAACGGGGCTTAAAGACCTAAGATAGAATCAATCTTTTGGATCCTCGCATTGAGACATTTTGAAGGGATTAAATTTTGCAATAATCTTTATACGCCAAAATGCCATTGCAAACCCCTGTTTTTTCGACTAAATTGCAGATAATTGTAAATATTGAAAGACAAAGGTGCATAATATGACCAAACGCAGACTGCCCATCGGCATTCAGACCTTCCGCGAGATGCGAAAGGAAAACTGCTACTATGTCGATAAAACGGCCCACATGCGGCGGCTTTAATTGCGCACTCGCAGGCGCAACAGATCCCTATGGTTCTTCTGAAATCGCCGAATTGGATGAAAATCTGTGCCGCGTCAGAGATGAGGTCCACAAACATATTCGTTAGATACGAGAGATCAGTATGTCATCCTGTTCAGGGACACTACACTGGAGGAGTACAGGTTATGGGACAAGCATTGACGGAGCTTGAAATCGAATCGATCGTCCGGGAGGTCACAGACGAAGAAGTGGCTTTTTACCACGAATACGGGTGGGTCATGATGAAGCAACTCGTGGACTCGGAGTTCGCAACGGAGCTTCTGTGTGTTGGTCAAGAGTGGTTGAAACGCAATGGCGAAGAGAAGGGCGGCAGACGGGCTGTCGGCCTGGCGCGGCGGGAAGAGACCGAGCCGTTCCGTTCGTTCATGTTCAGCGAGCGCATGTCAAAGAACGCAACACGACTCGTGAACAGGAAGCGGCTCAAGGGCGTAGATATCCCACTTCGCTATCGCATCGACATCCTCCAACACAAGCCCCCAGGGGCAGCCGGAGCCACTTATCATCAGGACTCGTCAGAGCACGGCTCTGATCGCGTGGGGGAACTCCAGTTCTGGCTTGCACTGGTGGAAGTGCCACCGGAGATGAGTGCCATGCGATTCGTCAGCCGCTCACATCGCGAAGGACCGCTTGGCTCGGTATTCAAAGATGACCGGGGCAACCTGCTCGAGCAGTACCCAAATCTGACGTCTGTGCTGGAGCTCTCTCCTCCGTTCCATTACCAGCCGGGTGACTGCACTGTGCATCACGGATACACAGTCCATGGCGGTCCACCCAACAGCACCGACAAGTCGCGCTGGTCATACCTCTTCTCATACTCCCCTTCTGACACGCGATACTGGAATGGTACCGCAGCCAACTGGGGCAGCGAGCGGAAGCGTTTGAGTGATTCGGACAATCCCACGGTCCATTTTTCCGAATAAGGTTTCAGGGGGTTGAAATGATTTCTGTACAACAATGGGATTTTTTTCAAGAACACGGTTATCTGATCGTTGAAAATGTAATCTCTGTTCAACGATTGGCAGCGTTGCGAGAGGCCCTGGAAAAGAGGTATGATCTGGAGGGCGAAAAGGCAGGGACAGAAGGATCGACACCTCCGGGCGTTCGCAGGTTGTGCAATCTCATTGGTAAAGGCCGCGTCTTTGAAGAGCTGGCAATCGAGCCGATTGCATTAGAAATGGCCAGGCTGGTGATTGGAGAGGATATGCGCTGGCAGGCCATGAATTTTCACGATCCCATGCCCGGTGATCCGCGTCCTATTCAGGAAATCCATGCCGATCGATCGTTCTTTAAGAATTGTACTGCATACCTCAATGTGGTGTGGGCTCTTGATGATATGACAGAAGAAAACGGTGCGACTCGCCTTGTGCCGGGATCGCATAAAAAACCCTGGCCCCGAGATGTTCTGGACGATCTCAAAGAGGCAGTTGCTGGAGAAATCTATGCGACCTGTAAGGCTGGAACTGGCATTTTTTGCCACGGTGATATCTGGCATGGCGCACGAGCAAACCTTTCAAAATCGTCCAGGCGTGTGATCCATATGGGATACAGTTGTACAAACACTGCGCCTCAATATGAAATTGCAGGCTCTTTGACGCAGGATATTCGCGAGCGGTTGGGCGAGCATTGTGCGCTCATTCCAGAGCCCCTATCGTCATTTGGTTTGGAGAAGTAATGGCCAATCAAAAACCATTGAATTTTATATTTTTTCAACCAGACGAAATGCGAGCCGAAAGTTTGGCATGTTATGGTCATCCATTGATCCAAACCCCCAATTACGATCGCCTGGCGGCAGAAGGGGTTCGCTTTGACCAATGCCATGTGCAAAACGCGCAATGTACGCCTTCCAGAGTTTCGATGATGACGGGGCTTTATCCCCATTGTGCTGGGCATCGCTCCATGTGGCATCTGATAAGGCCTCATGAACCCCATCTTTTTAAATATCTGTATGAAGCTGGCTACGATATTCACTGGTATGGCAAAAATGATTTACTCGCACGAGATAGTTTGTTCTGCATAAAAGAATATTATGAACACAAAGATGACAAAAGGAAGAATCGCTGGCAAAGGGGTGACAAGGAATTCTATAGTTTTGATTTTGAGCCTTTGGATTGCGAGAGGGAAGAGGTCGCTGATTATATTAAAGTCAAAGCGGGGATCGATTTTCTGCACAATCGCAAAGATGATGACAATCCCTTCTTTTTGTTTTTGCCGCTTCTACAACCCCATCCAGGCTATACCACCCACCGCGATTTTTATGACATGTATGATCCCAGAGATATACCGGACTTGAGACCCGCAGGGCTGGACAAAAAGCCAGACTTTTACACGCTCATCAGAAAGTACCGCCGCTTAGATGAATTGTCGGAGAATTTCTTTCGAAAATTGAATGCTGTTTATCTCGGTATGATCAGCTATACGGACTGGCTTCTGGGGGAACTGATGAATGTTATGGAGGAGAAGGGGCTTTTTGAAAATACGGTTCTGATCGTTTCTTCTGATCACGGTGACTGGGCAGGGGATTTTGGTTTGGTGGAAAAATGGCCAAGTGATTACAGTGATGCGCTGACGCGGGTGCCTCTATTGGTAAAAGCCCCCGGTAGCAAAGCGGGTCATGTGGTGGAAGGTCCGGTTGAGATGTTCGATCTCATGCCGTCTGTTATGGAACTGGCGGGTCTTTTACCCACACACACGCATTTCGCCAGGTCCTTTGTACCTCAACTCCGGGGTGAAGCGGAAGATAAGGATCGATTGGTATTCGCAGAAGGGGGTTATGAGACTTGTGAACCCCATGTGTTTGAAGGGCGATGGGACTGGAGTAATCCCAACGAGGATGGTGTCTATTTTCCCAAGGGCAAACTGCAACAAGAAGTGCGCGAAAGTGTTTGCCGTACGACGATGATCAGGAGCTTAAATCACAAGCTCATTCGACGCACAGCCGGTCAGGACGAATTATACGACCTCAAAAATGATCCCCAGGAGTTAAAGAATTTAATTGATGACCCGGGTATGCAAGAGACAAAGTTAGATCTGGAAAGGTCTATGCTTGATTGGTTTATGAGAACTTCTGACACCGTCCCCGTCGGAGGAGATCCAAGGGGATTTTGATGGAACACGACACGGGAGGAGCGCAGGTTATGGGACAAGCATTGACAGAGCGCGAGATCGAAGCCGTCGTCCGGGAGGTCACAGACGAAGAAGTGGCCTTCTACCAGGAATACGGGTGGGTCATGATGAAGCAACTCGTAGATCCGGAGTTTGTCACGGAGCTTCTATCTGTCGGCCAGGATTGGCTGGACCGCTACGGCGAAGACAAGGGCGGCAGACGGGCTGTCGGTCTGGTACTGCAGGAAGAGGCTGAGCCGTTCCGCTCGTTCATGTTCAGTGAGCGCATGTCAAAAAACGCGATGCGACTCGTGAATAGGAAGCGGCTCAGGGGCGTGGATATCCCACTTCGCTATCGCGCTGATGTCCTCAGAGAAAAGCCCCCGGGGGCAGCCAGAACCCATTATCATCAGGACTCGGCTCAGCACGGTTCTGATCGCGTGGGCGAACTCCAGTTCTGGCTTGCGCTGGTGGAAGTGACACCGGAGATGAGCGCCATGCGATTTGTCAGTCGCTCACATCGCGAAGGGCCGCTCGGCTCGGTAGGCGGCGATGGCCAAGGCGACCTGCTCGAGCAATTTCCAAATCTGACGTCTGTGCTGGAGCTTTCTCCGCCGTTCCATTACCAGCCTGGTGACTGCACTGTGCATCACGGGTACACAATCCATGGCGCTCCGGTCAACAGCACCGACAAGTCGCGCTGGTCATACCTCTTCTCATACTCGCCTTCCGACACCCGATACTGGAACGGCACAGCGGACAACTGGGGCAACGAGCGAAAGCATCTGAGTGACCGGGATAATCCAACGGTCTATTTTCCAATAGAAAGGAACAACAATGTCAATTGAGCAATTACAAGAAAATGGCCTAACCGGTCCTTTGAGATCCAAACCAGAGAGAGGTCAGTTATGAAACACAACGGTCCTGCCGAACTCACCCACGAGCAAAAACGAACTTTCTATCGGGATGGATTCATTATTCTCAAAAATATCGTACCCAAAGAGCTGACCCACCGTGCCCGACGACTGGTCAATATCACCGCAGGTCAAATTGTGAATGGTACGATGGATGCGCCCAAAAGAAGAAACCGCTTCGTCGGCAGCGAAGACATCATCACAGATCTCATTAACAAAACGGCACTAACCGAATTGCTCACCAACACCATGGGGCCATTTGATCCTCCGACAAATGGCTTTGCGCCGATTCTGTATCCGCGCGAGCCAACCAGAGAAATCGGCATCCACGGCCTGCCGGATGATGAAGTGCCCAATCATGCATTTTTCCCGCATCTGGACGGCCAGTGGACGGGCCCCATTCCCAAAGCGGCGGACGAAGTGGATGATTGGTACGCGCCCAAAACACCGCACTTTGGTGATCGCAGTGCCAACGTGATCGGGATAAACGGTTCGCCTTTGTTTCAGGACCCGGATTGCACGCTCTCCCTCGGTAGCTTTACCACATTCGTCGGCGTGATCCTGAGCGACCAATCCAAATTTGGCTACGGCAACTTTGCCGTCCTCCGCGGTGCCCATCATCACACAGCGGAATTCTTTCGACGACAACGCGCCCAGGGCGGCGTCATCGGCCCCGAAGGCCATGATTGGCCGCGTTTAAAACGCGTTGGCGATAAGGGGGTCGGCATTAATTACATGCCGGAATGGATCGCTAATCATTATCGAGAAAGCGCGCAATACACGCCCGATGGCCTCATGTGGCCGGAGCCTACACCCTTGCTCGTTGAAGAGGGCGATGCCTTTATTACGGCTCACGGCATCCCACATTGTGGCACCCGCAACGACCTGGGTGCCGATCCCCGCATCAGTGCCTATTTTCGGCTGCGTCGCCATCGCCCGGGAGGGGCAAAAGTGCGAGGAGACAGCGATCACCCCGACCGCGGTTGGGAAGGCGAGTTTCTCGAATATCCCGATGGTTATAATCCCTGGCAGGTCGCAATCGATAAATTGTGCGATCCCTGGAGTGAATGGGACGGCATGCAGGAAGTCGTTGCCGAGGCAAGGGGTTTGGGAGATCAAAATAACTAACTGTGCGACAAAGGAGTGCCACATGCCCCCAACTCAGAAATTTGAAGAGCGCGTCGTTCGCGTGGAGAAACCTTCCGCTCATTTCACGCTGTTGAGAAACGAAAAGGGTGATTTTCTGGGCGTATCGGAAGGCAAGATATCCGTCTTTGACCACGCCGACGACAAAGCGATCTGGAAAGAAGAAGGCGACACCTATTGCCATGTGGTGTCAGGGGTGACTCTCGATGTGTCTGCCGCGAATAACGAAGGTGTGCATCTCGCCCTGAATGGAAAATCACTGGGCGAAGACGGCTCCGAATCGTCCGTACCGGGGCGTTTTCAGCCGGGTCACGGTCCTGCCCATCTTCCGTCCGAATACCTCCAGCAAATCCGCGAGAACGGATGGGTCTGCCTTCCGAGCATCCTGTCGCCCCACGCGATCAAAGAACTGCAAAGGGTGAGTTGCACTGGCAAGTGGGACCATGAAGAATTAGACAGAAGCCTGCCGACCCTCACGCAGTCTGTGGAAGTGTCGAGAGCCGCAACCGAGCCTGTATCTCTCTGGGTGATGCGGGAGTATATGCAGTGTCGGGAAATTCGGCTGGCTCACAGGCCCGGTTTCGCCGTCGTGGCTCCGGACGACGGTGAACGCCAAGTGGGGGGGTGGCATTCGGATTATCCCTACCTCTGGGGGATCGCCAGGAATTCCTCCGATGGTAATCGGATCGTACCGCACAATGCGCTAAATCTCGTTCTTGGCGTTCAGCGAAATTTATGTGTGACCGAATTTAAGAGTGAAAATGGCGCAACCTGTTTCAAACTCGGATCGCATACGTTTGGGCAAGGACCTCCTCCAGAATGGGGGAGTGGGAATACGTACAGGGAGGAGGGATCTCGCCAGGCAAAAGGCCTCCCTTATACAGGCTCCGAGGCAGATGTCGTTGAGGCGCCGGCGGGCAGCTACGTCATCTATGATGCCCGAACCTGGCATCGGGCAGGCGTGAACCGCACGGACAAAAAGCGGGCGGCGATGCTTCAGTCAGTCGTTCCCATGTATATCATGCCTTTTATGGAGACCGCTCGTCCCTACAAGGAATTCCTTGCGAGCCCTCTGGCGAGTCAACTTACGGAGCGGGAGCATATCGAGCTGGAATCCCTTCTGGTAAGCCGAATTGATGGGCCTCAAGGGCGTTTGGCGATCACTATGGATGAGGAGCTTTCCAGATGAACGAATACAAGACGCATTTTGATACCCCGGAAGATGCCTACTTCGGCTTTTTTGAAGCCGATGCATCCCAAAATGGAGATGCCTGGGCTGCCGTGATGAGCTATCCCCATGTCCGCGTTGACGCATCGGGGCGGACCGCCTACTACGACACGGCACGGGACTACGCGGATAATGCCGACTGGACGTCGAGAGTAGCCACGGGTTGGGTCCTGACGAGGGGGCGAGACCCCGTCCGGCTGCACGAATCTCCCAACAAGGTCCACCTGGTAGGCGGGTGGACGCGATACAATGCAGACGATGATCCCATTCTGTGGAACCGCGTCACTTATATTGTCACCAAACCCGCTGATTCGTGGGGGATCCAGGCGCGGTTTGCGCTCGGTACTTATTACGACGGGAGGGACGACGAAACAGCTATCGCCCAGGCTACCGAGACAGCAATTAATCAGGTGCGACGCTATTGCGATGCACTGGACAAAAGCGATGGCGATGCCTGCGCCAGCCTCTGTCGTTTTCCGCTGATTGAGGTCGGCGTTGGTGCGGTGACACGGATCGAAGATGGCACCAAACTGGCGCAACAGGTCAACGAAAGAACCACATCGGTCAGCAATAGAGAAGTCGAGGCAGCACAATCTGGTCCTGAAGGCGTCCTTGTGGCAGTGACTGCTGACGATGTCTCTGGCAACAGTGAGGAATCCATCGTGGTGGTCAGCAGATCGGCTGACGCATGGCAGATCGCTGGCATTTCGAGAATGCTGTAAAGCCCCGACACAAGGAGGAATATCTTGAAGATTACATCGGTAAAAGCAGTTCCCGCATCATCTTCACCGCAAGGCCGCCCGCCACGCAACTACATGTTTGTGAAGATTGAAACCGATGAGGGCATCACAGGCTGGGGGGAGGCGACCGCCGGTCCGCTTAGCGTTGCTACCCAGATCGACGAGGTCGGTCAGGTGCTGGTGGGCGAAGATCCCTGGCAGATCGAGAAACACTGGCAGACACTCTACCATCACTTTTTTGTGCGGGGCGGTGTCGTGCAGATGTCAGCCATAAGCGGCATAGAAATCGCCCTGTGGGACATCAAAGGCCAGGCCGTGGGACTGCCCATATACGAAATGCTGGGCGGAAAGATGAGAGATCGGATCTGGTGCTATGGCAGGTGGGATGGGCCGACACCCGAAGGGGCTGCTGAAACTGCGATGAACAACGTATCAAATGGATTGACGGCGCTCAAGGGGGACCCGTTTGACCATTGCGGGCTGTTTATTCCGGCAGAAGCCGAACGTGTCGCCATCAAAAAACTGGAAGCTGTTCGCAAAGCAGTGGGTGACGATGTTGAGTTGCTCGTTGAAGTACATGGACGGCTTGCCCCGGCAGACGCCATCCGCATCGGCAATGCGATGGCCGACTGTCGGCCCTTTGTGTACGAAGAACCTGTGCCACCAACAAACCTCGACGCGATGCAACGGGTTGCCGAGGCCGTAAGCATCCCACTGGCGACTGGCGAGCGGCTTTACACGAAGTGGGAATTTACCGACTTGCTGAGCCGACAAATTGTGAAGATGATTCAACCCGACATTGTTCAGGGGGGCGGTATATTGGAGTTGAAGAAGATTGCGGCGATGGCAGAAGCCCATTATGTCGGTTTCCAACCGCACAATCCCTACGGCCCGCTGTGCACGATCGCGTCTTTGCACCTCGACGCGTGCACTCCAAATTTTATGATTCAGGAAGGCGGAATCAGCCCGTGGTTTCAAGACGCTTGCACAGGCGACTTCCCGGTTCAGAAGGACGGCTTTCTGCCAATCCCGGCCGGCCCTGGGCTGGGCGTGGCCATGAACGAAGCGTGGCTCAAGGCAAATCCCTGGCGTGATGACGCAAATATTTGGCGGCCCCGTCCAGGTACGATCGCATCATTGCAAGATACAAAATGGGTCTAATCATCAGCACCAAGTATAGGAGAGACGTCTATGCCACAACCGACTCAACAGCCCAATATCCTGTTTGTGTTTTCCGACCAGCAGCGTGCATCGGCAATGGGTTGCTACTACGGCGATGAAGATCTGGAGACACCGCACTTCGACGCATTCGCCAGGCAGGGAATGAAATTGGAAAGTGCCGTGTCAACGACCCCGCTTTGTTGCCCCTACAGGGCCATATTGATGACGGGATTACACGGCCATCGCCTGGGGATAACGACCAACGGGTATCATCCGGATCTAAGTGAATATGCCCACATCGGCAAGGCTTTCAAAAACGCAGGGTACCGCTGTGGTTATATCGGCAAATGGCATTTAGGAGATGTACAACTCGATTCGGGTCATCCGATGCGTCTGGGATTCGACGATGAATGGTTTGTACCTCTGGTATCGAGTCACGCGAGTCCCAATCGAAACTATGCGGTGAACAGCACTGAGACTGTGGTTGGAGAAGGGTTCGACAAGCCGCAGATCGAGGCCAACAGGGCCATTGAGTTCATTCGAGGACAGGACGGTGGGGCGCCCTGGTGCCTGTTTCTTTCATGGTATCCCCCTCATCCCCCACTGGTATCTCCAGAGGTATATCTCGAAAAATATCGGGGACGGGACCTGAAGTTTCATCCCAATGTGAAGACCGTAGATGCAGAGGCGCTCAATCGCTTTCAGGACCATTATGCACATTATTACGGTCTCGTAACGGGCCTGGATACTGAGTGGGAACGCTTGATGCAGGCCCTGGAAGACAGTGGTCAGGCGGAAAACACCATTGTGGTGTACACCTCGGATCACGGTGAAATGCTAAACAGCCAGGGCTGGCGAGGCAAACGATGGCCTCATCGCGAATCCACCCAGGTTCCTTTTCTGATTCGATGGCCAGGCAAGATTGAAGCCAACGCCACACTGGACATGCCTTTTGGTACGCCAGACATTTTTCCCACGCTATGTGGACTCGCAGGGATCAATGTGCCATCGGGGTTGGACGGGGCCGATCTGTCCGGCGTCATCCTCGGTAGCGATTCCAATGGGCACCAGCAAGAGTACGCCTATATGGAGATGCACCACGGCTTCATTCCGTGGCCCGGCTGGCGCGGGATTCGCACAGCGAAGTACAATTACGCGCGAATGGAGGAAGGACCATGGGTGTGTTTCGATCTTGAAAACGATCCCTACGAACAGAACAACCTGGTCGAAGAGAATGGCGCGATCGTGTCGGAACTGGATGGGCTTCTTGTAGATGCGATGAAAAAAGCGGGCGATTCCTGGCGCGATGTCGGCAGGGAAGTAGGCGATTGGCAGGAGTGGCACGGCAATAAACAGATTGGGCAACTCGGATTGGATGCTGAATACCCGGGTTCCGAGGCCATTCGAATCTGGGCAGAACGGAACAATCTTGTGTAGCGAGCGGCGACTATCGAGTACGAGCCCGGTCGTCTCTTCGTCATTTACTGGGGACATGAGCCTGGCGAGGTGAGTTGTATCCAGGGGGTTAGTCTAACATAAAAGGAATTGAAATGAATCGCTCTGTTCTGGACTGGCCAACAGGTGTTACCGTCTATCACCCTGACCGATGTTACAACGGGTACACGCTCGTTCACGGGCGAGGGCCCTGGGATCCCGTGCGTGGCATCTCGGCTGAACAGGTTGATCGATGGCACTTGATAGACATGGAAGGTCAGGTGGTTCACGAGTTCTACGGAAATCCGGCGACGCAGCGCGGCTCTCAGCTATTTGAACGCGTTGCAAACGGCCACTATATCAGCAATGGGGCCTCGATCACAGAACAAGACTGGGATGGAGATATTGTCTGGTCTCTGTCCTCGGACTTCCGCAAGGATGCACGACCAACGGGTTTCCATCACGACATCCAGAAGACTTCTGAACACACCTATCTCGCTATGGTCGCGGATCGCATCGATGCCCCCCGGGTATCGCGCGTCACACTCAAAGACGATCACATCATGGAAATAACTTCGGAGGGCGAGATCGTCTGGGAATGGTGGGGGCATCACCACCTACAAGAATTCGAATTCAGCGATCGTGCGAAGCAGATCATATTTGAAACTGGCGGGGGACAACAGCCGGGACAGGAAGGAGACTGGCTCCATCTGAATACGCTTCACACACTTCCCGACAATCCCCTATATGATGAGGGCGACACGAGATTCAAGCCGGGAAATATTCTCAGCTGTTCCAGAAATGGGAATCTGATATTTATCATCGAGAAATCGACTGGAAATATCGTCTGGAAGTGGGGCTATTTGGATCAGATGGAAACCATGTGGTTAAACGGGACCGAAGGGCAGAATCAATACCTGGTAGGTCCACACGATCCCAAAATGCTGCACAACGGAAATATTCTGATCTACGACAATGGAGGCGGTACGGGTTATCCTCCGATTAATCGATTCTACACCCGGCTTGTAGAAATCGATCCCGTGAGCGGAGAAGTCGTATGGGAATATGCTGCGGGTCCTCAGGCCAGCAAATTTCTGAGCATTGTTACAGGCGGTGTACAGCGTCTCCCGAATGGGAACACGCTGAGTCTGGACACGGACAAGGGACGGATTTTCGAAGTGACCTGGGAAGGTGAAATCGTGTGGGAATACATCAACCCGAGAGGCGGATTCTACAGAACCCAGCGCATTGCCTACCCCGATTGCCCACTGGACCCTCCTGACCCGCAGCCCGCAGACCTCCCGGTTCCCGACCACCTCGGCCTGCCTGTATCAGACACCCTGGATTACTGCCCCTCCCTCTAAAATTCGATGTCACCCTTCATCCCGACTACAGGATTATGCCCATGTCCGATTACACGTTTAAACTCGCCATGTTCACGACCGAACTGAGACTGCCCTATGACCGGGCATTTCCCAAAGCGAAAGAGATCGGCGCAGACCGCCTCTGGTACGCGCCTTCGGCGGACGACCTTCCGTTTGAAGCCATGACCGACGCGGATATGGACCGCATCGGCGCGTGCGCCGAGCAGCATCAAACGGAGATCTTCCTGCTCTGCGGAGGCCGTAAGTTTAAAACCGTGCATCTCAGCGATCTGGATCTGGACGATATGGCCGAACACCCCGAATTCCGGGAAGCCCGAGAGGAACTGACCGCCGCCATGAAGATGGCCGCGCGGCTCAAAATTCCGGCAGTTGCCACGTTTACATTCGCCTGGCCGGGTGAATATACTGCCGGTAAGCCGACCTGGCCCATGCGATGGATGACCCGCGGCGGCGTCATTTCCGATCTGGATATGGACAAACTGGTCCGGGCGTTTACGCTGCTGGTCGAAGACGCTGACCGCTACGATGTGGATCTGCCGCTGTGCATGATGCCGTGGAATTACACGAATACCACGGAACACATGCGGCAGGTGATCGAGGCGGTCGGTTCACCTCGCCTGAAAACGGTCTGGGGGCCAGCGGATACCATGAATTGCGGCGAATCGGACACCGCTACCCGCGGATTTCAGAATGTCCGTCCGTATCTTCATACGCTCCACATAAAAGATCTGCAAGTCATAGACGGTCTGAAATGTGAGTTTGAATACTGTCCCATCGGCGAAGGAGACGTGGATTTTCCGACGGTACTGCGGAACCTGCGCGATTATCAGATCGACGCGGTGATATCCATCGCCACCCACTTCAAGCCGGAAAGCGGATCGGCGGAAGAAGCGATGCGTATCAACTTTGCCAATATGAAAGCGTTGATCGGTGGGGTAGGGGACTGATTCTCGATCATTGCGGTACAGCGTCGCTGATGAACCCTTCGTTTCTCACCAGGACCTGGAGATCCAGATTTGTCATAGGAAAATCCACCCGGGCGTTGCCCAACCGCTCCGATTCGTGAAGAGATAGCACCATTTCCAGTGCCGCTCGTCCATCTTCTCCAGTGGATATTGTATCCCGATCGCTGTCGAGGCTTTCTGCAATCTCCTCTACTGACAACGGGATCACACATCGGCCCCTGTCCGTTGTATTCAGCTTGTGTTCCTCTGGTATTTCGGGGAATTTTTCCTCTTTATTTTTGGTGAAGAGCTTGAACTGACGTGGCCGTGTATTGGCCACCGTTATCCGTCCCCTGGATCCCAACAATTCAAAGAGGTGTTGGGCGCTCCCTCCGGTGGATCCGTTCACAATGCATTGTACGCCATTTTGAAAATGAAAGTACCCGGCGCCACGGGGATCCAGAGCATCCGGATCCAATAGGTGACCGGTTGCCCACGCAACATCGCCTGCAAAGAATCGCAGCATGTCAAAAAAGTGGGTTCCGTTGTTGGCAAGCCCGGCGCTGTACTGGAGTGTCATCGCCTGAAGGGAGCCGATTACCTCCTGATCGATTAGCTCCTTAATTTGGCGAAATTGCCAATCCCATCGGCGTGTGTGGTTAATGCTCAGCTTTACGTTGTTTCTCCGGCAAGCATTAATCATTTCGTCTGCCTCTCGCAACGTAGTCGCCATCGCCTTCTCGCAGAATATGGCTTTTACTCCTGACTGAGCCGCGGCAACAACGATATCCCGATGCGGAATGGGATAGGTGCAAACACTCACGATATCCAGTTTCTCAGTATCCAGCATTTCCCGCCAATCTGTGTACAGACCCGGAACATCCCATTTGCCTCCAAAACTCTGTCGGCGTTTATCGTCCCGATCTGCTGCTGCGACAATACGGGTTCGATCACAGTGATTGTAACAACCCGCATGGGTGTTCGGCGTTCCGCGATGTGTTTCCTGCTCCAGTAGGCTTGAAATCCTGCCACAGCCGATAACACCAACGTTATAAACTTGCATAGAAAGCTCCAGGAAAAATTGTGGGAAGAAATCGTTTTCAAGATCTCAGATCACAATCCAAACAAAGATTTCTACCTTCATCATTGTACCTTCTCGCCTACTTTCCCGCGGTCTTCCTGCCGCTCCAGCGGCAGTTCTTGCATAAATGTCCACTGACGGTCCCCCAGCTTTTGAAGCTGCGATTCGTCGAGTTCCATCCCTAAACCCGGACCTTTAGGCACGAGAAGGTAGCCATTTTCGTACTGGACCCGGTGTTTGACAACGTCGTCAATGTAGAGTTGCGCGCCAGCCGCATCGCCGGGGTAATCGAGGTTGGGTACCGATGCGCCCAGATGCGCCTGCGCGGAGGTCCCAATAGAAAGTTCCTGAGTTGTGCCAATCAAGGTGGAGATTCCGGTGGCCTGTGCTATGGCGAAGATCTGGCGCGATCGTTTGATGCCCTGGTGGCAGGTCGCAATATTGAAGATGTCGACAGCCTGTCCTTCCGCGAAAGCAATGGCCTGGGTCTCGTCGCTGACATGCTCACTGACCGGGAACCGGATACGCTCACGCACCTTTGCTTTGCCCGGGATGTCGGGTGCGGGACTTTCAACCAGGATCGGCTCGACCCACTGCAGACGCTCAACGGCGGCTACGCACGACTTCCAATCAAGTCGGCGGCTGAAGTCCAGTGATTTAACTTTGAATCGATCTCCATAACGATCGCGACACTCATGTAAGATCTGATTGTCGATTTCGAGGTTTCCACCCACGTAAAATCGGAACAGGTCGAATCCCAGCTCGAGCATTCGACCGACTCGCTCGACGTTGGGTGCGACGTCCGCCTCTTCGAATTGTCGAAAGATGGGGTAGCAGATTTTGTAGCGATCTCGGTAAGCACCTCCATAGAGGTCGTGAATTGGAATGCCCAAGCTCTTGGCCCGAAGGTCGTGAATCGCAATGTCCACACCTGCGCCAATCTGTCCCTTATATCCGTCGACGATCGGATCGATGGCGGATGGATCGGATGGATCGATTCCGATCAACGATTTCCGAAGTATATACTCGAGATGGTTGATGTCGGGTATGTTTCGGATACTGAGGTCGGACATTTCGCCCGCACCGACTATACCATCGTCTGAGATGATACGGATGATAATGTGAGGACTAAGCGTACCGTTCTCTCGTCTTGTTCCGACTGCAAATAGATCGAGCTCTTTAATGGTCAAAGCAGACTCCTTTCATCGACCGTCTCAGGAACACCAATACGAATAGAGCGACCCTTGTCGGCATCTTAATTTCTCACACCAGTTTATGTCTCATTATAATCGTAGGGCCGGTTTCGGAAGAGGTAGTCTATTGGTTCATCTACAAAAATTATGTTCGGGTCCAGGTCGCTTTCTGCAAAGGCGGTTTCACAGCCGGTATTGAACCGGAGAGGGGGAAGGCGACGCATCCAGTGGCAGCAGTAGATCGCTGCGATCATGAACCGCGTTTGGTCGGAGAGATTTGGCATTCCCCGGTGCCAGAGCCGGGGATCGCGGATCAGAATGCTTCCCTTTTTTGTATTCCCCCGGACCGGCGGTGCCACTTTCCGGCGTGCTTCATGCAGGTGTTCTTCTACCTTGATATCATCTCCATCTACCTTTTGCGTTTCCAGATGGGAGCCGGGCCAGAGTTCGATACTTCCGTTGGCTTCGGTCACCTCGTCCAGGGCAATATTGACAATGACTTTGGACGGCGGGTGCGCGACATCCAGGTTCGGCCAGAGTTGTCCCGAGTCAACATGTACCGGCTGGAGCTCGCTACCCGGCAAGTTGGTGTTGCCGGTATAGCGATTGTTGAAGATCCCTTCGCCGAGCAGGGCTTTCGAGACTTGGACCACATAGGGGTTCGCCATAACGTCGCGAAAGACGTACGGGGGGAAGGGGGGCGGCTCCTGCTGGACGTTTCCCCAAACGAAGTTATGGGGTGGCGCAGGGGCGTTCATGATCTTCTCTATGTCTTCGGTCATCCGCTCACAGAGAAGATCGAGGTGTTCGTGCGCGACCACTGCATTGAGGATGATGTAGCCCTCCGTTCGAATGGCATCGAGGGCCTGTTTCAGGTGCGCGTCGATGAGAGATTCGGCTGCGCGCTCTTCCGGTGTGACGGTGATTTCCACGGTTACTCATCTCCATTTGAGAAATGTTGGACTCTTTCTCAAATTCGTGCGAATTTTTGCAGTCGGTTGGGTTGGCGGGGCACTTCGGTGACGTAAATATCACCGCGACTATCAACGCAGATGCCGTGCGCAGGATCGATAAACTGCCCGGGATCTGAGCCTTCCTCGCCCCATCTTGCCAGCAGAGCACCATCCAGGTCAAAAATGCTGACGCGCTGGGGCGATTCGGCAATATAGACAATATGATCTGCATCGATGTGAATGTTATTCGGAGATTGGATATCTGTCCACTCTTCCAGAAAGTTACCATCAAAATCGAAAAGCTGAATGCGGTGGTTTTCCCGGTCGCTTACAAGCACGCGGTCGCGTGGGTCAATGCATAAATCGTGCGGCAGGGCAAACTGGCCGGGTCCCGTGCCTTCCTCGCCCCAGGAAAGAATCCGTTCGCCGTTCGCTGAAAAACGATGCACCCGGTGCTGGCCGTATCCATCCGAAACAAAAATCTCACCTGAGGGAGCGGCCATTGCCTTGGTTGGCCTGTTGAACGGCTCGCCCGGTGAACCTGTCTGGCCTGGCATTCCCAGGGTCTGAAGCACTTCTCCATCCGTGCTGAAGATACGCACAGTATGATCGTCAACATCCGCGCAATAAATCCGATCCGCTGGATCGATCCAGATATTATGCGGATTTGAGAGCACATCATCACCCCATGAACCGAGAAAGCGACCTTCCGAATCATAGACCAGAATACCCGCAGGCTCTCGCAGGGTGACATAAACGCGATCCTGCGAGTCAACTGCCACATCGGGCACGACCCCACCCATCTCTTTCCCTTCGGGACCTCGCCCCCACCCATCGACAACGCGGTATTGATAAGTTGTCATTGTGTACTCCTTTCAAATATGCCCGACTACCTGTCCAGTCTAACCCAATCGGGCCAAACGCTGGCAAAAAATGCTCGCTGGATGCCTCGTACGCTCTCCCCGCCGTCAACAACGAGATTGGAGCCTACACTGAAGTTGCCGGCTTGCGAAGCGAGAAAGATGGCCATGCCTGCGATGTTTTCCTTCTCCCCAACCCGCTTGCCCGGAATGTTCTTCTTCATCTCGTCTGTGTGATCCCGAGCCACCTTATTCAAATCGCTGGGAAAATCGCCAGGGGAGATGGTGTTGACTTGAATCCCTTCCCAGGCCAAACTATCACCCAGGTGCCGGCCCAAATGGATCACACCTGCTTTGCTGGCTCCGTAGGCATAATTGTAAGCTGTGTTGAGTTTACCACAGCCGTCGATAGACGCGATATTGATCACATTGCACGGTGTTTCTGGCGAAGCCCCCACGCGCAGGAATGGCAGAAACGCCTGGGTCATAAAAAAGATGCTTTTGAGATTGAGATCCATCACCGCGTCCCATGTTTCCTCCGTCACATCCTCGATCTCCCTGCGACCATCGCTGATTCCAGCATTGTTGATCAATATATCGAGCGACTGTTCTCGTTCACCGTAGGCCTTTGCCAGCGCCTTGATTCCGGAGACTGAACTTACATCGGCTGCGATATACTCGCAGGAGCCGATTTTTGCCAGCTCCGCCTGTTTCTTTTTCAAGACCTCTTCTCTGCGCGCGACAATGTAAACCTTCGCCCCAAAATTGACAAAGCCTTCAGCGATCATCGCTCCGATGCCAGTCGAACCACCAGTCACCAGTGCGGTTTTTCCCTCCAGTGAAAATAGATCTCTCATTTTCGATTCTCCGTAAGTTGGGCAATCTGTGTTCATGTAAATGTCGTTTATTTTATTTGTGTATAGTCGGAGGTGAGCGTTAAATCACCCGACTTCACATTAATAAAGCATGCGGTTGTCCCCTCGGGCTGCGTGGCGGTTACCACCCACTGATCGGCCATCCTCTCCAGCTTTGCAGGTGATTCGATCCACTTCCTTTTGCCGGTTATCCCGGTATCAGCCGTTGATATCAGAAGGACTTCATCCAATGGCCTTGACGATTCAAAAATCACTGTGAACTGTCCGCCCTCAGTTCTGGACGAAATTTGCCTGGCCCAGGGTTTGCCGTCTTTGACAACGCTGTCTGCAAAGGCATAGCTGTCTGGAGGATTCATGCCGGCCTGATGCCCGTGTTTCATGCCGGGGATCAGACATACCATGTAGGGCCCAGATACAGTGCGATAGCAGGAGGCCTGCTTGTCCAATGGAAAGTGCTGGTCTCCCGGCCAGGAGAGCCAGAGGGTCGGAATTTTCACTTTCTTTAAGCGTAGAATAGGATCCCAGACCTTCTTGTAAAGGTCATTATTTCCAAGCGCCCTGCCGTATTGATTGGCCGCCTGGGATAGGTTCCCGCATCCGTACGTGGGAATGGCAAAAGCAAAGCGGTCGTCGATACCGATAATAGTGCTTGCAATGATGCCGCCCCAGGAGATACCCATCAGACCGACGCTCGTACTATCTACCTGTGGCAAGGAACGAAGGAGCGAGTTCGCCAGGATTGCATCGGCAACGGCGTGATACATCCACTGTTCTTCAATCGGTTTGTCGGAGTCACCGTAAATGCCTGTGCGAGTTGGTCCTGGCCAGGGATGTTTTTTCCATCTGTTGCGCCTATTGTCGCCGGGTTTCCTGGGCACCCGTTCATCTATCTGTCCTTCCACTGCGATACTGATTGCCGCGTATCCGCGGGCATTCCACTTTTCAACCCACTCCTTAAAGGCGGTTCCGCCACCGCCATGGACTAATACGATCCCCGGGACCTTGTGGCTCGGCGATGCATCCTCAGGGATACCGATCCATGCATAGACGCGGGTTGGTTTTCCCTCGTACATAAGCGCATCAAAGTAGATCGTCTTCAACTCACCAGCATCAATACTGACGATTTGCTCCTTTTCATTGCGGACAACTGGCGCATTTGTCAGTTCAGCCAGTGCGCGTATTCTCAATTCCTCATCACGGTAATCAGCTTGCACGTTCAAAGTCCTCAGCATTGCTGTGAAAATAACCGTCAATGTAATCATTCTCATTTGATTACACATCCCATCGCCACGTATTGCGACAGGCAAGCCGTGGATACTCATTCACGTTCTTGCTTCCCGCGTGTACAAAAAAGTTTTGGTAAAACAGAATGTCTCCACGCTTCGCCACCACTTCCACACCTTCGCCAATATCCACCTTATGCATATCCGAATTCACGTCCCACAGATAGGGATACTTCTCTGGATTGCTCTCTGCAAGACCCCGCATCTTTTTATGTGAACCCGGCCATCCAAACGTGCAACCTCCATGCGATTCTGTATCACTCAAATACAAAATTGAATGCACACTGATTGGAATCGGAAACGTCACATTAAACTTCTCCCGGTTGGTTCCGCCATCGAAGTGAGGTTTCTGGTGGCTCCATTCACCTTCCGTGGGAAACGTGTTCTGCGTCAGAATATCCTTCGGCGCGTGGATTTCCTCGCGATCCTCATCCGTCAATTCGGAAAGTGCGGTTAAAATATCATCCGTATAACACGCTAAGATACCCGGCGCGCCCAATCTTCGATTTTCCGGCAATGCGCGATGCCGTTGATTAATCGCATGCGCTGACACGCGGTCCCAGGTTTCAGGATCGTCACGGTCCATTCCCAGAGCCGCCCACATCGCGTCTTCACCCTTGCGAGCTACATCCCCAGGAATCAAACCCGACGCCAGCAAATACCCTTCTTCGCGAAACTGCTTCTTCTGCTCATTTGTCATTATTTTCTCCTAATTTTGTTGCGCAGGTCTGTTTCTATTTCTCCGACGTCTTCTAATCCTTGGTGCCATCTGGCTTCTCCAGGCCTTGAATTTTTTTTGTAGCCGCTGAACCATTTCCGGTTGTTGGTTTGCCAGATCGTTTTTCTCACCTATATCTGCATCCAGATCGTACAATTCCAGCTTCTTAGACCTGCTAAATGTAAGCTTCCATTTCCCTTCTCGAATCGCCCAGGTTCCCGAATCGCCATCCCAATACAACGCATCGTGCAATGCCCCTTCTGTTTTACCTTGCAAGACTGGCAACATATTTTTGCCATCGTAGATACGGTCTTCGGGCAATGGAATGCCAACAGCTGCACAGACAGTCGGCAAAATATCCATACAAATAACTGGTTCATCACACACACCACCTGCTTCCAAATGCCCTGGCCAGGACACGAGAAACGGCACGCGTAGCCCTCCCTCATAGACATTCTGCTTGTAACCGCGCAGGGGCATATTGTTTGCATTTGTGGCCCTTGCACCACCATTATCTGAAAAATAAAAGATGAGTGTATTTTCCCACACGCCATTGGTCTTGAGCGCTGCCACCACATCGCCAACAGCGATATCCATTCTTTTGAGCATGCCCATCAAAATATCGCGTTTGGAGTCTCCTGTATTAAATTGTTTGATATCCTCTTCGGGAGCTTGCAATGGCGCATGCACGGCATTAAAGGGAAGATAAAGAAAGAATGGGTCGTTTTTGTTTCGTTCAATGAAGCCAACAGCCTCTCGAGCCAGATTATCGGTCAAGTACCCGGTATCATTGATGATCTCTTTATTTCGATATATCGCATTATGGGCTCTGTCTTCTTTATAATTCAAATCAAAATAGTCGTGCCCCCCATGCCCTAAAAAGCCGTAAAATTCATCAAATCCACGGTTGTTCGGATGATATTCAGGCGTCAAACCCAAATGCCATTTTCCAAATACCCCCGTCCTGTACCCCGCTTTTTTGAGTAGATCTGCAAGTGTAATTTCATCAACCGGCATACCGGCGCGTGAGTCACTGGCCGTATAAAAACCAAAGCGCTGTTGGTATCGACCGGTCATCAAACCCGCCCTGGTGGGCGCACATACAAAGGCACTGGCATATCCATTTGTCATTCGAATGCCCGAGTTGGCCAGTGCGTCGATATGTGGTGTATAGACTTCCGGGGGATGTGCCTGGTAACTCACATCTCCAAAGCCCTGGTCGTCTGACAAAATCACCACAATATTTGGACGTTTGGCATCTTCGGCCCATATAAAAGGACTTGCTATCATTCCAGATACTCCTATTCCCAAAGTTTTTAAAGCGGCGCGTCGATCCATATTGTAACGCTCCTTGCTCGTATGCGCATCTCCACCGGCCAGCCAGCCGGCAACACGGTATTTTTTCATAAATTCTCTCTTAGACTATCAGCCATGTAATTGCGTTGTCAATAAGCTTCGCAGTCATTGGATGCATAAGAATAGCCTGATCGTGCCCAGGCACCAGCACCATCACACGTCCACTTCCATACTCGTGACACCAACCTTGCACATGCCGTCCATTGGTCACAGAATAGCTCTCAAGAAATACAGATGTTTGCGATTCATCCAGGTCCATAATATACTCTTCTTCTTGAACACAATAGGGTTCAACACCATCGGTCAGTTCGGGTAATACGCCTGTCGGACGGATTTCGACATCGATCCGCTTTGGGTGGTTGTGAAAACGAGACTTTGAGACGCGCTGAATACCGCCGCCTTCGGAATAAAACGCAACGGCATCGTGGTGAAGAAATAGTCGGCCGCCATTTTGTGCATATGCCTCAATGAGCGTTTCCTCATCTTCAGAAAGCCACTTGTGTTTATGCCCTTGGTGAAGGGTAAACTGCAACTCACGAGCATTTCGTACATCGTCGAATGCATATCGGCTAATGAGCACCATATCAAAAGATGAGAGATCGTCCCAGGGCACCGCATTGTCAAATACAATTGTCGGATCATACCCTCGCACATGTAGTGGTCTCACAAGCGCAGTAACCAAATGTGCCGGGCAGTGGTAAGCGTCTCCAAGAACTGCGAGTAATTTTTTCAAAACTTGCTCCTTTTGGCGGTCAGGACGGCAACCGCATAACTAAAGCCCTACTCATAGACCATCTCCCCGGTCTTGTGGTCCTCGATCCAGTCCCGGTCGAACTCCACTCCCAGCCCTGGTCCCTCCGGCACTTCGACGCAGCCGTTCTCGTCAACCGAATCCAACTCGTCGAGCCAGCGTCTTTCTGAATAGACCGCTGGCTTGGTATTGGGCACCAGGGGATGCACCAGGCCCAATTCGTAGTAATTGGCGTTGCGCAGGGTCGCCATGATATGCCGGTGTGCCAGATTGCCGCCGTGCAACTCCACGTCCAGCCCGTGCGCCTCGGCCATAGCAGCGATCTTCATTACCCCGGTGATGCCGCCGTCGGTCTGGACGTTGGCGCGCACAAAGTCGGTGGCACCGGCAGTAATGGTATCGGCCTTGGCTTCAAGCCCACGCACGTGTTCGCCCATCAGCATCGGCGTATTGATCAACTCGCGCAGCTTGGCGTGGGCAAAGCGCGAAAAGCCGCCGCCCCTGAACGGATCTTCGTACCACATATAGCGCGCCTCGTCACAGGCGCGACCCACCTTGAGCACGTCCTCGAATGTGGGGAAACACCCGGCCGGATCGAGCAACAGATCCATATCGTCGCCCACCGCTTCGCGAATGGCTAATACCGCTGCCACTTCGCGGTCGATCGGCCCGTTGATCCAACCGTGGATTTTAAAGGCTGGATAGCCGTATTGCTCCTTGCAGCGCAGCGCGAATTGCGCAAAGTCGTCCGGTGTCGTCAAACCGCCGTTTTCGTCGCCGTGGTAGGTCGAAGCGTAGGCCGGCAACTTCTTGCGCCAACCCCCGCCCAAAAGCTCGTAGATCGGCGCGTCGTAGAGTTTGCCGGCGAAATCCCACAGCGCGATATCTACTGCGCCCGGCGGCGTGCCGTCCTGCCCGCGACGCGAGCGCTTGAGGTCGTGCCAGATGATCTCGCGGTCCAGCGGGTTGCGGCCGAGCAGGTACTGCGCCGGGCGGGAATCGATGCCACCGGACGCAATGCCGCTGATGCCGACGCTGGTCTCGATGGTCAGCAAGCCGCCGCCCAGAGTCAGACGGCCGCCCTTGCGATAGACCGTGTCGAAGCCCAATTGCTCTTCCAACTCCATATCGGCGATTTCATAGGCGAAACTCGTCGAGGTGATGCGGGTGATCTCAATATCTCGCGCCATGCTGCTCTCTCCTTCACTGTGTGTTTGATTTAAACTTTCGCTCCACGGCTACTCATCTCACGATCTGAGGTGACGCATAAAGATCGGGCCTGGCTTCGTTCGCTGTGAAGCAACCGGATGACCGCGCGTTCTCTATTAAATCTCTCGAGACCTCGGTCACGATCATGCCTTCCACTGGCGCGTGTTCGTCGATGAACTGGCCGTTCGGATCGATCGCGAAGGCGAGCCCTGGAAACCAGGCGTTGCCGCTTTTTCCCGCCTGGTTGGCGTAGAAAATGTAGAGCGCATTGTCCACGGCTCTCGCTGGCAAGATCTGGGCGGCAAGCTGTCGATGTTCGGCTGCCTGTTCGGTCTGATCGCCGTCAGGGGTGACGTTGTCAGCGCGGCCGCTTGCACCCACGGCGAGGAGGAAAAAGTCCGCGCCCTCCTGTGCGGCGGTTCGGAAGATCTCCGGAAACCTCAGGTCGTAGCAGATCCCCACGCCGAAGGTCCAGCCTTGCGATGTCACAATAGGGAGTTGGCTCCCCGGTTCGAACCAGGCCCGCTCGGTTTCATTCGGGATGTGCAGTTTGGTGAAGGTCGCGAGGTAACCGCTGGGGCCTACGATGTAGGCGCTGTTGCGATAGCGTTCGCCCGCTGGCTCGATGGTACCGACGACAAGGGTCATGTCGAGTTCGCTGCAGAGCGATTCGAGGAACGGAATTGATTTCTCGGCCGCTGCTTCTGCGATCCGCACGGACTCCTCGGGAAGAATGTCCGATTTGTTCATCGAGCCCGTGATGCACTCTTCGGGAAAGAGCGCAAACGCGGCACCTTGCCTGTGAGCCTCTCTCGACCACTTGGCAATTCGGTCGAGGTTGGTCGTGGGGTCGCCCATCGCGCTGTGCATGGCGACCGATGCGATACGTGTTTTTGTGTTGTTCATGGGATATGCCATTCGACCCTCTCTCCGATGCGTGGTTATTCATGTGTACTCATACAGCCGAACGAACCGAATAAACCGCTTCGAGAGAACCGACATTCGGGCGGCGGTTCTCTTCGTTCTGCCGGATGTTGCGGGCGAAGAAATCGTCGAACAGTTCCAACTCAAATTCTCTCGCAATGTCTATGGCCGAGCGCTTATCCGAATTGCTGTGGATCAAGGCGGTCCCGAGATAGCTCGGCACGTCGATCGTGACCTCATCCTGGTATTTCTTCTCGATCAGAGGAAACTTGCCGGAGTTTCCAGTGCGTTTGACCAGCACGCGGTCCAGGTTGATCGTTGCGCACATCGTGCGTGAATAGTTGGTGTTTAGTTTCACGGGCTGGCCGAGAGGATCGATCACCCCGCCTCCGTAGAACCGAAGTGCGGTCAGATAGTAGCACTGGCATTCGTACGCCCACTGCTGCTGAAGGAATCCGCCGTGATAGGCACTGGGAAATGTGAGGATGTCCGGTTTCAGGTCCCGGTAATCGAACCGAAGCTGTTCGAATTTCTGGTCGAAACAAACCACCCCTCCAAGGCGACCGATCGCGGTGTCGAAAACTTTGGGGCCGTCACCCGAGCGCAGCCCTTGTTTTCGCTCGTTATCCGTCAGGAACGTCTTGTGATAGGCACCGATCACTGAACCATCAGGGCCGATATACACAATCGAATTGAACACGTCGTCGCCTTCGCGGAGCTTGATAGATCCAGCCACGTGGCATGACTCGGCCCTGGCGAAATCCCGGTACATTGACAAAAACGGACCCGGCTGTTCCACGGTCTCGGCCGTTTCCAGGGTCTGGCCGTATCCTTCGACCAGCTCACAGGTCAACACGAGGTCCAGGTTGTATCCTTTCAATGAATTGAGGTCGTTTCGGGTCATGCGCAGTACTTTTTCCATGCTTTCGGGTTCACCCCGCTGCAAATCGGCAAATGCACTGAACTGAATCGATCCAACTCTTACGAATCGTGCCATATCTCTCTCCTTTTCAATCACAATGCTAATGTCCATTAGAGCGCGGCGTCGCCCGCCTCCGTCCGCAAGCTGTGTCGGCCCTCTATATGGGCGTGCCAGTCCATGCCGATCTCCGGTCGCAGTCGGGTCGGTCTGGGCAGCGCATTCACCTGCTCCGCCACGATCGACGGCAGGCCCACATCGCTCAGCAACTGCGCCAGATACGCCATCCGAACCAGCGTCTCGCTCTGGTACAGGCTCATGCCATCGACCCCCGCAGCGTACTGTCGCGCTGCCAGTGCATAGGCCGGTTGCGCCGCGTAAAAACCCGTATTCTTCTCTACCCGGTTTTGGATCAGCCCTTTGGATCCCACACCGCCAATGCACAGTTTACCGTGTCGGTGCGCCACCGCTGCGTGATAGCCGACGTGCAGGTCCAGATCCTCGCGGGTCAAAGGAAAGGGACTCAACATCAATCCGTCGATCAGATCCTCCTCGCACCAGCGCTCGCTGTCCAGTCCATAGGCCAGCATCAGCCATCGCGCGTTGTCGGGCACCCGGGCGATGATTGGGCAGCGCCGACCCAATTTGCCCTCCTGGACGCGCACCGCCCGCCGCAGTTCGTTCATAAATCCGGTCAGCACATCGGCCCGGTACTGGAACCACGCCCGGTACTGTTCGAAGTCGTCCGAGTCGATTTCGCGCGGATCCACCCCCGTCTCCGCCATAAACGGCTCGACCAGCGCCGGATGGTATAGCAGCATCGGCATCTGCCGGCAGAAGTCGAGCACCAGCCCATCGACGCCGATCCTCTGGCACTCGAGCAAAATATCGATCCGCTCGCGCCGCACTTCCGCCAGTGCGTAGCACAGCCGGCTGGCATCCTCGTTGCCCGGCTTGGTCACCTCCCTGAAGGCCGGATTGTCCAGCGCGAATTTGGACGTGACCCCTATCCAGTCCGTCCGGCCATAGTGGCGGTTCATCCCCAGACGACCCCATAGTTGCGCCCCACGATCGCGGCACAGCGCCAGCGTGTGCCGCAACGGACACACCTCGTCCATCACCTTGCGAACGAAGCTCCAGGATATGCCGCCGACCTGGTCGCCATTTTCGCACATCCGCGTGATATGGGGCAATTCGGACCAGTAGTCCACCACCGAACGCCCCAGATTCCAAACCAGATGGTCGCAGCCCGTTTGCAGGTGCAGATCGACGCACTCGTCCAGTGCTTTGGGTCCCGGGCACGGCTTGTCGTAGTTGGCGTAATAGCACATCCACTCCGAGATGCCGAACACCGGTTTTTCGTTGCTGCTTGCCTCGCGCAATTCGAGTTGCTCTTGCGCCATCTAAGGTGCCCTCCTGATCGGGTGTATTTATCGAAAG
This sequence comes from Candidatus Latescibacterota bacterium, assembly GCA_965208125.1. Taxonomy (GTDB): domain Bacteria; phylum Latescibacterota; class UBA2968; order UBA2968; family UBA2968; genus VXRD01. The sequence continues at coordinate 4,233,556 of OZ242320.1, forward strand.
CATTAAGCGGGCCATCGCGCGGTGCCGATGGCGTAATACTTGTGTACAAAAGGTGGTTTGGTGCGCGAAGCGTACCACAGGCGCAGGGAGCCGTCGGTTAGGCGCAAGAGCGAATGGCTGGTGGTAAAGTGCGATTCCCATGGCCGCGAAGGGTCGGGGCCAAAGATCGGATTGTGAGGGCTTTTAGTCCAGTTGAAGCCGTCTTCGCTGATGGCAAATCCGATGGAGGTTTTCATGACCTCGGGCGGATAGCTGCTATAGCTGCCGTACCACATCAGATAATAACCGTCTTCTTTAAGAACGGCTGGATAGACCAGGCGCTGGAACTCCCATTCCTGGTCCAATTCCAACACCGGCTGGGGATGGACTTGCCACTGAAAGCCGTCGTCGCTGTGGGCGGCGCATATGGTCCAGGGGTCGGCGGTCACATCGGTGTACCACAGGCGGTAGCGGTCGTCTTCCCAAAACAGGGTGGGGGCGTAGGCGTTTTCCAATAGGGGCTCGGAGGGCGTATCCCAGCGAAGCCCGTCGTCGCTGGTCATGGCGTGCAGGGTGTGGCGTGTGTCGCCAGAGGGAAAATCGGTCGAGGAAAAAAACATACGCAGCTTGCCCGCCTCGCGCCGCAGGGAGCCGTCCGGGTGGCGCACCAGGGTAGGGGTGAGGATGGAGTGGTCGGTCATCAGGGTGCAAACCGGGGAGGCAGGGTGTCGTGTAAAATGCAGGCCATCGTCGCTGGTGGCCAGCCCCAGAGCAAAAACCCGCAGATCTACTTCGCCGCGCGAGCCGCTGTACCACATGTAATAGCGCCCGTTTTCCAAAGCGACACAGGGAGCAAAAATGTGGGTGTCGTCAAATTGACCGGCTGCGCCCAGGGACAGACAAGGTGCATCAATGTCTCGCTCCCAGGGTTGTGGATCCAGCCATTGGTTTTTGTTCATGATCTGTTTTCCTCATTTCACCTCGCCGTATAATCCCCCTCCAAAATACAGGGGAGACCATCGCGGGCCATCAGCGCAATCCTCGCCAATCCATGCTGTAAAAAACTCGGTCCCATCTGCGACTCGTACCAATCAATTCCCGACGCACCCCTCGGCAGATTGCCGTCCATATAAATGGCCATAAGCTTCTCGGCAAGGGCCATGCCCCCGTCCAGCCACCTGGTTTCTCCCGTCAGATCATATAAATCTGCCAATAGCTCCAACCCCAATCCGGCATCCATCGCCGGTACGGCAATGTCATCCGGGAAATCGGTTTCCAAATAGCTCTTTCCAACCGCGACGGCCCACTCAAAAAGCCCTTGATGGGGCCGAATGCGATGGCCACACAGGGCAAATAGTGCGGCATAACAAGCGGGCCAGTTTCCATATACGCTGCCCCAAATCGGCATCGTTCCTTTCGCTTCGTTGGAACCCCGGTGAAAGGAATTCACATAAATACCCCGTTCCAGATCGTGGGGGGCTTTTAAAAATCCGTCGATATAAACGGCGGCCCGTTCTCTCATGCGAGTGGCCAGATCTGGTAACGCACCTGCAATCAACTCGGCGGATTCAAGCAGGCTCACCCCCAGGGAGAGCGTCTGCCCAGGCGCATTGATTCGATAAAAATCCACATCGTCCTCGGGCGATCTGCTCTCCGTTTGCAGCAGGCCCAGGTCGTCCCGCTTCTCCCACCAGTAGTCCAGCATGGTTTCGATCTGTTGTACAAAATCCGTTCGACCCGTCTTCAAGTAAGCAAATGCCCAATCGAAAATGTAAAATCCCCCATGCCTCGGGAAATCGCAGGACCGCTCGCCCCGGGCATAGGGTCGTTTCTCATCGATATATGCATGCCGAATGTATTCCAGCGGCTCCCCTTCGGTCCAATGTCCGTTGATCCCCTCGGCAAAGCGCTCGACGCATGGCGGATTGAAGGTATACAGTTTTTCCCACAGCCAGAGCGGTGCCTGTCGCAGGTGATCGTGTGTCGTCTTGCTGGACCTTGCCCCCTCCCGCAATTGATAGCTGTCTGCCACCCGATCTTCCAATAGATGCCAGTACGCGTGTTCTCCCCAGGGGAAAATACCCGTTATTGTATCTGTACAGTGGGTTGCAAACCGCTGCAAATACCGGTCTGCCGCCTGTGCATAATCCGGGCGGTCCAGCGCCTCGGCAAGCGCGTACATCGTCTTCAGCGCCGCCTGATCGTGGATCAAATTGCTGCCCAGATGTGACCGGTCGCCGTCTCGCTGTCCCGCAATCCCCGGCGGCATTTCCGTCATCATCTGATGGGTCGATCGATCAATAATCGAGGGGAACAACCCCTCATAGATCTCTCCCAATGCGATCAGAATATCCAGCGAACGGCACACTTTCTCAAGCATGGTTTCGGGGTTCATCCGCGTCCTCCGATCTAAAGAAAAGAATTATATATAGCCTTTTAGGGGTCAGGTCAAGTGGTGTAAGGCGTGGATTGAAAGGCAGAATTGTAGAGAATCCCCACTGGACAACCTATCCAGTGGGGACCTGTATCCCAATTTATTCACCATTCTGTTTTTTAAAATCCGTCCGTCGAACGGCTCAAGCTGTACCGGGTATTTGTGACCAGAGAGACAGCATCCTCCAGAATCATATACAGACAGGGCACTAACAAAAGAATTATAGACGTCGCGAAAACAATACCAAATCCGAGAGAGATTGCCATAGGAATGAGATAATAAGCCTGACGGGATGTCTCCAAAATAATCGGTGTCAAACCACCAAATGTTGTCAATGTAGTCAAAATAATAGGCTTGAAGCGCCGAAGCCCAGCAGTATGAATTGCCTCAAAAGCCGAACTATGGGCACGCCTTTTATTTGCATAATCGATCATAATCAGTGAGTCATTTACCACAACACCCGACAGGGCGATCACCCCCATCAAACTGATAAGCGATAAATCATAACCGAGCAAAATATGACCGATCACAGCGCCCACAATCCCAAACGGAATTGCCGCCATCACAATTAAGGGCTGGACATAGCTACCAAATGCAATGGCGAGTAACATATACACAATGGCCATCGCCATGGCAAACCCGCCCCATAGCGCCTGCGTAGATTCACGCATCTCAGCCTGCGTCCCCTGAAACGTCCAGATTAATCCCGGATACTCAGCGCGAATTTGTGGCAACACATCGGTTTTAATCGCTTCCATAACGCGCGTCATCGCTCGCTTGGGCTCCACATCCATACTCACCGTCACCACGCGCCGACCATCTCGCCGATTAATACTTGTAAACGCTTCGCCACGCTTAATATCTACCACATCCATCAAAGGTGCTTCTGTGCCATCAGGTGTACGCACAACAAATTCTTCGAGATGGCGAATATCCTTTCGCTCTGCCATTGGTAATTTCACGCGCATTTCAATTTCATTTGTACCGCGCAACTGACGCATCGCCAGTGCGCCGTAAAACGCATCGCGCAACTGACGCCCTACCTCAACCGCCGTCAATCCCAAATTTCTGCCTTCCGGACGCAACACAAAATCAAACTGCGCTTTACCTTTGTTGTAATTGTCACTCACATCGTGCGTCTCTTCAAACCCTTCGGCGCGCTCTAAAAATGCCCGACTGGCTTTGGCCAACACGTCAATATCCGAATGGCTCAAATCGACGCTGATATCCTGTTGCCAACCGCCCGGCCCACTCTCGGCCTCAAACGTAATCTGACTGACACCATCAATATCCCCGATGTTATCGCGCCATAGTGAGATGATCTCTCCTGTCGTCATATCGTGTTCATCGGGCGGTTTCATCACAATTTCTACATCGATAAAACTCCCCCCGCGCACATTGGTTTTAATCCCTTCGGCCACGCGATAAAGGTTGTGCGCTTCAAACATGCGATGGGTCGATTCGGTCACATCATGTGCAACCCGCGCAGCTTGGTCCCGCGTGGTCCCCACAGGCAATCGGATACCCGCCTCAATCTCATCGGCAGAAACTTCGGGCATCATAATCATACCCATATGATCGCTGTATCCATAACCGCCCACCATCATCAGCAAAGCAATAGCAGATGCAATTGTAACGTACCGATGCCGAATGCATACATCCAGAAACCTGCGATAGTGTTGGTCGATAAACCGATTGAAATGGCTGGCAATAGATCGTTGCCAGCGATGTGCAGTGCCATTTACCGGCGAAACAGCGCGTTTTGAAAGGTGCCCGAGATGCGCAGGCAAAATAAATAGCGCCTCCAAAAGAGACACGGCCAGCACAGTGATCACAACCGCAGGCAATGGCCACCAGAATTTTCCCGTGGTGCCGGGCATAAACAAAAGCGGTAGAAAGGCCACAATCGTAGTCAAAATGCTAAACGTAACCGGCCTGGCAATATCATGTGTACCCGCAATGGCCGCCTGCATCGGGCTCATACCTTGTTCCCGATATTCATGTACATTTTCTCCCACAACAATCGCGTCATCCACGACAATGCCGAGCACCACCAAAAATGCAAACATAGAAACCATATTGATGCTCACATCAATAGCAGGCAGAAACACCAGTCCGCCAATGAAAGAAATGGCCATCCCCATCATCACCCAAAATGCAAGCCGAAACTCGAGGAACATCGCCAGAATAAGCAAAACAATCACGACAGCCAGCATCCCGTTTTCGATCAGCAAAAACAACCGATCTTTGTAATCCTCTGCACTGTTGCTGTCGATCCGATACTTCACACCAGGCGGCAGGGTGGTCTCAAAGTCTGCCATGATATTTTTAACAGCCTCGGCAATCTCAAGTGGCGATTGACTCCCAATCCGATAGATATCCACACCAACTGTAAGCTGCCGATTAAACCGTTCGTGAAATCCGCCTTCTTCAAAGCCATCCGTGATCTTTGCCAGGTCCGCCAGTGTAACCCCACCACCTCCTTCTGAAGGGATAATCACAATACGACTATATTCATCGGCCCACTGCTTGCGCTCTTTCATGCGCAACAAAATTTCACCCGTACCCGTATCCACAGAACCCGCGGGAATGTCTTCACTCGACGCAACAATCACGCGTGCCACATCGCGTAGTGTAAGACCGTATTCACGCAACCTGTGCTGAGGAATTTCAATATGCGTCCTGTATTCTGGCACATTGCCAAGCTCAACCTGTGTAATGGTCGGATCGCTCAGCAATCGATCCCTTAGCTGTTCGGCCAGACTTCTCAGCGTACCGATATCTACATCGCCATACAGCCCAATATCCATCACATTGCGCTGTTGTGCCCTCAAGCTGACTTCGGGTTGTTCTATATCATCGGGAAATGTCCGAATCCGATTGACTGCCTGATCAATATCCTGAAAGGCTTTCCCCCGGTTGGTGCCAGCCACCAGTTCGATGGTTACACTCCCACGCCCCTCGCGAGCCTGCGACGTCATTTCCATGATCCCCTGCACACCGCGCACAGCTTCTTCTATCGGCTGTAAAATCCCCTGCTCCACCTCCGCAGGTGCCGCACCCGGATAGCCCACACTGACCGAGACGATATCCAGTTCATACTGTGGATAGACCTCCTTCTGAATATGAAAAGCCGTCCAGATCCCGCCCCCAACGAGGATGATCATAAACAGATTAGCCGCAATAGCATTGCGCGCCATCCAGGCAATCGGACCTCGTGCTTCTTCAAATGTATCCTGTGTGTCATTCATCACCGGGTGTCTCCCAGGGTTTTAGGATCTTCCTTCCCAACACTTTTCACACGCAATTCTGCACCATCAGCAACTCGAGATAAATTGGTCGTAACCACCCGATCCTTATCCTGCAACCCATCCGATATATAAGCATAGTCGGCATCTTGAAAAACGATCTCGACAGACCGAATCCGCAACAGACCGTCTTTCATCACCCAGACCGTATTGCCAGCCCGGATATAATCGCGTGCCAGACGCACCACATTGGGAATTTCTTTGGCCTCAATATACGTCTCAACAAATGCGCCAATCATCAACGGAGACAGATGATCAGATCCATCCTGATGAGCAAGCGGATCAGAAACAGAAACCAGCACCCGCGCCATACGCGTCTTTTCTGCCAAAGCACCAATGAGTCTGTGAAGAGAGCCTGTGCGATAAGCACCTTTCTTTTCCGTCACACGATTGCGAATCTGCACCAGCGATCCCTTTTCTTCCTCGCTGTTGGGAAAAGAAAGCCACGGAATTTTGGAAAGCGGAATGGTCGTCACCACCCAGTATGTATCCAGACCAACCAGACGCCCGAGATTATCGCGTGGAGAAACCAGAGAACCCACATTGGCATTGCGACTTAAAATGTGCGCGTCAAAAGGCGCTTTAATGGTTGTTCTCTGCAATTCCAGTTCAGCCTGATTCACTGCCGCCTGCGCCGCTTCTACCCGTGCCCGAGTTGCATTGAGTTGAGGTTGGCGCAGCACAAGCGCCTCAAGCTCACCCGACAGCGTCTCATTCAGAATCTGATAATCTTTCTGCGCCACATTCTGCCGTCCCATCTCAATATTCAAATCAGCAGTGGCACGACGCAGATCGCTCTTTTTTTGCAAAAGTGCATTCTGATAATCTGCCGGATCAATCTGCAACAGTACCTGACCCTTTTTGACAAACCCACCCGGCGTAAAAGTTGATGACAGCGAAAGTACCCGTCCACCGACTTGTGGACTCAAGATGATATCCTGTTCTGCTTCAACCGTCCCCGTCGCCACAATCACGGGGCGATACGTACCGCGTTGCACCTCAAACACATCGACGAGCATCGCGGTTTTCTTAGTCGCCGCAACGCGAGTCGCCGTAGGCTCCGTCATAAAAATCAACGCAGTAATACCTGCACCCACAACCAGAATACAAAAACAAATAATCAGCCCTTTTTTGCTATCCACGTTATGCCTATCCGTTTATGTTATTACGAGCAATTTCAAAACCACCTGCGAGCGCCCGATAAAGCGCAATGCGGAATTCCAGCAAATCGAGTTTCGCAGAAATCAACGCTCGTCGGAGCCTCTGTTCGTTTGTCAGCGCGGTAAGCACGTCGAGATAATCGCTGATGCCATTTAAATACTCCAGCCTTAACTGATCATACGTCTGCCTCACCAGAGCGACCTGCGCTTCGAGACTCGCGATGCGTTCAACCTGTTTTTGTTCTTGAACCAATGCATTTTCCACTTCGACAAATGCCGTCAAAACCGTCTGCCCATAAGCCGAGAGTTGCGCGCTTTTGTTGGCTTTATTGCGCTTGATTTCTGCCCCCCGTTCACCACCATCGATAACAGGTAGCAAAAGATTGCCTATCAGATTGCCTACCCAATCTTTAAACAGACCACCGCGATCATCACCCGATGCCAATGCTGTCAGACTCAAACGCGGATACCGATTGCTGATAGCAACCGCCACATCGCGATCCGCCGCCAGCAGCAGGTTATAAGCCCTTTTGACATCTGGACGTCGCTGAATCAACTCAACAGGCAAACCCGTATCCGGCAGAGGTGGCAGATCTGGCAAAGCGCGATGCGTATAGGCAATTCCATCCTGAGGGGCATAGCCCGACAAAACAGCGAGTTGGTGTTCTAACACCTCGATTCTGGATTCTGTCGCGATTTTTTGTTCGCGTGTGGATTCGATCAATTGCCTTTGTCGCAAAATATCCACACTGCGAATCTGCCCACTGCCAAAACGCGCTCGAATCAGACTCAGCACTTGCTGATTGGTCTCGATCTGATGCTCAAAAAGTTCGCGCTGACTTTGTGCTTCCATCAACTGAAAATAAGTACGCACGACCTCTGCTGAAAGCGACAATGCCGCAGTCTGATAATCAGCCTCAGTCGCCCGCATTCGATAACGCGCGGCATCCACACCCGAACGAATCCGCCCCCACAGATCTATTTCGTATTCGGACGTGATGCCCAAACGGATCTGTGCATTATTTTCAGAATCGGGACGTTGAACCTCACCGCGCCCAGATACTTCCAGCGTTGGAAACCGACCAGCCCCTTCGCGATCTACAACAGCCTGTGCACTTCGCAACCGATGCCACGCCGTCTCCAAATTGAAATTGGACTGCAATGCGCGATTGACCAGGCTGTCCATACGCGCATCTCCAAAAGCGGTCCACCACCGTTCAGAAAGTGCCTGTGAGGCATGACTGGAAAAAGCTTTGGGAGGTTCAAAAGGAAGGGTAAGATTTGCAGACCTGGGCGAACACCCAAAAACAAACACGGGCCAGATCAAAAGAAACAAGCGAACATATAGCATGTGTAGGATAATTTCCAAATGGTCACAAACATCCGTTTCAATACAAAATGACAGCCTGTAATGTAAACCGTCACAATATAATAACCAAATAGGATTATGGGATCAAGTAACCACTTACTTATTTGCCAATTATTTTCCAGGCGGGCAGATCGGGTCTATCTTGTCCGCTTTATCGAACTCGCCGTCGGCAACATTCTGTTTGGAGCGGCCTTACCTGGCCAGGCCTTGCTCGACCTTCTGCTCAAAATCGCGCATCTGATCCGCCCCATCTAACACGCCGATTTCCATGTTGAATTCGCGCACTTCGCCCGGTTCAATGTACTGCAAGGTCCCGTGCTTGCGGTTCCAGGCGCGACCAAGTACCGAGCAGTTGCCCGGTTCAATGCCGGTGACGTAGGTGCCTTTGTGGAAGTGCTGCCAGTGGTTGACGATGGGGATCTCGCTGTGCTTGAACCGCCAATACAATCCCAGGCCGAGCTTTTCGTTGAGCAGGCCGATGTAGATGCGTCCCTGGCGATCGGTGCGGGGCCGATGTACGTACACATCGTCGTGGGCGCGCGGTTGCGGTCCTTTGGCCACGGTGTAGTCCTCGGGGCCGACAAGGCGGTCCTCGGTCCACTCGGTGCTCCCGCGGCTGTGGAGGACGAGGCGCGTTCCTTCGTCGAGGAGGGGGAAGCCAGGGTTGCAGTGATACACGAACATGAGAGGTGAACGGTCAACGGCGAGGTTTTCGATGCGGTCGCGGATGTGGATGCTCCGCTCGCCGAGTACGGTCGAAATCTCGCGCGACAGTTCTAAATTTTCAGCAAAGACCTCGGCCTGGCGCATTTGGCCGCGGATGCGCACGACGTAATCCGAGCCCTCCCAGCCCGCCTCAATGCCGACGTTCTTCGCGGGTATGTAAGAGAGGCGACCGTGCAGTGGCATCTCGGCGTTTTCTTCTTCGGGATCAACCTCTGGGTGGCCGACAAAGTCGAGGCCGCAAGAGGTTACCAGTCCGCCGAACCAGCCGCGTCCCCATTTGAAGCCCTCTGGCTCGTAGAAGGCCGGCCCGACGTCTCCGGGTCCGGAGCGGAAGCACAACGACTGGCCCTTGTAGTGGGCCGAGGCAATGTCGAGGGCGCGGCCGGGCAAGACGGAAAACCCCAGGCCCGAAGCGTTGAATACGTCGATGAGGTCGGCGCCGCGCTCGAATCCTTCGCTGCGCTCGGCGCGGCGGGCGTACATGAGTTGGCTGATGTCGCCGACGCGGTTGAGCAGTTGGCGGCGAGTGAAGTTGCGGCCAAAGAGCCTGGGCATGGGGGACCTCCTGTAGCAAATGCTGATCGGTAGTTAACGGACAAGGATCTGAAATTCGACCTGAACCGGTTTATGGTCGGATGGATAAACACCGTCGATATTGTAGTCCACGACCTCATACGAGCGGACCTCAACGTCCCCTCTGAACAAAATCCAGTCGATTCCGTTGCCGCCTTCTATACTGTCTGTCAGTACGCCAGGCTCTCCCGAGCCTTTATCCCCGACAAATGTTCTATAGACATCGCTCCCCGGTCTTGCGTTGAAATCTGCCAACAGAAATACAGGGCGGGGCCTGGTCCACTCACCAAACCGGTCGAGCGCATGGACCCGCTCGACAATTAGTCTTGCACTATTCAGCCTTGCCAGAGCCATTCCCTCGCCTGGGGCCAGATGCGTGTTGAAGACATAAAACTCCTGAGTATTCTCCCAGTGCCCCCTGTAGTCCATTGGGTAGGGACTCGTTTCTCTATCTGCCGGTCTGTTGATGATCGCGAGACGGGCCCATGTGACCATACGGGGATTGTTAGCAGGGCCGCTACCGATGACTTCCGGCGTTTCCGATAGCTGAAAACTGCCCATTTCCCTGAGTCGGAATCTATCTCGCTTGAAGAAGATGGCCATATGCTCGTCATCATCCCCTCCCTTTCGGCCTTCTCCGATGACCACGTATTCAGGCAAATGATCCATCAGATAGTCTATCTGCTCCTTCAAGCCTTCCTGGCTACCAATGATGTCAGGACTGTGTTTGCGAATCAGTGCCACTTGCATATCGCGCCGCACTTCCCAGGGCGGCTCAAACGTGGGACTGGCATATTTCAGGTTGTAAGTCATAAACTTGATCGTCTTCTCGTCGGTCATCGGATTTCCTCATTCAATCTTTGATTAGCACGGTGTCCATCGCCGGAACCTGGACCGATCTGCCCGCCAGTTCTATGGACTCGGACACTGTGGTGAAGTTTGCAATGGCGATTACGTCACCCGTACGGGACCGGAAGCGATAGGCTCTGACCCCGTCCTGAGTTGTTTGCAGTCTCTCTACACCTTGGCCTATGCGGCGCGTTCCGGCACGTCCCTGGCGTATGACACATGCGTAGTCCCGGACGTTTTCTCCGCTTGATCCGGGACGCAGGAATACGCGGTCCTGTAGTAGATTCCTCCACCGCTCGGGTGTATTTCTCTCCGAGGCATCTTCATAGAAAAGCTGCTCGCCGCACGTCTCGATCCCCAAACATCCCGCGATCTTGATCCAGGTCGAACCGGTTTCGATCACCCGTGCTCGTCCGCCGACGCCTCGTATGGTGCGACGACCGCCTTCGAAGGAGATCGGGACCCGGTTGCCGTTCAGGAAATCGTTCATGATATAGACGCCAAATCCCTCGTTCAGCGAGAGCGCGACATCCGCGACGGTCCAGTCTATTACGAACGAAGTTTCCCCGTCTTCGAGCGCGACGACGGCGATTGATTGTCGAATGCGGCCGTCCGCGTACTCGATTGCGCCCGTGGTTGTGAAGCCTTTCTCCGATGTGTGATCGGTGTGGAAGAGCGGTGTGGGATTCAGTCGCTCGCCGTTGACTTCGAAACGTCCTGTGAAGGCGTCCTGGTCCGATCCCAGCGTGTCCTCTCCGCCGGCTGGTACGACCATCCCCATCACGCTGTGCGCGAGGGATCGCCAGGCGAATGAGAACAGGCCCTGCTTGCTGCGGCGAACCTGCAGCCAGACATAGGGATAGGTCTCAGTTCCGACCTGCTCGCGTCTGAATTCCTCGACGGATATCGGCGAGACATCGGGTACGCCGGCAATCACGAGAGCGCCCAGCTGCCCCATGATGCCCGTTTCGAACTGAAAGTAGCGCCCCCCAGCCGCGTGAGGCATTCGGGCGTTGAATCGGCCGTCTTCTGCGTCCCGCATTGACCCGTCCAGATACACGAAGTTCTGCCACAGCATATGACCTGCAAATCGGTCGCCGAATTCCTCGAACATGACGGCGTGCTGGAAGTTGATGTCGGGTTCGTGGTAGGTCCAGTCCTGGCCGGATGGGTAGGCCGTAAATCCGTTATAGAGAAAGAAACGTCTCAGCACCTTCCAGGCGTCGTGGACGTGGTGCAGGTAGTGGGGGGGAGGTGTCTTGCCTGTCAGTGTAAAGGCGAGGCGCCCCATCATCAGGAGGACGCCACAGGCGAGGTACCCCGGATGGAAGGAGCCGTGGTTCTCCACGGTGAGGTCGGGGTGGGACGTTTGCGTGCAGATCCAGTCTTTCAGCGACCTACCGTCAAAGAGTCGCGTATCGACTCGATCGAGGTCGGTGGTGAAGGTGTTGATGGCAAATAGCTTGCCCCGATAGAGCCATTCGTCCGCGTGGGGATGGTCGGGAAGGAGGCAATACGCCCAGGCGAGAAGATAGCTGTCCCACGCATTTTCCTCCTCCTTTGTGTCGTGCCAGCGTCCGTCCGGGGGATCGACCCCGAGAAATCGGTCTGCTTCAAAGGCGAGCACGCGATGGACGGCTTCGAGCACGTCCGGATCCAGTTCGTCTGCAACGTGGTTGGCTGCCATTGCGATGTCCGCGATCCAGAGGGACGATTCCCAGTCGTCGCCCCACTGGCCATTCCATTCGAGCGGCTCCGTTCTTCGCGATCCGCTCAGGTGATGTGCGCAGATCCAGCGGAGGCATCGGTTCAATCGGTCGAGCAGGACGGGTTTTTCGATTCCGGCGACCGAGGGGTCGAAGAACGCGCTTTGATGGAGGGCGGCGTAGCCTCGAAGTTCATCGCCCAGGGATCGGATGATCATTTCGTTGATCGGTCCGCCCGGGGGTTGAAACGCGTTCTCATTGAGGGTTCCGAAGTAGCCGTGTTCCTCGTCTTCATCGACCCAGTACTTCTCGATGTAGGGCACGTGCCGGCACATCAGGTGAACGAGGTCGGCCTCGGACGGAAAAGTCGGCGCGCTCGTGTCGAGTGGGGGGTAGTCGATCATACGGACGCTCCCGACTCTACGGTTTCGTGTGGTTCGTCGCAGCGAAAAACGACGAGTTTGCCGCTGTCGATGCGGTTTTTCACATCCCGCACAAATTCACGGGCGAGGTTGGTGTCGTAGAGTACTAGAGCACCCGGTGACTGTATGTGGGTTTGGAGGCGCTCCGATTTTTCACTCCAGGTCGATTGAAGTGTGTCGGATGCATCTCCTTCTGCGATAAGTATGACGAATGCCATGTGGTTTCTTCCTATTGTGTCCTCATAGAAGCGTCAGGTGAGGTAGTGCGAGGGTGTCCTGAATTCGTGAGATTTCTCGTATTCGCTCGAGGGATTCGCATTCCGAACCTCCTCGGGTACGTCACCTTCCCACCAACTGGGTGGATCGGGAAATGAAAAGACGTCGTGCCAGGCAAGGAGTAGCGTTCGGCGTTCAGCCGTCTGGTTGGGCCACGCACCGTGGAGGACGCGCGCGTCTGCGATGACCAGATCTCCTGCGTTTAAGGGGATATCTACCGCATCGGGGTAGTCTGCGAACGCGGGATGCGACAGGTCGTTGATCGCCTGAATCTCTGATCCGTGAGCCCTGGGCAGGATATCGTGCAGTTCGTGGCGTTTCCGATGGCTGCCGGGGATCATGCGCAGGCATCCATTCTCGCGCGTGGTGTCCGTCAGGTAGTAGGACAAGAAGATGCGTATCGGCCAGGGAGTTGCGGCTTCGGGGCTCTGCCATTTCATGAAGTCCTGATGCCAGTAGAGGGGCGGACCATATCCTGGCTTGGACAGGATGATCACGGTGTCGTCCGATACGAGATTCTCGAGCCCAATTTGTCGGCAGGCTTTGAGTTGCGCAGGCTGATCGATGATCTCCTCGGCGATCGGGTCGGGAAACCGATTCTCGGCTGTCGGTCTTCCCTCTTGCCATCGGCGTTCCGTGCTGACGAAGATATCGCTGCCCTGGTACCGGATTTTGTGGGGAACTGTCACGCGTTCGAAGATGCGGTCGGACCATGTCCTGAGCCTGTCCAGCAGATCCTTATCCATCACACCAGGTACGATGGTGTAGCCCAACTCGACCAACTCCCGCCGCTTTGCCAGCGCCTGCTCACTCGTCATGTCTCAATCCTTTCGGTTATCAGGGGTATTATACCTAATTATGCGAATCTGTGTTCAAAAAATACGTCGGTTGCATGATGGATCAAAAAATGGCAGCAGGCCCGTCAAAAGTCAGTTGGTAGCCAACGCCATTGAGCGTATCTTCCGTACGAAATGAGCCGTCTTTAGCCATTGAGGAGGTCAACTATGGAAGCGGATACAGAACTCCGCAAACAGCACCAGCGTGATGCGATCCTGCGAGATCGTATGCGGAAGGCATTTGATATGGCGTACGACACGGACGCTGCGCTGATTGTCCGCTGGAATCCGTTCTTTCCCCGTTTCAACGGCCACACCGTCGCCCAGCAATCCCTGGACTACGCCATCCTCCTGCTTCTGTCCGACGACCGCACCTACGGGACGGACGATGCCGGTGAGGCCAACCGAATCATTCGCCGAATCCTGGACCACCAGGACCTGCGACCGAAGTCCGAGACCTTCGGCAATTTCTTCTGGATGACCCACTGGGACCGGGTCAAAGACAAAAACGCCGTCTCCTTCCTCACGATCGGGCTGGTCTTCACGTACGTCAACTTCCAGGACAAGCTGGAGGATGACACGAAGGCTGCGCTCGAGCGCGCCTTTCCAAACGTGTTGCTCGGCATCCGTGACCACAAAGTCCGATGGCAGTACACCAACATCTACTTTCTCAACCTCGGCGGCCTGGTCGGTCTTGCCCGCGTGCTGGACGATCCATCGATCCACGCCGAAGCGGTGGCCGACTTCAACACCTGGGTCGAAGGCACTTCGGAGGACGGCTTCCACGAATTCAACAGCCCGACGTACACACCCGTTACGCTCTCAGGTATGGAAGCGACGTGGGCTTACACGCCAGATGGCGAGTTCAAAGACAGACTGCGGCGCACCATGGATTTGATAACCTATCAGATGGCGCTCAATCTGATGCCCGGTGGATTTCTGGCGGGTGCTGCCGCAAGGGCTTACCAGGGAGATGTGCTGAACGGTTCAATCGGGGCTGCTTCGTATGCCCACGTTAAATTCGGCACCCCTGCTCCGGCCGAGCCTGCGGTCCTGATACCGAGCCTGTTCGACTACGTGCCGCCGGAACCTGTTCGATCCCTGGCGAACGAGATGGCGGACGGAGCCGAGATACTCGATCGGGGAATCTCGCTGGGTAGCCGACGAACCCACGTCATTACGCAGGCTTATGGGCTGGCATCTCAGAGTTTACAATCTGTGGGCGGCCACTCGCCTCCGTCGTATATCCTGCTGGTCCGGAACAGCAAGACCCTGCGACCCAGTGTCCCGTTCCTTCCGGACGAATCCTTTACGCATCAGCCGTGCGCCACATTCCTGTCGCGTCAGAACGGCAGTCAGGTGGTCGGCAGACTGTACTACGATCTGCAGGAGGAGCAACGAAGTAAGTTTCTGGACGATCCTACGTTCATTTGTGAACCTCGCGTCCTGTTCGGACTGAGGGACCAAATCGAGTCCGTTCGCATCGGCAATGTGGATTGGGGCGGAAAACCCGTGAGCCTTTTGCCAGGACAATCCGTGGCTGTTTCCTATGGAGATATCTACCTGGGTGTTGTCGTCCTGCTCCTAGACTGCGACGGTCAAGCGATTCGTGGTCGCGCGACGCTGGCCTATGGCGAAGACGGTGAACTGCGCCTGCGAGTCAGACTCCACGGGGGAGAGGACATGCAGCAGGAAGATAACCCGCTCGTCGCTCTGCTCTACGTCGAAGTTCAGGTTCCCAAGGAGAGACATCCGCTCGAGACATTTGCCGACCAGTTGTCGGGCTGGCAGCTTTCCGATCAGAGCGACGGAGAGACGGTCTCTTTCTTGGCCGAGCACGAAGATGACGCAACCATCGCCTATCCCTACACAGAGGCGGATCCGGATCCGATGGGCGATGCTCTGCACCTATCGCCCTGGCTCGCGCTCCAGCCGGGAGACTTTGTCAAGCTGGTGAACGGGGAGAAGCCTTTGCTTTTCGACTCTGCACAGCAAAACCGGCTTTTTCGAGAAAGTGTATGATTCGGTTGGCAGCTTTAATGTAGTTCTCTCGGCCGGATCAAAGCCCTTCGCCATGCGACCCAAAACTAAAGCATTGGGACTTACGGGCTTAAAGTTAATTTTTGAGGTCAGTAGCGTCTTCAGCAATCCACTAATGCGCCCCGATCACCACCAGGTCACGTGGTGGTAGCGGGAATTCCTGGAGCATGACGCGGTGCATCATTTCCTTTATCAGTTGCTGACGCGTCTGCTGGTACGCCGGATCATGCACGACGTTGACCAATTCGTCGGGGTCCCTGGTGAGATCAAAGAGTTCTTCCCCGTCATCGCGCCCCGGCGTGACCGAATAGCGGAACTCGCGGTTTCGCAGTGTCTCTTTCCAGGGGAACTTCATGATCCCTTCATGGAAGGGCGACTCGCACAGGCCGCCGAATGACTCGGAGAATGCCGCCAGCCGCCAGTCTGAAACCCGCTCTCCCTTGCACAGGGGCATCAGCGAACGGCCGGCACATAGCGGATGGCCATCGCCGACTCCACGCCGCGACAGGGGCCTCGGGTGCTGTGCCAGAAGTGTTTCGTGCATATCCAATATGGTCGGACAGATGTCCTCGTGCTGCACGATGAGGTCGCAAGTGCTGTCCTGCTTCAGGCCTGGTCCGGCTACAATCAGCGGGATGCGGATGACGGCGTCGTAGTGTCTGGCGGATTTTCCGCCCAGATTGTGGTCCATGAGCATCTCGCCGTGGTCAGACACAAAGATGAAGTAGCTGTTCTCCATCCTGCCGACCTGTTCCAATCGCTCCAGGATGCGGCCGATCTGTTCGTCGAGGTGGATAAAATCGGCAAAGTAGAGCTTGCGGTAATAGCGCCAGTTGGGGATCCTGTCAGGTCCATTCCAGTGGTCCGTGTCGTAACCGACAGGATCGGGGATGAGATCCTCGTTGACCCTCTCCAGAAATCGCTCCGGCGGATGGAATGGGGGATGGGGCTGTACATAGCTGATGTGGGTGTATAGAGGTTGATCGGCGGGCGTTTCATCGATGAAATTCAGGGCATGTTCCGTGATCCAGTTGGTCTGCGAGATCTCTTCGGGGAAGGGCAGGGGGTAGTAGCCTTCGGTTCGGGTTTTGTTCCCTCCGTCATCGCCTTTAGACCACGCCATTTTCTTCTTTGCCCGGCGCATCCTTTCGGTCAGGTTGACTTTCCGCTCGCCATACGAATCGTAATAAGGCAACTGAGAATTCCAGTTTGCCGGGGTTGCCATGATTGCATCATAGTGTTCGGGATGCTCTCTTTCGATCCAGTCATGCCACTCGCCGGTCCGGTTGTCCTCGGTGTTGTGGACAACATCCCAGCCGTACTCCCGGTAGTCCGGGTATGGGTAGTATTCAGAGTCAAAGGGATAGAAGTGGATCTTGCCGAACGCGCCGGTTCGCCATCCAGCCATCTGCAATGTCTTCATGAAGGTGGGGATGTCGGGATTGAGCCGGTAGCCATTGGAGAGCAGGCCGTGGCCGCGGCTGGTGAGTCCCGTGGCAATGCCCGCCCGGGCCGGGCAGCAGACCGGGTTGTTGGAAAACGCATTGGTGAAGGTTACGCCCATGCTCTGGAGGCGTTTCAGGTTGGGCAGGTCGCAGATGCCGTTCATAGCCGCTTCCAGCCACTTGGCCCCCATCTGATCGACCATGAGGAAGATGACGTTGGGTTTGTTCTTTGAGTTCATCGATAAATCTCTTTTTTGTAAAATTTTTTTAGTGAATACCAAACCAGAACAGATCACGCGGAGACACAGGATAATCCTGACGGATAATCTGTTCCATCAGGCGATCTTTCATCTCCCGGCGTAAAGCGGCATGCTCCGGATCAT
Organism: Candidatus Latescibacterota bacterium; assembly: GCA_965208125.1. Taxonomy (GTDB): domain Bacteria; phylum Latescibacterota; class UBA2968; order UBA2968; family UBA2968; genus VXRD01. Next base: position 4,251,062 of record OZ242320.1, read on the forward strand.
TGACAAGATTCTTCTGCTCGTCCGGATCCGACTCGAGATCGAAAAGCTGCTCGCCGTGTCCATTGGGGTAAAACGTGTATCGGTATCTGGATGTGCGTACGGTGCGCGCCCAGGCTCCCAGAGTCCCTGGACCGAAGCATGGAAAAGATTCAACATACGCCTCCTCCCGCCAATCGTCCGGCATCTCTCCACGGCAAAGCTCGACCAATGACCTTCCTGAAATCGCTGGCGCACTGTCATCCAGGCGGCCACCAAAATGGCGAAAGCGCAGGTGAGGCAGGGGCACGCCGGTCATGTTGAGAATAGTGGGACAGACGTCTTCCAGTTGCACGATTTCCTGGCATATGGCGTTCTTCTGCAGGCCGGGACCCACAATGATTAGTGGCACCCGAATACCGCCATCGTAGTGGCGCTCCTGTTTTTGCCAGAAGCCGTGATCACCGAGAAATTCACCGTGATCAGACACAAAAATGATGTACGTGCTGTCAAGACGCCCGGTGTCTTGCAAAGCCTTCCTGACCCGACCCAGTTGTTCGTCCAGGTGGGTAATGTCGGCGAAGTAGCAATGACGCTCGTGGCTGAGATCCGGTATCACGGGGGGCTGTCCATCCGAACCGGATGTAACAGCTATATCTTTCATCCAGGATGGTCGGTCGTCGCTCTCGCCGTGCAACACCCGCGCCACTTTCTGAAAGTATTCGGGCGCGTCAGCATCGTTGAGCCAATCCGCCGGGACAGGAGCAGGGATTTTCTCCGGGTTGACGCGATCCATGAATTCGCTTGGGGGACAAAACGGGCCGTGGGGTGCCACGTAGCTGATATGGGCAAAGAAAGACTGCTCCGAATGGGTGTCGCGGATGAAATCCAGTGCCCTTGCGGTTATCCACGATGACTGCGATACCTCCTCGGGAAACGGCAGCGTATAGGCCTTGGGAGAGTTCCTGGGCCATGCCTCAGTAGGGTGTGGATAACGCTCTTTAGCGGCGCGTATGGCCGGTCTCAGATCGACGCCGTCGGGACCGTATTCGGCGTAACCCGGAACAGCGGGCCAGGCCGTTGAAAGGGCCGCTTCATAATGTTCAGGATGCGCCTCTTTGACCCAGTCGAGCCACTCGCCGGCGCGGTCATCCTCAGTGCCGTGTACGACATCGAAACCATAGGGGTGGTAGTCGTGTACGAGGCTTTCGTGATGCGGCCTGAGGTGTAGCTTTCCGAAAGCGCCAGTCCGCCACCCTTCCTTTTGCAGCGCTTGCATAAAGGTTGGAATCTCAGGGTTGAGCGCGTACCCGTTCATGATCAAACCATGCGCTCTCGAACAAAGCCCGGTGGCAATCGTTGCCCGGGTAGGTGAGCATACCGGATTGCTGGAGAATGTCCGGGTAAAGGACGTGCCGTTTTCACGCAGCCAGTCCAGGTTCGGCAGGGCACAGATTCCTCTGTCCCGAGCCACTTCGAGCCACCTGGCCGACAACTGATCGACCATAAAAAGGATGACGTTGGATTTGTTTTGTGACTGCATAATGACCGCCCTAATGCGCTGTTTGAGCTTTTTAGTCGATAATCTTTGTTCCTACAGTCATTTTATTTATTGCATCCCAATTCCACTCTACGCCCATCCCGGGTCCATCTGGTACATCTACATTACCATCTGCATCCACCGCTTCAAGCCCATCCTCATATCCTTCGAGAAAAATGTCAGAAGTCAGTTGCAAACATTCTGTATCGGGATGGACCCAAACCATTTCATAATAATTCGAATTGCCTATGGCAGACATCACATGTCTTTGCGCTGGACCAACGCCGTGAATTTCAATATCTGCGCCTACCGTTTCAGCCGCTGACGCCAGTTTCTTCGTTCCCGTGATTCCATCTCCATTTACATTGCCCCTGATAAAATCTGTTGATCCGGACAACAGCATATTCATCTTTCCAGAGATGCCCGTAACTTTTTCCCCTTGAAGAAGTGGTGTATCGAGAAACTCTTTTAGTCTCTGGTGTCCGTTCTCAGTCGTGCCGTCCCCAACAAAATAAGGATCCTCTATCCAATAAAAACCGGCTTCATCGCAGGCTCTTCCAACCTTTAAAGCATCCGCAAATGTTGAATAATAGTTAAATGCATCCAGCATTAAATCCATCTTTCCTCCGACTCTATCGGCCACAGCGTGTATCAAGTTTATATGGTCTTGGATATCAGGTCTGGGAAATGGATGGATCTTAAATCCTTTATAACCGATTTCTAAGCATTGTTCAGCAAAATCAGCGTACGATTCTGGCGTGGATAAGCCCCCTTTTAATCCTTCTTCTCCTCCGTTCATCGTACTGGCATAAGCGGGCAATTTTTTTCTATATCCTCCCAATAACTCAGATACGGAGAGGTCCGTCATTTTTCCAAGGATATCCCATAATATGATGTCAACAGATGCGTGCAACCCACCCAGATGAAACTTATTGAAATCTTGCCATATTTCTTCCCTTGCAAGCGGATTTCGTCCCAATAAGTCGTGAGCAATGCGAGAAATATCATGGCTAATCGGATAGGTTCCGACGACTCCACAATCAGTATAAATACTGGTCATGTGTTTACCCATTGAAAGATTCACGCCCGGGTTATAGGTCATCCACGAAGAATATGTGCCAGGTCCACAATCTTTGATTTGCCACTGAATCCTTTTTATTTCAATCTTTTTTATTTTAGGCGATTTCATTTCTATCTCCTGGTCTGAAACTATCGCAGGAAAGACGGTTAGCTTTAGCAGGTTTTTCAATCAACCTGCATAGGTAACGGTTAAACGTTGACAAATAACCTTATACTGAGTATGGACTTGACCCGTTTTGGTGAGTATCTTATGCTGATTTTCCGGGCGGGCAGATCGCGTCTATTTTTTTCAGAGTAGCTTGATCGAGCTCGCCGTCGGCAGCGGTAGCGTTCTGTTTTGCCTGCTCGGGTGTCTTCATTCCGGGAATGGGGCAGGTAACGGCAGGATTGGCGAGGGTGAACCTGAGCGCGAAATTAACCATGTTCATGCCTTCGGGTACTAACTCGCGCAGTGCCGCGACCTTGTCGAGTTTGGCGAGGAAATCATCGCGTTGACTTCCCCCTGGATTCCAGTGATCTCGAACCGAGTCTTCGAACCTTGTATCTGCCGTGAATTTATCCGCCAAAAGACCCTGAGCGATTGGGCCTCGCAATAACACCCCGATATTGTTGTCCAGGCAGTAGGGGAGGATGTCATTCTCAGGTCGCCGGTTAAAGAGCGAGTAGTTGATCTGACACGATGCACATGCGCCCTCTGAGTTGAGCGCTTTGAGCGAATTTAGGTCGTTGGTAGATATCGCGTAGTGACGGATCTTTCCCTCTTTCTTTAACAACTCAAAGGCTTCGACAAAGATCTCGGGATGTTCCGGGGTTCCGATGTGACATTGATACAGATCGATATAATCTGTATCGAGACGGTAAAGGCTTGCGTGACAGCAATTGATGATGCTGTATATCGTCTTGTACCCAAGAGGATCTCCCTGACGGCGTCCCCAGTTGCCGACCTTTGTCGCGATATAGACCTCAGATCGTTTGCTTTTCAGTGCTTTGCCTGTGTAGATTTCACTCTGACCACAACCGTAGCCATCCGCGGTATCAAACAAATTAACGCCCGCATCGAGAGCCGCGCTGATGGTGTCGAGGGCCTGCTTTTCTTCAACCGGCCCCCACTGTCCGCCGATGCCCCAGCATCCCATGGAGACAGCGCTTACATTCCACCCAGTTTTCCCAAGCGTTCTATACTGCATGGTATTCCTCCGTTTATGATTTTTCCCGACGAGGCGTCACGCGCCAGTCGGTTCGCAGTTTGGCAACGCGGTCGGCTGACGGCTGCAGGAAGCGCTTGACCCTTTCACTGGCTTTCGCTTGCAACTCAGGCCCGGCCAGTTCCCAGGCATTGTAGAACAGCCGGTCGCTGTTTGGTACGATGCGGATGTTCAGGGTGCGTCGGGGCTTGTGAGTCTGATTTACGCCTGCGCAATGCAGGCCCCCCGCGTTTACAATCAGTAAATCACCCGGATCGCCGGTCGCCTGGATCTTGTTGCTGTCTGAATCCGGCTCGGGATCCATCATTTCGGGTTCGTCGGCTTTGAAACAATGCGTGCGCGGAATCAACCGGGTGCCGCCATTTTCCGCTGAATAGCCGTCGAGCATAAAGAAGAACCACAGACCGTTGTGCTTGCCTTCGTCCGTGAGGCCGGGCCTGAAGTCGCGATGGAAGTGCCCCTGTCGCGCTTCCGGGTGATAGCGTACGGTGTTGGCAACGAGATCTAAAAAATGGTAGGTGCCCAGAGCGCGTTCGCAGATCCCGTGAACAGTGTCGTGGTCGAGCAAATCCATGGCTGCTTTACCCCACATGAAACAGGCGCGGGCGTTCGGATTGATTGTGAAGTTGCGTTTCCCCTTTCCGTCGAGAATACGCACTTCGGGCAACTTCATTCCTCCTCGCCACTCGGCGATGTAATCATCCGCAGCACGCTGGGCGATATCCCGAAGAGGGTCGAGATACTCGGGTGCGATTTGCTCCCGCAGAATGACATAACCGTTTTCTTGCAGATCGGCTACGCGTGCGTCCAATTCCCCGTCGCTTATTGAATGGACTGGTTGCATAGGTTGACTCCTTATTGTTCGTCCACAATGTTTGTCCTTCAGTCTTTTTTTAACTCGGGAATATTGTTCGGCATAAAAGATATCTCTCGCATACCTTCGTCGCCCAAAAACTGAATTGTAACACCACCTATGGATAGCATGTGCTGCAAATCCTCAATATTTCTCACCTTCTCATTGTCCACAGACAAAATCACAGTATCGCCTAATAACCCTACTTGAGCGGCTTCTGACTCTGCTGGAACATCAATTACCAAAACACCATCATTGTGCTCTAATTCCACAGCCCCGCTCACCGCAGATTCCCGACCATAATTTACCAGACTACGCAAGGTCGCCCCCATCCAGTCATACAGATCAGCATTGACATAGGTGCCCCAAAACTTAGCGTTTTTATCAAACGCTTGCCCCAGACCAGACCAGATGCGCACGTCAGATTTGAACCTCGAATTTTGCACACCAAATTGATCCATAAGGAAATTTTCAAATCCGACCTCAGATCCAAATTTCGCCCGATAATCTCCAGATGATGGATTGTAAAAACCTGGATCACATGTTTTCGAATGCACGTCCAGACCCAACGCCCTGTGATCTTCCGGAGGCTCATAAACCGCAAACAGATTTTCATCCACCAAATTATCTTCTCCCCGGCAACCCGCCATTCCCATTCCGCGCGGTGAATAAGCTTCTCGACGAACAAGAATATTTCGCCGAACCACATCGCCGCTATTGGGATACCAAACGTGTGGGCTGAATAAGGTAGAAATATTGTTCTCTACAGTTCGAAAAAAGCCTTCACGCAACTTGATACCACCTTGCAAGCACAAATTGCCATAAATGTGATAATGCCCAGACCCATCGTCTAAATCAATATCGTATCCATGCGCACATTGAATCCGATTGTGGCGCAAAACAATTGGATCGACACAATCCAGCTTCGCCATCGTGCGCATGCGGGCGAATTCTTCAGGTGTTGCCTCGCCCTTTAGCTTCATCCAGTACCGATCCCGTCCCCACGAATTATAAGCTCCGTGTTCTCGCGTGGCCATTGACGTATCAAAAATATCGTTCCATTCAATCACATGTCCACCCCAACATCCATCGTTCACATTGATCGCAGCACGCGGCACATCGTAAATACTATTATGACTGACTGTAATCTCTTTGGCCTTAGAAATGAACACACCTGCAATCTGTTTCTCTACACTGCCCAACTGCGTCATCAAATTGTCGTGAATCACACACCGGGCCGGATAATTATTGTTCTGAGGCCCTGCTTCTAAATCGACCAACTCATGTCCTTCATCCAGCATTTCAGACGGCAACTTTGCCATACTCTCATTCTCAAATGGCTTGCCATTTACCATCGGTGTTTCACCCCGCATACCTTCAGGCCACCCCCACCAATGTGCCCATCGCGACCTCACGGCAGAATTATTTCCCTCAAGTAAAACAGCACTCGCACCCGTCTTTACAAACCGACACCCGCTCACAGTGACGTCCCGACTATAATCTTGAATAAAAACCCCATTCCCACCTATGCGCTCAAACGAGCAATTTTGAACGGTGCATAATTCAGCGCCTTCAAAAACAATAACGCCTCCCCGATACACCTTCCAATCGCCACCACTTGGTATGACATCCGTTTCCATAAACGTGTAAGACGTATGGGTCAGTGTCAGCCCATCCAGAGTGATATAACAAACGGGGTTGTCCTCCGACCCTCGAAACTCAAACAAATGCCTCAGCACCACGACTTCCACTGTGGCATCGTCAAGAGTCTGTCCTTCTTCAGGCTTGAAATACAGTGTATGAGTTTCTCGATCTAAAAACCATTCTTTAGGCGCGTCCAATTCTTCAAACACGTTTTCAATAAACATCCGCCCTTCAGCCAACACATCATACGGATTGGTTCTTCGCCCACTGTTTTGCCACCCACCTTCTACTTTCCGATCCTTCTCGTACTCAAAGGTGTAAACCCCATCTGGATCTTTTTCCAAAATACGAAAGTGCAATGTACCCCACCCCATCGACATCATCCCGTGTACAAAAGCACCCACCGGATTGGCATATCCTTTTAAGCGCGCCGAATCAATGGCATCTTGAGAGGTCTCTGGCGAAACCCATCGAATGCTGCCATCAAAAAACCCATCTCGCGGATCAGCATTTGGATAGCGACAGCGAACCATCTTTTCACCATTGATAAAAAGCTGATCAAAATCCAAGCCCTCAGGCACCTTAGCCTTCACCAGCCCATCTCCGGCGTCTTCCCAAATCAAGTCCACGGACTCTGCCCCACTAACAACAACCTCTTCGTCCTCATAAGCCCGATAAACAATGGGCGCATCTTTCGTCCCAGAATCTTCTGCACCAAAAATGAGCGTCTCGTTCAAATAGTAAGTTCCCTGTCTCAAACACACTGTTATCGGCCCGTTTTGTTTGCATGCACGAACAACCTCTTGCGCCCGTTTTAGCGTAGCAAGAGGTTGTTCTTCGGTGCCAGAATTTCTATCATCGCCTTTAGATGAAACAAAAAGCGTCTGCCCCATAAAATCACTCCTTATCATATTCCTTATCTTTTTTTTCAAGCGTTCTGTACTGCATAAAAATTGTCAGAGTAACAAAAAGACTAATTGAAATCCAAGATCATTCCTTGAGTGCGGCAGCATCCTCAGCGATCCACTCTTCCCATCTCTCTTCGTCGGGTTGCATAAATCCACTGTTGGCTCGCCGAAATACATTTGCATCTTCGCCCAGGAGGCGCAGTAGGCGACGATTGCCAGTCGCTCGTGCTCGCGCTTTGACTGCTTGAGAAATTGGGCCTGAATAATTGGCTCTGTGTTTAAGCCAGGAGTGATTCATCGTTAAAAAGAAAAGATACCGATAGTTCTTTGAATAATTGGCTGTTCCCGAGTGTACAATCGCATTGTGGAATACGGCTATATCTCCAGATTTGGGATAAAGGATCACTTCGTCGGGATGGGGTTGTTTTCTTTCTTCTTGTGTTAAAGTCAGGGCTTTCATGTGAGAACCTGGAATAATTCGCAGGGGGCCAATTTCATCATCGAGATCCTGTAAATAGCTCAGGGCATTGAAGAGTAAGGGTCTATGGTAGATGCCTTCTTGAGGAAATTCGGCAAACATGTCCCGGTGAAAACCCAGTACCGGGTTTGTGTTTGGGTCCTGTGGTGCCGTGCGCCGGTATGTGATGGATTCAAGCTGGACATGAGGGCCGACGATCATTTCAGTAAAGTCCAGGAGGCGCTTATTTGACAGGGCAGAGAGAATGAGATCGGGTTTGTGTTCTAACACATCGACAAAGACCTGGGGTCGGCTGCCATCGGGATTGGGGAGGCGATCACCGATTTCTTCAAATGAATCTCGCATGGCTTTGACCCAGACATCGTCCAGCATTTTTGGGAAAAGTGTAAATCCAACTGTTTTGAATTCTTCCAGGTGTTCTTCGAGGGATTTGGGATCTTTTTGCATTTCAGCCTCCTGGTGTTTCAGTTTTCTTCATTTTTGGCAGAAATCAGGATTGGAAAATTGTCCCGGGCCACGGGTAAGCGTTGGATCCAGCATCATCATCGATGGGGCCTTCCGGCAGTGTGGCTTGCCAATCCATGACCTGCTCTGACATCTGCTTGACCAGGATCTCTTCAAATTTGGTGTGATTGACGAGCTCCATCGGATCTGCAGGAATGTTGTACAGCTCGACACGACTTCTGTCCGGGTTGAGAAGCAGCTTCCAGTCACCCTCGCGGATTGAAAGGATCGGGCTTTTGTGAAGGCAATGGCCGTGAACCCGAAATCGCCACTCCCACATCAACGGCGTCGTGCGATCTACCGAGTTACCTCGAAAGGCGGCCGTCATATCCTCACCCTGCAGACCAATGTTGTCGGGAATGGCTACGCCAGCGATGGAACAAAAAGTAGGCAACAGGTCTATGGCACATAAGGGCGTCGTGTTGTCAACTTTGCCTTTTGGTCCGCCACTGCCTGGCCATCGAAGAATGAAAGGGGTTCGCACACCGCCTTCGTAGAGGCTTCTTTTTCGACCTCGAAAGGGACCAGAGGAACCGACGCCACTGTGTGACGCATTTCGAAAGTGGATATCCTCAGGGCCGTTGTCAGCTGAGAAGATGACAATCGTGTTGTCGGAAAGGCCCAGTTGATCCAGCCGATCCATGAGCCGTCCAATGTGGTAATCTGCGTTGGTAACGACAGAATAGTAGATGCGTAGTGCACCTTTGTGTTTGTCTTCCAGGCCTTGAGCGGTAAGATTCATATAGGGTTCCATCTGCTCCTCTGTAGGATCCAGAGTGGCGTGGGTGTCAAGCAACCACGCTTGAACAAAGAAAGGCTCATCCCGATGTCTTTCGATGAAGGATATGGTTTCATCTATAATTACCTCTGTAGATTGAGATCTGCCTTCGGGAATCTCAATGGCGGGTCCGACCGCATTGAATGTTTTGGATTCGTCAATCCCATAAGCTGTGGTATTGGGTGCTTCTTCGCCACTTCCCAGGTGCCACTTGCCAAAGTGGCCAACAGCATAGCCACTTTGTTGCAGGAGACCCGTGATGGTCGTTGCATCGGGATCCAACCAGTCTGGCATGCCGCGTAGGGCGTTCTGCTCGTGACGGGCAAAATGGCCATGTATGCCCCAGTGGGCAGGAAAACGACCCGTCATGACCGCTGCCCGGCTGGGTGAGCACACACCCGAGCAAACATAGAATTGTGAGAAGAGAATGCCCTGCGAAGCGAGCCGATCCAGATTTGGCGTTTTTACAAACTGGTGGCCGTAGCAACTCAAGTCACCCCACCCCCAATCGTCGGCGAAGACAAATACGATATTGGGTCTTTTCGATTCAGCCATTGCGGTTCTCCTTAATATCGATTCACGAATTCAGTGCATTGCAGATGACGGCAGGTGGCGCAACTGTTACCGTTTCGCTCAAGGCAAACGGTGCATCCACTGGTGCCGCCACCCAGGACTGATCCGGTTGGACATCGTCCAGCGCCGACCAGAAGCCGCGCTCGAGGCGGGGCGACGACGATGCTTTGATCTCCACCGCGACGAGCTTATTTCTCCGTCGGATCAGCAGGTCGATCTCAGCGCCAGCCGAGGTCCGGTAGAAGCTCAGTTCGGCGTCGGGCACCGCCGCGGCGATTTGCTCGATGACGTATCCTTCCCAGGAGTTGCCGCGAACCGGATGGCCATCCAGGTCGTCGAAAGAATCCAAACGCAGCAACCGGTGAAGGATGCCGGTATCTCTGAGATAAACACGGGGGCTCTTCACAAGGCGCTTCTTGACGTTGGCCGCGCAGGGCGAAAGCCGCCTTACCATGTAGGCCTGCTCAAGGATGCGGAGGTAATGTCCAACCGTCTTGCCCGTTACGCCCAGGGAAGAAGCCACTTTGGCGTGGTTCCACAGATCCCCGTGCAGGTGAGCGCACATCTCCCAGAATTGTCGTAGCGTTATCGCGGGTACGCGGATACCCAGTTGAGGAATGTCGCGTTCGAGAAACGTCTGGATGAAACTGTCCAGCCACGCCCGGCTCATTCCGTCTGATGGGGCCAGATAGCTTCGCGGGAATCCGCCTCGCAGCCAGAGCCTTGACTGATTCTCCACCCCGATCTCTTCTTCGACAAAGGGCGCCAGTTCGATGAAACCGATGCGACCGGCGAGCGTCTCAGACGACTGTTGGAGCAGATCTGGAGAAGCCGATCCCAGCACCATAAACTGTCCCGGAGAACCGGTCTCATCGCAGAGCCCGCGAAGTACGCGGAACAATTCGGGGACGCGCTGGATCTCGTCGAGGCAGACGATGTGATCCCGATGGCGGCGGAGGTAATCTTCAGGCTCGGCCAGACGTGCGACGTCGGAGGGGAGCTCAAGGTCGAGATAGTGTGACGCCGGCTGTTCAGCAAGCCACGTCTTGGCCAGGGTGGTCTTTCCACACTGGCGAGGCCCCAGAATTGCCGTGACAGGGAAGTACCTCGCGTATTCAGAGACCTTTGTCTGAATTTTTCTGTTGATGTTCATTCTTGTAATATGGGAGTCTGACTCCCGATTTGCAAGGATAAAACACAGTAGGCGGTAAGCCTTTACGCCACTACGATGCCAGGGCTTTCAGGTAGGTGGTGCCTTGCGTGTCGGCGTGTGCCTGGACCCAATCAGATAGTCGGTCTCGGTGATCCGTCAGGATCTGAATGAATTCAGGATCATTGGCGAGGTTCTTTGTTTCAGTAGGATCCGAAACCATATCGACAAGCATTTCTTCCGACGTACCATTGTAGTGGAAAATGGAGTACTTGTACCTGGCAGACCTTACCATTCTACCGCCAACAGTTTCGGCAACGACGAATTCCCGCCAATCGGGTTGCTCGCCCAGAGCAAGGGGTTTCAAGCTTCTACCGGGTAGTGAATCTGGAATTTCTCCTTCGGCAAAGTCGCATAACGTCGGAAGCAGATCGATCCCATTATTGACCAAAGCATCGATCTGACCTGGAGAAACTCTTCCAGGCCAGCTGATTGTGAGCGGTACGTGTGACGACGCTTCGTAGAACGACCGCTTCATTGTCAATCCGTGTTCCCCATCATGATCGCCATGGTCACTTGTAAATATGACAACCGTACTCTCCCGCAGACCGGCGTCATCGAGCGCATCCAGTATCACACCCAACTGTTGGTCCAGGTCCTCCATATAAAAACGGTAAGCCGCACGGTAGATCCGCCACTCGTGTTCGGTCCAGTGGATTGCACGCTGACCGAATCTTCGGTTGAGGCCGATTTCGATTGTCTCCTCGTCTCCCAGCGTCCCATCACGGAATCTCTGCATCCACTTTGGCTCATCCTGAGGGGGTGCGTGATTATCCGGCAAGGGAGGCAAGTTGTCTCCTGGATCCGAAGGATGTGTCGGCTTCCCATCCTCATCCAGAACTTTACATATATCGTGTGGATTAATGAACGATGCCCAGAGGAAGAACGGGCGATCGGAATCTCTGTTTTTGAGAAAATCAGCAGATCTCTCCGCAAGCTCATCCCTCTGATCGGTTGTGATCGACTTAAATCCGAATTCCTCTGCCTTTTCTTTCGTGAAAACCTGGGTGCCCTCTACGTGCAGCTTACCGCCGGCGTACGTATCATATCCACAATTTCGGAGGAGTGTCCCCATCAATGGCGTATCAATATGGTCCAAAATCCGCGGATGTTCCGAAGCCATCCCCTTGGAGTTATGCTCCAGGCCATCAAAAGTGTGCGGCATATGGCCTGAGACCAGGGCGTACCTGAATGGGACACAAACTGGATTGGAAACGTAGGTGAGTTCGAATCTCTTACCACCTGCAGCCAGTTTATCCAAATTGGGCGTACTGACATAAGGATCACCGGAATAACTCGCCATTCTGTGATGTTGTTGGTCCGTTGTTATGAGAATGATATGCGGTCGTTCCATATCTGTTCCTTTCGCGTTGCGGACGAATTGTAGCAAGATGTCAACGAGGGTCGCCAGCTTCAATTGTTCGTTCCAGCAGCCTGCTGCGCATGGCTTCTTCCCGATCTCGATAGTCCGGATTTCCTGCCAGATTCACGAGTTCGCCCGGGTCGTTCTGCAAGTCGTAAAGTTCAGAACGATCATTCACATAATGTGCGTATTTCCACTTCTCGTTTCGAACCATGCGACCCCGAGAAAGGAAGAATGTTCCCGACTCAACCAGCGGCAATTCAGGTACGGGTTCAGTCCGACTTATGCCGGCTTTCAGCGCGTCCAATTCTGCTTCTGGTCCTCCCTCTGGCAAAGGCTGACGGCTGCCAACTTCTGCATAGGTACAGTCTCTTTCTGGAGCCATACCCGACATCATATCTGTCACACTTCTACCCTGAACACCCGGCGGGATCGAGATTCCGCTACTCTGGAGTAATGTAGGCATCAAGTCGATTTGCTCAATTTGCAGTGCGTTGGTTGCACCATCCCGTGCATGTTCCAAACCCCTTACGATCAATGGGACCTGGACAATGCAGTCGTAGAATGCAGCTGTTTTCCGAATGAGTCCGTGTTCGCCCAGGTACTCACCGTGGTCACCTGTGGCAACAATGATGGTGTCGTCCCAACGACCAAGCGCTTTTAGTCCATCAAAGAATTTGCCCAGGCATTCATCCAGGTGCCTGAGCATGCCATAGTAATACGCCATTGTCTGCCGCAGTTGCTCGTCATCCATGAGATGCAGCCACCCGCCGTGATAATAGACTTGCTGAACGAATGGTTTTGAGTCCAATTCACCCTCAGGTCTATGTGGGAGAGGCATGTCCTCTGGTCTGTACATCGTGGCAAAAGGTTCGGGTGCCCGATAGGGCGGATGAACATCGGAAAAGCTCAACCACACAAACGAAGGCTCGTCACCCTTCCGTTCGAGATAATCGAGGGCATGATTCACATTGGCTCTTGCTGGAGATTCAGCAGGATCGAAAGGGTAGGTTCCGCCATACCAGATTGGGTTTGGGTGATCTCCCCAACGGAAACGTCTTGTTTGTGATTCGAACACGGATGGGTCGATGGGTATTGCAGGCCCAGGAAATGGCTTCCCATAGGCTTCTCGCTGCTTTTGTCGAAGTGGCGACTCTTCAATACACGCTTCAAATCCTGCAGTTTCGGCATCTGGAAAGCAGTGGTTTTTCCCAAATAGGCCACAGCCGACACCAGCATCTTTCAATAGTCCTGGCAGATGAAACGCTTCCTTTTCTTGCATCAACAGCGTGTTGTCTCTGGAACCTGTAACGCTGGGATAACGACCCGTGAAAAATGCGACCCGTGATGCGACGCAGAGCGGAGAAGGTACGGTGCAGTTTTCAAACCTGATGGCTTCGCTGGCAAAGCGATCCAGATGAGGTGTCGCTCCGACGGGATTGCCATAGCATCCCAATGCGCGAGCGGCAAGATGCTCAATGGTGATTACGACAATGTTTTTCATCTCTTAGCTCCCATCGACTTCCTCAGACCAGGCCGCGTACAGATCCTTCAGGCGCTCAACGACCTTGGGATGCTGATCAAGATCTTGACTCTCGGAGGGATCTTCCTTCAGGTTAAACAGGCAGGTATTCTGGAGAAGCTCTGTGCGTTCAACGATCCCATCGCAGGACGGCTCTTGACCTCTCCTGCCACCTTTATGCAATAGTTTCCAATCACCAGAGCGCACGGCATAACTGTCGCCCCAGCGCCAGAAGAGGTCTCGCTTGTCTGCGATTTTTGTGACATCTTTTGGGATGGGTTGACCGTCCAATCCTTCGGGCAGTTCGATGCCTGCCGCCTGTAAACAGGTCGGAAGAATATCGAGCGTTGAGATCGTCCTGTCACAGATCGTTCCAGACGCCGACTCATTTGGACGGGCGAGGATAAATGGCACGCGAATCCCGCCCTCCCAGAGCGTAAACTTGCTCCCGGCAAGCGGCAGGTTGCAGGCACCGGTGTTCGGTGCGCCTCCGTTGTCTGAAAACATGATCACGATGGTGTTGTCGGCAAGCGATAGCTGATCCAACGTGTCCAGAAGGCGACCGATATTGTTGTCGAGGCAGTTGAGGTTCGCCAGATAGTATCTGCGAAACTCGTCGGCATTGATCTCGCCGAGGGTGACATACCTTTTGAACCAGTCCTCATACCCGCCCATGGTCTCCGGATCGTAGTTTGGGATCTCCCTTACGCCGTGCTTGTCGAGGTATCGCTTTGGCACCTGGTGAATCAGGTGATGCACGGAGTTGTAAGAGAGTGTTACAAAGAAAGGTTCTTCCTGATGGCCTTCGAGAAAATCGATTGTCGCATCGGTGAAGATCTCCGTCAGATAACCTTCTCCAAATTCTTTGTAACCCTGGTTGTGCATAAGCGGTCCAACAACCGCGCTGTGCCCTTTTGGATCGGGCGTGCGATCTTCGATATCTCTGGTGAGCAGAAAATAGTCGTGGCCGTGTGCCGAAAAACCGAGAAACTCGTCATAGCCGTGGTTCAGCGGGTATTCGTGAGCTTCGTGATCGTGAAAGCCCAGGCCGTAGTCATTCTTGCCAAAGCGCGCTGTGGTATAGCCGTTAGCCTTCATGATTTCGGCGATGTTCTTTTCTGTTTCTGGATGTCCGCATAAAAAGGAGGATTTCGGATCCCAGCGCACCTGGTGCCGTCCCGTATTCCATCCAGCACGCGAAGGGCTGCATACGGGAGCTGTCACATAGGCCTGTGAAAAGAGAACGCCGCGCTCAGCGAGCCGGTCCATGTTTGGCGTTTGCACGTCCGGCGCATGATGATTGAATGCGGTCAGATCGCCGTAGCCCTGATCGTCTGTAACAATGATGAGAAAATTTGGTTTTGTGCCCATAATGATCTACCCGGTAATCTTGAACCGGTTGTCGATTTTCCCAGATAGCCGGTTTTTATTTCGTTTGAAACGCCTGGGTTTTTACCAGAATGTGGAAGAACTCACGCAAACCCGCCGAGAAGCTGCTCTCTGGTCATTACCTTGATTGGTGGCAGGTTATCGACCATTCCCGCGTCCGTGCGTCGAAGCTCATCAATGGTTCCTTGCCGCAATTGGGCGAGCAACTCGTGGTAATCGGATTCCAAAGCGAGGTTTTCCAGTTCCTCGGGGTCATTCTCGAGATCGTACATCTCTTCGATCTCCCCGGGGACGAGCCAGCGGATATATTTGTACTTTCCCGTGCACAGAGATACCCACCAGGGGATAGGAGGATTGCCTATTGGCTCGCCACAGCCGACATCGGTGTCTTCTCCAAAATAATGACCCGTACACTCCATCAGCAGCGGGCGATCCCATTCGGCGTTGGGATCGGAGAGCAATGGTGTCAGGTCCTCCCCGTGCATCTTCCAGGGTTGTTCCATGCCGATCAACGAGAGAAAGGTAGGCGGGATATCCTGGCCACCGATTGGCACATCGCATACTGTGCCTGCGGGAATCCGTCCCGGCAGCCGCATGATCATCGGTGCTTTGATATTGGCATCATAGGGCGCCACCTTGAGTCGAAAGCCGTGCTGTCCCCAGGCAAATCCCTGGTCCGACGTAAAGACGACCAGGGTATCATCTAATTGCCCCATCTCCTCTATGGCGCCGATCACCCTGCCAACCCCTTCATCCAGGGCGCGCACGCCCCGGTTGTATTGTTGTTCCCAATCGGTGAGGGTCCGTCCATCCCGGATGCCTACCGGTTGGCCGTGATCTCCCTCGCGCCAAACACCATAGTCCCGCATATGTGTCGCCTTGGTCGGGCGCGGCGGATAGATGTCTTCTGGCGTGGGGACCTGGGAAACATCTGGATAATCCTGGAGATGGCGGTCAGCCACTTTCCAGGGGCCGTGTACTGCGTCATAGCACAGCCAGAGGTGCCAGGGCTTATCCGGTTCTTCTGCCCGTCCACGGAGAAATTCAAGTGCATACTCCGTGTAGTTATCGGTAGAATAGCCGCCAACCGGTTCCGGCGGCCCCCCGTTGATGCTCATATTCTGATTGACATAGTAGGGCCCGTATTTCTCGGGTTGGCTGTGGTCCCAGATGGCAGAAAAATCCCAGTACCGACCGTGACCATGATCGGGACCTGTGTGCCATTTGCCGACGATGCCTGTGTACCAACCGTTCTCACGGAGATTCTCGAGCCAGTACGGACACTGGTCTGGATCGCGGACATAGTTTGGGTAGCTCGTGGGCAGGTGCATGCTCATCACGCCATGCGGCAATTTTCCGGTCAGGTACGTGGCGCGTGAAGGCGCACACCAGGCACTGGTATAGCAGTTGGAAAAACGCATCCCCTCATGGGCGAGACGATCAATGTTTGGCGTACTGATCCACGAATGCGCCTCGGGATAGCAACTCACAGACCGAAAGCTCTGATCGTCGGTGAAGATGTATAAAATGTTGCTCGGATGGTTCGATTGATCATGGTTCATTTGTTTGTTCTCCTGTCTTTTAAATTGGGTCGAAAATCCATCAGCTCAGCGTTTCACCTGGGTATAGGGGCTTGAAATATACTGCTTGTAGCCGTTAACCTCTCGTCCATGATTGCTGAAGAAATCGATCTGGGAAAACCCATCCTTTAACGGTATGGTTGCAGTCCAGGCACCAGTCTTTGCATCGCGTTCCATATCCATCCATTGGTCTGCGGGGATTTGCTCGTGCAAGAAGGGGGCGGAACCTGCCGGAGCGCGATCATAGATCCACCATATGCGTCCGTTTATCGGCTGAGGTCCTTCATTAAAACGCACGCTGACACTTAGTTTGTCCTTGGAGATTTTATAATTTGACTTCGGAGGCTGTAGCAAAGGCTCGCCACCAAAGAAGTGATGCCAGAGGAAGGCGTCTTTATTCTGTTCGTCCTTTGCAGCAGCGACATGCGGCGTTTGCGAGTGCCCACCGTTAGGTTCGTAATAGACTGGCAACTGGGGATGGTTTTGCGCTCCCCAGAGAATATCGTAGGCGACATAGTCATGCGTTCCCGGCTGAAAAAGAATATCAACGCCGCGCTCCATCAGACGATCCCAATTCTCCGTAACGCTCACCCCGGGCCGTAAGCGATCCGCAAAGCTTTGCATATCGTCCAGGGATTTCCCCATTTTCAGCGCCATCTTACCCATACTGCGCTCAGATCCCACCATAACGCCTTGATACCATTTGGCGCGTTTTGGATCCAGGTCGATATCGCCGGCCTTTACAGCCTCAAAGAATGCTTTGTTTGCCTCTTCAGCTTTCGCCGTTGCTTCCCTGTCGGCTCTTCGAGTCGGCGAAAAGTAAGCAAACGCATGGTTGGAGCATGTCGCGGTAAAACGCTCGTCATGTATCAAGGCGACCGCAGGCGACATGCCGTTCTTGGAGCTGCCCGAACCGGCCACTTTGCCTTTTTCGAAGTAGTCGGTTTCCGCATACGCCGCGGTGGTTGCCCGCATTAAGGTCATCGACCAAATCCAGAGAGTCGTGTATCGAGGATTCAGGTCTTTCATGAACCTGCGCATCATTTTTTGCTCCAAACCCTGTTTCCCCGGAATCTGCCTAAACGCCTTGACGTGCGTCTTAACGAGGCCAACGCCACCTGCCAGCAGTTTTGCCTGAAAGTCGGTTGGGCGCGAGTCTTTCATCAACGTCTCATAGGGATTGGCTCCCGTAATGCTAAAGCCCTTCGCCTTGCCTTCGAGCGGCACAATCATACGCACCGGGATCCGATAATCTTGTCCCGGCCACCATTCGGCGACGTTGATTTCGATGAGCTTCTGTCGCGTCGTGCCTATCACCTCATCTACATGCCAGTCCTTCAACGTCTTTATATCCAGCGTGCTTTCGTCAAGAATCTCTTCAATATTGAACATGTCGCAATTCATACCAGAATCCTTCTCAGAATCGGCAGCAAACGCTACGGAAATCGCAAAAGTCGCGAGAATAACCAGCGATGCCATTATTCTAATTCTATCCATTGCCTTCTCCTTTGCAGATTTGGTGTGGCTCGCTAAGACCTATTTTGGTTCCAGGCTGTCTCTTAGACAACCGGCCTGATTTCAGGTGCTCCGTCTCGCCGATGGCCTCGATGCGAAAGAAGCTGCAACCGTGCGAACAGCCTCGCTCCAATCATCCCAAAGCCCCGGACCTTCCGGGCGAGGCTCTGGCGGGGGAACTTCTGGCCCAAGTTCAAGTTCGTGGAGTTTTCTCACGTTGGGCGGTGGCGATGGTCGTGGCCCTTTGACATAACGGCCGTTATATACTCTGTCATATACAGATTTTTTGTAAGCATCATAAAGAATCATCTGTCGAATCTGCGGAGGATTGCTGTAGTTCCGCGTTGCCGAGTGGAACATTCGCCCGTGCCACAAAACCACATCGCCCTCGTCACCAAAAAACTCAAAGGGTTCAATGTCGGCGAGTGCGTCCTTGAGTCCTGCAGGCTGCGGCAAAACAAATGCCGCAGCGCCGCTTTCCGGATGGGGCGAATGTAGAATTGAATAGCGGGCAAGATCTACAGAGTCCGGCTCTGCTTCGTAGAGCAAGCGGTGACTGCCGGGAAAAAGGGCGATGCCACCTCCACCCCTGGGAACCTGATCAACGTATGCGCTTGCCACCAGATGCACCGGCTCGGGATCAATGTGTGCACCGGCACGGACGGCATCCGCCAGAGCAGGTGAGTCGCCAGGACGCTCTCTCGGCAGCACGCAATACATACCGCGCAACTCCTTGCCACCCCAGACTGGCCAACCACGCAACCGACTTCCACGCGGATCTGGATCGGCCGCGGAGGAAGTTACCTCTGGTGTCACAACTTCACCTTCGCCGAGAAGTTGCTCAAACCACGGGAATACACGGCGTGGAAGCAAGTTGATTAAGTCCTCGTCGCCAGAGAGTTCACGCAATCGCCAGCCGTGGTCACCGGTGCGATCATTCATGCCATCAGGCGTGCTTTGACGATCTGCCTCCGGAAGACCGTTTAGCCAGGTTTGAGGATCGTCTCGGCGCAAATGACTTGAGGTGTTTCCCGCCCACAGCCTGTCCCGCGCTGCAGCACAAAGTTTGGGGTCGAGAATATTTCGTTTAACGAGGAATCCGTTCGTAATAAATTGTTGGATCTCTTCTGTACTCAGTGCTGCCAATGCTGTATTCATGGAAATAACCCTTCTTTCTTCAATACTGAACCATTGTACGGACTTCAATACCGAACCATTGTACAAAAAAAAGAGTTGGATTTCAACAATTCTTAAAAGACAGGTACTTACGGAAGGCGATATATGTTATTGGGATTTTGCTCGAAAATCACCCTGAACAAATTCGCTTGCTTCATGTCTGTCTCTTTTTGTAGTATGCATCCGAATCCTGCCCCTGGACACCAGCAGTAGTTTTGGTGATTTCAAATACATTGAGGAGGAAGAAAAATGAAAGCAAGACCATTCAAAGGTGCGAAGATAGGCAGGGCTCTGACCATTGCATTGCTATTGGCTTTGACCGCGGGCAACGTCGCGGCCCAAAGCCCCACCGAGCTGCCGGCCAAAGATTTGAGCACGATTGATTTGTCAAAATCGGAAGGTGCTAAATACTTTCTCATAGTAAAGGCTTATGCCGATTATATGATTATCCACGGGCGCGACCGTTACGGAAGAGAACATTCGCCCCTTTTTGCCACAACGCTTAACCGGGAAACCGGAAATGTATATCGCGAAAATCCTCCCGATGCACCCAAAGGTATCCGCAATGGCGATCGCACTTGGCGTGGTTCAAATACGTCAAAAGATAATGGTTTATACAGCATACTTTATCATTTGACAGAAATCACCGGAGATGACAAGTATGCACGGGAAGCGGATAAAGCAATCAAATGGTTTTTTGCCAACTGCCAAAGTCCTGAAACGGGATTTATGGCCTGGGGAGAACACATCGGTTGGGATTTTTTTACAGAGGCGCCTATTAAAATGGGTACTCGATCTTTGACACACGAGTACAAAATTTTCAATTATTGGGACAAGGTGTGGGAATTTAATCCGGAAGCTGCTGAAAAGTTTGCACTGGGATTATGGGAACACCAGATTTATGCGCACGAAGGACCAGAAGCGGGCGAGTTTAGCCGACATGCCAGTTATGACACGCATAGTCCTGGAAAAGGAAGAGCTTTTCCCGCACATGGCGGCAATTATATCTATGTTTGGACAAAAGCATATCGGGAAACTGGCAAAGAAGTTTTTTTAACCGCCATTGAAACCGTATTGAATTATTATGAGCGAAATACAACCGATAAAGGTGCGATCTTATATGCATCAGATTTTCCTGAGCAATATTCTTTGAAACAAAGTATGAATCTGGCATCCAATCTTTATCGCGCAAAGGATTTTATGCCCGCAGACCTTGCAAATAGGATGAAGAAATTGTCAGAAGGAACAGATTCTTTGTATTTAAGTTTTGATCACGATCCGTCAAAAGGCGGAAAAGGATTTCTTGAATCCGCCAATCTTATGACCCTTGTACCGGGGAATTTTCGGAGGTCAAGTACTGGAACGGATGCCTGGACTGAAATGTGGTCGGCTGGTTATGGGGTGGGATCGGGAAGTACCGAGCAGGCAAACAAATGTTATGCGCGGTATAAACTAACAGGTATTGAAGGCTATAGAATCCTTTTTATGAAAGCGGTGAATGCCTATTACAACGAAGATCCTCCGCCGTCAGCAGTACTTTATCCCAGCAATTATTCCAGCATATTTAATATGATGATGAGTGCGTATGAATTAACAGGGGCAGAACGTTTTTTAAGCAAAGCAAAAACGTATATGGACTTATCGGTAGAAACTTTTCTGAGTGATCAATCCCCTCTGCCAAAAGCATCAAACCAAAGTGAACATTATGAAGCCATAACAGGTGGCCCAGAATTAATGGAAAATGTGCTGCGTTTATGGATGGTGATGAATCCTCAGGATCGTGCTGGCGAAACTGAAATAGGTGAAAAATAAATACAATTTCAACTTACAGAGAAATAGGGAAGTGACCATGCAAAAAACTAAAACCACCTGATTGGAGGAGCACAATATGGGACTGGAAGTTTACGATTCAATACGGTGGAATCACATCAGTAAAACCAGTTTTTTCATTTGGAGAAAATCAATCAGTCAGGAGTCTAACAGATGAACAATACCAACTGAGCCTGGTTTGGGTATTAGCATCGATGAAGATAAACTCATGGCACAGGTTGGCGAACCCCGGCCCCGCAGCACCAGTTACGGTCTCGATGATGGATCGGTTGTAGACTGGTAGGATTTGCCATAATTTTTAGGAAAACGAACGCGCAACCCCAATGATCCCATTTGCTTCACCTCAGCCATCAATGCTGAGATGGCGAAAGTTCCACTCGGGTATAAGGGCATGAAAGATACTGCTTGTAGCCGTTAACCTCTCGTCCATAATTGCTAAAGAAATCGATCCGAGAAAACCCCTCCTTTAACGGTATGGCTGCCGTCCATACGCCAGTCTTTGCATCATATTCCATCTCCATCCATTGGTCTTCGGGGATTTGCTCGTGCAAGAATGGGGCGGAACCTGCCGGAGCGCGGTCGTAGATCCACCATATGCGTCCACTTTTCGGCTGAGGTCCTTCATTAAAACTCACGCTGACACTTAGTTTGTCCTTGTCGACTTTATGGCTCGACTTCGGAGGCTGTAGCAAGGGCTCGCCGCCAAAGAAGTGATGCCAGAGGAAGGCATTGAGATTCTGATTATTTTTTGCTGCCGCGCTATGCGGTGTTTGTCTGTGTCCACCATTGGGTTCGTAATAGACCGGCAACTGAGGATGGTTTTGCGCGCCCCAAAGAATGTCAAATGCAACATAGTCATGTGTTCCCGGCTGAAAAAGCATATCGACGCCTCGCTCCGTTAGCCGATCCCAATTCTCTGTCACACACAATCTGCTAAGAATGCAATCTGCCAGGTTGTGTATTTCGTCCCAGGATCTTCCCGCTTTCAACGCAAGTTCATGCAGACTCCTCTTTCCTCCCACCATATTGGCTTGATACCAACGCGCGCGTTGTTTGTTTAAATCGACATTGCCTGCCTTGACAGCCTCAAAGAATGCTTTGTTTGCCGCTCGCACGTTATCCATCTCTTCCCTGTCAAATCTTCGAGTCGGCGAATAGTAAGCAAAGGCTCTATTGGAACATGTCGCGGTAAAACGCTCGTCATTAATCAAGGCGGTAGCAGGCGATATGCCGTTCTTGGAGCCGCCTGAGCCGGCCACTTTGCCTTTTTCAAAATGATCGGTTTCCGCATACGCGGCGGTTACAGCCCGCATTAAAGTCATCGACCAAATCCAGACCGTCGTGTATCGCGGGTTAAGGTCTTTCAGAAACAATTGTCCCACCTCTTGTTCCAGTCCCTGTTTTCCCGGGATCTGATTGAACACCTTGACAACAGTCCTGACAATGCCAACGCCATTGGCTAACAGTTTTGCCTGAAAGGCGTTTGGTTTCGAATCTTTCATCAGTGCTTCATATGGACTTCCTCCTGTGATATGAAAGCCCTTTGCTTTACCTTCGAGCGGCACAATCATGCGCACTGGAATCCGATAATCTTGTCCAGGCCACCATTCGGCGACGTTGATTTCGATTAGCTTCTGTCGCGTCGTGCCTGTCGGCTTGTCCGTGTGCCAATCTTCCAACGTCTTTATATCCAGCGTGCTTTCGTCAAGAATCTCTTCAATATTGAACATGTCGCAATTCATACCAGAATCCTTCTCGGAATCGGCAGCAAACGCTACGGAAATCGTAAAAGTCGCGAGAATAACCAGCGATGCCATTATTCTAATTCTATCCATTGCCTTCTCCTTGCTGTCTCTATGCCGTTTCCACTACGTTAGGACGGCGGACGGATGGGGGCGTGAGAACGCGTTTTTGTTGCTCGGTCAGGTCTTCGTAGTCTTCGTGATTGTAGTATATTGATGCGTAGGAAGCGTGGCCGGGGGTGAATTTGTAGAGTAGGGTTCTGCGTTCGTTTTCAGCAGTCCAGGGCAAGGTTCCGTGCATCGTCGCTTCTGTGAAGATGAGGGCGTCGCCTGTTTCTGCACTTGGATTGGCGAGGTAGTGAGGGATGCGCTTAAAGGAGCGAACCTCTTCAGGGACGTTGAGGGCAAAATTGGATTTGTGTGAACCGGGTACGCAGCAGAATCCGCCAGAACCTGGGGGGGCGGGTGCAAGGAAGTAGACGACTACGGTCAAGCCATTGCGCATGACGCCGTCGCGATATTTGTAATAGTGCGTACCTGCACGATGGTCCCCACCATGGAGGCCACCTTTGCGCCCACCTTGACGCATAAAGATGCCGTAGTCGTGGTCGGCACGAAATTGGGGGCCGAGGAGTTCGCTGAGGTAAGGAATCATGTTGGGGTGGTCAAACAGATTTTGGAAGGGTTTGCCCCAGAGCGAGACTCTGCGGGGAATCTTGAGTCCGTTATTCACTTCCTCTTGGTCGGCCATTTTTTGATCGGCAATTGCATTGAGTTCGTCTACTTCGGCTTGAGAGAGTACATTTTTGACAACGATGTATCCTTGCAGGTCAAATATGAATTTTTCTTCAAGTGTCACGGAGAATCTCCCTTTCTATATGGTCAGGTAAACCAGACCCTGGTTCGCTTCTATTTCCTCTGTTCCGTTCCCTATCTTTTTTAGACAACCGGCCTGATTTCAGGCGCGCGTTCCACTTGTTCCTGCGTTAATATTTGCTCCATTACATCTCCAGAAAATCAGTATTGATAAAAACACAGAGGGGATTCTAAACACTTGGCAAAGGCACAGTATCTCCTGTTTCATGTTGCCACAATCGAATCTTCGCCGCCATATCGCGAATGCGATCGCGATGTTCAGGAACATCAAACAGATTGTTTTCTTCATAAGGATCTGTATTAAGGTCGAACAACTCACACTGATCACCAGCACACAAATTCAACTTCCAGCGATCACCCGTCACCACAGATCGCCAGGGCAATGTCGCCATCAAGTTAATGCTTGGATTCCCTAAATTGCGATCGCCAATCCCATTCCACTCCATAAATGCAACGTGATCCTTCAAATCGCGCTCACCGGTGAGTGCACCAGCCAAACTCTCCCCTTCACACTGATCTGAAACTTCAACGCCCGCCAGATCCAAAAGCGTCGGCACCAAATCCGCATGCCCAAACACACCATCGATTCGTTTCTGTTCCTTATTCAACCACGGCACACTGAGCAAAAACGGCACTCGCGCAGACTCTTCGTAAAAAGTCCGCTTTTCCATCATCGCATGATCGCCCACCATTTCTCCATGATCACTCGTGTAAGCAATAATCGTATTCTCCAGTTGCCCTGTCTCTTCCAATGCCTGAATGATCCGCCCCACAGCATCATCCACAATCTTCATATTTCCGAAGTATTGCGATCTCACTTTCCGCCATCCCAATTCCGTACTTAAATCTTCACCTGCCTCCTTCT
Source organism: Candidatus Latescibacterota bacterium (assembly GCA_965208125.1). Classification (GTDB taxonomy): domain Bacteria; phylum Latescibacterota; class UBA2968; order UBA2968; family UBA2968; genus VXRD01. Next base: position 4,275,669 of record OZ242320.1, read on the forward strand.
TCGTTGCATAATGCTCTGCTCGCACCCGATTAAATCGCGAATGCCCTTCAGGCTGTTTCAAAAACGTCGGGCCAACCGGCAATTCCTCAGGATCATACAAACCGTCATACGGCCCTGTATATGGAGGGTGCGGTTCAAACGTACTGCACACCAGCAACCAGGGCTGATCGACATTTGCTCGAATAAACCGATCCGCTTCCTGCGCGACAAACGCCCCGACCTGTTGTTCCGCTGGCAAACGCGCGCGATCTCCTGCAGAAAATTGTTTCAAGTCCGGTGCCAAATGCGAGGGTGGTTCAACGCCCTGCGCCACCAACCACTCATAGTGGGAACTCATCGGCGCATCTTGAATCGTATTCAAATGCCGCAAATTATCCTGAATACTGATCCACTCATCAAACCCATGTTGGCGAACGGTATCGTTGCCCAAATGCCATTTGCCCATATATGCCTTGCGATATGTATCTGGCATCATTTCCGCAATCGACTTTGTATCTTCTCGTAGATGAATCCCATTCGCCACACATCCGTGCGAATGAGGGTACAACCCAGACATCAGCGTACCCCGCGATGGCGTACACACAGCCTGACCAACATACGCATTCTCAAAAACAAAAGACCGCTCCGAAAGCGCATTCAAATGCGGCGATTGAATCCAATCATTGCCGTAACACGACATGGTATCTGTGCGTTGCTGATCTGTGAACACAAAAAGAATGTTCGGTTGATTCATATCTATCCCTCAAATTTGTCGTTCGCGGTATTCCCTACTTGTTAAACCAAAGAAGCTGCAATCCGTTTTCGCTCACAGTACTTTTTAATTTTCGTTTACATTTGTTTCCTGCGAAATGCGTGGGGATTTACCATTTCATATCCCCATCGATCCAACAATTCCTGCCCGTTCTCAAACGCGTCGTTCTGTTCCTTCAACAGATCCGAAAGCAAACCTTCCAGATGCGTTTCAACAGATTCTACCTCAGGCCGACCACAAAGGTTCTCCAACTGATAAGGATCTGCCTCATTGTCATACAGCAACCAGGACCCCTCCAGGTCACGCACATAAGTATAACGGCTCGTGCGAACGCCTCGATATTCCCTGCCACCATGTTCATAAGAATAATTGGCAAACGGAACGTAGCATCCAAAAAGTGAAGCCTCCAAAGGCGCATCGGCTTCACCGAGCATGTGTTTGGCAAAACTCACCCCTTCGACGCCTTCCGGTACAGGCGCGCCCACCAGATCCAACAACGTCGGCATCATATCTGGTATGCCAAAAGGGGTGTCGATTTGGCGACTCGTCCCATCTGGCAATCGCAACAGAAAGGGAACAAGAATGGATTCATCCCAGGGCCGTATTTTCCGATCATGGCCTTGCGACCCATTCATTTCACCGTGGTCAGACGTAAACACAAGAATTGTATCCTCTGTCATCCCGAGGCGTTCAAGTGCTTCTTCAACACGCCCAACACAGTGATCAAGTGCCGTAATATGCGCATAATAACCCCACATATCATTCCGGGCAGTCGCTTCACTCTCAGCAGGCACATTGTCTCTCAATACGATTTCATCTTCATTGTAGAGCGCTCTGTATTCTTCCGGCACTTTGTGGAAAGGGTTATGAGGCGGGCCATATGAAACAAAAAGGAAAAAGGGATCGTCTTCATCCTGCCTGCCCTCCAGATACTCAATCGCACAATCGGTCTGTGCAAACGCATCGTATCCTTCCCACTTTTTCATAATACCCGAGTCATCATAATAGGGCGAATCGTAATAATTGTGCGAGCATTCGTGCGCGCGCCAAAAGTCAAAGCCCAACCGTCGCTCAGGTGGGATGAAATTTTGCTCGTGGGTATCTCCGTCCAAATGCCACTTGCCAATGTATGCGGTGTCATAACCGTGTGACTTTAGAACCTCAGCGAATGTGGTCGTATTGGGCTCAAGCCGAATCTGGTTTAAAAAGATCCCATGCGTCAGTGGATATTGCCCGGTCAAAAGACAGGCACGAGCCGGACAACAAACCGGGCACGTTGACACAGTCGTATCCAACCGAATACTCTTTTGAGCCAGGGCATCGAGATTGGGTGTCTTAACATTTGGATCTCCCGCATACCCCGTCGCCTGTGCGCGCCACTGATCGGTCAAAATGAATACAATATTGGGCTTCTCTTTGTTGGCCACAAAAACCTCCCTACTTAATTGCACAACAATCAGAATGCAATCACGATACGAAAAAGTTGTCCATACCTCATGATAATCAAACAAATATTGATAATCAATATAGCCCAAAAAAACAATATTTGCCGTAGTTCAGAAATTAACTATTATGGGACATGGCAGAAAAGGCTTGTAAACCATCGAATGAGGAATACCCTATGGCTCTAAACGAAGATCAGCTCACCTTTTACCGACAAAACGGCTACTTGCTGGCCTCCGGCCTGATTTCTGATCAGATCGCGGCTCAAGCCGAAGCGGCGATGTGGAAGCTGATGGACATGGACGCGGGGGATGCGTCCACCTGGTCGACGGTGCCGGAGACCGCCGATACGTATAACAAAGGCAGCGGTGCGGTGATCTTTAACGGAGTGCAGGATCCCGATTTGATGGCCTGCGCCACAGACGACTACCTCAACGCTGTAGCGCAGCTGCTGGGCGAACCGATTGATTCGTTGCACTCACCCGAAGCGATCTTTGCACTAAATTTGTTGGGGCGTCCGGGGCAATGGACCATGCCACAGCACCCGCACATCGACGGCCTCAACCCGAAGCATGTGCCCAAGACCTTTCCCGGGCCCTATCGCATCACCAGCCTCCTCTATCTAAGCGATATCGAACCGCAGGGCGGCGGGACCTGTGTTTGGCCTGGTTCGCCCAGCAAGATACGCGCCCTGGCTGAATCCGATCCGGTCAAGTACGAGCACCTGAAAGATCTGAACAAGGACATCCCTTCGTTAGATCTGGAACCCGGTATCGAACTGACACCGAAGCGCGGTGATATCCTTTTTTTTCAACACTTGTTCGGCCACAATGGGTCGGTCAATACTGCGGCTAAACCACGTTTTATGATGCGCTTTTTTTGTTCGTGCGAAAAATGCTACACGACTTGGTCCAAGGCGGGTCATTGGGGTTTTTGGACGCCATAGGCCTCATCCCATAATACCGCGTTACACAAAAGCGCGTCAACGAATCACAGAAATATCAAAAAGATTTGATTCCTTCTTAAACAACCGGTCTAATCTCTGGCGCACCGTTCTCTTCACACCACGGCGTAAGTGGGCTATCTCCACCGCCAGCTTTGTACCCCTCTATCTTTGGATATCTTTCACCTACCAAATACCGACCCAATTCATCCAGTTTATCCATAAAGGCAGGCTCCTGGCTTCGATAATCCAGCGGCATAACCCAACGATAGCCATAACCAATCATGATCGCCTTTCGCATGTTACCCGATGTGTTTATACCTGCTGCATGCCCGGTTCGATTTTCAAAGAATAGGCAATCACCCGCCTTTAAAGAAGCTTCAACATAACCTTTTGGTCCAGGCTCTCCTTCAGGGACTTCAATGGGGTTGCTGTGGCGATTGGAGCCAGGCGCAACCAGCGTCATACCCGAGTTTGGTTCGGTCAGATCATTGAGATAAAACGCGCACTTTAACAAAACACGGGGCACATGATTTCCCAATACTTTTGTCGCTGCACCATAATCGCGATGCCATCCGACCCGCCGAACTTTCTTCGAGGGATCGGAAGAGCCTCTATAAGCAAGTTGTGATACCATCAGTTGGATGTGTGCACCCAAAAGCTGTACCGCAATCGACAGCGATTTGGCGTGGGTTAGCAGTGGAATAAAAGCATCATCTTTCACAATACAATTCTTAAAGCCCAGTCGTCCCGTGCGCATGTGTTGGTCGTCACTCGCAATCAACCGATCAGCAGCCTCAACGACCCGGTCAATCATGTCCTGATCGAGCACGTCGCGCACGATGAGATAGCCTTGCTCATCAAACTGCCTGATTTCTTGTTCTGAAAGCGCATGCCAGTCCAGATCAATCGACGATTCTGTCATCTGAGCCATTGTTTGTCCTCCATTCAACAATTTTTAAAATATAAGTTTATCGCTTCTATGCAGGGTTAGCGGACAGTTCAATTCTCTTCATCACCCGCTCCAATACCCACACCCTGACGATGCCGTCCCGCTGCCCACCAAGCCCGCTTGTGTAATTGTTCTTTTCGAGTTGCGCATTGTGTTCCGGTCCGAACATCTCCTGTTTATTTATGGCCTGCTCCAGGGCGGGAATAAGCGGTTTCATGGGCTGGAGTTCTTCGCGGCTGCGGTATGACAGATAGGCACCGGCTCGTAGCCGCGCCCAGAGGATATCGCTCGACAGCGCGCGCTCAAAAGCAGGCAGGGCAAGGGCGCCTTCGCCTGCCCGCACCAGATAGTCCCCAGCGGCCAGGCTGACGCTGATTGAGGGATCGTCAAGGAGGGGGGATAGGTGCTCGATCATCTCGCGTTCCACACCAAGTGAGCACAGGCCGGTGACAGCCCAGAAACGCACGGCGCTGTCGGGATCACCAAGTCGTTTTGCGAGTTCTTCCTTTGCTTCTTCGCCCATGCGCGCCAGGTCCGCTGTTTCCAGGATCCGCTCGTAATTATCACAGTGCGCACCGACTGCCTGACTCACACCATTGAACTGCTCAGCTCGCGCAGCAATTTCCGGTTCATCAATCAACCCCAGATCGCGGGTCTCGATCATCCAGCCGAACAATTTTTGCCGCAACTCATCCACGACGTCGCTGAAAGCGGGGTCATCTGCAAGGTTATTTATCTCTTCGGGATCGTTCTCGATGTCATACAATTCTTCAGCCGGTTTGTGATCCTGCCAGATTTGGAACTGCTGGTAGTGCTCAGGCAACCCGTCCTGTTTGATCATGACCGGCGGGCCGAGCATCAGAAACACGCCGTCGGGGTCGTGGACCTTCTGTTTGCCCGGTAGGCAAGAGGTCTCCCAGAAGGCGCGTTCCGGCGTTCCTTCCTCGGGGACCTTCGCGAAGAACCCACCGTCTGGATAGAACGAAGCGTATGGCTGGTGGGGGAGGAAGTTGCGAAAGTAACGGTATTTTTGGGTGCGGATTGTACGGATTACTTCCGGGTTGTTGTCCAGCCGATCCCTGGCACTGCAGACGAATTCTCTCGGTTCATCTCTATTGGGACCGCACAAATTTCGGCTCTGGATGTGTTTGGGTACAGGAACGCCTGATAGCTGCAGGGTCGTCGCACACAGGTCCATGTGCAAGACGGGTTCATCAACCGCGGTGCCGGGTTCTGCCGGAGCCAGGTGCCGGTACTTCTCCGGGAATCGCATGATCAGCGGGATATTCAGTCCGTCGTCGTAGGCGTGGATTTTGCCCCGGGGATAACCCGTGCCATGGTCTCCCCAATAGACCACAATAGTGTCTTCACTGTGCCCCTGCGCTTCAAGCTCGTCCAGGATCTCTCCTACTTGCTTATCGACGTTGGTAAGGGCGTCGTAGAAGAGCGCCATCCGTTCCCTGAACAGGGGGGTGTCGGGAACAAAGCTCGGAACCGGCACATCATTCGGGTCGTGCAACTCGTCGTCGCTCAAGAGCGAGGAACGCGCTTTCCGCGCATCCTCGGGCGTCAGTTTGAATACACTGGCGTGGGAACTGCCCAGTCTGTAATACATGAAGAACGGCTTGTCTTCAGGGCGATTCTCCCAAAAATCTTCAGCGTTGTAATACTGTTCACGCTCATCTTTGGAGACGTATAGATTGATGTCATTGTCCGGCTGCGTGCAGGCATAACCGGCGTTTGTCAGCATTGTGTTTAACAGCTCAACCCCTGCAGGGCGGATGACCGCGCTGCGGTGATGATGCGTGCCCAGCGTGGTCGGATGCATACCGGTATAGATGCCGGTGCGCGACGGTGAGCAGATTGGGCCAGCGGTGAACGCGTTTGTGTAGCGCACACCTTCTGCCGATAGGCGGTCAATATTTGGGGTATCCGCATATTGATCTCCGTAGCAACCGTAGTTCCAGGCACTGGAGTCGTGGTTGCTGATCCACAGGAAATTGGGTCTGTCTTGTTTTGTCATATATCCGATTCTCCAAAAAAAAGATTTTGTGATGATTGGGTATCAATATGCATCAGGCGATAAAAATGCTAACTGTCAATCGCGTTGTAACCCCTCACCATTTCTGATCTATAATCAGAAATCCTTTCGCTTTACACAGTTCACTGTCTTTCCATCCGTAAAAGAGGAGCATGCCATCTCTTATATTTCCTTTTGGATCTTTAATCGGTTGAATATTGTTAAATTTCCAACCGGCATACTCCGGGGCACGTGGCGTCAAATCTCTCACTCTTTGCCAGGTGAATCCACTATCTGTGGAGATCCACTCTTCAATATCTCCTCCACCTCTGGAGTCCATGTTGCCACGTTTTCCTTTTATAAATTTGTGATCACCTACTATCAGATAAGCATGTAGTGTGCCACTTTCATCCTGCCTGAGATAGCAACTGTTCCAATCATCAGTGGCAGGGGTGATAACCGTCTGTATCCATTCATGATTAATATACCTCACATAATAGTAATTGCACCTGTCGGGCACATCTTCCGATAGCACATGCAAAAAGGCCGGATTGTCATTTTCATCTATGACAATATCAGGTGGAACGCCTGCGCCTCTCCAATCGGTATTCCAAATCTTGCATTTGTCATTTGCAGTGCCAATATCAATGGGCGTTCTGACTGTCTCGCCATCAAAATTCGCGACCTCATGCGTTTGAAGGTTGATTTTTACATAATAGAGATTGTATTTGATCCCGAGATTCTTTTTGGTTCCATAACGAGGATTGTAAAACTTTTCTGGGATATCCTTCTTATTGTCATCATAAGAACAAAATACGGCGTGCAAAAACTTTCCATCTTTACTCGGAAAGCAAGTGTGATAAGAAGACCACTCATTCAAGTCCATCGGATCATCTACTGTTGCTGTTTCTTCCCCCATGTTTAAATCTGTGACATCATTTTCAGGCCCTGACCAGGTTTTACCTTCATTGTCTGAAATTAAATATGACCACGAACTTCTGTGTTCTCCTGTTCGGAAATAAATCACTTGTCTATTGTCGTATATGTGATAAACCGTAGGATAAGAAAGCGAGTTTCTTATTTCAGGGGCTGGAGACCAGTCTTTTACACTGTTTCCAATATCCGCTACCTTTTTTGAGATTAAATGTGTTCCTGGCGTTCTGTGACAACCTGACAAAATATGTAAAAAGTCATCATTATCAGCCCAGATTATAGGGCAATAATGCTGGTCGTTTGAGCCTTTGGTTCCCAGTTGTAGGGGAGACGAAAAGGACTTTGTCTCGGGGTTAAAAGAGATAACAAAAGGATATGTCTTTTCCCTGATCTCAGCATCCATTGGTGCCCCGCCATTATAGACGATATATACTCGATTGTTGATAAAGATGGCTTGAGGGCGCTGCCTTCTGTCATAGATCATTTTTAATTGTCCCCCACTTCCAAAGGGGACAACAGAAAAATCCATTTGTTTCTCAGTATCCACAGCCTGACCTCCAAATACAATCGGTGAAATAAGAAGGACGCTCAATTTCCAGGAGTGCCACCATCTACTTCCTGGTGGGGGGTCCTTCAGGATTTACTGTAGCGCCTGTTACAAACAATAAGGCATCTTTGGAAAGCTTTTTGCCGCCCACGTACATACCCCATCGAAAGGTACTGCGCCCACTGGGTCTTTCCCAGTCGTGGCGTCCTACAAACTCCCCATTGATGTAGCATTCAGATGTATGGCCGTTGTCGCGAATGCGGACATCAAAAGACTTGCCTTCCATGTTCTTTAATACTGTCTTAGAAGTCGCTCTGCGCGGCTGGAATACGATGTCACCATCAGCGGTCATAACCAACATTATAGACCAGTCTTCACCACTGTTTTTCACCTGAAAGATGCCACACCCCTGCGCTTTCACAATCGTGTAGGTGCCAATCCATTCATGCCAGGTACCGCGGTTCCATCTCTTTTTGCTAAACGCCTCAATCCGAGCCGCATTGGCACGTGCATTGCGCACATTGTGCTCACCATCAAAAAGGCGAAACACCTGTGTGCTTCCGTCCTCCTGATACCATCGCGACCATTTGTGAAAATCGCGTCGAGGAATCAAACTGTTGCCCAGTGTGTGAATGTTGATTTCCCTTTCTATGGGGCGAAAGGCATGAGGTCCCTTTTCTACCACCTCGTTATTGACGTCAATTATTGAACCTGTTATTCCCACATATGAGTTCGTACCGATCGGAATCTGTTTCTCTTCGAGAATGGACGACCAGGAAGGATCACTGCCCTGCCTGGTGTAAAGGAACCGGTCGGGGTTGTCTTCTGCCTGTTTTGTAAAATCGAGGATCTTCTTTCGCGTCCCTTTGCTGATGGTGACAACCCCGCTGTTCCACTCAGCATTGAGAAAGGGGCTTTCAAAGACTTTTTTGGGGGCGTAGTCGATCGGCTTGCCATTGATTGAGGGTACCGCTTTGGCACTGGTATCAAAGGTCAACTGATCGCCATAGATGGTTTTGTAGCGCAGCACCGTCCCATCTATATGAACTTCACAGGCTTTTACCTTTTTTTTGAAAGCGTCGAAACTCGTGACATCGCTCCTGGCCATGACTTCGATGATCACCGGTGCGTATTCATCATTGGGGATCATGGTCGCGTTTTCGGGAACAAAGCGATCCGTTTCAAACTCGCCATCCATCCACTTGAAATCGCCTGTGACCACGCGGATCGCCGCATAAGCGCCTTTGGCCTCCACATAGACCACGCCATCCTCTTCCACTGGCGCGCTCAACCCGCTCTTCGACATCCAGATGATCATCTCGGCACCGTCCTTATGGTGCTTGAGCTTCTGGGTAATTAAGCTTCCCTTGCTCTGCACAGACCACTGTGCGTTCATGGCCACCCGGTTGTCTTTGGGGCGAACGATGGGAACAATACGCGCATCGTGTTCGCCGGCAAAGATCACGCCTTGCCAGCGGTTTTGCGCACTGATCGCAGCCCAATCCTTCAGAGGCCTCGCTTCCGTCATCGGCGTTCCCATGATGAAGGCGGGATCACAGTAGCTGTAGCGCAGAATACCACCTCCATCGGTTCGCATCCTGGTCGGCACTTTTGTAGCAGCAATCTTCAAAGGGCGACCTGTTTTTCCCAGACCCTGGGGACGCTGCCGCACCTCGTAGCGTCCTCGTCCTGCCACGTCGATTGCGATATCGGCTACCACGGCTGGCGGACGGTAGTCGCTGAGAGCCGCGTTCATGTCATGACCATAAACAGCAGGTTGCTTGCCGATGCCAAAGTAGAACCAGGCCAGCGGCGCATTGCCATGCTCCCGGTTTTGCTTAAGCCCTTTCCAGAAATAGATGCGCGACCGCCCGCCTCCTTGAACGCCGTCAATCTGTTCCTGCGCCCAATAGGCAAAATAAAGATCGAGCAACAGCCCGGCCGACTGTCTCACCTGCGGGTCACCAAAGTCGTAGAAATTGTAGAATCCTTTGATCAATGTGCTGTTATAGTCGTCGCACATCATCTCGATGCACAGGCTTTTGCGCGCACGTTCACGGCAGTAAACCACAAAATACGCATTCCAGGCCCGATAATGTTCTGCCGCCGTAGCGCCGTCATCATACTTGAGATTCTTGTATTCGGGCCGATCTTTCGCGATTTTGGCAAATTGCCAGCAGACCGTAAAACTCATGGCATGATGATTCTCTGACAGGTAGATGTACCAGGTCTTAGATTTCTCGTATTCCGCCTTATCAAGCCGGGAAACCTTCCTGACGTATTCCCAAATTGGCTTGAGAGCGAGGGCTTCGGTTTTTTTGGTGATGCGATTACTGCCGTTGGTGCCGTACATCTCAATCAGCCGCATGACGACCTCCGCATGCCAGTGAAAACTGTCGCGGTCATTGATGTCCAGGGGGTTGTCGAGATAATGCTGGGCATTTTCGGCAAGTGCGGCATTGGCTTCTTCCAGCATCTCGTTCAGGTAGAGGCAGCGTGCGGCAAACCCCACCATGGAATAGGAATAGGCCCGCACATAATTTCCTCGCCCGGGATCGAGTGGCTTCTGTTTCTTTGCCCGCACCAACGGCTTGCCGGATTCAGCGCGAAACATCGCATCCACGCGTTGTTCAAAGCCAGCCACGACCGCTTCGGAGGTAAAATTCTTCTTCACCGGTTCCGCTCCTTGTGTCTGCCCAGTTATAAGTATAACGACCAGCATTATGCGGTTGATGATTCGCATTATAAACACTCTGCTAATCCTGGTGAAAAACTTCCTGCAGCGGTATGCAGATCGGCGAGTTGTCGGGGTTGGTGTCCATGATATCGGCCATGTAGGCCCACCATTTTTTGACGATTGCGGTCTCCGGCAACTCATCTGCAGTATTGTCGTCGGTCAGCTTCTGCACGGCAAAGAGTGTCAGCGTCTCCTCATCGAGAAAAATTGAATAGTCCGAGACGCCAGCTTTGCCCAATTCTTCAGCCAGTTCGGGCCAAATTTCGTCGTGGCGCTTTTTGTACTCGGCCTCGTAACCGGGCTTTAGCTGCATCTTGAAAGCATTGCGTTGCATGATATTTTACTCCTGACTTTGAGGATGAAGGGTGTTAGCATTCGTCCCTTAAATTATTGTTAAAGTCGAGGTTGAGTTTGTAATCGCCTTTGCAAATTTCAATCTGGCCGCTATCATAATTGGATTGGATATAAGGGCTGTCGAAAACTTTTGGGTGCTCATAATCGACATACTTTCCACCAATTGCAGGCACATCGCTTGTATTGGCCGCATTAAATACTATTTCTGCCATTTCAGGCGCGGCACTCTTGTAAACAACAACAATGCCTGTTTCTCTTGTTACCACGGTTCTATAGAGTGTGAGTTCGCCCTGCAAAATCATACGCTTAAAATTTTCCAATGTTGGGTGATCTGCCTTGCGACCTGCTTCTATCAGAACGGGACTGTATCTGTTGGTCAGTTGCAAAATCGTCTGATCGTTATTGAATCTATAGCTGTCGTTTCTAAGAACCACGTTGCCCCGGTATCTGTCGGTCCCTTTTGCCCAGGCTTTGGCATCGGCCTCTGCTTCCAAAAGAATAACCCGTATTGCCACATAGACATTTCTCTTCTCTGCAAATATCCATCCATCTGTTTCATCAATACGATCCCATCCGTTGCCTAAGAATAACCCGAATTCCCGATCATACCGATTGTCATTGGCTGGATACCAGTCTGGATTGGATTGTGCCCAACGTCTTCTTTGTTGGGTGATCAGCACTTGCTTATGCTGGACGCTGTGATACACCAATTCCATATCGTAGATATTTTCACCTTCGCGTTCTCCTTCTGGCGTATCCAGTGCAATGGTTGCCAGACGGGTGTTGGGATCTTTGGTCACCAGACCTTGCCAGCGCCCGGCGGTTGATAGGTGGTTGTAAAGCGCATAAGGGTGATCCATCTGAGTACCCAGCACATAATCTGGCGTTACCCATGTGTATTTGACAAACCGCGATGGCGTATCTCCCATCACGGTGCGCTCCGTGCCCAATGGACGAGGGCTGGTAGGTTCTTCTTCTCCAATGCCCCGAGAGAGATATGCAAATGACCCGAGCCCTTTTCGATCCAGAGCCAATTCCCATACGATTCTTGGCCAGGCATAGTCGCTTAAGAGTTGTTGCGGATAGTTGAACGAGGTTTTGCCCTCACCACCCAGATAGAAAATGGCGAGATCCGACATAGAATCGTATCCACCAGCAGTCTTGTGGTGGCGCGTTTTGGGACCACCTCGTAAACCTGCAATTTGTAGCTGTGCCCAATCGGCCCACATCAGATCTAAAAACATGCCAATTTTCTTTTTTAGCCCCTCATCACCACAGAAATTGTAGAGCATAAGAATATAACTGATGGTGTACTTCATATAGGTAGGCGAACCATTTTCAAGAAAGAATCCCCGCTTTGCACGCTCAGTGAAATAGTCATTGAGATAGGGCAACCAGGCATCGTAATGATCGGCTGCGTTATAAGATTTTCCGTCCGCCCAATTTGCGCGCCCACCACCGTGTCGATCATTGCTGCCCTGCCCACAATAGCCCGACTCGCCGTATCCGATGCCATCTCCATAACCGAGGTCGGGATAAATGCGGTCAACATACTCGGGTTCATTGGCAAAAATACGCGCACTTAAAAGATTACAGGCTTTTGTATTCAGGTCGTGATTCTCACTACCCGCGATCCACCAGGTGCTCTTTTTTGCGACATAAATATCATTTTTGTACCTGGTTCGCGCCCATAGTAAAGCCAGCAAAGTTCGCTCTGTTTCAGGCGTGAGTCGATTTGGCATCTGTGTACTTTTAGACCCAAACCAATTGTAGAATGTAATCAGCCTTGGATTGCGCCACAGGCTGTAGAGACTCTGCCCGGGCTGTATGCCTTTCTCCTCACATTCTGCGAGGTTTGCCAGTTCGATTTGAAAATCTATTGTCAATTCTTTGTTGACTTCGTTTAGATTTTGGTTGAGCCACATTTGATCAAACATCTGACGGTCTTTGCCCGAAAAATCTGATTTTGCGCCTGCTTCAAAGGCTTGTTGAATGCGTTGGAGGCGCGTTTCCAATTCTTCTGCCATCAATTCGGTGATACGCTTGTCGATGGGTGAATCACCAAATTCCAGAAGGGATCGAAACCAACTGTTTTTAGCATCTGCTTCGGGCATATTATTGCTTCACCTCCAATGGAGCCACAAGAAGGTATCTCATTTGCGCTCACGCTGAGCAGTCCCCGGCGTCTGTTGTACCGGTATCAAATGCCCATCCGTCCCACATGTTGTCAGCGGTCGCTGGCACATCCTCTCGAAAGTTTCGGGTATCGACCCACCACTGACGGTTTGGCGCTGGTCCATGCGACAGGTTAAAATATGGCGTCATACCATCTCGTTGATACTCACAAGGAACAACGAGACGCACGACAGGTCGATCGCGCTCAGCAGAGCGATTGACACCTCCTCCGTGAACAAGGCGAGGATGCCAGAAAACAACGTCCCCTGCTTTGCCGGAAAACTCCACTGGCGCAATCTCTCTCAGCACATTGTCACGGGCTTTGCTATATGGCTCTGCGAGGTCGGGGTCAAGGGGACCGTAAACAGTAGTGTGATACAGGTGACTCATGTAATGTGACCCCGGCCAGATTGTGAAGCCACCAGAGTGCGGAGGCACCGTATCTACAAAAACCATTGCAGATAATTGAGCCGCTGTATGGTCTCCATGGGGGGCCAAACGACTTTCTGAATTTGGTGGTTTTGGAAATATACAATAGACCCCTCGCACCCGGTTTGAACGTTTAACCGGGTCGCCGATAAACAATGAAACCAACTGCCGCATACGTGGGTGGTTGGCGATCTTATCGACAAAAAAAGGCTCTGTACCAATTTTACGCGAGCGCATTTTCCATGTGCCGCGCGTAAATTGCCCTGCCTTTTCGGCATCCACCTCTGTCCACTGCCCGTGTGGCGCATCAAACCACGTTTGCACATCGTCGCGTTTGACAATCTCACGCGGCACATTTTCCCACACATAATCCACGATCCGGTCAAACGTCTCCTTCTCTTTCAGAAACCCGCGTTTCACAAGAAAACCATTCTCTTTGAAAAACGCGACTTCGGCTTCACTGAGGGTTGGGTCTCCATTCACAAATTCTGGATCGGGCAAGAGGGCGGGGTCTCCGTTCGCAAATTCTGGATTGACCAATACCTGGGGATCACGGATGACGACGTCTTCGGAAATTCTGAGCGCGTGTAAACCGCTTCCTTCAAATGGCGGCACCAAAAGATTGTAGATTTGTTGCGCTTTCTCTTTCTGATTCATGCAGGCCAATTCGGCTTTCACAGGCTCAAAATCCATATTTAAATAAAGGTAAGCAGCGAGCCTCAGACATCTAAATGCGGGCTCCCCAGAAAAGGGTTGAATCTGTGGAAGTGTCCACTCGCGATCGCCCATCCAGTAGGGATAAAGCCAATCAAAGGCGCGTCGCATGGATCGCCCATCGGTAGATTCATAATTGGCGAGATCAATACCCCACTGTCGGCCAATCTCAGCGAGTTCTAAAAGAAGCTCCAAATTCATACTCGCGTATCCAAGTGCCTTTGTGCGTGCGAGTTCCAGAGGCTGTTGACCATCTGGCTCAATCTGATTGGCAATCCTTCTTTCTCCCACCCCTTTTAATATCATTTGCGCAAGATCTGATTGCCCTACAAAAAGCGCGAATGTCACAACCTGAACATCATAAGAACTCGAATGGTTATTGCCGTGACGCGCTTCGTCAACCCCATAAGGATGCTTCAACATCCATTCGAGAAACGCGTGAAACCAGGCTTGCAAATCTTCCATATCTTTTTGGGACCAGTTCCTGGAGTCGCGCAAAAAACTGACCGCAGGGAGCATCTCGCGTGCAAATGCAGCCGTCTCAATCAGCCCGATACCTCGCCCTTCGCATATCCCGGGTATGGCCTGCCCAAACAAAAGGTTTGGGTTCATCCTGGTTTCGGGATTCATAAACCATGTTCGCAACAACAATGCAGCATGCGCCGCGTAGTCTTCTCGCTGTGTAAAACCATACGCAAACCCCAGCGTTTTCACCGTTGAAATGAATTTTGCCAACAAAGGGCGGTCCGTTTTCTCGACCTCGGGATTGACCTCGCCATCTCGTCGGATATAAGGCAAACCGTCAGGCTTATCGGGGTCTGGCCACCAGTAAGGCCCAACACTCATGTAATCGTGTTTGTCACTACTGGCAGGCAAGATCGGTTTGTTCACAATGGTCAGCGGTTCCTGCTTCAAAGCGGCATCCGCTTTCACAAGCAGGGCTTTAAGGGCTTGCCCACACGGGTTATCTTCCCGTTTGCTCAACGAGCGCGCCCGCTTGATGTAATCGGGATCTACTGTAAATATGGGTTCAGCAGGTGAAAACGCCTTGAGCAGATCAGCTTCTTTGTCCGGATACATGTGAATACTCCTGTTTTAAGTTGGTTATTGTAAATCGATTTCCAGTTGCAAATAATCGTACATAACGCCAAAGTGAGGGTAGTTCTGTCGTTGCCCACGGTGTTGTTTCCGGGGGAGGAGGTCGAGCGTCAACACGTTCTCTCCTGTGCGCAACAGCGACGCATCAAATGTAATAAAGTACTCGCTGAAGCGCCCGTAGATGCCACTGCGGGGAAGCGCGCTGTCGTTCTCCAAACCGGTAATTTTATCCAGAGATTTGCCATTGAGGCCGATAGCGATTCCCCCATCGCGATTTACCGACGCCAGGGCGATTGTGAGGGTCGCACGTCCGGACACTGGCTCATCGCATTGAAATCGGATCTTCCAGGTAGGCAGTCGCCAGTTGCCCTCTCCTGTCCGATCAGCAGGCTGTATGCGGGGTTGCCATCCGCCTTTTTCTTCCCAAATTGCCATCTGTGCATAATTCCAGTCGCTTCGCTCTTTACTCTTGCCGATCGCGAAATCGACGTCTTCGGGAAAATCCTTCTGGTAATTGAACCATAGCCCCCAGTGGCGATGGTCATCTCCGCGTCGAAATTCAGCAGCGGTTCGGTCTGGTTTTCCGACACGCCAGAGCAACTTGCCGAAAGAGCGGGGTGACCACTGCAGACTGCCGAGTTTGACTTCGCCGGTTGCGTCGATCGTGACGTCATCTTTTCTAAACTCACCAATCATGTCAGGGGCAAACGCATAAAGCGTATATCTTCCTTTTCGGACAGCCGGTATTGCAAAGGAACCATCAGCCGCCATCCTGGCGCGGTAGATGTAGTTCTCTGCGCCTTGCTGCTGCCAGTCCAGCCCTCGATGTTCCCGGGGCCGCGCCAGAACGACCCATCCATTGCTGTGGTGTGTCAGACCCGTATCTTTGAATCTTCCCGTAACCAAAGCCCTGTCGATCGGGTACTCCGGATGTTCCAGCCAACTGTAGGGCCAGTGCTTTCGATGTTTTTCACCCTCGCGCTTTGCATCATGCCACAAATGCCGGGCATCTTCACCTTTGTTCATATAGACAAATACCGGCCCGAAGACCTTTTCCCATTTACCGCTGACATAATCCCCTCTGCTGCCGTAGTGGTGAGAATAAAGCAGTTTCAGGATGATCGGCCCCCGATCAGTCGCGTGGCTGGTATTGTGTTGTTTTGTCGGACCGCCGCAGAGGTATTCATTGCTCGGCGTGACCATCCACACGCCCTGCTTTCCATTGTGCAAACCGTGTACAAGAGCCTCCTCAGTTGGAGATGACCAGTTATACTTTGTATCCACTTCTCCCGATTGAAGCGCATGTGTGGCATCCATTACCATGCCCTTTGCGCTGGATATTGCCTTGCTATCCGGAATCACACCAGAGAGCTTGTCATTGACCCTGATATTCACCATCGAATCGTTTAGGCGCATCCCAAAACGAAGCTGTGTCAGTACGGCGTCGCCCGTATCCCCGGGTTTGCTGGCTACAACATAATAATAGAACCCCGAATCACCCGCTCTCAGGACATAATGGAGCTCCATCGTGAACGGGAAACCTGCGGGTTGTTTGGGGGTGAATGAGATATCGACCATTTCCGGGTTATTGACGTGGAAGTTAAACTCGGGGTTTTGGTCGCGCAAAAATTTTGCCCTCACGTTCGACTCTTTGCCCGCCATATAGTTTGTATCCGAATCATCGACATAACTGGCCAGGATGGTGAAATATCCGAACTGTTTGGGAGATAGGAGAGAGTCTCCCTGATGTTCCAGCGAGATAATCCGCCCCGTAGATTTTTGGATCGCCATCGAGACGGAACTGTTTTTAAGGATGATTCTATTGCCAGATTCAACAAGCATCGAAGCCTCTGCGAAAACGGGCGTGCTGATCATACACTGGATGGATACAAGCAGAATGCACGCCATGAATCCGCCCAATCCAATCTTTTTGAACATTTTGTGTTTTGCTATGAGGCGTTGCACAATGAAATGTCTTGATTGAGGTCCATTTTTGTATGTACTATACGCAGTAGTTTCTACACTTACACTCAACTCGAAACAATGGGAAGAATACATATGACACAAGAACGACCACACATACTCATTCTCACGGCGGACCAGCTACGGGCGGATTCCATGGGCTGCGCCGGTCATCCGCGGGTCAAAACGCCAGTCATCGACTCGCTTGCCAACGACGGCATGCGGTTCAGTAATTGCCACACTGTGTCGCCGGTTTGTCAGCCGTCGCGGGTGTCGTTCATCACTGGCACCTACCCTCACAACCACGGCATCTGGTACAACCGCGGCGAACTGCCTATCAATTACCCGACGCTGTTCTCCCAATTGCGAGATGCTGGCTACCACACGGCAACCGTCGGCAAGTCGCACCTCTGGAGCCACAAGAAGGTGTCTCATTTGCGCGAAGGCGAGCCGTATATGCAAGCGCTCGGTTTTGACGTCATCGACGAGCTCGGAGGACCGCGGGGGAGTCTCAATTCGGATTCGTACTTCACCGACTACCTGCGCGAGAAAGATCTGTTCGAGCTCTTCGTCAGCGACACGCGCGAACGGGTTCGCGATCCAAAGCTCGTCAAACCAGCGGCATTTGAGGAGGACGATCACATGGACGGATACGTGGGCAGACGCTCGGTCGAGTTCGTCGATTCTGCGCCCGGGGACCGTCCGACCTGTCTGTTCGTCAACTTCCCAGGACCACATGACCCGTGGGACGCGCCGGGGAAGTACGCCACTATGTATGATCCGTCCGATTCGCCGCCCGCCATCGGCGTGCCACCACGCCCCGCCACGCTCCCCGAAGAAGTCGCTCAGAAGGAGGACTTCAAGACGGAGCCGGGCTTGACCACCGAAATCGCCGCTGCGATCCGGGCAAACTACGATGGCAAGATCACATTCGTCGATCACTGGTGCGGTGAGATCCTTGCGGCGTATGAACGACGCGGCTGGCTCGATGATCTCTGCGTCGTATTCTGGTCCGATCACGGCGAAATGTCCGGCGATCACGGCAGGGTGTTCAAACGCACCTTTCACGAATCTGCGTTGCGGGTCCCCCTGATCCTGCGCTGGCCCGGACGGATACCGTCCGGTACTGTCTGCGATGCGCTGGTGGAGACCATCGACGTCGGCCCTGCCTTGCTGGAAGCCCTGGGGCTCGACCAGTTGCAGATGTCCCTTGGGCAGTCGCTGGGGCATCTGTTCGCAGAGCCGACCGCGCACCATCGCACCGAGGTATTGTCAGAGATTTTCTACGGTGGTTCGCGCAATACGATGGTGAAAACCAACCGCTACAAGTACGTCATAGATCAGCACGGCATGGGGTACATGCTGTACGATATGCAGCAGGACCCGGATGAGCAGCAAAATCTGATCGGCGATCCCGAGCATCGGGATACGGAGAACGAATTGCGGGACACGCTGCTTCGCCGCCTCGCGGCCAGTGCATTTGTCATGGACAGCGTGAACCTGTGAAAACAGCCTCCGAGACCGGCACGTCTAATTAGCAACGACTCTCTGATCAGAAGTCCGCGTTTCGCTTTTTTCATCCCCAAAAGCCGCATTGTCTTCGTCATAATACCTGTTGTATCGTATGTTATTCCCTCCGCTTACCCACACGGCGCGAAACAGCGTTTGCCGTTTTGGCGGCATTGTAGCAATCACTTCTTTGGGTACGCTGCGACCTCCCCACCTGCTATTTACGGCATTGTAGAGGTGAAATAAGCTCAACCGCTGGCGATTCTCGTTTGTCCACCGAGTACCGGTATGGCATAGTGCTTCTGTGAAGATCAGCGCAGAACCTGCAGGACATGTATATGTGTCCCAAATTTCGCTCTCGCGGTTGCTCAATGACTCAGGTCGTTTAAATGCTGCCTTGTGGCTACCAGAAGCCAGCATGGTGCCCCCGTCACCCGGCTTGATCTCATTCAATTCCCAAACCACGCGTGTCAATCCTGAATGCACCTTGCCTGGAAGCATCTGATAGATGTGTGAATTTCCGATGAGATTGAAATAGCCGCTGCCCCCGTGAGGCTTGAATTGATCGTATCCCGCCTCGCGATAGTCAGTGCGTGTGCGCTCAAATGTAAACCCATAACAGTCCTCGGTTGCCAACTGCTGACTTGCAACAATCTCATTCAAAATCCCGACAATCACGGGATGATCCAGCAGTGCTTGAGAAGGGCCTCCTACAGGATTCCGTTCTTCTGGCGGAAGCGACTCAGGCTCCTTAACGAGCTTCATCTGGTGTTCGTGAATCTCTGCCAACTGATCGCCTTCAACTAATCCCGGCAGGCAAATCCAGCCCTTCATATCAAACAGGTACTTGTGCTCTTCGGTCATGGGAATGACCGGGAGCCCATCGGCATTGGTTGTCGGTAACATTTTGCCCACATCAGGCTCCAGGTTTGGACGTCCTCGATTCATAGCTAACTCCTTTCTGTCATTGCGGGAATTATTTCCCTTTTGACGTATCTAACCAGCTGAGGCACACCCGTTGTCGAGTGGCGATTTCCTTTTTGTGGGTGTAGTGCGCCGTTTCGAGCAATTCGAGTGTTTCGGGTGCCAGCCGCTCTTTGACCACCTCAGGAATGGGACGGCCGGGCTGGCGGTGGTGTGGGCGGTAGCGCAACGTTAACACCCGGCGTTGGCGATCGACGGGTTTCCAGGGCAGGACCCCGTGGGTCAGGCATTCGGGTATAATGACCACATCCCCAGCTGAGGGCGTGATATTGATGACTCCCAACGGTACTTCTCCTTCGATGCGACCCTGGGAAAATAGCTGTGGTGGCCGGTCAAACTGGCTTTTGTGCGAACCCGGAAGCACGAGGAGCCCGCCATCACCTGGATGTACATCGTCCAGGTAGGGAAACACCACAAAGTCGTCGCAATAGATACGGCCCTGGTGTATCTCGTAACGGGCGCTCTCAAAGCCGTAGTCGTCGCGGGCGCAGTGCAGCGGACTCGCCTCGGTGTGTCCGTCGGGATCGTCGACCATGAGGGTACCGCTGGCGAGCATAGGTTTGCCGTTTGTCAACTCCAGCACGATGGGCCAGACTGCGGGCAAAAAGACCAGCTTTTCCAGCGCCCGGTCAAAGGCGAAGCCGTGAGCAAAGCCCTTGAGATTTTCTGATTGTCCGAAATGCGGCGGCAGGTCTTCCGGTGCGCTGTCGATGTAGCGCCTGGCAGCCTCCGAAGCCGCATCCAGTTCCTCCGGAGTCAGGACGTTCTTCAGGTGCAGAAAACCGCATAGATCAAAAAGATAGCGTTGTTCTTCGGTCATTATCGTCAGCCTTGCCTTTCGTCAAAACAGTGAATTTGGACCCTTTAGAATCAAAGAAGCTATTTTCCGTTGTTGTCATAGTCCCACCGCGAACACTCACGCACCATCGGCAGTGGGCGAGATGTAAAATCATCTTTGAACAGTTTCTAAACTTTGTTAAGTTTTTGTTATGATCTTGCCCAGATCCCAACCCTATTGAGGCTTAAGTCTATGACACCCATGGCGCGTTTGTCGTTTTGCATACCTGCAGATCAGCGAGTAGATTTCCAGGAGGCCTTCCATGGCTGATCCCGAAATCCTGGTGCTGGGCGGTCCCGAGCGCGATCTCTATCTGGCCGCGGCCGATCTGGAGCGCCTGGATAGCTTTGCGAATTGGACATGGCTCCCCTGTGAAGCGGGTCAGGTCCAGCCCGGTCACCAGACCGAATTGTCGCGACGACTGGCGTCCGTCCAGGCCCTGGTCGTCTATTCGGGGGCGCCCCATATCGGCCCCGAACTCATGGAACAAGCCCCCGAGCTACGCCTCATCGGCGAATTGAACGGCGATCGTTTCGCCGAGCGCATCGACGTGGAGGCGGCCTGGCAACGGGATATCCGCGTTGTTGACACCACCAATGGTTCGTCCTACCCTGTCTCTGAGTGGGCCCTGGGCCTTATTCTCGTATCGTTGCGCAACGCCGGTTATTATCTGCGCCGCTACATGGAGGGAAATTGCCGCAAAACCCGCGACAACCCCAGCTTCCTGCGCGGCGAACTCACCGGCAAGACCGTGGGACTGATCGGCTGCGGCCATGCCGGCCGTCGCCTAATAGAATTGCTGCGCCCTTTCCGGGTCGCCATTCAGGTTTACGACCCCTACCTGCCTGGAACCATGGCCGAAGCCCTGGGCTTTCTCCTGACCTCACTCGAACAGGTCCTGTCGAGCTCCGATGCGATTGTCTGTCTGGCCCCGCAGACCCCCGGGACCCAGGGCATGATCGGTCGGGCAGAACTGGATCTGATCCCCTCGGGGGCTGTACTGGTCAACGTCTCCCGCGGTCCCATCATCGATTCGGTCGCCCTGGTCGAACGCCTCAAGCGCGGCGATATTATCGCTGGCCTCGATGTTTTCGACCCCGACCCTATCCCCGACGGCCACGAAATAACCGGGCTGGACAATGTATTCCTTACGCCCCATATCGCCGGCGTCACCCGGGCCGCCTACTGGCGCTTTTTCGAGCTGATGGTGGACGAACTGGACCGCTTTTTCCACGGCTTTGAGCCCTATTTCGAATTGACCCAGCGCACCCTGGACGACCGCAGCGGCCGTCGCCCCGCCACTCATTAAAAAGAGGTCGGTTTAGTGATTACTCCCACCCTAAAGGACAAATATTTATGATCTTCATTTTTTAAGTCTCTTTGGGTGAAAGCAGAAAATGGTCAAACCACGCGACCATCTGCTCGAAGTACTCAACGAGAAAGCGATGATTGCCGTCGGGTTGATAGACTTTGAAATGATCATCGTGTCCTGTTGCTGCATAGGCTTTTTTTACAACGGGTATAAGAGTATCGACGCCTTGACGCGGCATGTCTTCGTCCCGGGTGGGCGAGATCATCATAAAGGGTCGCGGAGGCATACAGGTGGCTACGACGCGCGGATGATCAAAGTGACACAGGAAGTTAGGGATGTAGTAATAAGCACTGTGTCGTTCGTTGTCGCTATGGTGAATGACGCTGGCCAGGCTGCCAAGGCCACCACAGACAGTTACGCCTGCCGTGATCCAGGGTGCGCACGCCATTGAATACCAGGTTGCGTTGCCGCCAAGCGACATGCCTGTCAGGCCAATGCGGCTTTTGTCAACGCCATTTGTCGCGCAAAGAATTCGAGCGGCTCTGAGGGTTTCTTCGACGAGAATGCCCATCTGGCTTCGTCCATACGGAGCCAGGAGTTTGCACTCGGTTGCCCATTCTTCAACGCTGCGGCGCCTTCCTTCTGTGCCTTTGATCGAGATGGCCAGTGTCGTGAACCCTCTTCGCGCGAGTTCACGTCCCCAGCCAATCAATGGACCATCGGGAGATTGATGGAATTGTGGATGCGCGACCCGTTCGGCAGAACCGGATGTGCCAGAAATGCATACGATTCCCGGTCGTAATTTTCCCGTATGTCCAGGCGGTTCCAGGAGGATGGCCGGAACGGTTTCGCGCAGTGAGTTCTGGTAGCTCAGATGGGTGGCGCGAACGCCTTCGGTTTCTCGCGTTTCTGAGGTTGTGAAATCTACGTTGTCGGGGATTGTAGGCAGCCCCAGAAGATCTATGAGCTTTGCACGGATATCTGAGTCGGCAAGGTCAGATGTGGATGCTGGCTGGATATCAGGTGGTATGATAGGTGACATATCGAGAAACCTTTATTATCTCACGGTTTTTGCACGACAAATTCCGGCCGTGGAATCATGCGTTCCGGATTTCGTTCGTAACCTCGTTTCCACAACTCCTCCACAAGCCTTCCACTTTTAGCCAGTTCTTGGCGAAGTGCCTGCTGGTCTGCCTTTGCCCTCTGATCAATCGCTTCCGGGCAGCACACCTGGTATAGCATTCGCCGAAGCCGAGCCAGTTTCTGAGACGCATCGGGACGCTCCGCAAGATCTTGCATCTCCAAAGGATCCTCTGCAAGGTCAAACAACATCGGTCTTTCCCCAACGCACGCCACATATTTATCTGAACCCGATCGAAGAGCAAATGCGCTTCCCGGAAGGCCCGGCCCATGGAATTCACTGATCGCGAATTCGGGAAGTGCCGCACCTGGCTCGCCCCTCAAGGACCCCAGCAAGGATGTCCCCCGCATGTGCGTTGGGGAAGGCAACTCCAGGGCTTCCGAGAATGTCTGGAAAAGATCGAGATGTGAAACGGGCGCAGGCTCGGACCCTCCTGACTCTATGCCGGGTCCAGCCACGATCATGGGTACGCGAATTGAATCCTCATACATCGATCCCATTCCGGAATTGCGATGTGCCCCCATGCTACCACCGTGATCCGAAGCATAGGCGACCAGGGTCGAATCCCAGAGATTCTCGGTGTCTATGGCTTTGAGCACGCGCCCCACGTTGCGATCTGCCATCTCACAGATGCCGTGGTAGCCTACCAGACCACGGCGCAACTCCTCGGGTGTGCAAAGATCGCTGCACGTGTAACGAACAAAATCCCGGTGGAAGGGGTGCAGTCGAGAAATGGGTTCCGAATAGCGCTCGTCCAGGTCTTCGGTTCGCACCAGCGGATCGTAGTAATCCCATAGATCCTGCGGCGGATTCCATCCGGGATGGGGCTGTTTGATATTCACGATCAGGACCCAAGGGCGATCTTGCGGGCGTTCATACATCAGCCACTGTACCGCTTCTTTTGCGACCTGCGCGTCGTGCTGGTGTTCCCCACGCCCACTTGCAGGACCCGCTTCCCGCAATCGATGCAGGTGATGGTATCGGGGTTGCACACGACCTTCTTCGAACAGCGTGTGTACGTCCAGACTCTCCCGTGCCTTGGCCAGGCGCATATCTTCCACTCCAGCATCACTGCCTGGTTTGTAATCGAGCTTGCCAATGGTCGTAAGCATGACGCCATTTTCTGCAAAGTAATGCCCCCAACCTCTGGGCACTCCCGAATAGGGGAACGCATTGTCCCAGGTGGAGATCTCGTGAACATACCGTCCCGCCATCATCGCGCCCCGCGAAGGCGCGCACAGAGGACTTGGGCAATAGGCACTGTCGAATCTCTTTCCTCGCCTGGCGAGCGCATCGATGTGAGGCGTACGGGTAATGGAACTACCGTAACAACCGGAAAACTCAGGGTTGTGTCGATCGGTCATGATATAAACAACATTCATCGAAGTCACCTCGGTGCGGGTTGTCAATGGCGGCATCTTAAGCCGTTGGAACATATCCCAACTGATCGTTATATGCCACAGCTTCGGGGAAGGTCTCGTGAAGGTGGTCGAGAACCATACCAATATTACACCTGCACAAAGAGCTGGGATAGGGCATCTCGCCGGTACGCCGGAAAAATGCCCCGTTCTTTTCGTGAAAATCACCCCGCCGGTCCATGAACTGCCCCCAGTGTCCCATCGTGTATCGCATCTCTGTCCTTCTCTCAGCGCTCTGAATCCAGGCTTCGGGAAACAGCATTTGAAACCGTGGTGCCGAATTCAACCAACTGCCGCATCGAACCACTTTTACTTCCGGCCGACGTACTTGCGAATCTCTGAGCAGCCTGATTAGCGATGCCGCAAACTGCACGTGCATATCACTGAGGGGAGATTTTGGCTGGTAAACGTTGGCAATATGAAGGCTCAACGAGTCCTCGTGCTTGTAGTCATAATTCCAACATTCGTGTGAACGATCGCCAGGTCCGGGCTGTTCATTACCCAACTTGCGAATGCGCGCTACCATAAGTGGCCAGAGGATCGCAAGTCCCTTGGTCTCCACGGATTCACTATCATTACCATACTTGTCGAAGATTTCTCCCAACTTCCCTACAATGACGTTCCATTCGAGATCTTCGTCTCCCGCTGCCGGATGGTGGTTGCCGTCGTAGAGTGAGGTATTCCGGTACAGATTGACTCGCACGTTAACGGTATCTTCCAGGTCTCCAGGGTCTTCCCACAGCCGTTTGTTCGCGTACCAAAGGCTCAACCGGGTGAATTCCCGAACATAATGCACGCGAATCGGATCCAGATCGGACATTGATTCTACCCCTGTTGTTCGTATTGCGTTAATCTTTTCCTCTGCCGGATTTTGCGCCATAATCCTGCCAGCCCCAATCCAGATGGATTCGGGGTATGGAAAACTCGTAATACCAGCGAATACTCACGGGTTCGTGTTGAGGTTCCAGGTATGCATAAAAAAGAGCAGATCGGCCTGTCACTTCATCCAGCATCCCTGCAGGGGTGAGTTCCGACAACAGGTTCGGATCTTCTTCCACTTCCAGGTAACGCAGCAAATCATTTGTGTGGTTTTCGGCGCCGCTGGAACTCATTTGAACGGGTGTCTCGTGTTCATTCCACCCTGGCAAGTCCGATGCTGGTTGAGATTCGCCGTCTGCCGCCTTTGCCCAGATCGGTGTACTCCAGGCAAACTCTCCATCGTTCTGGCGAAGCCGTATGTAGTAGGCATTCTCTTTGAGCGGATGCTCATCCACGTAAGTCAGATCTACGTCCAGCGTGTTCGGACGCCAGGTCTTCAAGCGTCGATCATTCCGGATGAGATCTACGTGCTGCACTGTTGAGCATGCGTGAGCTACCACGCGAATTCTGGCTGGGCCTGAAAGCTGTATCTCGCTGCCAGCGGGATTGCCCCCCAGCGAAACCATCAGAATGATTCGAGCCCCGGTCGTTGCAAAGGTTCGTCTTTCAGCG
This sequence comes from Candidatus Latescibacterota bacterium, assembly GCA_965208125.1. Classification (GTDB taxonomy): domain Bacteria; phylum Latescibacterota; class UBA2968; order UBA2968; family UBA2968; genus VXRD01. The sequence goes on from OZ242320.1 coordinate 4,301,420, forward strand.
ACAGCTTGCCAGATGGCCTTTCGTTCACAGCGAGTGGCCCACACACCTGCCAGAGGACCCGACCCAAATCCGGTGTCACGGATGTTGAGCACCTTGTTGAACCGGCCCCGGAAGCAATGGGGAGCCATTGGGGCGCCCAGTGTGGGCAGATGGATATCTCCCGATCCGATAACGGCCGGTCGATAGCCGTACCTCAGTGCCTTCTGCAGGAGCCACTCGAAAGCGCCGTGACCGCTGGCCACTTCCAGCAGTGGTTCGACATTTGGCCGAAATGCGTCCCAATTTGGCGGTCCTCCTCCAACGTGGGATTCAAGAAGAACATCCTCCCGATCTCCGTAGGTTTCCAGCAGAGTTTCCATCGACGAAAAGGTCGGCAGGTACCCATCTTCCATCTCCCGGAATACGACGTTTCGGTCCCCTCCGGAGCGCGTGTGAACTTCCGATGCCAGGAAGGGCACATATATTCCGGGCTCATCGTGATTGGTATATGCCTGTTGAAAGGCTTCCCACAGTTCAGGTTCGTCAGCCTGATCTGGTGGCGACATGGGGCCCGGAGCCGCAAAATCCAGCCGTCCCACTTCGCGGGCTTGCCTGTGTCGGGCATCCGGATCCAACTTGAAGCTGGGCTCGTCCATCAGCGCCATGGACGTATCGCCCCAGGCGTGGGAGTGAAAGTCTCCCCAGAGCAGCCGGAAGTCGGGAGACTTCTGGCAGAATATCGGATTGCTTCTGGCTCGAAGGTCTCCATCCCTCGCTTCGAGGCGATAAACGCCGGGGTGGTCAATCTGCACGTCCTCCAACCTCAGGACGCCGTTATGTACTGGCTCAAACACCGCTCGATCCGGCAGGCCCGACACATTGTCGGGGGCAGTTAACTGGACGACGCCTTGATATTGTTCACACACATTTCGATGGATATCGAAAGCGACCAGATTGAGGTGAAACGATTCGCCCTGTTCGACAATGGATGGTCCCAGGATTCGCAGCATATCTGCGGATGCTTCTGAAGTAATGCGAATCCGGATCTCTCCACCCGCGATGCTGACAAATTGACCACTGCCATTGCGATCTACGGCTGCCTCCAGTCGCGCCATTGTAGTCGAGTCATAAACTTCAGCACCTGGACCACCCCCGCAGCGATCGCCGATTCGCAATCTGATCCAATCTCCCTTTTGAAGGGCCCCTTTCGACACGCGAACCCTCGCAACTTCGGGTTCGTGACCATGGTCGGAATTGACAGTCAGGTCCAGTCTGGCGTCAGAATTTGACTCCATTGTCACATAGTCGCGTCCCAGTGGGTTATTCAACTGAGGGGCGTGGCCCATGAGGAATCCGCGGCGGAAGAAGCAGAATCCCCCACCATCCTGCACATCCGCTGCAGCAGTAAATGTGATCTCCCACGTGCCGACTTTCCCAGCAGGCAGATTGAATGTGGATCCCGATGCAACAGAACCATCTGCACCCCGAAACAGGACTTCAAATCCGTCGGGTTCATCCCCGGGAATTGAGGCCTGGATCCACTCTATGCGAGCGTTTTTTGACATACGGTATCATCCGTTAATTCAGAAAGTCGCGAACGGTTGTCATATACCTTCTGAAATGCCTCTGCCGTTTGTTCGACCCAGATCGGATCGGGATCTACAGGGGTAGATAGCCAGAAGCACGTGCTATGTATCCTTTCGCTGATCGGCAGGCTGCCCGGTCGATACGATTTCCTCGCGTTATCTGGAAGATATCCCCAGGGACCCCCAAGGCCCTCGAATGAGAAATCGTTGAACAGTGACTCCAGATGCATCACACCATATCCGTAAGGCGTTATCTCCGGTTTTGTCCGCACCCCTTCGGCTACCAGCGCTTCCAGAACCTTCGACACGGGTACTCCATAGGCTTCGGGATCGACCAAACCTGCATACAACAGGAGACCGCCGCGGGTAGCCTTTGGATAGACCTTCTGAGTCTCAACCCCCTCTATATTCTCGAGAAGCTCGTCCATTTGTGCAAACCACTTTCGGCGCTTTTCGTTGAGCTCTGAAAGGCGTTCGAGTCGTCCCCGAGCCATCGCGATGCCAAAAGGATTCGCCCTGTATTTGACGCCCAGGCCCATGTTGTGCAATCCCGTAAACCGATCGGTTTTCCACGATCCCCCGCAACGACCGTACTGTCCCAATGCCATCATCTGGTCATAGAGATCATCGTCATCTGTCACCACCACCCCGGCCTCCAATCCTGTAACTGGCTTGCTGCCCTGCAGACTGAAGCATCCAATGTGGCCAATGCTGCCCACTGGCTTGCCATCCCACAGAGCGCCGTGTGCGTGAGAGGCGTCTTCAATCAGCTTGATATCGGTTCCGGCGACCAGGTCCAGCAGTCCATCCATATCCGCCGGGTTCCCATAGACGTGTGTGACGACAATCGCGCATGTCCTGTCTGTGATTCGTTGCTTTACATCTTCCGGATCCGCACAGAAGGTGTTCGGATCTACCTCGCAGAATACTGGCGTTGCGCCGCAATGGAGGATGGGTGAAATCGTGGCATGCCAGGTGACTGATGGCACGATCACTTCTTTGCCAACACGGGCGCCCGCAGCAAAAATGGCCGAGTGCAAAGCTGCGGTTCCGTTGCACGTACAGATCGCGTGCTGGGTCTTTACCAGTTTGCTGAAATCAGATTCGAAGAGCTCGAGATGTCGCCGGGCTGTCTTCGGATCGTCCAGTACCTCGTTCACGTACGACTTTTCAAGCGGCCCGATATTTTCCCACCCATCTCCTACTGGAGCCGTAACGGCCTTTGGGCCTCCTTCAATTGCCAGAAGTGATTGTGCCATGGTATTCTCCTAGGTTCTGTCTGAAAAGTCACTTTTAAGCCTGAAATGACCTGTAAGCGATTTTATCAGACAGCTTATTTTATAGGGTTTGGTAAATAGCCCAAATCGGCATTTAGAGGAAATTCAGACTTTTCAGACACTACCTAATGTAATCTTTACCCTGGTTGAGATTTTTGAAATCAAAAAAGGTCCTTATCCGTCCAGTCCTCTATTCCATTTGTATAAAAGCCATTTGCTCAGCGCCTGCCCATCTCCGATTTGCCACGCCCAATCTTCGAGTTTCCCGAACAGCATCCGCAGCACTTCTTCCAGCCCGGGTTCGCGGAACCTGTTGTTTATTTCGTCCGGATCAGAGGGACGATGGTAGAGTTCCGGAGGTCGCTCTGAGTTGACGATCAGTTTCCATTCATTTGTTACAATACACCTTTCAAACATCGTAGGGTCGCTTTCCGGAGGACAGTAGAGACCATCCTGACGATATGGATGGTTCTGAATATAAACAGAGTCACGCCATGGACCTTTGCCAGAAAGCAGGAGTTCTCTCGCGCTGTGACCGTGCAGGCCATCGGGAATGTCTAGCCCGCAGAGATCCAGGATGGTGGGCACCAGGTCTGCGTGACTGACGAGTTCGCTTCGGACTCCAGGTTTGATCTTTCCGATCCAGTGGAAGATCAGAGGAATTCTGCTCGCCGTGTCGTAGCAATTCCGTTTTGGCTGAGGATTCCATCGGTAGACAAAATCATGCCCGTGATCCGATGTATATACAATCAAGGTGTTTTGCTCGAGGCCCAAAGCATTCAGGACATCCACCATCCGGCCAACGTTTTCATCAATTCTGTTAACCATTGCATAGTACGTGGGGTACTGGACCTTTCCCTGAAATCGCTCGCAGTTTTCCGGGGGAGCGGTCCACGGTGTGTGCGGAGGCCGGAAAGATACGATCAAGCAGAACGGATTCTGGTGGTGTTCGCGAATAAACTGGATTCCGCGGTCGAACTCGAAGTCAACACGGTACTCGCCTGGTTCTTCACGACCAAAATCGGGAATTGCAGACTCGTGATTGTCGGGCACGGTCCATTTCTTCATGGGCTCTCCAACCCATTGTGATTCACTCCCGTCATGACCTTGCCAGACATCAAAGTAGTCCGGAGGAGGCTGGATCGGTCTTCCTGATACAGGTCGATCGAAAGGCTCAGGCGTCGGACCCAGATGCCATTTACCGACGTAGCCGGTGGTGTAACCCATATCGTGCAGGAGCCTCGGAAAAGATGTTGTGTGGTCGGTCAAAGTCACATCGTTGTCCCAGACCTCAGTCTTGTGGGGAAATAGTCCCGTCAGGATTGAAGATCGGGCCGCGGAACAGAGAGGCTGGGTCACAAAAGCCGATTCAAAACAGGCACCTTCACTTGCCAGTCGGTCGATATGAGGAGAAATCGCATTCCGATTGCCGTAACATCCCAATGAATCAAACCTCTGTTGATCGGGAAGGATCAGGATGATGTTGGGTGGTCTCCCTTCTGTCTCACCTATATTTTTACCTCTGGTCCAATCGTCCGATTGCCGCTGATCCATCTCCTATCTCCTGTTTTCCAATGCCAGAATTCGACCCGAGAGCCAGTCGGTCTGTTTTATACGCAGAGACTCAAGTCAGAGATGCCCGCCAGACTCCAGGATACGCTCTTCCACTCTGAGAGGGGTCGGTCGGAGTCCAAAATCTCTCCATCCCCAGTCCACATGGATTTTGGGCATGTCGAATTCAAAATACCAGCGAATACTGATGGGATCTCGATCGATACCAAAATATCCGAGGAAAAGCGCGCATTTTCCGGTGACCTCCTCGATTACGTCGAAAGGGGTCAGATCGTGAAACTCCTCGATATCTTCTTCCACCTCCAGGTAACGGTACAGATCGGCTTCGTAAGACTCCGCCTGGTTGGGCCTGAGGCTCGTGAGATCAAGAGGCTCGTGCGCGTTCCACCTGGGCAGGTCATCTTGCTCAGATCCATCCGGACAGAAGGTCCAGATTGGCGTGGACCATGCATATTCACCGTCGATTTGGCGGAGACGAACGTAATAGGCTCCCTCTCGCTGCGGAATCTCGTCGGCGTAGATCAGATCTATATCGAGTGCATCGGGATGCCATGAGTGGAGACAACGGTCATTCCGAATCAAATCTACTCTCTGCACGGGAGCACAGGCGTGCGCGCAAATGGTGATCTCAGCAGGAGCCGAGATTTTGGCCTCGCTGCCCGCAGCGTGTCCGTTGACATCTACGGTCAGGATGATGCGCGCCCCAGTGGTGGCGAAGGTGCGCCGATCCCGAATCGCCTTCCAGATTTCGTTACGCTCACAGCGCGCTGCCCAAACGGCGGCGATCGGTCCATTCCCATACCCGGTGTCTCGGAAGTTCAAGCCAATATTGTGCCACCTCCCGAAGTAGTCTTTGGCGGCGATTGGAGCGCCCATCGTAGCAAGGTGGGTGTCCCCCGATCCAATAACGGCTGGGCGAAAGCCACAGCGCAGGGCCCACTGGAGCACCCATTCAAAGCAGCCATGCCCGCTGGCGACCTCAAGAAGCGGCTCGTGACTGGGAAGATAATCGTACCATTGGGGGGGACCACCCCCGATGTGGGCTTCAAGGATCACATCCTCCCGCTCTCCAAACTCGGCCATCACTTCGTCCATGGTGCAGAAGGTGGGGGGATAGGTTTCAGTCCATTCACGGTAGATCACGTTCCGATCCCCTCCAGGTCTCGGGTGAACCTCTGAAGCAAGAAAAGGAACGTAAGTCCCCGGCTCATCGTTGTTCCGATAAGCTTGCTGATAGGCACGCCACAGCTCTGGTCGGTCCTCCTGGATTGGCGGAACGGCTGGTCCCGGCGCCCCAAAGTCCAGCCGACCGACTCTCCGCAACTGTTCGTGTCTCCGCTCAGGATGAATCTTGAAGGTGGGATCGTCCAGTAGCGACATGCTAATGTCGCCCCATCCGTGGCAATGGAGATCTCCCCAGAGGAGACGGTGGTCGTGCTGTTCCTTGCAGAGGATGGGGTTGCTTACTGCCCTTAGACCGTGGCGTTCGTCTTCCGCGATCAGACGGATAAGGCCGGGTTCTGGTATGCGAATGTCTTCCAGAATCACGAGTCCGCTATCACTGGAGCCCAACGAGATGGATTTGGGCAACCCCTCAACCGCTGAAATCGGACCAGAGAAGGCCACTCGACCCTCAAATTGCTCGCAGATGTTGTGGCTTGCATCGAAGGCCATCAGATGCAGTGCAAAGGCCTCATCGGGCGTAACGATCGACGGGCCCAGAAGCCGAAGCAGCGTCGGCACAGGATTGGATGTGATTTGAATCCTACAAGGGTTGCAGACCAGTTCCCGATAGACGCCATCCCCTGTCCGATCCACGGCACCGGTAATCCGCCCCAGAGTCGTTCCGTCATAAACGGCGCTCCCCGCGCCTCCATAGCTTGAATCGCCAATCTGAATAGTGAAGGAATCATCGGCTTTCATCTCACCCTCATCGACCAGCACCTGGGCGAATCCAGGACGGTGGGACTGCTTTTCTGAATTGACGACTAGGCGTAAGGCCGCATCACATTGGGTTTTTAGAGTGACGAAATCACGTCCCTTTGGGTTGTAGTCCTGAATTCGATGCGAAAACAGAAACGAGTGCCGCTGAAAAAGAAAACCGCCGCCGGCAGTTATGGTTTCTGATGCGGTGGCAGTAATCTTCCACATCCCCAACTTGCCTGCGGGCAATTCCAGATCGTGCCCACAGCTACGTGAGCCGTCACTTCCGTGAAATTCGACCTCGAACGCATCGGGCTCGTTACCCGACACAGGTTGGACTGTGATGCTGACGCGCTGCACTCGTGATTTTGGCATGGGTTCTCCTCAACAGCCGTTCGACGAATCACGGCGCCAGAACACGTTTATGTTCAAGATTCGGTGGATGGGATTCATTTGCAATGTGATCAGAGACCACCGTTCCTCCATTTGTTCAGGACATCACTGGCGACCTTCATATTGAACTGGTGTCCGCCATCAAATTGGTCGACAAACAACTGATCCGAAGCGCCGGCTGCCCCATATGCCTTCCGCACTCTGACCAATGCTCTCTCCGCCCATTCGCGTGGCGCCAGTCGATCCCTCAACCCCCATTCAATCACCATAGGGCGGGGGGCGATGAGAGAGAAGATCTCCGGCGTATCCCCATACTGGAGAAGTCCCGGGATGAGTTGTGCGCCGCACTTCTTCAAAGCCTGATAACGTTCCTGGTACATGCTCAGACAGCCCGAGGGGACAGCAATTTTGACCCGTGAATCAAAAGCAGAGATCATCATGGCCATTCGACCTCCGAGCGAAATCCCTGCACAGCCAAGCATCTCACTGTCGATATAATCAAGGGACTGAAGCACATCGAGTGCCGCCTGTAGATCGCACAGATGTAGTGCCACAACGGTTGTGCCCATCAGCGTTGCACAAAGGTAGTTGCGCATGCAATAGTCAACCCGGGGATTTGGATAATTGGGCCGTCGTTCGCCAAACCCGCGTAGATCGGGCATCAGGGTGACGTAGCCCTGCTGTGCGAATTTCTGGCCGAAGTTGTATCCCTTCGTAACAATTTCTTCTTTCCGCTCGGGTGAAATGTCGATCCCCGCCACACCATCTTTCCCAAACTGGCTGTGCCCGTGCAGGCAAAGGAGACCCGGAACCCGATTCTGTAACTCCTTGGGAACGAGCAAATAAGCCGGTACGAACACGTCCAGCTCCGTCTGGTAGCGAATGCGATGGCGTACGTGGTCCCCACAATCCGTTTCAGTCAGGAATTCCAGAGAAAGGTCTGACCGTTCCGGGCGAAGGCCCAACAGTTCCACTACTGTTGACCGAAATCGATCCTGCCACCTCTCCAGTTCATCGACCGTTGAGCCGTCGAATAGCATTGATGGCTCAAACTGATCCAGCAGTTGCGAAAGGTCATCTTCGAATATGATGGGTCTCATTGTCCAGTCTCGGTAGTATAAAATTTAATTCAGCAAAGCACAAGCGAATCCAAATCTCTTTGGGATTCCCGGGATTCTTTGGTTGCGGGCTACTCAAACCAATGAGGGGATTGCGGGCGCTTCGTGCGAATCGAATCCAGTGCTGCCTCACAGATAGAAACTATGCGCGCACCCCATCGAGCAGGGATTGGATTACTGATTTTGCCATCGAGTAGATTCAGATAATCGACCACAGAGCGTCCCCAGCCGTGTCCTCCAATCACTTCATGAGCAGATGATTCTTCAATTGGAACTGGCTCATGGCCACGGCGGAAGAGTTGGCCTTTCCACAACGTGCCTTTGGTGCCATATACAGCCAAAAAACCACCGCCCATTCCCTCGCCCATGCCATGTCCGGAGCAGCCGCTTGTCACAAAGACTTTGCCTGTGACGCCATTTTCAAATTGAAGGATTACAATGTAACAGTCATCATCTGGAAATACCGGGATGCTGAGCTTATTGCTATAGGCATAGACCTCCGTAACCGGGGATTCGACGGTCCACAAAATCAGATCAAGTGGGTGGCAGCCGCCACCCAGCAGGATATTCTGGGGATTTTGCTGATCAATGCGCCAGGGTGTGTGGTTTTTACCCTCGGGTGAATAATGGCTCCACATGTCATGGATGTAATCGCCCTGGACAAAGAAAACATCGCCAATCTCACCGGATTGGGCCATCAGTGCCATTTCGTGCCAGGGATGCAGGTAGCGCATGGTTTGGTCGGTCATGACGTGCCGGCCACTCTCTGCCTCAGCGTTGAGGATGCGTTGGGCATCTGCTACTGTGGTGGCAAGCGGTTTTTCCACCAGGACGTGGCAGCCCTGCTCCAATGCTGTGACAGTCTGGTCGGCGTGCAAGTGATCCGGTCCTGCCACGACTACAACATCGGGTTGCGTTTCTCGCAAGAGTCGAGCGTAATCGTGGCCAGTCGAGGCATCCGGATATTGCTCCTGCATCATGTTCAACTGTGCCGGCTGTGGATCGACGAGCCCCACAATTTTTCCACGTCCATCAGCGGCGGCTACCTGGGCCACGTTACGGCCAGCGCTTCCACAGCCGCTAATCAAGAATTTGTAAGGTTTCATGGCAGACACCTCAAATACTCAATGTACGGTTTCAGGTGCTGTGTCGTTCGTTGGTTGCCGTCCCCAACTCAAAGGCGTACAGGGTGGCCCGGTTCATCTCGAAGCGGACGTTGACCTTCTTGCCGGCAAGCGGCGAGAGATCCGGGATCCCTTTCCACTTCAACGACTGCCGGAATTGATCACCAGAGACCCGTTCGCATTCGTCGAACGAATAGCCGGGAAGCGGATCGGCTGGTTCGGGTGGATGCGGAATGTTCTCATAGAGAGCGGCTCGAATCCATCCGCCCCGGTCAGCCGTATAGTTTAGTAAAAGCTCTCCGCCGCTTATCTTCCGACTCTCCAGGGTAAATGCCCCGCGATTATCCGCTCGTATGCCCCCGAGCCGGTGCTCCGGCCACATCGCCAGCCGAAACCGACCGGCTGTATTGACGTCCCGGTAGTACACTTCGTGATGTCGAGCCGTTCTGCCGCTGTATGGCAGCGCAAAGCACCCGTCCGGCAGTACGACCAGTCCCGGTCCTCCATATACGCCACCTTCGTCGCCGCTTCCGTTTTCTCCGCGAGGAATGATCGGTTCCCGCGATGGCCTCGACCAGTTGACTCCATTGCTGCTGACCGCCAGTTGCATCTCTACGCTGCAGTCAACCTGGTGGAAGACGGCGGGAAACATCAGGTGCAGGTCAGTTCCGGGATAACGGCAATAGGCGTTGGTATAGAGCGAGTCGCTCGGTCCATCCAGCGCATCCGCAGCGAGTATCGGTTTTGGTACCGGCCACTTCGAAAAGTTTTCGGTCTCTGACATCCCCACCGCTCTGCGCCCGTCGATTTTAGTCCTGAAATACCCGACGTACCGGTTCTTTTTGACATCGAAATACGCCACGGTCTGCGAGTCGCAAAACGCTTTAAAAACCGGTTCATCGAGTACCATCCACCGTATCCCGTCCACAGACGTCATCGCGCGGTGTGTACCCACCAGCCGCACCTTCTTCCGCACCTCGTCACGGTTGTAGCCCTGTTCGCCCAGTTCCTTCCATTTCGCAAGACCTTCTTTATTAGAAATCTCATTGCCCGCTTCGTCGTACCATCGCGGGCTATGGCCGAGCTTCTTGTAGCGATCACCTCCTGCAGGGTTCTCGTCGATGAATACCGAACCTCGAAGGGCATGAGGGCCGACCAGACAGATATTGTTCTTCGTCGAGCCTTCAAACTCATATAGTCCGAGCTCCGGTTTGTTCCAGCGAAAACCGTCTTCGCTTTCGGCATAACACATGAACTGTGAAGTAGGGGGGGCACCACTGCGCGCTCCGTACCACATTCGGTACTTGCCGGCATCCTGCCTCACCGTCACGTGACTGATCTGCTGTCTCTCCCACGGCCGGTCGGCGGCCACCACGACCTCCGACTTCTCCGCAGGTGTAAGCACCAGGCGAATCCCTTCGGGTGCGTGAAACGGATATGCATTTCCCGCCTCGTCGTACCGTGAGGCGCCAGCGAATACGCGCGAATAACTCAATAATGGTTCCATATGCCCTCCAGTGCCTCTGAAACCCAAACGTTCACTACCTTCTTTTTGCACTAATTTCAGCGATGGTATCACCGGTTATTTTGACGGTGTGGGTATCTACTCGCTCAACGTCCTCACGGGCAGCTCTGGCCTCGGCACTATCGGCGGACTGATATTCGGTCGCGAAAATATACGGGGATGGGATTGTATAAGGTGCGATTTTCCCGATCCGCCCCATGGCCTTGCGAGCGCCTTCTCGGAGCAGATCCCGAGCTTTAGTGGGGGAGAGGGAGAGGGCAGCCGTGCGGCTGAGCCCCTCTTTCACGACAACGCCTTCAATGTCGGGAACGTATTGTCGAGCCTCATCTACAGCAGCTCGATCCCCGCTGATGAAAACTGTGGGCACGCCAACCTCACCGGCATGGGCTATGTTGAAACCAATTTCACCGATCAGTTCATCATTCAACCAGCAGTTGGCAATGCTTCGGGAGCTCCAGCTGTGACACAGCACACCATCAGGTGTGTTCTCCATCGCGTGATGGCCATACAAAAACTGCGCCTCAAATGTCAATCCCATCTCCCACGCAGAGCCTCTGGGGCGACCGAACATCACCCGGGCTTCGCGGTGGATGTGTTCGATATTGATTCCGCCGCTGCCGTGTCCGTCCAGCACGATAGGGTCAGTGGCGCCTCCTTCCATAGCACCGTCTATGAGGGCGTTGATCTCCAGAGTGGCGAGATATTTGGCCTGTTCGTTGTCGCGCCCCCCGTCGTAAGTCTGAGTTTTGAAATCTACGACGCCGGCAGTGCCTTCCAAATCGCACAAGATAAGAATTCTCATGGATAGTCTCCTGATGAACATGGCGGGAGATGTTTCACGTTAAGGGGTACAATGGCGGTGTTCATTCACAGTACGGCACAGCCACGCGCTCCCCATTGCGCATGGCCGACTCGTGTGCGCAGACGCCCGCAGCAGTCCAATTCGCTGCTGTGAAAACGTCCACAGCCGGAGGACGATGCTCGACGATGCTTCGAACGAACTCGTGGGCCATAGGGATCCCGGTTTGGCGTCGGATCCGGCTGGTGCGCACAATTTCCGCAATCGCATCGGGCACCAGGTCAGCCATTGGGGGCAGGTCCATCCTCTTGACGGATACCTTGCGGCCCCGCTGACCATCAGGGAGGACACCGGTTTCTGCCTTAAACACCACGGGATCCTCGCCCGCAATCTGGGGCGACTCGAAACTCAGGCGGCTGCCGTAGAGGTAGAACCGGTCGCTCAGGAAGCTTCGCGCAAACCTGTGGAAAGACGCTGTTATCTCACAGATCGCATCCAACCCTATAAGTTCGAAGATTGCACTCTCCGTGGTATATGGGCTTCCGTACTGCCGTTCTTCTTCGGGGAGCGTTCCTGAGCCCCTGCACTGGACACCCGCCACTGTACAGCCTGTCACGTGAAGCAGGGGCCCGAGTCCGTGATAGCAGTAGTACATTGGCGGCAGGCCGCGCCAGTAGTCGGGCCAGCCTTCCATGTTTTGATAATGAACACCACGCATTAGCTGCAGGTCCCCAAACGCTCCGTCCCGGTATAGTCGCCGGACGTACAGACAGGCAGCAGAAGCGATTTCGGTCTCCATCAGCATGTACGTCTGCCCGGTCTCCGTCTTGGTGGCGACCACACGGTCCACGTCTTCCAGACTGAGTCCCATGGGAATGGCACAGGCGCAGTGTTTGCCCGATTTCATCACGGCGATTGACTGTTCCACATGCAGCGGAATCGGTGTTACCAGATGCACGGCATCGTATTCATTCGATGCCAGCACTGAAGCCAGGTCGCCGTGTCTCCGCTCGATTCCGAGTTTATTGCCGACGGTGTTTAGCAGCCTTTCATCCGGTTCGCAGATACCGACGTGTGCCACGTCCGGGAGAGCCGCGTATGCGGCCGCCCAGGTTTGTCCGAAGTTTCCGAGTCCCACAACGGCGATACGGATCTTTCCTGCAGTCATCTTTTCATCTCCAGAGGATAGGGACATACGCCTGCATCCGATAGAGAAGACTTTTATCTTCTTTTTTGGCTAATTTCAGCGATGGTATCGCCGGTTATTTTGATGATATGGATATCTCCTTCCACGATGTATCACATTGTCAAAATACATGATTGTGGGGTGCTCCTGCAAGCAGAGATGTGTCCGCTCCTCTTAGAGATGCTCTGTCCAATTGCGTTTGACTTCGGCATGGCCACTTTCTATCTTGCCCCTGAAAGATATTTTGCTACCTGGATCAATTTTTTGGAGGAGGATCGGAGGATGGCGGCTAAACCAGATTTTCGCAAGCCAGTGCCGGAAGGTGTGGTGGAGCAGACCGGCATCGGTACTGGTTCAGGCAATGGGATGGTGGTCTTAGACGACGGCTCCCTGATGATGGTTGTGGGGAGTCGCCGCCATATCTCGACTGACGGCGGCCAGACCTGGGGCGAGTCGCGGCCGCTGAACTGCGAGGCGATGGGAAGTTCGTCCAACCTGTCGTGTATAAAGCTGCAGTCGGGCAAGCTGGCACTGGCGCACCGGGGCAAGGAGGAGGAAGGGTGGGGGACGGAGATGTTCAACTGGAATCCCTTTTATTTTTCGGTGTCTGAAGACAGCGGCCAGACCTGGGCGGGCGCGTGGCCGATGAATCTGCTGGGCGGGCCGTACCACGATGCGATGATTCAGCTGTCGAGCGGGCGGTTGCTGATGCCCAGCCGGATCTGTCACAGCAACAGACGGCACCCTGGTTTGGAATACGATCGGGTGAGCAGTTACGGGATCTGGAAGGGGCTGCGGTTGCAGGTGAGCGGACATTATCACTATCCGGAGGTAGATATCGCCGCGGTGAGTTATTCGGACGACGAGGGACAGACGTGGCAGCAGTGCCAGGGGCAGTTGATGGGCTGGTTCGACGCGGAGGGCATTCCCAACGGGCGCGGAGGAATCACAGCGGTGGATGAACCGAGTGTGGCGGAATGCGCGAATGGGCGGGTGATGTTGCTGGCGCGATCTACTGTGGGGCGGTTGGTGCAGTGCGCCAGCGAAGACGGGGGAGAGACCTGGACACCGATTTTGCCGAGCGATCTGGCGAGTTCGTATTCGCCACCGAGGCTGCGTCAGATTCCGAGTACGGGCGACTTACTGTGTGTGTGGAATCAGGTATCACGGGATGAGATCAAACGGGGCTATCGGCGGGGACGACTATCGGCGGCGATTTCCAGGGATAGTGGCGCGAGCTGGGAGCGGTTCGAGACAATTGAGGTGAGCGAGGGGATGGAGGACGTGGAGCGGGTGGTGCCGCAGGAGCCGATTACGCCAGTGGTCGGGTTGCCCGATGTGGGTATGCTGCCGGAGGGGTTCGCCACTTTCGACTACCCCAATGTGTGGTTTGCGGGCGATAAGGTGTACCTGACATACCACCGGAGCTGGGTCGAAGTAGATGAGGACGCCGGGGAAGCGGTGATACTGGGGGAACGGAAAGGGAAGGCGAAGAAGCCGCGCGAGATGGTGTTGCGCATTTATCCATTGGCGGAGTTTTACCGCTGAAATATCATTTATTCTATCTCGTGAAGGGCTTCCGTTTCATCGAAGAATAGACACCTTCCAAAGTTCCGGCCTTTTTATGCCATATCAATGCCTGTTCATTGGCGTCTTTGACATACTTGAGCGCCTCGGTAATGGGCTTCCCCATAGGATCGAAATACCCGGTCTGGGACTTACCCGTAGCGTCATGCGTTCCGGCCCAGGTTTCGATATACCCACACGTCTGCCAGCCCAGCATAAAGGGCAGGTTCATGATTCCCTTTAAATATACGGCGTACTGTTTGCCTTTATCCTCGATAGTGGGGACTTCTACCCCCTTCACGCGATCCATCTGGGGGCGCAGGAATCCATAGGCGTGGTCGCCGTTGATGATGGGCTTTCCTGTCTTTTCATAAATTCTCCGCAGTTTTTTTTCGTGAGCCGGCGTATAGAAATCGTAATCCTGGATCAGCACCACATCTACGTAATTCTTCACAATATCCCACACCCAATCGGGTTGGGGCCTCGCATTTTGTATTTTATCGCCAAAAATCAAATGATGGGGGTCGTGTTTCCTGATGGCATCGTGGTGAGCCTTGAGATAAGCGTCAACGATTTTTGCATTCATAAGTGCCTGATCGGTAAATCCCCTTTTGGGATTTTGGGGCATACCATACTCGCTTATTTTGAAAAAATCCTCCCACGTATTCACATTTAATCCGTACATTTTCCCAGCCTCAGCAGCGGAAGAATACTGACCTTGTAATACTCCAATCCAAACTCTTTTGCCTGGTGTCTTGCCGGGGCGAGACAAGATGTCCATGATCCAGGGATGGTGCTCAAAGCTTCTGATTGGCTTTCCCAAATTGTGAACTGTGTAAGCGGGTAGATCTTCGTAACTGTATCCTAACAAGTACTTTGAGTTTCTGTGCTTTGAGGTGTAAGCTTTGACAAAATGGTCGAGTTTTTGTTGCCAGGCAGGATCAAATACGTCGGGGAAGCGCTTGTCGGCTGACCACTGTTTGACCCGTTTGGGGTGAACATGGCTCATTCGCAGCTTGCCAAAATAATACAACTTCAATTCGTTGCAGTAATCCGTGGGCATTACGTGTGGATGATGAAATGCCAGGGTATTGAAACCGTAATCTTTATGATCCTTAGCTATAATCTCCAGCCAAGTCCTGGCTCCTTCGGACTTAAAATCGACTCTTTTTCCCTTCATGATCCCGCCGCCGATTTTCTCGATCCAGTGTTCTTTGTTGTAACTGGCAAATCTGGACAGGGGACCTACGTGATTCATTCCAAGCGGAATAAAGGGTTCGCCATCACCGTTGACCATGGTCCAAATTCCTCCTACCTCTTCCAGGTGGACAAAGTCTTTGTTCCCAATGATTCTGGCTTCGCCTTCCTTGTCAATCGCCGCAAACGAGTGACCAAACCCGACTGTACAAAATAAGAAGAGCATTGTTGCTCTGAATAGAGCTTGTGAAAGTATCATAACTGTTTCCTCTTTTCTTTAAACCTGAATTAGTCGAGCCTCCCCTGATAGCAGGCATCGTCCCACAGGGTCGCCTGGAAACGTGGCTCATTACCCGTTAGTACCGCAACCGCATCCTTGCACGCGTCGGTGAAACAACGTCGGTGGCAGAAATCCGTGCCCCCTGCGATGTGAGGGGTTACCAGCACGTTGGGGTGCCGACGAAACCAGGCATCGGGCGGGGGAGGTTCCGGTGCGAACACGTCAATTGCCGCAGCAATCTCCCCGGCCTCAATGCGTTCCCACAGCGCATCTTGCTCAACCACTGCCATGCGCGTGACAAGCACGAACAAAGCACCCCGTGGCAAGGCGTTGATGACTTCTCTGCTGATAATCTGCTGGGTTGTTGGCGTTGGAGGTAGGCCGACGACAAAGACTTCGCTGGACGCAGCCAGTTCCACAAGTGATAGGGTGCGCTCGACACCGTGTGCCGCAAGTGCGGCATCTGCGACATAGGGGTCGTAGGTTCTCGTGATGCACTTGAATGGGGCAATCAGTTCGGCGTATCGCCGGTTGATGCTGCCGAATCCGGCGAGTCCCACACGCCTGCCTGTCAGGTCACCATAGACAAAGCCCGGCTTATTCCACGCGTGAGATTTCCATTTGCCCTGGCGTGCGAGATAGAGCGATTCGGGGATATCGCGGATGAGATTGAGTGTCATGGCGAGCGCAAATTCGGCAACCGATGGGGTCATGCTGCGCGAAGTATCAATAAGCGGAATGTCGCGGTCTGCCAACTCCTGCAGGTCAACCCAATCATTGAAGCGATTGTCAAACGTCCCGGCTAAGACCTTCATCCGCTCAGCAGATTGCCAGTCTTTAGGGGTGGTGGCAGGACGGTGCCAGGGACCTATCACAACGCCATCCGCAACGGGAAGGCGATCAAAAAATCGCATGAACGCTTCCTCGTCCTGTTGACCAATCTGGCGGACGATTTCGACTTCGCCCTGCGTCTCAAGGAACGCACAGCCTTCCTCGGTGCACTGCCGCTGTCGATTGGAATCGGTCTCGAACACAAGAATGTGCATGGGTGTTCCTCCAAATACTTTGCTAATATCAGTTTTGAGGAAAATGAGCAACTGTTTCGCCGCTTTCATCGAGAAATTCTAATCTGGCTGTGCCTTCTGGTTCAACAGAAAGTCTTATTCGGATCTTTGAATCTTCAGTACAGTAGTGCGCTGTACTTCAAGGAGTTCTCCCACTGTTTGATACAGACAATCTATATGCTGCCACACACGTTCTAATGTCTCACTCGATGTCATGGAAATTTCTCCTTTCAAATGGTTCGATTTTATTATTCTCAACAATAACTGATGAACGATCTATTGGAGCAACATCAATTTCAACAACTAATATCTTTGGATCGTTGGTGTAAAAAACATTGTTCACAACAGTGTTATCCCTCCCTGTTGGAGCAGGGATATTTTTCTGATCAAGATAGTCCACCCTTACTGG
This sequence comes from Candidatus Latescibacterota bacterium, assembly GCA_965208125.1. Taxonomy (GTDB): domain Bacteria; phylum Latescibacterota; class UBA2968; order UBA2968; family UBA2968; genus VXRD01. The sequence continues at coordinate 4,318,418 of OZ242320.1, forward strand.
ATCGTCCGTTTTTTTATTTAAAATCTGAATATATCGAGTCAGGTTCTTATTAGATCCGATGAATTTATTATCCTTTATGATGTTGGCAAATCCCGATAGTTTGACAACTTCTTTATTGTAGGATTTTTCATAACAGTATAGAATATTATTCTGGACGGTTACAAATGAGGCCGCGTATTTGATATCGATATATTGCCCCAGTAATCCCGGTCCCAATATGCTTTCCTCAATTATGATATTATGGGCTCTTGCCATTTTTCCTCTTTCTTCAAGCCCTTTTGATGAACCAATATAAAAGCCTTCTCCTTCATGAGCGTTATAATCTTTATCCAGCCATTCTCCAATATGATGAATTTTCATTCTTCTAAAGGTGTTATGGTGACTTTCATTCCTGACAGCTACAGCAGTGTTATGTGTATGATGTATATGCACATCTTCAATAACATTATGATGTGATCCCGATCCCAATAAATATAAACCGATACGAAAACCATGCGTGTTCCAATACCCCTTGTCCAGAGACACTTTCTTCCCGGTTATTTCTATGCGGGAAATGTTCCAGAACGAGCCACTTAGTTTGATTGCTACCAAATCCTCTTCCTTTTTTTGACCAACTGTGGAAATTACAGCATATCGACCCTGGCCTGTGCTGTCTTTTGATGTAAGGGTGATTCTGTTTTTATCGGATCCATTTGCATGTAGCTTAAAACTCTTATCAATTTCATACACTTTGCCGCCCTGAAGCATAATCGTATCACCTGGCTTGACGGTATCCAATGCATCGTAAACATCCTTGCTTGTAGCGCATTGATAAATATCGCTAGCGTAAAGCACATTGATATTGGCAATCAACAGGGAAAAGGAAATAATTAAAGGGGGCAAGAGCCGTTTAGGGGCTAAATTGTTAATGACGTTTTTCATACATCCCTCACCATATCGTTCTCAGCCGACAAAGTCATGGATTCTTTGATATACGCTCAATTTGGCCTGATCCAATTCCTGCCCATATTCCTGGAAAAACAAAGGAATCCACTCATCCCCAAGATTTCTGCGAATGGTGTAGTGAGCTGCGACAAAATCGAGATATCGATCTCCGACGCCCGCATAGCCCAAATCAATGTAGCCACTTAAACGGCCATCGTGGATCATAACGTTGGGTAGGCAATAATCCCCATGGGTGAACACCAGGTCCTCTGGTGGCAGGTCGGCCCTTATGCTGTCCAGCTCATCCCGAAGAACATTCCTCGTTTCACCATCTGGTATCTGACCGTCTAATACGCCTGAGTCAATCAAGCCTGTCGCCCACGCAAAATAGCGTTCCATGCGCCAATCCAGGGGGCACGAATCGACCGCTATTGCGTGAATTTCGCGAAGACCACGAGCGAACATGCGTACGAGACTCGGAATATCACTTTTGGCATCCTGGTGGATGCCAGATACACCAGTAATTTGGGTCATGAGCAGATACTGGGCATCATCTTTTTCGAGGAAGCAGACCACGCGAGGAACGTTCAATTTTCCCTGGAGCCAGGACATTGCCGTTTTCTCGGCCAGAAGATCGGATTCTTGTGGTGCCGCATGCGTATCTCGTGCTTTGAGGAACAAACTCTGTTTGCGTGGGTGAGTGTACCGGAACACATCGGCACACGATGATGTCCGGAGATTTTCCCCATCTGACTTAAAATCAGCTAGATGGGCTTGAACAGCAGTTGGAAGATTTTCGACTTTCAATGCGCAACTCCCGACTTGATCTCAACGATTGACCACAGGACCAGTTCATCTACGCTGACCTTCGAATGCTAAACCTGGCCCCAATAGTGCAGTGACAGCGAAAATTCCAGAGAAAAACACGCTCCTCTTCATATAGATAGTCCTTAACCCTTGCCAGTTCGTGGTTCACCTCCAAAACGGAGCAGGTTGCCGTCCAAATCTACGACATGCAACTCGCACGCCCAGGGATTATCGATCAACTCTCCTCTTATATGCGCACCCGACGATGCAAACTCGTTGTGGGATGCCTTCAATCGCTAATCAGACTGAGGTCAGGTCAAGGGCAAAATGAACCTCGCCGCCAAAATGACCTTCCTGATGGTGGGTGATACGAAAACCGAACCGTTTGTAGAACGCGATAACCTCAGACCATGTAGATGTCGTTTCCAGGACAATGCGTTGAAATCCCAACGTTTTAGCCTCCTGGCAGAGCCTTTCCAGTATTTGCCTACCAATCCCTCGTCTCCTAAACTCCTGTGACACGGACATCCTGACTATCTCTGCTACCTGGTCTGACTTCGGAATCAGCGCGCCCGAGCCAATAATCCTGCCATCAAACCAGGCGACGAGAAATGTGGCATCATCGTAGTAGGCACCGATGTCGTTCAAATCTGGATTTAAGGTTGGGTCATTTTCTCCCCAGTGTTCGGCAAGTCCAGCTAAAATCAGGCTCTGGACAGCTTCTTGATCCTCGCTCTCAAATGGCTTTATCGAGATTTGCTGTGCATCCATTCTATTTTCCTTGTCTTTCACTCCTGCCTCTTGGACAATCGCTTATATTCAAGAAATTTCTCTTGAACCAACCCTTTTGCGAAAAGATCCTTGCTCAGATCAAAGCCTTCCTCCATCGAATCTGTTCGTCCAAAACAGTAGAATGCTGCACCGGCATTCAAACAGACCATGTCCAGAATTGGTTCAGGGGTCTGGTACTGTAAAAGAGATAGGAAGATTTCTGCATTCTCATCACTTTCACCACCTGGAATCTCACTGTAATCCCGTTTGGCTATCCCAAAATCTGAAGGCGAAATTTGGTATTCCCTGGTCACACCTTCAGCCACTTCAAAGATATGCGTGTGCCCAGAAATGGAGATTTCATCAATCCCTGGCTCTCCGACAACAATCAAGAAGCGTTTGCGCCCAAGATGGCGGAGCACTTCTACCAGTTGTCTGCCCATATCGACATCAATTGTTCCGAGTATCTGATATTGAGGATTGGCAGGATTGCATAATGGAGCGCTGAGATTGAAAATCGTCCTCCTGTCAACCATTTGTCTGGCAGTCACAACTTTTTTCATTACTGGGTGGTATGTGCGGGCAAATAGAAAACACACATTTGTTCTCTTGAAAATGTCTTCCAATCGGTCGTCTTCGAAATCAAACTCGCAGTCGAGTTTCTCCAGCAAATCAAAGCTTCCATTCGGTCTCTTTGAGCCTTTATTGCCGTGTTTCACAACCGGAACGCCACCAGCAGATAAAACGAACGCGGCAGTTGTCGATACGTTGAATCGATTTAAACCACTTCCACCTGTTCCACACGAATCAATGACGTTGGAAGAGAGAGGTACAGGTCTTGCTTTGGTCAATAAAGCTCTCGAAAATCCAAGAATTTCATCGGCAGTCTCGCCCTTCTCAGAGAATGCTATGAGCAGTTCTGCGATCTGTTTGTCTGGCAGGTTATTTTCCAGGATTGCACTCAGACATTGTTCAGCTTCATCGGCCTGGAGAGATTCACCCTCACTGAGTTTATCAACGTATTTCGAGATCATAGGTGATGCTTCCTATTTACAAAAAAGAGCAGGTGGACCTGTTAGAAGCGGTGGCGGCTCGACGCCTTTTACATCCGTTTTGGAGCGTGCGATTCCAGCAAAAACGCAAAGGTCACAAAGAGTGCAAGGAATGCCGGAAGGACTGCCAGCAACAATGGATAGGCCATTTCGCCTGTCATCCCGAGTGCTGCGACTCCAAGCAGCCCCCATCAAGCCGATGGCATACATCCTGTGCAGGTCAGATATCATTATCTATGCCTTGTCAGTTAGTTATAGAAGATATATTGAGCCGCCAATCCAAATCTCATAACGGTCTCAGCTTACGTATTTAATATAAAAAATAAAGGAGACTACGAGTTCTTCCGTAGCCTCCACTGATGATCTTGCCAATGTGTTTCACTTTTTTAAATAGAACTTTTGATCCATTGAAATGGGCTTTGTTTTTAAGAGGGGGACGGCAAAGCTGTGAATATCCTCTATCATAGCTACAACAAATGTCTCATCCACTCGCCTGCCCCAGTAGAATCCATGGTCTTTGCCTGGATAAATTTTCACTTCGACCGTTTTTCTTCCTTTCCTAATCGCAGGAATAATATAATCCATATTGACGTGTTTCAAAGGATGGACATCTCCGTGAAGGACGAGCAGGGGAGTTTGGAAACGGCTTACTTTGTCTTGAACTTTGGCAATGATATCTGGTGTCCAAAACTTCGCAGGATCGTTGATTGGCTCATATCGAACCGCCTGGTTAGCTGCGGGTTTCGTCAACATCCCTGCAAAAATAATCGAAGCAGGTTCTCCAGCAACTGCCGCGCTTACAGAGGTTCGACTGATCAGATCCAGCGTCATACTACCCCCTCCACTACCCCCCATTACGACAATACTTTCGGAATCCACCTGATCGAGCTTTCGCACAGCTTCTACAATGGCCAGAAAATCCAGAATTGGTCCTTCAGCCTGTGGATTGTTGGTATAATCCCGACGCGTAGCCTGAACAGTCACATAGCCCAGTGTTAAAAATCGGGTTTGAATGGGCCCTCCTGTCAGATTTTCCTGTCGTCTTTCCTGGTTCTGGTATCCGAGACCACCGTGCATAAAGACAATTGCAGGAAACGGCCCATCGCCTGGTGGTACGCGATAAGATGCTTCTGCAGTTGCTCCATCGTCAGAAGGTGTGCGTAGTTCGTGAATGGGTGAAATAGCTAATGGTATTGACACCGGTTTTACGCCCTCAGCCAATGGAGAATTTTCATTGTCACCAGCCATCAGGCGCTGTTCTTCTTCAGTATATTCCCTTTCAGGAGGTGTTGGGTTCAAGCCAAACTCCTCTCGAGAAATAAAGCCGTCTTTGTTCGAATCCCGTCTATCGAAATTCGCCGCATTACCACTAAACTCTTCCCTGGAAATTCGACCATCCTTATTTGTATCACGCCGAGCGAAGTTTCTCTCACGCCGTTGTTCCCCGCTTTCATTGGCATCCTGAGCCAGGACAGGCACAGTAAAAAGAAGCACTAACAAAACACTCCGTACAAGGGTCATTTTTTTCCTATGGCGTCCAATGTGCAATTCGAAAAATAAGAGACTTGCAGAATATATTGCGGTGGATCTTATAAGTCAAAGCCTATCACCATTCGACAGCCGTGCGACCTCCCCGCGCAGTCGGGCATTCTCTGTTACGATCTTGCCAGCGCGAATGTCCGCCTCTCTGAACTTTGCCATGAAAACCGCTCCGTTTGGCGTGCGATTGTAATCATAAATGATGTAGATTGTTCCATCGCCTGCCTGCACGCCATCGGGATAGGTGACCTTCTCCCGTTCATCCAGCATGAGTCCGCCCTGCCACGTCTGGCCTTCATCGTCGGATACAAACGCCACCAGTTTCTCGCGTCTCGTTTTTTCGGCCATGGATCCATGTTTGACCAATAACAATGCGCCAGACTTCAAACGACGCACAAAAAATCGGGTGGTAGGATGTGGTATTTTAAGACGTTCAACGGGCGTCCAGGTCTTTCCAAGATCGTGAGAAACTGTCTGACCGATGCCACGGACTCGTACCAGCATCCAGAGTGAGCCATCCTTTCGCTCAACAATCATCGGTTCATCAGGCCCCCGCAATTCCGCGTTGACAATATTGGCAGTACCCCGAAGCTCGAAGGTCTTACCCTGATCGCGCGAGGCATAGACCTTGATGCTGTTGTCAGTCTTCCATACAGACGAGGTAAAGAGCCAATCGCCATTCGATAGTACCGTTGGTTTGTTCAGCATGATGCCATTACCTAATCGACGCGGTTTCGACCATGTTGGATTCTCAGCATCTGGATTGCTGGTGACAATAGTCCATATGCCGTAACGGCCATCCTGTTGACCAAAACTCTGTCCCCAGAAAACCCACATCCGATCTTGTGGGTCGGTCCAGATGGAAGCGGACATAGCCCGAACGTCCCTACAGGGCAGTATCATGACTTTTGGATCTGACCAGGTGTGTCCATCGTCATCACTACGAATCAAGATCTGGTAGTTTCGCGGGCTTTCGACATCCCGCCCGTAAACTACCCACAACCGCCCCTTTGCGGTGCGTTCGATGCCTGGCACGCCCTGTCGTGTGGTCGGCGGCACATGCTGTTTCCACGGATTGACAATGACCGTCGCCGGTTCGAGTGCAATATCGGCATCACGCTGTTTCTCTAGTTCTGCATCTGTCATGTTGTTTTTCTCAATCTGGGCACCTGAGATACAAACTCACGATAAAGTCCTTCAATGTCCTCGACGCCTACCCAAACCATCCATTCTCTTGCATGATCTGAAAGGATGACTACATCCATCTTCTCCGCCAGCGATGTAACGAGTGCGATTGCGCGATTGTCGGATCGAAGAAGGTTCCGCCTTATCGTTTCTCTCAGCCCCTCTACGGTGATTGGCCAGCAATTCTCGGAGATTATCTCGCTGAGATACTCGTCCTCCGTTATACGCCCCACGAACAAAGTTGCGAGCATATTCCCACCAAAGCATGGCAAGATTTCATCTTGTGGCATTCCCTGTATTGGCTGAAGTTCTACTTCTATTCCGTACAGGCCAGAAACAAGTACCTCAGAGAGATCGGAAATGATGAGCCTTATCATGGTCTGTGATTCTTTCGGCAAATAAGCCTTGTGGTTTCAAAGCCGAATGGCAGGTAATGTCTTCGACATGCCCGAATTGGGATGGTTGGGCGTCTTTCAATTAATACGGCATCCTATCCGTTTCCATCAAGATTGCCCTTGAAGCCAATCTTGAACTGCTAGACCAGCGCCGAATGACCAGGGTCGTAATTCCTTTAGATCAGGTCTCTGCTATGGTTAATGCCACCATGGTATGATGTTTTTCTTATTGAAGATAAGCTGCACTTGCGCCTAACGGCTGCTATTGCCGACGCAGGTGTGACCATTTTACCACTCATCCAGATTGCGATCAAAAAAACTCATAATAGCCCTGGAATCCGGCCTATCCATATAAGCCATGTCTGAAAAATAACATCTACTATCGAGATCGCACATTATCGAATTTAGAGGCGCACCAGGAATAGTTTTTTGGCTCTGATTTGAAGTAAATAGCACTTCCATTTGCCAACTATGAAGAAGGGGTGCAGCCTCACTGTGAACCAGAGCAATACAATTGTTCCAGGTGCCAAAAGTTGAGTCACCAACAGAACGTATTTTTTTTACATAATGGTCAATAATCTGCTGATCTGTGACCGCTTGCTCATGGGAAAAAATTCGCCGAACAAAAACGTTAGGTTGCTCCTTATTTGACAATCCATTGATCTCCAGCCCAGAATCGATCGCAAAAGACGGGAGGCCCGATGCTTGATAATAAGCTATTGCCTTTTTGATCGCATTCTTTTCAGGGGTATCACCGTCTTCAGTTACATCTAATTTTAGTCCCAATTGGATAGGGTCTATAATTTCCATTGAAAACGGCGATAAAATATGTCTAACATGACGAATTTTTTCTTTATTGGTCGTTCCAAATAGAATCTTCTTCATTGAAAATTAAACCTCTGTTCTGTATAGAGTTAAAACAGTATTTTTTTCTGAATGGATTCAAGATTTTCCTGTCCATAGGATCTCCACGCGATCAGAGGTGCGCTGTTTCTTCAGCGAGTTTTATCTCGATATTATGATTGCTCTTCATCTGCATCATGAAAATCAAAAAAGGTCAATATGTCATCCCGATCCGAAAATCCACGCGCCGCTTTCATTTTTTTAAGCTCAGGAGTAGAATCGTCGCGCCAGCCACGCTTTTCCATGAATTGATTCCAAATTTGAATTTCTTCATTATTGGGACGCCTGCCATTCTCAAAACACCATTCCAGTATCTCTTCATCAGTTCCACCAAGAAGCACCCTTCGAACTAACGCGTCGTAGTCTATTTGAAGAAAGCGAAGGCATCGACTATCAAGTCCAAACCCACGATTGTAGTCGTCCGGAAGCTTGCCTTGAGCGTGAAGTCGAATTTTGTCCAGCATTCGTCCGAAGAATACGATCTCTTCTACTTTTTCGTAAGAACTCCTCAAGTTGGGAATCTGCATATAGTATTTCTCCTGAGATCAGGCGAGCCAAGAGTATAATCAAAGCCTTTGCTGTTGCTTAAGTTGGGGGACAATGTACTTTCGCAAGATAGGGTTCAGTGGATATTTTCCTGATTCGAGATCCTCCATAGATGCCCAGACGATCTCAAGCACTTCGTCTCGGTCTGGAATAGGTTCTCCCTCAAAATCTGTTACGTAAGCTCGAATTCTAACTATGTACCGCTCATCGGTTCTTGGAGGGGAGGTTATGCGCGCGTATTCGCCGAAGAATTCAGGATCTGTGGGGGTTATGTTGAGTTCTTCCATCAGTTCTCTACGTAAGGCATCCAAATCCGACTCACCGTTCTCGACTTTTCCGCCAGGCAAGAGGTAGTCGTCAATGCCATCACACTTGACGAGTAAGAGTCCCTCTTGCGTGATCAGAATCCCTGAGATACGATCGATAGTCTTCATTCTTTTCCTCACAAAAGCCAGTTTACCACTCATCCAGATTCAGTCAGTCTTCTTGAGAATAGACCGGGTGAGATCTGAAAGACATACTCGCTGCTTACCCTGCTTGTCAAAATTGTCTGGGGCTAACCATGTGACGAAGGCTTTCTCGAGTTGAGGCCACTCTGAATCAATCGCTGCGTACCATGCGGTGTCGCGATTTCGCCCGTTATAGACCTTTGCTTGGCGAAAAATTCCTTCAAACGACAATCCCAGGCGTTGAGCGGCCGCACGCGATGATTTGTTCAGGCTGTCGCATTTCCACGAATAGCGTCGATAGCCCAATTCGAATGCCTTCTTCATCATCAGGTACATGGATTCGGTGGCAGTTCGCGTCCTCTGCAACTGTGGGGAATAGTGGATATGCCCCACCTCAATAGCACCGCTTGAAGGTTCGATGTTGACATAGCTCGCAACACCACAGGCTGACTCTGCACCCTTGTCCACGATTGCAAAGAATAGAGGGTCTTCCGACAGACACGTCTTGGTCATCCAGTCCCGGTAGCTATCTTTGTCGGAGAATGGACCGTATGCCAAGTATGTCCAACTCCTACCATCCTTATCAAAGGCGTTAGCCTGATACAGGTTATCAAGATGGCTATCGACTTGAAGTGGTTCCAGCCGACAGAAGCGGCCTTCCATGCATTCTCGCGGTGGATTGGGGGGTGGTGTCCAATCCGGTAGTGCGAAGCTGATTGGCTGTCCAAGACTATTGGTAATTTCGTTCATAAAGTTAGAAATTTGCATATGGTATTTCTCCTGTCTCAGGCCCGAAGTGCATCCGTATTCGGTAAATAGAAAAGCCTTCAAACATAATTCTATAGACAAGTAGGCAGCGTATGCAAACATCTGAACAGACGAAGACCAACCTGAGGCATTACGATTCCCTTACCCGAATAGGCCAGGCTCGGCGTCTGCGCGAACTCGCGAAGTCCGCACTGCGTCAATTCGACATTCACGTCCATCGCCTCGAACTCATCAAACACCTGGTCAACACGACATTTAGACTCCGATCAGATGAAGGAGAATTTCTGGTTCGCGTACACCGGGAAAAAAACCACACCGTTCGCCTGGTCGAATCAGAACTGGCGTGGCTCCTGGCGCTGTCCAAAGAAGCCGATGTTACAGTCCAGACACCCTATACCGACCCAGACGGCAGAATCGTTGTTTTGGCGGAAGCCGCCAGTGTGCCCAAAGCTTACCCTGTCACCGTGCTTTCATGGATCAAAGGACGTATCGTGCCTCAGGTGCGTCGGACAGCCAGGCATTACGAAAGCCTCGGACGCCTTGTTGCCACACTACACAAACACGCGATGCAGTGGGATCCACCTGACGATTTCGAACGCCCTGTCTATGATGCCATTCATCAACTGGGAGAGCTCTCAGTCCGACCCTTGCCTGAGTTAGGGCCTCGATACCTACCCGCGCACGTCTTGAGAGATATGGAAGCCGTCTATGAACGGCGTCGAGAAGCTGAAAAGGTGTTGGGCACTGGTTGCGATCATTTTGGCCTGATTCACTTCGATCTCAGCTTCAGCAACATCCTGTTCTATGGCGGGGAAGCACTACCGATCGATTTCGATGCGTGTGGCTTCGGTTTTTATGCCTACGATCTCGGTGTTGCTCTGACAGGTCCATTTGCGTACGAGAACTTTATGGCCCGATGTGAGGCTGTCTTCCGAGGCTATCGCCAGGTCCTGCCTCTCAGGCGCGAATGGATCGAGTACCTCCCGACCTTCATGGCATCTCGCACTGCTTCCTATATCTTACATGTCGCAGCGGATCCGAAGGCTGTAGAGTCACAGTGGCGCTCCCTCCTGCGTCCCCTTCTTAAGGCCACTCTTGACCAGTTTCCCTCCTGATGTCCTTACATCATTAAGTATCTCCGTTCTTTGGAGAGCGTGGATTCATCTCTACCTTAAAATCGACCAAAATCTGGGAAACTGGCTTCAAAAAGATACGCGAGCTTTGTAAACACAGCGCGCCCACCTGGCAGTCTGTCAACAAATACAAAGTAGAAGTGGCTTTCTGGGGTGAACTCGTAGTCGAAGATTGCGTTGAAATTGTAGCTGATCTCATCTTGCAACCGTTCATCTACGCGTTCAAAAAAAATGCGCCAACCGATCTTTTGGGTCAATTGATAGTTACTGCGGAGCCGGAAAATTAGCGTATTTCGATGTGTACGCCAAAAGAAATTATCCAGGTCGAGATCAGCGGTCAGCTTGCCAAAGAGGTTGACACCCGCAGAGAAGCTGGTAAATCGGTTGAATTCATCTCGACGGGTGCCGAAGCGATTTGAAACCTCCAGGTGCCACCACGGTGCCTGGTAATCAATCACTGAGCCGATAAACCTGGTATCGAAAAGTTGACCGACTTCGCGAAGGGCGCCAAACCCACCATAGGTAAAGAAATCAAATCGGCCAATATCAATATCAAAACGGAACTCACTCCGTCGTTCCCGTAGCAATTTTTGTGCATTGGTTTGATAAAAATGGCGCATATCAGCACCCAATGACTGCACGAGATTCGCCTCTGGAAACTCGTGTCTGTACCTCACGCGAGCACGGCCCCGACGGAATGCCTCATCTTCAAGCCCCATCTCATTTGGACGAAAACCGTCCTGAATTTCTTCAAGCGAGATTTCGGTCAGCCAACCTTCATGAAGCCATTCCATCTCAGTGTGATACGCCCAATGCGTTTCGCCATCGATGAAATCGACAGCATACTGCGACGTTACAGTCCAGTCTCGATGAAGTCCAAATCGACCATTGAGCGATAGGAGTGCCACATCTCGATCTGCCTGATGTTTATGGATTCCCATTGCGCCGATGACAGTGCGCTCGCCGATGTCGTAATTAACCCGCCCGGCCAAAAGATTTGCCTGCTTTTTTTTATCCGCATCATACCGATCGATCATTTTGCCGTAAGTGTTGATGACCGCGAAATTAGAACCGCCAATTTTACCTGCTGCTTTTACACCAAAATCGATTTCTTGAACGCGGCGGGTATAGAATAAATTGAGCGGCAGCCTGAACAGTTCAGCACCTTCCCGGAAGAATGGACGGCGTTCTGGGAGAGACAACTCCCGGTCACTTGATATGTTAATTTGCGTCGGGTCACTTTCCAATTGTGAAAAATCGGGATTGAAAGTCACATTCGAGGTGAGGTGCGTCGAAATCGGGAGAATCAGGTCTAAACCACCATCGTGGTCATTGGAACGATTTTCTATTGCGCGATAGGTCCCGTAGGGGAGAATACCGATCTTCTGCTCTGTTTTGATCTTTCCGAAATTCAATCCGGTCAAATCGCCAAACTCCGATACGCGCCCGAAAAAATCGGTGCGTGCCCACGAATAGGATTGACCATTTATCGGATGTGTCCGCCAAAAGTTGATTCCCCAGGTCGTATTGTGCCGATTAAAACGGAGCACGCGAAACGGAATCGCAAATTCTGCGGTCCAGTGATTTCGGTGTTTTTTTATTTTCGATTTCCATTTTGCATCCCAACTCAGGTCGAAAACACTCTCATTACTGACCCGCTCGTCCATCTGTGTGCCGAGTGTATTGATTCCAAAAACGTAGCAGTTGCGACGGTCGCGATAGGTATCAAGCATCACTTCTATACAGTCATTCTGCCAGATGGCGGAATCCCGGCGAATTTTCGTTTCACGCAAACTCTTCATGTCCGGCTCATCGCAATGTACGCCGATATAGAGCATATGCTCATCGTACAAAATCCTGACTTCCGTGTTCAATTGCGCCGGATGGATGCTTCCCTCCTTTGCGCGAAAGAAATTGGTTGCAATTTGGGCGCGTTGCCAGACACCGTCTGTAAGCTCGCCATCAATAATGGGGGGATTATCCGTCCATGTGGCACTGATAGTACGCGTCGAGCTTTGCGTTTCAGCGAAAAGCGGTAGTGTCAGCAGCACAATTGGCACCCAAATTATCGCGCCTGACCACCGCACCTGTTTGGCTTTCTCCACCTTTTTTGCCTCCTGGGGCATTACAAGTCATTAGGGTGAGGAAGATAAGGGTCATGTGGTTTAGACAAATGAAATAGGGTTTAGGTTTTCCGACCGGGCTATTGAAGAAAAGTTAGCAATTGAGGATATTGCTTTTTGTACGCGATTTAGCGGGGTGGGAGTTGTTTTTGTCATCAGTGAAAAAATAGAGGGACAGCCATCACACCCTTCTATTTTTTGTCTTTCACTTCTGCTTGCTGGACAGTCGCTTATATTTAAGAAATTTCTCTTGAACCAACCCTTTTGCAATGAACGTGAATTTCTTGTTGTGTGTTCCCCCCACTTCACCAACAGAACGCGGCTAAGGTCTCGGCCAGGCCAAGTCAACTGCGAATGCCCCCAGCGGAGTGAGGGGCAAGGACCGGGCTTGATTCTTGGTACACCACGCGCAGCGATCAGTCGAGCCGTCTTGTTCGAATCTGAGATTGAGCGAACCAACAGTCACATTATAGATGATGCCGACATGGTGTACCGAGTTGTCTGGACGCTCCACACTTTTGGTGTACGTATGTGAATATACCTCGGCGACTCTAAGGGACTCAACATCCACGATGCCCGTCTCCTCTTCCAACTCGCGAAGCACCGTAGCATCCGGATGCTCCCCCCACTCAATACCACCACCTGGAATCGTCCATTTTCCTTCGTCCGGTCCGCTCGCCATGCGAACCAGGAGAAGTCGATTTGACGGATCACGGCAGAACCCATAGGCACCCAGGTACACGCGCGGAGTATCGGAGGCTGAAGACATTCTGTTTCCCTTTCTTGATCAGTTTAGCCACTTTCAGCTCGTTTTTCCAGGTCGCCTAACTACGAGATTAACGAACAGTTTCAGCAAGTCGTTTACGTCGCTAAGATATTGTCGATTGTCTGGAGTTCGTCTTCGGTGAAATTCAGGTTGTCGAGGACACCGATGCTGTCCTTGATTTGTTCGGGTCGGCTGGCTCCGCAAAGCGCGGTCGTGACCGCCTCTTGACGGAGGACCCAGGCGATGGCCATCTGGGCAAGGGTCTGGCCTCGGGCGCAGGCGTGGTTGTTGAGCTTGCTTATTTTGTCGAGGAATTTTTTGTTGAGGCGATTTTTGAGCGGGTGACCCGGGCGAGCGGCGCGGGAGTCTGCGGGGATGCCGTCCAGGTATTTGTCGGTGAGCATGCCGCTGTTGAGGATGGAGAAGGCGATGCAGCCGATGCCTTCCTCCTGCAGGACGTCGAAGAGGCCATTGTTTTCGGGTTGTCGGGTAAGCAGATTGTATTTGGGCTGATGGATCAGGCAGGGCGTACCCAGGTCGCGCAGGATTTGCGCTGCCTCTTTGGTTCTGTCGGGCGGATAATTGGAGATGCCAACATAGAGGGCGCGACCCGAACGGACGGTGAAATCGAGGGCACCCATGGTTTCTGCAAGCGGCGTGTCGGGATCGGGGCGATGGTGGTAGAAGATATCGACATAATCTACCCCCAGGCGTTTGAGGCTTTGATCAAGGCTGGCAACGAGGTATTTCCGCGAGCCAAAATTGCCATAGGGTCCGGGCCACATATCAAATCCGGCCTTGGTGGAGATGATCAGTTCGTCCCGGTAGGGCGTCAGGTCGAGCTGGAGGATGCGGCCGAAGGTCTCTTCGGCAGAGCCATAGGGCGGTCCATAGTTGTTGGCCAAATCCAGATGCGTGATGCCGTGGTCAAAGGCGGTACGCACGATAGCACGCCCGGTTTCAAACACATCGACGCCGCCAAAATTATGCCACAGGCCGAGAGAGAGTAGGGGGAGTTGAATACCGCTGTTGCCGCACCGCCTATATGTCATGCTGTCGTAACGCGATTGGGACGGGAAGTCGGACATGAAGGCTCCTTTGTTATATATCGAGTATCTTGAAATGTCTGTAGAAGTGCTGAATGTCGCATTCAGGCTGCAGAACCTCGTAGGTAAAGCAACGTTCGCATTCTTCAGATGAGTCGGCTATGGCGATTGCGGCTTGGAACCGGGTAATCGCCTCAATATCCGGGCGGAACCCGCCGCGCAGAAATTGACCCCACAGTGCCCAGAACGCAAGCTCATATCCAACAGGCTTGGCCGAAGCGAGGTACTCCGGTGGAAACAGACGGCGATAGGCATCGATGTTGTAGAGCCACGAGCCTCCGCGCACAGTCTCTGCCTCCGGATGCTTCTCCCTTACGTCTCGAAGAAGACCGGTTAGCTCACGACGTCTGACACCGACACGTTCAAGGCTCAGAGCGCCCTTCCCAGAAGTGTCGGCGTTACGAAAGTGAAGACGGACTTTGGGTTCATTCCGGAAAGGGTAGCTGTACCAGAAGCACCCAAAGCCGTCCAGGACATTGATTGGCGGTTCATCTTTCTCGCGGTCGAGATAGTGGTCATAGGCCCAGCGATCCGGCTCCCTCGTATTTCGTAGTCCACTCAGAAAGCTCTGCCAGGCCTCACTTTCTTGCGCGGTCTCCTTCGTGACTCGAATGTTCAAAAGTGTCCGGAGCATTGTGCAGTCGATCAGGGTGTCTTCCAGGGGGCTGTGAGACAATTCGGACATACGTCTGGCAAAGGCCAGCTGGACCGAGATGAATTCATATGGTAGGTCGAGTTTGGGCATTTACTATGTACCTGAAATTACCGGCATGGCACTTAACGTTCTCGGCACCCACGAACCTGGCATAGCCAGGTTGAGCGAAAGCCCGAATGGTTTGAGGCTGTGGGTGCGAGTGTTAGCGGAAATCGCCTTTGATCCACAGTCTGTTCAACACTTGGGACCTGCCCTCACCGCACCTGCCCCATAGGCCATTCCGAGGTCGGCCTACCTTGCCACGTTGATCGCCTGAAGAATCGCCCGCCTGGGGGGCGGCTAAACCAGCTACTAATTGCGATTCCCCAAAAGTGCTCAAAGGATCTGTCTTTTAGATTCGCGTCACAGTATGCGTAGTGCGACAGGACCTCGTCGAGGAATGGCTCTCCGTATATCCAGAACCCATAGAAATCCTTAGCGGGATCTGTGATTTCGACGTCTCCCCAGTCTATGATCCCAGTAAGTCTTCCGGTCAAGGGGTCATGATAGATATGTTTGTACCAGAGGTCGTTGTGAGCCAGCACAGACTCGTATGAATGATCGATGCTTTCACTTCTTTCGATCCATGCTTCGAAAACATTGCGGACCTCACATTGAAGCTCGTCAGCCCGTTCAACGAATAACGCCTTCCACATCCTGCGACGCCTAACCGATGTGTCGCCCTCTTCTACGCCGAGGCTCCGTGCCTTCGCGACCGGGTAGCTGTGGAGTTCGCTGATGAAAACACCCAGCCTCTGAGCGGCCTCACTGCGGTTCGCCTTGGAAAGTCTCCAAAACCGCCACGGCGAGAGTCGAGTCCCCGAAATTGTGTGGTATCCCGCAAAATCTGACGCCTTCGGCACGAATGCATAGTCGGGAATGGGTATTGCCTTCAGGTTGCTTCTAAGGGCATCCAGGACGATCCGCTCCCTCGTCAGATTTGTATCCACATCGTTCTCGAACCGGAAAGCGATGCCATTGTCCAACAGAATCATTACATGATCGGGATCGGCAATGGTCTGAACTCTTCGGTAATTTGCCCACATGAGATCTGGAAAGGCGTTTCTGATTCTCTCCAGGTAGTAGCTGGAAGCCAATGGGGGCATAGGGACCTGCGAAAAAATAACATAGAGGGGAAACCTACACCCCTCTATGTTTCTGTTTTAATTTCTGGACGTCACTGTTCTCAGACGTTGTCCTTCAAGGAACGAGTTACCCATCTCTATCCAGGTGCGGTCGCACCTCTCGCTCCAGGCGGTCCGATAGCTCGTCCTCCGCTACATCCAGGGCATAGTCCATCTTGAATGCCCATCCAGAATTTGGGTGACATGTTGAAGTAGCGAGCGAGTCTCAGGGCTGTATCAGCAGTAATGCCTCGTTTTCCCAACACAATCTCGTTTATACGTCGGGGCGCCACCCCGATGGAAAGCGCGAGGTGGTTTTGACTCAGATTCATCGGCTTGAGGAACTCTTCCAGCAACACTTCCCCGGGATGAATAGAAGCCAATTTCTGAGCACACACAGGTCTGTCTCCTTAGAATCGTTTGCTCACTCCTCATCGAGTAAGGCCAGATGAAAGCCATGCCAGTCGTCGAGATCGTTGAGGTCGGTCCCGAGCCACTCTTTGTCAGACTGAGGCAACCCAAGAATCTCAAGCATTTCGCTTCGACCAGGCTCTGGCTTGGGGAACGAGAGGATGCGTTCGTTGAATTGGTCAATCGCCTCCTGCGTCAGGCTTTCCGGTTTCGCATTTTCCTTCACCCAGGTCTCGAACGTCAGATAGCCCGGCTGCGACGCGCTTACGAACGCGACAGCGGCGGTCGAATCAATTCCCAGAGCTTCGAGCAGCAGACCATCGAACCCGCCTTCGCCCGCTCTGTATTCATCTGCCAACTTGCCCTTTGCCGACAGACGCATTTTCAGCCATAGCCTCGGAAGGTGAACTAATCCCAACGGGCCCTTCGTCCGGGTGCTGATGAGTGGAATATATGTCTTCATCTCGATAATCTCCTCATTAGTGATCATTGTGGCCGACAGCCTTTTTGCACAAAATCAGGCATCAAAATAACTGAGTCGATCGCCTTCAGCTTCCCAGAGTTCTTCAAACATTTTTCGGATGTCGGGTAAAGATACGACGGATGCAGTAAGTGGGTCCAATGCACAAGCATGGAATGCCGCCTCTTTATCTTTTTCCATTGCAGCTTTGACGGAGAGTTCTTGTACGGCGATGTTGGTCATGTTTAATGCGGCGCACTGAGGAGGAAGTTTACCAACGTAACAGGGATGAATGCCTTCTCTATCGACCATGCAGGGTACTTCAACACAGCATTCGTCGGGAAGATTGGTGATAGATCCGTTGTTCATGACGTTGCCGTTGAAGACAAATGGGACACCTGTGATTTTTGCTTCTATGATTGAAGAAGCGTATTCGTGGGATGCTTGCAGTTTTGGGACTTCGGCTTCGGTATCGTCGTCTGTGATGCCTGTGTCTTTCATCCAGGAACGTTTGCGGCTTTCGGGCAATTCCATATAGACGGGATCGCGTTCTGGCAGGTTGTAGATGTCCCGCAATTCCTGAGTGCGCTGGAAGTAGGGGAGGTATTCTGAATTGTGTCGGGTGCTTTCGGTGACAAAATAGCCAAATTGCTTCATCATCTCGACCCGCACCAGGTCGTCTTTGAAGCTGGGATGGGTGTCAACGGCTTTGAAGATGCGAGGGTACAGGTCTTCGCCGTCTTTGTTGAATTTTAGAATCCAGGCCTGGTGGTTAATCCCTGCAACGAGGTAACTCACATCTTCGTAGGGAACGTCAATGCCATTTGCCAGTTTTTTTGTTGTGCCCTGTACGCTGTGGCAGAGGCCGACGTTTTGGATGGATGAACCGATAGAATGCATCCAGGTGAGCATGGCCATGGGGTTGGTATAATTTAACATGAGTGCATCGGGGCAGTGTTTTTCCATGCTTTTGCAAAATGATAGGTGCTCGTGTGCGGTGCGAAGATAACGGAACACACCTCCTACGCCTACTGTGTCGGCGACAGTTTGGTTAATGCCGTACTTTTTGGGGATGTTGATTTCAGATGCGTAAGGTTCGCCCCAGTAGGCTGCGCCTCCAATGGATACGGCAGTGACGACAAAATCTGCGCCGGGCAATAATTCTTCGCGATCCGTGCTGGCGATGCATTTGCCAGGGAGTCCATGGCCATCAATGGCGCGGTTCACGTAATCGTGCACCTGAGTCAATCGCTCTTCGTTGATATCACAGAGTGCGATTGTGGAATCGTTTAATAATTCACGAGATAAAATATCGATGGACAATCGGCTTCCGAATCCACTGCCAGCACCAATGATTACAATTTTTGCCATTAAAACCTCCAGTATTAAAAAGTAATGAACTCAGCGAGTGAGGAATCAGAAAAACACCGGCGCCCGGAACACATCCTCGAATTCACCGCGGTCCTTCGCCCGCTGATACTCCCACTCGTAGGGCGATTCCCTAAGCCTGCTGGGCCCGTTCCTTACATCGTGCCCGATGTCGCTTTGCCTGGGGTAATGGCTGTAGATCATGAGCCTCCGCGGACGACCGGAAACATTCGGCCTGGAGTTGTGGACCAGCACCGAATGGAAGAGCATGACGGAGCCGGGCGGCGCCAACAGGTCGATTCCCCCATCGAAATCGATCAAATCCGGTAGCACTTCCCACCCCCTTTTGTTGGGCGGTCGGTGATGTTCCAGGTGCTGTTTGTGACTCCCCGGCCAGACGTGAAGCGGTCCGGACGATTCGTCGTATGGATCCATGGTCACGGCCGAAGAGATGATCTCTTGCGGGTAATCCTGCGCCAGATAATACGCCCAATCGTTGTGAACCGGAAACCGGTCTTCGCGATCGACCAATGGGATGCCCTCTATCGCTTCGGGCAGCGGTTCTTTGTAGTTCAGCTTCTCCTCCATGAGAATCGGCTCGTCACCCATGAGTTGACGCATGGGTCCGATGAGTCGTTCGTCGGCAGACACTCCGGCCAGGAACAGCGACAGGTCGTTAATGGGCTGGATCTTGCGCACCATCGGCCCGGTAGATGTCTGTAGAATATCGAGTCGCCCGCTTTTTCGCCCGTTGGCCAGGGAAGAGTTGATGATGAGCTCGAGTATCCGGTCCGCTTCATGTTGCATGCGAGCGACTTCCTCGGCGTTGAATGCCTGTGGGAGCACCAGGTAACCGTTCTCGCGAAAGTGCTCCAGGTCTTCGCCTGTGAGTTCTGTTTTTACCGCCATTCCTTCCTCCTATTGAGGTGCTTGATGATGGCCATTTCAAGTTCCGGGGTGAATGATTTCTCAGGCTTCATTCTCGCTCTCCTTCCAAAGCATCTTTTATCTCCGCAAACATGACGGATCTACTTCCACAGAATTTGCTGTGTGTTTGTCCAGTTGATCAGACAATTGGTGGACAACATCTGCATATTTTGGATCTCGTGCTATATTTGTGAATTCTTCTGGATCAGCGTACACATCTGCGAGGAAGATGTCTTCATCTTCAGGTTTCGGTTTTTCGCCATTGAGCAACACATTTTTATCAAGGCGATACTGGCTCGTGCGTATGCAGCTTCGCCGTGGCCAACCGCGATCACCATACCAGTCGCCACGGCCACCGTTGGGGGCCATTTTGCTGAATGGCTGGCCATATCCGATTGTAGAGTAGATACAGTCGGGGGGTGGATCAGTGAAAAGATCGCGGCCTTTGAATTGCGAAGGTGTCTCGATGTTGGCAAAAGAAAAGAGTATTCGTGCAATGTCCAGACTGTCGCAGATGTCATCCCGCACTTGCTCTGCAGGTATGGTGCCTGGCCAGGAGATTAGAAGTGGCACGCGATGCACTGTGGGTGTGTAAGTCAGTTTTTCGAAGGCGCCTGTCTCGCCAAGTGGATTGCCGTGGTCCGCACCAAATACGATGAGGGTTTGTTCCTGGCGACCAGTTTCCTCAAGAAAATCTAAGACCCGTCCGACTTGAGCGTCAATCCAGGCGACCTGTGCGTAGTAGTGAAGGCGTCCTGCACGGAGTTTTTCGGGATCCATTCTGGCCACACCAAAAACTTCGGCAACGCGTTTTTCAAATGCAGAGAGAGTGTCAGGCAGCGGATCGGGCAGGCCGGGATCTTGATCGTCGAGAAGCTTTACATATTGTGCTGGCGGTAATACCGGTGTGTGTGGCTGAAGAAGGGAAATGCGCACGAGATAAGGGGAGGTTGCTGTTTGGAGCCAGTGTAAGGCATTTTCAACGACTGAGTCGGGAGGATAGGGTTCACCGTTTGGGAAAATACCGCCGTTCATGCCGCCGTAGGGCGAGCGGATCATCTGTACAGCGTCTTCGCCAAGATGTTCCCAGATTTTCATTTCGCCACCCGTTCCGTCGTGGTATTGGAAAATTTCATGCTCTGGATTAGCACCTGGACGTATTTCGGGGGCAACATGGATCTTTCCAAAATTGGCAGTTGAATAGCCGTTCTGTGAAAATACGTTAGGGAAAGTTTGCTGGATGCGGGGCAACCGGAAATTTGGCCAGGCACCTTCGTTGTTGTACACGCCTGTGTCTTCGGGATATAGACCAGTTAGCGTGCAATATCTGGAGGCAACACAAACAGGCGCATTGCAAAAGTTATTTGTGAATCGCACACCGCTGCTCGCCAAACGGTCGAGATTTGGCGTGCGCAACTGCAATCTGGGATGCCCATAGCAGTCCAGCGCATCGGTGCGCAGTTCGTCACAGTAAATCCAGATAATATCAGGTTCTTCAGGCATAAAAAGTGTGGCCTTTGTTTTTTAGATGTCTTTTTCGGGGACAACTGCGCCGTGTAGCACGAACCTTTAGTTCGGAAAATATGTGGGATGCTTGATGGATTGGCAATCTCTTTATGTTATCGCCTATGCAATGTCTTCTGGGGCAATGAATACGCCTACGATGTGGCTTTTGTTAGGTTCGTCGCCATAATTGGTGTAATCGACCAGGATGATGCGGCCATCGGGTAAGGTGAGCCAGGATGAGTATCCGTGATCAGGACGGGGTTCTTGATCAGGATGGTTGGCATGGATTTGAACGAAGCGGTCGCGCTGATATTGATCGGGGTATTCACCGGAGGAGGCAGACCAGTTCCACGACCAGTCATCGAAGGTTCGATTTTGCGATGAAAAGTTGACGGATGTCCAGGTGCTACTGCCTGTGTCACTCCATTGGCCAAACATGGTGCGCATATCGGGGCGGGATGAGGTATGGTCTGAGATGTGTGTTTCTCCGCGGAAGACGTTTCGGTAAATTATATCTTCACCATCAACCTGTATGCGCAAGAGGCCGCCCTTGTGGCGATAAGCGACTTTTCGTGGTTGTGAAAAGTCGATTTTTTTATGCAAATCGGTGCGTTCGAGCCTACCGAGAGAAATGAAGTCGGAGCCGATGTAGAGGATATCGCCAATGCTGCCACAAGACATAAAGGCAATGGGTTCTCCCGGTGGGCCTTCGACTTGTACTTCAGCTTCGAAGTCGACGGTACTGAAGCGATCCTGTGGCGGGAGGAGGCTATAACGGCATTCGTGCTCGGGTTTGTGATGGATGGTGAGACCATTTTCATTGCGTGTTGCACTGTATTTTCTGCGGGGCCCACCGATGGCATATGTCCCCGCTTCTTTTTTGAGGTCGCCAATCCAGGCATAACAGCCAAGACCGCCGTTGACGTGGCGACCTGTGACCATGCAGCGGCCATCTTCGAGTTGTCTGACATACGGACGATGGAGGGCAAAAGGACATATCTGAGGGGCACTCCAGGTGCGCCCATTGTCCTGAGAGAAAGCTACAAAATTGGGCACACCTCCAGAGCGGTTTTCGCGCATGACACAGGCGATTTCTTTGCCGCCGTCGAGGATGACAATTGCGCCTTCGCAAAATCGGTTATAACCATCGTGGGCAACAGTGACCTCATTGCCCCAGGTTTTGCCACCGTCAGATGAAAAGGTTACGATTTCAGCAAATTCTTGAGCTTCGCGAAACATGATATGGCTACCGACGGCAAGACGTCCGTCGGGCAGTTCCATGATGCGATCGGGTTCAAAGCCTCTGATGTTGGGTTTGTAAGGCCCGTCCCAGGATTTGCCCTCATCTGTGCTCCACCAGAGCCAGTTGCCGGAGGGCTGGTCTTCGTGAAAATGGCTGAAGTCGTCGTGGTCGCAGATGACAACAATGCGATCATCACTTAAGAGGCTGATGCGCGGTGTTACGAGACGCTCATCGCCTTTGCTGCGATCAGCAGTTGCGAATTCGCTCAGTTTGTCCCAGGTTTGACCATCGTTTTCGCTGTAGAGGATGGTGAGGATTTGGGTGGTTTCACCCCAGTGGGCTTCGGTATCGGAATAAACGAGCAGAAGGCGACCGGATTTGAGGCGAATGATGTCGGGATTTTTGGTAAAGCGGCCAGGACTGCGCCAGGCGTCAAAGACTTTGTCGTTGATAGAGCGTGGATGGATATACATCGAATTCCTTTCTAAAATCTGCCGATACGTGTTGATCTTGGATCGTGAATAATGTTTGGTTGATCAGTAGACATAGAAAACTCCTATTCTCTATTGTTGTTGAAAATAGGAATCGTAAAGGATTTGGCAGGCTTCACCTCGGGTTAAATGTGTGAGTGTATTGGTGTCGAGTTTTTCGCCACACAACTGGACAAAACCATCGATCCAACGATGCGCTGTGTGCTGGTCGAGTTTATCCTGCGGTCTGGCATCGTATGTATCGAAGAATCCCTTTGTACCTGCCCATTGTATAGCGGCGTTGTGTACATAGTCGTCGTTAAGGTCAATATCATTGAGAAATGTGAGCATGGAATTTTGTTCGGCCAGGGTTTGTTGAAGCTGATCAATATCAATGTCGGCCGGTGTCTGTTTGTTTTTGATGGCCTGGACGGCCGCATAACCAGCAGACTCGGCAATTTGCATCCAGGTGGGCTCCAGACGAATCGCGCTTTGGCCGAGGTGGCTGGAAGAAAGGCAGACTGGGACGAGGAAATTGTCTAATTCATTGGCGAGCAGGCTTCGATAAGGGATCTGACCAGGGACGGTTTGCTTGTGGAGCATGACTTTGCCTTCATCGCGGCTGTCTTTGACGCGTTCGGGATGGCAGGCGTGAACGTCCGTGTACCATTCACAAATAGCAATAGTATCTGAGTGAATGGGTGCTCTGTCTATGCCTTCGGCCAGGCGAACATCGTGCTCTGTGAGCATATAACGCCCTTCGAGACGACGGGCTTCGCGCACATAGATCTCCCAGGGCATGTGATTGTTGTCGGGAAATTCGTCTTTGGCCAGCCCCCACTGAGCAAAGGCTTCGCGCATGTTTTCGGGCGCATCGGGATCGTTTTGAAAGAAATACAAAATGCCAATAACGATGTTCCAGAAGTCTTTCAAGATGCGCTGACGGGTTGGCCAGTCGCCGTGGACATAGTCGGTCGCACCTTCAATAAGTTGTGGTCGGTTCCAGTCGCTTTTGTTGTTGGGAAATTGTCCGCCATCTTGCCCGCGATCAGGTCTGTTGACTTCGAGGGATTGGAGTAGGGTTTTGATGCGTGTGGGATCGTAGTCTTCTGGTGGCTCTGGTTTGACCTGATTGTTGGGATCGCTGCTGAGGGCTGTGCGGAAGTTCATGGCTTGCACAACACCATCGCCTTCGCCCGTGCTATCGGGCATGATGGTTTCCATCGCACCACCAAATTGCCTCAGGTTTAGCGATGCAACAATGTCGGCCATGTGTTGTTCTGACTCGGGAAGCTCCTTTGCAAATCGCATAAAGATGCGACCAGCGTGAGGTTCGTTAAATTCGTCTTTGGATTCACGTCCGACTCTGAAAGCGACATTGGCTAAGGGTAGAAGATCGCCTTCGTAAGAAGTATCGACAAAGATATCTCCGGTAGCTCGGAAGCTTGCATCGCGATTCATTTCTGTGAATGTGATAGCTGTAATTAAGCGATCAGCTTGTTCGATATCGGTAGGGTAATGGCTTTTGATCAGGGTAATGTTTGATTCTGCCTGTATCATTTCTTCCGACAATTGTTCGAAGACACGCGCTTCGTATTTGCCATTGGAGTGGCCCGTTTCACCGGGCAGGCAGGCTGCGTATTGCGGTGAATCTTTTCCATAGGTATTGCGGTAATGATCGAAGATCGCCTGACGCATCTCATTGTAGATGGGCGATCGCCAGCCTTCGTAAAGTGTATCCCAGAGTCCCATCCCATTGGCTGGCAGTCCACCGATGTGGGGTGTATGATTGACGAGCAAGACGGTCAATCCTTCACGCGCAGCTCGAATTGCACAGGCAAGACCTGCGGGATTGCCGCCGTAGATGACGAGGTTGTAGTGAGTACCTTCCATACCGTTTCTGTTATGCGTGGAGTGGAAATTTCGCAGGATGTTCAACCTTTAACATTCCGACTGCAAGCCATGGTTATGCTACTGTAATTTTAAAGAGTTCCATCACGGCTTCCAGGCGAATCGACCATATCGAGGCGTTTTTGGAGGCACGATCGGTAACTCCTCCCACCCGGACCTGGTTTCAACCATGATTTTCAGGCCACCCTTTTTAGGATCTGGAAAAGCCCGAGTCACAAATCCATCGGGAGACCATGTGGGATCATCACCACGCCCTGCTTTTCGCTTATTATTCCCATCACTATCGACAACCCATACATTCCAGGTTTCACCGATCAGCCTGTCTCTTTCGCGATCTTGTCTCCCTGTGAATTTGCTCATATGGATCATCTCCACACCTTCCCAATGGGCGATCCACTTGCCATCCGGTGACCATGCAGGGACTTTTTGTTCGATGGGAAGCTTGAGGGTCCCGTCATGTTCAGCAGACGTTGGTGAAATTGGTTTGGCATCACTGCCATCGAGATTGCTCAACCAAACCCTATAGTTGCCGCTTCGATTTGAAACAAAGGCCACCTTTGTTCCTTTCGGCGAGATAACGGCCATCGAATTGCTGAACTTAATTTGCTGAGGATCGCTGAACAATCGCCTTGATTCTCTGGTCTCCGTGTTCATGATGTGCAACTGGCTGTTTTCAGCGGGGTGTTTTCCTGGTTTGAATATCATCCATACGATGTGTTTAGAATCAGGAAACCAGGAAGGTATCAAATTTCTCCCCGATTCTGTGAGTACTTTCTGGTTTCTGCCATCAAAGTTGGAGATCCAAAGAGCCATTCCTTTTCCACTCTGTTGCACAAATACAATTTTACTGCCGTCAGGAGACACGGCAGGCATCATACATTCATGATTGGAATTTGTAATTTTGCGCCTGGATGAACCGTCCTCCTTGATGTGATAGAGTTGTAGTATGTTATTTTCATCAGGGCAACTGACAATAATCTCACGCATTTGAGACTCTCCAGCAAACAAACCATCTGACGCGCAAGCAATCGTAAAAATAGCCAGAATCAATATTAAGAATGATTTCATCTTCGGTCTCGTGAGACCTTCACAAGCTCGTGGTTTTCAGTCGCTCAATTATCTTCCTATCCGCCTCGAATGCCATATCTGTTGGCGGCTCCTCAAGAGAGAATAGCTGGACTTCAGCGGCATCGTCCCCTGCGACCAGATTACCGCCCTTTTCTTTAATGAGAAACCATACTCCTACCACACTCCGCTCAGGTGAGTGATGTGTTGAGAGCACATCTACAATATCACCGACTTCTACATCCAGACCAGTCTCTTCCTTAATCTCGCGCCTCACGGCAGTTCGGACATCCTCACCAACCTCAACATTCCCGCAAGGGATACACCACTTCCCTTTGTGTGTCCCGTATTTGCGGCGAACCATTACAATTTGGTTGCCTCTGAGAATCACCCCGGCAACGCCTGCTTTTACGTAATGTGATGGCATCGTTAAACGGTCCGTCGTATTGTGAAAACCTCAAGAGAAAGTCTAATGTCCATGTGGCCCACCATTTCAAGGAAGAGGGGGTCGGGTTGCTCAGAAAAATTTGAGGTGTGGCTCAGTCGCACGCTTGTTGCTCAAAGTTCCTCACGATCATTCCACGAGCTTTCTCGAATCCAAGTCTCTCGTAGAATCTCTGGACCTTCTGGTCACAGATCAGGTCAATCATGTAGAGATCTTTGAGCTTTCGAACCATGCGTCTGACCAGTTCAGATCCGATGCCTTTCCCTTGCCATTCTGGCAGCACCTCAAGATGTGGGATATAGGCGCACGAAACACCGTCCGATATGGCGCTGATGAAGCCAATCACCTTCCCCTCAGAAGAGACTGCAAGAACCACGTAGTCGCTTCCCTTTAAGATTCTTAGATGCGCCTCGGGGGAGGGAGGGTTAGGCCATCCGACAAAGAACCCCTTTAGATTGTCTGATCCAATTCCGTCGGTAGTGTCCTGATATGTAATCTGCATTGTTAGCAGCACCTCGATGGGGCCAACTCGCCAACGCGATCGCACCATCACACCATCGTCTCCAAATACACCTTCAACGCTGCAGCCAGATCGCGTCCAAATACACGCGCCAGTTCTGGACTCGTATCCAGATCGCCCACATTGGCATAGGGAAACTCAATTGCCGTTGCCAATTGAACACCCGGCAATTCACCCGCCCATCGACCAAAGCTCTTGCCAGCTGCATAATTCTCTGCCGTATTCCACTCCACGCCAAAGGGCAAATTATCCGCTGCAAAAAAGGGCAAGCCTCCCGTTCGTTCCGCTTCCAAAATATGCGAAAACCGCATCTGTTCCTGCCAGGGGACTTCTGACTCTGACCCCACCAGATAAATCGTCTCATTGCGATTCATACGAATCCACGGACAGTGCAGATCAATCGCTACCTTCAGTTTGCCAGCGCTCCAATCCGGCACCCTTTCTCGAATCACAGCCGTTTCAATATGCACACTCTCCCCGACATAATCCCGGTTGTGATCCCTCGGCTTCCGATTCTTCCCCTGATCGCCATCCTCCACACCGTCTTTATCCACAAACGGAATCACCAGACATTCAACTCGTCTCTGAAACCAACGCCCCAAATCACCCTTACCAAGTATCGCCGCCATCATGCCTTCCAGCACATACGATTGCATCATCTCACAGCAGTGGTGTCGCGCCGCAATCAACACGCGCAGATCCGCCCCACCGTCCAGTCGCCCCACATACAACATCTCAACATCACGTCCTTTGCGCGTCTCGCACAACGTCTCAGCCACCAGATAATCAGAATCCACATACGACGCCAAAAACCGGTCCAGATCGGCCTGCACATACGGCATCCCAAAACTGAACCGCACATCATCCGCGTCATTCGCAAACGCATACACAAACGACTGTCCATCCACCGCATCATTACCCAACCAGCGCCACGTCACCCCACAGTCTTCACTCATCCCAGGACCACGCGTGCCAATCACATTGCTGCCGGTAAAGTGAAACCGCACGGTTCGGCCTGCTGCGCCACGCACCCGAAAATACCAGTAGAACCAGTCGCGATCCGTATCGCGCAGATCCTGCCGAACCAACACATCATCACCGTCAATTCGTTCAGCGATGATATTCCCACCCGGAAAATCACAATCTATCATAATCATTGAACACGCTTCTTTATGATGTCGATTTGCATTTACTCCTCCACTATCCATTGGAGCGGTAATCTAGATAGACAATGGGCGACGGAGCCGGATTTGGCGTCCGTTGTCTCGAACACCGCCATCACGTTTCCACCCCATCGCCTCGTAGAAAGCGATCCCGCGTTCATAACCCTTAACAGTCCAAACTATCGCTTCATTATAACCGTCGGCAACGAGATGACGAAACGCGAGCGAGGCCAACGCCTTGCCGATGCCGATGCGCCAATACGAGGGGTCAATGGCGATGGTATCGAGTTCCCCTAATGTGGCGTCAACGGGATCGCGGCTGGGACCGATGCCGACAAAACCGACAACCTTACCCGTATGCTCTGCGACCCACCACCGGTGCGGGGCAGACTTGGCAAGATCGCCGCGCCAACGCTCAACGAGTTCTGATGTGACGATGCGATTGGACTGCTCGATGAGTTCGCCGAATCCTGCATTCCACGAATCGATATATATGCGTGTGACGACTTCGGCGTCCACCGCAGCGGCCGATCGGATCGTTGGCCAAGGTTTTTGTGGATGTGCGTATTCCAACTCGCCTATTCCTATGTCACATAACGTTTCAGTACTCCCGAACCACGAAGCGGTTGGGGGACGGCGAGCATCGGGTTGGCTGATTCTCGCCTTTCAATCTATGCCTTCGATTGCAGCCTCGCCCATACGAATCGCCGCATCCGGGAGAGCGAGTATTCGGTCTTCCAATCCCCAGGTTCTCCGATTAGGCGACTTCGGCCCCCATTTCCGGTGGAGCTGGCAGAGGCGCTTGGCATAGTAGGCCGCGAAGATGAAGGGGAGTGCGGTACGTTCATCATCTGAGGGAGGCCGGACTGAAAAGTACCCCTCCACGAACCGCTGCATTTCCTCATCTGTAAGCTGTCGCCCCACGGTCCCCATCAGCCATTGCATCCGGACCATCACTACATCCTCAAGCGCCGGAGCGAAGTGAGCCGAATTGAAGTCGGTGAATCGGACCTCACCTGACGGGGAAGCAATCGTGTTCCAACTTCGCACATCTCTACGACAGAAGAGCCAACGAACGTCCATCTTGTTCGGCGTGTTATTCAACTGTGCTCGAAGCCGAGTGACCGCATCTGCCGCGGCCGACGAGAATGTCGTCCTCTCGCAATACTCGAGAGCATCAGAGATGTACCCTTGTGCATCTTTGACTTCTGAAAGGTAGGCTGGAAAGTCTTCGCTCGCATCGTGAACCCGTGCGAGAGCCTCCCCCACGTTGCGGAGAGTATCGACGCGGTCTACGACCTCTCCTTCCAAGAAGCTCTCCACCGAAATCACCAGGTCTCGAACGGACTTGTAGAGGCTACCATCCGTGGTTGGACGGATGTCAGGACACGGCGCGCCGCGATCGGCAAGGTGTCGCACAAACTCCACAATGGTTTTGGGATGGGTCGAGCCGTCCCATCCCGGATTCACGCGGAACACAACGCGTCCGTCCCGCAGACTATCACAAAAGAAGACGCACCGCGAATTCGCCCTGCGGACGCTGGTTACTTCCAGATCCCAGAATCGCTTGCAGAGATCCATAATTTCTGGCTGATCAGGCAGCGGGCCCGTTTCGTCTCTATATCTGGGATAGCGTGGTTCCATTGGTTTTCTCGGCCCAGGACTGGCCGTAGCGGCGCGAGGATTATAGGTGGTGCATAGCCCCAACAGCATCGAGTCGATATTGGTTGCCATCGTATGCAATCGTCGTAACGGAGCATTCACGCATTACTTCACCACTGTATGGGTCATTGCAGAATTCCGGACTGATGCGACTCAGTTCTTCAGACGAAAAAACATTGAGAAGGAAGTCTGCTAAGACACCACCATGGGTCACCCCAATCACAGTATCTTTGGATGACTGAAGATAGCAATCAGAAACAAATGCCTCAATACGTCTGCCAGCCTCAATGCTTGAATCGCCGACACTGGATTGGTAATCTCGTTCTGTGTTACAACGCTCCCACTGAGTTATGAATTCATCGAAAGATTGGCCTTCGATGTCCCCCCAATTCATTCGTTCACGTAGCCGTGAATCTTCAGTAACTTCAAGATTCAAAATGGTGGCGATGATCTCTGCTGTCTCTCTTGTTCGTGCCAGGGGACTGCTGAAGATTCGCGCGATGCCATTTGATGCTAACTTCCGGGCGAGTAGTCCTACCTCTTCTCGTCCCTTTGATGTCAATGAAGGATCGCCGATCTTGCGGTCTCTCTTACCATGGCGAATAAAGTGAAAACGCATTAAATCTACCTGTCTTCCGACCTGTTTTTTAGGGCGGTTTGGGTGGCACCTACATCAAATTACAATCGGGGCGGGAATAGAGCAGGCGACATCAGCATATTTTTTTATTCATTCCGCAAGGCATCTACAGGATTTGATCGAGCTGCCTTCATTGTCTGGAAACTCACTGTGATCATGGCAATAAGGAAAGCCAAGATACCACTTAACATAAAAAACTCAAATCCAAGATCTACCCGATACGCATAATTCTGAAGCCACTGCCACAGGGCATAGTAGCCAATCGGCCAGGCCAAGAGATTTGCAAGTGCGACCAACTTTGCAAAATCACTGGATAGCAACATAACAATATTGGATACAGACGCTCCCAATACCTTGCGAATGCCGATTTCTTTTGTACGGTATTGCGCACTCAATGTGGCCAACCCAAGTAACCCCAAGCAGGCAATCAAAATACCAAGGGTTGAAAAGAAACCAAAAATATAGCTCAGTTTTCTTTCATTTTTATAGATTCGATCCAAATTCTCATCAAGAAAAGAAAATGTGAATGGACGATTGGGTATATACCTTTCCCAGACTTTTTGTACAAATGCCAGTGTTTGAGATAAATCTTCAGATTTGACCTCTAGGTATAGTAGCCTTGCCTCATGAAATTCTGCAACCAATACGAGTCGTCCGATTTTTTCGTCAAGAGGTTTGTAATGAAAATCTTTGACAACACCGACGACTGTGCCGGAGCGTAGTCCATCTGGGTAGAACGTGCCTCCAACCTTCCAAGCAAATCGTTTCCCTATTGGATTTGTCCAACCCAATTGCTCGACCGCTGTTTCATTCAAGATAAACCGCTCGTCTAATTTTTCCCTCAGTCTTTGCGGGTTTGTTGTTTCGGCATATGATCGCGTGAAATTCCGGCCTGATACGCATTTAATGCCATAGAAATCTAGAAAATCCTCATCCACGATTATCACATCCATACTGTACGTGGATTTTCCTTCGGGATGGAATGTCTCTACTGTTGCTCCTTCTCCAACAGGGCCACGGGTGGTTGTTGCTCTGAGAATATTGGGATGCGTCGTGAATGCCTGCTTGATGGCGTTGTATTGGCTCTTGAAAAGCGTGGGATTGATCATCTGGTTGCTATTCGCTGCCTCAAAAATTGGAACTTCAATAATCTGCTCGCGGTCGAATCCCAGATTCTTATTTCGAAGAAATTTCTGTTGACTGTAAACACCCCAAGTGACAACCATCAATAAAATGGCAAGAGCAAATTGTCCTACAACCAAACTCTTGCGAAGCCGAGTAGAGACGTTTGTAGCGGATTTACCTCTCAACATTGAAACAGGGCGAAATGTCGATAAGACAAATGCCGGATAACTCCCTGCCAGAATACCGACGATGAATATAAGACCGAAAAGGCTGAGCAATAACTGGGTTGTGTTGACATTGAGTGTAATAGCGCGATCAAAAAACGAATTGAAAGTTGGCAATGCCAATTCTACCAACACCAAAGCCAAGATAAGCGCCATACAAGCAAAAAATATAGATTCGCCCAAAAATTGTGTGATGAGCTGCAATCGGTTTGCACCGACAACCTTACGAAGCCCGACCTCTCGCCTCCGCCCAATTGCACGAGCAGTTGTTAGGTTTATAAAATTCACACAGGCAATTACTAAAATAAAAATAGCAAGCAAAGAAAACAAATACACATTTTGAATGTCACCATGAGGTTTACTGGTCTCTGGAGTACCACGATTCTCAATTTTGATGCCATAATCATGATTGGAGTATAGATGGATGCGGTTTAGGGGCTGCAAATGATATTGAATGTTATTTGCAGCTGCTTCGCCCAGGTATTTCGGAATCAGATCTGAAAGTTTGCCTTCAAGTTGATTCGCATCATAACCTTCTTTAAGCAAAATATAGCTTTCTACAGGACGCACCCCTCTCGGTTTCCAAGCCATCCATTTTTCTTGCCATCGCCCATTTTTAGTCGCCGATAAAATATCGAACCGAATGGCCGTCTGCTCAGGCATATTTTTTAAGACGCCTGTAACGTGATGCGCATAATCTTTGTCGTCTTCCTCGATCAGAATGGTTTTGCCAATCGGATTTTCAGTGCCAAACAGTTTGTGTGCAAGTCTTTGAGTGATTAAAACGGAACCTGGTTCTGAGAGAACCGTTTCGGGATCGCCTTGAATCAGTGGAAAGTCAAAAACCTGTAGAACATTCTCGTCTGTAAGGCAAAAGGCTTGTTTGTATATTCTCTTATTGTCAGCAATTATTGTTCTTTGCCAGCGATGGATACGCAAAGCCTCAGAAATTTCAGGATATACATCCTGATTCAAGACTTCTACGAGACCTCCTAATGTGCGCTCACTAAAAGCTGCTTGGTCAACTGTTTTAGTCTCTCGAATCACCCTGTAAATTTGATCTCGATTCCTTTGGTTCTGATCAAAACCTAATTCATAGTCGATATAGAGGCCTATCAGGATACAACAAGCCAAACCAATGGCTAACCGATAATGTTTAGAGCTGAGTAGAAACGATGGTTTATCAGGTTTCTCAGCATTATTTTGAGATAATTTTTCAGCATGTGTCTGCCCTCAAAGAAGTGATTTCGGTTATTGGCAATTTCAGTTCTCATGAAATCAACATAATGGATGCACTCTGGGGATTATTGAGGTAGAGTATGAAAAGGAGGTTGGAGTGGAAGGCTGTTCTGTCTTTGAAGCCTTCTGGAAAACTGCATTGTTCTGTTCGCAATGCTGTAAGCCTCTTAAAGCTTTTGCAAAGGATAGCCAGATACTCAGGATTAACGTCCACAGCCAGAATGTCGTTTAACTCCGAAGCCCGAGTGCTCTCCAAACCATTACCTATACCCGCGCCCAAATATAGGAGCGATTTCGGCTCAAATCGTATCAGGCAATCTGTAAGATGTTTCCGAATCATCTCGCCTTGCCGCACCGATTTATGTTCCATGTGAATCTTGTAGTCAGCAGCGGGAACTGTCAGCCATGGATTGATCATAGTTAGGTTCAAATTTGTTACTGCCGAAGATGTGAGCCCATTCACTAGGTTCTGTCTGAAAAGTCACTTTTAAGCCTGAAATGACCTGTAAGCGATTTTATCAGACAGCTTATTTTATAGGGTTTGGTAAATAGCCCAAATCGGCATTTAGAGGAAATTCAGACTTTTCAGACACTACCTAAGAAGCATAAGCGACGCCGCGTGAATCGCTGTGTTAAATGTAGTGATCTCTCGGCTTGTTTCAGGCACTCTATTTAAGTGCAAATTCTAATAAGGGAATAGGGCGCCCCGGAATGGCCCCGGAAGGTGCTTCTCCAATTCGAACGGAACCTCTTGATAAATAAAATGATTCTGCATATGGGTCTGAGGGGATAGACAATTTGTGAAAACCTAACTGTCTCGCTTGATCAATCGCATGATCCCAAAGTCTCTTTCCATATCCTTGGCCTATTTTGCTTGGCTCAATAAATAAATCAGACAGTTCGAGTTCATTCTCTCTGATTTCTAACCTATAAAAGCCGACGATCTGTCCCATTTCTTCTACTACATAGACGGTGTGATGGCTAATATCTTGTTGGGTATAAGTTAGATCCTGGCGGCATGCTTCAAGAAAATCTGCATCGTAGTTCCAATGCGCTTTTGAGCACATTGCAAGGTTACTCAACGCTTCATTTTCGTCAGCTTTTGCAGTTCTGATCATTGGCGTGATCCCGATAATATGTATTTCTCATTACATTTAACGGTTTATGGCTTGCGAACCGAGCAGGGGGTGGACGAAGGCCGACGGCTCTTGAAAAGAATCCCCGCCAGAAAACTTATCTCGCAGGGATTTTATGGTGCAGAAATGGTTGATAATGGCAGACTAAATTTGCTACGCGGCATACCTACAGGAGTCAATAGTGTAGAATATCAAACGATCAACCTAAATTTTCAGTCACTGGTTTGGATTCTATCAATTGATCCTGATACTCTTTCTGGCGTTCCATATAGTAAGCGACCAGTTGTGCAGGATCATGGTCGAAACGTGCTGAGATACGGTGACGTATCTTCCGAATTTCGTCTATGACTGGGTCATTCTGATTCTTTTTCATTGTTGTCTCCAAGTAGCTCTAAGGGCGTGACCAAGGTTGGCACATATAGCCCCAGCAAAGTATTCACGCGGCGAATGTGGCCAAATTTGTTTGCATTGGCCAAATGACGACAATTCCAGGTGGCCAAAAATTCGCATTTGTGAAAAGACGCCAGTGCCAAATGGATCGCATCACCTCCAGGATCAGCGGGCATTACCTTGTGCTGAATGTACGTCTGTACGATTTCCAAAATCGCTGGCTCGATGGCCAAAAGGGGTAGGTCCCTAACAACAGCCAATCGTAGTTCCGTGCGCTCTGGAATATCGCCCATTAATTCGTCCAGAACTGCTGGACTTGTCACCAGGTCATATTGATTTGGCGCATTGTCCCACCACTCCCGAGTCCAGTCTCGTCGAGCTATAATATCAGGGGCAGTGCGTCTTTCGACGTAAAAACTGGGAATCGAAGTTTCAACATAGACACGTGGTTTGGCCATATTTATAAAATACCGCAATTAGCTTGGAAAGGGTAGAGTAAATTTGTTTGTCTACCAAACTTGGGATCTGCCATCAACGCACCTGCCCCATAGGCCATTCCGAGGTCGGCCTACCTTGCCACGTTGATCGCCTGAAGAATCGCCCGCCTGGGGGGCGGCTAAACCAGCTACTAATTGCGATTCCCCAAAAGTGCTCAAAGGACCTGTCTTTTAGATTTGCGTCACAGTATGCGTAGTGCGACAAGACCTCGTCGAGGAATGACTCTCCGTATATCCAGAACCCATAGAAATCCTTAGCGGGATCTGTGATTTCGACGTCTCCCCAGTCTATGATCCCAGTAAGTCTTCCGGTCAAGGGGTCATGATAGATGTGTTTGTACCAGAGGTCGTTGTGAGCCAGCACAGACTCGTATGAATGATCGATGCTTTCACTTCTTTCGATCCATGCTTCGAAAACATTGCGGACCTCACATTGAAGCTCGTCAGCCCGTTCAACGAATAACGCCTTCCACATCCTGCGACGCCTAACCGATGTGTCGCCCTCTTCTACGCCGAGGCTCCGTGCCTTCGCGACCGGGTAGCTGTGGAGTTCGCTGATGAAAACACCCAGCCTCTGAGCGGCCTCACTGCGGTTCGCCTTGGAAAGTCTCCAAAACCGCCACGGCGAGAGTCGAGTCCCCGAAATTGTGTGGTATCCCGCAAAATCTGACGCCTTCGGCACGAATGCATAGTCGGGAATGGGTATTGCCTTCAGGTTGCTTCTAAGGGCATCCAGGACGGTCCGCTCCCTCGTCAGATTTGTATCCACATCGTTCTCGAACCGGAAAGCGATGCCATTGTCCAACAGAATCATTACATGATCGGGATCGGCAATGGTCTGAACTCTTCGGTAATTTGCCCACATGAGATCTGGAAAGGCGTTTCTGATTCTCTCCAGGTAGTAGCTGGAAGCCAATGGGGGCATGGGGACCTGCCAAAGAGGATTAATTGTCGCGATTTCCGCTAACTGTTGGGTGAAGCCCGAATGGCCGAAGCCGTGTACAGTCGTGTTATGCGGTGTGCTCACTTCATTACGGCAGGAGAAACTCTGTGGAAAGGTTCCGCAAGCCTGGAGTTAGTGACCGTGCTCCCTCCCTACTCACGCTCCACGAAATACTTCTTAAATCCACGACTCGTCCCATCTTGCATACCAAGGCTTCTATAGAATCCCACCTGATCTTCGTTTGGACCGCTGAGTAACTGTAGCTTGTAGCAGCCCTTCTCTTCGGCAAGGTTAATCGCAAATGTCATCAGTTTTTTCCCAAATCCTTTGCCTCTTTGTTCGCGTGCAACAACGACATTCTCGATGATAGCCCAAGGGCGCCCTTCGTAAGTAAAATTCGGAACGATTGCCATTATGAGGGTGGCGACTATTTCCTTGTCCGATTCGCCCACAACGATGAATATGTTGCCGTAGTCAGACATCTCATCAAAGATCCGGATCGACTCTTCGAGTCCGAGAGTCTTGGCCGAAAGACTATGGGGACGGCTCGTGATCTGAGGAAAGAGATTTAGCAGAGATTCGACGTCTAATCTGGTCGCAACTCGGCAAGAAATGTCTGAATGATTCATCCGGTGACCTTTCTCGACTACGGACGTGTTAGCAGAAGTCAAGCCGCTCAGGCCGCAGTTAGCAAGATAGGCCAGCCATCGGTAATAACGACGGTATGCTCAAAATGAGCCGAAAGAGATCCGTTTGAGGTCCTCACGGTCCAACCGTCGCAATCTTCAACGGCCCGGGCTGGATGCTCGGCAATCATAGGCTCAATGGTGATCACAAGACCATTCGTAAGCGGCTTCGAATCGAACGGATTGTAGGTGTTTGCAACGATGGGATCTTCATGGATAACCCGACCTACCCCGTGCCCCGCAAGCTCATTGACAACCCAGAATCCTTGTCGTTTCACCTCGTGCTCTACGGCATGACCGATGCAATTGATCGGTTTGTTTGCACGAGCTACGGCCACCGCCTTTTCGAATGCCGTACGAGCACATCGACACAATCTATCGGCTTTCGCGGAATATGGAGGAATCGGGATGGTGATTGCTGCATCTGCAATGTAGCCATTCAGTTCAGCGGTGACATCCAGGCTTACAATGTCACCCTGTTCCAGCACTCGATCACCCAGAATACCGTTTTGAAGGTGATAACTTTCAATATTTTAGTTTTATTATTTTATTTGCTTCTCGGAGACCGCTTAAAAAAGCTCCGTGTACCGTTCCTCTATAGTCAAAAATAGTGTGTTCACCAGCAAAAAATACTTTATTGCCAATGGGTTCTTCAAACACCTCAAAATCTGAACTTCTAGAACCACTAGCAACAAATGAGTAGGCGCCGAATGAATACGGGTTTTCGTTCCATTTTGTTCTTAACATATGAGTTGGGTGAGGTATGTCGTTTCCATAAATCCTTTTAAGATGTAACATAATTTCTTTGATAATCTGTTCATTTGTCATTGTCTCGGTTTGTTTAGAGTAGTCACCAAAAGCAAAAGTCATTAACGCATTGGCATCTGCAAACTTTTTTACATTTAAGAAGTAATTGAATTTTCCTTTTGTCTCGGGTGTATAGCCAATATATTGTAGATCTTCTTCCCAAAATATATCGTCCCAGACTAAAAGAAATTTATTTACTGTACCCATCTTCAGGTTGTTGATGGCGTTTTGGATTTTATTGGGTAAGGCTGGCGTGAATTGTATTACGTTCTTCTTGAGTACACCTAAAGGCACAGTAACCAAAACTATATCTGCTGTATAGTTACCATTAGTTGTTTGAATAGAAACCTTATCTTTAGAATAGTCAATATCTACGACTTTTGTGTTTAATCGAACATCAATGTCCTGGGCTAAATAATTGGTTATATGGTCGTAACCATTTGTAATGATAACATCTTTGCCCTTAAAAGCTTCATCATCATCAAAATCTAATGAGGACAGCTTGTAAATATCTCCTCCAGTATCAAATTCTAAAAAGGCTGATAGCATATAAGTCCAAAGTCTTTGATTTTTGTATTGAGGATATTTTTTATAGAAAATATCTGCAAAACTCTGGTCTCTATTACCTGCCAAATTCTCTAAAATGTCGTTGTACTTATCTTCTGCTGCGTCTAGTTTTTTAGGGATATATTCAGAACCATCTATGTCAAAAACTTTAACATGGAAATCGTCTGTAAAAAAGGTTTTAGCTCCTGACGCATTTGCAAGTTTAGTAATAGGGTTTTTTATAGGACCGTGAATCCAACTTGCTCCTTCGTCAAAGGCTACTCCAAGACTTCTATCTGTTTTTAATCGTCCGCCAACTTTCTCTTGTGCTTCTAAAACAATAGGATTAAATCCATTTTTCTTTAGTTGATTAGCAGCACTTAAACCTGAAATTCCCGCTCCAATGATGATGACGTTCTTTTTGACCTGTTTGTTTCTATTTGGACTTAGAACGCTACAGGACGAAATGGCAAAAATAAAGAAAAGTAATAATATTTTTTTCATAGAGATTGGTCCTAATGGCACACAACTACGAGATTGACGAACAGTTACGATAATACGTACCAAATCTATGTATCTTCGACCTTGCGGAAATTCTTCCCTTTATTTCGTGCTTCTAACCATTGCTTTAGCGAACGTTGGCTCTCTCCTGAAGGTCGGCCAGTCCATATATTTCCGACGCTAATATCCTCATTTTGCATGGGTTTGACTGCAAATCTCGGTGGAAGTCGTAGGTCCAGTCAACGGGCCGGAATCCCATGTTCGCGTACAGTGAAAGGGCTGGACCGTTGTCTTCGTTCGTACCGATGATCGCGCTCCGGTATCCTAATTGCGAGGCGTCGTACAGGCCGCGCTGAAGTGTCAACCATCCGTAGCCCTTCCCCTGTTCTGCCTCCACAACGTCAACATCATTCACGCAGAGCCAAGGACCCTCTCCCTTCTTTACTTCAGATGTCCTGAATGGGCGGCTGAAGTACACACCAACCTCACTGGCGTTCAGAAACGATGTAACACGAAGTGCAGGCATGTCGCCATCCTCGGGCACAGTTTCAGATCGGAAATCCAGAGGGCAGGACGCGGGAATCGGTTCCTGCGAGAAGCACGGCCACTCAAGTATTACGTGACCTCTACTACGAACGTAGCCACGTGCGGCCAAGAGCCCCTGGACGTGAGCCAGGTGATTCGACAAGCTGGCCTGGGGAAGAGATCTGAAGAAGGGAAAGTTTCTCGAGAAGATCGTGACCGAGGACGCATTGTTCTCCAATGCGTGAGACTCAACTGCGTTGAGTAGCATCTGGCCAGCTCGTCGGCATCCACGTTTGTATCCGAGGAATCGGACAATTCCTCTGCCTGTAGGCCTCATGGTCCCGGTGTGTCCTTGCCCTACTAAGGCAAGCCCAACAACCTCGGAACCTGAAACAGCGACCAGCTTCACTTCTGGCTGGATCCTTCTGTTCTTTCTTCTCTCGTTTCCTCCAACGGCGAAATCAATTTCGTCGGGAGTAAGGGACCTGCAATGCGGAACTCCACCAACCAGATCTGCGAAGAACGTAGCCAGGTCCCTCGCCATACTGCTGGTGTAGTTGACGGTTTCAATTCTGCGATTCATTTTTGAACTGACCGTTCAGTCAAATTGTGAAAACCTCAAGAGAAAGTCTAATCATCTTCGCTTGTATCAGTCAACCCATTTCGTCTTTGAAGTAAAGTCTTTGATTTCTTCTTCCAGGTTCCTCAGAGATTCCTCAATTTTCTTTATTTCCGCCTCCGGTGCATCCTTAAGTCGCAAGTTTTCCAATCGAAGTTGCAGGATTTCACGCTGCGTAACATAGCCGTAGCCTTTGAGTTGAGTTACAAGATTCGGGAACCCAATATGCTGCGTGTCCCAGTCCAGGATTGTGTATTGAGCTATCTTCCTGCCTTCCACTTTAAAGGTGACAGACTTCCCTTCTGCTACCTGAGAAACGTAAATAAAGCCCCGCTTCCGAAAGCGCTCATTGTCGCTATTCTCAGCGAGCAATCGAGTTAGTCCTTGAACTTTTCGGAAGTGTTCATCGACTCTGCTCACAGCCTTGCTGAATTTCTGGTGATTGAATTGGTCCAGCCTGACTTTCCACCAATCCTCTGCTTGTGAAACCGTTGTTGAAAGGAGTACTGCAAGTAGGGTGAAAGCAAGAATACGATTGCCCATGTGGTCCACCATTTTAAAGGAAGAGGGGTTCGGGTTGATCAGAAAGATTTCTGCGTCAGGTTCAAATTTGTTAATGCCTGAGATGTGAGCCTACTCACTGTTGTGTTATGCGGCATGCTCACTTCTTTACGGAGGGAGAAGCTCTGTGGAAAGGCCCCCCGAGAAACCTCTTTCTTTGATTTGCGCCACGAAGCCATTGATCTCCGCCTGACTCAAGATATCATTTCCACTTATAATAAGCTGGCCACCCAGGTGAGCCAGGTTCTTCAGTCCTCTCAGACTTCTTAGTCGTGGATTGTTGCTGATTTCCAAATGGCCGCCAATGGATGTAAGATGCTCCAGGCCTTCCAGACTCTCCAGTTGTTCGTTCTGGCGTATGTAGAGGAAGCCTCCAATTTCCTTTAGTGCTTGCAGACCATCGAGGACGGCAAGGTTGTTGTTGGCCGTAATATGTATGCCGCGGGAGACGTACCGTAGGCTTCGCAGCCCCTGCAAGTCTCGCAGGGAGTGGTTAGATACGATCAGCAAGCGACCATCAATAGACTCGATTCTATGAAGTCCCTCCAGCGACGCCAGCTTTGGATGGCCGTCCAGGCGGAGATCCCTTGGTACAGTTTTGATTCTGTTTAGGGATGCGATGCTCTGTAGTGATTCGTTGTGGAGTATGTAAATGTCTCTGCCTACTCTCTCTACATTGAGCCCATCCAGGTTGAGCAGGTCGGGATTCCGAATAAGCTTCAGGTCCCGCGCTACATTGGTGATCGTCTCACATTGGGTAATGCCATGAAGACCATCGCACCGGAAGATGCATAGATCACCGTATGTGGCAGCCAGACGATTATGCGATATGTCCTTCTCCTGGAGGCCTGGCGATAGGTGGGAAAGGATTGTCGTCAAGTATTCAGGCCATTGATGGTCGGTCATATCGATTCTGCATACTCGGACGTCCAGCTTGCCAATTAACTCATCCGTCATCTCTCGAAACGCGGTATAGAGTTGGGCGTAGCCAGCGAATCCTCTCCACCCATTCCTCTTAGCCCGAGCCCGTGTGGTGACCTTGAGGTTGATCTGGGTATTCTCCCAGCGATTTCCCCGGTCATCACAGGTACGTCGCAGGAAACTCGGCACGTCAGACTGCATCAGATAAACCACAGTCGGGTTGAGTTGCGAAACTGCATTAATGACTCCTCGAACGTAGTTCTCGATTGTGACGGGTTCAACGTCGTTGAAGAACAGCTCTGCCGTATTGCGATGAAATAGCTGGCCATCGAGGACGGTGACCGAATCGTTCTGCGCTCTTGAGGCGGTGAAGTCTCGCCATCTTTCCAGACTCTCCTCTATCTGGCAGGCCTCGCCTTGCCACTCCATCCGAGTTGGATGATTTGGATCCTTCTCATGAATATGTGCGGTTGGTATCCCGTTTCGTTCAAGCTGCGAGCAAAGGAACTCTGCTGTATTGGTCTTCCCGGAGCCAGGGATTCCTTCCACAAAGATCAACTTGGTGTTCAGCAATGCAGCCTCCGTGATGGCTGTAGTGTTCTGCCCAAAACGGCCTCTCACGAGCTTGTTGGCTCGATTACATAAACACCAGAACGGATGCAGTTCTATGTGGACCTGTTAAGCACCCTGTGGGGGACCGGATATAGGTTTTCCCAACCTCATGAGTAATAACATCGGCCAACCAAGATCAAAATCTTCTGGAAACTCAGTCCAGTACTCCTTCGCTCTGGGCGACTTCTCAAGCAGGCATTCGTCAGCAAGATGCTCCTCAATGCGATCAATCTGAAGTTGGGCCTTCAAGGCTGCATTGACATAGTCCGCGGTCTGGTGGTGATAGCCCTCGACGTTAACCTTTTGGCCTGTCTTCATATCAGTGAAGCGAGCCTGTAGGCGACGGAGACGCATCGCTGGGTGGAGTTCTGAGATGAGAATGAAACCTCCTGGCCGACAGATCCTCGCCATTTCTCCGATTACTGGATCCAAACCAGAAATGTGCTCCAGGACGAGGCAGCATAGGACGCGATCAAAGGTATCATTCTCGAATGGGAGGCGCTCTGTCAGATCATGGGTAACGAATCGCACATCGTGGTCTTTCGTCTTCTCAATAGCTTGCGCCATCATTTCTGGAGCGAAGTCAATTGCGGTCACCCTGGCACCTGCTTCTGACAGATAGAGGGTATGACGTCCCGTACCGCAGCCGATATCAGCGACGCTGAGTTCTTGGACATTCCCCAACAGGGATCGCAATAGCGGCTCTTCCAAAATAATCAAGGAATTGTCCTGCGTATCGTACGTCTCAGACCAACGAGCGTAGCCTTGCCGGACAGGTACGGTTTCAAGATCGGCCCCAGACCCGTCATTCATGTTGTATGCCTCCAGGATAATGCCGGTGGTCCTGCCCAAAGTTAATACTCAAATAAGATAGCCCCAACAGCATCGAGTCGATATTGGTTGCCATCGTATGCAATCGTCGTAACGGAGCATTCACGCATTACTTCACCACTGTATGGGTCATTGCAGAATTCCGGACTGATGCGACTCAGTTCTTCAGATTCGCCCCCGACTGAACACAACTCGGTGGAAAATCATGACTTACTCGATTTGTCCCTCTGCGCCAACATCTGTTGTCTAACTTTTCTCTTTAAGTTCTTCTTTCTCTCCCGCTCTTCCTTTTTTTTCTGCCGTTCCTCTCTTTTTGTTTTGCGATGCTGTTGGCTTTTTTTAACCTTCTGAATCCATTCTACTCTATTGGCTAAGATTTCAGGGCTACTCTTTTCGCCATATGAAAGCTTGTTTAGAAAATCTATAATTTCATGCTGTCTTCCTCCAATTAAATCTGTGGCTCCAGGCCGAGTCAGTCCTCCCTCAAGTTCCCAATGATACCTATGAATCAAGGTGTCTATGAGGACCATCTTCTCTTTTGGAGATCTCGCAGTCTGGTATTTTTGGAGGAACTCTTGGAGAAAGACCGTGAGACCAGAGGCAGCAAGATGCTTACCTTGTTTGGCTTTATGATACTCGCCCCAGGTGAGTTCCCAGTTGCACGATTCGCATCTCAGAATCGTATCCTTCATACCGTCGTGGTCTATCTGGCGATCACATAATGGACATCTTGCTCGTCCAGTACTGGCTTCTCGTGCTTTGAAAATGCTTTCGATACGAGCGAAGAGTCCAATCCCCACGTCTTCAATAAGCTCTTCGTCTACTATGCCCTGTGCATCAGTTGCATAAAGGCGGGCTATTTTTTCTCTTGGAACTCGACTTGCCCAAGTTGGCCTGTCGTGTCTTGGTTTCGGGTTGCTCATGTATTCCTTAGAGATTTTTCAGGTTGGTCGATTTGGTGAAAACTCGAAGAATCAGAAAAGTTCGAGAATATGATGGGGAGTGGGTTCTGTTTTTGTTTTTGCACGCTAAAGGGTTTTTCTGGGTGGTGTTGGGGCGATTGCCCATAACGTCTCGCCGGTTGCCGATGTGGCCGTGATCAGTTAAACAAATCGCTGCTTTTACAATCAGGAAACACAAAGCTTCACGAGCCATTTGGGTCGGAGCAACCGCAGGGAGCGGAGCCTGCAACTTGATGTTAACTGCTGTGGCGGTGCCGGGCTGCATTTGCCAGGACAGCAAATGCGGCTTCGTCAGGAACATCCGAGGTGTTCATCAAACCAAGCGACAATGCGGTTCCAGTAGTCCACTTGATTGGAGTATTCCCACTCACTTGGGGCATGTCTTTCGCCTTCGTACTTTGCATACACCACCTCTTTTCCAAGACGACGAAGGCCAACAAATATCTCATCGGCCAGAAACGAAGGTACCGCATAATCGACAGCTCCGTGGATAATAAAAAGTGGCGTTTGTACCCTATCGAGGTAGAATACGGGTGAATTCTCGATATACCGATCCCGAAATTGCCAGGGGGTGCCGCCCATTCTACCTTGGCCTTCCTCTGCCCACGGGAGTCCATAAGTTGATCCATCTTTTCTCATTGCCCCATACGCGCCCAGTAAATTACCTTGCGCTGCACTGGCAACGGCTGCCTTAAAGAGTGTTGACTGAACAATCAACCCCAGTACGCAATATCCGCCATAGCTGTGACCCATTATCCCAAGACGATCAGGATCGGCAATCCCCATCTCAACTGCTTTGTTTACACCCGGAAGCACGGTCTTGGCAAGGTCTTGCATCGGGGTTCCCACTTGAAGGGGCGCATCAGGAGAGAGAACTGCGTATCCTCGTGTGGCGAGCAGCTGTAGGTTATCAACTCCAGAGCCTTCTAGGCCGAACGTATTTAGGTTGTTCGACCCCCACCTGCCACCATACACGCGAACTACAAGTGGATACCGTCTTCCTGATTCATAGTTGGGCGGAAGCAACAACGCACCCCGTAGCCTCTGGCCATCGGCACTTCTCCATTCGATGAGACGACTCGCTCCCATGCTAGTCGCGTCAAGCAACGGATTAAGGCAAGTTAATCGTCTTGGATTCTGGAAATCAACGTCTGAGATCCAGATATCCTCGCTATGCTGAGCACCCTGTTTTATGTAAGCCACACGCTGCTCATCGTCAGAAATATCGATGGTATAGATGGTAGGGCGACCGCAATCCGCATCCTCTTCAAAAAGTCGTGTTAACTGTCCCGTAGTCAGGTCAACTTTGTAGAATCCAATGTGTCTGGTTTCATCATCCCGTGTAATCAGAAACAGTGATTGACCTCCATCTGGCGACCAGAAGCGTCCCCCTTCCGCAGGAGAAACCACTTCCATTATTTCTCCACCTGAAATACGTGTAATATGCG
This sequence comes from Candidatus Latescibacterota bacterium, assembly GCA_965208125.1. Taxonomy (GTDB): domain Bacteria; phylum Latescibacterota; class UBA2968; order UBA2968; family UBA2968; genus VXRD01. Next base: position 4,363,064 of record OZ242320.1, read on the forward strand.
TCGCCGTTGCATCAGGTACAGAGATGCGCCATAAAGCATCAGAAACGAGGCAATAGAGGTTTTGTCCCTTGGAGTCCCATAAGGGAGCACGATAAACATGGTAAAAATTGGGATGTGGTTCCTTAGTCAAGTTTCGTGGCTCACCTCCGCTGGCAGACACAACGAAACAATCTCCGTCTGATATATAACTGAGTAGCTGCCCATCGGGAGACCAGCTGACGGAAATTGCGCGCTTTTGTTGAATATCTGTTGCAAAGACTTGAGAGCGAGTATCAGACAGAGAGACAACGATGAGTTTATTCTCCAAGATTGTAAATGCAATGTTCATACCATCTGGAGATATCCAGTAGCCGAGGACTTTCATTCGGTGTACGATACGTTGCACCTCTCCATTGGAAACATCGATCAAGGCAAGATCAGAAAGGTAAATATTCGTGACCTCAATTTCTTGCATGTTGTCCTGCTGTTGTCCCACGTCATCTCCCTGCTTTGTGGCTTCGGGTGAGCGGTAGACAGCGACTGAGGGCTGATCTGCTTCTTTTTGATCATCCTTCGGCAATGGAGGACCCATAAAAAGACTGCAAGCTTCTTCAAGCGTCATCCTCTGCGGCAGGATTTTGCAGAGAATTTTCTGACTATCCGGTGTCCAACGGACAATTTCGGAACCGTAATAAGGACGTACAATAGCGTCAGATACTTGCCTCAATGTATCGGATGACTTTTCCCACACCCAAAGCTGTGCTTGGCCATTCTGATCTGAATAAAAGGCAAGATAGTTTCCATTGGGGGACCATACCGGGCCCCAGCCATTACCTTTGCCTTCTGTCAAGCACCTTGACTCACCAGATATAGAATTGGTGACCCAGACCTCACAACCAATCCTCAATCTTGGCATGCCTGAGCGACTAAAAAAGCTATATCTTTCATCGCCTGTTTTCTCCTTTTTTCGAGGGTTTTGGACTGTGTAGGCAACCCACTCGCCATCTGGAGAAAGGTCGATAGGTGTTTGTGGAGAAAAAGAGAGCGACGAAAGTACATCTTCAGTTTCTATGTGCATCCATTTCTCCTTACAATAACTGATAGCCTCCACAACAGAGGTTTCTCTTTTGAGGAGGCGCCTTCCTGGCGCCTCCTGGTTTTCCGGCACCGTTATTGCAGTTAACGTTTCGCCGGTTTGCGAACCCGCGCAGCGGGTTGCCGAAGGCCAAGGCGCGAACTGCGCCGCAGCGCAAACCGTGCTGTTAGAGGACGTTGTGCCTTCCCTGACACCCGACTGACACCGAGATGCTCAGGGAATGAAGCACTCATCTCTCCCCCTATGGACAAAGATCGAGTTCTCGCCATGCTCGCCGAGTTGAAATATGCACTCGAATCCGTAGGATTGCAGCTCCGCTACAAGCCTCTTCCGATCCCGATAACACCTCTTGGGAATGTAGGCCTTGCCGTTAACGAGGAGCGTGTCACTGCAGGCTTCTACCTGCTCCAGCGCGGAAGGCGCCTTTTCCAGCGGCTCGTAGTAGTAGTCCGTTGACGGATCGTAAAGGCAATCGCCGTCATAGATATCATAAGTTTGGCCGGTGGAGCGATCCACGATTTTCCTATCTGGGCTATGTCGTCTGGACTCATAAAGCGAAGAACTTACGAGGTAGTAGCCCTTGGGCTTCAGCCTAGCCTTGACGCTCTCGAAGACTGATTTGCGCTCTTCGGAGAAGACGATGTGGTTGATGCAGTAACTATCAATTATCAAGTCAAACCGGCGCCCACTGTGTGGAATCGCCGTCACATCCACCACCTCATAAGTAATAGCCAAGCCTCGGACGGAAGCTATCTCCTTGGCCGTCCGGATCGCCTCCGGTATCACGTCATAACCCGTGACTTGGTAGCCCCGTTCTGCAAGAAACAGGGCGACCGGCCCCACGCCCGTCCCAAGTTCGAGCACTACTGGATTCGGCGTCTTGAACCGGAGCTTTGGCAAGGCCATATCGAGGAATTCCCGAGACGAGAAATCGTGGAAATCGATGCCACCATACGTCTGCGTTGCCCAATCTTTCAGACCCATCTGGGTCATGGTCTCGTAACGCCGGGCATTTTCACGGAAATAGTATCTCATTCACAATGTCCTCTAGGTAGTGTCTGAAAAGTCGTAAAGTATGTATTTTAGTTGCAGCATACGCCCAAGACAAAGGAGTATGATATGCAACGGAGATACGAACTGAGCGACGACGAATGGCATCTGATCCAAGACTTGTTTCCACCGCCGAAGAAGATGGGTCGTCCCCGTCGAGATGATCGTACATTATTCAACGGGGTCTTCTGGATATTGTGTTCAGGTGCAGCTTGGCGCGACCTACCAGAACGATATGGTCCTTGGCAGACAGCCTTTGATCGATTCTGCAAATGGAAACAGGATGGCACTTTTGATCGCATTGTAGAAAAATTGCATCTCAAATTGGATGAAGATGGCCTTTTAGATTATGCGACCTGGATGATGGATGCAACCCATATTCGAGCCACACAAGCCGCAGCAGGGGCGAAAAAAAAAGGGTAAAGAGGGTGAAGAAGAGCCCCCAGACCACGCTTTAGGACGCTCTCGTGGCGGTTTGACCACGAAAATCCATCTTCTTTGCGATGCAGTCGGGCATCCTTTAGCAGTGGACCTGCTCCCTGGCAACCAGTCAGAATCCACACAGGCTGAAAGGCTGTTATCAAAGGTACGCATACCCACCAAACAAGGACGTCCAAGAAACCGACCTCAGTATCTGGTGGCTGATAAATCTTATGATGTCTCACGCATCAGAGTCTATCTACGCAAACGGGGTATCAAGGCTGCTATCCCAAACAAGGCGATTCCTAAAGGCAGAAAACGGCGTAAGAGAGGACCAAGGCCAAAGTGTGATAAAAGATTATATGCCAAACGCAATATCGTAGAGCGTCTCTTTGGTTGGCTCAAACACTGCCGACGGATTGTGACTCGGTTTGAAAAAAAGGCGACTCATTTTCTCACTATGGTCAAGCTGGCCTGCATCAGACAACTCTTCAAAGCTTACTTTTCAGACACTACCTAACGTTTCGCCGGTTTGCGAACCCCGAGCTTGTCGAGGGGTTGCCGAAGGCCAAGGCGCGACCAGCGCCGCAGCGCAACACCGTGCTGTTAGACGACGTGCCCTGCCATTCTCTCGAGTGAGTTCCGGGCTATCCGTTCTATCTCCTCCCCTGGTAACAAAGCAATGTCTTCGAAATCCACCACCTTTTCTAATGAGCGGATTACTTCCCGTCCAAGGAAGTGGCCACATCCACTGCGCCCCTTTATGCTGAACCAAGAGCCGAAGAATGAATTCACTGGCTGATCCCCATCTACCAGTTTCAGAAATTCGGTAGCAAGCCAGGCTTTGTTTGACGTGCACCAGGCGAGCCAATTCTCCTCGCCATATTGTTCATGCCATGAATCGTCACCAAATACAATTTGCTCGCTACGGACCGCAAATCCCTCGCGATAAAGCTGCCAAAAAGGCCCCTTACCAGACGGTAAACCGCTTCGTTTGCGGCGCTGTATGTGGAGAAGATGGCCCAACTCGTGGGCAGTGAGGCCGGTCAGCGCCTTCTCTGTAGTGTAGCCACATTCAGCAATGTTCTCTAATCCGAAGAGGCAAGCAGACCTCCCTCCAAGGCTAGTGGCCCATCCCGCGCCGCAACCAATTCCCACATAGATCATGAAGAGAACGTCAAAATCCAGATCAAGAGACTCCTGTGCCCTGCGGTATACTTTATCTATACAGGTTAACAATACAGCTCTCGCCTTTCCCATGGACGGCAACCGCTCCTGCAGATATGGGAAAACTTTATCTTTTCCAATCGCGCGCCACCCCCCTTCCTGGCCAATGTAATCCTTTTGCTGTTTTTCGAGCAGTTCGGGCCACTGTGACATGTATTCAGTGGCCCAAAGCTCCAACTGCGTCTCAAGCGGTTTCACATGGACGGCCTCCCAAAAGGAGAGGAAAGCAGGAAACGTATCAACGATCTCGCACTGTGCCATCTTTAACATCTTGACCTCGGCATGTCGTCTAACGTTTTCGCCGTGTCCGAACCGCGAAGCGGTTGCGCGAAGGCGCCTCAGCGCCGAAGCCGGGCACGGACGTGTTACGCGCTGTGCTGCTACTGGCCCTCACCAAGGCAGTTCCGTCAAGTCTCATACTTCACGAATACATCGACAGATCATCCCAGTCCGGCCATAGCGTCGGTCGAGTTAATTTCGGATCGGGATGCCAGTCTTCCCACTCGGCAGAGAACGGACCCAAGTTCTGCTCAATCTCCTCAACTGCCCGCTGGCCTTCTGCATAGATCGCCTCAGCATCTTCGGCACTCACTCTACCGTCCTGCATACACAGCTCGAGTTCGTCCTCGTTTTTCCACCTCCACTCTCGGTTTGGCTCGACGAGAATATCAAGCTGATGGTCCCTCAAGTCGAAACCCAACCGTGTACGCGTCAGCTCGCTCTGCATGTTTACGTACCACCCTAAGAACTCACGCTCTCTTGACCATCTGACCCACGTCGCCCGTTGCTGATGGGGGTTGACGACGATCAATAGCTCAGCCCATTGCCAAGTCGAATCCTGAAGCGCCCAGTTGTTCTTGGTCCACCGACGTGGCGTCCCAGGCGTGTGGTTTATTAGCTCCGCCTTCTTTGAAGGTGTATTCAGTGGGAGCCAAAGGACGATCTGGATATCAGAATCTTCGACTACGGTGACAGGCTTCACATCGATGATTTGCCCATGTTCATCAGTCTCTCGATAAAGAATGGATTCACCGCGGCTAAATATGTTGGCTCCTTGGTACATTTGGGACTTCCTCACACGGTACAGCCAGAAGATCCTATCAGCCTCGAAGTACCCGCAATGGCATGGCGCGTAACTACGGGATTAACGAACAGTTACGGTAATACATACCAAATCTATCTATCTCCGCACGTGCGGGAATTCTTCCCTTCAAAGGTTGTATCCCGAACATGTTCGGGAATGCTTCCTATGGAGGCATCATTTCTATTCAGAACCCGCCTCCTTTCCTCCATCAACGCATCCAACGGACTCTGGATCTTTGCGATATCCCGATTTGTCACCCGCGTATAAATCTGGGTGGTCTTTGGACTTTTATGCCCGAGCAGTTCCTGGATATACCGAAGATCTGTTCCGTGTTCAAGCAGGTGGGTAGCAAAAGAATGCCGTAACGTGTGTACCGACACACGCTTGTTAATCTTGGCTTTTTTATAAGCGCGGTCAAAAATTTTTTGAACCGACCGTTCAGTTAAATGCAGTCCCGGTTTGGCACCCGGAAATAGCCATGTTTGGGGTTGATATTGGCACTTGTAATCTTGCACCGCCTTCTGGGCAAATTTGGAGAGCATCGTGTACCGATCCTTCCGGCGCTTGCCTTGACGGATATGAATCAATTTTCGATCCAGGTCGATATCCTCGACCTTCAGCCGGACCACCTCACCCAGACGAAGACCTCCGGAATACGTCAGCAGCATAATCGTCTGGTGTTTCAGGTTCTTTACTGCATTGAGGAGTCGAAGTACTTCTGCCTGGCTCAACACAGTGGGCAATTTATGCTCTTTTTGAGAACGGGGCAGATTTTCAAGAGGATATTGATATTTTAACACTCGTTGGAATAGGAATTTCAGGGCACTTACACACTGATTGACGTAACTGTGAGAAGCTCCCTTTTCAAGCAGATGATACACATAAGCTTTATATTTTGGCGATTTTAGATGTTGATATTCCATTGAGGTCTCCTTTCGGCTTTGCGTTCTAAAATTTGTTTGGCTTTGCTTACAAACAAATCCTGTGCCGTAGAGACCGCCAATAAGGAACGTTTGACGAACCTTTTGTGAAACAGTGAGTTATGTACTTTCTGCTTCAGATGGGAAAATCTGCTTTATTAAACAGAATGTTCAGTTGGATGATTTGCTTGAAAACAGACCGTTCAACATTGTATGAAATTTACACAGACCAGATTTCAAAAACTGTCTGAAGTATTATAGGTCAAATTTCGGTCTTTTCCTTCAGGGAGAGAAGTTGATCGCGCAGTTCTGCGGCGCGTTCGAAGTCTTCGAGGCCCACGGCTTCGCGGATCTGGTCGCGCAGGTCCTGGGATAGGGATTTGGGGCGGTCGCGGCGAATCTCGTCTGCCCACTCCTGGAGGAAGGCAATTTCTTCGCTTTCGTCAATGAGGTCGTGCCGATCAAATTCCCTGAAGAAGGCTCGGAGTTCGTCTATGCCTTCGTCGATTTTTGACAGTGCCATATCGTAGGCTTCGCGTTCGAGATACATCAGGACTTCAGCCCGTACGCGGTGTCCAATGACAAAGGGACGATAGTGCTCAAACGCCATGCGGTCTTCCTCGTCTTCCGCGTATTCTTTGACAAAGTCGAATAGTTCGAGGTTGCGTTCGGCGTCTTTTTTGGCGTTGAGATATTCGCCTATTTCGAGAAAGCTAATGCGGCGATGATAATATTGGAGGGCTTCCATTTGGAGTTCCATACAGTTTTCAGAATTGAGCACAAAGTTTTCTGGACCGCGTTTTTGAGCCTGTGCTTTGTAATAGTGCAAGAGCGATTCATGCCCTTCGGGACGTTGGCCGTCGGGGCGACCGGTGACATCCATTTGTAGGATGCCCATTTCGATGCGGAGTTGAACTTTGGCGCGACCATCATTTCCTCTGATTTTGCGAACACACAATTGCCCGGGTTCACAGGGCCAGTCATCCAGAAGAGGCTGAATATCTTTACTCATCGGTGCGTATCCTCCATTGATAAATTGTATGAGGAAAATAAGCTCGAATGCAGTTTACGATAATCACTATATGTTGTCAAGAAATTAGCGGAAAGAAGTGAGAAGTAAGAAGAGAGAAGGAAGAGGACCACCCCCACCGCTCACCCTGTATAACACCCCGTGGGGATTCTGTCATACTTCATCTCACTTCAGGTATTGACACACTCAGTTCATTTGCTGTTTCGACCGTGTTGTCCCAGGTTTCGTCTTCGATAAAGACACCTTCTGCTTCGCGTTTGACGCGTGTGTCGTGTTCGATTTCTCCCGGGAGATAGATTTTATCGACATCGGGCTGGGTGCGAGAGGACTTGATCCAGTCGCAGAGACGTCCAATTTCGTTGAGGTAGTCAGAGAGGTCGATAAAGCTGTCGATTTTGATGGCGATGGCGATATAGCCACTGCCGCCTCGCGTGGGTTGTTCCGAACTGCATCCCGCCCATGAGAGACCGCCCGCGATGGCGTCGATCATCATGCCCAGGCCATATCCCTTGTGGCCCTGAGGTCCGCCCAGGGGCAGCATTGCCACATCGCTGCCTTTGAAGCGATTGGGGTCATTCACGGGATTGCCGTCTGCATCTACGAGCCAGCCATCGGGTGTTTGTTGCCCGCGCGCGCGATACACATCGACTTTGCCACCGGCAGACATGCTGGTGGTTATGTCGAGCATGAGGGGAGGACCGTGGGGGGTGGGGGCGCTGAAGGCTATGGGATTGGGGGGGAGGCGTCGGCTCGTGCCGCCAAAGGGGGCGGTAAAGCGTCCGCCGCCATTGAGCATGAGCAAGCCAATGCAGTTGCGTTCAGCCGCTTTGGGCGGATAATCGCCCAGGCGACCAATGTGACTGGAGCGGTGAACGGCGATGGCGCCGATGGTGTGTTCGAGGGCGCGGTCGGTAGCCATTTGCATGGCTTTGTGAGCGACGACAATGCCGATGGTGCGTTCGGCATCAATGACGGCTGAGACGGGGGTTTCTCGAATAATTTTGAGTTCATGTACGGGTTTAATGTTGCCGCTTGTGATGGCGCGGATATAGCCCGGCGTGCGAATAACACCGTGCGAATCGTGCCCGTAGAGGTTGGCATCCACGAGGTGGTCGGCTACGATGTGGGCTTGATCTTCGGGAAATCCCGCAGCGCTGTAGAGTTCGCGTTGCAGGGTTCGAAGGTGCGTTGCGTCAATAATGGGCATATAGTTATGTCCTTTCGAAAAGGATGAGCGCGTGTGCCGGAATCCGTCTATTGGATCGCTTGACGAACCCAATCGAGCGCGGAGAGCGGCATGATGCCGTAGTTGTAAAAGGCGAATTTGGTCACGCCTTGTTCTCGGGCCGCCTGAAGATTGGCACAGAGGGTTTCTGCATTGGGGGAGGCTGGGGGATAGGCTTGAAGTCCGACAACGAGTTGGTCTGGACTCTGGATGATAGGTAAGAGTTCTGAGACTCGCGTTCTGGTGCGTTGGGGATCAGCAGTATAAGAAAGAATTTCTACACTGTCAGCAATTTGTGCAATGGCTTTGGGGTTCGATCCCGTGATTGTTGAATCGCCCATCAAGATATAGGAGAGTGGAACATTAATGGACGCTTTGAGTTCGCGCACGAGGGATGTGACAATTTCTTCGCGCATGGCGTCAAATGCTTCGAGATAGGGTGTTGTGCGTTTGAGTTCTGTGATCGTTTCTCGAACGGGTTGACCGGTTTCAAATGCCGTGCGGATTTTCGCGGTGACAGCGCTTTGTAGCTGGGCTATGTCGATATTGGCTTCCATCGCCTGTTTTTTGCAGCTGTCGCAGAAACAGAGCGAGAAGAGGAAGCGTCCGCCAGAGCCCAGGTCAATACCGTGTTTGGCGTGGTAGTGCAGATGGCCCCAACCGGAGTAGGCGAGAGATTCGCATTCGAGAAGGGAGATGCCATAGTTGTGAACCAGATCGCGAGAAAGCGCGATGGCAAAGGCACGCACGTCTGGATTTGCAGGGCAGAGAGCAGATGTGCTGATGTCACCTGTACAGCGGACTTCGGCACATTCGGGATGGGATTGCGCCTGATGGGAGTTGTGAAAAAAGACGGTCCATGAATTGAGATTTATACCAGCGGATGCTGCTGCTTTTGATGCTTCGCCCCACCAGTTTTCGTTTTGCATCAAAGGGCTAACATGTGGTTTGATTGCGCGGTAAAGCGATTCCTGTGGCTGAAAATAAATTGCTGCTTGTGAGACTTCGAGTGTGTTATTGGCGGGGAGATGGGGACGCAGCATGTCAAAGGTGTGGTAAGCCGATGCGAGGTTGATGGCGTCGAGTTTAACCTCTTCGCGGAGTTTGTGGAGAACGGCGTCATAACCTTCGTCGCGTAAATCCCAGGGATAAGTCCACATGGTGGCGTTGAGTGCAGGCATAGGGATGTTCCTTTCTCTGTTTAAGACATGGTATTTTCGTTTTGAATAATTTCAAAGTGATTTTTGAAACGGGTTGAAAGAGGATTGACTTTTTTCCTAAAATATGGTATAACCTGTTTTGTATTCAACATTGTTTGGAGGAATGGATGACAAAACTCGGATTGGGTGTGATTGGATGCGGCAATATGGGCGCGAGTCTGGCCAATGGCGCGCGGGAATTGGACTGCGCTGAGGTGGTTTGTGTCAGCGATATAGATGAAGAAAAGGGCCGGGCGCTATCTGAGAAAATGGACTGCGATTACGAGGTAGATTACCACACCATGCTGGCGCGGGAGGATGTGCAGGCTGTCATGATTGCCACGCCGCCGTTTTTGCATATTGAACCCACGACAGCAGCAGCCCGAGTGGGCGTGCATGTGTTTTGCGAGAAGCCCATGTCGCCGACGCTGGCAGGGTGTGATGCGATGATCGCCGCGTGTGAACAAGGTGGGGTTAAGTTGGGTATTGGGCTGGTATGTCGCTTTCACCCGGTGCATCGCAAGGTGCGCGATTTGGCTCGCGGGGGCGATTTGGGAACGCCTTTGTGTTTGATGGTTCATCGCCTGGGGGGTGGTTGGGGCGGTGTGTGGTCTGCAACATGGCGGGAATCAAGAGCCAAAAGTGGCGGTACGTTGATGGAAGTGAATGCGCATGAAATCGATTTTATGCGTTTTGTGATGGGCGATGCGGAATCGGTTTCTGCGGTGGGTGGACAGTTCGTGCAGATGGAGACGGATTTTCCAGATGTGGCACTCGTTTCCATCCGGTTTAAAAACGGTGGGGTAGGGGTATTGCATTCGAGTCAGGCAAGTGCTATTGGCGGTTATGGCGGGCGGTTGGATTGCGGCAAGGGTTCGGTGGTCTTTCCTTCGTTTTGGGGAGGTGAAGGTGGTTTGCGCTACAAGCGATACGACGGTCGTGAAACGGCGGTTGCCGCATCGGAGTTATCGCAAGATGAAAGCCCGGTGAGTCAGGAGGTCCGCGCGTTTTGCGAAGCAGTGATCAATGAGGAGGATCCACCGGTGTCTGGTGCAGATGGTCGGGCAGCTGTGGAAATTGCATTGGCTGCTTATCAGTCCATTGAAACGGGCGAAGCGATTGCGCTTCCATTTGAGGAATGAGATATCATGGCACGAAAATTTGAGATTCCAGAGTTTTACAAAAGTCCGATTATTTCGCAGGTTAAAAGAGCGCGACAATTATCGGATCCCAAAAAGCGCGATTTGCAGCCCTCGGTGTTGGATTTTGGGCCTGTGCGATTTTTTTTGGCGCGGCATTTTGGGTTTTGCTTTGGTGTGGAGAATGCGATTGAAATTGCGTATAAAACCCTGGAAGCCCATTCAGATCGGCGTGTGTTTTTCCTTAGTGAGATGATTCACAATCCCAATGTGAACGCAGATTTGCAGGATCGCGGCGTGCAGTTTATGTTTACGCCGTCCGGGGAACAGCTCATTCCGTGGGACGAGCTTGTACCCGAAGATATCGTGGTGGTGCCAGCTTTTGGTACGACTGTGGGAACGCAAGAGGAATTGGCTCGGCGGGGGATTGATCCATATCAGTATAATACCACATGTCCATTTGTCGAAAGGGTGTGGAAGCGCAGTGCCCAATTGGGCGATGGGGATTATACTGTTATCATTCACGGGAAGACCATACACGAAGAGACGCGAGCGACTTTTTCTCACGCGGTTCAAAATGCAGAGGTCGTAGCTGTACTGAATTTGAAAGAGGCGCGCATTCTATCAGATATTATTCGGGGCAAACGCGATCTCGGTGCTTTTGAACGGTATTTTAGACACAAGTGCTCACAGGGATTTGACCCCAGTATCCATTTGTCGCGCATCGGTGTGGTGAATCAGACGACGATGTTGGCTACTGAAACGCATAAAATAGCTGAGATCATTCGGCAGGCACTCATAGATCGGTATGGAGCGGAGAATATCGACGATCATTTTGCGGATACGTCAGATACGCTTTGTTATGCTACCAACGAGAATCAGAATGCGACATACACGCTTATTGAGCAAGGAGCAGATCTCGCTCTGGTTGTAGGGGGCTACAATTCTTCGAATACGTCGCATATTGTGGAATTGTGCGAGGAAGCCATGCCGACGTTTTTTGTGAAGGATGCCGAGGAATTGATTTCAGAACGCGAAATTCGGCACTATTGCCTCAGGTCGCACGGGGTGGAGGTTGCCGAGAATTGGTTGCCCGATAAAAGACCTGTGGATATTGCACTGACATGTGGTGCCTCGTGTCCCGATGCCGTGGTGGATGGTGTGCTGTTGCGCGTGTTGTCTTTTTTTTCCGATGTGCGGGATGTGAATGATGCGCTGGCGTTGTACAGGGCGATGGAGCCTGTGTAATACGGGGTTACTCCTCTCCTAAGACTTCGAGAAGCCTGCGAACTTTTTCCAGTGACTCCTTTGTTTGCAAGCGTAGTAGTGCAGAAAGCACAGCTTTTCCGTCTTCAGAAGACAGTAAAATATTCAGTTCTCTGAGTTGTTCTGTTGTGAGTGTATTAATCCGGTCACTTACAATACTACTCAGTTCGGGATCGCGCTCTTGCGGGTAAACGATAGTTGTTGTACCCAAAAGGACATCCGGCGAGACGCCCAAAGCAGTAGCAATAGCGACCAGAGTATCGGTTCGGGGCACCTTTGTCTCTGCTTCAATGCGAGATACTGTTGCCTGGTCAATATTGGCCGCATTGGCGAGGTCGAGTTGAGACCAGTCTTTTGCGTGCCGTAATTCCCTTATTTTTCGTCCAGTTACAATCATAAATGAAAAATAAGGTAATTTTATGGGTTTATTTATGTTCATAGGCATATATTGCGATTAAAAATATGTATTTATACATATTACACGTTTGCATTTTTGGACTGGAGCCGCTATGAGAAAAATGTATTGGACAGACCTGAGGACTTCTAAAATTCAGTGTGCAAACACAGACGGTTCAGATGTCGAAGATCTCGTTGCTACTGGATTGCGTATTCCAAATAGCATCGCCGTGGATGAGGATGAGGGGAAGATGTACTGGACGGATGCAGGGGCGTCCAAAATTCAGCGTGCAAATACAGACGGTTCAGATGTCGAAGATCTCATCACTACTGATGTGTATCTTCCAGGTGGAATGACGGTGCATAAAAAAAAAGATATATTGGACAGACGCGGCTTGGGGAGAGACCATGGGGTGCAAAGTACAACGAGCGGACCTGGATGGCTCTCATGTCGAAACTCTCGTTTTCACCGAAATGAGTATTCCCAACGGTATCGTCCTGGATCTGGACATGGGTAAGATATACTGGACAGACTTAACTAAAATTCAACGAGCAGACCTGGATGGCTCCGATGTTGAAACTCTCGTTTTCACCGAATTACTGCCATTAGGGATTGCCTTAGATGTAGGTGAAGAGAAGATGTACTGGACGAACTATAAGGGTGCTGGCGTGTCTAAAATTCAACGAGCGAACACAGATGGCTCCGATGTTGAAGATCTCGTTACCGTGGGGTTGGATCGCCCGTCGGGAATTGCTCTGGATGTCGTCAAAGGGAAGATGTACTGGGGGGACTATGACAACTATGGCACGGCTAAAATTCAATGTGCAAATTTAGATGGTTCAGATGTTGAAGATCTTGTTACTACGGGATTGGATCGCCCATCGGGTATTGCACTGTGCTGCTTCTAATACCTCCACCTTTTCAAGGGTTGACTTTCGCTTTTGCATGCGCTATATTGGAACCACACAAGAAAGGAGGTGGTCGAATGAGTGAAATGACCAGTGGAGGTGGCTGTCGTTAGGTGCGCCTCTGCCAGGAGCGGGAATAGCATCTCGAATGGTAGCGCACCTGGCAATCCAAGACAGCCATCGAGCGGTTTGTTATCTGCCATATTGGCGATTTTTTAATAGTCGCGAGGCAGAAACTTCCGTCAGACGATGCGCCGCACGGAGATGGGTCGGTTTTCCGACACCCGACGTGTGGCGCTTTTTTATGGGTTTCTAACTTGACAAAATTGGATTATACTGTACCTTCAAAGGCTTAAAGATTTCAAAATCAGGAGAGGAGGTGAGCGAGTTGCGCCGTAACCATGCGGCGCGATTGAGACGATGATGACACCGAGTGCCAAAAAAGGTGATGTTGAACAAGTCTGGTATGTCGCCGATGCGGAAGGCAAGATACTGGGGCGATTTGCCAGTGGCGTTGCCAGAATTTTGCGCGGCAAACACAAGCCTTTTTATACCCCCCACGTCGATACGGGGGATCATGTGATTATTGTAAATGCCGAAAAAATACAGGTGAAGGGCAATAACAAAGCCCAGCAGAAGGTTTATACGAGCTATAGTGGGTATCCCGGCGGGCTTAAGAAGCAAACGCTGGAAGACGCGCTGGAAAAGCGCCCCGCATTTGTACTCGAGCACGCGATTCGGGGCATGTTGCCCCACAACAAATTGGGGCGGCAGATGATCAAAAAGGTCCGTATTTACGCCGGGCCAGAGCACCCACACCAGGCTCAGTCTCCTGAGTCTATTGATTTATAGAGGAGGTGATTATTTGGCAGTTGAACCACTGAGTTCTGCTACGGGGCGTCGCAAAACATCGACGGCGCATGTAAAACTCTTTCCTGGAACAGGGGCGATTATTATCAATGGGCTTTCCGCGCTTGATTATCTCAAACGGGAGACATTGGTGATGATTATCGAACAGCCCTTAGATGTGACCGAGACCCGAGGGACTTATGATATTGTTGCCAAAGCAAAGGGTGGCGGTTTGACCGGTCAGGCCGGTGCCGTGCGATTGGGTATTGCGCGCAGTTTGCAAAGCGTGAATACAAGCAATCACAAACCACTGCGACAGGCGGGCTTGCTCACGCGCGATCCACGCAAAGTGGAACGAAAAAAACCCGGGCAGCCCGGAGCACGCAAAAAATTTCAGTTTTCCAAGCGTTAAACCAGAGTATTTTATCTGGATATCACATGTATCCTGATTGCTTCACGGGTGCCAGATGGCAATGGGGCAATATGAGGGATGCAGAGGACAAACCCAAAATGCAGGAGGTGACATGGCTGTTGTTTCAATGAGGCAACTGCTCGAATCTGGCGTTCACTTCGGGCATCAAACCCGGCGGTGGAATCCAAAGATGCAGAAGTACATTTTTACAGAGCGCAATGGTATTTATATTGTTGATTTGCAAAAGACGCAGATGCAAGTCGAAGCAGCATATCAAGCTGTGCGCAAGGCTGCTGAAACAGGCCAACCGATTCTTTTTGTCGGTACCAAAAAACAGGCCAAAGACATCATTGTAAATGCTGCGGAACGCTGCGATATGTTTTACGTCAACAACCGCTGGTTGGGGGGCATGCTGACGAATTTTCAAACGATTCGGCAGAGCATTCGCCGTCTGGACACGTTGGATAAAATGGCTGGCGATGGCACATATCAGCAGTTGACCAAAAAGGAAGTGTTGCGTTTGGAACGCGAGCGCGATAAGTTGCAAAAATCCCTGGGCGGTATCCGCAGTATGGGGCGTTTGCCAGCACTCGTATTTGTCGTGGATACCAAAAAGGAAAAAATCGCAGTCGCCGAGGCGCGTCGCCTGGAAATTCCTCTTGTGGCAATTGTCGATACCAACTGCGATCCGGATGAAGTTGACCATCCAATTCCCGGTAATGACGATGCGATGCGGTCTATTGCGCTGATTACAAATTTGATGGCCGAGGCCGTGGTCGAGGGTACAACTGTTCGACAGGATGACGAAGAAGATGGCCCTGCGCCAGATGCGGGTCCTGAGATTACAGAAATCGATCCCAGCAATAATTGATAAGACGGAGACTGAAATGGCTATTTCTGCAAAAATGGTTCAGGAGTTGCGTGCCAGAACCAATGTGGGCATGATGGATTGTAAACGGGCGCTCGAAGAGGCCGATGGCGTCATGGATAAGGCTGTTGAGTTGTTGCGTAAACGGGGTATTGCCAAAGCTGAGAGCAGGGCGGGACGTCAGGCCAAAGAGGGAGCGATAGCGTCTTATATCCATGCGGGAAGCCAATTGGGAGTTTTACTCGAGATCAATAGCGAGACCGACTTTGTGGCGCGTACCGATGAGTTCCAGACGTTTTCAAAAGATGTGGCTATGCACATCGCCGCCTCTGCACCTCTCGTTGTGAATCGCGAAGATGTAGATGCCGAAATGCTTGAAAAGGAAAAGAATATTTATCGCGATCAGGCACTCAGCGAAGGCAAACCAGAGCACATCGTGGACCGGATTGTAGAAGGCCGCATGGAAAAATACTACCAGGAAGTGGTTTTAATGGAGCAGGCTTTTGTCAAAGATCCGGACAAAACCATTCAGGATCTGCACTCAGATCTGGTGGCCAAGTGCGGCGAAAATATCACCATCCGCCGATTCGCCCGTTTTGTCCTGGGAGAAGAGAGTTAAGCGTCTATAATGCCCAGAGGAGGTGCGCCGTGATTGATGAGATTATGGCCGAAGCGCGAACGGCCATGCAAAAGTCTGTGATAGCTTTACAAAACGAGATGGGTACAGTGCGAACCGGGCGTGCCAACGCGCATTTGCTGGATCAAATTCGGGTCGAGTATTACGGTACACAGGTGCCGATTAATCAAGTCGCCACGGTGGGTGTGCCAGAACCGCGTTTGATCGCGATTCAACCCTGGGACAAGTCGGCGATTCCACTGATTGAAAAGGCAATTCTGGAATCAAATTTGGGATTGACACCGGCCAATGATGGTACAATTATTCGGTTGCCCATTCCGCAGTTGACAGAAGACCGCAGGCGAGAACTGGTGCGGGTGGTGAGGCAATATGCCGAAGAAAGTCGCATTTCGGTTCGCAATACCCGTCGCGATGCCAATGAACTCATCCGCGATGCACAAAAAGAAGGCGAGATTCCCGAGGACGATGCCAGGCGCACAACAGAACGCGTGCAGGATTTGACCGACGAGTTTGTCGCAAAAATTGATGACGTGTTAGCGGAAAAAGAAGAAGAAATTATGGAGATTTGATGCGGAGCAAGATCTGCTGAATTGAAAAGGCCATTTCCATTGGGAGGTGGCCTTTTGATTTTTAGGTCTGAGAAGTTCCTCCGATCCCTTTAGTATTTGATCGCATAGACCTCGACAAATTCGCCGTAGTGCCAGACGTAATACGCCGTGCGATAGTGCGATTTGGATCTGCCTGTGCGAGCGGCGCGTTCAATGGCTTCGGGAGGATTGACGATCAGGAGTTTGCTATCGAGACGAAAACGAAAGCCCAGATGCGTGACAAAGGGCGCGAAGATCACACTGCCTGTTCGCGCGTCAATAACGGCGAGTTGCTGGCATTCTTCGCCACAAAACCACCGCACAATGGTTTGATCGCCCGCAAAATTGGGACCGATTTTGGCTCCGTGAATCAAGCGGTCTTTGAATCGAATCGCGCGCGGATGGCTCACGAGATTGACAGGACGCGGTTTGTCTTTGTAAATTTGGTATTCGGGAATCGCAAACTGTTCAAATTCGGGTTTTTCAGTCACGGGACCAGGAGCGTCGGGTAACTCGAATTCGGGCATACAGGCGATAAAAAACAAAAACAGGACAGGGGAGATCGCCTGATAGTTTGTGTATTTTGCAATTTTCATGATGTGAAATATAAGGCTTTTTCGCCAAGTCGCGCTATCATTTACCCAATTGAAAACAGATTCAATTTTATGAGGAGATCTATGAGAGACGAACTAAATGCAGTTGTTCAAGCGCACAATTTTTCGGGTGTGGTTCTCGTCGTGAGATCGGGCGAGCGATTATTGGCGCAAGGATATGGGATGGCTGACCTGGAAAATAATGTGCCAAATACCCTGCATACCAAATTTCGCATTGGTTCTATAACCAAGACATTTACTGCAATGGCGGTGATGATATTGGCTGAGCAGGGCAAACTTCAAATAGACAATTTGCTCTCTGAGCATTTACCGGACATTCCCGATCACTGGACCGAGATCACATTACACCATCTGCTGAGCAATACGGCGGGGATTATGCACGTGTGGGAACTGCCTGGTTTTTCCGATACCATGTCGCTGAAAGCAACCTCTGCTGAGACAATTCAAAAAGTTGCGGATCAGCCCCTCGTGGCGCCGCCGGGCACAAAATATCACTATAGTGGAACGGGATTTTTTGTATTGTCGCGAGTGATCGAAAAAGTGTCGGGTCAATCATATCAGGCTTTTTTGAAAGCGCACATATTTGACCCGTTAAAAATGGCCGATACGGGATGCGATCATCCCGATCCAATTTTACCACATCGCGCACGCGGGTATGCCCCTGAGGGGAATGGCGTGATCAATTCGCCGATGATCTATATGCCGATTCTGACCGGTGGGGGAAATTTGTATTCCACAGTGGAAGATCTGGCGAAGTGGGATGCCGCGCTCGGCGATGGCAAACTGATTTCACAGGCATCTTACCGGCAGATGTTTACGCCGGTGTTGAACAATTACGCCTGCGGCTGGCGCGTGGAGGACAATGGATCTGTCAGGCACGGCGGTAGCGTATCGGGATTCAACACAGTTTTGTTGCGATTTTTAGATGACGCGGTTTGTATTATTGTTTTGAGCAATGTGAACCCCGCCCCTGTAAAATCCATTGCGCAACAACTCGCGGCGGTTGTGTTTGCCTGAGCAACACCGCTGAGTAGCGCGCGTTGCTTGACTCCCCACAATCCATTGGGTACATTTGCATACCATTTATGTCCTGATCCAAAGGAGCTTGTTATGAGCAGCACATTTGGTCGCGCGTTTCGCATCACCACCTGGGGGGAGTCACACGGTGGTGGCGTTGGCGTTGTATTAGATGGATGCCCGGCTGGCCTGGAGATCGGCGAAGAAGATATCCAGATTGAACTTGATCGCCGCAAACCGGGCCAGAGCAAGATTACCACACAACGCAAAGAAGAAGACCAGATAGAAATCCACTCGGGTCTTTTTGAGGGCAAAACCCTTGGCACGCCTATCTCGATGATGGTGTGGAATCAGGATGCGCGTTCCAAAGATTACGAAGAAATACGCACCAAATACCGCCCTTCGCACGCCGATTACACGTATGAACAAAAATACGGTATTCGCAACTGGAAAGGTGGGGGCAGAGCCAGTGCGCGCGAGACAATCGGCCGCGTTGCCGCAGGTGCGATTGCGCGCAAATTGCTCAAACGCGATTGCAATATCGATATTATCGCTTATGTGCGCCAGGTTCACACCCTTGTTGCCAGTGTCGATCCCGTCAGGGTTACTCGCGAGCAAGTCGAGTCGAATATCGCCCGCGTGCCCGATGCCGAGATTGCCGAGCGAATCATTCAGCGCATCGATGCCGCCCGCAAAGATGGCGACTCTCTCGGTGGTGTGGTCGAGGCCGTTGCCCATCGCGTTCCTCCCGGCTGGGGCGAACCCGTCTTTGACAAACTCGAGGCCGACCTCGCAAAATCCATGCTTTCACTGCCCGCCTGCAAGGGTTTCGAATCCGGCTCTGGTTTTGGCGGTATTGCGATGACCGGCTCTGCCCACAACGATCCCTTTTACAACGATGGCAGCGGCATTCACACGCGCACAAATTATTCCGGCGGCATTCAGGGCGGTATCTCCAACGGTGAACCCATCGTCATTCGCGCAGCTTTTAAGCCGACTGCCACAATTTTAGCCGAGCAAGAAACCGTCGATATCCACGGCAATCCCACCACGCTCAAAGGGCGCGGTAGGCACGACCCCTGCGTCTTACCCCGCGCAGTCCCCATTGTCGAAGCGATGATGGCACTCGTGCTGGCGGACCACTATTTGCGCCAGCGTGGACAACGAGGTTAATCAATTTGATAGGAGATTCCAATGAAAACGATCCAATTGTCCAACGCAATTTTGGAAAAACTCGGTGAACTGCGTCAAGCAGGCGGATACGAAACCATCACGCAAGGTTTGGAAAAGGCCGTTGATCATCATCTTTTGGAATTGCGCCGTCAAAGGGCAGAGAAGACGACAAAAAAAATAAAAAAAAAGTTAAAAGAAAAAGGGTTGACAGAAGATGATATTCTCAAAGACTTTGAAATATTTCGTGAGAAATTGAGGCAAGAGAATGCTGCGCCTTGAACTCGCAGTCGATGCAAATCCATTAGTTTCTGCACTCATGGATGGACAAGCATTAAAATTGTTGTTCAGTCCATTGTTTTATTTTTTACCACAGAACGCACAACATGGGAGGTTAAAAGATATATTTCTGTTATTTCAGAACGACTTGGAATCGCGGAAATTGAAATATTCAATACATTCGAAGGCTTTCCCATTATGGCTTATCAATCAAATCACTATAGCTCTACTCTTAGTCGCGCAACAAACGCGATTGGGCATCGTGACGCCAAAGATATAGATATTCTCGCTCTCGCATATCATCTCAGAATACCTCTGTGGACTCATGATCTCGATCTAATAGAAATCGAAGATATTCAAACTGTTACGACACAGGATTTGCTCACCATCATAACTACAAATGAATAGTCAAATGATCGATTCCCAAATTTTCACCTGTATTAAAAATGCGAACGCTCACACCTATCGCTTTCCGTGGCGAAATTTTACGCATCTATTAAAAGATCGCGCAGAGCATCAGCCAGATAAACCCGCGTTGATCTTTTGCGATTGCGATACGGATGCTCGCAGGGTTATTACCTATTCCGAATTTGAACGCCTCACCGCCGCGCTTGCAGGTCTGATGTACCGCGAATACGGTATAAGATGCGGAGATTGCGTCGGTCTTGCCTTGCCCAATTGTGCAGAAATTCCCCTGCTCACCCTTGCCCTTTTTCGCCTCGGCGCAACTTCTATTCCTCTCGATATTGCCAAAGATGTTCCCGAGCGCAAGCGCTACAAACTGCAGAATGCTGGAGCCAGGCTGCTCGTTGTTTTGCCCGAACATGCAGAAATTCAACGGCGCGTATTACCCGATATCCAGATTGCGACGACAGAGCAGTTGCTCGCCGACGATGGATATGACGCAGTGGATATCGAACCTGAGTGGTCTGGCGATCCAGAAGGAGAACAACACACCAGTATTGCGCTGTACACATCGGGTACAACAGGTCATCCCAAAGGCGCGTGTATTACCCGACAAAGCCTCACATCCAATGCCGATGGTATCATTCGCTGGCTCGGATTTGATGCACGCGAACGCCTCAATCTCGTTTTACCACTTCATCATATTAATTCCACCACGTTCTCGATCACCAGTTTCATGGTGGGGGGGAGCCTTGTGCTCAATTCGCGCTATAGCGTTTCGGCGTTCTGGCGTATCATATCGCGGGAGCGGGCGACATCTGCAAGTATTGTACCGACGATTATGGCCGATCTACTCGCCCGCGCCGATGACTTTGAGCGCGAGGGCTATGACATATCTTCACTAAAAAAAATTATGATCGGTTCGGCACCTGTTCAGCCCAATATTGCCTGCCAATTTGTCGAGAGGTTTGGCGTCCGCCTCGTTCAGGGGTATGGCTCAACCGAAGTCAGTTTGCGCGTTACCGGCGTACCACCCGATTTACCCGATGACCAGTACCGCGATGTACTCGAACAAAATGCCATTGGTGTTGAACTCGCCAATAACAATATAAGAATTGATGGTGGACGAAACGAAGGTGATGTCGGTGAAATTCTCGTGCGCGGTCCCGTGGTTGCCAATGGCTACCTCAACCAGCCCGAAGATACTGCCGAAGTTTTTTGCAATGGGTGGTTCCGCAGTGGCGACATGGGGTATTATCGCGATATGTATAGTCATCGTTTCTACTTTATGCACAGCCGAAAAAAAGAGATCATTATCAAAGGCGGTGTCAATATATCACCTATCGCCGTTGAAAATGCCCTGCTCGACGCATGTCCAGAACTCGACGCTGTTTATGTGATTGGCCTTCGTCATGACCGGTGGGGGGAAGACGTTTGTGCAGCCGCTATTTTTAGATCTGGGATCAACGGGGTCAAATCAGCTCGAGATATTCTCAGACGCGGACAAAGCGGCCAAATTCCGGGCCTGAGTACTTACGAAGCCCCTTCTCGCATTATCCCAATTACATTTGAAGACCGCCCGTTAACCTCTACGGGTAAAGTTCAGCGCAGTGCCCTGCAAGAGATTATCCAAAATCAGATTGACAACGCCTGAACCCCTGTCTGCGATTGACACAATTTGTCTGGTGTATTATATACCTGATACATTGATTGCTCGGTGGGGGAACTGACGATTGGCTGCTGACGTACGGGCGGGTTTGAAACCCGCCCTTTCACTGACCACTTTCCGGTGATTGTCATGGTGCGTATTCTTCTCCTTCTATTTCGTCTCTTGCGCGTACGCGGTGTTTTATCAATCATCTCTCGACTCCCAAAATACTTGCGTCTTACCTGGCGACTTTTATGGGATTCCCGCATACCCTTATTGCCCAAAGTGTTTGTCGTTTTAACCATTTTATACGGGCTTTCTCCTTTTGATATTATCCCAGAGGCGATTCTTCCGCATATCGGATTGGGAGATGACATCGTGTTTGTTATCCTGTCTATTCGCAATTTGATCGCGGCCAGCCCGCAGAATATCGTTCAGGAGCACGCCCGCAAGATTGCAGAGAAGTCGTGATTTATGTCCCGCATGGATTTCAAAACTCAGATCGCTGCCGATCTTCTGACCTGGTATCGCGAGCACAAACGCGATTTGCCATGGCGACAGACAGACGATCCCTATCGCATTCTGCTGTCCGAATTTATGCTCCAGCAAACGCAGGTCGATACTGTTATTCCCTATTACCATCGCTTTCTCGACCGATTTCCCACGGTTTTCGACCTCGCCAATGCCTCACTGGATGATGTCCTCAAAGCCTGGGAGGGATTGGGCTATTACGCTCGCGCCCGCAATTTGCACAAAGCCGCGCATTCTATTGCCACAGATTTTGGCGGTACAGTGCCCGATACTTACGACGAACTCAAATCCCTGCCCGGGTTTGGACCTTATACCACAGCCGCAGTTTTGAGCATTGCTTATGATCGCGACCATGCCGTGCTCGATGGCAATGTTATTCGCGTTGTCACGCGTCTCTTTGATATTGGTGACGACGTCACGCAAACCCGCGTCAAAAATCAATTGTGGAACCTCGCCCAGACCATGTTGCCAAAAGGTGAAGCAGGTATCTATAATCAGGCGATTATGGAACTCGGTGCAATGGTCTGTACTGCCAAAAACCCGGTGTGCGATCAGTGCCCTGTGCAAGAATACTGTGCAGCGTACAGAGCGGGCAATCCTCAGCGTCTGCCCGTCAAAGCTAAAAAGAAACCACGCCCCCATCATACGCTGTGCGCGGGTATTGTGTGGCACAATGGCAAAGTGCTCATTACCCAACGCCCACAAAACGGCTTGCTCGGCGGGCTTTGGGAATTTCCCGCAGGAACGCAACGGGATGGGGAATCTTTGCAAGATACTTGCAGGCGCAGTATAAGAGAAACCGCGGGTATCGACGTCAAAATTGACGATCGGTACCGCACCGTCAAGCACGCTTTTACGCACTTCAGTATCACCTTGCACACTTTCCAGTGTCATTATGTCAAGGGCAGGGCGCGTCCACTCCTGTGTGACAATCTCGCATGGATTATGCGTGCCGATTTCAACGCTTATGCTTTTTCTCGCACCAGCCGCAAACTTATTGAATATCTACAACAAGATGTCCAAACCAGCCTTTTTTGATTTGAACACAGTCTCTGGGAGGGTTTCATGAAACTCGAAAACAAAATCGCGCTCATCACGGGTGCCGGATCGGGCATTGGCAAAGCCATTGCGCTCGAAATGGGCAATGAAGGCGCGCATATTGCCGTTAACGATCTCACTGCCGAAACAGCCGAGACCACTGCGCACCAGATCGAAGATCTCGGACGCGAGGCTCTCGTCATCCCCGCAGATGTGGCTGACTCGGAGCAGGTCGAGAATATGGTTCAGCAGACGCTCAATCGATTTGGACGCATCGATATTCTGGTCAATAATGCCGGTGTGTACATTCCTCAAGATGGCGGTGTTACAGCTATTACAGACGAAGCGTGGCAGCGCATTCTCGATGTCAATCTCAATGGGCCTTTTTATTGTAGTCGCGCTGTTGTCAAAGACATGATAGCGCGCAAGCAGGGCGGCAAAATTATCAATATTTCGTCTGTGCAGGCCGAAGTCGCGCATTTTGACGCTTCTGCCTATCAGCCTTCTAAAGCCGCCGTGGTTATGCTCACGAGAACCCTTGCGGTGGAACTCGCTCCTTACAAAATTAATGTCAATGCCATTGGTCCGGGTGCTATTGCATCCGAAGGTATGGGCGCTTCACTCGGTCCTGAAGTTATCGAAGCCTACCGCAAACGCATCCCCTGGGGTGCTCGAGGATATACCCGCGATATTGGCACTGTCGCCGCCTTTCTCGCTTCGGAAGATGCGCGCTATATCACGGGCCAAAACATCTATGTCGATGGCGGTTATTTGTCTGACAGCACACCGACGGAGCTAAAATCGCAAGATCATCCCGTTTCACCAGACGACCCGGATCCGAAATAATATGATTCCCAAAAATCTCACCAATAGAACGGCCATTATCACCGGTGCCGCACAGGGTATTGGAAAAGCGATTGCTATACGCCTTGCTGGAGCCGGTGCAACTGTGGCGATTGTCGATCTCAATCTGGACAGCGCGCGCAAAACAGCTCGAGAAATCGGGGCAGATGCATTGGCTTTACCGCTCGATGTTGCAAATGCCGAGCGTGTGCAGAATACCATTGATGAATGTCTCAATACATGGGGACGTATTGATATTCTCGTCAACAACGCGGGCATTGTGGGGCGCGATGTGCCTGTCAAAGATCTCACAGAAGGGGACTGGGACCAGGTTCTCGATATCAATCTCAAGGGAACTTTTTTGTGCTCGCGCGCCGTAATCGCGCCTATGCTCAACCAAAAAAAAGGCGCTATCGTCTCGGTTGCCTCCATAGCAGGCAAAGAAGGCAATCCCAGCATGGCACCCTATTCGGTCTCTAAAGCGGGTATTATATGTTTTACCAAGGTCTTGGCTAAAGAACATCTCCAGGACAATATTCGCGTCAATTGCGTCTCGCCAGCTCTGATCGAAACCCCACTTTTGGCAGATGTGGAGCCAGAGCAACTCGATTACATGACTTCCAAAATTCCCCTCGGTCGCCTCGGCCAGCCAGAAGAAGTCGCCGCTGTTGTTCACTTTCTCGCATCCGACGATGCTTCTTTTGTGACCGGGCAGTGTTATGATGTCAGCGGTGGCAGGGCGACGTATTGATAGGATTTACCCGAGAGGTCGCGCGCTGAATACTTCTCTCAAATAGAGAACGACCCACCCGATAGCCGTCACTGCTATCGCAACGCCCACGGCAATCAGACACAGCAGCCACCCCGGAGTTCGGGCATCTGGATCGTGATAGGGGTTTCGTCGGGAATCGTCCCAGCGCATGGTCGTGTCCTGAGTTGTATCAGCAATTTATTGATTTAAATCTTCTGAAAATTCAGTGCCTTCAGGTACGTCTGTATCGCTTTCAAAGCAGATACTAAATCCATCCGGGTCGTTCAATGAAACAACCCACGTTCCGTTTCCCACAAAGGGATTCGATACCTCGATACCTCGATGCTTGATTCTGCGATAGATCGTCAGGGCATCTTCGCACATGAATACAATCGATACGCCTTCGCCCACTTTTCCTTCGGGCATCCATGAATTGCGTCCCTCCTTTCGGTATTCTTGTAACATCAGCGCAGCGCCCCCGCATTGGAGCCAGCACCAGCGCAGCTTCCCATCCGGTGCCCATTTATGGATCATTTCAAATCCGAGACCATCGACATAGAAGCGGACAGACGCTTTGATGTTTGATACCGAAAAGAATGGGATCGCCTGTTTGACATTTGGTTTTGCTTCAACGGTCATTATTTGCTCCTTATGTTTTCCGGAGTGTAGTTATTGGAAGATGTAAAATTCCGCAATGTCGGGATCAATGCCGCGCACATAGAGCAATAAAATTATTGCGAGAATAATAAAGATAGCGACGCAGAGGAGGACAAATCCATGTTTTTGATACCACCATTTGGGGCGGGGGGGAATGTCGGGATCATTCATGGTATAGGTGCTCTAAAGAGGTCGAGGATGAGAGGCAAGATGGCGCGCAAAGCCTGGCCCCGGTGGCTGATGCGATTTTTTTCGTCAGAAGATAGTTCGGCGGAAGTACAGTTGTGGGTGGGGATGAAAAAGAGCGGGTCGTAACCAAAGCCATTCTCGCCCCGGGGTGTTGTGAGGATGCGGCCCTTCCAGATAGCTTCGGAGGTCTGTACGCGGCCATCAGGTGAGGCGAGAGCCATCGCACAGCAGAAGTGTGCGGTGCGATGGCTCTCGGGAATGTCGCGCAGGTTTTCGATGAGTTTGGCATTATTTGCTTCATCTGTGGCATTTTCCCCAGAGTAACGCGCAGAATACACGCCGGGTGCGCCGTTTAAGGCGTCAACCACAAGGCCAGAGTCATCAGCCAAAGCAGGCAAGCCCGTGTATTTTGCAATTTCACGGGCTTTTTTTTGGGCATTGGCTTCAAAGGTGTCTCCGTCTTCGGTCACTTCGGGCGCATTGGGAAATGCATCGAGCGATACGACCTGAATATCAGAGCCGAGCATGTCCTGGATTTCCCTGCGTTTGCCCTGATTGCGGGTGGCGAGTATGAGGGTAGGCATGGGTTTGAAGTGTGAAGTTTGAAGTGTGAAGGAAGAAGGGAGAAATTCACCCGGCTTTGTAGGGTAACTGACTACTATTATGCCAAAACATCACGCTGGAGTTGCGTGATTTCGGAGATGCCCTTTTGGGCGAGGGCGACCAGGTGTTGCATCTGGTCGAATGTGAAGGGGTTTCCTTCGGCTGTGCCCTGTACCTCGACAAAGTTGCCCTGACCGGTCATGACGATATTCATATCCACTTCTGCAGTTGCATCTTCGGCATAACACAAATCGAGCATGGGGGTATTGCCAATGATGCCCACGCTAACGGCGGCAACGGAATCCCCAAGAGGATTTTTGGTAATACTACCCTCATTTTTGAGCTTGTTAATCGCATCGATGACTGCAACATAAGCTCCCGAGATTGAGGCTGTGCGGGTGCCGCCGTCGGCCTGTAACACATCGCAGTCGATCCAGAGGGTGCGCGAGCCGAGTTTTTTCAGATCGATCACGGCGCGCAGTGCGCGGCCAATTAAGCGTTGAATTTCTTGGGTTCGGCCCTTAGTACCGCGCGTTTCGCGCTCGCTACGCGTATGGGTTGAACGGGGCAACATGGCGTATTCCGCCGTGATCCAACCCGTGTTTTTACCCACGAGAAAATGGGGTACGCGGTTTTCAACACTCACTGTGCATATAACGTGTGTGTCACCCATTTTGATCAGTGCCGATCCCTCGGCGTGTTTCATAAATCCGCGTTCAATACTCACGGGACGCAATTGATCTGGGTGGCGTCCATCAATGCGCTGGGTCATAAATGCTCCTTTGTTACTGCGAACCGATCCATCTTTCTTCGGGGTTGCCCAATTCTCGGAAGTCGTATCCGTCAACGTGAATGATATGACACATTTCGAGGAAGCGAGAATAGATGCGCCCCTGCGCGAGTTCTTTTAATTCGTCGGCTTTCTGATTTGTGGTCACAAATGTCAGGCGTCGATTGGCATAGCGGGCATCAATGAGGTTGTAGAGGATTTCCATTTCCCATTCGGTATTGCGCTGCACGCCAAAGTCGTCAATGACGAGATAGGGCACATTGCTCAATACTTCAATCATGGGCATGGCCTGCCCATGCGTGTCACTGCTTTCGTCAAATGTATGTCTGAGTTCTTGAAAGCTCTTTGAAAGTGAGATGAATTTGCCGGGTTTTACAAATCGAAAAATGAGTTCGTTGAGCAAGATATATGCAAAATAAGTTTTTCCACGGCCTGGCTCGCCCCATAAATAGAAGCCTTTGATCGATTCTTTGTTGCCGTAAAGATTATCGACCAGGGTGCTGAAATAGGACTTGAGGAGTATGGCTTCCCGGTTGGGCTGACCATTGTCGTACTGCTCCTTAAAGTCCTGTAAGAACTTAAAGCGAAAAGGCGCGGGAATGCCCGATTTCTGGATGTACCTGTCAACGTGGTGTCTCTTCATCCTAAAGGAATAACACGAGCACCAGGTGGGTTCGCCGCTCTTTGTATCAAGGACCATAAAAGGCGACTTGCCGCCGCATCGACAGTGCTCGAGGACTTTTGGAGAAAGTTTGATTTCGCCGTGAAGCCCCGCTTTGACATGAGGGTCATAGTAATAGCCCAGATCATTGGGGGGGAGGTCAATGCCTGTTATTTGTGTAGATATGATAACTTACCTCCCACTTCGGATGCGTACCTTCAGCGCTTGTTCGACTTCGCGTTGGGCATCTCGACGGGCAATATCACGCCGCTTGTCAAATTGTTTTTTGCCGCGTGCCACGCCGAGTTCGACTTTGGCTTTGCCGCGTTTGAAATAGAGTTTGAGGGGAATTAGTGTATGGCCTCTTTCATTGATATATCCCCTCAGGCGGTTGATTTCATGGCGGTGGAGCAGCAATTTTCGTTTGCGCTCGGTGTCATGGTTAAACTGGTTGCCCTGTGCATATTCGCTGATATGCGTGTTGTGCAAATAGGCTTCCCCGCCCTCAATACGCGCATAGCCATCTTTCAAATTGGCCCGGCCTTCGCGCAGGGCTTTGACTTCTGTGCCTCGCAATTGCAAGCCGGCTTCATAAGTGCTGAGGATGTGATAATCGCGCCGTGCTTTTCGGTTTTGCGCGATGATTTTGATGTTTTCTGGCATTAGACCTCCGCTTATATATCAGGCTGAAGGATTTGCATGAGATCTTCGAGTTTTTTTGCGCGGTTTGGGTCGTCCAGGTTTAGATACGTATATCTGAGGTTGTTCATCATGCGAAAGAGCGTGAAGCGGTTGCTGGCTTGAGAAAAGAGATCTTTTGGAATTTCTTTCCCAATGAGGTCGGCGCATTCATTTGCCGTGAGGATCTGCCCCCGATTGTGCGGGTCAATATAAATATGTTGATCGTTTTGGGTGTATTTGACGATGTAGTGGCTGGGTAGTGCAACGCCTGAGATGGGCAATTCCAGGCGCTGTGCGAGAATGAGATAGACCGCTGAAAGCGTGATCGGCCAGCCGCGCCTGCGATCGATTACGCGGTTGAAATACGTGTCGTCGGGATCATAGCGGGTCGATGCGTGAAACCCTTGCTCGTCAAAGAGATAATGATTGAGTGTGCGAATGATGCGGATGGGATGATCGTCGGGAGCAATCCTGGGCGCGAGTTCAAAGGCCATGTATCCCAGGCGCGTTTTGTAAGCACTTTCATCGAGGTCGGGATATCCGAATCGCGCCAGTGCAAAGACGCCTTCTTCGAGGGCAATATCGCCGTGTTGGTCGCGTGTGAGATTGCGAAACCGCATGTCGAGAGACGGTTCTCTAAATCGCCTGAGTACGCGGCTGACTTCTCGATGTGCGCGTGAGTCTTCGGCGCAGGCACTGTGAATTTCGCGTGTGGCCTTCTCGCCTAAATCATACAGTTTTTGGCGCAGGCGATCCGCAATGTCGGGGGAGGCGTCCGACAGAAGCGATACAATGGCGCAGATTTGTTTGGGGTGGAGTTTCATACAGGAGTACCGCGTTTTTTTAGCATGATCATAAGCAGAGCAATATCCGCAGGCGAAATGCCGGGAATGCGAGATGCCTGCCCCAGTGACCGAGGTCTAATGCGGGTAAATTTTTCAATAGCTTCATTTCGCAAAGCTGCAATGGCAGCATAGTTAAAGTTTTCGGGAATATATTTTTTTTCCAGATTGTGAAAGCGTTGCACCTGCTCTTCTTGTCGATCGAGATAACCTTCGTATTTGAGTTCAATTTCGACCGATTCGCACACATCCTCGGGCAGGGTTTCAGAAGCAGGTGACAGTTGTGTGACAATGTCGTAAGACAATTCTGGGCGCCGCAAAAGTTCGGCGAGTGTCACCGCGCGTTTCAACGGGGAAGAATGCGACGCTTTGAGGGCTGTTTGAACGTTGTCGGTTGGGGTGAAGCGCGTGGACCGCAGCCGTTCGACTTCTTCATCGATTTGTCGTTTGCGCTTGCAAAAACGGTTATACGCCTCGTCGGAAAGCAGGCCAATTTTTCGTCCGAGTTCGCACAGGCGCAAATCCGCGTTGTCTTGTCGCAAGAGCAAGCGGTATTCGGCCAGCGAGGTAAACATGCGATAGGGTTCTTCTGTGCCTTTGGTCACGAGGTCGTCAATCAGTACGCCGATATAAGCCTGCGAGCGATCCAGGATTATGGGATCGTCACCTCGGGCTGTTAAGGCGGCGTTGATGCCCGCCATAATTCCCTGTCCAGCAGCTTCCTCATATCCAGTGGTGCCGTTGATTTGCCCCGCGAAAAATAGACCGGCGATAGGTTTTGTCTCCAGGGTAGGATGGATTTGCGTCGGGGGCACATAGTCGTATTCGACGGCATAGGCCGGGCGCATGATCTCTGCCCGTTCAAGGCCGGGAATGCTGCGCACAACTTCGACCTGTACATCTTCGGGCAGGCTCATCGATAGGCCGTTGAGATAGACTTCAAGGGTGTGATATCCCTCGGGCTCGAGAAAAATTTGATGCCCTTCCTTGTCGGGAAAACGCACAATTTTGTCCTCTACCGAAGGGCAATACCGCGGTCCCACACCCTGGATACGCCCGCTGTACATGGCAGAGCGATCCAGATTGCTGCGAATAATATCGTGCGTTTTTGGCACGGTCATTGTGAGATGACAACTGAGTTGCTCTTGCTCAATGCAGTCGGTATGATAGGAAAAAGGCCGGGGGTCTGTATCGCCGGGTTGTTCTTCGCAGGTGCCAAAGTCGATGCTGCGCGCATTGACGCGCGGAGGGGTGCCGGTTTTGAGCCGCCCGAGTTCAAAACCGAGTTGTGAGAGGCCATCGGATGCTTTGTCAGCGGCTTGTTCACCTGCGCGCCCTGCACTATAGGAAAAATCGCCCACATGAATGAGGCCCTTGAGGAAGGTGCCCGTGGTCAGGATTACGGTCCTGGCGGCAAAAACCGTTTTGGCTTTGGTGACCACGCCCTCAATACGTCTGTTTTTGACTACGAGGTCTTCGAGCAAACCCTGTTTGACGTCAAGGTGCGGCTGGTTTTCGATTACTTCTTTCATGCGAAATTGATATGCTTTTTTATCAGCTTGCGCCCGGGGGGCCTGTACGGCGGGTCCTCTACGCCGATTGAGCATGCGAAATTGCAAACCTGTGGCATCAATATTACGCGCCATTTCACCGCCCAGAGCATCAATTTCGCGCACCATATGGCCTTTTGCAATGCCTCCGATGGCCGGGTTGCACGACATCTGTGCGATAGTGTCGAGGTTCATGGTCAGCAGTAGTGTTTTACAGCCCATACGTGCAGAGGCCAGAGCGGCTTCTGCTCCCGCATGTCCACCGCCGACAACAATGACGTCATATTTTTTTTCGTATGTCCACATATTTTTTTATAGCTGAGCGTGTACTGGTGTGCCAATCGATAGAAGATGATCGTTCTGCGATTCGCTTTGTATCGTTTCGACTTCAAATCCCAGATCGGTAATCATCTGGTGTGTATCTTCTACATCCAGGCCGCCTGTGGTCAAATATCCTTCCATAAAGAGCGAATTGGCGGGATAAAGCGCCAGAGGTTGGAGGGATCGGAGATTTTTTTCTCGACCACCCGCCACGCGAATTTCGGTTGATGGGTTGACAAATCGGAACAGACACAATGCGCGCAGACAATCGTGAGGAGTTAAGGAATTTTGATTCGACAGGGGCGTGCCAGCGATGGGGTGTAAGAAATTGACGGGAATGGAGTTGACGCCGAGGTCGCGTAAAGACACTGCCATATCAATTATGTCGTTGTGGGTTTCTCCCATACCAATAATGCCGCCGCTGCACGTATCCAGACCCGCTTTTTGGATATTGTACAGAGTTTCTAATCGGTCTCCATAGGTATGTGTAGATACAATATGCGGCGTGTGCGCTTTGCTGGTGTTGAGGTTGTGATTGACGCGATCGACGCCCGCGTCTTTTAATCGCTGTGCTTTTTCGCCCGTCAGTAAGCCCAAACAACAACAGATGTCGATATCTACTTCCCGTTTGATCTGGCGAACTACACCTGTAATGGCATCAACTTCATTGTCGGTGGGTGCGCGTCCACTCGTAACAATGCAGTAGCGATATGCGCCGTTTTCTTTGGCTTTGCGGGCTGCATCTATCATTTCACGGGCTGGTCGCAGGGGATATTTATCAATTGGTGCGTTTGAGACAGCCGATTGCGAGCAATAGGCACAGTCTTCGGGACACAAGCCACTTTTGGCATTCATCAGCACATGGATGTGTACTTTGCGCCCAAAATAATGATGACGCACCTGGTATGCCGCGTGCAAAAGCGGTAGAATATCGCGGTCAGGCATTTGAAGGACAGCGTGCATTTCAGCGTTTGATAAGTCGGTTCCAGAGAGGATTTTTTGGGCATAAGAGGTGTACATAGTATGTCCTGAATGTCTATACTTTTTTGTGGTTATCGATAAAATGCAAGGCCGAGAGCTGCGGTTACAACAATGGCCAGAGCGGGATGAAGATTGAGAAAGTTGATGGCTGCAAAAGCAGCGACCGCAATGAGGGCCGTGTGCCAGGAAGTAACAGATTTGGGACACATTTCCCAGACCACGACGATTAAAAGCCCGACTACTGCCGGACGCACGGCTTTGAGCATGGCCTGTACGAGCGGCGTATCTTTATAGTTCATAAAAAACAGACCGAGGATCATCATCATGAGCAATGAGGGGAATACCGTACCAAAGAGCGCGATCAAAAGGCCAGGTGTGTCGGCGACCTGGTATCCTATATACGCAGCCATTTTAGTGGCAATAGGCCCTGGAAGTGCATAGCCCATTGCAAGGGCGTCTGTAAATTCTTCTATGGTCATCCAATCATTGCGATCGACGACTTCTTCTTGAATGAGGGGGATCATCGAAGGACCACCGCCATAGGCAAAGATGCCGACTTTGGTGAATGAAACAAACAGGTCCCATAGCTTCATTAAAACGCTCCTTGTAAGCGTAACAGATTGTTAAACATCAATGTTATGAATAAAATCGCTTCTTGTAACGAAATGGAAATATATCCATTTCACGCTTATGAAACAAGGTAAATCACATCGGGAATCGTCGAAATTACTGCCTGATTTTGCATTGGATTTTTTGCTGAGATTTTTTACATTTGAGCACGATTTTGTTGCGCGTTAATCTATTTTTGTGTAATTGTTCGGAAAGACGGCGCAATAGAAATGGAATAAGATCTGGTTTAATTTCTATTTATCGTTGACAATCCCGGACCTTTTTCCTATTATGCCCGCTCTTTTTTGGTGGCGATTTACTCCTATGTCGGCATTAAAAAAACTCCAAAAAATTTGTGATCAAAATCCGACGTCCATTTTATTTGCACGTCTGGCAGATGGGTTGTTGCAGCAAGGAGAGGTCGCACGCGCAATTGAGGTTTGCCGCCGCGGTTTGCGCTATCGGCCTTCATATACGGCAGGCCATGTGGTGATGGGCAAGTGCTATCATGCGGCCGGGCATTATGAAGAAGCGCGTCTGGAGTTTCAAACGGTATTGCAATTAGATCCCGGTCATCTTGTCGCACACTGGTATATGGGCAAAATCGCATTGCAATTGGGCCGTGATGACCTCGCGCTCAAATATTTTGAACAGGCTCATGTGCGCGATCCATTTAGTCCCGAACTCATAGAGCAGATTCGCAAACTCAAAGGCGAGGAGCTTGAAGAGGAGCAGGACAACAGTCCTGAGTCTGACGGTCCTGGAGTCGTATCTGGAAGCGAAGCATTTGCTCAGGCGCTTTTAGAAGAAGATGACGAAGACGATTTGGATACGCTGGTTATGTCTCTTAAACGCGAGCCAAAATCCGGGAGAGAGGCTCCTGTTATAGCAACGACCACGCTGGCCGAGCTATACGCGAGTCAGGGCCTTATTCCGGAGGCCATCGCAGTTTTGGAACAGGTGCTTGCCCGAGAACCCGACAATGAGCATCTTATTGCCCGTTTGAAAGCATTGCGGAATTTACCGAAACGAGAGGGACCGGAATCATGAATCCTGAGTATGACGGAATTGCGGAAGCGTATAGGGATTCCAAGCAACTCTCATTTCGAAAATATATTGAAGAATATACTTTTTTTGAGATATTGGGAGATATCCGAGGGGCAATGGTCGTAGATCTGGCTTGTGGTGAGGGATTTTACACGCGCAAGATCAAGCGAGCCGGAGCAGCAGAAGTCACAGGCGTCGATCTTTCCGCAGAAATGATCAAGTTGGCAGAAGAAGAAGAACGCATCCGTCCTCTGGGATGCAAGTACCTGAATCGAGATGTGACACAGCTCGATATGGTCGAATCTGTCGATGTTGTGGTGGCGATGTATCTTTTAAATTATGCCAGGACAAAAGAGGAACTTCTCAATTTCGTCCAAGTGGCTTATAATAGACTGCGACTGGGGGGGCGATTTATCGGATTTAATGATAATGTCCAGCATGTTCCCAGGGGAATTATTTCCTTTGCCCAATACGGATTTGACAAAGTGTGTACCCCTTCTCCTGAAGAAGGCGATATTATTTTATATCAAATGATCAATGAAGATGGCACGCAGTTTGAGTTTAAGAATTATTTCCTCAAACCAGAAACGTATCAGTGGGCTTTTCAGAAAGCTGGTTTTTCCAATTTTCAATGGGTGGGGCCTTTTATACATCCATCTCAGCAGCACAACCCTTTTTGGGATGCTTTTATGTCTCATCCCCCGCTCATTGGCTTTAGCGCGTCAAAACAATAAGTTCATATCCCGGCAGGGATGACCGTTGAAAACAAAGGATTGTTTATGGTTTCTACTTCTGACTTTCGCAATGGTATGGTTATTCGCCTGGATGGGCAGCTTTTTTTTATGACCGAGTTTGAGCATTTTAAGCCCGGCAAAGGTGCTGCGGTCGTGCGCACCAAGCTCAAGAGTGTAAAGTCGGGGGCTGTGATTGATCGCACATTCCGGTCGGGCGACAAAGTAGATGATGTCCGCCTGGAAAAACGAAAGAGCCAATACTTATATAAGCAGGATGCGTTTTACATTTTTATGGATACCCGCACTTACGACCAATACGAAGTGTCCAGGGAGATAGTGGGCGATGCGCAAAAGCTGTTGCAGGAAAATGAGATTGTCGATGTACTGATTGCCGAGGGAAATGCTCTGGGTGTGGAACTGCCCATTTTTGTGGAATTGAAAGTCGATCAAACCGATCCCGGCTTGCGAGGCGATACGGCCACTGGTGGCACAAAGCCCGCGCGCGTAGAAACCGGGGCGACAGTGCAGGTTCCGCTATTTGTCGAGATTGGCGATGTGTTGAAAATCGATACGCGCACCCAATCTTATGTCGAACGGGTTTAGGAGATTACTGTGAAAATTTCCAAGCAGATAATAGCGAGTGCGAAAGAACTCATCGATCTGATTGGTGCCGATGATGTGCAGGAAGTTGAAATTGAACGCAAGCTCTTTGGACGCGGACGCATTCGCATTGTGCGCGCCAGCCAACAAGCTCCCATAGTGCAAACGCTGGCCGCACCGCCCGCGTCAGCATCTGCACCTGTTGATGCACCTGAGTCTTCGGCTGAAGATGCAGTAAGTGAAGACGATGGCCGCTATCACACTTTGCGGTCGCCTATGGTGGGTATGTTTTACCAATCGCCAAACCCCGACGCGCCGCCTTATGCAACAGAAGGCGATGAGGTGGCGAGAGGACAGACACTGTGTATTATTGAAGCCATGAAAATTATGAATGAAATCGAGTGTGACGTGAATGGTCGGGTAGTGCGCGTACTGGTTGAAAATGCCGCGCCCGTCGAATACAATACGCCCTTGTTTTTGATTGATCCAGAAAAGTAGCCCCTCGGGGATGCCCATTCGCCGATTGTTGCTTGCCCTTCCCCTGCGAATGAGCAGGCCCTATTGACCTTTCCTTTGTACACCGTTACGAGATCATACCTTTGTTTGAGAAAGTTCTCATTGCTGACCGCGGCGAAATTGCGCTGCGCATTATCCGAGCCTGTAAAGAGTTAGGCCTGAAAACAGTGGCCGTTTACTCCGAAGCGGATAGCAATTCGCTGCATGTCGGTATGGCCGATGAAGATGTTTGTATTGGTCCACCTCCCGGCGAGCAAAGCTATCGAAATATTCCGCGCATCTTAAGTGCTGCCGAAGTGACCAATGCCGATGCGATTCATCCGGGCTATGGCCCGCTGGCCGAGAATGCCGAGTTTGCCGAAATTTGCGGCACCTGCGGCATTGTTTTTATTGGTCCATCCGCAGAATCGATACGCAAGATGGGCGATAAGGCTATCGCACGAGAGACCATGCAAGGAGCCGGTGTGCCCGTTGCGCCAGGTACGGGAGTTTTGGAAAGCTATGAGGCGGCCCAACAAGCTGCGCGTAGCATTGGATACCCCGTGCGCCTCAAGGCCGTGGCAGGTGGAGGCGGACGGGGGATGCGCACTGTATTTTCAGAGCGCGAGTTAGAACGCGCGTGGCAAATGGCACAGGCCGAGGCACAGGCGGCGTTTACATCTGGCGCGCTCTATTTGGAAAAAGAGATTGTGCAGCCCCGGCATGTGGAGATTCAAGTGTTGGGAGATCTGGCTGGGCGTATTGTGCATTTGGGGGAACGCGAGTGTTCGGTTCAGCGTCGGCACCAAAAGCTTATTGAAGAGTCGCCTTCACCTGTAGTTGATGACGCCATGCGCCAGCGCATGGGAGAGGCAGCTATCAAAGGTGCGCTCGCGGTCGGGTATGCCAGTGCTGGCACGGTTGAGTTTTTGCTCGACACTTCCGGTGATTTTTATTTTTTGGAAATGAACACGCGCATTCAGGTCGAGCATCCGGTTACAGAGATGGTGGCAAGGCTCGATCTGGTCAAATGGCAGATCCGTATCGCAGCCGGTGCGTCTCTTTCTCAGTCTCAAGATCTGTTTGATTTCAAAGGGCATGCTATTGAATGTCGAATCAATGCCGAAGACCCCGAGCATAATTTCAGGCCCTCGCCCGGCACAATTACTTCTTTTCATATGCCGGGAGGCCCGGGCATTCGCATTGATTCACACGTATATACGGGATATACGGTTCCTCCGCAGTACGATTCTCTTTTGGCCAAGCTCATCGGATATGGGGACACGCGCGACGAGGCAATTGCACGGGTGATACGCGCGCTCGAAGAGTTTGTGATCGAAGGCGTGCCAACGACCATTCCCTTTCACCTCCATGCTTTGCAACACGAGGATTTTAGGACGGGACGAGCAACAACGGAATTTGTGAATAAGTTGGGCTATGGGGGATGAAGCCCATTCTCACCCATAGGCAAAGGTATAAAGGAGCAGAAAATGTCGGATATTCCAGAAGATTTACTTTTTAATAGCGATCACGACTGGGTTCGAATTGAGGGTGATACGGGCACATGCGGGATTACGGATTACGCGCAGGGCGAGTTGGGCGATATTGTATTTTTAGAATTGCCAGAGCCTGGCGATTTTGTTACTCAGGGAGAATCTTATGGCACAATTGAGGCGGTTAAGACTGTGTCCGATCTCATTGCACCAGTTTCGGGTGAGGTGGTGGATGTCAATACCCAGTTGACAGATGATGCTGCTCTGGTCAATGATGAGCCTTATGGAGAGGGATGGATGATTCAAGTGCGCCTTTCAGATCCTTCAGAGACAGAGTATTTAATGGATGCTCACGCCTATGCAGGCCTGGTTGATGAATAGATAGAGTGAATAAGGCTTGACACCTTGTAGTCAATACAATATATCATGAAGATTTATATTAGAGAGTGGATGGGGAGAGGCTAATCGTTATTTTTGAGGTATTTGATCATGCCCGTGACAATGCCCACAGTACTCAATCAGTCTGTGCTGGTGCTCAATCAGAGTTACGAACCTCTGCATGTGTGTTCTGTGCGCAGGGCTATTGTGCTGGTTTTTCGAGGTCGCGCCGAAGTTGTTGAAGCGTGCGATTCTCGCATCCATACGGTGAGCAATTCATTCCCCGTGCCGAGCGTGGTGCGTCTGGCCGTATATGTGCGCGTGCCTCCCAAACCGCTCGCCTTGACCAAGCGCAATATCTTAAAACGCGATGGGTTTCAGTGCCAGTATTGTGGCATTCGCCGCGGTCCGTTTACCATTGATCACGTGGTGCCGCGGTCTCACAATGGGCGCAATTCATGGGATAACCTGGTGTGCGCCTGTCATCGGTGCAACAACCGCAAGGGCGACAATACGCCTGCGGAAGTCGGTTTGTCATTATTGCGCAAGCCGCAGTCTCCCAATCGGGTGACCTTTATTCGACATCATATTGGGGTGCCAGACCGTCGCTGGCGTCCCTATCTTTTTATGGATGATTAAAAGCGGGAACTGATGGACAAAAAGCGAATTTTGACAGGTGATCGGCCCACGGGGCGTTTGCATCTCGGGCACTATGTCGGGTCTTTGAAAAACCGCGTGGCCTTGCAAGATGATTACGAGAGCTATTTTTTAGTGGCCGACCTGCACATGTTGACTACACAGCCTCAAAAAGAACACATCGATGCATTGCGTGAAAATATCTATGAGATGGTATTGGATTATTTGGCCGTGGGTATAGATCCTCAAAAATCGACCATCTATTTGCAATCGGCTATTCACGCTGTGTACGAGATGAATCTGTTTTTTGAGATGCTCGTGACTTTGCCCCGCGTGGCGCGGTTACCCAGTGTGAAAGATATGGCACGCGCGGCGAATATGACCGAAGAGGCAATTCCATTTGGCCTGATCGGGTATCCCGTGCTTCAAAGTGCCGATATTTTGATGCCGCGCGCGCATGTTGTGCCCGTGGGGAAAGACAATGAGGCGCACGTTGAAGTGACGCGGGAAATTGCGCGTCGGTTCAACGCGTATTACGGCGATGTATTTCCCATTCCCGAACTCCTCATGGGCGATGTGCCTACTCTGGTGGGAACCGATGGGCAGGCCAAGATGAGCAAAAGTCTCGACAATGCAATTTTTTTGTCTGATGATGAAAAGACAGTAGAAAAAAAAGTGCGCGGTATGTACACGGATCCCAATCGCGTTCGCGCAGATATTCCGGGGACGGTTGAAGGCAATCCCGTATTTATGTATCACGATGCGTTTAATCCCAATGTCGCTGAGGTTGAAGATCTCAAAACCCGCTATCGCCAGGGCCGCGTGGGCGATGTTGAAGTGAAAGATAAATTGGCACGCGCTCTCAATGTGTTTCTCGCCCCTATCCGCCAGCGCAGAGCATATTTTGCGGCGCAGTCGGGTTATGTCGAGCAAGTGATTTACGAAGGTACGCTCAAAACGCAAGTACTCGCACACGAAACTCTCGTGGCTATGAAAAAGGCGATGGGTTTTACTGGCGTATGGAATCGGATTTCTCGCAAAGCGCGAGATAGAATGAAAAAACAAGAGAAGGAGGCGCGATGATTGCATCCAATTTGACAGCTCGATTCGATCCGGATGCCGCGCCTTATGGCGTGAAGCTCGATTTGTTTGAAGGTCCGCTGGATCTGTTGCTCTTTCTCATTCAAAAAAACGAGATTGATATCTACGATATTCCCATCGCCAATATTACGCGGCAATTTTTAGAATACGTCGAGATCATCCAGCGGTTAAACTTAGAGGTTGCCGGCGATTTTGTCGTGATGGCCGCCACATTGATGCGTATCAAATCGCGCATGTTGTTGCCCTCTGATCCAGAGGCTGAAGAGGAAGAAGGAGATCCGCGTGAGGAATTGGTGCGCCGCTTGTTGGAATACCAGCAATTCAGAGAAGTAGCCTCGTGGATGGATGAGCAGCAGACGGAGTACCGCGATGTTTTTTATCGGGGGGCTTCGATGGATTTGGAAGATATTCGAAAGCAACACGCAGATGAAGTCGGGGAATTTCGTCCCGTGAGTCTGTTCGAATTGCTTCGCGCCTTTAAGCAAGCGATGGATGCGGCACCAAAAGTCGATTTTCACGAGGTGACGCGGGTTGATGTGACCACAGAGGAGCGCGCCGAATACGTGCTCGATGTACTTGAACGACGACATCAGATTCCATTTAGTGAACTGATTGCCAGTGCATATCGCATTGTGGTGGTAGTGACATTTATCGCTTTGCTGGAATTGATGAAAGAGGGAAAAGTCCGCGTTCAACAGGCTGATATCGATGGAGAACTCTGGGTTTATCGCCGCGATGCTTTAGACACGGCGTCTTTCGAGGAGGGCACAACCGATGTCTGAAAGAGATGACGCACGCGTCGCCATTCTGGCTACCGATGAAGATGCACGCAACAAAGGCGTAGTTGAAGCGTTGTTGATTGCAGCCGATGATCCTCTGGGAGCATCGCGCCTGTCATCGGTTTTGGGACAGCAGACTGGCGCAAAAGAAATTCGCGCTTATGTCAATGATCTCAATGAAGAATACGCACAGACGGGTCGCAGTTTCAGGGTTGTCGAAGTCGCAGGGGGCTTTCAGTTGGCTGTACACAGCGAATTTGCGCCCTGGATTCGGCAACTGATGCGCGAGAAAGTCGCACCCCGGCTTTCTCAAGCTTCTCTGGAAACCCTCGCTATTCTGGCTTTTAAGCAGCCGATTACCAAAGCCGAAGTCGAGCATATTCGCGGCGTGTCTGTCGATGGCGTTTTGCGACAGTTAATGGAAAAGGGACTGATCCGTATTTCCGGGCGGTCAGACGCACCTGGACGGCCCCTGTTATACGGAACGACACGCGATTTTTTAAAGCATTTTGGTCTCAAAACCCTGTCTGATTTGCCCAGGATTCGCGAGTTGGAAGAATTGCTTCGAGAAGAGGAGCAACGAGTGGCCGAAGGCAAGGACAGCCCGTTATCGGGTGTGATCAATACCGATGGGAATAGCGAACGGGATACCCATGACAGAGCGCCTGAACCGGTTTCTGGCCCGCGCGGGAGTGGCTTCGCGGCGAGCGAGCGAGCGGTTGATTCAAACGGGCAGCGTTAAAATAAATGGCGCTGTTGTGACACATCCGGGCACGCGAATCAACCCGCGTAGCGATCAGGTATGTGTCAATGGTCGGGCGATCCAATCGGTTGATAAACAAACTTATATTTTATTGCACAAACCCCCGGGATATCTGGTATCGGCGCGCGACCCGCATCATGCCCAAACAATTTACAAATTGTTGCGCGGCATCGATGCTCGGGTTTTTCCCGTCGGACGGCTCGATCTGGATACGCAAGGGGTTTTGTTGTTGATGGACGATGGCGATCTGGCATTTCGATTGACCCATCCGCGATATGGGGTCAAGAAAGTCTATTGCGCCTGGGTGCGCGGGCATCCTGGCGAGGCGGTATTGAGAACACTGCGAGAGGGAATAAAGCTCAATGATGGTATTTCTGCTCCTGCACATATTCGGGTTATGCGCGCAAGAGGTGGAGATACAGAATTGGAATTGGTGCTTCACGAGGGGCGCAAAAGACAGGTGAAGCGGATGTGCGAGGCGGCAGGACATGGGGTGCAATCTTTAATACGCACGCACTTTGCTGGTCTTACAACGCGTCACCTCGAGCCAGGTCAATGGCGGCATCTGACCCAAGCAGAAGTAAAGAGGCTCCGAGAACTGGTCGGGCTGAATCATGAATGAGCGATTTATGCGCGAAAATGGCATTGTTATTGCGATTGATGGCCCGGCAGGTGCCGGCAAGAGTACAACTGCACGGCTCGTAGCAGAGCAAATGGGGTACCTCTATCTGGATACCGGAGCCATGTATCGCGCCGTGGGCCTGGCAGCTTTGCAACAGGGCGTTGACCCCGATGATGCCGATGGCGTAACTGCATTGTGTAGCGCGCTCCATCTCGCATTTCAAATGCGAGATGGGCAGTTGCAAACCCTGCTTAATGGGAAAAATATATCCGATGCGATTCGCACATCTGAAATATCTCAGGCTGCGTCTCGCGTAGCTGTCCATCCAGGGGTGCGTGATGTGCTCGTTGCATTACAGCGGGTCATGGGACGGGATGGGGGTATTGTTTTAGAAGGTCGAGATACTGGTACTGCTATTTTTCCAGATGCGGAATTGAAAATTTTTCTCGTTGCCGATCCCGCCGAACGCGCGCGACGACGACTCAGAGATTTAAAAAAAAGGGGTGAATCTGCCGTGTTTGAGTCGCTGTTGGACGAAATTCGCATTCGGGATATTCGCGACCGTCAAACGCAGTTGCAACGCGGCGCGTGGCCCGCATCTGATGCCGTGTGTATAGATACCACAGAATTGTCAATCGCAGAACAAGTGGGTCGGATTGTTGCACTTGCCCAACGGCAAAACAGGGCGTGAATGGTAAATGGATGGTATCGATGACATTTTATCGCTTTTGCTGGTGGCTGGCCTACGGGCTGGCCGTTTTACTATTTCGGTTACGGGTCGAAGGGCGGCGTCACATACCCCAGTCGGGTGCTTTGATTTTAGCTGCTAACCACTGTTCTTACGTCGATCCCGTTATTATTGGAGTTGCGGCAGGACGCGAACTTTGGTATCTTGCTAAGGCTGAACTCTTTCCTATTCCGTTGTTGGGAAAGTTGATCCACAGGTTACACGCGATGCCCGTTGATAGAAGCCGAGGAGACCGCAGCGCATTTTTGGCCTGGACAAAGACTTTGCAGGCAGGCAATCCCGTGCTCATTTTTCCAGAAGGCACGCGCAATAAGCGCCCCGGTTTCCTGCGTCCCCGATCAGGGGTGGGCATGCTGGTTTATCGCACTCGAGCACCTGTGGTACCCGTATATATTTCGGGCACGGTCAATATCTGGAAGACGATGATTGGGCTGGATCGGTTGCAGGTGCGGTTTGGCGAGCCCATTTTTCGCTCCCCAGAACAATTGCCCGACAGGCGTCGCGACGCCTACAATTTTATCACTCATGAGGTGATGCGTCATCTCGCGGTTCTCAAGCGGATGCGGCGGAAAGCCGGCACGGTTGCACCCGCTTCCCGCAATGGTTAACGATAAGGTGTCGGCACGGTTTGATCGACGTTGTTTGTCGTTCTTTTTTTATTTTTTTGCGC
Organism: Candidatus Latescibacterota bacterium; assembly: GCA_965208125.1. Taxonomy (GTDB): domain Bacteria; phylum Latescibacterota; class UBA2968; order UBA2968; family UBA2968; genus VXRD01. Next base: position 4,405,603 of record OZ242320.1, read on the forward strand.
GATTTTTTAGCGTGAAAGGAATTATCTGGTATGTCCGTTAATACCCTTCCCAAACCCACCCCTGAAGAAGCACTGGCCGCGCTGGATGAAAGCGAATATAGCGAGGCAGAATTTAATGAAATGATGGAACTCTACGAAGAGACATTAGAGACCATTAAGCAGGGCGAGATTGTTATGGGCACTGTGAGGTCCATCCATGATGGAATCGTAGTGGTAGATATTGGTTTCAAGTCTGAAGGCGCGATTCCCCTCTCTGAATTTGGCGACCCGCCAGCTATAGAGGAAGGCGATGAAATCGAGGTTTTTTTAGAGAGCATTGAGGATCAAGAAGGCCAGGTGGTGCTGTCCAAGACCAAAGCTGACTTTATGCGGGTGTGGGATCGCATTAAGGACGCGTATGATAGTGATCAGATTGTCGAAGGTCGTTTGATGCGGCGAATCAAGGGTGGCATAGTGGTCGATCTTTTCGGCGTCGATGCTTTCTTGCCCGGCTCCCAAATTGACATCAAACAGGTCAAAAATTTTGATCAATTTCTCGGTAATGTGTACCCGTTCCGGATCATAAAGCTCAACAAGAATCGCCGAAATATTGTCATTTCTCGCCGCGTCGTTCTCGAAGAAGAACGCTCCAGGCTGCGCAAACAGATTCTCGCCACGTTGGAAGTGGGGCAAGTACGTCAGGGGTCGGTCAAAAATATAACCGATTTTGGTGCGTTTATCGATCTGGGCGGCTTAGACGGATTGTTGCATATTACAGATATTGCCTGGGGCCGCGTTGGACATCCATCAGAAGTCTTGTCCATTGGCGAAGAAGTAGAAGTCAAGGTGCTCAATTACGATGAGAAACGCGAGCGCATTTCGCTGGGCATGAAGCAATTACAAGATCACCCCTGGAAAGATGTTGAGGAAAAATATCCGGTTGATAGCAAGGTGATAGGTAAGGTTGTCAGCATTACGGATTACGGAGCTTTTGTCGAGTTGGAACAGGGTGTCGAAGGATTGGTCCACATTTCTGAAATGTCGTGGACTCAGCATATTCGCCATCCCTCCAAGCTGGTCTCAATTGGTGATGAAGTTGAGGTTATGGTCCTGCGCGTGGATCAGGAAGGTCAAAAAATTTCGTTGGGTCTCAAGCAGGTGCAGCCCGATCCCTGGGAAGATCTCGACCAGAAATATCCCTCAGGCACACCTCTTCGAGGCATTGTACGCAATTTGACCAATTTTGGAGCCTTTGTCGAAATCGAAGAGGGGATCGACGGGCTGGTGCATATTTCCGATATGTCCTGGACCAAGCGCATTCGCCATCCGAGTGAGGTAATAAAAAAAGGCCAGGAATTGGATATTGTTGTGCTCAATATCGATAAAGAGCGGCGGCGCATCTCACTGGGGCACAAACAGACTATTGAAAATCCCTGGGCAAAACTGGCCGTTACTTATGCTGTGGGTAATGCCGTAGAAGGTACTATTTCACGCATTCTCGAACGCGGGGTGGTCGTTGACCTGGAAGGGCATGTAGAAGGATTTGTGCCGGTCTCGCAACTGGGTATTGACGACCTTCAACGTCCCGATGAATATTTCGAGGAAGGCGATGAGTTGCCGCTGAAAGTCGTGGAGTTTGACGAAGACCAAAAGAAAATTGTGTTGAGCGTGCGAGAGCGTTTGCGCGATGCCGATCAAGATGAAATCGACGCTTTTCTGGAGGCACATCCTCGACGGGAAAGCGCAGAAGATAAAGCAGAGAAAGAAGTGGCAGAAGCTGAGGCCGAGGTAGAGGTGGAAGCAGAGACAGAGGATAAAGTTGAAGATACTGTGGAAGAGGTAGAGGCTGAAACTGAAGTAGAAGATGCGGTGGAAGCAGAGGCTGAAGCAGAGGTGGTAGCAGAAGCGGAAGCAGCTAAATCGCAGAGCAGCAAAGAGGAATAAGATTGCTCAGATTTATCAGGCGGTTGCAAAGCGTTGGGGCATATCGTCTCAACGCTTTGTTTTTTCAAATGACTGATTTTTATGCGAGATCAAAAGACGGTTGCGTTTTATACGCTTGGTTGTAAGCTCAATACCTATGACACACAGTGGTATGCCGAGCAGTTTGTGGCGCAGGGTTATCGCGAGGTGCCATTTGGCGAGTTCGCAGATGTTACTGTGGTCAATACCTGCACTGTGACTGGTCAAGGGGATGCGCAGTCGCGTAAGGCATTGCGCAAAGCGCATCGGATTTCGCCTGCGGGTACCGTGGTCGCGGTGGGGTGTTATGCACAAACCGATCCAGATGCCCTATCTGCAATGCCCGAAGTCGATCTGGTGGTCGGAACAGCGGAGCGGACGCAACTCCTGGATTTGGTAAATAATACCTGTTCTTTGGGGCGCACATTCGTGACGCGCAGTCGCACGGCTGATTTTCAGGATATGGATATTTACAATTTCGGCGAGCGCGCTCGGGCTTTTGTCAAAATTCAGGAAGGGTGCAACGAATTTTGCTCGTTTTGCATTATTCCGTTTGCGCGTGGGCGCAGTCGCAGTCGCACGCTTGAGAGTACCGTATTGCAGGTCGAGAAATTGGTAGCAGCGGGCTATCGAGAGGTGGTGCTGACGGGGGTGCATATTGGCGATTACGGCGTGGATTTGGAGGCGCGCGATTTGTTGCAGGTGCTGGAGGCTATTGAGGGGATCAACGGGTTGGAACGCTTCCGCGTGAGTTCAATCGAAGCGACTTATGTGACCGATGCCATGATCGATTTTTTTGCGTCGAGCCAGAAGTTTTGCAGACATTTGCACATCCCATTGCAAAGCGGTGACAATGGCGTGTTGAAGGCAATGCGTCGTCCCTATACGCGGGATCAGTATATCGCGCTGGTTGAAAAACTCGCGGATCGGATTCCCGATGTGGGGATTGGTGGCGATGTGATGGTGGGGTTCCCCGGTGAGTCGGATGAGGCATTTCAAAATACGCGCGATTTGATTGCCAATCACCCCATGACGTATTTGCACGTATTTCCGTATTCGCCTCGGGGGAAAACGCCTGCAGCGCGCATGACAAATCAGGTTGATCCCCAGGTGAAAAAGCAACGCGGCGCAATACTTCGCAGATTGGGGCAGCAAAAGGTAGCGGCATTTCAAGCGCGGTTTATTGGGCGCACGTTGCCCGTGCTTTTTGAAAACCGCCGCAATGGGCAGCTTTTACAGGGGTTGACCGATAATTATATCCGGGTGGTTGCGCCTGCTCCAGATGCCGCGTGCGAAGAGATTGTCGATGTGCGCTTGCAGCGGATTGATGACGATGTGGTCGTCGGAGAATTGGTGGGTTTCGAGGGGCATCACACGCGGGAATTATTACAGGTGCAAAGTGCATAAGGCGAGATCTGGACAGAATAGGCCGATTCCGAAGGGAATTGGTCTTTTTTTTTTTGAAATTCTGAGTATATTCCCGAAGAGAGAGAATTTTTGCGTTTTTTACAGGCGATTTTACAAAATAAAGGAGTGAGATTATGTCTTTTGACGCAGGTGCTTATGGCGGCGTTTTTGCAGAATTGATTTCCGAAAAGCGATTGAATCCACTGGATGGTGGCGAAGAGAACGCCGCGGCGAAAAGCGCGCTCGACGCGCTGACAGTGGGGTCTGCTTTTGCTGGCAAAACAGTGGTGGATAGAGATATGGCACAGGGCTGCATTTCTGGCATGTGGTTGTATCACAACTTTTTAGATGCGTCTCATACCATCAGTCAGGGCATTCATACGGCGACTGGAAGTTATTGGCACGGCATCATGCACCGCCGCGAACCCGATTTTTCCAATTCAAAATACTGGTTTGGCAAAGTGGGCAACCACGCCATTTTTGACGATTTGTGCAAGGCTGCTGCTCGCGTTGCGGGTGGCGTTTCCGGCGCGCCAGACTTTTTGACGACGCAAGCACATTGGGATGCGTTTGCTTATGTTGATTTGTGTGCCGGTGCACTCGAAGGGCGTTCTGCACACGACGCACTTTGCCGCGAGATTCAACTGTGCGAATGGGAGTTGTTATTTGATTATTCGTATCGAAAAGCGATTGGAGAATGAGAAGTCTTTAGAGGATTGGGAATGGCGACGCAATTGACACCGGCAATGGAACAGTACGCGCGTTTTAAGGAGCAGCATCCGGATGCGATTTTGCTGTTTCGGATGGGCGATTTTTACGAGACATTTTACGACGACGCCGTTGTTGCATCTCAGCTTTTGGGATTGACGTTGACATCGCGTAACAATGGGCGTGCAGACCGCATCCCGCTGGCAGGTGTGCCACATCACGCGCTGGATACCTATCTCGCAAGGCTTATCAAAGCCGGAAAAAAGGTGGCGATTTGCGAGCAGATGGAGCCGCCACAAAAGGGCAAGAAAGTGGTGCGCCGAGAGGTGGTGCAGGTCGTGTCGCCGGGAACGGTAATGTCCGATGATTTGCTCGATCAAAAGCGCAATAATTATCTCATAGGCATTTTTGTTTCTGGCGATCAATTGGGTATGGCAACAGCGGATCTATCAACGGGTATGTTCAGAGCATCGGAACGCGCGGCAGATGATTTGTGGGAGATATTGGAGCGCGTGGCTCCCGCAGAGGTGCTGGCGCCCGAGGCGTGGGTCAAAGACAACGAAGCCGAGTTTGAAGCGCGGATGCCGGGTGCATTGCTCACGCATATAGAAGATTGGCACTTTGGACAGCATTATGCGTACGATGCACTGAAGGAGCATTTCAAGGTGGCGTCTCTCAAGGGCTTTGGGTGCGATGATCTCACCGTTGGGATATGCGCTGCGGGCGGGGTGCTGTGTTATTTGCGCGAAAATCAGAAGGGGGCCGTATCCCATATTACGCGATTGGCACGCGAACACACCGAATCGGTAATGGAACTGGATCTGGTGACACAGCGCAATCTGGAACTGGTTACAACTATTCAAGAGGGACGGCGCGAGGGTACGTTGTTTGGGGTTTTAGATCAGACGTGTACGCCGCAGGGCGCGCGAACACTGCGTACATGGCTATCACAGCCGCTTGTAGATGTCGGTCGCATTGAAGCACGCTTAGATGCAGTGCAAGCATTTGTCGAATCTGCAGCGTATCGGGACGAGGCGCGAGAGGCCCTGCGCGGTGTTGGAGATCTGGAGCGATTGATGTCCCGAATCTGTTGCAATCGGGCCAATCCGCGTGAACTTGTGGCTCTCCAGCGATCTTTGGAAGCGGTTGTTCCTCTGCGAGAAGCCCTGCGAGAATTTCGCGCGGATTTGCTGGTGCGGGCGCGCGATCAGGGCATGCCGGACCTGACAGAGCTGATTGATTTGATCGCTCATACGCTTGAAGACGACCCACCTGCCCAGATTAGCGATGGCGGATATATCAGAACGGGCTATCACAAAGAGCTGGATGAATTGCGGGAAATCGCATCGGGCGGGCGCGATTGGGTTGCCAACTTGCAGGCAGATGAACGCGAGAAAACGGGTATCGCGTCGTTGAAGGTGGGGTATAATAAGGCATTTGGATATTATATTGAGGTCACCAAGGCCAATCAGGATAAGGTGCCCGCGTATTTTGTGCGCAAGCAAACGCTGGTCAATGCCGAGCGGTATATCACGCCGGAATTGAAGGATTGGGAGGCGAAAATTTTGGGCGCAGATGAGCGGGCCAGGGACCTCGAGCGCGATTTGTTTGCCGCGTTGCGCGAAGAGGTGGCCGGTTGGGTAGAACCCGTGCAGCGCACAGCGCTATCCGTGGCTACAGTAGATGTGTTGAGCACGCTGGCCGAGGTGGCGTCGTCCAGTGATTATGTGCGTCCCCAGGTGGATGATAGCGTGCGTATTGATGTGAAAGAAGGCCGACATCCCGCGGTTGAGCAGTTGCTTCCGGGCGGTAATTTTGTGCCCAATGACCTGAAGATTGATGGTGAGACCGATCAAATTTTGCTGATTACTGGCCCGAATATGTCGGGTAAATCGACGGTTTTGCGCCAGACCGGGTTGATTGTGCTTTTGGCGCAGGTCGGCAGTTTTGTGCCTGCGCGCGAGGCGCGTATTGGGGTGGTGGATCGCATTTTTACACGGGTGGGTGCATCCGATAATCTGGCGCGGGGCGAGAGTACGTTTTTGGTGGAGATGAATGAGGCGGCGAATATTTTGAATAATGCGACGCCGAAGAGTCTTGTGCTTTTGGACGAGATCGGGCGCGGAACGAGTACGTTTGATGGGTTGAGTATTGCCTGGGCTATGACGGAGTATTTACACAATGCCGAACAGATTCAGCCGCGGACGTTGTTTGCGACGCATTATCACGAGTTGACAGAATTGGAGGATTTGCTGCCTCGGGTGGTGAATTACAGCGTTGCCGTGCGCGAGGCGGGCGATACCATCGCGTTTTTGCACAAGCTGGTGCCGGGCGGGTGCGACCATAGCTACGGCATTGAAGTGGCGCGTCTGGCCGGGATGCCGGCAGAGATGATTGCGCGGGCAAAGGAGATTTTGAACCGGCTGGAGCAAAACGATCTGTCGGTGGGATCAAAGTCCCAACCCGATCGCGTGAAGGAGAATGGGCAGATGCCGCTGTTTGCTCCGGTAGCAGAAGTGAAGGTTGAGCGGGAAGATCATCCGATGTTGTCTGAGTTGCGCGATTTAGACATCGCACATCTCACACCTGTTGAAGCGCTGGTAAAATTAGATGCGTGGAAGCGGGCGTTGGAAGAATGAGTTAGAGATAAACAAAAAAAGCCGATATATCTCGGCTTTTTTTGTTTAGGTGACTATTCACAGCTCATCCCGTGTTCGTCGAGCCAGGTTTTGAGGGGCGCGTCTTCGGGCGTGGGGGAGGTGTAGCCGCGACCGCCGGAGTAGCTGACGCCGAGGAGTTGTTTTTGGATGGGCGTGCAGTGGTCAAGGTAGTGTTCGACGCGCATGTCGTCGCGGGGGCGAAGCCAGCGATAGGAGTAGCCGTAGAAGAGTACGCGGCGAGGTTCCTTCCAGTAGTTGGTACTGGCCGAGTGCCATAAGCGGCGGTCAAAAAATACGGCTGAGCCGGGTGGTACGAGCACCGGGATAGCGTCTTTGTGCGGCGCGTTGCGATTTTCTCCGGGAAATGTGTTTTGAGTTTGGCTTTTGGGAAGGACGTAGAAATTGCCGCGGCCGGGTTGGGTTGTGTCGGTGAGAAAAAAGCCGATTTTGAGGGAGATCATGGGACGCGGGTTCATATCAAAGTCTTGATTGATGCGCCCGCTGTCTTGATGGAAGCCGAGGCCAGGTCCGTCTTTTTCGAGTGTTTTTTTCGGTTCTGCTGGGGGTGTCACGGTCATATGGGTGTGGTAGAGCTGGATGTGCCAGCCCAGGATGCCCCACACTTTGGGAAATGTTTTGTACCAGTCGAGCAGGGGCAAGAAGCGGTCGTCCTTGCCTATGAAGTCGTAGTGGTTGATGCGCGCTGTGGCACTTTTGCCCATCCGAGTGCGTTCTTCTTTATCTACGCGATCTACTGCGACGACGAGATCGCTGACCATGTCGGATGGCAGGGCGTCTGGAACGATGAAGTAGCCATCCCGTTTGAATTTGCGCGCTTCTTCTTCTGTCAGACAATAATCGAGACATTTGGGGTGCATTGTTTGGCTCCTTATCTCACGTTTTTGTTTTGCAGCGTCGCGTCAGTACATACCGATCTTCTGCGGCGCGATAATAACCTTTCACAAAGTTTCTCTCGCTAAATCCCCATTTTTCGTACAGGGAACTAGCACTTTCATTTTCGGGATCTACGGTCAAAAAACAATCCACACCGATTTGATCGCATGCAGCCAAAACTGCGTCGAACAGAGCAGAACCAATGCCTTTGCCGCGAAAGGGATGATCCACAAATACTTTGTGTAAACAATACAGCCTGTCTGTCATTGTGGGAAATGCCAGCACAGCACCGATCAGTTTTTCGCGTTCCCATGCACAAAATACCAGCGCGTGCTCTGTCCACAATCGCCAGACGTGTTCTCCATCGGGAATGTACTCAGAATTCCGGTTTTGTGCCCATGCTTCGCGGTCCAATTTTGCGATTTCCAAAAAGTCGCGCGTCTCGGCACGCTGAATATGCATCTCAAATACTCCTGCGAATAGCGGTTTGTACCTGTGTAGATATGTAGAAATGTTTGATGTGCGTCAAGTCATTTTCTATGTCTTATGGGAGATACTTCAAAGGCATTGACATTCTGATTGCAAGTCCTATCTTCAGATGCGGTCGGCAACTACAAGTTCATCCACTTTCAGCTTTTGGCCCTTTGTTTTGCCGACCGATAGCGGCTGAGAGCTACCAATTGGGAGATAAAAATGAAGTTGGGTATTGTCACGTATCAAATCGCCGCGGACTGGGATGTTGCCACTATTATCGAAACCTGTGCGAAGCTCGGTTATGGCGGTGCCGAGTTGCGTACCACGCATGCTCACGGCGTTGAAACAGACCTTTCGGCGGGACAACGGCAGGATATCCGCAAACAATTTGAAGATGGTGGGGTCGAAATCGCGGGTTTGGGCTCGGCATTTGAATATCATTCGGATGATCCCGGCGTTGTGCGCGAAAATATTGATGGCACGATTGAATATGCCAAACTCGCCGCGGACCTGGGTTGCCCGGGCGTTAAGGTGCGGCCCAATGGCCTGCAAACCGGCAAAGGTATTCCGGTGGAGCAAACACTCGAACAAATTGGCAAATCTGTGCGTGAATGCGCGATTGCCGCTGCTGATCTGGGGGTGCAAATTCGTGTGGAAGTACACGGGCAAGAAACACAAAAGCCAGCACATATGCGCACTATTATGGATTGGGCAGATCACGACAATGCAAAGATATGCTGGAATTCGAATTTGGGTGAAGTGGAAGACGGTTCTATCAAAGCTAATTTTGATCTGCTCAAACACAAGATCGGTCTGGTACACATCACCGAATTGTGCAATCCGGCCTATCCATGGCGCGAACTCTTCTCTCTTCTTAAAGCCGAAGGCTATGCGGGATATACGCTGGCTGAAATCCCCGGTAGCTCAGATGCCGAGCGTCTGCTCCAATATTACAAGGCATTGTGGGAAGCGTATCAGTAGGTAGGCTCCGTTCCCTTTGATGAGTGTACAAAAAGAAATTTACGCCCTCAAACGCGAACTCGCCGCACGTTATCAACTCGGCGAAGAACACCACAATATTTGTGGGCGCAAAATAGGTGTGACTTGTGTTGAAGATGCCGAAGCACTCTTTGACAAAATGCAAATGGCCGATCCCGATAGCATTGAGATTCAGGATGAACGCCTGCCATATTGGGCAACGCTTTGGGATTCTGCGCTTGTTTTGTCCGATGTTCTGCTCGCGGATAATCTGATTGCGCCGGGCGAATCTGTGCTTGAACTCGGCTGTGGGTTGGGCCTTGTCTCATCTATTGCCTGTCTCAAACACGCGCGTGTCACGGCTACGGATTACCAGCCCGACGCACTCAAATTCGCGCAACTCAATGGGTTGCAAATTGCGGGTGTCGCTCCCAGGACAATGCTCATCGACTGGCGCGCCCCGCCGCAAGGTCAACACTATGCCACCTTGTTGGGCGCAGATCTCGTGTACGAACTGCGTTTTTTCGATCCTCTCATCGCCACATTTGACGCCCTTCTCGCACCGGGAGGGCGCGTTTTATTTTCTGAACCCAATCGCATTTTAGGCAGACCTTTTTTTGACCGTCTGCGCAATGCGGGCTGGGCGTTTTCCACTATAACTGAGCGGGAAGGTGCGACAGTGTATGAGATCGTGAGAGGTGATTAAAATATATCCAAATCCGCTGCTTCGATTTCTTTTCGCAATACTTTCTCTTCTTCCTCATCGAGCGGACGTGTTGGCTTGATGGGGGCACCGCACTCAATTCCCTGCCAGCGCAATACGGCGCGCACGCTACCGTGTCCACCGTATTTTTGACAAATCCGAATCAGTTCATTTACGTCTGCTTGCAATGTGCGTGCTGTATCTAAATCGCGCTTGTTCACCGCCTCGTAAATGCCCACAAAATGCGCGGGCATCACGTTGTAAAATGTGCCAATACCCCCCTGAGCACCTGCTGCAATGCCCGATAGGGCCACTTCGTCATGTCCGTTAAAAATATGCGGTTTATGCGGCCCATTGAGTACGCGTTCCATTAAGAACAAGTTGAAATTTGTGAATTTAATGCCCACCACGCCCTCGAGTGCGAGCATCTGGTTGATTTGTTCAAACGAATATTCCTGATGCGTGACCACGGGGATGTAATACACAAAGACCGGCAAGTTTGCCGCCGAACTCAACGCGCTGTAATACGCCAATATGTCGTCAAAACGATATCCCTGGACATAAGGAGGCAAACTCGAAATGCCATCGGCTCCTGCAGCTGCGGCGTGTTTGGCGAGTTCAACAGCATCTCGCTCGGAGGGTGCGCCAACGTGTACTACTACTCGTCCACGTCCTTTTGATGCTTTGACGGCAATTTCTGTGGCCAACTTGCGTTCGGCAATTGTCATCAAATAGCCTTCGCCCGTGTTGCCTGCCACGTACACGCCGTGCGATCCCTGTTCGTAAATACGCGCTATGAGTTTTTCGAAGGCTGAGGTGCTGAATGTACCTGTCCCATCCCTGGGGCTGACCAGTGCGGGATACATGCCCTTAAAACCGTCGAGTATCACAGGGCGCCTCCTGTTTTTTCGTAGAGCGCGCGGGATAGTGATTCGATTTGTGTGCGTTCAACCAGTGTTTCTATGAGATGTTGCGGCAAACCCGCTGTTCCGTGATACAGCCCGCTCAATGTGCCGGCAATGGCTGCAAATGTATCTACATCTCCACCCGTGAGCAGCGCGCGTTCAACCGTGGGAATAAATTCTCCTTCTGAGCGCAAAAATGCCTCTAAAGCTACGACGATCGTGGCCTGGGCTTCGCTCGGGATGGCATTTTCTCGCGCAGCTTCGGGCATTTTTACCATGGTTGCCCACGCATCTTCTTCGTTCATTGTCAGCAATGTCCCCACCTGTGCGATCAACTCGCCTGTGGATTCGCAAATCGGTCTGGCCGACCACTCGGCTACGTCCAGCACCTCATTCCCATCCAGCGGGCGATGTGTTACCAGATGCCCCACCACATGGGCCATTGCGACTGCAGGTGCAACTGCGCGTGGGTCCTGGTGCGTCACATGGCTCGCTGCAATTGCATCTTCCAGGATATTTTCACCGGTTGCCCAGTGCCACAAGCCCACTGGCGCGATTTTCATAACTGCCCCATTGGAGGGGTGGTCTTTCGATGCGGCATCGGACCACGCCAGACCCTGATCAAGGCGTTCCAGAGTCTCCTTAAAAGCCCTGCCATACATTTGCAGGAGTCCCTCGCGCCACATCGCCAAAAATCGATTGCTCAGGTCTTCGGGATCTACCTTTTCACACGCTATAATTGACTCAACCAAGACGAGGGTCTGCTGGGTATCGTCTGTGTATTCTCCTGCTGGTCGGGTCACTACGCCTTCCCGATTGACCCGCCCTCGATAGTGGTCTGTCAATCCCTCTACCGCTTTGATCCGACCCCGGTCCCATCCCTCGCAAAAACAGCCCAGGGAATCGCCTATTGCGCCGCCCAGTAGCGCGCCTACAAACATATCCTCAACCTCGATGTCCTCTATTTCGGCTTCCCAATAATCAGCCATAATTCAAACCTCAAGTTTAATCGGTGAAAAAATACAAGAGCCTCTATTGTGCATCTACGATATTGCGAAATGCTCGAATGTGCTCGGGTGTTGTGCCGCAACATCCGCCTATCAAGAATCCACCGGCGTCCAATAAGTCTTCGACGTGTTGGGCCATGTCTTCTGGTCCTTGCGAATACGATGCCTGTTTGGTGACTTTGTCCAGGGTGGGTAAGCCCGCATTGGGATAGGCCATCAAGCGCTTGTTTTCAATGCCGCGATCCCCAAGTGCTTTTTGCATCTGCACTGTGCCCTCAATTGCATAGGGCATGCCCGTGTGATCTGTATTGCGCGTTTCTGCGCCACAGTTCAAGCCCAGGAGTTGCACATCGCCGAGTAGATTATCGCCGTCTGAAAATTCGCCACTTGCCAAAATGTCCAGTAGGTCGCTGGGTGAAACCCCCCAGTCCGTGCGATAGATCAATTCGCCCGTTTTGCGATCCTTTGTGAATTTATACGTCATATTCACGGCGATGGGTAAGCCCGTTTGCCGTGCAATGTCAACGGCGATTGCCGCTTCTTTGGCGGAAAATTGCGTTTCTATGACAAAAAAATCGACGCCGCCTTTGACCATGGCAGAGATCACGCGCTCGTGGGCCGATCGCACATCTACATTGGGGATGCCAAAAACCGTATCGCCGGCATCGGCTTCGATAGCACCGGGGGAGGGACCGATGGAGCCACCCACATAAACATCCTTTCCGCTTTCTTCAACAGCTTGCCGCGCGTGTTGGACAGCCAATTCTGTCAAGCGCTCGGCATCATCTTCATCGGCGTCGGCCATCTCGAGATGCAGGGGTGATACCACAAATGTGTTCGTGCCGATGGCGTTTGCACCCGCATCGATATACGCGCGATGCACTGCTACAACCTCGTCGGGATGCGATAGATTGGCGATGGAACTGTTTGCCAGATTTACCCCGTGTGCAAATAATTGAGATCCAAACCCGCCGTCGTACACCATAGGTTGATCGTCTGCGAGGCGTTCTGCAAAAGACTTCATACTGTCATCCTTTTAAACTGACACCCTTCGACAAATACGTCAAAAAAGTCTGGCTTTGTCTCCAGTTCCACATGCTCAATCCGTTTCACAAGGTGCTCTAACTCATCGCGTCGTTTCCGCGAGAGGAGGGTTGTTCTCGCGCCCAATATCGCGGCATTTCCCACCTTTTCGATACGCTCTTTTGGCACAGGTGCGAGAAAACCAATATCAATCGCATTTTGCACATTTACGTAATTGGCAAAACCGCCGGATAGATAAAGCCGATGGATCTGATCGGGGGCGATGCCAAACTCGCGCATGACAAGTAACTGCCCACAATAATTTGCGGCCTTGGCCTGAGCCAGATTGCTTGCGTCTTCACGCGACAGCGCAATGCCGTGTTCGGGCACCACCATCATTTCATATTGTTTGCGGTCGGCAAATACGCCCTTTTCCGTCATCAAATCATGCCGCCCAAGCTCGGCCAACAAATCGATCAGGCCAGAGCCGCACAATCCCTGAGGGGCGCCGCCGCCAATTACGCGATAATTGAACTGACCATTTTTCCATACCATCGATTCAATCGCCCCATCTTGCCCGGGCATGCCACAGGCGATGCCGCCGCCTTCAAATGCCGGTCCCGCCGGACAAGATGCTGCGACCAACCGGTCTCGATTACCCACGACGACCTCGGTATTGGTGCCCACATCGACAAGCATAAATATCTCGTCTTGGTCACCCATTTCTACGGCCAGCATGTCCGCCGCGACATCGCCGCCTACATGGCTTGCAATAAGGGGCATGCCATATACCCGCGCTTTGGGATTTGCGCGAATGCCCAACCGCCTGCTGCTTTCATAAAGGGCGGTTGTTTTTCGCTCTCCGGTCAGATATTCGTGTTCTATTTGAGATTTATAGGGCTTTTGCCCGATACTCTGCACATCGAGCCTGAAGAACATATCCCGCATGGTGGCATTGCCAGCGACGACAATTTCGTAAATTTCTTGTCGCTCAAACTCCAATTTTTCACATAGTACGAGAATTTCGTGGTTGATCGCATTTACCAGTGCCTTCCACAGTTCATTTGGATATTCGCCATCATAGGAAATGCGATACATGATATCGCTGCCGCCAAAGCGCTGGGGATTTTCGTAAGATGCAATTGCAATACTTTCGCCAGATTCCAGATCTACGAGATCCATCACAATTGTCGTGGTGCCCACATCAATTGCCAGTCCGTAGATGTGTCCCCGAAACCGATCGATGTCTTCTCCGTCATAGAATACCCGGTCTCCGTTACGCGTTACCACGGGATCGAGATCGATTTCTTTTTTTTGGCTCAAGGTCAAAATTTGAGGCGCGCGGCGCAGGGGCACAAATTCAACTTCTGCATTCAGATCTACGACTTCGGCCTGACACGCCAGGCGGTAATTGTCTTTTAAGAAGGCTTCAGCTTCGGTTTTGGGGCACAGGCTCTCTTCACCTTTTGCAATTTCTACCACGCATTCATGGCATATCCCCGACCGGAAACACGATGTTGGAACCTGAACGGCCAGATCATCGGCATAATCAAATATTGTCTTTCGCGCTTCGAGTTGTTGCACCTTGCCCATGTGTGTAATTGTGCCCGTTCCCTTTTTTCGACGACGGTTTTTTTGTTTTTTGAGCGTGGTCTTCATCTCACGATAGGCATTTGGCTCTGTTTCCCAGGCTGTGCGATAGTCGAGGTTATCGTTGCTGGCACATTGAAAAAGCGCCCGGTTGGGCGCTGGTTTACGCTGAAATTTACATCCGAATTTGGCGGTGCATTCGTCATCCTTGTTTTTGTAGGGACAGCGCATTTGCGCCTGTTCGTCGGCATGCTGGACAATATCTGAAAAAATTTCAGACATGCGATCCAGCCGCTTTTGATAGGCTTCTCGATCTATTTTTTCACGCTCACTCATTCTCCTCCTCCCACTCCTTCAACAATTGTACAGCCAGTTCCACGCAGTCCAGGGCGTTTTCACCGTATCCATCCGCACCCATGTCGTCGGCAAATTCCTGTGTTACAGGGGCACCACCCACCATAATTTTTACATCGTCTCGCAAGTCTTCGTCGATAAATGCCTCAATTGTCTTGCCCATATTCGGCATTGTCGTGGTCAATAGTGCCGACATGCCGAGCAAATTGGCTTCGTGTTCTTCGACGGCATCCATAAATTCGTCTTCGGATGTATCCACGCCGAGGTCGTGGACGACAAACCCGGCACCGCGCAACATCATGATACACAAATTTTTGCCAATATCGTGCAAATCGCCTTTCACCGTGCCCATAATGACCGTACCTACTGGCTCGACGCCCGAGGCTGACAGGATGGGTTCAATATGCGCCATCCCCGCTTTCATCGCGCGGGCACAGGCGAGGACTTCAGGTACAAAAATAAAATTCTCTCTAAACTTAATTCCCACAATGCCCATGCCAGCGATCAATCCATCGTCCATAATTTCCAGCGCACCCACGCCTGCATTCAGGGCTTCGCGCGTCAATTGATCGACATCGTGATGCGCGCCATCGATCAATGCGGCGGCGATTGCCTGCATCTCGGGACTTGCATTTGCGAACAGGTCGATATTGCGTTGGATCTCATCGGGGCGTTCTAAAAATTCTTCTATTTCCTCTTTGATAAACTCATTTTGAATATCGGATAATTCAGCCATGAACGCTCACTGCCTCCGCATGCCAATCCACGACCGCTTTTGGGATTTCTTTCAGGTTTTCGATGGATGTCTGCAATGGAATCGCACATTCAGGCCCCACCAGATGTACTCCTGCATTCAGGTTTTTATACACTTCTTCTTTTACGGTTTCAGGCTCTTTTGAAAATAGCGTTTCCGGATTATTGATATTGCCGACCAGCGCGATTCGCTCTTTCATGATATCAATAGATTCATTTGGATCGTTTTTGGAGTCGTAGTGAAATGCCGCCATGCCCGTTTGCGCGATGTATTCCATCCGATCAACGGTGCGCCCGCATATATGCAAAATCAGTGGAATGGGTATGCGGTCGGCAAATTCGATGTGCAATTCGCGCAAATACCGGTCGTAATAATCGCCGCTGACCAGATCGCCTGTTGCGTGATCGGGCAGGGTCAAGGCATCGGCGCCTGCTTCGATTTGCGCTACGCCAAATTCGACGGTTACTTCTTTTAATTTGTCCAGAATTTGCCGTGTGTGATCCGGGTCGTCCAGTGATAGGAGCAAAAAATCCTCTACGCCAAAGCAGTGATACGCGAGAGACCAGGGTCCCATTGTTTTGCCGATAATCGCCACTTCGTCGCCGTATTCTTTTCGCAATATGCCAATCGCGTCCAGCACGCATTTTGTATCGGGATGGGTCAATAAGTTAGACGGGATCTCGATATCATCTACCTTGTGCCAGATCGGTTCTTTCATTTTTACTGTTGGCCAGTTGTCTTTTTGTTCCCACTGAATTTTGCATCCGAGTGCGGACGATTCTTGAATAATTGTAAATACGGGCATGATGGTGTCAAAACCGAGTTCGGTATAGCCCGTTGCCGCCAGGCGTGCCATGAGTTCTGGCTCGCGATTCGCCTGCGGAAATGGCGCATCGACGAGATCCATCAATTCTACGGTTGCAACCGAAGTCGGGTTACAGGTTGGTGTGCGATCCACAGGTGCCCGATTGAGTGCGGCCAATACGCGATCGCGCGGTTTCATTGGTTTTATTGTCTGGTCGTGCATACGTGACTCCAGTTTCTAATTCTGCGCGCTCGGGGCTGCGAGTACGCCCCGGCTGGCAGCCTGTTCCAATTCTCGCATGACGGATCGCACATTGGGGGCGCGTACGAGAAGGACACCTATGAGGGGATCGTGCGTAATACCGCAATCAAAGCGCACCTGATCTTCTTCCACTTGTTCCAATTCGCCCAGTTTTGCAAGCCCTCCGGCTACCAATCGAATGCGCCGGTCTGCGCCTTTTTCATCGCTGTCAGCCGTGATTTTGTACGCGCCATTAGATTGGGGCGTTGCGGAAATATGCAATCCCGATTTTTTGTCCAGAATGGTCAACGGACGCATAGATACATCGTCATTCATGCCGAGTTTGCACGCTTCCAAAAATAGTCGCTTCACAGATAGCAGGTGTGTGGTTCCGCACGCAAAGCGCAGCAATCCCTCACCTGTGTCTTCCATTCCCCCCAGGACCCGCATCGCGTGGTTTACGGAGTCAATTCGCGCTTGCGCCCCGTCTATCTGGCTATATGTGTGAACGCGAAAAGTTGTACCCTGCGCGTTTTCTTGGCGATATAGCCCTATTGTGATGTCGTGAAAATGGACATCCATTGGCACCAATTCGATTCGCCGACCTATGTCTAATGTCTGTCCCATGAGTATTCTTCCCCTTGCCTGTCAAGCACATATCGACGCACGGCTTTGGCAAATCCATCGTTTTCAATGTGGTCGGTTTGTAGAATATTTTCCCCGGCCACTGCGCGATGGGTTGCCGCATCTGCATTGTGCATTAACACACCGGTTCCGGCTGCGCGCAACATGGGGAGATCATTATTGCCATCGCCCACAGCCATCACTTCATCGAGGCTGCTGCCAATGTGGTTGGCTATCGCTGTGAGTGCCGCGCCTTTGTTCACATCCGGGTGCATGATTTCGATGCGACCCGCCACAGCCCATGCCATGTAAATTTGATCGCCAAATAGGTCTTTTAATTCTTCAACCGTCTCATCGGCATGCCCAGGTTTGGGCAAGAGCATTATTTTGGGGGGCGAGGCCAATTCTTTTGCGCGTATTCGTTGCGCGAGGTCGGCATCGACTTCATAGACCATATTGGTCATTGTGGCTACCGCGCGGCTCATTTTTGTCGTGCGGTCGGTGATATAAACTTCGCAGGGGCCTTCGCTATTCATGTCGCAGCGACAATATACAAAATTCATGAGCCTGTCATTGGCATATTGGATCAGCGATAAAAATATGTCATCGGGCAAACGCTGTTCGTGCATGAGTTGGCGTGTGCCATTCTTTTTGGGTGCAAAAACCATCGCGCCATTATAACATCCGGCGTAGAGCGCGTCGGCCACGCTGGGATTGCGTACAAATGGAATTTGATTGCGTTCGAAATTGCGCCCACTCATAGACGCTACAGCCACGCCGCGATCCAATAATTCGCAAATCGCCGCCATCGAAGCATCCGATGGGGTGTTGTTGTGATTTAAGATCGTTCCATCCAGATCAAATGCCACAAGTCTGATCACTGCATCTCCTCTAATCAACCAGAGGCAACCGAACGGTTCCGCCGCGCTCTGCCGAGCGGTGAACCGCTTCGGTAAATTCCATATATCTCATGCCTTCGTAAAAGCTGGTATCGCCCTGAGGCCCACCCTTGATGGCATTGATGAAATCGGCTTCGACAGCCCATTCGGCGGCTTCATCTTCGGGGATGGGTATTTCTTGCGGTCGTCGATCACCCGTTTTTGCACCGCGAATTTGCGTTCCCATGTCGTAGGTCAATGTGCCGTCACTGCCATAAGCTTCCACGACGGAGCTTCCGCCAAATTGCGCGACGCCCGAAAACAGAAATGCCGCACGCGCACCATTTTCCATTTTGCCTATGATATGCGCCATATCAGGTGTTTCAACCGGTCCAGTGCCAGACCCATCGGGTAGTGGTCGCTCTCTGGTAAAAATGTCAGTTTCAGCCGTTATGGTTGACATATAGCCAAATACGCGCGCTACGCGCTCAATGGTAATGCCCATTCCCAGGATATTCAGCCCCGAATACCGGCCCATTTGTCGCCAGTGCAATGGCTCTTCAGTATCCCAATAGCGCCCACCCAGATCGCGGACATAGACGTGGAAGATATCGCCCAAATACCCTTCATCTATGAGCCGCCGCAAGAAACGCCCACCTTTCCACGGCGGTGCTGGACAAATTTGGGTTACGAGATTTGTTTCTCGACTTCTGGCATACATCAATCGGGCTTCTCGCAAGTTCATCGCCATGCGCGCCTGTACAAAGGTGTGTTTGCCCGCGTCTAAGGATGCGAGGACGAATTCACAGTGTTTGTACGGCCAGGTGCCGATCATTACGGCGTCGATGTCGTCCCGGTGTAACAGGGCCTGTGGGTCTGTCATGGCTTCGGCTGATAAGTCCTGCTCAGCTATTACTTTTTCGCCGCTTTCTATACTGCGGTTGCATATTGCCACGACTTCGGCATCGTCAATTTTTGCCAGTCCCGGAAAATGCCGGCTCCGAAAAATACCACCCGCACCAATAATGCCAATGCGAATTTTATCTGCCATTTTTTACCTCATTATGTTGTCGTTGTTATTCTTTCCAATGTTAAGGGGATAGAACTACATGCGAATGTATCATAGTTTTTGTCAATTAGCAAATAAATCGGCCACGGCAGCGCTGCCATTAATCATTCCTGTTTTCGCTTTTCGCCAAACTGGCACAAACCAGTTCTTTATCATTGCGAGCGAACACATGTTTATAGGCAAACGCAGGATGCGCCCACGTGACACCCCCTCTGCGGTTCAACTGGTCGCGCGTCGGTTCGATCAGTTTCGCGCGGCTGATGATATTCAGCCCGTCCGGCGAAAGCGTTGTAATCAGGAGTTCTCCGCGCTCATTGAACATCCAGACCTTATCGCCATTTTTGATAAAATGGATGTTGCTCCAGCGCGCTTTTGGAACCGCGGTGAGGTCTTCCCAAATCCGATCGCCGTTGCGGGCATCGAGACAGCGGAGTTCCCCATAGCTATCCACACCGTAAATATAATCGCCGAGTCGAATCGGGGTTGACATCGTGGAATGGAGCGCGTCTGTGTTCCGTTCATTTATTCCCTTACGGTGCCAACCGAATTGCATCATCGGCTTATCTGGATCCAGTTTCAGCAGCAATGAGCCTTCAAAGAAATCAGTGATAAACAACTCGTTTTGATAAAAAACGGGACTTGCGATCCCGATCTCCATGCGAGTCGGTGGAAACGGATGGCGCCAATGCGTGCTGCCTGTCTGCGGGTTGAGCCCAGCGATATTTCTACCTGTCCAACAGACGAGCACCCGCTCGCCACCCTGTGTAATCACAATTGGAGCTGAGTAAGATGCGTTGTCTTCAAGGGCTTTCCATTTTTCGGCTCCGGTTTTGCGATCGAAAGCGACGATGCACGCTCCGGGCGTGCCGCCGATTTGTACGATGA
Source organism: Candidatus Latescibacterota bacterium (assembly GCA_965208125.1). Taxonomy (GTDB): domain Bacteria; phylum Latescibacterota; class UBA2968; order UBA2968; family UBA2968; genus VXRD01. The sequence goes on from OZ242320.1 coordinate 4,425,502, forward strand.
GGTGTGAACCCTCGACAATCGGGGCGCTCGCAATCCCCCAGGTTGGCATCTCAATATTGTATTCGGCGTTGAGGTCTTTTTCCCACTTCAACGTGCCGGTTGCAGCATCAAAGCAGTGGAGATGCCCCATCGCTCCTAAGGCGTAAGCGAGGCCGTCATGAATGATAACATTGGCTCGGGGCCCGGCGGTATAGTCAATTCGGTATTCACACTCGTAGGTGAAGGACCAAATCAATTCCCCTGTTTCCCAGTCGAAACAGTGAACCCGTTCGACCTGTTTCGGTTTCGCGAGACGGTCAGTAACGTAAACGCGCCCGTCAGCGACGCTCGGGCCGCTATAGCCGCTGCCGATTGGCACTCGCCAACGAATCGGAATCTCCGGTCCGTCAAATGCCTCCAATATCCCGGTTTCGCTCCAAACACCGTCCCGGTGCGGTCCCCGCCACTGCGGCCATTCATCGGCCAAAACCGAAGACGTGGGGACAAGCACAGCGAGCAGCATTAGTTTCAATAGGATTCGGTTCATGGTTACTCTTGTCTTTTTTTAAAACGCAAATTTTTGACCCGGTTTCCCGTCAGCCTGAACCCTGTAACTTGTCCCGTATTGTCTCGCGTAAAATAAACTTCCGGGAAAAACCACGCATCTCCGACGAAATGACCGTCGGCACAGGTTAGCGATATGTCGTCATGCCGTCTGTGTTGCGCCACAAGCCGGTCCCTTTGTACACCAATGGTATAGGTGGTATCGAGTTCTTCGGTGTAATAATCGCCTTCGAATTCTGACAACTGTTCTGGTGATAGGGGTTCGGTCTCGTTGCTTTCAGAGGGTTGCTTATCCGGCTCAGGTGCCTCGGGCGCAAGGACATCAGCGAGATAGATATCAGCGATCTTTTTCGCCAGATTAAGTGGGGTGAAGGTGTCCAGATTGCACAGTATGACAACGCCAAATTTCTGAGCTGGAAAACGTATGAGATGGCTGCGAAACCCCCGCCATGATCCGCCGTGTCCGACCGTTTTCAGTGCTCTGTACTCGCCGATATCCAATCCGAAGGCGTAACTGATCTGTTTCCCATTATTGAGAACCCCTCGCTGATGAATCTGCTCAATCACTACCTGTCCGCCTATCCGCGCATCGTCAAAGTTCAGAACCCACTTTGCCAGATCTTCCACGGTTGAATAGAGCGAACTCGAACCGAGAGCGGTTAAATTGTTCACGGCATTCTTGAACCCGTTATCTTTCACGGACAAATAGGAATACGCCCGGTTCTTCACAATCATCTCGTGGTCATCGTGAAAGTGGGTGTTGGTCATGGCGAGGGGCTTAAAGATGTTGGCGTCCGTCCATTCGCGAAATGAATCTCCCGTTATTGTTTCAACGATTTCTGCCAGCAGATTATACCCCGTATTTGAGTATAAAAACGCTGTTCCAGGCTCGAAGTTGAGTTCTTTTTGACGCCTTGCCATTTTCAAAATATGTTTAAACGAGATCACGTCATCCATCTCTCCGCCTGCGATGACGAGTGCCTGTACCCAATCCCGCAAGCCACTCGTGTGATGCACCAGATGTCGAATTGTTATTTTTGTTCCAAAATCCGGGACATCGGGCAAGTGCATCCGAATATCGTCATCCAGCGCGAGTTTCCCTTCATCCAACAACGTGGCGATGGCAAAGCCCGCAAATTGCTTGGAGACCGAAGCAATGTCGAAGATGGTTGTCGGCGCAATCGGGATGTCGTATTCCAGATTCGCCATACCGTATCCGCGTTTGTAGATAATTTCGCCGTCTTTGATAACCGATAGGGCCGCGCCAGGGGTATCTGGCTTGTCCCATTCCGCGAATACACGATCGACTTTTGCCTCAAGTGACTCGTGATTTGTCATTGATCACCTTCTCCTGAGATCAGGCCCGTCACTTGCATCGCGGTCCTGGCAATCTCTGAGAGCGCGCATTCGCCGGTGACGCGATCGCCGAGTTCCCGGCTGTAGAGCGCAATCACCATCGTCCCGACAGAGGATTCGACGAAGCCGACATCATTGATTACACCCCGATTCGAGCCGGTTTTGGAACCCCAGCGATAGGTCCTGGAGGTCGGCACATATCGGCCGATGCGGCGACCATTCTGTTGCTGGGTCAAGGTGGTGAGCATGGCTTGACAGGATGCGGGGGATGCGGCCTGGTCGTCAAGGATTGTCTTGACGACGGCAGTGTAGTTATTCGGTGTAGCCCAATTTTCCTGTTCCCCTTCAACCGCGAGACGCCCGCGCATGGGACGTCCGAGAGTGGAGGCGGTCATACCGAGTTCTCGCATTGTCTCGTTGATGCGATCCATTCCGGCCACTTCAATCAATATGTTGGTGGCGGTGTTGTCGCTGATGGACATCATCAAGTACAGAAGATCTCCAAACGACAGTTGCAGTCCGGTATGCATGTGTCGCAGCACACCACTGCCGGGGGATTTATCCACAGAGCGGATGATATATGTGTCGTCGAGTGCCAGTGTGCCGCGATCAATAGCTCTGTAGATCTCGATCATGATCGGAATTTTAACTGTGCTGGCCGCTGGAAACTGATGATCACCCCGTGATGCCCAACTCTCTCCGTGAGGCGAAATCACACTGACGCCGATCGTGCCGGGCGATTCGTACTCTTTAACCGTTTGTTCCAGCCTGCTCCAGTCTGTGGTCATGTGGCCTCTCAATCAACAATGGGCAGATGAACCGTTGCGCCGCGTTCGACAGAGCGGAATACTGCTTCGGTGAATTCCATGTATTTCACGCCCTGATAGAAGGTCGATTCGGCGGGTTTGCCGGTTTTGATCATGTCGATAAAATCTGCCTCAACTGTCCACTCGCGCATGTCGGATGCGGGGACATCCAATTCCTGCAATGCGCCATCATTCGCTTTGGCACCCAATATCCGTTGCTCGTCCAAAACGGGTGAGGTTTCGTAAATGAGTGTGCCGTCCGTGCCGTAAATTTCAATGGATTCACCCGGCGCGTGATGCGCGGTACCTGAGAAGAGATAGGCCGCAGTTGCGCCGCTTTCCATTTGTGCCAAAATATTTACGGTGTCTGGGCGGTCAACTGGTCCCGTGCCGTCCTCTGTAGAGCGTTCGGTGATGTATGTTTCTGCGTGTGCGGATACGGATTTGGTGTAGCCACACCAGCGGTGTACAAATTCCACCAGCATGCCCACGCTCATGGTGTTTAAGCCGGAGAAGCGACCGATCTGTCGCCAGTGTAGCGGCGTATTGGGATCAATCCCACCGGGCGTCATTGAACGCACGACAATGTTGCGAATATCGCCAACATATCCTTCGGCGATCAACCGCTGCATAAACCAGTCGCCTTTTAATGCGTGCGGCGGCTGGCATATCTGGTGCGCGAGTTCAGATTCCATTGCTGCCGCATACATGATTTTTGCCTCGCGCAAATTCATTGCCATGCGCGCCTGCACAAATGCATGCTTGCCAGCCTTGAGGGATTCGAGTACAAACTCGCAGTGTTTATAAGGCCAGGTGCCAATCATCACGGCATCGATGTCATCTCGCGCAATGAGCGCGTAGGGATCGGTCATGAGGTCGGTGCTCAATCCAAATTCAGCCGCAATTTTGCCGCCACTCTCTTCACTGCGGTTGCAAATTGCCACGACCTCAGCATCGTCAATTTGGGCCAATCCCGGAAAGTGGCGAGTGCGAAAAATACCGCCAGCACCAATAATACCAATGCGAATTTTATCTGCCATTACAACCTCCATTTTACGGCATAGTCAAATCTTCGTAGCCCGTCAGGTGATATTCATATCCCAGATAGTCGAGCAAATTGCACAGGGCGCGGAATGCCACGCCAAAACCATCAATACCACTGAATCCGCCGAATTGTCCACCGCCCTTTACGTGGGGTTCCAGATCGATAAATACACCCGGTACACCCAGTTCCTGAAATTGGCGTTGCAGGCGCGGCACGAGTGTCTTAAAATCCCGCAGGACCACTTCATGCCCGGCATCGCCCTGATCTACGGGAATAAACCGCGTCAACCCTCTCTCTGTTGCGCGGTCCAGCATCGGCTGATTGGCCGGTGCGTTGAATCCTTTAATGTGGATCCATCCCAATCCGGGCTTTGTTTTTTCATATTCGGCAAAAACGCTGTCCGGGCTGTGTCCCATGCTTTCCATATTGCCCACATCCATGATGATGCAGGTGTTAGGGCTGTCGATCTTTTCGTGCAATGCGATCAGTGTTTCGCCATCTCCACCGATTAAATGCGATTCCACTTCAGAGCCGTAGATCAGCCCCTCGCTCGCACACAGAGCCACAATTTCTGAGAGTTGGTCAGCCGCTTGATTTAGATGCGGCCAGGGATCGGTCCCATGCGGGTGGTAATAGCTAAAGCCGCGGATGAGTTTTGTGTCGAATGCATGGGCGAGTTCGATGGCGCGTTTGACATCTGTCTCCAGATATTCCTTAAACGGCACATAGCGATTTTCAGTCCCGTCATCTACGTCCAGCAATTTCACTTTTCCAAGTGGAGAACCAATGCTCGATACCGAAATACCAAATTCACCGTGCAATTTTTGGAGTTGTACAATCTCCTGCGCGGTCAATTCCATTGCGTTTTTTACTCCATTGCCCACGTCGATAAACCGGATTGTGTAATAAGACAAGCCGAGCGCGCGCATCATGGTAAATTGCTCTTCGGCGCGTTTGCTAACCGGTCCTTCGTCGGCAAAACCCGATAAAATCACCTCTGCCACAATAATACTCCTTTCTATGAATCAGGCCAGTTCACCGGAATCAATCGCAGTGTGCCATTACCCCGATTGCAACCTGGTGTAATCTCGATTGTTTGACTCGTCTTGTAATCCGCAGTGTCCAATGTAACGGATATTGCAAAAGTACACGACCCTCCGGCAGCTATTAAAGCAGGTGAACACACCTCTTCGCCCATCCCCAACAGGGCGCCGTTTTCACCCAACACACGTACGAACACTCTAAGGTCCCCGAGGTCCAAATTTGATTGACTGTCAACCGTACCCCTTATATGGATAACACTGAGAGTTACAGGCGCACCTGTATCGCCCGCAGGCATAGTAACAGTCTCGCCCGTAATAATTGTACTCAAAACAACTAAATCTTCGGACATAAAGACCTGGGATCCGGTAGTGTCGTCTTTGGAACATCCGAACAAAAAAAAGACAGATAAAAAACTAATGATGTATTTCATCGCAGTCTCCTTTCTTTTTTGATACGCCGCGTTTGACGCAACAATATACACGCCAAAACCGTATCGAGCAAGGGAGCTATCAGTTATCAGTTGGCTACTGACTGATTTCCTCAAAATCAAACGTCACTGCATCCTGCACACCAGACAGACTCGAACGTGGGGCAAATGCCATTGTCAATGCAATTTTTTGTACCTGTCCCGCGTCAAATCTGGTAAAGCGATGGGTTGCGCGGGCAATTTCTGCGCGGTTTGGGCCGCGCAATCTCCAGGTCATGATAAACGGACTGATAATCGGTACTGGTCCCGTATTGACGACATCGGCTGAGATATTGACCCCCACAATATCACCCGCTGGATTGTGGATCGGCGCGCGGCGCACGTTGGCAATGGACATAAAATTCGAAAGTATTTCATTTTCAGGCGATATGGGAACGCTACCGCAGCCGAGTAAAAGGCATATAATCAGCCACCTCATAGATTATTTAACCTCCAAAATATGCCAGGCCTATCAGGCCGATGAGCCAGCAATAGTAGGCAAATTGGGCAAAATACCCGCCACTGAGCAAGCCCAGGAGCCATCGAATGGCAAATACCCCGGACACATAAGCGACAACAGCACCAACCAGCAGGGGCCATAGCGCGTTCATTTGCGGGGGATGGGCGAGAAAATCGCCAATTTCTAATGCGGTTGCGCCCAAAATAATGGGAATGGATAATAAAAAAGAAAATGTTGCGGCTTCGCGACCATCCAGCCCACGCCACAGGCCCATGCCAATGGTTGAACCCGATCTGGAAATTCCCGGCAATACGGCGAGTGCCTGTGCAGAGCCGATTAAAATGGCGTCTAAAAATGTAATTTTTACGCGGCCGCCTCGCGCAAACCGCGTGCTCCACAAAATACAGCCGGTCGCGATTAAGAATCCGCACACGGCGATTGGACTGGCAAAAGTCGCTTTGAGCATGTCTTTGAATAAGATTCCCACGACGCCAGCGGGAATGGAGCCTGCGACCAACAGGTAGATTGTGTGCCAGGACGTGCTATCGCGTTTTAAACACCCGGTGATCAAATGGGTGATTCGCTTTCGCAATGCGGTCACTACGGCCAGCAATGTTCCAAAGTGTACAATTACTTCAAAGGTGACATTACCTGTTTGAATGCCCCAGGCCGCTTGTCCCAATGCGAGATGTCCCGAACTGCTTACGGGCAAAAATTCGGTTAGCCCTTGCAATAGTCCCAAGAGCATGGCTTCATAAGGTGTCAAGAGGTCTCCTCAACAATTCTATCACGGGTGTCATAGATGCGTCGTTGCAGATTACGATATCGTAAGCGCGTAGATATGCAGCACTGTTTTCTTCGACTGCTTCGTTTAAAAATCCCACGCGAATGACGCAGGCAGCATCGGCGTCGTTCACCATCTGTGCATCTTCTATGGTGTCTCCCAGGAGGAGGACGCAGTCCTGTGGGGCACTTGCATGACGCGCTTTGTTAAAGCTGTGGATTACCGGCTCGCAAAATCCCGCTACTGCGCCATGTGTATCGAATATCAATTTGTTTGCCGTTATTGTCACATTTGAGGTGAGCAATGATCTAACTTTTAAGAATTTTGAGATTACGTTGCCAATACCCGCGGATAAAATTAACAGGGGTATATCTCTGTCTGCCAATATGTTAAAGAAATCGATGGCACCATCGCGCAGGCGCATGAAATCACGGATAGCAATGTCTTCTATTATATCTTCAGTAAGGCCGTATTTCTGCATCATCGCAAGTGCCGCTGCCCACCAGTCGCGCATGGCGTTTTGTTTTTCTCGGTGCGAGATTGTCTGCGATATTTCAATGGGGCGATACCGCGCGTACAGACGATCCATTTCAACGCGATATGCCTCTCCCAAATAGGCTCCGTGCGCAATTGCCGAATAGGAGGTCGCATCTTGCCCATCTTCTGTTCGCGCTTTTGTCAATGTGCGGTCCCAATCGCTGACCACATACAGTTGTTCGGTTTTCGTATGGCTGTTCAATTGCGCGATTTTGCCCTGCAGGGCTACCTCATCAGCAATTAATACATGGTCCATAGTTATTGTTCGATCCGCTCGCTAATTTCACCTGTTTCTCTGTCTTTCACAATTCGTTTCAAGCGCCCATCGGGCATGCGTTCGGTTTTCAGGGTGACAAATTGCGCGTCTGTTTCTGTCGATGCGGTTTCCCGATCTATTTCACCACCGCGCCATTCCATTTCTATTGGCTCCCATTGCTTTGTTTTTGCCGATTTGTAACACGCATCTATAATTGCATTGACAACATAGCCATCGTACAGGGTCTCCATTGGTTCGCGTCCTTCATCCCAGGCGTTGAACATATCCACGAACATGTCCGAATACCCCAGTTCGGCGACTTCGTCTCCCACAGGGAAGAGCCATCCCGTATCGCCTTCGGCTTTTTCCGCCACATAACCTCCTTGTCCCACAGCAGTGAACATGTCAAACCCGGTGCGCAACCAGTGGTTGAGCCAGATTGTTCCTTCTGTGCCCGCGACTTCGTCCCGAAGGTCCATGCCTCCGCGAAATGCCCATCCGACTTCAAATTGGCCCATGGATCCATTTTCAAATTTGATTAATCCAATCCCGTGATCCTCTGCTTCGACTGGATGTACGAGTGTGTCGGACCAGCACATCGCTTCTACTGGGCGAATGCCTTTGCCGATGAAGTTGCGAATGATTTCGATGCAGTGACATCCCATATCGACAATCGCGCCGCCACCTGCTTTGTTTATGTCCCAGAACCAATCGCTGTGGGGACCGGGATGTGTTTCGCGCGACCGCACCCACAAGATGCGGCCCAATGCGCCGTTTTTCACGGATTCAAGGGCTTTTAAGGTTTTTGGGGGATATACCAGGTCTTCGAGATATCCGCCAAATACGCCTGCCTCTTCTACTGCATTCAGAATTTGCTGGGCTTCATCAGCAGTGCGTCCGAGGGGTTTGGTACACAATACGGCTTTGCCAGCCTGTGCCGCGAGTTTTGCAGCTTTGAGGTGTAGATCATTGGGTAAGCCGATTACCACACCGTCGGTTTCCTCGTCTTCAATTGCGGCTTTGAGGTCCGTTGTCCATCTGGGGATGTCCCATTCTTCCGCAAATGTTCTGGCGCGTTCTTCGGTCCGTGAATACACGGCTTGCACCCGATCAATGCCCCGATGCCTGTGCAAGGTCATGGTATAAAACATTCCGATCAATCCGGTTCCCAACATGGTCAATTTATGTCCTTCAGCCATTTTAAACTCCTTGAAAAAGTTATCAGCAATCACCCAAACAACGTCGGTTGAATCACACCTTCATGCGTTAAGAGAAATTTTTTCTTGTCCATTCCCCCGGCATATCCCGTTAGATGACCGGATGCGCCGATTACGCGGTGACACGGTACCACTATTGCCACGGGATTTTTGCCATTGGCCGCACCCACGGCTTGCGATGCACCCGCATTGCCCAATGCGCGGGCGAGGTCGCCATAGGTTCGCGTCTCTCCAAAGGGGATATCCAGCAGTAATTTCCATACCCGCTTCTGAAAATCCGTTCCTCGTAAATCCAACGGCAAATCGAAAACTTTCAGTGTTCCATCAAAATACATCGCGAGTTGTTCGGCCGTCGCATTTATGATCGGATGATTCACTGCGCGAGGCAAATTTATCTTTGCCTGTTCGGTTTGATCACCTTCAAATGCAACCGCATGTACGCCATTATCTGAGGCCAATACGGTCAACGGGCCCAGTGGACTTGCCATATCTTCCCATAAGGTCTCTCGCGGCAATTGCTTTAAGATTTGTAAATCTAACACAGTGACCTCCGTGAAAGCGAGATATATCTTATCTTACATTATACAAAAAAACGGGACGTATGCTCAAAAGAACATACATCCCGTTAGGGGAGAAAGATGGATTGGCTTACTCAATCGGCTTAAAACAGTATCCCACGCCTCTCACTGTGCGGATCATTTCCTGTGCTGTGCCCAGTTTTATGCGCCTGCGACGAATGTGTGCATCGACCATCCGTCCATTGCCCAGATGGTTGTACCTCATCTCCAATCTCGTTCTTGAATCCCCTCGTATTCCGTGTTATATTGAGCGGTCAAGTTATTTACCTCTTACCATCTACATGGGCTGCGGTGTCACTGACTACGGTCCCATTAACCCAAAGTTCTGATTCACTGAGTCTGACCTACGGGGTTTTATCCTGATCATCCTTTCATCCTGCTTATCCTAATTCTGACAGTGTTCATGGCTCTTTCGTCTGAAATACAAGCTGAAACATCTCCTGCGCCGGATACGATAACGTTTCGGTCTATTTTGTTGGGGCTGGTGACCATTGCGGTTGCGACGTGGTATATGAGCTATTTTGCGGGGAATCTGGTCAAGAGCTATTTGCCCGTGGCTGCTTTGATTCCCTTTGTGATGTGGGTGGGGATCAATGTGGGGCTGATTCATTTCGCGCCGCGATTTGCATTGTCCCGCATTGAGTTGCTCACGATTTTTTCGATGATGTGGATTGTCGGCAGTTTGCCAGCGGTGGGGTGGGGGTTTTATGCGGTGAGTCTGATTCCGTCGCCCGAGTTTTTCGCCTCGCCGGAAAATCGCTTGCGAGATACAGTCATTCCTTTTTTGCCCAGGTGGTTCTTTTTGGACGCCAATATACCCGATGTACGGGCGGTGTACACCGGGCGTCATCGCGGCGATCCCGTGCCGTGGTTGCTGTGGGTGCGGCCTTTTTTCTGGTGGTTTGTCGGCTGTATCAGCGCGGTGATGGCGGGATTTTTCGGTAGCGTGCTTTTTTTTAAGCAGTGGCAGGAAAAAGAGCGTCTGGTCTTTCCCATGTCCGAATTTCCCGTGGCTTTGATCGAGGGCGCAGATGAGGGCCGCGTGCCCGCTGTGTTGCGAGACAAAATTTTCTGGATCGGGTTCTGGTGTGTGGGCGGTGTGATTTGCTGGAATATTGTGGGTTATTTTCAGCTAAATATGCCCCGGATTACGATTTTTGATCACTATCTCACCAAAGCTGTGGATTTGGGTCCGTATTTTCCTGCGTATTATTTGCGCGTGCAGCCACTGATTATGGGCCTGGCCTATCTTTGTCCGGCCGATATTTTGTTCAGTGTGTGGTTTTACAATGTGATCAATATTTTTAAGGTGGGGCTGCTGAATCGAACGGGCTTTACGGTGGGATTAGAGGGGCAGCCCGCCAAGGCCGGTGAGATTGCGATGCTCGAGATGCACGGCGCACTGGCTTGCCTGGTACTGTGGTCGGTGTGGGTTGCGCGGAAACACTTAAGGGAGACGGTGCAAAAGGCTTTGAACCGTTCCCGCGCCGTTGATGATGGCGTGCCCGTTACGTATCGCACGGCATGGGTTGGGCTGGGGTTGGCAACGGTTGGTGTCGGCGGCTGGATGATGTCCTCGGGAGTGGGGTTCTGGGCGATGGTGGGGCAACTCATTCTGATGTTTATGTGTTATTTCGGCATTGCGAAATACGCGGCCGCAACCGGATTTACCTATCTCAATCCCGCTGGCGGTAAGGGCGTGGCGCTGATTCACTCTGTGATTGGCACCTCGAGACTTTCGCCCACGTCGCAGTCGATGCTGATTTTGTTCAATCGCAATGTGTTTTTGGGAGCCTCAATCCGAACGACCTGTCTGGCTGCTATTCCGCATATTTTTCGCATGTTTGGCAATTCGCTGCGCCGGCATCCGTGGATATGGGGGATGGTGCCGCTGGCGTATTTGGTCGGGTATATGAGTGCGGGTGGTTTTTATTTGTTTCGGTGTTATGACGAAGGCGGGTTGAATGGGCTGCTGGTGTCGTGGCCTATGGATTCACTCATTTCGCGGGTGCCCTATATTGAAGGCAGCAAAATATCGGTTTTTGATACGCAAAAGCTCGGTGTGTGGTTGTTTGGGTTTGCAGAAGCAGGTATTTTGACTTATTTGCGTTCGCAGTTTGCGTGGTGGCCTTTTCATCCGGTCGCTATTGCGTTTCCGCCCGGGCGATATGCGTTTTGTTTGTTGCTCGTGTGGCTGGTGAAGGTGGTTGTGTTGCGATTTGGTGGCGTGCAGCTTTACAGGCGGTCGCTGCCGTTCTGGTATGGCGCGATTGTCGGATATTTGTTTGGCATTGCGTTGTCGAGTGTTGTGGATGCGATCTGGTTTCCAGATAGCAGGCATTTTGTTCACGGTTGGTAAAGGGGAGTGCGATTATGTCTGATGCAGAAGTAAAAAAGTTATATGGGAGTGCGACAGTGAGTCCGTCGGAAGATGTGGTGGCCGGGTCCTATGGCACATGGACGCTGACTTATACGGCAGGGGAAAAAGGGGTTGCAAGAGGAGGGACGATTCGAATTTATACAGATGCGGATTCAGACCGTGCAACCCCTCAGATGGATGATCCCGCGGGGGCAGATTATTTGACGGTTGACGCGCCGAAAGAAGCGCGTGTGGGCGCTCTGGTGCAGAGTATGATGTCGCTTTTGCTGACTGTAAATGGACGTGCTCTGGCAGCGGGCAAGCAGGTCTCGGTGACTTATGGCGATACGACAGGTGGCGGACCGGGGTTTCGGTCGCAGACTTTTGCCGAGGCGCAGCACTTTTTTTGGGTGGCTGTCGATGCGGGAGATGGAGAGGCTGCGATATTGCCCGATCCGCCGTTTTTGCGCATTGTGGGGGGCGAGGCTGTGAAGCTGGTGATCAATGCGCCGTCTATTGTCGAGTCTGGCAAACCGTTTCGCATTCAGGTTAAGGCGGAAGATGTCTGGGGGAATCCAGCGGTCTCTTATCGCGGGGATGTGGCACTCAATGGCAATGATGTGCGCGTGCCGCAAACTGTGAGTTTTGGCGATGCAGACGGGGGCGTGCGGTGGGTGGATGAATGTGTGGTCGATCGCGGGGGGATTCACCGTATTGATGCCGAAGATGGTACACTGGTTGCGCAGAGCAATCCGATTGCGTGCCGCAATGCAGCACCGCAATTCGCGCTGTATTGGGGAGACTCACACGGCGGTCAGGTGGCTATGGCGGAGAAGATTCCCGATTTTTTCAGGTATGCGCGAGATGTTGCAGCGATCCACTTTGCGGGGTATCAGCGCAATGATCACGTTTTGAGCAAACGCGATTGGGTGTTGCAGCAAGAGACAGAACGCGCGTATAATCAGCCGGGGCAATTTGTCGCTTTGCCGGGCTTTGAGTGGTCGGCGCAAACCACGCGGGGCGGGCATCACAACGTGTATTTTCGGCGGCACGATCAGCCGATCCGCCGATCTGGGCATGAGGGCCTGGCTGACAGGTCGGATGAAGATACGGATTTGAGGTATATTACAGAGGTCTATGAAGCGTATCGCGGGACGGATACGGTGATTACGGCCCATGTGGGCGGCGAACATTCCGATTTGCAATATCACGATCCCTATCTGGAACCCGCTGTGGAAGTGACGTCGGATCACGGGACATTTGAGTGGATTTTGCAGGAAACCTTTGAGCGCAATTATCGCATGGGATTTTTCGGCGGGAGCGATAGCCACAACGGGCGACCGGGCGGGGATACGCCGGGTTTTCAGCACCGCCGTTATGCCAAGGCGGGATTGGCTGCGGTTTACGCTCCCGAGTTGACGATTGAGAGTGTCCTGGACGCGTACAAAGCGCGGCGCATTTACGCGACGACAGGTGCGCGAATTTTGCTGCATACTTCGTGTGAGGACCATTGGATGGGGGAGGAGTTCACAACGGGAAATACACCGCGTATCTCGGCTTTTGTAGCGGGTACTGCGCCGTATGAATCTGTGGAATTGTATCGCGGATTGGAACGGATTTACAGCCATCCGATTGAAGGAGAAAAAGACCGCAATCGCGTGCGTATTTTGTGGGAGGGCGCGAGTCGCAAGAGCAGTTATTCCGGTGTGATCTGGGAGGGGACTCTGAGGGTTTCGGGGCGCGCGATTGATGGTGTTGAAAAAATTCGATTTGACAGTCCGCGCTCTCGCGTTTTTGATGTGACCGATGAGGGGTTGCGCTGGTATTCTGTGGCGTGTGGATATCGTAGTGGTATAATTCTGGATCTACCGGGCGATGGCGATGTGGATATTGAATGCGTGGTGAATACTTCGGTTATTACCGGTCCTTTATTCGGTGATCAAGGGATCAAACCGCCGAGGCGCATGTCTTATGCGCCGGCTGAAAAGGTCGGATTTCACGTTGGGTTAAGTGATCTGGAAAATGGTCCGGTGACAATGGAACTCGGTCCATTGAACCGGCGCGTGACCATTGATTTCGCGCCCGAGGCACAGACCGCGGGAGAAGTGTCGTTCGATTTTACCGATGAAGACGCAAAGCCGGGCATTAATCCGTATTATGTTCGCGTGGTGCAAACCGATATGGAGATGGCCTGGAGCAGTCCAATTTTTGTGGATTATGCAGTGGATAAGGAGGGTTAAGATGGATGTGACGCGCATTTCAGCGTGTAGTTTTCCGCTTCGGGAAAGGGATCTGGATTATACATTTAAGGTGATTTCCGAAGCGGGGTTTGACAAAATTGATCTGGTGGGACGCATGCCGCATTTTTCGGTGACTGATCCCGATTACGATATGGATGAACTGCGTCGGGTATGCGATAAGTACGGCGTGGTATTGGCAAATATCGGGTCGTACTGCGGGCGAGATTTTATTGCCGCTTCAGAGGCTGAGAGACAGGCGGCAATGGATGAGATGAAAAAGACGCTGGATGTGGGGAAGGCGTTTGGCTCAAAGTCTATTCGCATTATGCCGGGTGATGGCAAACGCGCTTCGATTGATACGATAGTGCCCTATTTTCAGAAATCTGCAGAATACGCCGAAAAATTGGGTATTTATATGGGGATTGAGAACCACGGTACTGAAATTTCTGGCAATCCAGAGGCTTGTCAGGAGATTTGTGAGAAGGTCGATTCAGAGTATTTTGGGATTTTGTACGAGCCGTGCAATTTGATGGCTGCAGGTGCAGATTACAAGTCCGCTTTTGAAGTATTTAAGGATTATATCGTGCATGTGCATATCAAGGATGGCGATTACAACTCGGAAGGGAAGTGGGAACGTTGCATGCTCGGTGAGGGTATTATCGATTATCACTGGGTGTGGGATCAGGTGGAAGCACTGGGCTACGATCGGGACTATGCACTGGAGTTTGAGGTGGGCGATATCGAACCCGTTGAGACGGGGTACCGGAAGTGGTATGAGACGTGGGAGAGGACGTGAAAAGGTAGAAGTGTGAAGTGTGAAATGTAGGGGCAGTGCCTTGTGCCTGCCCGTTTGCGATCCGCAGATGGACGCAGATGGACGCAGATGATTGCAGGGCGAAAAATCTTTCGCCTGTACTGTGAAGTGTGAATAATTACGCCGTAGGAGCGGCATCCTTGCCGCGAATGCTACGACGAAGAGTGAAGGGGGCGGTGGGGGCTGAGGCTGATCGCCGATAGCTGCTTCACAATAGCTCAATTGCCGCGTCGAGGCGGGGGAGTATGCGGTCGGCGTTGTCGTGATTTTGATGTGCGGTAAAGAAATTGGGGACGGCGAAGACTGTCATGCCTGCGGCTTTTCCAGATTGTACGCCAGCGGCACTGTCTTCAAATACGACGCAGGTTTCGGGTGGTACATTGAGTGTTGCGGCGGTTTTGAGGTAGATTTCAGGGTCGGGTTTGGTGCGGGCGACGTCACTGCCCGAAAAAATAGCGCCAAAGATGTCGTGGAGTGCGTTGGCCTTTACGTGGGGCAAGACGCCATTTTGAAGTGTGGCGCGCATGCGCTGGCGCGGCGTGGATGATGCAATGCCGAGTTTGTAGTGTTTGTTTTGAAGGTGTGATAGCAGGTCGAGAAAGCCGGGCATGAGGTCGATTTGATCGGGGTTTGAGATCGCGTTTTCAAACCGGGTCATCCAGGCTTCGTGGAAGTCTTCGGGACGGATCGGCAAGTCGTAGCGTTCGACGGCGTCTGCGCTGTTGCTTTCCACGGGATGTCCAACACAGCGCACATAACCTTCGCGCGGTATGTCAATCCCCAGTTCGTTGAGTGTCTGGTTATAGGTGTTGTAATAAATATTTTCCGTATCGACAATCAGGCCGTCCATATCAAATATGACGGCCTGGTATGGTTTAGGCATGATTGTCTCCGCAGTGATCCAGAGCTTTGGATGAGACTTCGAGATAAGACTCGACCTGCCAACGTGTGACAGTGGGAAAATCCTTTAGAAATTCTCCAATGTCATAACCCCCTTTGAGATAATCCACGAGCGTATCAACGGGAACCCGAGTGCCCGAAAATACCAAATCTCCGCTATGAATTTCAGGATCACGCGAGACAACACGCCCCATTTCAGCCGTATTGTATTTCATTGTCGGTCTCTTTCGTTACGTTGTAGGTGAGTCTGTGCTAAGATCGTTCAAATTCAAGGTGAGAAGTGCATCTTCACTCTGATCGTCGAGAAAAGTAGCGATTCGGTCTTTGTTCCGCAACAATAAGTCGGCAACTTGGTTGGTCCCGGCATTTCCTACGACAAGCCATATTACCTTTGGCGGATAACCTCTTAAGAAACTGAGTTGACGCAGGTCTTCATCCTTTGACACGATTGCGAAACCCTGTTTAGCTGCGTAAGCCCAAATCGCTGGATCAGGTTGGCTATGAAGCCCCACTTGCTTGACACTGGCGGTGCCGGGAAAGGCTTCCTCAAGTCGCGCTACGAGCCGATGGCTGAGGTTCTCATCAAGGAGAAGTTTCACGTTGTGGCACTGGATTCAAGTTGGAGGTTATGGAAATCGGAAAACTCCCGTGCAGCGCGGATGTGCTGCTGCGTCAGATCTGGAAAATCAGCTAAAAGTTCATCCTCAGTCATCCCTCCAGCCAGGTATTCCAATACGTCATATACGGTAATTCGGGTGCCTTTGAAGCATGGCTTACCACTACGGACAAAAGGTCGAGGCTCAATGTAGTCTTCAAAGCTCATTTTGCCATACTTCGCAACATCTCCCCTTAGACGATTCCTGTCTTTAGTCGATGCAACTTCACCGGATCCATAGTTGCGTATTCTTCGGATGAAACCTGCGGTATTCGCAAGGTCAATCCACTTCTTCTCATTTGTGGCTACAACGTGGTCATTATCAGTTGAGTAGAGAAAGAAATCAATATCCCCGCTGTCATTTTTTTTGGGCAAAAGGCCTTCCGTCATCAGACGGATCAAATATTGCGTGTACATGTGGGTGTAGCACTCCATCTTGGAAATAGCAGCGGCAAGTTCATGTGCTCTCTGCTTGGAGAATAAACGGAGATCATTTTTGTCCGCTTTTGCAAAGGCACGCATCTGGCAGGCGGATATAATCTGGGCACGCCACTCTTCTGACCGCATTCCGGCGAGGAATCTCTTCTTCTTCTCTCCTCGCAGTTTCGGCACAGATGAAGACCGCTTTTTTGGATCTTTGACGTACCACTTTTGAAATCCGGGGATATTCTCCTCCATCAGGAAGATGAGAGAATCTACCCATGCTTGCTCCCATTTCTCGCGCCAGGTCGCTACAAATGGTACATTCAAGCTGCGGCGAACAAAAGCCTCGTAGTCCGGTACGCCTCTCCGAACCTTCTCAAGGCTTTGACCTTTAGCCAGAGCAAGGACAGCGTCGTAGTATGGGAGGGCTGGTTCCGCCAATTTGTAGCCAAATGCCTTAGTCAGATGCGATTCGGGGTCCGGAAGTTCGTCTATCCGGTGGTTGAGGATAACATTAGCCGCTGCCTTGCGATCTTCATAAGATCTGTCATTAAGTTTAGATACCAACTCGATGATTGAGATGGGAGAGTAGCAGAGGTGCTCTCCAGGTTGTCTGACATCCTCAATGCGGATGCGATTCAGTCCTATGTCGTAAAGCACATTTGTCTCAAGAATCACTATCTTGGCCATGTTGTGCTCCTTTTTGTTTTCCTTCACGATGCAGGTTTTTGCGGGGAGATGTAGCACTTACCAAGCGATCGCGATCTTGTTTTTCAGCGGCTTTATAGCGGGCCACCAATTGGTTGAGATCGCCGCCGCACTCTTCCAAGAGTTTCTGCCCCGTCTGGTGAATTTCTTCAACAATGGGATCGCGTTTCATAGCTCTCCTCCAGGCGTGTCTTGGAGTTTTCAGACGTAAATGATATGGGTAGATATGATGTAATTCTGGATTGATGTCTTTGAGCAGACGAATGGCTGCTCCATTACGCTCTCGTCAAGTAAGTTTAGCTTCCTCCATCTGCTCCCACATCTCCTTCAATCCGTCTGCAATTCTATCCACAAACTTCTTCCTTTCTTTCTTTTTGGAGATTAGCTTCAAAGTCTTCCTGTTAGGTTCATTAAAGTTTAGATCCTCATCAGCATATTGCCACGAAGGAAACAACGGATCTAACCTACCATTTAGCGTGTTTTGTAGTTTATTGTATATGTCTAGGTATTTATCTTTATCACATCGGACGCCAAAATAGATGTTATAACTACTGGCACTTCTATCTAATTCAACACCGAGATGAACTTGAGGTTTTATTTTACGATATTGTGCCGGTCTTAGTTTAACTTGATAATATAGGAGGAGCTTCCCCTTCTTTCCTCTGACATATTTTTTAATCATTTTCTCCGAAATGTTTGAAAGCTCTTCATCTTTATTGGGAAAATTTCTGATTTGTTCCAAGGTGGATTCAATCTCGCACCAGAGTTTCCACAGCAATGAAATTTTTGTTCTGATCGCAGCTTCATTTAAATGGGCAAGACCAGGGTTGTCATCTTCGGAAATATTTTTAGTCAGATCATGGGCAAGAACAAAGTTATTATCTTCGGATAAAAGATCCTTTAGTTTGTTCCTGTCCTCATCTTGACACACATCAGCAGGAAATAGGGATGCGAATTCGAATAAAAGATCCTTTAGTTCCTTTCTGTACGCCTTATCGAAATCCGTACCTGTCAATTTGAGAATGAGATGTATGTATTGTTTGATTGATTCGCTGAGTTCAGGTTCGTCATAGGCGTGCATCTGGCAACATTTCAACCAGGGGAGAAGATCGTCTCTGTAGGAAATGGTTTGGTAAGACAGATCGCCGACACTACACTTAGAAGGATCACGTCCATCAGGCGTCAGGTACAGCAGATTTATGTCTCTGTCTCTATAACCCTCTTCCGTTAGTATGTCGTGGTATCTCTGAAGTTGCGCGGATTGATCCTTAGCATAGATCTTATTCTCAATAACGACTGCCTGTTTGGGGTTGGTGGCATCGTTGGAGATCAGGATGTCGATGTTTTTGTACTCTCGCCTGACTCTTGCACCGTCCAGTTTAAATTCTATCTCAATCTTCCGCAAGAAATACTCCAAGTTCAAGTGCCTTTTATCAGGTGCCTGATGATCAAGCAGTGCGTGGAGAAAGCGGGAGTGGAGGTTCACTTCATCGCTTGCCTTACGCAGAACAGTGAAGATGTTGAAAGGCTCTTTGCGTCCAGCTTCATGCATTTTGTAAATCCGAGCTGCCTGTTTCAACAATAAGCAATAATTGTCGATCATACCAAAATCTCCGAGAGTTAAGAGGGAATAGGGGGTACGGAACTGCCCTTTTGCCGCACTTATGTTGCCAGGCTATGGTTAGCATATTGTGCCATGCTTCCCTGCATGGTCATTCAGTGGGGATTATCACCAGATTTTTTTCCGTATCATTATACAATATATCAAGTTCTTGCTGAATCCCAATCGTGATCCCAATGGCTGTTACCATTCGGCAGTAGATGCGGATATCGTTGAGATCAAGGCGGCGTTCTTTGCGGTCTTTTAGCCATTTGTCGCAGACTTGATAACCGCCGATGCGATATTCGTAAACGTCTGGAGAGATGGGGCCGAAATAGTGCGTTTTGTTGATATACATGCGGCACTCATCCGGGGCATAGTAAAAGCCCTGTGTTTTTGTCCGTGCGACCATTGCGTCGCCTTCGCCCTCGAAGCGGCAGACAGGCGGATCGAGTTCTGGGGATGTGAGGAGATGAAGGTCGGATAGTCGTTTGCCGAGCGATGCTACTTTGATAAACAAGGATTTGTCCGCTGTGAATGGGACGCGCGGGAAGTCGCTTCGCAAAAACTCTGCGTATTTCTCGCGGTAGGTCGGGGCATGGAGAATGGCGTAGATGTAATGGAAAATCGCCTCGGGCGATGGCTCGCTACCATGCGCGTTCTCCAGTGCTGCAAACAGATTCGGATTGAGGTTCGGTTGTCGCTCTGTTGGTTCGAGTTGCGCGAAGAGGTCATCGCGGTCAGCGGTGGGGTAGATGTAGAGAGGGAAGTTCACGTTTCCGCCACGATAAAACAGATTGAAGTCTTCTATTCTCTGTGAGCAGTAGATCAAATTCCATTCACCAGCACCGACAACATGCCCTTGGCGTCCAATACACAACGCGAGATTCTCTCCAGCCAGCATGTGTTGCATAACTTCAGGGCGAGGCATACATAAGAATCCGCGCGACCGTCCAGTATAATAGGTATGGCGCACGTCAAAGGGTCGGTAGAGGATCGGGACTGCGCTCTCACGGTTGGGACCAGACGAGAGCAAATCTTGTTGCGCCAGCGTCACTTTCCAGTCTCGTGCATCTTTGCCGAGTTCGTACGCCTGTCGCGCCAATTCCTCATCCATTTGCGAAAACGCACGTACGATGTCCCACGCTTCTTGCTCTGACCAGCGAATTGTCAGGCGGTCACGTGCGGTGACAATCCCGACACTGTTGATTGGGAATATATCGGAAACAGAAGGGAACCGGCGATACTCGGCTTCGCGTGCGTCGTCGCGGGGGATGAACATATAGAATGGCGAGCGCGGGGTTATTTTTTGCCATTCTGTGCCGCCGAGGTCATGATCGTCCAAATAGTCATACTTGCTTTCGCGTGTGCCGTAGCGTTCGGCGTAATGTATTATTGCATCGCGCTTTTTCTTTTTGCCGCGCTTGACGAAAAAAGCGATTGCCACACCTTGACGGATATCGAAGACGTTTTTATCGGGGCTGCCGTCCGGAGCCGTCTCTTTTTTCAACGAATTGCCGTGCAGGTCGAGGATATAGATGTCGTCGAAGGTGTGCATCAGGCTTTGGCGCATGCCTCGAAAGGTGGGGTTGTCGAGGTAGCTGTGGTTGGTGATCATGCCAACGACGCCCCGCCCGGCTTGCTCAATTTTCCATTGGGCGAAACGGAGGAATTTGACGTAGTCGTCTTGAAGCCATTTCGGATTTTTCTCACCCAACGGCTCGCCATCTACCTGTTTGTACCCGCCGATCAATTCGCCTTCCACCATCTTGCCATCAATCAATTCTCGTATCCAAGTGCCGGTGTTGCTCGAATGCCCCGAGTAGGGTGGATTGCCCAGGATGAGGAGGATCGGGGTTTGCTTTTTGACAGCACCAGCCAGACGCGATTCCTCTGCCAGCGCGGAGAGGCCGGGCAAGCGGCTCTGTTCCAGTTCCTCTGTGTCGAGGGTGTTGGTGAGGTAGAAGGGCACGCGCTCGTTGTCGTCAAGGCGGTGGCCGAGTTCTTCGAGGAAAAAGCTCATTTTGAGATGGCCGACGGCATAAGGTGCCATCATCAGTTCAAGAGCATAGAAATTCTTGAGAATATGGGAGCGGATAAACTCCGTGCGCCCGCCGCTGCCGTATTTGGTCTCGAACTCTGCGACAGCTTGCTGGGCAGCTTGAGCCACAAAGGTCATGGTGCCGGCTGCGGGATCAAGCAAGGTGACGCCATCGGAGGCGAGGCCATCGCGCTTGTCAAATTCCGTCTTGAGGAGACCGTGCAGGGATCGCACGATGTAGCCCACCACGGGTTCAGGCGTGTAATAAACGCCTCGTCGCTCACGCTCGTCAGGGTCGTATTGTGCCAGGAAGGTTTCGTAGAAATGCACGATGGGGTCGTTACCCTTGCCTTTGCGGTAGTAGCGTTCAAGAATACCGGGCGCGTCGGCCACGGCCAAAACTTCGGCGAGGTCATCTACGCACCAGGCGAGTTGATCGGGCAAGTCGTCGAGCGAGATGTAGCGGAACAGGTCGCGCAAGACGCCGATGGTGTGCGGGATATTGTCGAATGCGATACGCCGATTGAAGCCATCGCCGGATCGGGTGCGTGCGGCGAACAGGCCGTAGGTGATGGTTTGTGCGAACAGATCAGCGAAATCGTCGGGTGTCAATGATCCGATGAGATAGGTCTGGAAGGCTTCAAAGAAACCAGCGATTCTGCTGTCCTGTTCATCGCGCAATTGCTCACCGATTACATCGCGGAGGAGGCGCGTGCGTTTTGCCAGTTCAACGGCGAGAGATTCAGCGGTAAACGTTTGGGGCAGCGCGAATTCCAGGAATCGGTTGAGGATAGTGTAGAGAGCATCTTGATTTTCGAGTGGTGGCGTTGTGCCCAGTTTATTGAGCACTATGGGACGGCCAGATAGGACGGTCTCGACGCGTTCACCATTTCGGTACAGGCGGAACTCGAGGAAGTTGGTGAGGATGAGATTTGGAAACGTGGCGCAATAGCGTTTGAGCTGTTCAGAATTTTCGATAATATCCAATCGTTCTTCGGTAGGTTTCTTGGCCTCTATATAACCGATGATGCGGTCTGTTCCATTCCAGAGTCGAAAATCGGGGTTGCCGCCTTCGGTGGGTCTGGGAAGAGTGGTGACGTGTACATGTGGCCTATCAGTCGCGTCAGCCATTTTCTTTAGCATATCTGCCAGTGCTGGGTAGAAGCTCTCCTCCCGTGCATCGCCTTGTTGGGCTACAGCGGTGAGATCTTTCAAATACGTTGAAAATATGGTTTTATTGTTCATAGAACTTGCTTTTGCTCTATCGACGCGTTAAGTGCCTGGTTAGATATGTGATAGTCCAAGTCTTTGTTCCTCAACTGCCAACTCTGCTAAGGTTACTCTGGGATTCTTTAGAGCCATATCGAGAAACAAATCCGGGTTTTTCAGTATCAAAGACGCAAATGTCTTGCGGTCAATTCCCTTGTTTGAGAGACCCAAATCTTTTCGTACGGCAAGCACAAAGTCGCCCATCAAAAACATTGATTCGGCATTAGGCTCGCTGCTTTTTAAATGGCCCATCCATTTAATATAAGATCGGAGAACTTCCGATCCGCCCCACACTGTCACTTTTCGATTCCACTCTTGAAAAAAGGAAACTAATCTGGAGTCATCCATATTGTTTTGGTTTTCAAATAGCTTGAAGAATTCCCCCAAGAACTCATCGTAGATCTCTACCTTACGTTCCCTAAAATGCGCTTCGACTGCCTGTTTCCGCTCAAGATACTTACCTATTGTAACAGTGAGAGTTGCACCGAGTACTGTGGTGAATGCAGCCACTATCCCAACAGCGAGTTTTGTGTCAACTGATACGAGGGCATCCCATATTGAGGAGATAATCCAATATATACCCCAGATCAAGGCACCGACTACAGCAAGTGCTAAAAGGATACTCGCGGTTTTTTTGATAAATGACTTCATTGCCCTGTTTCCTACATATTGTTATGCGATTATTTATTTTGCCGATCTATTTTGTGTGAGCTTCGACAACACCTCGTGAAGGAGAATTTCAAACTGGGGTTTGTAAGGTTCAATTTGGGATTTTGAGGGATAAATGTCCAACTTGGCAATGGTCCTATGAGCATGGAGATCGCTGATTTTGCGTAATCCTTCTTGTAGATGTATGAAACTTTCTTTGAGGCTACGTCCGCTGTGTGCAAGCACTTGGCCAAAGGTTGTATGCCCCAAAATGGGTGGCACATAATTGAGGACAGCACGCATAGTTAATGCCGTAGCCACGATGTTGCCGTGCGAAAAACATGAATTGATCTCTTTGCACAGTTGGACCAGAAATGTGGTATCAAAATTTGATGACGACACTTCTTGAAGTTGATCGATTACTACTGGCTGAATAATTTGGTTGGGAGTTGCTACACTAAGTGCATCGCTATTGACATGATTCAGCGCGGTTTCAATGTCTATGAGGAGGACTTCAAGTTCTGCATGGGCCTCATAGACGGAAAAAATATTATCGATTTCAACATCAAGGTTATTGAGCCGTTCCCTTTCGGGTTCTGGAAGTAGCGGAGATGCCAACCTTTGGAGTTGGATTACAAGATGGCGAAACCCAATGCAAACCGCTGTTTGCCTATCGAGGTCATCACCAGGTCCACAAAATCTAAAAGCCCGCGTATCTTCAATAATTTCAAAAATGCGTTCAATTTTAGTCGTGGGCATTTTCCTATTGTCCAGAGCTTAATGTAAATAGAGATAACATTTGTCGGTTTCCAATGATCTCTATTTTTTTTCTCCCAAGTAAGCATCAGGTTCGTTATCCGGTTCCCAGGCTTTCAGAGCTTCGTCTGTGGTCCAGATATGCACTGGCGAACCCCGTCTCTGATATCTTTCGCGCTTGAGCCTGTGGGCCTCGTCAATTAAGGTACTGTCGCTTAAATCAATGTCCTGGATGACGTGATTATTGACAAAGCTCACGATCAAGTTTTTGAAGGTATCGGGTTGTTGGGAGGGGATGATCGTCCACGGCATTCCATCGTTGAGGCTCGATAGAACGGTATCTCGCACCTGTTCTGCCAATGACCGACGTACGTTGCCGTTAGGGACATCAGAGATGTGATTCGCTAATTCGTATATGGATGGGACAGTGACGTACAGCCGTGCTTTATTCTCGACAGCGGAGGTAAGGAGGCTTTTTATCTTATCTTGTGCTTTTGGGTTAGTGCACTTGGGAACTGCAAATATCTCCAGCAAATAACTCGTATCAATCACATACACTCGCGGCGAGTTCATGGTAGAGCCTCAACCCACTCTCGCATCTTTTGGTGATGCTGTTTCTCGAACTCGGGCGCGAGATATTGCTCAATGACACGGCGTGATACGAGATCTCCTAACTGTCCACGCTCGAGCAATTCATCGGATCTCGGTAAGCTGTCCAAAGCAACAAGATCGGCGGCTTGCTTTTCCTCGCTCCAGGTACAAAGAACGACCCCTTTCATCTGCTCGGCAGTCAAATTGTTCATGGTAGCGGGATTATGCGTCGTGACCAGCACGCGCAGGTCCCGGCGTTCAATCGCATCCGCTATTGCAGAGGTCAGAACGCCTACGCGACTTGGATGCAGGCCATTATCAAACTCTTCCACAATAATATGCGAACCTTGCTGGACGGTCTCCAGAGCCGTCAGAATAGCGAGCATTCGCAAGGTGCCATCAGACAATGAACGGGCATCGGCTGTATAACCCGTTTTTTCGCGTAACCTAAAAATCACGTCGCCGAGATCTGTTGCTGTAAAGCTAAACTCTTCATAAGGCTCGTCCGGAAGCTGACTTATTTGCGAAAGCAACCGATCTAAAGATGCCCGCTGAGTCTCGTTTCCATCGGTAAGCGAGTAAAGCACTGCCGATAGATTTGCTCCATCTTTAGAGAGAATATTGTTCCCGATCCGCTCGTAGCCGTGCATCAATTTTGGATTTGGATCGAAGACAAATGAGGCTTGCAAGTGGCGCATGACTGCTCGCACCAGCCGATTGCATTCTTTGATGTTGCGATTTTTCTGTGCGATTTCTCGATACTGAGATAGGACGGAACGCTCTGATGAGGCCGCTGTTTGGGGATTCTTTCCGCCGCGGGCAAAGTTGTCATATTTCACCGCTAAGTCACGAGATGGTGATTCAGGGTTCTTGGGCAGTGTTTCGTAGATTATACGGCCATCGAATCTCAACTCCTCTTTCAGTATCTGAGGGTGTGGTTGAGTACAAATATGTAGTGAGTAGATGACTGGTTTGTATGCACCACGGCCAAGCCTTAAAGTAGCCTCAAACTCTAATGAGAATATGTCTTGACCCGTGCGACCACAAGCCTGAAGACCGCCGCGGATCTGGAGGCCAGTTTCGGTGCGACCAACATCAGCAATCTCATAGAGGGGTTGACCTCGTGAGACAAAGGAAAGCAACTCGATTGCTTCAATGACGTTCGTCTTGCCCGATCCGTTTGGGCCGATCAGCAGTGTGAACGGGTGCAGCAGTTCAATACTGACGTCTTTGAATCCTTTGAAGTTCTTGAAGTAGTGCATTGGGAAGCCTTTTGGTCCGCTCAATATTCAACGGGTTCTCGCGCAACAACGCGCTGGGCGGTTGCTGCTATTGCTTCGGGTGAGATGCCCGCTTCGTCGCGCAGCGCGCCTTGTGAGCCGTGTTGGAAAAAGCGATCGGGAATGCCCAGGGTGTGTACGCGCTGGCCCTCTCGCATCTGGTCGCTCAAGTAACGCGCAACGCCCGATCCAAACCCGCCTTCAATGGTGTTTTCTTCAACGGTGATCAGTACCTGATAGCGGTCGGCCAGATTGTCGAGCATTTCCAGATCCATGGGTTTGACAAATCGGCAATTGATTACAGCGGCAGAAATGCCGGCTTCCATGAGTTTTTCTCGCGCCTGGCAGGCGTGATCTACCATTGTGCCCACTGCGAGGAAAACCAGATCCTCACCATCGGCCAATGCTTCCCAGGAACCGATTTTCAAGACTTCGGGAGCGCGCCCTGTAAGCGGTGTATGCACGTTGCCGCGGGGATACCGAATGGCAAAGGGGTTATCGACTTGCTGCACCGCCGTGTATAACAAATCGCGCAATTCGTCGCCGTCTTTTGGCGCGCTTACAATCATATTGGGCACGCAGGTTAAATAGGACAGATCAAAATCGCCGTGATGCGTGGGGCCATCTGCACCCACCAGTCCGGCGCGGTCCATACAGAAA
The DNA here is from genome assembly GCA_965208125.1 of Candidatus Latescibacterota bacterium. Taxonomy (GTDB): domain Bacteria; phylum Latescibacterota; class UBA2968; order UBA2968; family UBA2968; genus VXRD01. The sequence goes on from OZ242320.1 coordinate 4,451,538, forward strand.
ATCACCGGTGCCGATTGCAGGGCGACATCGTGGATGATCTGGTCGTAAGCCCGTTGTAAAAATGTGGAATAAATCGCTGCGACGGGGCGCATGCCTTCAAGTGCCATTCCGGTTGAAAATGTCACGGCGTGCTGTTCGGCAATGCCCACATCAAAAAAGCGGTCGGGATGCGCTTCGGAAAAAATGTCCAGACTCGTGCCTTCGGACATTGCGGCTGTCACGCCTACAATGCGGCTGTCATTATTGGCAAGCTCAATCATTGCTTCGCCAAAAACCGTCTGATATTTGGGCAGTGGGGTTTTGGGGGATGGCGGGCTGATCGAATGATATTTTATCGAAGCGGCACCATACGGATCTTCCTCATCTTCTTGAATTGCGCCCTTGCCCTTAATGGTGTGTACGTGCAATAGCACAGGACCCTTCAGATCCCGCACATTCTTCAGGGTTTTTACCATCTCTTCCAGATTATTGCCGTCCAGAGGTCCCAGGTACAAAAATCCCAGTTCTTCAAAAAGAATGCCCGGTACCAGCAGGCCCTTTAACCCTTCTTCGAACCCACTCAGCGCGCGGCGTAGATTTTCGCCTACGACGGGAATGCGCCCGGCCAAATTCCAGACTTCTCTTTTGATTTTTTTGTAAAGCGGATCATTTGTGATCCGATCTCTCACGCGATTGTAAATCGGATCGGTGATAATGCGCGTCAAATAATGCGAAATAGCGCCGACATTGGGCGAGATTGACATGCGATTGTCATTGAGAATGACGAGCAGGTCGCGATTGGATGCACCGGCATTGTTCAATCCTTCAAGCGCGATCCCACTCGTTATAGCACCGTCGCCAATAACGGCGACTACTTTGTGCTTTTCGCCCATCAAATCGCGCTGTGTCGCAAATCCCAGTGCTGCGGAGATCGATGTGCCCGCATGTCCTACGGCAAATGTGTCGTACGGACTCTCTGATCGCATCGGGAACCCACTGATGCCGCCCGGCTGGCGAATGGTTTTGAGTGCTTCGCGCCGCCCGGTAAGTACTTTGTGCCCGTACGCCTGATGCCCCACATCCCACACAATTTTGTCCTGAGGCGTGTTGTATAGATGGTGCAGAGCCACCGTCAATTCCGCCGCCCCCAGGCTGGATCCAAAATGTCCACCAATCTCAGTCACTACGTCAATGATATATTGCCGCAATTCCGCACAGACCTGGTGCAATTCTTCTATTGACAGGGACTTTAAGTCGTCAGGTGAATTGATTGTTTCGAGAAGGGACATGATGTCTCTCCTTGTGACAGGGTCAGTAATGCTGTCCGCAATATAGGTTTAATATAAGCAACACTTGAAAAATCACAAAGTTCTAAAAGATAAACCATAAACACAAAATCGGGCATGCCGAGTCATTCGATATGCCCGATTTCATTGTGCGATGGCTCAAAAAGCCGTGGGTCTTCCCTGCGCGCCATCTACGGGAATGGATGCGCCGTTGATCCAACTCGCGCGATCGGATGAGAGAAATACGACGACATCGGCGACTTCAAAGTCCGTGCCGAGTCGCTGTGCGGGAAATTCGCGCGTGCGGAATATCTCGTATTCTTCCGGCGTTTCGTTTTGGAAGCGTTCCCAGCCGCCGCCTGAGAAAAGGAGCGAGCCTGGGCAGACGGTGTTGACGCGGATGTTGTGGTCTGCCAGTTCCCACGCGAGCGCGCCAGCGAGAAATATTTCAGCCGCTTTGGTCGCGCCGTATTGCGCGCCCCTGTTTGCGGGTTTCCAACCGGATATGGAAGAGATGGTGACGATACTGCCGCCATTTCTTTTTGTCATGTGGGGAACAGCTTCGCGGCTGGCGCGAACCGCGTGAAAGAGGTTGAGGTCAAAGGTTTGCTGCCAATCGGCGTCTGTGGAGGTGAGCAGTTCGCGCGATCCGGCTGTGCCGCCCACGTTGTTGACGAGGATATCAACGCCGCCGAGTGCATCTGCGGCTGTATTGACAAATCGCTCGGTTTCGCCGGGTTCGGCTACATCGAGCGCGAGTCCAAATACCTCGACGTCGTGTGCGCGAATTTCGTCGAGTGTTTTGTCTATGCCTGCTTGCCCGCGCGCGCACAGGGCGATGTTGCAACCTTCTGCGGCAAATCGCAATGCGGTTGCGCGACCAATACCGCGGCTGCCCCCGGTGATGAGGGCGATTTTATTGGTGAGATTGAGGTCCATGATCAAATCCTTCAATCCTGTTCAACCTGCGGTGGGTGGGCGAAGTCGTGATACCGCTCGCGGATATTGCCATCGGTGGCGTCGCCTTTGTGAAAATAATAGCGATAAATACCGACGAGCGACTCGCCCTGCGAGAGTGTGTGATGCCCGCGGCGACTTTCATCGCCGTAAAAATACGAGTGTCCAAAAGGATTGGCTGTCATCAACCCGTAATTGCGTACGTGCCAGTGCGTGGGATGCCGGAAGCTGTCGGGGTGATCCATGATGGCAACGCCTGTTATATTGCCGTTTACTGGACCTGAATAATGGCACCACGGCGCGCGTTTTCCCCAGGTCTCGTCTTCATCGATGCCGCCAATGCCGTTCTCGATTTTGCCGCCGAGGTCGCGCTTGACTTCCATTGACTCTTCTACGCGAATAGACGCCAGACCGCCTTCTTTTGTGTCGCCGAATAACACATCCATATTTTGGGCGGTGAGCGTGAGGCGCAAATCCATGATTCGTATGGAAGAGGGCGTGTTGTACACAATCCACTCGGCACGCTGATCCAAAATCTCACGATTTCTACCCGGAGGTCCTGTCCAACCATCCATGCCGACCCAGTCGCTATTTGATACAATTCGCCCCAATACGGGTCCGCTTTCGAGCAATTCAAAGTCCCGATGCAAAATGCGCCCGTGAGATTCGCCTTCTGACCAGTTGTCCGCGCCGTTCACTTCTCCGTGTGCAATCCAGATTGAACGATGGTGATGGTGATCCATTTCCCGTCCGTCTGCCGGTGTAGCCAATCGCCGCGTTACCGGATCGCCATAAGGCCCGATGACGGGATACAAAAGTGGTCGCGCGAGTTCTTTGCCATAGCAATAGGTCGTAAAATGCTGGCCGCCAATCGAGACAGAGACTTCACTTTCCCCTTGTGATACTTCCACACCGCGTCCAGAGTCCGCTGGTTCTTTTCCTATTGCGAGTTCGTACTCAGCGGTTTGTCCCGCTTCGAGATTATCGACAATGAAATTGACCTGCAAACCGTCGCTTAGGGGCGTTACCTGACAGGGAACTTCTGCATTTTCCGTGCTCAAGGTTGCCGTTGTCGCGCTTTCTGGTATTTCGACCACCGCCGAAACCGGACAGTTGATCCGATTGTGAGGGCCTGCGTGAACGGTCAGTTTTACTGTTGCCATTGTTATCCTCCGTAATAGTGATATAAGAATATATGTCGCGTATGAGGTTACGAAATCCATTGCCAAAGTCAAGCCTTTCGCACAAAGCCGTTGACATCCCCCAGGGGGGCAATTATCATAAGGCCGAAAAATTGTCATTATTTATTTTATCTGGAGATCAATATGTCCATTCTCGTTACCGGAGGCTCTGGCTTTGTCGGTTCTTGGGTCGCCAAACTCCTCGCCGAAGAGGGCGAAGACGTCATCGCTTTTGATATGTTTGAACGGCACGACGATTTTTTGTCCCAGGTGTCTGATCGCATCACCTTTGTTGAAGGCAATATCCTGGGCTTCGCACATATTAATGAGATTGTGTGCAATAACCCGGACCTCACGGGTATTGTTCACACGGCCGCGCTTTTGGGAGGAGATGTGCGCGACAATCCCCATTTTGCGACACAGGTCAATGTGGGGGGGACGCACAACATCCTCGAAGTTGCGCGACAGGCTGGCAGTCTGAAGGTGGTATATGTATCCAGCGGCGCGGTTTATGGCAAGCAAGACGGACCGCTGACTGAAGACACCCCCATGATTCCCAGCGATCCCTATGGCGCGACCAAGGCTATGTCAGAACATCTCTGCCACCAGTATTATGCGACTTATGGCGTTGATGTTCTATGTGCTCGCCTCTTTTTTTTATATGGTCCTCCCAATGCACCTGGTCCGGACGCGGGTTTTAATACGCGCATTTTTGCCGGGCTAAGTGGACAGGATGTAAGCCTGCCCAAAGGCCGCGATCAAAAGGCGGATTGGACTTATATCGAAGATGCAGCACGGGGTGTTTTGCTCATGCTCAGGGCGACAAATGCCGCCAGTCGATCTTTTAATATAGCGACGGGCACGTACAATCCCATTGACGAAATTATCGAAGTCGTGCGGCGGCATTCGCCGGGCAATCCCCGGTATGAGGTTGGACCGGGCGTCAACCTCGAGCGCGGCGCGCCACTCGATATTACCCTTGCCCGAGACCAGCTCGGTTACGAGCCTAAATACGATCTCGAATCCGGCGTGCGGGCTTACCGCGCCTGGTTTGATCAACGGAGTGTGTAAATAACAGGAGAAGACGATGTCAAATAAAACGCTTCGCTATTTAGACGATGGCAGTATTGAACTGTTTGAACAGGTGGTGTCCGATCCCGGTGAGAACGAAGTGCAAATTGAAGGCGGCGCGTGTGGGATATGTTCGTGGGATGTGGTTACGGCTAAGCTCGGCAATCAGATGTACCCGATGGCACCACCGGGACACGAAGGCGTTGGTTATATCGCCAAAATAGGTGCTGGTGTTACGGATTTCAAAGAGGGCGATCGGGTTGCTGGCGGTGGTTTTGCCAATGTTCGCAACTTATCCGCTCAGCGCGTTTTCAAAATTCCAGAATCCGATTTGCCGGATGAATACTGGATTGTCGAACCCGTGTCCTGTGCTGTTACGGGTATTGACCATTGCCAGATTCAGCCCGGGAATCGCATTGTGGTCGTCGGCTGTGGATTTATGGGCTTGCTGATTTTGCAAGGGCTTCTGCGCTATCCGCTCGACGAGTTGATCGTTCTGGATATTGTTCAAAGCCGTCTGGATTTGGCACAACAACTCGGCGTTGGCGAGGTGTATAATACGGCTGAGGTTGATCTTTCTGATCTATCGTGGGAACTCAAGAGCAGAGAGATTGACGTGGTTGTCGATACTTCTGGCAGCCAGGCCGGTCTGGATCTATCTACCGATATTGTGAAACGGGGCGGGCGCATCAATCTCTTTGGCTGGCTCAAAGGGCAGACCGCCTCTTTTGACCCCACAAAGTGGCATTTGGGGGGATTCACCGTTGTCAATTCCGCGCCGGCTTCAAAATTGCGAGATACTTTTGGCCCTGCAATTCGCCTCATTCACAAAGGTATTATTGATCTCAAACCGCTGGTGACACATACGGCAGCGCTCGAAGATTATCCGTCTTTGATGGCGCAAATTTTGGCGGGTGATGAGAGCTATATCAAAGGGGTTGTGACACTGAAATAGAATATGGGATGAGATTATGAATGCATCAGGTGAAACGCTGTACAATGGGATTGTGTTGCCAGAGACCTGGCCCCCTCGCGATGTGGATGAAGGCGGCACGGCACCTGTTCCCGTTCCCTATTTGGACGATCCGCCAGAGGTAATTTGCATCGATCTGGGCAGGCAGTTATTTGTAGATGATTTTTTGATTGCATCTACTTCTCTAACGAGGGTTTTTGGCGAGGCAAAAGTCCACGAGGCGAGTCCCGTTCTGAGTCCCGAGACGGATGAAGAGATGGACAATGGCTATTGTCCGATGGCTGCACCGTTTAATGACGGTGCGTGGTACGACCCCGAAGATGGTTTGTTTAAGCTGTGGTACATGCCGGGCTGGTTTCACAGTACGGCAATGGCAATGAGTCGAGATGGTATCCACTGGGAGCGTCCGGATCTCGATGTTGTGCGCGGTACAAATCTCGTATGGCCCAATCGGGATGGATACGATAGAGATGGGTGTCTGGTGTGGCTGGACTATGATGCGGAAAGATCTGAAGAACGTTTTAAGATGTTTCAATATTATCGGTATGATACAAGGAGAAACGCGACTGTATCAGAAGGCTGGTTGCACACATCGCCCGATGGGATTCACTGGTCTGATCCTGTTGTGACAACACCCGTGGGCGATAATTCGTCATTTTTTTACAATCCATTTCGCAAAAAGTGGTGTATGAGCATTCGGCGGCAGAGTGCCAATTTGCGCGCGCGATTTTATCGGGAGTGCGATGATTTTTTACCTACATGGGATCAGGATAGAGATGAGGTTCTCTGGCAGCGCATTGACAGTCTCGCACTGCCCGATCCCGCACTGCCCGATCACCGAGTCGCACTTTACGATGTGAATGCAACGCCTTATGAGAGTTTGATGCTGGGGCTGTTCGCAATTTTTCGCGGGCCTGAAAATGATATTTGTGCGGAGAAGGGTGTACCCAAAACAATGGATTTGGAACTGGGGTATAGCCGCGATGGGTTTCATTTTAGCCGCCCAAATCGCACGCCTTTTCTCGCCTCGTCGCGCCGTATTGGCGATTGGAATCGGGCGTATTTGCACGCGGTGGGCGGCGTTTGTATGGTTGTGGGGGATGAAGTGTGGATTTATTTTACGGGTTTTTCCGGTCAGTCGCCAAAGCTCGGTAAGACAGATGTGGGAGCGTTTGGGCGAAGTCGGCGCGTGATGTATGCGGGCGCGAGTACGGGGTTGGCGACTATTCGGCGAGACGGCTTTGCATCTATGGATGCAGATGCCAGTGGCGGTATCCTGACCACGCGTCCTGTGGTTTTTAAGGGGCACAGGTTATTTGTGAATGTGGAGGTGCCGAAGGGTGAATTGCGGGTGGAAGTGCTGGAAGAAAATGGGCGGCCAGTCGAGGGTTTAAGTGCGGATCAGTGTGTACCGCTTTGTGTGGATCGCACCTGTTGCGAGGTTTTGTGGACTTCTGGAAAAAATTTATCTTCGATTGCTGGGCGTCCTGTGGTATTCAGGTTTTATTTGCGATCGGGGCGATTATTTTCGTTTTGGGTTACGGATGATCCCAATGGGGCGAGTTCTGGATATATGGCGGCCGGTGGACCCGGTTGTACAAAGGGTCGGGATTTGCCTGGGGGATGAATATAGGAGAAAAAAATGAGTCGAGAAATGGGTGTTGGTATTGTCGGGTATGGGAAAGTTGCTACGGGAGCACACAGGAACTGGATTAACAACCGAGAAGATACGCGGTTGACAGCCGTGTGCGATATGACCGAGGTGCGCCGTCAGGCGGCGGCAAAAGATAATCCCGAAGCGGCGATTTACGAGCATTTTGGCGATTTGCTATCGGATGATGGCGTTCAGTTGGTTATTGTGACCACACCGCCGAATACGCATTGTGAACTTGCGGTACAGGCTGCTGAGGCGGGTAAGCATGTGTTTGTGGATAAGCCGTTTGCGATGACGCGCGCCGAAGCCGAACAGATGATTGATGCTGCCGAGCAGGCCGGTGTGGTGATTCATTGCCATCAGTCGCGGCGATATGATGGGGAGTATCGGGCGATTGTGAAGTGTGTGGCAAGTGGGCGCATCGGGGAGGTGCAGCATGTGCGTCGGGTGTGGTCGCAATACGGCGAAGGATGGACTAAGTGGGGGATTGAGGGCTTTAATCCGACGTGGCGCATTCAACGCGATTATGGCGGTGGGATGGTGTACGATTATGCGCCGCACTGTGGCGATCAGGTGCTTCGGCTCGTCGATCGTCCGTTAACTGACGTGTCGGCAGATGCGCGCGGCATTGTATTCAGCGATGAGGTAGATGACCATTTTTCATGTCTGATGCGGTTTGAAGGGGGTGTGACAGCGTATCTGGAGGCGAGCAATATGACGATTCTTCCCGCGCCTCACTGGTATGTGGTGGGTACGAAGGGATGTATTACCGCACAGGGGGTCAATAGCCAAATCACTGTGCAGACGGAAGATATGGATTCTGCCGAGACGATAGAGGCCATTCACGAACGCAATCAGCTCTATGAAAATTTGATCGCCGCGTGCCGGGGAGAGGCAAAGCCGAATGTGACGCCCGATCAATTGCGTGCCTCAATGGGGTTGATTGACGCGATTTTTAAATCGGCAAAGACGGGACAGCAGGTGGCGATTTAGCCGGGTTTTGTCCAGTAGGCTTCAAGTTTGTCCCGGGGATCAAAGCCGAGTATTGTGCGTGCGCGCGCATTTGGGAAGCGGTTGTGCGGCAGGTCTGTGGTGATGAAGAAGGCTTCAAAGCGCGATGGGAGTGTTTGAATATCGACTTCTATGGCGCACTTAACGGCTTGTGCGGCATCTCTGGCCGATATGCTGAGGGTGCTGTCATCGGTGTTGTGTGGATCGGCGGTGGGTTCTCGAAAGCGCGAGAAGATGAGCGAGAGGACGTGCAGCGGATGGTGTTCGCTGAAGAGTCGGCAGATTTCGAGGCCGAGGCCTTTGCTCATCGCATAGAGTTCTGTGCCGGGTTGTGGAGGGATTTTTTCAGAAATGGTATGGTCGTAATCGAGGTAGGAAGGGCCGACGAGTGAGAAGCGCGGTCCCGTGTTGATAAAGCGTTTCATGTTACAGGCCACTGCGGCGCGGAGTGCATTGTGCGTTCCCATTGTGTTCACGCCAAAAGCGATTTTGCGATGGGTGCGCTGAACAGAGCAGTTGATGATGACGTCCATGCCCTCTGCAGCGGACATGACCTGGGCGAAATCGGATACATCGATCTGCCGCGTGTCGTGCGGTGTATCGATGGGCATGAGGTCGGTGACGCGAAGCTGGTGGTGGTCTTCGAGCGCTTTGACGACATAAGGACCGAGAAAGCCGTTGCCACCGAGGATGAGGATATTCATGGGATTTGGGTAACGCGCGGGCGATTTGTGCGGTAGGGAGGTTCGAGCAGAGCGCGTTGTGTGGGTGTGAATTCGTCGAGCGCGTTTTCAACATCTGGCGGCAAATACCGCGCTGAATAGGTCAGCGTGCCGGGCGAGTATTTGTAGAGAATAGATCTGCGTTGATGGTCGGCTGTCCAGGGGAGCGTGCCATGTGCCAGTGCTTCTGTGAATATGATGGCCGATCCCGCTTTTGCCGGGACTTGCTTTACTACGCCCATATCCCGATCTACACGTGCGACATCGCGAGGAGTTCTGTAGTTGGATTTGTGGCTGCCGGGAATGCAGGCAAATCCGCCCTCGCCGGGGTTGCAATCGGTGAGTACCCACGAGACGACGGTGAGGCCACAGCGCATGCGTCCGTTGTGAAATTGATAGAAGTGCGTCAGGTCGTCAGCGGTGCCCCCGCCGTGGATGACATGGCCCTCGGCTCCTTTTTCCATGATGATGCCATAGAGGTGGTCCAGACGACAGTCTTCGCGCAGCAATTCCGCGACGTAGGGCACGATGTTTGGATGGGCGAGTAAATCGCGGAAGGGTTGGCACCAGGGTTTGGGCCAGGTGAGCATGCCACCCAAATCGGTGCGCCCGTGTTTGCCCTTGAGTGTTTTGGACTCACCGGAGAGGGATTGCTCTGGCGGACGAATGCGCATCCTGTCGGGGTTGTTGTCAATGGCTTTGTTACACGCGGCAATTTCGTCGGGTGTTAGAGCGTCTTCGACGACGAGGTAGCCGTTGAGGTCAAAGAAGAATTTTTCATGTTCGTCCATGTTCGGGATTCCTGTGTAAATTTGGGAGAGAAGGTCTGTTAATCGTCGTCACCCTCTTCCCGCCTCATTCGATAGCGACCAATTCGCCGGATTAAAATCCACACGAGCCCAATGAGTGCGATATATTGCACCATATCCCAGATCCAGCCCTGCCAGCCCAGGATGCCGGGCCAGAGTGCTCCGATGCACATGATGATAAATGCGTCTTCCAGAATTAGCCACAGCGGTCGCTCATTCATTTTTATATCCCAATGATATTTCTACCTCTGGCTGTGCATCGTTGAGGTAAGAATAAACTCGATAATTGCGGTACACGAGTTTCACATAATTGCGGGTTTCTTTGTAGGGAATGCGCTCTATAAATTCATCGACATCTTGTTTTGTGAGGCGTTTCGCCCACCGCTTTGCAGCATCCAGACCTGCATTATAAGCCGATAGTGCCAAACTGAGTTGCCTGTGCTTATCTTTTCGAAATGCCCTCATGTGGTCGGAGAGGTGTTTTGCGCCCAATAAAATCGATGTATGGGGATCGTGCAAGTCTTGTGTTGAAAAATTTTTGAGCTTGATAAGTCGGGCCATGTCCCGTCCCGTTTGTGGCATTACTTGCATCAGGCCGCGTGCGCCCGCGCGAGATACAGCAGTTGTATTAAACGCGCTTTCCTGTCGCATGATGGCAATCATGAGATTGGGGTCCAAATTCATTTTTCGCGCTATCTGGTTGATCTCGCCCCAATAATACGTTGGATACAACCGCCGGAATGAAGCTCGTGTCATGGATATCCCGTGTGCGCGTTCCAACATTACAATCTGCGCGGAAATTTGAAGTGCCTTGTGCATGGCGCGAACGCGCTCATAGCGCGGCTTCAAATCATCCAGGGCAAATAAATTGCGCCCGAGAATTTGCCGAGCGCGGTCGTATTCTCGCTCGGCATCTCGATATAACCCGATAGACGCCAATATATCTCCTTTTGGGATATACGGCGAAGGCGTATAGGATTGACCAACTGACAGGTGTTCGCCCGGTTGGGGCACTTCGATATAGGCATTTTCTGTTTTGCCCAGGACCGCATGTGCTCGTGTTGAGTAATAAGAGGTTGGAAACCCTTCTGAGGCGCGTTCAATCCAGAATCGCGCTTCTGCTTTTTGTCCCAATTTTTGATAACTTTTGCCCGCCCAGTAATACCCTTGATCGCGCAGATGGCTCGCAGAGGTTTGGCGCGCCAGGCGCAAAAAGGCTTTGGAAGCAGCCGTGTATTGCCGCGTTTGATAAAGCGCGAATCCCGCACGCCACGCCGCCTGGTCGGCATAAGTGCTTTTGGGATAGGCTTTTGCCAGTGCTATAAATAGTTTGCGTGCATCGCTATGACGCCCCCGCCGCTCGTAAGCCATGGCGGCCTGCCAGAGTGCTTCGGGTGCGGTCTTTGCATTGGGATAGCGGCGCACAAATTCTCGAAACCGCGTTGTTCCCGTTAAATCGTGTCCGCGCTTGATGGCACATCGGCCCAGGTAAAATAGTGCTTCGGGCACATGATACACTTTGAAGGCGCGGTCAAACGCGCTTTCGGCTTTGAGATATTTTCGATTGCGATAATACACATGGCTCAGTTCATATTGCGCTTTCCCGCGCCATGTGGCATCTTGAGACTCGTCGATCACTCGGCGCAATAAATCGATAGCCTGTTGATATTTTTCGGCATGCATACAGGCGACGCCCGCGTAAAACAGTTCTTCAACATCGCGCATATCACTCGGCGCGGGGAGTATTTTGTAAGCGGATGGATGTTTGGGATAATTTTTGATCAATTGCAACCGCATCTCGCGCGCAGCAACAGAATCGCCCAGAGCAATCCAGGCCTTGAACAGTCCTGCCAGTGCATCGGCTTCGCGCGGATGCTTGCCAACAAGTGTTTGATAATATGCGATAGCACCTTCTGCATTGCCCTGTGCAAGCGCGGCCCGTGCGGCATTGAGTGTCGCCTGATTGCCAAGCAAACTCACTGGTTTCATGCGCAGAATTTTTGCATAATGATTTTCAGCGTCTTTGGCTTGTCCCAAGGCCTCGGCGCATTGTCCCATCCAAAAGGTCACATAATCGGCAATTTCTGGGCGCGTGGTGCCTGAAGACTGAAAAATTGTCAGTGCGTCTGGATATTTGCCCTGGTGCATCAGACAAATCGCGCGTTGTAACGCGGTGATGTGCGTATCCCAGGCATCGCGTTTGTCGGCGTCCAGATTGTCGAGTGCAGATAATGCTTCGGAAAAATTTTGCCGTGCAATTAGTTCTGAAACTCGAAAAATGGGATCGCGTTGTTCTCCTATTCCCAAATATCCCACTATTAAAAATATGGCGATAAAGGGAAAGGCAAATAGCGCAATACGGCTCAATAGGAGATTAAATTTATTTTTATAAAATGACATTGTGGAAGCCTTTGCGATGAGGTCTCAAAAAAATTGTAGTCCATAATGCACGCAATGTCAAGATACAAAAGCATCCGCAGAAAAAAACGCGAGTAATGTGAGCGTTTTTCGCAGATGAACGCAGATAAAAATAAAGTGACAGGCGGAGGGCTGGGGGCACTTCACACTTCATACTTCACACTTTATCCCGGAGTTTCTATGAAAGCACTGATTCTCGCGGCGGGAAAGGGCGAACGTTTTTTTCCATTTAATGTCTTTCGTCCCAAGCCGATGTTTCCAATATGCAATCGTCCGCTTTTGGAGTGGACGGTTTCGCGTCTGGTCGATGCGGGTATTACCGATATTGGCATTGTAGTGGGACATCGGGGCGGTCGGGCGCGCAATTATTTTGGCAGTGGGCAGCGATTTGGCTGTCGCATTACTTATATCGAGCAACCGCAGCCAAAAGGCACGGCGCATGCGGTGGGGCTGGCGTCTGATTTTATTGGTACTGATGATGTTCTGGTTATTTTCGGAGATGTTTTCTTTGGTGCGGATGCAGTCCCACGCCTGTTAGATGTGTTTGGAGATAGAAACTGTTCTGGTGTCGCTGGTATTGTACAGGTTGATGATCTCACATCCCATATACGCGCACACATGGAAAAGGACCAGAGCTTGTCTTCTTACACCTATAAACCCCGAGGCGGATCGGGCCATGCCCTGTCAGGTCTCTATGTTTTTAAAAATGAAATTTTGTCCGATCTGGATAATACTTCCGATTTTGTGCCGAGGACCCAATACGGTATTTTTCCGCCTGAGGGGCAGGAAATTTGTGATGTTATTCCACTGCTCTACGGCGAAGGCCGCGCGCTTATTGCGGTCGATTTGCCCGGTCCGTGGTTCGATATGGACATGCCCTGGCACCCGAAAAATGTTGCGTTTATGGCACTTGCCGAAATGGCTGATGGACTTACAGAAGCGGTTGTTGCGCCAACAGCTACGGTCGATCCCGACGCCCGCATTCGCGGTCCCATTTTTGTCGATGAAAATACCACGATTGCCCGAGATGCTTATATTGAGGGGCCGGTCTGGATTGGGAAAGATACGCAGATATTAGAAGGCTCTCACATCGCATCTCGCACTGTGATCGGCGATCGCTGCAAAATTGGTCCTTTTGCCAAGGTATCGGGTACGGTAGATACCAACTGCCACATTACCTATTTGGGCGAGTTTAGCGGTATTATGCTCGAAGAAGGTCGTGTGACTCATCAGATTCAGCTTTCGGGTATTTTTGGCGAGCGTGCAGAAATAGGCGCGGGTACACAGGTGGGCACGCTGCGCTTTGACGATGCGGAGATTGAGGTCGAAGTTCAGGGTATTCGTCGAAAAGCGCCCGGTTTTACCGGCGTGTTGTTTGGAGATTATTCGCGTACGGGTATCGGTGCTATGATTATGCCCGGTCGCATTGTGGGGCCATGTGCAATGGTGGGCGCGGGCGTGGTGCTGATGAAAAATGCGCCGCCGTATAAGGCCGTGCTCGTCAAACAGGAACTCGATGTCGTTGACTGGTCTCCTGATATTTATAACAAATAAGAATTTTGTCTATGCCAGAACTCGATCCCATCACATTAAACGCACGCCAGCGCGAAGCCGTCACTGCGCCGATAGGTCCCGTTCTCGTGCTGGCGGGGCCAGGCACGGGGAAGACACGGGTACTGACCGAACGCATTGCGTATCTGGTCTCGCGTCGCGGCGTCCATCCGGAAAATATCCTAGCGCTTACATTTACAAATAAGGCCGCGGCAGAACTGCAAATCCGCTTATCGCGCACGTTGAGCAAAGAAACTGCGGAGGTTATTACCGCAGGTACATTTCACAGGTTTTGTATCTCAATTCTGCGTGAGCATCGAGAAAAGGTTGGGTTGCCGCCGCATTTTGGCATTGCCGATGAAGACCTTCAGCGCACGCTGATCTATCGCGCATTTCCACGCTTGAATCCCAATGAAAGCAATTTGAATAATGTGATGCAAAATGTGAATCGCCTGAAGTGGCAGCGGCGATACAAGTCGCATGTTCCGATGAAAAAAGGGGATGCGGCATTGCTCGATCAGTACGAAGCTGAGCTTAAAAAAAACCGATTGATCGATTTTGATGATCTCATCTTTCTCGCGCATGATTTGCTGCATTCGCATCGCCAGATTCTGTCGGATTACCGCGCGCAGTTTCAACACATCCTCGTCGATGAGTTTCAAGATACCGATCCGGTTCAATACGCTCTCGTTTGTTTATTGGGCGCGGCTCATCGCAGTGTGTTTGTGGTTGCAGATGACGAGCAATCCATTTATGGGTGGCGCTATGCCAGGCCAGAACATATCGAACAATTTCGGGATGACTTTCTCAAAGGTCGTTCACCCATTTTTCTGGAGGAAAATTATCGGTCATCCGCAGAAATTTTGCGGTTGGCGCGCGTGTTTATCGCCAATAACGACGTGTTGTTTGAACGCAGCATCCATACCCAGAGATCGGGACACCGCGTGCGGGGACTGGCTTTTGACACATTTGAGGAAGAGGGACAGTTTATTGCGGGCGATATCTGGGATCGCATCCGGGAAACACCCGATCTGATCCACCGGGATATTGCGGTGCTTTATCCCCAACATGCAATAGGCAGCGAACTCGAGCGCATTTTTATGCGCGCCAATGTACCTTGTCTGATGGCTCATCGCAGGGGCTTGTTTGACCAGCCCGTGATCCGCCGCGCTCTGTCTGTGTTGCGCTATGCTCTCGATGGCGCAAATGACGCGAGCCTGGAGTTGTTTTTGCGACGCGAACTCGAAGCGGTAGATCCCAAATTATACCCGGCGGTGCGGGGATTTCAGAAACAAAAAAATATTGGGAGTTTCAAACAGGCTGCTTTTCTGTATCCGCGAACGGTTTCGGAAGAAGAGGGCGTGGAGGTGGAACGCGCCCTGGGGCTGGCAGGTGTGGTACACAATGCCGTGCAAAGAGGCGCGGTCGCATCTTTGCCCCATCTGGTGGATGATATTCTGGATCAATTGAATACATCGGAGTTGCCATCCCTGAAAAATCATCTTGATGATATTGTAGATCCGCTCGAACTTTCGGGACTCGATACTGTGCTGAATCGCGTGTTGCCGCTCTGGCGCAGGGGCGGTACCTTATATGTAGCGTGTCGAGATGAGGTGCTGCGACATATGCTCACAACTCTGATCCGGGATGCACTGGCGCGGCCGGGTCTTATTATACGAGAGGCTGTGTCTGGCAGTCGATTGGATGTTTTATCCGATACTCTGGTTTTGTCATTTGACGAAGATCCACCTAAGACCCCCGAACACTTTTTACATTTGGGAGGCATGGCGTGTGGTGCGATGCTCGCTGCTCTCAAATTGTGTCAGGCGATCCGTTGCGCAGATTTGCCAGCGTATATGCCGGAATACACTACATTTGCGCTGGAAACCGAGAGTGATGATCCCGAGCATGCACAAATTACGGGTCTGGGGGCTGTGCGCGTGCGAGATGGGCGCGTTGTCGATACATTTTATTCGCCCGTGCGCCTGCGAGAAGACAAAGGCACGGTTCCTACATTTCAGGAAATTTATCTCGCGTTTCAGGCGTTTGTCGGTATTGATATTCTGGTCGCACACAATGGCTATGCGTTCGATTTTCAGGTTTTGCACCGCGAAGCCCGTCGCAATGGCAGGTCTCGCATGCCCAATCCGACGGTTGATATATTGCCTATGGCGCGAAGCTATGGCGCGACCACTGTACGCGATCTGCGTCCTCTTTGCGAGCGATATGATATTGCGTCAGATTCAAGTGATCCGCCAGCACTCGCACGGGCATTAGCCTTGTATCGCGTGTTTGAATCTATGAAAAAAGAACGCGCCTCTCGCTACCGGTGCATGACGCATGAACGCCTTTTGGATCACGTTGCTCTGGGCTTGCTTTTTCGCACGCGCGATGGGGTAAGGAATTCGGAATTTTCCCGCGAAGAACACGTGCATTTCAATCTGGGGGCGCAGCGTCTTTTGGGGCCGGCCAATTTGTGTATTCGCAATCTCGTGCAGCACTACCCTCGATTGGATGCCGACCGGCTGCGGGGACAGACGCGGATGTTGCTCGGCGAAGATCCTCGTCCCGATGTGCTCGCATTGCACGCTCCCGATCAGATTCAGCGCTTTCGCGATCTGTGCGAACGCCACGGTGCCGCCGCGCCATCTCTTCAGGAGGGCATTCGCAATTTGCTCGATTTTGCCGATCTCTACAAAGTGGAATTGGATACCCCAGACCGCGATGCCGTGCATTTGCTGACGTTGCATGCGGCAAAGGGGCTTGAGTTTCGAGAGGTCTATATTTGCGGCCTCGAAGATCGCATTTTGCCCAATGCACGCGCCCTGAACAGTGCAGATTTAGCCGAACAGCGTCGGTTGTTGTACGTGGGGATCACCCGCGCGATGGATCGCCTCACGCTTTCCTGCGTGCGTCATCGTCCAGGTAGAAATATGGCGCCTTCTCGATTTTGGGATGAACTCGGTTTAGAACGCGATGATCGCGGGGTGGATGCCGCTCCAACGGCGTGAAATTTCTTTTTTTATTTTGCCAATGAGAAAAAACAAAGTTTATTTTATTTCTGACGCGCATATAGGTGGGGGCAGATATATCCGTCCACCGCGCGTTCGGGAAGACGCGCTGATCGATTTTCTACGCGCTATTCGCAAAGATGCCGAATGTCTGTATATTGTGGGGGATTTGTTCGATTTTTGGTTTGAATATCGGTCTGTTATTCCCGCACATGGCGCGCGTGTGATCTTTGAGCTCTATTATCTCGTTCAAAGTGGAACGCGCGTCATTTATCTGCCGGGCAATCACGATAGCTGGCTGGGAGACTATTTATCAGAGCAGGTGGGGGCGGAGCTTCCCGGGCCTTTTTGCGACGTCGTACACCAGAATCGCCGTTTGTATGTGACACACGGCGATGTTTTTCAGCAAAATTGGAAATTTGAGTTGCGACGGCGCATTTTGAAGCATCCACTTTGCATCGCCCTGTTTCGGTGGTTACATCCAGATATCGGCGCTTATCTGGCGCGTATTGTGTCGCGGTCTTCAGACGTTGGTATGAAGAAAGGGACTCGAAAGACCAAGAAAACATATCTGCCTTTATATTTTATTAAAAGCGCGACAGAGAAATTTGCTGAGGGATTTGATTTTGTGATTTGTGGACACTATCACGCGCTGCGTGTTGAGCCGATGGACGGCGGGACACTTGTTGTGTTGGGCGATTGGCTGAGATACGACGCTTATGCTGTGCTCGAAAATGGCGAGATTGTATTAAAACACTGGCATACAGCACCAGAAAAGCCGCTGTTGACTGCTGATACAGGAGAGCGCAAATGATTTTGAGTATTGATCAGGGCACTACGGGAACAACTGCGTTGGTGTTGGATTCCCAGGGAGAAATTTTGGGACGGGGATATTCGGAATTTCGACAAATTTTTCCGCGTCCCGGGTGGGTATCGCACGACGCAACGGAGATATGGGATACGACACTGAAAGTTATTGGCATTGCGGTAACAGAGGCAGGGATAGATGCCTCGGATATAAAGGGTATTGGTATTGCCAATCAGCGCGAGACAACTGTCTTGTGGGACCGGAGAACGGGTGAACCTGTTCACGATGCGATTGTCTGGCAGTGCCGACGCACAGCGGATTTGTGTGCCCAATACCGCGCAGATGGTCTGGAAGATCTGGTGCGCGAAAAGACGGGGTTGGTGATTGACGCTTATTTTTCGGCGAGTAAGATTGCGTGGTTACTCGATCGCATCTATGGCCTGCGCGAGGGGGCAGAGCAGGGTGAGGTGTGTTTTGGCACTGTGGATAGTTTTTTGTTGTACAAACTCACGGGGGGGGCTGTTCACGCGACCGATTATACCAATGCATCTCGCACGATGATTTACAATATTCACAAGAGGAAGTGGGATGGCGAGTTGTTGGAGATTTTTGATATTCCCGAAGGCATACTCCCCGAAGTGCGATCATCGGCAGGTGACTTTGGGACGACTGTGGATTTGGACATCTTGCCTGCGGGGATTCCCATTGGGGGAATTGCGGGCGATCAGCAAGCCGCGCTTTTTGGGCAACGGGGCGTTTTCAAAGGTGATATTAAAAATACGTATGGCACAGGGTGTTTTACACTTTTTCAAACGGGTAATCGGGCTGTACAATCCGCGCATGGTCTGTTGACGACGCTTGCATGTGGACCTTCTGGGCGCGTATCTCACGCGCTTGAGGGCGCGGTGTTCAGCGCTGGTGCGACGGTTCAATGGTTGCGCGATGGTCTGGGGATTGTTGATACAGCCGCTGAGACCGAGGCCTGGTCCCAGGCGATAGACGATACGGGTGGCGTGTATTTCGTTCCAGCATTTACTGGCCTGGGCGCGCCGCACTGGGATGCGGATGCGCGGGGGACGATTGTGGGGCTTACGCGCGGCACCGGATGCGCACATCTCATCCGTGCGGCACTGGAGTCCATTGCCTATCAGTCCGCCGATCTCGTCCATGCGATGGCCGCCGATGCAGGGCAGTCTGTGACGAGTTTGCGCGTGGATGGGGGGGCTGTGGTGAATGATTTTTTGATGCAGTTTCAAGCGGATATTCTGGATGTGCCGGTGATTCGTCCAAAGTACGTGGAGACGACTGCATTGGGGGCAGGGATGCTGGCGGGATTGGCAACGGGCGTGTGGGATGATGCTGGCGCGCTTGCAGATATTAACCCACCGCAACGCACCTTTGAGCCTGCGATGTCGCAAGACCGCCGGAAAGCATTGCTGGCGGGCTGGCACAAAGCAGTGGAGCGAACCCTGTTGGCATAACCTGTAGGCATTCTTATCGTATTTGTTTCAAATAGGCAAGATGGGTTTGGGCGGCTTTGTTTTCAGGATCAATGGCGAGTATATCGCGGTAGTGCTGACAGGCTACCGCGATATCGTTTTTTTGTTCAGCAATGATGGCCAATCCGTGTAGAATGCGGGTATTTTTCGGGCGCTGTTCTCGAATGTGCTGCAGCAGTATTTCAATATCATCAATATAGTCGGGATAATGCAGTGGATCATTATTTTTTTGGGACAATACCAGGAGATTTAACAACGGATTCACACTGCCTGCAGCGCCACTGCCTCGACGCGGTTTGAGATCAATTTTATCCCCAATTTCGGGAAGGCTGAGAACAACGGCTTCAATCAAGGATTCTGCCGCTTCATCTAACCGATCCAGTTCGATTAAAACATTACCTCGGTTATAATGCACAGCGAGGTTATCGGGCACCAGTTCGGATAAGATATCGTAAATCCTCAGTTCCTGTTCAGAATTTTCTGTCTCGGCCAAATGTTCAGCCCGATCGTAGAGTTGCTCAATTTTAGTATGATTTCTATCCACGATCTCTTGTGCTTGCTTCTCACATTCTGGATGTACCAGCAAGACGAGTTGTCCCTTTTGATCTTGTGAAAACAGGGGCGTTTTGACAGTGTGCAAAATGTCGCTCAATTCCGAAATAATTTTGTTCAAAAACGCAGGGGATCGCGATTGAAAAATGGGTTTCCAGGTATTGAGATCATGCGATACATCAACCGTCCACGATTCGAGAGATAAAAAACGTCTGAGTGTTGACTTCAACTGTTCTGTGGTTTGAAAAAAAAACGACGTTAAGTAACCATCTTCTACATAGTGGTGAACGAGCCATTGACGGTATTCGCGCTGAATAACCCAGGCGTTCTCCATGCAATTGGTGAGCGTGAGAATCGACCAGAGCGGAATATCCGAATGTACTTTTGCCAGTGCCTGATCAATGGTACACGGCTCACCTTCCTCATCATCTTGAGCCAGGTAGATATCATCGATAAAGTTTTCAATGGACAATGCGCGTTTTTCTCGTTCACTTTCTGCAATAACGAGAAAAGTCTCCTGGAAATTTTTTCGGTCAGTCGTCAGTGTGCGCACAAGTTCCCGATCGCTCATCACAGCACACTGCTGTATAACCCGATCACTCATGTTCATAAACTCAACGGTGATATGCTCGCAAAGACAAACGCTTTCGCGGTCGTTGGAAGCCTGTGGGGTTTTCAGATACACTAACGTCATTGCGCATCTTGCGGCTGAGCTTGCGAATTAGATGAACACCCCACCAGATTATCGCCCCGATTACGGCCAGTACCATCCCTATGCTGCGACCACTGGCACTTTCAAGGGTCTTAAGCAAACTGTTAATCAGATCTTCCACTGTTGATCGCTTCTTTTAAAAGTACGGCGCAATATTGTTTTCGATGCGCTCGAGTATGGGCGTATCATCCACTTCGGTTTCAAATGGTTCGCCTGTTACGCGCTCGAACAGGTCGATGTATCGCGCGGAGACTTGTGTGCGAATTTCGTCATCCAATTCGGGAATATTATCGTCGGAAATTCCCTTATCCACGAGCCAGAGACGCAAAAATTCTTTGTCCAGGCTTTCGGGTTCTTCGCCACGCGCATGGAGGTCTTCATAAGAGTCCAGGATCCAGTAGCGCGAAGAGTCGGGCGTGTGAATCTCATCGGCAACGGTCAGATTGCCCTCTGGGTCCAGTCCCATTTCGTATTTTGTATCCACGAGAATCAAACCGCGCTGTGCTGCCAGTTCTGTACCGCGGGCGAATAATTCCAGAGCTACTTTCTCGACTTCTGCCCATCTTTCTGCATCGACCAGACCGCGTTCGACAATTTCCTCTGGCGAGATCGATTCGTCGTGATCTTCTGCTTTTGTGGTCGGCGTAATAATCGCTTCCTCAAATTTTTGATTTTTCACCATGCCATCGGGCAAATCTACGCCGCAGAATTTCCGTACACCGTTATTGTAATTCGTCCATACCGAGGTGTCTGTGCTGCCGGTCAGGTACCGCCGCACGACGATTTCGACGAGTAACATATCGAGTTCTCGCGCAACCGTCACATTGGGGTCGGGTACGTCGAGCACCTGATTGGGTACGATATCTGCGGTCTGATCAAACCAGTATTTTGCCGTTTTGTTCAATACCTGTCCCTTCAGGGGGATCGCACCGAGTACATGGTCAAACGCACTTTGTCGATCTGTGGTGATGAGAATGCGCTTGTCTTCGAGCAGATAGATGTCCCGCACTTTCCCCTTTTGGTAATGATTCGACCAACGGTCAAATTTTGCTTCCAACAAACAGTTATTCAGTTGTGAACGGATTTGTGCTTGAGAGATCATGAATACACTCCTTGGAAAAAATTATTTATGGTTGCTTTAAGCCGCGCGGAAATGTACGGCGTGGCCCCTTTCTGGAAACCAGATTATATCCAGCATCATCGACAGGGCTACGCCCAGGACATAGCCGACGAGCAAACCGATGAAAAAGGGACGCGATTTGTGATAGACAGAGGGACCGCCCACTTTGAGCATCACCAGCTTAATCAGCCAGGCGATAAATAATGTGAAACTGCTGGCGCGAATCAATGGCGTTCCAGAAAGCGCGAGGCCCACCGGGTGCAGGGGCCACCACACAAACCGATGGCGCATAAAAATGAGGCCAACCATCGCCAAGCCGCCTATGCCGAAAAAGGCCAGATTTTCGGGGTTATCCACGTAAAAGGGCGGATTGTCGGCATTCTTGACCGCGTTGGCGGAATTCCTAAAATAATTGCGCGCGCTTCTGGGAATCTCGGCGACATTAAAATTAAACGCGCCTTCATTATAGCCCAGGTTCAAAGTGAGAAAGATGCTCGTCACAAAACTTACCGCAAAAGCCATATAAAGCGCGGCTATCAATTTGCGGCGGTTATCGGTGATGCCTTCAGACAACTTACCGACCTGTGCGGTCGCTGGTAAAAACAAGCCTTTGGCATTTCCCGTAATCAAATTGGCAAAGCGAAACGCCACATGTGTGGTGGGTGGAATCCCGACATTACCGAAAAAGGGCGCCACATAATTCCACGCAATTCCCGGTATCTGTGTGTAGGGCATGCCAGTGTCTGACAGAATTTTCGCCATCCCAATATATCCACACACACACGCCATCAGCAGAAGGGCACTGATGATGGGATCCATGTTCATCTGCATCATCCAGATAAACAAAAACGCGAGGCCCGCCACCACACCGACCACGGCGGCGCGATAGGACAATAGCTCATCGCGGTCATCTATGCTGTCGTCTTTGCCAAGGGCTTTCATTATCACATCTCGCAAATGCAGTCGCGCTACCCAGAACATCGAAATCACCAGCACGACAAACGCTCCGCGCGTCTGCCATTGGTACACGCCGCGATAGGCAGCAGGGACCATGGATTTATATCCCAACTTATTGAGCCAGCCGCCTTCGACAATGAAGAGGAGATCGAATACCCACAAACTGAGCAACACATCAAGGCTGGCAAAATAAGAAAAGAAGATGGAAAACAAGCCCACCGATGCCCGAATGCGCGGGAATTGAGGATCTATGATATGCCATCTGCCGCCGTGAATGGGAAAGCGCGGGAAATTTGGCAAAAAATAATTGATACAATTCCAGGCGATCATGCAAAATGCCAGGGCGAATCCAATCCAGAACAGGCGATTGTACATAAAGCCCGGCAATGCGCATTTATCGCCTCCCGGTTCGGACATCATATTGATCAGAGGGGCCATGGCCGGATATGCCAGGCGTTCGTTTTGCACCCACTGTTTTCTAAAGATGACGCCTATACAGACCAGTACCACAAATGCCGCCGTAAAGGCCATGAACCACCAGAACAGCGGCAGAACCCATATATCCCAGGGGATGGGTGCGCCTTCGGGACGGCCTTCAAAAAACCAGGCGATTCCATTGCCATCATTGGTGGGGATTAAAAAATCGGGCAGATGTGGGTGCAGTAATTCGGCCCAGTTGTTGTCTTCGGTTGCATAAAAATAAGGCGCGGAAATATACCCGATCAAAAATCCTGTACTGCCCCAGATCGGCATGGTTGCACCCACGAGGCCCATCGACAAAATTGTGTGCCATTCTCCGGATTGAAGTGAGAATCGCGCAAGCCTGCCCATTATTGCGATCGCGATGAGCATGGTAATAAACACGATGAGCATGGCCATTGGAATGTGCGATAGTACCATGCGCGAGCCGTGATAATAAAACCGAACATAGACCGCTATCACATCCAGCAGTACCACCAGGAGCAGCCCCAGACCGATGGCCCGCGGCGTAATACCCCCGCGAGGGGATTGTTCGGCCTCGCGTTCAATATTTGGTACTTGTGTTGCCATTCGGTGTTCCTTAAAAAAAATTCAGCGAATCAACGAATCAACGAACTCCACCCATCCCCCCAAAGGCAGTGTGCATTGCCATTCGTCTATTCGTCTATGAACTGACCTGAGAGGCGGCCAGTTGTACCCCGCTCCGTCTATTCGCGCTTTTTACAGTGCGTGTCCGCGTAAAACCTCGCGGCATTGTCCCTCACTATTGCCCGTCACATTATAGGCAAAAGTATTCATGCGGCGATCTCGATGCGATGTGTTTGGTCCCGATCCGTGAATGGTCAAGGCACTGAAAAACACGCCATCACCCGGTTCCATCGGAACGGGCACCGCGTCTTCTCGCTCGCGATAGTGCCCCGGCAAAAATACGCCAAAACTCATTTGTGCACGTTCGTGTTCTTGCAGACCCCATTTCTGGCTGCCGGGGATGAACTGAATACATCCATTTTCATCATCTGCGCCGTCAATGGCGAGTTGACAATTTACCATCAAGGGCCGATTGTCTTCGCGTTTCCAATACGCGTAATCCTGATGCCAGGGTATTGCCGTGCCATCGCGCGCGGCTTTCATCAATAGCTTGCTGTGATACAATGAGATATTCGGCCCGATCAGTGTCTCTATAATATCCAACATATCATCGCAGCGCAATGCGCGATTTAACCCCTCGCAGATCACTTCGCTGTGCATCAACTGTCGGATGCGCCTGGGCAGGTGTTCATCCTCAAATTCTTCCCATGAGATTCCGACTCTGTCGGGCGTGTTTTCTGCCATTCGCTCGTGCAAGTCCGCAATTTCGCGTTCGATATGCGAAATTTCACAGGATGGAATCAATCCCTTTTTCAACACATATCCGTTTTTGTCGTAAAATGCCTTTTCTGCATCCGTTAGCCCCATTGGACACTCCTTTGTAGTTTCAACCAGCATCTAATTTACAAATTATGACACGCTCTTGCAAAATCAATTATATTTATAGGGTGGAAATTAGAAATAGGGAACAGAAAGAGAATGATTAACGTCATAATAAACTGATGTGTTTTACCCCATGTATGCTCTGGGGTAAAATTATGTTAGAGAAAAAACCGACCTTTTTTCACCGCCCAATTGGGCACTAAAATAAGGAAAGCCGATGAAAATACGTATTCTTTTTGCTTTGTTGTTCTGTATCTCTCTTTTGGGAAGTATTTCCGAGGCGTCTGATTGGACGCACTGGCGCGGTCCCATGCAAACTGGTGCTTCGCCGGAGACAGGACTCGTTTCCTCCTGGTCTCTTGATGGAGAAAATTTGATCTGGCGTCGCGAGTTTATCGGCAGATCTACACCGATTATTGTAAATGGTCGGGTCTATGTTATCGGGCGAACCGGTGAAGACATAACCGAGCAGGAGCACATCGCGTGTTTTGATGCGGAAACAGGCGATCTCTTATGGGAAAAAAAGTTCAATGTCTGGCATTCGACCATAACCTTCAATCGTCTGGGATGGGCAAGCCTGGGGGCCGATGGCGAGACCGGTAATATTTACGCCCATCTCGTCAGTGGATTATTGATCTGTTTTGATACCGATGGCTATGTCCAATGGCAGCGGTCTCTAACCGAAGAATTTAACCGATTCTCCGGTTATGGCGGGCGGTTGCACACGCCTGTTGTAGATGGCGATCTGGTCATCATCAGCATGGGCAATCGCGGATGGGCCGGCGCACCGCCTTCTCATCGGTATGTTGCCTTTAATAAACATACGGGTGAGACCGCTTGGATGGCTCGTCCAGGTGGTGGTGGACAGGTTGATTTAACCGTTTACTCAACGCCTGTTGTCACGACAATTGACGGGCAGCGCGTGTTGGTTGCCGGCAATGGCAATGGCGGCATTTTTGCCTTTAAAGTCGCAACGGGCGAAAAAGTATGGGGTTTTCCATTCAGTAAGCGCGGCATCAACACCTCGCCTGTCGTGGCTGACAATCGCGTTTATGTCGCACACAGCGAAGAAAATGTCGATAATACCTCTCTTGGTCGCGTTGCGTGTTTGGATGCGCGCACGGGCAAAGAAATCTGGCGACAAGACGGTATGACCGCGGGCTATGCTTCGCCAGCAGTCCACGCGGGGCGCGTCTATGTTATAGACAATTCGGCCAATGTGCATTGTCTGGACGCCAAAACGGGTAAGCAATATTGGGAGCAAAATATCGGCACTGTGGGCAAGGGATCGCCGACCTGGGCCGATGGCAAACTCTATGTTACTGAAGTCAATGGCGGCTTCCAGATTCTTAAAGCGGGAAATATGAGCGCGGAAGTGCTCGACAAAAAGAAAATCGCAATGCCCGAGGGCGGGCATGCCGAGATCTACGGATCAGTCGCTGTTGCATATCGCCGCATCTATTTTGCGACGGAAGCCGGGTTGTTTTGCCTGGGCGATAAAAACGCGCGCTTTGAAGTCACATCTTCTCCTCATACAAAGCACGAAAGCGCGCCTTCGGGTGCCGAACCCGCATCTATTCTTTCTATTCCAGCTGAGGCGACCATACAACAGGGCGAGGTATTGCCCCTGCGGGCAGAGGCTTATGATGAGAAGGGATGCTTGATCGGCAATGCCGACGCCGAGTGGTCGTTGAATGGTCTGGATGGAGAAATAAAGAATAATCAGTTTATACCATCCCGGGCGGGACAGGGCGGCTGGATCACGGTCAAACTCGATGAATTAACCCGCCAGACATGGGTGCGCGTGGTGCCCGATGTGCCCTGGACAGAGGATTTTGAAAATATCGAAGTCGGCACAAATCCATTGCACTGGGTGTGGGGAGGCAGGGGTTTTGTGGTGGAGGAAAAAGATGGCAATAAGGTGCTGGCAAAACCTCCGGCTGCACGCGGCTTAGATCGCTCAAATCTCTATGTGGCGCCGTACAAGCTCAGTGGCTATACTATTCAGGCCGATCTTATGGGCACGCAAAACAAGCGGCGGCGTCCCGATATGGGGCTTATAGCGCATCGTTATATCCTCGACCTTCAGGGCATTCATCAACGCCTTGAAGTGCGATCGTGGTCGTCGGATTTGCGCATGGCAAAACGCATTGATTTTAGCTGGGACATGGGGGTGTGGTACACCATGAAAATGAGAGTTGATATCGAAGGTGGTAAAGCCATTGTTCGGGGCAAAGTTTGGGAAAAAGGCAATCCCGAACCCGATGCGTGGAGTATCGAAGTAGAGGATCCCCTGCCTATAGAAGAGGGCAGCCCCGCGCTTTATGGCTATTCACCTGCCACGATTTACTACGATAATGTGAAACTTTGGTAATCTTCATAAACCCTTACAGGTAAAGGAATAAAATGAAATTGAAACGACTTTTTAGCGGATGTGTTATCGTTGGTTTGATCGTATCGACTGGTATTGCCGAAGAGGTTATGTGGGGATTTACTCCAGATCGCAACCTCGTGTCAGACGCAAAAAATTTGCCGATGAACTGGAATGTAGAAACGGGTGAAAATATCGCTTGGAAAGCAGATCTCGGTTCGCAGTCCTACGCCGGTCCCATCAGGATTGGTGGCAAAATATTTATGGGGACAAATAATCAGATTGAGCGCAATCCCAAAATTACGGGTGACAAGGGCGTAATCATGGCTTTTCAGGAATCCGATGGAAAATTTCTCTGGCAAGCAGCGCATCCCAAGCTGCCCGCGGGGCGCGTCAATGACTGGCCACAACAGGGCATTTGCTCCACGCCTTATATTAGCGGAGATCGGATGTATTATATCTCGAATCAATGTCGCGTAGTGTGCGCGGATACAGAGGGTTTTTTGGATGGGGAAAATGACGGTCCATATACCGGAGAAGAGGATACGAGCGATATCGGTGTGGATATTATCTGGGAATACGACATGATGGAAGAACTGGATGTGTTCCCTCACAATCTGGCGACCTGTTCGCCCGTGGGAGCGGGCAATCTCCTGTTTGTCATCACCGCTAATGGTGTTGACGAGGGTCACATTGCCATCCCTTCGCCTCTGTCGCCCAGCTTTATTGCGGTCGATCTCAATACGGGGGAACTGGTTTGGGAAAAAGCCTATCCCGGTGAAAGTATCTTGCACGGGCAGTGGTCCAATCCCGCTTATGGTATTATCAATGGCAAGCCGCAAGTGATCTGCCCTGGGGGCGATGGCTGGGTTTATTCAGTAGAACCCGCGACCGGCGACCTGATCTGGAAATTTGACTGCAATCCAAAAGACTCTGTATGGGAGTTGGGCGGGCGCGGTACGCGCAATGCGATTATCTCCACTCCAGTTATTTACGATAACAAGGTTTTTATCGGCGTTGGGCAAGACCCGGAGCACGGCGAGGGCATTGGACACCTGTGGGCTATTGACGCGACGGGTACAGGGGATGTGACGGGAAGCCATGCAGTGTGGCATTTTGGCAATGAAAATTATAACCGTACCATTTCAACGGTGGGCATCAGCGATGGCCTGCTCTATGCAGCAGATCTGAGTGGCTTTGTCTATTGTCTCGATCTGAAAACCGGTACACAGCACTGGAAATACGATACATTTGCCGCGATATGGGGATCGCCTTTTGTGGCTGACGGGAAGGTGTACATTGGCGATGAAGATGGCGATGTGGCGATTTTGAAAGCCGGAACACAATTTGAATTGATCAACGAAATCAATATGGGTAGCGCCGTATATACCACGCCTATTGCAAAAGATGGCATGCTCTACATTGGCACGCGCAATACGCTGTATGCGATTAAGGGCGAGTAGAAGGGGTCACAATATGGAAGTTCTGGCAACACCAGCGGTCGATAAGGTCAAAGAAGCGCGCGATATCCTTGACGCCCAGGTGCGAGATATGGTCGCCTGGCATTTTAATCCCAATACGGGATGTCCGTTCTGGCTGGAATTTGCGGCGGAACTGGATTTTGATCCGCGGCGGGAGATCGGCGGGTACAGCGATTTGAAATATCTCGGGCATTTCCAGGACGAATGGCTGCGCGGTGGCCCCGTGCGGCGATGGATCCCGAGGGGTAGCGAGGGGCAGCGGACTTATGTCTTTGAGACGGGTGGCTCAACAGGGGTTCCCAAATATCGGATCAGCCAAAACGATTTTCAGATCGACTACGAAATGTTTAGCGAGCACCTTTCTGAAGAAACATTTCCGAAGGGGGCGGACTGGTTGATGCTGGGACCAACAGGTCCCCGGCGATTGCGCTTGGCTGTCGAATATCTCTGTCAGATTCGCGGTGGGATTTGCTTTCTCGTGGATCTCGATCCCCGATGGGTTAACAAGCTGATCAAGCGCGGCGCACTCCAGGAATTGGAACTCTACAAAGCCCATGTCATCGATCAGGCGCTCACTATTTTGCGCGCGAATGATAATGTGAAGTGCATGTTTACGACCCCCAAACTTCTCGAAGAATTGTGCGAAAAAATTTCTCTGCAAAAAGCCGGGATCAGCGGCATTTTTTGCGGGGGAACAGAGATGAACGCACAGTTTAATAGATTTGCGAGAGAAGAGCTTATCCCTGGCATCGATTTTGTTCCTACCTACGGCAATACCCTGATGGGACTGGCTTATTCCAAGCCGCTGGAACCCGGAGACAATTACGCGATTACGTATTACCCGCCCGTGCCCCGCGCGTTTATCGAACTGGTGAATCCAAATAATCCCGATGAAGAGGTCGGTTACGACGAAGTCGGGCGCGTGATGCTGACGACACTTACGAAAGAATTTTTTATGCCCCGCTTTCTCGAACGCGATGAGGCCGAACGCGCCAAACCAATTGAAGCCTATCCCTGGGATGGCGTGAGAAATCTGGGTTTGTTCTCCGAGTTGCAGGAATCAGTCGTCGTTGGGGTGTATTAAATCGAACGGATCTTTTATATCCCATACTGTGGTTTCAGTCTTTCAAAGAGGCGAAATATATGATTCACTTACCTATTTTACGTGCGGGGGAACCGTACACGAGTTTGAATGTTCAGGAAGTGTCGCATATTCAAACTGGCGAGCCGCTCGTTCAGGTCAGTCAGGCAAATCGGGGGCTGGTTGCGAAAGACTTAAATGCGGCGGTGGCGAACAAACGGGTGCTCGACAGGCTGAGTGTATCCGAACTCGCAGGTATAACCCGCGAAGCCGCACGCTTATTTGCAAAAGCCGATTTGCCCATTGGCGATCATATACAGACGCCCGATGACTATGTCAAACAGGTGTCTGGCACAACGGGTATGCCCGAAGCGCTCTGCCGCGCGAATATGGAAAAAATTCAGCTCGTGTGTACGGAGATCGAAGCTATTTTAGGGGGTCTCACGCGTGGGTTAGATCTCGCTGTGCTCGATGAAGGCTGGCACAATCAGGATGGTCGCTCTCTCAGCTATATTTGCCAGGCCGATGCCCTCGGAGCTATATTGCCGAGCAATTCACCGGGTGTACACGCCCTGTGGGTTCCATCCATACCGCTCAAGGTGCCCCTCGTTCTCAAACCTGGACGCGAAGAGCCATGGACGCCTTTCCGAATTGCACAGGCATTTATCGAAGCGGGGTGCCCGCCAGAAGCGTTTGGGTTTTATCCTACGGATCACGGAGGTGCCACTGAAATTTTGCTTCGCTGCGGTCGCTCCATGCTATTTGGGGGCGGGGCGACGGTTGCGCCCTGGCTGAGCGATCCCCGCGTGGAAATTCACGGGCCTGGACAGAGTAAGGTCATTATTGGCGAAGATGTGATAGACCGCTGGGAAGACTATCTCGACATCGCGGTAGCCTCGATTGCTGCAAATGGCGGTCGCTCTTGCATCAATGCGTCAGGCGTGTGGGTTCCCGCGTATGGTCGAGAAATTGCCGAAGCACTCGCAGAGCGATTGGCAAAAATTGTCGGGAGACCTCTGGATGATCCAGAAGCGCAGATCGCGGCATTTACCAATCCCGCATTCGCCGATCAAATTTCGACAACGATAGACATCCATCTGAAAACCCCAGGGGCTGAAGATCTGACCGAGAAATTGCGCGGTGATCGGCTGGTCGAGATCGATGGCTTGAAATTCTTAAATCCCACGGTTGTCTGGTGCGATGATTTTGAACATCCTCTTGCAAATACCGAATATTTGTTCCCATACGCGAGCGTGGTCGAAGTTCCGCAATCGGAAATTCTGGATAAGATCGGACCGAGCCTCGTGGTGACAGCAATAACAGAGGACCGTGCATTTATCGATAAATTGCTCAATTCTCCCCATGTAGAAAGACTCAATGTGGGGGCGATTCCCACGCCTCAGATTTCATGGGATCAACCACACGAGGGCAATTTGTTTGAACATCTTTACCGACAACGCGCGCTGCAATGGGCGAAACAGGCTTAGGAGATGATAGCATTTGATTTTTGTCCCACTACGCGCGTGGTGTTTGGGGAGGGCACACTCGCGCAATTGGGGAAATTATCGAAAGAATTGGGCGGAAGCCGCATTCTTTTTGTGACTGATCCAGGGATTGTAAGTGCCGGGCTTGCAGACCGTGCGATTGCGCCGCTTCAAAGCGCTTCCCTGGATTTTTTTGTGTTTGATGGGGTGGGCGAAAATCCCACGACCGCGCATGTAGAGGCCGGTGTCGCGTTTGCAAAGGCACATGGAAATATTGATCTGATTGTCGGGATGGGAGGAGGTAGTGCGATGGATTGCGCCAAGGGGATCAATTTTATCCTGACAAACGGCGGACAGATGGCCGATTATATGGGTATGGGCCAGGCGGCGAATCCCATGTTGCCCTCGATTGGGGTTCCAACAACTGCGGGTACGGGGAGCGAAGCGCAGTCCTACGCGCTTATTTCCGATGCCAAAACGCATGTCAAGATGGCCTGTGGCGATCTTAAAGCGCGATTTCGAAGTGTTATTCTCGATCCGCCACTGATCGAAAGTGTGCCGAAAAATGTCGCAGCAGCAGCGGGAATAGACGCCATTGCACACGCTATTGAGAGTTATGTTTGCACGCGCCGCAATGCCATTTCTATGATGTTCGCGCAAAAGGCGTGGCAATTGCTTTCATCGAGTTTTGAATGCGTGTTGAAGGATGCTTCCGATAGCGATGCGAGGAGCAAAATGCTTTTGGGTGCGCACTTTGCCGGTGCGGCTATTGAGAATGCCATGTTGGGTGCAGCTCATGCGTGTGCCAATCCATTGACCGCGCATTTTGGTATTGTACATGGCATCGCTGTGGCACTTTTGCTGCCCGCTGTCGTCCAATTTAATGGCGAAACCCAAAGTACGCGCTATCGCGGACTCGGAGTTGATGTTGATGAACTCGTCGAGAAGGTCGTTTTTTTGAAGGAATGTGCGAATCTGCCTTCTCGATTGCGCGACCTCGGCGTAGCGCGTGACAGCCTCCCAATGCTGGCAAAAGATGCAACTGAACAATGGACGGGTACTTTTAATCCGAGACCCGTAGGCGAAAAAGATTTTCTCGCCCTTTACGAATCTGTGTATTGATCTGCAATGAGAATAATTCTTTTTTTTCTTGGTTTTCAATTATTTTTAATTCCCGTCCAGGCAGAAGAATGGAATCGATTTCGCGGGGATGCACAATCTACAGGTGTTGCACATAGTAGCTTGCCTGCTGAACTGGATGTGTTGTGGACGGCACAGATCGAAATAGGGATTGAATCCACCGTCGCAATTTGGCAAGATGCGGTGTATGTGGGCGGGTTGGATGAAAAGCTATACGCTTTTAATTTTGATAGCGGTGCGCTCAAGTGGACGTATGTGGCTACGGGTGAGATCAAGTCGTCGCCATTGGTTTTTGAAAAAACCGTGTATTTCGGCGATGGCAATGGCGTTTTTCACGCTGTTGATGCACAAACGGGTAACGCACTTTGGACGTTTCAAACGGATGGGGAGATTATCTCATCGGCAAATGCAACCGGGGGGCGCGTCCTGTTTGGGTCTTATGATCAGTTCTTATACTGCCTCGCGCCGGGCGATGGAGCTTTGTTGTGGAAGATAGAAACGGATGGTTATGTTCACGGCATGCCAGCTATCGCGCAAACGCACGCACTCATCGCGGGCTGTGATGGTCTTTTGCGCGTTATCGATATTGCCAGTGGAAAAGAGCAATCGCAAATCGAACTCGGTGCTTATGTGGGCGCCAGCGCAGCCGTTCATCAGACGCGCGCTTATGTGGGGACTTATGAAAGCCAGATCTTGTGCATTGACTTAACGGCAAAAGAAATTGTCTGGCGATACGAACATCCGCAGCGAAAATTGCCTTATTTTGCATCGCCATCCGTGACCCCTGAGCGGGTTATTGTTGCAGGGCGCGACAAAATGATTCACGCACTTGATCCCGACACGGGCGATGTTTTGTGGACTTATACGTCCCGATCTCGATTTGAAGCATCTCCGGTTGTGGTGGGTGATCGCGTTTTTGCAGGGACTACGGGTGGCAGAATCGTGGCATTAAATCTCGAGACCGGTGAACTCGGTTGGGAATTTGTGACCGGATCGGAATTTGTTGCCTCGCCCAGCGTGGCACGCGAGCGGCTGATTATTGGCACAACAGATGGTACGTTATATTGTTTTGGAAAGGCGGAAGAATGAGCGAGCAAATTCAGATTCCAGAGCCAGCGACAACCCGCAAGGTGTGGAGGGAAACAGATGTTGGTAGCGTGTTTGTTTCCAATTATCCGCCTTACTCTTTCTGGCGCGATGAAAATACGGCGCAGATTGTAGAGATGTTGCATTCATCTGATTCGGGGGATAGAGAAATACCTCTGGGCCTTTACATGCATATTCCATTTTGCCGAAAACGGTGCAAGTTCTGTTATTTTCGGGTTTATACAGATCGCAATAGCGCGGAAATTCAGACGTATTTGGATACCCTGGCAAAAGAAGTGGAAACTTATAGCACGTTGCCGCGTATTGCAGGCCGAAAATTGAACTTTGTTTATTTTGGCGGTGGCACGCCGTCTTATATTAGTGTTAAACACTTAAAGGTACTGGTTGACCGGATCAAGGCTGTGATGCCGTGGGATGATGCGGAAGAAGTGGCATTTGAGTGCGAGCCGGGTACGCTGTCAAAATCCAAAGTCGAGGCTATTCGTGAGATTGGCGTCACGCGCTTGAGTCTGGGATTGGAGAATTTAAACGATGATATTTTGCGGGAGAATGGCCGCGCACACGTCAGCAAAGAAATTTACAGGGTTATGCCGTGGGTCAAGGCGCAGGAATTTGCACAGGTCAATGTAGATTTAATCTCCGGTATGGTTGGGGAGACGTGGGAGACGTGGCGAGATACGGTGCAGGGTACTATTGATCTCGACGCGGATAGTGTTACCATTTATCAGATGGAATTGCCGTTTAATACGACGTATTCAAAATCGATACGCGATGGAGGAGGCTTGCAGGTCGCAGATTGGCCTACTAAGCGCGCATGGCACAATTATGCGATTGAAGAGTTTACCAAAGCGGGTTATGAAACATCGAGTGCTTATACGCTGGTGAAAAAAGGTCGCCTGAACAAATTCGTCTATCGAGATGCCCTGTGGCGCAGCGCAGATCTCATCGGTACGGGTGTGGCTTCTTTTTCGCATGTGGGAGGTATGCATTTTCAAAACCAGACGCATTGGGATCCCTATATCGAAACCATTGACAAAGGACAACTTCCGATCAATCGCTCTTTTGTGCCGACAAAAGAAGAACGGCTGATAAGGGAGATGATTTTGCAACTCAAGCTCGGGCGGATTGAAACAGCTTATTTCCAGGATAAATTTGGTGTCAATATCCTGCACCAATTTGATGATGCCTATCAGAAGCTCAGGGATTACGAGATGCTGGATTTCGATTCGCAAAGTATCACTCTGAGCCGGGAGGGACTTTTGCGCGTCGATCAGTTGCTGCCCGAATTTTACCACGAAAAATATCGCAATTCGCGCTATACATGAGTGATCAATAACTATGGAGGATTTATGAAATACAGGTATTATTTGTTAATCGCTGTTGTGCTTTGCTTTTCTTCCGCACACGCGGATTGGCCCCAATGGTTGGGACCCAACCGAACGGGTATTTCATCTGAAACGGGGTTGTTGACAACCTGGGCAAAAGATGGACCAGCGGTTGTGTGGGAAAAAGAACTCGGTGAGGGGTTTTCCGGTATCTCGGTCGCAGATGGACGGGTCTATACGATGTTTTCTGCTGGGGAGGACGAATTTGTCATTTGTTTGAATGAAAAAACGGGCGAGGAAATCTGGCGTTTCAGGACCGGTGCCAAATACTATGAGCGTCAAGGTGGAAATGGCCCCCGTTCTCAGCCTACTGTGGATGGCGAGCGGGTTTTTGTGCTCAGTGCCGAAGGCTGGTTGTACGCGCTCAATGCAAAAGATGGAAAAAAACTATGGCTGGTCGATCTCTACGATGGGTTGGGCAGTCGCGTGCCAAAATTCGGTTTTTCGACGTCGCCGCTGGTCGAGGGCGATTTATTGCTTTTAGAAGTGGGCACACGGCAGGGGACGTTTATCGCTCTGGATAAGACAAATGGTGCTGTCAAGTGGGCGTCTCAAAACGATATTGTGTCCTATTCATCGCCTATTGCTGTAGATATTGCGGATATTCGCCAGGTGGTTTTTGTTTCGGGCGAAGCCGCAGTTGGACTTTCTCCCACAGATGGATCGCTCTACTGGCGATTGCCCTGGTCCACATCTTATGATCTGAATATTGCAACACCAATTTTAGTGCCCCCAGATCACATATTTATTTCTTCGGGTTATGACCACGGGGCAGCTCTGTTGCAAATATCCCGAGAGGGAGATGGTTTGAGCGTTCAAAAGGTGTGGGAAAGCCGCGGCATGAAAAACCATTTTGGAACATCGCTCCTGATCGGCGACTATATCTACGGTTTTGACAATGCGATTTTGAAATGTATTGAGGCAAAGACTGGCAAAGAACAGTGGAGACGCCGGGGGTATGGCAAGGGATCGCTTATTTATGCCGATGGACGTTTGATCATTTTGAGCGATAAAGGTAAGCTCGCATTGGCAGACGCATCGCCCACAGAGTTTCGGGAAAAGGCCGGCGCGCAAGTGCTGTCGGGTAAATGCTGGACACCACCAACACTTGCCAATGGCAAAATTTTTGTGCGCGATATGCACAGAATTGTATGCATGGATGTGTCGGGCACGCAGACGAAACCTGCGGACACGGAGAGCGAGTAATAGTCGGAAAAGGCCGGGGGACTGATATCTGACAATTGGAGAAGTCGCAATGCGTTATTTTCGACAGCTTTTGATTTTTACCTGTATTCTGGGCCTGACGAGTAATTTTATTTTTGCACAGAATACAGAAGAGGAAGAGAAGAAGGAAGAACTACCCGTTTATGCGGGTGAAGAGATTGTGGTGACGGAGAGCAAGGAAAAAGTGCCTACCGTGAGCACTATCGCGACGAAGGTTCCCGTCCCAATCCGTTTGACACCTGCGAGTATCGGGGTTGTCAATCACGGGTTGTTTCAACATCAAAGCGGCGTGGTTTTAGGGGATGCACTGCGAAATGTGAGCGGGGTCAATATTCAGACCGTATTTGGCGTTACGGATTTCTTTGTCATTCGCGGTTTCGATTCGCTTTCCAGCGGGCTGGTGCTCACCGATGGCGCATCGGAGCCGGAAGCCACATTTTACAATCTCTACAATCTGGAGCGCGTGGAGGTGCTCAAGGGTCCGGGCGCATTTTTATACGGCGGCAATCCGCTTTCTGGATCGGTGAATCTGAGTCGCAAACAACCGATTTTTACAAATGCGCTCCAGGTTGGGGGTTCTTACGGTCCGTACAAAACGGGACGCGGAACAGTAGATGCGAATTGGGCGGATGTCGATCAGGGTATTGCCCTGCGAGTCAATGCACTACGACAGGTATCTGATAGCTATCGAGATGATAAAGACAGCGGTTTGTGGGCTATGAATCCCGCAGTGACCTGGCGGCCCAGTGACAGAACCACAGTGACCGCCAATTTCGAATATGTCACCAGCAGATACAAATCGGATGCGGGCCTGCCCATTATCAATGGGGCGGTCGCAGATGTGCCGCGCACACAATCGTATCAATCGCCGTTTGATGCGTCAGATCAAGATATTTATCGGGCGCGCGTGGATCTCCACTCCCGCTTGTCGAGACAGGTCACGCTTCGCAACAAGTTCTATTATACAGATTTTTCATGGGTGTCTCAGGGCACATTGTTCAGCGGCGTTTTTCCCAATGCTCAGGGGAGTCTGGATATTCTGCGATCACTCGTTCTTTTGGATGACCGTCAGAAAGTGTTGGGCAATCAGTTTGAGTTTTTATCTACATTCCGCACGGGACACGTAGAACACACGCTGCTTACCGGACTGGAATTGATGCAGTGGAAAGACAAATTTACCTTAGATGTGGCTGCTTTGCCCAATATCGACGTGTTCAACCCCGTGGAAACTGCGAGCCAGCCATTTTTTATTATTCCGGGGCAATCGCAGGGGGCGGATTCAAAAAGTCTCGTTGTCGCGCCCTATGTCGTGAATCGCATTGTCTTTTGTCCATGCTATGAGGCATTTGTAGGTGTGCGATATGACCGCATTGATTACGATGATCCCATGACTTCCACGTCTCGCAATTACAACAAACTGAGTCCTATGGCAGGTATGGTGTTTTCGCTTAAGGAGGATCTCTCGTTTTACGCCAATGTGGGTAAAGCATTTGCCCCTCCTTCGAGCCTGGTCGCAGGCCCGCGAGAGACCGAAGAGAGTTTGCAGATGGAAGTGGGCGCGAAAAAATACCTGTTAGACGACCGCCTGCACGCGAGTTTTGCTGTTTATCATTTGGCAAAAGACAACATCGGAATCCCCGATGCGACAGGTGTCACACAGCAAGATGGCGATCAACGGTCTCGCGGTGTCGAGCTGGAGATGATGGTGCGCCCCGTGAAAAATTGGCACACATTTTTGTCCTACGCTTTTTCCAATGCCATACTCACGCGCTTTACCGAGTTTGTCCCCGTGTTCACGCAAACGGGTATTACATACCAGCTTATGGATCGTTCGGGAAATAGGGCAGCTTTTTCGCCGCGCCATATTTTCAATGTGTGGACAGCGAGAGGATTTGACAACGGGTTGGAATTTGGGATTGGCGTGCGCTATGTCACCAACCAGTTTATTGCCGCAGACAATCAATTTCAAATTGGGGATGTGTTGACGCTGGATGCATCCGCGTCTTATACGTACAAGCAGATGAAATTTCGGATTAATGCGAAAAATTTAACCAATCGGGAATACGAAACGCAGGGTAGCCTTGGCGCCCCTACCTCAGTTATTCCGGCCAATCCATTTGGCATGTACTGTGCTTTTGAAGTCAATATTTGAACTATGCCTGACTTGACCACAGATCGAAACGCGCTTTGGCAGCGGCAATTGAAGCGGTTGCGAGGTATGCTGTCTTCAGTGCTGAATGGCAATGATTTTTATCGCAATAAGTTGAATCGGGCAGGTATTTATCGACCCGAGGATATTCAGACGCGCAATGATTACAGGCTGTTGCCCTTCACTACTAAAGAGGAATTATCGGCTGACCAGATGGCGTATCCACCTTATGGCAGCAACGTGACTTTTCCGCCAGATCACTATATCCGCGTCCATCAAACATCGGGGACTACGGGAGAGCCTTTGAACTGGTTGGATACGGTAGAGAGTTGGGATTGGTTTGCGCGTTGCTGGACTTATGTGTATCGCGGGGCGGGCGTGACGGCAAATGACAGATTGTTTTTTGCCTTTTCTTTTGGTCCTTTTATCGGATTCTGGACCGGGCATGAGAGCGCGCGTTTAATGGGTGCGATGTCCATCTCTGGGGGGTCCATGTCGTCGATTCAGCGTTTGCAAGCGATTCAGGATCATCGGGTTACTGTTCTGATCTGTACGCCGACATATGCCCTGCATCTGGCAGAGGTGGCTGAGGCAGAAGGTTTTGATATTGCGGGTGGGGGTGTTCAGACTACGATTCACGCGGGTGAACCCGGTGCGGGGTTGCCGGCGACCAGACGACGCATTGAGCAGGCCTGGGGAGCGCGTTGTTATGACCACGCCGGGGCGACTGAGGTGGGTGCGTGGGGATTTGAATGTGCGTTTCGAGATGGCATGCATATCAACGAAGCTGAATTTATTTGCGAAGTGATTGATCCCGATACGGGCGAACAAGCGAGAGAGGGGGAGTTGGTGCTCACCAGTTTGGGGCGTGCTGGTATGCCCGTTATCCGCTATCGCACAGGAGATCGCGTAAAGCTGCATGCGGGAATATGTGATTGCGGTTCGAGTTTCTCGCGTCTTGAAGGGGGCGTGATTGGACGTATCGACGATGCATTGATTATCCGCGGCGTCAATTTTTATCCCAGCGCGATTGAAAATATCGTTCGGGGATTTCCCGAAGTGACCGAGTTTGCGGTGGATATCTACCGACAAAGCGAAATGGATGATATGAAAATTCGCATCGAGTTAAATGGTGGAGAGCCGGGGGCAATTTCCGAGACGATTGGCAGAGAGGTGCGACATATTCTGGGCATACGCGCTGGCGTTCAAACCGTGCCGCATAATACTTTGCCGAGATTTGAACTGAAAGCGAGACGGTTTACTGATCACCGAGTTTAATAGAAAGCGTTTCTATGATTGCAGATCAATACGATGTCATTGTCATTGGTGGAGGACCTGCGGGGAGTACGACAGCCGCGCTTGTCGCTGAATATGGGCACCGCGTACTGTTGCTGGAAAGGGAGGAGTTTCCCAGGTTTCAGATTGGCGAGTCCCTGATGCCGGGTACTTACTGGTCATTCAAACGGCTGGGGTTGCTGGATAAGCTAAAAAAAAGTGCGTTTGTCAAAAAGTACAGTGTTCAGTTTTTCAGCGGTTCGGGAAAAGGCTCTGCGCCATTTTATTTTCACTTACACGATCCCCACGAGAGTTCTATCACGTATCAGGTGTTGCGCAGCGAATTTGATCTTATGATGATGGACAATGCCCGCGAGAAAGGCACTGTGGTCGAGCAGGGGGCGAGTGTGCATCAGGTGCATTTTAGTGGAGAGCGCGCAACGGGTGTTCAGGTGAGATACCGCGATGGACAGATCAGAGATGTGTCTGCCAGTGTTATTGTAGATGCGACGGGGCGAAGCGCGCTTATTTCGAGAAGGCTAAAGACCAAGACGATTGAGCCAGAGCTAAAAAAGGCGTCTATTTTCACCCACTACAAAGGCGCGTTCCGAGACGAGGGTATTGACGAAGGCGCAACGCTGATTTTACATACGCAAGATAAGGATTCCTGGTT
This sequence comes from Candidatus Latescibacterota bacterium, assembly GCA_965208125.1. GTDB lineage: Bacteria > Latescibacterota > UBA2968 > UBA2968 > UBA2968 > VXRD01. The sequence continues at coordinate 4,491,129 of OZ242320.1, forward strand.
CTGGTACATCCCGCTGGCAGATGATGTGGTCAGCGTGGGTGTTGTTGGGGGATTGGATTATCTGTTGCAAAACCGCAAGAGAACCCCTCAGGAAATTTTTGAAGAAGAGTTAGCAAAGTGTGTCCGCATGCAAGAACGGCTCGCAGGGGCAGATCAGTTATTTCCGATGAAAGTCACGCAGGACTTTTCATACCGATCCAATACTGTCGCGGGTGAGGGATGGGTGCTGGTAGGCGATGCTTTTGGTTTTATAGATCCCGTTTATTCCTCGGGTGTGTTTCTCGCGCTCAAATCGGGCGAGATGGCCGCCGATGCAATCCACGAGGCCATTGAAAAACGCGATTTCTCTGCCGAACAACTCGGCAAATGGGGGCCAGAATTTCTTCCGGGCATGGAGGCGATTCGCAAATTGGTCTATGCTTTTTATACCAAAGATTTCAGTTTTGCCAGATTTTTAAAAGCGCATCCAGAATGTATAGATGGCATTATCAATATCTTAAAAGGCAATGTCTATCGCGAGGATGTCACCCCTATTTTTGAGCCTATGGGGCAAATGTGCGATCTGCCCGAAACTGTGGATCACTACACTGAGGTATCTGCTTAAACGGGATTGCTGTATATGCGAATTGCTTATATTGCCGCGGGTGCAGCGGGCATGTATTGTGGCAGTTGTATTCACGACAATGCGCTGGCCTCCGCTCTTCAGCGCAGGGGGATAGACTTCGCGCTTATTCCGACGTACACGCCCCTGCGTACCGATGAACCGGGCGCGAGTATCGATCGGGTTTTTTATGGCGGCATCAATGTTTATCTCCAGCAGAAAATGGGTATTTTTCGGCACACGCCCTCTTTTATCGATAAGTTATTGAATAGCCGAATACTGCTCAATAGTCTCGCCCGTTTCAGTGGTTCAACGCGTGCTGAAGACCTCGGCGCGCTCACGGTATCGGTTTTAGAAGGGGAAGAAGGCGCACAAAAAAAAGAACTCGCAAAGCTGGTGCACTGGTTAAAAGAGGATTTTCAGCCCGATCTCGTGCAATTGACCAATTCGATGTTTTTGGGCATGGCCAGAGAAATGAAACGGGAACTCGGCGTTCCCGTTTTGTGTTCTCTGCAAGGTGAGGATATCTTTCTCGAAGGATTGATAGAACCGTACAACGCGCAGGCGCGGCAGTGCTTACAGGATCGGGCAAAAGATGTCGATGGATTTGTAGCTACGTGTGACTATTATGCCGATTTTATGGCTGATTATCTCGATGTGCCGCGCAATAGGATTCACGTCGCTCCTTTGGGCATCAAATTAGACGGGCATGGGGAAAGCGATGTAAAGCCGGATCCATTGCCTTTTGCGATAGGTTATCTCGCCCGAATATGTCCCGAGAAAGGGTTGCATGCGCTGGTAGATGCGTTTCATCAACTGGCTGAGCAAGTCGGTAAGGAGAATGTAAGACTTAGTGTTGCCGGTTATCTCGGACAAAGAGACGCGCCGTATTTTCAGCACGTATGCGAACAAATCGCATCCCGGGGACTTTCCGATGTTTTTGATTATCGCGGGGAAGTCAATCGAGAAGAAAAAATTGCATTCCTGAATAGTATCCATATCTTATCCGTGCCCACGCCTTATAAAGAGCCTAAAGGACTATCGCTGCTCGAAGCTATGGCCAATGGCGTTCCCGTTGTTCAGCCCCGGCACGGTATTTTTCCTGAATGGATTGAAAAAACGGGTGGGGGAATTCTGGTAGAGCCAGATTCTTCAGAGGCTCTGGCGGCAGGGTTAATGCGGATGATGAATGACGCAGATGGGCGAGAGGCGATGGGGCAAAAAGGCAAAGAAGCAGTACATCAAAATTTTAGCGACGACGATATGGCGGAAGCAACACTGGCGGTATATCGTCAGTATGTGTGATTAAAAACTTAACACGGGAGGGCAAATGCCGACTTCTTCTTCTGGACTTACGTGGTTGATTTTTGCGTTGATGACTGTGGGCGCGTGGGGTTTGTACGGGATTTTTCTGCACACCGGACAGATCGCTATGGGCGATCCCGAAAATGGACGCTACAAAGCTTTTCTCTTTGTGGGTATTGCCTATCTTTTGACAGCTGTTATTGGATCCCTCATTGTGCTGGCGATCAACGGATCGGACTGGTCATTTCCGACAAAGGGGCTGACCTGGTCGCTGCTGGCTGGTATTGTGGGGGCCATCGGTGCATTTGGCGTGCTTCTCGCCTTTGGGGCGAAGGGGACACCGCCCGTGGTTATGTCTATTGTTTTTGCCGGCGCGCCTATTGTCAATGCCGTCGTATCCCTCATCTTGCATCCGCCAGCAGGTGGGTGGGGTGGGTTGAACTGGCAATTTGTGCTGGGTATTATACTGGCTGCGATGGGAGGTTGTCTGGTGACATTATTTAAACCTTCGTCTTGATGACGGATAGCACTATGCACAGTGAATTTCACACTACTCGCAGGGTTGCATTTTCCGATACGGACATGGCCGGGATTGTACACTTTTCCCGGTTTTTTGTCTTTATGGAAGCTGCCGAGCATGCTTTTTTGCGCGCGTTGGGTACGAGTGTTTCAACAGAATGGGATGGGAATAAAATTGGATGGCCGCGATTGGAAGCGACATGTACATATCTCAGTCCAGCCGTATTTGAAGATGTGCTGGATATTCATCTGAAGGTGATACGCAAAGGCACAAAATCCCTGACTTATCGGTTTGATTTTTTTCGCGGAGAGACAGCTATTGCTAGCGGCGAATTGAGTGCGGTATGTTGTATATGCAATCCCGGCGAAAAAATCAGGTCCATACCGATTCCAGATTTTATTGCGGATCAGATCGCGGATGAAGCAGATGGCGCAGATAGACGCGGATGAAGATCGAGAAAGTAGGGGCGCGGCCCCTGTGCCCGCCCGAATATTTAAGAGGTCGCAAATGGCACTAAAAGTTGAAAACCTTTCCAAACGCTTTGGCGATGTAAATGTTCTGCAGGGTATATCTTTTGAAATGACAATGGGGCAGTCGCTGAGTGTTATGGGGCCTTCGGGGTCGGGGAAGAGCACCTTGTTGCATGTGCTTGGTACGCTGGATCGGCCATCTGAAGGGAGCCTCGAAATTGAAGGCCAGGATCCCTTTGCACTGTCGGAAATCGACCTTGCGCGGTTTAGAAATCAGGGGATTGGATTTGTGTTTCAAGAGCACCATCTTTTGCCGCAATACTCGGTTTTGGAAAATGTTTTGATTCCGACGCTGGCATTTCGAAATGGCGATGCTCGAGATCGCGCCCGAGAGATTATTGATCGCGTGGGCTTGTCGCATCGCATTGATCACCGGCCCGCCGAATTATCTGGTGGCGAGCGACAGCGCACAGCTGTTGCGCGTGCGCTCATCAATTCTCCGGCATTGCTCTTGTGCGACGAGCCAACGGGTAGCCTGGATGGGGCGCGGGCAGAGGAAATAGCCGATTTGCTATTTGAATTGCACAAGCGAGAAAATAATATCCTGATCTGCGCGACGCACAGCTCGGCACTGGCTCGTCGCTTTGAGCGGCGGTTTGACCTGCGGGAGGGGACGTGCGTCGAAGTCTGATTTATTTCTGGCGAATTAATCTGGCTGTTGTGTTCGGCGTGGCAGTGGCGACAGCTGTTCTGACGGGTGCTTTGATCGTGGGCGATTCCGTACGCGGCAGCTTGCGGGATTTGTCACTGAGTCGCCTGGGCAAAATTGATCACGCTCTGGTATCCGAGCGATTTTTCCGCGCAAGTCTGGAGCGCGACCTCGAGCGTGAACTCGACACTCAGGATGTTGTATCGGCCATTAGCTTGGGCGGAACGGCTGTTCACGTGGAATCGAATACGCGGGCTTCTCGCGTTCAAATTCAGGGTATTGATAATCGCTTTGCAAATCTGTTTGATCAAATATTGCCCGAGTTGACGCTCGAGGGAATATTTCCATCGGTTGTCGTCAACGAATCCCTCCAAAAAGAACTCAATGCACAGATTGGCGATGCCATTCTGCTGTCTTTTGAACAATCAGATGATATTCACCGCGAATCGCTATTTGGACGTGCCGATGGTGCGGTTCAAACAATTCGATTGACACTCGCAGGCGTGCTTCCCGATAGGGGAATGGGGCGCTTTGGCTTTTTCGCTCGCCAGAGCGTTCCCCTCAATGCATATCTGTCGCTGCCGGTTTTACAAAAAGCGTTGGGGCAAAGAGGCCGCGTGAATACATTGCTGGTGTCGGGTGATCCTGATGCCGACGTTCGGGAAGCTCTTTCCCGCGTTGCAACGCCGGATGATCTTGGCATTGTCATCCGCCATGAAGCAGATTATTTCGCTGTCGAGAGCACGCAGTTTATTCTCAAATCCCATATTGTAGAGACTATTCAAAAAGTATCTGCTGAATTAAACGCGCCCCACATGTCTATTCTCACCTATCTGGCGAATACCACACAGGTGGGGGAGAGAGAACTGCCCTATTCCACAATTTCTGCGATGGATGTTGAGAATCTGGGGACTTTTCAGCTTGTAGATGGATCACTACAACTCGGGGAAGACGATATTTTGCTGAATATCTGGGCGGCTGAGGATTTGAACGCACGAGTTGGCGATGAAGTGAAAGTTGCCTATTACGAAGTTGCGCCAGGAGAAGAACTCCTGACCCGTTGGGAGACGTTCCAACTCAAGGGTATTGTGGCAATGGCGGGATTGGGCGCAGATGAAAAGTTGTCCCCCGATTATCCGGGCCTGGGTGATGCAAATAATATGGCAGATTGGGAAGCGCCCTTTCCCATAGACCTGAATAGTGTTCGTCCCGAGGATGAAGATTATTGGGATACCTATCGCGACGCGCCAAAAGCCTTTGTGTCTGCCGCGACTGGGCAGCGATTGTGGCAAAGTCGATTTGGCGTATTAACCGCCATACGCGTTGGGGCTATTGCGGGAGAAGATATCGAAACAACAGCGAAGCGATTTGAGGATCGCTTGCTAAAAAACATTGCGCCCGAATCGGCTGGTCTGATATTTCAGCCCGTCAAACAACAGGGCCTGGCTGCTTCTGCGGGAGCGACGGACTTTAGCGGGCTGTTTATTGCATTCAGCCAATTTCTGATTATCTCTGCGGCGCTTCTGGTCGGATTATTATTTCGCCTGAGTGTGGAGCAGCGAGGCAGAGAAGTTGGCCTGCGGATGGTGTCGGGATATACGGGAAAAAAAATTCGCCAACTCTTTAGTTGCGAGGGCCTTGTACTGGCCTGTGTGGGCGGTATTTTGGGGCTGGCAGGCGGTGTTTTCTACGCCTATCTGATTATGGCGGGATTGCGTACTTACTGGGTGGGCGCGGTTGGCACATCTGATCTCGTGCTTCATATCAATGCATCGAGTCTGTTGTTGGGCTATGCCATTTCACTCATCGTGATTCTGCTGGCAATCTGGCTCACGCTTCGCCGTTTGGGTCATATTTCTGTTCGCGCATTATTATCGGGTATTACGGAAGTGGTGCGCGCAAAGTCGCGCACTAAATGGTATGCTCTGGGCAGCCTCGTTCTTGCCGCGCTCAGTCTGGGGGGGGCTGTGGTGGTGGATCCATCGGCGGGTACGGTTTTGTTTTTTATTAGTGGCGCGTTGTGGATGGTTTCGGGGTTGTGCTTTCTCTCGCTCTGGTTTAGACGCGGGCATCGCGCCATAAGAGAGGGTATTATTGGGATGGGGGTACAAAATAGCAAGCGGCAGCCCGGGCGGAGTTTGCTGTGTGCCTCACTCATCGGTTGTGCGTGTTTTGTCATTGTTGCAGTAGGCGCGAACAGGCGAACTGATCTGACTCAAAATATCGCGCAGGATAAAGCCTCTGGCACGGGGGGTTTTGCCCTCATCGCCGAAGTTGATGTGCCGATTTATTGGGATTTCAATTCAAAAGACGGGCAATTTGAACTCGGATTCTCGCAAGCAGATGCAGAACTTTTGGATCAAGCGCGGTTTATTCCACTACGCGTTTTGCCCGGTGAAGATGCAAGTTGTCTCAATCTTTACAAGCCCGAAAGCCCGCGCGTTCTGGGCGTTCCCGAAGCTCTGCGTCAGCGAGGTGGTTTTACATTTCAGCAAACGAGTACCGAAGTGGAAAATCCCTGGACGCTATTATCCGAGGATCTGGGCGCAGATGTGGTCCCGGCAATTGGGGATTATAATTCGGCTATGTGGATCTTGCACAAGCAATTGGGCGATGATATTGTGTTGCAGAATGAAATAGGGGAGACCGTCAGACTGAGATTGGTGGGCTTGCTGAAGACGAGTATTTTTCAAAGTGAATTGCTGATTTCCGAAGACAATTTTTTGCGGCACTTTCCCGACCGGAGTGGGTATGAGGCTTTTCTCATTGAAACGCAACAACCCGTTCAGCTTACTGCGCTTGTAGAGAGCAGATTAAAAGACATCGGGTTAGACGCCGTATCCACAACGCAAAAACTCGCGCATTTTCAGGAGGTCGAAAATACGTATCTCACCACCTTTCAAACACTGGGGGGATTGGGATTGCTGTTGGGTACGCTTGGATTGGGAATTGTTCTATTGAGAAATGTGATTGAAAGACGCGGTGAATTGGCCGTTCTTCGCGCCTTTGGATTTCGCCGCGCTGTGCTGTCGCGCATGTTGCTCGCGGAGAACGGTTTTTTAATGCTCGTGGGTCTGGCTATCGGTAGCGTCTCTGCGCTTATTGCAGTAGCGCCCCATGTCATGAGCTATGGTGCGTTAATTCCCTGGGGATCGCTGGCTCTCACGCTTGTCATCATATACGGTGCGGGCCTCATCGCAAGCGCGATAGCTGTTTTCTTTGCCTTGCGAGCACCTTTATTGCCCGCGTTGAAACAGGAGATATGAGGCGCGTTAATTTATTTTTTTAAGTGCGAGTTCATAGCACGCCGCTTCCCGATCATTTCGCACGAGGAGATAGGGTGCGGCAAGTGTGGGGGCGTTCCAGGTATGGCTGCCCAGGGCGGGAAACCGCGCGCGTTCATTGTGTTCTATTGGCGAGGCATCGACGAGGACGACATCGCCCGATTCGGTCTGGATGAGCAAAAGGTCATCTACGAGAATGAGTTGCCCGTGCCCGTAGCGCCCTTGCTTCCATTTGCGCTGTCCATCCGCCAGGTCCAAACACACGAGGACGCCGTCGTCCAGTCCGTAAATATATCCGTCTTTATAGACCATATTGGCAAATTTGGCTTTGAGACGAGGGCTTTTCCATATCCGTTCGGTAGTAAATTCATCCCGACTATTTTTTGCAATTTGAATCAATTCACTACCAATGCCATAACCCGTTGATACAAAGATGCTGTCTCCGGACAGTGGGATGGGTTGGGCAACGTGTTGCGTCATCCCAGCATACCAGGGATATTCCCATAGCAACTTGCCGGAAATTGGATCGTGACCCGCGACTTGCCCCCTGTTAAAAATGAGTATTTGATCCATTCCCGCTATGGAGGCCAGGCTGGGCGAGCTATGACCCGCTCTTGCACGGCCACCTCCCCAGATAATAGCACCGGTTTCTTTGTCATAAGCCATTAGTGATTGCTCGGTTTGTCCGCCCGGACTCACGATTACCTTGTCGTCTAAAACGAGAGGCGAACCGCTCATGCCCCATTCTTTAACGCGCGCATTGGTTTCTTTCACGGTATCGCGCGACCAGATTTCTCGACCGGTTTCTAAATCGAGACAGGTGAGAATGCCGGTTGCGCCAAAAGAATAGACGCGGTTGCCCGATATGGTTGGCGTGGCTCGCGGACCAATTCCGGCAATCGCGGTTTCATATCGCGCGTGCGCGCTGTGACGCCATTTCTCTTTTCCGGTCAATAGATCGTAACAGGCTATGGTTTCGTCTTCGCCTTTTTGCTCTTGAGTCACAGCCGAGCGTCCAACAACGGCAAAGGCGGAATAGGCTTCACCAACGGGTACGCGCCAGAGTAATTTGGGGGGATTTTGAACCCAATCGGATTCCAGTTTTATTCCATTGAGGATGGCGTTGCGGTGAGGACCCAAAAATTGAGGATAGTCTATATCGGGACCGCCTGAAGATTGTCCCGCCACGGATATTGATGTAACAGAAGACCAGCGCCACTCTATCTTGGGAGCCAGATCGCCCGTAAAACCGCGAATTTGAAATAGTGAAACCGCCAGGATGAACAGGAGTATAAGAATAATTAGCCCACGCAGGCGGATTTTCCGGCTCGCTCGAGAGAATGCAAAGAACCATAGACAGAGTAAAAAAAAGCCGACTGAGCAGACGAGTATGGTCGGCATAACCTGCATCTGGCGGTTTGGCCTGTCGGGAAGCCAGATTGCCGATAATACAACGAGCATTAATGCGGCGATAGCAATAGCGGGCCACCAGCGAATGGATTTGGGATAAAGAGGAGCAGGCATAAAATTCCTTTTTTTAGTTGTTAGAGTTAGTCCACCGACTCTCTATCTCCAACGTAAACAAAAAAGAAGGGTTTGACAACCATTCATTAAATGGATATTTTGAATCTCTGAATTGCAAAATATCACATCACAGAAAGGAGTTTGCGATGAAGAAATGGCTTTTGATTTTGATGGGGTTCTGTCTGATTCCGATTCTGGTTCAGGCAAAACACCATGCGGCGAAGGAAACGCAGAATTGGCCCCACCTGCGGGGACCGAATGTAAATGGACTCGTAGATACGGGCAATCCCCCTGTGGAGTGGAGCGAAGATACCAATATCCGCTGGAAAGTAAAAATTCCGGGTACTGGTCACGCCACGCCTATTGTATGGGGCGACAAAATTTTTGTTCAGACAGCAGTTAAAACTGACAAGACCGTAGAAGTCGCCCAGACAGCCAGAAAGGTGCTGCCCACTCATATCTATCAATTTAAGCTGCTTGCACTGGATCGCAAAAGTGGCGATGTGGTGTGGGAAAAGACCGTGCGCGAGGCACTGCCCCACGAAGGCACTCATAAAACGGCTAATTATGCTTCCACATCGGGTGTTACAGATGGCGAACACCTGTACGCGTTTTTCGGTTCATGGGGCTTGTACTGCTTTGATTTCGACGGCAATTTGAAATGGGATAAGGACCTGGGTGATATGAGAGTTGCAGGCTCTTTTGGAGAAGGTTCATCGCCGACGATTCACGGTAATACGCTGATTATCAACTGGGATCACCAGGGTGCTTCGTTTATTGTCGCGCTGGACAAGCGCACGGGTGAGGAAATCTGGCGCACGGCGCGACGGGAAAGAACGACGTGGACCACGCCCATCGTTGTCGAACACAAGGGCACGCAACAGATTATTGTGGGCGCGAGCGGAAAGACCCGAAGTTACGATCTCAAAACTGGTGATGTATTATGGGAATGCGCGGGACTGGGATCAAATGTCATTCCCACCGCCGTCTATGCCGATGGCATCGTCTATGTTACAAGTGGCCATAGAGACCCGGCCATGCTGGCGATTTCACTCGATAAAGCCAAAGGCGATATTACGGGTACAGATGCCGTGCTCTGGACTGTTACTGGCAACTTTACCCCTTATGTTTCCTCGCCTCTTCTTTCCGGAAACAATATCTATAGCATGAGAAAAACTACTAACATTTTGTTCTGTTTCAATGCCAAAACAGGCGAAAAAGTTTTCGGTCCCGAGCGGCTCCAGGGCCTGAATCGCATATACTCTCCGCTGGTTGGCACAAGCGACCGCATTTACCTCGCCGGGCTGGCTGGCACGACATTTGTGATCAAGAACGGTGGCGAATTTGAAGTGCTCGCAAAAAACGAACTCGACGAGGGTACCGGTGCATCTCCCATTATCGCGGGTGATGAGTTGTATTTGCGCGGCAGTGAACATCTCTATTGTATTGCGGCAAATTAAAAGAGGATAGCTATGCGGCACAAAGCATTACTCATCTTTGCTGTAGCTTTGTTCATCGGGTGTGGCGCGCCTCAGGATCGAGAGGATAAATTTCTCAGCGTGGGCACGGCGCCGCCCGGTGGTGCGTTTTTTGTCGTGGGGGGGGCGATTGCTCAGGTTGTCAACGATCACATGACCTGGGAGGTCTCTGCCGAGGCGACCAAAGGCACGCAGGAGAATATTCGCCGCCTTTCGAGTGGGGAACTGGATTTCGCGCTGGCCAATGCCGCGATTTCCTATTTTGCCGTGCGCGGAGAAGGCGCGTGGGGAGAGAAACAGAATATCAATGCGGTTATGACATTGGCGCCGAATGTCGCGCTTTTTATTGCGCCACAAAGCGCGGGTGTCAATGGTTTGGGGGACCTCAAGGGCAAGCGCGTTGTCGTGGGACCAGCAGGGGCGGGATTTGAGTATTTCTTAAGACCCATCCTGAACGCGCACGGAGTCACTTATGACGATTTCACACCGCTTTACAATACGCAGGCGGGAACGGTTGACATGCTCGCCGACGGATCGGCTGCGGCTGCTTTTTTAGGGGGCGCAGTGCCCACGGCCTCGATCACTCAGGCCAGTGCGTCTCAGGATATTTATTTTATTCCCTACGATGAATCGGCCAAACAAAGCCTTTTTGAGACCTATCCCTTCTTTTTTGCCGCAACGATTCCCGCCAATACGTACCGGGGGCAAGCAGAAGATTTCGCCGGGATGAATGTCGGTTCTATGCATCTCATCACGCGGGCGAGTTTGAGCGAAGATACGGTTTACAATTTTACCAAAACGCTCTATGAACGCCGTGAAGAAGTCGTAAAAAAACACCCGGCGGGCAGGGCGATAAATCCCAAGAATATCGTTCGAGATACAGGGACGCCTTTTCATCCGGGTGCGATAAAATATTTCAAAGAAATTGGTATCTGGAGCGAATAGACGCATGACGCGCCTCTATTCCCACCTGTTTCGCATTATCTCTGCGCTGCTCGGTCTTTTTATTCTGGTCGAAGTCAATTATCCGCAACTCTCACCACAAGCCCAGCTATCGGTTTTTGCCCTGCTGGGCTTGTGTCTTGTGTTCCTCAAATATCCGATCCACTCCAATAAATCCCTTCAGATCCTCGATCTCTTTTTCGTTCTGGCAGTTGTTTTCTGTTTTGGTTATGTCCTGACCCAGACTGAATCCCTCTTTCAATTTTCCTGGCTCAATGGGCAATCCCTGGGCAATCGCGCGGGACTCGAACACGCGCTCGATCACGTTGTCGGACTCATCGGGCTTATCCTGGTCTTGGAAGCAACCCGTCGCGCCATTGGTCTCACCCTGCCCCTGCTCGCATTCGTCTTTTTGATTTATGCCGCTTATGGATATCTCCTGCCCGACTGGCTCTTTCCACACCGCGGATATAACTGGGAGCGCATTGTCTCTCAGACCTATCTCCACTCTCAGGGCGTTTTTGGCATCGCGTTGAAGGTGATGTTTACCTACGTTTTTCTTTTTGTGCTTTTTGGCACTGTACTCGAAGAGACTGGCGCTACGGGATATATTCTGAATACGGCTCGGCGCATTTTTCGCCGTAGCACCGGGGGACCAGCCAAAGTGGCTGTTATTTCTTCGGGTATGATGGGGTCGCTTTCGGGCAGTGCCGTGGCCAATACGGCGACTACTGGCACGTTTACCATTCCGCTGATGCGCTCAACGGGTTTTCGTCCAACTGTGGCTGGCGGCATTGAAGCCGCAGCGAGTTCGGGTGGTGCGCTCGTTCCGCCCATTATGGGGGCGGGGGCATATATGATGCTCGAAATCGTCGAACCGGCTGTCACGTATTTGGAGATCATCAAAGCTGCTCTGGTTCCGGCGATTCTCTATTACGCAGCTCTTTTGCTGATTGTCCATTTCCACGCCAAGCGCATTGGCGTGTCTGCAAGTGATGGAGAGACTCCTGAGCGTCCTCCCAGACCCCGTGGCCTGGTATTTCTCGTCGCATTCATCACACTTATTGTGTTTCTCATTTTGGGATATACACCTTTTCGCGCCGTGAGTATCGCCCTGCTCTTTGTCCTCATTGTCGGTGCGTTTAGCTCCACAACGCGCGTTGGGCCTCGCGCTATGATCCGCGCATTGGAAAAGGCCGCGCACGGCGGTGTCTCGCTTATTGCAGCGGCTTCATGCGTGGGTATTATTATCGGTGTTGTGACGCTCACGGGGATTGGCACAAAATTGCCGAGCACTTTGTTGCCACTGGCACAGAATAATATCATTCTGGCACTAATTCTCCTTATGGTCTCCACCATTATCCTGGGGATGGGCTTGCCTTCAGCCGTGTGTTATCTGCTTATGGCGACTCTGGTGGGACCTGTTCTGAGCGATCTCGGCATTGTGCCATTGGGCGCGCATCTGTTTATTTTTTATTTTGGCATGATGTCTATGGTTACGCCTCCGGTTGCGCTGGCGGCGTACACGGCTGCCGCTATTGCAAAGGCGAGTATTATGCAAACCGGCGTTACGGCTTTCCGCTTTGCCCTTGTGGGCTTTGCTTTGCCTTATGCCTTTGTTCTGCATCCAGAAATTTTGCTTTTGTCCTCTGATATTCCCGCTATAATCGCCAATATTCTCGTCGTCCTGCTCGGTATTTTACCCCTATCAGCCGCGGCGGCCGGGCATGCTTTTGCCCCTTTGCCCACTTATCAGCGCGTCCTTTTACTCGCCGCAGCCCTTCTCTTATTCCTCACGCCGTCGGGGGATGCCCGCCTTTATTTGCAGGGTATCGCGCTGCTCATCGCCGGTGTCACCGCGATCTCAAACTATCGGTCTGCTCATCAGGATTGAATGGTCAAATCTTCTGATCCAGATGATAGAGAAAGAACGGTGCTTTCATCGGGGCACAGGTTGATTTGCGCCGTTGTATTTCCAGCAGAAAGTGCGATTTGATTTTCTGATGCAGTTATTGAGAAGTCGGGAGCACTCTCTCCGGGACCTCGGACAGAGAAAATCGCGGCAATCCGACAGCGTTTTACGCGTTCTGTCTCGGCTGTAAAATGCCATCGTTTTTCCGGCAATTCTTTATCGAGGGTTGGATAGCCTTTATCTGGCGGTACGGGCCAGTCGTCTGTCTGGCTGAGGCTAAGGTCTGTTGATCCAAAAAGCTGACCCTTTAATGATGCGCCGTTGCGACTGGATGTGACAGTCGTCGCATTGAGATCAAACTTTTCGAATGCGTGCAGCAACCACTGGAATGTCGATGCTTCGGGGGCTTCCAATTCATCGACGAGAATTGTGATCGACGGACGGATCATCACGAGATGTCGTCTGTATCGGTTCAACTGGTCCCCATAAGCGTTTTCCGCTTTGCCACAGACATATCCAAACGGATGCGTGGTCTTAAAATCGATAATTTCGCCTCCGCGGTTGCCATCCCGGTTGATCGCGCCTTCGCCATTGACGAGAACGCAGTTGTGTGAAATCGAGTGCTGTGCGTATTCGTTGTGAAATGGTGTGCCGTGATGCGGAAAACGAAGGCCACCAGTGCATATTAAAGCGTGTCCGCCTTTCATTACTGCAAAGTCATTCTGGCTCGCATGACCGTGGCTTACGCCGCCAAAGGGCGATGAACGAAAGAGGACCATAAAATCACTGTCCGGGTGTTCGATATCGCTGTGCAATGCGCCCCAGCCGACGCCCCGAAAGGCGCGGTCTTGTGATATTGTATCTTTTTCTTTTGGGATGGGCTTGTCTTCGAGGAGAATGCCGGGGAAGGGATCTATTTCTGCGGGATGCCCATCGGGGTCGCGCACCTGATCCGCCCAGACGCGCAGCCGGTGATTTTGCAGTCTGAGACCGTGAAATTGAAGAAAGGTTCTGGCTTGCGAGGCGCGAACGGGCTGATCTTCGGTATCGCCAAATGGCATAAGCTCGCCAATAGGGGAAACGACGTAATAAAAAAACCACGGCATGTTCTGATAATAGGGTTTGAGCCATATATCGTGTCCGGTCGCCAGTTTCCAGGCGTGAAAAGGCATTGCGTCCCGCGAGTTGTAAGACAGGCCATAGGGTACGCCCTGTGCCCAGCCACCTTCATGTCCGGCCCAATGGGGAAAATTCGTGGCAATAAGTTTGAGTGCGTATTCCGCCCATGAAGGCGCGCGTTCATCTTCGGCACGGGCTATGGCGTGTTCGAGTAAAAAGCCCGGTAGGCGACCGTTGTGGCTCTCTTCGGGCGTGAATGTATAATCGTGTTTCTCCAGTCTGCGAATCATCTGGTCCGCCCGCGCGTCGAGCATGCGCGCGACGAGTTCCCGTTCGTCTTCGGTAAAAATATCGTATATCCAATCATAGACTTCCGCGCCCGCTCTGAGCAATCCGAGGCCGACTTCGTCGCCATAAGGCGCGAGAATAGAGGATATGCCCTCCACATCCCACTGCGCGGCGTCAACAATAAAGCGCCGGGCGGCCTCGCCGTATCGCTTTTCTCCAGTGAGTAAATAAAAGAGGGCAAGTGTTCGCATGCCACCATCGTGATATTTTCGCATGGTGCCAAAACACTCGACATAAGCCAGCCTGCGTTCGGCGGGGTCTTCAATCTGATCGTATGTCGGTTCTGGTGGTAGTTCGAGTGTGAGCGCGTGGTCGGCGTCTTTTTTCAGAGCTTCATAAGCTTCTGCTCGGGTGGATGTTAGCGAGCGTCGCACGTCTTTTAGGTCAGATGCCAGAAAGAAGAGACGCGGGCGTTCTTTTGGGACATTTGCCAGCAGTGTAGCGGCGTCTGGATGAGGTTGTTCGGCAGCGCAATCGGCAATTTCAAAAGATCGGCATTCCGAGCGCGCTTGAACTGCGCCAGCTACAATGGCCTGTACATGCCAGTCGTAAGTTCCGGGGGCAAAAGCGCGGTCTGGATGGTGTATGGGATCGGAGAGCAGGGGAGATTCATAGTAGGGTTTTCCATCGCGTACGACAATGACGCGATACTGACATGCACCCCGATCAGCAGCCCGCCACCAGCTAAAGCCGGGGGGTGAGAGTGTGAGTGTTTCACCGTGAAGTGGACGAATATAATTAGATCGTGGTGGACGAATGGATGGAAAGTTCATATTTATGTCCTTTCTGTTTTAAGACCACAATTCCGTGCCATCGGGCAGGTGTTTTAATATTTCTTCTTCGTCTAATTCGATGCCCAGTCCGGGACCATCTGGCACAGTGATGTATCCATTTTGAATCGGATTTTTGATATTTAACATGGTTGACCAGAGTGGGATATTGGCCGAGTGATATTCCAGAGCCAAAAAGTTAGGTATGGTGGAACAGATGTGTACGGCAGCTATGCCGGCTACTGTGCTCGCCATATAATGCGGTGCGATCGACATGTGATACATTTCTGCCAATTCTGCAATGCGCCGAGTTTCTATGGCACCACCACTGCGCGGTATGTCGGGTTCGAGCAGGTCGCACGCGCCCTTTTCCATGAGTTCTCGAAATAGCTTTGCGCCGTAAAAGATCTCGCCTGTACAAATCGGCGTTTCTGTTTGCATACAAATTTTTGCCAGGGCATCTACGTTACCCCATTCCCATCGGATCGGGTCTTCCAACCACAATAAGTCGAGGTGTTCCACATCTTTGCATATCCGCAGACCATCAATCGCGTTAAACGATCCGTGCAGGTCAATCGACAAATCGATATACGGCCCAATTGCATCGCGTAACGCTTCAATTGTCGTCACGATATGTTCGTGTTGCCGCCGTCCGACAGACCGATCGTACACGTCTATTTTCCAGGGGTTGGGAACGTCCAGGTCGAATTTTAGGGCTGTAAATCCTTCGGCAACGCGTTCTTTTGCCCGCGCTACATAGCTCGATGTTTCATATACGGGGTCTAATTCATCCGATGCCCGGACTTCATCCCAGCGCCGATTATAGTCTTCTTGTGTCCAGTACGCGCCCGAATGGCAATCGCAATACATGCGCACTTTGTCGCGCAGCTTGCCTCCCAGGAGGTCGCACATCGGCACGCCCAATGCTTTGCCTTTAATATCCCAGAGTGCGATTTCCACTCCGGCACCAGCGCCCTGCATACGCCACAGGTGATCGTGATGCAATTGGTTCACGTTAGTCGGGTCTTGTCCGAGTAGCGTATTCTTCAGTTGATCAACCGATTGTCCTCCGCGCCATTCACCCAATCCCTCAATGCCTTCATCTGTGACAATTTTCAATAACGACCAGTGTCGGCAGGCAGCCCCCAAAGAGGGCGTTTTTTGTATATCTACGATTTTCATGTTACCTCCTGTATCAATATCCCCAAATTCGTTTTTTTGGCCGTTCCATTTCGATCAATCTTTTGATCAATAGATGTCGATGTTCAATCCGCGCATTTGTGTGGTCTGGATCTTGCGCCACATCGCGGTATTCGCCCCATTCGGCGTTGAGGTCATAGAGAGATTCTCGTCCATCGTCATGCGCGATGTAGCGATAGTTCTCAGAACGAATCATTTTCCAACCCGTGGCCTCCATCAATGCGACTGGTTTGTCTGGATCTTTTTCTCCGTTGAAAACGGGATATAGCGATTGGCCCTGTAAATGGGGTGGAGTGGGGACACCGCAGGCTTCGAGCAAGGTGGGGAGTACATCCACGCCTTCGACGATGCTCGATACACGACGCCCGCTTTCTTTTCCGGGGATGCGCATCAGCAGGGGGACGCGGCTGACACAATCGTGTCCCGGGTAGCCTTTTCCATAGCGCAAATGTTCGCCCAACCACTCGCCGTGGTCGGATGTGAAGACTACAATTGTTTCATCTGCAATGTCCAATTCATCCAGCGCGTCTAACATGCGTCCCACATGGTGATCGACTTCGCTGACCATGCCGTAATATCCCTGTCGCGCGAGGCGAAGCTCGCGATCGCCGTAGTTATTTTCATTGCGTTTTTTATCGATTTCTGGCGGGAAGGATGGCAAGGTCATTTGATCGGGATCGTACAGGTCCAGAAAACGCTGTGGCGCAACCCAGGGCGAATGTGGGGAGTAAATTCCCGCGATGCACAAAAACGGGCGGCCTTCACGCGCGCGTTCAGCCATGTATTGTATTGACCGGCCCGCCACCCACGCCGTGTGTGTGTATTCATCTTTTCCGCGAAAGGGGATGGGATGTTTGGGGAATCGCTCATCGGGATGATGCACACCGTCTTTTACGCCCATCATTTGATGCCAGCGCTCTGCCAGTGGCGGCAATCCGAGGCTCAAATGATCGAGTTGGTCCGGGGCTTCTATGCGTACCCAGGCGCGATAAGCGTCTTCGTAACAGCCGGGTTCGTCGCTGATCTCCAGATGGTTAAATCCATAATCGGGATGTGTTTCGCTGTGGTCCCGGTTGGCGTGTGGCAAAAAGTGCAATTTGCCGATATTTGCCGAGTGATATCCCGAATTGTGCAGCAATTTGGGCAATGTCATAAAGTCTTCGGGCACGGGTACACCCATGTGCGTAATGCCGAGTGTGGAGGGATATTGTCCGGTCAAAAAACTCACCCGACTGGGCATGCACACGGGGTTCTGGACAAAGTAGTGATCGAAGTTTATACCCTCGCTTGCCAGACGATCCAGATTTGGCGTCTGGATATCGGTATTTCCATTCACACCCATGGCATCCCACCGCTGCTGGTCGGTGTAAATCAATAATATATTCGGTCGTTTCATGCTGTTCCTTTCTTTTATGTGATAAGGTTGTCCATAATACCCAAATTTACCGCCAAAATCCACTGCCTTTTCCCTTGACACATCGCCCTTTTGATGCGACTTTGACGGACCTCTGGTGCCATATATAAACTGTGGAGTTGAGCATGAAAAAAATGACGTATTTTATCATTGTGGTCACTTTTTTAACGGGATTTGTTTGGGCATCAGATACGGTTGACCTGGTGGTGTTGCATATCAATGATACACACGGGAAATTATCTCCCTACGATTTGGGAGGACACAATATTGGGGGGATAGGCCGTTTGTCAACGCTGGTAAAGCAGATTCGCGCAGAAAATCCCGGGCGCGTTTTGCTTTTGCACGCGGGTGATATTTTTTCGCGTGGAGAGCCTGTGGTGATTTATACGGGGGGGTATGTGAATCTGTTGGCTTTTGAAAAAATGGGGTTTGATGCCATTACACCGGGCAATGGAGAGTTTTATTTTGGGATTGAGAATCTGAAGCGACAGACCTCGCGCGTATCCACGCCTTTTGTTCACGCGAATGTGACGTATAAGCATCACAATGGACCGATTTTTCCACCCTACTTGATCAAAGAAGTTCAAGGCGTGAAAGTGGGGATTTTGGGGCTTGGTCTCATTCGGCCCTGGCATCAGTCGTCTCAGATGCTGAAGTTGCATGACGCAGTAGAGACGGCGAAGCAATACATGCCAGAATTGCGTCCAAAGGTCGATTTTTTGATTGCATTGACGCATATTGGCGTTAAAAACGACAGTTTGTTGGCCGCGGCTGTGCCCGAATTGGATTTGATTGTGGGCGGCGATACTCACACGCGGTTAAATACGCCTTCGCGTATTGCAAGGGCCAATGGGAATGGAAGCGTAGCCATTGTGCAAGCGCGGCATTATTACCAGTTTTTAGGGCGTGTGGATGTGCAATTGCAAAAGGCGGCGCGTGGATATCGGGTGATGCGGTTGAATGGAAAATTGTTGCCTCTTAAGGAGGCAATTGCGCGCGATTCAGAGATTGAAGTGCTCATCGATAAATACGCCATGCCTTTAAATGAGGTGATTTGTCGAACAGAACGCGACTTGTCCAATGCGCGCGATGGACGGTCGGCATTGGGCGATCTGGTGGGGCAGGCAGTGTTATATCAAACTCGCGCCGATGTTGCGATTTTGGAACGCAATGGAGATACGCACGGTGTTGCTGCGGGCGATATTTTTTTGAACGATATTTATCGGCTGCGACAATACAGACCGCCCGTAATGCTCACACGTCTTTCGCGGGATCAGATTCAGGCGGTTTTTGAGGCGCGGATGTATCTGACAGCAGGTTGCTCGTTTGAGCGCGAGGATCAAACCATCTCAAATCTGAAGATAGGGGCAAAGCCCGATTCTGCGGGCACCTATCTCGTCGCGATAGAGAGACAGGTTGCATTTCGCCATTTTCTCCGCGATGCCGCATCTGATTCTGTTGCATTCGATTTTACGGGGCAGCGCGTGGATACGGCATTGGAGCGATATTTGCGCGATGTGAAAGTAATTCGCTAAGGCTTTTTGGTCCTCTTCTATTCACTGATTTCAGGAGATTTCAATGCATTATAAAACACCGATTACCGATGGTCAAATTGAAGCCAATTTCGAGCACGCCGCCGAACAGTACGCCGCTTTCGGCGTGGATATTGAACGGGCTGTGGATAGAGCACTCGAAGTGCCGATCTCGCTCCATTGCTGGCAGGGTGATGATGTGGCGGGTTTTGAAGTGAAAGATGAAGCAGTTGAAGGCGGCGGCATTATGGCTACGGGCAATTATCCCGGTCGCGCACGCAATGGAGATGAGCTTCGTCGAGATCTGAAAAAAGTGGTTGATCTGTTGCCGGGACCACACAGGGCAAATATCCACGCTTCTTATGGTGATACAGGTGGCAAAGTCGTCGATCGCGATGCTCTGGAGCCTGAGCACTTTGCAAGCTGGATTGATTGGGCAAAGACATACGATATTGGTATTGATTTTAATCCCACTTATTTTGCACATCCCAAAGCGAATGATGGTTTTACCTTGAGCCATCCAGATAAGGGTATTCGCGATTTCTGGATTCAACACGGTATTGCGAGCCGCCGCATCTCTGAAGCTATTGGGAAAGCACTGGGGGATGAGGTTGTCAACAATCACTGGATTCCCGATGGTGCCAAAGACCATCCCGCTGATCGGTGGACGCCTCGCGAGCGTCTGGTGGAGGCATTGGATACTGTTTTTGACGATGGTCTGGGCATAGGTCCCGAAAGCGTTGATGCGGTTGAAGGCAAGCTCTTTGGATTGGGTATGGAGGACTATACGGTCGGGTCCAATGATTTTTATGCCAATTACGCGTTGACCCGGGGCGTACTTCTCTGTCTCGATATGGGACATTTTCATCCGACTGAGTCGATTGCCGACAAGCTCTCAGCGCATTTTGCATTTCACGATAAGCTGCTCATCCACACGAGCCGCCCCATTCGCTGGGACTCGGATCACGTCGTTCTCTTTAGCGATGATGTGCGCCATGTTTTTCTGGAACTCGCCCGCCACAATGCGATTGACCGCATGTATCTCGCGCTCGATTTCTTCGATGCGAGCATCAATCGCACAGCAGCTTATGTTATTGGCACGCGCGCCACGCGCAAAGCCCTCCTCTATGGCCTCGTTGATCCGACTGATCGCCTGCGCCAACTCGAAGCTGAGGGCAAGCTCGCGCAAAAACTCGCGCTGATGGAAGATATGAAGACGATGCCATTTTCCGCTGTGTGGGATATGTGCTGCCTCAAAGCCAATGTGCCTATTGGCGCTTCATGGCTCGATGAGATAGAGGCTTACGAACGCGATGTGTTGTCGCAACGCGATTGAGCTACTTTGATCCAGATACAAAAACGCCCGTCAGAACAATTTGGCGGGCGTTTTGTTATGTGCAGATGAATCAGTCGCTCAAATCGTCAATGTCACGAAATCCTTTTTTACGATCTCTTTTTCATGCGTATAAGATTGTGTTTCGAGAAGCTCTCGCGTTTCGGGTGAAAGCCGCGCCAGTATTGAATCGGGATATTCGCGGATTTGTCGGTGATATTGCGGGCGGTATCTGAGAATAAAGAAACGACGATCCCGATCTTTGGGTTGCCAGGCCATTGCCCCATGTGTCATCAATTCTGTGGTTACGACAATATCGCCAGCCCGGGCTGTGATATTTGCCACGCCGAGGGGTACGTCTTTTTCGATCCATCCGTCGTTGAACACATCGGGTGGTCGCTTAAAATCGCTTTTGTGTGACCCCGGCACGAGCAGCAATCCGCCATCTCCGGGCAAGACATCGGTCAGATAGATAAATACCACCAGGTCGTCGCAATAAATTTTTCCATCGTCACAGCTATATCGACAGCTATAGGGGCCAAAACTCTCGCGCGAACAATGCAATCGATGAACGGGATCTTTAGCCGTATTGATCCGCACTTCACCGCTGTTTAGCCTCGGTCGTCGCCCAGATACTTCCAGTACAATGGGCCAGAATGAACGGTGGAAGACCAACGCTTCCAGTACTTTGTCAAAAGCAAAAGCGTATTTGAATTGTGTGCGATTTTTGTCAAATAATGAGGTTGAACGCCCAAATCCTTCGGGCAGTTCATCGTCTGAGGCATTTACGTACCGATTTATAGCCTGCTGTACGGCTTTCAGTTCTGTTCGTTTAAGTGCTTGTTCCAGATGCAGATATCCCATCATATCGAATAAATAGCGCTGTGCATCTGTCATCATGATGACCTCCAAAGAGAGATTTCACCCATAAGCGCCGTGGTCTAAGAATCCGACCAAGCGTCTGAGTCTGGGGTTTGCGTTGCGATAGATATGCTCGGGCATGGTGTAATTCATAAACGGATAGTATTTGTGGCCGATGAGTCGTCTGCCATAGGTGATTTGCGTGATGTAGCGGCTGCGATTGCTCTGATTTGGTCCCCCTCTGTGCCAGACCTGATTGTTGAACATGATGACGCTACCGGCTTTGCCGAGGTTGTAATGCACTTTGTCCTGCCATTTTTCCCATGTAACCTGGCGTGGGTTTTCGCCAATGAGATGTGATCCCGGGATGACTTCTGTGCCGCCATGTTCGATTTTCGTCACATCGGTGAGATAATAATTGCAGGTGAATACGAGTACGGGAAGGTGGATGTTTGTCGGTGGCTTGCCATCGGTGACAATATAATGCGGGGCGTCGTCCTGATGCCAGGTGGTGAGGCCTCCGCCGGGGGGCGTGATGAAGGAGTTGTTGTGTATAACGTGACAATTTGCGTCAACAAGGGCTTCGGCAAAGCTGACGATGGGCTCGAGGTCAAACAGGTTGAGGTTGGCCGGGCTGTGCTCAAACATGCGATGGCACAGGCGGTGGCTGGATTTCCCACTTTGTGGGCTGAGCTTGCCATTGGGGTCTTTATCTCGGCTGGTAAAATGCGCGAGAGACCAGTCGAGATCCGCTTTGAGTTGTGCGATGTGTTCTTCTTTTAAGACATTTTCGAGAAATAGAAACCCATCTCTGTTAAATTGTTCTACCCATTGGGAAATTTGATCTGCATCGAGTGGATAATTGGATTCAAAGCACTGGTTTTGTGGTTTCATAATGGCCTCCAGCAGTCAAGCCTGCCCAACCACTAAGAACGGCAAGGCATCCCGTATTTCGATGTGGGCGTCGCGAGACACTGTTTCGGTTTCTCCCGTGCATAGATGATAGATGCGAACAGGGCTGGTGTCGAGTGAAAAATCAAGGGTGTTGAGATCAAAAATATCTCGGACAGGTAGTACGAGTGCGAGTTGGCGATGGGTGTTGTTGAGATACAGGACGCGGTTGTTTTCGCATATTTGTTCGGCGGGGTCTGTAAAGGTGGTGGCGTGAACGGGGCTGTTGAGGAGCGTGTTGAGACAACGCAGGGTGTGAAAAGGGGGGCGGGGATTGCAGAGGGTGTCGAGCAATCCATGTGTGACATCCATTGTGCGGTCAAAGTCGGTGAGTGGATCGACGAAGAGACGCGCTCCCGGCAGGCGGACAATGGCAAATGTGGCTTCGGCAATTCGGCGGGCACTGGTGTTGTCGTTCTGCGTGTCTAATTCGAGGGATATGTCGATGTGGCCGATATTAGAGTATTTGCGTTCGCTCAGGGATTGGATATGAGTCCAGGGCGATTCGTTGGGCGGTACGCGACAGATTACGCGTTGAAGGTGAATATCGGCGTTTTGGAGGCTATCGAGTTCGTTGAGGTGATAACCCATTCGGGTTCGCAGGTGTTGTTTGCCGTGTACGCGCTCGTTGGGGATGATCGGGCAAAGCGAGAGTTCTGCAAGTTCTGTACATCGGTTGAGTGTCTCGCAAACTTCATCGGATAGTTGCGCGGGATTAGATATCTGAATTTCCCAGTTCTGTATGAGATCGCGGTTGGCTTTGATGTGTTCGGGCAATGAGGCGATGCGCGGTTCGAGGAATGTGGCAATGGGCGTTATTCCTTCGGAGCAGAGTATTTCGAGGCGCGTGCGCTGAAAGGGATCTCGCAGGTCGCGCCAGGGAAAGCGCGCGAATTTAGCGCCGAGTTCTATGCAGGCCAAAAGATGCTGGTCATTGCGTACTTTTTGACGTATGACAGAGGGATAGGCGATTGGGACTTCCGCAATGGGCGTGATGGGGTGGTGAAGGGTGAGTCCTATGGGAGAAGACAGATCGGCGGATGTGCAGGTGATGAGATGGTCGTGAGCAGGGCGTTTTATTTTGCCTTTTGTGCGGATGAAGTGGATGTCGGTGTGATCGGCGCGTATGCGGAGGAGATAAAATCCCAACTTGCCCGTGTCATCTCGCCCCTGTTCGGGGGGGGAAGCACTGGCGTAGAGATGGCCGAATCCGGGGCGCGTAAAGGACGTAGAAGGGGTGATGAAATAGCGCGTTTTGCCAATTTTGTCATAAAAGGGATAGTGGACGTGTGCCGCGAAGAGGAGTTCGATCCCGTATTTTTGAATCAATGCAAGGAGGCGGTCTCGATCTGGCTGGCTGATATTGTCGTAGTGTCCCAATCCCGGTTCATTGTTATCCCAAAGATAGAGGGGGAGGTGAAAAAAGAGAAAGAGCCGCTGGTTTTTATGTTTTTCAAGGTAGGATTCAAACCATTTCCACTGGTCGTCTGCTTCGGGGATTTTTGAGTTGAAGATCTGGGAATTGAGCACGATAAAATGACAATCGTCACGGTCAAAACTGTACCAGGAAGGACCAAAGAGGCCATGGAAGAATGCGAGCGATTCCGCGGTTGCCGCATGAGTGGGCATGGTGGGATCGGTTTTGTCGCCGACATCGTGATTGCCAGCGACATAGTGGGGAGAAATATTGCAGGCGTGTATCTGATCGCGCGCTTCGAGCATCGCGCGTTTGAAGTCCGGCGTTTCGGGGTATTCCTGGACGAGGTCGCCCATGTGGATGACAAAGTCGGCCCCAATATCGGATACCTGTTGCAGGGCAATGCCGGCGCGTTGGGTTTGCACGCGGCGCGATTCAAATTCGAGAGGGCGGTCGCCAACGTCAATCATGTAATGCGTGTCGGCGATGACCACGCATTCAAATTGAGCGGGGGGGAGGTGGGTTTTATCGAAGATTATTCTTTTTCCGCTTTCCATTCGGCGATTTTTTCATCGGCTTTGCGACGCAGTTCGCGGCCCTTGTCCGGGGTGGGGTCTTTTATAAGGCCATAGACCTGGCGGCCTTCGTGATCTTCGGGTAAGTATTCCGTAATGGGCATGCCTTCGGGAGTGACAAAGAGCAGGCAGTGACAGTATTTGAAGATTTTCATTTCGTCACAGGCACAGACCCATTCGCGGCTGCGTTCGAGTTCGGCCTTTTTGTCGGGATAAAAGTTGCAGGGGCAAAGCGGACGGCCCAGTTCATCGATGTTTTCTGCAAGACCGCAGATGACTGTGTCGGCGACTTCTCGGGTTGGATGCGGCGATGTCCCGGTTTTCTCCCAGTATTTTTCCGTGTATATCTGCATTCTTTTGAGGCTTTTTTCTGAGGGTTCAGACATGACAATACCTCCAGTTTTGAGATCTTGTGTTTGGACTACAAGTGGCTGTTGAGATAATCCATAGATTTTCGGAGTTCTGCTCTGGCATCGCCCGGGGGGATGCTACATTCAAAGCCGCAGTAGTGTTCGTAGCCGATGTCGGATAGTGCTTTGAGCGGGGGACCAAAATCCGTGTGACCATAGCCGGGTAAGATGCGATTGCTGTCGGCCAGATGTACATTGGCGATGTGTTTGCCCCCTGCGCGGATGGCTTCGGCGATATCGGCTTCTTCGATGCTCATGTGGAAGAGATCGGCCATGGTGGCAATGAATGGGCTGCCCACGGCTTCGCAGATTTCAACGCTCTGGGCTACCGTGCAGGGCCACCACTGTTCGTAGCGGTTCAAGGGTTCTATAATCAGACGACTGCCGCACGCCTCGGCATGCGGTGCGATGTCTTGTTTGAGAATTTCGATGAGGAGATCTTTTTCAAGTGTCGATGTGCTGTACAGGGGCGAGAGGTCGGGGATGCGTTCGCCACCGCCCATTTTAATGCCGATAAGTGGTGGGAATATCACGCCTACACCGCCGACTTCAGCACACAGAGTCAGGGCGTCGTTAATGGATTTTACGGCTGCGTTGCGTTCCTGGGGGCGCGCGTCGAGCAGACCTTTACTGCCCCGGGAAGAGCAGATATTGGGCACGATACCCGTCGCGTCTGACGCTGCTTTGATCTCATCTGCAAAATCTGCGGTGCTGCTATTGGTGATTTCAATGCCGGAAAAGCCGAGTTCTTTGAGGGTCTGGAATTTTTCCATCAGGGTGTTGCCAGGAGCCATGGGTTCGCGAAGAGAATATTTGATGGTCATAATCAGTTCCGATATGAGCTGGAAATTTATGGTAACGCATACAGACAATATACCGTCTTGTAGATAAAAGGCAAGTTCACGACTACGCTGAGCGGTAGGGAATGGTTTAATGAGGCGGGCGAGATTTTATGATGGGATACCAGAGTGCTCAATGCCACGATCAGCAAGGCGGATTTCCCTTAGAGATCGGTCAACTTGCTCGAGACCATATTGGTGAACCATCAAACGCAGCGTATCTTTGAGTTTAGCTTTAGTCATAAGCCATCCGTTCTTCAGCCATTCCACGCACACTCAGCACTTGATCAGCACGTAGCGATTCAATTGCAGAGATTGGCACTGCAACCACCGATACTGATTCACCGATGGCATTAAAAACCTCCAGGATTGCGCCTTCTTCACCATCTGTAGGATGCGGTACATACTCAACTACGACAGCAACATCACCCTGTTTTAAGTTTTCCTCTGGTATGTTGCACGTTAGTGCCACTTCCTCATATAGTTCTGGTTTTGTCATATCAATCCCTATCTGGTTTGAGGGTTACGAACCTGAACTTTTCATCTCCAGCATGGACAATCCAGATTGTTACAACAGATAGTATATCACTTGGACCTATCAATTCACCCGTGATCCTATAGAATGTGCCATATCTGTTTTCTCTTTCTTGCACAGGGTCATTCTGGGCAATTAAATCACGGATAGCTCGTGCAAGAATAGCAGGGTTTTCTATTGTAAATCCTGCTCGTGACAGAAATTTTGATTTATCATTACGCACCCGCGAAACCAGTAAGTATTTGGTCAACTTTTCTGAAGGAATAACAACGTCTGATGGATCTATCATAAAACATGTACGGGCGTCGTGAATAGTGAGTTGGGGTGTCGAGATACGCTTCTAAAGTTAATATACTGTCTTGTGGACAAAAGGCAAGTTCAGGGAGGCTATGCTCTCGCGGCTTCCCAGCCTTTTTTTATCACTTTCTCGAGTTCGCTCACTGTTTCGGCATAGCGAACATCTTCCGCGGCATTGATGTTTTCCGCCGCATCTTCTCGATGATCGTAAAGCTCTCGGGCCTTTACTTCTCCTGTATCTCTCAATTGCCATTCTGTGTAGCGAAAGTCGTCGGTTTTGATGGTATAGCCCATTACGCCCGAGCGTGGATACTGGCTGAAGGCCGCCTGTTTCCAGGTTCTGTCGGGATCCTCCATCAAGGGGACAAAGCTCTGGCCCTCGAGATGATCGGGTAGCGGTAGGTCGCACAGGTCGCACAGCGATGGGTACATATCAACGAATTCCGTAAGGCCAGATGCCTTTGCGCCCGACTTGCCGCGTTCTGGCGAGCGGATGATCATTGGGACGCGTGTATCAATGTCGAAGTTCGTGTGCTTGCACCAGCTACCGTGTTCGCCGAGTTTCCAGCCGTGATCGCCCCACAGGATTACAACTGTGTTGTCTTTGAGGCCGAGCCGTTCGATTTCGTCGAGCACGCGACCGACCTGCGCGTCCATATACGAGACACACGCGCAGTAGCCGTGGACCAATGTGCGCGATAGGTCATCGGGAATCGGTCCCTCCTTGGGTATTCCGAAGTAGCCGCGAAGTTCTCCAAATTCAGTCAGAGAATACTCAGTGACGTTTTCCGGTGCGCTGGTATTCAGGGCGAGTGGCAATGCTTCCCGATCGTAAACGTCCCAGTGATGCTTTGGGGCGTTGAAGGGCAGATGGGGTTTGTGAAAGCCCACGGCGAGGAAGAAGGGTTGATCGCGCAATTCGTTGAGCGTTTTAATGGCGTGATCGGCATCCTTGCCGTCGTGATAGGCATTGTCCGGAACATCCGCGGCCTCGAAAGCCGGTCCCAGGCCCCGTCTCGTGGAGCCTTCAGTAGCTAATTGGGCATCTGTTCTCTCGATCACTTCCATCGCTTCATCTGTCAGGTAGCCCCGTCCTTTCCAATCACCTGTTGAGACGTGTGGTTCTGCTGACCATCCTTGCAGATCATCACTTCGATGATGATAGATTTTTCCGATGGATCGCGTTTCGTAGCCGTGTTGCTTGAAGTGCTGTGGCAGCGAGAGAACATCGGGCATCACGGACCGCAAGGGGGTCTGTAGATCGTAAATTGTCGTCGTATCCGGGCGGCAGCCGCTCAGAACGCTTGCTCGAGAAGGCGCGCATACGGCTTGCTGGCAGTAGGCCCGCTCGAAGAGGACGCCCTCTGCAGCCAATCGATCGATGTTCGGCGACTGTACAAAATCCTGACCATAACAACCGAGTTGAGGACGCAGATCATCCACGGCGATGAATAGTACGTTCATTTTGTTCACAGTTCCTCCCAGAGGCATTGGATTTTTATTTTGATTTAGGAGACGCAGGGCAATATAAGAGCCTGGATATAAAAATCAAGCCACACAATAGATCAAAGGTTGACAAGACAAGTTCTGTGATGCCATATTACGGGCAGGTGATTAGGCCAAACAAGGAGGGTATCATGGCGCAGGATACTGTACGAGAGGTTACGACGGGTACGCTTCCCCATAGAGTCCTGGGTAAGACTGGGGAACGAGTGCCCATTTTGGGGTATGGATCTGCTCCCGGTGGGATGGGGCTTTCGGATGAGGACGCTATTGCGCTTTGCCATAAGGTGATTGATCTGGGGGTGACGTATATCGATACAGCGCCCGGATATGGTCGGGCGCATGTTCAACTGGGGCATGTGATGGCGGAGCGGCGAGATGAGGTGTTTTTGGTCACCAAGAC
Organism: Candidatus Latescibacterota bacterium; assembly: GCA_965208125.1. Taxonomy (GTDB): domain Bacteria; phylum Latescibacterota; class UBA2968; order UBA2968; family UBA2968; genus VXRD01. Next base: position 4,519,381 of record OZ242320.1, read on the forward strand.
AGCGGCGGATGAAGCGGAACAAGCTCTGAAGATATTGGAGAAGGGGCTGAAAGATTTGCAGACGGATCACGTGGATCTGGTTTACGTGCATTCGATGGGCCGTAGAGATGTAGATCGGGTGCTGGCTCCCGACGGTGCGCTGGCAGGGCTGCGGGAAGCCCAGCGGCGGGGCTGGACGCGATTTATAGGGGTGACAGCGCACAATGCACCCTGGAGGACCGCTCGTGTGTTGCGGGAGGCGGATATAGATGTGGTGATGCTCGCCATAAATTTCGCGGATCGCTATACTTATAATTTTGAGAATGAGGTGTTGCCTCTGGCGTATGAGCGGAATGTGGGCGTGGCGGCAATGAAGGTTTATGGCGGGGCGCAGGGAATGACGTATCAAACGCCCAGGACTTCGGCTTTGGCCGCGCATGGATCGCACGATCACGAGTTGGCTCTGCGTTACGCGCTGGGATTACCCGGCGTTTGCACGGCCGTGATCGGCATGTTTTCAGAGGCAGAGCTTGTGCAGAACTTGGAATGGGTGCAGAGATTTACGCCGCTGAATGCAGCGGATGGTATTGCTCTTGAGACTCTTGGCCGGGAAATTGCGGCGGATTGGGGACCGCATTACGGTGCAGTGGAGTAGGGTGAAATATGGCTGAAATCAAAAGGAAACTCTTTCCATCATCTGAGTTGGCCGAGGATAGCCTGCGCTGGACTGTCGTGGTGCTTTTCTCGGCCACCTTAGTTTTTGCCTGTGTTGCCGCAACGTTTTTGGAGTTCAAATCTCGTTCTGCACATATGGCGATGGCGAATCTGCCTCTGGCGGTGTTGTTGCCCTTTATGGCATGGCTTCTGGTGAATGCCTTTTTGAAGCGGTTCGCGCCTCGCCTGTCTATGACTTCTGCAGAGTTGAGATTGGCGTTGAGCATGCTATGGGTGGGTGGATCATTTGCTGGGTATAACTGGATTACGCAGTGGGTGGGTGCGATGGCGGCACCGAGATATTATGCGTCGCCCGAGAACCGGTGGCAGGAGTTGATTTTTGACTATTTGCCCTGGTGGATGTTTCCTTCGAATTTTCCCGGGGTGACAGAGGGATTTTTTTTGGGACTGGAGGAAGGTGCGGCAGTGCCCTGGGGAGCGTGGATAGCTCCGATTTTTTGGGCGATGTCCGCCGGCTTGGCGATGACGGCTATTGGACTGGGTTTGACGGCGGTGTTCCAGAAGCAGTGGGTTCGGCATGAAAGGCTGACGTATCCACTGGCGCAGGTCCCCCTCGATTTGACGGAAGGGTTTGACGGCAAGCGCGGCTGGCCCCCATTTATGCGGAATTGGCTGTTCTGGGTGGGGTTTACCGTGGCTGCTCTCCCTTTGTTGTGGAATCTGATTGAATACTGGACGCCGGGTTTTCCCAGGCTGGCAATTTTTGACCCTTATTACGGTCCAAGAGGTCCCAGGGGTGCTGCATTGTCGCGTTATTTGCAGCCGTTCTCTTATCGGATTTTACCCCCTGTGCTGGGGTTCACCTTTTTGTGCGATCTGAATATCCTGTTTAGCATCTGGTCTTTGTGGCTGGTCGGTCAGGTGGGACTTTACGGGATGTCCAGGGTTGGATTTTCAGTGGGTTTGGCCGGGCAAGAGGCTAAACCCACTGCGATTTTGGGCTTGTTCACCCATGGCGTGAGCATGGGGTTGGCGATTTGGGCAATTTGGGTTGCTCGCGGTCATCTGCGAAAAGTTTTTCGGCAGGTGTTACGCCCGCCCATAAGCGGGGAGGCGGAAACCGCGATTTTATCTCCTCGATTAGCCGTGTTTGGGATTTTGGGCGGCGGTATTTATATGGTTTTCTGGCTGTACAGCGCGGGTTATAGCGCGGGGATTGGGCTGGCCTGGCTGTTGCTTTTCTGGGCGAGTATTCTGGTGGTGATGAAGTTTTTGGCGGCGAGTGGGTTTGCGTATCTGTTTCCGAGTTTCGGTACTTCGATTCTGGATATGACAGTGGGAGCCAGCCAGATGCAGGAATCTACGCTGGTAGGGCTTCGGCTGGTGAATTGGCGTTTGCTGGCAGGTTGGCGTTTGCCAGCAGCATTGCCCCATGTGGAACGCCTGGTGAGGCCAGCAAAGCGGGTTGGGTGGGTGGTAATTGGGAGCCTGATGCTGGGGATGCTGGCGGCAATTATTTACACAGTTGCCATCTGCTATGAATCGGGGGGGAGCACTTTCCGCACATGGTCTCTGGTGGGCGCGCCAGTGGGGATGTACGAGGGTATTGCCAAGGCGGTTGCAGAAACGAATCCGACTGTGACCGATCCGGGAAAAATTGGCGTGTGGATTCTGGGCGGTGTGATCGCGGGGATTATTCAGGTGATGCAGAGTCGGTTTTCCTGGTGGCCGTTTCATCCGCTGGGTGTGATGCTGATGTCGAGTGGTTATGTTCGGCTCTATGTGCTGGATATTTTTCTGGTGTGGCTGAGCAAATTGCTGGTTCTCAGTTTTGGGGGTATTTCACTTTACCGAAGGGGCAAGCCGTGTTGTTATGGGTTGATTGTGGGATACGTGTTTGCCGTAGGGTGTTCTTTTTTGATTGATTTGATCTGGTTCCCAGAAGGTGGGCATTATATACACGGGTATTAGGGCGTCACTCCCGAGAGAGGTGCGGCAGGTAGCCCTGTTGCTGGAGTATTTGAATCAGAGATTTGGGTTTTGCCGTATTGTTGAGGGTTGCAATAGTTGGAGAAATGCGGTCATCCAGTGCCTGGGCGATGCGGGGCTGGGCGTAGAGTTCGTCGAGCAATTCTCGCGTGGCGGTTTTGACACGTCCGATAGCGGGGAGGATTTCGATCTCGCCGTATTTGTCGTCACATTCGGCAATTAAGGTATCGACCATGTCGGATAGGCCGCTCGCGCTGTGCTGTGTCAAAAATGCGCGTATCTCGTCCCCTGACAAACCGCGTGAAAATGCGCGGCGAATTGAGTCGCGGGAGAGATGGAAACACGTCATTACATCCTGTGTTTTTAGGTCGCCGAGGACGCAGAGTCTGAGATAGTGCGCGCAGGGAAGATCTGGTGGAGATAGGACTTCAAAATTGGGCTGTACAACAAATTTTGCATCTGAATTTTGCAGGGGTATTTGTTCGGTCAGTGCATCGTCATGCGTGTCGTGCAACAGGGCGTAGCCCGCAGGCGTGATCTGAAAGACCGCCTGTTTGCTTTGCTGCAATGGTGTGGAGAAATCGGGGAAGTTACTCACGCGAACAACGCCCATATAGGTGAGTGCACCTGTGATGGTGCGGCGCAGCAATTCATCGGCGGTGGTTCCGGTATGGGATGGGTCTTTGGCAAAATGCCGAAAAGGCTCTGAAAGTCGCGTGAGAAATTGATAATACGACGGGTATGTTATCCATGTATCGGTGGGGCAATGCCGAAGGCTCCGCACGATTTCACTGCGAATATTCTTGAGTACTTGCATTCGGGCACTGGTGGCTTTGGTGCGGTCGGAAGACCACTCATTCCACCGTTCGCTGTGAAACCAGAATTCAAAGCACGCCTTGCGTATGTCGATGATTTGCCCGACTCGGGTGCCAGCATCTGGGGCTGTATGCCAGGTTGTATCATGGGGTTTTACCAGTTCCGTAGTTTCGGCAAAGAGCGTGAGAAATTCAATATAGCCCGGATCGTCCTGGATATGGCAGTATTTGTTCGCGTCGCGTAAATCGGTTTTGGATATGCCGCCGTGTTTGAGCCTGCGGGGCAAGCGTTGTGTAACAATGCCGAGCAGTGTGGTCAGATCCCGGATGAGAAAGGCGGTATTTTCGCGTATTGCGACGGGAGCGATGGCGGAGGTTTCGAGGAGCGTTTCGAGACTGCTTTCGAGTTGTCCGCCCTGGGATTGAGCGATTTTGGATAGGGCAGCGCACAGGTCTGAAGCGAGACATATCGCGGCGTTGGGGGCGTGAAGATCGCGGTTCGGCGCGTAAAAGATCGGCATTTTCCAGAGCATGTCTTCCAATTCGCGGACTGCGGATTCCCCCAATTTGTCGGCGACTTCGCTGCGTGTGATTGCGTTGGACGGGAGGAATAAGTCAAGGATGGCGCGGCGGTCTTCGCTGAGTGTGTTGAGGTAGGCGTGCAGTGTTTTTGTATCGAGCAGAGCATTTCTTATGGCGTTGGATACGATGGGTTTGCGCGTGTCTGAAGGGCGCAGACCAATCTGATCTGCAAAAGCTCGGAGCAAACCCACAGAGACGGGTTTCAAGATGACGAGCAGTCGGCCCTGATCCGCATCGGGAATGGGGATGGATTTGAGCAGCGATTCGGGTATGCCGATTAGAACGTCTGGATCACCCAGTGTGTGTGCGTCTCGAAATACGAGACCGGTCAGATCCCTGAGTTGTGCATGAAGACGGGGAAGAAATCCGTTGGCAAATTTTTCAACGGCTTCGGCTTCCAATAGCTCGCCCCCTTCGGCGGCAAGGGTCTGTACCATTGCGCGCTGTTCTGACGATAGGGAACTGAGGCGTTTGGCTATGTACTCTGGGTCGGGGAGTATGCGACAGAGGGCGTCGGCGAGGATGGTCTTGTTGCTGCCAGTGAGATCAATACCCACATCGCGGGCGAGTTGACAGAGCGTATCGAACGGATATTGCGTGAGAGCGGTGCGTAGTTTCATGATGGACACAGTAAAAATAAGACACTTACAAAACTGTAAGTGCCTAAAAAAAAGTGGAGCCGAGCGGGATCGAACCGCCGACCTTTTGACTGCCAGTCAAACGCTCTCCCAGTTGAGCTACGGCCCCACATCTATACGCGATTAAGGGTAACAAAATAGGGTAGGTGTGTCAAGTAAAAAGCCGATCGCGGATTTAACGGATTTGGGGATTGTGCGGATTAAACCCTATGCGTCAGTGAACGGATTAACTGCGTGGATTTGCCTCACTCAAGAGATTATGCAATTTCTTCGCCGATGAGTTTGACAAAAGCTTCTTCGTCGAGGATATCGATGCCCAATTGCTCGGCTTTTGTGCGTTTGGAGCCAGCTTTTTCTCCTGCGATGACGAGGTCGGTTTTGCCGCTGACGCTGGAGGTGGGTTTGCCGCCGAGGGTGCGGATGAGGTCCTGAGCTTGTTGGCGGCCCCAGCGGGAGAAGGTGCCGGTCACGACTACTGTTTTGCCGTCGAGGGGTTTGGGGCCGGCGTCGGCAGGGGCTTCGGATTCGAGATTGATGCCTGCTGCGCGGAGTTTTTCGACGATGGCCCAGTTGCTGTCGATGTTGAGGTATGTATGTATGCTTTCTGCTATGGCGGCGCCTATTTCGTGTACGGCTTCGATTTCTTCGGGCGGTGTATCGCGCAGGCGGTCAATGCTGTAGAAGTTATCCGATAGCGCGCGCGCAACCGTGGCGCCTATGTGGCGAATGCCCAGGGCGAAGAGTACGAGGTGAAAGGGTTGTTGTTTGCTCGCTTCGAGCGCGTCAAGGACGTTTTGAGCCGATTTTTCCGCCATGCGTTCGAGGCTGGCGAGTTCCTCTAATTTGAGGTTATAGAGATCGCCGACATCGCGGACGAATTTGTTATCGACGAGTTGGTCAACAAGGGCAGTCCCCAGGCCCTCGATGTCCATTGCCGTGCGCGAGGCAAAGTGGCGGATATTGCCTTTGAGTTGTGCGGGACATTGAGAATTTTCACAGCGAATGGCGACTTCGGTTTCGTCTTTGATGAGGAGAGCTTTGCAGACAGGGCAGTTTTTTGGGAATTTGAATGCGATGGTGTCTTTTGCGCGTTTGGCTGTGACCACGCGCACGACTTTGGGGATGACGTCGCCGCCTTTTTCGAGGATGACTGTATCGCCTTCCCGAATGTCTTTGCGCTCGAGTTCTTCGGCGTTGTGCAATGTGGCGCGGCTGACTGTGGTGCCCGCCAATTGCACGGGTTTGAGGTTTGCCACCGGGGTGATTACGCCTGTGCGCCCGACTTGAAGGGTAATGCGTTTGAGCACGGTTTCGGCTTGTTCGGCTGAGTATTTGTAGGAGATTGCCCAGCGGGGGCTTTTGGATGTGGCACCGAGTTTGTTTTGCTGTGCAATGCTGTTGACTTTGATGACGATGCCGTCAATGTCGTAGGGCAGATCCGGGCGTTTTTCCTGCCATTCGCGTGCCTGGGCGATGATGTCGTCAATATTGTCGCACAGGGCGCGGTTGGCGTTGACGGGCAGGCCGAGGTGTTCGAGGTAGGAGAGGTTTTCGCCATGGGTTGGTAGCTGTATGGCGGGCGAGCGAAAAGAATACGCGAAAAAGCTCAGGCGGCGCTCGGCGACCTGTTGTGCGTCTTGTAATTTGAGGGAGCCGGATGTTGCGTTGCGTGGGTTGGCAAAGGGGTTTTCTTCGTTTTTTTCGCGCTGGACGTTGATTTCGTCAAATGTGTTGTGGTCGAGATAGACTTCGCCGCGGATTTCGCAATGGGGTATGGGGTTACTGAATAACCCCTCCCCGATAGAATCATTCGAGGACATGCTTTCAGCACAAGCTTTGAGGCGGATGGGTATGGATTTGATGGTTTTTACATTGGGCGTTATATCTTCGCCCTGTGTGCCATTGCCGCGGGTAACGCCGCGGGTGAGCAGGCCGTTTTCGTAGATCAGGCTCAGGGCAACGCCGTCGATTTTGAGTTCGGCAACATATTGCAGTTCTTCGTCGGGTAGTTCGCGGCGGATGCGGTCTTCAAAGTCTCTGAGTTCGTCTTCTGAATAGGTGTTGTCCAAACTGAGCATGGGGACGTCGTGTTGCACGGTTGGAAATTCTCGGGTCAGGTCAGAGGTTACGCGCTGTGTGGGAGAATCGGGCTGGATCAAATCGGGATGCCGCGCTTCCAGGTCGCTCAGTTCGTCCATGAGAGCGTCATAAGCCCGGTCGGAAATTATGGGATCATTGAGTACGGCGTATCGGTAATTGTGTTCGTTGAGTTGTTCAACGAGTTGTGCAATGCGGTCAGTGGGATTCATGAGAGGTAATGGTTTGGAGTCAAATATGTGAGGTTGGAAGGTATTTTTAAGATTATGAAGAAGTCCTTTACATGTCAAGTTACGAAAAAAGAAAAGCGGCGAGTCCCAGTAGCATCCCCGCTTTGAGCAGTTTGTTGAGGTATCCGAGTGTGTCTTTTTGCCAGAGGCGGATGAGGACAAAGATGAGTAAAAGATTGAGGAGGACAATCAGGCTGAGATAAATCGAACCGTAAATGCCCAGGAGCGCGGGCATTGGGGTGGCGATGATGAGGATTGCAAAGATGCCGGTGATCAGAATGCGCGCGGTGTTTTCTCCCCAGGAGATGGGTACGGTGCTGCCCGATAACTGGCAGTCGCCCGCACTGTCTTCGAGGTCTTTGAGAAGCTCACGCCCCAGGTGAAATAGAAAGGCAAAGCCCGCAATGAGCCGTGGGGCAGATATGATCTGAACGGCTGCGCCTCCATAGAGGAATGCCAGGCCGCCGAGCGCGCTCACCGTGAGATTGCCGATGAGAGGTACGCGTTTGAGATAGGTATTGTAAAGGATCAGGCTTGCGATGGCAATGAGGGCAATAGCGATGGCAGACGCTGGCAAGGGGAGGGCGAGGAGAATGCCTGCGAGGAGGAAAATTCCCATTTCTATACGGGCGATACCGGGGGATAAACGGCCTGAAGGAAGTGGCCGGTGCGGTTTGTTTATGCGGTCTTCGGTTATGCCACACAGGTCGTTGAGCGCGTTGCCTCCCGCGGTGATGAGGGCAGCGGATAGCGCGGCAAAAATCAGGGGTTCGGTGATTCTGTGAATTCCCAGCCAACCGCCGAGGAGTACTGAGGCAAAGGTGATGAGACAATTGATCGGGCGAGGCAGTTCAATCGCGGCGTAAAATCTGGTCTTGAGGCCATATTTTTCAGGCTTCATCAAAGACATCGTCTGCGTCTCGAATGGTGTAGCGGTAGCCCTGTTCGGTGAGGAAGGTCTGGCGATTTCGGGCAAATTCTTGTTCGCGGGTGTCGCGCGTGACCAGGGTGTAAAAATGAGCCAGACTGCCGTCGGATTTGGGACGCAAAATGCGCCCGAGGCGTTGGGCTTCTTCCTGGCGCGAGCCATAAGTGCCAGAAATTTGAATGGCGACGCTGGCGTCGGGCAGATCGACGGCAAAATTGGCGACTTTGGATACGACGAGGATCTTGATTTTGCCCTTTCGAAATGTTTCGTAGAGGTGGTCGCGGTCTTCGCTGGGAGTTTTGCCCATGATTATCGGGGCGTCGAGTTCTTGTGCAACATATTCAACCTGGCGGATGTATTGCCCAATGACGAGGATTTGGTCGCCTTCGTGTTTTTTTAGCAAATGCTTGACCATGTGGATTTTGTCGGCATTTTCCGATGCGATGCGGAATTTGGCGCGTCTATCTGCTATGGCATAGCTGAGCCGCTTGCCCTGTGGCAATGGCAGGCGAATTTCACAGCATTCTGCGGTTGCTATCCAGCCGCTGGATTCAAGCTCTCGCCAGGGCACGTCGTAGCGCTTGGGGCCGATGAGCGAAAAGACATCGGTTTCGAGGCCATCTTCGCGCACGAGGGTGGCTGTGAGACCGAGACGCCGCCGGGATTGCAATTCGGCGGTAAAGCGAAATACGGGCGCGGGAAGCAGGTGGACTTCGTCGTAAATAATGAGGCCCCAATTGCCCTGATTAAAAATACCGAAGTGGGGGAAGTCTTCCTCCCGGCTCTTGCGATAGGTCAAGATATTGTACGTAGCTATGGTAATGGGCCGAATTTCTTTGCGCTCGCCGGAATATTCGCCTATCTGATCGTCGGTGAGGCTCGTTTTGTCGATGAGTTCTGCTTTCCACTGGCGCGACGCCGTGATATTGGTAGTCAGAATCAGGGTTTCGCACTGGAGGGTATTCATCGCGGCCATGCCCACAATGGTTTTGCCCGCGCCGCAGGGCAAGACTACTGTGCCACTTCCGCCATCGGGACCTCCGCCCGCGTGGAATATATCGACGGCCTCGCGCTGATAATCGCGCAATGCAAAGGGATTGCCCGATAGAGCAGTCTGGCGATGTCGAAATTTGAGTGTTCTGCCTTTGAGGTATCCCGCGCGATCTTTGACCGGGAATCCGATGCGCGTGAGAGCCTGTTTGAGATGTCCCCGATACAGGGGCAAAATGCGAATGCGATGGGCGTCGAGTCGCTTTTCAATATAGGGCTGGACGGTTTTGTGGCGGCAGATTTCAAGGATGATTAGTGGGTCTTCGGAAGACAGGATGAGCACGTCGCCTTCTTTGTCGAGATAGACTTTGCCATAGCGGCTCATTGCCTCTCGGATTTCAACGCCCACATTCTGGGGGATATCGTATTTGCCGTAGGTTTCGAGAGTGGCGATGATTTCTTCGGTGGTGACGCCGGCTGCGGCTGCATTCCAGAGCGAGAGGGGATTGACGCGGTACGTGTGTATGTGCTCTGGGCTTTTTTCCAACTCGGCAAAGCGCACGAGCCGATCTCGCGCCGCTTCATATCTGGGCGAGTTGACTTCGACGAGAACCGTGAGGTCGCTCTGGATGATGAGGGGATTTTCGGGATTGTAGTTCATATTTTTATACGCGTTCTACCGTCACGTAATACGCACCGGCGAGGCGATTGCCATTCGCGTCTATCCACCAGGTTTGCAAAGTTGTGGGACCGCTCGACAAATCCACTGTAAATGTTACGGATAGGTCATTGGGACGCACGTCCATTTCATGTTCAGAGCCGTCGATCTGCATCCACGCCCGATCTACAGGGAGTGCTTTTCCTGCCATCAATGTGCCGTCAACGCCTTCCATCACGGGGGCTGGTGCTGTAATTGCGAGATTCGATTCTCGGGGCCAGCGCCGCAAGGTGATGTCGTATTTCCCGGATTGTTCAACTGCGAGTTGCCAGATACCGCTGTCCATCACACATCCGCGCACGCCTCCTGGATTATCGCAATAAACGCCCATCCAATCGCAGCTGGACAATCGCGTGGATTTTTCCTCCTCTGTTCCAATGGCAATGAGGAAGTATATATCGAGGTTTTTGCCGAACTTATCCCACCACGCATCGTAATGTGCCCGCATCTTTTGCACAACATCGGGATGCTGGTCGGCGATGTTGTGTTCTTGTCCGGGGTCGCTGTCGAGGTGATACAACTCTGTGTAATCCACGAGACGCCAGCGATTCCAGACAACTGCGGCATTGCCTTTGCGCGTGGTTCGATTCCCCGTTGGGACATTGTGGCCGTATTGTACAACGAGCATCCGATCTTCCAATTCTTCGCGTTCGCGCAACAGGCCGGTTAGAGAAATGCCATCACAGGCAGTTCCTTCTGGTGCGTCGAGGCCGCAGAGGGAGATCAGGGTTGGCAACACATCTGTACCGTGCGTGGGATCGGGTATATCGCGGGGATCTCCCAATTGTCCTTCGGGCCAGCGAATAAAAAACGGAACGCGGTGGCCGCCTTCATAGAGCGTGGTCTTTTTTCCGCGCATGCCGGCGTTGTACACCGTTTCTCCATTTGCCGTCCCATTATCGGTCATAAAAATCAAAATGGTGTTGTCGCGCAGTCCAGTTTTGCGGAGAAAGGCATCGAGTTTGCCTATGTTTTCGTCGATATTGGCAATCATTCCGTAAAAGCTGGCGACATTATATGCGACCTGCTCGAGATAGGGCTGGCGGTATTCGTCGGGAACCCACAGCGGGGTATGGGGTGCATTGGTGGCGATGTACGCAAAAAACGGCGCGTCGTCCTGTTCTTCTATCCAGTTCAGGGCTTCGTCAAACCACACATCTGTGCAATACCCTTCAAAAGCCTCAATTGTTCCATTGTGCCGATAGTGGTCGTCGAAATAATCATTACCAAAATAATCTGCAGCGGATGTAATGCCCCAGGCGGGATGGTGAATTGTTTCATGAAAACCCCGGTCTTGTGGGCGGTAGGGATAATTGTCGCCGAGGTGCCATTTGCCAAAATGTCCCGTGCGATAGCCATTCATGGCGAAGATATCCGCCAGAGTCGGCAGTTCGGGATTCATCAGCGACCGCCCCATGCACACAAATGTGGCGCCATTGCGGAGTGCGTCTTGTCCTGTCAACAATTCGCCGCGCGTTGGTGTACACATGGGGGCGACGTGGAAATCCGTAAACCGAATGCTCTCGTCGTGTAACGCATCTAAATTCGGCGTTTTTATGACTGGATTGCCGTGGCAAGAGAGATCGCCATAGCCCTGATCATCGGTAAGCACAAAAATCACATTGGGTTTGTCCATAACCTCTCCGGAAATATCATTTGTTTTGAAAAAACGCGCGATGAATGGTGAAAGATTTGGCGACGAGATCTACTCTCCTCAATATGGGAGCCTTTTTTTTGTTGGGCGAGTAAAGTCCTATGTCGATAAAAAATAGCCGGTTGAGATCGACATCGACAAAAGCATAGCTTTTAAAGGGGCCGCCTTTCCACTCGGCTTCATTTTCCCAAAGACCTTGAAGTACTACAGCGAGTTTGCCCGCAAATTCGACCTGTCCAACGGTAACTTCGCCGTGGACAATGCGGTCGCCGCCAAACCACTGCCCCGTGATGTCGTCGCGTTTTTGAATAACCCAGTCTTCGGTGAGTTGGTCGGGGTGTACATCGTCTTCCCAATAAACAGAAAGCCAGCGATTGGGATTGTCTCTGGCAAGCACGACAAAGTTGGGATAGGTTTCGAGGATGCGATAGCCAAAGGGCACGCGCACATTCCAACCATAGGTCTCGGCGAGTTCCTGGGTGACATTTGTTCGTTCGCCAAAGCTGTAAACATTTTCTCGCACACTGTGATCAACGGCATTTTCCAGAGTGCTGTACAGACGATCGGATTCCATAAAGAGGTTTTCAACGGTGGTGTCTATATCTTTCCCCGATACGATATAAAGGGTTTGATCTCTGGCCCACACATTTTTTTTCCAGGTTACACCTGCGCGACCGTCCAAAATGGTCTGTTGTACTTCGGGACTGAGTATTTCTTTGACGAATTGCGCGGTGGGATGGTTGGTATTGAGGGGCGCGATAACCATGAGGCTTTTGCGCTGGTCGTGTTTGTGCGCGCTGAGAAAATTGACATCGCCCCATGCAATTTCATAAATGCGCTCGGCCTGGGGCGTATAGATAACAGTTTCAAAAATTTCGCGGAGGGGGTCTTCCAGCGTTTGCCAATCGGTAGAGTCGGCCAGTACGATGATTTTGCGAGCGGGACCGAGGGATTCGGGCAAGTGGTTGCCACATCCGACGCACAAGAGCAGGAAAAGTGAAAGAAGGCGCATAAAATGGTACCCAGTGGAAAATGGGGAATAAGAAAAGATAAAGATAATAGGATTTGGAGACAGAAACAATGTTCAAATTTTACGAAATATAGTGCCGTGGAAGACGCGTGCCGAGCAGGGAAACAACTTCGTGTGAAATACAATTTCCCCATTGGGCGAGGTCGTTCACAGTAATTTTGTGGTCGCCCTGTTGCCCGAGCAGGACGACTTCTTCGCCGACGGAAACAGGTGGTATATCGGTAATATCGATCATGATGACATCCATGCAGATTGCGCCGACAACAGGGCAGGGTTTTCCTCGGATGAGGACGTGGGATTTGTTGGACATGCGACGGTTGTACCCATCGGCATATCCCAGGGGCGCGAGGGCGATGCGAGAGGGGCGCGTGAGCGTGTATGTGCCGCCGTAACTGAGGGTTTGGCCGATAGAAAAATTTCGCACTTGTGCGATCCGCGCTTTGATAGATAGCGCGGGAGAAAGCGAGAGCGTGCCCGCACCTTGCGTGGGGGGAATACCATAGGTGAGCAATCCCACGCGCACGAGGTCAAAATGCGATTCGGGCATGTGAACGGTCATGACGCTGTTGGCGGCGTGACGCCAGGGAACGGATATGTCTGTGAGTTTGGACAGGCAGGAGGCAAATATTTTGATCTGATGGCGCGCCTTGTCCATGTCCTCTGCGCGTTCCCATGCCACATGTGTTGCGATACCCTCGAGGAATAAATGGGGATTCTGGGTGATTTTTTTGGCAAAGGCGAGCACTTCATCGGATGATAGGCCAAGGCGCCCCATTCCGGTATCGACTTTGAGGTGTATGCGGGCGCGTGTCTTGTAGCGTTTGGCTGCGGCTTCCAGTGGTGGTATCGCGGCGGGGTGACCGATGGTTTGAGACAGGTTGTGGGCAACAAGGCTGTCGGCCTGTTCGGGCATGGTGGGGATGAGTACGACAACCGGTGCTGTGATGCCCGCATTGCGAAGGGCAATGCCTTCTTGCAGCAGGGCAACGCCGAGTGCAGCCGCGCCGCCTTTTACGGCTGCTCTGGAAGCGGGTATGATGCCATGGCCGTAGGCATTGGCTTTGACAATGGCCATGACCTGCGTTGTTGGCGAGACAAAATGACGGACTGCGGCAATATTGTTCGCAATGGCTGATAGATCGACTTCGAGCCATGCGGGACGGTCGGGTTGGGGCATTTAGTAGAGTACCTCAAAGCGCGATCCCAGATCGGGATATTTGGTGACTTCGATGCGTACGGGAAATGCCTGTTTGAGCGATTCGACGTGAGTGATGATCAAAATTTTTTCAAAATCCCCGCTGATGGCTTGAATAGCTTCCACGAGGTGGTCGAGTCCTTCGGCGTCCTGGGTGCCAAAGCCCTCGTCGATGACCAGGGTCCGCAGGCGCGTGCCCGTGCGGCGAGCGAGGAGTTTGGACAGGGCAATGCGAATAGAAAAGTCAATGCGAAAAGCTTCTCCACCCGAATAGAGTTCGTAGCTGCGTTCGCCGAGTTCGTCGCTAATTTTGATGTCCAGGGTTTCGCGCGTTCCCCCGGTTTTGAGATCGCGCAGAGATTCCAGGGCGATTTGGGTGCGGTTGTCCGTCAGGCGCGCGAGAATGCGATTGGCTTCTTCTTCAATTTCTGGAATGGCCTGTTCGATGATGAGCGCCTGAATGCCGTCTTTGCCAAATGCGGTGGTCAGTTCGCGGTAGATACGGATATCGTGTTCGCAGGATTTGATTTTTTCCTCGACGGCGTTTTGTTCTGCGCTGAGTGCATCGCAGTGTTCAATTTGGGATTGCAGGGCGGCATTTTGTTGGAGCAGGTTGTCGCGCTGGGCGCGCATCTGTGCAATATTTTTTTCCAGAGCATTGGCTTCTTCAAGGGTTGATTCGGCGCTGTTGATGGCTGCAGCAATTTCTGTCAGGCGTTGTCGCGCTTGCCGGTCGCGCTCTGTGAGTTCTGTGAGGCGTTTTTTTGCGGTATCGACTTGCGTTTGTGCATTTTTAAGGTCGCGTTCGGCTACTTGAAGGCGTTCGTATTGCGCTGGCGCATCTCGCAGAGTGGCGAGTTGCTCGGAGATGCGCTGGTGGTGTTCGGCATTGTAATTCAGGGTGTGGATGCGATCGCGCACCTGCTCGCGTTCTGCTTGTTCGTTGAGCGCGTATTTGGCTTCATCCAGCCATTGTTGTGCGAGGTCGCGTTTTTCTCGAAATAGGGGCAATTCCGCGAGGATTTTTTCTTTTTGTTCTTCGGCGAGTTGGAGTTGGGCATTTTGTGTCTCAACAGAGTCGAGTTCTTTGAGTCTTTCGCGCAGGGTGCGGTGTTCAGCCGGGTTATAGGTCAGGTTTTCAAGCGCACTGCGGGCCTGCGATAGGGCGCGCGCATCCGGGCTGTTCTGGGTTTGGTCGCGCAATTGGGTTTCCAGGGCGTTGATTTCAGCCAACAATGTCTCGCGGGTTTGTACGGCATTTTCGGCTTCTTTTATTGCGGCTTCGGCTTCGGCGAGGTGTTGGACGATGCCTTCGCGCTGTGCGAGTTGGTTTTTAATCTCTTGATAGCGATGTCTATGTTGTTCGCGTTCTGCTTCGGATTTTTGAATATCCGATTCTAACTGTGTGATCTGTATCTGTTGCTCTTGCAACTGCTTTGAGAGTTTGGCTGTTACTTCTTCTCGATGGGTCTGATCGAGTTCGCTACCACACAGGGGACACGAAGCATCCTGAACATTTTGCATAATTTGCTGCTGTTGGGCGATGTCTTTGTGGGTTTTGCGCAGGGTGTCGAGGCGTTCGCTGTTGTTTTCGATCTGAATTTTGAGGGCACTGCCTTTGTTGCGAATCTCATCGCGTTCGGTTTCGAGGGATTGGATTTTCTCTGCTTGTGTACGGAGAGATTGCCGCATTTTTCTGCGCGCTTCAATCTCGGCTACCAGTACATTGGTCTGCTGCAGTTGATGTGTGCGGGTGTTAATATCTATTTTTAGATTTTCAACGACGCTGTCTATTTGTCGCTCCAGGTCCCGGATATTGCGCTCAATGCGCTCCCGGTTTTCGCGTATCTCTTCCCATTCGCGGTCCTGTTGCCTGGCTTTGTGCAATGCTTCGATTTGTGTTTGAATGGTTTGACGATCGGAGAGAAGTGTTTCTGTTTCTCGCAATGCGCGTTCAGCGTCTCCAATGCGTATTTGCCATTCGCCGAGGCGGCGTTCCACTTCGTGACGCTGGTCGGCAATTTTTTGATCGAGTTCTCCTGCGCGTTTCTCAAGTGGTCTCAGGGCGTGTAGTTTTGTCTGCAGGTCTGCGTCTTCTTTTTGGAGTGCCCGATATTTTTCGACGGCATTTGTGATTTCGGCGCGTCTGTCGAGGATTTCGCGATAGGTCGCCACATCTTGCCGCGCTTTTTCACACGCGGTTTGTTGTTCCCCCAGGTCCGATTCGATGCGCGATATGTCCTTTTGAAGGGCCTCGCGCTCGGCTTCATGGCGTTCGCGTTGGGTGCGTATTTTTAGCAGTGCTTCGCGGCGATTTTCCGCGTTTTCCAATTCGCTATTACAGGCATGGAGTTGTGCGTCGACGCTATCTCGCCGTGCTACAAATTCATCGCGTTTTTCTATGGTTTGCGCGATGTCATCTCTTCTTGCGCGAGCAGTTGCAAGTTCTATATCTCCCTCGCGTGCGTGCTCTCGCGCAAGGGAAGACAAGTCGTCGTAATGCGATAGGCCAAGAATGTCTGAGAGAAGGGCTTTTCGCTGGCTCGCTTTGCAGCGCGTAAATTCATCTGCGCGTCCCTGAAGCAAAAAGGCCGAGTTGATAAAGGTCTCGTATGTCATTCTCAACAGGGTGTCGATACTGGCCTGTGTCTGACGCACAGCGCTTTCTTCCGAGAGGGTTTTATACGCGTTCGTTTCCGGAGAGTAAACCTGAAATTCCAGGCGAGTGGTCGCGCTTTTGCCGGTTTTGCGAAAGCTGCGACTGATGCGATAGCGATCATTTTCGAGGAAGAATTCAAAATCGACCCGCATTTCAGTGGCGCCAATTCGCAGCAGACCGTCGTTGGGACGACGATCACTGCCTGATTTGCGGGCTTCTCCCCACAGTGCCCAGGTGATGGCGTCGAGCAGAGCAGATTTGCCGTGCCCATTGCGACCAGATATGCAGGCGACGTGAAAGCTCGAAAAGTCGAGGGGGGGCACGTTTTCACCGTAGCTGAGAAAGTTCTGCAGGGAAAGGCTTATGGGAATCATTCGCTACCTCTGAGTTCGGCTTCAAGTTGCGCCCCGTAATTCTGAAGGTCTTTTTCGATGTCTTTGAGGTCGGGGTGATTTTGCAAATATGCGTGGAGCGCGTCTTTTATGCCCATATCTTCTGAAATATTAGCTCTGCGCTGCTGTTTTTGGACTCTGGGTTTGGGGGCTATGCTGGCGACCATGAATGCATCTTTGAGCGCGTTTTTGATGTCTTTGAGGTCAACGGTATCTGTGCGGTCCCCGGGCAAATCGTAGATGACGCGCACAATGGCATCGGTCAGGGTGTGTTTGTCGATGGCTTCGAGTATGGCTGTTGTGGGATCCTGATCTGGGTCGATATCAACCGATACCGTGCAAAAGGGGCGAGCCGGTGTGTGTACAAATTTGTAAGATGTCGTCCGCCCTGTCTCCTGAGTCTCTATTGTGACCATGACGACGCCCTTGGTTTCTCGTTCTTCGCCAAAATCAATGCGTTCAATGCTGCCGGAATATACGACTGGAGGCTGGGCATTGGTGTTGAGGTCCTGAAATTTGTGGATGTGACCCAGGGCGACGTAGTCAAAGGCGGGGTTGGCGAGTGTGCTGGTGAGAAAAACGGGATCGCGCCCAATGATTGCGGTTTGTTCAGAGCCGGATAAGGTGGCGTCGGCAGCAGCGAGATGCCCCACGAGAACGGCGGGGCTATCGGGCTTGACCTCTGCGACCAGACGGTCAATCAGGAGAGCACCCAGATTTTGAAGTTGTTCGACAACTTCTTCTTGCGACAGGTTGTGATAGGGTCCCTGGGTCAACAGACGGCTGCGGTGTAGCCAGGGCAAGCAGGCAACTTGAATAGGACCAGATTTTGTATCAATGGGGATAAGGCGGTCTTCAGAGGCAATATGGACGCCTCTGGTGCCAAGTGTGCCAAAGATGTCAACAGATGAGGCTTTGCCATAAGATACGGGGCTGTCGTGGTTACCCGTGATCATGACGATGGGAATGTCGCGGGCACTGAGCATGTGAATGAGAGATGCGAATTCGCGCTGGTGCGTGGGCGTGGGGTCGCAGGAGCGATAGGCATCACCGGCGAAGATGACGAGATCGACATCTTCTTTAATTGCTTCTTCAAACGCAAATCGCAGACTTTTGATAAAGTCTTGCAAGCGCGTGTGAAGGCCAGTAGCCGAATCGAGGCGACCGTAGTTTTCAACGCCAATATGGGTGTCGGCAACGTGTAGAAATTTGATGGACATAGTGTTATTATGGGGGAGGGAGAGGACAGGGGAAATTTAAAGAAGAAATAAGAACGTGGAAAGAGCAAAGTTGCACACAGCACAGGCTTATGGGCTTACCTCTGGCGTGAGTTTCACTTTGATTTTCAGATTTGTGGCATCTGTGAAGTGAATCGCCAGTTTTCTGCGTCCCGTGTTATCGGCTTGTTTGGGATTGGGGGAGGTGGGCAAGGGAACTGCGTCGAGGACTGTAAATATCGCGTCGGATGGCGATAAAATTTCCGCTTTGAGATGTTTGCCCCTGCGCGTTAGCAGGGCGGTTTGGCCTTCGAGTTTGACACTGGCTCTCGTGTGCATGAACCACCAGAGTTCAGACGGGGATTTGGCTTCGATGTCGTCGGTAATCACGACATACTTATGGTCAATAATCTCAAAGGTGCGCTGTGCGTGCGTTACATTATCGGCATAAACATCGGTGAGATCGAGAATAGCTGTTGCGCGATTGGCCTCGGATTTGAAGGTGGTGATAGGGCATTCGGCTTTGGGATTCTGATCTGGACCATTGCCGGGATTAAAGACGAGGGTGTTGTGCCCTTCGGCGCGGATACGGTAGAATTCCCACCGTTGGCGTTTGTTGCGATGGGTTTGATAGGTTTCGCGTTCTGTGCCCGAGTCGATAGCCCAGCGCTCACCGAGTACTTCGAGGATAAATGTGCCCTGATCGAGGTGCCGATGCATGCGAAGGTTGTGATTGCCACCAGCCTGAATGCCCAATACGAGGGCATTGGGGTCGGTCCAGGAAGAACGCAGGGTGGCGACATCGGCTTTGCGAAAGTGTTTGTCGAGGGGCAGGGTACTGGGATCGAAGTCTTTTGCGCGGCCGTCGAACCACAGCAGGTCGAGCACTGTTCCCCTGCCGTATTGCCTGAGCGTATCGTAGCGAAACCAACTGTAGTGTTGTATGCCGTAGTGCTTGCCCATCCAGAAGTGCATAGGGGAACTCACGCGCCGCAACCCGCAATCGGCAAAGTCAAAACTGTAGCGATCCGCCCCCGAGATGTAAATCTGATAATCTCCGCTTTCTTTGAACCCGGGTATAGCAGTGAGGTCAAAATCCGTGTCGAGTGCGCTGAACAGGCTGGATAAAAAGAGCACGTTGTAACGCGCACCATAATCGCAATAGGTC
Organism: Candidatus Latescibacterota bacterium; assembly: GCA_965208125.1. GTDB lineage: Bacteria > Latescibacterota > UBA2968 > UBA2968 > UBA2968 > VXRD01. Next base: position 4,538,337 of record OZ242320.1, read on the forward strand.
ACGCCTTCGATACCCGCGCCATCCGGGGCGTAAAAATTCATTGATAGGGGGATGCCTTTGATGCCTGCGTGGAGAATTTCGCTGGCAAGTTCTGGTTCTTCATCGGCGATGGCGAGCGCGCCCATGCCAAGCCCACCGTTGCAGACCTGGTTCCAGTTGTTGTGACTGCGCGTCCACCAGGCGTTTTCGCGATAGCCTTTTAAGCCGGGTTTGAGACCTTTTTCGACGATGGCGTTGCGCAGGATGTGACGTTGGTCTTCTGTCCAATGGTCGTATAACCAGTCGTAGCCAACGGCAAAGGCATAGGTCATTTCTGAGGTGTCGAGAAAGTGATCGGGATTCCAGTCTTTGAATTGCGCCGCGGATTCGAGTTCTGCCCAGGCGCGATATAGATAGGGTTTTCCGCCTTCCATGAGATAGACAAAGGCGAGTTGCCGCACGCGCTCTTTGACGCGACGGCTGGTGGAGAGCAACCGCCTTCCGTCGGGGATGCTGTATTTTGATGGTTTTTGTGCGAGTATTTCCCGAGTTTCTCGCTTGACCCGACGGTAGATTTTGGCGGCGACCGTATCTTGAGCGATTTGCTCTTTGATACGCGCGATGGTGTTTGCATCTATCATCAGACGCGGATGTCCGGGTTTCAGGGTCGTTAGAACCTGATCCGGGTTAGGGGATGTGAATGCTTCTGTGTGTGTTTGGGTGCTCAGCATGAGCATGATTATTATCGCGATTAATTTCATGATGTGTTTTTAACGACAACGAGTTCGCTCAGTAAAAACCGAGCGAACTCGTTTGGTTATAACCTGAGATTTCTACAGGTATTTAGCTGTCGGTATTTACCTTAACCTCTCTTTTTTTCAAGGCGGGAACATGCGTGTTCATCGATGCCTCGTTCAAAGCATTGCGCCTGATACTCAGTGTTGTCAGATTGGCCAGGCCAGCGGCCGGTGCGATATCGGCGACTTTGTTGTTGTTGAGGTTCAGGTTTTTCAACTCTGCCATGCCCGACACGACCGAAATATCCGCGACTTTGTTGCCAGAAAGATTCAGCGTTCTCAGTTTGGTCAAGCCCGACAATGCCGAAATATCAGAAACGTTGCGATTCGCAGTGAGATGCAACGTTCTTAGATTGGTTAATTTAGCAAGTGCCGATATGTCGGATACATTATTGCGGGTCAGATTCAGCGTTCTCAGTTTTTTCAAACTCGAGAGTGCCGAAAGGTCTGAGACAGCGTTGCTGTTGACAACCTTATTTTCCACGCGCGTAGCACCGAGGTTCAGTACTGTCAAATTTTTTGCATGCTCGAGTCCGCTCAAATCACTGATGTTTGCATTTTGCGCGAAAAGGCGTCTCAATTTTGCCATGTCAGCCGTAGTGATTATGTCATCGCTCGCCTTGCCGAGGGAATCCGCAATGACCGCACGCAGATTAGCGTCGGCGATCATGACTGGTTTTGGCTCCATTTTTTTAGCAGCGCTCTCGCTTTTTTGCTCGCTCTTTAGATGGTGGCCTGCGTCACTCGCGCTATAGCTGCATGCAATGAGGAGTGCGAGAATCAGGGGGAGATGTCGATACTTCATGGTTTTACCTCCAGATGGGGGTGAATGAGGCACGCAAAGTGCCCACACTAAATGGATGAAATACTGAGCACATTGACGTAACAGCTTACGAGAGATTTTCTCCTTTCTGTTGGAAATGGATGTTCCTGTGTGCTCTAATCAAAAGTATGATAATATAAAAACGGTTGATTGGTCAACAAAAAATAATAGGTAAGATAAGAGGAGAGGGAGTGGCTAACGATTGAGGTCGAGTTGTGCCGACCACGAGGAGGTGCGGTGGTGGCTGTAGCGCGTTGATAGGCGGAAATGCGCGGTTGCCCAGGTGAGGCGCAGGCCGCGATTGGTGCCGTCTCCCGAGAGGGTGAGCAAGCGTATGCCGCCCCAGACATCGGGTTCAACATCGTAGATACGCGCGTTGTAGGATGAGATTTTGTGATGGGTGGCCCATAGCGCGAGGGAGAAGCCCGTTGATTTGCCGAGTTGGAGGCGAAGTCCGGCAGCATTTCCCGATGTACCGGCGTGGGCGCGCTGTAGCCATGCGGTCATGGCGCGGGTGGGGCGTTTGTAGGTGAGCGCGAGGCGAAGGCTCTGGCGGGGGACGCGATTTGTCGCGCTTCTGGCATCGGCGGTCAGGCGCGCAGAAAACCCCCTGCTGAATCGGTGGGTTAAATTGAGCCGCAGGCGGACGCCTCGTTCTGGCAGTGCGCTTTTTTCTGGAGCGAGATGACCGTGACGGTCGAGGGCGATATCGAGGCGTTTGCGTTTTGATATGCGCCAGGCGAGACCAAAGAACGCGCCCCATTCGTTGTTGGGGGGGGAGCCGTATGCTGCATAAGGGGCGCCATGTAAGCTGTGGAAATTGGCGCCATAGTATCTGCCAATGAGGTGGAGACGCAGGGTGGGTGTGCCAGCGACGAGGCCGGTTATGAAAGCTTTCGAGGTGATTTCGCCAAACAGGGCGATGTGGTCGGCGCGGTAGAGGGCGTTGAGGCTGAATAACATGCCTGCCCGAGCGGTGCGCGGCACTGCAGATGCTCCGACTGTGTCAGACACGACGGGTGAGAAGGCCGTGTTGAGAATTGTCAATCCAATGTGTTTTTGCGAGGACCCAATGGCTATGTTCGCGCCTATAAGGCGTTCGCGAAGTGAATTTTTGCGCGCTTGTGAGGTTTCGGTGTGGTGAAGGCCGCTGGTGTAGATGCGCGTGTTGGAGCCAAAGGTCGCATCCCATGTCATTCGGCCATACATCAAGCTCCAGAGCAGGTGGGTATGTGAGCCGCTCAGGTAAATGCCGCGCAGGGCACCGTGTTCTGTGCTGGTGCGGTTGCCCAGTTGCGTGGCGGTGCGGGCGCGTGCATAACTCAAGCCGGTCGCGCTACGGGTGCGGCGCGAAAAGAGTAACCCCTGTCCCCATTCTGGACGCACATCTCCTATGATGATGTTGACGCGCGAAAGGGGCAGGGCAATATATCCGGTGACATGATCGGTAAGGGTCGGTTCTTCCGGGTCGCGCTCGGTGAGAAAAAAGGCTGAGAGGCGCGCGGGCGAAGCGATTTCGAGTCGCTGGTAGAGACGCAGGTCGCCAAAGCTATTGGTGCGTTTGGAAGGGCGCGAGACGCGGGATTTGTATTGCAAACGCCATGGGCGCAGAGGTGCGATGGACAGATAGGGCGCAATGAGATCGATGTATTCTTCCGATAAGCCCTGCACATGGGCGAGTTCTGCAAGGGTGCGATAGGGGCGACGGGCGATGATTCGTTGGGCGAGTTCTGGGGTGAGACCGGGCAGAATGAGCAGGTCTTTCGCACTTGCGCGATTGAGTTCGAGGCTTATGCCTTCGAGGTCGCGTAACAAGTCGTTATAAGCTTCGGCTTCGCCTTCGGTGTAGATGGCGGGCGGTTGTGCAAATAGGAGCGCGGGAAGGCACAGGGTGAACACAATGTGCCATGCGAGCGTGCGGAAGTGAAAGATGTGTTCTGGCATTGGGCGCGTTTGCGGTATAAAGGTCTGTATTTACAGTAGATTGCTTTATTACTGCAATAGACCTTAAGCAAACGGTATGCCAGAAGAATTAAGAAGTGTGAAGTAAGAAGTAAGAAGATCACCCAACCACCCAAAGGCTGGTGCCTCATTTCACACTTCCTACTTCCTACTTCCTACTTCTGATACAGTTCTATTCTGCGATTTCGGATGGTGAGCATATACATCCATGCATTTTCCCGATGGCCTTTGTCAAAGGATATTTGGCCGGTTGCACCGGGTATATCTGTCAGGGTTTCAAGGCGATCTCGCAGGCGGTCTCGGGTGGTGCCGCCCGCGTTTATGCCGTGCAGGATGGATAGCATGGCGTCGTATCCGAGAGCGGCAACGATATTCTGTTCTTGTCCAAAGCGCGAGCGGTAGTCGTTGACAAAATTTTGAACGGATTCGCGGTGGCTCTGATCGTAATATTTTGCGACAAAAATAGCACCATCTACATAATTGCCACCGTCGCGAGCCACTTCATCGTGGTTCCAGCCATCGCTGCCCAGTACCTGGGAAGAGACGAGAGCAGAGTGAAATTGGGGGGCGATGAGTAATATGTCTTCAGCGCCACCGGCAATGAGGATGCCGTCCAGAGCTTCGACAACTTCGAGTTGTACGGTGTCTGGATCAACTACGACGGGTGGGGGAGGAGCAACGCGTATGTTACCGAGGATTAAGGAGTCAATTTCCGAAGCGAGATCATCGGGCGCTTGAAGCGCCAGTCCCGCGCTGCGGATGCGTTCAAATTGACGGCGATAATCCGTAGTACCCGGTTCGTACCATTCTTGAATGAGTACTTCGGCACCAAGGTCTTCGGCTCTGGTGGCAAATTCGCGGGCGATGTTCCGGCCATAATCATCTCGAGACGCAAGTGAGGCCAGCGTTCGCAAGCTTTGATTATTCACGGCGTGTTCTGCAATGCGTCTGCCCTGTGCGCCCGGCGTTGCGTTGACTTGAAAGACATAGGAACTGAGGGATGCAATGCCATCGTCTGAGGCTGTTGGAGCTACCAGGGGCACTTTTTGGGCACTGAGCATGGTTGCGATAGGCGTGGTTTCCGCGCTTGTGAGCGCGCCGATGATGGCGAGTACTCCGCGTTCTTCGACAAGATGCCGTGCCGCGCGTGCCGCGCGAATAGGATCTCCTTCGGAGTCTTCAAATATCAGTTCGACCTGGTCGTGAGATACGAGTGCATTGCGGTCTCTCGCAAGTGTGATACCGTTGCGAAGGGCTTCGCCGTTTGGGGTGCCCAATGGGGCGATGACGCCAATTTTATAGCGCGCTTTTAGGGATTCTGGAGTGGGTTGAGGCGATGTAGGTTCGGGTATGATAATTTGGCGCGCAAGCGCTGTGAATTGCCCATTTGGATGGTGATCGAGAAAGGAGGACAGGTATTTATTGCCAGTTTTGAGGTTGCCGAGTTTGATGTGCCAGCGCGCTTTGCCAAATGCAATGGCTTCGTCGATGATGGCGCGGTTAAAGTCGATTTTTAGATTGTCGATCTCGCTATCGGTCAGTTTTTCGCTGCCAGATAATTGACCCAGGCGGTCGGCTGCACGCGCTTTGGTGCGTATGTCGGTGCGACTGATAAGCACGCGTGCATATTGTATGGCAGCATTGTGAATTTGCTGCTGGTGAAAATAGCAGTCGCCAATGATCAGGTCGGTTTCGGAGATGTATCGGCTGCGCGGATAGTGGTGTTGAAGCGCGATGGCCTCGTTCAGAGCCAGATCGAACGCTTTCAATTTGTAGTGCGATTTTGCCAGCATGAATCGCGCGGCAGAGGTGCGCTGATTTGGGGGGTGTTGTTCGACGAGTTCGCTAAACCCATCCCGAGCATCTGATAAATTGTCTTGATTATAATGGGCAAGTGCGCGTTGGAAGAGGATTTCCGCTTTCTGGCTGAATATCTCACCCGATATTTGGGTAGAGAAGAGGAAGAGAAACAGGAGTGTAGATAATTTTTTCATTGAACAAAGTTGATAAAATCTTCTGGGTGCAGTTTTTGAAGTCTCTGCTGAAGGAGTTCGGGGGGGTGGTTTTTGGACAGTTCGGCGCTTTTTTTCACGACTTTTTCGTCAATGTAGATTGGTGCATCAAATTTGAGTGCCATCAAGATCGCGTCGCTCGGTCGTGCGTCGAGTTCCAGAGGGATTACGGGGGAGATGAGATGTAATTGCGCGCGATAGACGTGGTCTATAATGTCTGTGATGAGCGCGTGTTGAACGCTGGCTTGCAGGTTTTTGATGACTGTTTTGATCAGGTCGTGTGCAAATGGACGCGGTGGTTTGAAATTTTCGCCTGCAATATGAAGGGCAAGTGAGAACATTTCGCCCATTTGAATCCATATTGGCACGCGGTGGTCGCCGTCTTTTTGTTTGAGCATAACAACCGGCTCTTCGAATTGGCGGTCGATAAATATGCCTTCGATTTGGGCTTCATAGACCATGGACGCGACCTCTGTTCGTTTTTCAAAATATAAAGGAGGGCGAAGGAAGGGGCAAGTGATCAGTTCTTAAATTTAGTCCAAAACGAGCGAGACGGCGAGCCAGCCGCCTACGGGTATGATGTTGGAGATGAGTCTGGGATGGTCGGCAACGCGGCGGTTGTAGTCCTGTATGCCGCGGCGACCATCGCCTTCGGGCAGTGCGCGGTGTGCATGTCCGTGTCCATTGGCATTGTCGGCGATGATGAGGCCTCCCGGGCGCGTGTTTTCAAGGGCGAAGTCGAGATATTTGGGATAGCTTTCTTTGTCTGCATCGATGAAGATGAGGTCAAAAGGTCCGTCCTGCGCCGCGTCTTGCATGAGTTTTGTGCCGTCGCCGAGTCGCACGTCTGCTCGGTCGGAGAGTCCGGCTTTTTCGTAGTTGCGCCGCGTGGCATCGGCGTGTTTGGGCTCAATTTCGAGGGTGATGAACTGCCCGTCTTCGGGCAGTGCACGGGCGAGCCAGATCCCCGAATAGCCAGCGAGCGCGCCAAATTCGAGAATTTTTTTTGCGCCAATTGTTTTAGCGAGCAAATACAGGGTTTGCCCGGCTTCGGGGCTGACTGAGATTCGCGGAATACCCTGTTCGGCAGCGTCGGGCATGATGTTTTTGAGCAAGTCGTCTTCGCGGGCGAAGACTTCCCGTTTGTATGTGTCGAGATCGGGATAGGTTTGTTGCATTGGATTAGCCTTTCATTGCACGCGTTTAGAATGTGATTCTTCTGCCTTCTTTTGCCGATTGATATGCGCCGAGGATCATTTCAACGGAGACGCGCCCTTCTTCGGGGGAGACGCGCTCGTCGCTCAGGCCGCGAATATAGTTGATAAATGGACGGGGTATGGCGGCGATGCGCTCGCCCTGTCCTTTGGGGATGTCCATTTTGAATTCGGTCCAGCAATCGTCACCTCGGCGGATGTATTTGAGTGGTACGGCGTCTTCTGATCGCGGCGCAGAGGTGGAGGGCGCGTCGCCGTAGTCCTGGATGATGGTTCCTTCGTCGCCGTAGATTTCAGTGGTGTTGACGCCTGCGGCAGTGGTGGAGCCGTTGAACAATATGCCCATTATGCCGGTTTCAAAACGGAAGATGGAGACGCCGTTATCGTCAGGCGCTACATCTGTCACGATGTTGTCGATTTCGGCCATTACTGAGACGGGACGACCAAAGACCCAGTAGAACCAGTCGGCGGCATGGGTGGCGTCGTCGAAGTACATTCCGATATTGGCAATGGGATCGAGGTGCCATCTGGATGCGCCAGTGACAAAGTGGGGATTGAGCAGTACGGGGATGCAATGTCTTCGGCGAACAACCGCGATATTTCCGACTATGCCTTTGTCAACGAGTTCCTTAATTTTGCGGTTGACGGGGTCTTGTCGCATCTGAAAGGCCATGCTGAATTTGACGCCCGCTTTATTTACGGCTTCGATGATGCGGTCGCAATCCTCAAGGGTGGTGGCCATGGGTTTTTGGAGCAGGATGTTTTTGCCCGCCTGGGCGGCCACTATCGCGTATTCTGCGTGGCGATTGGTTTCTATGCCGATCATGACGGTGTCGATGTTTGGGTCGTCGATTACGGCGTCTGCTGATGTGCGAAATTCCATGCCGAATTTTTCAGCATTTTCGCGTCCGCGATCTTTGTTGTCGTCCCAGGTGGCGATGAGTTCGACATCGTCAAAATGCTGCATTTGACCGCAATATGTGTTGATGTGTCCGTGTGCGTGGCTGATGACGCCAATATGAATTTTGTCCATAAATATCCCTATTTCACGTAAACTACGGTTTCGGTGTCGAGCGATTCAATGGCTGCGGCAATGACTTTTTGCGCGGCAAGGCCCTCTTCGCCCGATCCGTCGATGTCTTCGGGTGCAACCCCGTCGCTGACCTGGCGGAGAAATGTGCCGATGCGGTCGCGGAAGGTGTCGATAAAGTCTCCAAATCCTCCAAAGGCAGGGTCTGTGTACACGGTTTTTTCGAGGTTGCCAGCCGGGTAGAGGGTAAGTTCGTGCCACATGTCTTCAAGGACGAACCGGCCGCCTGTGCCAGCGACTTCGCAGCGCTCCATGGGATGCCCGCGCGCGATGTCGTAACTGCCTGTGAGTGAGCCGACCACGCCATTTTTAAAACGCATGTTGAACTGTGCGGTGGACCATATTTGGCGCCCGGGTGCTTTGGTGGCGAAACAGTGAACCGCTTCGATATCGCCACAGAAATAGCGCATGACGTCAATGGTGTGTGGGTGAAGTGCTTTGAGGTGATAATACGGCGAGCTTTCCGCCGGGTTCATGATCCACATTGCCATATTGATAAAGAGCAGATGGCCCAGGCGCCCTTCATCGACCCATTTTTTTGCAAGGCGAGCCGCAGGGGTAAAGCGGTGGTTGAGGTCAATGCCGTAGCATACGCCCATTTCTTTTGCTTTGGCGACCATTTCTTCGCCGTGTAAAATATTATTTGAGATGGGTTTTTCGCCCAGGACGTGACAGCCGGCTTCGATGGCTTGTATGGTGGGCGCGTAGTGATCGCTGCTGTATTCATATCCGCCCGTGGCTACACTTACCACATCGGGTTTGAGTTCTTCAAGCATTTTCGGAACGTTGTAAAAAGCGGTGACGCCCAGGCGTTGTGCGGCCGCGTTGGCGCGGGTTTCGTCAATGTCGCATACGCCCATAAGTTGAGACAGTGGGTTTTCTACATAAATATCAGCGTGCCGGTTGCCAATTGGTCCCAGCCCGATGACACATACACGTAGCATAAGAGACTCCATATTTGGGATTGGTACTCAATCGTCCAGTTTGGCAAGACGGGGAGTTTTACTTTTTATTTAAGCATAAATTATTTTTCGTCAAGATGTTTGCGAGGCGGGGTACAACTTTGGTAGGCGTGTGATTTTTGGCTTGCAATAAGGTATTTTTCCTTGCCAAGTGTGTTTGAATCCGCTAAATTACGGCGTCCTGAGTTTCGAAATTTGACGAATTTGATCATTTCTACAAAATGCTATGAAGCGCGAAAGAATACATTATAACACGGTACGCGAGATTTGTTTTTCGCCAGAAGATATTGCTCGCCTTTCCGATAATTTGCAGCAAAATGGCGCGCCGTGTCACATCCGTCATTTAATGCCCGGCGAGGCAGACCCTGTGCGTTTGGCTCAGGTTAAAGACGTCATTGAGACGGTGTTGATGGGGCGCAAGTACGAGGTTTTGTTGCTGCGCTCGCAGGGCAAGACGTTTACAGAGATCGCGCTGCTGTTAGAGATTTCAAAAAGTGCAGTGCAAAGCCACTACCGTATCGCTATAAGACGGGTGCAACGCGCTCTGGGCATAGAACCCGGGCAAAAGGCCAAACCTCCATCACCATCGATGTATTCCATCGTTTAGTTTTTTTCTCTCTGTTTTGTCAATCAGGTTCCGCTTTGTGCGCGACCTGTTTTTTTTTGCTCTAAGCCTCCAGTCCCTCGCCTTTTTCTTGTCTTTGTCTCATTCATGTGTATCTTTGGTGGTCATTGAAGTTGTCAATCGCACTTTTTCATTTTTGAAAGGAGCTTTTCATGGCTGTATTTCTTCATACGCGCGTTCGCGTGAGCGATTTGGACAGGTCGATCCAGTATTATTGCGATCACTTTGGTTTTGTACTAAAAAGCCGTTCGGAAAAGTCGCCAGCGGGCAATCAGATCTGCCATCTGGAATTGCCGGGCAATGAGCATACGCTGGAATTGACGTACTCCGATGATTACGAGTTGAATGTGCCCGAAGATTTGATGCATTTCGCTATCGGAGTGCCCGATTTGATTGCCTTTTGTGATGAGTTGGAGAAAAAGGGAATCGAGATTTGGCCCGGCGATTGGCGAGAGACATTTCCCACGGGCCGCAAAATGGCATTTGTCGATGATCCCGATGGGTATGAGATTGAGTTGTTGGAGAGGTAAGACTTGATGGTAATACTTTATCCATGTTACCCAATTTAACCGTGCGTTCGGCACAAATTTCTGATAGAAATGCACTTAATGAATTAGTGAAACTTATTGGGCCACAATGTATTGTGGATTTTTTGAGTGGTCGTGCGTCCATAGATATGGAGCAGACGCTTGTGGCTGTGCAGGGCGATCAGGTGATTGGGTTTGTGGCGTGGTTGCAGGATGAGATGCAGGCTGTGATTGTGGGGCTTGGGGTGCGCGTCACGCATCGGCGCTTTGGCGTGGCAACGCAGTTGGTCAATGCGCTGACAGAGCATTTGCGGGAGGAGGGGGTGCGGTTGTTGGAGGTGATTGTGTCGCGCGATAGGGTGGGCGCGATGGCCGTGTTTGAATCGTTAGAGTTCAGGCAACTGGGGCACAGTGCCGTGGACTGCGTTACATTTGAGTATCGCTTGTGGGGGCGCAGAAATCGGGCAGATGGTTTTGCGTAATTTGTTGTAATTCATAACAGGAGGTGAGTGATGCACGGTTGCAGGTTGCATCTTTTGCCTCCTGTTATTAGTTTGGGAGTTCTGGTAGGCGATTGAGAAAGGTGGATTATGGCCGAAGTACAAGCCTCAAATACAACAGATGCGGCAACGCGCGAGGGCATCACGCTCAGGGCTGTTCTTTTTGGGTTGGTGGTAGTGCTGTGGATTGCGTTTTGGAATACGCATGCCGAGTATATCGCCCACACATCGCGTATGAATATCAGCCATTTCCCAATGGTATTGCTGTGTACATACATACTGGTGGTGTTGCTGAATCAACTGGTGCGCTGGATAAAGCCGCGATATGCGCTGTGTCAGGCCGAGTTGCTGGTGGTACTGGCGATGGGGCTTTTGGGTGCGGCCATTCCCGCCTATGGGTTGACGAGTTTTTTCCTGGGCATGATTTCTGTGCCACATTATCTGGCGACGCCCGAAAATCAATGGTCGGAATTTGTCCATCCACATTTGCCCGATTGGCTGGTGCCGAGCAACGAAGGCTACGCCATGCAATGGCTTTATGAGGGCCTGCCTGCGGGACAGTCCATTCCATGGGATGTGTGGGTTGTGCCGCTGTTCTGGTGGTTGAGCGTTGTTGCTGCCATTGTTCTGGCGTCTATCGCGCTTTCGAGTATGTTGCGAAAACAGTGGTCGGAGCACGAGCGCGTGGCTTATCCCGTGCTCGGTCCGCCGGTAGAACTGGCTTCAGCGGCTGACGCGCCAAAGCGGGAAGGCATTTTTTACAATCGGTTGTTCTGGATCGGATGCGGCCTGATTTTTTTTGTGAAGGCGTGGAATATTATGTCGTATTTCAATCCCGGTATTCCCATTATCTGGTTGGGGCAGCAGTGGTTTTATTTTGCCCGATTTTATCCGCCGCAGCATACAGGGGTGAATTTTTTTACGATTGGCTTTGCGTATTTTGCCAATGTGGATGTGTTGTTTTCCATTTTGGTCTTTCATGTTCTGTATCTCAATGAGATTGCTTTTTTTCGCAGGATTGGGTTCACATTATCGGCTAAAACAGGTCCCGGCGATGCGGTGGCTGGTCTGCAAAGTGCCGGGGCATTTATCGCTCTGGTTTTCTGGACATTTTGGACAGCGCGGCTGCATTTGAAGGATGTGTTTCGCAAGGCTTTGCAGGGCGATGATAATGTAGATGATTCGAATGAGTTGATGTCGCATCGCATGGCGGTTATTTCGCTTGTTATCAGCGTGTTGTTCATGTTGTTGTGGTTGCACACGATGGGGTTGGAATGGAAGTTTGCGTGTCTGTTAACCCTGGGTTTGTTCATCGCTTATGTTGGGCTTGCTCGCATTATTGCCGAGACTGGCGTGGTGTATATGAGCATGCCGATCAACGAGGCCGGGTTCACAGATTTGTTTTTTCATCCTGCAGATTATTCGGCTGGCGCGCGTACTTCAATCACATTATTCTCTTCTCTGCGCTGCCAGAGCAAGGCGATGTTTATGGTGCCTCTGGTTCACATTGCAAAGTTGGGCGAGTTGATCCAGCAGCAAAAGGGGCGTTTGTTGATGGTCGTGCTTGTGACGCTTATCGTCGGGATTGGATGGACGGTGATTCTGACGATTTTTTTGAGTTATACATACGGTGCGTATAATTTTAATGATCTTCCATTTACGCGCTATCCGCCGCGCGTGTACGACGCTCTGGTCAAAGCGTTAAAAGAAGTGCCCGAATACAAATCCGAACGCTATTTGTTTTTAGGTGCTGGGGCGCTCATTTTTAGTGTTATGAGTTTTTTGAGGTATCGCTTTACATGGTGGCCCCTGCACCCTATGGGGATGATTGTGCCGGTGGGACACGCGATGCATTCGACGATGTCCATTTTGATTGCGTGGAGTGCCAAAGCGATTATTCTTCGCATTGGCGGGGCATCGCTTTATCGGCGCAGCAGGCCCATTTTTGTCGGGATGCTGGTGGGCTATGGGCTTGCTGTGTTCACGTCCTATGTGGTGGATCAAATCTGGTTTCCCGAGCGCGGGCATCACATGCATTCGTGGTAGGGAATATGAGTAATCAGTCTTTGGCAACACGAGCGGTGCGCGGTGCGTTTTGGACAGGCAGTGGGTTGGGTGTGCATCTTATCGTGACACTGATTTTTTTTCGGATTCTAAATCTGGAAGATATGGGGTATTTCATCTGGGCACAGCGCGTTCTGGTTCTGTTTCAGATGGTCGGTGTATTGGGTCTAAACGACGCGCTGATAAAATACCAGGATGCCTCGCGGATCCATTTTTCTTCTGCTTTTTGGGCTTGTCTTTTTGTGGGGATTGCGCTTTTTGTCGGGTTTATAGCAAGTGAGTGGCTTTTGATTATCTGGTGGGGAAGAACGCCGAATATCGCGGCGTTTTTTGATATTGCAAAACCCATGGCTTTGATTATTCCGCTTGCGTCTGTTTCGGGTATTGTGAAAGCAATTCTGGCTCGAGATTTGCGCTTTCAGTCCATAGCGATAAGTGAAATGGCCGCTGCGTTGATTGCCGCAATTGTCGGTATTGGTCTTCTCATTGGCGGTTGGGGGATAAAAAGTGCGGTTTGGAATGCAATAACAAGGGAGATCGCATTGTTGGGCGGTTTGTGGATTGCCGCTGCCTGGATGCCGTCGCTGTCGTTTAGTTGGGCAAAGCTGAAGGCACTTTTGCCATTTGGATTCAATGTTTCTGGCGCGAATCTGCTCAACAATATCAACAATAATCTGGACAAGGTCTATTTTGTCCCCGTTTTGCTGGGACCCGTTGCTGCGGGTCTGTACGCTTTTGCCTATCAATATACAATGGTTCCATTGAACCGGGCGAGTGTTGTGCTGACGCGGGTGATTTTTCCGGCTTTTTCCGTGGTGCAGCGCAATAATCAGACTTTGCGACGGGGATATACGCGCACGATTACCGCGATTGCCCTTTTGTCCTGGCCCGCGCTAACAGGTGGTTTTATTTATGGGCAAGAGATTTTGTTGCTCGTAAAAGGTGAAGAGCTGTTGTCTGCTCTTAATCCACTCAGGCTGTTGATTTTAGCAGGCATGCTTAAAGCTGTGGGGACAGTTGTGGGATCGGTTTTCCTCGCCAAGGGAAAGGCAAACTGGTCGTTTCGGTGGACGCTTGTAAATCTGATTGTTTTTGTGCCTGCGCTTTATTGGGGCGTGCACTATGGCATTGATGGAATCGCCGCCGTACTTTCAGCGGCTGCTGTGTTATTTCTCGTGGTTACACAAATACTGGTCAATCGTTTGATTGATTTGCGAATGGCTGATTATTTTAAGTCATTTGTCGGGCCATTTTTGACGACGCTATGGGTCGCGGTTGCGCTGGTCTCGGTTCGGTCATTGACAAATCTGGAGCCTGTTGAATCTCTGTTGTGGGGTATAGTGTTCGGGGGCATTGCTTATGTTATTGCTATTCGTTTGTTCGCAGGGGAATTTGTGATGCGGTTTTGGCGTGATTTCCGGGGTAATAGATTGTGATTGTGTTGTCCGCCTGTTCATGGCATAATGCAAGCGTCTGGGTGGAAAACTAAAGGAGGCACATTTTGAAAACCTACCGCGTGGGTATTATTGGATTGGGACGAATGGGCAGCACGATTGACGATGAAGGGCATGCTGTCAAACCGTATTCTGTTGCGGCCTGTTGTGAGGTGATAGATCAGCTCGAACTGGTCGCTGGCGCTGATTTGCAAGCAGATAAGCGGGCGGCTTTTACCGAGCGATGGGGTGTGAAGGCTGTGTACGAAGATTATCTGGAGATGGTGGCGCAAGAGTCGCTCGATCTTGTGGCGGTGTGTACAACGGCTTCGGGTTTGTTTAAACCCGCTAATGAAGCACCCGACGCGAATTTCAGGGGCGATTCGCATGCGGATTTAACCGTGAGCCTTGCCAATGCTGGGGTGCCGATGTTGTATGTGGAGAAGGCTATGGCGAGTTCGATGGTGAGGGCAGATGAGATTTTGGAAGCGGTGAAAGCCAATGGTACTGTGTTTAATACGGGTGTTTTGAGGCGATTTAACGTGAGCTATCACGCCGTGCGCCGCGCTATTGTCGGGGGTGAGATTGGCGAACCCAGAGCAGCTATTCACTACGCGGCTTCATCTTTGATGCACGGGCATATACACTCTATAGATACGCTCTCTTTTTTGTTGGGCGATCCGAAAATCGAAGCGGTGCGCGGTGAATTGTTGCCGCGAGATATTGTGATTGAGAACAATCACATTGCTTTTGATCCGAGCGCGACTTTTCAATTGCGATTTGAAAATGGCATAGAAGCCTGTTCGATACCTGCTGGCGGATGGGAATTTGAGGTGATAGGAACAAAGGGGTGCATCCGGTCAATTAACAATGGGGATGGTATAAAGCTCAGAAAAGCCGGTAGCCTGGTGGGCAAACGCCAGGGATGGGATGATGCAGAGGTCGCGCCTGTTGCGCCAAAAAGCCATGTGGTGTCGTGTCTGGAGGATTTGATAGAAGCGTATGAGCAAGGACGTCCAACGCTGGGGCCTGTGGAGGTTGCCCATCACGTAACTGAGGCATGTATTGCTGTAGCGGAAAGTCACCGTCGGGGAAGTTCGTGGGTAAATCTACCGTTGGGAGACAGGGATTTGTACATTTTTCACGTTTAGGTCTTCATTGGGGGCAGACCATGAAAACATATCGCGCAGCACTGATTGGATGCAGTCGGATGGGTGCATTTATTGACAACGAGGTGGATCACACGCGGGCGTATTCCCATGCGGCGGGATACGAGGCCTGTGATCGAACAGATCTGGTCGCGTGTGCGGATCTGCGCGAAGATGTGATGGCGCAGGCGGGCGAGCGATATGGGGTGCCAAAATCGCGGCAGTACACGGATTATCGGGAACTTATCAATACGGAAGAGCCAGATATTGTGAGCGTGGCGACGCAGCCAGAGCAGCGCGCAGAAATTGTGGTGTATGCTGCCGAGCACGGAGCAAAGGCGATTTATGCTGAAAAAGCGATGGCGGCTTCTATGGCAGATGCCGATGCGATGGTCGATGCGTGTGAGCGCAATGGTGTGTTTTTCAATCTGGGTACCAATCGGCGATGGGATCGGGGATATGACAGTATGAAAGAGGTGATTGATAGCGGGCGCGTTGGGCGGTTGCGATCGCTGATCATTCATCAGACGAGTTCTCTTTTCAATGGTGCGAGTCACAGTTTTGATCTGTTGATGCGCCTCAATAGCGACCATCCCGCGCTATGGGTGCAGGGACATCTACAGCAGGGTGCAGACGAGATTGAGGGAAATGTCTTGAAGGCAGATCCCGCGGGGCACGGGATTATCCAGTTTGAAAATGGCGTGACGGCGTATGCCCTCAATTCCGGGAGGGGTATGGAGGTTGAAGCTGTGGGTGATGCTGGGGTTGTGACGGCTTTGCAAAATGGCGCAGGGTGGCAGGTGCGCGAGGTGGTTGGGCACGATCACAGGGGACGGAATGTGCTGGGATTTGGGGATTTTCCAGAGGTGGAACCGACGAGTTCAACCGTACATTTGATTGAAGATCTGGCACATGCGCTGGATACGGGTGAACCGACGCGGTGCGGTGTGCGATTGGCACATGCCAATCAAGAATTGATTTTCGCTTTTGTCGAATCGCACCAGCGAGGGGGCGAACGGGTGCATTTGCCGTTGAAAGACTGTTCCTATCGCATGGATCGCGGTTTTGCACCCAGACAACCGAAGTTTGAACGGGAGTGAAGGAGGTTATTGTGGAATATCGCGAGTTTGGACAGACGGGATTGAAGGTTTCGGCAATCGGTTTTGGATGCTGGGAATTGGGCGGGGGATATGGGTCTATTGATGACGCTGAGGTCGTCGCTGCGGTCAACCGCGCCGTTGATCTGGGGATCAATTGTTTTGATACGGCGCAGGGATATGGCAAGGGCGCGTCTGAACGGTTGCTTGCGCGCGCGCTGGGGCCCAGGCGCAAAGATGTGATTCTGGTTACTAAGTTCGGCATTGGATACGAGCATGGAAGAGATAGCAGCAAGGAGATGGTTCACCGGGCGATTGAGCAAAGTCTGGAGATGCTGAATACGGATTACGTCGATGTGTATCTCGTGCATTGGCCTGACCGCGATACGCCCTTTGAAGAGACTATGGGCGCTCTGGAGGAAATCGTCCAGGCGGGGAAGACGCGGTTTGTGGGGCTGTCGAATTTTACGCCTCCGGAAATCGCGCGGTGTATGGATGCGCGCCGCGTGGAGGTGTTGCAATACGGGTGTAATTTGTTTGACCGCCGCCATGTCAAGTGGACATTTCCCTATGCGGAAGCAAATAATGTGGGGGTGATGACATACGGTTCTCTGGCTTATGGCCTGCTCGCCGGCGCGTTTACAGAAGACACGGTTTTTGAAGATAATGATTGGCGGAGAAGAGGCGGTAGCAATACGACTTTGCGCCTGTTTGAGCCGGGTATTTTTCAGCGGAATGTCCGGGCGGTGAATGAGTTGAAAGAGATCGCTGTAGGGCTGGGCAAAAATCTGCCGCATATGGCGCTGAATTGGGTGTTGTCTCACAAGGCTGTGAGTACGGCACTGGTGGGTGCGCGAAGGCCAGAAGAGGTAGAAGACAATATGGGCGCTCTGGGGTGGACGTTGGATGAGGATACAAAACGGGCAATTGATCGGGTTTTTGCCAAGTACGAGATCGACACGGCGCCCAATAAGTGGGGCGAAATAGATGCCGTGTGGATGGATATCGATCCTTTAGAATGGGCAGAATGAGGGGGATATGATGGATAATGTGCGCGTTGGTGTGATTGGATGTGGGGGCAGGGGCAGGGGACATATTCGAACTTTGAATGGGTTTGAGGATGTGCATCTCGCGGCGGTCTGCGATCCGGTTGCGGAGATCCGCGAGTCCGTGTGTGAAGAGTACGGGATTGAAGGACAATACGGCGATGTTTCCGCGTTGCTCGAAGGCGAGGCTTTGGATGCGGTTTTTGTCGCGCCGCCTGCTCACTTAAATGCCACGCTTGCATTGCCGTGTCTGGAGGCTGGGGTCAATACTTTTTTGGAGAAACCGCCCGGTTTGAGTCTGAAAGAGACCGAAGCGTTAAAAGCTGCGTCGGACGAAACGGGTGCGAAAGCCATGGTAGGCTGGAATCGGCGATTTCATCCGATTATTGTCGAGGCGCGAAATCTGGTGCTGGATCGCGGTCCTGTGACGCAATTGGTGGGGGAGTTCCACAAGAGTATTACGGATTTGGGGAATTCGGGCAAATTTGCCGAGGTGCTGATGGATTGTATGCTTTTTGAGACGCCGATTCACGCGATTGATACGATACGCTTTTTGGCAGATGCCGATGTTTCCGAGGTTCACAGTGTGGTGCAGCGGTCTATGTCCGGTTATCGGGATGTACACGCGGCTCTCGTTGCGTTTGAAAATGGCGTTGTCGCGCAGCTTATTCACAATTATACGACCAATGCCAGGCTGGAGCGTTATGAGATTCACGGGCACGAGATTTCGGCTTATATGGAGGGCGTGTCACGCGGAGAGGTTTTTTGCGATGGCGAGAAAAGAGAGTTGAGCGGGGATGGATCGGGTACAGATGAACAGAACCGATTTTTTATCGATTGTGTGAAAGAAGACCGCCCGGTCGCGCTTCCCGCGGCGAATCTGGATGAGGCGATTAAGACGATGGAACTGGCCGAGGCGATTATGGCGGGGACGCAATAGTATCGGATTCTTTCTATTGACAATATTTTCCGAATCCCGTAATTTTCAGATAATAGAAACGAGGTGTGGCTCAGTCCGGTAGAGCACCTGCTTTGGGAGCAGGGGGCCGGGGGTTCAAATCCCTCCACCTCGACCAATAAAAACAAGGGGTTGCGAGTTTTGCTCGCAACCCCTTGTCGTTTTGAAGGATGGAAGAAAAAGCGCCTGTGCAAAAATCGCACAAGCGCTTTCTTTTTTGGTTGCCCCTCAGGGATTCGAACCCCGATACCTGGAACCAAAATCCAGTGTCTTGCCATTAGACGAAGGGGCAATACTATGTCGAGGAGCTAAATATAAATTTTTAGCCGATTACAGGCAACTTACTTTTTAGAAATCAGTGGTCAGCGGTCAATAAAAAACCTTCTGGATCGCGGCTCAACTTCATGCCGCGATGACAGACGGGACGGCACAGGGGCCGTCCCCTACTTACTTCTCATTCTCGCCCATGTGTCGCGCAGGGTGATTGTTCGATTTAATACGAGTTTTTCATCTGATGAGTCCGGATCGACACAGAAATAGCCCAGTCGTTCGAATTGGACCACGCTGCCAACTTCTGCTCCTTTCATGCTCGGTTCGACATAACAGGTAGGGCGCACTTCCAATGAGTCGGGGTTTAAGTTGTCTGTGAAGTCCTGTCCATCTTCGGTTCGGGTTGGGTTTTCCGTCATGAACAGTCGATCAAATAATCGCACTTCGGATTTTAGCGCGTGTTTAGCAGATACCCAGTGCAGTGTCGAGCGAACCCTGCGTTTATCGGGTGTTGTGCCGCCGCGGCTTTCGGGATCCCAGGTACAGCGGAGTTCGATTATGTTGCCGCCATCGTCTTTTATAGCTTCCTGACATGTGATATAACACGCCGCGCGCAATCGCACCTCTCGTCCAGGCGCGAGACGGTAAAATTTGCGCGGGGGATCTTCCATAAAATCTTCCCGCTCGATGTACAATTCCCGCGAAAAAGGCACGGGGCGCGTGCCGGCATCGGGGTCTTCGGGATTGATCATCGCTTCAAATGTTTCTTCTTCGCCTTCGGGATAGTTTTCAATGACTACTTTTAGGGGATCAATGACGCCCATGACCCTGGGGGCGACCTTGTTCAGGTGCTCGCGAATATAGAATTCAAACAAATCTATTTCTGCCGTTGTATCCCGTCGGTTCATTCCCACGCGCCAGATAAAATTCTTAATGGCTTGCGGCGGTATCCCGCGTCGTCGCATTCCCGAAAGCGTGGGCATGCGCGGGTCGTCCCATCCGTTTACAAGACCGCGCTCGACCAGTTGGGTCAACATGCGCTTGCTGGTCAATGTGTAGGTGATATTCAACCGCGCAAATTCGATTTGCCGCGATGGGAATATCTCTAATTGCTGGATGTACCAATCGTACAGGGGGCGGTGTTCTGCAAACTCGATGCTGCACAGCGAGTGCGTGACTTGCTCAATGGCGTCGGATTGTCCGTGTGCCCAGTCGTACATTGGATAAATACACCATTTGTCGCCCGTGCGATGGTGTGATGTGTGTTTGATCCGATACATTACGGGATCGCGCATGTTCATATTTGGCGATGCCATGTCGGCTTTGGCGCGCAATGTACACGCGCCGTCGGGAAAGTTTCCATTTTTCATTCGCTCAAATAGGTCGAGATTTTCCGACACGGTGCGATTTCGATAGGGGCTGTTTTTTCCTGGTTCTGTTACTGTGCCTCGGTATTCGCGTATTTCCTGTGGACTCAGGTCGCAGACATAGGCTTTTCCCTGCATAATGAGTTCCACAGCATAATCGTAGAGTTGGTCAAAATAGTCAGAGGCAAAGTATAACCCATCGCCCCAATCAAAGCCCATCCATTTCAAATCTTCCTGGATAGACTCGACGTATTCGGTGTCTTCCCGGTCCGGGTTGGTGTCGTCAAACCGGAGATTGCACTGTCCGTTAAATTCCTCGGCGAGACCAAAGTCCAGACAAAAAGCCTTGGCATGGCCGATGTGCAGATAGCCATTTGGCTCTGGCGGGAATCGCGTTACGATTTTTTTGTGTTTGCCATTTTTTACGTCTTCGCGAACAATTTCTCGGATAAAATCCGTTGGTGCGTCTTCGGTTGTTGCCATTTTTAGACCTTTTGGGTTGTTAGTTGTTAGTCCGTCACTGGGCGACCACAGGGGGTCGCCCCTACAGGGAATTACCCTTCACACTTCATCGTGAACTGGTCTGGACTGCGCCCAGTTGTACAGCTTTCCTCACTTCACACTTCACCTGTTCTACTGCCTGATCCAGAGGCACATCTGTGCGGGCATTTTCATGGCGCAATTTCATCTCTATCTGTCCATTTGCCAGGCCGCGTGATCCCACGGTCAACCGTATTGGGATGCCGATTAAATCCGCATCGTTAAATTTTACGCCTGCGCGTTCATCGCGGTCGTCGAGCAAGACATCCAGTCCTGCGGCCTTTAGTTGCGCGTACAATTTTTCGGCGGCTTCCAGTTCTCCTGCGGGTTTTCTACCCGTCAGAACTACGATTTGCACTTCAAAGGGCGCGACCGATATTGGCCAGATAATGCCGTGGTCATCGTGATGGGCTTCGATAATACACGCCAATAATCTGCCCACACCGATGCCGTAACATCCCATGAAGAGGGGCTGCATTTTGCCGTTTTCATCCAGGACTCTCGCGTCCATGCTGTCGCTGTACTTTGTGCCGAGTTTGAAGATGTTGCCCACTTCAATGCCGCGCGTGCTGTCGAGCGGGGTTTCGCATTCTGGACAGAGCATGCCTTTTTCTACGGCGATGAGGTCTGTGACGATGTCGGGATCAAAATCGCGTCCCACATTGACGTTTAAGTAGTGATATCCTTCCTCATTCGCGCCCGATACAAAATTTGTTCCTTTTGCGATGGCTTCATCTACGACTACGATTGCGTTTTTCACGGCCATTGGCGACGCATATCCGGGGACTGCACCGACTGCTGTGATTTCCTCGTCTGTTGCTGGTCGCAATGCCTGCGCCTTTACCACGTTGGCGAGTTTGGTTTCATTCAATTCGCGGTCGCCGCGCAGTACTGCAAAGATAAATTTTTCTTCGCCATTTATTGTGCCGATCAAAAATACGGCTTTGGCTGTCTCGCTCTGCGGTACGTTCAAAAACGAGGCGACTTCTTCAATGGTTTTGCAATTGGGGGTCGCCACTTTTTGCAGGGGTTTTTCACTTTCCGCTTCAATGGCTTCCCTCTTATATGTCGCTACCTGTCGATTGGCCTGATAACCGCATGTATCGCATAAGAGCAGGGTGTCTTCGCCGCCTGGATTTAGATACATAAATTCATGTGCTTCTGTTCCGCCCATCATTCCCGGGTCGCTTTCTACTGAGATGACGTGGTCGCCCAATCCCGCGCGTTCAAATATCCGCTGATATGCCTCGTACATGCGCGGGTAATACGCATCTAAACCCGCCTGGTCGATGTGAAAGCTATACCCGTCTTTCATCGTAAATTCGCGTACGCGAATCAAGCCACCGCGGCTGCGCGGTTCGTCGCGGAATTTGGTTTGAAGCTGAAACGCGCTCAATGGCAATTGTCGGTAGCTCTGTACCATGTGACGCGCCAGGTCGGTGACTGCTTCTTCGTGCGTCATTGCCAAACACATGTCGCGGTCTGCGCGGTCTTTCATGCGCATCATTTCCGGGCCGACATCGTCCCACCGACCACTCTCGTGCCAGATTTCCGCGGGTTGTACCACGGGCATCGAAATTTCAAAGCAATCCGCGCGTTCCATTTCTTCGCGCAATATCTGTTCGATCTTTCGCTTTACGCGCAACCCCAGCGGTAAGAAACTAAAAATTCCCGATGCCAGAGGACGAATTAGCCCCGCGCGCAAGGCCAACTGGTGACTGATTGCTTCTGCATCTGCGGGTACCTCGCGCAGGGTTTGTGTCAATAATTGAGAGTAACGCATTTCTATCCCTTTAGAAAATTCCTGGAAAATATAAACAAAATGCGGGGATCAGAGCCAAATATTGTGTTCAGTTTGATATTGTGGACGATTTGGCGTTGCATAAAGTTTCACGATGGGCGGACAAGTGCGATTAACAGATCTGGACGGTTCGAGCCGATGGCGTCAACTCCCAGATCGATAACACGCTGTATCTCCTCAACTGTGTCGGGGTTCCAGGCGCGGATCATGAGGCCGTGTGCATGCGCTTTCTGAACGAGTTGGGCGTCGATATTTGGATGCAGGATGTGTATCCCTACCGCTCCCATATCGATAGCCTGTTCACACGCATCAGATGGTGGATTCGACCACAACGCCCCCAGTGCCAGGCTCGGATTAAGCTGGCGCGCTTCGCGTAGCCGCTCATGGACAAACGAGGTCAGAAGTACCTCGCTTTCTATATTATTTCGCTCAACCGTCCGGACGACTGGCTCGGCGGTGTCGGGTCCTTTCAGTTCAATCTGAAGGACCACTTTCTCGCGCACCAGGTCTATGACTTCCTGTAGTGTCGGAATGCGCTCTCCTTTACCGGCGTCCAACCGCTTGATTTCCTCTAACGTAAAGTCGGCGACCGCGCCCTGTCCATCGGTCGTTCGATCTACGGTGGTATCGTGAATGACGACGAGGTGCTGATCGCGTGTGAGGTGTACGTCAAGCTCGATCTGATCGACGCCGAGATCTATCGCTTTTTGCATGGATAGCAGCGTATTTTCAGGTTCGAGTGCTGCTGCTCCCCGGTGTCCTGTAAGAATCATTTGAGTCCTCTCTTCCATAAAATTATCCAATTTCGACGACTAACCCATCTTCACCCACCATGACTTCGCCGCTATATTCTTTCCGAATCTGGTCGCCCATGCGATGCACGGCTTGTAGATCACCCGTGATGTCTTCGATTACCAGATGTTTGATCATTACGCGTTTTACATTGGCCGTAGTTGCAATTTCTGCGATTTCTGGCGGTGTAATATGCCATGATCCCCAGGGTTGGGTCGCTAAAAATTCAGCGGTGCCCGAACATTCTATGGACAATAAATCGGCATTTTGACAGAATGCTGTGAATTCCGCATCGGGATTTCCGTCGCCCGTGATTACGACGCGGTGATCTCTGGTATCGATGCGGTAGGCGAGTGTGGGGATGCCGCCATGGTCTGTGAATGTTGCGGATAATTGAAAGTCGTCCGTGGGTAGAAATTCGCCTTTTGCTCCGATCTCGATGACTTCTGGGTCGAGTACACTGTCGTCTTTTCCATGTCCAATTCGACTTTGAATATCCTGCTCAAAGGGCGGGCGAATTACATGTGATACAAAGTGTTTTGTCCCGACGGGACCATAAATTTGCAAGGGTTTTTTGCGTACCTTTACCCATCCTACAAATACGAGATAGGGGACATCGACGATGTGATCGAAGTGCAGGTGGGTCAAGAATAGTCGATCTATATCTTCGCAATTTACGCCTGCACGCGCCAGATTTGTACACGCGGACCGACCGCAGTCGAACATCCAGTTTTCATTGCCGATTTGCAATAATTGCGATGGGCCGCCGCGATTCGGGTTGTCCCGCACTGCACCGCTGCCGAGCATGATATATCGCATGATTAAATCCTTCAGGACGGGTCGTTGACGGGGAATTCGGGTTTTTGTCCGTTGAGAACGCGCACGATATCCGCTGCGACCATTGCCATTTTTTGTATTGATTCAGCCGAGTGGCCGGAATAATGGGGTGATAAGAGCACATTGTCGAGTTCGCACAGGGGATTGTCCGGGGTTGCGGGTTCACTTTCAAAGACGTCGATGATCGCCCCGCCAATTTGTTTGTTTTGGAGTGCGGTTACGAGTGCCTGTTCGTCGATAACCGGCCCGCGGCTGCAATTGGCGATAATGGCGTGGGGTTGCATGCGGGCGAGTATATCGGCGTTGATGAGGTGATGCGTGCTGTCGAGGAGGGGGACGTTGAGGCTGATATAGTCCGAGGTAGAGAGGAGGTCGTCCAATTCCACGCGGCGCACATTCAGGCGGTTTTCTTCTTCTGTGGATGCGGGAAATTCATCGGTGTAGATGACGTTCATTCTAAAGCCGAGGGAACAAATTTCCGCAAGGCGACGGCCAATGCGACCAAAGCCGATAATGCCCAGGGTTTTGCCGATTAATTCGGGGGCGTGTACGCGGTCTCGGAGTGCCCAGTCGCCAGAACGGGTCGCGGTGTCGGCCTGACCAATTTGGCGCGGCAGGGCAATGAAGGACATGGCGAGATATTCGGCGACGGCTTCGACGGGTGCGCCGGGTGTGTTGACGACGTAGATACCGCGCTGGGTGGCAGCGTCAACGTCGATGTTATCGACGCCAATGCCGTGGCGACCTATGACTTTGAGGCGCGGTGCCCGATCCATTACGGGTCCGTCGATGATGCCGCGTGCGCGTGCGAGAATGCCGTCTGCGTCTTTGACCGAGGCGATGATTTGATCGGGTTCAAATCCTTTTGCCCAGAGGATTTCGCAGTCGTTTTTGAGAAGGTGATCCTGTCCACAGGGATGTACGGGTTCAAAGAGCAGGATGTTGAATTTTGCCACAGTGCGTCCTTTCTATTGTTGTTTTGCGAAAAATATAGTGTATAGCGTGAGTGTGATTTTGTCAAGATGCGAGGATTTTATTTTTTGTATTTCGTCTTGCTTCGTTTTGGGGTTTTGTATATATTTTCCTGTCTATGAGGCGACCCCGTCGTTCAGTGGTTAGGACTCCGGGTTTTCATCCCGGCAACGGGGGTTCGATTCCCCTC
The DNA here is from genome assembly GCA_965208125.1 of Candidatus Latescibacterota bacterium. Taxonomy (GTDB): domain Bacteria; phylum Latescibacterota; class UBA2968; order UBA2968; family UBA2968; genus VXRD01. Next base: position 4,563,343 of record OZ242320.1, read on the forward strand.
GGGGTCGCCATTAAAATTGCGTGTATTATTCAAAGGGTCGTGACTTCACGACCCTTATTTTATTGGTGGATGAATGGGATATAAAGACTATATTGGGGAATGGTCTGTTTGTTGATCAATATCCCGAATAGAGAAAGGAGTTCTTTTGACAATTGTACCTCTTCTTTCACCCGATGCTTTTGAAGGTATTGAAGGCATGACCCACCTGTGTACGGGGGGCGAATCCCCGTGGCTCAAAAGTCAAGCCGGGGTATATGCCGATTTTGTCAGATTTAAGGGTGGATCGCACAAGGGCCGCGATAAAATTTACGACCGTGGGGAACGCTGTCGCAAGCGCATGGGGCAGCTTTGGAATGTGCCAGCCAATCGCATTGCGTTTATGCCTTCTGCCGCCGAGGGCATGGGCTGGTTTTCGCGGGGGTTGGACTGGCAGCCCGGCGATAATGTCGTGACCAATAATCTCGAGTTTCCCTCTGTGGCGTATGCGTGGAAGCATCTGCGGTCTAGGGGCGTTGAGGTCCGTTTGGTGCCGCATGAAAAATGGACGGTGCGCGAAGAGGATCTTCTCAACGTTGTTGATTCCCGCACGCGCGTTCTCGCTGTCAGCCATGTGGGGTTTTACACGGGACAGTGTTTGAATTTGGCGCAACTCTCTGAGGGTGCAGGGAAAAAAGACGCGTTATTCGCCGTTGATGCCACGCATTCTTCGGGTGTTTTGCGCGTGCCAGCGCATTTGACCGATCTGACGGTGAGCAGCAGTTACAAATGGCTTTTGGCAACGCATGGCACAGCGCCTTGTTATTTGAGCGAACGCGCAGAAGAGCAGGTGGCTTCGACGTGTTTTGGCTGGCACAATCTCAAAGTGTGGCCCGAACAAACCGCCGAGCGCGATCCCGAGGTCGCCGAACAGCCCATGCCGGAAAAACTCGAACCCGGGAATCCAGCTATGCAGGTGGTTATGCACCTGGATCACGCGCTGGGTGTGATTTTAGATATTGGTCCTGAGAAGATTGAGAATCACGCACGAGATTTGTCCGAATTGGTGTCTCAAGGGCTTGCGAAGTTGGGCTATGAGGTCATTTCGCCAAATAATCGGGAAGCGCGGTCTGGCAATACCTGCTTTGCGTGTGAGGATGGTCGCGAGATGGTCAATCGCCTCGAAGAGCGCAATGTTTTTTGTTGGGGCGAGTTTGGACGGGTGCGCGTTTCCACGCATTTGTACAATGGTAGCGATGATGTGGCGCGATTGCTCGATGCGCTGAATGAAGTGGGGAGTGAAACCTAAACCGAAAGGATATTAACCATGATGAAATTGGGTTGTATGTCTCTGAGTTACAAAGATCAGTTCACTGCTGGCGAAATCGATATGGCGGGGTTTATCGACAAAGCTTATGATCTGCGTCTGGATGGGATTGATATTCACACGCGTGCGTTTGAATCTGAAGATCCGGCTTATTTGCGGGATATTCGCATGCGCTGTCTCAGGCGCGGTCTGGTGATTTCTTATCTCGGCGTGAGCAATGATTTTGGGAGACCCCAGGAAGAATTGTCAGAGGTGGTAGATAGTGTCAAGCACTGGGTCGATGTTGCAGAATTTATGGGTGTGCCACTCGTGCGGATTTTTGCGGCGTGGAATCGCAATGATGAGCCTGAAGAACAGGTGTGGGATCGCATGATGCCCTGTATGCAGGAGGTCGCAGAGTATGGACAACAAAAAGGCATTGTCCTGGGCTTACACAACCACAATCACGGGTGTGTTACGCGCACGGGTAAAGATGTGCGCCGGATTCTCGAGACGGTCGATAATCCCCATTTGTCCCATATTCTCGATACGGGGCAATACGTCGGATCGCCGGGGTCGAGTGGTCAGCGCGGGACTGAAGATCCGGCATTGGATTTCTATGGGAGTATTGCGGAGACAGCTCCTCTCGCCGTGCATGTTCGCGCAAAGGTCTATCGCATCAGTACGGGAGAAGAGGCCTGGCTGAATTATCCGCGCATTTTTGAGATTTTGAATGGTGTGAATTACAATGGCTGGGTGTCGATCGTGTATGAGGGACAAGATGAAGAGGCAGAAGAGACAGCGGTTCCCAAAGCCGTGAATTATCTAAGGCAGTTTGTGCCGGGTGGGTGAGGGGTAAATAGAGGCTATCCATAAGCCATTTCGGGGTGTTTTCCGAGAACGCGCAGGAGGCGTTCGTCAGCACCTTCGAGGACGTAATCTGGCATGTGATAGTTGAGATAGGGCCAGAATCGCTGGGCGACAAAACGCTGACCATAGACCTGGTGAAAGAGGTAGCGGACGCGGTCGGATGTATTGGGGGCACCGCGGTGCCAGGTCTGGCTGCTGAGGAGGTAGAGGTCACCCGCTTTCATGAGCAGGGATTTGGGACCTTGACCGTCGAAGGTTGGATTTTCTGGATCGTTGGGTTGTCTGCCCGCGTAGTGGCTGCCGGGTACGAATTGGCTGGGCCCATACTGGTCTTCGTCCTGGTCTGTCAGGGCGATCTGAAACGACATGCGGAAAACGGGCATCTGAAGACGCCTGTCATGACCGCTGATATTGTCGTCCGTAATCGGGAATTCCAGGCTGTCATCTACGTGAAAGCGGTTAATGCCCAGATCTGTGCGGTTCAAGATGCATCCCTGTGCCATGCAATGGCACTGTGGGCCGAGGACTGTTTCGGCGATAGATATGATAGGCTCGCGCACGAGCAGGTCGCGGAACATCCGGTCGCATTCAAATAGCCGATGCACAACGATGGGTTCTTTGCCGTTGTGCTGTGGCTTTATTTTTACGTTTCGCATTTCGGCGAAATAGGGTTCAGCAAAGATCTGATCGACGCGTCTGCATATTTGCTCGCATTCTTCCCGGGAGAGGACATTTCGGATGATGGTCGCGCCGTTTGTGTAAAAATCTTCGAGAATCGGCGATAGTTCTTCTTCTGTAAAGGGTTCGTGTAGTGACATGGGATATTCCTCTGTTCAGATCGCACCTTTGGGTACGCCTTTGCCGACGTGGGGGAGCAGGCCCTGGATTGGCTGCCCGGGCGCCAGTTTTCCATTCTGGACAAATCCCTCTGGTCGCCCTGTGAGTTCCTCGATCAGTTGATTGCGCCACCAGGCCAATCGGTCGGGACGATCGCTGGATAGGTCGTTGATTTCGCGGGGGTCTTCGGTTAGATCAAAGAGCAATTCTCTTCCCGTCTGGGTAAACCAGGCGTACTTCTCCTTGCCGTCCGTAAGCCACTGATTGGCGGATGTCGCGTGTTCTCCGTGAATAAACGGACGCCAATTATTCCCACCACAATTCAGCACACTTTCGCCGTCGAGATCGTCCGGGGTGTCGATTCCCGCGATGTCACAGAAGGTGGGGAAGATGTCCCGCAGTTCTACCGGCGAATCTACGAGGGATCCGCGTTCCGCAGCGCCAGATGTTTTGGGCATTCGCAAGATGAAGGGCACGCGAGCGGATCCGTCATAGGGCACGCCTTTTCCCACATGGTTGTGATCGTAGAGCATTTCACCGTGATCCGCGGTGAAGAGTATGGCCGTGTTGTCCTGGACACCGTATTCGTTGAGCGCCATGATCATGCGGTTGATCTGGAAATCGATGTGTGAAATCTGTGCGTAATACGCTCTTCTGGCATAGGCCACCAGTGTCGGGTCCCGGGGGATCGGACTGTCGTGGCCTCCCCTGCGGAGTTCGTGGTCAACCCAGTTTCCCATGGCGAGTGGGGGAATGTCCTTTTGCAAATAGCGATTCAAGAAAGACGCGGGAGGGTCCAGCGGCGGATGGGGCCGATGGTAGGATAGCGTGAGGAAGAAGGGTTTGGATGTATCGCGTCTGCGCAAGAAGTCAATGCCCTGCGAGGTGACCCAGCTCGTGGGGTGAAGCATTTCGTGGTAGGGCCAGGCCTGCGCCGCGTATCCATTGCATCCCACGCCAGAGTCGTTGTGGTCGGCATAGACCGCGCCGAGTTTTTCCCGAAGCCAGGGGGTGTAATCGTCGTTTAACCCAAATTCGCGGTTTTCTCGCCGGGCGCGATGCATATAGCCATCGTGCAGTACGACGTTGTGGAATCCCACGAGATTGCGCCAGGGATAGACGTGCATTTTGCCGACGCACTGGGTGTGATAACCCGCATCTGACAGGGTCCCAGGAAGTGTTACTGGATAGTCCCACTGTACGCCGCCGTTGGTGAGATATCCATGGCGCTTGGGAGCGAGACCCGTGAGGATTGTGGCGCGGGCAGCAACGCATACCGGGCACGAGGCATACGCCTGGGTAAATGTGATACCCTCGCCTGCCAGATAATCCAGGTGAGGGGTTTCAACTGCGGGATGACCGGTATAGCCCAGGCAATCCCCTCGCCATTGATCGGTCAGGATAAAGAGTATATTGGGAGCAGTCGGCATTGGGTGTATCTCCTGTTTATTCCCTTCGCTTGTTGGCTAAAACCCAGACATCGCGGAAGAAAGACTGGCGGCTTTCTTCCAGGCCATTGATTACGACCGGGTTCATGCAGGGCTTGGGTTCGTGGAATCGCACGGTTACGTGATTGTACGCGATGAGGATGGCGCGTCGCGGATTGTCCGAATTGGTCCATGTAGATCCCGTGTGCCGCACGCCTTCTGAAAATACGACGAGACTTCCCGGCGGGCAGCCATAGGTTTCCCAAACGCCTGAGTTTGGATCATCGGCTTCTTCGGGCCAGGTTCCGTCCTGGGCAGAAGCCAGATTGGCTTTGTGAGAGCCGGGAACGAGACAGGTGCCACCCTGGCCTTTTTTGACCTCGTTTAACTCCCAGACAATGCGCGTCATTGCGCTGTAGATGCGACCGTTGTGGAAGCGAAAGGAAAACGAAGGGTGGAGATTGGTTCCCCCCACGTGTGGCCGCCACTCATTGCCAGTATTTTTAGCGGACCGGCCGGATATGAATACGCTCTCCAATCGGATGCGTTCCCGATCCGGGTCAATGACTTCCTGGAGAATGCCCATGACCCGCGGGTGATCGATCAAAAATTCAGTGGGACCAGAAATTGGTGAGCGATGGTGCTCGGGAAGGCTTTCTGGCGTTTTCATATACGTGTCGATATGGTCGCGTGCGATTGCGATTTCTTCGTCGGTGAGCACACTGGGGATGACGAGGAAGCCTTTTAAGTCGAAGAGGAATTTTTCGTAATCCGACATGGGCAGATGCTCACGCGTTGTTTTCTCAGACATTGGCTTTGCTCCTCTATTTTTCGGGCCACGGACGGAACAGATTGCGTTGTTCTTTTGTATATCGCGCCAGTGTATGCGATGTGATATGCTGGGGTTCATCCATGGTGGCGATATTTTGCGACATCATCCAGTAGGGACCATAGCCTACGTGGATGGTTTTGCGGACTTGATCTGAGCGATTGGTCAAGCCACCGTGCCGCAGGTGTTCTGTAAAAAAGATCGCGTCGCCCGCTTTGGCTTCCAATCCGATCATTCCCGGTTCTACATCTGGGTCGTTGTCATAAGGGCATGGCATGGTGCTTTTGTGCGTGCCGGGGACGACGCAAAACGCGCCTTGTTCATTGGTGACATCGTGTATAAAGTAAATCATGCGCACCATCATGCAATCGATGCGATCACTGCTGGTATAGCGGTATTTTTGATTTTCCGGTCTCGTGCCGCCGTGGCTGCGCGATGTATTGTTTTTGTACCGAATGCGGATCTCTGAATTGTTGATGGTATAGCGGCCACGTATGACGGATTGCACGTATGGCAATGTTTTTTTGTGGTTTACAAGGATATCAAATGTTGAATCTGCATTCCAAAAGTCTTCTATGATCAGGGTTTTTCCCTCGGCACATGATCCCTGAACGTGGTAGCCTTTTTCTTTGTTGATATGGTAATCAGCCCCCCAGGCACTGAGTTTTCGAGGTGGCAGATCGACATTGGATTGGGCGTGTTCTTCCAATTTGTCAACGGCTTTGCGCAGGGATTTCACTTCTGCATCCGTGAGCATGTTTTTGATTGTGATATATCCCTGACGGTCAAATTCGTATTGTTCGACTTCGTTCATTGTGATTCTTCCCGTTAATTCTTCCTGAAGAGGAGCATTGCGATTCGTCTTTCTCCCACCACGACTTTTACAATTGCCTTGATATAGATGGGTTTTTTTAGCAATGCGAGTTCCCGGACTTTTGCCTTGAGCACCGGATGTGGATCGTCGATTCTGATCACGCCTTTAAAAGAACGCTTTGAATTTTCGGCATCGACCATCTGTCCGTTCTGGACCGTCTCGTTATTCTCTGGCTCATCGGCATCCATCTCGATAATTATACTCAGATCTGTGATTTCATTTACGGATAGGGGTTGACCACCCGTATCGAATTGCCGTTCCACAATGCGGTCTTGAAGCGTATTCTGGATTTCCTGTTGAATCTCGTTGGGAAAAGTGTGAATCCTGAATTCCGCGGTGTGGGTACCTTCGATGACTGTGCCGGTTAGCGATATCCGGCTTAATGGCTCGGCTTCGATCTTTTCTCCGGGATCGAGTGGCCCGGCATTTTGCACGTTTAATGTGCTGTGGAGATCTATTTTTTTTACCTTGCCGAGTGCGAATACCGTGTCGTCTTCTATGGCGGCGAGTTTGCCTGAAAAGTAGTCTTCCAATTGCTTGCTGATCTGACCATCCGAGATGTCGTTGAATTGTGCAAATCCCGTGCTCCACCAATCCGGCGAATCGACGTCTGTTCTCAGTATTTCGCCGTCTCCATAAGTTGTAATCAATTCAATCTGAGCCGGTTGACCGACGCGTGCGAGCCTTTGCCCGGCGCCCTTTAGACCTGCGGAAATTCGCAGATCGTCAAAATCCAGGATACGCGCAATTTCGTCTCCTTTCGGCACGACCGTTCCGACGATTTCTTCCTCAAACAGGATGACGCCGGAGTGCGTAGCGGTCAATGTCTCCCTTCCGGAAAGTCCTTGTTCCCATACGTAAGCCGTACTGCTAAGCACACCCTGAAGCTCCCGTTCCGATAGAGTTAGAGAGGATGATATTGCAAGGCTGTCGAGTTCACCACTCAGTTCTTCTGCTACTTGTTTTGCGCGATAGCGGTTGACCTGAGATTGATCTCTGGAAATTTCAAATAGGGGCTGACCAATTGTTACGTCGGTTTTATTTTCGACGAGTGCTTCTATGACTATGACATCTTCATCAGAAGATAGGACATATTCGTGCGGCTTGATCGGTTCTGCATTAGATAATACGAGGTCTTCTGTCTTCGTAAACCACAGAAAGGCGATGGCTGTGGCGACCGCAAAAACAAAGCCATATCCGAATATTTCCAGATATTTGACGTACCTGGCGATAAACCTGCGGGTTCTCAAGCTCTGTGTTTTCGGTTTCTCTGTCGTTTGCATTTTTTTACCCGTGATTATGAGGAGATTGTGTCACCCAACTTGTCTGGTATCATCCAGGCCGAGGTATCGCCGGTACATCTCTGCGTACTCGCCCCCATTGCGAATCAGTTCTGTGTGTGTCCCTTGTTCGAGGATCTGACCGTCGCCGAGAACGATGATCTGGTCGGCATTTGCCACTGTTGTGAGTCTGTGAGAGACTATGAATGTGGTGCGTCCTTCTGCTACGCGGTCCAGGCTTTGCAAAAATCGCTGTTCTGTGGCGCTGTCCAGGGATGATGTGGGTTCGTCGAGGATGAGAATTTTGGGATCGCGAACCATGGCGCGGGCAATTCCGATCCGCTGTTTCTGACCCCCTGAGATTCGCGTGCCTTCTCGAAGATCGGTGTCATATCCGTTGCGTTGGGATGAGGCAAATGCGTCTATGTCCGCCAGTTGGGCGGCTCTGACCACTTCATCGTCAGATGCATGGGGCTGACCGAACAGGATATTTTCTTTGATTGTTCCGTTGAACAAATGCGTTTCCTGTAAAACCAGACCAACCTGGTCCTGATAAGTGCTCGATTTCACTTCTCTGAGGTCCTGGCCATCTACTATTACTCTGCCCGAATCCGGGTCGTATAGCCTGAGAAGCAGATTCGCGACCGTGGTTTTGCCCGATCCACTGTGTCCCACCAGGGCGATTTTTTGACCTGCCTGAACGGTGAAGCTCAGGTTGTGCAGGACCGGTGTGCCATCCTCGTAAGAAAAGGAGACATTGTCAAAGACGACATCGCCCCTGACAGGTGGCATTGCCGGTGCATTGGGACGGTCTGTAACAGCGGGAACCTGATCCAGTGTTTCGAGAATGCGCTCGGCGGGAACCATTGCAATGCGAACTTGCTGAAAATACCGAATCAGGACTTGAATGGGGTTGGACAGGCGATTCGTATAGGAAAAAATAGGGAAGACAGACCCATAGGAGAGGTTGCCTAAAATAACTTCTCTGAGAAAGTATAGTCTTATCAGTCTATTTTTTAAATAGGGAAGCAGGCCGTTATTGCGCGCGAGTTCTCCTTCGATGACACGCATATAAAACAGGCGCATCGCGGCGCGATACCCTTCGATGGTGAGATTGACATATCGCTTTACTTCGTGCCTGCGCCGGCCAAATGTCTGTACGACGGCTGCCCCGGCAACGCCTTCTTGAAGCCCGGCGTCGCGCGCCTGCCATCTCTCTCTTACGCGGCGATCGAATCTGCGCTGTATGGTCGCGATCTTCTGGGCGACCATTCCATAAGGGATCGAGTAAATCAGAATGACCAGCGAGACCCGCCAGTCCAACCAGGTGGTGAAGATGAGTATGAGTATGAACTCATAGACCGCACGCAATGTCGCTGGCAAGATGTCCGTAATCATGCGCATTACGGCCCCCGTATCTGCGCTGGCGCGATACATGTGCTCGCCAATACCACGACTCTCGTAGAAGGTCATGGAGAGACGCTGGAGGTGGGTGAAGAAGTGGGTTTTGAGGGCTAAGCTCACACGTAGATCTACGTAGTGATTGAGTATGGTCGTCATGGTACCGACCAATCTCTGAATCAGAACAAGCACAACATAGGCGACAAAGATACTGTAGAACAGGTTCCAATCCTGATTTGGAAATGCATCATCGATGAGAAACTTGCTCAGCCACGGATTCACAACCCGAAACGTGCTGACGACAATCGTGCCCATTACGACGAGCAGCGCCTTATCCCAGACGGGAATCATCAACCTGAGAAAACGCAGAAAGACTCTTATGAGCGACTGTTTTGCTCCCTTGCGGGGAGGTGGAAAATAGTTGAACATTGTCCGGCCTTAGTCCTGTCCAAATACAGGCGTGGAGGCTGTTTTTCCGAAAGACACCAAACCGTTTAAATTAGGTGAATACAGGTTTGAATGTCAATTGGATTTTCGGGTTTGTGGGAGAACAGAAAACAATTGCGTCTGGTAGAAAATCCACTTTTTTATACAGTAGTCTATATGTTGTGACACATTTATTACATCTGCAGGAGCCTGCTTCATGTTTAATCTGATTGGAAATTACGTCAAAATTGCTATCAGGAATTTGATGCGCAACAAAGTGTATTCTGCGCTCAATATCCTCGGTTTGGGCATCGCCATGTCCTGCTGTCTTTTAATCGTGTTGTTTTTACAACGCGAACTGCAATACGATCACAGATATGAAAAGGGAGATCGCATCTACAAGGTCGTGCGAGAAATAAATATCCAGGGCGGGTCGCGCAATTTTTCTTGGGGTACGTCGGGATCTTTGGCCCCCGCGTTGCAACGCGATTTCCCCGAAGTGGAGTCAGCTGTTCGAATATGGCCCTGGAATGTGAAGGTCGAACGCGAGAATATTTTGTTTCCCACACGGCTCAATCGCGTTGACAAACACGTATTTGACGTATTTGAAGCCGAATTTGTTCAGGGTAGCGCACAGACGGCTTTTGAAGACCCAACGAGTATTGTGATTACCGAGAGAATGGCGAATGTTATCTACGGCGAGGAAAACCCGATGGGCAGGGTGCTCACGGTTGTCAATTCGATCTTTGGCGGCGATTATATTGTACGGGGTGTATTGAAAGATCGCTTCGAGCCCACCACAATCTCGTTTAATATGTTCATATCGAGAGATCCCAATGCCCAGTGGAGAAACAAATTGCACAGATGGGATCCGGCTGCGGGTTTTCGACCGGTACAAACCTATATTTTGCTTCAAGAAGGGGTTTCTCCTCAAACACTGGAACAAAAATTTCCAGATTTTATAAAGCGCTATATGGGCGCGGAAATCCAAAAATACAATGCGTATCATCTTCAACCTCTGCATCGGGTCTATTTGCATTCGCGCGCAGATTACGACATCCAGAGCTTCGGCGATATCGATCAACTCTATACGATGTGTGTGATTGCCGCATTTATTCTGATCATTGCCTGCGTGAACTTTATGAATCTGGCGACAGCCCAATCAGTCCGGCGCGCAAGAGAGGTGGGCTTGCGGAAAGTAGTCGGTGCCAGTCGCGGTCAGTTGATCCAGCAATTTCTGGGAGAGTCCCTGATTGTCGCCTGTCTCGCGTCGTTGCTGGCACTTATTGTCGCGCACGCAGCACTGCCCGTGTTTAATGATTTGATTCAGCAAAATCTGGTATTAGACCTCAAGGCTTATATGACTTTGATCCCGGCGTTGATCGGCGTGGTACTGGTATCCGGGGTACTCGCCGGAGGTTATCCCGCCTTTGTTTTATCTGCCTGGCAACCGATTGATACATTGAAGAGCCAGGTTCAATCCAGATCGGGTGGTTCGTGGTTCTGGAAGGGGCTGGTGATATTCCAATTTTCAATTTCGATTTTTTTGATCGTGGGCACGCTGGTCGTGCGCAACCAGATCTCTTATATGCTGGATCGGGATCTGGGGGTTGATACAGAACACCTGGTCATGTTGCCGATTTTTATTTCGAGCCGAGAGGCGCATTTCGTTCACGCCAACCGCCTGTCGTCGCGATACAGTACTGTGAAGCAGTCGTTTTTGAGGCATCCCAATGTCATTGGGGCAACCGCATCTCAGTATCGCGCCTTCCCCAGCGGGGGTGGCTCGCGGCGCAAGCCCATTCGGCCAGAGGATTTGCCGGGAGATGACTGGTGGATTCTGGTCAACGAGGTTGATCAGGATTTTGTAAAAACAATGGGTATTGAGCTGGTTACTGGCAAAAACTTCACCCCGGGCAAGGGCAATCCCCTCAGGGGATGGACGCGCGAATTTCTGATCAATGAGTCGGCAGCCAAATTATTTGGCTGGGATAATCCCATCGGCAAACAAATTCAGAAGCTGGATGGGGGCGGCGGTATGGGTACTGTTGTGGGCGTGTTTAAGGATTACCATTTTGATTCCTTAAAGGAAAAAATCGCGCCCCTCGCATTTGTCAAGTGGGCCAGGCTATATGCGTATTTAACGCTTAAAATAAAGGGCGGACAATTTGTAGAAACGATGGATTTTTTGGAAGAGGAATGGTATAAATTCGTGCCCAACGAAGAGTTTAATCCCATTTTTATGGACGATGGATTTGCATCTGCGTACCGGAATGAACTTCGCCTGAGAAGAATTGCTGGCATTTCTTCGTTGCTGGCGATCGTGGTGTGTTGTTTGGGGCTGTTCGGTTTGGCCGCTATCTCTGCCCAACGGCGTACAAAGGAGATCGGGGTGCGCAAGGTGCTCGGTGCGTCTGGCGGACAAATTGTGACGATGTTTTCAGCCGAATTTGTCAAACTGGTCGCGTTTGCCAGCCTCATTGCCTGGCCCCTGGCTTATTACATGCTCGATGACTGGTTAGCCGATTTTGCCTATCGCATTGGTCTGGATATCTCGGTATTTGTATTGAGCAGTGTACTGGCTATCGCCATTGCCCTGATTACAGTGAGTTACCAGGCCTGGAAAGCGGCGCAAACCAATCCGATTGAGGCGCTTAAGTACGAATAGTTTTATCCTCAATCGGCTGCATCGACGTCTGTGCCCAACTGCATCTGCTCATCCCATATTCTGCGGTAGAGACCATTTGCTGCGAGCAAGTCGTCGTGTGTGCCATTTTCGACGATTCTGCCCTGATCCAAAACGTATATTCGGTCTGCGTTTTGAACTGTCATGAGCCTGTGAGAAACCATCACGGTGGTTCGCCCCTCTGATACGTTCCAGATTGTGTCCATGACGTGTTCTTCCGATCGAGAATCCAGGTTTGAAGTCGCCTCATCCAGAATGAAAACCGCGGGGTCTCTGATCAGGGCGCGGGCAATGCCTATTCTTTGCTTTTGTCCGCCGGATAATCTCGTTCCCTCTCCAATATCTCTTTCAAATCCCTCCGGGTGGGCGATGACGGCATCGTAAAGCGCGGCCATACGGGCTGCTTCTTCTACGTCCGCATCCGAAGCCTTTAGATTTCCATACCGGATATTCTCGCGGACAGTTCCGGAAAATAAAAAGGTGTCTTGCAGCACAACGCCGAGTTGGTTGCGGTAGCTCAAGAGTAGGACGTCTTTCAGGTCGTGTCCATCTACGAGAACCGATCCAGTGGTGGGATCGTAAAGCCTCAAGATGAGGTATAGCATTGAGGTCTTGCCCGAGCCACTCGGGCCCACGAATGCGACGCGCTCTCCGGGACGGATTGTGATGTTGATATTTTCCAGCACGGGCTGTCCCGATTCGTATTCAAATCCCACATTTCTGAATTCGATTGTGCCGCTGAGGGACGGTATGGTGCTCGCATCGGGCGCATCGCTTATCTCGGGTTGAACGTCGAGGGTTTGCAGGACGCGTTCGGCCTGGACGAGTTGAAGGCGAATGCTCTGGATCAGCCTGATCATTCTCTCCATTGGGCCTTCAAATTGCCGGGCGAGGAAAAACACAACACTGAATTCTCCGATGCTCAACTCCCCGGTCATGGTGTGGTAACCCACGTAGAGCCACAACACTTTTTCAACGCCTTCAGAGAGAAACCACAGAACGCCCTGGTGCGTAAAGATATGTAGAACGCGGTACTTGATCCAATATCTGCGGTTCTCGATAAAAGTTGATGCATATCGGCGGGCAGACCAGCGCATGCGGCCGAAACCTTTGACGGTCTTGGTCGCGGCTATACCGTCTCTCAAGATCGACCTCAGGTACTGTGCCTGCATTCTCATGTCCCAGCGGACTCTCTGAAGGCGCGTGTAGAAGTAGTGGGATAGGGCTGTGTAGGGAAAGGAGTAGAGAAAAATCAAGACTGTGAGCCAGGGATCGACCAGACTGAGGATGATGCCCGTCCAGATAATCCGGTAGGCTATGGTGATCGCATTGGGAACATCGTCGGTGATCATGGTGATCAGGCCACCTGAGACGTCGGCGGTGCTGCGGTACATGTGTTCGCCGATGGGCCGACTCTGAAGAAAACCGAGGGAAAGTTTGTGGAGGTGGTCGTAGAAGATCGTTCGCAGGTGGATGGTGACTTTCATGTCGATATACCACCCGAGGATACGCCGTGTTATTTGAGAGACATTCGAGATGATCCACATCAGGAATTGGATACCAAAGACAAAAAAGAAAAGCTGCAAGCGACGATCTACTGGCAGGTCGATGTTCAGAATGACTTCATCGACCTGATATCGATTCAAAAAGACGCCTATCTCACGGAGCGGAACACCTACCATGATGAATAGCATCCCGAGGATGACTTTTGTCTTGTGGGGATACAGGTACTTAAAAAATCGCCAGAAGGTTTCCCATTCGCGGTTTGCCCGTTCCTGTTCTGGAGACCAGGCGGAACCTCGCCATACCTCGGGCTTTTTCTGTCGGATGTCGAGAAGTCTCATTGTCATCCTCAGGTCTTGTGAGACCTTAATTTTTTTTCCTATTCTCGTGATCTGGATACACAGCATTGAACACACGCGTTACCACATCGGGCGATGTCCGATTCTCAAAAGCCTCTAAAACTGGATCGTTGGTTTCCCGCATTTGAGCCTGTAGAATCGTCCGTATTTCATCGGCTTTTGCACTGTATTCCGGGTCGTCAATCAAGTTTTTCAAACAATTGGGGTCCTGCTCCAAATCGTATAACTCTTCCGGCACGCGATACCGAAACATTCGCACCCGTTCCGCAATATCTGGATTGCCCGGTGCAGCCTCCTCCATTGCGTGCATTGTCAAGCCTTCATTGTTATTGCGGTACCGATAGTCATCTCGCACCCACATATTAAATATGTATCCAAACTGATGATTCTGCACACACCGCATCGGCGTTGCTGCTCCACCAGCCTTAGAATCGATCTGCGTAAATACATGCTCTCGACCTTCTTGCTTTTCGCCTCTCAGTAGCGGCACAAAAGATTGCCCATCCACACCATCCAAAGCAGGTAGCCCAATCGCATCTAATGCGGTCGGCAAGAAATCAATGCCCGACATCAGTTCACGACATGTTGCACCCTCTTTTGCAACACCGGGCCACCGCACCAGCCAGGGTGTGCGTGTACTCGCCAGATATACATTACACTTGGCAAACGGCACAGCCATCCCGTTATCCGACAAAAAAGCGACCAGTGTATTGTCTCTCAATCCCGACTCTTCCAGAGCATTCATCACCGCTCCAAATGTATCATCCAGGCGTCTCACCGAATTGTAATACCACGAAAGTTCTTTGCGAATCAATGGAAGATCAGGCAAGAATCCGGGCACTTCAATTTCATCGGGGCTATACAACCGCGATGGCACCTCAGCACCACCCTTTGGTCCTTCATCTGGGTTGTAAAACGGTCGATGGGGATCATGAGAGTTTACCATAAAATAAAAGGGTTTGTCGGCGCTTTTACAGTTCTCGAAAAATTTCTTACAATACGCTCTATACTTCTGAGGACTACGACCAAAACCCAGGTCTTCTTGATCCCGACTAAAATCCCAGGTAATCGACTCTTTCGGCGTTGAATGATTCACTTTTCCGAGAAGGCCAGTCATATACCCCGCATCGCTCAACGTTTCGATGATCGTCGGTGTGTCCTCAAATGTATGAAAAAATCCCATTCCACCATTGTTATAACTATAGCGCCCGGTGTTCAACACATTGCGACTTGGCATACAAATAGCAACATTCACATGCCCATGACTGAACCGCATACCCTCTGCGGCAAACGCATCCAGGTTGGGAGAAATATCTGGCACGTTTGATCCAAAACAGCCGAGTGAATCGCAACCCAAATCATCTGCTGTAAACAGCAGGATATTTAATTTACCTACCATACGATCCTCACTTTCTCAAATCAACATTGGACACGTAAATTTATGAATATTCCGAATAATCCGCTACCGAATTAGTATAGCGCGAGTGAATGCCCGTCATCGGGAAACCATATCATGTCAACGACAAACGAAATCCCGACACCAACGAAATACCCCAGCATCATACCAAAGAAGAAGGGTGAGGCTTTGCGATACAGGCTGATGCCGCCTATACGGAGGATGGCGGCTTTGGCGAACCAGGCGAAGAAAATTGAGAATATAGTGCGATTGGCAGGGTATGAGGTTGCCGAGACCAGGCCGATGGGGTGTAGCGGAAAAGCCGGATAGATATAGCGGAGGACCATATTGGCGACGGTGACGGCAGTTCCGATCAGACCCCACAAGGCGAGATGTCGCTTCATTGCGAAGGGATCGCGGATGTAACCTACTCCTCTGTCAAATACGGCCTGTACGGATCCCGCATAGATGCCGCCGTAGTTGTATGCGCCCGTCTGGTAGCCGGAAGCGATCGCGTAATAGGCGCTGCCTCCCACAACAACGGCAACGGCGATCGCGACTGCGAGGATCATTCTCCCTCTGTCTTCGCGGACATCATCGAAGAGTTTCGTGGCGTTGGCCATCGGGGCCATCAGGACGGTTTTCAGGTCGCGGTGCCAGGTGTAGGTCAACGCCAATGCCACAATGCTCTGCGCGTTCATGTTTGTGAGCCCAACAATATGGTAGGTCGCAAACTGCGCGTGTATGATGCGAGAGCTGATCAGCCCCGTTTCGATGCTGATCTTCGAGATTCCAAGCCAGACGATAATGACAAGGGCGACGAAGACAAATGCCACATATACGGTCATTCCCGATGCGACGCACCACGCGCAGATGAATATCGCACTGAGGACGAGTCCGAATACCGCTGAACGGTAGGAGAGCATTTCCCGAGTATCGACTATCGCAGGGTCCTTTGTGAATGCCTTTCTGACGACATCTCTCAAATGGCCGCGGGCGGTCCACAGTCCCCAGGGAATCAGGACGAAAAGTGCGCCAAGTCCTTGCCAGTTTTCAAAATCGGAAGTGTCTGCACGCAGTGGACCTGTTTCGAATCCAAATCTTCTGAACATACCAAGCTGAAACGTCAGGAACAGGAAGTAGATGATGATGCTTCCGGATACTTCGAGCTCAACGAAGTAAGAGGCACCGATGATCAGTGGATAGAATCGGGTTTCGATGGGTGGAAAGTCCCGACCCAGTTGGATAAGCCCAAAGTCTCTTGGAATGGTCGGGAAAATGGGTGTGAAGTATCCGATCATATTCCACATAATCGGGAAGATCGCGAAAGCGAAACCGATCCAGAAAACAGGCTGGTTCATGAACCCGGCGGTGAAAAACCCACGAGGCTCCTCGTCCGCCATGTTCATCGGCAGCTTCATCAGGGGGAAGGAGAGCCGCTCGTTCTCGACCCATTGTTTCCGGAAGATCGCAACCATACAATAGCAGAAGCAGGCGACCGCGCCTACGAGCGACAGACGCCAGGTCAACGGTATGAGCCAGGCTTTCCACGGGATCGAAGCACCGCGGGGGAGTCCTTCGTAGAACCATTTGGCTGCCATAATATCCGTTACGACTGCCCAATCGACTAGATACGGATGTAGCTCGGTCGCCCAGCCATTCTCGGATGATGGAAAATAATAGGGCGCACCGATGTTCGCGATCATGTGCGCCATGAAGTAGCTGGGCAGAGCCGATCCGATCAGGGCCATTGCAAAGATGACGAGAAGCTCGGCTCTTGTGAGCATGGCCTTCGGTCGGACGGCCTGGATGACTTTGTTAAGGATGACAGCGATGATGAAGAAGGGAACCATCACGCCCCAGGGCAGATGGTCCTGCGCCATTTTGGTCGTATGACCGATGTGACGCGTGTAGTGACCGCCCCAGGCCATGAAAGTCACACACAGCGTACCCAGCGCAATGGATCGAGCCGTTATGGCGTGCCGAAAGGGACGAATCGCCGGTTCCGCTATGGATTGTTGTGCCTCGGCCAATCAGGACCTCCAATATTTTCTTATCCGCTTATTCGATACTTTTCCAGGGCATCCTCATCGAGTTCACATCCAAGTCCTGGCTTTGTTGGAACAATGGCTTTGCCTTTTTCAAATTGGATGCCATCTACAATTAGATCATCTTCCCGCGTCCAACTCCCGACAAAATCACTGGGCATAACGCAATTTCGCGGCACACTTGCCGCGTGAAGATAGGCCATTTCCATTACGCCGAGGTCATTTCCGGATCCATGCCAGCAGGGAATGCCCGCAGCATCGGCAATCGCCGCGTTGTGGACAAATTGCCACATGCTGCCCCCCAGATTGAAAATATCTACTGCTTCCACCTTGATTGCGTTGATGATGTCGTGGGGATTCGCCAGATGCAATGCGACCGGGATTGTCGTTGCCGCTCTCAGTTGGCAATACCAATCCAGGTTCCATTTCGCCATTGGATCTTCGAGCACGCCGACATTGCCGACTGCCTCGAATTGTTTTGCCAATGCAATGGCTTCTGCTGGGCGATAAAATCTCTGATTCGGATCGATTGTGCATTTGAACGATATATCTGTGGCTTCCAGAATTGCCTGGACGCGAGCGACCATTGGTTCATCAGAGGTACATTTCATTTTGACACCGTGAAATCCGCGTTCGTAACCGAGCCGCGCATTAAGGGCTGAGTCTTCGGGCGTTTGATGGCCGATCCAGTAATCCGCTGGTACGCGGTCTCTGTACGCACCGCCGAGCAGTTCGTGGACAGGGCAGTTTCGGATTTTGCCCACGATGTCAAAAACCGCCATTTCAAACGCCTCATAACCCGCGCCAGTTCCCCAGCCGGTCAAATTCTCCCAATCGCGCGTTCCGACTTCGTCTTCAGACGCAACCGCGTCTCTGAAAGGCATGACTGTGTTGCGGTGCGTAGCGGCGTTTCTAAATACGTTTTGCAGGCTCAGTTTGAGAGGATCTCTTCCTTTGAGTTGGTTAAATCCCTGTCGAATTGCACTTTCAGGCGTCCCGCGCGAGGTTTCTCCCAGTCCGTAAATCCCTTCATCGGTATTTAGCCTGATGATGTGTTTGGGAACCTGGTCCCAGCCCGCAGGACCAAATGATGCGCTGTGTACACGGCCGGGTATGGTTGGAACAACGACTGTAATGATGTCGATGGATGCGATTTTCATGGCGTTTTTCTCACAGTGATGCCTATATGCTTCGCCCGCCATCTACAATGAGATTTTCCCCCGTGACAAAGGGGCTGAGGATGAGTCCGAGGATGGCGTCGGCACAGTCTTCACCGGTTGCGACGCGGCCCATTGGCGTGGCTTCCAGGTGGAGTTTGCGAAAGGCGTCCCAGCCGATTCCCCAGCGCGTATCGACAAAGCCCGGGGAGATGGCGTTGACCTGGATATCGGGTGCTTGACTGGTTGCCAGAGAATTCGTCAGGCAGATCAGCGCGGCTTTGGACGCGGAATAGGCAATTGAACTGCCCTTTCCAGAGATACCGGAGATGGAGGCGACGTTGACGATGCTCCCACCGCCACTTTCTTTCATTTTTGGGATTGCTGCCCTGGCTGCGAAGAAGGCCCCCTTTACATTGACGGCCATTGCGCGATCCCAGTCCTCCTCTGTCAGGTTCTCCAGGTCGTCCAATGGCACGAACCGCGTCATTCCCGCGCTGTTGACGAGAATGTCGAGGCGGCCGAGTTCATCGACTACGCGATCTACCATTTGCCGAACGGCTGAGTCGTCCGATACGTCTGCTTTGACGGCGATGGCTTTGCGCCCCAGTGCTTCGATATCTAAACAGGTTTTGTTGGCGTCATCTTCAGATCGACTGTAGTTGACGGCGACATCCGCGCCTTCTGTGGCGAATAGCAGCGACGTTGCGCGACCGATGCCCGTTCCTCCTCCAGTGACAAGTGCTACTTTGCCATCGAGTTTTCCCATGGTGACTCCCTTCAATGTTGTGTGTATAAAATCGCTTAAATTAGGCGAAGATATGCCCAAATGTCAATTGGGTTTTTAATGATCCCAAGATCTGGTATTATATGCGAAAAAGGAAGTGTATTAAAGTGGAAATTGACGTCGTTCGATTCTGATGCGGCGTCTTTTTTTATTTTATTTTTTGAATTTGATACCATATTGGAATAACGAGCCGATTTCAATACAAGATCACAGGAGATTTGATTATGACCCCCGAAGAAAAATTCATGTTTGACCTCGAAGGTTATCTCGTCGTCAGAAATGTGCTCTCCAAAGAGGAAGTTGATCAATGCAATGAAGTTGCAGACCGCATCGCGCGCGACCAGTTTGAAATCTATCGAGACGATGGGCTAAAACTCGCCCGGAATATCACGCTGTGGGATCCCTGCGTTCAGGGTCTCATAGATCATCCCAAAATTGTCCCTTATTTGATCGAACTTTTGGGACCGAGTATCCACTTTGATCAGGATTATTGCATTTTTTTGGACAAAGGCGGTTCCAAAGGTCCGCTGCACGCCGGTACGATGAAATCGAAAACGGAATTACTCCCATTTTTTTACACGTATCGCGACGGCATCATGCGCAATGGTTTGACAACACTGGTCTATGCGCTCACGCCCGTGCGAAAGGGCGATGGCGGTTTTTGCTGTATTCCTGGCTCGCACAAGTCCAACTTCCAACTCGCTATCCCCGAGGATGTTATGTATTTCAAACGGCCCGCCCATTACGTCGTACAACCCGAATTGGAGCCGGGTGACCTGATCATTTTTACGGAGGCGACAGTACACGGCACTATGCCCTGGACAGCCAATCACGAACGCAGATCATTTCTCTTTAAATACAACCCCGGGAATACGATTTCATGGGCGAATTATTACAATATAGATGACTATGATCACTTGACCGAGAACCAAAAACGCATGATGACGCCGCCGGGAGGCCACGGTCCAGGGAAGCCTCCAAGGCTTGAAGTCATTGCGCCATGATACACAAAGGAGACAGCGATGAAAGCAGCTATTTATTGCGGTCCGCATGATATTCAGGTGGCAGACTTGCCAGAGCCGGAAATCAATGCAAATGAGATTCTGGTGAGGGTGAAGGCGTGTGGGATCTGTGGGTCGGATCTGCACGCTTATCGCATCGGGCTGTTTGAAGATTCTTTGGGACGTCCGACAGAGAAGGGCCTCATCATGGGGCACGAGTTTAGCGGTGAGGTTGTGGAAACGGGGCGGGATGTGCAGCGATTTCGGGTGGGCGACCACATTTCTGGTGGGGGGTTGGGCGGGTTTGCCGAATATCTTCCCCTGGAAGTCAATCCCGAGCGTCCCTATAAGTTGCCCAAAACCATTAGCTTTGAAGAAGGCGCGATGATGGAGCCTCTCGCCACGTCGATACACGCAGTGGGGCTGGCAAAACCCATTGAGGGAGAAACTGTTGTTATTCTGGGCGTTGGGATTATTGGTCTGGGATGTATCCAGGTCATTCGGGCAACTGCGGGCGGGCGCATTATCGCGGTTGATACGTCGCCAAAACGATTGGCTATGGCGCGCCAATTGGGCGCAGATGAGATCGTGAATTTGACGGAGGTAGATCCCGTGGATGCTGTTATTGAACTCACGGGTGGTGAGAGACCTGTGGAAAGATTTGGCGCGCGGGGAGGAAATGCTGATGTGGTTATCGATTCTGCTGGTGCGAAAGCCTCGCCGAATCAGGGGTTGACGATGCTAAAACAACAAAATGGTCGCCTCGTTCCCGTCGCTTTGTTTGAAGATCAACCCGAACTCAATTTTAACCAGGTGGTGCGCAAGCAAGTGACGCTTCAGGGGTCCTGGTCATGGACTCCCGATGACTACAGGTGGGGGATTGAACTCGTCAGGAGTGGGAAAATTGATCGGAAACCACTCGTTTCACACGCCTTTCCACTCGACCAGGCACCCGAAGCGTTTGCGACACAGGCCAAGCCAGGCGCTGCCATCAAAACCTTGATAAAACCTTGAGTAATCATGAAAGGGATAGCATGAAAATTACCGATGTTCAAGCCTGTGTGATTGGCAAACCCGAACCCCATAGTGGTGGGTGCGTGTGGACATTTGTTCGGATATATACCGACGAAGGCATTGTGGGTACGGGCGAATGCAATTCAGCCTCGTATTACACGGGTTTTGGTTTGAAAGAATCGATTTTAAAAATGAAGGGGATGTTGATTGGTGAAGACCCGATGAATGTGGGGCCTTTGTACGAGAAAATGCGTCGTCGTGGGCGGTATGCGGGTACTACCCAGGCACCGCTGATTTTTGCATTGACCGGCATCGAAAATGCGTTGTACGATATTGTGGGTAAGGCGTTGGGGGTGCCAATTTATCAGTTGTTGGGGGGCAAGTTTCGCGATAAGATCCGTCTCTACGCCGATTGTCACGCTGGG
Source organism: Candidatus Latescibacterota bacterium (assembly GCA_965208125.1). Taxonomy (GTDB): domain Bacteria; phylum Latescibacterota; class UBA2968; order UBA2968; family UBA2968; genus VXRD01. The sequence continues at coordinate 4,584,945 of OZ242320.1, forward strand.
GATTCGGCCACGCCAGAGGCGTATGCAGAGAAGGCGCTGAGTGTTGTTGAGGAAGGCTACAGCGCGGTAAAATTTGATGTGGATCATTCGGGTGTGGGCAAGCTCGATCCGATCAATTGGACGGTGGGGGCACGGGAAATGACGCATGTGACTAATTTGATCCGTGCGATTCGTGAGGGCATTGGTTTTGACATTGATTTGGCGATTGATTGCCACGGCCAGTTTGATTTGCCTTCGGCGATTACGTTGGCAAAAGCTGTGGAAGATGTGCGGTTGATGTGGTTGGAAGAGCCAGTACCTGCTGAGAATATTGATGCGTTGGTTCAAGTGCGTGCATCTACGAGCACGGTCATTTGTACAGGTGAAAATCATTACACCCGTTTTGAGTTTTTGGAGATGTTCAGACAAAAAGCGGTGGATATAATTATGCCCGATTTGGCCAAATCGGGTGGCATTATGGAGGCTAAGCGCATTGCCGAAATTGCCGATGCGCATTATATCCCCATTGCGCCACATAATGTGTCGTCACCTCTGGGCATGATGGCCGCGTGTCATGTAATGGCGACAGTTCCCAACTTTTTTGTGCTCGAATTTCACGGGCGCGACATTCCATGGTGGGCCGATCTGTGTGGAGGCGAAGAATTTATCAAAGGGGGCTGGATGGCTGTTTCTGACAAACCCGGTATAGGCGTCGAGTTAGATCCTACCGTCGCCAAAACACTGCTGGCTGACGGGGATACCTATTTTGATTAACGAATGGGGACACAGAACGCTTTAGCAGCCCTTAGATAAGTTCGATATCGCGCAAGATCCAGGATAGCAGTGTGAATGTGACAAAGACAGGGCGCTGTTGTGAATCGAATACATAGTGGATGGGCAGTGTTCCCTGTCCTGTATGGCAAAAAGAGAAGAGGGATTGGCCGTTGGATTCGATTTGTTCGGGACCGTGAAGTAGTTGATTTGTTTTACAGTACGTAAGTTCGTCGATGGTTGTAAACGCTTCGTCCATGGGGGTGGTCCGATTGGCAAGCGCAAAGGGGAGGATCCATTGACACGATATGGATGTATCCGCCGAGAAGTATTTTTTACCCACTGTCCCGTTCATTTCTATGATTGCGTCTCGAACTGTGCCATTGATGAGCAGGCGTTTATCCGGTGTTTCTGCCTGGTACCAGGCGAGTTCCCAGTCCTGGATTGATTCACCAATGCGCTCATCCCGCGCTGTTGTGACGGTTGCTTCGTAAATTTCCCGCCCACCGCCATTGCGTTTTTCAACGATCTGGTATTTTGCGCCGTTCTCTTTGTTGTAGTGCGAGATTTCTACTGTTCCTATTGGTCTGTCGTCGGTCAATCCGTCGGGATGTGTTTTTGTCCATTGCAGGATTTCGTAGGTCAATTTGCAATTGGAATCCAATTGCACGGTTTGAGTTGGGGCATCGTGGTTTTGCAATTGCCCGGCGATTGCGTTGAGTTCGGCTGGTATGGTGTTCATGATCCCACCTCCTCTGTCCATCCATTTCCACGTTTGAGATTTTCCATTCTCTCTTCTCTTATTCTATCTCTTTCGCCCGTTTTATCAGGTCCGCTGTAGGGTGTGACGGTGTTTGCGTATTCGGCGAGGTATGTGGCGTGCCTGTGTTTGACGGCATCAAAGCCGGGTTCTGATGCGAGATTGTGTTTTTCCAGGGGGTCGTTTGCTAAGTGGTAGAGGGTGTGCTGTCCCGAGTCGTAGAGAATGGATTTGTACTGGTCGTCGCGAATGGCGATTGCACTCGCGTTTTCTCCTATGACGCTTTCCCGCCATGCGATGTCGTCATTCCCTTCGAGGAGTGGGCGCAGGCTATTTGCATAGGTGGTGTCGGGCAGGGGAGGTGCGCCGGCGTAATCGCAGATTGTGGCGGGGATATCCACGCCCGATATGAAGTGCGAATCGTTTTGCCCATTGGGGATACTGCCGCGTTGCGAAATGACGAGTGGGACTGCCCAGGCTTCTTCTTCAAAAAAGCCTTTCAATACTCTTCGATGATGCCCAGAGCCTTCGCCGTGGTCGGCTGTAAAGATGATGAGGGTGTTTTCAATGAGGCCGTTGTTTTCCAATGTGTCGTAGATCAATCCGATCTGGGCGTCAACGGTTTCTACCATTCGGTAACACTGATAGATGTAATATCGCCAGTCTGCGTCTGACCAGTGGCCGACCCGGTGTTTCTGGTTTGGCGGCATGAGACTGATTTCGAAGTTGCCGGGTAAATCGGGCAGATCGGGCAACTGAGGCTCCATGCCGTATTTTCCCACGGGTCCGCTGACGCCGCAGACATAACAGCAGTCGTGTGGGTTCAGAAGACCGACGGAGAGGAAGAAGGGGCGGTTGTCATTTGCGTGTTCGGCGATATATTGTGCTGCTGCTCTGGCAGAGCCAGAGTCTTGCAGTTCTCCGTAGGGATGTCTGTCGTAGATCACGTCAAAACTTTTGGCAACATCTCGTCCCGTGACATGCCATTTGCCGGAATACACGCAGTTGTAATCGGTGTGTTTGGTCAACCACTGACCGAGGTCGGGCAGGTTGGGATCGATGGGGAACGGATTGCTGATAACGCCGTGTTCGACGGACATGCGTCCGGTGTACCAACTCGCGCGCGCAGGACAACAGACGGGGTTGGCGCTGTAGGATCGCCTGAAAGATATGCCTTCTGAGATCAGGCGGTCCATGTTGGGCGTTGACACGTCTCGATTTCCATAGGCGGATATCGCGAGGTGATGTTGTTGATCCGTGTGGATGAATACAATATTGGGTTGGTTCATTTTTTTTCCTATCACTTTTTTGTAGAACTATATTTGTTACGACAGATGTTGAGAATCTGGAGACATGAACGTGATAAGTGGGCTGGTATTCTGGCAAGAATGGATATGATCCGACGCTGTTTGGTGTGAGTTGTCTTGACGTTCACGGGTGGATAATATGCATTTCAAATGCACATTATCGACTTACATAGTTTCGCTCTCTCTCTGGGAACTCATCCCTCCATCGCCTGCTGAATTTCATCCAGAGTTGGCTCATTCCCAGGTTGTGTTTTTCCCAGGAAAGTTCCAAATTTAGCGATCACAAGGTCGGGATTTTTGCCACTCAGACGGCTTTTCATCCACTCGAGTGTTTCATCTTGTTGGACAGCCGCTTGAAGCCAGTAGTTTACTAAACTATTAAAAGACATATTTTTCTTTTTTGCCAGCCGCATCGCTTTGTCCTTTAGTTCATCTGGCAATCGTACAGAAATCGCGCTCATGGTTTGTCTCCATCGGCTATAGATACAGGTCGCAAAATTGTTGAGGGGTCAAAACTACGAGGTCTGGAAATCTCAACTCACCCATTCTAAAGTCTGTAATATTTTTTGTCACCACCAAAGCGTTGGTTGCAATAGCCGCTTCTAATACAAAATTGTCTTCTTCATCGGGCAGATTTGGACGCCACAAATAAAATACTTCAGATTGAGAGGCAAGTGCCAGCAATGCGTCCAGGACAAACGCGATTTCTTCTTTACTGGCACCTATTAATTTGCGGATGCTTCTTCTTGTCAAGACCGATTCATATTCGAGATATAGCTTTTGTGTTAAAACCAGGGGAATAGTTGTCTTTTGAATGTTTTGAAGAATTTTGAAACTGGGAGAGTCTATACGGCGACATAGTCCAGCTACAAGCACATTTGTATCCAGAACGATTAACGGCGGCGTAGCCAAGTTGTCATCCCTCAGGCGATGGTGTGATTAAGGTTGTGATACCAAATATAATACCATTTTAGATAAAAATACAAATAAATTGATGCTGACAGATCAATTCCGGTTGTGTATTTTGTGCTGACTACCCATAACATGAGAAAATTGAGATGAGTTATCGAGAACCTCTTGTAACTGTTATCACCGCAACAAATCCCGGCTTGCTCGCGGTGATCAAATCCGTGCTTGACGATGCCGAGATCCCCTGTATAACCCGGGGCGAGGGATTTCAAACTCTGTACGCGGCAGGACATGTTGACGTGCTGGTATTTGAAAGCGACGCCGAGCAGGCAAGGGCACTATTAAAAGACCTTTGACGTATTTTTCTATAGAAGGCGATGAGGTTAATTTGGTTCAAGTTGAGGAGATCAATAGAGGTTGCTATTGTTCAGGTAATTTATGGCAGTACGTTTGTTAGGAGTGGATCTGCTTTACGCCAGGGTTTGAGGGCAAATCGGCAGCCCAGGCCTTGCTCAATCTCACGCCATTTCCCCTCTTCTCTTGGCGTGATAAACGTTACTGCCTTTCCCGAGCGGCCCATGCGGCCAGTCCGTCCGACCCGGTGAGTGAAAAGTTTCTCTGATTCAGGCAAGTCATAGTTGATGACCTGACCGATGCCCTCAACGTCCAGGCCTCGCGCAGCCACGTTTGTTGCCACCAAAATCGGTGCGGTACCGGAACGGAAGGCCATCATCACACGCTCGCGTGCGCTTTGGCTGAGGTCGCCCTGGAGCACTCCTACGGGGTAGCCCAACGTGTCGAGCCGTCTCGCCAGTCTCTTGACGCCGTGTCTGGTCCTGCCAAAGACGATTACCGGATCGCCGTTCCGCTGGTCCAACTGCGTTTGGAGTGCCTTTATCTTATCTTTTTGCCGGATGGTATAGACCAGGTGCTCCACAGTGGGCAGTGCTTTAAGGTCGCCGTCTATTTTCACCGTTACAGGGTTGCGCAGATATTTCTTCGCTGTGTTCGCCACCCACTCGGGCATGGTTGCAGAGAGGAGAGCGGTCTGCCGCCTGGAGGGCGTCTGGCTAAGGATCGCTTCAACATCTTGGGCAAAACCTTTATCCAGCATTTCATCTGCCTCATCAAGGACCAGGAATTGCACTGATCGCAGGTCTAGCGTGCCCTGTCTTAGATGGTCTAACGTACGGCCCGGGGTCCCAATGATGATCTGGGGCCCGCTCTTCAGGGCTTTGTACTCTGGCCTCAATGACCGGCCGCCGTACAGTAATGTTACGCGCAACCGCTGCGATGAAGCCAGGGCCTCTGTGACTTTAGCTACCTGAATGGCCAACTCCCGCGTAGGCACCAGCACAACTGCCTGGACCCGTCGCACCGATGGGTTCAAGCTCTCTGCCATGGGTACTGCAAACACCAGCGTCTTTCCAGATCCCGTGCGCGCCTGTCCGATCAAGTCTCGCCTTGCCAGGAGATGGGGGATTGATTTCGCCTGAATGGGCGTAGGCTCTGATATGTTCATCCTGGAAATTGCCTCCTTGGTCGCGACTTTCAACGCCATTTTGGGAAACACGGCGGTGATATTAGCAATGGGTTTAGTCGCAGTAAGTGACCTGCTTACGGGGCCTTTGGTCGGGGAAGAACGGCCGTTGCGACGGTTTTTGAAGCAAGAGCGACAGTACACTGGCCTGCCTGGTCTTAGTCGGAAAGGGACGGTTGTCAATGTATTGCAATCGGCGCACGCGGTGCGCTTTGCACGGCGAGATGGGCGCGGGTTAGTCGAGCGAGATTTACGAGGCATGCGGGAATAGACTCCTTAGTCTAAAGAGATGACTCAGCGTGGGGTAAAAATACGAGCAGGGAAAACCGATGAGCTACTGCTGCGAGAAACCCGGTGCGCTAATTATAAAAAAGTGGGTACAAGCAACAAGCCCCCGATAGGGTCGCACATCGGGAGCTTGCGTTAAATGCGGTGCCGTATAAGAGTTAGCAGTTGGAAGTTTAGCGCCAGCGGTAGGGATCAAATAGATGCCCTTAACAGCTATTTGTTTACTATCTGAGCAATGCTAAAATATCATAATAGCCTCTAAATATGCGGGGAGTGAATATATCTGTCAAGTGTAATTTTTGACATCATTTTGTTCTGAGCCTCGTACGAGTTGAGGCTTGGAAATTTTGAGCCGAATTGCTAATATAGAGATTAAAAAATTAAATTGCCCCACCATTGCGCTTCGCGCACTTCTCAGGAGAGCAAATATCTCAATAAAATTAAGGATCTGCTATGCACAATATTCTGAAGTTGATGGGTTATATGCGGCCCTATTGGAAGCAGGCGACTATCGGTCCGCTGCTGAAATTGATCGAGGTGATGCTGGAGTTGATGCATCCCCGGTTGGTACAGCGGATTGTAGATGAGGGGATTGCCAGAGGAGATCTGGATCTGGTGATTGAGACGGGGTTGTGGATGCTGGGCCTGGCGATTGGGGGCGTTTTGTTTGGAATCGGCAATGCCTGGTTTGGCGTGTGGGTGGCGCAGCGGGTGGAGACCGATGTGCGAAGCGCGCTTTTTGGCAAAATTCAGTCGCTTTCGTTTGGCAATCTGGATAAGCTGTCAACGGGACATCTGATTACGCGACTGACCAACGATGTGCGGCAGGTGGGAGAAGTGGCGCGTTTGATATTGCGCATTCTGTCGCGTATGCCGATGGCGATGGTGGGCGGTCTGGTGATGGCGATTGTGACCAGTCCCCGCCTGGGGTTGATGTTTATTGGGCTGGCTCCCGTGATTCTGGGGACTTTGATTCTGGTGTTTCGAAAAGCCAATGCGATGTTTGGCGAAGTGCAGAATCGCCTGGATCGGGTGAATCAGGTGACGCAGGAAAATCTGGCAGGTGTGCGCGTGGTGAAGGCTTTTTTGAGGGCAGATCACGAGACCGAACGGTTTGGAACGGCCAATGACAGGTTGATGGAACAGACGATTCGGGTGACGCAACTGGTGGCTCTGGTGATGCCGTTTATGATGCTGCTATTGAATCTGGGTGTTGTGGGGGTGATCTGGTTTGGGGGTATTGCCGTAACCCAGGGTGGGATGAAGCTGGGCGAGATTATTGCGTTTATCAATTATCTGTTGCTTTTCTTGCAATCCCTGATGATAGGCAGTATGGTGCTTATCCGGATGTCCCGAGCAGAGGCTTCTGCCGAGCGCATTGTCGAGGTGCTGAATAGCGAGCCTGAGTTACAGGATCGGGCAGATGCAAAGCGCGATGTGGTGTTGGAGGGGCAGGTTGCGTTTGAAGATGTGACATTTAGCTATAACGAGACGGCAGATGATCCGGTATTGCGAAATCTGAGCTTTGTCGCGGAGCCGGGGCAGAAGGTGGCGATTCTGGGTTCGACTGGGGCGGGCAAGTCGTCGCTGGTGAATCTTATACCGCGGTTTTACGATGTGGATGCAGGGCGGGTGATGGTGGATGGGATGGATGTGCGCGATGTGGATCAGGGGACGCTGCGACAGCAGATTGGGATGGCACTCCAGGAATCGGTGCTTTTTTCGGGTACGATTCGGTACAATATCCGGTACGGACGTCCCGATGCGACCGATGAAGAGGTTGAGGCCGCTGCCCGGGCAGCTATGGCACACGATTTTATTGTCCAGTTTCCAGATAAGTACGAGACGCTATTGGGGCAGCGCGGCGTGAATCTATCGGGAGGACAGAGGCAGCGGATAGCGATAGCCCGGGCGTTGATCTCCCGTCCAAAGGTGTTGATTTTAGACGATAGTACCAGTGCGGTAGATCTGGAGACAGAGGCCGGGATTCACGATGCGCTTGAACAGATGGTCGGGTGTACGAGTTTTCTGGTGGCGCAGCGGATCAGTACGGTGTTGAAGGCGGATAAGATTCTGGTGCTGGACGATGGTGTGCTGGTTGCCGAGGGTACGCACCAGGAATTAATGGAATCCAGTTCAGTATATCAGGAGATTTACGATTCACAGCTCGGAGAGGGAAACGGATATGGCGGAAGTTGATCGACAGCGCGACGGTGAACAGCAGGGTCCAGGCGGAATGATGATGGGGGGGCGTCGCCGGATGATAATGATGGGTGACGACGAGCGGGCGCGGGATATCCGGGGAACTACCCGCCGTTTGCTGGGGTATATGAGACGCTACAAGGGGACTTTGATCGGGGTGGTGGGGCTGGTGGTGATCACAACGGGGTTGGAGGTGGCAGGTCCGTATTTGATGGCGCGCGCGATTGATGAGTATATCGCCTATAGCGACTTGCCGGGCCTTTTTCAAATTACCCTGTTGTTGGCGGGGGTGTATGTGGCGATGGCACTGACATCCTGGCTTCAGACGTTTATTATGGCACGGGTATCTCAAAGCTCTGTGCGGGATTTGCGACAGGATCTTTTTGATCGCTTGCAGGTGCTTCCGCTGCGGTTCTTCGACCGGCGTGCCAGTGGCGATATCATGAGCCGGGTGACCAATGATGTGGATAATATCAGCAGTGTGTTGTCGGATAGCGTGACGCAGTTGATTAATAGCGTGTTGACCCTGGTGGGCGTGTCGGCCATGATGTTCTGGATGGATTGGCCTCTGGCGTTGATTAGTTTGCTCACCTTTCCGCTGATGGCGTCTTTGACAGGGCAGGTCGCCAAACGGGCGCGCCGGGGGTTTCGCGAGCAGCAGGCGGCACTGGGTGCGCTCAATGGGATGGTTGAAGAGACAATTGCGGCAGAGCAGGTGGTGAAAGCTTATGGACGCGAACAGGCTTCGATTGAGGCGTTTGAAAAGTTCAATAACAGGTTGAAGTACGCTGGTACGCGCGCGCAGTTTTTCGGGACGCTGATGCCGCCTCTGACCTTTTTTGTGAATAATATGGGTTTGGTGATTGTGGCTTTTGCCGGTGGCTATATGGCGATTCAGGGCGATGTGACAATAGGTGTGATTGCCGCTTTTATCAGCTATGTGCGGCAGTTTGGACGACCGTTGGGCCAGGTTGCCAATTTGTACAATTCGATACAGTCTGCACTGGCCGGGGCAGAGCGGGTTTTTGAGACTATTGACGAGTTTCCCGAAGCGCCTGATATGCCAGATGCGGTCGCGTTAGATCAGGTTCGGGGCGATGTGGTTTTTGATCGGGTGTGTTTTGGTTATGAAAAAGATGTGCCGGTGCTCAAAGAGGTGAGTTTGCACGCCAGGCCGGGAGAGAAGATTGCGCTGGTAGGACCGACGGGAGCGGGGAAGACGACCATTGTGAATTTGCTGACCCGGTTCTACGATATCGATAGCGGGGCAATCTATATCGACGGCCATGATATTCGGCAGGTGAAACGGGAAGCGTTGCGTCGGCAACTGGGTATTGTGTTGCAGGATACTTTTTTGCTGTCTGATACTGTGCGGGAAAATATCCTTTATGGAAGGCTCGATGCTTCGGATGAGGAGGTGGTTGATGCGGCAAAATTGGCCAATGCGGATCCCTTTATTCACCGTCTGCCCCAGGGATATGATACGGTGCTTTCGGAACGCGGCGGCAATTTGAGCCAGGGACAGCGTCAAATGCTGGCTATTGCGAGAGCCGCGCTGGCCGATCCGTCGATTCTCATTTTAGATGAGGCGACCTCCAGCGTGGATACGCGAACGGAAATGCGGATTCAACAGGCGCTTTTAAGGCTGATGGAGGGACGAACGAGCTTTATTATTGCCCACCGATTGAGCACGATTCGCAATGTGGATGAGATTCTGGTTATTGACGATGGACAGATTATTGAACGCGGTTCGCATCGGGCGTTGCTGAAGGCCGAGGGATTTTATTACAATTTGTATATGAGCCAGTTTAAGGGAGAGGTCACTTTTGTTTAAGGGAGAGAAAAAATGTCCTATCGATTAACACCAGAAGATGTGCGGTTCTTTCACGACGAGGGGTATCTCGGGCCATATACGATGCATTCGCCAGAAGAAATGGATCGTATTCGGCCTGTTGTTGAGCGTGAAATTTTTGAAGCCGAAGGCCCGTTTCACGTCAATCGGCAAAAAGCGCGGCATCTCGATAGTCGAACGATCTACGATCTGTGTACACATCCGACAATTATGGATCGGGTAGAAGGCATCCTCGGTCCGGATATCGTGCTCTGGCAATCCAACTTTTTTAACAAACCCCCCGGTGCCAAAGAAATTCCCTGGCATCAGGATATGAATTTCTGGTCCACCGAAATAGAACCGGGTATCAATGTTTCTGCCTGGTTAGCCATTGACGATACAGATGTCACCAACAGTTGCGTTCAACTCATGCCGGGGTCGCACCGAAAAATGATTCCGCACATTAAAGCAACACCTGAACAGGCTTTTCGCCAACAGGGCGATCCCGATCACATCGGTATTGATCCGCATCGCGTTGTGAAGATGAAAATGAAAGCCGGACAATTTTTCCTATTCACCGAGCGCATGCTCCACTACTCAGCAGCCAATACGTCTGATCGCCGACGCCTGGGATTGGCCATACGCATTACCATTCCGATTGTGCGCTGTTACAAAAGGTATCACCTTCATCTGGTGCGCGGTGAGGATCGGATGGGATTTAATGTGTATGGAGACGCGCCTGAATAATCGGGATTACTAAACGACAATATCGAAAACGGTGAAAACCTATGAAAAAAGCCATACTCTATGGTCCGCGAGACCTCCGCATTGAAGAGCACCCGCTTGATACGAGCGCGCTTGGCGCTGATGATGTCTGGGTTGAAACGCAGATCAGCGCGTTTAAAATTGGGACAGATCGGGGCAATTTTGAAGGCGCTGATCGCGTACCGGGTGCGCCGGATTATCCGCGATTTGTTGGCGATAGCAATCTGGGTATTGTCCGCGGCATTGGTGCCGAGGTCACGCGTTTTGAGGTTGGCGACCGCGTTGTGGCGACACAGCCGCACCAATCTGAATACATCATAAGCCAGTTTGGTGACATCTTCAAAATACCCCCTGATGCAGATGATGAAGATGCTGTGTATGCACACCTCTATGCGCTCAGCGCACATTGTTATCACAAAGCATTATTTAGACCCGGCGAAAATGTCGCCGTTGTTGGTCTGGGTGTTCTCGGCCTGGGAGCAGTCGCTTTAGGTCCTTTGTTTGGTGCCCGCGTCGTTGGGCTTGGAAATAGTTCCATCAGGTTGGATATGGCAAAGCAAATGGGTGCTCAGGCGGCTTATTTATCAGACGATCCAGACCTCGAAGAGAAACTCGACGTTTTTACAAATGGAAGAGGCATTGATCTGGTTATTCTTACGGCGAATCCCTGGCCGGCTTTCAGGACATCTGTTGAAATTGTGCGGCCAAATGGTCGGGTCTCTATTGTCAGTCTTCTGGGGCGGGGCGAACCGCCGCTTGATTTTAATCCTCTGGCAATGGAATGGTTTTACGCCAAGGGGATATCTCTGATTGCCGTGCATGGAGAAGATGCCCAATTATATCCGCATGCCGATGCATCGGGTCATTTGGGGCATTGCGATCACGTTCTTTCTCTTATGGCACAAAAAAAACTTCAGCCCAGCCGTCTTATTACGCACCGTTTGCATTACACGGAAATGGTCCAGGCTTATGAAATGGCCTACGCGCGTGAAAAATCCATGCTGGGTGTCATATTTAACTGGCGGGAATAGGCTATGTCACACGATGTCACAAAATCGTTAGAACTGTATAAGAAAGCGGGAGAACGCATTCCGGGTTGGACACAACTCATCAGCCGGAGAGCCGATCGGGTTGCAAATGGGGTTAGTCCTCTCTATGTCGCGCGATCAAAAGGCGCGCGATTTGTCGATGTTGACGGCAACGAGTATATCGATTGGATTCGCGCTTTGGGGGCTATTATTTTGGGCTATGCAGATCCCGTTGTCGATGGTGCTGTAAAAAAGCAGATCGATCTGGGCAGTCTGCATTCTATGAATAGTGCGCTCGAAATTGAGCTTGCAGATGAGTTGATCAATACCATACCGAGTGCTGAAATGGTGCGCTATACCAAAGGGGGAGGGGAAGCCTGTGCAGTGGCTGCGCGTATTGCTCGGGGTACGACAAACCGAGATGTCATCCTTTTTTGCGGTTATCACGGATGGCACGATTGGTACCAATCGGCAAATTATCTCGTCGATCCCGAGAGTGGAGAATATCCCTTTGCCGGTATTGAACCGATCGGTGTGCCGCGTGCTCTGGCGGGAACGGCGATTCCATTTACCTATGGCGATCTCGATATGCTCGGCCGTTTGTTGAACGAATATCAGGGCGAGGTTGCCGCTGTTATGATGGAGCCAGCCCGGTCTGAGTGGCCCGAAGAGGGGTATCTCGAAGGGGTCAAAGAGCTTGCCCGCAGGCACAGCGCTTTGCTCATCTTCGACGAAGTCTCCTGTGGCTGGCGCGAGTCTATTGGCGGTATGCAGAAATATTTGGGTGTTACGCCAGATATCACGGTGATTGCCAAAGGCATGTCCAATGGGTATCCGATGGGGGCTGTTGTTGGATCGCGCGAGGCGATGGAACCCGCCAAAGCGATGTTTATTTCCAGTTCGTATTGGAGCGATAATATCGGTCCGATTGCGTCGCTGACCACCATCCGCGAACTCAAAAGGCGAGATAGCGAGACACACCTATCCGAAATGGGTCAAAAAGTAGCCAGGGTAATTGACGAAGCCGTCTCATCTGCTGGTCTTTCGGGATCGTGCAAAGGGTTTCCCGCAACGCCCAATCTGGTGCTCGATTTGCCCGATGAGGCATTGCGTGGCAAGGTTCAGACGCTTTTTATTCAGGAGATGGCTCGCCGAGGTGTGCATTGTTACATGGGTTTTGGTCCTACGCTTGCACATACCGAAGAGGATGTGCGTATTACTGCTGACGCGGTTGAAGCCTCTTTGCGCGTCATAAAGCAGGGGCTTGAAAATGATTCTATCGACGATCTGCTCATTTGTGATCTATATTCGGAACCCTTCCGCCGGATTGTTCGATAAAGGAGTAAAAAATGGCATTGACAATTGACGAAAGGCCCGCACAGCCGGGAGAATGGGGATTTAGACCTGAAAATGTGACGACAGAGGAGACGCCACCGGCATTTGTGTGGCGCCCGCAGGAGAATGCTGCGAGCTATGATATCCAGTGTGCGCGGGGCGCGGATTTTTCAAAGGTCGCATACGAGGCTAAGAGCGTGACATATACGGTTCACCGCCCGGCAGAAGTGTTTGAACCGGGGCAGTGGTACTGGCGGTTCCGATTTGTCGATAGGGGAGGAAAGGTGTCGGAGTGGAGTTCGGGGCGCGCTTTTGTGATTGACCAGAATGCAAAAGCATTGCCCTTGCCCAAACGCAGTGAATTGATTGGGCGCATCCCAAAGAGCCATCCGCGCCTGTTTGTGCGTCCAGAGGATTTGGATAGCTTGCGCACACGGGCACAGGGAGATCTGAAATCGATTTACGACGATCTGGTCGCAACATGCGAAGATATTCTGGCTGATATGCCATCTACGAAAGAACCGCCCCTGTATCCCGAAGGGACTGTTGTTCTGAGTGAGGAATGGCGGGAGATCTGGTGGGGAAATCGGATGTACACGATTCGCGTGTTAAACAGCGCGGCGACGCTGGCTTTTACGCGGCTTTTGGGTGGGCAGGATCACTACGGTGAGAAGGCGAAAGAACTGCTGCTGGCGTGTGCCAAATGGGATCCCCTGGGGGCGACAGGCTATCGGTATAATGACGAAGCGGGTATGCCTTATAATTACTATTTTTGCCGCACTTATACGTTTGTGAACGATTTGTTGAGCGAAGAAGAGCGCGATATATGCCGGGCGGTGATGAAGGTGCAGGGGCAGGAAATGTACGACCATCTGGCGACTGAGATGCGCTATTTGTGGCATCCTTATGGCAGCCATGCCGGTCGTGCCTGGCATTTTTTAGGTGAAATTGGCGTGGCATTTTTGGATGAGATTCCCGAGGCGGAAGAGTGGGTGTGGTTCGCTATGAATGTGTTTGGTGCTGTGTATCCCGCGTGGTGCGATGAGGATGGCGGCTGGCACCAGGGATTGCAATACTGGGACAGTTATGTTCAGCGCTTTACGTGGTGGGCAGATATCATGCAGGCGGCAATGGGAATTGATGCATATTGCAAACCGTATTTTGCGCGTGCTGGCGATTTCCCGATGTATTTTCAGCCTCCCGGTACGCGGGGCGGCGGCGTGGGCGATTTGACGACGACGAGAATGTCGGATCAGAATTGCAGTTTGATGCGAACGCTGGCGGCTCAGGCGCGCAATCCATATTGGAAGTGGTATGTGGATATGCACCCGAAGAAAGTGAAAGAGGAAACGAGAGAGCGTCGGTTGGATGCCGTGGGTGCCGGGCGGTCGCTCTATATCGATTTTGTGCGGGGTGCATTACCAGAAGTGCGCGCGAAAGCACCGGTGGATTTGCCTTCTTCAAAATGTTTTCGCGGTACGGGGTTGGTGGCGATGAATTCGGCTTTGACGGATGGAAAAAACAATGTGTCGGTCATTTTTAAGAGCAGTTCATTGGGGTCACAGAGTCACGGTTTTGACGCGCAAAATTCGTTTTCGCTATTTGCTTTTGGCGAGCGTTTATTGATCCACACGGGGGAGCGCGATATTCACGGTAGCGACCACCACAAGAACTGGATGCACCATACAAAATCAACCAATTGCATTGGGATAAACGGCGAGAGTCAGTTGCGCAACCAGGCTGCATCGGTGGGTGAAATTCTGGATTTTCAAACGTCGGATGTATTTGATTATGTGGCTGGTGAAGCCGCTCCGGCTTATGGGGGTAAGCTGAAAAAATTTACGCGGCAGATTTTGTTTGCCAAACCCGATGTGGTGATGATTTGCGATACGGTGGTGGCACAGGAGGCTGCGATATTTCAGTATTATTTGCACGCCGAAACGGAAATGAATATCGAGGGACAGACGCTGAAAATCACAACGGGTGATGCTGGTTGTGTGGTGTCTCTGCTGAGTCCAGAAAATTTGAAAATCAGTCAGACAGATCAGTTTGATCCACCGCCGAGAGAACGCGTTCAACTTACGGAGTATCACATGACAGCAGAGACACCGATACCGCAAGAAGAAACTGTCTTTATTGCGGTATTGCGACCGCACAGGGCCGGGGATATGCCCGAAGGCGATCCCGTTCTGATGGACGATGAAACTCTGATGGTGCCATTGCCTGATGGCGAGTTGAAGGTTTGGGTGGGTGAGACATTGCGCGCTGAGAAAAGAGATCAGAACGGTGCTGTGGTGGCAACGTTGTGTTGAGCCTCGCGGGTCTCTGGAAAGAAGAGGGTGAGAGATGGATGAAATACGCATTGGTATTGCCGGATTGGGCCGTCGTTCCCAACACTGGATTCGCACCTTGCTAAAGATACCGGGCTACCGCATCACGGCACTATATGACTGGATTGAGCCGCTGCATGATCGGGCGCTATCCCTGATCGAGTACCGGAACGATGTGGTGGTTTTCAGAGATTACGAGGATTTTCTGGCCTATGAGGGTATGGACGCAGTCGGTTTGGTCGTTCGCCGGAAGGACCAGGGGACAATGGCGGCGCAGGCTCTGGAGGCTGGCAAGCATGTGAATATGGAGGTTCCCGCCGCGCATACAATGGAGGATTGCTGGCGGATTGTGACGGCGGCGGAACGCACGGGACGGGTCTATCAGCTTGCGGAACAGACGCGCTACTGGGGGTTTGTCGATGCCTGGCGGGACATGGTGGCTGAAGGACGGTTGGGGCGGGTGACCTATTGCGAGGGGCAGTATATCGGATATTACGGCACTCGCCAGTTTTTTCAGGACTATAAGACAGGCGAGCAGTGCAGCGTGGAAGAGCTTTCGGCGCATCCAGAGGCAGAGCCTACGTGGCTGCACTTGATGCCGCCGATTCACTATCTGCCGCACGAGTTGAGTCCGATGCTGAAGGTTCTGGACGACCGGGTAATTGAAGTAACGGCGATGAGTACCGCGTCGCCCAGCTATTCGCATCCAGAGATCGATCAACCAGATATTCAGGTCGCCTTGATGAAGACTGAGAAAGACAGGCTGTTGCGGATGGCGACCGGGTTTACGCAGAAAATTCCGAGTCGTCGAGGACATCACTGGTACCAGATCATTGGGACGAGGGGATGCGTGGAGTGGAAGCGGTCTGAAAAGGGGTGCCCCCTGATGTGGCTGGCGGATTCCCAGATGCACGATCTGGCTGAAGTAGATTGGCGGTTCGAGCGCACGGACGCGCCTTTAGAAGCGCAAGGCAGCGGCCATGGGGATGCAGACTATTACGTCCACACCACTTTTTGGAATGCCGTGGTTAAAAATAAGCCTCTGGAGTTCGATGTGTACAGGGCGATGGAGACAGCGGCACCTGCGGTTTTGGCTGCAGAGTCCATTGCCCGGGGAACCGAGCTGATGAAAGTTCCGAATTTTCGTTCAGACGGGTCGCGGGCTCCCGGGCAGATGCCAGAAGGAGTCTGAGCATGCGTGTCGGCATCTTATCCGACGGACCTGATCTTTCGGCTTACCTTGACGAGATTTTCAATACCTGGGGATTGGTCCTGTGCGAGATGGTGGGACCAGATAGGATTTCAGAACTGGATCCCGAAGATGTGCCAGTTGTGGTTTGCCCTGCGTCTCAAAGTAGCTGTTCTCTGGTTGATTTCGCACGCCGGGGTGGGATAGTGATCTGTTTTCTGCCTGAGGGTACTCTGGCCGAGGCAGCCGGACTTGTGTATGAGGGGGAAAAGGAAGCGCCACTGCGGTTGCGTGCTACCGCGTACCCGGCTGCGGGCATGGCGGGAGAGCGATTTCCAATCGTGGGTCCTGCAAATAACTATAGCCCAGCGCCCGGGGTTCAGGTGTTGGGCTATTTTTCATATACAGACCGCTATAAAGGAGAAAGTGTCGGGATTACAGAAACTGTGGTCGGGCGAGGGAGGATCGTGGCGTTCGCGTTTGATCTGGCTCTTTGTGTCCTGTTGCTGCGGCAGGGCGATCCGAACCGCGCCGAGGTGGTTCCCGAGGGCACAGGGTGCGCCCGCCCGTCCAGTCTGGCGATTGATATCGGGCCTTCGGATTCCGGCTGGGTTCCCTTTGCCGACTTGCTTGCCAGGCTTTTTGTGGATACGGTGCGGCGTTACCTGCCGGGGCCTGTGCCGCTTCTGTCGCATCTGCCGGGGACGGCACCCGGCATACTCCTTTATTCCGGTGATGAAGATAATGCGGATGTGGCGAGCAATGATGCGGAATTCGAGTGTGTGGCAGCCGCAGGCGGGCGCATGAATCTCTATATTATTCCGAATAGGACAAAATCTACGGCGCTGGATGTGGAGCGATATCGCGTCCAGCACGATGTGGGACCGCACCCGAATCTCCGACCGCTGGACGGATGCTCTATATCGGAACGTTTGGCAGAGTTTGAACAGCAGATCCGAATGTTTCAAGACCAGTTCGATACGCCCGCGCGATCCCTTCGAAACCACTGCACAGCATGGGCCGGGTATCTGGAACCAGTCGAGGTTATGGAGAAACTGGGTGTGGGTATGGATGGGAATTATTTTTCCGGCACGTATGGATATAGCCGAGAAGATGCGCCGTATGCTGCGTTTGGAGGCGCTATGCCGATGCGTTTCTGCTGGCCAGATGGTCGGGTGCTCAATGTTTTCCAACAGCATACGCAGCTTGCAGACGATATTATGTTCGGGACCGCAGACTATTCCTACCGGCTATCTCCGCAGGTTTTTGCCGCCATGCTGGACCGGATTTTCGTGGATATCGAGACCCGCTTTCACACGCCCTACGGGGTGTGCATCCATCCTGGCAACTGGGTGAGGTTTTCTCGGCCTCAAGGACGGGAATTGCTTCGCCAGGCGACTGAGAGGCGATTTCCCATCTGGTCTTTCGACGAGTGGCTGACATTCTGGGAGGCGCGCGATACGTGGCGGTTTAATGGAATGGTCCGGCAAGGATGTAGGCTACAATTCGCGATTGAGGGAGAACGGTCACACGACGCGCTCTGTCTTGCGATCCCAGTGAAAGATTCGGAGGGATCTCTCGTAGAGATAAAGCTGGATGGGGCGAGTACCGGGTGGCAGATGGTCCGCCGATATGGTGAGGCCTTCGCGCTTGTGTCTGTACCGGTCGGGAGAACGGCTATGTCGGTTAGTGTTATTTATGGCAGTGTATGAAGCGCGGAGTTGCTCGGATGAGTCAGAGCGTACCGGGGTTGTCTCTGCCATCCGTTCTTACGCCGCTCGCAGGATTTTTTGTAGGAGGAGATTGCAATGCGTTTTGGAATTGCCTGTCGGGATATCGTTCCTCCGTTTCGCACGAGAATGTACGGGTATGGTGCGCGGGTGGACCTCTACGAAGATGTCAACGACCCGTTGACGTTTACAGCGATTGTGCTGGAAGAGGGGGACCGCCGTGCGTTGTTGGGTGCTGCGGATCTGGGTACATTTCCGAGGCTCGATGAGTTGTCTGGCTTCCTGGGCCAGCTCGGAGAGATTGTCGGGTGTCCAAGAGACCATATCATGCTGAACTGCTCGCACTCTCACGGAGCCGCGACGGTGTCGGATGAGCGATACAGGGAGTGGTTATACGAAAAGATCCGCGAAGCTGTTCAGGAGGCTTCGGAAAACGCGAATGAGGGGACGTTGTGGTACGGCGAAGGCAAGACGAGTTTGCCGTTGAACCGCCGCCCGGAGCGAGATGGGCTGGTCGTGAATGCGCCCAATCCGAGGGGTACGGTAGATGATCGCATGCGGCTCCTGGTCTTCAGGAAACCAACAGGAGAGATTGCTGCGCTCGGGATGTCCGTGGCGTGTCATCCGGTTGCTACAGGGGCACAGCATCTGCTGACAGCGGAGTATCCCGGGGCCTGGAGAACCGCCTTCTCCAGAGCGTTTGGTCCGGATGTGACGCCGTTTTTCCTGCAGGGAGCGGGCGGAGATATACGGCCCCGACATGTAGCTGAAGGAGATCACTGGCGGGCGATGAAGCATGCCGAACTTCCCGGCATGGGACGGGAACTTTTGAGGGAGATGTTGAAGATCCTCCTGGAGGCGGACTTCAAACAGATCGACAATCTGACACTTGCGGGCAAGATCAATCGGGTTGAGGCACCCTGCCAGAGGCTTTATACCACGCGCGAGGAACTCGAGTTGCTGAGGGATCGGGATGGAAGATTTGGTTCTTATGCGGAGAAATGCCTGCGGCACCTCGAAGCTGGAGAGAGGGTTCCGGACCGTGCGGAATTTCACGTTCAGACTCTCTGGTTGAACCGGGATTTCGCCCTGATCGGCCTCGACGCCGAGCCACTCCACGCTCTGGGCCGGGCCATAGAGGATTCCGTTGCTCCCAGACAGGCGTTGTTCCTGGGATATACGAATGGCTGCGTTGGCTACGCGATGGATGGGAAGGAGACAGAACGCGGCGGTGGCACGGAGATCGGTACCTATCTTTTCAGGGGATGGTCGGGCCCTCCTGAACCTGGCCTTGAGAAGTTCCTGGCTGACGCTGTTGTGAAATGAATTGTCTCTCAATACACAAGGAGAAAATGCCATGCGTTTCGGTATTGGCCGCAGAGATATTACCCCGCCGCTTTACACTTATATGCACGGGTACGCAGCAAGGCGAGATACGAACGATGGGGTGAACGATCCCCTGACATTTACAGCGATTGTGATGGAGGAGGGAGGCCGGCGCGCACTATTGGGTGCTGCGGACATTTGCACATTTCCGAATGACGGGAGCGTGCTTGACTTTCTGAAGCAAGTTGGGAAAGCGATTGGATGTCCGGCGGCCAACGTGATGCTCAATGCCTCGCACACCCATGGAGGACCGAGGATACCGGGTTCTTCTCGGTATTGGAGAGACTTTCCTTCGCGAAC
This sequence comes from Candidatus Latescibacterota bacterium, assembly GCA_965208125.1. Taxonomy (GTDB): domain Bacteria; phylum Latescibacterota; class UBA2968; order UBA2968; family UBA2968; genus VXRD01. Next base: position 4,604,595 of record OZ242320.1, read on the forward strand.
AGTAGAGGATTACAGAGATCAGCTCTACGCGCAGGTACTGGAGGCCGCCCGCGAGGCTGCGGATAATCTGATGGAAGGGAGCCTCTGGTATGGGGAGGGGAAGACGCGGCTGCCGATGAATCGGCGTCCGGAGCGGGATGGCCGGGTTGTGAATGCGCCGAATCCGGACGGACCGGTGGACGATCGGATGCAGCTTCTGCTTTTCAGAAAGGCCACGGGAGAAGCGGCGGCGGTCGGGGTCAAGGTATCCTGCCATCCAGTTGCCACAGGTGCGCAACATTTGATCACAGCAGATTGGCCGGGGGCATGGCGTGCGGCGTTTTCCAATGTGTTTGGTCCTGATGTGATCCCGTTTTTCCTGCAAGGGGCGGGTGCAGATGCACGCCCTCGACATGTGGCCGAAGGAGACCACTGGCGGGCGATGAAGCACGCCGAACTCGCTAAGATTGGCGATGAACTGCTGGCTGAGACCCTGGCGATCCTCACAGGAATGAATCTCCGTCCGATAGATAATCTGACGCTGCAAGGGAAGATTAACGTTGTGCAGGCTCCATGTGAGAAGCAATATACTACTCGCGAACAACTCGAATCTTTGAAGGGTGAAGGCGGACTTCTGCAGCAGTATGCGAAAGCGGGTCTGGAGCGTCTGGATATGGGAGAAGAGATTCCTGATCAAGTGGCGTTTCAGGTTCAGACGCTGTGGTTGAACCGGGATCTGGCTTTGATCGGTCTGGATGTAGAGCCGCTTTGTGGCCTGGCGAGGACAGTTGAGGAGATAGTTGCGCCAGCGCAGGCGGTTCTTCTGGGATATACGAATGGCTGTGTTGGTTATACCCCCGATACAGAGGAGATGAAGCGCGGGGGGTACGAGACCGGTAGCTATCTGCCCAAGTTATGGTCCGGGCCATTGAAGCCGGGTCTTGAAGATCTGTTTGCGAGTGCTGTTGTTCTCCATGCGGGAAATTAGAAATCTGTGTCAGATAGGAGAAATGACCGATGAAGATCACTGAGGTGGAACCCATCCTGCTCACGGTTGATATGCCGGAAGAGCATCCTTTGCGATGGTCGGGAGGAGAAACAGACAGCGTAAACTGCGCGCTGGTGCGGGTGCATACCGACGAAGGCGTCACCGGTCTGGGAGATTGCTACGGGCCGGGGTTTGTCGCGGGTGAAGCCACGGCTGAGTTGTTCCGCCTGTTCGGGCAGTTTCTCCGGGGCAAAGACCCACGAGACGTGGCCGGGTGTTACGAGATGATGTACCGTCGCATCCTGTACTGGGGTCGGTCCGGGCTGGCAGTAGCAGCGGCCAGTGCGGTCGAGAACGCCCTGTGGGATATTGCGGGGAAAGCGGCCAGCGTGCCGGCATATCGCCTGCTGGGAGGGTTGTGCCACGAGAAGCTGCCAATTTATGCCAGCGGCGGTCTGGAACAGCCTCTGGAGGATCTGAAAGCAGAGATGAGAGCGCATCTTGAAGCGGGGTTTCGAGCCGTGAAGATGCGGATTGGCGTGAATCGGGAACACGATCTGGAACGGGTGGCCGCGTGCAGGGAAGTGCTGGGACCTGAGGTGAAGTTGATGGCGGACGCGGTGATGGGACACAACCCGGATCCGTGGACGGCAGCCGACGCAGTCCGGGTAGCGAAGGCTTTAGAGCCTTACGATTTGTTCTGGCTGGAGGAGCCTTGTTTTGCGGCGGACTACGAGGGCTATGCCCATGTCCGTCGAAATACCTGTATTCCCATTTCGGGCGGTGAGAGTTCGTGCATGCGGTATGAGTTCAAACATTTTTTTGAGCGTCAGGCATTGGATGTGGCTCAGCCAGATGCGTGTCAGGCAGGGGGCATCTTAGAGTGTATGAAGGTGGCTGCGATGGCCGACGCCTATGGTGTAAAAGTGGCGCCCCACGCCTGGGGGACTTCGATCACGGTCGCAGCCAACCTGGCTTGGGCATTTGTCACGCCCAATACCGTGCTTGCCGAGTATCCGACCTGGCATTTCCCGCTCACAGATGCGCTATTTGTGGAAAAACCGCGGATTGAAGATGGGATGGTTTATCCTCCAACAACGCCTGGACTGGGAGTAGAACTTCCGAAAGAGCTGGAGGAAAAGTACCGTTACCGACCGGAAGCTTCCAGGCTGGATATGCGGAGAGAAAGAGAATGAAATTCGGTACTGATGAAGGACGCCTGATCGAGCAATGGAGCGTTGATGGCGGGGAATACATGATGCGCACAGCACGCTGGAGCGATCTGGCATCCTATGGAGCGATGCACCGCGAGTTGTATAAGGAGCAGGTGATGGCGAGTCCAAAGAACGCCGATACCCGGGTCGCAGGAGAAGCACTCGGCGGGAGACTTACGGACATGGCCTGTGGTGTCGGCGTGCTACTGGTCGTGGAGACAGACGGGCGGATCGTAGGAGAAGGGACGCTTCAGCGCTCCAACGGGAACGATTCGATTACTCTGGGGCTGCTGATTCTCAAGGATTTTCGAGATAAGAGGATCGGCAGGCGGCTGATGGGTGCATTAGAGGACGAGGCGCGCCAGCTCGGCAAACGGCGAATTGATCTAACGGTCTGGAGTGCCAACGAACGGGGCTACCACCTCTATACCAGCATGGGCTATCGGGAAATCGGGCGGTTTCCGGATTGGATCCGCTCGGATCTTGCGCCAGGAGGGACATCCGACCTCGTGTGGATGTTGAAGGATCTGTAGGTTTGCAGGATCAGAAAATCGTATATGAAGAAAAAAGGAGGATCGATGTCGAAGAAAGGCTATCGGGTGGACTGCCACACACACCTCTGGCGCTATCCGGGCGAGTTGACCGACGAATTGGCGCGCGAGACTTTTATTATGCGCAATAAAGAGGTAGATCTGGATATTACACCCGATATGCACATGGCAGCCGTGGCAGAGGTGGACTGCGCTATCGTGTTCGGGTTGCGGGCACCACTGACGGGCTTTTTTACTGTCAATGATACGGTTGCTGATTACGTGCGTACGCATCCGGTGAAGATGATCGGTTTTGCTGCGATCTGTCCAACGGAGGACAACGCGCTTGAGGAGGTTGAGCGCGCGGTCAAAGAGCTGGGGTTGCGGGGCCTGAAGATGAGTCCGATCTACGGTGGGTGGGACCCATTGGATGCGAATGCGCTGGCCATTTTTGCCAGGGCAGAAGAGTACGGGTTGCCCATTATGTTTCATCAGGGAACGACTTTTCCGCGCAAGGCACCGCTGAAGTATGCGAATCCCGTTCTGCTGGAGGAGATCGCGCTCCGGTTTCCAGATCTAAAAATGATAATCGCCCATCTGGGACATCCCTGGGAGGCGGAGACTATTGTCCTGATCCGGAAGCAGCCAAATGTGTTTTCGGATATTTCGGGTCTGTTCTACCGCCCCTGGCAGTTCTACAACTCGTTGCGGCTGGCGGTCGAGTACGGAGTTGTGGATAAACTGCTTTTTGGAACAGATTATCCTGTGGCTACTTTTGAGGAAACAGTGGAAGGGCTGCACCAGGTGGTCCGGCTTTCCCTGGAGATGCGGTTGCCTCCGCTTCCAGAAGACCTGCCGGATCAGATTCTGTACCGCGATACCCTTGGTCTGCTGGGGCTTTCTGATACTGTGATCTGACGCTCGCGTTTCAGCATATTGAAAGGAGATGTTGATGGGAAAGCTGGCATTGACGGGTGGTTCTAAGGCGGTAACGCTCGACAGAAGAAAATTCGCGGTTCCCCCTGTGAGTGAGGAGGCGATTGCAGCGGTGGTAGAACTGATGCGCAAGGGCGAGACTTCCATTTCACCATCGGTTGCCGAGTTCGAGCGCGAGTTCGCCGATTACGTCGGTTGTGAATACGGGCTGGCGCTTACCAGCGGTACGGCAGCGCTTCAAACGGCCCTGTTTGCGGTGGGGGTGGAGCCAGGCGATGAGGTTATTGTTCCTTCCTTCACATTTCTTACTACAGCGACGACTGTGCCGGCTATGGGGGGAGTCACTGTTTTTGCCGATGTAGATCGCGATACGATGACTCTGGATCCCACCGACATTGAGCGGAAGATTACAGGGCGGACCCGTGCGATTGTCGTTTGCCACGTCTGGGGTAATCCTGCGGATATGGAATCGATTTTAAAACTGGCACGCCCGCGAGGAATTGCCGTGATTGAGGACTGTTCGCACGCCCACGGGGCGACCTGGCAGGGAAAGAAAGTCGGTTCTGTAGGCGATGTCGGTTGTTTCAGTTGCCAGGGATCCAAGCTGGTTGCGGCGGGGGAGGGCGGTGTACTCACGACAAACGACCGCGACCTGTACGAGCGGGCTATTGTGCTGGGCCGTCCGGAAAAGCGTGCCGAAATTCGAGAGGATTCATGGATAAAACGCTTTGCCTTCACAGGGTTGGGTTTCAAATATCGTCCCCACCCACTGGGCATTGCAATCGCCCGCGAGCAACTTCATCACCTGGATGAGATGAACGAAATCCGAGACCGCAATGGTGCGGTCCTGGACACCGGGCTGGCAGATGTGGCAGATGTGGTGCCTCAGCGAGTGCTTCCGGGTTGTCGGCGCGTTTACAATAGCCACTGTATGCGGTATGATCCGGATAGGCTTGGAGGTGTTTCGGTCGAGACCTTCCTGCGGGCGCTCTCAGCAGAGGGCGTGGGTATCGGCAGAATGAGATACGGACATTTGCACGGGAATCCGATTTTCACGGAGGGATTTCCCTATGGTACGAAGGCTGCGACGTTGAGCGCACAGGGACATGATGCGTCGGATTTTGCAAATGGCCCACTTCCAGTGACAGAACATCTCAGAGAGTATGCTTTTCGCGCGGCTCCCCGGCTCGAAACGGAGTGTCGAGAACTGATCAACCAGTATCTGGATGCCTACCACAAGGTGGCATCGGCCGTCGATGAACTCCTAACTTACGAGAAAGAGCACAAATCAGAGGCTTAGAAGAGACACGGAGGTGTGTTATGACACCCAAAGAGATAACAAATCCTGCTCCGACATTGACGGACGAGACATTGGAAATCGAAGATCTGGCGTATCGGGATCCCACATTTAGCTGGGCGGGGTATCCCGAAGATGGATTGGTTTTACACCTGAGCGTTCGGGACCTGCCCCGGAAGGTGGATACGCGACCTTCGGGAATGAAGCGAGAGGCGCACAATCAAGATTACGTCTGGTTCCGACGGGAAGAGGTGCTGTCTATGATTCCACTGGATGCGGCTGTGGGTGATGTCATTCCCATGCCCGATGGACTGGTCAGACGGCTGGTGCGTTATCATCTTGCCGATTACGTTCGAGGGGAAACGTCTTCGTGGCCGTCCGAGGCGATCCGAGATGCGTCTATGACATTGACGGTGACTGAGGAGACACCGGAATGGATGGATTTAAGGCTTTCCGGATCCGCGCAGTTGTTCTCGGAGGGGAGTTGGTACGAGGGCGCATGTCGAGAACGGGGGCTGGATGTATCGCTGTTGGGTTATCTCTGTTTTGATCTGCGGACGGAACGGTTCGTGAAGTTCGATATTGTGGCGGTGGGATCGCGGTGGGGCGGCACGGACTACAACGTACGGCAGGACGATTTGGAGCCTGCACCTATCGGGATTGCGATGACGATTGCCGGACAAGAGGCGAGGGATCGCACCGCGCCGCATGCGTGTCAGAGATGGGGTGGTTTGGAATGGTATTTTAACGCGTGATTTGATAGTTGGGATGTGTTTGTCATCTTCAAAAAACTCGGCAAGAGCCGAGTTTTTTGTTTTTACCCACGGATTTTTTAAAGGGGAACGCCAGACCAGAGATACAGGTCTAATAATTCAGGGCCGAGGAGAGTAACCGATCCACCGGAGAGGGAAAAAATGACCAGATACACACATAAATTGCCTGATTCTATTGACCGGAGGGATTTTATTCATCTGGCCGGTCTTGGCACAATGGGTGCGCTTGTTCTGGGGCTGGATGTTCCTGTTGGCGCACAAAAACAACCCAATTTTATCTTTATGGTTTCTGACGATCAGGGGTGGGACGGGCTTTCGGTGCAGATGCACGATGCGATTGCCGGTTCAAAGAGCGACTTTTATCAGACCCCTAATCTCGAGAAATTGGCACAGCAGGGCATGCGCTTTTCGGCTGCTTATTCGCCTTCGCCCGTTTGTTCGCCAACGCGATGCAGCCTTCAAACGGGTAAGAGTCCGGCACAGAACCACTGGACAAAGGCATCCCCTATCCTGACTGCCGCAGACGGCCGTAAACTCATCCCGCCGATGCATGGTAGAAATCTTTCCAGTGGTGAGATAACCCTTGCTGAAATGTTGAAACAGGCCGGTTATACCACGGCACATTATGGCAAGTGGCATCTCGGTGGTGGTGGACCGGGAAACCACGGTTATGACGTACACGATGGAAATACGGGTAACAGGGATGCAGCTCGTCATGTCGATCCCAATCCAGTAGATATATTCGGTATGTCCCGGCGTGCCAATGCGTTTATGGAGGAGAATACAGAAGCGGGCAAGCCGTTCTTTATCCAGTTGTCTTACTATGCTCTGCACTATCCCCGGAATGCGCTGGAAAGCACGCGGCAGGCATACTTAAATCGGCCGAGAGGGCGCGTCCATCAGAATGTCAATCGCGCGGCGATTACAGAAGACCTAGATACGGGTGTGGGTATGATCATGGACCAAGTTGAGAAACTCGGTATTGGTGATCATACATATCTGATTTACATGTCTGATAATGGTGCTGTGGGAGGTGGTTTGGGTGTGTTGCGCGGGTCGAAGGGGTCTTTATGGGAGGGAGGAATCCGCGTGCCGTTGATCATCCAGGGGCCTGGTATAGAGCCAAATACGTTTTGTGATGAACGCGTGGTCGGTATTGATTTGTTTCCCACGCTTTGCGAATTGGGGGGCGTGAGTCAGCCGTTGCCATCGGGTATTGAGGGGGGTAGCATCACATCGTTATTATCTGGTGGTACGGGCGCGGTGGAGAGACCACGTGAGGAGATTGTGTTTCATTTTCCGCACTATCAAAGCGGGGATGGACCACATTCTGCTATTGTACAAGGCGATTACAAGTTGCTCAAATTTTACGAGACTGATGAAGTGCGGTTATACGATTTGGCCAATGATATTGGGGAACAAAATGATTTGTCCAAAGATATGGGAGAAGAGGCGATGCGTCTGCGCGAACGGCTCGAACAGTATCTGGTATCTGTTGACGCTCAGTTGCCCGTGCCGAATCCGAATTATGGACCAGGCAAATCAAGTGATTTTAATAGCGATGGGCAAATCGATTTCCAGGATTTTCTGGAATTTGCCAGAGCTTATGGGTCGGAGGAAGCTCGGTTTGATCTGGATAATAGCGGTCGTGTGGATTTTGCCGATTTTTTGAGGTTTATACAAGATTTTGGAAGTTCAGGAAATTAAAAATAAATATCTGTTTATACAGGAGATTATTTCATGAAAATTGTTGGATTTGCGATTGTCGCGTGTTTGTTGTGCGCTTCGAAACCGAATGCGTGTAGTGCGGATTTGGATAAGGATGGCGAGGTAGGGTTTTCCGACTTTCTGGTGTTGGCTGCCCAATTCGGTCAAACGTGTCCACCTGAAATGCCGGATACTCTGAGTGCGTTATCCGTAGAGGCAGGCTATGGTCGGATCGTGCTTCCGGGTACACAGGTGGATCTCAATGCCACGCTTACCAATGGTCCAGGCGCCCGTGTTGTGTGGCGGCAAGTGCAAGGGGCGTCGGCGACGATCAGTTCACCCAATGCGCTTCAGACGACGGTTAGCGTTCCTGTCAATGTCAGCAGTGCGGAGACTTTGCTGTTTGAAGTGCGTGCGGAGATGGAATCGGGACAACAAGCATCGGATACGGTTTGGATCGAGGTGTACGTACCTGAACAGAATCCCGCCGACCTGACGCTTGTGGCAGATTTTTCGCCGAAAGTTGGTTGGGAGTGCAACCAGGATCCAGTAGAGGTTCCAGAGGTTCAGACCCGTGTTTTGGAAAATACCATCGAATACACTACCAATGGCATTCCCGCCCATGCGACGGGAATATTTCCCAATCGGGGCAATCCGAACATGATTTGGTCGGTGCCGCAAACCTGGCGCATTCCCCGCTATCCCGAAAAGACGGACACGCCTACTGAAATGGCTGTATTTGGCATCACGCTCGAGGGCATCAAACTCGAACGCGACACTGCCGAAAGTTACCGCAACCAGCGGCAGTGGAATTACGAGGCGCTGACCCCGGGTATGGCGCGTCGATTGAGCGGCAATGCACGGTTCGAATGGCTGGGTACAGATTGCAATAACGCGCACGTTCAGCCGACGGGTATTTACCACTACCACGGCGTGCCGCATAGCTTGATAAATGAAATCACGAGTGGGATGGAAGGAGAGGAGATGGTATTGGTAGGATATGCTGCCGACGGTTTTCCGGTTTATGTCGCCAGCGGACCCAATGCTCCTGAGGGAAGTTGGGAATTGCGCCAGGGTACGCGAGAAAGTGGACCCGGGGGAGAATACGATGGCACGTTTCGGGAAGATTGGCAATTTGTCGAGGGATCGGGCGACCTCGACCAGTGCAATGGGCGATTTGGAGTTACGCTCGAGTTTCCGGAAGGAATATACCATTACTATCTTACCGATGACTACCCGTACATGCCCCGCTGTGTATGGGGGACACCAGATCCTTCGTTCAGACAACGTCGAGCCGGCCGACCTCCCGGCGGTCCTGGTTTTAGAAGGCGTCCACCACGCCGTTACTGATCTGGTATTCATAGATTGAACAATATTCGTGTGGAGGACAACAGACATCATGTTCTTAAAATTATTGAAATCAAAATGGGCTTTGGGTGCGATCTTCACTTTATTTTGTATTTTTAGCCCAATCACTTTGAAAGCGTCACTGCCCGATTTTGATGGGAATGGCAAAGTCGATTTTGCCGATTTTCTACTTTTTGTAGCTGTATTTGGGCAATCGGCAGTTGGGCAAAATGCGATTTACGATCTGGATACAAGTGGAACAGTCGATTTTGGAGATTTTTTAATTTTTGTCAGTGCATTTGGACAACCCATCTCTAATACTGTTCTCGGTGTTAGCACTCAGGGTTTTGCAACGCAAACAATTTCCAATTTGCTCGATTGTCCCGGGGGGCGCATAAGTCGTGTGGGGACAATTACATCTGACGATGGCAATGTGTGGATTATGCCTGCCGAGACGCAATACACAACCGCAAGACAGGCATCGGACATGTATAATCAATGCACAAGTGTTTTCACTTCCAATAGCAGTGCTCTCAATTTGTCGGCTGTGCCAGTCGTAGAGATTGATCAAGGTGGTGAGACGATTACGGGATATATCTTTGCTGACAATTACTTTGAATTGTATGTGAACGGTACCTTGATTGCTGTTGATGCAGTTCCGTTCACACCGTTTAATTCGAGCATGGTTCGGTTTAAGGTTAAGCGACCATTTACGATTGCAATGAAGTTGGTCGATTGGGAAGAGAATCTGGGGCTTGGCACAGAAGCTAATCGCAATTTTTTACATCATCCGGGAGATGGTGGTCTGGTAGCGAGTTTTCACGATGCCAATGGAAATACGGTTGCAATTACAAATGATCAATGGAAAGCGCAGACTTTCTATATTGCACCGATTAGAGATTTGAGTTGTATTGTCGAGAAGGAGACCGAGCATTTGTCCGGCGACTGTGACACGCGTGATACAAATGATGGCAGTCAATTTTACGCAATGCACTATCCCGTCCCATCGAACTGGTACGATAGCGACTTTGATGATTCAGCCTGGCCACAAGCCTATACTTATACAAATGCGACAGTTGGTGTGAACAACAAACCCGCATATACAAATTTTACGGATCTATTTGATGATCCTGAGCACGATGCACAATTTATCTGGTCATCGAATCTCATTTTGGACAATGAAGTGATTGTGCGATATACCGTAAAGTAATGTTATGCTATGGAGGAATTGGACCAATGAAGCGTAGAGAGTTTCTCGGTGTCGTCGGTGCCGGTGTATGTGGGGTGGCGGTGGCTAATGCGTTTGGTCAAGTTACTTCTAAGCGTCCCAAACAACCCAATTTTATTTTTATGGTTTCTGACGATCAGGGGTGGGATGGCCTTTCGGTGCAGATGCACGATGCGATTGCCGGTTCAAAGAGCGATTTTTATCAGACCCCTAATCTCGAGAAACTGGCACAGCAGGGCCTGCGCTTTTCGGCTGCTTATTCGCCTTCGCCTGTCTGCTCGCCAACGCGATGCAGTCTTCAAACAGGCAAGAGCCCGGCGCAGAATCGCTGGACAAAGGCATCCCCTATCCTGACTGCCGCAGATGGCCGCAAACTCATCCCGCCGATGCATGGCAGAGATCTTTCCAGTGATGAGATAACCATTGCTGAAATGTTGAAACAGGCCGGTTATACCACGGCACATTATGGCAAATGGCATCTCGGTGGCGGTGGACCGGGAAACCACGGTTATGACGTACACGATGGAAATACGGGCAACGGGAATGCGGCTCCTTTTGTCGATCCCAATCCTGTAGATATATTCGGTATGTCCCGGCGTGCCAATGCGTTTATGGAGGAGAATACAAAAGCTGGTAAGCCGTTCTTTATTCAGTTGTCTTATTATGCGCTGCACTATCCCCAGAATGCGCTGGCGAGTACGCGGCAGGCATACGAAAATCGACTGAGAGGGCGCAGCTATCGGGAGATCAACCGTGCGGCCATTACTGAAGATCTCGACACAGGTGTGGGTATGATTATGGATCAAGTTGAGAAACTCGGTATTGGCGGTCACACATATCTGATTTACATGTCAGATAATGGCGCTGGTGGAAGAGGTCGAGGTGTGTTGCGAGGCGGGAAGGGGTCTTTGTGGGAAGGTGGCATTCGCGTGCCATTGATCATCCAGGGGCCTGGTATAGAGCCAAATACGTTTTGTGATGAACGCGTGGTTGGCATTGATTTGTTTCCCACGCTTTGCGAATTGGGAGGTGTGAGCCAGCCGTTGCCAGCGGGTATTGAGGGGGGGAGCATTACATCGTTATTATCCGGTGGCAAGGGCGTGGTAGAGAGACCCCGTGAGGAACTTGTGTTTCATTTTCCGCATTATCAAAGCGGGGATGGCCCGCATTCGGTAATCATGTTGGGTGATTACAAGCTGATCAAACTTTATGAGACTGATAAATTGCACCTGTTTGATCTGAGTAAGGATATAGGTGAGGAGAATGATCTGGCAGGTCGCAAACCTGAGGTTGTTGCAAAATTGCACGACCAGCTAAATGCGTATTTAGCCTCAGTTGATGCCCAAATGCCCCAGCCCAATCCGTATTACGATCCGAATTGGCCGGTCGGCGGGCGAAGGGGGAGAAATAATCGGAGAAGAAGGAATCCGAGATGATTATCTATTCGTTTTTTTTCATCATTTGATTGGCAATGACGATTTATCCCACGCCTGAAGGCTGTGGGTTTTACGGGCTATCAGATAAGCCGGGGATAATAAATTACAGGTGGTGGCAAATGATGAGGCGACAATTGAGGATGTTCGGATTGGTTTTTTGCATGATGAGTGTGTTGTGTACCAGTTATGCAGAAGGGCACATGCTCTACAGCGATGAAAGTGATGTGACAGATTTCAATGACGACGGAAAAACGGACTTCGTTGATTTTGTCATGTTTGCGGCTGTATTTGGTTCGCAACAAGTACAGTTCGATTTAAATCAGAATGGTCTGGTGGATTTTCCCGATTTTCTGGTGTTTATCTCTGCATTTGGACAGCCTGGGGCTGGATCCTCTGGTGGTACAAATGGCGATGCCCCTTTTAGTGCACAAGCATTCCAGCATTTTGCGGATCGGCTGAATATCCGGTGGGATGATGATTTTTTATATATCGAGTCCGACGCTTTTCCCGATCACCGCATGATGGTGGGGATTACAGCCTGGAATCAGCAGGTGCCTTTGCCCCAGCCCTATCAAGGCGATAATGCTTGGCAGATTCCATTGAAACCCGCGGTTGCAGATGTGCCAGTTTATGCAAGCCAGACGCTGTTTCGGGGGGCTATTGGTCTGGCTATTAACGGCGTGCCCATTTTTAATCCCATCAAACAGAATGGCCGCACAGACACGTATTTGGCTGGGGAATTAGATGAATTTGGGGGACATGCTGGTCGTGCGGACGACTATCACTACCATATCGCGCCGTTGTTTCTTACAGAAAAAGTGGGCGATGCCGTACCCATTGCGTATGCCCTGGATGGCTATCCGATGTATGGTCTCAATGAACCCGATGGCACCCCGGCAACGAACCTGGACGATTTGAACGGACATTTTGATGCAAATGGAAATTATCACTATCACAGCACGCTGGATTATCCCTATGTCAATGGCGGATTTAAGGGCGTTATTGAACTTTTCAGGGGAGAAGAAGTCGCAAATCAACCCCGTACAAGGCCCGTTCGCCCTTCTGGAAGGGGGATGCGGGCAAATATCACAGATTTTGTGAAGGATATAGATGGCTGGTATCGGCTTACGTATGAGGCAAACGGTGGAACACAGGCGATTGCCTATTTTCTCAGGCCAGATGGGGATTATGATTTTCAATTTACAGATGCCAGTGGCAATATCACGCGACAGACTTACCGCTCCAATGGGAGTGTTGAGGTAGAAAGTGATGCGGGAACGTCAGGCCAGAGCGGTGGGTCTAATGATTCAGGACCTCAGACTGTAACCGATCCATCTGATACAGATTCTGATTCTTTGTTTGTTGCATCCGAGTTGTTGGGACGACCAACCGACAGATCCGTGACTGTCAATTTGGTTCCATCAGCAGACCTGGAAATTTATCTGGAATACGGAACAGAATCAGGTGTTTACACAAATCAGACATCCGTGGTGATGGGGTCACGAAATACACCGATTGAAATTGCGATGGAGGGGTTGCTTTCTGACACGCGGTATTATTATCGAACCCGCTACCGGCGCGCAGGAGAAACAGAGTTCAAAAGGCGGGGCGAATATACGTTTCACACATATCGGCCACCGGGCACAACATTCACTTTTTCAATTCAGGCCTGCGCACATTTAGATGGTCGATCCAGCCTGGAACTCTACCATCGCTCGCTGGAAAATGTCGCAGCATATCAGTCCGATTTTCTCATCGATCTCGGTGATACATTTATGTGCAACAAACACTCAGAACCACTTACGGCGACTGTAAGACCCGCACCCGATTACGCAACCGTTGAGCGTCGGTATTTGTACGAGCGTGGGAATTTTGGAAAGATTACACATTCTATTCCGCTGTTTCTCGCCAATGGAAACCACGATGGGGAAGAGGGGTGGTCATTGAATGGCACGCCAAACAATGTGGCTGTTTGGGCTACAATGGCGCGAAAAAAATATTATACGAATCCCGTGCCAGATATGTTCTATTTTGGAGATTCCGATGAAGAGCCGTTTGTTGGTGTGCGAGAGAGTTATTATTCGTGGTCGTGGGGAGACGCGCTATTTGTCGTGATTGACCCTTATTGGTACACGACAACAAAGCCCAAACGCGGTGGCGTATCGGATAACTGGCGCTGGACCCTTGGCGCAAAGCAATATCAGTGGCTGCGGCAGGTGCTGGAGGCGAGTGATGCGACCTTTAAGTTTGTATTTTCACATCAACTGGTGGGGGGTATTCATACAGGAGAAGGACGCGGCGGTATTGAGATGGCTCCGTATTATGAATGGGGCGGAAAGAATAGAGATGACAGTTGGGGGTTTGACACAAAACGCGCGGGATGGTACAAGCCGATTCATCAACTGATGGTAGAGAACAATGTGTCGGCTTTTTTTCACGGTCATGACCATGTGTTTGTGAAGCAGGAATTAGATGGGGTGGTGTATCAGGTGTTGCCACAACCTAGTAACACAAATTATCGAAATGGTGACAAAATAGCTGCTGAAGGGGGATATTTTAGTGGTACTGTCCTGGGAAATTCAGGGCATCTGCGTGTGACTGTTTCTCCAGATGATGTTGTGGTGGAATACATCAGAGCTTATCTGCCAGGAGATGAAGGTGCTGGACGGACAAATGGTGAGGTGAGCTATTCTTATCGGATAGAGAAAAGATGACCAGATACACACAATGGGCTTTGGGTGCGGTCTTCGCGTTATTTTGTATTTTTAGCCCAATTACTTTGAAAGCGTCACTGTCTGATTTTGATGGAAATGGCAAGGTCGATTTTGTCGATTTTCTCGCCTTTGCTGGTGCTTTTGGCACCGATCAAGCCCAATTTGATCTTAATCAAAATGGGCAGGTAGATTTTCCTGACTTTCTGATATTTGTTAGAGCATATGGTGCGAATGATGACACATCCTTACCCGAGCCGTCTGCATTTTACAAGCTACCAGATGATTGGCAGGTTGTACCTATAGAACAACAAAATTGTGCAAAAGAGGATCTTGTTGGTGTTGATCATGTTTATGTTGAAACGGCATCAAAATTGTTGGTGTGGCTTACTGGCACGGTTGAGAATGCACATTATGAACCCATTGGTGAGGTGGCAAATTATTTTGGTTTTGCAGCACTCAGGAACGAGATTCGGGAACGCGATGGGAACAATGCAGATGCCTCTTTTCGGGGTGCAGTCTATAAGGAAGTCTTGGAGCTTTTGGATGATTCTCAACGGTCGTTTTTATATGAATTATTGGCCGAGCATCGAACGGCAATCAACGGATTTTTGGAAGACCGTGTTTTGTTGGTCGATGAATTGTGGCGTTTAAAAAATAACTTTACAATGGACTATGTTCGTGTGATGAACTTAATACAATCAATTGGGGAATACGAAGGTACCATTACGGTCATAACGGCCCAATACTATGCAAAATTACTACCTCTTTTAAGCTCTGAACAGGTGCAATACTTAGAAGATATTCGTCGTGGCGTTGTCACCTTAGATCAGATGCAAAATACCTCATTGCCATATGCTGCAGAAGCAAAAACTCAATTTAACGCACTTAGCCGTGATGATGCTAAATTGATGCAGGAAGTGTCGAGCAAGTTCGTTGCCTGGGCAACGGGTGATTTAGATGACGCGCTCTTTTTGCCAAGAGGTAAAATTGGCAACTACTTTGGGTTTTCAAGCTTTCGGTATGTAGATCGAACATCAGTGAGTCGTGGGGGGGCTGCGGATTTGATTGATCAGGTATTAACCCCAGATCAACAAGCCATTCTTTGTGGTCTCTCGACTAATGTTGTGGGTTATACCCAGGATTATGTTAATGGCCGAGCGACTTTGATCACGAAATTGGATGCTCTCAAAAAAGATCCTACGCTGCCAGTAGATCATCTTGTAACGGACTATGCTGACCTGGCTGGTCAGGGTGAGGGCCGCAGAGTAGTGGTAGAAGCATTAACATATCATCTCATAGAGTCTATGATGAGTGCAGAACAAATCCAAAGTCTTAAAGCACTTCGAGTCACAAATTAAACGATTCAGCTCAATTTTTCTTTGGCTGAAAAAGGGATGGCGTTTATAGAGCGTCAGGTTGGCGCAGGGAGATCTTTCTATGTGCCATTACCTCCATTTCGGCAGGAGAGAAGACCCGACGCAGAGCCAGAAATCCATAAGCCTCGCCTAACACGCTACGCCGCGCAAATTTGCGCGGCGTATTCTTTTTTAGCCTGATTTATGCAATTAACCACAGATAAACAGCGTAGCGGACAAATGGGCAAGTGGTACATATTTTTCACATTGCCGACCATTCGTGGTTCAAAATGTACACTTTCACATCCGAGATTGTTCTGCGCCAAAC
Source organism: Candidatus Latescibacterota bacterium (assembly GCA_965208125.1). Taxonomy (GTDB): domain Bacteria; phylum Latescibacterota; class UBA2968; order UBA2968; family UBA2968; genus VXRD01. The sequence continues at coordinate 4,620,427 of OZ242320.1, forward strand.
AGGCGATCCTTAAATTCAGGTTGTAAACAAGGGGGCAATACGGCATATTGAAGGCATAATAAGGGTATTTGGTGCTGTCCATACCATTTGTCGCGCGATTCTGTGACATTGGCCTGATATTTGCTTGAGTTCTGATTGTTGCGTTTGTCCAAAATACGACCAACCCTCAGACCAGGCATCTCACATGGCCGAATTTGATACGATTTCTAATATTATTTTTAAGGAGGGCATCATGGATCTGATCTGCGAATCATCACTTTTTCAATCCCTTACCCAGCAAAGCAGAGAGGAAAGTTTTGAACAGGGCATTGAGCAAGGCATTGAGCAAGGCATTGAGCAAGGAGGTAGAGAACGCGCTATTGAGGATATCCTCGACGTGCTGGAGATCCGATTTGATCTCCGTCAGACAGATCCCTTATCTGCTCGCATTGCAGCTATTGAAGATTTGCAACGCCTCAAGCAGTTGCACCGTGCGGCGATACAGGTGTCCAATCTTGATGAATTTGAACGCCTGTTAGATTAAGCGACGTGACGTGTTGCTCCACAAATGGTGTATCCAAAGTGCTTTGAATCTATGAATCGCTTCCTGCAGACCATGTATTGCCACCTGCCCGGACAGTTCCTTCTGCTTTTAGAAACTCCGCGCAGTGGATCCCGCCGCCCAGACTGTTGACCGATGTGATTTCGTGGCCCATTTTGATTAATCCATTCACAATATCATCGGGCAAGGTACGGGTCACACTTACCGGCTCGTGGGTTTGTACATGCATCCTTGGACCACTGACAGCCTCGAAGGATGTTGCGCCGTAATCGATGATTTTTTGGGCTGCACGCGCGTTCACAGAGATGATACGCCTGCCGCCTGGCATTCCGATAGCTACATCCCGATCTGGAAGCTGAATGATGAGCGGAACTGTATTGTTCAGCGGTCGCTTGAGCGAATCCACGGAATTTTTGCGCCCGGGTCTGGGATCTAATCTGCACATTCCATGTCCCAGAATGATGCCTGTATCCGGCACCGTAACAAGGGAGCCGAAAGCGCCGCCTTGAGAAATTGTTACGGCCGCCACATTCCCTTCGGCATCTGCAGAAGAGACGTGGAGCGTACCATCATTTGAATCACCTATTGGCAGTGGCACAAGCTGATCTACCGCATTGGGAAACTGGCACAGTGTTTCCACGCGACCGGCTGCATAATCTTTGCTCAGCAGTCGCTCGATCGGTACATCCACATGATTTGGATCTGCGAGATGAAGAAGGCGATCTCGCCAGACCAGCTTGAGTAGCTCGGCGAATCGGTGCCAGTACTCGACTGTGTCTTCCGGCAGGGGATCGAAGCATTCCCACATGTTGAGCAGTTGCAAGCTGGACAATCCGCCGTTGGGCAAAATTGCACCATGCACGGATGCCTCGCGGTAGGTCGTGGTATATGGTTCGGTCACGCCTGGCTTGAAGGCAGCCATATCTTCCATTGTCAAAATACCGCCAGTGGCTTGAACGTGATCCACTATTTTGTGGCCGATTTCCCCCGTGTAGAAATCCTGCCATCCGGCTTCTGAAACTCTTGCAAGGGTTTTTTCCATATCGCGGCGGTGCCAGATATCATCTGCTGTTGGGACACGCCCCTCGGGCATCAGGTGTTTCTCTGTTGCTGCAAATCTGCGGATCACTTTCTGCTGATTTTTGATCGCCCCTGCAGTAGAACCAAAGGGAAAGCCATCCTCGAGTAGCTTCAGCGATGGTGCTACCACATCGGACCATTTGAGTTTTCCCCACTTTTCCCAAATGGTGCCCATGCCTGCCATCATACCCGGGGGACCAATGGCGAGAGGTCCATGGACGTTGGCATTGCCCTTTACGCTGCAGTTGTATTCCTTTTCATTGATGCCTCCGGGGGTACGCGTTGGCAGGATGGTGTACATGTGTTCGTGAGCCGCTTTGGGCGAAATTGAATTGGCGTCTATCGACCAGACTTTGCCCGTGGTGCCTTCCAAGATCACGGCACACAGTACATAACCACCCACACCCGTAGATTGTGGCTGTAACATGCAGCATGCCATACTGGTTGCCACCGCTGCATCAAAGGCGTTGCCGCCCTGTTCGAGTATTCTCGCACCGACTCTTGCCGCCTCTGGAGGCCCGGCTGCAACTGCTCCTGTTGTGCTGGTAACTTCTTGTCCCTCAGTCATATTCAATTTTTCCTGTGTTATTTCACTGCGTACTGTATCAATTTTTTTTCGTCGATTTCAATGCCCAGTCCCGGACGGTCGGGCAGTTCGAGATAGCTGCCATTCCGGGTGAGAGAGTGTTTCAGGATTTGATCGCTTTTTAGCTGGAAGCTCTGGTCGAAGTGTTCCATGATGACAAAATTGAGGATACCTGCCGAGAGTTGGAGTTGCGCGGCGGTGGAGAGGACGTTGCCTGCGCCGACGGCTGGGGCGAGTGGGATGTCGAAGGTTTCGGCGAGGTGGGCGATGCGCTGGCTGCCCGTGATGCCTGTTCGCGCGAGGTCGGGCAGGAGAATGTCGGCGGCATGCGCTTCCAGAACAGCGCGGAATTGATAGGCGTTGTAATATTCCTGGCCGATGCAGATGGGCAGTGTGAGGTCGCGCGGCACTTCGGCATGACGGCGAAGGTCTTCGCTGGGTACGGGCGATTCGAGCCAGAAGACGTCGAATTTTTCGAGTTCTTTACCCAGGGCAATTGCCCCGGGTACGTCGTAATGCCAGGTGAGATCGACGAGGATATCGACGTCGGGACCAACGGCTTCGCGTGTGGCTTCTACGACGGCGACGGCATTTTTTAAGGGCCGATTGAGGTGATATTTGACCGCGTCGTAACCCATTTCAACGGCTTTGAGGGCTTGCTCAACACCTATTTCGGGTGTGGGACCATGAATGTTGTTGTAGATACGAACTTTGTCGCGGTAGGGGCCACCGAGAAGGACGTAGCAGGGTACGTCGAGGGCTTTGCCCGATAGATCCCAGAGGGCGTTGTTGATGCCTGCAAGGGCAGCCGCGAGATAACCCGAGCGGTAACCTCGACCGCGCATGGTGCCGTAGGTCATGTCGTAGAGTTTTTCGCGGGCGAGTGGATTTTCGCCGATGAGAATGGGGGCAAACAGGTGATCTACGACTGCTTTGGTGGCTTCGGGAACGAGCAGGGATTGACCTTCACCCCATCCGACAAGGCCATTGTCGGCAGTGATTTTGACAAAGAGGGCTTCGGCATAACGCGCGGCTGCCATGTCGTCGATGGGAGGCGTTGTGTCATAGGAGAGCGATTTGCGAGGACGCGCATAGTCGGGCACATTTTCTGAGACATTGGGGCGGGGTAATTTAACGACGTAGGCGTCGATTTGTTCTATTCGCATCTATGACTCCTGTTTTCATCTCCAGGCAGATCAGGGGCAGGGTCAAACTCGGGTTGTGGGGCGGGCGTTGAATCCCAAAAGTTGTCGCAGGAGCGGGGTGGCGCGGTTCAAGACTTTTTTTGTTGCGAGGCGCATCTGATCCTGCTGGGTTTTGAGGATGGAACGGTTGTAAAATCCGAGCAATCCCACGCGCTCGCGGTCGGTCTGGTTTGCGCCCGAGCCGTGCCAGGTTGCGCCATTTAAGATCATGACCGAGCCTTTTGGTCCTTTGACCTGTATTTCATCTGGATATGTTTGATCTCGTTTCGGCATGGTGTCGAGTCGTTTGTGGCTGCCGGGCACACAACGGGTGGAGCCGTTTTTGGGATAAAAGTCGTCGAGGAACCAGACGCTGTTGGCTGAAAGCGGAAAAGAGGGGCGCGGTGTGGGCAGATTGCCCAATGGAAAATCGATGTGCAAATTGCCTGCCGGCGTGCCGGGACCGATGATGTTGGCTGTAAATGAACTCAGGACCAGATCTTCGCCCAGCAGATATTGTTGGGCTTCGATGATGCGCGGGTGTTGTATGGCCTGTTCAAAGATTTCGTGTTTGTTTACCAGATTCCAGACCCTACGCGCGTTTTCGATGTGGCTATAATCTCGTCCTGCTTTGATATCTTCCTGAGCCAGTTCCAGCGCGAGGTTGCGCATGGTGTCTGCTTCATCGACGCTGATGACATTTTTGAGAATGAGATAGCCCTGTTCGTCGAGGCGTTGTTTTTCGCTGTCGGTGAGCATTCGGTTGTCCCCCGGTTGAGCTCTTTCTGATTAAGATATGATAAAGGCTGATATATTTCAAATGCGGATAGGGTAGGGCGTATCCTTTAGATCGAACTTGCCAAACTCCCGTTTTTCAATTATGCAACGCCCCAGCCAGGATACTTATCCGGATCCGCAAACTCCTGTCCCAATTCCAAAAAGCCACGGGGGCCACGCCTGCCGTATTCAAATGGATCTTTTGTACCTTCCATCCAGCGATGCAATCTTTCTTCCATTTCTTGAAGTGCTGGCCGCGCTTCAGCAGAATTCGCCAGGTTAACCATCTCGAGCGGATCTTCCTGCCGGTCAAACAGCCAGGGACCTCGCTCATTAGCAAACCAACGCGCATACGTATAGCGTTCGGTACGCACACCGCGCCAGCGCCCAACCCAACCGTCGCGATTGGGCCAACCATGTGCCATATTCTGCAAATAGACAGACTCCGATCCACCAGGCGTTAACTCCGTATCTGCAGGTGCTTTACCACCCTGCCACACGCTCGAAATATCTCGCCCTTGCAGACCTTGTGGTAACGGCACGCCACAAGCACCAAGCAATGTAGGTACAATATCAATCGCACCGAAGAAAGCATCCGTTCGCGTACCAGCTTCAATAGCATCAGGCCAACGCACCACAAACGGCACATGGCAAGATTCTTCATAAGGTGTTGCCTTTGAAGCCCGCATCGACTCGTCCAACCATCTACTACTGGGTTTGCCATACCCATGGCTTGAAAGGTGATCTCCATGATCTGATGTATAACAGACAATTGTATTATCCTTGACCCCCAGGCGATCCAGCGCTTCTAACAATCGCCCCATCTCTGCATCAAGTCCTGTACAGCACCCGTAATAGTCTGCAAGTTCCTCATGTGCCCATGCTTTCATCTCGTCTGGTACATTGCCCGGCACATCCATGTCCGCAGGATCATAAATATTATATTCGTCGGGATACTGCTTATATGGCCAGTGAGGAGGTCGCCAGGACACAAAGACGGCAAATGGATCATCTGTTCGGGCACTTAGGTGTTTTTCTATAAATTGAATAGCCAAATCCGTTTCGTTCGTTGGTGCCCAGCCTCCGTAAAAGTTCGGTCCCTCATCGTTTTCGTAATAGGTTCTGTCGAAGTAGGCGCCCCGCCCTCTCCCGCCTGCCAGCGCCGCAAGATAATCCAGCCCGTATCGATTGTCGTCGCCGTACGGCCCTTTACCCAGATGCCAGGTACCCACATGCGCAGTGCCATACCCATGCTCGCGCAAAGTGCCTGGCAAGGTTGGGATATCTCGTCGCGGACTGTACTCATTATCAATTACCAAATTTTGCCAACCATACCGACCGGTTAACAAAATAGCTCGATAAGGCGAACACAACGGGTGGTTGGAAAACATATTGTCACACACCATTCCTTCAGCTGCCATAGCATCCAAAACAGGCGTTTGGATTACGTCATTGCCATTCGCACCCAGCGCGCTATAACGCTGCTGATCAGAAAATACGAACAGAATATTTGGGCGTTTCTCATTACTCATGGGGATTCCTTTCATGTGGTTACAGGAGGGTCTTGAGCATGTTGCTCAGTAAACGATCCGCTACCGGGTCTGTGCCCAGGTTTTCGACAATGCGATGAGTACACAGGACATATTTGCCATTGCCGTGGGAGATTGGTGCCAGATCAGCGCCGTGAAAGGCTTCAGTGACGCCGATGTAGTTCTGTTTGTGTTTGAGGCCCGCATACCAATCGTAGGTGATGTTGCCGCCGATCCAATCGGTTTTGGGTTCTACAATAGACCATTGGGAGGAGATGTTTTGATATTCTTGTCCCATCAGGCAATTTGAGGGCAAGCCCTCGTAGAAGGGGTGATTTTTGACGACATGACTGCAAGGGGTCCATAATCCTTTGCCGGAGTAGAGTGATAGTGGGAATGGGAAAAGGGTGTCTTTGTCGATGTGGCGATACATACGACTTTTTCCTGGCTCCATTTTGAGAAGGTGCATGGCTGGCAGGTTGAGGAAGAGTGCTGTGCCGCCGTTTTCAACCCATGTGGCGAGATCGGCGAAGCGGGTATCGGGTTTGCCGTTCCAGCCCTGGAGGTTGACGAGTGCGACCTGGTCTGTGGGTGTTTGAGTGGAGAAGTCGGTGGTGTTGGAAAGGTATCTGCCGAGTGCGCCGTTGAGGTCGATTGTCGCTATGGGTACATCTGGAATAGCGGATTTGCTTTTGTCGAGGACGTAGATGCTGGATTGATTTTTGATGGGTTCTGCTTCGCCAGATGTGAATGTCACTTCGATCTGGCATAGACCTTCGACGCCACTGGTGTTGATTTCGTAAGTCGCCAGGTCTGTAATGCCGGTGGGTATTTTTATTTGTTCGTTTGTGTCGAGAAGATTTTGTCTGTCGTGTGTGGTGACGCTCAGGGAGAGTGTGCCCGATAGATCGTTTTTGTCATTGACAGTGGTGAGCAGGATTTGAACAGATTCGCCTGCATAGGCATTTTGTGAACTGGGGCGAATGGCGACATAACGGTCGGCAAATACTTCTTTGATGGCGTAATAGGGTCCTTTGGGATTGCGGAAGTTGTCGATTAAGCCAGCCCCCAGGATCCAGTCGCCGTCGTTGAGTGCGTGGATGCCGATACCCGCGATGTCGGGATTGATGCGGCAGGCTTCGGTCATGAGTTTATTGCCTGTGGCGTGTATTTTCTGGCAGGCTTGCACAAAGGCGTGGAAGTTGGGAAAGATCTGGTCTGTTTCGGTTTCGCGGAAGACTGAGAGATAAGAATTGAGTAGGCGTTCGTGCATGCGGTAATCCGGTGTGATTGGATTTCCCTCTTTTTTGTACTGTTCAAAATTTGCTTCGAGGTCGGGGATACTGCCATACCCGAGTTCTGAAATATTGGTGAGTAGGTCGGGTTTGATTTTGCTGTTGGTAAATTGGGCGATTTCTAATCCCATTTCTTTGAGTTGTGCCTCGGTTTTGCCGAGTGCGAGCAAATTGTCGTAACTGCTTTGGGCAAAGGGTGTGCCGGGATAGTTGTGTACATCGTTGATGACAATGGGTTCGTAGGATCCGGGGAGGTAAATACTGCATCCATCGGCAAATCCACCGGCTTCGTCGATGATCATGCGGGAGTGATCGCATTCACGAGCTTTTAAGGATACGCTATGTTTGAGGCGTTTGAGGCCGTCGCGCATGATTTCATTAAACATTTCCCAGATGACGATGGAGGGGTGATTGCGATCGCGTTTGACCATTTCCGTGGCTTCATTTTCGATGCGCTGTTGGGTGTAGGGGGTGATCTGCGGCCAGTTGTCCATGCATTCGACGGGGAGTGCGCCTACAAATAAGACGCCCATTTCGTCTGCGAGGTCATATACGATTGGCGGTTGGGGTTTGCGCCACGGGCGGATCATGTTGATGTTGCCGTCTTTGATAAGCTGAAATTCTTTTTTTAGAAGATTGAGGTCGCGTGGGTATGCGAGGGAGTGTGGATAGAAGGCTTCGTTGAAGGTGGTTTTGAGGATGATTTTTTCGCCGTTTAAGTAGAAGTTTTTGCCTTTGGCTGTAAATTCTCGGAAGCCGAAGCGCGTTTGTTCAATATCTGAGGTTTCACTCCCAAGGGCGACTGTGGTGGTGACGATGTAGAGATTGGGTTCGTCGAGTTGCCAGAGCTTGTGGTTTGCGATGATGAATATTTCTTTGTGGTGACTTGTGCCAGGATTCAGGTTGATCGTTTTTTCACCAGAGGCGACCTGTGTCCCGCTTTTGTATTCTGTGATCGACCAGGTGATGGTCGCGGGTTGTATTTTTAAATCCCGATTTTGAAATGTGCTGGCGATATTGATTTCGCCCGTGTGGATGTCGGATGTAACGAATGTGTCGTCAACGTACACGGGTCCCGTAGCGATGAAGGAAACCGATTGCCATATACCACCGGCGATTGCGCCGCGCCAGTGGGGCATGTCATCGCGGCCCAGGCCATCGATGACCACGTCGCGGAGGATGAGTGGGGTGATGACGCGAACGGCGATGAAGTTTTCGCCTTCGGTTAAGAGGTCGTCTATCAGGAGTTCAAAGCCGATGTATCCGCCTTCGTGCGCGCCAGCGGCTTCGCCATTGACCCAGATTTCTGCGCGGTAGTTGACTGCTTCAAAATGCAGGCGGATTGTTTTGTTTTGCCAGTCGGGTGGAAGTGTGAAGGTTTTGCCGTACCAGGCGACACCTTCATAATCTTGTTCGAATTCTTCGAGACATGCGGGAACGGTTATTTGTTCCAAGTCTGTGCAGGCGTAGAAATTTTCGCGATGCTGTAAGTTGAGCGTGCGGCCCTTGTTGTCGTGATCGTAAATAACTTGCCAGATTCCGTCGAGTGGGTGGGTTTGTTTCATGGGTTGAAAAGTTCCTTTTCTATACGAGCTTATGAGCTACGCGGTCGAAACCGGTTTATTGCATCGTCTGCCCGCGCGTGATTTGCATCAATCGTGCGCCCGGCATTATGCGGCGTGTGGACCACATTGTGGCGGCCAAGCAGTGGAGAATCCAAACGCACCGGTTCAATGTCCCAGACGTCTGCGGCCAGGGCGAGTTCGTCATTGAGGACCCGTTGATACAGTGTTTCGGTGTCGCAGATCGCTGCGCGTGTCACCAGAACGACGAGCGATTGATGCGGCAATGTGCGAATGGCCTCCGGGCCAACCAGCCCACGCGTATCGTCCTTCAGGGGGACCATCGGGGCAAAAATATCGGCGTCTTTCACGAGTTCTGAGAGATCGAAGCATCGCTTGACACCGGCGAGTGTAAATGATGCCTCCGGAGCAAATGGATCCCAGACAGCCACATCTGCTCCCATGTTCGAACACCACGAAGCGTACCGTCCGCCAATATTACCTATGCCAACGACGCGTACTCGCTTCCCTGCAATGGTGCCGCTCACAAAGCGTGGGTCGTCGCCAAATTGGGCACCCCTTTGTCCGGGTTTGCCAACGTCTGGTTTGTATTGCCAGGTCTCGTGGCTCTCCATCATCTCCACGTAGGTCTGCGGTATCCGCCGCAATGCACTTATTGTGAGTCCGAGCGCAAACTCGGCAACTGTTTGCCCCCATTGAATGGTACCACGAGGGCGAATTATGTTCACCCCACGGGCGTGTGCGCTATCGAGGCCAGCGTTTGATTGGCCTGCTGGATCATGGTAGAGTTCCTCAAGACCAGAAAATGGCTCAAGATCCTCAGTGTCAGCCGGAAGGCCAAGGAGGACGAGCCGATGTACCGATGAAGGATTCTCCACCATCTGTGGCGCTCGGGCCCCAGATGCCTCGGTGCGATAGAGTTCGCAGTCTCCCGATTCCTGCCAGCGGCGGTTCCAGTGGTCGGCCACAAAAGGCCAGTTGGCGTCAAAGCGTTCGTGAACACAGATTACTGATCTCATTATTTTCTCCTTTAATAAAATAGTCTGCCAGATTCAACGCAATTTAGCTTACAAATGTATGTAAATCAAGTTTTCCAGGAGATTACCGATTATTTGTTCTGAGCATTCTCCTTGACACGCCTTCTTGAACGTCGTAGATAAGACCGATAGATCGAATGTCGGCAAAAGGCCATACGACAGGAGGAATTATGGCACCAAATATTGTTTTGTTTCTTACAGATCAATTGAGACGCGATGCGTTGGGGTGTTATGGCAATGAGATTTGTCAGACGCCCAATCTGGATCAACTCGCAGAGGAAGGTGTGCGATTTGATCAGGCATATACCACAAGCCCTGTTTGTTCTCCTGCACGCGCTTCTTTGATGAGCGGTCTTTATCCGCACAATCACGGGGTGATGCTCAATACGCATATTGCGCCTGCGTGGAATAGGGGATTGTCAACAGATGTGCCGACGTTTAGCCGTTTGCTCAAAGAGGCGGGATATGTGCTGGATTATGCGGGTAAGTGGCATGTCCATCAAGATATTGGACCTGAGGAATACGGCTTTGATCGGCATGAGATGGGGAGGGGAGGGCGCGGGCAAATAGTCCCCGGTACAGAATTGACGGTTGAGTTTCCCGGAAGTTCTTTTCCTGTGGCGGGTACAGGTGAGATGTCGCCAGAAGAGTATAAAACGTGGACGGTGACGGATTGTGGGATCGAGATGTTGCGCGAACGGGCAGGAGGAGACAAGCCGTTTTTTTTGCGGATTGATGCAACAGCACCTCATTTTGCCAATATTGTTCCGGAGCCTTATGCGTCGATGTACGATCCTGAATCCATTCCACCCTGGCCAAATTTTGACGAATCCTTTGAAGGCAAACCCGCGGCTCATTTGCGCAAACATCGAGAATGGAATCTTCAAGATAAAGATTGGGCGTGGTGGCGACAGGTGGTTGCCAAGTATTACGGCGATGTGTCTCTGATTGATACCTGCGTGGGGCGCCTGCTGGATGCGATACGGGAATGTGGGATTGAGGATAATACGATATTCCTCTTCAGTACAGATCACGGAGATGCCATGGGCAGTCACAAGCATTTTGAAAAATCCGGTACTATGTACGATGAAGTGTTTCGGATCCCATTGCTGATGAAAGTGCCGGGGGGCGTGAGTCGCAATGTGTCGCAATTTGTTCGGCTGATGGATTTGATGCCTACATTTGTCGAATGGGGTGGTGGGAAATTGCCCGATGGATTGGATGCGAGGAGTTTGGTGCCGCTTGTAAATGGCGATGATCCCGATGATTGGGCAGACAGTGTGTATTGCGAAAGCCACGGTGAGGTGTGGGGATATAGTTCTCAGCGAATGGTGCGGACGGAGAAATGGAAATACGTTTATACACCTCACGACCTGGATGAATTATACGATCTCGAAGTCGATCCCGCGGAGATGAATAATCGGATTGATGATCCGATGTGCGCCGATGTGTTAGAGAATATGAAAGGTCGCTTGTTGGGATGGAATGACGCGACCAATGATATGTTTCAGTGGCATTGGGTGAGATTCAATTTTCCCGAGCCGATTGCGCCGTAAATAACGAAAAACAAAGGTAAGGCATGGAATATCGCGAGTTGGGAAAAACGGGTTTGAAAGTCTCGGTGCTGAGTTACGGGGCATCTGGTTTGGGCAGTATTTATGGAACGCCCGATGAAGCTCGGGGAATCAAAGCTGTGCATACAGCTATTGACTGTGGGATCAATTTGATTGATACCTCGCCGCTTTACGGTGGGACAAAATCGGAGAGCGCGCTGGGGAAGGCTTTGAAGGAGATTCCGCGAGACAAATATTATCTGGCAACCAAAGTTGGGCGTTATGCCGGTGGGGTGTCCGATTTTTCAGTTAGGCGAATCGTGGAAAGTATGGATGAGAGCCTTATGCGATTGGGGTTGGATTATGTGGATATTTTCCAGTGTCACGATATCGATTTTGTCTCGCTGGACCAGATTGTAGAGGAAGCTCTTCCCACTTTGCGGCGGTTGCAAGAACAGGGGAAGACCAGATTTGTGGGCATCACCGGATTTCCGTTAAAAGTCTATCGATATGTGCTCGATCGGGCGGATGTGGATACGGTGCTGTCGTTTTGCCACTATATGCTACATGATACATCCTTTGAAATGCTGGTGCCTTATTTAAGGAAAAAGGGTATGGGGATGATCAATGCTTCACCTTTGGGGATGGGACTCTTCACTGAACGGGGACCAGCGCCAGGTCATCCCGCCACCGAAAATATCAAGCGGGTTTGTGCAAGGGCTGTGGCGTTTTGCAAGCAGAAAGGCGAGAATATCTCTAAGCTGGCTATGCAATTTGGATTGGCCAATCCAGATTTTGCAACGACGCTGGTCGGTACAACACGGCCTGAACATTTGAAAGAGAATATCGAGTGGTTAGAAACGCCGATTGATGAAATATTGCTTGCTGAGGTGCTGGAGATTCTCAAGCCGATACAGAACACAACTTGGATGCGTGGACTGCCAGAGAACAATTGAAATACAAGTTGATCTATACCGCGTATTTTTTTACCGCCTCGGGATCCAGTTCCAGGCCCAGGCCCGGCTTGTCGGGGTTGGGCGACCAGAGGCCATTGACCGGCTCGGAGAATTCTGTGTAGGTTATCCGGTCTGATTCTTCCACCGTGCCGAGGTATTCCACAATTCGCAGATTTGGGGTCGCGCAAGATAGGTGCAGGTGGATGAGCTGGTAGGCGTGTGGCGCAACGGGCAGGTTGAAGGCGTGGGCCAGGTGTGCCACTTTCATCCATTCGGTGATGCCGCCGACCCGGCCCACATCGGGCTGGACGATATCCGCTCCGCCCCGGGCGATGAGGTCTTTGAAGCCGTATTTGGTGTACTCGTGTTCGCCGGTTGCGATGGGAATCGCGGTGGCACGAGCAATTGCGGCCAGGCCTTCGATGTCATCGGCCAGTACAGGTTCTTCAAACCAGCCGATGTTGTATTCCTCAAACGCCTGAGCCATGCGAATGGCTTGTTTGGCATAGTACCCATTGTTTGCGTCAATGAGAATCTCTACGTCATCGCCCAGTGCTTTCCGCACCGCAGATAGTCGCGCCACATCTTCACTTTCACTGCGCCCAAAATCTTTGCCGACCTTCATTTTGACGGACTTCATGCCGCGTTCTACATAGCTGGCCTGTTCGGCAATTAATTCATCTACGCTGAAGTGGGTCCAACCGCCGCTACCGTAAACCGGGACGGTGTCCGTATAAGGACCGAGCAGTTTGTAGAGGGGGGTTTGATAATATTTGGCTTTCAGGTCCCACAGGGCAATATCGACTGCTGAAAGGGCGCAAAAGGCCAGGCCCTTGCGGCCCACACCGCGTATGCGCCAGAACATGTCGTCCCACAATTGTTCGATGTTAAGTGGGTCCTGACTCATTAGAATGGGTTTGAGCGACCCTTCGATGATCTCACGGGCAGCCCGTGCGCCCCCTCCGGTGCCCAACCCTTCCAAGCCTTCATCGGTGACGATGTGGACAAAGCACTGCGTTCTGCCCTGTTCAAGGTGACGAATGGTGGCGTCCTGGATGCCTGTCAGATGAGGCATCGACAGGACGGTTGTTTTTACATCTGTAATTTGCACGGTGATGTTCTCCTGAGAGGTGTTATGATATTATGATCTGCTGCATCTATTTAGACCAGAAGACGCCAACCCGTGTTCCCAGTACTCTGGAAAGGATAGGAGCGATCCGGTCTAGAGTGGATCTGACGAATGTCCTTGACAGAAGAGTATGCTTCTCAAATCATAGAAAAGAAAAGAGGAGGATAAAATAGTATGAGTGAAACAATAAATCTACATTGGTCTTTCAATCACGACAGAAAGGAGCAGGGACAATCTCCAGATTTTGCACAGCAGTTTCGTTCCCTGGTAAAGGGGACGCTGGAAGCGACAGCCTCCGGGGATCACGGAGGAGAAGTTACTCGCTATACGATTCTCCCCAATTTCAGGCGCGGCTATAAAGGTCCGGCAGACGGCGATGACCTGTCCGTGGGCGAGGTGGTGATCCGCCAGACGGTCAGGGGTGAGAATCGCCTGAACTATTCTGTTGTGTACAGAAACGCTGCGAGCGGAGAACTTATGGATATGCAATTTGCATCCAATAGGGATGCATTTCGCACGTTGACCGGTACCTGGTCTGTGCACGTAGAGAACTGCGCTGGAGACGGTTACAAGGAATTTTCCTGTGACGGACATCTGGAAGAGGACGGCTCTGTTTTCCTTACGACCAATGGACTGGATTTGCAAGCGGGTTCGGCCGATCTATCCGCACCACTGACCTGTAACTGGGCTGGAACAGATATTTGATCTGGCCGAAGATCCCAGCGAGACGCACAATCTGGCATATCAGCCGGAAATGCGGGAAATGCTCAAAAGATTCAGGCAATTGATGATGGATTTTGAGGGGCAACTGAACCGGCGAAGGATGACGGCCCAACGGCCTGCTACGCAATTGCTCAATTGGGGAAAGCAAATTCGGGGATATTGGGATGCACATCCCGAGTTGGAGGGGATGCGGATAAAGCTATGATCCGCAATGGGAAGGCGTGTTCGTATCCGGGACCGATTCGCAAATAAAGTGCGATTCATCACAAAAATTTTTTAAAGAGTAATCACTATGCAAAAACCAATTGATAAATTTGCCGATTTAGCTTTGGGGACAAGATACAGAGACAAACGATTTTGGAAAGCTGCAAAACTACGGAGGATGTTATGTCTGTATCTGAAATAATTGAATCTCATGTTGGGCAAATGAAAGCAGAGGGCTGGTGTTTGGTCGAAGGGGTGATTCCTGAGGATCAGGTCGATTCTCTTTGTGATCATGTGCAGGAGGGTCATAAAAATGGTCTGAAGTATTATGAAGAGATCGGTGGTTCACTTGTGTTTCAATCTGACGCAGAGGGCAAACCTCATAGAAATGCAGTTTCGTTTATTCCCGGTCTTGCAGCTTATTTTGGCGATGAACGCGTGGTGGGCATTGCAAAGGCACTGTTGGATCCGCATCACATACGTATTGCACAGACGGAGTTTAAGACACGGCAACCCGGTGAGCGAAAGATGGGTCACCGGGGGTGGCATTCAGATTTTCCACACGATTTGACAGACCGAGAACGGGCAGGTGCTTTTATAATGCCGTTTCCCAATGTGGTGGCAGGGATTACGGCATTATGGATGTTGTCGGATTTTTCACCAGAGAATGGTGGCACCTGGGTGGTGCCTCGCAGCCATCGGGATTTGCGGAATCCGCGGAGTCACTTGGACCCGCGCAATCCGCCAGAAGTGCACGATGATATTCCGATCAAGCAATCGATCCTGGGCGAGATTCAGCTGGAAGGAAAAGCAGGGAGTGTGGTGATGATCGACAGTCGAATCTGGCATACGGCGGGAAATAATCCGAGCGATGAACCGCGAGTGACGATGCTGACGCGGTATTCGCCATGGTGGATGAATCTGGAATTTGGGGGGCGTAATCAGGCAATGGTGCCGAGGGAGATTTATGAAAGGTTTCCTGAGGAAGTAAAGTTGCTGTATAAGCATCGGGTTGAGGGGGAGGCGAATCCTATTCAGCGATATTAATCCCCAGCCACTCACAACGTGCTATTCCAAGTGTATCACGTGATGCGATGCACAAGCGAGACAACGGATCTACACTGGTCCTTAAACCACGGCAGAAAGGGGCAATCCCCATATTTTGCATAACCACAGATGCAAAAAGAAAGGTTTAGCAGATGAGTAAGTCGATAGATGACGATATCAAAGAACGTCCCAATATTCTGATTATTTTCACCGATGATCAGGGGTATGCGGATCTGGGCTGTTTTGGAAACAAAAAGAACAAGACACCGCGGCTGGATCAACTGGCGAAGGAGGGTACCCGCTTCACCAGCTTTTACGCCCAGCCTGTGTGCGGTCCGTCGCGGTCGGCATTGCTCACCGGTCGCTATCCGGTCCGCAGTAAGGGCTGGGGGATGCCCGCCAGTGAGATCACTTTTGCCGAGTTGATGAAACCCGCAGGATACCAGACGGCCTGTATAGGTAAGTGGGATGTCTCGAACAGGAAGGAAATTATCGAGCGCATGCCGAATGCACAGGGGTTTGATTATTATTACGGTACTCTTGGCGCAAACGACAATGGGTTTATAAAGTTTCATGAGAATAACACGGCGGTTGGTGAAACGGAAGACATGAGCTGTACGATTCGCCTGTACACCGATAAAGCGATTGATTTTCTGGAGAATCGCCGAGATCCGAACAAGCCGTTTGTGCTCTATCTGGCGCATACGATGTTGCACACGATCATCGATGCATCTCCTGAGTTTAAGGGAAAATCGGCTGGTGGGCTATATGGGGATGTGGTTGAAGAGTTAGACCATGAGACCGGACGTTTGCTCGACAAGCTGGACGCGCTGGGATTGCGCGACAACACACTGGTGATCTATACTACGGATAACGGACCGTGGTGCCAATCCAAGTACTATGAAAACAAGAAAGGTCATCCAGAGGGTTCCATCTTTTGGGGCGATCCCGGGGCGTTGCGCGCCGGTAAGGGATCAGCTTATGAAGCCGGATCTCGTGTGCCCTGTATTGTCCGCTGGCCGGGTAAAGTCCCGGCTGGGCGCACCTCGGATGCGCTCTGGGCCACGATTGATTTAATGCCGACTTTTACCGCACTATCAGGTGTCACACCGCCGATGGATCGCGTGATTGACGGCATTGATCAAACCGCATTGCTCCTGGGACAGGCCGAAGAAGGCCGAGAAACCTTTATCTATGATCAGGTGGGAGATGGTGATGCCAATATGGGCGTTGGTATTAGAAAGGGAAATTGGAAGTTGCTGCTTCCTGGGCGCAAACCGGAACAAGACCATCGCTTTCTGATGGATTTTGGAACCAATGGTCTGGAGTTATACGATCTGGATAGCGACATTGGCGAAAAGAACAACGTCACAGACGATCATCCTGAAGTTGTGAAAGAACTCCGTGAAACCTTAGACAGTTTTAAAAAAGGAGTAGCAGATGGATGCGTTTTATATCCCCGAAGATGCAGAGGCGCAGTTTGAAGAACGTGGTTATTTTGTGGTTCGAAATCTAATTTCAGCCCAGGCAGTTGAGACCGTGCGAAGTGAACTTGAAAGGGTCATCGCAGAAAAGCCGAAAGGATTCAGATTGACCACTGATCGCGCAGATGATACAGGTGTTGACGGTGATGCGGCGGTATGGGCTGTGGGCGATCGGGACCTTCATAGCCGGGTGCTTTGGGAGGAATGGCTGACCGCAGAAAACGTGATTGCAATGAACCGACGCTTTCTGGGTGAAAATGTTCGCGTTCAGGGCACGCGTTTTTTTACCAAACAGGCCCGAATAGGTGAATCTGTGCCCTGGCATCAGGACATTTGGTTGTGGGAGCGCGATGCGTCACGAGGCATCAGACCGCACAAGCGAGAACATTTTAACTGCTGGGTGGCTCTGGAGGCTGTCGATCTTGAGAATGGGTGTTTGCATGTGATGCCGGGCACTCACAAAGGCGAAGTCATCGAACACGTGCAGTATGATGGCTTGCACCCAGAGATTCCGCGTGATCAGGTGGCTGATAATACACCTGAGCCTGTGCCCTTAGGGCCGGGCGATGCGGTGATCTGGCATGCACACATGTGGCATATGAGTCCACCGAATCCGAGTGATCGCCCGCGATGGGGCGGTGTTATGATCACGTTTCGAGATGAGATGGCTGAAAAGGCGAATCAGGCCGATCGGGGAATGCTCATCCGCAATGGGATGGCGTGTTCTTATCCAGGACCGATTCGTTGAGCCACATCTCCAGTTTTTCATTTTTAACCATTTGTCACACCGACATGAAGGGATCGAAGAATGCCAAAAGAAGCACCGAACATCATCCTGATAAATTGCGATGATTTAGGATACGCCGATATCGGCTGTTATGGATCAACGCTCAATAAGACACCAGCACTCGACCGGTTGGCCGAACAAGGCATGCGGTTCACCGATTTCTACGCTGCTGCGCCGGTATGCACCCCCTCCAGAGCTGCTATGCTGGCTGGCTCATACCCTCGAAGGCTTAACATGCATGCTTTCGACATTCGAAAAATCGATGGCTCAGGAGAGATTCTCGAACATCGGGGGGTGTTGTTTCCTGGACAGGCCGAGGGGTTGAACCCCCAGGAGAAGACGATTGCGTCGGTGTTGAAGGGTGGTGGGTACACGACAAAACTGATCGGAAAGTGGCATGTGGGAGACCAGCCTGAGTTTTTACCTGCGCATTATGGTTTTGATTCCTGGTTTGGGATCCCGTATAGCAACGACATGGGGCTTCAAACCCGGAGCCCCAAAAAAACCTGGGCGCAACATATCAAAGCTCCCCTGCCTCTCGTGCGGGATAGCGTGGTGGTACAAGAACAGCCCGATCAGACCTCCATTACGGAACGATACACCGAGGAGGCGGTGGCGTTCATCCGAGAAAACGCTGATCGGCCGTTGTTTATTTATTTCGCGCATACCTATGTACACAACCCATTGTTCGTACCGGAAGTCTTCGAAAGACAGTCAGAGAATGGTGTCCTCGGTGCAGCAGTCGCGCATATCGACTGGAGTTTGGCGATGCTCGAATACGAGCTCGAACGGTGCGGCTTGACGGACGATACACTCATTATTTTTACGTCCGATAATGGTGGCGCGAGGAAGAGTGTTAATACACCCTTGCGGGGATTCAAGGGATCGACCTGGGAAGGCGGTCAGCGGGTAAATTGCATCATGAAATGGCCTGCACGCATTCCTGCAGGAACAACCTGTGGCGAGATCAGCACCATGATGGATTTCCTGCCAACATTCGCTGACATAACTGGAGCCGATATTGAAGACGGCGTTATTCGAGATGGTCATACGATGCTGGGGCTCATGACGCAGGAAGCTGGCGCGTCATCTGGATACAAAAAATTCCTTTACTTCAAGGAGGGCAATCTTGATGCGATACGGAGTGGCGACTATAAACTGCATCTCCATCTCAAAGAGCTGTACAATCTGGATACCGACATTGGGGAGACAGACAATAAGTACGACGAACTTCCTGATGTGGTTCAGAAGCTCTTATATATGGCTGAATTAGCCCGCGAGGATTTGGGAGACGACATCACGGGCGTTGCCGGTGCAAACCAACGTCCCTGTGGTCGGGTGGAAAATCCTAAGCCACTCACGACGTACGATCCCAACCATCCGTATATCGTCGCGTTGTACGATATACCGGGATAAAGAGAGAATAAAATTTGGGAGCGTAAATTCGTGAATGTTGGCACACCATCCTGAATTGAAAGAATGTGGATACCATATGAGATTTAATGTGTATAGAAATACGCCGGCGTGAACGCAGTCGCAGGGGTTTTGTTTTATCAGAGGCAATTTAAATCGCTTCTCTGGATGCTAAAAAAAGAAATTTTGAAAGGCGCAGATATGTCAGAGCGAATTCTGGCACAGGAGCAGGTCGATATTTTTCATCGCGATGGATTTGTAGTGGTGCGGCACCTGATTCCTGAAGAGATGGTTGCTAGACTGGCACGAGATTATGATCGGGCGACGCGTGATGAGTTTGATGTGCCGGCTTGGAAGGGTCGCATTGCACCGGGTAAGACGCTGCAACTTGGCAATCCTTCATTGAGGATTCCTGGGTGGAAAGACCATGAATATCGACAGCGAATTGTGCAGGTAGGAAAGGAGCTGTTGGGTGAGGATATTGACTATCGGTACGATCAATTGATTTACAAGCCGCCTCATTCTCCGGTAGAATTATTGTGGCACCAGGATGCGGGATATGGTTGGCCGGGTGAAGCGAACCATCGGGGGCTGACATGCTGGTTGGCTTTGTCTAAGGCGACAAAGGAAATGGGGTCTTTACAGTTTATTCCCGGCAGTCACTTGAAAGGGATTGCAGAACACATCAGTGCGAAACACAAAAATCCGATTAACAATGCGCTGGAAGTGATTGTGGACGAAAGCCAGGCCGTGGTGGTGGAGTATGAACCGGGTGATGCAACCTTTCACCATGGACGGACCCTGCATTATACGAGTGGGAATACAACAGATGAACCCAGGCGTGGGGTGTCGACGCATTTGTGGCCCCCCGTAGAAAAGTAATGAAAGAACCGTTTCCGGGAGCTTTACTCGTGGAAGAGAATAGACCAAACGTGATTATCCTGCTTACCGATGATCAGGGCTACGGAGATTTGGCCTGCCATGGCAATCCGGAACTTCAAACGCCAGGCATGGACAAGCTGCGTGAAGAGAGTGTCCGCCTGGACAACTTCCATGTGGCGCCGATCTGTACGCCTACTCGCAGTCAACTCCTTACCGGATGTGATGCATTACGCAACGGTGCATACTCCTGGGCTTATGGGCATGAGTGCATTTTTCCTGAGATCCCAACAATGGCTGACATTTTCAGGGCAAACGGCTATCAGACCGGGCATTTTGGAAAATGGCATCTCGGCGACAATTATCCCTTTCGTCCACATGACCGCGGTTTTGATGCGTCGATCCACCACAAAGGCGCGGCCATTACGCAGACGCCGGATTACTGGAACAACGACTATTTCGATGATCACTATTGGGACAAAGACGAGGTGAGACAATTTAAGGGGTATTGCACTGATGTGTGGTTTCGTGAAGCCATTGCCTTTATAGAGGAATGCCGCGAGGCTTCGGCTCCATTCTTTCTCTACCTTCCTACAAATTGTCCTCATGGTCCTCACTATGTTCCCGACCAATACCGTGAACCGTATCGGCATTTGGGACATAAACTTTCCAGCTTTTTTGGTATGATTGCCAATATAGATGAGAATATCACTCGGCTAGACGAGTTCCTGGAAGAGAATGAGCTGAAAGAGAATACGATCTTGATGTTCATGACCGACAATGGCGGTACGGCAGGTGTGGAATACTACAATGCAGGTATGCGGGGCAGCAAGGGCACGCTTTTCGAAGGCGGTCATCGCGTCCCGAGTTTTATCCGCTGGCCAAAGAGGAACCTCAATCATGGCCAGGATCTAAAGCAAGTGACTCAAGTTCAAGATATTCTGCCCACATTAATGGCCCTGTGTAGACTCGATGCACCCGAAGGTTTTTACTGCGATGGCGTGGACTTGACCCCGATCCTTCTCGGCGGTGAGAGCGAAACACTCAACGAACGGAAACTTGTGGTCCAGTTCACCAGGCGTCCGCCCGTGCCGCAAAAACATGATGCGTGTGTTATCTGGCAGAATTGGAGACTTATTTTCGGGAAGGAGTTGTACGATATCGGGAACGACTCCGCCCAGGAGAATGACATTTCGGATGAATTTCCTGAAATAGTGGCTGAGCTAAAGAGACACTATGAAGCATGGTGGCAAGGTATTGAACCGAGTATCCAGCGAGTAAACGCGTTTCCTGTGGGTGGTGAGAATACGCAAGTTGTCGATTTGTGTCTCTTTGACTGGGATGATTTTGAAGGTGAGGCCAATAACACATCTCAACGTTCTGTTCGTCAGGGAGCCCGCATCTTTGGCGACTGGCACATTCAGATCGAAAAATCGGGTGAGTACGCTTTTGAGATGCGTCGCTGGCCGTCTGAAGCAGAGGCCGCTATCGCAGGCGGGGTGGATGAATACCACGCGGAAGACGACATCTTTCCAGAAGGTACAAGCCTGCCGATAACAAAGGCACTACTCGTCGTTCAGGGAAAGAACAGGGAGATAGCCGTTGGGCAGAACGACGCAACTGTAAGTGCTACTTTGAGCCTTGAAAAGGGCAAAACGACTATACGCTCTGTTTTCTGTGATCAGGACGATGAGGTGCTGTGCGGCGTATATTATCTCAGGATCCGGTGTTTATAGTGGTCATTACAAGGAGGGAATCCGAAATATTTGTCCGAAAATATCTATGAATAGGAAATCTATAGCTTTTTTTAACCCTTAAACCAATTGAGTTGATTATGTCAAAACACTTAAATTTAGATGAGCGGCTGCGCGTTCCCTACTCCATCGGCACGGGCATTCCCAACGATGCGGAGATTGAGGGGTATGTGCAATCGCTGCGAACCCAGGGTTTCTGCGTCATCGAGCGGGTGATTCCCAAAGATCAGATCGATGCGGTGCGCGAGAGTGTACACCGGGGTCGCGAGTTGTTGCAACAGGACCGCGAGGCGGAGCGCCGCAAGCGCATAGAGGTAGAACGTCAAAGAGACCCCGATGCCGAGATCGACGACAGCCCTGAGCGCTTCGCAAGATGGCCCCAGGACCCGGTGCGGCCACCGATGGCACCGCGCGCCGAGCTGTGCGATATCGCGCGGTGCGAGACCTTCGCCGAGTACCTCGCGGAGCCTCGCGTACTGCGGGTTGCCAGAGCCATGCTCGATACGCACATCCGTATTTTGCAGACGGAGGTCAACAAGTCGTCGCGACCGGCGAAGAAACCGCTATCCGAGCAGCAACTTAAGCACCGCGGTTGGCATTCTGACTGGCCGCACGATCTGAGCGCGTATGGGCCAAACAGCGAACATCCATGGAAGCACTGCGGCGCAGTTGCCCAGCCCTTCCCCGACGTCTGCATGGCACTATCCACGGTCTGGTACCTCGGTCCGGAAGACGTGACCCCGTTCAACGGCGGCACGTGGATCGTGCCGGGGTCGCACAAAGACCCGCGTAACCCGCGAGGTCCCGACGACGGCATCGATGCGCGCGCGCCAATTCCAGGAGAATTCCAGGTCTCTGCCCCGGCGGGCTCGGTTTTTATGCAGGACACAAGGATCTGGCATTCGACCGGGCTTAACCAGAGCGAACACGAGCGCACGGCGGTGGTGTGCCGATATGGGCCGTGGTGGCTGTCTGGGAATGAGTTTGGCAACTTGCACTCGGGTGGCCACACACTAAGGACCTACGTGCCGCGAGAGGTTTTCGCCAGGTTCTCCCCGGAACTGAAGCTGCTGTATCGGCACATCGCCGAGGGCGAAGAGGATGTGCTACAGCCCGAGAACCAGCACAAGGCGTTGCGCGCCAGGTTTGTCGATCAACCGGAACTGCGCCATCCGGACCGCATCGGCGACAACAGCCACATCGTCGCCGGGGACATGAGCGTTGAGGAATGGGAACGCAGCCGAGGCGAGTCTGCCAGATGACAGAACCATTGTAGGAGGAGGGATATGAACCATACATACCGGGTCGGGGTGATCGGTTTTGCACATATGCACGTCAACAATGTTGCCGCGTTGTTTGCACAACACTCGCAGGTTGACATGGTGGCCTGTGCGGATACCGTGCCGACGGTTCCCGAGTTGCGCGACGCGCCGTACACTCGTGGGTGGAACATGAAAAACGCGCTGAACGCGATAGGGATTCCGAAAGCGTACGAAGATTATAGGGAGATGCTGGCGAAGGAAGCGCTCGACATCGCAATCTGCACGACCGAAAATGCGCGCCACCCGGAAGTGGTGGCCGCCTGCGCGCAGGCGAATGCTCATGTGTGCGTAGAGAAACCAATGGCAATGTCGATGTCTGATGCGTTGCAGATGGCCCGCGCTTGCGAAACCGCAGGGGTGACAATGGCGGTGAATTGGCCGATTACGTGGCGTCCTGCCGCGAGAAAGGCCAAAGAGCTGATTGATCAAGACGTGATCGGCCGCGTAATCGAAGTCCGTTGGCGGGGTGGTCACCGAGGACCGCTCGGGGCGGGTGTTAGTCATGCAGGCGTGAGCGGAGGTGCGGAAGCGATGACCGAACGGGAACTGGGCGCTACCTGGTGGCATCGCGTGTCGGATGGCGGGGGTGCGATGCTGGACTTCTGTTCCTATGGAGCCCTTGTCGCGCGATGGTATATCGGTGAACCTGGCGTGTCGGCAATCGGAATGCGAGCGAACTTGAATAGCCCGTGGGGTGACGCAGACGACAACGGCGTGATGATCGTCCGGTTCTCGCGTGCAATGGGCGTGTTTGAGGGAACCTGGACTACCAGGCATCAGGGAGTGCCGAATGGTCCGATCGTATATGGGACAAAAGGCACGTTGGTGGCAGGAGGAGGTAGGGGCAAGCCAACTGTCCAGGTAGAGGCCGGTGAGAGTGCCACCTATTCGTGCGAGAGGCTGCCCCAGGGACGTCGTCAGATATCCGAGGAATTAATTCACCATCTGGATACGGGTGAGCCTCTGCATGAAACGCTGCAGGTAGGCATGAATCTCGATGCAACGGCCATTGTGGATGCGGGAATCCGTTCTGCTGATAGCGGGCAATTGGAGCCTGTGAACGGCCCGAATTGGGCAATCGGATAGCAGGGTGAAAGGAGACGGTGTGCAAAGCTATGACGATTTCTTGATGGATGTCTATGAGTCCAGAGAAAAGATGGTTGCCGATCGACACCGCCCGCGATACCATTTTTTACCTCCAGAAGGTCGGTGGAATGACATAAATGGCGCGATTTACTGGAAGGGGCGATACCATATCGGATACCTCCAGAAGATTGCAAATGGACCCGGTGAGAGGGATTTTTCCAGTTGGCAGCATATTTCGAGCCGGGACCTTCTTCACTGGACCTACCACAAAGCATCTCTGCGAGAGCCGCTTGAAGGTAAAAAGGGAGATTATTTTAACAGTGGTGATGCGATGGAGGGATGTGAGGTTCCGACAATGATCACCAATATGCCGCGCAAAGGGATCTGCATTTACCAGTGTTACGATGATCAGCTTGACCATTGGGTTCCGCTCGATGAGAATCCAGTTATTCCCATCGATGCTGGCTGGAACCGCGTGACGAACATACTGGAGCCAGACGCGCCCTATCCGGAATGCGTGATTTTCGACCCGAGTGGTTGGAAGGAAGGGGATACGTACTACGCTCTGATCGGAAATAAGAACCACCGGCCCGGGTATGAAGGGGATTGCACAAGTCTGTTCAAGTCGAAGGATTTGAGAAATTGGGAATACGTTGGGCCTTTCTACAAGTCGGATCGAAAGTGGACGGAGGAGATCGAGGACTGCGCTTGTTCGGATTTCTTTCCGTTTGGCGATCGGTATATGCTGGTGATGCATACCCACCTGCCATTCTCAAAATGTCAGTATTACATCGGCCGATATGAAAACGAGCAATTTTACCCTGAAGAGAACGGTCAACTGAGCTATCTCGGCGGTCTTCTTGCCGGACCAGAAACTCTGATTGACGGGCGCGGTCGGAGGATTTTCTGGGGATGGATCCGCGAGGGCAGGAGTACGTCAAAGCACGGGTGGGGCAGCATCATGACACTGCCGTGGCATTTTATTCCCGATGCGGATAACCGTCTTGAAATTCGTCCGGTTGAGGAGCTTCAGGGATTGAGATACGACGGGTGTACCATCGATTCGGTGCGGGTAAAGGCTGGACAGGAACTCGCTTTGGAAGAATTGAACGGTACCTGTATGGAATTGAAGTTTGCCATCCATCCTGGAAATACAAACACATTTGGATTCAAGCTGTTTTGCTCTCCCGGCTGTCAGGAGGAGACCGTCATTACCTACGATGGGACGAAGAAGGAATTTGTCATCGATTTTTCGAATGCGAGTCTTGCAGATGACCTCGAATATCCCACGATGAAGCAGATCGTGCCATTCGAGCCGCGAAGCGGAGGGCCGTTACATTTACATGTGTTTGTTGATCGGTCGGTGATGGAGATTTTTGTCAATTCTCGGATTTGTATGGTTCAGAGGGTGTATCCGACTCGAGGGGATAGTGACCAGGTTCGGGTGTTCGCTTTGGATGGGTCCATCGTTGTGAGCGACATCGTGAAGTGGGAGATGGATGCGACGAATCCCTGGTGATAAAGAAATAAGCTGAAGGGAGTAGTGCAATGGGAAAACAAAATATTGAGAAGCCGAATATCATCTATATCATGCTGGATGAATGGGGATACTTTGAGTGGTCCGCCATGGGGCATCCTATTCTCCAAACGCCCAATATCGACAAGATGGCGTCTGAAGGCATCCGGTTTACTCAGATGCTTGCGGGAGGCAATGTCTGTGCGCCGACGCGCTGTGCGCTGATGACAGGTCAGCATACGGGCCACACAACGATCCGCGCAAATGGCGGCGGTCTGGCACTGCGTACAGATGATATAACCATCGCTGAAATGCTCAAAGCCGAGGGCTACGCGACTGGCGGCTTCGGCAAGTGGGGCCTGGGTGATGCCGGGACAACGGGTGTGCCAGAGAAACACGGCTTCGATACCTTCTTTGGTTACTATCACCAGGTGCATGCACACACGTACTATCCGAGGTACCTTCTCCACAATAGCGAGAAGATGTATCTGGAGGGGAATACAGGTGATTTCCACACTGGCGAGGTGTTTTCCCATGGCCTCATCTATGAAGAAGGGCTGAAGTTCATACGAGAGAACAAAGATCGCCCGTTCTTTGCCTATCTTCCGTGGACACCTCCGCACGGCCAGTGGATGATGCCCGAATCGGATCCAGCATGGCAGAAGTACAGGGACGTGAAATGGGATGCCACGAACCAGAGAGGATCTTACGATGCACAGATGTACGCCGCGATGATGGAAATGGCCGATCGCCAGATCGGTGAGATTATGGATCTGCTGAAGGCGTTGGAGATTGACGAGAAGACCATCATCTTTGCTTGCGGCGACAATGGAGGTGCTACTTATTTCGCAAATGATAATCATCCGCATGGCTTTTTTGCCCCCAATCTGAATCCCGGGACGGGCGAACGCTTCCGCGGGGGCAAGGGCAATTTCTATGAAGGCGGGCTACGGGTTCCCTTCATCGTCCGGTGGCCGGGTCAGATCGAGCCGGGAACGGTTTCTGATCATCTGGGGTACTTTCCGGATGTGATGCCCACTCTGGCGGAACTGACGGGGGCGAAGATTGGGTCTGAGATTGATGGTATTTCGATCGCGCCTACATTGCACGGTGAGACCGGGCGCACGCAGGAGCAGCACGAGTACCTGTACTGGGAGGATCGGAAAAGCTGCGCCGTTCGTATGGGGAGTTGGAAAGCCGTGAGACCAGACAATGACGGGCCGTTTGAGTTGTATGACTTGAGCACAGATATTGAAGAACTGAACGATGTTGCTGCTCAGTATCCTGACATCCTCGAGAAGATGACGCAGTATGCCATGGAAGCTCACACACCAGTTCGCGAAGGCGAAATTCTCGATCCATCTATGGGATTCAAAGGACACGATGAGGATTAGGCAGTTCATGGCAGATATTAAAGCAAATAAAAGCAATCAACCCAATGTGCTCTTTATCGCCATTGACGATCTGTGTGGCTGTCCCGATGCGATGAACGGAGAAACATCTGTTCATACTCCCAATATGAATGCGCTTGCCCAAAAGGGCGTGTATTTCACCAATGCACATTGTGCAGCGCCTGCCTGCAATCCTTCACGTGTAAGTGTGATGACCGGATTGGCTCCATCTACATCAGGGGTGTATCTCAACAGGCAGGACTGGCGAGATTGTAAGAACCTGAGAGATAGGGTTACACTGCCTCAATATTTTAAGGACAAGGGGTACAAAACCCTTGGCGGCGGAAAGGTGTACCACGGGGCGACCCTGAGCGAAAAGATGTATATGGGATATCTCGATCCCCGTCCCTGGGACGAATACTTTCCATCGAAGAACCGTCAAATGCCTCAGGAAGTCGCGCCAGATGTTTGGCCTGTAAATGGGAACAAAAAGTTTTATCGCGGATATTTTGATTGGGCGGGATTGGATATTGAAACGGGTGAAATGGCCGATGCCAAAGTCGTGTCGTGGGCAGAACAACAACTGTCTCAAGACCATGGTCAACCTTTGTTTTTGGCCGTGGGGATCTATCGACCGCATATTCCATGGTATGTGCCAGAAGAATATTTCGAGAGACATCCCTATGACGAAGTTGCAGTACCTGAGGTTCTTGAAAACGATCTGGATGATGTGCCAGAAGCGGGTCGGGCTATGGCCAGGCGCACATGGCATAAATGGATGGTTGAAAATGACAAATGGAAAGAGGCTATTCAGGCATATCAGGCGGCTGTCAGTTTTACCGACGACATGGTTGGGCGTCTATTAGCTGCACTTCAAAATGGACCTCCCGCCGAAAATACTATTGTTGTGTTGTGGTCAGACAATGGATATCATCTGGGGCAAAAGGAGCATTGGGAGAAATTCGCATTGTGGGAGCAGACCACGCGGGTACCGATGATCATCGTTGCGCCTGGAGAGATTGCCTCGAGCAAGGTCTGCAAACAGGCTGTCAGTCTGCTCGATATTTATCCTACACTGATCGAATTGTCAGGCGGTAAAATATCAGGAGATTTTGATGGCGTGAGTCTGGTCCCTTTGCTGCACAACCCTGAGGAAGAGACCCATCGCGCAGTGGTCTGTACACAGGGATTCAATAATCATGCAATAAGATCGGATAGGTGGCGTTATATCCGATATGAGGATGGCTCGGAAGAATTATACGACCATCAAAACGATGGGCAAGAGTTCCACAATCTGGCAGATCGGGAAGCGTATGTTTCCGTCAAACAAGAACTGGCATCATGGTTGCCAAAACACAATGCGGAACCACAATAGATGGTAACAATCAGGGAGAATGCTATGAAACTCACCACTGAACAAATCCGTGAATTTTACCACCGGGGTCATGTCAAAATTCCTGGTGCGATCTCAAAATCAATGGTTGACACGGCTCGTAAAGCGATCAACTATTCCATCGGCACACTCAGCTTTTCCTGTGTCCGCGAAGTGATGGGCCTTGACTAAAAACTTCAAGCGACTGACGTGAAGGAGATTGTATGACAGCAAAAACCCTGATTGACTACTTCCTTCCCATGGAGCCTCGGGGACCTCTGGTTTCCGAGGGAGTCTGGGGCGATTCGAATGTGTTGCCGCGCGATATCCAAAACGGGGTGGAAGACGCCAGACTGGAGAATTGGTGCTACTGGGACGGTAAGATTGTGAAGGACGATGAGGGGCGCTATCACATCTATGCCAGCCGCTGGCATCACGCCTTTACGCACCGCACCGGCTGGAAAGAAGACTCAAAAGGCATACACGCTGTCAGCGACCATGTTATGGGGCCTTATGAGGATAAGGGCCTTCTCTGGCCCCACTGGCAGGGCGGTAAGGGACACAATGTGATCGGACTGAGGATGCACGATGGTCGGTACGCCACGGTGACAAGTGAGATTACTGAGGGAGAGGTCTTTGTTTCCGAATCGCCAGACGGCCCGTTTGAACTGCTCGGCAGGATCAAGGTAGATTTCAACGGATTTGATCCGGCGCTTGCCCGCTATGAAAGGAACGGTCGCATGGCCAATGTCAAAATCCTGCTGCGACCGGATGGAAGATACATGATTGTCCCCCGGTCCACTGCTACCCTGATCAGCGAAAGCGGCATTCTGGGGCCTTATAAGATCATGAGCGATCGGTTGTACGATAAATATCCAGAACTGCCTCAGACGCGAAATGAGGATCCAAGTGTCTGGTACAGCGGCGGCCTGTATCACATTGTGTACAACCATTGGCCTACCGGAATATCTTATCACTTTACGTCCGAAGATGGTATTCATAACTGGACGTATCGGGGCGTTGCCTTCCGCAAAGAGGCCATGGTATTTCGCTATACAGATGGAACTGTGAACCACTGGGAGATGGTAGAGCGTCCGACCGCATATGTCGAAGACGGCCACGTCACGCACTTCATCTTCTCGGTCATTGATGTGAAGAAAGCGGAAGACCTGGGAAACGATAATCACGCCAGCAAGATTGTCGTCGTGCCGTTCGACGGAGCGTTGTTTGACCGGGACATGCAGGAGATTGTGGCGGCCGAAAAGGCAACGGGCTAAAAGCTATTTTCCCGAATCTGATGCTCTCCTGGGTTCAATAGGGATATCCCGGTCTGATTTCCATTTTCTGAGGGCTTGTCCCCATTTGCCCGGTCTGGCGTCTTCAAGGGTCAGGATCTTCTTGTCAGCGTTATACTTGAATCCTTCAAGGGTCACATTTTCGATATCGACGCGATACGTTCCATTGGTGTAATCCTTTACCGCCCCGATCGATGGCCCGTCAAAGAATTTTGTGACCTTTCTTAGCCTCAGATCATCGTAGTATTCTTCCGGGATATTCATCATTTCGTGTGTTTTTACCTGCGCATCTTTCCCAAAAATCGCGTGAATATTTTTGATGGTACACCCGTCGGCAAATCGCCCGGGTTTCGCGTCGGGATTTCTCGCCTGTTCGGCCTTCTTGACGTTCCCCCGGCCTATGGTGACAGCATATGTACTGCTTTTGGACGTGACGCCATCGACGTGAACCAATCCATTGTTCGCGCTGTGAGGTCCAAGCATGACGGCACATCGGCCGTTTTCACTGGTGATGTTTCTGGCTGTAATATCGAAGACTGCCGTGTGATCTCCCACAGCACCCGTTTCCAGCCTCAGGGTGACGCCTCCTTTAGCATAAAGATCTTCGAAGTGCAACGATTGTGCGCCGTGTAACTGGACGAGTCCGTATCCCGGGCTGGCGTTGAAGATGCGACAATTTCGAATGGTTCCATCGGTAGCGCGAGAGATCTCCCAATGTTTCACATTTTCGTTGCGCGACCGTGTGGGGGTCATCGTCAATCCGCAATAGACCGTGAAGTTATCTTTTATGTCGAGGTCGGAGATGAGGAAATTTCTGACCATTCTGCACAGGACAGTACGGATGCCCTCTTCTTCCCGCCGCTCCCGGTCGGAATAATCGACGATGAACCGTCCGCCGAGTCCCCTAATGCTGACGTTCTCAATAAATTCATTTCCCCTTTGCTTAGGTCCCCTCCCGGATGTATCCTCATAGTCCAGGATGAAAATAACGGTTTTTGTCCCTTCTGGCCAATAGGGCTTGATGACTGTATCTTTTTCGATCAACAGGTGTACATTCGATTTGAGATAGACTTTTGCAAAACGATAGGTTCCTTTCGGAATAATAAGCCGTCCACCGTCTGCGGCTGCGACGTCGTTGATCGCCTTCTGCAAAAGCGCACTCTGGTTGGTTTTTGCACCGTCATCGACCAGGCCGTAATCGGATTCGAGGTTTTTCACAAAACCGTTTGGGTCCATGGTTTCCTGGTATCTGGCGCTGACCGTTGTGACCCATGAGATAAGCGTGAGGGTCATGAGACCGAGTATCAGTGTGAGCTTCATAATAGGTTCTCCTTATAGGTTCTCCTTGTTTTTGCACACAACTTACATAACTAAAGGCGCAACTGCAAGCTGAAGATGTTGCCCGATATGAGCTAAAAGCTATTATTATCTGCCCGGCAGATTTTTCGCACGGTTCACGAGATCATGGACATCCATGTATGGTTCGGGGGCTGTAGATCTCCAGACGACCTCGCCGGTCGCGTCCAGCAGGACTGTGCCGTGCGCTGGGCCGGTGTGGGCCATTCCAAACCAGCCTGCCCATTTGCCAGCAGTGTCTGAGATAAAGCTCGACGACAGCGCAGCAACTCTCTCCTGGTCTGGATCGGATTCTGGCGTGATGATCACCAGATTGATGTCATTTTCCCGAAGCACCTCATCGAACAAACGCGCGTGCTCGTAACAATGCCCGCATTGAACACCAGTGATGAATGTGACGACAGTCGTCTTGCCAGTGATCAAGCTGAGTTGCTCTGGCTCTTCCACAACCAGGAACTGTCCCATCATCCCGTTGTCTTCGTGTTCCAGGATGTGGCAGTGGTACATGTATGGTACCTGAGGATCAGCATATCGCTCGAAGGCCATGATGATCCGAACGAGATCACCTGGAGGCACCAGGACTGTGTCTTTCCAGCCGAGGTCGGCACTGGTGGATGGTTGGCCGTTGCGGTCGAGAATTTGAAACTGGACCGGATGGAGGTGGAAAGGGTGAGGCTGACCGCCGCGATTGCGCACTTCCCAAATCTCAATGTCTCCCAATCGTACGACCTCATCAATTCTCGCCATATCCATTGTCTTGCCGTTGATCGGTGGTCCTCCTCGACCCCCTCGACCCCCTCGACCTCCCCGTCCCCCTCGACCGCCTTGTAGAGCCTCCAGATTCCGGGTGATGCGTTGTTGTATGTTTTGTAGTCGTCCCCCTCGTCCCCCTCGACCACCTTGTCGGGGTCCCGCCAAAACCATCGGACGGGTTTTGGCGGCGAGTGAGGGATCGATGCGGGAGATGATGTTGAGGCGCTCTGGCAGTGCGTGAGATGCACGATTTGTCGGTCGGGGAACGATCTTTAACAATTGCAGATTCCCCGTGCCGGTTCCCCAGAAAAACGACGTGATCGTCCTCAGAAACCCGGCTTCCGGATAGCTTTTCAACACTACTTCAGCACCGTCGCTGAAGTCAACCAGGATCTCGGCTCGCTCGCCGGGTGCGAGGATCACGCGGTTGGTTTGGAGGGGCGTTTCGAGGAATCCGCCATCTGTGGCGATCTGATGAAACTCTCGGTTGTCGTCAAAGCCGATGTAGTAGATACGCGCATTCGAGCCGTTTAACAGTCTGAATCGAATGCGACGTGACTCAACCTGGAGAAATGGATTCCAGGTTCCATTGATCAGCATGGTGTTTCCAAAGACAGCACCCTGGTTGCGGGCAAAGCGAAACGCACCGTCATCGTCAAACAATCGGTCTTGAATCACGACTGGAATGTCGTCAACGCCGTAAGTCTTTGGCAGGCTCAGCGTATCACTGTTATCGTCATCGATCCACATGAGGCCAGCGACCCCCCGATAGACTTGCCGCCCCGTGTTGCCATGCGGATGCGGGTGGTACCACAACGGAGCGGCCTGTTGATCGACCGGAAAGCTGGCAGTCCATGATTCTCCAGGCTCGATTTTCTGATGCGGTGTGCCGTCCATGCGAGCGGGAACGTGCATTCCGTGCCAGTGCATTGTCGTTATTTCATTCAGATTGTTCTGGACGATCAGATCGACATCTTCGCCTCGACGCAGTCGCAGTGTCGGTCCCAGAAACGGGCCATTAACGCCAGCTGTCGGTGTTTGTTTGCCTGGCAAGAACTCTCGGCTTCCTTCAGCAACGGTCAGGTGAAACTGCCGATGTCCATCCATAACGGTTCCAAATAACTGTTCGGGAATCAGCAGCTTATTCTCAAAGGTCAACCCGCTGTTTGTGGCTCGGATGAACAACAGCCAGTAGCAGGTCACGCCCAATAACAGTACGATAATCAACAGTTCTATTGTGATTGGCTTCAGCCGCCGGGGCCTGGCCGCCGTATTTGCAGGCATGTTTTTTCCTTATATGGGTGATCCGTTTCTTATTTGACAGCAGAAATTCGTGGCGCGTTCCATTATGCATCCTAATAAAAAAGGTCGTGAAAATTAATCTCACGACCTTTTGACTTTGATTACTGCGCTCAATCGGTGATGATGTTTCTTGTCATTTCCAGTGGACGATTTATATTAATCAGGAAGCGATGACTCTCATAGAACTTTTCAATGAACGCGTTTTTTCTGCATTTTCTTAAGGGTTGATGGATACGATGCGCTGGCTCGTATATTTTTTTGCTTCGTTATTGTTGGGCTTATCGACTTCTGTTGCCGCTTCTGGCGAAGTCGAAGTGACGCCTGTGGCGGCAGAGAGGTTATTTGTTCGGGAAGTGTTGCCGCTTTTGAAGACAAAGTGTTTTGCCTGTCACGGCGATGACCCTGACGATGTGCGAGCAGATCTGGATTTGAGATCGCGTGAAGGGATGCTCAAAGGCAGTGCATTTGGCCCCGTGCTCGTGCCGGGTAGTCCTGGCGAAAGCGCAATGTACATCGCCATAAAGTGGGAAGACGGAGCACTCCAAATGCCGCCCAAAGAGAATGATCGGCTTTCGGATGCGCAGATCGAGGTGTGGCGAGAGTGGATCCTTGGGGGCGCACCATGGGTGGCTCAGGAGAAAATCCTTGAGTCTGACTCCTGGTCTGCCAAAGACGGTGTGACTGTAAAAACAAGCGGCGGACTTTCCCGAGAATGGACGGAGCGTCGGTACAAACCCGAAGATCTCTGGGCTTTTGCGCCAGTGAAACGGTATTCTGTGCCGAATATAGAGGACGTGATGGGAGAGGGCGCAGAGAATCCGGTAGATGCCTTTGTCCATCAAAGATTGCAAGACGCGGGGATCACACCGGCTGGTCGAGCCGATAAACGCACGTTGATCAGGCGCGCGACCTTTGATCTGATAGGATTGCCACCTACACCTGAGGAGATTGAGGCTTTTGTAAATGATGCGTCTAAAAAAGCTTTTGAGAAGGTTATCGATCGCTTGCTGAAGAGTCCTCATTATGGTGAGCGATGGGGGCGAAACTGGCTGGACGTTGTGCGTTATGCCGATACAGCCGGATATTCAAATGATTTTGAACGCCCCAATGCATGGCGATACCGAGACTATGTCATTCGATCTTTCAACGCTGACAAGCCCTACAACCGGTTTGTTATTGAACAACTGGCGGGAGATGAATTTGATCCCAACAATCCCGAAATGTTGATTGCCGTCGGGTACTTGCGGTCAGGGCCGTGGGAACAGACCGGAATGAGCGTGGCTGCTGAAACGCGTCAGCTTTTTCTCGACGATGTGACCAACAGTGTTGGTGAGACCTTTCTCTCGATTCCGTTGCGTTGTGCCAGATGTCACGACCATAAATTTGACCCCATTCCAACGCGAGACTACTATCGGATGCAGGCTGTTTTTGCACCCGTTCAGTTAGCCGAACGCGATGTGCCGTATTTGCAGGTAGAAAACCAGAACAGATTTGAAGCTGGCAGACTGCGCATTGAAAGTTTGCTTCAAAATGCAATCGACAAACAGGCAGAGATTAGAAAAAAAGAAGAGGATGCAACACGCAAGTGGATGGAAGAAAGAGGCATGGAATATCTGTCCAAAAGGGAAAGAAGCAAATTGCCGGACGACAAACGGTTGCCCAGGTTTATTGGATTGACGCACAAAGATTTGGGTACCCAAAAAGCGCTCGCCAAACAGGTTCAGCGCTTGAGTTGGAAAAAGGATCGCTACAAACCCATTGCGCTTAGCATTTACAACGGCCCACTTGTCACACTCAGAAATGTCAAATCACGGATGGTGATGCCTGAAAATCTCGAGGGTGAACTCCAAAAAGTGCATATCCTCGGCGGGGGTTCGGTTTACGCGCCAACAGAGCCGGTTTCGCCAGGTGTAATCTCTGCTGTTTACGGCTCAAATGCCGATCTGGAACCTTCTGCGTGGAATACCATTCCCGAAACAACGAATGGGCGACGATTGGCGCTCGCAAACTGGATTGCGAACTCAAACAATCCGCTGGCGACACGTTCGGTTGTCAACCGCATCTGGCAATGGCATTTCGGGCGTGGCATTGCTGGCAACAGCAATAACTTTGGCGTGATGGGCAAAAAACCTACGCATCCAGAATTGCTCGACTGGTTAACTTTATATTTTGTTGAGCACGGCTGGTCTTTTAAAACGATGCATCGGCTGATTATGAATTCAGAAACGTACCAGCGTGGGGAAAGGCCTCCTGATTGGAAAAAGGTGCAGAAAAAAGATCCGAGCAATGAACTGCTGTCCTATTTTTCACCGCGTCGTTTGACCGCAGAAGAATTGCGCGATGGGATGCTGTTTGTTTCCGGTGAACTGAATTTGGAAATGGGCGGACTGCCTATTTTTCCCGAAATCAATATGGAAGTTGCCTTGCAGCCGCGCCATGTGATGGGTTCTGTTGCTCCTGCTCACCAGCCTTCGAGAGATCCGACGACGCGAAATCGGCGCACCGTTTATGCGTATCGATATCGCGGTCTGCCCGATCCAATGCTGGAAGTATTTAACCAGCCGCCAGCAGATTTATCATGTGAACGGAGGGCAACATCTACAATTACGCCCCAGGTATTTACGCTATTTAACAGTCAAAACAGTTATGACCGGGCTCTGGCAATGGCGCATCGGGTGGAAAAGGAAAGCGCATCTGAGGCTGACCAGATTGAGCGCGCATTTAAATCTGCCTGGGGGCGCGTGCCTACAGTGGAAGAATATCAGAAGGCGGTCAGGTATTTGGAGAAAGCAGTCTTGTATCACCGCAAAAATCCGCCCGAGATTCAAACATATGCGACAGATGTCACGCGCAGGATGTTTGAAGAGATGACTGGCGAAGCATTTGAGTTTGTCGAAAGGCTGGATGTTTATGAAGACTATGTGCCCGATCTCAAGCCATGGGATGTGCAGGCTGAGACGCGGGCTTTGGCTGATTTATGTCTGGTATTGTTTAATTCCAACGAATTTATCTATGTGTATTGAGGTGTAAAATGGATCCCAAACTCCAAAAACGGCTCAACTTGCTGGCAGCGCGTAACCTCAACCGGCGGGATTTTCTTTACGGGCTTGGCTCGAGTATTGGTTCTGTGGCATTGAGCCACCTGTTGATGCAAAACAATGCCTCTGCCAGCCAATCCAATCTGCTTGCTCCCAAGCCCCAGATGGTACCTGCCAAAGCCAAATCATGCATTTTTTTAATGATGGAAGGCGGGCCGAGCCATATTGACACATTTGATCCCAAGTCGAAACTTCAAGATCTGCATCTGACAAAGTTCGGGCGGAAGGGAAAACAGTTTTCGGCGATGGCGAGTGGAAATCGGTACTATGTACAAAGTCCGTTTAAGAGCCGAAAGGTAGGTCAGTCTGGCGCAGATATGTGCGAGCATTTTGTTCATTTGGCCGAGGTTGCCGATGAGATTTGTTTTTATCGAGGCTGCCAGGCAGAATCCGTGGATCATCCGACCGCGATGTTTCACATCAATACGGGCAACAAATTTGGTGGTGACCCGGCGATGGGATCCTGGGTGACTTATGGGTTGGGCACTGAAAATGAAAACCTGCCCGCGTTTATTGTTTTGCCCGAAGTGGCTTATCCTCAAGGGGGGGCTGCCAACTGGTCCAATGGTTTTCTACCGGCGCATTATCAGGGCACACCGCTGCGACCTACTGGATCGCCTATTTTGGATATACACCCACCACCGCATATTAACCGCAAACATCAGAAAGAAAGCCTTTCTCTGCTCAAAGCGTTTAACAAATCCCATGCCAGACAACATCCCCAACACAACGAACTTTCGGCACGCATGGCGAGCTATGAACTCGCCTTCCGAATGCAGATGGAAGTGCCGGGCATTATCGATGTAGATGAAGAAAGTGAAAAGGTCAAAGCGTTGTACGGTGTTGGCGAAGAAACAACCGATGCGTTTGGTCGGAAGTGTCTGTTGGCTCGAAGGCTTGTCGAACGGGGTGTGCGTTTTGTGCAAATTTATTCTGGCGGATGGGATTCGCACGATTATCTGGCTCGCGCACACGGTTCGTTGATTCGCAGTATCGACAAGCCCATCGCTGGATTGATCACCGATCTCAAGCAGCGAGGGATGCTGGAGGAAACATTGATTATCTGGTGCGGTGAGTTTGGGCGCAGTCCCGACAATGGTCTGCGAGGGGGTGGGGTGGCTTATGGTCGTGATCACAACCCAACGGCGATGCCAATGTGGTTTGCTGGTGGGGGCGTGAATGCGGGACAGGTGATCGGGGCAACCGATGAGATTGGCGAAAAAGCAGTTGGTGTCGTGCATCCCATCCAGGACGTCCATGTGACGATTCTGAGACTTTTGGGGTTGGATGATAATAAGCTCACGTATTTTTACGCTGGACGATATATGCAACTGTCGCAGACGGGTGGTAGCGTGATTGAAGAATTGATCGGGTGAATATACATGAAAAATCTATTGGCATAATAGGTTGAGCTTAAGATCCCAAAAAGGCTGCGAAATAATTTCGCAGCCTTTTAAATTTTTTAAAAACATTGTGTTTTGTGGTCCCAGTGGCAGGACTTGAACCTGCGACTCTATTTTACCAACGCCTCTTCAGCGCATCGTGAACACTGACCTCCAGGTGAGGACCGAATCCCTCGACCTCCAATCGGACCACGAAGCCATCCTGAATCGGTGATAGAGCTTCGTGATGGGTGCCGGTTGCAACAACATCCCCTGGCTCAAGGGTGATGACGCTGGTGACTTCCTCCAGCAACTCGGGAATGTGGCGGGCCATATCGCCTGTAGAAAAATCGTGTTTGAGGGCGTTGTTGACCCATAGCTTCACCGAAAGGGCATTTGGATTTGATACCTCATCGGCAGTCACCAGAGCCGGTCCGAGGGGGGCAAATGTGTGCCAGCTTTTTCCCAGGAAGAAGCCACCGGGCAATCCGCGAGCCGAGACATCTATGAACTGTGTGTAGCCAAAGACATGGTCTAACGCATTGGCTTGCGAGAGGTGGCTGGCTCTCTTGCCGATCACCAGAGCCAACTCTGGCTCAAAATGGAAAACACTCGCTTCGGCGTCCGGAAGTTCAACAGTACTGCCGGTAGGCATTACGCTGGTGTTGGCCTTTAGAAAGCCATTGAACAGATCACGCTCCGGGTGGCTCGGCTCGATATAATTGCCAGCAGCACACATGAGTTGACCGGGGCGGGGCAGGGGCGATTGCAAAGTCACTGCATCGAGGGCGATACTATTCCCTCCTTCTGCGGCACTTTCGATCCTGGACTGTATGGCATCCCAATCAGTAATGATCATCTGCATCATTTCTTGAGCGTTGTGATGCCCCAGGTCTGCGACTGAATTACCAACTGGGACGACTGTATCGCCCTGCAAAACACCCAGTTGAAAGTCATTGTAGAGTACGAGTTTCATGAAAGTTTCCTCCTGAAAAAATAATGTTAATGAAGATCCTTTTCTGGGAATTCATCTCGTTTAAGCTGAGCCAATATAAGACATTTTCTCGGGGATTGAAAATCTGAATGATGGCTTGCGATTTCTTTCATAGGTACTATATTGAGAGGCCACACCAATTTTCAAACTCACGACGAAGGGCATGCCTACTTTCAAGAGCTGATTGAAAACGCCATTGTTGAGGATTAATTGTGATGCAAAAACTACCTGCCAATTTGATTTTTATTTTAAGCGACACACATCGTTATGATGCTATGTCGTTTACAAACCCCTTAAAGGATCATTTTGAAATTTATACGCCTAATATGGAGCGTATGGCGCAAGAAGGGGTTAGCTTTAGAAATTGTTATACAAATTTGCCCATCTGCTCGCCTGCAAGGGCGATCTATCAAACGGGTCGATGGCCCTTTCAATGGGGCGGAATTGCGAATCATATGGATTTGAATGATCGAGTAGATGAAGAGGGTAATGAAAATAAGACTCTGGGATTTTTGTTTAAGAATGCGGGATATTCAACTTTTCATGTTGGGAAATGGCATCAGGGTTTAGAGAACAATGCTCAAAATGCGGGATATGATGAATCGTATATATGGTCAAATGAGAGACATGACAGCATGATATATTGCCATAATGGCGGTGATTTTCATGACCTGGATCCAGGTGATATTTTAGGGGATGGGAGTGATATCCCATATACAGGCGTTTCGAAATGCGATACATTTTCTCTTCCGGCTTTCCCAAACCATCCGTATAAGATAATTGGTCAAACCGATCAAGCCCTCGCTTTACTGGACAGGCATGACACTGATGCGTCTCCTTTTTTTCTAACGCTTTGTATGCAGGATCCGCATGGTCCATTTACAGGAACAGATAGCGCGCCGGAGTGGGGAGATTTTTCACATCGTTCTGACTATCCGGAATTGTATCGACATGATGAAAATCATCCTGCAAAAGCCTTGAAGCCCTATCAGAGCTACATAGACAACCCCGTTTATATGCCATATGACTGCATCCATAACGCGATCAATAACTATGACTATTATGGCAGTATTACTGCGGTGGATGAGCAATTGGGGCGGGTTTTGGACTGGCTCGATAACCAGCCTGAAAGAGTTCGGGATAATACCATTGTCATCTATACGTCTGACCATGGTGCTATGGGTGGTGCTCAGAATGTTGCAGGAGGGCAAAAGAGATGGCCGCATGACCCTTCATCGAGAATACCATTTCTCGTGCGTTGGCATAAGGGTATTGAAACTCCTGGGCGGGAAGCGGATGAGCTCCTCTCATTCATTGATTTCTTTCCGACCTTTTGTCATTTGGCGGGATTAGACGAAATGTTGGCAGAAAAAAGTGATAGAGAAAGCCTGGAGTCTTTAAGCTACTTAAGAGCCAGTCCTGGTGTGGATCACAGTAGAAATATTATGGAAGAATCAGGCGGACCTGACCCTGATTCTGTATTTTTATTTCATTTTTCCAATATGAATTCAATCTCGAGTCCTTGTCCCATTCATCGAACCGTTGTGACAAAGGACTGGGTCTATAGTGTCAAGGGAAAAACACGTCTGGGAGGAAAACCGAATTGGACAGTGTGGGACGAACCCGGCGGTTGGCTGTACGACCGAGACAAAGATCCGTTTCAGATGGACAATTTGTTTTTTGATGAAAATTTTGAAGCCACTCGTACAGAGCTTCATTCTGTATTAAAAAACTGGATGAAAGAAGCAGAACTCCCATTTAGAAAAAGGTGGTTTGAGAAAACGACCCGCAAAAATATCGAAGCGTGGTCATCTGAATGTGGTATTCTCTCTGGAGACGAAAAAGCGATGAGAGCACAGGGCCAATCGTATGTCATGAATTTATGAAAGCGATGTTCCTGTAATTTTTTTAAGCTGATTTCCCTTGATAAAGAAACGATCGATTCATAGAAGTCTTGGCAAAGAAACGACCGTTTCTTTAATTCTGGATCAGGAAAGGAGTGTTTCTCAGACATGATTCGCCAGACAGGTCAATACCGCATTACCAGCACTCTCGGAGAGAAGGTTCGCGCGTTCGTTCCTTATCCGCTACCTCCTGCCGATCCACCGCTGGTGATAGATGACCTGACAGCCGAACTCCTTACAAACGCGCAGACAGAATTGGCACGTCTTGCAGTGGCGGGTTCTATGGTACCGAGCACTGGTTGGTTCCTGTATGGCTTCGTTTGGAAGGAAGCGGTCATTACCTCGCAGATAGAAGGGACGCAAGCCACTCTCCGCGATGTTCTCACTTTCGAAGCCACGGATCAGACAGATCGTCTGGACGATGTTCGAGAGGTCTGCAACTATGTGGATGCCCTCGTACACGCCCGAGGACAACTTTCAGACCCTCAGGGGCTGCCGCTGAGTATTCGTCTGCTATGCGATACCCATCGCATTCTGATGCGCGGCGTTCGTGGCGAGAACAAACAGCCCGGTGAAGTCCGCCGATCGCAAAACTGGATTGGCGGTAGCAGACCTGGCAACGCTCGCTTCGTTCCGCCACCGCCCGAGGAGGTTTCCACCGCGCTTGGAGCACTGGAGCAGTGGTTGCATGAAGATAGTGAACTCCCCCCGCTGATTCGGATTGGGTTTGCACATGTGCAGTTCGAGACAATCCATCCATTCCTTGATGGCAATGGCCGCATCGGACGGCTGCTGATTGCACTGCTGGTGGAACACTGGGATCTGCTCGAACAGCCGCTACTCTATCTCAGCCTGGCGTTCAAGCGTGCGCAGCAGGAATACTACGCGCGGCTTGCGGCCGTGCGTAGCAACGGTGATTGGGAAGGCTGGACCAGGTTTTTCCTTGGGTGCGTGCGCGAGGCCGCTGCCGACGGTGTTCGTGTCGCGCAGTCGCTCCATGCCCTTGTTGGGCGTGACCGCAGTCGCATCATCGCCCACGACCGATCGACTGTTGCCGCTATTCAGTTGCTCGAGCGCCTGCCGTTCAATCCAATCGTCACCGTTCCCAAAGCGTCGGGACTGCTCGGCTTGACCGCACCACCGACGCGCAAGGCAATTGAACTGCTGGAAAGCCTCGGTGTGCTACGCGAGATCACTGGCAAGCGGCGTGATCGTGTGTACGCCTATCACGAATACCTACAAATTCTGACGGGTGGCGAGGCGTGATCCAGGATACTCCGGAAAGGCTGTGTAGCGATATGAATTACGACTACATCATTATTGGCGCGGGGTCGGCCGGGTGTGCTGTTGCTGGTCGTTTGAGTGAAAGTAGGCAGTATCGCGTTTTATTGTTGGAAGCGGGTGGTCCGGATGATCGAGACGCGATTCACATTCCTGCGCGATTTCCAGACTTGTTTCATACAGATAAAGATTGGGATTATGAAACCACGCCGCAAGCCGGATTTAATGGGCGGCGGGATTACGTGCCGCGCGGCAAAATGTATGGCGGTTCAAGTTCTATCAATGCGATGGTCTATCAGCGAGGTCATCCGAGCAATTACGATCAGTGGGCTGCGATGGGGAATGACGGCTGGGCGTATGTCGATGTGTTGCCCTATTTCAAGAAGATGCAGCACCAGACGCGGGGAGGCTCTGAATATCACGGGACAGGAGGCCCGATTCATGTATCAGACCCTCGGGATCCAAATCCATTGAGTGTGGCTTTTGTCGAAGCGGCCCAGCAGGTGGGGTTCCGGCTGAATCGAGACTTCAATGATGGGGATCAGGAAGGATTCGGCCTGTATCAGGTCACACAGAAGGAGGGCCAGAGGTGCAGCGCAGCGGTGGGGTATTTGCATCTGGCATTGGAACGAGACAACTTCACCGCGATTCCGTACGCCCATGTTACACGCCTTGAATTCGATGGCAACAACAGGTGTGTTGGCGTTCATTATATGCACGAAGGGAAGGCGCATGAGGTTGAGGCTGGTAGAGAAGTGGTACTTTGTGGCGGGGCAATCAATTCGCCTCAGTTGCTGATGCTGTCGGGCATTGGTCCGCCAGAACATCTCAATGAACTGGGTATTCCGGTTGGGATGGCATTGCCTGGTGTGGGGCAAAATTTGATGGAGCACGTTCAGGTTGGGATGGCGTATGCCTGTACTGAGGAGATTGCGCAGGCTGGTAAAGATAATCCTGAGCAAGCGATCAGATATCAGAATGAAAGAATGGGATTGCTCACTTCCAATTTGGGGGAAGCGGGTGGGTTCGTGAAATTGTCTGCCGATGCGTCCGCGCCAGAATTGCAATTTCATTTTGGACCTGATTGGTTTGTTTTGCACGGGTCTCAAGAGATGGAAGGGCATGGATTCACAATTCTACCGGGGCTGGTGGGGACAAAAAGTGTAGGAGACCTTAAGCTGCGTTCGGCAGATCCGTTTGATGCACCATTGATCGATCCTCAATGCCTGGTTGAGGAGGCCGACGTGCGCGTGATGCTGGAAGGTGTTAAACTGGCGCGAAAAATTGTACATGCACAAGCTTTTGACCGATATCGTGGACAAGAGTTTTTGCCGGGGGATGATGTGCAGGATGATCAGGCATTGGTTGACTTTATTCGCAATTATTCAACGACTATTTATCACCCGGTGGGTACGTGTAAGATGGGCAACGATGATATGGCTGTGGTGAACAATCGACTTCAGGTATATGGAATTGAGAATTTGCGCGTAGCAGATGCTTCGATTATGCCATTTATTATCAATGCAAATACCAACGCGCCGTGCATGATGATCGGGGAGAAAGCCGCAGATATGATTCTGCGTGGCTAAATTCACTACACACGTTTAGAAATGAAGGGATTTACATGAAAACTAAAGATGCGACGGGACAGACTGTGATTGTAACCGGCTCGAATCGAGGAATCGGGCTTGGGTGGGTGAAGCATTATCTGAATGCAGGTGATTCTGTCGTGGCCACTTGCCGGACACCAGCGGAAGCAACAGATCTGATTGCGCTGAAAGAAGAATACGGGAATAAGCTGTTGATTGAGCAGTTGGATATGTCGAATGAAGAACATTTCGACTGCTTGGGAGAAGCCTTAGCCCGACACAACGTGCGTATTGACATTGCTATCAATAATGCTGGCTCGGGTAGTGGGAAACCCTTTGGCGAGTGGAACACGGAGAGTTTTGCGATTACTTTCGAGGTACATACCATTGGTTCTGCTTTGTTTGCGCAAATGGTTACGCCACTGCTGAACGACGGGGCAAAAATGGTACTGACCTCTTCTGGTGTGGGCAGTATTACGCGCGCCAATCGCCAAAATGAAATGGACGCTTACGCCATTGCCAAAGCAGGGGTCAATATGCTTGCCAGGCGATTGTCAGTCAGACTCGCCGACCGCAATATTGTGGTGGTTGCTCTCACACCGGGGGCTGTACTTACAGGTATGAATCCGAACGGTACGATTTCCGTAGAAGAATCCGTTGGACTGATGACTGGTACGCTGGATAAGCTGACTATGGAGGATAGTGGTAGCTTTCTTCAAAATAATGGCGCAGTGGTGCCCTGGTAGCTCTTAAGAAAGGACCCTTTGTATGGCAGAGAAGCCCAATGTGATCGTAATTTTTACAGATGATCAGGGATATGGCGACGCGAGTTGCCTGAATCCAGATGCGAAGTTTCAGACGCCCAATCTGGATCGGCTATCAGCAGAAGGGATCGCTTTTACCAATGGGCATTGCTCAGATACGGTTTGCACACCTTCGCGTTATGGATTGCTGACTGGACGCTATTCCTGGCGGACGCTGAAGAAAAAGGGCGTTTTTCCAGCCGAAGTGCCGTGTCTGATTACAGACGAACGTATGACGCTGGCTTCAATGTTTGGGGCAATTGGATATGATACGGCGATGGTGGGCAAGTGGCACCTGGGTATGAATTTTCCCGGCGAGGTGGGCAATCGCGATTGGCGTCAGCCTGTTACCGATATGCCGTTGGATAAGGGCTTTGATTATTTTTATGGCATACCCGCTTCGCTCAATTACGGAATTCTCGCCTGGTTTGAAGGGCGATATGCCAGAGTTCCGCCGACAGTTTATACGGCTAAAAAACCCAATAATCGGCATGTGGATTATCGCATCATGCCGCCGTATGAGAACACGCCAGAAGAGACGCTTGAAGCATTGG
Source organism: Candidatus Latescibacterota bacterium (assembly GCA_965208125.1). GTDB lineage: Bacteria > Latescibacterota > UBA2968 > UBA2968 > UBA2968 > VXRD01. Next base: position 4,664,966 of record OZ242320.1, read on the forward strand.
GCACAATGGGGATGGAGGTTGCGCCTGATTTTATTGACAATGAGTGTTTGACGCGGTTTACCGATAAGGCGATTGAGTGGATGCAGGGCAAAGAAGCAAGTGCCAAAAGTGGTACGCCGTTTTTTTTGTATCTGCCGTTTACATCGCCGCACTATCCTGTGTGCCCGCGTGAGGAATTTTGGAATCAGGGCGATTGTGGCGGCTATGGTGAGTTTGTGATTGAGACAGATTACCATGTAGGGCGGGTGCTGGATTATCTGGAACAGTCGGGGTTGGATGACAATACTATTGTTGTATATACCAGTGATAATGGTCCTGAGAATTCGTGGCGTGGACGAATTGAAGAATTTGGTCATCATAGCAATGGGATTTATCGCGGAGGTAAAAGGGATATTTACGAAGGTGGACATCGCGTGCCATTTTTTATGCGGTGGCCCAAAGGCATTCAGAATCCCGGGCGCAAATGTGATGATCTGGTAGGCCTGGTTGATTTGATGGCGACTTTTGCTGAGGTTGTGGGTGCGGAGTTGCCTGCTGATGCAGGCGAAGATAGCCAGAGTTTTGCGAAGATACTCAGTGATCCTGACACACCCCACGAACGATTGCCTTTGATTAACCATGGTGCTGGGGGACGGTTTGCGATTACAGAAGGCACGTGGAAGCTGATTATGGCGCACAAGAATGAGCCTCTGGAACTTTATGATCTCGCGAATGATCTCGGTGAGACAAAAAACGCGATTGGCGACCATCCTGAGATTGTAGAAGATCTGACCGATAAAATTACAAGCATTGTGTGCAATGGGCGTACGACCCCTGGAGAGGATCAGGCGAACGATACCGATTACTGGGATGATTTGACGTGGATTTCATCTGAGGATTATCAGGGAAGGCAACTAAGATGAGCTCTCAACAAATATCGAGTCAGCGTCCCAATATTCTGATTATATGCAGCGATCAGCATCATCCTGCAATGGTGGGGTATCGGCAGTACCCATTTGTCGAGACGCCCAATCTGAATCGCCTGGGGCGCGAAGGCACACACTTTACGCGGGCGTATGCCAATTGTGCGGTGTGCGGTCCCAGTCGCATGAGTTTTATGACGGGGAAGTACATTCACCAGATTGATAGCTGGTCGAATGGCGTGCCTCTGCCCGATGAAGAGAAACAAAAAACCTGGGCAGCGCGGCTGGATCAGAATGGTATTGCATCGACTTGTATAGGCAAAATCGACTCCGCTGGTACTGTTGACGATCACAACCCGGGATTTACGCATTTTGACGAACCCCTTCACCGAACGGCTTGGGATCCCTATCCGAGAGAAATGCCTTTTGTCACGCGCCTTCCGGGATATACGCGGCCAGCCAGTCGGCGATTTTTGCTCGAAGCGGGTGGGGGAGATGTCGCAAAGATTGATGACCGGCAGGAGTTGGGATTCTATGGTCATGACCGCGAGGTGACAGATAAGACGCTGGCGTATTTGCGGGAAAAGGGGCAGGCTGAATCGGAGCCCTGGGTGCTGTATGTCGGCTATCTGTATCCCCACTGGCCGTATCGCGTACCTCAGAAATATTTCGATATGTACTATCCCGACCGCGTTTTGATGCCCCACGATGCAAAGTTCCCAAATCGCGATATTCATCCCGCGATGCAGGAGTGGCAAGATTCCAATGTATTTGGGGAAGTGACAGAGGATATGCTGCGTCGGACGGTTGCCGCTTATTGCGGTATGATTACCTGTATGGATAATATGATCGGCGAGATTCTCGATGAGTTGCAGGACCAGGGGCTTTACGAAAATACATACATCATCTATACATCAGATCATGGAGAATCCATGGGCGAGCACGGGCTTTTTTTTAAACATTGTTCTTATGAAGGAGCGATTGGGGTTCCTCTTGTGATTAAGGGGCCGGATATTCCTGAGGGAGAGGTCAATACCGACACGCCTGTTTCTCTTGTCGATCTCTATCCCACCGTTTTAGACATGGCGGGGGTGGATCCCGAACCTGGTCTGCCCGGCGCAAGCTGGTTGCCACTTGTGAGGGGGGAACCTCACGAACGATCTGAGCGCGTTTTTGCAGAATGGCATGGTCCGCAACTTCGAGGCGCGTATTACATGATTGTGCGAGGCGATTACAAATACACCTGGTATGAATTTCATCCGCCCTCATTATTCAATGTGAAGAAAGACCCGAAGGAAGAACGCGATCTTGCATCGGATATTGAACAAGCTGACAGGCTCAGGGCATTTGAAGAGGAGTTGCGTTCCATAGTCAATCCAAAGGTGACGGCTCTGCGCGCCAAGCGAGATTTGGGGCTGATTGCTCCAGATGGCACGGATATGACCGATAGTCTGATACCCTGGGTGGGATTAGAAGACGGGACACTTAAGAAAATTCAGCGTGCCGACAGTGCGCGGCGCAGGAGAAAAAAGATATGACACCTGTAAATAATTCATTGCCCTTTAGATTGGGTGTAGGGTCTGCATTAAAAGCTGCGGCTTTGGCTTATTCGCAGACTGTTCGCAATGAGCCGGGACTTTTGGCTTATTGGCGAGTGGGGGAGACTCAGAACGCGGATGCCGATAGAGAGAATTCGTATGTGGCTTTGGGGGTTGTGCCACATTTGGATGAAGATCCAGCGGGCGATGCATCTGTTGAATTCTTTTTTCAAGTTATTTCCGATGAGCAGTTGGACTACGAACCCTGTCTTATTTCGCATCAGATATCCCACGGCGAGCAGACGCGATTCGCATTTCATGTGACGCGTGATTTGAATGCGCTTCGATTTCTCAATGGCACAACAAATACGCTGATTTTTCCGCCCGATGGGCCGATAAAAGTGGGACAGTGGTATCATTTTTTGGCTACGAGCAAGCCGCGGCAGGAATTTCGCGCTTATATCGATGGCGTCGAATGCTTTCTGGATATGGGTTCTCTGGCGTTTAGCGTGCGGCGGCAAGCTTGTCCGATACAGATTGGCGCATCCAGCGAAAATGGTGAGGACAGAGCTGTAAATTGTGCAATAGATGAGGTTGCCATATACAATGTGGCTCTGACGCCGTTGGATATCGCGCGACACGTTGATGCGGCTGGTCGAGAGACGCTCCGAGAGCGGGGGGTACGTGATCGGGAACAACGGGAAGATGAAGAAAAAGAGGTGGCGGCGGAGGCGCTTAGAGCGCGTCTAAACGATCCCGCTTTGTTCGATCCCGACGAGACAAAAGTCTATGAAGGGCGATATCTGGATGCGATTTCTCTGCCAGTGGGGGGTATTGGTGCAGGTTTGATTCAGGTGAACGGTAAGGCAGAGCGGTCGGTATGGCAAATATTCAACAATTTTGAGCATGTCGAAGTGCCCAATAGCTTTTTTGCCGTGTGGGCAAGACCCCGGGGAAAAGAGTCTGCGGTCAGGGCGTTGCAGACTTCGGATGTTGGGGTATTTCCCGCGATGGATCGTCTGAGGTTCAGGGGGGAATACCCGTTTGGATGGTTTGAGTTCGCAGATGCCGCTTTTCCCCTTCGGGTCGAAATGGAGGTTTTTAATCCGCTGATTCCCCTCGATGTGAAATCTTCGAGTATCCCGTGTGGGATTTTCAATCTGACGGCGAGCAATGAGGGTGATTCCCCTGTGGAAGTCAGTTTTCTGGCTACGCAACAAAATGCGATTGGCATCACGGGAGATAGCCCTAATGGAGGTTATGGCGGCAATGTCAACCGGGTGATTCGAGAGGAAGATGCGACTTCGATTCATATGACGCAGGTGTCGTCAACGGATGTAGATATGGTGCTGTCGGCACAGGTGGAAAATGGCTGTGCGACAGCGTCTTGGACCAGCTTACGCGATTTGTATGAAGCGTTTTCACGAGATGGCGAACTGGGATATGTCGAATCATCGGAGCCGTCGGGTACAGGCGAAACGGTTGATTGCGCGCTGGCTACGCCCTTTGTGCTTCGACCAGGGGAAAAACGCACTATCACCTTTGTTCTCACCTGGTATTTTCCCAACACCAACCATGGTGCGCATATCTGGGTGAAACACGGCAATATATATTCAAATTGGTGGACTGACGCGTTGGATGTTTATTCGTATCTCAAGGCTAATCTCGATGATTTGACACAACAGACGCGCCGTTTTCACGATACGCTCTATGCGTCTAATCTTCCACACTGGTTGCTGGATCGAATCAGTTCGCAGGTTGCAGTGCTGAGAAGCAAGACGTGTTTTTGGGCAAAAGATGGGTATTTTGGAGCTAATGAAGGTTGCGCACCAACTTCGGGTTGTTGTCTGGGGAATTGCAGTCATGTGTGGCACTACGCACAGGCGCATGCGCGTCTTTTTCCCGAGATTGCGCGGAGAATGCGCGAGCAGACGTTTGCATTGCAGCAGGAAGATGGGGGATTGCCTTTTCGCCATAGCGATCGCCATTTTGAAATACAAGGTCCGGCAATTGATGGCATGCTCGGCGATATTTTGAGTACGTATCGCGAGTATCTGTGTAGTTCAGATCAACAGTGGTTACACGCGCATTGGCCCAGCGCGCAGAAGGCGATGGATTTTGTGATTGCGCGTTGGGATTCAGATGAAGATGGCTTGTTATCTGGCTCGCAACACAATACGCTTGACGGTGAACTGTCGGGGTCAACGTCGTGGATGGGGACGCTTTATCTGTCGGCTCTTGCGGCGTGTGAAGAGATGGCGGTATTGGAAGATGATGCACAGTCCGCCGACCGATATCGCAGGTTGCGCGAAAGGGGAACTGAAAACCAGAATCGGACGCTTTGGAATGGCGAGTATTACGTGCAGAGCCCCGACGAGGATGCCCATGAAGACTACGGAGATGGTTGCCATATCGATCAGGTACTGGGTGAGTGGTGGGCACCGCAGGTGAATTTGCCAGGGTACTACCCTCAGGAAAATGTCCGTTCGGCACTGCGGTCTCTTTTGCAGTACAATTTCAAGCATCATTTTCGGACGACGACACAGAGGCCGAGAAAATTTGTCGATAACGACGATGCGGCAATGAAGATGATTTCCTGGCCAAAGGGTCCTCAGCCATTTCGCAGTATGAAGTACGGCGACGAGGCGATGACGGGTTTTGAGTATGGTGCTGCTGCAACGATGGTTCAGTTTGGGATGCTCAAGGAAGGCCTGATGGTTGCCCGGGCTGTTTACGACCGCTACGATGGCAAGCTGCGCGATCAGTTGACGGAGATGAATACGGCGTCGTGGGGGTATAGCGGAAATCCGTTTGGCGATGATGAGTGCGGCAAATTTTATGCACGGGCGATGAGTGTGTGGTCGTTGTTGCTCGCTTGCCAGGGCTTTGTATATGAAGGTCCCAAAGCGCGGATTGGCTTTACACCTGTATGGAAACCCGATGATCACGTATCCTTTTTTATTGCAGCCGAAGGATGGGGCCTGTTCAGACAGAGACGAGATGTGGAAATGCAGGTTATGGAATTAAGCGTTGAATGGGGGCGCCTGCCCATTCGGATATTTGAATTTGAATTGTCCGAAGGTCGGCGTGTACAATCGGTTGTTGCTTCCGTCGGTGGAGAGATGGTTGGAACGACTACTTTATTTAGCGATTCTAAAGTGACTTTGACCATGGAAGAAGAAGTGGTCTTAAATGCTGGAGATAAGATGGCCATTGAGGTGTCGGGCAATCTGTAAACCCCGGCAAAAAAAGAAAGGATTAAGGCATGAATCAACCCCTGCAGTTGAAGAGATATTTTTGGGATGCAGTTGTTGCAACCATGGTTTGCTCGTTGGTTACCACATCAGAAACAGATGCACAACCCGATGGAAATGAATGGGTTGAACTTTACGAACCTCACGTTTTCAACGAGATGCCATATCGGCTGTTGAAGCCCATAGATTTTGATGCGGACAAGCGCTACCCTGTTATTGTTTCATTGCATGGTGGCGGTGGTCGAGGGACAGATAATCGAAAACAATTGCGTGGCTGGAATAGACTTCTTGCAGACGAGCAGAGGCGAACAGATTATCCCTCTTATGTGCTCGCTCCTCAAGTCAGTCGTTTGTGGAATGCAGAAGACCTCCAAAATATCAAGGATCTCATTGCAATATTGCCGTCCGTTGATATGGATAGAATATACATTCTGGGGCACTCCATGGGAGGCCACGGTACCCATGTCTTTTTACAAATTGATCCCCATTATTTTGCAGCGGCAGCACCTTCGGCTGGAACGGGTTTGCCTCAGACAGAAGAATTTATCGATGCGTCAGTGATTAAAGATGTTCCGATATGGGCTTTCCACGGGGATCAGGATAAGGTCTGTCCATTCGAACGCGCTCAAAAACTTTTTGGGGAGATAAAGGAATTAGGTGGGAACATGAAGTTCACGGTCTGGGCGGGTGATGGACATGGTGTTGCCATGAAAATGATTACCGGTGCCGACAATGGCAATACCCAACTCAGCAGTGATCGCTGTGATCCCGAGCCGGTGTTTATGAAATGGCTTTTTGCACAGAAGCGCACGCTGTGAGTAGATTTTTTTACGCTTGATGAAGAACAGCATGTTCATATTTCGGGATGTGAATTGAACATTGTGTTGCAAATAGCGCACTGATTTTTTGTCGTTAAATCCATAAGTATATATAAATAAAAGATTTGAAAAACTCTCGATCAACGGCACCGATTTTGCCTGATGTTGTGAAAAACAATATCAGGGAGATGGGGTATGAATGGCTTTGTGAAAAATAGAGGAGGTATCGCAGGTGTGGCGGATGTGGATATGCCACGAGAAAAGCTCGAGCGTTTGGGACCAGAGGCATTGCGCGATGAGGAACTGCTGGCGATTTTGCTGCGAACGGGATACGAGGGCAGAAATGTGCTGGAAATTTCGCGCGGGATAATCAAGAGGTATCCCGTTAATAAACTCGTGGATATGGATCTGAAAGAGCTCACGACAATCAAGGGAATCGGGCAGGCAAAAGCCGCGGGTTTGGTCGCGGGATTTGAACTGGCAAAACGAGGTCTCAATCAGGGAATAGGAATTGAACCTTCTATTACGAGCCCGGTTGACGTTTTGGGGTTTCTGACCGATATCAAAGATCGGCGCAAAGAATATTTTGTGGCGCTTTTTCTCAATGCGCGGAATCAGGTGATTTGCCGCGAAGATGTGTCGGTTGGCTCGCTCAATGCCTCACTCGTGCATCCGCGAGAGGTGTTTGCGCCAGCTGTGGGGTCATCTGCTGCGAGTGTGATTCTGGCGCATAATCATCCCAGCGGCGATGTGACACCGAGTCGAGAAGATATTGAACTCACGCGCCGCATGGTGCAGGCCGGTGAGATTATGGGGATTGAGGTATTGGACCATCTGATCGTCGGTTCAGAGCGGTTCTTAAGTATGAAAGAGGCGAATGTCTTTTAGGTGGTGATATGAGTCGGATACTAACGCTGACAACAGATTTTGGCATTTCTGATGGCTATGTTGGCGCGATGAAGGGCGTGGTGCTCACCTGTGTGCCAGGTGCTCAAATTGTAGATATAACACATCAAGTATCCCCTCAGGATGTTGCTGCTGGCGCTTTTGCCATGTATTGTGCGTGTCCTTTTTTTCCTGAGGGTAGCGTGCATGTTGGAGTGGTTGACCCGGGGGTGGGGAGTGATCGACGGGGTATTGTCGTTGAGACAGAGCAATTTCTGTATGTTGGACCGGATAATGGCCTGTTTTCTCCTGTTTATGAGCGAGAAATGGTGCGGCGCATTGTGACGATTGAGAACACGGCATTGATGCGCCCGCAAGTGAGTCCGACTTTTCACGGACGAGATGTATTTGCTCAGGTGGGGGCGCATTTACTCAAGGGGGTGTCCTGTGACGAGGTTGGGCCTGAAATTGAGGATCCAGTCACATGTGATCTGTGGGGTGTTGAAGAACGTGACGATGCACTCGTTGGGCGGGTGGTGTGCGTTGACCATTTTGGCAATGCAATCTCAATGATTGCGCGGTCACACATTGATGAAAAATATCCCGATGGAGATTTTGAGATCATCATTGGCAAGACCCGATTTGATCGGATATGCCAGACATATAGTGAGGTCATAGAGGGGAAAGCGCTGGCGCTTTACGGCAGTTTGGATACGCTGGAGGTCGCGGTTTGCGAGGGCAGTGCAAGCAGGACGCTTGGTATAAAACAAGGGGATGAGATTTGTGTGTGTAGGGGTCAGGACAGGAGGGATAGGAGTTGAGAAATGCGGTCTATTTCGATATCGGGATGTTCTGATGGGGTTTGGGGCTTTCTGTTTTTTTGTCGGCCGTGACGCATGCGTACGGTGGTCATACCCAGGGTTTTTGCCGTGGCGATTTCGTCGGTGAGTTTGTCGCCCACGCATAAAATTTGGACATGGGACAGAGATAGTGCTTTTGCTGCTTGCGTGAGGGATTGTGTTTTATCACTGCTTTTTCGGTCGTCTTGTAGAATGAGGGTATTGTCGCCCTCGCTAAAATAATCGCACAAGCCGAGAAGGCGAACTTTTTCGCGCTGACGATCGGGATTTCCAGAGGTGACAAGGGCGAGTTGATAGCTGCGCTGGACAAGGGTAGCGAGGGTGGAGAGTACATCGGGGAAAGGGGTGATGGCTTCCACGTTGCGGGGATTGTACGCATTGAGTGCCCGTTCTACGATGCTGGGCGGGATATTGTACTGGGTGCCGAGTAAGCGAATGGCCTCTGAAGAGCTATGTGTTTGGGAAAGCAACACCTGTTGCTGATAACCGGTCTCAAATGAGAGGTCGGGATGTGCTGAAGCGAGGATTTGAGCGGCTCTGCGCCGCGCGGGTTGGGTGAGTTGGCCCGTGCAGTCAAAGAGGGTGTCGTCGAGGTCAAAAATAATACCTCTGATTTTTCCTGTCATTCATCCAGGCCCCAATAGTCGGGCACGCTCAGGCCGCAGAAAATGCGACAGATCGCATCGGCGACTTTGGCCGGGTCGTGGCTGATAAAATCGCCGGTGCCGCGCTCTATGGCATCGGGATGAAATTCTTCTAAAAAGTCTGCGCGGGTCCAGGGACCGAATGTGTCGAGCGTTTCTGTATCGCATTCAACCAGGACTTTGCCATCTTTTTTGTATTTTTTGATCAGTGGGTGCCAGTCCTCGCTTTTGGGTGTCTGGAAAATGCGGAGGTCCTGCACCAGCGTGTGATCCATGACGCCATTGCGCTGATTTTTGGGTAGGTGTTTGAGGATCGCTTTGAGGTGGTCAGAGGCTCTAAAATTATCGGTCTGCCCGGGTTGTGTGACGATGTTGCAAACGTAGATGGTTTTGCCCTGAGCGCGTCTGATCAGTGCTTTTTGAATATCGGGTACGAGGAGATTGGTGATGACGCTGGTGTACAGGCTGCCCGGTCCAATGACGACGATATCTGCATCTGCAATGGCTTGCAAAGCATCGCGCGGTGCTCTGATCTGATTTTGTTCCAGGCTCACTTTGTGCCCCTGGCGCACGCGGATCTCAACCTGTCCTGTTTCGGGATCTATGACGCGCTCGAGCGCGCTGTCTTTGCGATTGAGTTCGCGCAAGAGAGCGTCATTGGTGACGAGATATGCCCGCTCGAGAGGTGGTTTACCGGGTTTTCTGACCATCCATTCGGTATAGCGATGTTCGCCGTTTGTCAGTTTGGCGCAAATATCGACATTTTCAGTGCTGGCAGGGAAAACTGTACCCTGTACGTGCAGCATGTTGCTGGCTGTTTTTATAGCGGCATGAAAATCTCCGAGTTGCTGAGTGAGGGCAGCCACGAGAAAATTGCCAATATGGTCGTTCTTAAAAATACCGGATTCTTGCTCGCTGTTGGGAAAGCGGTGTTGGAAGACGTTGAAAAGCCCCTGAGATATCTGTTCGGGATCGGCGAGTGCTGTGAGGGCATTGCGAATGTCACCGGGGGGCTGGACTCCCAAATTCCAGCGGATACGCCCCGAGGAAGCACCGGAATCGGTCACGGCAACGACAGCTGTTGGATGACGGGTATAGGGACGCAATCCACGCAAGACAGTGGGTAGGCCAGTGCCGCCGCCGATAACGGCAACCCTGAATCGGTCGGGGGTTTTGCCGATCCGCGAGAGGTGCAATAATGTAGATAGTTGGGCAAGGTATTTGATTTCGTAGTCGGGGCGGTCGCCTATCGCGGGTGTTTCTCGGGAGAATCTTCCGCGCCGCAACCAGATTGTGGTGAGGCCCTGGCGATTACCCGCGCGAATTTCATCGTGGGTGCGGTCTCCAACGACGATGAGTTGGTCAGAAGAGAGCTTATGGCTTTCCATGAGTTCTGAAAACCAGTAAGCATGTGCAGGGGGACCTTCGTTGATTATGCGATCAAAATAAGGAGCAATGCCCAGGCGTTCAATTTTGTTGCGCTGACGGCGCGCCCTGCCCAGCGTGACGAGAAATAGTTTATAGCCCGCCTGGCGCAATTCCAGGAGAGTATGTAAGGCGTCGGGGTAGGGGCGAATGTCTTCTACATCTTCGGCATTGTAAACGCGCTCCATTTCAGCTACAAGGGCTTCGACTGGCTCGGCTTCCGGGTCGGTTTTTTGTTTGTCGAGAAAACGGCGTACCTGATCGGGTTTATCTTTGAAGACGGCTTTGGCGATATCAAAAAAAGCGAAATAATAGGGCGAGGATGAATAATAAGGACCGTGTTTACGTTCGAGCGTATTGATGCGTTGGCGTGCATAGGCGCGGGTGGCAAAAAAACCGTTTGAAAACAGAAAAGCGGCAACGCGTTGACGCGCGGCATGTACGACGGGCGTCAGGTCAAATAGGGTTCCGTCGAGGTCGAATACGATTGCGCGGGCATTTTCCAGGGACACGGCACATCTCCGCGGTTGAGTTGTGGGTTCAAAGGGGAAGATAAGACTTTTTAGATTAAGAAAAAAAATAAAAGTGGGGAAGAGGAAAGATTGTGGAGATAATGTGTAAAATTTGGAAGGCGGCACTCAATTTTGTTTATCCGTCGTCTTGTATGATTTGCAAGGCATCACTGCCGGATTCACCGGGGTTGTGTGATTTGTGTTGGGATGATATGGAGATTTGGGATTCGGGATTACACGAGGTGGATTTTGAACACGAATTTGACCAAACAGTTATTTTGTATCAATTTAATGATAGTGTCCGATCTTTAATTCACGCGCTCAAATACCGGGGAAAAACACTTCCCGGACAGATATTAGGGAAAGCTCTGGGACAGCGCATTGAGGGCTTATTCGATTCCGATACGATGATTGTCCCGGTGCCACTTCACTCAGCAAAAACAAGAGCACGAGGATATAATCAGAGTGAGATTATTGCACGGGCTACAGGACGGGCGTCGGGTTTACAAGTGCTGGCAAACGCGCTGAAAAGAGTGCGGCCAACACCTACACAGACGCAACTGGGCGTTTTGGAGCGTCAATACAATGTACAGGGAGCATTTCACGTGCGTCATCCCCCGTCTATTGAGGGGCGAAATATATTTTTGATAGACGATGTTATCACGACGGGTGCGACGCTCAATGCATGTGCGCAGGTTCTGCGATCTGCGGGGGCGCAATGCGTGTCTGTTGGTGCTGTTGCCAGTCCCTTATTGGGGGAAGATGATCTGTCTCAAGATGTAGAAAAATCGAGGTCTTGACGCTGATTTTATCTTTTAGTGGGCGTACCTGTGATAAATACAACGGGCTTGACAGGTATGTTGCAATACCTTAAACTTCAGGTCTTTGAAAATCTTACAGGACTCAGGCGCTTATGCTCGTGATAGTGATTTTGTAAGGGAGATATTATGTCTGTAAAACGCGTTGGCATACTTACAGGTGGTGGCGATTGTCCAGGTCTTAATGCGGTAATCCGCGCGATTGTACGCAAGGGCATTATGGTTTACAATTACGACATGACGGGTGTGCAGGAGGGATGGCGAGGGATGCTTGAAGGGCTGTCAGTGCCTCTGGATTTGAACGCTGTTTCGGGGATTTTGCCGCGCGGGGGTACAATTTTGGGATCTTCTCGGACAAATCCGTATCAAGATGGTGCAGATGGCGGTGCGCTCGTGCGAGGGGGGATGGAGAAAATGGGCCTGGACGCACTAATTGCCATTGGTGGCGATGATACACTCGGTGTGGCCCATCAGCTCACAGATCAGGGCATCAAAGTAGTAGGCGTGCCCAAAACCATTGATAATGATCTGGATGGCACAGACCAGACCTTTGGTTTTGATACGGCTATCAATATCGTGATGGAAGCGATTGACCGCCTGCATACAACGGCTGAGTCTCACAACCGCGTGATGGTTGTCGAGGTTATGGGACGCCATGCGGGTTGGATTGCCGTGGAGGCTGGTATTGCAGGGGGGGCAGATGTGATTCTGATCCCGGAAGTCCCATTTGATATGGATGACGTGTGCGATACCATCAGAAAACGCCATGCCCGAGGGAAGACATTCAGTATTGTGGTGGCTGCTGAAGGTGCCAAGCTCGACGATGACAGTATGGTTTTGCAATCTCAGGAAAAAGATGCATTCGGGCATGTTCGCCTGGGGGGCATTGGCAATTTGCTGAGTGATGAAATTGAGCGGCGCACTGGATATGAAAGTCGCGCAACCGTGCTGGGCCATATTCAACGCGGGGGCAGTCCTTCTGCTTATGATCGGGTGTTGGGGACGCGATTTGGGATAGCGGCAATTGATCTGATACAAGAAGGCAATTTTGGCAAGATGGTGGCGCTGCGAGGACAAAATATTGTTGCGATTGATTTGAAAGAGGCCGTGTCGAAGTTGCGTACGGTGGATATGGGTCTTTACGATATTGCCAAAGTATTTTTCGGATAATGAGTTTGGAGGAAATTATGGTAGGAATGAGAGTAGGAATCAATGGATTTGGGCGGATTGGACGGCTGGTATTTCGCGCGGCTATGGCGCGTGGTCTCAATGTGGTGGCTGTAAACGATTTGACCGATGCTGCTAGTCTGGCGCATTTGCTCAAATACGATTCGACACACGGGCGGTATCCCGGGTGCGTTAATCATCTGAAAAACGGCGTACAAGTGGAGAAGTCATCGGTTGATGCGCTTGTAGTAGATGGCAAAATGGTGGCTGTTTTGTCCGAACGAGATCCGGCACAATTGCCCTGGAGGTCATTGGGTGTGGATGTGGTGGTTGAATCGACGGGCTTTTTTACCGATAAAGAGTCCGCGAGTGCCCATTTGGGAGAAAAAGGGGCAAAAAAGGTGATTATTTCTGCGCCCGCCAAAGGAGATTTGCCCACTGTGGTGATGGGAATTAATGATGTCGTTTTACAAAAAGACGATACGGTTATTTCCAATGCTTCGTGTACGACCAACTGTCTGGCGCCTATGGTGAGTGTGTTGCACGATGCATTTGGCGTTGTACACGGGCTTATGACCACTATTCATTCTTACACAGGAGATCAACGTCTGATCGATGCGCCCCATTCCGATATGCGCCGTGCGCGGTCTGCCGCCCTGTCGATGATTCCGACGACAACGGGCGCGGCGAGTGCAGTGGGCCTGGTTATTCCCGAACTCAATGGCAAACTCGACGGCATGGCCGTGCGCGTGCCCACGCCAGATGGTTCATTTACCGATTTTGTCGCGGTGCTGAAAAAAGAGGTGACTGCAGAAGAGGTAAACAATGCCTTTGAATGTGCAGCTTATGGGCGTTTGAAAGGTATTCTGGAATACACCGATGATCCCATTGTTTCTGCCGATATCCTGGGCAATGCCCATTCTTGTATTTTCGATTCGATGATTACCACAGTGATGTCGGGCTATATGGTGAAGGTGTGTGGATGGTACGACAATGAGTGGGGGTATTCCAATCGGTGCGTGGATTTGATCGCGAAGTTGGCGGAGATGTAAAATAGTCGCTGATTTTGACTTTTGAGAGGCGCTGGCGTGGCGAAGTTGTCGATTACAGATCTGGATTTGAGGGGTAAGCGCGTTCTGGTGCGCGTTGATTTTAATGTGCCCATTGAAGATGGGCAGGTCGCTGATGATACGCGCTTGCGGGCTTCTTTGCCGACGATTCGGCACATTTTGGATGCGGGGGGGCTGCCTGTGTTGATGTCGCATTTAGGGCGCCCTGAGGGTGAGGTTATGCCTGAATTATCGCTTAAACCCGTGGCCGAAGCCCTTCAAGTGCTGCTGGGGCGCGAAGTGCTTCTATCGCCAGACTGCGTGGGCGAGGAAACGACCTCATTGGTGAAACGCGCGCCCGAAGGTTCGGTTGTACTGCTCGAAAATTTGCGATTTCACGCTGACGAAGAAAAAAATGCGCCGGGTTTTGCCACACAACTATCGGAATTGGGCGATGTGTATGTCAACGATGCCTTTGGCAGTGCCCATCGCGCGCATGCCTCTACTGAGGGGATTACCCATTATTTTGTTGACTGTGCTACGGGTTTGTTGATGCAGAAAGAATTGGATTATTTGGGTACGGCATTGTCCGATCCGGGACGGCCTTATGTCGCGATTATGGGAGGGGCAAAAATTTCCGGTAAGATTGATGTGATTGAAAATTTGTTTTCAAAAGTAGATACCTTGCTCATTGGCGGTGGTATGGCATTTACGTTTTTTAAGGCTCTGGGTCTGGAAATAGGGAAGTCGTTGTTGGAAGAAGATCGCGTTGGGGTCGCTACCCATTTGTTAAAGCGCGCAGAGGCTGAAGGTGTAGATCTGATATTGCCAACCGATACGGTTGTGGCAGCAGAGATGACGGATGGGATACCTGCTCAGATTGTACCGCGAGATCAAATTCCAGCAGATTTGGAGGGATTTGACATTGGGATTGAGACGCGGAAGCGATTTTCCGATGTAGTTTTAAACGCCAAAACCGTGGTGTGGAATGGACCTCTGGGAGTATGTGAGATTTTTTCGTTTTCAAAAGGATCGCGTGCGGTTGCCAACGCACTGGTTACGGCGACTGAGCGCGGTGCAACGACGATTGTTGGCGGTGGGGAAACTGCTGCTGCGATGGCAGATTTTGGCGTGGCGGAAAAATTGAGCCATGTCTCGACCGGGGGTGGGGCTTCTCTGGAGTTTTTAGAAGGCCAAACACTGCCCGGTGTGGCGGCACTTTCGGATAGGGAAGAGGAAGAATAGGTGCATGTTCAAATTGTGAAAGGGAGTAGCGATGCGAACGCCGTTTGTGGCGGGAAATTGGAAGCTCAATAAAACACCTGATGAGGCAGAAATACTTGCGCGATGCGTGGTGGATGCAGTATCGGGCATGACGGGTGTAGATGTGGCAATATGTCCGCCTTTTACGGCGCTGGAACGGGTTTCAAGTGTGGTGTGCTGCACTGGTATAGGGCTGGGTGCTCAGAATATGTACTGGGAGGCTGAGGGTGCTTTTACGGGTGAGGTTTCGGCCCCCATGCTGTTGACTTGCGGTTGTGAATACGTTATATTAGGACACTCTGAACGACGGCAGTTTTTTGGCGAAACAGACGCGACTGTCAACCGCCGCTTAAAGGCAGCTCTGAGTGCTGGATTGAAGCCTATTGTGTGTATTGGCGAGTCTTTTGACGAGCGTCAGGCCGATGTGACTGAGCAGGTGGTTGAGACGCAAACGCGGGGTGCTCTCAACGGCGTTTGCGCTGACGATATGCGAGGGATTACCCTGGCTTATGAGCCTGTTTGGGCCATTGGCACGGGACTGACGGCGACGCCAGAACAGGCAGAGGCCGTCCATGCGTTTCTCCGCGAGGTGTTGGTTCAACTTTATGACGACGATGTCGCACAGGGGATTCGCATTCAGTACGGCGGGTCTGTGAAGCCCGATAATGCGGCCGAGTTGTTTGAGCAGGACAATATTGATGGAGGATTGATCGGCGGGGCTTCGCTGGAAGCTGAGGATTTTGCCGCTATTGTGAAAGCGGCTATATAGAGGATAATATGGAAATTTTTCTTTTGATTGTGCATGTGATAGTTTGTGCGGTGCTCATTCTGGTTATTTTGATGCAGCCCGGCAGAAGTGGTGGGTTGTCCGGCGGTGCTTTTGGCGGTATGGGTGGTGGGACATCGATGTTTGGCGGTGGTGGTGCCGTGCCTATGTTGGCAAAAGTGACGACGTATGTGGGAATTATTTTTGCGCTAACGTGCATCGGGCTTTGGTATGCGGGACGTTCGACTGATTCTGTGCCGTCAACGGCTGCTGAGCGATTAATGGAAGAAGGTCAGATGCCCATGCAGCAAATTCCTCAACCTTTGACCTTTCCGGAAACCAAACCGACCGAAGGAACAACCCAAACAGCACCGGCCGATACCGGCAGTACCACGCCGTAGATTTTGTGCCGAAGTGGTGGAATTGGTAGACACGCTGTCTTGAGGGGGCAGTACTCGAAAGGGTGTAGGGGTTCGAATCCCCTCTTCGGCACCACAATAAAAGCAAGGGCTTGTGATATATGCATCGCAAGCCCTTTTTTTGTCGATAGGAGTAAGATGCCATGTGTAGGAATATCTTCGTCTTGCTAACCATTGTGCTTCTGATCCAACCTCTTCGAGCTAATGTCGCGTTAGAACAAGTCTCCAGTCCAGATTTTGATAATAGCGGTGTGGTTGATTTTCCCGACTTTTTGCTTTTTGTGGCCAGATTTGGGTCGCGCCAGGGCGATGAAAATTACGAAGACCGTTTTGACCTGGATGGCAATGGCGAGATCGGGTTTGGCGATTTTTTGCGTTTTGCCGCTACCTTCGGCAAAACAGTCGCATCAAATGGGACGATCGCGACAGGAAATGATAGGAAAATTCTCGGCTCGTTATTTATCTCGAAGGTATGGGCTGGGCATCCCGTTAGTTTTGACCTGTTGACTTATGACGATGTGCAATTTGTCGCATTTTACGATGCCGAGCGCAAAATGATGGTGGGAATGAGAAATTTAGATGCCGGGACGTGGACATTTGAACAGCCCAAAGGTGTATGGCTGGAAAATCGAGGCCGACTGTCGTCGGAAACTGGATGGGACACCCACAATTATCTGACCATGGCTATTGACACCGACGATCATATCCATCTGAGTGGTAATATGCATGTGGATCCGCTGATTTACTTTCGCACAATACGACCACTTGATGTGACGAGTTTTGAACGCATTGATTCGATGGTGGGAAAAAATGAGGATCGCTGCACTTATCCCGTGTTTATGCGCGGTCCGAATAATGAATTGATTTTCCGATATCGAGATGGCAGTAGTGGTAATGCTGTTGAATTTTATAATATCTATGATGTTGAGACCAGAATCTGGCGGCGGTTGCACGATATGCCGTTATTGGATGGGTTAGGGCGCATGAATGCGTACGCCCGCAGCCCCCAGAAAGGTCCCGATGGGATGTTCCACATGATCTGGATGTGGCGCGATACACCCGATGCTGCGACCAATCACGATATCTCATACGCCCGCAGCCGCGACCTGGTCGCCTGGGAGACGGGGGGCGGCGATGCGCTGGAGTTACCGATTACAATAGAAAGCGGCGCTATTGTCGATCCCGTACCATCGAGGGGAGGAATGATCAATATGACGCAGTCATTGGGTTTTGATCATCAGAAACGCCCGGTGATTAGTTATCACAAGCACGATGAGAATGGATACACGCAAGCCTATTGTGCTCGGTTGGAATACGGCGAATGGGTCATTTACAAGGTGAGTGATTGGACCTATCGGTGGGAATTTGGAGGGGGCGGATCAATTGTCGCAGAGATTCGATTGGGCAGCATAAAGGTGGAATCCGATGGGGGCCTGAGTATGAGCTATATACATGCGAGAGAAGGACGGGGGATCTGGAAATTGGATCCCCAAACCATGCACGTGGTCGGGACGTATCCGCAGCCCCCGAGTGCGATACCAGGAGAATTGGCGCGGACGACTTCTCAATATCCGGGGATGAGGATCAACACGCGGTGGGCGCGCGGGGCGGGCACAAGACCCGGTGAGCGATATCTCTTGCGCTGGGAAACGCTGGGGCGCAATCGGGACCTCCCCCGAGAGAAGATCCCACCGCCGAGTGACTTGAGACTTTATATTCTTCCGGAATGAAGATGTCTGTGATATTGTGTTGTAAAAGCCTATTGGTTGCGTATATTTTTATGCGTGTACAACCTTAACGGAGAACGCTTTATGAAAAGGCTCTATATCGTGCGTCATGCCAAGTCGGATTGGAGTTATGTCGGGTTGGCTGATTTTGATCGGCCCCTGAACAAGCGCGGAAAAAGGGATGCGCCGCGCATGGGAAAATATCTGAAGCGGGCGTGGAAGGTCAAGCCAGATTACGTGTTGTGCAGCACGGCCAAGCGCGTGCGATCTACTGTCAAGCGATTGCGCAAATCTCTCAAGTTTTCCAAAAAACGGATTGCATGGCACGAACGCATTTATTCGGGACATAGTGGGGATGTGCTGGATTTGATTCGAGAAGTCGATAATCGCTACCGGGAAGTTATGGTGATCGGACACAACCCGGATATGACTGTATTGGTCAACCAACTAACGGGATCTACTATTGCCAATGTGCCGACTTGTGGCGTTGCGGGTATTGATCTGCCGATTGACGATTGGTCAGATGCAGTGTCGGGGGATCTGGTGTTTTTTGAGGTGCCCAAGTCGATTTGACGTGCCCGTAACTTATCCGAAACCCGTTTGTCACAGAATGCGGATAACTTATTCATCAGTCAGCTTCCGCGTGGGGGTCGGTTCTTTTCTTGAGGATCGGCCCTCGAATTTTTGATGATTAGCTAAAAACCTTCTGGATCGCGGCTCAACATCATGCCGCGATGACGATGAACGGGTCTGGTCCAGTGTAGAACCGTCACGCCTGCATGCTTAAAGCAGGCGTCCAGTTACTTTTTTCTTTTTAATACGTCTCGGATACGTCGAGCACGGTGCTGTTTTCCGCGCTTTTAGTTGTATTGGAATTTTTGATCTTTTCCCGCAGTTTTTCATAGAAGTGGTCGCTGTCCACTGGGATATCTACCCAGTTGTCTGTCCAGGCAGATAAGAGCATGGCATTGGCGAGTTCGACGCCTTTGATTCCTTCAACCCCAGGTGCGAGGAGTGGACTACCCGTGCGTATGGCATCAACCCAGTTTTGCGTGATGCCGCGATGGGCTTCGCCGCTGCTGCCTGTGGGGATGTCGCATTTCCAGGATTCGGGGCTGCCAAAGCCGCCTTTGTATTCTTTACAGAATTTGCTGACGGATTCGCGGGTGCGCCAAAAGGTGATATTTCCACCTTCCATGACGACTTTGCCGCGATCGCCAGTGATTTCGAGACGGTTGGTGCCGGGGGCTTCGCCTGTTGTGGTGATGAATACACCCGTTGCGCCATTTTCATATTCCACATAGGCGGTGACTTCGTCATCGACTTCGATATCGTGGTATTTGCCAAATCCGACAAATGCCCTGCATCGGATGGGCATACCGCAAATCCATTGCCACAGGTCGAGGTTGTGCGGACACTGGTTCATCAGGACGCCGCCGCCTTCGCCTTCCCAGGTCGCGCGCCAACCGCCTGAATCGTAATAACTTTGCGAGCGGAACCAGGTGGTGATGATGTAGTTCGTGCGCTGAATTTCGCCCAGATCACCCGATGCGACCAGGTCTTTGAGTTTTTGGTGCGCGCCTATGGTGCGCTGGTTGAACATGAGGCCAAAAACGCGGTCGCTTTTTTCAGCTACGGCATTCATTTCTTGGACCTGTTTGGTATAAACACCTGCGGGCTTTTCGATGAGTACATGCAATCCGCTGTTCATGGCTTGAATTGCCAGTGGCGGATGCAGGTAGTGCGGTGTGGCGACGATGGCGGCATCGACGGTTCCAGAGGCCATCATATCATCGGCACTGTCGAATGTGCGGACGTTTTCGCCCAGATTTTCGCGCGCCCACTTGATGCGGTCGGAATCTATGTCGCAGATGGCGGTTAGTTCGGCATTGGATACCTGGCCCGGGTGCAAGTAGAGACAATGTCCACTGCCCATGTTGCCGATGCCGATAACACCGATGCGTACTTTGTCCATAAAATTCTCCTGTGTTAGTGTTAGGGGTAGGAATATCCTTATATCCCGATCCTGTTTTTTTCGATATAATCCCAGTTGATGTTCATGCCCAATCCCGGACGCTGAGGAACGTGAACGAATCCCTGGTCATCCATAGGTTCGCCGTGTTCGTGCAGCCAGGGCGCGTGTTCGTCGAAGTCGATGAAGGGGTGGAGGAGACCGCGTTCGTAAAATTCGCCATTGGTCATGGCGCACAGGGCGTGCAGGTTGCCGGGACCGCCTCCGTGGATTTCGCAGCGCATGCCAAAGGATTCGCACAGGTGAACGGTTTTCATCAAGGGAGTCAGACCGCCCACATCGCCGACGCCGCAGCGAGAAATGTCGCAGGCACCGGCTTTGATCCATTCGGCGCGCACATACATTTTGCCTTCACAGGTCTCGGGACCACATATTGGTAAGGACGTTTGTTCACAGAGCCAGACATAGGACGACATGCTGTGCTCGTCCATGGGTTCTTCCATCCAGTAATAGTCGAGTTTTTCAAGTCCTTTTGCCAGGGCGAGCGCGGCTTCGCGATCGTAATAGTGATAGGGATCGAGCATGAGGGGTACGTCGGGACCGACTGCTTCGCGCACGGCAGCGCAGGCTTCGAGGTCGCGTTTGACACTGGGGGCACCCTCGTAAGGTGGCTGCCAGGTGTGGAGCTTGAAAGCGGGGTAGCCGCGTTTCATGCACCATTCGGCAAAGCGGGCATAGTCTTCGGGCGTGGCGAGACCACCTTCGAGGTCATCGCCGCACATGGTAGAGGCATAAGCGGGTACTTTGTCGCGGTACCCGCCGAGCAATTTGTAAACGGGTTGATTGAGGGCGCGCCCGGCCAGGTCCCAGAGGGCAAGATCAATGGACATGATGACTTTGTCGGTTATCGTGTCTGAGTTGATGCGCTGGCGGTGGTTGAGGTCGCGCCAGATTTGTTCGCGCATAAAGGGGTCTTTGCCAATGAGTTCTGGCTTGACCATGCTGTTGATTACCCGTGCATTTGCACCGAACCAGTATCCGGATATGTTTTCGTCGGTTGAAATTACGAGCAGGGTTTGAACAGCTTCGCGTTCGGGACCTGGATGTCCGTGTCCATCGCTGTCCTGTTCTGTGTTGGCGATATATTTGAATTGAATGGTTTCGACATCGGTGATTTTCAAGGGAAACTCCTTTCAATACAGCGGTCTATAACGCAGATCACCGCCTTCTTCGCGTTGTTTTTTGTAATCGGCTTCGAGTGCCTCTCGCACCCAGTATTGCGGGGCAGAGACGTAGTTCGATTGGTGTTTCTGATTGTCAATCCAGTGTTCGAGCAAGCGGGATTTGAGGTCGTGTTCAACCTGGGCGAGGTGTGCGTCGCCCGCGCGGTTGACGAGTTCGTCTGGGTCGTTTTCGAGGTCGTAGAGTTCGGCAGATCCATCGGCGTAGTGCGCGTATTTGTAGCGTTTGGTTCGCACCATAGCGCGACCGCCGATTTCGCAAAATGCAGCCTGTCGAATGGTCGAGGTGGGGTCTTTGAATAGCGGGCGAATGTCTTCTCCTTGAAGTGTGCTGGGTGCTTCGACATCGCAGGCATGATAAAAAAGCGGTACGAGATCAATGATGCTGACAAGGCCCGGTGCGCACTGATAGGCGGGGACATCGGGACCGCGAATGATGAGGGGCACGCGAGACATGCAGTCGTAAAAGAAGCCTTTGAAGGGCAGGCCGTGATCGCCCAGTGCGTCGCCGTGATCGCTGGTGAAGATAATGAGGGTGTCGTCGAGTACGCCATGGGCTTCGAGTGCGGCGATGATTTTGCCAATGCCTTCGTCAATCAGGCTGATATTCGAGTAGTAATGCTTGCGCCATTTGTAGTAGTGCTCTGGCGTGGCCTGTGAATAGTCCAGGCGGAACATGGAGTTGGACAGGCTGCCTCGACCGCGGTCTCTTTGGGCAGGTGGTTTGTCGGCGAGTTCTTCCGGGGAACCTACGGGTTCGGGGATGGGCGCGTCGGCATACATACGGGCCATGTCTTCGGGGGGATCGTAGGGGTCGTGCGGTCCGGGAAAGCTGACCCATGCGGCAAAGGGGGCATTTCCGTTTTGTTGGAGCCATTCGGCAGCCTGGTCGCCGACAAAGCCATCGACGTGGAATTTGCGCTCGCGCGGTGTGATGGATGCGCCCAGATTTTCGTAATATCCCGGCAATGTGGTGGGGTGCGGTCGGTCGAGGCCGTGTGCAGCGAGAAATTGTACGTGGTGGTCGGGCAGGAAAATGTGCCGTTTGTCTTCGGCCATGATGCGTTCGTCAAAGCCCTGGTGTGAATCCCATGGATGAAAGTGCATTTTGCCGATGGCTGCGGTGCGACGTCCGGTCTGCGAGATGATGCGCGGCCATGTCGGCACGTGATCGGGTAGCCAGTTGCCATTGCCGAGCACGCCGGTTACGCTGGGGTACTGCCCGCTCATAATAGATGCGCGGCAAGGCACGCATACGGGGGATGGGACAATGCAATGGTCAAATACCATGCCTTCAAGTGCAAGGCGGTCGAGGTTGGGGGTTTGCATAAAGTCGAGGCCGTAACAGGGGAGGCTGTCCCAGCGCTGTTGATCGGTGGTGATTAATAGGAGGTTGCGAGCCATAAGGTGCTCCGGAATAAGGGTGAGTTCGGGCGAATCAAAAGGACGGGACAAGATAGGATGGGGACACAGGTATGGCAAAGTATTTCTGTTGGTCAAGTTGAGCAAAACAAAATGGCCTACTCTGTATCATTTAGGGCAGGCTATTGTTTTTTATGCATTGTGCTATTGCGTATCTTGTGGTCTAACACTATCTTTTGGGGCGATTTGTTTGTCTTATTGCATCGTGCATGGAGTTCTGGTCGGAAGGATTGCTATGGATGTGTTGCTGGATGATGTCAAATTGCCGTCGCATTTAGATCGTCTGACAGATACGGCTCTGGATCTCAAGCGCGTACAGGACATGGTGCGCGTTGGTCCCGATGTGTTATTTGTGATATTGAGCGGCTCTTTGTTTAAGTTGACCGCAGAGAGGGCTGTGCTCGAACCCGTGTTTGATTCTGTGACGCGCTTATGGTCAGCCGATGAAAATTGTGCGCTGGTCGAATCTGAAGGCGCGCTATGGCGGGTTGATCTGGATGGTACAAAGGGGCGTTTGCTCACCATTCCCAGAGGGACGATCTCCTATGATGTCAAATGGGGAATACGGGGGTTGGTTGTGGGTGCTCTTGTGGATCGCCGCGAGCCTGTGGATCCCAAAGCACCTTATTTTTATCCTGCGTCGAGAGAAAAGGTCACGCTGTGTCGATATGCTTCAATCGAAGGTTGGCACGACCTTGCCGATGTGCCAGAAGGATGCGGGAACTTGAGTATGTGTCGGTATGGACGCCGAATCGCCTGGCGAGAATCTCTCAATGTTATTCCAGAAGAAGCGCAGCGGGGAGAGTTTTACGGCTTTGATTTGAATACAAATGAGGTGCGAAAGTTGACCGAGGGTGCAGGCAAAGTCGGTCGCGTGGTGATGGCTTCGGATGGCTCTGCGCTTCTTTACGAAGCCAATCACGAGGCGGAGTATCCCATTACGACACATACAGATTTGTGGTGGTTGTCCTGGGATGGCAGCGAACGGGTGAATCTCACAGAGGGCGGGCGCTGTATTGCGCGCTTTGGCTGGGGACCTCGAGAAAAAACCGCCTGGGTGTCGTTTGTAGAGGGTCTGGAAACGCAGACGGAAGTGCTGGCTCTGGATGGGACGCCAGAAGGGACATTTGGCGATCTGGACGCGGTATCAGATATAGTGTGGATGCCCGATGGGCTGGCTATTTTTGAAACTGAAGACGCGGAGCGATTTCCCGCAATTTGGACGGGAACGCGTTGGGTGCCCTTGCCTCAGCCGGAGAATTACGAGGATTTGCGCGTTTTAGAAATGGAATGGGAATCCCCCGATGGCATGGAGATAGAAGGGGTGCTCTACGAAGCGGATGGCCTTAGAGGCTCTGCCCCGCTGCTGGTGTCGGCACACGGGGGACCTGCTGCGCCAGTGGAGAATGTGCGCAGTGAGGTAGTTCGATATCGCCATTTGCTGCGAGCGGGCTACCGGGTTTTTCGTCCGGCATTTCGGGGTTCTCTGGGGTTTGGAGACGATTTCGCGCGGAGCAATATCGGATGCCAGGGGCGGGCCGATCTCGAGGATATTATTTCAGGTGTCGATTTTTTGATGGAAGAGGGTCTTGCATTAAAAAATCGGGTAGGTATTTTTGGTGCGTCTTACGGGGGATATATGACACTGCGGGCACTATCTGTGACGGATCGATTTCAGGCGGGTGTCGCGCTTTTCGGTTTTATCGACAATCGGCGGATGACTCTGGAGACGGGTGATTTTACGTATGAGACAGAGTATTTGGAACCGCTATCCTGGCCGATTACAGAGCGTACGCGCGGGGGCGATGTGTTTCCCAATTTGGGCGCAATTCGCACGCCGCTTCTGTTGCTGCACGGCGATCAGGACCCGATTTGTCCGCTGTCAGAGTCCAAAGTCACCTGCCGCGCACTGGAATCACTGGGGGTGCCGGTGGGGTTGGTGGTGTATCCGGGCGAGGGCCATGGGTTTCGGAAAGAGAAAAACCGCCGCGATAGTGCGCGGCGGACGCTGGCCTGGTTTTTGAACTATTTGCCGCCGTGAGGGTAATAGTCGTAGTTCGCCATGTCATAAGGCTGGGTTGAGATTGCCCAGTTGACGCCGAGTTCCGAGAAGATTTTGCCCGTGCGAAAACTGTGGTCTAACAGGTCGTCGAGCCCCCTGATGATGTGGAAAGTGGCGCCATCGCGTTTGACGACTTCGATTTCACTGTGATCGACCGTGGCGATATTGGGACAGCTTTCGTGGGCGCCATTGACGCACAGGGTTTGCGCGCGCGCGACTTCTGGCGGGCACAGGGGCGTGGCGTTGTTTTGCAATACGTCGATGGCGTTGTGAAACGGACTGTGATGGTCGCGCAAGTTGTGCTCTTCAAAGGATTCTGTGCTGCCGTCGTTGTAGCGAATGATTGAACTCGGACGACTCCATTCTACCATTCCATGTTCGCACTGGAGTCGCATGAGGGGACCAAAATTTTCGCGTGTGGAATGGGAGAGACCGATGAGGACATCAACGCCATTTGCGACCATGCGGAGTACGGCTGTGTCGAGTGTCTGGATATCGCGGGCGCGGTAGAGTTCTGCCTGCACGGTCTCGGGCATGGCCGATTCGTGTTGGGTTGCGCCGCACAGGTACATCGCATTGTTGAGGTCGTGTGCCATGGCGTTGTTGATCGGGCTGTCGAGAACCCATGTGTCGTCGAGTGTGAGCCGCCCGGCCCAGGTATTGCGGCTGTAATACAGGTTGTTGCGCGGCCAGCCGCCTTTGATGCGAATCGCGTGCAACTTGCCCAGCCGACCATCCGATAAGCGGGTTTTGATGGTCTGGATGCTGGGGGCATAGATCGATTGATATCCGATGAGCGCGATTTTGCCTGTTTTATTTTTTATATTGATTAGATGGTTGGCGTCCTGTACCGTGGCTGATAGTGGTTTTTCACAGATGACATTGAATCCCGCTTCGAGCGCTGCGACGGAATAGGGGACGTGATAGTGAATGCCAATAGGCAGGGTGACATAGTCTATGCCTCCTGCGCTGAGGAGGTCGTCAAATGTGTCGTAAACGCGAACCTTGCGGGTTTTAAATTCGGCGAGTTTTTCGGGATGATTTTCCGGGTCAATGACAACGGCGGCATCGAGGCGCGCGCATCCTTTTCGTTCGAGTGCTTCAACAGAGCGTACGTGTGTTTGTCCAAAACCGCCAATGCCAACAATGCCAAATTTTACAGGGTTCATAAATTGCTCCTTTGTGAGAGAATAATAAAGAAAACAAAAGCTATTGCACGAGCAACTGAAATTAGTGGCACAAATCTCAGGGGGACATGATGAAGGACGTTTTATCTGTTGGACTGATTGGCGCAGGTTCGAATGCGGGGGGACATGCGCGCGGTATTGCAGCCAATGAGAATATCCGACTGGCGGCGGTTATGGATATTGACCTCAGTCGGGCAGAGGCTCTTGCCACTGAGCACAATGCCCGCGCTTATGGGATGTTGGATGATTTATTGAATGATCCCGAAGTTGAGGCCGTGCATGTGTGTTCGATTCACAAAGTACACGCCGAGCAGGTGATTGCCGCGGCGCGTGCGGGAAAACATGTGCTGGTTGAAAAGCCAATGGCACTGTCTGTGGCAGAATGCGACCGCATGATTGCTGCGTGTGAAGATGCCGGTGTGGTGCTGATGGTGGGACAGGTGATGCGACACTTTCCCGTGAATTTGAGGGTGAAGGCGCTGATTCAGGAGGGTGCAATTGGCGAGGTTGGACACATGATCCGCAGGCGATACGGCAATTTTGATCCTCCTGACCGGTCATGGTATCTCGATTTGGAATTGGGCGGTGTTTGTGTTTTGTATTGTTTTGGTCCGCACGAGTACGATATTTTACCCTGGTATATCGATTCTCCAGTTGTAAAGGTATATTCGCAAGGCAGTGAAAGTGCAGAGCGGTACGCAGGGCAAAAGGATTCTTATTCGACGATTATGAATCACAGAGATGGCACGGTGAGTGTGCTGACTCAAACTGTGGTGACGCATACTGGCGCACACGATACGTATATTATGGGTAGTGAGGGATCTATCTGGATGACCAATCAGAAATTGATGGTCAATGGCAAAGAAGTGCCCATAGATGTGACATCGCGGGTAGGGATGCCCAGTCAGATTGCCGAATTTGTAGATTGTTGTCTCAATGGAAAAGTGCCCGATGCCAATGGCAGGTCTGTGCGGCATACGATGGCTGTGATTGAGGCGGTGAAGCTCAGTGCCGAGTGTGGTGAACCGGTGATGGTAAATGGAGAGGATATATGAACCAACCCAATGTGATTATCATTATGAGCGATCAGATGAAGGCAACGGCGAGCCATTTATACGGCAGTGCGTTTTGTCATACGCCATCTTTAGAGCGGATGGCGAATGAGGGTGTGTTGTTCAAACACGCGGTTACGCCGCATCCGCTGTGTGTGCCTTGTCGCATTTCGTTTTGGACCTCTCAGTTTCCACATTCGCACGGTGGGCGGCGGAATCAGACGCTGATGCCAGGGGATGCTACGCATGCGTTTAAGCTGTGGAAAGCTGCGGGATATCGGTGCGGGCTGATTGGGAAAAATCACTGTTTTGAGGAACAAAGCGATCTCGATTTGTTCGATGTGTGGTGTGAGATCGGACATGGAGGATTGCCCAGGGACCCCACGACAAAGAGGATGTATTGGTTTCGGCCAATTGAGTCGATTAATGCAGCACATGCGGTGAGAAAGAATATGCCGGATATTAGTCCGCAGTTTTCATATGGGGTTAGCGATTTTCCGCTGGAGGATTATTCGACCGGGCTTGTGGCGGGGCAGACTGTGCGGTTTTTAGAGCAATTTGGCAATGAGCCGTTCGCGCTGTGGGTTTCCATTCCCGATCCCCATACGCCTTATGAATGCCCCGAACAGTATGCGATTGCACCCGATGATGTGGTGATGCCGCCCTGGCGAGCGGATGAGTATAGCGATGGTACAGCGCCCGAACGCAACCGGGTACTGCATGCGATGATTGGGGTGGAAGGGGACCCGATTGAAGACGTAAAGGGGTGCGTGGGGGTGTATCACGGGATGGTGCGTTTTTTGGATGATGGCGTGGGGCAGATTTTAGACGCGCTGGATCGACTCAATTTGCGCGAGAATACGATTGTGATTTTCTGTGCAGATCACGGCGATTTTTCGGGCGAACACGCGCAAATCGCCAAAGGAGGCGCGTTTTACGATTGTCTGACGCGCGTGCCGCTTATCGTGTCGTGGCCGGGACAGATTTCGCAGGGCGTGGTGGATGAGAGCTGTGTCAATTTGATCGATATTGTACCGACGGTTTTGCAATTGCAGGGACACGATGTGCCGCGTTCTATGCACGGGGAGGGATTGCCCACGGTTACGGATGCTACACCGAGAGATGCGGCGTTTTCAGAATACGGCGCGGGTGGGCCGGCATTTACTATGGCGGATTTAGAGCAGCTTGAGAAGCCCTGGGGACGGCGGGCTATTGGGCAGTCTTTGCAATGGCGCGAAGCTGAGGGCCGCCGCAAGATGGTGCGTTCTGCAGAATGGAAATATGTGCATGATCCTATGGGGGATCGGGATGAGTTGTACGATCTGGTGAACGATCCGTGGGAATTGTACAATGTGGTGGATAATGCCGATCACCGCGATGTTATCGCAGATTTGCAATTAAAATTGGCGGATTGGAGTATTCGCACAGAGGACGCGAGACCCGTTCCAATGCCAGAGTGAGGGATATAACTATGAGCCAACCACATCCGGAAATACAGAAATTCGTGCAGACATTTGAAAACGCAATGCACGAGGATGGTCTGACGGATTTGCACAGCGGAGGGGTGGCAGCTGCAAGGGCTTTTAACGATTCGCGCAAAATGCCAGATGATATGCTGCCGCCTATTTATCATGCGGAAGATAGCGCGATCTCGAGTAAAACGGGGGAGATCCCCATTCGCATTTATCGCCCCAATGAGGATCGAGGGTTGCCGCTTCTCATGTGGTTTCACGGCGGGGGGTGGGTGCTGGGCGATCTGGATACTGGGGAGTTTAAATGCAGAAAACTCGCGCACGATGTGGGGTGTGTTGTCGTTTCAGTTGACTACCGCCGCGCGCCAGAAACACCTTTTCCCGGTGCAATTGACGATTGTTTTGCCGCTACGTTATGGGCGGCATCTTCAGCGGATGAATTGGAGATTGATTCGTCCCGCATTGCCGTGGCTGGCGATAGTGCCGGGGGCAATCTGGCTGCCTGTGTCGCCCTTCGCGCCCGAGATGCGGGATTAAATCTCGTTTTTCAATTGCTCGTTTATCCCGTTATTGAGGCAAATTTTGATCGTGCCTCTTATTCTGAAAATGCCGAAGGGTATTTGCTCACGGCCAGTGCGATGAAGTGGTTCTGGGATTGTTATGTTCCCAATATCGCAGACCGCAATCATCCCGATGTCGCGCCCATTCGCGCTTCTGATCTGTCTGGCTTGCCGCCCGCGCTGGTTATGACCGCTGAATTTGATCCCCTCCGGGACGAGGCTGAAGATTATGGCCATGCCTTAAAAGCGGCAGGGATTGACGTTGTCACACGGCGTTATATTGGCATGACGCATGCGTTTTATATGCTGCCCACCGAAAATCCCGTTAATGAAATTGCCGCGGCGACCAATGAATCCACAGAGGCATTGCGCTGGGCTTTTGATAACTGTGAGCACCAGTAGGGATTGCGGCTTTAGGCAGGCGTCCAAGATGGGGGAGGTTGACAATAGATTACTGATCACTGATGATCAATATAGGAGGCCATATATGTCGTCATTAAAAGAACAATACGTAGAAGAGGGATACGTCGTTGTCAAAGATGTGCTCAATATTGAGCAGGATATTTATCCCTTGCAAAAAGCCTATTCTACGCTCTTGGATGCGCTGGCGCGGATTTATCTGGTTGAAACTAATTCTGGAGCACTGGATAGATTTGATGAGATGTCTTTTCCCGAGCGGTTTGCGATGTCTCTCGGTGCGAGTCGGGGTACGATTTTACACCATCTCGATCCCGTGCTGAATATCTTTGTTCCGACTTTTCAGTGGCGCAAAGACCTGCCCGATGCGCGGATTCCCGAAATGTTTGCTCTTATGCGCCATCCAAAAGTCTTAGATGTTTTGGAAGTTCTTATCGGGCCGGAGATAGCTGCGTCGCCGATTTACCATTTTAATCTCAAACTCGCGCCCGATCATCTCAAGCTGGCAGATCAGGTGGCCGAGTCCGTGGGGGCAGATCTCTCAAAGGAGGGATTTTATACATTTCAGGTGGGTAAAACAGGATGGCACATGGACGCAGGTTCGGGCCTGAGAGATTCTCATGAGAGCGAGATTATCAATGCGTGGATTCCGATTACCCATGCGATCGAAGAAAATGGCTGTTTGGTGGTCATTCCCGGCAGTCACAAAGAAGGCGTTAAATACCATCCCTTTCCAGAAGATCTCGACACGCAGGGGGTTGCACTGCCCGTTGAACCTGGAGATATTGTTTTTTTAGATAATAAAGTGATGCACAGTTCTACGCCTAACACGAGTCGTGAAGATTATCGCTGGGCTTATAATTTCCGTTATTTGCCTATTGGGCAACCCTCTGGTCGTCCGTTTATACCGGGTTTTGTTGCGCGCAGCCGCTCGGCTCCAGAAACAGAATTACACAATGCCTATGTATGGAGCGCAATGTGGGTTCGCTGTCTGGATTATCTCACTGAAAAAGGCGCGCCTGCATCTTATGAAGACAGGAGCAAAATGGGCCTTGAAGAAGCGCAGGCGGTTACCAGCCACTGGCGCGAACTCACCCCCGATGTGGATGGTTGGTTGCGCCTGGGGAAGGATTGATATGGATAAGGTAAAAATCGGTATTATTGGTCTCGGCTCCTTTTGTTCGGGCTATCACATTCCGAATTTGCTCAAGAGGTCGGATGTAGAAGTCACGGCGGTTTGCGATATTTCTCAGGAGTGTTTGGACGGGCGCAATAGGAGGTTGCGGGATAGTCGGGTATTTACCGATTATCGCGATATGCTCGATCCGGATTTGATTGATGGGGTTTTTGTCAGTACGCCCAATCGGGCGCATTTCGCGTCCTGCAAGTTGGTGCTTGAGCGCGGCATTCCGGCAATTGTCGATAAACCGATTACGGTGACTTTGGAGGATGCCGAGGAACTCGTGGCGTTGAGCAAGTCGCAAAATTGCATTTTGATGACGGCGTTCACGCGCCATTTTATGTCCAGTACTGAGTACGTGCGCAGACAAATTGCGTCTGGTGCGATCGCTCCGCAAATGCTCACGGCTGTCCAGCGGCAAAGTCCCGTCAAGCGCGGTATAGAAGACGGGGGCATGTTGCACCGGCGCACGATTCACATTACAGATGTTTTGCCGTGGATCACGGGCAAGCGCGTGGTCAGAGTGGAGGGCAAAATCCAATACGAGACCGGGCATATAGAGGAAACACTGGTGGATATGCGTCTCGAATTTGAAGGAGGTTTGTGCGCCAGTCTGCTCTGTATCAAGACTTGCGACGAAAATCAGGATGAGGTCAACATATATACTGACAAGCAGAGTTATCGCCTGGAACGCGAACGCCTCTACACGATTAAGCGCAGGGATGGTTGGGAGCGTGTGGAGAACCTGCCAGAGTACGGTAATTCGAGCGATCACTTTGTCGAGGCGATTAAAGGCAATCGTCCCGATCCCGATGCCCCTTACGCCGATCCGCACAGCGAAGATGGCCTCCAGGCACTGCGCGTTGTTTTTGCTATGCACAAAGCCGCACAAACAGGGCGTGTGGTGGATGTTTAATTGATTACACCTACAATAGGAAACAAAAATGCCTTCTCAACCGAACATCGTTTTTATTCACGCCGAGAGCATGGATGGGCGAAAGATGGGCTGTATGGGCCATCCCGCCATGCAAAATGCCACGCCCAATATGGATCGCCTCGCCGGTGATGGGGTGCTGTTTACCAATGCGTACACCAATTGTCCAGTGTGCAATCCGTCGCGGGCGAGCATGTGGAGTGGAAAATATCCCAATTATTACGATTGCTGGAATAATCACGAAGGGCTGCGCGAGAATGTGCCCACGTATCAAAATACATTTGAGAGCGCGGGTTATCAGACCTCTGCTATCGGTCCTATAGATTACGCTTATGGCAAACACTCCATTCGCGATCGCATTGGCTCGTGGACGCGCGCGGCTAATATTCGCCGTCCTATATGTCGCACGACCTTGCCGCAAGTTGTAGATGATGGCAAGGCCAATGGGCGTGATTGGGACCGTACGTATCAGGCTGTTGATCAGTTACAGCAATACGCCAGGAGCGACCGGCCCTTCTGGCTTTATCTCACTACGGGATTGGTGCATCCCGCATTTACTGCTGAGAAACGCCACATGCCATTGATCGATGCGGATAAGGTCGATATTCCGCCAACGTTGATGCCGCTCGAAGCCACGCACAATCAAGCGATTGCGTATCAGCGCGTGACCAAAAATTGCGATAAACAGTTCTCTGAGAATATCGTTCGAGAGATTCGGCACACCTATTTTGCGATGATCGCCGCGCTCGACGAGATGGTCGGTCGGGTGCTTCAGACCGTCGATGATCTGGGATTGCGCGATAATACGTATGTCATTTTTTCGAGCGATCACGGCGAAATGGCTGGCGATCAAAATCAAATACTCAAGCGTTCGATGTACGAGGCGTCATCCCACGTTCCCCTCATTATTCGCGGTCCCGATGTGCAAAAAGGCGTTGTCGTCGATACGCCCGTTTCTCTCGTTGATCTATATCCCACGTTTATGGATATGGCGCGTATTCGGTATGGCGATTATGCGGATAATGCAGCATATCCCGATACGCTGGACGGCGAATCTCTATTTCCGCAACTCGTTGGAGGGGCGGAGCGCGAACGCGATTGGGCCATGTGCGAATACCATGGCGACCGCTGTGCCACAGGCACGTTTATGTTGCGCCAGGGCGACTGGAAATACGTCAAGCACACGGGTTTTGAGTCCGAACTATTCAATCTCAAAGACGACCCCGACGAAACGACGGATCTCGTCCATGACAAACCGGAAATCGCCCGCGAGTTGGATGGATTACTGACCGAGAATTTTGACTGCGAAGGTATTGATACACGGGCCAAAGAATACGACCGCGCAAGTTTTGTCGCATGGCGCGAGCAGGCGCGAAAAGAAGGCATCTACGAGGATACGATGGCCCGCGTCTATAGCGGTCACGACCGCCTTTGTATTGAGGATATTGCGCCGTGGACCGACGGGGATGAACAGCAAATTGAAGCGTGGCTGGACGAATAGACGAACCCCGCCAACCCCCCAAAGTCGTTACAAACTCTGTTGTAGATTCGCATTTACAAATATGCCTACCGCACTTCTCATTGTCGATCACGGTTCCAGGCGCGAAGAAGCCAATCAGATGCTTCACGGCGTTGCCGATATTTTGCGGCAAGAACGCCCCGAGATCATTGTCCACGTCGCGCATATGGAACTGGCCGAACCCACTATTAGACAGGGCATTGATGCGTGTGTGCGCGAGGGGGCGAGTGAGATCGTTGTCCATCCCTACATGCTGTCTCCCGGACGCCATGCCACGGAGGATATTCCGCGTATGGCGACAGAAGCGGGGGCTGCATATCCAGATGTACGTATCCGCGTTACCGAACCTCTTGGCTTGCACGAAAAACTCTGCGAGGTTATTCTCCAACGCGCCGGGTTGTGAAGGAAAGCGATCAGCCATTAGCTTTCAGCTTCCCACCTATCCGCCCGGGTAAGATCGCTGATTACTTGTTTTACTGACTGCTGACCACTGACTGCTGAAAGCTATTTTATGTCCACAGAAACTGCGCCATCTTTTCGTTCTGACTCAAGAGGGGATTTGCGCCCTGTTTTTTATATTACCGCTGCACACATGGCGTTGGATTTTTATATGGTCCTCACACCGCCATTGTGGGCTTTTTTTCAGAGTCATTTCAATCTTACGGTGGCGCAGTTTGCCTATTTGCCCACGGTGATTGTCTTTTGCGGTTCTATCACGCAACCCTTTATGGGATATTTTAGCGATGGACGCGATCGCATGGCCCTCGCTGCGCTGGGGCTTTTTGTCACGGGAATTTTTGTCTCTTGCATCGGTTTTGCGCCCAGCGCTTATATACTCGCTGCGTTTTTGATTTTCGCGTCTTTTGGGTCCTCTCTTTTTCATCCCACCGCCGGGGGATTGGTCACGGCTTTAACGCCGCATCGAGCCAATCTGTCTATGGCTATTTTTCTGACGGGGGGAACGCTGGGGATGGCGCTCGCTTCAATTACCGGGACGCAGATTGTCGAGCGATACGGCATCCAATATCTGTGGCTTATTGTCATCCCTGTCTTGATTCTCGCGCCATTTATCCTTTGGCAGTCTCGAAAAATCCCCGTGCATGAACGCCGCATAACCGCGGGTAAAATCGATTTCTCCATTTTGAATAAGCCCTACTCTCTGCGGACGCTTTTTGCTTTTTTTAACAAAACGCGCTCTCTGTGGACGCTTTTTGCCATTAGTGTGTTGCGCTCCATTGTTCACACGGGTTTTGTCAGTTTTACAGCTATTTTGGGGGCGTCTCGCGGCTGGGCTACCAGCGAAATTGGTTGGGTTTTTTCCTGTTATTTGCTTTCCAGCACGCTGGGGCGCATTACGGGTGGTTATCTGGCAGATCGCCTGTCGCAGCGCAAGCTTCTGGCTTTTTCGTGTGCTTCGTCCGCGATTTTTCACGCGGGTTTTTGTCTGACAGACGGATATGTGTCGCTCATTTCGTTTTTTGTGGCGGGGTATTTGTTCGATCTCGGCATTACGACGAATATCTCTTTGGCGCAACGCGCCTTGCCGCACAATACGAGTACAGCGACCGGATTGGTGATGGGCTTTTCCTGGGGCATGGCGGGCCTTGCCATGATTGGTGTGGGTAGCCTTGCCGAATGGACTTCTACTGCTACTGCGCTTACGGTTGTATCTATGGTGCTCATTCCGGCAGCTTTTCTGGTCGCGCTGCTGCCTACTGAGTATGGTGAGGTGAGAAGCAAAAAAAAATAAAAGGCAAGGTGGGATGGCTCACACGAAGACACAAAGCCACAAAGAAGGGTGGGGGCTGAGGTGGTGTTACGCGCTTGCTGTGGTTATCAGTGGTTTCTTTTTCCAAATGGCGCACGCGCAACCCGCGTATTCTCCCGGGCAGATTCTCGTCAAGTTTCGCAACGCAAAGCCAGCACTTGCACAATTCCGCGATCTATCAGAACGCCATGGCGTAACGGCGATTGAACCGCTTTTTACGCCGCGAAGTGCCAAGGCCGTTTATCCCCATCCTTTAACGCGTGTGTACCGCGTGCGTCTGTCAAGTGATCCTGTCGCAGCCGCAGCCGATTACGCATTGCGTCCCGATGTTGTGTATGCACAGCCCAATTATTTGTTTACGCACCAGCAAGTATCCAATGACCCGCGCTATAGCGATCAGCGTAGCCTTCAGACTCTCGGTTGGGAGCTACTGCAACAAAATCTCGGTCCCATTCGAGAACAGATCGTTGTCGCAATCATTGATTCAGGCGTCGATTATAACCACGAAGACTTGCGCGACAATATCTGGCACAATGCAGCAGAAGTGAACGGCGAGGCTGGAGTAGATGACGATGGGAATGGGTATATTGACGATATAAGGGGCTGGGATTTCACCCATGCGCCCGATCTGCCGGGAATAGGGGATTATCTCAATCGCGATAACGATCCACAAGATGAATCGGCGCACGGTACGCGCGTTGCCGGCATTGTAGCAGCTACGGTGAATAACAATCGAGGTATTGCCGGTATTGCACCCAATGCACAGCTTATGGCCCTGCGGGCTGGTTTGAGACGGCTTGGCGGCATTGGCTTTCTCGAAGAAGATGATATTGCAGCAGCCATTCTCTATGCCGTAGAAAATGGCGCGCATGTCATTAATATGAGTTTGGGAGGGCCTGAGCGCACTTTTATCCTGGGCGATGTAATCCAATACGCGCATGCCCAGGGCGTTGTGCTCGTCGCCTCTGCGGGGAACTCGGGTGATGAGTTGGGTTATCCTGCAGGCAATCACTATACGATTGCCGTAGGTGCGGTAAACCACTCTGACCGCCTGGCGAGTTTTAGCAGTACGGGCGCGTCGCTCGATCTGGTTGCGCCGGGTGTCAGTATCCTCAGCACGTACCTGAATAACCGCTATGCTTCAGGCTCTGGCACTTCTTTTTCCGCGCCTCACATATCCGGTCTGGTTGCGCTGATTCTCTCACGTCGGCCCGATCTTTCGCCCCACTCTGTGCGCAATTTGCTCATCGCATCTGCAATTGACCTGGGTCCACCGGGACACGATAATGATTATGGGGCAGGGCGCGTGAGTGGCGCGCAACTCGCAGACCGCCTGAATACTTTCGATCCGCTAACAGTTGCGATTCAATCTCCCGCTAATGACGAGGGGGAAGATACCGCGTTTGATATTCGCGCTTCTGTTTCGGGCGCGCAGGTCACGGATTATCGCCTGTCTTATGGCCTGGGGCGCAATCCACAAACCTGGACACTTCTCGCAGAAGGTTTGCCCTCTCGGGATATTCACCATACGTGGGATGTTTCTGGGTTTGCAAATTCTGACGCGGTTTTGCGACTCGAGGCAGATTTGTCGGATGGCGTGGTCGTGGAAGACCGCGTTCGTATCGCTATAGAAAAAACAGCCCCAACTATCACCGCACTCGCGTGTGGCGATGTATTGGAGGACGACCGCCGCGTTTTTGAATGTCGCTGGCGAACCGATCAACGCGCACACGGGGGAATTGCCTATCTCTATGGCGCGGATTTTGATACTCTGTACACCGGCCTGGTGCAAAACAAACACCGCGTTGTTCTGCCCCACACATTGCCTGCAGGTGTTGTGACATTTCACGTTTTGGCTGATGGAGAGAACAATATCCGCGCGGTGCATCCGGCACAGAAAATTGATTATGTTCCTTTTCGCGTCCCACGAAATGGCTTTGTGGAAAGGGGCACATTGCCCGATGGTTTTTTGCCCGACCGCGCGTCGGATTTTGACCGTGATGGCAGGCTGGAAATCGCGCTTATGCCCTATGTTACGGGCGATTCTTATGGGCCAGTGCATATTTACGAACGTCAGACGGATGGCACATTTATCAATGAATTTCAAAGCGATGAGCGTTTTTTGCCCTGGGCAATTGGCGATATTACAAATGATGGGATCGATGATTTATTAGGTGTGACTTATGAGCGTCTTGTGCTTTTTACAGATAGCTTCTCCAATCCCTATCCCGCGCAGGTGGAATTTGAACATCTCGGCACATGGGGCGGCGATTTTGCCGATGTGGATGGCGATAGCATTCCCGATATTATCGCTCGTGCAGGCGATCAGCGCGGTATCCGCGTGATTCGCAATCTCGGCAGTGTGATCCGCGAGGAGATATTTCTCGCCGATCCCTCACAGGGAACTGGCGACCTTGGCCCGCGCTTTGTGGTTGCGGACTTTGATCGGGATGAACAGCAGGAAATTCTCGCTGCCGATGCCGATGGCGATCTCTGGATGTACGAATATCGCGCGGGAAGATACGTGCAGACATGGTATTTGCCGGGCGATGGGGACGCGCGCTGGATTGGCGGGGGCATGGATTTGGATGGCGATGGGGTGGTCGAATTTGCTGTTGCTCGCGCGTACACAGATGCGTATGAGGCTTCCAATGGTTTCTGGGAACTGGAGATTTACAGTATGCGTGCGCCCGATACTTATGCACGCGAATGGGCGACGCGGATTCACGGGGTGGCGACCACGGGCAATGGGATTTCAGCAGGAGATGTCGATGGGGATGGCCTGGCCGATTTGATAGTATGCCTGCGTCCCGATCTCTATGCTTTTCGCGCCGAGAAGCCCGATTACTATCGCCCGATCTGGCATACATCGGTGGGTTTGATGCGCCGCGCACTCATTGCTGATCTGGACAAAGATTTTCACAATGAGGTGCTTTTTAATTTTGATGGTGCAGTGCATATCGTTGAACGCGATGAACCGCCGACCGCAGTGGGATCACCACAGATTATACGCGCGCGGCCTCTGGGACCAACCCGCGTTGAAATCGACTGGATGCAAGTGCCCGATGCGTCTTCTTACCAGATTTATCGCGCTGTCGGCGATAGCGCGCTCGATTATTTTGATGAGATTAGCAACCGCACGGTGTATATTGATTCCTTGCTGACCGAAGGACAGACCTATCGCTATCAGATTATCGCTGTGGCTGATCAGGACCTTCGCTCGGGTATTGTATCTCTCACGCCGAATCGTGCGCCAGAAGTCGTGCGTGTTGAAACTCTCTCAGATAACCAGATTCAAATTTTCTTTTCGGAAGAGATGGGCTCAGATGCGGCCCTGCCGTCGAGTTATCTGCTCGGCGGTGTTGGACAACCCACATCTGTGATTCTCGATCGGCAAAATACTCGAGCTGTTCTGTCCTTTGCCGTGCCGTTTCCGGCCCGCTATACATTGACTGTTATCAATGTTTCCGATGCGAGCGGTACACCACTTGGGCTGATAACTATTTCAGATACTATTGATCCAGACCTTCTCGCTCGAGCCGATGCCGATGGCAGTGGTGTTATTGATTTTGCGGATTTCCTATCTTTTGTCCACGCATTTCAAACTTCTGATTCTACATTTGATTTTGATGGCGACGGTATCGTCAATTTCTCCGATTTTCTCATCTTTGTCAATCTCTTTGGTCGAGTAGTGTGAGAGTTGGAGACTGATAGGGTGTGATCGTGAATATTGGTATTCCCAAACGCGCGTTTTTTCAGGTGGCTTTTCCCTGTGTGTTTCGCGCAGATGCCCCGGTGATTGATGGCGTCCTCAATGACTGGAAGGCGACTCATCTGGTGCCTGATTTGACCGGGATTGAAGGGAAAAATCCCTTTGCCGATGTGTATATGGCCTGGCACGATACCGGGTTGTTTTTTGCCGTTGATGTGAAAGGTAGCGGCGGACGTGCGCCAGATGTTCGCAGTCCATTGCGCGGTGACGGCTTTCAGGTGTGGATTGATACGCGCGATGTGCGTAATGCACCTCGGGGAAGCCGCTATTGTCACCATTTTTGTTTTTGGCCGGGCAAGGGAAAGGCGCGAGCCGGGGGAAGACAGTTCCGTCTGCGACGGGCGAGAGCGCATCCCAGGTTGTGCGATCCCGAGCGTCTAAAGGTGGCTTCAAAGGAGCACAAAACGGGATATCACCTGGAAGCCCATATTCCCGCTGCTGCAATGACCGGGTTTGATCCCGATGAGAATAATCGGATCGGTTTTACTTATTTGTTGCGCGATAAGAATTTAGGGCGACAAGTTTGGACAGCAGAGGAGATTTTGCCCGTGTCTTATGATCCGAGTTTGTGGGGTACAGCAGAATTGGTGAGGTAAGTGTTAAAAGGCGAGAAGCGGGTTTGTATTTCGTCAAATAGTTTTGTATATTGGAAACATTGAATAGGACAATGGATTTGTATTCGAGGTTGGTAGCATGACACAAGATAGCGAACTTTCCCAAGACCTCACCGCTCGCGTGGAGCGTTTGGAGTCGCTGTTGGCAATTAGTCGATTGATGAATGCGACGTCAAACCAGGGGCGGTTGATCAGTGGTATTGCGCATGAAATATCCACGTATTTGGAGGCGGAACAGTGTTCGATTTTTTTTCACAACCGCCTGACAGATGAGCTTTATACGCACGTTGGGGCAGGGGGCGAAAAAGACACGCAGGTGCGAATCCCGAGCAATAGGGGTATCGCGGGGCATGTGTTTAATAGCGGCGATGTGAGAAATGTTTTGGATACCTCCAAAGACCCTTTATTTTCCAATGAGCTTGGGTATGAAACGCATACTATGCTGGCTTTTCCGCTGCACAACAGACGCGGAGAGGTGATAGGCGTGCTGGAACTCCTGAACAAGAAAGACGATCCGGGCTATTTTACAAAAGATGATGAGGGTTTTCTGCACGAGGTGGCCGCGCAAATCGGTGGGTTAGTCGATATGATGCTGAGGCGAGAAGAGATGGCCCACCGCAATGAGTTGCTCGAAGCGCAGATGGAGCGTTTGTCGGGATTTGAGCACCTGGTGGAGGACCGCACGGTTATCAATACTGTGTTTAAGTACAATCGCAAGATACACTATTGGGCTGGGTTGGTCGGCATGATTTTGTTGGCAGTGATGTCTATTACCTCTCTGGTGATGGTGCGATCTGCTGATTTCCGGAAAATCATGCTGGAGTTGCATTCGGGGGTTATTTTTGCGGGTGCTAGCAACGCGTATATTTATACCGATATCGTTGCCTATATTACGTTGACGATTTGTCTTTCTGGTTTTCTGATGTATGCCTATCCACCGTTGAATCGCTGGATGAGGGCTAAAAAGGATCGGCTTTCGCGGTTTATGATTCAGGCGGGGGTGCGTCAGCACAATCAAAATCGGCGGGTTCAAGAGGGATTGCGAAAAGTGTTGGGGGGCGGAGATAAACCCTCTGGAAAAACTTGATTTTGTGTTCGGAAAAGTTTATTATCATGGCTCGCAATGTAAAACGAGAAAGGAAATAGGAGGAATCAATGCGCTATTTGAGGTTTATGGCTTTGGGTTCGGTAATTCTGGGCGTTGTGATGGCAGGTATCGCTGGCTGTGGTGGGGGACAAGAACAGGCGGATAATAAGCTGCCTGTGAGACGTGCGAAAATGCGCGAGATTAAATTGAGCACAGACCGGATTATGGTCGCGCTGAAAAACGAGACGGTTGAGGGGGTTGCCGATGATGCCGAGAAAATTCAGGATGCGTTGAAAGCGGTGATCGATCTCTATCCGACAGAACACGAAGAGAGATACACGACTTACAACCAGGCATCTCAAACACTGGCTTTGGGGATTGCGTCGGCCGCCAAGGCGGGAAATGTCAAAGAGGCGAATAAGAAGTTCCGCGCCATGGTACCTTATTGCGGTAAATGTCACGAAGATTGTGCCTTTATGCTGGCTCCTGCATTTCCCGAGTATGAAGACGTAAGCGAATAAAAATTAAGAATGAAAAAAAGCGTCAGCTCAAGTAGCTGACGCTTTTTTTTTGGATTTTGTGATTAGAACCGCCAGATTTTCAGAGCGGTTTTTCCGAATATCCATTCTCTGTCTTCTTCACTGAGGGTAGATAGATAATCCATCGGGACTTTGAGGCTGTTGTCATAGCCTTCGCGTCGGCTCACAGGGGGATAATCGCTTCCCCACATGACCCTTTGGGGACCGAAGGCTTCGATGGCCATGTCGGCGAGTGGAGGAATGGGATCAAAAGGCAAGGGAACGGGACAGATTTCGCCGAATCCGGGAAGTTTGATAGACAGATTGGAGTGTTCGGCGAGTTCGAGGATTTTTTTAAAGGTATCATAAGGGGGCTGTTGGCCCTCGCCGATGCCCGCGAGGTGTTCGATCACAATGGACAGATTTGGAAATTCTCTGATTACTTCTGCAAATTCATCGCTCAGAAGGCTCTGGGGATTGCTCGGCGCACTGACGACGAGGTCGAGTTCGGCTGCTGTACGCCACTGCGCGAGGGGATCGGCGCAATCGGCGCGGCTATTTGCAGGGAGGCGGATGCCCACAATGCCCTGTTCTGCCCATTGTCGCATGGCTGTGCCATCGTCTGTTGGTTCAACGATCATGGCCGCTTGAAATTTTCCCGGATGTGCCGCCATGCTGTCGAGCATATACTGGTTGTTCGAGTTTCCCGCGTACTGGATGAAGACGGCGTGATTGACACCGGATGTGTTCATGTGGTAGAGCAGGGATTCTACTGGTTCGTATTTGTGAAGTCCAATATGGCAGTGCGTATCGACAATGATCATTGTGTTTTTGCTCCAGAAGGGATGGGGTCAAAACAATGCGCCCTGTTCGGGCGGTTGTGTGGGTTTCAGGCAGTCTGGCGTGTCATTTATCGGGTTATTGACAAGGGTAGAAACGGGGTGTGCGGTCATCTCCTGGGGGGAATAGGGGATGAGGAAGTCCTGGAGGTCTGTTCGCTCTGTTGGATCGAGCCAGTGGTCATATACATCAGCCGGTAGAATAACGGGCATGCGATTGTGAATCGGTGCCATCAGGGCGTTGGGTTCGGTTGTGATAATGGTGCAGGATTGGATGTGTTGTCCTTCGGGTGAATGCCAGGATTCCCAAAGGCCAGCAAAAGCAAAGGGAGCACCGGATTTGAGCGCAATGTGCATAGGGGTTTTGGTTCTGCCGTCGGGATTGCGTTGCCATTCGTAAAATCCCGTTGAGGGGATCAGACATCTCCGTCTTTTGAAGGCCGCGCGAAATGAGGGTTTTTCCGCAAGGGTTTCTTTCCGTGCATTGATGAGTCGGTTGCCAATTTTGTGATCTTTTGCCCACGATGGAATAAGTCCCCACTTAAAGGTGTCTGCCCGCGGCTCAGCAGTGTTGGCAATCGCCGTGATATTCTGGCCCGGCGCGATATTGTATTGCAATGGCATCTCGTTGGGAAAAACAACCTGTGGAAATGCGAGTTGGTTTTCATCGGGTTGGGCAGCATAAACAAATCGACCGCACATGGTGTGATTCCTCGTTCATAGTTCGTAGATTATCTCTTTAAATATGTATAGTCTCTTATCGTCAAATGTCAAGGTCTTTCCCTATCATAATTTTTGCTTGCTCGCGGGCGAGTGTCTCATTACATTGAGCCGCGTTTTGATAGATTGATATTTATATTTCCGATTGGAGGGATGTTATGGCAGCAGAGCTGGGTTTTGGCGTTGTTGGACTGGGTATGGGCAAGAACCACTGCCGGTCTGTCACACGGGCCAATGGCGCGAAGTTGGTGGCCGTGTGCGATGTGGATGAGGAGCGTTTGGGACCAACTGCTGAGGAATACGGGTGCAAAGCTTATACGAGTTATGAAGAGATGCTTCAGGACGATGAGGTCCAGGTCGTCAATATTTGTGTTGAATCTGGAAAGCACGCCGAACTGGGTATTCAGGCCGCAGATGCGGGCAAGCACATGATCGTTGAGAAGCCTGCGGATATTACGCCTGAGCGCGTTGATCAATTAATTGGTGCAGTGAAAGATGCCGGCGTAAAGGTAGGATGTATTTTTCAAGCGCGCTTGGAACCTCTAAACAGGCGGATCAAAGAAGCGGTTGATAGTGGTAAGCTGGGCAAGTTGATCGGTGTTCACGGCCATTTGCCCTGGTATCGCGCGGATAGCTATTATCAGGGCGCACATGGATCCTGGAAGGGGACGTGGGATCTCGATGGGGGAGGCTCGCTGATGAATCAGGGCGTGCATACTGTCGATTTGATTCAGTGGCTTGCAGGCGGCGTCGAATCTGTGATGGGCATGTTCGGCGTTTTTGGACACGATATCGAAGCAGAAGATCAGACTGTGGCGTTGTTCAAATTTAAGAATGGTGCGATTGGCACGGTTTATACGACGACTTGCTGCTATCCCGGACTTCCGCAACTGGTGACTATTTACGGCGAAAATGGATCGATTATGAAAGATGCCTCAAAATTGATTTCCTGGAAAATTCAGGGCGAGAACGAGGCATCGGAAGAAGCAGAGATGCTGGGTTTTTACGGCGACCAGGAAGACAAACAGAAGAATATTTCAGCAGATCCCCTGGCCGTCAGTTCTGATGGGCACACGTTGATTATTGAAGACCTCGTCGGGGCGATCAATGAAGACCGCGAGCCTATGATTGGTCTCGAAAGCGCGCGCCATGCCGTGGAAATTATTACTGCGGTGTTTGAATCCGGACGCACGGGGCGGGAAGTTAAGGTGGGGTAGGGGAAGTGTGAAGTGGAAAGTGAAAAAAGCCAGATATCTTGTCTGGCTTTTTTTGTTTAATTACAGATTGTAGCCGGGGAATGTCTCTGCCATCGCCTCTTTGTCCGTGCCTATGAATAGCCGATCATCGGTGTGTATTAGTGGACGACGTATCAGCCGGGGCTGTTCAGCCATGAGGCGAATTAGTTCATCTGGTGACACAACCTCTCGGTCGAGTTTTAGTGTTCGTGCCGAAGGACTCCGCCACGAAAATATATCGGCTGGAGAGGTGTCGCCGAGCAATTCCCAGAGTTCTTCCTCAGTGAACTCATCTTTGAAGAAATCCCTCTCCTCCACATTGATGCCTTCTCGTGAAAGCCACGCTTTCACCTTGCGGCAGGAACTTCATCTGTTCCAGGTGTAAAAGTTGATTTTAGACATGGATACCTTTTTTAAGCGAACTCAAAAATCTTCAAAGGAATAGACTTTTTCGGTTTTGCCTGCCCGTGGACCATCAGACGAATCTTTTCCGCGGTTTCGCGGCTGAATGTCTCTTCGCCACAGCGGTTACATACCGTAGCCGGAATGCGGTCTATCAGGACGTATTTTCCATCGATTTGGAATATCTCTTCTACCAACTCTTCACGGCTTTCTTCAGCACCACAAATCGAACATGTAAACATGCTCACCTCCTTATTTACATAGAAACGCCCAGAAGTCCTCGGGTAAATTGAAAGTCTGTGTTACCTGTGAGGGGCGTTTTAGGCGTGTATTGACGAGAGGCGACGGCGATGATCTGGCGCAAGAGGGCGTCGGCGTTGTGTTTGGGTTCGGTGTTGAAGATGAGGTCAAAGTCATCGCCGTAGGAATTGGCGACGCGCTCTTCGGCTGTTGTTTGAAGCATGGGGGTCAGGGGATGGCCCTGCAAGGGGTGATCCCCTGAGTAGGCGATGATGAGGTGTACGCCTGTGCCGCCCAATCCAGTGAGGGTTTCGACCCAGTGGTCAGTCTGGCTGTCCATGATGTGATAGCCTGGTTGGGTGGGGTTTTGCCCGTGTGCAAGAGTGGGTGCAGGTGGCGTGCTGCCCAGAACTTCGGATAGATATATGGGATGAGACAGAAAACTCGCATTGTCGGGTACAATGAGCGTGACGCCTGTGCCGATCAGGGTTTGGGATAGAATGGCGAAGGATTGCGCAGCTATATCGGAAATGGAGCCAGAAGCGTGAAGGCCGACGCTGAGTGCGGACAGGCTGGCGGGAGTGACTTCAGG
Source organism: Candidatus Latescibacterota bacterium (assembly GCA_965208125.1). Taxonomy (GTDB): domain Bacteria; phylum Latescibacterota; class UBA2968; order UBA2968; family UBA2968; genus VXRD01. The sequence goes on from OZ242320.1 coordinate 4,709,818, forward strand.
GGGAAGCGTCTGCGTGAACTGGTCGAGAAAATAGGCTTCGACCTTGTCGAGAACAGCCTCGATACCGCCGTCGAGTTGCACACTGGCCCATCCAAATGCATCGGGGCTGATCCCTCTGTCGTCCAGTGCGTGTCGAATATAGTCGTTGTGGGTCTTTTCACAGCCGTGTTCCAATAACAGGCAGGTGTGTACGAGGGGGTGGGTGAGGTAGCCGAGCATAGTGCGCGTGTAGAGGCGTTCAGTGGCTTCTCCCGATACACCGCATCCTTCGGTGTGCGGGAGGGCGACAAAGCGCGAGATGCCCTTGTCGAGTCCCAGCCCCTTTTCTGTGAGGCGTTTTGCCGCCATCAGCGCGATTTGGCCAGAACACAGGCTGGTGGGGAGAATAAGGCCCAGGCGGTCGGTTGTAAATCCATCTCGGGCGCGAATGGCTTCAAAGCTATGTTCGTCGTCGTCAAATGTCTGAATAGCGAGCGGCACGCCCTGAGGTTCTGGCCGGTTTTTGAGATCGGGCAAGTGGTCTGTTGAGGTCTGTCGCCAGGTACGCCATATCGAGACTTGTGCGTGTGCGGCTTTTTCGCCTTTGCTGCGTTCTCCTGAGGCGATTTTGCAGGTCAGGTCAAACATATCGCTGCCGAGGTCGTCCATGGAGATGCCGTCCAGATATGCACCCGCGTTGACATCCATATCTTTACTGAGTAGATGATAGCGTTCGGATGTGGTGACGATCTTGATGGTGGGTACAAAGGGGAAGTTTGTGATTGAGCCATTGCCGGTGATGAAGAAGATCATATTACATCCGGAAGCTACTTGTCCGGCAATACTTTCGAGATCATTGCCAGGGCTGTCCATGAAATAGTATCCCGGATCGGTCATCGGTGCCGCGTAATCAATGACAGAATCGAGACGGACATCCGGGTGGCGTTTCATGGCTGCGCCGATGGATTTGAGGACGATGTTGTAGAGGCCGCGGAACTTGTTGCCCCCGGAAGGGTTGCCCTCTGCTGTTGTGCCGTGCCATGCAGCGAGGGTTTTATAGGCTTCCACTTTGTCGAGAAAGCACTGGGCGACATCGTAAGATGAGACATTTTGAAGAACGTAGGATTCCGCGCCGATGAGTTCGTCGGTTTCTGCGAGGTTGGCTGAGCCTCCGTGGCGAATGATTTCTCTTGCCACCCACGACGCCAATGGATTGCCGGAGATGCCCGAGAATGCGTCTGATCCGCCGCATTGCAGCGCGATTTTGATGTGAGATAGGGGTTCGGGCGTGCGGACCATTGCCTGGACTTGGGGCAACCATTTGGCAATGATGTTTTCACCCTGTTTTAGCGCGTTTTCAAAGCTGCCTTCAAGTGTGAGAAAGTGGTGCAGAACATGGTCGATAGGATAGTTGTTTTGCACGAAAAATTCCCGAAGATGCTGGTTGGTGATGGCTTCGTGACCGTAGTCGATCGCGAGTACCGCACCGACGTTTGGATGTACTGCAAATCCGGCGAGTGTACGCAATAAGAGGTCTTTGTTATTGGGGATTTCAGTGCCGCCGCCTTCGGTATGGGCAACTGCAACAATGCCATCAATATTGTAATAATCTCGTATGCAATCTTTTAATCGCGCTTCGAGCTGTTTGGCATAACTCGCTGTGCGGGAGGATGTTCCCAGTATGACAATATTATTTCGCGTGCCTACGCCTCGACCTCCCGATCTTCTGAAACCCTGAAAAGTACCGCACTGATCATAGCGCTTGACTTGTTCACCTGCTTCAAAAGAGGTGATCTGGTATGGAACAATGCGATCTTCAAAGTTGGGCACGTCTGGAAGCTCGAAGTCGAGATCGCGGAGTTTGAGGGCGTCGAGGATCTCGGAGTTGCAGGCGTAATCTCCGGGAGAGATATGGCGCGTTGCAATGCCAAAGGGCAGGCCCCACGAGAGGAGAGGTTCGCCAGGGGCGATGGGTTGGATGGCAAAGCGATGGCCTTCGAGGATGGTATGCCGAAGCGCGAAGGTGCGATCTGAATGGATAATCTGGGTGCCTCTTTCCAGTTTTCGGGTCGCAATGCCAACATTGTCTCCCGGAAGAGGGAGACGACCGATTTCAGAAAAATTATGTGTCATGGATTGCATTCCTTTGAAAGTTTGTTTACAGTTATACGGAAAAGAAAAAACGATGTCAAGTTTCATATAAAAAAGACCTTGACATATCACTTACATTTGGTTTATGTTTCTATCAGTTGTTTTATTAGCAAAACATCGGTTAAACGGCTAAACGCACTGTTCAAGGGGGGGGTGGTCATATGATGGTATCGGATGTATGGAAAGAATACGAGAGCAACGAGATCTCTCACAGTGTTGCCCATCATCTAACTGCCATTCACGAGTTGATGGGTGACCTGGGCTATGCACGGGTTTCTGATGTGGCGCGTGCGCTGGAGATTACCCGGGGCAGTGCATCGCTGACGCTCAAAGCCCTCAAGGCGCGCGGGCTGGTCGTGGAAGATCACAATAAATTTTTGAAATTATCTGAAGATGGCCGCCGCATTGTCGATTCTATTTTAGCCAAACGCGCTGTTGTTCGCAAATTTCTCAACGAGGTGCTCAAGCTCGACGAGCATCAAGCCGAAGTGGATGCGTGCAAGGTCGAGCATCTTTTAAGCGCGCAAACTGGTGGGCAATTGCTGCATTTTGTGCGTTTCTTGCTCTCCGATGATCCCACTGCGCGACAATTTCTCTCTGAGTTCTGGTCCAGGCTGGATCAAAATGAGGATTGGCAGTGGCCCGTTCAAGATGTTGATCAATTATTCAATTTGGAGTCTCGATAATGGCTTATGCAACGGATGCTGCAACCCCACTTTCAATATGGGGCCGGGGTGATGAAGGTACTATTGAAGGGGTTTCAGGTGCCAATCAACTGGCGGCTCGACTGCGCGAGGTGGGGGCTATACCAGGTGTTCCCGTGCGCGTGTTGCGCGTTGGGCGCACTGTGGTCATTCAGGTGGGTAGCAGCAGATTTTGCTTGCGGAAAACCGATGCTGCATGCATCAAGGGAATGAAAGCGGCCTGATTTATTATGGCAATGGATTTAGCGGATCGAGAGCGGCCTTATGTGGGTCGTGCCACGGTCGCTGTGGTTGGCAATCCCAATACGGGCAAGACAACGCTTTTTAACGCTCTGACGGGGCTTTCGCAGCGCGTGGGAAATTTTCCAGGCGTTACGGTTGAGCGCAAGATTGGACAATTGACATTGCCCAACGCAGGTGCGATTGACCTGCTGGATTTGCCCGGGACATACAGTCTTTCAGCCAAGTCTCCGGATGAACTTATTGCTGTTGAAGCACTGATGGGGTTGTTGAAGAGCGAGAGCACCATTCAAGCTGTGCTCGTGGTTCTCGACGCCAGCAATTTGAGACGCAGTTTATATATCGTATCTCAACTTCTCGAAATTGATTTGCCCCTGGTTGTGGCCCTCAATATGTTAGATGTGGCCAAGGCCAGGGGCATTGTTATTGATGCGCCTGCTCTGAGCGAGCGTTTGGGCGTTCCAGTTATTCCCATACAGGCCAATAAGCGCGTTGGGCTTGATGAATTGAAAGAAGCTCTTTCTCGGATTGTTGAAAAGGGTAAGATTCCATCGCGCAGTCCGATATTGCCACAATCCTGGTGGACAGACGCTGAGCAGTTGGCGCGAAAATACGAAGGTGTATCTACGGGCCTGGTGCTGCGTGTGTTGATTGAGAATCAGAACGCCTTTGCAGTTCATGTCGTGGAACGCTTTGGCGATGAATTCGCCGCTGATCTCCACGCGTTGCGAGCACAGGTCAATGCGGATGATGCGCTGGCGAATCGCGAGATCGAATTGCGCTATAGATGGATTGATGAGGTTCTCGATGATGTGCTACGCGATCCCGAACCGCTTCGCGTGACCCGTTCTGATCGGTTAGATCGGATTTTGACCCACCCGCTGTGGGGCAGCCTGAGTTTTGCTGTGATTATGGCCTTTGTTTTCCAATCGATTTTTTCGTGGGCCGTGCCCCTGATGGATAGTATTGACGCGTTGTTTGGGATGGTCGGAGGATGGGCTTCGAGCTATCTTCCCGAGGGTGCGCTGCAAAGTATGGTGGTGGATGGGGTTATCGCCGGGGTGGGCGGCGTAGTCATTTTTTTGCCCCAGATCTGCATCCTGTTTCTCTTTATTGCCATACTGGAAGATTGCGGTTATATGGCCCGCGCGGCGCTGTTGATGGATCGCCTGTTAACGCCGTGTGGTTTGTCTGGGAAGTCTTTTATTCCTCTCTTGTCGAGTTTTGCCTGTGCGATTCCAGGGGTGATGGCTACGCGAACGATTAATGATCCCAAAGACCGCATTGCCACGATGCTGGTAGCGCCGTTGATGAGTTGCTCTGCGCGTTTGCCGGTGTACGCGATTTTTATTGGGGCTTTTATTCCCGATCGAGATGTTTGGGGGGGAATTGGGTTGCAGGGGCTTACGCTTTTCGCGCTGTACTGCGTTGGTATTGTTGTGGCTATTCCCGTTGCGTGGATTTTAAAAAAGACGCTATTGAGAGGGCAGTCCACGCCTTTTTTACTCGAGTTGCCGTCTTACAAAATTCCAGATGTGGGCACTGTTGGGATGCGTATTTATCAAAGTGCGAGGCATTTTCTCGAAAGAGCTGGTACATTGATTCTCGCCGCGACGATTGTGATGTGGGCACTGGCGTATTTCCCGCGGTCTGAGACGATTGCCGCGCATTACGAGGTTGAGCGCGAGCGATTGATTGGGGCACCGGAGGAAGTTTTGGATGATTTGCGCGCGAAAGAAGCTGGCGACATGCTCGAGCAGAGTTTTCTGGGGCGGATGGGACATGCTATTGAACCCGTCGTAGAACCATTGGGATGGGATTGGCGGATTGGGATGGCGGCACTGGCATCTTTCCCAGCGCGGGAAGTAATTGTCGCGGTTCTGGGTACTATTTACAGTCTGGGAGAGGTGGATGAGGAATCGGCGTCGCTTAGAGGCGCGCTTCAGGCTGCGACCTGGTCGGATGGACGAAAGGTGTTTAATATCCCGGTTGCACTGTCTATTATGGTGTTTTTTGCACTGTGCGCGCAGTGCGTTTCCACGCTTGCGGTTATTCAACGCGAAACAGGCGCCTGGCGGTGGCCCGTGCTGACTTTTGTTTATATGACGGTGCTCGCCTATATCGGCGCATTTGTGACTTATCGCCTTGGAATGGCGCTTGGATGGGAGTAATGGTATGACCGACTGGCAAAATTGGATCGCGGTTGTTGTGGCACTCTGGTGTGCCTATCGCGTCATTGGCGAGGTTGTAAGGCCGTTTTTAGCTTCGTCGTGTACGGGTTGCGGTGGTGCGTGTGAAGAAGAGAAGCGCGAGGATTTGATTGAGATTGAATAAGTAGGAAAAACCGGACGTTTCGTTTTGTATAAAAACCCTTCAATCTGTGGATTGAGGGGTTTTTCTTTTCTTGACCGGATCCCTTGATTTTTATATTTTTAGTTTTGACTAAATTTTATTTTAGCAGTACTATAAGAAGTATTGTAGGCATGTATAACGGAGGGTGTATGTATCGATTTTTCATTATGGCTGGTGTTTTATTGCTATGCGCGTGTGGCGGAGGCGAAACGCCGCCGGTTAAAAATAATAAAAAGCTGGTGGTGTGTACGACCGGGATGGTTGGCGATCTGGTGCGCCATGTTGCGGGGGATCGCGCTGAGGTGATTTCCCTGATGGGACCTGGGATTGATCCGCATTATTACAAGGCGACGCAGGGCGATTTGCAGAAACTGTCTCGAGCAGATGTGATATTTTACAATGGTCTTTTTTTGGAAGGCAAGCTGGAAGGTATTTTTGAAAAGATGGCGCGCAGCAAGACGGTGATTCCCGTGTCGCGGGATATTCCCAAAGATAGGCTGCGGAAACCGGTTGCTGGACAAGGGGAGCACGATCCGCATATCTGGTTTGACGTCAGCATGTGGGCAGAGACCCTGCATGTGGTAGTCCAGACTCTGAGCGAGCGTGACGCCGATGGTGCAGGTGTGTTTCGTGCCAATGCCGAGGCGTATCGCAAGCAATTGCACGATCTCGACGCCTGGGCAAAAGAGCAGATTGCACGCATTCCCAGCGATCAGCGCGTGTTGATTACGGCACACGACGCCTTTGGATATTTTGGTCTTGCTTACGGCATTGAAGTCCGCGGGCTTCAGGGGATTTCGACTGTAGCTGAATACGGCGTCAATGATGTGTCTTTGCTGGTAGATTTTATTGTCAAACGGCGGGTGAAAGCCATTTTTGTTGAAAGCAGTGTGCCCGAGCGTTCGATCAATGCCGTGCGCGAGGGGTGCAAAGCGCGAGGGTGGGATGTAGCAATTGGAGGTACGCTGTATTCCGACGCAATGGGACCTGCGGGCAGTGGAGCTGATACGTACATTGGTATGGTGCAGTCAAACGTAAACACAATTGTCGAGGCATTAAAATAATGTTACATGCCGTTGATGAATCGGTGACGCCCATTCATATTCACGATATGACGGTGGCGTATCACAAGAAACCCGTTCTGTGGGATGTCGATCTCGCCGTGCCAGAAGGCAAACTCGTAGGGATTGTGGGTCCAAATGGCGCGGGCAAGAGCACGATGATCAAAGCCATTATGGATCTCGTGCCCAAGGCTTCAGGGTGGGTCCGCATCTACGGCAAGTCCTATTCGCGCATGCGCCAGGCCATTGGCTATGTGCCGCAACGCGAGTCAGTGGATTGGGATTTTCCCATTAATGCCTTAGATGTGGTGCTTATGGGGCGTTATGGGCACGTTGGGTGGGTGAGACGTCCGGATAAAATTGACAGAGAACTGGCTGAGGATGCACTTGAAAAAGTCGGTATGACCGATTTTGGGCATCGGCAGATCAATCAGCTTTCGGGGGGCCAGCAACAGCGGGTTTTTCTGGCACGCGCTCTGGCACAAGATGCACAAATTTATTTGATGGACGAACCCTTTGCCGGCGTGGATGCGGCGACCGAACGCGCCATTATAGATATTTTGATGGATCTGAGGGCGCGAAAAAAGACTATGCTGGTTGTACATCACGATTTGCACACGGTGAACCAGTATTTTGACTGGCTGGTTTTGATCAATATGCGGATCGTTGCCGCGGGTGAGACAAAAGATGTGTTCACAGAAGACAATTTGAACAAAACTTATGGCGGACGGTTGACGGTGCTTTCCGAAGCCGCACAGGCTGTTGCCCATCATCAGCGGGGGTTATGAGGTGGTTTGGGACGCGACATTTCAACTGGTTTTGCTCGGCTCGCTATTGATCGGGGCGACATCGGGCACGCTGGGTGCATTTGCCGTGTTGCGGCGGCGCAGCCTTTTGGGCGATGCGCTGGCGCATGCAGCACTTCCCGGCGTTGCGCTGGCATTTCTATGGTCGCAGAGCAAAGCATTGCCCATTTTGCTTTTGGGTGCGACTATTTCCGGCGTGGTGGGAGTGCTTATTATTGAGGCTATTGTCAATTACACGCGCATCAAAGCAGATGCCGCGCTGGGCATTGTGCTTTCGGTCTTTTTTGGTGGGGGTATTGTGTTGCTCACGCATATTCAGCAGAGCGAGGTGGGCAATCAAAGCGGCCTGGATAAATTTCTTTTTGGACAGGCTGCGTCTATTGTGCGCGCTGATTTGTATGTGATGTGTATTGTCTCCGTGCTGGTTATGGGCGCGGTTTTTCTTTTTTATAAAGAATTTAAGGGACTCATTTTTGATGCGGAGTTTCTATCTTCACTGGGATTTTCCCAGCGTGTGGTTGATCTTTTTTTAATGGGGCTGATCGTGCTTACCGTTATGGTGGGGCTTCAGGCTGTGGGCGTTATTCTCATTGCTGCGATGTTGATTACCCCGGCTGCTGCTGCGCGGTTTTGGACAAATCGGCTGCATGTGATGGTGCTGGTGTCGGGCATTTTGGGCGCGTTATGCGGTGCAGTGGGCGTTGGGCTGAGCGCGCTGGCACCCCGAATCCCAACGGGACCGGTTATGGTGCTGGTTGCAACGGCTGCATTTCTAATTTCTGTGCTGATTGCCCCCAGACGCGGGGTGCTCGCCAGATGGGCGAGGCTCAGGGCAAATGCATTGCGGGAAAATGGTCAGCATTTTTTGCGGGCATATCTCGCGTTGCAGGCGCAGAACGAGCGGGAGGTTGTGTTGTCGGATCTCGCCAACGAGCTTCAGTTGCCACTTTACCGCGTACGTCGGCTTGCAAAGCGTCTCGTGCGCGATGGGCGGGTGAGTTTGCACAATGGTGCGTGTTCTTTGACGGAATTGGGACACAAGGAGGCGGATTTTGTAGTCAAATCCCATCAGCTATGGGAATATTATCTGGTTTATCGGTCTATATTAGAAGAGGATCACGTGGATAGACCCGCCGATGAAGTCGAGCACATTTTAACGCCCGAGATCATTGAACAGCTCGAATCAATTCTGGCACAAGAAGATATAGATATTGTCGGAGATATTCACAAAACGCACAGTGGCTATCGGAGGACCGGTCAAGATGAGTGAGATATGGGGACCATTTTGGATTGTGCTTACAGGCGCGCTGGCCGGAGCCTCGTGTGGTTTGTTGGGCGCGTATCTCGTGTTGCGTAAGATGTCGCTTTTGGGCGATGCACTCAGCCATGCTGTTTTGCCGGGTATTGTTATTGCGTTTCTGATTTCGGGCAGCCGCGATGTGATTCCGATGTTTATTGGTGCTGCTATATGCGGAGTGATTGCCACAGTGTTGATTGAGACATTTCACCGCAGGTGGCGCGTGCAAGAAGACTCATCGATAGGCATTGTTTTTACAGCACTTTTCGCGCTGGGAGTTGTTTTGATCACGGCATTTGCTGGACAGGTCGATCTCGATCAGGAATGCGTCCTTTACGGAGAGATCGCTTACACGCCCTGGGACCGCCTGTTCTGGGGAGAATGGGATTTGGGACCGCGCCCTGTATGGATTCTCGGAACGGTCTTTGCACTTAATATCGCGCTTGTCCTGGTGTTCTACAAAGAGCTTTTGATCGCATCTTTCGACGCCGAGATGGCTCTTTCTGTGGGCGTGAGCGCCGCGATCGTGCATTATATGCTGATGGGAGCTGTTTCTGTGACAACAGTAGCCGCATTTGAGTCCGTAGGTGCTATTCTCGTTGTAGCTATGCTGATCGTGCCCGGCGCTTCGGCTTATTTGTGGAGTGATCGATTAAAAGTCATTTTGACGCTGTCTGCGCTTATGGGCGTTATTTCCGCAATAGCCGGATATTTTCTCGCAGGGATTTGGAATAGTTCTATTGCCGGGGCTATGGTTGTGGTTATGGGTGTGTTGTTCGCGCTTTCCCTGGTTTTTGCGCCCCACTATGGGTTGTTGGGGCGATTTGTTCGGCAGGTGCGGCTCTCTCTGAGGGTTGCGCGAGATCACGTCTTGCTGAAGTTGCTCCGCGAGCGGGAATCGAAGCGCGTCTCTGCGCTCAGTTGGGGTGATCTGGTCGATACGGCTGCGCGTTGGGTGTCTGGTATTGCGATTCGATCGTTGATGTGGCAAGGGTTGATCACGCGGGAAAACGGACATTTTTCATTGGGGAAACAGGGCGTTATACACGCGACCAGATTGCTTCGCAATCACAGACTTTGGGAGTCCTACCTGAACCAACTGGGGCTTCCGCCAGATCATGTACACGCCCCTGCCGATGCGCTGGAACACTTTACGGATGACCGCTTGCGAGAAGAAATTCGAGCGGCATTGCCCAATATCGCAACCGATCCACAGGGCAAGCGCATTCCCGAAGGATAGGATATGCTTGCTTGTATGTGAGGTTTATCTTACTTTTTGTGATAGTTATTTGGGGAGATGAATATGATTAGTCAATCGTCACAGGACTATTTGAAAACGATCTATAAGCTGACACACGGGCAGAATCCCGTCGATTCTGTGACGACGTCGCTGATTGCAGAGCACAGGGCTGTTGCTCCCGCTTCGGTTACCAATATGCTCAAGAAACTCGCCGCGATGAAGCTGGTGGAACATACGCCCTATCAGGGCGTTGTACTTACATCGACGGGAAAACGCATTGCCCTTGAAGTCCTTCGCCACCACCGTTTGCTCGAGTTATATTTGTCAGAGGTACTGGGATTTGATCTGGATAAGGTCGATGAGGAGGCAGATCGATTGGAGCATGTGATTTCTGAGGAGTTTGAAGATAAAATTGATCGCATGCTGGGGTATCCGACAGTCGATCCTCACGGTGCGCCGATTCCGCGCAAAGACGGTTCAATAGAATACGACCATTATCTGTGTTTGTCAGATATTCCAGCAGGAAAAAATGTACGCGTCAGGCAGGTGAGTGATCAAAGCGCGGAGATGTTGCGCTATATGGCGACGATGGGTATTAAACCCAATGTCGAGATCGAGGTGGTGGGGCGTGCGCCTTTTAACGGTCCGCTGGAAATTGTAGTCAATGGCGAGGCCACGTATTCGCTTGGGCTTGAAGTGGCTGCACATATTTATGTTTCATCATTGGGGGAAGATGACTGATATGGGTAGAGTTGTGCTTTTGTTGACGATTGTTTTATTGGCGGGCGGATCCGTGCATGCACAAGTTCCGCCCATTTTTACGCCCGGAACAGAACTTCACGATATTTATTGTCGCGCATGTGCCCATTTTTTTCCTGAGACTCTGCCTGCTGACAGCGAGTTTCGGCTGGATAGAGCTATCTGTGGGACATCGGCAATAAGAGGTCTGACTGCGAATTGGGATCGTTTGCCTCCCGCTGCAAAGGAGGCATTTGCGTTTCTTCAGCAGCGTCCTATTCTGAGTCATTCAATTCTGTCTTCAGGGGGGCATTTCAAGATTCACTACAATACGACGGGGACGCACGCCGTTGCTCCAACAGACGCAGATGGCAATGGCGTTCCGGATTATGTCGATGAGACCGCGCGGGTTTTTGAGTCGGTTTGGGATTTGGAGATCAATCAGTTGGGCTACAATCCTCCGCCATCTGATGGCGATGGTGTTTACGACATTTATATCAAAAATCTCGCCATTCAGCAGGCTTATGGTTTTGCATATCCGGAGACATTTACGGAATCGAGAACGTCGAGTTATATGGAAATTGACAATAATTTTACAGATAATATTTATCCTGTAAATTCACGCGGATTTAACGGATTGCGCGTGACGGCTGCCCACGAGTTTTTTCACGCGATTCAATTTGGGTATTATGCCGATTTTGGTGCCGCCTGGTGGCAAGAGCTCACTGCGACCTGGATGGAGGATGTGGCTTATCCCGACGTAAATGATTTTTACCAGTACATGAGTTGTCCGAGCAATTTTTGTTGTATTTACGACAATCCCGAGGCGTCATTGGACAAGTTTTCTCGCAGTCTTCATCCTTTCGGCGCGTCGGTTTTTGCCCACTACGTTGAGCAGGTGTACGGTGCAGGGGTGATCAAAAGCGTTTGGGAATTGCTCAGAAGGCGCGACCCGAGCAATTATAGTTTGTCGCTTATTGATGATGGGATGCCTTTGGGCGGATTTGCCCAGGTAATGCCGCGGTTTGCTGCCTGGAATTATTTAACTGATTTGCGTGTTCGCCCCGGATATTATGTTGAGGCGCGCGATTTGCCTTCGATAAAGCACGCCAATATATTCCTCGGCACAGGTGGTTCTTTTGAAGGGGCTGAAACGGTTGATCATTTGGGGACGACATATTTGCGCGTGGCAACTTCGAATATCGCTGGTGGGCTTCGGGGGGTGTTTTCACTGGACGATCAGGGTCAGTGGAAGTTGCTGGTTATGCTGATCTCTCCATCTGGGGTTGAGCTATTGTACCCGCGGGGGACAACGGTGGTTATTCCCAGAGCCAATCGTTTTGACGAGGTTGTATTTATCGTGATGGAGACATCGCTTTCGGGAGAAAGGCTGAGCGTGGATTACACGCTGTCAACTGGCGGAAGTACTGCGACAGATCTCGTGTGCGATGTCGATGGCGATGGGCGCGTTGCATTTTCCGATTTTCTGCGCTTTGCAGATGGTTTTAAGCGCTTGCATACTGATAGTAAGTACGATCCAAAATTGGATTTCAATGGTGATGGCCCCATTGATTTTCTGGATTTCCTTATTTTTGTTTCCCATTTTGGTGAATCGCGTTAAGGGAGTGCGCTGTGATTGTATTGCGAACAGATCGAGAACTGGATTTGATGGTTGAGGCAAACCGCATTGTGGGGCTGGTGCATCGCACACTCAAACCGCTTATTAAAGTGGGGACGACGACAAGAGAACTGGATGTCGTGGCTGAAGATGTGATTCGATCACACGGTGCAGAACCCGCATTTAAGGGGTATAAGGGTTATCCAGCAGCGAGTTGTGTTTCAATTAACGAACAGGTCGTACACGGGATTCCCGGAGAGCGAAAGCTGATGGATGGCGATATTGTCAGCATTGATATTGGTGTGAAATTGCGGGGCTACTACGGCGATCAGGCGATTACGCGTGTTGTTGGAAATATTTCGGAGCGAGAAAAAGAGCTTCTCAAGGTGACGCGGGAAGCCTTGTTTAAGGGGATTGAGCAAGCGGTTGCCGGAAGACGTCTGAGCGATATTTGCGGTGCGGTGCAAAACTGGGTTGAGAAATTTGGGTTTTCTGTTGTGCGGCAATTTGTGGGGCATGGCATTGGGCGCAGGTTGCACGAAGAACCCGCCGTGCCCAATTATGTACCTCCAGAGCGCAACCCGCGTTTGCGAAAGGGGATGGTGCTCGCCATTGAGCCGATGGTCAATTTGGGAACGCACGAAGTTGTGGTGGCCGATGACGGTTGGACAGCTTCGGCTGTGGATGGGTTGCCTTCGGCGCATTTTGAGCATGTGGTGGCGATTACGCATGGAGAACCCAGGATTTTGACGATGTTTGAGGAAGAAATCGATGCGTAAATCTATTCTCTTATGCGTTCTTATGTGGTTGATATCTTGTAGCCAGCACTATGAAGAAGGAGCACATCCGCCGCCAAAGCCTCCTCCTGCTCAAGCCACAGAGGATAGAGAGGAGCCTCAGGCATCAGATGCTGTGGTTTCGGGGACAATTCGACTGGCCGATGGGCTGGACGAGCGCGTCGGAATTAATGCTGTGCTATTTGTTATTGCGCGACCGGCACCTGTTGGTGGGCCACCGCTGGCCGTGAAGCGGCTTGGCTTTTCTGATTTTCCCCTTTCTTACACGCTCACACGAGGGGATGCGATGATTGAGATCGACTGGTCTGAGATCGATGCGTTGTACGTTTCTGCAAAAATTGATGCAGACGGACGTGTGGGTGGTTCAAAAACAGGGGATATGGAGGGGATTTATCCGCAAAATCCCGTTGCGCCCGGGGCCGTGGATGTGGATATTTTGATCGATACGGTACATTGAATTATGAGCTACACGGTGATTCATGCGACACACGAAGCTGTGCGTAAGGCCGGTGGTATCGGGACTGTTCTCGATGGCTTGATGACTTCTTCTGTGTATCAGAGAGCTGTGCGGCGATCTTTTCTCGTCGGTCCGCTTTCGCGCCCAGAGGATGAAGATCTCCTTGCGGAAAGTGGCGAGGTGCTTTTTTCGACTATTTCCGGCGTGCAAAATGCGGATTGTGCCGACGCGCTCAATCGCGTAGCAGAGCGGTACAATGTCAATATTGTTTATGGGATACGCCGATTCACAGGTGGATATGAAGCCGATGTGTTGCTCGTTGATGCCGCAGATATCAACCCGCGAAAGTCCCGCAATTTTAAGTACAATCTCTACCGGCATTTTGGCCTTACGTCTGACCGATACGATACGATTGCCGATTACGCGCTGTATATCGACAGTGCGGAAGCTATTTACGACGCTGTTATCGCGTTGATTGGAGAGGCATCTGGGCCGCATATTGTGCTGGCTCATGAGTATATGGGCATGCCTGTTGCACTCAAAACTATTGCGGAAAATGATCCGCGCTTTCGGGCGATTTTTTACGCACATGAAGTTTCAACGATGCGCGGGATCACAGAGGGCAACCCGGGGCACGATGTGATGTTTTACAACGCGATGGCGCAGGCACTTGCGCGGGACGAAGTGGTTGAGGATGTATTTGGAGATCAATCCGATTATTATCGGTACGCGCTGGTTCAACTGGCGTCGCACTGCGATGGTATTTTTGCCGTGGGTGATCCAACGTTCGAAGAGCTTCAGTTTATGGGTTTTGAAGCCCAAGCGATAGACCTGGTTTACAATGGGATTCCGTCTGTGCAGATTTCTTATGCGGAGAAATTACAGTCTCGCACGCGCTTACGGGATTACGCACGGAATTTGCTCGGATATGAGCCAGATGTGGTAATGACTCATGTCACGCGCCCGGTGATTAGCAAAGGCTTGTGGCGTGATTTGCTCGTGCTGGCACATCTCGATAAATTGTTGGGGGATAAGGGGCAGACAGGTATATTTTTTGTGCTTACAACGGCTGCGGAACAGCGTAGTTCGCAAGATGTTGAGATTATGGAGTCCGAATACGGGTGGCCGGTTGTTCATCAGATAGGGCCGCCCGATCTGGTTTCAAATGAGGTGGATATCTGGCGAGATATCGAAGCGTTTAACCGCGAGTCTGTTGCCATTCAAGCGATTTTGGTCAATCAGTTTGGATGGGATCGGGCAAGTTGCGGGCAGCGCATGCCGCAGGATATGGCATTTGTGGATTTGCGCCAGGGCACGGATGTCGAATTTGGACAATCAATTTACGAGCCGTTTGGCATTGCCGTGCTCGAACCTCTGACTTTTGGCGGGCTGTGCGTGCCGAGTAGTGTGTGCGGGTGTTGCGGATTTTTGAATCGCGTAACAAAAGAAAAACCAAATTCTCTCGTTGTTGTGGCCGACTATACGGCGGATGTCACATCGGAAAGTGTTACATCTGTCCGTGCAATAGGAGAGTTTGAACGCCGCATTCAGGAGGATAAAGTGGCAGAAAAAGTTGCGTGGGATATTGCAGATGCGCTGCCATCGTCGGATAGAGAACGCGAGGCGCGATTGCATTCGGGTTATAAGTTGGCCGCACAAATGAGCTGGGATCGCGTGTGCGAAGCATTTTTTTCCCCCGGTATAGAACGCGCAATTTCCCGTCGATCACAACGAAACGTTTGATGCTTTGAAGCGTGTAAAGAGCTGACTACTATTTTTATCCATATGAGTAATAATATGATGAAAAAACGATTTTTACTGGTTTTTGGAGTCGTGGCATGTCTCGCCGGTTGTAATACTGAAAAGCGCAATCCATTGGGCGAGGGCTTTGTTGGACGCGATCCCGGCGATACGGTCGTATTGCCCGCTATTCCGCTAAAATCAGCGCGGTCCTTTCATTCTCTGATTTTTCCCACTGTGATGGGGGAACAAGAGGAATTGCTGGTCGGGCAGATGAATGGGTTTTTATTGCGCAGTCTGTTGCGTTTCAATGTGCCAGATGAGTTTTCTGGCGGTGTGCCACCGGGTTTAATGATAGATTCCCTGCGCGTCAATCTGGGTATTCGGTCGGCGCGGTTGGTCGAAAATGCATCGTTGATCGCATTGCGGCCCGATTCGCCATGGGAAGAACTTCAAACCTATGTCGATACGCTCTCGCTGGTCGAGACCGAGGTGCTTGCGACGCCGATCCCCGATGCTGTGGCGCAGGTGTTTGCAGATCGCGTTCGGATTGATTTGCCCGTGTCGCTCTTGAAAGATGCGATAGAATCAAGTTCTCTAACTATGGAAATTTTGTTGCAACCCGATGGAGAGGCACCTTTTTTGTTGGATATTTTTGCACGTGAAGCTACTGATATTCGTGCAGATGCGCCGATTCCCGAATTGGAGGCGGTGTACCGAGTAGGAGATGTGACAGAGCGTGTAGCTGTTCAGACCGATGCAGACACCTATTGGAGTGCGCGGGTCAATGGCGGTCCCTCAGAAGATCTGGCGGTTCTTTCCGAGGGTTTGTTTTACGGCAGTGTTTTAAATTTTGATCTGCCCGATATTCCGCAAGGCGCGACGATTAATTCGGCCAAATTACAATTGGATTTTGATCTGGATCGTTCCTATTTTTCATCTTTTCCCATTGAAATATATGGACTGAGAATTGCAGAAGGAGATACCTCATTTACGCGGTATAATGAGCGGTTGCTTATCGAACCGGCGACAATGACTTACACAATTAATCATACTTTGATTCAGGCATGGATATCAGGTGTGCGATTAAATCATGGCCTGGCGCTTTCGCCTCTCAATTTTACTTCTTCAACAGGTTTACCCGCGCTTTTAAATTCGCCTCCGCTCATCCGATGGATTGTGTTGAAAGATGTGCGTTTGAACCTTATTTACTCTCTTCCTCCAGGATTGTAATATGATGCGAATAATTCTCACTTTGGGTTTTATTTTTGCGCTGGTGTTGCCAGCTTGCGCCAATACAATTTTTTCTTTTTACGGCGTTGGCGATCCAGTCAGACGCGTCGATGCGCGGTCTCGAAGTATGGGAGGCGGTGGTCGATCGCTGGCTGATGGGCTAAATTTTTCATCCCACAATCCCGCATTATTGGGGGCTTTCCGCAGGGCGTCCGTGAGTGTGCAATTTATGGCTCAACACCGATTTTTGAATGGCGAAAGCGTCGTAAATGACGGGGATGTCGGGGCTTTTCAGATCGCGCTACCTACGAGACATGGTCCTGTTTTGGGTGTGGGGCTTGAACCGCTTACCGATATGGATTTCGGAGCAATAGAAGATCGCGGCACAGGTGATTTGAAGTACCAATTGGAAGTGGAAGCGACTGGGGGTATCCAGGCTATTTCTCTGGGGCTGGGACATCGGATTGGGCGCAGAATTTTTGTTGGAGGGCGTATAAATTGGGTGGCTATGGGGACGTTTAACGAGTCCTGGATCAAGAATTTTGACAATGAAACGGTCTTCTTTTCTCGCGATGAAATCACGCGCACCCACCGCGGATGGCTACCTTCATTTGGGATTATCTATACTCCCACTTCACAGTGGAGCTTGGGCGCGAATGTCGATATAGGAGGCAGTATCAAGCAGCGTCAGGTTCAAAGAAATCGTTTTGTGGAACAGCGCGAAGCTGTTGAGGTCAAGACGGAAAGCGATGTGGAATTTCCCCGAGAATTTGGGGTGGGAATAACGTATCTGGCTGGCTATCGCTGGCTGGCGTCGATCGATGTTTCTCGAGGGCTGTGGCACGCGACAGGGGATGGACGGTTTGATACGTGGGATGTAAGTGCAGGGATGTTGTGGCGCGCAGGAGACCCCGATGTACTGGTGCGGAGCCGGCGCTTTGAACTCAGCGCGGGTTTGCATTATCGATCGCTTTATTTTCCGACGACCTCTGATAGCCAGATTAACGAATTGGGAGCCAGTTTTGGCATGGCGTTGCCATTTGTGAATAATAGCGGTCGTTTTCGCTATGTGCTTGAGGTGGGAAGGCGCGGCGATCGCTCAAAACACGGCGCGTCAGAACGGTTTATTCAGCACTCTTTTTCCGTAGTTGGTCTTGTAAGGTAGTTTGCGGCAGGACAGTTCAAACGGCCTGTGTTCGGCGCCCGAGTGCTCGGATACGGCCGTTTTTGATTTTTTGAATAATTTGATCGGATAGAAGGTGAAAAATAGGCAGACCAATCCCCGTGCAAATAAAGTACGGGGGAGCTATTTCGGGCGCAATAGATTCAAAGCATACGATTGCAAGGAGGCCCTGCGAGAAGAGCGGAAGCCAGGCTTGAACAGGTTGCGAGGTGAAGTGCCTACATAACAGACCACCTACAATTTTGCCCAAAATCAAGGCTGTGATCAGGGCATAAAAATGAGGCGGTACGGAGGGCATTTGCCAGTCTAAAATAAGGCCACTAACATAGTGTGCGAGGGCAAAAGCAATCAGTGCCTCTGCATTTGGTGGGCGCGTATTGGGCCTCAGTCCGCGTTTGGTGCGCAAGGACAATGCAAGGCCTACTGTCCAGGCCAAAATAAGGGGCTGAATCCAAATGTACCACGAAGCAAGCGCGATCAGGAATGACAGGGCAAACCAACTCGTAAACTGGCCTGTGGGAGTGTGGATATGTTGCAGCCAGCGATGCACGAGTTCAATGCCAATAACTCCGATCATAACAGTCAGTGCGATATCGGCGGCAAGATGGAGGAAGGAATCGAACCCGTCATTCAGGATGAATTCGACGCCAAAAATAAGCCCTGTTAAAAAGAGCAAGCAGAGACCAATTGCCGTAACACATAAAGAAAAAGGCCATGTATCTCGCAGGTTGTGTTCTGTGCGGTCTAAAAATATGGGGGCTGAGATGCCTGATAGGATGGCAAGTTGCAAGGTGGTAACTAAGTGGAGGTCGAAAAAGATGAGTACTGAAAAGGTTGTGAAAACGGGGGCTGCATACAGGTAAATGCTACCCGTAAGCAAACGCTGATTTGCGAGGATAGGACGGGAGAGCGATGTGCCCAAATAAAGGCCGACCCAGGCCATTGCGATATCTGCAAAAGGTTTCATACTCTGGTGACTTTCAGCGGTTGTAATAGGTGCGAAGCCAATGGCGAGGCCCGCGGCAATCATGCCCAGAACATCGGGCAATTTGGCGCGATGAGCCAGTCGCGCACCCACGATAGAGGCCGTCATCAGAAAGCCGACCCAGACCATTTCGGGGGGTGATTGGAGCAGCCAGATAAGGATACCGATACCAAGTATTATGCAAAGAAGGCGCATGGAAATCGTCTCAAGTTTGAGATTGTGGTGAATTAGTGGGTGGTATGAGTATCATTTGACTCAGAAAAACAGCAATTACGAGTCCCGTCATAAGCGTGTAGTGCTGAAAGTCGAGGAGGTAAATGGCTTGTATACCAACAGCGATACTCAGCGTGCCCTGAGGGTGCCAGCTCATGGTGAGCAATTCGCGCCAGGTCTGCGGTATTTGCCAGAAGGTTTGGGAGACCGTAAAACCGATTGTGCGGCCCATTCCACGCACGAGTATCATTGTGAGGGCAAGTGGAAATAGAGGTGACCAGAGGAAAAAGATATCACCGCCAAATTCCCCTATTATTGAGCCGATCAGAGCAAAAAAGATCGGCTCAATAACATCATTTGCGCGTGTTGTAAATTCGATGACCTCGCGTTTTGCCACAGTTGTGTTAATCAGCCAGATACCCGCCAGAAATCCCACAGCAAGAGATGGTAGGCCCGGTGCTTGGCACAAACCAGAAAGGGCGATCACAATGCCCAGGACGAGACTTAGTGCGCGAGCACCCGTGCGGTGGCTGCGAAATGAAAAATCGAGCGCGATGCCTCCGACCACGCCTGCGCCGAGCATGAGCAGTGCAATACCAGTTGCGCCTATAAATGGCAAGCTTCCCAAATAAAAAATGGGATTTTCTGCAAGCGGAGGAAAAGCGATGCACAACACAGCCAGGGCAGCGATATTGCCAAGTGGCAGATTTTGACTCGGAACTGGGTTTGGTATAGGGCGGTTAGGCCATTGGAAAAAAGGTGTGGGAAAGCGTGCAGTAAGAGCGAAACTGGTGAGCAGGACGATGGCGAGGGGTAAATTTTGGAGCAATCCGAGGTAGCGATAAAGTATCAAACCACTGGCGAAGGCCGCAAGGACAGTGAATCCGCCTGTGGCGAGTACAACGGCTGCTTGTGAGTAAATCACTGAGATCCCCTGCTCTCGCAGATTTTGGTGGTCTGTAGATAGGCCTGCTTGCAGGCCAATCCACAGCAAAATAGCGCCGATGCAATTGTACCGCACCACTTCAAACAGGTGAAACACCTCATCGGTTTCAGAAAAAAACATCCCTACGAGAACACCGAGGAGTAAATAATGTGCTCTGCCTATTCGCAGACTATCTATCAGCGGGTGGGGCGGCATCCACCGAAAAATTTTTTGGCCGAGAAAAAAAGCACCAAAACCGACAATTAAGCTAAAAATAAAGGCCATCAAATGCCTACACTTTAAGGATAACAGGTGTCGTCTTTACTGCGGTGGATTATACTTTTTTCCAAAGTTTGGGTCAAGAGCGAAGTTGACGACCTGCGCTTGACAGTCATAAAAATATAGTGTATAGTCAAGATTGAGTTGTAAGAGATGGAATTTGAAAGAGTCCCTTCCCCATAGTTCTGCTAATGTTATGCTGTGCGTGGGGGCGGATGGCCGGGTACTGATAGCACAAATTCTGGAGGCCCTATGTCCAATTCATTACCTCAGGTGCTAAT
Organism: Candidatus Latescibacterota bacterium; assembly: GCA_965208125.1. Taxonomy (GTDB): domain Bacteria; phylum Latescibacterota; class UBA2968; order UBA2968; family UBA2968; genus VXRD01. Next base: position 4,730,097 of record OZ242320.1, read on the forward strand.
GCACAGTGCCCCAAGTTTGTACGAGCATCTCGACGCATTTGCCCAGATTGTTGAGTCGGCCGTTCAGATAGCAGGCGCTTCAGAAGATGAGCAAGTTGATCTGATGGTTGCTATCATGGAAGCTCTCAACAATGCGATTGATCATGGCAATGGGGAAGATGCTTCGAAGAAAGTACATCTCAAGATCGATATCCACCCCGCTTTCATCACGGTCTGGGTACAGGACGAGGGAGGAGGTTTTGATCCCAATGCCGCACCTGACCCACTTGCGCCAGAAAATCTAATGAATAATTCCGGGCGCGGGCTTTTGATGATGCGTGCGTTTATGGATGAAGTGGATTTTATGCCCTCTCAGAAGGGTACACTGGTTAAAATGATCAAGTATTTTTCCTCTAAGTCGTCACCATCTCACTGTTGAGGAGGATGCCATGCAAATTGTCATTTCTGGACATCATTACCATGTCTCGGACAGTACGCGTGCCCATATTAAAGCTGCTGTCTCTCGGTTTGAGCGATTTTATACGCCAGTGCTGGGTTGTCATGTCACCATTAAAAAAGAGGAGCCTGCCTTTCGCGTTGATATTATTGTCAATGTGCATGGACAAACCCTCAAAGCTTCCAACACTGGCAGTAAGCTCTTTCCCGTTATTGATGGTTCGGCAAAGAAGATGATCCGACAATTAAAGAAACTTCGCGACCGACGTAGAAAACCTCGCGTTATTTCTGGTCTAAGTGGGGTATAAGCCGTGCCACAGATTTCTATTGGCAAGATGTTAGAGGATTATGGTGACCAACTCTCGCTTTTGTCCGTTGCTGGACAGGAGGGGATTGGCAATACACTATCTACCAGCGATGTCCATCGGCCTGGTCTCGCACTTGCGGGTTTTCTCGGTCTTTTTACTTTTGACCGCGTTCAGGTTATGGGCAATACGGAGATGCTCTATCTGTCGAGCCTTGATCCCGACGTTTGTCGCCAAACTCTTGAAACCATTTTTCAGTTTGATATTCCCTGTATGGTTATTACAGACGGTAATGAAGTGCTACCCGTGATGGTCGAATTGTCCAATGCACGGCAAATTCCCCTGCTGACCACACCGTTTGCAACTACCAAGTTCGCCCACCTTTTTTCTTATTATCTCGACGATGTATTTGCACCGCGAACGGCCATTCACGGTTCGCTGGTCGATGTATATGGCATTGGACTATTATTTGTTGGTGCAAGTGGGATTGGAAAAAGTGAGATTGCCGTTGACCTCGTTGAACGCGGGCACCGATTGGTCGCGGATGATGTCGTGCTCGTGTCGCGCAAGTTACAAGGCATAATTGTAGGCAGCAGTGGAGAAACACTGCGCGATCATATAGAAATACGCGGTCTTGGCATTTTGAATGTCCGCAATATGTTTGGTGTACGAGCCGTTCGCATGCAAAAGCGCATTGAGGTTGTTGTCAAGCTCATTAAATGGGATGAAACCGCGGCGTACGATCGCATTGGGCTCGATGAGGATTGGATCTCGATTCTCGACCTCGAGGTGCCGCAGGTTACAGTGCCGATATATCCAGGGAAAAATATTACGGTGATTGCTGAGACGATTGCTCTGAATTATCAACTCAAAATACAGGGCTATCACACGGCACAAGAATTCAATCGTCGCCTTGTTGAGCGCATGAAAAACAAAATTCGGGACGATATGTCTATTCGCGCGGATATCGAGTAACTATGGAGGTATAAATGAAATTAAAGTGTGTCGTCTTATTGTTATTTGGACTCATGGGGTGTGGGGGACAGAGTGCTTTGGAAAGCGATGCCCAGCGCATGCTGGCTTCTGTTCGGGATATAGAAGAAGAATTGGACGATTTACCGCAGGCGATTGCGCGGTATGGAGAAATTACAGCGCAATTCCCACACACTGAAGCCGAAAAAACTGCACGCGTGCGCCGGGCGCTACTCGAGCGGGTACAGATGCGCCTGGCAGATCGAGAATCTATTCCGGAAGATAGTATAGAAGCATTTTACGAGGGTGTGGTCGAGATCGCGCCCGATTATTTTGCCACGTTGAAGAAACTCGGCACAAATTATAGTAATCAGATGCACTTCACCACTCGTTTTGCGGCCAATACAGGGGCGGTGCAGATAAAAGAGCAAGCTATAGGAATATGGGAGAAGCAAGATCGCATGTGGTCGCGCTACACCTTTCGCCCCATTCCATCAAATCGTTTCTGGCAGGATCAGTTGTGCAAGGACGCGCTGAATATTACAGAGATGTTAATTGATAAGTCTTTTCGCGAGTACAATCGCGCGCTGGATATTATCAATAAGGGATTGGATTATGCTTCGGGCGAGGATGTGATTTCACGAGCCAAAGTCTATGCCGCCTATTGCACGTTTTGGCAGGGCAAAACAGAAGACTTTGAACAGGGCGTTGCACTGGCAAGAGAGGCTTTGAGCTATGAATTTTTGTCGGATAATAATCGCGCGCGCGCCTATCATGTGATTGGTCTGTGTTACACGTATATCTATCAGGATACAGAGGACCTGGCGCATCTCGATGAGGCGATAAAAGCACTCAATGAAGCTGTGAATATTGATGGGAATATGGGTGAGGCCAAGCAATTGCTCAAAGCATTGCGACAACAGAGAGGAAGAGTAGCGTCTTAAGGTATGAAAAAAATTGTTTGTAAATTTGGTGGTTCATCGGTCGCCGATGCGGCGCAAGTCGAGAAGGTAGTGTCTATTGTGCAGAGCGATGAACGCCGTTGTTTTGTCGTGCCTTCCGCGCCGGGTAAACGGTCTGATGATGATACAAAAATTACTGATTTGCTCTATTTGTGCCACGAACTCGCGCGACAAAATGTCGATTTCTCAGAGCCTTTCAAAAAAATTAGTACGCGGTATTTGGATCTCTCAAAGACTCTCGGCGTATCGATAGATATAGAGGGATTGCTCGCTGAAGTTGAAGATAGGATCGCAGGGGGCGCAGGGCGAGATTATGTGGCCTCTCGCGGCGAGTATTTGTGCGGGCGCATTCTATCCGATGTTTTGGGTGCTGTGTTTGTCGATCCAGCCGAGGCGATTCTCTTTCGGGCTGATGGACGTCTCGATAGCGATTCATATGGGCGGCTGAGGGCGCATCTTTCAGATGAACAACTCTATGTTATTCCGGGGTTCTATGGTGCGAATGCAGAGGGCGAGATCGTGACATTTTCCCGCGGTGGCTCGGATATTACCGGTGCGATTGTCGCCCGCGCAGTTGGAGCAGAAGTGTACGAAAACTGGACGGATGTGTCCGGGTTGCTCATGGCCGATCCCCGCATGGTGCCCAATCCTTTGCCCGTAGAGGAGATTACGTATCGAGAAATGCGCGAGTTGGCCTATATGGGAGCCGATGTTTTGCACGACGAGGCAATGTTTCCAGTGCGCGCGGCTGAAATTCCCATTCACATACGAAATACCAATCGGTCAGAGGATGCCGGCACGCTGATTTTGCCGAGCCGAGAGCTTACAGAGCGCCTGATCGCCGGGGTTGCGGGGCGTCCCAATTTTAGCATGCTATTTATTGAAAAAGATTTGATGAATCAGACGACGGGGTTTGGGCAGCGGGTCCTGGAGGTGGTTGCGCGACACGGGATCAGTTATGATCACACGCCGTCTGGCATCGATACAATGTCGGTGATCATACAGGATGAGCAATTGGATGGCAAGGGCGAACTTCTCGTCGAAGACATTCAACGCATTATCGAGCCTGATCGCGTCGAATTGATCCACGGACTTGCGCTGATTGCAACGGTTGGCGAGGGGATGTCGCACAGGGTTGGCATTGCTGCGCGTCTGTTTACTGCGCTGGCAGATGCAGGTGTGAATGTACGGGTGATTGATCAAGGGGCTTCAGAGATCAATATTATTGTGGGAGTTGAAGAAGCGGATCTCGAGACCGCACTGGTCGCTATTTATCGCGCTTTTGTAAAATAGGGAAAGAAACTGGGAGGGATTTATGAAAATTCTCGTGACGGGATCACACGGAAGGGTAGGGGGCAATCTGGTCAGACGTTTGCTCGACAAAGGCCACGATATACGCGGCTTTGTCTATCCCGGCGATGCCAGCCGGGCAGATAAATGGGAAGGCATTGATGCAGTCGAGGTCGTAGAAGGCGACTTGCGCGATTGCGATGCCGTATCTCGTGCGGTTGAGGGTGTGGATGCCATATATCATCTGGCAGCGGCTTTTGCAAGCCCGCATAGCCATATCGAATATTTGCAGATCAATGGGCTGGGCACACTGCATTTGCTCGAAGCGGTGCGAGAGAAAGTTCCCAATTTGCAGCGTTTTGTCTATGCTTGTACAGAAGCGATATACTGGAAGGTTGAAGAGGCTGGGCGTTTGTTTGAGAAGCCAATTTCCGAAGATATGGTCAGCGCGACTAAAGCGATGCCCTATTTTTTAACCAAGTGGATCGGCGAAGAACTGGTGATGAATTACCATGTTCAATACGGCGTTCCGAGCGTTGTGTGTCGGTTTGCGACTATTTTTGAACCGAGTGAGTTTTTGACCGAAGATGGCGTTCCCAAGTTTTGTACCCTCAGGCCTCCGCTCGAACGATTGCGACGCCAGAAAAACCCCACGGATGAACAGAGGGAGCAACTCACGTCTATGGAAAAAGCATGGGCAGATGGTGCGCGGGTTCTGGTTAGCAGGTGCCCCGATGGTAGGAGTTTTAAGCAGGAGTGGGCAGATGTGCGGGATATCGCCCTGGGCCTTTCTCTGAGTTTGGAGCGCGATGAAGCTGTGGGCGAGGCATTTACCCTTGGTGGAATGCTCATCGTGTGGGAAGACGATGTTCCAAAAGTTGCCGATTATCTCGGCGTAGGCTATACAGAAGCGACCATGTCTGCGCCGAATTTTTTTGAATTTGATCGAACAAAAACCCAAAATCTTCTCGGATATCACGCCGAGCATGACTTGTGGAGCACGCTAAATACGGCTCTGGCGATGCAAGAGGGCAAGGAGACAGATGTTGTTCCCACAGGTGTGCGATACGGATAAGATGCTACATAATGGGGAGATCCTATGGCTTTCTTTTGCAGGTATATTCCGATTCTGGTATGCGCTGATTGTTTTTTGGCGAAATTTGCTCGATACCAGGCCGCCGCTGGTCAATGTGGAACAAGCCTACGATGGTTTTACGCACGATCCCAAAGGTCGGCAGTTGAAGTTGGCGGTGACATATAAGCTCGGGCGTTGATGAAAGGAATATTTTGAAAACGCATTTAGAAGGAATACATGACAGAGAGTATCGCAAGCTATTCGGTTTAGATATTTACTTGACCCCAGTGTTTGTGATTGCCGGTATTACCATTATTGCATTTGTCACTGGCGCTCTTGTTTTTCAGGAAGCTGCGACTGAAGGGTTTAAAAATATCCGCGAGTGGCTCACTGCGAACCTCGATTGGTTTTTTCTCATTGCTGCTAATCTCGTTGTGCTCTTTTGTCTTTATGTCGCACTTTCGCCCCTCGGGAAGGTTCGTCTGGGCGGTACAGATGCAAAACCCGAATACACCTATTTAACCTATCTTGCCATGCTTTTTGCGGCTGGCGTGGGCATAGGTTTGCTGTTTTTTGGGGTGGCGGAGCCTGTGTACTACTATCAAAATCCGCCGCTCGGTATTACGCCCAGAACAGATGAGGCCGCTGCCGTGGGGATAGCGGCGACGGTTTTCCACTGGGGGCTACACGGTTGGGCAATTTATGGCGTCGTTGGGCTCGCTCTGGGATACTTTGCGTACAATCGGGGATTGCCCCTTACCATTCGCTCGGCATTCTATCCCTTATTTGGTGACCGCGTCTGGGGTTGGCCCGGACATATTATTGATACTTTCGCGATATTTGCGGGATTGTTTGGGCTTGCCACCTCCCTTGGACTGGGGGTTCAGCAGGTGACTTTCGGATTAAATTATCTGTTTGATATTCCCGCGAATAATACCACTATGGTGGTGCTGATTGTTGCGATCACGTCCATCGCGCTCATATCGGTGCTGACGGGTATTAATGTCGGTATTAAGCGTTTGAGTCAGTTCAATATCATTATCGCGTTTTTGTTGTTATTGACTGTTATCTCGCTCGGTCCAACACTCTACATTTTTCGCAGTATCTTCGCTGGTCTCGGCAGTTATTTCGCGCAGGTTGTACCGCTCAGCAATTGGATTGGACGAGAGGATGTCGCCTTCGTGCGAGACTGGACGACTTTCTACTGGGCATGGTGGTTTGCCTGGGCACCGTTTGTCGGTACGTTCATCGCCCGCATTTCAAAGGGGCGCACAGTGCGCGAATTTGTCGTTTCTGTGCTTCTGCTGCCAACGCTTTTATGCCTGTTGTGGTTTGGCACTTTTAGCGGTACGGCATTCCACCAGTACATCGTTGATGGCTATACCGGTGTAACAGAAAATGTCGAGGCGTGGAAGCTCGAAATCGCATTGTTCAAAATGTTTGACAAATTGCCGATGGCGACACTGCTTTCATCTGTGGCGATGCTTCTGACCGTCGTGTTTTTCGTTACTTCGTCGGACTCCGGATCGTTGATTCTCGATACTATCGCAGCGGGCGGCAAGGTTGATGCGCCAGTCGCGCAACGCGTTTTCTGGTGTACTATTGAGGGATTAGTCGCCATAGCGCTTCTGCTGGGCGGAGGTTTGAGTGCGTTGCAAGCTGCCTCGCTCACTACTGGTTTTCCATTTGCTATAGTGCTATTGGGAATGGCTGTGTGCGTTTGGATGGGGCTTCGCAGCGAAGTGCGCGAATCGCGCGAATGAGAGTCCTAAACAGCTCAACATTTCCGGACAAGAATTTGACATTGGGAGAGTTCCAACATATTTTTTAGGGGAATTTAAAAGAGTTCCTGCCCCCAAAAACTCCGAAGTATTGCGGTACAGTTGAAATAACAGAAAGGGAGGACCAATGGTATTTTTGAGCAGATTTATTCCGATTCTGGTATGTGTGGGATTGCTTTCTGGCGTGGTACAGGCGCAATCTGTTGGAACTGTTACCGGCACAGTGACCGATGCTGCAAGCGGCGAGAGATTAGAAGTGGTACAGGTCTATATTCCGACTTTGAAACTGAGCGCAGTGTCGGACGCGCAAGGCCGTTTTACCATCCCAAATGTGCCTTCTGGCACGCACGAACTGAGGGCTGACTTGATTGGTTATGCGAGCGCGACAGCGGTTATTACTGTGACGGCTGGAGAAACAGTAACGGTTGCGTTGCAGATAAATCCCTCCGCGCTTTATCTGGATGAAGTGGTGGTGACGGGTACGGCATTTAAGGAGGCGCCCATCAGCATGACGTATGCGGTCGCTGTGGTTGGGCGAGAGAAGATGGCAGAGCAAGGGTCTCCGCAGGCGGTTGATTTTTTCAAGAATCTGGGTGCGAGCCACGGTGTGATCGGCGAGCGGAGTAGTTGGTACAATGCAGGCCAGGCTGCCACGCTTACAGAGAGCATTGCCAATGTGAACCTGCGTGGACTGGGAGCTTCGCGGACGCTGGTTTTGATTAACAGTCGCCGTCAGACTTATGTTCCGGCGCGCTTGATCGGTGGGCGCTTTGTCGATGTAAATGTTATTCCCTCTATCGCCCTTGACCGGATTGAGGTGCTCAAGGAGGGAGCCTCGGCTATCTATGGATCGGATGCAGTGGCTGGCGTTGCCAATTTTTTGACCCGATCCGATTTTGAGGGTTTTGAAATCTCAGGTGCCTACGAGCATTTTGTCGGTGCTGGCGATACAAATATAGGCGCGATATGGGGTAAAAAACTCGCCGATGGCACTCATGCGGTTATTTCTGCGGAATGGATGGGACGCCAGGAGCTACCATCTAAGGATAGGGATTACCTGTTGCAGCCGTGGCACGGTGGCGGGCAACGCCTCGGATGGTCGAGTTTGGGGAACCCCGGCACCTTTGCCATTGGTGCTCCCGCTCCGTGGACCGCTGCCATCCACGCCCCCCGATGTGAGGAATTTGGCGGTTTTCGGGAATCCTGGACATGCCGCTTCCGCTATCAGCAGTATGAGAATCTGGTCGAGAAAATGAGCCATATCCGTGTTTTTTCTGAGCTCAATGGCACTCTGGACAATGGTATGGATTATCACGTGGAGTACCTGTGGGCCGAGGCCGAGATCCCCAATTGGTACACGACGCCTTCGTATCCGCCGTTCCCACTGACAGACACGAGTATTATGGAAGTCGCGCCCGATCATCCGGGGCGGCAGGCATTTTGCGAGGACTACGGTGCAAATCCCGGCGATCTGTATTACGACGCCTGCCATGGCGGCGAGAACTGGTATTTCAATGGGCGGCCATTCGGAAACTCGGGGCCAGGGCGCACGTTGAGTCGTCAATCGAATACTATGCGCATGGCGGCTTCGGCAAATGGCGATTTTAAGGCGTTCGGCGGTCGAGATGCCCATTTTGACGCGGGTCTCTCTTATTCGCGCACATCGGGCAATTACAATTTGCCGGGGGTGTACATTGAGCGGTTATTCCTCGGCTTCCGCGGTTTTGGGGGACCAGATTGCGGCGTTGGCGTGGAGGCAGATCCGACGTCTCTTGCGGGGATGCGACTCGGACGGATCTACGATCAGGTAGCAGGACAGGGCAACTGTCATTACTACAACCCCTTCGGCAATGCCATCGAGTTCACGGATCAATATGGCTCGAATTTTGAGAACTCGCCAAATCCCGATTACCGTCCCGATCTTGCGAATAGTCCCGAATTGCGGGAGTGGCTCGCCAATCAGGAAGTTGATCTACAGAGCACGGCGGATATGCTCGTTGCCGATGCGACGCTGACGGGCACGTGGACAGAGAATGTCTGGCTCAATGCGAGTTATGCAGCCGGGTATCAGTTCCGAAAGCTCAGTGCGACTGGCGATCCAAACGATCCGGGCGATGTGACCATCAATCCCTGTCCGGTTCCGGGGGATAAGGGTTGCTCAGAGGAAGATAAGTTCGGTCCCTATGCGTTCACGAATGTGAACCGGCCGTACTCCGAAGACCAGACGGTACATCGCTTTTTTGGCGAAATACCTCTGAGCCTGGGAGAGCGCGTTGATGTGCAACTCGCCGCGAACTACGAGTTCCACGATGTGGCGAGCAGTTTCGACCCCAAGGTCGGCTGGCGCGTGCAGCTTTTGGAATCCCCGACCCATTCTCTGTTTATGCGAGGCTCGGTGCAGACGACATTTCGCACGCCATCGCTGGATGATGTAAATGAAAGTCCGTTATCGACGCTCGAGTGGATTAACCAGACGGGGGCGTATCAGACGGTCGATAGAATCGGAAGCAAGGACCTCAAACCCGAACAGGCATTTACCTATAATGCGGGTCTCGCGCTGGTCACAGAGGCCGGAGCAGAAGCGACTTTTGACTATTGGAGCTACGATTTTAGCGATGTCATAGGCGCTATGCCCTACGGTGCCATTACCGGCCTTTACGCATCCGAAGATCAGCGCGTGCGGGATGCGGTGAAGCGGTTTATTGTCTGTCCGGATGGAGTGGGCACGGGTACGTGCGCGGCCTCAGCACTCGAGCGGGTGCGGGTTGATATTGTCAATTGGCCGGGGGTCAAGACTTCGGGAATCGATGTACATCTGGGAACGCGGATTCCTGCGGGTACAGGACAATTCGCGGCGAGCCTGGATGGCACTTATACGCTGGCTTATGAGACAAAGGCTTTGATGCTGGGCGGTAGCGATCTGGTGCTCCAGGAGGCGGCAGACGCCGCGGGGTACTTGAATTTTGGCAATCCGATTGCGACTTCGCTTCCCAAGTTGAAAGGGCGAGTATCGGCGGGCTATCACTGGAAAACCTACAGCCTTGTGAGTTATCTGAACTATATTTCGTCTTATGAAGACCGCGGCTCAATGGGCTCCGATAACCCGAGTATTAAAAATTTATTCGGTACTATTGACGCGTTTGTCACATGGGATGTGAGTTTTCTGTGGAACGTGTCCAGAGATGTAAATATCGCGTTCTCTGGAATGAATCTGCTCGGCACCAGGCCACCGCTGGTGAATATCGAGCAAGCTTATGATGGCTTCACGCACGACCCCAAAGAGCGACGGTTGAAGCTGGGCCTCACATATCAATTCGGGGGTTTATAATATCCGAGAGGCATCCTCGAGTACAATACAAAAGCCCGTCAGGTCGTGATGACGGGCTTTTTTGTTTATATATACACAACATGTGAGGTGATTTCACGCCTCTTGTGTTTTTTTTCGCACGGGCGAATTTTTCGATTCGCTGTACAATTTGTCAAATGCTTCTGTGCCGTCGTCTTCAATTACATCGAGTGATGAGTCGGGTTCTGATATGGGCTGAGAATCTTCGGGATAGACGTGGTGCATGTCCTGTTTCGTGCAGGCATAATAGGTGACTTCACCGCTTTTGCGGCGGTACGCGTATAGGTGGCGAGGGGGATCGACCCAGGTATAGTCTGCGGTGTATTGTTCTATTGCTGCAGGGTCAATTTCTACGCCGAGACCAGGCGTTTCAGTGACGCAGTAAAAGCCGCCTCGAACTTCAATCGCGGGTTTTATAAGTTGATGCTCCCAGATGTTCATACACGTAATGGCCGGCCATTTGGCCTGGGGAAGGACCGCACCCAAATGCGCTGCCCAGGCTGTTGTGATGCCAGAGCCGACGAGTTGCAGCCAGAAGGGCTTGTTCCATTGCTCGCATACGGATGCTTGTTTGAGAAGGCGCGAAGCCCCTGCACAGATGACAAAACCATCGGTGACATCTTCTTTCAGGGTCGTTTCAATGGGCGGGTTGTTGTAGTGCATGGCAATGGGCCGCGCAATCAAATTTCTAATTTGCTTGTTGCCCGCCACGTCGTTTTGCGGAATCGGCGTTTCGATCATCGCCACTTCGGGATAGGCTTCCAATTCTCTAAGATGCGGGATTGCATTGGCGGAATTGGCGAGGGTGCCGTTGTAGTCGAGGTCGAGGTGAAAGCCGGGTGGAACTACTTTTTGAACGGCCTGAATAGCCGCGTGCAGGTCAAACCAGGGGCGGGCTTTTAGTTTTGAACTGGTATATCCCGCCTGGGCGGCCTGCCGGCACTCTTCTGCCCATCCTTCAGGCGGCATGTCCATATTCCACCAGGATATGGGACACCAGTCGCGTACTTTTGTGCCCAGCAGACGGTATATGGGTACGCCTTGCGCTTTTGCTATGGCATCAAACAAGGCCATCTGAACGCCAGCACCGAGACTGTCGTCCCACATCAATTCGGCGGCGGGTCTGCCGACGATTCTGTCTTCGATATCGCTCGGTACTTTGGCCCAGGTGTAGTTGGGTATGGTTTCTCCCCATCCCTCAATGCCATTTTCGAGCGTGATATGACAAATCTGGTGTATCCGCCAGTGGGGAAGCCAGTAGCCGAGGTGTTTCTGGCTGTGTGGCGTGAAGGGGACGTCGAGATTGATGAGTTCAATGGTTTTGATTTTCATGGCTTACCTCCTGAAAAGTTGATATAGCGCACGATATGACACCTAAAGCGCGATGTCAAGCAGAACGGCGAGAAAGAAAACGTGCATGGGGTAAAAAGTTGGTTATATTGGGGGCCTAATAAGCGAATCTACGAAGTTCGCACTGATTTTGGGTAGTAGGGTGGGGTTCGTCTATTCGTCTATGAACTGGTCTGAGAAACGACCAGTTTTACCCCGCTCCGTCTATTCGTCAGGCATTAACAATTTTAAGGAGGCGATGTATGGCAGTGCAGTGTATTCATCTGGGTGTTGGCGGCAGGGGAAAGTGGCCGGTTGCTATGTTTGCCGAGCGAGATGATGTGGAGAGTGTGGCATTTGTCGATGTTCACGAAGGCAATATGAATGCCGCTATGGAAGTGTCGGGTTTGCCCGAGTCGCGGTGTTTTAGAACGCTTGAGCAAGCCATGAATAATGTGGAATCGGATTGTGTGATCGTTATCACCCCTCCAGACTCCCACGCGGATATGATTTTGGAAGCGGTTAGGGCGGGGAAGCACGTTCTGGTTGAAAAGCCATTTACAAAGACCCTGGCTTCGGCAAAGCATGTTGTGGAGGAGGCCGACCGCATGGGGGTCAAAGTGGGGGTGAGTCAAAATGCCAAATACAATGCGGCGACGATGACCCTATCGCGCCACTTGCGGGAAGAGACGTATGGCAAGGCGAGTTTTGGGCTTTTTACCAAGGTGGGCTGGCGCAGCAAGGGGGTACACCATTCGGGTCACGACGATCATTCCTATTTATGGGAGCGCGGGATTCACGATTTGGATACTATGCGATATATTTTGGGCGCGTTGCCCGTGCGGATGTGGGCACATAGCTTTAATCCGCCATGGAGTCCGTATAAGGGTGGGGCTGGTGTTTCCGGGTGGGTGGAATTTGATGGGGGAGCGACGGCGACCTATTTTGCGACTTTTGAGCCGCATAAATCGGGTGGCGAAACCCGGGTGGATGTGGATGAAGGCACGCTTTCTCTTGAGGGTGGCAATCTCGTTTTGACGCGCCGCAAAGCCGATCCCGAAATATTGCCTCTGGACGCTGGTCCTACTTCGACAGATCTGATTGTCAATCAATTTGTCGCCTGGATAAATGGCGGTGAAGAACCCGAGTTTTCTGGGCGCAATAATCTGGTGACTATGGCAATGGTTGAGGGGATGGGTATTTCCTCGGAATCCGGACGGATTGTGTCGCTCAAGGAGTTTGTGAATGTGTGAGCAGGGCGTTGCCATCATGCGGATGAGAGATACATGAACTATATCGGAAGCAAGTATTCTCTGCGTGACTTTCTCGAAGAGGGTATCACAAAAAATGCAAATTCAGATTGTAAGGTGTTCTGCGATGTGTTTGCAGGGACTGGCGTTGTAGGGGCGCATTTTAAGCAGAAGGGTTTTAAGGTTATCTCTAACGACATTCAGTACTATGCCTATTGCCTCAACCGCGCACTTGTAGGCATTAATCAGGAACCTGCATTCGCTGGGGTTCTGGATAACCTGATACCAGCAACACGATTCTGCGATGCAACTGACACTATATTGGAATATCTCAATACCCTGAATGGAAAATCTGGATTCATCTATCGCAATTATTGTCCGGGTGGGACAGAGGGGACAGAGTTTAAGAGACAGTATTTCTCTAATGAGAATGGCAGGCGGTGTGATGCAATTCGGATGCAGATTGAGGAGTGGTGGCAGGCGGGCAAGCTGATGGAGGATGAGTACTTTTATCTTTTGGCGAGTTTGATCGATGCAGCGGATCGGGTTGCAAATACGGCGTCGGTCTATGGTGCGTTTTTGAAGCATATCAAGAAGAGCGCGCTGAAGCCCTTGCAGTTGAAGCGACTTGTCATTGTTGAGAGCGATGAGGAGCACGAAGTCCACAATGTGAATGGGCAAGAGTTGGTTGAGAGACTGTCTTGCGATGTGTTGTATATGGATCCGCCCTATAATCATCGCCAGTACTGTGCGAATTACCATGTGCTGGAGACGATTGCGCGGTACGATGATCCGGATTTAAAAGGCGTGACTGGGCTGCGTCCACAGGACGATCAAAAATCGGATTTCTGTATGAAGAGACGGGCGTTGCCTGCTTTTGATGAGATGGTTAGAAAGACATCGGCGCAGTATGTATTTCTCAGCTATAATAGCGAGGGGATTATGGGTAAGGATGAGATTTTGCAGACGATGGGGCAATATGGGAAGGTGAACCTGGCGACGCGGGATTACCAGCGTTTTCGAGCGGATGTAGATCGAGAGAACCGGGTTTATAAAGCAGATCAGGTGGAGGAGTATCTGTTCTGTTTGAACAAGTAGTGAGGTACAGGACAGTTGATAGATCGGATCACATATATTGCGTTGGTGCTATCCTTCGCTACTTACTTTCCATCTCAAATACAGGGTAGAACAATGATTGTTGCAACGCAGAGTTCATCGGAAAAGTCAAAAGACGCAGCCGATTTAGTGGGCGATGGGGTGGGTGATCAGGAGGAGATTTACACGGCGATTCACGCGCTGCCAGCATCTGGCGGGATGGTGACGCTGATGGAGGGGACGTATGATATTCGCAAGGTGGAGGGTAAGCTCGGGGGAGTGATTATTGATCGCAGCAATGTGACGATCGTGGGGCAGGGGGCGGCCACGCAGCTGATTCTGGCGCCGGATCAGAATACCAATGTGATCCGCATTATCGGGAGTGGTGTGGGAAATATTGTGATTCGGGATCTCTGGGTGGATCAGAACCGGGATCAGAACCCGTATAATGGAGCGGAGTTTGTGAATATTTCGCACGGGCGGTTTGAGTATAACGGCATTAAAGCGTTTTGTGCAGAGCCGGGTGGGTCCTGTCCAGAGCCGACGCACAATATTACGATAGAGAATTGTACGGTGCTGAACGCGCAGAGGTTGGGCATTATGCTGGATGGTCCCAATATGCGGGTGGTGAATAACCGCCTGGGCAATGCCCATTCCGATGCGGTGGAGCTTCTGGAGGGTCCGGGCTTTGTGATGGGAAATTTTGTAGAGATTACCGGGCGCACGCATGTGGCGGTGGGTTCTGATCGCGGAAATTCGATCATTATGGCAAATAATGTCGTGCATGTGCGAGAGGGGGGCGACCTGGATATTGCTTTTCGGTCCTGGGCAGATTCCGAGCGGCATGTGATTTCCAATAATATTGTTATGGTGGATAAAGGCGGAAAGCTGGGGCTGGCGATGGATGTGCGTGGGTTTGATACGTCTATTACGGGAAATGTGATTCGGGGGCGGGACGAGGCGGAGCGCCTACCGCTGTGGCTTACCGGCGCTGGTATGGCGGTTACTGGCAATCATTTTCAGAATGTGGAACTAATGGTGAATGACCAGACCGGCACGAATCGCCCGATTTTGATTCAGGGTAATGTGATGGAAAATTCTGGGGTCTCGCATGAAGTGGGAAACCTGATTCGCCCGGAGGGAGATTAAGCATGGGAGAAAACGAGCTATCGTTTGATCACATCCATATTATCAGCGAAGATCCGCGAGCTTCGGCAGCGTGGTACGTCCATAAACTGGGCGCGACGATCAATAGCGAGATCGAGCTTCGCGCTGCGCCGCAGATCAAGGTGAGTCTGGGAGGGGCGACGCTTCTGATCCGCGGAAGACGCTCCGGTGAAGATCCGTCCAGGCCCGCGCCAATGCGAGATTTCGAGAATTATTCGAGCCATAATGAATACGGTACCGATCATTTCGGTTTCACATATCGAGGCGACTTGCGGGCGTATTGCGAAGTGTTGCGCGGTAGGGGGGTGGAGTTCGTGGTTGAGCCCTGGGAATTTATACCCGGCAGCGGTGGTGTGATATGTTATATCGCCGCACCCGATGGCGTTAGTATTGAGCTTGTTCAGGCGAGGGTGCGTTGACTGGTACGTGATTCTGCATTATGTTTAAGATAGGTTATGAAACCCATTATTGATTATTTATGTCGGATAATAGAGGAGATTTGACATGTCAGAAAAAAACTATCGCGTGGCTCCGCCGGGGTTTTCGCGTGATCAGTGGGACGAATTTCAAGAGGATGGCATGCTCGTTGTGGAAGACGCGCTGACAGATGAGGAATGCGATCGCTATATCGAGATGGTTGATGCCGCGGCTGCCCGCAGTGAAAAATACGATCCCGGTAAGTTTTTTGGTCCAAACAATATCGTGGAGCGGTATCCCGAATTTGCCGAGTTGATCGATCATCCCCGGCATATCGGATTTATGCACGATGTGTATGGCGAATTGTTAAAGCTCCATATTTCTCAATTTTTCTTACGTCCTCGTGATACCAGTCGCAACAAATGGCATCCCGATGGCGCGCGCGCTTTGCCTTATGGCGTTTTTTCACCGGTCTTGCCCATGCAAATCAAAGTGGCTTATTGGCTGACCGATCTTCCAGAGCCGGATATGGGGAATTTTGTCTATATGCCCGGCAGCCATAAGGGGCAGTATTTTGATTTTTACGATACCCATGATGAAGTTCCCGGCGAAAAAGCAATTTGTCCAAAGCGCGGCACGATGACATTTATGCACTGCAATACCTGGCATCGCGTGGCACCGAATAATACGGATGTCGTAAGAAAGAATATCTTTTTGGCTTATTGTCCATCTTGGGTTTGCGAAGCAGACCGGCACCAATGCGATCCCGATTGGCTCGCTACACTGAACCGCGAACAGCGCATTATTATGCGTAGCTACAATAGTGGCTATGCGAGAACCAAGCCCGCAGCCAGTGAATTTCCGCTCTTTCTGGATCGGGAAACGGGTTCTGATCGAGACTATGGCGTTTGGCCCGATCACGTTGAGTTGCATCGGCGCAAACGCATGACCACAGTTGAAAAATTTGAGTTGGCATCCGCTTGATGCAGGAGGCTATTGTGAAGGTATTGATTAATGATCGCCTGGACGATCACCACCTGGTGCAGATTCAGTCGTCGGTTGAGGATATCGACCTGATTATCCCCGAGTCAAGTGATGATGCGCTGGAAATTATGCCCGAAATTGACATCATTTTTGGGGGTATGAGCCGCGATATGTTCAAACGCGCCGAACGCTTGAAGTGGGTGCAGACCTGGGGCGCGGGCGTCGATGGAATGATGTATGCAGAGTTTGTCCACAGTGAGGTGATTTTGACGAGTGCAAAGGGCACTGTGGGCGTTCATTTGTCGGAACACGCGATGGCCCTTTTGCTCGGTTTGACCCGGGGTATTGCGCGCGCGATCAGAACGGCTGATTGGAATGAACGTATGCCCATTCGCCACGCATCGTGGGAATTGATCGATAAAACAATGGGGATTGTGGGGTTGGGGGGCACTGGATGCGATGTGGCAATCCGAGCGCATGCGTTTGGCATGAAAATTATAGCTGTTGATCCCGAAGGCGTCGAGGTGCCAGACTGTGTAGAGGCCTGCTGGAAGATGGATCGTTTTTACGATCTTTTATCTGCGTCTGATGTCGTGGTGGTCTGCTGTCCGTTGACAGAGGAAACGCGCGGGATTTTTGACCGCATGGCATTTGAGAAGATGCAGAATCACGCGCTTCTGGTCAATGTCACGCGGGGTAGAATTATGGATGAAGCATCTCTGGTTGAGGCATTGGAAACCGGACAGATTGCCGGAGCGGGGTTAGATGTGACGCCACAAGAGCCATTGCCGGACGATCATCCGTTGTGGCATATGCCCAATGTTATTATCACACCGCATACTGCGGGAGGGTCTCCCAATAGGCAGGACCGCATTGTGAATCTGTTCTGCGAAAACTTGCGGCGTTTTCTGAATGGGGAAGATATGCTGAGTGTGATCGATAAAAATAAGGGATATTGAATACGTTTTCTCTTGACACAATGTTACAAATATATTGATATTTACAACGAAACTGATGCAGGAACGGAGTACAACTGGCCGTATCTCAGGCCAGTTCACTGTATTACTCAGTATAATTCTATTATTTAATGGTCTCGGGCAAGGGTGACTCGAGGTCATGTGCCCTTCTCTCAAGTAGGAATCCCTGTGTTGGGATCACCGAATCGGGAGAAGGGCGTTTTTTGTGTGGCAGCACCCTCGTAAGGCGTTATATTAGGCGGTCAGAAAGGTAAGAAGGAGGTTTTTGAGTGGCTTTAGCAAGAGAAACTGTTGTTCCTGAATCTGCCAGACCCGCCGTGACATTCCGCGCACTCGTTTTGGGTACTTTTCTTACGGTGATGGCGACGAATGCCGGATCTTATGCGAGATTTATTCTTCACACTACGAGGTTGGATCAAAATCATCTTTCAGTCGCTGCTGTTTTTCCCATTGTTGTGATCGCGCTCGTGCTTTTGCGCCCGCTCAAGCTGAGTCGGGGCGAGCTTATTGTCATGTTTACTATGGCATTGATTGGCGCGACTATGCCCACGTATTTTGTCGGTAAATTGATCGCCAATTTTACGGTGCCGTACTATCTGGCAACCCCCGAGAATCAGTGGGCTACCTATTACGAACCCTATTTGCAAGAGTGGTCTATCCTGCCTGCGGGCGAACCCCTGCGATGGTTTTTTGAAGGGCTGCCGCGCGGGGTTTCCGTGCCGTGGGATGCGTGGATTGTGCCCGTGTTCTGGTGGATGACTGTGATTGTGGCTTTTTATGGTTGCTGCCTTTTTCTAATGGTCATTCTGCGAAAGCAGTGGATAGAGCACGAGCGCATTGACTACCCGTTGATGGAAATGCCTTTAGCTGTGATGGAGGAGGACAATCGGCAGGGTTTTTTCCCAATTCCCATTATGAATAACCCGTTGTTCTGGGCGGGTTTCAGTCTCACGTTGTGTATTATCCTGTGGAATGTCATTTCCTATTTTAGTCCGACTTTTCCGACGATTCCATGGCGCTTTGCGAGTATTCAGTTTGGGCGCGAATTTCCCCCCATTCCCGTACGGCTATATTTGATGGTTGTGGGCTTTGGGTATTTTATAAATCTGGATATTTCGCTGAGCCTGTGGGTGTTCAATGTGCTGACCAATCTGGAAAATGGCTTTTTTAATCGCTTTGGTCTAAAGGCCGGTACAGATGAAGAGTATTCCACAGGGCCGCTGGCGATGGGCGCGCAATCCATGGGGGCATTTATCGTAGTGGTGCTCGTGGGATTCTGGATGGCGCGCGGGCACTTGCGCGGGGTTTTTCGCAAGGCATTTTATCGCGATGATTCGGTTGATGATTCCGATGAGATCGTTTCTTATCGCACGGCGGTTTTTGGCATTATAGCCTGTTCTGCCTATCTGGTCGTCTGGCATTTGGCAACGGGCATGGCGTTTAAGTATATCCCGATTTTTCTGTTTGGTGCTCTGGTCATGTATCTGGGGATTACGCGGGTTATTGCAGAGACCGGTCTGATTTCTATTCGCGCCCCCCTGATGCCGCAGCCTTTTGCCATGTTTGTGATGGGGTCAGATGTGCTTTCGCAGCAGACGCAGGTTTCTATCGCGCTTTCGTATTCCTGGTGTAGCGATACCAAAACCACAATCATGCCCGCGCTTGCCCATTCTGTAAAGCTTTACGATACTGTTCGGGTCAATCAGCGCAGGTTGATCATTCCCATTGTACTGGCGATGGTCGCAGGGGTGGTAGCTACATTTATCTATACGATTTACATGGGTTATTTGAATGGTGCTGCGAATTACGGCGGTATTTTTCACGGGGGTCTCGCGCGGTTTCCCTGGGATAATCTGGTCAAGAAGTCGAAAGATCCATTTTCTGTGCAGTGGTTGCCCATTATGTATATGGGTATTGGCGCTGTGGTGACACTGCTTTTTATGATTTTGCGCTATCGGGTTTCGTGGTGGCCGCTGCATCCGATTGGATTTGCTGCTGGGCCAGTTTATCCGGTTAATAATGTCATTTTTGCAATTTTTCTCGCCTGGGCGATTAAGTCTATTGTTTTGCGGATTGGAGGTATTCGCGCCTATCGGGCTGGTCGGCCGTTTTTTATCGGGCTTATTATGGGGCATTTTGTCGGGGCTGGTATTTCGTTTGTCGTCGATATGATCTGGTTTCCGGGGCAAGGGCATAGCATTCCGTTTTCAGATTAGAATTAATCATTTTTTAGGAGCTTCGAAATGCAAATTACAGGTATTGAACTCGACGTCGTGCATGTCAATCACCGCGGGGATTGGGTGTTTGTACATGTGCTTACGGATGAGGGTATCCAGGGGATAGGGGAGATGCGCTCGGGCAGCAATTATGCGGCGCAACTATCGGCTTTGCGCGATTTGGGCGAAGCGGCCAAAGGGTGCGATCCGAGAAAGATTGAGGCTTTTGTGTCGCGCTATACAAGCACGGAACGCACAAAGGTGGAATTGTTCGCCTTGAGTGCATTTGAACAAGCGCTATGGGATATTTTGGGCAAATCGCTCAATGCGCCTGTTCACGCGCTTTTGGGGGGCGCCTGTCGAGACGAGATCCGCCTGTATGCGAATATCAATCGGGCGACGACAGACCGTTCGCCTGAGGGATTTGCCAAAAATGCTGCTGCTGCGGTGGCCGAGGGATTTGATGCGGTCAAGCTGGACCCTTTTGACGGGGTACGCGGTGCCGATAATGCCAGAGACGCTGCAAGGGGAATTGCGTGTATGCGTGCAGTTCGGGAAGCTATCGGGACAGAGGTCGATTTGCTCGTGGATTGTCACAGTAAGTTCACGGTTCGCGGCGCGATTGAGGTCGCGGATGCGTTGCGCGATGTCAATCTGTTCTGGTTTGAGCAACCCACACCCGAATCGAGTCTCGACAATTGTCTTGCCGTAAAAGAAGGGTGTGGGTTGACCATTGCGGGAGGCGAGCAGCGGGGCTTGCGACGGGATTGGGTTGAGGTGGTGGAGAATCTCAGCATGCATATTCCCATGCCCGACGTGACGGTTGTGGGCGGTATCGGCGAGTTAAAAAAAATAGGGGATATGCTCCACGCCTGGGGGCTGCCCACCGCACCACATGGTCCCTTTGGTCCGGTGGTGATCGCGGCTGGCGTGCATGCGATGGCTTCTTTACCCGGATTTCTCATTCTGGAATACGGATGGGGAGAGATTCCCTGGCGAAAAGATCTGACCATTCCCGGCGAGAAGATTGTGAATGGACGCATTCGCATCAATGATCGGCCGGGCCTCGGCGTTGAATTAAATCCCGAGATGGTTGAGAAGCACAGAGTTCAGGTGTGATGTCCCAAAAAACAAAGGAGTATTCGATGTTTAAAAGTCTCAATGCAGGTGCAATTGGCGTAAGAGGAAGCGTTGATGAGTTGATCGGCTATGCAAAACGCGCTGGATTTCAGGGGGTTGATCCCAATATTCAGGAGATTGCTTCTCTGGTCAATGCACATGGTGCAGAACATGTGAAGGGACTGTTTGCCGATGCCGGTTTGAGAATAGGGGCGTGGGGATTGCCCGTGAATTGGCGGGGAGATGAAGCCGAGTACAAAGCCGGTCTGTCAAGGTTGGGAGAGTTTGCCGCTACTGGTGCTGCTGTGGGGGCTACGCGGGTTGCTCAATGGGTGCCTGCGGCTTCTGAAGATCGCAAATTTGGCGATAATTTGAGGTGGCATATTGATCGCTTTAAGCCGATTGCCGAAATTTTGGGCGAGCATGGATGCAGTCTGGGGCTGGAATTTATTGGGCCACGCACCCTGCGGGTTGATAAATCTTATGGGTTTATTCACTCTATGGATGGCATGCTCGCGCTTGGCCATGCTATTGGCACCGGCAATGTGGGGTTGCTTCTCGATTGCTGGCATTGGTACACTGGATTGGGGACTATATCAGACCTGATGGCATTGACTGCTGAAGATGTGGTGCACGTTCACGTCAATGACGCTCCTGATGGCGTTTATGTGGGCGATCAGATTGACAACAAACGCGCTTTGCCGGGTGAGACGGGTGTAATCGATCTGGTGGGTTTTTTGAGCGCGCTGCAAAAAATTGGCTATGACGGCCCGGTGTCGCCCGAGCCTTTTAGTCAGTCAGTGCGGGAAATGGCGGCACAAGATGCCGTGCAAACAACACACGACGCACTGGATAAGAGTTGGCAAGCCGCTCAGTTATCGTGAGGAGGACTGCGATGGAGGCTTTTGTCGAGAATTACATCGCGCAAAATTTGACCTTGCTCAAAGCGCTGGATGCCAGGGCGATAGCCCGTATTATTGCTGAGTTTGGCAAGGCGAGAGATGCGCGCAAGAGAATTTATGCCATCGGCAATGGGGGCAGCGCGAGTACGGCATCGCATTTTGTGAACGATATGGGCAAGGGCGCGTCAATTGGGCGCGAAACGCGCTTTAAGACGATTCCGCTGACGGATAATGTGGAGTGGATGACGGCGTTGAGCAATGATTTGTGTTACGAAGATGTGTATGTCGAGCAATTGAAAAATTTTGCAGAACCCGGCGATGTTTTGCTGGCGATAAGCGGGAGTGGAAATTCCGAAAATGTGTTGCGGGCGGTGCGATATGCCAACGAGGTGGGTTGTGTTACTATTGGGTTTACGGGATTTGAAGGGGGAAAACTTAGAGAACTCGTTCAATATTGCGTGGTGATTCCCTCTGACCACATGGGGCGCATCGAAGATATGCATCTTATTTTGCAACACATGATCTGTTATTATTTTATCGAACAGTGAGTGTCATGCATGGTGCGACTATTTGGGTTTCTGCTCATTCTCGCGCTCGGATCCGAGATTGGGTATCTCTATCAGTTGCTCAAAGGTCAGGTCGCGCTTCTGTGGAAAGCAGAATCCATTGAAAAAGTGCTTGAAGCGGGAAAACTCTCGCCCGATCAGCGCGCAAAATTGGAACTCGTGCAGGCTATTCGCGCGTTTGCCCAACGCGAAATTGGTCTGAATACCTCGAAAAATTACACCGCGTATGTCGATATCGGGCGCGGGCCTGTGTCGTGGAATCTCGTTGTTTGTCCCAAAGATCGTCTCGAACCGCTCAAGTGGTCTTACCCTATCGTGGGCGCGGTTCCCTACCGGGGATATTTTGATCGCGCAAAAGCCGAGGAAGCGCGCGATCGATATGTGGCTGAGGGGTATGATATTTATTTGCGACCGGTGAGCGCGTATAGCACGCTGGGGTGGTTTTCCGATCCGGTATTGAGCACGATGTTGCGCTATTCCGAAGGCGATCTGGCCGATCTCATTATTCACGAGTTGACGCATGCAACTGTGTGGATTGAAGGGGATGTTACCTTTAATGAAAGTCTGGCGAGTTTTGTCGGTGAAACCGGGGCGTTGATGTGGTTGCAGCGCAAATACGGCACTGATTCCGAAGCGGTGCATCGGGTGCTTGCCGAGCGTGCAGATGGTGTTGTTTTTCGAAAATTTATGCGCGATATTGCTTCCCGCCTTGATTCGCTTTACCAGTCCAATTCTCCCCATAAAATAACGCTGCGTCAGCAGATTTTCGATTCCGCACGCGCAAAATTTCACACTCTCCCTCTTAAGACTGAGCTATATGTCCGCTTTCCTTTGTGGGAACTCAACAACGCGCGAATGGCTCTTTACCTGGTTTATCGGGAGCGCACGGATGTGTTTGCGCGTGTGTATCTGGCGTGTGGTAATGATTTGAAAGCTACGGTTGAGGTTTTGCGCCAATGTGCAAGTGCAGAGGATCCGGCATTGTGGCTGGAGGAATGGTTGCATAAAACAGGATAAGGATTGGTTATGACTTACAGAGTTGGTATTATTGGATGCGGTTCCATTGCGCGCAGTCACGCCGATGGGTATTTGCGCGTTGCCAATGCAGAGATGGTGGCGGTTGCCGATCCCCATCCGGTTGCGCGAGAACAATTTTGTGAGGAGTTTGGCATTCCCAAAGCCTATGCTTCACTTGAGGAGATGGTAGCAAACGAAGGACTCGATATCGTCAGTGTTTGCACATGGCATCTTCTCCATCCGGATTGCACGATTGGCGCGGCGAATGGCGGTGTGCCAGGTGTTATTTGCGAAAAGCCTATGGCGATTGGTCTTGGTGAGGCAAATCGCATGCTGGATGCGTGTGAAAAAAATGGGACGAAGCTGGTGGTCAGTCATCAGCGGCGTTTTACTCCCGGTTGGGAAAAAGCGCGGGCGTTGATGCGCGAGAAGATTATTGGCGATGCTGTGATGGTGCAGGGACAGGTCGCGCAGGGGTTGATTAACTGGGCGACGCATACTATTGACGGCATTCGGTTTGTCCTGGATGATCCGGAGACTGAGTGGGTGATGGGTGCTGTCGAGCGGCAGACCGATCGCTTTGAGCGCGATACGCCGATTGAGGATGCGTGTATGGGCCTGATAGCGTTTGCCAATGGCGCTCAGGCTTTGATCCAGGCGGATTTGAACCGCCCGGGTGAACAGGCAGGGCATTTTCAGATTCGAGGGTCAGAGGGATTGATGGAGGTGACCGAAAACTCGGTTCGCGTGTTCAATACAGGTGGATGGAAGGATGTGGAAATTGTAGCTGGCGAAGATTATCGCGCAATTGGCGGCGAGACCAATGCCGCTTCTGTGCGCGAGTTGATTGCGTGGTTAGAAGGAGGCGAGGAACACCGCGCTTCGGGACGCAAGGCGCGTGCGACCGTCGAGATTATGATGGCGCTTTTTGAATCGGCGCGGCAACATCGGGTTGTGCATCTGCCGCTTGGGGAAATGGGCTATCCGCTGCAATTGATGATCGAAGAGGGCAAGCTGCCCGTTGAAGTGCCCGGGCGATACGATATTCGCGCTTTTCTCAATCCCGAGGGGATGGATGAAGCGGCTTACAGACGGCTGCGTGCTGAAGGTGTGAGCCATTCTGCGGCGATGCGTCAGCTTGCGGACGAAAAGCGATGAGCAATACTATGAACGCAAACCGCAAATTTCTGCCTTTTCTGATTATCCTCTTTGTGGGAAGTGGATGCGCCGCACTCATTTACGAAATTGTCTGGTTTCAGATGCTGCAACTGATTATCGGGTCTTCGGCAATTTCTCTCGGCATCTTGCTGGGTACGTTTATGGGCGGAATGTGCGTTGGTAGTGTGATGCTCTCGCGCATTATTTCAACGCGCTATCATCCGTTAAAGGTCTATGCGCTTTTGGAGTTGGGCATTGGCGTCGCGGGTCTAATTTTGCTTTTCGTCCTGCCTTTGATCGGCACGATTTATATCGGTGTGGCAGCCTATGGATTATGGGGGCATTTCCTGCGGGGGATTGTCTGTGCGATCTGTCTTTTTTTTCCCACGGTGCTGATGGGCGCGACTCTGCCTGCGATAGCGCGGTGGACAGAGTCAACGCCGCGCGGTGTTTCGTGGCTCGGTTTTTTTTACGGGGGAAATATTGCCGGTGCTGTTTGCGGGTGTTTGTTCGCGGGTTTTTATCTGCTACGCCTGTACGATGTGGTTACGGCGACTTATGTGGCGGTCGCGCTTAATTTAGCTGTGGCACTTGTCGGGTACGGGTTGGCACAATGGGCTGAGTACGATGCGTCAATGGCAAAAACGACCACGCGCAGTTTGTGGATTTCAGAAGCTCGATCAGTTTATGTGACCATTGCAATTTCCGGCGCGTGCGCGCTGGGTGCTCAGGTGATTTGGACGCGGTTGTTGTCGCTAATGATGGGGGCGACGGTTTACGCTTTTTCAATTATCCTGGGGGTTTTTCTAATCGGGCTGGGTGTGGGGAGTAGTGTGGGGGCGTATTTTGCACGCACCAAAGTAAATCCCAAAATCGCGCTCGGGTGGTGCCAACTGCTTCTTGTTGGCGCGATTGCCTGGGCGGCTTATGCGCTTTCTCAGTTGCTTCCTTACTGGACATCGGGCGGAACAACCACGGTGCGTTTTCAACTGGATTTGCTGCGTTGCTTTGTGGCTATTTTTCCCGCGACCGTGCTGTGGGGCATGAGTTTTCCACTGGCACTTGCTGCGGCGCGTTTACAGGGGCGCGACCCCGGCGTTCTGGCTGGCAGTGTGTATGCGGCCAATACGGCAGGTGCAATTGTGGGTGCACTCGGTTTTAGTGTGGTTTTAATCGCGCTTTTGGGGACGCAGATAGCGCAACAGGTGCTACTCATCCTTTCTGCATTTGGGGCTGTTTTGATGTTTGGGCGAAGTTTGTGGCAGGTGAGAGATGAAGGCAGAACTGTCAGGTCGGATCGGTGGGTTGGCATTGCTGTGGGTGTTGCCTTGCTGGTGTGGAGTGTACAGGGACCGCCGCCGTCGCTGATTGCTTATGGCCGTTCGCTTCTCGATTGGGGAGAGGACGCGACATATATTTACGCGGGTGAAGGGATGAATGCATCGGTTGCGGTGTCTGAGTTGGACAATGGCGTGCGAAATTTTCACGTTAGTGGAAAAATTGTGGCATCGAGCGAGCCACAGGATATGCGTTTGCAGCGCCTGTTGGGGCATCTCTCTGCATTGATGCACAGGGAACCGCGTTCTGTACTCGTGGTTGGATGTGGTGCTGGGGTGACGGCGGGAATCTATGTGTTGTATCCAAGTGTTGAACGCATTGTTATCTGCGAAATCGAGCCGTTGATTCCACCTGCGGCTGAGGTGTATTTTGGACCAGAGAACTACGATGTATTAAAAGATCCCCGCGTAGAGATCATTATTGACGATGCGCGACATTATCTGCTGGCAACAGATGAGAAATTCGATATCATTACGTCTGATCCGATTCACCCCTGGGTTAAGGGTGCTGGCGCGCTGTATTCAAAAGAGTATTTTGAATTGTGCAAAAAGCGTTTGAACCCCGAAGGTGTTGTGACGCAGTGGGTTCCGCTTTACGAGTCGCGGTTGGATGCGGTGAAGAGCGAGATCGCGACTTTTTTTCAGGTGTTTCCATACGGGACAATTTGGGGCAATCAGAATGAAGGCGAGGGGTATGATGTTGTGCTATTGGGACAGAAAGATTCTCGCGTCGTCGATGTGGATGCCTTGCAGGCGCGTTTGGATCGCGAGGATTACACGGAGGTGTGGTACTCGCTTGATGATGTGTCTTTGGGATCATCTGTCGCGCTGCTTTCGACGTATGCCGGGCGTGCATCTGATCTGGGCGAATGGCTCGCAGATGCCGAGATCAATCTGGATCGCAATATGCGGCTCCAGTATTTGGCGGGATTGGGTTTAAATACCTATGAAGCAGATGCGATTTATACGGTGCTTTTGGAACAGGCGCGTTATCCCGATAATTTTTTTGTTGCGACCGAAGCGATGGAAACCGCATTGAAGGCGCAACTTAATCGGCAGCATACGGGAAGATGATGAAACTGGCGTGTTGCTGGCTTGTCAAATTTGGAAGAAGGCCACTATTGGCGCACAATAGGGTTATGCCGTTCTTGAAAGGAGGAGAAAATATGTTCTTTGAAGTAACATGTGTCCTTGGTGTTCCTGGCAATGATCCCCAATTTATATGGGTGATACGAGATAAAGAACTAGGTGACACTAGAATTGCAAGGTCTATGATTGTGTTTGATACAAGGGAGGCTTGCGATAGAGAAATGCAAACCGTTAAGCAGAGAATGTGGAGTTACCCCGCTTTAGTGGATAATGTAGAACTTTCAACCCCCTCATCCTTTGCCCGTTTGGATAAAGGGCGATGGCACCAGGCATAATACCCGCTCTTTGAGACACCCAGCACTTGGCATAGCATGGTGATCGGATAGATGGCCTGATGCGCCTTTATATATCTGAAGATTTTGGGGGTATCGCATCGGTCTCCGCTGCGAACCAGGCCGCGGCTTTTGCAAGGATCTCGCGCTCTTGTCGTAAGCGTTTATTTTCTCTGCGAAGCCTTTGAAGCTCTACGCGCTCACGGCTTGTCAACCCATCGTCTCGACGGCCTTCATCGCGGTCGGCTTGACGTACCCAGGCACTGATCGTCTGCGCTGTCGGCTCAAACTCTTTGGCTAAATCGTTGGCACTACGACCCGATCTGACCAGATCGACCATTTGCTGGCGAAATGCTGCTGGATATGATCTTTTTCTTCCCATTGTGGACTCCTTTCTCTGAAAGAGATAAGTTGTCCACTAAAACGGGTCAAGTCCAGTCTCGCATACAAACTTGATCTGGGGATAGTTCATACAGTATTTTTCTCGTTGTCATCACATTTATCACAATATAACTGACTATTCATCTTCAACTTCACACAGCTACATTCCCCACACGGTGACCTTCGCATCTCCTATGCCCTCCTCTCGGCGGAATATCTTGTCGTTCCACGACTTGCCAGTGGTGCGGTCAAAGACCACGAGATGGCCTTCAGTCGCGGCGCAGCGATCCATGTAGGCGCGGGTCTGTTCAAGGCCCTCGCGCACTGTCTGATCTAAGCTCTTGTAAAGCAATTTGCATTCGATCACCACCCGCTGTACCGATTGAAAAGGTTGAGCATCCCCGGGTGCTGGCCACAGAATCAGCAGGTCTGTACGCATGCGTCCCAATCCATACTCCCGCTCAATCCGTCCGCCACTGTTGACAATGCGCTGGAGGAACGCCTGTAGCAGTAACTGAGGACCGGCTTCTTTGTACTGAAAACGTTCGACCCAGTGTTCTGAGTGTTCGCGGAAGAATGACTGAAATGCGGTCAGCAGTTTGTCCACTTGAAGACGTCTACCCTTATCCACATACCAGGCAGGATCGTGGTGAAGACCCGCCTCCGTCGCATACGTGAGGTCGCGTGGGATCACTTCCTGGTAAATGGGATTAGCTATGCTGAGAGGATTTTGTTGGCGCACCAGACCCAGATCCCGAACATACTCAATATCCCGCGCCGAAAAATCGCGTTCATCTCTGCCGCTCAGCAGTGGCTCAATAACGCGCCGAACACGTTCCTCCTGGAGCTTGTCGGTGAGTTGGTCAAGGTGGGTCTCGCGGCGTAGGATGAGTTCCTCCCGCGCATCGCATATCGCGTTGGCTGTAACAGGCTGGCTGCGATCCCGCCTGGCCTTGTTCTTAAAGCAGGCTTCGTACGCCAGAGCATTCACCAGCCAAGGCTGACCTTGGGTAAGTTTCCATACTTCGTCCAGGGCATCCTCAGTCCAAGCTTGTCCGGTCTCCTCGGTATGTTGCGTCAGCAGATTTTGCACATCGTCCGCTGTGAAATCACCGAGTCGCAGGGACTCCGCTTTGATGTTAAACGCGCTACCGCCAGCGATGATGGCGTTTTCTGCGGTGGAGTGAATGCGATAGTCGCGCACATCTCGCACACCGCACAGGATGACACTTTGCGGGAAACGCTGTGGTCGTTGCGGGTACCCTGCACGAAGTTGCCGCAGCACGGATAGGAGCGTGTCTCCGACCAGTGCGTCAATCTCGTCAATCATCAGTACGAGCGGCGTGGTATCGTTCGCGGCCCAAAGCATTAGCACATCCTGAAGTGCATCGTGTGGACCTACCTCTTCGAGGGTATCTCGCCACACCTTCTTCACGAAGTGGTCACCTAAAATATATTCCGCCTCACGAGCCAGTTGGCTGAGTATGGCCCGCATGGCTGCTTCCACATCTTCGCGAGCCGGTTGGGCAGTCTCGACGTTTATGTAAGCACAACGATACTGCCCGCTTTCGTTTAGTTCTTCCATCAGTGCCAGCATTGCGGATGTCTTACCCGTCTGCCGGGGAGCGTGTAGCACGAAGTATTTTTCTTGATGAATCAGAGGTAGGACTTCATCAATGTCGATTCGTTCCAATGGCGGGACATAGTAGTGAATATCTGGCTTGATAGGACCGGCTGTGTTGAAAAAACGCATTGCTTGCACCTTAGTGATTGAACTTCGCAATACAGGTGAATCGCAAAATGGGTTGATCTGAGCATTGTATTTCTTTTGTCCTGTGGCAAGATAACCCAAATTCAAAAGGGTGTCAATAAACCGCCTTTAATCACAAGGCGATATACAACAAAAACCCTCGCCACTTAAACTCCTTGACAGTCAAGAGCATATCTCAGAATTTTAATCTCTATGCAAGACCGAGATTAAAGAAGACAATTTGTAGAGGAGGCGTTTACAGTATGGAAAAGGTGAGAGTTGGTATTATTGGCATTGGCGGGAGAGGGAGCGGTCACGCGAAGTATTTTGCGGAGGGGGATATTCCGCATGGAGAATTGACTGCGGTCTGCGATGTCGATCCGGATAGGATTCAGTGGGCGCGTGAAACCCTCGGGGAAAATGTGCGTACATTCGACAATGGCGATGATCTGATCACGTCGGGAGCTGTTGATGCGATTATTGTGGCGACACCGCATTACGATCATCCGACTTATGCAATAAAGGGATTTGAGAACGATTTGCATGTTTTGATCGAGAAACCCGCAGGTGTATATACGAGGCAAGTCTATGAGATGAATGAGGCCGCTGAAAAAAGTGGCAAAGTATTTGCCCTGATGTTCAATCAGAGAACCCGCCCACACCATCAAAAATTGCGAGAATTGGTGGCTTCTGGCGAATTGGGAGATATTCAGCGCACGAATTATCTCGTCACAAACTGGTTTCGCGCTCAAAGTTATTACGATAAGGGCGAATGGCGCGCGACCTGGTCGGGTGAAGGGGGCGGTGTGTTGATGAATCAGTGTCCTCATAATTTGGATCTGTGGCAGTGGATCTGCGGGATGCCCTCGCGCGTACGCGCTTTTATTAGCTATGGCAAATATCACGATATTGAGGTGGATGACGATGTCACTGCGTATGTGGAGTACGACAGCGGTGCGACGGGCGTGTTCATTACCACAACCGGAGAGTTTCCCGGAAGCAATCGCCTGGAGATAGCGACGGATCGCGGCAAGGTGGTTATGGAAGGCAATAAAATTGTGTGGTGGCGTTCAAATGTTTCTCTGAGCGAGTTTTCTCGGGGATATACGGGCGGCTTTGGAAAGCCGAAAGCGGAAAAACTCGATATCCCTCTCGGCGAAGATGGCGGGGCGCACCGCGGTATCATTAACAATTGGTGTGATGCCATATTGAACGGGAGTCCACTGCTCGCGCCCGGGGTTGAGGGAATTCACGGGGTTGAATTGTCAAATGCGATGCTTTTGTCATCATGGCTGGACGATTGGGTCGATATTCCCGTTGATCGGGATCTGTATTTTGAAAGATTACAAGAAAAAATTCAAAATTCGCAGCAGGGGACTTAAAATGGTACCGAGTATTGCGGCATTGGATGAAGCGGCTGAAAAACCCGTTCTGGTCTTGAGTGGGCTGAATGAGCCGGTTGTGATCGAATCCATTCAGTTGCTCAAAGATGAGCGGGAGTATTACTTGCATGTGCGTTCTATAGATGGCGCGGAAGGTCTGGCATTTACGAATGGGCGGGCGCAATACGTGTATCCGATTCTCAATAAATTGGTGATTCCCTATTTTATTGGCAAAGATGCCCGCGATCTCGAAGACCATCTGTGGGGCGTGTATCGCCACAGCAGCAATTACAAATTGCAGGGATTGGCTTTCTGGTGTTGTGTGGCGTGGGTCGAGATGGCGCTGTTGGATTTGCTCGGTCGGATTGCGCAAAAATCTATTCCCGAACTCCTGGGCGGCGTTGTGCGCGAGTGGGTTCCCTTTTATGTTGCGAGTGGGCGGCGGGATAGCACGCCGGAAGAAGAGGTGGTTTATTTGCAGAGTCTGATAGATGAGACGGGTGCGCCAGCCGTGAAGTTTAGAATCGGCGGGCGCATGAGTAAAAACGCAGATGCCATGCCCGGTCGAACACCAGATTTGATCGCGTTGTCTCGCAAGGTGCTCGGTGATGAGATCGATATTCACGCGGATTCCAATAGTTCTTACGATTCGCCGCAGGCGATTGAAGTGGGACGTATGCTCGAAGATATTGGAGCTGTTTATTTTGAAGAACCATGCCCGTTTGATCACCTCGAAGATACAAAGATCGTTGCCGATGCGCTGGACATTCCCGTTTCTGGGGGCGAACAGGAGTTCAGCGACCGGCGGTTCCGATGGATGATTGCCAATCGCGGTGTGGATATTGTACAGCCCGACCTGCATTATTACGGAGGGCTTATTCGCTCGACGCGCGTTGCCCGAATGGCTGCTCTGGCCGAGATGCCGACGACCGTACATATTTCTGGTGGTTTTGGGTTTATCTATATGCTTCACTTTGCCGCCTGTACACCGGATATCGGCCAATATCAGGAATACAAAAGAGGAATTGAGAAATACCGCGAGTGGTTTGATCCTCCACTCGAGATTCGAGATGGGCAGATGAGCATTCCCAGGGGGCCAGGGTGTGGGATTGTGGATATTCAGTCTATTATTGACGGTGCGGATCGCTTATAGGACATAACAAATCATGGAAATGGCACAGCATGGGGGACCGCCGTTGCGCGATGTGGTAGCGGCGAGGCGCTCGCAGAGGGAGACGCGCCGAAATAGCTGGTTGCTGGTGATCAACGGCGGCATGGTGATGATGGCCTACACGTTTATCAGCGCTGATCTGGTGATGCCAGCATTTGTACAAACGCTGACCACGTCCAGTATTCTGGTCGGGATGGCTGGCGCACTCATGAGAATGGGGTGGGCCTGGCCGCAAGTTTTTATTTCCCGGGTTATCGAACCTAAACCCCGAAAGATGCCCTTGCTGATCGGCGCGGGCATGGCCCGAAGTGCGATGTGGATTCTGGTAGGCGTGATGACCATTTTTTTGGGCGGGTCGAATCCCGCAATTTTTTTGTCTTTGTTTATGGTATTTTACGCTTTGGGAACGTCGCTGATGGGCGTGATGAATGTGCCGTGGATGGATTTGATGGGCAAGGCGATTCCAGCGTCGCATCGGGCAAAGGTTTTTGCTCTGCGGCGATTTTCGGGCGGTGTGATGTCGATGGCTGCGGGCGTTCTGATCTCCTATATTTTGAGCGCACAAAGCGGCCTCTCTTTTCCAAATAATTACGCGGTATTATTTATGCTCTCTGGTTTGGGCACTGCGCTGGCTGTACTGACATTTGGCAGGATTCACGAACCCATTGAAAAGCGCACACGCGCACAGCTTTCCCTGAAAAATTATTTGATCAGTGGCCTGAGCCTGATGAAGGAAGATGTGAATTTCAGGCGTTTGTGCATGGTGCAATTTTTGTGGGGCTTTAGCATGATGGGCGGGCCGTTTTACGTGCCTTATGCGATTTCCGGTCTGGGCATTGGAGCGGTTTATATTGGGTTTTATGTGATTGCGATGCAGTTTAGCTCGGTTTTTTCAAATGTGGCGTGGGCATGGGTGGGCCGTTATAAAGGCAATCAAGCGTTGTTTTTATATGGAACCTGTCTACTTGCACTGTCTATTCTGGTTCCGATATGTATCGTGTATGTGCCCAATCACCTCCTCAATTTCTGGGGTACAGAGGTGGATTTAAGAGTTGGGGTGTATGCGTTTACGTTCATTTTTTCTGGCGCGGCACAAAGCGGCATGTATTCGGGGCGCATGACGTATGTTCTCGATATCGCGCCTGCTGACCGAAGGCCGACTTATACCAGCTTTATGAATATGTTTATGTTTCCGCAGGGGTTATTGCCCATGCTGGCCGGAGTGCTGGTCGCGTGGATTTCCTACCAGAATTTGTTTCGCATTTCCCTGTTGTTCATTCCATTTGCCGCAATGCTCGCCTATCAGTTAAAACCCGTTATTCACAGTGAGGAATGAATTTCCTCAACGAGGTCTTCTGCCGGATAGGTGAGTATTTCCGATAGTGTGGGGTGGTAATGCGGGATGCTCATGAGGTCGTGTACTGTGCCGCGAAAGTGCATGATGGCGATGAGTTCGTGAAAGAGTTCGCCCGCTTCTGGGCCGACGATATGCCCACCGATGATTTCGCCTGTTTCGGGATGGCAGAGGATTTTGACAAATCCATGGGTTTCCCCCAGGACCATGGATTTGCCGTGGTCGTCAAAGGGATAGGACGCAACGCGATAGGGGATGTTTTGCTCGCGGCATTCTTTTTCGGTGAGGCCCACAGACGCAAATTGCGGATCGGTGAAGACCACTTCGGCTTTGAGCCTGTAGTCAATGCATTGCTTTTGGGTTCCATCAACGGCGTTGTGACCGGCTATCTCGCCTTGCTGAACGGCGATGTGTACAATTTCGTATAGTCCTGTGCAATCGCCCGCGGCGTAAATATTGGGCGCGTTGGTACGCATGTGGTGATCCACGAGAATGCGTCCGCGCTCGACGCGTACGCCGGCATTTTCAAGTGCGAGCGATTGGATGTCGGGCACGCGCCCCAAAGCATGGAGAATTATGTCTGCTGAAACGCGACGGAGTTTGCCTTTGTGGTGAAAATGGGCGATTTTGGCGTTGTTTTGGGTCGTGAATTTCTGCAATTGCGTGTCGGTAAAGACTTTCATGCCTTCTTCTCTGAAGCGCGCCTCTACCGGACGTGCGAGGTCTTCGTCCGTGCTGCTGAAAATGTGATGGCTGCGTTGAATGAGTGTGGTGCGTGTTCCCAGACGGCAAAAGAATTGTGCAAATTCCGTTGCGACAGGTCCACCGCCTAAGACGATCATCGATTCAGGCAATTCCCGCAGTTCAAGTGCTTCATCACTGGTGATATAACCGACTTCTTTCAAGCCGGGAATGGCGATATCGGCAACGGTTGATCCCGTGCTGATGATAAAACTTCGCGCGGTGATATTTTGTTTTTCCACTGTGATGGTGTTGCGATTGACGAACTGCGCCGTGCCGTTGACGAGAGTGAATCGCGGATTGCGCAGTTGCTCGATGCGATAATCTGCAAATTCGCTGACGAGTGCGCGTTTGCGGTCGTTGATTTCGTCGAGATTTGCGCGCAAATTAGAAGCGCGCAGACCAAATTCTCTGGCGCGACGCATTAAGGACATAATCTCGGATGAGCGCAGAATGGTTTTGGTGGGCATGCAACCGCGCAAGATGCACAGACCACCGAGAGGTCCTTTGTCAATAATGGCAACTTTTGCGCCGAGTTCTTGTGCCGTACGTGCTGCGGCGTATCCCGCACTCCCGCCGCCTATAACGATAACATCGTAATCCATGGTGATTTCCTTTATGCGTTAGAAGTAAGACGTAAGAGGGCCACCCAACACCACCCAAAAGACGGATGCTTCATCTAACATCCTATGGGGCAGGAACTTTCACGTCTTACCTCGGGGGAGGTGGGACGGGCTGATTAACTGACAACTTAAAATGTCTCTTTGATTTGAGCAAGGAATTTGGAGGTTTTTATGCATGAACTCGTGAATGGTATTGTGCCGATAGAGGCGGGAGAGCAGGAGCGGTTGATTCAGGTTGGTGATTTGAGGGAGACGGCGCAGCGGCTTTATGAAGCGGTTGGCGTGCCGAGGGCAGATGCGCGGCTGATGGCTGATTTGCAAGTTGAGACAGATGTACGCGGGGTTCACTCACACGGTACGCGGGCTGTGCCGAACTACTTAAAGCGCATTCAGACTGGTCACACAAACCCAAAACCCGAAATTCGCGTTGTCCGCGAAGGACCCGCGTCGGCAACGGTAGATGGCGATGGGTGTTTGGGACATCTGGCATCGTATCGAGCGATGCAATTGGCAATCGCAAAAGCGAATGATCTGGGGATTGCCGCGACAACGGTTATAAATAGCCGTCACTACGGCGCAGCGGCTTGTTATGCGACAATGGCATTGGACTGGGATATGATCGGTTTTTGCGTGTCGAGCAGCAGCCGAGGGGTGGCACCTTACGGAGGGATTGATCGGTTGATGGGGAATCACGCGCTGGCTTATGCAATTCCGGCGGGTCGAGAATATCCCATTGTTCTGGATATGGCGACGGGACGGTCCGCCTGGGGGCGAGTGGGCACTATGCGTTTGTACGGACGAAAATTAGATGGCGAGTGGGTGTTAGATGAGGATGGGCAGGTGACAGACGATCCGGCGCGCGCGCATGCGCTGGTAGCTCCCGGTGGCGCGAAGGGATCGGGGCTAAATGTGGTGATGGATGTTTTGAGCGGTATTCTGCCTTTTGGCCTGGCAACGGTGAATCGGGAAGATGAATATCAAGGACAGCGACGGGCCAGTCATTTTTTTCAGGCGATCAAAATTGAGACATTTTGCGATGTGTCGGATTTCAAACGGGAAGTTGATCGGATGATTCAGACGATTCGAGCGTCTCGCCCCAAAGAAGGTGTGGATCGCATTTACGTGCCCGGCGAGATTGAGTGGTTAAAAAAGGCGGCCTGGGAAAAGACTGGGATTCCGCTACATGAAACCCATGTGGGAGGTTTGGAAAAAGCGGCCGAGGAATTGGGTGTAGAGGTGGCTTTTTAATAGGGGAAGGCAGTCGAGAAGCCCGAGATTCCGAGATGGATAAAAATAATAAACCGCTGGTCTCAATTATTATTCCCCATTATTTGGGAGATATTCTTTCCGAGTGTCTGGCATTTGTCTATGCGCGGACATTGGATGTTCCCTTTGAAGTTATTGTGGCAGATGACCAGCCTTATCCCGACGGCAGTCTGGATCGGGCATTGGAGAAGTTTCCAGATATTCGCATTGTGAAGACGGGTGGTGGAAATGGGAAGCCGAGCAAGGGGATGGGCGCCGGGTGCAACCGGGGGTTGGAGATTGCAAAGGGCGCGTATGCGATGTTGTTGAATTCGGATGTGGAGGTGGGTGAAGGGTGGTTGCCACCGCTGATTGATGCCCTGAAATCCGATCCTGTGATTGGGGCGTGTCAGTCCAGGGTGCGGTCGTTGCAAAATCGCAAAATGTTTGATTATGGCGGGGCTGCAGGCGGGCTGATGGACAGATGGGGATTTACGTTTTGTCAGGGCAGGATATTTGAGTTTGTCGAAGAAGATGTGGGGCAATACAATCACCCCCGCGATATTTTTTGGGCTATTGGGGGGGCTATGTTTTTGCGTATGGATTGTCTCGATAAAACGGGATTGATCGATGAGGACTTTGTGATGTATATGGAAGAGATCGATTTGTCCTGGCGGTTTCACCTCGCGGGATATCGCATCGTCTATGTGCCCGATTCTCTGGTATATCACTACGGCGGATTTACGCTGGGTGCAGAGAGTTATAAGAAAGCGTATTTGAATCACCGCAATCAGCTCGTGATGTTGTTGAAAAATTTTTCCCTTTTGCGGTTGTTGTATAAATTTCCGGTTCGCGTCGCTATGGAACTGGCAAATTTGGGTTTGTTGCTAAAGGGCAATTGGAAACATCCCGTTGCGGCGATAGCCGGGCTTTTATGGGTGTTGCTGCATCCGTTCAATATCTTGCGGCGGCGGCGAGAATCACAGCGGTTCAGAAGTGTGGGAGATGGCGAGATTGAACGGCGTCTTTTCAAGGGATCAGTAGTTTATCACTATTTTATTCGCGGTGCCAAAACGGTGCGTGAGATAGGAGCGTGAAGTGAAAGCAATCGGTCTCATGTCTGGAACTTCTGCCGATGGGGTGGATGCCGCGCTTGTGGAGATCGATGAATCTGGTCTGTCTCTGCTCGGATATGTCGAGGTGCCTTTTCCCAAAGATGTCAGAAGGGCGATTTTGTCGCTTTGCGAAAATGGGCAGGTCGATGCAATATGCCGCATGGATGCCGCACTTGGAGAGTGGTTTGCAGAGGCTGCATTGCGCGTATGCGAGAAGGCCAATGTCAGTGCTGGAGAAGTCGATGTGATTGGATCGCACGGGCAGACGATTCACCATTTGCCCGCGCTTGCTGTTGTTGCTGATAAAAAGGTGAGATCAACGCTGCAAATTGGCAATTCCTCGGTAATTGCAGAGCGCACGGGAATCACGACGGTATCGGATTTTCGGTCGCGGGATATGGCTGTGGGCGGACAGGGAGCACCTCTCGTCCCTCTGGTGGATTATCTGTTGTTTCGGTCCGAATACGCTGGACGCGCGATGCTCAATATCGGTGGTATCGCCAACGTCAATATATTGCCTGCAAACTGTGAAGTGTCAGATATTTTCGCGTTTGATACGGGGCCTGGCAATATGATTATCGATGGGGTTGTGCAGGCAATAACGGACGGCAAACAGAGTTTCGATAGGGATGGAGTGCTTGCGGACAAAGGTCAGGTGTGTGAGGATCTGTTGGAGGTGCTTATGGCGCATCCTTTTTTCGATATGGAACCGCCCAAATCAACGGGGCGCGAGGATTTTGGAGCCGATATGGTTCAGAAAATTCTCGATTGGAAGGAAAAAGAGGAAGATCTCGTGCGTACGGCAGTGCAGTTCACGGTGGAAAGCATTGTGCAGGGATTGAAACGATTTGTTTTGCCCAGATGTAAAATCCACGAGGTGATTGCAAGTGGGGGCGGCACCAGGAATCCCGTTATGATGGATCTTTTGGATCAGGCGTTGGAAAATATCACATTCAAGCGATTAGATGATCTGGGAATAGCATCAGACGCAAAAGAGGCCATTGCGTTTGCGATTCTTGCTTATCATACTGTGAATGGGCGCCCGGGCAATGTGCCGAGTGTAACCGGTGCTGATAAACAGGTGGTGTTAGGCTCTATTACACCAGGTGAAATGTAGCCCAACTATCCACCACAGAGTCGTTATGAGCGTTGTTGAATTGATGATACTGGCGCAGTTGTACCCTGTTCCGTATATTTCTTTGTTACATTGCCGATTGTACGCGGATGATTCGAGGAAAGGCTATGGTTTTTGACATCTTACTCATTGCAACAGGCGTGGCATACATCACCAGTGCGCTGAGTTATGCGTTGCACTTTCACCAGCCCAAAGCGCACTGGCGCGTTCTCAGCACCTGGGGAATATGGGGGGCCTGGTGTATGCACACTGTGCTTTTGGTCTTTATTACAATTTCTGCTGGTGAGGTGCCTTTGACCAGTCAGGTTTTGCCGTCGCTGTGTGCCTGGCTGGTCACAGTTGTTTATATTTATCTCGAAGTGAGTACGCGAGACCGGTCTTTGGGCGTGCTGATTGTGCCTATTGTGGTGGTTTTGCACGTTTTGACGCTTACAAAATTACTGGGTACTGAGGATATTCAGGTCACGGGATATAGCGGCGGATGGTTTGAACTGCATGTGCTGGCTTATGGCCTTGCGTACACGGCTTTTGCGATTTCCTGTGTTGGAGGCGTGATGTATCTGATGCTTTTAAGCGAAATTCAGGCCAAGCATTTTGGTTTTTTTTATTCCCGTCTGCCTTCACTCGAGGTGCTGAATCAGATTACTAACCGCGCTGCCACCTTTGGATTTGTATTTTTGACGGGTGGGACTGTTGCCAGTTCGGTGTGGGCATTTCAACATCTTTCGCAGTTTTCTATATGGCGCGAGCCGGTATTTTTACCCGTTTTGATTGCGTGGGTCATCTATGCGGGCAATCTCGCAGCGCGGTGGTGGGGCGGCTGGCAGGGCAAGCGGGCGGCGTTTTTGTCTATCATGGGTTTTGTTCTCGTTATTCTGGCATTTCCGTGGTGGGCGTTCTCTTTTCTGGTCCCCACAATTTAGGGCCTTAAGCCATGCGCTATCCCGTGTTTTTAAAATTGGAAGATAAATTGTGTGTTGTGGTTGGCGCGGGTCGCATTGCCGAACGCAGAGTGCGCGGGCTGTGCGATGCAAAGGCACAGGTTCGAGTTGTGGGTATAACCGCGACCGAGGGCATTCTGAAATTGGCCGATGAAGGTACAGTCCATCTCTGTCAACGGGCATTTGAGCCGAGCGATTTGGACGGTAGCACGCTCGTGATTGCCGCTACTGATCAGGCAGATGTCAATCGGGCGGTACAGGCGGCGGCGAAATGCCGAGCGACTTTGTTTTGCGGTGCGGATCGACATACAGATAGCGATTTTATTGTGCCCGCGGTTGTGCGGCGTGGCGACTTACAGGTAGCGATTTCCACCGGGGGCAAAAGTCCTGCTTATGCCAGGCTGTTGAGCCGGGAAATTGAGGCTTTTTTGGATGATGGACAGTTACTGGATTTGATGGCGGATTTGAGGCGTAGAGTTTATGCGCGATTCCCCAACGCGCCAGAGCGTCGGCAAGCGTTCTGGCAACAGTTGGTGACAGATGATACGCTTGCCCTGGCGCGCAAGGGCAAGTGGGCTGAAATTGAGGAGCGGATTGAAGTATGTCTATCGTCGTAATTGGGCTGAGTTACCGCACGGCACCTGTTGAAATTCGAGATGGGGTCGCGGTATTGCCCCAGGCTCTGGATGCGGTTCTCCAATACTTTTCCAGCGTGCCCGAAATTGTCGAATGCGCGGTTTTATCGACGTGCAATCGCTCGGAAGTCTATTGCATTGCGACGGATATTCACGCTGCTCGTGCGGCTGTGATCGCGGGTTGGAGCGAGCAAAGTGGATTGGATGCCGACGCGCTGGGACAGCATACGTTTGTCTATCGCGATGCGGAAGCCGTGTGCCATCTTTTCAGGGTCGCCTGTGGGCTGGATTCTATGATAATGGGCGAGCCGCAAATTGCCGGTCAGGTGAAAGAGGCCGGGGCTGCAGCACTATCTATGGGAACGAGCAAAGCCGTGCTGAATCGATTATTTCGCGCTGCGACTGAGGTTTCAAAGCGAGCGCGTACGGAAACGGAGATTGCAACGGGTGCCGTTTCCGTCAGTTTTGCAGCAGTGGAACTCGCAAAGAAAATTTTCGGCAATCTCGAAGGGCGTACAGCCCTGGTGCTCGGCGCTGGCGAGATGAGTGAATTGACGGCGCGACACCTCGCCGATAATGGGGTGAAGTCTTTGTTGGTGACGAGTCGCACGTTAGCACGGGCACAAAATTTGGCAATGCGCGTAGGCGGTCGCGCCATTTCCTGGGACGATGGGATAGGCAATTTACATGGAGCAGATGTTGTTATCAGTTCTACGAGCGCGGAAACTTATGTTCTGGAACGCCACCATGTGGCAGCCGCGATGCAAAGGCGCAATAATCGCTCGATGTTTTTGATTGATATTGCCATGCCGCGCGATATCGATCCGGTAGTTGGCGATTTGTACAATGTGTTTTTGTATGACCTCGACGATCTGGAGTCTGTTGTTGGTGCGAATTTGGAGAAGCGAAAAATTGAAGCAGATAAAGTCAGTGTAATTATAGAAGAAGAGGTGGCGAACTTCTCTGCGTGGATAAATTCCCTATC
Organism: Candidatus Latescibacterota bacterium; assembly: GCA_965208125.1. GTDB lineage: Bacteria > Latescibacterota > UBA2968 > UBA2968 > UBA2968 > VXRD01. The sequence continues at coordinate 4,770,676 of OZ242320.1, forward strand.
GGTTGTTCCTGCAATTGTGGCTCTGCGTGGGCATTTTCAATCTTTTATGGATTCGGAACTCGCACAGGCCAGGCTCAGTGAGTTTTCAGACGAGCAACGCGCTCAAGTTGCCAATTTGATGCGTCGATTTATGAATAAGGTGCTGCACAAACCGGTGACGCGTCTCAGAGAGGCTGGCGAGGAAGAAGATGGTGGGGCTTATGTGGCGGCGCTTTCATATTTGTTTGATCTGGTGGTTGAGGACATAGAGACTGAAAAGGTACACGACTCATGAAGGTGGTTATTGGCAGTCGGGGCAGTGCGCTGGCTTTGTGGCAGGCCAATTGGGCAAAGAGAAAACTGGCGAGCGCATATCCCGATCTCAGTATTGAGATTGAAGTGATTAAAACGGAGGGAGACCGCCTGTCGGAAACACCTGTGTCTCAAATTGGTGGCAAAGAGGTATGGACAAAGGAGATTGAGCACGCGCTGCTGTCGGGCAGCATTGATCTGGCGGTTCACAGTTTGAAAGATTTGCCGACCAGGTTGCCAGAGGGATTGGTTTTGGGCGCGGTGAGTGCGCGCGAAGATGTGCGCGATGTGCTGGTCAGCAAAAATAATCGGGCGTTTTGGGATTTGCCAGAGGGTGCGACGGTTGCAACAGGCAGTTTGCGGAGACAGGCACAGTTGAAACACGCGCGCCCTGATTTGAATTTTGTGGCGATTCGGGGAAATGTAGATACGCGCGTCAAAAAGCTCGAAACGGAAAATTTGGATGGTATTATTTTAGCCGCAGCGGGTTTGAAGCGGTTGGGATTGGGAGATCGCATTGCGGATTTTATCGATCCGGATATCTGTTTGCCCGCGCCCGGGCAGGCCGCGCTGGGGATAGAAATACGAGAAGGGGATGAGCGGATTACAGATCTCGTCGGCGTTTTGAATTGCGTTGAAACGCAGCAAGCCGTTACGGCAGAGCGCGCGATGCTGGCGGCATTGGGAGGAGACTGTAGCGTTCCAATTGGTGGATACGCAGCCGTTGACAAGGTTTCTGTGGTCGTTCTAATGCTGTCGGGCGTCGTTGCAACACCGGATGGCCGTCAGGTAATATCAAAGAAGATAGAAGGACAGGCATCATCTGCCGAGCAGTTGGGCGTGCGCGTTGCAAAGGGGTTGATCGAGCAGGGTGCGGGGGAGATTTTGGATCGGGATGGGAGGATGCGGTGAGCGAATTTGAACCGCCTGCCTACGATGCCAGGGCATTCTGGAGGCAGGTGAAACGCGACATTTCGGGGCTGGTGTTGCCGGAGAATGTGTCGGATCCAAAGCGTGAGGCGGCCGCCTGGCATGCGTGGCATGCCTATCTGGCAGGCAGGACCCAACCGACGTGGCATTTCGATTCGGAACGGTTCGGTGACGCCATGCGAACGCACTGGCCGGGGTTGGCACGGGTCTGGATTGAAGAGTCGGATCGGCTGATTGATGGAAAAATGGTGTACGGGGAATCCACGGTGCCTTATGTGCCGGGGGTCGGACTGGATTGGAGCGCGAATCCAGATCGGACGATGAACTGGGGTGGGTTGCATTATATGTTTTTTCTCAGATGGCCGATTCGGGCGGCGATGTTGACCGGCGAGGGGAAATATGTGCGGGCGGTTGCGGACTGCGTGCAGAGCTATCTCGACCAGATCGATGATATTCGCGACGAGGCGATGGTGTTGAACCGGGGGATGAAGGCGGGGGGAATTTATGCGGTTTGGAATACGTTGTCCGTCGGGTTGAAGCTGAAGGCTCTGGGCGAGGCGCTGTATGCGTTGCGTACCCATCCAGCGTGGTCAGTGGCGGATTGTCGGGCCGCGTCCATTCTGATCTGGCGCCTGGCGCAGCATCTGCATGGGCAGGTGGCTTCACAGACCGCAGTAGAGTGGCAACAGCAGCTAAATTTCATTGCTTCGGGCAGCGGTGGAATGGGCGGTGTCGGCGCGTTGCTCCCGGAATGGGATGCTGCAGAGGGTTGGCTGGAGACGGGGCGGCAGATTCAGGAAGTGTTGCTTTTGAACCAGGTGTATCCGGATGGTTTTCAGAAGGAAATCTGCACGCAATATCACAAGACGGTCATCCGGTCATTTGCAACTCTGCAGATGATTCTGGCCCGTCGCGGGCTACCCAGCTTCTACGATACCGAGCCTTTTCGAACGCGGTTTCTGGCGATGCACCGGTTTCTGGCTGAGATTCTGACGCCGGATGGTTTTACGCCAGCTATTAATTCGGCGGTGTACGCGCAGGATTGGTCCGCATTCCTGGCTTCTGGAAATACCTTCTTCAAAGACCCGGTGCTTCAGTGGCACATCGACCGCGGGTACCATCCCCAGTTTGTGCCGGTACAGAAGGGGGGCGTGGGTTGGGGCAATACGATATTGAACGATCTGTGCGTTCCGAATCCGACAGGTGTGCAGCAAAGGGCACCTGCATCGGCTTCACACCTGTTTCCCGATTCGGGTATCGCCGTGCTTCGCGACGGATGGGACCGCGAGGCGAACGTGCTGGTTCTGGATTTCGGGCATCCGGAAGGCGGACATGCTTACGGGGCGCAGGCTTCGTTTTCAGCCTGGGTAAAGGGTCGTCCGGCGGCCCTGTCTCCGGGATCGCCATTTGCATATAGCGATCCGGATTACCGTACCTGGTATCACAGCACGCGGGGGCAGAATACGGTCTGGATTGACGAAGATGACCAGGACCTCTGGCGCCCGGGTGAAAAACGAAGAATCTGGGGGCGGTTGCTCGATTGGCGAGAGGAAGAAGGGGAGACGTATGTACGCATCTCCCACGATGGATACCTGCGCTCGAAAGGGGTGCTGCACGAACGTACGGTGCTGCTGAAAAAGGGGAGATATTTTCTGATTTACGATCTATTGGATGCCGCGGAAAGTGATGTTGGGCATACCCTCCGCTGGACGCTGCGCTGCCCAAACGAGTTGCGCGAGATAGAAAATCGCACGGTTGTAAGTACCGGTGATCCGGGTATCAGGCTGGCACCTGCGTGGTCGGCCGCGATTCGCGATGTGGAGATCGGTTGGGGACCGAGCATGGTCCCGTTGACCTATCAACCGGATATGTCGGCACAACAGGCGCAGACCTACCATGTCCGGTTCGTGCAGAAGATTGATGCCGGGGCGCAGGCGCGGTTTCTGGTGTTGGTGATCTCAGGAGAATGTCAAGACGGAGCGGTTCAAGGCGAGGTCGCTGACGGTAGAATTGAGGCCACCGTCACGGCGTGGGGAGAAACAGAGCGCATTGTTCTGAAATAATACCCATTAGATGCCCTTGTATTTTTCTTTGACTCTCAAATTTACCAACATTATATTCTCTGCAAACGTTTCTGTCAGATTATATTCTATGTATTGCAAACGTTGCTACCAAATTATATTCTATGCATTGCAGGGGGCATCGTCCCCATCATCCGCAACGCTACGTTGTCGCTGTATCCTACAAGGGAGGGATACAGAACATGATACACAGGCCAACACCGAATCTGTCCATCCTCATAAATTGTCTTAAGTTTTACAAAAACAGTACTTTACCCCCCCCCCCCCCCCCCCCGAATTTTTCAAAATCGACATCACAGTTAGATACGCCCGCCGTACTCGCTTTCCCAGTCGTTCCTTTCCTCACAGACAAACTTCCTTTCTTTTCCAAATTCTTTTCGATACTCGCCCTGACATTGCTTGTATTTGCAGGGCAGGTGTCTGCACAGCGTTTGTCGCTCACGCATGATGTTACGGACGGCACAGCAGGTATCAAACTCTATCAAGGAGGAATCCATGTGGTTCATGAAGTCTATAAATTGGAGCGTGATAACCGCTCTTAAAACAGCTCTTGCCATTGTCGTATGGCTGGCGATTGGTACGGCGAAAGCAACGCCGATTATGGATCAAGTGTCGGGGCGCGTGCTGCACTTTGGTGGAACGCCTGTGGTGGATGCCCAGGTGTCCCTGTTCGATTTGACAAATCTGCGTCAGGGACCTGTAGCGCAAGCCACGACAGACGGTGCGGGTTATTTCACGCTTTCACTGGCCGGGTTGCAAAATCAGGCCGTGTTTCCCGACGGCATTGGACTGGGACAGAACTATCCCAATCCCTTTAATCCTGCCACGATCATTCCCTACCAGTTGGCAGAGGCATCGCATGTGCGGATTGAGGTGTTCAATGTGTTGGGACAACTCGTTGCGACGCTGGTGGATGCGGAGCAGGCGGCGGGGTCTCATATTGTGCGGTGGGATGCTCGGGATGCTTCGGGACGAGGTGTGGCTGCGGGGGTGTATCTCTATCGGTTTACGGTTGGTGACATAACGCAAGTTCGCCGAATGGTTTTGCTGGACGGCAAAAAGACCCCTGCGCCAATAGGTGGGAGACAGGTTGAAGCAGTGTCCGGTGTGGTGGATGGCCTGCCCAATCCTATTTATGGTCTGGTGATTTCGGGGCAGAATATGGTCTCCCATGTGGTGTCGGATTTCCAGTTATCTGACAGCTTCATCCCGATGGATATTGTGATTGACGGGATGGAGAGCGAAAAAAGTACAAAAGTCGTAGCACAGAGCGGAATTTTAGGCGACGCAGACCTCGATGATCAAGTTAATATCGTTGATGCGTTGCTCGTAGCGGTGTACAGTGCCAATCCCACCGCGATTTCAATTTCCAGTGACGCACATGTTGATGTAAACTGCGACGGTCAAGTCGATATTGTGGATGCTTTGCTGATCGGTAAGTACAGCATCAATCAGAACGATCCTGATGTACGTCGTGACGCACCGAATATCGGCACATCTAACATTTGTTCTCCCGCGTCCCTATCGCCTGATCCATCGACAGTGACGTTTGATACCAACGGCACATGGCATCGGTTTACGATTCAATCGAGTGAGCGGGTTATTGTGGTGGCGAATCCGAGTGGCACAACCCCGCTTGTGGAGATCAGCACCAGCGGAGGGAGCAACAATTGCCCACCCGAACAAGAGGACGATTATAGCGGCAACAACGGCGAATCCATCTACTTGTCTGGTTGTGGTTCAGGGACAGGCACAGTGGAACTGCGTCGGGCTTCGGACAACACAGTTCTTAACACCTATACCTTTGCTATCGGTGTTCAGGCGTCCCTATCGCCTGATCCATCGACAGTGACGTTTGATACCAACGGCACATGGCATCGGTTTACGATTCAATCGAGCGAGCGGGTTATTGTGGTGGCGAATCCGAGTGGCACGACCCCGCTTGTGGAGATCACCACCACCAGCGGAGCGCGCAACCTTTGCCCAGCCGAACAGGATGACGATTATAGCGGCAACAACGGCGAATCCATCTACTTGTCTGGTTGTGGTTCAGGGACAGGCACAGTGGAACTGCGTCGGGCTTCGGACAACACGGTTCTTAACACCTATACCTTTGCTATCGGTACTGATTCTCGTGCTTCTCAGCCGCGGGGTATCACATACGCCAACAACCGGTTCTATGTGGTTGATAGGCAGGATGATAAGGTGTATGTGTACACGAGTTCTGGCGGGCGTGTTTCGAGTGCAGACTTCAATCTGGATAGCAACAACGGTAATCCGCAGGGTATCACATACGCCAATAACAGATTCTATGTGGTTGATTGGACAGATATAAAGGTGTATGTGTACACGAGTTCTGGCGGGCGTGTTTCGAGTGCAGACTTCAATCTGGATAGCAATAACACTAATCCATCGGGTATCACATACGCCAACAACCGATTCTATGTGGTTGATTACGATGATGCTAAGGTGTATGTGTACAACAGTTCTGGCGGGCGTGTTTCGAGTGCAGACTTCAATCTGGCCAGTGCCAACACTACTCCGGGTGGTATCACATACGCCAACAACCGATTCTATGTGGTTGATATAGGTGATGCTAAGGTGTATGTGTACAACAGTTCTGGTCAGCGTGTTTCAAGTGCAGACTTCAATCTGGATAGCAATAACACTGATCCGAATGGTATCACTTATACCAACGACCGACTCTATGTGGCTGATAGGGACGATGATCAGATCTATAGTTACGATGTCAGTGGAGGAGGTGGTGGTGGTGGCAGTCCAGACCTGATCGTTGAATCGCCTTCGGTCAGCGATAACACCTTGACGACAGGACAATCCTTCACCCTACAGACAACTGTCCGTAACCAGGGCTCAGGATCGTCCGCCTCGACCACGCTATATTATTATCGCTCGTCAAACTCGACGATTTCGCCCAGCGATACACAAGTAGGCACAGATTCGGTGAGTGGACTTTCAGCTTCTGGCACGAGTTCTGAGTCTATAAGCTTGAATGCGCCATCCAGTGCGGGTACGTATTACTACGGTGCATGTGTGGCAAGCGTCAGTGGCGAGAGCGATACAGGAAATAATTGTTCAGATGGCGTTCAGGTAACGGTCAGCAGTAGCAGTGATGATCACGGGAATAGTCGTTCTACGGCGACACAGGTATCGTCAAATAGTACGACGAATGGGCAGATTTCTCCTGTGGGCGATGTGGACTATTTTCGGGTTGACGTAAGTGGTTCTGGGACACTAACAGCTTATACGACGGGAAGTACGGATACCGAGGGCCAATTGCAGGATAGCTCAGGCAACCTCCTTGATTCCGATGATGATACAGGCGACCTCAACTTCCGGGTTTCAGCATCGGTGAGTGCAGGGACGTACTACATCCGGGTAATCGAACATGCTAATAACGATACAGGAAGCTACACCCTGCATGTCTCTGTTACTACCTCCACTCCCTCCTCCTTCAATCTGGATAGCTCCAACGGTAATTCGAGTGGTATCACATACGCCAACAACAGATTCTATGTGGTTGATTGGTCGGATGACAAGGTGTATGCGTACACCAGTAGTGGTCAGCGTGTTTCGAGTGCAGACTTCAATCTGGATAGCAACAACAGTTATCCGTTGGGTATCACATACGCCAACAACCGCTTCTATGTGCTTGATCACGATGATAGAAAGGTGTATGCGTACACCAGTAGTGGTCAGCGTGTTTCGAGTGCTGACTTCAATCTGGATAGCTCGGGTGGTGGTATCACATACACCAACAACCGCTTCTATATGGTTGCTCCCTCAGATGCCAAGGTGTATGCGTACACCAGTAGTGGTCAGCGTGATGCGAGTGCAGACTTCAATCTGGATAGCAACAACAGTACAGGATCGGGTATCACATACGCCAACAACCGCTTCTATGTGCTTGATTTTGAGGATTACAAGGTGTATGCGTACACCAGTAGTGGTCAGCGTGTTTCGAGTGCAGACTTCAATCTGGATAGCAATAACGCTGGTGCGAATGGTATCACGTATGCCAACAACAGATTCTATGTGGTTGATCAGCGGTATGACAAGGTGTATGTGTACGAGTAGTGGGCAATAAGGAAGTGGTGGAGGTAGTTCGACAAGCGCAACCTTGAGGGATGAAAAAACGGTCTGAAGCGGTGTACAACTGATCGATTTTCAGACCCGTTCATCAGGATGAAAGGCAATGCGCGGTGGAGGGCTTTCGCGGTTGGCAAGCCTGTCAGCCCTCCGCCGCTTTGACAACAGAGACAGGTCGTCGCCTGCTCTGTTTCTCAATCTAAAACGCCAAAACCGCAGAATCAAGTTGCTTTTTTTTATGCGGATGGATCAGTCCCATGATCAAGGTGGCTTCCATAAACTCCATCAAGGAGGAATCCATGTGGTTCATGAAGTCTATAAATTGGAGCGTGATAACCGCTCTTAAAACAGCTCTTGCCATTGTCGTATGGCTGGCGATTGGTACGGCGAAAGCAACGCCGATTATGGATCAAGTGTCGGGGCGCGTGCTGCACTTTGGTGGAACGCCTGTGGTGGATGCCCAGGTGTCCCTGTTCGATTTGACAAATCTGCGTCAGGGACCTGTAGCGCAAGCCACGACAGACGGTGCAGGTTATTTCACGCTTTCACTGGCCGGGTTGCAAAATCAGGCCGTGTTTCCCGACGGCATTGGACTGGGGCAGAACTATCCCAATCCCTTTAATCCAGCCACGATCATACCCTACCAGTTGGCAGAGGCATCGCATGTGCGGATCGAGGTGTTCAATGTGTTGGGGCAACTCGTTGCGACGCTGGTGGATGCGGAGCAGGCGGCGGGTTCTCATATTGTGCGGTGGGATGCTCGGGATGCTTCGGGACGAGGTGTGGCTGCGGGGGTGTATCTCTATCGGTTTACAGTTGGTGACATAACGCAAGTTCGCCGAATGGTTTTGCTGGACGGCAAAAAGACCCCTGCGCCAATAGGTGGGAGACAGGTTGAAGCAGTGTCCGGTATGGTGGATGGCCTGCCCAATCCTATTTATGGTCTGGTGATTTCGGGGCAGAATATGGTCTCCCATGTGGTGTCGGATTTCCAGTTATCTGACAGCTTCATCCCGGTGGATATTGTGATCGATGGGGTGGAGAGCGAAAAAAGTACAAAAGTCGTAGCACAGAGCGGAATTTTAGGCGACGCAGACCTCGATGGTCAAGTTAATATCGTTGATGCGTTGCTCGTAGCCGTGTACAGTGCCAATCCCACCGCGATTTCAATTTCCAGTGACGCACATGTTGATGTAAACTGCGACGGTCAAGTCGATATTGTGGATGCCTGGCTGATCGGTAAGTACAGCATCAATCCGAACGATCCTGATGTACGTCGTGACGCCCCGAATATCGGCACATCTAACATTTGTTCTCCCGCGTCCCTATCGCCTGATCCATCGACCGTGACGTTTGACACCAACGGCACCTGGCATCGGTTTACGATTCAATCGAGTGAGCGGGTTATTGTGGTGGCGAATCCGAGTGGCACGACCCCGCTTGTGGAGATCAGCGCCAGCAGCGGAGAGAGCAACCTTTGTCCACCCGAACAGAATGATGAGATAACCCGCAACAACGGCGAATCCATCTACTTGTCTGGTTGTGGTTCAGGGACAGGCACAGTGGAACTGCGTCGGGCTTCGGACAATACGGTTCTTAACACCTATACCTTTGCTATCGGTGTCCAGGCGTCCCTATCGCCTGATCCATCGACCGTGACGTTTGATACCAATGGCACCTGGCATCGGTTTACGATTCAATCGAGCGAGCCGGTTATTGTGGTGGCGAATCCGAGTGGCACAACCCCGCTTGTGGAGATTACCGACACCAGCGGAGAGGACAATTTTTGCCCACCCGAACAGGAGGACGATTATAGCGGCAACAACGGCGAATCCATCTACTTGTCTGGTTGTGGTTCAGGGACAGGCACAGTGGAACTGCGTCGGGCTTCGGACAACACGGTTCTTAACACCTATACCTTTGCTATCGGTACTGATTCTCATGCCCCTCAGCCGCGTGGTATCACGTATGCCAACAACCGCTTCTATGAGGTTGATCACGATGATGATAAGGTGTATGTGTACAACAGTTCTGGTCAGCGTGATGCGAGTGCAGACTTCAATCTGGATAGCAATAACGGTAATCCGAATGGTATCACATACGCCAACAACCGCTTCTATGTGGTTGATCACAATGATGATAAGGTGTATGTGTACAACAGTTCTGGTCAGCGTGTTTCGAGTGCAGACTTCAATCTGGATAGCAATAACGGTAATCCGGAAGGTATCACCTACGCCAACAACCGCTTCTATGTGGTTGATTGGATAGATGCCAAGGTGTATGTGTACACCAGTAGTGGACAGCGTGTTTCGAGTGCAGACTTCAATCTGGATAGCAATAACGGTACTGCAACGGGTATCACGTATGCCAACAACCGCTTCTATGTGGTTGATTACGATGATGCTAAGGTGTATGTGTACACCAGTAGTGGTCAGCGTGTTTCGAGTGCAGACTTCAATCTGGATAGCAATAACGGTAATCCGCTGGGTATCACTTATACCAACGACCGGCTCTATGTGGCTGATAGGGACGATGATCAGATCTATAGTTACGATGTCAGTGGAGGAGGTGGTGGTGGCAGTCCAGACCTGATCGTAGAATCACCTTCGGTCAGCGATAACACCTTGACAGCGGGACAATCCTTCACCCTACAGGCAACTGTCCGCAATCAGGGCACTGGTCAATCTGCTGCAACGACCTTGCGGTATTACCAATCTGCCAATGCGACCATATCTGCCAGCGACACACGGGTAGGCAGTGGTGCGGTAGGCAGCCTGAATGCTTCGAGCAGCAGTGTGGAATCAATCAGTTTGAATGCGCCATCCAGTGCGGGTACGTATTACTACGGTGCGTGTGTTACGTCTGTGTCTGGTGAATCGAAGACGAATAACAACTGCTCTGTTGGTGTGCGCGTCACGGTCAGCAGTAGCGGTGATGATCACGGGAATAGTCGTTCTACGGCGACACAGGTATCGTCAGGTAGTATGACGAATGGGCAGATTTCTCCTGTGGGCGATGTGGACTATTTTCGGGTTGACGTAAGTGGTTCTGGGACACTAACAGCTTATACGACGGGAAGTACGGATACCGAGGGCCAATTGCAGGATAGCTCAGGCAACCTCCTTGATTCCGATGATGATACAGGCGACCTCAACTTCCGGGTTTCAGCATCGGTGAGTGCAGGGACGTACTACATCCGGGTAATCGAACATGCTAATAACGATACAGGAAGCTACACCCTGCATGTCTCTGTTACTACCTCTACTCCCTCCTCCTTCAATCTGGATAGCAATAACGGTGATGCGTATGGTATCACATACGCCAACAACCGCTTCTATGTGACTGATTATTGGGGTGATGATAAGGTGTATGTGTACAACAGTTCTGGGCAGCGTGTTTCGAGTGCAGACTTCAATCTGGATAGCGACAACACTCGTCCGACTGGTATCACGTATGCCAACAACAGATTCTATGTGCTTGATCTTGATGATGACAAGGTGTATGTGTACAACAGTTCTGGGCAGCGTGTTTCGAGTGCAGACTTCAATCTGGATAGCAATAACGGTGATGCGTTTGGTATCACATACGCCAACAACCGCTTCTATGTGACTGATTATCAGGATGCAAAGGTGTATGTGTACAACAGTTCTGGCGGGCGTGTTTCGAGTGCAGACTTCAATCTGGATAGCAATAACGGTGGTCCAACGGGTATCACATACGCCAACAACCGCCTCTATGTGGTTGATTACGGGGATGACAAGGTGTATGTGTACAACAGTTCTGGCGGGCGTGTTTCGAGTGCAGACTTCAATCTGGATAGCGACAACAGTAATCCAACGAGTATGACATACGCCAACAACCGCTTCTATGTGGTTGATGAGGGGGCTGACAAGGTGTATGTGTACGAGTAGTGGGTAATAAGGAAGTGGTGGGGGTAGTTCGGCAAGCGCAACCTTGAGGGATGAAAAAACGGGATGAATGGGATGAAAAGATGAACAGGATGAAAGGCGATGCGCGGTGGAGGGCTTTCGCGGTTGGCAAGCCTGTCAGCCCTCCGCCGCTTTGACAACAGAGACAGGTCGTCACCTGCTCTGTTTCGCAACAACACAGGCGACGATTGCGGTTTGGGTAAAATGGATTTGAATACGATGCGGGTCAAGTCCAGATAGGACTTAACCGAAAAAGAAGGAGAAAGAAAATGTGTAAGCACTTGACACTTGTCGCACTCATTGGACTCTTTTTCGCAGATCAAGTCTCTGCTACTTCTCATACAGATCCAGACTTTAACGACGATGGAATCGTCAATGAATTGGACTTAAGGCTCCTTATTTCCAATTGGGGAACGCGAGCAGGTGGACCAAATTGGGATGCGAAGATCGATCTGAATAGTGATGGGATCGTCAATGAATTGGACTTAAGGCTCCTTATTTCCAATTGGGGCAAGACATTTCCAGTGATACTGAGCGAGCGCGATGTACTGGTGGCGCTATACAATGCGACGGGTGGCGCCAATTGGACAAATAACACCAATTGGCTCACGAACAACGACATTTCCACCTGGCATGGTGTCAGCGTTTCTAACGGTTTGGTTACAGGCCTGGACCTTAGTAATAATAATCTGATGGGGGAGATTCCCGCGGAATTAGGCAACTTGACCAACCTGACAAGGCTGTATCTTTCCGACAACAGTATTTCGGATGTGTCAGCCCTGTCTAACCTGACAAACCTGACAAACCTGACAAGGCTGTATCTTTCCGGCAACAGTATTTCGGATGTGTCAGCCCTGTCTAACCTGACTAATCTGACAGAGCTGTGGCTTTCCTCCAACAGCATCTCGGATGTGTCAGCCCTGTCTAACCTGACAAACCTGACAGAGCTGAGGCTTTACAACAACAGCATCTCGGATGTGTCAGCCCTGTCTAACCTGACTAATCTGACAGAGCTGTGGCTTCGCAACAACAGCATCTCGGATGTGTCAGCCCTGTCTAACCTGACAAACCTGACATGGCTGTCTCTTGGAGGCAACAGCATCTCGGATGTGTCAGCCCTGTCTAACCTGACTAATCTGACAGAGCTGTGGCTTCGCAACAACAGCATCTCGGATGTGTCAGCCCTGTCTAACCTGACAAACCTGACATGGCTGTCTCTTGGAGGCAACAGCATCTCGGATGTGTCAGCCCTGTCTAACCTGACTAATCTGACAGAGCTGTGGCTTTCCTCCAACAGCATCTCGGATGTGTCAGCCCTGTCTAACCTGACCAATCTGACAACGCTGGGGCTTCAGAATAACAGCATCTCGGATGTGTCAGCCCTGTCTAACCTGACAAACCTGACATGGCTGTCTCTTGGAGGCAACAGCATCTCGGATGTGTCAGCCCTGTCTAACCTGACTAATCTGACAGAGCTGTGGCTTTCCTCCAACAGCATCTCGGATGTGTCAGCCCTGTCTAACCTGACCAATCTGACAACGCTGGATCTTTACAACAACAGCATCTCGAACCTTTCGCCTTTGGTCGCAAATACGGGTTTGGGCAGTGGGGACTATGTTGATGTGAGGAACAACCCCCTGAGTGCTACATCACTCAACACGCACATTCCAGCCCTTCAGGCAAGAGGGGTTAATGTGCAGTTTGGCGCAGGGAAGCCTGCGGTGGAGGAGATAGAGCGGGGCATGATACCTGAGGAATGGGAGACAAGAACCCCGATCCACCACCCAACGGACGGGCACAGGGGCACCGCTCCTTCAATTCAGCGATGACGGGATGGGAACCGTCCCGATAGTATGAATGGGTATCTCACATGATCTGAGATGCCGTCCGTTGAACACCATTTACATAGGAGAATCCAATGCGGAATCTAATTCTGTCAACGTTATCTATACTCACACTTCTGATATACCCGCTGTCTCTTTCGGCACAGAACAGTTTTTCCCTCTCGTTGGATGTGGATGGTGCAACGGGCGATCAGGCCGTCACATCTTTGAATACTGATCCGAATCAAGTTGTCGCCATTCAGATCTTCGGTAGAGACATTCAGAATGCGAATGGTCTTTCTGTGCGTTTTGAATACGATGCGGGTCAAGTGACTTATGACGGCTTTGATACAGGCAATGTCTTGCCCAATGCCCAGGCGCTCTCACAACAGGGTACAGGTTTTGTTGAAATCGGCATTGGGTCTTTGGGTGGGCAGGCGACGGCTAACAATGGTCTGATCGGCACAATACGCTTTTGCACAAAAGGAAGTGGTGGGGGTAGTTCGGCAAGTGCAACCTTGAGAGATGAAAAAACGGTCTGAAGCGTTGTACAATTGGTCGATTTTCAGACCCGTTCATCAGGAGGAATGGGATGAAAGGATGGACAGGATGAAAGGCGATGCGCGGTGGAGGGCTTTCGCGGTTGGCAAGCCTGTCAGCCCTCCGCCGCTTTGACAACAGAGACAGGTCATCACCTGCTCTGTTTTTCAATCTAAAACGCCAAAACCGCAGAATCAAGTTGCTTTTTTTCAGGCGGTGGGATGTTGTTTTCTCTATCAGGGGTAGGGGATGAAACCAGCACCCACCGCGCCAATGTCTTCGGAATCAAGGAAAGGAGGTATGCGAAGCCTATCTCTCTGTATTTGGAACGATAGACTTCGGCGAGAATGTCAAGACTACTGACTTTGGCCTTGCCGGGGGGATCGGTGCCGAGATACCGATCTCCGATCTGCACATTTTTCAATAAAGGAGAATTTCAAATGTCATCCTTCTACCGTCTTTTAGCTGCGATAGCACTTTGCTCTATCCTCACCACACCAAATGCTTCCTGTGCTGAAGATAGGCCGGTCCTTTTCCTGGATGGTCGATCTCATGTTGAATTGCCGAGAAATTTTTTTTACCGAACAACACAGGCGACTACACCAGACTTCAATGGCGATGGTGTGGTCAATTTTGCCGACTTTTTGGCATTTGCAGGTCAGTTTGGGTCTCGTCAGGGCGATGGGCGGTATGAGGCGAAGTATGACTTAGACGGCGATGGCGCAATAGGCTTTGGTGATTTTCTCATCTTTGGCAAAAGCTATGGTCAACAAGTGCCACCCTCTGGTGGCGGTGGGACGCCTGCCATCTACAAGGAGACCCTCGATCTGTATGCTTTCAACGGTGATCCGAGGGGTATCACGTATGCCAACAACAGATTCTATGTGGTTGATTGGAGAGATAACAAGGTGTATGTGTACACCAGTAGTGGTCAGCGAGTAGAAAACGCTGACTTCGACCTGGATAGAGACAACGGTTCTCCGACAGGTATCACGTATGCCAACAACAGATTCTATGTGGTTGATTGGTGGGATGACAAGGTGTATGTGTACAATAGTAGTGGTCAGCGAGTAGAAAACGCTGACTTCGACCTATATAGCGACAACAGTGATCCGAGTGGTATCACGTATGCCAATAACAGATTCTATGTGGTTGATTGGCGGGATGACAAGGTGTATGTGTACAATAGTAGTGGTCAGCGAGTAGAAAGCGCTGACTTCGACCTATATAGCGACAACAGTTCTCCGGAGCGTATCACGTATGCCAACAACCGCTTCTATGTGGTTGATCGGGTGGATGACAAGGTGTATGTGTACAATAGTAGTGGTCAGCGAGTAGAAAACGCTGACTTCGACCTAGATTTGGATAGCGACAATAGTCGTCCGGAGGGTATCACGTATGCCAACAACAGATTCTATGTGGTTGATATTGATTATGACAAGGTGTATGTGTACACCAGTAGTGGTCAGCGAGTAGAAAGCGCTGACTTCGAGCTGTATGCTTTCAACAGTTCTCCTTTGGGTATCACGTATGCCAACAACAGATTCTATGTGGTTGACTACAGGTGGATTGGGGGGGCTGATAAGGTGTATGTGTACAATAGTAGTGGTCAGCGAGTAAGAAGCGCTGACTTCGACCTGCATAGCGACAACAGTGAGCCGAGGGGTATCACGTATGCCAACAACAGATTCTATGTGGTTGATGATGACTTTTTTGGTGTTCAAAAGGTGTATGTGTACACCAGTAGTGGTCAGCGAGTAGAAAACGCTGACTTCGACCTGGATGCTTTCAACATTGATCCGAGGGGTATCACGTATGCCAACAACCGCTTCTATGTGGTTGACTACAGGTGGATTGGGGGGGCTGATAAGGTGTATGTGTACAATAGTAGTGGTCAGCGAGTAGCAAGTGCTGACTTCGACCTGCATAGCGACAACATTGATCCGGAGGGTATCACGTATGCCAACAACAGATTCTATGTGGTTGATGAGGAGGATGACAAGGTGTATGTGTACAATAGTAGTGGTCAGCGAGTAGCAAGTGCTGACTTCGACCTGCATAGCGACAACAGTACTCCGAGGGGTATCACGTATGCCAACAACAGATTCTATGTGGTTGATATTGGGAATGACAAGATATATGTGTACGAGTAGGAGCCAATAAGGAAGTGGTGGGGGTAGTTCGGCAAGCGCGATCTTGAGGGATGTAAAAACGGTCTGAAGCGGTGTACAACGGGTCGATTTTCAGACCCGTTCATCAGGATGAAAGGATGGCCAGGATGAAAGGCGATGCGCGGTGGCGGGCTTTCGCGGTTGGCAAGCCTGTCAGCCCTCCGCCGCTTTGACAACAGAGACAGGTCGTCACCTGCTCTGTTTCTCAATCTAAAACGCCAAAACCGCAGAATCAAGTTGCTTTTTTTCATGCGGACGGATCAGTCCCATGATCAAGGTGGCTTCCATAAACTCCATCAAGGAGGAATCCATGTGGTTCATGAAGTCTATAAATTGGAGCGTGATAACCGCTCTTAAAACCGCTCTTAAAACAGCTCTTGCCATTGTCGTATGGCTGGCGATTGGTACGGCGAAAGCAACGCCGATTATGGATCAAGTGTCGGGGCGCGTGCTGCACTTTGGCGGAACGCCTGTGGTGGATGCCCAGGTGTCCCTGTTCGATTTGACAAATCTGCGTCAGGGACCTGTAGCGCAAGCCACGACAGACGGTGCAGGTTATTTCACGCTTTCACTGGCCGGGTTGCAAAATCAGGCCGTGTTTCCCGACGGCATTGGACTGGGGCAGAACTATCCCAATCCCTTTAATCCAGCCACGATCATTCCCTACCAGTTGGCAGAGGCATCGCATGTGCGGATCGAGGTGTTCAATGTGTTGGGACAACTCGTTGCGACGCTGGTGGATGCGGAGCAGGCGACGGGTTCTCATATTGTGCGGTGGGATGCTCGGGATGCTTCGGGACGAGGTGTGGCTGCGGGGGTGTATCTCTATCGGTTTACAGTTGGTGACATAACGCAAGTTCGCCGAATGGTTTTGCTGGACGGCAAAAAGACCACTGCGCCAATAGGTGGGACACAGGTTGAAGCAGTGCCGGGTATGGTGGATGGCCTGCCCAATCCTATTTATGGTCTGGTGATTTCGGGACAGAATATGGTTTCCCATGTGGTGTCGGATTTCCAGTTATCTGACAGCTTCATCCCGATGGATATTGTGATCGATGGGGTAGATATTTTGTTTGATGGGATGGAGAGCGAAAAAAGTACAAAAGTCGTAGCACAGAGCGGAATTTTAGGCGACGCAGACCTCGATGGTCAAGTTACTATCGTTGATGCGTTGCTCGTAGCCGTGTACAGTGCCAATCCCACCGCGATTTCAATTTCCAGTGACGCACATGTTGATGTAAACTGCGACGGTCAAGTCGATATTGTGGATGCCTGGCTGATAGGTAAGTACAGCGTCAATCCGAACGATCCTGATGTACGTCGTGACGCACCGAATATCGGCACATCTAACATTTGTTCTCCTTCTGATGAGCACGGGAATAGTCGTTCTACAGCGACACAGGTATCGTCAAATAGTACGACGAATGGGCAGATTTCTCCTGTGGGCGATGTGGACTATTTTCGGGTTGACGTAGGTCGTTCTGGGACACTAATAGCTTATACGATGGGCAGTACGGATACCGAGGGCCAATTGCAGGATAGCTCAGGCAACCCCCTTAATTCCAATGATGATCATGGTGGTACAGTCAACTTCCGGGTTTCAGCATCGGTGAGTGCAGGGACATACTACATTCGGGTCCGTGGATTCAATAATAACGAGACAGGAAGCTACACCCTGCATGTCTCTTTTAGCAGCGGCACGCCAAAGATGTATTGGGCGGACGCGGGGACGGACAAGATTCAGCGGGCGAACCTGGATGGCAGCAGGGTGGAAGACCTCGTCACCTCTGGGTTGAACCATGTACTCAATTTGGCCCTGGACGTGGGCGGCGGCAAGATGTACTGGGCAGACCAGGGAGCGTCCAAGATTCAGCGGGCGAACTTGGACGGCAGCGGCGTGGAGGACCTCCTCACCGGATTGGACGGTCCGTACGGTCTGGCGCTGGACCTGGCCGCTGGCAAGATGTACTGGACGCAGGCGTCCAAGATTCAGCGGGCGAACCTGGACGGCAGCAGGGTGGAAGACCTCGTCACCTCCGGATTATCCCGTCCCAGCGGTTTGGCGTTGGACCTGGTCGCTGGCAAGATGTACTGGACGCAATGGAACAAGATTCAGCGGGCGAACCTGGACGGCAGCAGGGTGGAAGACCTCGTCACCTCTGGGTTGAATACTTATCGATATGGTCTGGCGTTGGACCTGGCCGCTGGCAAGATGTACTGGACGGCCTTCAACACGGGCAAGATTCAGCGGGCGAACTTAGACGGCAGCGGGGTGGAAGACCTCGTCACGGGATTGGACACACCGAACGGTCTGGCACTGGACCGAGGTGCCGGCAAGATGTACTGGACGCAATGGGAAGGGCGAAAGATCCAGCGGGCGAACCTGGACGGCAGCAGGGTGGAGGACCTCGTCACCTCCGGATTATCCCGTCCCAACGGTTTGGTGCTGGATACATCAGGGCGTACTTCGACTTTGGTTTTTGATAAGGCTTTCGCAGCACCAACGCGCAGCGAGAGGGTTGTTGTCAATGGCATTCAGATCGAAGCGGCCGAAAATGAAATCCTGGTGTTTCTGGATGAAGATATATCGAGTGAAGAGATAAGTGCCACACGGGCTGAAATCCTGGCTCAAGGGGGTAGGGTCAAATCGCTGAACTTCGACCTGAGGACCATTCAGGTTGGCATTACGGACGCCATTGTGGAGCAAGATTTCATCAATGAATTGTCTCGACGAGCTGGCGTATCGGGGGCAAATGTAAATGAAGTGGTCACACCCGGTCAGGCATTCATCACGTCAAACGACCAGGGCTATCGGCAGCGGCGCACCAAGCTCGTTGATACCCACCCTTTGTTGGTGCCGCCGCCGAGTCCTGTTTCGTTTGCTGGTGATTTCTGGATTAACCAGATTGACGCCACGTCCGCTTGGGCGGCGCTATCCGATCCAGGTGTAAGGCTGGTACCAAACGCGATAGGCATTATCGATACAGGTGTTCCGAGTTCTCAGGATGTCCTGAATAGCTCGCGAATTAGTCGATATTCAGAAGAAGGCGTCAGTATGTCCGGCGACGACACATCGGATCCGCACGGATACAATGTGACGGGGTACGCGGCAGGCTACGGCAATGGACCCGACAGGCGGGGCGTGAATCCACACAGTGACGTGGTCTTTGTTGATGTACTCGATCCTACTGGTAATGTTTATAATACGACTCTGATGTTAGGCATAAAGACCGCTATCGATAAGAGCGCGGGTGTTGTCAACATTTCTTGGGAATCCGGTGCTCTGCACCAGAGTCAACCCCCCTCTGTAAGGCAAGCCGTGATGCAGAAATGGCGGCGAAGCTACAATGGCGTCGTCCATTACGCACGCAGGCGAGATGTCCTTCTCGTTTGGGCATCAGGCAACCAGAGGGAAAAGCAATATGATCGCCTGCTCCCTCTCAAAAACGGTGCGATAGATGTTGCCAATACGGATTCCTGGCTCAGCCATTCACTCATTGTCGGGGCATCAACAGAATCGCAGATGGATGCGTGTTTTTCCCTCATGGGTGCGGCTGTAAATATCATGGCACCCGGAAAAGACGTGGGATTCGGCGTCAAAATCGGAGACGGGACGTCGTATGCAGCACCTATGGTAACAGGCGCAGCAGGCCTCATAAGGGCTATTGAAAGCACGATCTCGGCGGAGGAGACGCGTTCGATCCTGATTAACTCTGCGAGGAATGCGATAAGTTTCAACACAGATTGCATAGGGGAGCCTGTCGCAAGTTCACCAGCGGGCCTTTTGAACCTCGGTAGTGCGATTCAGTCGTCGCTGGTGGCCGATGGCATCGGCCTGAACATCGCGGGTAACGTCCACCTGGCCAGAGGGCAGATGGCAAACGTGTCGATCGATGTTACAGTACCTGCGGGCGGTGTGCATGCGATTGATGTGGGGTTTGTCATTGACCAGAGCGGGAGTTATGAGGATGACATCCAAACACTCCAGAATCGGGCAACGGAGATCGTCAATAACTTCAAAGCACGTACAGATGTCGATGTGCAGTTCGGTGTCGCAGGATTTGCCGATTTTCCTCAGCCCCCTTATGGTGGTTCAGGGGATGTGCCATATCGCCTGTACCAAAGCATAACGGACGACCAGAATGCGCTCGTTGCGGCAATAGACAAACTGAATAAGCCGTTAATGTGGGGGGATGATAGTCCAGAATCACAGTACGAAGCACTATTTCGTACGGCGCGAGAAATCGGTTGGCGAGATGGTGCGTTGAGAATCCTGTTGTTGGCAACCGATGCAGACTTCCATGACTCGGATACAGAGTCGGGTTATCCTGGAACAGGGCGGACAGCCGCGCTTGCAACGCTCGAGGCGGAAAATGTCATTGTCATTGGTCTGCAAAGCGGCGATAACAGTGCGGCGGCTCAGCGCTTGCAGGAACTCGCGGATGCTACGGGGGGAAGTGTGTTGTCCCTTGATGCAGCGAGTTCGCAAATCGTCGATGCCATCGTGCGTGGCGTCGATGCCGCGCTGGCCAAGGTGGATATAACGCTTGACGTACTGGCGGGACAAAGTTGGGTCACAGGCATTACCCCGATAGTGCATCAAGACATTCGTCCGGGTGCTACGGTGAGCTTCACCGTTTCATTGCAGGGTCAACGAGATCCATCAATAGAAGACCTCCCATACAATGTGTACCTTTGGGCACGAGGCGATGGCTCCGCGCTGTTGTCGCGCACGAAGATCCCTATCATTGTGCCTAAGGAATAGGAATCTACGGAATGAAATGGGTCATTGCTGCTGTTGTAGTGCTCGTGATCGCTTGTGCGGGCTGTTTTTTGCACACACAAGCAGAAGAATGTGAGTACGATGGGTTGCCTGCCAAATGCGGGGAACTCATTATACACCTGAACAAAAACTATCGAACAGGTGAGTTACATCCGCTGACCGGTGATTTGCGAGACCTGATAGCAAAGGATGGAGGTAGCATCCTCTTGGACGATGTCGATCTTGGGATCTTGGTCGCAAAATTTGATAGCGACGAAGAAAAGCTGGCACCTATTCTCGATCGCTTGCACAAACACCCGGCCGTGCGCAGTGCGGACTACAACTGGCTTTCGGTTCCATATGGAGGATTGCGCGTTGATTAGAAAGATAGGGGACGCCGTATGTTCTTCCATAGCTGGAGTTTGCGCCGCGCTGTTAACTTCTTTGAGTCGATATAAGCAAGGAGACTAATAAAATGAATTGCTCTGAATTCACTGGCTTGATTTTGCAAATTGTTGAAAGTATCTGCAGATTCTTAAGCTCTATCAAGGAGGAATCCATGTGGTTCATGAAGTCTATAAATTGGAGCGTGATAACCGCTCTTAAAACAGCTCTTAAAACAGCTCTTGCCATTGTCGTATGGCTGGCGATTGGTACGGCGAAAGCAACGCCGATTATGGATCAAGTGTCGGGTCGCGTGCTGCACTTTGGCGGAACGCCTGTGGTGGATGCTCAGGTGTCCCTGTTCGATTTGAACGATCTGCGTCAGGGACCTGTAGCGCAAGCCACAACAGACGGTGCGGGTTATTTCACGCTTTCACTGGCCGGGTTGCAAAATCAGGCCGTGTTTCCCGACGGCATTGGACTGGGGCAGAACTATCCCAATCCCTTTAATCCAGCTACGATCATTCCCTACCAGTTAGCAGAGGCATCGCATGTGCGGATCGAGGTGTTCAATGTGTTGGGACAACTCGTTGCGACGTTGGTGGATGCGGAGCAGGCAGCGGGTTCTCATATTGTGCGGTGGGATGCTCGAGATGCTTCGGGACGAGGTGTGGCTGCGGGGGTGTATCTGTATCGGTTTACAGTTGGTGACATAACGCAAGTTCGTCGAATGGTTTTGCTGGACGGCAAAAAGACCCCTGCGCCAATAGGTGGGAGACAGGTTGAAGCAGTGTCCGGTGTGGTGGATGGCCTGCCCAATCCTATTTATGGTCTGGTGATTTCGGGGCAGAATATGGTCTCCCATGTGGTGTCGGATTTCCAGTTATCTGACAGCTTCATCCCGATGGATATTGTGATCGATGGGGTGGATATTTTGTTTGATGGGATGGAGAGTGAAAAAAGTACAAAAGTCGTAGCACAGAGCGGAATTTTAGGTGACGCAGACCTCGATGGTCAAGTTACTATCGTTGATGCGTTGCTCGTAGCCATGTACAGTGCCAATCCCACCGCGATTTCAATTTCCAGTGACGCACATGTTGATGTAAACTGCGACGGTCAAGTCGATATTGTGGATGCCTGGCTGATAGGTAAGTACAGCATCAATCCGAACGATTCTGATGTACGTCGTGACGCCCCGAATATCGGCACATCTAACATTTGTTCTCCCGCGTCCCTATCGCCTGATCCATCGACAGTGACGTTTGATACCAATGGCACATGGCATCGGTTTACGATTCAATCGAGTGAGCGGGTTATTGTGGTGGCGAATCCGAGTGGCACAACCCCGCTTGTGGAGATCAGCGCCAGCAGCGGAGAGAGCAACCTTTGTCCACCCGAACAGAATGATGAGATAACCCGCAACAACGGCGAATCCATCTACTTGTCTGGTTGTGGTTCAGGGACAGGCACAGTGGAACTGCGTCGGGCTTCGGACAATACGCTTCTCAACACCTATACCTTTTCTATCGGTGTCCAGGCGTCCCTATCGCCTGATCCATCGACAGTGATGTTTGATACCAACGGCACCTGGCATCGGTTCACGATTCAATCGAGTGAGCGGGTTATTGTGGTGGCGAATCCGAGTGGCACGACCCCGCTTGTGGAGATTACCACCACCAGCGGAGCGCGCAACCTTTGCCCAGCCGAACAGGATGACGATTATAGCGGCAACAACGGCGAGTTCATCTACTTGTCTGGTTGTGGTTCAGGGACAGGCACAGTGGAACTGCGTCGGGCTTCGGACAACACAGTTCTTAATACCTATACCTTTTCTATCGGTACTGATTCTCGTGCCCCTCTTCCGACTGGTATCACATACGTCAACAACCGCTTCTATGAGGTTGATCACGATGATGATAAGGTGTATGTGTACAACAGTTCTGGTCAGCGAGTAGCAAGTGCTGACTTCAATCTGGATAGCAATAACGGTAATCCGCAGGGTATCACGTATGCCAACAACCGCTTCTATGTGGTTGATCACGATGATGATAAGGTGTATGTGTACAACAGTTCTGGTCAGCGAGTAGCAAGTGCTGACTTCGACCTGGATAGCAACAACGGGGATCCGATTGGTATCACATACGCCAACAACCGATTCTATGTGGTTGATTGGATAGATGATAAGGTGTATGTGTACAACAGTTCTGGGCAGCGTGTTTCAAGTGCAGACTTCAATCTGGATAGCAATAACGGTAATCCGGAGGGTATCACATACGCCAACAACAGGTTCTATGTGGTTGATTGGATAGATGATAAGGTGTATGTGTACAACAGTTCTGGTCAGCGTGATGCGAGTGCAGACTTCAATCTGGATAGCAACAACGATATTCCGACTGGTATCACTTATACCAACGGCCGACTCTATGTGGCTGATAGAGACGATGATCAGATCTATAGTTACGATGTCAGTGGAGGAGGAGGTGGTGGTGGCAGTCCAGACCTGATCGTAGAATCACCCTCAGTGAGCAATAGCACCCTGACGACGGGGCAATCATTCACCCTACAAGCAACTGTCCGCAATCAGGGCACTGGTCAATCTGCTGCAACGACCTTGCGGTATTACCAATCTGTCAATGCGACCATATCTGTAAGCGACACACGGGTAGGCAGTGCTGCGGTAGGCAGCCTGAATGCTTCGAGCAGCAGTGTGGAATCAATCAGCTTGAATGCGCCATCGAGTTCGGGTACGTATTACTACGGTGCGTGTGTTTCGTCTGTGTCTGGCGAATCGAAGACGAATAACAACTGCTCTGTTGGTGTGCGTGTCACGGTCAGTAGTGGTGGTGGAACGACCGTTACCATTCCTGATGTGAATCTTCGCGCGGTGATTACGGATAGTCTGGGCAAGGCGCGTGGTGCGCCGATCACGCGGGCTGAGATGGCGAGTTTGACGCGCCTTTCGGCACCGAACTCGAACATCAGCGATTTGACCGGACTTGAGGTTGCAACTGGTCTGACAAGGCTGGAGCTTGGTAGAGAGTTTGTGTCTGGTAGCTGGGTCAACAGCAACGAAATATCCGACCTCTCGCCCCTATCTGGTCTAACCAACTTGACATACCTCGATCTTACCTCCAACAGCATCTCGGATATATCTGCTCTGTCCAATCTGACTAATCTGACAGGGCTGTTTCTTTTCAGCAACAGTATCTCGGATGTGTCAGCCCTGTCTAACCTGACCAACCTGACATACCTCAGTCTTAGCCGGAACAGCATCTCGGATGTGTCAGCCCTGTCTAACCTGACAAACCTGACAGTGCTGTATCTTTACAACAACAGCATCTCGGATGTGTCAGCCCTGTCTAACCTGACAAACCTGACAGTGCTGTATCTTGACAACAACAGCATCTCGGATGTGTCAGCCCTGTCTAACCTGACTAATCTGACAGAGCTGGGGCTTCGGAACAACAGCATCTCGGATGTGTCAGCCCTGTCTAACCTGACAAACCTGACAGTGCTGTATCTTGACAACAACAGCATCTCGGATGTGTCAGCCCTGTCTAACCTGACAAACCTGACAGTGCTGTATCTTTACAACAACAGCATCTCGGATGTGTCAGCCCTGTCTAACCTGACAAACCTGACAAGGCTGTATCTTGACAACAACAACATCTCGAACATTGCACCTCTGGCCGCAAATACGGGTTTGGGCAGTGGCGATGAGGTTGATGTGAGAAACAACCCGCTGAGTGCTACATCACTCAACACGCACATTCCAACCCTTCAGGGCAGAGGAGTTAATGTGAGATTTGGATCAGGGAAGCCTGCGGTTGTTGATGAGCAAAAGCCGCGTATGGAGGGTATGCTACCGGAGGAAAGAGAATACAATCCTTTCAGGCGGTGAAGGTAGAACTGGCGGGGTTATATTTGAGGCGTCAGGAAGCGAAGTACGCCATTGGGAAGTTGAAAGACCATTAAGTGGTTGAAATGCCTGCGTTTTTGGTTTTTCTGACTGCTGACTGCTGACTGCTGAGAGCTAAGATGCGGTTCATGCGCGTGCGACTTCAAAGGCCGTGATGTTGCGGGTATTTTTGCTGAATTCTACGCCTATAAGATGGATTGGCTGGTCAAGGCCGCGATATTTGTCTGCGTAACGCTTTTCCTGCAATTGTGCCATTGCAGCGCCTTCAGATGCCATTTCGACGACTTTGAACTCGAACAGGTAGATGTTATCGTTGAAGTGAACGGCCATGTCCAGACGACCATGGCTACTGCTGTCTTCTACGGTGATATTTAGTCCCAATCCCGCGAAATAGGAGTAGAACACGCTGGCGTAGTAGCCTTCGAAATTGGCGATGTCGTTGTTGGTGTACCATTCGTAGGGGATGCTGGCGAAGAAGGCGTGGAATAAGGTTTCCATGCCAGCAAAGTCGTTGGCTTCCAGCAAACGATACAGGCGCACAGTGTTCGCCATAAGGCGAGTTGAGTCTTTCACCAGATAGCGCAACAGGCTCTCGTTGAGGCGCGGAAGGTCTGAATGCCGATGGGCAGTCTGCGTCTGGTCATGGTTTCCCTGTATTCAAAAGGTTCTACTTTGCCAGGCATTTTTCAGCGTCTTTTGCAGAAAGTATCATAAGGATGGCACTTTTGCACAACTATTTTTTTTCTTGATGTTACGCCTGTCTCGCGTTTGGGCAGAAAGCGGAAGCCTTTGCCCCTTCGCAATCGCGGTTGGATGTCCAAAAGTGCGGTTTTTAACCAGCGTGCTGTTGATTTGAATTTGTCCATCGCTTCACATTTCTGGTCCGTTGAACACTATTTACATAGGAGAATCCAATGCGGAACCTGATACTGTCATTGTTATCAACCATTGCACTTCTGATATATCCGCTGTCTCTTTCGGCGCAGAACAGTTTTTCTCTTTCGCTGGATGTGGATGGCGCAACGGGCGATCAGGCCGTCACATCTTTGAATACTGATCCAGATCAAGTTGTCGTCAGATCTTCGGTGGAGACATTCAGAATGCGAATGGTCTTTCTGTGCGTTTTGAATACGATGCGGGTCAAGTGACTTATGACGGCTTTGATACAGGCAATGTCTTGTCCAATGCCCAGGCGCTCTCACAACAGGGTACAGGTTTTGTTGAAATCGGCATTGGGTCTTTGGGTGGGCAGGCGACGGCTAACAATGGTCTGATCGGCACAATACGCTTTCGCACAAAAGGAAGTGGTGGGGGTAGTTCGGCAAGTGCAACCTTGAGAGATGAAAAAACGGTCTGAAGCGGTGTACAACGGGTCGATTTTCAGACCCGTTCATCAGGAGGAATGGGATGAAAGGATGGACAGGATGAAAGGCGATGCGCGGTGGAGGGCTTTCTCGGTTGGCAAGCCTGTCAGCCCTCCGCCGCTTTGACAACAGAGACAGGTCATCACCTGCTCTTTTCTCAATCTAAAACGCCTAAACCGCAGAATCAAGTTGCTTTTTTTCAGGCGGTGGGATGTTGTTTTCTCTATCAGGGGTAGGGGATGAAACCAGCACCCACCGCGCCAATGTCTTCGGAATCAAGGAAAGGAGGTATGCGAAGCCCATCTCTCTGTGTTTGGAACGATAGACTTCGGCGAGAATGTCAAGACTACTGACTTTGGCCTTGCCGGGGGGATCGGTGCCGAGATACCGATCTCCGATCTGCACATTTTTCAATAAAGGAGAATTTCAAATGTCATCCTTCTACCGTCTTTTAGCTGCGATAGCACTTTGCTCTATCCTCACCACACCAAATGCTTACTGTGCTGAAGAGATGCCGGTCCTTTTCCTGGATGGTCGATCTCATGTTGAATTGCCGAGAAATCTTTTTGACCGAACAACACAGGCGACGATTGAGGTTTGGGTAAAATGGAATCGTTTCAACCAGTGGTCTCGGGTCTTTGATTTTGGTCATGAAGGTAATGCAGTCGTTCTACAGAATGAGAAATCCTCCAACACGCTCAATTATAGAATTTGGGATAGATCTGGCAAGCGGCATGGCACCCAGGCCAAAAAGGCTGTCAATACGGGTGCCTGGTATCATATGGCTGTTGTAAGCGGATTTGATGGAATGAAATTTTACATCAATGGTCAGCTTGTAGATCGAGACGATTTCAGGGGGTCTCTGAGTGAAGCGGCTGGGGGAACCAATTTTATTGGAAAATCAAACTGGCCCAAGGACAAACTGTTCGAGGGCTACATTTCAGAACTGCGAATCTGGTCAAAAGTGCGGTCACAATCAGAAATCCGTTCTGCAATGGAGACAGCCCTTGCAGGAACCGAAGATGGCCTGCTCGCTTATTACAGATTTACGGAAGCGGCTGATGGCCTCATTCCAAATGTTGTAGATCCAGGTTTCCCAGCGCGGATGGTGGGGACCGCAAGACTCGAAAACGTTCGAGCCATCGCCCCTTTGCTGGTACCTGATGCACTTGAAAAAGCGGCTGTCGCCAGTTATGAAAAAGCGAAAGCCGCCCTTGATGCCAAACAGTTTGCCACAGCGATTGATGAATTTGAGCGGCTCAACGGCCTTTACCCACAATATATGGACTCTGATAACTTACTTGCCCAGGCGCGTCAACTTGAGGCAGAACGACAAGCCGAAAATTTCTACCAGACAGGCATGCAACATATTCAACAAGGCAAATTTCGGGAGGCATATTTCGAATTTGAGTCTGCATTAAGCCAGGTCCCTGCATTTAAGGATGCACAAATGCACATGAAAAACGCGCTTGAAAAGGCCACCTATCGCGTTGCGATTTACCCTTTCAAGACAGCGACTATGAGTGCCAATATCATGCTTTTGCAACAGGCATTGACAACCAATTTGATGCAAGACAAGTCGGTATTTGTCGAATATGTAGATCAGCAGGTTCTCAATCAGCTTTCTACACGTCAGGGGACTCATTTTGGCGTGATTGACCCCATGCAAACTTTATCTGCTGCAAAAAATGAAAATATTCGCGTTGTGGTGTTTGGTGATTTGTTGGCTGCCACAGCTATCCCATCGAATCCTTATATGCGACCTGAAACAGCCTATACAGCACTGACTGTCGGCAGGAAGGTTGTCGGAAAAGGGCCACAGCAAACGTACTATATCATATCACAAAACGTGCAGGTTCATTGTGAAGCGGTTTACAGAATTCTGGATACACAGACAGGCGCTGTTCTCCACTTTGGCACCGTGCGTGAAAATTTGAGCGATCAGGTAGAATACGCAGAGTATCATGGAAATAAAAATGCACTTGTGAGTAATGTATATAGGGATGAGAATGCAAAGACGACAAGATGGATAGTTATACCGCTCCGTGAGTCAAGATTCAATGCTCGAAGAGATCTCAGAAATCCTGGAGAAATGATGAATGAAGCCCTGAGGGGATTGGGAGAGAAAATCGCTCGAGAAATCAATGGTTTCCTGTCATCACACCTGGCCACGAGTTCACAATAAATGCCAACAAGGAGAAATTTCCATGAAAAAGCTGATGCCTCTATTGATGTTTGTTGTCCTCATTCAGCTTGGCTGTGCCTCTGTCAAGCGTCTTCATGACAAGTTGACCCTTACCTACCACCCTGAGTTGATGCGGGAGCAGGAGCACTTTGGTATCCTGGAGATGGGTTTTCCCAAGGCGTGTATGCCCGTACCCGATAGCCTGCGACAGGAGATGGCGTCCCGGGCCGAACAATTCAATCTGCTCGGGTTTCAATACGATATCAAGCACATGTGCAGTTTTGAGGATGGACACGCCCTGGTCCTCAAGCATATTGTCAATCAATGGCCGCGTACAAATTTTGCCTACTTGGACGGGTACACGCCTTGGGAATCAGACCCTGGGCAAATCAAAGACCCACAAATCAAGCAGTTGAAGGCTTTTGGGAGTGAACGTACGACAAAGGGTACTCGGCAGGCGTATAGTTCGTCCAAACAGATGCATGTGCGGGTATATACGTTTATGCGTTCGGGCTTTATGGTTCAGCAAGCCTTTGCCCAGTCCGTTGTCCCCATAGAATTCTCGGTGTATCAGTTGGACTTAATCACCGAGAACGTAGAGTTGACAGATATGATGGGTAAGACGTTTGAGTCCGTGGTCGCTTCAATGAGGAGATCAACTGCGCGTTGAGTGTCTTTATCAAGTCAACAGTCTTAAAACGGCTTCTTAACAGGCATGTAAACAAGGAGTTTGCTATGATGAAATGGATAAAGATGTTCACACTGATCGTTGGTGTTGTCATGATGGGTTTTTTAGCATGCGGTAATGATAATCCAGCGTCTTCTGAAACAATTACCCTGACGATAATAAACGACCTGAGGCGTTTCACGATTCACTTTGTGTATATCTCTCCATCAGAATCGGATTCCTGGGGGAGAGACAGACTGGGGACAGATAATATTCTTGCTCCTGAAGAAAGGATAATGCTGGAACTTGAAAAGGGAACGTACGATATAAGGATCGTTGATGAGGATGGTGAGGAATACATCAAGAGGAATCTGCAACTGAATAGCGATTACACCTGGCAGGTCAGGCTCTCCGATTTATCTACATAAGTGATGTTATGCAGCACCTGTATAGCTTGTGATTTATCGGTTTGTAACGAAATGCAAATGGTCTCTCTGTGCGCTTTGAATACGATGCGGGGCAAGTCCAGACCAGATAGGACTTAACCGAAAAAGAAGGAGAAAGAACACGCCGGATTTGATGAGCTATTGTGACAAGGACACCTACCCACACAAATGGATCATCGCGTATAACTTTGACAAGGCGTTAAACTACCGGTAGCCTGCGACGTCGAGCAAACGGACGATTCTGAGCGCCGCGCCGGTCAACGCGCTGCTCCTTTCGGGCGGACAGAGGCCGGATGGGGAGATGTTTCTTTGGCCAGCTTTCGTAGGGGAAGCCAGTCCACAGCTACCACCAGAAGGAGGCCAGTACAGGATCGGCGGGCAGGACGCGCAGGGTAGGGATCTGTTCTCCTATGACTTCGACATGACGGAGGTTGCAGACGGGGAAGGCACCTCGTCTTTTGTGTTCGCGGTTCCGGTACGGCAGGAGCTTGTATTTATACCGTTTCAAAGGTGAATCTGGCAGAATCAATAGACAATTCTAAAGAGAGGGTTTACTGGTATGTTCCATAAATTTGCGCTTCTTGTTCTGGTTGTCTGCGTCGGTTGTGGCGACAAGGGTACAGAGCCGGAGTCTCATCCTCTTGTTGGAAACTGGCGTCTGGTTAATTCGGACTTTCAGGGTCTGAGGAGGGCGATGGTGGATTACACAAGCAGGACCGGTACAAATGTTACCGTGGATGAAAGTTTCGTCCATGTAGCCTCTATGCGCTTCAATGACGATTTTACGTGGTCCGATGATCAGGGAGAATCCGGAACCTGGAGTACTGACAGCGGCGATAGATTAACCATTACCGACTCTGAAGGCGTGAAATTGACAATGTCTTACTCGATCCAGGGCAACAGTCTGACGCTTAGTTTCACAGGTTCTGATTTTATACAGTCGGGAGCCAACAGTCTGGAAATAGCGTTCTTGCAACAAATTCTGTCCGGTCACGAAAATACGGTTCTTGTTCGTTTTGTCCTCGAGCGGTCGTCGTAAAAAGCCTGTATTCCTGCACGGCTATATTGACGCGACCATGGCTTCTGTCTTCTAATAGGACTTAACCAAAAAAGAAGGAGAAAGAAAATGTGTAAGTACTTGACACTTGTCGCACTCATTGGACTCTTTTTCGCAGGTCCAGTCTCTGCTGATTCTCATACAGATCCAGACTTTAACGACGATGGTGTGGTCAATTTTGCCGACTTTTTGGCATTTGTAGGTCAGTTTGGGGCACGTCAGGGCGATGGGCGGTATGAGGCGAAGTATGACTTAGACAGCGATGGTGCGATAGGTTTTAGTGATTTTCTGATCTTTGCCAACAGTTATGGTCAACAAGTGCCGCCATCTGGTGGTGAGACGCCTGCCATCTACAAGGAGACCCTCGACCTGTATGCTTTCAACGGTGATCCGGGGGGTATCACGTATGCCAATAACAGATTCTATGTGGTTGATTGGGCGGATGACAAGGTGTATGTGTACAATAGTAGTGGTCAGCGAGTAGCAAGCGCTGACTTCGACCTGGATAGCGACAACAGGGGTCCGACAGGTATCACGTATGCCAATAACAGATTCTATGTGGTTGATTGGGCGGATGCCAAGGTGTATGTGTACAATAGTAGTGGTCAGCGAGTAGAAAACGCTGACTTCGACTTGGATAGCGACAATAGTTATGCGACAGGTATCACGTATGCCAACAACAGATTCTATGTGGTTGATAATGATGATAACAAGGTGTATGTGTACACGAGTTCTGGTCAGCGCGTAGCAAGTGCTGACTTCGACCTGCGCAGATACAACAGTTCTCCGAGAGGTATCACGTATGCCAACAACAGATTCTATGTGGTTGATGATGAGTATTTGGATGAGAAGGTGTATGTGTACACCAGTAGTGGTCAGCGAGTAGCAAGTGCTGACTTCGACCTGAATAGCGGCAACAGTTATGCGACAGGTATCACGTATGCCAACAACAGATTCTATGTGGTTGATAATGATGATAACAAGGTGTATGTGTACACGAGTTCTGGTCAGCGCGTAGCAAGTGCTGACTTCGACCTGCATAGCGGCAACAGTGCTCCGGGGGGTATCACGTATGCCAACAACAAATTCTATGTGCTTGATGATGAGTTTTTTGGTATTAGTAATATTAGTAAGGTGTATGTGTACACCAGTAGTGGTCAGCGAGTAGCAAGTGCTGACTTCGACCTATATAGCGACAATAGTTCTCCGACAGATATCACGTATGCCAACAACAGATTCTATGTGGTTGATGGGTTTGATGACAAGGTGTATGTGTACACCAGTAGTGGTCAGCGCGTAGCAAGCGCTGACTTCGACCTGCATGCTTTCAACGGTGATCCGAGTGGTATCACGTATGCCAACAACAGGTTCTATGTGGTTGATGTGAGGGATGACAAGGTGTATGTGTACACCAGTAGTGGTCAGCGCGTAGCAAGTGCTGACTTCGACCTATATAGCGGTAATGGTGATCCGAGCGGTATCACGTATGCCAACAACAGATTCTATGTGCTTGAGTGGTGGGATGAGAAGGTGTATGTGTACAGTAGTAGTGGTCAGCGAGTAGCAAGTGCTGACTTCGACCTGCATAGCGACAACAGTAATCCGGAGGGTATCACGTATGCCAACAACAGATTCTATGTGGTTGATTACTATGATGACAAGGTGTATGTGTACGAGTAGTGGGTAATAAGGAAGTGGTGGGGGTAGTTCGGCAAGTGCAACCTTGAGAGATGAAAAAACGGTCTGAAGCGGTGTACAACGGGTCGATTTTCAGACCCGTTCATCAGGATGAATGGGATGAAAGGATGGCCAGGATGAAAGGCGATGCGCGGTGGAGGGCTTTCGCGGTTGGCAAGCCTGTCAGCCCTCCGCCGCTTTGACAACAGAGACAGGTCGTCACCTGCTCTGTTTCTCAATCTAAGAGGAACCTGCAACTGAACAGCGATTACACCTGGCAGGTCAGACTCTCCGATTTATTTGCATAAGTGATGTTATGCAGCACCTGTATAGCTTGTGATTTATCGGTTTGTAACGAAATGCAAATGGTCTCTCTGTGCGCTTTGAATACGATGCGGGTCAAGTCCAGACCAGATAGGACTTAACCGAAAAAGAAGGAGAAAGAAAATGTGTAAGCACTTGACACTTGTCGCACTCATTGGACTCTTTTTCGCAGGTCAAGTCTCTGCTACTTCTCATACAGATCCTGACTTTAACGACGATGGAATCGTCAATGAATTGGACTTAAGGCTCCTTATTTCCAATTGGGGAACGCGAGCAGGTGGACCAAATTGGGATGCGAAGATCGATCTGAATAGTGATGGAATCGTCGATGAATTGGACTTAAGGCTCCTTATTTCCAATTGGGGCAAGACATTTCCAGTGATACTGAGCGAGCGCGATGTACTGGTGGCGCTATACAATGCGACGGGTGGCGTCAATTGGACAAATAGCACCCATTGGCTCAGTAGCAACGACATTTCCACCTGGCATGGTGTCAGCGTTTCTAACGGTTTGGTTACAGGCCTGGACCTTAGTAATAATAATCTGATGGGGGAGATTCCCGCGGAATTGGGCAACTTGACCAACCTGACAAGGCTGGATCTTTCCTTCAACAGCATCACGGATGTGTCTGCGCTATCTGGACTGACCAACCTGGCAGTGCTGGGGCTTGACAACAACAGCATTTCGGACCTTTTGCCCCTAATTGCGAACAGGGGCTTGGGCAGTGGAGATAGGGTTGATGTGAGGAATAACCCACTGAGTGCCGCATCGCTCAACACACACATTCCAGCCCTTCAGAATAGAGGAGTTAATGTGCTGTTTGACACGCCGCCAAAGATATACTGGACGGACTTGTGGACGGGTACGATCCAGCGTGCGAACCTGGATGGGAGCGGGGTGGAAGATCTGGTTACGCACACGGGGGGAGTCAGTCTGGCGTTGGATTCGGGCGCTGGCAAGATGTACTGGACGGTCTTAGAATTGGACAAGATCCAGCGTGCGAACCTGGACGGGAGTGGGATAGAAGATCTGGTTACGCAGGCGGAGGCGGCATTCGGTCTGGCACTGGATCTGGGTGCTGGCAAGATGTATTGGACCGGAAGAGACAAGATTCAGCGTGCGAATCTGGATGGGAGTGGGGTGGAAGATTTGGTCATCACGCGCGGGACAGATAACGATCCATTCGACTTGGCGCTGGTTCCGGGTGCTGGCAAGATGTACTGGACGGCCACTGAAGGGGGCACGATTCGGCGTGCGAATCTGGATGGGAGTGGGGTGGAAGACTTGGTCACGGGATTGGGAGGGCCATTCAGCTTGGCGCTGGATCTGGGTGCTGGTAAGATGTACTGGACGGCCATTAATGAGGGCAAGATCCAGCGAGCGAATCTGAATGGGAGTGATGTGGAAGATCTAATCACGGGATTGGGAGAGACATTCGGTCTGGCGTTGGATCCGGGTGCTGGCAAGATGTACTGGACGGTGATTAAGGAGGACAAGGCCCAGCAGAAAAGCAACACGATTCGGCGAGCGAATCTGGATGGGAGTGGGGTGGAAGACTTCATCACGGGATTGTATGCGCCAGGCGGCTTGGCGCTGGACCTGGGCAACCAGGGCGGTGATGTGATCCCGCCACCGCCTGAGGATCGGGAGGCATTGGTGGCACTGTACAATGCGACGAACGGTTCCGGCTGGACGGACAAGACGAACTGGCTCAGCGACAGGCCGCTGGGAGAATGGTACGGCGTCACCGCGAATGCCCAGGACCGAGTGACCAGGCTTGTCCTCGACAACAACAATCTGACGGGCGCGATTCCTTCTGAACTGGGCAATCTCGCCAGCTTAGAGGTGCTGGCCCTCTGGTACAACAACCTGACAGGTACGATCCCTGCGGAATTGGGCGACCTCGCCAACCTGCAAAGCCTGTTCCTCAGCCACAATAACCTGACAGGTGCGATCCCGTCTGAATTGGGCAACCTCGCCAACCTGGAAACGCTGGTCATCAGCCACAACAATCTGACGGGTGCGATCCCGTCTGAACTGGGCAACCTCGCCAACCTGGAAACGCTGGTCATCAGCCACAACAATCTGACGGGTGCGATCCCGTCTGAACTGGGCAACCTCGCCAACTTGACAGGACTGTACCTGGAAGACAATTCCGATTTGTTCGGTCCCTTACCTGAGACCTTGACTGCGCTTGGTAAACTCCAGGCACTGAATACTATAAATACGCAGTTGTGCATACCGTCTGATCCCGCGTTTCTGGCGTGGCTGCAATCGATAGAAGCTGGGGGACGGCTGTGCGTGGTGAGGATGGCGGTTGTGTCGGGTGGTGGGCAGCGCGCCGTTTCCGGAACGCGGCTCCCGCAACCTGTGGAGGTGCAGGCCATCGGCGCGAACGACGTACCCGTGGAGTACGCGACGGTGGTGTTCTCGCCCGGAGAAGGGCACGGCACGGCGAATCCGGACGAGGCCACGACCGACAGATATGGGATCGTGCAGACGTTTTGGACGCTGGGACAGGTCGTGGGTGAACAGACGCTGACCGCGACCGTGGAGGGGCAGTCGGTTCAGGTGGTGGCCACGGCCACGGCGACGGCGACGGATCGGGAGGCATTGGTGGCACTGTACAACGCGACGAACGGTTCTGGCTGGACGAACAAGGCCAATTGGCTTAGCGACAGACCTATCGGGGAATGGCACGGCGTGACCACTGACGCATCGGGAAGGGTCGTCCGCCTTTCCCTCGAAGTGAACAATCTTAAGGGGCCGATCCCGTCTCAACTCGGCAATCTCGCCAACCTGACGCACCTGTACCTCACCACCAACAACCTGACGGGTCCGATCCCACCCTCACTCGGCAATCTCGCCAACCTGGAGGTCCTGTCCATCCAAAGCAACAACCTAACAGGTCCGATCCCACCCTCACTCGGCCGCCTGGTCAACCTCCAACGCCTGTATCTTGGCAACAATCAACTGGCGGGTACAATCCCGCGTGACTTCACGCTGCTGTGCAACTTACGATACTTGTACCTTCATGGGAACGCACTGTCCGAACTGCCGTCGTCCGCCCATCCCTGCTTTGGCCAGGAATTGGAAGTGCTACATCTTCACGATAACGATTTTCTGGGGCCATTCCCTCCGTGGCTTGCCAATCTTACGAGCCTAACCTATTTGACATTGGGTGGTCCAAGCGATACCTGTGTGCCAGCAAACGACGGTTTCAGGGCCTGGGTGCGTGATCTCCACCAGCGCGGAGCTTTGGCTGAATCAGACACTCCCACCTATTGCGGAGAGGGCTTCTGGTTCACCTGGCGGTTCGAGCAGACGACAACTGGCCGGAGCTGGACGGGGGCACGGCCGTTTGCCGCTCACAGAATTCGTGGAAAGCCTATGCTGCTCCGCATTTTCATGGGGATGCAAAACAACAACCACGGCAGTTGGGGCATCCAAAGTCCGCGCATGAAGATTATGTTCTATGAGGGCATTGTGATCGATACGAGCGAGCCGACGGTTGACGTACCAGCAGGCGCCATCCCTCTATGGGCGACCCGCGACCAGGCGTTTCTTTTGGATCCATCCTACCGGCAGTCAATCAACATATTGATTCCGGGCCACCTGCCGATGCGAGGTCGCAGTACATCTATACGCATCGAGTTTGATCCAGATAATACGTTTAGAGAAATAGTCGGGAACCGGATGCCTGCTCTTCATCATGATCCGCAATTCGCCCATTCGGATTGGGTTCGCATGATAGACTATGGGCAAACATACGAGATACTGTCAGGTTACGACGCGAATCCCCGAGCTGGATGGCCTATTCAAGAAATGCCACCGGCCAAAGTCTATCTGATGCCTTTAATGAAATCGCAATCGGACGACAGAGGCATGATTCGTGCGATTAATGATCTTGTCAGGAAGGGACCGAGCCACTCGTTCTTCTGGGAAACACAGAATCTGCTCCCCATTAAGGATCTCACCCTTCACAGCGGGCGTGGTCTGATGTTGGGATATCATCCGACGGACGATAACAAGTTGTTCGTATTGAGTGCGTTGGAGGCGAGCTTGCTGTTCAGAACGTGGGACAACGAGTTCGATTATATTGTGGGTCTTATACCAGAAGGCGGAGGTATCGCAAATGGCACTGGAGGAAGGCTTTCTGTTGTAGGTTATAAAGGAGGTTCGCCGAACAACGCGCTGGCACACGAACTTGGGCACAATATGGACCTTGGTCATGCGCCGTGCGGAGTTACTGGTTTCTTCAACAAAGTGGTGATCGACGACAGCTACCCGTGGGATGACGGCAAAATCGGTGGTCCCAGCGTTCGCGGGGTTGATCTCGGTATCGAGAGCCTTCGGCGCAACCATGTGCGGGCATGGGATGGCGAATATGTAAAGTCAATCGATCGTCCGATGTTGTTGGATCCAGATGAAACTGAGTTCATAGTAGATGGGGACACGCCGGATTTGATGAGCTATTGTCGCGAGGACACCTATCCACGCCAATGGATCAGCGCGTATCACTTTGACAAGGCGTTAAACTACCGGCAACCAGCGACGAGTAAGCCAGCTACAAGCACTGCGCCTGTCAACGCACTGCTCCTTTCGGGCGGACAGAGGCCGGATGGGGAGATGTTTCTTTGGCCAGCTTTCGTAGGGGAAGCCAGTCCACAACTGCCGCAAGAAGGAGGCCAGTACAGGATCGGCGGGCAGGACGCACAGGGCAGAGAGTTGTTCTCCTTTGACTTCGACATGACGGAGGTTGCAGACGGGGAAGGCGCCTCATTGTTTGTGTTC
Organism: Candidatus Latescibacterota bacterium; assembly: GCA_965208125.1. Lineage (GTDB taxonomy): Bacteria > Latescibacterota > UBA2968 > UBA2968 > UBA2968 > VXRD01. Next base: position 4,808,127 of record OZ242320.1, read on the forward strand.
GCGGTTCCGGTACGGCAGGAGTGGGCGAACGCACTTGCGCGTATCACGCTCACAGGACCGGAGGGGGCGGCCACACTGGACAGAGACGGTGCGGCGGCTGCGGTTCTTCTGCGGGATTCGACCGGGGAGGTGCGGGGTATCTTGCGTGACTGGAAAGATAGTGCGCTAACGGCAAGCGCCATTGCTGAAGCATTAGGGGATCCGAACATCAAGGATTGGGATGTCCAGATCAGCCGCGGTATCCCGAACGCCTCCTACTGGAAACGGTGAGTTTGGACCTGCTCCGCTTTCACGGACGATTGGTTTTCGGGGTTGATAGTGTCTGATGTGGACTTGACCCGTTTTGGGGTCAAGTCCATTGGGCAAAATAATCAGCGTTTTGACACTATGGCACCAGATCAATAGCTTGCAGAGAAATACCACTACTTGGTTTGATAACCTCGATTGACAGGTCAATTGGTTTTATTGTCAATAGATCAATTGGGGATCAACTCAATGTTGAGCCGACAGCCTACGGCCTCCGCGTATTTTCGCAGCGTTTCTACTTTTGGAGAATGTTGGCTATTGGCAGACTCTAAGCGGGTGATCGCTGTTGCCTTCGTGCCCATCTTCTCAGCGACCTGCTCTTGAGTCATACCAGCGCGTTTTCGCGCTTCAAGCATCTTGTGTAGCAACTCAAATTCAGGTGCTGCTTCATCATACTTTTCTTTGTATTCAGGTTGTGACCGCATTTTTGCGATTAGTGCTTTATGGCTGAGCATTTTCCCTCCTGTGAGGATTATTTTATTTTGCCTGCGACGTGTTCAGAATAATTTCATTGTCGAGCATCCCTAAATTCTGACCGCCGTCTTCTTGCGGTATTGAGTTCTTTCTTCGGTGTCTTTTGAGACTTTTTCACAAAGCAGTGTAGCATCACTATTTTTCTATTGACACCTGTGCTGCGCTGAGGTCCTGTGGACGGGATCTGTGAAGTAATTGTGCAAAAGAACACACGACCAATTCCCTCTTTGGCTCTCAGTCTAAGCTCAAACAAACCGTCCCCCAAGGCTCGCGTGTGTGGCATTCCAAGATTGGGACCAAATTCTTCCATGAGTGAAGTCAGGTGATCATATCGCACCTCTGGTGGAAAACACAGGATTGGGTAGTGGAGATGAGGTTGATGTGAGAAATAACCCGCTGAGTGCCATATCACTCAACACGCATATTCCAGTCCTTCAGAGTAGAGGCGTTAATGTGCAGTTTGGCGCAGGGAAGCCTGCGGTTTTGGAGAAAGAGACGCGCCCGCCCCGTGGTGCGGTGATGAACCCATTTGGGGGTAGGGGGCCAGAAGAAGGGGAGGACATTCACCGCAGGTAGAAGGTCAAGTGTATTGATCCGGCGAATATGCAGTTCAGGCGCGTGCGACTTCAAAGGCCGTGATATTGCGAGTGTTCTTGCTGAATTCTACTGCTATAAGGTGGATCGGCTGGTCAAGGTCGCGATATTTGTCGGCATATCGCTTTTCCTGCAATTGCGCCATTGCAGCACCTTCAGACGCCATTTCGACGACTTTGAACTCGAACAGGTAAATGTTGTCATTGAAGTGAACGGCCATGTCCAGACGCCCATGGCTACTGCTGTCTTCTACCGTGATATTCAGTCCCAGTCCCGCGAAATAGGAGTAGAATACGCTGGCATAGTAGCCTTCGAAATTGGCGATGTCGTTGTTGGTGTACCATTCGTAGGGGATGCTGGCGAAGAAGGCATGGAATAAGGTCTCCAGGCCAGCGAAGTCGTTAGCTTCCAATAGCCGATACAGGCGTACGGTGTTCGCCATCTGGCGCGTCGAATCTTTTACCAGATAGCGCAACAGGCTCTCGTTGAGGCTTTGGCGCACTTCCCGATTGGGATAGCCCAACTGATAGAGAGACTTGCCGCCGAGGTCTTCTTGCTCTGTGATGGTGAGGTAGCCTGTCTGGAACAGCAATGCCTCGGTTGCCATGTCATCGACGTCAAAGGTGGATAACAACGCGTCATCACCGATCATGTTATCCAGTTCGAGGGAACTGACGCGGCGGTTGAAGAGGGTTTCGATGAGGAAGGTGGGCGTGCCCGTCTCGAACCAGTAGGCTCCGAACTCGCGGCTGTCAAAGAGCAGGAGGATGTCAAAAGGATTGTACACCTTTTCGTCACCCAGCCAGCTATAACCGTTGTACCAGTCGCGTATCTGATCTCTGTCCAGTCCGGGCAGTTCTGGTGCGAATATCGTGTCGAGGTCCGCATCGGTATAGCCGCAAATAGTTGAGTAGCGCGTATCCAGCGTGATGTCGGTCAGGTTGTTGAGACCAGAGAAGATGCTCGCTTTGGAGAATTTGCTGACGCCCGTGAGAAAGGTGAAGTGAACGTGTGCGTCGCAGCCTTTAATGGTGGCATAAAAGCCGTGCAAGAAGTCGCGATTGGCGCGTGCAATCTCCGGGACTTCGAGTGCGTCTAAAATCGGCTTGTCGTTTTCATCAATCAGAACGACAACGCGCTGACCGGCACGACCGTGAAGGATTTTCAAAATAGACGCAAAGCGTCCGGAGGCTGTGGTGTGCTCGGAGACAATTTTCGCGCGACGTTCTATGGCCGCGAGTTGTTCCATCACATTCGCCTGCAGGTAGCCCACCTCTTTGAAATTGCCGCTGCCAAAGCTGAGGCGCAGAACAGGATAGCGCACTTGCCAATCCCAGTGGTCGTGAATGTACAACCCCTCAAACAGTGGCTCGTTGCCCTCAAACAGTTCTTTCAAGGTGTCCAGAAACAGGCTTTTGCCAAAGCGACGTGGTCGCGATAGGAAATAGTGCGTGCCCTCGTTAAGCAATACTCGGATATACTTTGTCTTATCGACATAGTAGCAATTCTGATCCCGAATTTTGCGGAAGGTCTGAATGCCAATGGGTAGTCTGCGTCTGGTCATGGTTCCTCTGTATTCACAAGATTCCACTTTGCCAGGGTATTTTTCAGGCGTCTTTTGCCAGAAAGTATCATAAGGATAGCACTTTTGCACAACTATTTTTTTTCTTGATGTTACGCATGTCTCGCGTTTGGGCAGAAAGCGGAAGCCTTTGCCCTTTCGCAATCGCGGCTGGATGTCCAAAAGTGCAGTTGCTAACCAGCGCGAGTGTTGATTTGAATTTGTCCATCGCTTCACATTTCTGGTCCGTTGAACACTATTTACACAGGAGAATCTGATGCGGAATCTGATTCTGTCAATGTTATCAACACTTGCACTGGAGTTGCCCCGCTTCAGTGGAGAGTTTAGGGCTTGTGTATCAAGCCTGTGAATGATGCAGTTTTTCGTAAACTATCGGCGCATAGTAGGCGATGGAAGAATGCCTGCGATGCGGGTTATACCATCCTTCAATGTAGGAGAAGATAGCCAGCCGCGCTTCCTTGTGTGTACGGAAGGACCGGCGATTGATCAGTTCACACTCCAAGGTGGCGAAGAAGCTCTCGCACAGTGCGTTGTCATAGCAGTCGCCAGCAGCCCCATTGAGGGACGTACGCCTGCTTCACGACAACGCTTTCCAAATGCTATCGAGGTATATTGCACCCCCTGGTCAGAGTGGTGGATCACATCTTCGGGTCGGCGCTGGTAAAGGGCCATATTTAAAGCTGACAAGACCAACTCGCTTTGTAGGTGTGTCGCTATTGCCCAGCCCACGACGCGGCGAGAGAAGGCATCCATGACAACACTGAGATACAAGAAGCCAGACCAAATGGACAGATTCGGAATTCGGCAACAGCATCCAAAACGGGTCAAGTCCACGTCGCGGGCTACCCAGCTTCTACGATACCGAGCCTTTTCGGGCGCGGTTTCTGGTGTTGATGGTCTCAGGAGAATGTCAAGACGGAGCGGTTCAAGGCGAGGTCGCTGACGGTAGAATTGAGGCCACCGTCACGGCATGGGGAGAAACAGAGCGCATTGTTCTGAAATGAGACTCATCAGATGTTCTTATATTTTCTTTGACTCTCAAATCTACCAAATTATATTCTATTGGCACTTGCTCAACTTATGGCATACGAAAATTTTGACCCATACGATGTGTGTCTTTCTCAATATCATCCGCCATCGAGATCCCCTTGATTTTGATGGCCTCGTTCACTTTTGAAGTCACACATCACGTTATTATTATTTAAGTTTGCAAATGTGAGATACAATATATAAAAAGGTTCTTTTTGATGATCCAATCACTTGACCGTACAGGCACCTGGAGAACTTATTCCATGGCCGATGGCCTGGCCGGGATGCGCGTTGAACACATAGCCGAAGATAGAGACGGCTATCTCTGGTTCGCCACATGGGACAACGGTGTTAGTCGCTTCGATGGAGACGAGTTTCGAAATTTTACACAACAGGACGGTCTTATTGGAGATAGCGTTTATTTTGTTTCAAAAGACTCTCAGAATCGGTTGTGGTTCGGCACATTAAATGGCGTCTGCTGGTACGACGGTGCAAACTTTCATCATTTGGAAGACGACGGGATAGCAGGCCGTGCTGTGCAGTTCATTTACGAAGACAGCGAGGGGCATATATGGTGTGGTGGTCGCAGGACTCTGGGATATTATGACGGCATTGTGTACCACGACCTGATGCCGCTCTACCTTGAGCACTACGAGCCGCTACCTTTGTATAAACAGTGCCGGGGTATAGCCCAGGACCTGGAAGGTTGTCTGTGGTTTGGCTTTAATCACCTCATTCGCTTTGATGGCACATCTTTCTATTGCTACGGAAAAGAAGTGGGATTCCCCGATCTCTGGAGGAGCTATGCCGTTGGTCAGGATGATACCGGTAAGGTGTGGGTCGGTCAGCGTGGACCTCAGAACGGCGGACTCTGGTACTATACCGATGGCTCCTTCCAGCCTGTTCAAGTCGATTTGGATAGTGATCTGCGCAAAATTCAGTGCGACGGTACAGGTCGGATGTGGTTTAGCACTTCAGAAGGCGTGCTCTATCAAGACGGTGATGGATTCAGCAGGTTTACCCCTGCCGATGGTCTGCCTCATCCCGCAGTCAAAGCCGTGTACCAGGATCGCGAGCATCAGTATTGGTTTGCTACGTGGGGTGGCGTCGGTCTTTACGATGCGCATAGTATCAGCATTTTCGACTTCAGTGCAAGGGTCTCTGAAGGCGTGAGTGAGGTCTCGCAGATCGTGCAAGACAGTCGCGGTGATATATGGGTGGGGTCTGTGTCTCCTGTTTTTCAATATCAAAGCAATAGCGTCTTTCGCTTTGATGGAAAGGCCATTGACCTGATAGGCCCTGAGGATGATTTTGATATCAATAACTGTTTTGCCATCTACGAAGACCACGACGGGTATCTGTGGTTTGGTGGCATCAATGGCTTATTCCGCTACGATGGGCAGAAGCTGAAAAAAATGCAAACAACCGCAGGTTCAAGCAGTATTTGTGCAATTGCCCAGGATCGGGAAGGGCAATTTATTTTTGGTCATTGGGAAAAGAAAAAAGACAAAAGAGACACAGACCTTTTTACCAGTCCATTGAGGCTCACTTATCAGCGGGGTGAGCAGTTCCAAACCATTTTTGTAAAAGATAAAAATCAGGATCCTCGCAGCTACATCGGTACTGTGATTGCCGGGCGCGATGGCGAGGTTTATTTTTATCTCGCTCATCAACATTTCTCTGACATCGACAAGGGCTTCGCCCGCTGGCATCCCAAAGATGACCTCAAATTTTACGGGGTTGAAGACGGACTGATCGACGACAGGGTCAGTGACTTGCTATTAGACCGCCATGGCAACCTGTGGGTGGCTACCCAGGGCGGTCTCGCCTGTTTTAATGGTAGCACCTTCCAGACCTTCACGACTGAAGACGGTTTGCCGAACAACCGCATCCATTGCTTGCTTGAGGACTCTCAAGGTCACCTCTGGCTTGGCACAGGCGGCGGCGTAGTTCACTACGATGGCCAGCTTTTCCAGACCATCAAGTCATCACACATAGGACCGGTGCTCAAAATACTCGAAGACCGCGATGGCGCCTTCTATTTCGGTACAGCCCAAAACACTCTGGTGCGCTACCGCCAGCGACAGACGCCGCCCATGATTCGCCTGATTCAAGTTGTCGCTGGTCAGGTCTATGAGAACCTGAAGGAAGACATCGTCTCTACGATGGATCAAGATGTAATTTTTGAATACAAGAGCCTGAGTTTTTCTACACACCCTCGCGACATGCTCTATGTCTATCGCCTGAAGGGCTACGATGCTGACTGGCAGCCTGCGACACGAGAAATGAGGGTGCATTATCAGAACTTGCCGCCAGGAGACTACACGTTTCAGGTCAGAGCGATAGATCGCGATCTCAATTACTCAGAGATGGCGCAAGTACAACTCTCAGTAAAGCCAGATCCACGTATTGAGGGCCTGACTGCGACACTCAATACTCAGGGGGATAACGAGTTTATTGGTCAGAGTGCGGCCTTACATGCGTTTCAAAATCAGCTCAGACAGGTAGCATCGACTGATATAACGGTGCTGATTCTGGGTGAGACGGGTGCAGGCAAGGGACTGGCTGCTCGGATGCTACACGGACTGAGTGCCCATCGCGATGGTCCTTTTATACAAGTCAACTGCGGTGCTTTGCCAGTAATGCTGATTGATAGTGAACTCTTTGGTCACGAAAAAGGGGCTTTTACCAGCGCGGTTTCCCGTAGGCTGGGCAAGGTGGAACTGGCTAAGGGCGGCACGCTCTTTTTGGACGAGGTCGGCGATATGAGTCTGGAAACGCAGGCCAGGATGTTGCGATTGCTGGAAGAGGGCACGTTTGAGCGCGTTGGGGGTAGCGAGATACTGAAGGCTCAGACGCGTATTGTGGCAGCGACAAATCGCAATATCAAGGAGATGGTCAGATCAGAAGCTTTCCGAGAGGACCTCTATTATCGCCTCAATCCCTTTCCAATATATTTGCCGCCACTGCGCGAGCGCAAGGAGGACATACCAGACCTTGCCGAGTATTTCAAGAATCGCATGGCAGCGCATTTGGGCAAGCAAATTGAACCCTTGACGCCAGAGGTTATCGAGGTGTTGCAAACCTACTATTGGCCTGGAAATGTGCGGGAACTGGAACATACCATAAACCGAGCCATCATTGTGTGTCGCAGTTCTCAAATTGAAGCGCGGGATCTGGGACTGTATAATTCTCAGCCCGCAGGTGCAGATCCTGGTCATAAGCTATATCAAGACCGAGAAGTCGTGTCTTTGGATGAACTTGAACGGCGCCACATTCTCACAGTACTCAAAGCGACCAACTATCAGGTAAAAGGTGTTCAGGGTGCTGCGGCACTGCTGGGATTACCGCCTTCTACCCTTTTCAGCAAAATAAAAAGACTGGGCCTTAAGCGCCCTTAAGGGCGAATGATCGCCCAATAGCCATAAATATTTAAAAATAAGCAGGATACGAGCCAGACTAACTTATATCTGGGCGATGTATTGTCCCTTGATATAAAATTGAGTCTGGCTTTTTGTTTTTAATGATATTTCTATCCTATTAAAAAATAACATGTTGTGAATATATTTTTCTATCCATTTACAGTGGCACACTTTTTGCTTTTTATGTGGTTTTTCTTTCCGTGATCCTAAGGTCACCCTTAAAACCAAAATACGCTTCGCTTTTGGCTGCACAAAAGCCTTTAGACAGTGTGGGAAACTCAAAAACTGGCTCCGTTCTAAAAATTTTGCGATTCTATCGCCTTGCCAGTTTACAGATCGGTAAGGGCAGTGCCTTGTGCCTGCCCGATAGTGCTGTATTTCTATCCTATAGGGAGGGATTGGAAGATGACACTCAAATATTTCCTTTTGATGATCGCCCTGACGTTGCTTGTGGGTGCAGGTCAGGCATCTGCACAGGGTCCGAGTGTGTCGCTCAGGCATGTTCCCGATGCAGGTGGCACCGAAGGCATCATTTCTGGACCGGGCACGACCTTTACGGTCAGGGTTTCCCAAACAGGTGTTAACGATATTCCTGGGATTGCCAATGCGGCTCGCCTGAATATTGATTTTGCATTTGATACATCTGTTGTAAATCTTACTACTCCGATTGGCTTTCGCCGAGCCGATAATGCAACTGGTACTACGCTTACCCTGATCGCTTTTCCGAGACCTACCCTAACAGTGCCAGACTCCGTTGATCTCACTTTTACGACGAGTGCTGATTATGATGGTTCTGAGTTTACCATTGAAATTACGGGGGTCAGTAGTACAGGGATTGCAATTCCTCTATCAGAAAAGCTCACCTTTAATTCCGTCCGTCCGCTTCCTCTCGATCCCCAGCTTCATCTGGATACACAGATTGAAAGTCCTGCACAGAACAACAGTGTGCTGACCTTCACGGACAAGAGGCCGGGTGATACCCTCCAAATTCAGCTTTTTGTGCCAAATGTAGCAGGTCAGGACATCCAGGCTTTCACACTCGAACTGGCCTTACAGGGCAAGACATTTGCCGATTTTATCAGTAGCATATCCGGCAGTGATTGGACAGGTGGCGACCTATTCCCTGGAACATCTGCATCTAACCTCCCAACGCTGAGTGGGCTGTTTCTCAATGCTGCGCCTGTACCTATGACGGGGTATCTGGGTCAAATAGACCTTGAGGTGATCGGTGTGCTGAGCGACCAGGACAAGTTGCGCGTCACCAGTGCTTTCCTCGCTGTTGCGGGTGGGGCACTACAATCTATGGATGTGTCCGATGTGGAGGTTTCCTTTGCGCCAATCTGTCCTGGAGATTTTGACGACAATGGGATCGTCAACATGGCAGATTTTATGCTCTTTGAGGGGGTGTTTGGCACGCGGTCTTCGGATGCTGCTTACAATGCACTGATGGACATGGACAGCAGTGGGGGTATAGATGTGGCAGATTTTATGCTCTTTGTCGATGTATTCGACACTACCTGTAAGCAACAACCTCCGGGTGATGGCGGTGGTGGACAAACGGGAGTTTCTATTCCGGATGCGAACCTTCGTGCTGTGATTGAGGACAGTCTGAGTAAGGCGAGCGGTGCGCCGATCACGCAGGCAGAAATGGCGAGCTTGAGGCGCCTTGAAGCACCGGACTCGGACATCGGCGATTTGATCGGGCTTGAATTTGCAATTGGTCTGACAGATCTGGGTCTTTACAGCAACAGCATCTCGGACCTCTCACCTCTATCTAACTTGACCAACTTGACATGGCTGCGGCTTTCCAGCAACAGCATCTCGGACCTCTCACCTCTATCTAACTTGACCAACCTGACATGGCTGAGTGTTCACGATAACGATTTATCGGGTGAACTTCCGTCTCCTTTGGGCAACTTGACCAACTTGCGACATCTGGAGGTTGGTTGGAACCGGCTTTCAGGTGAGCTCCCATCGTGGCTGGGCAACTTCACCAACTTGGAAGTGCTGATACTTAGTAACAACCAGTTTTCGGGTTCTCTTCCGTCGTGGTTGGGCAACCTCACCAACATGCGATTGCTGTATCTTTCCGATAATAATTTCTCGGGCGCACTCCCTTTGTCTTTGGTCAATCTCAGGTTGGAATCGCTATTTCTGGATAACACGCAGTTGTGCGTGCCGACGGATGCCGCATTCCAGACGTGGCTGGAAGGCATCGAGAACAAGCGTGGCGTTGTCAACTGCGCGGATGAGAGTAGTGGTAGCGGAACGCCAAAGATGTACTGGACAGACCATGTGACGGACAAGATCCAGCGGGCGAACCTGGACGGCAGCGGGGTGGAAGACCTCGTCACCGGATTGAGCAGTCCAACCGACCTGGACCTGGGCAACGGCGGATTTTACTGGACGGACTACGGGACAGGCAAGATTCAGCGGGCGAACCTGGACGGGTCGGGAGTCGAGGACCTCATCACTTCCGGGTTGCGCGTCCCATCCGGTATTGCCCTGGATATGGGCAACGGCAAGATGTACTGGACGGATGTAGGGACGGATAAGATCCAGCGGGCGAACCTGGACGGCAGCGGAGTGGAAGACCTCGTTACGGGATTAGATCACCCACACCGCATTGCCCTGGATATGGGCAACGGCAAGATGTACTGGACGGACGGGGTGACGGATAAGATTCAGCGGGCGAACCTGGACGGCAGCGGAGTGGAAGACCTCGTCGTCTCCGGTTTAAACGACCCAGTTGGCATTGCCCTAGATCTGGATAACAGCAAGATGTACTGGACGGATCTGAGGGCCCTTAAGATCCAGCGGGCGAACCTGGACGGCAGCGGGGTGGAAGACCTCGTTACGGGATTGGAGGGTTATCCAGACGGCATCGCTCTGGACTTGGGCAACGGTAAGATGTACTGGACGACCGCGTTGACGGGCAAGATCCAGCGGGCGAACCTGGACGGCAGCGGGGTGGAAGACCTCGTTACGGGATTGGGCAATCCACACGGCATTGTGTTGAATATTTCAGGGGATAGTGGCAGTACGTCGGTTACCATCCCTGATGCGAACCTGCGCGCTGTTATTGAGGACAAGCTCGGCAAGGCGCGTGGTGCGTTGATCACCCCATCCGAGATGGCGAGCTTGACGAGCCTTGATGTGCCGCCGAACTCGAACATCAGCGATTTGACCGGGCTTGAGTTTGCAACTGGTCTGAACAGTTTGGATCTTGGCATCAACAGCATCTCAGATGTGTCCGCACTGTCTAACCTTACTAACCTGACAGTGCTGTCTATGAACAACAACAGCATCTTAGATGTGTCTGCCCTGTCTGGTCTGACTAACCTGACAGTGCTGTCTATGAACAACAACAGCATCTTAGATGTGTCTGCCCTATCTAACCTTACTAACCTGACAAATCTGTATCTTGGCGGCAACAGAATCTCGGACGTGTCTGCTCTGTCAGGACTGACCAACCTGACATGGCTGGAGCTTGGATCCAACAGCATCTCAGATGTGTCTGTCTTGCCTGGCCTGACCAATCTGACATGGCTAAGTCTTGGCCAAAACAGCATCTCGGATGTATCGTCACTGTCTTCCTTGACCAACCTGAGAGGGCTGTTTCTTGACGGCAACCAGTTGACGGGCAGTATCCCCTCTTGGCTGGGTAGCCTCACCAACCTGCAAAGGCTGGGGCTATCTGACAACGCCGGTCTTTCCGGCCTCTTACCAGGTTCGTTCACCAGTCTCGCCAATCTCCAGTATCTGTATCTTGCAGATACGGGGTTGTGTGCGCCAACAGATGCGGCGTTCCAGGCATGGCTGGAAGGCATCGAGAACAAGAGCGGCGTTGTCAACTGCGGCGGTGGCCTGTCAGGTCCTGACTTCGCCAAACATGTGATCGATGATGTGGATCGTCTTCTCAACGTCGAAGACCTCTACGGGCTGGATCTCGACGCCGATGGCGATCTGGACATCCTCACGGGCGGGGCAAATGCGGACGTGCATTGGCACGAGAACGACGGCGGCGTCTTCACCCAGAGGTTGATATTTAGCGCGGGTAGCGGCAGGCGCGTGTACCCGGCCGACGTCGATGGGGATGGCGATGCCGACGTGCTCTCCGCCGCCTGGAGCGACGACAAGATCGCGTGGCACGAGAACGACGGCAGCGGCGTCTTCGTGGAGCGCGTGATCTCGACGAACGCGGACGGGGCCCAATCGGTGCATGCGGCGGACCTGGACGGGGACGGCGATGCCGACGTGCTCTCCGCCTCCAGTTACGACGACAAGATCGCGTGGTATGAGAACGACGGCGGCGTCTTCGTGGAGCGCGTGATCTCGACCGACGCCGACCGGGCCGAGTGGGTGCACGCCGCCGATGTCGACGGCGATGGCGATGCCGACGTGCTGTACGTCGCTTGGGAGGACCACAAGATCGCGTGGTATGAGAACGACGGCGGCGGCGTCTTCGTGGAGCGCGTGATCTCGACCGATTTCGTCGGCCCCTATTTCGTGCATGCGGCGGATCTGGACGGGGACGGGGACGCCGACGTGCTCTCCGCCTCCGCCGTGAACCGGGACGCGGAGATCGCGTGGTACGAGAACGACGGCGGCGTGTTCGAGAAGCGGGTCATCTCGACGAATACGAGCGCCGAAGTGCATACGGCGGACCTGGACGGGGACGGCGATGCCGACGTGCTCTTCGCCTCCAGTTACGACGACAAGATCGCGTGGTATGAGAACGACGGCGGCGGCGTCTTCGTGGAGCGCGTGGTCTCAACGGTCCTGTCACTTCGGGGAGTAGGCGCGGCGGACCTAGATGGAGACGGCGACCTGGATGTGCTGTCAGCATCGGGTGGCGACGAGCCGCTCGCCTGGCACGAGAACCTGTCGAACCACGGCGACGACCACGGGGACGCGCCTGACGCCGCAACGCTGGCGACGGCGCTGCCAGCGTTCCTGCACGGCGTGCTGGAGTCGGCGGGGGACCGCGACGTCTTCCGCGTGGCGACCGGAAGCGGCACGCTCCGCGTGTACTCGAACGGACCGACCAACACGTACGGAACGCTGCTGGACGCCAACGGCGCAGTGATGGCCGGGAACGACGATTCCGGCGCGGGGTTGAACTTCGAGATCGAGACGGCGGTCGGGGCGGGGGTCCACTACGTCGAGGTCAGCAGCTACGCCGATGCAACGACGGGACCCTACACTGTGTCCATCGAGTTCGTTGCCAACCGGCCATGATTCGTTGCGAGCGATCCGGGAAGCCAGAGCTACACGACCGGCATTGCGGAAGATCGGCATCGATCAAAACGGCGACAGCTGGTGGCAATCTCGTCAGGCTAACGAACAATTCCACACATGATGATCGTCCCGATTGGTCGCCGGATGGCTCCGAGATCGTTTTCATGTCCAATCGAGACAATTACGCTGGCGGTAAGATATACGTGATGAATGCCGATGGCAGCAACTTCGTCCAGTTGACGGAGAGCGGCGACATCAGCGGATATGGAATCGATTGGTCGCCCGATGGTAGCAAGCTTGTTTTTGTCTCCAACCGCGATGGCGACGATGATGTTTACGTCGCAGAGTTTGTGATCAGTTCTTGAGTTCAGGATGTACGCGGGACTTGTGGTCGGATTATGGACCTGACGGGGGGTGTATTTAGGGGCAGGGAGGCGAGGTGTGCTCTTGGGAAGTTGAAAGACCATTAAAGTGGTTGAAAAGCCTGCGTTTTTGGTTTTTCTGACCGCTGACTACTGACTGCCGCTAATATGCGGTTCATGCGCGTGCGACTTCAAAGGCCGTTATGTTGCGGGTGTTCTTGCTGAATTCTACACCTATCAGGTGGATGGGCTGGTCAAGGCCAAGGCCGCGGCAGGAAGTACTGCAAATTCTACCAACAGATGTATTGTAGGGTAGTGCCCGCGTGCCCGATAGCGCTGTATTTCTATCCTGTAGGGAGGAAGTAGAAAATGATACACAGGCCATCAGATCGGGATAACTCCGACAATGCTGATAAATGTCGATTTTTTTATGGAGGAAAACGGCTATGTGGGGTTGTTTGCTTAAAGGATTCCGGTTTATTGTCGTCCTTGGGTTGCTGGCGTTAGTAGGCCAGGTGTTTACTGGTCCCAACGCCAGCGTCGTTCCGTTGTCGTCGTGTCCCGGTGATTTCGATGGCAATGGGCGTGTGGATCTTGCTGACTTTCTGGCTTTTGCGGGTGCGTTCGGCGCGCGGTCTGGGGAGGCCAAATATAACGCGGATATGGATATGGATGGCAGCGGTGCCATAGATGTGTCGGATTTCCTGGCCTTTGCCGGAGTATTCGGGACCACCTGCCAGGACCCTCCTGACGGTTCGGTCAGCGGGGACCGGGAGGCGCTTGTGGCGTTGTACAATGCGACAGATGGGCCGAACTGGGTCAATAACGGGAACTGGCTGACAGAGGCACCACTGGGGGACTGGTATGGGGTGGACACGGACGAGTCGGGGCGAGTCGTTCGTCTTGTGCTCGCAGGCCACTTTGATGACGAAGTCCGAACCTACGTGTCGTTTGGCCTCCTGGGCTGGATCCCGCCAGAACTCGGGAATCTAACGCACCTGGAGAAGCTTGATCTACACATCAACGGTCTGGTAGGCACGATCCCGGCGGAGCTCGGGAATCTAACGCACCTGAAGGAGCTTTCCCTCGGCTGGAACAGGTTGTCAGGTGTAATACCGCCGAAGCTTGGTGGCCTCACAAACCTGGAAAGGCTTCACATGCGATCGAACACTCTGACGGGACCGATTCCGCCAGAGTTGAGGGGCCTCGCTAACCTGAAGCATCTGGATCTATCACAAAACGAACTAACGGGCGGTATTCCCACGTCGTTTAGCGGGTTTGTAGAGCTTGAGAGGTTGCAGCTAGGCGGAAACAACTTTACGGGACCGATTCCGCTGGAACTTGCCAACCTTAGCAAGTTGTCATCTCTATCTCTCTACGACAACGAGTTGACAGGACCGATTCCGCCGGAACTTGCCAACATCGAGAGGTTGTGGTTCCTGTCGCTGCACAGCAACGGCCTGACGGGACCGATTCCACCGGAGCTCGGTAACCTTGGTAATCTGGAGAGCCTGAATTTGGGCAATAACAACCTGACGGGACCGATTCCACCGGAGCTTGGCAACCTTGGTAATCTGGAGAGCCTGAATTTGAGCAATAACAACCTGATCGGCCAGGTTCCGCCAGAGCTGGGCAGGCTCACCCAACTGCAGGACCTTGTAATGTCTGACAACCTGCTGATGGGAGCGCTTCCGTTGAACTTTGTGGAACTCACGAACTTGCAAAACCTTGGCTGCCGAAGGACTGAAGGCGTTTGCGTCCCGGCGACGGATGAGTTCAGAGAGTGGGCGCGGCAGGTGGAGTCCCGAGGGAACACGCAATGGCCAGTGGACATCCCGTTTTGCGACGAGATTGATGCGGGTGTCTTGGAGGATCTCTATCAAGCCGCGAACGGCTCTATCTGGACGCGGTCCGATGGCTGGCTCAAGGACGAGAACCTGAGTCGGTGGCACGGGGTGCAGACCGATCCGATTGGGCGGGTCTCCGGTCTCGATCTGAGCGGCAACGGGCTGTCGGGGTATGTTCCGGAAGTCCTGGGGCAACTGGCGAGCCTGACGAGCTTGAGGATCGGGGACAACGCGTTGAGTGGCCGGCTGCCCCTGTCGCTGTCTGGCGTGTCGCTGGAAGAGTTCGACTACGGAGGCACGTCTCTGTGTGTGGCAGACGATGCCGGATTCCAGAAATGGCTGAACGGCATCCCGCGCCACAGCGGGACGGGGGTGCAGTGTCCTCCTCTCACGGAACGTGAGATTCTCGAATGGTTGTATCGGAATACGGACGGTGCGAACTGGAACGAGAGCACGGGTTGGCTGACCGAAGTCCCCTTGGCTCAGTGGCATGGCGTGGAGACCGATGCTGCTGGCCGAGTCGTCGGGCTGCGACTTCCGAACAATGGCCTGACCGGCTCGCTTCCGGTGGAACTCGGAGAGTTATCGCAACTCAGGCAGTTGGATCTTGTCGCCAACGGTTTGTCGGGTTCGATCCCGCCGGAAATGGGTGGCCTGGACCGTCTTGAGTGGCTCGCCCTTGCCAGTAATCAACTCAGTGGAAACATTCCTTCGAAACTCGGCAAGCTTTCGGAACTAAGGTATCTAAGTCTTAGGCGGAACCGGCTTTCGGGTTCGATTCCGCCGGCGTTGGGTAACCTGGGCAGTCTTGTGTCACTCGACCTCGGGTCGAATCAATTCAGCGGCGAGATCCCGCGGGATCTCGCTAGGCTTGTCAACGTGACCCGGTTGGGGCTCGGCAGGAACTTTCTTTCGGGTCCGGTTCCACCGGAACTGGGTAATCTGATCCGTCTAAGGGTGCTCGCCCTTGAAGAGAATCAACTCAGCGGGGACATCCCTTCGGAACTCGGCAACCTCGGCGCAATCGAGTCCATCAGGCTTGCCGATAACGAGTTGACCGGCCGCATTCCGCCACAGCTTGGTGCATTGGACCGTCTTTCGGTTTTAGACCTGTCGGGCAACCAGTTGACCGGTCCGATTCCTGCGGAACTTGGCGGTCTTTCCGGTCTTTCGGAGTTCCAGTTGTTCGGCAACGAGTTGTCGGGATTGATTCCCGTGGAATTGGGTGATCTGGCCAACCTGGCCACGCTGAATCTGGGCGATAATGAACTCACGGGACCACTGCCCACTGAACTCGGGTACGCCGCAAAGCTGGAGGGTCTCGACGTGCGGTCCAACGCGCTGACCGGTCCAGTGCCGCCCGAATTTGGCAATCTCACGCTGCTGAAGTCGCTGATTCTCGCTGACAACCCTGGTCTGTCCGGGCCGCTACCTCCCGGTATTGCGTCATTGGGGCAACTCGAACAGTTCATGGCGGGGGGGACCGCACTGTGTCGTCCGGCGGATTCCGAGTTTACCGCATGGTTCCGTGCCATTGGTGAACGCCGTCTGGTGCGTTGCGAGGGCGGGGCCGCCGTGTATCTCACTCAGGCCGTCCAGTCGTGGGACGATCCGGTGCCGCTGCTGGCGGGAGAGCCAGCGTTGCTGCGTGTCTTCGTGACGGCGCTACATGGTGGTACGGCCACAATGCCCGATGTCCGGGCTACGTTCTTTGTGGATGGCGTGGAGCGGCACACCGTCCATATCGCCGCAGGTACACAGTCTATCCCCCAGGAGGTCTCGGAAGGGGATCTTGCGCTGTCGGCTAACGCCGAGATTCCGGCATCGCTCGTGGTGCCTGGCCTGGAGATGGTGATCGAAGTTGATCCAGAAGGTGCTCTGGACCCGGCGCTTGGAGTGACGAAACGGATTCCGGAGGAAGGCCGAACAGCCGTTGATGTGCGGCGCATGCCGTCCTTGCACTTGACACTGATCCCGTTTCTTTGGGAGGCCGAACCGGACTTGTCACTCATCGAGACCGTCTCCGCAATGGCGGCGGATCCGGATGGTCACGAGTTGCTGCGCAATGTGCGGAGACTCCTGCCAATTGCGGGAATCAATGTCATGGCGCGCGAGCCTGTCACCACATCGACTCAGGATAGTCGCAGAAGGCTGTCGCAGGTTGAAGCCATTCGCATCATGGAAAACGGCTTGGGATACTGGATGGGCGTATCGAGTTTCAGGCGTGCGCCCGGGTTCCGTACGGTTCCATCAGCCGCCGGGCGTGCCTTCGTCGGCGGACGGGCGAGCATGGCGTTGGCAAACCCTAAGACCATCGCCCATGAACTGGGACACAACCTCTCGCTCAGGCACGCACCCTGTGGTGGTGCTGGGGGCCTGGACCCCTGGTTCCCGCATCATCAGGGGAGCATTGGGGTTTGGGGATACGATTTTGACCGGGAGTCATTGGTGCCGCCGGACGCCGCTGACATCATGTCCTATTGCTCGGGAGTCAACTGGATCAGCGATTTCTTTTTTAACAAGGCGCTCAACCACCGCCTCGCCAACGAAGGTGCCACGACGACCGCATTGACCGCGGAAGCGGATCCCACACGCTGCCTCCTATTCTGGGGCGGACGGGATGAAGACGGCGTCCCGTACCTGGATCCCGCCTTCATCGTGGAAGCCACACCGTCTGTTCCAGCTTCAGGCGGAGAGTACACCATTGAGGGAGCGGCTGCTGACGGGATGCCCGTCTTTTCGTTCAGCTTTGATATGCCTGTCACTGCAGACGCTGCGGGCGAAGAGACGAGCTTCGTGTTCGCGTTGCCTGTCCAGCGCGAATGGGTAGGAAATCTGGCGAGTATCACGCTTTCTGGACCTGGTGGCTTGGCCACCCTGGACGAGAGCACGGACCGTCCAATGGCTATCCTGCGCGATCAGCGAACGGGTCAGGTACGTGGCTTTCTGTCGGACCTTCCTTCAGGGGAAGCGGCTCAGGCGGCTGCGAAAAGCGCGGCTGCGGCGAAACCAGGAGTGGAAGTGCTCTTCAGCCGGGGTATCTCGGATCTACGGTAAAGAACAAACATTGCCACGATCGGTGGCGGAGGCGCGGTCGTCCCAGGGAACGCCATAAGGATGGGATCAGTCAAAGTCTGCCAGATAGGGTGGCGGTTCATGCGCACAGTGTTTGCCATAAGGCGGGTTGAGTCTTTCTCCAGATAGCGCAACAGGCTGCGATTGAGGCTCTGGCGCACTTCCCGATTGGGATAACCCAACCGATAGAGGGATGCGCCGCCGAGGTTCTCTTTCTCTGTAATGGTGAGGTAGCCGGTCTGGAATAGCAATGCCTTTGTTGCCATGTCATCGACGTCAAAGGTGGATAACAACTCGTCGCCGCCGATCATGTTATCCAATTCGAGGGAACTGACGCGGCGATTGAACAGGGTTTCGATGAGGAAGGTGGGTGTGCCGGTCTCGAACCAGTATGTGCCAAAGGTGCGCTTGTCAAAGAGCAGGAGGATGTCAAAGGGGTTGTACACCTTTTCGTCACCAAGCCAGCTATAGCCATTGTACCAGTCGCGGATGTCTTCTCTGTCCAGGCCGGGTAGTTCTGGATTGTAGGGGTAGTACCCCTGTGCCTGTCCGCTAACGCTGTATTCTATCCTATAGGGAGGGATTGAAAAATGACACGCAAGAATTTCCTTTTGATGCTCGCCTTGACGTTGCTTGTGTGTGCAAGTCAGGTGTCTGCACAGGGTCCAAGTGTGTCGCTCAGGCATGTTCCCGATGCAGGTGGCACCGAAGGCATCGTTATTTTCACCAATATATAGGGATAAATACCATGCGCAAATATCTATTGTCCATCCCGATGATTCTGCTTTTGCTCGTCGGGGCTGCCTTTGCACAAACGGTTAATTTTTCTCTAACGGGCCTCGACGGCAAGACATATAGTGCCTCTGACTATCGCGGCAAAGTGCTCATACTTGCTATCATCGGATATAGCTGACCATCCTGTAGAGCCGCGGGTCCGCGACTCGAAAGTTTATGGCAAGATTATAAATCAAACCCCGATGTTGCCATGCTCGGTCTTGATGCCTGGAATGGCAGTCCGTCACAGGTTGAGGCTTTTCGCACCGCTTCGAGTGTCACTTTTCCCATGCTTCTAAATGCTGGTAGTTCTGCCCCGGCCTCGTATGAGAATCTCGTTGTTGTTGGTCCCGATGGAACTGTGGCATTGCCTGCCACGGGTAATCTGAGTTCAAGTTCTGTTACTAGCGTGAAAGCCAAGGTTAATGAACTGTTGACGCAACTACCGCTTCCTCTCGATCCCCAGCTTCATCTGGATACACAGATTGAAAGTCCTGCACAGAACAACAGTGTGCTGATCTTCACGGACAAGAGACCGGGTGATACCCTCCAAATTCAGCTTTTTGTGCCAAATGCAGCAGGGCAAAACATCCAGGCTTTCACACTCGAACTGGCCTTACAGGGCAAGACATTTACCGATTTTATCAGCAGCATATCCGGCAGTGATTGGACAGGTGGCGACCTATTCCCTGGAACATCTGCATCTAACCTCCCAACGCTGAGTGGGTTGTTTCTCAATGCTGCACCTGTGCCTATGACGGGGTATCTGGGTCAAATAGACCTTGAGGTGATCGGTGTGCTGAGCGACGAAGACAAGTTGCGCGTCACCAGTGCTTTCCTCGCTGTTGCGGGTGGGACACTACAATCTATGGATGTGTCCGATGCGGAGGTTTCCTTTGCGCCAATCTGTCCTGGAGATTTTGACGACAATGGGATCGTCAACATGGCAGATTTTATGCTCTTTGAGGGGGTGTTTGGCACGCGGTCTTCGGATGCTGCTTACAATGCACTGATGGACATGGACAGCAGTGGGGGTATAGATGTGGCAGATTTTATGCTCTTTGTCGATGTATTCGACACTACCTGTAAGCAACAACCTCCGGGTGATGGCGGTGGTGGACAAACGGGAGTTTCTATTCCGGATGCGAACCTTCGTGCTGTGATTGAGGACAGTCTGAGTAAGGCGAGCGGTGCGCCGATCACGCAGGCAGAGATGGCGACTCTGACCCACCTTGATGCTCGAAATAAGATGATTAGCAATTTGACGGGACTCGAGTTCGCAACCAATTTGGAAACTTTGTACCTTTCCGGCAACAATATCAAGGAATTGTCCTCGGACGTGTTTTCTCGCCTTGGGAAACTGCAAACACTGGATTTAAGTAGCAACCGGGAACTGATGGTGTTGCCACCCAATGTATTCGCTGGTCTCCACAAGCTTAGCTCTCTATCTTTCAGTTATACGCAGATAGAAGCGTTGCCCGCCAACGTGTTTGCCGGGCTCAACAACCTCGAACACTTATCCTGTTATTCGAATACATCACTCACGTCGTTGCCTCCGGGTATATTCAACGGTCTCGCAAATCTCAGACAGCTGGTCCTGGAGACGAATGGATTGACATCATTGCCTTCCGGCGCATTCGATGATCTCACCAATCTGCAATCTTTGTGGTTGAGAGGGAACAGACTGACGTCGTTGCCTATGGGTGTATTCGACGGGCTCATAAACCTCGAAGATTTGAGATTGAAGAGCAATCTGCTGACTGAGCTGCCTGGACACGTGTTTTCAGATCTCAACAACCTCAAAGAGCTGAGTCTGGGAAATAATCAATTGAGCGAATTGCCCGACAACTTGTTTGTCGGCCTCAGTAGTGTTAAAAACCTCTCTTTGGACGGGAATCCGGGTGCTCCGTTTCCGCTCACCGTGGAACTCAAACGTACGGATACGACGAACGAGTTGGCGCCCGGTCCCGCCGACTTCGCGGTCAGACTAGCGCCTGGAACCCCCTTCGACGTCGATATATTGTTGTTCGTGCACAACGGCACGGCATCCGCTGCTTCGCTGACGATCGACGCAGGCGACGCCACCAGCAGTGCCTCCGCAAGTGTCACGGCCTCTGCGGGCGCGTCAGGCGCGACCGTGATCAACCTGGGGCCGGTGCCCCGGGTGCCGGGTGGATTCAGCGGCCTCGAAGTGCGTGCGGGCGCTCCGCTTGTACTGTTCTCGAAATCCGACAACCGGCAACCCGTTGCAGCAGGAAACATACCGTCCCATGTCCTTCAGGTTGGCAGCCACCAGGCCATATTGGATCTGGGAGATTACTTCTCGGATGAGGACGGCGATCAACTGTCGTTTTCAGTCGTGTCAAACGACATTAGTGTTGTCGAGCACGGGGTGGATGACGGATCGATGACGTTGATTCCAATCAACGTGGGCGATGTCTCGGTTGGCGTCACCGCGACGGATTCTGAAGGATTCAGTGTTTCGCAGAGCATGTTCGTTACAGTGCTGCCCGCGCCGGACCCCGGTTCGTTCGACATTGACCTTGTCTTTGTTACTCCGGTCTCGGAAGAGACGCGCCTGGCCGCGCAACGGCAGGTCGAACGATGGACCGAAGTCATTAAGGGCGACTTGCCGGAGGTATCCATATCAGGCGACTTCGTCGACTGCGGGACGTGGATGAGGGGCGCCGATCATCGTTTCTTTGGGAAGGTGGACGACCTTGTGGTCTTCGTGCAAATCGCTACCATTAGTGGAGGTCAAGGACTCGGAGGTCCGTGCGGATTGCGCGATGGATCCTTCCTACCATACACGGGAGGTCTCGTATTGGACGTGGAGTCGGCGGGCACGCCTGACGGCGGAGCGCAAACAATTCTTCATGAGATAGGGCATGTGATAGGAATCGGGACTATATGGGACAAGCTCGGATTTCTGCAAGGAAGTGGCGGGGACGACCCCCATTTCAGCGGCCCGCTGGCCATAGCGGCGTTTGACGCAGCGGGAGGCGAGAACTACAGAGGAAGTAAGGTGCCCATTTCAAGCGACCTGGGACATTGGGCTGGGGATGCCTTTGGTTGGGGGTACCCGCGAGAACTCATGATGGTAAGTGGCGGTACTGTTCTCAGTGCCATTACGATCCAGTCCCTGGCCGATCTTGGCTACGTCGTCGACGTCACGAAAGCGGATCCGTTCCGGCTACCAGATGCCGGGGAGACGACCGCAAGCAAGACCGTCATCCTTCGTGACGATATCCCGAGAGGGCCAATGTCCATCGTCAATGAAAACGGGCGCGTTCTGCGTGTCGTGGACGACGGAAACAGTTCAGATTATTGAACGGCGACTTACGCTGCCTTGATCTTGGCTGGGACCGGCCTGATGTATATGATTCCGGATTGTGACGCTATTATACAACGAAGGAAGTACCAGTGTTTATGAGACGCGAATTCCGGTTTATCGTCATCGTAGAGAACTGGCAGGAATTTATATTTCAGGAGGTGAGCTATGTGCCTATGAGGTTGAAAGACCAGCATCTTGCTTCATTGCGCTATCTGTATTATCTTGAGATTGCTGAGGCTGGATTTTGATTGCAAAATGCTACGACGGCTGTGGAAGCCTACGGTCAAGACCAGAATATGGACTGTTTATGCCAATTGGATGTGTATATCTCATAGGTGCCGGGCCGGGCGATCCGGAATTGATAACTGTGAAGGGGCTGCGCCTGATTCGGGAAGCCGATGTGATCTTGTATGACGGGTTGGCGAATCCCGAATTTTTGAAGGAAGCGCGGCGGGAATGCGAGTGTATCAATGTGGAAAAGCGCCCGGGTTTTCAGCGCGTGCAGCAAGATGAGATCAATCAGATGATGGTCGATTTCGCCCAAAAAGGGTTGATGGTGGTGCGATTAAAGGGAGGCGATCCCATTGTTTTTGGGCGTGGTGGAGAGGAAGCTGAAGTTCTGAGAGACCACGAGATTCCGTTTGAGATTGTGCCGGGTATTACCAGTGCAATAGCGGCACCCGCTTATGCCGGTATTCCCGTGACCCATCGCGGTATATCCCCACATGTGACGATTGTAACGGGAACAACGGCTTCGCTTGAAGGCGATGGGGAAGTTGATTGGGAAGGATTGGCAAAAGTGGGCGGTACGCTCCTGATTTTGATGGGTACGCAAAAACGCAGTGAAATTGCTCGCCGTCTCATCGCGGGAGGGCGCCCATCAGAAACCCCCGTTGCTGCCGTACAGTGGGGGTCGTTGCCATTGCAACGGACTGTGAGGACGACGTTGGGGGAGATGGGCGCGGTCGAAATGACCAATCCCGCGGTCATTGTCGTTGGAAAGGTCGCGGCAATGGATCTGGATTGGTTTGCGTCTAAGCCCCTGTTCGGCAAAACGATTGCTGTGACGCGGGCGCGCACGCAGGCGAGTGAATTGGTACACATGTTGCGGACGTTGGGCGCACAAGTGCTGGAAGTTCCGACGATTGCATTTGCGGAACCTCAAAATTGGTGCGATGTGGATTGTGCTCTTGCAGATATTCATTCTTATGATTGGCTTGTTCTGACAAGTGCAAACGGAACCGATCGCTTTTTTGAGCGTCTGTTTAAACAAGACCGCGATGTACGCGCATTAGGTAAAATAAAAATAGCGACTATTGGCGCGGCAACGTCAGCCCGGGTGCGCGAGTGGCATCTCAATGTAGATCTCGAAGCGGTGAATCGCACGTCAGAAGGCTTGCTCGCGGCTTTTGACGCGGATCTTTCCGGACAGCATTTTCTGCTGCCTTGTCCTGAAAAATCTCGGGATGTGCTTGCCAATGGAATCCGAGAGCGCGGTGGTTTGGCTCGTGAAATAGTTGTTTACAAAACGGTTACGTCCGAGCGTTTGCCCGAAGAATTTTTGCATCTTTTTAAAAAAGATGCCATTGATCTGATCGCGTTTACGAGTTCTTCTACGGTTTTAAATCTGGTGAGTTTATTAAAAAAGACGCGGCAAAATTGGGAATACTTGCCAGCGGCGTGTATCGGTCCCATCACAGCCCAAACCGCAGTTGCACAGGGATTTGATGTGGTCGTGGAACTTGAAGAGACATCGGTATCTATTTCTGGTCTTGTAAAGGCGATTGCAGCGTATTTTAGCTAAATAAAAGTGTATATTGGGCGAAAATGCGGTTGACATATAGGCGGGTAAGCAGTAAATTTGTATAGATGAAGTATAATCACTCTCATATACAGGAGGAATCGTTATGAAACGTTTGATTATTGCGACATGTTTAGGGCTGGGGCTGGTTGGCTCGGCCATTGCTGGACCTCTGACACAGGGTATAGAATTTACGGGCGGAGAAAATAGCCTGGCAGGTCTGGTGCTGCAACGCACGCAAAATATTGTCGCCGAAGATGGCATTTTGAAGCTGCAGGTCGCCATCAATCACGCGCAGCAATTGAAGGGTTATGGTTTTGTGCTGCAGTACGATCAGTCCAGGTATGAGTTTGTCGAAGCGCGCCAAGTTGATCAAAATCTGCTCGATGTGAACAGTGGACAACCCGCGCTATTTCTCGCGTCCAACAAGACGCCAGGGCAGGTGGCTGTTGGTGCGATGAAGGTCGATGGTCAGGCTGTCAGTGGTGATGGGGTGCTGGTCGAGTTTACGTTCAAAACCACACACACACCTCTTGCCTCTGATTTTCAGATCCTCGACGGTGTGATGGTTGATTTGGCTGGCGGTATCGATGCGATTACTAATATTGAAATTGGCTCCCTCAAGCCGCTGCCCAAAGATTACGCTCTTGGACAAAATGTCCCGAATCCTTTTAATCCCTCCACGACAATTGAATATCGGTTGCCCGAAGCCGGTGATGTTCAACTGGTGATTTACAATTTGCTCGGACAAGAGGTTCGCACCTTAGTTCAAGAATCGATGGATGCGGGTTTTCACTCGGTCGTTTGGGATGGCACAGATGAATTTGGCAAGCAAGTCGCCAGTGGAATTTATATTTATCGCATGTCAGTGGCCGATTTTACCCAGGTTCAGCGCATGATGTTGCTGAAGTAATGGCGCATTCGAATTCTTTTCGAGGCCGCTTCTTTTGAGGCGGCCTTTCTTTTTTGGGAGGGCGAATCATGATTCGCGTTGGACTGGTGGGCTATGGTTTGGGGGGGAAAGTCTTTCACGCACAATTGATTCAGATGGCACCCGAACTCGAACTCTACGCGGTTTGTTCGCGTTCGTTAGAAAAACGTCAGGATGCAGAGGCCGATTTTCCACAGATCGTGACGTATGACACTGTTGATGCGCTATTGGACGATGACAATGTCGATCTTGTTGTGTTGGCGACACCGCACGACACGCACGCACCGATGGCTATTCAGGCAATGGACGCGGGTAAACATCTCGTAACAGATAAAATTATGTGTTTGAATGAGTCCGAAGCGCTATCAATGATTGAAGCGTCTGAGCGCAATCAGGTGCTTTTGAGTGTCTATCAAAATCGGCGATGGGATGGCGACTTTTTGACGTTGCAACACATACTTGCAGAGGGGATACTGGGCGATATTTATACTATTGAGTCCAATATCACAGCTTATGGTGGCCCACATGTTGGGTGGCGCGCCTGGAAAAAATACGGCGGAGGGCGCGTACTCGATTGGGGAGCGCATCTGGTCGATCAAGCTCTCAGACTTTACGGCCCGACAGTTGAAACCGTTTTCGCCGATTTGCAATATCGCTATCCCAAGGACAAGGCCGATGTTGAGGCTCTGGCTCTGATTCATCTGAGATTTGCAAACGGAGTGCGCTATTTTATAGAATTGGGTACCGCGTGGATGTATGCTAAGCCGCGCTATCATGTGCGCGGCGCCCTCGGAAGTTTCAGAAAATACGGCATAGACCCTCAAGAAGCAGCGATGAAGTCGGGGGTTTTTGGCGTACCTGTTCCAGAAGACCCTGCGCGTTATAACTTGCGCGTTATAAATGAGCGCGGACAAACCATAGAGCACCCCGTGTCGCCCATGTTTGGCAGTTATCGCACGTATTACGATAATGTGGGCGCGGCACTTGTACATGGAGAAGAATTGCTGGTTAAACCGAAGGAATGTTTAGAGGCCATTCGCGTGATTGACGCAATCAGGCTATCGGCAGAACGAGAAGAGGTTGTCAAACTGATATAGGAAAGGGCCGTTTTATGGTGTGGGGCATTGTATTATTTGTCATCTTTACGGGTTGTTATCTGGGGCAGTGTGTTTCTTCTGGCCTGGGCGAAAAGCGCGGCTGGTCACTGCAGTGGATATGTTGGTTGATCACGAGTTTGACAATTTTGATCTGCTATTTCATAGTATAGGGCCAACATCGTGTTGTTTTGCGAATTAAAACGCCATCTCAACAAGCCCGATGAAACATATATGTGCGATTTGGTTGCCCGTGACACAGATTGGGTGGTTTTGTCTTATGTGTCAAACCGCGCCTGGGAATTCGCTGGCACCCACCTGCCTGCTGGTTCTCAAACGCTGGCATTTTACCAAAGGGGCGGCGCACATGTTCTGTGGCGAATGTGCGACCCTTCAGGTGGTCTGGTGGGGCATTTGTTTCATATTTGTCGAGATGTGCAGGTGGAAGAACGCAGGGTTAGTTATTTGGATCTGCTTTTGGATATATGGATAGATTCTGATGGTGTTGTCGAGGTGTTAGATCGGGAAGATGTGGATATGTGTTATAGGGAAGGAAAACTGTGTGAAGTTGATCTGAAATCCATAACGTCAGAAGAGAAACGGATTGTGACACACTGGCCCGTGCTGGTGCGCGAGATGGACGCGCTGTTGAGCGGCCTATAATGATTTCTTTTCTTCTTCGAGCAGTGGGATGAGTTCTCTGAGGTATTTGCGAAAATCTTTGGCAATGGCCGGATGGGTGAGGGAAAAGGCCACGGAGGTTTTGAGATAGGATAGCAGATCGCCCACCGTATGCCACTCCCCTTCGATGGCACATGCGTACACAGCTCGGGATTGGCTCATCAATTCAATGGCGTCGGTGAGCTGATATTCACCATTTTCGGCAGGTTCGATCTGTTCGAGGAAGTCAAAAATTTCGGGTCCAAAGATATAGCGCCCCAGAGTCGCGAGATTTGATGGTGCTTTTGCAGGATCGGGTTTTTCAACGAGTCCCTCAACGAGATAGATATCGTTTATGCGTTTGGCTTTAATGGCGCCATAGCTGCTGATGCGTTCTTGCGGTACTTCTTTGACCGCGAGGATTGAGCTGTTATACTTTTTGTAGTGCTCAATCATTTGTCCAATGCAAGGCCGTTCTGAAACGACGAGGTCATCGCCGTACAGAACGGCAAAGGGTTCGTCGCCAATATGTTTACGGGCTTTGAGAACGGCGTGTCCTGTACCTAACTGATCTTTTTGCCGCACGTAATGGATGTCGGCCAGTTGTTCGATTCGATCGAGGGTTTCGAGCATTTTACGATCTGCGCGTTCATGCAATGCATGAGCGATTTCGATGTTGCGATCAAAGTGGTCTTCAATTGCGCGTTTCCCCCGGCCTGTGATGATCAAGATATCTTCAATGCCCGAATTGACGAGTTCTTCAATGATGTACTGAATTGCTGGTTTGTCAACGATGGGCATCATTTCTTTGGGCAGAGCCTTAGTGGCGGGCAGCATGCGGCTGCCGTGCCCCGCTGCGGGAATTACTGCTTTCCGAATTTTCAACAGGACCTCCAGAATGCTGAGATTTATCAAACTACCCGGATGATAAATTTCGGATTGTAAAAAAAAATGTCAAGGATATTTTCCTACTATATGTTGTTTCTCATTACTTGACTTTATTTTTTTAAAGAGTTATTATTCAGCACCCTTTCTCCTCCTTTTATCGCTTCTGTCAATTTTCCCCTATTTTAAGCTCATTTTCTCGCTGCCACTCAACGATTTTTTGACAGGCAGTGTGAATATCGAGAAATACAAACCAATTTTACCAATTTTGCCGGATTATTATTCACTGTATTGATTCCGGTGGGAGATAATATAGTTATGGCTTTATGGTTTTCGAACTTGTTTTCTAACGATATTGGCATTGATCTGGGAACTGCTAATACACTGATTTATGTCAAAGGGCAGGGCATTGTGATCAACGAGCCTTCAATTGTTGCCCTTGAGCGTCATACACGCAAACCGCTGGCCATTGGTGCCCAGGCAAAAGAAATGCTTGGGCGCGAAAAACCAGATATAGAGGTGGTGCGCCCGCTCCGCGATGGCGTTATCGCCGATTTTGATGTGACTGAGGAAATGCTGCGTTTTTTTATTTCTAAAGTACAAAAAAATAAACTGCTGGTCAGGCCGCGCGTTGTGATTTGTGTGCCTTCTGGTGTTACGCCTGTTGAGATGCGCGCTGTAAGCGAGGCTGCCGACCGCGCAGGTGCCCGCGAAGTTTATTTGATAAAAGAGCCCATGGCGGCTGCGATTGGCGTTGGGTTGCCTATAGAAGATGCGGTGGGCTCTATGGTCGTTGATATTGGCGGTGGAACAACGGAGATCGCGGTGATCGCACTGTCTGGCATTGTGACTTCCAGATCGATTAAAACAGCGGGCGATGAATTGACAGAAGTCATAGTGCAATTTCTCAAACGCAAACACAATCTGCTGGTGGGAAGCCGCAGTGCAGAGCAAATCAAGTGCGCTATTGGCACTGCTGTGGGACTTGAGGAAGAACTGCAACATATGTGCCGTGGTCTGGAGATGGTGCAAGCGATTCCCAGAGTTATTAATGTCCATTCAAAAGAAATCAGGGAGGCATTGGCCGGTTCGGTAAATGCGATTGTTAATGCTGTGCGCCGAACACTCGAGCAGACACCCCCTGAATTAGCCGCCGATATTCTCGACAATGGCATCATTTTGACGGGGGGAGGAGCACTACTACGCGGGCTGGATAGGCGATTGGTCAATGAGACTGGTTTGCCCGTTATGGTAGCCGATGATCCATTGACCTGTGTGGTGCGAGGTACAGGGAAAGTCCTTGCAGATATCCATAGCTACAGGAACGTTTTGGAATAGCGATGCAACGAGTTCGTGTTTTTTTACGTGTTCGCCGTAAGGGAGTTGTGCTGAGCGTTGCGATTTTTGCATCGTTGATATTGATGTTGTTCGATTCCTCAATACAGGCGCGATTTCCACACAGCGTTGTTCTTGGATTGATGTCTATTGGGCATCGTATCCTCGCCTGGCCTATGGGGATTTCATCGCTGCGATACGAAAATGAGGCTCTGCGCGATCAGAATTTGCGTCTTTCTCTCGAATTGCTCAAACTCAGAGAGGCTCAACTTGAAAATGCACGCCTCCATGCCTTGTTGCATTTCAAGTCGCAGCAGGCTGCTGAAAAATCTTATATCGTCGCGCGGGTGATTGCACGCAATCCCGCGAGAATTGCAAATACGATATTGATTGATGTCGGTGCAGATGAAGGGATACAGGCCCGCATGCCTGTTGTGACTGCGGATGGGTTAGTGGGGCGTATCATGGAAGTGCACGGATATACTGCTATTGTGCAGTTGCTCATAGATCACAACTGTCGGGTCAGTGCCGTGGTGCAGCGACACAGTCGCGTAAGTGGTATTGTGTCTTTTGAGGATGGCACATTCTATTTGAAAAATGTGTCGCTTCGGGGGGATATTAAAGTCGGTGATCTGATCGTATCGTCCGGTTTGGGCGAACTGTTTCCAAAAGGGCTTTACGTGGGGCAGGTCGTCAAATTAGGGGATGATGAAACACAGGGTTTATTTAGAGAGATCATTTTGGCACCGGGCGTAAATTTCCACAATTTGGAAGAGGTCTTTGTGTTAAAAGACCTCTTTGTAGATTAATAATTAAAGTTCATAATTGAATCGATTTTTTGAGTTCCCTGAGGGCAGTGCCTTCAGGGGATTTTTTGTAGTAGGTATCCAGCGGGAAGCAACCCGATATCATGCCATTTCGGGGGGCTGTAGTGCAGTCGCTAAAGGTGCGACAGAGTTTGCGTTTGGACGCTTCGCCCTTTTGGAGTACATCTACGGGCAAGTCGGGATAAGATAGCACCATGCGTCCCAGGCCGATAAAATCTACCTTGCCATCGCGCACGAGCGTTTGAGCAACATGGGGCAAAAATTCTTGAAGATAGGAATAAGCCGTGCCGACGATGAGCAAATCGGAAAATTGTTTTTTGATTTGTGCGGTAATACTAACTTGACGTGCAACACCCACGAGTGGGTCTTCGGGGGGTTGATAGCCATCAGAAGGGGGAAAATAAGCGGGCCGCTGAATGTGGGGATTGTAGTAGGGACTGCCAGCTGAGAGGTTGACAAGCAAAATGTCAAGTTCGCGCAGCAATTCGAGGAAGCGACAAGTTTCGACGATATTTGCAGCTATGGGATTGTCTTCATCGATACCAAATCCGTATTTATAGGGTAGGTATTCAGAAAAATCTTCGGGAATGCCGGGACCGAGTTTTTTGCCTTCGGATAGTTCGGGATCGGGATAAAAAGGCACAAAGTCGAATGCGCTGAGGCGCACACCTATTTTGAGAGCGGGACAATCGGCGCGAATGCCCGCGACGATTTCGCGAAGAAATCGGGTTCGGTTTTCAAATGAGCCACCATAAGGTCCCGGTCGGGAAAAGGCACTCAAAAATTCGTGGCCGAGATAACCGTGGCAGTGCTTGACATCAACAAATTGATATCCGAGGTCATACGCCATGCGTGCGGCGCTGTGATAGTCGTCAATCAGGCTTTTGATTTCGCCATCGGACAGCATTGGGGCGTCTGAGTCAATGCCAAATTTACGGTCGAGGATCGGATGGCGATACACAATGCGGGGTTCGAGTCTGATTTTATCATTGGGTCTGCAAAAACGGCCTGAGTGGGTCAGCTGAAGACCAATGAGGAGGTCATCGGTATCGCCGATATGTTCTCGGTGTGCCGATAGGAGTTCTTCTCGGAGTTTGCCCAGGCCCGCTTTGGTATGTTCGGCTGCAAAGAGTTGATTGGGATTTGCGCGTCCTTCATGGCGCACGGCAACAGCTTCGCCGCCCCATATCAATTTTGCACCGCTCAGCCCAAAATTGTGCCATCGCCGAAGCGTATATTCCGAGGGATTGCCATCAATTTCGCCATCCCAGCCCTCCATAGGGTGGATGCAGAAGCGATTGCCAATGCGAAAGCCCTGACACTCGCTCGTTTGGGCAAGTGGTGATTCTGGTGCCTTGAGAATTTCGTCATCGCATGGGAGGTCGATTCCCAGGCTATTGACATGTGCTTTGAATGATTCGACGGTTTTGTGATGTCCGATGCGCTGGTATTTTGCCAGAGGCATTGGCACTCCTTGGGCGAAATAGTTTGCATTATATGTCTTAGAAAGCTATGAATATACCAAAGGATGTTTTGGGAAGCAATGTTTCTGAAAGGAGTTTTTATGGCGGTGGAAAATTATGTACAGATTGTGGTACCTGGCGATGAGCCGGTACAGATTGTGGGATCGCCTCATCTCGAGCGATTGTCAGATTATGGCGATGTGGTGCTTTACGATACGCGACCCGAGTCATCAGAAGAGAAGGTCGAACGGGTAAAAGACGCCGATGTGATTATGAACACGCGCGGTGCTGTAACGTGGGGCGAGCAAGAGTTTAGCCAATTACCAGGACTAAAGATGATTACGACGTGTTCTATTGGTACAGATATGTTCGATCTGGAGGCCGCTAAAAAGCGCGGGATTGTGATATGCAACCAGCCGGGTAGAACAGCGCCGGTTGTGGCAGAGCACATGTTTGGGCTGATGTTTGCGGTTGCAAAACGCGCTTCATATTTGACCACGGAGATGAAGAAGGGGGGCTGGCCCCGGCGGGATAATATGATGCTTCAGGGCAAGACTCTGGGGATTATAGGTACGGGCAATATTGGTGCTGAGATGGCGCGACTTGCCCGGGCGATTGGGATGGAGGTGATTGCGTGGACATTTCATCCGTCATCTGAACGAGCAGAAAAACTCGGCGTGCGATTTGTCGAGTTAGACGCGCTACTCGAGAATTCTGATGTCGTTAGTTTGCACGTGGCGTTGACAGATGATACCAGGGGGATGATTGGCGAGGCCGAGCTTGAGAGGATGAAACCGGGTGCGCTATTGCTGAATGGCGCACGCGGCGCTGTGGTCGATACAAAAGCACTTGCCAATGCGCTGAACAGCGGGCATGTCGGCGGAGCGGGTATTGATGTGTACGAAGAAGAACCGACGCCGCTCAATTATCCTCTTTTTGAGTGTGAACAGGTGGTGCTTACGCCGCATTGTGCAGATATGACGCCAGAAGGTGTCGATCTGCTCAATAGCGGCGCAGTGGAGAATGTAATCGCATTTTTGGAGGGGCGGACACAAAATGCGGTGACGTAGTTCTATATATATCCCTCCTGGGTCAGGAGTTCGGCCATCAGGACAGCGCCGCCCGCGGCACCGCGTACAGTGTTGTGACTGAGGGCGATGAATTTGTAATCGAAGAGATTGTCTTCGCGCAAACGACCGAGTGTAATGCCCATGCCATCTTCCGCATCGCGGTCTAAGCGCGTCTGCGGGCGGTCATCACCTTCGATGTACGCGAGAAATGTTTTGGGCGAGGAGGGCAGCCCCACAGCTTTGCGGTCGCCCTCAAAGTTTTGCCAGCGGGAGAGGATGTCCTCAGCCGTGGGTTTTTTGTCAAAGGATACAGATACGGCTGCCATGTGTCCATCTGTGACGGGAACCCGAACGCATTGGGCTGAAATGATCGGACTGCGGCTGGGCACAATTTCATCCTTGACGATTTTGCCCCAGATTTTATGGGGCTCGTTTTCGCTTTTGTCTTCTTCACCGCCGATATAGGGGATGATATTGTCTATCATTTCTGGCCATGTTTCAAAGGTTTTACCCGCACCGGAAATGGCCTGATAAGTGCATATAGAAGCGCTGGTAGGCCCAAATTCTGACAATGCGTGAAAAGCCGGTACATAAGGCTGAATGGAGCAATTGGGTTTTACGGCAATAAAACCGCGTTGGACACCCAGACGTTTGCGTTGCTCCGGGATAATTTCGGCGTGCTCTGGATTGATTTCTGGCATAAGAATGGGCACGTCGGGGGTCCAGCGGTGCGCCGAGTTATTGGAGATCACTGGCGTTTCGGCTTTTGCATAAGCTTCTTCGAGTTTGTAAATCTCTTCTTTTTCCATGTCGAGCGCGCAGCAGACGAAATCGACCTGTGATGAGATTGCATCAATCTCGCGCACATCTTGCACGACGAGGTCAGATACTGTTGCGGGAATGGGTAGATCGCATTGCGTCCATCGGCCTTTTACGGCTTCACCATAGGTTTTGCCAGCAGAGCGCGGACTGGCTGCAACGGCGGTGACTTCATACCAGGGATGATCGGCGAGCAATGTGACAAAGCGTTGCCCGACCATGCCGGTTGCGCCGAGAACCCCAACTTTGAGCTTGGACATCGGTTTTTCCTTTCTGCGGATCTAAAAATAAAAAACAGTCGGTTGCCAGAGTAGAAGCACGCCGACTGCATATAGCAGAGACTGCCCACAAGAGAGTGCTCCACGGGATCATTTCCCGTGACAGTTCAGCAGATGTTATCTGTTGACCCAGCCAAATGCCCTGCGGAGAGACATTTGGCTTCGGCATCCCGACCCTTTCATCTGGCCTATAGATCCGCTTTCTGGTGCCAGATTACTGATGACGGGACGCGCCTCTACTCTTGGTGGGAAGAAATCTCACATATTCTATATTTTTTGTCAACCCGAAAATGAAATATGTCGCTGATATTGACAGGCAGGCACTTGCAGATTATCATAATAGAGTAAAGGAAGAGGTTAGACAAATCCATGAGTCACACAAGGAGAATTTTATGAATATGGTGGTGATTTGCTGCGATACGTTTCGCGCAGATATTGTCGGAGCGGGTAAAAAGTTGAGCCATGTGAAAACCCCTCATTTAGATCAATTGGCTTCTGATGGCCTGATCTTTAATCGCTGTTTTGCAGAGGGCTTGCCGACGATTCCTTTTCGGCGGTGTGTGTTTACGGGTATTCCGTCTTTTCCCTGGCGTTTTGATACGCCGAATGAAGGATTACAGCCAGCAGGCTCTGGCTGGCATCCTATTCCACCAGATCAGGATACGCTTGCGGAACGCCTGCACGATGCGGGCTTCGTTACGGGCCTGGTCGCGGATACCTATCACATGTTTAAGCCGACGCAGAATTTCACGCGGGGTTTTTTGTCGTGGCGGTTTATTCGCGGGCAGGAACAAGATGGATATCGCTCGGGGCCGCTGTCGCGCATTGATCTGGCAGCGCATGTACGGGATGGGGATGCAGACCCCAGGAAACATGCGGTAATTGTTCAATATTTGCTCAATATGCTGGATCGGCAGGAGGGCGAAGAGAATTATCTCGCGGCTCAAGTGTTCCGCGAGGCATCGCAATGGGTGGAGGACAATAGGGGCAACAAGCCGTTTTTCCTGTGGATTGACAGCTTTAGTCCACACGAGTTATGGGATCCGCCCAGGCAGTATGCCGATGCTTATTTTTCAGATCCCTCGGTGAAGGATTATATCCATCATAGCGTCTTGTCCATTGACGATGCTACAGATGCGGAAATAGAGCGCACAAAAGCATTGTATATGGGCTATATCACATTTGTAGATCGCTGGATTGGACATTTGTTGGAAACGATTGACCGATTGAATTTACGGGACGATACGGTGGTGATGTTCATATCCGATCACGGCACGCAATTGATGGATAGGGGGCGGTTTGGCAAGGGCGGTAATGCGCTGTTTCCCTTTAATACGCAGATAAACTGGATTGTCCGCCATCCGGATGGGCCGCGCGGACAGCACTCGGATACCTGGACGCAGAATCAGGATATTACGCCGACGATTCTCAATATGCTGGGCGTTGATTACGAAGAGATGGATGGCGCAGATGCCTGGGCATGTGTGACGGGTGGATGCGAACCTGCTCGGGACTACATCACAACGGGTTGGGCAACGAACTTTAATGTGCGGGATGATCGCTATAGCGTACACATGGATGTGGGAACGAGATCACCGGAGGCCACGGTTTACGATTTGAGTGTGGATGCCGATGAAAAAAATCCCCTGAGCGATCCGCCCCGCGAGGTCGTTGAGCAGGCATTGGAACGGGCGCGTGCTGTGATTGGCGATTTTCCCGATGTGTTTAGCGCGTACAAACAGAGACATCCGGCGCGGGCAATGCGGACGTTTATGAACAAGTATAATCTTGGAACATGAGAGGCGGAATTTGAACTACACAGTCGAACAGCATCCCGATCATCACCGTTTGCATCACATCACAATTGATGCCGATGCCGCAGCGAGATTTGTGCGCGAGGTCGAAGACCTTACGGAACAGCGATTGACTTATGTGCCGTATTTGAGATTGATCGCTGCGGATCATCTGCAAAACATCGTCGGTGGCGATTTTTTCGAGCATATCAATGCGATCGTTAGAGACCGCGCAACAGGGGGTTTTACCATTTCTGCTGAGGGTGGGTTTGAGACGATGGATCAGCGCGTTGCTTTTGGGACGGCTGTTTCGCATGCGATCGGG
Organism: Candidatus Latescibacterota bacterium; assembly: GCA_965208125.1. Lineage (GTDB taxonomy): Bacteria > Latescibacterota > UBA2968 > UBA2968 > UBA2968 > VXRD01. The sequence continues at coordinate 4,843,448 of OZ242320.1, forward strand.
ATTCCCAATTTTGACGATATGACGGGGAATTACTACGCCTGTTTTGAGGTGAAGGATACGGATAATAGCGATTCGTATTTGCGTCAGGCATATCGTCTTTTTACGCTCCATACCGACGGCACGTATGTCCGCGAGCGCACGGACTGGATTTTGATGATGAAGATGGCGGAGCACGATGCGGTGGGAGGAGAGTCGCGGTTGTTGCATCTGGATGATTGGGAGGCGTTAGATCACTTTGCCAGCCATCCATTGGCTTCTTTGCCCCTGAACTATCAGTCTCCGCCGAGTAAGAATTATCCCGTTACGATTGAAAAAACGACGTTCTACGAACGAGACGGCAAAGCGTGTGTGTGTTTTATCGATCAGTTTGTCTATCCCGAGACCATTGAGCAGGGTCGATATCTGCGCGATCTCTCCGATTCGATGGAAGCGTCACAGGGGGTGGTTTCGCTGCCCTTGCCGCCCGATCATATAGTGGTGCTCAACAACCATTTCTGGCTGCACGGACGCGAGGCATTTGTGAAAAATCGCGAGCTCTACCGCTTGCTGATGCGGCAGAGGGGATATTTCAGGAAGGAAATGGAGGTGAAATGAATAATGCCTAAAATCAACGACTTAGACTTAAAAAATTGGAAGGAATACAGCGACATTCTCACCGATAGCATGTGGTCAATTGATGAGCGCGACAGATCGGGTGCTCACAACAATGCTTATCACGGCAATTTTATTCCACAAATTCCTAATCAGATGATGAGGCGGTTTACGCAAAAGGGCGATGTGGTCTTGGATGCCTTTTTGGGGCATGGTACGACACTCATTGAATCGAAGCGATTAGGACGAAATGGTATAGGCGTTGAGTTGGTACCAGAAGTGGCAGAAATTGCTATGCAAAACTTGAGCCAGGAAGAATTACCATTTGGTAGAACTGAAGCACTAAACAGCGAAAATGTTTTGACGGAGGTTATTGTTGCTGATAGTACAACTCAATATGCGCGTACCAAAGTTTTGGAAGTACTCAACAAAATAGGAAAGAAAAATATCGACTTGATTTTACTACATCCCCCATATCACGACATTATCCATTTTAGTGACAAAAAAGAGGATTTGTGTAATGCATCAACGGTTGAAGAATTTACCGCAAAATTCGGCGATGTGATTGAAAATTTTTCCGATTTATTAGACCGAGATAGATACATGGCAGTTATTATCGGCGACAAATACACAAATAGCGAGTGGGTACCGCTTGGTTTTTATCTCATGCAAGAAACACTGAGGCGCGGCAAGGACTTACAGCTAAAAAGCATTGTGGTGAAAAATATGGTGAATAATCGGGCGAAACAAAATCAAGAAAATCTGTGGCGTTATCGCGCGCTCGTTGGGGGGTTCTACATTTTCAAACACGAGTACATTTTTGCTTTTAAAAAAGTATCAAGCAAGACAACAAAAGTCAGCACCTCTGATGCAATTAAGGTCTATACTACAAGATCGGGAACGAAGTACCATAGCGCCGACTGTCGATATTTAGGAAGAGATCAGATTTCCACCTCATTGAAAAATGCTAAGAAAGACTATTCTCCTTGCTCATTCTGCAAACCAGCAGAATAAAGTATCCACTGATTTTTTATGAAGAGAGACCCTAAATAGATCCAAGTAGAGTATAATCCACATCGACATTTTTCTATCGCCTGCTACGCACCAATAGCTTATGCACAGCCGCATCAATCACAGGTTTGAAACCCAAGCTATAAACACTTCACCAAAATAGGGAACTCCAGATGACAACACATGTTTTCATTGTTGACTCAACGACATTCAAAATCCACTTGGAATATCTTTTTGCCGGTACTGGTGCAAAAGAAAACAGAGTTGACTTCAATAATAGTCCAGACATCTATCTTCACCCAACAAGAGAAAATATGCTTGTTGGCATGATTGCCGATGGAAGCAGAATTAGGCAAGGAGACCAAATTGTGTTCTACTTACAGCAGGATTTTTCGAGAGGAATTTTTGAAGGTAAGTTTTTTGGAATTTTCAAAGCCAAACACGACTGGTCGTTCTTAGACAATAATGACGGTCTGCAATATCTCAGAGACGAACTAAAAAAATCACTAACTTTCAGAACTTTTATTGAGCCATATAGAGTCTATGCCGAAGGCGTAACAGAATGGGAGGCGTTAGATGAAATTCAAAACATAAACTCTCCGAATCAAATGCTATGGAGCTTGATATACCGAAAACTGAAAGGCAATCGCGGCAATACAATGATAACAATTTATGAGGCAGAACGATTGACGCAACTTATTAGAAATAAAAATACACAAACAGAATTGAATTGCCAAAATAAGAGGCTTTCATTTGACCCTAATGAACAAAAAATAGTTTGTCTTAACGACGAGCCAAGAACTTACGGGGGGATGAGGCAAGAGGAACTAAACCTATTACCGCGATTAATTGCAAAATATGAAGCTGGAAGAGCATTTGAATCGCATTTACAGGCGTACATAACAAAGAATATAGGAAGGAATATAAATGCGAGTTTGAACGAGGCAATACTTGACGGCGCGCAAATCGAATGGCTTGGCAATGAAGTGTCCTGCGGCGTTGGTATGCAGAGAATTGATATTATGGCATCAGCCATACAAAATGAACAAAGAATACTTATTGCCATTGAACTTAAAGCGGTCGAAGCGCAGGAGAATAACGTAAACCAAATTCAAAGATACGTTGATTGGATTGAGCAATATTATATTCCGAACCGCCCAAGTGATATTCAGCCAATGCTGATCACAAAAGAAATTGCCAATAAACAATCATTGGTCTATCAGCAATTAATTCAGAGTTTTTACAGTTTTAACCAGACAAATAACGGACGGTGTGACCGACTAAAATTTATTGAATTTAGCTTGGTTGGAGATGAGTTATATTTTTCAATCGTCCCTTATTGATGAAATTTGTAGGAATAAACGGCGAACCTTTGTCCGTGTCAACTTTACACTGACTACAATCTGTCTCGACCCTGTCACCTTGGTCCGAGACCCACTTCAAGGGGCCCCGCCCGCCACGTTAATATCGCACCACTGGGCGCGTGTGGGCATTCTGCGGAATTGGTCTGCCCCGCCGTTACAGGCCACGCAATCAACTGTGTCGGAACCGAACCTGGAGGTGGTTAGCTGCGGTATTCCCAATAAAGCCGCGTGGAACTGCTGAGAAATTTGCATTTGGATTGGTCGTCTCATATCCACAGTAAAAGCCCGACTTGATTAGAACAGGTCGGGCTTTTTGTTTCTGACGCAAGATTGGGAAATCGCGTCACGCATCCAATGCTTGCCCAAATGCCTCGATAAATGATGCTATTCGAAACTTTCCAATGCCAGAATTAGATGCTCTGGAAAGTCAGGAGGTAAGTTTGTTCGATATCGTTTTTCGCTGGTCAACCAGATACAATCAAGTTTGTTTGCAAGGACGATATAAGTCGCATCATAAAATCCGCGATTAAAGCGGATAGCAAAATCCAAAATTGTTTGTCGATCTTGTACGCTCAAGTCACAAAACACAATTGGCAATTCAGAGAATGTTCGATACGCTTCTATTGCTTGATCTGTTTCGATACGCTGCCTACCACTGCGCTGTGCCCGGGTGATAATGTGACCTAATTCATACTCGAGAATATGCGGTGCATAAAAAACGATCTCTTTAGCTAAGAACCGAATGAGAAACGTCTCTGCAATATCTACCACGTCTTCGTCGTTTAAGAACCACTTAGCAGCAACTGACGCATCTAAAACGTATCTTTCATTGATCATTTAACCGCCTTAAAATCTCACCAGAATTCACTACTACAGGACCAATAGCTTTGCGAATCTTTTTTATTCGATTAAATAAATTTTTTTCTGGTGCGTTCAGTTTGCGAATATCGCCTCGAATGAGTGGTCGTGTTGTCATCTGTCCAGGCATATTGTTTCTCCTTTGTTTTTACAAATTTACGGACTTTCCAATTATTCTTCAACCTGATTAACGATTGCCTATAATTCTGCGGATGCTAAAATTTCGGTGCCGGGAAATCCGGTAGCGGCGTATTTCGAAACGTTTCCCATTCTGTGCGGAGGTCGTTGAGCCATGGGGGAAGGGTTTGAAGGCGCGATTCGAGTTGGGCTTCGAAGAGCGATTCCGGTTCGACTGGGCTGCCGTTGGATTCGATGACCTGGAGGGTGCTTTCATTGAAGGTGGCGGGATCGCCGTGCAATCCGACGATGATGGGCTGCACAAATCGGTCGCGAGCGTCGCCTGGTCGCCAAAAATCGTAGTATCTCAGAATGCCTCGATGTTTGAAATTCCAGAGGACATAATGCTTGAGGTGATTGGGATAATTGGCGAGGGACGCGCCGCTACCATACAGGATACCGCCATTGACGCGGTCGAGCAGGCTGGCATAAGGTTGGGCACCATGGGCGTCAATGCGTTGATCTGGACGCATGTCATAACGCCAGTACACGGTTCCAGCAGAGCGACTGTTCGTGCCCGGTCCATGCCAGTGGCCTGCAAGGTCTTCTGACAGCCCGATCCATACGCCATAACCGCCATCGCTGGCAATAGATGAATGGCCCAGATTTCCCGCCTGTGTGACGTGGTACACGGATACGGAAGAACTCAAACTTATGCGAAGGGCGCGATTACAATTGATGAAGGATGTGCGCCGTATCCAGGAATTGACGCATCGGGTGAGCCGGAGCAAACTCCAGCCACCATCGTGAATAGCGTCTTTGTGGTGGACAAAATCATCCAGCCAGGTGCCGTGAAAGCTGATGTCTTCAACGCCGATTTCCTCGAGGTGCTGATATTCGCGCACGGTCCAGTTATGCGTGTGGTTGACATCGGTGTGCAGGGGTTCGTTGAGGCGAATTCGATTGCCCTGTATTTCGGCTATGCTGTGCTTTTCGCGCACCTGGATACCATTGGTCAGCATGGTGGTCCAGATGGATTCTGCCGAGTAGGGCGCGAGAAATTCCGAGATGGCTGCGGTGCTGTTCATATAGAGCGTAATCCATTGACCAGGAAAGAGTCTGGAAGCGTCGGCTACTGTGATGTAGAAGGTTTCTCGGGCGGCACTTTCCGTAATAGGCGTCAGGGATCTATCGCTGGTGTTGCGGGGTTGAAAAATGAACATATAGGGCGATGTCCACAGTTGTTCGGGATTGAGTGGCGGCATGTAGTTCACCTGCCGGATGATTGTGCCTCCGCTTCGGCTACCGCTTCCCTTGAGGATGATATTGCTGTTGCGGATGTAGATGGACTGGTTGTTGTCGGCATTGGTATTGACGAGAAATTCGCCTGGGGGAAAGAAGACAATGCCGCCGTTGTTTTGCTCGGCTGCGGTAATGGCGCGCACGATAGCTGCCTGGTCTGAAAGGCCATCGTTGGGGATAGCACCATAAGCTGTGACGTCGAATACGTCGCCCTGGATATCGGGAATGGGTTTGTCAAAGTAGTGATAGCCCGCGTAGGAAAAGTCGGGTAAAATGGGTTCTGTGCCATTTTCTTTGGCCGCTACAAATTGTGTCCAGGTGCGTGCAGGCCCAATCTGGGGGACATAAGATATCCAGTTGCTCCGTGTCTGAATAAAATCAGCAACTTGCGCCCAAATTGGGATGGGATGTGTACTGGTGGGGTCGCGTGAGGCGAGAATATCCCGGGGAATTGGCACGCGGATCAGGGTTGTTCCCGCCTGAATGGTCTGTGTCAACAGGGGCTGTGTTTCGGTTCCCACCGCGATGTTTAAAGTTTGTGTGGTGTGATTTTTAAATGTGATGGGTATGTACCACTGCGTGCCGCCAGATCCGAATCCAGCGGTAAAAGTGAGAAAATCCCCAAAACCGATTTGTCCATCAGAATCGAGATCGTAGAGGGGATCATATCCCGCATCGGTCTGGGTTGCACCGAATTTTTGGGCGAAGAGTAGAAAATCAGTAAAACCAACGGCTCCGTTGCCATCAAAATCGAGATGGTCAATGGAGCCTTTTTCATATACAGGCGCGTCAACTTGCCAGGAAAAGGTCTGATCGACGGTTGCAATATGATCGATGAGCAGACGCGCATTTGAATTTTGACTGGTCTCTGTTCTGAATGTGATGTACCGCCTGTTGTAATCGGGTTCTCTGCCCCAGTTATCGTATTGGGGTTTTGCCAGTTCTACAACGGCAAGTTGCCACCCCTGAGGCGGTGTTTGTCCCTCCCATATCGTATATACAGCTTCCATGCCGCCGACCAGGGGATAGTTGCGAACTTTGATTTTGAGGTCCCTCAGGCCACTGCCTTCTACTTTCCACCAGAAGCTCAGGCTGTGTTTCTGGGAGATGTCCTGCCCTGTGCTAAAAAAATTGTAGGTAAAGAATCCCGTTTGACCGACTGGTGGGGAAGCAACGATGGCAAAGCGACCCTCTGGCGCGTCTTTGGATAATTGTACACCGCTGGACCAGCCGGAAAGATTGTCGCAATAGGTCAGCGTTTGCACCGGATCGCTGGCAGAGCAAGCACAGGCCCACAGAAATACAATTGTGAAGGTGATGGTTGATCGCATTGTTTTTTCCCGTGAATTTTATGCTAAAAAAATAGGGGTTGGACAAGATGACCACAATACGCTATCTTGTGATCAGTGATGGACACGCCTTTTAAGAAAAGGATACCACAATGGCAACAGTTGAAGAAACACAAGCGGAATTGAAAGGTCAGTTTGAACAGTTTTCACACCGACAACAACGCCTTGAAACAGAAGTAGATAACACACGTAGCGAATTGACACAAGCGATTAGGGACTTGTCTAATAAGATAGACAGTAGTTTTTCATCCCTTCGGCAATTACTCGTCACATTGATTATAGCTGCCTGTGCGGTCATCGGGCTGGTGGTCACGCTTTTTGGCAACTGACTGGTCACTCTTTCTGTTTTTTCGCCCCTGTACCCCTCGGTTCAGGGGCTTTTTCTTTTTTTAAATAATACTTTGGCCTGACAATTGAACACTGGCAATTTGACATGATATGCCAAAAATGGGTGCTTGTCTATGCCATATCATCAGGCCGAGAGATGGTGCAGAATACCAAAAAAATTTAAAATGTTTATTTACAATATGTTATTCAAATTTTTCTAAAATAGAAATTTGTGGCACGGGAATTGCAATAGAAATAGGGCGAGACGAACAAGCAACCAACAACCAATAACAGGAGGTATTGAGATGGCACTTATTCGTTGGCAGCAACCCCGTGAGTCTTTCGCGCTGAATCGCGAAATCGACAATCTGGTGAGCAAGTTCTGGGGCGACCTGGACACCTGGCACGGCACGGGCTGGCATCCCCGCGTGGATGTAGTGGAATCGGATCATGAATTCACTGTTCACGCCGAATTGCCCGGACTGAACAAGGATGATATCAAGGTGACGCTCGAAGACAATGTGCTCACAATTGAAGGCGAGCGGAAGCACGAAGACGAGCAGAAGGATAAGCAGTTCTTCCGTCGTGAACGTTCCTACGGGAAATTTAAGCGCGCCTTCAAGCTCGGCACAGAAGTACAGGCCGACAAAATTGCTGCAAATTACAAGGATGGGGTTTTGACCTTGACGGTGCCCAAGTCCGAAGCAGCAAAACCGCGGCAGATTGAAGTTGCAGTGTCGTAAAAGAGCCAGCCCAAAAAAATAAAAGCCCGGATGAACTTTTGAAAAGTTTTTCCGGGCTTTTTGTTTTATACATCCCCTTTTTCTTCTTTACTCATATTATTCTCCGCTGTATCATTGAAACCATATCTGTTTCATCTTGAAATACCCAAAAATTCTGTATATCCCGGTTCAGAATAATTGAGGAGGCATTCATGGCAGAAAGAGTAAAAGTGGCCGCATTGGGGCTGGCGCATGATCATGTGTGGTCAAATTTGCGGGCACTCAAAGCGCTGGATAATGCTGTGCTGGTGGCTGGTGCAGATGGCAATGCGGAGTTGCGAGAACAATTTGTCGAGGCAACGGGTTGTGAATTGGTATATGATGATTTTGAAGCGTTGCTGAACAATGAGGAGCCGGATGCGGTGTTTGTATTTACCCCGACGGCACACCACGCCGATGTGGTGGAGTTGTGTGCGCCGCGCGGGATTCATGTGATGGTTGAAAAACCAATGGCAGCGACCTTAGAGCAAGCGGACCGCATGTTGACGGCTGCGCGAAAGGCGGGGACGGTGTTGATGGTCAATTGGCCGACAGCGTGGAATCGCGGCATCCGCACGGCTTATCGCCTGGTGCAAGAAGGCGCGATCGGACAGGTGTGGCAACTGCTGTGGCGCGGTGGGCATTGTGGGCCGGATGAGTTGGGGTGTTCCGAACATTTTTGCGATTTCCTATTCGATAGTCATCTCAATGGCGCGGGTGCTTTTAACGATTACGGGGGATATGGCGCGAGTTTGTGTGTGTTGTTTTTGGGGCGGCCAAATCGCGTGGTGGGAATGGCGGGGCGGCTGTTGAAAACGCATTTGCCCGTAGATGATAATGGGATGATGATTTTGCGCTATCCAAATGCGATGTGCCGGCTGGAGATGACATGGACAGAAGCCGTGCCGAACAAGCCGCCGCACGATTTGATGTTGCACGGGACGGAAGGGACGATTATTGCGGGAAGTGATGTTGTTTTGTACACGCGCGGCAGTAAAAATGGCAAAACAATTGCGCCAGATGCATTGCCCGAAGGGGAAAATAATGCCTCCGAACATTTTATTCATTGTATTCAATCTGACGCATCGCCCGGTTTTGTGACTTGTGCGGATTTGTCGCGCAATGCACAGGAAATTATGGAGGCAGGGCTTGTTTCTGCGACCAATGGCATTACCATGTCATTGCCCATTGAAGATCATTTGTTCAGGGAGTAGGGGATGCGGTGGTTTATTTTTGTCGTATTTACTATTGCTTTTGCCGCTCAAAGTGGGGCGCAAGAGAATGTGATTGATCGTGACAGTCTCGCAGTTTTACTGGCCGAAGTACCGGTTGATACACTGGTCGCAAAACTGGGTGACTCTCTGTTTTCACCCCCAGAGGGTAGGGCACGTATTTTGCGCGATGCCTATGGCGTACCACATATTTATGGGCACACAGATGTGGATGTCGCATTTGGTTTTGGCTATGCACAGGCAGAAGATCACCTCTTGCAGATGTTGAAGAATTTTCGCCAGGCCAGAGGGCGTTTGGCCGAGGTCGAAGGTGCTTCGGCCTTAAAATCAGATGAAATGGCTTTGCGGTGGCGCATTCACAGTGTGGCCGGTGAACGGTATGGAGATATTTCTGAGGAGACGCAGCAATATATCGCGGCTTTTGTTGAGGGTATCAACCACTATATTGCGATTCATCAGCAGGTATTGCCGCAGTGGGTTCAGGATGTGCGAGCGGTAGATGTAGTGGCTCTTGCGCGGTGGATTTTATTTTTGTTTGCCGAGCAAACCGGTGAATCCGAATTGGCCCATGTGGGATTGACGACAACGGTTCCCAAATTGCCGGGATCCAATATGTGGGTTGTGGGGGCGTCTCGGTCTGGCAGTGGCGCGCCCTTGCTGGCGATGGATGTACAGTTGCCGTACACAACACCCTTTCAGCTTTGCGAGGCGCATCTGGTTAGCAAGGCGGGTTTGGATGTGATGGGGGCGACATTTTTTGGGTTGCCGATTATTTTTGTCGGTCACAATAATCACATTGCCTGGTCAATAACCACCAATGATATTGATGTTTTTGATTTGTACGAGGAGCGTCTGGATCCCATCAATCCCAGACGCTATTTTTACAGGAACGAGAAAAGGCGTGTGCTGTCGCGACATGTGAAAATTGGCATACATAGCGAGCATGGAATTCGGGAAGTTGAGCGCGAGTTGCGCTATACCGATCACGGCCCGGTTTATAAGACGATTGGCAACTGGGCTTATGCGGGGCGTACGAGTGTGGAAAATCGCGTGGATGCAATAGGGCAATTGTTGGGGATGAATCGCGCGGTAACACTGAACAATTTTCAGCAGGCGCTTTCGCATTTGGAGTTGCCGGTTTTCAATGTGATATACGGCGATGTGACAGGCGAAATTTTTTATGTGTTTAATGGCCGCTGTCCCGTGCGATCAGAAAATTTCGACTGGCGCGCACCCGTGCCGGGTTGGACGCCTGAAACAGAGTGGAGAAGTGTGATCGCATTTTCTGAATTGCCACAAGTGCATAATCCCGCTTCTGGCTTTTTGCAGAATTGCAGTGTCTCTCCAGATGTGGTTGCGATTGATAGTGGTCTTAAAAGGGACGATTTCCCACTGTTTTTGGGGTGGGGAACGCCCAATTATCGTGCACAGCGAATTGCGAACTGGCTGCTCGCGCATCAAAATATCTCGGTTGGTGATATGCAGATTTTGCTGCGGGATGACTATCTCTTTGATGTAGAAGAATATAAGGGGCTGATTTTTCGCGCGTATAACCGCGCCTGGCCTGTGCTATACGACCCCAACTGGGAGGTAGGCAAGGCTGTTCAAATTCTCAGGGTATGGGATAATCGGGCGAGTTTAGAGAGCGTTGGCACGCTTTTGTTTTCGATTTGGAAGGCCCGATTCAATTCGTCGTTCGCACAGGTTCCGCAAAAGCGAGATATTTTGGTTCGGGAAAAGGTCGCATTGGAGGCGTTGCAACAGGCGGTCGCATATATGACCGCGACTTACGGGCGATTGGATGTGCCCTGGGGGCAGGTGCATTATTTGAAGCGAGGAGATCGCACTTTTCCGGTGAGTGGTGCGCCTTCTGGTACGGAGGCTTTGCGTCAGACGCTGACCCGGATAGAAGCAGATGGCACAATGGCTATCGAAGGTGGATCGGCTTTTGGAATGGTGGTTTCGCTGATGCAGCCGGTGCAGTCGTGGAGTGCGCTGGCTTATGGGAATAGCGAAGATCTCGAGTCTCCCCATTATGACGATCAGGCCGATTTACAACATCGCAATACATTTAAGAAGACGGTTTTTACAATTGGTGATTTGCAACCTGTTCTGACTGATCTGACAACGGTTCCTTACGATCCCGAAGAAGCCGAACACCAATCGCTTAAGGTTCTCTGGCGCAAGCAGTTGCAAACAGGTGTAGTCGCTCTCGATTCTACAAATACTGAGTCAGAATCCTCAAGCGACGATTAAAAAATACCCCGTACTTTGAGACATTGTATCAGGAGGTGATTATGCGTTTTTGGATATTATTTTTCGCACTGATGGCAGTTGTTTCCGATCATGTATATGCACAGGGTATGGTCCAACAGGTAGTGGGGGATCTCGTTTATGTGAAAGGGCTTTCGGCTGATCTGGATGGGAAATTGCGGGTTGCAGGCGATGACGGTGCGGTTTTGCAGGTAATCAAGGTGTTGCCCAATATGGTGGTTGCACGCGTGGTTGAGGAAAATGGTTCGCCGGTAAAATCTGGGGATCGGACTCAGGTGGATGATGATACGCTTGTAGGCTCGCCGCGCAGGATAACGCATGCGACGCGGGTTGCAGAGGCCCCGCGCATTGACGGACGGTTGGACGATGCGGTTTGGCAACAGGCGCAGGCCGCAGAGGGGTTTGTTCAGCGCGATCCAAAATACTGGATGCCGGTGACTGAGCGGACGGTTGTGAAAATTATTTACGACAATGAGAAAATTTATTTTGGTTTTGAATGTTATGACAAAAATCCCGGTCTCATTGTCACCAATAATATGCGTCGAGATTCTCAGCTTTCCGGCGATGACAATATCCAGTTGTTGCTCGATCCGTTTAATGACAAACAGAATGGGGTTTTCTTTTTTGTCAATGCGCTCGGTGCGCGGACAGATATGCTTTTGTCAAATGAAGGGCGAACGACGAATGAAGATTGGGATTGTATCTGGGAGGCGCGGTGTGTGCGCCACGAGATGGGCTGGACTGCCGAAATAGCGATTCCATTTAATCAACTCCGTTTCAATCCGTCTGATGAGATGGAATGGGGAATTAACATGGGGCGTTATATCGGTCACAAGAACGAAGAGACCGCGTTTATTGTCGGGCGACATACGCCGTCGCCCCGGCGGCGATATCAAATGACAGATATGGGTGTGTTGCGCGGATTAAAGGCTGTTGAGAGAAAGCGGCTTTTTCAGGTCAAGCCGTATGTGTTGCCGGGGACTTCGCGCAATTTTGCGGGCGATGAGGATGAAAAACGCACGTTTGAAGCGGGTGCAGATGTGCGCTATGGCCTGACGCCCAATCTCGCACTGGATGTGTCTTATAATACGGATTTTGCCCAGGTCGAAGCCGATCAAGAGCAGGTGAATTTGACGCAGTTTTCTCAGTTTTTTCCTGAAAAGCGAGAATTTTTCCTGGAGGGGGCGCAGTTGTTTGACTTTGGCGAGGCCGCGTCAACTCGTGGGGGCGATGTGCGCCCACCAACACTGCTGTTTTACAGCAGAAGAATCGGTCTGGATGAGGGGCAGCCTGTGCCGATTCTCGCAGGGGGCAAATTGGCCGGCAAAGCCGGGCGTACCAGTATTGGCGCATTAAATGTGCTGACGGATTCTGAGATGCTGGACACGCAGACGCTACCGCGCAGGAATTTTTCCGTGCTTCGGATCAAGCGCGATGTGTTCGCGCGGTCCAATGTGGGATTTATCTGGGTAAATAAACAAAGCGAAGTGTCCGAAGGCGGGTGGGGCGACTACAATCGCGCAGGGGGGCTGGATTTCAGTTTTTCGCCTTCAACAGCGGTCAATATTCAGGCGTTTTATGCGCGCACCTGGGATAAGGACGCCGAAGAAGTGGATGACGCGCGGTATCTTCGCTTTTCGTATAGCGGTACCAAATACTCGGGTTCGGCAACAGTTCTGGATGTAGGGGACAATTTTGAGCCGGAGGCGGGGTTTGTCAACCGGCGGCGTGGCATTCGGGGATTTCGGCGTTACAATGTCAATCTATCCTATTTGCCGCGTCCCAGAGTAGCCAATATCCGCAATTTGAGGTTCACGCCCGATATTCAAGTGATTGAAGACGACGAAGGCGAGGTGCCGTTCCAGCGGTTCAGACTTGACGGTGTGCTCGCACTTCAGACGGCTGACCGCTTTTTGGTGCGTATGGAGAGAACCCGCGATGTCGTCACACGGCCTTTTAGACCGTCGAGTAAGCGGCCCGATGTCGCCATTCCGCCGGACGAATATACTTTTACATCGTTCAGGCTGGGACCGGATACGGCAAGTTATCGCAAATTGCAGTTGGATTTTGATTTTCTGGTGGGGACCTATTATACGGGACACCTGTATCGGGTGACGGCAGAGAATGCCTATCGGCCCAATGGCAGATTGGGTATTGAGTTGATTTACGATGGCAATTGGATTCGCTTGCCACAGGCCAATCTCAATATTCAGGCATTGAGTACGCGGTTGATTTACTCGTTTACAACCGATTTCTTTTTTAAAATTTTCGCACAGTGGAATAGTGATAGCGAATCCGTGGGCGCAAACTTTTTGCTCAATTACCGGTTCCGGCCGGGCAGCGATATTTTCTTTGTCTATGATCACGGGTTTGGAACCGCTGGCGATCTTCACCAGACCAGCCGAGCCTTGCTGCTCAAGGTGTCGTATTTGATTGGGTTGTGAGATAAGGGGAGAATAAAAAAGAAAGGTGCAGCAATGTACAACCTATTATGCGTTCTGATTCTATCAATGGTAATAGGACCTCCCGATTCGGTAAAGGCAGTTGATGATTCGAAAACGTTGGATCGCGTGAGAATCGGTGACAAGTGGGGGTTTGCCGACTCGACAGGCAAGATGGTTATCGATCCGATTTTTGACCTTACCTGGGGATTTTCAGAGGGATCAGAGGGATTGGCTGCTGTGAAAGTTAGGGACAAGTGGGGATATATCAACCCTGAAAGTGAGATCGTTATCAAGCTGCAATTTGATGAGGCCTGGTCTTTTTCGGAAGGATTGGCGCGTGTAAAAATTGGTCGCAAGTGGGGATATATCGATCAGACAGGTGAGATGGTGATTAAGCCACAGTTTGACTATGCCCAGTCTTTTTCAAAAGGGTTGGCTATGGTGCAAAACGAGGGGTATTGGCGGTACATCGACAAGAGTGGACAGTATATCAAGAATACAGACGGCAGTGGCATGAATACGATTGACGGTTTGCCACCACCGCCATCGGGTGTAATTGAGCAACGACCAGAACTCGTGCATTCCGTATCGCCGGTTTATCCCAAAGATGCCTGGGAAGCCAGGCTGACTGGAAAAGTGATTTTGAGATTTTTGGTTGAGAAGGATGGTCGGGTGAGCAATGTGACGGTGCTTAGAGGTCAAGAAGTTTTCCGGCAGGCAGCGATTGATGCTCTTATGCAATTCCGGTTCAAGCCCGCACAAATAGACGATGAATCGATTTCCGTCTGGATGACACAGGCGATTTCATTCAATTTGAAATGAAGTGACGACTTCAAACAGATGGTCTGCTAAGCAGTTGTAATCGCCTCCCTCAGCCATATCATAGGAGATAATGTAGCACCTGTTCATTTCAGTTCATCTTATAAAAAAACAGTCAAGGGAGAGGCCTCGCTACCTCGGTAATAGGCCCAACCTTGACTATGCGATAATTTTACTCCACTCTCATCAAGAAACGTCAACCGTGTTGGATTGTTTTTTGGTTTCATGAGATAACACAGCCAAAGCAACCTTTCTTGCCCAAAAGAGATTGGGTGTACCATCAACTATTATTTGTGCCAAAAGTTGACCTTCGTCTGGGTTGTAATCCTGGATAATGGTCAAGTAGGCTGCTATGGATATATCCCAGGGATTTTCATAATTTTGATCAATAGGACGATTGCAGACTTCGACTGCCCTTTTCCAGAGTTTCCTATAAGCAGAGCCATCTTCGATGCGATCTCGAAGTTGTTTAACCTCATTTTGATTACAAACTATCGATCCAAATGTTCGAAATCCACTCGCGACGCCCACTCTGGCTCCAAACTCGAAACTTTCAATCGCTTTGAATAAGTTTTGAAGACTCATGGATCACTCCTTCTTTCTGTCCAGACTTCCCAATCATCAAATTGCAATGCCTCCGGAAGATCTTTTATTTTGTGAAAATACTCCCCATCCTCTCCCCATTTGCTCAAAACAATCCGTTCAATTTCACCATCTTCATCAGGTGGTGCATTACCGAATATCCGCCCAACGTGAATGACTTCGCTGGATAATGTATAAACCACAATATCATCGCCCTTTGCTTCTACTTCCTCGATCTTCCGATAGCTGTCCTCTTCAAGGATCATGCGTACCTGCTGATCATCAATATGGACACGGCGTGTAGCGAAGACCATACCAACACAATTGTAAACGCCACTAATTGATCTGAGATGAGCACCTACTCTGTTGGCAAAATTCTCGTGTACATCTATTTTCGCCTGTATTACCTCTGGCAGTAATTCTTGGCGCTTTTCATTGGGTATCCATACCCCTGATTTTGTGGATAGTTCAATGCTCTTTGAATCACTCGGGTTTCCCTGGTTGAAGATATGAATCATAGAGAGCCTATATAAGATACTTACTCTAAGAACTTTTTTAAAGCCTTAATTTAATAAGGCTTAGCACTAAAAAGAAATATGTTTATTCGCAACTCGGTCTTATTGACGTTCATCCTTGAACATGGTCAGATTTCTTAGTCCTGTTGATAATTTTACTCAAAATTTATGTGCAAATCAAGGGCGGTTGTGATAAATATTAGAAGTCGAGGCAGGGATGCCTCTCTTATAGGTTTATTTTTGCTATGTACTTTAAAATTAAAAAGCACCCGAGTTCCATCCGGGTGCTTTCTGTTTTTTGGGAGGGAGGGTATTATCTGCGTTCATCCGTGTTAATCTGCGGATGCTTCTTCTCACAGCGCGAGAGCAATGCCTATCCCGACGATGGGGATGAGCAGGTATTTGAGCAGTCCGCTGCGTTTGCCCTGGATGTTGCCGAGAATGGATGTTTCTAATTTTTTATTTCCTGTTTTGTAATACAGGCATTCCGTACCTGGGGTCGCGGCAATGGCAGTAACCCCGGGCCAAACGGGTTTGATGCCGCTTGCAGGATAGAGAATAATATTTTCGCGGTGGCGTTTGTAATCGCCCATTTTGACCAGAAGTGCGTATTCGCGGCCAAAAGTAATCTGATCGGGTTGAACAATCGGGCCGAGTTCGTCCCCGACGACGGTTTGCAAGCGAACCGTATCCGACGCGGTTTTGGCGGTGGGTAACCAAAGACTGACACGCGGTGAGATAGGTAGAAAAGCGGGGGCATCTGAGATGCGGAATGAAATGGGAATGGCCATATTTTGCGTATCTTTGAGCATGTAATGGCCTTTGGGAAGGGTGAGGGAAAACTCTTGCTCCCGATTGGCGATATTGTCGTTCAGGATGTGTTCGGCAAGCGCAACGAGGCTGTCGTGCATGGCCTGTTCGTGCGGCGATGTGGCCGGGGGCACGGGTGCTGCTCGCGTGAAGCGCACCTGTTCAAAGCGCAGGGTATTGGGGTGCATGTTGCGAATGGCGAGATAGGCCGCATTTACGTTGACATCTAATCGCCCGAGGCGCGTGTGCCATTGTTCAGCAAAGCGCGTGAGATCGCCCAGGCGGGACTCGTTTTCCCCTGGAAGGGGATTGGGTTCTTGTTCAATGGGAAAAGGAGAACGCCCCCGGGCTTCTTCAAAGAGTGCGTGAGCTTCTGAGAAGCGGCGGTATTTGCCGAGTACAATGCCGCGGTACACGTCAATTTGCGACAGCGCACGGAGCAGGCCGCGTTCGCTTTTTCCCATAAGACGCATCGTGCGTTCTAATTCGCGCGTCTGGTGGCTATAGTATTTCAGGTCTTTGATAAAAGGCGTCAGGCGCGGATCGCTGAGGCGGATAGACGCATTGGTTTCAACTGCGGGGACTGTTTCGCCAATGGCCAGGGCAGCGGCGAGGAGTTGCGCACTTTCGGCGAGGTATTGATCTGCGATATCCACGAGACCGGGTATGGACAATGCCGTGAGTGGCAGCGGATTGCGGGTAAGCCTAATTTCTATGAGTTTGCCACGCGGGGGCAGAAAGAGGTCTTGTTCGATGAGGTTAAAGCCGGGTTTGCTGATTTCGAGGCGGTATTTGCCTACAAAAAGGTCCGACATATAAGCCACATTGCCGCGGCCGATGTTGATAAACCCGGTGATGGTCGTGTCTTGATCTGCAAACCGAAGGTGTATTTCCGCGCCTAAGGCCGCGAGTTGATCTGACCGGATCTCCAGATGCGCTTTCTGGCGCGTGAGCGCAATATGCACCGTATCTGCCAAAACGGTTGTCGTAAATGTGCGCGTCCAGGGCTGGTAGCCGTGTGCATACGCCTGAATTTTATCGCCAATGTCCAGCAACTTTTCTGTGACAAATGGCGTATAACCCGCTTCCTGCCCGTTGATGAAGACCTGAGCACCTGTGGGTTCTGAGCGGATGTGAATCTTTGTCTTGAGAAGCGTCCTCGGCGCAGGCTCTGTTTCTTGAGCCTGGATATGGAACGGTGTGGTCAGCAGGATGCAAAATAAAATGAATTTCAGGGTGTTCATGGGGAGGTGTCCTGTTTTTTGCTGAGTAGCGCGCTGCTGTGCTTTTCTTCGAGTTGACGCGCTTGCACATAGTTTCCCTGACTTTTGGCAATGCGATGAAATTCTTCCCAGTAGCGTTCTGGCGCGATACGATAGGCCATTTCCGCGGCCTGGTATGCTCTCGCTCCCACATTTTGCAGGTCGGAGTTGAAATAGGCAATGGCCAGAGTAATCAGGGCTTCGCCGCGGTCTTGCCATCCAAAGGATGTCACGGGATAAATGGTTGAAATCGCCTCGCGGTACGCGCCTTCTTTGAGTTTTACACTCGCCAAACTAAGCGAAAGCCCGCCATAGGTATCGCACACTCTCGGTTCGTATTGGTTGTGCGCGTATGCGTATTTGGCATATTCAACAGCTCTGGGCAAGTCGTCTCGGTACGCGGTGAAGGCCATGTCGAGATAGAGGGCGGCGCGAGAGGTGTCGGATCTCGCATAGACCAGAGCGCGTTGCATGGCGTGGATTGCGCGGTTGGCTTCTTCTTCTTTGCTGTGGCGCAATCCCTTGAGGCGGTAGATGGCACAGCGCATGTTATAGCCGCCGTCAAAGCGCGCGGCAGCGAGCACTTGATTGAACCAGTCGGGGTTATCGCCCAAAATGCCGCGGGAAGATGCGGCGGCAATTTTGGGGATATAAAAATCGGGTTCTATGCCTTCAAAATTGGCCTGTCCGGCGGTCTCGATCAAGTTCAAGCTGTTTTCGATATAGACGCTTAAATAAGCCTGAAGGGTGTCACTCATGGTGCTGCGTTGAGGCGCCGCATAGACAATTTCCTTTTGCGTTCTGCCGAGAATCGCCATCCAAATGTCGCGCAGACCACCCTCTGCGAGATGCCATATTCGGTGCAAGGAGTCAATTGTTGCGGGTTGAAAGCGCGTGGGTATCCAGGTGCTGTCTCGCAATGCTGGCGGAGGCAAATCCAGCAGCAGGGGTTGGCGGTTGTTTTCGCGCTCGAGCACGAAGTTGGCACGCGCCATCGCGTATTTGACAGTGAGACGTCCCAATTCGTAGCGAACATCGGGGTCTTGCTCGCGGTCGAGTGCCGTGCGGTAGGCGTCGGCACTTTTTCTGAGCAGGTCCAATCGGTTAGGCGCGTCCTGGCCCGTGTCGTAGGCGCGCTCGCCTGCCGTGCCCAGCCAGATATAATAGGCACTGGTAAAGATGAGGGCCTGGTTGCACGCGTGCTCAAAATGTGCGACGGCTTCGAGATATCGCCCGCTCTCATAAGCACTGCGGCCCTGCTCGAAAGCCTGATAGGCGAGGGCGTCGTCCTTTTCCTGGGCAAGGACAAGGGATGGCAAAATCAAAAAAGCGAGGGTAATGACTATTTTTTTCATAAGCGATCTCACGAATTGCTCAGGGCGCGGTTGAGAAAGCGGATGCCCCGGCGCGCTTCGGTTTCTATGTGAAGGGCTTTGTCCATACCCGAACGTGCGAAAATCTGAATGCCGTCGAGTCGGCCCAGTCGAAATGTGAGGATAAATGCAACACCGTCGGCAAATTGTATTCTGGCTTTGTTTGGCGCCAATGTGAGTTGGGTATTTTCATAGATTCTGTTTTGAGGCGTTTTCAGTCGAGAAAGTGCGCGCTGGATACGGGTCAAGCGCACGAGTTCTGCCGAGAGACCAGCCGATGTATGAAAATTGGAAAAACCAATGCGTCCCGCTGGCCGGTAGCCTTTGAGATCGGTGGATTCCGCTTGTTGCTCGGGCTGATCTTTGCCTTTTGATGGCAATGTGGCAGGGGTGGGTGCTGGCATACTCATAGTGGCGCGCGCGACATGGACTTCTGGCCGCGAACCAAAAAACGACGATGGGTTTGCACCTCTGTCCAGATTGGGTGCCGAGACGCGGGGTGGTGTTTTCAATCCACCGAGCGACATGCCGAGCGGCTTATCGAGTTGACGCGGAATATCGGGTAGTGATGCAAGTGCCAATTTCGGTTTGTCTGGCAGCGCGATTTTTGGACGAGGCGCAGGCTTTGGGGCAGCCTGAACCCGGGGTTCAGGATCTGGTTTTGTTATGCTGTCTTCCTCGCGTGTATTTTGGTTCATGTCAAAGATACCCTGCGCGCTTACGAGCATTTCTTCAAAATTTGTGACAATGGCTTTGAATGCCCGCCCCCCCTGGGGAGGACTGAGTGCCAATAGCAAGACGATGCCCAGTGCAAACGCACCGGCCAATGCGGGCAAAAAGCGTTGTTGTGTGCGTTGAATAGGGGCATAGGGTAACCGGATGGACTGCGATTGGAGGGCTGTCGCCTGGACAGGAACAAGGGCGATGGCGATTTCTATTTCATGCCGGCGATTGGGGTAGTGCGTCCAGAGTTTGGAAAGCCCCAGATAGTTCTGTTTGGCTACAAGCGCGCATGCTTCGTGAAAGATATGGCCTTTGTAGAAGCGGTTGATGATTTCGCGTGAGGGCAATTTAAAATGGCTCGATGGCGAAATCTGCCCGATGCACTCCTCAAAGCTGTCGGTTTCCGCTGGGGGGACATAACCCAGGTCTCGCAACTGTTTGAAGAGGTGTTTGATGGCCTGATGATAGTCACTTGCAAAGTCTTCGGGCGAGGGATAATTACATGCTCGACGCGCCTCAGATAAGTTGCGAGTGCGCAGTGTGGCAGATAACACGCCAAAGAGTTTGGGATGGTCCCGGCGCATGCTTTTAGCAGCGCTCTGGATCAAATTTTTTTCACGGGGAGACATATTCTATTTTACAATTTTCTTTTTTGACTTTCAAGCCCCCATTGCACAGTCTTAAATCCGCTGCTGTTGAGGGCGTCGTACACACCAACGGTATAAGTCACGGTTGCATCGCGTTCAAAATAGAGGCGCACCAAAATGTCATTGGGCGCAAATCCGTGTTGCGTCTGTAGTGCGAGTAAAGCTTTTTTTACGGACAAGAATACAGCGCGTTCAATGCCAATCTGGTCGTTGTCTGCGCGGTCTTGAAAGACCATGTGTTCTTCGGTGGCAACGCCGCCTTTGTCAAATTGCACATAGGATTTCCCGATGATGATCTGTAAAAATCGTTCATCCGTGGGGTGGGGGGCAGAGCCTTTTTCATCGGGTGCTTTGATAAAATTGAGTTTTTGTGCGTGGACAAAGCGGTTGTGCAAATTGGCGAGATGGGTTTGCCACACATTCTGAATAATAAAAAATGTAAGCAGCAAAAACAAGACATCAATAAACCCTTCGCCAGTGTCTAATAGTGCTGCCAAAGGTCGCCTGTTGCGATGTCTCACATCAATCTCCTATTCCTTTCCTTTCACCTGTGTCTATCTGATAAAAGTGCTGAATCAGGTCGAGCATGCGCGCCCGATGTTGCAAGCTGCGGGCTTTGGTTTTGCGTATGAGGATCATGGATAGAATGCGTCCGAGAAATCCAATAGCTGTTGTGACGAGGGCAAAGTTGATGTAGTGTGCCATTTTGAGCTGGGTTTGAGCAGGGCCTTCACCCACTTTCATGGTGTCTTCCAAAATTTTGAAGGCATCTATCATGCCAATCACTGTGCCCAAAAGGCCCATGGAGAGCGATAGAAGCCCCAACATGCCAAATCCTTCGGATAGGCGATCTTCAATTTCATCAAAGAGAAGATAGATTTTGTCGGTACATCGCTCGACCAATCGGGCCTGATCAGATGCGATTTCAGATTCGACAGATGTGAGGATAGCATAGAGTTCTGTGTTTTCAGATAGGGCGTAATCGGCGTTGTATTGACCGCCCCATAGGAGGTTAATGCCCTGCTTCTGAACGATTTGCGCGTCGGAATTGGTGAAGAAGCGGTCGGATGACAGGTCATGAGACAAAACCTGGGCATAACGCACAACCATATAGAAAGGCAAAGCGATCAAGAGCAGGATCAAAACCGTAGAAAGTGGACCGCTGATGTTGGAGATATAGCGCCCGATGGATTCGGCCAAATCACCGCCGCGAACAACCGTGGGTACGGCATTGTCGGCTGCAAACGCGATTTGAATGTCCTCAAACTTATATTCGACCATCTGCGTATTGGGCGCAATGGGACCAGCGGCTGTATGGTCAAAGTCCATCGCATAGCTCCGATTGTTGTGTCGAAAGCTCAAATCGTCGATCACGGCACTGTGGCTGGCATTGCGCGTGCGAATGACGAGGCTATCGACGGGCACGTCGGGTATTTCGATCCATTCGCGTTGCGTGCCGGTGTGATAGGTTACGTCACTTCCCTGTGTGTGTACGATTACGGCGATGGGTAAAAAGCGATCTACATTCTTGAAACGGATATCTGTGACTGCAATTTTTTGTTTTGGATTGTCGGGTTGTTGGAATGTGACGGTAAGTGCCTTCCAAAAAGTTCCCCCCTGAAGGACTTGCCCACCTTGCAGCCCGGTGATAGCTCCATCGAGCCAGATTGCTGCTTTTGTGCAGATATAAAGGCCAACAAAAAGGGTAGCGAGATAGAGTGCTACCTGGGCAATGGGATTCTTTTTAAGAATGGGATGATTTAGAATCTGTGCCATGTATTCTCGGTATTTGGGCATGCAATAAGAAATCTCCACGTATATGGTATCAGAGACCAATTTGCAAAATTTAAGGCTTTATTCCGAAATTATCCACCAAAACTTTTAACCATACGGGGCGAGAATGATTCGGTTCTGACAACTGAAAGAAGCCCCATCTAAAATCGCTTGCACGATCTCGGATGGGGCTTTTTTTATACTCATCAATTTCTTTTTATGCAGCGATAATCATATAGCTAAACCATTCGCTGTGGGGATTTTTGATGTGATAGGATGTGCCGGGGGGTAAGTGAACCACATCGCCTTCAGTGATGTGCTGTTCACCCTCAGATGTGACGAGGATGCCCCTGTTTTCGAGAATCCAGAAGCCGAGTTCTATGTCGTCATAACATCGCGCAATACTCTGCTGACCGGGTTGTACGGCTTCTCTGTCGATAAAGGCGATGGATTTTAAGCAGCCCGTATTTTCTTCGCCGACAGGGCCAAGTTGATGCCAGCGAATCGCGCCTGCGCCATCGCTTACGGGCAAAACGTCTTCCCAGTTGCGGATCACACATTCGCCTCCGGGTTCGGTGTCGATATTTTTGCTGAGAACGAGGTGCTCGAGCCATTCGTCGTTCATGTCGTTGAACATCTGATGGTAAATATCCGCGGGCAAATACACGGCGTCGCCGGGACGTACGGCAAAGCGGTCTTCTCCTACGAGAACTTCGCCGCTGCCGCTGATGATATAGTACGCCTGTTCAGTTTTGGGGTGTTTGTGGTGGTCAGAGGTTTTGCGCCCTTGAAGTCCGTGTTTGACGATGCCCTGTATATTGTGCAACTGCGGGGAGTCGTCTTCACTGTGTTTGGGCGTCGCATTTCTCTGTCTTAATCCCGGCCAGCGAATCGCGCTCAGGTGCGCCACTTCGGGTTGCTGGTCTCGCCAGTTTTTGATGTATGCCATGTTTGCCTCTTGTAAGTGTGAAAGAATTTTCGGATTATCTAAGTTAATACGATTGTCTTGTGCCGCAATTCAAAAGTAGGTAGGGACTCTCGTGTAATGAAAAAGGAGATCGACAATGCATGATCCCTATTCACTGATTGGCGTGCGTTCATTTATCAATTGCTGTGGTACGCGAACGATTCACGGAGGGACGCTGATGTTGCCGCAGGTGCGCGAAGCGATGATGGCTGCTTCGCACTTTTTTGTCAATATGGATGAGCTCATGGCGGGGGTGGGTAAGCGTTTGGCCCTGCTCACGGGAGCAGAGTGGGGAATGGTGGCCTCTGGCGCGGCGGCATGCCTGTGTCATGCAACAGCAGCATGTGTGACGGGTGGCGATCCCGAGTTGATGTTTCGGTTGCCCGATACGAGCGGGATGAAGCGCGAGGTCGTCATGCCCAGAGAAAGCCGATTTACCTATGATCACGCCATTCGTTCAGTGGGTGTGACAATCGTGGAGGTGGATAATCTCAGGGAAATGGATGCGGTGCTCGATCGGGAACAGGTGGCTATGGTCGCCTTGCTGGGGACCTGGGAGGCGGATATGACGCTTGAAGCGATTGTTGACATGGCGCGTCCGAGAGGTGTCCCCGTGCTGGTCGATGCAGCGTCGGAGCATCTCCAATCTCCTGAACCATATACCAGTCGCGGAGCGAATTTGGTCGCTTATAGCGGCGGCAAATACCTGCGCGGACCTCAGCCTACGGGCTTGTTATTAGGCGATCGCGACCTTGTCGAGGCCGCCTGGGTGCACGCTGCACCACATCATACGCTTGGGCGTGCGATGAAGATCGGTAAAGAGGAGGTTATGGGCATTTTAGCGGCAGTGGAATATCTGCTGGTGGGACGCGACCCCGAGCGGGAATTCGAGGGCTGGATTGCCGATCTCGAGACGATTGTGCGGCATGTAACGCGTGTATCGGGTGTAGAAGCTGAAATTCTCGCGTCTGATCAGTCGGATGTTCCCAGGGTGGAAATCCGTTGGGATGGTGATCGCATTGGCCTGACAGGTCTTGAATTGCGCGAACAACTTTTGTGCGGTGATCCACGCATTATGCTGGATGATCGAGGGGCAACGGATACGTCTATTTTTATTTTGCCATTTTCGCTACAACCTGGGGAAGCAGATATTGTTGGCATACACATTCGCGATGCATTATCCCACGCGCCTTTATCCTCGAAAGAAAAGGAGCGAGAACCCATTGATGTCTCGGGTACATGGGAAATTGAAATCGCGCTGGTTAGAAAAACAGCGCGTCATCGCGTGGATATCGAGCATATTGCCGGTGTTTTAACAGGTACTCACCAGACGCGCTGGCTAAAAAATGCGCTAAATGGCTCGGTGAATGGAGATGAAATCGCATTTACGAGCCAGCATCGGTTTGAGGGAACCCATCTGTCTTATCGGTTTGTGGGCACAGTGTCAGGTGACGAAATGCGCGGCGAAGTTGAAATGGGCAGTTCGGGACAGTCTGCACCCGGGCCGTTGAATCAGCGCGAATACGGCACAGCGAGATGGCGGGCGGTGAGGCAATAGGCCATTTGGAGACCAGAGCGCTATCTGGAAACGGATACAGTTTTTCCAGTTTTACCCGATTCCATTGAGGCAAAGATGAGTGCCATTGTTTTGCGTACATCTTGCGCTGATGCTTGCGCGAGTGGGCGATTGTCGCGGATGGCTGTGAGAAATTCGAGGTGTATGGTGGGTTCGCCAGCGAGGTGAACGGTTTCGGGTATGTGCTGTTCTTTGCCATTGAGCAATAAAGGTCCGCTGGTGCCGTTGAGGTGAATGACGCCTTCATCGCCCATTACGGTCCATTCCGTGCCTGCACGATGGTGAAATGAGAGGGTGCAGTTGAGGATGGCATTGCTTTCTGTTGTGGCGATGAGAGAGACTTCGTCTTCAATGTCGATATCGGGGTGTGGATCGATATTTTGCACGATTGCCGAGACGGATACGGCTTTTTCGTCTATCCACCATAAGAGTACATCGAGCGAGTGGACGCCAATGCCGGGTAGAATGCCGCCCGACAATTCTTGACGCGCAAACCAGCTATTTTCGTCGCCGCCGCGACCCGATCCAAGTCTGCGGTGGATGACGTGGCGAATTTTTCCCACAGCTTTTTCTTCGAGTAGCTTTTTGACCTGGCGAATCGCTGTTGAAAAACGCTGGCTCTGTCCAGACATGAGCAATTTGCCTTTGGCTTCGGCGGTAGCGATCATGTCATCGACATCTGCGAGGGTAAGCGCCATGGGTTTTTCGATGAGGGTGTGTAATCCTCTTTCGAGACAGGCAATGGTGTAATCGCGGTGCAGGAAGTTGGGCACGGCAATAATTGCAGCATCTGCTTCCACGTTTGCAAGCGCGTCGTCGAGGTTGTCAAAGGTAGTTGACACACCATATTGGGTTTTTAGATTATTGCGTGCGTCTTCGGATGGATCAACACCGGCGACAATGATGCCGAGTTCTCCCAGGGATTCCAAACCGCTGGCATGGCTTAAAGCCATGCGCCCGCAACCGACGAGTAAGATGCGAATAGGAGTTTTCATCGCGTTCTCCATTTACTGGATGGGTAGGATCAGATATCTTCGGTTTTTGGAGTGATGCGAAAGCCCAGGCGTTCGTAGAGGCGCACGGCGGGTTCACGCCAGAGGGCTGTGTTGAGATAAGCGTCGGCATACCCGCGTGCAACGAGTTCTTTGAGGGCGCGGAGTGAGAGGGCATAACCGAGTCCATGCCCCCGGTATTTGGGATCGGTACCAACCCAGTGGATGAGGCCAACTGATTTTCCTCCGTAATGGGCTTCCCACGCGCTGGCAGTTGCTACCATGTAATCGCCTTTGAGAGCGACAAAAATGCGCTTGTAATCGCAGCATGGTTCATGGGTGAATGTGGCGTGAAAATTGTCGGTGGTCCAGGGTTTTCCGCCTTCTTCGCCAAAAGCTTCATTTTTCATGCGGACCCATTCTTCTTCCTCGCCGGGCTGAAGCGTGCGAATTGTAAAGCCTTGGGGGACTGTGTATTCGGGTAGCGGTTCGCTTAGAGATCGACGCATGCGAATGCCGCTTGTGCGATTATTCATAGTCTAAAAATCCAGGAATACGGTTGCCGGACGATTGTTTTCAATGGATTCAATTATGGCGCAGCATACGGCGACGGACCGCGCACCATCAACCGCGTCGATCAGCGGTTTTTCGCCACTTTCAATGCAGGATAGAAAGTGATCGAGTTCCTGGGGGCACGTATGGTCTTCTGCGCGTATTTCAATTGGGAGCTCAGACCATTCTTCGACGTGGGGCATACCGCCGATGAAGAGTTTGTTTTTGTGAATAGACCCTTTGGTGCCGTGGTAGCTGAAGTTGAGGTTATAGGGAATTTCAGCACCGCAGGAAACCAGACATTTGCCCAGGGCACCGGATTCAAATTTTAAGTTTGAGATAACCGTGTCGTACCAGGGAACATTGGGAATATTTTTGTTCACGCCATACGCGCTGACTTCAACGATTTCTCCGGCGAGCCATCGCATGAGGTCCAGGGGATGGCAGGCCCCGCCGATAATGGGCAGTTGGCCTTCTTTTTCCGTGTCCATCCACCAGTCGTGACCGGGCAGGGGCAAGAAGGGTTTGAGGTCGTGGATGTAGTCACTTTCTACAAAACAGGCTTCTCCCAGCGTGCCGTTGTGAATAAGGTGGTGAATGGTTTCAAATATGTTGCTAAATCGCGCGCCGTGACCAACCATGACTTGTCGTCCGGACTGTTTGGCTGCATCGACGATTTTTTGACAGTCTTCAACTGTAACGGCGAGGGGTTTTTCCACAAAGACATGCTTGCCCGCGTCGAGCGCGGCGACAGCTTGATCTACGTGTTGTGAGTTGGGCGTGCAGAGATAAATGATGTCTATTTCGGAATCGGATAGGACGTTTTCGTATTCTGTCGAGATTTTATCTGTGCCGTATATCGCTTGCAGATCTTTCGCGACCTGTTCGCTGCGTGGCGTTGTACATATTGTTCGCAAATGTGCATTGGGATGCGCTGAGATGGCTTTGATGTGTTCGCCACCGATATAGCCCGTTCCTATCACGGCAATCGCATTCATCGGAAGACCTCCTGTAGTTGTCCAACAAAGCGCAAAAATGTAAGATTGAAAATGTAAAATTAAAAATTAAAAATTGGGCGGTATGTTAAACTAATATGCGAGAGGTGGAATATGGCACAAGAAAATCGACCAAATGTGTTGTTCATTTCGTTTGATGATTTAAATCACTATGTGGGATTTTTGGATCGCGCCCCAAATGCTGTGACCCCTCATTTTAATCGGTTGGCCGAGCGATGTATAGTATTTGAACGCACGTATTGTCAAGCGCCGATTTGCAATCCCTCGCGGGCGAGTTTGATGAGTGGGTTGCGGCCATCCACTACGGGTGTTTATAACAATCGACAGCCGCTCAGATTTTCGGAAGCGGGGAGAAATTGTGTGACATTGCCGCAGCACTTTCGGCAAAATGGCTATTTTACAACGGGCAGTGGCAAGGTATATCACGGCAAATTTCCCGATCCAATGTCGTGGGATTCTTATGTACCGAGTTTGTTTAATCAGTCGCATTCCGGCGCAGAACCCGATCATCATCCCGTAAATGGCATGAAGGGTATGGGCAATCTGGACTGGGGACCGATGGATGTTACCGATGAAGATATGCAGGATTACAAGGCTGTGAGTTATTGTGTTGAGCAATTGGGGACCAGGCATGACAAACCCTTCTTTTTGACGTGTGGTTTTAAGCTGCCGCATTTGATGTGGCATGCGCCGAGGAAGTATATAGAGGCTTATGATCTGAATGATCTCCATTTGCCCGAGACACTGGAGAATGACCTGGACGATGTTCCCGAGATCGCGCAGCGATGGGCCAATCAAAAACCGCATGCACGTATCGTGGAAGCGGGGCAATGGAAGGAAGCGATTCGGTGTTATCTGGCGTGTATCAGTTTTGTCGATACGCAAATTGGACGATTGATAGATGCGCTGGATGCAAGTGCTTATGCAGAGAATACAGCAATTGTTTTGTGGGCAGATCACGGGTGGCATTTGGGCGAAAAAAGCCATTGGAAAAAGAGTACGTTGTGGGAAGAGGCCACGCGCGTACCCTTGCTTATTTCAGCCCCGGGTTATTCGCCTGGCCCCTGTTCAGAGCCAGTGGGATTGATCGATATTTATCCCACGCTAATTGCGTTGTGCGGCTTGCCCGTCCGCGAGGAATTGGAAGGCCGAAGCTTGGTGCCACTGATGGAAAATCCCAATCGCAACTGGCCCTTTCCCGCAATCACCACACATGGGCGTGGCAATCATGCGGTGCGGTCCGAGCGATGGCGATATATCCGTTATGCAGATGGATCAGAAGAGCTTTACGATCACAGACATGACGAGATGGAATGGAAAAATCTGGCGCATAGCCCTATGTTGGGCGAGGTTAAAGAACTTCTATCACAGTGGTTGCCAGAGAATAATGCGCCGGATGCTGAGATTGTTGAATGGCCTGATGAGACAGAGAGTTATCGATCGAGGATCGAGGCGATGATGGACGAATAGATAAAGGAGAATACAAGCTGATCGCTCCTCACCATCCATGCACTATATGGCCTGCGTCGGGAAACCAGATGGCATCGACGCCTGTGGAGATGCCAACGCCAAGCAAGTATCCGATCATGAGGCCATACCAGAAGGGCAGGGATTTTCGGTAGAGCGCGACGCCGCCAAAACGCATGATGAGTGCTTTGGTCGCCCACACAACGAGCAGACTAAAACCATAGCGGCGGGTGGGAAAGGCAATGGCTACGGGATTAAAGGGCCACCAGGAAAAGCGCGTGCGTATGTAAGTCAAAAAACCGGCTATCGCAAATCCCCAGAGCCACACGCCCAATTTTTCGATGTCGAAGTAGAGTATTGTCGAGCCTTCTACATAAGGCACCAGGCGCACGAGATGGTTCCAGTCGCCCAAATAGAGTGGTCCGTTCATTCCGCCGTCCATGTAGCTGCGATATAGCGAATCGGTAGCGGTTGTGATACAACCCGTGATGTAGGCTATGGGAATGATGGCCCAGACCATGGGGTGCCGCTTGAAGTGGTTGCCCAGCATGCGAAAGTAGTGGGGGACAGACATGGTGGCGGTGAGGCGAATGGGCATGCCAGCAAAGCCATTGCGGTTGATCATCCAGATTGTCGTGAGTGTTCCGGGCGACATGTTGGCCGTGCCACCCATTTGCATCCACACAGTGCCTCCCTTATCGGCACCCAGTCCGCCCGTACCTCCGGGGGACAAAAAGGTGAATCCGGTTGCTGCGGCGTATTTGGCAACGCCGAATAGCGCGATGAACATCAAGGTGAGTTGCACTATGGTTGCCCACAGTTCCATGCCTGCGGCCAGACACCAGCCCGCGAGGAATATGACCGAAGCCGCGAGGCCGAGCCAGGCAGTTCGATAGGTGACTGGTGTTCCATCGTCTGCGGCTCTGTTGCTCATCAGCGCACATTCGAGGGTGTTTTTGAGGTGTTTGCGCGATACCCATAATGACCAGGCGACGAGAAAAACGAGTGCGCCGTGGGATTCGAAGCTGAGTATTTCTGCCGGTGTCGCTTGCTGTCCCTGTAACCCCACGGTGATGCCAGTTTGGTTCATCAGCCCCTCTTTGATAATATTTAGGACATTGTAAAACCAAA
Source organism: Candidatus Latescibacterota bacterium (assembly GCA_965208125.1). Classification (GTDB taxonomy): domain Bacteria; phylum Latescibacterota; class UBA2968; order UBA2968; family UBA2968; genus VXRD01. The sequence goes on from OZ242320.1 coordinate 4,873,283, forward strand.
AGCTGAAGAGCAAGTCGAGCGGGCACAAATAGGCCAGGCCCATTATCAGGGGCTGCATGCGTAAAAAATATCTTGGATAGTGATAGCCGATGTTTATCGCCATTTGTCCAGCGAGGTCGTAGATGGGAATATGCGGCAGGGTGTGGACAAAATAACCCGCGATATTCCAGCAGATCACAAAGGTCGAAATGCCAAACCCCACCCAAAATAGGGGGGCGTGAAAGACGACAGGCAGGCGATAGCCGGGTTCTTCTCGCAACATTTCGGTGGGGAAGGTGGCCATAGGAAAGGTGAGACGCTCTTTTTCATGCCACTGTTTGAAGAATAAGACGCTACAAAAAAAACCGGCCATGACCACGGATAAACAGGCGGCAGTCCACCAGAAGAGCGGACGGATCCACGGTTGCCAGGGAATAGATGTGTTGGGTTCTAATCCCCCGTAGAGTTGTCCGATGACCACGGGCGATTTTTGCATAAAGAGCCAGTCGGGTAGCAGGGGAGCAATGACGTCGCCCACGCGGTTTTCGGGCGATGCGAGGTGTACCGGGGCAGAGATGTTGCCCAGGAGATAGCCCGCCCAGCCCGTTGTAGGCAGGTTGCCCACGAGCCAGACCATGAAGAAGATGGTCAACATTTCCGTGCGCGATAAGGCGCGTTTTGGCGCGACGAGTTTGAGTATGGCGTTGATGCCAACCCATGCGACAAAAGGGATCAGAGCCGATACGGGCATGTAGTTTTTTATCATGTTCCACGCAAAATGCGTGATGTAGATCGTCATGAGGGCAATGGTCAAGATGCCGAGCATGACCGCGCGTACCGTGATTCCTCGATCCTGTACATCGGGATGGGTTTCTGGAGATATATCTGTTTGTATGGCCATTTTTGAAAAGGGAAGTTGAGGCCGAGTGAAAGGTGCTTTAATGACAGGGCAAAATAGGGCGAAGGTCAGAAGTTTTCAACTTAAATTTCTGTGAATCCATGGGGTGATCCCATGAGGAGGTTGTTATGGACGTTTATGAGAAGTATTTTTTTGATGTGAATGGATATCTGGTAGTGGAGGATATTTTGTCTCCCGATCAGGTCGCAGCCCTCAATGAGGCGATTGATCACAATCGGGACAATATTCGAATTCGCGAGGGGGAACTAAGGTTGTCGGGTGGCGCGGGTCAACACGGTAGTGAGGTTTCTATCGCACTGGAAGGATCACATGGACGAGGGGATATCGGAAGTATTTTGAGATGGCCGAAACCGTGGTGTCAACCCTTCCGAGATTTGCTATCCCATTTGCCAACGATGCGCTATATGCTCGATATGATCGGCAATGGGTTTCGCTATGGCAATGCCAATGGAATTAGCATGACCAAAGGGGCAGAAGGGCATTTGCTTCACGGCGGCGGTGGGTTTTTGGGCGGACATATGTATTTCTGTAAGGATGGGAAGATGTGGAATAATCTGATTGCTGTGTGTTATCAGCTTGCCGATGTCAATCCCGGCGACGGTGGGTTTGTGTGTATTCCCGGCAGTCACAAGGCAAATTTTGAATGTCCGACGGATGTGCGCCGAATGGAGCGAGATTTGGGGTGTTTTAAACATATTCCCATGAAGGCGGGATCAGCGGTAATTTTTACCGAGGCATTGACACATGGCGCAATACCCTGGACTGCGGACCACGAACGACGGACCCTGTTGTATCGCTATGCCGCGGGGGGGTATGTCAACCCGCCCAGTGGCAATGATCCCGCGAAATATGCGCCGTTTATGGATGAGTTGACACCGCTCCAGCAGGCTATTATGCAACCCCCACACAATGCGGGGCGTATAGATATGGTCGCGCTGATCGAGGCAGAGAAAGAAGCAAGTGCTAAAAACTGAGTTGACAGGCTGTTTTTTTATTTTTATAAATGTTCAATGCAGATGCAAATAGAAAGCATGAGGAGGTTCTATGAATACAAATTTCACTCGCGAGGTCGTTTTTTCGGATGATACGGCAATGGAGCGGGCGGGGATGTCCAGGCGCGATTTTATCAAAGGGATTATTGCCACTGGCGCGTCCATTTCTGCGATGGGATATGTGTTTGGAGGCTGCGCGGGTGATATGGGTAGCGCGCCGGGTGCGGTTGAGCGGCTCATTTCTCTCAATGTAAATGGTCGCGTGCGTCGCGTTGATGTTTTGCCGCAGGAAACGCTGGCGATGACGTTGCGGTACAAACTGGGGCTTACGGGCACAAAGCTGGGGTGCGACCGGGGTGAATGCGGTGCGTGTACAGTGCTGGTCGATGATGTGGCGATGTATTCGTGTTCGACTTTAACCCACCGCGTTCGAGGCCGTTCGGTTGTTACTGTTGAGGGCCTTGAAGGCGAAGATGGCGCGTTGCATCCGGTTCAGCGGGCATTTATTGAAGAACTGGGACCTCAGTGTGGATTTTGCACGCCGGGCCAGGTGATGTCTGCGGTGGCACTGCTGAAGATCAATCCGGATCCAACCCGAGAAGAGGCGCGAGTTGCAATGTCTGGAAATCTTTGTCGCTGTGGTGCTTACGATAATTATCTGAACTCAGTAATGCGCGCAGCAGAGGAGGCTTCTTAAATGGCATATCAATTGATTGGCAAGGATTTTACGCCGCCAGATGTGGCGGCAAAGGTTACGGGTAAGGCAAAATACGCCGAGGATTTTCGCGCCGAAGGCATGGTGTTTTGTCGCTTGCTCCTGAGCACAATGCCCCATGCGCGCGTTCGCAATATTGATGTGTCCGAAGCGATGAAGATGAAGGGCGTTTTGGGTATTTTAACGGCTGATGATGTGCCCGAGCAAAACGCGCCGAACAATCCCATTTTGACAAATAATCCCCATTATGTAGGGGACCCGATTCTGGCAGTTGCCGCGCTCGACGAGCAGACGGCACAGGATGCGATTGATAAAATTGCGATTGATTATGAACCCCTTCCCTTTACGCTCGATCCTCTGGAGAGTCTCTATCCCGGTGGCACAAATGCCCGCGAAGAAGGCAATGTTCGCAACCGGCGTTCGGGAAGCGAGACAATCAAATGGACTGCTGGCGATTTTGTCGATAAGGATGTGTGTCCGACGGGCAAACCCGCAACTGAATGGTCTTATGGTGAAGTTGATCAGGGGTTTGAAAATGCAAAATTGATCGTGGATGAAAGCTTTGTCACGGCAAATAATCCGCATCATTCGATGGAACCGCGGTCGTGTATGGCCTTATGGGAAAACGGCAAGTGTTTCGTATATGGCGCAACGCAAAGCCAGAGTCGTCCCACGCGCGATCTTGCCCGTCTCCTGGGGATGGAGTCTGAAGATCTGGTTTATATCGCGGAATACTGCGGAGGTGGCTTTGGCTCCAAAGGCACGGCGTATCCCGTGATGGCTATTCCGCCGCTTATGTCCAAAAAAGTTGGGCGCCCCGTGATGATGCGTATCAGTCGCGCGGAAGAGTATTTCATCGGGTCTGCGCGCCACGGTTTTCAGGGGCGAATTAAAATTGGTTTTCGCAGCGATGGGCGGATCAGTGCGCTGGATATGTACGTGATTCAGGAGAATGGTGCTTATCGCGGCGGTGGGGATTGGACCGCTGCTGGCGATGCGGTTTCGCTGGTTTATACGCCCGAAGCCATGCGCTTCCGGGGGATTCCCGTATATACCAATACGCCGATTAGAGGAGCGCAGCGCGGTCCTGGACAAAATCAGATCGCCTGTGTAGTTGAACCCCTGCTCGACAAGGCCGCCGAGGAACTGGGCATTGATCAACTGGCGATTCGGCGCATTAATGCACCCGATAACGATTCGAAATACGGGCGCAGGCAAGGACCTGTGACGAGTGTTTATATGCGCGAGGCACTGGATAAAGGCGGGAAGGCTTTTGATTGGGCAGGGAAAAAGCAAAAAAGCCGTCAGAAGAGTGGCTCAAAGGTTATTGGTGTGGGGATTGGACAGGCTTATCACGCCGCGGGTTCAAATGGTTATGATGGTCTGGTGCGCCTGACGCCAGAGGGCAAGTTGCACATTCATTCGGGTGTTGGCAATCTCGGCACCTTTTCGCACACTGCAACCTCTCTCGCAGCCGCCGAAGTGTTGACGTGTAAATGGGAAAATTGCGTGATTGAACGGGGCGACAGCCGCCGTCATTTGCCGTGGAACCACGCACAGTGGGGGAGCAATACCTCGTTTACGATGACGCGCACGAATTATGTCGCGGCTATGGATGCGAAGAACAAATTGCTGGAGATTGCGGCAATGGATCTGGGAGGCTCTCCCGGCGATTACGATCTGGCTGATGAGCGGGTTGTGCATAAGGCGGACAAATCCAAAAGCATGGGATTTGCAGATGCGGCAAAACGCGCAATTGAACTGGGGGGTAAGTACGACGGCCATGAAGCTCCCGAAGATATTCACGACATGACAAAAGCCTCAGTGGCTGCACTTGCGGGGACGGGTTTGATCGGTGTTGCCAAAGACAATCTGAAGCGCGAGGGCGTTGTCCCTGCGATGGCTGTCGGATTTATCGAGATTGAATTGGATCTGGAGACTGGTAAATACGAGATTTTGGATTACGTGGGAGCTGCAGAGTGCGGCACAGTGCTGCATCCACAAGGTCTGGAGACGCAGATCAAAGGCGGCGCAGTTATGGGTTTTGGTCTGGCTGCGCTGGAGCGGTACGTATATGATCCGCAAAACGGCCTTCCCGCAAATACAGTGCTCTATCAATGTAAGCCGCCGTCGTATCTCGATGTCCCATCTGAGATGAAGACCGAGGTGGTCGATATCGCCGATCCTCAAAATCCAGTTGGTGCTAAGGGAATAGGCGAGCCTGTGCAGGGTTGTGCCGCTGCCGCGCTTTTGTGTGCGATTTCAGATGCGCTGGACGGGCATTATTTTAATCGCATGCCAGTGACGACCGATCATATTGTCAATGCAGCCGCAGGTCGCGAACAGTCGTATAAGGCGCTGCAAGTAAATACGGTGTGAGAAGGGGGAAATGAGATGCTCAAAGATATGATGGCTAATTTTGAGTTGTATCAGCCCGCGACGATAGATCACGCGCTGAATTTAATGGATCGCTATGGCGATGACGGTTGGGTTCTGGCAGGCGGTCAGGATAGTTTTGACTGGTTTAAGGACCGCGCCAAGAAGCCCCAAGCAGTTATCGATATTAACGGTATTGATGATTTGCATGGGATACGGGAAACAGCCGATGGGATTGAAATTGGGGCGTTGACCACGCTGACAGAGATTGAGACAAGTGCCCTGATTAAAGAGAAATACGGCGTGTTGGCCGATGCTGCGCGACATGTTGCCAGTCCACAAATTCGCAATGCGGGAACGATTGGGGGCAATGTCTGTCAGGATACGCGGTGCTGGTATTATCGGTATGGTCTGGATTGTTATCGGGCGGGCGGGAATACATGTTATGCCGATACGCCCGAGGGAATTGACCGCGAACATTGTCTTTTTGGGGCAGATCGGTGTATCGCTGTGTCGCCTTCAGATACTGCACCCGCACTTGTTGCCCTCGATGCGCGTATGGTGGTTGTAAATGGCGATGGGGAAAAAGAGGTGCAGGCAGAGGACTTTTTTATTGGTCCAGATGTGGATATTATGCGCATGACGATTTTGCAACCGGGTGATTTGCTCAAGTCGATTGTGATTCCCAACACATGGGCAGGCGCGCGTTTTTATTTTGAAAAGGTGGCCGAAAGGAACACATGGGATTTTGCGCTGGTCAATATTGCCTCTGCGATGAAGGTGGATAACGACGCGATTGCCGATATCCGAATAGCCTGCGGCGGTGTTGCCTGTGTGCCGCTGCGCTTGACGGTTGTGGAAGAGGTGGTCAAGGGCAGTCCCCAAAATGGCACGTCTGCCGATCTCGCTGCGAGTGCGGCAAGCCGAGGCGCCACGCCGCTGAATTACAATGGGTTTAAGATTCCTCTGATGGAGAGTCTGGTCAAACGGGCAATACGAGAGAGTTGATGGATATTTTTCGATATACCAGCGATGCCTGGGGACAGCGGGTTTTAGAAGGTCTTTCGTGGGACCTGATCGGATATTTTGCAGGTGCTGGCGTTGTGTTTATTGTTTTGCATGCGGGTTATATGCACTTTTTTGTGAAAAAAAACGGTCAATGAATGCTTTGCAGAGACATACCCTCGCTACCCGAATCAATCACTGGTTGATGGCAGCGTGTATTATAGCCCTGTTGCTGACTGGTTTCTTGCCGATTTTGGGGATCAAGTTTGCGTGGGTGACGCTGCACTGGGTTTCTGGGGTGATTTTTACTGCTTCTGTTCTGTTTCACATTATTTATGCCCTGACCCGGCAAGACTGGCGGTCTATGTGGATCGCACGAGGAGAATTTGCAGATGTTCTTTCCTCGTTGTCGGGTTCGATCAAGGCTTTGAAAGTATCGCCCGGCAAATACTGGCTGATGCAAAAAGTTTATCACCATATTGTGGCGATTATTAGTCTGATTGTCTGTGTGACGGGTATTTTGATGTTGTTTAAAATAGATTCCCCTTTCTGGACGCGCGATCCTTATGTTTTTTCAGGTGAAAGCTGGGGTATTATTTATGTTTTGCACGATTTTTCGGGTCTGTGTTTTATTCCGCTGATTATGATGCATGTTTATTTTGCGATACGTCCAGAGAAACTTTTTTATACGCGATCGATGATTAAAGGATGGATTACAGACGAAGAATATCGCGCACATCACGATCCAGAGAAGTGGGATGCTAAAAGAAAAGGCGCATAACGCATGGCAGATGTTTTCTCAGAGTGGGCGCAACATATTGAAGCGATTGAGTCGGGTTATGAATTGATGCTGGCTTATGCCGCACAGGGAATAGAAGGGGGAGGTGATTCAGACTCTCAGATACGACACGCGCTAAAAGAGATGAATAACGCGCTCGATAACCTGGAAGAATCTGGAGCGCGTATCGCAAGAGAAAGAGGACTTGCGGATTATCGAGATTTTTTGGACGAGATGAATGCCGATGCGAAAAGAGCGCAGGCGGGCATTAAACTCGTTCTGGGCAAGCCAGCCATCAGTTCCCAGTTGATCGATAACTTAAATGCCTCTATCCATTTGCGTACACTGCTGACCGATCTGTTTTTAATTGACGAGGCTTTAAAATAATAAAAGGGGTGCGCTTCAGGGATTCCGATTATGGTTCAAATTCTACGTAAGGATCATCCCCGGCTGTATCATCCAGTCGATGATCCGGATTACAGGTTCGACCCGCCGGAGGATGCGGCGAGAAAACGAATCCTTAAGAATATTCTCGCAGATTGCGAGATTTTTTATTTTCAGCGTCCGTGGAAACGGATTCCCGAACGGCCTCACAGTCCACATCCGTACCACCAACTATACCTGACGTTCTATACGGGGATGCACGCAACTGCGCTGATAGAGCATTACGCGTTCGCCTGGCGGCTGACGGGGGATCCGCGCTGGTTGAAACGGGCGAGAGATTGGTTGCGCGCGGCGGTGGAATGGGAGCATAGTGACAAGATAGAAGAGCATTTTTATACGGCCAACCGATATATGCAGGCGTTTGCGCTGGCGCTGGATCTGCTCGACAAAGCGTTGCCCGACGTAGAAAAAAAACAGGCGACCGCGTGTCTGGTTCAGATGATGAGCCGCTGGTGGCCAGATGTGGAGCGGAACCGATACTCATCGGATGGACGACACCACGCCGTGGTTGACAACGGGCATTTTGGCGTGGCGGCTTTGTATTTGTTGGGAAAACATCCCGATGCAGAAGCCTGGTTGTCGGCCGTGATCGATCGGTTTCGCAGCGGGGTGATGCCCTATGGCTGCGGGCGAGACGGCGCACCGGGCGACGGGCCTGCGTTCTGGCCGTGGGAAAATTTGTGGATGCTTCACTTCGCCGACGCGCTGCACAATGTGACGGGGGAAGATCTGTATAAGGCGTTTCCGAAACGATTGGAGCGGCCTTTGACGTGGTTTCGGTATCATCTGGCACCGCCGCCAGTGATCGAAGACAGGCTGTATTACCCGGAAAATTCAAATGTTATTTCGGGCAGCCAGCTAAATGCGTGTTCGGTGCCCCTCCTTCGGCTGGCGCAGGAGGCTGGAGACGCCGAGATGCGGGACATAGCACTCGGCGATCCGAGACTGGGACGGCTCTACCGGTTTGGGATGGGAGTGAAGGGTACAACGGCGGAATGTATGATCGCATACGCTCCGTACGCTTATTGTTATTGCGATCCTGAGTTCCGGCCGTCGAGTCGCAAGATTGTATTGCCGCTTTCAAAGAAATTTACCCGAATGCACTACGGAGAGACCGGATTGCTGCGCAGCGGATGGGACAGGGACGCTGTGGTCTGTTGCGTGTCGGGATACAAAGGCGGGAGCGCACATGGGTTTATGAACTTACACGTGCAATGGGGCGGATATCCGATTCTGAAGACGATTTCTGCGGAAGAGTCCCAGCCGGTGGCCTGTGGGAGTCTCCCGTTCACAGGCGGGCAAAACGAAATCGTCGCATTTTTGAGGCAACTGGATACAGCAGCACCGTTTGAACGGTTGCGCGTGCGGTCCATTCGAACAGATCATGAATACTGGCTGTTGAAAGGGACTTTTCCGATCCTTGTAACAGCACTGAGACGCCGGAGACGAGGTGTAAGAATGATGCGAAATAGGGGGGAGGGATTCGTGCGATTGAATGGTCGTGATTATCTGCAGTACGAAAGAGCACCTTATTTTAATCCCAGGGCAGGTGAATTGCGAATGCGCTTCCGGTTAAACGGCGAGAGTAGAAAAGAAGGACCAGAGGTTTTGTTTAATACGGGAATCGGTGTGGGAAGGGTCATGGGAAGCCGGGTAAATAATTATTCGCTGGCAATAATGGACGGGGACGCGCTGACATTTGTTGTGCAGAGCCAGCGAAATACGTCGGTAGAGGTCGTCTCATCGATGAAAATTGAACCCGACAGATGGCATGATGCGGTTATCCGATGGGGCGGGTTCAACCGGTCGGGAGATAATCCGTTTATTGAAATCGATGTGGATGGGTGCAGGAACAGGTGCGACGACCGCGCGATTTTCGGTGAACTGGATCTGGATTCGCAGAATCTGCAGTCGCGTGCGGAACCGAGGACATTTTACATCAAGTCGAATACGGTGCTGGCGTTTGGGGGCGCAGTGCAGATGCCTGGAACGGGGGTGAAATGCGACCTTGACAGGGTAGATCTGAAATGCCCAGGACGCAGGCAGTTGCTGTTGGATTTTGAGACGGATCTGGGTCCAGAAACCGGAAATGGCGCGCTGGGCTGGAAGTTGAATCCGGTAGATTTGAGGCAGGTCCGGGGAAAACAGGCGCATTTTGGTGCGGGTGGACGATCAATCAATGCGTTGCTTCTTTACGGAGAGGATGCCTATTTTGAGAGGGAGGAGGTGCCTTTCGCGCCTTCTGGACTGGCGGCGGGAAGTCTGACGAGTTTTGTCCCAGGGGCGCGGGATGCGAACACGCGGGTGCTGCTATCGACCCTCGGAGATATTCTGGTTTTTGCTTTTGCAGAGCGCCAGGCAAATGCGCGTGTAGTACAGAACGAGAATGGATTCGAGATTGGTGTTGAGAAAGAGCGGTACGGGTTTGACGCGAATACAAGGGGAGAAGAGATCCTCACCCTGCGCTCAGCCGTAATGGAGTAACGGATATCTCCCTGTATAGATGGAGTATATAAAGGTCGTGAATAGATGACTCACGGTCTTTTTTTAAATATTGCCTATCAGGGGCACTCGCCGCGTGTGAGTCTGCTCTGGATGTCGTCTAATACAGCCGGCACGTCCCAGATGCCATCGACGACATAGTGTGCACCTGCCTGGTGCATGCGCTGATATACAGTCTCGAGTTGTGTTTGCAGGACTTCGGGATCAAGGCTATTGATTTCTTCTTCGTTTAGACCGATTTCATTTCCTGTTTTTGCAAGGCCAATAGTCCACATACCGGCATTGAGGCCCTCTTCGATACCGGGGATCGTGTCATCGACTTTAACACAGGCTGCAAAGGGGTACACGCCCAGTTGCAGGGCATTTTGGACACACATCCAGGGGGCTGGGCGGCCTTCGGGGACGTCGGTCGCACATACGGTTGCGTCGGGTTCGTAACCTCGTTTTTTGGCTTCTTCCTGCAATAGTGCCATCATTTCGCCTGTATATCCAGTAGTTGATCCTATTTTTAATCCGCGCTTGCGAAACTCGGCAACTGCTTCCAGTGTACCGGGAATCAAGTCGGCGTATTCAGCCAGACAACTCAGTTGCAAGGGCACAAATGCTTCAAACATCTCATCAATATCCGATTCCTCCGGTGGTCGATTGTAGGTATCTTCCCAGCGCTGGTGTACAGATTCGATTTGAGATATCTTTCGGATGTGGACTTTTTTATGCGCTCCCATTGGCGCGCGCGCCTCGGCCATGCTGATAGGCACTCGCATGCGTTCGTACACCTGGCGGAAGACCACAGCCGGCGCGTAACATCCGTAATCCATCGTGGTTCCCGCCCAATCTAAAAAAATGGCTTTTAGCGCACCGCGATATGTACGTCGAAAATTAAAATCCATTTTCTGTCCTTTCTGATTTATTGGCGAAATGAGTGAATCGTCTCGTGAAACAGATTACCTGCATGGCACCCGGGGCTATTGAGACTGTGCCGTCTTTGTTAGATGACAGAGCCGTGCGGTCTGTTTTTGTGGTGGCTGATCGCACAGCCTACGATAAATCCGGTGCAAAAATATATCTGAAATCCGCATTACAGGGGCGCATCCATACCATCTTTGATGATTTTGCACCTAATCCCAAATACGCCGATGTGATACGCGGTGTCAAATTATGGCACGCACATCCATGTGATATGATGATTGCCATAGGTGGCGGATCTGCAATTGATTTGGCCAAGCTCATTGGCATTTGCGGTACACATCGCGGGCAATACCGCGAACTTCTTACAGGGAATATACCGATTCGGGATAAGGTCGCACCATTAATCGCCATTCCCACCACAGCGGGTACGGGGAGTGAAGCGACACATTTTGCTGTGGTTTATGTCGAGGAACAAAAATATTCCGTTGCACACGCCAATGTGTTGCCCGACTACGCAATTATCGATCCCAATCTAACGGCCAATTTGCCACCTTCTATTACCGCACATACTGGCCTGGACGCACTGTCACAGGCTGTTGAATCTTTGTGGAGTGTGAATGCAACCGCGCAATCGCGTGTTTTTGCAAGCGAGGCTCTGGAACTGGTGCTCGATAATCTCGAGGCCGCTGTTCACCATCCCACGCCCGATGTACGCGCTAATATGTGTCGCGCAGCCCATCTATCTGGCAAAGCGATCAATATCAGCAAGACCACAGCGCCTCACGCGATTTCCTATACGCTCACATCTCAATTTGGCGTGCCTCACGGTTTGGCTGTGGCTCTGACATTGGGTGCCCTTTTAATATACAACAATGGGGTAGTCAGTGGTGATTGTTGGCATCCCAAAGGTGTTGCTCAAGTTCAGAAAGACATCAGAGAGATCAACAGGCTGATAGGGGTTGAGAACTCTGAAGAAGCGAGAAAACACATTGATGATCTCATCAGCGCCATTGGTTGTCCGACCCATCTGCGACAGGTCGGTGTGGCTACCGATGCAGATCTGGAAATACTTGTGCAGAATGTCAATACGGAACGTCTAAAAAACAATCCCCGCGCCCTGTCGCAGTTTGAGCTAAGATGGATACTCAAAGAAATCCATTAGAGGTATTATGGCAGAGGCTTTAAGAGAGGTCGAGACAGCACGCGATCGCCCAGATACGGTCACTCCGAGCAGTGGGTAAGATACGCTTTTTAGACAGTAAATTCTGGCCGGCCGAGAGCGTCAGTGGAGTTTTGTCGCTGGTAGATGGGGATCTCACCGCCAGCGTCTTCGAGAATACGGTGTTTTGCCCGTTTGATTCTATCTGCTGCTCTTTCGGCAATGTTCTGGGTGCAGTCCGGGTCTGATTCCAGGTCGAAGACGCGTGGACCAGAAAAGTCCCCCTGAGAAAAGAACCATGTGGTATTGTCTTTGTACCAGACGGAATTGCCGTATCGGCATGTTAGATAGTCTCGCTCGCTGAAGGTTCCCGAGGATTCAACGATGGGTAGCAGGCTCTGTCCGTCGATTTGTCCAATCGGTGAGACGCCGGAAATGTCGAGCACTGTTGCGGGTATATCGAGGGTATAGACAAAGGCGTCGGATATGCTTCCGACGCCTTTGTTTTGTGGGTGTCGCAAGATCATCGGGATGCACATGGTACCCGGATACATGTAGTCTGCGGGTTTGCCAATTATGCCTTCGGCATTGTCGGCGAAATTTGTGCCGTGGTCGCTCAGAAAAATGACCATGGTATTGTCGTGCAATCCCACTCTGTCGATTGTATCGACCAGCCGTCCAAACCAGGTATCCACCATTGTGACGAGTCCGGCGTAGTTGGCGCGAATAGAAGCGAGTCGATCTTCGTAGTCGGGATTGGCGCTCAAGGGACCATAAGGTACATTGAGACAGATGGGTACTCTATCTTCGCGGCTACCATACAGATCGTAGTAGTGGAGCGGTGCTTCCCATGTTTCGTGGGGGGTGAAGCTATCGACGTAGAGATAAAAGGGTGCGTTTGAAGCGTTTTGCTCCAGAAACTCAATGGCAGCGCGAAACGTCCGCGCAGCGGGCCAGGTCTCTTCGGGACGCTGGGGTTGCACATTGACCAGGTGGGCGCGGATCAGATTCTGAGGCTGTCCTTCTCTGAGTTTATAGCATTCGATCAATGCCGGGTCTGCTGCGGCTATGGCGCGATAGCGGTCCTCTGCCTGGCCGCGAATGAATTGCCATTGGCGGAAGCCCCGGATAAAATTCATTCCAGGGACAAAGTAATGGGGGACATCGGCAAAGAAACCGGTGTGATAACCAGCCTGGACCAGTGCTTCGGCGATTGTACCCTCATCACCCGACATGGGCTGCCATCCGGCGAGATAGACATTATCCCAGGGAACGGGACTATAGTCTTTGAAGGGGAAGGCTCTGCGACCGGTGTGAAGGGTTCGCCGCGTCGGAATGGTGGGCAGGCACTCGGGATGGGCATTGGTGAAGCGCACGCCCTCTTCGGCAAATTGGTCGAGGTTTGGCGTGTGGATCCAGTCGTTTCCATAAGCGCCCAGGAATGAGGTGCGAAACGTATCGGCCACTATAACGACGATGTTCATAGGGTCTGACATTGGGATCTCCTTTGAGAAAAGCAGTGTGTAAGTGTATTAAAACTATATTTATCCAAGAGTATTTTATAGCTATTCATTTCCCCAGGGGTATGATTCCACTCGTAGAGATCGATCCACATCTGACAAAGCGATTTTCGCCCCCCCTTGCTTCGAGGAGTGATGGATGGCAAATCCTATCTCTGTGGCCCTGCGTGCATGATTGATGTCACAGGCCGTGCGATCACCCGTTTCGATAGCTTGCACGAGGTCGCGCACCATTGCAGGTCCCGTCGGCCACGGGTCTTTGTCTGTAGGAAGACTGAGGGACTGGTAAGTATCTTCTCGGCAGAGATGGGCGTGCGTTGCGTCAGAGAGGATGGATAGATGCCCTTTTTTTCCTGTGATTTGAAAACTGGGACCTTTGCCGCCATCCATTGTGATGTAGGCGACTACGCCGTTATCCAGACCAATTTGAGCACGCGCAGGTGGGTCGAGTTTGCGGCGTTCATCGTCTGAATCGCCGTGGTCAATCAAGCCACTGACCCATAGGGGTTCAGGATCGCCCAATAAGCCCAGCAAGGCGTCGTACCAATGACAACCGTGGTTGATTGTGTTGGGCAGGCCATAAGCGACGAGACTCGTGATGGTTCCAATGAGATCACTCTTGTTCTCGCGAAGGTGGCGATAGGGGAGAGACCAGCGCCGGTCAAGGCCAAAGCAGAGGGGGATATCTGTACACGCAGATATAATGCGATCCATCTCTGCAAGGGTGGTTGTCAGGGGTTTGTCGCAGAGGATGCCCCGAACGCGTGCTGCGGCAGCGGCCTCGATCTGATCTGCGTGCATGGTCTGGCGCGTGGCAATGCAGAGTACATCCGGTTTGATCTCTTTGAGCATGTGTTCATAGTCACCAAAGGTTGGGATATCGCCCCAAACATCCCGCCAGCAGGTGACAAATTCCGCTCGCGTTTCCGCGCCGTAATCGAATACACCAACGATCTCAGTTTCCGGAATGGCTCGAAAAGCCGCGGCAAAATTGTGATGGGTCAAATCGTGTAGCAACATGCGGTGGCAACCCGCAACAGCGACCCTCAGTGTGTTTTCTTTGGCCATCTCTATGGTCCTCCTGTAAACTATTTTGATTATTGAAACCCAAAGTAACATATCCAGCGACAAGAGTAAAGAACTGAAACACTGCGAATGTCCAAACGAGATTCAAGACTTGCCCTACCTATGATTTTGCTTATTTTTTTATACAATATATTTCAGAAGCAATCACCTCAATATTTGGAGTATTAATATGGCGATTAAACAGCTTGAACCCGGAGAAGCAAAAGCCGCGATGGATGAGACGGAAAATTCGATTTATCTCGATGTGCGCACGGAAATGGAGTTTGCCCAGGGGCATCCCGAAGGCGCTATCAATATCCCTATTGCGGTCCCCGGCCCAGCGGGCATGGTGCCAAATCCCGATTTTTTGAATATTGTGCAAAAAACACTACCCGATAAAGAACAGCCCATTTTTTGTGGGTGTCAGAGTGGAATGCGTTCCCAGATGGCCGCGGACTTGATGGCGCGGTTGGGGTATTCGAACCTGGCCAATGTTCAAGGAGGCTTTGGTGGAAAAGTCGAAAATGGCGTTCTCGTAGTGGTAGGATGGCGCGATTCTAATTTGCCTGTCGAAACCGTTGTCAATGATTCCAATTCTTATGCGAGTATTAAGGCGCGGGCAGAGTCATAGCTCGATTATTTCATTTGAAGTAGAATGGAATATAATTCTACTTTTATTTTGTGGCAGAGGCATTTACGGGTGATTAAAGCAAAAAATAAAAAAGCGCCTGAAGCATTTGTTGACATGGCAAATGTACAGATCGGTAGCCGGGTTCTGGATCTCGGCTGGGAGGGAGATTGTCTCGAATGCTTACAAAAAACAGGTGCTCGGGTGACTTTTGTAGGGGAGGATATTCGCGCTGTGCAAAAGGCAGAAGTGCTTCGGATAAACGGGGTGCTCAGTGCAATGCCAGCACAGGTGATTTCCGACGTACGTGTCGTATTTTACAAACCCGCACAGAGATCTGCCAAAGGTCAGGTATTTGAATGGATTGATCAGGGCTTTCAGGTGCTTGAAATGGGTGGCGCGCTTTATCTGGCAGGTCAGCGAAATCGCGGCATTAGAAGTTATGCCGCATATTTACAGGCGGTTTTTGGCAATAGCAAACGCGCAGGACGCGTGGGCAGAGTGGAAATTTATAGCGCAAAAAAAGAGCAGGACGATCCTTGCCAGGCACCGGTTGACAATCGAATGACATTTGAATTGCCCGATTTGCCGGGCAGTCCATACAGCGTTGAAACCCGTGCGGGCGTTTTTTCACGAGATGGACTCGATAACGGGACGAGATTGCTGATCGACTGTATGGAAGTTCGATCCGCCGACCATGTACTGGACTGGGGATGTGGCTGGGGCGCACTCGGTATGGTTGCTGCGCGTCTATCTGTAAAAGGCAATGCAACGCTCGTCGATTCGAATATTCGCGCTGTTTCCTGCGCGGAGGAAAATTTGAGGCGAAATCGGATTTGCAATGCGGTAGCCCGTGTGGGAGATGCTCGCATTTGGGATCGGCGCGAGAAATTCGATCTGATTGTTTCCAACCCGCCCTTCCACGATGGCAATACTGCGGCACACCCCCTTATTGAGGGTGCTTTGGGGGCACTGAGACCAGGAGGGCGTTTGATGCTTGTTGTGATGCGTCCAGCAGCGTATTTGAAACACATTCGCAGGGTTTTTGGACAGGGGAAGATCATGGCGCAAAAAAACGGGTATGTCGTTCTTGAGACCCATATTGGGAACTAATGTATCACACAGGCGTTTATCGCAATGAAGTATAAGGTCTGATAGTTGGTCACGGGTTTCCGCAAGTGATTGGTCTGGTCCCCTCCCACCAGATTGAGCGTCTCGCGGAAGCCCGCTTTTTTGTGGTTGACACATCCATTTTCAGAGCGTTAATTCTCTCCCGCCAAAAGGCTTGACAGCCCTGAACTCCGGTTGTATTCTTAACTTCTTAGAAAAATTCAAAAGCATCCGCAGATGGATGGGTAATGAACGCAGACAAAATCTGTGGTTTTAATAAAGAGGAGGAAAATTTTGAACGCATTTGATTATGAAGCACCCCAGTCTGTAGATGAGGCTATTTCTCTGCTCAGCGAGGGAAATGGCAATGTCGGCATTCTGGCGGGCGGTACGGACTTGATCGCGCAGTTGAAGGAGGGTCGCAAGATCGATTTGATGCTCGATCTCAAGCGGATCCCCGAAGCAACTGCGTTGAGTTTTGATGAGGACAGCGGTTTGAGTATTGGCGCGGCAACACCGTGTTCCCAAATTTACGGTTACGATGTTGTCCAAAGCCGTTATCCCGCGCTTGTAGATTGTACTTCGCTCATCGGTTCTATTCAGATTCAAAATCGCGGATCTATTGGGGGCAATTTCTGCAATGCCTCGCCTGCAGCGGACACCCCACCTGCTGTTATTGTTCTGGGTAGCACATGTCGTATTGCGGGGCCAAATGGCACGCGTGAAGTAGCCGCAGAAGATTTCTTTACCGGTCCCGGACAAAGTGTTCTTCAATCCGGTGAGTTTCTCATTTCTATTCACGTGCCAACTCCTGCTGCCAATTCGGGAGCGTTTTTCCTGCGATTTATTCCGCGCAATGAAATGGATATCGCAGTCGCCAATGCTGCGGCATCTGTGGTTTTGGACAGCGAGAAAACGACCATTCAAGAGGCGCGGGTGTCAATTGGAGCTGTCGCCCCCACCCCCTTGCTCGTTGCCGATGCGGGCGCAGCACTTGAGGGGAAATCGGTGGATGATGAAGACGCTATAGAAGCGGCGTGCGCGGCATCGCGCGCAGCAGCCAGGCCAATTAGCGATATGCGAGGTACTATCGAACAGCGGGTTCACCTGTCCGGCGTTTTGACGCGCCGCGCCATTCAGGGAGCCATTCAGAGAGCAAAGGAGTCTTAATCGCATGCCAGGAAAAGTTCACGTTACAACGACAATTAATGGAGAATCGGTCGAGTTTTTGTGCGAACCTCGGCAGACAATTCTCGAAGTTTTGCGGGATCAACTCGATCTTACGGGCACGAAAGAGGGTTGCAGCAATGGCAACTGCGGCGCGTGTAGCATACTGGTCAATGGAGAGGTTATCGATGCCTGCCTGATGATGGGTGCCGAAGCCGAGGGACAGGAAATTACGACTATCGAAGGTGTTGCAAGTGCCGATGGTTTGCATCCTCTTCAGCAGAAATTTCTCGAACACGCAGCCCTTCAGTGCGGCATTTGCACACCGGGCTTTATTGTGGCCGCCAAGGCATTGCTCGATCAAGAGTCTAATCCTTCGGAAGAACGCATTCGGTTATACTTAGCGGGGAATTTGTGCCGTTGTACGGGGTATGACAAAATCGTTCGCGCGGTGCAAGACGCCGCGTCTGAAATGACCGAATAGGGAGGTGATCCCATAATGGCGACAAAAACAGAAGATTATCTGGGGATTACGGATTACAAAGTTATTGGCACCAGTCCGATACGGCACGATGGCGTCGATAAAGTCGTCGGTCGAGCAAAATACGGCGCAGATATCGATATGGCGGGTATGTTGCACGGGGCAGTTGTGCGCAGCCCGCACGCGCATGCACGGATCAAATCGATAGATACGAGCAAGGCAGAAGCGTTTGCAGGTGTAAAAGCCGTGATCACGGTTGAAGACCTGCCATTGCAAGAAGACAAAATTGAAGACCTGGGTGAAGGCGCTGCCAATCTCCAGCATCTGCGCGCAAATGTACTGGCCGATGGCAAGGTATTGTACCACGGGCATGCAGTGGCTGCCGTTGCGGCAACAGATATTCATACGGCGCAAGAAGCTGTCGATTTAATCGATGTCGAATACGAGGTATTGCAACCCGTTCTAACTGTCCAAGAAGCCATGCAAGAGGACGCGCCTTTGCTTCTGGAAAACCAGACCACTGAGTCGCTGGGCGAAGATACGGGACAAAAAAGCAATGTGTGTACCCATTTTCGCCATGAATTGGGCGACGTGGAGAAGGGATTTGCAGAGGCGGAACTCGTCATTGAGCGAGAATTTGATACTGCGACGGTTCACCAGGGGTATATTGAGCCGCAAAATGCCACAGCCTTGTGGAGTGCCGACGATCAGATCACGGTGTGGTGCAGCACGCAGGGCGCATTTACAGTGCGTGAACAGACCGCGCAGATATTGGATGTGCCGGTTTCACAGGTCAAAGTCGTTCCCATGGAAATTGGCGGTGGATTTGGAGGTAAAATTCGGATTTATCTCGAACCTCTGGCCGCGGTTCTGTCGAGAAAGACGGGACGCCCTGTCAAGATGGTCATGAGCCGCACAGAAGTTTTGCTGGCTACTGGACCAACCGCTGGCTCTTTTATCAAGTGTAAAATGGGGGTTGACAAAGCGGGTAAGATCGTCGCTGCATATGCGTATATGGCGTATGAGTCGGGTGGTTTTCCCGGTAGTTGGGCAGCTCCAGGAGCTATGTGCATTTTCGCGCCCTACAATATTCCCAATGTGTTGATTGACGGGTACGAGGTGCTGGTCAATAAACCGCAGACCATGGCTTATCGGGCACCCGGCGCGACCAATGCCGCTTTTGCTTCAGAGACGATTATCGACGAGCTTTGCGAACAATTGGATGTTGATCCACTCGAGTTTCGGCTCAAAAACTCTGCCAGAGAAGGCACGCGGCGTGCAGATGGTCCGGTTTATCCGCGAATTGGTAACGAGGAATGTGTCAAAACGGCTCTGTCTTCAGAGCACTACGCGACGCAACTCAGTGGTAAAAACCGCGGGCGCGGGATTGCGTCGGGTTTCTGGTTCAATGTGGGTTTGAAGTCGAGTGCTGCTGCCAGCGTAAATTCCGATGGCACGGTCAGCCTCGTCGAAGGTTCTACGGATATTGGCGGAACTCGAACATCTATTGCAATGCAATTGGCCGAAGTACTCGGCATTAGGGCCGAAGATGTCAAGCCACAGGTCGTTGATACGGATTCTATCGGCGATACAGATGTGACTGGGGGAAGTCGCACGACATTTGCTACAGGGTGGGCGGCCTATCAGTGCGCCCTGGATATCAAGGAGCAATTGATTGAGCGTGCGGCAAAATTGTGGGAGATCTCGACTGATGATGTGGCTTTTAACGATGGCACATTTTCTTCATCTGATTCTTCTAAAACCATCTCGTTCAAAGAGTTGGCCGGAATGCTTGACGAAACAGGTGGCCCCGTTATGGGTAGAGCTACCGTAAATCCGTCCGGCGTGGGCGGTGCTTTTGCGGTCATGATTGTCGATATTGAGGTCGATACCGAAACGGGTAAAGTGGAGATTTTGCGCGTCTCTATGATCCAAGATGCCGGCAAGGCTGTTTATCCCAGTTATGTCGAAGGGCAGATGCAAGGGGGCACAGCACAGGGTATTGGCTGGGCACTCAACGAAGAATACGCCTATAATCGGGATGGCCTTTTGACGAATGCGAGTTTGCTCGATTATCGGATGCCCACATGCCTCGATTTGCCCATGATTGAAGCCCATATCGTCGAAGTACCAAATCCCGGTCATCCCTACGGTGTGCGAGGGGTGGGGGAAGTGCCGATTGTTCCGCCTGCTGCAGCAATTGCAAATGCGATTTACGATGCTGTGGGCGTGAGAATGACGAATTTGCCCATGTCACCCGGTGAAGTTCTCAAATCGTTGTGGGCAAAAAATGGGGGAAATGGGACAGGCTGATTTGTGAGGAATTGAATAGACCGCGATGAATCTAATCCAAAGGGGGTAACATGAATCGAGTGATTTCAATATTAGCTGCCTGGGGACTGGCAGCCCTGATGGTGCTGTGTGTTCCTCAGATGGCCAATGCCCTGGGGGTGGGAGTCAAAGCGGGTGTGAGTCTGACGCGCGAACAGCAGTTTGACACCTTTTATGGTATGGGTGGACAATTTGACTCTCACCGATGGATGCTCGGAGGCAATCTCGACCTGGGATCGGTTATGTTGCCAAAATTGCATCTGATGCCGGGCATGGATATCGCGGTACAGGAAAATTTGCGCGTTTATGTTGTCAATATGGATGTCGTTTACTTTTTTCATCAAACTCCGGTCGGACGGGCCTATGTCGGCGGTGGTTTTGGAACCCACTTCTTTCGCCCCAAAACAGCGTTGGATACCACAGAGCCAGACCCCGCGGCAGAAGCGTCTGAAGATATCGTCCTTGAGGGCCCGCAAAACGACACCAAAATCAGCGTAAATATCCCATTGGGGTATCGGCGCAAGTTGGGGCCTGCGCTGTCCTGGTTTGGCGAAATAAAACTCATCATTGCCGACGATGAGAAAGATAGCGCATTGCAATTCACAATTGGTTTTCACTTTGGTAATGAATAGGAAGGATTTATGGCGGGTAGTGAACGCAGAAAAGAGCTTCGCCGAAGGCGACAGCGGCGAAAAAAACGCCTTAAAGCACGTCGTCGAGAAGGAAGAAGTGGGAAGTAAGAAACAATAATAGACATGGCGATTAAAAACGAATAGACAATAAGAACCCTTGCCATATATGCGATTTTTTGTACATTAAAGAGAATTATATCAGACCCGTAGTGTCATTTTACAGGAGGTTTTTCAATGGCTAATCCCAAAGTCGTCGCCTATTTAAAGCCAGTCTGTGGTTGGAGCGGTGGGGTGCGCGCTGTTCTGGCAAAATATGGATTGGAGTACGAAGACCGCGATATTATTAACAATCCCGACAACTATCGCGAGATGGTTATGAAGAGTGGGCAGCCCTTACAGCCCTGCGTGCAGGTTGGGGATACGATGCTGGCCGATATCAGCGGTGATGAGTTGGAAGGTTGGTTAATCGCAAATGGGTACCAGCCTGCAGGTCCAGATCCCGCAGTTCCGACGGATCGTTCCTGTACAGATGAAGAGCATGAGGCAATGGCGCGCGCAGCACAGCAACCGACCATTGCCAACCCTCACTTTGGCCGATAAATACAAGGTATTGGTTTTTACAGCGAGGCGATCCTCAAGGTTAAGGGTCGCCTTTTTCTTTTGCGCGAATAAGAGCCATTTGCAGATACTTTTATATTTAGGTAGTGCATTCTATGCAGACGCGCGTTCTCGAAAAAGAGATTGCAGGATGTACCCTGTGCAAACGCCTGGTCGAATACTGCCACACCTTTGATCTGGCGGAAAACCGCAAAATTGGCGATTGCGATTACTGGGCAAAACCAGTTCCAGGGTTCGGAGATGTCAATGCGCAATTGCTCATTATTGGCCTGGCTCCCGGCGCACACGGAGCCAATCGCACGGGTAGGCCTTTTACGGGCGATGGTGCTGGCGATGTGCTTTACCGCGCACTCTTCCGGCACGGTTTTGCCAATAGAGAAACAGCGATTGATCTCCATGACGGCATGCGCCTGGATAATGTGTATATCACCAATGCCGTAAAGTGTGTTCCGCCTCAAAATCGCCCCAATGCTGAAGAGAAGCGTACCTGTCTCGACTGGCTGGTGCAGGAGATGACCGTTTTGTCTCGAGTGAAAATCGTTCTGGCGATGGGCAGAGATGCGTTTGATAGTTATATTCGGCTGGAGAGGGCAGCAGGGCATTTGACGAGGCTGAACGCCTACCGTTTTCAACACGGCGGCGTGTACCAGTTGGACGATAAGATTCTCGTAGCGACTTATCATTTTAGCCGCTACAATATGAATACAGGTGTTCTGACAGAAGATATGATTGATGTGTTGTTCCAGCGCGTAAGTGCATTGCTGTGTGAAGTGTGAAGGAGGAAGTGTGAAGGAGGAAATGAGTAGAAGCATCCGCTCTGGGGAGGTGCAGGGTGGCCTTCTTACTTCTAACTTCTCACTTGAGTTCATTCAGTACAGCGATGTAGGGAAGGTTTCGATAGGCTTGATTGTAGTCGAGACCATAGCCTACTACAAACTGATCCGGAATGGTGAAACCGCAGTGATGAATGGGGACGGGTACGATTCTGCGGTCTGGTTTGTCCAGGAGGGTGCAGATACCGAGGCTGCGCGGGTTTCTGTCCTTTAATAATGTGAGAAGTGCGGAGATTGTGCGCCCGGTATCGACGATATCTTCGACGATGAGTACATGACGGTCGTCAATTTCACGACTGAGGTCTTTTTTGAATGTCACTGTGCCCGAGCTACTTGTACCGACATAACTCGAAATCGCAATGAGATCAATTTCAATGGGACAACTTATCGCACGCGAAAGATCGACTAAAAAGTAGAGGGCGCCTGTTAAGATACCCACGAGAATAACACCGTCTGGATACTGTTCGGAAATTTCGGCACCGAGTTCACGAACGCGGTTTTGGATCGTTTTTTCGTCAATTAATATAGAATCGGGATGAAGGACAAAATCCTGCACTGGAAAAATCTCCTTGTGATGGAAGATGGTATAACTTAAAGAATTTATTTTTTAAGTCAAACCCATTGGGGCTAACTCATATCCAGAGCGCGTATATCTCCTGCGGTATTTGCAGGAATCCCTTGATTCAGATTTGTAAAAATGCTATATTTGCGTCGAAGCTTGTGCTTCACAAAAAAACGCCTTGAATCTGCATGAGGGTAGCCCCGCAGGAAGTTTTCCGCTGTTTTAACACCGGGACTTCGACAACCTTTTCGGCGCCCGGCGGGTTAGGCGTTTTTTGTTTTCTTTTTTCACATCTATCCTCAATATGCCCAATACAATTAGCATACTTCCGGATGAGATTGCCAACCGCATCGCTGCTGGGGAAGTGGTTGAGCGGCCGGCATCTGTAGCAAAAGAACTGGTTGAGAACTCAGTGGATGCGGGATCGGACCGCATTGTGGTTGAAGTTTCTGCTGGCGGCAAGGAGAGCTTGCGAGTCAGTGATAACGGATGCGGGATGTCGCGCGATGACGCGCTTTTAGCTCTCGAAAGGCACGCGACGAGCAAAATTCAAAGTCTGGATGATCTAAAAGGGTTGCTCACACATGGATTCAGGGGTGAAGCATTGCCCAGTATTGCCGCTGTTTCGCGCATGACCCTTGAAACTCGTCTGGTAGGTGCGGTTGAAGGAACGCGAGTATCCGTGGTAGGCGGGCGCGTGCAGGATGTATCCGCGATTGGTCGCGGACAGGGTACGGCTGTTACATTGCACGGTTTATTTTTTAACGTGCCCGCCAGACGGAAATTTCTCAAAAGTGTCGACACGGAATTTCGTCATATTGTGAACGCGGTGACGGCCATGGCCATGGCCTATCCCGAGATTGGGTTTGACCTCAAGCACAATGGTCGCCAGGTGTTGCAACTGAGCAAGTCTCGCTTTGATCGGCGAGCAGAACAGATATTTGGCGTGCGATATGGCGCAGATGCCATCGGTGTTGAGAGCAAGACAAGCGGGATTGAGGTTCGGGGCTTTGTGGGCAAGCCAGAGTCCGCACGAAAATCCGGCGCCCAACAGGTTTTGATTGTTAATAATCGATGGGTGCAACACAAAGCCATCGCTTTCGCAGTTTACGAAGGATATGGCGGACTTTTGCCCAGGGGGCTTGCGCCGTCGTATTGCCTCTGTCTGAGCATTGATCCAGCGCGTGTGGATGTCAATGTCCATCCTTCAAAGCGAGAGGTTCGCTTCGCCGACGAGCGTTCAATTTACAGCCTGATCACCCAAGCGGTTCAACAATCGCTGCGCGGCGCAGATCTGATTCCAGAAATGGGCGATGCTGTTATGCCTGTGGCAGATATACCTGTGAGCATTGCAGAATCCCCCGAGATTACCTATCAACTCGGACAGCCCAAAGTTGGCGGACAGCCCCAGATGGCATTGCCCCTGACAATGAGAATGTCGCAAGACAGAGCAAAGCCAGGGACCGGGATTAATACCGATGGTCTCGATGAAGAGGATTTTACACGGATTTCCGTATGGCAGTTGCACAGCAAGTACATTTTGGCGCATATCAAAAATGGTTTGATTGCGATTGACCAGCAGGTTGCCCACCAGAGGATTTTGTACGAACGCGCCATTGACAATATGCATACCCGTCCCGCAACGAGCCAGCGGCTGTTGTTTCCACTGACACTCGATTTTGGTGTCAAAGAAATTTTTATTGTACGCGAGGCTATGCCCTTGCTGGAAAAAATGGGGTTTGGTATCCGTGATTTTGGGGGACATACTGTTGTAGTCGATGCCATTCCCCTGGGACTGAGAACGTGGCAAGACGGACAGCTTTTGCGAGATATGATTCGCGATATGGCCGAAGCCGAGCAAGCGACTTCTGTTCCGCCTTCCGTTCAAACGCGGCAGATCGCGCCCGAGGAACATCGGCTTGCATCGGTTTATGCCTGGCACACGTCAATTCGCACGGGTGAGGATTTATCGACAGAAGAAATGCGCGCGCTTATCGATCAATTGTTCGCAACGCGAGAGCCTTTCGTCAGTCCTTATGGCAAGCCGACTCTTGTGAAGATCGGGCTGGATGAAATCGACAATCGGTTTAAGCGGTAGTCATGGCCACGCTTCGAGATATTCTGGTGATTGCCGGACCGACGGCATCGGGCAAAACGGCTGTGGGCATTGAACTCGCACAGAGATTAAATGGCGAGATTATATCGGCAGATGCGCGCCAGATTTATCGTTTTATGGATATTGGGACGGCAAAGCCGACGGCTGAAGAACGGGCTGCTGTGCGCCATCATCTCATCGATTTTGTCAATCTCGACGAAGATTATAGCGCGGGGCAATTTGCCGAAGATGCATCTGAGGTGATTAGGGATCTTCTGCATCGCGGCAAGGTACCCATTGTGGTCGGGGGAGCGGGATTGTATATTCGCGCGTTGTTCGATGGCTTTTCACCTATGCCGAAAATCCCAATAGAGATTCGCGCGCGATTGAAGGAAGAGGGGAGAGATTGTCTTCCCGAATTGTACGAAAGGCTGTGTGTGGTCGATCCCGAATGGGCTGCAAAAATTCAGGCGACCGATACACAACGCATTCTGCGCGGTCTGGAGGTCTATGAAGCATCGGGCAAACCGCTTTCTGAATATCAGAAGGTGCCGCCAACGCCACCGATCCGTCATGCTGTATCTTATTTTGGTTTATACTGGGAGCGCGAAGCACTCTATGACCGGATCAATGCGCGGGCGTGTCTTATGTTTGAGAATGGCCTGATTGAAGAAGCAAAAAGTCTCCGCGATAAAGGTTACTCTCCCGATCTAAACGCGCTCAATGCGTTTGGGTACCGGGAAATATTTCAATATCTCAATGGTGTGACGACGCTTGATCGCGCGCTTGCCGATTTGCAACAGGGTACGCGACGCTATGCCAAGCGACAGATGACTTTTTTCCGCAGAGATGAGCGCATATTGTGGGTAGATGGCAGCGATAAAGGTGTAGCAGATGCCATCTTGCAAAACCTTGAAACATGTTGACATCACATGGGAACGCCTGTAAATTGGCTATTCCTTGCGGAGCGGGAATAACTCAGTTGGTAGAGTGCAAGCTTCCCAAGCTTGATGTCGCGGGTTCGAGTCCCGTTTCCCGCTCCAAAAAAATAATGAAAATCACGGGCAATCTCAAAGCGGGTTGTCCGTTCTTTTTGTTTCATGTATTGAATAAACCCAATCGGCGCAATATACTGCGTCCGAAGGAGTTTTGATGGATAACGAAATTCGCATTCACTATGTCAGCCATTTTCTCAAGCTGAGTTTGTGGTATGCGCGGTTTTTGATGGGGCGAGAGGGGATTGGGTTTGAATATGCGATTACTTCCCGAGCTAATGTGTATCGCAATACGGATTTTTTCGATGGCGAAAACCATCCTGCACGGGGGTATGAGGACCCGGATTGGGACGCCTATTTGAAGGGTTTGAAGGCCATTTTTGATCGTTGCGAGGGCGAGGCATGGGAGGAAGAAGGGCTGGCCTATTTGTGGCCCCGCGTGAAGAAGGGTTATAGCAGGCCTTCTACAAAGGGCCGTCCTTACGAATGCTGGACGTATGACGATGGCGACGATTATATCGCGATCCATATTGGCAATGTGTATCAGCCCAAATCGCCTTTGAGTGAAATGCGAGATGCATTTATGGGCACATTGCTGCAATTGTTAAAGGATACGCAACAGCGACGCTCCGATGTCAAGACTGTGAGGTGTGGCAGTTGGCTCAATTCTGCGCCGCCATTTCAAGATCTATTTCCCAAAACCTGGCGCGAGAGCGCGATGGTGAGTCCAAAAGCGGGATATACGATGGGGCATTGGGGCCAGTTTATGGACCGCACAGGGCGTTTTCATACAAAAAATGGCGCGCATTTGCGGGCAACAGGGGAGTTTCTCTATCCCTGTTCGACTTGTTATGCGCCGATTGATGAGATTGTGGCGCATCTGGAGGCTATGGTGAAGGGTTAGACAGGTTGTTTTTCCAGAGTCTCGGGGACGAGAAAGAGGAAAATGCCCGCTGCGGAAAGGCCAATACCTGCAATAGCCAGAGCAGCAGGCGATAGACCGAAGAAGTCGGCGACATAACCGACGCATACGGGACCAGACATGCGTCCGCCATCGCCGATGAGGCGCCAGAGGCCCAAAAATTCGCTCAGGGCATCGCGGGGTGCAAGGTCGGCCCCCAGGGTCATCATGGCTCCTGAACTGAGGCCATTGCCAAATCCGAGCAGACTGGCGGCGAGGAGAAGTGCGATAAATTCTCCTGTGATGAGGCTAAGGAAAAAAAAGGGCAAATTCAGGTGAGCGGCCAGGGATTCTGTGAGAGGGATAAGCGCCATCCCAATGGCTTGTAGGGCGAAGCTGGGTACATTGGCGAATTTGCGTCCAAAGCGGTCCATGATGACCCCAGCGGGATAAAACATCATCATGTCGATAAAGCCCGAGACCGTCATGATGAGGCCGATTTGTTCATATCCCAAATTGAGGACTTCGGCGCCGTAAAGCGGTATGATGATGTAGCGACCACTGCGAATGGTTTGGGCAAAGAGCTGACCTGTACCTGCAGTGATCAGATTTTTGCTGTGGGCGCGAAAGATGTTAGCGAAGTGTCGCGCAAGGCCGTGTTGCGGTGGCGATACGCGCTTGCGAGAGGCTTCAACGGCGATTGCCGCGACTACTGCGGCTAAGAGTGAGATTCCGCCATAAACGAGAAATGGATATTTTACGGAGGTGACCGAGGCAATATAGCCGCCGATGACAGGGCCCCCAAAGGTGCCGATACGGCTGATGCCACCAAATACAGAGAGGGCGCGGCCCCTCTGGTGGACGGCTGTGGCATCGGCCAAATAAGCATACCGCGAGATGTCCCAAAGTGCGCCGCCTATCCCGCCCACAAAGCGCAGCAGGAAGACTACAGAGATGGATGGTGCAAAAAAGAGGCCTGCGCCGCACAATGCAACTGTGAGGGCCCCCAATAGCATCGCGGATTTGCGACCAATGCGGTTGAGTACCATGGCCGCGGGCAGGTCGCCAACGAGGTGGCCGATACCCTCGGCAGCGAGCACGAGACCGACGAGGCCGTAAGAAATGTCAAACGATTTGGCGTAGAGTGGCAATATGGGGACGAGCAGGCCACTGCCCAGTCTGAGTAAAAATGTGGGGATAAAGACGGGGAGGATAAGGGGGTTGCGGATGATTGCGCTCATTGAAGTAAAAAACAAAAATAAGAGGCAAAAAGCAACCACTACACAATGGATTTTCCAATACGCGAAATATGTTATGCGAGCGGTATTTTTTGGATTGCGGGTAGCTTGCAAGGGTTGACAGGGTTTGGGTTTAATCTGCTTTCTATACCGGCAATGGTTTTGTGGTTTCCCGCACAGGTGGTTGTGCCCGGGGTTTTGATGTCTTATTTGCCTTTGGGCACCGGCCAGTTTATTCAACTGCGGCGGGATGTGGATTGGAAGGTGCTGGGGATGATTGTGGGTACTGCGATTGTGGGTATGCCTTTGGGCGCGTTTGTGTTACGCGATACAGATGCAGAAGTGATGAAGCGCGCCATTGGTTTGGCGATGGTGGTATTAGCAATTGTTCTGCAATTGCGACCGGGTAATCCTTTTCGACATGATGCACTGACCTGTGTGGGGGTGGGTATGTTCAGTGGTTTTTTGTCGTCCAGTATCGGTGTATCTGGACCGCCTATCGTTCTGTTTGGACTGAAACAGCGCTGGCCGCAGGCGATGATGCGCGCAACGCTTTTGACCTGTTTTTTGTGTACTTCTACGTTGAGTCTCTGTGTGTTGTGGGCAGTAGGAGTGTTGACGCTTGAGAGTTTGCAATTCGTCCTCTGGGGTGCGCCGGGTTTGATTTTGGGATTTTTGACCGCGACCTATCTCCGCGCACGGGTTCACCAGGTGGCGGTGTTTCGCTGGATTTCGATTGGTATGGTAATGGCTGGCGGATTGGCTGCGGCGATTTTTTGATGATGGGCAAGTGCGTGCCTGTCAGTTGATTAAACTCAACGGCCTGTTGATTGGTCAGGCACGCTATTTATTTTATCTTTGTCCTCGACTTTTTCCTGTTCAACCGAATAAGAGAAAAGATGTATGCGTGATACAGATACAACCATTCGCAACTTGATGTCAGAGCGCATTTTGCTGCTCGATGGGGCGATGGCTACGATGATTCAGGCTTACGATCTGGACGAGCAGGCGTTTCGAGGCGAGGACTTTGGGGATCATCCCATTGATGTGAAGGGGTGTAGCGATCTCTTGTGCCTGACGCAGCCGCATTTGATCGCGGATATTCATCGGCGATTTTTGGATGCTGGGGCGGATATTATCGAGACGAATACGTTTAATGCCACGCCGATTTCAATGGCGGAGTATCAGCTTCAGGACCGGGTTTACGATCTCAACGTGGCAGCCGCGCAGGTTGCGCAAAAAGTAGCGGATGAGGTGACAGTGCAAAATCCGGATAAACCGCGATTTGTTGCGGGTGCTCTGGGGCCAACGAGTTGTACGCTTTCGCTGTCGCCCAATGTGAATGATCCGGCTTTTCGCACGCATACGTTTGAAGATGTTGTCAAAGGGTATTACGCGCAGATCGAGGGTTTGATGGCAGGGGGTGTGGACCTGATCCTGGTGGAGACGGTGTTTGATACGCTCACAGCCAAAGCCGCGCTATTTGCCGTGTCGCGTTATTTTTCGGATTACGGCGTAAAAGTACCCGTGATGATTTCTGGCACAGTGGCCGATCAAAGCGGACGCACGTTGTCCGGGCAGACCATAGAAGCGTTCTGGTTGTCGGTGGCGCACGCACAGCCCTTGAGTGTGGGGATTAACTGCGCTCTCGGTGCGCGGGAAATGCGGCCTTATGTGGAGGCTTTGTCGCATTTTGCACCGGCGTTTATGAGTTGTTATCCCAATGCGGGTCTGCCCAATGAGTTTGGGGAATACGACGATTCTCCGGGCCACATGGCGGGTGTTTTGGGCGATTTTGCCGCGCAGGGTTGGCTCAATATCGTGGGCGGATGCTGTGGCACTACGCCCGAATATATCGCTGCGATTGCCGAGGCTGTATCCGATAAGGCGCCGAGAAAAATTCCCGAGCGTTCTTCTGTGTCGCGCTTTAGCGGTTTGGAGCCGATGATTATTTATCCAGACTCCAATTTTATTATGATTGGCGAGCGCACCAATGTAACGGGGTCGCGACGGTTTGCGCGGTTGATCAAAACGGGCGATTATGCGGCGGCACTGGCAGTTGCGCGCGAGCAGGTGGTTGGTGGTGCGAATATGATTGATGTCAATATGGACGAGGGGTTGCTCGATTCAAAAGATGCTATGGCGACGTTTTTAAAGCTGATCGCGGGCGAACCCGATATTGCGCGCGTGCCAATTGTGATTGACAGTTCCGATTTTGAGGTGATTGAGGCCGGGTTAAAATGTGTGCAGGGCAAGGCGATTGTCAATTCTATTAGTTTGAAAGAGGGCGAGGCGGTTTTTAAGTCGCAGGCAGAAACCGTGTTGCGCTATGGTGCTGCGGTTGTGGTAATGGCGTTTGATGAAAAGGGGCAGGCGACGTCGATTGAAGATAAGGTGCGGATTTGCCAGCGCGCATATCGCATTTTGACCGAAGATGTGGGGATGGATGCGTCGGATATTATTTTTGATCCGAATATTCTGACCGTTGCAACGGGTATAGAAGAGCATAACGATTATGCAGTCAATTTTATCGAGGCAGTGAAGCAGATCAAAGAACTGTGCCCGGGCGCGAAGACGAGTGGTGGCGTGAGCAATATTTCATTCTCTTTTAGGGGCAATGATTATGTGCGGGAGGCGATTCATGCGGCTTTTTTGTACCACGCGATTCAAGCGGGTCTGGATATGGGCATTGTCAATGCCGGACAGTTGATGGTGTATGAGGAAATTCCCGAAAATTTACGCGTGCTGATTGAAGATGTGTTGTTCAACAGGCGGGAAGATGCAACGGAACGGCTGGTGGATTTTGCCGAGTCTGTGCGGTCAGAGGGCAAGAGCCGTGAAAAAGACGATGCATGGCGGCAGGGGGCGGTTGAAGATCGCTTGAAGCACGCGCTATTGCACGGGCAGTCAGAGCATCTTGAGGAGGATCTGGAGGAGGCACTTGGCAGGTACAAACCGCTGGAGATGATTGAAGGTCCGTTGATGGATGGGATGAATGTGGTGGGCGATTTGTTTGGCGCGGGCAAAATGTTTTTGCCTCAGGTGGTCAAAACAGCGCGCGTGATGAAGCAGGCGGTGGCATATCTCGAGCCTTTGATGGAAGATGAGAAGGCAGGCGGCGGGGCGCGGGGCAAAGTTCTGATGGCGACTGTGAAGGGGGATGTTCACGATATTGGCAAGAATATTGTGGGCGTGGTTTTGGGGTGCAATAATTACGAGGTGATCGATCTGGGTGTGATGGTGCCCGCGGATCGCATTTTGAAAGTTGCACGAGAAAAGGCAGTCGATATTATCGGGCTGAGCGGTTTGATTACACCGTCGCTCAATGAGATGGTTCATGTTGCAGGGGAGATGCAGCGCGAGGAGTTTGACGTGCCCCTTTTAATTGGGGGAGCGACCACGAGCCGCAGGCATACGGCGGTGAAAATTGCGCCGGTTTACGAATATGCAACCGTGCATGTGAAGGATGCTTCGCGCGCAACAGGTGTGGTGGGCACGCTGTTGAACACAGAGCAGCGCGATGAGTATGTACAGGCAAATCGCGAGTCGCAGCAGCGGGCACTGGCGGAGTTTAATATTTCTCAAAGGCCGCTTATTTCTTACTCGGATGCACTGGCGCGTCGCCAGACGTTTAATTGGGCACAGATCGATCTTCCCAGACCCAGTTTTACGGGTGTGCAGACTTTGCGCGATTGCCCAATTTCTCAATTGGTCGATTTTATCGACTGGGGACCGTTTTTCCACGCCTGGGAACTGCGGGGCAGTTATCCGAAGATATTAAATGATCCTCACAAGGGCACAGAGGCGCGCAAATTGTTCGACGACGCACGGGCGATGCTTCAGGCGATTGCCGATGAAGGATGGCTCAGCGCACAGGCTGTGTACGGATTTTTCCCTGCAAATGCCGATGGCGACGATATTGTCGTGTTTGAA
The DNA here is from genome assembly GCA_965208125.1 of Candidatus Latescibacterota bacterium. GTDB lineage: Bacteria > Latescibacterota > UBA2968 > UBA2968 > UBA2968 > VXRD01. Next base: position 4,905,170 of record OZ242320.1, read on the forward strand.
GATGAGTGCAGAGATACCGAGCGGGCGCGGTTGCCGATGTTGCGCCAGCAGCAGGAAAAGCGCGCAGGGGGACCGTATTTTTCACTGACCGATTTTGTCGCACCTGCCGGATATGCAGATTATATCGGGGCATTTGCCGTGACTGCAGGATTGGGCGTTGACGCGAAAGCTGCGGCGTTTAAGGACGCGCTGGACGATTACAATGCCATTTTGCTCCAGGCTGTAGCGGACCGCCTGGCTGAGGCATTTGCCGAATTTTTGCACGCGAAGGCACGGAGAGATTGGGGCTATGGTCTGAGCGAATCGTTGAGTAATGAGGATTTGATCAGGGAGAGATATCGCGGTATTCGTCCCGCGCCCGGTTATCCAGCCTGTCCGGATCACACGGAGAAGCAGACTTTGTTTGATTTGCTCGGGGTTGAGAGAGAGGCGGATATTCGGTTGACTGAGAATTTTGCCATGACCCCTGCGGCTTCGGTCAGCGGCTGGTATCTCGCACATCCCGATGCGCGCTATTTTGCCGTGGGTAAGATCAACGCGGATCAAGTGACCGATTACGCACGGCGGAAGGGAATGCAGATGGCAGAGATGGAGCGCTGGTTGGTGCCGAATTTGGGGTATAAGTAGAGATAGCGAAGAAGGAAAACAGCATGCATGTTTATATCGTATTTGCTCATCCGAGTAAGCGGTCTTTTACGGGTGATGTGCTGGCAGAGTTTTGTCGTGGGTTGAAGGATGGAGGCCACTCATACGAGATAGGCGATTTGTACGAAATAGATTTCAGGACTGATATGAGTCTGGACGAATACAACCGGGAGATGAATGTCTATGGCAATCGTCCGGAATTACCTGTGCCCCCTGATGTGCAGGCTGAACACGCAAAGATTGAGAAAGCCAATGGCCTAGTGTTCGTATTTCCAGTTTGGTGGAGTGATGGTCCGGCAAAATTGAAGGGCTGGTTTGATCGGGTCTGCGTCTGTGGATATACGTATGTGTATGAGAACGAGAAATACCCGATGTCTGGACTCGAGATTGATAGGGCATTAGTCTTGTGTACTGCGGGTCACACACTTGAGGATCTCGAAGAAACCGGTATTTTAGAGAGTATGCGGTGTATCTATCTCAATGATCGCCTTCGCCCTGAAATAGGCGTGGCACGGACGGATATGGTTGTGTTGGGTGGGACGGTTGAAGGCGGAGAAAGCGTAAGGCACAAGAATCTCGCACGGGCTTATCATTTAGGAAAGGAGTTTTGCTGAAAGTATTCCATATATATGTTTGTCCAACAAATAGTTAGCCCTACAAGTTCAATTAATTTTGTGGGGCTTTTTTATTTTTTAGCAGTCTATTTTCTATATTGTCGAATAATCTTATATTTGAAAAGCGTTTGGTGTGTTTGACTGAGCGTTGTATTTTTTGAAAAATGAATGTGTGAGAGGTAAGGCTCAATTAACCGCTGAAAAGGCATAAACAATGCGCAGAGCGAAAATTGTGAGTACACTCGGGCCAGCGAGTTCTTCGGAGCGCGTGATAGAGCAACTGATTGGGGCGGGGGTAGATGTTTTTCGGCTCAATTTTTCACACGGGACGCGGGATGAACACGCGGAGAATGTTGGGCGGATTCGGCAGATTGCGGATAACATGCAGCGCAGTATCGCCATTTTGCAGGATTTGCAGGGTCCAAAAATGCGGGTGGGGAAACTCGCAGAGGATCCGATTGAATTGGAGGAAGGCAGCAGGCTGACGGTGACGACCCGCGAAGTTCCGGGCGATGCCGAGTGTGTATCGACAACTTATGCGAGATTGCCTCGAGATGTGAAGCCTGCGGACCGCATATTGCTCGATGACGGACATATTGAGTTGCTGGTGCGCGAGGTCTATGGCTCGGATGTCGTGTGTGAGGTTGTGGTGGGTGGGCTATTAAAATCCAATAAGGGCATCAACTTGCCCGGGGTACAGGTCAGCGCGCCTTCTCTGACGACCAAAGACCGGGAGGACCTGGATCTGGGCATCGAATTGGGCGTGGATTATATTGCTTTGTCTTTTGTGCGGGAACCCGACGATGTGCGAGAGGTTCAACATATTATTGAACGGGCAGAGAAGGAGATCCCCGTTATTGCAAAGCTGGAACGCGCCGAAGCTATCGATCACCTCGAAGATATTCTCGATGTCGCCGATGGCGTGATGGTTGCGCGGGGCGATCTGGGCGTAGAATTATCACCTGAAGATGTGCCAGTGATCCAGAAACGCGTGATTACGGCAGCCAACCGCGCAGGGGTATTCGTGATTACGGCCACGCAGATGCTGGAGTCGATGACCGATCATCCGCGGCCCACGCGCGCCGAGGCGTCAGATGTGGCCAATGCGATTTTCGACGGCACCGATGCGGTGATGCTATCTGGGGAGACCGCAATAGGCAAATATCCCGTTCAAACCGTGCAAATGATGGCGCGGATTATTGAGACAGCCGAAGCGAGTGTGGAACTGGCTCCACCAATTTTGAATCTGGATTCATCGCTCTCTTTTCCCGATGCGATTGGGCAAGCTGCCGCCGCGGTATCGACAGCGGTATCTCCCAAAGCCATTGTCGCATTTACCCAATCGGGATCCACAGCGCGTCTGATTTCAAAGCGCAGACCGCGCACGCCGATTATTGCGTTTACGCCCAGCGCGAGGATATGTCGGCGGTTGTGCTTGTGCTGGGGGGTTGAACCTCGTCAAATTACGCTGATTGACGATACGGATCGCATGGTAGCGGAAGTTGAAGCGCGTTTGCTCTCTGAGGGCAATGTGCGTTTTGGTGATACACTGGTGATTCTGGCTGGTGCGCCCATCACGGCGCGGGCTGAGACCAATTTGCTGAAATTGCATCGGGTTGGAGAAATATAGCTCTCATGGATGAAAAACTGATAGAAAATAAGGTCCTCAAATCGAGGGCCTGTTTTATACTGATCGCTCTGATGGTCGTTGTGCCAGCTCATGGGGAAACGCCATCTGATGCCCCCATTGTGAGATGGCTGCACATTTCGGGTCACCGGGTGGTTTGGGGGGGGGAACTGAAAGCGCTGATGGTCACCCGCGCTTCGCCATGGTATGATTTTCTTCCCTGGATCCACGCGCGTAGATACGATCCTTTGACGCTTGCCTCTGATCTGAAAAAATTGCGAGCGTATTACCGCGATCTGGGATATTTGACAGTATCGGTGCATTCGACTATTGAGCAACTTAGCGCAGATGAGATAGGGCTGGGAGTACACATCACAGAAGGACCTTTGACGCGGATTTCCAGAACGTCAGTAATCGGCGGTGAAGATATCGAAAACGCTTTTGGACAGCTTGAGGGCAAACCGCTATCGAGCGACCTCGTGAACAAGGGCGTGTCGGAGGTGGTGAGTGAGTTGCGGAACAAGGGCTATGCATTTGCGCGTGCTGAGGTCGAGACGACGACTGTAGGGCAACAGGCCGAACTCGTCCTAAAACTTGCACCTGGCCCTGTGTGCAGTGTGGGCGTTGTGCAAATATCGGGACACAAAGCCGTGGCGGAAAATACCATCTTGCGCGGTCTCACATTTAAGTCGGGCGATCAATTTAGCGAAGAGGCATTGCAAAACAGCCAGTACTTGCTCTACCGTGCGGGAGTGTTTCGGTCTGTGGCTTTGGGATTGGCAGATAGCATAGCGCACGGCAATCGGGTGGATGTAGCTTTGCGCGTGTCCGAACGCCCCTTTCGCACGTTGCGCGTGGGCACGGGGTACGACACGGATGAAGACTTGTGGGCCTCGGGCGCGTGGACACATCGCAATTTGGGGGGGGATTTCCGTCAGTTCAAGCTGTCTGGGCGCATTTCCGGAAAGAACAGGGAAGCGGTTATTGGCCTGCGGCAGGCGCATTTTAGGGGCAGTCGCAATTGGTTGAATATCGGTGGGTTTGTACAGCGCGAACGGCAGGCTGCATTTGTGCAAGAAGAGGTGGGGGGCAATATATCTATCGAGAGAAATCTTACGAGGGCGACAGATGTGATCGCGCAGTTCAGCGGTGGCGTCGTTGATTTTTCGGCCGATAGTGCGTTTGCCGAGATAAAGGTCGGGTTGCTCAGGGACACGCGCGACGATATTTTTGACCCGCAATCGGGCATGCTCGTACAGTTCGCCTTGCGCGAACGCGGGCGGTTTCTAAGGGCGGATGGCGAATTTTTGCAGACGACGGCAGAGGGACGCTGGTTTCGTCGCATACCCTTGAGAAGTGTGTTGGCACTGCGCGTACAGGGCGGCGTGATTTTTGAACTGGGCAAGGCGGGCGGCGTACCCAATGTCGAACGGTTTTTTGCCGGGGGACTCAATAGCGTGCGGGGGTGGGGGGTGGATAAATTGGGGCCAAAAGATCATCAAGGTGAGCCAACAGGCGGTTTGAGTCGCGTAGAAATGAGCATGGAGATTAGAACACAGGTATTTTTTTCACTGGGTACAGCCATTTTTATAGATGTGGGCAATGTCGATGCGACGTTGGGGGCGTTTAATCCCGAATCGCTTAAGTACGCTGTGGGCGCAGGGCTTCGGTATTTGAGTCCGGTTGGTCCTGTGAGATTTGATGTGGGATACCGCCTGTCGGATGATAGTACTGTGAAAAAACGTATTCAGTATCACATCAGTTTGGGACAGGCGTTTTAAATCGTAGAGACTATTTGAGATGAGTAGGCGAGCAAAATCAATAATCTGGATTCTGGTCAGCGCGGGCATTGTGCTGGCGGTAGGCACAATACTGGTCGCGGGTGGCTATGCCAACGGTATTTTGCGCGATTTGGCGCAACGTGCCCTGTCCAGGCAAGGGGGTGAGGTCTGTCTAATTGGTGAGATCCAGGGCAATCCACTGGGAGATTGTCGCATCGTGGATGTGCAGGTCGGAGATTGGGTGCGGGTGGATACACTCAATGTGGCGTACAGTTTTGGGAGCCTGCTAATTGGGAAAGTTGTAGTTCATCGGCTGAGGTTGTCGGGGATTGAGATGAGGATAGATGCCTCAGGCGAAGAGACCGAGACGCCGAGGTGGGGTGTTCCGCCCCCCCTGGATTTAGCTATCGAGTCGCTGGAGATTGCGAATGCCAATGTCATAGTTGATGGTACACAGGTGCGCGATATCTCGCTAAAGGGCGCTATTTTCGCGGGAGAATCTGAGTATCGTTTGATTCTGGAACGCTTTCGTTCGGTACAATTCGATCCGCCACTGGAGGTGTCCAATCTGTCGGGTATCGCCATTTTGCAGGCCGATCACTTGCAACTAAAGGATGTGGCGTTGCACACCCACGGCTCTCGAATTTTGTTGAGCGGATCAATGCGACAATTGGATAATCCCGAGGTGGATTTCGTTGTGAAAGCCGATTCTCTACGGCTGGTAGATCTCAAGCCTCTGATTGATCTGCCCACACGCGCTATGCAGATGCGTGGAAACTTGAAAGGTAGCCTTCAATCCCTTGTCACAGAATTAGTTGTGGAAGATGAAGAGGTTTCAGTTGGGTTTAATGGCGTCATGGGAATTGCACCGTCCGCAGTGCGTGGAGACGCGGTTTTTAAGATCGAGACCAATGACCTCATCTCGTTGGGATACACAGGACTTGATGCTGATTTGCCCCGTATCAGCACGAGTCTGGATGGGATGATCACTTTCGCTGTGGATTCCTCTGGCGTGGAGAGCGCCGTTGCCGAGGGTGTTTTTCGGCGCGTGCAGTTTGGAGATGCGCGATTCGATTCCGTGCGTTTTGCCGTCAATTTGGCAAATGATCTGTTGCAAACGCAGATCACTGCTAACGGACCAAGTGGCAATATAGCGGGTAGCGGGGAAGCTCGGTTGACTACCTGGGATGGCGAATGGGAAATGCGATTCCGCGATCTGCACGCTGGGCATTTTCCCGGCATGCCTAAAGAGGTCGGGCCGACGACGGGGCGTATTGATGGTGCAAGATATGTAGATCAACGGCTTTTTATCGATCATTTTGAGACGACTTTTCAGAATTGGGGGTCGCGCGTCAACGGAAATGGACGGTTGCATTTTGAAAACGAAAAGCTGGCTATTGCGGGGAATATCCAGGCGGATGTCGTATTGTCCAGTTTGACGGGCACAGATAGGTGGGGGACATCTCTGACGCTTGCGGGCAATGTGGAGGGCATGGTGGAGGGAGACTTGACAGCTGAATTGGCGGGGAATATCGCGGACAATGCCGCGGCTGATAGTTTGCACATTTCTGCGTTGGTCAATTCTGAGGGGCGATCTGATATTCGCGCTGAACTATCGGGCGCGGGCGGGGTGTTTTCCACTCAGGGGCATATTGATCGGCATTCTGAGGGCCAATGGCTGATGGATGTACAGGATTTAGAGGCGATAGGCGAGGTGATAGGTATAGATTTATCGGGGGCAATGGCTCTATCGGGCACATGGTCGGGAACGTTGGATGCACCCGGTTTTTCTGCACAAGGCGGCGCGGATAGCCTTGTGATTGAGGGTATTCCGCTTCAAAATGTTGCGATTGAGACGCAATGGACGCGTCCAGATTCGGGTGCTGTCACCTTGAAGGTGGATCGCTTGACCTGGGGTGAACGGTCGTTGCAGGCGGTTTTTTTCAATGCCGCGTATAATCGTGGCGAAACATTATTTTTGTTAGGTAGTGGCGAGCAGGTAGATGACCAGATCCTTTTTCAGGGACGCGCGAAACAGGAAGCAGAGCATTTGCAGGTGGCAATGGATTCGCTGTACGTTAAGGTTGATCAGATGGTATTGCATAACGAGGGACCTGTGCGATTCGCGTATTCTCCATCTCACGGTGTTCACATCGGGCATTTGGTGCTTTCTGGACCAGCGGGAGGGCGTCTGATCGCGCAAGACCAACAGGGCTTTCAGGCAACTGTAGAAGTGTTGTTGAAAGATCTGGACTTGCGTCCCTGGGCATTTATGGCGGGTGCTACAGGTATGGGGGGTATTCTCAATGGGGAAGTGCTTTTTGCTGGTACATTGACCGATCCCCTTATTTTTATTCAATTCGCTCTTGCAAAGGGCAAAATATCGGGTGTGGGATTCGATAGTGCCACAGGAGAGATGTCTCTGGGCAATGACAGGATACACTTTGAGGTGAAAGTCGTACCCGATGGAGATGAGGTGCTGGCACTGTTTGGTAGTTTTCCCCTTGCAGGTACAGGTGATATGCATTTGCGCGCTCGGTCTGAGGGGATCGCGTTGAGGACAGGCCAGAACACAGCGGATGAAAAAACGGAATTAGTGGGGATAAAACGGTCCGAGGAATTAACATTGGGTACAGCTCCAAACGCGTTTTTTGATGCGGCTGAGGGAATTTCTGGCGTGCTATCGTTTGATTTGGAAGCGCGTGGTCATTTTGTGCAACCAGATATTCGGGGAGTGCTCGAAATTCGAGATGGGACGTTCCACATGCCCGATCTGAATCGGTCTTACACACCCGTTTCGGGACGTGCTGTGTTTGGCGAAGGGAAAATTCAGATTGACAGTCTTGCGATTGGGAATTCGGCGAATCTTTCTGGCGATATAACGCTCGAGGGTTTTTTGCCGAGCAGATGGGATTTGTCTGCACAATTTCGCGATTTTGAACCGGTTGCGCGCTCCGAATTACAAATCGTAACAGATGGGCAATTGCAGATTGAGGGAACGCCGCAGGGCAACAATGTCAAGGGCAAGTTGGCGATGAAACAGGCTGAGATTCGCTTGGCAGAATTGCTCGGAGTACCAAGCCTGACGACGAAACAGGCAGATATTCGCTTGACGGAATTGTTCGAAGGACCGGGTACGGAAATGCCACCATTTCTGAGTGCTCCGGAAATACGCCTGCAAGTGTCTGCTGACAGACAGGTGTGGTTGCGCGATCCGGCCTTTGAGGTTGAAATTGGGGGTGATCTGGATATAATAAAAAATCGCGAAGATTCGCGTATTTATGGCACGATGTCGAGCCGCCGGGGCAATTACATCTGGCAAAACCACCGCTTGCGTATTACACAGGGCGAGGTTCAATTTCAGGGCAGGCCCGACTGGAATCCCGACCTGGACATTCGCGCCGAGACGCGTGTGCGTGCTGTGGATAGGGGGCCTGTCGATATTATTGTCACAGTGGGGGGAACTTTGACGTATCCACAGATTTCGTTTGACAGCAGCGATCCGTCATTTGGAGGGGATGTGGGGGATATTGCATCTCTATTGTTGACTGGTAGATCGGCTGACCAATTTAAGTTTTCCCGCGAGCACACCCTGGACCTATTTGCGGGGGTTGTTGCAAATCGCCTGGGGCGACACATCGGGGAAAAATTACATCTGGATGTAGTGGAAATCGACTTTGGCGAAGGCAGTATCTCCAAGATTCGATTGGGCAAGTATATTGGAGACAGGTTGTTTATGAGTTATGCAAAGGATATTTCGAGCACGGCTTATGAAGCGGCGATGGAGTTTGAAGTATTGTCAGGGCTGACATTGGAAGCGAGTCAGATAGAAGAGGTGCATGAAGATACAAAGTATCGACGCAGGCGAGGATCGGTAGGGTTGTTCTGGAAAAAAGAGTGGTAAAGAGAAAGCGTGGAAGCGAAGCAAGTATTGTATAGAAACTGCTATCCGAAAAATATCGGAGGGTAGTTTTTCTTTATGGAGTAATCTTTAGAAGTTCAGCCACTTCTTCTGATGTGCGGTATTTACCGTCAAAAAGTTGGAGAAGATAGAGTTGATAGGTCATGTAGCGCCCCAGAATAACAGTGTGGTCTTCACCTGCGAGGTGGCGTTGCCAAAGTTTGGAGGTGTTAGATGTGTTGTAGAGAAGATGATCGCACAAATTTTTGCCCGGCGATTGGCGCAACCAATTGGCGTAATCGGCAAAGGTCTGGGACGTGGGGTTGCGCAATCCTGTGAGTCTCCGCAGAATTTTGACGGTCCAGGAAGAATGAGATATGGGAAATCCTGTGGCTTGATAGGGAATATCCTTGAAATATTCGGGAAAGGTATCGAGAAGCATTTGTCGGTAAAGGCGATTGTTAGCTTTTTGTTGCAGGGGAATAGAATAGAGAAATTCTTGTACCTGATTGTCGAGAAATGGCAAGCGGTATTCGAGGCCGTGTAAAAGTCCCAGACGGGGACCGTAAATGGTGAACCCACGCATACGCCAGTCTATGTAAAAAGCGTGTGCCGATCCCACTTTACTAAATGCGGTTTTGAGGTGTTGGGCCGTGTTGCGATCTGCCTGGACGTGTAGCTTATTTTTCAGGTAAGCAGAGAGTCCGTTTGGATAAAATAGATGGCCCGCACCTGCCAATCCATCGCCTCCCGCCCCATTAAGGTAGATATCACAGGCTTCTTTCTGTTGCTTGAGGTGTTCAATACCGTGCATATGGAGGAAATCGAGCGCGCCATCGGCATACCACACGCCGGAGATTCTCGGCAAGAGCCAATTTTGACTGTGGATAGGGAGAATGGTGTGTGGTGCGTTTTTTACGGATGCGGCCTGGGCTGCAATGCGAACATCTGCGCTGTCGGGATGACCGAATGTGAAGATTTGAGGCGTGCCGGGCATGGCGGCGAGGATAGCACGCGAATCGAGGCCACCGCTGAGAGCGAGACCGGTTTGTGGCGAGGTTCTCTGTTCCACGGCAGTGCGAAAGCGCGCGCTCAATTCATGTGCCAATTCGAGTTGGCTGTGATGCCCAGTGAGAGGGGCAATTTCATCCCATGACCAGTAGCGCTGCTGTGTAAGACTACCATCCGAGATGCAAAATGTCATTTGCGTTGCAGGAGGCACGGGCGCAACGTCTTTGAGCCATGTGCGATCAGAAGGCAATTGTCCGGTGGAGAAAAACATGTCGCGAGAAATGGGGTCAATCACAGGCGAAAATTCAGGTAGCGCGAGGAAGGCTTTGGTCTGAGATGCCCAGGCAATGCGATTGCCCAGGCGCGTCCAGTAGAGCGGTCGCAAACCATAGCGGTCGGTGATAATGTGTAGTTCATTTTTGTGCGTATCGAAAATTACGCCAGAAAAAAGGCCATCGATGCGGTTCAATTGTTCGCTCTCGCCTGTGATAGTCTGAATCAAAAATTCGGGGTCAGAGGTAGCAGAGCGAGTCAGCGCGGCGCGATTAAAAAATTCACCGTCGAGCCAGACAATATGTCCCGTTTCTGTCTGGCAAACTGGGGGTGTGGTACACCAATCTGGTGCGAATGCAACGCCTGCAAGATGCGGGGCAAAGACGGTGCGGTGCGCTTTTTGATGTACGACAAGGCTATCTACCATGCGCGTGAGCGAGTGGGTGAGTTCACGAGGTGTAAGAGGCGATTGGGATATGAATCCTGCGAGCATAAAGAATGCCTTTTTGACTACCAACTGAAGTTCTTTCGAGATTAGGTGTAATCAATATAAGAAAAACTTCATTATTTCACTTTTCATTTTTCGTTTTTATTGGTACAATACAGCGGTTCTAATATCATCGCATTTAACCACAGAGGTCGGAATGACAGAGAAGAACTACAAGGTTCGCGCGGCGCATTGCAATTGGCGAGCATCGGAAGAAGAAATATACCGGACGTTGTGCCGCATTACAGATCCATTGCATCGGTCGTGGGAAAAGCTGGAGAAAGCCAATCGGATTGTGATTAAGTTCAATATGATGAAGCTACACAACCGCATTATTTATTATATGGGGCGGCGGCGCGAGTTGGTCGATGATATGGTCGCACGCGCTGTTTTGCGTTTGTTGCGAGAACGAACCCGTGCGGAAATTATTGCGACGGATACCAATCCCTATACGCGCGAACATCTGATGGGTGAGGATTTTAATTACGCGCATATTTTGAAAGAATACGATGTGGGGTTTGTCGATTCAAATGCGCCGCCGTTCAAACAGTATGACGTGCCAGGCGGCGGATGTATGTTTGATCGCTATACGCTCAGCGCGTGTTTTGAAGGGGCAGAGGTGGTTTCTGTGGCGAAGATGAAGAATCATCTGTTTATGGGGATTACGCTTTGCATGAAAAACCTCTTTGGCTTGCCTCCAATCACGCTGCCACACGGCCGCGTGAGATCCTATTATCACCACTTTATCCGCCTGTCTTATGTGTTGCCCGATTTGGGATTGATCACCCAACCTTGTCTGAATATTGTGGATGCACTAACCGGGCAATGGGGTAGAGAATGGGGCGGACAGGGGCGTATTTGCAATGCGTTATTAGCCGGTGACCATGTAACCGCAACGGATGCTTGTGGTGCCCATTTGATGGGTCACGATCCTGCGTCTGATTGGCCTAATCCACCATTTCGGCGCGACCGCAACCATTTGTTGATCGCAGACAGACGCGGTTTTGGTACGGTTGATCTGAACGAGATCGATTTTGAGAGCGAAGTTTCTGCACCTCTGGCTGAGTTTGATTCAGAGCGCACAGATAGCGAGAAAATTGTGGAAAGCTGGCGTCGCACCACCTGTGAGCAGGCCCTGCTTTACCAGGACCATCGGCGGGATATCGTTGACCGATATCGGAATGAATTTATCTTTTTGCAAGATGGCGATGTGGTCTGGCACGGTGCAGATCCCGCTAATTTGGGCAGCCGCAGGCAGTTGAGTGGACAAAAAAAGGACCAAGGGATGTGGCTTAAGCTGGTCGATCCCGAAGAAACCGAAGGCGAACGCTTTGAGACTTATGAGGCGTGTTTGAGAATGACGGGGTGACGAATAGACGAATAGACGAATAGACGAACCCCGCCCGTCACCCCAAGTCAGTGCGAGCTTCGATAAACTGCTGACGCAGTTGTACACCGTTCCGTTGATTCATTTAAGTCAGTAAACTTATGCATACCTGCTTAGAACCAAATACGGCCCATGTCTGGGCAGTGGATTTAGAGCGCGAGACATTTGATGGTCATATGTTGGCCGAGACGCTATCGGCAGATGAGTGGGGGCGTGCTGACAGGTTTGTCTATGAAAAGCACCGGGCGCATTTTGTTGCCGCACGCGGCTATCTGCGCGCGATTCTCGCCAAATATATGCAGTGCAAGCCAGGTGAACTGGCTTTTTTTTATGGCGAACACGGCAAACCCGCTCTGGCATCCCCGTGGGACAAATCCCAATTGCAATTCAACCTGAGCCATGCGGCTGGATTGGCCCTTATTGCGATTTCCTCGCGCTGTAAAATTGGGGTTGATGTTGAGCATCTCAGTCGTAAGGTCGGCCATATGCAAGACATCGCGAAACGTTTTTTTGCACCTGGTGAATACGAGCGGTTGCGTGCGTTGCCGCGAGAAGAACAGCGTCGGGCTTTTTTTTCTTGCTGGACGCGCAAAGAGGCATATCTGAAAGCTGTGGGCACTGGTCTTGCCCAGTCCTTAAAAAATTTTGAAGTTAGTTTGGGACGCAAGGCAAAATTGTTGTGGATAAAAAAAGGCAATATAGAGGATTGGACACTGCGACACCTCGAACCAGCGAAGGGTTATGTCGGATCGGTGGCGATTGCGGGAAAAGATGTTGAGGTGAAGATCGTGAAACACTTTATGCCCGACCTTTGTCTGAACAATAATGGTGCGAACGCGAAATGCAGAGCAGTATCTCTGTAACCGTCCGATGCAGGAGTAGATGATGAATCGTTTACTGGATAATGGACAAAACGGTAGTTTGAATTGGTTGAGACACGCTTTGCCCGAAGGCGAAGATGAGCTTATCCGGGTGCAGACTGATCTTGATGAAAAAGGCGACTTTGGAAACCAGTGGGTGGTGGTGACGCGCAATCGCGTGCTGGTGCGGCAAAATGGCTCGATAGCAGATATTCCTATTTCAGAAATAGAACTGGCGCGAACAGAGGCTCTGGTGGGCGGTGCGCGTCTGGAAATTCATCGAAAAAATAAGCCGACCATTCATGTTCCGTATTCCCTGACGCAGGCACAAAAATTTTCGGAGACCACGCGAGGGATCGAGCAACTGCGCAAGGGGCAAGAATTTTTTATCAATGCGCATCTGGATCGCACAATCTGCGAATTGTGTGGTAGGCTATTGCCCGAAAAAAATGGGATATGTCCGGCCTGTTTGAACAAATTTGCAACGTTGGGACGCATTGCATCGTATTTGAAGCCCTACAAAATACGCGCAATTGTGCTGGCTCTGGCGTCTATTGTGACGACGGTTGCCGAATTGATTCCGCCTTACGTGACCAAGCTCATTGTCGATGATGTGCTGGTGCTGCCCGAGGGCGCGGAGATGCTGTACGACGAGCGGCTCAGTTTGCTCGGCTGGCTCGTGCTGGCTCTGGTGGGTATCAGACTGATAACCTGGGGGGCAGAATGGGCGCACGGCTGGACAGTTACGTGGCTTTCCGCACGGGTGACTGCGGACATCCGCAGCCAGCTCTACAGGCGTTTGGAATTACTATCCCTGCAATTTTACGACAAACGGCAAGTAGGCGCTGTGATGTCTCGCGTGACGACAGATAGCAGTCGTTTACAGATGTTTTTGGTCGATGGATTGCCCTATCTGGTGATCGAGGCGATGATGTTGCTGGGAATTCTCGCAGCGCTATTTATGATGAGTTGGTCACTGGCTATCCTCGTGCTGATTCCCGTTCCGTTAATCATGATCTGGGGATATGCGTTTTATCGTCGGATGCGGAAATATTTTACCCGCTGGATGCAGTCGTGGTCTGAAACTATGGCGCGGGTCAATGAAGCGCTCACAGGCATTCGCGTGGTGAAGGCATTTGCACAGGAAAAGCAGGAAATTCGGGTGTTCAAAAGGCGCAATGATAAATTGACGCGCATCGGTATTACTACAGAGGTCAATCGGGGCATTTTTTACAAAACGATGACCTTATTGACGGCGGCTGGCGTGATTATTGTATGGTATTATGGAGGGCTTGAGGTAATTGATGGGGAGTTGACGCTTGGCACTTTGATGGCTTTTTACAGTTATATGATGTTGCTCTACGGCCCCTTGGAATGGTTTGGGATGGTCAATTCGTGGATGACGCGTGCAATGGCCGGTGCAGAGCGAATTTTTGAGATTATCGACACGCCCTCCGAGGCGTATCAAGATCCCAATGCCGTGCCGATGCCGCATATTGAAGGGCGCGTGAAGTTCGATGACGTCACATTTGGATATGACAAGAGCAAGCCCGTGCTTCACGAAATCAATCTCGATGTCAAACCGGGGGAGATGATCGGGCTGGTGGGAAAATCTGGCGTGGGCAAGACGACAACGGTAAATCTGATTTGTCGGTTCTACGATGTTGACCGCGGAAGCATTGAGGTGGATGGGGTGAATTTGCGCGATATTCGGCTGGAGGATTTGCGATCTCAAATTGGCATTGTGTTGCAAGAGCCGTTTCTGTTTTCGGGCAGTATTGCGGAAAATATCGGCTATGGTAAGCCGAGCGCGACATTCGATGAGATTGTGGAAGCGGCCAGGGCTGCCCATGCACACGACTTTATCGTGACAAAGCCCGATGGTTACGATACGCTTATCGGCGAGCGAGGAGAATCGCTTTCGGGGGGTGAACGGCAGCGCGTGTCCATTGCACGGGCCATTTTACACGATCCCAGGATTTTGATCTTAGACGAGGCCACATCGTCTGTTGATGTGCAAACGGAAAAACGCATTCAAGATGCGGTTGTGCGATTGGTCAAAGGACGAACGACTTTTGCTATAGCCCACCGTTTATCCACCCTTCGCAATGCCGATCGACTGGTGGTGATGGACGCCGGACGCATTGTGGAAATGGGAACGCACCGCGAATTGCTGGAACAGAAAGGCATGTTTTACAAATTGGTGCAGATGCAAGAAGAGATTTCACAGATTATTGCAATTAAGGAATAGCTTCACATGAATTATGTACCTGGAAAACCATTGATCGAAAGACTTCCGCCATCCGTGGCAAAAAAACTGAATGAGGCGAAGCCCAATGGCGAGACTGTGCTGATGCAGGTGGCGACAGATCTGGACGCGTCCCTGAATTACAACCCGCAGTGGGTGGTGGTGACCGATCAACAGGTGCTGGTGATCCCCGAATCGGGTGTGGATGGCACGCAGACGATGGCGATTGGCGATGTGGAAGACGTGAAAGTGGAGGAGCATGTGGGGTTGGGCGCTCTGGCGTTGACGCACAAAGCAGGACCCGAGATACATGTATCTTATTCGCCATCTCTTACCGCTGTGTTTGCCGAAGTGGCCGATGGCATCCGGCAGTTGAAGGACAATGAGCCACTAATATTGCCCACAGAATTAGAACAGACGCATTGCGAGAATTGTGGCAAGAGATTGCCCGAAAAGAATGGGGTGTGTGCTGCGTGTTTGAAAAAGTGGCAGACGTTTCGACGCATTGTGAGTTATATGGCCGCTTATCCCGTGCGCCTGGTCACCACCATAGCCCTGACATTTGTCAGCGCTTTATTTACGCTGTTGCCACCCAAAATTACGGAGTATGTGATTGACGGTGTTTTGACAGCGGGCTGGGACGCGGTTACAATTCCATTAATTGCTTCAACAGATCGCCTTAATCGCTTGGGACTGTTGATTTTAGGGCTTGTTATTATACGGCTATTAATCTGGGGCGTCGATGTGGTGATGGCTGCGCTGAGCCGATCATTGGGGTTGCGCGCTATCGGCGATTTGCGGGAAGATCTCTACCGCGCGTTTCAGATGGTGCCCGTTCGCTTTTACGATCGGCGAAAAGTAGGTGCGCTGACGTCCCGCATGAATAATGATACGGACCGCATGGAAGTGATCATGACGTATGATTTTTATTATGTGTTTTCCAACAGTTTGTTATTTGTCGGTATTTTGGGCTTTCTGGCGTGGATGAACTGGCAACTCACACTATTTGTGGTGGCACCTATTCCGCTGATTGTGTTCGCCGGCACACGGATATGGTACCGCATTATGACATTCTGGACGCAGTGGTCGGGAAAGTGGGGCAGACTTTCAGCGCAGTTGAATGAGTCAATTCACGGTATTCGCGTTGTAAAAGCATTTGCACAGGAAGCAAAAGAGAGCGAGCGTTTTGACCAATACAACGAAGATTTGCGCGATGTGGATACCAGAGGTGAACGGGCCTGGTTTGTTTTTTGGACCGTGACAAATCTGTTTATGAACGTGGGGGTGTTTTTTGTATGGTACTTCGGCGGCAGACAGATTCTGGGCGGCGAATTGACGTTGGGTGCGTTAATCGCATTTATGAGTTATCTCTGGATGTTGTACCAGCCACTGCGCTGGTTTGGCGATTTCTACAGTTATATTTTGCGGGCATTTGCCGGCGCGCAGCGCGTGTTCGAAGTGATTGATTCCGAACCCGAGCCATACCAAAAACCCGATGCTGTGCGCTTGCCTAAAATTGAGGGACATCTGGAGTTCGAGTCCGTGTTCTTTGGTTATGATCCCGGCAAGCCCGTGCTCAAAGGAATTGACCTGGAGGTGAAGGCGGGTGAGATGATTGGGCTTGTGGGCAAATCCGGTGCTGGCAAGTCAACGTTGATCAATCTGGTGTGTCGGTTTTACGATCCCGACCGCGGGCAGTTGTTGATAGATGGCGTACCGATGACCGATGTGAATTTGCGCGATTTGCGATCCCAAATTGGGATGGTGCATCAGCAGCCCTTTTTGTTTGATGGCACAATTGCCGAAAATATCGCCTATGGCAAACCAGACGCGACCTTTGACGAGGTGATGCGCGCCGCAATCGCAGCCGAAGCACACGAGTTCATTGTCAAAAAACCCGATGGTTATGACATGCGGGTAGGAGAAAGCGGCGGACGTCTTTCAGGCGGAGAAAAGCAACGGGTGTCTATCGCGCGGGCAATTTTGCACAATCCGCGGATTCTCATTCTCGATGAAGCCACGTCTTCGCTGGATACACCTACCGAGAAGAAGATACAGGTGGCGATTGCGCGCCTGGTCGAGGGGCGCACGACATTTGCTATTGCACACCGTTTGTCAACCCTTCGCAGTGCAGATCGGCTCGTGGTTATGGATGAAGGCAATATCGCCGAAGTTGGTACGCATCAGGAGTTGATGGACCGGGAAGGCATTTTTTATCGCCTGGTCAAGACGCAGCAAGAGACGACGCTGGATATGTTTATGACTGCGGTGGGGATAGAGTTGGAGTGAATGAATTAAAAATTAAAAATTGAGAATTAAGAATTATTTGATCGGAGATTTTGATGGCTACGGATATGCTGGAGATGGAAGTGGAAGAGATTGTAGAAAACACAGAAGAATGGAAGCCGGTACCGATTGAGATGGTGCATCCCGAATCGGTTGATCCGCGTAAGATCCGCTTGTTTAAGGAGCCACAGTGGATTTTGCGGATGACGATTGAAGGGGATCGGTCCTATACCCGCGTGAAAGTGGTGCGAGCCGCGCCTTTGACGGAACCAGATCGCTATTTTTGCATTCTGGATATCAAGGACGAAGCGATCTGCATGATCAAGGATCTGGCTGATTTGCCAAAAGAGAGCCAGTCTCTCGTGTATGAAGAACTGGATAATCGGTATTTGACGGCGGAGATACAAAAGATTGTGGCATTGCAAAATGAATACGGAGTGACTTACTGGACTGTCGATACCGACCGGGGCAGGCGCGATTTTGTCGCCAAGTCCGTCGCCGAAAACGCGCAGTGGCTGGGAGAGACGCGGTTGATGATTTTTGATGTGGATAATAACCGCTTTGAGGTGCCTGATATACGGGCGCTGGACCGCCGCAGTCAGGGGTTGTTGGAATCGGTTGTGTGAGGGGCAATTTTATCGGCATATTATGTAAAACAACCGGGTGTCATAGGTATTATGGCACTCGGTATTTTTTTAGAAGCTGTCTTAAAACCCTCGGGATTAAGAGAGTCTCTTTATTACGAAATGAATCATAGCCAATTGACGTGGAATGGGAGGCCGAAACCGGTAAAATGCGAGACGGTGACAAGTGATTCTACTCGACACGCACGTTATGCTGTGGCTCAGATTGGGTGTGCCGCGATTGGGGACCAGTGCCCGATGCGAGATTGACCAGGCGTGGCAGTCCAATGAAGTGGGAGTCTCTGCAATTTCGTTCTGGGAAGTGGCAATGCTCAAGGATAAAGGACGGATCAGGTTTCCTATGGATGTCGGACTATGGCGCCGGGAGCAACTGGCACAGGGCTTGATCGAGATTTCCGTTGATGGTGAAATTGCCACTCGTGTCGGTCTTCTTCCTGACATGCACGGCGACCCAGCAGATCGCCTCATTGTCGCCACTGCGTTAGCTGGTCACAGGCTGGTGACCGCTGATCGGAGAATTCTCGATTGGTCCGAACAGTTGAACCGGCTGGATGCAGCCAAGTAGAAAGTCCTTATTTTTTTCACCTCAAGTATGTAGCGGAATAACCACCTAAAGCAGTTGACCCCGACAATCGAATTGTAAAAGGTGCGCCCCTGCATTTTTGATGCTGGGGTGTTCTTTTTTGGGGCGGGGTATCCTGTTCATTCTTGCATCACTGGATAGAACCACTCCAGTGCGGGCTCTGATCATCCTGATCCTTTTTTCTTGTATGGTAAGTCTTGAATCACTAACTTGTCGAAACTCATTGAGACATTGGCGCGTCTTATTGCAATCGAATATCAGCAAGTCATTTTAATCCGGTTATCTGGAGGTTTTTATGCGAAAGAAAATAGGTCGAATTTTGGCGTGGATTGGTGGGATTACGATTGGGTTGGTCGTCCTGACCATCTTGGCCGTTGTATTGATGTCTGGCGAAGATCCCGTACCCGATCAGGTGATTTTGGAGATCAACCTGGAGCAGGGGGTTGCGGAGTATGTACCCGAAGATCCGTTTGCAAAGTTAATCTCAGACGATGTGCGCTCGCTGCGCGATGTGGTAGGTGCTTTAGACGCGGCGGCTTCAGATGACCGCGTTGTGGGGTTGCTGGCCCGAGGGGGCGGAGCACCGATGGGCTTTGCGCAGGCACAAGAAATAAGAGATGCGGTTCTGGCGTTTGGAAAAAGCGGAAAACCCACCGCGATTTTTGCCGAGACATTTGGCGAATTTGGATCGGGAAATGTCGGATATTATCTGGCGACAGCATTTGAGCGTATCTATCTCCAACCTTCGGGCGATGTGGGTTTGATCGGACTGGCAATGGAGCACCCTTTTGTGAAGGGGACATTGGATTCGCTTGGGATTGGCGTGCAGATGGATCACCGGTATGAGTATAAAAATGCGATGAACCTATATACCGAAACTAAATTTACAGACGCGCATCGCGAGGCGAGTGAGATACTTTTGAAGTCGATGGTCGATCAGATGGTTCTGGGTATTTCACGGGCGCGGGGTACAACGCCCGAAGCTGTGCGCGATCTCATCAATCGAGGACCATTTTTAGCATTATCTGCCCATGCCGAAGGCCTGGTAGATAGTCTGGCGTATTGGGATGAGGTGCGCGATCTGGTGAAGCGAGAGCATGGCGAAGATACCAAATGGCTGGATATCGTGAATTATCTCAAGCGCATTGATGAAAAGCCTTATAGTGAAGGGACAAAGGTGGCGTTGATCTACGGCGTGGGACCTGTGCATCGTGGCAAGAGCACCTATGATCCCTTGTATGCGTCAGGGACAATGGGCGCGAGTACCCTGACCAAAGCTTTTCGCGATGCGGTGAAGGATAAGGATGTGCGTGCAATTTTGTTTCGAATAGACTCTCCCGGTGGGTCTTATGTTGCTTCTGATGCGATCTGGCGCGAGGTTGCCAAAGCTAAGAAGGCAGACAAACCCGTGATTGTATCAATGGGTAATGTAGCCGGTTCTGGAGGATATTTTGTGGCGATGAATGCCGATAAAATTGTGGCGCAACCCGGTAGTATCACGGGATCCATTGGGGTGTTAGCGGGCAAATTTGTGACAACTGAGTTTTGGGAGCGTATGGGCATTACCTGGGATACAGCGCAAGTGGGTGAAAATGCGCTAATATGGGGCACGGGTGCAGAATTTACACCCGAACAATGGGCGAGATTTCAGACGTGGTTGGACCGCATTTATGAAGATTTTACTGCAAAGGTTGCCGAGGGGCGCGACATGTCACAGGCTGATGTTCACGCCGTCGCAAAGGGGCGAATCTGGACTGGTGAGGACGCCAGGGCGCATGGTCTGATCGATGAATTGGGCGGCATGAAGACCGCGATGCGTCTAATTCGGGAGGCATTGGAGTTGGAAACTGATGCTTCTCTCAACCTCGTTGTATTTCCCAAAGAAAAGACGCTCATAGAACAGGTGATGGAAAAAGGACTGATCCGCACGCTGAGCAATGGCGATGCGCTGGCGCGACTCGCCACAGAGTTACAACCCGTTTTTCGCTTTGCGCGTACAATGGGGCAGCCACAACAGGTTTTGGAGATGACACCCGTGGATATTCGGTAGCCAAGGAGGGCATTATGATAACCGCAGATTTTGAAGCGTATTTGACAGATGATTGGTATGGGCAGCAGATAACGGTTGATGCTTTGCTGGAATGTGAAGCCGAAGCGGGGTTTGAAATGGCGGTGGTAATGCCGCAGACCAAGCCCCTTCCGGATAATGATGGATTGCTCGACAAGACAGCGAGACACTCTCAGCTTTTGCCCTGTCCCCTCGTGGATCCGCATTGGGGCGAAGAAGGGATTTCTGCACTTAAGGCATATGTTGACCGCGGTGCTCAGGGCGTGAAGCTGATGGGTGCTATTCACAAATACAATGTGGATGATCCCATGGTGATTCCGTTTGTCGAGGCGGCGAGAGATCTCGAGATTGTGGTATCGATTCATTCTGGACGCGACAACTGTAGTGCCGAACGCATTGGCAATGTGGCGCGACAAGTGCCCGGGGTGCCGATTATTATGGATCACATGGGCTTTCCCGATGGGTTTGACACAGCGCTTGAAGTATGTCGTGAATGCCCCGATGTGTATCTGGGCACAACGATTCTGCGATTTCACAAGTTGTGGGCTATTAATCCCGAAGAAACCGTGCCACATGAAGTCAAACAAGCCGTTGATGAATTGGGAGCCGAACGGATCGTTTTTGGGTCCAATTTGCCGGAATATCGCCCGGTTCAGGTCAAGCGAGCGATTCAGCGGTTGGAATTGGGCGACGAGGCGGAAGCTCTGATCTTTGGGGGTAATTTGGGTCGGATTTATGGAATTGAATGAAGTGTGAAATGTGAAATGTGAAATGAGGGCGGCCTGTGGGCACGCCCTTTTTTATTTTTTATCTTTATCTGTGTTTATCGCTGTCTTCTTTTTATAATTTTCCTTGATTTTTTTTCATAAACTTGTTTAAATTTTTGGTTTTGAAAATTAGTCGTCCTTCCCCATTTTTCAGGAGGTTAGTTCCAGAATGATTCGAGTTGAGAATTTGGAGAAGTATTACGGCGACATTCATGCACTTAAGGGCATTGATTTTGAGATTGACGACGGGGAAATCGTCGGATTCTTAGGTGCAAATGGCGCGGGTAAATCTACGACATTGAAAATTATGACGGGCTTTTTAGCACCCAGTGCCGGTAATGTCTTTATAGACGACATGAATATCCGGG
Organism: Candidatus Latescibacterota bacterium; assembly: GCA_965208125.1. Taxonomy (GTDB): domain Bacteria; phylum Latescibacterota; class UBA2968; order UBA2968; family UBA2968; genus VXRD01. The sequence goes on from OZ242320.1 coordinate 4,926,720, forward strand.
ACCATTCGCTGGATATTCGCGAGCAAATCGGCTATTTGCCCGAAATGAATCCCCTGTACGGGGAAATGAGAGTGTATGACTATCTCGAGTTTATAGCTCAAATTCGCGGTATAGACGCGGGAGAGTTCAAAACGGCTTTGGATCGCGTGGTCGAACAATGTGGTCTGTACGATGTGATTCATCTGCCCATTTCTGCGTGTTCAAAGGGGTATAAACAGCGCGTCGGGCTGTCTGCCGCGATTCTGCACGATCCCAGGGTATTGATTTTCGATGAGCCGGTCTCCGGGTTGGATCCCAACCAGATTGTGGAGATTCGGCACCTGATTCGAGAATTGGGCCAGCAGAAGATGGTGATTATATCCAGCCATATTTTGCAAGAGATTGAAGCCACTGTGGATCGCATTGTGATTATTGATCACGGCGAAATTGTAGCCAATGGGACGAGTCAGGAGTTGATGGCGGGATTTATGGGACGCACACAACTGACGCTCGATGTAAAATACACCAATGAAGAGAGCCTCGCCGCGCTGACCAACAGCGTTGATGATATCGAAGTTGCAAATATAGAGATGGTAGATGGGCGCAGTGTTCTGTCGATAGAATACGCCCGTGAGGTGGATCCCCGCGAGGCGATTTTTGATTATGCAAAAAACAGTGGCTGGGCCATTTTGGAGATGACGCAAAATCAGGTTCACCTCGAAGATGTGTTCCGCGGATTGACTGGGGAAGGAGGGAGTGATGAATAATGTAATGGCGATTTATCGCAAAGAAGTCGGCGCGTATTTCAAAAGTCCCATGGCGTATATTTTTCTGGTGTTTTTCGCCCTGTTTAACGGCTATTTCTTTAGCAACACATTCTTCCTGTTCAGTCAGTCAGATATGCGGGCACTATTTAATATTACGCCGATGATTTATCTGATTTTTGTACCCGCGGTCACGATGGGGGTGCTTGCACGCGAGAAAAGCGCGGGCACACATGAGTTGATGGCGACACTTCCGATTAAAAATTTTGAACTGGTGATCGGGAAGTATTTGTCGGCATTTACCCTGGTGTTGGCCGGGCTGGGTTTTACGCTGATACATTTTTTTACACTTCTGGCCGTTGGTACAAATATCGACTATGGCGGCGTAATCTGTGGGTATTTGGGACTGGCTCTGGTGGGAGCATTTTACGCAGCTATTGGCACGTTCACGAGCAGTTTGACGGATAATCAGGTGGTTGCATTTATTCTCGCAGCAGTATTTGTATTGGTTTTTTATCTGCTCGATAAATTGCTGATTTTTGTGCCTGCAGCCCTTGCTGTGCCCATTCAGTTTATGGCGGTCGATTACCATTTGTCCAATATGTCGCGCGGGGTTGTCGATTCGCGCAATCTGGTGTATTTCGGTTCGCTGATCTGGTTGTTTTTGGTGCTTACAGTGCGCGTTATTGACATGCGGAAGTGGAGGTAGTCATGCCAGTCATTGATTCCCAAAAGAGCTTTGTAATTTTTATTGTGGTTGCTATCGCGCTCGTGGCACTCGGCAATCTGGTTTCCCGCAATTTTTTCTTTCGGCTGGACTTGACGGAGAATCAGATTTATTCGCTGTCGCCATCGAGCAAGGTGATACTCGAGAAGATCGACGATTTTTTGACTGCCAAAGTCTATTTTTCCGAAAATTTGCCCGGGCAATACGGCAATACACGGCGGTATTTGCAGGATATTCTGGAAGAATATGCCGCGTATTCAGATGGCAATTTTCGGTTTGAGTTTTACAGGCCTGATGACGATGAAAAATTGGCGCTTGACGCGCAAAAATCGGGTATTCAGCCCGTACAATTGCAGGTACTCGAAAACGACAAGTTTGAGGTAAAACGCATTTATATGGGAATGGTGCTGCTCTACGGCGACAAGCGAGAGGTGTTGCCGGTTATTCAAACGACCACGGGGCTGGAATACGAGATTACAACGCGAATTAAAAAACTGGTTGACGATAACCGCTCTGTAGTCGGAGTAGCAAATACCGGGGCTTCGGCACCGGCAATGGAGCGGGTGAGTGCGAGGCTTCGGGAAGCCTACGATGTGCGTTCGGTTTTTTTGAGTGCCGGCGTACCCGACGATATTGAGATGTTACTCGTCAATGGGGTTGTCGATTCTCTGTCTGAAGATGCACTCGGCGCGCTGAAGGACTATATCAACTCGGGTGGCAATCTGTTTTTGGCGCAAAACAAGATCAATGGCGACCTTCAGGCGCAGCGAGGGACGCCCATTCAGTCCAATATCTTCGAGGTACTCGAACCCTTTGGCGTGAGCCTGGCTGACAATCTGGTGATGGACCGAATTTGTGGCACGGTTACGGTGTCACAGCAACGCGGTTTTTTGCGCTTTAATTCAGCGGTAGAGTATCCATTTTTTCCCGTGTTGCAATCTTTTCCCGATCACGAAATAGTCAGTGGCTTAGAGCAAGTTCAGATGCTGTTTTCCAGTGAAATTGTTTACGATACGGCTGATTCAACGCGCCTTGTGAAGCCTTTGCTGGTCACGTCAGACCATTCGGGTGCAGCGGCCGGGTTTATCAATCTCAACCCCATTCAAAATCAGGCATTTCAATCGCTCAATGAACCGGGCAAGGTGGTTGGAGTTTACGCGACGGCTACCTCAGACAGCCTGGAAAATGTGATGAGCCAATTGGTGCTGGTGTCGTCCTCCGATTTTCTGCTCGACAGCGGGGGAGGGCAGGTGCCGTCTAATGGGATTTTTGTGATGAATGCGGTGGATGTGCTCATTGGCGACCGCGACCTCGTGGCTTTGAGATCGCGTGAGATTACAACGCGACCGCTGCAAACAGTAGAAGACACGACTCGAACCACAGTGAAAACCCTCAATATTGTGCTGCCTGTGCTGCTGGTCATTGTTTTAGGTCTGGCGCAGTGGCGACTTGTGGTGGCGAGTGCAAAGCGATTGGAGGCGCTCTATGAGTAATTTAAAATGGCTTCTCATAGGGATTGCAGTGCTGCTGGGTCTTTACGCGCTTTTGCAGGTGCGGGAGAGCGGATATACGACCCCTACAGGCCAGGTCTTTCCCGAAAATACTGATGATATTTACAAGGTTGAAATGATGACAGAGGGCGATAGCCTGACGCTACAAAAGAAGGATCTTGAATGGACGATTGTGGGACACGATACTTTGAAAGTTCGGGACCATCGGATCACGGCACTATTTGAACAGGTGTTGAAGGTAAGTCGCGAGACCACAATGACAGACAAGGCTGACAACTGGTCTAAGTATGCCGTAGATGACGCGATGGGAACGCATGTCAAGATCTATGATGCGAAAGATGAGATGCTCGCGCACGCGGTATTCGGCAGGTCGAGTACCGATTGGGCACGCAATTATGTGCGGATTGGAGATGGCCCAGAAGTGTATCTGACGGATCGAAGCATTGTCTATCAGGTGAGTACTGATGCGACATTCTGGGGCGAAAAACCTCCAGAACCCGCGCCCACAGCAGTGGATTCCGCAGATGCAGCGCCCGCACCCACAGTAGTAGATACCGCTAAAGCAGGGGACGAAGGATAGCCAGGTAGGTGGAATCATAAAAAAGGCCATGGTGATTTATACCATGGCCTTTTTTATGTATCGAAAAAATCCGTAAAGACCAAAGGAGAGTGGACCGAGGCCGACGACCAGAACGCGCCAGAGAATTTTTCAGGTCTTAACGCGCAATAGCAAGCGCAATATCTGAGTTTGGGGTTGGAAACGGGCAATACAGGGTATATATTGGGCACAACTTTATCATAAATGCAGGCGTTCATCTATATTATTAACCTCTGAAATCCATGGGCAAACAAATAACAAAAAAAGGCTTTTGTGCCTACTATCTGGGCGGTCTGTTTGTCAGGATGAGCGATAACAATCTCTTTCTGCTCTGTGGCGGCCTGGCTTTTGCCACTCTTTTGTGCCTTGTACCTCTGGTCTTTCTGATCTTCTTCGCACTTGAGGCCATTCTGGACGTGAGGGCGATAGCTCACCTGGTCAATCAAACGGTGGATGTGCTCATCCCATATCCAGAAGAGGCCGAGTATCTGAAGGAGGTTTTATCCTTGCGCGTCTCAGGTGTCATGACCTTCAAACAGGCTTATGGGATTTCGGGTTTGCTGATTTTGATAGTGAGTGCCAGTAGTCTGTTCAGCAGCATGCGAACCCTGCTCAATGCGGTCTTCAAGATCGAACACAATTTAGGACCGAAAGGGGATGAGACAGAGTTGGTCGCGATGGACCAGATAAAAAATATAAATACCCCAGGACGCTGGATAAAATTCTTGCAAGGGATTTTGCCAATAGCAGTGGGCAAATTGAAAGATCTCACTATGGTACTTCTGGTAATCTATATTTTTCTTCTATTAGTCCTCGCTTTGCCCATCCTATCTACCGTCATCGACACTGCCCCATCTCTGCTGCACACATATATCACCTACTTCTACGGTCTTACCTCCCTCGCCCTGATTTTTGCCGTCTTTCTGGGGTTATACTGGCTGCTTCCATACCAAAAGATCCAGATAAAGATGCTGGCTACAGGTGCTTTTTGGGCTGCTCTGCTGTGGAAATTCACCGAATGGGGCTTTGGCTATTACTTGAGTCACTTCGGTTCTATATCGTATCTGTACGGGGCTTATGTTCTGCTGGTGGTCGTGGCCTTGTGGATATACTTCTCGGCAATTATTTTTATTATAGGCGCTCAGATCGCCCAGCTCTGTCGCGAAAGGCAGACTGCTGATCTTCAAAGTTCTTTGTTTTAAAAAAAGAAGCCGAGTTTTTCAAAAAACTCGGCTTCTTTTTAACGGCTCACAACACTTAAAAGTTGAAATTGTAACTGGCTTTTGCGTACAGGAATGTGCCGCCAAAACCGTAAGGGCTGTACTCCCCGAATGGCCTGCCGACTATGGGACCCGGGTTGACGCCTTCTTCGATATTATCGGGTTCGACATCGAGAATATTTTGAATGCCAGCGGTTATGGTCGCTCCGTTGCCAAGAGAAAGGCTGGACTCGAGGTCGATCAAAAATGCGTCTCCAAAGACTTGATGGCCCACGCTCCACTCATCCCAAGAACCGTAATAATTGACGCGCCCCAATGCACTCCAATAAGGCGTTATGGGTTTTGACAGGGTCAAGTTTCCGCGGTGTCTGGGAAGACCTTTCTCCAATAGCGTGATGCGTTGTTCGTCGAGAAGGTTAGAGTCGTATTTGGTCACTTCGGTGTTGGTGTAGTTATACGCGACACTCAGTTCGCCATAACACCACACTGGCGCCGTGAGAACAAAGTCAATCCCCTGGGTTTTCGTTTCAAAGTTGTTGGTAAAGAACGCAAATTCTTGGAGGTTTCTCGCATTGATGCCCGTAGCCTCCAACTGGTCAATTTGTTGAGACGTAAGTGCTTTGTCGCTGGAGGTCGTCATGCGATCTTTCACTGAAATATTGAAATAGTCTATCGTTACATTGAGCGGAGCGATATTGGTATCGACGGGATAAACGTGCTTCGTAAAAATAAAGCCAGCCGAGATATTGACGGACTTTTCCGGTTTAAGCCCTTCGCCACCTACCAATGCCGCTGCGGGATGGATAGAGGGAATCGTGCCTCTATTGACCAGGATAAAATTGCCGTCGTCATCTTCGCCGAACTCAGTCGTGACATTAAAGGCATTTTGCTGGCCGGGCGTGGGTGCTCTGAAGCCCGTGCTGAAACTGCCGCGCACGTTCACGTTCTCGTTCAACCCGATATTGGTCGCCACCTTGAAATTCGTCGTGGCACCAAAATCCTCAAAGTTTTCAAAACGCAGGGCAGCGCCGAGCAACCAGTTTTCCTGTGGACTAAATTCGGCATCTCCATAAATCGCCCAGTTATACCTGCTCCAATTTCCCGCGGCAATATCACCAAAACCGGGGAACCCATTGGAAGCCGAGCTAAATCCTTGACTCGCCAGGGAGCCTATTTCAAAAGACTCGCGCTGGCCGGGCACAACTTCAAAATTTTCAGTGCGATATTCAAGACCGGCGGCAAAGAAAAACTCTTCGCTGAATGGGTATGTCACATCAAAGTTGAAATTGGTATCTGTCTGGATATAATCGCCGGGATTAAATTCCGTCGGCGTGTTGGGGCCCAAAGAGGCATTTACGGTGTTGAAGATGAAGAAATCGGAGTGGTGACGCCCATAAGATGCGCTGAGGTCCCAGGTCAGCAGCGATTGCGTCGAGCCCTTAATACCCGCCAGAAAGGCGCGGTCTTCTGTATCCGCGCCAAATCGGGGGGTGAACCCGCCGGGAAAGAGTTCCTGGAATGTGAATAAATTGGGATCGTCAAAAACCTGTCTTAAGGCGGCTGCATCCGGTACCGAACAGCTTATGGGCACCACGGGCACATCGCCACCGCTCATATTGCCAACGAGCAATGTCGCGACCAGATTCCCGTTGACCCCATCGACAATACCCAGGGCTTCGGCTTCCGATTTCGTGTAATAGTTCGTGCCGTCCCACATCAATACGGGGCCTTGATATACAGCACCGCGCGTATTGGGATTGCGGAAGTAAAACCCGCCTTCGACCTGTTTGCTCGCATAGTTACCGTGCCCGTAGAACTCGATATTGTCGTTAATGGTGGCACCGTAGTTGGCAAAAATTTTCAAGTCGTCTCTAACAAAGGGTTGCCCCCAAGGTTGTGCGGGATCATTCACATCAGTATTGCCCACGCGTATCAAACGCGCGGCATCGTCTCGCTGGATAGAGCGGTCAGTCTCATCTGTATTGCCGTATTCCACGCTGAGATTGATCCATGTATCGGGTGTGCCCAGACCCATATTTCCAGCTAAGGCGTAAGTGCCCCCGTCCCCTTGCCGGAAAATACCGGGTTTGATTTCAATAGAGCCGCTTTCGTAATTGTCTTTGAGTTCAAAATTCAACACGCCGGCAATGGCGTCAGAACCGTATTGCGCGGACGCGCCATCGCGCAGGACTTCCACACGCTTGAGGGCAATACTCGGGATAGCGGATATGTCTGGCCCCTGTGCGGCATTGGAGAGACCATTGCCCAGCCAGTAAATCACGGAGGCGCGGTGGCGTCGCTTGCCGTTGACGAGTACTAGCGCGTGGTCGGGTGCCAGCCCTCGCAGATTGGGCGGTCGCACGACGGTTGCCGCATCGCTGATCGGCTGGAGATTGACGTTATAAGAGGGCACAACATTTCTCAGCAAGTCCTGTACATCGCTACCGCCTTGCTTGACGAAATCTTCGCCGGTAACCACATCGATGGGCACTGCGGATTCGGTGACAGAACGCGGTTGTGCGCGGGTACCAATGACCACCAATTCTTCGAGCACGACTACTTCTTCGAGTATGTCTGTAAGTGGGGGTAAGGCAGTTGTATCTGCACTTTCGGTACGCGGTGTTTCTTGTGATACGATAGTGCCACTCATCGCAAGCAGGGCAGCGAGGCCAAGGGCGAGAGACTTGAAATGGGATTTATATTGCATGAAAAAAACTCCTTGTGTTGTGAACACTGGGGAGAAATACGGTTTTTGGACTTCAGGCATTCCAGCTTATTAAAAAAATAAAGCATCATTACCAAATGTGCTATAAAAAAAGAAGGCGAGTTCTAAAAAAACTCGCCTTCTCAATGATGGGTGAACAATCCTTTGAACTACGACCTAAAAGCCGAAGTGGTATTTGGCGTACCAGAATGCGCCGCTAAAACCAAATGGGCTGTACTGGCTGTATAAATGCCCCGAACCGCTCGTTGCATTTGGATTGATGTCGGGATAGATATCGAGGATGTTCTGACCGCCAACGGTTACCGTTGAGTGCTCGGCAATGGTGTAACTAACCTCGGCGTCCAGTACCCATTCGTCGCCATAAACGAAGTCATCTTCTTGATCGTACCACGAACTGTAATACCGGAGACGTCCCAGCACCTCAAGCATATCGTTCAACGGTTTGACTACCGTCAGATTCCCGCGGTGTTTGGGAAGACCCTCTTGCAATTCTCGAATCCTTTGAGCGCCCAGGGTCTCCAGATTGTGTTTGGTCACTTCGGTATTCGTCAAGTTATACGCCAGACTCAGCAGGCCATCACACCACACCGGAGCCGTGAGCACGACGTCAATACCCTGGGTTTTGGTGTCAAAGTCATTGACGAAAAATTTGAAATTTGTAATAAAATTCGCAGCCGTGATACCCGCCTTGAGCAGTTCATCGACTTCTGCTGGGGTCAGGGAGAAATTTTGTGAGAGCGTCAAGCGTCCCTTCACCAAAATGTGGAAATAGTCCACCGTAATATTGACAGGGGGAATACCGGTATCCACGGGAAAAACGGGAATTTCAAAAACAATACCAGCCGAGATATTGGTCGATTTTTCGGAATCGAGCGGTTCACCACCCTTGGATTCTGCAACGGGATTGTTTGACGGAATTGTGCCGTCATTTGTCAAATCACCGATTGTGGGATCGAAGATCGTGGATACGTTAAAGGCATTTTGTTGCCCCGGCGTGGGTGCTCTAAAGCCCGTGCTAAAACTGCCGCGCACCTTTGTATTCTCGTTAAGCCCGTAATTGGTCGCCAGCTTGAAGTTGGTCGTGGATCCAAAATCATCAAAATTTTCAAAGCGCAATGCCGCGCCGAGCAACCAGTCTTCCTGCGGGGTAAATTCGGCGTCACCATAAACCGCCCAGTTGGAGCGGCTCCAGGAGCCTGCGGCAATTTCGCCAAAGCCCGAGAACCCGTTGGACGCGACAGTAAATCCATACTCTGCCAGCGGACCTTTAACCCAGGATTCTCGTTGTCCCTGAACGATTTCAAAATTTTCCGTGCGGTATTCAAGACCGGCGGCAAAGAAAAATTGCTCGCTAAACGGATAGGTGATATCGAAGTTGAAATTGGTATCTGTCTGGATATAGGTTCCAGGATCAAAATACGGTGCATCTTCGTGACTGGGATCAACTTGTGGTCCATTGGGCCAGGGTTGGTTGGGACCCAAGGAGGAATTCACGGTATTGAAGATGAAGTAATCGGCTTCGTTGCGCCCATAAGACGCGCTGAGATCCCATGTCATCAGCCCTTGCGATCCCCTAATACCCGCCAGAAAGGCGCGGTCGTCCATAAACGCGCCAAATCGGGGTGTGAAGCCACCGGGGAAAAATTCCTGGAAGGTGAACCAATCGGGGTCGTCAAAAACGCGTTGTAAGGCTGCGGCATCCGGCTCACTGCAGCTAATGGCCACGATGAACTCCTGGGGAATTCTAAGACCAGTATCTTCGGACGGTTCGAGAACCTGTCTCAGATTGCCGGTGAGCAATGTTGCTACCAGATGCCCGTTTACGCCATCGACAATACCGAGTTCAGCAGCTTTGCCCGGATCATAATAAGTGGTGCCGTCGGACATCACTACAGGCCCCTTGAATACGCCACCTCGCGTATTGGGATTGCGGAAGTAGAAACCGCCTTCGACTTCTTTGCTGGCGTAATTCCCATGGCCGTATAATTTGACATTGTCGTTGATGTTTATGCCGTAGTTGACAAAGAATTTCAGATCGTCTCTAATGTAGGGTTGACCCCAAATTTGTGCGGGATCTTCCACACGGTTATTGCCCACGCGTATCAAACGCGCGGCATCGTCGCGTTGCACGGAACGGTCGGTTTCATCCTCGTTGCCATATTCCGCGCTGAAGTTGACCCAGGCATCCGGGGTGCCCAGACCGATATTACCGGCAAAAGCATAAGCGAAACCATCGCCTTGCTGAAAAATACCTGGCTTGACCTCAAAAGAACCGCCTTTGTAATTGTCTTTAAGTTCAAAATTCAACACGCCGGCAATGGCGTCAGAGCCGTACTGCGCAGACGCGCCATCACGCAGGACTTCCACGCGCTTGATGGCGATAGAGGGGATGGGGGCTATGTCTGGCCCCTGGGCGCCGTCGGCAACACCATTGGTTATCCAGTGAATAACAGCGGCGCGATGGCGGCGTTTGCCATTGATGAGGACCAGCGTATGGTCGGGTGCCAACCCACGCATACTGGGCGGTCGCACGACGGTGGAGGCATCGCTAATCGGGTTTGTATTCACATTGTAAGAAGGCACCATATCTCTCAGGAGATTTTGTACATCCGTATCGCCTTGCTTGACAAAATCTTCACCGGTAACAACATCGATGGGCACTGCGGATTCCGCTACAGAACGCGGTTGTGCGCGTGAACCAATAACCACCAATTCTTCGAGTACGACCACTTCTTCGAGTATATCAGTAAGTGGAGGTAAGGCTGTTGTATCCGCGCTTGTGGGACGCGGCTTTTCCTCTTCTTGTGATATGGCAGAGCCACTCATTACAAGTAAGGCAACGATGCCAAGGGCAAGGCACTTAAAATGCGTCTTAGATTCCATAAAAAAAACTCCTTATGAGAAGACGGAGGAGAGATGTGGGATTTGGAACATGAGGGAGAAACGAGGTTTTACATCTCAAGCGATTTGTTTATAAAATAACTCTATATAGAGCACGCGTCAACATTATAATATACATCAAGCGTCAACTTATATCTTAGACAGATGTAAATGTATGCATCTACCAATTTGCAATTGAGGACTTATTTATATATATTTTTTGCTTCATATATGAGACAGAAGACTCGCCAGATTCAAAGGAGGTTGCGTTTTGAAATCCAGTTACGTAAATAAAGATCTCGAAGAAACCAGACGTTTGCTTACGCAGGTGAGGCGGGGGGGCAAGCGGGGCAAAAGGGCGCGTAAGAAATTGGAGGCCAAAGGCATCAGATATTATACATCTGAAGAAGCCGAGAGTCTCGGTATTGAATAAATAAAGAAAGGCTTGTGGAAGCGGCCTTTTTTCCTATGAATGACGCAGGAATCATCCTTACAGGCGGTGAAAGCAGGCGAATGGGCAAACCCAAGTATAGCTTGCCATTTGGCGATGAAACCCTGCTCCAGCGAAGTGTCAGAAATCTGAGAGGATCTGTTTATCCAATTGCGATTGTGGGTGCGTCCGGCCAGAATTTACCCGCTATACCCCATGTGTTATCCATATATGACCCCGTTGCCAATCAAGGTCCGTTAATGGGCCTGATGGCAGGATTAAAACATGTCGAAGGTGTTTCTGAATGGGCACTGGGGACGGGTTGTGATATGCCGTTTATCACGACTGAATTGATCCAATGCCTCAAATCGCACAGAACATCAGAGTCAGAGATCGTCATTCCCCGTATAAATAGGCAGTTTTATCCTTTGTGCGCGCTTTATCGAACTGCTCTCTGGCGAAAGGCCAAATTGCTACTCGAAAAAGGGGAACGGCGGCTTTTGGCATTGGTCGATGTATGCAGCATCCAGACCGTTGCACAAGACGCACTCACACAGATTGATCCCTATCTCCGATTTTTGATGAATATCAATACGCCTCAATGTTATCAGAGTGCTCTTAAATTAGCCGGTTTGCAGCGGTGAAATTGGACAGATCTATCCACTGTTGACGATATGCTTTTTTCGCATATATTGCCACGTATCCATTTACTTATCACCAAGGAGTTATCACGATGGCTATTGAAGACAAAACCCTGCTGACCGAAGATGCGATTCGCGCAGAGGTTGCCGATCTCGAAGGGTGGGAATATTTGGAAGACACAAAAGAATTGCAGCGCGTTTGGCATTTTGAGAAATTTGTGCCAACTATGGCTTTTGTGCGCAGACTGACGGAGATTATGGACGAAAATAATCACCATTCGGATATCAGCCTCAACAGCCGAACAAAAACTCTTACTGTCACGGTGACAACCCACAGTGAAAATGCCGTCACCCGCGCAGATATCGATTTTGCTGGAGCAGTAAATCAAGGGTGAAAAATCATTGGAGGTTGGATGAAGGTGAATGTCAATATTCAGCCTGGCGACCTGAAAGTCAGGCTGAATCGTTTTTTTAAACTGGCCGCACAGAAAATTCGCAATATCGATTCGACGTGGGATCCAGGCCGGGGAACACCGGTATTTACAGAAGGTGGTACATACACTACCCGCGGATGGACCGAGTGGACGCAGGGATTCCAATTTGGATGCGCCATTTTGGGATATGAAATCACACGGGAAAAAGATCTGTTGCAGATTGGGCGCAAGGGCACGCTCGATCACATGGCGTCTCATGTGACGCATATTGGCGTACACGATCACGGGTTTAACAATGTATCTACCTATGGCAATTTGCGGCGATTGATGCGAGAAGGTATAATTCCGGAAAATGAATGGGAGCAGCACTTTTATGAACTCGCTCTCAAAGCATCTGGCGCTGTCCAGGCTGCTCGCTGGACGACCATTGGCGATGGCAAAGGGTATATTCATTCGTTTAATGGGCCGCATTCCCTATTTTCAGATACCATCAGGTCGTGTCGTGCATTGGCTGTGGCGCACGACCTCGGTCACGTTTTGATGGGGGAAAATGACCGAGCAGTTTCGCTGCTCGAGCGCTTGATTCACCACGCCGAGACGACCGCGCAGTTCAATGTGTATTACGGCGAGGGGCGCGATCGGTACGATGTGCGAGGACGGGTTGTACACGAGTCCATTTTTAATGTCAACGACGGCAATTACCGCTGCCCGAGTACACAGCAGGGTTATTCACCATTTTCGACATGGACCCGGGGATTGGCCTGGATAGTGACTGGTTATGCAGAATTGCTCGAATATGTGGCGCATCTGTCAGATGACGCGCTCGATCTTTATGGCGGTAGGGATGCGATTAATGATTGGATGCTCAAAGCGGCCTGTGCAACAGCAGATTATTATATCGACAGTATCACTTCTGCCGATGGCATTCCATTTTGGGATGCAGGCGCGCCGGGCTTGATTGAGAGCTATAGCGATAAAATATCAGATCCTTACAATGACTGTGAACCCGTGGATAGTTCTGCTGCTGCCATTGCAGCGCAAGGGCTTTACCGTTTGGGCAAATATCTGGACGATACGCGTTATCGCCAAGCTGCTCTAACTGTGGCCCATACGCTATTTGATGCGCCCTATTTGTCCGAAGACGAAGAACACCAGGGTCTTATTCTTCATTCTATTTATCACAATCCCAATGGGTGGGACTATGTGCCCGGTGGGCAAAAAGTCGCATGCGGCGAGTCTTCGATGTGGGGAGATTATCACGCGATGGAATTGGCGGTTTTGCTCCAGCGGGAGATGGATAACACACCTTATCTGACGTTTTTTGATCAATGAATAAAGTCATTGCCTTGATAATCGGCCTCTTATTCGCTGGATTTGCGTCTCAAAGTGGAGCCGAGACATTTGATTATGCACCGCTCAACCGCATGCTCGGACGCGTTGTAAATGCACAGGGACGCGTGGATTACGAAGCTGTAAAAACAGACGCGGATTTGCAGGCTTTTGTAGATCAACTCGCGCAGATCAGTCCCGATACGCATCCCGAGTTTTTTCCCAGCCGCGCAGACAGCCTTGCCTTTTGGATCAATGCGTACAACGCCTGTGCACTTGCAGGGGTCTCAAAAGCCTATCCCATCTCTTCCGTTACCGAAATCGCGCCGGCTTTTGGCTTTTTTAAAATATATCGATTTGTCGTTGGCGAGCGTCAGTTCACATTGGACCAAATCGAGCACGAGATTATTCGCAAACAGTTTTCCGATCCGCGCATTCACGCAGCAATCAATTGCGCGGCAGTGAGTTGTCCGCGTTTGCTAAACAAAGCATTTACGCCTGACAAGTTGGATGATCAGCTCAATTCGGTTATGCGAGATATGATTCGCAACCCAATGCATGTTCAGATTAATCGGGAGACAGGAGTTGTGAATCTATCTGCGATTTTTGATTGGTTTTCCTCTGATTTTACGTCTTATGTGCAAGCGCGTGAGGTCGGCGAGACTGTGTTGGATTATATCTCTCTTTTTTTATCGAAAGACGATATCCAGTATTTGCAAAATCACCCCGGTCTTCAAATTGTGTTTTTAGATTACGATTGGTCTTTGAATAATCAGTGAAAATGAGTATCTCAGATATACAAGTATCTTTGGGCGCGTTTCGGCCAGCAGTTGATCGCGCTTTGAAAACATGGTCGAAAAATGGCAATACAGCGCGGCTGTGGCGCGGCGATGCCACACTCTGGTCGGGGACGGATGAGTCCAATTGGTTGGGATGGCTTAATATCGCACCTCAAATACGCGATCGTGCAGACGCCCTATGCGCTTTTGCACAGCAGGTGCGCGATAAAGGGATAACGGATATTCTACTTTTGGGAATGGGCGGTAGCAGTTTGTGTCCCGAAGTGCTGGCGATGACTTTTGGCTGTCGGGAGGATTGGCCCAGGTTGCTTGTGCTGGACTCTACGGTTCCCGCACAAGTACAGCGATTTGCCGATGCCGTAAATTTAGAGACGTCCCTTTGCGTTGTCGCCAGCAAATCTGGAACGACAACCGAGCCCCACGCATTTTGCGAGTTCTTCTGGAAAAAAATGCAGGGAGCAATTGGGGATGCGGCGGGGCAGCACTTTATCGCCATTACAGATCCGGGTTCTGATCTGGAGACGCTTGCCAGAGAGCGAAACTTTCTGTCTGTTTTCTATGGTTTGCCAGAAATTGGCGGCAGATTTTCAGCACTTTCAAATTTTGGGATGGTGCCCGCAGCATTGATCGGCATTGATGTGCAAGGATTTTTAGCACGCGCAGTGGCGATGGGAAATCGATGCAAGGCATTGGACGAGCAGAATCCCGGTCTCTTGTTGGGCCTTATTCTGGGTGAGTTGGCAAAAGCAGGACGAGACAAAGTGACGCTTGTAACCTCTCCCAAACTGTGGGATTTGGGTGCGTGGCTGGAGCAACTTTTAGCCGAAAGCACGGGAAAAAATGGTCGGGGTCTCATACCTGTTGATTTAGAAGAGATTGCCACGCCCGATATGTACGGTGAAGATCGGGTATTTGTCTATATCCGACTAAAAGACGAGGCAGACCCTGAACAGGATGCAAGTATAGAAAATCTGCAAGCGGCTCATTTTCCAATTATTCAGATCGATGTGGCAGAGCTATTAGACCTGGGGGCAGAATTTTTTCGGTGGGAATACGCTACCGCGGTCGCTGGCGCGGTTTTGAATATCAATCCCTTTGACCAACCCAATGTACAGGAGAGCAAAGATTTTACGGCGGAATTGACACAGGCTTATGAAAAAGAGGGAACATTACCGGTTCAAACGCCGTTTTTTATTCATGAGGATGTCCTAATTTACGCCGATGTATCCAATGCGCAGGCGTTGGGAAAAATTGAAGATCTCAATAGTTGTATTGCTGGGCTACTCAATCAGGTTCGGACGGGCGATTATGTCGCTTTGTGCGCTTATGTCGATATGAATGAAGATAATATCACCGCTTTACAGGCTCTGAGGCATCGGATATGCAATGTATATCGGGTGGCTACTACATTGGGATTTGGTCCGCGGTTCTTGCATTCTACAGGACAATTGCACAAGGGAGGACCGAACAATGTGGTGGTCGTGCAACTGACAGGCGAAGATGAGACGGATGTAACAATTCCAGGGCGAGCGTTCTCTTTTGGCGTGCTCAAGCAAGCACAGGCTCTGGGCGATGCCCGCGCTCTTTCGGATCGACAAAGACGGGCGATTCGCATTCATTTTAAGACAGATGTAATTGCTGGCATCCAGCGGGTGAAAAAAGCGGTTAGAGAGGATTGAATATGGCACTGGCAGCAATGGATTTGATGCAAATTGTGAGCGACGATCACAAGACCGATTTTGCGAGCAAACTTCGCGCTGAACAACTGGAACTCACGCGCAATCAATTGGATATTTTGCAGGTCAATGTCGGCAAGTTGTGTAATCAAGCCTGTCACCACTGTCATGTAGATGCCAGCCCGATCCGCACAGAGATTATGACTCGAGAAACCATTGACCGTATTCTATCATTTCTCGAAACATCCGATATTCAGACGGTTGACATAACGGGTGGCGCACCTGAGTTAATTCCAGATTTTCGCTATTTTGTCGAACAAATACGCGAGCAGAGCCGTCGCGTGATGGTGCGCTGCAATTTAACCGTGATCTTTGAACCCGGGCAAGAAGACTTACCTGAGTTTTATCGCGAGCACGAAGTTGAATTGGTGTGTTCGCTTCCGTGTTATCTCGAAGAAAATGTGGATGAACAACGCGGGCGCGGTGTTTTCACAAAAAGCATACGGGCATTGCAGATTCTCAATGAAATTGGATATGCCCAACCCGACACGGGATTGGAACTCCATTTGGTCTATAATCCCGTTGGTGCGTCTTTACCCCCTACGCAGGCCGAACTCGAAGCTGATTATAAAGAAGAGCTAAAAGCCCGCTACAACATTGATTTTAATAAGCTCTACACCATTACCAATATGCCCATTAGCCGGTTTGAGGAATTTCTCAAACGCCGGGGCATTTACAACAGCTATATGCAGACTTTACAGGATAATTTTAATCCGCATACGGTCGATAATTTGATGTGCCGCTCTCTAATTAGCGTTGGATGGCAGGGCGAGGTTTACGATTGTGATTTTAACCAAATGCTCGATATGCATTCTTTTGGGTGCGAAGTTAAACTCTGGGAACTGACCGTTGAGGATCTGATTGGATGCAACGTACGGGTGCGAGATCACTGCTTTGGATGCACTGCGGGTGCGGGAAGCAGTTGTGGGGGAGAGCTTGTTTAGAAGTGTGAAGTGTGAAGGGCCACTGAAATTCAATCGCTACGAGAGGGCACCGAGATAGGTGCCTTTTTATTTTATATTTACTGCTATGCGTTGTGTCTGCGGGGACAGGCATCGCGTGCTGTCACATGCTTGATATGTGAGTATTAGCGAGAGGTTTTGTGGTCGGGTTTTGAAGGATAGAGTAAGGGGCACGTTGAGGCTGTCTGCATAAACGGCAATGGCACGCTCAGCAAAGGGAAACTGTAAGTCCTCGGCTGGAGGATAGTCGATTTGGGTGATTTCGGCAATGTCCGTGTCCAGTGAGAGATGTGTAGGAATCAAATAATCGTCGGTGGGATTGGATGCTTGAATATGCCAGCCCGAAGCGATATTCAGGCGCACATTCACCTTGAGGATATTTGCGCTATCAGAAGGGAAGGCCGTTGCGGACGCAGTGACGAGACTATCAGGTGCAAGCATTGCGATGGGAGAGGATGCCATCATTGTGCCGTGGATAAAGTGCAGGAGCGCGCCCGGCGTATTCTCAGCAAGGGAAGCGAAGCTATTGATGAGTGCGAGAGCGCGTTGGGCATACAGGGGGTTCTGTGTCAATGTCCTGAGTTCCCACAAACCGTGCAGGGCAACGGCATTGCCAGAGGGCAGGGCGCTATCGTAAAAGCTCTTGGTACGCACAATCATCTCATTTTGGCTCTGCGTGAGAAAATATCCCCCATCTATCGTATCCCAAAATGCGGTGTGCATCCGCTCCGAAAGCGATAGAGCGTCCTGGAGGTAGCGGGCAGAACGCGTTGCGCGATGGAGGTGGAGGAGGCCATTGATTAAAAAGGCGTAATCTTCCTGGTAGGCTTCTCCTTTGCGTTGCCCCTCGCGATAGATGCGATACAGGTCGCTGTCTGCATTGCGGAGGTTGTTGTGAATAAAATCGGCGGCTTTTTGTGCGACCTTCGAGTATTCGGGATGACCGAGGACTTCATAGGCGCGGGCATACGCGCCGATCATAAGACCATTCCACGCTGTGATGATTTTGTCGTCGAGGAGGGGGCGGGTGCGTTGGCTGCGAGCGTTCAGGAGCTTTTCTTTAAGTGAAGATAGGCGCGTGCGCAGAGTTGTGGCGTCAATTTGATGGCGGACTGATAGCGCGCTGTCTGTATCGGTCTTATAAATGACACCGGTTGAGCCTTCGGGCATAGGCGCGAGCGCGTAACACGATAGGAAGAAGTCTGCATCTTTCTTCAGGGTCTGGCGAATGTCTTGCTCTGTCCAGGTATAATACGCGCCTTCTTCTGCTTCAGTTTCTGCGTCGAGAGCGGAGTAAAATCCGCCTTTAGGGTCTGTCATTTCACGCAAAACAAAGTTCAGAATTTCCTCTGCTGCAATGCGATAGACCGTTTTATTAGTAATCTGGTAAGCACTGAGAAAGTTGTGGGTGAGGAGGGCCTGGTTGTAGAGCATTTTTTCAAAATGCGGCACGCGCCATTGTGCATCTGTTGCATAGCGATGAAAACCACCGCCAAGGTGATCGTGGATACCACCTAACGCCATGTGATTTAGTGTTTGCTCGACCATATCGAGGTATTTTGCCCGAGGATTTTGTCGATAGGCCGTCAACAACAGATTGAGTGCGTGATCAGGCGGAAATTTCGGGGCTGTGCCCAGGCCGCCGTTGACGGGATCAAATCGATTTTCTATGTGGTCAATCGCCTTGCCAATCGGGTCTCCTTCCACTTTTTCTGAAACGGCGCGTGTCGTGTGAATACGCGCGATGGATTGCGATATCTGATCGGCCTGTTTTTCGAGTTCCTGTCTCTTTTCCTGCCAGGCTACATGCAGTGCCTGAATCACGCGCGGAAATCCCGGGCGTCCATGTGAATCTTCGGGGGGAAAGTAAGTACCGGCAAAAAAGGGTTTGAGGTCTGGCGTGAGAAAAACAGAGTTGGGCCATCCGCCGTGCCCGGTCATAAGCTGGGTGGCGGTCATGTAAATTTTATCGATATCGGGACGTTCTTCGCGGTCAACCTTGATATTGACAAAAAACTGGTTCATCAAGTGGGCAATATCCGGATCGGAGAAGACCAGCCTTTCCATGACATGGCACCAATAACAACTCGAATATCCCACGGATAGAAAGATCGGTTTGTCCTCGCGGCGTGCTTTTGCGAGTGCTTCTTCACCCCAGGGATACCAGTCAACGGGATTGTGTGCATGAAGGCGCAAATAAGGGCTGAGTTCTCCGCTGAGGCGATTTTGCGCAGGGGAGGGGGCAGGAGGATTTTCTGAAGAATAAACACCCCACCAATACCCTGCAGCAATGGCGAGGAGAATGATGGGGATAAATAGGAGGCGTTTGGCGATTGCCATATCATCAGCCCCTCAAGCTGCAAACGCGCGTTTGATTTTGGCGACAGCCGTTAAAATATCGTCCATGTCTTCCTGTTCACCCAGCAGCATGTTTTGCAAGAACCAGACACTGGAGGCGCATATTGCTTCTACATTGGGACACGGCAAACGGCGAATCAGATGTGGATGTCGGTCCATCACGGTTTTGAGACCGCCTTCATCGGTTAAGGGCCGCTGATAGCCAGGTGTGCAGGGAATGCCTTCGGCCTGTAAGGTCGCGATAAATTCATCGCGTGTTTTCCCGCCGAACGCCTCGCTGTTGTAGCGCATCATATACAGATGATAGCCGTGCTGTGTGACCCAGGGGTGCCATCGCGGCGGCTCCAATCCACCGATTTCATCCAGCCCCTTGCTGAGATAAGCCGCATTTTTATTCCGCAAATCGATTTGAGGTTCGAGTTTGGACAGCCGTTTTAACAATATGCCAGCCAGATACTCAGAGGTGCGATAATTCCAACCCAGACGGGGATACTCCCACCGCTCCCCCCCAGGGCGTCTGCCCACATCGCGGAATGCCCATGCCCGATCTCTGAGGTCTCGATCATTGGTGAGAAGACATCCGCCTTCGCCCGAAGTCAGATTTTTGCTCGACTGAAAGCTGAATGCCCCCACATGGCCCAGAGAACCCACTTTACGCCCTTTGTGCTCCGCCCCGTGTGCCTGGGCGCAGTCTTCGATGACTTTGAGGTTGTACTTACTCGCAATATCATTGAGTGCATCCATATCGGCCGGGTGTCCTCCCAGGTGAACGGGAAGGAGCGCGACGGTCTGGTCTGTGATGGCGGCTTCGGTCGCTTCGGGCGATATGGTAAAACTCACCGGATCGATATCGACAAGTGCCAGAGAGCATCGCACCGAGATGGGGGCACTTGCAGTGGCAATAAAGGTGTAATTGGGAATAATGACTTCGCCGCCATCAACCATGCCATCGAGGTCGAGCGCGGCGGATAATCCAGCCGCAATAGATGTGGTTCCGCTGGGCATCATCACGCCATAAGCCGCATCGCAATAGGCGGCAAATGCCTGACCAAAGCGGTGCCCCACAGGTGCGGGAAGACCTTCGGTTTGATCGAGATAGACTTCTTTGAGGATGGGAACGATTTCTTCTTCCCATTCTCGTTCTGTGTTATCCGGCCATGTCGGCCACGGCGATGCTTCGGTATCGCGCACGGGAACACCACCATCTATTGCGAGTGTTTCGGACATATAAAGCTCCTTGGTTGGACATTGGAGGCGACGCGCCTTGACCCGTAGTCAGGCGGGATGTATATTTAATTTGTAACCCAATTCAAGGTACGATTTATAGATTGATTGTCAAGTTATCAAGAGAGGATGATTGACGATGAACCTCGCAGGAATGTTGATGCAAAAAATTGAGGGCGAAGTGCGATTTGATAAGATGTCGCGCATTCTTTACAGTACAGATGCGAGCATGTATCAAATTGAACCTGCTGGCGTTGTTTTGCCCAAACACAAGCAGGATGTTTTGCATGTCATCAATCTCGCCAATGAATACGAGGCTCCACTGATCCCTCGAGGTGGTGGCACCGGGCTTGCCGGCGGTGTGGTGGGCAACGGCATTGTAATGGATATGTCGAAATACATGAACCGCATTCTCGACTTCAATGCCGAAGAAGGTTGGGTCAGAGTTGAGCCAGGCGTGATACTCGATGAACTCAATGCATTTCTCAAACCACACGGATTGCAATTTGCACCCGATGTGGCGACCAGCAGCCGCGCGACAATCGGGGGCATGGTGGCCAATAATTCTGCTGGCGCGCATTCGGTTATTTACGGCAAGACTATTGATCACGTTTTAGAACTCGATTTGATCTTGTCCGATGGCACAGAAATAACGGTGGGGGAGTTAGACGAGCCTGTAGTGCAACAAAAATGCGAGCAGCAAGACCTCGAAGGCCAGGCGTATCGGGAGGTAATCCGCATAGCTCGGGAGAATGCCGAAGAAATCGAGCGGCGATATCCCAAAATTTTGCGGCGGGTCGGCGGATATAATCTCGATGAATTTATCAAAAAGCAACCGTTCAATCTCGCGCGCATGGTCATTGGATCTGAGGGGACTCTGGCAACAGTTGTCGGGGCAAAGCTCAAGGCAATTCCACTGCCACAGACAAAGGTGCTGGGTATTGTTCAATTTAACGACCTGATTGCGTCTATGAAGGCTGTCGCACCGATCTTAGAAACGGCTCCGGCTGCAGTAGAACTAATCGATAAGATGATTCTCGATCAGACCAAAGGGTCTATGGAACTGTCCAGAATGCGTTCGTGGGTGCAGGGTGATCCAGAGGCTGTGCTGGCTGTTGAATACTACGGCGATTCAGAGGGTGAACTGGCCTCTAAGCTGGACGAACTCGAGGTGCTTCTGGGAAAACAGAATCTCGAATATACTTTTTCCCGTGCTATTTCCGATGTCGAGCAGGCCAATGTTTGGAATGTGCGCAAAGCGGGACTGGGTTTGCTCATGGGCGTAAAAGGCGATTCCAAACCCATTGCTTTTGTCGAAGACGCCGCTGTTCCGCCGGAAAGGCTACCCGATTATATTTCTGAGTTTGGAGCTTTGGTGAAATCGCTCAATACGCGCGCGGGTTATTATGCACACGCCAGTGTGGGTTTGCTACACGTTCGGCCGATGGTCAATCTCAAAGATGCTGAAGAGATCGCAAAAATGCGATTTATCGCCGAATCCGTGCGAGACCTGGTGATGAAATACGGTGGTGCCGTAAGTGGAGAACACGGCGATGGCCTTGTTCGGAGTTGTTGGAACGAAACATTTTTTGGTACAACACTTTACGAGGCTTTTCGGGAGGTCAAACGCGCTTTTGACCCCAAAGGCCTGATGAATCCCGGCAAAATTGTCGATGCGCCGATGATGACCGAAAATTTGCGTTATGGGGTAGAATATCGCGCGAGCGAGATAAATACCCACTTCGATTTTTCCGCCGATGGGGGATTTCACCGCGCGGTTGAAATGTGCAATGGGGTGGGTGAGTGTCGCAAAAAGCTGGTGGGCACGATGTGTCCGTCTTATATGGCAACGCTGGAAGAAGAGCATTCGACGCGGGGGCGGGCAAACGCGCTTCGAGCGGCGATTTCGGGACGGTGGGAAGGCGGGCTTACAGATCATCGCATCAACGATGTGCTCGCGCTTTGTCTGGAGTGTAAAGCATGCAAAGCCGAGTGCCCATCCAATGTGGATATGGCAAAAATCAAGTATGAATTTAAGGCGCATTATTACGCCAAACACGGGCGGCCGTTGCGGTCTCTTTTATTTGGCAATGTGGAATTGATGGGCAAACTCGGATGCCTCGTTGCGCCCCTTGCCAATCGTTTGTCCAGGACGGGTATTTCAAAGTGGATGATGAAGCGTCTTGGGATCGCGCCTGCGCGGTCACTGCCGCCATTTGCGCGTCAGACATTTACACACTGGTTCGCCAGTCGCAACGCGCCTTCAAAAAATAAACGCGTCGTGTTTTTTGTCGATACGTACATAACCTACAATTATCCCGAAATTGGCAAGGCAGCCACAGCCTTGTTTGAAGCAGCGGGTTATGAGGTCATTTTGGCCGTAAAGCGATGCTGTGGCCGCCCGATGCTTTCGAGCGGCTATATCGACCGCGTAAAAGAAAACGCCCTGTTTAATATTGAAAATCTCTATCAATATACCGAGCAGGGATATCCCATTGTGGGCTTTGAACCGTCGTGTGTTTCGATGTTCACGGATGAATACGGCGATTTAATTGACGACCCGCGCGTGCGTGCCGTAGCCGACAATATTTATACTTTCGAAGCATTTGTGCAGACGTTTTCCGAACGGGGCGAATTTTCCGTGCCATTTACCGATCTTAAAAAAGACATTTTGCTCCACGGCCACTGCCATCAGAAGGCTCTGTGGGGAATGGGGACGTCTGAGGCCACGTTGGGATTGCCCGAGGGCTTTCGCGTGACGCCCATTCAGTCGGGTTGTTGCGGCATGGCGGGTTCTTTTGGCTATGAAGCCGAGCACTACGACGTGTCGCTCAAAGTGGGCGAGTCACGGCTGCTTCAGGTGGTTCGCGACGCAGATGACACAACCGAGATTGCCGCAGCGGGTTTGTCGTGCAGGCAGCAGATTGCACACGCCACAGGGCGCACTGCCCGTCATCCCGCCGAAGTATTAGCAGACGCCCTGGATAAGAGCAATGGGTAATATCAAGCGCGTTCGCGTGATAATCAGCGGACGGGTTCAGGGCGTTGGATTCCGCTATTTCACACAGCGAGAAGGCGAGCGCCTCGGGGTGGTCGGATGGGTAAAAAATTTACCCAATGGTGATGTTGAGGCTGAAGCAGAGGGGGATGAAACGCAAATTGATGCATTTACAGAAGCGATAAGACGAGGACCTCCTGCATCTCGCATCCTGAATTACCAGATCAATGAGATACCTGTGAACCACAGGGATGTTGGGTTTGACATAAAATTTTTTTGATAAATTTTAAGGGAAAAATAATGGACTTAAAAAGAATTATTCGCGATGTGCCCGATTTTCCCAAAGCGGGTATCTTGTTCAAAGATATTACGCCATTGCTTGCCGATGCGGACGCTCTTCGCGCATCGATAGAACAACTCGCACAACCCTATCGCAATGGGGCTGTCGATCTCGTTGTGGGAATTGAGTCGCGTGGTTTTATTTTTGGTACAGCGCTCGCACGAGAACTCGGTGTGGGCTTTGTACCGATCCGCAAACCCGGCAAGCTACCAGCAAATGCGATTTCCGCGGAATACGAATTGGAATACGGAACAGATAGGATTGAGATTCACACAGATGCAATCGCCAAAGGACAAAAGGTCGCTATTGTGGATGATTTGCTCGCAACCGGTGGCACAATGGCTGCAGCGTGTCAGCTCGTATCTGAACTCAAAGGGGAAATCGTCGGTATCTCTTTTGTTATTGAATTGGACTATTTAAACGGACGAGAAAAACTCGAAAATTGGCCTATTAACACGCTGATTCACTATTGACATTATGTGCCCCTGTAGCTCAGAGGACAGAGTAGCGGATTCCTAATCCGTTGGTCGCAGGTTCGAGTCCTGCCAGGGGCACTTTTATAAAAAGAAAATGATGGAATCAAATTTTCGTGGCAAGATAGGCATCTCCTACAAGGATTCAGAACCAGATTGGCTTTCCCCCCCATCGTCAGACGGCGCTCCAAACGTCCTTGTGATTCTTCTGGATGATACCGGATTCGGCAATCTGGGTTGCTATGGTTCGACAATCGAAACACCAAACATGGACGCCCTCGCAGCAAACGGGTTGCGGTACAACAATTTTCATGTCACGCCCTTATGTTCCCCGACCCGAGCATCTCTGTTAACCGGCCGTAACCACCATGCCGTTGGTATGTCGACGATTGTCGATGGCGGTGATGCTGGGTTTCCCAACCGTCGAAGTCGCGTGAGCCGACACGCGGCAACCCTGGCAGAGATGCTGAGCGAAGAAGGCTTCGCCACCTTTGCTCTCGGCAAATGGCATCTCAACCCCAGCACACAGAACTCGGCTGGTGGATCTCGCGCCGAATGGCCATTGCAACGCGGGTTCGATCGCTTCTACGGTTTCCTGCCGGGTGCCACCGACCAGTTCTATCCAGAGCTGACCTATGACAACCACCCTGTATCGCCCCCAAAAACGCCTGAAGAAGGTTATCACCTCACAGAAGACCTGGTAGATCACGCCATCGAGTTTGTCAATGACCTCAAAGCCATGCGTCCCGAAACACCGTTCTTCATGTACTTCGCGCCCGGTGCTATGCATAACCCACATCAAGTGCCAAAAGAATACATCGATAAATACAAAGGTCGTTTTGACGAAGGGTGGGACGTTGTCCGTGAGCGCTATTTTCAAAAGCAAACCGAACTTGGGATTATCCCTGACGGCACTCGCCTGCCACCCAGGAATCCTGGCGTACAGCCATGGGAAACACTGAGCCAGAATGAAAAGAATTTCGTGTGCCGACTGCAGGAAACATGGGCAGGTTTCCTTGAGCATACGGATGCACAAATCGGACGACTGATCGAACATCTGCGCGCTATTGATCAACTGGATAATACACTCCTGATACTCACCGCCGACAACGGCACCAGCCAAAACGGTGGTCCTTACGGTGTTATGAACATTGGTCCAAGTCCCCTGCGCAATGCCGCAAACAATGGGCAGACCGTAGGCGGGAAAACCGGTCGCGCTTTACCAGAAGAAGATTTCGATGCCATACAGGAAAAACTGGATGACATCGGGAGCCCGCACAGCTACACCGATATCCCCTGGGGTTGGGCTCAGGTGGGCAACACACCCTTGCCATGGTACAAGCAGGATACACATGCGGGCGGTGTACGCGTGCCGATGATCATTCACTATCCACCATCCATAAAAGATGCTGGCGGTGTAAGGGGACAGTTCCACTTCGTTTCAGATCTCACACCAACAATACTTGAAGTACTCAATTTACAACCTCGGTCGTGCTACCGTGGATACGATCAGATGCCTATTACGGGAACGAGCATGGCCTACACTTTTGGCGACAGAGATTGCCCTACGCAAAAATCTGTTCAGTATTTTGAAATGATGGGCAACCGTGCGCTCTGGCTCGACGGCTGGATGGCTGTTACCAGACACGACCCAGACGACGATTACAATGATGACGAATGGGAATTGTATTATCTCGATGAAGATTTCTCGCAATCCAATAACCTCGCAAAGGCCGAGCCAGATCAACTGAAAAAGCTGATTGAAAGATGGTGGGTAGAAGCCGGACGCTATGGCGTCTTGCCTCTGCGCTCTGGGCTGCCACCGCGCCCCACCACTGCGGAACCCGATTCGCTGACGTATCATTTTGTTCCGCCAATGGCTCGCATTGCATCAAAACAATCGCCCGCACTGGAACAGGGAAACTGGTCATTAACTGCCGAAGTTGAGATCCTGCCAGAAACCGAAGGCGTCATCTATGCCCAGGGAAAATCCCTCGATGGATTTTCTTTATTCATACAGAATGGCACACTGTGCTTTGTGTATAACGCGCTGGGTCAAACAATCTCAGGTCGTTCCACAACGACGCTTCCCAATGGTCGTATTACCGTGGGCGCTGCGTTCAAACCAGCCGACGATGGCACAGGAACCATCACTCTCACGGAAGATGGCGAGACAATCGGTTCGATCCAAATTCCAGATACCACACGCAGGTCAAAGATGCGCGGTGTAGAAGTCGGTCGCAACCGACATTCACCCATCGCGGGCGTTTCACCTTTTGAATTCACTGGCGTTATCCATTTTGTAGATATATGCGTAGAACTTAGGTGAGGAACTAATCAGGGAATGATATATGGAGGATTGAATGATCTATACCATCCGCAAATTTCACGTTCACCGCAAAGACTACGCCGAATTTGTTCGCTTTAGCGAAGAACAGATCTGGCCAGCCATCGAAGAAAAAGGAGCGCGTGCACTCGGCCTCTGGGTCGTTGCCATAGGTGGACCCGAACGCATCTTTCTCATGACGCGATACGACAGCCATGGTCATTGGGAAGAAACCCGAAATTGGGACAATCTCGCCAATGAAGGCAGTGGACGTGCCGCACTCGTACACGAAACCGAATGTATTTCCCTATTGCCCCTCACGCAAAGACAGCCTGATAGCGACGCCCCCGAAAAAGAGCCTGGCATTTATACTCTGCGCTCATTCAAAGTCGCGCCTACCGACGTTTCGCGTTTTGTCGACTTATCAGAAAATCAGTGGTGGCCCTGGGTCACCCGAGGCGAAGATGTGCGCCCCATTGGCCAATGGATAACCAAATCAGCACCCGAAGACCGCATCTACATGATGACGCGATACGACAGCCTGTATCATTGGGAAGGCCATCACAGCAATGTCGGCACCATCGCACAACCCGATGATCCCGAAATGGGCAAAGTCTGGGAAATCGGCCAAAAAGCCATTCAAGAGCGCAAAAAAATCACCATCGATACCAACGTCAAAGTTCTGCGTCCCATCACCAGCAGAAGACCATAACAGGAGGCCCCAATGCCCCAAATGACAGGTGCACGATTTCTCGCAGAAACCGTGCATGGCCACGGAATAGACACCGTCTTTTTTATGCCTTACATCGCGCCCCGAGCATTGATGGAAATGGAAAATCTTGGCATGAAACGCGTGCAAACCCACGGAGAAAAAGCCGCCGCGTACATGGCCGATGCGTATGCGCGCGTCAGACGCGGTCCAGGTCTTTGTATGGCCCAATCCGTTGGTGCCGTTAACCTCGCTGCTGGTCTTCAAGACGCCTATCTTGCCTGCTCGCCTGTTATCGCAATCACAGGCAAAGAAAGCCATGTCAATCAGCTCCGCCATGCCTATCAGGAAGTCGATCACCGAAACCCGTTTGGTGCAGTTACAAAATACACCGCTGATGTCCACGCCGTCGATCTGTTGCCCGTGTATTTGCGGCAGGCTTTTCGATCAGCCACCACAGGCACACCAGGCCCCGTACATCTCGATCTACAAGGTCTTGCCGGTCAAGTCGTCGTTGAAGCCGAAGCCGATTTTGAAGTCGTCATCGAATCTGCCTTTTCCCAGATTCCACCTTTTCGCCCGACTGCCGAACCCGAATTGATCACCGAAGCCCTCAGCCTTCTTTCTCAAGCCAAAAAGCCGATCATCATGGCCGGTGGTGGCGTGACCACATCCGACGCGAGAGCCGAACTCATCGCTCTCGCCGAAAAACTTTCCATTCCCGTCGCCACATCCCTCAATGCCAAAGCCATGTTTCCCGCCGATCACGAACTCGCTATCGGCACACCCGGTTCATACTCACGCGCCTGTGCCAATCAGGCCATGTTTGAAACCGATCTGGTTTTCTTCATCGGCAGTCATACGGGCGGGCAGGTTACCAATGGGTATAAAGTGCCGCCACAAGGCACGCCCATCATTCAACTCGACATCAATGCCGAAGAATTGGGTCGCAACTATCCCCTCACCCTCGGCCTTCAAGGCGACGTGCGAAACACATTGCGCCTCATGATTGATCAGGCCAGCAAAGCAGAGCCTCGCACCCAATGGATCGCCCGCATCCACGAACTCGTCAACGCATGGAAAGAAGACATGGCCAAACATGTCAACTCCGACATTGAACCCATGCGTCCCGAACGCCTCTGCAAAGAACTGTCTGACTTTCTTCCTTCCGATGCCATACTCGTCTCCGACACAGGACACTCCGGCATCTGGACCGGCACCATGCTCGACTTCAAATATCCCACACAATCTTATATCCGCTGTTCTGGTTCACTCGGCTGGGGTTTCCCTGCAGCCCTCGGTGCCAAATGCGCCGCACCAGACCGTCCCGTCATTTGCTTCACTGGCGATGGAGGCATCTGGTATCACATGACCGAACTCGACACCGCCCTGAAATCCGAAATCAACACCGTCACCGTCATCAACAACAACCATTCGCTGAACCAGGAACAAGGTGGTGTAGAACACACCTATGGCGGTCGTACCAAAGGCTCTGACGAACTCTGGCTCTTCCCAGACGCAGACTTTGCCAAAATGGCCGAAGCCATGGGGTGCTTTGGCATCACCGTCAACAAAATCAGCGAGCTGCAAAGTGCTCTTGAGCAAGCCCTCAACGCAGGCAAACCCGCCGTCGTCGATGTCAAAACCCATCTCGAAGGCATTGCTGCAAAAGCCTGGATGCCAGCCTAAGCAGAACAACGCGCCCAGATCAAAGAAGTTCTATCAACAATCGTTTAATCATAAATATCATTTTTTTGGAGGAGCAACAATGTCAATCGAGCAATTACAAGAATATGGCCTAACCGGTCCTTTTGAGTTGGCAGACAAATCCCTCGTCGATGCCGTATGTGAGGTCGGGATAGAACTACAAGCGCTACAACGCCAGGAAAATATCGTGCGCCAGTTGGCAGGACAAGAACCCCAATTTAGAACGAAGATCGATAGACACATGGAATTCAAGGTGATGAGAGACCTCTGTCTCGATGAAAATGTAAAGTCCGTGGTGTCCGAACATTTCGGCAATGATCTTTTTATCTGGGGTAGCGTTTTTCAATTGAAATCTGAAGGCGTGTCAGAAAATATATGGCACCACGATCGCGCATACGAAAACGGTCGCGATCAAGTCAATCTCTATGATACCAGCAACCACTTCTCTATTCTGTTCGCGCTGACCGATATTGGCTACGGTGCTGGTAGAATCGAATATGTGAAGGGATCTCATCAACCCATTGATGGGTGGAACAGAGAGATGCGTTTTGTAAAACAAGTGCCGGAAATCGTCCATGACAGGATCGAGACACTGACGATGAAAAGGGGTGAATTCGTGGTGTTTCATTCTCAAATCATGCATCGCAGCCTGCCTTTTGAGTATGGCGAGCCAAGAATCTCATTGGCCGTCAGACTCGCGAGGAAGGGCACACAAATCCCCGATTATTTTCCACAAAATCCAAATCCAGCCGCAGAAACACAAGGAATCGCCCGTTTCAATCAGTCGGCGACGTTTTCTTTCAACTAACTTCGACTGATGATCTATCATCCAGAAGCCACGCCCAGGAGAACGCCGGCATTAACCAGCATCATCGATATTCCACCGACCGTTCTGGACGTCTTCAACACGGAGCATTCTGGGCCGGTTGAGGGCAATTCCCTTTTGCCCATCGTATTGGATGGCGGCGACCAAAATCACGATTACGCCATCACGCATGGCGCGTGGGTCGGCGGCTGGAGTCCCGATGGTGGCAATCCCCAGGGCCAGGTAACTGACGGCGAATGGACGCTTCTGCTAGAGAACCAGGGTCCGCCCGACAAGCTTTACCATCTGCCTTCCGATCCAGGTCAAAACGAGAATCGGTTCGAATCGAGCGCCGATGAAGTTCGAAGACTCTACGACGCATTTCTTAACTTCATCGATCAGAACGGTGGGCCTCCCGAAATGGTGGAATCCTTTCGCAATAGAATGCCCTAGTAGTACCAGTGCCGAACCAGAAAGAGGCCAGTTATGAAACACACACACTCAGACGGTCCAATCAAACTCACCTATCCCGAAGGTTATGATCCCTGGCAAATTTCTATCGATAAACTGTGTGATCCCTGGAGTGAGTGGGATGGCATGCAGGAAGTCGTTGCTGAGGCACAAAATTCGGGAGATCAAAGCGATGCTTGAACTTGGTGTGATCGCAGATGATCTCACAGGTGGGATGATGGTCGCGAGTTTGCTCGAAAGAGAAGGCGTGCGTTGTCCACTGGTAACATCTGGTGATGCACTCAATACACTCGATGACGATGCACAAGCTGTGGTCGTTGGACGAAAACTCCTGATCC
The DNA here is from genome assembly GCA_965208125.1 of Candidatus Latescibacterota bacterium. Taxonomy (GTDB): domain Bacteria; phylum Latescibacterota; class UBA2968; order UBA2968; family UBA2968; genus VXRD01. Next base: position 4,957,205 of record OZ242320.1, read on the forward strand.
AACCCCCTGACGATGCCCGTGCCGATGCAAAACGCACGGCTGAAGCTCTGCTCGCCAAAGGTACGAAACAGATATACTACAAATACAGTGCGCTCTTTTCATCTACAGCACGTGGCAATATCGGGCCTGTGGCAGAAACGTTGATGGACTTGACCCAGGCCGACCACGTATTTTTTTGTCCCATCTGGAAAAACACAACAATCTATCAAGGGCGGTTGTTTCTCGGGTCGATCATGCTACACGAATCACCGAGACGCAATGATCCTGTAACACCGATGACCAATTCCAATCTTGTTGAAGTACTACAGAAACAAAGTCAGGTCAAGGTTGGTCTTTTGCCATATCAAATTGTGGCGTCAGAAACAGACGCTTGCGAGAACTACATTTCAGAGCAGAAGGCCCTGGGCGTAAAGTTTTTTATTGTCGACGTGATTGATGAGTCGAATCTTGAGCAATTGGCAACACTGTCCAAGGATTTGCCGTTGAGCACTGGCGCAGATCTACTCCCTGTGATGCTTGCGCGCAACTGGCAGAGGGACAAAAAGAGCCAACCGAAAACATTACTGCCGCCTGCACCTGGTTATGAAGCCGTTATTTCTGGGAGTTGCACGGGAAAATCAGTCCGGCAACTTGCGCATTTCGAGCAAACGCATCCGGTGTTTCGCATTGACCTTTTAGAAGCAGCTCAAGACGCCAACAGGGTTGACCGCATTGTCGAATGGGCAAAAGACCGATTAGAAAAAGGGCCTGTAGGTGTGGGTACCTCAACGGATCCTGAAGGCGTAAAAAGAGCCCAGGCGGAGCTCGGGCGCAAAGGCGCTGCAACACTTGCCGATAAGCTTCTGTCCAGTGTTGCCCAGCATTTCTATCAGCACGGTGTACGTAAATTTGTTGTGATGGGGGGAGAAACATCAGGGGCCGTCATGGCATCTTTAGGTATAGAGCAAGTTTCGGTGGCGACATTCGACGTTCTCAACGGTGGTTATTGTCATAGTGCAGGGAGCGATCCATTGTCGTTGGTACTGAAAGCGGGCGGTGTTGGTGAAGACAACTTTATTCATACCGCCCTGGAGCAGATGCGTGAAGCAGACAAAAACCAATAAAGGAATACATATGGAAGATGATCCCGTTTATGAAATGGCCTTACGCGAGCAATTGGTTTTTTATTATAAAAAAGTTGGAGAGCTTGGCTTAAACGAAATGTCCTCTGGCAATCTGAGCGTCCGATTTGACGACAAAATGCTCATCTCTCCCAACCACGCAACCGCAGACAATATTACCACAGAAACGATTGTCAAAGCCACCTTCGACGGTGAGTATGAAGGCAACCGCAAACCCTCTTCGGAATCGCCCATGCATGGTGCCATCTATAAAAAGCACCCCGAAGCCGGAGCAGTGGTTCACACCCACTCCGATTACTGCGTTGCGGTATCGTGCCATGTGATGACCCTACCAGGCTTTCACTACCTCATGGGTGTGTTTGGCGGTAACGATGTGCCCTGTGTCCCTTATTCCACATTTGGCAGCCAATCGCTTGCCGAAGACGCATCCGAAGCACTCTATGACCGCACCGCGTGTCTCCTCGGAAACCACGGCATGGTCTGCCACGGACCAACCTTAAAACGCGCTGTCAACCAGGCCTATCGTCTGGAAATCATGTGCCGACAATACGTGCTTTCCCGTCAGCTTGGCGAACCAAAATATCTGACCGATGACGATTGGTACGCGTTTCACAACAGAGGCAAGGAAAACCAATACGGCAAAAACGGTTAAGAGAGAACGCAATAGATGCTTGCGTTTTCTTTCCCTACCTTCTCAAATCGCGATTAAACTTAAACATCACGTACCGGCCAATCGTGTTTCTCTCGCGTTGCAGCAAATAGTTCGTTTCGCTGATCCGTTGAAAGCTCGTGTTCCTGTTCAACAAATCAAAACCTTGCAAACGAAACGAAGCTCTGCCCCCATCCAGGTAATAACTTATGCCTGCATGAATCAAGGGAATACTCACGGCTTCATCAAAACTTTTAGAATTAAAATTCGCCACATTGGCCTCCACCTCAAAATGCCACTGCTCTGTCGGTGTAAAACCAATGTCGGTATAATAGCTTGTGCTGAAAAAGACGTTGTCTTCAATAAGCGAAAAATTGGCATCTGTCACACTGATCGATCCCCCCAACATGATATCGAACTTCTCTTGTCTCCGATTTTCAAAATTGAGATCCAACGTGTGTACAAACACCGTCTGAATATTGTCTTCCCCATTGTGAACCGTTAAGCCTCTGCTCCAATTTTCACGCGCCTTTGCATTCACCTTAATGCCCAGGGCGCGTATCGGTGTTGAAAAGTCAACCAGTGCAGAAACCGTATAATGAGACGGCACATTGACCGGTGTCTGATGCTGTGTAAAATCGTCATTGATTGTCTGCGACCAGCTGATCTTATCCTTTGTATATCCAGCGCTGAGTCGGGTAAATAAAGACGTAAATGAAAAATGATCGAATACCGACCATGTAAGGAACACATTGTGACGGTATTCCGGCACCAGATTGAGATTGCCCTGATAAATCGACAGGCGATTGGTCGTATTGGCAACCGGCAAAAGCTGACCAATCGCAGGCATGTTGACACTTGAGTTGTACCGCAATTGAGTGCGCCGACCTTCACGGTAGTTATTGCTATAACTTAACCGAGGCAGAAAATAAAAATAATCTGATTTACCAACTGAGCGATTATCTTGCACCTTGTCAAACTGACGCCAGCTTGTGCCAAGCGTCATATTAAATTGACCATTGCTCGAGCTCCGCTGCAATGACAGCGAAGGACTTAAAAACGTCTCTTGGGTCTTAAAATCTGCGCTCAACTCATCCACAACGGCGCTCGCCTTCCTGACCTGTCGATCCAGATCGTTATCCAACGCCCCAGCACTGATGCCTGCATTCACATACCACAACGGCGCAACCTTTTGCACGACCGCTGGCGACACAGTAAATCGAAAGCTATTTGTATGATTATCGCGAACCTGATCATCCACAACAACGCGGTCGGGTTTGTAGAGCGTTGCCGTATTTGTCCAATTTGATTCCAAATCGCTTTTCTGATGCGATGCCGACAAACTCGTTTTCACCTGCGTATTGCCATTGTTCAGTTTAATAATATCCGTGCCTTTGATACTTAAATTGAGCTCATCCAAATGGCTGTTGCTTTGATTGTCATCATCATGGATCAACACATCATTCTGACGCGTATTCCGCAATGCTCGACGCACCATATTGCTTGTCGTAATCCTCAAATCGCCATCAATAATCATATTGTGATTGGCATGAAACCGGTGGCGTACACCAAGATTTGCCTTATGCGGTGTCTCTCTCTCATCCTGTGTCAAATCTTCAATCTGATCATAGGCTCCATCTACAATAAAATTCTCCGTCGTTGTTTTCTGTTCCAGATCCTTCTGCGTGGAATTAACCAGATAGCTGAAAAAATAGCGATTGTGCTTCTCGGCGTTATACGACAGATTCAACCCACCTGCCGCAGTCGTGTTTAACCCACTGATCTTACGCCCCCACGATGCATCGTCTTTTCCCGTAAACCGAAACTCATTCACATTGTTATACATCCCCAACAATGCGCTCTGAATGGTGCTGGAAAATCGATAGAGCTTTGCTTGTGTATTATAATGGCTGCCCGTACCACCGCCAGCCTCCGCATTGCCAAAATATCCTTTCTTTTTATCTTCATTCAACAGCAGATTGATGGTCCGATCACGAACGCCATCATCAATACCAGTAAACTCTGCCTCATCCGTTTTTTTGTCATACACCTGCACTTCATCAATCGCATCCGCTGGCAAATTCTTGGTCGCCACTTTCGGATCGTTCCCAAAAAACTCTTTCCCATCCACCAGCACCCTGGTCACATCTTCACCCAATGCTTTCACATTCCCAGTTTTATCTACTTCAATACCAGGCATCTTCCTCAGCAAATCTTCGACCGCTGCACCTGCCTCCACTTTAAACGCCTTGGCATTAAACGACACCGTGTCCTGCTCAATTGCAATCGGCACATACTCCGCCGTAACCACCATCTCATCAAGCACGGCATTCTCCTTCAGAACCCTATCCCCAAGGTCCTCCCCTTGCTCTGGTGGAACCGTAATGTTTTCGTAGATAACCTCCATCCCCACAAAAGAAAACTGCATCAGATACGCACCAGCCTTGATATGCTCAATCTGATACAGGCCCTTTTGATCGACAATATCGTGATACTGCAACGTCGAGTCTGCTGGGCTTAACAGCACCACGTTGGCATATGTCAACGGCTCGCCCTGCTCATTAATCACTCGCCCCTTGAGCGAATGCTGCGCGAATGCAGGAACAGATAAACTCAGAATAAGAGCGAAGGCCAACACCGGTTTGAGATATCTGTGTTTGAACCTCGGGATCATCGTTTACCCTTCTTCTTCGCCACGGTCTCCTCGAATTCCACAATCTTCTCGGCCATAATCTCGGCGAATTCTTTCTGTGTTACCTTCTTACCCCGATCTGGTTTTGACACTGCATCTTTGTCCGGAGGCGTCACATCAACAGAAGTCGCCATAAAAGCCGTTTCGCCATTCTTTTCAACAACCAGAATAAGCCCCGGCAAACCATAAAATAAATCAGGCCCAGCAGAAATGGGGATCTCTGGCGTAAACCACGCATTGAAGGTATCGTCTCCCATCTTCAGTTCTGCACTCATGCACATATACCCTTGAACCTTTGTCATCTTGTTGGTTAACTTCCACGCCTTCCTCTCCTTTTCACCAACAATTAGAAAGTCCCGCGTCATAAACGTAACTTGCCGGGTCATCTCATCTTTCGCAAAATCGTAATACACCTTCTCCAATACAGGGCTGGGCGGTTTTCCCTTGCTCATGAACATAAGCACTTTTTGCAATCCTTTATTCGGCGTTTCAAGTTCGACAGCATCATTTTCATAAAGCGCCTTTTCTGTCGTAAAATACAAAATCTTTGCCTTTTTTCCCGATGGAGGCAATGTTGCGAGAAAGTTATCCCACCTGGTGGACTTTCCCGTGGTTTTGAAATTGTACTTTGTAATCTGGTGATACTTTATAACGCCGCCCGTAATATCTTTCGCCATGCCCTGTCCTGCCGTAAACAAAAGAGCAGAGATCGTTAAAAAATAGAAACACCGTCTATTCACAGGACTACCTCCGTTTTAAAGAGCCCTTTAGACGCCCGTGGTCAAGAGACCGCCATCCACCGGTAGGGAGGCGCCGGTAATATTACCGGCCGCTGGCGAGCAGAGAAAGGCAACGGCTCGTCCGATGTCCTCGGGAGTGCCACGGCGCTGCAAGGGTATGTTGGCTTTGAGGTTGTTGGACACGCTGCCCACAGATGGAGCCTGAGTGCCAAAAATATGGGTCACGTCCATATACCCCGGCATCACGGCGTTGCAGCGGATATTGTGGGGACCTAAGTCCACAGCCATGCTCTCGGTGAGGCGCAGCACACCGGCTTTGGCAACTCCGTAGGCCGTATCGTCGGGCCAAGCGCGGTAGGCATGGACCGAAGAGGTACTGACAATGCAGCCTCCCTCGCCTTGTTGTACCATGATGCGGGCGGCCTGCTGACTGCAAAGAAAAAAGCCTTTGAGACACACATCCAGGGTCAAATCCCAGTTTTCTTCGGTGATTTCGAGGAAGGTAGCCCCGCTTCCGGCATAGGGGTTGTTAACCAGAATATCGAGGTGGTTAAAACGGGCGATGAAGGCGGTGAACATCGCTTCCACCTGTGCTCGGTCGGATATATCAGCCTGAAAGAAGTCGGCTTCTCGCCCCTGATCCCGGATCAGTTCCAGGGTCCTGTCGGCATCGGCATCTCGTTCCAGGTCGTTGATGCCCACATCACAGCCCGCCTGAGCCAGAGCAAGGGCAATGCCGCGACCGATATTGCGGCGTCCACCAGTGACGAGAGCCTTCTTTCCATCGAGTGACATAGTGCGATCTCCCTTTTGGCGTAGTAGTGCAAGATTGTTATTTATGAAATATTTGCAAATTTCAATATACGCCAAAAACTGTGCGATGCGATAGAGAAAGCATGGCTATACCAAACCCCCTGCATCATCTTAAAAATTGCTTTCAATGATGAGGTTTGTTATCATTAATTATCCCTCATTACTGGGAATAAAGCATCCTATTCTGCTTTTCATATCTGGGAACTCGCGTTTTGTTATGACAAAAGAAATTGAGCGAAAGTTTTGCGTACGAAAAATGCCAGACTTGACGGCTCGTACGGGGATAGAAATCTCACAGGGCTATATTTCAGTAGGCGAGAATGGTCCAGAGGTTCGCTTGCGTCGCAAGGACGAGCGATTTTATCAGACTGTGAAAATTGGTGAGGGTGTACAACGGACTGAGGTTGAGGTGGAATTGAGCCGAGCACAATTTGATACCCTCTGGCTTTTGACCGCGGGCAAGCGGCTGGAAAAAGTGCGCTATGAGATACCAGAAGGCGTTTGGACGATTGAATTAGATGTGTACCGCGGTCGTCTGGAGGGCCTGGTAGTGGCCGAGGTCGAGTTTGAGACCATAGATGAAAGTTCGCGCTTTGTTCCGCCCCCCTGGTTTGGACGAGAAGTGACAGATGATAGTCATTATAAAAATGCCTATCTGGCATTGATGGGAATTTCAAATGATCACGCGCTGTGAAACTTATGTCTTACGCGAGCCTGCTGGGCCGGATATAATAGAAACACTTGGGCTTGAACACAGTAAATCTCTGCCTGAGAAAGAGGAAATTGCTCAGTATTTCGACACATTTGACTGGCGCTTGTATCAAAAGGGACTCGCGCTGATACAGGCGAGAAATGCGGTGTATTTACAGCGGATTTCAGATGCTGAATACCCTTTGGTGCGCGATCAGACCGAAATGAAACAAAACTTGGAAGGCCGCTTCTGGTGGATGTTTCCAGAGGGCGAGTTACGCGACACACTACGGGGCGCGCTCTCAGTTCGCGCACTGTTACTTCAAGCACAGGTGAGGCAGAAGGTTTGCGGATTTGGCGTTTTGAATACAGATGAAAAGACAGTTGTTCGGTTGTTTCTCACGCATACCAGCACGGAAAACGGACACGTTGCGACTTTGACTTGCCGAAGCGTGCGGGGATATGAGCGCGATTTTGAGAATTTACGCCGTCGTTTTCTGAAATTGGATGTGGCACATGCGGCAGAAGATGTATTTGAGCGCGTGATGAATCTCGCAGGATGCGTGCCGGGCGATTATTCCTCAAAGCTCAATCTCAACCTGAATCGCGAGGCGGGTGGGCGCGAGGCGGCTTGCGATATTTTGAAGCACTTGCACGATGTAATGCGCCAAAATGAAGCGGGCATTCGCGCGGATTGGGATACGGAATTTTTGCACGATTTTCGGGTTGCGATTCGGCGCACGCGGTCGGCGCTTAGTCAAATCAAAGGCGTTTTGCCCGAAGATTCTGTAGAACATTTTAAGGATGAGTTTCGAGAATTGGGCAGATCGACCAATCGGTTGCGCGATCTGGACGTGTATTTACTCGAAGAAGAGACTTATCGCGCGATGTTGCCCCGGTCACTGCAACCCGGCCTGGACGCCGTGTTTTCGCGCTTAAAAAGCGAGCGTCGGCGTGCCCTTAACGATATGGTGCAGGTTATCGAGACGCCCGAATATCTGGGTCTGGTGGATTCATGGGCGGCTTTTTTGCAGGGGGCACAGTCTCAGAGGGGGAGGGATTCCGCTGTGCCGGCTATAGCCCTTGCGCGAAAATTTATTTTTAAACGCTTTAAGCAGGTGCTCAAAAGAGGCCAGGCGATTGGAGACGATACGCCCGACGAAGCATTGCACAATTTGCGAATCGACTGCAAAAAATTGCGGTATTTGTTGGAGTTTTTTGCCTCATTTTTTCCCAAAAATAAGATGGATAAACTCATCGGGTATATGAAGAAATTGCAGGATAATCTGGGAGATTTTAACGATTTATCGGTACAACAGGAGGAATTGACGACCTATTTAAACGAGGTATTGCCCCGCAGTCGGCGTGCAGACCGCCTGCTTTGCGCTGCAGCTATTGGCGGGCTTATTGCGCGTTTGCACAGCCAGCAGCAAGTTGTTCGGCGCGAATTTGCCAGTGCTTTTGCCATTTATGCGAAAAAGAAAAATGTTCGTTTGTACCGCGATTTATTTGGATAGTGAATCTCATTGAGGAGCGGGTGTGAGTATCTTTGCGTTGTACAGCATGAAAGGTGGCGTAGGGAAAACCGCCGCCGCCGTGAATCTGGCTTATGAAGCGGTTCAATCCGGTGCTACCGCTTTGCTGTGCGATTTAGACCCTCAAGGGGCTGCGGCTTTTTATTTTCGCATCCGCGCAAAGAAGAAGTTTGGACGCAAGCGTTTCTTGAAGGGCGGCAAGCACTTAGAGAATAATATTCGAGGGACGGACTTTGAAGGTCTGGACTTATTGCCTTCGGCTATGTCTTTTCGCAATATGGATTTGGGGTTGGACGATCGGGCGGAAAACAAAAGCTATTTGAAGCGTCTGTTGACGCCAATGCAGAAAGAGTACGATTATATTTTTTTAGATTGCCCGCCCAACCTGACGCTCCTCGCCGAGCATGTTTTCAGGGCGGCCGATTATGTGGTTGTTCCGTGTATTCCGACGACTCTGTCGATGTTGACACATAAAAAATTGGTAGATTTTTTTAAAAAAAATAAATTAAAACGCAGAAAATTGGTGTCGTTTTTTTCAATGGTGGAACAGCGCAAAACAATGCACAAAGACACGATCGCACAGGTGGGCGAGCGAGAGGAAAAATTTCTGAATGCACAAATTCCTTATACGACGGATGTGGAGCGGATGGGCTGGGCGAGACAACCCGTGGCATGCTTCAGGCCGCGTGCAAAGGCAACTCAGGCGTATCGGGAACTGTGGACAGAATTGCAAATGCTTGGACGAATAGACGGAGCGAGGTAAAACTGGTCGTTTCCCAGACCAGTTCATAGACGAATAGACGCCCCCTCCTCACCACCCAAAGGCAGTGCGAACGCCATTCGCAGATTCGTTTGCAGCCAATAATAAAACCCCCCGGCAAAATGTCGGGGGGTTGGTGTTTGCGTTCGTAAATTATCGAGTAATTCGGAAACGTATGGGTATGACGAGATAGACTTTAACAGGTCTATCATTTTGACGGGCTGGCTTAAAACGGTATTGATTAACGGACTGAAGGGCCGCTTTGTAAAAAATTTCTTTGCCTTTGACAGCATTGGCCTGTTCGACTACTCCGGCTTTGTCAACCAGTATTTTCAAGTGGACGGTGCCTTCAATCCCCGCCTTGAGGGCGACCGGGGGATATACTGGTGCTACGCGATGGATGAGCACGGGTTTTTCTTCGACCATGAAATATTCGAGTATCTCTTCTTCTGGTTCCACTATTGCTGCAATATCATCGCCAGGGGGTGGGGGCACATGGAGATCGACCTTATCGAAATCGAGGTCGGTAGTTTCAATAGTGACATCGTCGGGCACATCTTCGCTTTCGGTTGCAATGGGAATGGACGGCCGTGGCGGTGGCGGTGCGCGGTGAATCTGACGGGTTTCCGGTATATCGACGTTTTCGATGACAATGGTGCGCCGCTCTATTTTGCGTGTACCAGCTGTGAATGTGGGAAACATAAGCCCTATGCCCACATGCAAGATGAATGCAATCCCCATGCTGATGCGAAATATGCGCTTATAAATGCGTTTGAGATCACAATCTGGATTTTTGGTACGCGGAATTTCTGGCGTGATCCACTGCTCGGATTTTTCGTTCATGGTTCTTCTCGGCAGAAAGAATTGCGGGCTTATGGACTTATGTGATTGAGCTTTCGGCTTGCTTTGCTGACTGCTGGCCGCTGATACCTGCCTATCTATAAATTTTAACACTACCGTAATGGAAAGGCAAGGTATTTTTGCAAGCCCTTGTTTGACAAACTGCTTGTGCATTCAGGATTCATATCAATATATTGAATTCCGTTGATTAATGATCTATTCTTCTTGTGGTACAAGGCAATGAAAAATTCCTTCCCCCATTTGGTATTCGCGTGTGCTGTGGGCATTTTGATCGGATGTTATAATCCCCAACGCGATTTGAGCATAGACCCATACAATACACCGCTCATCCACATTACTGATGCCAATTATGACACTAATACGGGAATGGTCGTTGTACAATGGGAGTATCTCGGGCAGAAGCGCGTTGAGAATTTTGTCCTCCAGCGTGGAGATATTTCGGGTTTTAGAAATATTGAACTTTCTCCCGGTGCCAATGCTCAGGGCAGATACGCGACTGTGGGGACGTTTCGAGATGGTGATCTATTAGCTGGCGAGTCAGTACAATACCGCGTGGTTGCCGAACACAGCGAAGGCGGACTGGTGAGTACTTCCGCAGTTGAAGTTCCTATTCCCGGTGCAGGATTGCGCCAAATGCGGCGCAATCCCATTGCCCTTACCGTGCAACTCGGCTGGGAAGCGGAAGCGGGTGAGATCGTGACTTATGAAGTTGTGCGTGCACCAGCAGGCGGCGATTACGAGACGATTTTCGTTACGCAAGACCCGCAGCAGACATCCTTTGAGGACAGGACAGTCCCCGACAATCGCCCCTATGTTTATGCCATAAGATCTCACCTGTCAACGGGAGTGCAACTCACAAGTCGCAGTGTGCGCGTGCAATTTTATCGCGAAGCGGGGCGATATGTCGTAGCCCCCCTGCAGAGCGAGCGAGAGAGGATGCGCCTTTCAACTGCTGATCCCTATAACGAAGCCGACATGTTCGCCCTGATTGTTCAACCCAACCAAATTTCACTTTCTCACCTGCGGCATACCCTGGGAGTCGATGTATCACACAGCCTTGTCAAAACTGATATGCTGAATTTGGGCTCCTTCCTGCCGCAATCTGTGGATCTGGTTGGACCTCCGGTGCAGGAGGAGACGAGAACTTTTTCTCGCGCTTACATTGGCGGCCTGGATTCAATTGGGCACGTTCGAGTTTTAAGTATTGAATGGCCTCTTAATTTCATAGGAATATGGGGACCTTCCCATCTCAATTGGGTAAGTTCATCTTCGCATGTGCGATTGGCCCAGGACAATCAACAGCGGTTTTATGTTGCCACAGGTGGGCAATTGCGCGTCTATTCGGCTGCGAGAGCTCCTGCAGGTGCTTTTGATCTCGAATATAGAGACCCCGTGGATATCGCCGTTCATGATGATGTTATATGGATTGCATGGACAAATGGGATTCAACGGGGAGTTTTGCACTTTTCTGGTGAGAGGCTCAGCAACATCACGTGGGAGGTCGTGCTGCATCCTGAGGTCGAGCCGCGTGCTTTAACGCTCAATACTGCAGGTCAAGTTTTTGTACTGGATCGCACGCAGGTGCGCGTGTTTCGAGCAAATGGAGAAAAACTTCTCTCCTGGCTACTGCCTTCGGGCGCATTCTCAGCAGGTGATCTGACTATCGGCAGATCAAGTCCGAATCTCTTACATCTCTCAGATGAAAATGGGGAGGTCATAACGTATGTGCCGTAGTTTATTTGTTTGGGTATTGTTTTGTCTGGTGATGGGCTCAGCACGAGCGGCTGATCGGGATATTGTCGAAAAAGCGCAGGTTTTCTACCGTGTGGGGGATTATGCCAGTGCGTTTGAGACGCTTTCCCATCTTCCGAGCTTGTTGGGCGTGGTGCCTTTGTTCGATAGACCGCGACAGAGTCGGAGAGCTGAAATTTTTTTTGATCTGGGGCGCATTCACATGGCTTCTGGCGATACGACTCGTGCGCGTCTGGCACTTGTCGAGGTATTTCGCCTGGATCCAGAGGTCAACAAGGGGATTATGGATATTGGCCCCGATCAGGCACTCGCAGATACGCGGGCATTACTTTCGGACATGCGCCGCAAAACAATGCGCCAAACCCTTGAAAAAACCACATTTTTGGGGGGTGCCGGTCGCTCGCTTCTTTTGCCGGGATGGGGACAGCTATACCGCGGACACAAAAAACGGGGGTATATCTTTATGGGGACTGCGGCTGTACTCGCTGCGGCCTGGCTTGTGACCGATATATCCTATCGCAGTGCATATAATACCTATCGCGGTACGCGTTTAAATGATTTGCAACTGGATCAACGCATATCCGGCACGAATTCCGATGTATTTACCCAAAATTTTGAACGCGTGGAATCTCGCGCTGGACGGGCCAATCTCGTGCTGGGTTTGCTCGCTGCGGTCTGGTTATCAAATGTATTGGAACATCTGGTGATCGGACCAGCACAAGTTACCCTGTCGGTGCCCATAAATTGAGGACGGTCGAGTTTGATGCTATTGCTGAGGCGAAAAATCTATCAGATGTGTCTTTATGTACTGGCAGTGTTGCTGTTACCTATCAGTGTTTTTTCCCAGCCACCTGCTACCTTTCGATTGGCCATCGCGCCCTTTTACTCCCCCTACAATGGCGATTACGGTGTCTATATGGCTGACCGCATAGCCTATGAACTCCATCGCCGCGCTTATGTCCCCGCTCTGGGAAGAACGCGTTTTGTTTTCATAGAAATCGATGTACCAATGGGAGAGATAGGCCAGGCGGACAGGCAACTTTCTCCCGCGCTGCGCGAGTTCCTTAGCAAAAGGGTTCCCGCCACCTATCTCTTGACGGGTTCTGTCGCGTTTACGGGTATTTACACAATTAAACTCAAGCTCATCGATCTTCAGACTGGTATAATTGTCTGGACGAACGATGTGCGGGACAATCCTGCGTGGCTTTGGACCAGAGCACATCGGTCTGTGGGAGAGATCCCCGCTGCCGAAGTGCGGTCTTCGCTTGGATTTGCCGAAGGGGAAACACCTGTACCTGCGCCAGAAGCTGAACATTTGCCGCACCATATTCTCATGCAACCGATCCATACTACAGATTATCTGCCTCTTGCTGCTGATTGTGAAATGCACCTCAAAAATGCGATTCAGCGCGATGGCCTGTTTTCTCTTATACCAGGGACATTAAAAGGAAGACAGGGGCGCGAGCGGTTTTCTCGTATCAGTCCTGATTTGCGACGTCAAGCATCGGAAACAACGCTTGCAGAGGCCATCCTGACGGGTAGCTTGCTCGTGCTGGGCAAAGATGGCGCAATGGACAACTTCGGTGTGGTGTTGCGTTTGATTGACGTGGAGACCGGACAAATTCTCTGGATGGGGTCTTCAACTGGGCGGAGAGTCTGGCGATGGGACAAAATAGCGGATATTGTGTCTGCGGCCTTGGGACGACTTGGCGAAGACTTCGCGCAGTACGGGGCAGGGGCAGCAGAGACCCAGATTGCGGCTTTGCGCGAGCATGCTAAAGATGGGAAATCGTGGAGTGTACTCGGTCATGCCTATCTCGAGCGGGGATTGCTCAAGCAGGCTGAAGAAGCATTTGAAAAAGCCCTGATTTTCCCCGATGCTCCGGCAGAGGCACGCGCGGGAAAAGGGCTGGTGCTGCTGAGGCGGGGAGGGCATTTCGATGACGGAGTGCAAGCACTCAGGTCTGCAATCCGAACGGATCCAGATTATCTCGATGCGTACAGCTATCTCGCGCAAGCTCTTCTCGATCAGGGGATGGTTGATGGCGTGAAAATTGCCGAAAATGCCATTCGGCGCGATTCGACATATCTACCGCCATACCGCGTTCTGGGCGATTGGTATGCCGACCGCGAAGATCACCAAAGAGCACGGACATTTTACCGGGCGTATTTGACAAACAACCCTGACGATGAAGTCGCTGAACGGCTGGGTAGAAGTCTGTTGCAGTTGAAAAATTATCGGGATATAGATCGCTTTATCGCACCTATCGCACGCGAAAAACCCGAAGCCTCGCATTTGCTGCCCATTATGGCAATCAAAGCCTTGCGGGTGAAACGCTTTGAGGAATCGACCCAATTATTCGAGCGATTTCTCGCGCAAATTAACGTGCGCGAACGCCAGCTTTACGACGATATTCAGGTGCTGTTGTTAGATGAGGAAATAGGGACTTATCGCGCGCTTGACGATGCGGACAAAAAAAAGTATGTGGCGCGTTTTTGGCGTGCAAAAAATCCAAATTTGTCCAGCGCATACAACGAGCGACAACTGGCGCACTACGAACGGGTCTGGATGGCGCGCTGGGCATTTGGGAGGGAAAACTATCCCTGGGACCGACGCGGTGAGGTCTATATTCGCTACGGTGAACCCGATTACCGCGCCCGATCAGGATGGGTTCCCTCGCTGCCCTCAATACGTGTACAGGAAGTGAAGGAAAAGGTGTACCGAGAATTGTATCGAGATCCCAATGAAGGCGAATTGATTGGCCCGGTTTTTCCCATTCGGAGCGATCGCGGGTTTGCTGCTGAGCGCGAAAGAGAGGTGCTCGATATACCCGATCAAAATACCTTAGACCCGGTTGAGGGACGCCGTGAAGAAGCCTCCCGCAGCGACCCTTCTCAGGAGGCTTATGCGCCTGTTACCATGCAACACGATCGCAGTATCGTGCCCTGGGAGTCGTGGGTCTATACCGAGGTGGATGGCGGCTTGGTCATCGATTTCACACGCGAATTGGGTGGCGTCTCCGGGTTTGATTTCGCGCCCATACCTCCCATCCCACCCACTATGCTCAGAGACAATATTCGGATTGCCGAACACGCTCCGGCAATTCGCTACAAAAACGCCACAGTGAGCCAAACCGATGAATTTCGCAAAGCACCTCGCTTGTCGCTGGGAACTTTTTATTTTGATCTGGCGGACTTTCGGGGTAGTGCAGGCAAAACCCGAGTGGATATTATTTACGGCATACCGCTTGAAAATTTGCTTGTCGTTACAGATGGACAGCAGCCCCAGGTGGTGCTTGAACGCGCGGTTGCGCTGGCCGATTCGGCATACCGCGTGGTGTATCGAAACGCGCAAAAAGTGCAGTATTTTGTAGATACCTCAAATGTCATCACTCGGGAAGTTGTGGATATCACGCGCCAGGATGTACCCGCAGGCATGTATCATCTCACACTGACTGTTACCGATGCTATGACCGCGCGGCAAGGGGTGTTCGCGCTCGATGTGAAGATTGATGAATACGATGAAGAACAGCTCCGTATCAGCGATCTCTTACTCGTTAAAAGTCTATCGGATACGCTGCGCGATACGCGATTTCGTCGGGGAAATTGGCAAGTTGTTCCCAATCCTCGCAGAACGGTCCGCGCGCCCAACCCACTGGCGTTTTATTGCGAAGTGTACAATTTGGAAAAAGACGAGTTTGGACAGACTCGCTATCGCGTGACAACAGCAGTCAAGGCAACAAAAACAGATCAGAGACGTGGGCAGGGGAATGTTGACCAACCCGAGGTCGCACTATCTTATACACAAGTGGGCAACAGCGACTGGGAACGCTTGCCCCTCGAAGTACACCTCGAACACGCACAGGCAGGACAAAATCGCCTTTTTGTAATTATTGAGGATCTCGTTGCGGGGACACGAGTGGCAAAGGATACTTTTTTTGAGTATATTCGATAAAAACAATCTATTTAATTTTTTTTAGGCCGACTGATTGACAGAAATGCGAGCATTGCTTAAGTTTGCTTGAAGGAGAGGAAAATGGAAAAGCCAGATTTTAGTGAAGATGATCGCATCTTGTCCGTTTTGACGGACAATGCAGATATTGAGGCGTTTAGCAATCTGATGGAACACGCACACGAGCAAGGGGTTAGTGCGGCTGATTTTATTCGCGAAGAACCCAGACGCACCTCTCGAAAGCGCATTCGCAAGCTCTGCCTGAAAAACCGCAAACGATCCTTGCAGGTGATGTTCCAATCCGTCATCAAATCGCTATGGGATCGTCCTGTTACCGACACATCGGCTGTCGAATCCCTGTATGGGGGGATGCCTCCACAATTTGGAAAGCCCCACCGCAATGGTCATACCAACAAAAGGAATAAGGGTGAATAATCCGCTGATCCTTCGGGCACATATTGATGAAATAGAAACCCTTCGAGACGACCTGTTGCCATCTGCAAAACGCGGGCAAGGCGATGCGCGTGAACTCGCGATTGCCCTCCACAAGGTTGCAATGGAAAAGCGGGATCGTTTGCGAGGGCATAATAGCAGACAACCCTGATTATGGCGCGCATTCTATCCGTTGACTTTGGCAGACGCCGCATTGGGCTTGCGGTATGCGACGAATTGCAAATTTCTGTTCGGGGATTGCCCACACTTAAAGTTCGCAATTTCAGTGACAGTATAGCACAGGTCGCACAGGTCGCAGGGGATCAGGCAGCAGAGAAAGTGGTAGTTGGCTTGCCCTTAAACATGGATGGCAGCTGTGGGGACATGGCGCAGGTCGCAGAAGATTTCGCTTCTCAACTCGCTGTTTTGTGCAACATGCCGGTTCGCATGTTTGATGAACGGCTTTCATCTGTAGGAGCAAAACGCGAGTTGCATACCATGCAAAGAAAAAAACGCAAAGGTGAAGTAGATCGCCTGGCGGCAGTATTAATTCTCGAAACCTATTTGCAGCACAAAGGAAGATAGCCTCTCATGAAACGGTTTCTCTTTATTTTAAGCATTGTGCCAATTGTATGTATTTTGGGTGCTTGTACGGGGGTTTTTATCTTAAACCGACCAACGGGAGTGGGGAAGAAAGAGGTCGAGATTCGACATGGGACAACGGTTAAACAAATCAGTCAGCAACTCTACGGGAAACGCCTGATCCACAGCCCATACTTGCTACAATTTTTCGCGCACTTCAATGGAAGTAGTCGCCGTCTGAAGGCTGGCATTCATCCCTTCAATGGACAGATGACAACCTGGGAGGTTTTGCTCGAATTGGAGCGTTCGCGCGATATCACGCAAAATGTCACGATTCCCGAAGGTTTAGAAAAAAAACAAGTTGCAGCGATTCTATCGAAAAAATTAAATCTCGACCAGAAAAAATTGCTGTTGTTAATGAACAGTGCCACTTTTTGCAGAACCCTTTCCGTACAGGCCAAAGACCTGGAAGGCTATTTGTTTCCCGAAACCTATAATTTTCCGACAACAATATCAGAACAACAAGTTCTGCGCAGGATGATTGAGCATTGTCACGCTGTTTTTGATGAGCGGCTCCAGAGACGCGCACGGGAACTCGAAATGAGTATTTACGAGGTGATCACCCTCGCATCTATTATCGAAGGGGAAACCAGTTGGGATTCCGAGCGAGACACGATTGCAGCAGTTTATCACAATCGCCTTAAAAAAGGCATGCGTCTGCAAGCCGACCCCACGGTGCAATATGCTCTTCCCGGTGAACCTCGGCGGCTATTTTATAAGGATTATGACTACGATTCGCCCTATAATACCTATCGCCATGCGGGACTCCCACCCGGGCCGATTAACAGTCCTGGACGCGCATCTATCGAGGCTGCTCTTTTTCCTGCGGATGTCGATTATCTGTATTTTGTCGCTACTGGCGAAGGCGGCCATATTTTTACCCGTACTTTGCAAGAGCACAAGGCTGCAACAAAAAGGACCGCGTCTGCACGCAAAAATACCTGGGAAAAAAAGAAACTGGTAACTGGGGATTAGGGGCCTGGACACCTTGCCAATGAATTTATGTCTTCGATTCTCGATGGATTAAATGATGGACAACGCGAAGCTGTACAGGCTGTAGATGGCCCGGTACTCATTCTCGCGGGGGCGGGGTCCGGCAAAACGCGTGTTTTGACACGGCGCATCGCCTATCTGTTGAGTGAATGCGGTGTTGATCCGCGCCAGATTCTGGCGATGACCTTTACCAATAAGGCCGCCGGGGAAATGCGCGAGCGGGTCGAAGATCTCCTGCATCGTTCGTGCAAAACCATGTGGATCGGTACATTCCACAGTTTGTGTGCGCGTCTTTTGCGATCACAGGCCGAACGGGTGGGACTGAGGTCCAACTTTACGATTTACGATGCAACAGATCAACTCGCACTTCTGCGACGGGTTATTGCCGATGAAGAACTTTCCGAACGCGATTTCCCTGCGCGTTTGATTCGCACGAGGATCAGCCAGGCGAAAAATCAGATGGTGGGAGTTGATGTGTTTGCCCAGCGTGCGAGCACATTTCGGGAGCAAACAATCGCGCGGGTTTTCCGCCACTATCAGGATGCCCTGAAGCAAAATAATGCTGTTGATTTTGATGATTTGTTGACATTGAGCGTGGAGTTAATCCGCGACCACGAAGATGTGCGTCAAACCTATCAGACGCAGTTTTCACATATTTTAATTGACGAGTATCAGGATACCAATCGCCCACAATACCTTTTTGCCCGTTATCTGGCTGAAGAGCATCAAAATATATGTGTTGTTGGCGATGACGATCAGAGTATCTATGCATGGCGCGGCGCAGATATTCGCAATATTCTCGATTTTGAAGCCGATTATCCCAACGCGCTTGTCGTCCGTCTGGAGCAAAACTACCGTTCGACGCAGGTTATTCTGGATGCTGGCAATGCCCTGATTCGCCACAATGCGGGGCGCAAGGGAAAGGAACTCTGGACAGATCGCGCGGGGGGCGAGAAAATCCGTCTGAAAAGATGTGCCGATGAAGCAGAAGAAGCCCGCTGGATCGCCGGCGTTGCACGAGACTTTAAGCGCACATATACCTACCGAGATATGGCGGTGCTATATCGCACCAATGCACAGTCTCGCGCCCTTGAAGAAGGTTTTAGACGCGCCAATATCCCGTATCAAATCGTGGGCGATGTGCGATTTTACGAGCGCAAGGAAGTCAAGGATGTGCTCGCATATCTCAAATTGGTGGTCAATCCGCGCGATTCCATCAGTTTTTGGCGCGTGATTAACACACCGCGCCGCGGCATTGGGGCGACATCTACAGGACGGCTCGATGAGTTTGCCATGCGCGAGGGGTTTGCGCCCTATGAAGCACTTGCACATTTAGACGTTATTGACGCGATTCCGAAACGCACAGCCCACGCGATGCAGCAGTTTTACGACATGATCGAGGAGTTTCGCGTGGATATGGAGACGATACCAGCGGATGAACTCGCGGAAAAAATTGTCGATGAAACAGGATATTTGCGTGATTTTGAGAAACTTCTGCCAGAAGAACAGATGTCGCGAAGAGATCATGTCGCGGAATTGTTGACGGATATTCAGATTTTTGTCGAACAGTCGGACGATGTCTCTTTAGAGGCGTATTTGCGGAAAGTTTCGCTGGTGACAGATGTGGATCAGTGGGAAAACGCCGCCAATTCGGTCACGTTGATGACTCTGCACAGTGCTAAGGGATTGGAATTTCCCATTGTATTTGTTGTTGGCCTTGAAGAAGGGCTGTTTCCGATTTTGCGACCCGCTGGCGACGAGGGGGATTGGGAAGATGCTTTAGAAGAGGAACGCCGTCTTTTTTACGTGGGCATTACCCGCGCCCAGGATCGGCTCTTTTTGTCCTATGCGATGCGAAGACAACGATACGGCGGTGCGGTGGCCTGCTCTGCCTCGCAGTTTTTGTCCGAAATCCCCGAAGATCTGCTCGATGCTGGTTTTAGGATCAGTGAAGTCAGTAGCATTCCACGCCGAAAATCGGGCCGAGTACCCGCCCGTCGAGTCAACCCGAGAGAACCGTTTTTAATGGATGTCGGATCGTGGGTTGTACATCCCGCCTGGGGGCGTGGACAGATTCAAAGCCGCGCTGGATCGGGGCAAACGGCCAGACTCAAAGTGCGATTCGATGGTGGAAACGTCAAGACCCTCATGGTCAAATATGCCAATCTTCAGCCAGGATAGGACTCCCTATGCCTGTTTCAAAAGATGATGTGCGAAAAGTGGCGCAACTTGCGCGCTTGAACTTTGCGCCTGAAGAAGAGGCGCAACTAATTGACGACTTGAACCGCATGCTCGAATATGTTGCGGCACTTGATCAACTCGATACAACAGAGGTCTCCCCAACAGCGCATGTACTCCCCCTGGAAAATGCGTTTCGGGACGATGTAATGGGGCAATCGTTGGATCGGTCGGACGCGCTGGCGAATGCCCCACTTTCCGGCCAAGGTCACTTCCGCGTCCCCAGAGTAATTGAATAAGCACAAGTGTCGGCAGTGAACTCCTGCCGATTTTCTTTTGTCGAACACAGATGGAGGCACATTGTGAAAAAAAATGATCGCGAACCAAAATACATCGTGGTTGCCGGGGGGGTGATCAGTGGCGTGGGGAAAGGACTCGCCACGGCTTCTATCGGTAAAATTTTGCAGTATTACGGCTATAAAACCACGGCCATAAAAATTGATCCCTATTTGAATTACGATGCCGGAACACTCAGGCCTACAGAACACGGTGAGGTGTGGGTCACGGATGACGGGGGCGAGATCGATCTCGATTTGGGCAACTATGAGCGGTTTCTCGGCTTGGATTTGCCCCGCACAAACAATCTTACAACCGGACAAATTTACCACGCGGTTATCGAGCGTGAGCGACGGGGCGAATATCTCGGGCAGACCGTTCAGCCGATCCCACATATTACCGACGAGATCAAAGATCGGGTTCAGAATGCTGCGCAGGGGACCGATATCGCGCTGGTCGAAATTGGCGGCACCATTGGCGATGATGAGAATATCCCATTTTTCTTTGCAATGAAGGGCCTGGAACGGGAAATTGGCGAGGCCAATATTATGTATGTGCTGGTTAGCTATTTACCCGTGCCCGACCACATCAACGAGATGAAGACCAAACCCACGCAACACGCGGTCAAGCTTCTCAGCGGGCATGGCATGGTGCCCGACTTTATTATTTGTCGCGCCACGCGACCAATTGATGAGGTGCGAAAACGCAAAATTGAGGTTTCGGCCAATATTCCAAAAGATCGCATTATTTCTGCACCAGATCTGGATATCGTGTATCAGGTTCCGATCCATTATGAAAGCGAGCAAGTAGGTGTTAAAATGCTCGCACATCTGGGTCTGGAACCAAAAAAAGAACCCGACTGGACGCGGTGGACGCATTTGGTACAGACGATTCGTCAGCCTTCACAGACGGTTAAAGTCGCGATGGTCGGGAAATACGTCGAGATCGGCGATTACGAATTTACAGATTCGTACATTTCAGTGAACCAATCTCTCGAACACGCCGGTGCTAATTTAGACACGCGCATCGATATTTCCTGGATTGATTCGGCCAGCCTCGAAATGGGGGGGGGCGAAGATGTGCTTGGAGAATTTGATGGCATTATTGTGCCTGGTGCTTTTGGGGAGGGGGGGGCTGAAGGGGTGATTGAAGCCATTCGCTATGCGCGAGAAAATGATCTGCCATTCCTCGGGCTGTGTTATGGACTTCAGATGGCCATTGTTGAATATGCGAGAAACGTGGTGGGATTGAAAGATGCCAATTCGGCTGAAAATGACCCCGATACGCCTCATGCTGTGATCGATATTCAGATGAGCCAACGAGAAATTATTGAAGAAAGCCGTTTTGGCGGTACAATGCGTCTGGGAGGATATGTGGCCGTACTGCGCCGAGAGAGTGTCGTGCTCGACCTGTATGAACGCACGGGGCGCCTGGAGGAAGACGCTTGGCGCGTTGATCAACTGAGAAAGAATCCGGCTGAGGCTTTCCGCCTGGGTGTTCTTCTCGAAAGCGAGCGCTGTGTGATTGAACGCCATCGCCATCGCTATGAAGTATCGCCCAAATTTGTCGATTTGCTCGATGAATTTGGCCTGATTTTTTCCGGGTATCACCGCCGCGAGGATGGCACCAAACTGATGGAATTTATCGAGTTACCCGATCATCCTTTTTTTGTGGCTACGCAAGCCCATCCCGAATTTAAGTCGCGCCTCGAACAACCAGCCCCTTTATTTTACGGTTTTGTAGAAGCTGTTGTCGCTCACACAAAGGCACGAGTTGGTGATGCGTCGGTTTCTGAAAAAAGCATCTGAGGTTCTGTTATGCGCCCTGTGTGCCTGCGCCTCAGCTGACCGGATAGAGCAGGCTGCGAATGAAGCACCGGTTAACCGAGAAATGTGGCACTGGTCCACGCACATTACAGATCGCGGCAAATCCCGGGCGCAGGTCCGAGCTGGCTCTTTTCAACAGGTGTCGGAAAATGAACCCGCCCGATTTTCCGATGGGGTTCGGGTTGTATTTTTTAATTCCCAGGGCGATACAGTTTCCACGCTGAGTGCTGAAAGGGGCGAAATTAACGCATCGGGCGACGATATGAAAGTATATGAATCCGTCGTTGTCGTGGCGCGAGACTGTACGCAACTACAAACGGATTCGCTGCGTTGGCAGCGCGATGAGAATCGCATTATGGGCGAGGGCTTTGTGACGATTTCTCGGCCCGATGGTACAGAGACAGGGGTGGGTTTTAATGCTTCATCAGACCTGAAACAGTGGACGCTTTTGTTTGTTAATACGCGAATGAGACGCAAAAAGCCGTGAAAAATATCAGACATTATTTTATTTTGCGATTAGAACTCCGGGGCTTTCTCGGAGTTCTGCTTATATGCACCTGCACGGAGGTATATGCCGAGCAGAAGCTCAGAGCAGATTGGGTGGAAACGCTGCTTTTGAACGACCAGACGCAGCGCAATTACCGCGGGAGCGTGGTGTATGAAGACAGCTTGCGCCAACTTATTGTAAAAGCCGATTCTGCACATGTGCGCATTGGGGATGCGACCTATCTTTTTGTACATCAGGTGAGTTACAAAGACACGGTGCGAGAAATTCGTGCCGATACACTCGTTTTCCAGGACCGCGAAGACCTCGCGACGTTTCGGGGGCATGTCTTTCTAAGCGACGATCGGCGCACGCTTGAGGCGCGTATCGTGCGATTTTTGAGCAAAGAGGACTCGCTCGTTGCCGAGGGTGATGTCGTCCTTCTGTTGCCCGAAGGCCGCAGACTTCGCGCTTCCCAATTGCGCTACGATTTGATCCGCGAGCGCGGAAATCTGCAGGGCCAGACGCAATTGCAAGTGGTAGGGGAACGAGGCGATACCCTTGAGGCGCAGTCCGATTCCATTGCCTTTGTCGATCGAGGGCAAGAGCTCTTTCTCAATGGCAACTTCATCTTGCGACAGGGATACACGCGAGGAAAAGCCATGTCTGGTGCGTACGCGGATTCTGTGATGGTACTTTCTGGTAGTCCCTTGATGACCTGGTCCAATCCCGCTAACCGCGATTCCGTTTCTGCACAGGGCGAAAAAATTCTTATGGAAATGTCCGATCAGACCATTGGTGCGCTGGAGCTTTCGGATAGCACCCTCATCCATGCCATGGCTCTTGCCAATGGTCATTCGCAAAAAATACACTCAGATTCTGCTCGGATTGTCTTTCGTGACGAAACCCCGCAGCGCATGCACGCATGGGGAAATGTAATGCTCGATCTAAGCGAGCGAGATACGTCGCGGGCAGTACTGTCTGGCGGCGATCTCAGATTGGCCTATCGAGATGGAGAACTGGATAGTTTGACGCTGTCTGGTGGATGCCTCGGTTCTTATACTGCCCGGGATAGCCTATCGGAAAGCCGCCTGGGAGGCAAGCGGTGTGTGTTGTGGTTTGCCAATGGGGAGTTAGACCAGATGGCAATTTTCGATGAAGCACATTGCACGCGGGTTACGAAAGATAGCGACGATGTAACGGTTTCTGGGGATTATCTCCTGTTGAAATTTGACCCCGAGAAATTGTTATCTATCCGAGCTGAGGGGGATGTACGAGGGCACTATACCGCCGAATTGGAGGATGCGCCGTGAACCTGCGAGCCGAGGGTCTGGTCAAAAAATACGCGCGTCGTCTGGTTGTCAATCAGGTCAACTTGATCGTCAATCCCGGCGAAATTGTCGGACTCTTAGGGCCTAATGGCGCGGGAAAAACGACGTGTTTTTACCTCATTGTCGGCGCAATTTCGTCAAATGCCGGATACATTTTTTTGGGTGATCAAGACATCACGGCATTGCCGATGTATCGCCGCGCGCGACTGGGCATAGGCTATCTGGCGCAAGAATCTACGGTTTTTAGAAAGATGACCGTGCTGGAAAATGTCCTATCCGTCCTCGAATACGAGAAAATGGGTAAGGTAGAACGGTTAGACCGCGCCCACAAGGTATTGGGAGACCTGGGAGTTGGTCATTTATCGCACCAACGCGCAGATAGTTTGTCGGGGGGAGAAACGCGCCGGCTGGAAATTGCGCGGGCACTCTCTCGAGATCCGCTCTTTATGCTGCTCGACGAACCTTTTGCCGGCGTGGATCCGCGTGCGGTGGAAGATATTCAGAATATTATCGCCGAACTAAAACACCGCAATATCGGGGTTTTGATTACCGATCACAATGTGCGAGAAACTCTCGCAATTACAGATCGTTCCTATTTGCTTTCTGAGGGAAAGATTCTTCTCTCAGGTACACCCCGGGCATTGGCAGCAAGCGACGAGGCACGTCGCATTTATCTGGGCGACCGGTTTCGCCTCGATTCGTGACAAATTTAGAAAAAGGGTTTACAACCCTCTTCGTTATTTGTTATTATTTAAAGTTGTCTCTTCCACTTACTGAACGCTGATGAGGACAAAAATGAAACATGTAACGCTGGCAGAACTGGAAGCGGGATTAGAAAATATCCGTCAGTCGCCCACAAATGTGGGCGTGTTAGAATTGATTGTGCGCCGACCACAGATTGAGGCGAGGGAGGTCCTGAAAGTTGGCGAACTCGATCTGGTTGAAGGACTCGTGGGCGACAACTGGAAAACACGCGGCAGTTCTCAAACCGCCGATGGGTCAGCCCATCCAGACATGCAACTCAACATCATGAACGCACGCGTGATTGCCCTATTAGCACCGAAAAAAGAGCGTTGGGCACTGGCGGGAGATCAGTTGTATATGGACCTCGATTTGAGCGAGGAGAATGTGCCGCCGGGCACCCGGCTGAGTCTGGGAGATGCAGTGATCGAAGTTACAGATCAACCCCATACGGGCTGTAAAAAATTTGCTGAGCGTTTTGGATTGGATGCACTAAAATTTATTAGTTCTCCCGTGGGTAAACAGCTTCAGTTGCGCGGGATCAATGCAAAGGTTATTCGCTCTGGCGCGATACAGATTGGCGATACTGTAAAGAAAGTGTAATCTATGATTGGTCTTGATCATACACAATCTCAGTTACTTCAGCAAAAACTGGCACCGCAACTCATCCAATCTTTGCGCCTGCTCCAATTGCCAACTCTGGAATTAGCGGAGTTAATTCAACAAGAATTGGAGATCAATCCACTTCTGGAAATTGACGAAGATGTTACATTGGATTTGGAACAAGAAGAGCCCAAAGCTGAACTGGATGACGAAACCGAGAACGAAGACCAGGATGAGGAACCCGTTGAAGAGTTGGAATTTGAAGACCCGGACCTGGATAAACTCAATTCAGACGTATTTGATGAACAAGACTGGGATCACTACTTAAATGAATCCGGGTATGCCAGCCCACGCGAAGAATTTGAATCCAATACAGAAGACTGGCACAACGACAGGACCACTCAAAAAACGCTACGAGATTCACTTTTAGAACAGGTGGCAATCACGAATCTTTCACCGAGTGATCGCATCATAGCCGAATACTTAATTGGCAATATTAGCGAAGATGGGTTTTTGGGATGTTCGACAGGGGAAGTGGCAGATGAGCTTGGGGTCAATCTCGATAATGTGGAATGCGTTTTGGGCATTATCCAGACATTTGACCCGGTAGGTGTTGGTGCGCGAAACCTTCAAGAGTGTTTGTTGATTCAATTAAAAGAAAAAAATATCACAAACGGTTTGGTTGCAAATGTGGTACACAATCACCTCGACGACTGGATCAACCGTCGTTTTAGCCAGATAAGTCAGGCACTCGATACAAGTGTGGATGATATGCGCGTTGTTGAAGAAGTCCTCGCATCGCTCAATCCCAAGCCCAATATTGAACTCGAACCCGCATTGAATCTCAACCATGTCATTCCCGACCTCGAAGTCCAAAAGGTCGGTGACGAGTACGTCGTTTCCCTGACCGACCACACCCTGCCCGAATTGCGGATTAGTCCAGTGTATCGCACCTTGCTCAGACAATCGGACAAATCGGGGCGAAATGACCCAGAATTGCGAGAGACCAAAAAATTTGTCGTTGAAAAACTCAATTCTGCACGCTGGTTTATCAATGCAATTCACCAAAGACGCGCAACCATGTTAAAGGTCATGCGATGTATTGTCGAAAATCAGGTTCAATTTTTCGAACGAGGACCTGGTTTTCTCAAGCCAATGGTGCTGCAAGAAGTAGCCGATATGGTGCAGATGCACATTTCGACCATCAGCCGCGTGAGCAATGGCAAATATGTGCAAACACCGCATGGCGTTTATGAGTTGAAATATTTTTTCGATGGAGGATTGAGTCGATACGATGGCGACGATGTCTCTACCAGAAGTGTAAAAGAAAAAATCGCAAAGCTCATTGGCGATGAAGATGTGCAGAATCCATTGAGCGATCAACACATATCGACTATTCTCAAAAAAGAGGGCATTGACATCGCGCGGCGCACGGTCGCCAAATATCGCGATCAACTCAATATCAGCTCCGCGCGACTTCGGAAGGCACTTTAGACGAATCAACGGAGCGGGGTATAACTGCGCCAGCAGTTCATCAACGAATCAACGATAGCAGTTGGGTGGTTGGGCGGGATTCGTCTATTCGTTTTAGTCTGTCTGTTGGGTACTGATTTCGTCTTCTGAGATTTTGTGTACACTTTTGGGATTAAAGGTCTGCTGGGTATTGATGCGAAGTGCAACTTCAATCCGTCCGCCAGTTAGCACAAAAAACTGAATTAGAAATCCGCCACCTTGCATGGTTTCAACCTGATAAGCGTCGATGTCTAATCCGTCGAGCAATAGGGGAAGGGTGGTTTCAAATCGCGGGTGTTGTGTAATATTGGGAGGCAACGCCATAATCAGGGTTCCCGGTTCCGTATTGAGATAACCTCCAATGCGTTGTCGCGCGTTCACCATGTGAGAAATAACCTTGCATGCATAATCGAAATCATCTTCGCCGTTTCGACCTGGTGGTACTATACCCCAGGTGAGATGATGGATAAAGGGATTGCCGTATCCCTGCCCGAGCATCTGATTGAGCGCGGGTTGGTCAACGGGATGAACCACTGCGACATAGTGAAACCAGCCACGTGCGAGGGCGGGATGCCCGGTGGGCAAACCCGATGGCACATTGATATAATCCTGTTCATCGACGGGTGAGGGATAACACTTGGTGTCCCAGCCTGCAATATAACCCATTGTTTTTAGAGGTCCCGCTACGAGGTACGGAGGATCCGTAAAGATCGCTGCGTGGTCCATGTTGGGATACAATTTGACGCCGGCAGCAGAAATTTTTTCGGCGACTTGCAGGGCTTCGTCAAAGCGTTCAAATGCATTCTCGATTTGGAGAACTGTGTGAAAGTCTTCGGGTAATTTACAGTCCATAGTCTTATCCTCCTGTTGGTTAGACGACATAATCAATAACACGTTTTTCTTAGATACGTCAAGCATAAATGAATCCCGGTCACTTTGGTGGCCGGGATTTTTTGTTGAAAAAATTGATTCATTCATCGCTAAAAAATTGAACGATTCGTACTCATATAGAGTTTGTTTATGCTACCCTTTATAAGCATAACTCACTGATTTAATGTCTCTTGCGGCATTTTTCTCGATTTTGGCACGCAATTTGCAGATGTAATAATCCAAAAAACATTACAGGAGGCCAATATGATGAGATACTGGATTATTGCTGTGATATCGGGAGTGCTTTCTTTCGCAGAGGTTTTTCACACTGAAGCGATTGTCGTGATCAACGAGGTTCTTGCAGATCCGCCATCGGGAGATAGGGGCGATGCTAATAGAGATGGAATATGGCCCGAGCGAAGCAACTACGAGGACGAGTTTATAGAAATACTGAATACCGGATCGGATACTGTTGCGATCGGCGGATGGGAATTATCAGATAAAAAACCCGGCTCAAAAGGGCCATTCACTTTTCCCCCAAATACACGGATTGCTCCGGGCGAATACATCGTACTTTTTGGCGGCGGAGATGCAAAAAAAATTAAATCTGAATTTGAAAGCAAAGTTTTTGTTGATGATGGTAAGATTGGTGGAGGATTGAGCAATTCGGGAGACGCTGTATTTTTGATCAATCCAACTTCAAGCGATACAATTGCAAGAGCAGAATGGGGGAAAGAGGGGGGTAAGGATCAATCTCTCGTGCGGTATCCGGAAGGGGCTGACAGGTGGGTGTTACATAGCGATTCACCGGGCAGAGGGTTGTTTTCGCCGGGCAAACCGAGGTCGCTTTTCGATATACTCCAATCTCTTCCCGAGTATCTGGACATGATAGAAGGAGAATTTGTGTATCTGACCCCCGCGATCTATAGCTACGAGACCGGGGAAACAAGACGAATTGAGGATGAAGTTTTATGGGTATCGTGGGATACCACTATCGTACGAATTGAACAGGACAACAAGGTGGTTGCTGTGCGTGCTGGCGAGACGGAAGTTGGTTTTTTCTGGCAGGACCGAGAGAGCCTGCACACATATATACGGGTATTGGAAAAGAAAAAAATGGCATTGGTGATCTCAGAGGTGTATCCAAATCCCGCCTGGGGTGACGCGGGCGACACCAATAGTGATGGGGTGCGGCACACCTATCAGGATGAATTCGTCGAAGTAGCTAATCTGGGCGAGCACCCCATTGACATTAGTGGCTATTTTCTCGGTGATGACGATGTACCTGTGGAAAAACTTTTTCGATTCCCCGATAGCACAGTGCTCGATACTCAAGCAGTTGTCGTGCTCTTTGGCGGTGGTGAGATACCTGTTAGCGATCGGATCTTTGCAGATGACGGCAGCATTGGCGATGGCCTGTCCAATTGGAGCGATACTGTGCAGCTATTGGCGCCAGATAGTAGTACGGTGGTATTTTCAATGAAGTATGAGCATTCGACCAGAGGCGTATCCTTTGCCAGAGATGGCGATGGCAATTATGTGTTACACAATCAGATATACAAAGAAGATCCCAATGGACAAGGGGCGGCGCGAGAGGATTCCGTAGATATAGCGAACCGTGACTCACTCGACATATTCCAACTTTCTGAAGGCCTGGTGATCTCTGAAGTCTATCCCAATCCCGCCGCAGGCGATGCAGGCGATACCAATGGCGATGGGGAGCGAGATACCTTTCAGGATGAATTTGTTGAGATAGCGAATTTGGGCGTGCATCCCATCGATATTGGTGGCTATTACCTCGGTGATGACGATGTACCTGTGGAAAAACTTTTTCGATTTCCCGATAGCACAGTGCTCGATACACAAGCAGTTGTCGTGCTCTTTGGCGGTGGTGAGATACCTGTTAGCAATCGGATTTTTGCAGATGACGGCAGCATTGGCGATGGCCTGTCCAATAGAGGCGATACCGTGCAGTTGCTGGCGCCAGATGGAAGCACAGGGATCTCCAAAATGACGTATGAGAACGCGCCCAAAGGTATATCATTTGCGAGAGACGATAAGGGGAATTATCTGTTACACAATGAGATATACGAAGGGGAAACTATATCTATCGGACGATTAGGACAGGGCGATGATCCAGTTAAACTCGAGGAATTAACTGTTCCCGATGGTCTGGTATTTTCCGAAATCCTGATGCTACCCGAACAGGTGGATGCCAATAACGATGGGACTGTTGATAAGCATACTGATGCTTTTGTCGAATTGACCAATATCGGTGTTGATACCCTCGACCTGAGCGGGTGGCTGCTCGGCGATGACGATATCATTGCCTCTCGATTCTTTCCCTTTCCCGATGATGTCGTGCTCGTGCCTGGCAGTTATGTCACCATTTTTGGTGGAGGGACGCCTGTGGACATTCCCGGTATTGTTTTGTCTGCCAAGGGGCAGATTGGAAATGGACTCAGTAGCGGTGGCGATGTCGTCCGTCTGATCATGCCCGATGGTAAGACCGTGGTGCAGTCTGTGGGCGTGCCAAAAGCGACGCCAGATGTTTCCTGGCTATTTTCGCCGGATGATCCGCCAAAGTTACATCCCCAAATCTCAGGTGGGCGGGCAATGTCGCCCGGCACACCATCTATTTCGGAGGTGAAATCAGACACCCTGGCTGATGTGGGTGCCGTATCGGGAAAACCCATTGTTAGTGATCTGGAAATAGAGGATCCCAAATGGGGTATTTACCCATCACCCAATCCCTTCAATACAGCAACTGTATTGAGTTTTTACACGGCAGGAGGCCCTGTTTATATAACTATATATAATATCCTGGGACAACCCATCAGACGGTTGGTTCAACAATATTTGCCTGCCGGATATTATCAGCGTATATGGGATGGTAAAAATGATTCTGGAGTATCTGTGGGTTCCGGAATCTATATCGTCCTTCTAAAAGACAAGAAAACGACATTTACACAGCGTGTCGCGCTCTTGAAGTGAGAAGCAAAATCTAATAGAAGGGAGGTGAAACAGGATGGCACAACCCGAAATTACATTTCGTCATGGCCTGTGCAGTGCTTCGATTTTCGAAAATGAATACAAGCGCGGTGAAGAGTCTTTCACTGTGCGGACAGTTTCATTTCAGCGAAGTTATTTGGACAAAGATGGGAATTGGCAAACCACCAATAGCTTGAAGGTGAACGACATTCCCAAAGCCGTATTAGTGTTGAATAAAGCGTATGAGTTTTTGACATCGAACAGTCAGGCTGAGGCAGAAGTAGATGATGCGACTGCAATAGCAGATGAACAGGCTTGAGGAAATGGTGAAGTTATATAAAAAAAGGTCCGGCTATTAGCTGGACCTTTTTGTGTACCTATTCATTAGTAAACTACTATCGTAGCAGGACTACATTTTGGATTAGAGATGCTCCGATGCAAATAGGCAGGCAATACCTATGCATCCAAAGGCTCGTGCAGTGCTTTCTTGATTAAAACACCGGCTTTGAAATAGCTCTTTCTCCGAGCGGGAACATAAACAATTTCGCCTGTACGAGGGTTGCGTGCAGCGGGTTTCGGTTTGGTCGGCTTGATACCCAGCACGCCAAATCCCCTGATTTCGATCCGATCGCCAGCAACCAGATTTTCACGCATGGCGTTAAAAAGGGTATTAACAATCTCATAAGCGAGTTGCTTTTTGATTCCCAAACGATCAGAAATTTTTAAGGCGATGTCTTTTTTAGTCATCGTCATACGGTCCTCCCATTTCACAGGTATTATCAAGGCATTGGGCTAATATATAACTCTAAACCCCTGATATGCAAGACAAAAATGTTACACAATCGTCACAAAATTGAAAAATTGCTTTTGCTTTATATGTCGCTTATTTTATCATCGTTAGTGAGGATAATACCCATGAGAGCAAAACCGGAAACCAGTGTGATACACCGCGTCACGCGGTATAATGGCTCTATTGGCAAATCCGTGGATGATGTACTGGTCGTAGAAGAGCCACTTGAAATTCGCGTTGCAGGAGAAACCGTTGCCGTGACCATGCGAACGCCAGGGGCGGACCGCGCCCTTGCGCTGGGATTTCTGTATGGCGAGGGCATCATCCGTGAAATCCACGATGTCGGGCGTGCGGAACACTGCGGTCGCCCGGGGACTCCTGAGTATGGAAATGTCATCGATGTTCTTCCTCGCCCGGGCGAGATGCTTGATCCCGAAAGGATTCGAGCGGGACGAAGAGGCACACTGACTTCATCGGCGTGTGGGGTATGTGGACGCGAGCAGATAGAAGATATGATGCAGCGGTGCCAACCCATCAATGATCATCGCGCGGTTCGGGCAGCGATGATTTTTGATGCACAGGAGCAAATGCGTCAATCCCAGTACGTATTTGCACAAACAGGGGGCGTTCATGCTGCTGCCGCATTTTCTGAAACAGGGGATATGTATTGCTGTTTTGAAGATATTGGCCGGCACAATGCAGTAGATAAGGTTGTAGGGCATTTGCTCGAAACGCATAACATAGTAGAAGGGGAGGGCGTTCAGATACTCGCGGTAAGTAGCAGAGCGAGTTTTGAAATCGTACAAAAGGCCGTTATTGCGCGCATACCTGTCGTAGTTGCCGTATCTGCAGCGAGTTCATTGGCAGCAAATCTTGCACAGGCGATGGGAATAACCCTCATTGGCTTTGCACGCGACAAAAGGATGGTCATTTATACAGGGACTGTGCAATAGGGTGGAGAAAGACGTCTTGCATCTCCCTATAGGCGGTTGGGCTGGTTGGCCCAACCGCTAAATTTTTGCTGTCTATGGGAACACTATTTGTAAATTTCAGGTCTAATCGTTGGCAAAGGTAAATGAGGAGCTATACTAATGGTTATTCGGATTTCAAACCTGACAAAAATATATGGTCGCGGCGCAGTTCCCGCCCTGGACGATGTCACATTGACCATTCCTCACGGAACATTTGGCCTGCTGGGACCCAATGGGGCGGGTAAAACAACGCTGATTAAAATTTTATCGACTCAAATGGACGCATCGAGCGGCAACGTGACTATGGATGAGTTCGACCTGGTAAAAGACCGCACCGAAATTCGCCGGCGTCTGGGATATTTGCCCCAGCATTTTGGAACCTATCCACAACTGACGGCCTGGGAATTTCTCGATTATATGGCTGTTTTGGGCGGCATGCACAATAGAACAGCGCGTCTAAATCGCGTAGAGCAAGCTTTAAATGAAGTCGGATTGTACGAAGCGCGCAATCGGCGTTCGGGCACATTTTCAGGTGGCATGATGCGCCGCCTTGGCATTGCACAGACCATTCTGACCGATCCAGAGTTTCTCATTGTCGATGAACCCACCGTGGGGCTTGACCCGGAAGAACGCATCCGGTTTCGAGGTATTTTGGGACGCTTGAGTAGCGATCGCGCAATTTTGATCTCCACGCATATTGTGGGCGATATTTCGAGTACCTGCGAAGATCTCGCGGTCCTGGATACCGGACGGCTGATCTTTCGCGGTTCTCCCGGAGAACTCATTTCAAAAGCCGATGGCAAAACGTGGGAAGTACAGGTTGATGACGCTGGCTTTGAAATGCTGTCGCGGGTGTTTCGCGTAGTCACGGTAAATGTTGAAGGCGATCAGATGCGTTTGCGTATGGTGGGCGATGGCGAGCCTCCCGCTGATGCCGAAGCAGTCGCGCCCAATCTCGAAGATGCCTATGTCTATTTTGTCGGAGGCGATACCACAGGCGAAATTGCTGCGTAAAGGATTAATACTATGCTATCTATCTTTCACAATGTATGGGGCGTTGCGCGTTATGAGCGCAAAATGCTCTTGAGAACCACAAAATTCCGCATTTTGGGCGGCCTGGGCATGAGCATTCCCGTTTTGCTCGGCATCGGCTTTGCCATAGCAGAAGCCAACGGTGCTGAACTGCCCGTGGGCATTGATTCTTATGTTCCATTTTTAGTGTACAGTTTCTTGCAGACCATTGTCATAGCATTTATCGTGGGAGATTTTAGGGCAGCGGATGAACAGGCGCATATTTACGAAGTCGTGGCCGGGCGACCCATTTCCACTGCAGAACTGGTTGCGGGTAAGTATCTGGGCATTGTTAGTGCGCTTGTCTTTTTGAGCCTGGGGGTTCTGCTTTTAACCCTGAGTATCCAGGCTGCAAAAATCAGCATGACGGGCAATCCATTTACAATAAAACCCTATATCAGCTATCTCGTGCTCATGAACCTGCCCGCCCTGATTTTTATGTCTTCTGTGACATTTTTTCTGGGTGCAGTGTTGCGACGGCAAGCGGCAGTTGCTCTGATTGTGATCGGGTATTTGCTGGCCGTCCTGTTATTCCTGGGCAGGCGATATGACGGCATCTACGACTTTGGTGCTTTTTTTACACCTCTGTATTATTCCGACCTGATTGGTCTGGCAGATATGACGCAAGTGGGGCTACAACGCCTGTTTTACATCTTACTCGGCATTGGATTTTTTGGCTTTTCAATTGATTGGTATCCCCGTCTTGCACATTCTTTAGTCGCGCGGTGGTTTGGGCGAGGCTGCGCGCTAACCGGTTTTGGTCTGGCTGTGGGCCTCTACTTTTATATGGATGCAGAGGCCGTAGATCGGAAAGCATATCGCAGTTCGTTGCTCGAGCAACAGGAAGCCGTTGCGAATATCCCCGTTGCGGAAATAACCCATTACGATCTGGCATTGACGCTTTTGGGAGAGGAGCCGCTTGCCGCCTCTGGTAAGATTAGATTGAAAAACCCCCACGAAGCGCCGCTCGATACGTTGATTCTTTTGCTCAATCCCGGATTTGAAATCCAGAGCCTGATGCGCGGCGATGGCGGCGCAATAGCGTGGGAGCGGATGGGAAGCGTGATCCGCGTCATACCCGCTAATCCCCTGCAATCAGAGCAAGAACTCGATCTAACCCTGGCATACGCGGGTGATATTAACACGGATGGTTTTGATCTCCAACGAGAAAAAGCCAGACCAAAGTTGCGCAAACGCGATGGGATATTTAATAAGGGATCTTTGACGGCGTGGATTCGCGACAATTCCATCTATTTGCCTCCGCGCAGCCGATGGTATCCCGTGACAGGCGTTGATTACGGCTATGAAGATACGCGTGCGGTGTCCTTTTCAACGGCAAATTTGCAAATAACATATCCGCAAGGCATCGAAGTCATTACTCAGGGGCAGGTCGGCAAGGCCGATACGCTCGGCACACAGGTAACGCGCCAATGGGTTGTTGCAAAACCCGTGCCCGTCCTATCGCTAAATGCAGGCGAATATCGCGTTTATCGCGCGACCATTCACGATGTCGAATGCGCCCTTTACGCCCATCCATCGCATCTGCGTCCGGTCCGATTTTTTGAAGGTGCCGAAGAAGATATTTTGCGCGCGCTTGGGCAAATTATGGACGCAATGGAGCAGGAATCGGGCATGAAATATCCCTATCCCGGTCTTTCTTTGGTGGAAATCCCCTTTCATGTTCAATGGTATTACGAAGGCTGGGAAGAAAAGGGCGGTTTGACACAACCCGGCGTGTTGATGATTGAAGAAGATGTGTTCATGAGGCAGCAATTTACCCGAGATTTTAAGCGTTCTCAAGAGCGCTCACGCGGCAATCGAGAACCCAAAGACATTAAAAAGGATCTTTTGGTACGCGCGGTTTTTTCGACCTTTTTTTCCAGAGAAGGAAATTCGGGCAGACAGGGACAGCCTGGCGGGTTATTTCGCAGCCCTGTTGTTCAACTCTGGGCTTATGACAAGCAGTTTGTGGGCGAACATCATTCCCTTCTCAAAAAGGGCATGCCCCTGTATCTCCAGAATGATTTGAGCACCGATATGACCTCTGCTTTTTATTCCAGCCAACGACGCGGTGGTGGTGGCGATAGGGGGCGTGGCGGTCGCGATGGTCCCGGTGGTCGCGGTGGTCCCGGTGGTCCCGGTGGTCGCTTCGGATCGGGCGGGGGATCGGGTGCTGCCTGGGACACGTTGATTGCGAAAATGCAACGCAAGTCATTTGCCGATTTGAATCCCGAAAAGCAAGCCGGCCTCTATCGCCAGGTTCTCGACGCCAAGGGCCCCGCACTTTTTCAAATGATGGAATCTTTTTTGGGTGAGGAAACATTTCGCACGGTCTTAGACGACATAGACCACAATCACAAATACGAGGATATCGATTTTTCGACCTTTGAACGCGCTGCTGTGGGCGATACCACAGAAAGTGAAGAGAGCCAAAAATTGCAACGCCTCGTCAACGACTGGATTTTTAGTACAGAAATCCCGGGCTATACCCTCACAAGGGTAAAAGCTCTGAAGATGGATGACGGTTTTGGGATGGTGGTCTATCAATTGATTCTGAGAATTAAGAATAGCGAACCGGGCAGGGGATATGTGCAAATTACGGCTACGGGGCGGGGCGATGAGGCCGTAAAGGGCGTCGAGATTGAAGGTGGGCAGGAAATTGAAGTTTCGATGGTTTTGTGGGAGCAGCCCTTCAGGGTGATGGTCGAACCCTTTTTTGCGCGCAATCGGCGCCCTCTGATGTCCCCCGTGCGCGTTCCCGAAGATGTCACAGAGGGTTTTCCGGTCGCTTATGTCAAAGACGTGACGGGCGAAGAGTCTGGTCCTCTTGAAATTATTGTAGATAATGATGACGATGGATTTTCAATGCCCGTGCGGCGTGCAACGCGCTACTTCCGTCCGGGACTCAAAGGCGGCAACTGGCGCGAACAGGGCCTGCCAATGGCTTTCGGACGATTTGAGACAAATTATCGAAGAAAGTCTCAAGGGGATGGTGCACAGCCTGCGGTTTGGGCAGCGCAAATGCCCAGAGACGGCGAGTTTGATGTAAGTTTCTATTTTGTCGATCCCGCAATGGCCAGGCGCATTCGAATTGCATCGACCTTTACACTCACTATTTTGTATGGGGGCAAAGCCGATACGCTCGAAATAGAACGCGACCAGATGAAAGCGGGATGGAATTATCTGGGTCGATACAAATTTGCCGAGGGCGAAGAAGCCGCAGTCGAATTGTCTGACCGCGCAGAAGGGCGAGGGGGGCTCTATGCCGATGCCGTGCGATGGCGTTTTTTTGATCCGGAAAACCCCGATGCCTACGAAGACGAAATGCCCACCTTTATGTTTCGCGGTCGAGGTGGACCAGGTGGTGGGCCTGGGGGGCGCGGCGGCGGGGATGGTAGGCGAGGTCCCGGTGGTAACAGGGGTGGCGGCGGGTTGTTGGGATTTTAATTTAAGGGAGGATGGACGTGAAGTTTGATTTTTGCCCAAAATTATTGTTGATAATTACCCTTTGGGGGATAGTCGCCTGTGATCAACAGGCGGAACAGCGTACAGTTGATCTAACTGTCCCCGTCACTGTTCAGTCCGTAGAGACGGGGACAATCGAATCGATTGTGACAGCTACCGGAACCCTCAGACCTGTGCGAGAAGCCCAGATCACAACGGAGATTCGGGGGAGTCTGTACTGGAGCAAGGGGAGTAATAACCGCTTGCTCGCCAAAGGATCAGAGGTTAGAAGGGGGCAGACCATAGCCAGGCTCGACAGCGATGAATGGGTTGTTGGCGCGCGGGTGGAAGCGCGTAAACTGGCGGTTGAAACAGCCAAGCGAACACTAAAGGAGCAGGAAACCCTGTTTAGCCGACAACTGGCGACGGAAATGGACGTCGAAAGTGCGCGTAGAGCTTGGGCCGATGCAGAAGCCAATTATCAGGATGCCCTCATCAAGATCGATAAAACCAGGCTTTTAGCTCCCATACAGGGTGTGTTGTCGGAACTCGCGGATATTACGCAGGGAACGCTGGTGACGCCGAATACCGCAATTGCAAAAATTATGGATTATTCACAGGTATTTGTGGATCTGAAAATTCCCAATGCCCAGATTATTAACGTGAAATTGGGTCAGGGCATCCGCGTGAGCAATTACGCTTTGCCCGAAGAAGTTTTTGAGGGCGAGATTGTTGAAATGGATCCGGCTATTGATCCGGTCACGCGCACGGTTCAGGTCGTCGGAATGGTCGATAATCCCGACTTGCTGTTGCGAGCGGGGATGTTTGTCAAAACAGAAATAGTCACGGAATCGCGGCAAAACGTCGTACTTATTGCGCGCAATCTCGTTTTGCGGCGGCGAAATCAGAAGGTCGTTTTCGTCGAAGAAGAAGGCCGCGCACAACAACGCGAAGTCGAAACAGGTCTGGAAGACCGAGACCGCGTGGAAATTGTAGTTGGCCTTGAACCGGGAGACCAGTTGATCACGAGCAATTACGAAACGCTGAGGCCGCGCACCCGGGTGCGGGTCACGGGAGATAGACGATGAATTTGCCGGAATTTTCAACGCGATATCCCGTGACGATTGCCATGGCGACTCTCGCGGTAGTGTTGCTTGGATGGATATCGTTAGATGGGTTGGGTACCGATCTCTTGCCCGATTTGCAGACGCCAGTCGTCACCATAGACCTGACAGCACCGGGCAAATCGCCTGTCGAGATCGAAGAAAGCTATACGCGCCGCCTCGAACGCGATGTGAGCACGATTAACGGCGTCAAGCGCGTCTATTCGATTACCCGTTCAGGACAGGCCGTGGTCATTGCAGAATTTGCCTGGGATGCGGACATAGATTACGGGTTGCTCGACGTGCAAAAAAGAGTGGGGCGCTATGCGGTCAATGAAGATGTATCACAGTTGGATGTGACGCGGGAAGATCCGCTCGCGCTTGCGGTGATGCGCATTGCGATTACAGCAGACGAAAACACGGAACTCGACGCATTGATGGGTACGGTAGAATTGTTGATCAAACCCAAATTGGAAGCCCTTGACGGCGTGGCGTCTGCCGAGGTGGAAGGGGGAACGGAAAAGGAAGTGCGCGTTACACTCGATCCTTATTTGCTCGAAGCGTTTGGGCTTTCATCCGATGCGGTCATCAATCGCATCGCACAGGCAAATGCCGATGTATCCGGAGGTACGCTCAGAGAAAATCAGCAGTCATATCTGGTCAAAGCCCTCGGTCGCTTAGATGACATAAACGATGTGCGGGAAGTCATCGTGGGAGAAAGGCGCGGGGGAGGGGGTGTGGCTTCTGGAGACCGGGTTCCGGTACGCGTGCGCAACGTGGGCACAGTAGATCTGGAATATCAAGAGCGAGAAACCATCGTGCGCCTCGACGGACGGGAATGCGTTGGCCTCGCCATTTACAAAGAAGCTGGCAGCAATACGGTCGCCGTGGTCAATACGGTATTGGATGCGATAGACGATATCGAAGCAGACCTGAGCGGCATGCACTTCACAACCGTCGAAAACCAGGCGAGATTTGTCGAAGACGCCATAGGCGAAGTCGAAACATCTGCCATTCACGGGGCGATTTTGGCAATTTTCGTGCTTTTGATCGCGTTGCGGAGTTGGACGGTGACGCTGGTGATCGGGTTGGCGATTCCCATTTCCGTATTGGCGACATTCACGCTTATGTACTTTGAGGGATTGACCCTGAATATTATGACGCTGGGCGGGTTGGCTCTGGGCGCAGGCATGCTTGTTGACAATGCCATTGTGGTCATAGAGAATATATACCGGCATCTGGAAAGCGGCGAGGATGCGCGCACAGCATCGAGCCGCGGCGCCTCCGAAGTCGGC
Source organism: Candidatus Latescibacterota bacterium (assembly GCA_965208125.1). Classification (GTDB taxonomy): domain Bacteria; phylum Latescibacterota; class UBA2968; order UBA2968; family UBA2968; genus VXRD01. The sequence goes on from OZ242320.1 coordinate 4,996,383, forward strand.
GTGGCAATTCTGGCTTCAACGCTGACGACCGTGGCTGTCTTCTTGCCCATTGTCTATTTGCAGGGGCTGGCGGGCAAACTCTTTGTGGATCAAGCCTGGACCGTTGCATTTTCGCTGCTGTCTTCTCTGGTTGTGGCAATGACGACAATTCCAATGCTAACATCGCGCATTTTTAGACGGATGAATACGACGCACAAAACGACTGTTCGGTCGGACAAATACTATCGGTTTCTCAATGGTATTTTGAACCGCAAACCCATCATGCTCGGTGTCGTGTTGCTCATTCTGGGCGGCACTGGATATATCGCCCGCGAGTTGCAGACTGAATTTATCCCACGCGAAGATCAGGGGCTGTTTCAAATTGACCTCACATTGTCCGAAGGCTCGCGTGTGGAACTGAGCGATCAGGTCGCCCTGCACGTCAAAGAGATTGTCGAAAGCGTTGGCGGGAGCGATGTGGCGCATGTGTACGCGCTGACCGGCCTTAACCCCGCTCGGATATCGACCGGAGGCGAACCGACGGGTCCCAATCGCGCGACCCTATCGGTGGCGTTGCACACACAGCGATCGCGCAGCGTCAGCGAATTGGTGCGCGACCTGGATCCCATTTTGAGTGCCATGCCCGATATCGAAGTGAAATACAAGCTGCATGAAACCGCGCTTGAAGGCGTGATGGGAGGACAAGAAGCGCCCATTCAGGTCGAAGTGTCCGGGGAAAATCTCGATATTTTGGCGCGTATCACCAAAGAACTTCAGGCGAGGATCGAGGACTTGCCCTCGGTGTATAATGTGCGCACGAGTTTTCAGGGTGGGCAGCCAGAAGTCGATCTGGCGATTCGCGATGAGGTAGCGGCGGCATTCGGATTGACCACCCAGACCATCAGCCGCACATTGGAAAGACAACTATCGGGTGAAGTTGCCGGCGAACTGTCAAAAGACCAGCGCACGAGGGATATCCGGGTAAAATATCGAGATGTCGATCTGCGCGAACTCCACACCATGCAAATCGAGGGATCAGACGGCGCGATCCTGACATTGGGGGATATTGCTGAACTCAATATTATTGAAGGTCCCCGCGAAATTTTGAGAGAAGATCAGCGTCGCGTGGGGCGCATTACGGGGTATCTCACGGAAGGGCGCATTTTAAGTGAAGCCGTTGCCGACGTACGCGCTACCATGCAGGAAATGGTTGTGCCGTCGGGATATCGCATTGAAATTGGCGGAGAAGAGCGCGAGCGCGCAGCGTCATTTGAAAGTCTCAAATTCGCACTCCTGCTTTCGATTGTGCTGGTCTATATGGTTATGGCATCGCTATTTGAATCCACACTCCATCCGTTCACAGTAATGTTTTCCGTTCCATTAGCCGGCGTCGGCGTGATATTTGGATTCTATCTTTTGGGCGAACCCCTCAGTGTGATGGCCTATATTGGCATTATTATGCTGGGCGGTATTGCGGTCAACGATGCGATTATTCTCGTAGATCGCATCAACCAGCTCAGGCTGGCTGGCCTGACGTTGCGAGAAGCGATTCTACAGGGCGGCCAGGACCGCTTGCGCCCCATTATGATGACGAGTGCGACGACTATTCTCGCCCTGCTGCCCATGGCACTCGGCTTTGGCGAGGGGGCAAAATTGCGCGCGCCTATGGCTATTGCCGTCATTGCTGGCCTGGTGACATCGACATTGATGACTTTACTTGTGATACCCACCATGTATGAACTGATAGATCGCCTTCGGGGGAAATCCGCGTGACACTTGCTGGTATTGCCGTTCGGCGGCCCGTGACTACGGCCATGTTTTTTATAGGTCTGGCTATTTTAGGTGCAATTTCACTGGATCGGTTGCCCGTTCAGATATTTCCCGAACTCGTTCGCCCAGAAGTCTTTGTCGCGCTTACTCAGCAGGGCTACTCGCCCGAACAAGTCGAGCGGAATCTGGTGATGCCCGTCGAGAGAGAGGTCGGCAAGCTCGAAGGTATTGAGGCATACGAATCCTTTTCGCGCCAGAACAGTGGCGGGGTACGCATTTCTTACGCGCCCAATACAGATATGAAATTTGCCCTGCTGCAACTCGAGAGCCGCATCACGCGCCTGCAACCGCTTTTGCCCGAAAGAACGCGGGTCAATGTACAGCGCTTTGATGCCTCTGATCTGAGTTCCTCAGTGATGCAAATCCACGTGTTGGGCGAAGGCGATATAAACTGGTTGCGCGAATTTGCCGAGGAGAAAATTAGACCGGAATTGGAAGCGGTCGATGGCGTTGTCAACGCGCAGGTCCTGGGCGGGCAAAGGACAGCTATTGAAATTATTGTCGATCCATTGATGTTGCAAGCGCACCAGCTTTCGATGTCCGATGTTCGCAATCGCATCAATGCGTTTAATACGCGGCGGCAATATCTCGGACGTGTGTATGACGGCGACCAGGCTTATGCGGTCAGTATTCAGGGCCAATTTACAGACCTCGTGCAAATCCGCAGAGTTGTCATTAAACCCGAATTGCCCCTGCACCTTGGCGACATTGCCAAAATTCGCTACGGCCTTCAGGAGCGTACAGACCTGCAACGCATCAATGGCAAAGCCGCCGTCGGCATTCGCATTCAAAAAGACGATGAAGCCAATCTGATCGAACTTGCAGGAGAACTCGAAGACACCATCGAACGAATAAATGGCGATCTCGCCTATGAAAATATCCAGCTCGTGATCAGCCAGAATCTGGCAGAAATTATGAACGAAGCCCTCAATTTCCTCAAACGGGCCGCTGTTGTCGGGGGATTGCTCGGGCTTTTTGTTTTGTTCTTATTTTTGAGAAATCTGCGCTTTGTCGCTGTTTTGCTCCTCGCCATTCCGTGTTCTTTACTGCTCACATTTAATCTGATGTATATGTGGGATCTCAGTTTGAACGTGCTCTCGATGTGCGGCCTCGCGCTTGCAGTTGGCATGTTGATGGACAATGGCATTGTGGTCATGGAAAATATTTTTAAGCATTTTGAACAGGGCAAATCCCCCAAAGAAGCCGCAAAAGCCGGAACCGATGAGGTCGCACGCGCCGTTGTTGCGGCAACCGCGACTACGATTACTATTTTTATACCCGTAGTTTTTATTCAAAGCGACTTCCAGGATATCTTGAGAGAATTCGCGCTGTCCATCGCCTTTCCTCTGCTTGCCTCTCTGCTCGTAGCCCTCACACTCGTGCCCGCTCTGGCATCAAAAACCCTCTCCCTCGCATCGCGACCACCAACGGGAACAGGCGTATTGATCGAGATGTACACGGTGTGCCTCAAAGCGGGCTTGCGGCACAGAATTAGCGTGTCACTGGGTATTGTCGGCGCGCTTGTCATCACGCTGATCATTTCTTTTTTCTTTATGCTGCAACAGGATATTCGCCGCGAGGAAAGCCGTTTTACCGTCTATATCAGCATGCCCGAAGGCACGACCATAGAAGCCCTCGATGCTGTTGTTGGCGAAATTGAAAGTGCTGTGCGAGATCTCAAAGGTGTGGATCGCTTTACGACCAGTATCAGCGAAACCCAGGCGAGTATCAATGTGGAGCTTTTGCCCTTATCCGAACGTCCCGACCTGATTTCTGTCGATCTCATCAAAGAGAATCTCGAAGAGTCGTTCGAAGATGTCCAAAACGCGGTTGTGAGTTATGAGGCCATCGCACGCACAGGCAGAGGAGGTGGTGGTGGTCGAGGTGGTGGGGGAGGTGGAGGTATTCGGGGCACCCGTCAAGCTACTGGTGGATTCAACCTGGAAGGGGGCGCGCCTTCGGAAATGGCTGTGATTCGCGGCTATGATTTTACAGTGCTTCAAATGCTTGCCGACGATCTCGTCTATCGCCTCGAAGAACTGGAGGAAATCGATCCCAATAGCGTAAGAGCCGATGCAGAACGCGGCGCATCTGAAGTGCATGTTTTGCCCGATGAAGAAGTGATGTTTGATCGGCGATTGCAGGTGCGCCAGGTGCTCAATGCCGTATCCGACGCCAATCCGCGGGGTGCGCGATCCAATATTTCATTTCTCACACCCGAAGGCACTGAAATCCCGATTGATGTTCGCAATGTCGAAGACCCCGAAGAAGAGGGAGAAGGGATTGCGGGATTGAGACAAACACCGATACTGGGTTCAGGGGGGACGTACATTCCCCTTGTAGAAGTTTCGCATGTGCGCCGGGATCAGGGCAGGAGCATGATTTTGCGCACGGATCAATCGCGGCGCGTAATCGTATCCTATAATTTCGCCGAAGAAATTTTGCAATCTCAGCCTCTGCTGGAAGCCTCTCGCGCTTATGTGCAAGATGTGGTTTCCGAAATGGTGCTGCCCGAAGGGTATAGCATCGAAATGATCGAGGCAGAGGAAGAGACGATTTATTACTGGATGATGGGCATTGCCGCGGTGTTGATTTATATGATTTTGGCCTCTTTGTTTGAATCGCTTTCCGCGCCTTTGATTATTTTGTGTACGTGGCCCGCAGCAATTATTGGATCGTGCTGGGCACTGATCTTATCGGGGACGGGATTGACCTCGCAAGAAGCGCCAATGGCACTGTTGGGGCTTATTGTTTTGAGCGGTATTGCCGTCAACAACGGGATCGTGCTGATCGATGCGATTGAAACCCTTCGCCGCCGCGGGTTCAGGCGAGAACGCGCGGTACTCACGGCGAGCCGGTCGCGCGTGCGTCCTGTTTTAATGACTTCGGCAACCACCATTTTGGGCATGTTGCCTCTGGCACTCATATTTGGCGGCGATTACGAAATTTGGCCGCCCTTTGCGATTGTGGTAATCGGAGGGCTGGCGGTTTCAACAGTTTCCACTCTCGTATTTATTCCCGTGGTGTACATGGGAATTGATCAGACCAAAGCCTGGCTTACGGATATTGGCTGGTTCGGGATCGTATTGGGAACCGCAGCAGCCGCGGGATTGACGTATTGGGTTGACGATTATTACCAGAGTTTGTTCTGGACCTGTCTTTTGGCATTGCCAGCCTGGATGTTGTGTATGGGCGTGATCTGGATAGTGCAACGCATTTATCGCGCGCGTATGGCTTCTCTTGCTGAGATTGGCAATATTGAACATCTCGAAATTCGCAATCTGACCAAAATTTACGGTGCGCCGGGGCGATTTAAGCACGAATGGGATCGCTTTAAGCGGCGTCATCAGCGCCTTTTAGAGCGCGGGCAGGTATTGATAGATAAAAAGGCGATTAAGGACAGTTTGTGGTGGAAGTTACCACTTCTGGCACTTCTGATCTATTTGGAAACCTATTTTGAACAGGGAGCCTGGATATTTTTGGCGGGGCTTGCTATATGGGGCCTCGTGCATCACCTCGTGCTATGCGCGGCAGCTTTGCGCGATTTTCAGATTGAGAACAGATGGATATCACAAATCGCCCGATTGATTTTGCCGCTGGTCTTTATCGCCTTTATCCATTGGCGTTTGGAACTTCTGTCTTTGACCATCGCCACTACTGCGATTTACTTACTCTATCGCATCATCGGATTTTTGGCAAATCGCGTTGCACGAGGTCGCATCGATCCCGAACATATATCGGGCAAATTAGGCCCTGTTAAAAGCATCGTGTACCGCGGTGCTGCAGCCGTTCCCCTGATTGGTGTTCCGCGCCCACAATTCCAGGCTCTCGGAGGTGTAAGTCTCGATATTCCGCGCGGCATGTTTGGGCTTTTGGGACCCAATGGCGCGGGCAAAACCACGCTGATGCGAATTGTCTGTCGGGTGTTGTCGTCAAATTACGGGTCGGTACTCGCCAATGGCAAAATACCGCTTACACATCGGAATATGCAGGGGGTGATTGGATATTTGCCGCAGCACTTTGGCCTGTATCTGCACATGTCTGCGTATAATTATCTGGAGTATCGCGCGCTTTTAGAGGGATTTAAGGATGGGGTAGCGCGGCGCAAGCGCGTTCAGGAATGTCTGGAGCAGGTCAATCTGTGGGATAGGCGAGACGATCTGATTGGGTCGTTCTCCGGCGGCATGAAACAGCGCGTGGGCATTGCACAAACCCTGTTGCACTTGCCGCAGATTATCGTAGTGGATGAGCCGACAGCAGGATTGGATCCGCTCGAGCGGATTCGGTTCAGAAATTTGCTGGCGCGATTTAGCCAGGAAAAAATCATTATTTTTTCTACGCATATTGTCGAAGATATTGCGGGCAGTTGTAACCGATTGGCTGTACTGAATCACGGTAAGGTGCTCTACACGGGAACCCCGATTGAAATGCGCGATTTGGCGCGCGATAGGGTGTGGGAGGCTCTGCTGCCAGATCCGCGTTTTGAAGCGCTGGAACGCGACCTGGATATGATTACACATGTGCGCGTGCCCGATGGGATTCGGGTGCGATTTCTCGCTACTGATCCCATCCCAGAAGCGCGTGCTGTTGCGCCCACCCTCGAAGATGCGTACCTTTATCTTTTGCGACATGGCGATGAATACAAACAGGCTAACATGGCGTGAGTTGCTTTTCTTTGTCGGCAAAATGCACAGCCTGAGCATGAAAATCGTGTTTCACCGCAAAATGATTTTCATGTTTGGCGGGATTGTTGCGTATTACGCAATTTTGTACGCGATTGCAATCTGGCGTCCGGGTGAAGGGCTTTCAGTCGAACAAGCCCTCCATGTATTGGTCGAAGTACCGGGCACGGTGCTTGCGATTTACCTGACGATGGATCTGGTGTCGGGGGAGAGGGATAAGGATACGCTTGAAATTCTGTTCAGCACGGCGATCAGCCACTACGCGACGTGGGCCGTGAGAATTGTGTCAATCAGTGCTGCGCTATTTGCCACGCTGATGGCAATGAGTACGATTTCCTACTATTTTTTTGCGGAGTTTCCCTATATCCTGGGGGGATTGAATGCCTGTATTCCCGCCTTTTTTATGGTGGGAGCCACATTTTTGTTTTCTGTTTTGTTCCGCAGTGGCAATGCGGCTGGCATGCTCGCCGTTGGGCTTTTGATTGCGATTTTGCTTTCTACCGAGATATTTGAGGATACATCGTATTACCTTTTTCTCAAGCCATTTGATCCACCTTCAGATTTAGATACCAGCCTGTGGGTAAATCGCGTGGTCTTAAACCGCGCTGGCATTGCTATTCTGGGTATCTTGTTCATTTTTCTGGCTCTGAGACGAATGATAGAGCGCGAAAAGCTGCTGTGATGGCGTGCTGTTGAAAAATCCGAGAGCTAAAACCCCTGTGAATGAGTACAACTGGTAGTTTGCTATTCATAGGGATTTTTTTTAATTTGGTGGTTATCGACATCAAGACATTGGCCGGAAGGATTCAAGAATGAACAAAAACGTCGTCTATTATGAGACCATAACGCCCTGGTCAACCATTCTTCTCAGATAGACGATACAGCAATCGCATTTGGTTATTACTTTACTGGTAAGGAAAAGATATTATTCAGTACAATTGTGTATGTCGAGATTTTCATTTATGATCGAAAAAACCCTACCATGCGCTTCAGTATTAATGCGTTAGAAGGACCTCCTGTTCTTTTAGAAAGACGTTGGGCTTTGGGTTCGCTGATCAGATTGAGATTGAATGAAGAATACCTTACCCGTTATAAACTCAAGCGAGAAAAAAATTGAAACAACTGGTCCTTGTGTCGAGGAAACCCGAATCGGTTTTGTCCGTGCTGTCAGAAAAAGGGGTTCCAGTTCAGAGGCAAGGAACTGAGTAACACTTTTTTGTTTATCTTGCCCAAAATGCGCGATTTATATACTTTACACCGCAGAACTTTAACATCTCATAATAGGGTAGGAGATCATTTATGCAGCCACCGCAACCGCAACAAGAAGACATACTGGTCTGGTTCCTCAAGGTGTGGGGCCAGATTGAAGCAAATTATATCAGAATTCTCACGGGCTTTGGCATTGCCATTGTCGCTGCGCTGATTGTCCTGTTTTTCTATCGCGGACAAACACAACGCGCTGAGGCGGCTCGTACAGCTCTCGGAGACGTTTATATCGCACTTTATGAAGGACGCGTTGAAGATGCACTTGCCGTATCGCAGGAAGTAATAGAAACCTATGCGGGTGAAGCGGAAGCAGGCGAAGCATTGATGGCACTGGCCAATTTGCATTATGACGAAGGACGCATCGCAGAGGCCCGCATATATTTTCAACAATATCTGGATGAATATCCAACAGACGGACCATTGGGTTATGGTGCCTGGTCGGGTTTGGCATCATGTCTTGAAAATGAAGAAAAATTTGCAGAGGCAGGTCAACAGTTCGCAACCTTTGCCGAAGCGCACCCCAGATCGTCATTTGCGCCGATAGCCCTGAAAGAAGCCGGCAGATGTTACGAACTCGGCAAAATGCCTCAGCAAGCGAGTGAGGCGTATCAAAAGATCGTCAACGAATACGCTAAGTCATCCGTCGCAAGATTTGCACGCGGGCAATTGAACATGATGGGTGTCGAGATAGATTAGCGCAAATCCCGAGTTGAATTTCGCGCAATGCCATTTTTTAAAATAAATCCCTGGGAAGCAGAAAAACGCTTCTCGGGGGTTTGTTTTTAAGGAAAAAGTCTTGAGGTTCCCAAATAGACCTGATTTACGAATGTTATGACGCGATAGAAAATCGCAGTAAAAAATACGGCATAAGATACATTATGTAAACTTAATGCAAAAAACAACCTGAAACTGCTGTGTAATGCCCATCCTTGTATCAAGGCTTCGTTGATACCCATTATTTCATTTTACTGGTGTTTGTGGTGCCGATTTTCAACATCCGCCTGTGCAAGTCCAAGAGCGCGTTGATATAATAGATCTGACAGCCGCTGGTTCTCTTCGCGCAGTTTCTGAATCGTTTTAGCGCTTTTCTGAGCGGTTATTTCCACTTCTTTTTGTTGTCTGCGTAGCCAATTTACGTCTTGTTCTACTTGTTTTTCCCTTTCTTTTGCCATATTTAGCTCTTCCCGCGTTTTTTCCAGTTCTTCTTTCAGTGCCCGTGCTTCAGTCCATCCAGAGGCAGATGACGCCTCTAATTGTGCATTGCGTTCGTTCATACTGCGAATTTCCGCTCTCAGTTCCCTTTCAACTGTTTCGATCGCTGCCAATTTTCCCAATTGCTGTTGTTGGGCTTCAAATTCGGATTTTTCGACGAGAATTTGATCGGGGTTATGGCTCATATTGATCTGATTTTCCATCATTTTTTTTCCATGTTTTTTCCTAAATAATTCCTCAATTTCCTCTTTGGATATTCGCCAGGTCCCATTCCATTTTTCAGGATTTAAAAACCCCTTATTAATATAATTTCTTATTGTTTTATCAGTAACTTTAAGGATTTTTGCAGCTTCAGAGATTCCATAATTTTCCATTTTATCCTCCTTTTTTAAGTTCTAAATTTTTTACATTTAATTTCCATTAAATTAGTAATATTTTTCTATATCGTCAAGGGATGAAATAACGAAAAATGGCGCACAAATAACGAATTTTTGTTATTTTTCAAAGAAAGACACATTTTAACACAGATTTTTAAAAAATAAATACCCTGCAAAATAAAAACGCTGAATATGGCAAAAAACAAGGAGAAGTCTCAAAAAATCTGGGACAAAAAACTAAGTGTAAAAAAATAGGATCGAAACTAACGATAAAAAGCAGGAGAGAAGCTCAATTTTAAAAAAACAAGATCCAGGAGAAAAAACTAACATTTTAGACAAAAAGAGAGGAGAAAACAGTTGGAAAACTTAAAAAAAACCCCACTAAACGAAATACACCGCAAAACCAACGCCCGAATGGTTCCATTTGGCGGCTGGGAAATGCCGGTTCAATACGAGGGAATAGTCGCGGAACATCAAGCGGTGCGATCACAAGCTGGTCTTTTTGATGTCTCACACATGGGCCAATTTGAATTTAAAGGCAGAGGTGCCAGAAAACTGGTCCAATTTCTAACGGCCAATGACATAGACCGCATCGGTATTGGGCGCGGGCAGTATTCTCTATTTCTCAATAAAAATGGCGGCGCTATAGACGACATCATCGTTTACCGCCTCGGTGAGACGACCTACCTGATCGTAGTAAACGCGGCAAATATCGATAAAGACTGGAAACATGTCCTGGCAGTCGCAAAATCCTTTGACAATGTTCAAGTAACTAATAGAAGTGAAGAATTCGCCCTTCTCGCGCTTCAAGGACCAAAAGCAGAGGCTGCACTCTCCCCTATCGCAAATCGGAATCTCTCTGAAATCGGTTTTTTTCGCATTCGCAGAGCAGAACTCGCGGGAATACCCGTTTATATTGCCCGCACGGGATATACTGGTGAAGGAATGAATGGATTTGAGATATTTACACGAGCAGAAAATGCTACGGCAATCTGGAATGCCCTCATCGCATCACCCGACGTATCACCTGCAGGATTGGGCGCACGAGATACGCTCCGTATCGAGGCCTCTCTTCCTCTCTACGGGCAGGAACTCGACGAGGCAACAACACCATTAGAAGCCGGACTGGATATATTCGTCTCAAAAGCGGGTGGATTCTCTGGTGCCGAGGCCCTTGAAAAACAGCGTGTAGATGGCCTGAGAAAAACTCTTGTTATGATCGAAATGATCGACCGCGGTATCCCCCGCCACGGTTATGAAATCCTGGACTGTTCGGGAAATTCAATAGGCGAAGTCACCAGCGGCACAGCCGCGCTCTATCTCAAAAAAAATATCGCAATGGGTTATGTTCCACCCAACCATTCAGAAATTGGAACAGAACTCGCCATTGCAATCCGAAATCGCACCCTCAAAGCGCGGGTTGTGTCCAGGCCTTTTTTCAAGCGATAACACGCTATAAAATAATAAATTAAAAAAAGAGACAGGTTTTTACCTGTCTCTTTTTCGGTACAGTCGTTGCACAACGTCAGTTACACAACAATATTGACCAGCCGATTGGGAATGACGATTATTTTTTTTGGATTTTGATCCTGGACATGCGCTTGTACATTCGGCTGTTCCAGAGCCAGACTTTCAACCTCCTCCTGCCCAGCATCAACCTCAACTTCCATTCGCGCGCGGACTTTGCCATTGACCTGAACCGGCATCTCAATCGTTGCTGGCCGAGCGAGATTTTCGTCCCATTCAGGCCAATTCTGTTGATGAACGCTGTACTCTCCCCCAATGCGCGACCAAAGCTCTTCGGAGAGATGTGGGGTTATAGGCGCCAGGAGCAAGATAAGCGTCTCAATGGCTTCTTTCCACGCATCCGTATGCACAACAGGCGTATTTTGCGCAGCCGATAAACCATTGCTAAACGTCATAAGCGCGGCCAATGCAGTATTAAACCCGAAGGTTTCAAAATCTTCAGACACCTTGCGGATGGTCTGATGTGTTAAGCGCCGCAAATTATCCTGGGATTCTTGCGTGGGGTCGCCCTTCCTCTGGGCGACATCTTCAACAACGAGACGCCATACGCGGTTCAAAAATCTCGGAATACCTTCCAGACTCGATGAATTCCAGGGACCTCCCTGTTCCCACCGCCCCAGAAACATCACATAAGCCCGAATGCAATCTGTTCCATACTGCACAATCAAATCGTCGGGATTGACAACATTGCCCCGCGACTTGCTCATTCTTTCCTGATCTTCACCCAGGATAACGCCCTGATTAAACAAGCGCGTCATCGGTTCATCATCACTGACGAGGTCTATATCGCGCATGGCTTTGGTGAAAAATCGCGTGTAGAGCAGATGCATGGTCGCGTGCTCTATACCCCCTGTATATTGATCGACAGGCAACCAGTATTCACCTTCGTGAGGTTCAAAAGGCCCCGCATCATAATGCGGGCTTAAATAGCGATATTGATACCAGGAAGAACACATAAACGTGTCCATCGTATCTGTCTCTCGCTGGGCTGACAAGCCACATTTTGGACAGGTCGTGTTTAGAAATCCTTCGTGATATTTTAGAGGAGATTCACCTGTCGGCAAAAATTCTGCATCATCGGGCAGCATTACGGGTAGATCACGCTCTGGCACGGGAACAATGCCACATGTATCACAGTAAATAATCGGTATGGGACACCCCCAATAACGCTGGCGAGAAATCAACCAATCGTGAAGGCGGTAATTGACTTTTCTCTCGCCAATGCCTCGTGATTCCAGATCATCGGCTACTGCATCTTTTCCATCTTCAGAGGACAAACCATCGAATTGTCCCGAATTTACCATACGTCCCGCGCCGACAAATGGCTGAGTGAGTGCTTCACCATCCCAATCATCTGGGGCAATCACAACGGGAATGGACAGCCCATACTTTTTGGCAAAATCGAAATCGCGTTCATCGTGTGCAGGCACAGCCATAATGGCTCCTGTACCATATTGGAGCAACACATAGTCGGCGATGTAAATGGGTACATCGGCATTGTTCATGGGATTAATAGCATAAGCACCGGTGAAAACCCCATCCTGTTCTTTATCCGCAGAAAGCCGCTCGATCTCTGACTGACGGCTGGCTTTTGCACAATATGCTTTAACAACTTTCCGTTGCTCAGGCGATGTTATCTCATCAACCAATGGATGTTCGGGGGCTAAAACCGCGAATGACATGCCAAAAATGGTATCTGGGCGCGTTGTGAACACGCGAAACGATGACTCTGAATTTTTGACGCGCATTTCAAATTCAACGCCTTCACTCCTTCCAACCCAATTCTCCTGCATGGTCTGCACGCGGTCAGGCCATACAATTTCTGAAAAATCAAGTAACTCTTCAGCATATCGGGTAATCCGAAACAGCCATTGGTCCAGATCTTTTTTAATCACGGGCGTATCACACCGCTCGCAGTGTCGATCTTCCCCCCAAACTTGCTCTCGAGCCAGGGTCGTATTGCACTGTGGACACCAATCAACAGGAGCTTTCTCTCGATAAGCCAGGCCATTGGCGTAAAATTTGAGGAATAACCACTGCGTCCATCTGTAGTATTCGGGCAAACAGGTGATAGCTTCGCGCATCCAGTCAAACATTGCACCCATTGTTTTCAGTTGTCCGCGCATGCGCTCCACATTGTCCAGTGTCCATTTTGCCGGGTGAATACCCCGTTGGATTGCAGCGTTTTCAGCAGGCAATCCAAAAGCATCAAAACCGATGGGAAACAGTACATTATGCCCCTTCATCCGCATATATCGCGCTCGAACATCAGAGGGAGCAATCGCATACCAGTGACCAATGTGGAGATCGCCCGAAGTATAAGGCAACATGGTCAAAGCATAGTGCTTGGGGCGGCTGGAATCGATCTCACTGCGGTACAAACCCGTATCTTCCCAGCGTTGACGCCATTTTTTTTCAATTTCAGCAAACTCGTAAGCCATTGAAATACAACTCCTAAGGATATAATCTTTGCAAAAGTCGGGGAAATGGAATCGTCTCGCGGACATGGGATAATCCGCATATCCACGCGACTGTACGCTCAATACCCAATCCAAAACCGGAATGTGGCACCGATCCATAGTGCCTGAGGTCCAGGTACCACTGGAACGGCGCCTCGTCAAGACCGTGTTCGGCGAGCTTCTGCCGTAAGACCTCCAGATCGTCCTCGCGCTGTCCCCCACCGACGATTTCGCCATATCCTTCGGGGGCCAACACATCCATACACAATGCCAGTTGGGAATCTTCCGGATCCCCCTTCATATAAAAAGCTTTGCAAGCTGCCGGATACCGATGCACAATCACGGGGCGATCGTGTGCATTGGCCAACACGGTCTCATCCTCAGCACCAAAATCCTCCCCCCAGGTGTGATCGCGACCCGCGTCTTTTAGCAACTCATGCGCATCTGAATAAGATATCCTATGAAATGGTTTTTGTACCCGTTGTAGGGGCGTAAGATCGCGTTGCAAAGTCAAAAGTTCAGACCGACAGGTTTCTATCACGCGCTGAACAACACAACAGATGAAGTCTTCAGCCAGATCCATATTACCAGACAGGTCCATATAAGCCACCTCTGGCTCGACCATCCAGAATTCGGTCAAATGACGCCGCGTCTTGGATTTCTCAGCTCGAAAGGTCGGTCCAAAACAGTACACCTTTCCAAAAGCCATAGCTGCTGCTTCCATATATAGTTGACCGCTCTGTGTCAGATATGCTTTCTCATCGAAATAATCGGTTTCAAATAGCGTGCTGGTACCTTCGCAGGACGAAGGTGTAAAAATAGGCGCGTCAATAAGCGTGAAGCCATTATTGTCGTAATAATCGCGACAGGCTTTGACAATTTCAGCACGCACACTTAAAATGGCGTGTTGGCGCGATGAACGCAGCCATAAATGGCGATGATCCATCAGAAATGCCGTGCCGTGTTCTTTCGGCGTGATCGGATAATCCTCTACACAATGTACAATTTCGATATCGCTGACGCCTATTTCAAACCCGATGGGTGAACGCGCATCGGCCCGAACCTCGCCCGTCACGCGAAGGGACGACTCTTGCCCCAGGTCTGAAGCCCTTTCAAAAACGTCTGGCGATACATCGCCCTGAAAGACCACGCACTGAATCGTACCAGATCCATCTCTGACCTGAAGAAAGTGCAATTTTCCACTTGATCGTTTGTTGTACAACCATCCCTCGATCACAACTTCTTTATCTTCCCATGCACTTACGTCGTTTATCCTGATGATATCTGGCATATATCGTTCCCTGAGAGTAAAAAAACGAAAGACGACCGGGTATCACCTGCTGCCCACCGATCGCCTTGTGTTTTTTTGTGTGTATGCAAATCTCACGATCTTCGGGGGGGGCGCTGCCTACCCTGCTGATTTGAATCACCATTGGGTTTATCGATAAGTACTTTGCGGCTCAGTCGAATTTTGCCCTGGTCATCAATAGCGATCACTTTGACCTGAACTTTTTCGCCTTCACTGAGCACGTCGTTCACCTTACGCACCCGGTGATGTTCAAGCTCGGAAATATGGCAAAGCCCATCCTTGCCGGGCAAAATCTCGACAAACGCGCCAAAGTCCGTGATCCGACGTACTGTGCCATCATAGATTCGTCCAACTTCTGGCTCTTCGACGAGAGCTTCAACCATACCCATTGCGGTTTCACCGGCTTGCGCGTCTAAAGAGGTGACTGTAACCAAACCATCGTCCTCGACTGAAACCGTTGCGCCTGTCTCTTCAATGCTGCGAATGGTCTTCCCGCCCGGGCCAATAACCGCACCGATTTTTGCTGGATCAATGCGGATGGACAAAATGCGCGGAGCGTATTCTGACAAGCTCGTTCTCGGCGCAGAAATAGCTTCTTCCATAAGACCGAGAATGTGATTTAATGCGTCTCGGGCGCGAGAAAATGCCGTATTGAGAATTTCAAAACTTATACCACCGATCTTAATATCCATCTGAATCGCAGTCAGACCCGATCGCGTTCCCGCTATTTTGAGGTCCATATCGCCCAAATGGTCTTCTTCGCCTAAAATATCTGTGAGAACCGCCCACTGATCCCCTTCCATGACCAGCCCGACGCCAGCACCGGCAACATGGCTTTTAATAGGCACGCCTGCATCCATTAAAGCGAGAGAACCGCCACACACCGTGGCCATTGAAGACGAACTGTTGGATTCTAAAATCTCGGAAACCAGACGGATCGTATAGGGAAAATGCTCTTCACTTGGCACAACTGGTTCCAGTGCTTTTTCAGCCAAAGCTCCGTGACCGACTTCTCGGCGTCCGGGCGCTGCAATCCGCCCCGTTTCACCAACACTATAGTTGGGAAAGTTGTAATCGAGCATAAAGCTCTTGAATGATTTTCCTTCGAGGTCGTCTATCATGCGTGTGTCCATCTTGCTTCCGAGCGTTGCAATGCACAAAGCCTGCGTCTGTCCGCGTGTAAAAATGGCGGACCCGTGTGCGCGAGGCAATACACTCAGTTCGATATCAATGGGCCGAACCTGGTTGAGATCGCGTCCATCAATGCGCTGATTTTCCGAGAGGATCATCGCGCGCATATCCTTTTTGATCAATCGATCGATTTCACCGCTAATTTCACCGTCTTCAAAGTGTTCTGCGAGTGCTTCTCGCACCTCGGCGCGGATTGCGGACAACGTCTCTGCACGCGCCCCCTTATCCGGCATACGATTGGCTGCGTGAATCTGCTCTGAAGCGCGTTCGGCAACGGCAGTGACAAGAGCCTCGTTTTCTTCAGGCTCGTCGAAAGACCGCTTCGATTTCCCGACACGGGAAATCAGATCATCCTGTAATTCAATCAGTTGTACAATGCCCTGGTGGGCAACGCGCAGTGCTTCTACGACATCACCGTCGGCTACTTCGTGAAAATCACCTTCAACTGAAATAATGGATTCGCGATTACCCGATACCATCAGGTGGACATCGCTTTCTTCGAGTTGGGAAAGTGTGGGGTTGACCACAAATTCTCCATCGACCCGTCCAACGCACACAGCACCAATGGGGCCATCAAACGGAATATCAGAAATGCACAGTGCAGCTGAAGCACCTGTCATTGAGAGCACCGCAGGGTCGTTTTCACCGTCAAAAGACAACACGGTGACATAAACCTGCGTTTCAAAATCATAAGCCTCTGGAAATAGGGGCCTGATTTGATGGTCAATTAAACGCGCATGCAATTTTTCAGTTGTTGAAGGTGCGCCTTCTCGCTTAAAAAAGTTGCCGGGAATGCGCCCTCCAGCATACATCTTTTCACGATAATCGACTTGAAGTGGAAAAAAATCAAAATCCGAAGGTTTGTTATCGGAAACGGCAGCCACCAACACAATGGTTTCACCGTACTGCATCCACACCGCCCCATGTGACTGTTTGGCCACCCGACCCGTTTCTATGGACAGCGGACGACCAGCATATTCAAGCTCTACTTTTGCTATCATTCTATCTCCTCTATTTACCTTAAAACACATCTATCCCAGCGCTCTGGCAAAAAGGCCAGAGATACGGCCAACTGCTGGAAAAATAAAAACTCAACCGCGAATATCCAGTGCCGCAATCAAGCTACGATAACCTTCTAAATCCACGCGCCGTAAATATCGCAGCAGACGGCGACGACGCCCAACCAATTTGAGCAGTCCCCGACGCGAGTGATGATCCTTCTTGTGGGTTTGAAAATGTTCGACCAGTTGTACAATGCGCTCTGTAAGTTGCGCAATCTGGACTTGTGGCGATCCCGTATCGCCTTCTTTGCGCCCGTATTGTGCAATCAACTCGGCCTTCTTTTCTTTTGTTAACGCCAAAATTTACCTCCATAGGTATGATGCCGCGAAAGCATATCTTCCGCAGTCTGTATATCTGCTTGAATCTGTTCGACTAACGCTTCTTTGCTGCCAAATTCACGCTCGCCGCGAATGCGACGCCAAATCTCAAGGGGTAAAATTTCCCCATAGAGATTTTGTGAAAAATTGAGCAAATGTACTTCACAACGCGCTGACTGCCCCCCAAATGTTGGGCGTTTGCCGTAATTGACAACGGCGATGTAGGGCTGATCCAGCCTGGCAATACCAGCATAAACACCCGGTGTTGGCAAGAGTTTTCCCGGCGTTTCAAACAGGAGATTAGCAGTGGGAAAACCCAGTGCCCTGCCCCGTTTTTCTCCCTCTACTACACGCCCCCACAAGGGATAAGGATGTCCCATAAGCTGAATAACCGTATCCATGTCTCCGCCTAAGAGTGCGTTGCGAATACGAGTACTGCTCACAGGTTTTTCGGCAATGCACACAGCAGGTGGAGAAAAAACAGAGAAACCAAACTGTTTTCCCAATCTTTTCATCGTCCCAAACCCACCCTGACGCCCCCTTCCAAAACCGTGATCGTAACCTATGATCACAGACCTGGCACTGAGTCTATCAACCAGGAAGCATTTGACAAATACCTCGGGAGACATCTGCCGGAGTGCATCATCAAATCCAACAACAGCCAGAACATCCACCCCCAATGAGGCGAGACAATGCTTTTTTTCCTCAAGCGATGTCAACACCCCGGGAGCATCGGCACCGTCGATAAACTGGCGGGGATGTGGGTCAAAAGTGACGACGACCGATGTGCCCCTACACGTCCGTGCCATATCAATCATAGCTTCAATGACAGAGACATGCCCGATGTGAATGCCGTCAAATGTTCCAACCGTGACCACCGGGTGGGCAAGCGCGACCGGTTCTTCAAGCGTTATGATGCGCATCATCAATTCTGGATCACGCGAATAGGCTTCAAGACGCCCTCGACGATATGACCGAGACCGAGCAAAATACCCCGGGGATTTTGCACTGTTACAATATCCTGGACATCTAATGAAATACCGGTCACGGAATTGCCATTTAAAAAACGCCCCTGCTGCGCCTCTGTCAAACACACCGATGACAGATTAGATAAAACAGCGTGGGGATTGAGCAACACATCAGCAATACATTCTTCGCGCTCGAGTTCATAAACTGAAACACATTGTCCCAATTCAACACACCCTACCGCGGTTCTGCGAAGCGTTGAGAGATAGGCACCACACCCGAGCCGTTTGCCAATGTCGTCAGCAAGCGACCGAATATAAGTACCTTTAGAACAATGTACGTTCAGGTGCAAGAGCGGTGGTGCATATACCGCAATACCGAGCTTATGTACGCATACATTACGCGCTGGACGATCAATTTCAACACCTCTGCGGGCGAGTTCATAAAGCCTGCGCCCTCCCATACGTATGGCCGAATACATAGGCGGAACTTGTGCGATCGCCCCCCTGAATTTGGCAACGGCGGCATCGACTTGTGCATAATCGGTTGGAATATCCCCCGATCTGCTGGTAACCACACCATCGGCGTCGAGAGAATCGGTCGTCATTCCCAAACGCACAACCGCGCGATATTGTTTATCGCTACCCGTAATATAAGAACTCAGGCGCGTATAGGCACCCAAACAAAGTAGCAAAACGCCCGTTGCCATAGGATCAAGGGTGCCTGTATGCCCTGCTTTTTTTATTCCAAAGTGCTTACGCACCCAACTGACGACATCTTGAGACGTCCAGCCAGCGGGTTTGTCTATGCCCAGAAAGCCGTTTATTGGCACCACCTATGTGTTGAGACTATTGAGCAATTGCTCCATTCGCGCGCCCTGCGTGATAGAATCATCCAGGGCGAAAACCAATTCGGGAACATGTCGCAAATGAACGCGCTGAGCGAGCGTACGACGAAAAAAAGACATTGCCCCAATCAGGCGTTCGTGCACCTGTATTTGCGCTTCAGCCCCCCCCATCACACTGAAGTAAACCCTGGCTGTGCGCAGATCACGAGACATCTCTACAGCCGTAATCGTGACTTCTGACAGACCGGGGTCACGGGTTTCCATGTGCAAAATTTCACTCAGGGCAACCTGAATGGCTTTTCCCACACTTTCCGGCCGATAAGATGGCATGTCAGAGCAACTCCAGCGAATAGTCCAGCAAAATAAGGCGATCTTCGCGCTCGATTAAATCAACCACCTTTGACAATACCTGATTGGCATACCGCGAGTCGTTGGCAACTGTTGCGATACCCAACTGTGCCCTTTGCCAGCGATCATTGTCACCCAATTCAGAAATAGAGACATTGAATTTGTTACGTGCGCGCGTCGTGATGCTCTTGAGCACGCTGCGTTTCTGTTTCAGCGAGGCGCATTCGGGCAAATACAGATCAATATGACAAAAACCAATGGTCATTAGATCGTGCGAGTAGTTTCAACGCGTTCGTAAGTTTCAATGACATCGCCGACTTTGACATCGTTAAAATTTTCGATACCAATGCCGCATTCAAAGCCGTTTTGCACCTCGCGAACATCATCTTTAAAACGCCGCAAAGATCCAATACGGCCTTCGTAAACAACAACGCCATCGCGCAAAACGCGCGCATTAGTCGTGCGGTGGATGAGCCCTTGAGAAACCAGACAGCCAGCAATTGTACCAACGCGCGGCACCTGGAAAAGCTCGCGTACCTGCGCTTCTCCCTGCACATTTTCTTCAATTTTGGGTGCCAACAATCCAGCAAGGGCAGCGCGAATGTCTTCTACTACTTCGTAAATCACGCGATACAAACGAATATCGACGCGTTCTTGTGCCGCAACTTCTCTTGCATTTGCATCGGGACGTACATTAAATCCGATGATGATAGCATCTGAGGCGGATGCGAGCAAGATGTCAGATTCGGAGATCGCACCCACAGCGCGGTGAATCACCGATAGATGCACTTCTTCGTGCTCAATTTGCAATAGAGCGTCTTGCAAAGCTTCGACAGACCCATCGACATCGCCTTTGATAATCAGGCGCAATTCTTCCATATTACCCGTCTCAATCTGGTTGTGAATGTCGGACAATGATACGCGGCGTACCCGATGAAATTCTTGTTCGCGCCTGAGTTGCTGTCGTTTTTGGCTGATATCGCGAGCTTCGCGCTCATTTTCAACGACGTGAAATGCATCCCCCGCCTGAGGCAATCCTGCCAAACCGAGCACCTGAACCGGACGAGAAGGACCAGCAGATGCCACGGATATACCGCGCTCGTCGAGCATTGCGCGGACGCGCCCACTGAACATGCCTGTAATAAAAGGATCTCCCACTTGTAGCCTGCCTTCTTGCACGAGCACTGTGGCGATATTTCCTCGTCCGCGGTCGAGTTTTGATTCTACAATGGTACCTTTGGCGCGCTTATCAGGATCTGCCTTAAGTTCAAGCATTTCTGTTTCAAGAGCCAATAGCTCGAGCAGAGCATCGACATTCTGCCCCGTTTTAGCGGAGATTTCGCAAACTTGAACACCACCACCATAATCTTCTACGACGACATTGTACTCAGTCAACTCCCGTTTGATTTTGTCGGGATCGGCAGTGGGCAAGTCGATTTTGTTAACTGCAACGACCAGGGGCACGTTGGCCGCTTTAGCATGATCAATAGCTTCTACTGTCTGTGGCATCACACTATCATCTGCTGCTACAACCAGAACGACGACATCGGTTACACTGGCACCTCTGGCACGCATCGCCGTAAAAGCTTCGTGCCCAGGCGTATCGAGAAAACAAATTTCACGACCATCACCGAGTTCAACGTGATACGCACCAATATGCTGCGTAATGCCACCGGCTTCACCTTCCATCACATTGGTCTCTCGGATATAATCCAAAAGAGATGTTTTGCCATGATCCACATGTCCCATAATTGTCACTACCGGAGGTCTTGGTTTTAGACTTTCATCCGATGTTTCTACCTCCGCATTCTCCAATATCTCTTCGCCGTATTCTTCAAGTTGCTCAATGCCAAAACCAAATTCATCGGCAACAAGCGTAATAGTGTCCATATCGAGGCGCTGGTTAATGGTCACCACCATGCCGAGTTTGAGACATTGTGTAATGACTTCTGTGGGACGCACATCCATCTGAGAAGCGAGTTCGCCAACGGTTGTAAACTCATTGACTTTGAGAACTTGTCCGTCTGCGGTTTCGTCTTCGGGCTTTTCACTGTCTTGACGACGGCGACGGCGCACCCGTGATGGTGCTGCGCCACTCGACATTTGCGCCAGTGTTCGGCGCACATTTTCTGACACTTCGCGCTCATCAACGACAGGACGCTTACGCCTGCGACGACGTTTTCTCGGAGACCGCGTGCGGCTTTTCTTTACCTGGGCAGGTTCTGCTTTGGGCTTAGTCCCTTCTTGTACTACGGGTTTTTCTTTTTTCGCTTCTGGCGCTTTTGTTTTGGGTTCCTGCTGCACCGGTGTCTGACTGACATCTTCTACGACAACAGTTGGATAATCTGTTCGGCGTCTTCTGCGCCGCGGGCGTTGTCTTCTTTCGCTGCTGGTCTCAGTCTTTTCATTAGACCGAGACGAACGAGCCCGGCTCACGCGAGGCTTTTGCTCGTGACTCTCGCGTTCTTTTCTTTCATCATCCTTGCGTCTGAGTTTTCGCCGCGTCGCCTGGCGTTCTGAATCAAATTTCTCTTGCACTGCCTCGACCATAGCAGTCGTACAGACAGCCATGTGGTTTTTGACTTCAAAACCGAGGCTCCTGATCTGCTCAACCATTGCGACGCTCGACAAATTAAACTCGCGCGCAATCTCGTAAACTCGTTTTTTCTTAGTTATTGCTTTGCCTTTTGCCTTCGTCAATAGGCTCACCTCCGATCATTTGTCTGTTTCAGGTATATCGTCAGTAGGTTTTGTTTCCTCTGCTTCCGCTTGCAAACGCGCTTGTTCTTCGCGGTAAGCAGACACTTTGTCATTAACAATTTCCTGCGCGGTCTCTCGCAACTTCTCAGCCGTCGTTTCACCGATACCAGGCACTTTGAGCAACGTATTTAAGGATACACGGACGAGGTCGTTGGCAGACAAAATACCCACGGCCTCAAGGCGATTTCGCGTTACTTGACCAGTGCCGGGAACTTCGGCCAATGGCACTGTCGTAGCCTGGCGCTCGGTTTGTATTTCCTCATAACGTGTTTCCGTCATGATATCGACATGCCAGCCAGTCAACTGCGATGCCAAACGGGCGTTCTGCCCCTCTTTGCCAATAGCCAGAGAAAGCTGATCATCATCAACTATAGCCGACATGCGTTTTTCACGTCGGTCAATCACCACGCGGCGGACTGTGGCAGGGTTCAAAGCACGCGACAAAAAGATCGCTTCGTCGTCACTCCAGGGAACAATATCTATGCGTTCACTACTCAACTCTCGCACCACAGCCTGTACGCGCGAGCCTTTCATGCCCACGCAAGCCCCCACGGGATCTATGCGCGCATCATTGGAGTAAACAGCAATTTTGGCCCGCACACCCGGTTCGCGCGAAACAGCCTTAATTTCGATAACGCCTTCATAAATTTCAGGGACTTCAAGCTGGAAGAGCCTTTCGAGAAATACTGGATGTGTGCGGCTCAACACCACCTGGGGACCTTTGGCTGTACGCAAAACATCGAGCAAGTAGGCTCGAATGGGATCCCCCTGTCGATAGCGTTCCTTTCTGATTTGCTCCTTAAGCGGAATAACAGCTTCTGTTCGTCCCAGGTTGACGAGAATATCCCCCCGACTGATTTGCTGCACAGTTCCCGAAATAATCTCTCCGATGCGTCCTTGATAATCTTCGTAGATTTTCTCGCGCTCAGCTTCCCTGACCCGTTGGACGAGTACCTGTCTTGTCGTTTGAATCGCATTGCGCCCAAAATCGGCAAAATTGAGGCGAAATCTCACTTCCCCGCCGACCTTCGCATCTGTGTCTGACTTTCGCGCTTGTGTCACGCCAATTTGGATTCCCGGATCTTCGACCGAGTCGTCGGCAACAATTTCTTTAACCGCTTCAACGACAATCTCTCCAGAGTTATGGTCGAAATTGACTTCCACATTATCTCCGGTTCCAAACCGCTTTTTTGCCGCAGAGATTAACCCCATTTCAAGGGTTTCGATAACCAGGTCGCGGTTGACATTCTTTTCCTGGGCAATTTGCCTTAACGCTTCGAGAACTTCGTAATTCAAGTGAGGATCCTCCTCGACCATTATAAATCAAAATGCACAGTGGCCTTCTGAACTTTTTCGCGTTCAACAATGGTTCTTTCACCCTGTAACTCGACATCGAGATAATCAGCTTTGACCTGCAAAAGCGTTCCGACCACAACACCGAGGCCATCTACAACCAGGCGAAGTACTTTGCCAACCACCCGCTCAAAATCTCGGTCTGTCTTTAAGGGCCGCGTCAAGCCAGGAGATGAAACTTCGAGCAGATATGTGCCATCAATCGGATCGCGCGTATCCAACATATCTGCAATATCCCGACTGAGCGCGGCACATTCGTCAACTGTAATCCCATCAGGGCGATCGACAAAGATGCGTACGATTTGTCGTCTATGGCTGCCAGAAACCACTAACTCAACCAACTCGACATCCCGACGATTGAGAAGCGGAAGAATCAGATGGGTCAGGGTGTCTTTGATAAGCATTGGGAACTCAAGACTGCCGCTTTTTTGGGGGCGGTTCTAACTACACCCATATACTCAAAAGAGTGGGCAGAAGCCCACTCTGTAATCAGAAGTTAAATATAGAAAATTATATAGTATAACGCAAGTTTTATTTCCCGGCATTCGATGTCTTATTCCCTTCTATCAGTTGCTTGAGTTCGACTAACATCCGCTGTAATTCAACGAGTGGATTTTCAATATCAGGCGTCGCAGCTTCAATACTCTGGTTTTCCCATAAACTGCGGTCTATCTTCAACCTTTCAACCGCCCCTCGAATCGTATATTTCTGGCCATAGAGCAAGTCCTTAATTGCCAAAATAACCTTAATATTTCGCTCTGTGTACGTGCGATTGCCCGACCGACCGCGCCTGGGATTCAGTTGAGAAAATTCCTTCTCCCAAAACCGCAGAACATGAGATTCTACGCCGGTGAGTTCCGATACCTCGCGGATCGAATAATAGAGCTTTTTGATACCCGTTGAACGCATAACTATCACTTCTTTTTAAATAAGATGCGGATGGGTGTGCCAAAAAAGTCAAACGCCTGTCTGAGTCTGCGCTCTAAAAACCGGCGGTAGTGCACGGGAACATCTTTGGGTCGCCCGGTAAAAAAGAGAATGGTTGGCGGTGCACTGCGCGGCATAACACAGAAAGACATGCGAAAGGTCCGTCCATTTTTGGTAGGCGGAGCCGTTGTTGCATTGAGATGCGTCAAAAAGTCGTTCAAATCGCCCGTTGAAATGCGACGGCGACGTTTCAGTGCCACATCCAGAGCCAGATCAATAACGCGCCAGGCGCGTTGTCCCGTAAGTGCCGAGAAAAAAACAATGGGATAGTTTTCGAGATGTACAAAGCGCGAGCGGATTTGTTGAGCTGTTTTGTCGGCTGTATGGCCGTCTTTTTCAATCAAGTCCCATTTATTGATGCCTACGATCAGTCCCTTACCCAGTGCGATGGCGCGTTCTGAAATTTTGACATCCTGTACTGTACATCCTTCCACTGCATCAATCAACACAATCGCCACATCGGATCGCTCAAGGCTTTCCACAGTACGGAGCGAACTGTAATAATCGACTTGCTCTTTGACGCGCGTCCTCCGTCTCAAACCCGCTGTGTCAACGAGAACAAATGGCCGTCCATTGCGGTCCATCGAGAGGTCAATCGCATCGCGCGTCGTACCCGGAATCTCGCTTACCACCACCCGTTCCCGCCCCAGCAGGCGGTTCACAAAGGTAGATTTGCCCATATTCGGGCGGCCCAATACCGCAATTCGAGGAGGCAATTCTTCTTGTGAGTCGCCTTCTTCTGCTGGCAAACATGTGAGGATTTCATCCAGTAAGTCACCCGATTGCCGTCCATTGATAGCAGAAACGCACAGCGGATCGCCAAGTGCGAGACCGTAAAAGGCCGTGCCATCGGCTTCGTTCTCATCTCTATCGACTTTGTTGACAATCAGCCGATAAGGCGCGCCCGAATCGCGGATCTTGCGCGCCATAATTGCGTCGTAATCCGTAGGACCAGTCACTGCATCTACCACAAAGAGCAACAGGTCTGCCTCCCTCAAAGCAAGCTCGACCTGCCGGGAAACCAGGTCGACAATTATTTCGTCTGAATTGGGCACATATCCGCCCGTATCAACCAGCGTAAACGTTCTGCCATTCCAGGTACACTGGGCATAGTTGCGATCGCGCGTAACACCGGGAAAGTCATCTACCACAGCTTTGCGCTCGCCAATCAGTCGATTAAAGAGCGTTGACTTGCCGACATTTGGCCGCCCCACAATCGCCACGACGCCCATTGCTTAATTCTCCATCTGATGTGAGGAAATATACGGGTGCGACACAATTTCACTGCCAGCACCCACAGAAGCAGATATATCGTCAACGGCATTTTGAATGGTCTCCACCAGATCGTAAGTCCCCACAATGATCCGACAACCCACCTGTTGCTCCAGGTCTTCAAGCAAAAGATCATCTAAAAATAGACCATCGTGATTCAAGCAGTTGGGAGGTAATAGAACGGTCTCATCGCTTCTGACAGAGGCATCTGTAAGGGCGCAACCAATATCATTGCCCGATAGCAACCCAGAAACCGTTATACCTTCGCCAAGAAAGCGATTGACCACAGGTACAATGCGGGCATTAATCCAGGAAATACGGTTCAAACGTTTGACCATTGCATCTAAAAAATGCGTGCCCAACATACCCGTTATAAGAACAAAACGCTGCGGCGGTAATGCTAAATTTTCGAGATCCTCAATCCGATTTTCAAATCCATCGACAAAGCGGCGAACCATGCCAATTCCATTTTCGACGAGCGGAAACCCATCGTATTCAGATTGCGGAGGCACAGATTTGTCCGTCAGCAAATACATTTCATCACCCAAATACACAAAGCGCGTACCCAGACGCTTTTTTAGCATATCCTGCCACGCTGTTACCTGGCGAATTGCCATGGCTGCATCGGCTCGCGTCACGCGGTTCAAGCTGGGAAGATTTTTGCGAAACTTTGTCAGGCCCAGTGGCACAACGCCCACGGATTCAACGCACGGATGACGCGCAGCAAGATCAAAAACCGTCTGTTTAAGTGCCTGACCATCGTTGATACCCGGGCACAAGACCACTTGCGCGTGCATCTGAATCCCATGCTGGGCTAAGATATCGATTCTATCCAAAACAGGTGTTGCCCGCCTGCGACCGAGCAACTCGGCTCGCAATTTGGGATCTGTTGCGTGAACCGAAATGTACATTGGACTCAATTTTTGGTCAATAATGCGCTGAAATTCATCCTCAGATAGGTTAGTCAGCGTGACATAAGCCCCGTGCAGAAAAGACAATCGATAGTCGTCATCCTGGTAATACAGGGTTTTACGCAGACCTTTGGGCATCTGATGCAAAAAGCAAAAAACGCACTTATTATCGCATTTGAGAATGGGCATATCTTCAAAATCCACGCCCAGATCATCTTCAATATCTTTTTCAATCTCAAATAAAAATCGATCCTCTCCTCGCCGCACTAAGGCCGACACGTCTTCTTCACCCATGTGAAAACGGTAATCAATGGGATCGCGCACGGGATGTCCATTGATCGTTTCTACGACATCGCCGCGCCGCAACCCAATAGCTTCCCCAATTCCATCGGGATGTACCAGACGGATTTGCAAACCGGACTCAACGCGTTCAACACTGCGCCGGCCCTCGACCTGTGCCCCTTTTATAACATCCATTTCAATTCCAGTAATTGATTGCCCGACAATACAATATTTCAATAACTTATAAGTATTTCTGAATCGATAAAAACTTACGATAAAGAAAAAATAAGGTCAAGGGAAAAGCCGACTTCCCGCAACCCACGCTTTTAATATCTGACAAGTTCAGAATATCTCTTTATCTTAGATGCTGTCAAAATACAAAAAATATTCTCCAGTCAACAAGAGCGGTTATCCCTTGTATGAAGACCTGGATAGATAAATCACTTTTGAGGAGAACATAGCCTATGCCCGCCCCCCCACGCATCTCGGTTATTATTCCGGTTTTTAACGAGCAGGATGCCATAGAAAAAGTAATTGGCGATATTCCCAGTTATTTACCCACCGAAATCATCGTCGTCGATAATGGGTCAACCGACCAAACTGCAAAATTAGCTGCAGCAATGGGCGCACGTATTATTCGAGAAAATCGCCGCGGGTACGGTTCTGCCTGTCTCGCGGGTATAGCTGCAACCAATGAGCCTGATATCGTTGTCTTTCTCGATGGCGACTACAGCGATCATCCCAACGAAATGCCAGATCTGATTGCACCCATCCTGGAAAATCGCGCTGACCTCGTGATTGGCTCGCGCGTTCAGGGCAATAGCGAACCCGGTGCGCTGATGATTCAGGCGCGCCTTGGCAACCGTCTGGCTACCAGCCTTATCAAAATCCTCTTTGGCGTATCCTATACAGACCTGGGACCTTTTCGGGCGATTCGCTATCTGGCGCTCTTGAACTTAAATATGCGGGATAAAACTTTTGGGTGGACAGTAGAAATGCAGGTCAAAGCAGCAAAACAGGCGTTAAAAATACAAGAAGTGCCAGTAAGTTATAGAAAACGCATCGGCGTTTCCAAAATTACCGGCACTCTAAAAGGCACCCTCAAGGCAGGATGGAAAATTTTATTTACGATTTTTAAGTACTGGTTTACAAGGTGATATGTGAGAGGGGTCCCTCTCATTTTTTTGCGCTATCTATATGCTGCTCCAAACGTCTGAGTGCTTCATCGACGCGAATGTGGTCTTCTCTGCGCCGAGTGCGTTGACGCACAATTTGATTGGCAATATCAAATGCAGCCATCAGTGCAATCCGGGTGGTATCACCCGTATTTTCGGTCTCGGAAATCTGGTGCATCTTTTGATTGACAAAATTTGAAATTTTAGAGGTATATTCCTTCGATTCCTCACTGCTGAGTACATACTCAGAGCCAAAGATCGTCACTTTCGTCTTATGTAAATCATCAGAATGCGACATAATATAATCAGCTTTCAGCGATTAGCGGAATGGTGTACAACTGGTTCAGGCCAGTTCATCAGCAGTCAGCAAAACAAGCAGTATATCACGGCTTTGCCACAAGGTCCATGCGAACCACGCCATCAGTTGCGGGCACTTCCAATTCCACGATCCATCCTTTGACGGCCTCATCTCTCACAACAATTTCTTTGGCTTCTTTTGAAAGGATTTTGGCATCTTCTGATACGCGCGCCAGCGCGTGACACTTGTCATCATCCACACAGAAATAACGCTGAATCCGCGCTTCGGGCATTCCTCCAAGTCTGGGACATTCGGCTTCGTGTTTTTCTACGCTCATAACAAAACCCGTCAAAAGTTGTGGGTTCTCGTTTCTACTTCTAAAGATATAACCCCTGGGTTCTAATATAATCTACGACAGCATCGGGAACCAAAAAAGAAATCGGTCTTCTGGTGCGCACGCGTTCCCTAATCGCCGTTGATGAAATATCCAGCAGAGGCGTTTCAACAAACTGCATCCTGGATTGGAAAGCTGGATCAACGCGCTCTCGCTCAAAACCCGGACGTTCAGCTACGAGCACATGAGCCAGATCCAACACGCCTTCTGGATTGAACCAGTCGCCCATTTCAACGGCATTATCAGCGCCAATGATCAAGAATATCTTTGGTTTCTCGCTCATATTCCGACGCAAGTGACGCAAGGTATCAATCGTATAGGATTTCCCGGGGCGCGACAATTCAAATCGACTCAGCTCAAATCCCGGATAATCGCGCACGGCCAGGCTGACCATCATCGCGCGGTCTTCAGCCGAAGCCATAGTGCGTTTGAGCGGCGGATCCCCCGACGGCATAAAAACAACCCGATTGAGCGCACATTGGAGCATAATTTCTTGCCCGATAATTAAATGCCCAATGTGAATGGGATCAAATGTCCCGCCAAAAATACCAACGCGCTTTGTCATCCTAAGGTTTTTCAACGCGCAATTTGGACTGCGCTTTTTTTATTTTTTCCATCTCTTCAATGACTTTTGCTTTCAACTTCTCGGACAAGTTCTGCCCTATCAGCAATGTAAGCTCATTGAGCGCCTCATCAAGTGCCCCGGTCTTAAAATTGACCTGTGCAATAATAAAGCGCGCCTCCAAAGCAGACTCTGTATCGGGATATTCCTTCAATACGCCTTTAGCGTAGAGTTTGGCCGAGGTATAATATTTCCACAGAATATAATCGTATGCAATCATGATTTCCTTGCGGGCCAGTTGATTGCGCAACGCTTTAATTTTTCCCTCTGCCTGAGATACGAGATCGCTTTGTGGATAGTCTTCGATAAACCGCGCAAATTCTCGAATCGCCTTGTGCGTTTCATCCTGGTCGTGATGAATATCGCGTGCATCCTGATAATAACACTCGCCAATCTGGAACCGCGCTTCGGCGGCATAAGGACTCACGGGATATTCGTTGAGCAGGCGTTCGTATTCGAAAATAGCTGTCACATAATCTTTTTGACACTGAAAAGCTTTGCCCAATCCAAACTGTGCTTCATCTGACAAATGAGATCCGGGAAAATCCGATAGCATATTTCTAAACAACAACTCTGCGTCGTAGCACTTTTTATTATCGAGTGCTTCTTGCGCGTCTTTGTAATAAACCTCTGGGCTCAATCGTCGATATTTTTTTTGTGCACACCCCAAATCCAACACCATCAGACACGCACAACAGATATATAAAAATC
The DNA here is from genome assembly GCA_965208125.1 of Candidatus Latescibacterota bacterium. Classification (GTDB taxonomy): domain Bacteria; phylum Latescibacterota; class UBA2968; order UBA2968; family UBA2968; genus VXRD01. Next base: position 5,026,520 of record OZ242320.1, read on the forward strand.
GTCTCATAATCCGCCAATCTGCATAATTCAAAGAATCGTTAACATATCGTCCTGTCTGATAAACGATGCAGATTATGTAATGTTCCCCAGTTTCTAAAATAAAAAGGGCGCGTTTTTCCCGCGCTTCGTCTCAAAATCCTCAAACATATAAGACTTTCACAACATAAGCAAACCCACCTATCAAGTCAAGAATGACGCACGCACAAGTAGTAGAAAAAAGAAAAAAGACAGCTGTAAATACAATGCCCCTTTTTGCTCAAACGGAGCTTTCGGTCAAAAACGACAAAGCCCATGAAAAATCTATGGGATTTTTTAATAGATTTTCAGGTCATATTGGTATTATATTGGGCGATATATATGTTATTGGTATAATATTTTGAGAGGTTCTCCATGTCTCGCGTCCTCGTCATCGGGAGTTCCAACACCGATCTGGTTATTCGCGCCAATAAATTGCCATCGCCGGGTGAAACAGTGCTCGGCGGCGCGTTTTTTACCGCAGCAGGTGGCAAAGGCGCCAACCAGGCCGTTGCTGCAGCTCGCGCAGGAGCGCAGGTCACATTTATAGCGCGTACGGGTAGCGATGATTTTGGCGCGCAAGCGCTATCGGCCTTCCAACGCGAAGGGATCGACACCCGATGGATTGTGTCCGATCCCCATTTACCATCAGGCGTTGCATTTATCCTCGTTGATGAGCACGGAGAAAACAGCATTGTGGTTGCTTCAGGCGCAAATGCAGCCCTGTTGTCCGATCAAATCCAGGATCAGGTCTATAAAAACGCAGAAATATGCTTGCTTCAACTCGAAATCCCGATTGAAACCGTCATCCATGCCGCATATCTATCGACAAAAAACAAAACCCGCGTCGTACTCAATCCAGCACCAGCAGCAGACCTGCCAGAAGAAATCTGGCCTCATCTATTTCTCATTACGCCCAATCAAACCGAGGCCGAACACCTCACGGGCATCCCTCCCAATAGCCCCCAAAATATAGCAAAAGCAGCCGCGAAACTCCTCCAAAAAGGTGCTCAAAACGCCATTATCACTCTGGGAGCACAAGGCGCGTTTTTGGCGACGCCAGATCAAACTTTACACATACCGGCTTTTAAAGCCACAGCAATAGATACCACAGGTGCCGGTGATGCCTTCAATGGCGCGCTGTCCTGCGCTTTAAGCGAAAACCAATCCTTTGAAACCGCCATCCGCTTTGCGTGTGCTGCTGGCGCTCTCACCGTCGGCAAAGCAAGTGCCCAACCCGCGATTCCCACAAGAGATGAAATCGACGTGCTGTTGACGAATCTCCCTTGACGTCATCTCCACCTTGTCCTATATTCCTATTCCCTTTCCCAGACTCCCACCCCCTCTCCCCTGATGCCATCCCGTATCAGAAAGGAAATCTAATGGGTTTGAGGAAGGCGAACGCGATCAGGCTCGATTTCGATGACCTCGTCAAAGAACTCGACGATTTCGAGCAAGACATTAGAACCCTTCAGGACCGTATAGACCAACTCATCACCAACGCGCGACAAAAACCAATCAAAGCCGTTACGAGCGAAGGCGATATGGGCACGACCTGAACACACAAATAAACAGGCGGGAAAATTCCCCGCCTGTTATTTTTTTTCGCAATGTTCTACACCACCATATTTGCCATCGTCCTCATCATAGTTATACTGACCAAATATCTCTACAAACCCGTTGAACGCTGTCCCGAATGCAACACGCCGCGCGAATCCGATCATCCGATATGCCCGTGTGGCTATGTTTTTGAATTTCCCGACGATGACGATCCCCTCGAATACGGTGACCCTGAAGATCAGTAAAGGATTCCCCATGACCCTCACCGCACTCTCTCCCCTCGACAATCGCTACACGAGCCGCTTGATAGACCTCATACCCTGCCTTTCGCATTTTGCACTAATAGCCTACCGCGTTCAGATTGAAATCGAATGGTTGCGCTTTCAATCAGAGCGCCCCGAACTCACACACGTCCGCGCATTTACCGATGCTGAACACCAGATGTTGAAATCATGGATAGACACTTTCGATGAACAGCAGGCTCAACGCGTTATCGCAATCGAAAAAGTCACCAATCACGATGTCAAATCCGTCGAATACTATGTACGAGAACGCCTCGCTGAAACATCACTCGCCGACGTATGTGAAGCCGTGCATTTTTGCTGCACCTCTGAAGACATTAACAATCTCGCCCACGCGCTCATGCTCAAATCCGCTATCGAAGATGTCTTTCTTCCACTGGCACAGGAAGTTACACAAATCACTTTAAAACTTTCACAAGACACGAAAAACCTTTCTATACTCGCACGAACACATGGGCAACCTGCCACCCCGACCACGATGGGCAAAGAACTCGCCGTATTTGTCTATCGCTGGCAGAGACAAATCAAACAGATTATACAACTCGAATATCTCGGCAAATTCAATGGCGCTACCGGCAATTACAACGCGCATGTCGCGGCCTATCCCAATGTCTCATGGCATGACCTCGCCCGTGATTTCGTCAAGCGTCTCGGCCTCACATTCAACCCCCTCACCACGCAGATTGAATCGCATGATTATATGGCCGAAGCCTTTCACATGATTATCCGTTTCAATACCATCTCGCTCGACTTTGCCCGCGACATGTGGACCTATATATCTCTATCCTATTTTCGTCAGAAAACTGTCACCACAGAAGTCGGGTCCTCGACTATGCCCCACAAAGTCAATCCCATTGACTTTGAAAATGCCGAAGCCAATCTGGGCATCAGCACGGCCCTGCTCGAACATCTATCGATCAAATTACCCGTCTCACGCCTTCAGCGTGACCTGTCTGACTCTTCTGCCAGTCGCAATATTGGCCCGGCCATCGGCCATGCGTGTCTCGCCTTGAAATCCCTCCTGAATGGCATGGGCAAGGTCGCCATTGATAAACAGGCCATTGCCAGCGATCTCGAAAACGCCTGGGAAATCCTCGGCGAAGCCGTGCAAACCGTCATGCGAAAAAACGGATATGAAAACGCCTATGAACTTATGAAAGACCTCACCCGGGGCACGGAGATTACAAAGGACGGTCTCGATAACTTTCTCAATACCCTCAACCTCCCACAAGCAGACTTCAAATACCTGAAAAATCTAACACCTCAATCGTACATAGGACTTGCCCCACAACTTGTGGATGATATCTTGTAATGGTAAAATGTGACCGACTTAAGGGAGGGGCTACCTGCTTGCCCCTCCCCCGGTCTGTTCATCCTGATTATTTTTTTATTCTGATCCTATGCCCTTTGAATTTGAGCACCTCGACATCCCCGGCGTCATCCTCGTTCGCGCAAAGCGATTTTCCGATGATCGCGGTTTTTTTGTTGAAACGTACAAACGAGACGACTTCGCGGCTAATGGCATCTTAGATACATTCGTTCAGGACAACTACTCTCACTCTGCCCGCGGGGTGCTGCGCGGATTGCACTACCAAAAAACCCCTCGCGCACAGGGCAAACTCATCCAAGTGCTCAAAGGCGAAATATACGATGTTGCCGTGGATATTCGCCGAGGATCCCCCACTTATGGTCAGTCGATCGGCATTCATCTTTCCGAAGTGCGATCCGAACTTCTGTATGTCCCTCCCGGCTTCGCACACGGCTTCTGTGTTCTCAGCGAGGTAGCGGACTTCACATACAAATGTACAGATATTTACGCACCAGAGACCTATCGCGGTATTTCCTGGGACGATCCCGACTTAGACATTTCCTGGCCCATAAAAAATCCAATCCTTTCCAGGCGCGATCAAAATCTCCCCCCGCTCAAAGAAGCAGACAACAACTTTATTTATTGAGGACTCCATGAGCTTGAAGCATTTCTTTCGCATATTCCCCACGCAGCAACACACCCTGCTCCAATTGTCACAGCAACACGTCTCCGCACATATTCAAAAAATCGAAACTGAATACTGTTTCAACGTACAAATCGACAGACCGCTTTCTGCCGACCAGCAAAACCGACTCATCTATCTGTTATCCGAAACTTTTGAGGCAGATCGGTTTGCAGAACAGTCCTTTCTTACAGGGCATGGCACAATCCTCGAAGTAGGGCCGCGCATGAATTTTTCCACAGCATGGTCCACAAATGCTACGGCAATATGCCACGCCTGCGGTCTCACGCAAATTTCGCGCATCGAACGGTCGCGACGTTACCTCATCAAACCCGCCCTGAGCATGGATCAGCAGAATATCTTTTTGTCCCTCGTTCACGACCGCATGACCGAATGCCCATACCCTCACCCTCTCACCTCCTTTGACTCCGACGCAAAACCAGAACCCGTATCCGAGATTCCTCTCATAGAAGAAGGCCGCCGCGCCCTCGAAAAAATCAATCGTACCATGGGCCTGGCGTTCGATGAATGGGATCTCAATTATTACACAGACCTATTCCTCGACCAGATCGGCCGTAACCCCACCAATGTCGAATGCTTTGATATTGCCCAATCCAATAGCGAACATTGTAGGCACTGGTTTTTTAAAGGCCGCCTTATCATTGACGGCGAAGAGATGACCGATCACCTCATCGCCATGATCCAATCGACACTCAAAGCCAATCCCAACAACAGCACCATCGCCTTCAAAGACAATTCTAGTGCCATCCAGGGGTATCCGATACGCACTATTGTACCCACTACTATCGGTAGTCCTTCTCCATTTGCATTCTCAGACCGCAACTGCGACATCATCTTCACCGCAGAAACTCACAACTTCCCATCGGGTGTTGCCCCTTTTCCCGGAGCAGAAACAGGTACGGGCGGGCGCATCCGAGATGTGCAGGCCACGGGTCGCGGCGCGCTCGTCATAGCGGGTACGGCGGCGTATTGCGTGGGCAATTTGTATATTCCCGGATACGACCTGCCCTGGGAAAATCCCGAATTTCAATATCCCGATAACCTCGCTACCCCCTTGCAAATCGCAATTGAAGCCAGCAATGGGGCTTCAGATTACGGCAACAAATTCGGTGAACCTCTTATACAGGGCTACACGCGATCCTATGGTCTGCGCCTGCCCAATGGGGAACGCAGAGAATGGATTAAACCCATTATGTTTAGTGGCGGAATCGGTCAAATGGACGCGCGTCATACAAATAAAGAGAAGCCCGAATCCCAAATGCTTATTACCAAAATCGGCGGGCCAGCGTATCGCATTGGCATGGGTGGTGGCGCTGCGTCGAGCATGGTACAGGGCGAAAACGAAGCCGAACTCGATTTCAATGCCGTGCAGCGCGGTGACGCAGAAATGGAACAAAAACTCAATCGCGTGATCCGCGCTTGTGTTGAACTCGGCGATCAAAACCCCATTGTCAGTATCCACGATCAGGGCGCTGGTGGCAACTGCAATGTCCTCAAAGAAATCGTTGAGCCTGCAGGTGCCCGCATCGATATTCGCGCTGTGCCCGTTGGAGATAAAACCCTGTCAGTACTCGAAATCTGGGGTGCCGAATATCAGGAAAACAATGCCCTGCTCATCCGCCCTGAACACGCCTGTCTTTTCGACGCCCTCTGCAAACGCGAAAAGGTCATTTACGCTTTTGTCGGCAAAGTAACCGGCGATGGGCGGGTGGTAGTCTTCGACAGCAAAGACAACACCACACCCGTTGACCTCGACCTGGAAAAAGTCCTCGGCGATATGCCTCAAAAGCCATTCAAACTCGACCGCTTTCCCCTTCGCACAGAACCGCTCACCCTCCCCGATAATCTGACCGTTAAAAAAGCGCTCGACCGCGTGCTTCGCCTCGTTTCTGTTGGTTCCAAACGATTTCTCACCAACAAAGTTGACCGCTGTGTAACCGGGCTTGTCGCACAACAGCAATGCGTGGGACCACTCCAGCTAACCGCAGCAGACGTCGCTGTCATTGCACAAAGTCATTTTGGCGCGACTGGCGCCGCCACCGCCATTGGCGAACAACCCATCAAAGGTCTCATCGATCCTGCGGCTATGGGACGCCTGTGCGTGGGCGAAATGCTCACCAATATCGCCTGGGCACGGCTGAGTGCTATAGAAGACATCAAATGCTCTGGCAACTGGATGTGGGCGGCCAAATTGCCCGGAGAAGGCGCGGCACTTTACGATGCGGCCCGCGCCCTTACGGATATTCTGCTCGAATTGGGCATTGCCATAGATGGCGGCAAAGACAGCCTCTCGATGGCTGCGATCGCGCCGGGTAATGATGGCGACGAAACTGTCAAAACACCCGGCACACTCGTCATATCGGGCTATGTCACCAGTCCCGACATTACGCAGACCGTCACGCCCGACTTAAAAAATCCCGATGAAGGCCTCATACTTTACGTCGATCTCGGCGCAGACAAACATCGCCTCGGCGGGTCTTCTCTTGCCCATGTGTACGAGCAACTCGGCAACGAGTCACCAGATGTGGATGATCCGGCCCTGCTCAAACGCGCGATTGGCGCCCTCCAATCCTGCATCGCAAAAAATTATATTACCTCGGGACACGACCGCAGCGATGGCGGTCTTATCACTGCGCTTTTGGAAATGGCTTTTGCCGGCAACTGTGGTATTCAGATCGATCTTCAAACCCGCGCCAATGAGATTCCCGCGCTCTTTTCCGAAGAACTCGGCCTCGTCTTTGAAGTGCGTCCCAAAAATCTGACGATTGTGCGAGAAATTTTTGAAAAAGCTGCCGTGCCTATCCAGACCATTGGAACAGTAACATCCAGTCCCGACATCCAAATTTCTGTCAACAATCAGTGCATTCTCAAAAGTCCCATGCCCGAATTGCGCGACTTATGGGAAGCTACGAGTTTCCAACTCGAACGCCAGCAGACCAATCCGTCCTGCGTCGCACAAGAAGAGACTTCCCTACACGCGCGCACAGGCCCCAAATTTATCGTGCCCTTCGCGCCAACCCCCACGCTACCCGCCATTCTCAATGCCAGTCGCAAGCCCGCAGTCGCCATCGTGCGCGAAGAGGGTAGCAATGGGGATCGCGAAATGACCTCTGCATTTTTTGCAGCGGGCTTTGAACCCTGGGATGTGACCACCAGCGATCTCTTATCTGGCACTATCGCACTTGACCATCGGTTCAGAGGCGTCGTATTTGTAGGCGGATTCAGCTATGCCGATGTGCTCGACTCGGCCAAAGGCTGGGCTGGCGTGATTCGCTTCAACGACGGCCTACGTGTCCAGTTCGATGCCTTCTACAACCGCTCCGATACTTTCAGCCTCGGCGTGTGCAATGGCTGTCAACTTATGGCCCTGCTCGGCTGGGTTCCATTCCCCGGCCTTGCCAATGCGGTACAACCCCGGTTTATTTGCAACGAATCCGCGCGTTTTGAATCCCGTTTTTCCACTGTGCAAATTCAAGACAGTCCAGCGATTATGCTTAAAAACATGGCCGGTGCATCCCTCGGCGTGTGGGTCGCGCATGGAGAAGGCCGCGCATTTTTTCCCTGCACAGACGTACTCGACCGCGTCATAGACGAAAATCTCTCCCCCGTGCGCTATGTCGATGACAATAATACCGCGACCGAAGCCTATCCCTTTAACCCAAATGGTTCCCCGCACGGGATAGCCAGTCTTTGCTCCCCCGATGGTCGCCACCTCGCCATGATGCCCCACCCCGAACGCACCTTTCTCAAATGGCAATGGGGCTATATGCCAGAGAACTGGAAACGCGATCTTAAAGCTTCTCCGTGGCTTCAAATATTCCAAAACGCTCGCGAGTGGTGTGAGGGTAAAACGTAAAAGGAGACACCATGGACCTCTCCAAATTCCAGGACGATACCATTCTCGCTGAATGGATGCTCTCAGACGCCGAACAGGGGACACAAATTGACCTTCCTATGGTAATTGGCGACTGGAACTGCGCCAACGAGATTCGCGCTGAAATCTTCCTTCCGGACAATGTCGATGACCAGATCTACTGCACTCTCACCTCGGGTCACCGAACAGAAGGCATGAGCGAAGACGATGGCTATCGCTTCAACGCCATTGCCTCCCCGCGGGGGGGCAACATCTGGCAGGGCTGGCGAGAATTTCGATTTCCCACCGAATGCTTTTACACTCTGGGCATACCCTCTGGGTGGAGCCAGATGGTCTCGGGCACCATCCACCTCCCATCGGGCAGTCGCATCCGAAATATCCGCCTGGTCCAGCGCGAAATCGCGCGTGGGCCTCGGATGACTGACAAAGCTCTGATCAACGCTCTAAACCTGAACTATCCCGGCCTCAAAGCTGTGGCGCAGGCCGGTACAATCCCGGCTCAACTTGCAGAAATCGCGGCCTACTTTCGGCGTAGCACCTTCAATCGACGTCACGTTATACCCGATCCTCTACCCAGAGCCAATATAGAAGAGGCGGATCGGATTCTCGACGGGCATATCATGGACCATTACTGGCCCAATGGCGTCGATTGGGATGCCAATCCGTATGGATATATCGAATGGTCTATCCGTATCCACGGCTTTCCCTATTTCACGCCGCTCGCACTCGCCTGGGAAGAAACGCGCGACTCTAAATACGCAAAAGCCATCGAAAACATCTTGCGCGACTGGATGCAGAAAACCCCTATGCCCTACGGCGTGCGCGCCGGTGGCCTGGCCTGGGGGCATTCTCTAATCGTGAGCCAGCGGGCATTCTCCACACTTGTCGATACATTCACTGTACTCTGCGACTGTGCAGACACGGAAGACCAGACCATCATAGACCTGCTCAAATCAATCTATGAACACGAAGCCTACCTCTTAAAATTCGAATCCTTCCCTCCCTCCAACAAAACCATCTCGGAAGGCCGATCCATGCTTGCAACCGCCTGCTCATTCCCCGAATTTCGGGAATCAGAAGCGTGGTATCAGGCGGCCAGCCAGCAACTCCTGAACGACATGAACATTCAGGTCATGAGAGATGGTGCTTCTTACGAACTCACACCCGGTTACCAGATAGCCATTGCTGCCTGGTTTTTAGAAGTCTTTGAAGTCGCCCAAAAATTTGGTCGACCTCTGAATCCGGAAATAGAAGCCGGTATCCGGCGGATGTACAACTGGAGTGCCTCTATCAATCGCCCCGATTTCTCCTGTCCCTCTGTTTCTGACGCCGGCAGCCTGGATGGAAAATTCGCGCGCCGTCTTATCAAACCGGGGCAGGTACTCGGCAATCCAATCGCTTTATGGGTCGGCACGGAAGGAGAAGAAGGACGTCCTCCTGACTACACCTCTATCGCTCACCGCGACTCTGGCTATTTCGTCATGCGAAGTGGATGGGACCGCGATGCCCGATATTGCCTCTTTGAAGGCGGTCCCTATGGACGGTTTCACCAGCATGAAGACATGCTTTCCTTCGATCTCTACGCATATGGCCTGCCCTTCATCGTAGATCCCGGCATCACTTCCTATTTCCCCAATGAATGGACGTCATTTTACCGCACCACCGAAGCGCACAACACCGTGCTCGTAGATGGTTGCGGACAAAAACGCCGCGAACAGACCATCGCCGAATGGATCGAATCCGCCCGCGACAAAACCATCTGGCGAAGTGATGGTCGCGCCGATGTCGCCATCGCCACTTACGATGCCGGATACGCCGGACTGGACGCAGATATCGCCCACCGCCGCGCCGTCATGTTCGTCAAACCCAATTATTTTCTCATCTTCGACGAACTCACCGGCGAAGGTCAACACACCTATGAAGCGTTCTTTCACTTCATGCCCTACCGCGTCCTGATTGATCCCGATACCAGAGCCGTGCGTACAGGGCGTATGACTCCGCCTAATCTCGAGATCCTGCCCCTTGTCAACATGACGCCCCGGCTTATTTGCGGACAAAACGATCCCGTACAGGGCTGGCTCGCCATCAGCGGTCAGGATGTGCCCGCACCAGTCGCCATTTACAAAAAACGCGCAACTCTGCCCTTCCGAACCGGCTATGCTCTCGTCCCCTTCACAGATGGCACTACCGCCAGCGTTACTACCAAAATCACCCGCCGCGGCGACACCTGGAACGTGCGCATCACCCATCTAGATGCTCATACGGATCACATCAAAATGGACTGGAGTGATACACAGGGGCCGGTACTCATCTAATTTCTCTCCACTGTAGGAGATTTTCATGCAGACCAACTACGACGTCAACATGCAATTAGACGTAAAAGTGCCCATGCGAGATGGCATCAATCTCTCCGCCGATATCTATCTGCCTCGAGCGCGCGGTAAATTCCCCACCGTGCTCATGCGAACGCCTTATGACAACAATGCCGACAACATGGTGGAAAAAGCCCGACGGCTTGCCAACAATGGTTATGCCTGTATTATTCAAGACTGCCGCGGGCGGTGGGACTCAGAAGGAGAATATTACGCTTTTCGGGAAGGCGAAGACGGGTACGACACTCAGGAATGGATCGGCAAACGGGAATGGTGCAATGGCAACATCGGCATGGCCGGTAGTTCCTATGGCGGCACAGTCCAGTGGCGCAGCGCGCCGTATCGCAGCCAGTACCTCAAATGCATCACGCCTCGCGTTATATGCACGGACTATTACTCGGGCTTGGTCCACCCCGGCGGCGCTTTCCAGCTCAATGTCATGATGACCTGGGGCATGCGCACCAATGCCCGCACCGCGCAGACCATTGAATTCCACAACTGGACCGAAGCCTTCCGCGCACTCCCCCTCATCGAAATGGACGAACAGGCGGGCCGAAACCTGAATTTCTGGAAAGACTGGGTTGAACACGCCGCTTACGACGACTATTGGGAGCAATTCAACGACGAAACCAAATGGGGTGAAATCGCCGTCCCCGCGTTCAACATGGGCGGCTGGTACGATCTTTACGCGGCACAGACCTTCACCAACTTCAACGGCTTGCGCCTGCACGGTCGCACCGAAGAAGCCAAAAAGAGCAAACTCATCGTCGGTCCCTGGCCACATTCTCTCAGCCTATCGCCCAAAACCGGCGACATTGACTTCGGGGCACCGTCAATGGTCGATCTGGAAAGTCTCGAACAGCGCTGGTTCGACCACTGGCTCAAGGGTATTGATAACGGCATCGCGGATGAACCGCCTTTGCGTCTCTTCATCATGGGCATCAACCAGTGGCGCGACGAACGCGAATGGCCGCTTGCGAGAACCCAATGGCAAAAATGGCACCTGCACTCGGGCGGCAGTGCCAACACACTACTCGGCAATGGCACGCTCTCCACAGCCTCGCCAGAGAACGAATCGCCTGATCACTACACTTACGACCCGCACTACCCCGTCCCGACAATGGGCGGCAACAACTGTTGCTCACCGCACATCGTACCGTGGGGTCCCTATGACCAGCGTCCCGTAGAGATGCGAAGCGACGTCCTCTGTTACACTAGCGATCCCCTTGATACAGATCTGGAAGTCACGGGTCCCATCAAAGCCGTCATCTATGCCGCTACCGACTGTACAGACACGGACTGGACCGCCAAACTCGTCGATGTATCGCCCACCGGATATGCTATGAACCTCTGTGACGGCATTTTGCGAGCGCGCTTTCGAGAAAGCCTCACCAACCCCACCCTGCTCAAACCCGGCAGCATCTATGCCTATGAAATTGACCTTGGCGTAACCGGAAACGTCTTTAAAAAGGGCCACCGCATTCGCCTCGAAATATCTTCTTCCAATTTTCCTCGGTTTGACCGAAATCTCAATACAGGTGGCTCGCTGGGACGTGAGACCGAGATGCGCCAGGCCCATCAGACCGTCTATCATTCAAAAGCATATCCTTCTCATATCACGCTACCCGTCATTCCCTCTGGATCAGGATGGGCAGGATGTTAGGATTTACAGGATACCTCCTCGCCCAGCCAGCCACCCGCGTTAAACCCATCGAGCGGAGGATAATATGCCAGACTCCCGACCAAATATCCTGCTCATCATGACCGACCAGCAACGCGGCGACTGTATAGGTCTCGACTCGTGTAGTCCCCCGTGTCTGCAAACACCCAACCTGGACTGGATTGCCCGCACGGGCACGCACTTTCACCGCGGATACTCCGAATGCCCCAGTTGTATCCCCGCTCGCCGGTGCCTGATGACCGGCACTGCACCCGCAGCAAATGGTGTTGTCGGATTCAAAAGTGCCCAGTGGCATCCGCCTCACACCCTCGCCGGCGAATTGTCCAGGGCTGGGTATCAAACAGAAATGATCGGCAAACTCCACTTAAATCCCAAACGCAAGCGCTATGGCTTCGATCACATGCAACTGGCCGATGCCACCCGGGGCGACCACAACGACTATGTCGAATGGCTACAGCAATACCACAACCGGAACGAAGTGCATCCCGGTATGGCCCACGGTATTTCCTCCAATGGATGGGTTGGTCGGCCACACCACTTGCCCGAAGAACAGATGCACACCTTCTGGTGTATCGACAGAGCAATGGACTTTCTCCAAAAACGCGATCCCACAGTCCCGTTTTTTCTCAACATATCCCTTATTGATCCCCATCCTCCTCTTACGCCTCCTGCCCTCTATTACGACCGCTATATCCAGCGGAACTTACCCGATCCAGTCATTGGGGACTGGGCACCTGAATTTGACGGTCCCCAAAAAGGTCTCGATCCCAACGCCTGGCAAATTTGCCTTGACGAACACGACATGCGCTGTTCTCGTGCGGCTTATTACGGTATGATCAACTTTATAGACGACCAGATCGGTCGCCTCATCCAATATACCGGTGGTCTCAACAACTGCCTGACCATCTTCACATCTGATCACGGCGAAATGCTGGGTGACCACAATCTCTTTCGCAAAACCTGGCCCTATGAAGCGTCTGCTCGAATTCCATTTCTCATACGCGCCCCTAAAAAATGGGGATACCCCAAAGAAATAACTTGCAAAAGTCCCGTCGGCATCCAGGACATCATGCCCACTATCCTCGATGTGGCTGGCATCGACATCCCCGATACCTGCACTGGCAAAAGTCTCCTGCCCGTCATGCAAGGCGACACTGATCGCGTGCGGGAATTTCTACACGGAGAACACGCTGGCTGCTACGAATACGACCACGGCAACCACTATGTCACAGATGGACACCACAAATACATCTGGTATTCTCAAACGGGTGAAGAACACCTTTTCAACCTGAACGAAGACCCTCATGAAACGCGCGATATCGCACGCGAGCACGATGCGGAAAAGAGAATACAACTCTGGCGAAATCGTCTCATCGAATTCCTCAAAGACCGTCCAGAAGGTTTTACCGATGGCACGCGCTTAATCCCCAGTCAGCCCCATAAAGAACTCCTGCCGGGCTATGACCCCGAAGCGACCTACCCGTATTTGTGAGGAATCATCAATCTGTTTATCCCAACCGCCCGACACAACGGGCGGTTTTTTTTATATCTTTTGAAGCAACTTCTGTGCATCTTAGCGGTTGAAAAAGAAGTAAGAAGTGAGAAGTAAGAAGTGAGAAGTCCACCCAACACTACCCCAAAGGCTGGTACTTCATCATCCTTCATCCTTCACACTTCACCCTTCACACTTCCTACCGGAGACACCAAATGATATTGCGAATGCTATTAATTCTCATATTCGTCGCATCAACAAATGCCGCTTGGGCAAATATCGATTCTTTGCTCATTGCAGCCTCAGATACAACGCGTGCGTTTGATGAACGCGAGTCGCTGTTAAAAGCGGCTGTTAAAAGCGACCCATTGGGACGTGCAGCCCACGCGCTGGGGGCATTGTATATGTTGCAGGGCAAAAGTCATGTACACGATGCCGAGCGGTGGTTGAAAAGGGCGATGCAAAAACAGCCGAATAATGGAAATATCTTGACCTCGCTGGCCGAGTATTACTGGCGCATCGGGCGGCGAACAACCGCCATAGTATATGCAAAACGGGGTATTGAACGCGATCCCGACAATGTGGGACCATTGTATTGGGCGGCGCGTTTTGAGATGTGGAACATGACCCGGTATCTCAATGCCGAGCGCAAAATTGTGAATTATGGTTCGGATTTCGATAGATACAGGAGAACGGTCAGAACATTGAGTTTGGAAAATTACGGCATTGAGGCACGCGATGCTGCCATTGGATATTTGACGCGTGCAATTGACAAACATCCAGATCACTGGCCCTCGCATCACTTATTGGGGCTGGTCTATTACGAAGGCCGAATGGCTCATGAATTGATTTCCCTATTTGAAAATTATGTGCAACGGCATTCCAACGACGCCCATGCACATTTTTTTTTGGGATTGGGTTATCAAGCTGAGGACCGATTGCAAGATGCGTATGCCTCTTATACCAGAGGACTTGCACGTCTGGTAGAAGAAGAACAACGCTTTATGATGGGCGTGTTTGTGCTCGCCGATCCCGACTCAACTGCGCCAGATTACGCAGCCATTCGCAAATTCTGGACGGGGCGCGATCCATTGTTTTTAACCGAATACAACGAGCGATTACTCGAACACTGTCGGCGCGTGGCTTATGCTAATTTGCGATTTGGCGATCCTCTCAAAGGCATTCCCGGATGGACAACAGATAAAGGCCAGGTTTATATCCGCTATGGGCATCCAGTATCTCTGGTTGCGCGGCCTGCGGAATTTCATACCGGCGTGGATCTGCCCGGGTATATGCAGGATTATCTGGCCTGGCGGGCACGGTGGCAGATGATGTCGCATAATTACGAGCATCGGAAGGAATTGTGGCGATACGAAGGCTTTACTATCATTTTTGAAAATACGGACACGCGCGATCACTGGAATTTCCGTCTGGGCTGGTTGGATTCTGAAATGAGTCCCCTGGGCTTTAAGATGTTTGTCGAGCGCAAACCCGACCATTTTCGAGACCCGTACTGGCACGAGCGGTACGACGCGCCACATCAGGTAGCGCAATTTCGCGGAGAAAATGATAAAGCGCGTGTTGAAGTGTATTATGCTCTGGACGCCGATGAGGTCGAAACAAAAGACCTCCGCCCAGGCGTAAAAAGCGTTAATTTGCGCCAGGGCCTGTTCCTCTTTGACGCCCAATGGGATACTTTGCGCCGGGATATAGGTCGGGTGCAACGCATGCCCATTGTGAAGTACGATGCACTCGGCACGGGCTATTTGCTGGCAGGTGACCGGCTCAATTTAAAAGCCGGACGTTATTATCTATCGGCAGAAGTTGAGGATCGCATAACAAAATCAGTGGGCGCATTTCGAGATACGCTCGATGTAAGACAATTTTCAAAAGAGCAACTGGACGTCAGCGATTTGTTGATCGCGAGGCGTATAGTTGAGCGCGAAGACCGTCCCTTTGGGCGCAATCGTTTTCTCGTATTATCAAATCCCCTGCGGCAATATGAACACAACGGTCAAGCCGTGGTGTATTTTGAGGTTTACAATTTACAGCGCGACAATTTTGGATCAACCCATTACAAGCTCACCTTTCAAGTGCGAGCGCTGAGTGATGCTGGCGATGTAGAGCAGGCAGATTGGGTAACAGCTGTATCTTACGAACAACGTGGCAATCGCGACTGGGAGCCATTGTTTTTAGCTCTGGCACTGGAAAAAACCATGCCGGGACCCAAAGCACTGCGCGTGGTGGTCGAAGATTTGCAAACTCTGGAAACAGCGCGTTCTACAACGCAGTTTCGCGTGATGTGGTAACCTCACCACTAAAAGCTCAACTCGGCTTTTGCCGCAGCAATTAAAGCCACCCAAATCAATTTTTTTTATTTTTTCTTTTTCCATTTGATTGTAACCCAATCTTCACTCGCGCTTAATACCATAGAAACAATGATACCTTATTTTTATGTGTCATTATTCTGCGTCTCGTTCAGCAAGGAGTTGGATTATGGTCAACGCCTCATCTAAACAATCAGATATCAGTCTCGAATACTACCTCAAAGAACTCTCCCATTCTCACCCCCTCTCTGCAGCAGAAGAATTTGAACTCGCCGTCAAAATGAAGCGCGGTAACCTCAAAGCGCGCAATCGCCTGATCAAAGCCAACCTGCGTTTTGTGGTCAACGTGGCTCTGAAATACCGCAATCAAGGCGTGGCCCTGGCCGATCTGATCAGTGCTGGCAATATTGGCCTCATCACAGCTACCGAACGATTTGACGAAACGCGCGGTTTCAAATTTATCTCGTATGCTGTCTGGTGGATTCGCCAGTCTATTTTACAAACGCTCGCCGAACAAGGACGCATGATCCGCTTGCCCATCAACAGACTGGATATGCTGCGTCGGATTAAAAATTTCAGCGATCAGTATCAGTGCAATGAAGGCCGCATGCCTACAGAGGCAGAAATCGCCAATGAATTTCACATCACCGAAGATCAGGTCAGCGATATGCTGTCTCACAGCCCGATCGTATTTTCTCTGGACAAACCGATTCAGGACGAAGATACAACCCTCATCGATTTGATGCACGACGAAGATCAGGCCCCACCAGATGCTGCTATGTTTCACAATGCCCTGAGAGATGAAGTCAACGACCTGCTCCATACCCTGGATAATCGTGAAGCCGACGTTATCCGTCTCTATTTTGGTCTCGATGGTTCCAGTTGGACACTTCAGGCCATAGCCAACAAATATAGCCTCACGCGCGAGCGCGTGCGCCAAATCAAAGAAAAAGCCCTGCGCAAATTGCGTCACCCCTCTCGGGGACGCAAGCTCATTGCGTATGCAGAAGCCAGCTAACGCATTATCTGATAAAAAATGAAAAAGCCTTTGAAGCGCATATCTTCAGAGGCTTTTTTTAATATCTAACGCCAAAACTTGATTTGTCTGAGGTTGTTATGTACATTGCTGTACATTTCCTTTTTATCGAGACCCTACAGGAGGCAAGCGATGGACGTTTTGGAAGCTATTCACACGCGGCGCACAATTTTTAAGTTCAAACCGGGTGGTGTGCCCAAAGATGTGATTGAAAAAACTTTTGAGGCCGGTCTATGGGCGCCCAATCACCATTTGACAGAACCATGGCGATTTGTAGTCCTGGGAGAAGAAACCAAAGAAATACTGGCGCAACGCTACAGCGAAATTCAGGAAGAAAAAGCGGCTGAAAGTGCCAGCGACGAGGCCAGGCGCATATTAAAAGAAGCCGGTTATGCCAAGTTCATGTCAAAGCCCACAATTATTGCAGTGGCCTGTTTGCAAGATGGCGATGAGATCAAGAATAGAGAAGATTATGCGGCCGCGTGTTGCGCCATGCAAAATGTACAGTTGGCTGCCTGGGCAGAAGGGGTTGGCATGCAGTGGAGCACGGGGCCGATCACGCTGGAAGAAAACACCTACAAATTGTTGGGTGTAGATACCGAGACCGAATACATCATCGGATTTTTCTATACTGGATATCCCGATGAGATTCCAGAACCGAGGCGCAAACCCCTCGAAGAGGTGCTGAGCTGGACGGATTGATTCCGCTAACCATGAATGGCTTTGAATTTTTTGTTCTCTATCGCCTGCCCTATTTCGCATTGCCTTTTTATTTCATCATGTTGGGCGTGCGAATATGGGTGTGGATGCGGTTTTACAACCCCGCGCTCAAGCTATTGCCACGAGCCAGGGGATCTGTATATGGCGTGTGGAAGCAGCAGTACCGGCCAACCATCCACATTTTTCCCGGATCGCGCTCACAAAGCACAGAATGGAAGCGCGCGATAAAGGGCTTTGTTTTCTTTACCGGTCTCTATAAGCGAGATAAAATACTATGGCTGGGGTCCTGGTCGCTCCATTTAGGGCTATTCCTGGTAATTGTTGCCCATGTCCGCGTGATTTTGCCGCTTGACCTGGACCTGACCTGTTTACGCGTCGCATTGATCGGCAGTGGACTGATGACAGTGTCGGGCACTTATTTGTTGCTGCGTCGAATAATCGTTCAGCGCGTGCGGGAAATTACGGACTTTCGGGACTATCTGGCGGAACTCATCCTCCTGTTCTTCTCTGCGACGGCATTTCTCGTCGTATTATATGGTGGCGTGTCATCTGAAGTCTTGCGCCACTATGTGTCTGGCCTATTGACGGGCACAACGACAGTTATTGAAGTACAACTCATTTTTGTCTGGCACATGCTCGCTGCACAGCTCTTATTGATCGTGATCCCATTTTCCCATCTATTGCATCTGGGGGGAATTTTTTTGAGCCGCGAATTTTTGGGCACATCCGATACATTTGCAGGGGAATTTGGATCGGGATTTTCAGGATTAAAGGATGAACAAGATGAAAAACCACTAACCACTAACCACTAACCACTTGAGAATCAGAAAATTGGAAAAGCCAGATCAAATAGAACGAGAGAAAAAATACATTCCAACAGGCCTGGTTGGCACGTATATGCGGCGCATTGCCGAATCGGATCCGTTTGTCCGCGAGATCCAGGATGAACCATCGGCATTGCGTTTGTACATGGATACGTGTACCAAATGTGGGGTGTGCGCGCAGGAATGCCCGGTGTATTACGGGCAGCCCGATAAGCGTATGCATCCGGTGGAACGCTCTCGGCAAGTGATTCGTTTATACAAAAAGTACACGACATTTTGGGGGCGATTTTGGAATGCCATTTTTCCAAAACCAGATTTCGAAAATAACGATGCCGAGTTATTTGCCGAGCGCATGTACGAGTGTCTGACGTGTCGGCGGTGTGCGGCATTTTGTCCTGTGGGGATCGATCATTCGGTGATCTCGCGCGTTGGACGCTCGCTTGTCGATTTAATGGGTTTGACGCCGCCATCCCTTGCACAGGGCACGCACAATTCGTTTGAAACAGGCAATTTGGAAGGCGCGTCAGCCGAGGCATTTTTAGATGCGATTCAATTTATCGAAGACGAACTCAAGGAAGAAACGGGACGGGATATTGCCATTCCCTTAGACCGCGAAGGCGCGGAAATTTTCTTTTTGCCACCGTCTGGCGATGTGCTGGTTTATGCTGAAAATTTAATGGGCATGGCGAAAATTTTTCACGCCATCGGTGCCGATTGGACGATGAGTTCGCGGGCATTTGACGGATCGAATTTTGGATTTACGACCGGCAATAACTTTTCAATGAAATACGAGAACAAGCACTACATCGACGCGTGCGAAAATTTGGGATGTGAGCTTCTGGTAATGGGTGAATGCGGGCATGCGTATCGGGTGATGAAGTTTATGGCCAGCGAAGGACGCTGGTGGGGCGCATTGCCTTTTGAGATTACCAGTGGCTTTGAATATACGGCACAACTTATTCGCACAGGCAAATTGAAATTAGATCCGGGTAAAAATCCCGATCCCGTGACCTATCACGACGCCTGCCAATTTGCTGCCGGGTGTGGGATTGTCGAGGAACCCAGAGCGATTTTAAAAGCTGCCTGTGCCGATTACCGCGAGATGCCCGATGGCGGATATACGCAGTGGTGTTGCGGTGGTGGCGGTGGGTTATCGGCTCTGCGCTCGGTGCGCGCGTTTCGGATGGAGGTCTCGGGCAAAAAGAAAGCAGAGCAAATGCGCGAGACCGATGCGAAAATCGTATCGACCTCGTGTTTGCAGTGCCGCACACAACTCAAAGAAATCGCGCGCCATCACAAAATGCCACTAAGAATTACGGGTGTACACGAGTTGGTAAACAATGCGATTGTACTGGAATAGCCGATAGCTCATGTCTCATTTAATTTACATGGACAACGCGGCGACGACGTTTCCAAAGCCCCCTACTGTGCTGGAAGACGCGCTGGCGTTCTATCGAAAATACGGGGTAAACCCCGGGCGCAGTGGCACAGATCTGGCGAGAGAGGCCGAGGATATGGTTGCCGAGACGCGGGCATCGCTCGCTTCGTTTTTTGGCGCCACGGGCAGTCCCGATCGGCTTGTGTTTACACACAATGCCTCGGATGCGCTGAATATTGCGATTCAGGGCACGTTGAAATCCGGCGATCATGTAATTACAACATGTCTGGATCACAATTCGGTTTTGCGCCCGATTTACCATCTCTCAAAATACGAGGGAATTGAGGCGACTTATGTGGGCTTTGGGACAAATGGCTTTATCGACCCGGAGGATATTGCCAGGGCGATCAGGCCAAACACAAAACTCGTAGTGATGACCCATGCATCCAATGTATTGGGCACTGTGCAACCCGTAGCGGCAGTCGGCGCGATCTGCCGCGCACGCGGCGTAATTTTCTGCGTTGATGTGGCGCAAACAGCGGGCATGTTGCCCATTGATATGGAGGCGATGCACGCCGATATTCTGTGTTTTACCGGCCACAAGTCACTCATGGGACCAACGGGTACTGGTGGGATGTACGTGCGCGAAGGCGTGACAATTGCACCGTTGCGATACGGCGGAACGGGTGTGCGGTCGGAGTATCCCGATCACCTCGACGAGTATCCCTGGCGGTTGGAGTGTGGCACGGGCAATCTGATGGGCATTGCGGGGTTGTTATACGCGCAAAAATGGATGCTACGAGAAGGCGTGAAAAATATTCATGCACGCGAGATGGCTTTGTTTAAACAACTGGTCAATGGTCTGCACGAAGTCGATGGGACCATTTTGTATTGCGCTGAAAATCACGAACAACACGTGCCAGTATTGTCGGTCAATATCGAAGGGATGACAGCAAATAATGTGGGTACATTGCTGGATGTGAAGTTCAATGTGGCAACGCGCACGGGGTTGCTATGCGCGCCAAAGGTACATGAAACCCTGGGCACGAAAGCATTGAAGGGTACGGTGCGCCTTTCGTTGGGTCCCTTCAATACTGAAGCACAGATTGAGACTGTGATCGAAGGCTTGAGCGATATTTCCCAACGGCACGGACGACGCGATGTACAATTGCACCAGCAGGTAAAAGGTCAGGTGCGGAATGGCGTATGAGATTGTGACGTTGGGCGGCAAAGAAATTGAGGTGGATGAGGATGGGTTTATCCAACAGCCCGAGCGTTGGGACGAAGATGTGGCGCGCGATCTGGCCCGGCAAGATGGTATTGAAGAGATGACCAAAGATCATTGGCAGGTAGTGTATTATATCCGCAATTATTGGTTGAAATTCGAAATCGCTCCATTGATCCGCCGCCTGTGCAAAGAGACAGAGAAAGATATCGATACGATTTACGATCTGTTTTCCGCAGGTCCTGCAGATGGCGCGTGTAAAATCGCGGGTTTGCCAACGCCAACGGGGTGTACGTGACCGATAAAAATAAGTAAAAAAAATGAGGCGATTCCAATAGGAAATCGCCTCATTTTTTTAAGCTTCAATCAACTCTATCCCGTACGCGCTTGAATATTCGACATATCTTCAATAACCGTGAGCAAACCCGAGTGGTCAAGTTCGCCGCGGCCTTTGACCATTGCGGTCTTGAAAAGTTCAAAAACCTCGCTGGTAACGGGCAAGGGCACGTCGAAATCATTACTCGTTTTCTGGATGATATTGAGGTCTTTGTAGTGCAGGCGAATGCGAAAGCCGGGATCAAAATCGCCATTGACCATGCGCTCCCCCCTGTTTTCAAGTACACCGCAGCGCGCAAGTCCCCCACTGAGCACTTGAACGATTTTGATTGGATCAACGCCCGCTTTAGTCCCCATTGTGAGGGCTTCTGATACGCCAGCAATGGTGACAGCAACGAGAATTTGATTGCACGCTTTCACGGTTTGCCCCGCGCCGAGAGGTCCACACAAAATCGCACTTTGGCCCATAACGTCAAAGAGCGGTTTGACCGTGTTGAAAGTATCTGCATCGCCGCCAACCATAATGGAAAGAGTGGCGTTTTGAGCGCCGATGTCGCCGCCACTGACGGGTGCATCGAGGCTTTGAACGCCTTTTTCTGAGAGCACCTCCCCCACCTGTGTGGTGACACTGGGTGCAATCGTGCTCATATCGACGAAAATCAGACCTTCGTGCGCACCTTCAATAATCCCGCCTTCGCCCAAAGCGACACTCTTAACATCGGGCGAATCGGGCAACATAGTGATAACAATATCGCTTTGTTCCGCCACCTCTTTGCCAGAGTGCGCTTCTACTGCTCCTTTGCCGACGAGTTCATCAACCGCATCTCGATTGCGGTTGTGTACGACGAGTTCATATCCGGCATCTATTAAATGACCGGCCATCGGCTTGCCCATAATCCCGAGACCGATAAACCCAATTTTTGGCTTCGACATGTGTTAAATCCCTTTCAATAGATAGTTTCTCTTTTTCTGCGGTCAGCGATAAATATAATCGCTTTTAAAGATTTTCTACAATTTCTTCAACTCTGCAAGCGAGGGAAAGGCGTGGCGTTCCCACACCCGCACGATCACCCCATCCACGATATAAGCCAGCCGCGGGTACCCATGCCCGTGGGTCAAACGCTTGAAATCAGCGAGAGAAATTGTAGCGATGGTAAAACGCGGTCGGAACTGCATTTTGAATTGCGCGGTCACGGGATGATCTTTGGGATACTGGCTCAAAGCAATTAACCTGGGCACCTCTGGATCGGCAGCCCAGACATTGAGCTTGGGCACGGCGACCTGGCAATAGTGACAACTTGGACTGAACAACTCAATCAGATAGGCTCCCCGCGTCAAATCGATGTTCGTATCTAGCAGGGATAACCCTTTCAGATAATCACCCACCTGCAAGTCTGAATCAACCATCCGATCGCGCTCGGGCATATATCGAAAACCCAGTACGGTTAGAGAAACCAATCCCCCGACCAGGACCACCCATCGTCCCCAGACCCATAGCGCAACAGATCGTCGCCGCAGACCCCACCAAGAAAAGACCAGCAACCCCAGCATGAGAAAATTTTCCACCATCGCTTCACTCGGCGATCGATCGACCAGAGTGCCAAAACACCCGCAACTCTCCCCCATTCCCCGATGTAAGGCATGGGCGGTAATCGCAAGAAAAAAAACCATCATCACCACACCTATAGGCAAAACGAGACGCGGCTTCCAATCGACCAGAAGCGCGAAACCCACCATACATTCCAGCGGACCGAGCAACAGAGCCAATTTGGCGACCATTTCCACTGTCTCGCGCCCGACAAAAATTTGGGCAGGCATCATAGCCTCCCAAAAAAAGAGCACGGGATCCCATATCTTAGCCAGGCCAGCCACCAGAAAAACCACACCCATAATCCGCTGGCTTATCCACAAGCTCTTTTCTAATCTATTCATAGCTGTATCCTCTTTTAGCTCACAAACAACGGTTGATCGGATCTCGGTACAATACCCGCTTCTTCTGCTCGATCAAAAAGATCGACCAGCGCAGTCTCGCCATCTGCGCCATAATCCAACGTGTATTCATTGACGTAGAGATCGATGTGTTGCTGCATCACGGATTCGTCCATCTCCTGCGCATGCTCGCGGATATAATTTTTAACTTCATCGGGATTTGAATGTGCATATTCCACACTGGCACAAAGAGATACATCAATCTGTTGAATTATTTCTACGCCGAGATCGCGTCGGGCGAGAATACCCCCAAGCGGAATGGGATGTCCCGTAGATGCCTCCCACCATTCGCCCAGATCAATGACTTTGTGCAAACCATAATCGGGATAGGTAAATCGCGATTCGTGGATGATCACGCCCGCATCGACATCGCCTTTTTGCGTGGCCCCCATAATCTCGTGAAAAGGCATCGCCACGAGGTTGTCAAGCGCGGGATTAAAGAGGCGCAACAAGAGCGCGGCCGTAGTGAGTTTGCCGGGAATGGCGATGCGTTTGTCCAACAGATCGCGCGGATCAAGGGCGTCAGCCGCGACAACGAGCGGGCCACACCCGCGTCCCAATGCCCCCCCCGAATGCAGCAGACAATACCGGTCACGCATAAATGCGAGCGCGTGGAATGATATTTTGGTCATATCCAATTTACCTGCCATAGCCATGCGATTCAGGGTCTCGATATCCTCGAGAATCTCGCGGCATTGGGGTGCGCCATCTATTTTTCCATGAACCAGACCGTAAAAAATATATGTGTCATTAGGACAGGGGGAATAACCGAGAGAAATACGGGACATGGTGAACCTCGTGTCATAGAGCCTCAATGAATTTTCGCGCTGCAATTTGCACCCTCTGGGCAGCGCGTGGAATATCCCAGGAGTCTTTATTGCGGTCTTCCACGCGATTGCTGATAGCGCGCAATTCGAGAAATGGAACCTCATAGAGCTTACAGATATGCGCCGCAGCCGCGCCCTCCATATTTTCACATATCGCATTGAACCGCGCTGCCAGTTCATTGCCAATATCCTCGCGTCCTGTACATTGTTGCACCGTAACAAAAGGACCTTGCACAACGCATTCGCCCAATTGCTCGAGTATGTGTTGCGCTCTGGCGACAAGCGCGGGATCGAGAGAATACGTATTGTAATAATCGCGATCTGTTGACAGGACGGGAATGCCAATCTCATCAGCAGGAGACCAGCCAGCAGGTGTGATAATGCCTAAATCTCCATAATTTTCTTCAGTCGCAAGTGCAAGACCGCCTTTATCCAGGCCACTACCGAGATAAGCACCACCAATGCCGATTTGCAGAACGAGTTCGGGATCGATTTCTTGCAGTGCAACAGTCAGCGCCTGCGCTGTATTGACTGCTCCAATACCCGTTTCAAGCAGGACAACGGGTCTGATGCCAATCATACTGTGAACCCAGGCGCGATGCCCCCTGCGCTGTGTTGTCATCTGTTGAAGGCTATCGCGCAAACGCTGTTGCTCATAGGCTGTAGCTGTCAGGATGAGCAGAGTATCGGGCATGGTCGAGCACCTAAAAAGAAAAGGGCATCTTCAGAGGCACGGTTCGCTGTGCGGGTTCGTACCATCCCTGAGGAGCGAAATGATCTGAATGCAAATAGCATTTTACATCTACTTTGTCGCACCCTTCTGTAAAGGTCAAAATCCGACTCATCGGCACGTTCTTTTGCCCGTGAAACTTTGAAATCGCAGCGACGTTGATAAATGTCGCGCCCCACTTCTGTTCCACATGCGAGCGCCCGCTGGTCGTATCTTCGGGATTTGTGTGCGTGTGCCCGCCCAGCCATATATCACAAACACTGGGATTATCTGCCAGAACGCCTTCAAATTGTCCGCTATCTGGTTTTCCACCCACCCAGTAGAGATACGACGCCCCAATAGGCGCGCCATCGTCAAAACGACCGTGATAGCCTTCATCCACCCCCACCCAATCGAGTGAAGCAACCGTCGTCTCTTTTAACATATGGTGATGTGCAGAAATGATAATTTTATCCCGATTGGAAAGCACCATATCGCGCCACCATTCAAATGTCTCCTGCGTGACTGCGCCTGCGGGATAACCGCCCCTTTTCCCCCGTCCTACAGGCGGCCCACCGTCATTGCGATCACCCATACACAGGAACAGGATATTGCCCACCTCAAAAGAATACCGATCCCACTGTCCTGTTACGGGATATGGTCGTTGGGCTGCATAAACACCCGAATATCCGGAGTTCACACCCATCGGGTCCACCCACTTTTGAAACCACCACTGAGTCTCCTCATCAGGACCACTCGCATCGTGATTGCCCACGATATTGTAAAAATGCGACCGCGGATGCTTGGTCGATACACTGTATTGCCGAACCACCTCCTCGCCTTCATCATCGTCGGGCGGTTCCTGCGCACCGGATAGATCGCCAATATCGAGCATTATATCCCATTCAAAATCCCGCTCTGCTTGCAAAATGGCTGTTTCCAAACTCTTTCGCCCATGCCGCAAATCCGTTCCCACATGTGCATCCCCACCGGCCCAGAGTGTAAATGCGTTCATTGCGACCCCCGCCAACCGATATCAATACTCGTGTACCTATCAGTATATCGCTTCAAATGGTCCGGTATATTTTTCAAAAACCACTGGCCCGATTCCGGTATCTCCCACGGAATATCAATCCTGTGATTGCGATCTCTAAACCCAATTGCGCACGAAAGGCGTGTCTCGTCCAACCGATTGGGAAATGCGCCGTGGTACGTGCGGTGGGCAAATACAATCATATCTCCCCCATTTGTGAACAGAGGCACCAACCCCGGAATATCAAACCCCGCGTAGCGATGTTCTTCCTCACCTTCGGGATAAAACGAGCGTCGATCTGCCGTCAACTTAAATCCTTCGGGGCCTTCCCAGCCCTCCACATGAGAATCTTCGATCACGCACAGACCGCCGTGAACCGGGCGCGACCCCGTCAGATAAAACCACTTGCCCGACGGCCAGAGTCCGCGGTTCAACACATCTCCCGAGTTCAAAACTTTATTGGAAAAACCGCACCAATCCGTATGCCACCCCACGGGCTGAGACCCCGACATGCGGATAATCGCCGCGGAACGATGGACGGTCATATCATCTGTCCCAATCAAATGTCGGTGAATATCCATGAATGGCTCGTATTCCAAAAGCTTCCATGCACCTGGTCCAGATTCGATCCACGCATGTCGCGTACGACTCTGTCCACCCTTTAACGTCCCGTCTGGATCTGTGCCGTCATATACTGCCTGTTTGAGCTTTTCGACAATCTCATCCGGCAACACATCTTTAACAATCGCAAATCCGTGCGCCTCCAGGCATTCGGACATTGCATCGAGTTCATCTGTAGCAAACTCATAGCGATAGCCCAAGTCAGGCTTTTTAATATGTGAGTAGTCTGCCATTTTTTCCTCCATTGATCGTATAAGCACCTTCCTACTCTGTGCGCTCCTTATCCAGGTGGATCAGAAGACAGGGCATTACCATCTGTCACCTGGCACCCGGCCAACAACACTTCTTGCACGGTCAAATCGTGTGCCTGAGAATAATCCGGTTCTTTCGCGCCATTCATACACGCCCTCAACTCCCTCAACAGTGTTGGAAAACTATCGGGAGGTTCAATCTCCAATTCCTGCCAGCCGCTCTGATACCCTTCTGCTTCCTCTTCTAAACACAAACTCAGATTATTGGAGCCAATGGGCGCGTGAAGCGCTGTTCCCAACGTCCCGTGTACCTCAATCCGCCGCGCCATACCCACCTGCATCGCGGCCATGTCAATCGTGCCAAGACCGCGTTCAAAATCGTGTACCACAACCGCATTGTCAACGACAGTTCGTTTGCCATAATGTTTTCTGAGAATGGGATGTACATCTGTTGGACATCCCATCAGAGCTACCATAATATCTACGAGATGACCCGCCATCTCAAAATAAATACCCCCGTGATAAATGCCATTCTCTTCTTCCAGCTCTGTGCGCCAACTGTGGGGCTTTGGGATATGCCCGCGGTAAGCGTAAATATCACCCAACACACCCAGCTTTGCCAATCGAATAATCTCGTGAACAGCCGGATTATAACGCCACATATAGGCCAAATTGAGGACCAATTGTTTGTCCGATGCCAATTTTTGGATGCGCTTAAACTGGTCCAGATTGACACCCGCGGGCTTTTCCAGCAAGACATGCTTGCCTGCGGTGAGTGCTTGTTCGGCATAATCTAAATTCTGATAGACATGCCCTTCGACAATAACGGCATCGACCTCACTGTTTAACACCGCGTCAACCGAATCAAAAACGGGAATATCCAGCCCCTCTTCCGCACTCTTTTCCCGCCTGATCGCAATCACTTCTGGATCGGGATCGTATAGGCCAATGAACTCAACCTCATCGGGCGATCGCGCAGCTTCGCGCAAGTGCATACCCGTATGGCTGTGCCAACAACCCAAGAAAGCAACTTTTAATGCCATAGAAAACCCCTTTGCTATTTCATTTCAAAATCTCCTGGTCCAACCGCACGGTGTTCCCCCCCCCCATCTCGAATGGTCACAAACGCCGATGTCCGAATCTGCAACTGCACTGTGCCCTCAATTTCCCGAAGCGGAAAAAAGCAATGCGCCATTCCCGTATTTGTAATGCGAAAACCGGGATCGTCTTTGAGAATGATCTCCCTACCCACCACGCGTTGAACGCGCAACCCGCGCGTTGTACCATCGCCAAATGTCACCACAGCAACAGCGCCATCTATATCACCCATTTCAGGCACACCATTCACGACCAATGCCTGGTACGGCGCACCATCCTCTATTCGCAATACATCTGTAACCTGCCCCGTATAGATACCGCCACCTGTTAATTGCGCTGTTTTCCATTGCACCTTCTCCCCGCCCCATAAACCCAGAACTCGCGCCTCACCATCCTGTTCACGCACAAAACCAACTTCGCCTTGAAATGAAAGATCGCCCATGCGAAAAACTTCTGTCCCTGGTTGCAGGACAATATGATCCGTACCCTCCCGATGGCGCACTTTCAGGTACACGCCACGCTCGCCAATATCTACCACCTCAACAGAATCGATAAACGCCTTATCCCGAAATGGTTCGTGAACAGCCATGAATCGACTCGGTGATTGACCTTTTTCTCGAACCATCAACATGGGCATGCGAAAGCGATCAATCAGTGTTTCATCTTCATCTGCACGCCGCACAGAGGGCGCGTCCCCCACAAAAAGTTTGCTGTCCTTCAATCCTACAAGATGAATACGCACGGCAACATCATCACCGTGAAAGGTGACACGCCCATCCTCTGCATGATCGCTATGTAACACATTCTGAAAAAATGCAAGCGCGACATTCCGCCCCTCTGCATCCCCCTGGTCGCGCTCGTGTTCTGGGAATCGTACCTTCACACCCGGTAACAAATTTTCACCATAGTGCTGCAAAGGCACATTGGCCTCTGTCCGCATATCGCCATCCGCGCTTCCGTGCATTACCCAATCGCGCTGATCGCCGCCCCGAACGCGAAACAGATCGATTACATAGTGATCCTCTCCTCCCGCATTTACAAGCATGACCAGACGCCGATATTCTTCGGCAAGCTCGGGATACACACCTTCCCCACTCGCTTCTACCCATTGTACCGGGTCATAAGCGGCTTCAAACGCCAGCAAAGAGCCATCTATAATACCTTTTCGGTTGGAGCGTTCCTGTTCTTCTTCATCGATCAACACAGTGTTGTGGCACAAGGTGCTGACCGTCCAACTTCGGTATTGGGTATGGGTATAGCCCACATCGGAGAGCAGTTCCTGTCCCCTGGCAAAAAGCATCAGATTCAAATTATCCGCATGGGCATGTCCATAAGCCCCCGAAAAGTGCAGATGCACCTGCACCTGATGTTCGCCTTTTCCCCTCCCCAACCAGGCATGCCCAACGCCCGACAGCAGTGTCGAATGCGATTGTTCAAGCGGTTTGACATTGGGATCAACCCGCCGACTATCCCGATATGCCCAGGCATCGTGCATGGGAATCCATCGCCCATCGGGATACCTGCAAATATCCAGAAGCCGACTTGCCTTTTTTACAATGGCAATATCGCGCTCCAAATCGAGATTGTCATATCCCACGCCATCATCCGATACATAACCCAATGGGTCGGAATACCCTTTCAGCGCATCAAATACCACTTGCATACCCGCCATTGTCATTCGGTGATACCCCAAACTGCCCTCGTGCCAGAATCCATCCGCATAAAACTGGCTCTCAAACAGACCAATACTGCGACGAACCGCTTCATGTACCAGTTTGGGATCGCCCAAAACGCGGCCAATCACCGCATACCCGCGATAGATATGGGGACTCGCATTCGTATAGAGAATCCCGTGATATCTATCCTGCCGAATGGCCCCGCGAAAGAAATCGTCCTCAATCCGCTTTTTTACATCTACCCCAACCGCATCGGACAATCGCTCCAGTTCACCACTCGTATAAATCGCATCATAGGCCATAACCAGATTGGTCGGCATTTCATCGTGCCGCCACCGCCCCCACTTTCCCCCATTATTTGGATAGGGCGGTTCAAACACAAATCCCTTTTGTTCGTGTGGCCGGTCATAACTCACCAGAAAACCCGGATAATACCGCGCGAATGCATCCAGAATCAGCGCCGCGCGTCGCGCATACGTCGCATCTCCTGTTGCCTGGTACAATTCTCCCAAATCTTCGGCAATCGCCGCAAAATACACACGCGCTTCTCGCCACGCCTTTGCCCGAAAGTAATACCGAAATCCCGTCTCGTCTTCCCAAAATGGATATGTCACCGTCTCCCCCACCGGATTGACGACCGTTAGTATCTGGTCATCGGGATACGCCTCATTGGGAAACACCATCTCGCAATAGCGGCACTGCACGCGATGTGGATCTCTGATTGACCACCGCAACTGCCCCTCCTGAGCACCCGCATCACAATCGGGACATCCCACAAATCGAAACCCCGTCTTATCGGGGATCAACGCCACCATCTCCGCTTCAGAAAAAGCCATCACTGTTCGCACGCGCCGTTTCAAACGCGCGACTTCCTTCTCGGTTAAGCTCACCTGGTAAACCGGGCGTTCAATGGCTTGCATAGCCGATACTCCTGTGAAAATTTGTATGGTAATTAGAAGAAATATACGTATTGACATTTTAATTTTCACCCTCATCCAAACGCGCGCGAAACCTGGGCAAAAGAGCTGTTACCAGGGCGGTTGTAACCAGGGCGACACTGGTGTGCAAGCCGAGGGCGATAGGCGCGCCATAAACTTCGGTGAGTTTGCCAATTTGCAGGCTACCAAGCGGTCCTGCGCCAATGGCGAGGACGAGAGTACCCATTGCGCGGTCTCTCATATCATCGCGGGCAGCGATAAGCATAATTGAGCTTTGCATCACGGTAAAAAATGCATGCCCCAGGCCGGCAAGTATGAGAAGAAAGATGGCGAGTGGAAATGCAACCGACGTGCCGAACAGAGTAAGCGCACCAACCCAGGACGTGCTAAAGGCAAAGACAAACAGCGCAAGAGACTGGAAAAGAGATCCAGCGGAAAATATCCAACCGCGACTGAGGCGCGAGCGCAACACACTGACCGCGTAAAGGCCAAAAAACGCCCCAATACCATTGCACGCGCCCAGCACACCGTATTCAAGTGGCCCCTTGTGAAGAATATCGTGTGTAAAAATGGGCAGGATGATCTGGTAGGGAAACGCCAGAAAATTCATGATTACGGTAATGAGTAGCGTCCCCATAATCGGCTGACTGGTACGTATGTATTGCAAGCCTTCGCGCATCAGCGTCCACGGAGAGGTTTTGAGAATCGCGGGATGACGCGGCACTTTGACACGCAGCATGACCAGGAATGAAATAAGGGAGATGAAAAAAATAGTGATATAACAGTCCAGTACGCCAAATAAAGCGTAAATATATCCGCTCAAAAAAGGACCAATCATGCGAGCGATATTTTGGGTAACGCTTTCGAGCATCATCGCTTCAACTGTGCGCTGCTTGCCGACCAGATCGGGCACCAGGGCGCGGCGAGCAGTCCAATTGAGAGACCACGAGATGCCAAATAACACCGCGCCAATCGCAAGATGCCAGAATGCCAGTCGGTTGGTCCAGATCAACATGCCTATCGTTGCGAGGACCAGTACGCTGAGCCACTGCGAAAAAATCACGATGCGAACGCGCCCAACGCTATTGATCACTGGCCCGGCGATAAAACCGATGAGCACCAGAGGGATAGATCGGTAAAATCCAATCAGTGCGACGTCAAATGCAGAGTGGGTAATCTCAAAAACGAGCCATCCCACGACAATCATTTCCATCCACATGGCCTGCCACCAGAGCATATTGCTCAGGATCAGGTAGCGAAAGCCGCGATTGCCCAAAGGGGCAAGAGACCCTCGAAAGGAAATGACAAATTTTCCCGTTCTTCTGATGCGCATAGCCGAGTTTCAAACTCAAAATAATCCAATTTTCAGAGTGTGGAGAATGTCACCGATCGCAATAGCCTCTGCTCTTTTACCGCCCAATCTCAAAATCACGCGCCACCGCCCGTGCCATGGTCACGAGCACATCGCTATCGATGCGCTCGCGATAATTGGGATTAATATATTGAAATTGGATCTTGCGATTGGGTGCTATCACAAAGACCGACGGCACGGGCAAAGAGCGTTTTCTATTGTTCGTAAACACAACGCCATAAGCCTTTGCTGCCTCAAATTCCACATCGGATAATAGCGCAAAATCGAGGCCCACGCGATCGCGCACCTCAGCCAATTTTTCAGGCGGGTCGGGCGCAATAGCAATAATTTCAAAACCCAAACCATCCAACTGTGACTTCAGTTCTTGCAGTTGTCCCAACTGCCGTCGGCAATGCGGTCACCAGTATCCGCGATAAAAAATCAGAATCGTCGGTTTCTTGTGCGCACCCAGGTCAAAATCCCGTCCACTCGCATCGACGAGCGTCAGCGCGGGAACTTCATCGCCAACCATCAAGGGACGCACCTTATTCGGCGCATCGGGCAATTGCGCGTGCCCCCATCCAAAAGTACCAAACACCACCAACAACGCGATCCAGATTATTTTTTTCATAAAAACCTCCTGTATATTAACATAAGCGGTCAGTTCATCTATCCCTTCTCCGAGTTCTTGAAACTGCTGGTGAGGCGTCGCAGTTGTACACCGTCCGTACCTTTGTGTAACTCCTTTCACTTATCTGAGAAAAGTAGTAATTGATCAACTTCTGGCTCTCCCAATGATAGAATCTTCCTGATCTTCCCCGGCTGCGCCCAGTTGCTTTTTCCCTCTCCGTTGAGTTGTCTCAACAAAGCGGGAATACCCGGATGTTGAAGTGCAGAACAAACTCGTCTGGCATCGGCCTCATTCCAACAGGGAATAAACGCTTGCAGGGCCTGGTTTGCTTGCCACACTTGCCCCTTCTCACTGCTCAAGATTATGGGATGAAAATCGCTCTTACCATAAGCCTCCCAAATAACCTTATAGGACGCAAAAGAATACGGGCCAACGCCGAGCAACGACCACCAGACGCCTTTGGCAATGGCAGATCGGATCAAAGTGCCTTTCCGGCCTTCAAGTTTGTCTTTAACCTCAATAAGATATTGTTTGAGATCGGCATATTGCTCAATGGTATCCCACGAAAGCGGTTGTCCTGTATCTCTATTATAGGGAAGCAAAACCCATTTATGCGGAACCCCGTCCCCATTCTTCCAGATCTCCTTTGTCGCGAGCGGAAATAGGAACTCCTCTGGCAGGTACGCTGGCTTATCCTCGAACATGAAAATCGCATTTGCACCACACGTATTCACGCCCTGACGCGGTTTTTGGTCAGAAGACAGTTCGACTGTTATGGGGCTCTCGAGATCCTCTGTATCCCCGCGTTGAAGAACCCGCCACTGATCATCAGGGACCTTTAGGGGAACCGCACGGTGTTCAATCCACTCTCCTCCTCGCTCTCTGAAATACCTGACGGGGAATTTATGCGGCACATCCATGCAAAACTTAGCACAGCAGTACGATGTGCCTATCCCTTCGAACACTTTTGTCGTGGTAAATTCACAGACCTCATCCACCGCAAATCTCCGATGGTTCGCAATATAGTCTCTGAACCCTTTATGGGCATCGCCACCCGAGAAAAGAGAAAGTGGCAGATAGAAACACCCTATCCCATTCTCACGCAGTAAGTTGCCCAGCACAACCTTCAATACCAAAGCCGCTATATCGGTGCGAGAGGAACCGAGAAGAACCTGTTTTTTATCAGGAACCAGACCTTCTGATTCAAAATAAGGCTTGAGTTTTTCCTTATATGAATCGCACAGATCCGTGAAATTTGCCCACGGCGGGTTGCCGAACAAGATGTCGTAATCGGTATTCGGAGGATTAGTAATCACATCTAAAGCGAGAAGTTGCGATGAGGGAAAATCAATCGCGAATTTCTGACGCGCTTTGTGCTGAAATGCTTGGAGATGCGACGACTCTACCTCTATCAAAGTCAGCCCCGAAAGAAGCTCTGGCGAAACCCGAACGCCTCTTGATCTGGCGAGACGGAACAGCGCGAGCGCGAAAGCGCCCTGTCCTGCAGTCGGGTCACAAATAGAAGCCCCATCAATCCACGCATCGAAAATACCCCACCGCTCGATAAGCCATTCTGCCCATTTAATCGGAGTAAAGACCTGCCCGACTTCAACGACGTGAGAATGTGAAATATTTGTATCCATTATTCCTAAACTCTTCTAGTGATGCGATTCGCTTCATGGCGTCACTACTTACTCTCAGGTAATGCCGAATCGCAAGATTAATAAATAGCTCATAAAATTCCGTGATATCCCGATCCCAAGCGATTTCATCCCAAACTTGATTGACTGTGTAGTTGAGACGGACCTGACCAGTGCCAAGATTCTCGATTCTGTAGGCATCTTGAGGAAGCATGATGAAAGGTACAACACGGATGTATTCAATATCACGCGTGTTGCTTCGTTCTGACGACTTGTTGTGTCCAAACTCGGCGATCAGAAAGACTCCATTGTCATTGGCTAGAAACTTGAGAAGGTTTCCAACAGCACAGATACCTCCATCAGAATAGCGGGTCGAGTCCAAGTCCTTAGTCTTAACATCGATACCAACAAGAAAACCAGCCTCTTGAAAGGCGAAGTCAAAGATAGTACGTCTGCCTGGTCGATCGAGAGCAGTATAACCAAGTTCTGAGCAGATACGCTCCCAGTTGTCAGTGATTCTTTTCTCGATCATCGCACCGAAGGCTCGGGAATCTTCGCGCTCGGATATGCCCGAGCGTAATTCCCCAAAAAGGTCAGATAGCTTTCCCTCAACTTCATCAGATACTATTTTTAGATCCATGGCTACCCCTTTCATCATTTAAATACGCATAAATACGCACATACTCGTATGTCAAAATCCAAACCGATTATACCCGCATGATAAATACCTGTCAACCGATTTGTAAAATTATCACCCGTTGTCCAAACTTCAGTAATATTATCCAAAATCAAGAAAACTTTTTGAGTTATGAAACGTCTATTGTAATAGAAAAAACACTTGACAAGCTTTATTCCTTGTTTCACCTTGTTGCCGACTTTCTTCTTTCTATTCCAATCATAAGCTATTTTTTTAAATTTTCAAAAAATATTCATTTGTCTTTCATTAAACCATGGAACAGCGATATCTTGATGACTTTTGGCAGATTGAAAGGCTGAGATTTACAGCCTTCATCCGGCCAGAGGCCGATACTCAATCTTACAAGTCTTGGATAGACCTTTTGGGGGAAGAGCCAGACAGGTTTTTCTTTTCCAAAAAAGAGAATCAGCTACAGGGAGAAGGTATATTCAACAATGGTAAACTTATTTCTCAGGTCCAACCGAATCGATTTGACTGGCATTTTAGTTTTTTAGAAGCAGAGAAAGAAATTGAGGTAAAGGGAGAGAAAGCAGCAAAAATCTTACAAGAGCCTAATTTTCTAACGGTCGGGCCATTAAAAGAAGAAATCGTAAATCCTTTTAAGGAGTTGATGTTTTTCTGGCTGGAAGGTAGCGAGCAGATCATCAGATTGGCGTTTGGTGCAGTTTTACTGTGGAGAGTAGAAGACCAAACTGCCGGATATAAGAAGATCAACCGTTTTCTTCCCAACATCCATATAGATGTTGAATCCAGAGATTTTTTCTACCAAATAAACCGACGTAGGCTCTCCAGAACAAAAATTTCAAGACTAGAGATCAATAGGCTTAGTAAGTGGTCTGTGGCGCGATTATTTCGTAGAGAAGCCACATCTGGAAGTTCTGCATGTCGATTGGAACTGGATATTAACACAATTCAGGAGTTCGAAGAAACACTGCCAGTCAATAAATTATCAGATATTTTTCAGGAATTACTTGATTTAGGAGTAGAAATCGCCCAGAAAGGGGACATACCATGAGTTCGCCAGAAGTTGTTCTTGAGTATGAACTGGCCTGGGAACATCAAGAACGGTTTGTTTCCCAAACCGCTACTCAAATAGACTCCCGTCCGTCAAGAATACTCTCTTTCCCCGGCAATCAGGACAGTTTGGAAGATACCACTACAACGGATATTAAAGTACAAAATAATCTGTGGGTTGCTACTCAAATTTTAACTGATGCTACGTTTTTCTATTCTAAGCCTTTAGTAAGAGATACTGAGAAGTCTATAGAGTTACTATCAGTGTTAAGAGCGAAGGATCAAGGGATAGGAATCCCTTATGATGTTCTCCAATTTTGTATAGAGAACAATCTATCAAAGTCATTGGCCTTGGCGCGGAAATTTGTTAACCAATGCTTCTCAGGGATCCAAGCACTTAAGTTACAGTTTGTTGTAGATCCAGAAGATGACGAGAAATGGGTTGAAATAAATATTACAGTTCCAGATACTGCTAACTTTTTGACTGAGTATAATAACTACACTCGCCTATTGGTCGCCGAGATCCCTTGGCCCGAAAGAAATATGTTACGGTTCAATTTTAATTTTTCCTAACACATGGATCCAAAAGATTTTTTACGAGTAGCAAACGACTTGGCCCAATCGAATAAGGCAGCAGAATTGCGGTCTGCTGTAAGTCGTGCTTATTATGCAGCTTTTCATGTTGCTCGCAAACTCCTTGTTGATATGGGATTTGAGATTTCGAAAGGGTCTGGGGCGCACGGTGATATTTGTAACTATCTAGGGAATGCCGCCAATCCCACGGTGGAACACGCAGGAAACAATATCGGAGATTTAAAGGGGTGGAGAAACCAGGCTGATTATGAACTTAATTCAGTCGAACACGAAAATTCGGGAAGTGTACAGAAGATAGTTTTCATTACCGAGCAAATTATAGAAGACCTAGAACAGTGCTGTAACGGATCAGACCGCGACCAAATCAAGGGTGCAATTAGCAGCTATATCACAAAAATGGAGGGAGACACCGTTTAGCATAGGGTTTCCCATACCCATTCTTGCAAAAAAAGAACCGCGCTCAGACATCCATAAGTGGCGTCTAATTGCGGTTTTATTTTTTTACCGACGCCCACCGAATCTCGACCACGCCGGTTTGCCCGACGATCCAAATCGCAAAGTAAACGGATGTCTCTGAGTCTGGACAGAGTATATCCGCATCAGGCCATCGCATCAGGGGCAGTGATGAATATGGACAGGATACTGGTACCTGTAGTATTATCCTCACTGCCCTCAATTTAGCGGATTACCGCAACGCCCAGCTATTTAAAAAGAACAAGGAGATATTGGAATGCAGCAGAAATTCATGGGCAGAGCCATAGAGCTCTCCCGGATTCATATGAGGGCGAGAGCAGGAGGTCCATTCGGTGCGGTCATTGTCAAGGATGGAAAAATTATTTCGGAGGGATATAATGAGGTGATCTCCAGCAAAGACCCCACGGCCCACGCGGAGATCATGGCCATCAGAAAGGCGACATCCAAGCTCGACACCTTCCACCTTACTGGATGCGAAATCTATACCAGTTGCGAACCCTGCCCCATGTGTCTCGCCGCCATCTACTGGGCCAGAATCGAGAAAATTTATTTTGCCAATACCGCTGAAGACGCCAGGAATATTGGCTTCGACGACAAATTCTTTTACCAGGAATTACAACTGCCACGAGCCAAACGTCAAATCCCCTCCCATCAATTGCTGCGCGATCAGGCATTAGCGGTCTTCAGGGAGTGGCAAAAAAAGGTGGATCGCATTGAATACTAAGGCGATTCCGCCGAATAAAAATCAGCCTTCAGTAATGCCCCTCAATTGTTAATTGCCTGTTGTGCTGCTTCCAGGAAAGTCGCATAGCTTCGTGTACCGCGAAACTTTCGGACAATCACACCTTTGGCATCAATAAAAATAGAAGTGGGAATGGCCGCAACTTCATATTCCTTGGCAACATCTCCGTTTGAATCGAGAACAAAAGTCCAGGTGAATCCGCGGTATCGGAGAAAATTCTGCACAGTGGAAAGCGATTCTCTAATATCAATACCAACGATCAGGATATGATCGCCCATAGCCTGTTGCAGCTTTTCCATGTCGGGCATTTCGACACGACAAGGCCCACACCATGTCGCCCAAAAATTGAGGAAGACGGGCTTGCCGCGTTGTTCAGAAAGTTTGAAAGACTCACCGGTGATAGTTTTAAGGGTAAAATCGGGTGCTCTCTGACCCATTTGAATACCAATAGGAACGGATGTAGCTGTTGTTTCCTGACTGGGAGATGAGACTGTTTGGCTGTCAGAAGACAGGTCGGGAGATCGGGTCGGTTTCTGGTTTTTGCCACAGGCCACGACAAAAAACGCCAGCACAAGGATTAAACCGATGGATAGATATTTCATGGCGTTCTCCTTCGGTCAAGCGGTTTGAAAAATGGCATCGGCTACGTTTGTGAATAGATTGGGCGACCTCTACCAGTCTATGCTCTGACGAGACAAATACCATAAATAGTTTGTAATGCATACCACATCCCTTCTACCTTTACTGTGATATGCAATATGCGTGCCAACGTAAATTTTTCTGGCAACTGTACTCATAAGATGTTATTTCTATTCAAAGTATAACTTTTTTAAAAAAATCCCAAGCGAATTTTATGTCTTTTGGCGGCTATAAAGTCTTAAAGGCTTTATATCGTCCTTTTAGAGCCGCCTCTCTGTCCTGTTAATATTGACCTCATGAATGACCTTGCAATCTATCTCACCACAAGCCTTTGCGTTGTGTACATTACGCTGGTCGCCATTTTTGTATTTGGCCTTTTTCGCAGATCGCGGCCAGTAAATGCTCAGTGCCTATCTGTCTCCATTGTTGTGCCCGCTCGCAATGAAGCCACCAACATCGATGCATGTTTGCAGGCATTGGCCGCACAGACCTATCCTGCCGACCATCTGGAAATTATCGTTGTAGATGACCGATCCACCGATGATACCGCCGCTCGAATTGATCAATGGACGCATCGTTTACCCAACCTGAGCCGCGTATCTGTCACACAGCAGAACTACGCTTGTCCTAAAAAAAACGCCCTGTGGCAGGGCATCAAATACGCGCGTGGAGATATTATTTTCACAACGGACGCCGATTGTCAGCCAGGTCCCAATTGGATGACCTCAAACCTCGCGCACTTTGCGCCCGATGTCGGCATGGTCATCGGTCACGCTCCCCTGCTGCAAAACGAAAAAGCTCTATCGGGCCTGCTATCTCTCCAGGCACTCATTGTCTCAACTCTCGCAGCGGGCAGCGCGGGCATTGGCTTTCCGCTCACCTGTTCGGGGCGCAACATGGCCTATCGCAGAAAAGCCTTTGATGAAGTCAACGGTTTTGACAACATCGGACACATTATCGGCGGCGACGACG
Source organism: Candidatus Latescibacterota bacterium (assembly GCA_965208125.1). Taxonomy (GTDB): domain Bacteria; phylum Latescibacterota; class UBA2968; order UBA2968; family UBA2968; genus VXRD01. Next base: position 5,065,570 of record OZ242320.1, read on the forward strand.
TGTTACTCATGCGCCAATTCGCGCAAAAAAGCGCGTGGAAAATTCGGTTCAACGCAGACAGCGATGCATTTGTCCCCTCGGCATCTCACCCAGACAACCTCATCAATCGACAGGTTCGCTATCAATCCAAAACCATTCACTACGGCATTCCCGCCTTGATTCTGGCTCTTGCGGTATATATATTCCATGTCATTCTGGCGGCATTGCCCATTTTTTTCTGGACTGACGCAGAATTATTTTATCTGCTCGGCTCTTGCCTGGGGATAAAAATAATCGCCGATGCTGTTTTTTTGCTCTTCGGCGGTATCCGGTTCAAAAGCCTGAAATTACTCCTGTGGTTTCCTGTTCTCGAAATCCTGATCATACCCTATATTGTCATCATCTGCGCGCTCGGCACATTTACACCATTCAAATGGAAATAATATGTTATCAATCAAACTGCTACCCGAAACCTTCATGCGATACCGTCGCGCGATCACGCCCCGGCGGATATGGAATGCCTCAAAAGTGGTCGCGTCCTATGCCCTCTCCAATCTGTTTCGACGAGATATTCGCATGGGCAAACCCTTTGTGCTCATGGTCGAACCCACCAATTTATGCAACCTCAAATGTCCGCTCTGCCCCTCTGGCAATGGCGACATGACCCGCGAGCGCGGCATTATGCCGTTTGAACACTTCAAGCATGTCTTCGAACAACAGGCCGATCATCTCCTGCTCCTCATGTTGTGGAATCAGGGCGAACCCTTTATCAACAAGCACCTCACCGACATGATCCGATTGGCCTCCGCGCACAATGTTCCCACGCTGACCAGCACCAATGTCCATTACATCAAAAACCGGGAAACCGCCCGGGATATCGTCGATTCCGGCCTGTCCGAACTCGTGGTCTCTCTGGACGGCGTCACACCCGAAAGCTATGTCAAATACCGCGTGGGGGGTAATTTTGACCGCGTGCTCAACGGCATCCGCCTGCTCGTTCAGGCCAAACGCGATCTACAAAGTAGCCATCCCCTGATCCACCTGCAATTTATCATCATGAAACACAACGAGCATGAAATAGAGGCTGCGCGCAAATTCGCTCGGGAATTAGGCGTGGATCGCCTTTCGCTCAAAACAGCCCAGGTTTATACCGAATCCGATGCAGAGACCTTTTTGCCTTCTGACGAGAAATTCAGCCGCTACGATTACACAGCTGACCACCTCTCGACCAAAAGCAAAATCAGCAACACCTGTCGCCACCTGTGGTACAGCACCGTCATCAATTGGGACGGCGCTGTATCGCCCTGCTGCTTTGACAAAGATGTTCACTACGGCCTCGGCGACGCCCTCAATGAATCGGACTTCGACCAGATCTGGACCGGTCAAAAATACACGGACTTCCGCAATGCCATCCTCAAAGACCGCAAATCTGTCCCGATATGCAACAACTGCTCAGAAGGCGTAAAAGGCATGTTTTACGACATAGAAAAAGTCGAGCAATAAGGAATTAAAAATTAAGAATGGTTTGGCGGTGTAATCACTTCACATTTCTTCCATCTCACTTCACACTTCTAAATGGATATCGTCCACCACTTATTGCTGCTCTCTACAGTCCTCTACGCCCTCGTCGCGCTGTGTTTTTTTTTCGGATTATTCCGCCTGAACAACCAGCCGCGCACTACTGAAACGCCATTTATATCCATCGTTATTGCCGCGCGCAATGAAGCGAATTATATCGGCCTGTGCCTCGATTCCCTGAAAAAACAGACCTATCCAACCGACCGATTTGAAATCTTGATCGTTGACGACGACTCGACAGATAAGACATCCCAAATAGTCGCCTCCACGCCCCTGGACAATCTCCACCTTTTGTCTGTGGATAACAGCTTTCCAGAAATGACGGCAAAGAAACGCCCGATGTCCGTTGGTATTCACCGTGCGCGGGGCGAATGGATTCTCACCACCGATGCCGACTGCACAGTGCCACCTACCTGGATTGCCAGCATGGCGTCTTATATGGCGGCTGATATCGGCATTGTCATTGGATTTTCTCAACTTACATCGCGCTCATTTTTCGACCAATTGCAGGCTTATGATTTTCTCACCCTCATGGCCGCTGCAGCCGGTGCCGTTGGGATGGGCATGCCCCTTGCTACTTCGGGACAAAATTTCGCCTATCGCAAATGTCTTTTTGAAAAAGTCGGCGGTTTCCGCGACATCGCACACCGCCCGTCTGGCGACGACGTGCTATTGCTCCAGTTGCTGCGCCGGGCATGGGATGGACGCATCGCGTTCGCCGCTGATCCCGGCGCTTATGCAACCACCCATCGCCCCGAAACACCGTCATCGCTGTGGCAGCAACGCAAGCGGTGGGCATCTAACGCCGCGTATCAACTGCGTCTCAATCCCGTTTTTTTTTCTTATATTGCAGTGGTATTTTTGATCAACGCGCTCATTCCTGCTGCTTTTCTCATCTCAATAACAGACGGCACATACACACTACCCCTGATTTGCTGGGGCGCAAAAATACTTGTAGATCTGCTCGTAGCGGGAAAAGGCGTTCATATCTTCAAGCGTGCGGATCTACTCATCATGTTTCCATTCTGGGAGATCGTGCAAATCCCCTACACCATTCTCATCGGCCTCGCGGGAACCCTGCGTGGATTTACGTGGAAAGACCGAGATCATTGAAGTATGAAGTGTGAAGTGTGAAACGGTTTACAACTGGTTGCTGCCCAAAGACCATTGCCCTATGAGGTGCCCTATGATCACCAAAACCCTGTTCTGCCTCCTCAGCTTGCTGATCGCAATGCCATCTTATGCACAGCGTCCGCGTGCTCGGGATCTCGGCATTCAGATTGGCACATTGCCCACGGGCACATACAACGCCATTACCGATGTTAAAGGCGTTCTCGTCGGTCACGTCACATTAATCGAAGGGAGTGGCGAACTTGTCGTGGGCAAAGGTCCCGTGCGAACGGGTGTCACAGCCATTGTCCCGCACGGCGAGGACATCTTCAGAAATAATATATTCGCCGCGGCCGAAGCCCTCAATGGCAATGGAGAAATGACGGGCATGGCATGGATTAACGAACGCGGACAACTCGAAGTGCCCGTTGTACTTACAAATACGCTCTCCGTGGGCGAAGGCTATAGTGGCGTGGTCGCATACATGCTCAAACAAGGCGCAGGAAGGGTTCCCCTGCCCGTAGTCGCCGAATGTTATGACGGCGGTCTCAACGATATTGCCGGACGACACGTCACAGTCGATCACGTTGTCGAAGCCATTGAAACCGCCACAGGTGGCGCAGTGCCCGAAGGCTCTGTTGGCGCGGGCACGGGAATGCGCGCATATCGGTTTAAAGCAGGCATCGGCACAGCCTCGCGCATTGTCCCAGATGGACATACCGTAGGTGTGCTCGTCAATGCCAACTGTGGACGCAGGCCGGAACTCCTCATTGCTGGCGTTCCCGTAGGACGCGAATTGCCCGTTCAGGCCTCCCCAACGCGCGATGGTTCGATCATTGTGGTCATAGCCACCGACGCGCCCCTCGTGCCACATCAATTGCGCCGCCTCTGCAAACGCGCCGCCATAGGCATTGGCCGCACGGGCACAGTTTCCCGCACCAGCAGCGGAGATTTTGCCATTGCCTTTTCAACCGCCTATCGCCTACCTCGTACCCGCGCTGACCGCGATACAATTACCACCCTGCGCGATGGTCGGCTAACCGCTATCTTCCAGGCCACTATTGAAGCAACTGAAGAAGCCATTGTCAACGCCATGTGCGTAGCAGAACCCATGACGGGCCGAGACAATCGCACAATGCCCGCTTTGCCGCATGACAAATTGATTGAGGTAATGAAAAAATACGGTCGGAGATACATTCAAGAATAGTTATTGATGCGTGAGGCGCCGAATGACAAATCCCCTTTCCTCGTCGGCAATATTCTCGTGGTAATCTACGAAGAACTGTTCCGGATAGCCGAACTCCTTGTTGTACGTGACATCGATGCGGGCTGCGTTCTCGTCTATCGCGGTCTGCAATAGGACGAACAGAGCCTTGATCGGTAAGAACCGCTCTGGCTCGGGAATATTGAGCACGGCCGGATCGGCGGAGGCGACGCTTGCGACTGCACCGCCGCTCACGGTTACCTCCGCGTCAACGGTATATTCTATCGGACAGAAGCAATTCCACGCGCCCGTATAGACGTAGTTCGCAACGCGTCTTCGCTCCCAACGACCCTGATGACGGAGCAAGTCCGCCTGCAGGGAGCCGGGATCGCGCACGAGAAGGACGTCCTCGAAGATCGGTATGTCGATCTCCCTACCGCCAGCGGTGATACCGGTTACAGTGCGGGCGTACCTGCCCTCAGGCAAATCTACGTCAATCAGCGGCAGATTGACGATTCTGTGGAAAGACACGGGCAGTATGCGCGTTGGATCAGGCAGATCCACAACCACTGTCTGCGAACCCCCGTTGCCGATTAGCTGGACGCGCACTGCGATAATGGTCCCGTCAAACTCGCAACTGCCAGTGTTGATGGCGTCAACCGATGTGGGTACGGCATCTTTGCCAATCACCGCCATGAGGTAGTCGTCCGAGTAAGCCTCTGTAACCCCGCACGCCACTTCCGAGGCATCCGGGAAAGTAGGCGATGGATCGATGCTACAGGCAACCGTGAGCCCGAGAACCAATAGCGCACCGGATCTTGCAATATGTCGTCTGATGTTCATTCATCCCCCTCCGATGATAATTTTACCATTCGCTGTCTATAAAACGCGCAGAGAGCCTCGATAGTTCCTCGCTATACGCATCCGATAGAGGCGTTTATAGCAATAGGTGTTGACAGACGCCAGACAGGGTGCGATACTTCTCGCGTATCGATAAGTTCGAATATACACATCCCGGAGGACCAGATATGTCTCAAATGCCCGTCATCATTGGCCTTTGCGCCTATGTTTTTCTCACCTTATTGGTCGGTGTCTATGCCGGCAGGCGCGTCAAAGATTCCGCTGATTTTGTCGTTGCTGGCCGGCGTCTGGGCATCTTGCTGGCCACGGGTACCCTTGCCGCCACCTGGTTTGGCACGGGCACTGTGCTCGGCGCAGCAGGCGCGGCTTACAAAGGTGGCTTTTTAGCCATTATAGCCGATCCCTTTGGCGCAGCCCTGTGTCTATTTCTCGCGGGCCTTTTTTACGTACGGATGATGCGACGAATGGGTGTTTCTACCATTGCCGAGTTTTTTGAACGGAGATTTGGCAAAACAGCCGGTGTGGTAGCCGCTGCGTGTACGATTCCGGCCTATCTGGGCTGGGTTGCATCGCTGATGGTGGGATTTGGGAAAATTATCCACGCGCTCACGGGATTGGATGCGGTATTAGGCACCTGTCTGGGCGCTGCTATTGTGCTGATCTATACAACTGTAGGCGGCATGTGGGCGGTAACACTGACAGACTTTATCCAGGTGGCTGTCTTAACCCTTGGACTGATCTTTATGACGCCCGTTCTTCTGAGCGACATGGGGGGATGGGCCGCCATACGAGCGCAACTGCCCGATGACCAATTTTATCTCTATCCCCGCGATGCAGACATGACCACCTGGTTTAATTATGCGCGCGCCTGGTTGGTAATTGGCCTGGGCAATCTCGCAGGGCAGGACCTTTTGCAACGCAGCCTATCCAGCCGAAACGAATCCGTCGCCCAGAACAGTGCGTATCTCTCTGGTATTATTTACCTGACCGTTGGCCTCTTGCCCGTTTTCCTGGGCATTGCGGCTACCCTCACATTTCCCAATCTGGCCGACCCCGAGCAGGTGATGATGAAACTCGCTGAAACCTATCTCCCCCCACTCGGCATGGCCGTTTTTATCGGTGCTTTGATCTCCGCACTGATGAGCAGTGCCGACAGTGCCTTGCTCGCCCCTGCCAGCGTGATTGGCAACGATCTGATTCGCTACTTGCGCCCCGATATAGACGCGAGAACCCAACTGCGCCTGTGCCGCTTGAGTGTCCCCATCCTCGGCGTCATCGCGCTTTATCTCGCCCTTTCACACGACACGGTTTACACGCTGATGGTCGATTCCTGGTCCATCTTACTGGCGACCCTCTTTGTCCCTCTCACAGCGGGTATCTGGTGGCGCAACGCCAATCGCTCTGGCGCGCTCTGGTCGATGATTTCAGGTGCTATCGCCTATCTCATCCTGCTCCAAATCGCGCCCGATCACCCCGCCGACCTCCTCGCAGTACCCATCGGCTTTCTCGCACTTGTCATCATAACCAAAGCGACCACAAAAACAGATCCACCCTTGCCTCTGAGCGATACGTCAGGAGTTCCCCTCCCCTATGAAAATCGCCTGGGTGCTCTAAACCCACTTCGAGGTTCATCCGATGAGTAAATTCACGGTTGCAAAAACGGAGTTGCTTCTGAAAAGAGATAACTTATGCACAATAACTTGTTTTCTACTTATCGCCAAGGCGAGAACCGCGTCACCGCTACATTCTTAGCTGTCCTTCAACGGTTGAGCTTACCCAACATAGACCGAATTCTTGGAACACTTATTGGGGATACTGCTTTCAGTCTTGTCTCTTTCGAGAATCAGCCAAGAAGAGAGAGGTCGACACCTGACGCCAGAATTAGGACGGGATCTGCTATCTGGATTGAGACCAAGACAGCCTCTAACGCGGTACGATCCGAACAGATCAGAAGACATTTGGAAAGTCTCAAAGATGGCGAACGCCTATTATTGCTGACGCCAGACGACGATCAGCCAAAAGATATCGAAAATGGGGTTATCTGGTCGAACTTCAGAACTCTGATCACAGCTATTGAAGAAATCCTCGAGGATGAAAGTGAGCCTCCTTCCGAGAAAGAGGCATTTCTCCTGAGGGAGTTCATATTGATGATCCAAGAAGACGGACTTACAGGCTCTAACGAATCCAGAGTCCTCGTGGTCGCCGCCAGAGAGGCGTGGCCGGTATACAAGAAACTTAATGCATATATATGCCAGTCTAACCGTGGTTTCCAGCCTTCCGGACATCTGGCATTCTACGCAGAAGGCGCAGTCCAGCCACTTGTGCCCAAGATCAAGGCGGTAGTTGAATCGGTAAATCTAACGCGAGAAGGAATCGAATCTCTTGAGGGCGATCAGAAAGACCTTGCAGAAGAATTGCTGACACAGATTGAGAAGCTTCACTATAGCTGGCAGACTCAAAAAGTTATGTTTCTGAGCGAGCCTGATGATGATGAGACAGTAAAGCTGAAACAGAAGATTATCAATGACCAGAAAGATAAGAGTGGAAAGAATGTCGCGTTTGTAATGGGCCAGAGATACGTGACCTTAGAGTCACTTAAAACGGCAAGCAAGACCAGTGAATTAAAGCAGTGAGAATAGTGAATTTTAAAAAAATCTTGACAGAACAATCAGGTTGCCCTTTTTATTTATCCATGGCTGAGAAATGCCACCGCAGATCTTTTTGTTCACAGAGACTACAAAAAAGGAATAACGCCACTGGGAGGTGATTCTTTATGAACAACGAAAAATTTGATGCGCGCTTCGCACCTGCTTATGGTGTCTCAGAAGCGGCTCGCTATCTAAATATTCCACCTTCTACGCTCAGGTCCTGGATATCAGGAGTACAGTATCGTTCAGATCGAAGCAACTTTGAACCTGTTATTAGTGTACCACCAGCAGAAATCGTGCAACTATCCTTTGTCAACTTAGTGGAGGCCTATGTCCTGGTGGCACTTCGCAGAGTCCACAAGGTGCGTTTGCAGGATATCCGGGTGGCACTGGATACACTTGAAAAACAGTTTCCTGAGCAACCTCACCCTCTGGCTTTTGAGACTTTCGCAACGGATGGAAAAGATCTGTTCTTAGAACATATCGGGCAGCTTATCAATCTCTCCAAGCGCGGACAACTGGAAATGGAAGAGGTCATTGACATGTATCTTCATCGTATTGAGTATGATACAAGTGGACCCGTTATCTTGTATCCCTTTACACGAGGCTCATTCCAGGAAGATGATCAACCGAAAGCCGTCTTGATGAATCCTTATATTTCTTTTGGCCGTCCTGTGCTTGCGGGAAGAGGTGTGCCGACCGAATTGGTCTTTGAGCGGTTCAACGCAGGTGAGTTAATGGGCACACTGGCTGAAGATTATGGCCGTAAGAGATGGGAGATTGAAGAGGTTATCAGGTATGAGTCAGCCAGAAGCAGAAAAGCAGCTTGACCTTCCACCCATTTTTGTAGATCGCGCTCTTGACAGTCCTCTTTTTGTTGATCCATTGCGGATAGCACAGGTCATAATTGGGCATCTCACAGGGTTCCTGGAGGTCCACGCGCACAATGACCTTTTCGATCCGGATACGCCCGATGAAACATGGATCAGGCATTGCGGACAAAACGGATGGATTGTATTTACAAAGGATAGCAGGATCAGATATCGGCAAATGGAGAGACAGGCTGTTCAAACATATAACGCACGGCTTTTTAACTTAGCAACGCGCAAGAATATGACAGCTGAGGAAAATGCCCAAGCGTTTATTAAGGCGATTCCGCGAATTGCTCAATTCGTAAGGCGACATAAGCCACCTTTTATCGCAAAAGTCTCCCGATACGGCCAAGTTGAAATGGTTCTCAATCTGTAAAAGTCAAAAAGCGCAGTTCCTTTGCAAAGGAACTGCGCCTATTTTATTTATATGCGAGCAAACATCACCCAGTCCGAACGCGATTGATCTTACTCGCTGCGACACCAGCACCAAATCCATTGTCGATATTGACCACCGTCACGCCCGACGCGCAACTGTTCAACATGCCCAGCAATGCTGCCAATCCCTTAAAACTCGCCCCATATCCCACGCTGGTCGGCACGGCAATAAGCGGTACATTGACCAGACCGCCAACCACACTGGGCAGCGCTCCTTCCATACCGGCCACCACAATAATCACACTCGCATCCAATAGACGGTCCTTGCACGCCAGCAAACGGTGAATTCCGGCAACCCCCACATCGTAAAGTGTTTCGACTTCATTGCCCATCACCCGCGCGGTTTCCACGGCTTCTTCTGCCACGGGCAAATCAGATGTCCCCGCAGACACAACCAGAATTTTACCCACAGTTTCCGCAGCGGGGATCTCTCCTGCAACTACCACTGTGCGAGCGAGCGCATTGACATTTGCTTCGGGATATTTTGCGACCAGAGCGTCCCGCATCTCTGCATTTGTCCGCGTCGCCAGCAGTGTCGCACCCGATGACACAATGCGATCTGCTATAGCGGTCACTTGTTCGACTGTCTTTCCCTCACAAAAAATAACTTCGGGAAACCCTTGTCTCAGTGTGCGATGGTGGTCAATGCGCGCAAAACCAAGCTCTTCAAAAGGCAGGTGTGCGAGGTGTGCAAACGCCTCATCCACATCCGTTTGCCCCTGTGCAACAGCCTCTAACAACGCGCGTATGCGTTCAGGTGTCACGCCGCCACCCCCGCTTTGATCTGTCTCAGCAAATCCATGAGATAATTCGGATCGTCTTCTGTCATCAATGTGCGACGATAAGGAGTAGCACCGGGCACACCCTTGATATATGCCGCGAGATGCCGGCGCATTTCCAGGACGCCATAGCGCAACCCCTTAAACGCTATAGACGCCTTGAGATGGTGAACAGCCATTTCCAGACGATCCCTATCCGTTGGTCCGGGCAATAATTCTCCCGTATTCAGAAAGGCTTCCATGCGCTTAAAAAGCCATGGATTGCCAATAGCCCATCGCCCCACCATCACCAGATCGCAACCCGTTTTTTGCATCATCTCCTTTGCAGCCTCTGGCCCGCGCACATCGCCATTGCCGATTACGGGAATCGAAACCGCGTTTTTAACTTCCGCAATAATATCCCAGTCTGCTCTACCCGCAAATTTCGCCTCGCGCGTGCGCCCATGCACGGCAATTGCCGCTGCACCAGAATCTTCAGCAATTCGCGCAACTGCAACTGCCTGATTGGCTTGCGCCCATCCACTTCTAATTTTCAGCGTCACGGGAATATCCACAGTACGCACCATTGCGGCAATGATCTGTCCCAATTTTTCAGGTGTTTTGAGCAGAGCCGCACCCGCATTTCGCGTCACGATTTTTTTAACCGGACACCCGCAATTGATGTCGATAATATCCGGATTTCGCTCTGCCACAACCCGGGCACCTTCGGCCATGATCTCGGGTTCTGCACCGAACAACTGCGCGGAAATCGGAAACTCATCGGCTTCAAAATCGAGATATTGATTCGACCGCTCACTGCCCTCGGCCAATCCTTTGGCACTGACCATCTCCGTGACCGCAAAACTCGCGCCCTGTTGCCTGCACAACATGCGGAATGACCGGTCTGTAATACCGGCCAATGGTGCCAGCGCTGTCCGTCCGGGAATATTTACATTGCCGATTTGTACACCCATAGCGTCATTCATCCCGATTTTTCTCGCGCTTCTAACAATACTTTTGACAATTGTTCGGCAAATTTCACCTGACTATTGTCCTCGGGTTCATAGCCGATTTTCTTTCGCGCATTGGAGATCGTCCAGAAATTGTGCGAATTGCCGCTAATACCGTAAAAAATCTGAAATGGGATACCATATTCATCTTCGATATTTTCAGCCTCAATGCTCTTCACAATCAACTGCACCTGATCCCGAATGCTCAAATACGCGCCCAAACCCCGATGCATGCTTTTCAAATTCGTGGATTTTGCGCGATCCATATCCGTCTCGCGCGGCCCACCTATTCGAATCTGCACATTTTCCAACTTCTTGCCGTCATTCATCAATCCCGTTGCAAAGGTAAAGCCCAACAATTCGTATTGCGCCTTTGCCCAGCCGTAATAATTGTCGGAAAGCGGGTACATCTCTGGCGTCACAAATTCCTGCTTGCCCGCCCAGATCAGATTTTCGTAATAATCTGCCGCGTGATTTGAACTGATGATCACAGCGCGTCGAACATTTTCCTCCACACACGTCTGATACACATTGTGCGCCATATCGATATTCGTCATCTCTGCCCAGAAGCGATCCGCATCATCTTTTGTCCGCACGAATCCGCAGTGGATAATCGCATCCTGCCCCCTGAAATATTCCCGATACGTATCCCGGTTCCGATTCGTCAAATCCGCAATCGCCACATCGCTTACTTCCTCGCCTTCGCGATTGGTCGTCTTCACGTCTAAAACCGTCAGATCATATCGCTCGCGCAATGCAGGCAACATCCGCCCGGCCACATAACCCGTACCCCCCGTAATAAGTACCTTTCTCTTCGCCATATCTGCTCCTCAGAATCAATCCTCACGACAATGGAAATGGCATCCCGACTTTTGGAAAATGCCCAAATTGATCTTCACCCCGCAACACAATGGGTTGCCATGATTGCTTGTGTGAATTGAGCGTGGTCTGTTTGACATGTGGGGGAATGAACCGAACCGTCAGCCCGCATCGCCGCCGGTTTGATTGATTGGGATTACTCGCGTGAAATAATTGCCCGTCGTGAACCGACATCTGCCCGGCCCTCAACACAATATCGACCGCCGCGCTATCATCGACATATTCATCGGGAATCTCCTGGTTAATACTCAGCAAATTGCCTTCCCGCGCGGATTTGTCGTGTACTGCAATTCCATTTTTGTGCGACCCCGGAATAAAGCGCATACACCCATTCTCCACATCCGCATCATCAATAGCAATCCATGCCGTATGTGCAATGGGTGGTTTAAGCCCCCAGTACGTAATATCCTGATGCCACGCCACAAATACCTTTGCCTCAGGATCGGGATATTTGCAAAAAAAGTGTGTGGACAACAGCATCACATTGTCGCCCATCACGGCCTGCATCACGTCTAAGATCCGCTTATCCGTTGCCAGTTGCCAGATAAACACCTCGTCAAAATGCCGCCCCTGCAAGCCGATCTGGCATTTCTCCTTGCCTTCGCGCACTTCCAAATCGTCGAATAACGCGCGAAAATGCCCGATCTCGCGTTCTGAAAACACATCGACCTCTGTTAAAAATCCCTGCGTCTCATAAGTTTCGACCATAGAGTCTAAAGGCATAGTACGTTCCTTTCGTGAGCATTGGTGAACAGTATATAAACTATATCGGCTGTCTTTTTTGCGCAACTCGTTTTCCAAATTGCTTAAAAAAGAACCGGTTCAAAAGCGATACCACGCGGAGCTTACCCCGCGCAGTGTTCGCATATCAAACCGGCTTTTAACTGTTTGTTCACTTGCTCAGACGCCGATCTCGCGCAAAAAAGACGGACTCAGCGTACCGCGTACCACCTCTGCCACAGGTCCCGCCATTGTCAGGTTAAACGCTTCATCCACATCGATCATCAACGTGCCTCCAGGCGCTTCTACCGTCACAGGTGATGCGACCAGTCCCAAACGCACCGCAGCACTTGCCGCAGCACAAGACGAAGAACCCGACGCCTGCGTTTCACCTGCGCCGCGTTCCCATATCAAAATGAAAATTTTTTGATCCCCCGTGGGCACAACCAACTGCACATTGGTTCGTCTCGGAAAAATCTCGTGGTTCTCCAACTCAGGTCCAAGACGCAACAAATCATCTCGCGACCACGCCTCGCCCCTGGGCTTAAACACCACGCAATGGGGATTGCCCACGCTCACACCCGTAAATACCATATCCTCGCCAGCAGCAGTAATCGGCTGTTCGATCAGTTCTTCCACCTCGAGAGAACAGGGCAATGCCCCTGGTTCAAACGTCGCCTCCCCCATCTCTACAGTCGCCGCACTCGCATCACCCCATTTGTCGATATGCAAATCAATATGAACCAGCCCCCCTGGCGTATCGACTGAAAATGACGTTTTATCTACCTTACCAGTAGCATGCAAATACCTCGCAAAAATCCTCAATCCATTGCCCGATTTCTCTGCCTCACTGCCATCTGGATTCCATATCCGCAACCCAAAATCCGCACGGTCAGACGCTTCCAATGTCAAAATGCCATCACTCCCCACTCCCCAATTGCGATCACAAATTTTCTCAATGCGCTCTGGCGTCAATTCAAATGTCAGTTCTTTTGGATCCATCACCAGATAATCATTGCCCAATCCATGACCCTTAAAAAATCCATTCTCCATAACTGCTCCTGTTTTTTCGTAGTAATCTGAAACCCTAACTGACGACCACCGCAATCCGATGCATTGAATTATTGAGATACCCCTTCGGATTCCAGGTAATGGCGTGCGGTTGGCTTATCCCTTGTGAATCGGTCGCCCTTGCCCAGATCTCGTAATACCCCGCTTTGGGAAATGCAATCTTCGCCCGCCAGTTCTGCCACGCATACGCATTCACTGGCTCGTCGAGCTTCGCATCAATCCATGTTGCGCCAAAGTCGATTGACAGATGGACAGCATCAACCTTCCGGTCTCCTGCCCAGGCGTGCCCACGCACTTCCAAAGTCCTCTCGCTCATCTTGTGACCAGTAGCTGGATTGGTAATTAACGACTTAACCTTCATAGCGTGGATAATCTCGAAGTCCTTCTCATCTACTTTTTCCCCAGGCGCTATCATCCGATTGGGTACCCGATAATCCATTCCCGTCATCTTCGGTCCATCGTGAACCCGATCTCGCAGCCAGATGCGAGTCAACCATTTCTGCGAGCAGGACCCCGACCAACCGGGAATGACCAGGCGCAACGGCGCACCGTTCATAGGATGGATCGGTTTGCCATTCTGGGCAAAAGCGATAAGGTTATGTTCGTCCATCGCCTTCTCAATCGGCACCCCGCGCGAAATGGGAAGCCGGCCCTCCTCACCAGAAACATGGGTATCAGCACCTACATGCGCGGTATAAACTACATTGTCTTTTACCTCAGCAGCCTTGAGAACATCGGCCAAGCGAACACCGGTCCACTCCGAGCAGGCCACAGCGCCATAGGTCCATTGACTACCGTCCGCAGAAGGCTCAAAAAAGGCGCGTCCATTGCCCCCGCACTCCAGTGTCAGTGCCCTATTAACGACTTCAAAGCGCTGCTTGAGGTCTTCGATGCTGAGTGTCATGGGATTATCCACCAGACCATCAATCGTCAGTTTCCAACCCACTGCATCCGTATTCTCCGGCGGAATGCCATTGTTGCGGATAAAATGCCTCTCAGTCGGGGTAATAGCATCATCGAGCAAGTGCGGTGGCGTTTCGGCATTCAATGGCCGGTCGTTGAGCACCGTCAAGCCATCCTTGCCCTGAATCATATCCTCCGCAGCGAGCGCGACAGGAATAAAATGAGCCGGAATATTCCGATGAAACGGGATCGCTGCCCCGACCATTGCCCCCATCACCGCCAACCCGGCCTTCTTCAAAAATCCCCGCCTATCGGGATACGTCTCGCGGCCAAACAATAAGTAATCAGCCTCATCGGGATCGCTCTGATAGAGTTCAAATAATCCCCGTACTGTATTTTTCTTGTGCATTGTTACTACCTCTTTTCCGCTGCCAGCATCAACCGCTCGCCTTTGGGTTCCGGTATTGGATCACCAAACTCTTTTGCGGTACCAATCTAGAGAGCTATCGCTTGATTGACGTTCTTGAGAGTGGCTTCTTGCGTGTCACCATGAGCCATGCATCCGGGAAGTTCGGGCACTTCAGCCACAAAAGCATCATCCTCGTTGCTCCAATAGAGAATGATCGCGTACTTGTACATCATTCATACTTCTCCACATTCACCGCAGCGGTTCAATCTGTATTCCCCAACGACTCCAAGTGCGTCACCCATTTGTCAAACCGAGGGCATTCAGCGCAAATCGTATCCAAACCTATCTCCATCGCTATCAGAGAACCATAAAGGACCTTTTCGTACTGAGGTATAACCTTCACGATCCGTTTGCTCGGAGCCGTTTCACTATTGTCATTAATATCCTCAGGCGTTGGAAACTTTTCTCGGATACTCCGCAATTCCTCAATAGACTCTTCCGACGCATCAATCGCATTAGCAAAGGCATCCACATTTGAGAATAACAACCCCTCGAACTCATATTGTTGGACATAGGGAATAACACGCGATTGATCCCAAGAATGATTTATCTTGCTGTCAACCTTTTCGAATATGCGCAGTTCTAACTGTTGAGTAGTTGCAGTATTTTTGTCACGAAACCCGTAAAAATCGACCAACGAAGTCACACGGTTAAAACTCCTAATCAGCCTTACTATATCCGAGGCTAACCGCTCTATCGTTACGTCACCATTGAGTAAGATGGGATATGGTTCGACGCCCTTGGCCCGCAGATGGTCTGCAAGCACATTTTTTACGAATTCCTCTTCGGTTAGCCCCTCCACTGATATGGCGAGTCGTATCACGGGCGTCCCCCGAGCAGATTCTTCTGCCAAAGTTCACCTGAGGTGAAGCTTTCGTCGAGCCATACGCGATAGTCATTCGGTGCCAATTTGCGAAACTCAGTGCGTCCATTCTCTATATCCGACACAAATATTTCGTCGAGATCGAACGCATCAACAAGTAAAGGCGATTGCGTTGCTACAATGACCTGTCTTTCCCTGGAAAGGGCCTTTATCATACCTCCAATCAAGGCGATTGCTGCCGGATGCAAACCCAGTTCTGGCTCATCTAAAAGAAGGACATCGGGTAACATCTCCGGAGGAAGATTGAGTAGTGTCACCAGGGCGAAGAACCGCAGTGAGCCATCAGATGTGAGATGTGCGCCAAAGGTTTTGTCCATTCCTCTGGCCTTCCAGCGCAACAACACTTTTCCATAGCTCTCCTCAATCACAAAACGATCAAAGCCAGGCAGGATCCGACCAATGTGCTTACAGATCAGCTCAAAGCGCTTGATGTCTTCCCGCTCTAACCGGTGCAACACGGCCGCCAGGTTGCCCCCGTGGCTGAGGAGCTGATTGTTGTCCTCCATATCCCAGCTCGTTTTGAATTTCGAGCCATCGGAAGTGTCGTGAAACTGATATACCGAACACCTCCGCAGCAGGTTGACGATGTACTGAGTGGTCAAGTGATAATTCGCCAACGGCGTATAGGGTGGTATCTCCTCAACTATCTTTGCTTCTGTGTGACCACTTCCGAGATATTGCCAGTTTACCTCAGCGTGGCGGCGAAATGCCTCTTTCGTGAATATAAGACGGTCAGGCTGAGCATGAGCGAGTGAGATATGATAATCATACTGGGTTTCAGTGGGTTGCATGGTTACCATATCAATAGCTGTGGTTCGCATAGTTACCGTGGCACTCATTTCCGGACTACGCCTTCTGCCGCCAAATAATTGATCATCGGCCCCTCCTTGCATCGCGACGAATTCACCGAGTCTGCGAGGCCCAAGCATCCAACTCAGCATTTCAAAAAAACGAATAAAATTGGACTTGCCCGAGCCATTAGCACCAATTAAGACCGCCGCTTTGGGAATACTCAAAAGCTCGACATCTGCTAATGATCGGAATCCCTGAATACGGACCTGATCTATGAAGGTTGTTTTATTCATCGCATATTCTCCATACCCGGAAGCCTCCAGCAGCACATCGGTCAATGAAAAATCTCATTGCTCATCACTCCATCAAACCGTTGGCTGTGGTTCATAGCGATTAACCCGGATCTGATCTTCTCTCTTGCGTGCTTGCACCAGATTATAGGCACTCTGACGACGCAGCCAGAACTCGGCGTTAGACCATCCGGCCTTCTCCAACCGAATAGCCATCTCCGGAGAAATAGCCGCGTGACCATTTAGTACGCGTGAAAGCGTGTGACGGGCTACGCCCAATACCTTCGCTGCTTCGGTAATATTCAGACCAAGGGGTTCCAGACAGTTCTTTTTGATACTGAGACCCGGATGAGGTGGTTTCTTCATAGCCATCGATATCTCTGATCGCCCTTCAATGGATATTTACTATTGGTTCAAGCTTTTCTGGATGGTTCCCAGGTCTCGATTGAGATCTTCGAGATCGTATTGGGCTGGTACTTTTCTGGCACGCGCATAGTCCATCATCTCCCACAAGGAAACACCAGCATCGCGAGCCGCGCGTGCGAGTGTAAGCTTTCCATCCCCGTATAGACGGGCGTAGTGCTCCAACTTCCATTGCTGGATTGCTTTTGACAGCAGGCGCCTCACAGTAGTCGAGCGGTCAGACTGCTCGACATCCTCAATGAGTTCCAATTCGCGCACTAAATCCAGGGGGAGCCTGGTGCTTATCATACGTTCCTTCTTCATTACTTCGCCTCCCATGCTCCTACCTGATTGCTCTGACTATAGCCTGCTCAGATCCTTCACTTCATCACTCCGAACAGCGCGAAGGAGAAATTTGGTGCGGGATCAACCAGATCGCTTCTGTCCTTTAGATAACGGCATTTTTGCTCCTCGGGCGGAATAGTCTCTATCTCCACAAAGCCAATTTGCGACATCTCCACATTCAATTCCTCGGGCGTAAATACGGACAACATCGGCTCCCCGCGGCGGGCTACGAATCGGTCCAACCTGTCGGCAAAAGGCAAGCTCTCCTCGGGGATAAGATGCCTGGCGAGCTTATAATCGAAAACAATGCGACTACCCGGCCCGGCAACATCTGCAACACGCCCCATTGTCTCCCGTATCGCATCCTTCGTGAGATAATAAGTCGTTCCCAACCAGGAAAAAAAGGCCGGCTTCTCTGGATCGAATCCCGCCCGGATAAGTGCCTCATTTAGCAGGTCGGTCTCAAAATCAATGGGAACAAAGACCAGATTGGACGGAACATCGCCGTTGACCGCGCGCACCTGTTTCTCTTTTGTCGCCTGAGTCGCGGGATGATCCAGCTCGAATATCCGCACGCTATCTACGAGTTCCTTGTGGCGCATGGAAAACGTATCGAGACCAGCACCGAGGATCACATACTGTCCGACACCCTCCGAAATCGCCTCCATGAGACGGTCTTCGGCATATCTCGCCCGCAGGATAACCTCGGTATGTACGGGACGGAACGATTGGAACACTGTGTGAACAACGAATCGGCCAAGCATTCTGTTCTTAGCGATCACGCGCCAGATAAACGGCACCATGTCAACCGCATAATCATCGGCAAAAACCGGAGATTTACTCTGCTGAAAATGATACGCACGTACACTTGCTGCGAGTGCCGCTGTCTTGCTCGTCCTGTGCTTGTGTGCAGATATTCCAGATTGAGGTGAAGACATACTAATCCTTCCAAACCATCACCACGGCCATTGCTTCATCAAGACGCGTGTACAACAAATCAAATGCTTCTGCAGCGTCCTCATAATTAAAACGATGGGTCACCATTGTATGAGTCTGGATTTTATCTTCCATCAACAACTGGATCGCCGTATCCGACCCCTGTGGCCGGTACGCGCTATTCAGATATCCTCCAATCAGGCGTTTGCCCTGAATTTTTGACGAATCCAGAGGCAGTGGTTCGCCTTCATACAATCCCACAACCTGCAATAATCCACCTCGCCGCACCATATCTTGCGCCTGTGCAAATGCTTGCGCACCCGCACGTCCTCCTACCGCTTCAACCACAACATCTGCGCCCTGGCCATCGGTAAGCTCTTTCACCGCTGCAATCGGATCGGTCTCAGCCGCATTCACCACAGCACTCGCACCCAACTGTTCCGCCAAATCACAACGCAGGGACAAGGCATCGACCGCGATCACACGGCAATCGTGCAAATGCCGCGCAACCTGCATACAGCAACTCCCCACCAGACCCTGTCCCAAAATCACCATGGTATCGTCTGGACCAGCCCCAGTGTCCCGCATCCACAGCACCGAACTCGTAGTCAGGGGCCAAAAAGTTGCCGCCTCGGATGTAACCCCATCGGGTAGCGAAACCACTGCTGGTTTATGGCGCGAATTGACAACCTCAACAGCCACATACTCGGCATGCGGTGCCAGAGCCGCTACCCTTTCTCCCATCGAAAAATCATCGACCTGCGCGCCCACCTGCACAATCGTTCCAGCGAGCGAATATCCCATCATCTGGTGATCAATCGCTTCTTCTCGCACATACCGCCGCCAGATCTCAGACCCTCTGCTAATCAGCGTGCGTTCCGTTCTGATGAGCACCTCTGTCTGTCGAATCTCTGGCAAAGGCACATCTTCAATCTCGACATGGTACGCGCCTTCGGGTTTAATCACGCGCTTCATGGAACACCTCCCGATGGTAGTGGTTTGTAGCAATCCCTCAGTCTCCAACCCCCATCATCACCCAATCGTACATCTCCCCAGCCCGTTCGACAGCGCGATCTACATCTTCGCGCAACATCAACTGCTCCTCCACCAGTTCCCGAGCTGCTCGCGCCACACAGTCCAAATACACTTCGCGGCTGCCATAGCGTTTAGCAATCGATAGTCGCGAATCACCATCGCGCCCATCCTCATCGCGCGCAAATGGCACCCACATCCCATCCAGGCCAACAAGCGCATCGGTCGCGCCGCGTTGACGATATCGCCATCCCGTAAACGTACCCAGAGGCACGACCACCTCGGGCATACGAATACCAGCAATCTCATTGCCATCGCGATCGACCTGAGGCACGCGCACCCCAAAAGGACGCCCTTTTTCGGGCGGCTCGATATCGATAATACCCGCATCCCATCTGCTCCCCCAGTTCAATCGCAGGGGCCGCCGCATGCGAACAGGACTTCGCAAATCTGGAATAGTGGGAAATTTCAAATCGTCCGCATCAACCAGAGAACCATCCGCAATGCGACCATACCTGCTCTCGGGAGGATCAACGCCTTTGCGCACCCAGCGGTCTAACGCAACGAGAAGCGCGCGTTCTGCATAGCGAAAATTCACGGGATTTGGGGGCACTGCTCGCCCCGGTTTTGTGGGCACATCGCCCGGACCGTGTTTTGTACTTGCAAAATGATAAACGCGGACTGAAGGATGAATCTCGACATCCTCCTGCCCGCGTACATCTGTGTGAATCAAAGACGCACCGCGATTCCAGTATTCGGTTGAGGTATTGGTATAAAAAATGCGAGGTGTTACCCCTGCAACATCACAGCGATCCAACAAACCACCTTTTTTTTTGGTTTCGGAATCTACCTGTGGCAAATCCGTAAAAGGAAACTGCTCCGTGGGATATAACGCATCAAAATGCGCGCTGGCATGCCGCGAAGGCTGTGCAAATCGATGGTTAAACGATCCCTGCGCGCCGCCTGCAACATTGGCAAATACCCCATCAAAAACCTTTCGTCCAGCCTCATCCTCATTAAAGCCCTCATACAACATGTGCCGCAAAAAACGTCCACTTTGCGATGACCCAAAAGCATAAGTCCGCTCAATCGCATTGCCCAGCGGATTGCCATCCGTCCCGTATTTCAAAAATGACACAAAATCCCGGGTTGCGGCAAAACCCGTTCCCATCACAGTCGGATTTTTGCCCGTATAAATTAGATTGTAAATACGCCCCGGTTCAAATCCCTGTGGAAATCGGATCGCAGCGCGCCCATCTTCCAATCGATCAAACGCCCATTGATTGCGCCCAATCTCCTCGGCTTCATCATACGGATACGCCCGCACAGTGAGTACCGCATCGCTATCTTCTACAGGTTCATAGGGATCGTGATAGCGACTCCCCAGAGAATGCAAATCCGTCTTTGTATCAATGACAATCTCACACGATACGGGACCCATAACATCAACTATGGGCGCATCCAGAGTCATCAAATTGGTAGCGCCCTCTGCTTCAGGCGGCACATCGGCCTGCCAACCACACGCGGCAATCGTATAACCCTGCCGCATCAAAAAACCATCGCCAAAATGTGCGGCGGTCTGGGGCATATTCGCCCCAGTTGCCAGATTAAACATCGGCAAAATATTTTTGCGCCCGCGATTGACCACATTGTAAAACACAGTACTGTTGCCCCGAGCGACATCAACCGGCTTGAGCAAATGCACATCAGCTCGAAAAATCACCCGCCCGCTCTCGTCAACTGGCACGAGATTTAAATCGACAATTGCCCCGTTTTGTTTGTGATTGGGATCAAGCGCGAACCACGCGCTGCCACACAGTGCTTCATAAGCACCCACAGCACCGTATAACTTGCCATCGAGCACGGTTTTCCGAGAAGTAATTTCCAATTGCGTGAGCATAATTCAAAAGCTTTCAGTTATCAGTTGTCAGTTGTCAGTCCCACCCCACACCGCCCTCCCAAGCGGGCGGTCTCCTGAATATCCGTTCCATAAATCCCATGACCTAAAGCGCAGTGAGATCAAAGGGATTGGACCACGCCTTGTCGCCATTTGGTGCAATAATCTCAAAACGCACGTGTTTTGAGCCGGGGCGTAGCTTAAAAGTGGCGGTATCAAACAGCTTACCGCCCTCGTGGTATTCGGTACCCCTTGAATCTAATACCGCGGCAATGCGCTGTGCAGGTGAACATTTTACTGTGACTTCAACCGTGCGACCTTCTCCACTATGCAACTGAATATCAAAAATTTGCGGCCCCGTTGACGCATAACCCGCGCCAGATTCCAGTGCTTCAACAATGGCTTCGGGTGACCGTTCCTTCACGCGCACCATAGTCCAGCCCTGATACGTATCGCGATCTTCTGATTCAGCCGCGTGGGAATCGTCATTACCCAGTGCAGGGAGCAATTGTCCGGACAAATCCATCCAATCGTCCCAGTGTACAGAAGACTCACCCCGCCCGGCGCACCGACATGTCGTATTAAAAACTTCTATTCCTGCCAAACCCGTCAGCGGCATTGTATCGCGCAAAATATTGACCCCACTCCAGTGCGGATGTGCGAGCCAGATTGAACCACCCTGTTTTTTTACTTCATCAATCACATGTTGCGGAGGCATAGCCCGCGCATCCATATCCTCTGAAATATTGAGTGCCACAAAATGGTGGCGGTCGCCGCCAAAGGGATTGTCAGGATGCAATTCTGCACCTTGAATAAGCGTAAAATTTTCAGGACAGGTCAGCGTTTTGACAAATGTGATATTGTTGTGATCTGACACACACAAATAATCGTAGCCCTGATTTACATACCCATCCACGCGTTCTTGAGGCGAAACCTTCCCATCTGAATTTGTCGAGTGGCTGTGCAAATTCCCCTTCAGCCACATATAACCATCGCCATCAGATAAAACAAACGGATTTACCAACCCATTTTCCCCGGACATAATAAACTCCTTTGAGTTAATTCCTTTGAGTTAATTCCTTACTCCTCCCACCAGACCTTCCCATCTCGAACAGACGCGCGACAAACCAACCGCTGCTCCCCCATCAACACCTGCTGCATCGCATCGGTTAATTCAAATTTCCCCTTTTCCAATTCAAATACAGCGACATCGCCTGCAGCACCAATCCCCAGATGTCCGAGATCATCCTCTCGATCAATTACCTGCGCTGGTTCAATGGTTGAACGTTGAATCACTTCCTCGAGCGACATGCCCAAATTCAAAAACTTGGACATCGTCGTCGGCAAATCGTAAACAGGACCATCGATATTGTACGAATGGATATCGCTACTGATGGTATCGGGCGGAAAACCATCTTCCATCGCAGCGCGCCCCACGTCGTAACTAAAACTGCCCAACCCGTGACCAATGTCAAAAATCACCCCGCGATCGCGCGCATCCCATGCCTCGGAAATCACCTTTCCCCGATTGTCGATAATCGATGCGGGCTGTGTACCGTGAAAACAATGGGTCACAATATCGCCCGGACGCAGAGGCTGAATCAGGTCGCGCAAAGGCACATCGGCATTGCTGATATGAACCATCAGGGGTTTCTCGCACCGATTGGCGGCCTCCAGAGCAATTTGCAACAAATCGCGTATATCCGCATCGCCGCCCACACCTTTGTACAAACGCACCTTAACGCCCAGTGCTGTTTTCGGGTGATTCAAAACCGTCTGCGCGCATTCACTGGCCGACACATAGCCTTCATATACCATCTCACCACGCCGCCAGGGCAACCCAACACCCGACAGATTGACATAGGCCAAAATACGCGTTGAAGACGGCTCCATTACATAGCGCTCCAATCCGCGATAATTAATCCATCCCGCTGTCCCCGTATCAACGCTCGTTGTCACCCCCGTGCGCGGGCACAGGTCATCGGCCTCTATACCAAAACTCGATACATCTTTGTACACATGGGTATGCAAATCAATCAGCCCCGGCGTCACGAGACATCCGCCTGCATCAATTACTGAATCGGCTTCCCCTAAATCGCGCCCAATAGCTGCTACTACGCCCCCCTTCAATCCCACATCCAATGCGCCCTGCACACCATTAGCCGGGTCCATCACCGTCCCACCTGTTATCAACACATCGTATTGATCAGCCATATATCTCCTCACGATCGCTCTGCAATATAAGTTTCCGCATCGATTTTTCCCGAGGCAATCAAATCGCGGAACAGCGCCACAGTTTCAGCCACGCCTTCTGTCAGCGGCTTGTGCGCCACTGTGCCAATTGCAGCCTCCAATCCACTCCCATCGACTTCCTGGGGAAATGGCAGCTGGATATCTTCAAACGTGATCTTATCCACAGCTTCAGGCGCTGCCCGATCAATCGCATCCTTCACATCCTGCATATCGGGTGCAAATCCGCCCAAATTAAATGCCCCAGCTCCCTCGTAATCGGCCCTTGCAGCCTGAATAAACGCCCGCGCCGTATCATCGGCATACTGAAAAACCGTGCGCCCACCATAAGAAATGTGATAGGGCAAATTCGCAGCAGCAGCGAGCATGGCCGTCGTTGGCGTTGAAGTAATACCCTGATCGCGCCCCACCCCATAGACCACATAGGGCCGAAAACCGATAGAAGATACTCCCTCGTCGAGCCAATACACATGCGCGGTTCCCTCATTCGCCTGTTTGTACACGCCGTAATGCGTATGGGGCATCAGCGAGGAATCATCTTGCATCACAGCGCCCGGTTCGTAATCTTCGGGCGCGCCAAAAACAGCGACAGAACTCGCATAGACCACTTTGCCAATATGCTCTTGCCGGCGTTTCACAGCTTCAAAAACATTCGCGGTACCCACCACATTGACGCGCGCACCGAGCGGCGGATCGGCTTTGCAAAACGGCACTTGAAGTCCTGCCAGATGAATGACATGCGTAATCTCATTATCGTCTAACGCCCGTTCAAAAGTGGGCAAATCCGCAATATCGCCAGCCACAAAATTTACCTGCGCCAATTCGTCATCTGACAGCAACAATTGCAAGCGCCGAGGCTCTGTCGCCAGATCAAATACCGTGACCGGCACCCCTTCGCGCACCAGGTTATGTACAGCCCATGCGCCAATACACCCCAATGCACCCGTAACTAAAAAACGCTCGTCAGCCATAATTCCCTCTAAAAAAATCCGCTGGCATACACAATCACCAACGGATTTTCGTTATCTAAACAAAACCTTTGAGATTAGAACAACAAGACCGATACCGACTTCTGGATCATGGCAATGGACACCGATGCCATTCCCACAAGCGCCATGCCCACGGAAAAGCCCACCATCAACACCGCCGCATAAATGCGCCATTGTTGCTTGCCAAAACGCTTCCAGAAATAGTAGCGAGCAATCAGCGCGCCGATGATCTCAGTGATCATAAAATGCGGAATACTGGTCAAACTACGTATATAACCAAAGATGAGCAAAATGGGCAACCCAAACAGGGACAAAACAATGAAGAATACAAGCCCAATGGCAAATCCGGTGGTAATAACCCAGGGTTTTAGAGCCTCGAACAAAATGGGCTTATCATCTGACGACTGCAAAAATGCCCCATCAAAAGAAGGCACTTGATCAATCTCGTATTGATAGAACAATTCTCGGCCCTGAGGATCCATCGCTCTGGAAATGACCATTTCAGGATTTGGAGTACCCAGGTGCGCGCCATCGTCCGCACTGCGTATTTCTGGCGCAGAAGGCAACCCCTGTACTAAAGCATCGGATATATCGGGCGGAGCGCGACTCATTGTTGAGGGCGAGTATGGCGGGGTTTGTGCACCATCAAAATTGGTGTAAAAATAAGCAGTGCTCGACCACGGGCCATACCTGCGCTCTTCATCGGGTACACTATCCGGGTCATCAGGCGTTGCCCGCACCCGCCAGTACCACCACGCATTATTCGACAAATTCGCCGGTGTCCACGTTACAGTGCCCTCTTGAGAATAGTCAACTTCCCCGCGCATGGTACTGGTGATCCACACACACCGCTGAAGGGCGTTCAACGGCCAGAACAATTGCACATAGGGATACGCATCGGAAGGAATGGGTGCGAGTTTCCAAATATAGGACCAGTACATAAAACTGGTCAGAAAAACCAGAGGCACCATAAAGATCTCTGCCTTCAAAATACTCCTGAAGCTGGTACCCGTCAACTCAATCTCTCGAAAACGCTGCGCTGCCGCGCCATAGTTATCCAGGCCAAAATCCACAAACCAGATCTCAATCCCCCGGAAACCACTGAGAAAAATGGTCGCTTGTTTAATATATGGGATGCTCACGTTTTGCCCTACCAAACCATCTAAGCGGGCATTGACAAATGAAATGAGGGGTGTGTACACAAATGCAAAAATAAAGAAAAAGATCAGTAGAGTGACGGTGACCAGTTGCGGAAAAAGAATTTTTGACAGAACAATGGTGTACAAACTCGCTATACAAAACAACACTACGCAAATCCAAATCCTGAAATCACCTCGTCCGGGCGGCGTTTCCCACGATCCCTTCTCGGTCTTTTCAATCCGCGCGGTTCGCACTCCCCGCCACACCTGATAAAACCCAATGACGGTAATGGCAAATGTAATGCCAATGCCAAAGCTCATCCAGAAATCAATACCCGTCACAAAGTGCGTCTGGATAGTATCCATTCCCATAAACCAGTGCGGCATAAATCCATAATGGTGTAAAATGGGGCTTGCAATTGTATGGATCACCACGCCTATAAAAGCCCCCATCACGGCCCAGAATGGGGCGAGAAAACCCGCAAAAATGGGTCCCAGGTGTAGGGTAAAGCCCAGGGGTGTTGCGGGCAAAAAATATCCCGTGTATTGCGTGAAATCGACAAATGGGATCGGGATGAGTTGCACGGGCTGTTCCATAAACGCACCCGAAATAGCCGGTACAGCTACATAGAGCATTCCCCACACCAGGCCAATCACCGCACCGACAGAAAACATGCGCCAGCGCCACGTGATATCTCCACTGCTTTCTTCTGCCAATGCCATAGCCCCCTGTGCAGCGATAGGTGCAAATGGAAACGGCAACTTCTCGTAATCGGATGTGATGCGGAACAACACATAACTGGCAGAAAACCAAGCAATGCGTCCCATAATTGTGCCCAACACCAGCAATGCAATGGGCCAAAACCAATCGGCATGTAAAAACGTACGCTCGATCAGCGCCTCGGAATTTGCCTTCGGCGCGAACCACCACAATTCGCCCAATGCCTTTTGTATGCCAAATTGCACGACTGCGGGCGACTGCACAAAATACTGATTCCACAACAGACCTTCAAAGGCATTGGACTCCCGGTTGACCAGCGCAATCGTCACATAATACAACAGATAAATTTCCTGTCGCTTGAGTACAGTAAACGAGCGCTTTGCCAATTCGATGAACAAAATAATCGTGACCCACTGCGCCGCCGCGCCAATGGAGCCGCCGATCATCAGTTCCAGATAAATATTGCCGGGCACCATCACAATCGACACAAATAATGCACCCACAATGGTCTTTGCATTAAAGCCTTCGGCAAATTCATCGGGCGTTTCGAGCAGATCGCGATATTCTTCGATCTCTTCAAACTGCGTATTTTTCTTTGGTTCTTTGTCTTTGTTGCGTCTTAAAAGATTGCCTAAAGCCATAGATTGTCCCGTGTATAAATACTATGCATTGACCGCTGCTGTAGAAGCAGAGAGCAATTCCCGCCCTTTATCCGTGTATTTGGCACGATTGGTTGGATCAACTGTTCGCCAGATCAAAAATTGTTTGCGAAGCGCGTTCATAAACCCCTGATTGCCCCGTCGCCACGATGCCACATCGCCCGAAAGCCGATCTATTGTCAGCGCCATCGCAAAAATATTGTGCTCGCCTGTGGGCACGGCTTCAAAATGTACCTGTTGACTCACGCCCAAATCATAAGGTGCCAACCATATTGTCGTATCAATCGTATATCCCGCGCCAGTTGCTGCTTCAACCGAACCAAATCGCGCACCATCTGTATAAAACGCGCCCATGGACTCGCCCATGTGCGACTCAAAATAATCCACCAGAAATACCGACAGCCCAAACACATCTTTACCGCCTACGGTAAATGGAAACTCAAAATGCCAGTGATCGCCTTCCGGATCGGGCAACTTCCAGCGACGCGTCACATCGGGCACAGCCATAAGTGCCGCCTGACGCGCGGGATAAAGCGATGAAATCAAAACCACGACCATCACCAGGGCTGAAGAAATAACAGTTGACAATGCCGAATAATTCACATTAAGCCCTTGCAACAACTCCTGCCACAATAAAATTTTGATCACTCCCTGACCGAGCAAATACCCTGCTACAGTACCCAATACGGCATAAACACACGCCTCGGCAATAAACAAAAAAGAGATGTGTACAGGCGCCAACCCTACAGCAGAATAAATACCAATCTCGCGGAAGCGCTCGTAAACCGATCCCATCATCGTATTCAGCACAATCAACGCAGCCACCAGGATGGGAACAAACAAATTGGCAAGGCCGGGCAATGTTCCCCACCCCATCGAACTGTAAATTGACACCTGGATTTTGCCATCTGCTTTTGGAATGCCCGCGTACACCACCACCGACAACCGCGACACATATTCTTTGACCTGTTCTTCGACATTTACATCTTCGCGCAAACGAATTGCTATAGATTGCAGAGGGCTACCCACTTCTCGCAATATATTATAGGGAATAATGGCAATATCGTCGGGATCAATATGCTCGAATGGCATGTTCTCGAGCTGGGGCTGTTCCAGACCCTGTTTTTCGCGACTCTCCTGCTGGGTCATCCGAGAGACGATCTCATCATCCGTCAGCTTAAAATCCGCCGGACTCATAATCTCGCCATCCAGATCTTCGTAATCGCGCATTTTTTCCGCATCGATCAACCCCACGACTTTCAATTGTTTGCCAAATAAGCGCACACTTTTTTTGCCGACATCTTCAGGCTCCACCTCGAGCAATCCGGCTATTTTGCCGGGCAAAATACACGCGATTTCACCCTCTTCAAACCATCGTCCCTGGCTCAACAAGGTATCGATCCCCGTGACCGCGGGTTCATTGACCGATAGTCCCAATATGCCCAGCACTTTGGTCGTTTTTTCAGGCGTTTCAATAGGTGTCTTTTTTAAGTCTTGCGTAACATACCAGCTACGCGGCGCAATCTCACCCTGATCAAAAAAATTGATGCGGGCATAATCATAAGACGTATCCTCCAATGGCCCCCAGAACTGGCTGCGAATCAACAGTCCCGGATACTTGCCTTCGATATCATCCAGTGGAATTTGATAAAAATCGAGCGTTGTCTTAATCGACGTAAAGGACAATACGGTAAATGTCAATAAAACCAGCGTGGCAAATGTCAGGCTGGTACGCATTTTGCGCTTTTTCATGTTCGCAATGCCCAGCTGAAATGCCGCCACTGACGCGCTTATACGTCCCACATCGGTATCGTGCAACAACACCTCTTCTGTGCGTAACCGCCGGATATTTTCGTGAAACCGCCCCGACACAATGGCAATCACAAAAATCGCCAGTGCAAAAATCACAAAAGCCAGCAAAATCACAAACGGATTGGAGAGATCAAATGCGGGATGCACCTGAGAAAGAACGATCCAGATCACCACAAAAGCCGCGCCAAAACCGCCGATTTGCAACCGGATATCGGAAAAGGTAAAAATCAACCGCTCGACAAAAAACGCACATGGAATGACCAGTATCATAAAGAAGATCACACCGCGAATCACATCGTTTTGCGTTGCTTTCACATCTGGATAGGCGCGCGATTCGAGGCCCATGCCCGCGCGTGTGTGTTTGACAAACAAATCCCATTTTTTGTCTTGCATCGCCTCTTCGGCCAGATCCAGATGCTCTTTAGCCTGGGCGTGCAAACTGGTCATTCGCTGGTTTTCAATCGAATACTTCGCCAATTCGCGCATCCGCGCCTCGTTCAGCGTCCACATATCTTTTGCGGCCTGGAACGAAGAGTGAATAAACGCCCCACCGTGTTGCAAGGTCTGAAACCCATCGCCGCGCGCGACTTCCACGCTTTCGGCACTTTTTGAGTTCAGCAACATATAGCGTACGCCTATATCCAGGGATCTTCCCCCCAACCGCATCACAATTTTGATCCGTTCGCCCGGCGTTGTAAAAATGGTTCCCACCGGTTCTTCTGGACCAAAGCCGACGGCATAGCCGTATTCCTGCGGTGCCGTATTGCCGGGACCGAGTACGCTGATGCTCGACAATTTGGATAAATAACGGGGATCGACTGTTTCGTAAAAATCCGTTGCAATACACGGGAACAAAATCCGCGTGCGCTTGGATATCCACCAGTCCATATTAAACTCACCCCGGTATATGCGCGCCTGGCGACCGTGATTGGGCGCGTACGTGATCTCCCCACTTTCTGGATCCATATAAAAAGCCTTCACATCCACGCGGCGTTCGGCAATGCCCGGCATGTAAAATTCGCCATTTTCATCTGCAATGTCGTAATAGACGCGACGCACGCCTTTGATCGATTTGTCAACACCCATTCGCAGCGAAGCCACAGCACCGGGGCGGGGGCGATCAGGGGTAATGCTCAGTCGAGGAAATGTGCGCACAAAACCCTTTAATCCGCGCATGCGATCATCGGGATCCAGCTTGTAATCGGGCAAAAAATCTTCGGAATTTAGCCCGAGATCGAGCACGCCTGCAAGCAGACGTATCTGCCCGGTGAGATTTTTGAAATTCACATGTTCGGATTTATCCAGTGGGGTATCCACTCTAAAACGCGCGTCGTTGACCGTAATGAGCGATAGCGCCGGCGTGCCCGCTTCCAAAACGACCTCACCATCTGTTTTCAGGATTTTCCCCGGAATATACATATCCCAGTTCATGCCGCCTTTTGGATTGATCCCATCGATGAGGGCATCGGCGGGGTCCAGATCAAATCGCTCGGCTATCGCCTCTGAATAATGTATAAACGACTTGCCAAATGGCGTGAAGAAACGCTTGTAATAATAATTGCGCGTACTGTTCCAAACCCCGATTTCATCTGTCTGGCTCGTCAAATCCAGAGAAATAAACAGTGGCAACTCGAGGGGTTCGGTCATCAAAGCGGCAAAATGTTTTTCTTTGCGCGAATGCCTGCTCAAAAAATCGCAAATACCTCTGAAGCCGAGATGATGCCCAGAAGATGCGAGAAATAAAAGCGTGTGTTTGGGCGGGTACTTGCTGAAATATTCGACCAACTTCATCATGCCCACAATCCCACACGCCATTTCTGCACCCGGCGCGAGCGCGGGCACCACGGACATGGCATCGTAATACGTATTGATCACCACGATTTTTTCGCTCAATACGGGATCGGTTCCGCGAATCCAGCCCAAAATATTCCGGGTCTCTTTCTTTTCCCAATCCATTCGCGCCTTCAAAGTGACATTGATCTCATCCTTTTGCGCAATCAATTCCTTCAGTTTTTCGCCACTTGTCTTATCAATCCAAAAACGCTCTACACTATTGGGCACCTGCAAAAATTTAGTCTCTGCCTGCGCGGTAAACGTGGAGTCGGGTTCGATAAACACAATCTGCTGCGCGCCGAGCATGGCGGCATTGAGCCAGTTGTTCCACGAATTAAATTCCATCAACACCACCGCACCCTTTACATTGCGTCCATTAAATTCCGATACATCGCCAGTGCCGCCCCACAAGAGATGTCCTTTCACGCCTCCCGAGGGCAAAGTGGTCGTCTTGACCAGATTGGGCCACAAACCGTGAATGGTAAATACCTCGCCGGTATCTTCCACCTTTAAGCTGCCGCCCCGGTCTATGGGCACGGCCACGTCATACGTCTCGGCTTCTACGTCTTCCAGGCCAAAACGCCGAAATTCAGCTTCTATAAAATTCGCGATTTTTTCGTGACCCTCATAACCCACCACGCGCGAGCCGTATTGCGTGAACTGCTCCATCAACGTGCGAATCCCGTCTTCGCGCACGGCATCCAAAACCCGTGTGCCCACTTCCTCTGCTCGCGGAACGAGTATAGGAGGAACCTCGCCGGGCATTTCCAATCCCAACAGGGCAGCTATACGGGGATTTACGCGATAGGGACCGGCAATCAGGAGCGCGGTGACAAAAATCCCCAGACCGATGAGGCTCCAGATGATGTGCTTGTAATATTTATCCATAGCGATGTACCCAATGCCCGCGTTCTGGGAACCAGATCATGTCGATACCCAATGACAAAGCCACGCCGAGAATATATCCGACGAGCAAACCGATAAACAAAGGTCTGGATTTGCGATAAACCGTTGGACCGCCTACTTTTATGATGACAAACTTAATCAACCAGGCGAGAAAAGTCGTAAAGCTGGTGCGTCGCGCCAGATAAGAACCCGAAATCGCCAGACCCACGGGATGCAGCGGCCACCACACAAAGCGATAGCGCATATAGATCAACCCCGCCATCAAAAGACTCCCAATACCCAAAAATACCACTTCTTCGGGATGTTCTTCATAAAACGGTGGCTCGTCGGGCTTTTTGAGTGCATCAACCGTATGCTGAAAATGGCGTTCGGCTGCCCGCGTAATCTCCCAACTGTTAAAATTATAAGCCCCTTGATCGTAACCCAACCATACGGTGAACAACATATTGAACAGCAAACTGACCATAAACACCAGTCCAAGCGCCCCCATCAGCCGCCGCCGCTGATTGCCGGGAACGCCCTCGGAAACGCGCCCGGCATGGGAAAGCGCGGGCAAAAACAAGCCCTTGAAATTTTCGGTGACCAGTACGGAAAAGCGAAAAGCGACGAGGGTGGAAAGCGATATATTGCGCCTTCCATAAAACGATGCGACCAGACTCCATGCACCAATGGGTTTGCTCGCAAATGGCATGCCAGTATCGGCGATGATCTTCGCCATACCCGTATAGACAAAAATCACTGCCAGAATGTATAAAAACCCTTTCAGCGGATCGAAATTCATCTGCGTCAGCCAGACAAATAAATACGCTATGCTACACAGCAAACCGATGCAAGCGGCGCGATAAGACATCAATTCTTCGGAGTCATCCACCGTGGGATCTCTCCCGAGTGCCTTCATCAACACATCGCGCAAATGTTTTCTCGCTACCCAGAAGGTCGAACCCACAAAAACGACAAAAGCCCCAACAGTCTGCCAGTAATAAACACCCGCGCGATAATAAGGCGTGGTGGCTTTATAGCCCCACTTGCTGAGTTGACCGCCTTCAAGGATGAACACCAGATCAAAAAACCAGATTGAAAACAGAACATCCAGACTGGCAAAATAAGAAAAGAGAATGGTAAAAATGCCAAAAAATCCCCTGATAGGTGGCAGTTGCCAATCAATCCAATACCAGCGAGACCGGTAAATGGGAAAACGCGGAAAGCCCGGCAAAAAGTAATTGATACAATTCCACGCCAGCACGCCAAACGCAATGGCAAATCCGATCCAGAACAAGCGATTGCGCGTAAACTCGGGCAACCATCCCTCACCATCGCCCGGTTCAGAAGCCATATCGATCAATGGCGCCATCGCGGGAAAAACCAGACGTTCGTTTTGCACCCATTGTTTTCTAAAAACAGTAGCCACACAGGCCAGCATTAAAAAAGCCGCCGCCACAACCGTCGTCCACCAGAACAGGGGCAATATCCACACGCCCCAGGGGATAGTAGCACCGCCAGGCAAGCCTTCGTAAAACCACGCAACGGCATTGCCCTCGTGGCTCGGCAAGAGCCAGTTGGGCAAAAGCGGATGCAGGTGCTCGGCCCACTGGTTTTCTTCCGTAGCAAAATAATAAGGTGCCGTGATATAGCCGATCAAATAACCCGTCATGCCAAAACACGGCAGTGCTGCCCCCACAAGACCCATCGCCAAAATCGCATGCCATTCGCCTTTTGAAAGAACCCAGCCGGTCATTTTGGCAACAATGGCGAGTCCGATCATCAGAATCATCAGCACGATCAACATGGCCATTGGAATGTGACTATACGTCATCAGCGAAGCGTGCAAGACGTAGCGCACGTACATAGCCAGCAGATCGAGAGCAATGACGAGAAATACGCCCAATCCCACAGCACGCAATGTTACCGCGGGCTGTGAACTCGCATCGTCTGCTTCTGTCTGAATATTTTGTGTATCAAGAGCCATTGGCGTGATTTTCGTGATACAAGGTAAAATCCCTCAGAAAATGTGCGGGAATAATTAACCCCCGCCCCTTGTATTTGTCAAATGGTTTATATGTTTATAATTGTAATTCTGCATATAGCGCAACATCATTTCTGTTTGAAAAAAAACGTACGCAAGAACCTTGACACCAATTAGCCGTTTTGTTAGATTTGGTCGTCTTATCGGGAAAGATGATGGCTCCCTAGCTCAGTTGGTAGAGCAGAGGACTGAAAATCCTTGTGTCGGTGGTTCGATTCCGCCGGGAGCCACCATTTTTTTCATTTGACTATACACAGACGTATATTTCCTTCATACATGTTCCAAATAAAAAAAGGTGTGAACTTTCAATGTTCACACCCTTTTTGTTTTTGGATTTAAAAAAGCGGGCGACCACAGGGGGTCGCCCCTACAAAACCAGATTAATAATCTCATCGTAGGGGACGGCCCCTGTGCCGTCCCAGGTTGTTTTTTTAACGTTACAAACTCTGCGCAACCCGAAACCCCACATAAAGGCTCCCGGCAAAGGTACTATGTCGGTCGCGAGTAGCCGAGCGAAGGAAATATCCTTCCAGGTACCATGCACCGCCGCGCACCACGCGCGCAGTGCGATCGCCGACCTCCCACGCAGACCCGTCATTGGGTGCCCCCACATATCTATTATTATACCAATCCTGAGTCCACTCCCACACATTGCCGTGCATGTCGTGAAGGCCCCAACTGTTGGCCTCGAACGATCCCACAGGTGCTGACATCTCATTATCCCACTGACTGCCGCACCCATTGCAATTGGCGCGGTTGTGACCGAGATTATTCCCCCAGCTATACCTCGTCGCCGTTCCCGCACGCGCCGCATACTCCCATTCAGCCTCGCTCGGCAAACGATAGTTCTTCCCCGTCTGCTCCGATAACCAGGCAGTGTACGCCACCGCATCATCCCATGTGATGTTGATCACGGGACGCCGTCCTCGCCCAAAACCCCTATCATCTGCTCGCTCGCGCCCCGTTGCATCTGTGAAAAGATCGTACTCCTCAAATGTCACCTCGTACTTAGCCAGCGCGAACGATTTAATCGTCACCTCATGCACTGGCCTCTCGCTATTATTACAACTTCTCCCCGAGACGCACCCCATCTTAAAACTTCCCGCGGGAATCACCACCATCTCCGGCGTTTTAAAAGAAGCCCCTTCCTCCTGTGAAACACGAGCGGATGTACCCGTGAAAAATCCCAATAAGACGAGAACAAAAATATTTCTGATCACACTCTGCATGATATATATCTCCTGTAATTATTACCTGATAAATGCTCATAAAAAAAATAAGACAACTTCTTATTGGTGAAAAGTACATATTTTACCTATTAAGGTGCATCGCGTTTTATGATGGTCACATTGACCAGGGCACCGGGGCGGACATACTTTCCCGCATTCAAAAAAAGACCCGTTACTTTGCACGTCCCATTTTCCGGATCAATAACAGGACTGATCCCGACGACGCGCCCGGGCAACGCGCGCTTTCCGCTGGCGGTCGGCACCGCAGACAGCGACATATTCATTCGGATCGCGTTCAGCCTCTTCTCGGACACAAACAGATGCACCTGAAGGTCCCTGGGGTCAATGATCCGAGCGACCGCGGAATAGGCCAGTATCCAGTCACCTGCCTTTACATTGACCTCAGCCACCATTCCGTCCTGGGGTGCGATGATTGCGGTTCTGTCCAGTTCCATACGCGCGGCGACCCAGTTATAGTGTGCGACCTCAGCATCGAAGCGAACATTTTCAAGCTGCTGGTCACTGATCAGTTTCTTCGCGTGCAACATTTCCAACCGCGCTTGCAGAGTCTGGGTCTTCTTCAGTGCAATTCGAGCCGCAGTTTCCTTCACGCGCAAATCCCGGCGGGATAATACCATGAGGGTATCCCCTTGAGTCACCCGGTCTCCCACCTCAAAGTTGACCTGCTGCATCCACGCGTTCATCCCAGCATAGACGGTCGCCGATCGCACAGGTATTAAAGGCGCCCGCAACATCAGTTCTTCTGCCTGGATCCTTGCGGCAATGAGCATGAGGATGCCGCACAGAAACATCGCGTTGTATATCATAATTGATCTCCTGTCAGACGAATACGTAACACACCCTTGAATCGCACGTTTTTGCGTTTCAGAGCATCGATCTCTTTCTGCTTTTCCGCCAGTTTTCTCTCTACTTGCTCCAGTTTCAGGTAATGCACGGGGTGGTATTGCTGGACGGGTTGCGGGTGACTGGTGAACCATGAGAATACCCTCCTGTATGGGTTAGAATTGAAACTTCGTGCCCTTCATATAGGGCAAAAACCGTGCCAAAATTTGACAAAAACCCGTAACTGACTGCGGGAGAGCGTGTTTTTTAAAAAATGCTGAAAAAAGAATCTGCGGGAAACTGTTTCAAACGAAACAGTAAGTGTTTCAAATGAAACAGTTGTGATTAGAATGAAACAGGGGGATTACAGCGGAAAATTACACTAAAAATGCCCTGAAGAATACAGGGCATTTTGGAAGGTATTTGGAGCATACCATACAACGGGCTGTCATCTTGCCATTCAATTTCCCTCTCCGATCTGTGCTCTGGTCGCCACGGCTTTTACAGCTTCTATGCCCAGGCGGTCTTCGAGTTGTTTCAAGTACAAACTGCGCGGATTTACCTTCCGCCCGTGTGATTCCCAATATCCATCTTCACGCCTGTACCAGCCGTCTCGTTTCTCGCCGATGCAGCCAATGGCATAATTTTGCGATGTTGGGGGTTTTTGCACGATAAAACTCTCTGCCTCGCAGTTCCACAATACTTTTTGCGCGCCCGCCCAACCGTGGCCAGTGCCCGAACCTTGCCGATCCTGAACATTGATGGCATTGCCGTTCACGGTCACATTGTCAAACAGTGTGCAAACAGACCAGCGGTGATGGGGGCCTGAATCATTATGCGCGATATCCGCCGTGCAATCCAAAAACACATTTGGTCCCGGTACGCGGGCGTGTAGCACATAATCGTGACGTCCCCGCCGGGTATAGCACCGCTGCACGAGGGATAATTGTCCATGAACGGGAAAAGAGTAGCGCCGCGATCCGGTGATCTGTGATACGGGATCCAGACATTGACTATCCTGCACGGTCATCCATTTTGCCTGGTTGCCAATGGTTACACAGGCATAGCCAAAGTGGACTGAGGTGATATTGCGCGCCCACGCATTCTGTACGCGTGAAAATACGACAAAATTCCAGGCGTGATCTTCATCGATAAACTCATCCTCCCTACTTTCATCTTTTTCGCTGTCATCAAACTCCGATACGCCGCGCAAGTTCTCAATGCCCACCTGTTCAATGCGCCCGAGATATTCGTATTTGAGAACCCACCCGCCGCCGTATTCGCGTTCAAATGCATTGCCCATGGGCGCGTCGATTGTTATCCGGTTGCCTTCTATGGCAGTTATGGTGCGGTCAAAGCGAAAGTCGTAAGTGCCCGGTTCCCACTGCCGAACGTCGGGATGTGACATCTCAATGCGATCCATCCCTATTGCCGCAATCCACTGTGCCGTACTGGGGCGATGCACGAGGATCTCATCGCCAACTGCAAAACCCGAAGCATCTGCGATGGCGAATGTTCTTGTGCCTACGGGGACATAATCATCTACAATGGCCTGTCGCGTTCCCCCTACCTCTTGCCAGAATGATCTGCCTTCAAACTCGATCAATGTGCGCTGTTCTGTTCCCGTTGCAATCAATACCGTGCCGTTTTCACCCGTGCCTTCACCGCGCAGTACAACGCCACTTGCCCGAATGTACAGGGTCCCACCAATGCGATATTTTCCGCGCTTGAGTAACAAGGTCCCGCGAAATCCATTGGCGTCCAGTGCGCGTGCGGATACGTCGTCAATTGCCGCTTGCAATCGCGCTGTGTCGTCTCCACCGGCCTGTGGCTGTACCGTCATCGCCACCGGCACATCTGGCAGAGCCACACCACCACCCATATAGCCACAGTGTGAAAAGTCTGGAATAATATTACCCTTTTCATCTGGTACATAGACCAGTCGCCCGTCAGGTCCCGGATATACCAGTTTACTGTTCTGAGGTACGTAAGATATCGAACTGCTCCGCGTTTGGATAAAATCTGCAACTTGCGCCCAAATAGGGATGGGATATATGGAGGGGTCGCGTGAGGCGAGGATATCCCGAGGAATTGGCACGCGGATCCGAGTTGTTCCCGCCTCAATAGTCTGGGTCAACAGGATCTGCGTTTCGGTTCCCACCACAATATTTAATGGTTGTGTGGTGGCGTTTTCCAATGTGATGGGTATGTACCACTGCGTGCCGCCAGATCCGAATCCAGCAGCGAAGGTGAGAAAATCACCAAAACCGATTTGTCCGTCAGAATCGAGATCGTAGATGGGATTATATCCCGCATCGGTCTGTGTTGCACCGAATTTCTGAACAAAGAGGATAAAATCACTAAAACCAACGGCTCCGTTGCCATCAAAATCGATATGGTCAATGGAATTTATTTCTTGTACTGGTGCGTCAACTTGCCAGGAAAAGGTCTGATCAACGGTTGCAATATGATCGATGAACAGGCGCGCATTTGAACTTTGACTTGTTTCTGTTCTATATGTGATGTATCGCCTGTTGTAATCGGGGTCTCTGCCCCAGATCTCGTGGGGTTTTGCCAGTTCTACAACGGCAAGTTGCCAACCTTGAGGCGGTGTTTGTCCCGCCCAGATCGTATATATGGCTTCCCTACCGCCGCCCAGAGGGTGGTTGCGAACCTTGATTTTGAGATCCCTCAGGCCATTGCCCTCTACTTTCCACCAGAAGCTCAAGCTGTGTCTTTGGGATATGTCCTGCCCCGTGCTAAAAAAATTGTAGGTAAAGAATCCCGTTTGCCCTGCTGGTGGGGAAGCAACGATGGCAAAGCGACCCTCCTGGGCATCTCTGGATAACTGTACATTGTTGGACCAGCCGGAAAGATTGTCGCAATAGGTCAGCGTTTGCACCGGATCGCTGGCAGAGCAAGCACAGGCCCACAGAAATAGAATTGTGCAGGTGATAATTGATCGCATTGCAATTTTTCCTGACCGCTTGTTTCTATATTTGCAATTATCTGCAATTTACTCGAAAAAACAGGGGTTTGCAATGGCATTTTGGCGTATAATGTAGGCGTTGTTCGAGGTGTTCCTGACAAAACTATGGAAATTGTCCCTATTGAGATAGACAATTGCGGGATGATGTCTATAACTGCGGATGCATCCGTGAAAAATCCAAAAAAATAGGGCAGACCTTTTGTGGCCTGCCCTGTTATTGGGATTATCTGCGTTAGAGCGAACTCATAAGGGACTGAACGCTGTGCAACATCAACTACTCAGCCGTTGGATCAAAACCTTCAATACGCCCTTCTTGAATCTCAATCTCATCCCGCCGTCTCACCCGCTCAACCTGCCCATCGCGCAAATCGACCACGCGATCAGATACCCCGAGCATCTTGTGGTCATGGGTATTGGTCACAATGGTCACACCGCTTTCGCCCTGCATCTTGAGCAACAACTCGATAATTTCCTGCCCGGTCTTCAAGTCGAGGTTTCCTGTCGGCTCATCAGCCAGAATCAAATCGGGATCATTGGCCATAGCTCTGGCAATTGCCACGCGCTGCTGCTGCCCACCCGATAATTCGTAGGGTTTGTGATGCAGGCGGTCGGAAAGCCCCACCAGCGACAATTTGTGTGCGGCCTTTTCTTCGTAATCACTGCGCGCCATGCCCGAAAACACCATGGGCAAAGACACATTTTCAAGTGCCGACATAACGGGAATCAGGTTAAACGACTGGAAAATATACCCCACACTGTGGCAGCGCAAATAGGCAATTTGCCCCTGACTCATATCGCCCATATTGGCACCGTTGACCAATACGGTTCCTTTAGTGGGCGTATCTAATGCCCCCACCATGTTAAACATCGTGGTTTTGCCCGAACCCGAAGGGCCCATAATTGACAAATACTCACCGCGAATCACATCGAGGTTCACGCCTTGCAGGGCATGCACTTCCTGGTCACCCATCCGATAGGTCTTCCAGACCCCCTGGACCTTAATAATATAATCTTCAGTATCAACCTGTTGTTCAGCAGCCGATTCCCGAGCCATTGTGTTCTCCTCTGAAACAATAAAGTTCACCATTGAACTCCCGTATGGTAGGGAAAACCCATGAGCCTGTCAAGCCATTTTAATCCCAATGAAATTCTGCGTGATTCCAAAAGTATCTTCTACTATATTCTTAGCCTGATTTTCCTATAGCCCTGTCGCATCATCAAAACCAATACGAAAGGATCGTATCATGAAACTCGCAGTATGCAATGAATTTTTCGAAGATTGGAAAATCGAGGACGTCTTTAACTACGCAGCGGAAATTGGCTGTGACGGCGTTGAAATCGCGCCTTTTACACTGGCGGAAAGCGTCACACAAATCTCTGCCAAACAGCGCAGCGACATTCGCAAAGCCGCGGAAAAAACTGGCGTCGAAATTGTTGGCCTGCACTGGCTACTCGCCAGTCCACCGGGGCTTTATCTCACGCATCCCGACAAAGCCATCCGCGACAAAACTGAAGATTATATTAAAGCATTGATCAATTTCTGCGGCGACCTGGGCGGACAGATTATGATTCACGGCTCACCGGCACAGCGCAACATCCAAAAAGGCTGGAACCGCGAAGAATGCTGGAAACACGCCGTCGATATCTTTTCGAATTGCACCTCAGAAATGGAACAAAACAACGTCACCTATTGCATCGAAGCACTCACAGGCAAAGAGACCAATATCCTGAACTCCATCTCTGAAGCCCTGAAAATGGTTGCCGATGTCGATCATCCAAATTTCCAGACCATGGTCGATACCAAAGCCGCAGCCGCTGAAAACAAATCCCATGTAGATGTGATCGCCGAAGCCGGCAAAGCCATGCGCCATGTCCATGTCAACGACCCCAATTTGCGCGGTCCGGGATTTGGCGATCTGCAATTTGCATCCATCCTCCGCGCCCTCAAGGACCGCCACTACGATGGTTATATATCCGTAGAAGTCTTTGACTTCAAACCCGACCCACAAACCATTGCCGCGCGCAGCATCGGCTATCTGAAAGGTATTTTGGAAGGATTAAAAAATTAGAATCAATGTTCCGGCAACCGCTCTGCCACAAATCCCAATTCTTCTTTAATCCGACTCACATCGTAAACACTATCGTATTCACGTCCTGGCTGTTCAAAATGCGACAGATCCACCTCGTCGCCCCACCAAGCGCGAAAAATCTCCGCCACGGGGACAGCAACCCACGCCTTTGGACCAGCGGCATTCATAATGCGAACCCCGGGTTTGTGCGGTGATTGTGCAGACAGCGTGAATACACGAACTGCATCTGGCAAATCCATAATGGTCATGCTGCCCAGACCCCACTGTCGCGTCGGAGAAATATTTCGCAAAGGCGGCAATCCAGCGTGTGGCACCGAAGATAGTCGCAAATTGATCACATCGATATCGCCATTTTGCCGCGCATAGAACTTTGTGATCTCCTCCATCAAAAATTTCGACAAACCATACCCATTGCTGTCCAGACATGGGTGTTCATCGGGAATCGGCAATATCTGTGGACGAAAAGCCGGATTCTGCATCCCAACCGCTGCGATCGAACTCGCCATCACGAATTTGCGGCATCCGCGATCCATCAAATAGCGCATCAAACACCGCGATCCCTCCACATTGACAATCAGCGCGTCGCGCTCCGAACAACCGCCGGTCACAGCCGCGAGGTGAATCACAACATCAATCGCTTCATCATTGAGCTGTTGCAAATCTTCAAAAGAGCCAAACTCGCCGTTCACATAGGGCAAATCCAACTCTGGATCTTTTCGACTCATACAAATCACCCTGTGATCTTCTGCCATTGAGGCAGACAGTGCCCGACCAATAAAACCACTCGCTCCGGTAATCAGTACTGTGCTCACAATCCCTCCTCAGTTTTAATCAATAAAAATATCACTCGCCCCACCTAAAACATCTGCGATAACCTCCCCCTCTTTCATCACCATCTTCACCTGCCGCAAGCATGCGATATCTTCAAGCGGATTACTCGATAGTGCAATCACATCTGCGAACATCCCAACGCCAAGATGCCCAACGCAATCCGCCATGCCCAACATCTCAGCCGTATTCGTCGTCATCGCTTTCAACGCATCCACTTCTGACACACCCAGACCAACGAGTTCTTTAGCCTCGCGCCAGAGCGTTGCATGCGTGCTATCGGTCCCCAAACACACTTTCACACCCGCACGAACAGCTTCGGGAATATATTTTGCCGTCAACTCGCGCGCGCGTTCAACCCGCTCCCGCCACCAATCCCAGGCCCACGTATCAAAAGACGCAAAACCCACTTCATCGTCGAAAAACAGTTGCAAATTTGGATCGCTCAAATACGCGCCCGATTTCACAAACAAAGCCACATCCTCTTCGGTCAACAAATTGGCGTGCTCAATACTATTGATCCCCGCTTCCATCGCCCAGCGCATTGCCGGCCCGCCAATCGCATGTGCAGCCACCGGCAGTCCCAAATCGTGTGAAACAGCAATCGCCGCATCAATCTCCCGCTTCGAATACGCCGCCACATCTGTCAAATCGCCCCGAATATAGTCCTCATACGCATCGCCCTCCCGCACATTGGTAATAAACAACTTGGTCCAATCCGCACCCCGAGAAAAATTCTCTCTAATCTTCACAGCCAGTTCTTCTTCCCCATCTGCTGGAAAACACAAAAAAGGAGCAGTCCCATGACTCGGCCTCAATGCCCGCACACATACCTTCAACCTCGGCCCCACGGCCTCACCGCGATCAATCGCACCCTGAAAAGCCTTCTCAACACCCGGCCGATCTCCCAGAGTGCGCATGGTCGTCACGCCAGTGCTCAGATCGCTTCGCAAATTCATCGCACCGCGCAACACAGCCGTTGTCGCGTCCAGATCGAAATGCGCGCTCAAAGGCAAGTTGAACCGATTGTTAATCGTAATATGCACATGGGAATCAATCAACGCCGGCATCACAACATATGACGAGCAATCCACCACCTCGGCGTTTGGAGGCACATCTACTTCAGCCCCAACATCAACTACGCGGCCGTTGTTTACGACGACCATTCCCTGCGGAACGGGTACACAATCGGGATGAACAATCAACAATTTGGATTTAATCACTTTTGACATGATTACTTTGTTTGTATAATGTAGGTGGAACAACAGAACACCGTCATTTTGATCACCGGAGATATATTATGCAATTTGGCATCTTTTACGAACACCAGATCCCCCGCCCCTGGGCAGAAGGCGAAGAACACCAGCTTTTCAAAGACGCACTCGAGCAAGTCGAAGTCGCCGATCGGATTGGCATTGAATATGTTTGGGAAGTTGAACATCACTTTTTGGAAGAATATTCCCACTCCTCAGCACCCGAAGTCTTTCTCGCCGCATGCAGCCAGCGATCCAAAAATATTCGCCTGGGACACGGCATTGTACTCATGCCCCCCAATTATAACCATCCGGCCCGCGTTGCCGAACGCATCGCAACCCTCGACCTGATCAGCGACGGGCGCGTTGAATGGGGCACGGGAGAATCGGCCTCTCGCGCGGAACTCGAGGGCTTCAACGTGCCGCCCGGAGAAAAAAAAGCAATGTGGGCGGAAACCGTCCGGGAAACCGCCAAAATGTTCGCATCAGACCCGTACCCCGGATATGACGGCGAATTTTTTTCAATGCCCGAACGCAATATTGTGCCCAAACCCCTGCAAAAACCCCACCCACCGCTGTGGGTCGCCTGTTCCAACCGCGAAAGCATTCGCTGGGCAGGGAAACACGGCATTGGCGCGCTCACCTTTGCCTTTATCGAACCCGAAGATGCCAAATACTGGGTTGACGAATACTACACCGCATTTGAAAATGAATGCGAACCTCTCGGACAAGCCGTCAACCCCACCATCGCCATGGTCGCTGGATTTATGTGTCACGAAAACGGGGAAAAAGCGCGCGCACAGGGCCTCGAAGGATTTCAATTTTTCGGCTATGCCCTTTCCCATTATTATCGCCACGGCACTCACATCCCCGGCGAATTTGACATCTGGGCAGACTTCCAGGAAAACAAACCCGAGAGGAAAAAAGGTTCGGGATCAGGCTGCATTGGCTCCCCGGACGAAATACGCGCTCACCTCGAATCAATGGAAGAAATCGGCGTCGATCAGGTCGTCTTCCTGCAGCAAGCCGGCAACAACAGACACGATCATATATGCGAATCGCTCGAATGTTTCGCACAAAATGTAATGCCCGACTTCAAAGCGCGACACGAAATATACGCCGCACAAAAAGCAGAACGACTCGGCCCCGCCATCGAAAAAGCACTCTCTAAAATTCCACCAATTGACAAACCCAA
Organism: Candidatus Latescibacterota bacterium; assembly: GCA_965208125.1. Classification (GTDB taxonomy): domain Bacteria; phylum Latescibacterota; class UBA2968; order UBA2968; family UBA2968; genus VXRD01. The sequence goes on from OZ242320.1 coordinate 5,109,403, forward strand.
ATCCACACCCTTCGAAGCCTATCCACTCTTAAAATCACCCGAAGAAAAGCAAGAAGACCTCCAGATTGTAGAGTCTATTGCGGGGAAAAAGACAAAAGAAGACAGCTAATCAACAAATCGGGATTAGCACTGACTTCGGGTGGTGGGCGGGATGAACTGCTGGAGCAGTTGTACCCCGCTCCGTCTATTCGTCTATTCGTCCAATCGCCTCACGCACCGCTTCTATTGTATCTTCAATATCTGCCTCTGTATGGGCAAGAGAGAGAAACATCGGATGCGAGGGATGTAAGTAATACCCCTGTGCAAGACATCCCCGCAACATTCCCATGCAGCGATCGCGATCAGAATTTTCCATCGCGGGACGCGGCATTGGCCCAACGCCAATGAGCCGATAACTCAGCCCTCCTGCTTTGCAAACCGCGTTGATACCTTCGATCAACCGATTCCCAATCTTCCATTGATAGGCAATGCCATTCCGCCTCTGCAGTTCCCCTATCACGACCTCCATAGCCGCCAAACTGAGCGGATCCCCGTGCGCGGTAGCTGTCATCCACACCGACTGGCATGCTTTTGACCCCAGAATCTCGCGTTTCCCGGCAATAAAACTTCCCGCATACCCATTGCAACATGCTTTGCCAAACGTCGCAATATCGGGTACAACCCCATAATATTCACCCGCGCCGCCCATTGCCACGCGAAACCCTACCTTTGTCTCGTCAAACACGCAGATTGCGCCGTGTGCATGTGCCAGATCCACACACCCTTGCAAAAACCCATCCGGCGGCCCGCTGCCTTGAATCGTCTCCATCACCACACACGCCACCTGATTGTCATACTTCTTCAAACGCGATTCCAGAGCGTCTAAATCGCCGTAGGGAACCGCACAGGTCAACTCGCTGACGGATTTTGGGACACCCTCATCGTCCGGGCGCGCCCAATCGTGCCAGCCGTGATACCCGCACATAATCACTCTATCGCGTCCCGTATATACCCGCGCCAGGCGTACCGCACTGGAAGTCGCTGCACTGCCCCCAATAAAAAACCCCACCATCTCTGCACACGGAATCACTTCAATGAGCAACTCTGCAACCGTCAACTCCCGGGGATGCGCCAGACTGTACACCGTGCCATTCGCCATCTGATCCTGTATTGCACGGCACACAGCGGGGTCATCATACCCCAGAACAATCGGTCCAAAACCCAGCAAATAATCCAGATACGCATTGCCATCCACATCCCAAAATCGCGCCCCCGCTGCGCGCTGGACAAATGCGGGATAGCCCATGCCCGACATAGCAAAAATACTTTTATGTGGAATATATCCGCGAAACAGAATATCATCATAGCGATTTAGCAGAGACTTCGACTTTGCAATGGTGTAATTCTTTTTTGACATTTATTGATCTCCTGCGCCCATAAATTGAACTTCTTTTTCTAACAACAAATAAACTTCTCAAACAGACACAAGCACAAAATAGACTGCTTCTGCGCTCCTATTGTACTTGCTACCTGTCTTTTCTTATCCTATTTTTGATAATATAAAACTACAGGAGCCTACCTGCCTCCTTTCTCTCGCCTCTTACGTCTCACCTCTTACCTCTCACTGGATAATTTATGCCACGCGAACTCATAGCAGACCGACCGGGGCATACGACCTTGCGGGAATACGATGAAGTCTCCCTAAAACCCGGTCAAGTACGCACAAAAACCCTGTTTTCAGCAGTAAAACACGGCACGGAGTTCCGGGGTTTTCAGGCCAATACACTCGATGCGTCCGATGTTTTTAGCTGGGAATGGCGCATGCACCTGCGCGGACAAAAGCAGAAAGATGCGTTTCCAAAACGGTTGGGCAATATGTATGTCGCCAAAGTGACAGATGTGGGACAAGACGTGTCAAATATTCGGGAGGGAGATCGGATTTTTGGTCATGGCCCCGTTCGAGAGACGCATACACTTTCGGCGGACTGCGTAGAAAAAGCACCGGATGGCGTATCGTGGCAGGCTCTAATGGCTACAGACCCCGCAGGCGTTGCCCTCGGAGGCGTCAGAGACGCCAATATCCGCATTGGGGATCGCGTCGCAGTCTTTGGTCTGGGGGCGATTGGATTGATGACCGTACAACTCGCCCGCATCGCTGGCGCGCGCTGGGTCGCGGCAATTGACCCCATTGAAAAGCGATGCCTGATTTCCGAAGCCTACGGTGCAGATATCGTCCTGGACCCACGCGAAACTGATGTGGGCATGGTTATTAAACAAGCCACCGCAAAACTCGGCGTCGATGTATCTATGGAAACCAGCGGATCGTCCGCTGCAATGACCGACGCCCTGCGTTCAACGCGCTATCAGGGCACGGTTGTATCCACGGCATATTACAATGCCCCCATGCAAAGCCTGCATTTGACCGGCGAATGGCATCGCAATCGGATTCGCATTATATCCGTGAGATCCGACAGCGAACCCTGGCTGGATTACGGATGGGACAAAAAGCGCGGAAATAAAGAAGCCTTCGACCTGCTCGTTGAAGGCCGTCTAAACGCCGAGGGCTTGATCGATCCCATCGTGCCTCTTAACCATGTTGCCGAAGCCTATATGCAAATGAATGAATACCCGGAAACGGGCATTAAACTCGGTGTTGATCATTCCCTCTAATGGGTGATCTCACCACTTTACTCATGCCAAAAATTCAAACCATAGCGATATGTCTATCCATCCTGTTGACCACCACAGACCTGCTGGCGAATGAGGGCACAGTACAGCAAGTCTCAGGAGACCTCGTTTACGTCACGGGCATGAATGGTCTGGCGCCACTGTGGTCAAATCTCACAGTGCAGAACGGACAGGACACAGGCGCAAGACTCGAAGTCATCAAAGAATTGCCAGAATTGGTCGTAACGAGAGTCGTAGAAGCCAACGGAACAGCGGTGAATACCGGTGATGCAGTGATGCTGAGTACCGCACAACCAGACGTATCGGCGCGAAAAGCCAGACGGACTGTTTACGCCACCCGCGTTGACAAAAATCCAAATGTAGATGGCGTACTGGACGACTCTGTATGGTCGCGGGCAACACCGATCAGGGGTTTTGTACAGCGCGATCCAAACTACTGGATGCCGAGTCCCGAACAAACAATCGTGCGGATTATTTACACGGACAAAAGCATCTACTTTGGTTTTGAATGCCTCGTCCCGGACTCCTCTCAATTTATCGCAAACAACATGCGACGAGATTCCGAAATCCGCGGCGATGACAATATTCAAATCCTGCTCGACACGTACAATGATCGGCAAAATGGCTTCTTTTTCTCTGTCAATCCCCTTGGGGCGCAAAGCGATTTGATGCTCTCCAACGAGGGGCGAACCTATAACCGCGATTGGGATTGCAATTGGACCGCCCGCACCAGGCACTATCCCGACCGATGGACAGTCGAAATCGAAATCCCGTTCAGCCAACTGCGGTTTAAGCAAGCTGCCGACGCCACATGGGGCATCAATCTTGCGCGCTATATTGCCCGAAAAAATCTGGCGACCCAACTCGTCGTCGGCCAGCAGACTTCTTCATCCACAGAGCGTTACCGCACGGCGGACATCGGCGAACTTCACGGCCTCCAACACATTCGCGCCAGACGTCCGATATACATCAAACCCTACGCTTTGCCGGGCACGACCATGGACGATCAGGCAATCAATCCCTCTGAAAGCCGCACATTTGAAACGGGTCTCGATCTGCGCTATGGCATCACGTCAAACATCTCGCTCGACCTATCCTACAACACGGATTTCGCACAGGTCGAAGGCGACCAGGAACAAACCAACCTGACGCAGTTTCGCCTCTTCTTCCCCGAAAAACGCGAGTTCTTCCTCGAAGGGGCCAACCTATTCCAATTTGGCGAACAAGCGCGAAGAACCGGCAGCGGTACCAGACCCCCCACCCTCCTTTTTTACACCAGACGCATCGGCCTTGAGAAAGGAAAAAAAATCCCGATTATCGTCGGATCAAAAATTGCCGGGAAAGAAGGGCGAACAAGTATTGGCGGCCTCAATGTACTGACCGACGCGGCATTATTTGCAGAAGATGGCGACACAGTCCTGGTACACCGCACCAACTACTCGGTCCTCAGCGTAAGACGCGACATCTTCGCACGGTCAAACTTTGGTTTCATCATGGTCAACAAACAAATCGATGATCCTCACGAGGGATGGAACCAGTACAACCGCGCGGGGGGCATTGATTTTAACTATTCCCCAACGCCAAACCTGAATTTCCAGGCATTTGCTGCGCGAACATGGGATTCGCAGGTAGAAAACGCAGACGATGCGCGTTTTGCATCTATGAACTATCGCGGCACCAAATATTGGGCGCGTTTCAAAGTTCTCGATGTCGAAGAACAATTTGAACCTGCCGTGGGGTTCATCAATAGCAGAAGTGGATTGGAAGGTTTTAGACGTTATGACCTCTATGCCCGCTACCGCCCCAGACCGAAATTCGCCAATATTCGCTACATGTCAATCGGTCCCGAAGCGCAAATTTTTACAGACCGCGACAACAATGTGAAATACTGGACAGTCGAACTCTCGACATTTGCCATCTTTAATACCGGCGACTACTGGCGGTTCGAATTAAAACGCACGCGCGACGTAGTCGATGAGGAATTCTCTCCCTCTGCGCGAAACAAAGATGTAATCATCCCCCCCGATACCTATACCTTCACGTCATTTACCACGGGACCGCGTCCCAGCCGATCTCGAAAACTGCGCCCCGGCATCACCTTTGAAGCCGGCACATACTACACGGGAAGACGCTATACCATACGGTCGGAAAGCGCCTTTCGCCCCTCTGGTCAACTGTCTTATGAAGTGGAATATCAGGGCGACTGGGTCCGACTTCCACAGGGGAACTTTAACATCCACACGCTCAGCAACCGCCTGCAATACTCTTTTTCCACAGACTTTTTTGTCAAGCTCTTTGTGCAGTGGAACAACGACAAAGAGTTCGCAAGCGCGAATTTTCTCCTCAACTACCGGTATCGCCCCGGCAGCGACATCTTTCTCGTCTTCGACAGCGCTTATGGCACCGATCCGACTTTAACCCGACGAAACCGTTCAGTACTCCTCAAGCTCTCCTATCTTCTGGGTCTGTGACGAATCTATCTATTCGTCTAACAGCCAGCGCGACAGCCTCGCCTCCGCCAATGCAGAGTGCGGCAATACCAATGCGCTTGTCGGCGCGTTTTAAAGCGTGAATAAGAGTTACGAGAATGCGCGTGCCGCTCGCCCCAATGGGATGCCCAAGTGCGACAGCACCGCCATTGACATTGAGTTTTTCTGCCGGGATGTCCAGATCATGGGCCGCCGCCATTGGAACGCCGGAAAAGGCTTCATTGATTTCAAACAGATCGATATCCGCGACCGCAAGGGAGAGTTTGGATAAAAGTTTGGAGATGGCACCAATAGGCGCGAGCGTGAACCACTCCGGCTCCTGAGCGTGTGTGGCATAACCCAAAATCTCAACTTCGGGTGTGATACCGCAATCTTCTGATTTTTCACCTGAAAGGACGATAACAGACGCTGCACCATCGTTGATACTCGACGCATTGCCGGGCGTCACCGTGCCGTCTTTTGAAAACGCAGGGCGCAGTTGTCGGAGTTTGTCCTCGTCAAATCTCAGGGGTTCTTCATCCCGGTCTATAGTCGTAATTGTCTTGCCAGCGGGTGCTTTTACAGGCACAATCTCGCTGCGGAATTGGCCTTCTTTATCGGCGCGAAGTGCTCTTTTATAGCTACTGATGGCAAAATTATCCTGGTCTTCGCGTGAAAAATCGTAGCGTTCAGCACATCGGTCGCCACAGGTACCCATATGCAGGTCATTGTACACATCCCATAAGCCATCGCGGATCATTGAATCGACGAGTTCGCCTGCCCCCAGTCTGTAACCCGTTCGCGCTTTTTCGAGAAGATAGGGCGCGCAACTCATGTTTTCCGTGCCCCCTGCAAGGATCAAGTCGGCATCGCCACACTGGATGGCCTGCGCGGCGAGCATAACGGATTTGAGGCCCGAACCGCAAACTTTGTTGACCGTTGTTGCCCCCGCAGAAGTATCGAGACCCGCGCCAATGGCAACTTGACGCGCGACATTTTGCCCCAACCCCGCACTGAGCACATTGCCAAAAATCACTTCATCGACATCGTCGCCGAGTATGCCCGCCTGCGCTATTGAAGCCGCCGCAACCGCACTGCCCAATTCAGGAGCAGACACCTCGGCAAAGCCGCCCATAAATCCACCAATAGCTGTGCGTTTGCTCCCGGTGATATAAATGTGTTTCATAACCATTCCTCCATTTTGTAAGATTACCAAGATACATCCAGACTGAGAAATAATGCAAGAAATAAGAAAGCAGTAAGACGCAAAAGGTAATGGGAAACTACTCCATCCTCACGTCCCACATCTAACCGTTTTATTATGAAATATTTAATCACTATTGCCCTGTGTATCATTTTATGTGCATTAATCCTCATGATGGCCTGTTCTGCACCCCCCGATGGCAAAACTGTATTTATCGAATCGGGTTGTGCAAGATGCCATGAAATCAATGGCTCTGGCAGTTCTCAGGCACCGCAATTAGAGGGCTTACAAAGCAAGTGGACACCCGAGTCACTAGAAGAATTTCTGATTGATCCCCCGGCTTATGCAAAAGATAATGCCCGATTGCTGGCGTATCAAAAACAATACCCAACGCCAATGCCCAGACTTGAAATCGCACCTGCACGGCGAAAAATACTCGTCCAATATCTCCTTAAAAGGTATCCATGAAAAATCAGATTGCCAAAAAATACGAGCGGATCTACAGAGAAGTTGCCAAAATACCCGAAGGAACTGTGGCAACTTATGGGCAGATTGCCGAGCGGGTTGGGTGTGGACCACGCGAAGTGGGCAGGGCACTATCGGAATTGCCACCCTACACATCCTGTCCTTGGCATCGGGTCATCAATGCGCGAGGGATGGTGTCCATTCGCAGTGGAAATCACATGGCACATCACGACCAGGAAGCTCGCCTCGAACGAGAAGGCATCGTATTTGTCAATGGCCGCGTCGATCTCGAAATTTACAGGTGGGAGGCAGATTTTTAAGGCCTGAAATGGAATATCTCTGGCAAGACCGTGCAAATTTGTTTATTGACAAGGGTACCAGGTTTTTTTATCATTCACACTCTTGATAAAGCACAGGAGAACGTCTGGAAATACAGAGAAAGGGGATGCGGTGACCAAAGCTGATATTGTCAATCAGATTGCCGAAGCTACGGGATTGACCAAAACAGATACCTCTGTCGTTGTAGAGGGCTTTCTCGCCTCGCTCATTGCGGCAATGGAGCAGGGCGAACACGTCGAAATTCGCGGTTTTGGCACGTTTAAAATCGTTCACCGCGCACCGCGCACAGGCCGCAATCCCAAAACGGGTGAGGTTGTCAAAATTCCCTCGCGGGCAATGCCCGTGTTCAAGCCCTCACGCGAACTGCGTAATTCTATTGCGGTTTCTGTTCTTCCATCCAGCTAATGCACCTACAGGAGGTAGCTCTTGCCCAGCGGAAAAAAGCGCAAACGCGCAAAAATCGCAACGCACAAGCGAAAAAAAAGGCGTCGAAGAGACCGACACAAAAAGAAGATCTAAAGGCGATATACTACACTGGTATTATGGATTTAGCCCCTGACCTTGGACCTGGATATGCCGACGTTTTCAGTCACAAACGGCTGTGATACACTCTGGCATAGACCATGAAGCAGGGGCCTATCCATAGTCTGCCTGTTAGGGAGGTCATCTGCGGCATTAGCTCAGTTGGATAGAGCACTGGTCTCCGGAACCAGAGGTCACAGGTTCGAATCCTGTATGTCGCACCACAACCAATGGGGCGAGAGTCACAAACGACTCTCGCCCCATTTTTTTGTATCACTTCGCTACGCCTATGCGTCTATCTACCTTATCAGATCCCGCAACTTCTGAATAAGCGCGTCCAAACCTTGCCCCGTGACAGAGGAAATTCCCATATCTGTTTGACCTTGAAAAAATGGACCCTTGCGTTGTTCCGGCGGCAACAAGTCCAGTTTGGTGGCAATAAGCATCGTGGGTTTCTCGCGTAATTTGGGACTGAAACGGTCGAGTTCTTCTTTGAGAACCGCCAAATCGTATTCGGGATTGGGGCTGGCGACATCGACCATAAAAAGGAGAACCCGCGTGCGTTCAATATGGCGCAAAAATTGGAACCCAAGCCCTTTGCCCCGATGTGCCCCTTCAATCAGGCCCGGAATATCTGCCATAACAAAGCTATCGTAATCACCGCATTTGACAATGCCCAGATTGGGTTGCAGGGTCGTAAAAGGGTAATCGGCAATTTTGGGTTGCGCCGCAGAAATTCTGGATAGAAGGGTCGATTTACCTGCATTTGGGTGACCGACCAGACCGACATCGGCGATGAGTTTGAGCTCGAGTTCCAGATGGCGTTCTCGCCCCGCTTCTCCGGGCTGAACATACTCTGGCGCTCTATTTGTCGATGTGGCAAAACGCGCATTTCCACGACCGCCTCGACCGCCCTCAATCAAAACAACGCGCTGACCGGGTTCGGTCAAATCCGCGAGAATCTCGCCTGTTTCTGTATCCTTGATGAGCGTGCCAACCGGCACGGGAATTTCAGCATCGTCACCCCGTCGTCCCGCTCTCTTTTGGCCCGACCCATGTTCTCCCTGCCCTGCCCTCAAGTGTTGTCGATACCGGTAATCGAGCAGTGTGGAAAGGCGCGGGTCCGATATAAAGACGACATCTCCTCCATTGCCGCCATCGCCGCCATCTGGCCCTCCTCGCGGCACATGCTTTTCTCGGCGAAAGCTTTTGCATCCATTGCCGCCGCTGCCCGAACGGGCATAAATTCTAGTTAGATCGATAAACATGGGAAAATTGAGCGAACTAACGCTATGTTGCGGACTCTGCCTGTGCGCTGCTATTTCTCAAAAGCAGGGCCTCTTCAATGGGGATATGTTCATCTGCGCTGTTGATGAGATCCCTCGCCGTATTGTAGGTAAAAGAAATGACTTCAACACGCGGTCCCAGGGTTTTAACGAGTTCGACCAGAGGTACAAAATCACCATCGCCACTTACGAGAACAACGACATCGAGTTTATCGACAAATCTCACGATATCAATGGCCATGCCCATGTCCCAATCGCCTTTGGCCGATCCATCACTGCGCTGCCGCAAATCTTTTCTTTTTACTTCGTAGCTCTTTTGCTGGAGCATCGAGATAAAGTTACTCTGATCAACATCCGGCGATTGCACCACATAGGCGATAGCGCGGATTAAGCGGCGTTTGCCCACACTGAATTCCAGAAGTTTTTCAAAATCGAGACGCGCATTAAATGGTTTTGCGGCATAAAAGATATTCTGCACATCGACAAATATTCCAACCCGCAATTCGGTCGGGGAAATAGCTATACGCCGATCTAATCGGGCGCCAGCATTGGCCTGTAGATCGGCGATATTTTTCTGGATTTCATCGAGAATAGAAAAAATTTCTCGGCGTTCTCGCGCACCGCTAATAGCTTCTTTATAAACTCTGTTCTTAATCTCGCGAAGGTCCCGGATTGCAGCCTGTGCTATAGTCATCTGATCTAATTTTTGCTCGATACGCGCTATGGTTTCTTGTATTTGTACAATCTGATCGTTAAAGTCTGCCATTTGTTATGAAGTCTCCGATATCATTAGTTTGTGTAACCCTGCACCAAAGGCAAGGGCAAATCTGTTCGCGTGTCCAAGTTTTGCGCGATCTCGTTTTGGCAACTGCGCGGTATCTATACCGCGAAATATTGGATGTTCTGCAAGGCTGAGATGGGCTGGCGAATCAAGCGCCGGTATGTCCCCGGATAGATAAACTTGTTTGCAGGTGCGGTGTGGAGAACTGGCGAGAGAGAGCCAGCGTTGTAAATTTGAAGAATCAGGACCTGCTGTTTCAACACCGATTAAAATACCATTTTCAACGGAAATATAAAAAGATCCAGCAGGCTCTCTGTAAACAGCCATCTGCCTACCCGACTTCCAGACGCCAGCGGGTAGTCCCGTACAAAATAAGGCCAGCGGAGCAACGGAGAGATGCATGCGGGTTTCGCCCAGTGCAGAGCACAGGGTTTCGTATGCGTCAATCACTCCGTTGCGTACTGCGATCCAAAAAGCCACACGCCCTATCGGAATAAAGTCGATTGCGCTATCGTCAACAGGAGAAATGAGTGCCTGCGATGCTTCCCACAAAATATGCTCGCGGAGGTCTTCTTTTCCCGCGACTTCAAGAGGAACTTTTTGAATGTGATACAGGCCACCCGAAAGACAAAAAGAAAGTGTGCCGAGCGGTTTTGACAAAAGTTCAAGTGCTTGCCCCAATTCCTCAACAAAGGATTCAGGTACTTCTTTTTGAGGATCAAAATCAAACACCTCCGATACACGTTGGTTAATCAGACCCCTGAGATAATACGCATTGTCCAATTTTTCAAGGTGAGCCACGCGTAGTATATTGCCCGAAATATGAATGCCCGTCGCTGTATTCATGGCGTACTCATCGTAAGGTGCGGACGCAAGCGCTCGAGGGTTTTGGGACCAATTCCTCTGACCTTTGTAATATCGTCAACCCGCTTAAATGCCCCATTCTTTTCGCGATAGGCCACAATGCGTCCCGCAATTTGAGGCCCAATACCGTGCAAACGTTCAAACTCTTTTGCAGTTGCCGAGTTGATATCGATCAATTCTCTAACCTGGGGAACATCTTCTTTCGGCGATGGAACTTCCACCGGACTCTGCCTATGTGTTAGAGAAGTAACCGGAAAAACTTCTGCCTTTTCTTCTGGCGATGGGACTTCCACGGCATTCTTGCGCACCTCAAAGTCGGGAATGCTATCCGGATCTTTACTGTCGAGATAACGGATAACAATCCCCACAATAAGAACGCAGCAAAGCAGGAATAAGATAATTTGTTCGTTGCGGTTAAAAGTGAACATAGAAAAGTCCAATTACTGAAATCCGATTTCACCCCAGAATCGAAAATCCCAGGTCACATTAGTAAGCCCATCTCGCAGGTGGTCTATACGCCGTTCATGGCGAAAAGTAGTACCACCCGTAAATCGCGAGCTAAAGTTATATTGCGTACCAAGGCTGACAGACCAGGATGTCGAATCTTGACGGGTAATGGGTTCGGCGGGCACATCGGGTTCGGCACTTCGGGGCATTTCGGTTTGCCTATTGAAAGTGTTCGAAAAAGAAAGCGTGAGATCGAGATTGCGCTGCAATCTGCCGCGCAGTGAATAGCGCACATCTGCTTGCAATGAGCCGCTTTCCGTCAAAGTGGTTCCAAGCAGGCGGTCGGCAAGAGTCGGTTGGACAGAAGTCGTATCGACAGTTACATTGCGCTGGTAGCGGATTTCATCGTTGCTACTTTGTCGGCGGCTAAATGTCGTATTCACCGCGCCTTTCCAGCGCGCGCTCCACTGAAAAAGTGGATTGAAGGATATTTCTTTGGCATCGCTTGTCAGATAAAGCGGCGAGAGACTGAGGCTGCCATCACCCCGTCGGGTGCGCGATTCCTGGTACCCAAAACTGGCATTGGAATTGTCCCAGAACCAGCCGATCAAAGGCACGCGCTCAAGCCCGCGCCAACTCGCGTCAAATTTGGGAAAGACGACCTGATCGTCTTTGCCGAGTGTATTGCCCGTGCGTTCGTTTTCGGAATAATTGGCAGAAGTGTTGAAATTCAAGCCCAGAGGCAACCGAATACCACTGGATACCTGCGTCTGTCTTCGCACATTGATAGCATTGGTTCTCGTTCCCGAACTCGTGGTTACAATGGGGACCTGGACCGTATCTTGAAAGCCAAATTGATAGGCCAATGAAGGGCGGGCTGTGAGGCCAAACAAATTATTTGATTTATTTTGAGAAACACTGCTCGTCACATTTTGAAGACGGCCGCCCACTTTCCCAACCCATTCCAAAATGGAAAAACCACCGTCTTTGCCGGATCTGCGCGTCCAGCGTTGAAACAAACCGGGCAGATTGAGATTGACACGCGCATTCGCCGTCTGCTGGCTATTGACAGTAAGGCCGCGCCGGATGCTGCCGTACTGCACGCGCTCCCCACCGATTTCAAAGCGATCCGTGTACGAGGCCGAATACGACGGATTTACGGTGATCCAGTTGGAAAAACGCGGTGTAAATCTTAAGTTGAGCGATTGGTTGCGCGATATTTCGCGTCCAAATTGGAGTTGGGTGAGGGCATATCCATTTCGCAAATCGCGGTTGATGGTGAGCGAATAATCGGCATTTAGACTGCGAAATGGCGAGAGTTTGATAGCGTAACTTTCGGTCAGATTGAAGGTTTCTCGCACCGTATCAATCACATTTGAAGTGTCGCCAGCAATAGCGCGAAATGAGGTTTGATCCGACACGCCACGATTAAAACGCAGGTTGTAATTGATACTGGTGGGCAGGTAAAAAAACTGCGCCTCTTTGAGCGGTTTGTAAAAGGGCAACCACTTGAAAATAGCGAAAGCTTTGCGTTGAGACCACGCCTGATTATAGGTCATGTTGCCGTTTAAGTTCTCGTTCTGGCTTCGCCTGCGCTGTGTAATCGCACCCGTAGTCGATGCATCAGAACTATAGTTGAGTGACGTGGAGGCTTTGTCAAAAAAAATGCGAGACAGCAAGCTCGGATCTTCGCGGGCAGGTCGCTTTCTCAGCGAAATGGTAAAGCGCGTCTGAGAGCGTATATCGCTTTCGTTGATTTTTTGTTCGGGAGTGAGCACAATGTCCGATCCCGGGCGTATGCGGGGGCTTGATGTAAAGCGGTTATAGCTAAATCGGGCGGGTATAGAAGTATTCCATTCTTTGGGGAAAAATTTGTCGATGTTGAGCTGGCTGTCAAAGTTGAAGCGCGTAGTGGTATTGCCCAAAGCCCTGCCTTGCAAGTCTTGAAAATCGCCGCTTCGGCGTTCCAGGTTGACTGTTAAATTGCCCAGATCGGCGAGGGTTATGCGTGTATCAGCCAGGGCAGACAAGGCGGGTTTTTTGCGGATTTCATCAACGCGCAATTCGTCTATCCATATCTCGTTCTCACCCATGAGAATCTCATCACCGCGGTTGCGAATCCCCATGGTAAAGGCGCTAATCGCAGACAACGCGGGATTGCCGCGCACAATATAGGTGCGACCATCCACGTCAATCTCTATGCGACTGCCCTCCTGGTCATATTGGGCGAGAAAATCGCCGTCACGAAGCGACACACTAACGGTATCAGATGCTTGCTCGATGGATTGAAGGTCGAGCAACTGACCTTTGAGTTGCGACATGATCTCGAGGTCTAAACGGACGGTATTGGTTTCTTCTGCCCAGCCTCGATAAACCCGCGAGCGGTATTCGTAAAAGTTGAGAGAATCGTCATTGATGGGGGAAAATCGCATGAAAAATTCGATGGGACTGGGGCCAGTGCTCACGGAATCTACAGCGTCTAAAAAATTGGTGTTATACGTTGGATCAGCCGGGTTTCCGCCGTGCAAAAACAGCGTCATAACGCCGTATTCCGTATAGTTCTCTCCATTGGCAAAGCTGCGGGACGCAGAGATGGATTCGCCGGGGTAGAGATCGACAAATTCAAGCACCAGAGAATTTTCAGACAAACGAATACCCGTGGTGGGGTCTATTTCTTCATCGAGACCCGGAGGGGATTTGTAAAGGGGATTGTTTGTGCCAATAGTCGAAACCTGAAAATCGCCAGATGACTGTCCGACAGCGACCGGATCTTCCTGCCATTCGCTGCCAGTTGCGCCAAAAGTATAGATTTCGACAGATGTGGTGTCGTTGTGTTCCAGCCAGACGCGCACAAAGCTAATCGCGCTGGCAAATGTGGTATCGGGACTGCCTTCAAAGGTGCGGGGCGCGTCTTGTCCTTTGAGGGGAATGCGCAATAAACGCCACGGGGGATCCGTAACACCTTCGGGGAAGAGATTGGATTCAGTGCCGGGTACAAGCGTAGATGGGCCGGTAAATGTGCCCGATACAGGGGACACGCCCCGATTGCTGGACAAATCGACGCTGTATCGGATAAAACTTTCGCGCTGATCGAGAAAACCATTGCCGTTGAGATCTTCGGTATCGGGTCGAGATTGGCGCTCCGCTCTGTTGCCCTCTGTTCCGTTTAGGCCAGATGGATAGCGACGCAGGATATCCGTCGTGTTTTGATCCACGTCTTCAAAATTATCTCCCGAAGGATCGCTGGGCACAGTTACACCTGGAAATATTTTTCGAAAAACCTCTGCTTCTTCGGCATCGGTCAATCCATCCAGACCAATATCCTCTTCTTCGACAACGATATCGTCTCCTGTGAGCAAGCCGCCGATGGGTTTGTCCTCTGTGCGGAAGCCACTCGGAAAACGCTCTCGATCATCTGGATCATTGTACATGGGATGATCAAGGGGCAGAAGGACGCGCTCGGATACATCGCCCAAATCGATGTGCAGATGCCCGTCGTCTCCCCGAATCCAGAGTTCGAGAAATTTAGACCGCGACAAATCGGGAATATCGACATATCGCATAATACCCGCCCATGATTGTTGGGGAATGCCTCTTTCGTTATTCTGCGAGCGAATGGGAAATCCATTGCTACGCGCGGGATCAAACCGCAGTCTGAGAACATCGACAATGTCTTGTTCCGCGGTTATGTCTGTGCGGGCGGGCCAAATTCGTGAAAGAGATGCCCTGTCGCGGTCAATGGGATTATACCACGTAAGCCGCCCTTGTGGCAATGTGAGCGATCCGTTGTTGCGAACGGGAACACTCGCACGATTCCACCCAATTTTTCCAATCCCCAATGGCGTACTCTTCAAAACACCTTCAAAATCATCGATATAGGCCACATTTTTGGTATTGGGATTTGGCAAACTCTGCGCGATTTCAAAGTCCATGTCGATAGAAGACGGGGCCTGCGTATTCACAAGAGGAATTGAGTTGACGAGGTCGCTCAACAGTTTGGGTTGCATCCGAAAGCGCGCATTGGCATCCCACAAAATAGTGCGCGTGGGTTCCTGCCCAACCCGCACGCGCGGCGTGGCGGTACTTTGACTGCCGTAGAGCAAGGTCATGCCAATAAGTGAATACTGATCGTCAAAAGGCCGCTCGAGACGCAGGCCCAAAAGGCTTTTAGACGATTGCCCCAAACCACCAAATGGATTTTTGGTTTGATACGATATGTCCAATTCTGACGAGGGGTCTGCAACCAGGTCTTCTGCTTCGCCAATAAATTTCAAACGGCCTATCTGGTAATTTATTGTGTAGTCTTCATCGCGTCTTAAGGTTCGGTTGTTCAGGCGCACGACTTCGCTGTCTTGAACCAGTCCCGCAAATCCGCCGAGGTTGAATTCGGTCGATTTGCTCGTCGAACGCACCCGAATAACATACCGCCCTGCTTCCTGTCGGTTGGTCACATTGGTTTCGTTGTAAATGCCCGGCACGCGCACCTCGAGGTCGGGTGCCCCCAAACCCTCCTCGCCAAAAGGCTCGAGAAAGGGAAAAACGAGATGCCCTCTGGGGAGGTTCAGGCCGGGGATCTGATTCCCCGTACCTATATCGATGAGTCCATCTGGAGGAGAAGATTCAGAAGAGCGGTTGGTGTGCCGGTCGAGTCCAAAAATCTGAAGGAATGGCATGCCTTCCTGATTATTCTGTTCACTTTCACCCGGCACCTTGCGATAGATATCGACGAACAGACCCGTTTGATCGATGTTGCGCCCGCCGAGGCTATAGACATTGCGCCACGCAAGTCTCCATGTTGGGTCTGTGGGGCGCTGTTGTCTGGCTTTGATGAGCTTGAGTTGAATTTTTTTGTCGGGATTTCCCGGTTCGGGAATAAATTGTATATCACCAAAATTTTCACCCGACGCGGTTTGATAAGCCACCGCAAGCGTGTAGCCCCGCGAAATCTGACCTCGGTCATGGATGAGATAGCCTTCGGGTAAAGCCGTAAAATCGGTGGGGTCAAGTTCGTGAAATGTACCTTCTTCAACGCCCTTGTCAACACCACGCGAAGCCGCTTCATCGGGCGCCCCATTATTCCAGGCGAAGTATGCAACGCCGGGAATGGCCGAGTCTTCGAGGTCGTTTTGCGCATTGTAGTCGTTTATGAATATGCGCACGCTTTGTTCATTGACGAGATCGCCCGGCGCTGGAAGCCAGCCGTTGCGAAAATTTTCTCGATAAGCGTTATCGAGAAAAAAGTAGGTGTTTTCGACGTATCTGTAATCGTGAATTTCGTCGGATCTTTCTTGCCCCTGGCCCGTAAAGGTTTGGCGATCGCTCGACGATTTGTCTTGAGACGTGACAACCGTAAAATTGATGGCGCCAACCCGCCCCCGCGTTTTGATGCCAAACAGCCCACCTCTGTTGCCGCCGCTAAATCCAATCAGGCGCGTACCGGGCAACGCCAACGACGTGTTGCCCGCTTCTATGGTTTCAATAATGCCGTCTTCATCACCTGTGTATTGCAGGCGCAGGCCCTCGGCCAAATCAAAGCCTTGTCGCTCGCTATTTTGCTCCAATGAAACCATGATCCGATCGCCAATGGTGCCTTCAACAGTGAGTTGGGCCTCTTGCTCAAAATTGATAGTGGGAAAGCGAGATGTGCGCGTGTGAATCGCTTGCGCCTCTCCCAAAGTGTATTGCGAGAGACCCGACAATTCGATGCGGCGATGCCCCCTGATGGTGAGATTAGCTGCCCCTTCACCAGTAATAGCACTCAAACGCTGGGGAACGCGAATCGGAATTTTGACATCAATCAATCCCTCGCCTTCTCTATCGTCATCCATGCGGCCTCCCAATCGCTCTAGTGCAAGGCGACGGGTATCATGGTGGAACTTGTAACGCATAAAGTCGCTTAGACTGATAATCACCGGAAGGCCATAAGGCGCACCACCCAGATCGCGGAACACCATCAGTGTATATTCGGTTTCCGTCTCAATCAGTTGCGCCGTAGGAGTCGCATAAGGGCGTCTTTGGGGAAAATAAGAAGTGGTTCCAGGAGTATCCCGCAAAAAGGCTTCAAGCGTTGACACACCTATTTGCGGGCGCAAACCCGGCGTGGCAAGAGCAATACTCGGGCAGAGCAACGCGAGAGAAAACAAAACACTGAGGACACGCGACCACAGGTGAATGTAAATAAACTTCATAAGGGCTTTGGGAAACAGTCGGAAAGTTGTATTAAGGAGCGGGTGATAGGTCATTGAACAAAGTACATAATAGCACAAGCCACATGAAAGTCAAGGTAAAATCCGCAGAAATTGGCAGGAAATAAACATCGGTAAGCGCGTCTTTTTTTTGAAGATAAAAAGCCGTATATTTCGTTGAATCGTTAAACTCATTTTTTTAAAAAAGGTTCCTCATGCGCTTGCGTCGGTATGTGCTATCCGAACTGATGATGCCATTTTTATTTAGTTTTTCCGTTATCATCTTTCTTCTGGTCATCGATCTCATTTTGCAAATGCTCGATCGAATTCTGGGAAAAGGCGTACCCATAGGTGTGGTTTTTGAGTTGTTTTTTTTAAACACGGCCTGGATGATTGCCCTCGCCGTTCCGATGGCTGTGCTGGTCAGTACCCTGCTGGCATTTGGACGCTTGAGTGCCGCGGGCGAAATTGTGGCCCTGCGTGCATTGGGCATTGGAATTCACCAGGTTGTCATGCCGGTTTTGCTCGTCGCCGCACTGCTGGGAACTGGGCTGGTGGTTTTTAATGACCGCGTGTTGCCCGAATTTAATCACCGCGCCCGCGTGTTGATGACAGACATTCACCGCAAACGCCCCGCGGTCGCGCTGACCGACAAGGCCGGGGTAATGATTGGCGATTTCAAAAACTACCAGATTTTGTTTGATCGCGCCGATACAGGTGGCAATATTCTTTACGACTTGCTGGTATATAGCTTTAATAGCAATGGGTTTCCCGAAACAGCGGTTGCCGATTCGGGCGTTGTCGAATTTGACGAAGCGAGAGACGAAGCCCTGCTCTATCTTTTTAATGGGGAAATGCACCGCATTGATCCAGACGACCCCACAGTCTATGCGCTCACGACATTTGCCAAAGCCAGATTGCGGCTCGGAGATGCGGGCCAACAGCTATCGAGGTCTTCATCGGCATATCGCAATGATCGAGAAATGGATATCGCCACCATGCAGCATAAAATCTCTCAGTATGAAAGCGAATTACATCAGGCGAAGGTCAAAAGGGCGAACCTTTTAGGCGCGTTTGTGCGCGAGGTATTAATAGATTCTGCAGATACAAAACCCGTGCAGTCGCTGCGCGCTGTATTGGGGCGCATAGCAGCCGATACGCGGATTGAACGCCATAAGTCGAGAGCCGCAGACCGATTGCGCGTGGAAGTACACAAGAAATTTTCAATTCCCGCAGCCTGTGTGGCATTTGTACTGGTGGGCGCGCCTATCGGCGTGTGGGCGCGCAGCAGCAGTGCGGCAATTGGCGCGGCGATTAGCATTGGCTTTTTTTTAGTCTGGTGGATCTTTCTTATCGGTGGTGAAAAATTGGCTGACCGGGGTGTACTCATGCCCTGGTTGGCGATGTGGATGCCCAATGTATTGACCGTCCTCATCGGCGCAGTTCTATCTGCGCGAATTATCTGTGAGTGGAGCATAAAAAGGAGATAACCGTGCGTATTTTAAGCCGCTATGTCGTCGCCCAATTTGCAATGCCCTTTGGCGTCAGTTTGCTGGCTTTTGCCGTTGTTTTTGTCGTAATTGATCTGGTGGATCGCCTCAGCGCATTCATAGACAGAGAAGTTGGACTGGGAACAATTGTATCTTATTATCTCTGCTATCTGCCCTATATTGTCGTCCTCGTACTTCCAATGGCGGTCTTGCTCGCGGGGCTGTTCTGTATGGGCGGGCTGATACAGCGCGGGGAATTGCTGGCAATGAAAAGTGCCGGCATAAGTCTTTATCAAGTCGTGATTCCATTGCAAATGCTGGCTCTTGGGATCAGTCTTTTGGCCGCTGCGATGGCCGATCAAGTCGTGCCGCGAGCAAATCGGGCGCGATCAAAAATTGAACAACCGCGCCAATCGTCAATCGGGCCTCAGTCCATCCGCGTACAGGTCGCGCTGAGAGATACGGGCAGACGCGTTTTGTCAATGGTAGAATACGACGCCACGGCTATGAAAGGGCGGCAGGTGGTCCTCGACAAACATGAAGGCGGGGCGCTCACAGAGCGCGTTCGCGCCGAAGAGGCAGTTTGGGCCGCCTCAGAATGGCATTTTATTAACGGCGACCGGCGCGTATTTTCAGATGGAAAAGAATTTTATCGCACATTTCGCGTGTGGGCGGCAAAAGATGTGACCCTGACGCCCGAAGACCTCGTCCGCGATGTCGTGCCCGAAGATCAGATGACGTATTCCGAACTAACGGACTTTATCCATCGCAAATCGCGTAACGGCAGTCAGACACTTCGAGAATCTGTAGCACTTCACATGCGTTTGGCATTTCCATTTGCAAACTTCGTTATTGCCCTTTTTGGCCTGCCTCTGGCCTCTCGCATGCAGCGGACGGGACGCCCCATTCAAATTGGCATGTGCTTGCTCATCTGCTTTGCATTTTACGGATGTGTTCAACTCGGGCGCGCTATGGGATGGAACGACGTCGTATCCCCTGCCTGGGGCGCATGGGGAGCAAATGCGATCTTTGGCGCGATCGGGATAATCACGCTTCTCACAACGCGCAAATAGGGGCTTTGGTGGCCCTCTTACCTCTGTGTCCTGCGTCTCACCGCTTTTGGGAGGCTGGGGGTAATCCTGTACATCCTTTAATCCTGGGAGTCCTGATCCATGTCTGAAAAATACAATATTCTCCTGATGATCTCCGATCAACACAGCAAATATCACATTGGTGCTTACGGGGATCCCCTCGTGCGCACGCCCCATCTCGACCAACTCGCAGAAAACGGTATGCGCTTTACCAGTGCGTATTGCGCCTCACCCGTTTGCGTGCCCAGCCGCATGTCCTTTATGACGTGCCGCATGCCTTCGGCCAATCGCGTGTGGAATAACAGCCACCTGCTGCATTCAGGTATTCCCACCTGGGCACATGCCATGGGACTCGCCGGGTATGAAACATCGCTTATTGGGCGGATGCACTTCAACGGACACGACCAGCGACACGGCTTTGAAAATCGCCCCTTCGGCGAATACGGTGCCACACATCCGGGTGCAAACAGGCAGGGCGCGCCCCTCTTTAAAAGCATTTCAACGGCGACCACCGGACAAAATCGCACAGCTGTCGAAGTCGCCGGACGGGGATATGGCTCGTATCACGTCTTTGACGAAATGGTCGCGGAAAGAACCAGTGCGTATCTGCGCGACAAAGCGAAAAATCCAGGCAATCTCCCCTTCGCTGCCGTGGCGGGATTTCTTTTACCTCACTGTCCCTTTATCGCGCACAAAGAGCTTTTTGATTATTACTACGACCGCGTCGATATCCCCCAACACACGCCCAATGAACCCGGAGCCATTCGCAAATTCAAACAGCTTCGCGGCCTCTATCCCCCCCTCGATGAAGAACGCATCCGCGTTGCCCGCGCCGCTTATTTTGGCATGTGCGAATACCTCGACCTGCAAATCGGGCGCATCCTTCAGACTCTGCGAGAAACGGGCCTTGACCGCAACACGCTGGTCATTTATTGCTCGGACCACGGCGAAATGGCCGGGGAACACGGCTGCTGGTGGAAAAGCAGTTATTACGAAGGCTCTGTCGGCGTCCCCCTCATCGCAAGCCTCCCCGGCGTAATCGCCCCAAATGAGGAAAGCAACCAGATATGTAATCTGATGGACATTGGCCCTACCCTGCTCGACATAGCAGATGAAAATCCCATGCCGGACATTCACGGACACTCGCTCTGGCCGCTGCTCTCGGGGCGAGATGCTGGCGATCACCCCAATGAAACATTCAGCGAACACCTGGGGATAGAACGCACACCCTCGTGTATGATTCGAACTGGACCCTGGAAATGTTACACATATCACGACGATACCGCGCCCGTCCTCTACAACCTCAAAGACGATCCCGATGAAATGCACAATCTGGGCAGCGATCCTAATTATGAACACATCCGCGACCACCTCATATCCCGCATTTTTGAACACTGGGATCCCGAGTATGTACTCAGAGAAAGCGCGGATATTGATCGCGATATACGCCTGATTACCCGCTGGGGGCAAGCCATTCAACCCACCCTGCCCGACAGCGTTCCGGTGCCCGACGATGCCGAAGATATTGAATGTCTGTGAAGCGAGAGACTGGGGGCTGGGCAGCTGAGACTGGTGGGTTAGGGTGATTGGGACTGACGACTGACTATTTTTATTTTAAGTGACAAATGCTGCTTTTTTACTTTACTTAACATCCCGAAATTATTCGCTATCGCATTATACCATCTTTTTCGCTGAATAGCTCTTCGAGCTATTTTTACAGAGGGCATATTTATGCAACGCAAGTTTTTAATCCCAACCATATTTGTCATTGTCATCGGGTTCGCGTGGTTATCATCCTATTATACCGACTGGCTGTGGTTCTCGAGTCTCGATTTTCAGGCTGTCTTCTGGACCACCCTGAAAGCGCGTTTTCTATCCGGCATATTTTACGGTCTTATTGCCGCTATAGTCATTGGTATCAACCTCCATTATGTCGGTCGCTTCACCCGCTCCGCGCTGGAAGCAGATGCCTCACTTTACGAAGGTGAAATGCCCGGCGCGAGCCTGTTGCGCTCAAATACTGGCTATATGTTAATCGCCGCTGTCCTCGTCCTCATTATGGGCAATGTCGGATCTTCCCAGTGGCCCACCCTGTTGCGTTACTGGTATGGCGGATCATTTGGCACTTCCGATCCCATCTTTGGACGCGACGTTGGATTTTATGTCTTTGATTTGCCCTTTTACCAGTTTACAGTCGGTTTTCTCATCGGCACAGTAATCGTATCAGCCCTGGCATCAGGGGTTATTTACATGGCCACAGGCGGTATTCGCTTGCAGGAACGCATTCAGGTCATGCCGCGCCCCGTCGCACACCTGTCTGCCCTTGCCGGGCTATTCTTGCTGTTTTCGGCTATCAATTATTACCTCAAAATCTACGGCTTACTCTATTCTCCGGGCGACGTCTTTTTCGGTGCAGGATTTGTAGATGTCAACGTTCAACGCTGGATATACTGGCTCCTCATCATTGCCTTTGTCGCGACTGGCATCATGCTCTTGCGAAATATCAAAGCACGTGAAGCGCGCCCGCTTCTCATCGGTGTTGGCGTCTTTCTCATTGGGACCATAGGGCTGGGCAGTATCCCGGGTGCAATTGTGCAAAAACTCATCGTAGATCCCACCGAACTCCAGCGCGAAACCCCTTACATCAAGAATAACATCGACTTTACGCGAAAAGCTTACGCGCTCGACAGGATTGTGGAACAACCCTTTGAAGCATCCGAGAACCTCACCGCAGCGGACATCGCCGCCAATCCTTTGACCATTCGCAACATCCGCATCTGGGATGAGCGCCCAATGGTGCAAACCTATCAGCAGGTCCAGGAAATTCGTCCCTATTATGTCTTTCCCAGCGTTGATGTTGACCGCTACACTGTTGACGGTGTATATCGACAGGTCATGCTCTCGGGGCGCGAACTCGACACCAATCGCCTGCCAGCTCAGGCGCGCAATTGGGTCAATGAAACCCTGCAATACACACACGGATACGGCGTTGCCATGAGCCCGGTTACGCACGTCACTCCCGAGGGCTTGCCCGCGTTTATGATCAAAGATATCCCCCCAGTAGCCGACGCGGCAGAGCTACAAATTTCCCGACCAGAAATCTACTATGGCGAACGCACCTACGGCAATGTAGTCGTCAAAACCAGTGCCGAAGAATTTGACTATCCCAAGCGCGATGGCAATGCGTTTACCACCTACGAAGGCAATGGCGGGGTCCCCATGGGCAGTTTCATCAATCGTCTGGCATTTACCATTCGCATGATGGATCCCAATTTGCTCTTGAGTACCTACATCTTACCTGAGAGCAAAATCATGTACCATCGGCAAATCGCCCAACGCGCACGCGAGATCGCGCCCTTTCTCTTCTTCGACTCCGATCCCTATCTCGTTATCTCCGAAGGCCGTCTATACTGGATCTTAGATGCGTACACAACCACCAACATGTATCCCTATTCCAAACGCATGGGGCGGTCGCAGATCAACTACATCCGCAACTCGGTCAAGGTCGTCATGGATGCCTATCACGGTTCTGTCACCTTTTATCAGGCCGAAGAAGAACCCGTGATTGCCGCTTATGCCGCGATGTTCCCCACCTTGTTCAAATCAATTGATACCATGCCTGCTGATTTGCGCGCCCATGTGCGGTATCCCGTTGACCTCTTCCGCATACAAGCGACGATGTATCGCGAATATCACATGCAGGAAGTACAGGTATTTTACAACCAGGAAGACCTGTGGGAAATCCCAAATGAAATCTACGGCCAAAACGACCGCACACAACCGATGGAACCGTATTATATCATCGTCAAATTCCCCGGTGAAGAACGCGAAGAATTTTTGCTGCTCGTGCCCTTCACGCCCGCAAAAAAGGACAACATGATCGGCTGGCTTGCCGCGCGATGCGACGGGGAAAACTACGGCGACTTGCTGGTCTATCTCCTGCCCAAAGAAAAACTCATCTTCGGTCCCATGCAACTCGAAGCCCGCATCGATCAACAGCCAGATATATCGAGCCAACTCACCCTGTGGGGACAGGGCGGTTCCGAAGTCATTCGCGGCAACCTTTTGGCTGTGCCCATCGAATCATCTTTTCTATACGTTGAACCCATCTACCTGCAAGCCCGCCAGGAATCCAATCAATTGCCACAACAGGGCTTTGAGGGCGAAGGCGGTGGACAGCCTCAGCAAGGACAACCACCGCGTCAACTCCAGCAAAGCACGGCCATCCCCGAACTCAAGCAAGTCATCGTCGCATTTGGTGGGCAGGTTATCATGCGCGACACATTTGAACAGGCACTCAACGAACTGTTTGGCTCTGGTGCGGGGAAAACCCTGGGGACTTCAAGTTCCGAAGAAATACCCGCGACAACATCAGAACAACCCACTGAACGCACCGCAGCAGAATTGGCCTCAGAAGCAGATATGCAATTCCAGCGCGTGCGGGAATCGCTTCAAAAGTGGGATTGGACAACCGCGGGCGAAGCGATGAAGCAGTTGGAACAATCGATTCTCGAATTAAAAAAGACACTGGAGCAATAATCGCCCCAGTCCATTTTTCCCGATTTAAACATGGATAGACTGGATTATTCGGTCTATCCGTGTTTTTTAGGGCTTTACAGAAAGGAAAAAAATGGCCGTAAAAGTAGGATTCATCGGAACTGGCGGCATATCGCGCCCCCACCGCAAACATCTCAAAAATATGGATGACGTAGAAGTGGTGGCAATGTGCGATCTGGAAGAAGACCGCGTCGCAGAAGCCGCTGAAGAATGGAATGCAGCTATCTATACAGATTACATAACAATGCTCGAAAACGAAGAAATGGACGCGCTATACGTGTGCATTCCGCCCTTTGCACACGAAGATCAGGAAATCATAGCCGCCGAAAAAGGCATTGCCCTCTTCGTGGAAAAACCCGTATCTGTCACAATGGAAAAAGCCCGAGAAGTCGATGCGGCCATTCGGAAAAACAACGTCGTATCGTGCGTTGGATTTCAAGGGCGCTATTTGGATATTATCGCACAGACCAAAGACCTGCTCAAAGACCGTCCCGTTGGTATGGCAATGGGATACTGGATGGGCGGGATGCCACAAGTGCCCTGGTGGCGGCGCAAAGAAATGTCGGGCGGTCAAGCCGTTGAGCAAACCATTCACGTCACCGATATGGCGCGGTATCTCTTTGGCGACGTAAAATCCGTCTATGCGGCTGGACGCACGGGTTTAATGACCGACGTGCCCGACTACAACATCGAAGACAGCAGCGCAGCCACGCTCGTATTTAAAAGCGGCCTGGTCGCCACCATCTTCTCCGCGTGTTTTCTATCCGGGGGGCGAGGCAGAGGCGGCATTGACATCTTCACCAAAGACATGAACATCGAATATCGCGAGCGCAGATCTATCACGATCATTCAAGATGGCAATTCCGAACTGGTCGAAGTGCAAAACGATTACTGGCAAGATATGGACAATGACTTTATAGATGCCGTGCGAAAAGGCGACGACTCAGCACTCAAAACCACTTATTCCGATGCCGTCAAAACACAGGAAGTCGTCATGGCCGTAAACCGCTCAATAGAAACGGGCGAGGTGGTTCAGATAGCAGATATGTGAGGTATAAATCACCCATCTACAAAATCAGAAGACAAAACGCCTTTATAGGCTATACCAGTTTCTGGATCGCGGTACATTCGCAGGCGATAACCCGCGATACCCAATCCTTGAGCCTTCCAAAAAGACAGGGCATTCGGATTGTCTCGACGCACATTGAGATCCAATTGCCGAATGCCCTTCTCATCGAAGTATTCAAACATCCAGCCCGCCATTTTTGATCCATATCCTCTGCGCCGGTATTCCGCGGCGATATAAAAATCGTGAACATAGGCGGTCGTCCCTTCAATTTCAAAAGAGACAAATCCAATCGGCTGTTTCTCAATAAGCACCCAATGGGGATGCCGATTACCGCCCGCCCATGTAAACGTCTCCACAAAAAAAGAATCGCGCGCTTCCCGCGACTTACACACCGCTGCATCGGGCATTAAATCGCGCCAATAAGCCTCGGCCATTGCGCGGAATTGCTCACGCGCCTCAACGGGCACGGGTTCAATGTAAAAATCGCTCGCCATAGCAATCCCGAAAGTCTATCCCTTCGCCTCTCATCTGCGTCCATCTACGGATCCAAATCGCTCGAGGCGATATCGCTTCAAAAAATCTATTTGAGCACCATCCAAAATCTCAATCGCCGCGCACTCGCCAATTAAAGGCGCGAGCGTAACCCCGCTGTGTGTCACAGACAAATAGAGATTTGGAACCCGTTGGGAAAATCCGAGAATCGGGTGTCCGTCCTCTGGAATTGGCCGTCGCCCGCGCCGGACCTCGCGCACGGGCACGCCTTCAATTGCTGGCAAAAAACGCGCCACAGCATTGACCACCCGCTGCACTTCTCGATCATCCTGGCCCAGAGAGCCGCCATCGTAAACCCGACCGTGTGCCCCGCCGTGCAGCATCACCGAACCATTGGGCAACTGCCTGAAATTGGTCTGCGGAGGACAATCGCGGGGCGAATGCACCACCGATGCGTTTTCAAAAACAGGTGGCACAGGCTCTGTCAAAATCGTACATCCAAACGTGTAATACATGGGCACATCGATATCTGCCATTGCCGCGAGACCTGCCGTATCTGCTCCCCCTGCAAGCACGACCGCATCACACGCAATCTCTCCCCCATCCGTCACCACAGCCGCTATATCCGACCCCGAACGCGCCAGCCCCGTGACGCGCGTCTGAAAACAAATATCCGCACCCCATTCCTTCAATCGTTCAACGCATGCCCCAACAACAGCCCCCGTATCTGCGTGTCCCTCTATATCCGTATAAGAAGCTGCCGTCACAACGCCCGGCTTTAAACGCGGCTCTAATGATTCAACATCCTCCCCATTCAGCAGACGGATGGGATATCCCCACGACTGCAAAACACCCGCGCGTCTCACAATTTCCCTTGCTCCATCATCCGTAGAAGCCCACCGCAATTCACCGCCCCATGTCGCACTTTGTGGAATGCCCAGTCGCTCGACAAATCGCGCCCACATATCCAGCGAGCGCCGGTTGAAAAGGTGATAATGTCTGGGATTTTTGTCGCGTGCGTTCATCCACGCAAAGGATACCGCGGTTGCCGGTTGAATAGCTGACCTCTTTTCGGGTTCCCCCGCATCAATCAGCGTGACCTTTGCACCGCGTCTCGCCAGGTGAAATGCGATCGACGCCCCCACAATACCCGCACCAATCACAGCGATATTTGAAAAATTATTCATTTCCCTTTCACCCTTATACAGAAAACGGGTTCCCCTCAAAGGCGAACCCGTTTTATCTTCCCAAACAGCTCAATTATTTATACACCGTCAACTCACCCGCCTTGTAACGCGCCCAGTATTCTTTGAGCACCGCCTTGATCTGTGGACTCAAGATAATACCGCCAACAATATTCGGAAACGCCATACCCAAAATCATCATGTCTGAAAAATTGAGAACATTCTTTAACGCAGTGACCGATCCGATGAACACAAAGCAAACAAAAATAATCCGATAAGCCAGGATAGATTTCATACCAAAAAGATATTCCCACGCGCGCTCGCCGTAATAAGACCATGAGATCATCGTCGAATACGCAAAAAGCATCACGGCAACCGCGAGCACATAACGCGCCCCAGGAATAAACGAATCAAAAGCCGCAGCCGTCATTTTAGCACCAACTACCCAGTCTGACGTACCTTGAAACTCTGCCAACTGATATGCTCCTGTAATCATACAAACCAATGCCGTCATCAAACATATAATAATGGTATCAATAAAAGGCCCGATCATTGCCACCATACCTTCACGCGCTGGTTCATCGGTTTTGGCGGCCGCGTGGGCAAATGCCGCAGAACCCAATCCCGCCTCATTGGAAAAAGCCGCCCGTTTAACCCCGTTAACCAATACCCCGATAAATCCGCCATACATAGCTTCTGGCGTAAACGCCTGTGAAATAATATTCGCGATAAGCCCGGGGACTTCTGTAATATTCGTCAGAATAATCAAAATTGAGGTCAGAACATATAGTCCACACATAAAGGGCACAATGCGCGACGTTACATTGCCAATGCGCTTGATGCCGCCAATAATGACAATGGCTACAAATGTCGCCATAATAATACCCATTAGCCAGTTATATGTTATAAAGCTCTCAGATACTGTGCTGAGAATTTCAAGGGTCTGGTTGGCTTGAAACATATTGCCGCCCCCCAGAGAACCGCCAATCGTCAGAATCGCAAAAATCACAGCGAATGTGCGCCCCAACGGCCTGAGGCCTTTTTCTGCAAGACCGTGTTCCAGATAATACATCGGGCCACCCGACACGCGACCATCGGGATGGATTTTCCTGTGCATCACCGCCAGCGTACAGGACGCCAGCTTTGAAGCCATGCCAAAAAACGCCATACCAATCATCCAGAAAACCGCACCGGGTCCCCCCAGACTTATCGCAATTGCAACCCCAGCGATATTTCCCAATCCCACAGTCGCAGACAGCGCACTGGTCAGTGCCTTAAAGTGCGAAATTTCACCGGGATGATCGGGATGATCGTACCGTCCGCGAATCACATTGAGAGAATGCTTGAATCCCCTCAACGTAATCCAGCCAAAATAAAAAGAGTAATACACGCCACCACCAAACAAGATAACGACAATGAGAGGAATATCTGTACCGAAATCCTGAAATAAAATATTGCCCAAAAACCCGACAACAGCACCCAGGTGTTCATTCAATGCCATCGTAAATGCTTTAATTCCTCCCGGCGATTCACCCGACGATGCTTCCTGTGCAAATGCATAACCGACTACAGACAGACCCAGAAGCCAGGCAAACCAAAAAAACGTGCGATTCTTGAAAGACATGTAAACTCCTTTGTTTGGTAAGGCACCTGTAAACAGATTTCTCGCTAACAATGGCAAATATAATACAAACAAATTGGAATTCTGTATAGCACTTTTACACCCTCCGTGACTTTATCCTTGCACTTTGTGCTTGCGTTGAGCAGATTAAATATCCAGACAAACAACCATGCAGTATGGAATACACATGTCAAATTCACTACTCCATCGCTATCTGCCTTTTCTCAACTGGATTGGAGAACTCAAAGATCGGCACATCCTGCGCGCCGATATTATTGCGGGCATCACCCTGTCGCTGGTCTTGATCCCACAGGCCATGGCCAATGCACAACTGGCCGAGATGCCGCCCTACTACGGCTTCTATGCGTCATTTGTACCCATCATCGTCAGCGCCCTCTTCGGATCCTCTCGCCAACTCTCCACAGGCCCAGTCGCGCTCGTCGCCTTGATGGTCGCCTCTGAATTGGGACAACTCGCAGTTGACGAACAGACATATATCGCCTATGCCATTCTGCTGGCTCTCATGGTTGGCCTCTTGCAGTTCGGACTGGGCGTATTGCGCCTGGGCGTATTGGTGAACTTTCTCTCCCATCCAGTAGTACTCGGCTTTACCAACGCCGCAGCCATCATCATCGGCACATCGCAAATCGACAAATTATTCGGCGTCACCGTAGAACGCGGCGGAGCACATTACGAACGCATGATACGCATGTGGGACGTGATCTCTGCTGGCTCTCACTCCCCCACCCTGATCATGGGCCTCTCTGCCATCGCATTATTATTTATCTTGCGCCGCATCAACCCGCAAATTCCGGGTGTGCTGATTGTCGCCATCACAACAACAGGCGTTTCGTGGCTCATCGGATTTGAGCAAAATTACGGCGGACAGGTCGTGGGCAACATCCCCGAAGGCATCCCCGCATTTGCACTGCCAATAATTGATTGGGGTATCGTACCACATATTCTCAGCGCCACCATAACCATCGCACTCATCGGATATCTGGAAACCATTTCAATTGCCAAAGCCATTGCCACGCAAACCCGTCAACGCATCGACGCCAACCAGGAATTGCTCGCACAGGGCTTGAGCAATATCGCCGGTAGTTTTTTTCAGAGCTTCCCCGTCTCCGGCTCTTTTGTCCGTTCAACCGTCACATTGCGCGCCGGCGGACAAACCGGCTTTGCATCTGTCATTGCCGGTCTGGTGGTCATCTTGCTACTCCTCTTCTTCACCCAACTCTTATACCACATGCCCCTATCCACCCTGGCGGCAATCGTCATCGTCTCTGTCACCGCACTGATTAACGTCAAACCCATTGTAAGCGCGTGGAAAGTACACAAACACGACGGCATTGTCGCCATATCGTCATTTGCACTCACCCTCATTTTTGCGCCACACCTGGACCAGGGCATATTAATCGGCGCGTCCTTATCAATCGCCCTCTACCTCTATCGCACGATGAAACCGCGCGTGGCATTCCTCGCCCGCCACCCCGATGGCGCGTTTCGAGACGCAGTAGAACACGATCTGGAATTGTGCGACGCGATTGCCACCATCCGATTTGATGGCTCATTGTATTTTGGCAGCGCGGGTGCTTTTGAAGACACTGTATTAGAACGGATTCGCGATCCCAAATTGCGCTATGTAATTGTCGATGCAGAAGGTGTGAATGAGATTGATGCCACTGGAAAAGAAATGCTGGTCGGCGTGGTGCAGCGGCTCCACGAGGCTGGCATTGAGGTACTATTTACACGAACAAAAAAACAGATCATGGACGCACTCAATCGCGCAGGCGTACTCGAAGAAATTGGTCGAGACCGATTTTACACAACCCTCGATCGCGTATTAGCTCATGTTTGGGAGGCACTGGAAAATCAGTATCCCTGCGATAGGTCGTGCCCTGCCGAATGTCCTCTCCACCGTCCCAGACCAGATGGGGACGTATTTTATCGCGTGTAGAAAATCCAGTCCTTTTGAGTGTACAAACTATAACAATTTTAACAATTTATTACAGTTTTTAGGGGGGCGAAGTGGACCAATCGCTTGTCTAAAATACTATAGTTGTAAATCGGGCTGATTGCTGCTGCTGAACGCTGACCGTTAATTATCATAATTATGTTGATTTTTTAAAAAAAAATGATAATTTTGTGTAGTCTGACTTTTGTATCGCAACAGATTGTCTCCCTTCAATTTCAGACAATCTGATTCAGTTCGAACCGAAAAAACGCAACCGTCACCTTTCACCACAGGAGGAAGTCTATGAGACGGACGAGTCTGTTTTTCTTTTTATTCATAGCCCTGGCATTCTCTGCCAGTGCTGTTTTTGCCGGATCAACCGGTAAAATTTCGGGCAAGGTCGTGGAGAAATCCACGGGCGAGACCCTGCCCGGTGCCAATGTCGTCATCGAAGGCACCACATTGGGCGCCGTAACAGATTCCAACGGCAATTATTTCATCATCAATGTGCCGCCGGGTTCTTATACCGTCAGCGCGAGTATGGTCGGCTATCACAAAACGACACAGACCAATGTGCGAGTCTTTATCGACCTGACCACGACGATGAATTTCTCTGGTGATTTTGGCCTCGTCGAAGAGACCATTGAACTGGCAGAGATCACAGTGGTTGCCGAACTCCCGGTAGTGCAACCCGATATTTCCGCCAATGTCGCCAATATCTCCGCGCAAGATGTCGAAACCCTGCCATTGACCAGCGTGAACGAAGTCGTGCGATTAGAGGCAGGGGTTCTCTCCTCTGCCAATGGCGAATTGTCGATTCGAGGCAGTGCTTTTAATGAGATCGCCTTTTCGGTCGATGGCCTGTCCATGCGCGATGGACGCAACAACGAACCGTATTCAACGGTGAGTTATACCTCAATCAAAGAAATGAGCGTGCAGTCGGGTGGGTTCAACGCCGAATACGGCAACGTGCGCTCGGGCCTGATCAATATTGTGACCAAAGAAGGCGACAGGCGGCGCTACAACGGCGATGTGTTGTTGCGACACAGCGGCGCACAGCGCGATTATTTTGGCCCGTTGCCGAACCATCCCAATGGCCTTTTTTGGCGGCCATTTACAGATCCCGCTGTGAGGAACGTGGGCACCCATTCGCCCGAAAGCCCCTGGGATGTGTACACGCGGCGTCAATATCGCGTCTGGACCGGGTGGAATACCATTGTACAAAGATGGGCTGCCACCCCTACTGATCCGTATCACGGCGTGGGTGTGAGAGACACGGGCGCAGATGAATCGACTTTACCAGTCGATGAACTGCAAGTTGATGACGCAGTGATTACGGAATTGTTTGAGTGGTATCGCCGCAAAGACCTCGAAGTTCGCAATGCGGATTTCGATATCGACCTGGGTTTTGGTGGTCCCTTGATTCCGGGATTGAGCGAAAAACTGGGCGGTCTGAGGTTCTTTGCTTCGGGCAAGCGCGAGCGCAGGGCCTATATGATGCCGCGCAATATCGATGAATACGAACACGACTGGGGCCGCGTAAAGCTCACGTCGGATATTCGCAATAGCATGAAATTGAGTGTCGAGGCGATGTCGGGTGAAGAATTTGGGCTGAATCCTAACCGTAGCGGTTTTCCCAGCATGTGGCGTGGCAATCAGGAAATGGGGATTAATGGACTCGCTGCTATTTGGGGAAATCACACCCATAACACACTTTCGATCAAGCGCAATAATATCGGTCTGAGTTTTTCACATGTGTTGAGTCCCCAGACATTTTACGAGTTTCGCTTTCAGAGGATGCAATCGGACTTTTTGACCGAAAAGTATCCAGACCGCGATTTGACGGCTGTTGAAAAGACCATTCCCCGCAATCCGGACTTCGCGCCTCCCAGTCCGTCTTTACAGGTTTCAGAGGTCACGCAGAACCACATCGGGTTGACGTCTGCGCCCGATGAATATTTTATGAAAAATGAAGTCTTTGTTGACGGCCTGTATTTTGGGGGACACTGGGCCAATGGACGCGATAATTCTGAAGTCGTAGCCTATACGACGCGCTTTGACATTACCAGCCAGCGCAATCAGGTCGCGCAGTTTAAGGCGGGTTTTGAATGGATCTCCAGTGATTACGATGTCAATCACGAAAATGCACAGCCTTTCTTCAAAAACAATGCGGCACCCAAATACATCTGGCAACGCAACCCAAACCAATTTGCCGGATATGTGCAGACCAAGCTCGAATTCAATGCGATGATCGCAAACCTGGGGGTGCGTTGGGATCGCTGGAATGGGAGCGGCGAATGGTGGGTTTATGACGATTTCTCCTATGCGTTTGGGCCTAAAGTCGGCAAAGACAATCTCGAGGCAGAACTCGAACAGGCACCTGTTAAGACCCTGTCTTATTTAAGCCCGCGCCTGGGTATTTCGTTCCCGGTAACAGCAGATAGCAAATTGTTTTTTAACTACGGGCACTTCCGCCAGATGCTGAACCCGCACAATCTCTTTCTCGTAGATGAAATAAATACGGGCGCAGTCTCGCGGATTGGCAAT
Source organism: Candidatus Latescibacterota bacterium (assembly GCA_965208125.1). Taxonomy (GTDB): domain Bacteria; phylum Latescibacterota; class UBA2968; order UBA2968; family UBA2968; genus VXRD01. The sequence goes on from OZ242320.1 coordinate 5,142,639, forward strand.
CCCAATCACCCCATGCCGCGCACGATCAATTACGAACTCGGCTTTGAGCAGAATTTGTTTGACCGGTATTTGCTGCGCCTGACCGGATATTACAAAGCCAACAACGACCAATCAATTGCTGTGCGCTACACCAATCTGGACCAAACCGTAGCCTACAACCTTTTTGAACCCCTCAACTACGACGATATCCGGGGTTTTGAAATAACCATTAGAAAGCGCAGGGGCAAGTGGTTTAGCGGATCAGTCAACTATACGTATCTGCAAACTAAGGACGGCAATTTTGGTCGGCGCCAGATGTACGAGAACCGCTTAGAGCAAGCCACTTTTGATGCGACCTCAACACTGCACTATCAAAGCCGGCCCGCCAGCAGGCCCTTCGCCAGATTGTCGCTGGAATTTTACACACCGCGCGACTTTGGTCCCCAGGTCTCCAGATTTTATCCCCTGGGCAAGTGGGATATGTCTTTTGTAGGCCGTTGGCGAGCGGGTGAGTACAGCAACTGGTATGGGCCAGAAGGTGGGGATATCCCCGGTTTGATCAGAAATGTCCAGTACACGAGTGTTAAGAATATGGACCTGCGCCTGACCAGGCAGTTTTCGATGATGGGCGTCAGGACAATGTTCTTTTTAGACGTGGATAATGTGTTTAATCTCAAGCGACTCAATAGAAGTTCTACCAACCCGAACCTCGAAGACTGGGAATTCTATATGGTATCCCTGCATTTGCCGGAAGACACATTTGGCGAGTTCGAACCACCCTATCCGTTCATTCCCGGCAATGACTCGCCCGGCAGTTTCAGAGATTACGACACGGAGTTTGTGCCCATTGAAATTGTCAGTACAGCCAGTAATTTGCCCGCCAATGGATTGCCCGGCGATGCGGAAATTACGGCTGCATTGCCCACGGGCCTCGAACCCGACCGCCGCGTGTTGTGGTATGTGCAGGAAACCGGGCAATATCACGAATATCAAAACGGAAACTGGGCGCAGGCCAATCAGGACTTTGTAAATGAAGTGCTGGACAATAAGCTGTATATCGACATGCCCAACAACGACTCTATCTGGTTCTTGAACCCGCGCCGCGTGCGTTTGGGCTTGCGGTTCTCGTTCTAACATAAAACACAACCTCTGTGGTTTTTTGAATCGCAACTTATCAGGAGAATATGTAATGAACAGATTTTTAAAACCGCTGGTCGGAACAACTTTTGCACTTGTGGCTCTGGTGTTCTGGGGCCAGCCAGCCAAAGTACAGGCGCAGGCTGACCTGGCGTGGCTGGATGTGGGCGATTATCACTATCGATACGCCTCGACAGGCACAGAGCCTTCAATCACAAGCCCCCCGTTTCGGGCACGTGTGAAATACTGGCCCGGTATTTATTTTCGAGAGGGTGGAACCCATGTGCGCTCGCGTCACTATATTGGTGTGAGAGATTTTATAGATGAAAATGGCGATCCCTGGCCATTTAAGGTCGCCCGTGCGGGACCTCGCGTATTTGACCTGGGCGAACACTTTGCCCTGCAAATGGACCTGATCGGCAAGTTTGAAAAACCCGACGTATTTGTCGATGGGTTTCAATCTTTTGCCCGGCCCACAGTATTGACCCGCGTCGATCCTTCTATTCCATCAGATCGAATGATCATTCGCGGTGCCCATACCAATGTGGGCGTTACCTGGGAAGAGAGGATCTACGCATTTTCCAATCCCTATCACGATGACTACCACATCCGGGAAATAACCTGGACAAATACGGGCAATGTCGATGCCGATGAAGAGATCGAATTGCCCGATCAAACCGCGAACGAGGTGATGCTGTCCTTTGCCGCTAAAGAGCATCTCTGGGGGCCGCGCGGGGTTACGGGCGCGGGTGTATCGGGCACAATGTGGGATTATGTGGGCGACGGCAAGGAGGATGTGGGCAAATGGGAAGGCATACGCGCCACGCTCGGCTGGATGGGCAATGGTACGAATGTGTCCTTTCTGAACCGCATTGGAGGACCTACCTGGAGAGGTGGACGCGGAAATGCCAACTATCGGATTACAGAAGGCGATTCAATCGGTCGGCTCGGCGGTGCTTATATGCTGACCCGCGCGACCTTGCACGCAGATACAAGCCCAACAGATCCGACAAATGACCCGGGCCAGCCCAGAACTACAGGTTACACCCGCGGCGGCGAATCGAATACCAACCCGTCGTTTGGCGATGCCGAACAGATGACAAACACCTACCATTTTATGCACCCGGACCTGAGCTATGCCGAATATGGCAATCCGGGCACCGATGGGCACTTTTTTCCGCACGAAGCCGACCGGTCAGCACCGCCGGATCCTGCGGGTCCTTTCGATTCGGAATCGTGGTACGAACGCATGGGGGCGCAAACTGATGTCTCTCGCATGAGAAGTGGAGGTATGGTGCCAGTATTTGCCTATGGTCCCTACACACTGGCACCGGGCCAAAGCGTCAGTGCGGTCTGGATTGAAGGTATGCACGGGTTAAGCCGGGACGTATGTGTTGCTGTGGGCACGGCGTACAAAAATTCTGGTTATGACGATACACTCCCCATTACCTACAATGGGCAGACCCACACGAAGAACCGCTGGGTACTGGGATCTCGAGATTCCATCTACCAGATGATCCGCAGAGCTACGGCGAACTGGCAATCGGGTTATAATATTCCGCATCCCCCACTGCCGCCCAAAGTTTTCAATGTGCAGTCCGGTTCTGATCAAATTGTGCTTTCGTGGGAGACCTTCCCCAATGCCAATCACACGGGTTTTGAGATCTGGCGCACGCGCAACTTGTTCGAAAGCAGTGTGCAAGACCTCTGGGAATACCAGTTGATCGCCACCCTGGGGGCAGGGGACCGCGAATACGTAGATGCGGACGTGGTGCGCGGCATCAGTTATTTCTACTATATCCAATCTGTGGGACAGGTGAACAACGATGGAACGGGAATGACGCCGACAGGCAGTGTGCTGAAAAGCAGCCGGTATTATACGCAGACCTATGATCCCGCGTTTTTGAAGCGTCCGCCCGGCAGTACGCTGGGGGATGTGCGCGTTGTGCCCAATCCCTTTGTTCTGGAAGCCGATCAGAATATTCGATTCCCAGACCAGCAGGACAAGCTGGCGTTTTTTGAAATTCCGGGTGAATGTACCATCCAGATTTTCAGCGAACTGGGAGAATCAATTTTCACCATCGAGCACACAGATGGCACAGGGGACGAATTTTGGAACCTGACCACAGAGTCGAATCAGCTGATTACAAGTGGCATTTATTTTGCCGTGATCACAGACCTTCAGACCGGCGATAAGATAATCAAAAAATTCGTCGTTATTCGTTAAGAACGGAGTATTTCAATGACCAGAAAATTTCTTACTTATGTCGCGCTGAGTCTGATGTGTCTGACACCGCTCTATGCACAGGACCCGGTGGATACGACAGATCCAGACGATCTTCCCGTGCCCGAACCGGGACAGGATCTTCCGCGCGAACGCCGCGCGCAAGCGGGCTTTAAGTTTTTGAGCGTATCGCCCGATGCGCGCGCCGCCGCCATGGGCGATGCGTATTCCGCATTGAGAATAGGCTCATCGGCGATGTTTTACAACCCCGCATCAATGGCATATCCCACGCGCAAATTTCAACTCTCTGCCGGACAGGTCCAGTGGATTGCAGATGTGACCTACAACATGGGCAGTGTCGCATTGAATACGGATTGGGGCGTTTTCGGGTTGTCAATGATTTCCGTCGATTACGGCGATTTTGAGCGCACCATTCGCGCGGATAACGAAAAGGGATTCCTCGATGTGGGCACGTATAGTCCATCTGCCTGGGCAATCGGACTCGGTTATGCCCGCGCAATTACCGACCGCTTTTCAGTGGGCGGCAATATACGCATCGCCAAGCAATCGTTCGGCAATGTTCCCGTGGGTCTTGAAGGTGCAGAACCTGTAAATAAATCTTTTAGCGAGCGTTCGACCATTGTCGATTTTGGCGTGCTCTACTGGACGGGATTTAAGAGCCTGACATTGGCGCTGAACACCCGAAACTTCTCTCAGGAAAACAAGTATAGCGAAGAGAGTTTTGAATTGCCGCTGACATTCCGCATTGGCCTGGCGATAGATTTGATTGATTTCACGGATATGGAGAAGGACGCCCATTCCGTGATCCTATCGGTAGATACCGAGCGGCCGCGCGACTTTTCCGAGCAAGTCAAGATCGGAGTGGATTATACGCTCATGAAAACCCTATCTTTGCGCGCCGGATATATAACGCCAACCGATGAACAGGGCATCTCTCTGGGCGTCGGCTTTGGCCGCGACCTGGGCAGCCTCGCTTTGCGCGTGGATTATGCGTACACCGATTTTGGCGTATTTGACAATGTCAACCGCTTGACGCTTCAGGCGGGCTTTTAGACTATTGCGATGTATTCCCCGCCATTTTGAAAAGGGAGCCAGTTTTTGACCGGCTCCCTTTTTTACGTGAAGTCCGCGGACATCCCTACCATGGCAGAATTAGCACATACACAAAAACCGCTCGGCAGGGGGTTACGTACGTATCGAACCGCTGTTGCGTCGGTCGCCATGATTCTGGTCAGTGTGCTGTGGAATGAATGGATGCCGTATTACACATCGGGATCCAATATCAGCCGCAGCCATTTTCCCGTAGCGCTCTACTATCCCTTTTTGATCTTGTGTATATGCAACTTGCTGGCAAATCATCGGCAATCAACCTGGGCATTGACGCGGTCGGAATTGCTGGTGGTCCTGGCTTCTGGGCTGGTCGGCATCTCGGTGTCTTACGACGGGATCAGCGGACATCTGATCGGCGTAGTAGCTGCGCCCTATTATTTCGCCTCAACGGAAAACGGCTGGACGACGTACTTGCTCGAACATATCCCGCACTGGCAGGTGCCGACCAATGCGGCCGGAGAGATGACGCGGTTTTACGAGGGCGGAAAGGGAACATTCCCCTGGCGCGTATGGGTCGCACCGATATTCTGGTGGACGTGTTTTTTGGGCGCGATGGGATTTGCGGTATTCAGCGTCGTGGTGATTTTGCGAAAGCAATGGGTGGATTACGAGCGGTTGGCATATCCACTCGTAGAAGTGGGGAGCCTGCTGACCGAGACCGAGCCTGGTGGAACACTCGAAAAAATGCTCCGATCCCCATTGTTCTGGATAGCCTTTGGCCTGGTGATGGCGTTAAAGCTGTGGAATATCGGATCTTATTTTTCGCCAGCTTTTCCGCATATTTCTATTGAGGGAATGAACTGGCGGGCTTTTCCCGATTTTCCCGCATTGCCCTTTCGCCTCAGTTTTTACGCCATAGGTTTTGGCTATTTTGCGCGATTAGACGTATTGTTCAGCGTGTGGTTTTTTATCGTCTTGACGGCATTTCAGATCTATGCCTCGAATATTTTTGGCTATCCCCTGGGTTCCTCCAGTCTGCACTGGGAAAATGAGTTATTAAACTGGCAGAGCATGGGCGCACTCATTTTCCTCGCAGTGTGGGGCTTGTGGATGGCGCGCGCTCATTTGAAGGCCGTGTGGCGCAAAGCGTGGGATCCGAGTTGTGAAATAGATGATCGCGGAGAGTTATTGTCATATCGCACGGCGGTATTTGGCCTTGTGCTTTCGCTCGTGTTTGCAACGTGCTGGCTGGTCGCAACCGGCATGGCGTTGTGGGTTGCGATAGTGTTTTTGATTCTGGCAATGTTGTTATTTTTGGGCCTGGCACGCGCTGTGTCCGAGCTGGGTCTGGTTTATGCTTATTATCGGTTGGAGCCAAATGACGCGGTCGTACAGGCGTTTGGATCGGCATCGATTATGGGGGTTTCGAGCATCACCGCGCTGGCATTTATGCGGGTGTTCAATTTTTTCCCCGATATCGGCAAAGGCTTCTTAATGCCGTCTTTTTCGCAGGCGGTGAAAGCTGTGGATAAGACCGTAACACCCCGGCGGATTACAGGGGTGATCTGGGCATCGCTCGCCGTGGGCTTTGTGATTTCGATTGTCAACACGCTCTATTTGAGTTATGAATACGGGGCTTATAATCTGGGAAATATGGGCCTCAAACACGTTGGCCCGCGGGCATTTGATTTTGCGATGAACGCGATCCGCAATCCCCTGGGACTCGGAGGCGATGGTCGCGTGATGTGGGCGGGAGTTGGCGCCGGTGCGATGGCGATTTTGACCGTAATTCGCTACTGGATCCCCGCCTGGCCGCTGCATCCAATTGGACTGGCCATGCAAGGGAACTACGGCGTGAGTAAAACCGTATTCTCGGTATTTATTGTGTGGTCAATCAAAGTTGTTGTGATGAAGATGGGCGGTGTGCAGCTATACGAAAAAGGAAAACCGTTTTTCATCGGCCTGCTGGCAGCGCAAGCATTCAGTACTGGGCTGGTATTTGTCATAGATTGCATCTGGTTCCCCCTGCAGGGACACAATGTACACAACTTCTAAAGAGCTTATGATTACGAGAAGAACATTTATACAACAAAGCCTCGCAACTGCGGGCGCATTGGCAATTGCACCATCGGCTTTCGCGTCCAAGCCACAGGTAATGACTGTGACCGGATCGATAGCCTTCGATCAAATGGGGTTCACCCTTCCCCACGAACACATCATGTCCATTTTTGGCGGACAACCAGTCAAAATGGCGCAATACGACGAAGAAAAATTATTCGCCAAAGTTATCCCCTATCTCAAAATGTTAAAAGTATTTGGCGTGCAAACGCTTTGTGAATGCACAGGAGCTTATTTTGGACGGCGCGTGGATTTGCTCCGGCGTATCTCACGAGAAACCGGGATGCAAATACTGACCAACACCGGGTATTTTGGCGCAGCGCACGACCGCTATGTGCCGGCGCATGCCTTTGAAGAAACAATTGATCAAATTGCCCAACGCTGGATTGATGAATGGGAAAACGGGATTGATGGGACAGATATTCGTCCGGGATTTATCAAAATTGGCGTTGACCCCGGCATGCCGTCTGACATAGATAAAAAACTCATTTTGGCGGCGGGTAAAACCCATCTCAAAACAGGTCTAACAATTGTCTCACACACAAGTGGCAGCACGGATGCCGCTGTTGAACAGATTGCGATGCTCGAAGAAATGGGCGTCCATCCAGAAGCCTGGATCTGGGCACACGCACAACGCGTTAAAGATCCCGGCGATTTGCCTCCGATTGCCTGGGCAGGCGGGTGGATCGGACTGGATGGCATCAGCGATAAAACGCTCAATCACCATCTCGATATGCTGCGCCACATGAGAAGATTTCGCGCTTTGGACCGGGTTTTGCTTTCTCACGATGGCAATTCATTTGGATATGGCGACCGTCCCTTTAAGCCTTATAATGCCATTTTTGACCAATTTATTCCGCTGATGCATAAAGCAAATTTTACCGATGAAGACATTCACCGGATCACAGTAAGAAATCCACAGGAGGCATTTGCCATTCAAGTTCGGAAAACGCAACCACCGATAGACACAGATGAAAACAGATAAAAGGCAAGCGAGAGGTTGAGGGGTTGGGTCTGATAGCTGACCGCTGATCACTGGAGAGAACCATGAATCGACGCGAATTTATCAAACAAACTGCCGTAGCGACCGTTGCAATGCCATCAATACTTCGGGCACAGTCAGATGATCGCCCCAATATTGTATTGTTTTTGGCAGACGATATGACGTGGCGAGACTGCGGCGTATATGGCAATCCAGAAGTGCAAACACCAAATCTGGATCAGTTATCGCGTGAAGGCATGCGTTTTGATGGCTGTTTTACCTCCACGTCAATTTGCGCGCCCACGCGACAGCAGCTATATACGGGGATGTTTCCAATACGCAATGGCGCGTACCCCCAGGGTGGATTTGTGCGTACGGGTGTTAAGAGCATGGCACATCATTTCAAAGCACTGGGCTACCGCGTTGGAATCATTGGAAAACAACACTACGGACCTTCCGAATCATTTCCCTTTGAAGTATTGAAAACAACTGGCACTAATGAATTGCTGGATTCCGATGCATCTATCCGTGCCATTCAAGCCTTTATAGATCGGGAACCGGGGCAGCCCTATTGTCTGGTGGTCGCATCGCGCAATCCCCACCTGCCATATACAAAAGGTCCGCAGGACATGTACGATCCGGATAAAGTGAAAATTCCACCGTATTTAATCGACACCCCGGAAACGCGAAAGCGATTGGCGGCGTACTATGCCGAAATTACCGCACTGGACGCCGAATTAGGGCGGTGTATGCAAATTGTCTCGGATAACACACTCGTGGTTTTCTCAACAGAACAGGGATCTGCTTTCCCCTATGGCGGTAAGTGGACGTGTTATGAAAATGGACTGCATACCGGATTGATCATGCGCTGGCCGGGCAAAATTGAAGCGGGCTCTTCCTGCGATGCCCTCGTGCAATATGTGGATATTTTGCCAACGCTCCTACAAGTTGCAGGCGGCGATCCAGCGCAAATCGATACGGGCAGGACAGGTGCGCCAGATGGAGGGTCTGGATTTGACGGGAAAAGTTTTTGGCATCTCGTCGCGGAAAATGGCAATCATCACCGGGATTACGTATATGGTGCTTATACAAATCGCGGAGTTCGGGACGGGACAGATTACCCGATTCGCTCGGTGCGCTCCAACAGATATAAATACATCGCAAATCTCAATCACGAAGGTGTGTTTCAGTGCAATGTGACGCGATTTATGGACGAAATGGGATGGGCAGAAGCAGCAGAAAAAAATCCGGCACTTGCACCCCGGGTACACGCCTTGAAGCACCGCCCGGCAGTGGAATTTTATGACCTGGAAAGCGATCCCTACGAGTTGAATAACCTATCTGAAGACGTTCAATACGCAGGTATCATGAAAGAAATACGGACGGAACTCGATGCGTGGATGGCGCAGCAAAATGACCGCGGAATGGAGACGGAATTGGAAGCGTATGCTCATGTAAATCCAGCATCGGCAAAGTACAAGCAATATCGGGAATCCCAAAATAAATAAAAAACGGGAGAATTTTGTGTCCACGAGTAAAACAGACCAAAAAGCAGCACCCTGGGGCGAGGGCGAACCTATTGGGCGTGAGTATCCATCGATACCATTGCTCGAAAAAATCGCTTATGGCATCGGCGTCTTGCCGATGAACACAAGTGTCAATTCGATCAAAAAACTCTCAGGCCCCATTTTTAATATTACACTGGGCATGCATCCATTTCGCGTGGGCAATGTGTTATTGGCAGCTCGAATTTGGGATGCGATTACCGACCCTTTTATGGGATGGCTTTCGGACAACACAAAATCTCGCTGGGGACGGCGCAGACCCTATCTTCTTCTGGGCGCGATCTTGACGGCTATTGGCTACGCACTCATTTTGAACGTACCCAAAGGACTGAGTCAAGACGCACTGTATGCATACTTCATGATCGGTAGTCTGGGACTCTATACCTGTGTCACCATTTTGCAAGTATCCTACAACAGTCTGGGCTTTGAACTGAGCCACAACTATCACGAGCGGACAAATATCTTTGCGTACCGCTCGTTTTTTCAGCAAATCAGCACCATTCTCGTGAGCTATCTCTTTTATTTTTGCACGCTCGATATATTTGGCGACACCATGATGGGAGCCAAATATGTCGGCATTGGCGTTGGCCTGGTTATTTTTATATTTTTGTTACCCACTGTTTTTTTCGTGCGCGAAGGCCACGCAGAACAGGCGGTCAAACAGGAAAAAATACCCGTATGGTGGGCGATTAAAACAACCATGAAGACAAAACCATTTCTCATCCTGAGCAGCCTGACGGTCGTAACCATTTTTGGTGGCAATTTCACCCTGGCATTGGGACCTTATGTCAACATCTATCACGTTGCTCAGGGCGATGTAAAATTTGGAGCCGAGATACAGGGACACGCGGTTTTTATCGGGACCATCATATCCTTCGCCGCCATTCCCGTATTGACCTATTTGTCCTCTCGAATCGGAAAGGTCAAAACCCTCGGTCTTGCGATCTCCTCCCTTCTACTGGGTTCTATTTTGAAGTGGTTTTGCTACACGCCAGCAATGCCCTATTTACAACTCATCGTGCAACCTTTTGTCCGCATCGGCGAGATGGGATTCTGGCTCATTATTACGTCAATGAAAGCCGATATCTGTGACTGGGACGAATGGAAAACCGGCTTTCGACGCGAAGGCATGTACGGTGCGGCAACGGGCTGGTTTCAAAAAGTGACACAGGCCACCACATTCGCACTCGGGCAGGGATATATTCTGGCAATCATCGGATTTGACGCTACAAAAGGTGTGGCGCAAGATCCGGGCGTAATGTTCTGGATGCGCTTTCTCTTTGCCGTGTTGCCCGCAATCCTGGCCATAGCGGGATTGATCCTGTTGAAATTTTATGAAATCGACGACGAAAAAGCCAAAGAGATCAAGGCAGATCTGGATAAACGAAATAAGTAAGTGAAAATCATGGCAGAGCGATTCAAACAACTCTCGGAAACAACACCCGTGCGAGCGGTGACAACGCGGTCGGTAATTGCATCGATAGTGGTGATTACTACAAGCGTGCTGTGGAATGAGTGGATGCCGTACTACACGTCGGGATCGAACATCAGCCGCAGTCATTTCCCCATGGCGTTTTTCTTTCCGTTTTTGATCGCGTGTACACTCAACCTGACATTGAATCACTTGCGGGCAGGTTGGGGGCTTTCGCGGTCGGAATTGCTGGTGGTTCTGGGATCGGGCTTTGTGGGTATCGCGCTGGCTTACGACGGGTTGACGGGACACTTCTTCGGGGTTCTGGCAGCCCCCTATTATTTTGCATCTGTAGAAAATGGATGGGGTTTTATACACAACACCATCCCCACCTGGCTCGCACCGTCGAATGCCACCGGTGAAATGACGCGGTTTTTTGAAGGCGGAGGCGGGTCCCCTCCGTGGCGCGTGTGGGCAGTACCCGTTTTCTGGTGGATGTGCTTTTTCGGCGCAATGGGCTTTGGGGTATTTTGCCTGGTCGTAATTTTGCGAAAGCAATGGGTGGATTACGAGCGTTTGGCTTATCCACTTGTCGAAGTCGCACAATCTCTGTCAGAAACAGAAAAGGGCGGCGGACTGGAAAAAACATTTCGCTCTCCCCTATTCTGGATCGCATTTTCTCTGGTCATGCTCTTGAAATTGTGGAATATCGCGTCTTATTTTACCCCGGCATTTCCGCATATAGACATTGAACAAACACAGTGGCAACCGATTCCAGACTTTCCCTGGATGGTAAATCGCCTGAGTTTTTACGCCATTGGATTCGGATATTTTGCGCGCCTGGATGTACTCTTCAGCGTGTGGTTCTTCATTATTTTGACCGCGTTTCAGGTGTATGTATTCAATATCTTTGGCTATCAAATCGGCGCAGCAACCCACCACTGGACAAGCGATGCTCTGGGCTGGCAGAGCATGGGCGCGTTGATCTTTTTATCTGCCTGGGGATTGTGGATGGCGCGCGCGCATTTGAAGGCCGTGATACGCAAGGCGCTATATCCCAACTGCGAAGTTGATGATAGCGGCGAATTATTGTCCTATCGCATGGCAGTATTCGGCTTATTGGGAGCATTTGCATTTGTCTCGGCGTGGCTATATACGGCGGGCATGCCCTTGTGGGTGGTATTTTGCTTTCTCATTTTGGCGATGTTGTTATTCCTGGGCCTTGCCCGCGCCATTGCGGAATTGGGACTGGTCTATGTGTACTATCGCATTCAGCCCCACGATGCTGTGGTACAGGCATTTGGTTCGAATATGGTAGGGCTTTCCGGCGTGGTAGTGCTCGGGTTCATGCATGTGTTTAATCAGTGGCCCGATATTGGAAAGGGATTTTTGATGCCGCCGTTCACTCAGGCGGTAAAAGCCGTGGATAAGGTCGTCAGTCCGCGGCGAATTACACCAGTGCTGTGGCTGGCACTGGCGCTGGGATTCACCATCTCAATAGTGGATACGCTGTATTTGAGTTATGAATACGGAGCCTATAATCTGGGCAATATGGGGATGAAGAAGACGGGACCTGTGGCATTTGATTTTGTGATTACAGAAATTCGGAATCCTCTGGCGCCCGGCGGCAATGGCAGGGTCATGTGGGCATTTATCGGCATGGGGCTGATGGCGATTTTGACGACTGTTCGCTACTGGGTGCCGTGGTGGCCCCTGCACCCGATTGGCCTGGCCATGCAAGGGAACTACGGCGTGAGCAAGACGGTCTTTTCGATTTTTATTGTCTGGTCAATCAAAGCGGTCGTCATGAAAATGGGCGGCGTGCAATTGTACGAAAGGGGAAAGCCGTTTTTTATCGGCCTGCTGGCAGCACAGGCGGTGAGCACGGGGCTGGTATTTATCATAGATTGGTTCTGGTTCCCCTTGCAAGGGCATAATGTGCATAATTTTTAGAGAATACAGATACGCCCTACAGCTACTCGTCCATCCCCGCGTCTTGCAGGGCACCCAACAAATGGGGCACGCCGAAAAACAGCAGGCTCAAGTACATAGGACTCATGCCCACTGCGCCGCGCCTTTTGGGATCGTCGCTCCAATCCTGAGATTCAGCCAGGCGGCGCAGCAGTTGCCGGCCCACCTCCAAATAGCCTCTCTCGCCTGTCAGCCTGTACGCATAGCTCAGGTGGCGGCACAGCACCCCGCCATATCGCTGCTTCCATGCCATTTCAGGATCGAAAACGCCAGGCCCACCGCAAAACCAATCTACAGCCCGCAGATAGCATTTGGCCACATCGGTCCGGCCTGTCAGCCGGTGCAGCAATTCGAGACCGATCATTAAATAGTGGGTCTGATAGCCCTTTTGGTCGGCGTAGGGCAGCACGAGTTTGCCCGCGGCAGAAGCCCCACCCAGAGCTTTGTGCTCAGCCGGAGTAAAAGGTGTTGCGGTGCCCATTTCTACGGCCAGAGTCGTACCTTCGGTAGCCATGCCGTAGGGCGCCTGGTCGGGCAGCCGATCGGGGGTGGAAACCTGAAAGCGCTTGTGCCAACTACCGTCGTCGTTCTGACCTCGGGCAATAACTTGAAAAATTTCTTCGGCGCGCTGTTTGAAACGCGCTTCGCCCGTTAATTCCCACAAGTACAGCAAACCGCGCAAAGTGTTGGCAATGCTGCGCAAACTAAAGGAAAAACGGGGATCTTCACTCCAGCGATAGCGCAGAAAAAATTCGCCAGCTTCCCCGAGCACCTCCAATGTCCGGTGGTCGCCCGTCAAATAGTAATAGTCGATCCAGTTGTCGATAAAGGTGTGCGAAGCGCAAGGCTCGTCGCCAAAGTGGTCGATGCTGTGTCGGAAACAGCCGCCGACTCGATACGGCCTGAGCGGGTGGTAGTGGCAGGTATCTACATCCATCGAGTGCCGGGTCATGGCCTCACCGAGACGGAACCAACGCCCTGCCCCGCTGCGCAAATACTGGATCCACACCCCGTGGCGCGGGTCCCACTCGCTGTTGCACCAGCCCCACCGGCCCCGGAAGCGCCAGTCGCCGGTCGATTCCTCCCAGGCCACGAGCACATCGCCCCAGTCAAAAAAACCGCGCCAGCGGTTGACTTCAATGCTGCGCGCCATCCACTCGAGAAAGCCGTCGAGCATGCGCTCGGAGTGCGGGAAGGTATCTACCGCTCGAACCGCAAAGCCGCCTGTGACCTGGCAGCGGGCCAGCCAGCCAGGATCAACCGCGACGTGTGGCCAATCGAGCAAAGCTGTCAGCCGTTGGGGGGCGTCTTCGCTGGTATTGCGCTCGAAATAATCGATGAAAAATTCCGAGGTTTTGGCCGTGCCCAGGCCATCGCTGTACACGCCTTCTCCCTCGTGCCAGGCCACTTCCTCGGCATAGCGCCTGAAATGCAGTCGTCCGCCATCCGGATCTTTCCACAAAAATACGTCGATTCCCCCACGATCCACGCCTATGGCTTTGGGGTATTCCTCGGCCATATAGCGCAACGCCACCCCAACTCCGGCTTCCTCGCCCTCCAACACAGCCCACCCACCGGCCCGTTCGCCTTCTGCCACCCTCTCTGAGCGTCCGCCGCGCCGCCGTTCCAGGAGGAAGTGGCGATCCTGACGCTGGGCCAAAAGCAGGCCTTCGTCCTGACCCAGAACGCCTTCCATCCATCGATTCCCACCCAGCCGGTAGCGTTGTTTTCCCCCCCATGCCACCGGGATTCGCACGGCCAGTTCCCTCAATTCGGTCTGATTTGGATCGCAGGCCACCACGACGGTGTGCAGGACCCGCAAAAAGGCGTGGCCAGCAAAGGCGTATATCCGCGTCACAAAACGAAAGGGTTGGTAGCCGGCATAGTGGTGCATGGGCGCCTCGGATTCCAGGACACCTTCGCAGCGGATCACCGCCCGCAAAGGCCCAGATTCTTCCACCTGGACCCGGTACGCGCTTTCCCCCAGCGATGCCCGGCACATCCCGCCCATGCCGTAGATCCGCCGCTGGGTCTCCCCGAGTTCAAAAGCCTCGCAAATATCGGCCCAACTGTCGCCACCTTGCGAACTCACAGCGACTTTTTCGACAAAGCCATCTACCTCCTGCCGCCCCAATGATACCGCGTGTATCAGACTATAGCGCCGCCGACTCACGGCAAAACGCAGGGGGCCGGTACACACGACAATGCGCTCGTCGCTCTCGCTTATTTGCAATCGATTCGCCGGAGCAGCGCGAGGGGCTTCGCCAGCATAACACAAGTGATAAACCGCCGATCCGACCACGTCGGCTTGAAAATCGACCAGGACCCACTTGATACTGCCATCGGGCCAATGGCTCAGTGGACGACTTTGCAGGGTTACAGCCCGTCCCTGAGCATCTTCCAACCACAAATCAGTGCATTCGGCTACAGCCCCTTGTGGCAGAGGCACGCCCCGGGTTACAGGCCATGCGCGGCGTTCAATCCCGCTCTCTTCCCGGACAGTCAATGTCAGACGTTGCATATCTTCCTCCGCTCGTAAACACACTGGATATTTTAAAACAGCTTCTAAAAAAAGGCCAACATTTTACGTACTGCATTTGGGCAAGTTGACAATGCACAAATGCAAATCTTTCTTGTACTTGACTCACAGCCCAAAAGCTGGTATTGTTATGGCTTGAAAAAATAAGTGACGCTTTTGATCAACCTCTTTTTTTAAAATATCCTTTATGAACGCCGAACTGGTACATGCGAAAACATTTGTAAATGACTTATTTGTTTTAATTAAATTTCGGATTGGACTAATGGTCGTGTTCAGCACTTCTGTGGGCTATGTGCTGGGCATGGGATATGTTCCCGATCCGATTCACATCTTCCATGTGCTATTCGCCACATTTTTGACCACTTCTGGCACGGGTGTTTTGAACCAGTTTATGGAGCGCGAGCGCGATGCGAGAATGGGACGCACGGCTGACCGACCACTGCCTGCGGGACGCATTGCGCCAGAATTGGCCTGTTGGTTCGGGTTAATTTTAAGTGGTATGGGCATTGTCTATCTGGGCGTGCTGGTCAATGTTTTGACCGCGCTGGTAGGCTTATTAACCGTATTGGTATATTTGCTTCTCTATACGCCCTTAAAGCCCAGAACCCCGCACAATACCGCTATTGGAGCCATCGCAGGCGCACTGCCACCAGTGGGTGGATGGACCGCAGCTACAGGCGTTTTGAGTGGCGAGGCACTGGCACTGTTTGGCATTTTGTTTTTGTGGCAATTTCCCCATTTTTTATCCATTGCCTGGCTTTACCGCGAAGATTACGCACGAGGCGGGTTTCGCATGCTGCCCATAGAAGACCCGCAAGGCCATAGAACCGCCCATCAGGTGGTACTTTATACCCTGGTCTTGTTGTCGTGCAGCCTGATGCCAGCGCTATTGGGCATGGCTGGTGTGGCGTATTTTGGCGTTGCTGTGTTGCTCGGCCTGGGCCTTTTGTACGTCAGTTTGACCTTCGCGCAGTCGCGCACAGATGTGTTAGCACGCCGCCTGATGCGAGCAACGCTCATATATCTGCCCGTGTTGTGGACAGTGATGATGTTGGACAGAATTGCGTGAGACAAGTAGATATCCGATTCAGAAGATACAGAAGGTGATAGGTCAGCCTATCACCTTTCTTTGTATGTGCAGGAGCGGTCAAGTGCAAGCAGCAATATATGTCGAAAATGTAAGCCACAAATTTGGCGAGCGCGTTGCCTTAGACGGCATCACATTACAGATAATGCCCGGGGAAATATACGGCCTTTTAGGCCCAAATGGCGGTGGAAAAACCACCTTATTTCGCATGTTGTGTACGATGCTGTCCCCTGATCAGGGCAGGATCCGCCTGCTGGGCAAAAACGCCACTGCCAGTGCTGTGCGCGCACATATAGGGGTGGTTTTTCAGCATCCAAGCTTAGACACGCGTTTAACCGTATTGGAAAATCTACGCCATCAAGGCCATCTCTACGGTTTGAAAGGCCGCCCGCTCTCCCAACGCATCGAAGAAGTACTGGACATGATGACCCTCACAGATCGCGCAACAGATCGAGTCGAAGTACTATCTGGCGGATTACGGCGGCGCGTTGAACTGTGCAAAAGTTTGTTGCACCACCCCGAAGTATTGATTTTTGATGAACCCTGCACCGGGCTTGATCCCGGCGCACGACGAAGGTTTTGGGACGATCTGGATACTTTGCGCTGTACCTATGGCACGACACTCGTGCTGACAACCCATTTTATGGAAGAGGCTGAGCGCTGTGATCGCATCGGCATTTTAGATCGTGGACGGCTAATTGCCGCAGGCTCGCCCGAGGAATTAAAGCGTACAGTAGGACGCGAGGTGATCACCCTTGAGACACGTGATCCCAAAGGCTTGCAATTGCAAATCAAAAAAATTGTACGCCGCGATGTCCAGATAATTGACGGACAGGTGCGTATTGCCTGCGATGAAGGACAGCAGTTGTTGGCGCAGCTGTATCCTCTTCTGCGAGAGAAAATTCAGGCTATGACCTTGAGTGTACCCACACTTGAGGATGTTTTTGTACAGAGAACAGGACACGGATTTCAAGTGGAGGATCTGTAGTGCGAATGGCTTTCTGGTTGCCTGTCGTGTCGCTGTGGCGGCGCGAGTTGGTGCGCTTTGCCCGAGATCGCAATCGACTATTCGGTGCAATAGGCCAGCCTCTCGTGTTCTGGTTGCTATTGGGCGCTGGTTTTGAAAAGTCTTTCGCGCCCCATGGGATTTCCAGTGGATATCTGGAATATATTTATCCGGGAATATTGTTGCTGATTCTATTATTTACAGCGATCTTTTCGACCATTTCGGTAATTGAAGACCGGCGCGAAGGATTTATACAATCGGTGCTGGTCGCACCTGTATCGCGGACCGGATTGGTGCTGGGAAAAGTTTTGGGCGGTGGAACCCTGGCATTTTTAGAAAGCCTGATATTTCTGACATTTCTGGTATTTCTGGATATTCCCATCAGCATCGTATCTTTAGGCATGACCCTCGTTTTTTTAGCTGTGCTGGGCATTGCCCTCACAGCTTTGGGCTTTGCGATAGCCTGGCAGGCTTCATCCACTGCGGGATTTCACGCAGTAATGAATTTGCTTTTATTTCCGATGTGGGTACTATCCGGCGCGTTTTTTCCCGCAGAAGGCGCGTCGCGCTGGCTGGCATATCTGATGGCGATAAATCCATTAACTTATGGTATGGATGGTTTGCGCCAATCTCTTTATCTAACAACATCCGGTGCTAATACCCATTTGTGGTTTTGTGTTATAATAAGTGTGACATTTGCTACCCTGACCCTCAGCGCAGCCATATGGCAGGTATATCGAAAAGAGAAATAAGTTACGGGCTGGGAGCCTTCACAAATTTCTGGAACAGATACCCTATTTATTTGTTGGATATTGTATTGACAGAATGAATCCTCTGCGTATGGTCTTGTCATGCAGAAACTAACGCATCTATTATTTTTTACCTGTGTCTGTATGTCCTGCCTTGGTGGCTGTAGCTTGCTCGACCGTCAGCAAAGTCCCAAAATACTGGATTTGCGTACAGACCGGGGGCCTGATCCATCGGTAGGGCGCGGGCAGGAAGTACAAATTACCATCGTGACGGATGATCCGGACAATGATGAGTTGGATTTTCGCTGGATTGCGACCGGGGGCGAATTTACGGCCAGCCGTGCTGACACACTGATTGATCTGTTTCAAGATTCAGTGACAGTTGTATGGAGAGCACCTATCGAACCCGGCGTTTATGAGTTGTTTTTAGAATTGGGTGACGGCCAATCTGAGACACTGGTGACCTCAGGAGTGCGTATTGCCGTAACACAAGCCCCCCCTATTGCTATTGTCGGTCCAGACCGGGAATTGGATTTTCACGACGCGCTGCGCGTGGTCTTAGATGGCACTGGTAGTTCGGACCCAGACCAGGACGCGCTAATGTATTTTTGGAAGCAGATTGCTGGACCGCGCGTGGGATTGCAAAATAGCAGTGGGCCATCGCCTGAGTTTCCGGTGCCTGCACCAGCAGATTACATTTTTGAACTGCGCGTGGCGGACTTGGTACAAGGAGTGGGCGATACGAGCAATGTGGCAGTTACGCGGGTTCGCGTAACAGACCGCGGTGGGCGCGTGATCGAAACAGGCCTGGCCCGGTTATTGGACCGAGGAAAATAAAAGAAAACGCGAGCCTCTATCTACATTAAAGATTAAAGAGCAGGTAATAACCTGCTCTTTTTTTGTTTAAAACAGACGGAGTTGATCGCGTGCAACGGGTTGGATCAGGGGAAACAGGCGGCGAAATTCGCCATCGGGAAATAGAACGCGAAAACGCTCGGCCATATCGTGCAATCGGCGCAGCAAATAGCCCCGATCTTCGTCGTGAGTAAAAAATTCTGTGCGGGAAAGGGAGCCATCCTGACACTGGTAAACCGCGATCCGCTCTCCAATGCGACAGCCTTTGGCAGCCGTGGCAAGCCGGCTCAGATTCGGGTTTGAAAAGGTTTTTTTCGTAATGCGCTCAAATCGACAAAAATCTTCAGGATCAATCTTGCCGTCTTGCAACTTGCGTCCAAGGGACAGATATGCGCGAGAAACGGCTTCTGTATCGCCATTGACGAGCAAGGGTGCGATCTGTGCAATAAATTGGCGAAAAATGCGTTCATCGCGTCGGCTTCGCAGGCTGCTGCCCACAAGCGATACACCGCCGTTGTAATCGACGAGAATATAATTTTTTGCCTTGAGGCTGACCATCCCTTTAAAGCGACCGTCGTGCGAAAGATGAATGCCGCGGGGCAAAGTAGTCGAAATTTCTTCAATGAGTTGTTTTTCATCGGCCTCTGTTTTGACATGCGGTGGCACTACAAAATAAGCCCCATCGGTATCTACTTCTATAATTTCCCCACCGGCATCGCGCAACTCAGCCACGAGTTGGCGGGCGATTTGCTGCCCGATTACAGTAATTTTTTCCGCGGCGTGGTAGTCATTAAAACACGCGCGTCCGTATCCCAGATAGCCGTAAAAAGAATTGATGAGAATTTTGTAGCTGCCCTGCAACCCATTCCAGTATGCGCGATCGGTTTCGTCACGCGCGCTTTGAAAATTGGTCTTGGCCCCAAGGCGTCGTTGCGTGAGATGTTCGAGCATGGGCAAAAAAGCATTTTCAGTATCGGTCGCTGGCCGGATCTGTTGGGTTAACATAATCGATGGATAAAGACTTTCGACATCGGCTTTGACCACGCGCTTAAAAATGCCCGAAGCCACGAGTCGCGTATAGCCCCCGCTAAATCCCTTCGATGGACGCGGTTTGGGAATGGCGAGATTGCGCCGCAGATAAAGCCCAACCATCAGGGCATTAATTTTTTCTCCCGGACCGCTGAGTGCAGCGTCTTGAAAGCCATAAGGCAAAATCTGTGTCTGATAAAATTCGGTGGGAACAACCACCTCGCTGAGTGCTTTGACATCGCGCACATCGTCGAGTGCGTAGTTGATGAGACGTTGCGGATTGGTGCGCCATGTGCGGGCAATATCTTCCCCATCCACAAACGTGCGCCCCGCCCGTTCGAGGCCGAGTGCGTGGATGACTTGCTTGAGGCCATAGCGCTCCAGCTTGCCCCCGGTATCGTAACGCTGCACTTGCTGTAGAGTATCGACAATGTGTCGCCCGTGGACATAAGCCGGGCGAAAACCCGGGATTTGTGCCCCAACTTTAAAGACGCGCTGCCCATGCCCCGCGCGCAATGCCGACCCATCGCGCCCCCACTTTAGGGCAATACCATAGTGCTGGGCGCGCGCGACGAGATAGGGCAAGTCAAACTCAAAAATATTGTGGCCTTCAATCGTATCGGGATTGCGCGCTTCAATCACTTTATTGAGGTTGCGAAGCAGATCTGCCTCGTTCATATCCGTAGCACTCAGCACGGTTTCAAAGCCCTGAGAATCGGAAATTGAGATGAGAATGATTTGTGCATCGGATGCCGAGGGATCGAGCGTGAGAGTCTCGATATCGAGTTGCAAGCGGTGGAGGTCGCCGTAGCGCATGCCGCGAAATAGAGTTTGTCCCGAAAGCGTCAGATGCTGCCGCACGGGATTGTTAAAATTAAAATGCGGTATTCTATCCTGAGCGAGGCGATCTCGTGCTGCGAGAAAATGGGACCAATTGTGAAAGTGTACCCGCGCGCGAAATTCGCCTCCTCCTTTGAGGCGCACGCAACCCGAAACCCCGACAAAACCAGACCGAGCGGACTCTTCGGGGGTCTCAACGAGCAACCACGGGGAAAAGAATTGCAGGTGGCAATTATCGCGCGTGTAAAGCGCCATCTGATTCCCGCCGACCAGTTCGGCAGCGAGAACACCGGGGAGATAAGCCATTGTGTTGCCTCCAATTTGTTGCGGGAGAAGGGGAAAGCAACCTGCTAAAATATAGCCAATTTTTACCAGGCTTGCAATCTGGAGCACTTTCTGTGCATTTGAAAAATTACTGCTAATTATTTCGCATTTTAGGCTTGACAATGAATTTTTAATCGGCTATTTTTTTGAAAATTGATATGCTAATTATTTCGCAGAACCTGTAAAAGGAGCTAAAAATGGCAAGACCGCGACAAGAGGGATTAACTGACCGTGAGATGGAACTCATACAGGTACTCTGGCAACAGAAAGAAGCAACCGTCGAGATGATCCAGGCAAAATTACCTGACCGATTAGAAGGATCGACCATTCGCACACTCCTGCAAATCATGGAAGACAAAGGCTATGTGGCGCACGAAAAGCAAGGCCGCGCCAATGTGTACCGCCCCGTTATCGAACAGCAACGCGTTCAATCATCGGCAATGAAACACATCATTCAAAAACTATTTGGCGGTTCAACCGAACTATTGCTGGCGCGACTCGTTGAAGACGAAGAGATAGATCTGGACGACGTAGCGCGATTGCGTGAAAAACTCAAGCAGCGCAAAGGAGGCACATCATGATCGACACATCTATGCTGGATCCCATTGCCATATTTCTCCTCGATGCGACTATCAAGACCTCTCTCTTTATGGGGATCGTGCTATTTGCTGTGTGGATCCTGGGCACACGACAGGCAGCCAAACGCAGCTTGCTTTTGAACTGGTGTCTTATCGGCGTGCTGATCATTCCCATTGCGTCTTTGTGCCTGCCTTCACTGCGTTTACAATTTGATTCACTATTGCCCTCTACAGAACCAACTCTTCCATCCGTTCAACCTGTTGTCGCACCCGATACACCTCTGGTGAAATCCACACCTGCATTGACGCAACAAAGGATGTCTGATAAGGCGTTGCCAGAAAACTCAGACCTATCTCAAGACTTCGTATCCCCCTCCCCCGCACAGATTGTTTTTGGCAAAAATGCTAAGACAGAATCGGTCAATTGGGCAGCCTACATACTGAATAAAATCACTTCAGTATATGCTTTGCATGCTGTAATGGCGGTCTATACTATTGGTGTATTAATTTTACTGATTCGTATAATCTATTCTCTAATAACGGTTTGCACGTTTCGCCGATCTCTATTGTCCTGTGAAGACGAACAGCTTCAAAATGATTTACAGATCTTAAAGAATCAATTGGGTATTCGGCGATCTGTTGCACTCGCCGTCAGTGACCAAATCGGCAGTCCAACTCAGGTCGGACTCTTGAAGCCTGTAATCGTATTGCCCACGCCTATGATCAAATCGCACGAACAATTGGAATCGATTTTGATTCACGAACTCATTCACGTCAAGCGATGGGATTGCCTATATCGTCTGCTGGCAATGATCGGTATGGCGTTTTACTGGTTCAATCCCCTATTCCACCGCGTCAAATATCTGCTTTTTGAAGTTCAAGAACAAGCCTGCGATGATTGGACTGTAACTACGACCGGCAATTCTGAAAGCTATGCAGACACGCTTCTCAATGTGGCGATCCAACTACAACCACGTCCTACGATGGCTCTGGGCATGGACATGGCGCGAACAACTCAGGTCATGGAGCGTGTCAATCGCATTATCACCCTGGGCGGCCATGTGATCCCGCGCGTTGGTCGCGTATCGGCACTGGTGATGGCAGTGGCACTTATCGGCGGAGCGACAACTATTGGCAGCCTGACCACTTCAAAAGGCGATCACAATGATCCAAAGGTTGTATTTGAAGGTGGTGTTGCCGTAACCGATACCAGTGACGTATCACAGCGAGAACTTCCGATGAAAATGCGCGATGGTCGCCTGTGGTGGCGCGGCGAAAAGGGCCTCTATTTGCAAGATGGAGATGCGTGGCAAAAGTTCACATTGCCGGAAGGGGGTTCATTCGACCAGATACATGCCTTTATGCAAGCGCGCAATGGCTCAATTTGGTTTGCCGGTATAAATAAAAATGGGCCAATTGTCGTGAGCTTTAGCGGAAAGACATGGCAGATATGGGATTCAAAAACAACGGGCCTGGGAAAAATTACCGCTGGATATGACTTTGCCGAAGATGAGGCTGGCGGTATCTGGATTTCCCACCACGGTATGGGAAATATCAGAGCATACGGAGGCTCCGATCGCTTCAAGGGTGGAAACGGTGTCTTGCATTTTGATGGCAAAGTATGGCGCAACTATACCGTGAAAGATGGATTGATTCACAATCGGGTTTACAATGTGGAAGCCGACCCCAAAGGCGGCGTGTGGATCGCAACCCTTCGCGGATTGAGCCACTATAAAGATGGAAAATGGACCTCTCATATTGTCGATAGCGTACCCATAGAGGGCGTGCGTAATGGCAATAGATACGATGGCCACAAGATATATAAGCTATTCTATGATCGGGAAGGTACGCTTTGGGCCGTGCATGGATCGATTATTGGGCGCACCGTAATGCGGCGCAGAGGAGGAATTTCCAGCTTTGACGGCACAGCTTGGACACACTACGATGCACATGTTGGATTGCCTATAAATGCGTCTCGAAATATCTGGCAAACAGAAAATGGCGATCTATGGTTTGGTACGCATCAAGGTGATCAAACAGTGGTAGAAGCCAGAGGCTTGATGCGGTATAAAGATGGGATGTGGTTGCGATTGACGCGCAAGCACGGTATTCCCGGCGATTTTGTATGGGGTTTGGTAGAAAAAGGCGATGGATCTTTTTATCTCGGTGTTTCTGGTATTATATCTTATAAGCCACCTATCGATCACCTATCAACAATATCTGGTAAAGTGATCGATCAGCGCGATGGCCACCCTGTAGCAAATATGGGAATATGGGTTGAATACGACGATGGCGAGGTGCATGCCGGAACCCTGACAGATACAAATGGCCATTATCGCGTCGAAGTCACTCCTGGCGTATATCGCGTGCGGATCGCATCTAAGAATGCGGCTGAACCCGTAACTGTTGAGGCAAAACCCGAGAGTAAAATTGAAGACATCGATCTGCTCTTGCTCAACTCGCGACGCATATCTGGCCTCGTACTCGACAAATTCGATAATCCGATTGCCAATGCTGTTGTGGTGATTTCGGATGATTCTTTAGAAGACCGACGATTGTCCCCTCAGGTCGTGACTACAGATGCCGACGGGAAATTTGAAGGCTGGCAGATCTCGGGTCCGAAGGCTACTTTTGAAGCAGCAGCAAAAGGATACACACAAATCGCTCGAGAAGTTGAAAATGCTATTGAAGAGCAAGTAGTGATTAGTCTTAAAAAAGGAACGACGTTTCGCGGTCGCGTTGTGGATGAATTGGGCAAACCCATTGCCTGGGCGCGTATTGGTCCTGGACCTCCGCCGGATCCTGAAAAGAAAGTATATACATTGCCCGCATTACCCTTCCAGCGTAATACTTACACCCATGCATCGGGTCTGTTCACTCTAAATGACGTAGCGGGTGGTCACATCTGGTTGAATCATCCCGAGACCGGAATAGTGAATCAAAAAGTTATGCCTGCCGATGATGTGATAGATATCCGCGTAGAGCGTTTGCGTTTGTACTCTGTTTCAGGTGTGATATCGCTAACTGGTGTGCCCGTAGAAAGGCTAAGGGTCAGAACCATTGCCCTTAACGGAGCAGAATCCAGACCTCAAGTAGGCCGCCCGGACGCTAATGGTGCATATCGCCAGGAGGGTCTGGAGCCAGGAAAATATCATATTTCCGTAACCGCACCCGCAAAAGAGGAAAGGGATGGACGCACAATCGCAATACATCGCAGTGTTCAATCTCAGGTGCTGGTAATCAAAGATCGCGATGTAACATTGAACTTTGAGCCTCTGGGCGATGCGCGAGTTACCGGTTTTGCAACTTATAAAGGACAACCTGTTTCAGGGGTTTATGTAAGCAGCCGTGTTTTAGCCGATGATCCCATGAAATCTGTCCCAGCAAGCAGCACTCAAACAGATAAAGGTGGGCTGTTTGAATTGCGCGATCTGCCTTATGCACAGATTGAAATTCGTTTTTTTAGTAGTCCCAGTTCAAGAAAGCGCTGGAGCAAAGTCGATACGATTGATCTGACGGAAAAAAAAGAATTGAGTTATATAGCGGAATTGGATATGGAAGAGCGCAAGATGTTGAGCTTGGGAGATATAGCTCCTACATTTGAGGCTAAGCGACTGGATGGATCAACATTCCGACTATCAGATTATCGCGGCAAAAAAGCCGTGTTGATCGATTTTTGGGCAACGTGGTGTGGTCCTTGCATCGATGAAATTCCGACAATAAAAAGAATCGCCGAAACGTATCGCGATCAGGGCCTGGAAGTCGTGGGCGTGAGTCTGGATCGAGATGAGAAGGCACTGCGAGATTTTGTGGAAAAAGAAAAGCTGATCTATGTGCAGGTATTTGACAAAAAAAAGACGCAGGCAATTGCAAAATCCTACGGTGTATGGGGCATTCCGTCGGTATTTCTGATAAATAAAAATGGCGTCATCAATGCATTGAAGCTACGCGGAGATCGCACCGAAGCAGCAGTAAAGGCGCTATTAGCCGCCGGTACGACAGACGGCTAAAATACGTGATAGACTTTTGCACAAAAAAACGGGCAATTCTACATTAGGATTGCCTGTTTTTTATTTTCCATATTTTCGGTCTTCTGTTCATCTTGTGCAATTCGCTTGTCAGAACGTGCATCTTTCTCCATAATCGGATTGAGAAAAATTCTTGCGAGGTGAATATCTATGTTACATCCAAATCCTTCTCATCCTATCTGATCAATATCTTGCTCTGAAAAATTCTAAACTTTGAATCTGTCGAAAATGCTTTTCATTTTTGCTAACAAGCGTCAGATCATGCTCAATGGCGGTAGCAGCGATTAGAGCATCCATAATCGTCAACCCCTGCGACAAAGTATAGTCTATTAAGAGATTGTATCCCCTGATACCAGTGCTTCTATGTAGCTCTCTGATTGTGTAATGAGCAATAAAGTCTTCAATCGCAAGTTGATCTCGTTTATCTCTTGCTCCAACGATAAGTTCTGTCGCAGAAATTCGACTGATAGAAATTGTCCCTGTGAGACCAGCGAGAAAATTAACGGCATTGGTGCTCCCTTTGGAAACATCAATCAAGACATCGGTATCAATCAAAAATTCACTCATTTCTCATACCTGTGCTGATCGCGAAGGTTACGAACATAAGAGATACCATCAGAAATGTCTTCTCGATCTTTCCAGAGACCAAAAAATGAAAATGACTTCATCGCTTCCACTTTGTCCGCTTCTTGAATATGGACCTCTCCTGTGACTCCTTCATCAATTTCTCTCAGTGTTTCAAGCGGTATGAAGACACCGTTTTCATATTTTACAGGAATTGATCGCATAATAAACGCTCCTCTTATTTTAATTGAAAACACCCCCCCATCACTATCCAATTCGCCGCTACCCTTATGAGAAATTTACTCAGCTTTGAGAAATAGGTCAAGGGTTTGCCTTTAACCCACCTGCTCTGCGCCATTGACCGCTGAACAAACGTAAATCTCAGGCGTCAAACCAGTTATCCTGGAATACCGATCATTTATCGCATCTGTCAGAGCTGAAACAGCATCTCGTTCAACGATATTCACAGTACACCCCCCAAACCCCGCGCCAGTCATCCGCGCGCCGAGCACCCCTGGCACATTTAGCGCGATTTCCACCAGCAGATCGAGTTCCTCCCCACTCACCTCGTAATCATCTCGCAAACTCTCGTGGGATGCGACCATCAACTGTCCAAATCCCGATAAATCTCCTTGCTTGAGCAATACAACTGCCCGTTGCGTGCGTTCATTTTCAGTTATCACATGGCGACATCGCTTCAGCACGGATTCCGATAGCGCATCACCGTAAACATCCAGCATCTCCATCGACACATCGCGCAGTGCCCGTATATCTGCTCCCATCTCTCGTGCGAGAAGCGAGACCCCACTTTCACACGCGGCCCGCCGATCATTATATGCCGAATCCGTCAGCCCGCGCGTCACGCCCGAGTTACAAATCACAATTTGAACATCGTCGCCAAAAAGAGGGACAAGCTCAAACGAGAGATCGCGGCAATCGAGAAAAAGCGCGTGACCTGCCCGGCCATTTGCCGAGATAAACTGATCCATGATCCCACAATTGACACCCACAAAATGATTTTCTGCGCGCTGTCCCAAAAGAGCCAGATCAGGCCCGCTTATTTCAATGCCATTTAACACAACCAGTCCCTTCCCCACCGCCATCTCCACAGCAGCCGAACTGCTCAATCCCGCCCCCATAGGTACATTGCCCACAATCGCCGCATCAAAACCACACAGCGAATGCCCGAGCTTTTGAAACTCGCGCACCACGCCCTTTGGATAATCCGCCCAATTGCCTTGCGCCTCCAATACACCATCGCTCTGGAACTCAGCCACCTCTTCGTGCATCGCCGAGTAAATCCGCACCCGCGAATCAACTCTCGATCGCGCCGCAACAACCACCCAGCGATCAATCGCGGCGGGAAACACAAATCCCTCATTGTAATCCGTGTGTTCCCCAATCAAATTGACGCGCCCAGGTGCCTGCACGACGACATCCGCCTGCCCCTCAAAAACCGATGCAAAAGCGTCTCGCGCCTGTGCAATAATCGAATGCAACATTGAAATTACCCCTTCTCGACTTTCCGCATCGCCCAACGAATCTCCTCTGCCGTCATATCCGGATCTGAGGGATTGATGAGATTGCCAAAAATATCTGCCCCTACCACGTGCTTTCGCAAGCCAGGTCCCCGCAAAAGCGACGTAATGTGAATTTGCATGTGATAGCCGCGATCCACGCCATCTGTTGGTGCTTGCATCAATGCCAGAGTATAGTGATACGGCGCTCCAAACAACTCGTCTAACCCGCCGAGAACATCGCGCAACCCCACTGCCAAATCGCGCCGATCTTCCCTTTCCAAATCCAGCAAGCTCGCAACATGTGCCTTTGGCACAATGACCACATCATAGGGAAATTGCGCGGCAAACGGAACATAAGCCAGCACATGAGAGCGATCAACAATAACTCGCCGGCCATCTCCGGCTTCCATGTGGTTAGCATCACACACAAAACAGCGCCCCGTTTTCTCGCGATAGGATTCAAACATAGCCAATTGCGGTTTCACTATCAGATCGGGAATCTCGCGATACGCATAAACCTGTCCGTGAGGATGCGGTTGAGAATTGCCCATCACCGTGCCCCGGTTCTCAAAAATCAGCGGATACACAATATCAGACGCCTTCCCCAACCGATCGTAAATCTCCGCCCATGCGTCAATCACCTGAACGAACGCATCCAAAGACAGCGTTGATAAACGCTGGGCGTGATTCGGTGAATAGACCACCACTTCGCACACACCCCGAGATGTACGCGAGAGATATGGACCCAATTGTGCCTGCGTTTGATAGGCGTCCAATACCAGCGTGGGAAAATCATTCTCAAATGTCCACACACTCTTGTAATTGGGATTTACATCGCCCGTCGCGCGCGTATTTCCAGGGCAGAGATAGCATTCGGGATCATAAGCCTTATCATCTGCTCCCTCCATAAGCTGCGTTTCTCCGCGCCAGGGTCTGTCTGCGCGATGGGCGGCGATATTGACCCACCGATTCCAAAAAGGATTGAATCGCTCCTCCTGCACAACTCGATACCCATGTGGATGGAGCCGATGCCAGTGCCAGGCGGATTCCAGCGTCTCGTATAGCGTTTCCTTCGCAGCCCATCCCATATCGCGCTGAATGCGACTCGCATCGGCAATAAGCGTTGCGGGATCGCCACTACGCCGCGGTCCTGCCTCTTCGGAAATCTCATGGCCGGTCACTTCACGTGCAGCTTCCAGAATCTCCCGCACGCTCACGCCCTGCCCCCTGCCGAGATTGTACGTCGCAGACTGTCCCCCTGCCAACAACATATCCAGGCTCTTAATATGTGCATCGGCCAATTCCATCACAGAAATATAATCTCGTACAGCCGTGCCATCGGGGGTTGCATAATCATCCCCAAATATGACTATCTTCTCGCGCTGCCCCAAAGCCACTTGCAAAACAATGGGGATCAAATGCGTCTCGGGATCGTGATCTTCACCAATCAACCGCGAAGGATCGGCACCTGCGGCATTAAAATAGCGGAGAACAACATATCTTCCACCAGCCTCTCGCTCGGCATGCAGCAACAGGCGTTCATCCATCATTTTCGTAATGCCATAAACATTCGTGGGAATTTTTAGCAGAGCAATATCTTCTTCGGAGAGTTTGAAAGCGATATGTTTTTTATACCATCTCAAAAGTGTCTCAAAATCCACTGCAGCGGGCATTAACTGACTTTTCTCAAAGCCGCCATCAGCGATCCATTTCTGCTGATAATTTTCCTTCAACGGAATGTGTTCTGCGCGGGGTTCGCCATACGTCGCCGCCGTAGATGATTTCACAATGGGCAATCCCTTGCCCACATCCAACAAATTCTGAAAAGCAATCACATTATTTTCAAAATATCTGTACGGTATATCTTGAGATTCTCCTACCAGCGTCCGGGCGGCAAAATCGATAATACCACAAAAATCGTGATCATCAAAAACAGAAGCCAGAGCACTGTAATCGAGCAAATTGACATGCTCGAAACAAAATTGCTCTGGTCCATACACCCGTTCAAATAGAGTAACGACTTCCCGGTGTCCCGTTGACAGGTCATCCAGCACCACAACCCGGCGGTGACCTTCCAGCAAACGCCGAACCGCGTGACTGCCAATATAGCCTGCTCCACCTGTCACCAAAACAGCATCTACCATATCAGCTCCTATACAGAATGGTGTACCACGGAGAGAAAATTATCACTTTGCACACAAATATACACATCGCACAAACAGACTGAACTATTTTTACAACGCGATATATACCTTGCATTTGTTTTGAACTTGACATCTCGTCATAAAGGTCTTATTTTCCATATAGACAACAAGTTGCCCTTTTATGTTATATTGTGTGCAAAAAAGTCTATCTCGAAACCCAATATCGGCTTCCGAGATAGACTTTTCGTTTCATGGGATATTATTATGAACCGCGTTTACCTAACCAAAAGCGGGTATGAGAAAATTCGAACTGAGTTGATCCGTCTGCAAACTAAAGAACGACCAACTGTCATTGCGGCGATCAAAAAGGCACGCGAGTTTGGCGATTTGAGCGAAAATGCCGAATATCACGCAGCCAAAGAACGACAGGCATTCCTCGAAAAGAAAATTGTTGAATTACAAGAAAAACTCACGAACTCAGAAATTATCGACGAAAGCCAAATCCCCAAAGACAAAGCCTATCTGGGGGCGACGGTCAAATTACAGGATAAAAAAAATGGCAGAGAAATGCAGTACACGCTGGTCACTGTAGATGAAGCCGATTTTGATCAAAATAAAATATCGACAGCATCTCCCATTGGCAAAGCTCTGTTGGGAAAACGCGTTGGCGAGGTCGTCGATGTACAGGTGCCCGTCGGCATACTCACTTACGAAATTCTCGATATCTCAAGAGATTGAGTTTTTTCTTTTTTACAAATTTTTTGTCTTTCAAATAACAAACAAAAAGGGCAAACCGACATCTGTCGATTTGCCCTTTTAAAATGCACAGAAGGTCAAGCGTCTTTCTTTTCCTCTACAACTTCCTCTTCTTCAGCAGAAGTGTCAGACCCGGTTTCCCCAACATCGGATTCGGTTATTGCATCATCGGCCACCAGTTCAATCAAACACAACTCGCTGCTGTCACCTCGTCTGGAACCGAGCTTGAAAATGCGCGTATATCCGCCACTTCGATCGGCAAATGAGGGACCAATTTCTTCAAATAACTTTGTGAGCACCACCTTATTCTGAATGCGTCGCAAGACTTGACGCCGCGCATGCAAGTCGCCACGCTTGGCAAAAGAGATCAATCGTTCGGCGACACTGCGCAATTCTTTCGCCTTTGGCAGTGTAGTACGCAACTTGCCGTTGTCAAACAGAGATGTGGCCATATTGTTGAGCATGGCTTTTTTGTGGCTTGCCGTGCGACCCAGCTTTCTACCCCTTTTCCCGTGCCTCATTGGTTTCCTCGTTAAAATTCGTCGTCCAAAATCGAGACGTGTTCAGATTTGGCAGCGACTTCTTGATATTTGCTCACATCAATGCCAAATGCGATGCCCAAATTTTCGAGAATAGCTGTCAATTCATTAAGCGATTTGCGGCCAAAATTGCGGAATTTGAGCATTTCATTTTCCGTTTTTTGAACGAGGTCTTCAAGTGTTATAATATTGGCTGCTTTTAGACAATTAGCCGACCGCACTGACAATTCCAGCTCATCTACAGGCATCTTGAGCAGCGCTGCAATGCGGCGAGTTTCTTCATCGACAACTTCCTCTAATTCTTCTTCTGGCTCTTCTTCAAAGTTGATAAACAACTCGAGATGATTTTTCAATATTCTCGCGGCATGAGCCACTGCATCATCGGGGCGCACAACGCTGTTTGTCCAAACAGCTAATGACAGTTTATCGTAATCGGTCTGCTGTCCCACTCGCGCATTATCGACTTCATAATGCACTTTGCGAATTGGAGAAAAAGCAGCATCCAACACAATGGTTCCCATGGGCTGCTCTATCTGCTTGTTCGCCTCTGCCAGCACATAGCCCCGGCCTTTTCCAACGGTGATTTCCATGTCGAGCACACCGTCTTTGTCGAGTGTTGCAATATGCAAATCGGGATTCATCACCTCGACATCAGCATCGACTTGCAGATCGCCAGCCTTGAGTTCTCCCGGTCCTTCTTTTTTTACATATAGTGACTTGTCTGCATCTGTATGCACGCGCAGACAAACTTCCTTGAGATTTAGAACGATTTCCGTCACATCTTCAACGATGCCCTCGACCACGGTAAATTCGTGCTGAATCCCTTCAATTTTTACGGCCTTAACAGCAGCCCCCTCAATGGAGGAAAGCAAAACACGGCGTAAAGCATTCCCAATCGTAGCCCCAAACCCGCGCTCAAGAGGTTGAACACTAAACAGGCCGTAATTGTCACTCAGGCTTTCTTCATCGATCTGTACAAATCGAGGCATTTGAAAATTTTTCGCTTCCATAAACAAAAGCTCCTGGTGCGCGTCCATTACTTGGAGTAAAGCTCAACAATGAGCTGCTCTTCAACAGGCGTCGGTATATCATCTCGCTTTGGATATTCTACAAGCGTACCACTCAAGTTCACTTTATCTACGGAAAGCCAGGACGATTGACCTCCATCACCTGTGCGCTTGAGTGCATCGTGAATAAGTTGCAATTGACGACTTTTTTCTCGCACCTGCACAGTATCTCCCGGCGAAACCTGGAATGAGGGAATATCCACGGTTCGTCCATTGACAGCAATGTGTCGATGTCTCACGAGTTGCCGCGCTGATTTTCGAGATGGCGCAAACCCCAAACGATATATCATGTTGTCCAAGCGACATTCGAGCATTTGCAAAAGCAACTCACCCGTCACACCCTTTCTGCGAGCGGCTTTTGAATAATACGTGCGAAACTGGTTTTCCAGCACGCCGTAGATACGCTTTGTTTTTTGTTTTTCTCGGAGTTGAAGTGCGTATTCCGATGGCTTTCGACGCATGTTTTGTCCATGCATGCCGGGCGCATAACTTCGTCGGTCAAATGAACATTTATCCATGTAACACCGCGCACCTTTGAGAAACAATTTCATACCTTCTCGTCGGCACAATTTACAACTTGAGCCAGTGTATCTCGCCATTCAATATCTCCCTGTTTTCTGTGTTAAACGCGACGTCGCTTAGGAGGGCGGCACCCATTGTGTGGAATTGGAGTAACATCTTTGATCGCTGAAATTTCCAATCCAGCTCCCTGCAGCGACCGCACGGCGGCTTCTCGCCCCACGCCAGGTCCTTTGACCCAGACTTCTACCCGACGCAAACCCATTGCCATCGCCTCTCGCGCCGCATCCGTAGCAGCCAGCTGAGCGGCATAGGGTGTACTTTTTCTCGATCCCTTAAATCCCACTTTCCCCGTTGATGACCAGGAAATAACTCTGCCTTCACGATCACTCAGGGTGACAATAGTATTGTTAAAACTGGCATTGACGTGTGCAACGCCATGAGCTTCAACGCGTCTATTCCGTCGTCTCCCTCTTCTGACTGCCAAACGACTCCTCCTTTGATTGTCCTGCGTTTGGTTATACGGTTCGTCTTCGACTGCCAATACCGGGTTTCTTTCCCTTGCGCGTCCTGGCGTTGGTGCGCGTCCTCTGGCCTCTCACCGGTAATCCCCGACGCCATCGCAAACCGCGATAGCATCCAATATCCATCAATCGCTTGATGTTCATTGCAACTTCACTCCGCAGGTTTCCTTCAACCTTGTATTCGCCTTCAACAACCGAGCGCAATTTGGTGACTTCCTCATCAGTCAAAGCATCTACGCGCGTGTCAGGCGAAATCTGCGTTTGTGTCAAAATTTTTTGTGACGTACTCAAACCAATGCCCAAAATATATGTCAACGCAACTTCTACGCGCTTTTCTCTGGGAATATCTACACCTGCAATTCGGGCCATGTGATAGCGTCTCCTATGAGTTTATCCCTGTCGCTGTTTGTGTCGCGGGTTGACTTTGCAAATCACGCGCACAACACCGCGTCGGCGAATAATCTTGCAGTGATTGCAACGACGGCGAACAGATGATTGGACTTTCATAAATAAATCTCCAGCATTTAGAATAAATCAAGCTCGGCGCCCTCGAATGCGGCCTTTTTTCATAAACCCATCGTAGTGGCGCATCAACAAATGCGACTCAATCTGCTGTAAAGTGTCGAGCGCCACACCGACCATAATCAATAAACCCGTGCCGCCAAACACTTGTTCGAGGCCTGGATGAACCCCCATAGAATTAATAATAAAGTATGGGCCAACAGCTATTGCAGCTAAGAAAATCGCACCTGGCATGTTGATTCGCGTAAGCACCCGATCAATAAAGTCTGAGGTGCGTTTGCCCGGTCTGACGCCGGGAATAAATCCGCCTTGCCGTTTCATATTATCAGCCAGATCAATCGGATTAAACACAATAGCGGTATAAAAGTAAGCAAAGAAAATGACCAGCAATGAGTAAATCGACCAGTAGGGCAATGACACCCAGGACATACTCGGCGTAAAAGCAGCCGCGAGATTTTGCATAAATTCATTATTAGGGGCAAATCCGGCCATTGTCGCAGGCAAAAACATAATGGCCTGAGCAAAAATAATAGGCATCACGCCAGAAGTATTGACTTTAAGCGGTATATGTGTGCTTTGCCCACCATATACCCGCCGCCCAACGACGCGTTTGGCGTATTGTACCGGAATTCTACGCGTACCCTGTGTGATGAGTACCACCAGGGCAGTCAATGCAACAACGATAACTAAAACAGCTATTTCAATCAAAATTGGTTTGTCATTGGTCACAAAATCCCGATATTCCTGCCGCACGACAAAGGGCAATGCCGCAATAATGCCAATAAAAATGAGTAGCGACATCCCATTGCCGATGCCGTGTGCATCAATCTGTTCGCCCAACCACATAATAAACACGGTTCCGGCAGTAATTGTCAATACGGTCAACAGACGGAAGCCCCATCCGGGATAGAGCACGACCGAAAGGCCAGTTTCTGGCGACTGAAGGCTTTCCAGAAAAAAACTCACGCCCAGAGACTGTGCTGCAGCCAGTGCAACTGTGCCATACCGCGTATATTGAATGATCTTTTTGCGCCCTGCTTCACCTTCCTTTTGCAACTTTTGGAGGGATGGCACCACAGCACCCATCAATTGAAAAATAATGGACGCACTAATATAAGGCATAATACCCAGTGCAAATACCGTCGCACGGGTAAACGCCCCACCTACAAACATGTCGTAGAGGCCAAAGATCGTCTGGCTGGTGCCCGCAAAAAATTCACCCAGGGCAACCCGGTCTATTCCGGGTATGGGAATCTGCCCGCCCAGGCGATAAATCGCCAGAATACCCAGCGTAAATAATACCTTATTTCGCAGTTCTGGAATCTTAAAAACGCTCTTGACGCTCTCGAGCAACACCGCCTCCTCTCAGCCGTGCTCAGTCGGTTTTGGCCGCGCCACCGATGTTGGCCTCAACTTGTCCCCCAGCTGCAAGAACTTTTTTTGCTGCTGCAGCTGATATCGCCTGAACCCGAATCTGTAATGGTGCAGAAATTTCGCCTCGCCCCAAAATTTTCACAGGGCGTTTTGTAGAGGCAATCAAACCCGCAGTTTTGAGCACTTCAGGGGTAATCTCACCTGAAAGTTCTTTTTCCGCCAAATCGTCGAGATTTACGACCTGATAGGTCACCCGAAAAGGATTGTTAAACCCAACTTTCGGCAAGCGCTGGTGCAGGGGCATTTGCCCTCCTTCAAACCAAACTTTGCGCTTGGATCCCGAGCGTGCTCGCTGTCCTTTGTGCCCTTTACCCGCTGTTTTACCCGTTCCGGAGCCAGGACCAATGCCCAAACGTTTCTTTTTAAAAGTTGCCCCTTTGGGCGGAGAGAGATTCCCAAGTTTCATTCTCGCATCCCGCGTTTTATGTTTCTTCAACTTTGACCAGATGTGCAACAGTCGCCAACATGCCGCGCAATTGAGGAGAGTCAGCGTGTTCCACAGTATGCCGAATGCGGCGAATTCCCAACGCATCCAGAGTTTGTTGTTGTTTTTTTTGCCGCTTAATTGCACTGCGAATTTGTGTAATCCGCAGCGTTTTTTGCTCGCCCATCACTGCCCCCGTACAGAAACCAATTCGGATTCTTCTACACCGCGCAATAGTGCAAACATTCTCGCATCTTTCAATCGCGTTAATCCCTCCATCGCGGCTTTAACAGCATTCTGGGGGTTTTGCGAACCCAATGATTTTGTCAGCACATTTTGAACACCAGCCAGTTCCAAAACCGCACGCACACCGCCTCCTGCGATAATACCCGTGCCAGGTGCGGCCGGTTTGAGCAAAACCCGAGAAGCACCAAACTTTCCAATAATCTCGTGCGGCAATGTACCATCAACGACTGGCACGCGCACCAGATTCTTTTTGGCCTCGTCGGTAGCTTTGCGAATGGCTTCAGAGACTTCGCCTGCTTTCCCCATCCCAATGCCCACAATGCCTTTTTTATCACCAATTACACAAAGCGCGTTAAAAGCAAAACGCCGTCCACCTTTGCGAACGTGAGAGACCCGCTTGATACTGTTGTTGATGACGATTTCCGTCAGATCTAAACCCGTGGCTTCAATTCTGCTCAAAATCGCCTCCTTAACATTAAAATTTTAACCCGCCTTCGCGTGCACCTTCTGCCAATGCTTTGACACGACCGTGATAGAGATAACCAGCGCGGTCAAAAACAACCTGCGAAATTCCAGCTTCCTGCGCTCTTATAGCCAAAGCTTTACCCACTTCGCGACTCCTGTTGCATTTGCCTTCAATAGTTTTTAACTGATCTTTGAGTTGCGGAGTATTTGAGGATATCCCCATTAGAGAACGTCCATTCATATCATCAATTAATTGCGCCTGAATATGTTTTAGACTCCTGAAAATCGTCAGACGCGGACGATCGGCCGTTCCCTGAAGTCTCTTTCTAATACGCATTTGACGGCGCTTGTGCATCTTTGTTTTTTTAATTTTTTTATCTGCCATTAAACAACCTCAAAATTTAAGCTACTGCGGCCTTCCCAGCCTTGCGTCGCACGTATTCGTTACTGTAGCGGATACCTTTCCCTTTATAGGGTTCGGGAGGCCGAATATTTCGAATGTTCGCCGCCGTGCGTCCCACGAGTTCTTTATCGGCCCCACTGATCTTAACCAGCGCCTGGGAATTTTCTATCTCAGGAGGAGGAGCATCGATACTAAATTCAATTCCCTGAGGAGCTTCAACCGTCACTGTATGGCTGTACCCCACGTTGATGTCCAAATTCTTCCCTTTCATATCTGCGCGATATCCCACCCCAACAACTACCAGTTGCTTCTCAAAACCAGCCGTAACCCCCTGAACAGCATTTGCCAATAAGGCACGCGTGAGACCCCAAATAGATTTGTGATGCCGGTCTTCGGGATCTTGCACCGTAACAGAAAGGGATTCACCCTCTTGCACGACCTGCGTGAGTGGATGTAAAGGCACCTGTAAAGCCCCCTTAGGGCCTTTTATCTCCGCCTCTGTTGCTCCAATTTTCACATTGACGCCCCCTGGAACGTCAATCGGCTGTTGACCTATTCTCGACACGATGCACTCCTTCCAGACCTCTACCAGACGCTACAAATAACTTCGCCGCCAACACCTTCTCGACGCGCAGTTCGATCTGTCAAAATACCTTTTGATGTCGATAAAATAGCGACACCCAATCCATTGAGTATTCGAGGAATTTCGTCTTTGCCTACATATTTTCTCAGACCGGGGCGACTTTCGCGCTTCAACCCTTGAATCGCGCTTTCCTCATCGGGACTATATTTGAGATAAAGACGCAAATAACCCTGTCGGTTGTCATCGATATACGCATAGTTGTGAACAAAGCCGCTTTCTTTTAAGATGCGGGCAATCTCGCGCTTCATCCTGGAACTCGGAATATCCACCTTGCGATGTCCGGCGCGACAGGCATTTCGCACACGCGTCAACATATCGGCAATCGGATCCGTCATCATGTGAGCTTCTCCCTCAATTACCAACTGGCCTTTGTCACGCCGGGAATCTCACCAGCGAGAGCCAGCTCGCGAAAACATATACGACAAATCCCAAATTTGCGCAAATAACCGCGTGGTCTGCCGCACCTGTGACACCGATTATAGCGGCGGACCGCAAATTTTTGTTTGCGCTTTGCTTTGGCAATCATAGACTTTTTAGCCATATTAATCCTGACCTCGTGTTGATTCTTTTATTTAATCTTGATTTTGAAACGGCATACCCATTTCGTTGAGCAATTCAAAAGCCTCTTCATCGGTAGAGGCCGTGGTGACCAGGGTTACATCAAGGCCGCGAATTTTATCGATCTGATCATAGTCAATTTCGGGAAAAATAATTTGTTCCTGAATACCGACAGTATAGTTGCCTCGCCCATCAAATGAGCGCATTGAAAGGCCGCGAAAGTCGCGAATACGCGGCACAGAAAAATTAAAAAATCGATCGAGAAATTCATACATACGAGATCTGCGAAGGGTGACAGCACAGCCAATGGGTACACCCTGCCGCAGCTTAAAATTTGAAACGGCTTTTCGCGCCCTGCGAATGGAGGGCCGCTGTCCTGCAATGCGGGTCAAATCTTCAACAGCATTTTCGATGACCCTGGCATTGAGAACGGCTTCACCAACACCCATATTTAAGACAACCTTTTCCAATTTGGGCACCTGCATGCGATTTTTATACCCAAACCGCTGGATAAGCGCAGGTACAACTTCATTTTCGTAGTATTCTTGTAATCGGGTTGCCATGTCGTCCTCGTTATTCAACTTCGGGAATTTGTTCACCACTTTTTTTCGCAATTCGCACACGCGCCCCGTCTTCAAGGCGCTGTATGCGAATCCGGGTCCGCTCATCGGTTTGTGAATCGACAATCATGAGATTGGACACATGCAAGGGCGCTTCCTTTTCCACAATGCCGCCTTGCTGATTATTGGGATTGGGGCGCGTATGGCGCTTAACATTGTTGATCCCTTCTACCAACACGCGTTCCCTCTTGGGCCACACATTCAAAACACGCCCCCGTTGACCAGTATAAACACCGCTTATCACCTCAACATGATCACCCTTGCGAATCCTCATCTCAACACACTTGCCTTTCTTTTTTAAATCACTTCGGGTGCCAAAGACACAATGCGCATAAATCGTCTCTCTCGCAACTCGCGGGCGACAGGTCCAAATATGCGCGTCCCCTGGGGTTCGCCTTCTGCACTGATTAAAACAGCGGCATTGTCATCAAATCGAATATAGGACCCATCTGCTCTGCGCGTCTCTTTCTTTGTACGGACGATCACGGCACGTGCAACATCACCGCGCTTCACCCCGCTGTTTGGCTGTGCATCTTTAACTGAAACCACAACAGTATCACCAAGTTTGGCATACTTGCGTTTGGTACCCCCTAAAATGCGAAAGCACATCACCTTTCGGGCACCTGTATTATCCGCGCAATTTAATACCGAATATT
Organism: Candidatus Latescibacterota bacterium; assembly: GCA_965208125.1. GTDB lineage: Bacteria > Latescibacterota > UBA2968 > UBA2968 > UBA2968 > VXRD01. The sequence goes on from OZ242320.1 coordinate 5,181,736, forward strand.
CCTGGACCATGTTCTCTCCACCTAATGTGCCTTTTTGATAATTTCCACCAATCGCCAACGTTTGGTCTTACTCAAAGGCCGCGTTTCAACAACCATCACCTCATCACCTGTTCGGGCTTCATTGTTCTCATCATGTGCTGCCAATTTTGAACGTCTTTGCATAACTTTTCCATAAAGCGGGTGTGGCACCTGCCGCCGCACTTCAACGACAATTGTTTTATTAGATTTGTCGCTGACTACCAGCCCTACACGTGTTTTGCGATACCTGCGAGTTTCCACCATACAGCGATTCTCCTTAAAAATTACGCATTGGGAAGTTCGCGAATACCCAGCTCGTGTTCGCGCAACACGGTTTTTAGCCGAGCGAGATCCCTACAAGCATCTCGAAACGCAATTGGATTATCAAGCTGACGCGTAGCCAACTGAATGCGAAGATTCACAAGTTCATCTTCCTGTTCAGCAATCCTTTCCCTTACATCGCTTGCGGTCAAATCTCGAATTTCACTCGGTTTCATTCGTCGTGTCCCCCGCGTTCTACAAAGCGGACTTTAATGGGCAATTTCTGGCTGGCCAATTTGATTGCGCGTTGCGCGCTTTCGCGTGGCACGCCCTCAATTTCAAACATGATCCGCCCGGGTTTGATGACTGCCACCCAGTATTCGGGATTGCCTTTGCCCTTGCCCATACGGGTCTCTGCAGGCTTAACCGTAAGGGGTTTATCTGGAAAAACGCGAATCCAAATTTTTCCACCGCGTCTCAATGACTTGGAAATCGCCACGCGGGCCGCTTCAATCTGTCTATTGGTAATCCATCCCGGTTCAAGGGCCTGCAAACCGTATTCACCAAAAGAAATATTAGCCCCTCGAGAGGCCATACCTTTGCGACGCCCCCTCTGCTGCTTTCTCCATTTGACCCGTTTTGGCATTAACATAATAGCCGCTCCTATCCCGACGCTTAAGTTGCCAGATGGACGTCCTGGCCCATTTTTTCCCCGTGACAGATCCAAACTTTTACCCCTACAGTACCCGAGGTTGTATAAGCAGTAGATCTGGCATAGTCTATGTCAGCGCGAAGTGTATGGAGTGGAACACGCCCTGCAGGCTCTGATTTTTCAACGCGAGACATTTCCGCTCCACCAAGACGGCCTCCACACACAACTTTAATCCCTTCAGCCCCCATGCGCACCGCCGAAGCAACGGCTTTTTTCATTGCACGGCGAAATGAGACGCGTTGCTCGAGTTGTCGGGATATATTATCGGCGACGAGTTGGGCGTTGAGTTCCGGTCGCTTAATTTCGTTAATATTGATATAAATTTCTTTGCCTGTCAGATGCTTTAACTCGTCTCGCAATTTATCGACCTCTGCGCCTTTACGCCCAATTACAATTCCAGGACGAGCAGTGTGAATCGAAATTGTCACCCGCTTAGGCGCACGCTCAATGTCTATTTGCGCGACGCTTGCTCGCTGCAGGCGGCTGGTAATATATCGCCTGAGCATGAGGTCTTCTTGAAGCAGGCTGGCAAAATCGCGATTGGCAAACCAGCGGGAGCGCCAATCTTTGACAATCCCCAACCTCACTCCGATTGGATGCGTTTTCTGGCCCAAAGTGATCTCCTATTCCTCGTCTGAAACAACCAGCGTGATGTGGCTATATCGCTTGCGAATCATGCCGGCAGCACCGCGTGGCTGAGGACGCAATCGCTTTAACGCGATACCACCATCGACAAATGCTTCTTTCACAAAGAGCGCTTCTTCAACCGCGGATTCTTCTTCGCGGTTGATCGCATTTGCAACCGCAGATTGCAAGGTGCGCTCTACAATACGCGCGGCCTTTTTAGGTGTAAATTGCAGAATGTGGAAAGCTTCCTCCACATCTTTACCCCGCACGAGATTAACCACCTGTCGTACCTTGCGCGGTGAAATTCTTGAATAGCGCAATACCGCCCGAGCTTCCATTTAAAATTCCCGTCTCAAAAAATCACTGCAAAGAAGTGGCGCGTTCAGTAGATCGCCCCGCGCGCGCTCCCCGATGCGTGCGCGTGGGGGCAAATTCACCGAGTTTGTGGCCAACCATGTTTTCTGTGATATAAACGGGGATAAATTTATTTCCATTGTGCACAGCAAGCGTATGCCCCACAAACTCTGGCGCGATTGTCGATCGTCGCGCCCAGGTCTGAATAACCCGCTTATTACCAGTCTTATTCATTTGCTCAATCTTTTTTAAGAGACTCGGCTCAATAAAAGGCCCTTTTTTAATTGACCGTGCCATAAAAGAATACTCCTGATTACTTGCGTCTCTGAATGATCATTTGGTCAGATTTATTTTTCTTTTTGCGCGTTTTATATCCTTTTGTGGGTTGGCCCCAGGGCGTCACCGGATGCCTACCACCTGTTGCTCGGCCTTCTCCACCACCGTGAGGATGGTCAATTGGGTTCATAGCAACACCACGCACTTTTGGACGTTTGCCTAACCAGCGAGTCCGTCCTGCTTTTCCGACAACGACATTTTCATGCTCTAAATTGCCGACCTGTCCAATGGTCGCATAACACGATACCGAAACCAACCGACGTTCGCCAGAAGGCAGACGAAGAGTTGCAAGATTGCCTTCTTTCGCCATCACCTGAATTTCAGCACCTGCCGAGCGACCAATTTGTCCGCCTTTTCCTGGCTTGAGTTCAACATTGTGCACATTGCTACCCAAAGGAATATTCGCCAGAGGAAGCGCGTTGCCGGGGCGAATCTCTGCATCTGCGCCAGAGGCAACCTCATCGCCGACACGTAAGCCAATTGGTGCCAGAATATAGCGTTTTTCGCCATCGACATAATGCAAGAGTGCAATGCGTGCCGATCGATTTGGATCGTACTCAATGCTATGCACAATTGCAGGCACACCGACTTTATCGCGCTTGAAATCAATTCGGCGATACATGCGCCGATGCCCGCCACCGCGACGACGGATCGTGATACGCCCCCGGTTATTGCGTCCCCCAGATTTTTTATTGGGTTCAATAAGTGATTTCTCAGGTGTATTTTTGGTAATCTCTTCAAAAGAAGAGACTGTCTTAAATCGCAGCGAAGGCGTTAATGGGCGAAATTTCTTGACGGGCATGAGATTTATCCTTCAAAAAAGTCGATACTGTATCCATCGGCCAGGGTGACAACAGCCTTTTTCCAGTTGGAACGGCGTCCCTGAAACCGTCCAAGTCGCTTGATCTTACCATGCACTGTGCTCGTATTGACCTTTACAACCTCGACCTCAAACATAGCTTCAACCGCACGCTGAATATCGACTTTGTTTGCACTACGGAGAACTTCAAATACATATTTATTCTGACTTTCCTGCAAATTAGAAGCCCGTTCTGTAATAACGGGACGCCGAATAATCTGCATAGAATTTTTCACGAGGCCCCCCACAGAGCACGAATGCGAGACACTGCACCGCATGTGAGAACCAGAACATCGGCATTGACCACATCATAAGTTGAAACTTGTGAAACGGGTAATACGGAAAGTCTGGGAATATTTCGACAGGATTTGACGGTATTTTCAGCAATACCATCTGTCAAAAGCAATATCTTTTGCCCCTGAATTTCAAGCATTTGTGTCATTTGTGCCATTCGCTTTGTCTTGGGTTCCTCAAGCTCAAAATCTTCCAGAACAGATATAGCTTTGCCGAGTGCTTTTTGCGAAAATGCCGAGCGTATGGCCAGTTTCTTGACTTTTTTAGGCACCCGTTCCAGAAAATATCTCGGTCTGGGACCATGGGCTATCCCACCACCGATCAAAATAGGCGATCCAGCAGTTCCCTTACGAGCACGACCTGTACCTTTTTGTCGGTACATCTTCCGTTTTGACCGATTGACTTCTGAGCGGGTTTTTGTCGAGGCATTGCCTTGCCGCTGATTGGTCAAATACGCTTTAACAACATAATAGATCGCGTCAGCCGATGGTTCAATTCCAAAAACTGTCTCGGGTAACTCCACCGATCCAACTTCTTCACCTTCAAGATTGCAAACCTCAACAGATGCCATAATCGCCTTACCTCAAATCAGTTGCGTTTCTCAATAACAACCGTAGCCCCTTTACTGCCTGGCACGGCACCTTTTACGAGGAGCAAATTTTGCTCGGTATCAACACTCACGACCTTTAAGCCTCGCACCGTTACCCGCTGGTCACCCATATGACCTGCCATGCGCATCCCCTTAAACACCCGCGAAGGATTCGAACTTTGACCTATTGAACCAGGCGCGCGATGTCGATCTGATTGTCCATGGGTTTTGGGGCCACCTCTGAATCCGTGACGCTTAACACCCCCCTGGAATCCACGGCCTTTTGATCGCGCCGTAACATCGACAACTTCGCCTACTTCAAACATGCTGACATTAAGTATCTCACCTATAGCATATTCGGAGACATCATCAACTCGAAATTCCACAAGGCCTCGATGGGGATTAACACCTGCCTTCTTGAAAATCCCTTGATCTGCGCGGTTTAGCCGATTGGATCGAATCTCATCATACCCAACCCTCAATGCCATATACCCATCCGAATCCCAATTTTTGATCTGAACAATGGGACACGGAACAACTTCGAGAACTGTGACAGGCGTCAACATTTCTGCGTCATCAAATGCCTGTGTCATACCGATTTTTTTTCCAATCAATCCCAGCACGACTACACCTTGATTTCAATATCAATACCCGCAGGCAGGTCCAACTTCATCAGAGCATCTACCGTTTGGGGCGTTGAGTTGTGAATGTCAATCAGCCTTTTGTGTACGCGCATCTCAAACTGCTCACGCGATTTTTTATCGACATGAGGAGATCGCAATACCGTATAGAGAGAGCGCCTCGTCGGCAGAGGAATGGGGCCTGAAATAAGCGCCCCAGTCCGTTTTGCTGTCCGAACAATTTCTTCAGCGGAACGATCCAGCGCATTGTGGTTGTATGCTTTTAGTCTAATTCTAATTTTTTGTGCAGGCACAGGGCATCCCTTTGCGGTTCTTATTCAACAATTTCAGTAATCACACCCGAGCCAATGGTTCGACCACCTTCCCGCACGGCAAATCGCAGTTCGGTCTCCATAGCAATTGGCGTAAGCAGTTCCACAGACATAGTCACATTATCGCCGGGCATCACCATTTCTACGCCCTCGGGCAACTCTACTTTGCCAGTCACATCTGTGGTGCGGAAATAGAACTGAGGTTGATAGCCAGTAAAGAAAGGTTTACTCCGCCCACCCTCTTTGTCCGTCAACACATAAACTTCGCCTTTAAACTTTTTATGGGGGGTCACTGAGCCCGGCTTAGCAATTACCATGCCGCGTTCAATCTCATCTTTGTCAACGCCGCGAAGCAACAAACCGACATTGTCACCAGCCCTGCCCTCATCGAGCAGTTTGCGGAACATTTCCACACCGGTAACTGTTGTTTTGCGACTCTCGCGAATACCCACAATCTCAACTTCCTCATTGACATTGACTACACCGCGTTCAATGCGACCAGTACCCACTGTACCGCGACCAGTAATCGTAAAGACGTCCTCAACCGGCATCAAAAAATCTTTGTCAATCTCACGCACAGGCTCCGGAATATTTTCGTCTACTGCTTCCATCAACTCCCAGATACAGGCACAATCTTCGGAATCGGGATCGTCAGACTCCAAAGCTTTGAGAGCAGATCCCTGAATCACTGGCACATCATCACCGGGAAAATCGTATTGATCCAACAACTCGCGGACTTCCAGATCGACCAGTTCGAGCAATTCTTCATCATCGACCATATCGACTTTATTCATAAATACCACGATAGAAGGCACATTGACCTGGCGTGAAAGCAGAATATGCTCGCGGGTCTGAATCATGGGACCATCTGCAGCACTAACGACCAGAATCGCGCCATCCATCTGCGCGGCACCCGTGATCATGTTCTTCACATAGTCAGCATGCCCGGGACAATCTACGTGGGCATAGTGCCGATTTTCTGTTTGGTACTCCACATGGGCCGTATTAATGGTGATTCCACGCTCTTTTTCTTCGGGTGCTTTGTCAATGTCGTCAAAAGGCATATAATCGGCAAGCCCCTTGGCTGCCAGCGTCTTGGTAATAGCGGCAGTCAGCGTGGTTTTGCCGTGATCGACATGCCCAATTGTGCCGATGTTGACATGGGGTTTGTCCCGTTCAAATTTTTCCTTCGCCATGTTTTCCTCCTGAAAAGATCGAACGAAATAAAAAAACGCGTTCGCTTACGTTGCAAATACATTGACTGAAGAGAGAATGTCTTCAGCGATGCTCTGCGGCATTTCCTCAAATTTGGAAAATTCCATTGAATAAATCGCACGGCCCTGTGTGATAGACCGCAACTTTGTTGCATAACCAAACATTTCACTCAGCGGCACAGTAGCCGAGATAACCTGTGCATCGGGGCGGTTGACAATGCCTACAATATGCCCTCGACGCGCATTCAGGTCACCTATAACATCGCCCATATAGTCTTCAGGCACAACGACTTCCACATCAAAAACAGGTTCCATAAGATAAGTTTTAGCCCGTCTGGCAGCCTCTTGAAAAGCCATTGAACCTGCAATCTTGAAGGCTATTTCAGAAGAATCAACATCGTGGTAGGAACCGTCAAACAGTTCGACTTTGACATCATCTATTGGATACCCAGCCAAGACCCCACCTGTCATTGCCTCCTGAATTCCCGCGCGCACGGCAGGAATATATTCAGACGGAATTGCACCACCTGTAATTTTGTTTTCAAAAACAAGTCCTGTACCGGGTTTACCAGGTTCCAGGTTGATAACCACATGACCGTATTGTCCTCGACCGCCACTTTGGCGGACAAAGCGCCCGTGAATATTTTGAACGGCATTGCGGAGGGCCTCTTTGTAAGTGACCTGTGGTTTGCCAACATTGGCCTCAACCCTGAATTCGCGTTTGAGACGATCCACAATAATCTCCAGGTGCAATTCACCCATACCTGAAATAATGGTCTGTCCGGTGTCAGGATCAATAGCTACGTGAAAAGTCGGGTCTTCTTCGGTTAGCTTGCTTAATGCAATGCCAAGTTGATCCTGATCAGCCTTGGTTTTTGGCTCAATTGCCACAGAAATTACGGGCTTGGCAAACTCCATTGCTTCCAATATCACAGGCTCTTTTGCATCGCACAGCGTCTCTCCTGTTGCCGTGTCTTTTAGCCCAACAACAGCTGCGATATCACCCGCAGATACCGCATCGATCTCTTCCCGCTTATCTGCGTGCATTTGCAACATACGTCCGATGCGCTCGCGTTTGCCCTTGTTGGCATTGAGAACATAAGAACCTTTATTTAACTGACCTGAATATACGCGGAAGTAAGTCAACCGCCCAACATAAGGATCTGTCATCACCTTAAAAGCCAAAGCAGCAAAAGGTACTTCGTCGGAAACCGGACGAGAAACCCCAATGTCGAAATTTTTGAGATCGTGCCCCATAATTTCAGGCACATCGCGAGGCGAGGGCAAATATGCGACAATAGCATCTAACAAGCGCTGCACGCCTTTATTTTTAAATGCCGACCCACAAAGCACAGGTAAGGCAGCCCCGTTGATTACAGCCTGGCGCAAAGCAGCTTTAATCTCTCCCTCGCTGATATCTTCACCTTCGAGAAATTTTTCCATCAAAGTGTCGTCAAAATCGGATACAGCTTCCAGCAATTGCTCGCGGCCTTCATAGGCGCGTTCTGCCAGATCGTTTGGGATACTATCTTCCGTAAACAGGGTGCCTAAAGAATCATCCTCGTAGGTCACGAGTTTCATCTTGATCAAATCAATCAAGCCCGTAAACATCTCCCCAGCCCCCACAGGCAACTGAACGGGAACAAAATTGGCCCCCAATCTTTCACGCATCATTTCTACTACGCGGTCAAAATCGGCACCCGTGCGATCCATTTTGTTGACAAAAGCAATCCGAGGGACGGAATATTTATCAGCCTGACGCCAGACAGTTTCCGATTGGGGTTCAACGCCTCCAACTGCGCAAAACAGCCCTACAGCACCATCTAAAACGCGCAACGATCGCTCGACTTCGGCAGTAAAATCAACATGTCCTGGCGTATCGATAATATTGATGCGGTGGTCATCCCAAAAACACGTTGTAGCCGCCGACGTAATAGTAATGCCGCGCTCGCGCTCTTGAGCCATCCAGTCCATGGTGGCAGCACCATCGTGGACCTCACCCATCCTGCGCAAAATACCTGTATAATAGAGAATGCGCTCGGTTGTGGTGGTTTTGCCTGCGTCAATGTGCGCCATAATCCCAATATTGCGGGTGCGCTCTAAGTCGTATTTTTTTGCCATCTTATTCACTTACCAGCGATAATGCGCAAATGCGCGATTGGCTTCTGCCATGCGATGCGTTTCTTCACGTCGTTGCATTGCACGTCCTTGTCCGTTTGCTGCATCCATAAATTCACCGGCCAAACGCTGAGCCATTGTCTTTTCGCCTCGTTCCCTGGCAAATAAAATCAACCAGCGAATAGACAGCGCAAGACGCTCATCGGGACGGACTTCTTCTGGCACCTGGTAAGTCGCACCACCGACGCGGCGCGACCTCACCTTGACAACCGGTTTGACATTGTCAAGTGCTTTTTCAAAAATCTCTAAACCGGAATTTCCACTTCGCGCTTCAACCAGATCAAGTGCCTCGTAAAAAATTCGTTCACCCACACTCTTTTTGCCCTTGCGAAACAAGCAGTTGACAAAACGCGTCACCAACAGACTGCTGTATTTGGGATCTGGAGCCAGATGTCGTTTTTCCGCTCGCCGTTTTCGCATATCGGGATATACCTTCTTTTTACAATAAGGGGGATACACCACCAAGGTGGTATCCCCCATGTTTATCAAATAACAGGCACTTGAGATTAACCCGCTTTTTTTGTGCCGTATTTGGAACGACCCTGTTTGCGGTCTTCCACGCCAGTTGTGTCGAGTACGCCCCGAAGAATGTGATACCGAACCGAAGGAAGGTCCTTGACGCGACCGCCCCGAATGAGTACCACAGAGTGCTCCATGAGATTGTGTCCTTCACCCGGAATATAGGCTGTTACTTCAAGACCATTCGTCAACCTGACACGCGCTACTTTGCGCAGAGCTGAATTGGGCTTTTTGGGCGTTGTGGTATAGACGCGTGTACAAACACCGCGTTTTTGAGGACAGGCTCTCAAAGCGGGTGCAGAAGAACGCTTGCGCTTGGCTTTTCGCCCCTTCCGAACCAGTTGATTAATTGTGGGCAACTCAACCTCCGTAAATAAATTATGGGAGACTTGTAATATACCTGGTGCAATGATAGCTGTCAAGCATTAATTGGAGGCAGACCAATGCTTTCAGTACTCTCTTCTGCAAGAGCTTCAAAAACCTGTGATTCTTCCACCACATCTGTATCCAAATCGCGGTATTTCAAAGCACCTGTACCGGCGGGAATAAGGTGTCCGATGATCACATTTTCCTTTAATCCCAACAGCGCGTCAACTTTACCCTGTACTGCTGCTTCGGTAAGTACTCGGGTAGTTTCCTGGAAAGACGCGGCCGAAATAAAACTCTCGGTCAAAAGAGAGGCTCGTGTAATCCCCAACAAGACGGGATTGTTAGTTGCAGGATCGCCCCCTTCAGCGAGGACCTTTTCATTTTCCTCGAGAAAGCGGAATCGGTCAACGAGTTCGTCTTCGAGAAAATTGGTATCTCCAGGATCTGTCACCTGCACTTTCTGCAACATCTGTCGGACTATGGTTTCAATATGCTTATCATTGATTTTCACACCCTGGAGCCGATAAACCTGCTGAATTTCGTCAAGGAGATATTCCTGAACTTTTCGATCTCCCAGAATAGCCAGAATATCGTGTGGATTTACCGATCCTTCAGAGAGACGATCACCAGCGGTCACGCGATCACCTTCTTGCACGCGCAGATGTCGTCCGTAGGGAATGGTGTATTTTTTTTCTTCGCCCTCATCAGCCGTGATCAGGACAACACGCGAGCCTCTCACCATACCACCAAAGCGCACCGAGCCGTTGATTTCTGTTACCACAGAAGCCTCTTTGGGGCGACGTGCCTCAAAAAGCTCAGCCACACGCGGCAAACCACCTGTAATATCTCGTGTTTTACTGCGTTCTCGCGAAATCTTAGCCAGTGTATCGCCAGCTGCTACTTGATCGCCATCATGCACCACCAGACGCGCTCCCAGGGGAATGATGTAATGGCCCAGTTCTTCACCATCTTCATCAACAACCAGAATGTGTGGAGATAAGGTGCGGTCTCGGTGCTCAATCACGACCAGTCCGGCAATGCTGGTGGTTTCATCGATCTCTTCGCGATATGTCATCCCTTCTACGAGATCCACAAACTGAACCCTACCAGCTTTGGGCGATACAATCACATTATTATAGGGGTCCCATTCGTAGAGAGCCTGGTCCTCTTCCACATCTTGTCCCTCCCGCACGCGCAACACGGCTCCATGCGGTACATGGTAGTGCCCCCCTCTTACACGCCCCTGATCATCCTGTACTTCGATCTCACCATTCCGACCGACCACAACCCACGCATCTGCATCGCGCTGGACAAACTCGAGATGCTTAAAGATGACTTTTCCCGCACGCTTTGCACCTATCTCGGCCTGCTCGGCAATGCGGTTGGTAGTACCACCAATGTGAAAAGTGCGCAATGTCAGTTGCGTTCCCGGCTCACCCACACTCTGGGCCGCAATAACACCTACAGCCTCTCCAATATCAACAGGTAGTCCGGTGGCGGGATTGCGACCATAACAGGCCATACAGACCCCTCGTCGAGTTTCACACGTCAATACGGACCGCACAAAGACGCCTTCAATACCTGCATCGGCAATTTTGTCGGCCAATTCTTCATCCAATAAAATGCCTGCGTCAACAATGCGGTCACCTGTAATGGGGTCTTCCACATCCTCTAGCACTGTGCGTCCTACAATGCGATCAGACAGCGATTCAACAACTTCTTCTCCTTCTTTCAGAGCTTCCATCTCAATGCCCAATATCGTTCCGCAATCGGCTTCAGAAATAACCACATCTTGCGACACATCCACCATGCGACGCGTCAAGTATCCCGCTTCAGCGGTCTTCAAGGCCGTATCAGCCAGCCCCTTGCGACTGCCGTGCGTCGAAATAAAATACTCAAGCACGGTCAGACCTTCTTTAAGTGACGAAACAATAGGTGTTTCAATAATTTCGCCAATCGCTCCCGTCAATTTTTTTTGCGGTTTATTCATCAGCCCGCGCATACCACCGAGTTGCTTGATCTGATCGTCGTTGCCTCGCGCACCCGAATCCTTCATAATCCAGATCGAATTGAAGCCATCTTCGGCTTTTTCAAATGCACCAATCATAGCCTGGGCAATGTGATTAGTCGTATGCTGCCACACATCAATCACTTTGTTGTAGCGTTCGCCCTCAGTAATAGCCCCGATCGCGTGTTGTTCAATAATTTTTTCCACTTCGTCCATAGCACCGGTAATCAACTCTTCCTTTTCGGGAGGCACGACCACATCGCTCACCGCAATCGAAATACCCGACTGCGTCGCATAATCGTATCCCAATTTCTTCAAGCCATCGAGAAAATCTGTCGTAATGCGGTTGCCATACCGACTGTGGACTTCAGAAGAAACTTTGCGGATACCTTTGTCATCGATCAATTCATTGATAAAGGACATCGTTTCGGGGATAATTTCATTAAAAATGACGCGCCCAACTGTAGTTATCAAAAGTTTGCCATCAATGCGAACGCGCACGGCTTCGTGCAGGCCAATGCGTTCAAAATCATATGCCATGCGAGCTTCATCGGTACTGCTAAAGGTTTTGAGGTCCTCTTCCTTACCGTGAACAATTTTTGTCAGATAATACAAGCCCAATGCTATTTCCTGGGGTTTATCGACCACAACAGGAGACCCATCGGCGGGTTTGAGCAAATTGTTTGAAGACAGCATCAATACCCGCGCTTCAATCTGGGCCTCAAAAGAAAGCGGCAGGTGCACGGCCATCTGATCACCGTCAAAATCGGCATTAAATGCCGCACAGACCAGAGGGTGAATGCGAATGGCTTTGCCTTCTACAAGCACGGGTAAAAACGCCTGAATGCCCAGGCGATGCAATGTCGGGGCGCGATTGAGTAAAACGCAGTGATCCTGGATAATTTCTTCGAGAATATCCCATACTTCAACGCGCTCGCGTTCGACCAATTTTTTTGCACTTTTAACGGTTTGAACAAGCCCTTTTTCTTCGAGCCGCCGAATAATAAATGGCTTGAATAATTCCAGAGCCATATGTTTGGGCAGGCCACATTGATAAAGCCTCAAATGAGGATCGACTACAATCACAGAACGGCCCGAATAATCGACGCGTTTACCCAAAAGATTCTGGCGGAATCGGCCCTGTTTACCCTTGAGCAGATCGGAAAGTGACTTGAGAGATCGATTGCCATCACCGCGAACAGCACGGGACCGGCGACCATTGTCAAACAGGGCATCTACAGCCTCTTGAAGCATGCGTTTTTCATTGCGTAAAATGACTTCGGGCGCTTTGATTTCAATCAGTTTTTTTAGCCGATTATTTCTATTGATCACGCGGCGATATAAATCGTTGAGATCCGAAGTTGCGAACCGCCCGCCTTCTAAGGGCACAAGAGGACGCAAGTCGGGCGGGATGACGGGAATCACATCGAGAATCATCCAATCGGGCTGATTGTCCGATTGACGGAAAGCTTCAACGACCTTGAGGCGTTTGAGCGCCTCTTGTTTGCGCTGCACCGAAGTCTCGAAACGAGCTTGTGTTCGCAGTTCGGCAGATAAATCCTCAATATCGATCGCAGACAGCAGTTTTTTGATCGCACCAGCTCCCATATCCACTTCAAACGAATACCCCTCGTCTTCTAGTTCAATCACCTCATCTTCAGTGAGCAAATCTTTGGATTTGAGCTCTGGTGCGTCGCCAGGATCAAGTACCACATATGATTCGTAGTAAATAATCCGCTCGAGATTGCGAACGGAAAGATTGAGCAAATACCCCATGCGAGACGGCAGAGACTTAAAAAACCAGATATGTGTCACCGGAACCGCCAATTCGATATGTCCCAGTCGTTCTCGTCTGACTTTCGATTGGGTCACTTCTACCCCACACCGATCGCATACCACACCACGGTACCGAATTCGTTTGTATTTACCGCAATGGCACTCCCAGTCTTTAACAGGTCCAAAAATGCATTCGCAAAATAAACCATCGCGCTCGGGCTTAAAAGACCGATAATTGATGGTTTCCGGTTTGGTGACCTCGCCGCGCGACCACCCGCGGATGGTATCTGGCGAAGCCAGTTGAATGCGAATAGAATTAAAGTCTAAGGGTTGATTGGCAAAATTGGTATCGGCCACGAGAGAACCCCCTTTTCAAATCTTATGTCGTCAGTCAATCTGCGCGTTTTCGAGTACCACGTCCAAACACAGACTTTGCAATTCTTTGACCAGAACATTAAATGATTCTGGCACACCGGGTTCGGGTGGATTTTCTCCCTTTACAATAGTCTCGTAAATTTTGGATCTACCCGCTACATCGTCGGATTTAACAGTGAGCATTTCCTGTAACATGTGTGCAGCACCATAAGCTTCGAGCGCCCAGACTTCCATTTCCCCAAAGCGCTGTCCGCCAAACTGAGCTTTACCGCCCAAAGGTTGCTGTGTGACCAGTGAATAGGGTCCAATCGAACGCGCGTGAATCTTATCACTGACCAGATGCGACAGCTTCAACATATAAATGATGCCGACCATCACTTCTTTATCAAATGATTCCCCTGTTTTGCCATCGTAAAGGGGCGTTTTTCCGTTTTCGGGCAAACCAGCTTCTCGCAACATATTCTGGACATCGTCCATGCTCGCGCCATCAAACACAGGGGTCGCAAAGTGGAGATCCAGTTTGTGGGCTGCCCAACCTAAATGGGTTTCGAGGATTTGACCGAGATTCATGCGAGATGGTACACCGAGCGGATTCAAAACCAGATCAATGGGCGTACCATCGGGCAAATAGGGCATATCTTCTTCGGGTACAATAATCGAAATTACACCCTTGTTGCCGTGCCTACCGGCCATTTTATCCCCTACCATCAATTTTCTTTTGCGAGCGACATACACCTTCACCAGTTGCACAATGCCCGGCGGAAGTTCATCTCCGCGCGCGATTTTTTCAAGCTCTCGCTCGAGTTCTTCCTCCGCCTGCTGCATCACGTAAGCGGCCAGTTCAATCAGTCGATCCACCTTTTGGGTTATCGCTGGACCATCACACCAATCCCCATCGGGTCTCACAGCACCCAAGTCAAATTTTTCCAGCAACCTTGCATTCAGCGCCGTGCCAGCCTTTACAACCACCTTGCCTTCTTCATCGCGCAAGGTATTGACTTTGCGATTTTTGAGAAGAGCCAAAACCTGCTGATCGCGGCTTTGTTTTAATGACTCAATCTTGTCGGAAATGCGTTTTCCAGCAGCTTGGGCCTTTTCTCTGTCTTCATTTCGCGTCTTTTCATCGCGCTCTTTACGAGAAAAAACTTTGCGATCCATGACCACGCCATCCATTCCCGGAGGAGCTTTGAGCGATGCATCGCGCACATCGCCGGCCTTTTCGCCAAAAATCGCACGCAACAAACGCTCTTCAGGCGACAATTCGGTTTCGCCCTTTGGGGTCACCTTCCCAACGAGAATATCACCCTGATTGACCTCTGCCCCCACGCGAATGATGCCGTGCTCATCGAGATTGCGAACAGCTTGCTCACTCACGTTGGGAATTTCACGCGTAATTTCTTCTGTGCCGCGTTTGGTATCGCGGACCTGGAGCTCAAATTCTTCAATGCTAATTGACGTAAAAATATCCTTTTTAATGAGCCGTTCAGAAACAATAATAGCATCTTCAAAGTTGTACCCATGCCACGACATAAACGCCACGAGCACATTGGCACCCAGTGCGAGATCCCCTCTATCTGTGGCACAACCATCGGCCAATAACTGCCCCTTTTCAACTTTATCCCCAACCTGTACGGCTGGGCGCTGGTTGATACAAAAATCCTGATTGGATCGCTTGAATTTGGTCAGATCGTAAATGTCTTCTTCAGACAGCGAAATGGTTTCAATACTGCGACTTTTTCTGCGCCTAACGACAATTTTGTCGGCACTGACATACGTCACAACACCGGCGTTTTTCGCAATGATCACAGCTTTTGAATCAACGGCAACTTTGCGCTCGAGGCCCGTTCCAACACGCGGGGCATCAGTGATTAAGAGAGGCACACCTTGCCGCTGCATATTAGACCCCATCAATGCGCGGTTGGCCTCATCGTGCTCGAGAAAGGGAATGAGCCCGGCGGCGGCACTCACAAGCTGGAAAGGTGAAACGTCCATATAGTCAATCACTTCGGGATCGACCACGGGAAAATCGCCTCGCCGCCTCGCCTGCACGACAGTATTTTGAAACCCGCCCTTATCATCAAGCGACAGATTGGCCTGTGCAATAGTATGGCGATCTTCTTCATCGGCAGGCAAATATGCAATATCCTGTGTAACTTTGCCATTTTTGACCTTCCGATAGGGCGTCTCGAGAAAGCCGAAAGGATTGACCTTGGCATAAGTTGCCACAGACACAATCAGGCCAATATTTGGGCCTTCGGGCGTTTCGATGGGACAAATGCGACCATAGTGCGTGTGATGCACATCACGCACCTCAAACCCCGCCCGATCGCGCGTTAACCCCCCAGGTCCTAATGCCGACAAACGACGTTTGTGGGTCAATTCGTCAAGCGGATTGATTTGCTGCAAAAACTGCGACAATTGGCTGCTGCCAAAAAAGGCCTGAACTACAGTAGATACAGTCCGCGCGTTGACCAGATCGTGGGGGGTAAGTTGCTCAGAATCGCGCAAACTCATGCGTTCTCTAATCGTGCGCGCCATGCGTGCCAAACCAATACTAAATTGCTTGGAGAGCAGTTCGCCAACGGAGCGCACCCGCCGATTGCCCAAATGATCGATATCATCGGTAAACCCATCCCCCATGGCCAGGCTTAGTAGATAGCCAATGACGTTAATAAAGTCATCGATACACAGCATGGTGAAGTCAAGCGGAATATTATCGATCATATCCAAACGCTGGTTAATGCGATAGCGTCCAACAGTGCCCAGATTATAACGCCTGGGACTAAAAAAATGTCGCTCGAGCAATCCGCGTGCAGTTTCAATATTGGGTGGATCGCCAGGGCGCAGCAGGCTATAAATCCGCGCGAGTGCTTCTTCCTCATTGTCACACGGATCTTTGTCCAGCGTATTGTTAATAATCCCGCCATCGTTTTCTGGATCGATATCCATCACTGTGATTTTGACGATCCGATTTTCCTTAAGGGCTAAGAGATGCTCCTCCATCAACGTGGTATATGCTTCGACAATGACTTCGCCTGTCTTTTTATTTACCACATCTTCGGTAACAATTTGACCAAGCCAGTTCTTATATCCTTCGAGGAGGTCGGCATCATCGCTGGCTTTGGTAATGGCCTCCTGCTGCTCTTTAGTGACAATGCCACCGACGAGTTCTTCAGTAACTCTGACTGTGGTATCACCGTGAAAAATGCCCAGAATTTCCTCGAACTTGTCAAACCCCAAAGCTCTCAACAAAGTCGTAACTGGCAATTTGCGTTTGCGGTCGATATGAACGTACATAATGTCGTTGATATCGAGACTAAATTCGAGCCAGGCTCCGTTGTCGGGAATGATTCTAGCTGAAAATAAACGCTTGCCATTAGGATGAATAGTGTCGTCAAAAAATACGCCAGGAGACCGGTGTAGTTGGCTGACGATCACGCGTTCTGAACCATTGATGACAAATGTACCTTCATCGGTCATCAATGGCAGTTCGCCCAAGAACACCGTCTGCTCGACGATATCTTTAACGCGAAATTCGCCATTCCCCTGCTTTTCTCGGGAAATCAGACGAAGCGTTGAACGCAGAGGCACGGCATAAGTCGTACCGCGTTCGAGACATTCTTGTACATCGTATTTAGGAGTTCCAACGGAATAATCTACAAACTCTAAAGAATAGAGATTGTGGGCGTCTGTGATCGGGAAAATACCGTGGAAAACCGCCTGTAGCCCTTGCTTTTCGCGTGCTACAGGCGGTATATCCTTCTGTAAAAACCAGTCATAAGAATCGATCTGGATATCCAGCAGATTCGGCATTTCGATTGCAGACGTGAGAGTTCCATACGATTTCCGGTCAATAAATCCTCTATCTGCCAAGGGCTCACGCTCCTATGCTGGAAGGCTAACGGTCAGTTACGGATTTGTATTGCTGCACAAACTTACGACAACCCTACTTGAGTTCTACCACCGCACCGGCTTCTTCCAGTTCTGCCTTGATCTGTTCGGCTTCTTCTTTTTCTACGCTTTCTCTGACGGTATTGGGGGCCCCATCAACCAGAGCTTTGGCTTCTTTAAGCCCCAACGAGGTAAGGCTGCGAACAACCTTGATCACCTGGATTTTCTTGTCTCCAGAAGACGACAAAATCACATCAAATTCTGTCTGCTCTTCAACAGCGGGAGCAGCATCACCGCCACCGCCGCCGGGTGCTGCAACAACAGCTGCCTGTGCAGTCACACCAAACTTTTCCTCAAGTGCTTTGACCAATTCGGCCAACTCGAGCACTGAGAGTTTTTCAATTTCGCTAATAATGGATTCAACAGCCATGAATATGCCTCCATCCAACAATGAATTGGGTGTGATAAGCGGTCTATTCGCCGCTTTCTTCCTCTTTTTTCTCAGCAACAGCTTGAAGTGTACCAACGAGTTTTTGCAAAATGCCATTCAACGTAAAGGCGAGGCCACTTATTGGACTTTGCATTGCAGATACCATCTGGCCCAGCAGAACATCGCGCGAAGGTATTTGGGCCAACCTCTCGATCTGGTCTGCGACAAATATATCGCCATCAATGTACCCGGCTTTAATCGCAGGCTTGCCATCGGTTTCTTCAGCGAATTTGGACAGTACACGGGCCGGTGCTACGGGGTCTTCATCGGCGCAAACAAGCCCAGTGGGACCGCGGAACACATCGTCGAGTCCTTCAACTCCGGCTTGTTTAAGTGCCAATTTAGCCAACCGATTTTTGATTACGCGGTAAGAAACCGATTCTTCGCGGAGTTGCTTTCTCAACAGGGTGAATGAAGGAACGTCTAACCCCGTAAAATCAGTTAGATATACCCCCTTGGCCCGTTTTAAGATATCTGTCAATTCTGCGACAGTAGCCTCTTTTTGAGCTGTTGGCATTTCTGTACCTTCCTTAATCAATTGGCCGCCAGCGCGGTGCGGTCCAGGCGGATACCCGGCCCCATTGTAGTAGATAATGTGACAGAGCGCATGTACTGCCCTTTTGTAGCAGCTGGACGCGCTTTAATAATTGCGTCGATCAATACCTGGGCATTTTCCCGAAGGCGCTGTGCATCAAAAGACGCTTTGCCCACAGGCGTATGCACATTGGCCGTTCTATCGACTCGATATTCTACGCGTCCCGCTTTGGCTTCCTGCACCGCACGTGCCGCATCGGGTGTCACTGTGCCACTCTTGGGATTGGGCATGAGACCTCGAGGTCCAAGAATACGTCCCAATCGTCCGACCTGTCCCATCATGTCGGGCGTAGCAATAGCCACATCGAAATCTGTCCAGCCACCATTGATCTTTTCCACCAGGTCTTCGGCTCCTACAAAATCTGCACCCGTCGCTTCGGCAGCAGTAGCAGGCTCGCCCTTGGCAAAAACGGCAACGCGTACGGATTTGCCCAGCCCGTGTGGCAAGACGACTGTGCCGCGCACGAGTTGGTCGGCTTGCCGCGGATCAATGCCCAGTCGAAACGTAATCTCAACTGTTTCGTCAAATTTTCGAATGGGCATTTTTTTTAAGATGTCAATGGCGTCGGCCAGACCGTAATGCGTTTGGCGGTCAAAAAGCGCAGCCGCTTGTTTATAGCGTTTGGATTGCCCTCGTGCCATACATACCTCCGGTCAATTGTTGACGGTCAGGCCCATACTGCGAGCCGTTCCTGCAATCATGCGCTTGGCAGCTTCGACGCTGCTCGCGTTGAGGTCTTGAACTTTCATTTCTGCAATTTCCTGGAGTTGGGCATCGGTCACGGACCCCACTTTTTCTCGGTTGGATTCTGGCGACCCTTTGACAATCCCCGCTGCCCTTTTGAGCAATACGGATGCAGGTGGACTTTTCAACTCAAAAGAAAAACTCCTATCCGCGTAAACCGTGATAATCGCGGGAATGATCAAACCCTGTTTGTCCTGAGTTTGTGCATTAAAAGCTTTGCAAAACTCCATGATATTGACGCCGTGCTGTCCCAAAGCTGGACCAACCGGTGGTGTGGGAGTCGCCTGCCCAGCGGGAATTTGTAATTTGATTGTAGTGAGAATCTTTCTCGCCATTGGTGCCTCTCATTATCGCGATTCGACAGCTTCTTCAACCTGCAAAACATCTAATTCCACGGGTGTATTGCGTCCAAAGATGCTAACCATTACTTTGATCTTGCTCTTTTCTGGATTGATGTCGTCAACCAGGCCAATAAAATCGCTGAAAGGCCCATCTATCACCTTAACGCGATCGCCTACTTGATATGGAACATCAGAGGTTTCCTCGACCGGACGACGCTCAATTTGCCCCAAAATGCGGTTCACCTCTTCTTCGCGTAAAGGTTGCGGTTTTCTGCCTGGACCGACAAAGCTCGTCACACCCGGCACACTGGTGACAAAATAGAGGGACTCTTTGTCCATATCCAGTTCAACCAAAAGGTAACTGGGCAAAAATTTCTTGAGAGAGGTCGTTTTCCGTCCATCCTTCATCTCGACGACTTCTTCAGTTGGCACAATCACCCGGCCAATTTTGTCGCCAACATCAATGTTTTCTTTGGCGGCCTCAATATAGCTCTTGACCTTATTTTCATGCCCAGAATAGGTGTGGACAACGTACCATTTCATCAGTCGAAGACTCCCCGACAAAAAATCCCGTTAAATCAGGATAAACTCCATAATACTCGCCAAAAAAGTATCTACAATATAAATGAATCCGGCCAGTGCAAGTGACAATATAAGTACTATTGTGGTTGATGATTTGAGTTCGTCACGAGTAGGCCAGGTGACCTTTCCCATTTCAACGCGCACTTCGCTGAGAAATTGACTGATTTTACCAAACATAAGAAAATAAAAAAATGGCAGGCCAGGCAGGACTTGAACCCGCAACCGTCGGTTTTGGAGACCGATGCTCTACCAGTTGAGCTACTGACCTACCCAAAACAATGGAGCCCACGACCGGACTTGAACCGGTGACCTCTTCCTTACCAAGGAAGTGCTCTACCGTCTGAGCTACATGGGCGTTGGGCAATCCCCACTTGAGGTTCTGGAGCGGGAAACGGGACTCGAACCCGCGACCCTCAGCTTGGAAGGCTGACGCTCTGGCCAACTGAGCTATTCCCGCCCGGCTGTGTATAAAAAACGACCCTTTTCTGCAAAAGGGATCGGTATTGCCAAAAAATATTTTTCCGAGAATTAGCAAGATATGAAAAAGATAGTCTAAGGTCAAGAGAATTTTGTATAAAATCAAACCTGTAATAGATCAAAAAAAGGTAAGTCAGCATTTTGTGTAATGCGAGCCTGGCACTTTCGCATTATTTGGGGAGGAAACAATTGGAGTTTTTGGTGGGGGGTGGCGGATTCGAACCACCGAAGGCATAAGCCAGCAGATTTACAGTCTGCCCCAGTTGGCCGCTTTGGTAACCCCCCAAATTGTACAGGCTTGAAAAAATACCAGAAGATATTTCGATAGTCAAGACCAAAATCGCTCAATGCCAATTGCAGATTGACAAATTCGCCTACCTTTGCTATTTTCCGAGTTCAGTTTTCCGCAGTTAATCTTCTCTTGTCAGATGCCTGTTGTGAAAGGAGCAAAATGACCGACCCCATTCAAAATTATGCGCGTATTGGTATTGTTCACTTTATGGCCTATAAAGCCTGCATTGGAGGCGAAGGCCCGATTTTGGAAACCCTGGAAAAAATTGCCCTTGACCCCTATTTCCAGGTCGTTGAAGTCACCCACATGAAAGACCCGCAAGTGCGCACACAAGCACGCGACTTACTCACCGCTGCCCACATGGATGTGGCTTTTGGAGCGCAACCCATTCTGCTGGGCAATCAGCTCAATATCAATGCCCCCGATGTCGCCCAACGTCAAAGTGCTGTTGACGCCGTCAAAGTGGGAATTGACCAGGCAGAAGCACTCGGTGCTCCAGGGTGTGCCCTGCTTTCAGGCGTAGATCCGGGTCCCGAGGGCCGCGAAGAAGGTCTCGACCTGCTGGTAGATTCTTTGAGCCAACTCTGCGAGTATGCCAGCGAAAAAAATATGGACATTGTACTTGAAACCTTTGACCGCGTACCTTATGGCAAAAATTGTATTGTAGGGCCTAATGCCCTCGCCGTTGAAGTATCAAACCGCCTCAGACGTCAGTATCCCAATTTTGGCCTGATGCTCGATTTGAGCCATTTTCCACTTCAAGGTGAAGACACGGTTTACGCCATCAACATCGCGCGGGATCACATCGTTCACATGCACGTTGGCAATTGCGTGATGTCCAACCCCAATCACCCTGCCTATGGCGATAACCATCCCCGATTTGGCTGTGAAGATGGCGAAAACGATGTACCCGAAGTTGTGGAATTTCTCCGCGAACTGCTCAATATCGGTTACCTCGATCCCGATAAGCGTCCCATCCTTAGCTTTGAAGTCTCTCCGATGGAAGGAGAATCTTCGGAAATAATTATTGCCAATGCCAAGCGCGTGCTCGACGAGGCCTGGGCGCAAGTCTAAACGCGCACTCAAACTAAAAAAGCCGGACCTTCCGAGATGGAAAGGTCCGGCTTTTTTTATCGCGAAATACTCAATTCCAATACTCACTTCGTGCAGGCGGTCCAGACTTTAATGCCCTGCGGATCAACAGACCCAAAACCCGGGTAAAAACCACTAATAAAAAAAAATTAAACATCGAAGCCAGCACCAACCCCACCCACGCCAACGGTTCCAATATCAAACTGCCGAGCAGAGATATCCCAAACAGACCAAAACATGCTTGAACGTAGTCGAATCGAATAATCTGGCGCAAATCCCGCCAAACAGGCCCCGGCTCAAATGCCATCCACACGCGTCCCTCAGTGGCAAAACGCGTAAATACAATGGGAAAAAAACCGTAAAAAAAGATGACCATAAGTGTAAACAATAGCAACATAGGCCCGGCTTCTTCTACAGAACCCGGTATCAAACCCAATACCGAAATCACCATTGCAAAACTCGCAAATCCAATGACACTATATCCCAGGACAATGAGGAATAACCAAAATCCCGCTACCCCGTAAGCCCACCAATTGCTCCATGATGGCAAGTGCAACGATTCAGTACCGTTGAGTGCATCGACAAAAATCCGGTATAAGTACCCCCAGGTAATGAACAATAATCCAAAGATTACAACCAGCAATACCCCCCCCATCCAGAGCTTTATTTGCCCGGTGAGAATCAGAATCAGCACCAGCACGGACAGCAAATTTAATGCGCCGCCAGGGACAATTTTTTGCCACCAGCGCGGCGTCTTAAACAGGGAGCGAAGTGTATTAAACAAAATAATGCCAAACATAGCTTCCTAACATATCAGACTGCGTCAAGTGCCCGTCCAACATCGACAATAATATCCTCAGCGTCTTCAATGCCCACAGCATAGCGCACCAACTCATCGGCAATGCCAATTGCCAATCGGTCTTCTCGTGCCAATTCGTAATACGAAATAGATGCGGGATGCGAAACGAGACTCTCCACACCTCCCAGACTGGCCCCTATACACGGAATTCGCAAGCGATCAATAAAATCCAGCGTCCCTGCCTCATCCGCATCTAAATCAAAACTCACCAGCCCGCCAAACCCACGCATCTGCGCTTTGGCAACATTGTGGTGTGGATGGCTTTCCAAACCGGGATAATACACGCGCTTTACCCGATCGTGCTTTTCCAAAAACCGCGCCAACATCAGCGCTGTTTCATTTTGCTTACTCATTCGCAGTGGGAAAGTCTTGATCCCCCGGATCAGCAAATAAGCGCAATGCGGGTCAATCACTCCCCCCAAAATACCTCGATAGTCCCGAATCGCACCAACAAGGGGCGCATTGCCCAGCACAGCTCCAGCCATCAAATCGTTGTGTCCGCCCAAATACTTGGTCGCTGAATGAATGACCAGATCGATGCCAAATTCGAGCGGGCGCTGGTTTAAGGGCGTTGCAAATGTGCTATCAATAATCGTCTTGACCCGATGCCTTTTTCCAATGTCAACCAGTTTTTCCAGATCGATCACATTGAGATGTGGATTGGTCGGAGATTCGGAAATAATTACCCGCGTGTTATCCCTGACTGCACCTTCTAATTCGGCGTAATCACCCGCGTGAACAAATGTGGTTTCAATACCAAATTTTTTTAACACCATCTGACAAAATTGCGCGGTCTTGCGATAGCAATCATCCATAATCACCGCGTGGTGCCCGGTTGAGAGCATGCCCAGCAGCGTGGTTGTTACAGCACTCATACCCGACGAAAATAAAATAGCGGCCTCTGCGCCTTCCAATTCTGCGAGCTTGGATTCTGCGGCATGCTGTGTTGGATTGCCGTAGCGTCCGTAGTCAATCTGTGGGTTTTTGCCCGCTACAAACGCCTTAACCGCATGCGTATCTTCAAATACATAAGTCGATGTCTGGGCAATGGGCACTGTCAGAGATTTTCCCCAGTGTCCCCTTTCTTCACCTGCATGTACAGCCCGTGTTCCCGAACAGGGTCCGTGCGTTTCGCACTTTTCAGACATGCGCTATCTCCACAAAAAAAGCGGAGCTAAAAAAGCCCCGCGCAGTACGCAAAAAAACCGGACTAAAAAGCCCGGTTTTGGGAATAACTTTTTAGCGACTTGTTTAAAGTGGCTGCAATATGCCGCAAATCACCACTTGCTATAACTGTATTTTGGGAATGTAACCAAAACCCTCAACCCTGTCAACTATCGGTTGGCTTCAATTCGGTCGAGAATCGCCTTTTTCACAGCATCTACTTCAGGAGGCAACACAACGGGTTCATTGCGGTAATGCGGGCTTACGCCCCATTCCTGTAACTGATCGCGATGATACCCGAGCTTAAATTCGCTAAACTTCAACCCGTGAGCCGTTGAAATCACGATCACGCGATCGCTTTTCTGAATTACGCCCCTGTCAATCAACTTGAACAATGCCGCGAAAGCCACCCCGGTGTGCGGGCAGGCAAACAAGCCCGTGCGGTCGGCACGGGCAGCCGCGTCGGCCAATTCTTCCTCGCTGGCTTGTTCTACAACACCGCCGAATATTTTGAGTGTTTTGATCGCTTTTTCCCGACTCACCGGATTGCCGATCTGGATCGCACTCGCCAATGTAGGCTGTGCCTGAATCGGTTCAAAACTATCAAAATTCTTTTCAAAACTTCGATAGAGAGGATTTGCCCTATCGGCCTGGGCAACCGCAATGCGCGGCAACCTGTCAATTAAACCGAGGGCTTCCATTTCGAGAAAACCCTTACCGAGCGCACTCACATTGCCCAGATTTCCGCCGGGAATCACAACCCAATCGGGCACTTCCCAATCAAATTGCTGCACCAATTCGATGCTGATTGTTTTTTGTCCCTCTACCCGTAGTGAATTCATCGAATTGGCCAAATAAATATTCTCCTCGTGGCAAATCTCCTGCACGAGCCTCATACACCCGTCAAAGTCGGTTTC
Source organism: Candidatus Latescibacterota bacterium (assembly GCA_965208125.1). Lineage (GTDB taxonomy): Bacteria > Latescibacterota > UBA2968 > UBA2968 > UBA2968 > VXRD01. Next base: position 5,206,621 of record OZ242320.1, read on the forward strand.
CAAACTCAGCACCAGCGCACCATTGGCCAGAGGTTGCAAAAGTTGTGCAGTCGAGATTTTGTCCCTCGGCAAAAAGACCACCGATTGTATGCCCGCCGCCGCACAATACGCAGCCAATGCCGCTGAGGTGTCTCCAGTAGATGCACACGCAACCGCCGGAATACGCGCCCCCTCAAACAGCATCTGTTTCACCATGGATACCAGCACCGTCATGCCCAAATCTTTGAACGACCCCGTATGGCTGTTACCGCATTGCTTAACCCACAAATCCTCAACGCCAATTTCTCGACCCAAACGCTCAGCCCAAAACAGATTGCTCCCCCCTTCGTACATCGACACCACATTGTCTTCGTGAACCACGGGACAGACCAGTTCTTTTTTTCCCCACACCGAACTGCCATAAGGCCATTCCGTAGTCATATAACGCTTATCAAACAACCCACGCCAATAACTGCCCGACTTGCGTTTGAGCACCTCCATATCGTGCGCCACTTCGAGCAACTCTCCACACTTTGGACATGCGTAAATCACATCCGTCAGCGCATATCGCCCCTCGCACCCTTGAAAACACCGAAACCACGCATTGTAAGTTGTATAATTCATATTTTCGTTACGCATTATGACAAACCCAGCACAAATGCACCAAACTCGCTAACACTACCACATATCACAGAGTTATTCCAATGGAGCTATTTTGCCGGGATCCTCTAAATCTTGTACTCTTTCCCAGGCTACTCGCAATTCCGCTTGATGCAAAGACGCCCAGCGAAGCACAAGTCGTTGCTCTCTTGTCGGTAAGAATCCTTTTAGTACTTCAAGAGTTTCAATTCCAATAACAGCCTGATTACCACCATACAGTGCGTGAAAATGCGCTGGCGGATGTTCTCTAAAATGAATTTGGATGATAATTCCGTAAAAGCGACAAAGTTCAGGCATTCTCAATCGCAACTTGTGCGCCCGGCATCACTTCATCCACAGACTTGCCCGTGAGTTCCATATATAGCGCGTCAGAACAAATATCCAGATCATCGCCCCAGGCTATTGCACCCCCTTCTGCGACTCGCACAGTCTTAAAAAATGTGCGGTCATTCCAGGCTGCAAACACGCCGCGTCCAGCCATATCCGATAAGTCTATCTCGCCCGCGACCCCATCCGAATAGCGCACCCAAATACAGTAACCATCACGCGGTTCTACGGCAATTGGTCGTATCATAGCACTTCTCCTTTTGCTACTGTTTCGTCTATATTTATCGCCATAATCGCAGACGTGTCGGCTACCATCATTTCGGAAGCCCCTGATCATCGTATAACTCATCCTGCCAGACTTTGGATGGCGGATTATTTTCGTCGTATTTGTCAGGGTTTTCTTCACGCCAGCGGCGTCCGGCTGCACTTAAAAGCTCATACTCCTCCGCTATTTCCTCAGGCGTCATCTTTCGACATACTGGAGCCGTTTGGGCTTCCAGATCGTCCAGTGCCTTATGAAGCATCTGCTCCACTGCGTCCGGACCAGCAAAGCCCAGCCGACTTGCTAAATCAGCTATGCGAGTTTCTGTTTCCGGCTTGAGCGTTGTAGCCATGTTGTTCTCCTTGTCTCCAGAGTCGCATTACAATGACATGAACAAAAGTGTAGCAACAACGCCATTTTGTCAACCGCATTTCAAAACATTATCAGGATGGGCAGTGCCTGCATTGGAAGGATTTTATCCAGTGATGAAGGATAGACAGGATACACACCCGCCCAGGCTGCCCAGCCGAAACCCTTGTCAGAATCAGGATGAGCAGGATTTGAGGATATACAGGATATACACCTGCTTGCTCACTGTTCACCCCAATTCGCGCTCTATCAATTCACGTTTATCAGAATATTTATTTTTCATTATCTGAGAAGCCAATTCCTTGCGATGCGTCAACCAAACCGTCTTGCGTCCGCCCGTGAGCCAATAAGCCAGCAGTGCCCCGCAATAATAGTCTTGCCACCGCCAGTAGGCAACTGCATCATCACCCGTGCTTTGGTATCAACGAATGGATCAGTGTTACTGATTCGAGGACCTTATTCGGCAAACTATATGACTTTACTTCTCCATCCTCGAAGAAATGATGCGTCGCCTGAGGAAATAGACTGCGGTGCAATGGACGGAGCGCATTCGGATTATGAAAGACCTGCAATTCGTCTGCCCACCCTTCGCGATATTCTGGGTCCTCAATATCAATTGCGAATTTGAATGGCATAGCTGACTCTGGATTGGGATTGAGTATTGTACCTTTACGAATTAGTCTAACGTTTGGATCGCCGAAACCAGCAAGGACGCCCATCCTGCTGAACTTTGACAGCGTTCCAGCATTCGTGAATAGCACAGCCGATACGTTCTCGGCATTCGGCTGGTCAAAGAAGCATGATGGTACCTCCTTCTCTTTCCATTTGTGCCTCTTTATCGACCCATAGTACCAAGATAAGTCCTCATCGGCATCGTTGTCGAACTCTACTTCTAGCCCGAATAGATAAGCGAAGAGGGCGGGTCCAGACCAGATCATCGTCTGTGGACCATGGAAATCGGCTATTGCGATGATGTAGGGCAAGCCTTGAACATGGCTTCGCTCCCAATCCTTCTTCTTTAGTTTCTGAAACAAAGGACTGCCAAACTTGATCGGCATGTAATCTCGACGAAGCCGCTTCAAGTCCTCGGAGCTTGTAGGTTTTGGTGGCTCTACAGGTTTTCCATCATCGCCGATAGTAGGGTTTACAGTAGTCGCTTCGATAGCGATAGTGTGCCCACCAGTCGAAGCGATGAAATCCGGCTGTGCATGGCTTCTGTCAAGCCTGAATCCTTCCTCTACCAGTGCTGCAAATAAGTAGAGCTCCCAAAGGCGGCTGTTGAAGCCTGTGGTTTGAAAATCCTTGACAAAGTTGCCATCTGACTCGTCAAATATGTTCGCCATTTCTGAGATTATCTCTCTCGCTGCTGAAAAAGTCGGGCGGTTAAGAGCCAAAAAGTCAGGATGGAGTCTATCAGGAGATTGTTGTGGCATAAAGAAATCGAGGCATTTTTCGATCTCGTCTCCTTGTTCAAACTCTGTATCTTCTTTCGCATACACCTCGGGCATGCGCTGGATCAGAGCTACCTCCGCCATCTGCCGTGTGAAATACGATTGACCGACATCCACACAACGATAGCGCCCGCGCTTGTCCCGAGCTAAAATGACGAAATTGTAGTCTCGATCTGTCAGGTCCATGATCACCACGCCAAGAAGGCGTTCGTCATCCGTCGCCCATAGTGAGCATTCCATTGTTGGAGCAAATTGTGGAACCGCTCGCGACCACATCGCCAAGACTTCAAAGCGATATGGATTCATGCGTGTAACATACATAGTCTCAAGTATCCTCCAATACATTGAACAGTTTCAAAGGCGTCTAATCACCGGGCGGCACACGTTATTACCCTTCCTTGCCAAAGGCATTGACAAAGATCAGAAAATCGCTAAAACTAATGGTTCCATCACCATCTAAATCATATCGTGCATCATATCCTGCATCACCTTGACTTAATCCAAACTGGCTTGCAAAGAGCAAAAAATCAGCAAAACCAACAGCACCATCGCCATTAAAGTCGGGATCAGGAGTCTGAGGTGTAGAGTATAGCGACATATCCCATAGCAGAACCGTGCCATCACTTGACCTCGAAGCGAGCAGCATTCCATCGGGCGAAAACATTATAGAATAAACCCCAGAATGCTCAAGCGTAGCGATAGTGCGACCTGTCATAACATTCCACAGCTTGACTTCATCATTAAAATATCCTCCCGAAGCGAGACTCGTCCCATCAGGCGAAAACGCCACAAAGTCAACCCCACCCGTATGAATTTCAAAAGCAGCGATATTGCGTCCCGTAGGGACTTCCCACAACTCGATCCATCCACTATTGTCTCCCGAAGCCAGTATCGTTCCATCTGGTGAAAACCCTATAGAATGAACTTGATACCAAGGCGGCCATTCTTCAAGGGTCGTGATATTGCGACCTGTCGCAACATCCCACAGTTTGATTTCATTATGTCCTCTTGAAGCGAGAATTGTACCATCGGGAGAAAACTCTACGGACAGGACTTGCCCCCTGTGTCCTTCAAGAGTAACGATATCGCGCCCCGTCGAAATGTCCCATAACTTGACCGTTCTATCATCTGATCCCGAAGCCAGCAGCATTCCATCTGATGAAAATACCATAGAAGAGATCCAAGATGTATCTCCTTTACGGTTAGCGATATTACCTCCCGTCGCAACGTCCCATATTTCGACGCCCTGAGTTCCCCATGAAGCGAGGGTTGTACCATCGGGAGAAAAAGCCACAGAATGGATATGTTCTGTACGCCCTTCAAGCGTAGCGACGGTGCGACCTGTTGAAATATCCCACAACTTGATTGTGTTATCATAAGACGCCGACGCAAGTGTTATTCCATCAGGAGAAAAACTCACAGAACGCATCTCATCCGTATGTCCTTCAAAGGCGGCAACAGGATGACCAGTATTAACATCCCATAGCTTAAACATTCCATCTACTCTCACTGCGATCATCTTTCCATCGGGAGAGAATGACAAAAAAAAGACATTGCGCGAATGGCCTTCAAGAATAGAGATATTTTGCGTCAACACATCCCACACTCTGACTCCATCTTCGCCTCCTGAAACGAGGGTTGTGCCGTCTGGTGAAAACGCAACAGAACGGATGATATCTGTATGCCCTTCGAGCGTGGCGATATTTGTTTGCGTCGCCATGTCCCACAGCTTGATTACCCCATCGTGTGCTCCTGACGCGAGAATTGACATTTTAGGCAAAAAAGCCACAGAAGTAACCCCGCCCGTATGCCCTTTAAGCGTAACGAGATGTCGCCTCGTTGGCACATCCCACAGCCAAACACTTCCTGCATCTGCTGAACTATTTCCACCCCAGGCTCCTGATGCAAGTGTACCATCGGGAGAAAACATAACAGAATTGACCAAATGCGTATGTATAAGGGTAGCGATATGTTGTTTCGTCGCGACATCCCACAACTTGACTTACTGTCCTGAAACTGAAGCAAGGGTTGTCCCATCAAGTGAAAAATCCACAGCAGTAACCCCGCCTATATGCTCTTCAAGCGTAGCGATAGTGCGACCAGTCGCAATGTCCCATAACTTGACCGTTCTATCACTTGAACCCGAAGCGAGCATTGTGCCATCAGGAGAAAAAGCCACAGAATTGATAGATCTCGTATGCCCGGTGAATAGTGCGAGTTCACGCAATGTCACCACATCGTAAAGCCACACACCAGAGCCACTTGCCACAGCAAGGCGTTGACCATCTAACGAAAACGCTACGGCTCTATCACTTCCACCTAACCGTCCTTTTCCCAGACGAATTATTGCGCCATCGGGTAAATACCATTTACGGTAATCATCTCCCATAATCGGTGTGATAGGCGTTCCAACTCCCACGGCGTTAAAAGTCACAGGCCCAAATCCAGGGATTGTTACTTCAACAGTATTTGTTCCTGGATTTGGGCCAAGTGTAATCATACTCTGCGCCCTGCCGTTGGCATCAGTCATTGTATTCTCAACAGTGAATCTTTCCCTGAGCTTCCCATCACCTTTGGTGACCGTGAACATGACCTGTACATCTGATAAGGGATTATCGTGCTGATCTTTCACTTCAACGACAAACGGGTTTGCCAACTCCATACCGGGCGTGCCCTGCTGGTTATCACCTGAGATTTTCACAAGCGATTGAGGACGAGGTCGTATCCATTCAGACACATCCCATAGAATGATCGTGCCCCCGCTATACCAGGCCCCCGCTCCTGAAGCAAGGGTTGTCCCATCGGGAGAAAACGCAACAGAATAGACAAATGGCGCGTAACCAGAATGCTTATCTATATGTTTATACGTCGCAATATTTTGTCCCGTTGAAATGTCCCATAGCTTGACTGTACCATCCCCCGCTCCTGAAGCAAGGGTTGTCCCATCGGAGGAAAATGTCACAGAATGGACTGTACCTGTATGCCCCTCAAAGGTGGCAATATTTTCTTTTGTCGCCACATCCCATAGCTTGACCGTTTTATCCTCCCCTGCCCCAGAAGCAAGGGTTGTACCATCGGGCGAAAACGCAACAGACGAGACCCAAGACTTATGCCCCTCAAGTGTAGCGATATTTTCCTTTGTCGTTATGTCCCACAGCTTGACTGTTTCATCAGATGATCCTGAAGCGAGCGTTGTTCCATCGGAAGAGAATGCCACGGAATGAACCGTACCTGTATGCCCCTCAAGAGTGGCGATATCGCGCCTTGTCACAACGTCCCACAGCTTGATTCTCCTCCCCGCCTCTGATGCGAGCGTTGTTCCATCAGGAGAAAACGCAATAGACGAGGACGAGCCCACTCCCTCAAAAGTGGCGATATTGAGCCTTGTCAAAACATCCCACAGCCTGATTCCATCTCCCCCCCTGAGGCGAGCGTTGTTCCGCCGGGAGAAAACGCAACAGACGAAACCCAAGACTTATGCCCTTCAAAGGTGGCAATATTTTCTTTTGTCGCCACATCCCATAGCTTGACTGTGCCGTCCCCTGCTCCTGAAGCGAGCATTGTACCATCAGGCGAATATGCAACAGATTCGACCGTCGGGATAAGTCCTGTGGGACTATAAGGACTATGCTCAAGGGTGACGATATGGTGTGGTGACATTTCCCACAGACTAAAACCCTCTGTACGAACATTCCCTTCAGTATCGACTGCCTGAATAGAAATCGGATGCACGTCGAGATTCCAAAGTCTCGTAAAGCCATCAGATGGAATAATACCATCATAATCAAATTCAATAATGGTATCTCTATCACCTGATAATCCACGACATGCCTTGACTTCAAGACTTCCAGCGGTAAAGTGGGGTTCCCTTGTGCTAACGAATAGAATTACCTGATGAAGGTCATCTGTATCGCTGACTTTGAGTTGAATAGAGACACTCCTTGAGCCTGCTGGATATCCAAGTGGTGAGGTGATTTCGATTGTGGGCGGCGGTGCTTCTTGCGCTTCAACACTGGGATTGAAGTAAGGATGTACGGCTAAAAATTCGGCACTACACACAGATAACCGATCCCATCCTGGGCCATACGACATGATGTAATTGCCATCCCTGAAATCGTGCTGCAACCCAAAGGCATGTCCAAGTTCATGTGCCGCTGTGTGAAAGCTAAAGCCTCCATGAACCAAGGCAAATCCGCCATTTTTTCCTATATCGCCTCCTATCCCTCCCACACGCTGACCACGACTACCAATTGCATTTATACTATTGTCAACGACGATGAGGTAAATGTTCGCATCACGATCAAACGCCTGTTCAATCTCATCAAGCACGGTAAGTGTATTGTCAAGATAGTGGCTATCTGGGTACTGACCATCCACGCGATGAATCATTGGATCGCCCTGTGTATCGATTTCAAAGTGGAAGGTTTTTGTTCCCTTGTCATGTGCCTGCATCTGCTCGGCATAAAAGGTCTGAATCTGGCGAATTGCTACTTTCATCGAATCAACCACTTCTTGACGAAAGGGACGGTCATTCGGTAAGAAATAGATCATCCGCACCGTGCGGGGTTCGCCAACGTTCAAATTGAGTGCGTGCTTTGTAGCGGCATAGATGCTATCGCGTGTCTGTATATCTTCGAGATTGAGAGGTAGGCAGAAATGCACATCATTGGCGGGCAGGGACGAAGCATGACCGATAGATGAGAGGCAGAGAAATGCGAATAAGTACGCGATCAATCTGAAAGCAACGACGGAAAAAGAAAAAACAGGTCTTTTCATAGGTTATACTCCTAACCACACATGAACATAAATCAGGCGGACCTCAGATAGAGATGCTCTGCTCATCGTGAATGAGGCAGCCCACTTCCAGATAGCATTAGTCGTTCTTGTTTCTCATGTGAGCACACCAACTACAGCAGGGTTCGCTATCCAGTTCTTCTGGTGGTATGTTCTCGCCGCATCTGATGCATATATGCGTTGCTTCATGATCGCAGTTGGCACATTTTTCCTCAGAGATTATATATGTTTCTCTTGAACACTCTGGACATGAGACATAGGGAAGCTCATTTCCATCTGTTAATGACAGATACATATCCCAACTCAGTTCTTCCTCTATCGCTCTGGGAATCAGCTTTTCGGCGTTTTCCTCGTTCCCACAGGCACGACATTTCAATGAGACTTCGTCTCGCGGAGAATCCATCGGTGTTGCGATCAATAGGTCAGCCCCACACTCTAGTACAGGTTCTTCACGGCCTCAGAGAGGACCGGTGAGTTCCAATCTATCAATTCTATCGCCTTCTCACAATCTTTACGCTCGGCTTGATAAACCTCGGCAATTTGAAGCATTTCGTCCCAAGTTGTCTCACCAAGGAGACTTCTTGGATCTTCGCGCAATTCTCTATCAATGAAGTCTCTGAGTAGCACAAAGGCATTTGCGATTACACCATTAAGTGTCGTAGCATTAATGGTCGGGTAGTAATGCTCGACATCATTGCGGACCGAACTGATTTTCTTCAACTTCTGCCAGTCAGTCGTGATTCCCAAGTCCGAGAAACGCTCTCGGATTTGATGAACATTTACAGTCTTCCGTCCAGTACCTACAGCGACAACCTTCCCCGAAGAATCCCTCTGGAATTTTGTCTGTGCCTTGATCAGAACCTCCTTTGATTCTGGAGGAGATTTGCGTCTCAGGGCTTCCTTATACAAAAGCAACAGTCCGGCATAAACATTTCTGACAGAGGCAAGTAGCCTGGGGCGGCTTCCATCTTTATAGTCCTCAACCCCAACCTGGATTGCCTCAATGGCGTTTGTCAGCAAGTTCATAGCGACCTCCATATAACTCGTCATTTAACATTGCGAAGGTTATAGACAATACAGATATACTTCATAAGTTTGTCAGTGGCTTTCTATTCGTCTATCCGTACTTCGGGCAAGATGCGTGCTATACACTTCTTCAAATTTTTGCTTTGACAATATAACATATTTGTCATACCTACAATATGAAATCCAAGATAAAATATTACAACAATTAGGGAAAAATGATGACACACGCAGAATTAAAAATGAAGGCTCTCGCAGACCCCGAAACCAGGGCCGAGTATGAAGCTCAAAAACCTGAGTTTGAATTGCTCGACAAGCTGTTAGAAGCCCGAAAACGTGCTGGGCTGACCCAGGAGCAGGTCGCCGAGAAAATGGGCACCAAAGCAACGGCAATCACCCGCTTAGAGTCTGCGAATAGCAATCACTCGCCATCTGTTCACACGCTGCAGAAATTCGCCGACGCTGTCGGATGTCAGCTCAAAATCGAACTGATTCCCCGCAGTACGCGATAAACGTTTGTATCTCTCGCTTGCGGATCTCGATTTCGCAGACAGCATCCTGGATAAAAAAAACCGCCCTCCCGATATTGAGAGAGCGGCACAGAATGGACTGGTGCGCTAGACCGACGCTTGTATTCTTCACATTTCAAAATATCTCTTTTAATCCATGTGCATCGTTTTCAAATCCGCTCCAACGCACGCGCTTCAATCCAACCGCCGAGGCCCGAGCGCAGGCGCACCAGCAACCACCTACCTTCAACGCGTTCAATCTCGACCTTCGTACCTTCGTGAAGAGCGAATACCCGTAAAAAGTCGGGCCCTGGCCCACTTCGACCAATGGCCTCATCTACCAAAATGATAGCTTTGGGAATGCTGTTTTGATGCGCCTTAAACGCCAGCATAGCCGCACTGCCCAAAAGTCCGCCTACAAAAACCACCAGCAACCCACCCCACAGCAAACGACGGACTGGCACAAAAATCCAACACACCACCACACCGCCCAACAAAAAAACAAACACACAACCCATAACTGCCAGCGCATCGAGGGTAAAAAACGCAAAAAACGCTTGCAAAACCCGCGTCAAAATATTGACTTCATCTTCGCTTTCTCGATCTATCTTCTGCGCATTGGCAAACTGCAAATTCGCCAGAACATCCCGATCGCCCGGCATCAACTTCAAAGCGCGTTCATAAGATAAAATCGCACGCCCGAGCTGCGCATTTTTAAAATACGCATTGCCCAGATTATAATACACCTCACCGTTGTTCAACCCCTGTGCAATAACGCGCTCATAAGCCGAAATCGCCGCATCAAAATTCCCTGCGCGATAGTGTTCATTGCCCCGATTGTACAGCGCGACAAGAGCTTCTGAGGCGGATACTGTATCCACGCCAAGTATCGCAACCGCGACAACGGAGTATAACAACCGTTCTATCACTGTCCTCATAACTAAATACACCGCTCCAGCGTACCGATCAAATCTTCGGTCTGCGCGAACAACGCCTGCATCTGCTCTGCCGCAATCTGCCCCGGCGCAAACCGCGCCTGATCGCATTGACCAAATACGTCTTGAACACCTGAAATCACCTGTGCATCCACACCGCGTTCCACCAGCACAGCACCAATCTGGTCCGCCGTTAAACCCGCCGCGGCGCGATTGGTACGATCTGCGACAAACTGTGCCAAAGACCTGTGAATTTCGCCGTGAAAACCCGCGCTATTGCCCGCCTCCATTAATCCTTTTGCCTTGCCCAAACGCCGCTGTGCTTCCGAGCGCGAACGCCTTCTGCGCGCATAAGCCACATCGCCTTCTAAACGCACGCGATGACGCCGATAAGCATACGCGCCAACCACCCCCAAAACGGGAACCAACTGCAAAAGCCAAAACCCACTGCGCTGATAGAGCAACAAGCTCTGATCGGCCAAATGCATCCGGTCGGGTTTGATATACCGGATATCTCTCCCCAGCGCGCGCACTTCTTCACCCGACAACCCATCAACCGGCTTCGGTGCCAGTTCACCCGGCGTCACCTGCAAAGGAATCGGTTTGGTCTGCACGGTTTTATACCGCTTCTGCACAGGATCAAAATAGGCCAGTGTAAAAGGTGGTAATATCACCTGCCCTGCTTCTTGCGGGATCGCCACATACTCAAAAGTTTTTTTTCCGCTTATACCCTGCTTTTGTGTTTCCAAATTCGTCTTGGGATCATAAAACTTAAACCGCGACCGGCCAGGGCGAATCGGCTCATCAATCGCGTGCAAATTTCCCGCCCCCTGCACCACTACCTTCACCGCAACGGGATCGCCAGCTTTCACCGTACCTGGAATCGCCTCTGCGCGCATCTCAAATTGCCCTACTGCACCGCCAAACCCCTTCGGCGCACCAGCAGGCAACGGTTTCACCTCAATTTCAATATCGCCTGACCGCACTGTCACTTGCTGCGTATCAAACGCACCAAATGGATCAAAATCGAACAGACCGCGTGACCGCCGACCCGCAACAATTTCACAATTCACCTCAAGTTGCTCCAGGGTGTGCTTACCTGCCGTTGTCGGAAACAGTGCCAAACGCTTGAGCAATGCCGTATTAAACGCGCGCCCATCGACAACCTCTCGTTGCATATTTAAACGCTGGGCATCAAACACAGTCTCTGTCCAGAATCCCGTAAATGTCGGCACATGGCCGTATTGCACATTTCGCAAATCATAGCGCGTAAACAATTTATAGGTCACCCCCACCTGTTCCCCCACATAAACCATCCGCTTTTCGGGAATCGCCTGCAAAAACAAATTTTGTTCAATCTCCTGAATCTCTGATTGCCCCATTGACCGTCCCGTTGATGGCGCGGGGCGCGTCTGCGGGCGACCACTCCTTTTCACTACCTCAACGCGCACCTGATCAGACCGAATCGTCTTACCTTCATGGGCCAACTGTGCCGGACCAAGCACATAGGTACCTACTCTCTGTGCGCGAAAAGAGAAAACATACGTCGTCGTGCGCTTTGTTGTCATCTCGCCATTGACAATATTGACAGACATTGACGTAGAAGACGTACTACCCGTCAATTGCAACCCATCAGGCGTGGGAACCCGAGGTGCAGACACACTACCCATTTGCGCGGCCTCAACCTCCACACTGAACTGAATCAAATCGCCAACTTCGACCCGAGTCCGATCTACTGACGCCCTTATTATCACATCCTGTGCATCAATCCCCTGTGCCCACAATAGAGCAAACAAAACACCGCACAAAAATATCCATCTTTTCCTACCATGCATTGCCATCATATCGCCTGCCCCGCAACTTCAATTTGCGTCGCTTCTGGGATTCTTCTTCTCGTGCCTTCATAGCATTGAGAATACGAGCCGCCTCCTCGGGTGTCATCTCTCTGGGATCGGGCTGTTGCCCCTGTTGTTGTTTTTGCTGATCTTGCTGATTCTGCTGATTCTGCTGATTCTGTTGATTCTGCTGATTCTGTTGATTCTGCTGATTCTGTTGATTCTGCTGATTCTGTTGATTCTGTTGATTCTGTTGATTCTGTTGATTCTGTTGATTCTGTTGATTCTGGTCCTGACTTTTATCCTGGTTTTGATCTTGATTTTGATTTTGATCTTGGTTTTTGTCCTGCTCATCCTGTTGATCTTGCCTATCCTGATCCAGTTTTTCCAATGCCAATTCCAGATTAATTTTAGCGTCTATATCATCCGGCTTCAGTTCAAGGGATTTTTTATAAGCCCCCACAGCTTCCTGGAACTTCTCCTGCCGAAACAGCGCATTGCCCAAATTGTAATGTGCAGCAGCAGACATATCCGGATGAGTGCCTTCGGTGGCACGCCCCATCTCCTGCAGAGCCTCGGCATATTTGCCTTGCTTGTAGAGTGCATCGCCAGCATTGAAATGTAACTCCGGTCGTGACCTCGCCTCTTGTTGTGCTTCCAAATACCGCCGCAACGCAGCTTCGTACTCCCCCTTTTCAAACAGAGCATTGCCCTCTTCGTTCTTTTTTGCCACAGGATCGAGAAATGTCCAACCCAAGAATGGCAACATCAGCAAAACATATAAAAATCGCTTCATAACCTCACGTCCATAGCTTAAGTCTCAAATCGCCCGCGCCATGCTTCTTCACTGCGTCGCCGATCCGATAACAGAGCCTCGCTCACAAAACACAACAGAGCAAGAGCCAACGGCCATTGAAACCTGTGAATATACTGTGCGTAACGCTGCGTACCCAAATCGCGCTTCTCCATCTCTGAAATCCGTTCATGCACCGCCTGCAATCCAATCCCCCCGCCGCTGGCACGCACATATAGCCCATCTGTCACACGCGCAATCTCCTTCAAAGTTGCTTCATCCAACCGCGTCTTGACAATCTTGCCCTCAGCATCCTTCAAATAATCTACCCTATCGCCATCGCGGATCGGAATCAACTCGCCCTCCGCAGTCCCCACACCCACAGCAAATATTTTCACATCCTCTTCCGCTGCCGTTCGCGCTGCTGCAATGGGGTCGCCTCCGTGATTTTCGCCATCCGTAATCAAAATGAGCGCTTTGTATTTCCCATTGCGCGACCCAAATCCCCGAATGGCAGCGCGAATCGCTTCGGCAACTGCCGTACCCTGCTCTGAAATCAATGTGACATTGGCCTGCCCCAAAAACATCTTTGCCGCGCCATAATCCAGCGTAAGCGGACAGAGTACATGGCTATAACCGGCAAAAGCCACCAGACCGATGCGGTCACCTTCAAGGCGATCGATCAACCCCTCAATTTCAAAACGCGCGCGATCCAGCCTATTGGGCTTAATATCCTCGGCCAGCATACTCAACGACGTATCCAGAACAATCACCAGATCGACGCCACGGCGATGGATCAATTCCAATTCGGTGCCAAACTGCGGTTGCACCAATGCCAGAATCAAAAAAATAAATCCAACACACACCAGTGTGGACTTGATGCCCTGCCGCATGCGACTGACACCCGAAGCGAGTTTATCCATCAGTTCGGGAGCACCAAACGCGTACAGCGCCCTGCGCTTGCGCCGAAAAGCCCACCAATAAAAAAGCGCGAAAACCGGCACACACAGTAAAAAATAAAACGCCTGTGGATCGCCAAATCGCATCTAAGGCAACCTCCGAAATCGCGTATTGCCCAGTATCAATTCCAATGATAGCAACGCCAAACCAGGATAGAGAAACAGGTGAAACAACTCGCGATAATCCACATACTCGCGCACTTTGATCTCTGTCTTTTCCATTTCGCCAATCTCGGCGTATATCTCCTCCAGCTTTTCTTCACTCGTCGCTCTGAAATATTTCCCACCTGTTGCATCCGCCACTTTTTTCAGCGTTTCTTCATCAATCTCAACTTTAACCGGTACAAATCGCTTACCAAAAATCCCATCAACCTCCTGCATAATCGTACCCCTGCTGCCAGCACCAATCGCATAAATGCGAACACCCACAGCCTCTGCTGCGCGCGCCGCGGTCATCGGATCGATCTCACCGCGATTATTCTTTCCATCCGTTAACAAAATAATCACCTTACTCTTGGCCTCAGACTCGCGCAAACGATTCACCGCAGTCGCGATCCCCAAACCAATCGCAGTGCCATCCCAATCCTTGCTGGCAATTCCAACACCATCGAGAAAACTCAAAAACACGCCGTAATCCAGCGTAAGCGGGCATTGCGTATAGGCTTCTGCGGCAAAGACCACAAGCCCCAGGCGATCATTGGCACGCCCCTGTGCAAATTGCGCCACCACCTCTTTGCACACTTCCAACCGCGTCTTGCGCTGGTCTGCCAGATCTTTGGCCTCCATACTGCTCGACACATCAATCGCCAGCGCAATATCAATACCCTGACTCAAAATTTCTCGACCTTCACGCCCCGACTGCGGCCGCGCCATCGCCGCGATGAGCAAAGCCAGAGCCACACAGCGAAAAGCGATCAAACTATGCCGCAGCTTGAGCGAAAAAGACGGACCAATACGCCGAAAAAGGCGCGTATCGGAAAACCGAATGCGCCCCGACTTGCGCCTTTCGCGCCCAATATAGCGATAGATGAGCACCGGAATAAACAACAGGAGCAGTAACCACTCTGGATTGGCAAAACGCATCACTCGGCTACCTCCTGTGTCACAGAAAGTGTAACCAGAATGCTCACAATGTCACGCACGCCATCCATCGCCTCGTGAGCCGTGTAATCACGCGGTGTAAATTTGGCAAACTTGACCCGATCCGCTTCATCCAAAAAACCTTCTATAGCCATCACCAATTGATCGTCAAACGCATGAACACGCAAATCTCGCCCAATTTCAAACGTCGTACGCTCCACCGCATGCACGGGGGTTTTGGCTTCCAAACACCGCCTCAAAACAGCCGACAATAGAGAATAATACTGCCGATAATTTTCCCGCTCTATCAGCCCCAACTGCCCCACCCTGTCCAATTCTTCTAACCAGTTAACAGGCGGCGGTGGCAACTCGGCTCTGGGGCGACGCCCGCGGCGATAAACATACCAGACCACCCCTGCAATCAATAGAATCAACCCACCAACCACCAGCCAAAACCACATGGGAATCTGTGCCACCACAACCATCGGAGGCTTCACATCGCGAATATCCGTTGTGCCTTCTGGCCTGACACTCTGCACCAGCACATCAATGGGTTGCGCCGTAATTTTTCCAGAATCGCCCTCTGCATTGACAAAATGCACGGAAACGGGTGGCACGCGAAACGCGCCCACCTGATAAATCACCAGCACGATGTCTTGCGTTTCTCGCACCCGTCCATTTTCAAGTTGCTCTGTTTCAACCCCACCCGTGTACCGAATTTCAAATGGCTGAGGAAAATCTTTTCCATACGCGATTTCCGCCTTATCGTCAGCCCCGCGATGGACGCGCAGACGCAAAACAAAAGGGTCACCAATTGTAATTGTATCGCGGTCAACTCCTGTCAAAAATTCTACCGCAGCATCGGTCGGAACTGTATGTGTCCCGAACCAAACTATGACAAAAAAGAAAAAATAAATTTTACGCATGACGAATCTACGGAGCAGGGTACAACTGGTTCAGGCCAAGTCATCTGCGAATCAGTGATCTCTTGAAGTCGATACAGAGTGTCTCTCTTGTCGAGGCAGGGATGCCTCTCTTACCTTTCATCTGTGTTTATCGGTGGTTGCATTTTGGGGGTGACGAGGTGGGGTTCGTCTATGAACTGGTCTGGAAAACGACCAGTTTTACCCCGCTCCGTCTATTCATCCAGTTGCAACCACGACATCACCGAATGCGGCAACACAACCACCTCGCGCCGCGTTTTGGCTGTGCCGTACCAAAAATTGTTGGCCTGTCCGATGATCAGTTCTTGCATCAGTGTTTCGCCCCGCCACAGAGAAACCGTCAACACGGGGTCATCCAAACTATCTGCGGCAGATTTATCTACTTGATCGGGAAACTCGGCAACGACCAGATTGTGAACGCGATCAATCAAATCTTCAATGTCGGCATCCCCTTTGACAACGCGCCCATCCCCCATCACTACCTGCCACGAGCCATTGTCATTCTTTGCGCAATTTACCACACTGTCTCGGTAGGACAAACGCACGCGATCAACTCCTGTGCGATCAAACTCAAAAACGCGCTTGTAACGCAATCGGGACAATGGAATATCCAGGGATTCTGGAAGAAACTGATCTACGATAAACACCTGTGGCCGACCCATTACGCGCCCATACCACAGTTTCTGCCGATCATTGGGAACGCGCTTGCCCAACAACAGCGTATTGGCCATTTCATTGTCTTTTAGATACAACACGACTTTGTAATCCGGATCGTCGAATCCGTAAATTGTGGGATCCTCCGCCGCATCTTTGTGAAAGGATTCGACGCGCGCATCTTTCAACTGCCCCAACAATGTCAAAATCTCGCGCGCATCAGACCGCTCTTTTATCGGCTGAACGAGATGCCACTTCAACCCATCCCGCACGACCTCATAAACGCCCCCAGGCGTTTGGAAATACGCCCGTGAGACCAGATCGGGATCAAAGGAAAACGCCCGCGTATCGCGCAATGCCATCAGCGGACGATTAAACCGTGCGCGATATTTTTTTTTCGTTAATACGACCTTGTCCCCCCCCGACCAGGTCAAATAACACCCCTGCTTTGAGGGAATATCATCGCCAAAAAACAACCACACGGGATCGCCCAATACCGGTTCAAATCGCACCTCAACCACGGGCGGATCCAGCCCAAAATCGGCGAGATCTACCCCGGCGTAATCACCTTCATCAACCACAACACGACCGCGTTCAACAATCTGTGCGATCTCGATCATACCCTCAAATTCTATCCAATCTGCAGGCACTTCCAGCGGGGCGATCAGCACCCATTCATTGCCGCGTTTTTCAGCGACAAAGTGTCCATAATTATTGTTCAATGTCAACCGCGCAACGCCGTGCCGCTGAACTTCAATAAACGCACTCTTCGCCTCTGTCTCGCGTTGTTCCTCGGCCATGCGAGGACGTTCATATAAAAAGATAAACCCCACCAGGCCCAAAAGCAAAACCGCCAAAATCGCTGTCACCTTAATACCCACAATTTTTTCCTCAGTAGCCAGTGGTCAGTTATCAGTTACCTCACCCAACCAGTCCCTCTTCTTTCATTTTCTTTCACCTGCGGATCGCCTTTCACCCTTCATCCTTCATCCTTCACACTTCTCACCCCCTGCGCCACCAGACCAGCACACCCGCAACAATCGGGACGCCTGGCAACACCAGCCAATACACCCACCGAATCCAAAATTCATCGCCCGGATTCAATGTCAGCGGGCGAAAGAGCGTGCTCTTGGGCCGAATCGTAATTTTATCGCGCGCCCTGAGCAACCAATTCGCTGCATTCATAAACAAATCGCCATTACCCGCCACTTCCACAAAGCGATTGCTCGCAAAATCCGAATCGCCAAATACCACAATCCGCGCCCGCGCGCCACGCCGATTATCACCCGCTTTTGCTGCAATAGTGGCCGGGCCTTCCACAACCATTGCCAGCCACAGCGGCCCCGGTCGGTCAGCCCCCGATGTGTATTGCACCGCCTCTTTGTCTTTAGCGGAAACAGCGTCCAAATTAGTCTCGCTCCAACTGTTCGACGAAGACAGCACCAGCGAAGAAACATCAGCACCAGGCAAAGATCCCACGCGTTCCATCGAACGCGTCAGCGGATAAAACGTCTGCAATCCCGAATGCTTATCCGTAATGGGATGTTTGCTATAATGTGTCGTCACAGGGACCGAAAAATCCGCACCCGGCAGCACCTGACTTTTATCGACCACAAAATCGTTTCGCAGACCAATAGACCACTTTTGCAACAGCGGCTCAAGTCCCGTATCGATGAGAGGATCCAACAAAAAGAATGCCGCCCCGCCCTGATTGAGATACGTCGCTACAATATTGATCTCTGCCGGCAAAAACGGGCGTTTTGGCCCCGCGACAATCAGCGCGTCACAATCTTTTGGCACGCGCTGTGATTGCGCCAGCACCAGGGATGGACGCACGTCGTGGTTGCCTTCTATGAGCAGCTGCTTGATCCCGGAAAATCCCTGCTCTGATTGATCGTCGGGATGCGCCTCATCGTGTCCTCCCACAAAATAGACCACCTGTCGCTCTTCACTCATCAAACGCGCAATGCCATTAGTCAGCACTTTTTCAGACGCTTCCTGAATCCGCTCTTCCCGATTGCCATATTCGATTACCGAAACACCATACCGCGTCACAGTATACCGCCTGGCCTCAATCGGCTCTCGATCGGGATCGACAAACCGGTACGCAAAACGCCTCGAATGATAGGCGTACTGCTTGAGTAAATGCTCGTAATCGCGCTGCTCTGCCTCGCGGAAAAACGCCACAACATTGACATCCTCAGACAAATTTTCCAAAAGAGAAATCGTTTGAGGCGATAGCGTATAAAGACCGCGAGCCGTCAGGTCAAAGCGCGCGTGATACCGCGTGGTCAAAAAATTAATCACCGCCAGAATACCCAGCGTGATCAACACAGCCACAAGGGCATTAGATCCGTATTTCAATATTCGATGCGATAAAAATTTGGGCATAAATCTATCTCTATTTCTCACCCGAGTAATGGCGCACAGCATCCCAATCGAGTTCTATACCGAGACCCGGTGCAGTGGGAATAGTGAGCAATCCGTCTTCATCCAGTGAAAACGGCGTGGTGACAATATCTTCGATATAAGGCGATGGGGTAATATATTCGACCCAGCGCGCAATGGGGTGTGCGGCGGCCAGGTGGAGGTCTGCGAGGAGACCGATAGCGGTGTTCCAGCCGTGTGTGACGACCAGAACATTGTGATCATACGCATACCATATCAGGCGGCGCACTTCAGAAATACCTCCCACTTTCGTGACATCGGGCTGGATAATATCATACGCACCGCGCTCAATCCAGGGCATAAAACTCTGACGGCGAGTAAAAACTTCTCCACCGGCAATGCGGACAGGAGAATATTCTCGCAATTTGATGTGGCCCTCAATATCGTCGGGAGGGAGGGCTTCTTCAAACCAGGTGATATCGTAATCGCCGAGCATGCGAGCGGTTTCAATCGCCCATTTGTAATTATGAGGCCAAAAAGCATCGCTGCCGCCCGCATCAACCATGAGTTCCACATCGGGACCACAGGTGTCCCGGGCGATTTTGATGAGGCGTTCATCCATATGGCGGTCAACGCGCCCAAAAGCACCCCAGCCGAGTTTGAGCGCCCTGAAACCGCGGTCGAGCGCGTCTTGCAAAGTGTCGGAAAATGTTTCGGGATCTTCAAAGAGAATCGAGCCGTAGGGTTTTATTTTTTTGCGATAATATCCTCCGAGCAAACGCCCAACGGGCTGCCCAGCCACTTTGCCCAAAATATCCCATAGCGCGATATCAACACCACTAATCGCATGTGTAACAGCACCTCCCCGTCCCTGCCAGAAGGTCATCTGGTGAAGTTTTTCAGATACGCGCTCGGGTTCCAGCGCGTTCTCCCCAATGATATTGGGGCGCAACAATCCCATCGCCCCATCGACTAATGCTTTGCTGGTAAAAACACTTCCAATACCGTTCACACCTTCATCCGTCTGAACTTCGACCAGCGTATGCATATTTTCATCCGGCCCAGGCTCCACTGTCCAGCCCGTCATAGGCGTTTCTCCAAAAAGCGGAATCGTGCGAACACCGGTGATTTTCATACGTACTCCTTCAAGTATTCGGCTACTGCGCGTGCCACAATAACTTCTTCGTCGGTTTGGACGATCAGCACGGCAACCGCACTGTTAGATGCTGAGATCATCCCATCTGTGGGAGGATTGGCATTGGCGACCTCGTCGAGATAAACGCCTAAGTATTCGAGACCGTTACAGACGCGCTGGCGCACATTTGCTCCTCGTTCGCCAATTCCCCCGGCAAAAGCAATTGCATCCAGACCGCCCAGTGCGGCGGTGCAAGCACCGATTTCTCTTTTGATCCCATAACAAAATGCCTCCAGAGCGAGACGCGCACGCGCGTGCCCCTTTTGAGCGGCTTCTTCGAGATCGCGCACATCGCCGCTAATACCCGAAATGCCGAGCAAACCGCTTTCTTCTGACAGGATGCGGCTAATTTCGCTTGTCGATAAACTTTCGCGATCCATTATATAGGGAATAATGAACGGATCAATAGTTCCAATGCGCGTGCTATTGATGATGCCTGTTTGGGGCGAGAAGCCCATCGAGGTGTCTATAGATTGACCATTGCGCACCGCGCATAGAGAGGCACTCCCGCCGAGGTGGCAGGATACCATGCGGAGATCCTCGCGGTTGAGTATTTGTGCCGTGCGTTGTGAAACGTAGCGATGGGACGCGCCGTGGAAGCCGTATTTGCGAACCCCGTATTTTTCATACCAGTCGTAGGGCACGCTGTAGATATAGGCATAATCGGGTATGTTGACGTGGAAGGCGGCTTCAAAAAGTCCAATCAGGGGCAAATTGGGAGCACATTGCGCGAAAATGCGAATCGCCTGGATATAGGGCGGATTGTGGGCAGGTGCGAGGCTATTGTAGTCCGCCATGCGCTGCAAAATCTCTTCCTTGAGAAGATAAGTACCGGCTTTTCCGCGCATGTGAACGGTTTTGAACCCAACGGCATCGAGGTCAGACAAGTCGGAGATTACGCCGGCGCGCGCATCTGTCAAGCGCGCAATAACATCGCGGACAGCAGATGGATAATTCGGCAAGTGTTGTTCGGTTTCAACAGTGTATTCGCCAATCTGATGGGCAACGGGCGAAGACGAATCGCCGATGCGTTCGAGACGACCTTCGGCGAGCACCGCTTCATCGGTCATATCAAACAGACGGTATTTAAATGAAGTAGAGCCTGCGTTTGCAATGAGGATTTTCATGGTGTGACTGTTTCAAGCCTCTGCAGGGGTTTATCGGCAATGGGCAAATGAACGAGCGATGAAGTCACAGCCAAGAGAATCGCGGCAATCCAAATCATATCGTAAGACCCCGTTGCATCATACACGCGCCCGGCCAGCCACACGCCCAAAAAACTGCCGATCTGATGACTAAAAAAAACAATGCCATACAGCGTGGAAAGATAGCGCGAACCAAATATCTGCGCGACAGTGCCACTGGTTAGCGGAACGGTCGCAAGCCATAAGAACCCGATCGCGCTGCCAAACACAAGCGCAGACGTATTTGTAACGGGTATGAACAGGAATCCGCTAATGACAATGGCGCGACCAAAATAAAGCAAACTCAAGAGATATTTTTTCCGATATCGGTCGCCGAGTTGCCCCGAAAGATAAGATCCAAAAATGTTAAAAAGGCCTATCAGGGATAACGCCGTTGCACCGACCATCTTTGAAAGACCGTGATCAGTCAGAAAAGCGGGCAGATGCGTGGCGATAAATGCCACGTGAAAACCGCACACAAAAAATCCCGCATTGAGCAACCAGTATCCCGAATGACCTCGCGCTTGAAGCAGTGCTTGAAGCAGACTGCCATCATGGGATTCAACGGTATTTGGAGACACCTCGCGCCCGCGATGTGGAATCCCAATAGCGAGCAAGGCACTCGCGCCCGCGATCAGGGCAATAAAAGCGAATGAAGATTGCCAGCCCAAATCAGAAAGAAGCCATTGAACACCCGGCACAATTGCAAACGTCCCGAAAGAACCCGCAGCAGTAATAAGCCCAAAAAACGAGGCGCGTTTTTCAGGTGCAACAACCTGAGCGACCGCACCGAGGACCACCACATAGGAAATGCTGCTGAGTGCGATGCCCATAAGTACGCCGAGCACGGTGTACAGACCAAGAGGCGTACCGACAGAAGACAAAAGAAAAAAACAGACTGCATAGAGCAATGCGCCGCCAGCAACGACCCATCGCGGTCCAAAATGATCTGCTAAAATGCCCACTATGGGCAAACCAAAAATGAGGTTTTGCCAGGCGATGGCCAGGCTAAAGACTTCGCGTCCAATGCCGAGGTCCCGGCTGATCGGTGCCAAAAAAAGGCCAAAGGATTGGCGAATGCCCATGCTGACAAACACAATCAGGGCACTACAAAATATGACAATAGTCGCTTTGCGATTGGGCACTTCCCAGTCCCACCTCATCTATGAACGACTGTCCCATATTCATTGGGGATTGGTCCGTCGTATTCCCAGGTTTCCCAGGGCGTATCTCGGTGCGATTCCCGAACGATGGTTCGAATTTTCGCAACAATATCTGGATATTCAGTTGCGAGGTCATTTTGTTCGCCGATATCCGCTGCCAAATCGTAGAGTTCAACAGCGCCTTCGGGATTGGCATGCCCCTCGGGTAAATACGCCTTCCAATCACCCAGACGAACAGCACTGACCCCACGCCGCTCCCAGTAGAGGAATTCGTGCGCTTGTTGGGTATCGCTACCCAGGAGTGCGGGCAACATAGAAATGCCATCAACCGGTTCCGGGACAGACGTATCAGCCAATTCGCAAAACGTGGGCAACATATCCTGAAAACCCGAATAATGTGCGCTCGCAGTACCGGGTTGAATCGTTCCCGGCCACCGGGCGACAAAGGGCACGCGGATACCACCTTCGTAGAGGCTCCCCTTTTTTGCGCGAAGGGCACCTGCCGCGTTGAAGTGTTCAAGCGTATTGCCACTGCCGTGGGGACCGTTGTCGCTCGTGAAGATAACAAGCGTATTCTCGGCAATTCCGAGTGCGTCGAGCATATCCAAAAGCGTGCCAATATCGCGGTCCATGCGCGTAATCATAGCCGCCTGCGTTTTCTGATTTTCCGTCCAGGGCTTGTCTTTGTAAATATCGAGAGATGGAATTTCGAATCTGGTGTGGGGAATCGTATAGGCCAAATAGAGGAAAAAGGGATTGGATTGCTGATCGCGCACAAATTGCAAAGCCTCAGCCGTGAGCAGGTCGTGTGAATACGATTTGCCGTAGAGCATAATCTTCTGATCGTTGCGCCAGAGGTGCTGGGGATAATACGTGTGGGCTTCGCGCTGGCAATTGTACCCAAAAAAGTGATCAAACCCCTGATTGTTGGGATCGCCTTCCGATCCCGGATACCCCAATCCCCATTTGCCAATACAAGCAGTGGCATAACCGCCCTTTTTGAGCAATTTGGCAACCGTCTGTGTCTCCCCGGGAATGGGCACATTGCCCTCAATAGGCAAAGCGCGATTGTCCCGCACATAACAATGCCCCGTATGCAGACCCGTCATAAGCACACACCGCGAAGGCGCACATACCGAAGACCCTGCATAGTGATCCGTAAACCGAATGCCCTCTGCTGCGATGCGGTCAATATTGGGCGTATAAATAAACTCCTGCCCAAAACAACCCAGATCGCCGTAGCCGAGATCGTCCGAGAGGATATAGATGATGTTGGGCATTGCTTTCATTACTTCAACTCTTCCATAACCCTGCGAGTAATTTCCGCGATAAGGTCATCCTGGGAAGTTTGGGCAGGAGGGGTGCCGCCAGCACTCAACGTGCGAATCGTGGGAATGCCGCCATTAGTGGTAGGTTGAGTTGTGGATGCATCGGGAATTTCACACGCTGGATCGGGGCCGCGAAGACCCATGCGGTTGCGAATAGCGACCAGTTTTTCCACCTGATCCGCATTGAGTTCGTTATACCCACCGAGTTGTTGTGCCACAAAAAGTATTTTTGCAAAATGCTCCAGCGTTTCCATCTTGTAATAGGCATTCATCACATCGCTGCCAATAGTAGTCGCACCGTGATTTTCGAGCAAATAGGCGTCGTAATCTTTGACATATTGCCTGATCGGTTCAGATATCTCTGGTCCTCCCGGCGTACCGTATTCCACAATGGGTATGGCACCCAGTGTGATAATCACCTCGGGCAAAACACACATGGTAAGGGGAACGCCTGCAACCGCAAAACCCGTAGCCGTTGGCGGATGCGCGTGTACCACAGCGCGCACATCGGGTCGCTCGCGATAGAGAAAAATGTGCATCCCAATTTCCGACGAAGGCCGCTTTTGCCCACTCACGAGTGTACCATCCATGTCAGTAATACAGAGATCTTCAACCTTGAGAAATCCCTTGGACATCCCCGTTGGCGTAGTGAGAATGCGATCTTCTTCAACCCGGCAGGAAATATTGCCATCGTTAGAAGCGACAAAGCCGCGTTCATACACGCGACGTCCGGCTTCAACAATATCGAGTTTGGCCTGATGGAGATTCATTTTATGTCTCACTCCTTCATATCAATATCATCTACAACTCCGACGATAACGGAACGCACCGCAGGCAATTCCACATTGAGGACGAGACCTGCCGCGACTCCCTGGCGAATCACGAGTACAATTTCGCCGCGACCAACGCCCGTGGCGTCAACTGCAAGAGCCGATGCGCCGTCATCTTTGCCATCGGGCGTAATGGGCTGCACCACCATGAGTTTGGCACTTTTGTAATCGCTGTGTTTAATAGTCGATGTGACGCTACCGAGAACGCGGGCCAGGAACATATAAAATTTGGGATTCGGGATTTAGCTACTTTCTCCCCTTCTTGTAAGGAGAGCCGGAGGGTAGGTCGCCTCAGGATCAGGTATCAACCTGATCGACAATACCGACAACTGCCGCGTCAACCGGACCGTATTTATCGGGCAAGGCGTTGGGAGCTTCTCGTGAACCGACCCAGTAGATGGTCTCGCCATCGCTGGCATTGACCACATCAACCGCGACAAAAGCATCTCCTGCTTTTTTATGCTCGTGATCAATCGGTTCAACGACAAGCAGTCTAAAACCTTTGAGCGAGGTATCTTTGCGCGTTGCCCAAATTTTTCCAATGACGCGACCGAGGAACATTTTCACCTCGCGTGATGCTGGATTTATACAATTCTGAAGTAGTCGATAAGAGCACAGCGGCGCTGGCGGGTAAATGTGCGGGCAGACGTGCAACCTTCGCCTGTAGGTGTAGCAATCGAGAAAGACGTATAGCCCTCACCACCTGCGCCCAATCCCGCAGATGACGCGCCGTTTTTCACAAAAATCGTACATTTACACCGGCGAGCCATAACCGTCATATTCTCGACATTCTTAGAGTGCATGACCGCCGTGTGGCGATACCCCTGTTCGGCTTGAATAGCCCAGTCTATCGCCCTGTACACATCGGGTGTGCGAACAATGGGAACAAACGGCATCATCTGCTCGTGTTGAACAAAATCGTGCTCATTTTCAACCTCGCCAATCAAAAGCTCTGTATCGGGCGAAATATTGAGGCCAATTTGAGCAGCAAGCACATGCGCGCTGCGACCAACGAGATCGCGGTTAAGCATCCAATCGCCTTTTTCGTCTCGAGGGAACGCGATATTGGTCAGTGCATCAATTTGCGAACGGTCGAGTTCCACACAATTATTTGCCTTCAGGTGGCGCATCAGGTCATCAGCCACGGCTTGAACTGCAAAAACTTCCTTTTCGCCAATGCACAAAATATTATTGTCAAAACCGCCGCCTTCAATAATGCCGAGGGCTGCCTTTTCGATATCGGCGGTCTCATCCACCACCACAGGTGGATTACCAGGACCGGCTGCGATCACGCGCTTGGGCGCTTGCATGGCTGCCTTGACAACGCCGCCACCACCGGTGACGAGAACGAGGTCAATACCCGGATGCACAAAAAGGCTCTGCGCCGTTTCTATAGAAGGTTCGCGCACAGCGACGAGCAAATTTGGTGGACCGCCCGCACCGACAATGGCGCGATTGAGCATTTGAAGACCCAGAGCCGAAACATCTTTTGCACTCGGATGAGGCGCAAAAACCGCACTATTGCCCGCAGCGATAAAGCTAATTGCATTGTTGACCATCGTGGGCACCGGATGCGTGGATGGCGTGACAGCTGCAATCACGCCAAAGGGCGCCATTTCAACAACCGTCAAACCATTGTCGCCCGTCCACGCTGTGGGCTGCAAATCTTCAACACCAGGCGTGTGTTGTACAACAACCTCGAGTTTGCGAATTTTGTGCGGCACCTTGCCCATGCCGGTTTCTTCAACGGTTTTTTGCGCGATACCCTTTGAATGCGCCATAGATTCGCGGCGAATCGCAGCAATCAGATCGCGGCGTTGCTCCAAGCTCATTGCTTCAAGGGCACGCTGGGCTTCCGAAGCCGCAGCAATAGCTTCTTCGAGATCGTCAAAAAGGCCATCGTCGCCTTTGTTTTCATAGCGAGCGGGCGGTGCAATAACCGCAGGAGCTTCGCGCTCAGCTACAAGGCGGCGCACAACCTGCTCAACCACCGATTGGATTTGGATTTCGTCTAAGTTCATAAGCAATAGAAGCTTTCAGCCATCAGCTTTCAGTTCCCCGCGCCACTCTCCAAAGGCAATACCTCGCTTGTTTTGCTGACTGCTGACCGCTGATAGCTATTTTTGATAAACCGCTTCACCTTCGATTTCTGCCGTGTCGATAATAGCGACAATCACAGCATCGACAGGGCGATCTTCAGTCACACTCGTCATGCGGGCGGAACTCCCACTACAACAGAGCACAACTTCGCCATCGCCTGCACCAACAGCATCTACAGCGACCAAAAAACTTTCTTTGAGTTCGAATGCAGGCAAATCGAGCGTTTGGACGATCTGGAGCTTAAAACCCGCCAGACCGCTGTCTTTTTGGGTGGCAACCACCGTTCCCACCACCTTGCCGAGGGTCATAGTTTAGTCGTTTGAAGAGCCGATAGGCAGAATATTTTCAAGGCTACCATGTGGCCGCGGAATGACGTGTACGGAAACGAGTTCGCCAATTTTGCCAGCAGCAGCAGCGCCGGCTTCCGTTGCGGCTTTGACCGCTGCTACATCGCCGCGCACAATAGCAGTGACATATCCTGCGCCAATGCGTTCCCAATTGACAAATTGGACATTGGCGGCTTTGACCATCGCATCGGCAGCCTCAATCATAGCTACGAGACCTTTGGTTTCAATCATGCCGAGGGCTTCACCCATGTTGTATCCTCCTGAAAAATGATCATTGGGTAATAAAAATAACTGCTTCTACTTGTGGGTCGAGATTTGGAATGACGTGAGCGGAAATGAGATCTCCAACGCGCTCGGCAGCTTCGGTTCCCGCTTCGATAGCTGCGCGCACCGCGCCCACATCACCGCGCACGAATGTGGTGGTATATCCCGCACCGATTTTTTCGTACTTTTCAATTGAGACGGAAGCCATCTTAGCCATCGCATCGGCAGCTTCTGTTGTGCCAATAACGCCGAGAGTTTCAATCATACCGAGTGCTGTCATTTTACCATAAACACCGTATCGCCACAAACGAGATCAGCTGCGTTGGCATCGTCGGTATCCAGATGGAGTTCGGGCAAATAGCTTTCGTCAATTTTGAGACGCACATTGTCATATATAACGCCTTTCTCGCCTCCCACGCGCACCCTGACAGATTCCCGTCCTTGAAAGCCATAATCTATTACGTCAGATGGACGCAGATGAATGTGACGCGCCGCGCGGATAGCGGCGTTCATCGTGATAGATCCCCTGGGACCGATAAAAGTAACAGGTGGCGCATCTCTCAGGTCTCCCGAATCGCGCACAGGCGGATCAACGCCGATGTAGATGGCATCTGTTCGGGCGAGTTCAACCTGATTATAGTCGCGGCTGGGACCGAGAATCCGCACGCGCTCAATCGCGCGCAACCGGGGACCAACAACAGAGATGACTTCCTCGGCGGCAAAAGCACCCGGCTGATAGAGCTCGCGATAAGGCGTTAAGGTGTGACCCTCACCAAAAAGAATCTCCAGGGTTTCGTCATCAACATGTGCATGTCGGGCAGATACACCTACGGAAATGGGAATTTCTGCGCCATCTCCACCGCGTATTTGGAGCACGACTTCTCGTGCAATGCGGTCAATCGCATCGCTTTCCCCGCTGTTTTGCCCGAAAGAACAAAGACCGCAGTCATCGCACACAGAGGCATTTTTTCGCATTGGAAGCATTGTCAAAGTTTTGTACCAGGTGCTGTTTACAAAAGGCGAAAAATAGCCCATGACTGCTGTAAAGTCAAGGTTAAACACGCGGGAAAAAGCGCAATGCTTGACAAGTACCGCGCTTTGAACCAAATTCAGAGAAACCGCTTTGTTTTTCCTAATCGTGAGAAATATACACTTGCTACTCAGATTACTCACCTGCATCCCCATATTTTTTTTTCTCGCCAGTCCAGTGATAGGCGAAGATGCCTCGCCCGATATCCCACTGCACCATCCCGTGTATCCCCTTTTAGATCGCCTGAATGCGCGAGGTTGGATTGCCGTGCCCGATACACGGCCCTTGACCCGGATACAAGTTGCACAGATACTCTCCGCCGTATCAAATCAATCGATGTCGCCAACCGAGGGCGGCCTCGTCAATCGATACATCGCAGAATTGGAAAATCGCGCGGCTTTTGCACGCGAACCCCGGTGGGTCTGGCGCGACTCTACGGCATCCGTCATTCTCGAACCACTGGTGAGACAACAGGTGATTGCGCGCAGGGGCGATGGATTTGTGAACGAAACCGCGTCGCAAACCTATATTGGCGGTTCTGTGCGCGGGCGATTCCACACATTGGGATTTTATGCCCGCCACTTTGAGGCCCGCGAATGGAGCAACCAACCGCGTCTTCGCCGAGAAGATGTGCTGGCCCACCCCATTGAAGACGTGCAACTCAAGGGCAAAAAGGCGGACTTCCGCGAAAGCGCGTTTCAACTGGCCTGGGCAAATTCATGGATGCG
The DNA here is from genome assembly GCA_965208125.1 of Candidatus Latescibacterota bacterium. Taxonomy (GTDB): domain Bacteria; phylum Latescibacterota; class UBA2968; order UBA2968; family UBA2968; genus VXRD01. The sequence continues at coordinate 5,235,752 of OZ242320.1, forward strand.
TATAGATGCGGGCAAGGGAAGCCTGAATTGGGGACCTGGGCGCACGGGAAATTTATTGCTCTCCAACAACGCACCATCTTATGGCCTGTTTCGGTTGCAGGCATCACACGGGCGATTGCGCTATACTCACATCGCTTCATCGCTGCGCGCACGCCCGGGCTTAATCGACACAACGCGACGGTGGATAGATAACGGGCATGTGCGCATCTTTTTACGGCAAAAACGACTGGCCGCGCACCGACTGGAGATTGCATTCTCAAAGGTGCGAATTGGGTTGCATGAAGCCGTGGTATATGGTGACCGAGGATTTGAACTGCTCTACGTTCTGCCGGTGGCCGTATTTGCCGGAACGCAAAACCACCTGGGAAATCGCGACAATCTCGTAATTGGAGCCGATATATCGGTTCGCATACGGACGGGACTGACGCTTTATGGCGCATGGTTTTTCGACGATATGGTCAAATTTGATCCCGATGCATTTTCAAACCAATTCGCCTTTCAAGTGGGCGCGTTCTGGGTTGATCCTATGGGCTTGCGAGATACTGATGTGCGCGCCGAATACGTGCGCGTGGAGCCTTATGTGTACGCGCACAATTTTGACATCAATACGTATGAACACTACGACACCCTGTTGGGCTATCCAACCGGGCCAAATGCAGACCGCTATTTTGCACAAGTGACACACCGTTTTTCTCCGAGCCTGAATGCGTCTTTAACTTTTGAAAGAGAGCGGCAAGGGGAAAACCCAGTAAACCCAGATGGAACAGTTGTCAATGTGGGAGGCAACGCACAACTGGGGCGTCGGTTACAGGATGCACCCACGCGAGACTTTATGTCGGGCGATGTGGAGACACACAAAAAAATAGGTGGCCGCGTGGTATTTACACCCGTGAGAAATTGGACTTTACAGGTACAATATCAACGCCATCGCATTATAACGCAGCAAAATAGGGCAACGGGACATGAATGGACAGCGACAATGGATGTGAACTTCTATTAAAACAAGCGATCAGCAGTCAGCAAAACCAAAAACGCAGGCTTTTGGGCGGTTGAGTGGTGTGCTGATAGCTGAAAGCTGATGGCTGAAAGCTACAGGAAAGAAAGATGAATCACCGCCAGTACCTGTGGGGCCTGCTCGCGTTCGCATTATTATTGCGCGTAGGCTTTGGGTTGACGCAATCCGATTTGACCAATGCATCTGATGAGGTACATTGGGATCGCCTGGGGCAGGCTTATGTCACGCTGGGCATTTTGCATCCCGATACCGGAATTTATCGCCCCCCATTATACGGCTTATTTCTGGCAGGTATGTATCGTACATTTGGTCACAACCTCTTCCCGGTGCGGATTGTCCAGGCCATCATGGGCACAATCACATGCTATCTCATCTATATTCTGGGCTGTAAAATGGGTGAGGTATTGGTCGGTCTGGTCGCTGCGGGCTTATTCGCTATTTATCCGTTATTTGTATTTTTTTCGGGCGTGTTGATGGCCGAAACCCTCCTGATTTTGTTGACGACTATTGGCTTTGTGTCTTGTATTCAATTTTGGCAAAAGAGCACCGTCACTATGGCGATGATATTTGGCGGGATTGTGGGGCTGTCCGCACTTTGCAAGCCCGTTTTATTGCCCTGGTTGCCACCTCTCCTCTTTTTCTGGTGGCGAAAATCGCGCCTGACACCTGCACAAAAAGCATCGCGCGTACTAACCGTAATCGGTGCACTCTGTCTGATTATTTTGCCGTGGACAGCACGCAATCATATCATCTCGGGCGAATTTGTTCCCATCTCGGCCAATTTGGGAATCAACTTACTGGTGGGGGCACACCCCGAGGGACGCGGCATTTACGACAATCACATCGATTATCTGACACTTTATCACACACTGTCCGACACATCTCAGGGTGCAGCGGCCGACCGCCGCGTCGCGGGCATTGTGATAGAGTGGATAATCGCGCAACCACTGCACTATCTGAGTTTGAGCATTGATAAACTGCTCTATTTTTGGTGCCCCTGGGTTCCGGGAGAGCCGCCATTATACAACGCGATTGCCCTGCTTTCCTGTACTCCACTCCTGATACTGGGCCTTGTCGGCACATTTAGCCAACGCTACAGACCCGAAGGTCTGGCACTTATTCTACTGATAATTTGCATGTCACTATTGCACATGGTATTCTTTGTCCATACGCGTTTTCGGCTACCCATTGATGCTGTTTTGTGCGCGCCGGCTGCGTGGATATGCATACAGTGGATTAATCGGACGGAACGGTAATTGTAAATGCGCGCAGCAATGCACACACGCGGAAATCGAGTTTTGCTGTATATCGTTATCTGTGGCGTTCTATTATTGTCTCTATGGGTTGCTATTTTTGGGTTTCCATCATTCAGGCAATTTTGGAATATGCCACAAACGCCCCTCATCTTTGCCGACTCACACACCATTATAACCAGTGCAGATTCGCATGCTTTGGGCTACGACCCGATGTTTGAAAATATCGCAGACCCTTATGGCAGAGAGATGAACTATCCAAGAATCTGGCAATGCCTGTTTTGGCTGCCAATCAACAGCGATCACCTGGTACTTTTGGCTGGAACTTTTATCCTGCTGTTTTTTGTCGGTATTTTTTTATTTTTAAAAACAATTGATACCCAAACAACTCTGTTTTTGGGCGCTGTGACGTTTTCACCTTCAGCGATTTTCGGGCTGCAATCAGGCAACAACGATCTCGTTATCTTTTTTTTTGTCGCACTGGCATTGAGGTTGGGGTATCGCTCGAAACTTTGGGGATCAATCGCGATGTTCTTCGCAGCTATTCTGAAGGTATTTCCAATTTTTGGATTGGCGCAGCTTTTGACAGAAGATAAACGCGACTTCTGGCGACTTTTGATACCACTTACCGCACTATTTCTGATCTACTGCTGGATATCGCTCGATGATTTTCGGCAAATTTACAGTGTAACACCTCGGGGACGCAGTGGTGCTTATGGCGTGTATGTTCTGCCCATGATGATTGAGAAAACCCTGAAAAAGTGGACAATTTTTCCCGACTTGCGCACATGGATAATTGCGGCAGCACCGATATTTTTTTACGGCATTGCCGGTTTGATCTTTATGATTTCGCTTTACGCGCTGGTTAACAAAAACACCTCGTCTCGACCGGTTGCGGGGGTACATATCAGTCCATTTCGAGTAGGAGCGTGTATTTACATCGGCAGCTTTTTGCTCGCCAGTAACTGGAATTATCGGATGATCTTTCTCATTTTTACCATTCCCCAACTCTTTGCATGGTTGTCCATTGCAGATATCCGGCTTTCGCGCATTCTTCGGATCACCCTGATCGGTATTTTGTTTTCCTGCTGGTCAATGTTTATACAGGGTATTTTGGGATCGTACATTTTTATACTGGACGAGATTGCTAATTGGGTCGTTTTTGCTGGACTCATATACCTATTTCTCGCATCCCTGCCCAACTGGCTGTTCGATGCTCTGCTATATCTCGTTCCTATTCGACGATAATTGAGACGCGAATAAAGCAATCCATTGGAAATTTTTTTATTTTATGACGCTTCGAACAGATTTTTTTAACCCTGCAAAACCTCACCTGTTGGTTCTCATGTGTTTGGGGCAGGTCCTGTTAATTGCACTGCCGTTTTTGATAAATGACGCGCTTGCAGTGATTCTTGTATTGAGCTTATTGTCAGCAATTGCGCTTTTTGGATCTCTCACACTGTCAGTACTCTATTTGTGTTTCACCGCTGCGGTTGTGCCTTCCTGGTTCTATGAATACTATCTGATTTTGCCTCTGGACTTCAAATTCTATGAAGGACTTCTCGTCGTGGTAATGGGCATTGCCTATCTCAACTATTTGTTGGAAGGCCGATGGAATTGGCGACAGCATACGTTTTTGGATCGACCAATGTGCGTATTGCTGGGACTGGTCGTACTTTCCTGCTTGTTGGGATTGATATACGGACAATCGATCTCGCAAATGTTGCGCGACGTGCGCTATCCATTGTACTACACACTGTTTTTTGTGGTAACATGGTTTTTTGATGTGCGGAGGTTCTCCACATTCCTGCATTTGTTTTTGCTCATCGCCGCAATTGTCGGCATCGAGTATTTGTTTGAATTCCTTTTGCAGGTCGATACGGACATTGCGGGCGGTTTTGTTCGGGTCGCACGACTTGAAGGCATTGTGTTGCCAATGGGTATGCTCATTATCGCCGCCATTTTGTTATTTGAAACGCGGGCGTACAGGCGCGCCTGGGCGTGGAGCGCGATATTGCCCATCGGGTTGGCTCTGGTTTTGACAATGGGACGGGGCATGTGGATTTCGCTATTCGTCGGACTGGGCAGTCTGGCCGCATTGACCATCCTGGATAAGCAGGCTGCGACGCGAAGCCTGTCGCGTCTTTTTGTCGTGGCACTGGTCCCCTTGCTGCTGCTGGTGATGGGTTATGTTTTTCAGCAACAAACCCGTGCTGCCGTAAGTGATATCGCACTGGATCGCGTGACGCGCAGCGTCGAAGCCGTAAGTGGACGGTTGATATCTTATGGCAACGCACTGGAAAAAATTCGTCAACGTCCTTTGCTCGGAGGCGGACACGGTGAAACTGTAACGTCTTTGGTGACATTTCCACCACCGCCACAGATATTGACTGTAGGCGCAGTTGACAATGTTTATTTAACTATTGGTATGCGGATGGGACTGGTCGGTGTCGCGGTGTTTTTGTGGGTCTTTGGTTTTGCCCTCTGGCGTGCGTATCTATTATTCCAGCGAAGTTCTGATACCCGCGTGCGTCTGTTTTGCGCGTCATTTATCGCCATTTACGCAGCACTCCTCGTCTATGGCATGGCAGATGCAACCCTCTTTGCCAATCGGTTGATCTTTATCCATGCGACATTTTTGGGACTTATTGCGCGGCTGGTAGCAGAGGAAAAAAATAATGTCTGAATGTGTGACAGCAATAGTGGTCAACTGGAATGCCGGAGAAAATCTGGCGCAGTGCATTGCCGCATTACTCGATCAGCGTGGAACGGATCTCGATGTGGTCGTAGTCGATAACGCATCGTCGGACAATAGCCTGGAGGCACTGGAAATTTATGGCGACCGCGTGCGCGTGATTCAAACCGGTGCAAATCTGGGCTTCGGGAGCGCAGTGAATCGCGGTGTGGCTGTCTCGCACACCGCGATTGTCATAGCCATGAATCCCGATGTCGTATTGCAACCAGACGCAGTGAATACGATGGTCGAATTTTTGAACACACACGCCAATGTGGGCATGATAGGTCCGAAACTTAAAGACGCGGATGGACAGGTACTCGCATCGTGCGGTGAAGCGCCCAGACTCAGAGATGAAATCTGTCGTAAATTCCTATTGCATCTAATATTTCCATTGCTTAAATTTCGGCGGCGAAGGCCCACCAAACCCGAAGCCGTAGCCTGGGTAACCGGGGCGTGTTTCGCGGTTCGTCGCCGCGTGCTGGATGCTGTCAACGGGTTGGACGAGGCCATTTTTATGTATTACGAAGATGTAGATCTCGGCCTGTGCATCAACCGCGCTGGCTGGCAGGTCATGTATTTGCCCCACGCCGAAGGCATACACATTGGAGGCGAAAGTTCCAAACAGGCATTGACGCGGATGCTCGTGGTCAGCGAAGCGTCTTATGCCTATTTTATTGCCAAACATCTGGGGCAATGGGCCGAGCGCTTGCTCAGGCTCCTCCGCCCCATCGAAATGACATTGCGCACATTGCTCTGGGGAAGTGTGTTTTTACTCGCCCACAGCCGTCGCACAGAGGCGCGAGCGCGTTTGCGGGCTTACTGGTTTATACTGACTAAAAGCATGTCAGCACATGCCTTAACTCACGGTGTTGTGGAGGAAGGTCCATGATTCCCATTTTTCGTCCATGGTTTGACGACGCAGAAGTCGAAGCTGTCCGCGAGGTATTGATGTCTGGTTGGGTCGGTCCCGGGGAAAAAGTCGAAGAACTCGAAGCGCGATTTGCCCATTATGTGGGGGCACAACACGCCGTATCTGTCAACTCGTGCTCTGCAGCCCTTCTGCTGGCTTTGAAGATACTGGACATAGAGGGAGGCGAAGTCATTACCACACCACTGACCTTTGTATCGACCAACCACGCAATATTGCAAAATGGAGCCACACCGGTGTTTTGCGACATAGATCCCGAAACACTCAATATCGATCCAAAAGCAATTGCCGCTAAAATCACGCCGCGCACCCGAGCGATTATGGTCGTACATTTTGCCGGTCATCCCTGCGACATGGATGAGATTCTATCCATCGCAAATGGGATCCCAGTCGTAGAAGACGCCGCACACGCCAGCGGCGCGCGTTACAAAGATCGGATGATTGGTGGGGTAGGCACAGTGACGTGTTTTAGTTTTGACGCGCGCAAAAATTTGTCAACATGCGATGGGGGGATGTTGACCACCAATAATTCGGACCTCGCCGAACGCGCGCGAAAATTGCGCTGGATGGGAATCTCGCGCGGAACTTATGATCGTTTTCGAAAAAATGGCGCAGAGCACCGATGGGAATACGAAGTGGGCGAACTCGGCTATAAATGCTATATGAATGATCTCAATGCGGCAATTGGTCTGGTGCAATTGGGCAAATTGGAGTCAGCCAATGCACAACGCCGGGAGATTTTTTTGCAGTACGGACGTGCATTTTCCGCCCTCGACTGGATGCAAACACCTGTAGAAAAAACCCAGGTTCGCAGCGCAATGCACGCTTATGTGGCGCGCGTACCCCAGCGCGATGAATTGATAGATCATCTGGGGCAACACAACATCGATGCGGGCGTACACTACAAACCCTGCCATTTATTTGAAGTGTACAAACCCTATCGCACGGACTTGCCCGTCACTGATGCCGTGTGGCGCAATCTGGTCACGCTACCCCTATTCCCAAGCATGACCAAAAGCGAAATTGGACAAGTCATCGCAGCAGTAAAGAAGTTTGAAGTTTGAAATCCACCCTACACCGCCCCAAGACCGTTGCTTCACCTCACCCTTCACACTTCCTACTTCACACTTCTATGACGCCTGTTATTTTATTCGGTATTACTGCGGTTTTAGCGGCTTTATTCACGGCGGTTGCGCGTATCATTGCACGCCGTTTTGCTGCGCCCAACGCGCCTGTTTCAACTCTGGGCGGTACAGCTTTGCTGGCCGCTCTTTTTTGTGGCTTTTGGTTTTTGCCCCAATCGCTCCCTTTGGGCCTCGTCATCGGTGCTGTGGGAATGGCACTCATCGGCCTTTTAGACGATTGGAACCCCTTTGCACCGCTACACAAATTTGCGTTGACCCTCGCAGTTGCAGGCATTGCCGCCTGGCTTGGCCCGCGTATCCATCTCACAGATATTATCTGGATAGACGCCATACTGACTGCGTTGTGGATGGTCTGGATGTGCCATGCGTTCAATGTTCTGGACATGGAAGACGGTCTTTCCGCGGGTAGTGGAACCATTGCCTCGCTGAGTTTGTGGCTGATAAATGCTGGCGATTGGGCACTCGTAACAGCAGGCGCACTCACGGGGTATTTACTACACAATTTTCATCCCGCCCGCATCCTGATGGGTGACACCGGAAGCCTGTTAATTGGCTTTTTGCTCAGTAGTATGGCTATTTCTGTCGCAAATCAAATTGGGGGTTTCATGGGCGTTATCGGACCTTTGATCGCCCTGGGCCTGCCCATCTTTGAAGCAGTATTTATCAGTTCAATCCGATTTGCCAAAGGCCGCTCTATTGTCCGACCCAGCCGTGACCACGTTGCACAGCGATTGATACAATGGGGACGACCAGTGCGTGCAGCAGTCGCTCTGATGTGGTTGGCAGGTATTGTTTTGGGTGGTCTGGCTCTCGTGTTCTCCTGGGGGCACTGGATCAGTTTGGTTGGTGTTGCGTGTCTCGCCATTGGTGCATGGAGGGGATTGTCGCGCGTGGATATGGAAGGCGATGGATGTGATGGACGCCCGGTTGGCCTATTTGGCAAAAACTGGTTGATTCACCGCACAATGCGCCAGATAATGGACGAAGTAAAGGAGATGGTAAGTGGGAAATTGCTGGATGTGGGGTGTGGCAATAAACCCTATGCCGGCATTTTTGAGACGCGCGTGCAACAATATATCGGCCTGGAAAAAGGGCGCGAGCGGTATGAACGCGCCGACGTGTGGGGCGATGTGTTGGCCCTCCCCATCCGCGACCAAACCTGCGATACCGTGTTGTGCAATCAGGTCCTGGAACATGTGCCGCAACCCCAATTGGCGATTGACGAAATGGCGCGCGTCTTGCGACCAAATGGCTACTTGATTCTCACCGCACCCCATATTTGGGGCTTGCACGAAGTCCCCTACGATTATTTCCGCTTTACGCCTTATGGCTTGCGCTATCTCGCTGAAAAATCAGGGCTAACCGTCCACACAACGCGCGCGCTCGCGGGATTTTGGATCACCGCCGGGACGCGATTCTGTTATTATCTGGCGCGTTTTGAACGCGGCCCTCTAATCCCCTTTGTGCGCGTTGGATTTTTTGTCGTCCAACTCGGTGCTTTATTTTTAGATCGCTTGCACCGCGTGGAAAGCGAGGCGTGGAATTTTCTACTCATCGCACAAAAGGATTTATCCCATGAGTGATTTTATCGCGTCCATTAAAGCCAATTTTAATAAGCGGTACCCAGGTATCCTCTCTGCGATAGTGAAGCACTATTTCACATCTATCATCATACTGGTCATCTTCTTTGCATTTATCCTTCGATATTTCCAATTAAACATCGGTTTGCCCTATTTGTATTTCTGGGATGAACCCCTTACGACCAGCAACGCGCTCCAGATGATGAAAACGGGGGATTACAACCCCCATTTTTTTAAGTACGGCTCTCTGATGATTTATTTGAACCTGCTGATAGATCAGTTATACCGTATTTATCTATCACTCACAGGCGATTTGGTAAGCGTGGCAAATATACGCATTGCAGCCGACACCGGTTGGCACTGGACGATATCTCATCCGGGCTTTTATTTTTGGAATCGTTTTTTGACCACCACAATGGGCACCGCAACAGTATTTATCACCTATTTAATCAGCAGGTCGATATGCAACAGATGGACGGGCATCATATCGGCCTTTTTTTTATCTGTTCTCCCAATCCACATTGTTCATTCGGGTTTTGTAACAATGGACGCGCCAGTCGCCCTGTTTGTCTCGCTTGTCGCCCTATTCTCCATTCTGTTTATCGACCAAAAGAAAATCATCTATTTCATATTGAGTTTAATATGTGTCGGGTTTGCCACAGCGACAAAATACAATTCGGGCCTGGCAATATTGCTCCCCATTGCATCGCTAATTTGGATGTCTTATCGGGATGGAATCCCGCACCCAAAATTTTATTGGCTCGCGGTTCCAGGCCTGCCAGCGGTGACCTTCTTTCTCTCTATGCCCTACGCAATTCTCGACTTTCCAAATTTTATTAAGGATGTCTTACACCAGATTAATTACTACAAAACCACGGGACACCCCGGCGCAACAATCAGCCCTGGATGGGATTATTTTGCGTTTCAGATACGAGAATTTTACCAAAACATCGGACTGACGGGCACTATCCTGTTCGCAATCGGTCTCGCTGGGATAATTTCTCGCCCTGTATTGCTTCTGATCTTATTATTCCCTGCGAGCTATCTTGTATTTATGAGCGACATGACCGTTAACTTTCACAGAAATTTTATACAGGTGTACCCATTTATTGCCATCTTTTCAGGTATTGCGTTTTACAATCTGCATGCGGCATTGACGCGCTTTTATCCAAAACTCAAAAAACCAGTTCCAATTGTGGGTATTGCAGCCATGCTCGTTTTACTCCCGCGTGCTTATGACGCCTATCAAACGGGCGTGGTATTGCACAACACCAGAGATACCAGAAGCGCGGTTATAGATACGCTCAACGCAATGGAAGATGTGCAAAAAGTCGTCTTTGCCAGAGAACTGAGAGTTCACGAACAAGACCTCGACAGATTAAAATACGACTATTCGATACACCCCATAGAAATAATGAGCGTGGAACAAAATCGAGACCACACACACTATGTCTTACCAGCCAAAATATCTCAGATTTATACCTATTACCAGGAAGAAATACAGACCAAACAAGAAATCATCGACAAAATTCCCGACGAGCATATTCTGCAATACATCGACAACAATTACATCGGACAAAATATTGGCAAAGATTACATCAAACAAAATGCCGCAACCATGCTCGATGTATTTTCCACAAGTCCCTCGCTGATCATCGCAAATCAGATACTGCACGAACCGTTGCACCCTGGCACTATTGCATTTGATACCTGCACGCTATCTCCCACAGGCGTGCAAATCAACATCCGCAATACCGCAACACTCCGCGATGGCGTAATAACAACCCCGTCCTACGACCTGAAAAGCGGGAAATACCTGTTCACATTTCAAGCAAACAAATCTGCGACACCAGAACGCTCCAAAAGCTTTGTCTTTGGAGAATACGAAACAAAAATCACCGTAAAACGCCTGAACGCATTCCGCGAACATGCGAGCATCAAGGTCTCAATCTTTGCGGACCAGGCACTCTTAACACAACAAATATTCATCCCAACAGAGAACTTCGCTCAAATGGACGCCTTTTTTTCGCTCGAAAAAAATCAGCGCGTTTCAGTCCAAATAGAAAATCTCCATCCTGTGAAAACAACGATTAAGCAACTGAAAATATTGGCTTTGTAAAATTTTCAAACTGTTGTAAAAATTCACACCTGTGCCATAGCGTCACATATTCCGCATTCTCCATTCTGATTGTATCCTATTGTAATTCAATAACTTAAAACAAATCTCCTTAATTGGCACGCCATTTGCATAACACTTTTACCGCACGCAAAAACCTCAACGGAGAAATGTGCGGTGAAAACAATTTACTACACAGTGCTTTTGCTAACCGTCACGCTACACGGCTGCACCACTTATTCTCACTTCTCGGGCGACTTTCGCACAAGCTTGCGCGCGCGCAACTACGAAGACGCCCGTGCAAAAATCAAAAAGTCGAGAAAAAGAGGCAACCAATTGCTCTATCTCCTCGAGAATGGCCTCCTCACCCACTATCAGGGCCACTACGAAACATCCAACCGCTATTTTGCCGAAGCCGAGCGGCTATCTGATCGACTCTACACCCGCTCAGTTTCCCGAGAAGCCGCTGCATTTTTGACCAACGACGCCATATGCAACTACCGCGGCGACAGCTTTGAAATGGTTGCCGTTCACTACTATCGCGCGTTAAACTACTGGTACCTGGGCCTCCCAGAAGACGCCCTTGTCGAATGTCGCAAAGCCAATTTGAAACTCGACCAATACGCCATTCACAATGGACAGGCGAGTTACAAAAATGACGCCTTCATTCACTACATCACCGGCCTGTTCTACGAAGCCACAGGCGAATACAACGACGCCCGCGTCTCCTATCAACACGCACATGACGCCTATTCATACTACGAAAAAAAGTTCCACACCGCCCCACCTCAAACCATCGCTGAAGATCTCAAACATGTAGGTGGCATTCTCAACGGCGAGGGAACCGACATGCGCTTTGCTTCGCTCAACATCCCGCCCTTTGTACCACCTGTGGGCAATGGCGAACTCGTGATCTTTTCTGAAATCGGTTTTATCCCCCGCAAAGTACAGGAGGAAATAGATCTCCCCATTTACGGAGAAGACATCAAACGCAGCAAAGGCGACAAAGTATCTTCCATCGCCACCGAAATCTCACACCGTCGTCACCGCGTATATCCCATTCGCGATGTCGAATACTGGTTGCGCGTTACCCTTCCCAAATACGAAGCCGTTGCCCCGCGCACAAAGCGCATTCTCATCCGCGCAGGAAATCGCACGATTCAAACGCAGATCGCCCAAAATTACGCCGCAATTGCAAAAACATCGCTCCAGGATCACTACCCGAGAATTATGATCAGAACAATTGCACGCGGGCTTGTGAAATACATAGCCCACCGAGAGGCCAAAGACGAAAATGAAGTCCTCGGTTTCTTCGTCAACCTGTTCAACATCTCAACCGAAATCGCCGACACCCGCAGTTGGGTCTCCTTGCCCCACAATATTCAAATCGGCCGTCTCGAACTGCCACCCGGTATTCACACCATCACACTCGAAGCACTCGACGCCAACGGACGCATTATCGAAACCGAAACCTTTACCAACATCGAAATCAAGCCCGGTCAGCGCACGTTTTTGAATCACAGGGTCTATCAATAATTCCACAAGGAGGAACACAATGAAACTTTCACACCGCAGTCTTTTGTTGCTCGTCGTTCTTGGCCTGTTGGTTTCAACGGCAAACGCGGCGCAATCAGACCTGCCGCCCACGCGGGGCATTGTCGTCAACCTCGTCGAATGGGACGGCGGAGAACTGCCCGCAGTTTATGAACGCACGGACCAACTCCCCTTCACCCGTGAAGACCTGTTGCAATTGGTACAAAGCGACTTTAAACCCGACCAAATCGCACAGATGATTTCCGAGCGACGATATGCGGGCGATGCATCTGCCGAAGGTCTGATCGCGCTCAAACAAGCTGGTCTTGCGCCTGTCGTCATACAGGCCATCTCCAAACACGCGCTCGCACCCAATCAATCGCTTAACCTCACCATTTACCTGACCTTTGACGGCCCTTCCCAAACAGCGCGCCATCGTTTTCTCTACGTGATCATTCCCGATGGCGAGATCCAGCGCGTCTTCACTGCGGACTTAAACACCGTGCTCGCCGGACAGTGGAAAAGAGACGCCCTGATCGATGCCACAGACCCATTGCTCCCGCGAAAAATTCGACGCGTCACCTTCTCGGGAACAATTCCACTCAAAACACACGGCAGCAAAACCGTTCGGATTTTCACATCTTCGCGCCCGGGCATCCATCAAATCGACGAGATACCGGCGATAGACCTCTCGCGGGTTCAAACATATCAAATGGATTATCCAGTCAGTTCACCCATTCAAGACTGCCGCGCCTACATTCGCTACAAACAGGATGTAGTGCTGCCGGACAAATGGCACATGATTGACACGCGCATGGAATGCGAATGGCGATAAAACACGCCTTTCACCTCTCAACAAGGAGATAGACCATGAAACTCATCACCTATGCAGCAATCGCCCTGATCGGTATCACAACTGGATGTGCCGGTCCCAGAGCCTTTACAAAAGGGACGTATGAAGATCCCAAAACCATTGCCTTGCTCGACGACCGCTTTAACGAAAACGACATGCAACTCATCGCCAAAAAAGTCGTCGATTCAATCCTCAAAGCCCCATTGAACAGACCTGAACCCGCCATCATGCTCGGAAAAATGCGCAATCGCACCACCGAACACATCGACATGGTGGCCCTCTCCGACAAAATTAAAACCGCATTGATCCAGAGCGGCAAAGTGCGCTTCGTCGATGTCACCAACCGCAAAGACATCGCCACAGAATACGAATATCAACAATCGGGCTACGTCGATCCCGCACAGGCCAAAGCACCGGGCAAACAGACCGGCTCAGATCTGATCCTCACGGGCACACTCAGCGCGAACGTGCAGGAAGTGGGCAAAGACAAACTCATCTACTACAAAGCCACCTTCCAGCTAACGGACCTGGTCTCATCAGAAATTATATGGACCGACGAAAAAGAAATCCGCAAAGCCTACAAAAAGCGCAGCATAGGATTGTAATTGCGCAGAAGACCTGGGATTATTAGGTTGGGGAATTAGGGAGCGGTGTACAACTGGTCGCAGTCCAGACCAGTTCATTGAGCATTAAAAATTAAGGGTTGGGCGGTTGGGTATCCTGCACATCCTTCCATCCTTTAATCCTGATCGAGAAAGGAGCAAAACCATGAAACACCTGTTATTCACACTCGCAATCGCTATACTTCTGGGGAGTAGTGCCAGCGCGCAAACCGGCCGCACTGATGGGGCAGAAGAAAGCGAATTCGGCAAAGGGGGATACCCGTTTGGCGGCCCGAGCCATCGTATCTATCTCAACACCGCCTTTGGCTCTGGCTTTTTTGATCTGACGGACGTCAACAAAACGCGCACGGGTTTTCTCTATGGGGTTGATCTCGGCGTCGAAATGGACCAGTGGCTCGGCATTCAGGCGAGCTATAATTATCTTTCTGACCGCGACATGTCCATCTTCAGCCTCGGCTCGCGTTTCGCCTACGCCTTTGACCCCTTTGTGTACCACGTCTCGCTCAACGCCGGGCTATATGCGCCCAATGAAGGCAACCGCAACTTTGGTCTGGCACCTGGCGCTGGCATAGACATCGTCCTGCACAAAAGGGTGCGTATCGGACTCGACTACAAACACGACTTTATTTTTACCGACAACCGCACCACCGACATGGATCGGATCTACGCGGGTCTCAAATTCTTCTTTTAATCAAAAAACAAGAAGCGAGGGCCAAACAATCCCTCGCTTCTTGCGTCTTATCCACAGGCCACATATCACCTATCCAAACACCTCACTCGCGACAAAAGCCATACCCATTGCAGCGGCAGAATCGCCGCCGCGCGCCCATTCGAACTGCGTTGAGACAGCTTGCGTATCAAAGGGATTTTCGAGATAGATCGGCCACGACCCATCCTCAAATCCTTCTATCACCCACGCCATATACCGATCGCGAAAAGACGCTTCTGAAAGCCCTCCACCGATCACCACAAGCCCAGGGTCGAATAACCGCACCCAATTGGCTATCGCATAACCCAAAATAAATGCCTGCTCCTTAAAAAGCGATACCGCGAGCGGATCGTCATTTTCTGCGTAATCGCGGAGTTGATACGCCTTTTCCTCTATCGACGCATCAGAAGCATTCAGCGCATGATCCTTCCAGGTATCCTTCGCCAATTCAATCCCGAGCCTGCGTCGCAATGCCATAAGTGACACCCAGGTCTCCGCACATCCCGTCAGTCCACACGAACAAGCTGGCAACTCCCCATCCACCTCCCGAAACGGAACCGAAACATGCCCCACTTCCAGCGCGAGACCATTTGATCCCTCGTAAATCTGCCCACCGGGCAAAACCAATCCACCGCCCAAACCCGTTCCAGGCGCAACGAGCAAAAGACCCGCATCGAAATCTGGCCGCGCAGCGTATTCACCTGCCGCCGCTGCATTGCCATCATTTGTCATATACGCAGGCACTCCCGCACGCGCAGAAAACTCATCGCGAATATTCGTCCCCACCCAATCCGCCCTCAAATTGGCCTGCACTCGAATCACGCCACTGCTACTCGGCGCAGGAACATCCAGCCCAATACCCGCAATATCCGATTGACGCCTCCCTGCGCGATCCGTCAATAACTTCAGCGCTTCCTCGAGCTGTGCAAACGTCGCCTCATACCCATCTTTGACGCGACTGGGCACCTCCACCATATCACCCAATAAATTGCCAGTAGCATCGACGAGAATGGATTTCACACTCGTCCCACCAATATCTAAACCTGCAAAACAGCGCGTATTACTCTCTCCCATAACCCCATTCCTATCTTCGGGTAATCACAAACAACTGGCGCGTCCCATCTCTGGAAATCGATGGAAAAAGCACCTGATCACTCGTGCGATTCCAGCAAGGCGCTGGATCGCTCCTCAAATCCCCCGATATCCACTCCCCCTGATCGTATCGCTCAGTTCGCATCCATGCCCCGTCAGCCATGCGATACATCACATACACCGTTCCGCGCTTTGGTCCCGAACCATTGATAATCCACTTTCCATCTGGAGAAAACGCATTGTCTCCGCCAGGCTCTGGAAAAACAGACTGATCTCCCAGGGTCCGTACAATTTTTTGCTCATCGGTATCGTACACCACCAGATCATCGGCATTGTGACCGAGAATCTCATGCCCTTCCAACCACTCGGGATGCCCACCTATAAAAACCTTCTGGATGGTCAGATCGCTGCCATCGGGATTCACGGTAAAAGGCACATTGAGCCGCGCTTCGCGCTTATTGAACTTGCCCCGCGCATAAAAATAAATCCGATCATCATCGCGGTTCCACAGCGTATGATTAATAAACATCTCCTTGCTCTCAACGCCCGGGTGGTAATCCCGTAACGCATCTCCCAATTGGGCAAAAGATACAATCAGCTCTTTTTCACCCGTATTCACATCAACCTTAAAAATTCCATCATCCTCGGGATGTACAACCCCTTCAGTCCAATCCGCCGCGCCGAGGTACCCCGTCACCAACCGCAAACGCGCCATACGCGCGTAATTTAATCCCAGAAAATAGCCGCCATTTTGCGCCACACCGCTATTGCCAAACGACGTATCTTCATATCGATATTCGCGGATCCTTTTCCCTTTGGAAATATCGAACAAAACTGTGAAAACCTTCTGCGTCTCTGGATCCCGATCATTAAAGAAAAACTGCGTCTCCGGCAATTCGGGATTCCAGTAGAACATCGTGCCCTGCTGAGGATTCCATCCCTGCGACTGATCAACCACCTGGATCAAATACCCATTCTCAGTATCGATCAAAATCACATCCGCTGCCTCGCCAGGTCCGGGCATATGATCCTGAAAATCATTCCGCAATGCGACAATATAACGACCACTCTGGTTCCAGGGAATGGTCTGCGATTGACCGATATACCCAAAAAAGTGATGTTTGGGACCATACGTAATCTGCTCAACTTCAAGCTCAAATGAATCTGCCAATTTATTCTCCCCTTGTATTTTACGGACTAAACTCCTATCGCATACCCATCGCGCCTCGGATCTGCACCGCCCATCAGCGCGCCCGATTCTGCATCCACCACAATACCCTGCGCGCCCCCGCAAACGGCGGAATAATCGGGCAACACCTTCACATCGTGTCCACGCGCTTTCAGTGCGCGCCGAATAGATTTTGGCACCCGCCTTTCAATAGACACATTAGTACCCGCACTCTCAATGCGGAACCGAGGTGCTTCAATCGCCGCCTGTATATTCATGCCGTAATCCAGCACATTGGTCAAAAATTGCACCGACGTTTGTTGAATCCCCCAGCTCCCCGGCGTACCCAACGCAGAAAAAAGCGCGTCATCTCGAAACACCAGCATTGGCGACAAGCACATATCCACTTTTTTGTGAGGCGCAATACAATTTGGACTATCGGGCACAAGATCGCCCCACCGAATAAAATTGTTTAAAAACATGCCCGTATCGCCCATCATCACCCCCGACCCAAAACCCGACCCCAAACTCTGGGTTATCGCCACGGCATTGCCATCGCCATCAACCACATCGAAATGCGTCGTACATTCATTGAGCCAGGCCGTTGGATCGCCCGGTTCAATCTCGCCCGGCAATTTCGTCGCCGGATACCACTCGCCCCGGTGCACGCCCGCGCGATTTCCAATCAGCTTTCGGCGTTCTTCCGCATAGCCCTTCGCCAGCAATCCTTCAACAGGAGCCTGCGGGGCTGCCGCGTATTCTATCCGATCTGCATTGCCCAACTTCACGGCTTCGATGAACAGGTGTAATGCCTGCTCCGAGTGGTGTTCCATATCCGCCAGATCGTATCCTTCCAGCATATTGAGCGTTTCGAGAATCTGAAACCCAGCACTCGGCGGTGGTGGACAAAACACCTCATAGCCGCGATAGGTCGTTACCAATGGATCAACCCATTCGGGTTCAAAATCCGCCAGGTCGCGCTCGGACAACCAGCCCCCTTCTCCCTGGATATATTCCGCCATTTCGCGCGCCAGATCGCCCCTATAAAAAACCTCCGCTCCCCCCTCAGCAACCCGCCGAAACGTTCGCGCCAAATCCTTTTGAAACAGAATTTCTCCCGGCAGAGGTCCGCGCCCACGCGACAGAATAACCCGCTCCCCCCTGTCGTTCAACCGCCCTCCACTACTCATCGACTGACTATTCCTCACCGTCACAGCATACCCGTTCTCCGCCAGATCAATCGCAGGCGCAAATACTTGTGCCGGTGCCATTGTGCCATAGCACTCCAACAACTCCAACCAGCCGCCACAAGCACCCGGCGTCAAACACGAACGCGGCCCAGCATCTTTATCCGCTGGGCTATCAAACAACTCGGCACGCGCTTGATACGGCGTTCGCCCGCAATAATCCAGCACGCGTCTGTGGTCATTTTTTGCATCATACACAATCGCATAGCCCACCCCTGCAATACCAGACATATAGGGTTCCACAACATTGAGCGCAGCAGCAACCGCAACCACAGCGTCAAACGCATTGCCCCCTTCGAGCAACATCCGCGCGCCAGATAGCGCAGCCAGCGGATGTGCGCACGCAACCATCCCGCGCGTACCCGTAACCGTTGGTCTATGTGTCACACCATGTGCTGAAAAAGCCATAGAACTGCTCCTATCCTAAGAGTGCATTTTAGGTCAATTTATTTTGCCTTGATAAACTCATCAACAGTAAGTCCTATATCCTGTGCGATTTGTCGCAACAGGACTGGTGAAATATCTCTTCCTTTATGAAATGGAACGGTCGTTGCTCTTCCATCTACATGACGATATTGTTTGTGTGAACCTCTTTGGCGTACTTCTCGAAACTGCAATCTTTTAAGCAACCGATCCACTTCTCGAGGTTTAAGTACTGGTATTTTAGGCATTAAGACGTCACTATTTGTTGAGTGCCAAAAAACTCAGAATTGAGATATGGTTCACCATCCTCAAGAAGCATTTCGATCACCTCTATCAGGTTCTTATTAAGCTCATCCAATGTCTCGCCTTGAGAATGTGCACCAGCAAAACCGGGCACATAGCCTACATATAACCCGGTATCCTTACAAAATTCTACAATAGCTGTAAAACGCATATTTCACCTCGCTTAATTATAACTGGAGAGTACCTATTCCAATGCGGCGACTTGTTATTCAGATGGTACCTCGATTCGAAATTCACGGCCAACCTTTCTCGCTTGAACACAGGGAATATTACGTTCTTGGCAGAGAGTCTCGATCTTGGATTTGAACTGGTCCTCTATTTTTATTCCGAGAATGACTCGGGAAATTGGCCCCGGCAATAGACATTCTTTACCACCTTCCTTCGTTATTAAACGCCATTCTTTCTCATAAGCCCATTCCTCTGATTTAGGTAGTGTCTGAAAAGTAAGCTTTGAAGAGTTGTCTGATGCAGGCCAGCTTGACCATAGTGAGAAAATGAGTCGCCTTTTTTTCAAACCGAGTCACAATCCGTCGGCAGTGTTTGAGCCAACCAAAGAGACGCTCTACGATATTGCGTTTGGCATATAATCTTTTATCACACTTTGGCCTTGGTCCTCTCTTACGCCGTTTTCTGCCTTTAGGAATCGCCTTGTTTGGGATAGCAGCCTTGATACCCCGTTTGCGTAGATAGACTCTGATGCGTGAGACATCATAAGATTTATCAGCCACCAGATACTGAGGTCGGTTTCTTGGACGTCCTTGTTTGGTGGGTATGCGTACCTTTGATAACAGCCTTTCAGCCTGTGTGGATTCTGACTGGTTGCCAGGGAGCAGGTCCACTGCTAAAGGATGCCCGACTGCATCGCAAAGAAGATGGATTTTCGTGGTCAAACCGCCACGAGAGCGTCCTAAAGCGTGGTCTGGGGGCTCTTCTTCACCCTCTTTACCCTTTTTTTTTCGCCCCTGCTGCGGCTTGTGTGGCTCGAATATGGGTTGCATCCATCATCCAGGTCGCATAATCTAAAAGGCCATCTTCATCCAATTTGAGATGCAATTTTTCTACAATGCGATCAAAAGTGCCATCCTGTTTCCATTTGCAGAATCGATCAAAGGCTGTCTGCCAAGGACCATATCGTTCTGGTAGGTCGCGCCAAGCTGCACCTGAACACAATATCCAGAAGACCCCGTTGAATAATGTACGATCATCTCGACGGGGACGACCCATCTTCTTCGGCGGTGGAAACAAGTCTTGGATCAGATGCCATTCGTCGTCGCTCAGTTCGTATCTCCGTTGCATATCATACTCCTTTGTCTTGGGCGTATGCTGCAACTAAAATACATACTTTACGACTTTTCAGACACTACCTAGTATACATCATAATTTTTAGCGTCTCACCATCTTGGTTAAGCAGTAACTGTCCAAGATCAATTATTGGATAATGCCTGTCATATTTTACGGGTGAACAGGATTCTGAATCGCCAAGATCGTTGTCTTCAGCACGAGTAAATTCAAAGCAAACTCCCTCATGATTTTCTGCATAATGTGACCACATAAGTATCAAGTCACACGCTTCTGATAGACATATGACTCCAGAGTTCTTGTTCTCCTCAATAAGCTCTTGAACCAACTTATCCAATCGATCCCGTTCTTCAAGAATAAATTTCCCATCGACGTCAAGCTTTGATGCTTTGTATTGGGCAAGTATTTTTTCACTCCGATGCCGGTGTATTGCCGCCAACATAAAATCTTCTGTTATACCTCCTGAAATTTCCAAATCACAATCAAATGGATCATTGAATCGCTCTGGTTTTGCTGCCCAAAGGCGACATTTCCGCAAGATGTCCAGCGTATAGCAGTTTGGAGGTTTGTACATGTAAAGTTTCGTGATATGAGGATAGTACATCTGTTATGTCTCCTAACTATTTTCAATACACTCAATTTCTATCTGAGCTTACGCTCTTCCACTTCAATAACTTCCAATTGCGCCTCTATTGCTGCGTAGTAATCGGGCAGTGGTTCAATCTCACACAGAATCTCAACACCATACTCCTGACAGTTAGCAAACAGGATCATACCACCTTCACTCGGCTCCTCTGTGTTCCGTATGGTAGCGCGTAGGTCGGCATAGAAGCCTCTCGATTCTGAACGCTCGGTCTTTAGTTCCTTAGACGCCATTCTGTAAAATGTAGTTTTTACACTCGGAAAGACCATTCGTTTAAAGAATCCCTCCTCAGCCACCTTTGCTGCCACAAGTTCTAAGTGTGGCTTAAAAGATGAGTCTATTGCATCTACTACTGCCCAGTACAGGTGCAGAAATTCGTCCCGAAAATTGGTAGCAAGCTCCTGAAGCACCTTAACAGCTTTTCGGAGATGCCGCTCCTTGAACCATCCACTGATTCCCTTTCCCGTAAAGATACCGATCAAGCTACCTAACATGGAGGTTGCAACCGGTATAATAACGGCTGATAAGCCCCCAGTTACGGGAGCCAACGCCAAGCCTGCCCCAAGACCAGCTTGGCCCCCAATCCAGCCTCCAGCACCGACAGCAGCCGTGTCAAGCACGGTATGTTCCGCTGCAGTCTTTATATCCAGATCTCCTTTGTGCAACTTATAGATATTCTTACTCGCGTTGATCGCTAATGTGATGAAGGGAATGCTGTCAATCCCATCTCCGAGATCGTTTATACCCTCAAATGTAGCCTCAGTGCTTGTTTCTGCTCCCTTCTCAGAGAGATTAGGATTGATTAGAACTCGGGGGTTGTCGCGAAAGGCATCCGCCATTTCCCGATTTGTGATCACATCAATATCCGGATGCTTGTCGAGATGCTCCTGAATGTAACTTGGATTATCTGTAACTTTGACGTTGTATGACTTCCCATCTATTATATGATCCACTCCCTCTGCAGTACCTGACTCGGGGGTTTCAACGTTACGCCCCATATCTCGATAATAATCGGCCACAGTCTCTTCGCCGGTGTAGCCCTTGTATTTATTGATCATGTCTTCCCAAGTTTCTGATCCAGGTTCGGACCGAATGATTGTACTTTTCATGAAGTCCATGAGTTCACCAAGATTTTGGAAGTCTTTTGCATGATGTAGATGATCCATCCCTCTCAGAGCTTGGGGATCCAGCTTCATAGTGTTGTAGAGCACATCGAATACACTCACACCTGTCACAACTGCGCCATCTACCCCTAACTCTCTCGCTACACGCTTCATCAGTGGCTCATCAACCTTGAGTGTCTGTGTGAGAAAGGCCCGCTGGCGTGACCGACGGATGTATGAGGCTGTGTCAAGTGCGATAATTGCTATACACATAACAGCTATACTGATGAGAATAACTTCCATATTAGAATTCCCTTCTTCTAATGTCAGAATGGTAATCAATAGGCCAAATTAAGGATCAGAATAATCTACATCCGGCTGGGCAAATTGGCAACCGTAGAGTCATAGCGATTATTGTTGCAGAATCTATTGCCCCATTTGCCACACCAACGTATATTGCCCCATCCGCTATCACATTCATTCATGTCTGACTCAAATTGGGAAAGAAACCCTATGGACCCCGTACAACTCACGCGCGAATTTGTATCCTTCAACTCCGCCAGCTATTTGAGCAATGTCGATTGCTCAAATGCCATGGCAGAAAGAATGCGCGAAGCCGGCCTCGCGGTCGAACGCATCCCCTACACAGACCCCAACGGCGTTTCCAAACTGAACCTCGTCGGCAAGAAGGGTAATGGCCCTGGGGGCCTCGCCCTGATGGGACACAACGACGTCGTCCCCGCCGAAGGTTGGGCCTGGAACCCCTTTGAAGTCGTCGAAAAGGGATCCCGTATCTACGGACGCGGCGTAGCCGACATGAAAGGTTCGGTCGCCTGTATGATCGCCACGGCAAGCCGTTTCTCCATTGACGAACTCAAACAGCCCATCTACGTAGTCGTCACAGGAGATGAAGAAATCAACTGCGGAGGTGCCGATGTCGTCGCCCAAAAATCCGAGGTA
Source organism: Candidatus Latescibacterota bacterium (assembly GCA_965208125.1). Lineage (GTDB taxonomy): Bacteria > Latescibacterota > UBA2968 > UBA2968 > UBA2968 > VXRD01. The sequence goes on from OZ242320.1 coordinate 5,258,482, forward strand.
CTAAAAGAATCCAACGTGCGCTACGGCATAATTGGCGAACCGACTCTGCTCGACGTGGTACACGCTCATAAAGGATCGGTCAAAATCAGTGTCACAGCCACGGGAAAAGCCACGCACAGCAGCACGGGAACAGGCATCAATGCCAATCACAAACTCATCCCCTTTCTCAACGACATGCTCGACATAGACCACGAACTTAAAACCAATGAGAAATACCTAAACCACGCCTTCACGCCCCCACACGCCACCCTCAACACCGTTATACACGGAGGGGAACAAGCATCGAACATCACCACGCCAGAAAGCGGGGCAACCCTCAACATGCGCCCCATGCCGGGACAGGATTTTGCGCCTCTGCTCAATAAAATCAGAACACTGGCTGAAAAACGCGGGGTACACGTCGATATCTACGATGGACTCGCCCCACTCCACACCCCGGTAGAATCTCGCATCGTGCAAGAAGCCCTCTCTATCACAAACAAGCGCGAACCCAAAACCGTAGCCTACGGAACCGACGGCATGATCTTTGGCAAAACCATGGAACTCGTCGTACTCGGTCCCGGCAATATCCAACAAGCACACACCATTGACGAATGGATCGAAATCGAACAACTCCACCAAGCTGTGGATACCTTCTCGGAAATGGTGCGGCGATTTTGTAGTTAAGCGGTCATAATTTCGCAACTGCGGTTGACTTCGAGTTGGGACTTACGTAGATTTATTTTTTTCATGTGAAGATAAGTGAGACCTGACGGATGAATTAAAAAAACAAGCCAAAGGGAAACACCAATTTGAATAATTCGACTTGCCCAGTCAGCACTCAATCACTGGCTAAAACTCGAGTGCTGAAAGGATCCCCACTATGAACATGCCAACATTCGAAAGCCGTGTTGCAACCCTGGAAGCTATCCAAGCACAAATCAATGAACGCTTGAATAGTATTGACAATCGCTTGAACGGCATTGAAAATCGTCAGGACAATCGTTTCAATAGCATGGACAATCGCTTGACAGGAATTGAAACCCGCATCAATAGCAATTTCAAATGGATTATGGGCTTGTTGATCACAGTCTTGCTTGCCAACATCGGCACGGCTATCACCATCGTCTTGACACTTGCCAAACCTTGATCCACTTCCGCATAACAAAAAATCCCCGCGATTTTTCAATCGCGGGGATTTTTTATGTGTAATCGGATTGGCGTAAATCTCTACCCACCCGCAATCGACGTCACAAAATGAACCTCACTATCGGGAGGTATCTGTGTCCGCAACCCCTCTTCGGTGACAACGCCATCAATCGCAACAGCCAGTCCAGGTGCAATCCGATAATCCTCGTACACCACCCGATCTTTAATACCGGGAAATTGTGCATCCAGGTTTTCGATCACCTCGCGCAAGGTATTGCCACCAACAACCACCTTCTCCTGGCCATCGGTCAATTTTCGCATCAGCGAAGGAATCCACACTTCAGGCATAGTCAAACTCCTGTGTCTCTGGCCCTCAGATCAGCGGATCAGGCCGAGCCGTTTCCACCGTTTTTATCCCACCAGGCTTCCAACACGCGCGGGGGCGACATGGGCAACTCTGTCAGACGCAGGCCAATGGCATCGTAAATCGCATTGGCAACCGCTGCTGTGGGTGGCACAATCGGCACCTCTCCCACCCCGCGCACGCCATAGGGATGCCCCGGATTGGGAACCTCGACAATATGCGCATCAATCATCGGCAAATCCAAACACGTTGGCATCCGATAATCCAATAAGCTGCTATTCCGCAAAATGCCATCTTCATCATACACATACTCTTCGTTGAGCGCCCAACCAATCGCCTGCGCCACGCCGCCCTGCATCTGCCCCTCCACATAGGGCGGATAAATCGCTTTCCCCGCATCCTGGAAAATCGACGCGCGCAAAATATCGACCTTACCCGTATCCGGATCGACCTCCACATCCACAATCGCCACCGCATAAGCCCCTCCAACACCTGTGGGTTTTGCCGTGGCGCGCCCCATCACCGGCCCGCCCGTTGAATCGAGCTTGGCCGCCAAATCCTTAAACGTAATCGACTTCGATGGATCGGACTTCGAGCGGAACACAGCCTGATCGAACTCGACATCGTCCTCGGAAATCTCCCACAGAATCGCCGCACGCGCCATCATCTGCTCTTTGATATCCTGCGCGCATTTATAAGCCGCCCAACCCGTCGCAAATGTCGTGCGCGAACCACCCGTCACACCCGTATAGCCAATCGAATCCGTATCGCCCACCTGCGGACGAACCTGCTGTTCCGAAATACCCAGCACTTCGGCCATCTGCATCGCAACCGATGTGCGCGTGCCCCCAATATCTGTTGACCCCTCCACCAGATTGATCGTGCCATCGTCATTCACACTCGCAGCCGCACTCGAAACACCGCCTCCATTGCCCCAAAAACCAGACGCCACACCGCGACCGCGATATTTTCCATTGAGCGCCGTCTGATAGTGGTCAGAAGAGACCGCAGCGCGAACGCATTCCTCGTGCCCAATGCGTTTGTTCACGGGACCATCTGCGCGGCGTGTGCCTTCTTTTGCAGAATTGCTCAACCGAAAATCCAGCGGATCGACCCCCAATTTCTCGGCGAGTTCATCCACCACGGTTTCAACGGCAAAAGCCGCATTCGTCGTGCCCGGCGCGCGATAGGCCGAAGAGGAAGGTTTGTTGTTCACCACATCATAACCATCCACCAGAACATGTGGAATCACATAAGGTGCCAGCATATTGCGCGCGCCCGCGCCCACGGGACTACCGGAAAAAGCCCCCGCCTCATAGACCAGTTCGCTCTCGGCAGCGACGAGCTTGCCGTCATTGGTCGCGCCCATCTTCACCCGAATCCACGAACCCGACGTCGGGCCAGTCGCCTGCAAAACCTCGGTGCGGGTCATAATCATTTTTACCGGATGCCCGGTCTTTCTCGACAACAGCGCGGCAATCGGTTCCAAATACGCTTTGATCTTGCCGCCAAATCCCCCACCAATCTCCAGGGGCACAACCTTAATTTGCGACACGGGAATGCCCAAAATTCTCGCAGTCTGATCCCGCACGCCAAACGCACCCTGATTGCTGCACCAGATCGTCACCACGCCATCGGCATTCCACAACACCGTGGCATTCTGCGGCTCAATATAGCCCTGATGCACCATATCCGTGAGAAACTCGCGCTCCACGATCACATCCGATTCGGCAAATCCCTGTTCGATATCGCCCAATTCCGTGCGAAAATGCGACGCCACATTGCTGAAATTCTCGCTCCTCTCACCCATCGAATTGGTTCTCTGATCTTCATGTACCAGAGGCGCATCGTCCTTCATCGCCTCCCGTACATCCAGCACATGGGGCAACACCTCGTATTCGACCTCAATCAAATCCAGTGCTTCTTCGGCAATATGGACATTAGTCGCCGCCACCGCCGCCACGGGATACCCCTGATAGAGCACCTTTTCGCGTGCCAGTACTGCCGCACACATATCCTTAACCCGCACCACCTCTTCGCCCAAATCGGCCAACTGCTCCTCGGCATTGAGTGCCAAATCCTGCCCGGTAACAACCGCGCGCACGCCTTCAAGCGCTTCGGCCTTGCTCATATCAATCGACTTAATTCGAGCGTGCGCATGCGGGCTTCGCAAAACTCTGGCATGCAACATATCGGGCAAATTGAGGTCCGTACCGTAAATCGCCCTGCCCGTCACCTTATCCGCGCCATCGTGCCGCACTGGTCGCGTCCCCACGACCTTATAATCCGTAATGCCCAAATAATCTTCCTGTGGAATTGCCATTTATTCCTCCTGTAATAGTTTGTTTGTATCAGAAATCCAAAAAAAAATAATTAAGACCGCGCCCCCTGTCCAGTCTTTAATTACGCGTCGCTGATCTTGATACCTGATAGGGTCTCAATAGTCTTTGTCACGGCTGAAAAATCGAGTGCGCCAGCACCCAGGCTACTGGCGGCCGCATACATCTGATAAGCCACAGCCCCCAGCGGCACGGGCACATTCATTGCGCGGCCCATCTCCACGCCAATACCGATATCCTTCTTCATCAAATCGAGCATAAATCCCGGCGCGTACTCATCCTTGAATACAAAATCTGCAACACGCGCCTGAAAAGCCGACGAATCGCCCGAACTCACGCTAATTACCTGCCGCATCACCTCGGGATCAGCACCCGCTTTAACGCCCAGTGTAAGCCCCTCTGCAATCGCCGCCATCGTAATACCGCCGAGCAACTGATTGACAATTTTAACCGTTTGCCCCACCCCAACATCACCCACATGAAAAATATTCTCGCTATTGCCCATCGCGTCAAAAATCCCCTGACAACGATCAAAATCGGCCTTTGCCCCGCCCGCAATAATAGTCAGCGTACCGTTAATCGCCCCAATATCGCCACCACTCACTGGCGCATCCATCACGCGAACCCCTTTTTGCGATGCCTGTTCTGCCACATCCTGAATCGTCAACGGCGAAATCGTACTCATATCCACAATGAGATCGCCTTCTGACGCCCCGGCCAAAACCCCCTGATCGCCCAAAATGACCTCGCGCACCTCGGGATCAGCCGTCACAATCGTAATAATAATATCCGTTGCCTCGCCCACCGCCTGTGACGAAGACACATAAGTCGCCCCCGCGCCCTCCATCTCGGCCACAATCTCATCTCGCCGAGCATAAAATGTCACATCAAAACCCGCCTTCAATAGATTGTGGCACATAGGCTTGCCCATAATTCCCAAACCGACAAATCCAATCTTGTCCATCTTGCTACTCCTTCCCTGGTAAAACATCTATTTGTCTTTGACAACTGAAATACTTCGATATAATATAACCTCAACCTACCCTATCATCCAATAAAGAGCCAGCCATGAACACAAAAACATCCTCCGACCCTTTACTCGTCGGCATCGACGTTGGAACCACCAACATCAAAGCCTTGATCTTTGATCCTCGAGGTCGCGAAATCGCCCGCGCACAGGCCAAAACGCCCACGCATCATCCACAGCCAGAATGGGCGTATTACAAACCCGATGAACTCTGGAAAACCGTGAGCAACGTCCTGAAAGATACTGTTGCACAAATCGACAACCCCGCCAACATCGCGGGCATAGCCACCGCGAGCATTGGAGAAACAGGCGTCCCAATCGACAGGAGCGGAAATCCAACCGGTCATGCAATTGCGTGGTTTGACCAGCGCACCCGCCCGCAATGCGAGCAATTGCAAAAAATCTTTGATAGAGACGAACTCTTCTCGCTTACAGGGCTTCCACTACAACCCATTTCCAGCCTGTGCAAAATCCTCTGGATACGCGAACATCAGCCCGAAGCCTTTGCGCGAACCGCCACCTGGCTCAACACTGCCGATTATATTGCTTTCCGATTATCGGGCATACCCGCCACCGACTATTCGCTCGCCTCTCGCACCCTTGCTTTTGACCTCCACAGGCGGCAATGGGCAAACGACATCCTCAGTGAAGTCCGTCTTTCCTCAAATCTCTTCGCACCGCTTTGCAATGCAGGAACAGACCTGGGCACCATTCTTCCCGACATCGCACGCGAAATCGGCTTGCCCCTGCACACGCGAATATGCGCTGGTGGACACGATCATATTTGCGGCGCACTTGCCGTTGGCGTTACAGAACCGGGAACAATGCTCAATTCTCTGGGCACCGCAGAAGCCATGTGCCTGCCCATTTCTCAGCCGCTTACAGACCCGCAAATAGGCCGCCAAAACTTCACCATAGGCGCGCACGTCGCACCCGACCAATATTACTTCCTCGGCGGATTGTTTACAAGCGGTGCGAGCATCGAGTGGTTCCGCAGTTTATTTGGCGAAAATGCGGACTATAACACCTTAATTTCCGAAGCGAGCGAATCGCCCCCTGGTAGTCTGGGTGTTGGCTTTCTCCCACAACTGCGCTTTACCAACCCACCCCATGCAGAAGCCATAGCACGCGGAACATTTATTGGCCTGACCCCCGATGCCAACCGAGGTACGCTCTTTCGCGCAATCCTCGAAGGTCTATCTCTGGAAATGCGCCATATTATCGACTCGTCCAAATCTTATCCGGGCGTGCCCGAAACAAAAAATATTGTCGCAATCGGCGGAGGTATCCGCAACCAACTCCTCATGCAAATCAAAGCCACTGTTCTGAACCAGCCCATCGCCCTCGCTGAAATGGATGAAGCAACAGCCCTGGGCGCGGCAGTACTCGCGGGATTGGGCACAGGAGTTTACGCGGACGTCGCCGATGCCCTGCATACTCTCGACATTCCCATGCAGACCATTCTCCCCATACCCGAACAGGTCGCGCTCTACAACAGAATTTACAACCGCGTACACAAACAAATTTACCCGGCAGTACAAGACCTGCACCAGCAGATTGACCAGATCCAGATGAGAAATACAACGGTCAGATAATCTTATCTTCGCCGATTTCCATATTCCGAAATTGCAAATCGCACAACTCGCGATAAAGTCCACCTCGAGCAAATAACGCCCCATGCGTTCCGCACTGCGCGATCTCCCCCTGATCCAGCACCAGAATGCAATCCGCATGTTGTACTGTTGACAATCGATGCGCAATAATAAACGTCGTGCGCCCCGCCATCAACCGTTCCAATGCCTGCTGCACCTGCGCCTCTGAAGCCGAATCCAGAGATGAAGTCGCCTCATCCAGCAACAAAATGCGTGCATCTCTCAACAGAGCACGCGCAATCGCAACTCTCTGCCGCTGTCCCCCACTCAATTTCACGCCCTTTTCCCCAACCAACGCGCCGTATCCATCTGGCAAATCCACAATAAAATCGTGAGCATTCGCATCTCGGGCTGCCTGCTCAACCTCATCGTCCGTCGCATCCAATCGCCCGTATCGAATATTTTCACCAATGGAAGTACCGAACAAATCCACATCCTGTGATACCAGCGCGATCTGTTCTCGCAGCGATACAATCTGCACATCGCGCACATCCACGCCATCCACGCGCACAACCCCAGAGGTCGCATCGTAAAATCTCGGAATCAGATTCATCAGCGTCGTCTTACCCGCGCCACTCGCCCCCACAAGTGCTATTGTTTGCCCGGGCAGGGTCTCAAATGAAACCCCCTTGATTACCGGACGGTCGGGCTGGTATCCAAACCACACATCTTCAAACGCCACGGCACCGCGAACATCTGCAAGTGGAAACGCACCCTCGCCATCGGCAATCTCTGGTCGTGACTCGAGCAATTCAAAAATGTGTTCTGACGCGCCCACAGCAGAATTTAAGGACGCATAAAGACGCGTAATCCCCATCACAGATCGGGCAATATTCATCGCGTAAAAAATAAACGCCACCAGATCACCCGCCGACAAGCGTCCGGCCAGCACCTCTGTGCCCCCATACCAGAAAATCACCACCAGTGCCAGCATAAAAAGAAATGCGATACAAGCCGAAAAAACCGCTTCCATAATCACGCGATAGCGCGACGTGCGAAACAAATCTTCGTTTGCCTCGCCATATCGATTCACCTCAAAAACTTCGCGTGCAAACGCCTTGACAACCCGCACAGCCGACAGAGCTTCTTCGGCAATCGCAGTCGTATCGCCCAACCGATCCTGTACCGTGCGGGACAACTCGCGGATACGCTGCCCAAAATAGCGCGCCCCCACAGCGGCAACTGGCGCAGCAGCAAACACCACCAGGCTCAATCGCCAATTGAGAACAACCATAGCCGCTACAGAACCAATAGTCATAATCCCCGTCATTAAAACCTGAGAAATAGCTCCCGTCGCGGCATTTCTGATGGCTCCCACATCATTGGTCAGACGCGACATGAGTTCGCCCAACCTGTGATCGGCATAAAAGCGAAGTCCCAAAAGGTGCAAATGCGCGTAAACCTTCTTTCGCAGATCCGTCACCACGCGCTCACCCACCCAGGAAATCCAGTAATGACTCCCCACGTGCAAAAGCGACTGAAGCACAAAAAGCACCAGCATGCCAAGCGCCAGCAAATCCAACTGGTGTCTATCCCCCTGCTCAAACACGGAATCCAAAAGCGACCGCAAGCCCAGCGGAATCATCAGCCACACACCTGAGGAAAACGCGGTAAATACCAGCCCCAGAACGAGCCGCAACAAGTATGGCCGGGCAAAAGCAAAAATTCGCTTCCACGCCAGCCATAATGCCACGGGGGAATATGTCTGGTTATTTTTTTCAGCCATTCATTTTTCTCCTCAAAACAGCGGTCTCTTCAACATCCACCTCGAGATCAGCCGTAATCACCACACCATAAGCGTCTCGCGCGGCTTCGTGCGATAGCCGCTCCTGTTTGACATCCTCCAGCACCCTTTTGGGATCGCGTTCAAAAGGCGACCCATAGCCCCCACCGCCCGGAATACGCAACGTCACCGACTGCCCGGGTTGGAGATCATAGCGACCCTTTGGCGGCAAAACAGTGCCATCCGATAAAAAAAGTTCGCCGCACCTGCCATCGCGCCCCCCCAAAAAACCGCGCGGTGCATAGCGCGTGCGATCGTACATACACGAATGCAATGTGGGATGATCGGAGTCAACAGACAAGATCATCTCCTGCCCCAGGCCACCCCGAAAAGTACCCGCACCGCCAGAATCGGGAATCAACGCACGCCTGTGCATAATCACCGGTGACACGGACTCAATTGCTTCGGCAGGCACGCCCTTAATCCCACTGGGGAACGCCGTCGCCGAAATCCCATCATCGCCGGGACGCGCGCCCATACCACCTGCGGAAAAAAAGATATACGCAAAGCGCTCGCCCGTGCGACCTATCCCCTCCAACTGCGTATTCCAAAGCCCAGCCGATCCATCGGCAATCACGCGATCGGGAATCGCCTGAGACAGTGCCCCAAACAGCGGTTGCGAAAGAAAATGCCCAACCAGATGCCGCGCGCCCACAGCACATGGAAATTGTGCGTTTAAGATACATCCCTCGGGTGCCGTAACTGTTATGGGACGAAAACTGCCTTCATTATTGGGAATATGAGGGCTAATGGCGCATTTCAAGGGATAAGTAGTATAGGCATGCGTGTAATTGTACACCACATTGATCCCGCGATCCACCTGTGGCGACGTGCCCGTATAGTCAACAACCAAACTGCGATCTTTGACAATAACTTTTGCGCGAATAACCAGCGGTCTATCGTACCCATCGAGTTTCACCTCATCTTCATAAACGCCATTGGTAATCTCCGAAATCGCCTCTCGAGTTGCCGCTTCTGACCGATCTAAAATCAGTTTCGCCAACCCTTCCAGATCTCCGAGATCGTAATGTTCCAGCGCCTGAAGCAACTTGACAGCCCCCACATCATTTCCCGCCTGTTGCGCGTACAAATCGCCGACGACCTGATCTGGCTCGCGCACATTTGCCCGTACAATTGCGATCAAATCGCGATTGATCTCCCCTTCATTAAACAATTTCATAATTGGGATATTCAGACCCTCTTCATACACTTGACGCGCACCGGCCCCCAGCGTACGACCGCCAATATCCATGGCATGGCAAGTATTGGCAAACCACCCCACGCCCCGGCCCCGATAAAAAACAGGCGTAACAACCGTAATATCGTGCAAATGCCCCGATCCCAGCCACGGATCGTTGGTGAGCAAACTATCGCCGGGTTCCAGCGTGTCAATCGGATACGCCTTCACAAAATGCCGCACGCAATTTGCCATTGTATTGATATGCCCCGGCGTCCCCGTCACCGCTTGCGCCAGCATATTGCCCCTGCGGTCAAACACCCCCGCAGACAAATCGCCAGCCTCGCGCACCACCGTTGTAAAAGAAGCGTGCATCAGTGCCGCCGCCTGCTCATTCACAATAGAAATAAGGCGATTCCAAAGCACTTCTAACTCAACCGCATCAATTGTGCGATCCTTCATACATCCTCCCTGATGAGAATCAGATTACCCGTATCATCGACCTGCAACATCCATCCGGGCGGCAATACTGTAGTGGATTCGACTTCCTCGACAATAGCGGGACCTTTCAAAATAACCCCTCTTCCGAGTTTGTCTCTCCTATAAACTGCAGTCCCGTATTTCCCATCTGAAAAAAGAACATCGCGCTGTCCCTCGGCCCCCTCATCGCCAACTTCTCCAAAGGACCCAACATCGCAAATTTCCGGCTCTGGTCCCGAAACCGTCACGCGCCAGTGGATGGCCTCCACGGGAACCCCCTCACACAGACGCCCGTATAATTTTTTATATGACGCATCAAAAGCCGCTTGAAGCGCATCATCGGAACTTTCTGTAAATTCTCCCAAAGGCACGGGAACGCTTATCTCGTGCCCCTGTCCCACATATCGCATATCAGCCGTGCGCACCACGCGAATCTCAGAATCATTGACTCCTGCATATCGCACAAGCGCGCGGCCTTCATCTTCCATCTCTCCATAGAGCTTATTGACAACCTCGCGATCCAACGCGGCGATTCTCGACACAAAACTCCGCACATAATCAAAAGCAATGGGCGCGAGCATCAAGCCAAAAGCCGACCCAACACCCGCAGCTGGCGGCACAATCACACGATCAATTCCCAAGCGCATCGCAACGCCGCATGCGTGTACAGGCCCAGCCCCACCCGTTGCAACAAGTGCGTATCCATTCAAATCGATCCCGCGCTCGGCAGCGTGAACCCGCGCGGCATTGGCCATATTTTCATTTACCAAATCGTGAATACCCTGTGCGGCACGTACGCGATCCAGCCCGGTAAATTGTGCAAATTCATCAACCACATCCGCGGCGCGTTCCACATCCAGATCCATTTGCCCACCCAAAAAATACCCAGCATTCAAATAGCCCAGCAAGAGATCGGCATCTGTCACCGTGGGCAACCGTCCACCACGCGCATAACAGGCGGGACCGGGATCTGCCCCCGCACTTTGCGGCCCAACCGTGGGCAAACCCAATTCACTCGCATGCGCGATACTGCCCCCACCAGCCCCAATTTCGATCATATCGAGCACGGGAACAAGCAAGGGCAACCCGCTGCCGCGCTTGAAGCGATACACTCGTGCTACTTCTGACTCAGTCGTAATCGGAAACGCTCCATTTTCACTCAAAATGGCCTTTGCCGTCGTGCCCCCCATATCAAACGCGAGAATCTGCCGATACCCCGACCGATTGCCATAATGCGCCGCGGCAAGCGCGCCGCCGCAAGGACCGGATTCTACCAGGCGCACGGGAAAACGCACTGCTGTCTGCACAGAACACGACCCGCCGTTAGAGAGCATAATATGCAGCGGTGCCAAAATCCCCAACGCCTTCAACCCATCTTCCAAACGCGCGAGATATTTTTCCACCATAGGCTGCACATAAGCATTTGCCACAGTCGTGGAAGTGCGCTCAAATTCTCGAAGTTCGGCGGCAACCCTGTGCGAAACCGAAATGCCTGCACCGGGCATAAGAGAGCGCACAATTTCCTCTGCACGACGCTCGTGATCGGGATTGACATAAGCGTGCAAAAATGCAATAGCGACCGCCTCCACTCCGGCTTCGCGCAACACTTCGCAGGCTTTGACCACATCATCTTCATTTAATGGCGTCATCACCTCGCCACGCGCGTACAGCCGCTCCCGCACCTCAACTCGCAACCGCCTTTCAACGAGCGGTTCGGGCAATTTCAAAAACAAATCGTAAATATCGTAACGCCCTTCCCGTCCAATTTCCAGCGCGTCTCGAAAACCCGCTGTCGCAATCAGCCCGGTCTTAGCCCCCCTTCGCTCAATCAGGGCATTCGTCACCAGCGTCGTGCCGTGAACCGCCCGGGAAATCGCGCTGGGCGATACCCCATCGAGCACCTCTTTCACGCCCTCCAGCACACTAACCGAAGGATCCGGAGACTGCGTCAACACCTTCGCCACAGACAAAACACCCGAAGCGTGTTCTCTCAACACAACATCTGTAAACGTGCCGCCGATATCTATTGCAAGCGTGTATGCCTCCTCACTCACCACCATACTCCTTTGCTTTAATTTTAATTTTTAATTCCTAAAATTGACCTTGACAAGCCATGATCCTTTTTGTAATTTTTGGTTCCTCATAACGAGCGGGAATAGCTCAGCTGGCTAGAGCATCTGCTTGCCATGCAGAAGGTCGCGGGTTCGAATCCCGTTTCCCGCTCCATTAACCCAACCCGTTAAATTAACGGGTTTTTTTTATGGAGCAAACCGCTTGTCATCAGCTCTTGTCCGAGAAATAGCCAACCTGCGCCTGCCCGCGCTTGCCCTTTGGGCACCTGGACCGCACATGCTCACCCCTGCGGTTCGTCGGGTCCTGCAAACATATCAGGCGACCTATTCCCACCGATCCGCTGCATTTCAAGCCTGCTATCAAAAAACTGTGGATCTACTCCGTGAAGTCTTTCAAATTCCAGGTGGATTTACCCCGCTCATCTTCGGCCACACTGGCAGCTACAACTGGGAAATGGTCGTCACCAATACGCCCTGTAATAGTGCGACACTGGGCATGGACATCGGCGCTTTTTCAAAAAAATGGGCACAGGTCTTCACAAGTCACGGGCGCAACATCGACATCTTAAAAGCCAACTGGGGCGACGGCATCTGCGCTCGGACCTGGTCCAATGCCATCGCCAAAAACTACGACCTTACCCTTTTGACCCACAACGAAACATCTACCGGTGTCATGCTCCCCGTACAGGAAATGTGTGACACCGTCCGCAACACATCTCCCAAAACCCTGATTGCCATTGACGCAGTCAGCATAGCAGGGGCATCATATACGCCGATTGAGACCCTGCGCCCCGACTACTATCTCTGGAGCCTGCAAAAAGACTTCGCGTGCCCCACCATCGGCTCTGTCATGATTGTATCCGACCGCGCGTTTGACATCGCGGCCAACACGCCAAACCGCGGTTATGTCCTCGACTTAATCGAATGGAGAACGCGCGCAGAAACAGCCCAAACCCCCATGACCGTGCCCGACCTGACCCTACAATGCCTGAATGCGCGTCTCAAAGAAATGAAAAGAGAAGGCGACCAGCGCATCAAACGCCATCAAAGCCTCGTCCACATGCAACGCGAATGGGCAAAAAAACACGGCCTGTGCCTCATAGCCAAACCGGGATACGAAAGCCTGACCGTAAATGCCATCCTCTTGCCAGACTACATCTCGGGTTCCAATTTCGTAGATAAAGCAAAAAAACTGCTCAATGTTCAACTCGCCCCGGGCTATGGCGATACCAGAGACAAAGCCTTCCGCATTGCAGCTATGGGCCACACGTCAGAACGCGATATGCGACGCGTACTAAAGGGCCTCTCGCTCATCCTCAACAACTGGTCAAAACTCGAGTAATCCCATGCCACCTCCCACATCAATGATCTGCCCAGGCTGTGGCACCCTCATCAATACCGACGAGAAGCGGTGTCCCCATTGCGGTGCTTATAATCCCAACCTCTGGGGTATCGGTCCCGCGCTAAATCGACTTTTTGGCGGTCGCATCGATGTTCTCACCCTGATACCCACCGCGTGTATTGCCCTTTACGCAGTCAGTCTATTGCTCGACCTCGGCGCCGCACTGTCTATGGGCGGCGGACTTTTTGGCATGCTAAGCCCCGGCAATATCCCGCTGATCGTTCTCGGTATGACCCATGGCGAAGCACCCTGGTGGACCGTGCTCACCGCGACATATCTCCACGGCAGCCTCCTCCACATCCTGTTCAACGTCCTGTGGATTCGGCAACTCGGTCCCGAAGTCGGACATTTCTTTGGCCCGGCGCGCTATTTTATCATCTATACCGTCGCAGGGGCTATCGGTTTTATCCTTTCTAATCTAATCTCTGGCTACCCCACCGTAGGCGCATCTGGTGCCATTTTTGGCCTTTTTGCCGCCATCATTGTGTACGGCCGCAACCACAAAACGCAGATGATGTCACTCATGACGCGGCAAATGTGGCAATGGGCCATCCTGCTATTTGTCATGGGCTTTCTCATGAGCGGCGTCAACAACTGGGCGCATCTGGGCGGTTTTATCGGCGGTTGGATCACAGCACAAATCCTCGTTTCAAGTGCAGAATACCGCGAAGGGCGCATCACCATTATCATAGCCCTGATCTGCCTACTCCTCACCGTCCTCGGCTTTATCCTCTCAATCTTAGAATACTTCCCACTTCTCCTATCTTGACGCAGGCTTATCCTCCCAATCTCACATCCACAGGCTCAGGTATCCATGAAGCAGCAATGCCCAGATCGCTGTGAATAACCTGTGCTGCATTATAACCCGGCAAACCAGTCACATTGCCGCCGGGATGGCAGCACGACCCGCAAAGATACAACCCCTCAAAACATCCCCGATAATGCCCGGCACCGGGAAAGGGACGATTATACCCCGTCTGTCCATTTGTAAACGCACCGACGAGTAAATCCCCATTCCGCATATTGGGCAATGCGCGCTCGACATCCAGTGGGCTGCGAACAAAAGAATCGATCACGCAATCCTTCAAATTGGGCGCGTATTCAGACCACATATCCAGCATATCGCGACCAACCGCATCCCGCTCGCGATCCCAATTTGCAGAATCGCCATACAGGTGAAATGGCAACTTCTGCCACATAAACGCCGTATGTTTGCCCAAAGGAGCCTGTGTGGCGTCAAAATGCGTCGGACACGCGCCCCACATCACAGTCGGCGGAATCGTCCCCTTCTCGTGATGGGCAACAATATCCACATATTGATCCGCGTGTTCCAGTCCCAGAATAACCATCAGAGCGTCTGCGACTTCCGGATGTTTTTCCAAAGCGCGATAACGCGGCGGTTCACCCAAATTCAAATGGAGTGCGAACAGCGGTGCCAGCACATTATACTGAAATCTCTCGACCCGGTTTTGCCACGTTCCGGGCAACGCCTCGCGGTCAATCAAATCGAGAAACGTCTGATGGGGATTCAGACTGGACACGACCACAGGCGCTTTGATATACTTCCCATCCACCGTCTCAACACCCTTAACGCGATTATCCTCCACAACAATGCGCTCGGGCTCGGTTTGCAACCATATCTCGCCGCCCATCTCAGAAATAGCAGCAACCAGCGCGCGTGCCAGTCCCGCTGACCCGCCCACACAAATCTGCGCTTTCCCCTCGCTCGCCAGCAAAGCCGGTATATGGTGCCCAAACCCCGAGGCGCGCAAATCCACTTCGCGCAGCCCATTGAAAAACAACAACCCGGCACGAATGACCGGATGTTCAAATTCTCGATTTACAAACTCAAGCGGAGAAAGCGCGTTGACTTCGAGCAACATCTTCCCCTCTCGGGTCTGCGACAGAATTTTTTGCCTCAACGCCTGCGGCAACGGCGGCGCCTGTGCCTCTACAGACAGAATATTTTTCACAACGGGATCAAACGCATCGCGCCATCGCCGAAGTGTCTGTGCATCCCGCTTGCTAAACCGCGCAAAACTATCTTCAGTGCGTTCAAAATTCGTGTACCATTTCAGCACATCGCCATTTTTCAGCACAAGAGCCACATTCAATTCGGGTTCAATATAGCGCGCGCCATACCGCTCCAGGTGCAAATCGCCAAACCACGGCATTTGCGTGATAGCGCGATGAAAAAAAGAATGTGTATTGTGCAAAAAACCCGGATAACGGGGATCTTCAACAGTCGCCAGCCCGCCTCCGGGTTTATCCGATCGCTCCAGACAAATCACATTGAGTCCTGCGCGACACAAATACGCCTGCAAAATGAGGCCATTGTGCCCAGCACCCAGCACAATCGCATCAAAGCTTCTATCCTCTCCCATATCTCACCAATAGCGTTCTATATGTATCTGCCCGGGATCTCTCCGCTTGTGCTCCTTAAAACCCTCTG
The DNA here is from genome assembly GCA_965208125.1 of Candidatus Latescibacterota bacterium. GTDB lineage: Bacteria > Latescibacterota > UBA2968 > UBA2968 > UBA2968 > VXRD01. The sequence goes on from OZ242320.1 coordinate 5,274,358, forward strand.
AAATCAAAATTTCTGTCACATCATCGCACATATAGGGATTACCACATACAAACACATGCGTATCTTCCGGTGTGGGATGCCCACCCCAAACCTCATTGAGCGGGCCATCTGTCCACAAATTCTGCACATAGCCCGTATATCCGCTCCACGCCACATGCTCATTTGCCGGACGACTAATCTGGGGGATATAAATAAAATTAGCGCATAAATCTTGCATCATCTCCAATTCTGACCGATACCCCAAATCCCATGAATGTCGCGCCCCGTGCAACACCACAAAACGCCGCTCTGTGTTTTCCTTCAAATAAGTCCGCAACATACTCATATAAGGCGCCAATCCCGTACCCGTCGCCACCATCACGACATTTTTATTTGGCGGAACATCTTGCAGCGTAAACATACCCGTAATTTTTGGTCCCAACCAGAGGCGATCGCCAATTTCGAGCGCGAATAGCCTGGGCGTCAACGCCCCCGACCTCACCAGAGTAATATAAAACTCGAGGTACTCTGTTGCCACCGAAGAAGATGCAATCGAATACGCCCGCCGGATCAAACCTCTCTGCGGCTTCTCGTAATCTTCGACAGGATCTGAATACTCTGTGCGGGGTGCTTCGGGAGGCAATCCGATCACGCCAAATTGCCCGGCTTCAAAAGCTGGCAATTCCCATCCGTCGGGCACAACGCGAAGAATAATCAAATCGGGGGTCACTTCGAGACGTTGTGTCACAACGGCATTGAGTTCATCCTTCGGCAAACCACCCTCCTTAAGCTAAGGTTATACCAACAGCGCGTCCTGTTTCACAAATCTGTCGCCAGGTCTCATCATCTATGTTCACGCCATGGGCTTCTTTCTCTCGCCGCATGCGCGCTTCCATCTCGCCCGGCATCAAAATTTCATCGAACCCGGGCGCGAGCCGGGCACTTTTCAAAAATTGCACAAACGATAGCATTTCATCGCGAAATTGATCGCGGCCGACAAAAGCCCCAATATCCAGCGCCATAATAAACACCCCATTGCCACCGGAAAGTCCACCTTCGCGACTGCAACCACCGCCACCGAGTGCGCCAGACAAAACATCGACCACCACAGAAAGCGCGTAGCCCTTATGCGCGGAAATCCCGCCAAAAGGCAAAATAGCCCCTCGGGGTGGACCGTAAAACTTTGCCGGATCCGTCGTCGAATCGCCCTCGGCATCAATAACCCAGCCTTCGGGCAGCGATTCCCCCAAATTGCGCTTCACCCGAATTTTCCCTTCCGCGACAACACTCGTGGTCAAATCCACGACAATCGGAAAATCGCCCCCCGTGGGAATACCCACGGCAATGGGATTGGGCGACATGCGCGCGTCAATGCCGCCAAACGGATGCTGAAGCAATCCCCCGCCGTGATTATTGCACATCACAATGCCAATCATCTCCGCCTCGGCAGCGACCTCCACATATTCACCCAAACGCCCAATATGCCCGCTATTGAAAAGCTCGACCACGGCAACCGACCGCTGTTTTGCCTTCTCCATTGCCAGCGCCATAGCCTGATGGCAAACAGTTTGTCCAAACCCCCAACCGCCATCGGCAACCGCCGAAGCATCGGCCTCGCGCACAACCGCGATCTCCTGCCCGGCGTGTACGCGCCCTTCCTCAAGTGCCTGAACGTACTGCACAAGCCGAATCACACCGTGGGAATCGTGCCCCATCAAATTGGACAACACCAGCGAATGCGCAATCTGACGCGCTTCTTCCGCGCTCAGACCCGCGCCTTCAAATACCCGTGTACAGGCTCCCTTGAGCTCTTCAACATCCAAAACTGGCATACACCCTCCTCACCAAATCAAAACCGGGCCATAATCTACCATTAACGGGCATAATGGTCAATAATTGAGTCTAATTTCTCACCCCTCAAAGCATCTTCTCCTTGCGATGCACCAGTTGCACGCAAACGCCCCAGGGATCGCGCAACATCGCCAGTGTATCCCCTGCATCCGTGGGCGTGGGTTCCTGCACAACCGTTGCACCCGCGGCTTTCAAACGCGCAAAATCGGCCTCAATATCCTCCGTCGCATAGGCAAAATGCAGTGCCAGATGGTGCATCGAAGCATAATCTGGCGTCTCCACTTCTGGCTGGTGATAAAGCTCGTACATCGTCGTCCCTTCCGAATCCGCCACAAAGGTCATCTTGATGGGCGGTGGCCCCTGGCGCACAACGCGCATGCCCAGATTATCGCAATACCACTTTGCAACCTCATCGGGATCATCAACCACAAAAGCAATGTGTTCAACCTTCATCTCTTTCTCCTTTTACTAATGATGGGCAGATTCATGGGCCTGCCCCTAACCCGTCATGCCTTCCAACTGCAATATATCGCTCAAATGACAGCGCACTGCATGTCCTGGCGCGATCTCGCGCAATTCTGGCACTTCTTCCTTACACCGATCCTCGACATAAGGGCAACGCGGATGAAACGCACAGCCCGAAGGTGTATCCCCGGGATCCGCTACCTCGCCAGACAGCAAAACGCGCTTCTTCTTTCGTTTGGGATCTGGATTGAGCACCGCCGACAAAAGTGCCTCGGTATAGGGATGCGCCGGACTTTGAAAAAGCTGATCAACCGGAGCCAATTCCACAACCTTACCCACATACATCACCGCCACGCGGTCGGAAATATGGCGCACCACACTCAAATCGTGCGCGACAAACAAATACGTCAACCCGAACTTTTCTTGCAACTCCTGAAGCAAATTGAGCACCTGCGCCTGCACAGAGACATCCAACGCGGAAACGGGTTCATCCGCCACGATCAACCTGGGATGCAATGCCAGTGCCCTCGCAATGCCAATACGCTGCCGCTGCCCCCCGCTAAAAGCGTGTGGATACCGCCGCAAAAAATGGGGATTCAACCCCACCTGAGCGAGCAATTCCCGCACGCGCGTCTCCCGTTCGTGGCGATCTGCGACCCCATTGACCAGCAGCGGTTCACCAATAATATCGAGCACCGTCATACGCGGATTCAAAGAGGCGTAGGGATCTTGAAAAATCATCTGCATATCTCGGCGCAGCGACTTGAGCACATCGTGGGGTGCCCGTGCAACATCGACCTCCTCGCTATCCTTGCGGAACCACACCTCGCCAGCCGTGGGAGCTATCGCCCGCAAAATCGTGCGCCCAACCGTTGTTTTACCCGATCCGCTTTCCCCAACCAGTCCCAGACACTCCCCTTCAAACAAATCAAAACTCACGCCATCTACGGCTTTGACCTGACCGACAACCGTATTGAAAAAACCGCGCGTAATGGGAAAATGCTTTCTCAGATCGCGCACCCGCAACAGGGCATTCTGTTCACGCATCGCGCACATCCTCTCCATACAACACACACGCAACCACATGCCCATCCTCAACAGCGAGCAAGTCTGGCCTATCGCCCGCATTGCACACCCCGTCCTGTGCCACTTCACATCGCGGATGAAAAGGACACCCCTGCAATTGCGTATAGGGATCGGGCACGGACCCCCTGATCGTCTGCAACCGCGTCTTTCTCGCCTGGCTCATTCCCGGGATAGATTGCATCAGCGCCTGCGTATAGGGGTGTTTGGGATTTTCAAAAATCTCCTCTGTCGCCGCGTGTTCCACAATGCGCCCCATATACATCACTGCAACCTCATCTGCCATTTCTGCGACCACACCCAAATCGTGTGTAATCAACATAATCGACATCTGAAATTCGTCTTGCAAATCGCGCATCAAATCCAGTATCTGCGCCTGAATAGTGACATCCAATGCGGTCGTGGGTTCATCGGCAATCAACAGTGCCGGACGGCACGAAAGCGCCATGGCAATCATCACACGCTGTCGCATCCCGCCACTCATCTCGTGCGGATATTGTGCAAACCGCCGCTCCGCATCCGGAATCCCAACCCGATCCAGCATATTTACGGCGAGTGACCACGCTTCTTCACCCCGCAAATCGAGATGCAACCGAATCGCCTCAACAATTTGAAACCCCACCGTATGCACCGGACTCAGCGACGTCATCGGCTCCTGAAAAATCATTGCAATTTCGTGCCCGCGAATCGCGCGAATATCCTCGCCCTCTTCATCCAGATCCGTCAAATAAATCTCGCGGTCTGGACGATGCAAAACAATCTCGCCCTCCACAATCCGCCCGGGTGATGACACCAGGCGCAATGCCGAAAAAGCCGTCACGCTCTTCCCGCACCCACTCTCCCCCACAATCCCCACCGTCTTCCCCCGGGGAATATCCATCGTCACGCCATCCACAGCGCGAACCGTTCCCTCATCGAGAAAAAAGTGCGTCTTCAAATTATTTATGGTCAACACATTGTCCAAATCACACGGCTCCTTTTGCCCGCGCCATAAACGCCTTTGCACCCTCTTGCAGCCACCCGGTGCTATTCACCAGCAGCATCTGCACCCCGGCAGCGGCAAATTTCCCTACATTGTCCGACGAGGTCATCGTTCCCGCTATACGCCCCGACGCGATGATCTTTGCAAGCGCGCCGTCAATCGTCTTTTGCACCACTTTATTTTCCAAATCGCCAATATATCCCATTGACGCTCCCAGATCTGAAGGCGCAACAAAAAATACATCGACCTGATCCACAGTCAGGATCTCATCCAGATTCTCCACCGCGATGATGTCTTCAATCAAAATGGTGAGCAACACCTCGTCATTCGCCTTAGCAAAATAATCTTCAACACCATAGCCCTGCCGACTCGTGAACATACCGCGCTGACCAATGGGCGCAAACCGCCCACCAGCCACGACATTTTCCGCTTCCTCGCGCGTATTCACATGCGGCACCACAATACCCTGCGCTCCCCTATCCAGGGTGCGATAAATAAGCGTCTGATCGTTGCGATTCACGCGCACAATCGACGTCATGCCCCACAAATCACAGGCGCGCGTGAGATTGCCCAACTCGTCAAAAGCCATGGGGCCATGCTCCCCCTCAATCCATATCCCATCAAAATTCGCGGGACCAAATGTATCAATATCATCCGCGTGCGTAAATCCACCGGCGATATACGCCTGTTCGCCTTGTCGCAACTTGTGTTTTACCCGATTCTGTCGAAGTTCCATAAGTCTAATCTCCTAACGTGAATAAGGATCGGCGGCGTCGCGCAGACCGTCACCGACAAAATTAAATGCGAGCACAGTAATAATCACAAAAATCACAGGCGTCAAAAGCCACGGCTGAAAAGCCACAGCCTGAACATTTTGCGCCTCTTTCAACAGCACGCCCCAACTCGTCACCGGCGGACGCAGCCCAAGACCGAGAAAACTCAGCGAAGTCTCGCCCAAAATCATGCCCGGCACAGCGAGCGTCAAACTCACGATAATATGGCTCATAAACGAAGGCAGCAGATGCCGTGTCATAATCCGCCAACGACTCGCGCCGGCAAGCAATGCAGCAGTTGCGAAATCCTCTTCGCGCAACGACAAAATTTTCCCGCGCACCTGCCGCGCCAAACCCGTCCACCCAATAAAGGACAACACAACCGTAATACCCATATAGATCTGCAAGGGCGACCACGATGAAGGCAGTGCCGCAGCCAGAGCCATCCACAGCGGAATAGACGGAAAAGACCTGAGAATCTCAATCCCGCGCTGAATGAGATTGTCGATCCAACCCCCGTAGTACCCGGACACCACGCCGATCACCAGACCAAACACAAAACTCAGTGTCACCCCCACCAGCCCTATCGTCAGCGAAATGCGCGAACCGTAAATAATCCTCGAAAGCAAATCCCGCCCGAGATGATCCGTACCCAACAGAAAAAGCGTCCCCCCATCATCAACGCCGAAAAGATGGATATCCGTCTCAAACAAACCCCAGAACCGATAGGGTGCGCCTCGCACAAATAAACGTACGGCATAGCGTTGCGAGCGGTCTTCGATATAGAACTTCCGAAGCGTTTCCGGATGTCGCACGCCCTTGATCCCATACACAAACGGCCAGAAATGCACGCCCTCATCCGACACAAATTGCAAACGCTGGGGCGGGGCAAACGCATAGGCAACCTGCCGATGATTGAGCGTATAAGGTGCCAAAAACTCGCAAAACACAGCCACCACATAAAGCGCCACAATAACCATACCCGCAGCCATCGCCAGGTGGTGCTTGCGAAACTTCCACCACATCAACTGCCACTGAGACGCGGCATAGGCTTCCGTTTCCCCGGTCAGCACATCTTGCTCGACAACCTCTTCCCTTCTGGGCATAGCCATCTAATGCTCCCCTTCTTCATAGCGAATGCGCGGATCGAGCCACAACAACAAAATGTCTGAAATGAGCGTACCGACAAGCGTCAACAGGCTCAACATCATCACCATACTGCCCGCCAAATACATATCCTGATTCATAAGCGCGCGCAACAACAGCGGTCCCGTCGTCGGCAAGCCCAACACCACCGACGTAATCGTCGCCCCAGACACAATGCCCGGCAAAACCCATCCCACAGTACTGACGAGCGGATTGAGCGCAACGCGCACCGGATACCGCATCAGCAACACCCAGTAGCGCACGCCTTTGGCGCGGGCAGTCATCACGTATTGCTTCCGCAATTCATCCAGCAAATTGCCCCGCATCACCCGTATCAATCCCGCCGTACCCGACGTGCCAATCACAATCACCGGAATCCACAAATGCCCGAGCAAATCGAGAAATTTGCCAAAAGACCACGCCGCACTCTGATACTCCGGTGAAAACAGACCGCCTGCACTCACCCCAAACACGGAATACCCAATGTACATAAAAATGAGCGCGAGCAAAAAATTGGGCGTTGCAAGCCCGATAAAGCCCAAAAACGTAAAACAATAATCCGGCAGTGAATACTGCTTCACAGCCGAATAAATCCCAACCGGAATCGCCAGCGCCCACGTCACCAGAAGCGTTACAATCGAAATAATAGACGTCAGCAAAATGCGTTCGCCAATCAGCTCTGTCACGGGCCGATTCCACTCAAACGACATCCCCAAATCACCCTGCACCATGCCGCCCAACCACCGCCAGTATTGCACCATAAAAGGCTGATCGAGATTGTACCGCGCCCGCAGTGCCGCAGCCTGTGCCTCATCCACCGTCTCTCCCGTTTCACCCAACGCAGCAATATACGACGTGAGATAATCCCCTGGAGGAAGCTGGATAATCGAAAACGAAATAAACGAAATAATCACCATTGTGGGAATCATCCACAACAGGCGTTTAATCACCAGATTTAGCATCTATCTTTCCTATTCCTCAATCGCATAACACTCAACCGCCGTATTCCCGGGCGTGCGAAATGCCCAGCCGGACATCGCGACCTCGGGCACATTGCGAAATGAATTTTTGACCAGATAAAACGAGGGCAATGCCCCCACCGTTCCGATAACCCACAGATTCTTTCGATTCAAATCGATAATTTCTCCCATAAGCCTGATCTGTTCCTCTTCGTCAATCGTCTTCTCAATCTCCCAAAACAACTCAATACACCGCCGCATATCACTGGGGGGTTCTTCACCGCGTTTTTTTTCCGTGCGATACCAGCGCGCATAATCCACCGCGTGTACAGACTCATCGCTAAATGGAACGAGCCAGCGCGGATCCAGAACCGCGATCTGCTCATCTGACCCACCCCATACGCCAACATCGTGCAACAAACCCTTTTTGCGCTCGTAAAACAACTGCCGCGCTTCTTCCTTCACCTCTGAATGCACCCCCACCGCCGTCCAATAACTCGCCACCAGTTCCAGAATGCGATTGTTCAGAGACGTCGTCTCAATATAGAGCTTAATCGGTTCGCCATCAGCCCGCAATCGCATGCCATTTCTCCCGCGCTTCAAACCCATCTCGTCGAGCAGTGCATTCGCGCGGTCCGGATCGTATTCGATATATGCGCGCTCGTAATCCGCATCGTAAAACGGCGACGATGGCGGCGGACAAACCTGCCGTGGCTTCCCAATCCCAAAATAATCCGCCTCGTTTAATTCAGCGCGATTCAGCGCGTGCGACAGGGCTTTTCGAAAGCGATGGTCTCCGATAATTCTCTTCATTTCCGGATCGCGGTGATTCAAATTCAACGCCAGGATATTTGACCCCGCCGATCCATTGACCCAATGCACAACCCGATAATCGCCCTTCTTTCTCCCCTCCATGAACAGCGGATAATTCTGGAACTGAAGATGCCGTCCCTGCATGCCTATTTCCCCATTGATCGCCTTGAGATTAATGGTCTCGGGATCAAAAATCTCAAACGTCATGCGGTCGATGTACGGCAGTTGATTCCCATCGGGATCGACCTTCCAATAATAGGGATTGCGCTCCAGCACTGCCGGGCGCGCAGGCGGCGGCGCAACCACAATCCATGGCCACAAACGCGGGATATCCGGATTGCGCCAATCGCGCATATCTTCAAAAAGCTGCTTCCACAAATCAAATCCCGCGGCCTCACTCATCGCCTCGAGCTTTTCCAAAGACGTGTACTTCGGATGAAATTGCTTCATATAATGGGCCGGATAGCGCAACATCTCATAACCGCGTCCCGACGCCAACTTCACAACAAACAATCCATTGGGTTCCAAAAACGTGAACCGCACCGTATAATCATCGACCTTCTCCAATCCCATCACCCGTCCACCCCGCTTAAAATCGCGCGGCACAACAGGCGTTATCTCCTCATTTTGCAGCACATCCTCATACCAGAAAATGAGATCATCAACCGTAAACGGATGCCCGTCTGACCACCTCATCCCTCTGCGCAAATAAAATGTAAAACTGCGTCCCCCATCGGCAATCTCCCACCGCACGGCCAGATTGGGGATCACCTCCTGCGCCATCGCATCCCATCGCACCAGCCCTTCATACGCAAACCGGGCTTCGACAATACCCACATCGCGGGGACCAGTCGCAAACCGCGTCCACGTCCCCCCATAAGGCCCATGTTGTTGCGGCGGTACAATAACAAGAGGATCCTCCGGCAGACGTTCCAATACAGGCGGCAGGATCCCCTCTCGCACCCGCTGGGCGAGCATAGGCGCTTCGCCAAATCGTCCGCCCGACCATTCCATCACCCGATGCACCGCCCCCGTTGCCTGGGGATGGCGATTGGGAATCTCAACATCCGCCATCACAGCCTCGAGGTCCTGCGTCCCATCTGCCTGCACCACAGGCACAACGCCATCTTTTGGCGCACGCACCAGACTGCCCATCATAGCCTCAAATTCCGATGCCCGTTGTATGGCATCCGGATCGCGCGGCGAAAGGTAAAACGCGACATATCCCATCCCCTGCACCAGAAGCACAAAACTGGCAAAAACACCTACAAGCGCGATCCACACTTTAATTCCCATTATTGCCTCTCATCTGCCATTCATCTGCGTACATCTGCGTACATCTGCGTACATCTGCGGATACCCTCACCTGCTATATGCCCCAGTTGCAAATTTCTCAATTTCATCTCGCCCTCGCGCAATAGCTTCAGCGACAAAACGCGCTTTTATATGCTCATCAAAAAATGCATCGGCCCGCCCCCTGTTCTCAGCAAGATGCTTTTCCAAATCATCGGACGGGGGACGACCAATCATCTTGAGAAATATATGCTCGAGAACAACGGGGTCTGCACTCTCTGCCCACCCCCGCGCACGCCTCACAAATCGAGATACTATTTCGCGATCAATAAATCCCACCTCTCCATGTCCTTCAAATCGATCCAGCACCTCCGCGACACCTGGATAATTGATGGGCAATTCATCTACATAAGACCACAGCCCGTAAATAATGGGCCGCCAGTCTTCTACACCGTGTACATAAATCGTCACCTCATCGCGAAACGCTTCATCCGTCGTCAAATGCGCGATATACCCCATTAACAAAACGCGGTCTCGCGGATCCATATTCTGATAATCTGCCAGATTGGGATGCACCTCAAACATACCCGAAACGGATTTGCCCCACGTCTCGCGCCGATCCTCCGTGTAAAAATGCGATCCGTACTTGCCCATCTTCCCCAACAAACGCATCGCATCCGGCGCCATGGAACCCGCCACAAGCTCCGGCAAATACCGCCGATTTAAAGCACCTACCTCAGGCAAATCGCGCTCGAGCAGTTCCTGCAACCCGAGCACCAATGCAAAATGACATCGCCCACGAGGCATCCATTTTCCTTTCTCAAGAGCCTGCACCACTTGCAATAGCAGTTTGCACGAAACCAACTATTTAAGCACAATTATCCCAATCAGCGCAAAATTGAGTCGATATCCTGCGGGGCACATGTATAGTCATAGAACTCGCGTTTGTCAACTCAATCGGCGAAAAGGGGCAGGACCTCATAAGTACCCGCATCATCTCGTCGTAATCTTCCCCAAGCAATATCCGGATCGTGCGGCCACGCCATAACCCAGTTCTCGGAAACCGCTCTCTCCATAACCTCTTGTTTAACCAGATAAGTCTGCCGCGGATACAGATCATACGCCATCACATAAATCGGCTTCAAGTGATGTGTCGTAGGAATCAAATCCCCCACAAAACAAAACGTATCCTCACCCGTATGCACCAGCACAGATTGATGCCTGCGGGTATGCCCTGGCGTAACTATGACCTCAACAAAAGAACAAATACGCTCATCCCCCTCCAACAGCGCAAGCACAGGTGACAGCGGCCTCATCACCTCGTCGTATCGGTACCCATTCACAGTCTGTCCATCGGCATTATCGGCATCCTCCCATTCCCCCTTTTGCACATAATAAGTCGCATTTGGAAAAGCGGGCACACATTCACCATTCTCTTGCACCGTACAACCCCCGGCATGATCCTGGTGCAAATGCGTCAACACAACCCGCGTAATCTCCTCGGGCGCAATCCGCAACATCTCCAGAGACGACAGGAGACCATCCGACTCATCAAGCGCGTAAATCTCTCGCAGCTTCTCCGTCACCTTACCCCCAAACCCGGTCTCAATCAGCACGGTCTCCCCCTGCCCTCTCACAAGCAAACAATTCATCGTCAGCCCAATGCGATTGCGCTCATCGGGCGGGTAACACCTTTCCCACAGCGGACGGGGCACAACCCCAAACATTGCGCCGCCATCCATCCTCACCTGTCCGGCAGATAAAACCCACACATCGCAACCACCACTTTGTCTATAATCTACAATCGCCATTCTTTTTCCTCCAACTTTGCACTTCGCACTTAACTTCTTATGTCTTATCTTATCTCCATAAAAAATATTCGCAACAAAAAATAGGAGGTATCATGCCAGCAGCACTCGTCACCGGATCCAGCAGAGGCATCGGCAGAGGCATTGCGTTTTGCCTTGCCGATGCGGGCTACGACATCCTCGTCAACTACGCGGGCAATCTAACCGCAGCAGAAGAAACCGCAACAGGTGTTCGGGAACGCGGACAAAACGTCCATATATGTCAGGGCGACATAACCCGCATAGAAGACGGCAAACGCCTCGTAGATACCACACTCGACGCCTTTGGCCGCCTCGACATGCTCGTCAACAACGCCGGCATTGCCCCCCGTGTGCGCGCCGACATACTCGAAGCCACGCCAGAAAGCTATGAAGACGTCATGAACACCAACCTCAAAGGACCCTACTTTTTGACCCAATACGCGGCAAACCACATGATCGCGCTCAAAGAACAAGGCAAAATACAAACACCGCGCATTGTTGTCATCACCTCCATATCGGCCTACACCTCTTCAACCGCACGCGGCGAATACTGCGTCTCAAAAGCCGGTCTGAGCATGATGACGCGTCTATTTGCCGACCGGCTCGCAGAACACGGTATCCCCGTCAATGAAATCCAGCCAGGTATCATCCAGACCGACATGACAGGACCCGTAAAAGAAAAATACGACCGCCTGATTGCCGATGGACTGACGCCCATCCGCAGGTGGGGACAACCCGAAGACATCGGCAAAGCAGTAGCGGCCATAGGACTCGGCTATTTCGACTTCACAACCGGCGCAGCAATCCCGGTTGACGGCGGATTCCACATGCACCGACTCTGATTTAGCAACCAGTCCATATCTCCCTATTTTGCCTTTGATTTCCCAGGGTACGAGGTTGACATATCTGCCCTTATATCCTACCTTATAAGCAAATATAAAATATCATATTCGACGCTTTCAAGTGAGGACCCAAATGCTGAAACGCTTTTTTTCTAAAAATGACGAAGAACCAGACAATGGTACAAGCAAAGAAAGACAAATCCACATCGAAGGGCAAGACGAGCACGTTCAGGAAGCCATGGACCTCCTCGCACAAGAGGATCAAGATGAACTCGACGAAGCCCTTGACGAAGTTAATGAAACCGTAAGAGAAGCCGCCAGAGCCTCCCTGCGCGACCTGAGACTCATGCAAGAGGGCCACTGTCCATCCTGCGGCCACAAAACACTGCGGCAATTTCTCTTTACAACTGTGTGTTCCAGTTGCGGTTGGTTTTCATTTATCTCGCCCGAAGAAGGCAAATCTCACATCCACCTGCAAAGTGGGCGCACCATCGAATGCGGCACCACATTTGACACCAAAGGCGACTTTGTACTCGGCATCACAAGCGGTGTGGTTCGCGCCAAAGTACCCAAGGAAAATGTCGAATACATCGAATTTTCCTGGACCGACGAAGAAGTCCGGCGCAAACGCGAATCCCGCGCAAAAGAGGAAACGGGAATATGTAGCTGGTGCGAAAAATCCCTCGCCGATGATGGTGATGAAAATATCATTGTCTATGCTGCTTTCGGCTCCACCCAGGAACGCTATGTATTCTGTTCGGACAAATGCAACGAAGCCTTCCAAAAACAATACCCCATTCGCATCCACAAAAATTGCTACGAACGCTCCTGCCTCGATTGCGACCTGTGCAACAAACGCTACCTGGGCGAAGACGAGACCTTCCTCAAATTGCTCGAGCAAGGGAAAGTTTGAGAAGGTGATCAGCAGTCAGCCCGCCCAACTCCAAAAACCAATCCCCCATCACAATAATACGCGATGGGGGATTTTTTTCAGCTTATGTGATTTTCACCGCGTATTTCTGTTTTTTTGCAGGTTTTGAAATTGAGCATAAAAAAACTGTGAATGAGAATTCCATTCACAGTTCGGAAACACTGGATCGCGGCTCAACATCATGCCGCGATGACGTAGGGCGGGCACGGGGGCACCGCCCCTACGCCTGCCTGCGCTACATCTATCTATATCGCACCTTTCATCCGTGTCCATCTGTGTGTATCTGCTTTTGTAGTTCCTTCTTACCCTTTTCAACATCTTCCATCGCCGTCATAATCCCCTCAATAAACTCATCTGCCGCATCGTCTTTCTGCTTTTGTTGCTGTTCGTAGAGCAAGCGATAGACCTCGCACTCTTCTATCAAATCGTCGTGGAAACCCCAGCCCGCCATGCGACCATTGTCCAGCACCAGAATGCGATCTGCCCGCATAGCTGTAGAAATCCGGTGCGTAATCACAAACGTCGTGCGCCCCTCCATCAAATGGTCCAGCGTCTCTTGAATCTTCGCCTCTGTCTTTGCATCCAGCGCCGAAGTCGTATCGTCCAAAATCAGAATACTGGGATCAGTGACAACAGCCATCGCAAAAGCCAGACGCTGTTTTTGACCGCCCGATAAATTGGTACCGCGCTCCTCGACCGGCGCTTCGTATTTTTCTGGCAGCGTCATAATAAAATCGTGCAACTCCGCCGCCTTAGCCGCAGCCATCACCTGCTCGGGCGTGGTATAGGGCTGCCCGTAGCGAATATTATCGGCAATCGTCCCGGAAAACAGAACGGGTTCCTGCGGCACCATACTGATGTGCTGTCGCAATGAAGAAATTTTGACATCTTGTATATCGTAATCGTCCAGAATAATCTTCCCCTCTGTGGGTTCATAAAGACGCATCAACAAACTAACCAGCGTACTCTTCCCCGAACCCGAAGGCCCAACCACAGCCACCGAAGTGCCAGGCCGCACGACAAACTTGAGATCTCGAAGAACGTAATCACCCGCATCTGTATAGCGAAACGACACATCGCGGAACGACACGCGCCCGCGCACCTTGTCGAGGGTCTTCGCATCTTCTCTATCCCGAATAATCACCTCTTCATCCAGCACCTCAAACACGCGACTGATCACCACCAGCATCTGTTGCAACGTGGCATTCACATTGGCAAGTGCAACCAGTGGCGAAAAAAGATTCCCCATCGACATAGAAAAATAAACCAATTCTCCAACCGTCATCATACCGCCGCGAACCTGCAACGCGCCATAATAAAAGATCAGACCCATTGCAACCCCCCCCACAACCGAACAGACTGACCCCAAGCCAGAACTCAAAACAGACTGTTTGACGCCCAGGCGATACAACCCGATCAGACGCCTGAAAAAATCCCGAAACTCCCGTCTCTCTCGCGCATAAGACAGGATGAGGCGAATCCCCTTTGAGCGTTCTTCCAGCAGCGCAGACACCTCGGCATAATCCTCTCGAAACTGCATAAAAACATTTGCTATCGGACGCTGAAACACCTTATAAGTCACGACGTACGCGGGCAATGCAACAAAAGCCATCAGCGCGAGCTTGACATCAATCGTAAACAGAATCGCCGTACCCATCAAAATGCGCGCAACATGCCGCAGCGTCTCTACAAATGTCGTCGTAATTTCGCTCTGCAACAACCCCACATCATCCAAAATGCGCGCCATAATCCGCCCGGTTTGCTGGCGATCAAAAAACGTCATCTGCAACTGCTGCACTTTCTCATGCAGCGCAAGGCGAATGCGGAAAACAATCCGCTGCCCCACATAGGCGATGCTATACGTATAAAACCAGTTGAGCGTGGCAAAAAACGATCTCACGACCAGGTAGAGAATGAAAATCCACCCCAACCATTCCAGTTTTTCCGTGCGCGTTTTGGGCAGCATTATCCCGCCTTCTTTGCCCAGCCCTGGAATCGTTGCCTGTGGATCTCGCTTTGGGCGCCTCTCCTCCTGAATCAAAGACTGCATGTGGGCTTCTGAAACGACTTCACCTGCGGGCTTGAGTTGCAAGACCTCGTCAACTGTAATTTTTGAAATGAACCCGAGCAAAAACGTATAGGACGACGTAATAGTGGCCATCATAATGACCATTAACATACGCCCCCAATACGGCTTGATATACAAAATGGTAAATCGCTTTAAGTTTTCCATAACCTCAACTCGCCATAGCCTCTACAGCCTCTTCAATAGACCCAGCAGCCTGCTGCTCGTAAAGCTGGCGATACTTTCCATCGGGTATTTGCAACAATTCGCTGTGCGTCCCCTGTTCAATAATCTCGCCGTGATCCATCACAACAATAATATCCGCATTGACAATCGTCGATAATCGGTGTGCAATGGCAAAGGACGTGCGCTCCTTTAACACCCTGGTCATCGCCTTCTGTATCAGAGCCTCCGATAGAGAATCGAGTGACGAAGTCGCTTCATCCAGAATTAAAACCGACGGATTGGTCAGCACGGCTCTCGCAATGGCAAGGCGCTGCTTTTCTCCCACAGACAGTTTAATCCCATCTTTCCCCAGCATCGAATCGTAACCCTCGGGCGTACGCATAATAAATTCGTGAATCTCGGCAATGCGCGCCGCCTCGATCAACTCGGCATCTGTGGCATCTGCGCGGCCATACAGCAAATTCTCCCGGATCGTACCATCAAACATCACCGAATCTTGCAACACCTGTCCGATCTGTGTACGCAAGGTGCGCAGCTTTACATCTTGCAAATCGTGACCATCAATTGTAATACGCCCTTCCTTCACATCGTAAAATCGCATCAACAAACTCGTCAATGTCGTCTTGCCGCATCCCGTATGCCCCACCAGTGCCACCATCTGCCCCGGCTGCACCTCGAGGTTAATCCCCTTCAAAACAGGCTCATCCTCTTTGTACTCAAAATGCACATCTTCAAATTTAATATGCCCTTTTATCGGTGGCAATTCGACAGCATCTTCCTTGTCCTTAATCTCTATGGGAAAATCTAAAATTTCCAAGACGCGCTCCACAGACACCATCACGGATTGAAGACGCATAGCAATTTGCGTGAGATTGAGAATGGGCTGAAACATCCGGCTCGAATACGAAAAAAAGGCCATCACAGCCCCATAAGTCATCTCACCCTCAATCACGTAATAACAGCCCAAACAAAAAATCACCGTATTGCGCAATCCCGACACCCCCCAGGACCCCGCCATATAGCCAGCGCGATTCGTGGCAGTTTGCATCGCCGCATCCAAACTCTGGTGCGTATCTTCTGCAAATGCGCGGTGTTCTCTGCGCTCTCGCCCATAAGATTTCACCAGTTGCACCCCGGCCAACCGCTCTTGTAGTCCAACCGACACCTGGTCCATTTTTCTGCGCCAGAGACTGTACGACTCCCGCATTGGCGTGCGCCACCCGTAATAATTAAAAAAATATAGGGGCATCAGCAAAAGCAGCAGACACCCCATCTTCCAATTCAAACCCATACACAGCGCAAGCGCCACCCAGAACGACACAAAATCAACGAGAATGCCCAGCATGCGCGACGTCACCATACTGCGCACATTCGCAATATCAGACATAATGCGCGACATAATCTTGCCCGTACCCATCTCGTCGTAAAAGCGCATGGGTAATTTCAACATGTGCTCATACGTGAACCTCCGCATACTCGTCGTTATCCCCCACCCCACATACGCATTGGTGAATGAGATCCAAACGCGCATCGCAGCGGACGTGATAGGCAGGCAAATCGAAATAAACAGAAGCACTTCCAGTAAATGCCAGTTGCCCAGGGTAATGACATCATCGATGATAAACTTCATCACCAGAGGGGGCAGCATGCTCAATGTCGTCATCGTCGCTGTCAGGCACACCAGCAAGATCAGGCGCGATTTAAAAGGGGTGACAAAATGCACGAACTTGCGCAGCTTGTCGGTATTGCTCTCCTCTGCCATATCGATCTCATTTCAAAAATAAGTTGCAGATTTTTGGATCTCGACGCTTCTTTATTTATACATCTTTGGACAAACATAAATAATATTTAAGAACAGATATAAAAATATAAAGACACCTTTTAATTAAATCAAGCTCATCAGCCATGAAAAATCTCACAACAATGACCATTGCGCAAATTCGCGCCCATATCAAATCTATCAATCGCCCTGACGAAGCATACCTCCGTGCCCTCGAACAGGATCCGCGCGCAGGTGTTCGCGCAATCGCAGAACAAGTGAGAAAAAAGCAAAAAGCACAGGCGCGTGAAAAAGCGCGCCTCGAACAAATGCTCACCATAGAAAAAAAACTCAGAGAACGGGGCATCCAGCACATCGCAGGCGTGGATGAAGCCGGGCGAGGTCCTCTCGCGGGTCCCGTTGTCGCCGCTGCGGTTATCCTACCGCTCGATACACTCATCTCCGGCTTGAACGACTCTAAAGCACTATCTGAAAAACGCAGAGCAGAACTTTTTGAAACCATCCACAATACAGCCCTCGCCATTGGCGTGGGCAAAGCATCTCCACAAGAAATAGACAAATACAATATCCGCAACGCCACCCATCAGGCCATGTGCGAGGCACTCACCGCCCTCAGCATTTCGCCTGACCGCGTGCTCATCGACGGCAATGCCATTCCCGGCAGTCCATTCCCCGAACAAGCGGTCATAGGCGGTGATCGGGCATCTCTTTCTATCGCCGCCGCGTCTGTTATCGCCAAAGTAACGCGCGATCGTCTAATGATCGATTACCACGCGCAATACCCCGCTTACGGCTTTGCCAGTCACAAAGGATATGGCAGCGCCGATCACCTCGCCGCCTTGCAAAAACACGGCCCCTGTCCCATCCACCGCCAATCTTTCCAGGGCGTCTTTGATGCCAAGAGTTCTGAAGACTTTAAAATTTTTGCCGAAGGCATTCGCGCAGCGATGAACCTCAACCAACTTCAAGCCATGGGAAAAACCATTGCCAGTGCCAGCAAACATATCTCACAGGATGAGGTACAGGCCTTGCGCATGCTATTTCGCAAACAACGCACCCGCCTGCAACAATCCGGTCCAAAAGGCGAACAATTGGCAGAAATATTTCTCAAACAAAAGGGATACGGCATTCGCGCGCGCGGATTTCGCGCCCTGGGCGGTGAAATCGACCTCATTGCAGAAAAAAATAACGTCCTGATCTTCGTAGAAGTCAAAACCGCGACCACGCCGCATTTTGGACAACCAGAGACTCGGGTAACACCAGCCAAACAAGCGCAAATCATCAAAATCGCAAAAGCCTACCTGACACAACACCCCGATCACGCGGCACCGCGATTTGACGTCATTGCCGTTGACCTGACACAACCGCGCCCTACCATCCGCCACTACGAAAACGCTTTTACAGCTTAGGGAGCAGTCAGCTTTCAGCCCGCCCTTCCGCCACCCCAGTTGGGTGCATAGGTTGACTGCTGGTTTTCCTGACCGCTGACAGCTAACCGCTGATTGCTTCTTAAACCTTGACAATACCACCTCTTACCTTTAACTTTGATATTTTCTTATAAAAAATAAACTATAACGGATATACACCCATGCCACAGTTAATTCCCAAGGTAAAGGGCACCCGCGATTTTTATCCCGAAGATTGGGCCTACCAGAAGTGGCTCTGCGAGAAATTTATCGGCGTTGGCAATCTCTTTGGATATAGAGAATACGAAAGCACAATCCTCGAATACATGGCCCTATACCTGGGCAAAAGCAGCGAAGAAATCGTCACACAGCAGACATTCACGCTATCTGATCGAGACGACAAACAACTCGTCATGCGCCCAGAACTCACACCCACACTCGCGCGCATGGTCGCCCAAAAAGAAGGCGAACTCACCTTCCCTATTCGCTGGCAATCCTACGGACGGTTCTTCCGCTACGAGCGTCCCCAACGCGGGCGCGGGCGTTCCTTTTTTCAATGGAACATCGACGCCCTCGGCAGCGATAGCTATCTGGCTGATGCCGAAATAATCACCATAGCCTGCACGCTATTCAAACACCTTGGTCTCAGTAGCGAACACGCCACCATCAAAGTCAACGACCGACAGGCCCTCGAAAATTTAATCGCCAAAGAACTGGCCTTATCACCCGAGGATATCAAACCCGTTTTTGGGGCCATTGATCGCATAGACAAAATTCCCGAGGAAAAATTCCGCACCTATCTGGCCAATGATCTGAATCTCAGTGCAGGTCAAATCGACACCCTCTACGAAATCCTTCAAACAGCAGACCTGACGTTTTCCCCCTGGCTCCAGCGCATTTTTGAGCAACTCGACCAAAATGGTATTATAGACCTCGTAGAACTCGACCTCAAAATCGTGCGAGGTTTTGACTATTATACGCGTACGGTATTTGAAGCCTGGGCAAAAACCACGCTACGCCGCGCCCTCTTTGGAGGTGGCCGTTACGACAACCTCACACGTCAAGTAGGCGGCAAGCGCCAGGTACCCGGCGTGGGATTTGCAGTCGGCGATATGGCCATCACCGAATTGCTCAAAGAAATAGACACTTATCCTCAACTCGAAACACCCGGTGCCCGCGTCTTTGTTACGGTATTCGCAGAAGACCTTCTCACCCAATCGTCTTCTTTTGCCGAAAAACTGCGCCAGGAAGGTATCGCAACAGAACTGCATCTCATTCCGGGACAGCGTCTCGACAGACAATTCAAATATGCAGATCGCCAAAATATACCCTTTGCGGCGGTTATTGGACCAGACGAGGCGTCTGCAAATACCATCGTACTCAAAGACCTCAAAGCGCGCGCGCAACAAATTTTTTCACAAAACGACCTGTGCGCGATAAAAACAACGCTTAAAAACGGAATTACCCAAGCGTAGGAGACAGCCATGTCAGAGTCGCTCGGCGACTGGAAACGCACGCACAACTGCGGCGAATTGCGCATCGAAAATGTAGGCGAAGAAGTCTGTCTGATGGGGTGGGTTGGCAAAAGACGCGACCACGGAGGCGTCATATTTGTCGATTTGCGCGACCGCCACGGCATCACTCAGGTGGTCTTTCGTCCCGATCTCGAATCAGAGACACACACCATTGCTGAAAAAATCCGCAACGAATTTGTCCTGGCAATTAAAGGCAGAGTTGAACCCCGCCCAGAAGGCATGACAAACCCCAAATTGCCCACTGGCGCCATTGACATCGAATGTTCAGACCTGCGCCTGCTCAACGAAGCGGACACACCACCATTTGCCATAGAACCCGAAATTGACGTCAATGAAGAACTGCGCCTGCGCTATCGCTATCTCGACCTGCGTCGCCCCGATATGCAACAAGCCGTGTTCCTGAGACATAACGCTGCACAGGAGACGCGCAAATATTTAATCACTCAGGGTTTTCTCGAAATCGAAACTCCCTTCCTCATGAAAAGCACGCCCGAAGGCGCAAGAGATTATCTCGTTCCATCTCGCGTTCAAAGGGGCAACTTCTATGCCCTGCCGCAATCGCCTCAAACTTACAAACAGTTGCTCATGATCGCCGGTTATGATCGCTACTTTCAAATCGTGCGCTGCTTCCGCGATGAAGATCTGCGGGGTGACCGCCAGCCCGAGTTTACCCAAATAGACATAGAAATGGCATTTGTCACAGAAACCGATGTCATGCAGCTCGCAGAAGGGCTTACGCGTCACCTGTTTGAGCACGTCATAGGCTTTGATATCCCCTCTCCCATACCACAGATGACCTATCGCGAGGCGATTGATCGCTTTGGCACCGATCGCCCGGATACGCGCTTCGGCCTTGAAATTGTCGATATTGCAAAAGCTGCTCTCGCTTCGGAATTTCGGGTCTTTAGATCCGTAATTGATTCCGGTGGGCAAGTCCGCGCCATTAATGCCAAAGGATGTGCAAACTACTCACGCAAACAAATTGATGACCTCACAGCCTTTGTAGCAAAACACGGTGCTAAGGGACTCGCCTGGATCAAAGTGACCGACCAGGGCCTCGAATCATCAATCGTCAAGTTCTTCCCCGATCAAGCCCAACAAATGCTCAGAGAATCACTCGACGCGCAGATGGGAGACCTGCTTTTATTTGTCGCTGATCAACCCGCAGTCGTCGCAAACGCACTGGGCAATCTGCGCTTAGAACTCGCGCGACAACAAGACCTCCTGGAGGCTGGTGACTTTAGTTTTTTATGGGTGACGCAGTTCCCCCTCCTCGAATTTGATGACATTGAAAAACGCTACGTTGCCTGTCATCATCCTTTTACTTCCCCCATGGAAGCGGACCTCAATGAGCTTGAAACAGCCCCAGGTGATGTTCGCGCCAGAGCTTATGATCTCGTTCTCAATGGCAACGAAATCGCTGGCGGAAGTATTCGTATCCACCATAGGGAAATCCAGGAGCGCGTATTTCGCATGTTGGGGATATCCGAAAGCGAGTCGCGGGAAAAATTCGGCTTCTTACTCGACGCCTTTCGATACGGCGCGCCTCCTCATGGCGGCATCGCGTTTGGATACGACCGCCTCATCGCCCTCATGGCCGGCAAAGCGTTTATCCGCGATGTCATTCCATTTCCGAAAACCAATACAGCAGCATCGCTCATGGATGGGGCACCATCTATAGTAGATCCCGTCCAACTCCGCGAACTCGGTTTGCGATTATTGTAATCGCAGAGGGTTATAACACATTCAAAACTTTTTCTTGACTTTCTGTATTTTATGTAGTACTTTGTCTAAAAGCTGTATTATCAGGATTTTTGATTTTGTCCTAAACTCTTGATAATTTAGATACTTACGTTAATATTTCTGAGGAGGCAGTCGGGTTATGAAAAGACTCAAAAAAGCGGCAGGTTGTGGTCTGTTACTCGTTCTGTTATCTGGATGTTGCACGCCAATGGCCTCAAGATCGCAACTCCAAATGCTTGAAGAAACGCGTAAAGCCGCAGAATCGGCTGAAGCCGACCTCGCAGCTTGCAAGCAACACCGGGCCGAGTTGGAACGCCAATTGGCACAGAAAAAACAGGTTCTGGCCGAGTGGCAAAATATCTTAAGTCAGTGCAACAGATCTTGAGCCAGTAATTTTCTTTTGGTGTGTGGAAAGGAGTTGGTCGGATGACAGGTTTGAAACTTTTCGGGTTCTTTCTCGTTTGTTGCGCAGTCACCCTTTTGGTTTTTCCTCAAAAGGGAATCGCCCAAATGGAAATGACCTATGATGAATACAGGATGAAACTTACAGAACAGGAGCAACGGCTTGCAGAACTCAAAAAGTCTTTGCTTGAATGCCAAACAGCATCTAATGACCTTTCGAGCCAGATTTCGAGCCTGGATACCCAGATCAGTGAAATCAAACAGCAAGTCTATAGTCTCGTTGAGTCCGACGAAGCAGGGGTCAACGAATATATGCAAGAACTCGGTCGCATTGAAGGCCGCCTCATGGGCTTGCGCAGCCTGGCAGAAGATGCCCTTTTTGAAGTTCGAGATGAAATTGATCAAATAGAAGCCCGCGTATCAGAGCTTAAAGCAGACAAAAGAGCCTGTTTTCCAGATGCACAGGCAAAACTGGCGAGTATTGATCAATTACTTGAGCAAGTCAAAGCGCGGATGCCTCGCAAGCGCATTCGGCAATATTCGGTCGTCAGAGGTGATAATCTCTGGAAAATCGCCAAAAAAGACGATATTTACGGCGATCCTTATCTCTGGCCCCGTATCTATGTCGAAAACCGGGATAAAATTAAACATCCCGATATAATTTATCCCAAGTGGGTTCTCAATATTCCATTTGGTGTCGATATCAATCAACATCTCGTAATGAGTGGCGAAAATCTCTCGTCCATCGCTGGCAAGGTGTACAATGATGTCACCAAATGGAATCGGATCTACCAGGCTAACAAAACACAGATCTTTGACCCGAGCATGATTTTCCCTGCTCAAGTATTCGATATTCCGGCAAACTGACCTCAACCTTTTCGATCCCAGAATTTGGATCTTTCATAAATCCAATGGAAGGTTCATCTATCAACCTCTAACTCTAAAATAGAACTCTCATTCCCGTAGTCTGTTTGGGAATGAGAGTTTTCTTTTTTAAATACTCAAATCGTGGAAAATAGAGAACTCTCCCATAGACTATCGTTGCGCGGTGTTGACCTCCTATCGTTATACGGTCACAACGATGCGAATTTGCTCGCCCTTGAAGACCGCTATGGCGTGCGTTTAACCGCCCGAGGGGATCAGCTAAATGTCCAGGGACCACAACACAAAGTTCAACACGTCTCTGGTCTATTAGAAGAAATGATTTCGTGCCTTCGGCGCGGCGATCAGTTTGACCCTCTGCATCTGCTTGCGCCACCGCCAGAGAATTGCGAATCTGAAATTGGCGAATATGCAAAGCCCATTCTTTCAACGCCCAAAATCCTCATTCGCCCCCGCTCACGGACTCAGGTTGCTTACTCGGCAGCTATAGAAGACCACGATATTGTTTTTGGCATTGGACCTGCGGGCACGGGCAAAACTTATCTGGCAGTCGCAGCGGCTGTTGCTGCACTGAAAAGCAAACACATCTCCAGAATTATTCTGACGCGACCAGCCGTAGAAGCTGGAGAAACCCTGGGATTTCTTCCGGGAGATATACAGGATAAAGTCGATCCTTATTTGCGCCCACTCTACGACGCACTGCGCGACATGTTACCCGATACACAATTGCAACACCTTATGGAGATGCACACACTTGAAATTGCACCGCTTGCATTTATGAGAGGACGCACCCTGAATAACGCTTTTGTTATTCTCGACGAGGCTCAGAATACCACCGTCAACCAGATGAAGATGTTTCTCACCCGTCTGGGCAACAATGCCAAGGCCGTAATTACGGGTGATATAACACAAATAGACCTGCCACCGGGTATTAAGTCCGGACTTATACACGTCCAGCACATCCTATCTCATATAGAAGCCATCAAATTTGTCAGCTTTTCAGAAAAAGATGTCGTACGACACGCATTGGTCCAACAAATTATAACAGCTTATGAGCAAAGCGAACATTCCCCTGAACCAGATGTAGAAGAGGCTCTGCCAAAGCCATGATGTTCTTTAGAAAACGTCAGCGCGAACGCACGCGTCGGACGAAACAACAGTGGAAACAGCGCGGAAAGCAAGCTTTTCGCATTGCATTGATGCTCGCCCTCTTAGGCGTACTAACCGTCTTGTTTCCCACGCAACAGCATTACGAGTACAGTGCCTTCCGCGAAGGCGCGATTGCGCCAGATGAAGTCATTGCATCCGAATCATTCCCCGTGTACAAAAGCGAAGAAGCATACCAGGATGAAGTCGCAGAAGCTCGCCGCCAGATTTTGCCGGTTTTGCGCTATGATAGCACAGTGCAGCAAAGCAAACTGAACGCATATAAAACATTTCTAAACGACATAAAAAAGCACCTGGGCTCTGGGGTAAGCGAATCGCTCTCACAAGAGCTACGGCTTTCACACCCGGAAATTAGCCCCCTGTCGGAATCCACCCTGAAACATCTCATACCCGTATCTCGAAGGCGATCAGCCAGCCGCAGTACATTGACCACCGCAGTTGAGAAAATTCTTCAAAGCACCTACCAGAACGGGATTATTGACCAGGAAATAAATACCGTCGAAGAAGGGTACGCAGAGGTTATACTACTTAATAATGGCTCAGAACGCCAAATTAGCCTTGAAGAACTGGCCGATATAGAAAATTTTACCTCGGAACTCCAACAAACCATAGAACAACAATTGCCGAAGGCAAGTGCTATGGAAATGAGAGCTGGCAGTGAACTGGTTCTGGCCTATCTATCCCCCAACATTGCCTATGATGCTACCGAAACGCAGAGGCGAAGAGATGAGGCAGCCAGCAATGTCTCACGTACCAAACCAGGGACAGTCCTCAAAGGCGAACGCATTATTGACAAACACGACCGCATCACATCTGACGACATAGACAAACTCAGGTCACTGGCCGAACATATTAACCAGCGCCGCCAACAAGACCCATTCATTGACCTCATTCAACGAGGTGCTGGACTATCGCTTTGCGCGTTGACGCTAATAATATTTTTTGCATTTCTAAAATTTTATCGTCCTGACCTTTATCGCCCGTCCAAAAACATCGTACTGTTTGGCCTTATTATTTTACTTCCTACGGCCGTGGCTGATTACGCCGCCCAAAGTCAGGCCATATCGCCTTTTCTCATCCCCGTCGCACTATCTGCAATGCTGGCAACCGTGCTCTTTGATGCCGTCATCGGCATGGTGATCGCCCTTGTCGTCACAACGCTTTGTGCCAGCATTCTCGGCGAACTCCAATACGGAATCATCTTTCTCACCACAGGCATTATTGGCGCATTTTCGGTACATCAGGTACGCCATCGCAGAGATTTTTACCGTCCGGGTTTGTATCTGATTGCCGCTTATGCTCTGACAATTACCTCTACCGTTGGACTACTTTTTTCTTATGCCAACACCACCGAGTTTCTCGCGGAAATACGCGGGGATTTATTCTGGGGCATTGTGGCTGCCTGCGGTTCCTTAATCCTCACCATTGGATTACTGCCCGTATTCGAAAGTGTTTTCAATGTCGTAACATCAATGACATTGCTCGAATTGGCGGACTTAAATCGCCCGCTGTTGCGCAATTTGGCCCTTCGCGCTCCTGGAACCTTTAGCCACAGCATAAACATGGCCAACCTCTCGGAAGAAGCCGCGGTCGCAATAGGCGCAGACCCCTTGCTCGCGCGCGTTGGGTGTTATTACCACGATATTGGGAAAATGAGACGCCCACACTATTTTATAGAAAATCAGCATGGCGTGAATCCCCACGATGAGTTGCAACCTCAAATAAGTGCCCTGATTCTCATCTCTCATGTCAGGGACGGGATCGAATTGGCGAAAGAAGAAGGCCTTCCTCTTGCAATTATTGATCTCATCCCACAGCACCATGGAACTTCAGAAATGACTTCGTTTAAGCATCAGGCACAACTCATAGACGAACAGGCGGTCCGTGATGCCGACTTCCACTATCCTGGCCCCAAACCCCAGACCAAAGAAGCGGGCATTATTAACCTCGCAGACGCTATTGAATCTGCGACGCGGTCTCTGCCCAACAATGATCCAGACGAAATTAAAAAACTCGTCCAAACAATCGTCAAAGGTCGTTATGATGCTGGAGAATTGGATGAATGCGATCTTACATTGCGCGACCTGACCAGAATTCAGGAAGCCTTTTTACCCGTCTTGCAGGCTTCGCATCATCATCGAGTCCCCTACCCATGGCAAGTGCAACAACAAGAACGACAAGCTGCGAGCAGATGAATACACTTGAAATTACGACTTTAGTCAATGTGTGCGATTTGGATATCCCTCAATTAGAAGCTGTAGTGAAACAACTTCTTTCAGATAACGACATGCATCTTCCCGTTTCGTGCGTTCTAACCCATGATGTCCATATCAGACAACTCAACAAGAAATATCGAAACATAGACAAAACAACTGATGTTCTTTCATTTGAGCTTTCCGATGCGATTCATCCAGAGGCGCATTATTGTGGAGAGATATACATTTCAGTAGATCGCGCACGACAGCAAGCAAAAACGCATAACCAGTCCCTACAGACAGAAATAACTCACCTGGCAGTGCATGGTACTCTGCATTTGCTGGGATTTGAACACGATACCCCCGAAGGGTATGCGCAAATGCTAAACGAAGAAAAAAAATACCTGACCCTGATAGAATAGTCCGCGCTTATGCCCTTGCTACAAACAATCATTCCCCCGAAAGGAGCGTGATTTTTTTGGACGATCCTTGGCCAGCAATCTTTATAACTATCGCTTCTATAGTCCTCACAGCAGCTTTCTCCAGGCTTGGCTCAATTGTTGTTTCGCGCACAACCCTCGAACGCCTGCACGAAGAAAAAATAGGACGTGCAGGACTCTACCTCTGGCTCTACCGCTCCCGCGATTTTGTCTCACAAATGGTTTTGCTCGGTCAGACAATCACCATATCCATAGGTGCTCTGGCACTGCTTTCCATTCTTTTGCAGACGTTAAAACCGGGTATCTGGCTGTACCCCGGCTCAGCATTGCTCATCGCACTTTATGTATTTATCGCCCTGATCATTCGCAGCATTGTCCCTCCCTACCGGAGGGAAGAGGGATCAGACCGTCCGCTGCCCTTTTTGCCGTTATGTTTTTTGCCCTTTTACTTTCTTCTTGTCCTTCCCACACTGCTATTGCAAAAAGCGCAAACTGTCTTCTTGAGCGAAGACGATAGCAGGGCACTAAAAGAAGAGGAATTGCGAAATATCGTCGAGTCGGAAACAGAAGAAGGCACAATCGAAGCAGAAGAAAGGGAAATGATTGAAGGTATCTTTGAATTTGACGAAACAACGGTCAAAGAGGCCATGATCCCCCGCATAGATATAATTTCTGCTGAGGTAACGGCCACGCCCAAAGAGCTTCTCGAACTAATCCAACAATCCGGGCACTCGCGAATTCCCATCTATGAAGAACGAATCGACAACATCAAAGGCGTCGTCTATGTCAAAGATATCTTGCTCAATCTGGCGACCAACCAGCCGTGGTCTATCCCAGAGATCATGCGTACGCCATACTTTGTGCCTGAAAACAAAACACTCGCCGATTTAATGGCCGAATTTAAGCGCGAAAAAGTACACATGGCGATTGTTGTCGGGGAATATGGCGGAACGTCTGGCCTTATTACAATGGAAGATATTATCGAAGAAATTGTCGGTGAAATTCAAGATGAACACGACGATGAAGAACCGCTTTTTGAATGGCGCGAAAAGGGCAAAATACTCGTAGCAGATGCGCGCATTGACATCGAAGACCTCAATATCGTGCTCAACGTCGAACTGCCACAAAACGGATACGAAACGCTCGGCGGATTTATATACAACGTACTTGGACACGTACCTCAGGTAGATGAAAATTTAGAGCACGGAAATCTATTGATTGAAATCCTCGATGTCGTAGGACAGCGCATCACACGGGTGAAAATTACCAAACGCGGAGAGCCTTCACAGGACGAGCCAAAACGCGGTGAAGAGATACAAATGCAAAACGACAAACCGCAGAAATAGCTTGACAATAGCCCCAAAATCCCGTTCCTTTTTAATGCTTATCTGGACATAAGGTCGCGGGGTGGAGCAGCCTGGTAGCTCGTTGGGCTCATAACCCAAAGGTCGGGGGTTCAAATCCCCCCCCCGCTACCAAAAAATAAGAAAGCCCGTCAATCGGTGATGATCGACGGGCTTTTGTAAATCCTGATCCGCCCTTAATCCGCGTTCATCATCTTCATCAGGCATCGAGCAAGGATCGAAACGCAGCTTTGAAATTGTGTGGTGCACTCCGCCAAAGTTGAATACCCTCAATAATATCATCGGTTTCTGATTTGAATATCGGTTGCAATGCTTTCCTCAATTCGGCGACTTCTATTGTCCCCTGACCTGCTTTTTGATCCGTCAACAAATCTTCGACACTTCTGCCCAACACATCTGCAATTTTTGCCAACACAGGAATTGATCCGCGCTGCTTGCCCTTTCGAATATCGCTAAAATAGGGCGCACTAATCCCAACCATCTTGGCGATCTCCTGACCCTGTAAACCCGATTCGCGTTGCCAGCGCCGAATCTTCTCACCCGCTATTTGTTTATCGTAAAGCGCTCGCCTTGTCATGCATACACTCCTTTTTTCAAGTGAGAATGCTTCTCCACCTCGACCAACCACGCAATATCATTCAGATCGTGAAACGCGATATCCTCGGCTCCAATGCCACACGCACTGAGATTGGACGCGATGCTGTCTTGCGTCCACCTTGCAGACCAAAAACCCTCAGCAGTCGCCACAAATCGCGACCCCAAAGGCGTCACAACGCGTTGCCCTGTATGCTCGTAGAAATCGACTTGCGCGGCCTCAGTTTCCGGCACATCCTTATACATGGTGAAAAATGCGGAACCGCCTATTTTGAGAGCGCAATAAAACCGAGAAATCGTCTGAATAAACCGCGGATTGCGGTCGAGATAAGCGTCGCTGTACAGGCTGAGGTTATCGGATTTGTCTCTGATATTGCCCGGGGTAAAATACAGGCAGAAAACGAGATCGTAAAACTCCTCCTCAACTACTGCCTCGGCTGCGTCACAGATAAAGATCTGCGCGTTGTCAATCCGTTCTTTTGCCCACAACGCGCGTGCGTCTTCAGCCATTTCGGGCGATATTTCAAAGCCGTGATACAAAAGACTGTGCGGCGCGAATAACACGGCGTGATAGCCATTGCCACATCCAATATCCGCAATTTTGTATGGACCATGCCGAAGTCGCTCAATTAGAATCTCGTCCTGCCTTTGCCGAGCCTGCCTGATCGGTTCAGGACAATAGGACGACTCAAGCGCGCGCTTGACAGCTTCATTTTCGAATTCCAGCGATATATGACTCACGATTTCCCTCTTTGCTCACTCAACTTCGGTTTTTGCTTAGACAATTAATTATTCATGCAGAAATCTACTATACAGGTCAAGTTGTAAATATCGACTATTTATATACCCTCATCCCATAACTGTATCATTTTTACAACACATGTGCTAAAAAGGCACACCTGCTACTTTCCTGTACAAATGGCACAATATAATATAAAATCATATAAAAACAGGCACTTATAACATTTCTTTCCTGAACGTAATTTACGGCACAGATTTTGCATACTATAGTCAATAGCCGGGGTCATACACTTTCAGGAGGTTACCATGTCACAGATTCGACTGTTTTTGCTCGCCGCTCTCGTCTGCTTGCCCGTCACGGCATCATCTGCACCGCATATTGAATCCTCACTGAAAAAATCCAAAGCTCAATTGTCGGGTTCAATAAGCAATGGTGCCATTGGCATCAACTCTAACGAAAAAATAACGATCCACATCTCCGAAGGCACCCTTCCACTCCCGATCCCCGAGGGCACCATTTCACTCCCGACCGATTCGCTCTCTACAGTGCCCAAAGGGCCATCCGGACCCTATGCCCCTTGCATCCTCGGTGGTCCAAGTCAGTCATTTCCCGGCAATGGAGCCAGACCATATTCCACGTATGCACCGCTTCCAGATCCAGTGGAATTGCTCAATCATATCGGGATATTTTTCTCAACAGCCAGCGGTGGATTTGGATCTCGCATCAATTACGACCACAAAATATCTCCACACACGCGCTTTACCGCCAGTCCAGAATTTCTCACCTATAGCCTGTCCAGAGCCAGCACTATTCTGGGAGACCTTATGCCCCCAGGTATAACGCGGATCACCCTGATCGCCGTACCAATCGGTCTTCAACGCCACTTTGCGCCCACATCGCGCGTCAATCCCCATATTGGATTTGGTTTTGGCCCCATCATCCGGCTGGATCACCGCTCACACCGACTGGGGTACTACGGAAATAACCTGGGTATAGGCAGAATAGTTCGCAATAGACACAATAGCCTCAATCTTACTGTCCCTCTTACTCTCGATGATTTCCCAAGCACCTCCTTAACTCTGGGCGGCCACCTCGCTTCTGGTCTGAATATCCATTTCGGCGCGAAAAAAAATCTCGCCCTCACCATTGAAGGCCGCTACACCCTGGCTCGATTCATCGACGCGATGGGTTCACCTGGCGATTTCAGTGGACTTTCCCTCGCCATCGGATTTGGAAAAGCATTCTAAAAACCACCACATAAAATCAAAAATGGGACGCATCGGATAAATGATGGGTCCCTTTTTTTAAAGCGCCATTAATTTTAACACACATTTACAATTCCCCTCTTGACAGTACCCTATATTTAGTGCTATAATTTGAGCAACACACAATATCATGTTGCTTTTAAGAAAGGAATCCTATTTCATGAAATGTCCTTATTGTGGTGTGATCGAAGACAAAGTGGTAGATTCCAGGTCCAGCAAAGAAGGCACTGCCATTCGAAGACGCCGAGAATGCCTGGGGTGTGAACGTCGATTTACGACCTATGAATCCATAGAAGACACTCCTCTCACCGTTATCAAATCCGATGGAAGGCGCGAAATCTTTGACAAAAACAAACTCATAGACAAAATCCGGCTCTCCTGCACCAAACGTCCGATCTCAACAACTCAGATCGAGGAAATCGCCGACAGAATCGAGGACCAACTCGTAAGCAGGGGCGAACGCGAAATAGAAGCCAAAGAGCACATTGGCGAACTTGTCATGGGCGAACTCAAACGCCTCGACGATGTTGCCTACGTGCGCTTTGCCTCTGTGTACCGCCAATTCAAAGACCTCAGCGACTTTGAAAAAGAACTGCGGCAATTTGAACGGTGAGACGCAAAAGAGACTGTTCATCATTCATCTGCTTTTACTTCCCTTTCCAAAAACTTCGCTTTCCCACCATGACAGGTCTGACACGTTGCGGGCTTGCCCGTTTTAATATCCAATAAGCGATCCGTAAACTTCTCCATCATCATGCGTGCAACAACCTTATTGGACGTAGGCGTGACCGGATCGAGCCGGCCATCGCGCCTTCTCACATGGCAATAGTCGCATGCCTTCACACCCAATGCTTTCTGCATTTCTTTCATCATCGCCACAATTTCTCCACGCGACATCCCCGCCAACCGCGAGGGTTTGGCTGCACTCGTATCGCGCACCACAAACCGCGCCGTGCCCGTGTGGCAAAAAGCACAATCAATCGATTTTCCCGCTGTTGTAACCAGACCATCCACAAAATGAAGCTTCATATAAAGCGCTGTTTTCTTCAATGGAGATGATGCTTTGTAATCGCGCTCTCCTGCCTCAGTCACAGATGGATGGCAATATTGGCATTTTACTCCCAAAGCTTTAGAAATCGTTTCCATACCCTCTTTGCTCGTATCCAAAACGTGGTGATCGTCCGCAGGTATATCGGCACAAAGCAAGATAACTGCACAGTAGAAGAAAAAGCGTTTCACAAAGCTCCTCTCACGACTCGCCCATCCACCCCATCGGGACTTTCCAACCCCAACAGAGCCATCATCGTAGGCAAAATATCCATCACAGTCGCGTCATCAGATGCCAGACCAGGCGCATTGGCAAACCACAACGCATCATCGAAGGTATGCGTGCCATTCACCGGGCTGGATTCGCACAAAACGCGCTTTTCAAAACTGCCCTTCAAATCATATCCCTGCGCAGGCACTGCCATAAGATCGGGTGCCGCATTGAGGTCGTCACCAACAAATGCTTCTTCGCGCATCAACACGCGATCAATGACTGGTACCCCTCCATCGGGATCGCGAATTTCCATCAGCGCATCTGCCACATCTCGCCGGATCTGCTCGTATTCAGCACCAGCCTGTACGCAACCCTCGCGCTCCCTACCCTTTAGATTCACATAAAATCTTCCGGGCAATAACGAATAACACCGCGTTCGGGGATCCAGGTCTCTCAACTGCTTTGGTTCAGGCGATGCAAAAGACAACAACCCCATCTGTTGCAGCCAAAAATTCAAATGCACCTCGCGCTGCAGGGTGCAAAAACCGTGATCCGACACAATCATGAGCAGTGTATCGCTGTATAACCGTGAAACCAGTTCCCCAATAATCTCATCTACGCGCGCGTAAAACCGATTAAACCACGCGGTGTACGACACATCTCCTCGTTCCACATCGCCCCAGAGAAAGTGGTGCAATCGGTCGGTATCCATAAAATGCGCCACAAATAAATCCCATGATTCCTGAGCGTAATACTTGAACATAGCTTCTGCACGTCGGTTGAGTGCCCAGAAGAGCTCGTCGAGAAATTTCTGGCGGTTTTTCCGCGCCTGCCAGGCGTCAATATCGATCAAATACCCCATGGATTCCAGTTCAGAAGCTATCGCAGGTGGATAGGTCGCTCGCTTCAAATCGGGTGCTAAAAATCCCGAAATCAAGATACCATTGACTTTTCGAGGGGGAAAAGTAGTGGGCACTCCCATAGAAAAAACTCGCTGTTCCATATTGCTAAACAGATCAACCCACGTCTTGCTGCGCAACATCCTCGAAGATGGAATAAACATCTCATACGTTTGGGGGACACGGTCAATAAATCCAAAAATCCCGTGCTTACCCGGGTTGCAACCCGTCGCAATCGATGCCCATGCAGTTGACGATACCGTAGGCAGCACCGACGTCATAGACATCAGTGACCCCTGAACGATCAACTGCTGAAAATTGGGCATAATCCCCTCGGCAATCAAACGTTGCAACAGACTATGTGGCATGCCATCCAGGCCCAGAACAACGACGCGACTAAATTTAGCTCTCTTTCGTCGAAAAAAATTAAGCATCTAACCATCCTAAAATAAAACAGGGCTTTTAACCCCTTGTATATGGAAGCTAAAAGCCCAAGACATAGTAAAAATATGGGGTGAGTGAGGGGATTTGAACCCCCGACCTCCTGGGCCACAACCAGGCGCTCTGACCGACTGAGCTACACCCACCACACAAAATGCAAAACACTCCCGGCAGGGCTCGAACCTGCGACCTACTGCTTAGAAGGC
The DNA here is from genome assembly GCA_965208125.1 of Candidatus Latescibacterota bacterium. Classification (GTDB taxonomy): domain Bacteria; phylum Latescibacterota; class UBA2968; order UBA2968; family UBA2968; genus VXRD01. Next base: position 5,307,877 of record OZ242320.1, read on the forward strand.
AGTTGCTCTATCCAGCTGAGCTACGGGAGCAAAAGAACCTGCCCTTGAGGATTCTATCAAGGGTTGAACAGATACCAGACACATCCTATTTGAAAGCAAAATTATCATATTGATCAAAAAGTGTCAAGCAAAAGTAATGTCTCTTGCGCCACGCCCCGTTTAAACAGCAATATCAGATTCCGTCTTCACCAATCCTTCGCAAAGCTTCAGAACCGTGCAATAAGCGGTGGATTTTTACACCTCTTCTTTAATCCAAATTCCAGTTTTTTTTCAACTTGACAACCATTCTTTCCCTGATGATATTCTTTTTATCTTTAAGTATTCACCCTTGAAATCAGTGGCCGCATATGCCCAGAAAACGACTCACACAGGCCGAACGGCGTACCCAAATTATCGAAGTGGCGATGACGCTTTTCGCCACCAATGGATTTACCGGTACCACCACGCGTGCCATTGCCCGTGCGGCAGATGTTTCGGAAGCCATTATCTTCAGGCATTTTGAGACCAAAGAAGACCTCTACAACGCCATTATCACATACACAGTTGAAAAACGTTCAGAACAGTGGGATCAAGACACAATCCCTCCGCCAGACCCACGCAATATCGAACACCTCTTGCGCGACTTTGCCCAGACATTTGTCAATCGCAATCGCAGAGACTCAACGTTCATACGCCTGATGATGTACAGCGCACTCGAAGATCACAAATTTCGAGAAAAATTTTTCACAATTTACAGCAACCCCTACATGCGATCCATTCGCCAGGCCATTCAAACCGGTGTCGATCAGGGCCAGTTTTGCGCGGTTGATCCGGCAGAATCGCTTCGCTCTTTCTTCTTTGCACTCCTGCAACACTGCATCAGCCGTTTTGTTGCGAGAAATGAAACCGATATGCCAGAACGCGATGACGCCATGATTGAAAATCTCGTGACAATTTTTGTGCGCGGATTGCGAATAGACGACAATCAGAAAAGCTAATCCTCCTCATGATCGATTTACGCTTTCTCGAAGAAGGCAAAGCAATTCGGGATCCCATTTGGGGCTATATCCACATACCGCCTGATTTTTTACCCCTCGTTGATGCCGAAGAATTTCAACGCCTTCGCGATATATCACAACTCGGGCACGTCTTGCTCGTGTATCCCGGAGCTCGCCACTCGCGTTTTGAACACACTTTAGGTGTGTTTCACATTACGGGCCATTTCCTCAAGCAATTGCTTAAAACCCAGCCCCCTCCCAATATTGATATCGACGACGTACGCGTGCTTCTCGCGGCGAGTTTGTTGCACGACATCGGCCATTATCCCTTTTCGCATCTGCTCGAAGAAATGCAGATGTTTTTTATTGACCATGAAATGCGGGGCCGCTACATCATTGAAGATCCAAATACAGAAGTTCATGCCGCGCTACTCAAAGTGGGTATTGATCCCCAGCGCGTTGCAAATGTCATCGATTATCATCAGCGCACCATCCCCGACCGCGATACGCGCCTTGCCCATATTCTCAGCGGCACGCTCGATCCCGACAAAATCGACTATCTTCTGCGCGACGCGCGCTACTGCGGCGTCCCATTTGGCGAGAGCGTGAACAGAGACCGCCTCCTATCCTCAATTACATACCATCATGCAACACAGCGACCGGCCATCACTTACAAAGGCGTATCTGCAACTGAAGCACTCATCTTTACCAGTTATCTGATGTATCGCAATGTCTATTGGCACCACGCGGTGCGCTCTGCCAATGCCATGTTCAAACGCGGGGTACAGGACCTTTTGGCACATCCCAACTGTTCGCTGACGGAAAATGATTTTGACCGCGCCACCGAATCTGACCTGCTTCACCGTCTCGAAAAAGAACACATCGAACTCGGGCTCTCTTACCGAACCAGCCTGATTGGCCGTCTCAAAAGACGCAAGCTCTTCAAAGTTGCCCGCATATTCTTTCCCCATGAATACGCGCAACACCTCATAAATTTATTTCGTCGCCTCTATAATGCGCCCGACCAGAGGCGCGAACTTGAGAGGGCCTTTTGTACCCACCTTTCTTCAAAGCACAATCTCAACCTCTGCGGCAATGAAATACTCCTCGACATTCTCCAATTTGACAAAAGTCCCGAAGTAGATCTCAAAGTCTTTTTTGACGCCCACATTCCCGTAGAAAAATCAGAACCCCTGAGCTTTGACGACCCGGAAGTCTCGTTGCTCAAAAATTATCTGATCGACAATTTTGAAGCACAGGCCAAAGTGGTGCGTATCTTCTGCGACGATATTCCCAAATTGCGTCAGGCCGTGCGCGACGAAGCCTTCGCCTTTCTTAAAAACTGGGGCATAGTCAGAACTTGATAAAATAGTCGGAAAGTTTTATATTCGGATTTCAAACAAATAAGTCACTCTCACCTTTACCTGGATTTATTGTATGAAAAAATATCTAACTTTAATGTTTATCTCCCACAATGAAGGTTATATCAAAGAATACCATCTCTCACGCCCGAAATTTATCGGCATTATAAGTGCATTATGCCTGCTCCTGTTGCTCTCACTCGGTTATGTTGCCACAATTGGCAAGAGAGAAAGACTCGCCGAACTCAAGGAGGAAAATACAGCACTCCAACGCGAATTTGCCTTAATTCAAGAAGAATTGAAAAACATGCGCCACAACATGGACCAGCTACAGGAAAAAGATCGCATCATGCGCGCCTGGGTTGATCTGTCCGAACCGAGTGACGAAGTCCGTCAAATAGGTGTGGGAGGAGGAGGCGATGCCATACTGCCAGAATGGGAACAGGCCGTTTCAGACGACATCTCAGACCTTCTAACTGATAACCGCACTAATATGGACCAACTCTTGCGAGAGGCACACTTCCTGCAAGCCAGTTTTGATACGATTTTGACAGTGCTCAGCAAAGACATCCAAATACGTCAGCACATACCTTCAATTACCCCCGTAAGGATGGAAAATCCGAGAATATCATCGGGATTTGGCTTCCGTCGCGATCCATTCACCGGGCGCAAACAATTTCACTTTGGCATCGATTATCCCGGTCGCAGGGGCACGCCTATTATCGCCACAGCCGATGGTAAAATAGATAAAATTGATCACAACAGTCGTTTGGGATGGTATGTGATTATCGACCACGGCTATGGCCTGAAAACCCTGTATGGACACCTGAACAGAAAGCCACATGTCAAGCTCGGAACGCGCGTCAAACGCGGTGAAAAGATCGGCGAGATGGGCAGAACAGGACGCTCAACAGCTCCTCATCTCCACTACTCAGTCTACAAAAATGGCGATCCCGAAAATCCCAAACACTACATCTTTGATCAAAAAACGCGCTCTTTGTTTTAGCGAATCAGAAGGGGAACTATGAGTTCCAGTACACTTTCCGTTTACAGTTCGCTATTTGTCGCAACGGTCTGGTCTGGCCATCCCGTCGGATTTGATCTATTGACCCACGGCGATGTGCAGTTTATCGCGTTTTACAATGCCGAGCGCAAAATGACCGTTGGAATGCGAAAGATAGATGAAGAAACATGGACATTTGCACACCCAGAAGGTATATGGCTGGAGAATCGGGACCGACTGTCTTCGGAGGTCGGATGGGACAGTCACAATTCACTGACCATGGCCATCGACGACGATGGCCATATTCATTTGTGCGGCAATATGCATGTGGATCCCTTGATCTATTTTCGCACAACGCGGCCACTCGATGTCACGAGTTTTGAACGCATAGACTTTATGGTCGGCCAAAATGAGGATCGCTGTACCTACCCCGTGTTCATGCGCGGCCCAAATAATGAATTAATTTTTCGATATCGAGATGGTAAAAGCGGCAATGGGGTCGATTTTTACAATGTATATGATGTCCAGACAAATACGTGGCACCGAATGCACAGTACGCCGTTGCTCGATGGCCTCGACCGCATGAACGCCTACGCGCGCATGCCGGAAAAAGGACCAGACGGAATTTATCACATGGTCTGGATCTGGCGCAATACACCCGATTGTGCGACCAATCACAACATTTCTTATGCCCGCAGTCCAGACCTCATATCCTGGGAAACAGGCGGCGGCGACGCACTAACTTTGCCAATTACAATAGAAAGCGGTGCCACCGTCGATCCCGTACCCCCTGGAGGGGGATTGATCAACATGACGCAATCTCTGGGCTTTGACGACCAGAAGCGCGCCGTGATCAGCTATCACAAACACGACGAAAATGGATACACACAAGCCTATTGTGCGCGTTTGGAAAATGGCGAGTGGATATTTTACAAGGTGAGCAATTGGACCTATCGATGGGAATTTGGGGGCGGCGGCTCTATCGGTGCAGAAATACGATTGGGCGGTATCCAGGCAGAGGCCGATGGGAATCTCAGCCTGCATTACTGGCATGTAAAAGAAGGCCAGGAAATCTGGAAATTGCACCCCAAAACCCTGCAAGTTATCGGGACATACCCACCACCCGATAACGAGATCCCCAGTGAATTGGAACGAGTAACGTCTGATTATCCGGGCATGACTGTCAACCTGCGCGGTGCTCGCGGCAAAGGAACACGCCCCAATGAGCAATACGTCTTGCGTTGGGAAACACTGGACCGCAACCGCGACAGACCCAGAGAAAAAATCCCACCGCCGAGTGAATTGAGACTCTATATCCTTCGTTAAAAATAAAAAATGCCCTCCGATAATCACCGGGGGGCTTTTGAGTTGCGCTCGTTAGGCGCCAAGTGCCCAACCCACAGGCAGTGCCACAATGCCATCGCCCAGATCGTGAATGCGGGGGTCGTTAGAGAGCACCAGTCCCTGCAGAATGGGCTTGTCTAAAATTTCGTCGAGTTTGCGCAAATGGCGGGCATCTGTGAAAGCAACGCGTTCCGCCATTTTTATTTCGATAGGCACAAAGCCCTGCTCGGTTTCGAGTAGCAAATCGACTTCGCGTCCATCTGCCGTGCGCAGATGGTAACAATCAATGGGCAACCGGCTATTTTGAATTTGTTTGTAAATTTCGGCAATAATAGCACTTTCAAATTCATGGCCTGTGGGTTGGCCACGTCGATTGAGCAACGCACGCTGGATGCCGGGATCGAGAAAATGAACTTTTGGTGCTTTGGACAGGCGTTTATTCAGGTTGCGAAACCACGGTTGTAACAAAATGACCTGGTAGCTTATTTCGAGATATGAGATGAAGCGTTTGACGGTTTTAGATGTAACGCCGGCAAGTTGTGCCAATTCATTCATGTTGAGCAACACGCCAGTTAGCCCTGCCAATGCACGCTGCATGCGAGCAAAAGGAGTCAGATCGCGCAGATTGGCGAGATCGCGCAAGTCGCGCTGAAGATAGGTTTGAATGTAGTCGTGCAACCAATCGTATTTATCAGGGATGGTGAGCAGGGGATCAACGACGGCTGGCATAGCACCAAAATTCAGATAATGTGCCATGTGATGTGCTACCCGTGCGTAGCGTTCGCTTTGGAGTGGCATACCCGAATACAAAATATCGCGTTCACCTGTTTTTAGGAAATGGATGAATCTGGAATCCACAATAGTGTCATCCCAGGAATCTGTCAGCATTTCCGGCAATGTGAGAGGGTAAAGCTCAATAAGGGAGATACGCCCGGCTAAACTTTCACGGATCTGTTCCATTAACAGGATTTGGCTGGAACCGAGCAAGATACTGCGAGCATCGAGATACTGATCGTAAACGGCTTTGATAGACTCTATGATCGCAGGTGCTTTTTGCACTTCGTCCAGAATGACATTTGGATACTGTTGATACCACTGTGCAGCCGAAAGCACAGTGAAATCTGGGCGCGTGATCGGATCATCGAGGGAAATGTATGAATAATCGGAAAATCCCGTTTGTACCAGTGTGGTCTTGCCCGTTTGTCGCGCACCTGTCAAAGCAATGAGACGCCCCAATCTGGAAGCGGATCTTTGTTTGATAAGTGATAGGATGGTTCTATTTTTCACTTTATCACCTCTTTTGGCGTAAATTTTGGACTTCTATTCCACAATTTACGCTAAAATTTGGAATAAACAACTATAATTTACGCCATAATGTCCAAATAGATGTGATTTGCAGGGGGGATTTTTTGTTTGGAGATGAGGTTTCATAACTTATTTTTTACATATATACGTTTTGTGAGTACTTCAAAAAAGGAGACAACATGAGTTCTGATACATTTCGCGGGGTATTTACCATACCCTCAACGCCGTTTAAGCAAAATGGAGATGTCGATTGGGGCGATCTCAAGCGCGTGCTGGATTTTTGTATCACCTGCGGCGCGCACGGAATTGTCTGGCCCGTAAATGCCAGTAGTTTTCCCGTATTGACCGACCAGGAACGCCTGCACGGGATGCAGATGGTCGTAGAACACACAGCCGGGCGCGTTCCAGTAATTCTCGGCGTTCAGGGGGCAAGTGGTCATCACGCGGCGATGTTCGCACGTCACGCGCAGGCATTGGAAGCCGATGGCGTCATCGCAATGGCTCCTTATATAGAGCCAATCGAAGACGAAGATGCGATGGTCCGCTATTATCAGGGAATAGACCGCGAAGTGGATATGCCAATTTTTATACAAAATCACACGCGGGGTAGCGAGTTATCAATCAATACAGTCGTGCGCTTAATCAACGAAGTAGAACACATAGAATACGTCAAAGAAGAGGTCTTCCCCCCAACGCACATGATTACGGGCTTAATCGAACAGGCCGGCCCAAAATTGAAGGGCGTATTTGGCGGAGCCAGTGGACGCTATTTATTGCTCGAACACCCGCGCGGCGTAGCCGGACAAATGCCCGGCTGTCACATAACAGATGTCGTAGTGCGCCTGTGGAATGCATTAGAAGCGGGAGATTTGAAAGAGGCAAAACGGGTATATGGCATCATGGCACCATTGTTCGCGCTCGAGACAATAAAAGGCACAAATTATCCCGAAATACTGCGCCGACGCCAGGTCATCAAAAGTTCGCACAGCCGTTTGACAACCCGCTTTCCAACTCAAGATGCGTACGATCACGAAGCCCTTGACGATATATTGCGGGACCTGGAACCGCTATTTACCTGGAACGAAAAGCCACTGCTATACGGCCCACCCGAATGGCTTAAAGATCAATAAAGGAGCAAAAAATGTCGAACCCCCATCCCAATATCCTCTGGCTTTTTCTCGAAGATGTGAACCCGTGGATGAGTTGTTACGGCGACCAGACCGTACAAACGCCGAATATAGACGCGCTCGCTGCATCGGGTGTGCGATTTGATCGGGCGTATCAAACCTCTGGCGTATGCTCGCCTTCTCGCTCGGCGACGATTACGGGAATGTATCAAACCACCATAGGCGCGCACAACCACAACAGTTCATACCCCCTTTTACCCGAAGGGATAAAGACAATACCCGAGTATTTTCGAGACGCCGGATATTACACATTTAATGAGGGCAAAACGCATTACAATTTTGTCTTCGAGTTAGATGTTTTATTTAATCACCATGGGAGCATGGATTTCAAAGGGGCAGAAAACGGAAGCGACTGGTCCGGATGTCCCCAGAGCCAACCCTTCTTCGGACAAATCCAGCTTCGAGGCGGCAAAAGCATCGGCCTGCTCAAAGGACCGGGCATTGATCCCGCCTCGGTACCCGTGCCATCGTTCTATCCCGATCACGAAATCATCCGCAGAGAAATTGCCCTGCACTACGATTGTATCTCGCATACAGACCGACAGGTGGGATGGATTCTGGAACGATTAGAAGAAGATGGATTGCGCGAAAATACGATTATATTTTTATTTAGCGATCACGGGATGCGGTTGCCGCGGCACAAGCAATTTATTTACGAAGGCGGCCACAAAGTTCCATTGATGATTTCCTGGCAGGGCAATACAGATATCGTAAAACCCGGAAGTGTGCGCTCCGACCTCGTCAGCGGCATTGACATCGGTCCCACTTCTCTCGCGCTTGCTGGTCTTGATGTGCCCGATTACATGGAAGGTCAAAATCTGTTTGGCGAACACTTTGTCGAACGGGACTACGTAATTGCGGCAAAAGACCGCTGTGATTTCACAATAGATCGCATGCGCACGGTGCGCACCCAGCGGTATCGCTACGTGCGGAACTTTATGACAGATCGCCCTTTTATGCAGGCGCAGTACCGCGATGGATCGGATTATATGGAACTGATGCGGACCATGCACGCCAACGGTGAACTAACGCCCGAGCAGGCATTTTTCTGGGCAGAGGAACGCATCGCAGAAGAGTTTTACGATTGTGACGCCGATCCCGAAGAGGTGAACAACCTCGTAGATGATCCAGACCATGCCGAAGCCTTGCAACACCACCGCGATATTCTGACACAGTGGATTGCCCAGACCGATGACAAAGGCCAATATCCCGAATCCGCAATCGGCTTGCGATGGGTGCTGAAGAAGTGGGGAGATAAATGTGTAAACCCTGAATATGATCCCATAAAAAAGGAGACACAATGACCAGACCAAACATTCTCGTAATCTTGACCGACGATCAGGGTTGGGGTGATTTGAGTGTACACGGCAACACAAATCTCAACACGCCAAATGTGGATTCACTCGCACGAGATGGCGCCCTATTCGACCGATTTTACGTCTGCCCGGTATGCGCGCCCACGCGGGCAGAGTTTTTGACGGGACGCTATCATCTGCGCGGCGGAGTCCACGGCGTAAGCACGGGCGCCGAGCGACTAAACCTCGATGAGACCACCATTGCCGACGTGTTCAAAGCCGCCGGATACGCTACGGGTGCCTATGGCAAGTGGCACAATGGCACGCAACACCCCTATCACCCGAACGCACGGGGATTTGACGAGTTTTTTGGGTTCTGCTCCGGACACTGGGGACAATATTTCGATGCCGAACTCGAGCACAACGGCGAACTCACGCGCGGAACGGGATACTTGCCCGATGAGTGTACAGACCGCGCAATGGATTTTATGACAGCAAATGTCGAACGCGATCAACCCTTCTTCTGTTATCTCCCCTATAATATCCCACACACCCCATTTCAAGTGCCCGACGAGTTTTACGATCCATTCCGCGACAAACCGATTGAGATGCGGGCGACCAATTCCGACCAGGAAGAAATAGTGCGCACGCGGGCGGCACTGGCTCTATGTGAAAATATCGATTGGAATGTGGGACGCTTACTGGACAAACTCGACGATTTGGGAATCGCGGAAGACACCATTGTATTTTATTTCGGAGACAATGGGCCCAATGGCGCACGATGGAATGGCGGGATGAAAGGCACAAAAGGATCAACAGATGAAGGCGGCGTACGCGTGGCGGGCTTGATGCGCTGGAAGGGGCATATTCAAGCTGGTACAGTTATTGAAGAAATCGCCGGAGCGATTGATCTATTGCCCACATTTGCCGACCTTGCGGGTATCGACCTGAAAGTCGAAAAACCCCTGGATGGTCGCAGCCTCAAACCCCTGCTATTGGGTGAAGATGTCGAATGGTCTGACCGCATCATCCTATCACACCAGCGGGCACAATTGAGCGCACGCAATCAGCGATTCCGATTGGACATAGAAGGCAAGTTATACGATATGGTCGCCGACGGTGGACAGACAACAGACGTGTCCGAAGAATATCCCGATGTTCACGCAGAATTGTCAGATGCAGTAGCAAAATATCACGCCGAAGTCTTGCCCGTCAACGACGACCGCCCCTTTGCCACGGGCTACTGGAAAACGACCCGCTTGCCCGCGCGAGACGGCGTGCATCACGGCACAGTCCAGCGCAGTGCTGGTGCGCCCAACTGTTCTTATTTCACGCACTGGACTCAGGTGGGTGATCGGATGACCTGGGATATCGAAGTCGGCACAACGGGCGACTATGAAGCGGCGGTTTATTATACATGCCCGGAAGAAGATATAGGATCAACCGTCGAACTGGCATTTCACCCCGCGCACGGTCAGACGACAAAAGTGCAAGGACAGGTAACCGACGCACACGACCCACCACAAATCGGCGCAGCAGATGACCGCTATCCCCGCGGCGGCGAGTCCTATGTGAAAGATTTCGAGCCATTGACATTGGGAACACTCCATCTAAGCGCGGGCAGAGGCACATTGACCTTGCGCGCCCTCGACGTACTCCATTCCCAGGTGATGGACGTGCGACGCGTGATGCTGACATTGAAGGAATAGTGAACGAGGTAGACGCGATTAAAAACGGAACTTTACAATTTACTCAAGACATTGAGTAAAATTACTCAAGACACTTGGAAGGGAACTTATCAGAGGCCACGTTAACAAGGAAATCCAAAAATGACCACCCCAAATTGGAATATCCTCCCTAAAGAAACCATTCGGGAATTCGATGAAAAAGGCTGTCTGATTGTGCGCCGGGCACTCGATCAAAAAACGGTCGCACACTTGCTCGAAACATGTGACCGACTCATTGATAGCGACCTAAAAACAAACCGACAAACGCGCGAAAATGGATATTACGATGGCTTTCGCAACTGCATCGCCTTAGACGACGCCTTTCTACCCCTTCTCACACATCCCAAAATCTTCCCCATGGTCGTGCAATTCCTCGGCGCTTATCTTCACCTCACCACCTCACACCTGATTTACAAACACCCCGACCCGCCTGGCACACCCGCTTTTGCCCGAGCACCAAACTGGCATCGCGATTACGGTCGCCTCAACAACGACCTCCAGAACGCGGCTCCCCGGGGCATGCTCAAATGCGCTTATTATCTTACAGACCTCACCGAATCCAATGCTGGCGCCACACTCGTCGTACCCGGAAGCAATCTATTGCGAGAACCTCTCGACATTCCCCCAAATGGCGATCCAGAAGGCGCATTCGAACCGCATTTCGAACCCGGAGACTGTCTCATCTTTGAAAATCGAACCTATCACGCTGGCGGTGTCAACCTCTCCGACCAGACCCGCAAAGTCATCATGTTCGGTTATGGCTACAGATGGCTTGCGCCCATAGATTACCGCGTCCAGCCCCAATCGCTATTGGACAAACTCGATCCACTGGGCCAGTACCTCCTTGGCGAAACACTGGTCAAAACAGAAGAATATCAAACCAGCGGCGGTGAAACCCCGCTCAAACCCTGGTGCGAGCAAAATAACCTGCCCCTCGTCAGACCACCAGTATGGCAAGAGGATCTGGCTCTTGCCTGATTCGATCACAATAAAAAAGAAGGTTATTAATGGGACTACTCGAAGGAAAAGTAGCGATCATCACGGGTAGCGCGAGCGGCATAGGTCGCGCAACTGCTCGCCTCTTTGTCGAAGAAGGCGCGCAAGTTGTCATCGCAGACATCCAGGAAGATAAAGGCCAGACTGTTGCAGAAGAACTCGGTCCCAACGCCATCTTCCAGCACACCAATGTGAGACGGGAACCCGATATCAAAGCCATGATCGGCCTCGCGGTCTCACACTTTGGACACCTGGATTGCCTCTTTAACAACGCCGGATACGGCGGTGTAGCGGGACCTGTTGAAGAAACATCCATGCGGGGGTTTGACAAAACCGTAAGCATTCTCCTGCGCGGCGTCTTCATGGGCATCAAACACGCGGCGCCCGTGATGAAAAAACAGGGATCGGGCAGCATCATCAGCACGGGTTCCGTCGCCGGCCTTCGCACGGGCTATGCGCCGCATGTGTACAGCGCGTGTAAAGCCGCCGTCATACACCTCACCCGCACAACGGCAATGGAATTGGGACCTCACAACATCCGCGTCAACTGTATATGCCCGGGCGGCATTGCCACCCCCATATTTGCCCCGGCATTGGACCTCGCGCCCGAAGAATCCGACAAAGCATATCAACTCATGACCGAAAAACTCGCTGGCGGACAGCCCATCCATCGCGCGGGTCAACCCGAAGACATCGCACACGCAGCCCTCTATCTCGCCAGTGATCACGCCTCATTTGTCAACGGCCACGCCCTCGTCGTCGATGGTGGTCTCATCGGCGGCCAAAAATGGGACAGATCCTGGATCGCCCGAGAGGGGCTTACTTCTGATGAGGATATACGTGAAGGAGGTAAAAAGGAATGAACCGCATCTTAATCTCATTGGCCCTCATGCTCTTCATCGCTTGTGGCAGTGAACAAACCGGACCGGCAAAAACGACCATTGCCGTCATACCCAAAGGCACAACCCACGAGTTCTGGAAATCGATTCACGCAGGTGCTGTCAAAGCACAACGCGAGTTAGACATAGAAATAATATGGAAAGGCCCGCTCAAAGAAGACGACCGCGAAGACCAGATCGCACTGGTAGAAAACTTCATCTCTCGCGGCGTTTCGGGCATTGTGCTCGCGCCCCTCGACGACACTGCCCTTCGCGTACCCGTCGCCAATGCCGTGCGCAGCGGCATCCCGGTCGTCATTATCGACTCGGGCCTTCAAAGCGATGACTTTGTCTCCTTTGTCGCCACCGACAATTATCGCGGAGGACGCCTCGCAGGTGCCGACATGGCCCAACGCCTGAACCAAAAGGGCAAAGTCATCATGCTGCGCTATCAGGAAGGCTCGGCCAGCACCATGAAACGCGAACAGGGATTCCTCGACGCAATTGGCGAGCATTCAGACATCGAGATCACCTCATCAAATCAACACGGCGGTGCCACCACCGAAAGCGCGTATCAGGCCAGCGAAAACTTGCTCGCTCCTTTGAAGGATGCAGGTGGCAAACTCACCATCCAGGGCATCTTCTGCCCCAACGAATCCACCACATTTGGCATGCTGCGCGCCCTGCAAGACGCGGGCCTCGCTGGCAGTGTCATATTTATCGGCTTTGACAGCTCAGAAAAACTCGTCGAAGCCCTCGAAAACGACCAGATCCACGGCCTTGTACTGCAAAATCCCTTTAGAATGGGCTACCTCGGGGTCAAAACCATGGTCGCACATCTCAAAAATCAACCCGTTGAAAAGCGCATCGACACCGGTGTAGCCCTCGTCACCAAAGACAACATGAACGACCCAGACATCAAAGATGTATTGACGCCAGACCTGGATAAATGGCTTAAGTAAATGGAATCAAAATGGTGAAAAAACTTTTCCGAATTGCAATAATTATCACCGCCGCCCCCTCAATCGCCCTATCGCAGTTCTTACCCGACCTGACTGCGCTGAGCGAAACGATTAAGCCACAGGTATCGTCAATTCGCTCGCTCAACTTTGTCCAACCATTCACAATACGCTATCAGACAAACGCGGAAATCACCGCATTCATAAACGATGAGTTCAATCAGACTGTACCGCAAACAATTCGTCAAAACTACGATCTATTAATCCGCGCCATCGGATTGCACCACGGCGGTGTTCCCTTTGACTTCGAAGCTATGATAAAAGCCACCCAAAGCCAAATAGGAGCCTATTATTATCCCGCAGACCGTTCTGTCAACATTCCCATAGGATCAATTCCCATACAAGAGCTTCAAATAATCATAGCCCATGAACTCACGCATGTGCTACAAGACCAGCACTTTGGACTCGATCGCTTACTCAGCACTACAAACAGCGATGAATTATTAGCCCATCAAGCTCTCGCCGAAGGCGATGCAACGCTGGTGCAATACCTCTGGTTTTTCGATCGCGCTGGACGGGTGATGTCAGATGCCCAACTACAGCGATTCATAAACGATATTGCCAGCACGACAGTTGGCGAAGTCAAGCGCAACCTCAAAGATGCAACAGCAGATCCACAGGTCGTCAAAACGATTGACGAAACCCCCGATTTTATATTCGAACAGCCAATTGGAATCTACTTTCGCGGACTGGCCTTTGTATTTGAGTTGAAAAAACGCGGAGGCTGGGCAACAGTGAATCGCGCGTACACCAATCTGCCAATGTCAATGGAACACATCCTCCACCCGGACAAATACTTCGCGGGGGAATCCCTTGAGGAGATCGCACTTCCTGATTTGGCAAACGAAACCTTCACAGGAAATTGGGAATTGCTGGATCGGGATACACTGGGCGAATTAGGCCTCAGAATCATCTTCAACACCTTTGATATCCAAACATCACACGCAGCGGCCGCTGGCTGGCATGGCGACCAGTATGTCGTCCTCAAACACCGCGATGGCGCACCCGCGCTCGTCCTGTTCACGACATGGGATACGGAACAGGACGCGACAGAGTTCAAGGCCGCCTACGAAGACGTGCTCGCAATTAAACACCGTGGAACCACAGACTTCATAATTGAGCAACAAGGGACAGATGTATTAATTTCTGAATCATCTCGGGACCTCGACCTGTTATTTGCGTACCTCGAAAAAGTTCGATTCACCCCCACAGTTGCCCTCGAACTCTTCGATTTTGACGGCGACCTCGTGATCGGCTTCTCGGACTTCCTCCTGTTCGCTGCCCACTTTGGCAAGAACAGTTCTGACCCTGATTTTGATCCGCGATTCGACATCGATGCAGATGGTATGGTCGGCTTCACGGACTTTCTCGCATTTGCTTCTGCTTTCGGAAAACAAATCGCGCGCAACTCAAAACCCACTGTTGTAATTGACCCGCACGTTATCCACCGCACGTTGGGATTCGTCCGATAAAGCGGTCAGGCATATCCTCTATGTCTATTCCCAAACATCCGCGCTTTGCCATGCGCAGCATTCGCAAAACCTTTGGCGCGACTATCGCGCTCGACAATGTCGATTTTGCCGTTTTAGCCGGCGAAATCCACGCCCTCATCGGTGAAAATGGTGCTGGTAAAAGCACCTTGATGAAAGTGCTATCGGGAGCCTTGCAACCCGATGCCGGAGAAATGGCTGTTGACGGATCGCCCTTCGCGCCAGACAATCCTCTCCAGGCACGCCAGCAGGGCGTAGCCATGATCTATCAAGAGCTCTCCCTCGCGCCACATCTAACCGTTGTAGAAAATGTCCTCCTCGGAATGGAAATCACGCGACGCGGGTTATTGCAAAAATCAGACATGCACGCCCTTGTTCAAAACGCGCTGACAGAACTCGATCATGCCGACATCGATCCCCACGCGCGCGTGAGCACCCTCACCATTGCCGAACGGCAAATTGTAGAAATTGCACGCGCACTATCTGTGCAATGCCGCGTCCTCGTCCTCGACGAACCCACCAGCAGCCTCACGCGCGCAGATGCCGACCGTTTATTTCGCGTGATGAAACGCCTGAAAGCGCGAAATTTGGCAATCGTCTATATCTCGCACTTTCTCGAAGAAATCAAAGAAATCGCCGACCAATTCACAGTTCTGCGCGACGGCAAAAAAGCTGGCAGTGGCCCGGTCGCCCAAACTCCCATACCCGATATCGTTCACCTCATGGTCGGTCGGCAAATAGACGATTTTTTTCCGCGTACCAAACGCACACCGGGCGAACCACTCCTCAACCTCACAGACTTCGCTGCCGATCCTCTCCCTCACAGCGCGTCCCTCGTTCTGCACCGCGGAGAAGTACTCGGCATCGGTGGACTCATCGGTGCTGGCCGTACAGAACTTTTGCGCGCCATCTTTGGCCTTGCCTCCATCCGCAAAGGCAATATCACCTTCGCGCACAACACTACCCGCGCAACGCCAGCACAGCGTCTTGCGCAGGGCATGGGATTGCTCAGCGAAGACCGCAAAGACGAGGGCCTCGCCCAGTCGATGAGCCTGGCCGATAACCTTACCCTCTCGCACTTGCCCAGAGGGATCATCTTTCCCAAAAAACTGCGCGCCATTGCCCACCAATGGATATCTCGCCTCGGCATTCGCACATCGGGACCTGCACAATCCATTGCAGACCTCTCCGGCGGTAACCAGCAAAAAGTCGCGCTCGCCCGCCTGCTCTGCCACGACGTAGATTGCCTGCTTTTGGACGAACCCACGCGCGGTATTGACATTGCCAGCAAAGCCGACATCTACCACCTGATTGACCAACTCGCAACACAGGGCAAAGCCATTTTCCTCGTAAGCAGTTACCTGCCCGAACTCCTCGGGATATGCGATCGCATCGCCGTCATGTACCGCGGTCGCCTCGGTCCCGCGCGTCCCGTTGACAAATGTAGCGAACACAGCCTCATGCTCGAAGCGACTGGGCAGGAGGTCGCACTGTGAATCATCTATCGCGCTTTGCTCCCCTGCTCGGCCTATTTGCAGTTTACGGCCTATTCGCCATTCTCGGTCCCGACAGCTTTAGCAGCGGTCGCAACCTCGAAACCATCGCGCGTCAAACAGCCATTGTAGGCACGGCAGCACTCGGCATGACCCTCGTCATCATTGCCGGGGGCATCGACCTATCCGTCGGCTCCATCATAGCCCTGACCACCGTCACCATCGCCGCATCGCTCCAGACTGGCCTGTCACCCCCTGTTGCCGCGCTCATCGGCATACTCACAGGTGCGCTGTGTGGCCTTGTCAACGGCCTGATTATCACCCGTTTTCGCGTCGTGCCTTTTATCGTCACACTCGGCACGCTACTGCTCGTGCGCGGCATTGCCAAAGGACTGGCCAGCGAACAGAAAATCGACGCCCCCCTCACCTATCTCATCGACCTGCTCGCAGCACTACCGCAAGGTGCGTGGTGGATATTCCCACCCGGCGTATGGCTCCTCATCATCCTCGCCCTGCTCACTGGCGGATTCCTCGCCTATACCCGCCCGGGCAAACACATCGTCGCCATTGGATCCAACGAAAACACGGCTCGCCTGTGCGGTATCCGCGTCGAAGCCACCAAATTACTCGTCTATACCCTCGCCGGAACATCCGCAGGCATAGCCGGGCTCCTCCAATTTTCGCGCCTCACCGTAGGCGATCCCACGGTCGCCGTTGGCCTCGAACTCGACGTCATTGCAGCCGTTGTCATCGGCGGAGGTAGCCTCTCGGGTGGTGAAGGCTCAGTACTCGGCAGCGTAGTCGGCGCACTGATCATGACCGTCATTCGCTCTGGCTGTTCACAAATGGGCCTGCCAAATTGGGTGCAAGAAATCGTCACCGGTATTATTATAGTCATCGCCGTAGCAGTAGATAGATTGAGACATCGTGAAAGATAGACGAAGCAATCCAGTCTGTTTTTTGCAACTTATTTTTGATACTTGAGTTAGAAAAAACATATCTTATTGCAGACCTGAGCCAACAACCTGGCTCATTCACCCATTCCAAGGAGTAAACCTATGCAAGCCCAACGCACTCTCCCCCTCATCGTCCTAACCTTTTTGTTCGCTACAACCCCCGCCTTTGCAGGCACTGTCGAAGTAGAAGGCGAAGGCACGCCAGCCCTGTACGTGGTTAAGGTACACGCCGACTGGTGCGGCTCCTGCAAGGCACTGGTACCCATTCTCGACGAAGTCCGAGAAACCATGTCTTCCGAACCTGTTCTCTTTCTCACCCTGGACGTAACCGACGCAGACCGCACCGGCCAGGCTCGCCTGCTGGCCGCTGCCCTCGGCATAGAGCAACACCTCAAAGCCAATAACAAGACCGGACTGGTCCTGATCATCAACCCCTCGGATAAAGCCCTGCTGGAAACCCTGACAAAAGAAAACAACGCCGATGAAATGATCGGCAAAATCGAGGGCCATATTGCCGAAACTGCGAACGAAGACATGGACATGTGAGGCAAGAGATCGAATTACGGTGCATCGCTTAGCGAACACTGGGCGATGCACCTGAAAGATCAACTATATTAAAACTGCAATTATCGGAATCAACACATGAACAAAGACACCGCATTTCAAATGGGAGCCTCAAACCTGCGCTTTGGGGTGGAAACAACGCGCGAGATCGGCCTGGACCTGTCCGACATGGGCCTCAGGCGCGTCCTCGTCATCACCGACCCCAACCTCGTCGATCTGTCCCCTGTCCAAATCGCGAGAGAGAGCCTGGAATCCGAAGGCATAGAATACGACCTATTTGACCGCGTACGCGTGGAACCCACAGATATCTCCTTCAAAGACGCCATCGCAGTCGCCACAGAAGGCGCTTACGAAGGCTATGTCGCCATCGGGGGCGGTTCATCTATCGACACGGCAAAAGCAGCCAACTTATTTGCAACCTATCCCGACGACTTCTTCGCCTATATCAACGCCCCCATCGGCCAGGGCAAACCCGTTCCCGGCCCCGTCAAACCCCTCTTTGCCATTCCCACCACAGCCGGCACAGGCAGCGAAACCACGGGCGTAGCCATTATGGACCTCTCTGACCGCCACGTCAAAACCGGCATTGCACACCGCTATCTCAAACCCAACCTCGCCATTGTCGATCCCGAAAACACGCGCACCATGCCACCTTCCATCGCAGCGGCAACCGGTCTCGATGTCCTTTGCCACGCCCTCGAATCCTTTACCGCCATCCCCTACACCGAACGCCCCAGACCCAATCGCCCAATCGAACGCCCCGCCTATCAGGGCGCCAACCCCATTTCCGACATGTGGGCACTCAAAGCCATTGAAATGACCACGCAATACCTGCCCCGCGCGGTTCGCAACCCCGACGACGACGAAGCCCGCGCGCAAATGATCCTCGCCGCATCGCTCGCCGGCATCGGTTTTGGCAATGCAGGCGTTCACCTCTGCCACGGCATGTCGTATCCCGTCTCAGGTATGGTGCGAGACTTCAAACCCAAAGGCATGATCACGGACCACGCCATCATCCCACACGGCATGTCCGTCGTCCTCAACGCCCCTCCCGTCTTTCGATTCACAGGACCCGCACGGCCAGACCGCCACCTTCGGGCTGCACAGATCATGGGCGCAGACATCTCCAACGCATCTCCCGACGAAGCGGGCCACATTCTCGCCGATCAAATCGTCGCCCTGATGAAGCAACTCGAAGTGCCCAACGGTCTGTCATCAATCGGATTCTCCGAAAGCGACATCCCCGCACTCGTCGAAGGCACCCTTCCCCAACACCGCGTCACCAAACTCTCACCGCGCCCCGCAGAAGCCGAAGACCTGGAGAGCCTGTTCAAAGATGCAATGGTCGCCTGGTAATCAAAGGTTGCCATTCTGTTTCTGAAATATTATGATGTAAGGCACCAACAGCATCGATATACAGGCATAACAGGAGGGCTTTTCGTGGACGCTAAACTAATCTGGCTCTTTGCTTTTGTGGGACTTTACTGGGCTTACTGCCTCTTCTGGGGGGTCAGAGGCGCCATCTCTTCACGAACATCAACCGACTACTTCGTGGCTGGGCGCACCATTGGCTTATGGGTATTTGTTCTTGCGGCCACCGCCACCAGTTTTTCCGGCTGGACCTTTGTAGGACACCCCGGCAAAATCCTCACGGACGGTCTGCCCTACGCATTCGCTTCCTTCTATGCCCTCACAATTCCCTTTACAGGCGTGCTCTTTTTGCGCCGCCAATGGGTCGTTGGTCGGGCGTTTGAACACATTACCCCCGGCGAAATGTACACCGAATATTACGGTGGCAACGCCATGCGCCTGCTCACCGTCCTTGTCGCCTTTCTCTTTTCAGTACCCTATCTCGGTGTGCAACTTCGCGCCTCTGGCGACCTCTTCCACGTACTCACCGATGGCCTGATCGGCATTGAAATTGGTATGTTCGCCCTCTCTGCCATTGTTATGATCTACGTCGCATCCGGCGGTCTTCGATCTGTAGCCTACGTTGACTGCGCCCAGTGCATCTTGCTCGCCCTCGGCATTGTCATCCTGGGAGGCATCGCCATCAGCTTTGCAGGAGGTTGGGGTGGATTTACCGACGGCCTGGCAAACTATGTCAAACAAGACCTCGCATCGGGTCAAAAACTCACCCCCGCCGGTCACTCAAACATAGTGGCTATGCCGGGAACTATCCAGGCCGTATCTTCAGGGGCAGAAGCACAGGGCAGTGTGTGGACCGGCATGATGTGCCTCACCTACATGTTCGCGCTCATGGGCATCCAATCCTCACCCGCCTTTTCCATGTGGTGCTTTTCCAACAAAACCAGCGAACCCTTCCGCTGGCAGCAAGTGGTGGCATCCTCTATTATCATCGGCATCATCCTCTTCACCTTCACCATCTTTCAGGGCATTGGGGGCAACATCCTCATTGCAAACGGCATCTTTGAATCCGCCAATGACAAAAACCTCGTCCCCCAACTCATCAACCTGCTCACCGACTCGGCTCCCTGGCTCGTTGGCCTGCTCGCGGTTTGTGCCCTCGCAGCAATGCAATCCACAGGCGCTGCCTACATGTCCACCTTCTCGGGCATGGTCACGCGCGATCTCTACAAACAGTACGTCGCCCCCGACGCATCGGACAGCGTGCAAAAACTCTGTGGGCGCATCTTTGTCATCGTCGTCACAGTGGTCGCGCTATTCGTCGCCGCGCAATTCACCGGCGCCATCGTCATGCTCGGCGGCCTGGCCGTTGCCTACGGCTTCCAGATGTACCCGGCTCTCATGGGCGTGTGTTACTTTCCCTGGCTCACCCGCAAAGGCGTGGTCTGGGGCCTTGTTGCCGGCCTTATAGCCGTCACCTTGACCGACCGCACAGTAGCCGTATTTGGACTACCCTGGGGCGCTTTTCCCCTCACCATTCACAGTGCGGGCTGGGGCATTTTCGCCAACCTGATCATTGCCCTATTCGTCTCAAAATTTGGTTCAGAAAACAGTGAAGAACGCGAAAAGCGCGAAAGACATCACGCCTTCATCCAGGCCGTCTCTGGCCTCACCGAAGACCAGAAGAAATGGGTGACACCGGCGTGGATCCTCACAGTTTTGTGGTTCCTCGTTGGATTCGGGCCTTTTGCCACGGTTGGCAACACCCTCTTTTCCGACCCCAATACCCCGGCCACATGGGCGCCTTTTGGTTTGCCCTCGCTCTGGGTCTGGCAACTCCTCATGCTACTCTTCGGTATCTTCGTCATGTGGATGCTCGCCTTCAAAGTTGGCCTCTCCAAACCCATTCCCATCGAAAACGTAGCATCACAGCGCAAAGCACTTTTTGAAGAGTAAAAAGAGCACCGGTGGATTTTCCACCGGGCTTAATGGGTTATTCCCACAAACCATCATCAAACCACACCCCAAAACCCGATCCCTCACCTGGCGCAATTTTGCCATCCATTACTTGCGGCTGATCGTGCACCCACGTCATCCAGGGGCGTCCGCTTTCAGCCAGCGGATCGGGATCGAGCGCGACAATCGCGTGCAGTGCCCACACCTCTCCTCCGCGATGTGGACACACCTCGACATTGTAATCTTTTGCCAACGCGTAAATTTTCACCAACTCTGTCAACCCACCACACCAGCACACATCGGGTTGATATATGGCATGCAATCCTCTTCGCATCAGCACCTCAAATCCACGTGCCGTATATTCGTGCTCGCCACTCGCAATTGGAATAGGACTCTCGCGCATCAACCGTTCATAGCCGTCAAAATCCTCTGGCAAAAGCGGCTCTTCCAACCAGTCCAAATTGAACTCAGCCAACCGATTCGCAGCGCGCAATGTGCCCTCCACATCCCACGACATTGACGCATCGCACATCAGTTGAATATCGGCACCCACGGCAGCACGTACATCCGCAAAAAAATCCGCTATGGCATCCAATTCACTGTGGGGATCCATCCCGCCAATGCCAAATTTTAATGCCTTATAGCCCAGCGCGAGTGCGCCCTCAAGACCATCCCGAGACCACCCCGTGCGATACGATGGCACCGCCATTCGCGTTCCCCCCAGCACTTCGACAAGCGGTTTATTCGCCCGCTTACCCCTCAAATCCCACAATGCCAAATCTGCGCCACTAATCGCCATCATCGCAATACCCTTGCGTCCATAAGCTGCGGTATGGCGATACATCGCATCCCACAACCCCTCGACATCCCCGGCATTCGCGCCAATCAAGACCTCGCGCAACACCGTCTGAACCACGTGAATACCCGCCGGACCGCCTCCACCGACACCGTATCCCGACAACCCATCATCCGTATCAATACGAACGAGAATCTGTCCAATCGTTCCGCGCCAACCAGCAGGCGCGCGATCAGCTTCGGGCTGCACTGCGCGAACATGTGTAATGATCATATGCGATCTCCTATTTGAAATGAAAAACAATTGCCATTCTGCTTCTTGATATGAGATCCGGTTCTGGGTATATTTACCCCAACTGACTTACCCGCCAAATTCTCGGAGAAATATAATGGACAAAACAATCAGACGCACGCCTGATGGAAAGCCCGAAAGGCGCACGCCTGATGAAATGTTGCGCGATGCCGTGTCAGGCGATACCGATATTCCCGGCAAAGGTAAGCCACTCGACCTAAAAGCGTATTTCCGTCCCGATGCGGAACATCGCATGGCGGGCAAAATCCTGCGCGACAATAATGTGCTTCCCGCACATCTCCAGGAACGCAAAGACGCAGAAGAATACCTTAAAAATGCCGAAGAGTATCTGCAACGCGCAACCGAAAAAATTGCGCCATTGCAAAAAGCAATTCGCCCCCTCGCGCAAACACTCATCCGCACGTTTTCCAGCGACAAAGAGATGTTCGAAGCACTCGGCCTGAATGCACTCTCAGAAAATTTTCATCCCAACGCGGAAACGCCGCCTGCGAGCGCATCCGATCTCCTTGAGACCATCAGCACCTTTGACCAATTGTGTAAACAATACAATGCGCGGGTGCGCGACCTGACATACCGCTACCTCGAAAACCTGCGCCTCGCGCACGAAAATATCGAAGCCAGCAAAAAGCGGCAACTCGTCAACCGCTCGCTTTTGCCGGCATACGCACCCATTGCCAAAGTCGATATCGAAGCGCAGAGAGAATACATTCAAACGCGATTCCCCCTCCTGCCCGAACGCCCACACGACTGGCAATCGCGGCTCAAAACATGGCAACGCTCTCAAAAGCCATCCCTCTGGAATCGTCTGTTCATATCTGTCTGATCCACTCCTATCTTGTCTTGACGTATTTGCCAAATTCCAGTAACTTATAAGTAAGTAAGCACTTTCTTTCTTTTATCAGGAGTTGATCTGTGGCAAACGCTTCCGAGATAAATCTTCTGGAAATCCCTCCGCAGCACATTTTAGATGGCCTTATCCCATCGCACGAAACGGTCCAATTATCGGCCAGTACCGACATTCGCCTTGATGGCACGTATGGAACCGCTTATCTCCTCGCCACAGACAAACACTTGTTCGCAATTAGCCCCAATGGCGATTCCACGCCACACACAGAGCGCATTCCACTTTCAGAAATTACCAATCTCGAAGTCAAAGACCTGTTTGGCAACAGCTTACTCAAAGTCCGCACCGCAACCACAGGCGCCACACTCGCGCGATTTACCAAGGGCCAGAACCAGAAATTCAATCGGATAACGCACCGACTTGAAACCCTTGTAAAAGACGTGCGCAAAACCGAAGACAAAATCGCCAAAGGCCAACTTGGGCGTGCGATTTCGGGCAGGCGGTGTGACGTGTGCGGCACAATTATTTCCCGCAGAGTGGGAGTCTGCACCAACTGTCTCGACACCCGCAAACTGCTGTATCGCTTGCTCGCCTATGCGCGTCCCTTCTGGAAACTCGGAACCCTGAGCCTTGCCCTGCTCCTCACCTCGACCTTTATTAGCCTTACCCCACCGCTTTTGATGCGCGACCTCATCGATGGTGTACTCGCACCTTCTGCAGATTATGAAACGACTTTCTTCCGCGACATCACAAACAGTATATTTGGGATACCAACCGGATACCAAATCCTCTATTTCCTCGTGGGCCTGCTCCTGCTGATCAACCTCTCGCAATCGGGCCTTCGCGCCATACGCTCGTATATCCTATCCGTTCTTGGACAGAAAATCACCTATAACCTCAGAAATGAGGTCTATCGGCACCTCCACCGCCATTCTCTCAGCTTCTACAACGAACGCGAAACCGGCACCATTATGGCCAGCATCACCCAGGATGTGGGCCGCCTGCAAGATTTTATCAGCGATGGCCTGCAAGAAATCATCCGCGACATCGTTACCATCGCCTTTATATGTATCATTCTCTTTACGATGAATATCAAACTCGCCACCCTTGTTTTAATCCCCACTCCCCTTCTGATTATTGCAACCCTGAAATTTGGTCACCGCCTGCATCGCACCTATCGCGGTCTGTTTCGACGTTGGGCAGCCATCAGCGCACTCCTTGCCGACACCATTCCCGGCGTGCGCGTGGTCAAAGCCTTTGCACAGGAAAACCGCGAAGTGGGTAAATTTCAGACGCGCAGTGAAGACCTCCTCAAGGGCGAAATCAAAATTGCGGGCATTCGCAGCATCTTCAGTCCCGTCATGGCTTTTATTACATCTATTGGAACGCTGATTATATGGCTCGTGGGGGGCACCTCGGTTCTCGACGGCGCATTGACCCTGGGCAATTTTGTGGCATTTACGCAGTACATGTGGCGTTTTTACGGCCCGGTTGAAAGCCTCTGCCGCCTCAACCACCGCTTCCAGCGGGCTGCATCTTCTGCCGAACGCGTCTTTGAAGTGCTCGATACTCAGCCCGACGTAACCGACAGGCGCTCTGCATACGCCATGCCCGCCATTGAAGGGCGCATCCAATTTGACGACGTGACATTTTCTTACGAAATTGGCAAACCCGTTCTCAAAAATCTCAACTTTACCGTTGAACCCGGCGAAATGATCGGCCTTGCCGGGCATTCTGGCGCAGGTAAAAGCACCCTGATCAACCTGATTTGCAGATTTTACGATATTGAAGAAGGCGCGATTTTAATCGACGGACGCGATATCCGCGATGTCACCCTCAAATCCCTGCGCGATCAGATCGGCGTCGTTCTGCAAGACCCCTTTCTCTTCAATGGACCCATAGCCGAAAACATCGCATACGGCAAACCCGATGCGTCACTCGATGAAATTGTCGCAGCCGCCAAAACAGCCAATGCCCACGATTTTATTCTTCGCCTACCCGATAGTTACGACACACCCGTAGGCGAACGTGGCGTTCGGCTCTCAGGCGGCGAAAGGCAGCGCATCTCCATTGCGCGTGCGATCCTGCGAAACCCGCGCATTCTAATTCTCGATGAAGCCACCTCCAGCATGGATACCGAGACAGAATCACAGATTCAAGAAGCCCTTTACAGACTCGTGCAAGGGCGCACGACCTTTGCCATTGCCCATCGCCTTTCCACGCTCAAACACGCAGACCGCCTCTTTATCATCGACAAAGGCGAACTCGCCGAGATGGGATCACACGCCGAACTCATCGCCTACGATGGTATTTACGCGCGTCTTTGCCGTATGCAAACCGAACTGTCCAAACTCCGCGCGTGGTAACGAATAGACGGAGCGAGGTACAACTGGCCGCTTCTCAGGCCAGTTCATAGACGAACTCCGCCCCACTCAAAGGCGCTACAAGCTTCTATTCGTTGATTCGCTGATTCGTAAAAGGTATATCAATGTCTTCACTTCCCAACTTGACCAGCGACCTCTCCCTTCTCTCACCCCGCGATATTCGTCTGTATCTCGACGATTTTGATGATCTCACACTCGACCTGCGCGGTGAAATCCATAAGCGGATTGGTGTGCAGCGCGCTTTTCCCCTCAATGCGTCCACAAAATTCATCGTGCTCCACGATTCAGACGGTGGCGAAATAGGCATAGTGCGCGACCTGGCCGATCTCGCTCCAGACAGCCGAGATGCATTGGAGATAGCACTCGAACAGGCATATTTTATGCCGCGTATTCTAAAAATAAATAGCATTGTTTCCAATTTTCACGTGCCCACATGGGATGTGGAAACAGATCGCGGGCATCGCGTATTTGAAATTCCCAGCAGCAAGCGCGACGTGCGCGTAATTGACGATGTGCGCGTGATCCTGCGAGACGCCGATGGCAACCGCTACGAGATCGTCGATTACCGTCGCCTCGACCCCGAGAGCGTTGCATTTGTGGAAACTATTGTTTGAAACCTCCATCAGGGGAACAATCACAATCTAATTTTCGTCAAAATCAAAATGGATTGACACGCCTATTGTATTAGCAGGAAGGAGGGACCATGAAACTCAGTGAATTTGCCATCCACAAACCTATCAGCACCATTATGGTTGCAATTAGTATTATGGTGATGGGCTTTATTTCGGTATTCAAGTTACCACTCGAATACTTGCCTAGCCTGACATTCCCACGCATCTTTGTTTCAGTGAATTATCCCTCCTCTTCCCCAGAAGAAATTGAGCGGTTTATCACGCGACCCATCGAAGAAATCCTCGGCACGCTATCTGGTGTTGAAAGCATCAGTTCCTCATCGAGCGGATCCAGTGCGCGCGTCGGCATGGAATTTGCGATGGATGCCGATATGGACATCATCGGCGTTCACATCCGCGACCGCCTCGATCAAGTTCGCGCCGACTTACCCGCCGATGTCGATCGCATCGATATTCGCAGCTTCGACACCGAAGATTTCCCCATTCTCGAATACTCCCTTACCTGGCTTGGCGAAAACAACCAAGAACTCGTCAATGTTTACAATCAAATGATCTTGCCCAGAATACAGCGTCTCGAGGGCGTCGCCAATGTTGTGCTCGAAGGATTGCAAGAAAAAGACCTCCTCATCGAAGTCGATCAAAAAGCCATGACAGCCTATAAGATGGACTTCCGCACCATCAATCGTGCCCTGAATAACAACAATATCAATGTCTCTGCGGGATATGTCACCGAAGGCAACAAACGTCTCGCCGTTCGCAGCATGGGCGAATTTGAAACC
Source organism: Candidatus Latescibacterota bacterium (assembly GCA_965208125.1). GTDB lineage: Bacteria > Latescibacterota > UBA2968 > UBA2968 > UBA2968 > VXRD01. The sequence goes on from OZ242320.1 coordinate 5,334,543, forward strand.
GTTGATCAAATTCGCGATCTGCCCATTCGCCCCAATCTCACTCTCGACGATGTTGCCAATGTCACATACGATTATCCCGAATCCCGCAGATTTGAACGCCTCGATGGACGTCCTTCGCTAACCCTTGAAGTCCAAAAAGCCTCAACGGCCAACATGGTCGATGTCTGCAAACTCGCGCGCGACGAACTCGCCCTCATCCACGAAGAGGTCGGCAAGGACAGGCTCCGAATGCACATGGTGCGCGACCGATCTATCGACGTGACAAATAGCATCGCCAGTCTTAGCCAATCTGCTATTTTGGGTGGTCTTTTGGCCGTCATCGCCATCTTTATTTTCCTTCGCAATTTCCGCAGCACGCTCATCATCGGCTCTGCGATTCCCATCAGTGTGCTTACCGTATTCCTGATCATGTATTTCATGCGGCAATCCGGATCGAACATCACCCTCAATCTCATTTCCATGATGGGGCTAATGGTCGCCATCGGTATGCTCGTCGATCCCGCTGTCGTGGCCCTTGAAAATATTTTTCGCAAACGATTTGAAGTAGGGCAAGATGCCAGACAGGCCGCACTTGAGGGCAGCGATGAAATCGGTCTTCCAGTCCTCGCCGCATCACTCACGACCATCTGCGTATTCATCCCTGTCATTTTTGTCACCGACTCGCGCACCTCGCTCTTCATGCGCGACTTTGCCGTTACCGTGATCATATCTGTTATTGCCTCATTTAGTATCGCGCTCTCACTTATTCCGCTGGCAGCCTCTCGCGCCTTCAATGAAGATGGTAAAACCCTTGATCGCGTTCTCAAGAGCATCGTCGGCCTTGTAGCCGCGCTGGGCCTGGGAGCCTTTATTTATTACACGGACTTCAGCAAAATTAATTACGCGGGCATGTGGGAAAATTTTTACAAGACCATCAGTGAACTTCCGACATTTGCCAAAATTGGTTTTCCCGGCGTCATTGCACTGGTCATCTTTCTATACATCCGCTACCATTCAATCGGTCCCAAAGCCCTCTATGCCAAATTGGTCTCTTCCACCCTTCACTACCGCTGGGCAACTCTTTCGGTAGCATGTGTTCTCCTTTTTGTCGGCAACTACATCTACGGCAAAGTAGAACAACAACCCTTCCGCTATCAGCCCAGCCGTGCCGTAAGGCTCACCATTGAAATGCCCCGCAGTTACGATGTGGATCAAGCGCGTGAGGTCTTCAAAATTGCCGAAGACATACTCATCCCCTTAAAAGACGATCTCGACATCGAAGCCATTGGCAGCCGATACAGTGGTCGGCGCGGCACTCGCCTGACCCTTTATCTCACGCCGGCAGACGAAGGCAAACTCACCACAGATGAAGTTCAGCGCAGAGTTATGGCCCTCCTGCCCAAAGACATTCCGGGCGTGCGTTTCAAATCCGGCGGTGGCCGCGGTAGTTCTGCCGTGGGGGCTGGCGTTCAACTCAAAGGACGCAACCAAGAAACGCTGGCCATTTTGGCCGAAGACATTGAAACCAGCATGCAGGGGATGCCCGGCGTTCACGAAATACAGACCAGTCTCGAAAGTGGAACCGAAGAAATTCGCGTCACAGTCAATCGCGAGCGCGCACAGCGCTATGGTCTCTCGCCGCGCGATATTGCCAACACCATCGCCTCTGCGCTCGGTTCGCGCGGCGGCTCCAACTTCAAAACCCCTGATGGCGAAATCGACATCACAGTGCTGCTGCGCGAAGAAGATCGCGCCACTCTCGAACAACTCAAAACAACGGAGTTTGAAAGCGATAACGGCGGCATGGTCACCTTCTCCAGCCTGGCGAATTTCGACCTGACGACCGGCCGCAACACGATCCAACGCGAAGACCGCATGTCAACCGTAACTGTTTTTGCCAACACAGACCAGCAGGCGGTATTTCGCGTGGGCCAGATCATGAAAATGCGCATGGAAGGCGTGCCCCTGCCCAAGGGATATACCTATGAAATGGACCGCCGCTTCAGATCTATGAATGCAGAACAGAACCAGGACTACGAGACTTTGATCCTGGCTCTCATTCTCATTTACATCATCATGGCCTCGCTCTTTGAATCCTATGTCCATCCGCTCACTATTATGTTCTGCATTTTCTTCGCATTCATCGGCGTCGCGCTCGGTCTCTACACCTTCAAAATCGCCATGGACAGCAATGCCAAATACGGCCTCCTCGTACTCTTTGGCATCGTGGTCAACAACGGTATTGTCCTGGTCGATCACATCAACAGATACCGAAAACAGGGACTTACTCGCCGCGATGCCATTATTCGCGGTGGACAAGATCGCTTGCGTCCGATTATGATGACCGCCACCACCACTATCATCGGTCTGATGCCACTGGTTGTTCCCATGCTCTTTGGCAATGCCGAAGGTACCTCAAGACGTTGGGGACCAATTGGCTTGGTGGTTATTTCCGGGCTGTCCATCTCAACAATCCTGACCCTCGTACTCTTACCCACGGTCTATTCCCTCATGGACGACCTCTCGCAATTTGCCAAGCGCGTCACAGCCGTAGCACGCGCGCAATGACAAAAAATCCCAGGCAGTCGGCAAACCTTACCGATCACTTGGGGTTTTAGTTCTTCTCAAAAAGGCACTGCGCTTCCTCGCGCAGTGCCTTTTATGTTTAATTTGATGATTCTTCCTCGATCTGATCAACCTCTTATATCTCACTGCCCGCATCGCAGTCAGCCTTAAAAACAGCACCATCCTCAACGATCAAGACACCCGTTTGAATTTTCCCAATAAAAGTGGCTTGTGACTGCAAATGCACTTTCTCTTCAGCCACCAGATTCCCCACAATGCGCCCGCTAACCAATGCGTCGCGCACCTTTACATTGGCCTCAACAACACCCGACGTTCCCACAATCAGCGTACCGGATGACTCGAGTTCGCCTTTCAAGACCCCATCCACACGCACGCCAGCTTCAATTTGAAAATGACCTTCAGAAACTGCTCCACGCCCAATAATAGTATTCATAGTTTTGTCAAAATTTGTATTGCGATCCACGGCTCTCTCCTTCTGAAAATTTTTCAACGGGCACCTAATATAAATCTTCTGCATTTCGAGTCAATTTCTTTCTCGAACTTTCCGCTTGACAAGCATTTTATACAGGCGTACTTTGCGAACCGTTTTACAACCCAAACCGAGGAGAAACTGTGGCATTCACAATTACCAAAACCGTTCGTCCAAACGCCGTGTGGCAAGAAATGTACCTCCAGATACAAAAAGACCAGCGCGTAATTATCACTGCAGAGGGCCTCTGGTCTCCCGAGATGCGTCCGCTTACCATTGTCTGGTGTGGCCCCGATGGCATTGAAGGGCGTCCCGCCAATGATCAATATCTCTTGCCCGGCACAAATGTGGGGGCACTCGTTGGGCGTATTGCCGACAGTCCCATTCTTTCGGTGGGCAATTATTTTGATTTTTATTCGCCCTACGAAGGCCCGCTATTTCTCGCCATGAACGAAAATCCCGAATACCACAGCCAGGCCGGTTCCCTCCACGCTCAAATCATCTTGTTTGACCTGTGAAACTAATCCGCTTTTTTGCCCGAGAATACGCTCTTTCGGGACTGTTTATCGCCTTGCTACTCGGCTTGTGGGAAATAGTCGTGCGAAGTCTCGACATCGCCGCATTTATCCTTCCGCCACCCTCTCAAATCCTGTCCAAATTTGCCGCATCCCATCGCCTCCTGCTCTCTCACGGTCTCGTCACACTCACCGAAGCCCTCGGCGGCTTTTTCACAGGCGCATCATCGGGGCTACTGTGCGCCATTGCAATGGCTCGCTCCCGCCTGATCGAACGAATGCTCTATCCACTGGTCATCTCCACGCAGACCTTTCCAAAAGAGGCACTGGCCCCTGTCTTTGTCATCTGGTTTGGGTTTGGCCTTTTGCCCAAAGTGATTATTGCGGGCCTCATTTCTTTTTTTCCCGTTGTGATCAACACCACCCGCGGGCTCTTATCCGTTGACAAATCCATCCTCGACTTGATGCGGTCGCTCTCGGCCAGCCAACGACAAATTTTTTTTAAAGTGCGCCTGCCCAATGCCATCCCCTATCTTTTTGCCGCACTCAAAATGTGTATCACGCTCAGCGTGATTGGCGCTGTAGTCGGTGAATTTGTCGGCTCCAGTGCGGGTTTGGGCCACCTCATTCGCCTGGCCAATTCAGAACTCGCCACTGATTTGATGTTTGCCGCTCTGCTCGCTCTCGGCTGCATGGGCACTGGCCTGTTTCTACTCGTTGATGGCCTCGAAAAAACAGCTCTGCGCCGTTGGGGTGGTGCCGTTGAAACCATAGGTCGCTAAAAGGAGTATTCCCATGCAAAAAATATTCATCGCTCTTGCCCTCGCACTCATCACCTTGTCCTGTGCTGATACAGAAAAAACAAAAGTGCAGTTCATTCTCGACTGGAAAGCGCAGATGGAACACGCGGGCTTTTTTGTTGCTAAACAAAAGGGTTTTTATGAACAAGAGGGCCTTGAGGTCGAAATTCTCGAAGGCAGTGGTGCTCCCACTGCGGCCCGCGTCGTGGGCAATGGCACCTATAAACTCGGCGTAGCCAGCGGATCAGCAACTGTTATGGCAAGAGCACAAAACATCCCAATTGTATCGCTCGCCGTGATCAATCAACAAACCCCGGTGGTCGTTTATTCGCTCGTGGAAAAAAATATCACAACACCACAGGACCTGATCGGCAAAAGTATTGGCGTCAATATCGGCGGCACGAAACACCGCGAATTTCAAGCCTTTTTGCGCCACCAAAATATCTCCGAAGAAGACATACAACTCATGGGCATGAGCGAATCCAGCCCAGCACCGCTACTCGCGGGTCAAGTCGATGCCATGCTCGGATACACCGAAGACCAACCCGTCACAGTCGAACTTCAGGGTCACGCGGTCAATCGCCTTGCCCTATCGGATTACGGCATAGATGTCTATAGCACCAATATCATTGCCAACGAATCTTTTCTCAAAGAAAATCCCGATCTGGTCAAACGCTTTTTGCGGGCGAGCCTGCGCGGATGGCAACACGCTGTCGATCATCCCGAAGATGCCGTAGCAGCCTACATGGCCGCGCGTCCCGAAAGCGACGAGGCCTTCAACCGCGCCAATTTCAAATATCTTATTCCCCTATTGCAAAGCGCCGACACACAACAACAGGGCCTGGGTGCCCAAACAAAAGCAAAATGGCAACAAACACAGGATATTCTCTACAGCCTGGACCTGATCGACCAAAAAGTCGATCTCAATCTGCTATTTACCACAACATTTATGTCTGAGTAAAGTCGGGCGTCAACCGAAAACCAACCGCTTGCTCATAAGCATACGCCAGGCGCAAAATTCGGGCCTCGTCATATGGCTTGCCAATAACCTGCAAACCGATGGGCAAATTCTCATCGGACCATCCACACGGAACCGATACCGCGCATAAACCCAAAAAATTGACCAGCCGCGTCGTCAACCTTATGGGCGCGACATCCACATCTGCGATACGTGGTGCAACCGTCAACATCGTCGGACAAATCACCGCATCCACATCTCGCAGGGTCTCGCGGGCCGAGATCCGCAACTCTTCGCGCCGCTGTAAAACCGCCGCATAATCCGGCGCAGAAAAAGACGCGCCATGTGCAATCCGCGCTCGAATGCGAGGGTCCATCATCTCACCATGCTCTGCTATAAAATCCCCATGACACGCATACCCCTCCACGCACATAATCATCGCACTGCCGCGTCCCTCGAGCTCTTCGTCTAACTCTTCCCGCGCCTCGGAAAATTGCATTTCCACCACATCGACTCCCAATTCACACAAAATCCCTGCCGCGGCTTCTACCGAAGCAATAACCTCAGCATCTGCCCCATCGCAAAACGGATCGCGCACAAACCCAACGCGAAATCCCTTCACTTCTCGCTTTAACCCGCGTACCACATCCACCAGCGGCTGATTTAACGTCACCGGATCAGCCGCATCAGGCCCCACAATCGCTTCAAGCACCAGCGCGGCATCTTCCACAGACCGCGCCAAAGGTCCCATGCTATCCAGCGTCCACGAAAGCGGCATTGCACCAGCGCGGCTCACCCGCTCCAGCGTGGGTTTGAGTCCCACAATACCGCAAAACGACGCCGGGATACGAATAGAACCACCCGTATCTGTACCCATCGCAACAGGCGCCAATCCCGCCGCCACGGCCACCCCCGACCCACTGCTCGACCCACCCGGCACGCGTTCTGATCCCCAGGGATTGGGCGGTGTACCGTAATGGGGATTCAAACCATAAGGCCCGAATGCGAGTTCCACCATATTGGTCTTGCCCATCAACACAGCACCCGCCTGCGACAGACGCTTTGCGACGGTTGCCGAATCCTCCGGCACAAATGTATCCCATACTTTTGTCCCTGAAGTCGTGCGAATACCCGCCGTGTGAAACAGATCTTTAAGCGCGATTGGAATGCCGTGCAAAGGCCCCAAATCCGATCCCGACCGCAACATCGCCTCCGCCGCCTGTGCCTCAGCGCGAGCGCGTTCTGCCGTAATTGTAAGAAACGCCTTTGTCTGATCGCCGTACTCGTCAATGCGCTTGAGCAACGCATCCACCACCTCAACCGGCGACACTTCCCCCGCTCGATAGCACGCGCCCAATTCTGATAGGGTTGCAAAATGTATATCCACAGTCAGACATCCTCTCCAGGCGACCACGTCACCCGCCCGGCAATCAGGTCCTCTAACAACACAAGCTCCCCACCGCGTTCGGCTGATGCATTGGCTCCCAGCACAGCCGCCAGACTGTTCAGGGCATCGCCATAAGAACTCCGCATCGCGGTGCGGTCTCCGTTGCGGATCGCATCGACAAATGCCTCTGTCTGAAACGCAAATGCATTGGGCCGATCATCCCACGCCGCGACTTCTTCACCATTCAACACGACATTTTGCGCCGACCACTCGAAAAGCGCGTCATCGGCAACCACCGTCACCTCGCGCCGCGCGTAATTCACATTGGTCAACACCCGCGATGTCGTCGCATTGGCAACCACACCGCTCTTAAATCGATAATTCACATTATAGACATACGGCATATTGATCGGCTCTGGCCCTTCGCCTTCCGCGCGATAAAAATAAAACGCTGACACCGCCTCGATATCCCCGAGAAAAAAACGCAACAAATCGATCATGTGAATCGTATTCTCCACGTACGATCCCCCGCACAGAGCCATGCGACTCGTCCAGTATCGGACATGCCGCCCGCTGTAAAACAACTGCACCTGTGCGTGCCGTGGCACCCGCGATTCGAGCATCGCCTTCAAATATTCAGATGAAGGATAATATCGACTCATGAATCCCACTTGAGAAACAATACCCGCGCGGTCAATAGCCTCGCAAAACGCCACAGCCTGAGCCATATCCAAACTTTGCGGTTTCTCCACCAAAAGGGCGATCCCCTTCTCTGCTGCGATCAACTCTGCATCTGTATGCAAAGCCGGGGGCAAACACACATAAACCCCGTCCAGTTTCTCTTTGTCAAACATCTCGCGGTGATCCGTATAAACAGACTTCGCGCCCCACACCTTTGCCTGATCAGACACAACGCCCTGATCCACATCGCAAAATGCCTGCAATACCACCTCGCCTTTTTCGACTAATTGGGACAGGGCTGGTAAATGTGCATTCTGTGGAATATGTCCCAATCCAATCATCCCTATGCGGACGGGTTGCATATACTATCCCTCCTCAATCTCTGCAATCAATTCACGGGATAATCTCCCACCATCCGACACACCCACACAATCCTCCAATTCATCAATATCCGATACCCCGCACAGCAACATCGACACCCGATTGTCCGACAACAAATAGCGCAAAGCCGTGCGCGTCATGGGTTCATCTACACCTTCAACAATTTTCTCCACCCGCATTAAATTGTCATACAAATCGGCAAATCGCCCCTGCGCTATCCACTGCCCCCTTTTTGAACCCAACAACCCCGCGTGCAATGGCGAAGCGCAAATCACGGCAACATCTTCTGATGCTGCCGTGGGAACCAATTCCTCGGTTGCTTCTCGCGTCAGCAAATCGTACTTGCAAAACGTAATCACCGAAACAAAAACATCGGTCTCTTTGAGCACCCGAGACATCAAATCCAAATCAGAACCCGTCAGCCCAATATAATCGCAAATTCCCTGAGCCTGTATCTCCAACAACGCCTCTATAGTCCGCCCCGCATCAAACAACCCCGGCCACCCGGCCTTTTCAGCCTCATGCACCTGCAAAAGGTGCACATGATCGCGCTTTAACCGCTTCAAACTCGCATCGAGACCGCGCCATACCGCATCGCGTGTATAGTCAAATGGCTCGGGATAATACCCCACCTTTGTCGCCAGATAATACGGCTCTCGCACACCCGACAGCGCGACACCCAGCACCTCTTCGCTGCGCCCGCGTCCGTAAAGCGGTGCCGTATCGAAATAATTCACACCCAATTCCAGCGCCCGCTCCACCACCGCCACGCCATGCGACACCGGTTTTAGCCCCATCTCCGGACGCCCGTAGAACCACGACCCGCCAAGCCCTATCTCACTGACCTCCCATCCCGTTTTACCAAATATCCTGTATTCCATTTTAATCACCGATACCATCGACTCAACGTGACATCCGACACAGAAAACGTATAGAGAATACGCAACACCCACATCTCTGCTACAGTGCGCATAAAGCCCCACTTGCGCCATCGCCGCGTGGAGCTGCATACCTGTGCATTGAGCATCACAAATTTTCCCACACGCACTACACGCGAGCAAAACTCGGAATCCTCAAACAACTGCAAGGATGGAAATCCCCCCAAAGCGTCAAAAGTCTCTCGCCGAACATAAATTCCCTGATCGCCATAAGTAATCCCCAAATACCGGGAGCGCAATGTACTCAAAAACGCAACCAACCGAAAACCAATCGTCTTCTCCGACAACCCGAGTTGAAACCGCCCCCCTACCACACCGGACACGCGCAACGAGTCGCGTATCAACATCACTCCATCAGGAGGCAAAAACGTATCGGCGTGCAAAAACAAAAACACATCGCCCGTAGCCCTTTTCGCACCGGCATTCATTTGCAGTGCCCGCCCTGCTTTCCCTGCCTGAACCCATTGTACATCACCACGCGCCTCAACCACTTGTTGCGTGCCATCCGTACTCCCACCATCTACCACAATCAGTTCCACATCCTCAACACCACAAAATTGAGTCAGACACGAGCCGATAACGGTCTCTTCATTTAGAACGGGAATAATCACACTGATCTGCACATCGACTCCACTATTTTTTTATAACATCAAAAAACTGCCGACCATAACTAATCAGTGAAACAACGAGAAACACAACACTCAGGCCAATCAGCGCGGGCTTGAGCACATCGGCATCCCATAAATAGGCCAAAAGCAACCCACTCAGCACCAGCGTTGTGACCTTGCCCCAAAAATTGGAAGACAACAACACATCGTGTCGCTTGACCAGATACATCCCCCCCAAAAAAATCACCACATCGCGCAACAAAACGACCACAACCAGCCATACGGGCAGACCTTTGAACACAACCATGGCAATTGTAATCGCACCAACAGCCACTTTATCAGCCAGAGGATCGAGCATCTTCCCCCACTGTGAAATTTCACCCCGCCTGCGCGCGAGCCACCCATCTATCCAATCGCTGACAATCATCACCACCACCACGCCGAATGCTTCCCATACATAATTTGGGCCCAATGCAATAAGCCACACAGCGGGTACGATCAGCACCGCGCGCAACAAACTAACGGCATTTGACAGCGTCCAAAACCGACCGCGTTCAGAGCTTTCCATACAACACCTCACGACAACATCAATTTCAGACCAATTCCCAGCACGAGAACCAGCACGCTGCGGTTAAACCACATAGGGGACAACCGCCGGTTCAAAAACAAACCGACCACAGCCCCCAGGAACAAAGCCGGCAACATCCACACATCCATCATCAGACTCTGGAAATTGATCAATCCCAAAAAAACATAAGGCGTCAACTTCAAAAGATTCAAAACAATGCCAAAAATCCACGCAGTACCCACAAACGTACGCCCGATCAGGCCCTGCGGCAACAAATACAACATCAAAATCACGCCACCTGCAGAAACCAATGTGGAAACCACCCCCAAAGTCACACCAACGCCAAAACGCATCCACGGCCCCGGCGGTTTCACATTCACCAGTATCCGATCCCTCATGGTCTGTAGCACTGCAAAAATGCATGCCAGAGCACCTAACAGGCGCCGAAACCAGACCTCTGGCACAATATCCAGAATACCCGCGCCAATCAAAATACCCAGCGCCATGCCGGGCATCAACGCCTTGACATGGTCCCCAACCCAATGCCCCCAGTAGTATCTCGCACTGATCACATCGGTTGCCAGAGAAAGCGGCAAAACAAGCCCCAGCGCGGACTTTGCGGGCACTGCGAGCGCGAGAACCGGCACAGCTACCACACCAATGCCACCGCCAAATCCCGCGCGCATCACGCCAATCAAAAAACCACCAACTCCCAACACGACAAAATCAATTATATCCAAAAAATCCACCTGTTTTAGCCATCAACAGTTCCCTTCGCCTCCCCTCGCCATATCTCAAACGCATTCGCCGCTGGTCCCACCAGAAACAGCGCGTAAAACGGCGCGTAAATCGCTTCATTCAAGCGCAAAATCATCTCGACAAAAGCCACCAGAAACGCGACAATGCACTGCCCTTTTCGCGTCAACATAGTCGTTCTGGGATCTGTAATCATAAAAAAAATAAACAACTGATACATCGGCCCTGTAATAGGCGCAATACTTGTCAAATACGCCTGCCCGGTAAACGCGCAACGGATGAGGGCAAAGGCCAAAAACGAAATAACATATACCGCGCAGATATGAAACCGCCGCAATCGCCAGAGTGCAGCACTTCCCAGAATCCAGATGATTACCATTACCGACAGAGTATTGCCCCACTGAATACTCAACCCCGCCACCACTTCAGGGGCGAGAAACAGCATAATACTCACCCCAAAATTGGATGGATTCCACAAATGCCTGCCGCGCCATCGCAACACATACTTAGATGCAATAGACAACACGCTGCACAACACATAAGGCCAGACCAGAGGCGAGCGGATCAAAATCCCCACACTGATCCCGGTAATATACGCACTGACCAGCCCCGGCCACACACCCCACGTCAATCGCCCCAGTGCAAATTCAGTCAGCACGCTACTCAGGATAGCTGTCAGCGTTTGCCTCAGACTCTCCAAAAAGCCAAAAGTAATCTGTCCCCCAATCAGAATGCACGTAATCAATATTGGTGACAGATAGCGGCTTTGCAACCCCGTCCAGACCGATTTCCAGAACCCGCTCGCTCGATCCATTTCAATTCTCTACAATCCGATGTATCCGCCGCACTTCGGGCGCGTAAAACATCTGTACCTGTCCCGACGGCCAGCGTATTGAAACGCTATCAACCGCCGTGTCCTCGCCTAAACCAAAATGCAACGGACGCTGATTCTGCGCGGCATAGCCAATACCCCCCGACACCTCCTGCACCTGCACCTCGTCATTCCAGAACACCTGCACCCGCGCCCCAATCGCACTGCGATTGCTCTGCTGCCCAAACAGATCGAACCCAATCCAGTTTGTCTCTGCCCGCACTGTATTACGGTACAACAAAAGCGGTCCTCGCTGATTGGCCACCACCACGTCCAGCATCCCCCGGTTCCACAGATCTACCAGAGCCACAGCCCGCCCATCGAATCGATCCCGAACCCCCACACTCTGTGCTACCTCGACAAATTGTCCCATCCCGTCGTTCACCCAAACGCACTTGGTCTGATGGCCTGCCAGACTTCTGCCTCGCATCGGCGGCCAGTTTTTTGCATCAGAGATAATCGCGCTGTGTCCGCCCGCCACCTGAGAAAAATCGTACCAGTAATTCCCATTTCCATCTGCTGAAACATACCCATTGGTCAAAACGAGATCCAGCGCCCCGTCGTTGTTCAAATCCCCAAACTGGGCGCCAAAACTCCATCCCCCCAGATCAACACCCATCGCCCCGGCCAAATTCTCAAACCGCAAGGTCTCGCCTCCCAGGGGCACCCATAAATTATTTCCCTGAATGAGAACGCCAGCCTGAGAAATATTGGTCTCGTAAATTGCCAGATCCCCCCGATTCAGCACATCGCCAAATGCGGCATTCATACCGCTCTTTGGCTGGCGCCCCACCCCGGCTTGCTCTCCCATCTCGACAAACCGCTCTCCGCCCTCATTCACATACAACTCGGAAATCCCGTAATCATTGGATAAAAACAGATCGGGAAACCCGGAGTCGTTCAAATCCGCTGCACCCACCGCCAGTGTCCACCTTCTGCTCGTGATCCCAACCCGCATAGTCACATCTTCAAATGTCCCATCGCCCGAGTTTTTCAACAAATACTTCCGTCCCCCATTATTCGCATACTCAAAACTCTCCGGCATCATCCGCGTGGTCTCCAAATCCCACAAATTCAGGGAATCGGGCCAGTAACCCGCCACAAAAATATCCAGATACCCATCGCAGTCGTAATCTACCCAGATCGCACTCCCGGCATTGATCCACCTGGGCAAATCCGCTGTTTCAGTCACGCGCTCAAACACCTTTCCTTCCCGATTGCGAAACAACTCGGGACGGCCCCATTTATACAAAAATAAATCTTCGAACCCATCGTTGTCGTAATCACCCCACACAGACCCCATACTCACGCCCGCTCGATTCACATCCGCCACGCCCATTGTCTCAGCCACATCTTCAAAACCCGTCCCTCCCAAATTGCGATAAAGCCGATTTAAACTGCCCCTGCGACTGCTGGTCACATACAAATCCTGCCAACCATCCCTGTCGTAATCCACCACCGAAACCGCCGCGCCCATCGACGCGATAATTGGCATAATATGATCCAGCTTTGCATCCAACACAGGAGCTTCATGTACAAAATTGATCCCCACCTGTTTTCCAACTTCTTTCAGGTAGAATCCATATCGTTCAGAGCCAGTGCCACTCACTTTCTCCACTTGCCCAACCCCCCACTTCATCGCGCCCAGTGCCACCAGCAATAACCCAAAAAACAGCACCACCAGAATCCGCACGACGCGATTGGGACGTCTCTCCTCTATCCCGCTATCTTCCCGCTTCATCGCCTGTCATTCCTCAGTGCATGATCAAACCAATCGGGCGTCACATACCGCGTGTGAAACCGCTGCCAATCCCCTGCATTGCGCTTAAACACCGGATCATCTTCAAGCGTTTCAGGCGCGCGATCATAAGTCAAAACCCCGTGCGCAGGCAAAGGCAACACTGTCGTTGAAAAAGCCGTATTATAATCGCCGTCTTTAACCCATCCATCGCCTTTCAACACAAAATCCCGTATCTGCTTCCCTGGATCTGGCAAAGCCTCAAATTGCAATTGGATTTCATCTCCCGCATTCACAATCGCATATCGATCATCGACCTGTGCTAGCAATGGCTCTACATCTCCGTATCGCGTGTAATATCCCACGAGATCTCGCCACATTTGCGAAGTCCCGCCAAGCGCGTGATAATTCGGCACCTCGGGCGAACTCGCATCTGTCTCCGCCACCTGGGAAAACCCGCGATAACGCAACCGCGCGTGCTCCAAAGGGACAGATTGAACCGTCATCACACTGTCTTCAAGTGGCACGGCCCACGCCAAACGATCCCAATAAATCTCCAAATTGGTCTGCAATCTAAATTTTCGGGGAACATCTCGCGAAAAAACACCGCTCAGATCGATCAACACCGTCTTGCGCTTTCCGGCTGGAAACCCCAGATCTGGATGCACGACGCGCCAATCAGTCCCATCAAATACATGTAGCGAAAGGCCCTGAGGTGGCGGATGGCTACCCTGTCCCAGAGCCACATTGATCGAACTATCCGTCGGATGAATCCATCCCTGACCGACCAGCCACAGAGGTCCTTCCTTAGGCACCTCGTCTCCCACCATCACCTCCACATAGTGTTCCCGCGTCACCCCTTGATACGCACCCCGCTCAAAAGTATCCACATACTGTCCATCCCGCACCCGCACCCTATCGGTCACGTCGCGCCCCCGATCATCTTTCACAATAGCAAAGGGGCGAGGCTGCGTAGTCGCGTAAATCTCGAGCGATGGAGAAACCCGGGCAAAACGCTCATCCACAAAAATCGACGTCCCCTCGGGATGATCAACTGCAACGAGAGACACCCAATCGACAAAATGCGTCTCCCACAATTCACCCGTAATCCGTATATCGTACACCCCGTTTTGCGCGACCAACTGATCGCCTCTGACCTTCACCCAATCTTCCGTCTGAGCAATACCCGCAACCACCTGGGCATTGATTCGCATCCCCAGAGGCGACCGCCACAAAAAATCCGTTACAAACCCCATCTCCGATCCATTATACGCAAAAACCCAGGGGCATGACCCCTTCAAGCGTTGTACGGCACGCACCACCTGATCCACCTCCAGATCAAACTCCACCTGAGGCATCCCATTGGGCCACACAATCCGCACGAGATCTGCTCCTGTATAGGTCCCCAATCCAAAATGCACCACCGGATCCGTCACCACTTGCTTCTGATAGAACGCGCCCGAGCGCAACTCCACCTCGGCACCCAAACCCAGTGCATTGATCCGCCCATCGCCCAGTGCCTTTCCGCCCAGGGGGCGAATCGCCTGCCAGTGATACGCCAAATCGCTCTGATTCACCAATTGCAACGCCTCGCCTGCATCCGAAACACCCAGCAAATCGAGCCGACCATCATCCGTCAAATCCGCCACACCGGTCACGCGCGCTTTCAGATCCAGAGAATGATAAGCCATTTCTGACGCCAAATAGGCGCGTTTGCCAAACACCAGATCCAATGCACCGTTATTATCCAGATCCGCTATGAAAATCGGAACAGACCCAACTGTTGAATCACTCTGTATTATTTTGCGTATCTCCCCTTGCGACACAGCGATCACAGCACCATCTCGATCTAAAATCACACGCTCTACACGCCCGTCTCGATCCAGATCTCCTGCGCCTATCGCAATCCCGTTCACCGCCCTTTTCGCCCCTGGCGTAAATACCCCCGCCCGTTCATTAATCGCCTCAATCAATTGCCCCTCTCGATCCAGCATCGCCGCATCGGGATCGCCATCTCCATCACAATCTACCCACACAAAACCCCTCAATCCATCTACATTACTGAAAGGTTCTTGCGCCACAAACGAACCATCCCCATTATTTTGCAACACGAGCGGAGATCCATCAAAACGCCCCAACACAAAATCGACATCTCCATCCATCTCTATATCCGCTCCCCACACGCCAGCCATCTCTTCTTCCAACCCGATGGAACCAGTCACATCCTCAACCTCGCCATCCTCAGTGCGTCGGAACAATCGAAAACCCTCTGTCCCCACCAGTGCCAGATCTAACGCAAAATCGTTATTCCAATCAACTGTCAGCATCCCACCCATCTCCGATACCCCTGGAAAATCGAGCGCAATCCCCTCCATCCCCCACACTTGAGAAGCACTCGCCGCAACCACCTCTACCTCTTCTTTGGACCAGAAAGGCTTGAGCACCTGCCAGTCACTTCCCTCCAAACCCGCAACGGGTTCGGGTTCAAAGTGCATGTTTAAATCAGCAGGCGCTGGCATAGCCTGGGGCGCATTGAACTTCAAAAATTCAACCACGGGATCTCCCAGGCGTTCAGCCGGCACAATCAGCGCATCCAGAGCGCGTCGGTACACCGGATCGCGCAACAACACATTGTGCAAAAACATCGTTTGCAAAGCTACCTCACTCCCCCCTTCCATCTCGCCTTGCAAACTGCGCAACTGCACCTGCGCCGCATCCGGCCAGCCTCCTACCCACTCGCTCAACTTCTCCACCGACGCGCGCAGAGCCTCTTCATCGCCCCGTTTGCCCGCCTGCCTTGCCCTCTCGACCCACAGCACGGAATTGTCCGGCACCTGTTTGATCAGGGTTTCCAACTGTGCCCAGACCTCCTGCTCACTACCCCCTCCTCCTCGCCGTTCAAGTTCCTTCATCAGCGCGTATTGCGCCTTCACAAGCCCCTGTTGCGCCGCTTCCTCAAAAAACGCGATAGCAGCATCGGATTGCCCTCTGCTGCGCTCAACCAATCCCTGTAACATCGCGATATCGCCACTTTCGGGCATCAGTGAACGCGCTGTCTTCAAGTCATTTGCAGCCCCGTCGTAATCCCCGCGCCGCAACCGCAACACCCCGCGATTTGCCCACGTAGCAGGCTCGTCGGGTTCCATTGTAAGAGCACGGCTCAAACTGGCATCTGCCCGATCAAAAGCACCTACCTCCAGCGCAAACACACCCGTATAGAATGCAGAAATATAATCCGCGCTCGGCGTAGCCATCTTCTCCTCTCCGCATCCAAAGCCCAACACCATCAACAACCCGATCGTGCGACGAATATCAAGCATTGTGCTCCTTCCATCCCGGTATCGAAATATCCATCCGCCGCTCAGGCGCGTAGATCCTATCGCCCTTATAAGGCGTATCCTGCGTCAGAATATAAATCGCGCCATCGTGTACATACGTAATCTCATCCCGCGGATCTCCCACCACATCCTCCACAACCCCACCCGCCCAATCAAACGGCATGCCCTCGCACACGGGTTTGATCACCTTGCGACACTCTGCATCGTAAAACCCGAATGACTCCGCGCTGGTACTGATAAACAACAACTCTTGCCCATCGCCTGCCCAGTTCACAGCCGGTCCCCCCTGGCTCATGTTATCCGGCTCCATCCGGGACAGCGGATCCCCCTGCCCACTCACCAGATTCATAATCCCATAAGTTCCCCATCTGTCGCCCATCCACATCTCTAACCCCGGCAAATCGGGTCTGAAATTCCCCGCGTAAATCCCCTGCACATGCCCATAGCGGAGGTGACTCAACAAAGTGCCATCCCGCGCATCCACCAGGAAAAACCCCGGATCGCTCCCCGCAATCCCGACCTCTGGTCCATTGCTCTCATCCCCATCCAATTCTCCAAAAGAAGCGTGGTCAATATGCCCTGCACCGCCAGAATCCTCAATGTACTCCGCCCCCTCCATTGTCCAGAGATGATTTCCATCTCCATCGTACAAATCGTAACCGGGCAAAATTTCATCCCGCCCGTCGCCATCTACATCGTAAAACCAGATATACATCCCGTACCACGCATTGTGCGCATCCTGTCGCCAGCGCAAATTCAAATTTTCGTCAAATGCCCAGATCGAATACCCTGTGCCCGCGCCATCGCCATCTCGCAAAATCAAATCCTGCGCCTTCTCCGTCTTTCTAATTTTACACGGCCAGATCACCCTGAGCGAATGCAAAACATCTCCCATGCTCGCATTCCTGTATCCCCGATACGGTCCCGTCCTCGGCAGTTCTGTTTCCGCTGTCACCTCACCCGATTCTCCACTCACCAACTTTAACCGATCATCCTCAATACCGATAAAGTCCTCTACCCCATCTCCATCCAGATCGTGAACCTCAGACCTTTGCAACCCTTTTGCAGCGGGAAAAGTCCGATCGTATTGCACTTCCCCATCAAAATTCAGGCACACGACGCGCACGCCTTCATCCGTCTCCTTTTGCAACACAATTTCCTTTTGCCCCGCCCCTCTAAAATCGCCGTATCGAACCCCACACGGCCAGAACTCGCCAATGTCAATCCGCTTCCACAGCACGGGCTTCGGATACTTCTCTGCCTCCTCTGCCACCTCTTTTTCATAGGCGTCCAACCGACTCACATACGCGGCATTGCCATATGCACTCGTTGTAACGCGCACCGCGCGCATGCGACTTCGCGTATTTGTACGCACGCCCACCTTCCCTGTCGGAAAGCGATCGTCATAAGCCACAAATGCCTGCTCCCCATTCACATAACACGCAAACCGCTCGCCCTCACACACCACTTTTAGCGTGTAATACTGTCCCCTATCAAATCCGTTGGGCAGATCCGCCAGCATAGTCCACGCCTCGTCTTCTCTTCGATAGAGCACAAACCGATCAAACCCCTCCATACAAAAATAATAATACCGCCTCAAATCTTGATACCGCACCATAACCCCCGACCGGGCGACAATCGCATGGGGGTCGTCATTGCCCGGCTGGGTATATGCGTTCAACTGCCGCACCTGTGCTTCCACCGTGTAATCCCCCCACAGCGGCTCGCCCGCCACCAGGCACCGATCCGACTTGGCAGTGTGCTCCAACACCTCTGTGTCGTCATCTTTCACCACCCGATAATTACTCAGCATATTCCACTTAGGGGGCGCGACCAGCGCATTCCCCCAGCCCTTGAAATATTGCTCCTCGATACTCTGATCCGGTTCTGTCTTATCCAGCACCGTACCCAGCGGACATCCCGCCAGATCAATCTCCGCCAGCAATCGCTCATTGTTTGCCATGTCATCCTCTCCCAAAAAATGAAAATTACATCGACGCGGTGTCTCCTATCCCGCCATAAATAAATCTAAAATCAAAATACATGCACCACATGCCCCTGTCCCGGAAACCAGACCATATCCACCACAAAAGACAGCGTTACTGCCAGGGCATATCCAACCAACAGACCGATAAAAAAAGGCTGCCACTGGCGGTACAACACCATCCCCCCTCCCTTTAGCAACAACCCCTTGATCGCCCAAACCAGAAAGGCTGAAAACGCCAGTTCTCGTGTAAAATTAGTGCCGGGAATGGTCAGCCCGATCGGGTGAAGCGGCCACCTCGGAAACCGGTAACGCAAAAAACTCAGCAGTCCCATCAGCGCGGCACCAATTCCGAACAACATCAGTCGAGTACTGTCCGTACCCTGTGGTGTCTTCATCTTGGCAACTGCCGCATTAAACGCCGCTTTGTTCCCACTTCGATAGGGCCACACATCAAAATGATAGGCTCCGTGGACATAGGCCAGATGAAGCGTTAATACAAGCGACACCACTGCACTCAGCGCCAGACCAAATACCACGGCCCAGAGCAGAAGGCGTCGATTGCCACGCACAAAATCTGCCAGCCGAGCTCCGTGTACCAACCCGGGCATAAACAGTCCCCGGTAGGAAACCAGCGCATAGGAAAATGCCAATGCCGTCATCGTCGCCCCCGACAGAGTACGCGTACCCAGAGTAGCCATCGTAAAAGCCTGACCGCTCAATGGGGTGCGCACATAAATCAGCCCTGTCTCCGCCACGATCTTGGCTACTCCCACATACGTCACCAGCGTTGCTAAAACACACAGAATGGCTGCACCATAGGCCATCCCCGCCGCGTGTAGCCACAACACCAGATAACCCAGTCCTATAAACATCCCCCATACCGCCGCCCGGTAGCCCATCATCTCGTCCGAATCTCCGGCGTTCCGATCCCCTCTAAAAGCACTGCGGAATGCGGCGTAAAAGTGCCTCCGGGCCATCCACAATCCCCAGCCCACAAATACGGTCAACGCCCCGAATCCCTCCCAGCCAGCCACCTCGTATGACGAGCCCCAACTATCGGAAATCTTCAAATCAAATCCCAGCCGTCTTAAGATACCCACCTGGAATACATTCAACACATAAAAAAACCAGACGCTAAACAACACTTCCAGATTGGCAAAATACACAAACCCGATCGTGAACAGATTGAGCTTGATCCGGATTCCAGGAAAATTGCGGCCCAGTGGTAGTGACGTTCCAGACCGGTAACTGCCCGTGGGAAATTTAGGCACCCCAGGATAAAAATACGACAGGATGTTCCAGGCAATCATCCCAAATCCCGTCACAGCGCCCGCCCAGAACAGCCTTCCCCCAATCATCCGTATCCCGTGTTTCGGTGCCGAGACCAGATCTACCGCTACATTTGCCAGCGGATAGACCAATCGCTCGTGATCCACCCACTGCCGCCGCAACAAAACCGCCAGACAAATCGATACACACGCCGCTGCACCGATAAAACTCAGCCACCAGAGCAGTGGTAAAACCCACTCTCCCCACGGCACAGCCTGTCCGGGCGGCAATCCCTCAAAAAACCATGTCATTGCCCGCCCGTCTTCCGAGGGCGCCATCCACGGTCTGATGTGATTGTGCAGATAAGGCGCCCACCCATTCTCCGGCGTAGCAAAATAAAATGGTGCCGCAAGAATCCCCAACAAATATCCCGGTAGTCCGTCCGCCGCCGGAATCACTGCACTGGCCAACCCCATCGTCAATGCCACCAGCAAATCCGAACGCCCGAATGCCCACTCGGGTTTCTGCGCTTTGAGCACCGGATTCACAATCAGGACACACAGTACAAAGGGGACAAATAGGGCCAGCGCAAAATTACTCATGTTCAACCGGGAGGCCCGCACAATAAACTCAGAATAAGTAGCCCAAACGCTCACCAGCACCACAAAAAACGCCCCCAGTACCACCGCACGAACCTTAAACTGATCGTCTCGCACCTGCCCCATTTATTTTACCTCAATGCCCCTCAACGCCTCAATTCGCCAGCCAAATTCCTCCTCCAATTCTTTTGTCCATCCCCGCTTTAGAAACGCAATCTGCCCCTCCCTGTTGAGAAACCAGGTTGTGGGAAAGCCCTGAATACCTGCTTTATTCACATATCCATCATCGAGCAAAACCGGAAACGTGTAACCCTTTTTCTCCATCCACGGCGGTACCGACTCTGGAATGCGATCATTATTAATCGTCAAAATCGCCACATCTGGATCGTCCTTATAATGCTCGTACAAACTCTGAAACTCCGGCATCTCTTTCACACACCAGCCACACCATATCCCCCAGAAATTGATCGCCACGACTTTGCCCTTCAAAGAAGACAGTGATACTTGTGTACCTTTTAATGTCTTCAAATTAAACGCAAGAGGAGATTCTGGAGCCTCCATCCGGGCAGATAGGACCTCCTGTTTTCGCGTCTCTCGATCTGTGGCTATTAAAGGTTTTAAGTAATCTTCGTACCCATCCAAACTCCCGTGTCGCTTCAAATAGAGTGACTTTAGAGCCTGGTCATTGGGATTTTCACCTGGCGATAGAATGACTATACCCATTTTATAAAATATTTCCGCCTGATCGAAATTGTCCATCGCCTCGTAAACCTGACCCAAATGGTAAAGTGTGCCCTCATCTTTGGGATTCAGTTCATAGGCACGCATCAATTCTCGCTCGGCATCTTCCAAACGCCCTTCCTGAAAAAACACCCATCCGAGGGCATCCGCCATCAACCCGGTCATCCAGTTTATGTCTTGTTGATACTCTTCTTCTGAGTCGTAGTACTTCCTCTGATCTTTCAGAAATTCCTGCGCTGCCACAACACCATCCCGGGCAATCTGCTCAGCCTCTCGATAATACGACGTGCGTTCCGCCAGCGTCATCGCACCTCTTGGAAATATGAGATGCGGGTTGAGGTTCTCATATTTAACCATACCCTGCACCACATCCAAGAGTTCTTCTGCCGATACCGTAGAATCCTCCCGAATAGAATAGAAAAGATTCAGATATGCATCTCCCAGCAGTCGATCATTATGGTGTCGGGACCGCGCGATAAACGCCCGCAACAAGTTTCGATACGCCTCCTCTTGCTCGAGATCCTGGAAATCTTCTTCACCAGCATCCTCCTCCATCGCGCGATAGCGATACACCAGCACCCATTCCGCCTCTGCACTTTCGCCATAGGTACTGAGGATGCGGTCCCCAACCATTTTTTTCTTTTCCTCGAGTTCCAGACTTCGATAGGCATTGTACAATGCCAGCAAAGAAGCCGCATCTCCCCCACGCGCATTTACAAACATATCGGCATCAGCTTCTATCTCTGCAATTTTCTCTGATAAAGGTTTATTCTTGAGTCGCTGAATCATTTGCCAGAATCGCTGATGTACTTTTGCATCTGTGAGTGCCAGTTGGGCCGCTTTTTGGTATAGCGGATAGGCTTCATCATAACGACGCATCACAGTCAGATAATAAGCCGGTCGATAATAGGCATTTGCATTGCCGGGATCGGCTTTGCGCGCTTCTGCAAACGCCTTTAGACAAGCCTCAAACTTTTCCGTGTTTTTTCCTCTCTCAGAAGTATAGTACAGGGCATTTCCCTTAACGACCAGAAGCCTGGCTGGATTCTCGACTCGCATTTTATACTCATCCACAAAGGTAATCGCATCCTCTTTATTGCTTCCATACAGCACATCCGCTCTCGTATTTATGACATCCGCATGGTCGGGTAACATCTCCATGGCTTTTTCACTGGCTAAAAGAGCCTCATCCATGCGCTCTTTACCAAGTCGATCAAGTGCGCTCGCAAGCGCGACCCAACCCCACGCGCTATTTTCAGGAGATGCGACCATCTCTTCAGCGGCGGCAACTGCTTCCGCTTTATTCTCCGCTGCCATGTGATGGATAAACCACGCGCGCAGATGCAAATTATCCGGAAACCGCTCAACCAGTTTTTTCCCCTCGACATATCCATCTTTATGATTCCGTATTATTCGCAGAGATCTCAACCTCGCAATCGCCTCTTCTGCTGTATCTTGCCCTTGAATGGGAATTGGACACAAACAAAGAAATAGAAGATATAGGCCCCATCGATTGATCATAATACACCTCCTTGAATGACTTCTGCAACACCATCACCGCTACTCGGTTTGTCTCGGCGACCAGCGAGGCGCAGAGACCTCCATATCCACAGAAACTTCATGCAAATCTGTGCCATCGACATTCATCATCATCAACCTGTGTTCCAGGCCATCCTGTCCCTCAAGGGTTCGCCGCACTTCAAAAGCAATCCTCTGACCGTCAGGAGACCAGGTAGGAGAAACAAAAGCCACTGTGGAATTTGCCTCCCGGGTCAACCGTCGCACCATAGCCCCATTGGAATTCATAGTATAAATCTCGCATTCTGGAAACTGATTCCGCACCTGTGGTTGATGTCGATTTGACGCAAATGCAATGCGCGTTCCATCAGGTGACCAGGCCGGGTGAATATTCTGAACACCATTAAAATCCGTAAGCCTGATCTGGTTAGAACCATCTGAATCCATAAGAAAAATGTCGATATTTTGCCCTTGAAGCGATTGAAAAGCAATCCTGCGCCCATCGGGTGACCAGTCCGGTGCTTCATCACTACTGGGAGAATTTGTCAGATTTTGCAATCCTGTACCATTGAGGTTGACTGTATAGATATCCCATCTATCTCTATTATCCTTCTGCGCCTGAAAAGCGATCTGTCCACCATCGGGAGACCAGACTGGACCGAGGTCGGGACCGGGCAAATCGACCACCTTCTGTATGTCCCCATCCTCCAGGTTAAAAATATAAATAGCGTAATTTCCCACGGCATCCCGGTTTGAAGCAAATGCAATGCGCCGCGCATTCGGAGACCAGGAGGGATTGGTATAGCCTCCCTGCTCGCTCGTAAGCCTCATCAAACCTTCGCCATCGGGACGCATCACAAAAATTTTGAATGTCCTGAAATCTCCCGGTCCCACAAACGCAATGCGGCCCTCAACAGTTGAATAATCGGAATCCAGCAGACCGGTGTTCCCTGCACAATGAAGCAGGGGAAAAAACAGAAGATACAATATCCACTGATTCCTCATAGCACACCTCCTGCGCGGCTGATGCTATGCTGGCGCGCCATACACCAGAATTTTCCGCCGGTCGTAAATCAGCACCTCATCTCTTCCATCCCCATCCAGATCCAACACCATTGCGCCATATCCGATCCCATAATCATAAGCCCGAAATCCCCGAATGCGCTGTTTGGGCTGTTTGAAATCCTCTCGAAAGGGAAATTCCATCACCCGGTTGCCGTCTCCATCCATCAAAAACGGCCAGTAAAGATGTGTATCTTCCGGCTCGCTATGGTATGGCACATCCTCCTGTTGCTTCTTTAAAGCCGGGGCATAAATCACCA
Source organism: Candidatus Latescibacterota bacterium (assembly GCA_965208125.1). Lineage (GTDB taxonomy): Bacteria > Latescibacterota > UBA2968 > UBA2968 > UBA2968 > VXRD01. Next base: position 5,358,552 of record OZ242320.1, read on the forward strand.
GATCCAGTCCGTCATCCCGCCAGCCGCGCGCAGCGTGTTGCGCGTATCCCACACCGGACTTTTGCCACAGTGCCTGTCCATCGGGTGTATAACACGTCATCCCAATCCACTTTTCGTTCAAAATCATCGTCTGCCCATCTATATCACTGCGAAAACGCCCCACCGTCGTATTCTGCGAATGCTCATGAGGCCGTCTCCATATCACCTCGCCCTGCGTATTCGCCACAAAAAAATCCCGGCTACCCGAATACGCAATCTCAATCTCCCCATCCCCATTGAGATCCACCGGATTGATATTGTCTGCATGCTCTGCCGTGGCATTTTCCACTGGAATCGACCACAACAAAGTCCCGTCGCTATCTACCAGATTATACCCGATCAACATCTCGTCACACCCATCGCCATCCACATCAATCAACACCGGCGCATGCCCTGCCCCGTGATAATGCGGCGTCATCCACAACTCCGACAAATCGCTATCCAGAACATAAGTCGGATTGCCGTATTCATAAGGCGGATAAGCACCATCATTGACTTTCACAACCAATTGCTGCCGCGTCGAATCGCCCTTCAAATTCCCGGCCTTCACCTGGGCAAAATTATCTGTCGGCAACTTCTTCTCCGCCTGCACCTCGCCCGTTTCCCCGTCAAAAACCGTCAGCACATCCCACACAATCGAAACCACCTCCGCCTTCCCATCGCCATCCACATCAGCAGTGATAAAATCGTTGCCCCCATGCGCGCAGTAAGGATCTGCTCCCCGATGCGGCTCGCCCACCTGCCACAGTTGATTGCCCTCCTGGTCAATCGCCGTAATGCAGAACAAATGACGTTCCTCATCCGTATTCCATCCCCGCTCAATATAGAGATCCGACTTCAACTGCCCCGGACTCTGCCGCAACAAAAACTCCATCTCTCCATCACCATTCACATCCGCCACAACCATCTGCCCGCCAATACCTTCCACATCCAGTTCCCACAGCAACCGCGCCTCTCTCCGTGCATCACCCATACTCGGCCTCCTTTAAATACATCAATTCTCTTCCACAACCACAACGCGGTCCACCCCAACATCTTCCAACACCTGCACGCGCCCACTCACCCAGCGCACCTCAATTCGATCCACGCGACGCGCATTGCCCAGCCCAAAATGCAGCCGCAAATCGCTCGCCGACAAATAGCTTGATTGGCTCCGAACCTCGCGCACCTGGATCTTACCCCCCGCGCTCACATGCACCACTGCCCCAATCCCATCCCTATTTGAAAATCCACTTCTCGCTTCCCGCATCCCCCCCACCAGTTTTACAACGATCCAGTGTCCCGCGTCCCTACCCTCATTGCGGAACACCCGCGCACGCTTTCCCGAATGCAACACCACCAGATCCAGATCGCCATCTCCATCCAGATCGCCAACCGCCGACCCGCGACTCACCCCCGGCACCTCAACACCCGCATTGACCACCTCAAATCGCCCATCTACATTGCGAAATATTTGATCCGCCTGTGAATAGGACTCAGCCCTGGAAAACGCCTGTACATTCGGAAAAATATGCCCATTTGCCACAAACAGATCCAGATCACCATCGTTGTCATAATCAAAAAAATGAGTGCCAAATCCCAGAGGCAGCAGAGACGCTCCGGCAATTCCGGTTGACACACTTTCCTCCATAAAAAACCCGCCCGCCGAACGCTGATAAATCGCATTGGTCTCGTAGGAGAAATTCGTCACAAAAATATCTGATCGCCCGTCCCCATCCACATCCCCCACATCGACCCCCATACCCGCCTGCGTCCGGCCCTGCACATTAAACGCCACACCCGCCTCTACACCCACATTCTCAAACCGTCCGCCCGTGTTGCGGTACAAAAAATTTGGCGTCGTATCATTTGCCACATAGAGATCGGTATCCCCATCCCCATCGTAATCCAAACTCACCACCCCAAGCCCCTTGCCCGAAGAATCCGCCACACCCGCCTCAAAGGACACATCTGTAAATAGCCCATTCCCCTCATTCCGATAAAGCAAATCCGGCGCACCCTCAAAATAGCCCGGATCGCAATACGTGCGAACGCCCACCCGTTCACAATGCGGGTCGGTTTCCACACGATATGTCAAATAGCGCACCACATACAAATCCAGATCGCCATCCCCATCCGCGTCAAAAAAAGTGGCACCAGCAGACCATCCACCGCCCTCCACACCTGCCTTCTTTTCCACAAAACCGCCACGACCATCATTCTGATACAGCACATTGGCACCATAACCCGTCGTATAAAGATCGAGATCGCCATCGTTGTCATAGTCCCCAACCGTACACCCCATCCCATACCCCCCACCCGGCGCACCTGGTACAGCAGTAAAGCGAAATCCGCCATCGTTTCGATAAAGCGCGTTCTCGCCACCCGCCGGCCCGTGTTTTCCATTGACAAAATACAAATCCAGATCGCCATCCCCATCCGCATCAAACATTGCACAGCCCGACCCCATGGTCTCTAAATAATGCCAATTCCCCCGCGCGCCGGTCCGATGCACAAACGAGACACCAGACGCTTCTGAGACCTCCACAAATTGCTCTGCGGCAACAGAACCTGAACTTAAAAGCAAAAAAAGAATGCCAATGACTCTAATCACTAATACTCCCATCCATCTGCGTTTATCTGCGAAAACGCTCAAATTATTCGCGTTTTTTTTCTGTGGATGCTTTTGCCGCCATTGCCTCGGCCTCTGCTTTCCGCCCTGCCCGACCGTAGAGAATTGACAACTGGAGATATAACTCGCGCGGATCCTCTGCTCCTTCAATCACCTGGTCATACAACGCCCTTGCCGCGTCCATATCTCCCGCCACCGCATGTGCCACACCCAATCGCACCAGCAACCCCGCAGAATACGCAATCTGATCTGCCTTGATCTGATATGTCGAGATACACTTATTCAGATGTCCCGTATTCGCCTGTGCCTGACTGATCTGATAGTAAATATAGAACGCGGCATAGGCAATCGGATCCATCGCCACAATCCGCTCATACCCCTCTACCACATCACGCGACAACCCATCGGCACACAAAAACATATCTGCCTTGCGTCTCAATGCCTCATCGGATACCATACCCCCTTCACCCAGCGCAAAAGCCGCATCATAAGACTGCCGCGCCCGATCTACATCTCCCAATGCCTGATAGGACAGCCCCAGAGCCAGATAGACCACGGGAACCTCCGGACTAAACCGCCATGGCAAATCCGGATCTTCCACCAGAGTGACCGCTTCCCGGTAAACCTCTATTGCCTTCTCGTGCTGCCCCAGCCTCACAAACCTATCTGCAAAATCCAGTAAATCAGCTATCTTATCAAATCTCACGGGAAACACATACTGATCTCGAACCGCGTGCCGGTGGCGTTTGTCAAAAAATTTAAACGTCTCCCACTCTTGTCGCGCCAACAGCGAATCGCCCAAATTTCGATACGCCTGTGCCAGTCCATAATGGGGTTTGGGATCTTCAAAATCGATTTCCGTCGCCCGTTTGTATGCTGATGCAGCAGATGCATAATCGCCCTGCATCAGCAGAATTTTTCCCACCTCTAAATGCGCCTCTTTGCGATCCGAAAACATATGGACAGCCTTTTGAAACGCCTCCAGCGCCTCGTCGTAACGCTCCTGTTTAACAAGTGCAAGACCATATCCGTAAACCGCCAGATCATCCGTTGGATCCCGCTCCAAAACAGCCCTAAACGCCTCTTCCGAATCGGAATACACCCCTGCCAATTCAGCTACAAAACCCAGATTGCGGTAAAAGAGTGTCGCATCGGGTTCTATCGCAATCGCCTGCTCAAATGCTTCAATCGCCGGACTGTAATTTCGCTGAAAAAAATACACAAATCCCAGATCGTTGTGCGCTCCCGCATCCTCTATTTTCAGATGGATGGCCCGTCGCAAATTCTCTCCCACCTCGCGCAGATCGCCCTGCCGCGTCACAATCTGGAGCCATCCCAAAAATCGGTACGCATCCGCCGCTGTCGAATCGGCTGCGATCACATCCTCACACCGCATCATTGCCCCGTAATAATTGCCCTTGATAATATCGACCAGCACCGAGTCCATCTCCGATGGCTCAACTGCCCCAACATTTGGAACAAAAAGCATCCACATAGCCAGAGTGTAACCAAACCTTTTCAAAATCACCAACCTCCTCAATACAAATGAATCCAGTGACCCCGCCCCATAAACCACAGTACATCCACGGCAAACGACACCCCTATCCCCAGTGAATATCCCGAAAGCAGACCTGTAAACAGCGGACGATACTGCCGATAAAGCGTCACACCACCAATTTTCACAATCAAAAACTTACACGCCCAGGCAATAAAAATAGACCACGTCGATTTCGTGGCACGGCCACTCCCGCCCACGGCAAACCCAATCGGATGCAACGGCCACCAGGGCAAGCGGTAGCGCAACACCGTCAACAGCGTCATGCCCACCACACCAACCCCAAAAAACATCAGACGAGAAGATGCTGGTCCCTGAGGGCTTTGCATCATATTTACCGCCCGCGCAAACACGCTATCGCGGCCATAGCGAAATGGAAACCCTCCAAAATTATACGCGCCCTGTTCATAGCCCCAGCCCAGGCTCAAATAAATACACAGAGGAATACCCACCAGCAGTGCCAGCCCCATGCTCTTGCCCAGTCGCCTCTGATCGGTACCGGCCAGATCACCCATCTTCGCACTATTGGCCAGAGACGACATAAACAGGCCCTTGCCGTGAAAAAATAGCCCCTCTGTAAATGCCAGCGTTGTAATCGTCCCCCCCGCCATAGACACCGACCCCAAACAATTGGTCACCAATGTCTGCGGACTTACCCCCCATGCCAGATAGAGCAAACCACTCTCACACACCACCTTTGCCAGTCCCAAACACACTCCGTAGAGCGCGAGCAAAAACAGAACGCCGATGTACCACTCGATCCCTGCCATACACAGCCATAGCAAACAAAATCCCGATCCCAGAATCACGCCCACTACAGCCGTGCGATAAGACAACATTTCACCCGAATCATCCACCCCGTACTTTGTATTGATCGCTTTTCTCACCACATCCCGCAGATGATGCCGCGCCGTCCACAATGCCCACCAGACCAGCGCAAACAACGCCCCCAGATTTTCCCAGGCACTCGCCGCACCTGTACCCGGACCCAAATCCAGACCAATGCGATTGAAAATCCCATTCTGCGCCCAGTAAATTAGATAAAAAAACCAGAGACTAAACAACACATCCAGATTGGCAAAATAACCAAATCCGATAATGTACAAATTGACCCTGTTGGTCATCGCGGGGAACCCGTCGATAAATACCAGATCTTTGCGCCCAAAAAAGTTGATACGGGGCCAGGCATCCCAGAAATACCATACAAAATTCCATGCCAAAAGCCCAAATCCAACAACAAACCCGACCCAGAACAGCTTATTGCGCATCAGCCCAGACCATATCCCCTCATCTCCTTCAATCAGATCGGACACCGGTGAAATCAGGGGATAAACCAGACGCTCACTTTCCACCCATTGTTTTCTCAGCATCACCGCCATACACAGCAGCACAAAAGTCAGCACACCGATCAGACACATCCACCAGAATAACGGCATAATCCAGACCGACCAGGGCACTGAGCCTGAGGGTAGCCCCTCAAAAAACCCCTGCATTGCGCCGCGCTCATTCAAAGGCGCCAACCACGAAGGGATAGTCGGATGCAACAGGGCTTCCCATTGATTCTCTGGCGAGGCAAAATAATAAGGCGCAGCCAGCACACCGAGGAAAAATCCCAAAAGACCGCTACCGGGGATATGCGCCCCAATCAATCCCATCGCGGCAACAGTCAAAAGCTCTGAACGCGAGAGCATATACCCTGGATAAATCCATTTCAAAAGCGGGTTCAAACCCAGCACCACAACCACAAACCACATAAAAAAACCCACCGGGAAGTGACTCACGTTCATAGAAGACGACCGCGCCACTGGCTCGGAAAATGTAATCACCGCGACTTCGGCACAGACCAGCACCAGGCCCAGCAACACAGCGCGAGCGGTCACGCCCCGGCCGGCAGACTGAATCGCAACAGATGTATCAAAAGCCAGACTCATTACTCTTTCTCCAGCTTATCCAGTTTTCGGCTGAAAATCACCTCTATATGTGCTTTGATATCTTCAATCGGTTTTGACGTACCGGCCAAGCGCACCTGTGGCCAGCCCAGGGCAATCTTCATATTGTGGGAAAGCACAAGCCCGCGGTCAATATCGATCTCCCAATCAGCATTTCCCGAACCCTTGCCGTCAATTACCAGCGAAATCACTGCAATGTACAACCAGGTTCGATAATGCACCTCGCGCTCCTCTTCAATCTCCACCACCCGATACCCCTTTTGCTCTTTGACCTTCTTCAACTTATAGGTACTGGTAAACTGCACGAGCGATGGCTCAAACCCCGCATCGAAATCGTAAAACGGCACCTCAATGCGCTGTTCGCCCTCCCAGGTATCCCCGATCGATACCGCCTGATCGGGCAGCACTGGCGCGAGACCGGGCATCCAGATCTGGCGCAACTCTGTAATCATATCCTTGCGTTGCCGGGCCTTAAAAGCCGAAAAATCGGGATCAAACTCGACCACCTGCCCCCCGGGCGCAATCCTCCAGACAAATGAAAGATCGTTCAACAAATCCAGAGTATAGGGGAATTGCTCATAGGTCAACCGTTCATCCGACACCATGGCCTGACTGCCGGCCTTATCTACTTTAGCCATCACTTTCGCGCTATCCCCCCCTTCGACCACCATTTCGCGGCTTCGCCATTCCCCGTAACTCTGTATAGTAAACGAGCCTTCTCTCAAAATTATCTCGGCCTTATCGCTAAAATAATCCAGGCGATACTTGTTTTTATAGCGCACCGTCCGCCCTTCGGGATACTGCAACTTCACTACCACCTGATCTGTGGCGCAGACCTCCCCTCCCACCACTATAATCCCCATCGCACACAGAATCCATCTCAAAACTTTCACAGCGTCCTCCTTTCTGATGCCACCCCACCTCCTCTACCTCCTCTGCCTATTTTTTCAAAAAAGTCTCAGGCCATTTCGGCTCGTAATCGCTCTCAAACAGCCAGTCGAAATTCTCGGGCACAATATGAGCGCGATCAGGACGCAACTTCTCTCGTAGCCGCGGGAAAAACGACATCACCCCATCGCGCTGGCTCTTCGGCAACCCGCAGGGCACGCCCGTAGCGACCCATGCCGTTAGCATCGCCTTGCGGGGCACCGTATCCTCGTTCTGCCATGCAGAATGCAATCCCCCGCTGCACAAAATCAAAATCTGCCCTCGACGCGCAACAGCCGGAACCGGCTCCTGTTCCAGCCAGGGCGTATCAACCAGTTCGGGCACATGCTCAGGATAAGCTGGCGCAGTATCCGGCGGCTCGGGACGCAACCCGTGGACGCGGGGCAACATCGCCTTGTGCTCTGGCGTCAAAATCCGGCTCCAGTGTTCCATAATCGGGCGATGACTACCCGGCAAAATGCGCATAGCCCCCCGATGCTCGGGCACGTCATTGACCCAGAACCACAACTCAGCGCGCATCCGTCGGGGCGTCGCCTGAAAATCTTCCCAGGTCGCCTGGATATCGACGTGGCATCCATTCCCCCATTGCTCGCGGACGCTCGCAAAAGGTGCGCTGCTCGGTGCGCGCTCATGGGGTGACAATCCCCACCACAGATGTACAGAATCGGCCCGCAATACCTTCTTGGCGACCTCCTCCAAATAGGGATGCTGGACAACATCGACATAATCCGGCTCTTCATAAGGCGGACGCCCGCTCGCCTTCAACCTGTCCCATGCCGCTTCGGCGCAGTCCAACTCCTCGGTCGTGAAAGGGCTATCGATCGTAACGGCCCCCTCCTCATCGTATTGCCTCATTTGTGCATCGGTAAATAACATAGTTCCTCCCTCACTTGAATCAGACCATCCATATCTAAATGAACCAATCCCTTGCATAGTTTATCGTCTCTCGATCCAAAATTCAAGCCAAATACCACAAGCTATGCCTTGTGTGAGACAAACTGATAGCCTATATTTCTTTTATACATATCCAGAACCCAGATCTTACCTGTACACTATCGTCTCGTATGCGGAGGCTCATCATGCCTGTTCTGCGACAAATAGCCATTGCACTTGGTCTCATCCTCTGCCTTGTCCAGATCGTGCCCGCCAATCAAAATGCCGTGCGCGATTCTCTCATCGCCCTTGGAAAAGCTCAGTATCAGGTAAAAGAAGATAAAAAGGCAATGGAGCACTTAAAGGCTGCTCTCGAACAGGACCCAGAGGGAATTGAAACCCTGATAGCTGTGGGAAATGCCTATTTCGACATCGGACAACTGGAACACGCCATGCGGGCCTATAAAGACGCCATGGAAATCAACGCAGCCTCTGCTCCGGCCCAAATGGGTATAGCACGCATACACTATCGGCGTGCCGCAGGTGGCTTTCTCGCCGTACGCAATGCCCGCAAAGCCGTCTCCGAAGCTCGCCGCGCTACCCGCATGGACCCCAATTATGCGCCGGCCTATATCCTTTTGGGCAAAAGCTACGAGCGCCTGAACGAAAATTACGCTGCCGCCTTAAGAGCCTACGCCCGCGCCCTGAAACTCCGGCCCTACGATGGTGAAACTGCCCGTCTGTTTGGCATAGCTTATATTGAGCATCGCCGCAGGACGCAAGGAGACCGGACAAATCCGAAATACTTCCTCGACGAAACGACGCTCAAAAACCTCGAAACTCATCTCGAAGACCACGCCTTTCTCCACATCGCCGCCCAAATTTACTTTGATCAGGGAGAAGCGCAGCAAGCCCTTGAAACTTTCGAGCGCTATATCGATGCCCTGCCCGAGCAAGAGCAAGCCTATTACCGCGACATCAGTGCAATAGGAACCAAACGGGAAATCGAAGCTTATGAACAAACATCCGACACCGAGAAATCCGAATTCTTGAAACAATTCTGGACCCGACGCGACCTCGATCTCTTGACAGAAGTCAACGAAAGGCTTTTTGAACACTACCGCCGGGTCTGGTATGCACTACAGCACTTTGGCCTGGGGAAAAAGCCCTGGGATGTTCGCGGAGATATTTACATCCGCTATGGCGATCCAGACCACCGGGCGCGCTCAGGCCAGGCAGCCCCCCAGATGACCGCAGCTGTCGAACAGGTCAAAGAACGCCTTGCCCTTGTACTTTACGGTCCGGAATCCATCGATGAAACCTTTATCGGCCCTGTCTATCCAGTGCGAAGCAACCAATCCTTTATGGGCGCCCTCGACCCATCCGCCATTCAGCGCGTTGATGAAGGCGGCAATCTGCTCGGCGATAATATCATCCTCGACGAAGCCGACGAAGCTGTTGAAGATGCCAGCGAGGCCGGCAGTGCCCAGCAGGACGCCCTCGAAAATTTCCACCAGCGCCAGACGCGCCCTGACAATATCCACCATTTCCGCCCCGTCACCACCAGTGGCGACATGACCATTGTCCCGTGGGAATCCTGGGTTTATACCAACGTGGGAGAAGGCATCGAGATCACATTTACAGATGAACACAGCAATGGCGTTTACGACTATGCGCCCATCCCTGACTTCCCCGAACAAGACGGCTCTGTTGGCCTGCATCGGTATTCCCAGTTTGCCTATTTCTCACCCCATACAGCGGCCATCCGCGCCGTTATGGAAATCCCCGATTTCTACAGACCCGGAGGTCCAATGTCGGGCCTGGGATTCTCCTACGACTTTGCCGACTTCCGAGGCTCAGACGGAAAAACGACCATTGAAGTCTATTACGGCATTGATCCCGTGGAAATGGGCACCTTTGCATCGGGTGATACCAGTACCATCCTGGCCGATTGCGCCATTGTTCTGACCGACACATCTTACACGCAAATATACCGCACACAAGACCTGCTCGGTTACAGAGCACTCGGACACAGAAAGTGGCCTGAAGGAGCATTCATCCCCAACATCCTTTCCGTAGATATTCCCCCTGGAGAATATCTGCTCACTGTTCAACTCAACGACCGGGCCTCAGAACGCAAGGGTATCTACCGACACCGCATCCAGGTAGAATCCTATGACGATCAAAATCTGTACCTCAGCGACATTCAATTAGGCTATTACATCTCTGACACAGGTGGAGACGAAAAATTTAAAAAAGGAGACATCTACGTAATTCCCATGACCACCCGGGCCTATCGCGAAGACCAGAGTGCCTACATGTATTACGAAGTCTATAACCTGACCCCAAACACCTTTGGGGAGACCCGCTATCGCATCACCTATACCATCGGCTCTGAAAATCCCAAACGTCCCTTTAACCTCCTGCGCAGCAGTGTTGGTACTCTAACCAGATTATTTGCACGCGAGGAAAAGACTCAGGTAAAGGTCAGCGTTGATCAGGTCGGCAACGAACACAACACGGCTGGCTATCTCGAACTCAGTTTAAAAAAAGTCAAGCCCGGATACAATCGTCTCACCGTCACCATAGAAGATCTCACCAGCAAGCAAATCGCAGCTAAGGAAATTTTATTTCGGTACAAAAAATAAAATCGCCTACTTTGCTCCCAACAGAAAAGGCGATCAGACTTCCGTCCGATCGCCTTTTTTTTCTGGCTATAAACAATATTATAGCTTAAAACCAATGGTAAAGCGCAACGGTGTATTCAGATCGTTTTTGCTTTGCTGCCAGGCAAAATCGGCCGTCATATTGCGCTTTCCAAAAGGAATTTTCAGCCCGGCACCAGCGGTAAAATCCGTGCCGTCGTAATTGGCCATATAGCCAGCGCGCAGAGCCAGCATATTCGCCAGCCATGCTTCGCCGCCAAAGTGATGGCGCTCTTCGTAGTTGATCGCAAAACTCAACTCGTAGGCCGCCGTCACGTAGAAAGGATCGCCCTTGATACCTACAACTTCAGCGGCACCTCCGATGTTGAACGTCAGCGGCTGCTGAAACTCACGACGCAGCACTTCCGTATCCTTCCCAAAATTCCGCATCGACATCGACAGCCGAAAACTGCGGAACCCGGTGTAGAACCGCGTACCGAAATCCACGTTGAACGTTGTGTGATTGGTCAGATCCAGATCCTCACGCGCCCAACCGATACGCACGCCAAACGACAGCTTATCCGTAAACCGAATGGCGTAAGCTCCGGCAATGGCTGTCGTGCCCAGGCTCAATATACGTCCTGTGCCTCCGGGCTGCAAAATCGTGCGTTCCTCCACCTCATCGGGCATAAAGCTCAACAAGCTCACCCCAAAGGCGTGTATCCCCTTGCGAACTCCAATTGCCCCGGAGTTGAACGTCGAGTTTACAAACCACTGAGAATGGCTGAACGACACCTCTACACGGTCCAAACTCGACAAGCCTGCCGGATTCCACCAGATGGCGTTGATATCATCTCCAACCGGTGTAAACGCACTGCCCATCCCGACCGCACGAGCACTCTGCCCCACTTCCAGGGCCGAAAAAATCGTCAGACCAATTCTCTTAACCGTCCCACTAGCTCCCGCGGGTCCGGCCCAGGCCAGGATTGCCAGCAGGATCCATCCGACGATAAGTTTTTTATACATTACAATCTCCTTATAATTAGGCGCACCCCAAAGCGCGCAGCTTCTCGTCTATCTGACAGAACCTCCGACAACCACAAAAGTCCCGCGCTGAATTTTGCCCATGCTCTCGGGCCTCTCTGACTTTACCACAAATAAGTAAACCCCGGCGCTAATCTGCCCGGTCACTTCCCGAGAAAGCTGCAAATAACTGGCCTCGCCCAACTCGGGATTGTCGTGCTTAAATTCTGCCACGAGATCTCCAGAGACCGAGAAAATTTTCACATGGCACTTGGACGGCAGATTTGTGAACCGGATCTTGTCCGATCCTTCGTAGGCATGCGATCCATCCGCCAGGAAGGGGTTGGGGATCACCGCCACGGGCGCTTCTAAAGCATTGGCAACCGGGTTGGCAGCCACCGCAGGGCTGGTAGGCGTCTTGGAAAACTGGAAAAACTGCTCCACAGCCGACAGACCGCTTTCCAGCGACGGCACCGGGCCGCGGCCCTTAAAATCACTGTGCCCAGTATCATAAGCCGTTACGGCATAATAATATTCGAATCCAGCTAGAGACTCGGAATCGGTAAATTCGTATGTATTGCCATTCTTATGCCCGGCATCACCCACAGGGATGTCTTTTAACAATTGCCAGTTGTCGATGTAGAAATCGCTGCGGTAAACCCGGTATCCAGCCACATCCTTGGCCTCCCCCGTACCTGCATAATCGGGATCTTCCAGATCATCCAAACTCTCCCAGGAGAGTTTGGCCGTGGCATCGGGCGTGTTTGAAACGGTCAGAACCACATCTGGCGGTGGCAGTGGGATATCGAACTCCAGGTCGTAGATTTCCTTGGCCTTTTTGGCGTGCTTGACCAAGTTCTGCATTACCTTGTCCGTGTGCAGATCGTCAAAATTCTGCGGAATATTCCGCTGCCAACCCCACATATTCTCTTCTACGGCCATTGCAGCCACAAGAGCTGTTACGATCTTGACCTTATCTCCCTTCTTCAGATCATAGGGACCATAAGTCTGCACAGCCGAATACCAGTTGGGAGACATCGGCGTAGCCACCGTCTCGCCACTTCGAGTCGGATTGTCCTGAGGCGGCAGCGGTGCTGTGGGATTCTCTGGCCATGGCGTGCGCCCATCATTATTCAAAATACTCGGTCGCTCGCCCGCCAAAGGCACAGAAACCAGTGCCCGGGCAATATCGTCCTCAGTGTGATCCCCCCGCTCAATAGAAGGGTCGTCCTTGTGGGTAAACCAGGATGCTACAAATGGCTGTTCTGTCACCCGGGGTGCAACATACGTTTCGGTATCGTTGGCAAACCCATCCGTAGGATCGTAATCAATGGGCAGGAAACCCACGTATTGCCCCGCCATGATCTCACCCCGCACTTGGAAATTTTGCCTTCCCCAGCAGCACTGGGTCTCTGGAATATGCGAATCTCCCGTATCGTCGCGCGAGGAGACCGGGGAATCGCCATCGAAAGCGTAGTGCATCTTAAGTCCGACAGCATCGGCCACATCCGAATAACTGGGATCGGCCCCCCCGGGATAGTTGGCCGCATCTGTGTAGCGCAGCACATCGTCCTGCACCTCGGGATAGGACTCTGCTTCAGAACGGCGCAACAGCCAGTAGTAATAACCCCGCGCATTTGTCACGCGATCCCGATTGGCCGTGCCGCCCTCGGTGGGCCAGAGCAGATTCACAAAGGAGAAATACGTATCGTTCAGAGTCAATCCCGCACCCCCATTCAAATCTGCAATCCCATCCCCGTCACTATCCCCTGTATTCTCAAAAATATTCTCCACAATTACAAAATCATCCCAGTCTCGAAAACTCCACTGATATACCTTTTTGGTACCCGTAATCCCCGTCTCGGTAGTCCAGTGTGCAATGCCCAGCACTTCCCCAAACCGCTTGTGCTCTACCTTCATATATCTGCCGTAATCGGCGTTGTGAATCTCCAGCACCCTGTCGGAGGCAAGCGGAACTTGCCCGGGCCACCAGCTTGCCAGGGGAACCTGAGCAATCGGATGGGTGTGTTCAAAACCCACCCCGGCCTTCCCTTCGGGCATATCTTCCACCGGATATCGCACCGGGGTAATATCCGGCGTATGTGTCAGCGCCGAAATCGAGACATTATACGTATTTCCGCCAGTGGGCGCGAACTCTCCAGGATTGGGCTTCGTAATAATGTACGTGCCCAGATTGCGGGCACCAGAAGTCCTCAGCAGGTAGTTCTGCACCCACTGGTTAGACCCCGGCCAGGTTCGCCCACCCCAGATACTACCCGAAATGCGGGTGCCCCGTCCCGGATAGGCGATCCCCTCCATGTTGGCTCGCCGGCTACCGTCTCGATCGGGGCCATGCGTACCCGTGTTCATCAAGCCCGTCCAGAGTTTGGCGCGTCTGAAGTTTCGGTATTCGATCTTTGGAATGATCTGCGCGGGGACGGTTTCAACAATGAGTACCATCGCAAAGACCGCTGCCACGACCGAATAAGACATCGGTAAAAATTTAAATTTATGCATAAATAGCTCTCCCTTTCTATAAAGGGCTTACAAATTGGGGCTGGATATCCAGCCCCAGAACAGGCGTTCTTTTACCAGGTCAGCCGCAATCCCGCAAAGATCTGCCGGGGTTCGCCGCTGAAGCGATCGAAGTCGTTGACATCTCCATATTGTCGGAAAGTCGAATCGTCGGGACGTGGTGCCACAAGCCCCCACCTCAGGTAATCCGACGAACTGCCGACCCCGCCGCCCTGGCTCTGCGTACTCGGAATCTTCTGGTTGAACAAATTGTTGATTTCCAGGTAAAGCAGAGGCTTCACATTCTTGATGTTAAAGCCCTTCTGAATACTCAGGTCGGTCACAGAAGAAGTCGGACCCTCCCGCTTCACATTCAGACTGGTAATCGGATCGTTGAAACCGAAGACCCGGCCAGTATAAAGCCGATAGATCATGTTGACCCGCAGATCGCCGAATATCTTGCTTCCCCAAAACATCTCACCGGGCCCAAAATCGGGTGGGCTGGCATAGATGAGCACCAGACTACCCTGAGTGCGGCGGGCATCGCTGCGGGCGCCTTCCACGCTCCAGAACGTACTGGAAATGGAGTAGAGGCCCTGCAATCGCTGGGCATCCTCGCTGGATAACCAGGGGAGTTCCCACAGCTTGATAAATTCCGTGCGATGCTGTGCACCAGCCTTCTGCCCTCCAGCAAGTCCTATATCCACCTGCGTCTGGGCCTTTGCTTTCAATTCTTCGAGCTTTTCACCAGTCGGCGGATTGGGAATCTCCGCTCCGGTGCTTGAATCAACCGTCCACTCCTGCCAGTAGCGATTTGGATCGGCAATATACGATGCGTCCGGGAAGATGTCGGTCTCTCCGTTCCCTCGCTTGGTACCGCCAATGGTCAGCCGTTCACCCCAGCCCATGTTGATGGATGCCTTGAAGGAAAAGTTGTGCTTCAGCCCCTTCTTCAGAGCCAGTTCCAAACCACGAGTTGTCACATGTCCGCGCGGTCCATTTGCTCTGGTCTTGGCCTTTCTGCCAAGCGTGGGATCGACAAAATACATCGCCTGTACGCTCAAAAATCCGTTGGACACCCGGTAATAAGCCGTGGTCTGCAGCGTATAGTCACTGATGAAATTGTACTCAGACCCCAACTCAAAGGCCGTGGATACCTGCGCGTTCTGGAACGAGGGATTGTCAATCGTATAGGCAGAACCAAACGAGTCATTCAACGGCAGATTATTATTCACTTCTGCCGGATCGATCTGCCCGTTTCCATTCAAATCTCGGGAAGCAGCACCCGTCGTGCGCCAGCGATTTCTAAAGAAATAATCAAAGGCCGGACGCGTGTGGTATTTGCCATAAAAAAAGTGAATTTTCGACTTGTCTGTAATCGGGTGGGAAATGCCCAGCCGCGGCATATACCACGTATAGGCTTTCATATCGCCATATTGCGTATTTGCCTGATACCGCGTGAGAGTATTGGTCATTGGCGCGCCCTGAAAAGGAATTAATGGCACCTTTTCGCCCCAGAATCGCTCAATGCGCAATCCCGCATTCACGATCAATCCTTCAAACTCCATCTTGTCCTGGATATAGCCGGAAAACTCCCAGGGCGTAACGCCTTCGCCAAATTCGCCGTATTTCCCATAATGGATGATGTATCGGTTCTTGCTACCAGCGGTTTCTGTAAAGTTGATCTGGTAGGAGTTGTAGCGCGTCAGACTAAGCCCTGCCTTGACAAAATGTCCGCGCGTCACCTGGCTGGACAAATCGACTTTTAGCGTGTACCGCGTCTGTGCGCCGAGTTGGTAGTCCCGCAACAGTCCGGTGTCGGCATAGTACCAACCGTCCTGGTCCAGAGTTGGATCCACTGTCTCGGTTGGCACGTTCAGAGTATCCTGCGTGCTGCTATAGCGAGACAGGCGCACCTCGTAGAAGGTTTTGGGCGACAGGGTGTGCGTAGCCAGGACATATAACAGATTGTCTGTGCTCAACCAGGACCCGGCTGCGGACTCGCCCTCGGGCAGGAAAATCGCCCGCGCATTATTCGTATGCCGCAATGCACTTGCCCTCAACAGATTAGAACCAGAAGTGAATCGGCCCTTGTCCCGGCCATAAAGCCCGCCGGCCCGCAACTTCAGGTTCGGGTTGAGATTGGTGGTCAACTTGTAGCTCGTACTGGCATTGAAGGGCTTGCGCAACTGCGCAGCCGGCAACCGCGTCGGCTGAAAATCGTGCTGCGTACTCAGGAAAAACGACACATCCCGACCAACAGGACCAGAAAGGGATGCTTCCATAAAATGCCCTTGCACATCTGTATAATCGCTCGACGGCCTTTCATGCACGCGCCGACCCGTGGCATCTGTCTCGTTCTCCCAGGCCGAATCCCCGGTCTTCAATCTGTCCTTGTGAATCGGGCTTTGATAAAAATTCTCACCCCAGTGCTGCTGTCGTGCAGGTGAAAACCGATAGTGTCCCTGACCGTGAAAATCGCGTCCACCATCCAGGGTGACAACCGACACAGCACCAATATGTCCGTATTCGGCATTCAACCCGCCGGCCAGAACTGTGATCTCGGAAATTGTCGAGGGATTTATATCGCGAAAGGTTTGCGAGGACGTACCCCGCCCTTCCCTGCGGCCATCCATCATCGTCAGCTTGATACCATCCAGCCGGTATTCTGTGACTTCTCCGCTCCCACCCTGTGTCCACGCATTCCGAATGCGGTCCGATCCATCCACATTCACACCCGCTTCCAGCTCTACAAAATTGTCCAGACTGCGGATGATGGGCAGCACCGCAATATCGTCGGCCGTTACAACATAGCGGCTTTCGGTGCGATCCGGCTCAACGAGGGGCCGTTCCGCCACCACCGTCAACTCACCCAATTCCAGGGTCGCTTCATTGAGCACAAAATTTACGGTTGTCGTAATATCCGAAACGGCTCGAACATCGGTCTTGGTCGCCATCGAATAACCGACCATCGATGCCTTCAACTCGTATGTTCCCGGATCCACAGAAAGGATCACGTAATACCCTTCCGCATCAGAGGTCGCGCCCCGGTACGTCCCTTCTACCGTCACATTGGCCCCGGGAAGTGCCTCACCCTTGCTATCGACCACCTGCCCGGTGATCTTTCCAGTCGTGGCAGCCTCAGCCAGTCCAAAGGCGACTACAACGCTGAAGCACATCAGAATACTTAAAACTTTTTTCATCAGTTTTTCCTCCATTTAAAATTCGATCTACCAGAAGTACTTAAATCCAACCACCAGATCGAACGATTGCAGTGGAAACGTCTTCAAAAGGCCCCAGTCCTCCAGAGGGCGCAATTCGCCAAGTATGATATTATACCGACCGCGAATATCGATCAGAAAGCGTTCGGAAGTCACAATACTGACACCGCCGGCCAATATCGCTGTCAACGCCGGCCAATCGTCTTCATACGCAGGAAGCAGGAGACTCGTATCCAGAGTCGTACCCGTCTGTCCGGGAAAAATCAATCCGGACACCTCATTCTGATACCAGAACAAGCCCAGACCGCCGCTTAAGTAAGGCGTCATACCACTGCTACCCAACTCTCGCAAATGCACAATTCCACTGGCAGCAATGCTGTTAAAAGCCATCGCCTGAGCAACCTGAGGACTGAGATGCTCATTGTTATCTACTGACCACCTGAACCTCCGCGTATCCAGATCGCCACCACCCATTTTGGAATAGTGATACTCGATCTCGGCGACAATTCTCGACGATGCAACATAATTATAACTCACACCGAGCTTTGGGGAAGCCGAATACCAGTTTCCAAAGTTGAACACCGGCACATGGGCACTCCCGAAAAACCCGATCCCCGACTGGCCTTTTTCAAAAGCTCCGACCGTGGATACCGAGATCAGAACTGCCCCGATAAAACACAATGTTCTCAACATCCGCATAAGCTGACCCTCCTTTGAAATGTAAAAAATACAACACGGTATCGCACTCAATTCAAATACTCCTCCTTTCTCCGGCTCAATTCATTTTTTGCACCAATAAAGAATTAATTTTTTTAATAATTTGTGAATACAAACTTCTAATTTTCAGACATGCGTACAAAAAAACCATCTATACCATACTATTCCATTGGTTTTTAGACGGTTTTAACTCCAAACTAATAATGGCGATAAATTGTTAACTATTACTTACTTATACTAAATTTCTAATACGAATAGCCATTTGCACTTATATCCTGAATAATATGCATTAAAATTTCTCCCAATGTCAAGTATTTTTTCTATCATTCTTTACTTTTTTTAGCTCCACACGATTCCCGCACGACCAGACGCGATTTCAAGGTTACTTGACGAGGCGTATCCTGCCCCTCGAGTTGGTCCAACATCAGATCTATCGCAGCCTGAGCAATCGCCTCGTACGGAGTTGCAAACGTCGTCAGCGCTGGCATCACATACGCCGATACGTCAATATCCCCACTACCCACCACAGCTACATCATCGGGTACGCGAATACCCGATTCCTGTAGCCCTTTACAAACGCCTATCGCTGTATAATCGTCCCGGCATATAAGAGCAGTAAACTGGTCGCCGAGTTCTTTCCCCAGGCGATACCCTCCTTCTGCATTGATGGTACTGACAGGTGTGTAGTTGGGCGTCAGGCCGTGATTTCGCATCGCCTGTAAATATCCTTTACCCTTAGCCGAAACCGAGCTGGACTCATTCCAGTCCTCTCCGAGAAACCCGATCTGCTCGTGACCCAACTCGATCAAATGTTCTGTGGCCTCGAAATACTCCGCCACATAGTTCAGTATGACTCCGCTCAAGTTTTCAGTTGGATAGAAAAATGTCACTACTGGCACGCGTCCCTTCACAACATCCAAAATACGCTCTGATTCTCCTTCGTCCCCTCGCGTATGAACTAAAAGTCCATCTACACCCCAGGAAATCAATTGCTTGATCTGCACAGTCTGGTCATCCATCGACTCTTGAGGCATACCATGAGCGGCGACTCTCATCATGATCTGATAATCCTGTTCACCAGCCGCCTTCAGTATCTGGTCGGTCTGACGTCCAAACGCTTTCTGGAAAATCTGGTAAGTCAGCAGACCCAGTGTACCCGTCTCCCCTGTCACAATCCCTCGCGCCATCAAATTGGGACTGTAGTCCATATCGACGGCTGTTTGTCGCACCAGTTCTCGGGTCTCCTCCTTCACCAATACCGAAGCGTGTGGTGATAGTGCACGTGAAACTGTTGAATACGAAATACCCAACTGCCTTGCTATATCTTTAATCGTAGCTTGTTTTTTTTTCATTTGCTTATCCCCAATTAAGCGATATAAATGAGTAGTTTGCATAATTCGAGAACATACTGCTTTGATGTGTGAAATGGTCCGAAATCACCCTGCCCCGCTTGACAACGCTCGCCGCCCCCCTTAACTTTCAGCATCTACTAATTGTATTCTTTACGGATATCCCCATGCCCACCCATCTGTATTTCACCTTTATCTTTCTGTTGGGTTTTGTTGCCCCAGCCAACGCACAAGGCGATCCCACCGAGATACCCGCGCGCTACGATCTGGCTCGCATGTCGCTGGAAGACGGCGAGGTCCATTATGCCGAGCAGCAGTTCCTCAAAATTCTCAAAATTGACCCCAAACACGCGCCCACACATTTGATTTTGGGCCGCCTCTATCACCGTCAAAAACGCAACGCCAATGCTTACCGTCACCTCAAAACCTATCTCGATTTCTCGCCTGAAGCCCCTGACAAAACCGAGATCCGCACTTTGCTCAATACCCTCGCCGACAGCCTGAAGGCATCCGGCAAAGGCTGGGTCGTCATTGATCCATCAACACCCTGGCGTCCATCTATGCTGCCTCAACCCGATGAACTCGGTTTTGTGTCCATTCGAGGCGGAACGTTCCTTATGGGCGGAACTTTTGAAAATGAAAAACCCATCCGTCTGGTCACTGTATCCGATTTCGAACTCCTGAACCATGAAGTCACCAACGTCGAATACTTTGCCTTCACCAGAGCCACGGCCCATCCCTCGCCCGAATATTGGCGCGAAGACTGGTTCTGGATGTCTGAGTTCGGTCCCCACCCCGTTGTCAACATCACCCATTATGACGCCGAGGCTTATTGCCATTGGCTGGACGCGCGCTTGCCCACTGAAGCCGAGTGGGAATACGCTTGCCGCGCGGGCCACACCCAGGCCAAATATCCCTGGGGCAACGATTCACCCGACGAACAAAAGGCCAATTACGGACGCATCTTCAAAACACCTTATCCCACACGACCTGTCAAATCTCACCCCCCCAACGCCTATGGTCTTTACGACATGGCTGGCAATGTGTGGGAGTGGTGTGCCGATTGGTACGATCCAAACTATTACCAAAACGCCCCCTCCGATAACCCCAAAGGTCCAGACAAAGGCTTCGATTACCAACACACGCGCAGGGGTGGGCAATGGCAGTCCTCTCCTCATTCCCTGCGTTGTGCCCGCCGCTATGGGGGCGAGCCTTCGGCTCAGGATAATGGCAGCATGGCCTACTTCGGCTTTCGCTGTGCGCGTTAGAAGAGAGATCACCATGCCAATCCGCTTCACATTTCTCTGCTCCCTACTGACCGCCCTTCCAATAGCTGCATATAGCGGCGACATCCCCCGCGTGCCATTAGGCCATGACGAAATCCGCTATCTCAACAGCATTCCCAAAGACAATCCCCTCACCCGAGCCAAAATAGCTCTGGGCAAACTCCTCTTTTTTGACAAACGGCTCTCCAGAGATGGCAGCATTGCCTGCGGCTCCTGTCACCAGCCCCACCGCGCCTTTACCGATGGTCGCGTTTTACCCATAGGTATTGACGGCCAAATCCCCAAACGCAATGTGCCTACCCTGATCAACCGTGCCTATGGCACGGCTTACTTTTATGATGGCAGGGCTGCTTCTCTTGAAGAACAGGCCCTCATTCCCATTCAGAGCCCCACAGAAATGGGCAATACCCTCGAGCAGGTCGTTTCCACCTTATCTGCCATCTCCGGTTATCGCGCTCATTTCAAAACCGCCTTTGGAGACAGCACTATCATGCCTGACCGCATCGCCAGTGCTCTGGCCGCTTTCGAACGCACACTCATCTCCGGCGAATCGCCTTACGACCTGTTTGAATACGGCGGTCCCAAAGGCTCTATGTCCAAATCTGCCATCCGGGGCCTGCGCCTCTTTCGCACCAAAGCGCGTTGTACACTCTGCCACATGGGATTCAATTACACCGACGAAGACTTCCACAACATCGGTACGGGTTGGGATCGCACCGATCTTTCCACTTATGAAAAAACCAGCAATTTAGAAGACATCAAAGGCATCGATCCAGGACGATATGCACAAACCCAAAAACCAGAACACTTTGGCGCAATGAAAACACCCACCCTGCGCGAAGTCGCACGCACAGCTCCTTATATGCACAACGGTAGCATCAAAACCCTGCAAGAAATCATCGAATTTTACGACAAAGGCGGTACCCCCAATCCATTTCTCGACGAATTGATTACTCCCCTCAATCTCACCGATGCTGAAAAACAGGACCTGATCGCCTTTCTCAAAGCACTCAACGGCACCAACTGGCTCCACATTGAGCCACCATTTCAATTTCCCGAGTAACTGATGCTACCGCAATATGCAAAAAATGTGCCAATGTGTGACTTGTTCCAAACAATTATACTCGTAAAGAGTTGTTTTAATTTAAGAAAGAGAGTTAATTTACCTATGACATAAGAATAATACTGTCTCTAAATAGTCGGATCAGCTCTTACAAAAGACGTTATATAGTCCTAAAAGACGTTATATGGTCTCGAAACTATATTACATCAGTGATACTCGACCTCATCGCCAAAGCCTTAGCCGCTTTATTGAGCCATCATTTCGATTTCCCAAATAAAAAAAAGGCGACCGAATGAAAGTTCGGTCGCCTTTTTGCATCCCACAACACAAAATTTCTATCATTTTTCACTTTTGTTTGCCCCACACGATTCCCGCACGACCAGACGCGATTTCAAAATTACTTGTCGGGGCTTATCCTGCCCCTCGAGTTGTTCCAGCATCAGATCCATAACGGCCTGAGCAATCGCCTCGTAAGGAGTTACCAGAGTGGTCAGTGAAGGCACCATATAAGCCGCTGCTTCTATATCTCCGTTACCCACCACAGCCACATCATCGGGTATGCGAATACCCGATTCTCGTAGCCCCCGACAAACGCCTATGGCCGTATAATCGTCCCGGCATACAAGAGCTGTAAACTGATCGCCGAGTTCTCTGCCCCCGCGATACCCCCCTTCCGCATGGATATTCCTGGAGGGTAAGAATTGATGTGTCAGGCCATAGTTTTGCATTGCTAAAAGATATCCCTTAGCCTTAGCCGAAATCGGACTGGCCCCATTCCAGTCCGGCCCAATAAACCCGATCCGCTCGTGACCCAACTGGATCAAATGCTCTGTAGCCCTGTAAAAGTCCGATACAAAGTCCAACACGATCCCGCTCAAGTTTTGAGTCGGATACAAAAACGTCACCACTGGCACTCGTCCCTTCACGGCATTCAAAATGCGCGCTGATTCCTCTTCGTCTCCCCGCGTATGAATTAAAAGTCCATCTACGCCTCGGGCAATCAACTGTCGGATCTGCAGGATCTGATCTTCCAGTGAATTCAAAGAAATCCGATTAGAGGCCACTCTCAGCAGCAACTGATAATTCTGCTTATTAGCCTCCCTCAAGAGATAGTCGATCAGACTTCCAAACGTCTCCAGGAAAATGTGGTAGGTCAGCAAACCCAGTGTACCCGGCTTCTCCATTACAATCTCCCGCTCCATCAATTTGAAGCTGTAGTCGATCTCGAGCGATCTTCGTAGCAAGCCCAGTCCCAGTTTAATTTAGAGGATTCTGTAGGATAGTGCCGAACCGAACATAATGAAAAAGTGCTTGCCATAAGAGACCCACAAATTAAATCGCATTCCCCATTATTTTCATATATAAGCAAAAACCGTGCCAGTTTGTAATAAACGAGCTAATTCTTTGATGATGAAGGAGTTAGAGAAGATGAGGGATGATTCGCAGGTCTTTGAAGTGTTGCATAAAGCAACACTTCAAACCGTAAGAAACGCATATCCACTGAGTTGAATATAAAACAAATGTATGTTTATATATGATTTATGGAAAAATTGAAGGTGGGATATAGCGAATTTGTTGCAATTTGAGACAAATGTTGCAATTTAAAACATACATGACGAATAGTATCCAGAGCCAGAAGCGGTATGAAACAATAAAGGGGAACACAAACTGTGTTCCCCTTTATTCATTAAGAGCAGTCAATCATCTAATCGGCACTATTGTATATAATACCTTTAATTTATTTTCTTAGCTCCACATGATTCCCGCACGACCAGGCGCGATCTCAAGGTCACTTGACGAGGCGTATCCTGCTCCTCAAGTTGTTCCAGCATCAGATCCATCGCAGCCTGGGCAATCGCCTCGTATGGCATTGCCAGTGTGGTCAAAGCTGGTGTCATATAAGCTGCAGCATCGATATCCCCATAACCCACCACAGCCACATCATCGGGTACGCGAATACCCGATTCCCGTAACCCTCGACAAACGCCTATGGCCGTATAATCGTCCCAACATACAAGAGCAGTAAACTGGTCGCCGAGTTCTTTCCCCAGGCGATACCCCCCTTCTGCATTGATGGTACTGACAGGTGTGTAGTTGGGCGTCAGGCCGTGATTTCGCATCGCCAGCCCATACCCTTTGCCCTGGTTTGAAAGCGGGGTGTTATCATTCCAGTGCGATCCGAGAAACCCGATCCGCTCGTGACCCAACTCGATCAAATGTTCTGTGGCCTCGTAATACTCTGCTAACTGGTCCAACACGACCCCACTCAGGTTTTGGGTCGGGTAAAAAAATGTTACCACTGGCACGCGTCCCTTCACAACATCCAAAATACGCTCTGATTCTCCTTCGTCCCCTCGCGTATTAATCAAAAGGCCATCTACGCCCCAGGAAATCAATTGCTTGATCTGCACAGTCTGGTCGTCTCGGGGATTTTTAGGAATCCGGTTAGAGGCCACTCCCATCATGATCTGATAATCATACTCGTCAGCCACCCTCAGTATCTGGTCGGTCTGATGTCCAAACGCCTCCTGGAAAATGTGGTAGGTCAGCAGACCCAGTGTACCCGTCTTCCCCATCACAATCCCCCGCGCCATCAAATTGGGACTGTAGTCCATATCGGCGGCTGTTTGTCGCACCAGTTCTCGGGTCTCCTCCTTCACCAATACCGAAGCGTGTGGTGATAGTGCACGTGAAACTGTTGAATACGAAATACCCAACTGCCTTGCAATATCTTTAATGGTAACATGTTTTCTTTTCATTTAATAACCCCTTTGCCAAGTAAACGATATAAACACTACCCTTTAGTAAGCAATAACTATGCCAATTTGGATTTCTATAACTAATTTTATTTATAAAAGATTATTTTTAATAAAAATATATTTTTTTTGTTCTAAAAAAGCCAACCTGCATTTTAGATCTTTTTCACTATATATGGTGAAAAAAAACGATATATGGTCACTGGTGTGTTTTGGCGTATAGTCTTTCTGCTTTATACCTCACAACTTGGGTAAATTTAACAATTTTTGCAGAGATATGCTAAAAAATCAGGTTTGTTTTTTTGCTAAAATAGAAAATCTCTAATTATATTTAAATGCAGGACAAGTGAATCAATTCTGTATTCATCCTGACTTTATCGACTCTTTCAGCGAGAACGCGCACACACGGCTCCAATCGCTCCATACCCCATATACATTTCGCGCACGCACGCGCCAATAATATTGCTCGCCCGGGTTCAGCAGCCCTGCAAACTGCGGTTGCCAGCGCGTCTTCCCCGCGTATGCTGTGCGGCTCACATACCGGTCAAAAGTGGGACACACGCACCACCTGAAATCCGGGTACCTGCTCACCTGTACGTGATAATCATCCACCTGTGACCCATTTCCCCCAGGGCTTTTCCAGCGAAACTCAAAATCCGTCTGATTCAACTCTGCGCCATCATCTGGAAACACCAACTCGGGTATATCCGGCGGTTTAATACAATGCTCCTCCTGCCATCCATAAGTTATCCGAACATTCCGCTTACCCTTTGTCTCGTCTCGATATTGAATGTGATTTTCACCACAGAACAGCGATGGCAAAGATCGCGTTGCACACTGCAAATCCGTATCAAACCAGATTTTATCCACCCCCACATCCCCGGCGTTCGCACCAGCCCACATCGCCACCTGAACATAATATTCGTAACGCGGTCCAACTCGCCATCCCGGATCCCAATCTCCCCGCCAGTCGAACAAAGCCGGATTCAAATACCAGTCCAGATCTACACACGCACTTGTCCGATGTCCCGTTGCCACCCAGACCGACCGCCAGTCCTTTCCATCCAGAGACAACAATACCTCAAGACCATCTTCCCTGCTCACCCGCCTGTAGGACAAACCCACTCGCGCTCCGGCAATGGGATATGGTGAACACACCTTCCAGATCATTCGGGAAACGCACTGCTCCTGAATCGGATGAATAGCAGGCAACCGCTCCGACATTTCCTGTACCACATTCACCTGCTGTTCTACCCTCCCCAGCGCCAGCGGAGTTCGCAAATCGGGCCGATAGACCAGCTTGCCATTGGAATATCGCACCTCCGGGTGCAACCGACGCCCTCGCACCACCGTCTTGCCCACCTGATCCCAATAGCGCACCAGCTTCTCCCCCGGCCGCAAGCGCATCGCCATCGTATGGGGTGGCGGCAACTGCATCGTATCCTGTTGCACACGGCCATCTTCCCGAGTCCAGGCACCGCTCGGATTGGTTGGATACACAAATTCCCGATTCTTGAACTGCGCGCTGTAATAATCCTTCTCCGCCAGATCCTTTCCCGCCAGCCCCAGATTCCTGTGCGACCTGCTCATCAATTCGGGATCCCGCGCCAAGTCGGCGACACTGGCCACCGTGCGGTTATCGCGTTTTAAGAAAAACACCATCTGATCTGTATCGAGCAAATGCCATGCCCCATTTGCCCACGCTTCGAAAATCGTATGGCTACACTGCCGCCCTCGACCGTGCCCATCCAAAATACCGCCAACCCATACCTCGCGCGACTTCACCTCCATCGCCTCGCCCAACCGAGTCGTGGCAATCGCATACCCTATACACCCCTCAAACCCATACGCATTGAACAACTTCACCGGATCGCTCACATCGTCATACCACGACATTCCGCATCGGCTATCGTAAACCTCATTTACGACAAATTGCCACAACCCTATCATCCGCTCTTCCTCATCCAGATCCCGCCCGCCTATCGCCTCTTTCGCCATCGCCTCCACCGACCACCAATCCCGCTGTCCATTTGCCACCAACCACGGATTCACCAGATCTGTCTCACCCGTATTCTCGATCACCACATAAAGATTTGGCTCAAACACCTGATCATAGGGCGGCATACTCGAATTTGGCCCCGGGCAATACACCTCTGGCCCAAGAGTCACAGCATTCGACTCATCCACATACCCACCCATCTGAACCTCAAACGTTTCTGCCTCCTGCGTCAGATCGACCTGTGCCTCACAAGGCGCCCGGGGCACATGCGCCTCAACGGACTCCATATCCTTAAACTCATCCTGCCCGGGATACCGGTCAGAACCAACGGCGATATAATAATACGTCTTCCCCGGTAGCAAATCCGCCGCATCCACAAACCGATCATCTCGGGCAACGCCGACTTCTTCAAACACACCATCCGCCCGATCCGCGCGATAGATCCGCATCCCCCGAGCGTCCTTGCACGCCACCTGCATCGTAACGCAATTGACAGCCGTATCTGAAATTTTGAGTATCATATCCGATTCTCCCTCCGATCAAAGCGGAAAATCGCTTGATGGATCATCTACAGACATGTTATATTTCCTCAAATCTTCCCTCCAACCGCCATTCTCAGGAGACACGCCATGAAACTCGTCGAAACCGATCCCAACTCCGGCGCTGAAATTTACCAGCTCATCGACGATCCCCGCCCCGCCGACAACATCTATGGCGAACAACCCTATTCCTCGGCTGATGGAAGCCGCGTCACAATCCGATATTATCCCCAAAACGACCAGGACGGTGGCCTATCTATTCTCGACCTTGCAGACGGCAGTCTCCACACAGTACTCGCCGAAGCACCCCATTTCCCCGCCTTTCACGCCTGGGGCGAACACCTCTACTACCAGCAACAAGACGGAGACGCGCTCGTGCTCAAACGCTGCAACTATCAGACCCTCAAAAAAGAAGACATCACGACTTTGCCAACCGAAGAGGGCCGATTTAGCTACGGCACCACTTCCCAGGACGGGCGTTACTACGCTGCCAGCGTCCATCCCGAAGGCGGATCGAGCAAAGTCTGGTGTACAGACCTCTCAACCGGGAAAAGCAGCACCCTTGCCCAGCGGGATGACTACCACTTCAAACACGAACAATTCTCCCTCGACGGTAACAACCGCATCCTCATTCAAGCCAATAAAATGCCCGACGTCAAATTCGTCCATCTCGGCGCCCTTGAACCCGACCGCGAAGGCATCACCTGGTTTCCCGTCGATCGCCCACACACGCCGCGCCCCACCGGCCACGAAGCGTGGATTGGCACAACCGACCACATCTTCATCTCCACTGGGCAAGACGAAGACAGCGAAGGCAACGTCTGGACTGCGGGCTTGCGCGACAATGCCCCAAATCTGGTCAGCAAAACTCCCCACCGATTCGGCCACGTCAGCGTCTCCCATTGTGGCCGATACTGGGTTGGGGACGCCACCCAGGAAGAAAACATCCCCATCCACATCGGTTCCCTCGATTCGGGTCGTCACAAATGCCTCGTCCTCAGCCGCACCGAACACGACAGCAACCAGTGGTCGCACACCCATCCTTACATGACCTCTGACAACGCGTGGCTCATCTACACCTCCACCCACAGCGGTCATCCCCAGGTCTATGGTGCAAAAATTCCACAGGAGTTCTTAGACAGTCTTTTATAAGCCTTCAAAACCCTCACCATCCATGCACCCCATGCCCCGCATCTGGAAACCAGATTATATCCACCACCTTGGAGACCCCAATCCCGAACAAATATCCCACAATTGCCCCGTACCAAAACGGTAGCGACCGCCTGTAAAGACTCACACCTCCAAACTGGATGACAAAGGTCTTCATCAACCACACAATCAGCAAACAAAACCCGTATCGTCCCACTGGCAAAGCAATCGCCGCCGGGTGAAACGGCCACCAGGACACCCGTGCCTTCAAATAAGTTAGCACGCCTGCCTCTGCAAACCCAAAAAGCCACACCCCCAACTTCTGCGGATCGAACACCGTCAGCTTGCTCCCCTCAATCAACGACACCCTGCCCATCAGCACACCCCAGTCCCACAGCGCCATGTGCCCATTCAGACCGCCCTCGGTATAACACCGGTAAAGCTGTGCGCCCACAGAAACCACAAAACCCGTCACAAACGCCACCGGGATGCACCCCCAGATCAGCGGATGCCGCCGCAGATGATCGCCCAACATCCGAAAAAAATGCGTCACCGAAGGGATACACGTAATCCGGATCGGCACCCCGCAAAGCGCGTTGCTATTCACCAGCCAGATAGACGTCTGTGTCGCAGGTGGCAGATTCGACGTTCCGCCCAGCGCCAGGAGCACATCGGCGCCCTTTCCACCTGCAGGAGACAAAAAAATAAATCCCGTAGTCGCCGCATATTTGGTAATCCCAAAAAAACAGATAAACAGCAACAATAGCTGCACCAGCATCACGGGAACTCGCATACCGGCAGACACCATCCACCCGCCCAAAAACACCGCCGAAGACAACAGCCCCAGCCACGCCGTACGATAAGAAACCGGAGACCCGTCATCACCCTCGCGTCCCCTTTCAAACGCCTTTTGCAGCGTCTCCCGCAAATGCCCCCTGGCGACCCACACCGACCATCCCACCAGAAAAACCAGCGCCCCGTGCGATTCCAGCATCGCGATCTCGCCGCCCATCGCCGGCTGCCCGGGCAAACCCACCGTAAACCCCGTGCGGTTCAGCAACCCCTTTTTCAAAATATTCACAAAATCGTAAAACCAGAAACTGAACAAAATATCCAGCGGGCATAAATACGCCAGCCCCATAATCATCGGCTGCACCCGCAAAAAATAATCCGGAAAATGATGTCCCAGGGGCACGGCTTTGTATGTGGTCGAATAAAATAGGGTAATAGGCGGCAAGCTGAGCGCGAAATACCCGATGATATTCCAGCCAATAATCCCCGCCACGAAACCGAACCCAATCCAGAACACCTTATTCTTAAACACATCCGGCACCCGACTGCCCTCGGACTGCCTGAGCATATCCATCGGGAACGTCGCCATCGGGAAAACCAGCCGCTCCTTCTCATGCCACTGTTTGTAAAAAATTACACTCGAAAAAAACCCCGCCCCAACCAGCGACAAACACGCCATTAACCACCAGAACAGCGGCCGCACCCAGGCCAGCCACGGGATAGTCCCATCCACCTCCACCCCGGTAAACAACTGCCCGATCACCGCCTCCGATTCCTCTGGAAACAGCCAGCGCGGGAAATAGGGCATCACCACCTCCCGCATCCGGTTCTCAGGCGAGGCATAGTGAGCCGGAGCCGCAATATCGGTCACCATATACATCGCCCACCCAATACCCGGCAAATTCCCCACCAGCCACACCATGAAAAACACCGTCAACATCTCCATCCGGGACAGTGCCCACCCCCGCGCAAACAGCTTCAACACCGTATTGATCCCCAGCCACACCACAAACGGCAAAGCCACTGCTACGGGCATGTAATTCTTCACCAGATTCCGTCCGAAATAGGACATGAAAAGCGCCATCCCCACAATCGTGAGCACACCTATCACCAGCGCGCGCCCCGTCACCCGTTCGCGGAGTGCTCCAGCTCGTTCTTCCACCACCTGCTTTTCATAGGTAGCCATCTCCCAACCTTTTTGGTCATCGCAATTGCTTCAACAGATTCAAAGCCGCATCGACAATCTGCTCGCCACACCCCGGCGCAAAGACGCTCGCTTCCGGCTCGTATCCCCCTTCTTCATAAGACTGCCTCGTCGGCAAATACCCCACCGAATCATTGGCTAACTCGATCACTATAGTCTGAGAAAACGGAGACCGGGCTTTCAAATCCAACCCCAGTTCCACCAGCAATTCTCCCGGCACAGCCGCAATCCCCAGGTCCCCAATGCGAAGTGCCTGCACCCATGTCCGCACCCGATCCGGCACATCGGCCATGCGCCTGGTTATTCGGCGCACAAAAGCGCGCTCGGCCATCGTGGGCCGCTCCATGGACTCAATCTCCTCCACACGCGCCATGTCTGCCTCAGAAGGCTTTGACTTGCGCGCCAGAACCACCTCTTGCATCGCCGCTCCAAGAGACACATCGGACGCAAAATCCATCTCATTCCACGCCCACAGGACGCCCGCTGCAATCAAACCCGCCACCCGTTCCGCATGCAGAGAACGGTCTTTCACAGGGCGCTTATCCCCCAACACATCTATATTATTGATATCCCCACACGCGCCATTTGAAAGCGCAGCGACAAAAGAGGCATTCCGCATCCGCTGAATCAGCGTTGAAAAAATCCCAAAATAATCCGCAGAAATCGAATACTTGGATTCGGGCATACCGATATAATGCAGCGCGTAATTGGCCAGCAAACCAATCGCCCCCCCATCAACCCCCTGCAAACACATCACGCCGATCTCCGGATCAATCGGACCCATTGGCGCCACCACATCGGGATTGCCCACCCCGGGATTCGTGCGCACCGATCCATCGCTCATGCGATAGCGGCGGTTAAAAACCACGCGGTCTTCCAACGTCCTCCCAAATCCCACCTGCGCAGGCTTTCGGTTCTGCCACGCCAGCCTCACCGCATTGGCGATCCGATCGATCAAAAACGCCGTATAAGCATCATCGCCCGTGACTGCCCCGGTGTGCGTATGCGTGCAACAAATCAAAACCCGTTCCGCACTCAGTTCCGTCTCCTTCGCTATCCGATCCTTAGCGCGGTCCAGATAGTCCCGCTTCACCCCGATCAAATCGCACACCACAATTGCCACACCTTCTCCTCCTCGTTCCACCACAAAACTTCGCACATGCAATGGATCGCGCACCTTCTCGGCGAACCGATCCTCAAACGATCCCGGAATCATCGTACCCAGCGGCGGCGTAATATCCAGACATGCAACCCCTGCGGTGATCATAGAACACTCCTTTAGTGGTCATTCAACCCAATCCAAACTGCCGCTTCAAAAATTCAACCGTCTCCCTGTAAAACCGCGCCTGAATCGCCCCTTGATCCTCCTCTAACACATCCTCTCGCATACGCACCACGCATTCCACGCCCAGCGCATCCATCTTCTCCTTCAGCACCTGTCCGAATATCGGATGGTGGATTCCCTGTCCCGCATCCGGCTCGGGGTCCATCGGCAAATTTGGCGTGGTGTACCACAACATCACGGGCAGCGCATCTTTAGACACATAATTGATTGCCGAAGCCGCTTTAAACATCGCCCGGGCCTCTGGCTTGTCGAATTCCTCAGGCGAAAATCCAAAAAATAGCTGTAGCGCCTCGTGCATATATGCCGGCCCTGAAATAATCGTCCGAATGAAATGCGGATCGTACGAACACTGCCCCTGCCACGACGCCACGCACGTCAGCCGCGTGGATTGCCGGGCCACTGGATCTTCGCTTTCAGGCTCTGCTTCTTCCCCGCGAAACCCGATCCACATCGAAATCCCGGCCCCCGCAGATCCACCTCCTGCCGCCACCCGGGAAGCGTCCAGGTTCCACTCCTCTGACTTCCACCGGATAAACTGAATTGCCCGCTGGCTGTGCTCCATCGCCGCCGGATACCGATCCGTTCCCGAAAGCGGATAATTGATCGCCGCCACAGAAATACCCGCCTTCAGACAGCCTTTTAGCAACACCTGCGAAATTCCTGCTTTGTCCCCACCCCGAAATCCTCCGCCGTGAATATACACATATACTGATGTCAGACCTTCCGAATCCGCCTGATACAGATCCACCACATCCCGCTCGTGATCCCCATAAGCCACATCTTGAAAAGTCGGTTCGCCCATTTTTCCCCCTTAAAAATGTTATCTGTAATCCCGGCGTTATTGTACCTGTTCGTCTCCCAGAAACACCGCCATCAGACAGATCAGGTCAAGGTTAAAGCACTAAGAAACACTACGGTGTTTGAAATTTTCGGAACTTTGTCCGAAACCTCGGTGTTTCAAGCACATCACGGTTCACCACGGCCTCGGGAATCTCACCCCGAAGAATCTGCGCGGCCTGGCGGAATTTATCGCGCCAGGCTCCTTCAAAGTATTCATCGGTATGCCCCAGGGAGTGCGGGGATACGACGACATTGTCCATTTTGAGAATCGGATTGTCGGGATCGACAGGCTCCTGTTCGAACACATCCAATCCGGCCCCTCGAATCCATCCCTGCTGCAGCGCCTGAATGAGCGCAGCTTCGTCGATGACGGGGCCGCGCGAGGTGTTGATCAGGTAGGCCGTGGATTTCATTTTGCGCAATTCTTCTTTTCCAATCAGATGGTGTGTCTCTTCGCTAAATGGCACGTTGATGCTCAGGAAGTCAGACTCGGCCAGAATCGTATCTATATCTACCAGATCTGCACCGATATCGGACACGGCGTCCTGTTCTACGTAGGGGTCACAGGCAAGGTGCCGCATCCCGAACGGCCTGGCCAGTAAAAACATCTCATGGCCGATGTTGCCGACGCCGATGGAACCGAGGGTCTTGCCGGTCAGACCTTCTCCGTGATACGCATCCCGTTTCGACCAGTATCCCTGGCGGGTTATTCTGTCTTTGTTAATGAGTCGCATCGCGAGCGCGAGAATGAAGGTGATGATAGTACACGCCATTGGTCGGCGAACCGCGTCGGGAGCAAAGCAGAGCATGACGCCCGCCTGGGTGAGAGCCCGAACATTGATGTGGTCGTATCCCACGCCGGTGTAGAGGACTGCGATCAGTTGGTCGTTTTCCGAAAGTGAGCGCTTTGTCCAGTGAGCGGTCCAGGAGATAACCAGGTCGCATCCACGTATCTGTTCGGCGCCGACTTCCGGCAGAAACCTATCAAATATCCGGTACTCGACTTCGGGCATCTCATTGAGCAGTTCCAGCCCCGGGCCGGGAATGGCCAGATTTCCGGCCGGATCAAAGAAATCTCTGGTAATTCCGAGCCTGACTTTCCTCTCCATATATTCTCTCCTAATTTTTCGTACTTAGGGTTTGGTCAGTGATGTATAGCAGTGATCACCGTTTACGGAATCGCCATTCTGAAAATGGAATGGCTATCGGGCGCGTTTGAGAGACACCCGTGGCGATTCACAAGCGGGATCATATCCGTAGTAATGCGATCCACATTGATATAGCGGTAGATCAGGGAACGGCGCCGGTTAGAAGACGTATTAGGACCAGAGCCGTGGGGCAGACACAGATGAAAAAAGAGGGCATCGCCCGCATTCAGAACAACGGGCACGGCATCGGTGGTATCAAATTCTCCTTCGTCAAACCAGGGCTGGTCCGAATTGGGGCGTTTCAGGATACCCTGTCGGTGCAGGCCGGGCACAACTTGAAGACAGCCGTTTTCGGGAGTCGCCTCATTTACAGCGATCCAGACAGTGGCAACTGGAAGAGGAGTCGAATAAAAATAAGGCGCGTCCTGATGCCAGGCATGGGCAGACCCGTAGAAAGCAGGTTTGAGCTGGGCTTCGTCGCCGAAAAAGCGCAGGTTATCGCCCAGAATATCCCTCATACACGACAGAATGGGTTCACAGGTAGCCACAGACCGAAAAAAAGAATCGTGTCGGACGACGCGGCTAACTTTGCGGATGCGGTTTAAGGGATTATCGGGGCGAATATCCAGGCGCTGGACCTCGGGTTCGACCTGCACGGCAATTCCGGAATCAAGTTGCCCGAGCGCAGCGCGATCCAGGTGATCGGCGATCTCTTTGAGAAGCCCCGGCGGAATAAGCCCCTTAACGATGGTAAAACCGTCTGTGTGATAATCCCTGATTTGATCGGATGTAAGAGTCATAAAAACCTACCTTTTAATCCAGATTGGGCTCGACCACGCGAAATCGCCCTGCGCCACCTGCAAATTTCCACAGCGCCCGCCCATCGGCATCCGGCGAAGCGGCTTTAGTCTAACCTCTAAATAATAAAAATGTTCTCCAGAGTCTGGCTCGTCCTCAAACCTCAAAACGGCCTGTTGCTTTCCGACCCATTGCTCCTGTACCTGCTCTCCATCCCTGAACAGCGCAATCTCCTGCACCATTCGGGATGCCTGCACCTTGCAGATTAAGTGTACCTGTCCAGCCACCCGCACCTCCGATCCCATGGGCATTCCGTTCACCCGCACATCCAGCATAACACGAGCACCGTTGGTGGCAAAACACCGCCGTGCCCACAGAGCTTCAAATAGCGCCTCTCGGGTCAACGCCTCTGCCCACACACCCGTCAGAGCACCCCCCATCCCGGGCACAATCCGATGGGAATCGCTATTCCCCATAAACGCCAGGCGATAGCCCTGCCGCAGTGCCTCTGGAATCGTATCCCGCATCTGAATGTAAATATCCCAGCACGAACACAGTTCCACGCCCCCGAGCCGACTGCTCGGAATCACCCACCAGGTGGGATGGTGCGGAAATGTGAAAGCCCGCGTCTTTTCCATCGCGGCTACCCACTTCTCCAGTGTATCCGCATCGGACTCAGTAAAATGATACAGAGGCACTGCCCCATCTGGAAATAGCATAATCCGATGGTTCGGTCCGCTCTCCGATTCCTTGCGATAGGTGCGTTCATAGGCGGGGACAGCCACAAATCGTTCCGGATCGTCAAAGTGATCGGCCTCCGCCAGAATCAACTCGAGCTCAGATGGCGTGAGAATATTATCGTAAAGCGCATCATTATCCGTCACCGCCATAAAATCCAGCCGTGCTTTGTAGCGCCCATACGCGTAATTCTCGTCGATCTCGCCCTCCGCATCACCCGATAGATTGCCGTGACAATGGAGATCCCCCCAGTAAAGCTTATAGATCTTTCCCTCCACCTCTATTTCGGGCCGCTGATCAAACACAGGCGGTTCAGGCAGTCGGATTGGTCGCCATGATTGCCAGTCTGAGGCAGGGCGTTCTTGCACCAGCTGCGCCTGATCCAGTGGCAAACTCCCGGCACAAATATCCGCATAATATCGCCCCTCGGAAATCTGGGCGGCAAATGGCAACCTCCCATCCACCACCGGTAAATCTCCGTTCACCGTATAGGCGTGTACCTGCCCATCTACCTCACAGGACCGCCCCTGATTTTTCCCGGTCAGAGGACGAGCGTAAAACAGCGCATCCGGACCGTGCCGGTTGACCAACTCATCCTCTTTGCGCTCATAAAGAACCCAGACATCCCCATTCGTTTCTCGCACAATCTGCGGCCGTCGCCGCCATCCCACAAACCCCATATAATGCTCGCGCCCCAACAATCCATCGTAGAGATGCGCCACATACCCTTCGGCCATAGTGCGATCTGGACCTCTATAAGGTGTCCAGGACCGGCCGTCAAAATGCGAAGCCATCGCCTCCACTTTGTGATCCACAAAACCTTTGGGATGGATCACATCGCGCGTGACCGTCCACGTCGCCCAGACCCCACCCGAACCGTCGGGACACAACCTCGGAAATAACTCCCAGTCATCTGTAAGCGAGAACTTCTCCGGTCGTCCCACCCCATCCGGCGTCCACTTCCTCAAAAACAGATCACAGGCTCCATTTTGGAGCGTCTGGTAAGCCACCCAGGCACCCCCGGCATGTCCGCACAGCACGGGCCGATAGTGATCTCCTCCACCCAGCGACAGATCCACGACCTCAGCCCAGCGATTCCCATCCAGACATCGCCCAAACACTCGACGCCTTCTACCCACCAGCGCTGTCCAAACCACCCATATCCTGCCCTCACCATCCGAAGTCACATTTGGGAAAGCCAGACTCGCATCCGCCTCAGCCAATCGCACCACCTCGCCCATTTCGTCAGCAGATCGGGCCAGCATGCACCATCGTCCCTCCCGCACAGCGCACCACACCACCCACACCGCATCGCCTCCGCACGCAATTCGCGGCTGAAAATTGATCCCCGCCTCTTCGCTCACTGTCAACAAAGGACCTCGCCGCTGGTCCTCAAAAGACCGCACCAGAATCCGATCTTCTTTGGGCCTGTACCCGTGCCATGCCACCCAGAATCGACCAGATCCATCCACAGTCAGCGCCGGGTCTTTATCCACATGCCCGCGGCGATGTTCTGACAATCGAATTTGCAAACGCCCCATACTCCGATCCTCTCGGAATCATCCTGTGTGTCACAAGATAGCTTTTGTTTTCGGGAATAATTGGTATATTCTTACAAGAACTCTGATACAACCCGTGCATTTCCCCGGAGAACCGACAGTGACAACAAACACCATTCGCGTGGGCATCATCGGAACAGGCAGCCGCGGCATCAACTGTATTGGCCATCAAATTGCCGAACAAGCCAGCGACCTGGACATCACAATCACCGCCTTCTGCAACCGCACAGAAAGCCGAATGCACATCGCCCTTGAAGATGTGAACAGGATCGCGGCAGCAGCGGGCAACAGAACCTTTTCACCCACATTCTACAGCGATCCAACAGCCCTGATTGCCGACGACAACGTAGATCTAATTGTCATCACCACGCCCACGGCAGCCCACCGCGAAGCGGCTATACCCGCACTGCGCTCGGGCAAAAAGGTCTATCTGGACAAGCCCATCGCACATACGCTTGAAGACGCCATAGCCATTCAAAAAGAAGAACACAAAACAAATAATCCGATGATCATGGGCTTTACCAGGCGCTATGAACAGCCCTGGATCGAACTCTACAACCTGCTGAAAAGCGGCGTCATCGGCGACCTCAAAATGATGCTCATTCGCGCCGTAATCCCCTACACGCATTATTTTATGACCTGGCACCGCACGCGGTCCTTAAGCGGTGGTGCGCTCAACGACAAAGCATCGCACTACACGGACGTATTCAACTGGTTTGCGGGCGGGCATTGCCTCCAGGTCAACGCCTTTGGGGGGCGCAACCTCTTTGAAGTGCGCGAAGACGCCCCCGAATTTTGTGCCGTCTGCGACGACTGGACCTGTCCTTATCGAGCAGAGCTGGTCGAAACGGGTACACAGGACCAGGCACGAGGCGCGATAGATCAGACCTTCGCCCAGGAAACCGATCCCATGCGCCGAAAAGACAACTGCGTATATAAACCCGGCGCAGACATCTTCGACCACGCATCCATTCACTTCCAGTACGACAACGGAATCGTCGCCTCCATCTTCTACGCCATTTACGGTCCCAAAGCCGAAGACGAGGAAACCCTTGAACTGGTCGGCACAAAAGGCCGAATGATCCTGACGCGCCTGAGGGGCGAAATCGACCTCGTAACGGACTACGGGGAACGCAGAGAAGAAATCATACAATGCAAAGCCGAAGCCTTTGAAACCTCTCACTTCGGCGCAGACCGCAAGCTGGTTCAGGAAATTGCCAAATTTGCCCGCGGCGGTCCATCCCCAGTAGATGGCCAATACGGCATGGAAGCCACGCGAATGATCCTATCTGCAATGCAATCCATCGACCAGGGCGGCGAAACGGTTCGCCTCGCCAATGGACCAATATAAGGGAGGAAAAATGACACCAATACCCATGACCGACGAACAAAAATTCTTCTTCGACCTTCGCGGCTGGATCCTGCTGCCTTCTGTGCTATCGGCTGCCGAAATAGAAG
This sequence comes from Candidatus Latescibacterota bacterium, assembly GCA_965208125.1. GTDB lineage: Bacteria > Latescibacterota > UBA2968 > UBA2968 > UBA2968 > VXRD01. The sequence continues at coordinate 5,396,670 of OZ242320.1, forward strand.
AGATGAAAACCGAAGTATATGCCGGTGCCAAGCGGAGTTATGAGGGCGCGCTTCAGAACCTGCTGGACCACCCGGCAATCGTCGGCATTCTAAACGAAATTCTAACCGAGGAACCTTTTGTAAAAGACGATTGCTACGGCTTCCGCTGCGAAGGCTCCTTCACCACCGTGCGACCTCCCGGATGGGACAAATCGGAACGGAGAGACAACGGCATGCCCCACGTCGTGCGTCCCCCCCAGCGGGCCAACGCCATGCGCTATCAGGTCGCGGGAAATAAAATTTTTGCCGGGCTGACCCGGGTAGTATGGGAACTCGAGGAAGTGGTGGCAGGACAGGGCGGTACCTCTTTTCTCAGCGGATCACACAAAGCGCACTTCAATTACGGAGGCCCGGATCCGTTTCGACCAAATATCGGCGGTTCCCCCTATGAATCCAGTATGAGAGATGCAATGAATGATTATAGCTGCCCCGCAGGCTCGGTGGTTATCTTCACGGAAAGCCTGATCCACGCGGCCAACGACTGGATCAATCCGAATAACCCGAGATGCGCGGTCTTCAATTGCTACAACTCCATCTGGGCACAATGGCACCGCCTCAACCTCGACCACGAAACAATCGAAGCCATGCCCTCAAAGCGGCGGACCCTCTTTCGCGGCACTTGGGCAATTGGCGGCGGGCCAAATGGCAACCGCGAGTACTCGCTGGATAACAGAACCGTCTAACGGTCTGCTCTATTCCGCATCTGTTCAACCACTGGCGTCACTGGCGCTTCGCCGCTATAAAGTGCCTGCCCCCGCTCGTAGGAAACCTCCACCTCGCCATCCTTCACCTCTAGCCGGGGCACATTGTATTCTCGCGCATCACGATCCGTGCCGCGCATCACGGCCAAATGTGCGTCCGTCATGCCCTCCACCATATCGTCACCCCACCGATTCCACGGATGCACGATCTCCCCGCCGCTGCGGTGAAAACTCCGCGACGAGTATTTGATCAGAATACCCCGCCGCGGGATGGGATTCTTCCACGCCGTGGTGCCATGCGTCGTCGAGCCATCGGCAAAAAACAGCACATCTCCCGCCTCCATCACCAGTTGCTTCACCAGCCCCATGTCATCGTCGCAGGACCGCACGCCCGGCGGCGTTGGGTATTTCCCCTTGTGAGAACCTGGAACACAGGCAAACCCGCCAAGACCGGGCGGCACATCCCGCAACTGCCATGTAATCGTCACCGCCTCCGAATAGCTCCGCCCATTCTGAAACTGATAGCCCATCGGCGGATACATCGGTTCCCCGGCATCGTGCAGCGCATGGCCAGACGTCCCCTGAACCGAACAAAACGCCGACGGCCCACTCATTCGCGCGCCGCTCCCGCCCATCCATGTCAACCTGTGTTGCACGGGCGGGTGCGCCACCATCTTCCGAAACGGCTCGCAATACGGCTCGGGGAGATCCAGCAAACCGCCCAGCACCGGACGGCCCGTACCCGCCAGACTCTTTGACCCCCGCGACAATTCCTCCTGCACCACAATCTGATCCTCAAACTTGTCAACCGCCTCGTTCGCCTTCTCCAACCATTCCTCGTCCATCACGCCTTTGAGAATCAAATACCCGTTCAACTCCCAAAAATAGAACTCTTTTTCTTCGATATTGGAATTGGAATCCCGGCTGTAAATCGAGGGATGAAACACCTCTCGCGATTCATCTATTTTTACCGTCTCGCCATCCGTCACAATCACCGGTGGAGGCGTCGAATACGCATAGTCCGGTTTGTAAAGCGACGCGCGCTGTTCGGGGCTGATCTCTGCCTGCCATTCAGGAGAGGGATCCTCCGCAACCATTGGACCCGTCCCCGCAGACTGAATCGCCGCCCGCCCCACATACTCGTAGCTCAACAATCTCCGAGACCCTTTGCACGGCCGCACCCCCTGCAACACCGTCCCCGCCACCAGAAATAGATCCCCGGCCTTCAGCACTGGCTGGAACGTCAGACCCATATCATCCACACCCGTAGCCACATCCTCTGGCGTCTCCACATTCACCTTGTGGGTACACGGCACCATCACAAACCCACCATCGCCCTCTTCCACATCCTCAAGCGCCCAGATCGCCCGCACGGCCTGGCAATACCGGCGACCATTCTGAAAATAGTACGCCCTGGCAGGATTCCTCGGCTCATTGCCCCCCACCAGGGGTGCCTCTACATCCCAGGTCTCATCGCACAACAACTCTGGCTCCCGGTCCAGCCGGAACCCATAGCCCACAATCTGATTTAAATACCACACCAATTGTGGATGAATCATCAAATCCCGAAACAGATCCCGAAGTAGGGAATCCCATCTCAACATCCCCTCACTCTGCCCCCCTTTGTCCAGCGCCTCATTCAGCGCCTTCACCTCACCTCGGTTCAACACGCCCGGGATGTGCAAATAACCTGCCACATCAAAGCTGTAATTCTCCTCGTTGCTCATCGCTTCCCGGTCCATCGGTGACCTCCTGTAAGAAGATTGGGGTTTATTAGTGCATTTAATACATAGTAAGCTAATTTCTGGATCAATTCAAAATAAAAATGCTTATACTGTTATGGAGATAGATATTAAATCCAAAAACAGAAAAGGAATTACAAAACATGACCACAAAATCGCGAAAATCGCCCGATGAAATCAAAAACCTCCTGGAAGGCCCTGTCACATCAATACCGACACCTTTTCTCTCAAATGGAGACATCGACTGGGACGGCGTGGGCAACATCATCGAAATCGGCATTGGAGGCGGCAGCGGCGTCATCTTACTGACAGCGGGCGACAGCCAGTACTTCTGCCTGAGCGAAGACGAAATCGCACAACTCACACAATTTACCATCGAACGTACCGCTGGCCGCGCCCTCACCGTCGCCGCGACCGGGGCATGGCCCACCCGGCAAGCAGAAGTATTCGCCCACAGATGTATCGAATGGGGCGCAGATGCCCTCATGTCCGTCACCACATTCCACGGCTCAGACCCCGAAGGCGTGGCCGCCCACAATGCCGCAATCAGCAAAATCATCCCGGTAATGCTCGTCGGTTATCCCTCGCACCGCGCACTGGATATGCTCATAGACGAACCCAACATCTGCTGCTTCAAAGAAGATGGCGACACGGCCTATGCCGTAGAAACCCTGCAAAAATACGGCCACCACTGGAAAATCATGACCGGAGGCACCCTGTGGCGTCACCTCCTCGAATGGCCCTTTGGCTGCACCACCTTCATGGACTGGTCCACCTCATTCGCCCCTTACATCGGCTCGGAATTCCACCAGGCTCTATGCCGCAACGACATAGCCAAAGCGCGGCGAATCACCGTCGAAATCGAACGCCCGCTCTGGGATCTGCAGCCCAATTTCCGGGGCGGATGGCAAACCATGTGGCGCGCCATCCTTGAACTCTACGGCGTCTCCGCCCGATATCTCAGATCCCCCCAACTCTCTGCCACAGAAGAAGACATGGAATTTCTCCGTGCGTCTCTGGAACAAATCGGCCTGCTACCAAAGAAGCATTAAGGCAACGCATACACCCACATAAACCTTCTGTCATAGATCAGAGCTTCCTCTCTGCCGTCATTGTTCATATCACACACCTGCATCGCGTAACTATAACCGATATCGTCGAGCCGCGTACGCTCCAAAATACCCGCCGGACAATCGGGATGCTTTGCATTTGCCGGTGGAGAAAACGCCAGCGATATCTCGCCATCCCCATCCATCCCCCAGGGCCATCCGCCATCGGCATACCCAATCCAGGTCTGGCTCCCCCGAAGCGCAATAATCGGACGGTTTCTGTGCATGCGGAGCTTTTCCCCACCTTTCGGAAAACCCATTGGCCAGACCCGCTCGATGGGCCTGCTCCACACCTCTACACCATCTGGTTCGTAAAGCACCATAGGACCGTCTGGCGAATTGTAGAGCGCGACCTGAAATTCAGAATCCGAACGAAAGCGTCCCAGGGCTGTACCCTGACAATGAATGTGTTCTCTCGAAAAATAAGTCCTGCCTCCCGCTCCAAAAAGGTGCAACTTGTCGGACGCGGCAATAGAAAAAACCGGCCCGCTGCCAGTGTGAAACACATCCGTGTAATCCACATGCTGCTGGTCCGCATTCAGTGTTTCAGGGTCAACAGCATCCATCGTCCACAAAATTTGCCCATCCATCCCCACGGCACAGTATCCAATTAGATACACCGACTCGCCATCCATATCCAGAGACAAAATGTGGTGCCCACCCCCCGGAATGGCTTTGGGACCCCATACCGGCTCCAGACCTGCATTCAGACCCAGCACTGGCTCGCCATATCGCCATGAACCATTTCCCATCTCTCCATTTTTGATCGCAATAGCGGCCTCGTGTTTACCGGTGGGCCGTGTAGCGGTCTGGAGGATATAGTAATTCTCATCGGGAAGACGGGCACTCTTTACCTCCTCCCCAGTCTCACCGTCCAGGACCACAACCCTATCGCCATCTGCTACGACCACCTCAATGCGCCCGTCCCCATCAATATCCCCCGTGGCGACACAGGCCTCATAGGAGTGAGAGATATAAGGAATGTCCGGCGGATTTGGCTTTCCCCACGTCCACAGGCGTCGGCCATCTGCGCGAAATGCCGAGACAGACACGGACTCGGGAAACAGCGCGCTTACAAAATCCCAACTCCGGAACGGCTCTGGCCCAAAGATGCCCGGTCCCTGATAGGTGATAATCTCCGGAACACCATCTCCGTCAATATCCGCCGGAAAACACTCTGCCCCGCCGTATTCCTCAAACGCAATTTCAAACATGGGTGATAACATTGTCATAGCAGACTCCTGCACAAAACCGGGACTTGCGATAAGCCCCGGTTCTATAGCCCCTGCAACTCAATCTCACCAGCGGCAATGCGCTGCAATGTCCGGACGTAAAGCCTGTGTTCCTGTTGCAGCACCCGGGCCGATAGGGTCTCGACCGAATCCCCAGGCTCAACCGGCACCTGGACCTGATCCAAAACCTGACCGTGGTCGTATTCTTCGTCAACCAGATGCACCGTGGCCCCGGTCTCGCGCTCACCCGCGGCCAACACCGACCGATGCACGACCTCCCCGTAAAAACCCTGACCGCCAAACCTCGGCAACAGAGATGGATGGATATTGAGGACGCGCCCCCTGTACGCTGCCAAAGTCCTCGGCCCCAACCGTTTCATATACCCGGCAAGACAGACCACCTCGACTCCATATTCATGCAAAATCGCCAGAATGGCCCCATCCAGAGCGCCGGGTTCGGAATGGGTATAGGTACTCAAATGCACCGCTGGCACGCCCATCTTTCTCGCCCGCTGCAAAGCTCCGGAATCCGAGTTATTGCTGATGACCACACGGGGTCTGGCCTGCAATCGTCCTGTTTTACAGGCGTCGAGAATAGCCTGCAAATTGGTACCTCTATGCGAAGCCAGAAAGCCCAGTTGCAAGACCCTTCTACTCGGCATTTTCTCGCTCCTTCCTATCCCGACTTCTCCCCCGGCTTGCGATAAGACGCCGCGTACCGATCACCCTCCGGATCGTACGACACATGGACCTGTCCATCCCGCACGACCAACCTGGGCACTGTGCGATCCCATCCATCGCGCTCGGGACCGCGCATAACCGCAAACTGTTCCTCGGTCATATCTTCGACCATATCGCCCCAGCGCTCCTGGGGATCGATCACGCCACCGCCCCAGTTGGAATTTTTAGACTGATATTTAACCAGCACGCCCCGTCTGGGAATCGGATTTTTCCACGCCAGCGCGCCGTGTGTACACCCGCCATCCATAAAAAATAACACATCTCCCGCTTTCATCGCTGGCTGCACCACCAGGCCCATCGTCTCGTCGCATGTGCGGATTCCCGGAGGCATAGAATACTGCGTCTTATGAGAACCCGGCACACAGGCAAACCCACCCAACTCCGGCTCCACATCCCGCAACTGCCACGTAATCGTCACCGTCTCGCAATAACTCCGCCCATTCTTAAACTGGTAGCCCCGCGACGGACTCATCGGCTCATTCCCATCGTGCAACGCGTGGCCCGAAGTCCCTTGCACCGCGCAAAACACCGTACCACCACCCGTGCGATATCCGCTGGCTCCCATCCAGTTCAGCCGATGCACCACAGCGGGATGGGCAATCATGCGCCGGAACGGATCGCAATAAGGCGCGGGTAAATCCACCAGCCCCGGCAACAACGGTCGCCCAGTCCCGGCCTGGCTCTTCGAACCGCGCGCCAGTTCTGCACCAACCTCAATCCGATCCTGAAATTTATCCACCGCCTCATTCGCCTTTTCCAGCCATTCCTCATCCATCACCCCGCGCACCACCAGATACCCATTTAAATCCCAAAAATAAAATTCCTTCTCATCAATTTTTGAATCTGGATCCCGAATATAAATCGAAGGATGAATCACCTCAGAACTCTCTTCCACCCATGTCTTTTCGCCATCGGTATTCAGCACTGGCGGCGGATTAGATCCCTTAGCTCCCGGCCTGTACATCACCGCCTTCTGTTCGGGAGGCGCACTCTCCGTCCACCCGGGTCGCGTTTCGGTCTCAGCCCCCGGTCCTGATCCATTCGACTGAATAACCGCCCGCCCCGCATACCAGTACGTCAACAGCCGTTTCGGTGAACCCGTCCACGGGCGCATCCCATGTAACGTAGTCTCAGCCAACAAAAACAAATCTCCCGCCTTCAGCACCGGCTGTTTCACCAGCTCCATATCGTCCTGCCCGGTCGCCAAATCCTCGGGCGTTTCCACATTGCTCTTGTGGCTCGCCTGAACCACCACCAGCCCGCCATCCCCATCCTCCACATCCTCCAGCACCCAGATCGCCTTCACCCCCTGGCACGACCGGCGACCATTTTGAAGAAAATAAGCCCGGGACGGATTTCGAGGTTCATCTCCGCCCACCAGCCCCTGCCCGATCTCCCCCTCCCGGCTACCCAGCAACCGGGGCGCCTGATCCAATCGGAACCCATGCCCGATAATCTGATTCAAATACCATACCAATTGCGGATGCACCAGCAAATCCCGAAACAGATCCCGCTGGGGTGCCTCCCAGCCCAGCATGCCTTCAGACGCGCCCGCCTCGTCCATTGCTCTATTCAAAGCCTCAACTTCCCCACGACTCAACACCCCTGGAACGTGCAAATAACCGGCAACATCAAACGCATAATTCTCTTCATTGCTCATCTCTTCCCGGTCCATCTCTGACCTCCTGTTGGAAGATTGGGGTTTGTCTCTGCATTGTCGAAATATGGTACGCCAACTTTTTGCCCAATCCAACAAAAAAGTTTTGAAGCGCCAAAAACGCAAAACCGGGACCTGCAGCACAGCCGTAAGCCCCGGTCTAAAAATCCTGTATTTCCGGATATTAAATCTGATGCACCGCCTTGCGCTTTGCGCGCATACTGGCGTGCGATTCTGGCGATCCATCGTGAAACGTGCCAAACCAGTAATCAAACGGAAAATCATTCTCCCCGTAATTGCACTCAAAATAGCGGTGATGTAACTGGTGAAAAAACGATGCCGCGGGCATTTTATCACTCCCTCCCACCTCAATTTTATCAAACCCCACGTGCCCCTGTGCTGGCGTAAATGCCGCATGTTGTGCATTCATCAACATGTGAATCGGATGGGATGGCACCACCCAGTGAATCAGAATACAGCTAAAATACAACAAATGCTCAATCGGGTGCATAGCCAGCCCGGACCACGGCCCAATATTGATATTCTTGTGATGCAAATAATGCGCGGACTTGTACAGCGGTTTCCAATGGGTCAGGCGGTGAGTCCAATAAAAATGGAAAAGCCGCCAGAACTGAATACCGCACAACAACACAACAAAGTAGATCGGCTCCGTGCGCCAATCAACATAGGGAATTATCTCATTGGCAAACGCCCACATAGAAACCACTTCATAAGCCGTCCAGATCGTGCCCCCACTCACACAACTCCAGAAAATATTATCGCGCAGTTGATTGCCCCACAAAAACTTGCGGTTCGATGTCGCAAGCCATTTCGACGTGTATTTATACCGCGTACCCTGCGCCTTGAACCTGTAAAAATACACATGCCACGCGCCTGCAATGACGATTAGCATCGCTATATTGCGCACATACATCTCGGCAATCCAATCCACGCGAAATTCCACACAGCGCTCGAGCGCGGGTTGTAAATAAAGCCATGTCCCAATGGCAATAAGCATATAAATCGCATTCCAGGGCCACAAATAACCCGGAAAACCGAACATCCACTTCAGCGCCTCAACAGGGCGCGGAGGCCATGCAAAAATCGGCGCAGGCGCCGGGCGTTTTGCGGGCTGCCACTCGCCACTTTCATCCCGGGAAACGCCATCTACAACTTCCTTCTCCACTCTGGTATCAGCCATCTTGATCCTCCTTGTGTATGCAGCGTTCAGTAGTCAGCCCGCGCACTCCAGCCCCTCTTTACTTCCTCCTTCACACTTCCTGTTTCACACTTTCACACTTCCTATCTAAATCCTTCCGCTGACCCACTGAATACCCCGCACTAACACCGACTGAAAATTTCCATCCTTCCACGTCTGATTGTCGTGCCCACTTTGGAAGCAAAACACCCGCGTACCATTGTATTGTCGCGTCCAGCCGATAGACTTCATACACGCCGGATGATCTGTCGTCAACAGCAAATGGCTATCCGAATCTGGCTCATCCATCACATACGTCTCATCGATCATCTCCCAATCGGATATCTCCCGCGTAATTGGATGATCCCCATCCTCTACCGCAATCCGCATCACCTCATCGTGGCTGAACGATTCAAACGACCCCGCAACAACACCGGCCATCTGCACCCAGGGATCCCAATTGGGAAATGCCAAAATCGCGTGGTGCAACAACACAATCCCCTTACCCGTCGCCAGCCAGGACTCCAGCGCGCTTAGAGGTCGCCCCATCCACCCGGGGCGGTTCTCATCTGTCGGACCTTCCTTGTGCATATTATAAAACACAACCACATCGTAGAAATCGCGCTCCTCTGCTCGTGGCGATGCAAAATCCTCCAGAGACTGAATATAGGCATCCACGCCATCCAGATTGCGAAACAACCCGTGAAAATTCGGCACATCGAAACGGTGGCCGCCGGTCACCACCGCAACCTTAATAGAATCGTCCATAAATGTACCTCCCGTAAAATATAACCTATCTCCCTCGATCTGTCTCCCAAACCGGTCTTTCCTGCCACGGCTCAAAATCTGGATTCTCCTCGGGAATTTTGGCTTCGATCTCCTCCTGCCATCCCTTCAGAAGCTCGTGCAACCGATCTCGTACATCGGGCAATTCATCTGAGAGGTCATGAACCTCGCCAATATCCTCTCGCAAATTGTACAACTCGACATGCCCGGATTCAAAAAACTCGATCAGCTTATAATCCCCCGCTCGAACCGAAGATCCAGGCGTCCCTCCCTGATTGCCATAATGCGGAAAATGCCAGAAAATCGCATCGCGCGCAAGATCGTCCCCCCTCAACAAAGGCGCGATACTCACGCCATCGCAATGCTGATCGGGAATCAGATCCAGGCCCGCCATTTCCAATATCGTCGGATAATAATCTGTACTCGTCACAGGAACATCGCAAACAGACCCCGCCCTTGCCACACCGGGCCATTTGACAATCAGCGGCTCTCGCGTTCCGCCTTCATACATCCAGCCCTTGCCCTCGGCGAGCGGCGCATTGCACGTCGGCGAACCTTCACTCGTCGCCAACCCACCATTATCTGAGGTAAACATAATCGCGGTATTATCGGCAATACCCGCCTCTTCCAGCGCATCCAAAATGCGCCCCACACTCTCATCCATGCTCTCGATCATCGCGGCGTACACCGGATCGGACTGCACCGTCCGCCGCGTAATGCGCCTGTCCTTTTTGTGTTCCCCCGGAAAGAAATCACCCTCCTCAAACGGCTCAATTTTATCCAGACCCATCTTCTTCGCTTTCTCTTCGTACTTCTCAATCTTTTCCCGCTTCGCCTGAATAGGCGTATGCACCGTATAATACCACAAATTCAGGAAAAACGGGCGATCATCGCGGTTCTCGATCAAATCTATGACGCGATCCGTCAAGTAATCCGTCAAATACGTGCCATCTGGAACATCCACATCATCCAGCACCGGAATCGTCCAGGGACTAAAATAACCCCCGCGCCCGGGGGAACCGTGTTCGCACCCGCCCACATTCACTTCAAACCCGTGTTCTTCGGGATAAAATGCGGGTCCACCCAAATGCCATTTGCCAACATGCCAGGTCGCATATCCCCCGTCCTTCATCGCCTGTGCAACCGTGCGCTCTTCATGGGGCAAATACCTGAAATAGGGCACATCGATCAATTTTCCGCGATTGGGATGATTTCTCCCGGCCCAATCAATAAAATTCGTCACCCCAACCCGCGCGGGATATTTGCCACTCATCACACTCGCGCGCGTTGGCGAACACACCGGACACGACGCGTACGCATCTGTAAACTTCATCCCCTCGGCGCACAACCGATCCAGATTGGGCGTCTCGTAAAATTCACTCCCGTAACACGTCGTATCTGCCCACCCGTAATCGTCCAGCAAAATAAAAATAATATTGGGTTTGTCCATTTCCATTAAATCTCCACATCCACACTCTTGCCAGAAGCCCCCGACTCGCGTGCGGCGTGCAACACCTGCATCACCCGCAAACCGTGCTCCGCGGTAATAATCAGTTCCTCACCCTCGCGCAAATGCCGCGCGATATTCGCGTGCAGATTTTCGCGCGGTACCGCATCGGTACGCACTTCCTCAGAATCTTCACCGTAAACCGTCACCTCGCCACCGCCTCCACGTTCACACACAAGCGTGGCTTCCGTACCCAGAACAACCCACTTATACGGCAGAGAATAAAAAGAAATATCCGCCTTGGCAGCACGCGCGCGTACCCCATTGTCAAACACCATCACAATATCGAACAAATCGTCTGAATCGCCCCACTTCGTATGCCGCACATCGGCAAATACCGATACCACCTTGTGACCCGACATCAAATCGATAATCTGCTCGACCCAGTGCGGGCCAAAATCCAGCAACGTTCCCCCACCTGCCGCGGCTGTCACGCGCCATTGCTGATTGTAATCGGGCACGCCAAAACCCACAGCGGGACGCGCCCCCATCGTGCGATTCTCAAGCGAAACAATCTCGCCAACCGCACCATCTAAAACCGCGTGCTTCACCAGACAATAATCGCGATCATAATGCCGGTTGTGGTGCATCGTCAACACTACGCCATTATCTCTGGCAGCCTGCACCATTTCCTCGGCCTCTGGCCCGGTCAGTGACATCGGCTTTTCAATCAGCAGGTGCTTCTTCGCCGCCGCCACCTTGAGCGCATCCGCATAATGCGCCGCCGAATGCGTCGCGATCAAAACCAACTCGATATCCCAACCGAGAAAATCATCGAGATCACCGGTCGCACGCAGCCCCTCGGCAACCGCCTCTTCCCTTCTGGATTCCGTAATATCGCACACCCCCACCACATCGTACAACCCCGTCTCTCGCATCGTTCTCAGATGACCGCCAGCCACCCGTCCAAACCCAATAATACCCGCCTTGATCTTTTCCATTTATTCTTCCTCATCGTCTCCGTATTCTTCACCGCGATAAGCCGCGCGCAACTCAGCGATATTGGTCGCCTTCACAACGCGCGCATGAACTGTCTCGTTGTATTCATTCGGTCCCGATCCACGCGGAACCGTAGTCGTTATCAAGCTCGCGATACATGCTGTGAGCATGATCTATGGTGCCTTCGCCGTTTTGAACCGCGTATTCGATTACCATGGACGGGCTGGTCACGCGGAAATACGCGGCGCCCAGGACACCCTGCCGCCCCCACCATCCAAAGTATGTGTCCTCGATCTCGGCCACCACGGTTTTCATTTTTTCAGCATAGTCGTCATTGTTCATGAAACCCAAACGGGCCTCGATCACATCCAGGAGTAACGTTCTCTGCATAGCTGTAAGTTCGCTTCCCTTAATGCCTTCCGGCGCAACTGTTGCACCATACTTTCCTGGCCCCAGCAAGAGGTCGATGGGCTGCTCTGCACGAACGGCTTGTCCTTTCTGTTCGTCCGTAAGGCTATCCATGAACGCTTGCGCTGCCGCAGTTTCCCTCTGCGTAATGAAGATATCGTCACCGTCAAGGCGCAAGTGCAGCGGTTGGCCGCCAGTCAGCATCGGTGAAAAGGAAACGTTCGGTCCGAATACTGTGGCGTTTAATGCGAGATGGTGCCCGCCGAACTGGAACATCCAGGGCTCTGTACTTGACGGTTCACCGAGAAATGCAGCGTAAAAGTACTCACTGCCGTATTTCATGACGCCGAACAGGTCTCCTGAGATCAGTAAGTCTGCTGCGGCCAGTTGATAAGTGATATTTTTCACACCGTCTTCACTCAAGAGTTCACCAAGGAGCTTATCGAGATTCGCCCGCTGTATTGCAGAGAGAACACCGAGCTTTACACCACCACGCGGAACCATACCCTCAGGAAAGTTGGACCAATTTGAACGCTGTGCGTTATCGGTAAACCGATATGTCGCCGCTTGTCTCTGGTTGTCGTCCAGTGAGTCCAGAAAGAGCCTTGCAGCCGCCACGATGGCCACGGTCTTCTCGTCGGCAGCAGGCAGGTCGTGAGCGTGCTTGAGATTGATCTCTACTGGTAAAGGAACCGCTCTAAAAAAGATCCGAGCTACAATATCGGGGTGAAAAAACAGATAGACGAAAACTGCGGCAATGACAATCACTGCACCGAGAAGGTAGATCAACACGCGTTTCATGGATCCCGCCTTGATCTTTTCCATTTATTTTTCTTCATCATCTCCGTATTCTTCACCGCGATAAGCCGCGCGCAACTCGGCGATATTGGTCGCCTTCTTAACGCGCTCTTGAAGCGCCTCTTCTCCTGCGATCAATTCCTTCACATTCGCCAGCACCTCCGCCATCCGATCTGCGGGAAACTTAACCGCGCCATTTTCATCCATGTGAATAATCTCACCAGGCGCAACATCCATGCCGCAAATCGACACCGGCACATTCACCGCCTGCACAGCCTGATCGCCATGGCCCGGCGATATACCCGTCAACAAATACTGAAACTCCATCGGACGGATTTCATCGATATCCCTCGACGGTCCATTTGACACACATCCCACGCACCCCAGCGCTTTCATCGTCGTCGTCATATTGCCGCCCGCAAGCCCCACCTTACCCGCAATCTCCGGCGGAAACTTCTGCTCCAGCGCCAGTATCGTCGGCTTTGGCGACGCATCCAGCGCCTCGGACACATCCATAAACGACAACCGACTAAACCCCGCATCCGGTAACCCAAAAGTACACGTCACAGCATACCCGCACCGCGCGCCGAGTTCTGGATACATACACTTAATCGTCTGATCCGTGTACCAATTCTCAACCCACGGATTATAAAGCCCCAAACACAACGGATTACTCGGATACGTCGCCACCACATTTGTAATAGACGGGGTATCGAAATTCTCCAACTCCTTCAAAATCTCCTGCTCTGTCATGGTAATCTCCTTAAAAGTTGATCGCTACTTGTTAGCCTTTTACTCTATTTTTATCGGTGTTTATCTGCGTTCATCTGCGTTCATGCTCGAATTACTCGCCTTCATTCTGCGGATTGATCTTCATCCTTCTCACTTCCCCAACCTGTCACCACATGTTCCTGATCCCAATCCTGGATCAACGGCTCCAGATCATCCCAAAACGCCTCGGGAATTTCAATACTGCCAGCTTCGGCATTTTGAATCGTCTCCGCTTTGTTTCGCCCCCCGCAAATCGCCGTTGCAATCAACGGATGCCTCGTACACCACAAAGTGCTTGCAGCGAGGCAGCCACCAGTGGAATGCCATAATCGTCGCAAAGTGCTTTTATCTTCCCAACGCGGGCCAAAACAGCCTGACTAAAATTGCGATTCACATAAGAATGTCCGGGCAAGGGACCCGTCGCCAATAAACCGCGCTCCAGAGGCGTAGCAAGCGCAATACCCACATTGTGTTTTTCAGCACCGGGAAAAATGAAAGTGTCCGCCGTGCGATGAAGGAGAAGAACTCAACAAACTCCAGGCATCGGGAACCACCGAAGCATCAAACTCGCCCGTATCAATGTAGGGACCATTCGAATCGGGATCATTCGCCGCAATACCGACAAAACGCACCACACCCTCATCCTGCAATTTTCGCAACGCCCCAAGCGCCCCATCTTTTGCCATCACCTGCTGCATGGGAAAATCCATCGGATCGTGAATATACAATACATCAAACGCATCCAGCCCCAACCGCTCCTGGCTGTCTTCCACCTGCAGCATCACCCCGTCGAAAGAGAAATCGTATTCATTTCCCGATCTTCCCACCTTTGTCGTCACCGTACACTTTTCAGCCAGATCGGGGCGTTCGCGCAACGCGCGCCCAATAATTTTCTCGCTCACGGTATTCCCGTAAAGTGGCGCCGTATCGACCAGCGTACATCCCGCCTCAATAGCAGCCACCACATTCTCTACGCCCACATCTTCATCGACACCCGGCAAAAAATGACCATCTGCCCCCATCACACGAGCGAGAAATGCCGTGCCAAAACTGACGATTGGAACTTCCAACCCCGTTCTGCCCAATATCTTACTCTGCATTGCAAATTTCCTCCTGAAAAAACCCCTCGCATAATAGACGACAGAACCCCGCGTGTCAATGCGAAAAAATCCCCTGCTCTATGTGGTAAGAGCAGGGGATCGGAATCAATCGACGAAACAAATCTCTAAACCGCCATCGCCTCTTCTTTCAGATGCGTCAGCCCTTCAAACTCGCGCCAGATATCGGCCATAGCATCCGTGCTATTTTCTCTCGAGTTGACGTGTCGGGGTCTGAAAATCACGGCATAACGGATATCGGGCGAATGATTTGGTCCTCCATTGTGATACATCTGGTGATGGCAGATCACGGCATCGCCCGCTTCGCCCATAAACTGAATCGGACCATGCGGCAAATCAATATCGGGAATCCGGCGATTGGCCTTTGCCGTCTCTACATAATTGGGATCCTTTTGAAACGCCGCCTCATAAGCGCGATGAGACCCGGGCCAAAAACAGAAATTGCCCATAAATGGTCGCGGAACATCGTGAACCAGAATCACCACCAGCAGCGTCATACCGCGACTCAGCAACCCATCCTTCAACTTTCCACCCAAATCCAGATGCCCTCGCGTCAGCGGGCGCTCCTCTGCATCGGGAAAATTGAGCTTCACATTGCCTCCCTGCGGCGGAATCAACTGCCCCTCTCCCACAACTGACTCGCACAGACCCCAAAGCGGCGATTTATTAAACAAATCTGTAATCACCGGCTCATTGCTCAACCCCGGATTTCGCCCCTGTGCCATCACACGATAACGCATATGCCGATTAATAGCCTTGCGCGCCTGATCGGCCATCAACTTTGGTACAGCACCTCGCACAAGCACATATCCCTCTTCGAAAAACTGCTGCTTTTGAGCTTTGGTCATCTGCATGGCAACCTCCTATTCATAATCCAGCACAACCTTAATCGCCTCATCGCGATGATCGATAAACAATTCAAAACCCTTTTGCACTTCTGTAAACGGCAAATGGTGTGTAATAATCGGCGAGACATCAATGCGTCCCTGTGCGATCATATCCATAGCCAGGGGATAATCATTCAGCGAATCTGGCCCCACAGAACCGACCAGCGTCACATTCTTACTGAAAAAAGCGCGATAATTAAACGCATACACATCGTCATCGGGTACGCCAAACGCCAGCACCGTACCCAGACGCTTGGTTAAATTCAGACACAAATTGACCGTATCCTGATTGTGCCCCACAATTTCCACCGTCAGGTCGGCCATGCGCCCATCCGTAATATTTCTCACAACAGCCACCACATCTTCCCTATCGGGATTCACCACATGGGTTGCCCGCATCTTTTTGGCCGCCTCAAGACGAAAATCGACCGTATCCACAGCCACAACGGTCTTCGCCCCCAAATTGCTCAACAAATGCGTCATCAACAAACCCATTGGCCCCTGCCCCACCACCACAGCATCCTGATTGAGAATATTACCCAACTTGCGACACGCCCAAATCACCGTCCCGAGAGGCTGTGACATCAACAACTCATCGAGCGGTTTATAATCTGCGAGATGCACCCCCACTCTTTCGCTCGAAATATAATACTCAGCCAACCCACCAATACCCGCCGTGGGCCGCGCCTGCACAAAATCCCCGGGTTGAAACCGATCCGACGACGACGCAACCACCGTCCCAATACACTCGTGAATTGAAGTCCCAATATTCATCGGATACACTGCGTCCGGCTGTTTCAATACAAACTTTGGCGAATCCGACCCACAAATCGCGGTCATATGCGCCTTAACCTTTATCGATCCCTTTGGAAAATCCTCAATATTCGGCTCATCGGCCTCAAACATCTCAATCTGCCGATGAGCGACAACGTGGGCTGCTTTCACCAATGCCTCCTTCCAAAAGAAGTAAGAAGTGTGAAGTAAGAAGACCCCGCCCAACCGCCCAAAGGCTGGTGCTCCATCGCACACTTCCTCCTTCACACTTCCCTAATCCGCCGCCTCAATCCGCGGAGCCTCCAACTCACTGCGCTTTCCCAACCATATAAACACACCGCCAACGCCCAGCACAAAACCGCCCACAAACAAAATCCCCAGACGTCCGATCAGTGGATTGGGCAACAAAACGAGCGTACAAATCACCCCACCAATAACCGCAGCAAAACTACCGATAATTTTGAGCTGGCGCAAATCATTTGGTATGCCGATCTCTTTCTCAAAATCAACCGGTGTCAGCATGCGATCAAAAAAGTCCTGCGCCTGCCTCCTATAAACTTCCGGCGTGCGATTCCAGAACGGCATTGTCACCAAATAAACCACTATCCCCACGGTGAGATTGACAAACACCTTCTGCTGAAATGACCAGGTCTCGCCAAAGAGCTCCGCGCTAAAAAACCCAATTGCCGATGGAATCAACGTCACACACACCGTCACAATCGCCGCCCAACTCGGCGATGTGCGAATAAACAGCCCCATCAACGCAGGCACAGCCATCGGCAATGCCAACAACGCGCCGATATTCAACATATGTTCAAACACCCCTCTGCCCTCTGTATTTGCAAAATACGTGGCAATACTCACAATACACACTCCAAACACCGCTGAAAACACCTGTCCCAACCGCATCAGGCTCTTGCCCTTAACAGACGCTCTCCCAAACAACCGGCACAGCGTCGGATAAATATCATTCGTAAAAATCGCCGCATTGCGATTCAACCCCGAATCCATCGAACTCATGGTCGCCGCAAACATCGCCACCACCATCAGCCCCGTCATACCCAGCGGCAACACATTCAAACTCGCAATCGCATACGCAGCTTCCGCAGCCTTGGGAATATCGACCGCCATCACCTCCGCGTGAAACAAAAGCCGCGCAGTCATCGGCGGAATAAACCAGATAAAAGCGCCCGCGGTCATCAGCACAAAGCCCAGCCACGCAGCTTTCTGCGCCTCGCGTCCATCCTTCACCAGAAAATACCGCTGTGCCGACGTAAGCGTATTGTAGCCAATCACATTCTTCAGCAACATCGCTATAGCCCACGCATACGTATAAGCCCGCAACGGAAACTGGTCAGGTGCGTTAAACACACCATAAGCCGACGACAACCCCATATTCTGAATGCCCTGAAACAAAGCACCCACGCCGCCGAGCTTTACCAGACATAACACCCCCACCAAAATAGTAATGGGAATGAGGATAAGCGTCTGCAGAAAATCCGTAGCCGTCACCGCCCAGCTACCCCCAATCAGCGAATAGATCAAAACCACCGCGCCCACCACCACGATCACCTGCTCAATTTTATATCCAAACACCGCCGAACAGAAAATCGCCAACCCCAGAAGATGCAGCGACGAATACAGGGTTTGCATCACAAAAGACATCCACGCGTAAAATTGTTGTGTCGAAATACCAAAGCGCAGGCGGATAACCTCGGGACCCGTAATCGCCCTGATCTGTCGAAACCATTTGGCGAGAAACAAACCGTTAATCGCAAAACCCACTGAATTGGCCAGATAAATCACCAGCACACTCCAGCCCGCTTCATAAGCCGCACCCGCTGCACCCGAAAAAGTCCACGCACTAAACGCCGTCATAAACGCACTCGACCCCACCAGCCACCAGGTGCCCTTACAACCGTTTCGAAAATAATCACTCACATTTTCATTAAAACGGCGAAACACCATCCCCACCCCAACCAGCACGGCCAAATAACATCCAATCACAACGTATTCAACCGATGTTTCACTCATAGAGAAATTCCCCGGTTACCATCACCAGTGATGCACAAGATGCCCTTGCCCAAAGAAAAACAACACATCCACAATAAAAATCAGCCCAATACCCAGAACATAACCGAGCATCAGCCCCATAAACAAAGGCAGGGACTGGCGATAAAGTCCAATACCGCCAATCTTCAACAAAACGGACTTAACCGTCCACGCCACAAAAACCGTAAACACCTGCCGCTGCAAAATACCCGTTGTAAACACCGTCAACCCAATAGGACTCAACGGCCACCGCAAAAACCGGTAGCGCAAAAAACTACATAAAACGGTGAGACCCGCGCCAATACCAAAAAACATCAGCCTGTCCAGACTGATGCCAAAGGGATTTTGCAATTTCATCACCACATTGCTAAAAATCACCACATTCCCGGAATTAAACGTATAAACATTAAAATTGTACGCACCGTACATATACCCCAGATACAGCGTGAACACCGCCGAAATAACCATCGACACCACCAGGGCGCACATCGTTGTCCAGAATAGCGACCGGGTCTTGAGCTTGAGCCTCGCCCCCATCTGCGCGATATGTGCCAGCGTAGAAGCGCCAAAAGTATTGCCCAGGCCAAACGTCGAATAAGACAGCGCCAGAGACGCGGCACTATTGGTATCCATCTGCCGAATACCAATCGTATAAAAAGTGAAACTCTGCGGCGTAATGGGCATCCGCGCATAAGCCAAACCCGACTCGGCCACAAACCGCGTCACACCCACCGTCATCAAAATCAGCGCAAAAAGAAAAACGCCAGCCACAAGCGCGGACATACCCGAATGCCACAACCAGAAAAACAAAAACGCCGCTCCCACAATAATACCCCACACCGCTGCCCGATAAGACAACAGTTCATTCGAATCATCCACAGCATCATCGCCGCGCATTGCCTTGCGCCACACATCTCGCAAATGCGCGCGCGCCATCCACATACTCAACGCCGTAAATGCAAAAAAAGCCCCCATCGCCTGCCAGCCCATCGCAGCGCCGCCGCGGGAGCCCCAGATATCGGATGCGCCAATAGAATATCCCAAACGGTCAAAAACACCGGTTTGCACAATACCCAGCGCGTAGAAAAACCACAAACTGAACAACACATCGAGATTCGTAAAAAAGGCGAACCCCAGAACAAAAAAATTAAACTTGATCGGAATAGCGGGAAACCCGCGCCCAATTGGCAACGCCCATCTATCCATCAACGGAATAGGTGGAAATGTGTGCCAGAAATAACCCACGATATTCCACACCACCACAACCACGGGAATGGTCACACCAGCCCAAAACAAACGAGAATACAGAAGCCTGTATTTTCCTGCCTCAACCTCTTCCAACATCGTCAGCGGTGCTTCAGCCAGGGGAAAAGGCAGACGTTCTCGATCCACCCACTGCCGCCGCAACACAGCCATCAGCGCCACGCTCACCAGCGCCAGTGCAATGAGAAAAACACCCCACCACACAAGCGGCGTCATCCACGCATCCCAGGGAATATCAACGCCAGGAGGCTTGCCCTCAAAAAAATACGTCATCTGATTGGCGTGATTGGGCGGCGCAGCCCACTTAGGCAACCCATCCAACAAATAATCGCCCCACTGATTCTCGGGTGAGGCGTAATAATAAGGCGCGGCAATGCCCCCAATGAACAAACCCATAAAATTCGCCGCAGGCACAGCCCCTGCAATCCACCCCATCGAAAAAACCACCACCATCTCACCCCGCGACAGCGCCCACTGCGGCTTTACCCGCGCCATCAGAACATTCAACGGCCACGCCAGCACCGTGAAAACCACCATAGTCGCCATCGGCAAATGGGCAAAAACCATACGCGACGAATGCACGATATAGGCCGAATAAGCAGGCAACAAATTCACCAGAAACGTCACCGCAATCCCCACGCAAAAAGCGCGTGTGGTCACGCTCAGGTGTTTGCTCGCCGGGTGCAAATCCCGACCCATCGCTTTCAACTCGGCCATCGCAATCTCTCAAAAAAGTAGGGGAAATTTTCCGCGCAATGTACCTCAAAAAGAAAGTGTGTGCAAGGCATCCATCCCCTGCACACACCAAGATTAGCGTTCAGCTCTTAGCTCTCCGCATATCTGGGATTGGAGGCTGGGTGGGCTGATCGCTGACTGCTAACCGCTAATCGCTATTTAAAACGACCCACTAACAGCAATCCGCAGCGGCGCATCGAAATACACGCCGCCATCGCTATACGACAGATCCACGCGGATATCTCGCCCGCCAAAATCGTACTTTAGGCCAACGCCCAGGCTGTAATCTTCCACGTCGTAGTTGACCTTATACCCACCGCGTAATGCGAGCATATTGGAAATCCACAACTCACCGCCAAAATTCCATCGCTGACCGTAATCAGTTGCCATAATGGTCTCGCCCGCGAGTGTCAAATACGTCGGATCGCCCTGTTCGCCATAGACCTCACCTGCCAGCCCAAAATTGAAATTGATCGGCGGTGAATACTGCTCGGTTTCCACAGTAATATCGGCACCCACATTGCGCGCGGCAGCGGCAATACGCAAACTGCGATAGCCCGTATATGCCGAAATGCCCAGATCAAACTGAAATGTACTCGTCGTTTTGAGCACCAGATCTTCCTGAACCCACCGCGCCTGCACACCCCAGGACACTTTATCGGTCATCTGACGCGCAAACATAAACCCAATGGCTGTATCGCCGCCCTGGATCATGCGCCCGGTACCTGTGGCCTGAAAAATCGTCGTTTCCTCCACCTCTTCGGGCACAAAACTCACAATTGAAACGCCAAACGTATTGCCGCCCCATTTGTAAGCCAATGCCCCCGAATACAATCCCGAATTGACCAGCCAGCGCGTGTAGGACAGCGCGTACTCGCCGTCCGAAACAAATCCCAGCGCACCGGGATTGTAAAAAGACGCATCAATACCGCCGTTCATCGCGACAAAGGCTTCGCCCATAGCCACGGCACGGGGCGATGCACCGATTTTGAGAAATGCCAGCGACGACTGCCCCTTCACCGGCAAAATCGTACCGTATTCGCCAAAATCCGACTGGGCAAAGGCCGGTCCTGTCATCAGCCCGACCACCAGCATCAGCACCAGCAATATTCGTTTGTTCATGTTGGGCTTCCTTATCTCAAAATGTAAAACGTCCCCGTCACCGTTTGCCCCATACTTTCGGGCGTCAGTGATTCAACGACGTAAAAATAAATCCCACTGGCCACATCAGGCGAAGTCACATTGCGTTCAATTTGGAACCACGATGCTTCGCCTGAACTGGCATCGTCGTGCAGGATTTCACCCACAATATCGCCCGCCACATTGTAGATCAACACGCGGCTTTTGGGGGGCAATCCCAGAAAGCGGATCTTTTTTGAACTCTGATAATTATAAGCCGCTTCCGACAAACTGAATGGATTGGGCACCACGCGCACGCGCTTCTCCGGCCAGGACGGTGCCAGCCCCGGCTGAAACGGACTGAGATCCAGATTCACGCGCTGCTCGGGGGCAGAATATCCACCTTCGAGTCCAGCCTGTAAATGCCCCTGCACTTCTTCGGGCAAATCGCCCATACTCGACATGCCATTGCTCCATGAACTGCGCGGTTTGGCGAAAGCCCGCACATTGTAAAAGTATCGGAACCCGGCAACTGCCGTATTATCGCGCCACACGTATTGACCGCCCGAATAGTCCCAGGTACTTCCGCTTGTGCCTGCAGTGACTGTACCGACGTGTTCCCAGGGACCAAATTCCTGATAAGCGGATCGGAACACGCGATATCCCACCACATCGGCATCGCCAAAATCTGGATGCACCGACGACTCAGCGGCATCGTTCCACGTCAATGTAATCTCGGCATCCTGATTCACCCCAGGCGCAAACTTCACATCAGGTGGATAATCGGGCAGATCGTACATATTGTCGTACGCGAATTGCGCGGCCTTCAAATGCGCCACAAGAGCAGCTTCTCCCTCGCTCAACCGCGCCAATCGTTCTTCTACGGGCAGTGGAATGTCTTTCATACAAAATGCCTGCACATCCACTGCATAAGCCGACTGACCCTCTCGGGATATCGCCTGCGCGCCTGTCCCGGCGACATAAGCCACCACGATCTTGGCCTTCTCTCCCACAGCCAGATTATACGGCCCAAAAGTGAGTGCATTGGCCATCGCGTTGACGGTGGTTGGATTGGCATCAGTTGTCCCCGAAAAAGTTGTGTAAATACCCTGCTCGGAATCGCTCTGCAAATTCGGCAAATCCGTCCTCAACCCCCAGAAATCGCGCGTTTCCCACCACTTTGACGTCCTGGGTTGTTCGCCTACAGGATTGACGTATTTGCCCTGATCACTGGCATTGAACACATGCGATGGCCCACTATCGCGATAGGCCAATGGTGCAACGCCCACGTATTGCGGCGATCTCATTTGCCCGTCGAATACACCGCCCGGCAGTCTTTTGGCATTGCCGTGTACGCTTTCAATATAAACGGGCTGCCCGGTGTCCTCTTCAGCACGCTGGATACTGTCTCCATCCCATTGATAGTTCATCTTCAGATCGACATATTCAGCAGGTCCGTCGTAATTCGGCGCACCCGTATAGCGATAGTTATCGTCTTGCGGCTCATAAGATCCGGGCATGCCAGAGCCGATGCTGTTCCAATTGCCCTCGCCCGACATGCTCACCGTAAAACCCTGAACAAATGCAAAATACGCACCGGTCAGGTTGTGTCCAGCACCGCCGTTCACATCGGCCACGCCATCGCCATCGGAATCACCCGTGTTCTCAAATTCCACTTCCAAAATAAAGAAATCGTCAAACCCCTGATAACTCCAGGCCATGGCTTTCCGTGTGATCGTAACACCGTGTTTGGTCGTCCACCTGCTAAAAACAATATCTTCTGCGCGGTCATCCTTATCGGCGTCCATGTACTGTCCCCACCGATGATTGAGGACCTCATAGGGCACGCCCGTCCTCGGCGCGTCGGTTTGCAATGCAGCACCGGGATACCAGTTGGGCATAATTGCTCCCGCACCCAAGCCATGAGGCGGCACATCAACTTGATATCCCCAATTGGCTTCGGGACTGTTGGCGATATCGTAATACATCGGCGCAATATCTGCCGAAGGCGTCCACGGTCCCGAATACGATACCCCGTATTCGCCACCGACATTGGTCAACACCCATATACCTTCTCCCGCCGACAAATTCTGTGCCTCATTTTTTTGTTCGGCCCAGCTAAAACCGTTCTTTTTGCCGAAATACTCAATGTAGTCCGCGCCGGCCATATTGAGCATAAGGCCATTGCCCATGCCCGGATACGTCAAGCGGGGCGCGCCGCGAGAACTCCGGTCATCCCAGACACCGCCCTGAGTACCCTCATTGCGGAACCCGGTCCAGAGTTGTCCTCGGGTGAGTTGCCTCATATTCTGCGTGTCCAGAGCATAGGTACCAAATGCCCATCCAAAAACTATCAGAATCAGGACAGCAGCTTGAAATTTCCTGTTCATATCACTATCCTCCAATTCTCAAAATTGAATTTCCAGACCGATTTCCACTTCGCGCGGATGGTAACTGTAGCGCGTGGCTTCATTCGGATCGCCATAGAGCAAATACTCGGTATCATCTGGCGGGGGTAGCCGCTGCCCGTACTGTATATACGTGAAATCCGAATTTCGGCTCTCAGTGCTCTTTTCATTGAACAAGTTGCTCACCTCCACAAATAGCGAGGGGCGCACGTTGCCAATGGCTCGAAAATCTTTGGCCGCGTGCAGATCCGTCTTCATCGCCGTTGCTCCCGTGCGAAATTCCCGCGGGCCAATGGGTGGTACATACTCAAACGGCTTGCCACTGAAAATGCGATAGATCATGCTCACGCGCAGACCACCAAATGGATTAATTGTGCCCATTTTGGGACCATAACCCATCGGCGTGGCATAATACAACTGAAGCGACAACTGATTCCTGCGTTGTCCACCGGTAGGCTCTGCCGAAAAGACCTGCCCGTTTGAGGCGGTCCATATCCCGTTCTCATTGGTTTTAATAGGTGGCTGCCAGGGACCTGCACCCGGCCCTGGTGACCCGGCCTGCTCGGTCCACGCCACGATATTTGCCTCAGCTTTCGCGCTAATATCAGCCACTTGCTCAGATGTGAGTGGCACGGGCCTTTCCGAACCATCGGATTGCACTTCCCAATCGGTCCAGTAGTGTCCGCCCGCAATAAAATCGGCATCGGGAAGCACATACCAGTTCGCAGAATGTTTTCCGTAGTGAACGCCGCCCGGGTCGCGCACCCATTCGGCGTTGTAGGACAAATTGAACTGGAAATTGTTGCTAAACGTCTTTTTTAGCGACAATTCGATCCCGCGCGCCGTTTGCCATCTGGTATTGCGTATGGCGTTGACCTGTGAAGACTGGCCTTTGAGGGGATCTACCCAATAGGAAATGTTGTTTCTGGCGTACAACCCCTCGTCGCGTCGATAGTGTGCCGTAATACTCGCCGTATAATCGGCCACAAAGTTCCAGTCCAATCCCATTTCCATACTCGTCGTGCGCTGGGGTTTCATGCCATCGGACGGCTGTCGCGCCGTGGTATGCACTTCCATAGCGTTCCACTTTTCGGTCTCATCAATCATGCCATTGCCATTGAGGTCATTGTCTGGTGCCTCGCTTGAAAACTGCCTGCGATGGGTTTCGAGAAGCACGGGAAAGACATTTGCTCGACCGATAAAATAGTGCGCCGCCAGGCGGTCTGTAATCGGATGCGACAGCCCCACGCGAGGACTCAATGCCGTCATCGTTGGTTTCGAACTATCGAGGTGATCCATTTCATACCGCGCCCGCGTAAACGTGCTGTACATCGGTGATTTGCCCAGCGCTTCTCCCATTGAGCCATTGCGCCCAAAATTGTAATAATCCCAGCGCAAACCCAAGTTAGCCACCAGACCCCCGTACTCGATCTTGTCCTGCACGTACAGGTTCAGCGTCCACGGCTTCACATTTTTGCCCAGTTCAAAACCATCTGCCACAAACTCGAGAAAGCGACTCTTGGTATTGGCAAAATCCTCCCGCGTGCGGTGATACGACCGCTGTGTGATCACCAATCCCGTCTGAATCAAGTGCGACCGATTGACCTGACTCACGAAATCGTATTTGATACCGTATTTTATATCTTCCTCTTCGGTGTATTCGCGCAACAGCGTCGGCAAAAAGAAATAGCCCGCCTTATCTTTGCGTTCCGCTTCGGTGGCATCCGGCACATCGAACGCATCGCGATCGTATTTGTTGTAGAAAAATCTCAGATCGTAATACGTATTTTTGCCCAACGTATGTGTCAATGTCAATATCTGGAGTTGCCGGGACAATGTGTAAGTACCCGAAGCTGAAAAATCCTCGGGCAAGAAAATATTTTGCACACTGTCGCGCCTCGATCCCTGAAACCGATCTGACCGTTGATACACCCCCAGTGCTTTAACCTTGATATCTGCACCGGGCCGATACGTCAACGTAGCTTGCACGCGCGGCGGCTCGTCCAACACTTGCTCAGGCGCCGGAAAAATGGCCGGACTTTGAGAATAACTCACACTGGCAAAATACGAAAAATCGCGTGTAATCGGTCCGCCCAGTGAGCCTTCCAAGCGGTGTCCGCGCTTGTCCGTATAATCGATGCGTTCGTGCGCCATACGCTCGACATCATCAGATGTCCCCATGATGCGATCTGGTCCCGGATCAATATATGTTTCATTCACCCAATCGGGATTGTCCCACTGCACATTGTCTTCAAATCTGGGGCTTTCATAAACATCTCTGCCCCAGTGCTTTTTGCCCGCAGGTGTGAACTTATACTCCACCTGACCAGAGAAATCGCCCCGACCTTCTTTTGTCACCAGGCTCACAATACCCGCACCCGCATTGCCAAATTCTGCATTCATACCACCAGTTAGCACACTCAATTCCTGAATAGCCGTGGTATTCACACCAGTGAGCAGGCTCCGATCGACCTCAATCCCATCGATATAATAGCCCACCTGTGTACCCGCTTGCACCTGCGTTGTACTTCCGCGAATGCTATTGCTACCATCCAGTGCCATACCCGGCTGCAATGCGATCAATTGCGATGTCGATCTCACCTGCGGCACAGCCTGAATATCTGCCGAAGAAACCACGTATTTGCTCGTGGTTTTATCCGGCTCCACAGGCGGACGCTCCGCAACAACAACTAATTCGGCCAATTCGAGACTGGCTTCTTTCAGTGCAAAATCCACCGTGGATGTATAATCCACAATCACCTGCACGGCTTCCTTCTTTTCCGTGCCATAGCCCACCATCGTCGCTGTAAGGGTGTACATGCCGGGATCTACAGCCAGAATTAAATAGCGGCCCTCGGCATCGGTAGTAGCTCCTTTGCGGGTTCCTTCGAGTGCCACATTCGCGCCCGGCAAGGACTCACCTGTAGCGGCATCTGTGATGACACCCGTGATTTTACCCGCTGTTGTCGCCATGGCCGATGTACCCATCAGCAACAACAAAATAAAACCCAATATTAACCGCTTCATAATCCTCTCCTCGTTTGAGATCTACCAGTACAATTTGAACGCCGTCCTGAAATCGAACATCGCAATGGGAAATACCCCGGGCAGATCCCACGCCTCCATCGGCCGCAAATCACCCAGAATCATGTGATAACGCCCGCGAATATCCAGCCCGAATCGCCCCTGCACCACCGTCATGCCCAACCCCAAATTCGCACCCAAAGCCGTATGTTCATCCTCTCGATCATCCAGCATCAGATCCTGATTCAAAGGCTCTTCTTTTTGTGCCGGATAAATCAGACCAGTAATCCGATCCTGATAATCGTAGAACCCCGCCCCCACAGCGATATAGGGCAAAAGCTGCAAATCGCTACCGGACTTTCGGGGATTCAGATACGCCAGCGCATTGATCAAAAAGCTGTTGAGGTTAAACCGAGAATTGGCATCTGGACTCAAATATTTTTGCTTGTCAATGGGCCATGTAAATGCCAGACCTTCGATCTTTCCGTCATCCATTGTCATGTGATGGTATTCAAACTCCATCGTAGCGCGCGAACTGATCTGATAATCCAGCACCGCACCATAAACCTGAGAAGCCGAATACCGATCGTGAAACCCCAGCACGGGCACGCTGCGATTAAAAAACACGCCAGCGCCGTATCGAGCCTCCTGGGCAGAAACCGGCACCGCGATCAACAATGCCAGCAGCCACACCTTCAACATCAAATATCTATTCATAAATATGCCTCCTTTTAACAATCAACGGTTGTATAACATTCCACATCTCATATCATATTGCCTCCTTTCCAGGGAGTACAAGGGGTTCTCTCTATTGAAGTGATGTACAACTCCGTAGAAGTTCAATTGTCGATATCTCCCCCTTTCTCAAGTATTGACAAAAAAACATAAAATTGTTAAAGTCTGTCCTTTTTGTCGTCGTATGATAGATTTCCGAATCTCCCATACGGCCACCTGGTCGTTAGCCCGATCTCGCCAAAGTTCGAAGGCTAACGGCCTTTTTAATTTGACCAAACAGAAATTCCTAATGTTCCAACCCTTGCTCAAACACCCAGCTTTTTGATAAACGCCAGATTCTTCGCGTGATCGGCATTTGGATCGTCGCCCGAAGGCGTCTCCAGAACAATATACCCATCGTAACCGATCTCGCGCATCGCCGCATCTACCGAATCAAAATCCACGCGCCCGTCCCCCAATGCCTGTCGGTCCGTATCCTTCGCGTGAATCATCCCAACACCCTCACTTCCCAGCTTCAAAATTTCCTCAGCCGGATCCTGTCCGCGCGTCATCGTATTGCCCGTATCGTGATAGACCTTCACCGCAGGAGACCCCACGCGGTCTAAAATCATCACCAGTTGATCTGCGCTAAATGTCGTCTCCAGATCCAAAATCACGTCGTGTTCTTCCGCAACATCACCCAGTGCTTTGAACCCATCCACCAGTTGATCCCATGTCGAATCCGGCCACTCATCCATATCTCGCGGAAACATCGGCACCAGAATATGCTGCGTATCAACCGCCGCACAAGATCCAATCACATGCGTCAAAATCTCAATACCTTCGGCGCGTATTTCCGCTTCGGGCAATGCGGGATGAAATTGTGAAAACACCCCCGGCGACAGTGAAGAAATCTCAACACCCGCCGCATCTGCCAATCCCTTCAGCTTCTCTGCCCCACCATCCTCCCACAAAATATTCTCCCCATAGTCTCGCCCAACACAAAATTCCACCCCATCAAATCCAATATCCTTCGCCACTGAAAATACCGCTTCCAGCGGTGCTTTTAACATATTATCTCGAATACCGTATTTCACAACAGATCTCCTTTATCGTGTAATATCTAATTGCGGCAACACCGCACACAACATCTTCGCAAAGGCTTGCCGCTCGGCGGATGGCCCCACGGTCACGCGAATGCAGCGGTCGAGCGGAGCCACGCCCGGCATCCGCACGAAGACCCCGTGCTGCAAAAGCATCTGCATCAGCCGCCGCGCTCGCGCGCCACTACCCACGTCGAGGGCCACAAAATTAGTCGCCGAAGGCACCGTTTGCAGCCCCAATTCCGCCGCCAGCACCGCGTATTCCCGTCGGCCTTCCTCTACTTGCCGTACCACCGAGCGCACGAACGCATCGTCGCCCAGCGAAGCAAGTGCCCCGGCCTGGGCGATGCGATTGACGCCAAAGTGATTGCGCACCTTGTCGAGCGCGACCACCACATCGCGGTGTGCCAGCGCGTAGCCGACCCTGGCCCCAGCCATGCCGTGCGCCTTGGAAAACGTCCGCAACCGCACCACCTGTGCCCGTTCCACTTCCAGCGGCAACAGGGCATCCTCCGGCGCGAAGTCGATATACGCCTCGTCGAGCAGCAACACACAATCCGGCGGCAACCCCGCGATAAAATCCCGCAACTCGTCGGCTCGCTGATAGGTGCCCATGGGGTTGTCGGGATTGGCCACGTAGATCAGCTTGGGGCGCACTTTCTGCGCCTTGTCCAACAGGGCCGGCAAGTCCTCCCGATCTGCGCGATAGGGCACCTTGTGCAACACCGCCCCGTGCCCCTCGACGTGGTAGTTAAACGTGGGATAGGCCCCCAGCGACGTCACCACCGCGTCGCCCGGGTCGGCAAAAAGGCGCACCAAAAGCCCCAACAGCTCGTCAATCCCCGCACCCAAGACGACCTCTTCCCGCGCCACCCCGTGCCGCACCGCCAACGCCGAGCGCAGATCGTATCCCTCTGGATCGTTGTACCAATGCACTTGCTCCACCGCCTCTACCATGGCCTGCCGCGCCCGCGGCGAGATACCAAAATTGCTCTCGTTAGCCCCAACTCGCAGGGCGAGCGGCTGCCCTTGCTCCCGCTCCAATGCCTCGGGCGGCACAAAGGGAACGGTCGCTGGCAGGGCGCGGACGATGTGCGTAAACGGCAACACGGGTTAAGACCACACGTAGATTTCGTCGTCGTCTTCGGCATAGCCAATGAAGACGGCGAGCACCACCCGCGGATCGTCCCCCTGCACAGCAGGGACCTCGTGGATGCAGCGCGTATTGAAGAAATACAAATCGCCCGGCTCGAGCGCGACCTCGCAGTGCGCCACGCCATGCGCGGCCGCATATTCGTGAAAACGGCCCTCAGCGATATACGGCTGTATCTCCTCGGTCCACAGACAGCGATGCAACACAGCCTGTACCCCAGGCCCTGCGGAATCCGCGTTCTGTACGCACAGCACACCGGCAAATTGGTGGGTAAAGCGCGCCACCTCGTAGTTGAACCGCTTTTCGCGCAGAACGACGTGGTCGATGTGCGGACTATAGGCGTGGGTCTCGTAGTGGATGCGAAAGATGGCCGGGCCGTACAAGCGCCCGTCGCGCTCGCGCGCCGTCTTAACCTCCTTATTGGAAGCCAACGCCCGCAAGTGCCGATAGAGCAGTTGCACCGGGTCGAGCAAACCCGCAAAAAGGGTAGCAAAAAGCGCGTGCGTCTCCTCCGCATCTGCCAAGAACGCCTCTTGGTCGCCACCCAAGTTGCCGAGGCTGGTGCCAATGTCGATGCGCGTGCGCTCGTCGCCCGCAGCGCGCAGCAACCCGCACTCGGCAAAGCGTTCCATCAGCCGCTGACAATCGGCTGGCGTACAAACCTGAGGCAACAGAATCGCCGGTATCTCCGCCCGAGCCAAGGCGCCGAGCGGATCGGCGCACGCGTCCGGCCCCACGGGCCGCCAAGCGGCTCTTGTGTGACCCTGTGAATACTTCAATGCGGATCCTTTTAGCCTTTGCAGATGCCCTACGCCCAATTCTTCGGCCAGGCAAAATGCTCGTTAATATTTTCCACGTATTTCATCGGCTCATTGGGTTCAATATTAAACAGCGCGTCCAGCACCTCCAACCCGTGCTCGTAAGACTTTGTCTCCTTACTTTCGAGCACGCCAAATAGCATCATCGATTTATCACCCGACAAAACCGCCTCAAGCGTACGCTCCATATTGAGCCAATCAGGGTAAATGCACTCCAGCATAATTTTCTTAGGCAACGGCGGCACGCGCAAAGGCTGAATGCCCTTCTTATTCACAATCGCAGGCACTTCCACTGCCACATCGTCGGGAATATCCGGTAAAACGCCGTGATTGGGGACATTCACCTGAAACTGACCTTCCACATTGTTCACCAGCCCATTCATAATCGGAATATGCTGCTCGTGCGTCATCTGATCGCCAAAAAGATCAACCGGCCGAATTTTCTCATCATAAGCCGCCGCCTTCATCTGCCCGTATTTTTCTGCCTTGCCCGCCAGCACTGCATCGCGTCCCGCTGGCGTGTCTTTACCGCCATTGGGGTCGTACCAGTATTTCCGCGCATCCAGATCCGTGTGATACCACCAACCGCCTCGGCGGGGCGTATCGCCAATAGGCATCAAACCATACATCTTGTATTGATGAATCGACGCGCGCGACATCTGCGTGGGAATCGCCTTGCCCTCTCGGGCCGACCGCTCCCAATACGCCTCGCTCTCCTCCGCAATCCACTGATCCAACTTCGGATACATATCCTCATTCTCAAAGATAAAATCCGTCATCCAAATATTGTGATTCAACCCTGGTGCCTGCCACGTCACCTCATCCGGATCCAATCCCAATGTGCGCGCCACACCCGCGTACCCGTAATGCCCGTGACACAACCCGCACACCTTGACCTCCGTCTCCCGCGTCATCAATGTAGTTCCGTCAAATACCGGATTACCCGCCAGTAAAACCCACGCATCGGGACACAGCTTTTCCATATCTCTCGCCACATCCAGCATCAGTTGCAAATTGTAATACTCGGGCATCCCGGTCTTATCGTAAAAATACCCGAGCTTCGCCGTCATCTTGCGTCGCCGCTGCATAAAATACTCATTATGCGTCACCGTTGCCGTATTGATCACAAAATCGGCGTCCTTCAACGCGGCCTCCCGGCTCGTCGTCTTCTCAAACGTCATATCCGCGCTCAAATCCTCGGCATACCGCCGCCCGAGTTCGTAAATCACATCGAGCACTTCCTCGTTGATATCCATAAAACAAACGTGGCTGCCATTCAATTCCTTTGTCAGACACAAATCCTTCACCAACCCGAGCGAAAACACCACGCTACCCGCACCAAAAATCGTCACCTTATTTGCCATTACGCGCTCCCCATAAAAACGTGAAAGACAACACTCTCGAACAATTTACGACATCCTATCCTCCCCCGCCAGTGCTTTCCCCGTATATACTCAACGATTCAGGCGCCTTTTCCACTCATCGCCATCAAATTGCGGGTGATACACTTCGCTGAAAAACCGACGGTGTTCTGGCGAAAGTGAATTGAGCATCTCTTCTGTAAACCCGGGTTTGTGATGGCGCACATTGATGTGATTATAAGCATAAAACAGAGCCATCCGCGGCTCGTCCTGTGTCCAAACACAAGACGTATGGCGCACAGCCTCAGAAAAAACCAGCAGAGAACCCGGCGGACAGCCATAAGTATCCCACACTCCTGAATCGGGATCGTCGAACAAAGGTAGCTTTTTCCTGTAATTGGACTTATGGCTCCCCGGAATAAACGCCGTCCCCCCTTTGCCCTTCTCCACGCCATTTAATTCCCAAACCACCCTCGTCATCCCGGAATAAATCCGCCCATCGTGGTACTGATAGCTATAATTGGGATTCACGGACTTACCTCCGGCATGCGGCGTCCATCCCCTGTGATTATCTCCCTTAAAGCGATAAGACACAAACGCACCTTCCAGGCGGATCTTCTCGGTCTCATCGTCAATAACCGTATGCAACACCCGCATAATCGCCGGATGATCAATTAATACCGACGCTGGACCACCTGGCAAACAACGCGCCTCGGGTGGCAGAGAATCTCTATCGGTACGCAATTTCTCACACTGTTCCACAATCGGCGCAATCTCATCCTCGCTCAAAACAGCCGGAAAGAGAATATACCCCTTCAGGTCAAACATCACGGTCTCTTTCTCCGTCAAAGTCGGCGTCCACTCTTTAGTCGAAATACCCATCGCAAAATCTCCCGTTTTAATTCCTCTCCACCCACCACATATCCCGATGCGCTTCAGCCAACACCTTGAGTTCTTGCGCCACATCGGGATACTCGTCAATCACATTGGTCGTCTCGTAGGGATCGTTTTCCATATCAAAAAGCGACAACTCAATATGCGCGATCTCGTAGCGCCCAGGCTCTCCGTCATTGCCCGCTTCCACAAGCGTGCGATAATCGTGTGGCAAATGCAACTTCCACTTGCCATCTCCACTGACCACCCCATCGAAAGTTCGCCCGGTTGAAACCGGATAATACACATGCGAATTCGTCGCATCTGGCTGGCACGTCACAATATCCCAAACATCGACGCCATCAATCGTATAATCCGGCAAATCCGCTCCCGCCAACTTTGCAAACGTCGGCAAAAAATCCACCGAACAAAATGCCTGATGCGATACCTCACCTGCGGGAATGCCATTGGGATAATGCATCACACACGCCGAACGCGTACCCCCGTCAAAACCCGTCCCCTTTGCCTCGCGATAAGGCGTCTTCCCCGCGTGATTGCCATAAGAAATCCAGGGACCATTATCCGACGTAAAAACCACAACCGTATCATCTGCCACGCCCGCTTTTTCAAGCGCATTCATAATCTCACCCACACACCAATCTATCTCCATCATCACATCGGCATACAAACCTTCACCCGACTTTCCGTCGAACTTATTGCTACAAAACAGCGGCACATGCGGCATATTGTGGGGCACATACAGGAAAAACGGTTCATCGGCGTGACGCCCGATAAAATCGACCGCATGCTCAGTGTACCAGGTCGTCAGCATCTTCTGCTGCTCTGGCGACACATCGTCAATAACAATCTCGCCATTTTTCCAGAACTGCAATCCAAACTTATCAAAATTCCTGCTCTGAGGATGGTACTTCCACATATCGTTGGAATACATCAAACCCGACGACTCATCAAATCCCCGAGCGGGCGGGCGCGTATTCTCGTGATCGCCAATATGCCACTTGCCAAACACCCCTGTTGCATATCCCACTGGTTTAAGAACCTCTGCAATCGTGGCAAAACTCGGGTCCAAACCCCGCGCCCGGGGCGGAATCGCGCCATAAAGCTTATGCCTGCCCGGATAACACCCCGTCAACAACGAAGCTCGCGACGCCGAGCAAATCGCCTGGGGCACGTAAAACTGGTGATAACAACACCCGCCTGCAGCCAATTTCTCCACATTGGGCGTCGGATACGCCGTCTCTCCGAATGGCCGAAAATCCGCCCATCCGGAATCATCTAAAAAAATCACCACAAAATTTGGTCTTCGGTTCAAGATAAAATCCTCCTTAAAAACTGTTTGCAGCATGCATTGTTCTTGACGACAACGCCCTACTACCCGATTATTATAGAACGAACCTGCTTTATCAGTCAATCTCTATGGAGCTTTCAATGGCAGCCATCTCCGAAGAAGCCACCTCTCACGTAACCGAAGACGACGTGGCTTTTTACCGCGAAAACGGATACCTCGTAATCCCCGATGCGCTCACCCCCGAAGAAGTCGAAATCCTGCGAGACGAAACCACAGCTCTGTGCCGAGGGGAGCGCGGCGACATAGGCAATTTACCAGCCATCTCGTCCGACGACACCGACGACGACGTGATCAAGCGCATCCTGTGTATCCACCACGTACACAGAATCTCGCCCACTATGTACGACGCGCTATCCCATCCCGTAATGGTTGATGGCCTCACCAGCGTCATCGGACCCAATGTCAAATGCATGCAATCCATGCTCTTCATCAAAAGCGCGGGCAAACCCGGACAAGCATGGCATCAGGACGAAATCTACATCCCCACCCGCGACCAGTCACTCACGGGTGGCTGGTTTGCTCTGGACGATGCCACGACTGAAAACGGCTGCTTATGGGTCATTCCCGGCTCGCATAAACGCGGCATATTGTGGCCCCAACACGTACAGCACGACAAGCGCTTTGACTGTGCCCATGAAACCTTCCGATTTCCCTACACAGATGACGACGCCATCCCCGTCGAAGTCAAAACAGGCGCGCTCGTCTTCTTTCACGGCTACTTACTCCACCGCTCGTTCCCCAACCGCGCCAAATCCGGCTTCCGTCGCGTACTCGTCAACCACTACATGAGCGCGGAATCCCTCCTCCCCTGGCGCAATTTGAAACCCGGCGAACGCATGGCAACCGCAGACATGCGGGAAATCATCATGATCGCAGGCGAAGATCCCTATGCGTATAAAGGCACCAAAATAACGGGACAACCGCATGTGCGCACGGCTGGCGATGGCGGATGCGGTGACGGCAGGCAAGACGTGCGATCCTGAAACTCTCACTGGTACTGATCGCCCGGCGCGGACAAGTACGTTTTCGCAATCTCTGGGTCGGTCTCTGTATCCTCAATCAATTCCAAAAGCGCCCTGTGCAACCGCCTTGCTTCTTCGGAATGTTCGGCAATCACATTATTTTTCTGACCGGGATCTTCCGGCATATAAAACAACTCATCCACGCGACGCTCGGGCATATTGCGACAATCGTAGCGCTCAGTGCGAATCGGTTTGGGCCCCTTGTATTTTAAATCTTTATTGGGCCAATACACCAGTGTCCATGTACCATCGGTTATTGTCGCAGGCACAGTACCCCAGCTATCATTCAAATTGCGTCCGCTAATTGCAAAATCCCGATGCTTCACCGTCTTACCCGACAAAACATCGGCAAATGCTGTCCCCTGCACACCATCGGGCACATCCAAACCCGCCAGTTCGCAAAGCGTGGGAAACACATCCACAGGCTGCACCAGACTATCCACCTGCTTGCCCGCCATCGCCCCATCCGGATGATACACCACAAACGGGATATGAATCATCGGATCGTAAAGCTGCCCCCAATCTCCCCAGGGCTTGCCCTGCAATCCGTGGTCGCCAAAATAGTGCCCGTGATCTGCCATCAGCAAAAAAACCGTATTCTCCTTTAAACCCAGCACATCTATCGTATCCCACAACATCCCCAACCACCGATCCGTCATCGTCACCTCAGCCGCGTACAGTGCACGCACGTGATTGAGTTCCTCATCCGTCATATAATTGCTGAACCCATAACACGGATAAATAAGCTCATCGCCTTCATAACCCGGATCGTACATATCCACATAATACTGCGGCGGATCCCACGGCTCGTGCGGATCCCATGAATCAATCCACAGAAAAAACCCATCCTTCACATAATTCCGCTCCAGCCAGTGCATCGCCTCGGTAAACACGCGAGGCCCCAGATAATCCGATTCAAACAAACGTCCGCGCTGATTCGCCAGATAGCGCATCACCCCGGATTTTACTTTATCCTCACTGGCGGGCCATTTGATCTCCTCCAATGCATCGCTAATCCACGGCTCTCCCCCCTGCCCGCGAATCCAGGAAATTGACCCAAATCCGCGATCCAGAAAATTGCCCTGGGTCATAAACATCGGCGTATCAAAAACCAGCCCCGTTGTGTATCCTGCGCGGCGAAAACGCTCGGCCATCGTGGGCAAATTCTGCTCCATTTTATCCCATGTATTAAACGGATGTCCCCAACGTCCCGTAAACAAATCGCGTCGGCACGGCAGAGTTGGGAACGATCCCGAATACGCCTTTGAAAACACCAGCGACTCACGCGCAATGCGATCCATATTTGGCGTCCTTGCCCGGTCGCCATAAGCACCCACATGATCTGCCCGCAACGAATCCAGCATCACACAAATAACGTTCACAGTTTCCTCCTCATCTTTAAAGACGCCCAACGCCTCGCAACACAGCCTCTTGAACCAGCAACTCGTGTTCATAAGATCGATCTGGCACGCGCTCACCCCGAATAGCCGGTAAAAACGCCTCCAATTCCAGATCGTACAGATCCTGCCGCGATTGCTGCGCCACATCGACAAATTGGACACCCGCTTCATATCCATCGCGCGCCTCGTCCAAACACAGGCGGATTTTCTCCGCAGGCTCCATCGGCTCCATAATCGCGCTGCCCTTTGTGCCATACACCTCAAACCGCCGCGCATTGGGCCGCGGCTCCAGTGCCGCAATATCGACAATGGCTATCGCCCGCTCAAATTCAAAAATACCCACCCCATTATCCGTAAACCCCTCAACCTCGCGCATATCGTCGCGCAAAAACGGCGTCACGCGCTCGGGCCTTCCCAAAAGATGGACAATCTGATCGAGCTGATGCCCACACAAATCGAAAAACACCCCACCCTGATGCACTACAACCCTTTCTTTTTGCGCCTTACCCAAAAACGTGGACATATGCGCCCGAACCGCAAACACATCGCCCAAAAAGCCCGAATGCACCCACTCTGCAATCTTGCAATACCCATCGTGATACCGAAACATGTATCCCATCTGAATCAACAAATCTCCCTCCCGTGCCCGTGCGATAATCCGCTGCCACTGATCCCAATTCTCACCAGCGGGCTTGTCGTACCACACGTGCTTCCCCGCCCGAATAATGGCCTCTGTCTGATCCAGACTCTCGACATTTGCACCCTCTGATGCAACAGCCACAATCTCATCATCGTCCAGCATCTCCGCTTCCGATTCAAACCAATAAACGCCTTCGTAACCGCCCGATTGTGCCATCTCCTCGCGGCGTCTTTCATCGGGTTCAAACACACCGACCACCTCCACCCCTGCATTGGTTTGCATCGACCGCAATTTCCCGGCTGCGTGACCGTGTTTTGTACCGTATTGCGCCATTTTAATCATTGCTCACCCTCCTAAATATCAACAAACTCGCGTTGTGCCCGTTCTTGTTCCGCCACATCCAGAATGTGTCGAATCAGCAAACTCTCCAGACGCGGAATATTCGCCTTACCACTTTCAAAAAGGTCCATAATCGCCCCGGTAGAACGCGGAAAAATAACCGCCCGATCCACCTCCATATACCGCGTCTCTTCCGTCGTCGTCACAACAGCAGCCTGCGGCGTCCTGTGTTTTTCATTCATGTTGATCACCGCCGTTCGGTTGCCCGTAAAATCGATCAAAATCTGATTGTACTTTCCCTTACTCCGGCGCATCAGTCGTTTTACCCCCGTACCCATACAACTCACCACAATTTCTGTCGGATGAATACCATACTCGTCAAAAGACCGCCCACTCTGCCAGACAACCAGATGTTTCACTTTGCGACGGCCCACTTCCCGCACAAAATCCTGCACATTGCTATACCGCAGAGCAGACGAAGTCTGTATCGGAACGCGGTACTTATCTGCAAGCGCGAATATCTGTTGCGCCGTATCGAGATCGGGCGCAAAAGTCTTAT
Source organism: Candidatus Latescibacterota bacterium (assembly GCA_965208125.1). GTDB lineage: Bacteria > Latescibacterota > UBA2968 > UBA2968 > UBA2968 > VXRD01. Next base: position 5,435,029 of record OZ242320.1, read on the forward strand.
CCACATAAGTAGCTTTGCCAAACGGAAAAATCGCCTCACACATATCCAGATGACGCTCCGGAGTCCTCGGCGCCAGAATGAGATAATAATCAACCGCATCGTTCAGAGCCTGCACATCCGGGAAATAAGGCACCCCATTTTCCTCTGCCCATGCGAGACTCGATTTCTGGCGAATACCCGTACAACCCGTCACCTCAAATCCCCGGTCCTTCAAATCATTCCTGAACGCACTCAAATACACATTTGCGTGAAAATTATTCAGATCGAGATCGTAAAAGCCCACGCGTTTCAAGTAGCGACCTCCTTTCAAAATAGGGGTCAATAGATTACCTCAAACCCAGCCGTTCATACTGTTCCGGGGGCGCATCACATGCTTCCATCCCCCGAATCAACAGATCCACCATCCGTTTTTCAACCTCTGGATCCTCCAGTGGCTTTTCCTGTTTTGGATCCTGTTCCAAATCGTATAACAAGGTCCCAAAATCATGGATTCTCAATAATCTGGGACTAAACCCCTTGCTATCCACACCAGTGTGAATCTTCAGCACCTCACACCCCTTGGTAAAACTGAGCGGTTCGGAAAGCGCCATCTTGCCCACCAATTCCTCTGGGGCAAAATGAGATCGGATATGGGTTGGCATCAACGTATATTCAAACAAAGGCTGATTTTCCCGATCTGCCGATGCCCGCATATACACATACCGCCCATCCGTCACATTGCCCTGATGTCCGTGCATCCCAAAAACCGCTGCCTCCCGCACCGCCGTATCGTTATCCACCGCATCGCCAAGTGGTTTGCCAAGCATATCCACTGTCGGCTCCAAACCAAAAAAGTCCAGCAACGTCGGTCCCAGATCAATCGACGGCTGCACCAACGCCTTCCGCCGTTCCCCTTGCTTACCGCATCGCGGATCCCAGATAAAAAACGGTGTATGGGCCACTTCCTCATAAAAAGGCATCCACATCTTTGCCCAGCAATCGTGCTCACTCAGCAAAAACCCGTGATCGGTCCACACCACCAGCAACGTATCTTCCCACATCTCCAATTCATCCATCAAATCCAGCACATCGCCCAGCTTGGCATCGCACATCGCCAGCAACGAAGCATATTCAAACCGCATATGCTCAATTTGCTCCCGCGTCTCTTTCACCGGTTCATAGCTCGGCCAATCGTGCAATGGGCCATCGTAATTTTGATAATGTTCGGCGTAGAGATCCTTAAACTTACGCTGGGAGAAAAACGGCTCGTGGGGATCAAATGTTTCAATCTGCAAAAACCAATTGTCTTCCGTATAATTCCGCCGAATAAAATCAATCCCCGCCTCAAATGTCCTGGACTGAGGCTGATCTTCTTCTCGCCGCATAAACTGTCGATTGATCAAATCCTGCCGGGACAGGTGATCCTCACCCGAATTTCGCCCATACGTATTTTCCGTAGAAGGATCTGCCACCTGCCCCTTCCACAGATCCCCTTCCTGCCCCCTGAAAAACTGCCAAGTGCTATACTGGGTGTGATACGTACACCCGCCATCTTCCCAATAATGCTGATGATCGCTCACCAGGTGGCTCGAAATACCATGCTCCTGTAACATGCGAGGCACCGAATCGTCAAACGGCTCCAGCGGACCCCACGAACGATGCAAAAAATTGGGCCGCCCCGTATGAAAATCTCGCCTGGCTGGCATACACGGCATCGAGCACACATAAGATCTGTCAAACGTCACCGCGCGCTCTGCCAACCGTTTAAAATTTGGCGTATGCGTCCAGTCACACCCATAGGGCGACAACAGATGTCGATTTAGTGAATCAAACATCACCACAACTGCTTTCATATCTCCTCCTGTTTGATCAAATCCCCACTTCCAAACGATGGGTTGTATCCACAACCGGATCATCTCCCTCAATAAATCGCGCCATAGTATTGTGTGTCGCCGGTCGAGTTTTGAAATCCGCAATCCACGGCTGCCTGAAATAAGCCTACTTTTCACGGGGCAAATTTTCCAGCACCACTGGCGGAATATTCAACCGATGCCAGTGCGTCGCCAAATGCGAATACGCGTGCAAAACATCGATCACCTTCGGATGATCGATCAACACACTCGCCGGTCCACCTGGCACGGCGCGATGTTCAGGAGGCAAAGATTCGGGATTGTGCTTAATCCGATCAATCTGATCTACAATCGCCGCCACTTCACCTTTCGATAAAATCGCTGGTCGAACCATAAACCCCGTCAAATCAAATCTAAATCTCTCCTCTTCGGTCAAACCCATAGCGGAATCCTCCAATATCTCTGAGCGTACACTCCCTTCCAACGCTCTTTAGAATATAACGCCATCCACGCTAAGTCAAACGAGATAACTCTGCCTTGACTTCCCAATTCTAAATCCCTAACATGCAATTGCTTTTGATCCATCATAGTGAGAGACAACAAATGGATAAACAAATTCCAAAGCGCGGGCTGTTGCAGCGCCTGAACGAAAGCGGTGTAATATGCGCCGAAGGGTATGTGTTTGAACTCGAACGCAGGGGATATCTCCAGGCAGGAGCTTATGTACCCGAAGTCGTCTTAGAACACCCCGAAGCAGTCGCCGCTTTACACCGCGAATTTCTGCGGGCAGGCTCAGATGTTATCGAAGCCCTCACGTATTATGCCCACCGCGAAAAATTGCGTCTAATAGGCAAAGAAGAACTGCTCGAACCCCTTCAAAAAAATGCCTTATCAATCGCTCACGACATAGCGCGCGAAGCCACTGGAGAGCCACCCCTGGTCGCAGGTAATATTTGCAACACAAATATCTGGCATCCCGATGACAAAGCATCCGACGCGCTTGTTCGCGGCATGTTCGAAGAACAAATTAACTGGGCAGCCGAAGCAAATGTCGATTTTATAATCGCCGAAACCTTCTCCTTTTTTGGCGAAGCGCGAATCGCCCTCAAAGCCATCAAAGAAACTGGCCTGCCAGCCGTCGTCACCCTCACCCCGCACAAGGAAGACGACCTCAGAGACGGGATCCCCCTCGAAGTCGCGGCCAGACAATTAGAGCAAGATGGTGCGACCGTCGTCGGTATTAACTGCGCGCGAGGTCCTCAGACCATGATGCCCGCTGTCAAACGCATTCGACAGGCAGTTTCGTGCCATGTTGCAGCATTACCTGTCCCCTACCGCACCACTGCTAATCATCCCACCATGCAGTCTCTCCGCGACCCGCGCTTGCCCGAAGACCGCCCCTTTCCCACCGCGCTTGATCCCTTTACCTGCAATCGATATGAAATGGCAGAATTTGCCAGAGAGGCATACAACGCGGATATCCGCTACCTCGGCGTCTGCTGCGGTGGCGCGCCTCATCATGTTCGCGCCATAGCAGAAGCACTCGGACGCACGCCAGAAGCCAGTCGCTATTCGCCAGACATGTCCAGGCACTATGCCTTCGGCACCCACAAAAGCCTGAAAAAATACAATCTGGACAACGCAAAAAATCTCTAATACAAGACCATGAAAACAGATTACGAATACATCGTCCTCGGTTGTGGGGGCATCGGCAGTGCAACAGCGTATTGGCTCTCGCGCCGAAAAAGCAAAGACGTCCTGGGCATAGAACAATTTGAACACGGTCATCACCACGGCGGCTCTCAGGATCACTCGCGCATCATCCGCCTGACCTATTACTACCCCCAATATATCCGCCTGGCACCAGCCTCGTACACCGCCTGGCATACGCTCGAAGAAGAATCCGGCGTCCAGATGGTCTTCAAAACGGGCAGCATCCAATTTTCACCAGTCGATCATCCCTACCGATATGAAATCGACAAATACACGGGCGCAATGGATGAAATAGGCGTTCCCTACGACCGCGTTGACACCGATGAAATCGCGAAACGCTTTCCGCAATTCCATCTAAAATACGAAGTCGATGGCATCTACCAGGCCGATACCGGATTGGTAGATGCAAGTCGGGGAAATGCCACCCATGTAGCCATGGCGCGTTATCGCGGTGCCACCATGTTGGACAACTGTGAAGCCACGCACATTCGCCCGACCAACACCGGCGTCACAATCGAAACCAAACAGGGCAACTTCTCATGCCGCAAACTCATCGTCACAGCAGGTGCCTGGACAGATCGCCTGCTCGCCAGCGTGAACGTGAATCTTTCTCTCACCGTAACCCAGGAACAAGTCACATACTATGCCACGCCAAACCTGCCGGACTTTGCCATTGGGAAATTCCCCATATTCATCTCTCATGCCGACGAATCCATCTACGGATTCCCCATCTATGGCGAAGTCGCCACCAAAGTCGGCATTGACGCATCCGGTCCTGCAGTAACAACCGATACGCGCACCTATCAATCCGACGCCGAACGCGAACGTTACCAGGAAGCCTGGCTCAAAGAAAACATCCCCGGATTTCTCGGCCCAAAGCTCTATACCAAAACCTGTCTTTACACAATGCCCAAAGACCGCCATTTCGTAATCGATACACTCCCCGAGCATCCCCAGATCATCGTCTGCGTAGGCGCCGGGCACGCGTACAAATTCTCTGGTATCCTGGGCAAAATCCTCAGCGAACTCGCCATTGATGGGCACACGGATTATCCAATAGAACCATTCGCACTACAACGCGACGCCATCACCGACCCCAATTTTAAACCCGTCTTCCGAATGTGATATGCCTGATATCCTGCGTCTAAACATGTGGAGTGGTCCCCGCAATGTCTCAACCGCCCTCATGTACTCATTCGCACAGCGGTCAGACACCCGCGTAATTGACGAACCTCTCTACGGCCACTATCTGCGCGTGTCTGCTGCCACACACCCTGGCGCAAACGAAGTCATGGCAGCAATGGAATGCAATGGCGAAACCGTCATTCGCGATATCATTCTCGGCCCCTGTGATCGCCCCGTGCTCTTTATGAAACAGATGGCTCATCACCTCGTCGAAATCAGCCGCGACTTTTTCGTACACACCCACAATGTCCTGCTCACGCGCGACCCCATTGACATGCTGCCCTCGCTCGTCAACCAACTCAAAATCCCTACCCTGCGCGACACGGGCTACAAAATGCAAGCCCAGCTTCTGCGCGAGTTTCACGCCACAGGTCAAAAATACCCCGTACTCGATTCTCGTGAACTCCTCAAAAATCCACGGCATGTCCTCACAAAACTCTGCGACGCCCTGAACATACCCTTTGCCCCCGCAATGCTCACCTGGAAAGCCGGACCTCGCCCCGAAGACGGAATATGGGCAAAACACTGGTATCACAACGTCCACAAATCCACCGGTTTTCAACCCTATCGTCCCAAAACCGAACCCTTTCCCGATCATTTGCGCCCGCTCCTCAAAAAATGCCAACCCTATTACGACCAGCTTTATGCTCATGCCATCAAAGCTGAGTAACGGAGTACCCGTGTCTATCCAATTACCCGACCCTCGAAACGAAAACATCCTCATCCACGTCGGCGGTGAACTGCTCCCGCGCGAAGACGCCAAAATATCCGTCTTTGACAGCGCGGTCCAGGGCGGCGATGCCGTATGGGAGGGCCTGCGTGTTTACAACGGCAAAATCTTCCAACTCGACGCGCACCTCGACCGCCTCTTCGACTCTGCCAAAGCCATGGCCTTTGCGGATATCCCCTCTCGTGAAACGATCAAAACCGCCATCTTTGAAACCCTCAAAGCCAACAACATGCGCGATGAAGTGCATATCCGACTCACACTCACGCGCGGGAAAAAAACCTCATCGGGCATGAGTCCGCACTTTAATCAATACGGCTCCTGCCTCATTGTGCTACCTGAATGGAAACCCCCTGTTTATTCCTCAGAAGGCATCCGCCTGATCACCGCCTCTGTTCGCCGCAATCCGCCCATGTGCATCGACTCCAAAATCCATCACAACAATCTGATTAACAACATCCTCGCCAAAATCGAAGCCAATGTCGCAGGCGTTGATGACGCGATCATGCTCGACATCTTCGGCTATGTTTCCGAAACCAATGCTACCAATATCTTCATCATCAAAAAAGGGGCACTTATCACGCCCCATGCGGATTCCTGCCTCCCCGGCATTACAAGAGGTATTGTAATCGATCTCGCGCGCGACCTGGGCATCGAAGTTACCGAACGCAACCTATCGCTTACCGAAGTCTATACCGCAGACGAGGGCTTCACCACGGGTACCATGGGCGAACTCTCACCCATTCTCGAAGTAGATGGCCGCACCATCGGCAACGGCAAACCCGGTCCCATCACCAATCACCTGCGCGAACAATACGCCCAACACACTGCCGAACACGGCGAGCCCATTCCTTAGTCCTCAGACCCAAAAATAAAAAACCGACGCACAAACGTCGGCTTTTATTTTTCTCCTCGACAGCAACCTCAACCATGGAAAACCTGCACCTGATCGGACGCTTTTTCCGACACAGTCGCGGGGTCGAGCGCGCCTTCTCCAAAGAGTCGAGGAAAAGTCTGCCCAGTCTTCAAGGAACGTGTTCGCGCATCCATATAAGTAGCGCTAAAAGCCCTCCGGGGCGATGGGGTCGAATTGAGAGCCGAACGGTGGAGCAAAAAATTGTGCAGCAAAACAGCCTCCCCTGCCTCGGTCTCCAGATCGATCACATCCTCGGGCCTGGCGTACCTGGCCTGATCCTCTTCAGAAGTATAGTGCCGCTCATTGAGAATACCCAGATTATTGCTACCCGGCACAATCTGCATACAGCCGCTGGCAACAGTGGCAGCGTCCAGCCCCGTCCACACCGTGATAATCGGATTGGTATCAATCCCCCAACCCACGCCGATATCCTGATGCCAGGGCAAAATCGTACCACTCTCAGCGGGTTTGTTCATAAACATAGAGCGAAAAACCGAAACATTTTCGCCGATATAGCGACGGGTAATCTGACGGATAAGGGGATGCTGCATATAGGTGAGAAAAAGGGGATCCTGTTCCAGATCATCAATACGTCGATAATGGAGCGTCGGCTCCTGATTCCCCAGGATGCGATCCATTCTGACATCCGGCGTTTTGGGATTGAGTTGAAAGCGCATATTTTCGTAGCGGACATGCCCCAGCATAATATCGTCAATGCGCTGCTGCAGTGCAGCGAGTTCTCCAGGCGACAAGAGATGCCCCAGGCGCAGATATCCTTCAGCCATAAATTGTTCGTGGTGCGAGTCGTCAAACGAAGTGAGAGGATGCACGGTGTGACCTCCTCGAAAATTGAACAACATTTGTGTGGATTGACTTCCAAACTATCACCGGGACTCGCCAGAAGCAACTGAAAAACGCCCACTTCCGCGAAACGACCATGCTTGACAGATAATAAATCCCTATATATGATGCCTGATACAGCAAATCGCCAAACACCAGAAAGGTAGAAAGCCATGAGCAATGTACGAGAATTTGGAGCCAGAGGGGATGGGATCTCAGACGATACCAAAGCGATTGAGGACGCGCTGGCAAAAGGAGATGGAACCCTACAATTTCCAAAAGGCGACTATCTCATTACGCACTCCATCAACGTAAACTTAGCCGACAGCGGACGGGTAAGCATAGATGGATCGGGAGGCGCGGCAAAAATCCTCATGAGGGGCGCAGGACCGGCCTTTCACATCATGGGAACACATGTGCGCTCCGCCGATCCTAAAACTTTTGAACCTCGCGTTTGGACCCATGAAAGAATGCCCACAATATCGAATCTGGAGATTGAAGGCAAACACCCCGAAGCAGATGGCTTCTTGCTAACAGGCACCATGCAGGCGACCTTTGAAGGCGTACTCTTGCGGAAGCTAAACCACGCCATCCACATACGCGACCGCGCCCGAAATGTCCTTATCTCCCACTGTCATATGCATGACAACCGCGGCGCAGGCATCTTCCTCGATCATGTAGATCTACATCAAATCATCGTAACCGGTTCCCACATAAGCTATTGCAAACGCGGAGGCATCAAAATCATCGGCTCGCAAATCCGCAACTTGCAAATCACTGGCAACGACATCGAATACAACTTCGACGCAAATGCGGACCGATCCGCAGACATCTGGATCGACACCAGCGACGGATCCGCCTCAGTCCGCGAGGGCACCATATCGGGCAACACCATCCAAGCAAAATCTTCGCCTGGCGGCGCGAATATATTGATGATCGGCCACTCTCCCCAGGCGAATAACAAAGTAGGCATGTTCACCATCGCGGGCAATTTGATCGGCACACAGGAAAACAACATCCACCTCATCGCAGTTAGGGGAATCGCCATCACGGGAAATGCGATCTACAACGGATTCAACCAAAACCTGCTGGTGGAACACGCGCAAAATATCGTAGTCGGCAGCAACAGCTTTGACCACAATCCCGATTACGGTCCCTCGCGCTGCACTGGCATCCAATTTATAAACAGTACAGACAGTATCCTGAGCGGATCAACGCTTCAGGAGTTCAAAGGTTTTCAGGATGAAGACGACGATCGTCAGGGCCTGTTGGAAATCATCCGTTGCGCCCGACTCACCGTAAACGGCTGCCAGATACTGGACGGCTATCCCAGCGCGATATACGTAACCGACTCCGACGACATAAGCGTCACCGGATGTACGCTACTGGAAAGGCGTACAGAAAAAGAAACGGTTTCAATGATTTGCTGGAACGGCACAGGCACAGGCAATTTGTTGAGCAACAACCGAATCGGAAACGGCACCGCAGGTGCATTATCCATAGAGGAAACTGCTGGCGTTCAAATCAGCCATAACCGGCTGGACGACTAAGGAGGTAAATTTGTCTTTAAAACCCGACCACTCAAAAGTACCTGGCGTCGTAATTGATCACATACCCGCCAGTACAAAACAATACGTGGGTAGCCCGAGCATCGTCATCATGCCCAACGGCGATTATGTCACATCCCATGATTTTTTTGGACCGGGCACAAATTACAATCGCATGGCCGTATTTCATTCGCGCGACAAAGGCGAAACCTGGACTCAGATATCCGAACTGATCGGCCAGTGGTGGTCCAATCTTTTTTTACACAAAGGCGACCTCTACCTGCTCGGCACGAGTTGTCAATATGGCTATGCCGTAATTCGGCGATCAACGGACGGAGGTGAAACATGGACCGAGTCAAAAGACAAACACACCGGACAAATCTCTACTGAGGATCGCTATCACTGTGCCCCAATGCCAGTCGTCGCTCACAATGGATATCTCTGGCGTGCATTTGAATTGGCACATGGTCCGCGAGAAGAGTGGAAAGCACTGGTTCTTTCCGTACCCGAAGATGCAGATCTGCTTCAAGCTGAGAACTGGCGATTTAGCAAAGCATATCAACACCTCTGGTCAAGTTCACAGTGGATTGAAGGCAATATTGTGATCACGCCTGATAATAAACTGATAAACATCTTGCGTTCAAATTTACGAAATGTCTCTCCCGAAGAGATACAGGCGCAAAGCGATAAAGCGGCTATTTTGCATATCTCAGAAGATGGCAAAACATTGACACACGATTGGGATAGAGACCTGATCGATTTTCCGGGTGGCGGTGTAAAATTCACAATTCGATTTGACGATCAAACACAGTGCTATTGGTCGCTGGGATGCAAACAAGCCGATCCGCCGGCAAAACGAAACACACTGGTCCTGACATCGTCTGCAAATTTGCAAACCTGGCGAGTCGAATCCGTGACCCTGCACCATCCCGATCCAGAGAAACACGCATTTCAATACGTTGACTGGCAATTTGAAGGAACCGATATAGTCGTGGCATCGCGCACAGCCTATGACGATGGCCTGGGAGGCGCACACAACGCGCATGATGCGAATTATTTGACATTTCACCGAATTGAAAATTTCAGAGATCGAACAATAGACGCCCCACCCTTAAATGAGATTGATCCATCTGATTAAAGAGCAGGACTCGAGGAGAATATAATGAAAGCAATTCAGAACCTTCAGCCAGACAGGATATTTTACAATGGCAACTTGATCACCATGGCCGACCGCGGCGGGACTGCGGTCGGCGTATTGAATGGGTCTATATGCGCTGTGGGATCCGATCAGGAAATTATCGGGCTTGCAGGCCCCGACACCGAGCGCACTGACCTGGCGAAAAAAACTATGCTACCCGGGTTTTACGACACACATGGACACTTCCCGAGCGCGGGCCTCGTGGCTGTTTCCTCTGTAAATTGCAATTCTCCGCCAATGGGACCCGTAGAAAAAATCGATGATATCGTACAGCTATTGGCAGAGCGGGCCAAAGACGTACCAGAGGACCAGTGGGTATTGGGCAGAGGCTACGACGATACCCTGCTGGCAGAAAAACGGCACCCGACCCGAACAGACCTGGATCGAGCTTCGCAGACCCACCCGATATGCATCGTCCATACCTCGGGCCATTTTGCATCGGCAAATACACGCGCTCTGGAACGCGCCGGAATCCATTCCGATACGCCCAATCCAACGGGCGGCGTGATTCGCAAAGACCTCATCACGGGAGAACCGGACGGTGTTTTGGAAGAAACAGCAATGCGCCCGGTGAGAAATTTGATTCCACCATTGAACGAAGCCCAGTGGCTTGAGGGATTGGAGATCGCAGTAGAAGAATATGTCCGTGAGGGCGTAACCTCAATAGTAATCGCTGGCTGCAACCGCCGCGACATTGCCCGACTGCAAACCGCTATCGACAGCGGCAAGCTCCCATTGCGCGTAGTTTGCATGACCGGAAAAAGCAAGCCAGGGCAACCGTCGATTCTGGAGACGAGTGGATTAAAAACGGGTTTTGGAACGGACCGCTTGCGATTGGGAGCGGTAAAAATGTTTCAGGATGGATCCATCCAGGGCTATACGGGGTATCTGAGCAAACCCTATCACCAGCCATTTATGGGCGATACCCAGTATCGCGGCTATCCGATGCGTAGTCGAGAAGCATTGGTAGAGATGGTGGATGAAGCTCATCAAGCCGGTAAACAGATAGCGATACACGGCAATGGAGACGCGGCAATCGACGATATTTTATCCGCTTATGAACAGGCGCAACAAAAAACGCCTCGAACAGATACGCGACATCGCATTGAACACTGTCAAACCGTGAGAGAAGATCAACTCGATAAAATGCAGACACTGGGCGTGACACCTTCTTTTTTTGTTCAGCACACCTATTACTGGGGCGACCGCCACGAAGCGATTTTCTTAGGACCAGAGCGGGCGCATCGCATCAGCCCATTGAAATCGGCATCCGATCGGGGGATTCGCTATACCATCCACAACGACTCGCCAGTAACCCCGACAAAATCGCTCTTTTCCGTCTGGTCCGCAGTGAACCGTCTCTCGCGCAGTGGGCAGTGCATGGGCGAAGCACAGCGAATAGGTCTGCAACAGGCATTTCGGGCAATCACAATTGACGCCGCCTGGCAAAATTTTGAAGAAGCTACAAAAGGGTCCATTGAAGTAGGCAAGATGGCGGACTTTGTGGTCTTAGAATCGGATCCATTTGCAGGGGATACCCTGGATGTAAAAGATATTGCAGTGCAGGAAACAATTGTGGGAGGCAAAACAGTATATCGCAAAACGTGAGCACAAGACACGCTCAGAACTTACCGCGTCTGGGTTTTTCCCAACGGTCTGCGAACTCAATACGCGGCGGCAGAACCGTAGAAACCACCTTGTCGCCGTGCTTCACCAGCCCAGTGGTAGAAACCACATAAGCAATGCTGAACTTCTCCTGAGCCTGATTCACACGTATCGTACCAATTTCTGTGTCATCGCTGCCCAGGCTAATTCCTGTATCCGGATCTATCAACTCTTCCCCTTTTGACTTCACCTTCAGCACATCGCCTGGCGACACAACATCCTTGCCCATGTTGAGCCACACCTTATCGCCTTCGGCCTTAATCACGCGACCAGAAGCGGGCAGACTACCGATTTGCTTGACCAGTTCATACACGCCCTTGTTGATACCGGCGATCACCGCTTGACCAATAGGCGTCTTCAAGTATTTGGAAAATACCCCTATTCCGACAGCTCCACCCCCACCAATACCGCCACCGAAGGTCAGGTTAGATTCAGTAATTTTCGATTCAATCTGCTTCGTAAACAATAATTCGCTCGTCTCGGCATCAATCAGCCGAAAATTCATACCCACACGACCTTCGCTTTTCGTGGTCGCGACAGCACCCAGACCCGCCGCCTGGGACAACACGCCTACAACGCCGCCGCCTTTCTTGGTTGACACATCTTCTTCATAGTCTGTCACGACGACTTTCATCATATACTGCGCCCCGAGCACATTCCCAATTTTTGCCGCCGACGGTCTGGCCATGCGACCAGATTCGCCCAAATCCTGCTCCTTGAAAACATCGTCGAGCATCTGACGCTCCACGAGGCGAAATCGTCCCGTCTGATTGATCACATTGATAACCAGTGCTTCCATTTCGGTCACAGATACCCCCGACTTCGCGGTTATTTCTACCTCATCCTCAACTTTCCCTCCGCTTTTGTGCTTCAGCACCAACGACCTCGGATCCGCCTTGAGGTCTTCTATCGGCAACACCATAATTCTCGATTGCGGCCCCAAATATTCGCCCCACTTCAGGTTCACCAGATACTTTGCCTCAATACCATCGATATTTTCAGGCAGTGGGATCTCCGCTTTTTCCCCTACCGTATAGGCCAAATAATCAGACTGGCTTCGCGGAAGCCCAGACCCTCCTCCAGGCCCTATGCTCGCTTGCGCGGCAACCACTTGCCCGGATGCACCGCGAATCAACCCAGGGGATATGGCTTTGATATTCTCCAGCGTAATATTCCCCTGAATTTTGGCATGGTTTGACCCCCTGCTCAAATCGGGGATCATCCCAGCGTTCATTTCATGCATCGGCCAATAGCCAATCAAGCCATCTTCAGTGCCAGCCAATGCCGTTTTCATCGTCCTTCGTATCTCGCTCTGAGACCGTTGATAATTCCACACCCTGAACTCGGACATCATTCCCGCAAACGGCTTGTCTTTCGGCCAGTTCGATTTGCCCAAATAGTAGTTGCCACCATAAGCCTGATTCAATCCCCCTCGATAATCGTCATCATCGTAAAACGTGCCATCCACATAGATCTTCATACCACCCGTGCCACACACCACAGCAATGTGATGCCAGGTGTTGCCAAGCACAGCATTTTTGGCTGATACACCGTGCTGTTTCCCTTTATTGTCCCAAATTCTGAAATTGATCTGGGATGACTTTTTATTGTTCTGAACCACAATGGCATTGCCTTCTCTGCCAAAGTCAAATACTCTTGACCACTCGTTGAACTGTTCCCATTTGACCCAAGCTTCAATGGTCGCATTCTCCTCCTGGTCAAAAATGCCAGAAGGTAACTGAACATACGCGCCGAAGCCGTCAAAACGAATGGCCTGCATCTCTTGTGCATCAGTATGAACCGCACACAGGAATACTAAAACGAGTGCTGTAAAAATTTTATTCAACATATTACCCTCCTGACCTGAAAAATTCATAAAACAGCCGTGAGAACACAAGATACTCATTGCAAGGTTCCTTTAGCAAGTCTTTTCCGCAAACGTTTCAACTTCCGCCAGCGCATTTCAGTGGCTTAGAGTGCGGATGACCCGGCCTTGCTGGTCAACCATGTAAACCGGCCCCTGCAAAGAGCCGCCGCACATCCAGTCATAGGGAAATGCTACGATCTTAGTGGCTGAAGTCATAGGCAGGGTATATGGATCAGCCTGGCTGACATCGACGACATAGCCCATGTCGGCCAATGCTTGAATCGTAATCGCGCTCACCCTTCTATCCCTACCGCCCCCCATAATTTCGCCACTTAGTATAGGGGCCCTCCAGTGCGCCCCATCCGGCTCAACCGGAACCTTTGCACCCGTGTAGTTCCGTCCGCCCGCCGCGTCAAACGCGGCAATCGCCAATGGGCCATTGAAGTGCAGGTCGTTGGAGGGTCTTTGGACAAAGTTGCTCCACTGTGTCCCAATTCCCAGCACATGCGCCATTTCATGGAGGGTTAGGGCTATGAGAGGCATCGGGTCGAGAGGTATCGGATCAAGGGGGAAATGGTCGATATAAGCCGTGCTGGGCTTATCAACCCACCCCCGATCAAATTGTATACATCCGACGACTGGCAGAACAGCCCCAACGTCATTGAACCGAATCATTAATGGACCACCCAACGCGGCGGGTTTAAGTTCTTCTTTTACACCCGCCACATAGAACTCCACGACATTTAGGAGTTGGATATTCATATAGATTCGCAGGTCGTCAATACGCTCCCCAATACGAGGCACGGCTGTAAGATCGCCGCAATCCAACCGAGAGAGTTGTGAAAATGTATAGTCCGGGATATCTTCTCTAATAATCGACATCCATCGGTCGGTAGCATATTGTATCTGTTGCTTTTGAAATTCATTGAAGGGCGTCTTGTCGCGGTCCCTCTCGCTGAGAAAAACCAGATCGATGTCGTAGTCGCTCTCTGATATCGGATGATCGTAAAGCGTTACAGCATCGCGCCTAAGAGCCGAAAAAGAAGCGTCAATGGAAGAAGGGCTGATGGCGTTACCCCGGATATCCATACTTTTCAAGCTACGCAATCCCCCCAAGGGGGAGATATCCGTTAAATTGTTGAGGCCAAGCCATAGATATTCCAAACGGGTCAAGTAGCCCAATTCAGGGGGAATCGGACCACTTAACTGGTTAGCACTAAGGTCCAGAAGCTTCAAGCTATACAAGTTTCCCAATTCGGATGGGATAGAACCACTGAGCTGGTTATAGACAAGCCACAGATATTCCAAACTGGTCAGGTTGCCCAATTCATGTGGAAGTGTGCCACTTAACTGGTTATCGTGGAGGTCCAGCCTTGTCAATTTAGTCAGATTACCCAATTCGGGGGGGATCGGACCACTGAGCTGGTTAGCCCCAAGGTCCAACCATGTCAAGTTGGTCAGTTTACCTAATTCAGAAGGGATAGAACCGCTTAACTGGTTAGCCCCAAGGTCCAGCCATTCTAAGTTGGTCAGTTTACCCAATTCGGGGGGGATAGAACCGCTTAACTGGTTATGGTGGAGTTCCAACCATACCAAGTTGGTCAGGTTGCCTAATTCGGGCGGGATTGAACCACTGAGTTGCTTGCCTATGCGTAGCGATACCAGTTCGGTCAAGTTGCCCAATTCGGGCGGGATTGAACCACTAAACGGGATATCGTTGAGGTGCAATGAGGTCACCCGTCCGTTGGCATCCGCCCTTACTCCGGTCCAATCTTTCAGTGGCTTGTCGGTAAGCCAGTTATTGATGTTCTCCCATTTGTCGCCTTCCATCGCCTCGTACACCGCCACTAGCGCGGCTCTGTCTGTGGCCGCGTCCCCTTCACCGCAGAAAGGCAGGCCGAGGGCAAAGCTATTATCAGTATCCACATTCCGCATGCCTTCGGGTACGCACCCGCTGAGCTGGTTACCGAAGAGTTCCAAGCGTGTCAGGTTAGATAGGTTGCCCAACGCTTCGGGGATCGTACCACTTAGCTGGTTAGCGGAGAGGCCCAGGCCTTCTAGTTTGGACAGGTTGCCCAATTCGGGTGGAATCGGACTACTGAGCTGGTTCTGGCTGAGGTACAGATGTGTCAGGTTAGACAGGTTGCCCAACGCTTCGGGGATCGGCCCCGTAAGCTGGTTCCTGCGCAAATCCAAATAGGTTAGATCTGTGAGAAGTCCCAGGCTATCGGGAAGAGATCCCGTTAGCTGGTTCTCCGACAAATGCAAGCTATCCACGCGCCCTTGTGCATTGGTTGAGACGCCATACCACTCGTTAAGGAGGTTGTCGGAAACCCAGTTTGTATTATTCTCCCAGTTCTCCCCATCTGTGGCATTGTACAGTGCGATGAGTACAAACCGATCATCACTCAGGTCAGTATTGGCTTTATCCGGGTACGCATAGATCTTCGGTGGCGAATCATTCGTCACATAGAATCGGCCATCGGCATAGGTGATACCACTCGAATTACGGTTGTAGCTAGCCAGATGGAATTCTAAATCCGAAACACGCTTCCCGGAATTATTGTACACATAGACCTTATTACTGCTGCGACTAAGCAAATAGAATAGGCCCTTGTGATAGGCGATGCTAACAACATCCTCGGTGCCTTCATCTAACGGGAAGTTTAAATTCCACCGGGATTCCTCATATTCATAATAACGGACAGAACCGACCCGCTTCGTTTCTATACTGTCATAATTAACCACATAGAATTGGCCGTTGGCATAGGTGATACCAGTCGGATCAGGGAATATCGATGAATCCAATTGACGATATAAACGAGGCTTCCCATAGTTCCTGGAATTATCATCAATATCGCACACCCAGATCTTATCCTTTTGAAGTACATAGAGTTGGTCGTCGTCATAAGTCACATCTCTTATAAGATTGTGGTATTCATATCCTGTCTGTTCCTGATAGACCATATAGAAATCATCACCCAGATCGAAGTCATCCTCCTCAACCCAAACAAGAGAATCCTCCTTTATCTTCTTCCAGCGGGACTTATAGACTTTCTGTTCCGCGCCACCACTATCAACATATCCACCAACCACATAGAAGAATCCATAGTCGTCGGCATAGGTGATACCAAACGGAGCCCATTTGATGTTTTGCTCCATCTCGAAAGTTATGGGCGCATCCTCACTAAGAATCTGCACAGATACGTCGTCCGAGCAATTCTTGTATGTGTCCCACTCCGACTCGCGGCTGACCTTCTCAGCACACGCGCTGTAATAGTACATTTCGTTATTCCAAGCCTCTGCTGGTGCAGTCAATTCGATTGACGATACAATTCTGTCACCCTCATTGAGCCTGTCTATTTCAATCGTTTTGACTAGCTCCGGGTCTGGGACCTGCCACTTTTGCCTATAATCCAGCGAGTAGATTGAACGATAATAGTGTAGCTTGATCGCGTTCGCTTGCGTGTCCCCCCGATTCTCCACTTTCACAGACAGGGTGAAGGATTCTCCCGCATCCAATTTGCCCTTACTGACTACAAGCGAGTCCACTTTCACATCTGGAGGGCCGTACTCATAGATATCACTACTTTTATAATTAGTCACATAGACGAAGTTGGGGTAGGTGATACCCGTCGGATCATCGTTAGCGTCATCCAGATAGAACTCTGAACTTTTATCACGCACTCCCGTAATTGTGTACGCATAGACCTTCTTATCCTCGTTATCAACGATATATAATCGGTTGTCGGCATACGTGATACCCCACGGATCCTGGTTGTCTTTATCCAGACTGAAGGATTTACCGGAACCACCTGGAGAGAAATCGTACACATAGACCTTCTTATCCTCGTTATCTACCACATAAAATAGGCCTTCGGCATAGACGATACCACCTGTCGGATCACTGTTTTCTTGATCCAGCCCATAAACTCGGGCCTGCTTCCAGTCTTCCCCAGTCTTCGAATATTGATACATGACCGGAGAAGGATTCTCAGCACTCCCATCTGCCCCAACCACATATAAGTCCTTGGTATTGGGATGAGAGGTGATACCCAGCGGTTGTTGGATGCGTTTATTTTGCGGCAGACTGGTCAGATTCTCAACAGCTTCCAGGTCGAAAAGCTCTCTATACTCCCAGAAATTGTTCTTCGTCGCCTCATAGACTTTGCCACCACCCTTCACATCACGATGAAGCACATAGAACACATAGCGTTTGATGTTCTCATCATAAACATGAGTGATACCCATAAAATTAGCTTCAAATGTTGGGGTTTGTGCGAGAATTATATCTAACAATGTAAAATCCCATGATTTTTCAAGCGTACTAATTGTTATGCCAAAGAATTTCGCAAAGGGGCCGTGGACAGTCGCCTTTCCATAAATCCCCATGCGAATCGCCCAACCAATAGCCTCCGAGTCTCCAATCCTGTCGGTAGTATTAAAGTTTAAGGAGGGACCTAAACTAAAAATGACACCGGCTCCCCCCGTCTCTGCTACCTCGAAATCTTTTCCCAAATAGATATGGAGTTTCCCAGACATATGGGCGCGGAGTTTTGCATAATCCGTTAGGTCGCCTATCTCATGCGTGATCCCTTCCCCCTGCTCATTCACATAATTGTAGGGGTTAAATTCGCCGTCCTCGTATTTTACGCCAATAGTGCTACTCCTATTTATATCAACCTCCACCTTGACATTTCCTTTTGCACCTATGGAACCCTCCACACCCAAAACGATGGAAGGCTTTATCACAAGAGTCTGCGTGACCTGACTCCCAAACTGCACGACGTTCTCTAAAGTCTGGGACAATCGTCCTAGTTTTTCCGTCACATCTATTTCTTTTTTTACCTTTAACTCTCCCCTCGCATTCATATTCGTATTCATCTCGGCATTGAGATGGATCCCGGCCTCTAACTTGAGATATTGTATATCCCCGTCAGAAATATTGAGATCGAAATCGATAGTGGGGTCAAGGGAGATATTGGAAACGCTTGCACAAACCTCGTTCTTATCCGTACACACACCCGCGCTACTGCTGCCGCTGGCCAAGGCCAGCTTTGTCGCGGGAAACCTGAAGGTTTGGCGTATGTGCGCCTCTTCGACAACATCGGTGAGGGTAGCGTCTTCGGTTTCGACAACCACCTCGCCTGTACTCTGGCTCACCACATGCGTCACCTTTTTTAAGAAATACGGCTCAACCGTATTGACCAGCACTTCGCCCACCTGCACCTGGGGCGCACCCGTCTGAGCCGTAAAGACCATCTGATCACCTGTCGTCTCTTTGTACGTAAACGCTGCATCAGCACCACCCACAAACACCGCGGCCTCTGAGATGGTTACAACGTCAACGGCAACCGTATCCGGCCGGCTGGACGCATCCCCATCATGGACGACCAGTTCAAAGGTATAATGCCCAGCTTCGCGGGTGCGAAATGTGGGACGGGCAATATTCGCATCGGATAGGGTAATGGATGGCCCTTCTATTTGTCGCCAGGCAAAGGTCAGTGGTTGACCTTCGGGGTCGCGACTATTTGCTCCGTTTAACGTGACCAGGTCGCCTGTGTCAACGCTCTGGTATTCACCCGCATGTGCCACGGGAGGGCTACTGGGCACACGTTGCCCAAAGACCCCGACAAATGAGATGAAATCCGCAAAATTCACCTCGCCATTGCCGTCCAAATCGTATTTTGCCTCGTACTCATCATCGCCATGACGGGTATTGAACTTCTCTGTAAACAACAAGAAATCATTAAACTCAACCTCGCCATCGCCATTAAAGTCCGCCTGTGCCGCGGTTAGAGTTTGTGACCACGCCGGTCCCACCAGCGTGAGCATGACAGTCACAGTAAGAAGCAGGCGATACATAACAGCCTCCGTGACGAATGACCTGAATAGTTACCTGAAATTAATGCTATTTCCTGATTTCTGGATTGTCGTGATTAAATCTGTTTGTTCACGCCGACTCAGAGTACCCGTAAATTGTCGCGATGTCCCCAGCGCGTTAATTGTCACGATATAACCAGACGGCGTTGCGTCAGAATAATGGTCAACTTCGACGCGATAAGAACCATCAGGCGCATTCTCCCAGAATATATTCTCAGGCCCATAGCCATTTATATCATCTCGATCTAAACTACCACCTGTATCAGAGTGTTGACCCACCAGATGCGCGTATTTGAAGGATCTGTTACCCAGAGGTCAACATCCGCCGTATTATCCCAGGACAACGATATCTGGAGTATGCCACTGCCAAGCTCTAAAACATCAATGCACGTTTCCAGCGTATTGCTGATTTCTCCCCGGTTATCTGCAATATTAACACTCGTACAGAACCGACCGGCAGAAACATTTGTTGGAAGGCCAACAGGTATAGAAAGCGTACCGCTGGCAGATAAATGCCTCTGGCTCGCATGTCTTTGTCAAGTCACGAAATGTGACAGTTTTTTCCTTTAGAATTGGAGGCGCATCCCTAACATAGTGCGTGATTCTCCGGTGACAGAAGCCCAGCTAACCCATGGGCTAACCTTCAGGCGCGAACTTACAGATGGGATAGGGATACTTTCCCACTGTTCTGTCTTTATAAAATAACCTATGGCTCCCCCTATTAAGCCTAACCCTCCGCCCCAAATAATAGTACCTGTAAGAGCTACCGTAAATCCAAAACCAGTAGCCCCCCCCAAGTTAAGCCGCTAAGGACCCCAAGAGCGGTGCCGGTACCAGCTCCTATCAAAAACCCTGTTTTCATGCGATTCTTTACCCCAAAACTTCGTTCCAGTACCAGAATATCGCCAAAAGGAACGGGGCGGAGTCCGCCGCCTGACAGAATAAGGTCGAAACTGTTTTCACTGGTCGATCTAACGGTTCCGGTTATTATGATACCACTTATGATTTTCACGCGAAGACGCTCTCCTACGGATTGCCCGAAAATGGGGGCGGGATGATACAAGACCGCCAGGACCAGGACGCTCAAAAGAATGATGAATCGCTGCAAGTAGTTCATGATATACCCCTCTAAAAAAGGTGAGAATAGGCAGAAATTTTACCCCTACTTTCAAAAGCAATTTTTCGACCTGCAAAAGCCTGTCTCCTCAGAGCACGGGCAGGCGTGATAAGTTTTAAGCCTCCTCCTCCTTTCTCGTTACATCCCTCAAATGGAAATCCAACTTGATTTTTTGGTCGTGGCTTTTTACATTGTGAAACAGAGCGGGTTACGGCTGCCAAACCGTTCCCTTCTCTGTATGTATTTTGCGGCGGGAGGGCCACAGGTCTGCTAACCAATATAGGCCCTCCGCCGCTCACACAGACGCAATCAATAGACGCCTGCGTTTATTCTTGTTATTAAGTGAGATATAGCTTCGACAGACTCACTGTCGAAGCGGTTTATTTCCCACCGCCGATCTCCCTTATCAGGCTGAATCTATTCAGGCTTACCCCAAATCTTTCGCGATGTCAAGAGATATTAAAACATCGTGCAATTTAATATTGATGTTACGCGATACTCAAGTGCTGATACATACGTTTGTGTCAACTTACAAAAAATTTCTCCTTGTAAAGTCAATTTCTGCACAACCGCGTAACATCAGTTTAATCTTAAAAAATATGATAATTCCATTTTGGATAAAGTCAAGAATTTTTTACCTATCGGTTAAATATGTCCATAGCTAAACGCATCGCATTATTACGTGGGCAAAAAACCCTTACGCAATTTGCAAGAGAACACCAGACAACCCCGCAAAATATCCATCGATATGAAAAAGGGAGAACTCCTTCTGCTAATTTTTTGACCTCTCTGGCATCTAAAGGCATCAATATCAACTGGGTATTGACCGGTGAAGGAGCCATTTACGTCAAAAAACAGAAGGTCAGTAGTATCGCTCTCCTGGCGTCAGAATTGGAGCACTTGCCAGAAGAATTTAGAGAAGCACTGCGGGTAACCGTTCGGGAAGCAGGCCAGCCGCCCCCTCCAGGCCGCAAACTACATCTGACTGTTTGGTGTCACAAGGTATTGCGAAAAGCCCAGGATGAAATTGACCGTTTGTTTGGTACGTGAAAGTTGTAATCAAGCATCACACCTGACTTGCCCACCCCTCCGATTCTGAATTTTCTCTTTATTTGGAGATCATACAGCCAGAACAGATGCCTGCGGGTATGAGAAGTATCCTGACTAAAAGAGTATATCGAGCATCAACCACACATTCAATTGGCGCTCTGTTTTTTTCTTTTCCGCCTCCTGGTGGATATTCCGGCTTGACAATAGGTATGGGATGTGGCCTTTCTCCAACCTCGTTTTTTTCAAAACCCTACTTGTGTCAGCATTGCCAAATGCAGGTGGTGTGGACTGTGGCTCTCGAAACGCGATCGATTGCATCATCCACACAGGAACGGCTTTGCCCTTGTGCTTCGCTGGCTCGAACCGCCATTGGGATAGCGCGTCTATCGCGGGCTGGCGAAAGATATTCACGCCTCTCAAAACGCTCACATTACTCACCGAGCCATCCACATTGACCATGAATTTCAAAAAAACTCTGTTATTGAGACCCGCGTTTTTGGCTATCTCGGGATATACAGGATCAACATCGTGCAGGACTTCGGGCATTGTCTCAACCATATAAAAATCGAGAACCTCACTCGCATCAGCAGATATAGACAGTGAATCTACCATAGCCGTCTGAAACATCGCCGCGTACTTCTCACCACTATCAGCATGATCAGATGTGGGAGACAAAGGCTGTTGTTCCGGTATGCGCTCGAATTTTTCTATTTTCAGGATTGCCTCCTCTGGAAACACAGGTATAACATCATCTACAGGAATGGCCTCTCGCCAAATTGCGGGCTTTTCCCCGAACTCATCCAATTCCATAACCTCAACACTATTCACAGACGCAGGCGTCGGTTCCCCTTTTGGGACTATTGGGGAAGGGAGCGTATAGGCTTCTCGGATCGAAAAGGGCACAATCGCCAGGCCTATGAAAATGGGAATTGCCAACTGCGATTTGGACCGTTTTACATTGCCCTCCTCGAAATTAAGGACATGCTCCAGGCGTTTCTTGAGCGCAGTTCCACGCTTATTGAAATACAGAGCACTCGGCGCAGGGCGTCTATCGACAAAACCGAATAACAACCGCCCGTATTCAGTAGGCGTCAGATTCGTCTCGCGCAACACGGCCTCGTCACAGCGCAACTCGCGCAAAAAATTCAGCCTTCGGTTCAGCAGCCAGACCAGCGGATTGATGCAAAACAACGCCATTGCAATCCCCTGAAAAATCAGCACCCAGATATCGCGATTATCCCGATGCGCCAACTCGTGTGCAACAACGCCGCGCAACTCCTCAGACGACCAGGACGACCAATGCGATGGCAAATACAATCTCGGTTTTACAATACCCACCAGAAGCGGAGAACGCAGACTGGCTTTGGCATAAACCTTCACATCCTGAGCCTCGTCCAGCGATTCCACCTCCCTCGCCAGATCAACCGGCACTGCCACACTGAGCGCGCGGTGAAACGCCGCATTCTTCCACAACGTCACGCCTGCCCATACCGCAACCGAAACACCCCACAGGCAAAACAGATAAAACACCAGCGGAAGTGGTGCAACTTGCACAGGTGCAACAACCTCAACCTCAGAAACCACATCGGTATAAACCGGCACAACCGGCACAGCTTTGGATACCGTCAAAAGCTCTGGCAGCGGAATGGCATAAAAAGGCGGCACAAATACCTTCGCCAATGCCAGCAAATAGAGGACATACCGCAATCGCGTATCCAGCGTCATCCAGCGATCCACTACCCACACCAGCAAAATGAACAGCGACACCTCGACAAAATGCACCGCATAGAGCGACCACCACGCCTCGGCCAAACGGATCAATACATCCATTACACGCCTCCTTCCTGCTTGCCTGCCTGTGCATCGGCAGACAGGCGCAGGTAAGTCTCCCTCGCCTCGATCAGCACGCGCAACTCATCCAACTCCTTCTGCGAAAGCTCACCTGAATCCACGAGATACGTTGCCAGCGCCCCAAAGGACCCTTCAAACATACGCGACACCAGCGTACGCGTCTCGACTTGCGCCTCATCTTCTCGCGACAGAGTTGGCGTGTACACATTCACCAGACCGATCTTTTGCCGATTGAGCACACCCTTTTCAAACAGAATATTCATAATCGTCTGCACAGTCGTATAAGCCTTCTCGCCATTGGGATACAGATAATCGATAACATCGCGCACCGTAACCTGACGGTCGAGATGCCATATGCCATCCATCACTTCCCACTCGGCCTCAGATAGTCGTTTTTTTGTAGCCATAAAACACCCCTTGAAAAATTCATGCCAGATACTAATCTTTTAGTAGTATGTCGAATATAGCAGAAAAAGTCAAGCGAAAATCTCATTCCGCCACAGAGTACACCAACTATAAGTGCCGAATATTAAAAAGCCGACGTACAAACATCGGCTTTTTCTAATCTATCAAATGTCTAAAAATCAAAAGGCGATAGTCAAACTCATAGATGCAGACTCAAAAACCGCTTTAAGTAATTATAATACGTCGCGGACCGATTGTCCTGCTCGCTGGTAAAACGGGCGCAGCCAGAAAAGGTGTGGTGCGATCACTGAGTTCATAAAGCGCCTGAACGCGTTCCTCTGTGGGTGGATGTGTGCGAAGCCAGCGCGGACTGGTCTTAGCATCGGATGTATAAATAAATCGAAAACGGCGTTGTAAGTGGGAAAAATAACGATTTGCCTGTTCCAATTTAATCAAGGCATTGCCCAAACCACCGGGATCGCCAGTGAGCATCGCAGCATCGCGATCAGCGAGAAATTCTCGCGTACGCATCAGGGTTGCATGAAGAAAAATAGCGCCATAAGGTGCGAGGCTAATGAGCAAGATCAAAGGGATCAGATTTGTACCAATACTTAACCACGCGCCAGAGATGATAAGCAGAAAGACCAGAATGCCAAACAAAGTCGAAAGAAAAGATATGGCTTGCACAAATAGTCCAGCAGAAAGATTTAACAGGCTATCTCGGTTTTTAAGATGTGCAAATTCGTGTGCGAGAACACCTGCGATCTCACGTTTATCGAGCAATCTCAGCAACCCGGAACTGAGAGCCACAACGCCATTGCCAATGCCGAGCGCAAAGGCATTGGGCATATCCGAAGGATATATCGCAAGGCTGGGCGTCGAAATATTTGCTCGCGCGGCAAGGGCTTTTGAAATGTGGTGCAACTCTGGCATTTCCCATTCTGAAATCGGACGTGCGCGATGAAAGGAGAGGATCATCCGCGCAGATCCACTCACAGAAAACAGGTTGAATATGAGACTACCAGCGATAATAAGTACAACGCCAGTCCAGCCAAAAAGGGAATAAGCCACGAGGGCAAAAAGCCCCACGATACCTGCGAGTATTGCGAGGGATTGGAAGCGATACATTTTGATCTCCAGAGGGGTGGTGAATAGTTTGCTCCGGCTTTACCGAAATGAGAGAGCTAAAAAGGTTACTACCCTCAAATTATGCAAAGATCGTGCCTGAAATACCAATATGAATAAGATACTATTAATAAAAACCTTATGTTTTGAAGTATGGAAGAAGATACAGAGGCGAATGCCAATATGACGGATCGAAATGGCAAAGAGTAAAAACGGCAGGACAAAATGTCGAGATTTTTGACTGATATACGCCTCAAAGTACCGCACACAAAAAAGCCGACGCGCAAACGTCGACTTTTTTAATCTAACCACTTTCAAAAAATCAAAAAGCGATAGTCAAACTCATGGGTGCAGGTTCAAAAACCGCGCTATCGAACAAATTCAGAATCCAAATCGCACTGAGGACACCGATCAGAATATTCACCCGTTTTTCGCTGGACCTGGCCTCTCGATGGCGCGCCTCCCACTCGGTATAGCGCGTCCCATCATCATTTGGATATCGCTGATTTACATGGTGATCTATATTCGTCTGGTTGTAGCGATTGCGGGCAATCCGAAAATTTCGATACTGCAACCCCAGTACGCCAGATGTCGCAATCGCCGCACCGAGAAATGCATATCCCTTTTTCTTGTATCCCCGGTAAAACTGACCCCATCCGGGAACAGGCAAAGACCGCATCGCAGCAAACAGGCGTTTGGTCTTCAGGCGGCGTGCCGCCTCCTCATTACGCAACAAAGCCCACCAAAACGTGCCGGGATTTGCATTTTCAAAATATCCCCGTTCCAATCGGTTATTCAATACAAACGCCTCTCGAAATGCCCAATCAGCATGCAGAGAATCCCCCGCCGCGAAATAACAACAGCCGAGATCATAGAACAGACGCGCACGCGAATCTCGATTCATCGGCGTCAGTTTCGGTGAGAGTTGCGCCACACCCGGCACAGCCAACAAATACCCTATTGCACCTTCATAATCGCCCTGTTTGTAGCGGATCTCGGCCTCTCGAACATAAGGCGGAACATCCTCAGCACCTGCAATACCAAAAGCACCGATAAGCGCGACAAAAACAAAAAGCCTCATCATACTCTCCCGATCAATTTGGATTTTCTTCGGCAAAACGCACTAATGACGCGGGCACGCTCTTAAATAGAACAATATGATTTTGTGCATCCCATACATACACATCTTCAAACTCAGAAACAGCCAAACCCGCAGAATGCAAAATTAGATTATCCAAACCATCCCACTGCAATACGGATTGCCCGTCAGCATTAAAAACCATAACCCGATCTCGAGCCAGTACAAATACAGCATTAGGACCGCTGCCAACCCACACAGCAAAAACACCAGTGGGTAGCACAACCTCTTCCCAAACAGGATGCGAATTCAGGTGGCGCGTATCTGTTCGAAACACCTCTCCCTGTGTCGTCACCATCCAGATATCAGATCCCAAAACCGAAAGACTTCGGATCGCGCCTTCAATGCCTGTCTCATAAGAGCCAAGTTGGACAATAGTATCTCTATCAAATGCAAACATCCTTAAAATCTGTTCAACACCTGTCCAAATTGTACCATCAGATGCAACCGCCATCACAGTAGGTAACTCAGAATCCGCAATGCGCCAGTCCTCGTATTGCCAGGAAATCGCAGAAACACCATTCTGAAACGCAGAAAGTTGAACCTCTTTCGTCTCAGATAAGATACCGCTGAGCAGAACAACAGGAGATCCGGCAGAAATCGCAGCAACAGAAAGAGACCTCAATCGCAACCTTGCGCGGTTGGGCACGGGCAGCACGCGAGGATCACCCACATATCCCCTCTGATTGAGATCGCGCACGGAAATGGCATCGGATGTAGCGAGCAACGCTATGGCGGGACTTCCAAAAGTAGCAGGCGTCAAAGCCACAAACACATTCGGTGATTCAACAATATTAAAATCAAGTCTCCGTTTATACGGGTGTAGAGACATATCGCGGCTTTCGAGCACCACATCGCGATCCATTGTATTCCGCAAGCGATACGTATATTTGCGGTTGCCCTCTATGAGCACATCGGTAAAACTCGCAACTGCGGGATCTTCAGACCGAAAAATTACCTGCGCCGCCGCATCATCTACAGAACGCAACAACTCATAGCGACGGAGAACGCCTGCTGGCAAATGCCAGTTGACAGTCGCTGTCCCCTTTTCGAGCAAAAAATGAATCGTTTCTAATCGCGCCCCGGGAATTTGCACCTCACCTGCAGGTGCTTCTGCTGACCGCAACCTGGCGGTTTCCGTACGCAGGATATAATTGTACTTTTCGCCAGCATGGATGGCAGAATCCACTATTGACATCATATCCCACACATCCGCACGGCGGTTCGCTTCCCGCAAGGGCGCAGGCAAATTTTGCCATGAAAACGTATGAATACCATCGCGCTCAACGCGCCAGATTTGATAGCGCGCCGCAGGTTCAATACCCAGATATTCCCACTTGATTATAACGGCATTCTGATCCTGGTCATATCTCAAATCAAGAGGGTACACAATCGGCGAATTGGCCGGGTCATAAACGAGATCACGTCGCGTATTACACCCGGCGAACAGCAAAAGACACAAGAAAAAATATGTGAGACTATTTCCCATATCGAAACACAATTTCCTTTGCGACTTGCATATGTGCATTTAAGTCTTCCACGACAATTTTCACCCGGTTACGCCCCTGTTTGGCCTTTGTCAGATCGACAAACTGATAGATCTGTACGCTCGGCTGCATATCCACCTGTTCAAACGACATCGACACTTCGGGATTGACCTCCTGCCCAGTCAACAGCATTCGTAAACCCTCTACCTGTTCCAAAGCCGCAATCTGAATCGTGACGCGATAGCGCGTCTGTCCAAATGCATCTGTCATCAGATTATAAACTTCAAAATACAACCCCATCTTCTGCCCGGCGAGAAATGCACGGGTGGGCAAAGGCAATACCCGCAAATTCTTTCGGCGAAAAGAGTCATCCACATCCGTCTCATCAATCTGCGCTGCCAGTATCGGGTCACTAATCTGCAATTCCGAATCGCCATAAGGCTCAACCGCAATAACCTGCCGCAACAAACTGACGCGATTGGCACTGGCATTCTCTGCCTTCACCGTCAAATAATAAGTGCCGGGCGGTACGGGTAAGGTCAACAAATCGGTCAGCATAGCATTCGAATCAGACAGACTGGCTTTTCGTGCAACTGTTCGACTCGTGCGAAATGTGCGGTTTGCGGCCGAATCGTACAGCGCAATAGCCAGCGTCAAATCACCTCTGCCAATTTTCTCTACATCCAGCGGAAAACCATAGACCACATCCACCCGCGTCTTGAAATCCGCCCCTCGCGCATCGGCCACATCGTAATAAAATTCCAACTCGCGCGTTTGCCACCACGGTCGGTATTGCTCTGGCATCTCGCCCACAGCCTGCATATAAACCGTTTCCGGCGCATTTTCCTGAATCCGCGTTATGGACCGCATCCCCAGCGGCTGGCGCAGCGGAATCGGCGCGAAATTAAAATGTCCCGACCCCATCTCATCCGTAAATGTAATCTCCATCCCCCCGCCAACCGTCACATACACCCACGATTCCCAGGGGACGAGACTATTATCTTCCGCAGACGTGACGGGCAAATAACCATCGCCCAGAATGTGAGAAATCCCAGATCCTCTCCTCGACATCAGATCAAACGAATCGGCGAACATCGCACGCGAACTCCGCACAGGAAACACTGTGCCCACGAGTTCGCCTTCGTGTGGACGCGTGTACAACTGCGCGTACAACTCGTCTTTCACCTGCTGCACTGCAACGCTCATCACCCCGGGCGCGCGACCAGACCGCGAGCGATAATCTGGCTCGCCATAGCGCAAATACACCTCACCTCGCCGATCATAGGGATACGCAGACCCGGCAAAATATTGCCGCGCCATCCACACGCGCTGATAGTGTTCTTGCAATCGCTCATTCACTTCCGTAGTCGGGTCCTGATCCTTTTGTAGCCAAAATCGATCAATAAAATTTTGCTTCTCCGCATCGGCAAGCGCGTTATAGACTGCACGCTGTTCATCTGACAAAATAGGGGTTGGATCGACGTATAACGCCAACGTCATCGCATCAATCCATTTCAGGAACCGATCCCAATACACCGAAGCGCGCTCGTACTCCCCTGCCCGATAAGCCCATTGTGCCGCAATAGGCAACAAATTGAGTGCCTGGGGATGGCGTTCGATAAATGGCAAAATCTGTTGTTCTATCGCCTCCTGATCTTCCATACGCAACAACACAGTTCCCAGCTTTGTGACCGCATCCACATCATCCGGCTCCAATGCCAGATAGCGCGTATAATACGCGGCGGCTGTTGCATTGTGCTGGGGCAAAGCGTAAAAATCATCGCGCGCAAACCAGTCACCCAGCAACTGATATGGCGCGCTATACGACGAATCAATCGCAATCGCCCGAGACGCCATATCCACACACTGCCCCGTGCCAATATCAAAATACACCGACGCCATCTGGTAATACAAATCTGCGCGCGTCGTATCCGCTTCTAGAGCGCGATAAAAATACGTGACAGCGCGCTGCCGCAGGGCTGGGCGTCGCGCATAAACCCGCCCTAACCCCTCATAAGCCAGTATCTCGCTATCGTCAAAAGATTCGGCCTCCAAAAATGCCTCTTCAGCATCGCTCAAAAGCCCGCGTTCCAGCGCAACCATACCTCGATTCACCCACCCCGGCCCGTCTTGCGGCTCCGGCTGATTGGCCCAGGCATCCGTTTGGGCACCCGATTTAACTTTTGCCAACCCTGCGACCAGATCCGTGGCAATAGTCTGCGACAAATCGTCAAATCGATCCTTGCGCCAGACGCGCCGCGCATTGGCACTGCCCGCCCACAAAATACGCCCAGAAGATGTATCAATCAGCCGCAGGGCAACCCCCACGGCATTGACCGCATTGTCTTTACCAGCAGCCATCAAACTACCGCATAAAACCGCATCTGCCTTATTCACCAACAACATCCGCTCCGCAGTACTCAGGCGTGCGCCTATTGGCATATCCAATCCATCAAACAACCCATCGCCTAACATACCCTCTCGGAGCAGTCGCTCATACCCTCCTACCAGCGCTTTCTGCGAAGTGCGCAATGGCGCGAATACCACCTGCAACGGCCATTCATCTGACCGCATCAGCCTCCCATGCCGATTGGCTTCCTGAAATCCGAGTTGCGCCATCAAATTGCCCAGTGCGATCTCTCCTATATCGCGCTGGGCATAGATCCACTGCCATTTGACATCATCCCGCGCCTTGCCCATCCAAACAGGTTCCCCAGTGTCCAAATCCACAAGCCGCACATGCAATGTGCGCGTTCCGGCTTCAGAAACAAATCCGATCAACGCTCGATCCGCACGAGCCGCTGTTTTCAACAACAATAAATCATCGTCTTTCAACGCCTGTTTTGTCTCCAATATCCTCTTCATCCGACCCCGTGGAATCGTATCAGGCTCCACGAGTTCAAACCAGCGTCCCTGCCAAGCGGGTATATCCCGATGGCGCATCAACTCATCCACCAATCGGTCAGCCATAAAAACCCCGTAATCGGGATCATTCTCCGACAGCAGCGGAAACACCGCCAGACGGGGAACCGCTTCGCGCTGCGGCAACACCGCTTCACACTGCACCGCCACAGAAAACACGAGCAATAGAATTGAAAGAGAATATCTCATTTCTGTAAACTTCCTGTCTTATCTCAAATGGTAAAAGCCATCACCCAACGAGCGGGTACAGATGCCTGTCCCTATATTGCATTGATGAATTGCTATACTGACGTTGCGCGATGCAGGCATAGTTATTCCACATAGCGCGAATACGCATGGCATAAAAAACGGCGGTGGTTCTTATGTCCACTGCCGTTTTTTAATCATTGCAGCCAAATTTAAAAATCAAAGTCGGAAATTTAATCCAACAGAGAAAGGTTGCTCAAGAATGCCTTCCGCCTTCGCAATGGGAATTGTCCAGAATGTGTTGAGATTCAGCGCAATCCGCTTATGCAAAGAAATAAGTGTCCCGATCTTTGGCTGAAAGAAAACACCGGTATTTGCAGGGCGATAAATCGTGCCACCCGAAAGCGTATAATAAAACCCGAACCGTCCCACAATCTTATGAACATTGCGGATACCCACACCAAGCGTAAACTGACGCCCTCCATCTGATTCCCCTGGAAGTTTGATTATCTGATCGCCACATGCCATTGCAACTTCCAGGCCAATAGATGGTTTCAGCCCCAGCACGCCCAATAACTTTACTCGAGATTGGTAACCATCAGCTGGCGAATTTGCAAATTCTCCCTCTACACCGACATAGTTGTGCTTCATTTCTTCGGCGGTAAGCGGACCGGACAGAAGCATCAAAAATATCAAGAAAAAAAGTAAAGTTTTCATCCTGGGTTTCTCCTTTTCAGATTCGGCGATTCGGGTTGTCGGACGGTATTTAGGCTGAGATATATACCAATGAGGATTATTCTTTTTAAACCCAGGTATAAGAGTTAAGTTGAAAAAAATAGAAATGGCACTTCCTGCACAAAAACGACGGAAGACATCTTACTGGCCTGCTCTCAACCTGTAATTGGGAGGCGTCTCCAAAAAGGTCAGTCTTCCCGTCAAATCGAGTACATAAATGCCATTAATGGTATTATAATCTGCGGCATCAATATCTCCTCCCCACATACCCTGTGAATAGAACTCACCAGCAATATTGCCGATAGTCACAACCGATTGACCATTTTGGTCAAAAATGAGCACTTCCTTATTTTCAGCATCTAAAACACAGATTTGTTTGTGAACATTCATCGCCAACCCTGTGGGACGACGCGGTTTCTCAAACGCTATCTGCGACCATGTTATACCCTGAGCACTCGCATCCGTCTGTCCGACAACCAGTGCTTCCTCATCTGGATAAGACATCCATAGCGTATGATTTACAGCCAATAGATCATAGGGTTTTGCCTGCATCTCAGTATCCAGGATCCCTTGCTCTTGATATAGTTTATCGTAAACCCTAATACGGTTATTTCCAAAAACATAGATATTGCCAGACAATCCCAAAGTGATGAGCGTTTGCTGTGCATCAGTGGATACGCGCCAAGGCTTGATCGGAAGGTCAATAGGCTCAAGGACTGGTTTTTGATTAACAACCTTATACGCGAATACACTCATTTCTAAAGTCGATGTAGGCGCCTTAATAGCACTCAACAGGAATAACGGGCGTGAATGAAAACTTCCAGGCCCATCCGTCGATATGGATGTTATACGATACCCATCAAGCGTCAGTATCAAAGGCTCCTGTTGCACCCATATATGCCCTGCACCAGAGACAAATCTGGTCAGGCTGAGTTCATTATTATTTCGAATCTTTACCAGAGGCTTACCTGGATAAGTACCGACCATATCTGTTGCAATACGGGTTGTTTCTGACATGCCTCTCAATTGCTGAACATCGGTTTCAAGATATATACCAGATAAGAGACCCCGGCTATTCAGGGAAACCCCATTCTTCATGACGGTTCTTAGAAGATAGGTATAGAGCGTGTTACCCATTATGTTCTCATCCACAAACGTATTTCGCCCAGATGTTGTCGAGCGAAATATCCGCTCTTCGCCGAGGCTTGATTTTCTTATGACCTCAACAGAGGCAACATCGTTATCTACTTCCCAAATCAGTTCAACAGTGGCCGTTGAATGATTGGATAACGCATCGATGAAGTTTGCTCCGGGAATTGAAACATCAACCTCCCTTGAAAATTGCAGACGATTGCCCAAACTGACCACGGCAATCCGATACGTATAATTTTCTGCCGAAAGCGGTGACGTATCTTTGAAGGACATGACCTCTGGAGCATTTGCATCCGGCCTCAGCCGCCCTATGATTTCGTAATCTTCGGTTCCAGACTTTCGCTCAATTTTAATCTCTTCGATATTATCGCGCCGGGATAAACTCCACTCCAAAAGAACCTCTCCGCGCTCCAAAGAAAAAGTAGCGTGAAAGGTAGAAATCCGAGTGTGATCAACAACTGGCGGAGACTCAGGAGATTCAATCCCTTTGCCTTTCCCACAGCCGATTGTATGCACAAAAAACCACAAGGTTATCGCACCAAAGAGGAAGATATGGCTTCTTTTCATCACCTACCCTCCTGTTTCATTGGCAATCGAAATTTGATCGACTGAGTTATCTTTACGGCTACTGGTTTGCCATTATGTTCCGCAGGTTTGAACCGAAATTGCGATACCGCGTCTATCGCCGCCTGATGAAATTCCTCAGGCCCTTCCAAAACCTTCACATCGCTCACCGAACCATCCACATTGACCATAAACCTCAAAAGCACTTTGGCACTTGGATACACAGGCTCAACAGATTGCAGAAGTTCGGGCTTTGCTTCGACCACGAAAAATTCGAGGTCTTCATTACTGCCAGCATCAACACGCACAGGCGGCGTGATCTGTTCCCCTCTACGTAATGCAACAAACTCAAACGGCAAAGTCTTCCATACAGGCACAACTTTGCCGTTGTGCTCCGCGGGCTTGAACCGGTATTGTGATATCGCATCTGTTGCCGCCTTTTGGAATATCTTCGCCCCTATGCTTCTCAAAACCTCCACATCGCTCACCGAACCATCTACATTAACCACAAACTTCAAAAGCACTTTACCATTTAGACTCATTTTTTGAGCTATATCGGGATATACTGGCGAAACAGCATGTATAAGGACAGGCTCAGTGTCAACATGGTAAACTTGCATAACTTCATTACTATCAATATCGCCAAATGCAGGTATTAACTTTTCTTTAGAAGCAATTTGAGGGGGCTGTGTATATGCTTCCCGAATTGAAAAAGGCACAATCATCAAACCAATGAGAATCGGAATAGCCAACTGCCATTTGGTTCGTTTCACATTGTCATCCTTGAAATTAAGAACATACTCCAGACGTTTCTTAAGCGCAGTTCCTCGCTCGTTGAAATACAGCGCACTCAGAGCCGGGTGTCTGTCAACAAATTCTAACAACAGCCGCCCGTATTCAACAGGCGTCAGATTCGTCTCGCGCAACACGGCCTCATCACAGCGCAACTCGCGCAAAAATGTCAGCCTTCGGTTCAACAACCAGACCAGCGGATTGATGCAAAACAGTGCCATTGTAATCCCCTGGAAAATCAGCACCCAGATATCGCGATTATCTCGATGCGCCAACTCGTGTGCAACAACGCCACGCAACTCCTCGGACGACCATGACGACCAATGCGCTGGCAAATACAATTTCGGTTTTACGATACCGACCAGAAGCGGAGAACGCAGACTGGCTTTGGCATAAACCTTCAGATCCTGCGCCTCACTCAGCGATCTCACCTCCCTCGCCAGATCAACCGGCACTGCCACACTGAGCGCACGATGAAACGCCGCATTCTTACACAATGTCACACCTGTCCATACCACAACCGAAACACTCCACAGACAAAACATATAAAACGCCAGCGGGAGCGGTGCGACTTGCGCGGGTGCAACAACCGCGTCTCCAGAAACCACATCGGCATAAACTGGTCCAACCGGCACAGCTTTGGATACCGTCAAAAACTCGGGCAACGAAATGGCATAAAAAGGCGGTACAAACACCTTCGCCAATGCCAGCAAATAGAGAACATACCGCAACCGCGTATCCAGCATCATCCAGCGATCCACTGCCCACACCAGCGAAATGAACAGTGCCACCTCAACAAAATGCACCGCATAAAGCGGCCACCACGCCTCGGCCAAATAGATCAACAAATCCATTACGCGCCTCCTTTCTCCCTCGCCTCAATCAGCGCACGCAACTCATCCAATTCCTTCTGCGAAAGCTCACCTGAATCCACGAGATACGTTGCCAGTGCTCCAAAGGATCCTTCAAACATCCGAGATACCAGCGTGCGCGTCTCGTCCTGTGCCGCATCTTCTCGCGACAGGGTCGGCGTGTACACATTCACCGGACCGATCTTCTGCCGATTGAGCACACTCTTTTCAAACAGAATATTCATAATCGTCTGCACAGTCGTATAAGCCTTCTCGCCATTGGGATACAGGTAATCAACCACATCGCGCACCGTGACCTGGCGGTCGAGATGCCATATGCCATCCATCACTTCCCACTCAGCTTCAGATAGTCGTTTCTTAGCAGCCATAAGACCCTCCTCGAAAATATTACTAATTATTTAGTATTATGACGGATCTATTAGGAGAAGTCAAGCAAAAATCTCATTTTATAAACAAAAAAAGAGCGACAGGTCTTTTCGACCCACCGCTCTGTGGTATGACCAATCGGCTCATCCCCAAATCGACCACCCTTGAAAATCAAAGTTGGAAATTTAATCCAACAGAGAAAGGTTGCTCGAGGATGCCTTCTGCCTTCGCAACTGGAATTGTCCAGAATGTGTTGAGATTCAGGGCAACCCGCTTATGCAAAGAAATAAGCGCCCCGATCTTTGGTTGAAAGAAAACGCCGGAATTGGCAGGTCTATAAATCGTACCACCCGAAAGGGTATAATAAAACCTGAACCGTCCCATAATTTTATGAACGTTGCGGATACCCACACCAAGCGTAAACTGACGCCTGCCATCTGATTCTCCTGGAAGTTTGATTACCTGATCGCCATAAGCCATTGCAACTTCCAGGCCAATAGATGGTTTCAGCCCCAGCACGCCCAATAACTTTACTCGAGATTGGTAGCCATCAGCTGGCGAATTTGCAAATTCTCCCTCTACACCGATATAGTTATGCTTCATCTCTTCAGCAGCAAGTGGACTGGACAGAAACATCAAAAACATCGAGAAAAAGAGTAACTTTTTCATCTCTAACTCCTCCTTTTCAGGCTTGGTGATTCGGGTTGTAGGATTATTCTTTTTACACTCATGTATAAGGAAGAAGTTGCAAAAAATAGAACGGACACTTCATACACTCATCCTGCACGAATGAGAATTCCCCTCTAATCAGCAACCACAAAAGAGGCCTCTTTCACAGCCTTCTCCTCAGATTCTAAATCTGTTATCTCCACGCTCACTGTATGGCGACCCAACCCACACGCTGTCAAATCCAGCGCGACATACGCTGCCTCTGAAGGCCGCTTGCCCACTTGCTCAAAATCTATTGCGATCTCTTCGTCCTCACCCTTCGTAATCGTCTTGACCAGTTGTGAAACAAGCGCACCCAATGTCATTTTCTCTTGTGACCGAATTGTATATACCACGCGATATCTGGTCTGACCAAACGCATTGCGTTTCAAATTGTAAATCTCGTAATACACATAAATACTGCGATCTCGCGGATAGGTCCTGGTGGGCATAGGAATGACCTCGAGATGTCCTTTGCTGAACTTACTTCTTTCTTTCTTCTCATAAATCTGCCAGGCCAGTTCCAGATCGCTGACCTGAAGTCGCGTCTGCGGATATGCCTCAATCTCCATATCCTGCCGATACCGTCCTTCGCCTATGGAAATCAAATCTCTGATGGACACCTCCATCTTGTAAGAGCCGGGCGGCACATCAAGACGTATCACATCGGGCACAACTGCGCCTTTGATACCTGTGACATCGCCCGCATTTCTGAAATTTAAGGGTGCGCGGCTGCGATAGATGCTTCCAGTCTTTGTATTGATCAGCGCGACCGTGCGTTCGACCGAGAGGCGAGTTTCGTCCTCTTGGGCAAAATAATACCCCAGCATGTGTGGCACACCGAGATAGACTTCACACATCGTATTTTCATCCTCACCGCGAAAATCCGCAGATCCGAAATAAAATTCAGACGGATCCTCGTTTTCCAGCGGGCGATAATAATCGGGGATGAGTGCGGCAGCCTGTTCGGTTACAGTTCTCGGATTATAGCGATGTAAAATAGCCAACTGTCTCAAGGGAACCATATCGCCGGGTGGTGCAGGTGCGTAATCGTAGGTACCTATGCCGCGTTCATCGGTAAACGTAATATCGAGCCCAGCGCCAATATCGACGTAAATCCAATTCTCCCACGCCACCATTGCCCCATTCTCTGATGCCGTAACAGGCCGAAAAATGTCTGTGCGAGATTCACGCGCAGAACCCGTCGCTATATGGAATGATTTCGCGGTATATCCCTGGAACTCAGATATTTTTCCCCGCAGACTTCGCACGGGATAAACAGGACCGACATAAGTGGCACCTAATGGGGCTACTATAGGTTCTGGATCATAGAGATTACTGCGCGGGTTTCCTGATTTTAGAAACTCTTTCGGGTGGACTTTGGTACCATAAATCGACAAAGCCAATCGCTCCTTGATTCTTTGCACAGCCATACTCTGTTCAAAATTTAACTCATCTG
Organism: Candidatus Latescibacterota bacterium; assembly: GCA_965208125.1. Lineage (GTDB taxonomy): Bacteria > Latescibacterota > UBA2968 > UBA2968 > UBA2968 > VXRD01. The sequence continues at coordinate 5,472,328 of OZ242320.1, forward strand.
ACCGAGAGCGATAATCCGGCTCACCAAAGCGAATATATACTTCCCCTCGCCTGTCCCACGGACTTTGTCCCTCTGAAAAATGATGCAAAGCATACCACACCCGCCAATAGTGCTCTATTCTCCGCTCGTTTTCAGCCGTCGTGATATCCGGATCGTGTAAATTCCAGAACCAGCGTAAGAACCCCTCTCGCTCGTCTATCGGGGTCGCATTAAATGCGGCGAGTTCATCGCGTGAGGCAACAAATCGGATATCCTCATACAGCGTTCTTACATCGGGATCAAGACTGTCCAGATATCGCTCAAAATACCGCTCAGCAGGGGCTATCTTCCCCAGTTTCACATACGTATAGGCCAGTACGGGAAATACCTCGGTTTCTGTGGGATGGCGCGTTACAAAGCCCTGCAAGATCTCGGTAACTTTCTGATAATTCCCCATCCGCAAATAAAACTCAGCCGACAGCTTATTTCCCTCTGCATCATCTGACGCAAACGCGAGATACCGATCGTAATAATAGGCGGTTTTCTTGGGATTCAGACCCATCTTATCGTGCCACTTGCCCAACTGAAGATAGGCGGGCGTATAGGTCGAATCCATCGCGATGACCTTCATCAACGCTTTCTCAGCAGAGTCATTTTTCAGGTCAATATACAACTGCGCCAGATTGATCTGCGCCTCAATATAGGTCGGATCAATGCCCAGTGCCTTGCGGAAGTATTGAAGTGCGTTGTATTTGTGATGGGTTTGGGAGTACATAAAAACCAGCCCCATACCATTGTACGAGGCTGCAGAATTTGCATATCTCATCCCGTTGCGGAATGCTTTTTCAGCCTGTTTCAGATCGCCAACCGAGAAATAGGCATATCCGAGCTTGACCCACAGGTTGCCATCTTTTGGCGCGCGCTCAATCGCCTGCTCAAGTTGGCGCAGTGAATCGGTATTCACCTGCGACCGCTTTTCATCTGTGGATACCGCGCTTACAGGATCTATCAGGAGGCAAACAGCAAGCGTCACAATGGATGCAAATGACAGAAAATAACGCATGGCTATACTCCTGAGCCTGTGAACAAGAACCCCTGGCTAAAACAGTAGTATATACACCATCAAGTGTCAAGAATGTATTGCGGCGGGTGCATCCGTCCTCCGCCTCAACCACCATCATCCAAACGCCTGGGCGGAGACACCAGAGCCATACCCCGGGTATAAGCCCAATGCCGAGCGGCTTTGGCGAGCTTGGGATTGCCAGACGCGAGCATCGCGCTGGCCATGCGCTTATCGCCTTCGTGTTCCAGAGCCTGAACGAGCGCGGACGTTGCAAATGCAGAATACTCGCGAATAAAAAATGGATGCGCCGCTGCAATAACATCCAGCTCGCGTTCTCGCAGAGCGCGTTTTAAGACCTCGACAACCCGATCGCCACCTATCTCAGAAAGCCTTATGGCCGCCGCAATGCGTTCCACCTCATTGCCATTCTCAAATACCGAAATCCACGCGTCAACTTTCTCCTGTACATCGCGTCTGTTGCGCCAATCTGGTTCAATATTCCGAAGCGCTCTCACTGCCATCCGCACATTCGACTCATTGCTTAGTATTACCTGGGGGCCCCTTGTCCGTATTATATTCGACCCCTTGCCCAGCATTTCCACCAGCGCAGGCACCACACGCGCATCCTTCAATGTGACAAGTGATCGGACCGCGGCCCAGCGCACAAAAATCGAGCCATCATTTAACACTTGCACCAGAGCATCCGCTGCTCGCAGATCGCCTATTTGTCCCAACGATTGTGCAGCGGATCTTCGGACCTGTATCCCCGGATGGTCCAGCAAGCGAATCAAAGTATCTACACTTCTCCTACCATTAAGAATCCCCAAAGCACGAGCAATTGACTCCATCAATTCCTCTCCAGATCGCCCCTGCAAATACATCTCCCGGTCCACCAGCGAGATCAGCAGATCAACAGCACTCGTATCGCGCAATTGGCCCAATGCTCGCGCCGCTGCTCCGCGAACATACCTGTCTTCGCCCACAACGACACGCCTCAATGCACCTGCCGCGCGCATATCTCTCATTTTGCCCAGCGACTGAATGGCTTGCCTACGCACATCGCGATTTCGATCTTCTGTTGCGACGAGCAATGCCTGCACTGCCCGTTGATCTTTCAAATCGCCCAAAAAACGCGCAACGACCTTTCGCTCATCGCCATTGCCTGCTGTCACCCAGCGACACCAGTGCATCACCAGTTCTTCTGCCCAATCTTTCTCTCGCCAGTCGGGAACAACCGCGTTGAGACCCTCCAATGCGCGGAACCGAATGACTGCCTGTTTATCGCCCAACATATCATCTTGCATCAAATCACGCTGAAATCTCTCCACAGCCATCTCGACCTCTGGCCGCGCACGCCAATTTTTATCAATCTGATCCAGAGCAAACAGAACAGTCTGGCGCATCTCCTCATCTCCCAACAAATTTGCCAGAGGCCCAATCGCCCGGGGCGATCCAATACGTCCCAAAGCCACTGCTGAAACCCATCGCACCTGAGATATTTCACTTTGCATTTGCGAACACAGAACATCCACCGCAGTCGAATCACCGATCTGACCCAGCGCATCTATCGCCGCCAACCGCAATACAGACACCTCCGCTTGCACAACAGCGACCAACGCACCCACCGCAGTCGAATCTCCAATTTGACCCAGCGCATCTATTGCTGCCAATGCCAGAACCGCTCGCTTGTCCTGCAAAAAAGGAATAAGTATCTCAGTCGCTCGCCTGTCTTTCAGCATACCCAGCGCATCTATCGCCGCCAACCGCACCCGCGCTTTTTCATCTTTCAACGCCTGAATCAAATGCGGCACAGCATCCAACTGACCACTCTCCCCCAACTTCTCAACCCCATATACCCGCACATCGACATCCACATGGCGCGACTGACGCACGTATTCGTCAATACCCCGAGAACAACCGCCCAGCACAAGTGCGAGGATCAGTCCAATGTATAACTTTCTATTTTTCATCCGTTATACCCAATTTAGACCCCCCGAAATACGCATTTCGGGGGACATTTCTTTGGGGATCTTTGTGAGCACTTTTCTCCTTAGCATAAATTATAACACATACCCAATATCGCACACAAAATTATTTCGTTTTCCTAAAATTCCTCGCATCGTCAAATTGCGGCTCAATCACGACCTCGCCTTTCGCATTGATATACCCATACTTATCATCAATTTTTAATACTGCCAAACCATTAGACAGAACGGAAATATAGAAAGGAGAATCAACCTGTGGTACAATCACGAACTCTCCTTTGGTATTGATATACCCTTTTTTCTTATCATTTTCTCTTACAAGTGCCAATCCGTTCTTAAAAGAATACGCCTTATCAAATTGTGGCTCGATCACAATCTTGCCTTCCCGATCAATATACCCCCATTTGTCCTTGATCATTACATGCGCCAATCCCTCTGAAAAATCATTTGCCTTATCAAATTGTGGCTTGATCGCGATCTCACCTGCTGCGTTGATATACCCATACTTGCCACTATCAGAGTCCCCGATTCTTACTATCGCCAATCCCTCTGAAAAATACCCGAAAAAGTCAAATTGCGGCTCGATAACGATCTCGCCTGCTGCGTTGATACATACCCACTTATATACCCACTTGCCCTTGACAAAATCCTCGATTTTTACTGTCGCCAATCCTTCTGAAAAAGGAAACGCCATGTCAAACTGCGGATCAATCACAACCTTGCCTGCCGCGTTAATATATCCATACTTGCGATTGGTGTCATCCCCGATTCTTACTGCCGCCAATCCCTCTGAAAAAGAATGCGCCTTATCAAGTTGCGGCTCAATCACAAACTCGCCTGCCGCGTTGATATATCCCCACTTGCCACTGATTAAGCCCCCAGTTCTTACTGCCGCCAGCCCTTCGAAAAAAGAATGCGCCTGGCGAAATTGCGGTTTAATCACGACCTCACCTGCTGCGTTGACATACCCATACTTGCCCCTATCAGAGTCACCGACTCTCACTACTGCCAACCCCTCGTAAAAAGAGTGCGCCTGGTCGAATTGCGGCTCAATCACAACCTCACCTGCTACATTGATATACCCCCATTTGTCTCCAATTTTTACTGCCGCCAACTTTTCCTCAATTTCCACAGCATCCTGTTTTGTCTCAGTCTTCACATCCTCGGTTTCCATTGAGAACAACTTCCCCGAATCGGAGTAGGGAAATAGCAGTGTTGAGAAAATCATAATGTATAAGATATTGTTCATTACAACACCTCCCTTTCTCGTGATAGAATCTAACAACCCAATCAAATATGATACTTTGAGCAGCACTGCGCGTCTGGTCTGATGAAAATCGTCAGTCGTTCCAACTATTCCAATCGAAACGTGATCGGCATAACCATCCACACGGACACAATTTTGCCATTGTGTTCCGCAGGCTTGAACCGATATTGAGCTACCGCGTCTTTCGCCGCCTGACGAAATACCTCCGACCCTATGACTCTCAAAACCTTCACATCACTCACCGAGCCATCCACATTGACCATAAACCTCAAAAACACTCGGCCTTCCAAACTATCTCTGATTGCCTCCTCCGGATGCACAGGCTCAACAGGGTGCAGGACCTTGGGTTTTACTTCAACCATAAAAAATTCGAGAACCTCACTACTGTCAGCATCAACAGGCACAGGTGGCGTGCTCTGTTGCTTTGGCAATCGAAACGTGATTGGCTGAGTCATCCATACAGCTACGGGCTTACCATTGTGTTCGGCAGGCTTGAACCGACATTGAGATACCGCATCTATCGCCGCCTGACGAAATACCTCCGACCCTATGACTCTCAAAACCCTCACATCGCTCACCGAACCATCCACATTAACTATAAACTTCAAAAACACTTTGCCTTCCAGACTATCTCTGATTGCCTCCTCCGGATGCACAGGCTTAACAGAGTGCAGGACCTTAGGTTTTACTTCAACCATAAAAAATTCGAGAACCTCACTACTGTCAGCATCGCCAGATGCAGGCGGCGGGGTCTGTTGCTCCGGTGTGAATTCAGGCTTTTTCTCATCCTCAACCAATTCTATAACCTCAAGATCATTTTCATCATGCGTATATGCCTCTCTAATCGAAAAAGGCACAATCGCCAGACCGATGAGAATGGGAATTGCCAACTGCCATCTGGATCGTTTCACATTGTCCTCTTTGAAATTCAGTACATACTCCAATCGTTTCTTGAGCGCGGTGCCACGCTCGTTGAAATACAGCGCACTCAGAGCAGGGCGTCTATCGACAAAACCGAACAACAGCCGCCCATATTCGGCAGGCGTCAGATCCGTCTCGCGCAACACGGCCTCGTCACAGCGCAACTCGCGCAAAAAAGTCAGCCTTCGGTTCAGTAGCCAGACCAGCGGATTCACACAAAACAGTGCCATTGCAATCGCCTGAAAAATCAGCACCCAGATATCGCGATTATCCCGATGCGCCAACTCGTGTGCAACAACGCCGCGCAACTCCTCAGACGACCAGGACGACCAATGCGCTGGCAAATACAATCTCGGCTTTACAATACCCACCAAAAGCGGAGAACGCAGACTGGCTTTGGCATAAACCTTCAGATCCTGAGCCTCGTCCAGCGATCTCATCTCCCTCGCCAGATCAACTGGCACTGCCAAACGGAGCGCACGGTGAAACGCCGCATTCTTCCACAACGTCACGCCTGCCCATACCGCAACCGAAACACCCCACAGACAAAACAGATAAAACGCCAGAGGAAGAGGTGCAACTTGCACAGGTGCAACAACCTCGTCTCCAGAAACCATATCGACATAAACTGGTCCAACTGGCACATTGTCGGATACCGTCAAAAAATCTGGCAACGGAATGGCATAAAAAGGCGGTACAAACACCTTCGCCAATGCCAGCAAATACAGGACGTACCGCAATCGCGTATCCAGCATCATCCAGCGATCTACCGCCCACACCAGCGAAATGAACAGCGACACTTCAACAAAATGCACCGCATAAAGCGGCCACCAGGCCTCGGCCAAATAGATCAACAAATTCATTACGCGCCTCCTCTCTCCCTCGCCTCGATCAGCGCACGTAGCTCATCCAGTTCCTTCCGAGAAAGCTCACCTGAATCCACGAGATACGTTGCCAGCGCTCCAAAGGACCCCTCGAACATGCGAGATACCAGCGTGCGCGTCTCGTCCTGCGCCGCATCTTCCCTCGATAAGGTTGGCGTGTACACATTCACCGGACCGATCTTTTGCCGATTGAGCACACCCTTTTCAAACAGAATATTCATAATCGTCTGCACCGTTGTATAAGCCTTCTCGCCATTGGGATATAGGTAATCGACAACATCGCGCACCGTAACCTGACGGTCGAGATGCCATATGCCATCCATCACCTCCCACTCAGCCTCAGATAGTCGTTTCTTTGCAGCCATAAGACCCTCTCCTTGAAATATTACTAATTATTTAGTATTATGACGAACCTAATAGGAGAAGTCAAGCAAAAATCTTATTTTTACAGAAAAAAAGAGCGGCAGATTGCAAAAACCCACCGCTCTTAAGAAGTAAGAAGTGAAAAGTGAGAAGTCCACCCAATACCTCCCCAGGGCGGATGCTTCTTCACCTTCACACTTCTACCTTCACACTTCACACTTCAACCGGTAACCCCACAAATAACCGACTGTACTCATCCGTCAACGGATCGCGCTCGCCCTTTTGCGCTGCGCGGGCAAATACCACGCCCGGCGTCTCCGACCTGCGTGCCCGCGCAAAAACACCATATCCACCGGGCGCACTCTGCGTTTCCAGATCGCTCTGAATCGCCAGCATCTCCGCCAGCGCATTGGCCAAACCCCAGCGTGCACCAATCGCCCGAGCAAAAAGCTCCTCTGGCGTCAGCCCCTCTCGAAAACCGCGCTTCAGAGGCGTGACTCCGCCCCAGGCGTTCTGCGTCACACCCTGGGGAGCCACATACAGCCGGACTTGCTGCCAATTGGCACGCGCACCACATTCCACCAGAAGCGCAGGAATCCCGAGATCATCGTCGTCATATCCGCGGAACTGCGCCAACACAGCCGACACCTCATCGGGATAATCGCGCCAGACATCCGGATCATCGCCCTCTGGCGGACCGGGCCAATCGAGCGACGAACCGATAAACGCACTCATCGACGCACCTGTCTTGCGCGCGGCATCAAACCCCTTATCCCACAACCGCGCTGCCAGATCCAATGCAGCCTTCGCACCATCGCGAGCCATTGCATCTGCCATCCAGCCCATCACCTGATGCTTATCGACAAATAATCCATTTCGCTCCATCTCGTCGCCGACAATCTCCGCAATCTCCTGCCCCCCCTCATCCGTCATACTCATATACGCCAGGCCAAACAGCGCATCGTGCATCGGGTGTACCTTCTCCCGTACAATCAGCCCCGGATCCCGAGTCAGATGCGCCACCGCCGACAGATGCTCTTCAGCCGACCACTGACCTTCTTCAGTCACCGGCACAAAAATCGCCACCTGATCGCCGTCAAAATCCATATTCATCATCTTGCAAATCGCCACACTCACGCGCACGGCATCATCCGCCACGCGCACCGGACGACACGCCACAAAAGCCATTGGCGAAAACGCGGGATTGCGAAGCACCACAGTCCATAACTCAGCCATAGCCGCATCCAGGGCTTCCTCCGCTTTACTCGACCGCCTATCCACTTCTTCAGCACCCACCTCTCGTGCTGCAAACGGCCCGAACAACGTCCACGCCATTTCTTCGGGCACACCGACCTGATCGTATCGCAATTCGGGTGCAGGCACAGCCACCGAACGCCCGCTGAACAACGCACGCGCCTGAAATTGCAAACGCGACAACTCGCAAAATGCGCGAACCCGCTCAGAAAGCGTTTCAACCGCCCGATCCACCAGCACATCTGGCGCGCCATTGGCAATCATCTCCGCCAATCGGTCATTGGCTTCTCGCAATGCGAGAGGCACATCTTCTCCACTCACATGAGTCAACGAATGCCCCGGCAACCACGGATGCGGAACCGAACGCGCAAGCGCGAAATCTCCATCGCGCTTCAATGAAAACTCGGCACCGCGTTCATCCAGCGCAACAGCCACCCCACCTTTCGACAAATACCCAATTAGCTCATCAAACTGAGGAGACGGCACAGTGGGAGCAACAGGACCTACAATGACGCGTTCTGCCAGAGTATCGGCATCATCTCGATCTACCGCGCACGTATTGAACAAATCGCCAATCACCCCAAAAGCACCCGCTTCTCGCAACGCCAAAAACTCTGTCTCGCCCAACCCTTGATCGTGTTGATCCGGCTTCACACCCATGTGAATTTTATCTGCCGCCAGATGCAACGTGCGCCCCCAATACACCCACCCCACTGTGGTACGGCGCAGTAGCGCTTCCCCATTCACCGTCAGCGTCTCCATACCATCTTCTGCCAGCCCATTAGCACTCAAACGACCGCGTATCTCATCGTCTTTGGGCGCATTGAGCGCGGGAACAATAACCGGCTCCCCCTCGGCCTTTGCAATGCGCCCGACCACAGCTTCGCGCAACTGTCCAATATTCAACCGCGACGGTAAACCACATACACTCACAATAAGCTCCACAGGCGTGCCATCTGGCAATTTGGGCATCTGTTCATCTCGCACAATGCGCGACACCACCCCCTTAAAACCGTGTCGATTGCTCAGCTTATCGCCCGGCGCAACGCGATTGGGCAGCATCAGCCGGTTCGCCGCGGATTCGCTGATCACAACTGCATCTTCATGTGCATCCCCATTCCACGCCATAAACGCGGTCAGCAAATTGTACCCCGTCCAGAAATGCGGATCGCGCGGTTCACATCCCGTTTGCACCAGCGCGGGTTCCGACTCCAGTATCTTGCCGTCATATTGCGTGTGATACGCGTGCCACACACCCTGCTCATCGCGCTGCATATCGGGACCCGGCGCGCCAATCCACTGCCGCATCATATTCACACCCATCAAAACGCGATTGGTATCATTGTGTTCCAAAAACGGAACCACCGAAGCGCCTATCCCCAACCGCTTTTCAGGCGCATCGTCTTCAATCACCAGCTTGCCATCGCGAATAGTCGCCCCCTGAGCCACCTCTAAAATCCGCGCGAGATTCGGCCCCTCAGGCGTACAATAAGGACACACGCGCCCATCGTGTGACGGATGATAGCAATTCTCTATTCCCTCATCGGCCTCACCGATAATTGGGATCAACGTCACCCGCCGCAAATGAACGTACATATCCTGCAAATTGGTCGCCTGCAAATACTGAGAGGTCGGTTCTTCCGTAAAAAATGTGTGAATCCAATCTCCCAACTGTATCCATGTTTCAACTGTATCATCCAGTATCTCTGGCATATTTTCCAGCCGCTCGGCAATATAATCGCGCAATTGCTCCCCCACACACCGAATCTCAGCACGCACCAAATCCACATCAGTCGGCGCGGGAACTACCGTCCGAAAAAAACCATCCACCTTAAACCGACCCCATTCATCGGGTTGAGGAATATTGTTGTACACGATCTCTTGCCCCCCCTGAATCGCGAGATGCAATTCACAGGTATATTCATCCACCGACACCACCCGATACCCCGCCAGCGACACCCGATCTGCCAACAATTCGGGCAACCCCTTTTGAATAAACGCATCCCACGAAATTTTATGCCACGGCGCCTTTACTGAAAGACTCATCAAATGCCTCCTGTCTAATTGAGGGTGTGGATACATACAACCCTAACTCTCCTGCATTTCAAAGAACCTCGCATCATACTGGACTTTATACATCTCAGAGAACAGCCCACGTTGATCAATAAGTTGTGAAACCGTACCTTCCTCTACAAGCTCACCATTCTTTCCAACTACCAGGATTCGATCAGCATCAAGTATTGTCGATAAGCGGTGTGCGACAACCAGCGTGGTCTTCCCCTTTCTCAGTTCCTCCAATGCTGTTTTTACCCTTACCTCTGTAAGGGCATCCAAAGATGCTGTCCCCTCATCTATCAACAGCACATTTGGCCTTCGGACAAATGCACGCGCAATCGCGATTCTTTGCCGCTCGCCGCCCGACAGAGATTGCCCATTTTCTCCAACAATTGTCTCGTATTGATCCGGGAATTCCAAAATATCACGATGTATTTGCGCCTGCCCTGAAGCCTTCGTCATTACATCATAAGTCGCACCATTGGGTTCCATTGGGTATAGAATATTTCTTCCAATAGTTGTATTCCAGAGAAACGGATCTTGCGGGATAAGACATAGATGGTCCCGAACGTACTCAGGAGGCAGCCTGGAAAGCTCAAGTTCACCAAGCATGATCTTTCCTGAATCAGGTTCGTAGAATCGCAGAAGCAAATCAAAAATGGTGCTCTTTCCTCCCCCGCTGGGACCGACGATACCAATGAACTCTCCCTCCTTTATTTCAAAAGTCATGTTCCTGATTGCGAATCCGCGATCGTATCCAAATGAGACGTTCCTGAAAGCAATATGCACGCTCCTGGCGGCGTCAAGTACCGCACCAGATCGATCAGCAATTGTCTCCTCCCTTCTCATCTTCAGCACATCATTGAGCTTGTCAAAAGAAATCTTGACTCTATGTAGATCTACATAGACAGAGAAAGCACCTTTCAGAGCGGCATACGCTCTGGGGACGTACGCCATAAATGCAACCAATGTCCCTATCGACATACTGCCATTCATGATTCCGAATGCCCCAAAACCGAAAAGAATCCCGATAACGACGCTATTTATAACCTCATTGGGAAAGGCAACAACAATGTGATGAAAAGCAATCGTTTTGAGCTTCAGAGTCTTGTGCTGTCGCAGCCAATCTTGCCAGAAGCGTCTTTCTCGAGATTCGCCGGAAAGAGATCGCACCGTCTTGATGCCAGCAAATGTTTCCTGGAGAAATCTGTTTCCCCTCTCTACGTGATCTGAAAAAGGTCTATCCAGAGCTTCGGACCTTCTGGTAAGCTTCCGGGTGATTGCAAATGTAACCGGAACTGCAACCATTGAGACAGCGGTCAGCCTGTAATCCATCCAGAGCATCATTCCCAAAATACCGAGCAGATTTATCCCGCTATGTGCGAGTGGCAAGACACGTTGAGAGATAAACATCTCACCTATTTTCGCTGACTCAATATTTATCCGATAACTGAGGTCAGCGGTCGGTATCCCTTGTATATCCTCAACTCTTGATCTGATAACGTGCTCAAAAGCAGACTTCCTTAATCCTCTTGACACCTGTTCCCCAATCCAGACACGGAGATACTCATGCCCATAAGTTATGGCCAAGCCCAAAAGTGGGATCAGCACCACCCCCAAAATGCAATAGACACTGAGTTGCATATCTCTATCTGGAATCGCTTGATCAATCAGGATCCTATAGATGACGGGAACAAACAGAGCGGGCACCACAGCGATTAGCATTGTTAAGAGGGTTAAAGCTACGCGCCACTTTTTTTCTAAGAGCTTCGCCAGAACAATCTTCCCTGTGCCAGTAGCTAAGTAATACGAGAGTCCTGTTAGCATAATCTCCCCTTGTATTTCGCCTTTTATCTGTGGGTATCAGTGTGAAACGCTCACATTACTCGCCTTCATACCCCCTCCCATACCTCCGCCCCCATGCCTCTGCAAGTTGCTTGCGCGCGTGGAACAGCCGCGACTTCACTGTCCCCTCTGGAATCGCCAGCCGTTCGGCAACTTCCCGAAGCGCCACCTCATCTTCGTACACCATCTGAAATATCTCGCGTTTTTCCTCTGGCAACGCATCGATCAACGCCTGCAAAATGCGCCGCTGTTCAGCGCGTTCCAATTGCACATCGGGTCCCAGCGCAGCCCGATCGATCATCCACCCCGGAACAGGTTGTTCTTCGTCCTCCTCATCGTAAAGCGAAGGCATTTCCAATGGCTGTTCGCGACGACGACTTTGGCTTCGCAATTGATTCAGCGACAAATTTCTCGCAATCCGAAACAGCCATCCCCGAAAAGACCCTTGCCCCGACCATTGATCGGCCCGATTCCAAACTCTGAGAAAAACCTCCTGCGTCAAATCATCTGCAGCGACCGGATCGCGCGTTATCCAGCGCAGACTCTCGGTCACCTGTGCCTGATAGCGCGCAAACAGAATCGCAAAAGCCTCTTGATCCCGCGCCACAATTCGCTGCATCAAAATCGCGTCCGATGGTGTCAAAAAATATCCTCCTGTGGGAATCGACACCGCCCAATACCCGAAGGTTCAAAAAAAGTGAGTGGTGAAAAGTGTGAAGTGAGAAGTCCCCACATCTCCCCACCAGTGGTCAGTTCATCTATTATAAAAAAGCGCAGCCCTGATGGACTGCGCTTTACACAGATATGCCTCGCTGCCTCTCACCCATCGTCCTCAGGCTGATCTGGCAACAAAAAGACCCCCTTGAAAGGGCTGTAGGACACCTCCTCTAAAAATTCGACTTCCGCCTCAAATTCCAGTCGAATCGCCATGCGATCTTCCTCATCTTCAAAACTGGCCTCGAGCTGTCGATCCATCAACTCAAAAACCTTACTTCGCACCTCCTCCCTCATCTTCCCTTCTTCAAAACACCTCTGGCGAAACGCCTCAATCTGTACATCCGATGGCAAAAGCGAATCCATATCTAATGCCAGTGCCAGAATGAGATTGCGCAGCAACCCGTCATACGTGCGCGCTTCAACAGCTATTTCTACCTCGGTCAGCGCAGCTTTGGGGATCGACCGCAAAAACGCAAGTCGCCTGAGCGCAACTTGATAAGCTGCGTAATCGCGCTTTGGATCGACCAACTGGGATTCATCTTCCTCGTCATCCTGGGGACGCATCCACGTCTCTGGCACAGCGGTTGCCCAGCGGGATACCGCCTGGTATTCAGACTGCAAAAATTTCACTTCAGGACGCAGCAACATCGCCCGACACATCTGTGCCATTTCTTTCAAACGAAAAAATGCGATCTCATACCCGCGTTTTCGACACGCTTCAAAATCTCCTTGCGCGATAATTTCCACAGCCCGGTTTAAATCGCTTTCTGCACGCGCCTCCAAACCGAGATCCATAGCAATCAGTGCCTGCCGCACCCCGTGTTCCAAATCCTCACGCCTGATTGCAATACCCGACCGGTAGCGCTTGCCATAGTGCAAACCCTGCAAGCGCAAAAAGCCCAAAAGCGCATCTCCAATATTGGGCGGCAGCTTTTCAAAGCGCGTCCCCAATTCAATAACCTGCCCTACAAAACTCTCGGAATCAATGCGAAACCGACTCAAATCCAGCGTTGCAAGTGGATTTTGCATAAGCACTCCGTCGTCAGTTATCAGTAGCCAGTTGTCAGTCCACCCAGCCCATCAGCCCCCTTCGTGTAAGTTACTTGCTTCGCTGCGTTGTAGGCTACGCCTGTGCGTGCTCTTAGTGGATCATTTCACCCTTCACACTTCATCATCCCTCCTCTCCCACGCCCCGCGAATTACGGACCGCATCAAATCGGCATCCGCATCGAAAAGTGCATCCAGAACACCTCCGACAACGGGATCCTCAACTATCGTACTCGGCTTTTCACCCACAGCAGCGCCTTCGGAAAAGAGTTGGTGCCGGTAAACCTGCGCGCCCGCAGCCCCCACGACCTCATTCATGCGCATATCCTTCACGTACGGAATCAGAGCTTCTTCGAGCAACCCGGGATCCACACTGTTCAGCAATTCAGCACACTTATTTGCGTCCCCCAGCATAGATAGTGCCCTGAGCCATTCAAACGATACCTTTGACCGGACCTCGGCACTGTCCATAGGCTCTAACGTATCTTCCACAGTGCGCCGAAAAGTACCCGGTGTCATAGCGCGTATCAAATGCGCATTAAAACCCTGCCGCTCCGGATCATAATCAATCAGCCCCGTCAACATCTCTGTAGGCAAATGCGCCACCACATCTGTCGAATAGCCCGGATTGCCATCTTCATCCATACCCGTTATCGACAGCATATTCTCAGGATCTTCATCCAGAACAACGAGCGCGGCCTGCGCTTCAACCGTCAAAGTCTTCACCAGTGCCCTGGCATCTTCTTTTTTTCCCTCGCGAAGCAGATCGCGTATCCGGCTACTCTGCTCTGCCAATTCCATAAATCCGGTTGACCATTTACCGACGACCAATCGATCTTCCTGAACCTCAATGGGTTTCACCTCGGGTTCTTCCTCATAAATCGCGTTGCCCGTCAAATGAGATTTGGGACGAATCTTCCCCCTTTCTACTTTGTCCTTACACGTCACGCACAGGCGCGTATAAGGAACGACCTTGAGGCGTTCTTCTGAAATAACCGCCTCGCAAATGACACACCTCACCCCCGTCCCGCCATCGAGCGGCTGTTGTGCCATATTGCCCTCCATTGGGGTTTTGAGAACCCTCCGCGCATATTGCGGAGACGGCAGAATCACAGCGGAGATAAATGTAATCGAATAAACTCGGAATGTCAACCTTTAACTTACTGTTTATCAAAGATTTACAAACTTGACAAACAAGGCGAAATTTGTTATATTAATACCGTCGCCGAAGAGATTGCACCTGATCCCTTCGGCATTTTTTTATTGAGCCACAACAAACAAAGGCCCGATTCAACAATCCCGACCGAGCCTTTTTATTTTTCACGGACACAACATCCTGTTTCCTATCGAAACAACATACTGATATCCAGTGCCTTAACCGAATGTGTAAGCGCACCCACTGAAATAAGATCCACGCCCGTTTCTGCAATTGTCCGCACACTATCTAAGGACACATTGCCCGAGGCTTCCAATTCGGGTCTTTTGCCTTTTAATTTTCCCACCTTTTCCACGGCTTCGCGCATCTCATCCAGGCTCATATTGTCCAACATCACGCGATCCGCACCCAAAACGAGCACCTCATCGAGTTCTGATAGCGTTTCTACCTCCACCTCCACGGGCACTTCTCGGCCTTCAAAATCCATCCCCTTCCACACCGAAAGAAGTGCCGGCCCAATGCCATCCGCTGCCTCAATGTGATTCTCCTTCATCAGCACCATATCGAACAACCCCACCCGATGATTCACACCACCGCCCGCAACAACAGCATATTTATCTAATAATCGCAATCCCGGCACAGTCTTGCGCGTATCCAGAATCCGCGTCTGTGTTCCTTTTACAGCCTCTACAAACTGTGCCGTCATCGTTGCTATACCCGACATACGCTGCAAAAAATTCAGCGCGACGCGCTCACCTGTCAACAGACCACGCGCGGGACCAGAAACCTCGGCCAAAACATCACCATCAGCAACGCACTCACCATCTTCGACATATGCCTCAAATACAATCGCTTCCTCTACAGCCTCAAACACCCATTGCGCCACATCCAATCCCGCAATCACGCCATCTGCTCTCGCAATAATTTTCGCCTTCGCCTGCTTTGTCAACGGCACGGTCCACTTTGTCGTAATATCCCCATCTCCCACATCTTCTATCAATGCTCGCTCTATCACAGGCATGATATCTTCGCGCTTTAACATGTCAAGCCCTCTACGCCACCTCTGACTTTAATCTCGCAATCTCATCGCGATATTGCGCGGCCTTCTCAAACTCCAAATTCTCAGCCGCTTCGCCCATCTTGCGCGTCAATTCTTCGATTATATCCAGCCGATTGGCTCCATCCATATACTCTGGCGACTCCTCGGCAACCATTGGCAACTCTTCTGCCTTCTCATCGGCCACGGCTGTCGTCTGGAGAATCTCTTCTCTGGTCTTGTAAAGCGTCTCAGGCGTAATGCCGTGTATGATATTATACTCCTCCTGCAATGCCCGGCGGCGATTCGTCTCGTCAATGGCGCGCTGCATCGAATCCGTCACCTTATCCGCGTACATAATAACCGTACCTCTTGCATTGCGCGCGGCTCGCCCCGCCGTCTGAATCAACGACCGCTCCGACCGCAAAAACCCTTCCTTATCCGCATCCAGAATAGCAACCAGCGACACCTCTGGCAGATCCAACCCCTCGCGCAACAAATTCACGCCCACGAGCACATCGAACTCACCCAAACGCAAATCCCTGATAATTGCCACGCGTTCAAGGGAATCGACATCTGAGTGCATATAGCGCGCCTTGATACCCAACTCGCGCATATATTCCGACAAATCCTCTGCCATGCGCTTGGTCAGCGTCGTCACCAGCACGCGATCGCCGCGCTCCACCCGCACCCGCGATTCTTCGATGAGATCATCAACCTGTCCGCGCACAGGTCGTACCACCATCTCGGGATCGAGCAACCCCGTCGGACGAATCACCTGCTCTACCACCACGCCCTCACACTGTTCCAATTCGTAATCCGCAGGTGTGGCCGACATAAAAACAACCTGCTTTGCCTTCTGTTCAAACTCCTCAAAATACAACGGACGATTATCCAATGCCGCGGACAACCTGAACCCGTGTTCTATCAATACCTCTTTGCGAGATCGATCCCCATTCCACATCCCGCGCAACTGCGGAATCGTCACATGGGATTCATCCAGCACAATCAGAAAATCGTCCGCAAAATAATCCAGCAACACATAAGGTGCCTCCCCGGGTCTGCGCCCATCGATATACCGCGAATAATTTTCAATACCCTGACAAAAGCCAATCTCGCGCATCATCTCAATATCGTAGCGCGTGCGCATCTCTAGCCGCTGTGCCTCTAACAACTTGCCCTGATCACTAAACGCCTCCAGTTGTTTGGCGAGATCCACCTCAATCTGGACAATGGCTTTCTCAATGCGATTGCCACTGGTCACAAAGTGCTTGGCCGGATAAATAACAATGCGATCGCGTTCCGCAAGCACCTCGCCCGTCACGGGATGCACTTCACTCAACGCGTCGATCTCATCGCCAAAAAACTCCACGCGTACCGGATGCTCGCGCTCGGGCGGATAAATTTCGACCACATCGCCCCGCACCCGAAACGCGCCCGGCTCAAAAGCCACATCATTGCGCGTAAAATGAATATCCACCAGCTTGCGCAACATAGCATCGCGATCCATCTCTGCACCGCGATCCAGAATCACCAGGTGATCTTCGTATTCATCTGGATTACCAATACCGTAAATACACGACACACTCGCCACAATGATCACATCTCGTCGCTCCATCAAAGCACTTGTCGCGCGCAAGCGCAAACGGTTGATCTCATCGTTAATATCCGCTTCTTTTTCTATAAACGTATCCGTCACCGGTTTATACGCTTCGGGCTGGTAATAATCGTAATACGAAATAAAATACTCCACAGCATTATTCGGGAAAAAACTGCGAAACTCACCGTAGAGTTGTGCCGCCAGAGTTTTGTTGTGGGAAATCACGAGCGTGGGCTTTTGAACGGATTCAATCACCTTGGACATTGAAAACGTCTTACCTGTACCCGTTGCCCCCATCAAAGTCTGGTATGGCGCACCATCTCGAATCCCCTGAGCGAGCTCTTCTATCGCCTGGGGCTGATCGCCCGCAGGCTCAAAAGGCGATATTACTTCAAATCGCGGCATAATGATTTCCTTAAAAAAATCAGTTTTAGGTTCGCACCTTGACTCACACCCCATAACTACTTTAATTTAGAAAGAGAATACCTGAAATGCAAGGTCAACCCCGCTGTTTTCACCTGCGGGTGAACACACAAGGGCTTCCCGTGAAAATTTTTCTCAAAAGCACAATTCTATGCGCGCTATTTGGCCTGATGACCTGTGGGGGAAAAAGCACAGATACACTGGGACCGGGGGACTCGGGCAATCCTTCTGCCCCCCCTGGCGACACGACATCCGGCAATACGCAAACCTCTGGTTCAATCAATCGCGAACCGCAAGCAGGCGGCAATTTTCTCAGTGACTTTCCCAGAGACAGAATTCTATCGGGCGGCGTACCTCCCGATGGCATTCCCGCACTCACCGATCCCCCATTTGTCGAACTCACATCCAGTGAAGCCGCTTACCTCAGCGATGAGGACCTCGTCCTCGGCGTGATCCTCAATGGCGTAGCCAAAGCCTATCCCCACAACATGGGTTGGTGGCACGAAATCATCAACGACGTAGTTGGCGAACAGCCTATTGTCGTGAGCTTTTGCCCACTGACGGGCACGGGACTCATCTTTAACGGACAGGGCAATGACCAATCGCGCATCCATTGTGGGGTTTCCGGTTTGCTATTTAACAACAACCTGATTATGTACGACCGCCGCCAACAGGGAATCCTGTATCCCCAGATGATCCACATCCCGGTTGAAAGTGGAACCGAAGAATTACAACTCCTGCCCGTAATCGAAACCACCTGGCGCTACTGGAAACAACTCTATCCCAATTCCAAAGTTATCAGTGCCAATACGGGTGTTTACGCGCCCAGCAGATATCAGAGCTATCCCTATGGCAACTATCGGGACCCGAATACCGCGCCGCTTTTCCCCTCCTTCCCCAGTTTGCTCGACAACCCAACCGCGCAGTTATTCCCGCCCAAAACCCTCACACTGGGTATTCGTTTTGGCGAAACAGCCAAAGCCTATCCCTTTCCCACCATGGGTATAGAAGCCGTCATCAACGACGTAGTCGCGGGTAATGCCATTCTGGTCGTCTATTACGATAGGGAGCAATACGCACTACCCTTTGATCGGGTAGTGGATGGTCAGACCCTCACATTTGAAAAAGCGCTTCCCCGCGATACGGTCTATCCCTTTCTCCTGCGCGACCAGGAGACGGGCAGCACCTGGAACCTCAAAGGCGAAGCCATTGCCGGGCCAATGCAAAATAAAACCTTACAACAACTACCTGCCCACAATTCCTTCTGGTTTGCCTGGGCAACCTTCTGGCAGAATACGGGAATTTATTAGACGGACACAAATACTTGTATATCTATAAAAAAGGCGAATTGCCCCTGGCGATTCGCCTGAATTTTGGAGTCCTCCATGCACTGCTTTTATTGGCTTGCCCTCTTCATACTCTTGCCCCATACCGCTTATGCAGGTGCCTGGACACTCGCAAAAGGCCATATCTGGGGTAAAATCACAGGCATGGCGCAATCGACAAATGAAGAATATGTGGCCGTTGGCGGCGCGGGTCGCGAACCCGACCTCAACCGCCTCTATGAACCCGGAGATCGCGCACACTATCGCGAAAATGGGCAATACAATTCACAGGCACTCTTTATCGACCTGTTTTACGGCCTGAGTGATCGCATCGACCTCGGCATACAAATTCCCTACTATCGCCGGGAATTTGAAAACGTCGGCTTCAGACCGGCGAATATTGCATCGGGCTTTGGTGACATGCGAGGAATTGCCAAAATCAACATTGCACAAACCCCTGTCGTGGGCACAATGAAATTTGGAACCAAAGCCCCCACAGGCAAGTTTCAAAACCAGGACGGAATTATTTCCGCAGGTGAAGGCCAATGGGATTTTGAATTCATTGCACAAATTGGCCGATCTTTTTGGCCCTTCCCACTGTACGCCAACATCGATATGGGATATCGCGTCCGCCTGCAAAACAATACCACCAATTACGACCCTGGCGACGAGTGGTTTTTAAACTCAGAAATAGGTTATAATCCCGTGAACAAACTCTTCTTTATACTCAAATTAGAGGGCATCAGAGGTAGGCCATCCCGCGTATTGGGCCTCAAACTATCCAGCGATGTAAGACGCATTACCTATTTCGCGCCCACGCTCCTCATAAGCCCCTTTCAAAACCTGAGCATTGAAACCTCGGTGCGTATAACCGCTGGTGGGCGCAATTTCCCCGCCGGACATATATGGACCGCAGGGATTTCATACTCGGGTTCCGTGTCTAAAATGTGATGCGATCCCGTGCTCGGGTTTATTCACTCCCCAAAAATCTGTATTTATCATATTGGAAAAAAATCTCCTTTTGAGTATCTTCCCACCTGAGCAGTTTGAACAGCGGACCGATTACCGCTGGGCTGCTTGTGGTAAAACACTTTATTAGAAAGGGAAAAAATGAGCATTTCCACGCCACATTCTACCGCAGGTATAAAGTTCCTTCTCGCCATCGCGCTCTGCGTCCTTGTACCTCATACCGCTTATGGAGGTGCCTGGACACTTCAAAAGGGCCATTTTTGGGGCAAAATTACGACCCTTATTACATCGACCTCAGAAAGATATAACGCGGAAGGAAATACAGGTGGATTTGGGCCAGCCGCCGCCGCTGCTGTCTATAAGTCACAGTCAGTGTATCTCGACTTTTTTTACGGCATAAACGACCGCGTTGACATCGGCATACAAATCCCCTTTATCAGCAATAAATATGATCACGACAATTTTAATTTTCCGAGTTTTATTGCTCTGGACGCATCGGGTATTGGAGACGTTCGCGGATTTGCCAAAATCAACCTCGTGCAACAAGATGTTGTGGCAACCCTCAAATTGGGCTTCAAAGCCCCAACAGGCGCTTATGACGATGGGCAAGACCCCGCAGGTACGTATAAAAATGAGGGCATGTCCGTGGGATCGGGCCAATCGGATATTGACTTGATTCTGCAATTGGGCCGGTCTTTCTATCCCGCTCCCGTTTACGCCAATCTCGATCTGGGGTATCGTGTCCGCCTGGAAAACAGTACCAGCGGATTTAACCCTGGTGAAGAGATAATTTACAATGCTGAAGTCGGTGTCACTCCCACCGACATACTCCTCCTCGCGCTCAAATTAGAAGGCATCGCTGGCGCAGAAGGTAGCAGGGGGAATGACGATATAGGCATCACGTATCTTGCCCCCACAGTGTTCATTAATGTGCATCAAAATGTGAGTATTGAAGCCTCGGTGCGCATCCCTGTTGCCGGACGCAATTTCTTCGGTGGCCGTTTGTGGGGCGTAGGACTTTATTTTGAAAAGTAATCTGTAAATGCACAGCGAATAAATTTGAGCGGGTGGAGGTTTTGCCCGCTCTTCTTTTTTACAAAATTACATGCTCGCCACCCGTGCTTAAACGCCCGTGATCCCAGGGCGTAATCCAATCTTCGGCAATATCCATTCCAAATCCCGGCGCATCCGACGGCACCAGATAGCCATCTTTTGGCACGGGCACGCCCGGCATCCGCGCGACTTCTTCCAGGGGCACCCCCACGGGTGTACTCAAATGAAACTCACACAGAGTACACTCGGGCATCGCATAGCAAAAATGCTGTCCATAAGCCGAATTACAGCCCCCGTGCGGACTGCTCTTAATACCGGCGGCTTCGGCAATGTGATGAATTTTCACAGCCTCGGTCATCCCTCCGCACCAGTGCAAATCGGGTTGCACGACATCCACACAGCGATTTTCCACGAGTTGGCGAAACGGAATCCGCGTGTGGTGATCCTCACCGGTTGCAATGGGAATCCAGGTCATGGCTTTTTTCAATTGAATATGCCCTTCGAGGTCTTCTGGAAATAGTGGCTCTTCCATCCACTTCAATTCGTAGGGTCTGAGCCGTTCTCCCAGACGAATGGCAAACTCCACATCGTAAGCCATCACGGGATTAATCATCAACTCGGCATTCACGCCCACAGTTTCTCGCGCCAGGGCGACCTTTTCCTCCATAATATTTATACCCGTGATACCCTGCTCGTAATGCACGGGATTCGTAATTTTAAACGCCTCAAATCCAAGCTCCATCGACCAATCCAGATCATCGCCTGTACAATAACACCGAATTTTCTCGCGAGATGGTCCCCCGAGCAATCTGTAAACGGGCTGATTGAGCAACTTCCCCTTCAAATCCCACAGAGCCAGATCAATTGCACTCTGCGCACAGGCGGACAATCCCAGCGACCCGTGCCTTTTGGATGCCCGCCACATCATATCGTTGAGATGCTCTGTCGCAAAACAATCTCGTCCTTCCAATAGTGGCGCGTAAAAAGCATCGACCAGTGCGGCAACCGGTTCGCCAAATCCCGTTCTACCCAGGCCCCATGTGCCATCCTCAGCCGTTATTTTGACCCATACGCCCCGCCCGCCAATACCCGGCGACTTGCTCGGCACATCTGGCGGAAACTCCGGATATTTATTCATCGGCAGACCAATCGGCGATGAATGCCGCCAACTCGAACGGCGCGCGGGTGTTGTCGGTTTCTGTTGCGGAATAGAAACATTCACAGCTTCAATGGATTTAATCTTCATAACTCCTCCTATTCATGTATTGAGCATATAGCCAAAAATGAGAAATGTAACCCCAGCCCCTACAATACTACCCACCAAAATCTGAGATACAGAATGAGCCTGTAATACGAACCGCGCCCACGAAACCAGCCCCGCGGGAACAACCGCCCACCAATTACCATAGAGCGCAATTACCACACCACAGGCAGCCCAAAGCCCCATGGCGTGTAAGCTGATTTTCCACTGCATCGTTATCAAAAGCGCGACAGTGCTCAGAACGGCGACACTGACCATCAGCGCGTATAGTGTGGGCGGCGAGTGTATCAGATAAAGAATGCCAACACCCATCCAGGAACTCGCCATAAAAAAGAAAAGCGGTCGCAGCCGGTCGCGGCGTTCTGGAATAAACAACTCGCTGATCTCGCCTTGGCGTCGCATATACAATACCAAGCCCCAGGGTGCAAAAACAGTAAAAAACAATGTGATCAATACACACAATACAATCCTAGCACCCGATCCAGAGGCCTCAAGAGACACCAGCACAATCACAATCCCCAGCACAAACACGGGATTTAAGACCCGAGAAACACACAGGGCAAACTTCTCTTTATCAACCATAAGCCTTCCCATCATTTTTACACAAAATAATGAACCCTGTTCAGAAAATCAAAACCCAAGTTTTTGCTCTTGGATACGATACCTTGACAACACCTTTGCATTAAACTATTTTGCTGACATTATCCACTGATTTGGTAAAGAGTTAGAAAAGAGGGGCATAACATGACACCTGAAACAGCCCTGAAAACGCGGGAGAACATGCTCCGCGATGGGTACTGCGTCATCGACGACATTTTGACAGACGAGTTTCTCGAAGAACTGCGCGGTGAATCCGAGCGGTTAATCGCCAATCACTATGAGCGCGAGGAGTTTAGATATCAGGGTCAACACGTGAATGTGCGCGGTGAAGACAATCCGATCATCCAAAAGCTGCTCGAATGGGAACCATCGAGGCGGGCGCTCGAACAACTGGGCTTTGGAGATTTCCAAACCGGCGGCGGCATCATCATCCTCACCAAAGAACCCAAAGGACCACCGCTCTACTGGCACCAGGACTGGATGCAATGGAACGACCCCATCAGTTGTTCACCATGGCCACAAATCATATTTTTGAACTACTATCTAACCGATACCGCAGTAGAAAACGGCTGCTTGAAAGTCATCCCCGGCACCCATCTCAAGCGCATACCACTCCACGACCAACTGGTCCCAGCGCACGAACAGGGCGCCCGATTTATAGAAGAAACCCATCCCATCATGTTCAGCGACCACCCGGATGAGGTCAACGTACCCGTCTCTGCACGCTCGCTGGTTCTGGGCGATGCCCGCATCCTGCACTCTGCCGGAAGAAATTACACAGACGAGCGCAGAACCCTGATTCTCGCCTGGCACAGACGCCCCACCATTGACGTACCAGACTACTGGGAAGGAGATATCCCCGAAGTCATAGCCAACCGCGACCCCGATCAAAAGTACGAGGGATCTCGCCTCCCCGGCAAATACCTCAAACCGTAAAAGAAAAGGCTAAAACATGCAAGCCACAGCACTCATCACCCATGAGGGGCCCACCTTTGCCTGCGAAAACATAATCCTTCCCGATCCACGCCCCGATCAAATCGCAGTACAAACCCGGTATTCCGGCGTCAGTATCGGCACTGAATTTGCCGCCATCACCCGCAAGCTCGACTACGGTCCCTATCCCCTGTGTACGGGCTATCAAGCCGTCGGCACTGTCGAACATGTCGGCAAAAACGCAACCGGCTTCGCCGTTGGCGACCGCGTCTATTACCGCTGGAACCGCGTCTTCTCCCTCGCTACATCAGGTCAGAAAGTCTCTGCCAGCCAGGGCGCACACACCTCTGCCACAGTCCTGGACACGCGGGGACCCCGAGCCTTTGTCGCCCACCTGCCCAAAGGTGTCGATGAAGCCGCCGCCAGCTTATTTGTCATGCCCGCCGTGGGCCTCAATGGTGTGGATATGGCCAACCCCCGAATGGGCGACCGCGTTGTCGTGTACGGTTGCGGTCTCGTCGGCCTGGGCGTCGTCGCTGCATGTAGCCACCGGGGCTGTGAAGTCATCGCCATAGATCTGGAAGCCAACCGTCTCGACATCGCGCAAAAACTCGGTGCCGATCACCTCATTCAGGGTGCGGATGCAAACAAAGCTACCCGCGATATCGCCCCCGACGGTGCCGACGTCGTCTTCGAATGCACGGGCATCCCCACCTGCATCGACCCGGCCATCGCCCTTTGCCGCACCCATGGCACCTTCATCCTTCAGGGCAACTACGGCCGCCACCCCATTTCTTACAATTTCTTACCGCCCCACGGAAAACGCCTCACCATGTACTATCCCTGCAACGATGGCGAAGCCCCCTGCCGCCGCGCTGTCATCAAAAACATGGGCACTGGCGTTCTCCCCTGGCATCACACCATCACCCATGAAGTCGCATCTTCAGACGCGCCGGGACTTTATCGCGATATCCTCAACGGCGAAGACAAAAACATTATCGGTGCTGTTATTCGGTGGTTCTAAAAAAGGAGCAATCACAATGGACAACTTAAAAGTTGGAATTATCGGTCTGGGCGGCATTGCCCGGTCTCACTGCGATGCCATTGAAACTCTGGACAACGTCGAAATCGTCGCTGTTGCCGACCTCATTGAGGAAAAGCGCCGCGAATACATGGGCAAATACGACATTCCCAAAAGCTATCCCTCCCACACCGACCTCTTGAAAGACCCCGAAATCGACGCTGTCGCCATCACCCTGGGCCACCAACTCCACCAGCGCCTCACCGTTGACGCCTGCAATGCAGGCAAACACGTCCTGGTGGAAAAACCCATGGCCATCAGCCTGGAACAATGCGACAACATGGTCACAGCCGCAGCCGATAATGGAGTCAAACTAATGGTCGGCTTGACGCAACACTACTACGGCACCAGCATTAAAGCAAAAGAAATACTGGACTCTGGTGCACTGGGCCCCATCATCACCGCCGTGTGTTACATGTCCAAAAACTGGAGCTACGCCGGTCGCCGCCCGCAGTACCGCAGCCGCTACCACGGCGGGGGCATGTGGTTGACCAATGGCGTACACGTAGTAGATCGGCTCACCTGGATGATAGGCTCACAGGCCGTATCCGTCTCCGCCGCCATTGGAACCCGCGCCCACTATCAGGCTGCTGATGACTCTGCCACGGCCTTCGTCCGCTATAAAAACGGCCTGGCAGGCATTGCCGTAGCCGTTGGATTTGCAGATGGTGCGCCCGACCACGAATGTCAGGTCATCTGTGCAAATGGCACACTGCGCTTTTCCGAACACGGTGGAAAATATGTCAAAGTTGGCAAAAACGATCAGTGGGAAAACGTCCCCTTCGATGAGCCGCCCTCGACCATGCACAACGAGTGGAAAGCCTTTGCCGAAGCCATTGCCCTGGACATTGAACCCCCCACCCACGGGGAATGGGCGCGCCACATTATGGAAATTTTATTCGCCGCCGAACAATCTGCCATCACCGGCCGAGAAGTCGCATTGGAAAGCGGACCGGGCTGGTTCAACCAGCGCTCTGGCTCGCCCGTGACAACGCAACACGGCTGGATATGAAAATTTTATTTGTCGCGCAATATGGCCCTCTGGCTGCCAGCAGCCGCACGCGGATTTTTGATTATTTGCCCCTGTTGCGTCGGGCGGGTGTCACCTGTGATGTCAAAGTCGTGACCCCCGATGATCTGATCAAACGCAATACCAGAAGTATTTTTTCACGTCTTCTGTACTATGTACTGTCCTATTTTCGCGCCTTATGGACGGGATGGGTTTGCGTGTTTACAGCACCGCAATACGACGCCATACTGATTCAAAAAGTATTATTTTCCTTTCCCATACCGCGCCTGTTGCGCCGATACAGGCACAAAATATTCTTCGATTTCGACGACGCTATTTTTACACTTGAAAACCCCAACGCCGGATGGGTTAATCGGTTGCGAACCCGGCGGCGTGCAATGGGCGTACCCGCGATGTTGCAAACAGCACACTGCGCGATTGTAGAAAATGCCTACACCGCTGAATTTGCAGCCCGTTATTGTCCTCGTGTTTCGCAAATCACGGGGCCTATTGATACCGCGCGTTATATACCCACACAAAAAACTGAGGATAAGAAAATCGCATTGGGATGGATTGGGAGCCAGTGGACAACGCGGTATCTGGACATGATTCGAGACCCATTGGCCGCCCTCGCACGACAATATCCCAATTTAGAGTTGCGTTTGATTGGCGCGGGTGAGTTTGATGTACCCAATCTGCAAATTGCGCGCCTGGACTGGACACTGAAAACCGAAGTTGGTTATTTGCAGACATTTGACATTGGCCTGATGCCCCTACCCGACGATCCTTTTACGCGGGGCAAAGGGGGGTACAAATTGCTGCAATACATGGCCTGCGGATTGCCCGTAGTGGCGAGTCCTGTCGAAATCAACTGCGAAATCGTCACCCATGGAAAAACCGGATTTTTGGCAGAGACAGACGCCGAGTGGATCGAATTTTTGGGTACATTAATCGAAAATAAAACCCTGCGCAATCGCCTGGGGGCTGCTGGTCGCGCCCATGTAATTGCGCATTACGCACTCGAAAAAAGCAGCGAACAACTACTCGCCCTTCTGCAGCGGAGCATACGCCAATGCGACACGCTTTCACAGTAGATGTCGAAGATTGGTATCAGGGCATACCGATCTCCAATCAAATGTCCGCTCAAAGCGAGCCGCGCCTTGAGAAAAGTTGCCATCACTTGCTCGATATAATGGCAGAATACGATGTTCGCGGCACATTCTTTATCCTGGGACCCGCGGCACAACAGTATCCCAATCTGATACGTCGCATAGCCAGTGAAGAGCACGAATTGGGGTGCCATGGATGGTCTCACGATCTGGTCTATGAAATGACGCCCGAGCGATTTCAAAAAGAAACACAGCGGGCTTCGGCTGCGATCTCCGATGTAACCGCGCAACCCGTAACCGCCTATCGCGCGGCCTATTTTTCCATTACAGCGCAATCATTATGGGCTCTGGATATTTTGGCAGAACTCGGCTTTCAGTGTGATTCGAGTATTTTTCCAGTGCATAACTGGCGTTATGGAATTCCCGATTTTGATTTGGCTCCCCGTATTGTAAAAACCGCTTCTGGACCAATTTGCGAAATTCCAATATCTGTGCGCCAGATGGGAAAAATGCGATTGCCCGTAACTGGAGGCGCGTATTTCAGACTATTTCCCTATTTTTTAAGCCGTGCAAATATGCGGGCCGTGAGCAAACAACAGCGGGCTGTGATCTTTTATCTACATCCCTGGGAACTCGACCCCGATCATCCACGGATCGCATTTTACTGGAAGGCGCGTTTGACGCACTACGCCAATTTGAAAGCAACAGAACCTCGATTGAGGCGATTATTGACCGATTTCTCTTTTTGTCCGCTGCGTGAAATTGCAGTGCAAATAAAAAAAGATGAATGAGATCATCAGAACCCATCTGTGGGAGGTACATTGCATCTCAGGTTTCTGATTGCCTTTAAGCATTCGAGACCTTATATTTAGATGTTTTGAGCGGGATATTGTGTCCTGTGTTATAAAAAAGTGGGGATGGTATCGGGCGGAAGATATGTCCTGCTCAGCAATGGGAAAGGAATAAATACATGAGGTTTTTGGTTACGGGCGGTGCGGGTTTTATTGGCTCACATCTGGCCGAACGGCTCTTGAAGCAAGACCACGAAGTTTTTGTTTTAGACGATCTTTCAACCGGAGATCTGGACAATGTGCGACACCTCGAAGGGAATCCGCGGTTTCAAATGAAAGTGGGCACAGTGCTCGATCCAGAGACACTCAAACCCTTAGTCGAGTGGAGTGATGTCATTTATCATCTCGCGGCGGCTGTGGGGGTAAATTACGTCATCAACCACCCATTGCAGTCTTTGACCACAAATATCCGGGGCACCGAACTCCTGTTGGAATTGGCGAACAAAAAGAAGAAACGAGTCCTTTTGGCCTCGACATCTGAGGTTGCAGGAAAGAAAAACGGCAAAGCGACATTTAGTGAAGACGATGATCGCTTGTTGGGACCAACAACCGTTGCCCGATGGAATTATTCAACCTCTAAAGCCGTCGGTGAAATGCTGGGATTGGCTTATTGGCGAGAAAAAAAATTGCCCGTAATCATGGTGCGATTTTTCAATGTAATTGGTCCCCGGCAAAGTCCAGAATACGGCATGGTAGTACCCCGATTTATCAAGCAGGCGTTGTTGGGACATCCCATTACGGTATATAACGATGGTGAACAACGGCGGTGTTTTACCGATATAGAAGATGCTTTAGATGGATTGACAGCATTGATGGAACACGATCAAACGCCAGGCGAAATTTTCAATTTGGGCGGCAATCACGAGACCAATGAAATTTGTATCAAGAGCCTCGCGGAAAAAATCAAAGTGCTGACGGAAAGCGATTCACCTATTGAATTTGTGCCTTATGATAAGGCATTTGCAAAGGGTTCTTACGAAGATCTCAATTATCGCGTTCCCGATTTGACCAAGATCAAAAAATTAACGGGGTATAATCCCAAAATCAGTTTGGATACCACATTGCGGCGCATTATTGAATACTACGAATCGTGATATCCGCTTTATTTTTTTATGATAATCGGCGTTTGCATTGCCCATCGGGAGGTGTAAACGCCAATTTTTGTTATGAACCGACGTCCCAAAATACTCCATACCATGACCTGGCTTGCACCTGGTGGCGGCGCAGACCGAAATGTGTATCTTTCAATGAAAGGCATGCGAAAGGATTACGAGATCCACCTCGCCGTTGGGCGGCAAATCGAGCGGGACGATCTGTTAAAACTACACGGAGTAGCCACGCATATATGCCCATATTTAGATCGGGAAATCAGACCCTGGCGCGATTTTCGCGCGCTGTTATGGTTCATGCGATTGATTCACCGCGAGCGATTTGATCTGATTCACACCCATGAAAGCAAAGCGAGTTTGCTCGGGCGCCTCGCCGCGCGATTGGTCGGCTGCAAACATATCATCTATGGACTTCACGGCGTGGTTTTTAACGATCCAGTCAACCGCGTCAAACGACAATTCTACATCGCGCTCGAAAAAATGACAATATGGGCTTGCGATTTGATCATAGCCGTTGGCCGGGATACAATTCGGCACTATCATCAGAAAAATATCGGTCGCAGCATTCCCCATCAGATCGTTTATAGCGGCATTGATGTGACAGAGTTTGAACGGCGTCTGAACAACGTAAAAAAAGACGCATTTAGGCGCGACATAGGCATACCTGACGACGCGCCCGTACTCGTCAATATTGGCCGTTTTTCATCCGCCAAAGCACAACATTATACCATTGAAGCATTTGCCAGATTGCAATGTCCTGGAGCCCGTTTATTATTGGTAGGGGAAGGACCCGAACGCGCAGCGTGTGAGCGGCTTTGTGCCGAGTTGGAAGTTGAAGACCGTGTCATTTTTGCGGGATTTTTTCAGGATATTACACCTGCGTATGCAGTTGCCTCGGTGCATGTTCTATCCTCTTTGCGCGAGGGCTTGTCCGGCGTTGCTGTGGAAGCATCCCTCTCGCGGATGCCTACAGTATCGTTTGAAGTCGAAGGCATACGAGAAATTGTAACACATGGACACTCGGGTTTTGTCGTGCCACAAGGCGATATTGAGGCGATGGTGAGATATTTGGAAAAACTGATCGGAGATTCTCAGATGTGTCACACATTTGGAGAGCGTGCATACCAGCACGCGACTGCGCGATGGGATCACCGCGTTATGGTGCGAAAATTGGATGCAATTTATCGACAAAGGCTCAAAATATGAAACCGCGCAAAGTGGGGGACGACTGCACCGGCAGGTCATCAACGCGGGCTGTCGGGCAGTTTTTTGATATTTATGCCAAAAATTTTGACGCGATCTACGGGCATACAGAACATCGAAGCGCGCTCGGCAGATGGGTAGATCGCGCATTTCGGCAGGTGATGGTGCGGCGTTTTGAGGAAACGCTTCGGCAAACGGAAAAACAGGAGATTCATTCTGTATTAGACATCGGGTGTGGCCCGGGACGATACACGGCTGCGTTTGCACTTCAGGGAAAAGAAGTCCTGGGGATAGACATTGCTGAGGAAATGCTAAAAATCGCCCAGGACAATATCGACGCGCCCAATGTGACCGCAGACTTCATTTTGGGCGATTATCTGTCTGTTCGTTTTGATCGGGTATTTGACGCGGCGTGTTTGATGGGATTTTTTGATTATATTGAAGATCCCGTACCGGTTTTGAAAAAATTGGCCGCAGAAGTGACGGGGGAGTTTTACGCGAGCTTTCCAAAATCGGGCGGTTTTTTGGCGTGGCAGCGCCACATCCGATACCGCCTGCGGAGATGTCCGCTGTGGTTATACAGCAAACGAGATGTTGAAGACGCACTAATTGCAAGCGGCTTTGCCGGATGCTACAAAATTCGAGATTTTGGACGCGATTGGTATGTGGTCGTCCAAATACAGCGCACAACTGACATCTAACTCGTGAAAGACCTGAGCCTATTTTTTATCTATGTCAAAAGGTCTCACATTTTTTAAACTATGCGCCACCTCGGCCTTTGCAATACTGACGTGGATCGCTTCGGGCATATCATTATTAGACGATGATTGGGGCCATCTCAAATTGGCATCCAAAGGCTTTGTCTTCGCTTTGACAACCGGATGGGAGGGCCTGGTCGGGCAAGGAGGATATTATCGCCCGGCAGTTGTTTTATCGTTTTATCTGGACTATTTAATCGGCGGTTACGCGCCCGCTATTTATCACATACACAATATTTTGATTCACGCGGGATGCGCGTATCTCGTTTTTTTATTTGCGCGATGCCTTTCCACAGACTCCGTGGTAGCCTGGGGGGCCGCGCTTTTGTTTTTTGTGCTACCCATTCACACCGATTCTATCTTCTGGATTGTCGGGCGCACAGATCTCTTGTGTGCATTATTCTATCTGGGCGCGTTGATTTTCTTTTTAAAATATATAGAGCGCGGTTCGACCGGCGCGCTATTGGGACTTGCAGCTTGTAGTGCGCTCGCTTTTTTATCCAAAGAAATGGCAGTTTCCCTACCCATCGCGCTCGCGGCACTGGTCGCGTATCGCAAAGCGTGGAAAACAGCACAGGCGCGACGCGGATTGGCTGTTGTCTGTATCGTATTGCTCGCGTATTTTGGCGTCCGATGGCTCGTGCTGGGCAGCGTATTGGGAGGGACACCCCGCGTATCAATTATAGATTGGACGCGCGATGGAATGAAAGCAGTAGCAAAATTTGGGATGAGTGATATCTGGTGGCTGGGCATTGCATTGGTGATCGGAAGTGCTGGAATTTTTATTTATCAACACGGTCGCGGCATCCTGCGCAAAGACGCAGGGTTTTGTCGCCCATTTGCCCTGCTTTTGATCTTCCTCCTCGGCGCGAGCCTCGCTCCGGCATTGGGGCATCTACACAACTGGTATTTGTATTTGCCCTCCGCCTTCTTTTGTCTGGGTATCTCGACTATCTGGCTAAATAAAAAACAGACAATTCTCTGCTCTATCTTTGCTGTTCTAATCCTGTATTACGGAGTAATTATCGGGCGCGAAGGCTTTCTCTGGCGCGAAGCTTCGCAAAAGAGCGAAAATGCGATTGCCAAATTAATGCCCCATGCGCGGGCAACCACCGGCACGTTATTCGTCTGCAACGTACCCTCGGCGTGGACACCTTCCGGTGCGTTCAGTGGCAAACCGCTATTTGCTTATGCACTCAAAAATGCACTCGCCATGCGGTCACCCCAACCATTGCAAGCTGGAATTGTAATGGTAAATCACGTCTGGTTGACTGATGATTTTGCGTGTCGCATTCACAGGACAAATGCGGGTTTTGATCTGGCAATCGAAAAAGGCGGCTTCTTTTCGTTTCACAACAAGGGACGGGGACAAACACCGCCTTTTGAAATTGCCCAAATGTGGGGACGTGTGGCGGTACACGCAACCGATTCTCTCTCAGTCGCGCTGAATATGCAACCAGAGGATCGCGTGGTAATTTACAACAAAGGTGAGTTTGAGAAATTGTGGCCGTAAAAAAGGTGCAATCATGAAAACTTTCTGGCATAGCATCCCCGCAATCACTTTGCTAATCGCAACCAGCATCGCACACGCGGGAAATGTGCGCGTGGTGGCAACGGGTGAAAACTGGGTAGAAGTTGTGGTGGATGCATCCGATTTCGCCATCACCTCAGAATCTCCTTATGATCGCATAGACGTGCCGGGATGGATGTGGTTGCACCAGCCGGGGGCACCTGCTGTACCTGTGCGCGGTGCAACACTGGGCATGCCTTATGGCTCTCGTGCGGTCGTTCAAGTGCTTGAGGCAAACTATGAGGAAATCGAAGGCCTGGATCTCATGCCCGTGCCACAGATGCAGTTGCTGGGATCTGAACAATATCCGTTTTCGAGATCGATTTATCTGAAGGACGAGACAATTTACGACACACCGGGATTTTATCCCGGGGCAGAAGCCGTTGTGGCCCACACAGGCACCTTGCGCGATCAACAAGTCGCGATTCTGTCATTGCGTCCAGTACAATACGATCCCGTTCAGCGCAGACTTCGGATTGCGCGACAATTGCGCTTACGCGTGTTATTTGTTGCGGATACAACACGGCCTCCTATTCAGTTCTCGAGAGAAACAGACGCTTTTGAGTCTGTCTATCAAAAGGGATTACTCAACCCCGAACAGGCGCGCTTTTGGCGCGGGCGGCGCATTCGCGCGACAAAGCGCGTACAGGATTGGTACGATCCCACAGCTACGTATTACAAAATCAGAATTTTTGAAGATGGTCTCTACCGATTGGACGCGCGCTGGTTTTCCGAATCAGGCATTGTATTATCACCGGGAGATTTGGATCAGTTACAGGTATTTTTAGACGGGGAAGAAATCCCGCTGCTCGTTGAAGATGGTGGAGATGGCGTATTAGATGCTGGTGATGGGGTGATGTTTTGGGGCGCATATCGGCGCGCGCCAGATCGAGATTTTGAAAGTGATTACGGCAAAGAGCGCGTCTATTTCCTGCGTATTGATCGAGAATCTGGCTTGCGATATACACGCGCTGAGGACGCATCAACTAACGAGGTTTTGACGCATTTTTTGTCGCGCAAACACGTTGAAATCGATTCGATCTACGAAGCCCTGGGACATGCGCAAAATGCCAACCGCGATCACTGGTTCTGGCAGCGCACCGCATCCCCGTCGCGCCCGGGCGATATGCCCACAGACGTCGTAATGCCCGTGCCTTTGCCGGGGCTGGCACGCGAAGCAAGTGGCAACGCACAAATTCGCCTGGGCATGCATTCTTTGACCCTGAACCATAACATAAATCCCGATCACTACGCTATCGTACAAATTCAGGATGGTCCTGTCATCGCAGAAGCCCGCTGGGACGGACAGGACGCCTATATCGCGACGGGCATAACACCCGTATCGGCATTGTCAGACACAACTTATGTGGTACTGCGAACGCCCGGCGATCCATCATTTCCACTTGAATCGAATCCCTACGTCGATCATGTGTATTTCAACTGGGTGGAGATTACCTATCCGCGGCGTTTTGAGGCCTTAGATGGTATGCTGCGTTTTAACCCGGGCATTGTGCTTTCGCCCCGCGCAGTCTCCATTGCCAATTTTGAACACGAGCGGGTTAGAGTTTTGAATTTGGACAAGAATAAAATCGTCGGCACGGTGCGGGGTGACGAGGGGATTAGATTCGAGATAGCTGAAGGCGGCGATTTTGTCGCAGTGGATGAAACATCCATAAAAACACCCGAAATCGCAGAACGCGATATCCCTTATGATTTGCGCGGCTTCTCTGGCGCGGATTACGTGATTATTGCAGGTGCGGATTTTATGGATGCCGCCGAGCGTTTGGCCGCACATCGGCAGGGGCGGTTATCCACACTGGTGGTCAATGTAGCCGATGTATATGACGAATTTTCCTTTGGACAAGTCGATGCCGAGGCCATTCGCCGTTTTGTACAATACGGATTTCACACCTGGGAAAAACGTCCAGAGTACGTCTTATTGTTCGGGGAATTCAGCTTTGATTATCGCAATATATTTGGAGAAAATCGGATCGCGCGTCACAACCTCGTACCGGGCCTGCCCTTTCAATCTCCCAACCGCGGTCTGGCATTTACCGATGAGTTTTTCGGGCGGGTAGATAATAATTTGTTTATGGATGTACTTGTAGGGCGATTTTCCGTGCGACGCGCGTCGCAGGCCAATACAGTTGTGCAAAAAGTGATCACTTATGACGAAACACCGCCAGCACAATGGCACAACCGCATCCTGCTAATGGCAAATTGGGACGCACAGGGGGGGACGTACAAATTTATCGCGCCGAGTGATACGCTGGCAACAATTACGCACGCTATCGGACTGGAGAATTTCAAAGTGTATCACGATGCAGACACACCGCCCGAACCCAATGCCTCATCCCGAGAAGTTATTCGACAGATCAATGAGGGGCGTCTGATTGTAAATTTTATGGGCCATGGCAGTGCTTCATCAATGTCCAAATATTTTGCTGGAACATTTCAACAAAGGGATTTCAGTTACCTGAGCCAAATTCAAAATGCAGAACGCCTGCCCCTATTTATCGGAATGTCGTGTCTCAATGGACTATACTGGGACCCACGCATCATTAGTCTCGCCGAAGATATGATCAACAAATCCGATGGCGGTGCAATAGCATACATATCCGCGTCTTCTCTATCATTTATTCGCATTAACAACCAGCTCAACACAGCACTATTCCGGCACATATTTGAAGATAGCGTGCTGGCTTTCGGGCAGAGTCTCGCACTGGCCAAAAAGGCCGAACTCGAGATTCTTCCTTCGAGTGAACTGGGACTGTTGGGGATGAACCTGATCGGCGATCCCGCACAAGAAATCGCGGTGCCGCAAAACCCGGATTTTGTACTTGGCGATGCTGCGTTGCAGTTAGACCAGCGAGGTGAACTGACCACAGGAGACTCGGTTCGGGTAACGCTACGCATAGATAATTGGGGCATTTTGCCCGAGCGCAACGTGGATATCATCCTGATTGATCGCAATCTGAGTTCCGCCGTGGTCGATACCCTATTCATGGCGGCTTTACCGCCTTTTGGAATACGCGATAGTGTGACGGTACTCTGGCGTCTCAACAATCGCGCCGGACGCCATATCTTAGAAGCGATAGCCGACCCAGCCGATGCGATTGTAGAAGGCGATGAAACAAATAATCGAACAGAGGTAGAAGTCGATGTCCTGGGTGCGTTATCGGCTGTGCAATTCTTGCCATTGCCGAGTCAAACCGTCGCAAATGCCCAGGTGGTATTGGGTATGCGGTCTGGGGAAGACCAGTTCCATCTAACAGGAGAATTTGAGCTGACTAGATCTGGCGACTTTCAAGATCCCGCGACAATGCGCTCGGGCAGCGTAGCTGCCGCCGAAGGCATTATTTTATGGCGCCCAACGGGTTTGCGCGCGGGATCTCATTTTTGGCGTGCCCGATTATCCGATGGACAGACAACAGGCCCCTGGTCCGATGTGCGACATTTTGTGGTGACATCCTCTGTACCCGAGCGGCAGGTGGTGTGGCAGCAAGACGGCGCTATTGCACTATCGCGCGGCACAGGCGAAGATGTCGTGTTATCTGATGACGGTTCCGTGGGACGCACCATGTCTCCACCGCCGATCCGATTCAATGATGCCGAGGCTTCTTTTCTCAGTGAGGGTGTGGCGGGTGCAGCCGTTTTGTGTACGGACGGAACATACCTGTATGTAAAGCGATTCTATACCCCGACCGACTTCTATCCCGGCAGCGATTTGTTCGCACGCATTGGCACGGGATTCAATGGCACGGTAGCAGGTCAAAATTACGGGATCGTGACCGAAACACCTATCCAGGGCATTTCAGCAACATTTCACAGCGATGGGTTTATTTATTCCGAACACCGCACAGCGCGCTCTGTGCTGCGTATTTCACCCATCACTGGGCGAATCGATACCGTTGAAGTGCCCGATGGATTACTGGATCGGTTACGGGGATTGCCCTTTGATGACCATGCTTTAATTACCTCTGATGGTGAGTTTATCCACAACGTGTCTGCAGGTGTCAATGGCATAAAGCGCAGCGGGTGGACCGTACGCGTATTTGACCCGGCCAATGCCTGGCGCGTCGTACGGCAATTTACCGTACAGCCAACAGAAACGGGATTTGGATATCTATTTACAGGTGGCGCGATTGCCGATGGACAGTTTATCTACCTGATCGAATATGGCACGGGATTGACACACCGCGTGCGCGTGGTAGATGCACATACCGGGGCATTTGTGGAAGAATTTGAAAGCGATCAGGCGCAGACAGATATTTTGGGCGGGCAATTCGATTGGGTGAACAACGCGGTGTGGCTGGGGCAATTGGGCGGGGGCATGGTATATCGATATCCGGGGCAGCACTTGCCCGAGTTTGGCACCTTAACATCTGAACCAATTGGACCGGCGAGTGCGTGGCATACAGTAACGACGGCCTTATTGGGCACGGGCAGAGCCGAAGTAAATTTACTCGGCGAGGTAGATAACAATACGTTTGCTCCATTATCACAATGGCAAAATTTGCCACCGGGAATAATTGATTTGCGCAGTACAGGTTTATCCATTCCGCGACTAAAAATTCAGATCAAATTGTACGGAGAAGGATTAAATCCATCTCCCGGCCTGCAAACCTGGACCACGACATATCAGCCACTTTCAGATATTGGCCTGAGCAACTTGCGGGCAGAACCTTTTGAAATAACGGAATTGCAACCCGTGTACCTCCATCTCGATGTGCAAAACCGCGGTCCATTGGACCTGGCTCTGGGCGCATCTATTGCTTTTTATAGTGGCTCTCCCGCGCTGGGGCGTCTGATAGGGCGCGTGGCTGTGCCCGAAAATAGCCCGCTCGGACAAATCGTTCCCCTGCGCCTGGTGTGGCAAACCGCACAGTGGGCCGGGCAACACATGATAACGGCTCGTTTGGAAAATTTTCAGGGAGAGTCGATTTTTCCTGGCCGTGAGATAGCGCTTACAGAGCCAGTGCAGATTGCACCGAGTTCTGACCGCGATGTGCCGACAATTGAAATCGCGGCACTGGATGCCCTCGGCGAAGTGCGACCAGAAGATTATTTGCCCTCCCAACCGACATTTCGAATTTCCATGCGCGATACAGCGGGTATTGATTTGTCCAGCATTCGCCTGTCGCTTTCGGGAACAGACGAGGAACAAGAGAGTCATTACGAGTCAGAAAAAATAAAAAACCGCGCTGTTACCCCCATGACACTGTCATTTGTCTATACCCCAAACGCCCTTGCCGATGGTCGTTATACGCTCAATGTCGAGGCATCTGACAGGCTGGGAAATGGTCCTGCAAAAATTGCAATATCGTTCCAGGTCTCTTCAATATTGGCGATAGAGAACGCACTGGTCGCGCCCAATCCCGTATCCGACACAGGACATTTTACATTCATCTTATCGCGCCCTTCAGAAGTCACCGTGCGGATTTACACCCTTGCCGGACGGCTCGTTCAGAGAATTGAAGAGCCATTTGCACGCGCGGGATACAACCAGATTTTTTGGGATGGGCGAGACGCCGACGGTCATGTGCTGAGCAACAATACGTATCTGTACACCTTGACCGCAGACAATGGCGAATCGCAGGCGCGGGTTAAAGATAAGTTAATTGTGTATCGATAAAGTGAAAGAATCATGAAAGTACTCGTCATAGGTCTGGATTGTGCGGCACCCGAACTGATCTTTCAGCGATTTCGAGATGACATGCCCACCATCGACAACCTGATCCAGACCGGGATTTACGGCAACCTAAAAAGTACTATCCCGCCCATTACCATTCCCGCCTGGATGAGCATGGTAACGGGCAAAGACCCCGGCACGCTGGGATTTTACGGGCTTCGCAACCGCGCCGATTACTCCTACAACCGTCTGTCTATTGCCAATTCATCTCTCGTACACGACGACACGGTTTGGGACATCATCTCTGCTGCAGGCAAAAAAGTAATCCTCGTTGGCGTACCCCAAACCTATCCTCCCCAGCCAGTCAACGGCTGTCTGATCGCCTCTTTTCTCACGCCGAGCAACGACAGTCCCTATACCTATCCCGACAGTCTAAAAGCCGAAATCGAGCGCGTATCCGATGGCTATATCATCGATGTACGCGATTTTCGCACAGATGACAAAGCGCGCTTGCTCAGCGAAATTTACACCATGACCGAAAAGCGATTTCGCGTGACCCGGCATCTCCTGCAAACCCGCGAGTGGGATTTTTGCATGCATGTGGAAATGGGCACAGATCGCATCCACCACGGATTCTGGCGATTTCTGGATCAAACCCACCGAAGACACGATCCCAATTCCGAATTTGTAAACGCCATCCGCGACTATTACCGCTATCTCGATAGTGAAATCGCATCCCTGATTGATCTGGCTGGTACAGATACCGCTATCCTCCTCGTCTCAGACCATGGCGCCAAACGCATTGATGGCGGTATATGCATCAACGAATGGTTGATCCGCGAAGGGTATTTGACACTAAAAAAATATCCCCAGAAGCTCACGGCTTATGAGGATCTCGAAATCGACTGGGCAAAAACCACAGCCTGGGGTGCAGGTGGCTATTACGCGCGCATCTTTCTCAACATTGCCGGACGAGAACAAAAAGGCATTGTGCCCCCCGAACAATACAATTTCTTACGTGACGAACTCTCAAAAAAAATTGCGGACATTCCCGACGACAGGGGCAATCCCCTGCCGACGCAGGTCTTCAAACCAGAAGATATTTACAACACCATTAAAAATATCCCACCCGACCTGATCGTCTATTTCGGGGACCTGCACTGGCGTTCTGTTGGCACAATAGGCCATCGCGCCATCCACACCCTCGAAAACGACACCGGGCCAGACGATGCCAACCACGCCCAACACGGCATCTTTATCCTCAAAGACGGTACGCACACAGGCGAAAAATACAATCTGGAAATACGCGACATCGCACCGACCATACTCGGCCTCATGGACATCCCCATCCCCACCGACATGCAAAGCCAGGCAATAGTCAACGCGCCCTCAACGCCTGCACCATCAGATGCACAACCTTCACACACGGACGACGCAGTCTATACAGAAGACGAAAAAAAAGCACTCGAAGATCGGCTCAGAGCACTGGGATATATGTAATTAACCACTGTAGGTGCGGGTTTAAAACCCGCACCTACAAAAAAACCCGAAAACGCGCGGGCAACGGCGACATTCCACCGTCCTGTGTCGTAACAAAACCGCCAACGGCATTGGCCTGTTCGGCGCATATCTGCATCGGTGTGCCAGCGAGTAAATGCACGACAAATGCCGCCGTAAAAGCATCGCCAGCACCCACCGTATTCACGACCTGTTGTCTTTTCCCCACCGCCTGATAAATCCCGCCTTCACTCACAACTCGACATCCCTTTTCTCCCAGCGTCAAAATCACACATTGCAGGTCAAAACGCGCGAGAATATCTGTTAAAAAAGCATCCACATCTTCTTCCCCACCCAAATAATCGCGCAGCAGAACCACTTCCTCGTCATTTAACTTCAACACATCAGCGCGTGCTATAGACTCTCGCACAATCTCATCAGTGTGATAGTGCTGGCGAAAATTGATATCGAGCACGCGCAGACAATCCGGCGACGACGCATCTAAAAAATTTGTAATTGCCCGACGGTTCTGCGCCTCGCGTTGCTCCAGTGTACCAAAACACAAGGCGTGAGCAGATTGCGCTATCGGTGCCAATTTTGAGCACCATGTAATCGCATCCCACGCCACGCCTTCGACTATTTCATAAGCTGGTTGCCCATCTACGAAGGTCACATCTACAGTACCCGTTGGTCGATGGGCATGCACTTGCATGGCATCTGTAGCCACGCCTCTTCCGCTTAAAATCTCAAGTGCTGCCTTGCCCCGCGCATCGTCTCCCACACAACTCACCAGGGCAGAACGCGCGCCTAATGCAGCCGCATGCACGGCAAAATTTGCCGGCGCGCCTCCCAACCGCTCGCCATCGGGAAACACATCCCACAACACGGCGCCGATAGCGACCACGCAAGGCGGATCACGGCGCATTACCGCGACACCTTTACAGCCTTCTTTGCAGAAGCCGAACGATAAGCGGCCTCGGACAAGCGGGCGACCTGCAAAGCGAAATCCGGCGGCGAATATCCCGCGCCATCGTTGCGGATCAGATCAAAAAATGCCTGATCGGGCGTCGTCTCCTGAATATGCGATGGAATTTCAATTGGTTTGTCATTCAGCAGAACCGACTGCACCTGCCATCGGTGTAAATGGAACACCAGACAGCCCTTGCTTCCGTGAATGGCGATCCGCTCATCGTGATGCGCCGCATTGCCAAAGGTATTCAGCGTACCCGCCCCACCACCTTTGAAACGCACATTAACCACCATATTGGTATCCACAGCTTTTCCCGCATTCTCCGCAAAAGCCGAGACCTCCACAGGCTCCAATCCCGTAATCCACAACACTGAAGCGACGAGATGGCTACCCGTATCCATAAACATACCGCCCCCCGACAGTTCGGGATCCAAACGCCAACCGCGAATACTTCCCCAATTTTGCGTCACATACGCCACCACGCCGCGCAACTCTCCCAGTTCACCCTGCCGAATCAATTCACGCGCATAAACGTGGGGAGCCATATAATTGCGCTGGTAGGCCACCACCAGATACAATTTCAATTTATCCGATAAATTGATCAGCGACTTGGTCTGCCGAGACGCAACAGTGAGGGGCTTCTCAACCAGAACGTGCAACCCCTTTTGCAAAGACAAGCGGGCGTGTTCATAATGCAGCGCGTGGGGCGAACTGATCAGCATGGCATCGAGCGCTTCATTCCGCACGAGTTGGCGATAATCTTCATAAAACGACATCTCACTGCCCCACGCCTCCATCAATGCTTCCGCCTGGCTCTCGTCTGGATCGGCCACGCCGATAATCTCCACGCCACCATCTGCTTTCAAACGAGGCAAATGTGCTCGTTGCATGTTGCCGCCACATCCGATTAAACCGAGCCGAATTTTTTCTTTAGACATCGCGCAGAACCT
The DNA here is from genome assembly GCA_965208125.1 of Candidatus Latescibacterota bacterium. GTDB lineage: Bacteria > Latescibacterota > UBA2968 > UBA2968 > UBA2968 > VXRD01. The sequence goes on from OZ242320.1 coordinate 5,513,803, forward strand.
CCCGGTTTATAGTAAATAATATTTTTTATTAAGCCGCCGATTCAGCTACCATCGTCACTTCTTTCCGGCCTTCTAATCCTGAAATCACCGGAAATGTACGCGATGAATCCTTTCCCCGCGCCATATAACGCACAGTAGGTGGAAAATAGGCGTAGAGTGCCGTATGTCTCGGTCGCGGGGAATGATTGGGGCCAGAACCGTGGACACACAAACTGTGAAACAGGAGGGCTGTCCCCGCATTGAGCGGCACCTCAATGGCCTGTGAAGTATCCAAATTTTTTCGATCTGTCAACTTTGCATCTTGAGGCCGCGCAATATCGCCCCATTTCTGCATGCCCCACTTGTGACTCTCGGGAATCACCCGAATGCACCCATTCTCTGAACTGGCATCTGTCAATGCAATGCTCACCGTGACAAGTGCGGGCGGCTCCATTGGCCAATACGCCGAATCCTGATGAAAACCATGCGAGGACCCGTGAAACGCGGGCTTGAGCATAAGCGTACTGCGAAACAACAACAAATCGGGTCCAATCAGATTCTGAACCACCGGCACGAGTTTGGAATGTGCAGCCAAATTCTTGAACACATGGGAAAAATCGCGCGTCTGCTCGATTTTTCGCAACACGGGCAAGCCATCTTGCTCTTTGCCCCTTGCATAAGGCTCGCGCTGAAAACTGCCCGAGCGCTTATCGCCATCAGTTGCCAAATCTGCTGCCATTACATGCAATTTGTGAATCTCTTCTTCACACTCAGCCAACTCAGGGGAAGACACCACATCTTCAACTACGAGATAGCCCTGGTCGTAAAAAAATGCTTTCTGTTCTTCAGGCGTCATCTTTATGTCTCCTCAAAAATTGATGAGATAAATCATAATACTATAAATACTTGTGTCAAGCAAAGAAAAAGGGCGTCAGTCTGTAACCGACGCCCTAAAGGTATATTTGTGTAATAATTTTTATTGCGAAGGGCGGGGCAGCACCATAAAACCCACCGAATCCACAGACGCAGATCCAAAAATCCCTATGCCCCCATCAACGTGAAACAGCGGCCGCTCAAAATTGTCACCTGCCAGGCCGCCAGGCTGAAACGCATTACCATCGTCATCTTGAAAAAACTCGGGCACAGAGCGAATCAAATCAAACCAGTTCTTGTCAACCGCATAAATGCGAATGACATGAGGCCCGGCATATGCCACAATAAACCAGGGCATACGCAAATTGCCATCTGAGGCTTCCAATGCAGGCGAACTGCCGTATCGATCAAAATTGATTTCGTCAAAAAAATCAGAATTAACCAAAAAATCCGACGAGCGATCCAGACTTTCAATGGCTATCTGGTAGCCACTGACAGGAAGCGGATCAAATCGCATTTCCAGAAGGCCATCTTGATAGACAACGCGATTCTCCTGCACATTGCCATCTTCATATCTCTTCAATGGGCGGATGACCTCGAGCGTCTCATCATCTAATAATGCCACCTCTTGAATATCCAATCTGTCGGGCGTGATCGTCTGTGCTGTGGCTTCCCTGCCCTGTGATCGCACGCGCAGATTATAAGTTGTATTTGGCAAAACGAGCGGGGCATTGGGCGGGGGGCGATAAGACCCTGAGGAGAAACCCGAACCCGGACTGTACAAAAACGTCTGTTCCCCCTGAGTAATCACGACCTCGGCATCACCTACACCTGCCCAGCGTTCAGAATACGCCACGTTTGCTTTTACCGTCTCACTAACCAGCACTTGAGGTAGGGGTTTATCGACAACCAGCAGCGCATCCACAACCAGAACACCCGAAGCATCGGGACCAAAAAGACTCGACGGATCGCGCTCGGCCTTACATCCCATCAGCGCGATCAGGCAGCCCATCATCAAAACGAAATATTTCATCATACCCCTCTTAAAAATTAAAATTAATCCCCAGCGTTGGCACGATTGGCAACATCTTGATCACATCTGGATCAGACTCATCAAAAATGACAAACCACTCATTGCGCCGATTAAATACGTTAAACACCTGAACGTAAAACTCCCCGTTCACCTCAAACGCGCGAAACCGCATCTTCACATTTAAATCCAATCTCTGATAAGGCAACAAGCGAGCACTATTGCGGTCTGAAGGCAGCACCAGGTTTTCTATTTGCCGGTGGGGCACTGCGGGCGAGCGCAATGAATAACGCGCAGATGCAGGAGTAAATGCCTGCCCCGTGCCATAGACATAATTCGCCCCAAATGACCACCGGCCCAGGCGATAATTGGTCACAAAAGACACATCGTGGCGGCGGTCGTATTTGGGGGGAAACGCCTTGCCCTGATTGAGTTCGGCAAATGTGCGGCGCGTCCACCCCAGCGTATAACCTATCCATCCCGTCAATCGTCCGGTGCGGCGCTGTAAAAAGACTTCGACGCCAGTTGCATACCCGGTTCCCTCACTCACAAACGTATCCTCTACGGTCTTCGCATCAATATCTGCGGCGATGCGATTGTCCAGTACAATCAGATTCGCCATATCGGTATAATAGGCTTCCACAGTAGCCTGGTAACGCTCGGAAGGTTCCCACTCCACACCTGCCACACTCTGCCAGGACCGTCCGGGTTCTACCGACTCATCCAGCGGCACCCAGTAATCACCGCCGCTAAACAACTCGGTAGTCACCAACTGCAAATACTGGTGAAATGAACCGCCAGCCGCCTTCCAGCGCCAGTTGCCCGTCCGGTAGCTCATTGACAAACGCGGCTCGACATGAAAGCGATCACCTGCGCTAAAATAACTGCTCCGCATACCCAGACGAATATCTGTTGCAGAGCCAGGCTGCCAGTGATCTTGCACATACGCCGATAGCAAATTGGGCTTTTCGCGCAGGTCAAGCTGGTCATCCTGATTAAATTCCTGATTAAATTCAAAATTGTAATGCGTTGCCAAAAATCCACTACTTAAGGCGTGATCGCGTGCGGCAAACCAATCGATGTCTCCTTTGACCGTAATATCTCGAATGCTGTTGGCAAACAGAATGCGCGTATCGAGAATATTCAGTTCTGTCTTGCTGGCGTAATGGCTACCCGCCACCACAAAATTGCCAAATAGAGCAGGCGAAAACACATGCGTCCACTTGCCCAAAAAAGCGGTATTACCCCATCGAATACCGAAAAATGCATCCTCGTCAACATCAAAACTCAGATCATCTCGACCAAAATACCCACTTATCTGCACTTTGTCATTATCCGAAAAATCCTGATTGAGCTTGGCATTCAAATCGTAAAAATAATACGTGGGAACATCTGTGTCTTCATTCCGGATGATAGACAATAGCGGATCGATATAAGTGCGCCGCCCAGACACCATCCACGATCCTTTTCGGGTTGGGCCTTCGAGCGTCAAACGCGCGGCAATAAGACTTACCCCTCCGCTGGCATCAAATCCCTTGCGATTGCCGTCCTTATTGTGTACATCGAGCACCGACCCCAAACGCCCGCCATATTTCGCCGGATAAGCCCCTTTGTGCAAACTCATATCCCGAATGGCATCGGGATTAAACGTAGAGAAGAAGCCAAATGCGTGCGATGGATTGTAAAGCGGCATTTGATCCAACAGAATCAAAGTCTGATCTGGTCCACCACCGCGGATATAAAGCCCCGAACTGATATCCGACGCGGCCTGAATGCCGGGCAAAAGGTGTAATGAGCGCAAAATATCCGTCTCGCCAATGGCCGGCATCTCGCGGATTTTTGCCGTTTCTACCTCGACAAAACCCGGCTGAATGCGCTGCTCTTCCTCCTCGCGCTTGGCCTCCACCACGATCTCTTCCACGACTATTAGCTCGGGTTTGAGTTGCACATCGAGCCGCCTTGTTTCGCCCGCTCGAAAAGTCAGCGTATCCTGAAAACTGATATACCCGATATAGGAGATAGTCAACACATAGGGGATATCCTCAGGCACCCCTTGAATGGCGTAATACCCATCCACATTGCTCAGTGCACCAATGGGCCTTTCTGACCCTTTTAACACCACGTTCGCATAAGGCAGCGACTCGCCATTACTCCGATCCGAAATAAATCCACTCAGCGTTGCCGCCCGAACAGATAATGGCAACAACATCAACAACAGCACCCCCAAAAACTTCATTATTGCTCCTTCTAATACTAATCGTATGAATTAACATGGCACGGTTTATTGCCTGCTATAGCAAAGTCGGGGAGCGGGGTACAACTGCGCCAGCAGTTCAAAGGATTTCCCGACTACAACGCGCTTACTGTTGGAGCGGCATCCCTGCCGCGATCTCGCTTACTGACCGTCCATAGTGTTATAACACTCATCAACGGTCAACGTGTCACCAGATACTCCTTTTTGTGGCAACAACTCCTTCGCGCTGGGCAATTAACCGGATGCGCTCTTGAATACGCGCGAGAATCAATTGTAGCCGATCTCTATCGGCATCTGATAATCCATCATTGCGCCAGGGATCCTCACTGCTTCTTTTTTGCTTGGTCATCTGCACATTGACCTCATGAGTTAAAAAATCCATCACAACCGAAATGCGCGTGCGCCGCGAAACATCCAAAAAAGTCTGACTGGCATAACTCGACTCGTCGCGCCAGGCCGTCGTGACCACACCAGCCACGGGATCAACCGTTTCTACGGTATAGCCTTCTTCGTGCAAAATAGTCACGGCGGCATTGGCAAATGCCTCGGGAGAAATTTTTTCAACTGACCCCGATATCGACACGGGATCAACCACATTGCAACCCAGCGAAAAACCCAACAAAATAAGAATCGTAACGTATTTCATACTATCCCTCCAGCTAAAAGTTCCAGATTATCCGGAAAACCTGCTCGCGTTGAAGACAGACCCCGCACTGCCTCCTAACTGCAACTTCTGTGCCAGATGGACTCAAAACAAAAGAAAATTATAACATCATTATTTTTAATACGTTACAAAAATTCACCCGACTAAAAATTTTCAAAAATAAATGTAGCAAAAATTCACACTGTGCGTCAATATCACAATGAAAAAGGCCCCTTCCTTTATGGTAGGGGCCTTTTTTGATCATTCCGATAAAACTAAAAACAATTCTACATCGGCTTGTACTGCATTCCAAACATCTCTCAAGTCCCACACAGGGTTTTGCATTTTATCCCACACCAGGACAAATGTATAAGTATGCCTTGATACATGGCGAAAACCAAGATATGGCTGAAGGCGTTCTACGGTTGCTCGAGAGATGACAGGCTTTCGAAACTCGGTTTTGCGTCCCATCTGAAGCAAAAGATCCTTGTGCCAGGATTCTCCTGCAGGAATTTGCCCATCAACCCGTTTGCCAATTGTCTGAAAAATATTTTCTACACCATTGTAGAAAGATTGCAATACGGCACCAAGGGCTGTATATTCTATCAGCGTTGGCGCAATTGATCGAGAAGACTCAATGAGATCATCGTATTCAGAGAGCAATTTTTCAATCTGTTGCAATTCACGCCGCACCAGAACTCGGGTCCGATCATCCAACATGGATCAAAGTCGCTTCGCGTTCAAGAAAGGATGCCAGGTCGGCATCTGAATCCAGGTCTATAAGGTCTGTGACTCGTGTAAGTTCTAAGAGCAGCCTACCTTGCAGATTGTAAAATTTATCTGGTGGGCACCCTCTGACGGCAAAGTCGATATCAGACCGGTCAGTGACGCGCCCTTCGGCAACAGATCCAAAGATATAGATAGATTTACATCCTTCGGACTTCAATATATCCACGCCTTTTTCAATATCTCGCAATATTGTGTCTGACAACTCTGGAAGACTGTCAACAATTGCCATTCTGTTGCACTCCTTTTACACCGTAAGTACCCATAAAATAATGGAGCCATCCAGCGGATTCGAACCGCCGACCGCCTGATTACGAATCAGGTGCTCTACCAACTGAGCTAGGATGGCTCTAAGATATAAAAAAATACTGTTCTCGTTCCAGGCGAAAAATACACAAAGCATTAAAAACTGTCAAGAACGAAGAAAAAAAGGAGGTACCAATGAAATTTGTCGTCGCTGTCGATTGCGAAGGCGTAGCCTGTGGCGTGGGATCGCCTGGCGCATCCCTGAACTCTTCACGGAATTTAGAATTCGCAAAATTACAGGCCACGCGAGAAGCGGATGCGGCTGTCCGCGGATTATTTGCAGCCGGTGCTGAACAGGTAATTGTATGGGATAATCACAACGGGAGTTTGAATCTGAATTACGATCTCCTGGACGAGCGGTGTGATATCGCGCTCGGCGTGGGATTTGAACACCGATTTCCCGGCATGAACGAATCATTTGATGGCGTAGCGCTGGTCGGTTATCACGCCATGGACAATACAATTGACGGCGTGATGTGTCATACCTTTAGCTCGGCGACGTATCAATGGATCAAGATCAACGGACGAGAAGTGGGAGAGATGGCCATAGACGCGGCCGTTGCGGGAGAGCGAGGGGTGCCCGTCATTTTTGCCTCAAGTGACGATAAGGGAACCGCGGAAGCCGAATGTTTTTTCCCCGGCGTCGTCACTGTCACGACCAAGCAGGGGATGGGATGGAATTGTGCGGTGAGCAAACACCCCAAACGGGTGGTAAATGAGATCTATGAAACAATCCAGAACGCCGTAGCCAAACGCAACGCCATAAAACCCTTTTCATTTTCATCGCCTCTCACCATGGAAGTGCGCTATAAACGGCTCGAATCCGCGCAGTCGGCCAGCCGTGGATTTTCCGGCGCAGAGCGCGTTGATCCCTATACCGTGAAGCGAACACTGCAATCCATCCAGGATTATTATTGAGATATGCGAAAACACAGGAGAAAAAATGAAAATTCTACTCGCGGCCTTCAAACAAGAAACCTCCAGCTTTAACCCCGCGCGCACACCCTACAATATGTTCAACGTGCGATTTGGCGATGAACTGCTCGCGCTGCGAGGCAGCAATACTGAAATTGCTGGCGCACTCGACATCTTTGCCGAACGCGAAGACATTGACCTGGTACCCATCTATTCAGCATCATCTGTATCCGGCGGGCCAGTCGCCGACGAAGATCTCAACAGACTCATGGACGAACTGCTCACAGGCATTCGCAACCATGCACCCGCAGACGGAATGCTCATGGTCTTTCACGGTGCAATGGCCGGTGAAACCGAAGTCGATCCCGAAGGACATGTCCTCACCGAAATCCGCAACATCCTCGGCGATGTGCCCATTGTCACCACCTTTGACCTGCACGGCATCATCACCGACCGCCTCATCGCACAATCCGATATCATGGTTCCCTTTCACACGTATCCGCACATCGACATGTACGAAACCGGACAACGGGGTGCGTGCAACCTGCTCGCTCTTCTCGATGGCGATATCAAACCCACCGTCGCGCATATCCGATTGCCCATGCTCGTGCGAGGCGACGAACTCATCACCAAAACCGGACGATTTGGTCAGGCCATCCGCTGGTGCCAGGAAATAGAAAATACCGAAGGGGGCCTGGGTAGCGGTGTATATATCGGCAATCCCTTCACCGATGTACCCGACCTGCGCTCCAACGTCATTGTCTTTACCGACAACGATCCCAAACGCGCACAACGCGAAGCCAAACGCATCGCCCAGTACATGTGGGACAATCGCGACCATTTCACCGCGCCACTCACCGCGATCCCAGACGCCATTCGCCTGGCTGAAGAAACTCAGGGTCTCACCGTCTTTTCCGACGCTGCCGATGCCACATCTTCGGGCGCATCAGGCGATAGCAATGCCATTCTCAAGGGACTGTTTGAACACAATTACCAGGGCCGCGCACTCCTGCCCATTGTCGATCCCCCGGCCGTTGAAGCGGCCTTTCGCGCAGGTGTAGGTGCCACCATAACCATACCCATTGGCGGTGCCATTGACAAAGCGCGTTTTTCTCCCATTGAATGCGAAGTCTATATCCAACTGCTCACCGATGGGGCATATATCACAGGCACGGGCACATCGGGACATGCCGGCAACACGGCTGTGCTCCAGGCCGGGACTTACAACATCATGGCGACCACGCGCCCGGTCAGTATCATGGACCGCAAAGTCTTTGAATCACGCGGCCTCAACCCGCGAGACTTTGATCTGGTCGTGTGCAAATCGCCCAACGGCTTTCGCGTTCACTACGAAGAAATTGCCACCCGAATCGTACCTGTTGACGCACCCGGCTCCACAAGTGCCAACTTAAAAACCCTGCCCTTTACCGAATGCCAGCGCCCTATATTTCCACTGGACGATGGCGTACAACCACCACGAGAAATAGATAGATAGTATGACACACCTGCTATGCCAAATCTGTGGGAAGATCTTTAGCGCCGATACCTTGCAGTGGCGCTGCACCTGCGGAGGCCTCTTTGACCTCCATTTTGAAACTGAACTTTGCGTTGACGCACTTCCCCACCGCCCCCCCACCCTGTGGCGCTACCGCGAAGCCATACCCATTGAAGACGATGTCCATATCGTCACCCTTGATGAAGGATTCACGCCGCTGACACCCATAACCATCACCGGCAAATCCCTTCTCGTCAAACAAGATCACCTGTTTCCATCCGGCTCGTACAAAGACCGCGGTGCAACCGTTTTAATCAGCCATGCAAAAGCATTGGGCGTTCAGAAAATGGTCGAAGATTCATCGGGCAACGCCGGTGCGGCTGTCGCGGCTTACGCAGCGCGTGCGGAAATTGCCTGCGACATCTACGTTCCCGACAGCACATCAGCCGCAAAACTCGCGCAAATCCAGAGTTATGGCGCAACCCTTTACAAAATCCCAGGTACGCGAGAGGATACGGCGCGCGCGGTTCAAGACGCGGCGCAAAAACACTTTTATGCAAGCCATGTCTGGAGTCCCTTCTTCTTTCACGGCACAAAAACATTTGCCTATGAAATCTGGGAACAACGCAATTTCATCGCGCCAGATACACTCATCATACCAACGGGAAATGGAACGCTACTAATTGGGGCTTACATCGGATTCACAGACCTTCTCAAACAGAATTTGATCACCCACCTGCCCAAACTCATCGCCGTTCAATCCGCCCATTGCGCCCCTCTCACACCCAACTGGGTGGACAACTCCTCCGCGACCATCGCCGAAGGCATCGCCATTGCAGAACCAGCCCGTGCAGCACAGATCATGCAGTGCATTGATAAAACCGAAGGCGACATCCTCACCGTTGACGACGACGAAACGCGCAATGCCCAAAAACTAATGGCCGAAATGGGCTTTTACATCGAACCCACTTCGGCCACAGCCATTGCAGCTTATGTGAAATACCCATCTCAAAAAGACGAAATCGTCGTCGCTCCCCTCACGGGACACGGTCTAAAGTCTTCGGGAAAGTAGAGGCTAAAGATCGGTCTCAGGGATAGCAGCTAACAAAGATGAGGAAATCGGCAAAATTAATGGTGCCATCGTTATTCAAGTCCATGCGACCATCAAAGCCAAAGTCTGATGTTTGTTTTTCATAAACCGCAACAAATAACAAAAAATCGGCAAAATTCACCGCTCCATCGCCATTAAAATCGCACTGGGCAAGAGGCGTATTATTCTTCGTGTTGTTCACCAATATCACATTATCCAGTATCTCGATGCCATTGCCCTCCAGACCGACCACGGAATGTTGAATTTTACAATTTTTCAAGGTCGCGGTGCCGTAATTGCGGATGCCATACCAATCGCCGGCTTTCGGACGAGATGAATGTTCAGTTATTTGACCTTCAAATGCGATTTGCTGCCCCCCTGACGCATCGGCATTTATCGTTCCGTAGTTCACAATATCGACGCGCACTGGATCTGCAATGTCGTGAATATCCCGATTGGGATACGCGCGGATCAGCGTTCCTTCCTCAATCGTCAAGGTCGCACCAGGATACACCACAATATCACCCACGAGGTCAATGGTATCTCGCCAGGTAACCGCTTGAAGAATGGGGTAGTGGTGAAAATCGGTATGAGGAATCTCTTTACTGTCATAACTGCCGGTTTCAAATTTATTCCAGTTGCTTTTGTGAAACGGTCCCTCGGGAGATTTATTTTGAACAATCGCAGTTATTGGTAGCCAATCCAAAGGCGAATCCACTTCGAGTTCGCCCCATCTTACTTCGGCCCCCAACCAACTCATGTCTGCAGACAACCCCATATTATGGGCGTTATCTCGATCGGGCGTGGGCAAAAGCACCAAATCATAATATTGTGCGAGATCGGGATTTGTATTTTCATCAATCTCGGTACTCAAGACAATCCCACGGTTTGTCAGATGTTCCGTAAGATCAATAAACCATATTCTCCGGGGATAATCACCACCGGTTGGAAAACTGCCATGGGAACCTGCCCCTATATAAACGACGGGATGCGTGCCCCCTTCTGCCGGAGCAAATTCTTTCTGAGGATTGAATTTTCTGCCGCCCTTTTTTATATAACTTAACCCATCACCGTGAAACGAGTAGTTCACGCCAAAAAGCTCTGCCTTAGCGGTATCGCGGTCTGTTATAATGACGTCAATGAACGGCCAATCCCCTTCGTGGTTGTTTTTCCAATCATTAAAAGGATAAAAGTAATAATACCGTATTGTAAATTTGTTGTGATATGCGGGAACACTGCTCTCAATCTGAAAAATATGCGCGTATGCTGTATTCTTAAAATGCTTTCCAGCGTGAGGGTGAATAGTATTTTCATAATGGTAATACCAGTTTTCCTTGTCATCGCCTTTTTCCTTATTGCCGGGATAGTCAAAATGTGGATCAAAAAAAAGTGCCGAATCTACCTGTGCTATTTGTGCTATCTCTATAGAACTTATCTTTGCAGAACCTTCCTGTATAGGATCTATTTGGATTGCTGCCTGTACAGGACCTGCCTGGACAGAACGGGTTTCTAACACTTTTAAGACGTCTAACAATATCGTATCCCGATAAATGAACTCTTTGGGTAAAAAAGCAAATTCATTTTTTGAAAAATCGACTTTGGGAAGCGAATTGAATTTGGGAAACGCTTTTATTACATCTGAATATTTGTAATTTCCGATATACCCTTGATCGTATTTCCCTTCCGTTGTTCGGCCATAGACTTTCACTGAAAACCAAAGGCTATAAGCGGATTTCGCGCCCATGATTTCTACGGGTTCGGGGAATATTACTTTGCGACCTGGGTTCTCTGGTTCTTCTGCCAAAATCAAAATTGGAGAAAATTTCTCGGCGAGCAATTCGTCTTGCGTTTTGCTATCGGCAAGACTCGAAAATACAAAGAACAATATCGTCGCTATCCCTATCCCGTAAGCCCCACTACTGAACAAGTTTTGTACAAATTGTAAATTCATAGCTATCTGCGGATAAGCCTCTACACCCGCCAGGAAATTTTCTCCCAATCCTCATCATCGCATTGTTGCACGTACTCGCGCACAATCCGCATCGCATCTTCTGGACTGCCCAAACGATCCATATCCACCCAATTTATCGCATCGCGTTTTGCGACCATCCAGCTTTTCAAAATTTCAAAAAGGGTACCTGTTTCAAGGTCTGATTCCAATTCCGCAAAAAAGTAGAACTCGTGCAGCGTACGCTCTATCGCATCCCAATCACACAGATCTTTGCGCGCACGCACCTGGGCAAAAGACGTACTATCCACAACACAAAACAACTCAACGCATTCCTGCTCAGCCGATGGCAGAATCAGCACTATATTTTTTAAATTACCCAATTCCGCATCGCGCTTGTGTACATCGAGCTGCGTATTAAACTCTGGCTGGCACAGCGCGATCAATTTCGCCTCGAGCAAAAGCGCTTCAAGCTCAGACCCCACCGTCTCCACCTCCATAGACCATATCCGATCCAAAATCTGCTGCGTCTTTTCTGGTCGCTCCAATCGTCTGGCAAAATAACTGCCCACGCGCCTTCGCAAATTCACCGCCTTGCCCACATAAATCACGCCACCCTCGCGATCCCGCATAATATAAACCCCCGGCAACTCGGGTAACGCGCTCAAAAATGCCGCGTCAAAAGCATACGCATCAAAATGTATCGGAACGGGATCCGGGTACAACACGGCGGTCACTGCCTCAATAGTATTAAGCCCCTCCTCTTCACACCGTTCCAAAAGATCCAACAAAATATCGGCCTGCAAACTCGCCTCTCCTTCAGCCCCGCGATCCGACACAAAGGACAGTCCCATAGCAGAAGCCAGATCCTCGACAGAATGCAAACGGACATCGGGATAGAAATGCCGCCCCAAACGAAACAGGCAAATCCCGGAATCCACGACATCTTTGCCCATCATCAGACGACTCAGCCTGTTCAAATCTCTCTTCATTCTGGACCACTGAAACCCTGCAGGAATCGCATCTCTCACTCCTTCGGCATAAGAATCCAAAATTCCCTCCCGATCACCCATGCGAACCTGAACTGTGGGAAATAGCGTCTCGTGCCCGCCCATCTGCACCTTGCGCCCTGCGAGTGCATAAACCTCTGCATCCGCAGACGGGACCAGCCCAAAACAAAAAAAAGAAACCTCCCGCAGGGTCTTACCCTGTCCTGGAGGTCTTAAATACCACAACCCACTGCGATCACATACAAACCGGGAATCATCATCAACAGCCGCGCGCACCACTTTATCGGCTATGGAGCCGCGTGCGCCGTGTAACCCCATTGCCTCAGAAGCCAGCACCTCTGCGTGTACACCTGTATCGCACTGTTCCAAAAAAGCGTAGATGCGATCCTTAACAGTCTGGTTCACAGTTTATCCTATCGGAATTTGCGCGCAATCGCACACAGCCATTCGCCATCGTCGAGCATCTCATCAAGCACCAGATTGGCTCTGTCCAGCACCGCACAAAATGCCTCGCGCTCGCGATCCAAAATCCCTCCTAAAATCGCGCATCCTTCGGGATGCAGCCGCTTTGCCAGTTCTGGAATGAGCGAAAATAAAATACTGCTGATGATATTTGCAACCACCACATCAAAAATCCCCAATACCCTATCGACAGAATACTGCCCTAAAACCACCTTTGTATCCACACCATTCAAAATACAGTTGGCTCGGGCATTCTCAATCGCAGCCGCCTCAATATCCACAGCCATTACTTCAGACGCCCCCAGCTTCACCGCTGCAATACTCAAAATTCCCGATCCCGTACCAACATCCAGCACCCGATCCCCTGATGTTATCTTCTTCTCTAAACCCAAAAGAGCCAGACGCGTTGTCTCGTGATGCCCGGTGCCAAACGCCATTTGAGGATCAATCGCGATTGTAAAACCGCCCGGAGGATCAGGCACCCTGTCCCACGGTGGACAAATTGCCATGCGAGGGGAGGGATAAACCGGTCGAAAAAAAGAACGCCACGACAGTGTCCAATCCGTATCGGACACGGGCTCAAAGCGGCATTTATAGGGCATGAGAGCCTGTTCTATCTCCGCTTCATTTTGCACCGCCTCAAAATACGCCGTTAAACAAACCCCATCGCTTATATCCTCTTCCACAACACCACAGCAACCCAGCTCAAACAATTGGGCAGACGCGATTTCAACCCTTGTCTGCGGCAGCACCACAGATACTTGAAAATAAGTATTCACTTTCTCACCACGAATGCGTACGATGGCCCTGGCCTGGAAACCATATCTGATCGACAAAAAACGACAGCAGCACGCCCAGGGCATGGCCTACGAGCAGGCCCAAAAAAAAGGGACGCAAACGCCGATAGAGATCCACACCGCCTATGCGTAAAATGATCGATTTGATGCCCCATGCCATAAAAACGGAAAAAACTGAATGCACGGCATGCGTCAGCGGCACAACCATGCCAATGGGCGCGAGGGGCCACCATGCAAAGCGATAGCGCATCAGACTCACCACGGCAAAAATGCCAATGCCCAACAGCAAAAACAGGGGGCGCTCGCTCTCCCATTTTTCTTCGCCCTTCAGTGCTTTGACCAGCCCATCATAGGTTCTCGGCGGATAGCGCGTAAATGGAAAATCGTTGAAATTATAAGCCCCGTGCAAATAGCCCAGATAAAGCGAATAGGCAATTGCAGCGCCAATACCGATCACAAGCGTCAGTCCAATGCCCACAACCAGCAACTTCTTATTTCTTCCCGCCATATCTGCAATGCGCGCCGCATGCACGAGCGGAGGCATAAACATCGCCTTGCTCTGTGAGCGCACCGAATCAACCAGACGCAATGCCGTCAGCGTTGAAGCATCAAATGATTTGGGTCCAAAAATAAAAGGCAAAAGACCATTGGGCGTCATCGGCATGCTAAAATAAATAACGCCCGTCTCGGCAATCACCCTTGCCGTGCCCAGATAAGTAATAAAAATACCCAGCGTAAGAGCAATCGCAACAGCCCAGCTAATACCTACAGCCTGGAACCAGAAAATCAGAAAAATCAGACTAAATATCAGGCCAAACGCACACGCGCGATATGAAAGCATCTCATCTGAATCATCGATCTGCCACCCTCCGCGAAACGCTTTGGCAAACACATCGCGAATGTGGAACCGCGCCATCCACAATCCAAATAAAACCATCGCCACAAATGCACCCCCAGCTTGTAGCGAGGTCGTCGCATCTGCAGCACTGCCTTTATTGCTCAGATTAATCCCCACGCGCCTGTAAAACATAACTTGCACGCAGTAAAACAAATAAAATACCCAGATGGAAAACAACACATCCAGGTTGGCAAAATAGGCAAAACCCACAGTATAAAAATTAAACCGCACATGGATGCGCGGGAAATACACACCCATGGGCATCCACCCCGGTCCCAGGCTTATAACCGGAAATCCGGGTGAAAAATAACTGATAATATTCCAGGACAGGATGAGAAATGGAATTGCAGCACCAAACAGGAAGAACTTATTCTTTAAAAGAGGTACTCTGTGCTCTGCTTCGGCCAGATCACCCGCCGGGTGCAAAATGGGATACGCCAACCGCTCGTGCTCTGCCCATTGCTTGCGCAACATCACCGCCAGACAAATACATCCTACCACAATGGCGGCAATAAACGTCATCCAGCCAAACAAAGGCACAAACCACACGCCCCAGGGAATGGGCATGTCCGGACTGGGCAGGCCCTCAAACAACCACTGCATAGCCCCGCCTTCATTGGAGGGAATCAACCAGTTGGGCAAATACTGGTGAAAATAACTTTCCCACTGATTCTCTGGCGTGGCGAGATAATAGGGAATGGAAATCATGCCCAAAAAATAACTCGTCAGCCCAAAGGCGGGAACAGCAGCTCCCACCAATCCCATCGCCAGAATCGCCCATACTTCGGTACTCGTCAATGCCCAGGGGGCCTGCCATCGACGCGCGATTGCATTGCCCAGAGTCAACACCACATAAGGCGCGAACAATGCTATAGGAAAATGTGTGATATTCATACGCGCGGTGTGGGCGATATATTCGACATAAGTATTCCACCCAATCACCAGCAACGCGAGTGCCAGACCCAAAATGATTGACCGCGCAGTCACACCTTCCCGCACAGCGAGTGCATCGCGATCAACTATTCCCTCCCCAAGTGCCATCTTGTAATATTTCCTCCCACTTTATATAATCGGGAACATCTGTCTCAAACGTGATGCCCCAATATATATAAATACACAGCGGGGAACAATGAGCAATGGTCGAGAAGCGATAAACAAAAAACTCCCGACCTCTTTCAAGGCCGGGAGCAGTCTATTTTCAGCAGTATCCGACTTTATCTAAAGAACACCGACACGCCACCCCTTACAAAATGACGTTTGATGCGGTCTTCCCCAGCAAATAAGACCGAATACCCATACATCGCGTTCAGAGCCGTGTGTTTTGACAACACCTGGCGCGTACCTGCGCCACCGCCCAATTCACTGACATTGCCCCATCCCCAAAAATCGCGTGCAGCAAAAGCTTCTAAAAACGGAAAGGTGCGCTTTTTAATCTGGAAGGGAACATTCAACCGATAAAAACCCGACACCGAAGATCCAAACCCGTCATCCACCGTCAAATAACGCCCACGGGCATCTATTGTTGCATTGTCCAGCGCGGGTATTAGATCATCCCGATTGGGAGAATCGAGACCTGCGCGCCGGTCGTATTGTCTATTGCCCGCGATAAAAGAACCGCCAATTTGATGCCATCGGCTAATCGAATAAGCCACTTGAACTCCAGCGCGATAGAACAAGCTGTTACCTGAAAACCGCACAGACATAATCGGCGTCACTTCCAACTGTCCCGCGCGAATAGGACCTATATTGACCTCACCTTCACCCTTCTTTTCTTTTTCACCGACCACATCGGCCTGGGCAGATGCGCCCAAAGCCAACAGCCCGGCGACCGTACACATCAGCCAGTATTTCATAGCATCTCCTCCTGAAAGGTTCTCCCCCGGCACTTAGTCTAAAATATCCAAAAGAATCACTGCTGTCAATGGCTCTTACTGCATGAACTTTTTGAAAATACGCATGTATTGACTTGACGTACCTTCGTATTCCACATTAATTGTTGCGCTGGCACGCGTGCCGCATTTTCGAAAGGAATCTCATGGCAAAAAAGGCATTAATCACCGGCATTACGGGACAAGACGGTTCTTATCTGGCAGAACTCCTGCTCGATAAGGGCTACGAAGTACACGGCATTGTCAGGCGCGTGGCCCTCGAAGACCCCGAACACCGGCTCGGACGCATCACCCACTTGCAACACAAAGTGGAACTCCATCCCGCATCGCTCGAAAGCTTTCCCAGCATCTACAATGTCGTGCGCATTGTCCGACCCGACGAGTGTTACCACCTCGCAGCGCAAAGCTTTGTCGATACCTCCTTCAAAGACGCATTCTCAACGCTCAATACCAACATCAATGGCACACACTATGTCCTCGAAGCCCTCAATGAACTCGTACCCAAATGTCGATTCTATTTTGCCGGATCAAGCGAAATGTTTGGCAAAGCCGAAGAAGTGCCCCAAACGGAAATCACGCGCTTTCATCCGCGCTCGCCCTACGGCATCTCCAAAGTCGCGGGATTTGACCTGACCCGAAACTATCGAGAAGCCTATGGCCTGTACGCCGCCAGCGGCATCTTGTTCAACCACGAATCCCCTCGTCGGGGATTTGAATTTGTCACCCGCAAAATCACCTCCCATGTCGCACGCATCAAACTCGGGCAAATCGGTCACCTCTCCCTTGGCAACCTCGATGCCAAACGCGACTGGGGGCACGCCCGCGAATACGTCAAAGCCATGTGGATAATGCTCCAACAAAACGCGCCCGACGACTATGTCATCGCAACTGGTAAAACCCATTCGGTACGCGAATTTTGCGAAATCGCCTTCTCACACGTCGGCCTCGACTATCGAGAACACGTTCAGATCGATCCGCGATTCTTGCGCCCGGCCGAAGTCGATCTGCTCATCGGCGATTGCACCAAAGCCAAAGACAAACTCAACTGGACTTACGACATCTGCTTTGAAGACCTCGTAAAAGAAATGGTTGACGCAGATCTCAGATTGTTCTCAAAAAATTCATAACCCAAGGAGCTTGTTATGTCTCGCATCGGACGCGCCGCAGTCATGAGCGGCGAAAAATTTGAAATACGCGAATATCCCGTTCCCGATCCAGAACCGGGATCGATTTTGCTCAAACAAGAACTCGCCGGCATCTGCGGCACAGACCTGCACAACTGGGAATATCAGCGATTGCAGGGCGAGATCATTCTCGGCCACGAAAATGTCGGCATCATCGACAGCCTGGGATCGGGCGTAGAAACCGATTATCTGGGCAATCCCATCGCGCCCGGAGATCGGGTCCTCTTCGCACCCGGCACAAATAAGGGCGCATACGGTTTTCTACAAGCCGAAGAAGCCCCCTATTTGCGTGGCGGCTTTGGCGAATACATCTACCTGTGGAACCCCGATTCAGTCGTGCTCAAAACCGATATGCCCGCCGAAGTTGCGGTCATCACCGAGCCTTTTACCATTGGCGTACACGGCGCAATGCGTTCCGGCTTGCAATTTGGCGACACCGTCGTCGTACAGGGATCGGGAGCCATTGGCCTGCTCACACTCGTCGCCGCCAAAGTCAGTGGCGCGGGACGGCTCATCATGGTCGGCGGTCCCAAAGGGCGTCTGGAACTGGCGGAGCGACTCGGCGCAGACCTCACCATCGACATCGCCGACATACCCGACCCCGAAGAACGCACGAAAATTGTGCGCGAAAATACGCCCCGCGGCGAAGGCGCCGATGTCGTCTTTGAATGCGCGGGATTTTTGCCCGCCATTCCCGAAGGCGTCACATTCCTGCGGCACAGCGGCACCTATGTCGCCATGGGCCATTTTGTCGATGTAGGGTCTTTTGACTGCAACCCCAACCAGATGTTTATGCGCCGCAACATGCGTCTCGAAGCCGTGTGGGCAAGCCAGCCCGAACACTTTGTGCGCGCACTCCCCATCCTCGAGCGAAACGAATACGCCTTTGCCGACCTCGTCAGCCACACCATACCCATTGACCGCGTAGCCGAAGGATTCAACGCCCTGCACAGCGGATACCATCTCGACGGCAAAGACACAATAAAAATTGCAATAAAAGGCGGGTTGGTATAAGTTAAACAACACAAAAAACAAAAACGGCGATGGAAATAAATCCACCGCCGTTTTTTGGTTTAAGGGTTAATCAGAAACTAATCGTGGCACTCACCATCTGCACGGGATCGGTGAAAGCAGTATTGAAATGCTTGAACGCATAATCGATGCGAACGCCTTTCCCCGCCTCGGTTTTGTAATCAATACCGGCACCGAGCGAATAATCTTCCAGATCGTGATTGTTCTTATAGCCACCGCGCAGGGAAAACCCCATCGCAGAGGTCGCCTGCTTAAACCGATATTCTACACCGATAAGCGTGCGCTCGTCGAAATCTATCGGACTATGGATCTCGGTGGCGAGATTCAGATGATGCGGCACAGGGGTTCGTCCAAACAGCGAAACCAGATCGAAGACAAAACCCAGGCGGAACGACCGGGGCAACTCGAAATGCTCGCGCTGAAACTGAGACTCCCCTCCCGGACTGAAATTCCGCACACTCATAGCAATCACCAGATTCCGGAATCCCGTATTGAAATAGGTCCCGATATCCACGGCAAAAGCATTGAGATCATTCGACTGCGTTTGCCGATTGCCAGCGATAAAGACATCAGTCGATCCCAGCCCCTGATGGGCAAAACGCGCCATTGCCCCTACTGAAAACCGATCGGTAATCTGGAAACCCCAGCCCGCGGACAGGGCGTAATTCGTCGTGGTAAATGTACCCGTCTCGGTAAATCCCTGGCTGGCTGGGTCGGGATTGATCGCAGTGCCGTTGATCTCTCCCGCGCTATGCGTGATAAAGCCCACGCCAAAGGTACCCGGTGCATTTGGAATTTTGAAAACCGCGCCAGCAACCTGGTGATTCGTTTCAAAAATCCACCTGGCATAGGAAAAAAATGCCTGCCTTTCGTGTACAAACCCCAGCAGACCAGGGTTTAGAAACAGCGCACCCGGCGCATCGCCGATCAAACCCGCGCCCGCATCCGCCATCGCAGCTCGCCGCGCATCTGTAGAAAATCCGAGAAACACAAAACCGCTCTGCGCGGACTTCACGCCCGAAGGTCTGACTTCTTCCTGATTTGGATAAATGGGTTCTATATCGCGAATCTTTTGACCATCGTCGAGAACCCGGGGATCTTCAAATTGTGCGTTGGCCTGCACGCCGGACAGAACGAATGCCAGCAGACAGACCCAGATAATATTACGTAAATTCACAACAGCCTCCTTGTCTGAATGCGAGCCTACCGAATAACCACGAACTTCTCGATATCGGTTTCGCCCGTGTCGGGATTGGTAATATGCGCGACATACACGCCGCTCACAATGAACTGGTTGTTGTCATTTGCCATCAGCGGCCACTCCTCGTCGCCCGAACCGGAAATGTGATCAAGCCGCGTGACCAGGTCGCCCTGAAGCGTAAAGATCCGGATAATAGCCCGGGCGGGCAGATTCACAAAGAGCAACTTGTTGGGCTGCCCCGTGAAGTTAAAACCGCCATCTGACAAATTACCACCCAAAATACTGTAGGGATTGGGCACGACGCGAACCTTTGTCAGATCGTCAACAGGAGCCGAAAATGGACTCACGCCATTGCCGAGACCGCGCGTGGCAAAAATACTGCTCTCTTGCCCATCGGCATCCACAGCCGTCACCGCGTAAAAATACCGCTCGCCGCGCACGACATCTGTGTCGATATAGCTGGTCGCCGTAAGGAGCCCATTGTTGACCGGTATCGGCGGATCGGGCAAATTGGTCTGATGACCGACCATCTTGTAGAGATTGTAGCCCACGGCATCGGAAACCGCTGACCATTCGATCTCATTTTGCGCGGGACCCGATCTGTAAGCCACATTGGAAGGCCACGACGGGCCGAGAGGAAGACTCGGCGCAACCCCGATGGGCCACGACACTTCCTTGCCCTGCACAGTGCCGTTGACCGCGCGGCGATCCCGCCATGCCTGTCGCGCCAGTTCCACGCCCTTCATCAGCGAATCCCGACCGCTATCGAGAAAAGCCTCTTTCTCCTCGAAGGAAATCGAACCATTGGCCCACTGCGCGCCAACGCGCTTGTTCTCATCTGTATGCGGGCCAGCTATGACCCAGGCTTCTACGATATGAACCCACTCCCCGGGTTTCATATCCCACGGTCCCCACGTAATCTGAAATGCCCACATATCGACAGACGTGGGTTTGTGGTCGGGCGCGTCACTCTGGAAAATGCGCTGAGCGCGCGTCGTCCCCGGCTCTACGATGAAGTCATAGACCTCGGGGCGGGTATTCCCATCTGAAGAGCGCCAGCTGGAGCCTTCAACGCGCTTTATCAAGCGGGGTTGAGAGGATTCAGTGTTTGGATCTTTGAGAAACCAGTTGTTCGTATCGGACAAATCTTCAAAAGTCGTGGGATTTTGCGAGACGTATAGCCAGACCTTGCCCTTGTATTCGGACTCTAAGAACTCGCCAGCCGAGATCCGAGCGGCCTTGGCCAGTTCGAGAGCCTCGTGGCCTTCAGCAGGTGCTGGTTCGCCGCGATCATCGCCATCCGAACGATATCCGTCTTTAATCGCCGAATCGGCATCTCTTGCATAGAAAAGCTTTTGCTCGTCGTCGTAAAAATAAAGCTCATCCCATTCGCCGAGCGCACCGAGATTTGCCGTGTAGTGGCGCGCACCTATCTCTACTGCGCCCTCATCCCGCACCTCGCCAGCCGGACCCTGTCCACCGCCTCTCTGGATGTACGCGTTTTGCCCGATATAAAGGTTCTCAAGCACTGGATTTGCCGTGCTCGACTCGGGACTCGGCGCAGACCCGCGCGCACCCACTCTTGAGTCGGGAACATTGGGCGGATCGGGACGACCATAACTCCGGATCAGGATAAACATCTCATCCTGCTCTGGACTTTGCCAGGCATAGAGCCTGCGCCGCTCCGTGATACCACCCGCATACCCCACTTCGAGCGGGATCAACAGATCGGCAGTCAGATCTGGGATCACCTGATCGAGGCGGTCGGGAAAAATCGTCCACAGCGTCTGCGACAAGTTCACGCCATCCTGCGTGACAGTTGGCGGCTGATTGCGGTAAATTTTTGGCGTAAGACCATCGCCGAGTTCAAAATGCGTGCGCGTAAAATCCCGCGCGTCTTCCTTATAGTCATTTACAAACTTTGTAAATGGCTTGCCCAACAACTCGGGCTGGTCGCCCTGAAATGGCTCAAAATAGGAAGGAACATTAAAATCTCGTACGGCAAACTGCCACCACCCATCCATCACCTGCGCATTTACAGTCCTGACGTCGGGATTGGTAAAACCCGTCGCCCGTCCTCCCGGGGAATTCATGACGACAAAATAGTCGATACTGGGCCAGGACCCCCACATCCTTCCGATCCATTGTGCGCTGGCATCGCTCAATGGCATGAGCAATGCCGCGAACACCAGAAGTGTTGTAAATCGTCTTTGTATCACATTTCTCTCCTATACATTAAGACGTAAACATGAAAAAATTAAAGATGCCCTCCCAGCCCCTCCCCGCACAGGCAAAGCCCGAACGGGGAAGGAGGGGTAGGTCCCAAGAAATTAAAAGAGCTTCTCAGAAACTAAACCTGGCGCCAAACGTAATGTCTCGCCGGTCACTAAAGAGGAGCGAAGGCCGTCGCATATCCGGGAAATCCAGGACATCGGTACCCGGTCGCTTGCCTTCTTGCAATTTGCCATTTGAATCTACTGTCCAGCCTATTGATTCCATATACGCGCGGAAGCGGTTGCCAGTATTCGTGCCGGAATATTCAAAGGCCCGACCACCGCCGAAGCTCCCCACGCCTCCTCTGGGCGTGTCTTCGGGCGCAGTCCCAAAAATGTCGGTGCGATTGCCGCCGCCCAGGGTGTGCGTATTTTTGAAGTTGAGCGGATTGGAAATCTCTATGAACAGCATAGGCGATCCCGGCATATCGAACATCTTGGAAATGCGCAGGTGCGCGGCGTATTCATCAACCCACTGCGCGTTGAGTACATTGATCAGCGAAGCATCTGCATTGCCCGGGTTGTAGTTAAACCACTCTCCCGCCTCGCGATCGAGGTAGAAACCGAGATTCCAGCCGCCCTTGAGCAGGCGCTGTTCGCCGCCGTAATCGAGGGGCGTTCGGAAATTGCCGCCCAATTTTATCTGGGGCTTTGCCTTGAATGGCGGCGCAGCATTGTTCGGGCTATTCTCAAGCACGGTTGTCGAAGGCGTTGAAACCGTCTTCGCATCGCGGATATCTTGCCACGCCGTGTTGCGAACCCGCGCCTGGCGAATATCATAAGACAAGAAACCGGTAAAGAACTGGCCTCGAGTCTTCTGCAACTTCAGCTCCAGCCCGCGCGCATCAGTCACAAAGGCATTTTGCGTGTTGCGCGGAGCACCAGTGTTAAATGCCCCCCTGATCCGCACGGCAGGCCATGCTTCGTTCTCGCCATCTTTGAAATAAACCGTTCCAGTCAAAAGATACTGGCCCTGGAAGCTGCGTTCATACCCCATCTCATACTGAATCGTGCGCTCCATCTTCATCCACGGATTGCCAAAAAACTCCAGCGACTGTCCCAAACCGCTCTGCGTGCGATACATATCGCGCGTATTCACAATCTGGTTAAAGTGCCCGTAGTTGATGAACATTTTGCTCAAATCCGTAATCGGATAAGACGCGCCAAAACGGGGACTGAAAGCCCAATCGGTTGGTGGACGCACCTTGCGCACCGCGCGATAAACAGCTTCGGCATCTCTGCCAAACCACGGGAAATGGGTTTCATTCGGAAGGTCGAAGTAAAGGTCGGGGCGATGCCAATCCAGACGAGCACCCGCGTTGACCACGATATCGCGATATTCCATCCTGTCCTGGAAAAAGACGCCGCCGAAGATCGGGGTTTTCACAAAATAGTTGTTGTGATCACCCGTTGCGCCGCCCGAAGGCACATCCGATTCATTGAAAACGCCATCTCCATTGATATCGCCACCGTTGGGCAAGTCCGGATCGCTGCGCCCGGTCCACGGAAAGATCACATCATCCGTTGAACTGACGCGCGGGCCTTCGTACTCATCCTTGTAAATGGGATCGCTAAATTCGGGAACTGCGGCTGGCACCATACCCCGGTTTTCGTGCAAATTGAAATGATGCACCTGCACACCGGCTTTAATCTGGTGATGCGGGGTAATCTGACTGGTGAAATCAGCCGTAATATCGAGATCATCCATGGTGGACCAGTCGCCTGCACGGCTCTGACCGCCACCGCCCTGCATTCGGAAAATATTGAGAATATCATTGCCACCGGGCTTGTAATTCCAGCCAAAGGGCGCTTCGTTTAGAACCACGGCACCCCGCGCTCTGGCCGCATCGGCACTACTCTCGTCAACCTGTTCCATCGAACCATCTGTATGGATAGCCATTGCGGGCGCGTTGGTCAGTTTTTGCGGATGCCATTGCGTGGTCCAATCCACATTCCCAAACCGCGCCGTCAAATTGTAAAATGTCTTGGCCGACAAAGTGTGGGTCCAGGAGACCAACCCGTGATTGCGCTCAATTAGCATCTTCTGGAATTCGGCAGCGGGCATAAACATGCGCGAATGGAGATAGTTCTCAAAAACCGCCTGCTGTGTGCGCTGTGGCACGCCCACATTATTGCCCTGATGGCTCCCGTGCTGGAACCCCCGGATATACTGCACACTCAATTTGGTCGTGGCAGTGGGGGTAAACGTCAGCTTGAGTTGTGTGGTATTGTCCCGATAAGAAACCGTGGCCACATCAAAGGGATAGGCCATGCGCTCTTTGCGGCTCGACGCCGTGAACCCCACCTTGTCTTTCAAAATCGGACCACCAACCGTAATATCCCACAAATAATCGTAATCGCGGTCTTCCGGGTTTGCGTTAAACGGACCGTCGGCAAACGGATCATCTCCGTCATGACTCCGATGCTGCCATTCCCATATCCCCCTGGCCTGCTCAACAGTGGTAATGGGATCGCCACTTACGCCAGCCACCCATTGTTGTCCACCGGCTGTGCGGTTTGCGAGTTCCTGGTTCCAGCCAATAAAGTCCGGCTCACCATCTCCATTGCGGTCTTCAGTAGGCGTATTGGACTGAAAACGCCCCACATCCCACCAGTTGTCTTCAGAATAGAGATTTGGACCAAAATGCTTCTTGCCGGCGGGATTGTACGTGCCTTCTGCCGAAACAAAAAACTGGCTGGGTTCTTTGGTCACAAAGTTCACGACTCCACCGCGGATATTCCCGTATTCGGCATTAAAACCGCCCGTAAGCACCTGAACCTGCTTGATCGCGGTCTTTGAAAAAGATGTATAAGCGCGCTGATGGCGATTGTCAGCCGCGGTCACGCCGTCCATATTAAAACCGATGTTCATGGCGTTTTCACCGCGAATGGTAATACCCCATGCATCTTTATCCAAACCCACCTGCGTGGCGACCTGATCCCGAATGCGCGCACCAACGGGAATTGTTTCGAGTTGCTCCTGCGTAATCGCCTGTTGTGCATACGATACGTCCATCTGCACGGGATCGAGATCGGCTGTCACCACAATAGCGTCCAATTCGACCGTCGATTCTTTGAGCTGGAAGTCAACCGTTGCAGTGCGGTCTAAAAGCACTTCCACCTCAGTCTTGGAAACGCTCTGATACCCTACGAGGGAAGCTCGCACTTCGTAAGTGCCCGGCGATACGCGCAAAATGAAATACTCGCCGTTGACATCAACCGTCGCCCCCATCGTTGTACCCATCACTACGACATTGGCTCCGGGCAACGGCTCGCCAGAATCTGCATCCGTAACGCGCCCGGCGATCTTCCCCGTGGTCTGCGCCTGCAACCCAACCGGTAAGGCAAGCAACACTGTACACAACAGTGCCACCCAAAATCCCGGCGGGCGAAAAACATCTCTGTAAACGTTCTTCATGCTCTACCTCCTTTGGGGGGTGAAAAAACTGTAACGAAAAACCGATATTTTTATGATACTACCTCAGTTGTAAGTTTATGGACTCTAATTCCCATTGTCAAGCGGAAGTTTGCCCGCTATCTTATGGAAAAAAAAGAAAGTTATAAACTCATATTCGACAAAAAACCCACGGAATCAACCCCTAAACAGGTCCTCACACAATGAAACTCTCCAACATCAACACCACCGACATCATCGACGCAATCCGCCTGGGCAGCCGAATGATGTCCAATGTCTTCAATGCAGACGACAACGACCTGCCCTTCTTCAGTTCCGAAGTTAGCCCAAATCCACAATTGCGGTTTAGCGGAGTCCACACCGAGTCTCACGTGCCCGGCCGACACCTCAACGCATTGCTCAACGCCGAAGACGCCGCTGGCATTTCAGTCGATCCCGATGCGATTGAAAAACACGCCAACGCCGCCTTCTTCTCCTACAGCGGACCGGTCGCACTACCCCTCAACCGCACGGAGGTCAATGGACCTGTCAACGGCTTCACGACCCACAACGTGCGCGAAGGCTTCCACGCTCTGTACCCGCTGGTCAAATACAGAAACTCCGCGCGCGCGCGCGAAATCGCCGAAAACAGCATCCGCGACATATTCGAACTATTCGACCCGGATTCGGGTTGGGACTTCAATCGCCTTGAAAATGAGCACGGCATAGAAGTGCGCGAAAATACCTTTATCACCGGAATCGCGCGATCAATCGGTCCCCTTGTCAAATACTACCGCGCCACAGGCTACGGACCTGCTCTCGAACTCGCCGTAATTCTGAAAGAAAAAACGACCCGCGAATTCTTCCTCGAATCGGGAGCTTATGACCGCGAGAGCTTCGGACCGCATACCCATTCGACAACCTGCGTCATGTCTTCGCTCGCACAACTCGCAGACCTTCTCGATGACGCGCGATTGCTCAACCGCGTCAAAGCATTTTACGACAACGGGCTATGGGAAATTCGCGATGAAATTGGATGGGTAATCGAGAACAGTGGAGATGATGCGAGTCCCGACCGAGGAGAGATCAACAACACGGGCGATATTGTCGAAACAGCCCTGATACTGGGCAGAAAGGGATATACCGAATACTTTGAAGACGCCGAGCGCATCACGCGATGTCACATATTGCCCTCGCAATTGCGCGACAACAGCTTCATCGAAGACCCGCCCAATCCGCACAACATAGACGGACTTCGCCAGGTCGCAGACCGGCATCTCGGCGGCTTTGGCTTTCCCGCACCTTATGGTCACGCGCCCCTCGGCTTTGAGCGGATCAGCTTCAATACAGACATCGTAGGCGGGGGCGTCGGCTCACTCTGCGAAGTCCTCCGCGAAGCCGTACGCACCGAATCCTCAATCCACCGGGTAAATCTCCATTTCGACCTCGAAACCGAACATATCAAGGTTGAATCACCCTACACAAATGACTGCCTGAGAATCACAATCAAATCCCCCGGTCCCCTGTATGTCCGAATCCCAACGTGGGTCGATCCGTCCGATATCGCCGTCGCCGAACGCTTCACATGCACCAATGGCTATCTCTTAATATCCCAACCCCAGATCAACACCCCCATCGAGATACACTTTCCCCTCGCCGAACGCGAAATCTTATTGAAACACCGCACGCGCGACATCAGAGTACGCTTAAAAGGAGACTCAGTCCTCGCGATGGAAAATCACGGTGCTGATCTGACCTATTTCGATCCTCTATAGCCGACCCATTCCCGCACTTACAAACGCGAGTTCATGTGTCGGAATAGGCTCGCTGGACTGGGAGCGCACCCGTTCCACCAGGCTATTCCATATTAATAACGCCAGTCTTCATGAGCGAATAGCGCGAGCATCTTTCGGTAGATCAACTGCTCTTGAATGCGTTAAGAGCCTCTTTCTGAGAGTCATAGACAGCGACCAACTGATCAAAACGCCCGAGCGCCATAACCTTGCGAATTGGATCCGATAGGGCGCAAACTCCAAATTGCTTGCCCGATGCCTTAAATTCCCTGGCAAAGATCAGAAAAATCCGAATCCCTGCACTGCTGATAAAGGATACCTGTTCACAGTCCAGGATCAATGCATGCTCTTCAGGATTAATACCAGATTCCAGGACACTCTGAAATTCAGAAGCAGTGATACTGTCAATAGGACCACTGGGCATTGCAATCAAGACTCCGTCTTTCCGCTCCCACTTAATATCTATATTCATCTGAATATATCCCCTTGCAGGTAAATGTATTATGATAAAAATGTCGGTTAAAATTATCTGAAAAATGCCCTTCATCCTGAACTCTGTAGTGAGCCTCGGCGCAGCGTCAACCGCAAGTAATCTTCTGTCGCCTCAAACTCCGGGTCAACGCCGTTTTGCGCCCGCATCAGCGGAATGATCTTGTTTCTCACGCCCATGCCGCGCGCATCGGAATAGCTATAGTCCCGCAATGTCTCGGAGATAAGCAAATTGCGGGGAATGCGCTGACCGGCGACCATTTTTTCAATTGTCATGCCATTTTGCAACGCACCGGGGCTTGTAATCTCAATGCGATCTGCGTAACAGACCACCTCGATTTGCTCGTACCGCGTCCAGTCCCGATGCGTAAGCGCGTTGACAATGCCTTCGCGAAGCGCGTCCAGCGGATAGTGCCAACGCCGTTCCCGTCGCATAGATTCATCTACCTGTCCCGCCTCCTCGGACACGAATGGCCGCATTGCATCGGCAAGACGTTCAATGAGACCCTTTTCCACAAGTTCACGCCCCCCCGACAATACCCGCCAGAGATCGACAAGCGGTCCTTCAATCACCTGATCGTCAAGAGCCTCATAAGTCTTTTCCTCCCCATCGAAACACATCCAGCGAATACCGGCATGGCGCAACAGGCGGCGCGGTCGATAGCCGAACAAAATCAACCCGGCGATCGTACATGCAGGCGGGCCATCCTCCCGCTCGACCATAAATCCCAACGCGCAAAGCCGCTCGTTCCACGCCTCGTCTGTCTCCGGAACATCTCGATCTCCGACAATAACTGTGAGATAATCCGCCAGTCTTTCCCTGCTCAACTCGCGAAGGTCGCTACCAGAAACAGGCAATAATTCCGTGATTTTTTTGTACATACCCACGTTCTATTCAATAACGCCAATCTTCATGAGCGAGCGGCGCGCGATTGAGTGTGTCTCTGTGCAAGCGCCACTGGGGCATGAACGCATCCATCAGATCTCGAAACCGATCATTGTGACTCGGCTCAATCAAATGTACCATCTCGTGTACAAGAATGTACGCCAGACACATAGTCGGCTTTTTGGCGAGTTCGAGATTTATCCAGATGCGCCTATCTTCCACATTACATGACCCCCAACGGGTCTTCATCCTCTTAATGCGAACCTCGGCGACCTTCACACCAATTTTTTCTTCCCATTTGGCGAGCAGTGGGGGCAACTGGTCGCGGAGTTGGCGGCGATACCAGCGATGAAGTATCGCTTCCCGGGCGTCTCGATTATCCCCCGGGCGAATGCGTAACCCCAGTGTCGCGTTATTAAGCACCTGCACACCCGGACGGCCATCGTGTGCAATCACCTTGAGCCTGTAGCGTCGCCCTCTAAAATAATGGCTCTCTCCGGTCACAAACTCCCGCTGGGATTGGCGATCCTGCTGCTCAAACTCCAACCGTTTCCGCCGAATCCATCCTATGCGCGAAATCACAGCCAGCCGCACAGCTTCATCATCGAGGCGCAGCGGAGCAGCCACCCGCACCCGACCACCTGGTGGGTACACACCCACATGGAGATTCTTGATGTCCTTGCGGACGACCTCTACCGATATCCCGCCTATGTCGATGCGATGGCCTTCCACCTCAGTAGTCCTGTTGATTCTTCACTATCGCGAAAATCTGTTCTGCAAGATTTTCGTCATCGAGTTCTGACTTGATTGCTCTGAGGACCTCGCGTTCCTTGAACTTGTTTCCTCGCCAGTCAGCCTTCTTCACACTACGAATGGCGGAATCTATGGCAAGTGCCTTCGCCGCTTTGATATCCACAAGTGGCTCGGCGTCGTAGGATAGCGCTGAATCTCGCACCTGCAAATTATCGAAAAGTGCTCGCAGTGCAGCACTGTCGATACTTGAAGGATAGGAGACCTGCGTCTGCGGATTGCTGATCCTCTCAGTCAGCGCGACGATCCGGGACAAGTAATCCTTGTAATCTATTGCCTCTTGCTTGCGCTGGAGAATCAGAGCATCCAGCAACTCCGACATCTTCTCATAGTACCTGGGATTGACCGCCATCTCGTCAATAATGAGCCGCCGCACATTGTTCTCAACCGTTTCGGCTACGGCCTCGGGATTCTTACGGATACCCTCGGGTAGTGCGTCCAACGCTGCATCGCCGCGCTCGACAATCAGTTCCACAAGCGTCAAATCGTCAAAGGTCGAAAGCTCCTCGCTATCTTCTGCGCGGATGTACGTGTCGAGCAAGTGCCGCATCGCTGGCTCGTACATCTTCAGATTGATATAGTCACCACTGGCGAGCTTGACCTCCTCGCGCACCTTCTCATAGTGCCCCACTTCGGCCTTGATCTCTCGCACCTCGTCGTCGGAGTACCCGGCCTCGCGCATCTCATTGGCTATGTTGGCATAAGCCCGCAGATACGCCGCGGTCATTTTGTAGAGGGCTATGCGCCTGGGTTCTTTATCATTGACTTGCCCATCGTCGTCAGTAGCACAGAAGAAACGCAAATAATCCGCAGTATCGCGCGGCGGCTCCACCGGCTCGCACAGAGCCTTAATCGCCTCGCAGGTCTCCTCCAACCGCTCTCTCCCCTGCTGAAGCCGATCCTTCAATAACCCCCTCACATCATCGTTGTCATACCCCTCAAAAGCCTCGCCAGTATAATCCCTGATTGATCGCTCCAGCGACCGGAACAGATCCTTGTAATCAATGATATAGCCGTATTCCTTGTCCTCACCGTCGAGGCGATTGACGCGGCAGATCGCCTGGAACAGACCGTGGTCTTGCATCTGCTTGTCGATGTAGAGATAGGTCGCTGATGGTGCGTCAAAGCCAGTCAACAACTTATCGACCACGATCAAAAGCTTCATCCGTCCCGGCTCATCGACAAAGCGTTTCTTCACTTCCCGCTCGAACTGCCCAACCTTGTTCATCGCTGTGTCTTCCGGTTCGTTAAAATGAGCCGCGAGCATCTTTCGATAGATGTCGTACTGGCGCAACTTCTCGGTCAACCCCTCGCCGGTCTCTTCGCCTTTGATATCCGCCGGAGCAGGTCTATAAGAAGTCACGATAGCGCATTTATCCGCCAAATCAGTCTGCTGAAACATCTGAAAAAAGCGACAAGCCGAATAAATGCTGCCAGATACGAGCATCGCATTACCGTGGCCACTCTGCAGACGGTCGCGTGTTTCCATATCGAGCAGAATATCTGCGACAATCTTCTGCAGCCGATCCTGCGAACTCAGTACCTGCCGCATCGTACCCCACCGTCTTTTGAGCTGCGCCTTCGCCGCGTTGGTCAGCCCTCTGGTTTTAAGCTCGAACCACTGATCAATCCTATCCTGCGAGGTAATATTCTGGTCAATATCGCGCGCCTCGTAACGCAAATCCAACACCACATTGTCGCTCACAGCCTCGTCGTACTTATAGGTGTGGATGTACGGCCCAAAGGTCTCGATGCTCCGCCTCTTGTCGGCTTTGAGCAACGGCGTTCCGGTAAAGCCGATCAGCATTGCGCTCGGTAACACGGTCTTCATTGCCTCGTGGAGTTTCCCAGACTGGGTGCGGTGACACTCATCCACAAAAACGAATATCTCGCCCTTTGCATGAAAGCCCCTGGGCAAATGCCTGCGAATATCCTCAATAAATGCGTCGATATCACCTTCCTCTGACGTGCCGAACTTTTGGATCAACGAACAGATCAACCACTCGTCGCCAGCATTGAGCACGCGCACCAGATCAGCACCGCTACTTGTGCGATAAATGTCTTCGCTGACACCCTTGAAGACCTTTTCAATCTGTTCATCCAGTTCCGTGCGGTCAGTGATAATCAGCACCCGCGAGTCAGTAATATTCTCGCGAATCCACTTCGCCAACCAGACCATGACCAGACTCTTGCCACTGCCCTGGGTATGCCAGATAATCCCGCCCTCGCGTCGCTTCACCTGTTCCTGAGCCGCTCGCACCCCAAAGTACTGATTGTGGCGACAGGTCTTCTTGATCCCCGCATCAAAGACAATGAAGTTATGCACAATATCGAGCAACCGCTCCTTACCACAAAGTTGGCTCAGTTCCCGCAACAGCGGATTATCCCCAGCATCCGGATGCGCCTCAGCCTCCTTCCAGCGCAACCAGTACTTCTCCGGCGTCTCAATCACGCCATAGCGCAAACCCTCGGTTTCATTGCCCGCCATCACGAGTTGCACCGTGGTATAAAACGAACGAATGAACTCCTTTTTCTGACTATCGAGATTCTGCCGGATACCCTCAGTCACAGAGACCGTAGAACGCTTCAGTTCCAACACCCCCAGCGCAATACCATTGACATAGAGCACGAGATCCGGACGTCTGGTATTCTCTGCGGTAACCGTCACCTCCTCGGCAATAGCAAAGTCATTGTTGTCGGGATTTTTCCAATCAATCAACCAGATCGTATCGGTATGCTCGCCCACATCCGGCTGCACCTTCACACCATAGCGCAGCAAACTATAGACCTCTCGGTTGACATCATAGAGCGTCTTACTACCCCCCAGAGCAGCCACCTTGCCCAGCTCAAACAGCACCTTACCGATGATTTTGCTATCGTGCCCCTGCCCCTCAAGCCAGTCGGTGAGCAGTGCCTCCTCAACATTGCGATTATTGTCGCGGTCCTGCCAGTTGCCGAGATATGTATAGCCCAGCGCATCCTTGAAAAACGCAATCACGCGCTTCTGCGTAAGAATCTCCCGTTGTCCGACTTTACTCATCCTTCGTCTCCACTACTTTCCAATGGCCTCCTCTGGCGGACCCGATCCGTGCAAGGACGCCCATTTGTTTCAGCTTACTGATCTGCCACTCGATTCCCCTTGCCGTAATTTCGAGTTGGTTCGTCAGTTCCGCTGTGGTGATTGAGGGGTTGGCGGCGATCAGGGCCAAAATTTTCTCCCTAGTTTTTTTGTTCTTGGGTAGTTTCTTGGGTAGTTTCTTGGGTAGTTTCTTGGGTAGTTTCTTGGGTAGTTTCTTGGGTAGTTTCTTGGGTAGTTTCTTGGGTAGTTTCTTGGGTAGTTTCTTGGGTAGTAGCGCGATTAGTTTTTAGGATAGTTTTGGGGATAGTGGCACTACCAACAGGGAAATCGGGCACTTGATACGCGGCGGAGAACGGGAACCTCAACCACAGACCGTCGCCGCCCTGAGCGTTGGCGAATCCGCAGACCCATTTCAGGTATTCGTCTCGCCCGGTCTCTTTCCATTCGATGTTCTGACTCTCGCTCATGCCTCTGTATCCCTTGTCTTCAGACCTGAAAGAGCAGCCCGTCCCTTGTCCGTTAGCCGATACTTCTGTAATGGGCTACTCGGTTTATCAGGGACAGTCCTTTCCAGCAACTCGTCAGCCAATAGCCGTCTAAGCTGCTGCTCGAAGCTCCTCGTTCGGGTCGAATATCCCGCGACTATCCACAACTCTCTGCTCGTTGTCGCTTCCCGAACACACGCTTGTAGCATGGCAATATCCCTGACTGACAATTCAGCTTGCACCCCAGCTTGCACCCCAGCTTGCACCCCAGCTTGCACCCCAGCTTGGCCTGCAAGTTCTGCCCGCCAAATCTTCGTTACAAATCCCTGGGGAACAGCGAACTCCGGTTCTGGCAAACCCGCTTTCACACAGCGACGGATCATATCCAGCGTTCCGGTTCCCATTCGTTCGATATATTCCGCAAGGTACATAGATTCTGCCAGCAAAGGATTGCCGGGTACCGACGTGTGCGCGACTCGCAACTTCTCTAATGTCAATGGCGGCGGTAGCTTGCCGGGATTCCAGACCTCCAACCGATCCGCAAAAAGCATGACCTGAACGCTACCATTGTCCGTATAGTCGCGGTGCGCCACTGCGTTGACAATAGCTTCTGTCACAACTTCTTCGGGAATTTCATAAGTACGGGGAGCGCGAGCACTCTCCGCCCGTGTGCCTATTGACCGATTGATCTTGCTCAACACGAAGTCCACCGCCTGGTCAACCAACTCGAATACCGTGCCCTTATAGACCTGGTAGGACGGAATCGGTTTGGCTACCTCTGTCCCGTGAAAGTGGGCACATCTGACTTCGGAAGAAATGAGATGCCGCTGAGGCGTCTTTCCGAACAACAACACCGCTGCATTCGTCAACCGCCCGTCGTTCAACAGTTTAAGATGCTCCAACAACTCCTCGGGAGATGTGTCTTCAGCCAGCGGAAACTGCCTGGCTCTGTGTGCAGTGCGAATAAATCGAATGATTCGCTCAAAATCGAGGTCTTCCAGCACCGCCTTCGCGCAAGGCGCTGCATCAAATGGCCCCCAGCGGATCAATTCTTTGACTTCCAGGTACTCTACCAATGCCGCATAAAGCCCGGTTACCAGTTCTGCCTGGGTATTGAATCGTTTCCGAATTAGCCCTGCCTGCGCCTTACCGATCAATGCCTCCATCTTCGGATGTCGGACGTGATTCTCTGTCCCCTTCACAAAGATCAGACGATGCACACCCAGAGTGGTCGCGCGGTCAAATTCCCGTTCCGTTGGCGACAACCCTTCCGCGTCCTCTGTTCCATAGTCACTTCCAAATAACCCCACATAGAGATCGCACCGTTCCACTTCATCCAGATAGAGCGCATCGGGCCGTCGATCCGACGCCGGAACCTCCTCGAACAAGAACACCTCGAAGAACCGCCGCATCAGCGGATCTCCACGCAGATAATCGCGCAACGCCGCTCGCTCTTGTGCGAACTCTGTTTGTACGCTGCTGATGAAAATGCGAAGTGGGATCATGTTAAAAACCTGTTCGCTAACGAGATCGGGTAGAATCATTGCAGACAACTCAACCGAATTGGGGTACATCGCGCATCGGCTCGCACGGCGGTATGTTCAGTTCCACACCACCCAGAGGTGTATATCGATGCATATATAGCGCGTACGAGATAGGCTTAGTCCAGCGCATCCTTAAAAAACGCAATCACGCGCTTCTGCGTGAGGATCTCCCGTTGTCCTACAGTGCTCGTACCTCTATTCCCCTTGCTTTGAAGAGACTCACTTCAGCACCTCCCATCGATCTGCCCTGGCCGATCCGACATGACGAATGGCACCAGCGGCACGCAGCTTTGTCAATCGGCTTTGAGTAAGGCTATGATTCATTTCAGGATAGTTTTTGAGATAGTTTTTAGGGTAGTTTCTTGGGTAGTTTCTTGGGTAGTTTCTTGGGTAGTTTCTTGGGTAGTTTCTTGGGTAGAGGCAATACCAACAGGGGAATCGGGCACTTGATACTCAGCAGAGAATGGGAACCTCAACCACAGACCGTCGCCGTCCGGTTCCAGCTTCCACCTGATATTCTGACTCTCGCTCATGTCGCCTTATTTTTTTAAACCTCGGACTGCCTAAAAACTTGCCCTATGAGGTTGTAATCTTCTGACCCCAGACCCTATCTTGCTTAGCCTTCAAACTTGGCCCCTGCTTGGCCCCCGGTCCCTGACTCTGGCTGCCTCACAACTTGTCCTGTAATTTGACCTACGAAATTATCGTCTTCCGCTTCCCGTAACTATCTTGCACCCCAGCTTGCATCCCAGCTTGTACCCCTACTTGTATCCCTGTAGCGTTAATGGTGTTAAGTGGCAACGAAAGGATCAAGATGCAGAGGTGTCTAGCTGCCATAGCAGTTCACACGTACAGACAATATCCGCGAACTCCGACAATGTACTCAAGTCACGCTACCGTGAATGCCAAGAATGTGTGATACAATTTTATCGGTGAAGCCCCATCACGCGGATGACAGCTTGTCCAAACCCACGACTCAGCAACGAGACCCGATGGTTTCAAGTTCTCTTTGGAGCGTGATGTGCGGTTCAGATTGTTGTTAATACCAGTGACAGCAGCTTTCGCGTCGCCACTGATCAGATATCCGATCATGAATCCGGTAGAGTGATTCCCCGAGTACTTACCCTTTCGGAAGCGATCAATACCTTCCACAACGTACTCGCGGCATAGATAAGTATTGTTACCGTCGATACGCTTGCATTCAATGATCGCGTGAGGATCATGCTCACCAAAACGGTCGAATATCTCAATCGAAAAAATCGGGATATCGGGCCGGCCATCAGGCACCAGTACATCGGGATGAGAACGAGATTCGGTTCCGGGAAGCACTACCATTTTTTTGTCCCTCAGAGGACTTCCAGGTTTCAGTGCTCGACGCATACCATCGCGCAGTCGTTCTGTGAGTTCTACTTCGCCGGTGTCCGTATTGACATCCAGTGACCGCAACGCAAGCCCCCAGCCATCCTCAATCGTTTGTAGGATCGTCGTGGCAATATCACGCTCAAGATCAATGAACTGGCGACCGCTGGTAGCCGAATCGTCAAGGGGCAACTTCATACAGCGGTTCCCGAGAAGCTTTCAACAATGACCGAGTCTGCGTCTTCCAGTGCCGACACGCCCATCCAATGTCGATGGGCGGCAGGTTTAATGATCACGACCTCGTTGCGACCATGTACCCGAAGTTCGCGCTGACCAATTATTGAGTTTGAAAGTGGAACGGCCAGGCGCTCACCGATCCGGTTAAGAACATCTCTCAGGTCTCCTTCTGATTCTATAACCTCCAACTCAGAAGGTTTCAAAAGTTTAGAGCGATCTTCGAGAACGAATCGCACAACCCGGAGTGGCGCTTGCTCCGGAAGATCAAAGACTTCAGCACGCATATAGCGTTGATTCGCCGCGGAGAGCCAGACACCTACTGCCGACTGGAATGTGCGTGCATAGTTCGAGACCTGTTTAATAGTGGCGGCTTCTACAGAAGCATCCCTGCCCGCCTTCCATTGCCAACTGGCACGCACCAGACCATCGCGTGCGACGATGCGGTCAGCCTCGTCCATGTCATACAGGTCGAAAACAGCCTCGTCAAGTGCTTGCCAGTTGGAAGCGGATAGAGAACTTTTTTGCATATCCCGAGCAAGCTGCGTTAGGTGTGCGCCAGAATCGGAACCCAGGGCCGTTGCGAGATCGGGAACCGGCAGGCGTTCGATGTCCCCGAGCTTGATCCACCGCATCCACAGCCTAAAATTGGAGGCGGACATCAGGAAGAACCAGTATGCGAGCGAAGAACTCAGAATGGCGGCGAGCAAGTGAGCGGCATTGTGCCACGCGGCTGGAAATGTCGCACCGAAAAAGGCGTTCGTGAAGACGGTATCTTGATCAGCAACGGCAACGACAAGGCGAGAGTCGCGGTTCAGGAATTTCTTGACGAGCAGCAGTGGTGCGCGGTAGATGTCATGCTTGCGCGGCCCTTTGGCCTTTGATTTGTCAAAAAAAGCCAAGTTATCCGGTACGTTAAATGGTTGAAGGTCTCGCGCGTTGAGGAGCGGAAGTCCGCGCAAAAAACTCGAATCGCCGCTCCGATCACTGAATGTCAACCCGGTACGAAGTGTCGCATCAAGTTCCCCAAGTTGGTCACCCAGCGTTGGATGGCTCGATGTCAGCCTGTCCAGCAACGAAAGATCGCGACGTGACCCGAAAAACGCAGCTTTCAGAAACTCCGGTTTTCGGTACCAGTCAGCCAACGGCAACGTGATAATATCGCTGGGCAGTATCTCAAAAGAATGGCTTTTTGCTCCAACCGGAGACCAAGGAACCTTCACAGTGGTAATCGCGTCGCGTCGCAATTTCCGATGCCTCCCAAATAGGACAAACGCGAGCGTTTCGTTTTTTTGAAATAGCCAATCGGAATGGTTTGACAGATTGACCAACGTCACCGGAGACAGTTTCTTGATGAGCTGCTGCAAAGCGGTCACCCCGGTTTTGTCCAGACTGAAGAATTGGGCAGTGTTCAGAATCAAGCCGAATCGAGTCTTAGCGGTCGCAAGGCGCATAGCCTGAGAAACGAAGTCCAGACTTTCACCACGAGGTGGAAACGCACCTTTCGGACCGCCTCGGATGTGGCGTGCAGTGGTGGTCGCTCTGCCTCGATAGCCCCATGGCGGATTACCGATAATGATGTCGAATTTCCTCGCCCGCCCCTGTCCAGCAGCCAGACTCCCGGCATCCCACGCGTCACCGACGATGAGAGTTTTGCCAATCAGCGACTCGAACTTCAGCGTCTGAGACAAATGCGGGTCTGGATCAAGTTCTAGGGCCGCCAGATAAAGACTGAATGCGGCGACGCGCACCGCAGCTTCACTGATATCTACACCGTAAATTTGTTGGTGCAGCGTGGAATGGATCAATTCGCGACTCGGCTTGCCTCCGTTAGATTGGAGATTGACCAACCTGCGCAAAGCTTCGACCAAGAAGACGCCGGATCCACAGGTCAAATCGAGTACGGTTTCCTCTCCAGTGAGTCCTTCCATGGTCTCATCCAGAACCAGAGAAACGAGCGAAAGTGGGGTGTAGAAAACGCCCGTTTGGGAACGGGTATTAGGATCCGATGGATCCGCGTGAGCAAACTGCTCATAGATTGCGCTTATCAGTTCCACCGGTATTACGTCGAACTGATAAGGAAAGAGCGTTGTTTGTCTCGACTCGGGATCTACGGCTTCAAGGAAGTCCGCGACTCTGCGGAGGTGTTTGGCCTGCGGCGCAAATAAGCTTTCTGAAGGAAACATGTCGCCATTGAAGATATCTCGAAGCCAACTGAACAACCGCTTCGTGGCAAGAGGGACACGCAGTATGGAGGCAAGGGTATGATGGTCGTAATTGCGCTTAAGGAATTGCTCTGTAACAATTTCTCGATCTATCAGGTACTGGGTGAATATCGATCTACAGATCAGCCCTTGAGCGCCGGAACGGTCCATTCCCAACTCTATGAGGTCACGCTCAAGTACGAAAAGATCGGACAGAAGTTGTCGGCCCACACTGGTCCTGCGATTAACAGCACTTGTTTGTTGCCAGAACCGTCCCGTTTCCATGGCGAGCCGACCTGCGAACGCATCGAGGTTATTCAACTCATTCTCAATCTTTTGGAATGTCTTCAACCTGTGCTTGGTCGCATCTCCGGTTTCTCGAGGTCGGCCAAAACCGTTGTAGAGATCAATCCTCTCGGGTGAAATTATCCACAACAGAGGGGCGAAACCCTGGTTCCAGATTTCTCGGCGCCACCGGGCGACCTGCTCGGCAGATGGAACTTCCGATTCGAACTTAAAATAGACAGTAAGTGCCGAGTCACCGCGCCACAAGGCATCAGGGGAAAACTCCCGGGCCTGGCACTTCATACGAGCATCTTGGTCCAGATATACGCCATGCGCTGGCTCGCCATTCTCCAGATAGCCGGTGGCTTCAAGTACTTCGTGTAGGGATTGGGCGATCATCTATTCCTCACAGCAATACAAATCTAATTGAAAGGTTTTGTTTCATTATTATAGCCACAATGTGCTTGTCAATCAATTAAATCTGCAATTTTGTGTGGTTCTTCGCCAAATTCAGGCTTTAGACTGCTGAAACCCTGTATACTTAGGATACCCAAGCCTGCTGGCATAGAACACCTTCACTTTTAATCAGTCAAGGTGTCCTTCTCCATACGTTCGATAAATTGGTTTAAACGCCCCGGTACTCCCCAAGCGTCACTTATCTGTGGATTTGACTTCAATGCAGAACGTGCGTAAGAAGAAAGGGATGAATCCCAATAATTAAGGTTCTCAAGAAGATTCATGTTCTTCTTTGCACCTGTGTAGTTATAGGATTGCTTAAAGCATTCTACGACTGACTCGGAGATGCGCTTACGAGTTTGCCGATGTTGACAAAGTATGTCAAACAATTCCACTGCTAAAGCCGCAGCAGTCTTACCATTTCCCTCTATGGCTTGAAAACGTCCGATAAAGCCGTGCGGATCAGCCCCAAGGCGAGCGGCTACAATGAGTAATTGACGCCCCATCGCGTAACCGATCTCCTGATCTGTCCATTCGCTTTGACGAAACTTTGGATGAAGCAATACGAGCATGCCGTCACACGTCGCCAGTGCAACTTCAATCTCGTCTTGCCACTCTCGAGTCGGCTCGATATCGTTGTGTGCCACAAACGACGACACTCCAAATCCAATCAACTCGTTTTGAATTTCGTCAGCGAACTTGCGGTGTTCGGCCAGATGCGACACGAAAAGACGAAAATATCCCTTAATCCAGAAACTTGGTTCTATTTGCGGGTGCGCTATCCCAAATTCGTAACCCAGATGCCGACCCAAAGCCAGTAACACATCATCGTCTCCTGTCTCAACCATCTTCATAATGTAGGCCGATCGATTGTTTCCACCCCAAGTGTCGTCCCAAGGAAGATCAAACTGACGAAGGGTTAGATCAATTAGTGCCCATTCGGCAGTACCGAGACGATGACCAATTTCCTTGATTAGGCGAATGCGATCTGATGGTGTCAATATCATGCTTTCTATGCCTTGCTTTTCTGTATCAAAGACTCAACCCCCTGGTCCAATACATTACCACTATGGCTACTCCGGCTTGCCCAACAGCATACGAACGGTGAGATGTTGCTGATAAGGCCCTGATTGATGGTGTGGAACTTGTCCTGAAAAATATCACTTTGCCCGATTTCTATTTATCTTATCATTCAATTCTCACTTTGCAACAGATCGGGGCAGCATCCGTTTATTAGATCATTTTATCGATTTTTCGACTCCCTTTCAATGACCCTTGCCAATTGTTTTTGATTCCACGGTACAACCGAAATCTTGTTGTCGGTTATAGCTTTTGGAAGCCGTGATGGTGGAGTGTTGCCTTTGTGCATGGCGACGACACCTTTCCCCATGGCAAGGCTCTCTCGTATTTCCCAATCCACCCATTTGCTACTGGCGGTGTTGTCCGACACATAAACGACGGTGACAGAGGATTGACGAATACGATCCCGAATGCCCCGCTTGATGTAATCAGCTTTCTTGCTATCAAAAGGTTCTCGCAGTGACCAGTCATTGAACTCAATGTTGCTGTTTTCGTTTTTAGCCTGACCACGTAGCAAATTGACTTCATCAAGGTCATCCGAAGAGAAGCTAATAAAGACATTGCGTTTTTTGCCTCCGTCACGTTCCCTGAGAGATTTTTTAGCACGTTCTTCGAGCGTTCTGAGTTCATTTGGGGCTAAACCCCGGCCACTGCCACTGCCACCCATGGTTATCTCCTTTCCTTTGCATTGTTAATCTCAACGCATGCTATACACACGCCACAAGGTTCTTCACCACCGGCATGACATGAATAGGCTTGTTTGATTCCCCGGTCATTCGCAATTACCAAAACGTCTCGCTTCGAAAACTCAATTAACGGTGTGAGAACAAAAATTCGCCTGCCCATTGCGATTTCAATCATTCTTTCACATTCTTCCACGAAGCCTTTAGTCTGGTCTGGAAAAAGATGGTCGGCAGGATTGAGTAGGCCAAGCGCGATGCTATCAGCCTGAACCTTGAAGGCATGGGCTGCTCCTGCCAAGACAAAAAGGAGATTGCGACCTGGCAAGAAGGCATCTTCGTTGATGCGCAAATTGCTGTCTGTAAGTCCACTCGGGATTGTCTTTCCAAAACCAGACAAATCCATGTAGGTCACTGGCGGTAGGCCGAATTGTTCGTGAAGTCGCTGACAAGCTACCCATTCCTTATGTACTCCAAGTTGCCCGTAATCGATAAAGAGGGGAAACAATGTGGCTCCCTCTTCATGGGCCAGAAGACTCATGAGAGTTGAATCAAATCCACCAGATACAAGAGTCACAATACCCATGCCTTAGATTCCTCCTTTGCCACTTTCATTACAATCCAAACTGCAAGGTCGAATTGATCAGGCGAGTATCCGAACACCTGGGCGTGTTCAATAAAAGAATCTTCCAGTACTTCGTACTTGCTTAACGTCGAAACTGATTTGAGTGGGGTGTCTGTGAGACCAACCCAATTCAAATACGCCAAAACATGTACATCCAGAATCGCAATGTGCTTTGCGTAACCGATGTTGCGGAGAAACAGACTCGCCTGCTTAGGACCCAAACCCGCTACCTCAGCGACCAGAACGCGCCGTGCGCTACGAACATCACTGGCACTGTTGAGTAATTTTAGAATTGATCCTCTTGAAGTGTATAGACGTTCTGCTGACCGACGAATCTGATTGGCCCGAATACGATAGAATGGATAGCCCCCAGAAAGTGCTGTCACCGTATCCTCTTCATATTGTTCAAAGCATGTGTTTCGTAGTGGTTGTGATAGCAAACACATACCGTCCATGCGTTCAACAGCCGCGTGAACAGCTTCGAATTTTACCCGGCTACCTAAGATACAGGATACAAGTTCTCGCCATAAATCATCTTCGCTGTACTTCTTCCACGAGACTGAGGTACACTCGTCAAGTGTGCTACACACGTCCCGGATCGCTTGTTCAATCGTTGGAAGCGAAAAACTAATAATCGCCATGCTATTCGTCTCCTTTGCTGGCCTGGATTAGAAAATCGGCTTGTTCGTTAGTTGCGTACTTTTGAATGAACGATTCTACATCTCCAAAATGTAGTGCTTCGTATAAGCTTGCCATAAATTTGTGATAGAAACTCAAATTGTGCATCAAGACCGTTTGGATGTACGGTAGTCCAGAGCATTGCCCCCATTCTGTCTGATGGCGGATCAAGTCCCATTGCTGGAAATGTAAAAGCCTACCTGTTTCATGATCAACAACGGTTTGACACCATTCTAAACCATCGAAACTATCGGCTCCAGCGAGCGAGTAAGCAATAATCGAAAGGGGATTTCCAGTGCCGAGTAGATGAATCGGACAATATACACCCAGCGCATTGAGGGCCTCTCGGATTTTCCTTACCGTTCGGGTTCGCTCGATAATACCTTCTCCAAGCTCACGTTCTGGGACAGCCAAAAGTAGGGGGTAAAGCTGCTCTGCCGTTCTGCGGGCCGCATCCGGTAGCAATGTCGTGTCTCCATGGATTATCGGAGTCACTGTTCTGAAGGCATGTTTCTGATCTCGAATAACACCGGCCACTACATCTTTGGCAATTGACTCTGAGGTATTGGGTGGCTGCTGGTTATCATAGCAGAAGCAGAGATGGTGATGGTCAGAACCAGCGATCTCCTGGAACCTCTCCGGATGCCAGTCTTTATCGTCTTTCCAAAAGCTTTCGTAATTCCCGCTGTCCATGAGGATCACGGCACCGCGTTCCTTGCCTTGCGTCAGCGCGGTATCTATGCGCAAGCGCTGATCTTCGGTACAATGAGCGATATCATAGGCAGATACCAAAAATAGCGGATAATGGGCTCCGACAAGAAGTTCTACATAATCAACAGGTGAAAGGTTTGTCTTAACACTCGAAACCGATGGAAAAAAACAGGGCAGTCGAAGGGGTGTCTGTGAGATATATAGCTCCGTGCTTCGATCTATTACCATAGTAATTTCCTTGGTCGAGTGCACAATTTCATAGCCATTAATAGGCGTTTTCAATGGCATCCTTGAGGGCGTTTAAGATGAACGAGAGGGGCCACGATGTCCTGGCATCCAAGAGTCTTTTGGGGTTACATTACTTTGGATTAATTACCACATCTCGGCGTGCGCACCACATAGTGTGTTCACGAGAAATGGTCTCCTCAACCTGCTCTATAAGTGCGAGAAAATCATCCTCTTTCGTTATATTCGAAGCTACCGTTTCCTGCTCCCCCAGTTCTTGGGCGGCGAGGGAATAAGACTGAGTCAACTCACTGTAGCGCTTCATCTGACTCCAAGCGATAGCAGAAGCAGCACCGGTCATCAGCAATGGGACCACGTTTACCGGCAAGCTACTTGAAGCAGCCCAAATAATTGCGAGAACAATGGCAAGAACCTGTAGTACCACAACTGTCCAGAACCAACAATTTTCCTTCCTTGAATTGAACGTGGCTTTATTTGAATACCATATTTTTTGATCGCGAAGCCTCGATTCAAGATACATATCCCGCCGTTCATCCACGGATTTCCGGCGCATATCACTCATAAATTGACTAAGGGCCTGAACATCTGGGTCTAAGCTATGCGCCAAATCTTTTGGGCTAGAAGG
Organism: Candidatus Latescibacterota bacterium; assembly: GCA_965208125.1. GTDB lineage: Bacteria > Latescibacterota > UBA2968 > UBA2968 > UBA2968 > VXRD01. Next base: position 5,557,531 of record OZ242320.1, read on the forward strand.
TCTCGCCTTTCTTATTTCTTTCAGTCTCTCGATAAATGATTGCTCAGCGGTGCTGTCTTCCTTGAACGGTGCTGCCTTCATCATGAATCGCCATGTAGCGGTTTTTGTGGACTCAGCAATGGCGCGGCAATCAAACCACACCTTATCGTCCCGACGTACATGGGATACCAAAGTGAGAATGACTCCAATTACCAGAATGATCGCCAAAACAATACAAGCCCATTTGACGGCTGCGACCGGAACTATCGTCGTAAGGGCAGCACCAACACTCCCCAAAAGAAGACAACCAATATGGCACTTCTGCAAACAAAGATAACGCCATTGTGCTGAAAGTGAAGCCTGGTCGGCACTCTGGTATAGAGCCGGGAAGTGCTGGTCCCCAATACTGGAAGATACTGGCTCTTGATGTTTCTTCAGCACATTGGACATCAATATCCCCCCAAATATCTGGTTCTATCAAGGAATACTCATTTCTTAAAGCTGATTAAACTTCCGTGCGATCTAAGTCCGGCTTGATCAGCCTCACCTGGCCTGTGAGAAGTTGCTGCATCATACCTTGCTTGATAGCGCGGGCCTTGTCCCTGCGTCGCTCCAACGCGGCGGTCTCGGCGTCTATATCGGAGAGAACGGCAGCAATGGCGCGTTGTTCGTTAAGCTGAGGCAACACAACGTTGTAGGAGCTTCGAATAACGCTTGGATGAGCTTTCAGGGTATAATCGAAGACCTTACGTGAATGCTCATTCTGCAGGTGATATGCAAGATAGCGATAGTCAATGGATGATGTCCTGATACGCATATAACCACAGACATTGGTAACTGAGAATCGGTGTTTGGGTCGATAAAAAAAATGTCCGCCGCCATCAACAGACCATGTAATCAGTTCCTCATCGAACATGTAATCGCCATACGAACCAAATAGGCCGTTAAGATGGACAGACGACGAGTAAATTGGGTAATCTCCAGGCTGTCGATCAATGTCCTTCTGTGAAATCACCTTACCTCTAAAGAGTTCGATGTCACCTCGTTGTTCTAGTTCCCCGAGACGCTTAGTTTCCCACTTCTCACTGAAACCCGGCAGGCGAGTCTTGTCAGTGAGAAGTTGCTGCATAGCGGCCTGCTTGACGGCTCGCTTTTTGGAGATTAGTTCCTCCAACGCGTCAAGCAATCCATCCATATCCGACAACACCTCGGCGATGGCGCGTTGTTCGGTAGGAGGTGGAAGAGGAATGTTCAGATAACGGAGTGTTCCCAATGCTATAAACTTCTGAATTCCACCGTCTAAGCTGTCTTTCAAATAGGTCTGGAATGACGGTGACGCCATTAAATGGATCAAGAATGTTGGTAGTACTTTTTGCGGCTTTATAAGTGCAACATTTTTGATACAGAAATCTGGTTCAAAATCGATTAACACAGTACTCCCAATCGTCCCTATCATGGACATCAGAATGTCATTAAGATCTACCTTTGATCGCTTGTTGATTCTATCGGCATCTTGCTCCGAAATACATGAAATATTTTCAAGATCAAGGCTACCGTTTACTATATTTTTGGAAGTTATAAGGGGGACACCTGTACTATAGAATCGGGGGGAATCGTGTGTACCATCTCTAACATCGCAAATTGTCTCGAGTTTTTGAATTGACCATTCTTCCGGAATCATCCCCACCTCTGTACGCTTGTAACCCACTGGTACCTCTTCCGATAGGGTGTATTCAGCTTCAAGGGCCTTGCCCATTGTCTTTTGTACCTTACTCACAACTTAGAACCGTCATGCTGGTAGGTGGCCGAAAAGGTTTCCGATGGCAAATATGGATGTGCCAAACGAAATCACGTTCATATCAGACTGTCTATAGCAAACCAAATCAAGTAGGAGAAACTCCTATCTGCTGAATAAATTCACTCCACAGACGCTTAGCGGCGTTCTCTGGAGTGATCTGCCCCTGGTCATTTCTAAAGCCTATAGTTAGTATTGACGAGATACTGCTTGTAACCGTCCGATTCTATGTAGAAGATGCCATTTGCTATATTGGAGTCAGCGTTTTCCGAGAACGAGTAGGATATATCACCCAACCCCATACGGCCGTTCCCGCAATGTATAGTGATGTGCGCTGTACTCTGGTTCCGCAGGCGTGCCCTATTGACGATTGTGCATCCGAACGAACTCGGTCCGTGAGATACAAAACGCCCGCGCAAATCGTCAATCGTATTGATCAGGTCAATCTGCTGCTGAAAGTAGTCCCGGATGGTCGCAAATGCGGTCTCGCGGAACTCACTGCGGTCTATTTCGTCGAAATCTTTCTGTATCCGATAAGAAGGAGCCGCTGGCTGTGTGTCCATAGTCCCTCCAGAGAAAGGAGTGTGTTCTGTACCAGACACAGTATCCCTACGAGTTTCAATAATACGCCGAAGTTCCTGGACGACATCAAGATAGGCACTGTTCTGGTTCATCCACTCGCTGATGGGTTTGCCATCGCGTGGCAGCACTTTAAGCTCATGTATCGGTAAAGAAAACCAATCGCAAGGCTCGATAATAATCGCTACAACATGTACTGCACCATCCCTATGGCGCTCAAGTGCCCGCTTCATTTCACGATTGACGCAATAGTCGGATGCCAGGAAATCCGGACTAACCAGCATCAAGAAGAGATCACAGGACTCAAGCTCCTTGGTAATCTCGGCATCAATGTTTCCACCCGCGAGAATTTCACGATCAAACCATGCATCAATAAGCCCCTCAAAACGAAGGGGTGCCAAATGGGTGTGTAGTCGATTCAGAGCTTCATCATCTCTGTGTGAATATGAAATGAATACCTTCATTGCATTAATCCTCACTTTAGTATAGAGCTTCTTGCCACGTGGCGTGGCTGACATCCTTTCACAGTGATAGACGCATATTTACAGACCGTTTTAATACGCACGAAAAAGGCCATGTAATTTTTTTATCAAGCTATTGAATATACCGAATCTTTACGTTTCTGGCAAAGCTGAAACCATAACGGAAGAGCCTCTTATATCCTAAAAAATCATGCTCTTTGAAGTTGTTGATGATCAGGAGGCTAAAACAGTGGGATTAACCAGGGGAATATGGGGGAGAAGTCCAGTGACTTGTGAAGTGGAAGGTAGTCCTGTCTCTGGGACGGAGAATATCTGAAGCGCTATCTCGGAAATCTCAGAGTGACAGGGATCTGACTTGATATGTTGCTGGTTAGACTATGTCTGACACAACTCAGCTATCATCGCCGCATTTTCGCCGAGTTGATCGTTGAATTTTTGATACATCCCCACCAGAAGAACATCATTGGATTTGATATTTTTAAGCGTAAAGGCAAATTCCTCGCGAATCTGATTTTTGGAGTTAATAGCGCGCCCAGCAGCGAGAACTTTGAAAGCAATACAAGGCTTATCAGTGCTGCGAATAATGCCACACATGCGGTCACGGTGTTCGCGGAGATAGATTTCACTCAGGGGTTGATGACCAAATTTTTGTTCAAATTCTTCGCGTGCGCCCTGCAAATAATACAGCGCGGTCATGTAATAGTCGATATCCCAATCCTCTTCCTCAGCAATCTCAATAATGCGGGGATTGTGTACCGACAACCCGACCATAACACCCGTGTTGCGAATACGCTTGAGAATATCTCGAAGATAATCCAAGCGATTTTCTTGAAAGCATCGCCCAGCAACACCGCTTCCGTGGGGTGCCATGCCAATGGGATTGTGTTTGGCGGCTTCATCGATCAGTGAGGGATCGTCATACCAGTGTCCCCCTCTGCTGAGACAAAAGTAATGAATCGTACCTCCCTCATCGCGGTATCGCTGAAGATCGGCTGCCGAACGTTCGGTAAGCGTATTTTGCCAGGCGTTAACACCCACCTCTTCTGCACGTCGCAAAGTCGCTATAACCTGATCGGATGTATTGGCTTCTTGCTGGTGTTGTGAGAGCAACTGATTGAAATGTGCATACCCGTAGATCGGATTATCGCCCATGATGAGACGACTGATCTGATATTGTCCGAATTGAACAGTTGGGAGATTTATCGTGTTTGAGACTGACATGTTATTACTCCTTCGTTTTACTTAGAAGCTGTTTTAAATTTAATGAAAGGGGGCGTCTGTCGTCAGGGCTCATAGCACGAGAGATTCTGGATTCGGTGTTGTGAATTTGGCAGACGATGTCTGCCAAATCTCGGAGCCATCGATGAAACAGGGAATTTCCGAGACAGCGTCGCGGAAATCTCAGGACTGCCCAATATCTGAGAAGATGTCTCAAAATCGAATGTTTGACTCATAGCACAATCCCCATCTTCTTCAAATGTCCCTCAACCTTCGCGCTGAAATCATCCACCTCTCGCTCCAACTCCGGAAGCGGACGGGCATAGCGCTCTTCCAGTTCTTTTATTCGTCCTGTGAGGTGCTGTGTAAGTCGCTGCACCTCTTCCTGAATATCGGCTTGAATACTTGCGAACCACTTGTCCTCAACCACCAGTGTCTTGATCTCAGCCTCGGTAAGCATTGCGTATCGAGCCAGCACCTTTTGATCCAGCGCGGATTGGCTATCCCTAACAGCCTTACTCGCCCTGGACTCAACGCCAATCAACTCCAAGCAGCACGAGAGAGCATCCCGTTCTTCGTCACTATCCGGTTCGTCCCGGATGATCTTAAGCCGCGTCGTCACCCCGGTTTTGGTAACCTTGCCTTTGTCATTGGTGGCGTCTTGCAACAAACCGTCCTCGCCCGTGTGTTCTTCGACAAATTCCTCCAACTCGCGAGCAGCAGTCTCTTGATCGGCTTGTAGCACCTCAATCGCAGCCTGATCTATAGCGAAGTAGCGCGCGACAATCAATCCCGGAGGAATCAGATCCATTTTATACTTATTCTGCTTAATAGTCAAATCCGGCGTCTCTTTAATCTTCCTTTCCTTGTCCTCAATGATCCCACGCGGTTTGGCAGCCTCAGCCCAACCGTCGTCGGCAATGAGATACACATCGTCCTGCACAATCTCGTTCCAATAGTCCATCAGCCGCTGGTAAATATCGTAAGTGTCGAGCAACGGCAAATCGGCAAAACGCGCGAGCAGGTCTTCCGACAGGATGTGGATGATTTCTCTGGGATTAACACCTGTATCAAGCTCCTTGAGGAGCGGATCGTGAGTCTCCCGCCAACCATCCAGCACAGCCGAGACTTGCGTCATATAGCACTTAAACTCGTCGTGGTCGAGAATCGCATCCTTCACCGTCTCAACCCGAGGCTCGCTATAGCCCGCGCGACCATTGCCGATGAATAATGCCTGACGTAGCGAAGGAAAGACCTCCCAATAATCACCCAGCGAGTCCAGATCTCGGTCTGGAATGCCACCATGCAAATGTGCATCAAGATCGTGCAAATCTTCCGGCTCGCTGGAGTCAATATAACGCGGAATATTGAGGTTGTAGTCGTTAGCAGGACTGGCAATCTCGGCCATCGGTACCATGCGAGAATAGCGCGGCAATTCGGTCTGCTTATTGAACACATCAACAATCCGGTGTATATCCTGCGCGCGCAAGCGGTTCTTATTGCCATCCTTGAGGAACCCTTTACTCGCGTCAATCATAAAGAGGCCAGTACGGGCATGGGCATTCTCCTTATCAATAACCAGAATACACGCGGGAATACCAGTGCCGTAGAACAAATTGGCAGGCAGGCCGATAATGCCCTTAATGAGACCGCGCTGGATGAGGTTCTTGCGGATATCCGCCTCCTTATTGCCGCGGAACAATACGCCATGCGGCAGAATGATCGCGCCCTTTCCCCTACTCTTGAGCGACGTAATGAGGTGCAGGAGAAAGGCATAGTCGCCATTCTTTGCCGGAGGGATACCGTATTCAAAGCGCCCGTACTCATCGTGCTCTGGATTGAGACCACTGGACCACGCCTTGGCGGAAAAAGGCGGATTGGCAACGGCAAAGTCGAAGGTTCTGAGATTATCATAAGGATTTTTGAAGTACGGAGCAGCCAGCGTGTTGCCATTATATAACTCGGCAGTTGGGTGACCGTGCAGGATCATATTCATCCGCGCGAGCGACCATGTGGCATTGTCCATCTCCTGTCCGTATATCGTAATCCCATTCGGGGCCTCATCCGCGGCCTTGAGCAGCAGCGACCCAGAGCCGCAGGTCGGATCGTAAATCGTCTCGTCCTGACGGGTGTGCGGGCCAATACCCACCACCTTCGCCATAATCCGCGACACCTCAGCCGGTGTGTAAAACTGTCCCTTGCTCTTACCGGACTCGGTGGCGAAGTGCATCATCAAATACTCGTATGCATCGCCCAACAGATCATCGCCCTCAGCCCTATTACCGCGAAGGTCGAGACCCTCGAAAATGGCGACCAACTTCGACAACCGGTCTTGCATCTCCTTACCCGCACCCAGCTTGCTCCCGTCGTTAAAGTCAGCCTGATCAATGACGCCCTGGAGATCATTGGCCTCGGCGAGTTTACCGATGATTTTGTTAATTTTATCGCCGATCTCCTTGTCGCCCTTCAACTTCACCATATCGGCGAAACTACCCCCATCGGGCACTTCAATGAGCGCGTCTGGATCGCCTGCGTACCTGTCCGAGATGTATTTCATAAACAGCAGTGTCAGGACGTAATCCTTGTACTGCGAGGCATCCATACCACCGCGCAATTCATCGCAACTTTGCCAGAGTGATGAATAGAGTTGGGATTTTTTAACAGCCATTTTTTAGTCCTCTTACATCAAGCCTCTCAATCAAACACCAGCACCGTGCGCGCCACTTTCCCCTGAACCATATCCTCGAATGCCTCATTGATCTCATCCAGCGGACGGAAGCGCGATATCAACTCATCCAATTTAATCTTTCCCTGCCGATAGAGATCCAGAATCCACAAAAAATCAACGCGAGCGCGGGCAGCACCGTGCCATGAACCCATAATCGCACGATCGCGCAAAAGATCTGTACCATCGACGGATATATCCTCCCCAGTCGGCTGCACCCCCACCACAATCGCGACTCCAGTCGTTCGAACCGACGCAAACGCCTGTCTCACCAGCGCGGGAAACCCGACGACCTCAAACGCGTAATCCGCTCCACCGCCCGTAATCTCCATAATTCGCTGAACCGGATCTTCCCTATCCGCATTTATAAAATGCGTCGCCCCAAACTGCTCCGCCAACTCCAGCTTATACGGCACATTATCCACCGCAATAATCTTCCCAGCCGAAGCGAGAACACCCCCTTGAATAACATTGAGACCGACGCCCCCACAGCCGAACACAGCCATTGTCGCGCCCGCTTCGACCTTTGCGCGATTCACCACAGCGCCGATGCCCGTAATCACCCCGCAACTGATCAGACACGCTATCCGAAGATCTGTATCATCCGGCACCTTCACACACGCATCCGCCGCCACAACCGACTGCTCGGTATATGTGGGCCGCCCGTGGTAATAAACCGTCCCATTTTTGGAAATGCGACTCGGCACACCTCCTTGATGGGTTTCACAAAGCGCCGGACTGCCCTCGCTGCAATTCCGGCAATAGCCGCACATCGCATCGAGAGAGAGAACAATCTTGTCCCCAACCTGAACACTGGTCACGCCGGGACCGACCTCTCTAACAACCCCTGCGCCCTCGTGCCCCATAACCAGAGGAAGCCCGCGAGGCTTTACATGCCCATCCACATAGTGATAATCGCTGTGACAAACCCCTGCGCCCACAATATCGAGAAGCACCTCTCCCTCATGGGGAGATTCAATATCCACATCTTCGACAGAAACACGGGTATGGGGTTTGTGGAGAATAGCTGCTTTCATTTTTTAACTCCTATGGCTAAAATGCTAAAGATCCCGCTCCAAAAGTGCCGCCCAGGTGAGCAACTCCTCGTCGCAGTGAAACGGGGCGATAAACTGAATACCCAGCGGCATCCCCGAATCGGACGCGCGCCCCGCGGGCAAAGCGATCACCGGCATACCCGTGTGGGTCCACGGCAAGTTCATACAGGGATCACCCGTACTCGCCAGTCCTTTCAAAGCCGCGCCCGTCGCTGCCGGACAGGCAAGGAGATCAACGCCCTCTGCCTTCATCAAAGACTCCACCTCTTCTCGCAACTGTGTGCGTCCCATTCGCCCCACATCGATCTCAGATTGCGAAAGCGCGCGACCCTCCTCGACCAGCGCGCGCGTACCCGCATCATAAGTCGAGGCGTATTTATCGAACCACGGCGCGTGAACCTCTGCCATCTCCCCCTTCATCATATTCCGGTGCCGGTCATTGATATCGTCAATATCGTCGAGCATCCGCACTTCCACGACATTGTACCCTGCCGTTCTAAGAGCCTGTACCTGCGCGTCGAAATCCGCTCGCGCCTGTGGTTCTGTCTGATCCAAATAGGGACCCACAGGTATTCCCAACGCAGGTTTCTCCGACCACGTAACAGAATCGCGCCAGCCACCACACAGAACCTCAGCCGCCATCTCCATACCCGCAACATCCTGCGTAAACATCCCAATCGTATCGACCGAAGGAGAGCAATGAACGAATCCTGAAATATCAATACGCGCATAACTCGGCTTAAAGCCGACAATTCCGCAAAACGCGGCAGGACGGATAACCGAACCAATAGTCTGCGAGCCGAGCGCGAGAGGGCAATACCCGGCCGCCACCGCCGCAGCCGAACCACTACTCGACCCACCGGGAGTAAAACCCAGATTCCGCGGATTGCGCGTTAGCCCCGGCTTAAAACACGCGAACTCCGTCGTAACCGCCTTGCCGAGCACCAGCGCACCCGCCTCCCGCAACGCCTTTAAGCACCCGCCTTCGGGACCCGTGAGAACCTCTGGCGGCACACCAGAACCCGCCCGCGTCTCAAATCCCTCAACATGAAAAATATCTTTGACCCCAACCAGAACGCCGAACAGCGGCGGAATCTCACCACCACTCACAAGCTCAGCCACATCACCCAACAGACGTTGCTGGCGATTCGTCTCTGACAACATCGCCCGGATATCCCCATCCCATTCATCGATGCGTTTGCAGCAGTCCGCAACGTACTCCTGCAAATCCCGTTGCCCAGAACGCAACTCAGCGACAGTTTGAGCCAGCGGATGCGCCGCTATTTTTTTACTCTTCATTTGTATAACCCCTAAAAACTTACCAACCATTAATCTTATGGCCCTGACCGGGAAACCAGATAAAATCCACAATAGCACCGCAGGCAATCGCCGCCAAAAAACCGACCACGAACCCCATAAAAAGCGGCGTATTGCGCCGGTAACTCTCAAGACCGCCAAAGCGCAAAATCAACGTCTTGCACAACCACACAATAAAAATCGACGAAATACCACTGCGCAAAACATCGGATGCCGAAATCGCAAAACCAATGGGATGCAGTGCAATCCCCGGAAAACGGTAGCGAAGCGCGTACAGCCCCAGCGTAAAAATCGCGCCAAACCCCAGCCAACCCAGACGCATCCAGTCCGTCTCTAACGCATGACTTCGAATGCGGTTGGCAGTCAAAAGCCACACCCCAATCCCCCCATCGCCCGAGCCATTAAAACTCACACTGCCAAAATTATAACTCCCCACCGTGTAATTGCCCTGATAAATGATAAACACAAAAACCGCCAGCGCGCCAGCGATAAACGCCATGCCCACAGCAGGCGGCACAAACCTTCGATGGCGGAGACTCATTGCCTGTCCAAGACGCGGAATATGCGCCAGCGTTGTCACGCCAATCGTCTTCGCATCGGCAAAAAATGTGTAAGCCAGACCCAGCGCCATCGCATGCATCGGCCCAATACCCGTTATCCCCAGAACATGCCAGGTAAAAGCCTGTGCAGTAATCGGCGTTCTCAAATAAATCAGCCCCGTCTCCACAATAATGCGCGCCAGCCCGAGGTAAAGCACCAGAGTCGCACTCCAAAAAGCCAGCGCAGCCCACCCCGAAAGACCGAGTTCCCAGAAAAACAACACACTGAACAGAACACAACCCAGAAAGACAAACACTGCCGTGCGATACGAAAAAAGCTCACCCGAATCATCCACATCGCCCCCGCGCGCATTAAACGCCTTCCGAAAAACTGCAGACAAATGATCCCGCGCAACCCACAGTCCCCATACCACAAATGCCAGCAAGCCACCAAAACTCTGCCATCCCACGGCCGGATGATAAGAACACCACGGATCGGGCGATCCCATCTCAAATCCCAAACGATTCATCAGCCCCACTTGCAACACCATCACCAGATGAAAAAACCAGATGCTAAACAGCACATTGGACTCTGTAAAATAGCCAAACGCAATCGTCAGGGGATTCGTCTTAAACCGCAGATATGGAAATCCCTCACTGATAAAAATTTGCCTATCAATATTGGCCTGAAGCGGCGGAATCAACTCGGTAAACCAGGAAACGATATCCCAGGCAAACACAAAAAAAGCCACAATAAATCCGATCTTAAAACGCGGATTGCGCAACAATTCCATCAGCGCGCCCCGTTGCCCGTGCTCACCCGTGAGTTCCAGCAGACCCGCAGCCAGGGGAAAAGGCAAACGCTCGTAATCCATCCACTGCCGCCGAAACACCACCATAAGACACAAATTGGCGGCAAAAAACGCAAAAAAGAAACACCCCCACCAGAAAATCGGCACGATCCAGCTACCCCAGGGAAAAGCCGCCCCTGCCGGCAACCCCTCGTAAAAAGCAACTGCGGCGTGGTGATCGGAAACAACAGACCAATCGGACAAACGCGTAAGCAGTGTATCGGCCCAGCCATTTTCGGTAGAGGCAAAATAGATTGGCGCTGTAATCACACCCAGAAAATATCCCGCAAGCCACTCGCCCTGCGTCAGGGCAGAAACCATCCCCATCGAAGCAACGAGAATAAGCTCAGAAGGCGTAAGCCCCTTACTTTTGCGGGAAAAATAGAGATTGACCAACAGCAATAAGAGAAAAGGAAGGAGAATTGCAACGGAGAGATGCGCGTAATCTGCGCGCGCAGATCGGAGGATATACGTGGTATAAGAAGGCCATAAACTGACGAGAACAGATATGAATAAACCGATGAGAAAGGCGCGTACCGTCATAAAACCTCCTCACTCACTGATAAAAAATATCACCGTCTTCTCAGCGGTTTGCTCGCCATTCAAATCGGTAATCGCGACCGCAATTTCATAACGCCCCGGTTTTGACTCGCCCGGGTCAATCTCCAGATAATTGTACTCATCAGACCCTGTACCCGTCCGCTCATAAGAAATCGTAACAACTGCTTTTTCTTCTATACCGAGCAAGCGCCCCAGTGCTCGCAAAACCTGCACACCACTGAGTTTGCCTTCCCGGGGCGTAATGCGGTAATCCACGCGATATTTCGTCTGTCCAAAATCGTCGATTTTCAAACCGTAAACTTCGTAATAAATAACAACCGGCTGCCCTGTCTTATAGGTGCGCGATGGCAGCGAAATAACCTCGACGCCACCTTTATCAGTGGCCGAAGAATCTACCTGTACCCTTCCCGCAAGCTCTATATCACTTATCTTGAGTCCGGCAACCGCATAATCCTCCACCACGAGTTCCTGCGTATATCCACCCCTGCGTCCAGATGCGGGATGATTGATCTGAAGACCCAAATAATATCGCCCGGGCAAAATCTGAAGCACGAGTTCATCTATCGCCAGTGTACCTGCCTCAACACCACCCTCATCCACGCGCACCGGCATCGGATCCAGCTTGCGATAAACCGGTGTCCAACTGCTGTCAAAAAGCGCGATACCGCGCTCAAAAACGACCTCTTCTCCCCCATCATCAACCGCATCTAAAACCGGCACCCCATAATACACCTCCAGCCGAGACTTATCATCTACCCCCCTGAAATCTGCCGAAGCATAGTGAAAATCCAGCACGCCCTTGCCAACGGGCACATAGCGATCGGGTTGCGCGTTCACCGCCCGTGAAATAACGACCTCGGGCCGCGTATCTTCCCAAAATCTCTGGTTAAACCGCGCAATTTTTCGCCCCTGCGAAACATCGGGAAAATCGAAATCACCCTTCGGCGTCAACGCCGTAAAAACGACTTCAATACCCCCGCTCACATCCGGATAAATCCAGTACTCCCACGGCTCGCTTCCATTGACCGGATAAAGCGGTATCCCCCGCATCGGACGCTCGCTCATGCCCGGACGATCCCGCCCGAAGAGTTCCTTGCCGCGAACATAAGTATTCACATCATCGCTCTGCCTGGCAAAAAACACGCGATTGGGATTCATCTCAAAATCGATAGACTCGAAATCGCTGATCGCGACCACCTCTCCCAACTCAGACTCGATTTCGACATCGCGCGTCGATGTGCGCAGCCGACCTATCCGCGCGATAATTTCCTGCTTGGCCTCTGGCGACAGCGCCGCTATCAACCGCTCCTTTACCCGCACGACCCTCGCATCTGTCTCAAACCGAATATCCGATCTTTTACTCACATGCGCGGGTTCGCCATAGCGGATATACACATCGCCGCGCCTGTCCCATTTTCGTCCATCTTTTGAAAAATTCTGCAACGCATAAACAACGCGCCGATAGTGCTCGACCAACCGCTCGTTACCAGGTGTTGCTGGTGTAGGATCGCGTTTTTGCCAGAACGACCGAACAAACTGCGCCTGCTCCTCGGGTTCCAGACGCTGGTACGCCGCCAATTCCTCTGGACCCGCCACGAGTGAAATATCTTCCACGCGTGCGCGCGCCTCATCGCTAAGCGTGCGCAACTCCTCTGCAATCAGCGCATGCGCTTTGCCCGTCTCCCCAATATTGAGATACGCCTCCAGAAGCGGATGCATGCATAAACTGCGAAAATCGGGCCGCGCTTCCATCAATTCTCGCCAAATAACCGTAGCCGAATCAATATGTCCTTGTTTGAACAACACGCGCCCAAAGTCAAATTGCGCCCGCGCATATAACGGATCCACTGCAATCTGCCGACTATACGCAGCCGCACTCTCGGCAAGTTCCTCCCTGCGCTCTAACACACGCCCCATCATATAATAGAGAAAAGGATGGGTGGGATCTCGTTCAACAGCCGCTTTCAGATATTCCACCCCCTCGCCCCTCCCGGAGAGAAAACGCGCCAGTTCTGCATTTGTCCAATACGCCGCCTCTTGAAATTTTTCAACAGCGCCATTCCAGTCGCCGCGCCCCATACCCACAATACCCAGTGCATTGCGCGCTTCGGGCAAATCGGAGTCACCATCGAGCGCCTTTCGCACCCAACGCTCGCCTTCGACCAGCGCTCCACTCTCAAGCGCGATCAACGCTCTGGCAGTCAACGCATAAGGATCGAGCGGATCTTCATCCAGCACAAAATCGACCATATCGCGCGCCATTCGTACCGCAAGCGTATCCGCCTCGGGCAGACGCTCGCCAAACGTCTTGTCAACGCGCTTCTTGAGCGTTTCTTCAAGACCTATCGCCCGCAACATCGCCATTCCAACCTCGCGATTGCCCAATCCCGCGACCGGTGCGATATAAGCCTGGGCGAAAAGTGGCACCCGTTCAAAATAATGTCCGTACATAAAAACAGCGCGTTCCCCCGCACCGACTTTCGCGTATTCCTGTGCAGCCTCTGGAATTGAAAAGCGTTCCAGAATCTTCTCCATAAGAACCTGCTGCTGTGTCGTGAGCGACAATTCGACAGGAGAGCCCAGAATGCGAAAATTGCGTTGCGTACGCGCAACCTGCTCCCCTGCACGCGCTTCAACACTCAGCGTGTATGTCCCTGGCGGCAACCCGCGCAGCGGAATCCCTTCGACAAATTTTGCATCCTCACGATACGTGGGAAACTCCCGCAGATGATTAAAAACGACATGACCGAAACGGTCGCGGATCTGAAAACGCACACTGTGGGCAAGTCGCCCGATCTCGTAAAGTTCGACATAAAAGCGCAGGGGCGCGTCATCCCCGACCTCGCGCTCAGGCGACGGTAAAAGAACATGACCTGCCTTGAGAAAGGACTCGGCTTCAAAATTCTGAGAAGGCGGATCTATTTCACTCACAAAAAACAGATCGCTAAACGCGAGGTGGCCCGTCTTGTACTCGGGCACCTCAATAGAAAACACCGCCCGTCCCTGGCGATCATTGCCCACGGCATTGACGTCCAAAACCGCGTGATAATATCCCGCTGGAACCTGAAATCGCGCGATATCATAAACAAAATGCGCTGGATCGTCGATCCGCTCTGCAGAAGAAAAAACGCGCTCGCCCTCTATCCTCTTGACCGAATTGCCATTCTCATCGAACAACTCGAGACGCGGGACATAACGCGCAACAAAAAGACTATCGCCCTGTGTCTCAAACGCAAGATGTGTGGCGGGAAAACGGATAACAACCTCTTCATAAGGCCCATTGTCTCCGCGAAAACTACATGCACCGACTCCGAGCGCGAGACTGCCTTCCAAAGATACCCGTCCCTCTTCAGCAGTCGCCTGCAATGGGAAAAACGCAAAAAAAAGTAAAAAAAGTAAAAAGGGCATAGTGATACTCTCAAAAATACGATAGCGAATCAATGAAGCAGCGAATATACATGAAAGCTGTCATTGCGGCATGGTTTTAGCCGCAATCCAGAGGTTTTGGGTGGCGGAGCGGGGTTCGTCCATTCGCAATCTCAACCAATCGCTCGCGGTGAGCCGCCACCTTGGCAAATGCCTGCGCGGTCTGCTCCACCCACTCGGCAGAGGGCGCAACCGGCGTGGCAAGCCAGAAACTCATAGCCTGTAACCGCTCGCTTACAGGCAGATTGCACACAGGCCGCCTCGCCTCTGCTGGCAAATCCCCCCACGGCCCGCCCATGCCATCGAATGAAAAATCGTTAAAAAGCGATTCCAAATGCATCGCGCTATACCCCCAGGCCGTAGTCTCTGCGGCGTACACCCCTTCCGCAACCAGCGCTTTTATGATAAGCGGGAGCGGAGCACCAAACACATCGGGATCAACCGTTCCCGCGTAGAGCAACATGCCGCCTCGCTTCGCCTTTGGATATGTCTTTTGCGGAGCCACACCGGGAATCTCATTGAGCAGGCTATCCATTCGCCCAAACCAGGCTGTCCGCTTCTCATTCAGCCCCGGCAAGCGCTCCAACTGTGCGCGGGCCATCGCAATACCCAGAGGATTTGCGCGGTATTTGACGCCCAACCCCATATTGCGAAGCACCTTAAAACGATCCGTTTGCCACAGCGCATTGCACCGTCCGCACTGCCCCAGAGCCAGCATGCAGTCGTAGAGATCATCGTCATTCGTCGTTGCAACACCCGCTTCTATACCAGACACCGGCTTTTTCTCTTGAAGGCTAAAACACCCGATGTGCCCAATAGAGCCGACCATCCTATCGCCCCACATCGCCCCGGGTGCATGAGACGCATCCTCAATCAGTGTTATATCGGTCCCCTCTACAATATCTAAAAACGCATCCATATCTGCCGGATTGCCATAAATATGTGTCACCACAATCGCGCAGGTGCGATGCGTAATCCGCTTCTTCACATCTTCGGGATCGGCGCAAAATGTTTCCGGATCTACCTCGCAGAACACGGGCGTGGCATTGCAGTGCAAAATCGGCGTAATCGTCGCGTGCCACGTCGCAGTGGGCACAATCACTTCTTCCCCGGCGCATGCACCTGCGGCAAAAATCGCCGAGTGTAGCGCGGCTGTGCCGTTGCACATACAAAGCGCGTGTTTGGTCCCTATAAAAGCCCGATACTCTTCTTCGAACTTGTCGAGTTCTGCATAAGCGTCATCCTTATTATCCAAAATATAATTGACGTACTGCTTCTCCAAATCGCTCACATCCTGCCACGAATCACTCATCGGAGTAGTAACAGTTCTGGGACCACCGTCAATTGCCAGATCAGACATTTTGCCGCTCCTCTCAATGGACCGCTGAGTTTATGCGATTATCACAATATAGCGCAATTCAGCCCTGGAAAGCAATCCATCTCGACATTCAAAAACAAAAAAACCGATCGCTATGACTTCAGCAATCGGTTTTTTATTAATTTAGCGATAACCCCTGGCCTCTCGCTCCTTAAAACAGAATCGACAACGTCTGCGTCCCATTGTCATAGGTACTCTCGAACCGCGGCAAAGGTGCAGTAGCAGGTCCTCGCAGAACCGCCCCTGTTGTCCTTTCAAACATCGCACCGTGGCACGAACACCAGATTTGTGGATCGCGTTCCCCCGGTAAATCCACCTCGCACGCCTCATGCGTACACACAGAACTCAAAACCACAAAATTTTCTTCAGCAGCGCGGAAAATGATCACGGGCGCGCCGCCATTTTGCCCTTCAAAAACTCGTTTCACAGACCCTCCCACCTGTGACAATGCAGGCGCGCTGCCCACATCGAACTGCACACTCTCACCAGACGACTTCAACACATCCGTCTCACAACCCGAAAACCATCCGGCGCACATGCACCCCCCTACGAGCGCGAGGGCCTGTGTCAAAAATGCTCTTCTTTCCGTCTTATCATCCACTGATATGCCTCCTATTACGCCACAAGTGCCTTGTAAAACGGCCTCAACAATTTGCGAAGTTGGGCGCGCGCCCGAAACAAACGCGATTTTACAGTGCCCACTGAACACCCCTCAACACTGGCAATCTCCTGATACGACAGCCCGTTCAACTCGCGCAGAACCAGCACAGACCGAAAAATGGGCGGCATATCCGCCAACACCTGCGTCAAAACATCGCGCAACTCACCCTGCTCAACCCTGTAATCCGTTCGCTTTGGACCTGCAAACAGCGCGTCACCATCTGCTTGTCTGAACCACCATTCATCATCCATCTTAACGTCGTATTTGCGCTGTTGCGACTTAATCCAATCCAGACAGCAATTGATGCTGATGCGATACAACCAGGTGGAAAATAGTGATTTTCCCTTAAATTGGTCAAGCGACTGAAACGCCTTGATAAACGCGAGTTGTGCCAGATCGTCGGCATCTTCCCTATTGCCCACCATACCAAATGCCGTATGAAAAATCCGCATATGGTGCCGCCGAACCAATTCAGAAAACGCCTTTGCATACCCCTTCTTAGCATACCCAACGAGCAATTTATCGTCGCATGTTGACCAATTTAGCACAGAAAATCTCCCGCTTAAAATTCGACAATCAGATCTAAAGATACACTTTGTCGCCTATTGTAGTTATAAAATTCATCATTTGAAAAATTTCGAGAGATGCCGTATCCAAATTCCGTTGTCACGCGCTGCGTTAGGGGTAACTCCAAAAACGCGTCAAAAAACGAATACTCATCCCGGCGCAATGCGCCCCCTATCAAAATCGCGCCACTGACATCCCGCGCCATATCATCTTTATAAGACTGTCTTTCGTATCCACCTTCCAGAATAATCCGAACCTGCAAGGGCAATTGCTGGGTCAGCCGAGCGGTTATTTGATCGCCGCTATAATCGTAGCGATCCTTTAAGATATCATCATCGCCGTAAATTAGTGCATTGAATCGCGTGGGAATATCATTCGCAACTCGCAAGTTGATGCGCCGCTGATAGCGCAGCCGCAAGCCCGTATGATCTGCCAACGATTGCGCCACCTGCAAGCCCAAAACCACCTGCCCTTCAGCTCCCTCGCGCAACTTATAGCCCAGTCCCAGGTCGCCCCTCAATGTCGTACGCGAGGGCAAAAAATGGTTGATCTGAAAAAATGCGTAGTGATCCACATAACGCGACACATTCAAATTGGGATACGACCGCCAGTTGAGTTGATATCCCACCCGCTTCATCGTATTCTTATCGCTATACCATTTGCCCTGCACGTATCCCGACAGCCCGGTATAATCATACACATCGTAAATGGAGCGATTTGCACGCGCAGCAAGTGAAAAACCCGCAAATATCCTATCGCGTACGCCACTATTCATATCGCGTACGAAATCCACCCCCAATCGATTGGTCGCAAATGTTCGGTCGCCATTGTACCCAAACAAAAAACCATCGCCTGAAAAAAAGAACCGCAGATATGAAGCATCCATCTCCACGGGTCGCATCACAGAAGCGGAAAGTTGTGTCACAAAAGCACTCGTCCCCCCATAAACCCCATCCACATTGGTATCGTAAATCGTTCCCACAGTCACATCTGTAAGCACATCTGCATCTGCTGTTTTCAGTCCCAAAAACAATACACAAGCAAGGGTTGATAGCCGTTTCATACTCATTCCTTATCGGCACTTTCATCCACAAATACAGGTCCTGCCGCCTGTGCGTCTTGACCACTCCACAGGGCACATGTCAGTGCCAACGCAATACTATAAGTCATCCACTTTTTCATGGCCTTGCTCCTCACTCTTGAATTTTTGTGAACCACTCTCAAGCGCCGCTCCCATTTTGTCCGGCCGGAACCAAAATAAGATCTGCGCCATCAAACTGCCGCACTTTGCGACTACAGTATTTTAGACAAGCGACAGCCCACTTCGTTCCCATGAAAATTGTAATAAATTGTTAAAATTGTTACAGTTTGTACACTTAAAAAGACCGACAGGACTCACTTCGCTACATCCTGAAATGTGGCGATATCTACACAGCAATACCCCCACATCCCTGCGGAATTGATCCCCGGTCTTGTATCCTTAGATCAGAAAATGGCCTCGCGCGTTCCATACAGGCTTGAAAAAAACGACCTATTATTGGTCGGCTCAGCCAATTGATCCCTTTTCCGCTTGCGATAGTGGAAGTATGGCATTAGGTTAAGCACCGATATTTCGAGAACAACACTGAAATGGGAAAGGAGCAGATGATGATTCGGCTGGGAACGATGACGAGTGTGTGTCCAGATTGGTCTATCGAGCAGATTATCGATGGAATGCAGCGCCATGGATTCGAAGGATTGGAGCCTCGTGCGGGGTGGGGACACGCCTCGGGTTTTGAACTGGACATGCCTGCGGCTGCTCGAGATGCAGCGCGGGCGAAAATGGAAAATGCTGGACTAAAAATATCCTGTGTAGCTACCGGAGCGAAATTTGCAGCAGAAGATCCCGCTGTTCTGGACCAATCCATCGCCGAGGCCAACGCCGCAATAGATCTCGCAGCTGACCTGGGGGCCGGATTGATCCGCACATTTGGCGGTGCCCGCGGTAAGGGCGAAGTATTCTGGATGGTAAACCGCACGGCTGAGGCATACAAGCGCGTAATAGATCACGCGGCAGAACGCGGCGTCATTGTCATGATGGAAACACACGACGAATGGTGTGTCTCGACACAGGTGCGCGCGGTGGTTGAAAAAGTAAATCATCCCAACCTGGGCGTCTTGTGGGACCTGATGCACACACAGCGCTATATGGAGCGACCCGAAGAATCCATGCAGACCATTGGCGCGATGGCCAAACACCTGCACGCACACGACGGGCGTTACGACACCGAAAACGGGAAAATTACCACCGTCGGTCTGGGCGAAGGCGACCTGGATTATGTCACGCCCTTAAAATTATTGCACGATGCCGGATTTGACGGCTTCTTTTCCGTGGAAGTCATCCACAAGCCCGGCAGCGATCACGACGCAGATGCAACCTTAAAAGCTTATGGCGATGGATTCAGAAAAATTGTCGAAAATTTTTAATTGGAGAATAGCATGGCAAAACAGAATGTAATTTTATTTGGAATCGATAGTTTGTGGTCCGATCACATGAGTTGTTACGGTTATAATCGGCTCACAACGCCGCATATCGACAAATTTGCCACACAGGGCGTCTTGTTCGAAAACACATTTAGCGCGCATATTCCCACCACACCGGCCTATGCGTCAATGCTCACGGGAATGGATTGTTTTTCGACCGATGTCGTAGCACTGCGCCACCGCGGCGGGTTGACAGAAGATGTCACCACCTTGCCCGAAATTTTGAGCGGAGAAGGCTATGAGACCGTGTGTGTGGGCTTTACGGGAAATCCGAGTTCGCGCGGCTTTGACGAATATGTAAACTTCAGAGCCTGGGGAAGTTGGGACGAGCGTCCGCTGCGCAAAGCCGAATTGCTCAACGAAGTGACATTGCCCGAACTGGAACGCCTGGCCGCGGGCGACAAGCCGTTTTTCCTATTTTTGCGACACATGGATCCGCACGCGCCCTATTTGCCGCCGCCACCATACGATTCGATGTTCTACAGCAAAGACCCGTGCGACCCGTCCAAAACCACCATGGAACCGGTAAAAGCATTTAAGCCATTTCGAGATTTCCATTTGAGTTGGATGCCGCCGGGCATTACCGACGCCGATTTTGTGGTGGCGCAATACGACGGTGAAATCGCCTATATGGATGCGTGTATCCAGCGCTTGCTCACCCGTATTGACGAACTGGGCCTGAGAGATAATACCCTGGTCGTAATCAACGGCGACCACGGCGAGACCCTCGACGAGCACGATTGCTATTTTGATCACCACGGAATGTATGAATGCACCTTGAAAGTACCCCTCGCAATGCGCCTGCCCGGGCATTTGCCCGAAGGCGTGCGCGTAAAGGGCTACAATCAGCACAAAGATCTGACACCGACGATCCTGGAGCTCCTGAATATAGAAACAGACATCGCGTTTGACGGACGCAGCTTGATCCCGATGGTCGAGGGAAAACGCCACACGCACGAATCGGAATTTTATATCACCGAGTGTACCTGGATGCGAAAACACGGCTGGCGCACACCCGAGTGGAAGCTAATCGTGGCATTGGAACCCGACTTCCATTTTAAGCCCGAAGTGGAGCTTTACAATCTGATTCAGGACCCGGGCGAGACCACGAACCTGGCGGACAAAGAACCCGAAATGGTCGCCCTGTTGCGCGGGCGGATGGAAGCCTATATTGCCAAACGCGAAAAAGAAGTGGGGCATACCAATCCCATGTACACAAACCTGAATTGGCACGGCCGCAAGAATTATGACGGACCATTCAAATCCTCAGAAGATGCGTATAATTACATGCACATCGGTTCCGCCAGCCAGGCCGCGCGGTTGCAGGCGGGGAATAAAAAGGTGGAAGGCACGGTCGAAGAGAAAAGTGAGAAGTAGGAAGTGTGAAGTGTGAAGCGGTGTGCAACTGGTTCAGATCCGTTCACTGATAGCCTCTGTCGTCGCGGCATGGTGTCGAGCCGTGATCCAGTGTTTGTAAATATAGGAGCGAACCCCTGTTTCCGTCAGTTTTGGAGGAATGTACCATGGCAATTGATACCATAACTTCTGAAGCCATTGAAGTAATCAATCCGACTGGCAGGCGCGTATTGCAACTGACGACAAATGCACGGCGGTCGGTGCATGGGTATTACGACCTGCCCCCGTGGTCTCCTGTGGATGGACGCATTGCATTTAGCCGCATGGATGCACCCGATTCAAAGGTAGGCGATATTTGTGTCATGGATGCCGATGGGGACAACTTGCACAAAGTGGCCGAATCCCGTGCGATGTCCTCCAATGGCGGTGCGCTGGCACAATGGGCATCGGACGGGTCGCGGATATACTTCAAGGATCGGGACCGCGAAACCCGTTTGATCGGATGGGTCGATCCGGACACCGGTATATCGGGCACGCACCCTGGAGACCTGCGAATGATTTCACCCGCAGGACACCTGCATGCCTATCACACCATGCATGGAGATTACGCCGAGGACGACGTGCCAAAAATGAAAGATGTACACGGTGTATTCGCACAGGATCTGAAAACAGGTGAATCCAAACAACTCGCAACCCTTTCTGATTGTCTAACACTCCACCCCCGCCGGGATGAAATTGCCGACTGGCACCTGTTTGTCAAACACACCAAATGGTCGCCCGATGGCACTCGGATGATGTTTGTATTCACCAACGAAATTCATTTTGACCGGAAATACGGCGAACTTCCCAGAGTAAAAGATGTGTACGTCATCAATGCCGACGGCTCAAATCTCAAGCGCATAGGCGAATTTGGCAACCATCCGCTGTGGCATCCCAATGGTCGAGAAATATTGACCAACAGCCCGTTTGAAGGCTCGCCGGGCAATAAACTGGTATTGACCGATGTGGAAACCGGTGAAGAGCGTCTGGCTGTAACCTGTACAAAGGGATCGGGACATCCCTCCTTTTCCCCAGACGGCAAATACATTGTGATAGATGTCGTGAACAACACAACAAAAGAAGCCAAATTCCTGCTGGTAGATGTCGAAACCGATACTGCTGAAACGCTATTGGAACTCTCAGTCTTCGACCACTCTCATGCAGGAACCCATCTGCACCCGGTATGGCGGCAAGATAGCTCGCAGATTTTATACGCCAGCGATGCATCCGAAATTTGTCAATTGTGCGTGATTGACATGTGAAGGAGAACCTCATGCCCGTAAAATCAGTTTACATGATGACCGATTTGGAAGGCTCAGCCGGAGTAGATGACTGGGATCCGAGACATCGGGAAGATGCGACAACGGCAAAAGGCGTGTACGACCGCGCTGAGATGCAGCGATTGTTGACAGGAGAAGTCAACGCCGCGGCCGAAGGACTATTTGCAGCAGGCGTAGAAGACATAATCATCAATGACGCACATGGGGCGGGGCGCACGATTTTATCAGAAGAATTGATCTCCGGCGTGAAACTTGTACAGGGCGTCAACCGCCCCTGCTGGTTGCCGGGATTATCCCCCAGATTTGACGCACTGATTCAAGTGGGCATGCATGCAATGACCAACACACCCAACGGATGTCTCGCACATTCCATGAGCCGCAATGTGGTCTATCGCGTCAATGGTGCCGAAGTCGGCGAGATGGAAATGGCGGCTTATTTGTGTGGCCATCTGGGTATTCCCTGGGTCTTTACATCGGGCGATCTGCACGCATGTACCGAATCTCAACGCTGGGTCAATGACATTGTCACAGCACCTGTAAAAGAAGGCCTGGGTGAATTATGTGCGCTCCACCTGGCGCCAATAGATGCCCGCGCCCTCATCAAGAAGCGCGTTCAAGAAGCAATGGAGATCGTCGAAAATATCGAACCGCTCGTTGCAAAAAGCCCTGTGGTAATGGAAGTCACACGCCCCGAACCCGGTCGTCTTTCCGTGCCAGAAGGGGTTGAGCGTGTAGATGACTTTACAATTCGGTGTGAAGGCGAATCCTTCTGGCAGGTGTTTCACAACGTGGTTTATGGCAAACCCGATTTTCCAGTTCCCGCGTAATTTCTTCGCATTATAGGAGGACGTATGAAAGTCAAAATAGAGAATCAATTTCGAGCGCCTTATGGCGTGCCAAATGGTCTGCAACTCACTGACGATGGTTTGTGGATTGTAGATCAGATGACTGACCGGGTGGCGTTGATGAGTATGAAAGATGAGGACAAAGACGATTATTACGGCAATCGTCGCCTGTTGAGGGATATCCCTTCGGAATCCTCCAACACCAGTGGCATGGCCGCAGGTGATGGATCGCTGTGGTTGGCGGCAAATGGACCGGGGCAACGCTGGCGGCTACCGCGCGAGACCGATGCGCCCCAGGGTGAAATATTGCGCGTGGATCCCTGTAACGGAGAAACACAGGGTCGCTGGGCACTGCCCACTGGCGGCGGTACGCACGGCGTGGAATACGACGCAATTGAACCGGGCACATTGTGGCTGACCACATTAAAAGAACAGACCATTACGCAGATGCGCATTAAAGATTGGTCCGTCATCCGCACATTAAAACTGCCCTTGCATCGCGCACACGGCGTCGTGCGAATGGAAGAAGATTCGATCTGGGTGGTTCATACAGGTGATCGGGTAATTGTAAATCTGGACCTGGCGACAAATGCAGAACTCGATCGCATAGAAGTGCCCGAACCCCATCCCGAACCACACGGCTTGTCCATCTGCGACGGTGGGTTTTTGTATTGCGATGCCACATCGGGGTGGGTTGCCAAAATTTCGTGGTGATGGGACGCTTCTGTTCTCTTCCAATTAGCCCCGGTCCTCCGGGGCTTTTCTTTCTCACAACTGAGGTACGCCATGAGTGATCGAGCAGTAATCGGCGTCGATGTGGGCACAGGCAGTGTGCGGGCAGGCGTATTTGACCTATACGGCACGATGTTGGGCACAGCATCATCACCCATCCTGGAATTTAATCCCAAACCCGATTTCTACGAACAATCCTCGGAGAACATCTGGGCAGAAACCGGGAAAGTCGTTCGCCAGGCCATCGCCCAATCTGGCCTCTCACCCGATGCAATAATCGGCATGAGTTTTGACGCAACCTGTTCTCTCGTCGTCCTGGATGCTGCTGGACAGCCCTTGACCGTATCTGAAACGGGCGAAACCGAACGCAACATCATCGTATGGCGCGATCACCGCGCAATAGATCAGGTAAATCGCATCAATGCGGGTGGATATGATGTATTGCAATACGTCGGAGGCACGATGTCGCCCGAGCAAGAACCCCCAAAACTATTGTGGATCAAAGAAAACCTGCCCGAAACATGGCAAAAAGCGGGCAAATTTTTTGACCTGGCGGATTTTATGGTCTATAAAGCAACGGGGACCGACCGCCGCAGTTTGTGTACCAACGTGTGCAAATGGACCTATCTGGGCCATGAATCGCGCTGGGATCGCACCTTCTTTGACGCCATTGGTCTGGACGATTTATTTGACGACGGGAAAGTGACAGAAGATGTCGCACCCATGGGCGAAAACGCGGGCACCCTGAGTGCGAAAGCCGCCGACTTGATGGGATTGACAACGCAAACTGCCGTGGGTGTCGGCATCATCGATGCACATGCAGGGGGCATTGGCGTTGGCGTCAGCGAACCGATATTGGCATTGATCGGCGGCACCTCGTCGTGCCACATGGCAGTATCAAAAGACGCGCGATTTATCCCCGGCGTGTGGGGACCTTACTTCGGTGCGATGCTGCCTGGCTTGTGGCTCAGTGAAGGCGGACAAAGTGCCACGGGCGCATTGTTGGATCACACCATCGAGCGATTTGGCATGGTCAAAGAAGAAGATCACTACTGGCATGTACTCACGGGAAAAGAAATCAATGCCGTGTACGCAGAACTCAACGCGTACATCGCCGCAAAAGCCGTGCGTTCAGATTGGACAGAACGGCTGCATATTTTGCCCGACCACCACGGAAACCGATCTCCCAAAGCCGACCCCAACGCGCGGGGAATGATGGATGGTTTAACCCTGGATATGTCCTACAATACCCTGGCGCAAATTTATCACGCAACCATCCAGTCCGTAGCTTATGGCACGCGCAATATCATCGACGAAATGGAAAAACAAGGCTACGCAATTGAGCAGATCAATGCGTGTGGAGGCGGCACAAAAAACGAACTGTGGATACGCGAACACGCCGACGCAACGCAACGTCCCATTCATCTACCCAAAGAACCCGAAGCAGTATTGCTCGGATCCGCAATCCTCGGTGCCGTCGCCGCAGGTGCCTATGCATCAATCCAGGAAGCGATGGACGCGATGTGTCACGCGGGCGAAGTCATCGAACCCAATCGGGATACTGCAGATTATCACGCCTGGAAATACGAACAGCAGTTGGCCATGTACGATCAGCACGTAAACCGACGCAACATCGACTAATCAGAAATTCGGTTGTGTTTCGCGCAATATCGCATTAGCATGGAATTGTTACTTAACTGAAGGAGATAAATCGTGAAAATCGGATACGGCACTTATGCAATGCAAACGGAAAACATCTTCGACGCGCTCCCGCGCCTGCGCGACATAGGTTACGAAGCCCTCGAAATCAACACGGGTGACGACTGGCCCACCGCCCCGCACAAACTCGACAATGATACCCGCGAAACACTCGCCAAAGCTATCCAGGACCTCGGCTTTGAATCCCCCGTCACCATGGCCTTGATGCCCATCTGCACACAGGGCGATAACCGGCCAGCCATCCTCGAAAAATTTGACGCCGCCTGTATCCTCGCCAGCGACCTCACCTTTGGCGATGCTCCCGGCATCATCGTCAGCACACTCGGTGGACTGCACGGCACCTGGGACGAAGTCAAACACACCTATTGCGATCAACTCCTCGAATTGGGCGACCACGCTGCCAAACACAACGTCATCCTCGCAACCGAACCCCATGCGGGCCACCCGCTCGACACACCCCAAAAAGTCGATTGGCTCATGCGGCAAACCAATCACGACAACGTCAAAGTCAATTTCGACATGAGCCACTTTTACGTTGACGGTATCGACCTCCAGCCGAGCGTTGACCTGTGCGCCCCTTACACCGTCTCCACCCACATCAAAGACGGTCATCGCGTCAACGGACAGGTGCGCTACCTCCTGCCCGGCGAAGGCGACTTCGACCTCGTCGCCTACTTCAAAGCCGTCGCAGCCGCTGGCATCACCGTCCCAATCACCGTCGAAGTCACCGCACAAATCTGGAGACAACCCGAATACGACCCCTGGCCCGTCGCCGAGCAATGCTTCAGTGCCCTCGATAACGCGCGAAGAGAAGCGGGTGTCGCATAGATAAATCAGAGTCAATCATGCCCTACAACATCCTTCTCATCCTGACCGATCAACAGCGCTGGGACTCACTCGGTTGTTGCGGTATAAGCGGCGTACACACCCCCAACCTCGACCGCCTCGCCAGTGAAGGCGCGCGCTACGACCAGTGCTATGTCAACAACCCGATATGCACGCCCAGTCGCGCCAGCCTCTGGACCGGCAAACACCTGCCCGGTCACGGCGTCTATCGCCTGCACGATGTCTTACCCCAGGATGAAATCCTCTTCCCCCATCACCTGCGCGAAGCCGGATACGACACCGCGATCTTTGGCAAACTCCACGTTGCCGGTCACATGTGGGAAATGCAATACCGCCACCGCTTCGACGGCTTCAACACCTATGAATGGGCACCTGACCCCAATGGGTATCGCGGATGCGACACCGCGTACTTCCGCTGGCTTGCGGTACACCATCCCGACATTCTCCAGCGCTGGAAACGCGACGGCAACCGCATCGGCCATGTGCGCGCCGAAGCCCACTTCACCACCTGGGCCGCCGACCGCACTATCGACTATCTCCACCGCATGCAGGGCACGCACCAGCCCTTCTTCTGTTGTATGAGCGTCTTTGATCCGCACAGTCCCTATACAAATTATCCCAAAGAATACGCCGATTACCTCGACATCGATGCCCTGCCCGAACCCTTAGCCGTAGATGAATCCTTTGACCATCGTCCAATTGCACACTGGCGAGAGCACAACGGGCGATCTTTCCCCTCAACGGATACCCTGCGCGAAAGCCGCATCGGCTACCACGCTGCCATCACCCTCATCGACGAACAAATCGGGCGCGTCTTGCAAACACTCGACGATACGAATTTTGCGGACAACACCATCGTCATCTTTGCCAGCGACCACGGCGACATGCTCGGCGACCACGGCCTCACCGTCAAAGGCGCGTACATGTACGACGCCTGCACCCGGGTGCCCATGATCATCTGCGTGCCAGGCACATCTGGCGGTCAAATCATCGACGCACCCTGCCAACTTCACGACATCGCCGCAACCGCACTCGCCATCGCCGGATGCGAACAACCCGACCTCATGCCCGATGCATGCGACCTCCTGGACACCAGCACCTTGCAACAACGCGGCCATGCCGTCTGCATGCACCGCAACTCGAGCACCACGCGCGGAGGCTATCACAACCCGGAATTGCACATCACCATGTGGCGAGAAAACCGCTACAAACTCAGCATCTACCACGCGCCACAACCCGGAGCCGATGATTGCCCCGGCGAACTCTTTGACCTGGAAACAGACCCCGACGAAATGAACAACCTCTGGTTCGACGCCGACATGTCCGACACGCGCGACCAACTCATCCATAAACTCACCTCTTTTCTCGTGCAACAAGACGCACAGGGACGCGCGAGAGGTAGCGAAGCCCTGCCACCGGGATTTTGGAAAGATAGCTCATGACAAAAACCATCATCATGCCCAAATACGGGCTTCAGCAAGACAACGGCACCGTCGTTGAATGGCGCGTCAAAGAAGGTGACCGCGTCAACAAGGGCGACATCCTCCTCGACCTGGAAACGGACAAAGCCCTCTTTGAATACGAATCGCCCGAAAGCGGTTACGTCCGCAAACTCGTCGCCCAAAACGGCGAAGAAGTGCCAGTGCTCTCTGTCATCGCCATCATCACCGACGAAGCCGACGAAGCCATTGAAGACCTGACACCTGCCAGCGCTGATTCACCCACAGAGGAACCGCGCCAGATAGCGGACACAGCAGAGCGGGAACCCGCGCTGGAAGCCTCTACCCAGCGCATCAAACGCTCTCCTGCTGCCCGTCGCCGCGCCCGCGAACTCAACATTGACCTCGCCAACATCGCAGGCACCGGTCCCGGTGGCCGCATCGTACTCGCCGATGTCGAACTCGCGGCATCTGCGGCTCCATCCTCCACCACATTATCGCGTATGCGCCAGGCCATTGGCAGAACCATGGCCTACAGCAAAAGCACCATTCCGCACTTCTACGTCGCCACTGAAATCGACATGACCGACGCGGAAATCTGGCGCAAAAACCTCGCCGAAACCGACGCCATCAAGCTCTCGGTTACCGACCTCTTTGTCAAAGCCGCCGCCGATGCCCTCACCCAATACCCGGCACTCAACGCCAGCCTTGACGGAGATACCGCCGTTATTGTACACGACACAGTCAACATCGGCCTGGCTGTCGGCACAGACGACGGCCTCGTCGTCCCGGTCATCCCAAATGCCGATCAGGCATTCCTGACCGATCTCGCCGACGAACGCGGCCAGCGCGTCGAAGAAGCCAGACAGGGCAAAATGCGCGGCGATGCCAGCGCCACCTTCACCATCTCGAACCTGGGGATGTACGGCATCACATCTTTCACCGCCATTGTCAATCCCCCCGAAGCCGCCATCTTAGCTGTCGGCGCAGCCATCGCTCGCGTTGTTCCCCTTGGCGACACCATGACCATCGCCGTTCGCCAAATCGCAGAAGTCACACTCTCCGC
Organism: Candidatus Latescibacterota bacterium; assembly: GCA_965208125.1. Classification (GTDB taxonomy): domain Bacteria; phylum Latescibacterota; class UBA2968; order UBA2968; family UBA2968; genus VXRD01. Next base: position 5,586,509 of record OZ242320.1, read on the forward strand.
CGACCACCGCCTCGTCGATGGCGTGGTCGCGGCTCAATTTTTACAGGCACTAAAACAAAACCTGGAAGACACGAACAAATTGGAAAGCTGGTTGTGAAAAGGAGCCTTTATGTCCCTACCCTCTGAAATCCTGATCAAAATGTACCGCGCCATGCTCCGCATCCGCCGTTTTGAAGAACAAATCTGGGAAGTCTATACCGGCGGCCTCATGCACGGACTGGCGCACCTCTACATCGGCGAAGAGGCCGTTGCCGTGGGCGTTTGCGCTGCGCTGCGCGACGACGACTTCATCACCAGCACCCACCGCGGACACGGGCACTGCGTTGCCAAAGGCGGGAACCTCGAAGCCATGATGGCCGAAGTGATGGGCCGCGTCACCGGGCACTGCCGCGGCAAAGGTGGATCCATGCACATAGCCGACATGTCCGTTGGCATCCTCGGCGCAAATGGCATTGTCGGTGGCGGATTTGGCATTGCCACTGGCGCGGCACTCTCGGCTCAAAAACGCGGCACCGACCAGGTTGCCGTCTGCTTCTTTGGCGACGGTGCCTCCAATCAGGGCATCTTCTTCGAAGTCATGAACTTCGCCGCAATATGGAAACTCCCCGTTATCTACGTCTGCGAAAACAACCACTACGGCGAATACACCCCCACCGGAAACGTCACCGCGGGCAAAAGCATCGCCGATCGCTCCCTCCCCTTCGGCATTCCCAGCACGACCGTAGATGGCAGCGACGCCATTGCCGTGTACGAAGCCACTGCCCAAGCCGTCGAACGCGCCAGAAAGGGCGATGGTGCCACACTCATCGAATGCGACACGTATCGCTATCGCGGGCACCACGTTGGCGACCCCGGGGAAGGCTATCGCTCAAAAGAAGAAATCGAATCCTGGATGGCCAAAGACCCCATCCAGCAACTTCGCACAAAAATACTGGATGACAACATCGCCTCTGGAGCCGAACTCGATGCAGAAGAGCGCGAAGTCGAAAAAGAAATGGAAAACGCGCTCGAAGCTGCCAAAGCCGCGCCTTATCCCGATGTTGAGGAGGTCAATCAACATGTCTATGCGTGAAATGACTTATGGCGAAGCCGTCAAAGAAGCCATGGCAGAAGAAATGCGCCGCGATCCCACAGTATTTCTCATGGGCGAAGACGTCGGCAAAGCGGGCACCGTATTCAAAGTACTCCTCGGTTTGTACGACGAATTTGGCGACGACCGCGTCATCGACACGCCCATTGCAGAAGCGGGTCTCGTAGGCCTCGGCGTTGGCGCTGCACTTACCGGCTCGCGCCCCATTGTCGATATCATGTTTGGCGACTTCATCACCCTGGCAATGGACCAGATTGTAAACCAGGCCGCCAAACTGCGCTACATGTCCGGCGGTCAGGCCATCGTGCCCATCACCATCCGCTCCACCATGGGCGCGGGACGCTCCTCTGCCGCGCAGCATTCGCAGAGCTTACACGCCTGGCTCGCGCACATCCCCGGCCTCAAAGTCGCCATTCCCTCTACACCCGCCGACGCCAAGGGCCTCTTCAAAACCGCTGTTAGGGATGACAATCCCGTCGTCATTTACGAAGACAAAATGATGTACGCCCTAAAAGGCCTGGTACCCACCGAAGAAGACTACACCATACCCTTTGGACAGGCCGACATCAAACGCGAAGGCGACGATGTCACTATCATCGCCACATCGAGCATGGTACACGTCGCCCTCGACGCTGCTGACGCACTTGCCGAACAGGGCATCAGCGCCGAAGTCGTCGACCCGCGCACCCTCGTTCCGCTCGACAGAGAGACCCTCATCGAATCCGTGGTCAAAACCACCCGAGCCGTCATCATCGACGAAGGCTATAAAAGTTTTGGTATCACAGGGGAAATCGCCTCCATCGTCTATAACGGCGCCTTTGACTACATCGACGCGCCCATCGTTCGTCTCGGCGCAATGGACGTACCCGTTCCGTTTAGCAAACCCCTCGAAGACGCCACAATCCCCACGCCCGAAGATGTGATCAAAGCCGTACAGGACATGAAAATCATCCACAGATGAACGCAGATGGACGCAGATAAGATCACAGCAGGCAATTTAGCGGTGTATGCACAACTGGCCGTTCTCAGGCCAGTTCAAAAAAGTCACTCCAACAGGACGCAAACAGTATGCCCGACGCAAAGATAATGATTGTTGAAAACAATGCCTCCGGCGTTGCCCACCTCGAAGAATGCCTGAAGAATTTGGAATACACAGTGTGCGCCACGGTTTCGTGCGGCCGTCAAGCCGTTGAAAAAGCCGCAGACACGCATCCCGACCTGACGCTGGTCAATCTCTGTCTCGAAGGGGAGATCACCGGCCCTGAAGTAGCCGAGCAGATCGGTAGCCAGTTCGACGTTCCCGTGTTATATCTGACTGACGAAGCCGAGGGAGACCTGTTGCAACAGGCACAGGCGACCAACTCCTTCGGCTATGTGCTGAGACCTTTCGAGGATCGGAAACTCCATCTGAACATCCAAACCGCCCTTGCGATGCACGAGAGGGAAAACAGGCACAAAGAGACAGCGGTCAGGTTGAAACAGACAATCAACAAATTGGAAGATGTCACCCATCTCATGGAAGCGGTATTCAACAGCATGAATGAGGGTGTGGCTGCGGTTGATGAAAACGGGAGGCTCATGTTTTACAATTCAAGCGCGCGGCGGATCGGCGGGGAGCATCCGGAGCCGATAGAGGCAGATATCTACAAATGGGCTGAAAGGTACGGTGTTTTCAAGCCCGATGGAGAACTGTTTGGTTCCTTGGATGATAGTCCGCTTGGCATTGCCCTGAAAGGCGGAACAACAGACGAGGTCGAGATATTCTTACGCAACGAATTTAAGCCTGAAGGCGTTCACGTCAGGGTTAGCAGCAGACCTCTGCTGCGAGAAACAGGTGTTTTGAAGGGGGCCGTGCTCGTCTTCCGAGACATCACCAAGGAGATAGAGGCCGAGCAGATGAAGGCCGAGTTGCTGCGCTTGCGTACCGAGTTGGAGACGACCAGCTTATTTCCCAGCCTGATCGGCACCAGTTCCGTAATGCAGGATATATACAAGCTGATGCAGCAGGCCGCCGAAAGCGATATCACGGTGTTCATTAGCGGTAAAAGCGGCACAGGTAAGGAACTGGTGGCCAACTCATTGCACGCCAACAGCACGCGCAAGGATGAGGAGTTCGTAGCCCTCGATTGCGCCGCTATTCCCGAAACGCTCATCGAAAGCGAGTTGTTCGGACATGAACGAGGGGCTTTCACGGGAGCGACGACGCAGAGAATCGGGGCCTTTGAGCGCGCCAATGGCGGCACGCTCTTTCTCGACGAGATCGGCGACATGCCGTATATCATGCAAGGCAAGCTATTGCGCGTCTTGCAGGAGCGAGAAATCCAGCGGATCGGAGGAACATCTCCCATTCCCATCGACATCCGCGTAATAACGGCGACCAACAAGGACCTGGAGCGCGCAGTAAGAGCAGGCAAGTTCCGTCAGGATCTGTTCTATCGCATCGCTGCCTTCCCCATCACGATTCCACCGCTGAGAGAGCGGCATGAAGATATTCCCCTGTTAGCCAGGCATTTTCTCGAGAAATACACAGCCCAGGCTGGCAAATCCATAAGCGACATTTCCCCCCTTGCCCTGCGCCTGTTGCTCCAGTACGATTGGCCGGGCAATGTACGCGAACTGGAAAACGCCATAGCGCGCGCCGTGCTGTTGGAGGCGACCGGGGTGCTGCAAGCAGACAGCCTGCCGTCTCAGCTATCGCCAGCCGTTGCTTTGGGCAGAGACCTCTCGACACCACTGGCGATCCTGCCACTGACTGAGATCGAGCGACAAGCCCTGATTTACACGCTCGAGGCCACGAGCAACAACATGACTCAGGCCGCCCAGGCGCTGGATATTAATCGGACGACCCTGTACCGAAAGTTAAAGAAATACAACATCGTCAGGGATTGAACCGGACAGGTGATCGGGGTCGTGTACGTATTTTATGTTGTACAATAAAAAAATGCCGAGAACGGGACTCGAACCCGTACGGGCGATTAGCCCAAGGGATTTTAAGTCCCTCGTGTCTACCAGTTCCACCATCTCGGCACAGTATGGCAAAAAATAGACAAAGACGCCATGCTTGTCAAACACGCAATTTCCCATACAAGTAACCGGTCAATCCCATCGTCGAGATTGACCGGTTGATTTTTGGAGGTGCCGGGCGGATTCGAACCGCCGATAAAGGCTTTGCAGGCCTCTGCCTTACCGCTTGGCCACGGCACCCGATATGCTATTTTTGATCCGCGAAGCGTTAAAATACCGTACTTTATATCGAATGTCAAGGGGTGGAGTCAACGCGCAGCCCAGTTAATGCCGCGTCGCTGGATCTCCTTTGCCTCTGGCACATCGAAATCCACGGCTTTGTGCCCCAGGGAAGAGTAAAACACGCGCCCCTGTCCCCACATGCGCTTCCAAACCACCGGCATCACACAGCCATTGACCCAGGGAGCCACATCGGTCTCAAAAGTCGTCGTCACCAACACTTCATTACCCGGATCGGTGTGCATATAATACTGCTCGGAATGCATCGCAAAATCACTCAGACCCGCCACAATCGGATCATCCGCTTTTTCCGGCACAATATTGACCTCATAATCGATCACCCCCCCCGGATGCGACACCCACTGCCCGCCCGTCATCCACTGATAGCCCGTATTATTGCGAAATGCATCGCACATCCCACCGTGCCACCCGGCCAGTCCAACACCACTCTTAACCGCCCCTTGAAGTCCCTGCTCCTGTTCTTTCTCAATGCTACCCATCGTCCAGCACGGCACAACAACGCTCAGTTCCGACATGTAATCCGCATCCGTATAAACATCCATTGAATCGCGAACATCCACATCAAACCCATCTGCTTCCAGCAGCGGTGCAAAAACATCCACACACTGCTTCGGCTCGTGCCCTTGCCACCCCCCCCATACCATCAAAGCTTTCTTGCTCATCTTCATCTCCTTATTTTTATTTGAAAATCTATCAACTGCCCAGCGCAAAAGCCAGACCTCGTTCTTCTGCTGTTTTCTTCAAATCATTTAACGTAACCGCATTCAACGGTATGCCCTGAGTGCGATACTCGTTCCGCCGCAAGGCTTCGGGCTCACCAGGGACAAATAGCCGATCCACACCAGGTGCCCTTTTACAGGCGTGAATCTGCTGAATCGCACTGTCAACCCGCGCCTTGAATCGCGCCACATCTTCAAAAGCACCCACCCGAATAGCCGCCACAAAATGACCATCTTCACCTGCCTGTGGTCCCTCTTCCATATTGCCCAATTCGGTGCCATAGCTCGCACCGGATAACATAGAAGACAAAATCCCCATCACCATAGCCAGAGCCACACCCTTAAATTGCCCAATCGGCATCAGCAGGCCATCTATCGCCTTTACGGGATCGGTCGTCGGCACCCCGTCCGCATCCATGGCCCATCCTTCTGGCAAGTTCAGCCCTTTTTGTTCATATACGCGGATTTTCCCATGCGCAGAGCCAGAAAATGCCGCGTCAAAAACAATGGAAAATTCCCCACCAGCGGGAATCGCCACACTCAAGGGATTAATACCCAGGATACGCTCAGCACCTCCCCACGGAGCCATTGTGGGCAGGGCATTGGTCGTCGCAACCCCAATCATATCGCAATCCAACGCCATACGCGCAAAATACCCCACAGCACCGCAGTGATTACTGCCCCGAATACCCGCGGCCGCTATACCAATATTCCGAGCCCGAGTAATCACCTGCTGCATCGCAAACCCCGTCCCAATCTGCCCCATAGAATTGCCCCCATCCACCACCAGACACGCCCCATTATCCTTCACCACCTCGGGTTTGCCATTTGGATCCACGCCTTCAACCGTCAACTTCCTCACGTATTCGGGAACGCGCAATACCCCATGCGAATGCACGCCACCAAGATCCGCATCCACCAGTGAATCCGCCAACAGATGTGCATCCTCTGTGCGCATCTCACACGTCTCAAAAATTGCCCGCACCAGATCCAACAGCACCTCAGCAGCCACACGCCTTTCGCTTTCCATTGCACTATCTCTCAATGCTTGCACGCCACATGCCGGTCTGCGTATTTTCCCTTCACAAACTTTTCGGGATTGAGTTCTTCTGGCAAATAATGCCATGCCGTGCTATAGCGCGTGCGATTGCTGTGATTATCATAAGCACCGTGCAAAAGATTGGCGGAAAACAGAACAACAGTACCAGCGGGAATGACCAGATCCACAGCCTGTGATTCATCGACCACTGTCCAACTGCCGTGCCTGCCTATATTTCTGCGATGCTCCATAATCTCACCCATCCGGTGGCTACCGGGCACCACCCGCAAACACCCATTCTCCACATCTGAATCTTCCAGGTAAATTCCGCAACTGATAATGCGATCCGTATCGGTCCCAAAATAAAAATTGTCCTGATGCCAGCCCGTTGACGTGCCGCCATTGGGCAACTTCGGAAAAAACTTGGTGCCAAACAAATCGATATTTTCACCAATCAATACCGCCACGCGGTCTAAAATCGCCGGCTCGCGCGCCAGTTCCAGGACGCGGGAATCGACCACACAAACACCCTGAATTTTGTGCAACAAACCCGCCCGGGGTTCACCGCGCTCGTCCAACTCGAGCGTCCAGTGCGGCACCTGCTCGGTCAGCTTGCGCCCCTCTGCGACCAACTCATCAAAAACCTGCTTGTAATAGGCCAATCGCTCGCCCTGGATCAGGCTCTCAAAAACGAGATACCCATCTTCTCGAAACTTCTGCACCTGTTCGTCCGTCAACATAAAAACCTCCTATTCTCATTTCTCACCGCGGATTTCCCGATTCAACTTTGCGGCTTTCACCAACTCGCGCTCCAGCAATTGGTAATAAACCGCGGAATCCATCGTCGCTTTTTTTTTCACCAGAGCCTGCACCTCATCAATAGCCTTGCCATAAGCTGCAACAAGCGCGGGCGAAGCGCCTTTGGGAACGCGAAAATTGAGCAAAAAACAACGGTCTGCCAACAACCCATCGCCCGCGTCAATATCGGACAGACGCGTCCCCAAACCATCGCCATTATCGTCCAAAATCGCGTTCTCTGTCGCGATTAGCCCCTCACTCAAAAACCAGGCATCTGTCAGTGAAGACGCCTGGGTGCAAATCTCCAGAACCGAAATGCGGTCATCGCGATTCTGATCGGCACTCCCATCCTCCAGCGCCTGCACAAAAAACCCTATAAATTGCGTGGCATTGCGCTGATCTGTACTGCGCGTACTCGCGCATATAATACGCCCGTCTCGACTCAGTGCATTGACAAAAGGTGCACTCATCGACGCACCATTGACAACAATAATGCGCCGCGCGGATATTGACCTCAAAAAACCATCCAGATCCTCTGCTGTCAAATCCGCACCCGGAATATTCAACTTGCCAACCTGGCGCCGATAGCTCCCGTGTCCGATCAAAAAAATGAACACATCGTCACCCGACGTTACCCGCTCCGACAAACCGCGGAATACATTGCGAATGCCTTTTATTGATGAATTACCATCGGCATTCTCACCCGTCTCATTCACCAATAGCACATTTGCCGCGGGATGATCGCATTGATCAATCAGCACCCGGCGCAAACGCTGCCCCCAATCGTCAAACCGTTCGGAATACACATCCTCACCACCGCTACCACTGATAATCACATCGAAAACAGCGGCATTCGCCTGCGCCAGCATCAACACCCAAATAGGAAATACCCATAATTTCATGGCTCTCCCCGCTTCCGCCTCAAATACCATTCAAGGCCGAGCAACAACACGAGTAGAATATAAAAAGGCGGAAAATGCCACAACGGAAAACGATCCAATCGCGCATGAGCCTGATCGGTATATGGAATCTGCTCAGCCAATTCGTCGAGCGCGTCCAACTCGATAAATTTGCCCCCTGTGTGTGCAGACAGGCGTTTCAAAAAATCGGGATTATAACGCGCAGACAAAAACTCGAGATGATCCGGTCGCGCCAGCACAGCTGCGTCCAACTGTCCAACATCTGCGCCATCGGAATCGCGCGCCGTGAGCGTCACGCGGTGCAATCCCGCTTCTGCGGCCTCAAAAGTCGCAGAATACGCACCCACCTCGGCAATAGATTCAGAAATTGGCAATCTAATCGTCCCACCATTCGGTATCTCGACCTGTACATCAACGGACAGCCCTTCGCGAGGTTCAAAAAGAGAATCGCGCACCACAAACTTCAAATCGCGCACATCCCCCACCACAACATCCTCGCCGCTATCGATCATCGTCACAGGTTCTGGCACCCGCATCGCCAGCAAACGCGCCAACTGCCGCCAAAAGCGTTCGTGAGCGGCATTTTCAGCAGGCTGCATCATCTGCCACTGCCACGTCTCGCCCGTACCCAACGCAGCACTCAAACCCTCTCCATACCTTTGCCAGGCAAACAGCGGGTGTCCATCCACAGCTTCAGACTCGGCATCCACCGTCGCCATCACCGTTGCACCAGCGCGCACAGACGCAAACGCATTAACTCCGTAAAGCGCGGACAAATTCGCCCACTGCTCGGCATTGACTTCGGTGTCTTCGCTCAAAGACCAGACCCCGGACAACACGCCTTCAATCGTCGGCTTAGCGCGAAAAACCTCATCTTCGTAATCACTCGCAGGACCCAGCACAACGGGCAACATCGGTTCAATAGTCGAATGCGTCCACCCGCCCTCTGAGTACGCGCGCGGACCGCCCAGCATCAAAAAACTGCCCCCGCGTTTGGACACAAATTCCCGCGTCAAATTGAGTTGCGCAAGAGAAAAGAAATCGCGCTCAATATCCCCCCAGATCACCACATGGTAGCGAAAAAGCTCTGACACTTCTGAAGGATACCCGCCCGCCAACTCCGACTCTGACACACCAATGCGGATAAAAACCGCTTCGTCATAACGCGGCGCATTCAACGCCTGATCGTCAAAGCCCTCAAACAGGGGATTCGCCATCGTCGCATCGCGCCCCCGGAAAACAAACTTGCGCTCGGCACCAGAAATGCGAACCAGACTCGACAGAACGAGTTGCGGCGCCCCATCTAAGGCTCGCCGTAAAAACTTGCCCTCCCAATTGGGACGCCCGCTAAAATACAAAATGCGAAAAACGCGCTCGCGATTATCCACCAGAATATCTCGCGCATTATTCTCAGCAATGCGATCTTTGGTCGCCACATCCGTAGTATCTGCCAAACGCACCCGCACGCGGTGTGATACCCAGCCATCTCTTTGCGGATCAAAATTGAGCCGCACGTAATTCTCTTCTTCTTGTCCCACAATGGCAAGCGGTGACGACGCCACCACCCGCTTGCCATCCAGCACATCAACCACCACATCTTCACCACCCAAACCCTCGGCCACCACCCGCGCCGTAACCGCCACCTCATCGGACCGCACGCGCGATACCGACACATCCGCCAATGCCAGATCGCGCCAGAGATCATCGCGTCCTACCCCCACTGTAAAAACGGGCACATCGCGGGGCAAATCCGTTATCGGAACGGGCGCGGCACTTTGCTGCACCCCATCGCTAAACACCACCACAGCCGACACCGCGGCCCCCGACATTTGCTTGAGCACCCCGCGCACAGCGCCGACAATATCTGTTCGTCCCTGATCAAACGCGAGGTCCCCAACCTCATTGACGCGCGCTGTTGTGTTGCCAAATCGAAACCGCGCAACCTGGTGAGATTGCGTCAACACGCGCTCAAAATCCGACGATTGATACGCCTGCACAAATCGTTCTGCCCGCGCCTGCTCATCGTATTCGGGAATCGTCATACTGCGGGAATCATCGAACAAAACAGGCACAAAATGCGTGCCAGGCTCCAATTTCCGCGCCACCAGTGCAGGCCCCAATAACAAAAACAGCACCAGCGTCAATGCCAGCGCGCGCAACCCAATCAACATCTTTGAAAGCGCGGGCCGCTGCCTGTGCCAAAAAACCACACCCGCACAAAAAACAACGCCGAGCAAGACCAGCGCCACAGGCCATGCGACATCCAGTGCAAACCGCACATCTCGGTACACAGCGGCGCGCTCTCCAGCCAATAAGTGTAATAACCAGTCAGTCACTTCTCACTTTCCGTCAATGCCTTAAAATACTCGGCAACGCGGGCGCGGTATTGCTCGGGAATTTCATCTGTCTTGCCAGCGGAAAGGCCATAATCGCTTTTTCGCTCGCGAATCAGATCCGACAATTCTTCGGCAGACAGCGTCAAAGGCTTGATCGCGCGATCAAAAATCAAATCGTATTGCGGCACCGCCCCCTTGCGATAATAATCGCGCCCAATACCCGCCAGATCTTCGCGGATACCCGTCAAACGCTGTCGCACACCTAAATCAGCCGGCAAAAGCGCCTCTGCCTCGCGCAATCGATTCATCCAATCGCGAAAACCGCCTTCGGCAAAACGTCGCAACTCGTCGGGGTTTCGCGGTCCCCATCCAAATCGCCCGTCATCGTCACTTCTTCCTCCTCCCATCACACTCTCCAAACGCGCCTGCGCCCGCTCCAGCGCCTCCAGATCATCGCGTACCAGAAGTTGCGCGACACCATCGAGTTTTTCAGCCGCCTGATCCAACTTCTCCGCCACAGCGCGCTCGTGTGTCTCCGATGCCTGCCACGCCCCCAATCTCACCAATCGCTCGCCCGCTTGCATATCTTCAAAAATACCTTCGCGACTCGTCTCGCGCAGCCAGTCATTGAGCTTTTGCGACATCAAACCCTGGCTTTCAGCGGCCTTTTCTGCCAACGCACTCGCCTCCTCCATCATATCGCGGAACTGATCGGCCGTGCGTTGCTTCCCTTCGAGCATCTCGCTCAACCCGCGCTCCGCATCAGACAGTGTTCCGCGCCGCGTCTGCTGCTCCTGTGCCTGTGCAACCAGACCGCGCTGTTGGGCGCGCAAACTATCCATCTGGTCTTGCAACATCTTCATACGCTCAGCCGCCGCCCCGCGCGATAAATTGCCCAATTGCTCCTGCACATCGCGCAATGCGTCCAAAGCGCGATTACCCGCAGCCCGCGCTCGTTGCAACTGATCGCTCTCCAGGTTTTGCGCGCTGCGACTCATTTGCTGCCGCGCACCTTCCAATTGTTCCCGCGCCCGCCGCGCCTGTTGTGGGTCCATATCCCCAGACGCAATCTCGCCATTGACCGCATCGAGCGCGTCCATTGTCTGACGCTGCGCCTCGCGCAACTGCTCCAGGCGACGTTTAGCCTCTTCGCGTGCTTCGCCATCCAGCTTTTCCACCTCTGAAATCAACTGCGCCACATCTTCGTTAATCGCCGCCTGCCGCCTCGTCAATTCCTCAATTTTATTTTGTGCATCTGCCGTCTCGGCGAGTTGCTGTTGCAGTGTAGATGCCTCTTCCCGAAAATCTCGCCGCTGCGCCAACTCCAGACCATCCAACTCGCGTTGCTGTGCCTGGCCCCCACCACCGCCGCGCTGCCGCTGCCTGCCTTGCACGATCTCCGCCTCTCTCGGTCTCCTCTGCAACAGGTATCGATACGCGCGCTGTGCATGCCCCCATGCCCTTGCCAATGCCGCATCGGGATCTTCAAAAGACGCCTCGTGCAATGCCTCTACAACGCCCGCAAACTCAGCTTCCAAATCCGCTGCCGGATTCCTCACAGAACCCCGAACATTCTCCTGCGCTTCAATAATAGCGTGTTTTTGATCATCGTATTCTTCTCGATCCATTCCCGACGCGCCTTTGCGCAAATTCCAAATCGCAATAATCACCTGCTTCTGGTTCTCAGCACCACCCCGCTGCCCCCTGCCCTGCCCCTGCTGACCACCCTCATTACTCACAGCTTGGCGATAGAGCCGTTCAAAAGGCCGAATTTCCAAAAAGTAGGGATCGCCCAGAGTCTCAATCTCAGACCGCCCCGGCTTGCCATCTTCTGCCCAGACCGTCCAGGTAATAAAATCGCCCGCAGCGAGATCCAGATCTTCCAATGCCATCGGATGCTCGCCCTCGGCACTCTCTATCCGCGTGGTCTCCGTCTTAAGAGAAATCCGCACGGGATCGCGTCCTGCCACCTCGTATTGCAAACCGTAATCCATAAGCCCGTAATCGTCCTTTATCGAAAATCCAAAAGCCACTTCCTCTATTGCCGTAGCTTCGTCATCTCCGCGTGGAAAACGAACCTGGATGCGCGGCGGCTGATCCACTTTGGCCGTAATTTTATACGCGCGCGCATACTCATTCTCCTCGCCATCGGCATCTCGCAACCCCACCGTGTACGAGCTATTCTCTGTAATTGACAGCGTACCTTCCCACAAGGCATCATCTGATTTCTCCAACGCCATTTCTTCCCCACCATCCAATATTAGAGCTGCCTTCTCCAGCGCTTTATTCACCGTCACCGACACCACCACCTCAGTACCTTCGGGCGCCGTAATATCGCCCCCATAAGGCACATCGCGGTCTTCCATCTTCAAATAATCGGGATAGCGATATAGGAGTCCAATCGACACGACTTCGGGCGGCGTCCACACCGACAGTGTATAGACATCGGAGCGATAAGACCCAACCTGCACCTGGTATTCTGTATCGGCATACAAATCGCGCAACTGGTGGGCAAACACATCGCCAGCCTCTCCAGGCTCTAAAGGCGCAGTTTGCCAGTCTCCGCCCGATGCCCGCCATTGAATCGCCTTGCTCGCACTCATAAGATCTGTCGTCACCCAAACCATCTGATGCGCCCCTCGCCGCACCCGAGTATCGCCCGGTTCAACCGTATAGGGCAATGGCAAAACCGGTGTAAAAAACAACCGCCCTGCAATATCGCGCAGATCAACCTGCCACAATGCGATGAGCAACACAACAGTACCCAATCCCCAAACCCCAACAACCGCGCGGCGCACGCGCTTCAAAACGCGCAAATCAATCACAGGTGGCGCCTGTATCGCCGACAATTCGCGCACCTGCTGAAACACCTGCTCGGTCATCCACTCGGAAACCGGCGTTGCTCCGTGCAACGACACGGTGCTCACAATCAGATCCTCAAGCTCGGGATGATGTGCGTCGAGAAACAGCGCGATCTGCTCTCGCGTCACCTCCGTCCGCTGCGGAACGTACAACCACTTATAACCCGCGCCAAAGACCAGAATGAGAAATGCTATCACCGGCACAATCACAGGCACGCGATCGGCAAAAGCCACCACAGCGCACAACCCAATCAGCAAACCCAAAAACACCGCGCCAAACATCAACCGCCCCTGCAAGCGCCGCCGCCGTTCAAACTGCGCGGCCACCTCGCGGATTGCGTGTTCCAATTTAAGCGGTAGCAATGGTATCATGTCCGTACCTCCCGCGCACTCAAATACGCGGCATAAAAATGTTCGAGCAAAAGCAAAACAAGTAAAAACCCAAGCACCCAGCGGCCGTATTCATACACAATCGAAAGATCAGCCGTTTGTTTGCCATCTCGCTGAAATAATACGGGTGCATCGCACAGCCGAATCTCAAATTCCGCGGGCGTTATCCGCGCCAAATCGCTCTCTCGATCCGCAACATTGATCGATGCGGTTTGCGCTTCCCACTGATATACGCCAGGCGCGTGAAATATGCGCATATCGCCAACTACAGAATCCAATCCCTCTGGTCCCAGAACCCGTTCCACCGCATCAGAAGTACTTATGGCATCGCCCACCAGATAATCTGTCTCAATCTCCCGATCACCCGATAAATAGCGCAACGTCTCGTGCAACAAAGGCACAAACCGCGGCGTCCGCGCCAGATTTGACCGATCAAACCCCATTCCACCGCCCCAGACCACAATGCGACCTTCTCCTATCTTACCTTCGACAATAGCGGGCATCAAATCGTCGTATTTTGCCAGCACCGCGACTGAACTATCGGCGTTAATAACGTGGTAATTCTCATAGCGCACAGATGAAAAATCGTTAAACCGCGCGCCCCTGAAAGGACGAAAAATGGGATGTTCCAAATCGACCCACGCCAGCGCGGCATACCCCGCATCCTCCACTCCAAAAACCCGGATATTCGCATGCGCGAGCAAAGCATTCACAGACTGAATATCGGCATCCCTGCGAAGCGGCAAAAACAGCGCCCCACCTTCTTCAACATAATCTGCAAACTCGCTTACAGAAGTCACATCTTCGGCAATCACCACCGACCCCATAAGTTCTCCAGACCAGACCAATCGCCAATCCGCGCCCTCGGACACAGCAGCCTTGAGCATAAACCGCGAGGACTCCGACGCGTTCAATACCGCAATGGGATGTTGCGGTTTGGCAAGCCACGCAAAAAAACGGCGATCATCTCGCTGCAACCCATCGCCTCCCGCAAGTGCGACATATCCGTTCATCCCATCCTCCAGAGGCACGGAGAACGCCACCTGCGTCGCATTGCCCTGCAACACCGTCACATCGCGCGATTCTACCACTTCTCCACCAACCACCAGTTGCGCGGCAAACGCGCCTTGTCCAGACCAGTTTCGCACCCGAGCGCGAACCCGCAATACATCGTCCTTTACAGCCCGCACGGCGAGCGCGTCAACCGACGCATTGGACACCTGGGCGGCTCCCACGTCAACCGCTTGAAGCTCAATCGCGCCCGGCAACCGCCATCCCATATCGGACAGCGGCATACCACTCGCCTGAAAATCGCTGATCACGTGAACCACGCGCTTCACCTGCATGGTATCAGCCGCAAAAACATGCTCAACCGCCTGAAGCGCCAAAGCATAATCAGTATGTCCCCACGTCACATCGGCGTCCTCAATAGCGCGTCGCACATCTGCCACATCACCCGAAAGCGGCACATCCACCACAGCCTGTTGTGCAAATCGCACAAACCCAACCCGATCCCCCGGTCCCAAAGTCTCCAGCACGGACTTCGCCCCCATCTTCGCGCGCTCCCAAACCTCATCATATCCCATACTCAGCGAAACATCCATCGCAATCACATGATCCGTCGTTCCCGAAGACACCGCCTCAGCATTCAACATCATCTCTTGAAAAGGCCGCGCAAACGCAAGCGCCAGAGCGACCAGCACCGCCATTCGCAACAACATCAACACAATGTGTTGAACGCGCCTGCGCTCAATCACCTCGCGCTTAACATCGGGCACAAACATCAAACTGCTAAACCGCACGGTTTCGCGCTCGGGGCGGCGAATGCGATGCACAAAATAGGGAATGCCAATCAGCGCAACCCCAAATGCAAATAGCGGAACCAGCAACCCCATCACACCCCTCCGGACCGCCTGCTCGGCGCGATCAGCCCATCGTTGCGCCGATGTAAAAACCGGTGCAACGCCATATCTAAGGGTTCCGAACACGCGAACTCTTCAATGTCGATTTCCGCCGACAAACACGCTTCTCTTATCGCGTCAAAATGTCGCCTGCGATTTTCCAAATAGGCTTCGCGCACCTCCTCTGGCACGGCAAATTGCTCGCGACTATCCTCAGCATCCACCAGCGTCACTGACCGATCAAAGGGAAACGTCTGCTCAGCCGGATCGCTCACCTGCAACACCAGCACATCGTGACGCTGCGCCCTCAGAGAACGCAAATGCACAATCATCTCATCTGCCGGATGCAACAAATCGCCGATCAACACCACCATGCCCCGTGCAGGCAACACATCGCCCATCACCCGCAACGTCCCCGCCGTATCCGTCTCTTCACCCGCGGGCCTCAAATTGTCGATCTCCATCAAAATGCGATGGCGTTGCCCGTCTCGACGACGCGCTGGCACATGCGCAATCAACTCCCGATGATAAGCCGCAAAACCCACGGCATCCCCTTGGCCGGAAGCCAGCATCACCAGACACGCCGCCAGCATCTGTGCATACCGAAACTTGCTCACATCTCCCGAACCATAGTCCATAGACGCGCTGCAATCCAGCAAAATAGTAGAACGCAAATTGCGCTCATCCTGAAACTGCTTCACGTGCAGCCGATCACTCCGACCATACAGCCGCCAATCGACAAAGCGCAAATCATCGCCCCACGCATAGGGACGATATTGGGCAAACTCGACCGACGCCCCATGGTGAATACTGCGATGCGCCCCACCTTGCAGTCCCGATATAACCGTACGCGCCAAAAGCTCCAGATCCGCAATACGCGCCAACTCGGCCGGATCGAGATATGTGTAAATAGAGTTTTGCATTAGTGGTTAGCCTACACCAGATCCGCTTCCGGCGGTTGAATCGTCTCCAGCAGTCGATTGATAACATCCTCGGCATTTACGCGATCGGCTTCGGCTCTAAAATTGGTCAAAATGCGGTGGCGCAGCACATTGGGTGCAACTGCCTGAACATCGCCAAAAGAAACGTGATATCGCCCCTTGAGCAGTGCCCGCGCCTTCGCCCCCAGCAACAACCCCTGCACGCCGCGTGTCCCAGCACCCCAACTCACCCATGAAGTCACAAAATCCGGTGCCGTATCCCCCGGACGGCTCGCCTGCACCAGTTGCACCGCATAACGCGCCACAGGCTCGGCAACCGGAACCATCCTCACCAGCCTGGCAAAATCGAGCATATCTGCACCCGAAAACACAGGCTCGACCTCTTCAGCCTCAATCGACGTCGTACGGGTCGCTACGTCTAACTCTTCATCCTCCGCCAAATAATCAATCCAGATATTCATCATAAAGCGATCCAACTGCGCCTCGGGCAGTGGATAGGTCCCCTCCAGTTCAATGGGATTCTGCGTCGCCAGAACGAAAAACGGTTGCTCCAGCGCGTGCAAATTACCTCCTATTGTCACCTGCTTCTCCTCCATCGCCTCCAGCAGTGCAGCCTGCGTCTTGGGCGGCGTGCGGTTAATCTCATCAGCCAGCAAAATATGCGTAAAAATAGGACCCGAAATAAACCGCAACTCGCGATGCCCGCCCACGCGATCCTCATCGATAATCTCTGTACCCGTTATATCCGAAGGCATCAAATCTGGCGTAAACTGCACGCGCTTAAAATCCAAATCCAGAATTTTCGCAATCGTACGCACCAGCAGCGTCTTTGCCAAACCCGGCGCCCCCGTCAACAAACAATGACCGCCGCTAAACAACACAATCAGCAGCGACTCGATAACCTCATCCTGCCCGACGATCACCTTGCGAATCTGCTCCATCATCCGCGCTCGACCATCGCGCAACTTGTCTATCGCCTCAGCTTCAAATGGCGTTTCCTGTACTTGAATTTCCAAAAAGGACCTCAGTGGTTAGTGATTAGATTTCGGGCGACCACGGGCGGTGTACAACTGGTCGTTTCCCAGACCAGTTCACGGATCGCCCCTACATTCTATTCCTTCGTGTTCTTCGTGGATTTCATCTCTCACCGCCTCCTCAATGCGTCATCGCATACACCACGATATTAATACCCATCGGATACGCCTTGGGCGCGGAAAAATTGCGAAAATACTCGTAATTCTCACCCTCGCGCTCCCAGCCATCCCCCAAATCTGTATTGTGCATCACCACAACCATCAACCGTCCATCCCGGTCAAAAATGCCCTTGCAATGCGCCTCAGAACCGTATTGGTCATAACGCCCTGCCCAGCCCTCATAAGTAATCCCCGTCGATTGCCAGTCCCAGAAACTCCCCAGACCCGGTACCTGTGGCACCTCCTTAATATCAAACACAATGTGAAACAACTCGTGATCCAGCGGAATATCCACCAGGGGAAATTCATCGGGTGGCAACACCTGAGAAATCTCGTACTCCCAATTTCGCCACGCATCATCTCCCCAGAAATCATCCACGAGCAAAAAACCACCGCGCAACAAATAATCGCGCAATCCCTCCTGCTCGGACACACTCAGCGCCATCCGCCCCACTTCGAGCATATAAATAAAAGGATACTTAAACACCTCGGGATCATCGAGACGCACGATCACATGCTTAAACTGCCCGTCTTCTGTGCGATTGACGTTGAGCGTTGTAATTTGAGACAGCCGCAGCGAAAAATTCTCATCCGACTCGGGATAATCTACCGCCCAACTACCCCGCCGCCGATACCCCCAACCATCCTCACCCGTATAATTCGAATACTCGATACGGCAAAACGTAAACGTATTACCCGGGAAAATATCGCGCTCCATCCGCTCGACAGGGCCTCGCCGTCTGCGCCCGAACTGTGCATCGACATCCCACTCGGGCATCAACAGCACCAACAAACACGCTATAACAATTCGCATTGTGAAATCTCCAAATCAGTCCCCACTCCCCAACTCCTCACCTTTCATCTGTGTTTATCTGCGTTCATCTGCGGATACTTTGCATCCACCAATTCCAACAACAACTGTTGTGCATCCCAAAAATGCGGCATGGTTTCCAACAGCGCGAGCACCTCGGCTTTTGCGGCTCTGACCTCACCCTTTTTTGCGAGCGCCTCCGCCAGATTGAGCCGATGCGCGGCTCGGCCCGGTACATCCAGATAAATCAACCGGCGCCAATCGGCAATAGCCGCATCCCAGTCTTCCAGCATCTCGTGAACCTCAGCGCTTCGCGTCAGTATCTCAACCTGAAAAGGACGCACCGCCAATGCCCGGTCCAGCACTGCACGCGCAGCCGCCCAGTCTCTATCCTTCACATACAATCCGCTCAACGCCAGACAGGCTTCGTGCGCCATCGCATCCCATCCAACGAGCTTTTTTAAAGCTTTGCGATACCACTCCGGATCACCGCGCACAGCACCTGCATCCGCCCATAGCCTCAAAGGCGCATCTTCCGCGGCATAGTCTGGATACAGAGCATGCGCTTTCAGAAAAAACCGCTCTGCATTCGCCCAGTTCTCTGCCTCTACTGCCTCTTTCCCTGCATTTAATTTCTGGCGAAACTCCGAATTTTTGGATAGCGCCTTGAGAGGTGCGCATCGATTCCCCAGATATTCCATAAACCGCTCATCCAGGAGACGAGCAGAAACACCACTGGCCGAAACCAACGCCTCAACAGCCTCCATGCCATCGCCAATGCGGTCGAGTGCCATCACCAGCGCATCGTGGCCGTAGTGATTCACGTAAAAAGCCACAAACTCGCCCGATACAAAATACCCATACATCAGATGCATTGGCGTTTCTGGATCCGTAAAAAACCGCCCGAGATCGCCTACAGCCGGAAATCCCTCGCCATCCACAATATGCTTAAAATTCGGACTCAGCCGCTGTCCCCACGACACATCTTTTTGCGTCTCTTCATAGACCGAAATCCCCTCCGACAACCAGCGCGGCATGCGATTGTGGGTCTTTTGCAGCGTAATCACATGCACAAACTCGTGCCACAACACCTGTTGCCAGTTCATCGTGCCAGGTGGTCGCGCCCGAGGAGAATCCATTGTAACCAACCGCCCAAAACAAATGCCCAAATGCCCTGCATTGCCCGGCAGCCCAACCGACCGCACCATAAACACATCGTGATCGTCAAACACCTGCACCACCACGGGCGTGTGCAACTCAATATTGTATTTTCTCTGATAGTACAAAGCTGCTTCATTGAGCAGTCCCAACAATCCATCGGACATCACCTCGGCTTCTTGCCTGGGCAATTGCAACTTGAAAACACCCCGCGATATCGTCACAAAACCATCGATCGCATCGGCAGCCTCGAGCAAATTATACGCCCGCACGCTATATGGATCAGCCGCAAAAACCCGCTCCAACTCGCGCCGCGCCTCGGCATCTTTGCCCAACCGCAACAAATCATATGCCAACAGCAAACGCGCCTCAACATCTTTTGCATCAATTTCCAACGCGCGCGCTTGAAAAGCACGCCCTTCTTCAAACCGGTATTGCCGAGACGCAATGCGCCCAGGAATGCGAAAAGCACCTGAAAAATACCCATTAAAAGCCAATGCTCGTTCCTGAATTTTTTGCATCGCCACTGAATCGTCCAATAAAAAAAACGCCGCCGCCTTTAACCCCAGCGCTTTCAGGTGGTTTGGATTAACAGACAGGATAGAATCCAGCACCGCAAGCGCGGCATGTGCCTCATTGCGACCCAACAATTGCTCGGCTTGCAACCGCCGGACCTCCAGATGATTCGAATTGAGGGCGAAAAGTTGCGCCATCACTTCCAAAACCCGATCATCGCCCGCGTGGTAATAACACCACATCAACCCCGCCAAAGCCTCTTGATTTTCGGGATCCAACGCAAGTGCTGCACCGTATTTCTCTGCCGCCACATCAAAAGCGCGTTTGTCCAGAGATAGCTTCCCCGCCGCAATAAGCACAGGCACGCTATTGGGAAATGCCTGAGCCATCAAATTGTAAAATCGCAACAGCGATTTTGGATCTTCGCCCTTTAACTCGCGCAGCCGCGCAGCCGCGAGAAAATCATCGACATCAGGGCGATATTCCGACAACATACTCACCTGATTCTCGGCCTTCATCAATGCCAGACCATAATCGCCCATCCGACCGCGCATGCGATACAACTCGGCCAACCGCACGGTCACATCGGGCGAACTTCCAATCCCCTCCAGTTGCGCAATCGCTTCGTCAACGCGCCCTGTCAACACCAGCAACTCGGCGTAATCCCGCCGCGTTGACCACGGATGATAAGACGCCCGCTCGAGCACATTCACCGCCTCGGCATAATCGCCCCGCGCCCACAACGTGCGATAATCCGTCTCCTGAGCAGAAACGCTTTCCACAACGAGGCCAAAAAGGATGACACAGATTAAATATGTAATTTGAGAACGCATAAGAACACTACACTTTGCATTTGTAAAATTTACATATAAATTTCGACCTTGATATCATCTGGTTTGTTCCATCTCACTTCTCAATTTCTTCACCTATTATACGGAAAATGCCCCCCGCGCACATTGCGCCACACCGCGTCGCAAGCCCTTAACACATCCTCATCCAAATGCCCATCTGCGGCCTGAATATTGTGCGTCAAATGTTCCAACTTGCTCGCACCCAAAATCATCGAATCGACAATTGACTGAGACATCAACCATTGCAAAGACAATTCAATCATCGTCTTGCCAGCAGAATGTGCAATCTGCTTCAATTCATCAAGCGCATCAAAATTGCGATCGTGCCAGAACCTGCCGTAATAATCCCGATTCAAATCGAATCGCGTACCTGCTGCGGGTTCGATATCCCGCGTGTGTTTGCCCGTCAGCATGCCCGCTGCAAGTGGATTATATACAGCCATTCCAATATTCATTTCACGACTAAACGCAACGCACTCCTCATCGATACTCCGCGTAATCAAATTATAGGGCACCTGCAACACCACAGGCGGCGCCCAATTGTTTACATCGCATTTCCAAAGTGCTTTCATCACCTGCCATGAAGCGAAATTCGACATCCCCACATATATGATCTTCCCCTGTTGTACCAACGTGTCAAACGCCGCCATCGTCTCTTCAAGAGGCGTATTCCAATCGGGCTTGTGCAAATAGAGAATATCCAGACAATCGGTCTGCAACCGCTTCAAACACGCTTCCACTCCCCGAATCACATGCCAGCGGTGCAACCCCTGATCCTTAATCTCGTCCTCCCCAACAAAATTGGCTATCTTGCTCGCCAAAATCACCCGATCGCGTTTGCCCTGGAGTGCCTTGCCCACAATTTCTTCGGACACGCCATTCACATAAGTATCTGCCGTATCGATAAAATTCACACCGGCATCCAGAGCCGTATCCACCATGCGAATAGACGTAGCCTCATCGGCCTGATCGCCAAATGTCATAGCACCCAAACATATACGCGACACCCGAATCCCCGTCCCTCTCAAAACTCGGTACTCCATCTCTCCTCCTAACTATTGCCTGTGCAATCTTTTTCCTTATCTTTACCATCGTCGCTATAACATAACACCGTCTCGTAACTTCGCAATATACTATGATCTGGGTCTTCATCTTTATTTTTATTGCATTTTGGGTCTATATGGGCATTGAACTCTACCTGTATTTTCGCAAACCCAAAAATACCGACAGCTGGGACGACATGTCCGAATGGGCGTGGCGGCGCACGGTGCGCAAAGCCATTGACGAAATGTTGAAGGAGAAACGGTAGTCAGCAGATTTTATGAACGCATTCCAAAAAACCGCCATCACCACCCTCGTTGCGATCCTCTTGCTCATCGGCGTTGGCAGTCTCGTCCGCGTTTCAGGTGCGGGCCTGGGGTGTCCAGACTGGCCCCGATGCTGGGGCTGCTGGTTCCCCCCCTCGAGTATTGACGACATTGACCGGACCTATCTCGCAGAACGCGGACTAAACATCGAAGACTTCAACCCGATTAAAATGTGGATCGAATACATCAACCGCCTCATCGGCATGATCATCGGCATGCTGGTCATCGCCACCTTTTTGCGCGCCATCCCATATCGGAAAACACACCCCGCCATCTTCTACGGCTCACTAATTGCCGTCTTCCTCGTCGGCTTTGAAGGCTGGCTCGGCGGACAAGTCGTACAATCCGGCCTCAAACCCGGCATGATCACCCTGCACATGGCAGGCGCAATGGTACTCTTATGCCTCTTGCTCTACGTCACATTTCGCGCCGTTGACATCCGCATTCCCACCACATTACCCTCCCCCAAACTACTCGCCCACCTCTCGGCCCTGCTCTTCATCATCGTATGTCTTCAAATGCTACTCGGCACACAGGTGCGCGAAGCCATCGATCCCTACATCAAAAACAGCGAGGGTATCGCTCGCAGTGCATGGATCGCCAATATTGGCCTCATGGATCACATCCACCGCTCCTTTACCTGGGTGGTAATTGCCGTTGCCGCTTATCTCGTCTATATCATACGCAAAAATGCAATAGGAGGCTTGCTCAAAGTGAGCAGCTACCTCGCATTCGCACTCATTCTGTTTCAAGCAGCCAATGGCATAGCTCTGGCGTATGGCGGCCTACCCCGCGTATTTCAAGTACTCCATCTCGTGACCGCGGCCCTGCTAATCTGCGCGGTCTATACCCTGTGGCTCACACTCAGAACCATCAACACAAGGAGGTCTTCATGAAAATTTCCGTCTGGCACCGCGAACTCTCCGATTCGTATCTGCGATTTGTCACCCAACTCGGCGCTGACGCCCTCGATTTTGGGACTGATACAGACATTCCCGGCGTTGCAGAACAGGGGTATCCCGACCTGGATGAACTTCTAAAAGTGAAGAAAAAAATCCAGTCCTGGGGCCTGTCGATCAACCGCGTCAGCCTGCCAAATATCACAGAAAAATTTATGACCGATCAACCCGGCGGCGAAAAAGAACTCGAAAATACATGTACGGCACTGCGCATACTTGGCGAAGCAGGCGTACCCATTGCCCGACAGCGATTCTGGGGCGACACCTTTAACGAACTCATGTTTCGCTACCGATCTGAACACCGCGGCGGATACCTCTCGCGAGGCGAAAGTCAAGCACTGACCAATCCCGTGCCCGAAACACCCGATTACGAAGCCCTGCAAGACTGGTGGAAACACTTCTGCATCGTCTATGAAAACCTCGTGCCCATAGCCGAAGAAACCGGGATTAAGCTCGCCATTCACCCGTCCGACACGCCCAACCCGGACACCCCACTGGGCGGCCTGGGATTTCACCGCGTCATCGACGCCTTTCCCAGCGCACAAGTGGGCTACCTCTACTGCTGTGGCACCCGCGCCGAAGCGGGCGGCTCACCGCTCGTCCTCGACGAAATTAACAACTACGGCCGCAAAGGCCGCATCTTTATGGTACACTTCCGCAATGTGCGCGGCTCACTCGCCACAGCCCGCGGTTTTGAAGAAACCCTGCTCGACGACGGCGACATGAACATGTTTAAGCTCTTGCTGGAACTCAACCGCGTGGGTTTCGATGGCTGCCTGAATCCCGACCACATTCCCGGGCTCGAAGGCGACAACGATCCCATCACTGGTGGACTGGCTTACTCCGTGGGCTATATCAAAGCGCTATTCGCCGCCCTCGCTGCCCTGCCATGATGAAGTGTGAAGTGTGAAATGTGAAGTGTAAAGTGTGAGATGAAGCACCCGCCTTTGGAGTGGTGTTGGGTGGCCTTCTCACTTCTCACTTCTTACTTCTCACTTCCTTGACAACCCATAAGCGATTTGATATATTTGCCTTCGCACTGGATCAGGTGCCGAAGTGATGGAATTGGTAGACGTGCGGCGTTCAGGGCGCCGTGGGCTTAGGCCCGTGTGGGTTCGAATCCCACCTTCGGCACCATAAATTCTCACACAAAGATAAAAAGGATTATGTCCGCTCGGCATAATCCTTTTTTCGATTTGAAGTTAATGGAGCGCAAGGGTGATTAATTACGGCGAAGGGGTTGCACTCGGAGCGTCACTGGTTTGGGCATCCACCAGCCTCGTCTTAAGAACGCTATCCCAGCACCAGCCATCGGCACTCATCACAGCCATCCGCTGTGGGATTTCGGGACCCTTTTTTTGGATGCTATTGCCTTTTGGTCCCCCCCTATCCACACTGGTCAACGTACCATTGCACGAATGGGGACTTCTGATCGGCTCCGTTTTCATCGGCATTGTCATTGGCGACCAACTCTATTTACACGCCATGAAAGAAATTGGCGTATCGCGCACAATGGCTCTGGTTGGCACACTTCCAATTACCACGCTAATTTGGGAGCAACTGCTACTCGATGTACCCGTCACCCGCACCTTTATTTTTGGATGTATTTTGGCGGCATCTGGCGTTATCTTACTTTCTCAACGACCGCGTCAAAAACGCCAGGACACACAAGAACACCCCATCCGCCTCAAGCGAGGGATAGCCTTTGCGCTTATCACATCTATACTCTGGGGACTGAGCACCACCATGCTCAAACCTGCGATGGCACATCTCACCAGTATTCAGGCCAACAGCGTGCGAATGCCGCTCGTAGCCCTATCACTATTTGGCATTTGGCGGCTCAATCAGGGGCGCGGCAATCTGCGCGACATCGGATGGCGCACATTTGCGCTGATTGCCTTCACCGGACTTGCAGGCATGGGCCTCGGATCTTTCTTCTACGTCGAAGCCGTTCTGTTTATCGGTCCGGCCAAAACAGCAACAGTAACAACTGCAACACCCGTCCTCTCACTTATTCTGGCCGTAATCTTTCTCAAAGAACAAATCACGCTCCGCCTTCTCACAGGAGTTGCGCTCTGCGTAGCTGGCGTTCTGCTCGTACTTTGACCTTCCGCTAACCAGAGGAGCCTTACATGTCTTTTGCCATCAGATCATGTATCGGAGGATTGATCTTACTTGCTTTCGTCCAATATGTAGAAGGAAAAACCTCCGAACCCGTACTTCAGAAAAGCTATGGTCACCGAGAAGACATCACAGCGAGCCAACTCATTGAAGAAATTGCAGGTGCTGATTCGGCAGCGATTTATCGGGATCTACCACGCGCAAAAAAAGGGAAATTCTTAGACGTATTCTGGCAAGCACACAATCCGCTCGTACTCAAATACTACTATGGCTATCACCTCGGTCAGCGGCGGTTTTCCGTTTCAGATGCTTATTTTGAACAAAAAAAATTACTCCCAAAAGTCTATTGGACAGGTGCTGTTCCGCCCGATTCTGCACACGTCACAGAGGCCGTACAAATTTGTACACGCCTGCTAACGCACAATCCCGAAGATGCAGTCGCCATGTGCGCGCTCGGCTATCTCAGTCTGGAACAGAACTGGGAAAGCGAGGCAGAAAAATTATTTATACAGGCACTCGAACGCGACAAACGCCTGGTCGAAGCCAGAAATGGCAGGGCACTATCACTTTTGCGCGTACCCAAACAGCGATGGCACGCGAGAAAACTATTTCTGGAGGCGATGGCCTGGGACCGCAAATACAGCGCAGCTTACTACAGCCTGGCAATGTGCGATTTGATAATGAAAAGTGTGGAGGCAGAAAACAGCCTCAAAAGGTTGATTAAACGGTCTCCAGAATATTCAGACACGTATTTTAAATTGGGTGTTTTTTACGAGTCCAGAGGCAAATTTGAAAAAGCCGAAGACGCTTATGACAGACAATTGGAAGCGGATCCCTTTCACACCACTGCGCAATTTCGCCTGGGAATCATAGCATTTAAAACCGGTCATCCTGCACGCGCAATCGAAATCCTGCAACCCGTTCTGAAAAAACGTCCCGACCTTCAAAAGCCCGTCTTACCAATGCTCTTTGAAGCCTATATCCAGCTCAAAAATACGCCAATGGCAGAGGAGGTCGCAGTCGCCTATCTCGAGGGATTGGATGAGCACAATCAAGCGATGTTTGAGGACATTCGCATCGTCGCTTCTCCCGAAGAAATTCACACCTTTAATGCCTTGCCAATCGAAGAACGCGCAGCTTATGTCAGAGCATTCTGGCAACGCCGCGATCCCACCCCTGCAACCCCTGAAAACGAATGGTTGGTCGAACACATCCGCAGAATCATGTATGCGCGCCGGCACTTTTTTTCGTCCCACGCGCCCTGGGATCGCCGCGGTAAAATCTATATCCGGTATGGTCACCCAGCGCACTGGAGCCGATCTGACAACATACAATTTGAGGTTGACCCCGCAGCAGTACGCGTAAAAGAACGCCTGCTGATGTCGCTAACCGATGATGCGCGAAAAGAACTGATTGCCAATATCCAGCGCATCCGAACATCGGCGAGAGAACCATACGCAAATGTGGATCCCGAGACGGGCGTTATGCAGGACAGGATGGAACTCTCGGATTTTGAAAATATTGAATACGGATCAAGGGTAGTACGCGATCGCGGTGCTCATATCGTCCGCGAGAGACTTCTGACCGACATGCCGTTATCCAACCGGGATGCGGGAATAAGCGCAGAACATCTTCGCGGGTATCCACTTTTTCCAGTGGATGGGAATAATCCCTGGGAATATTGGATCTATCCAGAAGTCAACGGGGGCATCGAGATCGTATTTACATCGCTGACAAGAGGTGGCGATTTCGACTATCCGACGCCATTATCCGTACGAGCCGAATCCAGGGCCAATGCCGTGGTCTGGAACCAGCGGAGACCAGAAGATATTGTCAATCGTGCTATCGGCCGCGACCCCTCGCGATTTGAGCTTCGCAGAGAAACCCTGAACTTCTATTCTGCCCTGGCGGATTTTCGCGGAGAACAAGGACAGACCCGCCTCGAAATTTATTACGGCTTGCCAGTTTCAGAACAATCTGAAACAACGCGATTTGAGCGCGGCCTTGCGCTTTTTGACACGACCTGGACGCCAGTTTTTCAAAAAGTTGAACCCTTCTCCAATATATCTGCCCATACAGACAAAATCGTAGATCGACTAATCGTGAATATTCCACCAGGCCGCTATTATCTGGGCGTTCAAGTACACGATATAGAAGGCAACAAATTGGGTGCCCAAAAGCAGGCTATTGACGTGGAATCCTATGCAGGAGACAGATTGATGCTCAGCGATATTGAATTGGCAAACCGAATTGAAGAACATGAAGCTGACTCTCTGAACATCATCCCCCAGCCCTCAAAATCTTTCTCCGCCGGGCAATCCGTCGCGATTTATTACGAGATTTACGGACTTACAAAAGATACCTTTGGACAGACGCGCTACCAGATGCACTATCGGATTGCGCCAGCACAGGGGCAAGCACCGGCTGTACGCGTGTTGCAATCTGTGGGAAAACTGCTGGGGATCGTCAGCGAAAAAGAATTCACCGTTTCTTATGAACAGGTGGGCGAAGCAGAATCTGAATTGAGCTACCTGGAGATCGATGTCACGGACTCCGCACAGGGCCTGTACGAATTGGAAGTGAGAATTTTGGACTTAAATGCAAACGTACAAGTTGCCAAATCCACCACCTTTCAGACCGTTGAGTAGAAGCGATTAGTGGTATTATTCCCAAATAGTTGACAAAATTTAAGTGAGAATTAAATTATGAAACCTCTCAGAAACCTGGCAAACATACACAACAGCTAACAACAGGAGCAAACATGGACGGCATTCACGACATGGGCGGGATGCATGGCTTTGGTCCCATTGTGCGCGAAGAAAACGAACCCTTGTTTCACCACTCCTGGGAGGGCAGGGTCCTCGCCATATCCGTAGCCACACCAGTACCAATCCCCGGAGGCTCCCGCAACAATATCGAAAACATGGACCCCGCGCACTACCTATCGTCCAGCTATTACGAAAAATGGCTACACTCCCGTATCAAAGGACTGATCGACGCTGGCGTACTAACCCCGGAAGAGATGGAAACGCGGATGGCACTCTTCCGCAACAACCCCAATGCCGAAACTCCCGTACACCCCGATTCCGATGCCGTCAGAGCGGAACTCGTGCGATCGCGTCCCGCTGGTCCACCCCAACAGAAAATGGACGTCCAACCTCAATTCTCCAATGGCGACCGCGTAAGATCGCGCAATATCCACCCCGAAGGGCACACCCGGCTCCCCCGATACGCACGGGACAAATACGGCACAATCACCAATTACTACGGCATCGACAATCTCCAGGACGCCGAACTGCCCAAAGGGTGTACAAATCGCCAGCAACCCTTATACGCCGTGCGCTTTGAAGCCTCGGAACTATGGGGTAACACCGCCGAAACAAAAAGTGCCGTCTATCTGGACATGTGGGAAAGCTACCTGGAACCCGTTTAATCATCCCCAAGCACAAAAGGATTTTTTTATGAACACTGTTGCCCAAACCGAGACTGCCCTGCGCACCAGAGCGCTCGAATCGCTCCTCATCGAAAAGGGATTGATTACAGCAGATATTATAGACGAAGTCGTAGAAAAATACGAAAAAGACGTAGGTCCTCTCAACGGTGCCAAAGTGGTTGCCCGTGCATGGGCCGATCCGGACTACAAACACCGGCTGCTTGAAGATGGCAGAGCGGCAATTGCCGAACTGGGTTTTGACAGCGCGCAGGGGGCCAAAATCGTCGTACTGGAAAACACACCGGACGTCCACCACCTCGTCGTCTGCACCCTTTGCTCCTGTTATCCCTGGTCCGTACTCGGCTTGCCTCCGAACTGGTACAAATCCTATGCGTACCGCTCTTGTGCCGTGCGAGAGCCAAGAGCCGTCTTGCGGGAATTTAACCTCAAT
Source organism: Candidatus Latescibacterota bacterium (assembly GCA_965208125.1). Taxonomy (GTDB): domain Bacteria; phylum Latescibacterota; class UBA2968; order UBA2968; family UBA2968; genus VXRD01. The sequence continues at coordinate 5,615,628 of OZ242320.1, forward strand.
CTACCCGATACCGTAGAAATCCGCGTCTGGGACAGCAACTCGGACCTCCGCTACATGGTCCTGCCCGAACGCCCTGCTGGCACAGAAAACTACACCGAAGAACAACTCATCTCACTTGTCACGCGCGACTCAATGATCGGCGTCGCCAAAATCGAATCGCCCTCAAAATGAGGCTGGAATGACGCAAAAAACCGACAAAAAAATTGCCTCCCTGGAAGCAAAAATCGCCCTGCCCAGAGAAAATGGAGAACTCGTTTTTCAGGCTCCCTGGGAAGCGCGCGCTTTCGGCCTTGCCGTTGCGCTCAACGAAAAAGACCTCTACAAATGGCGGGAGTTCAGCTCCCAATTGGCTTCGGAAATCGCGGCAGCAGAACAAAACAACAACCCATCGAGCTACTATGCCCGATGGGTCGCTTCCCTCGAAGAACTGCTCATTGATAGAGGCTTAATCAGCCGGGAACAACTGGACGCCAGAACAGCGGAATACGCCTCTGGCATTCACGACCATCACGATCACGACCACTAAAATTTACGCTCCACAAACCAGAAAGGGTTACGCCATCTCGACGTAACCCTTTTTTGCTATTAACTTTACTGGCGTTGTGCCCAGCGTGTGCCTATGCTGTGAGACTTCTCAAATTACGCGCTCTTCTTTTGATTTTTCCATCTGCGTTTATCTGCGAAAAACGCTCAAATTATTCGCGTTTTTTCTGCGGATCCTCAACGCTCTCGCCCCGACACAAACAAATCGTAAGAATTTGACTGCCAGCCGCCATCGTTTACAATCCCATCGTTGGTATCTCTCAGCCATTTGACCATGCGATCCTTCATGCGCCTGAGCACATGTTTGTACCCCAGCTTCGACGCTAAATTGTGCAACTCCCCTGGATCACTCTCCAGATCGTAGAGTTCATCCTCGCTACACGGATTGTAGATATACTTCCACTTTGGGGTCTGCACCATCCGAATCGTACACAGCGCAGGCTCGTACCCGTGATGCTCTGCAAAAATATCCTCCCGCCAATCCGGCGGCGTTTCCCCGCGCAATATGGGCAGCAGAGAACACCCATCGACCTTATCGGGAATATCCACACCCGCCAGTTCGAGAAACGTCGGCATAATATCGATCAAACTCACAAAATCATCGCAAACGCTATTGGGTTCAACAACACCCGGCCAACGGATCGCCAATGGAATCTGGTGCGTCTCATTGTACATATTCATCATCTTATTAAACAAGCGGTGACTGCCCAGCATATCGCCGTGATCCGAACTGTACAAAATCACCGTATTGTCCAGTTGACCCGCTTCCTCTAAAGCATATAGAACGCGCTGTACCTGATCATCGATAAACGTGCAATATCCCCAATAGGTCGCAATCACCTTCTGCCAATCGGGCCAGGTCAAATGGCTGGCATTCCACCTGAGCATCTCCTTTTGCTGAACACTCGGTTTATCGACAAACTGCTCGTCGAAATTGATCCAGCGCTCTACATTATCGGGATCGTACATCGTATCATAAGGTTCCGGCACACAATAGGGAAAATGCGGACCAAAAAAACTACTACAAATCACAAAGGGTTTATCGCCCTCACAAAATCCTTCAATCAGATCAATCGTCCTATCGGCAGTCCAGTGCTCCTGCATATACTCGGCGGGCAACTGCGACCGACCGCAAAAAGGCGCGTCACCCCCCCATTCCATGCGCTGCACCTCCTGAGCATATCCCCAATCAAACCCCGCATCGCGCACACTCTGGTTCCACTCACGCGCCGTATGCCACGGATCAAACCCCCAAAACTCGCTATCGCCCTCCCTGGGCAAATGCCACTTCCCCACATAACCGACATTATACCCCGCGTCAGATAAAATCTGAGGATAGGCGGGCTTATCCAGAATATTCAAATCAAAAGCCCGATTAAAATTGCCCATATTTGACATCTGCCCGTGATTATGCGGAAACATCCCCGTAAGCAACGACCCGCGCGCGGGAGAGCAAAGAGCAATGGGCGTATAAGCCCGGCAAAAACGCATACCCTCTCGGGCAATGCGATCAATCGCTGGCGTCTTACACACCGCATTGCCATTAAACCCCAGCGCATCGTAGCGTTGCATATCGGTAAGCAAAAAAAGGATACTGGGTCTCTCCGTATTCATATCAACCTCCTGGATTTTTATTTTTCCGAAAACAAATCCAAAACAGCAACGCCCCCATCCCCGTGAACACTGCCCCGGTGAGAAAAAGACTCGAATATCCCGCAATCGGAATCATATACCCACCGCCCAGAGCCATTGCCGAATAGCCCATCCCCGACATCATAGCAGTCGCGCCCGACATCGCTGTACGCCAGCGCACGGGCACCAATTCCTGGTGAAAAATGGCAAAAGCTGAGCGCCGTATCGAAGCCATCGCCATAATCCCCATCAGGCACAAACCCGCAACAATCCAATTTGAGACCAGCGCCATAAAAAAAAGAAAAATAGCCGTCACAACCGTTACCAGAATTACCGTCCGACTAATGCCTAAACGCGCAGAAAAAAAAGGAAGGGACAGCGCAGCCGGAACAGCGAGCAACTGTCCCGCTGCCAGTTGCACACTAATAAGAGAAAGACTGATATTGAGCCCTTCATCCATATAAACATTAAAAAATGTTCGCGCAGCCGCCTCGCCTGCAACGTGGAGAACGGAAATCAGCGCAGTAATCACAATAGCCGCAAGTGGAAGCGCAGGCGCATTGGAAACATCGCCATTATTCCTCACTTCCCGCTTGCGTTCAACCTGAACATCCTGCGTGGCGAGCAGCGCAAAAACCGCCGGAATCAGACAGAGCACCCCGATAAACAGCGTATAGCGATAAACAATGGGCTGGGCGAGTGACACATCGAGCACACCTGCCAAATAATCCGGAACAACGCCCCCTAACATACTCCCGACAAAACCCGAAAAAGGCATCAGCGCAGCTTGCACGGCAAAAACCGGGTCGCGTTCAACCGGACCGGTAATATCCATCAAATAAGGTGTGCCATTTACAATAAACAGCGCAATACCCATCACACCGAGCGAATAAGATATCAAAATAAAATAATCGCGCGGGCTGCCGGCAGAAATCAACTCCGCCTGAGAAAGCAATCCAAAACCCGCCACAGACACGCAAATCCCAACAACCATCGTAAACCGACTGCCCCAGCGTCCCCCCAGCATCCCACTGGGCAAACTGGACAGGGCAAAACAAAGTGCTCCCGTGGCATTGGCCAACCCTACAAATTGAGTATTATACCCCAGGCGCAACAAATAGAGATTGTACAAAAGGGGATAAATACCACCAAAAAGGACAAAACCAAACAGCGCATTAGCCATTAAATAAAGGCGCACATCGCGGGAAAAATGCACATTTGAAAAGAGAATAGGCATTGGTCAATTTCTTAATTCTTAATTCCTAATTGCTTTTTCCATGCCGCGGGCAGATTGCCTTGCAGGAGTTCGCTTTTCATGCGGATATGTGCAGTATCTCGATCTGCTGCATGTGCGGCCCAAAAAGTGCTATCTCGCGTGGTTGCCTCTGGCAGAATCACAATTTCTGGCGCCTCAAAAATTGCGGGTGGCAAATCCGCATTGAGATCATAGCGATAGCAACGCGTTGTCGCTTGCGCGGTATAATCGCGTGTCTTAATCGTACAAATTTGACGCTCGGGCAACCAGTAATCGTTGAGATACCGCGTATTTTGCTGATAAACCTGCCAGTGATCTATGCCGCGCAATTGCAAGAGAGCGGGAAAATTGAGACGCAGATCATAGCCCACAAGTGAAAAATCGTCGCGGGCGATCCATATATCGCCGAGCAGCCCCGGCTCATTCCCGTGCCGCGGCGACACACCAATGCGCGAAACGTGGAGATCGCCCACCTGCACCGTAGAAATGCGTTCATAGTGGTAGTGTTCAAGAGCGTCGGACGACAGGGGATGCGGCGCGATTTCAAAGGATTTATCATCTACAATACCCCGCGCAGGGCTTTGCGTAAGCCCTGGGGAAACACTCAACCGCCACTTGCCCCAATTGCGTATGCCCGTAATATGCTGCGCGAGGCTATCGGAGGATTGATAGTAGCCTTTGATCGTGTACTCAATACCCGCAACAATTTCTTCTGTTCTGCGGTGGATCACCTTCTGACTGCTGTACGCATCAAATGCGTACGCAGCCATATTTGCGTAACCAGTGTGGAGATATTCGAAGCGAGTGCTCGCAATCAGGCGACGGATCAGATCGGGTGCTGAAAGATCCTGTACTGTGGTTTCTTCCCGCAGGAGTATAGGGATGGGTAAAAGTGAAAATTCCAGCGTGGAGATCAAACCGCGCGAAAGCACGAGGGTTGTGTCCGACGGGGCATAACCGTGGTGGCGTACCTGAATGCGGATAACTCCCGGCGCGAGTCCTTCTATCTCAATGCGCCCATGCAAGTCAGTAAGGTGAACGCGGGGAAATTCGCTCGCTCGGCGGATAACAACGGTGGCATAAGGCAGGCTCGCACCGGTATCGACATCGCGACACTGCACGTCGAGAACAGATGTTGAATCAGTCTGGGCAAGTGAAATTGAAGGCCAGAGAAAAACAGAAAAAAAAAGAGGCAAAAAGCGGATCATTGTTTTTTGCCGCGCGAGAGAATATCCCACACGACTTCGACTCGATCATTGCGCGTACCGTAGATCTGATCGTGTAAAAATACGGTCATGTCGGAATAACCGGAAATAAATTGAATTTTATCGCCAATCTTTAGCTCACTATTCGTCAGGCTGAGCAACGCGTGTTCAGCCGCCAGGCCCGTTACGACAACATCTGTTCGGTCTTTGACCTCGGGCAATGAAGGATGGCTACTCGTTGTCTTGCGTCCGGCATCGGCGACTGCGCGATCGGGAGCCGCGCGACTGATAACCGTAGTCAACACGGAAAGTGCGTGTTCCAAACCGCGAACATGGAGTCCATCGCGATAATAAGTATCCATAAAAATGCCCCCGCCAGCCTGTATCTCAGTAATACCGGGAAAATCGGGGGTAAACGCGAGCGTGCCCGTGCCACCCGCGCTGACAATACCCACGCGCAACCCCGCATTCTCAATGAGATTGCGCGTCTTTGACAATTCTCCCACAGCCTTCCTGCATGCGGCTTCTTTGGCGGCATCATCCAGAGCCATTGCATGGCCTTCGTAACCCATAATCCCCGCAAAAACCACACCGGGCGCGGCATCAGCCTGCTGTGCCAGCGCGAGAGTTGGACCACCCGGCGGCACCCCACAGCGTTTCATACCGACATCTACTTCAATAAGCACGCGCACATCAACGCCAATATCTGTGGCCGCGTCACTTATCGCGTGGATATGAACGGGATCGTCAACCGCCACCATAACATCTGCGCGGCGGCACAGATTGACCAGACGCGCGACTTTTTCTCGCCCAACAACTTGATTGGCGACGAGTATGTCCGAAATCCCGGCGTCTGCCAGCACTTCGGCTTCGCCGAGTTTGGCACAGGTAATGCCAATAGCACCTGCGCGCAGTTGTTTGTGGGCAATAGCGGGCGTCTTGTGGCCCTTGGCATGAGGACGCCAGTGCAACCCGCTGTCTCGACATCGAGCCGCCATCTTCTGGATATTATTTTCCATCTTATCCAGATCAATGAGCAACGCGGGTGTGTCGAGCATCTGTATAGATTGACCAATCGGAGAATAGGGCATAATAAACCTTTTAACTTTCTAACCTATCACCTGAGATGAACATTGCTACCGCCCCACTCAGAAAGCGGAGGCAAGATGCCATCGTCAATAGTCTGGTCCCGCAACGCAGTCAGATGGGCGTAGGATTCGCGCAGGGCATTGATATCGTCTTCGGTACCTTCGGGCATGGACCAACTCACGCCCGACGCAGACAGGGCCACAGGCATAGCCATCATAATATTGTCAAATTCCCCATCATTGAGATATGCACCGCAGGGCCAATCATAGGACTCGCCCACCAGAACGCCGCGCAGCATAAAAACACTCTGCTGTGCCGGCGATTGAAACGAAGAACGCCCGCGCAGATCGATAATGCGAGCACCACCCCCGCGCACATGTTCTTGGACACCTGCCCATTCATCGGCACTCATGCCAACGCCATTGACGGTCACTCCATTGAGAATATCGGTGAGAGGCGTGCCGTCAATCTGAATACCGCCGATAAACACGGCCATCTGTTCGCCGTGTCCCCCGTACGTGCGGCAACCCGTGACTTTGCTTTGCAAAATACCGAAATGTTGTGCCAGTCGGGTTTGCAAGCGCGTGCTATCAAGTGCAGCAAGAGTCGTCACGCGACCGGGTTCGAGTCCCGAATGTACCAATGTAGTCAGCCCCGTGATGTCGGCGGGATTAAAAATAATGATGACAAACTTACAATTTGGACAATACTGTTTGATATCCAGGCCGAGTTGTTTGGCAATTTCTGCATTGTCGCGCCGCAAGTCTTCACGCGTCATGCCTTCTTTGCGCGGCGCGCCCCCGGAACTGATAACATAAGAAGCACCTTCAAGCGCTTCGGCAACATCGGTAGTCCACGTCACATCGGCATTGGGGAAACCACAGTGATAAACCTCCTCGGCCGCACCTTCAAGCCCCGGCGCAAAAGGATCGTACATAGATACGCGAGACGCCGTGCCCGAAGACAGGAGCGTTTGCGCAAGGTTAGAACCAATGGCACCTGCTGCGCCCATTACAGCAACTTTTTCATCTGTCAGATACATCGATACTCCTCTTTCTGGGAAATGATTGAGAAAACCCCGCACTTTGGTACGGGGTTTTGAGGATTGATTTATTTATCTAAATACCCACTGTGGTTAGAACGAAACGCAATGGATCAGTTCTGGCTCTGAAGTGCCTCGTACATCTGAAATGCCTCAGTTGCTTTTTTCACACATTCTGCGGCAACTTCGCCTTCCGAGACTTCGGACTTGCGCGCATAAACGCGAGACAACGCAGCCCATGCTCTGGCATTACTCGCTTGCAATTCGGTCACTTTTGTAAAAGCCTCAATAGCCCTGTCAAAAGCATCTATTTTGTCTGCGAGCAGACCGAGCTGGTACCACGAGTCGATGTCAGTCGGATTTGCTTCAACGCTTTTTGCAAACAGATCAAGTGCTTTATCGCCTTTGTCGAGTTGCTTATACGCAATAGCGAGATTGAACAGCGCGTCCATATTATCGGGTTGTATCTCAACCACTTTTTCGAGAATTTCGGCAGATTTTTCGTAGTTCTCTGCCTGCAAATAAATGGTTGCGGCAATATTCAAAATTTTTGGATCATCGCCAGCAACAGCCAGTGCCTTTTCCGCTGATTCCGCCGCGCCTTCCTTGTCGTCCAGTCGATATTGGGCAATCGCCATTTGTTGCAAAATATTGATCTCTTCGGGATCAATCGCGTGGCCTTTTTTGAACATTTCAAGTGCTTCTTCAAATCGTTCGACATTCATAAGCGCGCCACCCAGATTGAAAAAGGACTGCGCTTTTTTGGGATTGAGCTCAATTGCTTTTTGATACATCTCAATACCCGCTTCTGAATTGCCCGTATTGAGATGCGTAATAGCCAGCCCTTCATAAGCATCGGCTTCATTGGGGTTAATCGTAATGGCGAGATCGAATTGCTCCAGGGCAAAATCGAACCTCTGGGCATTCATCCCCTTGACGGCCATATTGTAATACCGCGTCCAGAGTTCTTTCCGGTCGCTATTGACTTTATTTTTCCACTTTCTATCCGTTGCCAGATTATAGTGCTCATTCATCTCTTCAAAAAGCTCTTTCTGGCCGTATAGCCACCCCAAATAATACTGCACCTCGGAATCGTCGGGGCGCCCTTCCACCGCGATCAAATACTGTTCCAATGCCTTATCGTATTGGCGCTGATTGATATACAATTTGCCCGACCGTTTGGCTACAGAAGCCTGCCCTTTGGTCACTTTTGCCTCTGCGGTCTGTACGAACAATGGCGTCGCAGCAAAGGCCAGTGCAAGAGCAACAATAAATCCGCGCTTATAAAATGCCATGGGAATCTTCCTTTCTCAATGCAACCGGCGCGTTCCGGCAGCAGGTTAAATGACAATGCACACCGCCAATATATGCAGTGTGCAAAATCCTGTCAAGTCTCTGCGAACTGCACGCCGCTATTGCCCTTATTGCTCCGAAAGAAGTGTGCCGCCTCTCGCCCAGTGATCGCGCGGGACATCTTCAATAACGACCATCGTGCCATCGGCTTTGGCATCGCAAATATTGACCATCGCATCGGTAATAGCTCTGGCGAGTTCGCGTTTTTGCTCGTGCGTACGGCCTTCGAGCATTTTGACGTTGATGAAAGGCATGGTATCTCCTTTTAAAAAATAACGAGTTCTGGACTTTGCAACCTGGGAATCGCGGATTTGGATGCGCCAAAGGAAAAAGCAACCGGCAAGCTAACGCCACGGATGGTACCCAGAGTTCTATTATTCTCGAGATCGACAATAAAAACCTGCAAATTGCCCGTTGTAGCAAATTCATCGAATCTTTCGACACCGGCGACATACACGGTTTTACCGTCGGGCATGAGGCCAATATTGGCCACAGTTTCACCGACAAAAATTTCGGCAGTTTGCCTCCAAGTTTGTGTATCGATGACCACAATACTTCCCCAGAACGCAGGTACGGAATTGCCCAATGCATCAAAGCCCAAAAAGAGACGACTGAGAGATACGACAAGGCGCGTGCCATCGGCGGAAAGCGCGATATCGCGAACTTCAATGCCCAGATCACTGGCCTGACCGAGTGTGAGGCTATCGGCAATCGCTTTGGCACCCGCATCGACTTTGAGCACGCGGCCCCCGCCGGTATTGTTGAGATAAAGGGTTTGCCCGTCGGGCGAGATAGCCAATCGACTAACGGTTTGGCCTACAGATATGCTATCAATCAAAGCGGGAATACCCGTATCAATAACAGACACGGCGTTTGCAAAAAAGCCGTGCCCAACGTAGAGGCGCGTCCCGTCGGGCGAGATGGCAATACCACTGGGAGAGGGTGGAACACCAATGACGTCCAGAGATTGCCCCGCAAGCACATCAAAAACCTCGACTGCTGCACCGGATTCTTCAGTCACGTATGCAAACTGGTGATTGGGTGAAAGCGCAATGCGAAACCCGCCCCGACTCGTGAATGCTCCGCCGGGTGCGACCGGCATTTCGAGTGAGAGTTGAAATTCGGGAGTTCCATCTTCAGTAAATGCGTGAAAAGTATCGATAGCTGCCACATAAAGCCGCTTGTTGATATTGGAAAACGCGATACCCCGAGGAAGATCGACGGCAAGCATTCGGCTGGGGTCGAGCAAATTGGTCGCGGTATCCATAACCTGGATATTATCACCTATAAAATCGCTAATATAAAGAAACCGGGGCGCGGGTTCTGCGGGTGGCGTCGTCGGACTTGAAGACCCACCAAAAGCATTGACAAAAAGCAGAAAATCCGAAAAGTCGATTGTGCCATTGCCGTCGAGGTCGAGTTTTTCATCGAAATCATCCTGACCTGCGGACTTGCCAAAACCCTGAACAAAAGTCAGAAAGTCAGTAAAATCAACTGTGCCATTGCCATCAAAATCAGCCGACTTTGTTTCCTGGGCATCGAGCAATGGGGCTGCTAAAAACAGTGTGAGGGATAACACAATCGCGGTATATTTCATAACATTTCCTTTTTGAAGGGTACTTATGATACACTTGACTGTTGAGGCTGTCAATCTGATTTGATTACATTTTGGGACGCTTTCCATTTGCTTATGGTTCCAGGTTCCAAATAAATAGGAGCTATTGTGTTACCCGATTATCCGATGATTTTCTGGGTTTTAGCTGTCATTTCTGTAATTTTTGTCGGGATAGCCAAAGCCGGGTTTGGCGGGGGCGTCGGCATTTTGGCAACGCCACTCATGGCACTCGTCATTCCCGTGGCAGACTCGGCAGCGATTTTATTGCCACTCTTAATTATTTGCGACGTATTTTCCGTTGCACACTACCGCAAGCGTTTTCACCGACGCAGTGTAAAATTACTCTTACCCGGTGCGGCAATCGGGATCGGTATAGGAGCATTATTCTTTGGGTACTTCAGCACAAATGAGCGCGTGTTGCAAATCGGTTTGGGAATTTTGAGTTTGTTTTTTGTCGTATTCCAGGCTTTGCGTGCATTAATTATGGGCGCACTTACAAAGCGGCATCCACACAGCGCAGAAGGCGTTCTCATGGGCGCTATATCGGGCTTTACATCAACCATCGCACATGCTGGTGGCCCTCCCACAACCATCTATTTGCTTCCCCAGCAATTGCCCCGCGACCTCTTTGTGGGAACGACCGTAATTCTTTTTGCAGCGATCAACCAAATGAAACTAATTCCCTATTTGGGATTGGATATTTTGCGAGCCGAACATCTCGTCACAATCGCAATCCTATCCCCATTGGGCTACGCAGGCGTGAGATTTGGCATTTTTTTTAATAAGCGTTTCACAGACCACTGGTTTAATATAGTCGTCTATTCAATTCTATTTGTCGCAGGCGTGCAGTTGATTCTCGGCCAAAATCTGATTCAATTGTTAGGGATTGTGTAAACTGTGAAATTGCCCTATTTTTTAGAAATGAGGAGCCGGGGACAAAGAAGTGGGAAGGAAGAGGGAAGAAGTGAGAAGGCCGCCCAACCCTGCCCCAAATCTGTTGCTTCATATCACACTTCTCCCTTCACACTTCCTACTTCACACTTCTGGAGGTTAGCCATGGCATCGCGCATCTGCTTTATACTGACCTGTCTTATCGTTTTTGCCGGATGTTATACGCAACTCCGGGCACCGCGCGTTCATCGTGAACAACGCGTAGAGTTCCCTATCCAGCCTTCTGAGAAGTCTGTGCAACGGTTTGAATATTATTACTACAATTATTGCAATCCATCTCCTCTGCCATTTTATGGTTCGTACAATCCATATCGTCCATACCGTCCATATCGGCGATATCCGCTGTGGAACAGACATCGTCTCATCTGGGAATATTCGTGTTGGGCAAGTGTGTACGACCCGTGGTGGCGCGGGTGGTCGCCGAGGACTTTGGTGCCTCATATTGTATATGCCCCAGCAGTAAGACCTCAGATAGAACGCGAACAGGTCAATCCGCGTCCCCGTATCAGATACACAGGTGTGCGTGGCGCCCCCGCCTCGGCCAGCGCAATTCGGTCGGGCAGCACCACAACAGAAAGCACACCAACAACACAACCGAAGAGCTCGCGCGGCACCAAAAAGGAAAGTACACAGCAAACTGAAAACTCGCGCAGCACAAAAACACAATCATCAGAAAAATCGGAAAAAAAAGAAGAAAAGTCTGAAAAGCGCGAGGAGAAACGCTCAACGCAGCGCCGCAGAGGGGGGATGAGATAATGTCCAAACACCTCTGTATTCCGACATTTGTGATTTGCATCTTCGCGGTATCTATCCCCGCACAAGAAGTCGTTCTCGATAGCTTTTCTGGCATTGGTGCCCGCGCCATGGGCATGGGTGGTGCTTATATTTCCGTATCCGATGATTTTTCTGGCCTGTTCTGGAACCCCGCGGGATTGGCGCGGGTCGAGCGTGGAACCGTAAACTGGGGCGTTTCACACGACCGATTCCGCAACATATCGCAATTTTTTGACCACCCTTCAACACTCGAATTGCGCAGTACGCGCATAGCATCTCTGGGCTTTGTATATCCCGTTCCCGTATATCGCGGCAGTCTGGTCTTTGCCGGAGGCTTTGGGCGCAATCGAAATTTTGACGGGGGATTACAGATCGATGCGTATGATACCATCGCCAATTTTGATAAAACGGGATTTTCAGAAGACAAAGGTGCTCTCGGCGCGTGGACATTGGGGGCTGCAATTGATCTGATGCCGCGTCTGTCGGCGGGGATATCGTTATTTCGCTGGGGAGGAACCAACCGCTTTTTGCAGGAATTGACCCTTGAGGATGTGCAGCGCGTGCACGCCGATACCATCCGCATCTTCCAGCGGTTTGAATCCGAGGAAAGCTATTCCGCCTGGGGTATCCAGGGCGGCATTCGGTATTGGCATCCCACGGGTTTCCAATTTGGCATTGTGGCAACAGCCGCCACGCCTTTGCGCGTATCGGCTGAACTGGCAGATGAATTTGAAGACGAGTTTGAAGACCGCACAGATACCTATCCACGCGAATCTTTTTCGGACGCATATGAAATTCGTCAACCCCTGACTTTTGGAATGGGAATCGGATGGTCGTCGGGCGGATTGACGGTGAGCGGCGACGTGCATTACGGCGATTTGCAAGAAGTAACCTACGAAGTTTTGCCAGTAAATATTGCACCCAATGTCGATAATTTTCGGCGGCAATATCGCAGCGAAGCGCGGTTGCATTTGGGATGTGAATATGCTATTTCGCATTGGGGCATCGCGTTCAGAGGTGGATACTACCGCGACCCGGTACGCTATGTGGGAGGTGGCAGTGTCCCAGAAATTCAAATTGAGACGGATCGCAATGCGTGGACACTCGGTTTTGGCACCGAATTGGAAAAGGCTGTAACTCTGGATTTTGCCGCTGTTATTGGTGGCTACAAAACCATTGAAGGCAATCGCGCAGATCGCGTACGTGCAGTGCGGGTACTCGCTTCGGCGCGTTTTTATTTTTTTACAGGACTTTAGGGAAGGAGTTATCTAAATGGGTCAGTATATTTCCCAAGCACAGTGGGCAACATTTGAAGCGCAGGGATATCTTCACCTTGGCAATGTGATGGACGATGGGGAACTGGAGGCATTACAGCAGCGGATAGATGCAATCATGCTGGGCACGGCGTCTATCGACTACGATCATGTGATGATGCAACTGGATTCCGACCCCGAGAACGATGGAAAACCTGGCCCGCAGAGCAAAGGCCATAAATACGCAACTCTGGGGTACCGCAAAATTCAAAATTTGGAATTGGATCCCCTCTTTCTTTCATTTTTGCAAAAATCGCAGTTTCGAGAAATCTGCGAACACATCTATGGCAAAAATACGCCCGTAGATTGTTTCAGGGCGATGTTTATGAATAAACCCGCGCACGATGGCACCCCGCTGGTGTGGCATCAGGACCGCTGGACCGATCTAACTCTCGATCCCCAAATCACGATATGGACGGCTCTGGATCCCACGTCAATTGAGAACGGCTGTGTGAAAATTATTCCGGAATCGCATTACAGGCTGATCAATCCCGAGCAAGGATCCGGATTTTTGACCGAAGAACACATCGAGACCATTGTATCTCAATACGAGCCAATAGATTTAATATTAGAAGCCGGCGACTCGGTTTTGCTCCACAACTGGATGCTGCACAGTTCGGGCGTAAACACCACAGATATTGCGCGACGCGCATTCAGCGTGTGTTATATGCACGGTGACACGCGCTCATTGCGCGGCAGCACCTTCACCCGTGTCTTTGGCAAAGGCGCAGTGGTTCCCAAAGCCGTCGCGTAATCGCGTATGTCAGACCCCATTGTTTTATTTGAATCGCATCGCAGAGGTGAAAGTTTTCGTTTTTGCGACCCGCTCGATACCATCTGCGTTTCGCATCCCAAAGATGTTGGTCCCGCACTTGAACGCATTGAACGAGCTGTCCATTCGGGATTACACGCAGCGGGATTTATCTCTTATGAAGCCGCGTCGGGTCTGGATCCCGTATTAAAGACGCACATACCGGGAGATTTTCCGCTCATGTGGTTCGGCCTGTTTCGGCATCGAGAACATATCCCTGTCGGGACGCCAAACGGTGAGCACTACGATCTGGGCGCGTGGCATCCCTCTATTTCGCGCGCTACTTACGATACCGCCCTGAATCGCATTCGAGACCTCATTATTGCCGGCGATACCTATCAGGTTAATTATTCCTTTCGTCTGCGAGCAAATTTTTCGGGTAATAGCCTTGGCTTTTACCGCGATCTTTGTCGGGCGCAACGCACGGATTATGCGGCGTATTTGGATATCGGGCGGTTTCAAATCCTATCGGCTTCGCCCGAATTGTTTTTTTTCTTAAAAAACGGCGTTCTGACCACACGTCCGATGAAAGGTACTGCGCCTCGAGGACGATGGTGGAAAGAAGACAAAGCGCGCGCAAAACAACTTCAAAAATCTGAGAAAGACCGCGCAGAAAACGTGATGATCGTCGATCTGCTGCGCAACGATTTAGGGCGCGTATCAAAAGCTGGCAGCGTGAAAGTGCCAGCATTGTGGCATGTCGAACATTACGAAACCTTGTTGCAGATGACCTCAACAGTCACATCGCGCATGCGTCACGACGTGAGATTGTGCGAATTGGTGACCGCACTCTTTCCGTGCGGCTCTGTAACCGGCGCACCCAAAGTGCGTACAATGGAAATTATCAAAGAAGTAGAGCAAGCTGCGCGGGGAATTTATACCGGAAGCATTGGATACCTGTCACCGGGAGGTGACATGGCCTTTAATGTGGCGATTCGCACAGTCTGCATTGACCGCAAAATGGGTATTGCAGAATTTGGCGTAGGCAGTGGCATAACCTGTGATTCTTCAAGTGATGGCGAGTATGAAGAGTGTTTGACCAAAGCGCGCCTGCTCGCCGATCAACAACCTGTTTTTGACCTGTTTGAAACCCTGCGATACGACGGCAAAAATGGGTTCTTTTTGCTAAATCGCCATATAGACCGGATAGAAGCGTCCGCGCGATATTTTGGATTTGCTTTTGATCGGTCAAGCATTCTATCTGCGCTCGAAAAGGCGGTATCGGGTCTGGGGAAATCACCACGCCGGGTGCGCCTTGTCCTGTCGCGCAAGGGCTGTGTACAGGTCGAAACCGCACCACTGAAAAATACATCGCAAAATCGCGTACTTTCCTCCCGTATCTCACCGCTACCGGTTGACAGCCGCGATCCCCTATTATTTCACAAAACAACGCGCCGCGAGCCCTATACCTCTCGATTAAAAATGTATCCAAACTGTGAAGAAATCATTCTCATCAACGAACGCGGCGAAGCAACAGAATGCAGCATTGGCAATCTCGTCGCCCAATTGGATGGTCTATATGTAACACCTCCCATCTCCTGTGGCCTGTTGGGAGGGACTTTTCGAGCTAAACTATTGTCTCGGGGAAAACTCACAGAACGGGTGCTGAAGGTGAATGACCTGAAACGCGCGGAGGCACTCTACATGATCAATTCTGTGCGAAAATGGACAAGACTTAAACTCATAGATTAGGAGATTTTTATGTACCGCATCGGACAACCCGAAATCAAGCGCGTGGAAACCCTTCTGGAAAGCGGTGAAATTTTTCGCTATGGAAAGGCTGGCGAATGCGATCAGTTTGAAGCGGATTGGGGAAAGCGATTGGGCGGTGTACAGGTGCGGATGACCACAAGCGGCACGGCATCGCTTTATTGCGCCCTCATTGGTCTGAAAGTTGGACCTGGTGATTCGGTCATTGTGCCATCGTGTACCTATATGGCGACTGCTCTCGCCGTTGTTGCCGCGGGAGCCATGCCCATTATAGCCGAAGTAGATGAATCGATCACCCTCTCACCCGAAGATGTCGAACAAAAAATTGCCCCGCACACAAAAGCCATTATTCCCGTGCATATGTGGGGATTGCCCTGTAATATGGACGCGCTGATGGACATAGCGGAAAAACGCGGGGTAAAAGTATTAGAAGATGCGTGCCAGGCCGTGGGCGGTGGATACAAAGGGCGCGAACTCGGAGCCATCGGGCATGCCGGGGCATTCAGCTTTAACTATTTCAAAAACATGACCAGCGGCGAAGGCGGCGCATTTGTCTCTGCCGATGAATCGGTATTTCGGCGCGGATCAGTGGCTGCAGATTGTTGTTCTTATTACTGGAACCCCGACGAACACCGCCCAGATGAACAATTTGCCGGATTGAATTTCAGAGCCACTGAAATCTCCGGCACCATTCTAAACGCACAACTCGAGCGCATTGACGAAATGCTGGATCGCATGCGCGGCCACAAACGGACCCTGACAAAAGTGGGCGAAGACGCGGGTCTGACATCCATTACAAACAACTGCCTGGATTGCGAATGCGGTACCCATGTCGGCTTTATTTTCGATTCTGAAAAAATTGCACGCGCCTTTGCCAAACGGATATCGGAATTGAAAGGACGCGCCTTTTTGCCCATCGATACCGGGCGACATGTTTACACGCGATGGGATCCCATTATGCGAAAGCAGGGCGCACACCATCCCGCGCTCGATCCATTTAATCTACCGCAAAATAAGGCATTGAATATCGAATATTCAATGGACATGTGCCCCAGGTCGCTGGATATCTTGAGCCGCGCAGTACTCATTGGCATGCACCCGGACAACGACCGAGAAAAAATAGACGAACTTGCAGATGCCATCCGGGAATCTGCACATATCGTAAAACATCGTGAAAAGGAGATTCTGGCATGAAAATGCAATGGATGTTGATTCTGATTTTGACTCTGAGTAACACTGTATTGGCTGCGCCGAGTAAACCCGCACCTCGCAAACCCAAGGAAGGCCAAAACGAAGTCGCGATCCGTCACCACAAAGAAGGCTTGCGCCATCGGGATGCGGCCTGGGTCTATGAAGAAAAAATGTCGGGCATAGAAGGAGAAGAGCGAGAAAAATACGCGCGGTTTATCCAGGACCTGTACAATCGCGCAAAGGGAGAGTTTGCAAAAGCAACCGAGTTGGACTCCACCTATTACCAGGCATTTAGCAGTTTGGGATACGTCAAGCGCAAAACCGGGGATATAGACGGAGCAATGGCAGCGTACAATCGCGCTTTGACATTAAATCCAAACTACGCAGAAGCCATTGAATATCGCGCAGAAGCGTATTTGATCATGGGACAGGTGGAAGAAATGAAAAAAGCGTATGGGGTATTGGCCGCACTGAACCGCCCTCACGCAGCGCGATTGTTGACCTTTGTAACACAATGGGCAGATGGCGCAACCGATGCAGATATGGCGACCTCTTTGCGGACATGGGCATCTGAACAAAAAGAAAAACTCGGTGAGGTAAAAACATTTGTCGAGAAGTGGTGATCCGCAGATGACGCAGATGAAAAAGAGGGGCTGGGGTGTGCGGGCTGACTACTGACTACTGACTACTGAAGTAATCAAACCAATAAAACCACCAAAAACCCCGCCCCAAACAACCAGCCAGCCCAGATGTTTGTGAATCATATCCTGGACTATGGTCTTAACCATTTCGGGTGTCAACTCGTTTAGACGCTGCATAACAATGGCATCGACCCTATCAATCATTTCGTCCGTATAACTCGCGGTATTCAATCCCCTCTGGATGGCATCGAGAAATTTGGGTGAAGAGAGCAAGAGGCGAATTTCTGCCTGAACTTTTTCGACAAAAGGATCTTTGAGAGGCTGTAATATCGCCGCACCGCCGATCATATTGATCATGCCGCCAAAAGGAGAAGTCATAACAGCCTCCATCAGGCGACTGAAGATGCGGTCGCAGTCAACGGCCTCAATAATGGGGTCGGCATCAAATTCATCTGGAATTTTTTGTTCGGCGAGAAATTTTTTAACATTTTCAGCGGTAAAAAACTGATTCATAATCAAAGCGTGGATACCCGTCTTAAATTCTTCAAATCGGCTCGGCACAACGCCCGAACCGTAGAGTCCCGGTACTTTCTCAAAAAGCATGTAAACCGCCAACCAGTTGGTCAAAGCGCCCGAAGTTGCAAAAAGCCCAACCGCGAGTAAATGATCGGAATAAACAGGACTGACATAACCTGCGCCGATCGTGCCAACCGCGAGCAGATTTGTCACAAGACTTTTATTCATACTGGTTTCCTTACAGGGAATCTCATGCGTGGAGATAACAGAACAACGTGGCAATCAGATTGTCAAAAACGCGCAGACGGCAGACCTCATAACCATGGGAATTTTCTCTCGGATACCCAATAGTTGCAGCCCGGGGCGCGTGGCCCGCCTGAAGAACGCCCGAGGCATCGGACGCCGCGCGATCGTACACGGCGTATTGCAACTCTGTACCCGCGCGTTGAGCCGCTGCTGCGAGGTCGGCAATCAGGCCCTGATCAAAATGCATCTGGCTATCTCTTGACCAGATCGCCGGACGACCATCGAGCTGAAGTTGTTGGTTCCTCGGCATAGGGGCAGAATCAACCGCGATAAAAATTTCGACCGGATTTCGCGCTGTCCAACCGCGTGCCCCAATCAATCCAGTTTCTTCCTGAACGAGAAAACACAAACAGGTAGTGCGACTGGGCTGTGTCTTTTCTTCCGAAATGCGCTGAAGCAGGCGCAACAGTGTGAGACTCCCGCCCCGGTTGTCAAATAACCACGCGGAAACGAGCGGATCGTCGGGTGGCCCAAAAAAATGAGGACCGCGCACACCGGCCACTGGCACAGCAGTCGATCCAACGCGCACGCCTGCGCGGGAAAGCTGATCAGGTGTCAAACCAGTAAGCAAATGACAATAGGGCCAGGTAATGCCGCTTTGCCCCGTTGCAAATTGCGTGTTGGGATCCGAGGGATCAGTCGTATGCGTAGAACCAAAACAGAGATGTGCCGCAACCGTCTCTGCGCCATCTGAAACGATTTCAACAGGACATTCGCCGAGTTTCCAGGGATGCAACCCACCACTCGGGCGCACCTGCAACGTACCATCGGCATTAATCGCGGTAATCACCATAGCGAGTTCGTCCATGTGGCTGGCAAGCGCGATGCGCCCCAGATCGGGATTTTGCCCGGGAATTTCCACCCAAACATTGCCCTGCTGGTCTTGTTTCGGTGCATGCCCCAAATCGGCAATGCGATCCATAATAACCCGGGCCATAAGTTCTTCGCGGCCCGATGGCGCAGGAACGCGCAAAAGGTCTGACAGCAGAAGTACATTGGGATCATCTTGAGGATAGGACATAGATCTTCACCTTTTCGTTTCATGTTTATTATCGACCATTAAGAATACGCTGGCGTGTACAATTTATCAAGTGCTTTCAAAATTCCTGAAGCCTTTTGGTGTATTATCCGTCCAATGATTTGACATAAACTCTTACACCCTTTTATATAAAAAAATATGAACCGCCAATCTTCCCTACTACCGCGCATTTCAGTGAATCGCCCCGTTACGGTTGCGATGTGCCTGGTCGCGTTATTACTGGTGGGTATTATGGCCTATTTTCGCGTACCGGTGAAATTTTTCCCCTCGGGATTTACACCGGCTTTTTTGTATGTGGATATTGAATACAATCACCGCAATGCCTCGCCCCAGGAAGCCGAACAACAAATCGCTCGCCCGCTGGAAGAGCAATTGCGCGCCGTAAAAGGCATAAAGAAAATTCGCACGTACAGCGCGTCTTATGGCGTGGATGCGCCCATTGAGTTTCAGCCCGATACAGATATGGTCCTGGCTTATAATCAGGTGGTCGATCGCCTTGAGCGTCTCAAATTAGAATTGCCCGAGGAAGTGCGCGATCAAGTCTATGTGTATAAATTTAATGTAGATAGCTGGTCCATTATGTGGGCGGGCGTCTCTCTGGATTCATCGGTTGTCGATCCCTACCAGTTCTTAAACCTGCATGTGAAACGGCGTTTGGAGCGGGTCGAGGGCGTGGGCAGAGTCAGCTTTTGGGGCGTGGATGAGAAAGAAGTCATGATTGAACTCAGCCACGAGCGATTGATGACCCGGGGGGTGGATTTGGGAACGGTGGTGCAATCGCTGCGCTCGGACAACTTCGCGCTTTCGGTCGGGCATGTTCGCGAAGGCGGCAAGCGATTTTTTGTGCGATCGCTCGCCAAATATCAAAGTATAGATGAAATCAAAAATATTCTCATCCGCACGCCACGGGGTGAAGTCCGCCTTGGAGATATATCAGACGTGGTTTACGATATTCCCGGACGGTCATGGTTTCAGCGCATTGATGGGCGAGAGGCTGTATCGATCGCGATTTATCAAGAATCGGGCGCCAATATTGTAGAAGTATGCGAGCGCGTGGTGGTGGCTTTTCAGGAGATTGAAAACGATCCGTTGATGGAAAAAAAGATCGATTTTAATGTGTTTTTTAATCAGGGCGAATACATCAGCGATTCGATTCGCAATTTGGAAACCACAGGACTTTGGGGTGGGCTATTTGCCGCAATGGTCTTGCTATTCTTTTTGCGAACATTGCGGATGACGGCGATTATCACCCTATCTATCCCCCTGTGTGTGATGATTACAATTACGGCACTTTATTTTCTCGGTTGGTCGCTCAATGTCCTGACCATGATGGGACTGATGGTAGGCGTGGGGATGGTGGTCGATAATGCCATTGTGATCCTGGAAAACATCTATCGCATGCGCGGCAAAGGGCTACCCACCAAAGAAGCGGCCATCGCAGGTGCTGGCGAAGTCGGGTTGGCGATCACCATGGCAACGCTGACAACCGTCGTCGTATTTTTGCCGCTGATGCTGATGAGCGGCAGTGTAGAACTGACCTTTTTTCTCGCGCGCATTGGTGTGCCAGTTGTGGTCGCACTTGTTGGATCGCTATTTGTGGCACTCATTTTTATTCCACAGGCATCATTGCGCTTTGGAAGTTCCCAGGTCAAATCCGACCCCGCGATAATTCAACGCACGCGCCATTATTACGCACGCATGCTGAACTGGACACTCACCCACCGGCGCGATGCATTTTTGATCGCCCTCGCCCTGCTCGGAAGCATCAGCTATCCAATGAACGAACTCAAACGCGGCGATTCGGACGGCAGCATGCTCAACGATTTTCGCATCGAGTTTAGTTTTCCAAAGGATTTTGGCATTCGCGATGCCAGCGACACAATCGCAGAAGTCGAGGATTTTTTAGATGCCCGCCGCGAGAAATACGGGATTGAAACCATGCGCGTGTGGTTCAGATCTACGTATGGCTCCATTCACGTCTTTCTGAAAAAGACCAATGAGGCGTGGTGGCAGACAACCTATAAATCCGTACGCGCATTGATCGGTATTCCCATACAACAGCACTTACCGCGCAACGCCGTGATCGAAGACCTGAAAAAGCACGCCCCCCAATTTGTAGGTGTCAAAGTGGCTGTACAGGGGCAAAGCAGAAGCGGTGGTGAAGGCGGTGATTCTGCCGTTTCACTGGCTCTCTATGGAGATGATGTCGATGTGCTCGCGGATCTGGTGCAAGAGGTTGACCGACGGCTAAAAGAAATCCCATCGGTCATAAGCGTAGATTCAGACCTGGAACGCGCCAATGATGAGGTACAGGTCATTATTGACCGGGAACGCGCACAAAAATTAGGACTCGTAGCTCGAGACGTGGGACGCAGCATTGGTTTCGCCCTCCAGGGCGTACAATTGCCCTATCTCCAGTCTGACAACCACGAAATCAGGGTGCGGCTGTATTTGGAAAAATTGAACCAGCAAACACTGCAACGCCTGAAGCGTTTGACTTTTCCTTCTGAAACGGGCGCACAGGTTTCATTGCTGGATTTTGCCACCCTGCGCGTAAATCAGGGGCGCGGCACCATCAGACGCGAAGATGGCAAAACGAGGTTGCGGGTGCGGGCTTTCACGACTGAAGAAGATGTCAAAGAGCTATATGGAGAAATTGACCGCGCAATGGAAGGATTTGAAATGCCGCGCGGTTATACCTGGGACAAAGGCGAAAGATATTCCAAGCTGAGGGAAGAAGATTATACTATGTATTTTGCCGCGATTATGGCCGTGACCTGTGTCTTCCTTTTGATGGGCGTTTTGTTCGAATCTTTTATACTGCCATTTTCTGTTTTGTTTTCCATCCCCTTTGCCTTTCTGGGAGTTTATTGGACATTATTTGCGACCCAAACACCTATGGAAGGGTTGGCCATGGTAGGCATCATTGTGCTCATCGGTGTGGTCGTCAACAATGCGATTGTACTGGTCGATATGGTGAACCGCCTGCGCGCAGAGGGCATGCATCGAACCGCTGCAATCATGGAGGCAGGCGCAAATCGTTTCCGCCCCATTATGATGACGACATTTACAACAGTCTGCGGCCTTTTGCCAATGGCTCTGGGAAGCAGTAAAGTTCTGGGCCAGCCCTATGCACCTATGGGATTCACCATGATCGGTGGCCTGCTCTCTTCGACCCTGCTCACCCTGCTGCTCGTACCCCTGTTTTACACATTTTTGGATGACTTGCGCTCAGCCCTCAAAAGGTTGACAAGCAGTACCCTCAACGCGCTAAAAGTTGGCGATACACAAGCGGCGGACCTGGCGGATTAAAGAGAGATTTTCTTCATGTTTGAACCTCACGAAAGTTCGACATCCACAGGAGCTTTTCGCTCAATACTATCGCAAATCGCCTCGCATACCACCATCGCCTGACACGCATCTCTCAGAGTTGGCGAATTTGACACACCCTTTTGTACAGCCCGCGCAAAAGCCTGCATTTGCCCCCAGTACCCACCTCGTTTTTCCGCATTGTCCCGCACCGCGGGTAAATAAGACTGGGCTGGAATACCGGGCGAAGGCTGGTATCCCCCTTCGGGCGAGTGGGGTTCAAAATCCAGCGTATGCAAATTCACCAGACGCAAATGCGCTCGTGCATCGCCTGCCGCTTCAATCTTACACGTCCAATTTGGGGTACAACCCGTCAGCGTAATCATTCCAGTAGCACCACTATCAAAATGCGCGGTACAGGCAATTGCAAATCGCCCGCCCTCACCGACCGACAAATCCGCGTAAACCCGCTCGATTTCCCCGCCCAAAAAACGCGCGAGATCTACCGCATGCGTTGACTGAAAAATCATATACTGCCAGCCCGCGCGATAGTCCATATCGTCTGGCCACATCGGACCTGGCATAAAATATCGACTCTCCAAAAAAAGCAATTTTCCAAACTCGGGCGTCGCCATCAGTTCTCGAAATTTTTGTACCCCAGGCGCGTGTCGCATATTGTGACCAATCTGCGTAATCAGCCCTCGTCCCTCAGCCATATCGGCCAACTCCCGCGCATGGGCGGTTAAACGCGCCGGAGGCTTCTCCATCATCAACGGCAACCCCGCCGCCAGCACCTGCCTGCCGCACTCAAAATGCATATCCGGCGGCCCCACGACCATCACGGCATCCAGGTCTTCCTTCTCTATCATATCAGACAAATTTGTGTACCATCTTCTCGCCCCAAAAAACCGCGCATTCCGCTCGGCCAGCGCCGCTTGCAGATCACAGCAGGCGTATAAATCCAATTCTGGTATGGTTGCAAAATTGGGATACCACGATGCACTCGCCTGTTTCCCACAGCCAACAAACCCAACGCGAACAGGTGCATCACTCATTTCTCACCTCTCAGTTTATTGCGAAACGACTTGCGAAACTTTTGCACCTTGGGATTGATGACAAAGATGCAATAAGGTTGATATGGATTATCGACAAAATAATTCTGATGATACGCTTCCCCCTCGTAAAATATTGGAAGCGGAGCAATCTCAGTCACAATCGGATCGGCCCACAAATCCGACGCATCTGTCTCGGCCTTTGACTGCTCGGCAATGCTCTTCTGCTGTTCATCGTGATAATAGATCACCGACCGATACTGCGTACCCACGTCATTCCCCTGGCGATTCAATGTCGTTGGATCATGTGTGCGCCAGAAAATGAACAAAATCTCCTCAAACGAAATCACAGTCGGATCAAACACAATCTGCACCACCTCGGCGTGCCCTGTGGTACCTGAACACACCTCATGGTACGTCGGGTTCTCTACCGCTCCCCCTGCGTACCCTGACACGACTTTATGCACGCCAATCACATCCTGATAAATCGCCTCCACACACCAAAAACACCCGCCTCCAAGCGTCGCGGTCTCCATTGTCCTGGACATATCGATACTCCTTATTTAGGTGCTTATGTCTTGCACGCCCGATGTTCTTCAGAAAACCTGTGAAAAGGTGATGTAGATCGCCCTGCGACCACCCGAGATGCCGTAGTCGGCCCGCACGATCGTGCTCTGCCAGTGACAACGCAGACCCATGCCGATACCACCGCGCCATCCGTCGCGCGTCGGCAGCGCGTCGCGGGCAAAGATCTGCCCCATGTCGCCGAAGGCCACCAGCCCCAGATACAGGTGCTGCCGGTGCCATACCGGCATCCCGCGCCAGCGCAACTCGCCGTTGAACACGATCCGCGCCGCGCCCCGGTCCCTGGCATGGGCTATGCCGCGGACCGTGCTGCCGCCTCCCAGTTCCAGTTCTTCGTAGAAGGGCAAGTCCCCGATGGTCCAGTTGACGCGCAGGCGATTGGCGACCACCAGTCCGCGCCCCAAGGTGTTGAAGTGTCGGTGGTCGAAACCGAGCGTCACCCCCTGGTAATCTCCACCGCCGCCAACCCCAAAGTCCACCAGCAACTCCTCCAGCACGCCCGAGGTCGCATTGTTGTAATTGTCGCGGGTGTCGTAGCGCAACGAACCGACAAACTGCGCGAACGCGCCCCCGTCCGCGCCGAGAGGGTCGAGCGTGGAGAGGACGCCATCGGCGGCATTCGGCTCAATATCGCAGTGGCTTAAACGCCCCCCGAGACGCAGGTGCCAAGGGATGCGCAGGGTGCGGATCCACTTGACCTTGAACTCCGGAAAAGCTTGTCGGAACGTCCTCTGTTCCCGCGAATACCCGGCGATATCCTCGTCGCTGAGGCCGCCGTAGTAATTGGCGAATTCCTCCTTCTCGTAAACCAGTTCGGCCTCGAGCCGCTGCTTGGCCCGAAATTCAGGCGTATCCACGAGCAAGCGGTGTACCCACTTGCCCTTGGTTGAAATAAATACCTGGGCACTGTATTTGCGGCGATAGGGTACGCTCTGACCGTCGTATTCGAAGAGATTGACCCGCAGCCCGTATCCCATGCCATCGTCCGAGTTGAAATTCAGCAGCGGTACCGCGGTCGGTCGCCAGCCGACTGTCTCGTGGACCTGTTGTGCCTCACTCGGACAAGCCCACGCGAGCACCAGGGCCACCACAATGTTTCGATTCAGCATAGGCCGATCCTCACGTTTGATGAACTGCAAATGCTGAAAACTGCGTCACTATTTTTACTTCCTTATCCACCGTTTGTCAAGGCGAAATCGGAATCCCGCCGCACAACAGATGGCGATTTTCTATTTGACACACGCGCTCTATCCTATCAAATTAAACCCTTGTTTTAGACCGCTACTTTTCCCCAACCTTAAAGGAGATTTACATGCCCCAACGGGAATTTAACCTCAAATACGCCCCGCACTACGGACATTTCTCACACAGCGCGGGCGATGACTACCTCGACCAGCTCAAATACGCCGCGGATCAGGGCTTTACAGCCTGGGAAGACAATGGCATGCCCAAACGCGATGTGGGAATGCAAGAAAAAATCGCCGCAGAAATGACCCGATTAAACCTCGAAATGGGCGTTTTTGTCGCCACGGGATCTTTTTCAGACGTCACATTTGCCGGCGACGACGAAGATGCAAAACAGGCCGTGTTAAAAGATATCAAAGCCGCCATTGAAGTTGCCAAGCGCGTAAATGCAAAATGGTGTACGGTCGTGCCCGGGCTTTACGACTTAAAACTCGCGTGGGATTATCAAACAGCCAATGTGATCGAACTGCTCAAACGATGCTGCGACATTCTCGAAGAATCGGGTCTGGTAATGGTCTTAGAACCGCTCAACCGCCTGACGAACCACCCCCGCGTTTATCTGGCTGAATCGCCGCAAGCCTACCTGATCTGCCAGACCGTCAACCACCCGTGTTGCAAAATCCTCTTTGACATCTACCACCAGCAAATCACCGAAGGCAATCTCATTCCCAACATCGACCGCTGCTGGTCTGAAATCGGTGTTTTTCAAGTAGGCGATAATCCCGGTCGCAAAGAACCCACCACCGGCGAAATCAACTACAAAAGTATCTTCAAGCATCTACACGAAAAAGGCTGCACGAGCATCGTCGGCATGGAACACGGCATCAGCCTGCCCGGCAAAGAAGGCGAAGACCGCCTTATCCAGGCTTATGTCGAATCGGATGATTTTTAGGTAAGGAGTCCATCTCATGAAAGCAATTCTCGTCGGCCTCGGTGGTCGTGCGCGTCACTGGCAGACCGCGTGTGAAGCACATCCCGAAGTCGAATTGGTCGCCTATGTTGAACCCTCAGAAGAAAATAAAAAACGCGCGATAGAAGAACGCGGCGTACCCGCGAATCTCATCTACGACGACCTCAGCGATGCCGCCTCAGTAGAAGCGGACTTTGTCGTTGATGTCACCCCACCCGCTGTTCACGAAACCATCGCGATGAAAGCCTTTGATGCGGGCCTCAACCTGTTGGGCGAAAAACCCCTGAGCGATAATTTCGAAGCCGCCAAACGCATCGTTGAAGCGGGCAAAAAAGCGGGTGTCAAACACATGATCACACAGAACTATCGCTTTAATGAACTGCCCCGAACCACGCGGCGCTTGCTCGAAGCCAGACATATTGGCGACGTGTCGCAACTCGACGTGTCGCTTTATGTCGATTGGGCAGACAACCCGGGCAGCCACTATGTGACGGAACCCTATATGTTCCTCACCGACATGGGCATCCACCACTTTGACATGATGCGCTATACCCTCAATACCGACCCCGTCAGCGCACACGCCATCACCTGGAATTTGCCCTGGGGCTGGCATCGGGGCGACGCCTGCCAGATTATCGTCTTCAAATTTGAAAATGGCATAGTCGCCACACACCGCGGTATTGGCTGCACGATGGGACATGTCCCCGCGGGACACAACGGCGAATGGCGTTACGAAGGGCCAAAAGGCACGCTCACGTGGGAGGGCTTTGACCTCTTTTACACACTCAAGCACAAACAGAATCCACAAATCCGCGAACAAATCGAACTCGATGAAATCGACGGACCAAATCCCGTGCTCAACGAATTTGTTCGCGCCCTTAGTGAAGATCGCCAACCCGAATGCAATGCCGAAGACAATTTAAAATCCATGTCCATGGTCTTCGGCGCCGTCACAAGTGCGATGGAAGGACGAGAAGTACAGCTATCAGAACTTTAAGTAAAGGATCTGTGAGATTCTTGAACTGACATCAAAACAGATTGCACAATCTCGAGTGATCGCCAAAGGCAATCGCATTCGCGAAGTTCAACGTCTGGTTCATACTTATGGTGGGCGCGCATCAAGATGGGTTAAAAAGAGCAGTCCCCGCTATGAAATTGCCGGATATCAATACGAAATTCACTGGTATGAACATCCCGATATTGGTCGCATTGAGTTGAAACAAAAACGAGTTAATCCGCTATGATTGTCCAATTTAGAGAACAGAATACCGAATATCTCGATCTCACACCCAATCAATACTATGTTGTAATTGGGATAGAAGCCGATGATTTTAGAATCTTGAACGACGCAGGCAGGCCCTTTCTCTATGATGCTACGTTGTTTGAGATAGTCGATTCCAAAGAGCCTGACGATTGGGTCACAGAGATTGGTGAAGATGGCGAGCGTTATGCCTATCCATTGCCGTTAAATTCGGTTGGTTTTTTTGAGGACTTTTTTGACGGGAAAAAAGATGCGGTCATCACATTCTGGCAGGTTGTCAATCATCAACTTGCTGCTGCATCGGAAACTGTTTGAGATAAGGGAGAAATCATGGCAGATTTACAAGGTGACACGAACTGGTTTACACATGATCGATTTGGATTGTTCATCCACTGGGGATTGTACGCATTGCCCGCGCGACACGAGTGGGTGAAGCAGCGAGAAGAAATACCCGACGCACAATACGACCGGTACTTAAAATACTTCGATCCGGATTTGTACGATCCCGAAGCCTGGGCAGATGCGGCAGCCAACGCGGGCATGAAATATTTTTGTGTCACCACCAAACACCACGAAGGCTTCGCGCTGTGGGACTCCAAACTGACGGAATACAAAGCGACCAATACACCCGCACGCAGGGATTTGTTAAAACCCATGGTAGAAGCGTTTCGGTCGCGGGGTATGAAGATCGGCTTTTACCACTCCCTGATCGACTGGCACCACCCGCATTTCAGAATTGACGCCATTCACAGCATGCGGAATCACCCCGATAAAGATAAACTGAACGAACCCCGCGATCAGGCCCAATACGCGGCGTATTTACACGGTCAAGTCCGCGAACTGCTCACCGAATACGGCAAAGTGGATATGCTATTTTACGATTTTAGCTATCCGGCTGGTGCAAGGGGCAGACCCGAGGGTTTTGACGGCAAAGGGCGAGATGATTGGAATAGCATTCAACTGATGAAAATGACGCGCGAGTTGCAGCCGGGTATTGTGATTAACGACCGACTGGATCTGGACGATGTAGAAGGCGGATGGGATTATCGCACACCCGAACAATTTATGCCGCGCGAATGGGTCACCTATCAGGGCGAGCGCGTATTGTGGGAGACCTGTCAAACATTTTCGGGGTCGTGGGGCTATCACCGCGATGAAACAAGTTGGAAAAGCATCGAGCAACTGGTGCAAATGCTGGTCGGCGTGGTAAGCCGCGGGGGCAATTTATTGCTCAATGTCGGACCGACCGGGCGCGGGGTATTTGACGATCGAGCATTGGATTGCCTGAACGGAATGGGCGAATGGATGAAATGGCACAGCCGATCCATTTATGGCTGTACTGCCGCGCCAGAGGAATTTCAGACGCCGGAGGATTGCCGCCTGACCTACAATCCCGACACCAATCGGCTGTACGTACACCTGTTCACCTACCCGTTCCGCCATCTGCATCTCGACGGATTTGCTGGCAAGGTAGAATACGCACAGTTATTAAACGATGCCTCAGAAGTGCGATTTCACCAGCCCCGCGCTGGACACACGGGAGACAGCAGTATCGAAAGAGAGACCCTCACACTGGAATTGCCCGTGCAAAAACCCAATGTGACAGTGCCCGTAGTCGAGTTGTTTTTAAAGGAGTGAAAAAATGACAATGACTGAAACAGACTTGCGAAAACTCAGTGCCGACGAGGTGGCGATCTATCGCGAACAGGGCTATGTGATTGTGCCAGATATATTTCCGCTGGAGGAACTCGCGGAAATCGACCGCGAGATCGATCGACTTCAGGAAACACAAAAAAAAACGGGGCGCAACAAGGGATGGATCATGCAGTTGGGATTGCGCTCAGAAGTGACCCGCCAATTTGTACAGGATGAGCGGGTATTGACACTGATCGAAGACATTGTAAAACCCGGCATTTCGATTTATTCGGCCAAATTGACGGCAAAAGTGCCGCATTCCAACGACATCTGCCACTGGCACCAGGACGACGCGTATTACAATACACGCGCCCTGAGCAAAACGCGCATGTCCACCTGGATACCACTACAGGACGCGGATGAGACAAATGGGTGTTTGTGGGTCGTGCCACAAAGCCATAAGGGCGGCGTGGTCACGCATGGACCATTTGGCGGACAATGCCCAAAGTGTATGGGACCCGCCGATCTCATGTTCGACGATGCGATCCCCTGTCCTGTAAAAGCCGGGGATATCCTGTTATTCCACGCCTGTTTATGGCATCATTCCAAAGGCAATCAGACAGACCACGTGCGGCGGGCATTTATAGTCTCGTATCAAGAGGCCACTGTACCGCGTGGCAATGGCGATCAGTATAAAATTCTGAGGTCCGCATAAGGAGATGGTAGAACAGGAGTTTAGGATCTGTTGTTCCCGCTCGACCTTCACCTTGTATGAAATATAAAATCCCAAAACTAAAGTTTTTCTCGCTTCTCCCCCCCATCTGCGTATTATCCTTCCTATTCTTGTGCGCTACCCTATTGCACGCACCCACCTGGGCGCAATCTCAGGCGACCACCGGCGTTATCCGCGGCTTTGTCTGGGATCAGTTCGACAACCCCATTGGCAATGCCACCATCGCCCTCAAAGAAACCAGCACCAATTACCGGCGCACCCTCACATCATCCAATCTGGGGATATTCACCGCGACTCTGTTACCCCTGGGGTTTTACGACATCACAGTACAGGCAGCGGGACAGGCAGAAGTGCGTCAAACAGGGGTGCAGGTACGGGTTGGCGAGACAGTGGAACTCGTCTTCAAAATGGCATTACAAATGGATGAGGTCCTTATCGAAGCGACGAGACCTGCCGTTGACATCACCCAGAGCGAAACAGCCACGCGCCTGCCCGAAGCAGCCGTGCAGGACTTGCCCAACAACGGGCGCAATTTCCTCAACCTCACGCTGTTGACCCCGGGCGTGAGCATCGTGCAAGGACCTGACGGCGATGAATTAACCATTGCCGGTCAGCGCGGCATACACAACAACATCTCGGTAGATGGTGCGGATTTCAACAACCCCTTCTTCGGCGAACAGCGCGGCGGACAGCGCCCCGCCTTCACTTTTAATTTAAACGCAGTAGCGGAAATGGTAGTCATACCCCAGGGAGCCAATGCCGAATTTGGCCGCTCCAGCGGGGGCTTTGTCAATGTCATCACCAAATCGGGCACCAACCAATTCCACGGCTCCGTGCATTTTTTTGGCAAACACGACGCCCTGTCCAGCACAGCCAAGCATAACGGGATAGAACGCACGCCCAATTTCAAACAGGGGCAAGTCGGCTTCACCCTGGGTGGCCCACTAAAAAAGGACAGGGCATTTTTCTTTGCCGCGTATGACCAGCAGATTTTCAGAGATACCAAACAGAATAATATCGAGCGCGGAGATGCCCGCCTGCGCCGCTTCATGGCCTCCGCGTTCAACCTATCCGACGACTACGGCGCCATTGACCGCACCAACGATGCCCGCGCTTTTCTCCTCAAGGTCGATTACCACCTGTCGGAGGAACACTCCGCCACCTTCAAATACAATTACACCTGGTCCGAACAGGAAAACGGCACCTTTGATGTTGACTCGTGGGCGCGCAGCGCCAATGCGATTGAAAGGGACTGGTCACACGCCTTCAACGGCAGTTTGATCTCGCTTCTATCCCCCAGCACGATCAACGAATTCCGCTTCCAAATCGCCCGCGAAGACCGTCCCCGTCCCTACGGTGGACCACATAACCCCAATACCGGCAGGCCCTTTCCTGACACGGGCATGGACTTTGTACACGGATATCGCTTTGGCATGCCCTTCTTCATCCCAATCGAATACCACGATAGCCGCATCCAGTTGCTCAACAACATCTCCATAAGCAAGGACAATCACCTGATCAAAGCCGGGGTCGAATGGAACCGCGTCGAATCCGTGCAAACCTTTATCGGTTTTGCCAATGGACGCTACATCTTCAATTCCGTGGATGGCTTTCTCAACTTCGTCCAGCAGGGCAATACCTATGTCGAATGCTCCGACGGCAGCACCAGCACCACCGGAACCTGTCCCGACGGAACGGAAATTACCGGGCCTGTTCTCATCTACTTGCAGCAGTCCGGCGTCGGCGGCCTGAGCGTGGAAGAAGCGGGCACACAGAAGATCCCTCAGCACGAACTGGCTCTGTTTATACAGGACAGTTGGCAACCCTCAAACAAACTCACACTCAATTATGGCTTGCGCTGGGAAGCGCAGATTCAGCCCGATGTAATCACAGATCCAGACGAAGTCTTCTTCGCCGATTTCATTGGCAAAACAGTCACCAATCAGACAGGTACATACACATTCCCATCCAACGGCAAAATCCCCTCTACCTGGGATATGTTCCAGCCGCGGTTGGGCATAGCTTACGATGTACACGGCGACAATAAGACCCTGTTGCGAGGTAGCGCGGGGATCTATTACGCCCGCATCCCCGGCTTGAACCTGGCGGGCACCCGCTCGACCAATGGCTCGCGCGGGCAATCCATCTTCCGATCCAGCGCACTGACGCCCGTGTTGGGTCCGCCCCCGACCTACGGCGAGTTATTGCCTGCACCCACAGGCGATCCCTTTCGCCCCAATATCTTTGTCTTCGACAAAAATTTTAAAAACCCCCGCACCATCAGCACGCATGTGGGTCTCGAACGCGAATTGCATGCAAAGGGGGTAGTCGGTACCTTCGGCTATACATACTCCCGCACCGACAATCTCACGCGTTTTATCAACCGCAACGACGCGGTCTTCGGTTCTCCCTGGTCAACGGGTTTAGGTCCTGACAACGGCGTCGGTGACTTGACCGTGGTCGAGAGTACTGCCAAATCGCGCTATCACGGCCTCAGCTTTGGACTGCGCCAGATGGTGCGAGACGACTTCCAGTTCCAGATGAACTATACCCTGTCCTGGGACAAATCCGACGACGACAACGAGCGCGACCCCTTCACTTTCCGCTACGTCGATGCAACGCGATTGGATCGCGAATGGGGCTATTCAGACCGCGACCAGCGCCACCGCTTCAATCTGTGGACCCTATCCAGATTGCCCGGCGATCTATTCCTCAACAATCGCATAAGCTATTATTCGGCACAACCCACCTCCGCATCATGCACGGGCAAGCCAACGACCAACCCGTGGGGCCCTACCTCCGACCGTATATGCGCCGACGGCAGTATTATCCAGCGCAACACCCTCCGTAAAGACAATGCGTTTTTCTCATGGGATACGCGCCTGTCCCGCCCCATTCCATTGGGCAACGGCCATCTGGAAGCCATCGTCGAAATCTTCAACCTGCTCAACACAGACAACTTCCGCGACCCCTCCACCGCGGGCCTGCTCTTCAACTTTGACGGCACCGTACAATCGGGCCTCGGCGACCCACGCGAAGTGCAAATCGGCATGCGCTACGTTTTTTGATTGCGGTGAGAGATGAAAAATGAGTGAATTTCAGTCAAGTTATCGCGAACCGGAGCCGCTTAAGCCTGAAACTCTCTTTACCCAAAAGGGCCAGCCGACCTCCTTTTCGGTACTGGACTTCTGGGTCTGGATGGCTTCCGACGTATTGAACAACACCCTGCGTGGCATGGTCGCGGAGTACATCGTAAGTCAAGCCCTGGAGGCATGTACACCGGTCAGGGTCGAGTGGGATACTGTCGATAGAACGACGCCCGAGGGGATTAAAATCGAAGTCAAGTCATCCGCTTATCTCCAGTCCTGGCATCAGAATCGACCATCTGCAATTTCATTCAATATCGCAAAGAAACGTCCCTGGGATCCAGAAACAAACCAGTACGGAAAAACGCGAGTTCGCAGTGCCGATGTATATGTCTTTTGCCTTCTCACTCCTAAGGATGGTCGAACCGTCAATCCCCTTGAACTGACGCAGTGGGAGTTTTATATTCTACCAAAGCGCACGCTTAATTCCTCTCTTGGAAATCAGAAGACAGTATCGCTCTCGCGTCTAAAAGATCTGGGAGCCGTAGCACTGGGTTATGACCAAATCCGCAACGCCGTTCTGGAAGCGTACGGTGATAGAGGAAAAAACACATAACAACTTATGACTATTAATACGACTCACTGGGATTCAGCCGAGTACCTCAAAACTGAAGAAGATGTGCAGTTGTACCTGGAAGCGTGCCTTGAAGAAGCAGGAGATGACCCCGCTTTTATAGCCCATGCATTGGATATAATCAATCGCTCGAGATGGGGTAACTCCAGGATTGTATTGATAACCCGACAAACAAACAGAGGCGAGTATGATTAGAAGTTTCACATTGGATTTTTGGATAGACGATGGTTGGTATGTTGGGAAACTACGTGAGGTTCCTGGTGTATTCAGTCAGGGTGCAAACCTGGAAGAATTAAAAATAAACATCAAAGACGCTTATGATCTGATGATGGCAGAAACAACGCAGAGGATAGACTCCTAACAATATATCATAAATGCCCGACATCATACTCATTCGCATCCTGAGTTCAACACAGCATCATCAGAGAGGACGATAACCATGGCTATCCCAAATCCTCTCGTTAAATTTACCTACGAAGATTACCTGAACACGCCCGAAGACAAGCGTTACGAACTTCTGGACGGGAATTTAGTTGCGCTTTCTTCACCGGAAGAATTTCATCAACGAGTTTCCATCCTATTAGGGTCGAAATTGGTTCAGGTCGCAGTTGAGAATCGCCTAGGGAAGGTCTATCACGCACCCTTCGACGTGGTGCTATCGAACACGGATGTGGTGCAACCCGATCTGATCTTCGTCTCCAATGAACGCGCCGATATCATCACCCCCGCGAACATTCAGGGCGCGCCGGACCTCGTCGTCGAAATCCTATCTCCCTCCACAGCCACACGCGACAAGACCATCAAGCGCAGCCTGTATGCCAGGCACGGTATAAACGAGTATTGGATGGTAGATCTGACCGAAAAAACCATAACAATCCTGCGTCTCGGCGAGCGTGGATTCGAGGTCGTCGATACCTACGGCGAAGGGGAAATATTGACTTCGCCCACATTGCAAGGATTCACTTTAAGCCTCGACGACATATTTTAAGACAGCCTTGACAACATTAAAAAGTTCGGCTATTTTGCAATCCCACTGCAAAATAGCCGAGTTTTTCATCTCAAAATGTACATTTTCCGTACACTTGAATCCTTTGTCGCATCTTCCCGATTTCCCTTCTCATCTTAATGATACCCGACCTCTTACCCTTAAAACCCTACCTCCGCGAAACCGTCTGGGGGGGGCGCAGTCTGGGGACATACTACAACAAAGCACTTCCCCCGGATGTGCCCATTGGCGAATCGTGGGAAGTCTCGGCTTACAAAGGGATGGAAAGCATCGTTGCAGACGGTCCCCTTGCCGGACAAAACCTCGCCGACCTCGTCGCAATTTATGGCGCAGAACTCCTCGGACAAAGCGTTATCCAGCGTTACGGTACTGAATTCCCATTGCTCATCAAGCTCCTCGACGCGCGCGACGACCTCTCCATCCAGGTACATCCCGACGATACTTATACCCGTACAGAAAACCTGGGTACCTATGGCAAAACAGAAGCGTGGTACGTACTCAAATCAGACCAGGGGCGCGTAGCGTGCGGCTTGAAAGACGGCGTGGACAAACACAGCTTGAAATCATCCATCCGAGAAAACCGCGTCCAGGACACCGTGCAATTCTTCAATGTACAGGAAGGCGATGTAATCTTCGTACCGCCCGGCACAGTACACGCCCTGTGCCAGAACGTCATGATCTACGAAGTACAACAATCCAGCGACCTCACCTTTCGCATCTACGACTACAACCGCCCCGGCACCGACGGCAAGCCGCGCGAACTGCACATTGATCGCGCCCTCGACGTCATCGCCTTTGACGCACCCGCGCCAGAACCGTGGAACTCACGCCACGAAGCAAACACCACACTCATCGGAGCAGAAGACACCGAATACTTCCGTCTCGAACGCTTCGCTCCTGCAGGCACCGTCCAGCACACCTATCCCACATTCGCGGCACTCACCATCCTCTCTGGCAAGGCTCGACTCAACAAAACTTACACAGCTCAAACAGGCGACACCTTCTTCATCCCGGCCAATCGCACCATCACCGTCTCACCTGATGAACAGGTAGAATATTTGATCTCATCATGTGGGTAAATCGCTAAACCTGTGCTTCGCCGTAGAGGTCAATGCGGGCGCGGAGGGAGGGTTTGATGAAAACATCATCGAGGGGCAATTGGGAAAAGGCGTGTGCGAGGATATCGACCTGCGTGGGCACGTCGAGGCGGTAATCGAGAATCAGGCGCTGTTCGCCGCGCACCACACACAGGCCACCTGTACCACCCATGAGATCTTCGCGGAATAGGGGAATATTCAGGCGATGAGCAAGGGCTTCAAATTCTTGCAGAAGTTGGGAATCGGTCATCATATAAAAATTGGGAAAGAAACTGGAGGAAAGTCACATCTGATATTTGCAAATATAGCGAAAAAAAAGAAATGCACAACTGGATCGGCGAAGGTCGGTCCAGTTTTTTATGTAATAATATGCTCTTTGATATATTCTTTCAGAGCAGATAACGTATTTACATCCCCCGGCAAGAGCGGGAGACCACCAATGCCATAGGACAGACTGGTGTAAAAAGCATGAGTCTGATACGCGGAATCTACCTGAGCGGGAAACAGAACAACAGCACTTTTGAGAATGCGTTGAAAATCTGTATCTATCACCTGGCCAATAGCGTCTCTATAAGCGTGCATCTTGTCAATATCTTCGCGCATGGGAATCCACGTCCCATTGTAATCTTCGCGGCGATATTTGGCGTCAAATGCATAAATAGCGCGCTCGCTACTGGATTTAGGCATTCCAGCACATGCATTCGAGTTGTTGATCTCGATAATCATATCGGGTCTCAGATCGTGGGTGAGCGCGCGTCCCGACGAAGTGGTATAGGTCATATTGTAGAGACAACGGATGCGGTGTTCGCCGCGCTGAAGATATATCGCAGAGGCTTCGCCCTGCGCGGGAGAAACGCTCAGACCGCGGTTGGTCAGGTGAAAAAGGTTATCGTCGCGGATCGGAACAAAGCCGATATCACATAAAGTGTGAACGAGCGTAAAATAGACCCAGTATTCGTAAAGTGCGTGCGTATCGCGAAAGGATAGATCAAACGGGCCACCCGTACAGGGCGCGAGCGCGTAGTTGAGATCCCGGATGAGCGCGAAAGCCGTCTGGTAACGCACATCGATATGAACGGGTAAAGTGTCATCGCGTCGCGCAGGGGGCAAAGGGAGCAAACGCAAGCAGCGATCCACGTATATTTTTAAACGATGTCCCAAATCGGTATGTGCGATAGATCTCGCGCGCAGTGACAGACGCTTTAAGCGTGCAACGAGATGGCGATTGAGCGGCGTGTCAATATCGGAATGGCGATGGGTCTCGCGCAAATGCGTACAGGCGACATCGTCCGCTATAGGCAAGTGTGAGAGATCGGTCCCTCTATGCGTCCAGAATTGTGGCGAGCGAATCATATCGACAATCGCATCGGGGTCGCGGCCCTGTGCGCGATCAACCGCGCGGATGTGTTGAACGGTTTTGAGACGGCGATGCGGGCGTTTGAGAATCGCATGTAAAGCGCGGACCAGTTGATTCAGAAGACGATCCAGCACTTGATGAAAGTCTAAATTGCTGCCCCTATCATCTATCAGACGAGTCGTAATACGGGTTTGATCGGGCAAAAGGTAAACGAGTTCGCGGCTGATGCGATCGAGATCGGCGCGCATGATTTGATAATCGGTTTCGTAGTCGAGATGTGAGGGGCGCACATCGAGTTCGGCATAGAGTAGATCGACATGATCTGAGCGAATGCAAAAACGAATATGTCCCGGATGATCGCCCGTAGCGAGCCGCCCCCACAGCGCGTGACCGTCGCGGAGAAAACCGAGGGTCTCAGCAGGTTGATCGTCAATATAGACCGAAATATCTTTCTCATTGAGCGGACGAATGAGGCAGTTGCATTCAGTAGCTTCAAATAGATGGTCAGCAATCACATTACCCTGCACGGGAGAGAGCAAAATGCGGGCGTGTTCATTTTCTGCGACAAGACCATCGGATGTCTGGGTGAAGGATGTGCGGATATGTTGACCTGAGTCCATTGTTCGCGTAGATTTCAAAAGGGTTTGTCTTCAACCATTTTACGGAGGTCGCCTGTGATAGTGAATATAAGGAGGAGTTGTGATTCGTGCAATTTTGTGGGACAATGATGGCGTGCTGGTAGATACCGAAGGTCTGTACTTTCAGGCGGGACATGAGATATTGGCAACACAAGGCGTTGAACTAACGCATAGGGATTTTGCCGAACAGTCGCTACAAAAAGGACTGAGTGTATTCGATTTTCTGCCCGATCAAAATGCCGAATTGATTGAGGAACTGCGCTTGAAACGCAATGCGCGGTACAGCGCATTATTAGCCGAAGGCGTGCAGGTCGTGGATGGCGTGGTCGAAACACTCGAAATATTCCATGGCAGCGTACAAATGGGCATTGTAACGGGTTCTCGCAGAGATCACTTCGACATTGTTCACGCAAAGACGGATTTACTCCCATTCTTCGATTTTGTGCTGGCAAGAGAAGATTACGAAGAAGCAAAACCACATCCAGATGCGTATTTGACGGCCATGCGATTGCACGGGCTACAACCCGATGAGTGTGTTGTTGTGGAGGATTCTGAGCGCGGATGTGTCGCGGCAGCAGCGGCTGGCTTGCGCGTACTCGCTGTGCCAAATGCACTGTCGAAATACGGAGACTTTTCATCTGCGTACAAAATACTGAACTCGGTGCGAGATGTCGTAGATGAAATAGAGAAGTTGGATTGAAAAGGATAAAATGTAGGGGCGACCCTCGTGGTCGCCCGCACACTTAACAAACAAAATGAGGTATGTGTGATGAGTGAATTAAAAAACAATCCTTTACTTGTCAAAGAAGGATTGCCGCGGTACGACGAAATTGATCCAGAGCACGTTGTACCGGGCGTAAAACATATGCTATCAGAAGCAGAGAAACAGATTGCGGCATTAGAGCAAAACATGACCCCATCGTGGGATGGATTGCTCGTCCCGCTCGAAGAACTCGACGTACCCTTTTCTTATGCCTGGGGACCGGTGAGCCATCTCCTAAGTGTAAAAAATTCCGATGACTTGCGCGAAGCACACGAGGCCGTTTTGCAAGATGTCGTGGCATTTGGGCTGCGCGTGCGGCAAAGCCGACCCATTTACGAAGGCCTGGTGGCAATTCGAAACGGCGAGGAATGGGCAAAGCTGGACGAGGCTCAAAAGCGATGTATCGAGCTGAAAATTCGCACAGCCGAACACGCCGGAGTGGGATTAGAGGGCACAGCAAAGGAACGCTTTAACGAAATCGCCAAAGAATTGTCGCAAATCAGCACAGATTTTTCCAATCATGTACTGGATGCGACCAAAGCCTATGAACTAATTATTGAAAATAAAAAAGATATAGAAGACTGGCCGAACAGTTTGAGACAAGTGACCGCGCAATCATACGCGCAGGCCAATGAGGGCAGCGAAGCCACACCGGAAAATGGTCCCTGGCGCATTACACTGGATTTCCCGAGCTTTTATCCCTTTATGCAACACCATCGCGTGCGCGACCACCGCGAGCAAGTGTACAAAGCCTATGTCCAGCGCGCATCCTCTGGCGAATGGGACAACAGCAAGTTGATAGCGCGCACCTTAAAATTGCGCAAAGAGCAATCTGCACTCCTGGGTTTTGAGACGTATGCGGACAGGAGTCTGAATATCAAAATGGCCCCCGATGTCGCCGCAGTCGAGCGCATGATCGGCGAATTGCAGGCGGCTTCGCAGCCCCATAGTGAAAATGATTTTGGCGCGCTGGAAGCACTGGCAAAGGCAAATGGTCAGGAAGAGCCAGTCATGCACTGGGATACGTCCTTCTGGTCAGAGCGATTGCGCGAGCAAAAATTTGATTATACCGACGACCAGTTGCGCCCATATTTTCCACTTCCCAAAGTACTCGATGGCATGTTTGCATTGGCAGAACGCCTTTTTGATATTGAGATCGCGCGGGCAGATGATGAAAACGCGCACAAATGGCATGACGATGTGCAATTCTTCAAAGTGCTCCGCGATGGCGAGCGCATCGCGTCGTTTTATCTGGACCCCTATTCTCGTCCAGCAGAAAAGCGCGGTGGCGCGTGGATGAACGACTGCCTGGGAAGGCGATGGCTCAACGGCGAACTTCGCTTGCCCGTAGTACATCTCGTGTGCAACGGCACGCCACCTGTGGGAGACACGCCATCGCTGATGAGTTTTTCAGAAGTAGAAACCCTGTTCCACGAGTTTGGACACGGGTTGCAGGGCATGTTGACAACCGTTGATTATGCCGATGTAGCGGGGTTGCACGGCGTGGAATGGGATGCCGTGGAGATTGCCAGCCAGTTCATGGAAAACTGGTGCTACCAAAAGCCCACACTGATTGGAATGACCGCACACGTAGAAACGGGTGAGCCTTTGCCTGATGATCTATTTGAAAAAATCGTCGCCGCACGCACATTTCAGGCGGGATCTCTTATGATGCGCCAGTTGTCCTTCGGAAAAACGGACATGCTACTGCATTCTGCCTACGACCCGGATGGCGAAGAAACGGCTTTTGATATAGAGCGCCGGGTAACCGAGGAAATGTCCGTATTACCCCCCCTACCAGAGAGTCGATTCTTGTGCTCATTCTCCCATATTTTTGCCGGAGGCTATGCCGCCGGATATTACAGCTACAAATGGTCAGAGGTGTTGAGCGCAGATGCCTTCGGCGCGTTTGAAGAGGCCGGACTGGATGACGAAGAAGCCGTGAAAGCAACCGGACGCAAATTCCGCGACACGATTCTCGCACAGGGCGGCAGCAAACACCCGATGGATGTGTATCGAGAATTTCGCGGACGCGAGCCGAGCACAGAGGCATTGCTGCGACACAATGATCTGTTGTAATACTAATCGTATGAATTAACTTGGCATGGTCTATTGCCTGCTTAATCTGTCGCAGAGTCGGGAAAAGGATTTCCCTCCTACAACTCGCTTACTGTTGGAGCGGCATCCCAGCCGCGATCACCCAATTTCGAGAACCTAATGCAAGATTGCTATATCTGATTAGTATAACTCAGGGGATAAAGGGATTCACAATGTTAGAGTTCATGTACGACTGGTCACTCAGCCTGGGTGTCGAACCAGAGATGGCTAAAAATTGGACTGCACCACTATTGGTGGGCCTGTGCATTCTGTTGCTCAGTGTAATTGCCGATTTTATCGTGAAGCGCATAGCCCTGCGAACGCTAAAGTATGTGATTGAAAAAACGACAACACCCTGGGACGATGCATTTGTGGAGCATCGGGTTCTGGACCGGTTGGCACATCTGGCCCCAGCGGTGGTCATCTACCTTTTGGCCGATTTGCCATTTGCGGGAATGACAGAAGCAGACCGGGATTATTGCGTAGCGATTGTTCGGGATGCCGTACAGATTTTTGTCGTAATCATCAGCATCTGGGTGGTTGCAGCATTTCTCAATGCCGCGCTATCTGTTTATCAGACATTTGAGATCTCTCGCGAAGTCCCCGGCAGGGGTTTCGTGCAGGTCTTGAAAATAGTGACGTATTTTGTAGGCGGCATT
Source organism: Candidatus Latescibacterota bacterium (assembly GCA_965208125.1). Taxonomy (GTDB): domain Bacteria; phylum Latescibacterota; class UBA2968; order UBA2968; family UBA2968; genus VXRD01. The sequence goes on from OZ242320.1 coordinate 5,656,681, forward strand.
TTGATTTTGTCAATTTTGTTAGATCGCAATCCCGTATATTTCCTGAGCGGGTTGGGTGCATTGATGGCCGTACTTTTGCTGGTATTCAAAGACGCCATCCTGGGACTGGTCGCGGGCATACAACTGAGCGCGAATAAAATGGTCGCCGTGGGCGATTGGATTGAGATGCCGAAATACGGTGCAGACGGGGATGTCATTGAAGTGGCATTGACCACCATAAAAGTGCAAAATTGGGACAAAACAATTACTTCAATCCCTTCCTATTCATTGATCAGCGAATCGTTTAAAAACTGGCGCGGCATGCAGGAATCGGGTGGCCGTCGGATCAAGCGGTCCATTTTAATCGATATTCAAACAATCAAATTTTGCGACGAAGAGATGTTGACGCGGTTTTCAAAAATCAAATACATCGCTGCCTATATCGAACACAAGAAAGACGAACTCGCAAAATTCAATCAGACGCAAGAGATAGATGAGTCGAGCCTGGTAAATGGGCGCCGCATGACCAACGTAGGCACGTTTCGGGCATACATCGTCGCGTATTTGCGTAATCATCCAAAAGTCAACATGGAAATGACATTTTTGGTGCGACAACTGCCGCCACAAGAACACGGCTTACCAATAGAAATTTACGTTTTCTGCAGCGATACGGTATGGGCGAATTACGAAGCGATTCAGGCGGATATTTTCGACCACATCCTATCCGTAGTGCCCGAATTTGACCTCAGCGTATTTCAGGCACCAACAGGACACGATTTTAAGCATCTCAGTAAAAGATTTATACCGCCACCGGGCCGAAGAGGCTGAAAGCCCAATTCGCAAATATTAAATTACTGGTTTTTTATATTCTGAATCCTGAATATCGGCAAAAAATCGACTTTATATTTTTTAAGCCCTGCTCAAGCAAGCAGGGCTTTTATTTTTGGGATTCTATATCAATATCGCAAAAAAATGGAAACTGGGACAAATTTTGAACTTCAGGACAAACTTACGAGGTTGACATCTAAGGGCAAATAGGGCCTATTTTTTAGAGCGATATATCGTCTATAAGGACGCGGTAGTTCAAACCGTGTGCAGGACACACATCCGTTGAGATTGCTCTCAACACAACCATTTTTCAAAGGAGTAGCAGCTATGAAACACCTGCGTAAATCTATCGTTATAGGCGTCATGGCTCTGGTAGCCATAAACTTCCCCACCTCCATTTTCGGCCAGACTGCAATCGCCATTCAGGGCGGCCTGAGCCGGGCGACAGTGGGCGGAAATGATGCAGAAAATGCGGACGCGCGCATCGGCATCACGCTCGGTGCTTCTGCTACTATCCCAATACAGGACAAATTCAGCCTTCGACTCGGTGGCAACTATGTGCAGAAGGGAGCCAAGACCGAGGAGGAGGGGCTTGAGGGTAAGCTCAATGCAGATTACATCGAGCTTTCGGGCCTGGGCGTCTTCAACCTCGCGCCATCTGAAAGTCAGGCTTCAGTATATATGCTCGTTGGGCCATCAGTGGCATTCAATACCAAGTGTGAAGGCTCTGTCTCAGGCACCATTCTCTCAGAGAGCATCAACATATCATCGGACTGCGGTGAGGAGACCAAAAGTTTTGACTTGGGTATTACTGGAGGGATCGGTACTGAGATGGCGATGTCCGAAGGAATGACATTCTCAGTCGAGTTGCTGTACACTTTGGGAATCCTATCGATTGCCGAAGGAGAGGATGTTAAGAACCGAGCCATTGCTCTCCAGGTCGGTGTCGGCTTTCCTATAGGAAAATAGTGACAGGCAAAATTTAAAAAAGGCGATCCATTATGCAATGGATTTGGATCGCCTTTTTTTAAATGTCAATCACTCAGGCGCGCCACAATTCACCGTGGATATTAACTTCAAATCGGACACTTGATTGATAAATTTTCGACCCATAAAAATTATAAATCTCTATAATACGATTTATAGAATTGTCAATTTTTTTGAAACTTTATACGGGACAAAGCGTGAGAAACAGAACAGGGGCAGATGGCAAAATTGATTGACAAGCCTTATCGCGCCTTTCCTACCATATCAGCAGCATTGACGTTGTTTTCGTATTCTTTCGGGAGGGAATTGCCACGATCAATAGTGTGAACGGTTTTCTTTAAGCTGTTGACAAACAAATATTTATGCAACTTGGAATTCGGAGTCTGTAAGTTGTTCAGACAAATCCTTACAAATCCAATTTGCAAAACTATTCACACGGTTGGTCATGGCACTTTCTCTCACATCCTTTCCCTTCGCGCTCGGCTTCACCAGTCTGCTGAGCCGGATATCCTCGTTTTACCCGCGGTCGCTTTCCCCCCAGACCAGCAGCTTTTCCCCTTCTCTGGATCTGGATAGTTCTAAAAGCGATCGTGCAGTATCCTCTCTTGGTGTACCTCCCAATCACGCTGTTTTCCTTCAGATTTTCCGCATAGATATTCCAGGCATGTACCACATGGACTTGTCTCGTGATGACTCTACACGGGACAGGTCTATGCGGTATATCAGCGGTATTTCTGCGTGTATTGAATCCGATGTAACTCGGTGCATCGTGGCAAGAAGCGCATATCGATTTTGCTATCGTCATTGCGGCATGCTTAAAGCCGTAATCCACAGGTAAACCTGCCATACTGGACTCCTGCCCCAGCAGGAGTGACGGTAATCTATATGAAATACGCCATGATGTAACTCAGAGTGTTTGCAAAGGATCTGATGCAGGCGATGTATTGCCCAATGCCCGGTCCCTTTCACAGCAAAATTCAACAATGCGGGGAATATATGGACAAGCAGAAAATTCTGATTGTAGATCATGAGCCACATGTAATCTCAGCACTTGAAAGATTCCTGAGAGACAAATCGTATGAAATATTCACTGCTGAAAATGGGCACAAAAGCCTTGAAATTTTGCACAAGGAGAAAATTGACCTCGCTGTGGTTGAGGCACAGGTAGAGGATATGGATGGGATAACACTGCTGACGCATGTGCAGGCAGAGAAAATTCAGACAGCTATACTGATCATGACGAGTTTGAGATCCGCAGAATTGGGCGAGCAACTGATCAAGGCCGGTGCCGTGAGTGTACTTGATAAACCCATAGCGAGAGATAGATTTTTGACCAAAGTAAAAAGATATATGCCATCACAGTATATGTGGAAAGACCGGTTGGAATCATTTTTGGAAGATAATTACAGCAACCCAGACCTGAAATTTGAAGACGTCATGCACTATTTCAGGTTCTCCAAGACCTATGGCTATGAATTGTTCAAAAAATATTTTGGCGAATCATTCAGGATGTGCCTGCGGAATGTGCGTCTGACAAAGGCTGAAGAAGCATTGAAGCACACATCGAATTCCATTTCAGAAATTGCCTATCGGTGTGGTTTTACGTCCTTATCGACTTTTAGCAGGGTTTTCAAAGCGAAATATGGAAATAACCCAACCACATACCGGAAATTCCATTTCAAAAACTACTTATCTATATGGTTTTACACCCTTATCGACTTTTAGCAGAGTTTTTATATGGAATAATCCGACCACATATCGCAAAAAAGTGGAAACTGGAACAAATTTTGAACATTAGGACAAATCTTACAACTTGATTCTCTCTAATTTGGAGCAATATATTTTTTATACGAATCTGTCGAAGCGCGACAGGTCGATCAAAATCTGATCGAACGGCTGGTGCCGTGAGTGTATTTGATAAACCAATAGAGAGAGAGCAATTCTTGGCCAGAGTTAAAAGATATATGCTTTCACAAGATATGTGGAAGAACCGATTGGAATCATTTCTGGAAGACAATTACACCAATCCAGACCTGAAATTTGAAGACCTCGTGCACTATTTCAAGTTTTCTAAGACCTATGGCTATGAATTGTTCAAAAAACATTTGGGCGAATCATTCAGGATGTGCCTGCGGAATGTGCGCCTGACAAAGGCTGAAGAAGCGTTAAAGAACACATCGGACTCCATTTCAGAAATTGCCTATCAGTGTGGCTTTGCGTACTTATCGACGTTTAGCAGGGTTTTCAAAGCGACGTATGGGGAAAATCCAACGACATATCGCAGAAAATGGAAACTGGAACAAATTTCGAAACAGTAGGACAAATTCGCAGAGTTGACATCGCAAGCGCAAATAGGACTATTCTGAGAACCTACCATCAATAGGACTTGCTTGTTGTATTAAGATGCGAAATATGCCATAACATCTTATGAATATAATTCTTTTGCACTCGTTTGCCTGATATCTTAATAATTAAAATATACCATATTTTTCCGTGTAATTTCCATTTCATAAATTTTATAGGGAGGTTCCAAATGCGTAACACAGGAATAGCAGTCATGCTGACCATCATCGTCGCCTTCGCCACTTTTACCGGCTGTGCAACGCCCCAGGCCAAGTCCCAGTTGCAGAGACGCGAGTTCCAAACCCGCAGTTTCGAGACCACGGACGTTAAGGCTGTCCTCAAGGCTATAATCAATGTCTTACAAGACGAGGGATACGTGATAAAGCAGGCTAACCTGGAACTGGGATTTATTAATGCCACAAAGGAGCATGAAGAGGGCATGAAATTCTCGGAATTGTTATTCAGGCCTCGCGGGGAGTGGTCGAGCAATACTATCATTGACGCGACATGTAATGTCTCTCAGTACGGTGAAACATGTCGTGTTCGAGCTAACTTCCAGATAAAGACTTTGAATAGGACAGGTGGTGTTAACAAGGTCAAGCAGCACGACTCCGAAGAGTTCTACACCGACTTCTTCGCCAAAGTGAGTAAGGGGATTTTCATCAACGTTGACCAGGGACTTTGATCCATCAGGGACTCGTAGTAGGTACTGACCTTGTCGGTCATCATCCACAGAAGGAGGAGTAACATGAAAAAATTACTGATCTCAGCAATAGCTATGGTGTTCCTATCGGGTTGCATGATGACCCCGCAGCATCGAAGGGCTGTGCGGGATGATTCTGGTGACCGGATGACTGTTGGAAAGGTTCAAAAAGAAATAAGAGTCGGTATGAGCGGTGCCGAAGTTGCCCAGGTCCTCGGATCGCCAAATATCGTTTCAACAGATGAAGAACGGCGTGAAGTATGGATATATGACAAAATCTCGACGGAAACAGCATACTCGACCAGTGAGGGTGGTGTTGCTTCTCTCATCCTTGTAGGTCTGACTGATGTTTTTCTTGGCGGAGGTGGCGGACTATCGGGTTCATCCGGAGCCAGTTCAACATCTCAGAGAACCCTTACTGTAATAATAAAATTTGATGAAAATAAGCAAGTACGAGATTTTGCGTATCACACATCGCGGTTCTGAGCAATAAAGAGTTTTACTATGAAAAGGAGGGCAGACTCGACAACTCACAGAAGGGTTTTACATCCTTTTAATATACATCATTCACCAATGGGTGCGTAACATCAATAAATTAGTTGAGTTTTGGCACTATAATGTATATATAATTCCCTAAAATTTCTTCACATCTCTGGCAAAATTGATGTTTCTGACCGCTCAGAAGGTTAAATAAACGACTATATCCCGCATCCTCGTGCTCGCTTTTTCCTCAGACCTATAGCCTTCCCTTTCTCTGCATAGTTCTACAGGCAACCAGGCCTTCTCCCTTCCGATATTGAGTGAAACCCATGAAAAAATTCATTCTTTATTCCACCTTTTTTTTCCTCGTCCTCTTGCCATTCGTACAGGACAGCCGCGCCCAAAATACCCTTGAGGGGCATACCAATGCAGTCGAATCCGTGGCATTTTCACAAGATGGCACCATGCTCGTCTCCGGGGCAAGAGATGGCACGGTTGTGCTGTGGAACGTGACGACCAGACGCAATACCGACACCTTTGAAGGGCATACAGATGTAGTCAGTGCTGTGGCGTATGCTCCCGATGGAACACTACTCGCTTCCGGATCATCAGTAGATGGTACAGTCAAGCTGTGGAACGTGCAGGCGGGCACAAATATTGCCATTCTTGAGGATCAGACAGATGTGGTCAGTGCTGTAGCATTTACCTCAGATGGAATATTGCTCGCCTCCGGGTTCGTGAATGGCACAATCCTGCTGTGGGATGTCGCGACAAAGAATGCCACCTCCCTTGAGGGGCACAGGAATGCCGTGAGTTCTATGGCATTTTCGCAAGATGGAACGCTACTCGCTTCCGGATCAGCGAATGGCACAATCCTCCTGTGGGACGTACAGGCAGGCACAAATATCGCCACCTTTGAAGAGCATACGGATGATGTCTCATCTGTGGCGTTTTCACGCGATGGCACAATCCTCGCTTCTGGATCTGATGATAACACAGTCAAACTGTGGGACGTACAGGCAGGCACAAATATCGCCACCTTTGAGGAGCATACGGATGCCGTCAGTTCCGTAGCGTTTTCGCAAGATGGAACTGTACTATCCTCCGGATCAGTGGATGGCATGGTTATACTGTGGAATGTTGCAAAAAGAAAACAAATCACCACTCTTGAGGAAGATAAAAATGCCGTCAGTTCTATGACGTTTTCCTCTGATGGAACGCTACTCGCTTCCGGAGCCGTAAATGGCAGGATCTGGCTTTGGAACGTATCTGAATGGACGCAGCCTCGCCCCGATATCCTGAGAAAAATCTCCGGCGACGACCAGCAGGGCACAACCAGAGCAATGTTGGCGAATCCCCTGATCGTCGAAGTACGAGATCAGAACGATAACCCCTTACCAGATGTGCAGGTCACGTTCAGAGTTACCGCTGGTGCGGGAAAACTCAGCGGACGATTCACGATTGAGTACGCAACAACCGATGCAGATGGCCGCGCAGAGGCTACGCTTACCCCTGGTCCCAATCCGGGGACAAACACCGTTGAAGTATCTATCGCCGGACGTGAGCCGATAACATTTCATGCAATGAGCATTGGAACGCCGACGGTGCCAAACCTGGACGGGGATTATCCAACATGGCATGTACCCGACGGTGCAATCGCACGCCTGGGCAAAGGACCTATTGGTACAGGGGACAAAGCGGTCGCATTTTCGCCGAACGGTCAAAGTCTCGCTGTGGCAAGTGGCATTGGCGTATGGCTTTACGACGTGGCGACCTCTCGTGAACTCATGCTATTACCCTCTGCGAGTGCCGTCAATTCTGTGGCGTTTTCAAGAAATGGGATGCAACTCGCTTCCGGATCCGTAGATGGCACGGTTGCACTGTGGGACATCGCGAAGGGACAAAATACCCATACTTTTGAGGCGCGCAGGGGCAAGATCTCTCCCGTAGCATTTTCACAAAAAGAGACACTGACAGCATCCAGGTCTGTCGAATCGGTAGCATTTTCCCCCGATGGGAAGCTTATAGCTTCTGGGCGAAAAGACGGTACGGTTGTGTTGTTGGATATTGCAACCGGAAACGCCACCACACTTGAAGGCCATACAGATTGGGTCAGTTCTGTGGCGTTTTCCCGCCAGGGGCTACTGGCTTCCGGGTCTTTGGATAGAACGATCAAACTATGGAACGTACAGACAGGCACAAGAACAGCCATCTTGGAAGCGCGTAGCGGCAATGTCTTTTCCGTAGCCTTTTCACCCGATGGGACAAGACTCGCTTCCGGGTTAGGAGATGGCACTATACTTCTGTGGGACATTGCGACAGAAAACGCCATCCCCCTTGAAGGACATACAGATGATGTCCGTTCCGTGTCCTTTTCACCCGATGGAACAATACTATCTTCCGGATCTGATGATAATACGATCAAGCTGTGGAACATTGCAACGCGCACAAATATCGCCACCTTTGAGGAGCATACAGATCATGTCAATTCTGTATCTCTATCTCAGGATGCGGCTGATAGACTGCTACTATCTTCCGGATCTCTGGATGGCACGGTTAAACTATGGGATGTGGCGACGGAAAACGCTACCACCCTTGAAGGACATACACAGTCAGTCAGTTCTGTCGCGTTCTCGCCCGATGAGGATGAAACGCTACTCGCTTCCGGGTCTCTGGATGGAAACATCCTTCTGTGGGACACAGCGAGAAGAGAGCAGATTACCACTCTTGAGGAACATTCGGAAGATGTCTTTTCTGTATCGTTTTCACCAGATGGGAGGCTGATAGCTTCCGGGTCTCTGGATGGAAACATCCTTCTGTGGGACATTACTACGAAAAACGCTACCACCCTTGAAGGACATACACAGTCAGTCAGTTCTGTCGCATTCTCGCTCAATGAGGATGAAACGCTACTCGCTTCTGGGTCTTTGGACGGAACAATTCTGCTATGGAACGTAACCACGCGCACAACAACAGCTCCACTTAAAGGACAGGCAGTCAGTTCCATGGCATTTTCACCCGATGGAACAAGACTCGCTTCTGGGTCTTTGGACGGAACAATTCTGCTATGGAACGTAACCACGCGCACAACAACAGCCCCACTTGAAGAACATACGCAGGTGATCAGTTCTATGGCATTTTCGCAGGATGAGGATGGGGAGCTACTACTCGCTTCCGGGTCAGTAGATGGCACGATCCTCCTGTGGGATGTAGCAACGCGCACAACAACAGCCCTGCTTACAGGACATACAGAGGCAATCACTTCTGTGTCCTTTTCACCTGATGGGACACTACTCGCTTCTGGGTCTCTGGATAATACGATCCTCCTGTGGGATGTAGCGACGGAAAACGCCACCCTTCTTGAAGGACATACGGACAATGTCTTTTCCGTGGCGTTTTCTCCAGATGGGATGCTGTTATCTTCCGGATCAAGAGATGGCACAATCCTGTTGTGGGATATGTCGCCATATATCACACCTCAAACGCCCAATCCCGACTTTGATGGCGATGGGACTGTTGGTATTCCCGACTTTTTGCTATTTGTAGATCATTTCGGATTAACTCAAAGCGATGCGGAGTATGATGCACGATACGATCTGGATGGGAATGGCACAATTGGGGTGGGTGATTTCCTGATCTTTGCCAATGCCTTCGAAAAAGAAGGATCCTCGAATTAACTACTGCTCTAACATGACATGAAAATGAAACCTCCTGTTAAATTTCTCTCCCTCGTGCTCGGCATCACCAGTCTGCTGAGCCTGATCTTTTTGATCTACCCGCGGTCGCTATCCCCACAGACCAGCAGCGTAGCCTTAGAGACCACTGCGCCACCTTCTCTCGACTTTGACGGCAGTGGGATTGTGGATTTTCCCGACTATTTGATGTTTATAAGCGCGTTTGGATCTGAGGAGGGCCAGGATAAATACGATGCAAAATACGACCTCAATGGCGATGGTAAAATTGCTTTTGAAGACTTTCTAATTTTAACCGACAACTTTGGCAAAAATGTTGTAGCACAGAAGTCTCCAACGTCATCGGATCAGAACGCGAGCACGACTCAAAGCATGGCGGAGAACACGGGGACCACCGGTGCGACATTGCCCATTACCTCGCTGGAGGAATCATTGGTCGCGTCAACGCCACAGCCATTGACAGAAGCAACATTGAATGGCAGTGTGGTCACACTGACGCTGAGCGGTGCTACTTACGAGTCGTTTTCCTTCTCCATTAGTAATGCAGTAAAAGTATCCGGCATTTCCGGGGTTACCTTTAACAGTTTCTTCCATGTAGAGCGCGTGAGCGATACAGTGGTAACCGTTGAGCTTACATTTAATGGAGACATCGACACCGATGGCACGCTGACCTTCACGGTAGAGGCAGGTGCCATAGCGGGCTACAGCGGCTCTGCGCTCACTGCGACATTGCCCGTTACTGCGATACAGGAATCGATGGTCGCGTCAACGCCACAGCCATTGACAGAAGCAACATTGAATGGCAGTGTGGTCACACTGACGCTGACAGGACGTTCTTATGAGTGGTCTTTCGCCATTAGTCCTGCGCTGACAGTATCCGGCATTTCCGGGGTTACTTTTGACGGTTTCTTCGATGTAGATCGCGTAAGCGATACAGTAGTAACCGTTGAGCTTACATTTAACGGGAATATGACCACCGATGGCACACTGACCTTCACCTTAGAGGCAAGCGCCATAGCGGCCTATAACGGTGCTCCATTCACAGCGACATTACCCGTTACTGATAGCTCTGATAATGGAGGCCAACCACCACCGCAACCACCACCGCAACCACCACCGCAACCACCACCGCAACCACCACCGGGCGGGGGCACGCCTACTGAAAGTCCCGATTTAATTGTCGAAACGCCTACAGTCAGCGATAGCAGCCCAGATGCAGGTTCATCCTTCACGTTGAGTGCGACTGTTCGCAACCAGGGTGGCAGTCGGTCTGCCTCTACCACATTGCGCTACTATCTGTCAACAGATGCGACCATCACGACAGGCGATACGGAAGTAGAAACGGACTACGTGAGCCGCATTAATCCTTCTGGAACCAGCGATGAGTCCGCCCGGATAGAGGCACCATCGAGTGAGGGCACATATTACTATGGTGCCTGTGTCGATGTGGTGGATGGCGAATCTGATACAGGAAATAACTGCTCCAGTGCTGTCACTGTCACTGTTCTTGGTTCTGACTTAATCGTTGAATCGCCTGCAGTCAGCGAAAGTAGCCCGGGACCAGGCGCATCCTTCATATTGAGTGCCACTGTTCGCAACCAGGGCGGCGGGCGGTCTGCCTCCACGACATTGCGCTATTATCTCTCAACCGATGCCACCATCACGACCAGTGATACGGAGGTAGAAACAGACTATGTGAGCTACCTTGATACTTCTGAAACCAGCGATGAGAGGGCTTATTTGGAAGCACCATCGAGTGAAGGCACGTATTACTACGGCGCCTGTGTCGAAAGCGTCACCGGGGAGAACGATACGGGTAACAACTGCTCCAGCGCTGTCACTGTCACGGTTAGTGGTTCTGACTTAATCGTTGATTCGCCTACAGTCAGCGAAAGTAACCCGAAAGCAGGTGCATCCTTCAGGCTATATGCCACCGTTCGCAATCAGGGTGGCAGTCGGTCTGAATCTACGACATTGCGCTATTATCTCTCAACCGATGTGACGATAAATACGAACGATCAGGAAATAGAAACGGACTATGTGAGCCGCCTTGCCCCTTCTGAAACCAGCGAGGAATCTGCTTATTTGAACGCCCCGTCGAGTGCGGGCACGTATTACTACGGAGCCTGTGTCGAAGCAGTCACTGGCGAATCCGACACAGGTAACAATTGCTCCAGTGCTGTCACCGTCACTGTGGGCGGCACAACTCCCCCACCCCCACCCACTCCCAATCAGCCCCCAGTATTCAGCGAGGGAACAAGCACGACCCGCAGCATAGCAGAAAACACAGGCGCAGGGCAGAACATAGGAATTCCGATCAGCGCGACAGATGGCGACGGTGACCGGCTCACTTATAGCCTCGAAGGCGCGGATGCCAGAGCATTCACCATCATCTCAGGCAGTGGTCAACTCAGGACCCGATCAGGTGTGACGTATGACTATGAGACAAAGAACAGCTATTCAGTAACCGTGCGAGTACAGGACAGCAAAGGCGGGAGTGCAACCATCGCCGTGACCATCACCCTCACCGATGAGAACGAAGCACCCGGCAGGCCAGATGCGCCCACAGTCACAGCCTCAACACTGAACAGCCTGAGCCTGCGATGGACAGCACCGACGGCCTCCGGGTCTGCCATCAGCGACTACGACGTGCAATACAAAGCAGCAGGCGGCAGTTTCACCGACTGGCCCCATACGGGCACGAGCACGAACACGACAATCACGGGCTTGACTGCAAATACCCGTTACGAGATACAGGTGCGCGCGCGCAATGCACAAGGCGTGAGCAACTGGTCGCCATCGGCCACCGGAACGACCACAGCCAATCAGGCCCCAGTGTTCAGCGAGGGCGCGAGCACGACGCGCAGCATCGCAGAAAACACAGGGACAGGGCAGAACATCGGGAACCCCGTCAGCGCGACAGATGGCGACAATGACCAGATCACCTACAGCCTCGAAGGTAGGGATGCCTCTGCATTCACCATCCAGTCCAATAGCGGTCAACTCAAAACCAGATCAGGTCAGACGTATGACTACGAGACCAAGGACCGCTATTCGGTAACCGTGCGGGCGCAGGACGGCAAAGGCGGCAGTGCGACCATCGCCGTAACAATAACTCTCACCGATGAAAACGAACCCCCGGGCAGACCCGCTGCACCCACGGTCACAGCTTCGTCGAATAGCCTGAGCCTGCGCTGGACAGCACCGGAGAATACAGGTCCTGCCATCAGCGACTACGATATACAATACAGGACGTCAGGAGGCAACTTCACCGACTGGCCCCATACTGGTACGAACACCAACACGACAATCACGGGCTTGACAGCTAATACCAGTTACGAGGTGCAGGTGCGGGCGACTAATGGCGAAGGCACAGGCGACTGGTCGCCATCGGGCAGTGGGACGACCAGTAGTACTGATGCTAATAATCCCGATCTGATTGTCGAATCACCTTCCGTCGATAATAACACCCTGTCACCCGAGCAATCCTTCAGGCTCAGAGCGACTGTTCGCAATCGGGGTGGGGAGCGGTCTGCCTCCACGACATTGCGCTATTATCTCTCAACCGACAATACGATCTCGACAAGTGATACGGAAGTGGGTACGGACTATGTGAGCCGCCTTAATGCTTCTGCAAGTAGTGATGAGTCTGTTCGTTTGAACGCCCCATCGAGTGAGGGCACATATTACTATGGCGCCTGTGTCGAAAGCGTCAGCGGAGAGAGCGATACGGGTAACAACTGCTCCAGTGCGGTCACCGTCACTGTTATGGGTTCTGACTTAATCGTCGAATCGCCTTCGGTCAGCAATAGTAGTCCGGGACCAGGTGCATCCTTCACATTGAGTGCAACTGTTCGCAATCGGGGTAGCGGTCGATCTTCCTCTACGACATTGCGCTATTATCTCTCAACCGACCAGACGATTGACCAGAGTGATACAGAAATAGATACGGACTATGTTAGCTCCCTTGATCCTTCTGAAACCAGTGACGAGTTGGTTTTCTTGTCAGCCCCGTCAAGTGCTGGCAGATATTACTACGGCGCCTGTGTCGATGCAGTCACTGGAGAATCCGACACGGGTAACAACTGCTCCAGTACTGTCATCGTGACCGTGAGGAGCGCCCCTCCTCCACCCGCACCCAATCAGCCTCCAGTATTCAGCGAGGGCACAAGCACGACTCGCAGCATGGCAGAGAACACAGGCGCAGGGCAGAACATCGGAAACCCGGTCAGCGCGACAGATAGCGACGGCGACCGACTCACCTATAGCCTTCAGGGCGGGGATGCCTCTGCATTTACCATCATCTCAGGCAGCGGGCAACTCAAGACCAGATCGGGTGTGACGTATGACTATGAGACAAAGGATACCTATTCGGTAACCATGCGAGTACAGGACGGTGAAGGTGGCAGTGCAACCATCGCCGTGACCATCACCCTCACAGATGAGAATGAACCACCAGATAGACCAGATGCACCAGTAGTCACGGCCTCGACCTTGAACAGCCTGAGTCTGCGCTGGACAGCACCGACGAACCCCGGGCCTGCGATCAGCGATTACGACGTGCAATACAAAGCAGCAGGCGGCAGCTTCACCGACTGGCCCCATACCGGGACTGGTACGACGACGACAATCACGGGCCTGACCGCAAACACCCGTTACGAGATACAGGTACGAGCACACAATGCACAGGGCGTGAGCGACTGGTCGCCATCGGTTACCGGGACAACCATAGCCAATCAGTCTCCAGTGTTCAGCGAGGGAACAAGCACAACCCGCAGCATAGCCGAGAACACAGGCACAGGTCAGAACACCGGAAACCCGGTCAGTGCGACAGACGGCGATAACGACCCGATCACCTACAGCCTCGAAGGCAGGGATGCTTCTGCATTTACCATAGTCTCAGACAGCGGGCAACTCAAGACCCAATCAGGTGAGACGTATGACTATGAGACAAAGGATACGTATTCAGTAACCGTGCGGGCACAGGACAACAAAGGCGGCAGTGCGACCATTGCCGTGACCATCACTCTCACCGATGAAAACGAACCCCCGGGCAGACCTGCTGCACCCACAGTCACAGCCTCATCGAATAGCCTGAGCCTGCGTTGGACAGCACCGGAGAATACCGGTCCTGCGATCAGCGACTACGATGTGCAGTACAGGGCGACAGGCGGCAGTTTCACCGACTGGTCCCATATTGGGCCGGGTCTGAGCACGACAATTACGGGTTTGATGTCTGAGACCACTTACGAGGTACAGGTGCGGGCGACCAATGATGAAGGCACGAGCGGCTGGTCGCCATCGGGTAATGGTACGACCAGTCGTCCCGCGCCCGGCTTTGCCCCGGTAGATCAGAATGCATTCAATACATTTGTTAGCGACAAAGTCCTATCCGTAGAATCCTATTATATCGAATTCTTGTCTGCTGGCCGATTTGAGGAAAACAATGCATATCCGGGAAGTTATACATTTTCAAATACTGGCTCGAATACTGGCATATTTACGCAAAACTATGATGGGGGGCATTTGGGTGGTACCTGTACAATCGAAATGACCTTCTCTTCAACAACCACAGGGACTTTACGCGCCAAATGTGGTAGCGAACAAAACTACGATTCACCCCAGGCGTGGCAGTTTTCCGATCCGCCCGACCCCAATGCCTTTAATATCGAAGTCATTTGGGTCGGCAGCCAGCCATCTGCAGCTCATCAGGCAGCTTTCAATGCCGCGGTTACGCGTTGGGAGAGCATCATCACGAGTGACATCCCCGATGTTTTTGTCAGTTCAGATGAAGGGGGCACGATAGACGGCGTTAAGGTCTTCGGTCTTGTAGATGACCTGAGAATCTACGCGCGCCTCGCCAATATTGACGGCCCAGGAGAAACCCTGGGGAGTGCGGGTCCCCGAAAAATGCGCGAGCAATCAAAATTGCCAATCGTAGCGCGAATGACATTCGATACGTCTGACCTGGGTGATTTTACGCTTGAAGCCCTGCAAGATCTCTATCTACATGAGATGGGTCATTGTTTGGGAATCGGTACCGCGTGGAAACCCCTCGGCTTGTTAAAAGATCCGTCAATTAAATTCCAATTTTTTATTATTCCCATATTAGTGGATGGTGCCGATACGCATTTCGCGGGTTCAAGTGCTATTGAGGCGTTCAATGACGCAGGCGGAACGAACTACACGGATGGGAAAGTGCCGGTGGAGAATGAAAAAGGCGGAGTGGGTACACGAGACGGTCATTGGCGGCAGTCCGTGTTTGGTCCCAATGAACTCATGGAGGGATTCGCTTCTCCCGGTGCTGCAATGCGCCAACCGTTGAGCGCGATCACGATCCAGTCTCTATCTGATCTGGGCTACATCGTCGATGTCAGCCAGGCTGACGCGTACACCCTCCCCTCTCCTGCCGCTGCTAAATTGGCGATAGCGTCTGAGCACCTGATCCCGATTAACTGCCTCCTGACAGAACCCATCGGCGTAATTGATGAATACAAGCAGATCGAGTTGAAGCCCAAACGCTCAAGGATACGTGAGGATCAATAACACGCAACCTTCAGCAAAAGGAGAACTCTCAGATGAAAAAGAGCCGCTTATTTTCCCTCGCTCTCTTGTTGGTCGGGGTCCTGTTAGTGCAGGACAGCCGAGGCCAGACCACCCTTGAAGGACATACGGGTGATGTCACTTCCGTAGCATTTTCACATGACGGGACTATCCTCGCTTCAGGAGGGGGAACATTTGATGATACGGTGAAGCTATGGGATGTGGCGAAAAGAGAAATTATCGCTACACTGGAAGGGCATAGAGGGGGGGTTACGTCAGTAGCGTTTTCATCCAATGGAATGTTGGCTTCCGGATCAGGGGATGGCACGGTCGTGCTGTGGGACGTGGCGACACGCGAAGTTATCGCTACACTGGAGGGGCAAGGTAGTCGGGGTGCTTCCACCATAGCGTTTTCTCCTGATGGGATGATTCTCGCTTCAGGAGGAAGGGTAGGTCTGGATGGAACGGTCAGGTTGTGGGACGTGGCGAAAAGAGAGCTCATCGCCACTCTGGAAGATGGGGATGCGGTTTCTTCGGTAGCATTTTCGTCCGATGGGACGATTCTCGCTTCAGGAGGAAGGGATGGACTTGATGGCACGGTCAGGTTGTGGGATGTGGCGACACACACAAATATCGCCACCCTGAGGCATTGGAGCGAAGTTGTTTCGGTAGCGTTTTCCCGGGATGGTACGATCCTCGCTTCAGGGTCAAGTGACAACATAGAGTTGTGGGACGTGGCGAAAAGAGAAAGTATCGCTACCCTGGAAGGGCATACGCAGGGTGTCACTTCGGTGGCGTTTGCACCAGATGGGACACTGGCTTCAGGATCAAGAGATGACACCGTGAAGCTGTGGGACGTGGCGAAAAGAGAGCTCATCGCCACTCTGGAAGATGGGGATAATGTCACTTCGGTAGCGTTTTCACCAGATGGAGTGCTACTGGCTTCAGGGTCAGAGGATAGAACGGTGAAGCTGTGGAATGTGGCGACAATAGAACCGACCGAAGACACAAATATCGCTACTCTGGAAGGGCATAGCTATGATGTCACTTCAGTGGCGTTTTCACCACCGGATGGAAAGATACTCGCTGTTGGATCAGAGGACAATACCTTCAGTTTATGGAATATCCAAACAAAAGAACGTGTCGCTACGGTCTTTGGAGATGGTAGGGGTGCGGTTACTTCGGTGGCATTTTCACCACCGGATGGAAAGATACTCGCTACCGCACGGGATAACAACCGAATTGAGTTATGGGACGCGGCGACACGCACAAATACCGAGTTAGAGGTAATCACACGCAAAAGTATCGCCATCCTTGGAGAATATATGGAGAATTTGGATGTCCGTTCGGTAGCGTTTTCACCCGATGGGAAGATACTCGCTGCCGTGTATAGTGATAACACGATGAAACTATGGAATGTGGAGACGCGCGAAGTTATTGCGACTCTGAAAGGGCATGGTAGTCGGGGTGCTTCCATAGCATTTTCGCGTGATGGGATGCTGCTGGCTTCCGGAGGGGGAGCATTTGATGAAGAAACGGTTTTGCTGTGGAACGCAACGACACGCGAAGTTATCGCGACCCTGGAGGGGCAAGGTCCGGTAGCATTTTCGCGTGATGGGATGCTGCTGGCTTCTGGAGGGGGGAACAGAGGATACACGGTTTTGCTGTGGGACGTGGCGAAAAGAGAACTTATCGCTACCCTGGAAGGGCATAGCAGTGATGTCACTTCAGTAGCGTTTTCACCCGATGGGATGCTGCTGGCTTCCGGAGGAGGGGCATTCGATGAAACAGTGAAACTGTGGGACGTGGCGAAAAGAGAACTTATCGCTACCCTGAGGGGGCATAGCAATGAAGTCACTTCGGTGGCGTTTTCACCCGATGGGATGCTGCTCGCTTCAGGGTCAGAGGATGCAACTGTAAAGCTGTGGGATATCTCGTCGTATAGCACATCTCAACCTCCTGCACCACCTCAACCGCCTACTCCCGACTTTGATGGCGATGGGACTGTTGGCTTTGCCGACTTTTTGCAGTTTGTAGCGCTATTTGGATTGAGCCGAGATGATGCGGGATATGACGCGCGGTACGATCTGGATGGCGATGGCACCATTGGGTTTGGTGACTTTCTGCTCTTTGTCAACGCCTTTGGCAAAGAAGGGGCCTCGAATTGAAACAATTTCAATAGGAAAAGAGATTATTGCCATGTCCATTTTCAAACCCCTATCACTCTGTTTCCTATTCGTATCACTGCTTTTGCCCTCCTCATTTGCGATCATCACTTTTACTGGCCCTGCAACTGGCCCTGGTGATTTTGATGGCAACGGGAATGTAAATATAGCGGACTTTCTACTATTTATGGACGTGTTCGGCAAGTCATCGTCGGATGTGGGATTTGATGCGCGGATGGATTTTGATGGCAATGGGAATGTAAATATAGCGGACTTTCTGCTCTTTGTAGATGTGTTTGGCACAACGTATTCCACAGGTGGCGGGCAAGGCGATGACGACAGTAGTGTTATACCGCCCTCACCTGCCAATGTACGGTATCAGTGGGCAGAGGGACAATATCAAATCTCCTGGGATCCTTCCCCTAACGCAACTTCTTATCGGGTATATTACGACAATGCTACAGCCTTCGCTGATGTTAGTTGCCCAGGGAGTTGTAGCGAAATAGTCACTGTGAGTAACACAACCATTAGTCACTTTAAGCACCGTGAAGGTGAACGCAAAATAGGGTACTGGGTACGGGCCTGTAATGACGCAGGCTGTTCAAACTATGTTAGAGCATCCAGGAGCGGTGGTGACAGTAGTGCCCCGCCCCCACCCAGCAATGTAAAATATCAATGGGATGGATCTATTTCTCAATACAGAATCTCCTGGGATCCTTCCCCTAACGCGACTTCTTATCGGGTATATTACGACAATGCTACAGCCTTTGATGTTAGTTGCCCAGGGAGTTGTAGCGAAATAGTCACTGTGAGTAACACAACCATTAGTCACTTTAAGCACCGTGAAGGTGAACTCGCTGGCTTTCTAAACCTCTACACACGCAAAATAGGGTACTGGGCACGGGCCTGTAATGACGCAGGCTGTTCAAACTATGTTAGAGCATCCAGGGGCGATGATATTGGTCCAGACCTGATTGTTGAATCGGCTTCTGTAAATAATGGCAGCCCCAACGCGGGCCAGTCCTTCACGCTGAGTGTCACGGTTCGCAACCAGGGCAATCGTCAGTCTCCCGCTACAATGCTACGCTATTATCGCTCGTCAAATTCGACTATATCAAGGAATGATACGGCAGTGGGCACGGACGCTGTGAGCAGTCTTTCAACTTCTGGTGTGACTTCTAAATCAATCAGCCTGACAGCATCATCAAGCTATTACTACGGTGCTTGTGTGGATGCCGTCAATTATGACATTGACGAAAGCAATGACTGTTCCAGCGGTGTTCCTGTCATTGTTGGTGGGCAACCTCTATCAACAATAACAGTCATTGAACTGGATGCCTCTAATAATTCTCCTGAAGGTATCACCTACGCTAATGACAGATTCTATGTCGTTGATAGTTTCCGAAATAAGGTATATGCGTACATGAGTTCTGGACAACGCGATGCTACTTCGGACTTTGAAATATCTGCCAGTATTCACTGGCCTGAAGGTATCACCTACGCCAATGACAGATTCTATGTCGTTAATGATCGGGACGACAAGGTATATGCGTACATGAATTCTGGACAACGCGATGCTGCTTCAGACTTTGAACTATCTTCCGATAATAATTCTCCTACAGGTATCACCTATGCCAATGACAGATTCTATGTCGTTGAGACCGGAGGTAGAGTATATGCATATATGAGTTCTGGGCAGCGCGATGCTGCTTCAGACTTTGAACTATCTTCCGGCAATAATTCTCCTGAAGGTATCACCTACGCCAATGACAGATTCTATGTCGTTGAGACCGGAGGTAAAGTATATGCATACATGAGTTCTGGGCAACGCGATGCTGCTGCTTCAGACTTTGAACTATCTTCCGGCCATACTACCGGTATCACCTACGGCAATGGCAGATTCTATGCCGTTGATAGGTCAAGGGGTAAAGTATATGTGTTCAATCCCTAATGAGCAAGTCCGCCGATTTCGCGGGACTTTAGCGAAGAGACATGCTATTCTCGCGCATCTGATACTTCTTTTGAGCGAGAAGCCTCGCGACACTCAGCCTTCAGAGCAAGGAGGGTGCTCACATGAAAAAGGCCCTATTGTTCAACCTCATCCTCTCTTTCCTATTCGCATCACTGCTTTTTATCCCCTCATTTGCCCAACACTTTTTAGGCGCATTGTCGGGGTTGGTACTCCAGGTGGATACGCAGATCGAAAGCCCTGTTCAAAACAACAATGTGCAAATCCTTCCCGAACAAAAGGCGGGGGATACGATCCAGTTTCAGCTTTTCGTTCCGGCAGGTGCGGGTCAATCTACCAATGGTTATACAGTGGAGCTCGATCTGCCGGGCAAGACATTTTCCAGCTATATTGGAAATGTATCGGGCACGGATTGGACAGGAGGAGCGCTGATAAGCACTGGATCTACAAAGTTATCCGCGTTATTCCCCACGGGTGCTTCTTTGCCCTCAACGGGTTATTTGGGGCAGCTTGATTTGCAGGTGGTGAGGTCGCTTGAAGGCAGTGCAACACTAATCGTCAAAAGCCTTTCAATAACCAGTGAGAGCGATGTTGACGTATTAGATGTATCCAATGCGATTATCACCTTTACAGCACCTGCAACTAACCCCGGTGATTTTGATGGTAATGGCAACGTAAATTTGGCGGACTTTCTGCTCTTTGTCTCAGTTTTTAACAAGTCATCGTCGGATATGGGATTTGATGCACGGATGGATTTTGATGGCAATGGGAACGTAAATCTGGCGGACTTTCTGCTCTTTGTAGATGTGTTTGGCACAACGTATCCCACAGGCGGCGGGCAAAGCGGCGGCGACAGTAATGTTATACCGCCTCCACCTGACAATGCACAGTATCAATGGGATCCTTCTACTTCTTTATATCAAATCTTCTGGGATCCTTCTCCTAACGCAACTTCTTATCGGGTATATTACGACAGTGCTGATTTATTGGATGTTAGTTGCCCAGGGGGCTGTAGACAAATAGCTAATGTGAGTAACACAACCTTTGCTCACTTTAGCAGTCATGGCATCATAGGATACTGGGTACGGGCCTGTAATGACGCAGGCTGTTCAAACTATGTTAGAGCATCCAGGAACGGCGATGACAGTAGTGCCCCACCCTCACCTGACAATGTACGGTATTGGTGGGATACTTCTATTTATGAATATAGAATCTCCTGGGATCCTTCTCCTGGCGCAACTTCTTATCGGGTATATTACGACAGTGCGACTTTCTTTAATGTTAGTTGCCCGGGGGGCTGTAGGCGAATAGCTACTGTGGGTGACACGACCATTACTCATATTAGTAGTCATTTCAAAATAGGATACTGGGTAAGAGCCTGCGATGACGCGAACTGTTCAAACTATGTTAGAGCATCCTATGTTAGAGCATCGGAGGTTGGGGGGTACCCCCCAACAACAACAATCTTCGAACTGGATACCTCTCATGATTCTCCTAAAGGGATCACCTACGCCAATGACAGATTCTATGTGGTTGATGATATTTCCTTCCGTAGCGGCAAGGTATATGCGTACCTGAGTTCTGGGCAACGCGATCCTGCTTCCGACTTCGACCTATCTCCTCAATGGACGCCTGAAGGGATCACCTACGCCAATGACAGATTCTATGTGGTTGATGATTACCGGGATAAAGTATTTGCGTACCTGAGTTCTGGGCAGCGCGATCCTGCTTCCGACTTCGACCTATCTTCCAACACCGAAAGGGCTAAAGGGATCACCTACGCCAATAACAGGTTCTATGTGGTTGATGATCGCCGGGATAAAGTATTTGCGTATATGAGTTCTGGGCAGCGCGACCCTGCTTCCGATTTCGACCTATCTCCCCAAAATTGGTCGTCTGAAGGGATCACCTACGCCAATGACAGGTTCTATGTGGTTGATGGTCACCGGTACAAGGTATTTGCGTATATGGGTTCTGGGCAGCGCGACCCTGCTTCCGACTTCAATCTGTCTCCCGAAAGAGGATCGCCCAGAGGGATCACCTACGCCAATGGCAAATTCTACCTGGTTGTGTATAGTATAGTCTATGAGGTTGATCCCCAATGAGCAATCCGCAGATTTCGCAGGAACCGGGCAAGGGCAGAGGAACAAACTCATGAAAACGCCAGCTATGAATTATAAATTTCTCCTACTGATTTTAGTCTTGTCGGCCTTCGCACAGGGTATCGGCTACGGGCAAGAATCTGTCCCCTCGGTGAATGAATCAGGGGCGGATGCCACACTAAGCAGGCTGACGGCCAGCCCGGTGGACATTATCGGCTTCGACAGCGATGTAACCGAATACCATGTCGGCGTTGCGAACTCGGTAACTCAGGTCACCATAACGGCAACCACTACAGATGCAGGTGCGACCATCGAGATGGGTAAGAGTGAGACAGACAAGAACACCGTCGCCAGTGGTTCAGCGCAGGTGTTCTTGCTGGATGAGGGTCGGAACACCGTGTATGTATGGGTTACGTCCCAAAGCGGAACTATAAAGAAAATCTATACAATCATAGTGGGCAGGAGCGTCGATTCTGCGTTCAGCTGGAAGACCGTTGACGACTTCAACACGCTGCGTGCTGCTGGAAATCGAAGCATTGACGGCATCTGGTCGGACGGGACGACTATGTGGGTGGCGGACGAAAGCGGCGACGAGAAATTGTATGCCTATGACATGACATCCAAGGAGCATGTTCCGGAAAAAGACATCAATACGCTGGATGCCGCCGATAACGATGCCCCAGACGGTATCTGGTCGGACGGGGTGACGATGTATGTCGCGAACGACCCGTCCTTCTTCGAGAAGATTTATGCGTACGACCTGGCGACCGGGATCAGGGACCGAGACAAAGACATAAATGCACTGGAAATTGCGGGAAACGACAACCCGGAAGGCATCTGGTCGGACGGAACGACCATGTGGGTGGCAGACATCTCTGACGAGAAATTGTATGCCTATGACCTGACGACCAAGGAGCGTGTCCCGAACAAAGACTTCAACACGCTGGATGCCGCCGGAAACGACGATCCGACGGGCATCTGGTCGGATGGGACGACCATGTGGGTAGCGGACGACTGGGACGAGAAATTGTATGCCTATGACCTGATGTCTAAAGAGCGTGTCCCGGACAAAGATTTCAATACACTGAAATCTGCTGGAAACAGTAGCCCGGAAGGCATCTGGTCGGATGGGACGACCATGTGGGTGGCGGACGACTGGGACGAAAAAATATATGCCTACAACATGCCGTCCAACGGAGGCGCAACAGCGGGCGTGACCGACTTCAATGGCGACGGTCGGACCGATTTGGCTGACTTCTTACTGTTCGTCAATGCGTTCGGCGGTACCGACGCCCGCTTTGATCTGGATGGGGATGGCACCGTCGGGCTTGGTGATTTTCTGATCTTTGTGGATGCCTTTGGCAAAGAAGGGGCATAGAATTGGCCTATCTGTGTATCCACGCCTTTAGATAATATGTATGGGGATGATAGGATAGTTTTGGTAGGCGTCTTAAGTGCTTTTTGAGTTCCAATAGTTTTAAAACGGCATCTTAACAGTAAAAGAGATCCTCCATGAAATGCTTAAAAAAGAATACTCTTCTTCGCACCTTTACAACTGCGTTGAGCGCGTGCTTTTTTGTGTTGATATTCTTCACCTCTGTCAGCTATGCATCGCCCGAATATATAGTGCGGATAATCTACTTTGTTCCAAGCGACCGCACGCCCCAGAAAGACATAGACACACAACTGGATAAGCTGATAAAAGAAGCACAGCAGTTTTGTGCAGATCTGATGGAAAGCCACGGATTTGATAGAAAAACATTTAGACTTGAAACCGACGCGACCGGAAAGGTTGTGGTGCATCACGTGAACGGAAAATTCAACGATGCATATTATCAGAGTCCATCCACTTCAGTAGCCTGGAGGGAAATCAATGAACAGTTTGATATGTCGAAAAATATCTATCTCACCGCGATAGATATCAGTAGCGAAGTCCTTAGTGGTAAAGCGTGTGGTCGAGGGAGTGGAGGAAGCCATAATGGACGGGTACTCATGCCCGCCTCAGGTCGTTGTTTTCACCTCGGTCTTATGAACCATGAACTCGGACATGCCTTTGGCTTGAAACACGATTTTCGCCCCCGCACTACCCCACCCTCATTTACTTTCACCGACAACGAACCAATGCTCACCTCTTTCTGTGCTGCTGAATGGTGGGATGCCCATCGCTACTTCAACCCAACCCAAATCGCCTTCGATGAACCCACAATGGTTGAGATGTTCTCCCCAAGTCCCGCCTCTTCACCGTATGCTATCCGCCTTCAATTTGAGATATCTGACCTTGATGGACTCCATCAGGCACAGTTGGTGAATGCCTCAGGATTATTAATCGATTATAAGCGATTAAACGGCAAAAGCAACACCGTTGAATTTGTAGTAACCACCTACATAGCATCCCTCATTAAGAGTTTCGTAACCCTTAGAGTTATGGATGTACATGGCAACATCAGAAACCAGAGGTTTCCAATTGATATTACCTCCCTGCTACCTCCGTCTGAAGTTGTGTCTATACCAGACCTAAATTTAGCAGCGGCGGTCCGGGAAACCCTCGGATTAACACCCGGGGGTACTATTACACAACTGGATATGCTGAGATTCGGAATAGTAAATGATAAAAGGAGTTTTAATGCTTCCGGTCGCCAGATAACTGACCTTACTGGACTTAAATATACAATGAATACACTGAGGACTTTAGTGATTAGGCACAATCAAATTAGCGATGTAAGTCCACTCGAGGAGCTAGTAAATCTTGAAAATTTAAATCTCGTTTCCAATCAGATTACCGATGTAAGTCCACTCGCAAAGTTGACGAATTTACGCATATTAGACCTTAAAAACAATCAGATTACCGATGTAAGTCCGCTCGCAGGGTTGGTAAATCTACAATTTTTATGGCTTAGGGGGAATCCAATTGCGGATATGTCCCCTCTTCACAAACTCCTGCGTCAGAATTCTAATTTGAAAATAGATATTGATATCGGTGATGTGCCGCCTACGCCCGACTTTGATGGCGATGGTATTGTTGGTGTTCCCGACTTTTTGCTATTTGTGGAACAGTTCGGGTTAAGTCGTGGCGATGTGGGATATAACACGCGGTACGATCTGGATGGCGATGGGACAATTGGTGTTAGCGATTTTCTGATCTTTATGGATGCCTTTGGCAAAGAAGGGACTGGGTGAGTGCGTTCGGTTCTAATCCAACGTATAAGGAGGATGCCTGAGCGGGTACATGCGGTCACCAACAAGGGGGTTGATCTCTGCATTTTTGTATGGTATTTCTACTTTGTATCACATAATTTGAGTTATATAACACAAGTTGATAATTTTTTGAGAATTGGTTGATGCGCTCATTTTTATTTTTTCTTCCTTTGTGTGTCTTTGTCTTCTGTCAGTTGGGCATCCCCAAGAACGCGCATACCTCAACTTCGGTGGCTAAGCCTGACAGTCTTTACAAGCACGATCCCTACGATATATCGCAAGCCAGAGTTACCGACAGTACGGATGTCTATGTTACAAAAACTTCAAAAGTGAAATATCTCTTGCGATCCCCCCGGTATATCTTGCTGACGATGGTCTATCCTTTGGAGAAAATCGCCCTTCAAGTAGAGTACGCAAAACTGTGGATTCGTTACTATAAATTTTTCACCAATAAAGCGGGTACATTTGGTCTTTTCCCGCACGGGCAATTGGGAGGGGAAACGGGCACAGGGGTTGGGGTGCGTCTTTTCCATACCAATATCCAGGGGCGCAAAAACGCATTGACTGCACACTATATCTATTCGGGCGAGCAGGGGCAATTTTGCGAAGGTCTGTATATTGACCCCAATCTATTGGGTGCAGGGCTCATTTGGAAAATTCAGGGGGGATATTTGCAAACAAAAAATAGAAATGCCAATATAAACGGCGCAATAGATGACGACGAGTCGAGGCTTTTTGAATTCAAAAAAGTTGATGTTGAGACCTCTGTTGAATGGCGTTTGAAAACGGATGAGGTCGCGTCTATAGTGCCGCAGTTTAAAATGGTGGGCAGGATTGGGTTTTCACAGCGCGATTTTATGCCTGTATTGGGTGAATTGCAACCGCTTTCCGACCCGGGATCATCACCACAGGCGCGTCTGGTTAAGGGGTTGGGCACAAAATTCAAATTTTATCGCATTGGACTTCAGGTGACGTATGATGACCGCGATTATAAAAAACCAGTTCGCCAGCTTTCTCATCCACCCAATTATCGTTTTCCAGGCAGGATGGTTACACAACTTGGAGATCAGTTTTATTTCGCGCGAGATATTGGCTTTCCCGAACGCGGTGGATTTATCACTTTAGAAGGCGACTGGGTGACAGGCCCTGATCGCATTGCGTTCTACAAGATACGCGCCGAAGCTGCCCGTTATATCACGCTGTTTTGGAAGAACCGCATTCTGGTTCTGCACGCACGGGTGGATAAAGTGCGGTCAGTGGGGGATGGATTTGTTCCTTATACCGAGTTGATTCAATTGGGCGGCAATGAATCGGCACGCGGATACACGCGCGGTTATTTTCGCGGACAGGGTGCATTGCAATTTAATGTGGAGTATCGATATCCAATATGGGATTATTCGAATATGTTTTTGTTTTGGGATGAAGGACAAATTTTCGACCATTTTGGCGATTTGAGGTGGGGAGGGTTCCATTCTTCATGGGGTGGAGGCATTGCATTTCGCACGGAGGCCGATTTGCTCGGCAAAATTAAAATTGGGCATAGTACTGCCAATCGTTTCCTCATCGGATTTACAATGAATCAGGCATTTTAGAAGACGCGGGGAAGACAGTCTTTATGAAAAAGGATTTAAGTAAATTGTGGGTATGGATGCTTATGGCCTGTGTTGCTGCCGAGGCTGAAGCGATCGACCGTCATTTGTCAACTGCGCCAATCAAGTGGTTTGATCCCGATAATCGCAGTATTGCGCAACCCAAAGTAATTAAAAGGAATCTGATATGGGACATGGTCGATCACTCTTTTGTTTATCCAATGACTAAGAAACTGGATTTGGGAAGGAGTGCGCGGCGGGTCGGGAATATTCTGAATATTGCGCCATCTCGTCAGGCAGATAATGTCAATGTGTTGGATGAAGTACCCAATTCATCTTGGTACACGAATCGGCATTTTCTTGTGCGGATGGATGCGGCAGCGTTGGCTGAAGGGCCTGGACACGCGTATCCTGATACGAGCGGTTCTTGGGAGATTATATCGGGAAAATTAGAGGGCCAGGCACCTGAGCTTACAATTCGGGACGCAAAAGAGGATGTTTATTTTTTGAAGTTTGACGCAAAAGGTTATGAGGAGTTGGCGACAACTGCCGAGGTTGTATCGACAAAAATTCTGTATGCTGCGGGCTATCATGTGCCGCAAAATTCCGTTGTTTTTTTTCGCGCCGAATGGCTTACCATCGGTCCTGATGCAAAGGTATCTGATGATGAGGGAAGGCGCAGGGACCTGACGGATACATACTTGCAAAATGTACTGTCTTCTATTGAGAAGCAAGCCAACGGGTATATCCGGTGCCTGGCAAGCAAGAGATTAACGGGTATTCCTCTCGGTGTTTTTGATTTTCACAGTCGGCGGAAAGACGATCCCAATGATCGCGTGAAACACCAGCATCGAAGGGAGTTACGGGGGTTGCGAGCGATCTCTTCGTGGATCAATGATGTAGATCGACGTGCAGCCAACACCCTGAATATGTTTGTGACTGATGAACAGGGACGTCACTATATCAAACACTATTTGATCGATATGGACGCGACTTTGGGTAGTAATTCAGTGCGGCCTCACACGCCCAGGTCAGGAAATGAGTATTTTGTCGATTTTCGCTATATTGTCCCATCAGTTTTGGGGCTGGGGCTGTATCGAAAGGCGTGGGAAGATGCAAAGCCCATACATTTTCCATCAATTGGTTATTTGGAGAGCGATGTATTTTCGCCCAGGCGGTGGGTTACCAATTATCCCAATCCGGCTTTTCAGCGGTGTACAAATCGCGATGGGTACTGGGGAGCAAAAATCGCAATGGCGTTTAGCGATGCGGATTTGGCAGCTATTGTGAAGACGGGGCATTTGAGCGACAAGAAGGCTGAAGAGAGACTCATTCAACTTTTGATTGCACGCCGCGATAAGGTGGGCGATTACTGGTTTCGACGCATAAATCCGCTAGATCGCTTTTGGATTGACAGACGAGGATTGCATTTTGAGGATCTGGCGATTGTGGGAAATCTGGCTACTGAAGCAAAGACCCGGTATTTTTATCAATTTTTGAGTCGCGATGGAAAGGCGCAGGGTGCTGTGCGTCAACTCGATACGTCAGGGCACATACCCATACCACGCGATTTGCCGGATGGACAATATTACGGGATAGAGATTCGGACCGTGAGGTCTGGATGGGCAGATAAATACGTTCGGGTTTATTTTTTTGTTTGGAATGTCGGGCTATATCAGATTGTACGGGTTGATCGGCAGGAGTAGTTTCAATTCTTTCAAAGCCGAGAATCAGATGAGAAACAAAAAGTTATACGCAACAAAATGCGGGATAGTTCAAAGTCTATTTGTTTTTTTTCTGTGTTTCGGTTTTGTCCTGTTCAGCACGCTTCCTTCTTTTGCAAAACAGAAGCCCCGAGTCGCACTGGTGCTCAGTGGAGGAGGCGCGCGTGGAGGGGCACATATCGGCGTGCTGCGCGTACTCGAGCGCGAAGGTATTCCCATTGATTTGATCGTGGGCGTGAGTTATGGGGCACTGGTGGGAGGACTGTACGCTGCCGGA
This sequence comes from Candidatus Latescibacterota bacterium, assembly GCA_965208125.1. Taxonomy (GTDB): domain Bacteria; phylum Latescibacterota; class UBA2968; order UBA2968; family UBA2968; genus VXRD01. Next base: position 5,685,257 of record OZ242320.1, read on the forward strand.
TACACTGTTGATAATGTCGAACGCATTATTGTAGGAACAGATTGGTGGGAAATAACCAACAATCACCCCAACCGCCGTCTGTCGAATTTGAATCGCAAACCAATAGCTGATCGCCAGATGCTTGCATTGCGCCTCGATAAATTCGATCTAAAATTGCCTTATGGAGTTTTTGCCGGGCAAAAAATTCAGCATTTTCTCAATCAATTGACCCTTGGCGCAATTTATCGGGCGCGAAACGATTTTGATCGGCTGCCAACGCCTTTTCGTGCAATTGCAACAGATATTTTATCTGGCGAACAGGTCGTGATAAAAAATGGCTCACTCGGCACGGCAATCAGAGCGAGTATTTCTGTTCCCGGGGTGTTTGCCCCGATAAGTACAGAACAAACCCATCTCGTAGATGGCGGTATTGTCAATAACTTGCCTGTAGATGTCGCATTAGACGCCGGGGCTGATTTGGTTATTGCCGTGGATTGTGCCACACCTTTGCGCACTCAAAAGCACGAAGTTGAAGATATTATCGACGTCATCGATCAGGCTGTTAGTTTTCGAATTGAAGAAAAAAAAATTGCAAATCGAAAACGCGCCCATGTGCTGATCATGCCCGATTTAAAAAAATTTGATGGAGGCAATTTTAATCTGTCGTACACCTTGATTCCAATTGGCGAAAAAGAAGCCGAAAAACATCTGGATGCGATCTGGAAGGCTCTGCAAAAGCTCGGCATTTCAAAACGCGTTGAAAAGTCGAGACCGTCGATATTGCCAGATAATTTTGATTTCAGAACCTGGGTGGATATACCATCGGATATTGTGATTGATCGGGTGCGGATTGAGGGTTTAGAGCGCTATTCACAAGAGAAATTTACATCGCGGTTAGAAAAGTTCATCAACAAGCCGATATCGTTTCGGAAACTGGAAAACGAATCTGGCCGGTTCTATGCGACCGGATTATTTCAAACAGTAGATTACGAGGTTATCTACCATGAAGACTATACCGAATTGGTTTTTCAGGTGCTTGAAAACCCCCCCAGTGAGTTGAAAATAGGACTTCATTACGACAATGATTTTGGGGTTGCAGCACTGACCGAGTTTGCACATCAAAATGCTTATGGCCCCGTAGCAGAGTTTTATTTTCGCGGCCTGTTGGGCAATTTGAAGCTCGCTGAAATGGATTTAATTTTTCGCTCATCCAGGCGCCTGGGTTTCTTCGGGAAGATTCGAGGGTGGAATCAAGACCGGTTGTATTTTCAAAATGGGCAACGCCAGGACACATATAACGAGAAGCGTTTTCGCGCGCGATTGGGCATGCAGGTTTTGTTCCACAGTTGGGGAGGTTTTAAAGTGGGGTATCAAGTTGAGCATGTCCGCATTCGCGATGCGGACAGTTCAATAGGCAATGCGTCTAAAGATCTGCCCGCCTTGTGGTTATCTACAGGTATTGACACCCGAGACGATGCGTTTTTGACAAGACATGGCATCTATTTTCAAACGCAAGCAAAATGGGTTCATCGAACATTTTCACATAAGCAGGTGCAAACACAACTCGCGTACTTCACCAGCCCCCATCCGCAATTGAGTGTGGGCCTCTGGTCTCACGGAGGCTATATGACACAGCCTGCACCGATTTATGAACACTTCGCATTAGGTGGTGGAGGACACTTTAGTAACGCAGCATTGCGCGTTGTCGGTCTCAAACGCGACAAACTGAGAGCTTTTAGGTTCGTCTCGGCGGGCATTTCTATTTGGAGCCACATGAAATTTTGGGGATCCATACCGCTCAGTGCTGTTGGAATTTTCTATCAGGGCGGTCTGTACAATAAGTCTTCCAATCCGGATCAGCCCAATACCCGTATCCACGGTTTTGGTATTGGTGGTTATATCAGCACGACGTTTTTAGGCCCCATTCGCATTGATATTGTGAGCACAGAAGAAAAGGATATCCGGATTTATACCGCAGTCGGATTTGCGTTTTGATGCATATTCATCTGTCTTATCCAAATCACCTTGAAACGAAAGGAAAAGCATGATATTTTCCAGATGGAACGCTATTTTATTCTTCCTGGTGCTCGCTTTTTCCGTTCCGATAGAATCCACATCTGAAGAGGATTCCCCTGCTCCAGGATATAGGATTCACCGATCTATTCCTCCACCGGGTGCTAAGACCCACATGGTGGTTCCAGGAGAAAGATTCCGAGCCAGCGGGTTTAAACGCTGGTTCTACGGCAACAATAACCGGGACCTCTGGACCACTCCTATCGAGGTTGCAGTCCTCGACCTCAACAGCGTAGGAGGTGGTTTGACGCCGCTTCGCACTGGCGGATTCGGGCAGTCCATCTCGCTTCACTTTACAGGGGAAGACGGCCGCCGCTATACAGTTCGTTCCCTGGATAAAGATCCCACCAAAAGAATATGGGACGAACTCAAGGATACCATTGTCGATGACGTCCTTCAGGACTTGATCAGCGCGCTTTTACCAACAGGGGCACTCGTAGCTGACCCGCTGATGGAAGCCACTGGTATTCTCCATTCCAAACACACGCTCGTAGTTATTCCGGATGATCCGAGACTGGGGGAATACCGCGAAGAGTTTGCCGGCCTTATCGGAACGCTACAAGAACACCCGTCTGAAGGACCGGACGATACGCCCGGCTTTGCGGGTTCCCGGAGGATCAGCGGAACAGAGAGACTGTGGGAACACCTTGAAGAAAGTCCTTGCAACCGCGTCGATGCCCGTGCCTATCTAAAGGCGAAACTAATGGATCTTTTCATCGGCGATAAGGACCGCCATTACGGCCAGTGGAGATGGGCGCAATTCCCCGATGGCGATTGTTATACATGGCTTCCAATACCCGAGGACCGCGACCAGGCTTTTATCGGCTTCGAGGGATTTGCTATGGCAATGGCGCGCAAAAGGCTCCCCAGGCAAATCACGTTTGGAGACAAGTATCCAAGCCTGGTGGGCCTATCGACTACTGGTTGGGAGATGGACCGCGAGTTTCTGGTCGAACTCAATAAGACCGCGTGGGATTCAGTAGTAACAGCGTTTCGCAGAGACTTACCGGATTCGGTCATTGAGGATGCCGTGCGGAGGCTCCCACCACCGTATTACAAAATGATTGGGGAAGCTCTTACACAAGCCCTCAAATCAAGGCGGGACGCATTGCCCGATTTTGCCAGTAGATACTATGAATTGATTACCCGCCAGGTCGAAATCCAGGCGACCGATAAGGATGAGTACGCCCATTGTGAACACCTGACGAATGGTGACCTCGCAGTTCGTATCGGTCTGATAGAAGGTCCCGGAGGAGAAAGAAAAACACCCTATTTCCAAAGGACATTCCACCCTCAGGAAACCCGAGAAGTCCGAATATACCTCCGGGGCGGAGATGACCGCGCGGAAATATCGGGGACAAAGGGACAGATTGTCGTTCGCATTGATGGCGGAGGTGGGGATGACACACTTACAAACGCATCCCAATCTGGCGCCTCAAAAACCCGGTTTTATGATTATCGCGGAAAAAATCAGTTCGCCAAAGGCGAGGGGGCGAAAATCGACGAGCGACCCTACAAGCGTCCTCCCGCACGGCTTCTCCGTGCAAGGTATGCACTGGACTGGGGTGGACAGGCTATTACCGCTCCGATTATCAGGGTAAACCCGGATATGGATGTATTCTTGGGGGCGACCTACCATCGGCAGCATTTCGGGTATCGAAAAGATCCTTTCTCTTCGCAACATTTTTTCAAGATCGGGCTGGCGAAAGACAATGATCTCAAGGGAATCAAGCCCTTTGCCTCCTATACCGGCAATTTTCGCGAATTCATGCGCGACTTCGACGCGAGAATCTACTTAAAATACTCCGGATTCCAGACAATCCGGTTTAACGGATTTGGTAACAAAACGGAAATTCCTGAGCCGTCTTCCTTCTATAAGGTGGAACAAAGACATTTCGTTTTCGCACCTGCCCTCGAATTTCGAGCGGGAGATCATAAAGAAGATATGCCTCATGTTGGTATGGGATCGCTCCGCTCGAAATTAACCATTGACTTTGGACCGATTATCAAGTATTCAAACACCCCCCTCAGTTCCAATCGGGAAAAATATATCGGTTCGCTCGATCAACCACTTTACGGTACGGATTCCTTCGGCCAGGTAGGCGCACTGGGTGAAGTCGTGTACGACACGCGCAACAGTTTAGGGTATCCCACTCAGGGGGTCAGGGTCAGGGTTGCCGGAGACATCTATCCGGGCGTCTGGGATGTAGAATCGACCTTTGGCAGCATAAATGGGGAAGCCAGTACTTACCTGACTGCCCCTATACCGACTACCCCGACCCTTGCCTTAAGAGCAGGTGGCAAGAAGGTATGGGGAACCTTTCCCTTTCACGAAAGTGCCTTTCTGGGCGGGTCCGGTTTTGTCGGTAGTGGCATATCCAGTGGCAATTTGCGTGGTTTCCGGAAAAACAGGTTCGCTGGAGAAACTGCGCTGTATGGAAATTCCGAACTGCGACTGGTTCTGACCAAAATCAAGCTTCTGGTATCGGGAGAATTCGGATTGTTCGGTACGGGTGATGCCGGACGGGTAATTTATGACGGAGATCCGGGCAATGCTGATAAATGGCACACCAGTATCGGAGGTGGATTCTGGCTGTCTTTTCTCAAGCGCCAGCAGACCTTTAGCGCGGCAGTCGTAAAAGGCGATGACCTGACGGGCGTATATCTGCGCGCTGGTTTTATGTTTTAGCTCATGAAGGAGGATGCGATGCTCAACAACATCATCATACGTCTCGCCATTTACTATATCACCTGGCTTTTGATTCTCAACGCGATTTTTCACATATTCCCCGAAATTCTCTATTACGTCGCCCAGGAGCGCGAACGCATCTTTGTAGGATCATCCCTTGACTCCGGGGCCGATCCGCCCATTCCGCTTGGAAACATCCAAGAAGGGGTAAACCGGCTCGCCGATCCGGAACACACGATTCCAGTTGTAGTCGCTTTGGTACTGGCTTTCGGGGTTACCCTCCCAATTACCTGGGTATATGCCTGGACGCATCCACCCAAGAAATACAGTCAAGCCTTTGTACAAACTCTGCTCGTGATACCTGTCGCGATCTCACTGGTTGTTTTTTTGGTGAAGGGTAGTCTTGCCCTTGCGTTCAGTCTGGCGGGTATCGTGGCCGCCGTCACCTTTCGGCTCTCACTCAAATCGACCATAGAGGGCGTGTACATGTTTATGGTCATCGGGATAGGGCTGGCGGCTGGCACCCAGCTTACGACTGTGGCCTACCTCGCATCGCTGGCTTTCGTCACCATAACACTGGGCGTGTGGAAAATCAATTATGGCGCGCAGCCACCAGTACTATCCGGCTGGAGAATTGTTTCACCTGATCACTCGGCCCAGACCTCTGGGACAAAGGCTACTGGGAATTCTTATGATGCCCGGATTGAAGTACACACAACGAAGGTCGAAACAGCTCAAAAAGCAACCGCTCAAATCCTGAAATCCGGGACCAAACAGTGGCAAGTAGCAGATGTGATCGAGAAAGAAGATGGAACGGCCATCGTTGTATATGATATTTTGTTAAAACAATCCGTCGCTCTGCCTATCCTCATCCGGGATATTGAAAAAAGCAAAAAAAGTATCAAAAACGCAACGCTGACAAGAGTTTAAAATTGGTATTCTCAAAGCCTCCCTGTCACCAGAGAGATCAGGTAGGCACACTCATAACGGTATAATTACAAATGAAGAATCACACAGATAAATTTCTGCTGGGCTTTCTTGGTTTTGGCATTTTTCTCTACCTGTTGTCGATGGGCTATGATCCATCTTCAGATTTTAGTGAAAATTCGTCAAACGCAGATCCAGATACTTCTATTTTAGACACTTCTACCGTCCTTCCTTTGGCGGACACGACGGCGGTATTAATATCTCCTGAAAGCTATACCCTGAACGAAGAGACCGCTTCAGACACTTCTATCGTCTCCCCTTTGGCGGATACAATGGCTGTATTAGACTATGAAGAGGATTCATCCTCAGATTTTAGTAGAAATCCGTCAGACACAGTTCCAGATACTCCGACCAACCGCCCTTTGGCGGATACAATGGCAGCAGTACAAAGGAAAATATCTCTCGAAAGCTATACACTAAACGAAGAGACCGCGACACACTGGAAGCTGTCCGAGCATCTTGAGGAAATCTCTGGTTTGGCAATGACCAGAGACAACCGGCTCCTGGCGCACAATGATGAAAGAGGGATCATTTTCGAGATCGATTATCAGAATGGATCAATAGCAAAAGCATTCCAACTGACGGACATGAAGAACCCGGTAGCCAGTGATTTTGAGGGCATTGCAACAATTGACAACCAGATCTATCTGGTCACGAGTTCAGGGCGACTATACGAGTGTCGTGAGGGAACTACTGGCGAGTCCGTTCTCTTCAATGTCTATACAACTGGCATCGGCAGAGACTGCGAAATTGAGGGCCTGGCATACGACGAGAGCAAGCGGGCACTCTTACTGATGTGCAAGGACGCTCGCAGTGCAGACATGGAGGGAAAGTTAGCAGTATATCACTGGTCAATTGACGAGAAACAGCTAAGAAAAGATGCACATACTGTAATACCTGTCGTGGAATTCTCCCGACACATCAAAGGGAAAAATTTCCAGCCATCGGGAATCGAGCGACACCCAATATCGGGGAATTACTTTATCGTAGCTGCTCGTCAGGGAGCTATCGCGGAGATCACGCCGGGTGGCCAGGTTGTTGCGGTCAGAGAGTTTCCCGCCCAGTGGCATCGTCAGGCTGAAGGTATTACCTTCGCCGCGGACGGCACGCTAATCGTTTCCGATGAAGGCGCAGGGAAGAGAGCGAGACTAACCCTTTATCCGGTCTCGGATAGTCAATAACAACAGTATAAACCCAACCTATTTCAAAATCGCTAAAAATACAGGACACGCAATGGCACATTCAAAACCCAACCTGCTCTACATTCACTCCGACCAGCACGACCCTTATGTGACGGGCTGTTATGGCGACAAAGTCGTACAAACCCCCCATCTCGACAGCCTCGCGGCAAATGGCGTTGTATTTGAAAACTGCTATTGCCCCTCGCCGATATGCGTACCTTCGCGCATGTCCATGCTATCGGGGCGCTATCCCTTTGAAAACGAAGTGTGGACAAACTCCCATATTCTCAACTCGAGCATTCCCACATTTGCCCATGCAATGGGCGCGGGAGGTTATGACCCCGTGCTCGTCGGACGCATGCATTCCAATGGACCGGATCAGCTACACGGATATGCCCAGCGTCTCGTCGGCGATCACGGGCCCAATCATCCCGGTGGTGGCGGCGTCAACCACGGAATGCTTTCGGGCACAGCAGGTCCCGCCCGCGTCAGCCTGACGAAATCGGGCATTGGACAAAGCGCGTACCAGGTACACGACGAAGACGTAACCGCAGCAACCGTTGCATACCTCGACCGTATAGGCGTAAAAAAACGCGCGGGACAACCTTCAGAGCCTTTCTCTCTAACCGTTGGGTATATGCTCCCCCACCAGCCATTTGTCGCGCGCCGCGCCGACTACGAACGTTACGATGGTCGCGTACCACCCCCAACTGTCTCTATCCCCTTCTCCGACGACCTGCATCCCCACATCAAACAATGGCGCGAACGCTGCGGTATTACAACCGTCACAGAAGCCGAAATCCACCGCGCGCGCACCGCATACTGGGCACTCGTTGACCGCATGGATTACATGATCGGGCAGATCCTCACAGCCCTCCGTCAAAACGATTTGATCAACGACACCCTCGTCATTTACATGTCAGACCACGGCGAACAAGCCGGCGAACACGGCCTGTGGTGGAAACAAACCTTTTACGAACACTCCGCCAAAGTACCCGCCATACTCTCCTGGCCCGGTCACCTGCCCGAAGGCAAGTGCTTTGACAACGTCATCTCTTCTGTCGATCTCAACGCCACCATGATCAACGCCCTGCAATGTCCCGAACTCCCCCACTCTCGCGGACGATCACTCCTGCCGCTTATGCGCGGCGAAAACACATCCTGGGACAACCTCGCCTTCTCCGAATTTTGTCAGGACAGAGCAGGCGGTGGCGGACCCTTCTCCGCCGAAGGCGTGTACCAGCGCATGATTCGGCAGGACGAATGGAAATTCAATTACTACCACAACCAGCCCTGTCAACTCTTCAACCTGCAAGAAGACCCCAACGAATTGCACGACCGCGCAAACGACCCGTCCTGTCAAAGCCTGATCAAAAATTTCACCGCCCGCATCCTCGACGGCTGGGATCCCGACGCCATCGCCTCTCAACTCGCCGCCCGAAACAGGGACACCCGCATCCTCTCGGCATGGGCGCGCCACACCAAACCCGCAGATACGATCCGCTGGGACTTGCGACCCGAAATGGATTATCTGGAATAGTTGGCGGACGCCTATGAAAACCGAACTTACCAGACTCGATTTGGCCTGCTGGGGCGGGTTTATGATGTTTGCCACCAGCGGTGTCGTCACCCCAATATGCCTACCCGAAATATCCAGCGCCCTGTCCATCTCCCTCTCTGAAAGCGGCGGCCTGGAAACCGCGCGAACATGTCTTTTGCTCGTCGTCTTAATCATGTCCGGCATCCTCGCGCGCAAATGGGGCAAAAAACATTTTGTGACCTGGGGACAATATCTCCTCGCCATCGGCCTTCTCATGATCAGCTATGCCGATAGCTACCCTGTGCTCATCCTGTCCCTCATGGTCACTGGCATAGGCGGTGGATTCACCGAAGCACTCATCAATCCCCTCGTCATCGACATTCACCCCAGAGACTCGGGCAAATACCTCAACATCACCAACGCATTTTACCCCGTCGGCGTCCTGGTCTCCGCGCTCCTCTTTGGCGAACTCTTGACCCTCGGATATTCCTGGCGGCTCGTATTTCGCATTGCCGCAGCGGGCGCGCTTTCCATGGGCATCTTATTCCACCTATCGCGCTTTCCCATACCCGTAGCAGATCAGCAATCATCTAAACACCTGATTGCACAAATCCTCAAAACGCCCAAATTTTGGCTCTTTGCCATCGCCATATTTTTGGGCGCAGGTATCGAAGCGGCATTCACATTCTGGAGCCGCAGCTATGTGGAAACCTACCTCCAGGACATGCCCCGCGCCGGTGCAATCGCAGTTGTCCTCTTTGCGATCACAATGGCTCTGGGCCGCTTGCTTTCCGCAAAATTGTCCCAGATAATCAGCCTGAAAACCCTGATGCTCGGTTCCGCTATCCTCGGTGTCGTCGTCAGCAGCGGCATTCCCTTCTCCGAAAATCTGATCGGATTTTACATCCTGCTCCTTTTCGCTGGATTTGCAACTGCCTGCTTCTGGCCCACCATACTCGCCGAAGCCGCGGAACACCTGTCCTTTGACGCCACCATGCTCTTTGTCGTACTCGCCTGCTTTGGCATTGCCGGATTTGGCCTCATCCCCTGGATCATGGGCGTGATCGGAGATAGCGCTGGCCTGAAAGCGGGTTTCTCTATTATACCCGGTCTCTTTATTGGCTTGATCATCGTACTCGCCATCACAAAGCGTTAATCACCCGGCGGCCAAACCGTCTCTTTCGTATATGCCTCTTTTAAATCGCGCCAATACCGCCTGCCTTTGTGAACCAGATTTGTCGGCGCAAACCGCTTGTTCAAACCCCTCTCGTGACTCGACCGTCCCGTATCGGTTCGATATTGCAATGTGAACCGCATCAATTGTGCGAGCAAATCAAAGCGCACATCTGCATATTCTGGATCGGCCCAAACATTTGCGATCTCGCCCGGGTCATTGCGATGATCGTACAACTCTCCCTCATCCAGACTCCCGTAAAACACCAACCGAAAATCGCGCGTGCGAATCGCCGACACCTTGCCCCCGGGATTGCCCCAATCCCACTCGCAAAATGCCGCGCCTTTCCCATCTGTCTTGCCATTCACAACGGGAACCAGATCGCGCCCATCGCGCCCACTGGGAATGGGAATATCGCAGAGACGGCACAGCGTGGGATACCAATCGACCGATTCGACAATCGCATCACATGTCGCGCCCGATGGACCACCCGGATAACGCAATACAAAAGGAATGCGGTGAATCGAATCGTAAATCCCAAAATTCTTGTGAAACAACCCGTGATCACCCGCAAAATCTCCGTGATCCGCGCAATACAAAACAATCGTATTCTCCAACTCCCCCACATCATCCAGATAATCCAGCACCCGCCCAATCTCGGAATCAATCGCCGTAATCAGCGCGTAATAACTCGCCAAACAGCGCTTCAGGCGATCGGGATTTGGATCGGCCAGTGGATACCCACACCCATCGGCCAACCGCTCTTGCATAAACTCGGGCTTGCTGGCAAAACGACACTCAAAATAATCAACCGCACTATCGGGCAAAACCATCTCATCCGGATTGTACATATCAAAATGCTCTGCCGCAGGCGCAATCGGTGCATGGGGCCTTTGAAAACTCATGTGCAAAAAAAACGGCCGATCATCGTCCCGCTCCTTCAAAAACACCAGCGACTCATTGCCCGTATAATGCTCAATCGAATGCTGATATGGCAGTTTGGCTGGCGCACTGCCATCCATCGTATATTCCTGTCCGGGTCTGGCCGAGCCTTCTTCGTAAAAATCCGACAACCCCAGATCTTCCAGATACTTAAAATAGTGCGTCTCGGTCGGATCCAAATGCGTCGCATCGCACAAATCCGTATATCGGATACGCTCAAAACCATCCTCATCCCAGCGCCGAACCATGTGCGCCTTGCCGATCACAGCCGTTTGATATCCGTACCTCCGAAACTGGCACGCCAGCGTATTGGGATTCGCCTCGGGAATCTCCGAATGATCATTGCCAAACATTCGATGCGTGTGGCAATACTGCCCGGTCATAAAACAAATCCGCGACGGCGAACAAATCGGATTATTGCAAAAAGCGCGTGTAAACACCACCCCCTCATCCGCAATGCGGTCCATATTGGGCGTCCTGACATTTGGATGCGCGGCAAATCCCGTGCAATTGGCATTGTGCTGATCCGACATCAGCCACAAAACATTGGGTCTTCGCGCCATAAATCTCTCCTTTCAAAGTGTATGTGTTTGCAGACTATGGGATAAAGCATTAAATTGTTCCCGTTGGATCAGAATGAATCGATCTTTTGCAGAGGAAAAACACCATGTTTTTTGATAACATCGCGCTCGGCGTACCCAAAATATTGCTCCCAAATCCCGAAATCGATTGCAGCAAATGGGCAGTCATTGCCTGTGACCAGTATGTACACGACATATCGTATTGGGAAGAAGTCAAAAGCATTGTGGGAGACACGCCATCAACCCTGGACCTCATCTATCCCGAAGTCTATCTCTACGACGACGAACACAAAGAACGCATTGCTCGCGTACACAACAACATGAAACGCTTTGTCACCGATGGCATTTTCCGCGACGAAATTGAGGGCTTTTTGCTCGTTGACCGCGTTTTGCCTTCTGGAAAATCGCGCAAGGGACTCGTCGTCACCCTTGACCTCGAGCATTACGACAGCCGCAGCCAGTCCAAAACCCTCATCCGCACAACCGAGGGCACCTATCCCAAAAACCTCGAAGCGCGTTTTGAAGTTCGGGGCAACGCCTCTCTCGAATCACCGCATATTTTAGTTCTCATAGACGACCCCAAAAAGGAAATTATCGAACCCCTCTTTGACGAAAACTATCTCAAGATCGTCGATTTCGAACTCATGATGAATGGGGGACAACTCAAATATCACTTGATCAACGAACAAAAAGACATCGCGCGCATTGCCCAAAAACTCGCCAAACGCATTGAACCCGATTACATCCATCAGAAGTATGGCGTAGAAAACGAAACACTCCTCTACGCCATGGGCGATGGCAACCACTCATTTGCCGCCGCGCAAAAAGCATGGGAAAAAATTAAAACAACTCTCAATAACGGACAACGCGCAGCACGACATCCGGCCAGACACGCCATGGTCGAATTGATCAACCTGCACGACGACGCGATAGATATAGAGCCAATCCACAGATTAATCACCCGCATTGATCCACACACCGCCTGCAACATCCTCGTCGCCCTGCTCAATGCATCGGGCACCCGGGCGCGTCTGGAAAAAGTCTCATCGCCCGACGCGCAACATCAGCGCACCGCAGCCCTATCATCTGCATCCACCCATTGCCTCCCCTATCGCACCGCAGGAGATTTGGGCATACTCGTAATTGAAAACCCATCTCAAAGAACCATACCCGAAACAATGGAAGCCGCGCTCGACCTGTTCACGCGAGAAAATACCGAAGCCGAAGTCGGATTCATCCACGGCGAAGACGTAATCGACGACCTCGGCAACAAACCCGACGCGCTCGGCTTTTACATGCCACCCATTTCAAAGGACAGCGTCTTCGAATCCATTGTCCGCTACGGCGCCTATCCTCGAAAATCCATATCCATTGGACACGCCGACGAAAAGCGTTACTATATGGAATGCCGAAGCCTTGTCCATACTAAACCATAATTGATGACGACCTCAATGGCAATTTAGATATGAGGGGATGTATGACTGAGATATACGACATAATCATTGTTGGCGCGGGGCCAGCAGGCGCGACAGCGGCGTTATATGCCCATCGCGCGGGACTCAATGTCTGTCTGGTAGATAAGGCGCGATTTCCTCGGGATAAAATCTGTGGCGACGCGCTATCGGGCAAAGTCGTGTCGATTTTACACGAACTCGATTTGTTCGACCGGGTCGCACGATTGCCTGGCGCGACCATTCGAGAAGTCGTATTTGGCAGCCCGAATCACGTGGATGCGCGCGTGGATCTGCGACGGTATGATCATCAGGATCAGGCCACGGGCAAAATACTGCCAATGGAAGGATTTGTGATCCGGCGCGAAGTACTGGATAAATTTCTCTTTGAAGAAGCCAAGAAAGTTGCGAGTACCTGTTATGAGGGATTTGCCGTTAAAGACCTGATACGAGAAAACGAGAAAATTGTGGGTGTGCGCGGCGTGGTAGATGGCAGAGAACGAGAAATACAGGGCCGCGTTGTACTCGGTTGCGATGGTTTTAATTCAATGGTCGCGCGCAAAGCGGGATTATACGCCCATGAATCCGTGCATTGGGTTGTGGCAATTCGCTGCTATTACGAAAATGTGGCGGAATTGGGGAATCAAATCGAGTTGCATTTTGTGGATGAAGTCTTGCCGGGTTATTTCTGGATTTTTCCACTGGAAAATGGAACGGCAAATGTGGGCATTGGCATGCGTCACGATGTATTGAAAAAACGAAGGGTGGATTTGAAAGTAGCACTAAACGAAGTAATCAACCGTTCGCCCTATGCCCATCGGTTCAAAAATGCGCGTCCAACAGAAGACCCGGTGGGATGGAATCTACCTGTTGGGAGTACCCGTCGAAAAAGTTATGGAAATGGCGTATTGCTCCTGGGCGATGCCGCGGGATTGATCGACCCCTTTACGGGCGAGGGAATTGGCAATGCGTTGTATTCCGCGCGTTTTGCCGTGGATGCCGTGCAAGAAGCCATTGCCGCAGACAATTATTCAGCGGCTTTTTTGAAGCGATACGAAGACCGATTATGGGATGCAATAGGCGATGAATTGGCGACAAGCACGCGAATGCAAAAATTGGGACAATGGCGTCCCCTCCTCAATTTTACCATCCACAAAGCCGCACACAACGACAAAGTACGCGATCTAATCTGCGGCATGATGGCCAATGCCGTCCCCAAAAAACAACTCACTAATCCCCTGTTTTATTTGAAGCTATTGTTTAGTTGAAGAAGCAGTAATCAGTAGCCAGTGGTCAGTCCCCGCCCATTCGCCCCATCTGTGTCCATCTGCGTCATCTGCGGATATGGGTTGGATTGGCTGATCGTTTATGGATTCTAAGACCATGAAACGAATTTTAATATGCTGGATCGGCAACACAGACTTACAAGCCTGTGAAGGGGAAGATGTAGGTGTGGGGCCTATCGCCCAAGCACTGAACAAGCGCGAATTTGATAAGGTCTTTTTCATCACCGATTATGAAGATACCCGCGTAAAGCCTTACATCAACTGGATACAAGAAAAAACTCCAACGCCACACCAACTATTTTATAGACATCTTTCAAGCCCCACCCACTTTGGGGAAATTTACGAGGCTGCTGCAAGCGTCTGCCAGGAAGCTCTGGATCAATATGGCAATCAAACAGAACTAACCTTTCATCTCAGCCCCGGCACGCCAGCAATGGCCGCGGTATGGATCATTTTGGCGAAAACGCGCTTTCCCGCTGAATTGATCGAATCCTCAAGAGCGCACGGCGTTCAAACCGCCTCCGTACCCTTTGATATTTCTGCAGAATTTTTACCCACCCTCCTGCAAAAACCCGATGCAGAACTCCGCTCATTAAACGAAGAAAAACCCACAGAACCAGCGAATTTTGAAAACATAATATACAGGAGCCAGGCCATAGCGCGCGTGGTCGAAAAAGCAAAGCGTGCTGCCGTGCGGAATATCCCCGTCTTATTCGAAGGAGAATCTGGTACAGGAAAAGAACTCTTTGCGCGCGCTATTCACCAGAACAGCCCGCGAAAAGAAGGGCCATTTATCCCCGTAAACTGCGGCGCGATTCCTCCCAATCTCGTGGAATCTGAACTGTTTGGGCACAAGGGAGGTGTGTTCACAGGCGCCCCTTATGATCGCAAAGGCCACTTTGAAAAGGCAAATAAAGGCACCATCTTTTTGGATGAAATTGGCGAATTGCCCAAAGATATACAGGTAACAATATTGCGCGTCTTACAAGAAGGAGAGGTCGTGCGACTCGGTGAATCCGAACCCCAAAAAGTAGATGTACGCATTGTTGCGGCGACAAATCGAAATCTCATTGAGGAAGTTAGTGAAGGACGGTTCCGCGAAGACCTGTTCTATCGGCTTGTAGTAGCCTATCTCAAATTGCCCCCACTGCGCGAACGCACGGGAGATTTGGGGCTGTTAATTGACCATTCGCTCGAACTGATCAATCAGGAGAATGAAACGCAACCCGGCTACAAACACAAAAAAATTTCCGCTGGCGCAAGAAATCTTCTTCTCAATTACCATTGGCCCGGCAATATACGCGAGTTACAAAACACGCTCAGACGCGCAATGGTGTGGACAGACGAAGAAACTCTTACAAGACAAGACATTGAAGAAGCTCTCTTACCCGCGTTTGGAAAACAAGACGAAGATATCCTGAATCGCCCTCTGGATGCGAATTTCAGCTTGCCCGATCTGATTGATGAAGTTGCAAAACACTATCTTAACCGCGCTTTGCAAGAATCTAAAACAAAAAAAGAAGCCGCAGAACTCGTGGGATTACCCAGTCCACAGACCTTTACCAACTGGGCAAAAAAGCACGGCGTAGCAATTGATGAAAAAAGAAAATAGAGAAATTTTTAAAAAAATATCAAATTTTAGAGTGCATTGGCACGAAATATGCTTGAACAGTGAGCGTGACAGCGACGTGGACTCCCGGCACCTGAAGAAATTTCTTGACAAAGCTGCTGTATTAGTGAAAAAATTAGCATGCTGACCCATTCCAAAGTAGAGAAAGTTGGGTATTCCAAAATTTGTCAATCCCAAGCGTTTCAGACAAACCTGAACGTTTTTTTCACCTTGTGAGAAATCATGGCCAATTTAGATATTAAAAACCTAGTGAAGGAACTATTTCCTAGCAGCGTAAAGGACCCGGGGTATCAAAGGTATTTGGAAGGATTCATTGAAGAAGGATTAAAAACTGAAAATTCTTATAAATTTCAACATCTTACATCTATTGTCATTGAAAATTTCAAGTGCATCGGCGATGCCGTAACTATTCCCATTCGTCCCATCACATTGTTATTTGGAAAAAATAGTTCGGGTAAATCAACAGTGTTACAGGCACTGCGTTATGGCTACGAAATGTGGCAAGGTAAATTAGCCAGCCATATATCAATGAGCGGTGGCTTTAATATTGACTTTAGTGATTTTCCCGCCCTGGTACATGGCCATGATCTGGACCGAAAAATTCGAATTCGCTTCGAATATACCTTTGATTTCGATACCCAATATCCTACTTATGAATTTAGCGAAGTGGTAACAGGTTGGAAAGATGGACAAGGCAATATCGTGTCATGGTTATGGGGAATGAGCAAGAATAACGAGGAACTGATTCGTTGTTCCTTTGATAGCTTAGAAGCCCACACACATGATACGATATTTGGCTCAAATGGTGAGGAATTGATCCGTTTGAAAGAAAAAAAAGGGTTCCCAAAGTTTTCTCCAGAAATATATGTGAATACTAATAATATTCATAAGGATTCTATAGATTTCCAGTTAAATATAATTAGGTATAGATTACTGCATCAGCAAGAACTTACAGAATCCTCTAGCGATATTCAACATTTGGGACCATTCCGTGAAGTGCCCCAAACGCTTGATAACTCATGGGAAAAAGGAATTGGAGCCTGGAATACTCTCGCTCGTGATCCGGAATTGCTAAAAGAAACAAATCGCTATATGAGAGATATTTTGAAACTTGGATACACCATCAGTGATATCACACTTGATAGTCAAGAAAAGTCAAATATCACGCTTGATATGAATAGTGAAATCATGGAAAAGTTAAAAAAAATTTGCAATTCTGAAGACATAAAAGTTGATGAATTAAAAAAACAGGTTTATGATCCTCTTGTGCTATTATCTCGCCAACCTGTGATTAAACTTCATGACGAAAATGAGAATATAGAAGTTGGTCTCTCAGATATTGGTGTTGGTATCGCCCAAATTATTCCCGTTGTGGTGGGGACATTAGACGATAGCCACGGAATTTTTTTAGTTGAACAGCCAGAGCTTCACATTCATCCTGCTGTTCAGGTGGCTTTGGGCGATGTATTCATTGACAGCATAAAAACTAAGCAACTGTTTTTAGATGATTCTCAATTCATACAAGAATGGGCTCATTCTTTTCTAGCCGGAGACGAGACCTATAAGAAATTTTACTCCAAGTTTATCTCCAAGCTACAAAACAGTCCGGACTTCCTTGAAAAGAAAAAAAATATCAATAACCCTGCTTCTTTTTATAATATTTCCTCTAAGATTAGCGGCCTCATAATAGACAGCATAAAAATTGGGCAAGAGTGTTTTGATTTTTCTCTATCTTTGCAAGAGGCTTCAGATAAATTTCTCTCCAAAATGGAAAATAGCTTTGATTTTTCTCTATCTTTGCAAGAGGATTCAGATAAACTTCTCTCCAAGATAGAAAACAGCAAGGAAGACCTACTTGATATTAAAGGACGGACATTTAGAAAGGAAGATCTACTTGAAAGCGTCAAAAATATCAATGATCCTGCCAATGATCCTGCTTTTTATTATGAGATTATTGACCTCATAAAAGATAGCCATCAGGATATTCTAATAGTTGCCGAGGGGTTAAACAAAAAACAGAGAGAATTAGGTAAAAAGCGTATAAAAGATCTCTTAAGTATGGGTAAAAATAGTAATCGCACTCTACTCATTGAAACGCATTCAGAGCACCTGTTACTGAGGATTATGAGGCGGATGCGTGAGACGTTTGAAGACAGAATTGAAGAAAATCGATTTCCTGTAACCCCCGATGATATTGCCGTGCTATTTGTCGAAAGGCATGATTCGCAAACAATCATACGGGAAATGCCTGTTAATGAACGTGGAGAATTGGTAAAAGCCTGGCCTGGCGGTTTTTTCGAGGAAGATATAGAAGAGGTATTTGCTTAATGGCTTTATTTTCTGAGTATGCTGTAACACCTGATGTGTTTAATGAGAGTTGTTATGATTCGCCAGCATTGTGTGATGCATATTTTAGACAATTGCTGGAAGTTTTTTTGAGTGAAGGGCTCGTTCGAAATCTTCGCAATGGCGAATGGCAAGCGTTCTTTTCAATCCCTGCAAGACCCTGGCATTCCCGTATAAAGCATATTTTGAAAAATTTGACAGATGCTGGTCGCTTAGTGCCAGGCGATCCAGCATTAAGTCATATACCTCAGACTGATCGTGAATGGTGCAACGAGGCACTGGCTTCGCATGACACCACACCTTTGAATGGTATTATAGTGAGTGATGCTATTGAAAGGACCTATCGCAGAAATCAGTTGGTTGAAAGTGTGAGCAGACTATCGCAATCTACCTGCGCGTGGTGGGAACCCACAAATAGCTCGCTTCGGTTAGAACGTACTATCAGTCAGTATATAGACGCTCTTAAGCTGATTCTCAAACATGCTAAATCCATTATGTTTATAGACCCCAATATTGATCCAGCAAAGAGCAACTATGCTAATTTTATACAATTGCTTGAAGCAGCAGGTAATAGACCATCACAATCACCCCGGCCACTCGTTGAGATACACCGCAAAAGTCTTCGCGGCTCTGGGAAAAATGCTCCCCTATGGGATCAACAAGACATGGAAGATACATTTCGAACCGAATTTGGCCCAGTTCTTTCGCAGTCAAACTTAAAAATAGAAGTCTTTATATGGGACGATTTTCATGACCGTTATTTGATCAGCAATTTAGGAGGAATACTGGTCCCCTATGGATTTGACACGTCAAGCAAGCCTGATGACTTAACAACATGGTCACGACTTGGACGGTCTGATCGAGATGATGTACAACGCGAATTTGCTCGCGAGAGCAATAAACACAAATTACTGTTTAATTTTACGATACCGTAAAATACGGTGAGTGTCGAGAGATACTCACCGTTTTATTTTTTATGGCGACCAAGATGTGGAGGGAGGGAAAGAAATAGCGATTTCCAAGGTTGTTGATCAACGAAAGAATACTCCTAAACAAACATAAAAAAATTTACACTCCCACAATAAATTTTACTCCTACCATCATTTCGGCTTGATTAGCGAATGTGCAGACACCGCCTTTATCGCGTTTACGGAGTGGAAATTGGTAAAAAATCAAGGAAAAAGAACAAAATTTATCAAAAAATCAAAATTTAGGTCGGATTGGCACGGAATATGCTTAAACGATAGGCACGACAGCAATCGGGATGTTAGGAAGTAGGATTAAGGGCAGTAAACAGGTAGAAACGTCAGGTTATTAGCAAAAATTTGTGTGTCCTGATACACAACTCAGGAGGTATTGCAATGAGTATTTTTCGGAGAGGACGGCCCAGCCGACAAAAACCGCCCAATAGACCTGGGATATACCGGTTTAGAAACAAGCTAACAGGAGAAGTTGATTATATCGGCGAAGCTGTAGATATAGCACGCAGGATAGTTACCCATCTTCGATCACCCAAACCCGTATCGCGTGACACCCACTATGTCGAATGGCAGGCAGCAGACCGCAGAAGCACATCGAGAACTCGCCGAGAACATGAGCGAGCTAAAATTAACAAACACAAGCCGCGGCTGAACAAGCGAGGCGGCGGTGGCGGCCGAAGAGCCAACCGATAATCGCATCACGACTGATGCTCCGACACTTTTTGGAAACTTAGACTGAAAGGAGGTGATTCTGTGTTTACATTGCTAAAGATATGCGTGCCTGTCGTGGTTGCGCTGGCTTTCGAGGTGGTCGAAAATTGGTCGGACATCACGAAAGATAAGCGGTAGCGGCAGTATCAGGGATGGGGAATCTATTTTCCCCGTCCCCTGAAAGAATTTCTTGACAACCTGATGTGTTGTTTGAAAATTTGAAAACAGGCCGACCTATTCCAAAGTGCAGAAGGTTGGATATTCCAAAAATTTGTCAACTTCAAGCGTTTCAGATGAGCCTGAACGCTTTCACCAACTTATGAGAAAGCATGGCTATTACATCTATCACCATCGAAAACTTCAAGGGCATTGGCGATGCCGTGACGGTTCCTATCCGTCCCATCACCTTGTTATTTGGCAAAAACAACGCGGGTAAGTCAACGGTACTACAGGCGTTGCACTATATGCGCGAAGTATGTGAACATGCAGGAGCCGATCCAGATCGCACACACATGGGTGGAGACTATATTGACCTGGGTGGTTTTCGTTCTCTGGTGCATCTTCATGAGTTGAATCGGAAAATTCGGATCCGAATTGAATTTGACCTGACATCCGAAGAATCGAAAATTTTGAATCGAATTTTGGAACATGTGACCAATCCGGATTCCGCGTGGATAGAAGTGGTAACAAGTTGGAATGCAGAAGAACATAATGTTTATACTGAGTCATACGGATATGGACTTAATGGAACCGAGTGGTTGTATCTCAGGCTACTAAAAGAAAGACCCGAAGAAAAACCCAGCGATATGATTGTCTTAAATGGTACAGAATGGCAGCGATTAAATAATACTGCGTTTCTAAATATTAATCACCCGGACATTAAGGAGACAATAGCAGATGATTATCAAAAAAAAATAAATCCTGACATACTGCGCCGGTTGCCGGAAATTGCACTCAAAGAATTGCGTAATATACGATATTTGGGACCCATGCGAAAAATTCCCCCACGCGATTATCGCCCGCAACAAACGCCCGAAGAATCGCTATGGGCAGAGGGATTAGAGGCCTGGAATACACTTGGAAGAGATCCTCAATTGGTGAAAAAAATAAACCGCTATATGCAAGATGTTTTGAAAATGGGATGTAGTATTAGCCGGCAGGAAATCATCTCGCTTGATGAGGATGGCGAGATCATGAAAAATCTAAAAAAAATTAGCAACTCTAAAGACTTCAATGTTGATGAGTTAAAAAAACAAGTTTATGATCCACTCGAACAATTACCCCGCCAAATTAGAATGAAACTCTATAATAAAGAAAATGCTATCGACTTGGATTCCGCAGATGTTGGTCTGGGTATTCCCCAAGTTATTCCAGTTTTGGTGGGTGCTTTGCACAGCGGCCGACCAGATCCTAAGCGGTTTTATTTGACTAAACCACCGGGAGGTTTTTTTGCGGTTGAACAGCCAGAACTTCACTTGCACCCCGCCGCTCAAGTGGCTTTGGGTGATGTGTTTATAGACTGCATAAAATACAACCGTGATCATCCTATTCGAGTGGCTTTAGAAAGGATTATAGAATTTATAGAAAATAGCGATACCGAGATTGTGGCCTTCAAAGAGTTCATTGAGAGTATGGGAGAAAACTGCGATCATCCGGATATTCAAGAGGAAGCGAATAAGATCATCGCTAATCTAAAAAGCAGCAATTATCCGGATATTCGAGAGGCTTTCGTCAGATTCATTGAAAGTATAAGAGAGAACCGCGATCATCCGGATATTCAAGCAGCTATCGAAGAATACATGAAAAAAATACAAAATCGTAATCCTGATATTCAAGTAGCTTTTGAGGAGTTCTCTGATAGTAGAAAAAACAGTAGCTATCGCACCATGCTCATTGAAACACATTCTGAGCACTTGCTATTGCGATTGCTACGACGTGTGCGTGAAACAACCCGTCGTAGCAGACGCCAGACCACCGAGTTAGAACAGACAGTTCACGAATTGACACCTAATGATCTTTCTGTGGTCTATGTTCGACCCACGCCAGCAGGAGTTAAATTCACTCCACTCACTGTAACGAATGATGGTGATTTTGATGCACCATGGCCAGAAGGCTTTTTCGAAGAACGTGATTCGGAGTGGTATTAATTATGCTGAGTATTTTTGCTATTGATCCCAAAATATGTGAAAATTTGGAGTGGTTTCGATATTGCACAGAGCACTGCCAGCCATCACAAGGACGTGTAATTGCAGATTTGCCATCCGGCCAGTGGTATGAAAGTGCAAATGCGATTCTTGATCAACACGTCCAAGAGCTTAATCTTCCCCCCATCAAAGTACGCAGTTTGAAAAGCTGCCTGAATATGGTGCGAGACCAACTGGTAGATCGACCAGGAACTGAGCAGACGAACTGGTATGATATTTCACAATTTTCTTGGATTACCGAAGTAGAGAAAGAGCATCAGCGAGAACGTTTTTCTGCTGTCATCAGCCCTGATTACGAGGGAACTGATGACACGGAGCTAAAGTATCATCCTGACGGTCTCAATAGAAGTGTAGAAGCATGGAATACGCCCAGTGGCATTGCAATCACGCGCAGTCCTGGAGAATTTGTAAATGCCATTTTGCCAATGCTTCGGGTTACATCGAATATTCATTTTGTAGATGGATATTTTAACGTGGACGCTAATAGCTTGTTTACCGAAAATTATCAACAGATTATTGAAGACTTAGCCAAACACCGTAACACACCAGATTATCCTTTTCCAGAACTGACAATTCATTGCTGCCCAGATCCAGATGAAATGACTGAGAAAGGTAAAAGAAATATTAAAAAGGGCCTTGAAAAGCATTATGCGGATTTAATACCAAGGGGGAAGTCTGTAACGGTTTTTGCGTGGCAGATAGAGGAAGATGTAGAAATAAAAAAAGGTAACCACCCTTTCCACAATCGCTATGTGCTGACTAAACATTGCGGCGTAATCGTGGGATATGGTACGGATAGTGCAAAAGCACCAACTGATGCACCAGACATCCTTCAGATTGTTGACCATGAAATATTTCTGAACTTGTGGAATCAAATTCAGGATGAGGAATTTCCTATGCTCTGCATTAAGAAGGAAAATAAGTTTGTGATTAATGGTACTAAAGGTCCATGATTAAAGGCGTATAATACGATACCACAAAAAAGAGACTCATCACGAACAATGGGCGGTAAATGTTCGAGGCAAGTCAAAGGTGTTGCATGCACTACGCTATTACCACGCAATTTGTAATAACGAATTGTGGCCTTGATCCCGAGGAGGCTCATAGTTAGATTCAATGGTGATTCCCAAGAGGATGAGACATGAGCGATAACTACCACAACTATCAGTTGCTATTGGCAAAAGTAGCCCAACTTTACGAGAGGCATGGGATCGGACTTCCGGACCCATTCAATGTCTTCTCTTCGCTGAAAAATAAAAATGGGTACCTGAACGAGACTCTGCATTCACGGTTTCTTTGTGCACTGTTTGACTATAAGAAGCCGGGATATGAAACCAGAGAGAATCTGAAGGACTTCTTGCTACATATTGGCGTAAAGGATTTTGAACTATGTGGTGTAAGGGTCGAGCCGGAGTGCGACGGCATCGACATCCGAATCACCAACGCTAACAAAAAGGCGCTGGCGATTGAAAACAAAAGCAATCCTAAGCGCGGGGATGAAGATAAGCAACTATGGAGGTGTTATCATACATTGAAAGGTCAGGGTTACAGAGACATAAAACTGCTGTACCTGACACCTGACGGCCATAAGCCTTCCGACAATAGCGTTGGTAATCTTGACCACAAGCGTATTAAATGCATTTCCTACGAGGGTCTTATTCCTTGGTTAGAAAGTTGCCAAGAACGCGACGAAAACGAAACCGCGTTGCAGGATGCAGTCGCGCAATACCTACAGCTTGTCCGAGAGTTGGCAGGCACAGACGGCAGGGGGAAATATATGAGCGATTTAAAGGAACTTTGTCGGGAGGATAACAACTTTGTTCTTATCCGTGATTTGAGAGATGCTATACGTGAAGTAGAGAAAGAATTGCGAAAGGAAATATGGGACAAAATAGAATGTGAGCTAAAATCGAAAATTCAATACTTTCCTCCCGATAAAAAACGATATAAACAGGATAATAAGGGCCTATGCTACCAGTTGAGTGAATCCACCTCGCTCGAGGTTGTAGGCGACCCCACCATCTGGTTCGGGGTCCGTTGTTCTAAAAAGAAGTATAAAGACAAATATGACACGCTCAAAAATGCACTGGAGGATGTGAATGGTGAAAAACCACACGATGATTATCCTTTTTGGCAAAAGGTCGATAGATTGGAGGACCTCTCGCTGCTATTGAAAGATGCTGAGCGGCAGAAATATGCAAAAGAAACCGCACAGAAAATCGTCGAAAAAGGTTTGAAAGAAGTCTGGGAAGTTCTTGAAGACTTAGCTCTGGTGAATGCAATCAAAGAAGGAGAAAAAACAGAGCTTGTCCCCGAAGAACAGATATTTGAGATATTAGAAAGGATATCTTGAATTTTGAAAGTCCTATTCAGAAACAGTTTTGGAAGAGATCTCAGACGTATCCGAAATCGATCTATTGGAGAGCGCGTCAAGGAAGCGATAGAGCAAGTCAAGGAAGCAAGCGATCTTACAGAGATCAGTAATGTCCGAAAACTCCGTGGCGGCAGAAACCATTACCGCGTTCGGACCGGCGACTATAGGATTGGATTTCAATTCAACGAGGGCACCGTAATTTTCGTACGATGTTTGCCGCGCCGAGATTTTTACCAACACTTTCCCTGACCACCTCGCCTACCAAATGCTCAAGTTCCTCCTGCATCTATTGCCCGCATCCGTCCCCTTCTATACCAATCCCCACTTCCACTTCTCAATCCATAATCGCCTTTTATCTGCGTCCATCTGCGTAATCTGCGGATCCAAACGCCTTTTGCAAATACGTCAGATCGAGTTCGGGATAAACCGGGAATCGCTCGAGAAGATTGGCGATCCTCTGTTGGGCGTCTTCGAGCACACCATCCTGAATCCTGTATTGGACCTTGCTAAACTGGCCCGCACTTCTGCCCTTCGTGAACTTCAATGGCCGTGCATGGGTAAGCACATTGCCCATGACTGCGCCGATCTCTCGCATCTCATCTGAACCCATGCCAAGCGTCGTAAGCGCCGGTGTCCCCACCCTGAGACCACTGGTGTACCATGGACCGTTGGGATCAAAGGGAATGGTATTTCTATTCAGCGTAATCCCGGCATCGCGAAGCAGGGTTTCGGCCTGGCGACCCGTGAGATTAAAGGGGGTAACGTCGATTCGAAGCAGGTGATTGTCAGTACCCCCTGTGAGTACCGCGAGACCCGCGTCTATACACGCCTGTGCGAGAACCTGGGCATTATCGACAATACTGGCGGCATAAGCCCGAAATTCAGGCTTACTCGCCTCCTCAAACGCGACAGCTTTGGCTGCCATCACATGGGGCAGTGGACCACCGAGCACCATTGGGCAGCCTTTATCGACCTGTTCGGCAAATTCTTCCGTACACAAAACCATACCTCCCCTGGGGCCGCGCAGGGTCTTGTGTGTGGTTGTCGAAACGACATGGGCATGGGCAACCGGATCAAAATCACCTGCAAAAACTTTACCGGCCACCAATCCGGCAAAATGCGCCATATCCACCATAAAAACAGCCCCCACTTCATCGGCGATTTCCCGGAAAATGCGGAAATTAATTTTGCGCGGATAAGCACTATAACCCGCTAAAAGAATCAAAGGTTTGACGGTTTTGGCCTGGTCGCGGATTTCATCGTAGTCGATCAGGCCAGATTCTTTATTTACGGAGTACTCATGCGCCTCAAACATGCGCCCGGACACATTGATGCGATAGCCGTGCGTGAGATGTCCCCCGGATGAAAGATCCAGTCCCAGAAGCTTTTGATTGCCCAATTGTTTGCGAAGCGCGTCCCATGCTTCAGCCGAGAGATCAAATGGCGATTTTTTCCCCATTTTTTCGAGTGCAACATCTTGAACGCGCTCCGAAAGAATCGCCCAAAAAGCGACCATATTGGCATCTGCGCCCGAATGGGGTTGAACATAAGCGTGATCTGCACCAAAGAGATCGCACGCCAGTTTTACAGCCTGACTTTCAATCGCATCTACATTGTCACAACCGGCGTAAAAGCGGTGATCGGGAATCCCCTCGGCGTATTTGTCAGTCAGCAAATTGCCCATAGCCAGTTGCGTGGGCAAAGAACAATAATTCTCGCTCGCAATCATCTTGAGATTCGAACGCTGGTCGGCCAACTCGCTCACGATATTTTTCGCCACATCGGGCGATACGGAGGCAACTTGCTCCAGCGCGGCCAAATAGGCGACAAAACCGGGATTTGGAGTGGGATTTTGAGACAGATAGTCGGCAAGAGGGCTGGACATGGGAATTCTCCTCGTGTTTGCCCGATACAAAAATAGCCCGGGCTGTGTGTGGATTTTCATAAGCCCAGGCGATCGGCTATCGGATGAAGAGCACTGCGCTTCCCCGTGGTCGATTCCACGTTTACTCGCCAGTCACGCAGGTCCTTGTCGATAATCAATATACAGAATTGCAGACCAAAGTCAACGGTTTGTCAGGACGTGAAAAAACGCCAGCCCCACAGAATAAGGGGATATCCCGCAACAAAAATGACACGCGCAATAATACCCTCTATTGACGTATCGTGGAGATGCGGAGACAACACCACAAAAACAACCGCCCCCGCAACACATATTTTTCCCAAACGCCCGTACTCGTAGGGAACCGGATAAAACCGACGCACGATAAGATAAAGCAAAACCGCCATCAAAACATGCGCGATAAGCGTACTATAAGCAGCGGCAATAAATCCAATTTTGGGCAAAAGCAAAATATTGATAGCGATATTCACACACGCACCTGTCCCCACAATAAACGGCAAAGACCCCGCACGACCTTCGGCATATACACCCGCAGTGAGAATGATATAAAGACCGTAAAAGAAAAATGCCAGCCCCACCAGCGGCACAACCCGTATGCCTTCGAGATAAGCCTGTGCATTGTCGCCAGCAATCAGAACGATAATTTCGCGTGCAAAAGTGGCTAAAATCAGACAGCCAAAAATGCCGAACAGCGTGAAATACGTGGTGACACGCGCACACATCTGCCGCGTGTCGTCCTCTGTATTTTCATCCTCGGTTTCGTCGAGCACGGCAGGTGCCCAGGCCGAGCGAAACGCTTTAACCACAAAAAAGATAGGCAGACCGAGTTTATAGGTAATACCGTAAATACCCAGTTCGTCGAGATCTAAAAAAAATCGGATTAGAAAGCGGTCAGACAGACTAATGATGAGAAAGGAAAAGGCTGAGGGCACAAACGGCAGGCCAAAACGCAGAAGCTCGCGCAACGCGCGCACATCAAAAGTCGGATGAATCAAGCGCAGACCTACGGGAAACATGACAATAAGTGCAAAGAGAGAACTGATGAGATTGGCTTCAAAAACCGCGATTGGCCCGCGTCCGAGAATTGCAATAAAATAAGCGGTAAGACCGAGTTGTAGCGAGTGTTGAATCACCCGCACAATCGCATAGTGAAAGGATCTCTGACGAGCGCGACAAAGCGTGAAAAGGGGTTCTGAAAGCGCGTCCAAAAGGACAACGGCGGCAATAAGTTCGAAGATCGCACTGTAATCCGAACTGCCCAAAAGATGATGTGCGAGACTGCCGGCATTGGTCCAGACCAGACTCGACAGAATAACACCTGTGGCAAACAGCGCCCAAAATGCGGAGCTAAATGCGGCGCGGTGTTTGCCGAGATCGGTCTTGCCAGATAAGAGGCGGATCAGCGCAGGATTGAGACCGAGAGAATAAAAAACCGCGCTAAATCCGATAAATGCAAATGCCAGGGACAAAATGCCATTATCAGCAGGCGTGAGATGTCTGGCATAGATGGGTACGAGCAAAATGGACACTGCGCGACCGAGCAGATCGCCCATGCCATAGACTGCCGTGTGTTGCGCGAGGGATTTGATTCGAGAGAACATAGTTGATCGCTCAAAGCATCGACATCGGATCGACATTGATCGCCAGAGTCACACCGCGAGATCGGCGTTTATTGGGAGCAAATTGTGTGGCGGCATTGCGGGCGGCGGCATTGAGATGGTTATGCGAATCGGACTTGAGCAAAACCTGCCAGCGATAAGTGCCCTGGATGCGTGCAAGAGGGGCCTGTACGGGACCCAGAATTTCGACATCGGGAGATGTTTGTTCGCGCAAAGCCTGAGCGATTATGCCAGCCGCGCGTGCGACTTCGTGTTCATCTTTGCCCTTAAAGAGCAAAAGCACCACGCGCCCAAAGGGCGGATAACCCAGACTTTGACGCGCACTGAGTTCGCGCTGTGCAAAAGTTTCAAAATCGTGACACTGCGCGCATTGTACGGCTTCGCCATCGGGCATATAAGTTTGAATAACGACTTCCCCCGGAATCTCACCCCGCCCAGCACGTCCACTAACCTGAGTCAGCAATTGGAATGTGCGTTCACTGGCGCGAAAATCGGGCAGGTGAATACTCGTATCCGCAGAAATGACGCCCACGAGTGTCACGCCGGGAAAATCGAGTCCCTTAGCGATCATCTGCGTACCGAGTAAAATATCGGCTTCGCCTCGGGAAAAACGACTGAGTATGCGGTCATGCGCGCCCTTTCGACTCGTGGTATCCACATCCATTCGCAAAACGCGCACACCGGGAAATTGCGCTTCAAGAGTCTCTTCAACGCGCTGCGTCCCCACACCGAGAAAATGAAAATTGCTGCTATGACACGATGGACACGCCGAGGGTGATGGCTCAATATAACCGCAATAATGACAAAGCATAAGGCGTCGGGTCGCGTGATAGGTCAAAGTAACCTGACAGTGATCGCACTGGATACTTTCCCCACAGTCAGCGCATTGAACCGCAGGTGCGTATCCGCGCCGGTTTTGAAGCAAAATGGTGCGTTGACCCTTTGCAATGCGTTCGCGCATCTTTTCCCGAAGCGGGCGAGAAAACAAGCTACCACCTTCGTGCCGCATATCCACGAGTGTGACAGCGGGCAATGGGCGATTATCGATGCGCTCTGGCAATATTAGAGCGTTGAATTTTTGCGTCTGTGCATTGTGATGCGACTCAAGAGAAGGAGTTGCCGATCCCAGCACAATGGGTAGATTTTGCAGATGGGCGCGCATCACAGCGACATCCCGAGCGTTGTAGCGAGGTGCGGGATCGTCTTGTTTGTACGAACCATCGTGTTCTTCGTCGATGATGATAAGACCCAGATTTTCAACAGGTGCAAAAATAGCCGATCGCGCACCAATAACAACGGCGCGTTTTCCCCTGCGAACCTCGCGCCAAGCATCGTAGCGTTCTCCAGGGGACAATGCACTGTGCAAAACCGCGACGCGATCGCCAAAATGGGCGCGAAAGCGGCGGACGGTCTGCGGCGTCAGAGTGATTTCCGGCACCAGAACAATTGAGCCTTTTCCAGATGAGAGTGCGTGTGCAACCGCCCGAATATAAACCAATGTTTTCCCGCTACCCGTCACCCCGCGCAAAAGGTGCACCCGAAAGATGTTTTCATCAATGCTTTGTCCAATCGCCTGGATAGCCCGCGCTTGATGGGACGTAAGCGTTACATCCTCAGGCGGGGGAAGATCGACATCGGCATAAGGGTCGCGCACCACTTCGCGATCAATAAAACAGATCAAATTGCGCTTGGCCATTTCTCTCAGTACGCCCGACGAAATCCCTTCTGCGGATAGTTGTGTAGTCAATAGGGGGCGATTTGCCGAACGCAGACGGCGGATACACTGCGCCTGGCGGGGAGCGCGTTTTTCAAGTGTGGGCAATTCCAGATCAAACCAGCGCGGATCACTGGGCACAAGAGCCACTGCACGCTCGGTTTTTGTTCTCACTTTTGGTGCTGACATCTTTTGAAACGCGACCAGAACGCCCCGCCTCAAAAGACTGTCTATCGCGGACTGTACGCCCTGTTTGCCCAATCGGTTTTGAAGTTGGCGCATCGAGGCCGAACTGAGTTCGCCCAAAGCCGCGACGACCTCGCGCTGGCGAGGAGAAAGCAGGCGACTGATCGCGTCGTCAAAGTTTTTTTCAAGGGCAAAATGCTGCCCACTATCCAGATGAATGCCCGAGGGAAGGGCCGCAGAGAGGACTTCCGAGAGACTGCACAGATAATACGAGGCCATCCACCTGCACAATTCGAGCATCGGCGGTGTCAAAAGTGGATAAGAATCCAAGATTTGGGCAATAGTCTTGACGCGATGGAGAGGCAGATCGCACGTTTCGCAAAAACCGACGACAATGCCCGTGACCCAGCGTTCTCCAAAAGGAATGAGAACGCGGTAGCCCGTTTGCAAATCGTCCTGGAGATCGTCGGGAATGCTGTAGGTGAATGTATCGAGGGATGTGCCCAGGGGAACGATTTGTGCGAAAGGATGTGCCATAAAAACTATCGGTCTATCTGCGGATCAGAGGGCGTGTCGCCGAGTTCTTCAACTTTGATGAGAGTGCGATAAATAGTCAGGCGAAGGCCGCGGTCGGGTGGGCTGGCAAATTCGAGAGGCTGGTCCTGCAGTGAAATCGAACTGCCACGCTGTATCTCCACTTGAAAGCGGTCATAAGCCAGCCAGCGTTGCTGCCGCCCCATGGGAAGCACACCAGCAAAAACCCCGCGGTCATCGGCAGTAATGGATAGATGGGTGTTTTCCCTTGCAACGCCGGAAAGGATCATGAATTCTCCTTCGGCAATGACGCCGGGAATGGACAAATTATATGTGGAGAGCACAGCGAGCGTTGGTTGGGCAGATGGCGTCTCCTGATTTTCCGATAGAGGTTGCGATGGTATAACGGACTCTGTATTGTCTCGCAGTTGCATCTCTTGTACGGATTTCGCGCTATCCTGTATTTCAGACGGCATCTCCTCTGCAGAAATGCTTATTTGTTCAGTTGAGATAACCGATTCCGTACTATCTGGTATTGGAATTGGTGATGTGGTTATATCGAGCGGCGCGGTGAGCGGTGTTTCTTCACGCGAGTTGAGGATGATAATCACCACTGCAATCACCGCGAATGCGAGTAATGAGATAAATATTGCGCTGCGGTTTATCCCGCGTTCTGGAGAGGACGGTACTGGGGGACGCTCACGCGGTAGCGCAACACTTCTTTCAAAGCGAAACAGGATATCCTGAACGTCGAGGTTGAGTTCTTGGGCATATGTCTTGAGAAACAAACGCGCGTAAGCTACGGGCAATAAATTGAATTGTCCCGCTTCGAGCACTTTGATAAACTCGGGATTGATCCGCGTGTGTTCATAAACATCACCGATACTCAAACCCAAATTTTCGCGCTGCGTTTTGAGTAATTCACCAATGTCTTGTTTTTCATCTGTCATAGATGGTTGTATTCCCGTTATTTGTTAGATCTATTTCGGGTATAATCGCCCAAAGCGATTGCCCGACCAGACGGTGATAAAGGCTCCAAAAGCGCGCAAGCGGCAAGCCCACCACATTGTAGAAACAACCGGATATAGATTGAATAAAGGCAGATGCACGCCCCTGAGCGCCATAAGCACCGGCTTTGTCCATAGAATCTCCAGTGGCGACATAGCGCGAAATATCCTCCGATGAGAGCACGCGCATCGTGACGTGGGTAGTTGCAACATCTGTGAGAGTCTGTCCGGTTTCCGTATCTGTGAGAGCCAGCCCTGTATAGACCTGATGGGTTTTTCCCGAAAGTTGCGCCAGCATGTCTTTGGCGTGTTTGGCGTCATTCGGTTTCCCGAAAATCGCATTTTCCAATGCCACAACTGTATCGGCTCCCAAAACGAGCGCGTGGTCAAAACGATGGATAACCGCCTGTGTTTTGCGCTGCGCGATTTCCCGCACATATTCAGCGGGTGGCAAAATGGTATCCAAAGACTCATTCGCATTGCTCGGCGCAATCTCAAACGGAATATCCAACAAACGCAACAAACGCGCACGCCTGGGCGAGGCTGACGCGAGAATCAGTCTCTTCTTCATATCTCTGAGTCAATCATCAATGTAACGGGGCCTGTATTGTGAATTTCGACCTGCATATACGCGCCAAAAACGCCAGTTTCAGTGTGAATGCCAAGCGTGCGGAGATGCTGGACAAATCGCTCGTACATGGATTTGGCAATATCTGGTGGCGCAGCCCGATTAAAACTCGGACGGCGGCCTTTGCGGGTGTCGGCGTGCAGGGTAAATTGCGAAACCACCAGCGCCTGCCCCCCCGTGTCGAGCAGGGACCTGTTCATTTTGCCCTGACTGTCCTCAAAAATTCTCAAATTTGCACATTTCTCAGCAACATATTCCATATCCGGCAGGCCATCGGTATCGCTAATACCCAGCAGAATCAAAAGACCGCGATCAATTTGTCCAACAATTTGTTCTTCAACGCGAACCGTTGCCCTGCATACCCGCTGAATCAATGCCCGCACGCTACCCTCCAATGCTAAAAATGCCTGTACCATTTATAACCTATTTGTGGCATGTGTGCAAGGTGAAAGATATAAGAGACGCGGCAAAACAGGCTGGCACCATCCCGGCGCAATCGCAAATAACAGGAACATAACGAGCCAAACGGCTTGTCTTTTATTAAAGATATTCATATTTTCGTACAGGTTATCAATCGCAATTCTCGACAAAGATTCGCAAAAATGGTAGTCCATGAGAACATCTGGGCCGCCCCGGTTCTACTCGCAGGGCGACTGATGATCCCCATCAGCCTGTACTGAAAGAGAAAAGAGATGAGTCGAGGAAAAAGCTTACTCCTGGCCAGTGCCATCCTTCTCATATCCTTGAGTGTTGCCTACCTTATGGTCTGGCTGAAACCCGAGCCGGAAATCCGGCCTCTTACTTCTCGGGCACCTTTCGCAGCCACGGCTCCCGCGGTGGTCGGCACTGGTGCAATTCCCGTGTACGGGGCTGGGACGGTTCGACCTGTTGCAGAGATAGATGTCGCTGCCGAAATCAATGGTAAGGTTGTTTGGGTAGATCCGGCCTTTCAGAGTGGCGGACGAGTCCGAAAAGGGCAGGTTCTCTTCCGCATTGATGACGCCGACTACCGCAACAGAGTTCAGCAAGCCCGCGCCAACGTGGCCGCGCAGCATGTCGCACTCCTCCGGGCGAATGAAGAAGCTCAGATCGCACGCGCTGAGTACGCGCAATACAGACGTGGCCAAACAGATATAGCTGGGGCCAATCCCCTTGCGCTGTGGGAACCACAACTCGAGGCAGCCCGCGCCGCGGTGGTCAGAGATAGTGCTGTGCTCGCCGCTGCCGAGTTGGCTTTGGCACGTACAAAAGTCCGCGCGCCTTTCAGAGGCGTCGTGCAGGCAGAATCGATAGATATGGGGCAGTTCGTAGTGGCTGGTCAGAGTGTGGGGCGAATTTACGCGACCGACGCAGTAGAGGTGGTAGTTCCCCTCTCCGACGCCAACGCAGTTCTCATTCCCGGCCTATGGGATCTGGAAGCTGGCGACGGAAACAGGCGAGTCGGGGCCCGCATCATTGCTGAATACGGCGACAGAAGCTACACCTGGGAGGGCTATGTAGATCGAGCGGAAGCATCCCTGGACGAACAGACGCGCACCATCAACGTCATCGTACGCGTCCCAAATCCTTTTACAAGCGGCACCCGATTCGAAGCGGCAAGCGCGGATCCTGGCCCGCCCCTTCTCGTGGGCAAATTCGCAGAAGTGCGAATTGAGGGAATCATCCCAGACCAGTACTTCATCCTGCGGCGATCAGCACTCAGACCGGGCAACGAGGTCTGGGCAGTGCGCGATGACTCATTATTGACCATCGTCCCGGTGCGCGTCCTTCAGCGTTCCGATGATAAGGTGTTCGTAACCGGCACGCTGAAAACCGGTCAAGCGGTCGTCATAGGCGGGATTCAGGTCGCAACCGAAGGCATGGTGGTGCGGATCGGAGATGATCCATGAACCGGGAAGAAGGTTCCGCACGGGAACAGCGTGGTCCCATAGCTTATATGGCTGGTAACAGTGTAGCCGCCAATCTACTGATGTGGGCCATTATCGCCGCCGGGCTGGTGTCGCTGACCGGACTCGACCGGGAAGCGTGGCCCACCACTCCCTTCTACCATATTGAAGTGTCGATGGCCTATCCCGGCGCCACACCAGAAGAGGTGGAGGAGTCCATCGTCGTCAAGATCGAAGACCAGGTCAGTGGATTGGATGACGTGAAGGCGGTCAAGTCCGTATCGGCCCCGGGTATGGCATCCGTGCGGGTTCAAATGGATTTCGATACGGACATGGCTCGGGCGTTGAACGATATCGAGTCTGCCGTCAATCGCATACAGTCTTTCCCGGCCAGTGCCGAACGTCCCAGTTTCAGGGAGATGACCAACCGCATGAGCATGATGCGGCTCATTGTTTATGGCGATGTGCCCGAGCGTGCGCTGAAGGAATTGGCGTATCAGATCGAAGATGAACTCACAACACTCCCCTCCGTGTCCCAGGTCGAAGTCAGTGGTATTCGGAAATACGAGATCTCTATCGAGGTACCGCTTCATCGGCTAAGAGCACTTGGACTCACACTCACCGATATAGCCAACACCATTCGTCGCAGTTCCCTGGACTTATCTGCCGGCAGTATCAATACCCGGGAATCCCAGGTGCGGGTCCGGACTCTCGGTCAGAACTACGACCAAAAGGATTTCGAAGAGATCGTCCTTCTCAGTGGTCGTGACGGCACGGTCCTGCGCCTTGGAGATATCGCCGAGGTTCGCGACGGTTTTCAGGAAGCCGACCTGATCATCCGGCACCAGAACCATCCCGGGGTATTCGTGGAGATCTACCGCGCCGATGGTGAGCAAGTGATGGATGTCGCCACGACCGTCCGACAGCACCTGGCAAACGAAGTGATCCCTTCCCTGCCGGACGGTGTGGGCGTCACCATGTGGAATGACGAATCCCAGGTCTATGAGGAACGCGCCGATCTTCTCCTCAAGAACGGGATCCTGGGCCTGTTGCTGGTGCTGATCGCACTCAGCCTGTTTCTCGAAATCCGGCTCGCGCTTTGGGTTGCCGTGGGCCTCGCCGTTTCGGGAATCGGCGCCCTCGCCATCATGATGGCATTCGACGTGGCGATCAACACCATCAGCCTGTTTTCCTTTGTCCTCGCCATAGGAATCATCGTCGACGATGCCATCGTCGTGGCCGAGCACATTCAATACGAACGCAAGCGGGGAACACCCGGGGTCACGGCCGCGATCCGCGGCGTACGGCGGATCAAGGTGCCGTTGACGTTCGCAGTTCTGACGTCGGTGGTGGCCTTCGTCCCGTTGCTGTTCATTCCCGGCGGCGTCGGTGAGGTGTGGCGGGCCCTGCCGATCATCATGATCGCCATGCTGCTGGTTTCCCTGGTCGAATCGCTGCTGGTGCTGCCCAACCACCTGTCCCACCTGCACGGCCCGGAGTGGGTGCCGGCCAATGCCTTCGACCGGTTCTTCGCGCGGCTCCAGGGGCGCGTTGACGCGCTGCTGAACAGGTTCGTCCAAGGCCCGCTGGATCGGGCCCTGCAGTTCGCCACCGACCAGCCCGCGGTGACGATGTCGGGGGCAGTGGGAATGCTCGTGCTGAGCATCTCCCTGTTGCCCGCGGGGATCGTTCCTACCACGCTGGCCGCTGACGTGGAGGGGGATATCGCGACGGTCGTCCTGGAGATGCCCGATGGGGCGACCGCTCCGAGGACGTACGAAGTGGCGCAGGAACTGGAGGCCGCAGGCCACCGGGTCATCGAACGACTCTCGCGCGGCCGGCCCGGGGATGCGCCACCGCTACTGACCGGCGTAACGGTGACCGTCGGACAGGGCTCGAGACTCGCGGGCGGGCTCAATCCGGAGCCGACCCTCAATCCGCAAGCCAACATCGCCACCATTGAGTTCAAACTCCTGGGCGCCCAACAGAGAGAAATCTCCACCGGAGAGGTCGTGCAGGCATGGCGGGAGGAAGTGGGGGTACTGCCCTACGTACGCGGCATCACCTTCAGCGGCGAGGTCTTCGACTTGGGCAACCCGGTGGAGGCCGTGTTGTCGCATCCGGACCCGGAGCGCCTTGTCCGGATTGCAGACTCCGTGGTGGATGGACTCCGCGGGGTGGGAGGCGTCTATGACATACGTTCGGATCACTCCCCGGGCATCCCGGAGGTTCAACTGGAGCTGCGGCCGGAAGCGCGAACCCTCGGTCTCACACTCCACGACCTGGCCGGGCAGGCACGGGCGGCGTTCTTCGGCGCAGAGGCCGTTCGGGTGCAGCGCGACCGGGAAGAGGTCCGGGTCTATGTGCGCCTGCCCTCCGATGAACGAAAATCCATCACCGATGTCGAAGGATACCTGCTCCGTACGCCGGGCGGGGCCGAGGTCCCGGTCATGAGTGTGGCCTCCCTGAACCCGGGGGTGTCGCCGCCGGCCATTCGGCGGAAGGACGGCCAGCGCGTCGTCACGGTCACTGCGGACGTGGATGCTTCGGTGATTTCAGGCGACGAAGCCAACGACATCCTGGCCAATTCGATCCTCGCGGATCTGACCGCCCTGCACCCGGACCTGACATACAGCTTCGGAGGGGAACAACAACAGCAGCTCGAATCCCTGGATGCGCTGTATCGCGGATTTGCGATTGCCATGCTCCTGATCTTCGCGCTGCTCGCCATCCCCCTCCGATCCTATACAAAGCCGTTCATCATCATGGCCGTCATCCCCTTCGGGTTCATCGGAGTGATCCTGGGTCACTGGGTCCTGGGAGTAGCCCTGAGTGCCGTATCTTTCATGGGTATCTTCGGCCTGAGTGGGGTGGTCGTGAACGATTCCCTGGTCATGATCGATTTCATCGATCAGAGAATCGGGGAAGGCACCTTGGCAAGGACGGCGATCGTGGAGGGCGCCAAGGGGCGCTTTCGTCCGATCATGCTCACTTCCGTGACTACGTTCCTCGGCTTCACTCCCCTTATTCTGGAACGTGCCATCCAAGCCCAGTTCCTGATCCCCTTTGCCGCCTCGCTCGGTTGCGGCATTCTCTTTACTACGGCTATACTCATGATGATCGTTCCCGCACTTTACACCATCCATCTGCGTCTGATTGCTTCGCGGGGCCGTTCCGGCGCTGGTACCGGGTAATGCACTTCATGATGCAGGGAGGCAGAAACCGATGGCTAATACTACCGAGGGTTTGACGACCCAATCGCTAAGTCTCACCGAAGAGCTCATCCTGATGCTCCTCAACGAGGAGACTGGCTACTTTCACCAGGTACCCGGCTGGCATTTGAACTGCGCCGTGGTCGGTGCCGTGCTCGCAGAGCTTTCACTCAGATCGCGCATCGACACGGACCTGGAATCCCTATTCCTCGTGGACGAGTCGGAAACGGGAAGACCTACCCTGGACCCCATTCTGAAAGAAATCGCAGCCGAATCTGTTCAACGGAACGCCCAGTACTGGATCGAACGGCTTGCTCCCCGTGCGGAATCGATCATTGATTCGGTTCTGGACCGCCTGGTTGACCTGAAGATCCTGGAATATCACGACGGTGAATTCTGGACACTGGCTCCTACCGTCTGGCGTGGGGAACTGTCCAGCAAGTCGGAAGAGGGCACTGCAGGCCAGTTCATAAAAACGCGGATCAGCAGGATCATCTTCACCGACGAGATTCCCGATCCGAGAGATGTCATCATTATCTGCCTCGTCAATACCTGCGACGTCTTTCGTTTCATATTCCAGCTCGACGACGAGGCGGAGGAGCGCATCGAGTTCATCTGCAAGATGGATCTGATCGGCCGCTCCCTGGCCTCTGCGGTCTCTCAGAACCTCGCCGGCCCAGCCCTTCGACGTCCTGCCCTTGCCAGGAAAATTCCGACGGTTTCGCTGCCCAAGCTGCTGCTGAACCCGCATAGTCGAGACGGCAACCTGAACGCGCTCTTCGGGAACCTTGCGGAGGAGTACGGTCCGGTGTTCCAGATCCGCCCTCCCTTCTCGAAGCCCATGATCTTCCTGGCCGGACTCGAGACAAACCGCTGGGTGCACAAGCGCGGGCGCATGTACCTGAGAGCCAGAGACTACTTCAGCGACTTCGAGAAGGTCTACGGCGCGTCCGGCGTCCTGCCCGCCCTGGACGGAGCCGATCACTTCCGGCTTCGCCAGTCCCTGTCGCCCGCCTATTCTGCCGTGAGGCTGGGAGGGCAGCTAGACCAGCTCTACAATCAGGGGCGCAAATACATGGCGAGCTTGACGGTTGGGGACTCATACCGCGCCACGTCCATGTGCCGGGAGATGGTGAACGCCCAGCTCTCCCCACTGTTCATCGGCGTCGATACCCAGGACCTCATGGACGACCTGATGGCGTACAAGGAACGGGCCCTCAGCGTGCACGTCGCCAAGCTCCTGCCCAGATTCACGCTGAACACCCCGGGCATGAGACGTCGGGCGAAAGCCCTGGACACACTGATGCAGCGGGTCCAGGACATCCATACCCCCGCCCAACGGGCGGACAGCCCGCGGGACCTGGTGGACGATTACCTCAGCCTGCACGCGAGCGACCCGCAGTTTCTCCCGGAGTCCAACCTGCTGTTCTCCTTTTCCGCGGCCTTGATTGCCAGCGTGTACCTCGGCGATACGTTCAGCCTCGTAGTCTACGCCATGGCGTCGCAGCCCGACCTCTACGCCAGAATCCAGGCCGAAGCAGATGCCCTGTTCGCCAAGGGAGACCCCGAGAGAGAGGATTTCACCCCCGCCAACATTGACGTTACCCACCGCTTCCTCATGGAGTGCATGCGCATGTACCCGATCGTCTCCATGTCCATTCGGAACGTGATGAATACGTGCGTGGTCGAGGACTACGAGCTGCCCATGGGGGAACGGATCCACATCGCCATGACCGCCACGCATTACATGAGCGAGGTCTTTCCCGACCCCTACAAGTTCGACATCGACCGCTACCTGCCGTCGCGCCATGAACACCGAAGCCCCGGGTACGCCCCGTACGGGCTGGGCACGCACAAGTGTCTCGGCACCCGGTGGATGGAGCTGCACCTGGCGGCCAACTTGCTGATGCTGGCGCACTACTTCACGATTGAGGTGTCGCCAGCGCAGTACAAGCATAAGCTCCGTTTCAGTCCGTTCCCGTCGCTGAAACCGAGCAAGAAGCTGAAGTTCCGCATCTCCCAGCAGAGACGGGAGCTGTTCACCTGACGACTTGCTCCTTGTGGAGCCAGGGGAAAACACCACGAAATGCGACTGTGCAAACTGTCAAGAGAGTTGAGAGATGCGTACCGGGGATCGGGCGTCGCACGTCGAGTGCAGCACTTCGACGGCTGGCTCGACCGGGCGGTGCTGGAGCCCGGTGGCGCGGGCGGGTACGATCACACGGAAACAGTGAAAGACTATTACGACCTTTGTAGCGGGTTCATGGTGTGGGGCTGGGGCCAGTCCCTGCACTTCGCACCCCTCACGCCTCATGAGAGTCTGGAGGAGTCCAAGGTCCGGCATCAGCGGCTGATGATTTCCAAGTTGGAGCTGCAACAGGGTATGACGGTGGTCGACGTTGGTTGTGGAGTCGGCGCCCCCATGCGCCGCGTCGTCCGTGAGGCTGGTGTCAGGGTTGTAGGAATCAACATCAATGAGATCCAGTTGGAAGAGGCGAAGAGGTTGAACGCCGAGGCGGGGCTTGATCACATGGTCGATTTCGAGACGTGCAGCTTCATGGACATGAGCACCATTGAGGACGACACCTTCGACCGGGGTTATGCCATAGAGTCAACGTGCCATGCACCGGACAAGCAACGCGCCTTCGAAGAGGTATTCCGCGTGCTGAAACCCGGTGCCCTGTTCTGGGGGCAGGAAATGTGTCTGACGGGCAAGTTCGATCCGAAGGACGACCGGCATCGGGCCATCAAGGAGGATCTCAGGCGCGGCATTGCGCTGAGGGACATCGCCACCTTCGGGGAAGTGAATCACGCGCTCGGAGCCACGGGATTCCAAGTCATGGAAGGGATGGACCGGGCGATCCAGGAAGGACCCTCCACACCTTGGTATCAACCCATGGAGAGTCGCCATGGGACGGTCGGAAATGCCTTGCGCAGGCTTCCGTGGGGCCGTAAAGCGGTCATCACAGGATCGAAGCTGGCTGAAGTACTGCGGCTCTTTCCGAAGGGTTCCGCGGAAGTCATCCGACTCCTAGATCGGACCGCGGAGGCTTATATCGCGGGCGGCAAGGCGGGTATCTTTACGCCGCTGTACTGTTTCTTGGCTCGCAAGCCTCTTTAGGCCCGCTTGGCGCGCCTTCGCGCGGGACCCTCAAGTCAGGGCCTCTCCGGAACCGCCAGCCGTATATGATGCGCCCGTAATAGTTGAACGAACGCTTTGCTGCGGGATCGTCAAAATGGCCATTCGCCGCGGCATTGTCCCTGTCTCCCTGTTGCTTTAGCCTCTTATCTTGCGCCCTCATCGGCTACCGCCTAATCAGAGATCGAATCCCCACTTCCCTTCGCAATCGTCGGATCGGGATAGAACTGCCGGCAATAGCGGCGGTATTTCCCTATAGGTCCGTCTGCCCGACACAGCCGGGGGGGAGTTCGATACCGCTTCTGTTCCCAGATCACCATATCCTGCAGGACATCCCGTTTCTGTTGTGACATCAAAATGCGATTCATCAGCCTGTGGCGCAGCTTCATCGGCAGAAATCCCAGACCTGAGATGAATCGCCGGGGCCTGCGGATTTCCCGCAGTTGGCTGACCAGTGCAAGATCGATGAGGGTGCCGTCAATGGGCGTTGCGAGTACCCACAACCTCGCATCCATACCGATCGTCTTCTCGTGGATTTCGACGAAGGAGTAGCCCAGTCCATAGACATGGGTGATAGCCGAAGGTTCGTACACGAGGTCCTTTACACCCAGGATCCTGCGAACGCGTTTGAAGTCGAAGCAACTCTTCAAATAAGCACCATCTACCGTTACCGAACCGATCGGAGTCACATTGTCGTAACCATGCACATAGCGCAGGTGTCCCAGATCCACAGAGTTCTCAGTTGTTTCCTGGGGATGTCCACGGAATCGGAGTATGTTGAATCTCAGTTCACACCACTCTTGTCCAGTGGCAGGCTCAGTCGGCAACTCCCACTGCGGCGGTCTGCCTCCACTCCCGAACCAGGCGAAGACCATGCCGAGTATCTCTCGCGTCTCATATACTTTCAGTTTCGCGGCTCTGGGTGCCGGAGCATTCGGAGTCGCAACGCATTGGCCAGTCACATCGTACTCAAACCCGTGAAATGGACAGACGAGGCGACCGTTGCACACCTGGCCGCCGACCTCCGGCCCCATGTGCGAGCCCAGGTGCGGACATACCGCGTCGGCCACGCAGACGCGACCCGTATCGTCGCACCAGACGACGATTTCCTCGCCCAACCACGTCTTCTCGATCAGTTTCTCTCGCAGAATGGATTCGCGGCTTGCGACGAAATACCACCCCTCGGGGAACGCTGGTAGCGCATCAGCGCCATTCATGACTGGTCGATCAGTACTTCTGAGTAAGTCTGCTGATTCCGTAAAAGACATAAAGATCTCATTCCTGGAAGTTTCCCAAAGACGCCCTGAACAGCGCCGATGTCACGAGATATTCCCGTGCAAAATTACCAAAATCTATAAGCTATTTACTGCAGGTGGACAAGGTGAAAGATTTTATATCCCAAACCCTCCGCGTCGGTGCTCAAATTTTATTTGCGGGATGTCCTTAATATTGATCTTAAAAAAGAAACCCTTATTAAAACCTGCGGGATACCACGAAAACCGAGCTTCCCAACAGTGGAGATCGCGGTAAAGCGATAGGCTTTGCGCCGAGATTTTGGCATCGGGCAGAACATCAATATTGATCGAATAGTCAATTCTTATGAATTGGCGAGGATTGATGCCAATATCTGCTTTGATCCAGGATGTTTTGCTCGTTGTATTGCCGAATCGCCGCATCGCAATATAATGAGAGAGATTGAATCGCCACGGCTGGCTGGCACCGCCAAAATCGCTGTACAAATCGCGCTCAAAGCCAAAATCTGCGCCATATCCCCCCCTGTATCCACCGCCATATCCAGCATCATATCCAGTATCATACCCAGGATCATATCCATCGGGAAGAGCGGACTGGATAACCATATTGTCTCGTCCACCTTGACCACCGGAAAAACGAAAATTGGAGGTAATCGTCAGGTTCTGCAGACGCGGATGCAAAAGCGACCGCTGGCCTGTGCTGTCATAGAGCGTATGGGTCATCGCAATGCGGACATCCACGCGACGATCGGGTTTGAGAGACGCGCTGGCGCGAAGCGGACGCCATTTTTGTCTCGGCGCGTCAAAATCGTATCCCGTTGACAGATTGAGCGTCGCCAGAGTAAAACGACGCACATCGTCGTCGCGCTGGGTTTTGAGTTCAAAAGTATTGCCGATATTAAAATTTATGCTGCGTCTGGCATCATCCCATCTGCGATTGCCCCCAAAACCCATAGTCCCCTGAAATATGCTTCCCGATTGGTTGTAATTGAAATTCATCCGGGGCTGAAAGCGATGCCGAATGCCGCGTAACCGGCCGATTTGCGGTTGGAAAATGCCGTATAATGTCGTGCCCGAAGTCAGTGTCGCATTGTAAGACGTGCGTCGGGTTGTCGAATCGGTATCGCTATATATAAACTCTTCGCCAAAATTAAAGCTCGGTGTGAGATTGAGCCACCCCATAGGACGGTGTTGGCTGTTGACTGTGACGCGGTTTTGAAGAGAGACGCGCTCCGTATTGGGCGCTGGATCGGGGTTGCGCGCAAAATTATTGGACAGCGTGCTCGAAAAACCGTAGTAAAAGGCGCGATACCACGGTCCTGTAACAGATGTCATTTCATTGTTGCCAAATATGCGGCGTCTATTTTGTCTAAAGCTGAGACGGGGAAAACCTTGAAAGCTATTGTTTTTTGTCCTCAGGTCGCGGTAATACGTCAAACTGCCATCAATGCTGCGTCCGGATTCTGTCCAACGTTTGTCAAAAGAAAAGCTGGACCTCAGTTGCCGATTGAGATAGCGATAAAGATTATTGCTATTGCGTCGGTCAAAGTTAGTACTGGTCGAAAACTGCCCGCTCCCCCTGATATTGGTCGTGGCGTTGATGCGTTGCTGATGTTGCAAATTGAAGCGCCAATTGTGGGCAGTACCATCACCTGAAGTGTCGTGGTCGTATCCAATGTCCATTGAGCCGCTGAACCGATTGCGCCTGGCATAGGCAAATCGCGATTCGAGCAAAAATCCACCGCGCTCGCGCAAAGTGCTCTTAACCGTGGCATCCCAGTATTCACTCGGCGCAAAATAATACCCCACATTGTGAACAAAAATGCCATCGCGGCTGTTGCTACCCACGCCCGGCGTGAGCAAGCCCGATTGCCGCCCGCGCTTGACTGGAAAAACAAAAAAGGGAACCCAGAAAACGGGAATCGGGCCAATGCGAAAAGTAACAGATCGCCCAATCGCTTTGTCATTTTGCAAAATACGCACATTTTTGCACAAAAAATCGTAGTGTACATGGTCGCGGTCACAGGTGCTTAAAGAGAGATCCAGAGCATTCAGCGCTTCTTGACCATCAAGCGCGATGTGGGCACCGCGATAGTGCTTGCGCTGGTGTGACGCGCGTCCCTCTCGCACACTACCGCGTTCTGTATCCAGGTTATAAACCATGTACTCACCCAAAATTTTCTCGCTACCGCGGGTAAATTGGGGCGGTCCCACGATTTGTGCCCCGGTGGAATCGGGCAATGCGCGTGCTGTGACATGCCGGGTATTTTGATCGTACGTAATATGACCTGCTTTGAGCTGCAAGTCGCGATAGCGCAAGGAGGCATTGCCGATCAATTCGACGCGCCTGGTCTGTACGTGATAAACGACCTCATCAGCGTCAAATGTTATAGAATCGCCAGCGGCTTTCTGCGGCAAAACGGGTTGGCACCATCCCGGCGTAATCGCAAATAACAGGAACAAAACGAGCCACATGGCTTGTGTTTTATTACAAGTCTTCATAATTTTAAAGTGTGTTGTAGATTATGTGGAGTACAAACGTAAATTCGGGATTGGGAAAAGTCAACAGAGGTCCCACAGCGGAATCCACTGGATCAATGCTTTGCTTCACGTCCTGTACAAACAAAGGAATATCCCGGTTGTTCCGTTTTATTCTTGATACATTTTGAAGAAACCTATATTTTTTAACCTCTTGACATATTATGGACAGTCGCACAATTATGAAGCGACTGCGGGCGGACGTGGTGGAATTGGCAGACACGCCAGATTTAGGATCTGGTGGGGTAAAACCCGTGGGGGTTCGAGTCCCCCCGTCCGCACCAAAAACAATCAGACGATTCGAGGCTCCACTCTTCAAATCGCTGGCGCGAAAACTCCCTTTGGGGAGCTTTTTTATTTTTTTATATATCCAATGACAAAAAACAACATGAAAGTGAGGAATTTGTGGCAGCATTTTTGAATGACGATCAAGTCCGAAAAATTCGAGCGGAATTCGGCTCCCCTGTTTATGTTTACGACCAGCGCACGCTGGAAGCACA
Source organism: Candidatus Latescibacterota bacterium (assembly GCA_965208125.1). Lineage (GTDB taxonomy): Bacteria > Latescibacterota > UBA2968 > UBA2968 > UBA2968 > VXRD01. The sequence goes on from OZ242320.1 coordinate 5,729,504, forward strand.
GGCCGAGGCTGTGTTAAATTTTCCCAATGCCTTTGGATTGACCGCACGCTATGCGATGAAAGCATTGCCCAACAGCACCGTAATTCGCATCTTGACGCAAAAGGGATTGCACATCGACGCCAGCAGTGGATATGAAGCCGAGCGCGCCATGCGAGCCGGTGTGCCTGGCCCGTACATCATGCTTACGGCACAGCAGATACCCAAAAATCTGAAACACCTGATCGAGCAAGGCGTGATCTTTAACGCGTGTTCCCTGAATCAACTGCGAACATTTGGCGACATGTTCCCCGGGCGATCCCTCTCCCTGCGTATCAATCCCGGCATGGGATCCGGGCACAGCAAGCGCACCAATGTGGGGGGACCTGCGGCGAGTTTTGGTATCTGGCATGAATATATCTCCGACGTCCATAAAATTTGCAAACAGCGCGATTTGACAATAACGACCATGCACACGCATATCGGATCGGGCAGCGATCCCGAAGTGTGGGAGCGCGTCGCATTGATGTCATTGAAAATTTGCGTTGGATTTGAAAACACCACCACATTGAGCCTGGGGGGCGGGTACAAGATCGGGCGCCTGCCGGGCGAAGTATCCACGGATTTGCAGGTGATTGGGCAACACATGGCCGAAGCCTTTGAAATGACCGCGAGACAAACCGGACGCGCGTTGCGCCTGGAAGTAGAACCCGGCACATATCTCGTCGCAAATGCCGGCGCAATCGTCGCAACGGCAATTGATGTGGTAGATACCGGGAAAGACGGGTACAAATTTATCAAAACAGATACCGGAATGACCGAAGTGATTCGCCCGAGCATGTACGGGGCACAACATCCCATCACCGTGGTATCTGCCGAAGGAGAAGAACGCGGAGTTGACGAATATATTGTCGTGGGACATTGTTGTGAAAGCGGCGACGTATTAACCCCTGCGCCCGACGATCCCGAAGGGCTGCTACCCCGGCTATTGACAAAAACAAAAGCAGGAGACGCCGTGGTCATCGGTGGAGCGGGCGCGTATTGTGCGGGCATGTCATCTAAAAATTACAACTCCTTTCCCGAAGCGGCCGAAGTATTATTGGACAGAGACGGCGCATTTCACTTAATTCGGAAACGCCAGACATTGGATCAGGTCCTGGAAAATGAAATTGTACCGGATTTTTTGACCTCTAAGAGCTAATCTATGACTTATGACGCAATTGTATTGGGTGCTGGAATCAATGGATGCGGCATTGCGCGTGAACTCTCCGAGCGCGGGCAACGGGTGCTGGTACTGGACAAAGGCGCGATTGGCGGGGGCACATCGTCCAAATCATCGCGATTGATCCACGGTGGATTGCGCTATTTGGAAACGCGGCAATTTGGACTGGTGCGAGAGGCTTTGAGTGATCGTCTGGAACTTTTGGGACGCTATCCCGAACTGGTCTCAATGCGACCGTTTTATCTGCCAATCTATCGCAAGAGCCCGCGTCCCGTCTGGAGGTTATGGACGGGTATCAAGCTCTACGACGCGCTGGCTGGGCGGCACAATATCTATCGGTCACGCAAGATATCTCGAAAGCGATTTGTGCGTGAATTTCCCGCACTAAAGCGAGAAGGGATTCGGGCAGTACTGCGCTATTACGACGGCAAAACAAACGATCTGGCACTCACAAAGCGCGTGGCAGAAGACGCGCAAGAACTGGGATGTGTATTTCACGAAGGGGTTGACGTACAACACATAGCCTGGGATGAAACCGGGTTTGAGGTAGTAGTTGGCGAAACAAAATACCACAGTCACACCCTGATCAATGCAACGGGACCGTGGATTGATGAAGTCATAGCGCGCTATCATTTCCCCTCGCGATTTCAAATTCGCAAAGTGAGCGGCATTCACATTTTTGTAGATGGATTGCTCACACCCCATCCCCTATTTTTACAAACCCAGGGCAAGCGCATCTTTTTTGTTATACCCGAGCCAGAACGCGACCAGACAATAATTGGCACAACCGAGCGCGAGGAGCGAGGACGAGTAGATGACGTGGTGGTTCAAGAGGAAGATATCGATTATTTGATTCGGGCAGTAAATGCGTATCTGATTTCAGGCTGCCAACTTCAGCGCACAGATATAACAAATGCCATTGTGGGCGTTCGTCCCCTCGTAGAAAAAAAAGGCGACGCTACCGCACTCTCGCGGGAATACGAACTGGATCTGCACACGCGCGGGCAAACTCAATTGCTCAATATATTCGGCGGAAAACTGACGACGTATCTATCGCTATCACGTCGGGTCGCCAACACACTTGGCATCAAAGAAATAGCGTCAATCGCGTTGCGGGCTTAATCGGAGAAAATAGATGCTCAAAAAATTGGACAATTTCAAAACAGCAGTTATACCCGAGCGCAAATCGGGCTTCTGGCAAATGGCGGGACCGGGTGCCATCCTGGTCGGGCTATCCATAGGCGCAGGTGAGATCATTGTGTGGCCCCTCGTCGTCGCTGAATATGGGGCGAGCATGATCTGGGCTGCGGTACTCGGTGTATTTTTGCAAATGTGGATCAACTTTGAGGTCGGGCGATGGACAATTGCCACAGGTGAAACAGTATATACGGGATTTGCGCGCGTGTGGCGTGGCTTTGCACCCCTGTTTATTTTAATCACATTATTCTCCTGGATCGCCCCGGGATGGGGACGCGCCTCGGGATTGGCTCTCAAAGCACTGCTGGTCGGTCCCCAGGGTTGGGGATCGGACACGTTTTGGACCGTGATTACATTTATCGGCGTCGCACTCATTTTGTTTGGGCCCAAGCTCATTTACAATTCAATGGAAAAAGCCGTTGAACTCATGGTGGCGATTGTCACCATAGGATTAATTATGGTGGCTTTTGCCGTGGGCACGGCAGAAACGTGGATCGACCTGGGAAAAGGAATCGCAAACATCGGTTACAAAGATCCAAACATGTCGGTAAAGGCACTATTCATCGCCATCGTCTTTGCCGGAGCTGGGGGAACAGCAAATTTGTTTTACACCTTTTATTTGCGCGATAAACACATCGGCATGGGCGCACATGTGCCAATCATGCAAAATCCATTGCGGAGCCGCGTAGAAGCCATACCGTCAACCGGATTTGTATTTGAAGAAACAGAAGAAAACGCGACAAGATTCAAGGCCTGGTGGGACTATATAAAAAAAGATCAGATGTTGTTTTTTTGGGGATTAAACTCCATTACAATGATGCTGTTCATCTTTGGATCGCTCGCAGTCCTGCATCCCCAGGGCATCGTGCCTGCACCCGGCACGCTGATTTGGGACGAAGCCGCTATTCTGGGCGAAATTTGGGGTGACATAGGCCGTGTGATTTTTCTCCTGGTGGGGCTGGCAACGCTATTTGGCACACAACTCGCCCTCGTAGATGGGGTTGCGCGGTCAATCGCAGACATTGTATATACCAATTTTAAGGGCGCGCAAAAACGAGAACTGAGCTGGTGGTATCTCCTCGTCGCGGGAATATGGATTGTGGCTGGATGTGTGATCACTTTTGTGATGGAACAATACGGTGTAAGCGAGTTGGGCTTTCTATTTAATGCGGCCTACATGGGCGGATTTGCCATGGCGATTTACGTCCCGCTGATGCTGTACATTAATTATCGCTACTTGCCAAAAACCGCCCGGCCGGGCAAAGGATGCACCGCGATGATGGCTATTGCATCGCTGGTCTATGTGGTATTTGCCATCGCCTGTATTCTGTGGGAAGTGGGAATTCTGGCATAAAAAAGGAAGAGACCAATGGACAGACACAAACGCTTCTTTTCGCCTCATGAAACTGTTTTTGCGTGGATGCAAGCGACAGAGTCCGAGTTGGCATTTGATGGACAGACTGTGGATGACTGGCGTCTGTGGCGTCAAAAATTCCGCGCGCAATTGATAAAAAATCTGGGACCAATGCCAGAACGCGTGCCCCTTCAGGCAGAAGTGCTACGCCGGGACGACATGGGGGATTACGTGCGCGAAAAAGTCGCGTTTGACACAGAGCAGTTTGCCAGCGTCCCCGCATTTGTACTGGTTCCAAAGGGACTGAAACGCGGCGAAAAGCGTCCGGGGATTCTGGCGGCACACGGTCATGGGATAGGCAAAAATCCACTCGTGGGTTTGGACGCAGATGAAAAGCCACACGAGGATTATCAGAAGCTATTAGGTATCCAACTCGTGCGGCGGGGCTATGTGGTCATCGCGCCGGATTGGCGGGGATTTGGCGAGCGGATGAGTCCCGAGGATTGGGTGCGCCAAACGCGCGACAAGTGCAATGTAAATTACATGGCAGAAGGGTATCGCGGGTATCACTTTTTGGCATTGCAAATCTGGGATGGGTTTCGCACACTGGATTATTTACAGGCTCGCAGAGAAGTAGATGATAAACGAATTGGGTGTTTGGGCGTGTCATTTGGCGGCACAATGACGACCTATTTAACGGCTCTGGATCAGCGGATCAAATGCGCGTGTATCAGCGGGTATCTCAGCACATTGCGAGAAGGCGCAATGCCCGGAAGAGCAAATTTTTGTGGTGCACAATATATGCCGGGGTTGATGGCGATCGGCGATATTCCCGATGTTGCGGGTTTGATCGCGCCACGACCTCTGGTCGTGGAGATGGGCGAACGCGATCCGGGCTTTCAAATCTCAGATGCTGAACGGGCATTTCGCCACCTATCAAAAATCTATCGCGCTGCAGATGCACGCGATCAGTTGGTGAAAGATCGATTTGATGGGGTCCACGAATTTAGTGGTCACAAGTGTTTGGGTATATTTGACAAATACCTGAAGGGATAAGACAGCGTATCGCGATTTTCTTCCCGATTGATTAGCAGGAGATCTTTATGCCCAGAGAGCCAGAAGCATCTTGGGAAAATGGGATTCGCAGCGTGCGCCGCGATGAAATGGGGCGTTTGTGTCAGTTACTCGACAACGTATTTTTCGAGGGGCTGTCAGATATGCAACCACACGCGTTCAACGACGATAATATGCACAATTTGCGCGTGGTCGTAGAAAACGGCGAAGTCGTATCGCACATCGGCACAATTCGGCGGAACATATCCATTATGGGATGCACACTCCGAGTGGCCTCTCTGGGAGGGGTGGCGACTTACGAAGCCCATCGGGGCAAGGGCCATGCCACGGCACTCTTGCGAGATACCATGCACCACTGCCGCAAAGATGGCGTGGATTATATCCTGGTATCGGGATATCGCAACATGTACCACCGATATGGGTGTCGATATGTGGGACGAGACAGGATATTTCACATCGCGAGCGAGCAAGCGGGCGACTTTGACGATACAGACTGGACAATAACACAGGCATCAAAAGCAGATGTCGAAACCATTGGAGCCATTTACCGGCGCGAACCCGTGCGCTGGTTGCGCCCGCCTTCGGACATCGCCTTTGGCATAGATGGATGGGTGCAGAACCGCCCGGCAAAAACCTATCTGATTCATCGTGGAGACCAACCCGTTGCTTTTGGGGTCATGCAACAGGCACGCGAACGAGATGCAGGACAGATTTACTTGCTCGATTACGCGGGTGAGCGGTCTGCAATCGTCGGCGCATTGGGCAAATTTATCGTCAATCAGCATTTGAATCGGCTATCAGTGCACATCAAAGAATTCGACACCGTATTGCGCGGTCTGCTCAAAGCGCGCGGTTTGACAGGTGAGCCGTCCAATTTTCCCGGCACGACGATGATCATTCATTTCGAGCAGTTACTCGAAAAAATGCGCCCCTATTTTGTCGAACGAGTCGGAGAACACGCTGCCTATGGGCTGGTATTTCGGGAATCAGGTGATGAATATCACATCTACTACGGCGGTGACCGCGTGGTAGCCGAAAGCCGTGGCGCAGCGGCACAACTGATTTTTGGAACGCTGGAAGGGGCTGAGAACGCGATGTTGGATGCAGGCGGACGCGCAGGTGAAGTCTTGCGCGCCTGCCTGCCAATCCCTGGAGTTTGGTACGGGGTAAATCATCTTTGAGTACGCCAGACAGATGATCTGCCTTTCAAACTCTATTTTATCTTGCTATCTATTATTGTGTGCCTTATACTTACGATGCACGTTGGATTCTCACAAATTTGTTAAGGATATTATAATGACAGCTCCAGATGGTGATTCCGCAGATATACTTTATGAGCAAGTCCTTGATAATGCGCGTCGGGAAATTGAAGATGCATTGGCTATAATGGAAGAGTTGCGCCAATCGCTTCGCCAGGTAGAAACTCGGGTCGAAGCCGCCCAATCGATATATAACGCCGTTACCGCGAGATTGAATCTGGAAGATGAACTGACTGAAGAAATACACCTGGACACCCTGCCCAATATACCGCTAGTTGAGCCACCTGAAGTAGCGTCAGAACCGTCGCCTCCACCCGCGCCGCCCGAACCAGAAGACCCCCTGGCAGACGATGAGGCAGAATCCCCATCCGAACAAGAGGATGATCCAGTGCTCTCGGAAGCCGAGCGCGCGCTTATCAGTGAGCATCTGCGATCAAAGCGCAAAGGATAAGCACCTACATATTTATCATGTTAACAGAACAGGGCTTCGCATCTTGCAGAAATCCCTGTTCTTTGTATTTTTGGGAATAGATTTTAGAAAATGCAAACACGCCAATCGAAGGAATTTTTATGAGCATGTGTGACACGGAGAAATCCGTTGACGAGATGGACGCCCGGGAACGGGCACGCTATATTGACGCTCTGACGCCCAGAGGTGGTTTATATACCGAAGTACAGCGTGAGGTGCATCCGCAGTCGAACAGTTCGTGGCGCGTATCGCCCGATCCGTGGTGGCTCCCCCCCCCAGTTCTATCACACCTCGAGGCTTTAGGGCAACATCTCTACCAGTTTTACAAAGCATTAAATCTATTGTATTCGCAAAGTATAAGGGGTATTCAGCCCACATGGGTTTCGCGGTATTTGGACCAGGGGAAGTCGGAAGAAGTAATCAAATTTGGACAAATGAGCCGATTCAAAAGCCATGTGCCCCTCGTGATTCGGCCCGATGTGATACCCACGCGCGCGGGAATGATTGCCACGGAATTGGATTCCGTACCCGGTGGGATCGGATTTACGGCAAGCCTGGCAGAGCGATATGCCAAACTCGGCGATCAAATTGTGGGCGGCGCAAACGGGATGGTCACTGGATTTGCACAGATGATCCGTGACGTTGCCAGCACAGACGCGCCTGTTTTGGGCATAGTGGTCTCGGAAGAAGCATCGGCTTACCGCCCTGAAATGTCGTATCTGGGCGACCGACTGAATGCCACTGGTCTGGAAACTTATGTCATTGGACCCGAAGAACTATCTTTTGTCGAAGATGGACTATTTATCGATGGGGTGCATGGTCGCCGACGCATAGACGTGATATACAGATTTTTTGAGTTATTCGATTTGCGGAACCTGCCCCAAATTGATTTGATTTTATACGCAGTGCGCAAAGGCCTCGTCAAAATCACACCCCCTTTAAAAGCATATCACGAAGAAAAGATGATGATGGCGCTATTCCACCATCCCTTGCTATCGAATTTCTGGCATCAACATTTGGGCAAAAAATCCGTGGCCTTTTTGCAACAAACCTTTCCCAAAACGTGGATCTTAGACCCTGCGCCATTGCCACCTCAGGGCATTATTGCGGGTTTAGAAATTGATGGGCAATCCTTTTCCGATTGGCGTGCACTGGGGCACCTGGGCCAAAAACACCGACAACTGGTCATCAAACCCTCGGGGTATTCTGAAATGGCCTGGGGCAGTCGCGGTGTAACCATTGGACACGACATGGCCGAGCGAGATTGGCAAGGTGTGATCGACGAGGCACTATGCGCTTTTAAGCAAACGCCTCATATCGTGCAGGAATTTCACAATGGCGCGACTTTTTCGGTATCGTATTACGATTACGATACCGATCAAATCGAAACATTCAGGGGACGGGTAAGATTGCAGCCTTATTATTTTATCATTAAAGACAAAGCAGTGCTCTCGGGATTACAAGCGACAGTCTGTCCACCAGACAAAAAAATATTGCACGGAATGGTGGATGCAGTGGTAATACCTGGCACGGTTAAGAAGTGAATGAGGATGAAAAACATGACACTTGATGAAAAACTCACACGGCTGAATGCTTTACTCAAAGACATGGGCAGTGTGGTCGTGGCATTTTCGGGTGGGGTTGACAGCGCGTTTTTGGCAGCGGCAGCGCATCGGGTTCTGGGCGACCAGGCACTGGCAGTAACCGCAGTCTCCGCGAGTTATGCGTCTGGTGAACTCGAAAAGGCGCAAGCACTGGCCGAGCAAATTGGCATTCGACTCGACATCGTCTATACCCGGGAGATGGAAAACCCCGACTACGTAAAAAACGATCCCGATCGGTGTTTTCACTGCAAAAGCGCGCTGGCCGATAAACTGGACGAAGTAATCGAACACTATGCAGGAAAGTTCCAGTATTTGCTCTACGGCGCAATAGCCGACGATGTAGGCGATTACCGCCCGGGGATGGCTGCCGCCAAATCCCGGGGTATTCGCGCACCAATGGTCGAATTGGGATTCACCAAAGACGATGTCAGAACATTGTCAAAGCAATGGCAACTACCCACCTGGGACATGCCCGCATCGGCGTGTTTGTCTTCCCGAATACCCTATGGCACAGCCGTCTCAGAGGAAGCATTGCGTAAAATTGACTGCGCCGAGCGATTTTTGAAAGCCCGTGGATTTGTGCAAGTGCGCGTTCGGCACCACGAAGACATTGCCCGAATTGAAGTTCCGCCTGAGGATCTGGCGCGGTTTTTTCAGGACGGTACAAATGAAGCTGTGGCTCAGGCACTCAAAAATATCGGGTATCGCTATGTTACCCTGGATCTTCAAGGGTATCGCACGGGCAGCTTGAATGAAGCGTTATTAAAAATAGAGACGAAGGACTAAACTGATAAATATGGCCTTGCTCGAAATAAAAAAATTTGGTTGTCCAACGCTGAGAAAAAAAGCAACTCCCGTTCAAGATGTAACCGATGAAGTGCGGCAACTTGTTGAAGACATGTTCGAAACAATGTATGAGGCCGAAGGCGTTGGCCTTGCAGCGCAACAGGTGGGCTTTACAGGACGACTTCTGGTAATGGATGTTCGCCCGCGCGACCCCATGTCGGAACCTCTGGCATTTATCAACCCGGAAATTTTATGGGCGGAGGGTGAATGTGTTGGCGAAGAAGGGTGTCTGAGCCTGCCAGAAATTGTCGGAGATGTCAAACGCCCGGCACAGGTACGTGTGCGTGCACTCAACGAAAATGGAAGTGTATTTGAGATGACGTTGGATGGCATTGCCTCCAAAGCACTTCAGCACGAAATTGACCACCTGGATGGCGTGCTCATCCTCGAACATTTCAACGCGATCAAGCGCAATTTGTTGCGCGGTCAATTGCGCAAACTACAGCGCGAAGGCAAAAAACAGGCACCGGGATTGACGTACGTATAGCACTGACCACTGACTTTTCTATGGCATCTTATATTGATTTGCATCTGCATTCGACGCAATCAGATGGCTCTTTCTCCCCCACACAAGTTGTTCAGAGAGCAGCCGAATTGGGACTATCGGCCATCAGTCTGACGGATCACGACTCGGTCGCTGGCGTGCAAGAAGCTCAGAATGTCGGCCAGAACATCGGTGTAGAAGTAATTCCCGGCATCGAATTGAGCGCACAGGAAGCCGGCATAGACATCCACATTTTGGGCTATTTTATCGATCCTGCAAATTCGGATTTACTGGCGTATCTACAGAAATTTCAAGACGCGCGGCGCAACCGCGCAGAAAAAATAGTGGCTCGACTCAATCGTCTGGGCGTGCGAATCACAATGGCGCAGGTGTTACACAAAGCGGGAGATGCTACTATCGGGCGCCCTCATGTGGCAGACGTGCTGGTCGAAGAGGGATTTGTGTTTTCCCACGATCACGCATTCCAAAAATATCTGGGATATGGCAAACCAGCGTACCAACCCAAATATGTATTGACGCCGCGCGAAGCGGTAGAAGTCATCCACGCGGCTGGTGGATTGGCCAGTCTGGCACATCCCGTCTTGTACCGCCGCGATGCTCTTATTCCCGACCTGATCAAACAGGGATTGGAGGGTATAGAAGTGATGCATATCAAACACGATCGCGCAGATGTGCGTCGCTATGCGGATATAGCACAACACTATGGCCTGCTCACAACGGGTGGATCAGATTGCCACGGCGATGGTCGCGGTCAAGCCGTAATGGGAACTGTTCGGGTTCCTTTGACATTTTTGGATGCAATGAAGAAAAAATTGGCGCAGTAGAGGCGACGCTTATGTGCCTGCCCACCCCATATTTTTAGATATGAATGACATCCCATTCCTGGACAGAAACCGGGCAGATCAGTATTTTTTAAATACCCTCGAAGTACTCAAAGCCGAAAGCCGCAATCCATCGGTGGTTATGGAGGTATTTCCCAATGCCGAAGGCCTTTTGTGCGGCATCCGAGAGGTTGTGGACATTTTGCGTCAGATATTGCCCGAAGATGCAGAGATCTGGTCACTGGATGAAGGATCGGCAATGGCGAGCAAAGAAGTGGTATTGCGCCTTCACACAGATTACTGCGCCATTGGAATTTTTGAAACAGCTTTATTGGGCACGCTCGCGCATGGCAGTGGTTGGGCTACTGCGGCGCGCGCCTGTGTAGAAGCCGCAGGCGAGATTCCCGTGATCAGTTTTGGTGCGCGGCACGTACATCCCGCCGTATCAGACCGCATGGAATACGCCGCATTGATCGGGGGATGTGTTAGCTGTGCAACACCCGCAGGCGCTGCCCTATCCGATCGAAAAGCATCGGGCACAATGCCACACGCTTTGATATTGATTTACGGCGACACAGTAGCCGCTGCCCAAGCTTTTGATACCCACATGCCCGATTCCGTGCGGCGTATTGTACTGGTAGATACATTTCGCGACGAAGCTGAAGAAAGCGTGCGCGTTGCGCAGGCAATGGCCGGGCGATTGTGGGGCGTCCGTCTGGATACACCCTCGGAATTGGGTGGCGTCACACCCGATCTGGTATGGCGCGTACGCAGAACATTGGATAGCGCGGGCTTTGACGAGGTGGGTATTTTTGTAAGTGGTGGATTAACGCCCGAGCGGATTTCAGAATTTGTGCGATTGAAGTGTCCGATTGCCGGTTTTGGTGTGGGCAGTGCAATCAGTGGTGCATCGCCAATTGATTTTACAGCAGATATTAAGCAAATCGATGGCACATCCATCGCCAAACGCGGTCGCAAAGCGGGCATCCAGGACAACCCGAGACTTAAAAAAAATTAAAAAATCGTCTCTTGTGGAGTGGAAATTGAATATCAAAGTGCTCTTTTTTGCATCTTGTCGCGATTTGATTGGCACTGGTGAGCGGGAAATGACACTGCCAGATAGTGCGACAGTAACGGATTTGATATCAAAGCTCGCATCGGAACAGACGCGATTTACAGACATGGCACCGAGTTTGATGGTATCGGTCAATCAGGCGTATGTGGAACGGGATGCGAAACTTCAAGATGGTGATGAAGTGGCATTTATTCCACCTGTGAGCGGTGGGTAGGGGCCTACCTGTTCGTCTTTAGAGGAAATTATTATGGTTGGTGATATATATAAAATCCAGAACGAAGAGATAAAACCAGATGCGTTATACAATGCGGTACTGGCTGATTCGGACGGCGCAGTAACCACATTTGCGGGCGTGGTGCGAGACAATACAAAAGGGCGCGGAACCTCTTATCTCGTCTATGATGCGTATAGAGACATGGCTGAAAAGAAAATGCGTGAAATTGGAGATGAAGTAAAAGAAAAGTGGGAGGTGGATTGCGTGGGAATACTGCACCGCGTAGGCCGGTTGGAAATTGGGGAAATCAGTGTTCTGATCGCGATTTCTTCCCCGCATCGCAAAGCGTCTTTGGAAGCGTGTCACTACGCGATTGATCGGTTAAAACAGACCGTGCCGATTTGGAAAAAAGAGGTATGGACAGACGGAGGTGAAGCCTGGATAGAAGGCGACCCATCTGCTCTGGCCTCGCGCTGAGAAAATAGTGAAAATCTCAAAAAAAACGCGAAACGCAGGACGCTCTAAGTCCTGCGTTTTTTTATGTTTTTTGCAATGCGATGTGGAAGGTCCAGAGACGCCATTGGGCATTGTCGAAATTTGAGAGTTTGATCCGTATTTCAGAAGGCCCAACAGGGAGTTCACATGGAATATGGTCAACGGCGAATCCGCTGTCATGTTCCCCTGCGTGAATCTCCTCGCCATTGACCCACACGCGAATCCAGTCGTCATAACCGACAGCGAGAGTGTACGCTCCCGCTTCGGGCAGAGTAATTTGTCCTACTGCATAAGCCGAGATATTGGCGGGTTGGGTGCCCACATTGGTGCGTTTGCGACCGCGAAGGTGCCGTGCGAAATCGCACCAGCCGCGTTCTGAATCCACCTGGATGGGCATTGAAAATGTAGTGGGTGCGTTCTCGCCTATGTAGATATCAAAATCAGCGGTATGTGTATTGGGCCAATCGGCAATGGGTTTTTCGGCCCATTCGGATTGATTAAAATCTTCGCGGGTGTTGCAGGGAAAAGGCCCCGCGATTTGCCATTGGGCTGGCGTGTGAATAGCTGGAGGATCGGCGGGATTGACATAGGCGTAGATGACGCTTTCCAGATCATTCCCACGGGACCCGAAACGAATCATGACCGAGTGATCAAACCATATTGGATCGGGACCAAAAAAGCGGTACATCACGCCTTCGTAACCGGAGCCACCCGCCGTGTGTCCAGTACTTCGATGGATATGCGGCGCACCAACCCAGTCAGTTTGTACCTTCCATATCCCAAAGCTCATATTAAAAATATCTTCACCCCCAATGCCGCGCAGGGCGTGAGGATCGCTTTCTCCATCGAGCAGCCACAAATCTCCGCCAGTGTGATACCAGCTATCCGCGCGATCCCTTACGACCACACCCTTGACCATGCCCGCGATAAATCCACTGCCCGAATAGTCGGCCATCAGCATACTGCCGAGCGATTGGGCGGGGTATTCGCCCCGGTGCTTGACGTGGAGACGCAACGGGGTTAATTCGGTATTGTCATACGACGACCAATCGGCCATGAACCAGAGCGGAATAGCGCGACCGCTATTATTTGTAATTTCGAGACGCAGCGATTTGAAAGGGATGGGCAAATAACAATTGAGCGCGTTTTTGGGAAGGATCTTGATAGCCGCGCTATCAATGGGATAAATATCGTGTTCGAAGAGAATGGCGAAAAAATGGGCGATGGGGAGATCGACAGTGGGATCGTCCTCCCCATCGCAATAGAGGCGGAGTTGCAAATCGTGGATGGGATCGCGCGCATCGCCTTCGCGCTTATACCCATAAGTGAGCCACCAGTGATGGATGCACCCTGGACTTTCTTCATCAAAAAGAACTGCCGTTTCACCAGGCGCAACATTGGGACGACGGGTAACGCGCTGACTTTTGCCGCGAATGGGCAATTCGAGCTCTGCGTGAAAAAGGCGATTCATCACTGGAATATTCAATCTGATTTTTTGTGTTCAGAAGAAATAACAATAAAACCAATAATGAACAGAGTCACTATAAATGTCATAAATAGAATCATTCCAACAGGCATTGTGTGTCTCCTTTTGATGATAATTATGGAGAATCCATTACGCTGTGAAGAAAGCGACGACGGTCCAGCAGATTGCGGCCATGCCAGCGGCAATGGAGGCTTGTGGGATTTGCGTTTTGACGTGATCCATTAAGTCGCAACCCGTACACATAGAACTGAGAACCGTGGTATCTGAAATGGGCGAGCACTGATCGCCGTAAACACTACCGTCTATGACAGCGGCAAAACACAGCGTCATAAAAAGTTCGGGGTGCGACAGACCATTTGCCGTGGCAACCGCCCAGGCCAATGGCATAGCCAGTGGGAAAGCCACCGCATACGTGCCCCAACTCGTACCTGTGGAAAAGGCAATCGCCATCGTGAGAAGCTGGAGCAAAACCGGCAAAATGAAGTATGGAATGGTATCCCCGAGTTGTTCAACCAAAAAGATGCCCCCGCCCGTTTCCTTGCTGATACCGCCTATAGTGATGGCGAGCAAGAGAATAACCGAGCCGAGCACCACACCTTTGAGACCATCGTGAAATCCTGAAACGATATCCTTAAGCGACATGCCCTTGGCAAGAGCCATACCCACGGCTATCAAAAGCGCGATGCCAAAAGCCCATTGCACGTTGGGAGATCCGCTGATGATAAAAGTCCCAATAGCAATGGCGATAAGCGCGCCCAGAGGCAGGAAAAATTCGAGAACATGCGGCGTATAACCTTCGGGCACATTGCTTCCCTGCAGTTCTTTGGCACTCAAAGGATCGGCATCATCGGCGTCGAGTTGGCCCGTCTCCCGAGAGCGCTGCATAGCCTCCTTGAGTTGCTTGCCCAAAAAGAGGGGTTTTTCAATACTGAGCAAGAACGTGCCCAACACAGCGAAAATGGCGTAGAAGCAGAATGGGACACTCTTAAAGAAGAAGAGAAGGCGGTCGGCTTCGGTAGCTAAAAAACTGACGCCAGCGACAAAGATAAATGCCTGAACATAGCCCGGCCAGGCGTTAAAAGCGAGTTGTGAAGCAATTGGTGAAGCGGTCGAATCAACGATGTACGCAAGTTCTTCGTGGCTGATTTTTTCCTCATCGGCAATGGGTTTGACAGTTGTACCGACCAGCACTGTACTGACAGTGCCGCCCTGGAAGAAGATGACACCGAGCATCCAGGCGACGAGCTTGGCGCTCTTGGGACCGCGCACAAAACGCACAGTCATAAATTCGGCAAAAGCTTGCGCCGCACCCGTGCGCGACCATATCCCCATAAGCCCACCCAGGAGCCACAAATAGAGCAATAAGATACTCGCGGCATTTGTCGTTGATAATGAGGGGATTAAGACCTCGCCCGTAAAGTCATAGCGGGTCAAAATAAGCGCGCCCGAAATAATACCACCCAAAAGAGCTGTGACGGGTTCTTTGGTAATCCAGCACAAGAGCACGGCTACCACCGCGGGCAGCAGTGACCAGTAGCCCCAGTGGTGTTTTGCAAGAAGCTGTTTGTATTTTGTTTCTCCGTTTTCTACGAAGGAGACAAATTCTTCTTTGATGGGAGGCGTTTCGCTGGAGCCGTGTATTCTTGAGGGATTGAGTTGGGCTTGTTCAATCGGCACCGCATCGAAGTAGGCGGGTTTACCTCTGTAGATGTAATATAGCTGGCCGCTGTCGTCTGTGAGAACATCTAAAGTGATTTGCTCAACAGTCCATGTAGGCGGCACAGATGACCCCACGATCCACGATACAATTATGGCGACAACAAAAATGACAAAATTGCGGATACCTGTAGGCATAGACTTCCTCCGAAATAAGGGTCTAAAAAACGCGACGAGAAGGCGCACCAAAATAAACCGAGAAAATGCACTTGTCAATTGCTTTGGCACGGGATAAACACGGGAAAATGGGATAAAACAAGTTGACTTTGTACATAAGTTTGTTACATTATCTTCAAATTTATCCCTTGGCCATGATCACCCCTATTTATGGCCGAAAGGGTTGTGTGCATGGCGAAATTTTTTTTAAAGACGCCGGTGGAGAGGAGGGTTTTATGGAGCAAGCATTTCCACAGTGTTTGAAGTGCAACACGGGTATTTTGATACCGCTGTCGGATTATGGGCGCGATGGGGCATCTATCATGTACAAGGCATGGGTATGCAACAATCCCAACTGCGGATTTAATTTGCGGATTGACAACGGTGAAATTAGCACGGGTCGGAATATTACCGAGTCCTACAAGTAGAGCTACCATTTCGGTGGGGAATACCCCGCCGAAATGGTTGTTTTTTTTCTCACCGGTTTGCCGTTTCACCTTCTCCCAATAAGGGCGGCACCGGTTTCTTTCTCTTTCCCCTTCGTCTGTCGATACACTCCCCTCATTTTCCCAACAGCTAATACGTACTTATGAGCATTTCTGATCGGCCCATTTTAGGTATTGAAACATCCTGCGACGAAACTGCAGCTGCCGTGGTAGCCGATGGACATATCTATTCCAACACAATTTTTTCTCAAACAGAACACAGCCTCTACGGTGGCGTAGTGCCCGAATTGGCATCTCGCAACCATATACGAACACTCCTGCCCGTCGTCGATCGGGCACTTTCAGAAGCCGACCTGAAACTGGATGACTTAGGTGGTATTGCTGTGACACAGGGACCCGGCCTGGTGGGTTGCCTGCTGGTGGGCATTTCCATAGGCAAAGGGCTTGCACTCGGTTCGGGGCTACCCCTTGTGGGTGTGCATCACATCGAAGGACATTTATTTGCAGGCAGTATGGCGCATCCCGACCTGGTGCCGCCCTTTATGGCACTGGTGGCTTCGGGAGGGCATACGGAATTGATTTATGTCTGTGCATGGGGCAATTACGAGCGCTGGGGGCGCACGCGCGACGATGCCGCAGGCGAAGCATTTGATAAAGTGGCTAAAATATTGGGGCTATTGCGCGAGGGAGAGGTCACTATGGGCGGACCGCGTATTTCGATGCTTGCCGAAGAGGGGAATCCCGACGCCTTTGATTTTCCGCGTGCGTTGATCAACAATCCGGGATTTGATTTTAGTTTTAGCGGGTTAAAAACGTCTGTACTCTATCGGATTCGCGATCTCGCCGTAGAAGATATTGAAACTATCCGAGCGAATATTGCGGCGAGTTTTCAGGCGGCTGTAGTAGATGTGCTGGTGGATAAGACAGTCAGAGCAGCGCGAGAAGCAGGTACAGAGCGTGTATTGCTTTCGGGTGGAGTCGCCGCCAATCGCGCGCTGCGGGCGCAACTCGATGACAAAGCCTCCAAACTCGGGATGGGTGTATTTTATCCGCCTACGGCCCTGTGTACAGACAATGCGGCGATGATTGCTGGCGCAGGTGCTTTTCGCTTGGCCCGAGGTGAAGTTGCCAGGGGTAATTTGAATGCGGCCCCGCGGTTGCCGCTGCCTGGGCTGCGCGAGCGGCAGGTATAACAATGCTGCGCGATATTGGGTTTTCCCTCTCAGACGGATGGCTGCTATTACTCGTTGGCTGCGCCGGAATTTATCTCGCTTTTTTAATGTATCGCTCGCGCCTTACGGGCATACACCAATTGTTGTTGGGCGTACGCGTCGCGGCACTCGTTTTGTTAATTGGCCTTTTAATGGAGCCGATGCTTTCGCTGACGTTGCACACGCAGCGTTTGCCCTTGGTCGCCGTGCTCATCGACGACAGCGAAAGCATGAAAATAGCAGATGGCGATACCGCGCGTTTTGAAGTTGCAAAAGCCGTGCTAACCGATCCCACACTCAAAAATTTGCGTGCTCGCGCACGGGTGACGCAGTTTCGGTTTTCCGATGTTTTAACGCCCCTGCGAGATAGTGAAGAACTTACCTGGGCGGGGCGAGCGACTGATCTGGCAGGTGCATTAGATGGGTTGCGCGAGCGTACAATGGGTGAAGGGCTTGCTGCTGTGGTGCTCATCTCAGACGGCGGACAAAATTTGGGTGGGCGCCCCGAGCGAGCAGCGGTCGATCTGGGCGCGCCTGTACTCGCGGTGGGAACAGGGGATCCGATTCCCCCTAAAGATGTGTCCATTGTATCGGTGGTTATAGATCCTCTGGGCTATGTGGGCAGGTCACTTGTGATGCAAGTCCGCGTGCTTTCTTCCGGATTTGAACGGGTGCGCGAGCAGGTGCGCGTGCTCTTGAATAATCGGGAAGTGAGTGCCCAAACCATTGCGCTGTCCGATGGCGAACAGACCCTTGAATTTGAGATCAGACCCGAGCGATCCGGGCGGCATGTATTTTCGGTACAGATTGCGGCACAGGCAGGTGAGCGTACAGTGGGCAACAACCGCGTAGTGGCCTCGACAGATGTGCTCGAAAGCCGCGTGCGAATTTTAATACTTGCGGGCAGTCCGAGTGCCGACCTGGGCTATTTGCGGCGCGTGCTACAGGAAGATGTCAACCTGGAAGTTGAAGTGCTGGTACGCACGTTGACAGCCGGGTGGCAAAGAGATGTGCATCGCGTGCTGCGCTCATTGGATGAGCGCGATATTGTCGCGTTGATCAACGCGCCCTACGAAGCACTTGCAGGTATGCCAGAGCAGGCACTTGTCGCCTTTGTGCAA